>OZ251506.1:0-605000 GCA_965242835.1 Vicinamibacterales bacterium
AGGCCGCGGCGCATGGCCGCGGAAAACCCAGAACGCGCCAGAACGCGCGCGGCGGGTCCGGGGCTTCAATGAGGCCGCGGCGCATGGCCGCGGAAAACGACAGCGTGACCACAGGCCACGAGCCGAGCCCGCGATGCTTCAATGAGGCCGCGGCGCATGGCCGCGGAAAACTTCAGACATTGCCGGCGAGACACCCGATCCGTCTGCTTCAATGAGGCCGCGGCGCATGGCCGCGGAAAACGACAGCGTGACCACAGGCCACGAGCCGAGCCCGCGATGCTTCAATGAGGCCGCGGCGCATGGCCGCGGAAAACCCAGAACGCGCCAGAACGCGCGCGGCGGGTCCGGGGCTTCAATGAGGCCGCGGCGCATGGCCGCGGAAAACGCTGGCGCGGCGGGCGACCGAACGCGCGCGCAAGGCGCTTCAATGAGGCCGCGGCGCATGGCCGCGGAAAACGCCCACGGCCCGAGCTCCCGGCCCGGGCCGGCAGCCGGCTTCACAAGGTGGTGCTGGATCGCGTGAAGGCGAACGTCGTTTTCCGCGGCCATGCGCCGCGGCCTCATTGAAGCGCGGGCGTCCGGGCCGGCCGTGGGCGTGGGCGTCCGGGTTTTCCGCGGCCATGCGCCGCGGCCTCATTGAAGCCGGCCCCGGCCGCGGCCGTGAAGCCGCCGCCAGAAGCGTTTTCCGCGGCCATGCGCCGCGGCCTCATTGAAGCGAGCAGGCGCAACGCGCTATCGACGCGGCGCTGCAGTTTTCCGCGGCCATGCGCCGCGGCCTCATTGAAGCACGTGGGGGCCGTGCGGCACGGGCGGCACGGCGCGGGTTTTCCGCGGCCATGCGCCGCGGCCTCATTGAAGCCGGATCGTGTAGCCATAGTCCGCGATACCGCGGACAGCGTTTTCCGCGGCCATGCGCCGCGGCCTCATTGAAGCCAGTTCTGGGACTCGAACACGGCGCGGAACCGGGAAGTTTTCCGCGGCCATGCGCCGCGGCCTCATTGAAGCTCCGGCGCCGAGGAGGGAATCTCCAGGGATTCACTGTTTTCCGCGGCCATGCGCCGCGGCCTCATTGAAGCGTGTTCTCGGCAACGGTCGTCCCGACATTGAGGTTCGCGTTTTCCGCGGCCATGCGCCGCGGCCTCATTGAAGCTTCTGGTCCGTCGCGGGCCAACTTCGTTGTCCTGGGGTTTTCCGCGGCCATGCGCCGCGGCCTCATTGAAGCAAGCGGATCTCGCACGACGAGGCGATCAGGATGACGTTTTCCGCGGCCATGCGCCGCGGCCTCATTGAAGCCCGCGGCCGGCCGCGGCCTCATTGAAGCGCGAAGATCCCGGTTTTCCGCGGCCATGCGCCGCGGCCTCATTGAAGCGGCGAGCGTGGGCCGGACGGCCACGCTCGCCGCGACCGTTTTCCGCGGCCATGCGCCGCGGCCTCATTGAAGCCCACCGCCTCGGTGCTGCCGCCGACCTTGCCGACCAGCGTTTTCCGCGGCCATGCGCCGCGGCCTCATTGAAGCCTCGACGGCGTGCGGACGATGAACTGCGCTTCGGCCGTTTTCCGCGGCCATGCGCCGCGGCCTCATTGAAGCGTCCAACCAGGCTTCAGGCCCTTGCGCTGAAGGCGGCGTTTTCCGCGGCCATGCGCCGCGGCCTCATTGAAGCACGGTGGACCCTGCGCCGCGGAAAACACCGCTTCTCGTACTGCTCGCGGCCGAGGCTGATGTAGCTTCAATGAGGCCGCGGCGCATGGCCGCGGAAAACGCCAGTGTGTCTCGGCCTCGCCCGCCGAGAGGCCGAGGCTTCAATGAGGCCGCGGCGCATGGCCGCGGAAAACGCGCAGATGGCCGACGGCCTCAAGGCGAGCATCTCGATGCTTCAATGAGGCCGCGGCGCATGGCCGCGGAAAACGCCCTCGACCTCGACGCCGACCTCCACCAGGCCCAGGCTTCAATGAGGCCGCGGCGCATGGCCGCGGAAAACGGCGTTCCCTGGTCAGAGTGACCGGGGGCGAGTCGTTGCTTCAATGAGGCCGCGGCGCATGGCCGCGGAAAACGGCCAGCGCCGCGGCCCGGGCCGGTGTTCCTCGACAGGCTTCAATGAGGCCGCGGCGCATGGCCGCGGAAAACACGAAAAGTACCGAACCGACGAAACCCGGTTCGGTACGGCTTCAATGAGGCCGCGGCGCATGGCCGCGGAAAACGGGGTCTCCAGCCGCGACTGCGCCCGCCGCGGCTCGCGCTTCAATGAGGCCGCGGCGCATGGCCGCGGAAAACCTGCGCGGCCGGCTTCAGGGTATTGACGTAGCCGCGGCTTCAATGAGGCCGCGGCGCATGGCCGCGGAAAACGGGGGGTCGAGCATCCCGCGGCGGGGGCCGCGGGCCGAGCTTCAATGAGGCCGCGGCGCATGGCCGCGGAAAACGCGGAGATGGCTGACAGCCTCAAGGCGAGCATCGCAATGCTTCAATGAGGCCGCGGCGCATGGCCGCGGAAAACCCGATCGAGCACCGCGACGACCTCTACGGCGTCGCGGCGCTTCAATGAGGCCGCGGCGCATGGCCGCGGAAAACGCGCCGATCGGCGCGCCGAATCGGCGCGCCATCGCCAGGCTTCAATGAGGCCGCGGCGCATGGCCGCGGAAAACATATTCCGCATCGCCGACGGCACTACCCTGAGACGGCTTCAATGAGGCCGCGGCGCATGGCCGCGGAAAACGAAAGGCTAAAGGAATGTCTATACGAAAGACATAGCTTCAATGAGGCCGCGGCGCATGGCCGCGGAAAACCCCGGAGCAGGATCATGCGCTCGCCACGGTGGTTCTGCTTCAATGAGGCCGCGGCGCATGGCCGCGGAAAACAAGCACGTTCCCACCTGGGTCTGTGGAGGGAGTTGTCCCTGGGCTTCAATGAGGCCGCGGCGCATGGCCGCGGAAAACGTCGCGGGGATGGCGCAAGCGATCACGAAGCGACTGCAGCTTCAATGAGGCCGCGGCGCATGGCCGCGGAAAACTGGGGGTGTGTAGTGTTGAGTCCAACGCAGCCTCTGCTTCAATGAGGCCGCGGCGCATGGCCGCGGAAAACCTTCAACTTGAATTCTTCGAGGCCGTATTATGCAATGCTTCAATGAGGCCGCGGCGCATGGCCGCGGAAAACGCATTATACGGTCACGATCTTCGGCGGGCCAGTGTCCCGCTTCAATGAGGCCGCGGCGCATGGCCGCGGAAAACGGTGAAGGGGACCGAGGAGTCTGTTGCGCAGGAAGTCGGCTTCAATGAGGCCGCGGCGCATGGCCGCGGAAAACGCGGGTGTTCCCTATGTGGTCGGCGAACGAGGACCTGCTTCAATGAGGCCGCGGCGCATGGCCGCGGAAAACCCGGGGCCTTCGGGCCTCGGCTCCCAGTGGCGCTAAATGCTTCAATGAGGCCGCGGCGCATGGCCGCGGAAAACTCCGTTCCCCCGCCCGGCCCATCCGGGCGGGGTTCGCTTCAATGAGGCCGCGGCGCATGGCCGCGGAAAACGCAGCCCCGCCCGCGCCCCGTCCCAGGCGGGGCGCAGGCTTCAATGAGGCCGCGGCGCATGGCCGCGGAAAACGCGGAGGGCGGGCACCGCGCGGCCGGAGCCGCGCGGCTTCAATGAGGCCGCGGCGCATGGCCGCGGAAAACGCAGTCTGGTTACCCAACTGCAAAAACTTCGTGATGAGCTTCAATGAGGCCGCGGCGCATGGCCGCGGAAAACGGCACTTCTTCGGCCCCGGCGGCGGAGCCGGGGCCGCTTCAATGAGGCCGCGGCGCATGGCCGCGGAAAACGTAGCGCGCCATCTGGCCGTCGCTGAGCGGACCGTCCGCTTCAATGAGGCCGCGGCGCATGGCCGCGGAAAACTCATGGTCAATCAGGCCATCGGGAACCTCGGCAACGGCTTCAATGAGGCCGCGGCGCATGGCCGCGGAAAACGCCGGGGGCGCAACCGGAGAGACGATGGCTACCAAGCTTCAATGAGGCCGCGGCGCATGGCCGCGGAAAACGCGGAAGAGGCGTGGACGCTGGTATCGTCGGGCGCGTTGCTTCAATGAGGCCGCGGCGCATGGCCGCGGAAAACGGCCAGCCCGGCCAGCGCGGTCGATGCGCCGGCCGAGCTTCAATGAGGCCGCGGCGCATGGCCGCGGAAAACACCACCGTCGCCTGGGTTGGCGCGGCGCTGGTCGGGTCGCTTCAATGAGGCCGCGGCGCATGGCCGCGGAAAACGCGGCGTGCCGGGAACGGCGTATGCGTCGTCTGCACGCTTCAATGAGGCCGCGGCGCATGGCCGCGGAAAACGCTGTTGCGCCGCATCGTGGTGCCGTCCACGATGCGGCTTCAATGAGGCCGCGGCGCATGGCCGCGGAAAACGCTGACGCGCAAGGCGGGGCAAGTGGCGGGAGAAGGGCCGCTTCAATGAGGCCGCGGCGCATGGCCGCGGAAAACGCGGATCAGCCGCGGGTCGCGCGGCATCAGCGCGGCCTGCGCTTCAATGAGGCCGCGGCGCATGGCCGCGGAAAACCTCGCCGCCGCGGGCGAGCCGCCTGAGGGTGGGGTCGCTTCAATGAGGCCGCGGCGCATGGCCGCGGAAAACTCGGCGGGATCGGGGATCGGGCAGGGCGGGCGGTCGGAGCTTCAATGAGGCCGCGGCGCATGGCCGCGGAAAACGCCGGTGACGCGGGAGATGCTGCAGGACGGCGTCATGCTTCAATGAGGCCGCGGCGCATGGCCGCGGAAAACCTCCTGGCGGCGTTCCGGGCTCTGCGATTGAACGCCGGCTTCAATGAGGCCGCGGCGCATGGCCGCGGAAAACGCCGACCGTGCCCGTGACTACCGCGGTCGGGTAGCCGCTTCAATGAGGCCGCGGCGCATGGCCGCGGAAAACGCACGAGCGGCGGGAGGGCGGCCGGCCGCGGGTGGGCGCTTCAATGAGGCCGCGGCGCATGGCCGCGGAAAACCGCCGCGGCACGGCGACGGCACGTCCGGCGCCGCCGTGCGGCTTCAATGAGGCCGCGGCGCATGGCCGCGGAAAACGGCGGTGGGCGTTCGTACCTGTCCGGGCTGAACCTGCTTCAATGAGGCCGCGGCGCATGGCCGCGGAAAACATTCTGTGGGCATGATCATCAACGCACGCAACGTGCTTCAATGAGGCCGCGGCGCATGGCCGCGGAAAACAACGTCCAGAGAGTCGGAGCCCGCCGCCCCGCCACCAGCTTCAATGAGGCCGCGGCGCATGGCCGCGGAAAACCCGACCACGCGGGACAGGTGTTCCCGGCCGCGAATCACGCTTCAATGAGGCCGCGGCGCATGGCCGCGGAAAACCCGGCCGGTATATGCACGTCGAACACTGCGAGTCGCGGCTTCAATGAGGCCGCGGCGCATGGCCGCGGAAAACACAGAACGCACGTACAGTCCGTCGCACGTCGCCCAGCTTCAATGAGGCCGCGGCGCATGGCCGCGGAAAACGCATGACCTGTTCAACATCGAACCCGGCCTTGGCCAGGCTTCAATGAGGCCGCGGCGCATGGCCGCGGAAAACGCAAAGCGAGCGGGTGGAAATGCTGCTCGCGGGAGTGCTTCAATGAGGCCGCGGCGCATGGCCGCGGAAAACCGGATTCGGGAGATACCGCTTCGCCCGGATCATCCGCTCGCTTCAATGAGGCCGCGGCGCATGGCCGCGGAAAACACACGGACAGCGGGTCGCGTTCGTCGGGCAGGGTCACCGCTTCAATGAGGCCGCGGCGCATGGCCGCGGAAAACGCCCGGATAAGCGGCGCCCGTGCATTGCTCTCACCCTGGCTTCAATGAGGCCGCGGCGCATGGCCGCGGAAAACATTGACGGCATGGATCGACAGGAGGGTGCGGCCGGGGGCTTCAATGAGGCCGCGGCGCATGGCCGCGGAAAACCCCCATGAGGTCAGATTCAGGCCCACCATCGGCCCCGGGCTTCAATGAGGCCGCGGCGCATGGCCGCGGAAAACACTCCACGCCGACTATCCGCCGACGCTCTTCAGCCGGCTTCAATGAGGCCGCGGCGCATGGCCGCGGAAAACGCGGCGGACGCGGCCATGATGGAGCATGGTGAATGGCCGCTTCAATGAGGCCGCGGCGCATGGCCGCGGAAAACGAGGATGGGCGTCCACGGGCGGCGCGCTGGCCAGTCCGCTTCAATGAGGCCGCGGCGCATGGCCGCGGAAAACAGCATACCGGCCCGCAACGAATGCGCCGAGTACCCGTCGGCTTCAATGAGGCCGCGGCGCATGGCCGCGGAAAACATCGCGCCGTTCCTCGGCGTTCGACGGCCGTCGACGCTTCAATGAGGCCGCGGCGCATGGCCGCGGAAAACGAGGATGGGCGGCCGTCGAGGATGGGCGCGACGTCGCTTCAATGAGGCCGCGGCGCATGGCCGCGGAAAACGCTATCTCCCCGAGCCGCCGCACAGTCGATTCCTCGCTTCAATGAGGCCGCGGCGCATGGCCGCGGAAAACGTGGACAACGCCCCGCGCCCCGTGGACGCCCATCCTCGCTTCAATGAGGCCGCGGCGCATGGCCGCGGAAAACCCGCCGCGGCGGGGCCGGGGCCGCCGTCAAGTCTGGCATGCTTCAATGAGGCCGCGGCGCATGGCCGCGGAAAACTCACGGCCAGCATGCTCGCGAAGTCCGCCGAGGCGCCGGGCTTCAATGAGGCCGCGGCGCATGGCCGCGGAAAACGCGGGATAGCGCCGTCTACGTCCGGGTATCGTCGGCAGCTTCAATGAGGCCGCGGCGCATGGCCGCGGAAAACGGACGCCAACGCCGCGCCCGGACGGTGTTCGACGGGCTTCAATGAGGCCGCGGCGCATGGCCGCGGAAAACCCCCCGGCCGGGCGCCGGGGGCGAAGTCCAACCCGGCTTCAATGAGGCCGCGGCGCATGGCCGCGGAAAACGCGCCGCGGCCCGGACGTCGACAGCCGCGCCGCCCCGGCTTCAATGAGGCCGCGGCGCATGGCCGCGGAAAACGGCGGCCAGACGCTCGGGGCCCGGACGATCAGCAGGCTTCAATGAGGCCGCGGCGCATGGCCGCGGAAAACTAGCGCCGGCAGCGCATCGCCGGCGAGACCGAGACCGCTTCAATGAGGCCGCGGCGCATGGCCGCGGAAAACAGGACGGCGTCCGGGCGCGCCACCTGCCCGGTCGCCGCTTCAATGAGGCCGCGGCGCATGGCCGCGGAAAACGCGCCGGGAAGGACAGGCTGGACCGCGCGGACCAGGCTTCAATGAGGCCGCGGCGCATGGCCGCGGAAAACATCGGCCGCGACGTCCCGAGGACGCCCGCCAGCACGGCTTCAATGAGGCCGCGGCGCATGGCCGCGGAAAACGCGGATCTCGATCACCTGACCGCGCTGCTCGGCGTGCTTCAATGAGGCCGCGGCGCATGGCCGCGGAAAACGCCCCGGCCGGGCCGGATCGCGGTAGCGCCCCGGCCGGCTTCAATGAGGCCGCGGCGCATGGCCGCGGAAAACCGCGGCGCTGGCCAGCATGCCGGGCGTCTTCCTCGGTGCTTCAATGAGGCCGCGGCGCATGGCCGCGGAAAACGTTCACTGTTCCATCTTCCGCAATGAATCGCGGTATGCTTCAATGAGGCCGCGGCGCATGGCCGCGGAAAACTCCAGCGGCGGCGGCAGGCCGCGCAGCACCGCGACCTCGCTTCAATGAGGCCGCGGCGCATGGCCGCGGAAAACGATGGCGCGCCGGGCCTGCCGCCAGCGCGGGTCGTGCTTCAATGAGGCCGCGGCGCATGGCCGCGGAAAACCCTCGACGGCCTCGCCACGTCGCCCTCCGGCGGCGTGACGCTTCAATGAGGCCGCGGCGCATGGCCGCGGAAAACGTTCGCGCCGGGCGCGCGGTGGCTGTTGACCTTGCGGCTTCAATGAGGCCGCGGCGCATGGCCGCGGAAAACATTCATCATCGGGTCGTCTTCGCGCGGCTCGTCGATGTGCTTCAATGAGGCCGCGGCGCATGGCCGCGGAAAACGGCCACGGTCCGGACCGCGGCCGAGGCCGCCGCCCGGCTTCAATGAGGCCGCGGCGCATGGCCGCGGAAAACGTAGTCGGCGACGGCGAAGGCGCGCGCGGACGGGTCGCTTCAATGAGGCCGCGGCGCATGGCCGCGGAAAACGGCGGCCGACCACCATCAGGTCCCAGCGGACGCCGACGCTTCAATGAGGCCGCGGCGCATGGCCGCGGAAAACTCGACTTCGGCACCTGGAAGCCGGGCGAGAAGTCGCCGCTGCTTCAATGAGGCCGCGGCGCATGGCCGCGGAAAACCGCCGTGAACTGAAGGGAGAATGCTGATATGGGCCTGGCTTCAATGAGGCCGCGGCGCATGGCCGCGGAAAACCGGCTGGTTCGCAACGGTGACTGCCTGGACTGGACCGGCGCGGTGCTTCAATGAGGCCGCGGCGCATGGCCGCGGAAAACGCCGCGCGCCCTGGCCGACCGCGGGGGCGGCCGCGGCTTCAATGAGGCCGCGGCGCATGGCCGCGGAAAACGTGTAGTTGGCCGCGGCGTGGTCGCGGGCGGCCCAGGCTTCAATGAGGCCGCGGCGCATGGCCGCGGAAAACACGGCGATGCCACGCAGCCGGTCCGCCACCCCGATGCTTCAATGAGGCCGCGGCGCATGGCCGCGGAAAACGTTGAGCAGGTTGGCCTCGCTGTTCGGGTCGCTCAGCCCGCTTCAATGAGGCCGCGGCGCATGGCCGCGGAAAACGTTCGTCCGCCTGTCCGTGACGTAGGGCGGATCGAGGCTTCAATGAGGCCGCGGCGCATGGCCGCGGAAAACCCTCGACGCCGACGAGGGCACGATCACCCGCGCGGCGCTTCAATGAGGCCGCGGCGCATGGCCGCGGAAAACGCATATGAAGCGGTCGGCGTGCGGGATGCGGGCTTCGCTTCAATGAGGCCGCGGCGCATGGCCGCGGAAAACGTTTCAGCGTCAGGGTGCCGCCGCTCGCCGTGAACCGGCTTCAATGAGGCCGCGGCGCATGGCCGCGGAAAACCTCGTAGGGCAGGTAGGCGGATATCGCCGTCTTGTCGCTTCAATGAGGCCGCGGCGCATGGCCGCGGAAAACCCCCGGCGCCGGGACGGCGCCGGCGGAAGCCGGCCGCCGCTTCAATGAGGCCGCGGCGCATGGCCGCGGAAAACGAACGGCGGGGCGTTCGTCTTGCGCCCCGCCGCCGGCTTCAATGAGGCCGCGGCGCATGGCCGCGGAAAACTCAGGATGCGGCCATCGCCAGGCGCAGATTGCGCCTGGCGCTTCAATGAGGCCGCGGCGCATGGCCGCGGAAAACCGACATGGTGCACCGCTTCGCCGCCCTCGTCATCGCGGCTTCAATGAGGCCGCGGCGCATGGCCGCGGAAAACGCCTCGAGCGCGTCCGGGATGGTGCCGGTGCCGCCGCTTCAATGAGGCCGCGGCGCATGGCCGCGGAAAACGGCGCCGCCGCGGCCCTGGCCCGGATCGCGGGCCTGACGCTTCAATGAGGCCGCGGCGCATGGCCGCGGAAAACTGATCTGGAGGAGGCATGATCGTCGACGTCCTGCGGCTTCAATGAGGCCGCGGCGCATGGCCGCGGAAAACTGCGCGCCTGGATGGGATACGGCCAGGACCTGACCCTGCTTCAATGAGGCCGCGGCGCATGGCCGCGGAAAACGGCCGCGGGCGCCGTCTCCGCCTGGGGGCTCGCCGCGGGGCTTCAATGAGGCCGCGGCGCATGGCCGCGGAAAACATCGACGTCGCGCGCATGGTGCGCGTCGTCGGCGGAGTGCTTCAATGAGGCCGCGGCGCATGGCCGCGGAAAACACGCGCGAGATGATCCGGCCGTCGATCATGAGGCCGGCGCTTCAATGAGGCCGCGGCGCATGGCCGCGGAAAACGATCTGGCGCCAGGGCGGCGCCAGTGTCGTCGCCGTGCTTCAATGAGGCCGCGGCGCATGGCCGCGGAAAACTTGCTTGATGAAGTGCAGGCGGCGTTGGTGCGTATCGCGCTTCAATGAGGCCGCGGCGCATGGCCGCGGAAAACACTTCGCGCGCGCGAACGTGACCGTGGCCGCGACGGACGCTTCAATGAGGCCGCGGCGCATGGCCGCGGAAAACCGCGCGGCCCTGGCGAGCTCGAACCACGTCGGCGCGCTTCAATGAGGCCGCGGCGCATGGCCGCGGAAAACGAGCCTGACATGCGCATCCGAGAGCTAGTGAAGCTCGCTTCAATGAGGCCGCGGCGCATGGCCGCGGAAAACGTGAGCCGCCCGGATGGGCCGGGCGGGGGGGGGAGAGCTTCAATGAGGCCGCGGCGCATGGCCGCGGAAAACGGGGGGATCCCGCCGCGGTCGCCGACGTGATGGCGACCGCGGCGCTTCAATGAGGCCGCGGCGCATGGCCGCGGAAAACAGCCAGACGAGGCCACCGCCGCCGCGGCCGCCCGCGCGCTTCAATGAGGCCGCGGCGCATGGCCGCGGAAAACGCCCGCTCCGGACGCGACCCGCCAGAGCCTCGAGCTGGCTTCAATGAGGCCGCGGCGCATGGCCGCGGAAAACCGCCGACGTGGGCGGTCCACTCCGCCCTCGTCGCGGCGCTTCAATGAGGCCGCGGCGCATGGCCGCGGAAAACTACCTGAACGACCCCACGGACCACGACGTTTTTCACCGGCTTCAATGAGGCCGCGGCGCATGGCCGCGGAAAACGGGCGTGAGGGTCAGGCACACGACGCCGCCGAGGCCGCTTCAATGAGGCCGCGGCGCATGGCCGCGGAAAACGGTCGCGGTCGGGCGCGTCGTCCGACGCCCGCCACCCGCTTCAATGAGGCCGCGGCGCATGGCCGCGGAAAACACTCCGGCATCGGCCGCCCACGAACGGAGTGCGCCGCGGCTTCAATGAGGCCGCGGCGCATGGCCGCGGAAAACACGCCCGGCCGACGGTTGCGACAGGAATGCTGCCCAGGCTTCAATGAGGCCGCGGCGCATGGCCGCGGAAAACGCTGTCCGCACGTGTCGCACCGGCAGGCTGGTACTCGCTTCAATGAGGCCGCGGCGCATGGCCGCGGAAAACACGTTGCATGTCGGCAACGGGACCGCGCGCAACAGCGGCGGCTTCAATGAGGCCGCGGCGCATGGCCGCGGAAAACAGCAGTGTCTGGGCGTAGTGGGCGAGCGCGAGATAAAGCTTCAATGAGGCCGCGGCGCATGGCCGCGGAAAACGCAACCGGTCGAGAAGGACAGTGCATGATGAAGTGGCTTCAATGAGGCCGCGGCGCATGGCCGCGGAAAACGGCGTCCGGTGGTGGTGGTAAACCGTGCTCCGTGGCTGCTTCAATGAGGCCGCGGCGCATGGCCGCGGAAAACCTGAGGGACCGCTGAACGGCAGGCTCGCCATCGGAGAGCTTCAATGAGGCCGCGGCGCATGGCCGCGGAAAACGGTCGTGATCGACGCCCCCCCGCCGCCCGGCGGGGGGCTTCAATGAGGCCGCGGCGCATGGCCGCGGAAAACCCGCGGCCTCGTCGACGGACGTGGCGAGGTCCGCGGGCTTCAATGAGGCCGCGGCGCATGGCCGCGGAAAACGTTGCTGATACGGCTACCCTGGCTGCTTCAGTTGACGCTTCAATGAGGCCGCGGCGCATGGCCGCGGAAAACGTTCGCCATGTGGCCTCATCGGACGAGCCGAAGCTGGTGCTTCAATGAGGCCGCGGCGCATGGCCGCGGAAAACTACAACGGCCCGCGGGCGTCCCCCGAACGCCTTGCGGCTTCAATGAGGCCGCGGCGCATGGCCGCGGAAAACGGCCGCGGCGCTCGCGAAGGTCGACGAGATGGCTGCGACGCTTCAATGAGGCCGCGGCGCATGGCCGCGGAAAACGCCACGGACCGTTTGTCCGCTTGCTCGGATCCAACGCCGGGCTTCAATGAGGCCGCGGCGCATGGCCGCGGCGCCCGGGCCGCGCGGGCAGCGGCCCGAACTCGAGCCGGCTTCAATGAGGCCGCGGCGCATGGCCGCGGAAAACCCTCGGCATCGGCGAGATTGCCGCGCAGGTCTCGTAGCTTCAATGAGGCCGCGGCGCATGGCCGCGGAAAACCGGCGCGCGACGGCAGGCCGAGCTTCACGCCCGGCTTGCTTCAATGAGGCCGCGGCGCATGGCCGCGGAAAACACGTCAACCGCAACGCCAACCGACAGGAGAAGAACGTGCTTCAATGAGGCCGCGGCGCATGGCCGCGGAAAACTCCAGCTGACCGATCTCGCCAACGCGAGCAGGATGCTGCTTCAATGAGGCCGCGGCGCATGGCCGCGGAAAACATGATGTTGTCGGTTCCGATGCCGAACCAGTACTCGCCGCTTCAATGAGGCCGCGGCGCATGGCCGCGGAAAACGTTCGCGGTCGCGACGATCGAGCTGTGCATCGTGGAGCTTCAATGAGGCCGCGGCGCATGGCCGCGGAAAACCCTCGATTTCCCGAAGGAGAGAGGAACGAATGTTCTCGCTTCAATGAGGCCGCGGCGCATGGCCGCGGAAAACCTGATCGCGTCGGGTTCGGGTGGGCTTGGAGTCGGCGTGCGCTTCAATGAGGCCGCGGCGCATGGCCGCGGAAAACCTCCGAGATCTACTCCGAGTGTGCTCGCCGCAACAAGCTTCAATGAGGCCGCGGCGCATGGCCGCGGAAAACTGGCCGAGATTGCCGGCAGCCCGGCCGCGGCCATGCTTCAATGAGGCCGCGGCGCATGGCCGCGGAAAACTCGGGATGGGTCGCGGCCGGCGCCGCCGCGACGACCGCGCTTCAATGAGGCCGCGGCGCATGGCCGCGGAAAACGCTGCGGCAGATCTCCGGCAAGATCCTTCAGCTTGCCGCTTCAATGAGGCCGCGGCGCATGGCCGCGGAAAACACATAAAAACGGCTGGTATGGCACGTAGTTTTAGGGGCTTCAATGAGGCCGCGGCGCATGGCCGCGGAAAACTACAGATTCCGATGCTGAGCCTTCGAGAGAGAGAAGTGCTTCAATGAGGCCGCGGCGCATGGCCGCGGAAAACGCCGTATTCAGTTGTCAACCGCCGCCGCTCAGACATGCTGCTTCAATGAGGCCGCGGCGCATGGCCGCGGAAAACCTACCGAATCGACCGCGGTAACAGGATGCGCGCGCTGCTTCAATGAGGCCGCGGCGCATGGCCGCGGAAAACGCCAGAGAAGCCCCTGGATACCGACGGCTGCCTCTGAGCTTCAATGAGGCCGCGGCGCATGGCCGCGGAAAACTCGCAGGCGGTATCACGGGCGCTATGGACCGCATCGCGCTTCAATGAGGCCGCGGCGCATGGCCGCGGAAAACGAGGCGAACGAGAAGTTCATGGACTGGGCCGCGAGGCTTCAATGAGGCCGCGGCGCATGGCCGCGGAAAACTACTACATCGTGTCCGCCAGAAAACGGGTAAGTGGTTGATTTTAAAGGACGTTATCCCTGATTTCCAGTGGCGAAGATCGCCTCGATGTTGTATTCTTGCAGGTGAGAGGCACGATTCCCGGACCGTTCGGCAACCTTTGCGGCATCGACTTCCATGAGAGAAATCTACAAGCGGCAGTTCCAACTCGGTCAGGTGTCGATCGACAAGATCCAAATCGACCCGAAGTCGCGGGACGACATCCCGGCGGTGTTGAAGGGGCTGCAGCACATCTGGTGCGACGAGGCGCTGCGCGCGCGACTGTTCGAGCTGCTGGACGAGCATGTGCTGCCGGAAACCGACCGCACCGTCGGGCGCCCCGGAATGGACCTGTGGCGGGTCCTGGTGCTGGCCGTCTTGAAACAGGGCCTGGGCTGCGACTTCGACCGCCTCCACGACCTGGCGAACCATCACGGGAAGATCCGCGAGTTCCTGGGGCACGGCGACTTCGCCGACCGGACGCGCTACGAGTACCAGACGGTGGTCGACAACGTGTCTCTGTTGACGCCGGAATTGCTGTCGGCGGTCGGGCGCCTGGTGTGATTCGTTCGTGGTCGAAACTGACGTGCATTACCCGACCGACGTCAACCTGCTGTGGGACGCGATGCGGTGCCTGCTGCGCGAGACCGGCCGTGCGGCCGTGCAGGAGTCGGTGGGCGGGTGGCGTCAGTGGCTCCATCTGACGCGAGAGGTCCGGAATCTGTTCAACCGGGTGCGTTCGACGCGGCGGGCGAAGCACCATCCGGAACGGGTGTCGGCGTACCTGGAGCGCTGTCGCGGCCTGGTCGAACGGGCGGAGAAAACGCTCGATGCGCTGCGCGACAAGAACGTCGGGGAAAGCACTCGTCAGGTGATCGAAGGCTTCCTCGCTCACGCCCGGCGCCAGATGGACCATGTGGAGCGGCGGCTTGTGCGGGACGAAACGATTCCTCACGCGGAGAAGGTCTTTTCGATCTTCGAAGAGCACACGCGCTGGATTTCCAAAGGGAAGGCGGGCACGCCGGTGGAATTCGGGGTGCCTGTCGCCCTCATCGAGGACCAGTATCAGTTCATCCTGCACCATCGGATCCTGTGGGAGGGGGAGGACGTGAACGTGGCGGTGCCGATGGTTGAGGAGACGCAGGCCCTGTACCCGGCGTTGCGGGCGTGCAGTTTCGACCGCGGCTTTCACAGTCCCGACAACCGGGTGCGGCTCGATGCGCTGCTCGACGTCAACGCACTGCCGGGAAAGGGGTATCTTTCGAAGGCGGCCCGGGAACGGGAAGAGGACGGGGCCTTCGTTGCGGCCCGGCGTGCCCATCCGGCGATTGAATCGGCCATCAACGGACTGGAGCATCGGGGCCTCGACCGTGTCCGCAGTCACGGCGCCGACGGCTTCGCGCGAATGGTCGCCCTGTCGGTGCTGGCCGCCAACCTGCATCGCATCGGGTCGATCCTGCAGAAGCGAGAGCGCAAACGAAAACGCCACCGCGCCGCCTGAGCGGCGCGGTTCCGAATTCCTGCTCGGTCTCCGACCGTCACAAGACGGCAACGCTCCTCCCAGCTCTGAACACCGGTGTATCGAGCTGCTTCCGGCCGATTCGGCCCGCGGACCGCTTGTTGCGGCCAGAGCCGCCGGATTCGTGGCGGAAACATCGCCTGAATCGTGCAAATCTGTTCCGGATCTCCACCTGCACGGGGGGTTTTCTGGCTGACACAAACTAGTTGGTTCGTGACGAACAACACGACCTGGGTGGCGAAGACGATTGCGGACATCTACAAGTCGCGGTGGGAGATCGAGCTGTTTTTCAAGTGGATCAAGCAGCATCTGAAGGTGAAGCGCTTCGTGGGGCGGTCCAGGAACGCCGTCATGACGCAGCTCTGGGTGGCGATCTGCATGTACCTGCTGCTGGCGTATCTCAAGTTCGTCATGCGTTCGGGCTGGAGCCTCCACCGGATGCTGCAGGTGCTTCAGCTCAACCTGCTCGAACGTCGTCCGCTTCCGGGTCTGTTCACGACGCCGTCGCCACCTCGCCCTCCGAACCCCTTCGGCCCCCAACTGGCGATGGCGTGGGCCTGAGAGGAATGTGGGACACTACTGTCGCCAGGTAGTCCTTCAACTCGCAGGCCCGGTCCAGCGCCCGGTTCGCACGGCGCAACGTCTCCAGAC
Organism: Vicinamibacterales bacterium; assembly: GCA_965242835.1. Lineage (GTDB taxonomy): Bacteria > Acidobacteriota > Vicinamibacteria > Vicinamibacterales > UBA8438 > WTFV01. The sequence goes on from OZ251506.1 coordinate 15,613, forward strand.
GCCGGACCTCGCCCGGCTTCAGCCGGTCCGGGCGCTTCAGCAGCGGATAGCGCGCCCCCTTCAGCGCCTTCGCCTCCGCCGGGGCCAGGCGGCGCTGCTCCGCACGCCGCACCTCGTCGACCGCATCGGCCGCCAGCCGTTCGACGTGGAACCGGTCGAACACCACCCGCGCATGCGGCGCCCATGCCGCCAGCGCCTTCTGCCAGCTCGACGCCAGGTCCACCGTCACGAGCTCGAGCCGCGCGCACCCGCCCGGCCCCAACTGCTCGAAGAACGCCCCCAACGTCTCCGCGCTGCGACCCGCCCCGGCCCACACCACCCGGCGCGTGTCGTGGTCCACCACCACCGTCAGGTAGCAGTGCCGTTTCCGGTAGCTGAACTCGTCGATCCCGATCCGCTTCAGCCGCGTGAAGCGCGCCCCGTCCAGTCGCCGCGACACCACCCGCTCCACGATGTTCCCGACGGCCAGCCACGAGACTCCCAGCAGACGGCTCACCGCCGTGCGGTCCGTCACCTGCGCCAGATACGCCGCCAACTCCTCGAAATCCGACGTGAACACGCCGCCGCCCGTCGCCCACGGCACCCGCTCCACCTTCACCCCGCAGCGCGCGCACGACACCCGCCACGGCGCATACCGCGGCAACGCCGGCACCCGGCCCCACGACAGATGCCGCCACTCCCGCACAGGACGCCGGTCGTACCGCGGCGCCCGATTCCCGCACCCGCCGCAGCGGGAACGACGCCACGACGGCTCCACCGACACCCCCAACGGGCCGTCCGGGGTCAGATGCACCCCCTTGACGTACATCTGCGTGACACCCAACAGCCGCCGTAGTAACGTAGTCACACGCATGGGGCTCTCCTCCTCCTCACCGGTCGTGGTGGTGCACGCCCATGAGAACAGGAAGCCCCTGCGTTTTGCAACCCGCTTCGGCAAGCGCGCCGCACCCGCCGCGCACCGGCCGGCCCGGTACCCGGGTCGGCGCCGTCCCGAAGAGCGGTCGCCGAGCAGCCGCGCCCGGGCAGACCGCCGACCAACCCGCCCGCGCGGCGGCGTGGACGGTCGGGACGATCCCGTCCAGGCCGGGCCGCAAGGCCCATGACTGCTGCTTGAGCGGAGGGGCGGACGGCGTGTCACCCGAAGGGCCGGAGCGCAGCGGAGGACGCGCGAAGCGCGTTGACACGCCGTCCGGCCCGCAGCTACCCGCCGCACCGACCGACCCGCGCGGTCCGCCCCGGCCGGGCAGGTGAACGCCGACCTGTCGAGTCCAAGTCGCCCGCGCTGGCGCGGCCCTTCCCGGTCTGGCGATCGCGCCCCGACCTACCCACACTCGTTTGAGGAGAGCCCGTTTTCCGCGGCCATGCGCCGCGGCCTCGAAGCGCGCGCCGGCGCGCGTAGTAGCCCGTGGTAAAAGTCAGCAGATCGAGGTCGACCTGCGTCCCCGTTGTGTCGTAGACTTGGCGGCATGGCGATGGGCAAGAAACCGGCGGCTCGCGAGGGGTCGCCGATGTGGGTGGCGACGGCGGACCTTCCGAAGAGCGCGGGCCATCCTTTCTACGAGCGGCTGAACCGGGTTCTGGATGAATCCGGGTTCGATGCCTTCGTGGAGGGGTTGTGCGCGGTCTTCTACGCGGCTCGGCTGGGGCGTCCGAGCCTGCGTCCCGGGCGGTATTTCCGTCTGCTGTTGATCGGCTACTTCGAGGGGCAGTCGTCGGAACGTGGGATTGCGTGGCGGGTGGCGGATTCGTTGAGCCTGCGGTCATTTCTGGGCCTGGACGTGACGGAGGCTCCTCCGAACCACTCGACGCTGTCTCGGACTCGTCGTCTGATCGACGTGGAAACGCACGTGGCGGTGTTCACGTGGGTTCTGGAGCGGTTGTCGGAGGCGGGTCTGGTGGAGGGGAAGACGGTCGGCATCGATTCGACGACTCTGGAAGCGAACGCGGCGATGCGGAGCATCGAGCGTCGGGACACGGGGGAATCGTACGAGGCGTTCGTGGGCCGGTTGGCGGAGGCTTCGGGGGTTTCGACGCCGACGCGGGCGGAGTTGGCGCGGTTCGACCGGTCTCGGAAGGGTCGGAAGACGTCGAACGAGGAGTGGCAGTCTCCGCAGGACCCGGATGCGAAGGTCGCGAAGATGAAGGACGGCCGCACGCGCCTGGCGCACAAGGCCGAGCAGGGGGTCGACCTGGAGACGGGGGCGATTGTGTCGGTGACGGTGCAGGATGCCTCGAAGGGTGATACGGCGACGCTGCCGGAGACGCTGACGATGGCAGCGGAACAGGTCGAGGCGGTGCAACCGGCGGGCAAGGGTGTCGAAGAGGTGGTGGCCGACAAGGGCTACCACGGCGACGCGACGCTGGCGGCGCTCGAGGAGGTCGGGGTTCGCAGCTACTTGTCGGAGCCGGACCGGGGCCGGCGTCGCTGGCGGGACAAGAAGACGGGCGAGCTGTCGGCGGAGAAGGCTGCTGCGCAGCGGTCGTTGTATGGGAACCGTCGGCGCGTTCGGGGCGGTCGCGGCCGTCGTCTCCAACGCAAGCGCGGGGAGCGGGTGGAGCGGCCGTTCGCGCACCAGTATGAGACCGGGGGTCTGCGTCGCGTGTGGGTGCGCGGCCGCGAGCAGGTGCGCAAGCGGGTGCTCATCCAGGCGGCCGGCTTCAACCTCGGACTGTGGCTCCGGGACCTGTTCGGGGTCGGCACGCCCCGGAGCTTGCAGGGGCGGGCTTTGCCGGCGATATTCGGGCTGATCGGGCCTCTGAGCGACCTCTGGCGGCGTCTGACACGTTGGGCGGCCATGGGGACACCACCGGGGATCATCCGCTCAGTCGCTCCTCGCCAAGCTGGCCAAGCTGCATGAACGGACCTGTGCAGCGAACAGACTTCTTCCACGGGCTGTCAGGGCCCGTTCCCCACGTCCAGCCGACCGGTCACGGCGTCGGCGACCAGGGCGTCGCGGCGCTCCTTGAGCAACCCGATCGTGCGCACCGATTCCGCGCTCAGAACATTCAACTTCCCACATTCGGTTTCCAGGAACCCGACTATCGCCGTCTGTTCGGTTGGTGGCGGAATCGCGGCCGGAAGGTAGCCATAACGGTGCGGATTCAGATTGGCTTGGCCAATTGCGGGCATCGCCTCGGCTCGCGCCCACGCCAGGGCGGGAACGGAGTTCAGGAGCCACACCAGAAATTCAGGCAAGGCGGCGCCGTTGCATCGGAGGCGCACCAGATAAGAAGCAAACGATACCGGGTAGGCGGATGCGCCGCGAAACAACGCGACTTTTCCGATTCGATCCAGGCTGTTGGTGCGATTGAATACGAGGTCCCCGGGTCGAAGAAGCAGCGCGTCGTCGACTTCGTCCACGAACCCGACGTTGGAATAATCTATTTCCCCTTCATGAATATCACCCATTCGAAGCACGGCGATTTCTCCCGACGTGTCGACTTGCGCGGAGATGCCGTAGTCAACGGCGGAAAGCACGCGCTTGAGGTGGCAGCTCTTCCAGTGCGCCGGGATCTCGCCCAGCCACGGAACGCCGGAATCGCGCAGCGGAGCGCGCGGGTCGAGACCGCGGGTGACGGCACGGGTGACGATCGCCCGGCGCTTCTCGGCCAGCAGCAACAGCAGGCGCCGTTTCGCCGCCACCAGCGCGTCCAGCCGCGCCGTCTCCCGGTCGAGGTACTCGGCGATCGCCTTCTGGGTGTCGGGATCGGGAACGGGTACCGGCAGGTTGCCGATGAAGTCCCATTCGGCTCGGGGCATCTTCGACCCGAACGTCGAGGCGTCCGCGTCGCCTACAAACCGGGAAGACAGGCAGACGCTTCGCAGGAACCGCGGCTCGATGGAGGTTGGCTGCATGACCAGAGCCTCCGTGGTGCATCGGCCCGGGAATTCGGCCACCCAGGCTTTTGCGAGATACGGTCGGAGTTTCCCGAAGAGCACGTCGCCGGGTTCGAAGTCGGTGCCCGGCGTTTCGTCCGTCACGGATGGCGCTGACGGACGATTACTTGCGCCGGCGCCGTTCACGAGTCGGCCCGTTCCCTGCTCGATGTCTTCAAGCCCGATGTAAGGCCGCACGCCGTCATTCTCGGGCGTGCGAAGGCGTCGAAGCGCCACGAGGTGCTTGAGGCGCTTCGTCGGAAACCCGGCGCCGGCGTTCCGATTCACTCCACCACCTCCCGCAGCAACCGCACGATCCTCTTTTTTCGCCGGCCGGATCCATCTCGTGTTCCTCGTTCGTCGCATTCTACCGCCTGTAGCGAGCCTGGGTGCGGCGGTGCGCCTCGGGGCCCGGGCCGCCGACGTGCAGGCGGCACGGGAGATCCGCGGGACACCCGTCCCGGCATGCCGTTCGCCTGGACGTCCGGCCAACGGCGGCAAGGACCGTTGCGGCGCCAACCCGCGTGCACTTGTCTCGTCGAGGGACCTGTCCTGCATCTCCTGAAGCAGCACGACTTCGAGCCGCCGGACCTCGCGAAACGGCGGCCGGCCGATTCCGGGCGCCGCGCGGATCCGGGCCAGTTCTTCACCCCGGCCGGCGTCGCCCGCTTCATGGCTTCCCTGCTCGATGTGCGCGAGCCGCCCGAGGCGCTCCGGATCCTCGACCCCGGCGGAGGGCGCGGCGTCCTGACGGCGGCGGCGGTGGACGAGCTCTGCAGCCGGCCGGAGCGCGGCAGACCCGCCGTCCTGCACCCGCCGCCGGGGGGTGCACGTCAGATTTGTGAGGTGCCCCGGTCAGGCGGCTCTCCGCTCCCAGAAGTCCTCGAAACGTCCGCTGAGCTGGCAGCATCGGAGGGCGATGATGGCGTTGGCTCCGGCGAGGGTCCATCTCATTCCGGCGCGCTTGAGCCTGTCACCGACCACGTGCTTTGCATCCGGCCTCGACGACCCCCGAGGCGACGCAGAGTCCTCTCGCCCGGAAGCGCGGACAGCGCATCCGGTGGCGGTTGCGTACGAAGGTATTCGATGCACCGGCGGGCCTCGTCGGAGGTCTTGGCGTGGGTCCGCGGTTCGGCCACGATCTTGCGCAGCCGCCCGTTGTCCAGCTCGTGATGGCGCTGCCGGGCCCAGGCGTCGGCTTCGTCGGTTCCGGCTCCGTGGAGGGCCTTGGCCACGTCGGACAGATGTTGCTTGGCGTGGTAGACGTCGACGATTTCGATGGCGTCGGGAAACTGCTCGCCGGCCAGATTCCAGATCCAGTTGGCGCCGTCTCCGAGGACGACCTGGCGGGTCGCGGTGTCGAAGCCTCGCCGTTGGGTTCGGTGTCGCGGCTGGCGGCGCTCTCGACGGCGGCGTTGTAGCTGACCGAACCGGGGTCGCGTACGGGCCTGCCGTCGTCATCGCGGGCTTCGGCGGTCCAGACGACGGCCAGCTTGACCTCGCGGGTCCTGGCCGTGTCGTCGGGCTGCTTTCCGCGTCGGCCTTCGACCTCGGAGGGGCGCACCGGCACGCCGGTGCCGTCCAGCCCCAGGTACATCGTCGGCGCGGGGGCGGGCGCCGCCTCGGTCACGGCGCGCTCGTCGGCGGCGACCTCGCGTCCCAGGGCTTCGGCGGTGCGTTCGACCTGCTTGGCGTCGATCGGCACTCCAGCCAACGTCCCCAGCAGTTCGTCCGCCTTGGCGAAGCTGACCTCGGCCGCCACCAACCCGACCATCCGCGTGGCGCCGGGTGACAGCGACGTCTCTTGCAGGCCCAACGCCCGGCCGCGTGGACTCCACCCCGACTGGCAGGCGTCGCAGTGGTACCAGGCCCGTTCCAGCCGCAACGGGCCCAGCACGCTCCGGAAGGTCTTCGCGCGGCGGCCGACGTAGCGCGCCGTCTGGCCGCGGGCGCAGGGCGCCGCCGGGCCGTCGTGGTCGCTTCGGTCCGCGTTCAGCCGCTCCTCCACCGCCCGCGCGGCGAGGGCGAGCACCTTGCGGCGGACCGCCTGTTCCAGAGCCTCGAAATCCTGCTCGTCGGCCGCGCCCGGCGCTACGAGAGCGTCGATTTCCGCGCGGACCTCGGCCCCGGGAGCTTCCGCGAAGCCCCCTTTTTCACCGCCCCGGCGGTCTGTTCGGAACCGGCCGCCAGACGCGCTTCGCTCAGCGCCGTGCTCACCGCCACCAGCTCCTTCGTCAACCGCCGGAAGCGCCGATGTTCCGCGATCCGCGCCCGCGTCTCCGCTTCCGCATGCGCCGGGATGATCCGCGTCACCGTCTTGCCGTTCTCGTGCCGCGTCAACGACAGCACCGGACCGTGCCCCGGATCGCCAGGCCGCGCGCAGCGACAACCCGACTTGCCGCGGCGACGGTAACGCGCCGTCAGCGAACCGGCGCGCATCTCGCCCACCGACGCGAGCTGGTCGAGCACCTGCGCGCGCCGCCGTTCCAACGTGCTGATCTTCTGCGTCTCGGACAGCATCGGGACCTCCTTCCACCACCAACAGCCCGCCTTGCCGGCAGATCTCGGACGATCCCGCCCGGCTCTACACCCCCGAACGACACCCCTCATTTTGTTGACGTGCACCCTCGCACGGGCCGCCGGTCGCCCCGTTGCGGCGCCCGGCCGCTGTCGCTATAATCCCCCCGAATCGACAGGGTTCGGCGGGAATTCGCAAGGTCGGCGACCGACGCGGTCGGTGGAGGCTTCCGAACGACTCGCCCGGCCCGAGTGACAGCCAAAACGTGGAGAGCCGCATCATGAAACCAGCGTGGCGACACTTCCTGACCCTTCTCGTGGCGGCCGGCATGGCTTTCGGGGTCGCGGCCTGCGGCAGCAACCCGCCGCCCGAGCCGCCTCCGCCGGCGCCGGTGGAGCCGCCTCCTCCGCCTCCTCCGCCTCCTCCGCCTCCTCCGCCTCCTCCGCCTCCTCCGCCGGAGCCCACCGAGGAGGAGTTGTTCATGCGCATGACGCTCGACGAGCTGAACGACACCGCGCCGCTGCTGCCGGTGTTCTTCAACTACGACGAGGCGGAGTTGCTGCCCGAGGGCCAGACGACGCTGCAGCGCAACGCCGAGTGGATGCGCCGCTGGACGTCAACCAGCGTGCGCGTGGAGGGGCACTGCGACGAGCGGGGCACCAACGAGTACAACCTGGCGCTCGGCGATTCGCGGGCGGCCGCGGTGCGGGACTACCTGGTTTCGCTGGGCATCGACGCCGGCCGCATCACGACGGTGAGCCGCGGCGAGGAATCGCCCTTCTGCGCGGAGAGCCACGAGGGCTGCTGGACGCGGAACCGGCGCGGGCACTTCGAGATCACCGCCAAGTAGCTCCGCGGCCGGGCGCATTCGACGACTCGCGGGGGGCGCGTGGGGGGAGTCCCGCGCGCGCCCCCTTGGCCCCGTGCAGTTGGTCGGGGTGACGACGATCGCCGGGGAGTCCCACGCGCGCGCCCTTGGCCTACGCGCCCCGTAACGACTCGAGCAGCGCCGCGCGGGTCGTCCGGACGCGCGCCACCACCCGATCCCCGCGCGCCAGCACCGGGACCTCCCGCCCGAAGCGCCTTTCGAGGTCGACGTTCCCGGAGACGTCGACCTCGCGGAGCGTGACCGGCTCCTCCCGCGCGGCTTCTTCGACGACGTCCTTCATCGCGTCGCACAGGTGGCAGCCCGGCCGCGTGTAGAGCGTCAGCCGGATCATGGCCGCGCGGCCTCCCGCGCCGAGAGGTCGACGGTTCCGACCACCTCGCGGACCGAGGCGTGGCCGTGGCGCTCGAGGTAGTCGGTCAGGCCCGCGCGGAGCTTCGGCCAGAGGCCCGGATCCTCGAAGTTCGCCGTCCCCACCTGCACGGCGGCGGCCCCGGCGATCAGGAACTCCAGCGCGTCGCGCGCCGAGGCGATGCCCCCCATGCCGATGATCGGGATGCGCACCGCGTTGCGGCATTCGTACACCATGCGGACGGCGATGGGCCGGATCGCCGGGCCGCTGAGACCGCCCACCACGTTGGACAGGAGCGGGCGCCGCGTCTCCACGTCTATGGCCATCGCGAGGAAGGTGTTCACCAGGGACACGGCGTCGGCGCCGGCGTCCTCGGCGGCGGCGGCCATCGCCGCGACGTCGGTGACGTTCGGCGTCAGCTTGGGGAAGATCGGCAGGGTCGTCGCCGCCCGCACGGCCCGCACGACGTCGCGCACGCCGCGCAGGCTGCATCCGAAGGTATGGCCGCCCTCGTCGATGTTGGGGCACGAGATGTTGATCTCGATGGCGGCCACCCCTTCCGCGTCGGACAGGATCCGGGCGATCTCGGCGTACTCCTCGACCGTCGAACCGCAGACGTTGACGATGACCACGGCCCGCCGGCTGCGCAGGACGGGCAGCTTCTCGGCCACGAAGGCCCGCACGCCGACGCCCTGCAGGCCGATCGCGTTGAGCATGCCGCTCGGCGTCTCCACGATGCGCGGCGGGGCGTGTCCCTCGCGGGCCTCCAGGAACAGCCCCTTGACGGCGACGGCTCCGAGCGCCGACAGGTCGACGAGGCCGGCGTACTCGACGCCGTAGCCGAAGCAGCCGCTCGCGGCGATGAGCGGGTTGTCCAGCCGCAGGCCGGCGATCTCGACGCTCAGGTCAGGTCGGCCCACGAGACGCGGCTTCCCTCGAACACCGGACCTTCGAGACAGCCCCGGACGAACCGGGCCCCGCCGTCCAGAACCGGCACCACGCAACTGTAGCAACCGCCGAGCCCGCACCCCATGACCGGCTCCAGGGAGACCTGAAGCGGCCGGCCCGCGCGCGCGCAGAGCTCCGCCGCCGCCCGCATCATCGGCGTGGGGCCGCAGGCGTAGACCATCAGCGGCCGGCCGGCCGCGGCGGCCAGCTCGCGCGCCAGCGGAGCCGTCACCCGCCCCGTTTCGCCCCGCGTGCCGTCCTCGGTCGCCAGCACGACCCGCACCCCGAGGCGCTCGAAGAACGCGACCCGGTGCAGGTCGGCGCCCGACCGCCCGCCGTAGAAGAGCGTGGCGTCGACGCCCCGCGCCGCGAGCGCCTCGGCCAGCGTGGCGAACGGGGCCAGCCCGACGCCGCCGGCGACCATCCACGCGCGGGTGGGCGGGTCCACGACCGGGAACGGCACGCCGAGCGGCCCCAGGCAGCGCAACGGTTCGCCCGGTTCGGCCCGGAAGAGGTCGCGGGTGACCGCGCCCACCTGCTTGCTGAGCAGCGACAGGCCGGTCACGACGCCCCGCGCGTCCCGCAGGACTTCGAAGACCGAGAACGGACGGCGGAGCAGGGGCTCGCGCCCGAGGGCCCGCTTGACCATCACGAACTGCCCCGGCCGGGTCCGCCGGGCGATGGCCGGGGCCTCCACCTCGAGGACGTTGTAGGAGTCGGAAAGGCGGTGGTTCGCCGCGATGCGGGCGTCCACGTCGACCGGGCCGGCCACGGCCCCGAGTATATCCGAGCGCCCGCGCGTTCCCGGCCGCCCGCCCGCGCGTCTTGCGCCCCCGCGGGGAGCGGACTACGATCCCTGCTGCTCTTCAGGCGCGTCCCGCGAGGCCGCGAAAGAGGTGACGATGCATCCCGCGCGTCCGCACGTACGAGCCGCCGGCCGGTCCGCGCCGGACGCCGGGGTCCGGAGGCGAACGCCGTGCCGCGGGTGATGGAGGCGGACGGGATTCGCCGCGCGCTCGTGCGCATCGCGCACGAGATCGTGGAGCGCAACCGGGGCGCCGGCGACGTCGCGCTGGTCGGCATCCGGCGCCTCGGCGTCACGCTGGCGCGGCGGCTCGCGCGCAGCCTGCTGGAGATCACGGGCCGCGGCGTGCCGGCCGGCGCGCTCGACATCACGCTGTACCGCGACGATCTGATGGGGCAGGCGGTCGGGCCGCAACCGCTGCTGCGGCGGACCGAGATCCCCTTCTCGATCGACGAGCGGCGCATCCTGCTGGTCGACGACGTCCTGTACACCGGCCGCACGATCCGCGCCGCGCTCGACGCGCTGATCGACTTCGGGCGTCCCCGGAGCATCCAGCTCGTGGTGCTGGTCGACCGCGGCCACCGGGAGCTGCCGATCAAGGCCGACTACGTCGGCAGGAACGTGCCGACCGCGGCGCGCCAGAGCGTGCGGGTGAAACTGGCCGAGGAGGACGGCGTCGACGAGGTGCTGGTCGACGACGACGAGGCGCGGGTCGACGACGACGAGGCGCGGGTCGACGACGCCGGGGAAGGCGGGGCGTCGGGAGGCGGCGCCGGATGAGCTCGGCCCTCGACGCCCGGGGCGCGGCTGCGGCCGGCCGCCCCGAACCGGCTCCGCGGCTGCGGGCCCGGCACCTGCTGAGCGCCGGCGACCTGAACCGCGAGGAGATCCTGCTCGTCCTCGACACGGCCGAGGCGATGAAGGAGATCGGCGCGCGGCGCATCAAGAAGGTGCCGACGCTGCGGGGCGCGACCGTCGTCAACCTCTTCCTGGAGCCGAGCACGCGGACGCGCACGTCGTTCGAGCTCGCCGAGAAGCGGCTGAGCGCCGACACCCTCAACGTCGCCGGGGGCGCGTCGAGTCTCCTGAAGGGGGAGACGCTGCTGGACACCGCGCGGACGCTCGAGGCGATGGCCCCGGACGTGGTCGTGCTGCGGCATTCCGCGTCGGGCGCCTGCGACCTGCTTGCCGGCGTCTGCGGCGCGCGGGTCGTCAACGCGGGCGACGGGATGCACGAGCACCCCACGCAGGCGCTGCTCGACGCGTTCACGATCCGCGGGCACAAGCCGGGCTTCGAGGGGCTGAAGGTGGCCATCGTCGGCGACCTGCTGCACAGCCGCGTGCTGCGGTCCAACGTCCTGCTGCTGAACGAGCTGGGAGCGGACGTGTGGGTCTGCGGCCCGCGGACGCTGATGCCGCCCGGCGTGGAACGGTTCGGCGTGCGGGCGACGACGGCGCTGGACGACGCGCTGGACGACGCCGACGTGGTGATGCTGCTGCGGGTGCAGACGGAACGGATGCACGGGCATTTCTTCCCCTCGCGCCGGGAGTACTTCGCCACCTTCGGGCTGACCGCGGAACGGCTCCGGCGGGCCCGCCCCGACGTCATCGTGATGCATCCGGGGCCGATGAACCGCGGGGTCGAGGTCGCCTCCGACGTGGCCGACGGCCCGGTTTCGGTGATCCTCGAGCAGGTGGCCAACGGCGTCGCGGTGCGGATGGCCGTGCTCTACCTGCTCGCCGGATTCGAGACGAACGAGGGGGCGGCATGACGACACGGGCGGTGGTGCTGGCCGGGGGGCGGGTCGTCGATCCCGGGCAGGGGATCGACGGGGTGGCCGACGTGCGCATCGAGGACGGCCGCGTGGCCGCCGTCGGGGCCGGGTTGCCGCTCGACGGCGCGCTGCGCGTGGAGGTGCCGGCCGGGTTCGTCGTCTGTCCCGGCTTCATCGACATGCACGTCCATTTCCGGGAGCCCGGACAGGAGCACAAGGAGACCATCGCCAGCGGGGCCGCCGCGGCCGTGGCGGGGGGCTTCGCCGCGGCGGCCTGCATGCCGAACACCGACCCGGTCAACGACCACGTCGGCGTCACCGAGGAGATCGCCCGCAAGGCGCGCGAGGCGGGGCTCGCCCGGGTGCACCCGATCGGCGCGGTGTCGATGGGCTCGCGGGGCGAGCGGATGACCGAGATCGGCGCGCTCCGCAAGGCCGGCTGCGTCGGGATTTCCGACGACGGCCGTCCGGTCGCCAGCGCGCTCCTCATGCGGCGGGCGCTCGAGTACGCGTCCATGTTCGAGATGCCGGTCATCGATCACTGCGAGGAGCCCGCGCTGGCCGCCGGCGGAGTGGTCCACGAGGGCTACCGGGCGACGGCCCTGGGACTGCGCGGCCAGCCCGCCGAGACCGAGTCGATCATGGTGGAGCGGGACGTCAGCCTGAGCGGCCTGACCGGCGGGCCGGTCCACGTGGCCCACATGAGCGCGCGCGAGTCGTTGCGGGCGGTGCGCTCGGGCAAGGAGCGCGGCGTCCGGGTCACGTGCGAGGTGACCCCCCACCACTTCATCCTGACGGACGAGGACCTGCGCTACGACACCAACTTCAAGATGAACCCCCCGCTGCGCGCGGCGGCGGACCGCGACGCGATGCTCGAAGGGCTCGCCGACGGCAGCATCGACGCCATCGCCACCGACCACGCGCCGCACCACGCGGACGAGAAGGCGGTGGAGTTCGACCGGGCGCCGTTCGGCGTCATCGGCCTCGAGACGGCGGTGTCGCTGTCGCTGGACCGGCTCGTCCACCGGGGCGTGCTCTCCACGGCGCGGCTCGTCGAGCTGTACGCCACGAACCCGGCGCGGATCCTGGGTCTCGAAGGCGGCGCGCTCGCGCCCGGAAGCGCGGCCGACGTCACCATCCTGGCGCCGGACGCGGAGGTGGAGGTCGCCGCCGCCCGGTTCCGCTCGAAGGCGCGCAACACCCCGTTCGACGGCTGGCGGCTACGGGGCGCGGCGGCGGCCACGATCGTCGGCGGGCGCGTGGTCTACACCAATCCCGCGGTCCCCGGCGCGGCGGCGCTGGCGTGGTCCTGACCCGCTCCGCGCGACCACGTCGGCGTAGACCGCCTCCGTCTCCGCGACCATTCGATCGACGCTGAACGCCGCGCGGGCCCGCCGCCTTCCCGCCGCGCCGAACGCCCGCCGCCTCGGGCCGTCCCGCAGCAGGGCGGCGACGGCCCGGGCCAGCGCCGGCGCGTCGGCCGGCGGCGCGAGCAGCCCCGTCTCTCCATCGACGACGCTCTCGGGGATGCCTCCCGCGCGGGTGCCGACCACGGCCAGCCCGGCCGCCATCGCGTCGAGCACCGAGGTGCCGAGTCCCTCGCTGACCGAGCTCATGACGAAGAGGTCGAGTCCCTTCAGCACCGACGGCACGTCGGACCGGAACCCGGCCAGGATCACCCGGCCCTCCAGTCCCAGGCGCCCGACCTGCCGGGCGAGGGCGCTCCGCAGCTCCCCCGCGCCGACGATCAGCACCCGCGCGGCGGGGAGCTCGCGGACGACCCGCGCCGCGGCGTCGATCAGATGGCGCTGCCCCTTGTGCGGGGCCAGGGCGGCGACGTTGCCGACGATCGGACAACCCGCCGGCAGGTCGAACTCGCGGTGGAGGTCGAGGGCGGGCGCCCGCTCGATGCGCTCGACGTCCGTCCCTTCGTACACGACGCAGGTCCGCTCCGGCGGCACGCCTTCCGCGGACAGCACGCCGCGGATCGCGGCCGAGGCGCAGACGAAGCGGTCCACCCGCCGGTGCTTCCAGCGCGAGAACGCATGGCCGCGGAGGGGGAAGTCGACCCGCCGCGCGGCGATCAGGGGGGGAGCCGCCCGCGGTCCGGCCAGCGCCCGGGCGAGCGCGGCGACGGCCGCCGCGTGCGCGTCGTGGGCGTGGATCACGTCCGGCCGCAGGCGGCGCAGCAGCCGCGAGAGCCTCCAGGCGGCCGCCGGGTCCAGGTCTCCCCGCACGGCCAGCGGAAGCAGGTCCGCGTCGCCGGCGGCGCGCCGGTACAGCTCGCCCCGCGGCTGGGCGGCGAGCGCGGCGCGCAGGCCCCGCCGCCGCAGGCCGCGCACCGTCAGCAGGGCCTGGTGCTGGCCGCCGCGCCACGTCCGCGCCGTGTCGACGTGCAGGGAGAACATGAACGTGGTGGCCGCCCCGCCGGGTCAGCGCCGCTCCGCTCCGCCGCCGCGCTGCCGCTCCCACAGCTTGACGAACTTCAGAAGGACGTAGCCGGCGTTCAGCATCGAGACGATCAACCCCCGCGCGCCGTCGCGCGCGCCGCCGCGGAGCACGTAGTTGCGCAGGAAGGCCGCCGGCGGACGGGCGGCCAGGTCGATCCAGCCGGCGCGGCGGCCCTCGCGGTGCATCTGCCGGGCGGCCAGCGTCGTGTAGCGGTCGATGGTCCGCAGGTGGTGCGACACGTCGCGGTAGGGGTGGTGCTCCAGCGTCCCCCGCAACCGCCCGACGGGGCCGTCGACCGCCACCGACTCGTGCACCAGGCGTTCGTTCCAGCGGCCGGCGCGGCGGTCGTACAGGCGCAACGGAAGGTCGTGCCGCCAGTCGGTGGAACGGATCCAGCCGCCCAGATAGCGCGTCACGCGCGGGAGGCGGTAGCCCCGGGCGGCCGGCTCCGACTCCAGCAGCGACCGGATCTCGCGCGCCAGGCCCGGCGTGACGCGTTCGTCCGCGTCGAGCGACAGGATCCAGTCGTGCGCCGCCAGCCGCGCCGCGTGGTTCTTCTGCGGGCCGAAGCCCTCCCAGTCGCGCGACGCGACGCGATCCGCGATCTCGCGCGCGATGCGCACCGTCTCGTCGGCGCTCCCGGAATCGACCACGACGAGCTCGTCCGCCCAGCGCGCCGACTCCAGCGCGGCGCGGACGTTCGCGGCTTCGTTCCTGGTGATGACGACCACCGAGAGGGGGGGCATGGAGCTGGCCCCGAGTCTACCAAAGCGCCTCTGTATACTTGCCCACGATCCGGGCGGGATCCCATGCATTCCGACGATCTGCTGCAGCGCTTCCGGGACGCCGGCGCCCTGCTCGAGGGGCACTTCCAGCTCTCGTCCGGCCTGCACAGTCCGGGCTACCTGCAGTGCGCGCTGCTGCTCCAGCATCCGCCGCAGGCCGAGGCGCTCGGCGCGGAGCTCGCGGAGCGGGTGCGTCCGCTTTCGCCGGGCGTCGTCCTGTCCCCGGCCCTCGGCGGCGTGGTCATCGGACACGAGGTGGCCCGCGCGCTCGGCGTCCGGGCCGTCTTCGCCGAGCGGCGCGGCGGCCGGCTGACGCTGCGCCGGGGCTTCGCGCTCGCCCCCGCCGAGCGGGTCCTCGTCGTCGAGGACGTCGTCACCACCGGCGGCTCGACCCGCGAGACCATGGCCGTGGCGCGCGAATCGGGCGCCGACGTCGTCGGGGCCGCGGCCCTCGTCGACCGGAGCGGTTCGCGGGCCGCCTTCGACGTGCCCTTCGAGGCGCTGGCGGCCGTGTCGTGGCCCGCGCACGAACCCGCGGCGTGTCCGCTGTGCGCGCGGGGAACGCCGGTGGTCAAGCCCGGCTCGCGGCCGGGCGCGGCGGCCCGGGCGTCCGGGCCGTAACGGCGCGGCGATGCGCACGATCAAGCTGACCCTCTCCTACGACGGGACCGAGTACGTCGGCTGGCAGCGCCAGGCCCGTGGGCGTTCCATCCAGGGCGAGCTGGAGCGCGCGCTGGCCGAGATCGAGGGGCGGGCGGTGGACGTCGCCGGCGCCGGCCGGACGGACGCCGGCGCGCACGCGCTGGGGCAGGTCGCCAGCGTTCAGCTCGCCCACGGGATCGAGACGGCCGCGCTGGTCCGGGCGCTGAACGCGAAGCTGCCCGCCGACGTGCGCCTGCTCGCGGCCGAGACGGTGGCGGCCGGCTTCCACGCCCGCTACGCGGCGCGCGGAAAGACGTATCGGTACAATCTGATCTCCGGCCCCGCCGCGAACCCCTTCACGCCGCGCTACGCGTGGCGCGTCCGCGGGCCGCTCGACCTCGACGCCATGCGCGAAGCCGCCGCCCGGCTGCCGGGGCGCCGCGACTTCGCGGCGTTCCAGGCCGCGGGGTCGGACGTGGCGTCGACGGTGCGGACCCTGCGCTCGGTCGCCGTCGGGTCCACGGACGCCGTATGGCCGGCGCCGGGGGCCGTTCCGGCGCCGGCGCTGACGATAGAAGTCGCCGGCGACGGGTTCCTCCGGCACATGGTGCGGATCATCGTCGGGACGCTCGTCGAGGTCGGGGCCGGCCGCCTCGAGGCCGCCGCGGTCCCCGAGATCGCCGCGTCCCGGCGGCGGGAGCGCGCGGGACCGACGGCGCCGCCGCAAGGGCTGTTTCTGCTCGCCGTCGATTACTGATTATCATTGGCAACCATGGGCCTGCACGACGTACTGGCGTGGGCGCCGGCGGGGTCCGCCGAGGCCCGTCTGGCGCGGCAGGTGGATTTCGAGCGCCTGCCGGCGCACGTCGCCGTCATCATGGACGGCAACGGCCGCTGGGCCTCCCGCCGCCGCCTGCCGCGCGTCGAAGGGCATCGCGCGGGGATCGACTCGGTGCGCGACTCGGTCGAGGTCTGCGCCCGCCTCGGCATCGACTTCCTGACCCTCTACGCGTTCTCGATGGAGAACTGGAAGCGCCCGCCCGCGGAAGTGCGGAGCCTGATGGGGCTCCTCAAGCGCTACCTGCGGCTGGAGATCGCCACGCTGATGGAGAACGACATCCGCCTCCAGGTCATCGGCAGCGACGCCGAGCTGGCCGTCGACGTGCGGGCGGAGCTCGACGCGGCGCAGGAGCGGACCGGCGGCAACACCGGCATGGTCTTCAACATCGCGCTCAACTACGGCGGCCGGGCCGAGATCGTGACGGCGGCCCGCCGGGCGCTGCGCGCCGGCGTCGACCCCGACGAGCTGGACGAGGCGCGTTTCGGCGGACTGCTCTACACGGCGGGGCAGCCGGACCCCGACCTGCTGATACGGACCGGCGGGGAGATGCGCGTCAGCAACTTCCTGCTCTGGCAGATCGCCTACGCGGAGATCTGGGTCACCGACACCTGCTGGCCGGACTTCCGCGCCCGGCACTTGCTGGAGGCGGTGCTCGACTACCAGAAGCGGAACCGCCGCTACGGCGGGATCGAGGACGAGCCGGCGGCCGTCGGGCGCCGGGCGTGACCAGGGTCCTCAGCGGGCTGGCGCTGGCGGTCCTGGCCGCGGGGGCGATCTGGTTCCTTCCGCCGCCCGCCGCCGCCGCGCTGGCCGGCGGCGTGCTGCTGCTCGCGTTCGTGGAGTACGCCCGTCTCGCGGAATCGGCCGGGCTGGTCCTGGCCCGCGTTCCCTGCGGGGCCGCGGTGCTCGCGGCGGGCGCGGCGGTCGCCCTGGCCCCCGCCGCCCTCGGGCTGGTCGCGATGGCCGCCGGCCTGCTGATCGCGCTGACGGTGCTGGCCCGCGGGCGCCGCGAGGACGCGCTGGCGAGCGCGGGGGCCGCCGCGTTCGCGGTGCTCTACATCGGGCTCCCGCTGGGCGCGCTGGCGGCGCTGGCCCTGGACGCGGGCCGCGAGGCGCTGTCGCTGCTGATCGCCACCGTCGCGGTCAGCGACACGGCGCAGTACTACGGCGGCCGCCGGCTGGGCCGGCGCAAGCTGGCGCCCGCGGTGAGCCCCGGCAAGACGGTCGAGGGGGCGGTCTGCGGGGCCGTCGCCGCCACGGCCGCGTTCGTTTTCCTCGGCGCCTGGTGGCTGCCCGCCCTGGACCCGCCCGCGCGCGCGGTGGTCGGGACGACGCTCGCGCTCAGCGGCATGGCCGGCGACCTGTTCGAGTCGCACCTGAAGCGCGCCTCCGGGATGAAGGACTCCTCGGGCCTCGTTCCGGGTCACGGCGGGGTGCTCGACCGCATCGACGCGCTCCTGTTCGCGGCGCCCGTCCACTACGCCGTGGTGACCTTCGGGGGAGCGCGGCTGCCGTGAAGCGCATCGCCGTCCTCGGCTCCACGGGCTCGATCGGCCGTAGCGCGCTCGCGGTCGCGGCCGCGCATCCGGAGCGCCTCGAAGTAGTCGGCCTGGCGGCCGGACGCAACGTCGAGCGTTTCGCCGAGCAGGTCGCGCGCGTGCGCCCCGCGGTAGTCGCGCTGGCCGACGAGCCGGCGCTGGACCGCTTGCGGGCGTCCGGCGCGCTGGCCGGCGGCGTGGTCTCGGGATGGGGCGAAGACGGTCTGAGCGCGGTCGCCACGCACCCGCGCGTGGAGCTCGTGCTCTGCGCCTCGGCGGGCACGGCGGCGCTGGGCGCCACGCTGGCGGCCATCGAGGCGGGCAAGACCGTCGCCCTGGCCAACAAGGAAGTGCTGGTGACGGCCGGCGGCCTGATGGTCGAGGCGGCGCGGCGGCGCGGCGTGGCCATCCTCCCGGTGGACAGCGAGCACAACGCGATCCACCAGTGCGTCGACGGCCGCGCGGCGGACGACGTGCTGCGCTACGTCCTCACGGCGTCGGGCGGGCCGTTCCGGGACCGGCCGGCCGCGGAACTGGCGGCGGTGACCCCGGAGGACGCGCTGCGCCACCCCACGTGGTCGATGGGCCCCAAGATCACCGTCGATTCGGCGACGTTGATGAACAAGGGACTCGAGGTGATCGAGGCGCGCTGGCTCTTCGACGCGCCGCCCGAGCGCATCGACGTCGTGGTCCATCCGCAGTCGGTCGTGCATTCGCTCGTCGAGTTGCGCGACGGTTCGGTCATCGCGCAGCTCGGCGTGGCCGACATGCGCCTGCCCATCCAGTACGCGTTCTCCTACCCCGAGCGCTGGCCGGCGCCGCTGCCCTCGCTGGACCTCACCTCCTGCGGGCCGCTCGACTTCCAGGCTCCCGACACGGATCGGTTTCCGTGTCTCGATCTCGCGTACCAGGCGTTGCGCGCCGGGGCGGCCTTTCCCGCCGTGCTCAACGCGGCCAACGAGGTGGCGGTGGCGGCGTTCCTGGAGCGCCGGCTGCCGTTCCCCGCGATCCCGCGGGTGATCGAGACCACCCTCGAAGCCGCGGCCGGGCGCGCGCCGGGCGAACCGGCGACGCTCGCCGAGGTCCGCGAACTGGACGCCTGGGCGCGGTCCTTTTCGTCTTCCGTCGCGGACGGGTAGAATCAGACGAGGCGCTCCCGACAACCGGATGAATCAGCCGTGACCACCCTGCTCGCATTCCTGTTCGTCCTCGGCGTGCTCATCTTCGTGCACGAGCTGGGCCACTTCCTGATGGCCCGCCGGCTCGGCGTGCGGGTGCTGACCTTCTCCCTCGGGTTCGGGCCGAAGATCCTCCGGGCCACGCGCGGCGACACCGAGTACTGCGTCAGCGCGATCCCGCTGGGCGGCTACGTCAAGATGGCGGGCGAGCACGGGGCGGAGAACCGCGTCGGCGCGCCCGACGAGTTCATGTCGAAGTCCAAGGGGGAGCGCTTCCTGGTGCTCGTCATGGGACCGGCGATGAACCTGGTCCTCGCCGTCCTCGTGATGTGGCTGGTGCTCTACCAGGGGGCCGAGGAGCCCGCGTTCGAGCTCCAGCCGCCGGTGGTCGGCCGCGTGGCGGAGGATTCTCCCGCCGCCCGCGCCGGAATCGCGGCGGGCGAGCGGATCGTGAGCGTCGCCGGCCGGGCCGTCGACACATGGGACGCGCTGTACCTGGAGGTCATGCCCCGCGCGGAGCGCGAGATCCCGGTCGTGGTGCGCGGCGTGGACGGGCGGGAGCGGACGCTGCAGATGACCCCGGACTCGCAGACCCGCTTCGAGATGGGCGACATCGGCGTCGGACCCGCGCTGCGCCCCCAGGTCGTGCAGGTCATGCCCGGCGAGCCGGCCGAGCGGGCCGGGCTCCGGGCCCGCGACGTCATCGAGGCGGTCGACGGGGAGAGGGTCGACCACGCCGAGTTGATCGCGCGCATCAACGCCAGCCCGGACGTCCCGCTGCGCCTGACCGTGCGCCGCGGCGGCGAAACGCGGGAGGTCCGCGTCACGCCGGCGTTGCGGGGGGACGTCGGCCTGACCGGCATGACCGTCAATCCGTACGAGACGCGGATCGTCGAACCGGGCTTCTTCGAGGCGTTCGGGATGAGCCTCCGCCGGAACTACGAGTGGTCCGGGCTGATCTTCCAGACCCTGTGGGGGCTGCTGACGGCGGAGACGTCGCCGCGGCAGCTCGTCGGCCCGGTCGGCATCGCCCAGTTGTCCGGCAGCGCGGCCCAGGTGGGGTGGGTCGAGCTGTTCAGCCTCATGGCCATGATCTCGCTGAACCTCGGCATCCTGAACCTGCTGCCGATTCCGGTCCTCGACGGGGGCCACATCTTCATCATGGGGATGGAGAGCGTGGCGCGCCGCGACTTCAGCATGCGCGTCAAGGAGCGGATGCTGCTGGCCGGCTTCGTCGTCCTGATGATGCTGATGGTCACCGTCATCTACAACGACCTGACCCGCATCCAGTGGATCGAAGCGCTCATGCCCTGGCGCTGACGCCCGCCAGGCGTCGGGCCGCGGCGCGCACCGCCCGGACTGCGCCGTTCCGCGTTCGGACGCGCTCCACGCGCGCCAGCGCCGCGCCCGCGCCGCGGATACCGCGCGGACGAAGCTGAGCCGGCGTCGGCCGGCGGCCGCGTCGGGGCGCCGTCCGCCGTCCACCGTTCCGCACCGGACGCCCATGCCCCTGTTCGCCGCGCTGCGCCGGGAGATGCGCCCGACGGCGTCGCTCGCCGCGCCGGTCGTGATCGCCGAGGTCGGCTGGGTGTCGATGCAGATCGTCGACGTCGCCATGGTCGGCCGGCTCGGTCCGGAGGCCATCGGGGCCGTGGGCGTCGGCAGCGCGTTGTTCCTGGCGTTCAGCGTCTTCGGCATGGGCCTGCTGCTGGGCCTCGACACGCTCGTGTCGCAGGCGTTCGGCGCCCGCGACCGGCCCGCGTGCGACCGCTGGCTGCGGCACGGGGTCCTCCTGGCCCTGGTCCTGACCCTGCCCGTCGGCCTGCTGGCCCGGATCGCGGGCGCCCGCCTCGACGTCTGGGGTTTCGATCCGGGCGTCCTGCAGCTGGTGCGCCCGTACTTCGCCGTCGTGACCTGGAGTCTGCCCCTGCTGCTGTTGTACGCCGCGTTCCGGCGCTACCTGCAGGCGGTGGCGGTGGTCAGGCCGATCATGGCCGCGCTGCTGTCGGCCAACGTCGTCAACGCCGCCGCCAACTGGATCCTGATCTTCGGCAACCTCGGCGCGCCGGCGCTGGGCGTCGAGGGCGCCGGCTGGGCGACGTGCCTCTCCCGCGCCTGCATGGTCGCCGTGCTGGCGGCGGCGGTCGTCCGCCGGGGGGTCCGGCCCTGGGCGCTGAGCGGCGTCGGCGTCGCCGGCCTGCGGCGGATCCTGGGCCTGGGGTGGCCCGCGGCGACGCAGGCGACGCTGGAGTTCGGCGCGTTCGCGGCGGTCACGATGCTCGCGGCGCGGCTCGACCCGTCCACCCTGGCCGCGCACCAGATCGTCATCAACCTGGCCGGGTTGACCTACATGGTGCCCCTGGGGATGGCGTCGGCCGGCGCCGTGCGCGTCGGGCACGCGGTCGGCCGGCGGGATGCGGCGGGGGCGGCCGCGGCCGGATGGACCGCCGTCGCGCTCGGGACCGGCTTCATGGCGTCCGCCGCGGCGGCGTTCCTCGCCGCGCCGCGCGCGCTCCTGGGCCTCTTCACGACGGACGGGGGCGTCGTCGAGGCGGGGCTGTCCCTCATCACGCTGGTCGCGCTGTTCCAGGTCTTCGACGGGCTGCAGGGCGTGACCACGGGGGCGCTCCGGGGCCTGGGCGACACGCGGACGCCGATGCTGCTGAACCTGGCCGGCCACTGGATGATCGGTCTGCCGGCCGGCTGGCTGCTCTGCTTCGCGCTGGGTTGGGGAGTCGTCGGCCTGTGGATCGGGATCTCGGCCGGCCTCGTCGTCGTGGGCAGCCTCGTGACCGTCATCTGGTGGCGCCGGACGCGGGCGCTGGCCGCGGCCCTGGCGGACGCGCCGGCGGGGTGACGCGCGGCCGGTGACGCCGGCGCGGAGCATGTTTCAGTGGTGCGTTCCTGGCGTACGCGCGAGGGATTGAACGATCGGCGGCTGGCGGATCGGGGCTCCGCATCCTCCGCATCGAGGAGGGAACCGATGTTTGACGACGCGGGCAAGTTCGCGGACTACTGGAAGGGGCGTATCGAGCGCGATCTGACGTCCTTCGGCGACCTTGGCGCCCTGGTCGACGTCAGTCCGGCGGGGCGTAGGTTCCGCGCCGTCTGGACCATGCAGGGCGAGAAGCGCGAGGCCCTGTTCTCCGTGTCGCGTGACCAGGGCGTTTCGGTGCGGACCGCAGGCCGCAAAGTCTCCTACCGATCGTTCCTCGCCGGGGCGGACATGGCGGATCTCCAAAGCCTCGCGCAGATGATCTTGCAGGCGATGCCGCCGGGACTGTTCGTGGAAACCCGGGCGGAACGTTCCGATGCCGCCGGCGATCCGACGACGTCGTCCGCCGTAAAGTTGCTGACGGATCTTCTCGAGGGCGAAGGGCAATTGCTGGCCTCGGCGCGTTCCGTCTACTACGAAGAGGAGTTTCTGGCGCGGGCGGGCCGCGTCTCGGCGACCGGCGATCAGCGCTGGGCGCACGTGCCGGTTCGCGTGCTCGAATGGTCGGACGAAGACCGGCGGCGCTATCTGGACCAATGGGCCGCGGATCGCGGGCTGACGGACGAGGCTTCGGAGCGGCTTGGCCGTCGCGTGCGGACGATCTTCGACGACGGGCGCGAGGAGCTGGCGAAGAAGCCGCTGTTCTTCGCGCGGGTCGTGGAGTTGCTGCGGAACAACCCGGAGTTCTCGGCAGGCGGCGACCTGCTGCAGGCGCTCGTGCGCGAGTACCTGTCCAGGGAGCGGAAAGAGAAGCTGCTGGACAGGCAGTCGGGCTCCCTGCTGACGGAAGAGCAGTTCGAACGGCTGATGTGCGAGCTGGCGCAGGAGATGTGGAACCAGGAGACGCGCGAGCTCGACTCCCGCTCCGTGCGGGAGGTCGCGGAGTTCTTCGTCGAGAGCGAAGACCTGTCGGAGGCGGCGAAGCAATCCGTGGTCGAGCGCATGCCGGCCCTGGCGTTTCTCGCGCAGAGCGACGAAGAGTCGTTGCGCGGCGGCGGGATCTCCTTCGAGCACGAATTGTTCTTCTTCCATTTCCTGGCCCGCGCCGTCGTGTCGGAGTTCAACTCCACCGGCGCCGACGTGCGCATCGTCCTGAGCCGGTCCGCGCTGCCCGACGACGTCGCGGAGCGGGTGGCGGCGCAGTTGAATGCGCGGGACGGAGCGGGAGCGCGGGGTCGACTGCAGAAACGGCTGGATCGTCTGGCCGACGCGGGCAGGAAGGAGTGGCGGCGGACGATGCAGGTCCGCGAGAACGCCGGTCTCCTCGTGATGGCGTTGCTGCGGTACGCCGGCGAAGACGGGCGCGAGATCGACGGGTGCACCGTGCGGTCCGTCGTCTTTCCCGGCGGCCGGCTCGGCCGCGTCACGCTGAAGCGCTGCTCGCTGGTCGACGTGGAGATCCGCCGCACCGACTTGACGGAGGCGCGGTTCGTGGAGTGCACGGCCCGGGACGTCCTGCTGTTCGAGCCGCGCGTGGGGCCGGGTACGACACGTCTGGAACTGGAGGGGCTCGACGTCTCGCACGTGATTGGACTGCGTGTTCCCGAGACGGTCTACGATCCGTCGGCCGTTGCGGCGACGCTGAAAGAGTGCGGTGCGCCGACGCCCGGCTTGGATCAGGCGACAGGTTCCGGCGCGCCGTCCCCGTACGTCGATCTCGTCGAGCGTCTGGTGCGGGCCTACCGCCGGGCGAATCCGGTGTGCACGGAAGATCCCGCGCTCGCGGGCCTGCTGGGCGATCCGAAGTGGGCGGTCGTCGAACGGCTGCTCGTCGAGCACGAGATCGTGACGAAGGAACACCGCGCCACCAGCGGCCGGCCCAAGACGTTCCTGCGGCGGCGGGTGAAGCCGGAACAACTGATGTCGGGGCGCAACGGCGGGGTGAACGGCGTCCCGCGCATCGTCCGGTCGTTCTGGCGGGCGCTGGAGTCCGAGACCGCGGCGGGAGACGCGCGGTCCAACCCCCTCTGACGGCCGGCGGTCTTGCGGCCCCGGCCGGCAGCCGGTGACCATCTGGAGGCGCCGGACGCGGGCGCTGGCCGCGGCCCCGGCGGACGCGCCGGCGGGGTGACGCGCGGCCGGTGACGCTTCAGCGCGCGCCGGGTCCGTTCGGAATCACCTTGTCGATGGCGTCCGCGAGGCCGCATTCGTCGTGGGTCGCGGTGATCTCCCAGCCGGGCTCCCCGAGCGCCTCCACGGCGTTGCCCATCACCACGGGGCGCCCGGCGAACGCCAGCATCTCGCGGTCGTTCAGGTTGTCGCCGACGGCCATGACCGCGTCCGGTTCGACGCCGAGGCGGCGGCTCCAGGCGGCCAGCGCGGTTCCCTTGGAGCAGCCGCCGGCGACGAGGTCGAGGAGCGAGAAGTCGCGCGCGGCGTACTCGGTCAGCGTCGGGGTGACGCCGGCGGCCTCGGGGCGCCGCCGCACCTCGGCGGCCAGCGCCCGCATCCCGGCCACGCCGCCGGTGAAGGCGACCTGCACCGGGTCGTCGTCCAGCGCCGTCTCGATCGGCTCGACGCGGGTCATGAAGGCCCGGTTGCGTTCGTAGTACCAAGCCCGCTGCGGATGGCTCCAGTCGATGCCCTCGTAGACGTACTGGCGCGCGTCGGGCCGGTCGAAGATGACCGCGATTCCCTGGCCCCGCGGCCGCATCGCGGCGACGAGGGCGCGGGCGGTCTCGCGCGGCAGGAGCCGGCGGTCCAGCGTCGCGCCGTCGAGCCGCTTGGTCAACGCCCCGTTGCTGACGATCAGCGCCAGCGCGTCCGGCGCGCGTTCCGGCGCCAGCGCCTCGGCGACCGGACGGGCGTGGTGGAAGGCGCGGCCGGTCACCAGCACGACCCGGACGCCCGCGTCGATGGCCCGGTGGACGGCGAGGCGGTTGCGCGCGGGCAGGCGCCCGCGGCCGTCGAGCAGGGTGCCGTCGACGTCGATGGCGATCAGGCGGATGGGGCTGGTGGGGGGCGCGCGGCGGCGGGGCCGGGTGCGGCGGGCGGGATTCGCGTGCGACATGGGACGTGCCGGTTCGCGGCCGTGGACGGTCGGCGGGGAGGACATGGGCGCGTACCGGGTCGGGCGTGCGCCAGCCTCCCTAGCCCGCCAACCGCCGCCTTGCGGCTCCGCTTGGCACCCAACCCAATCCTACAGGAGTCCGCGCCGTTCTACGGCGCAGACGGCGCAGACTCCTACCGCGCAGCGGCCGCCTTCCGCGCGTACTTCTCCTCGACGTAGTCGTCGATCAGGCGGCGGAACGCCTCGGAGAGTTCCTCGTACGAACCGCGCAGCGTCGTCACGCGCCGGCCGTCCACGTAGACCGGGCAGGCCGGCTCCTCGCCGGTGCCGGGCAGGCTGATGCCGATGTTCGCCGCCTTCGATTCGCCGGGTCCGTTGACGACGCAGCCCATGACGGCGACGGTCATCTCCTCGACGCCGTCGTACTCCGTCTTCCAGGCCGGCATCATGCCGCGCACGTAGCCCTGGACCCGCTCGGCCAGCTCCTGGAACGTGGTGCTGGTGGTCCGGCCGCAACCGGGACAGGCGGTGATGCTGGGGGCGAACGACCGCAGGCCGAGCGCCTGCAGCAGCTCGCACGCGGCGTGCACCTCCTCGCGGCGGTCGCCGTTCGGGCGCGGCGTCAGCGACACGCGGATCGTGTCGCCGATGCCCTGATTCAGCAGGACCCCCATGGCCGAGGCCGACCAGACGAGCCCCTTCAGCCCCATGCCCGCCTCGGTCAGTCCGAGGTGCAGCGGCTGCGACGTCCGCGCGGCCAGCGCGCCGTAGACCGCGATCAGGTCCCGGGGCCGCGACACCTTGGCCGAGATGACGATCCGGTCCTCGCCGAGGCCGGCGTCGAGCGCCAGCGCGGTCGACTCGAGCGCGGAGGTCACCATGCACTCGTTGATGATCTCCCCGGACGTCCGGCCGGAGCCGCGGTCGGTGTTCTCCTGCATCTTCGCCATGACGAGCTCCTGGTTCAGGGAGCCGCCGTTGACGCCGATGCGCACCGGCTTGCCGTGGTCGCGGGCCACCGCGCAGATGGTCGCGAACCGCTCGTCGCGGCGCCGGCCGGCGCCCACGTTGCCGGGGTTGACGCGGTACTTGTCGAGCGCCGCCGCGCACGCCGGGTGGCGGGTGAGCAGCAGGTGGCCGTTGTAGTGGAAGTCGCCGATGAGCGGCGCGGCGCAGCCGGCGTCGAGCATCCGCTGTTTTATCTCGGGCGCCGCGCGCGCCGCGCGCTCGTCGTTGACGGTGACGCGCACCAGCTCGGACCCCGCCTCGGCGAGCTCGACGCACTGCGCGGCGGTCGCCGCGGCGTCCGCGGTGTCCGTCAGCGTCATCGACTGCACGGCCACCGGCGCGCCGCCGCCGATCCGCAGGCCGCCGATCGGCACCGCCGTGGTGCGATGCAGACGAACGTCGGTCATGGATGCGCGCATGATACCAAGCCGGCGGGAGTCCGCGCAGTTCTGCTGAAAACGACAGGAAACGCCAATGTTTGCGGTCGATTTATCGGCTTTCCGCCGTTCCGCTTCCCTTGCGGATTCCCAAGCACGTTCGGGGCGGACGGAAACGGACGCGAACAATCCGCGAGAGTCGGGCGCCCGTCCGCGCCCCGGAACCGGCCGACTCTCGCCAACCAAAGATGCCGCGGACGGGGGCGGAGACGATACCCCGGAAGGCCGGGGCGACCGGATGCGCCGCGCGGCACGTTGCGGTTGCCGCGCGCCCGGTGCAACGCGGACTCTACCACGCGCCGCGTTCGCGTGACGTCGCGCTGTACAGGCTTCGGCCGGACCGCCGCCCCGCTCAACTCGTCCTCCACCGGTCACCCCCGCGGCCGCGCGGGCGGATGCTCGCCTGGGCGAGTCGGCGCCGACCGCCTCCCCCGTCAAGTTCGGCGCTGCTGCGCCGCCGGCGTATGTCCGGCTGGTCGCACCGAGCAGCGTCGCGGGCCGCCGGTCGCCTTCGACCGGGACCACTTCAGTGCGCCACCGGGTACGCGACGTGGCTGCCGAGGGCAGCGCGCCCGGTTCCTGCTTCGATCTCTATGCGGCCGCCCGCCCGCACGCGCACCAAGCGGTAGAATGCCCGCCGTGCAGACCGACGCGCCTGTCGGCTCGTCGGCGCCACCTCGAGGCGCCTCCCCGAACGCGACACGAGGATCGGCATCGCGCGCCGCGGTCGCCCGCGCTTCCCGACACCTCCCCGAACGCGATCCCGAGCCGGGCGAGCTGGTGCAGGTGCGCACCCGGCGCTGGCTGGTCGAGGAGGTGGTCCCGCCGCCAGAGCCGGGGCACTCGGCCCGCGTGCGGCTGGCGTGCGCCGACGACGACGCGCAGGGGCGCACGCTGGAGGTGTTCTGGGACTGCGAGCCCGACCGCCGCATCCTGGCGCAGGAGGGCTGGGGAGACCTCGGCGCGCGCGGCTTCGACGCGCCGCGGCGCTTCGCGGCGTTCCTCCACACGCTGCGCTGGAACGCGGTGACCGCCACGGACCCCAACCTGTTCCAGGCGCCGTTCCGGGCCGGCATCACCCTCGACGCCTACCAGATGGAGCCGCTGCGCAAGGCCCTGCTCCTGCCCCGCGTCAACCTGTTCATCGCCGACGACACCGGCCTCGGCAAGACGATCGAGGCGGGGCTGATCGCGCGCGAGCTGCTGCTGCGCCGCAAGGCGAAGACGATCGTCGCGGCCGCGCCGGCCTCCGTGCTGGAGCAGTGGAAGGCGGAGATGGAGGACCGCTTCGGCCTGCTGTTCGAGGTGCTCGACCGCGCCTACCTGACGCGGATGCGGCGCGAACGGGGCTTCGGCGTCAACCCGTGGCGCACGCACAGCCGCTTCCTCGTCTCCCACAACCTGCTGATCGACCCGGTCTACGCCGACCCGCTGCGCGAGTGGCTGGGACCGCTGCGGCCGGGCAGCCTGCTGATCCTCGACGAGGCGCACCACGCCGCGCCGGCGAGCGGCGGGCGCTACGGCATCGAGACGAAGTTCACCCGCGCCGTGCGCGACGTCGGCGGCCGGTTCGAGCACCGGCTGTTCCTGTCGGCGACGCCGCACAACGGCCACTCGAACAGCTTCTCGACGCTGCTGGAGCTGCTCGACCCCGCCCGCTTCACGCGCGGCGTCCCGGTGGCCGGACGCAAGGCGCTCGACGCCGTGATGGTGCGGCGGCTGAAGGAGGACGTCCGCGAGATGCAGGGCGGGTTCCCCCGGCGCGTGGTGGCGCCGGTCACCATCGACGGCCTGCCCGACGACGCGCCTGAACTCGTGCTGTCGCGGCTGCTCGACGACTACCGCGCCGTGCGCGAACAGCGCCACGCCGCCGCCCCGGCGAAGGCGCGGGCCGCCGCCGGCCTGCTGTCGGTCGGCCTGCAGCAGCGGCTGCTGTCGTCGGTCGAGGCGTTCGCCCGCAGCCTCGCCGTGCACCGCCGCACGCTGGCGCGCCGGGAAGCGGCCGACCGGGCGGAGGCGGCGGTCGCGCCGGGCAGCGCGCCGGACGGCGGCCTCTTCACGTCGGCCCCGGACGCCGACGACGAGCGCGCCGACTGGGCGCCGGACGAGACCGACGCCGAGGAGGACCGGCAGGTCGAGGAGATCACCGAAGCGGCCGAGACCGCCGCGGCCGGCGCGGACACCACCGCCGTCCGCCCGTCCGCCGGAGACGCCGCCCCCGGCGCGGACGCCGCCGCGCTCCGGCGCCGCGAACGCGACCTGCTCGACCGGATGCAGCGCATCGCCGAGGCGGCCCGCGGCCGGCCCGACGCGCGGACGCTGCGGCTGGTCGACTGGCTCCGCGAGCACCTCTGCCCCGGCCTGCCGCCGTTCGGCGCACCGTCCGCCGCGGGCGCGCCGCCGCCCCGCTGGAACGACCGGCGCGTGCTGATCTTCACCGAGAACCGCGAAGGCACGAAACGCTGGCTGCGGAAGATGCTCGAAGCGGCGATCGCCGGCACCGACCGCGCCGCGGAGCGCATCGCGACCATCGACGGGCTGACCGCCGGCGCCCGCCGCCGGGAGGTCCAGCGCCGCTTCAACGCGCCCCCGGCCGACGACCCGCTGCGCATCCTGCTGGCCACCGACGCCGCCCGCGAGGGCCTCAACTTCCAGGCGCACTGCACCGACCTGTTCCACTTCGACCTGCCGTGGAACCCCGGCCGCATCGAGCAGCGCAACGGCCGCATCGACCGCCGCCTGCAGCCGGCCCCCGAGGTCCGCTGCCACTACTTCGTGCTGCCGCAGCGCGCCGAGGACCGCGTGCTCGACGTGCTGGTCCGCAAGACCGAAACGATCCGGCGCGAACTCGGCAGCCTGTCGCGGGTGATCGACGACGACGTCGAGCGCCGCCTGCGGGCCGGCATCCGCCGCGGCGACGCCGGCCGGCTGGCGCGGGACATCGAGCGGGCCGACCTCGACGCCCGCCGCCGGCGCGCCGTCGAGACCGAGCTGGAGTCGGCCCGCGACCGGCAGGCGGACCTGGCCGCGCAGATCGACCGCTGCCGCACCCTGCTCGACCGCTCGCGCGGCTGGACCGCCTTCGAGCCGGCCCCGTTCCGCGACGCGCTCTCGTGCGCGCTGGAGCTGACGGGCGCGCCGCCGCTGGCCGAGACGCGCGACGCCCGGGGCGCCCCCGTCTGGACCTTCCCGCCGCTCGACGGGCAGGCGGCCGGCGACCGCACCTGGACGGCCACCCTCGATTCGCTGCGCGCGCCGCGGCGCCGGGGCCAGCCGCTCGCCGAGTGGCGGCGCGACGCCCCCATCCGCCCGGTGGTCTTCGCCGACGCCGGCCGGCTGACCGACGACACCGTCCACCTGCACCTGGAACAGCGGGTGGCGCAGCGCCTGCTGGCCCGCTTCCGCACCCAGGGGTTCGTGCACCACGACCTGTCGCGGGCCTGCCTGGCGCAAGCCGCCGACGCCGTCCCGCGCGTGCTGCTGCTCGGCCGGCTGTCGCTCTACGGGCAGGGGGCGGAGCGGCTGCACGAGGAGGTCGTCCCGGTGACGGCGCGCTGGGTCGAGCCGTCGCGGCGCGCCGGCCCCCTCGCCGCCTACGCCCGCGACGCCGAGGCGCGGACGCTCGACCTGCTGGAGCGGGCGCTGGCCCGCGGCGACGGCTGGACGCCGGCCGAGGCCGTCCGCCGCCGGCTGCTCGACGCGGCGGCCCGCGACGTGGAGGAGCTGCGCCCGCGGCTCGAAGCCCGGGCCCGCGAGACGGCCGACGGCGCGGCCCGGCGGCTGGCCGAGCGCGGGACCCGCGAAGCGCGGGACCTGCGCCGGGTGCTGGTCGACCAGCGCGCGCGGGTGGAGACGGAGCTGCGGAAGCACGAACGCGCCGAACAGCTCGCCCTTGACTTCAGCGCGGAAGAGAGACGCGAGCTGCAAGCGAACATGGCCGCATGGCGCCGGCGCCTCGACCGCTTCGCCGAGGACGCCGCGCGCGAGCCGGCGCGGGTGGAGGCGTTCTACCGCGTGCAGGCGCGGCGCGTCGAGCCGGTCGGCCTCGTCTACCTCTGGCCCGAGTCGAACTGACCGGCGGGCGCCGAACGGAGCGCTTTCCCCGCGCCGAACGCGGCGTCGAGCCGGTCGAGGATGCACAGCCCGCCGGCGGCCGAGCCGCGGGCGGCCAGCGCGCGAAACCGCGTCTCCGCGTCATGCCGGGTGACGGCGATCGTGGACAGCTCCTCCACGAGCCGGTTCACGCTCACGCCGCGATCACGGGCGAGCGCCTTCATGCGCGCATGGGTGTCGTCGGGCAGACGAATGGTCAGCGTCGACAAGCTCGGCCCTCCGCAAGCGGCACCGTCGAGGGTCAACGGTAACATACGCGCACTCGGCGGGCGACGAGCGACCATGGCGAAACCGGACCCGGAAACCGCGGCGCACCTGGAATGGCTCGGCTACGTGCAGCCGACCGGGCTGGTCGTCTCGGCGGCGGCGCTGGCGCGGGCCGGGGCCGTCCTGCCCCGCCGCGACGCCGAGGGGCAGCGCCTCGTCCGGGCCTGCGCGGCCGAACGGCGCTTCGGGGCCGACGCCGAACCGCGGCCGTGGCTGCCCGACTTCCCCGCCTTCGCCCGCGCCGTGCTCGGCTGGAGCTTCGCGCCCGCGGGCTACGCCGGGACGGCCGAGCGCCCGATACCCGACGACCTCCACGTCCTGCCGCCCGACGGCGGCGCCCCCATCCGGCCGGACTGGGCGGTCGCCGAACGGGACCCGGCGGAGGGGGCCGCGCCGTGGCAACTGCTGGTGCAGGTGCTCGCCCCCGGCCGCGACCTCGACCGCGGCGGCGAGCGGCAAGGAGCCGGCGGCGGCCGGTCCGACGACGCCCCCCACGGCCGCATGGAGCGCCTGCTGCGCGGCACCGGCGCCCCTGCCGGCCTGCTCTGCAACGGCCGCACCCTGCGGCTGGTCTCCGCCCCGCGCGGCGAAAGCTCCGGCTGGCTCGACTTCCACGTCGCCGACCTGCTGCCGACCGCCGGCCGTCCGCTGTGCGCCGCCCTGCGCCTGCTGCTCGGCGAGCCGCGCCTGCTCGCCCTGCCCCGCCGGCAGCGGCTCGCCGCCCTGCTCGCCGACAGCCGCGAGTACCAGAACACGGTCAGCGAGCGCCTGTCGCAGCAGGTGCTGCACGCCCTCTACGAGCTGCTGCGCGGGTTCCAGGCCGCGCACGACGCCAGCGGCGGCGCGCTGCTGCGCGAACCGCTCGCCGACGACCCCGACGCCGTGTACCGCGCCCTGCTCGCCGTCGTCCTGCGCCTCGTCTTCCTGCTCTACGCCGAGGAGCGGGACCTGCTGCCCGACGACGAGACCTTCCGCGGCCACTACTCGCTCGCCGGCCTCCACGAGCGCCTGCGCGAGGACGCCGCGCGGCACCCCGACACGATGGACCAGCGCTTCGGCGCCTGGGCGCAGTTTCTGGCGCTGTTCCGCATGGTCCACGACGGCGCCCGTTGCGGCCGCCTGTCGCTGCCGCCGCGCCACGGGGCGCTCTTCGACCCCGACGTCCACCGCTTCCTGGAGGGCCGCGCGGGGAGCGGCGCGCGGCAGGTCCACGAACGCATCGAGCCGCCGCTGGTCCCCGACGGGGCCGTCCACCGCGTGCTGGAGCAGCTCCTCGTCCTCGGCGGCGAACGCATCTCGTACCGCGCCCTCGACGTCGAGCACATCGGCTCGGTCTACGAGACGATGATGGGCTTCCGGCTGGAGACGGCGGCGGGCCGCTCGGCCGCCGTCCGCGCCGCCAGGAAGCACGGCGCGCCGGCCACGGTGAACCTCGAAGCGCTGCTGGCGGAGGCGCCCGCGAAGCGCGCGAAGTGGATCCGCGACCGCACCGACCGCCGGCTCACCGACCGCGTGCAGCGGGCCGTGCGCGCCGCCGACGGCGTCGACGCCCTGCACGCCGCCCTCGACCCGGTCATCGACCGCCGCGCCACGCCCGACCTGGCCCCGGCCGGGGCGATGGTGCTGCAGCCGAGCGAAGAGCGGCGGCGCTCCGGCTCGCACTACACGCCCCGAGCGCTGACCGAACCGATCGTGCGGCGGACGCTCGAGCCGATCCTCGCCCGGTTGCGGGCGGAGGCGGAGCGCGAAGCGGCCGAGGCCGACGCCGGCCGACCGCGGGCCGCGCAGGACGGACGCTCGGCGGGGCCGGCCGCCGACCAGCCGCGGGCGGGGCGCGAGACGGCCGAGGCCGACGCCGGCCGACCGCGGGCCGCGCAGGACGGGACGCCGACGGGGCCGCTTCCAGACCGGCCGCGGGCGGAGGAGGCGGGAGCGGACCGAACCGCGCGTCCGCCGCGGCCCGAGCGGATCCTCGACCTGCGGATCTGCGACCCCGCGCTCGGCTCGGGCGCGTTCCTCGTCGAAGCGTGCCGGCAGCTCGGCGACGCGCTCGTGGAATCGTGGCGCGCGCACGGCGCCGCCCCGGAGATTCCGCCCGGCGAGGACGAGGTCGTCTTCGCCCGCCGCGAGATCGCCCGGCGCTGCCTCTACGGGGTGGACCGCAACCCCCTGGCCCTCGACCTCGCGCGGCTGTCGCTGTGGCTCGTCACCCTGGCGCGCGACCACCCGCTGACCTTCCTCGACCACGCCCTGCGCCACGGCGACTCGCTGGTCGGCCTGACCCGGCGGCAGATCGAGGCGTTCCACTGGCGCGGCGACGCGCCCCGCTTCCAGGCCGGCTTCGAGACCATGCGCATCCGCGAGCGCCTGCGCGAGATCGCCGCGCTGCGCGAACGCATCCGCGAAGCCGGCGAAGCCGTCTCCGACCACGAGCGGCGCGCGTGGTGGCGCGACGCCCGCGATGCCCTCGACGCCGCCGCCGTCTTCGGCGACCTGGCCCTGGCCGCCTTCTTCGAGCGGGCGAAGCCGAAGGAGCGCGAGGCGTTGCGGCAGGAGTTCGCCGCCGCCGTCGTGCGCGGCGAGACCCCCCGCTACCGAAGCTGGCTCGAAGAGCGGCGGCACGCCGAGCCGCCGCTCGCGCCCTTCCACTGGGAGATCGAGTTCCCGGAGGTGTTCGAGCGCGAGAACCCCGGCTTCGACGCCGTCGTGGGCAACCCGCCGTTCCTGGGCGGCAAGAGAATCAGCACGGTACTTGGCCCAACGTATCGGGACTGGCTTCCGTCCCTTCACGCCGAGTCAAGCAGCAACGCCGACCAAGTGGCCCACTTCTTCCGCCGCGCGTTCACCCTGTTGCGCGACGGCGGAAACTTCGGCCTGATCGCCACCAACACCATCGCCCAAGGCGACACCCGCTCCACCGGCCTGCGTTGGATCTGCGAGCACGGCGGCGAAATCTACGAAGCACGCCGGCGCGTCCCGTGGCCTCGCTTCGCCGCCGTGGTGGTGAGCGTGCTGCACGTCCGCAAGGGACAGTTCGCCAAAGTGAAGCATCTCGACGGCGAGGCGGCCGAGACGATCACCGCCTTCCTCTTCCACCGCGGCGGTCACGCCGACCCGGCACGGCTAACCGAGAACGCGGACAAGAGTTTCAACGGAAGCTACATTCTCGGCATGGGCTTCACCTTCGACAATACCGACACGAAGGGTGTCGCTTCGTCTCTCACCGAGATGGAGCGGTTGATCAACGAGAATCCGCGCAACCGGGAGGTCATCTTCCCCTACGTCGGCGGCGAGGAAGTGAACACCAGCCCGACGCACGCGCACCACCGTTACGTCATCAACTTCCGCGACTGGCCGCTGCGACGGGGAAATGTCGGCGGGTCGTGGACGGACGCGCACGCCGACCGACGGGGGGAGCTTCGGCGACGCCCGACCGTGCCGCTTGATTATCCAGAACCGGTGGCAGCGGACTGGCCGGAGTTGCTGGCGATCGTGGAGGAACGGGTGAAGCCCGAGCGAGACGGCTTAAACCGAAAGCCGCTTCGTGAGCGTTGGTGGCAATACGCGGAGAAGCGCCCAAGCCTCTACGCCACCGCGGCCGGACTCGACCGCGTGTTGGTCAACTCTCAAGTCAGCACTCATCTTCAGTTCGCCTTCGCTCCGGTGGGTCAAGTCTTTGCACATACTATCTACGTCTTCCCATTCGACACGCACGCTGCCTTCTGCGCCCTCCAGTCCCGCATCCACGAAATCTGGGCCCGCTTCTTCGCGTCCTCTTTGGGAGACGGGCTGCGCTACACACCAGTCGATTGCTTCGAGACCTTCCCCTTCCCCGAACACTGGGAGACCCGCCCCGACCTCGAAGCCGCCGGCCGGGCGTACCACGACTTCCGCGCCGCCCTGCTGGTCGAGAACGACGAGGGCCTGACCCGAACGTACAACCGCTTCCACGATCCGCACGAGCACGACCCGCAGATCGCCCGGCTCCGCGCCCTGCACGCCGCGATGGACCGCGCCGTCCTCGACGCCTACGGCTGGCGCGACGTCCCCACCGACTGCGAGTTCCTGCTCGACTACCCCATCGACGAGGAGGAATGGGGCGACCGGAAGAAGCCCTACCGCTACCGCTGGCCCGACGCCGTCCGCGACGAGGTCCTCGCCCGCCTGCTGGAACTCAACGCCGAGCGCGCGGAGGAGGAGCGGCTGTCCGGCGCGGCGACGAGGACGAAGGGTGGGACGAAAAGCGGCCGGCCGACGGGCCGGAAGAGCGCGCCCCACGGCGGAGCATCGCTCGCCGCGGAATCCCGGCCGCTGTGGGGCACGTCGAATGAATAAGGCCGCCGGCGCGCCGGAAGCCAGCCCCGCGCGGCGGCGCGGCGCCGACGGCGGAATCCCGGCCGCTGTGAGGCTTGTCAAATGAATGAGGCCGGCCACCGTGCCAGAAAGCCAGCCCCGCGCGATGGCGTGGCGCTGACGGCGGAATCCCGGCCGCTGTGGGGCACGCCCGATGAAATGAGGCGCGTCCCGGCCGCCGGGGCAAGGCATCGCCGGGCGTGGCGAGGACTTCCAGATGCAGACGCGGAGACCGGGATTCGCCCGAGGCCGCCGGGGGCAAGGCATCGCCGGACGCGCGACCCTCGCGCCACCGGGCCACCGGGCAAGGCATCGCCGGGCGCGCGACGATGTCTGGATGCAGACGCCGAGACCGGGGTTCGCCTGAGCTGCCGGGGGCAAGGCATCGCGCGACCCTCGCGCCACCGGGGAGATGCCGAGCGAACGGCGGGACCGCCGGCGGCGAAACGACGCCGCCCGCGATCTGGATCGTGCGCCGGGATTCCGGCGCGGGCGGCGCACCCGGAGGAGTGGCGAGACGACCCGAACGCCCGCTCCGATCCGCCCCGGCCGACACGGTCCGCCGCCGGTTGAACCGCGCGGCCGGTGGAACGATAATCCTCTGATGAACCCGACCCGGGAACCGGCGGCGATGGACCGGAAGTTCAAGCGCCCGGACTGCATCCAGGGCGTGATCACGCCTCCGGTCCGACTCGTTCCGGACGAGGACCGGTCCGTCGTCCTCGTCGCCGCCCGACGGATCGCGGGATTTCGGCCGACCAGCTGCTCATGGCGAACGGCAAGCTGCTGAGACAGCTCATTCGCTCCGGCGCGGACGGAGACCTCGACGCCTTCCGCAGCGCGGCGAAGGAGGTCGTCGCCGACGAGCGCCAGAAGCAGCACCACCTGCTTGCGAACGACCTCGAGACCATTCTGTACGGGCGCGCCCGCACGCCGTCCTCGCCCGCCCTGCGGCGCCTGGCCGAGGCGATCCCGGAGGACCGCGAGCGGGGCATTCCGCTGTTGTCCCTGCGCGAACCCGTCCGCCGCATCGAAGACGTCGTGCTGTCGCGCGACAACCTGTCGCTGGTCAACGAGATCATCCGCGAGCACAATCGAGAGGAAGTGCTGAAGACCTACGGGCTGCGTCCGAGCGATCGCATCCTGTTCTGCGGGCCGCCCGGCTGCGGCAAGACGCTGACGGCCGAGGTGATCGCCAGCGAGCTCGGCCGGCCCTTCGCCGTCGTTCGCACGGACAGCGTCGTCTCGTCCTTCCTCGGCGAGACCGCCGCCAACCTCCGCAAGGTGTTCGACTTCGCCGCGGCGACACCCTCGGTCATGCTCTTCGACGAATTCGACGCCCTGGGGAAGGAACGCGAGGACGCTTCCGAACACGGCGAGCTGCGCCGCGTCGTGAACGCCGTCCTCCAGATGCTCGACGCCTACGACGGACGGAGCCTCATCCTCGCCGCCACCAACCACGAGGGAATGCTGGATTCCGCCGTCTGGCGCCGCTTCGACGAAGTGCTGTTCCTGAAGCCGCCGACCCGCGCCCAACTTTGTCGTCTGCTCGGCGTGAAACTGCGCGGCGTCCGCCGCGATTTCGACGTTCGAGAGCTCGCGGAGCGGGACGTGCTGAAAGGCTTGACCCACGCGGACGTCGAACGCATCGTGCGGCGGGCCTTGAAGGAAATGGTCATCGAGGGCGGCGACCTGCGCCTGAACGTCGCCCACATCGACGCGGCGTTGCGCCGCGAGAGCGCGAGAAGACAGCGAGCGACAAGGCGCCGAGTGTAGTTGAATGGCCGCCCCCGAGAGCAATCACCCGCACCTGGAACTGCGGAGGGAGGAACCGGTCACCGGACGCCGCCCGCGGTCAGGATTCCCTCGCACCGAGCCGCCGGACGCCCCTCGAAGGCACGGCGAGATTCTTGGAACTCGCCTGCGAGCGGCGCGGGCGGCCGCCGGAGAAGATCTCGGCGGTACCGACGACCGACGCCTCATCAAGATCGAGTTGACGGACAAGGTGTCGCCGGAGGAGGTTGCGAGAGCAGCGAGCGGCATACAGATCGTGAGCCAGGAGGAAGGAATGCTGATACTCGCGTTCGCTACCGACGAGCAACTCGACGGGTTCGAAGCGAAACTCGCGAGCCTCGCCGCCGGCCGT
Organism: Vicinamibacterales bacterium; assembly: GCA_965242835.1. Taxonomy (GTDB): domain Bacteria; phylum Acidobacteriota; class Vicinamibacteria; order Vicinamibacterales; family UBA8438; genus WTFV01. Next base: position 52,538 of record OZ251506.1, read on the forward strand.
CACGTCACCTACCGTGATCTGCTTTACGCGCTTCAGGGCTTCGATCGCTGGACCCCAGAGGACAGAACCGGCTGGGCGCTGAAGCGCGACGGATTCCCCGACGCGGAATCGTTCCTGCTCGACGTGGAGCTGTGGCCGATCGAGCGCGGCAATGACCTGTCTCGGTCGCGCGCCGCTTTCGAGAGCTGGGTGGCCGGGAATAGTGGACGCGTCGTCGATTCCGTTCAACAACCGTATCTGACAATCTACCGGATTCGGTGCGCCCGGACGTTGGCAGACGATCTGCTCCGCTATAGAGACGTCCGCCTTGTCGATCTGCCGCCGCGCATCGGCCTGGAACGGGCGCTCGTCTCCACTGACGTTCAGGAGTTGGGGGACGTGCCCGCGCCGGCGGCGGATGCTCCGGGGATCGTCGTTCTCGACTCCGGCCTCGTTGCCGGTCATCCGCTCCTTGCGCCCGCGGTCGGCGATGCGCAGAGTTTTCTCGCCGGTGAATCCGAGACCGACGAGCATGGCCACGGAACGTTCGTGTCGGGAATCGCCCTCTATGACGACATCGCCGAGTGTATTCGTAACCGGCGTTTCGTGCCGGCGTTGAGGCTGTTCAGCGGCCGAATCCTGAATGACCGGAACGAAGGCGATCCCCGCCTTATTGAAAACCAGGTTGACGAAGCCGTCAGGTACTTTGTGGACAATTATGATTGCCGGATATTCAACCTCTCGTACGGCAATACGAACAAGCCTTATCAGGGCCGGCATGTCGCGGGTCTGGCCGTGACGCTGGACGTTCTGAGTCGGGAGCTCGACGTGCTTTTCGTCGTTCCCACCGGAAACTACAACGGTGACGACATTGGCCCCCACGACTGGCGTGCCGAATACCCGCGCTATTTGACCGGAGAGACTTCGGTGCTGCTCGATCCGGACCCGGCCTTGAACGCACTTACGGTCGGCAGCCTCGCCCGCTACGAGCGGGGAGCGCCGAACCAGCGCTGGCCGGATGATCCCGCCTACCGTCCGGTCGCCGGATCGGATCAACCGTCGCCGTTCACCAGACGCGGACCATCGGTGAACGAGGCCATCAAACCCGATTTGGTGGACTACGGCGGAAATATGCTGGTCGATGTTCGTACCGGCTCGATGGCCGGACGCCAAGGCGTAGGAGAGTTGTCGGCCTCGCACGAATTTGCCACCGGTGGCTTATTCAGGGAGGACTCCGGCACGAGCTTCGCCGCGCCGCGCATCGCGAATGCCGCCGCGCGAATCCTTGGGGAAACGCCTGGAGCAGGCGTGAACCTCTGCCGGGCCCTGCTGGTTTCCCACGCCCGTACGCCGGCGGCTTGCGCCAATCTGTTCACCACTAACAAGAATGCGCTTCGCAATCTGACCGGCTACGGTTTGGTCGACCGATCTGCGATCTATCGATCGATGGAGAACCATGTTACGCTCTGGGCCGAGGAGTCGATAGAGGATCGTCATCATAATTTCTACGAAATACCGGTTCCCGATGAATTCTGGTCGGGGGGCAGGCGGGAACGAGAAGTGACCATAGCTCTCGCGTTCCGCCCGCCTGTGCGAACCACGAGAATTGACTACCGGGCGGTTGCCATCAGCTTCAAATTCATCCAGGCGGGCTCACTTGATGAAGTTGCACGGTCCTTCAACGTCGCTGTTGACCGGGACACTGCCCCGAACATCAAGGAGCGTGATTCCGGGCGACGCATTTCGGAGACGGATCGGTCGCGCGGCACGGTGCAGGCGTCCACATGGAAGTTCGAGCAGCCCTCCAGGGCGACGCGTGAAAGTTCCTGGTTCGTAGTGGTCACCCGCAACGATCCTGCCTGGGGCGCGAACCTGTCATCCGAGCGGGAACCGTATGCCCTCACAGTTGTCCTCGCCGACCGCTTCGCCGAACAACCGCGACTGTACACGCGAATCGAAGCGCGACTCCGCGAACGGATTCGGGTGAGGAGAACGCGATGACGGATTCCGCCCGCCGCCGTTACTGTCGGTACTGCCGGTTCACCATTGCCGTTCATGGGAAGTTGGCCGTGGCGTGTGTCCGGGCGGTCGGGGACGACGGCGTCGTCTACGAGGGGCAACTGAGCAACGAGCAGACCGGCGAGTATCACGGCTACCCGATGAAGAAGGGCGACGGCTTCGCCGGCTTCATCGGCGAGGAGTGGGAAAGGCGCGGAACATGACGCTTCATCTATCGACCGCGTGGTGTCGGCAGCCCGGCGACGAAGCCGCCGGATCGCCGGAATCGCCGGAAGACGAAGCTACCCTGAGCCGGATCGCCGTGAACGTCGATCGGATCCGGCTGACGCAGACGCTCGACGCCCGGACGATGCGCGTGCACGACGGCGCGAACCTCTCCGCCTACCGGCTGGCGGAGTGGCTGACCTGGAACTGGTGGCGTCTGCGTTGGGAGCCGCCGCACCAGAACGTGCAGCGCGATCGCCGGCCGGAGTGGCGGCAGGCGCACGAACTCGCGGGCATCGGCGGCGGCTGGCTCTGGCCGAACGTCACCGTCCGGTCTGACGGTCTGCGCATCGGGTTGGACGCGCTGCCGTCGCCGGAGGTTGAGACCGAGCCGATGCGCTACCTGGCGAGTCGGAGCACGGCGGTTTCCGCGGAGTCGTTCGAGGCGGGGGTCGACGACTTCGTGGAGCGCGTGCTGGCGCGGCTGGACGAGTGCGCGCTCGGCGGCACGGACCTGGCCACCGCCTGGAAAGAACTGGCGGCCGAGCGCGCCGACCCGGAATCGGCCGCGTACCGGAAGGTCGAGGCGTTCCTCGGCCGCGACGTGGACGAGGCCGATCCGCGGCAGGTGGAACGGATCATTCTGGACGGGCGGACGCTCGGCAGCGCGGCCATGTCGGAAGTGGCGGCCGCCGGGTTTCACACCGCCGACGAGCTCCGCGAGGAGGCGCGCAGCGCGGGCTTCGATACGAGCGCCGACAACCGGGCGCGGGTGCCTGTCCCGAGAAGCGTGATTTCCGGCACTACTCCATCGACAATGTATCCTGCCTTTGGACCTCGCGTCCCCTCCGCATACTGACGCCATGAAAAACACTTCCCCCGCCATGCCGTTCATCGCCCCGGCGACTCACGACGACCCGGCTCCGCCTACCGGTATGCGCCGTTCCGCGGAACCACCGGCCGTGGCGACTCCTCCGCCGTCGTCAGCCGCGTCCTTCGCGAAACGTTCTCTTCCCAGGCCATCCGCCATCTATTCGATTCTCTGGCATTTCGCCGACGAGCGCCATCGCGTCTACCTGCAACGGGTCGCCGGACAGCCGCAGCCGTGGACCCGCGATCCCGTGCTGTCGACGTACCGATTCACGAACGCCTTCCGCGCCGCCGACCGCGTGAGCCAGTACTTGATCCGCATGGCCTACTCGGACCACGACGCGGACGACGACACGCTGTTCCTCCGGACCCTGCTGTTCAAGATCTTCAACCGGATAGACACGTGGGAGAGCATCGTCCGCGCCATCGGGCCGCCCACCGCCGACAGCTTCGACCACCGCGCCTGCGAAGCGCTCCTCACCGAACGCCGCCGAGCCGGCGGGCGAATCTACTCGGCCGCCTACATCATGCCGACGGGCGGAGACTCCGGATCGCCGAAGCACACGATGCACCTTCGACTGCTGCGCCGCATGCTCGACGAACGGCTTCCGGCGAAACTCAGACGTTCCCGATCCTTGAAGGACGCCTACGGCCTTCTCCTGGCGTATCCGACCCTGGGACCGTTTCTCGCGTTCCAGTACGCGATCGACCTCAACTACACGAAGCTGACCTGCCACTCCGAATCGAGCTTCGTCGTGGCCGGCCCCGGGGCCCTGGACGGGTTGTCGAAGTGCTTCGAATCCCTCGGGGAGTACTCCCCGGACGACGCGATCCTGTGGTTGTCCGACCGCCAGGACGACGAGTTCCGGCGCGCCGACCGGCCCTTCGACGGGCTGTGGGGACGGTCCCTGCGCCCCATCGACGTCCAGAACCTGTTGTGCGAGGTCTCCAAGTACACCCGCGCGACCCACCCCGGGATCAAGGGCCGCGCCGGGCGTGGACGCATCAAGCAGAAGTTCACCGCGGCAGGTCCCTTGCCCCGCCCCTTCTTCCCTCCGAAATGGGAATTGAACGAGCGCGTCGAAAAGTGGATTGCGGAAAACGGCCACGCTCCGGGCGAACGCCGGCGGCCCCTCCAGACGGATCTGCCGCTCGTCATGACGGCTTCCGGTAGCCCAGATCCCGGTTGAGCAGGTCCAGGGTCACCATGCCGCCTCCATGACGGCCCAGTTCCCGGAACACGCGGAATCCCTCGAGAATGGCCTCTTCCCACTGCCACAACGGAACCTTGTCGACCTCGAACCCCCTCACGAAACCCTGGATGGTCTTGAGCAGGTCGTAGTCGACACGGTCGATTCCCTCGTAATAGCCCACTTCCTTCGCTCTGCTGAACACGGTCGCCGACACCGCCTCTTCGATGATGCCGGCCCGCGCGCCGTCCTCGCTTTCGTCCACTTCCGAATTGCTCTTGCGCTTGCACTTCAACAGACCGCGCAGGATCGGCGACCATCCGAGATATACGGCATATGAGAAATGGAACACGTCGTGGAACCTGTAGCCGTCGGGAGTGCCGAAATTGTCCGTCAGGCGATCTCCCAGATTGAGACCGTTGCAGCGCAGGATGACGACCGGCCTGTCGCCGCTTCTCGTCTCCCGAAACTCGACCTTCAGCTTGCGCGGAATCCGCTCCTCCTCCGGGAACTCGCTGTCGAACAGCGGCGCCCCCTTTCGATCCCGCGGCCATCGGCTCCCGGTCTTCTCGACGTTCTTCCGGGCCGCATCTTCAAGGCAGACGTTCGAACCGGCCGCGACTCGAACAAGAGCCCGCCAGACCGCCGCCAATCCCGGTGACGCATCGGCGTTCGAGTCCCGTCCCAACGTCTCGATCAGCGCGCCGACAGCGGCGCCGAGCGCAAGCGCATTCTCGACACCTTCTCCATTCGATCGCTCCTGGTCCGCGGCCGCGTCGTCCAGCTTCGTCACGTCGAACGGCTTCAGAACCGCCGTCAGGCGAGCGAAGTACCACAGAAAATCTCCGAGCTCCTCGCCAAGCCGTTCGGGGGCAATCGGATAGGCCGCGTCCTCCCGGCTTCTTTTCTTCAGCTCCGCGAGAATGCCGCCGGTTTCACCGAACAGACCCGCGGCCAGAAGCTCGACGTGCTTCGGCTTCCCGGCCAACCGGTCCGTTCTCTCGGCGCCCTCACGATACCCCACGAACCACGACGCGGCATCCATGCCTTCGTCCTCCTCCATCACTCGAGCATCGGCATCATGCACCCTTCCGCGCGCGCCGCGGCGCGAAGGGCCCGGTCCAGCGTCGCCAGCGGTAGTCCCCGCCGCATTGCGAGTTCGAGGTACGTCGCATCATAGGCGGTAAGGTCATGCGCCGCCGCGAGATCGAGGACCGGACCCCAGGCCCGGGTCGTCGAAATCGGATCGACGTCAATCGGCAGCGCATCGAGCTGCATGCGCAGCCGCGGCCACTCTTCCGTGCCGACCCGGCGGCGGCGCGTCGCGGCGAGAAGGGCGTTGGCCGTCTCCGTCGCCCACAATGCCGGAACCAACGCCCGGTCGTCGCCCAGCGCGTCCCGCAACCGGCCCGTCGCGCTGGTCGCTTCGTCCCGAAACACCCACGCCATGGTGACCGAGCAATCCAGAACGAACACCATCAGTAACGCCGCCCTTCGTCGATCATGCGGCGCACCGACATCCCGCCCAGGCTGTGTGACCGTGCGAATTCCTCGAGACCGCGGACCGCTTCCCGAACCGCGCGCGCGGGGTGTGGTTGAAATGGCGGGATTCTTCGCCGCTTGTCCCACGGCAGGCCCATGAGTTTCCTGTCCCACTCCAGCGGGTCGTTACGACAGCCAGCTTCATCGAGGCTACGCAGCCACGCCACGCACTCGGCCACCAGATCTTCCGAAAAATTACACTTGTGGCCGGGTCCGCCCTTGCAGACCTCCCTCCTGAAGGATATCGGAATGTCGGGGCCGTGGCCGCCCCAATAGACGAAATCGTCGCTGACGAGAACACGATCCACCCGGGTATCGTGATCGATGTTTCGACAGTTCGGTGTTCCGTCCTCGAGACTGTGGTGGGAGTTCGCCTGGATCCACTTGCCGGTGGCGTCGTTCCGGTGATAAATGTTGTCACCGAACGCGTTGCGAATACTGACGTGCAGGTCGGGTCGCTTCTCTCGGAAGCGGAGATCCCGCCAGTACTCGTTGAACGTCATCTTCTCGGTCACGCGCATGGCGAAGACGACGTGCGCGTCTCGTTTGTGCTTCTTCGACCCGGTTCCCACGATCCAGTCGCCGATCTGGGCCGTTCGCCGTATCTCCGGCTTGCACGTGGCCAGCGTGCAGAATCCGTGGAACGGATTCGGAGCGAATCCAAAATCTCTCGCCACTACGTACGAATACAGTTTAGGCACTCGCCTCTCCTCGTCCGCACGAATAGCGCGGGATCATCCGATAGCCGTGCATCGAACCGTCCTGATTGTACCACGCCCCCGATTTGCCGTTGATGGCGTCGATGATGCTCTCACCGTTCCAGCCGACCACGGCGTCCGCATGGCGATCGAGAGCGGGCGGCAACTCGCAGTCACGCTCGCCCCTCGCCCAGACGCCTACGATCCGCTTGCCCTGCTTCCGGGCGTAGTCGATTTCCCATTCCACCCATTCGCTGCGCCTGGTTCTTTCCGAGACGTACACCACCAGGCAACCGGCCTGCCGTATGCGCGGAGCGAGTATCTCGGACTTGATGTACTGCTCGCTGCGCGCGTTGTTCGGGTTGTCCGCGGTTATGGAATAGTCGCGACACGTCATGCCGTGCCGTCCGAGCAGGTCCTTGAGATCCGCCAGGCCGGCGTCGTCCTCGTGCCGGTGGCTGATGAACACGTTCCTGATCTGTTCCGCCATCGCCTCACTCTCCTTCCTGCCGCTCCAGATTCGTCAGGTCCTCGACGCCGGCGATCTTCGCCAGCAAGCGGTTGTAGTTACGCAAGTCCGCCTGCAGATGTTCCAGCTGCTCCCGGAATTCCCTTCGCTTCTCCGTGTCCCGGAAAGCGCCCGACAGAGACTCCCGGTGCCACTTCGCGGTGAACGGGCGCACCACCTGGTTCAGGACGGGTATCGCCACCTTGCTGAATTGCACCGTACCCTTGCCGCGCCGCCGCAGGATTTCGCGGGTGGTGGGGAACAGCGAGTGGACGCTGTCGAGGGCGGTCTGTTCGTCGCCGACGCTCGCCGGCAGCGGTTGCGTGACGATCCGGGTCAGCATCTCGACGTACAGTTCCCACGCGGCGTTTCGGTCTTCGTCGTTGAAGTCGATCTCGACCGTGACCCACTTGGGGCCCAGGCGGACCTTCGCCAAGCCGAACCGCTCGAAATGATCTCCCAGGTTCATCGCGTCCCTCCAATCTTTCGCGAGGATTCCTGCTCATCCGCCTACTGTGCACCGAGTCCCAACAGGCGCTCGAGCGTCGCTGGGTTCAGTGAGCCGGGACATTGCGACTTTCCTCGCTTTCCGCGTTCTGGTGGAGATCCATCAGGAGTCTCCGCATGGCGGCCTTGGATCCGTTCAGATATGCATACGACGAATGAACGGTCAGGCCGCCGATTCTGCTGCCGACCTCGCGCACGACGCAGCACTGGAGTCTGGCGAGACCCAGCAGGTTGCCCGGAACCTTGTAGCGGTAGTCGTGGCTTCGATACAGCGCGGTCAAGTGCACCGCATCCTGGAACAGCTTGAATGTAAGATGGGAAAGACAGGGACCTCCCCTGCGGCGCGTCCCATCCTGCGCGGGGCTGTAGAGAGACATGTCGTATTCGCCTTCAGCAACACCGAGATCATAGCACGATCTCTTTGGCCCCGGTTTTTTGATTTCGCTCTTCATCTTGTCGATCAACTGTTCCAAGGGGTTGACGTGGCCGCCGCTCGCATCCGACCGTCGGACCAGGCGATGAGCGTAGGTGCCCCAGTGATTCGACGGATGCTTCTTGATCACGGGATAGACTGTATCGGGATAGTAATCCAGAACCCCAGCAAGACCGCGGTGGCGGTACTCATGGCCGGGAAAGATCGTCTCCGCAACCGTGTGCATCGAAAATTGTTTCTCGTCCTTCAGGAACTTGTCGATAATCGAGTGACTTCCGCCAGCCGTCGGCGATTCTATCGCCAAGGTCAGATTCAGCATGGGCCCGTGGACCAGCAGATGGTCCGCCGCCTGCATCCAGGCGTCCAGGCGCGTATCGGTTTCGATTAGTTTCGCCATCACGCCGCATCCTCCGTCAGCACCAGCACGTCCCGCAGGTGCTGGATCATGAAGGCGTCATCGAGCCAGGCATGGCCGGCGTCGGCCCACGCCGCGCCCCAACTGTTCCGGATGAGGAAGCGGCGCGCCGTGTGCGTCGTACCGATTCCCACGGCCGCGACCGCGTGGAGTCCTCTGACCGGGCCGGCCGAGGAGATGACCCACGGCGCAGTCGGAGCATAGAAGGCGTCCGTCGTCGAAATGCCCAGAACGGGGACGTGGCCGGCGTCGAGAAGCGCTTCGACGTCATCCGGACTCTGCTGCGCCGACGCGCTCCGTCGCCGATACAGGGTCAGATTCGCGGGCGGCGTCCACGCGGGCGGCGGTTCGCTCTCCTGATACGGGCAATCCGATTCGACAGGTTGTCCGGGGTCGAGAAGGGCGCGGGAGACGTTCGGGAAGTCGACGCCCGTGGGGGAGTCGGTGCTTCCCGAAGCGAAGTGGTGCAGGTACTCGGGCGACAGCGCCACCGTCGATCCGCGTGCATGTTCGTGCACCGTCGTGGACGCGTGCGCGAGGCAGGTCGGACGCGCTCCCTGATCGCGAACCGGACCGAGCAGCGGGCGGTAGTCGTGGCGGATGGTGACGTTCATGCAACCCGTTCCAGGGCGCCGCGTCTGGTGCGCCGCGCCCAACCTTCACGTTCTTTTCCGTGCCCGTCGACGTCGATCCGGATGCGGGCCAGGGTGGCGCGGCTCCACGGCCGGACGTGTTCGAAGACGAGTTCATGCACGCCGGGCGCCTTGAACCTCACGTACGACACCCGTGACGATCGCGCGCCATACGCGTGATCGAGATCCGGCGTCCGCTCGCCGACGACGTCGACCTCGGCGTCCGCGTCGACGAGACGCCAGACGTAACCGGCGGAGGCGTGGTCCTGGACGTGGACGGCGAACAGGTCGTCGGGGCCTGCTTCAATGAACGTCTCGCTGTCGGCCGCCGTCAGCGCCCACACGTCAGCCCACGAGTTCGTGATCGATCCCGCGGGCGCCAACTCGTGCTTCAGCGTCTTCACCGACGTTTTCTGGAGTTGGCGGACTTCGGGGCGCGTGAGAACCCCGGACGTGACCAAGGCCCAGCACGCGGCTTGGTAGCTGATGCCCAACCGCAGGGACAGTTGATAGATGTTGGAGGGCAGGCGGAGCTTGTCCCTGGTCCACTCATGACGCTGCGCGGACGCGAGAAGGAGGCGCTTCGGAGCCAGAAGCTCGGCGGCGAACGCATCCGCCGCCGCCTCGTGCGTCGGTCTCGACGCCGGTGCGTTCCGTCCCGCGAACCCGACCGCCTCGTCGAGGCTCGTTCGGTGTCCGAGCCACAGATGGCCGAGTTCGTGGGCGACCGTGAACCGTTGCACCGGCAACCCGAGTTTCGAGGTCACGATGATTCCGCGCGCCTGGTCGTTGACGGTGATGAACGCGCCCCACAGCTTGTCCAGCGGCCGGAACAGCAGCGGGATGCCGCGGTCGGCGACGGCCCCGATGACGTCGAAGCTGGTCCGGGCGCCGATCGGCGACTCGTCGAACACGGCCGCGGCCCCGCTGACGGCGCGCAGTATCTCCGTGCGCCTGGTCATTTCGTCTTCCTCGATCTCAGGAATTGCGCGAATCGCAGCACCTCGCCCCGATCCGTGTCCGACAGATCGGTGGCGGCGCGCGCCAGCAGGCGGACCGACTCCGGCTGAGAGGCTTCCTGGCCATGACCCGCGAGGCTCTCCATCGTGGTCTGGTACAGCTTGGCCAGTCGGCCGAGTTCTTCGACGCTGACACGCCGGGCGCCGCTCTCGATCAGCGAGATCGCCGACCGCGGCACACCGAGATGGCCGGCGACCTCCTCCTGGGAGAATCCGCGGTACTCGCGCTCCTCTCTGAGCCGTTTTCCGAGGACGTTCCGAGTCGTTCCCCGGTCGTTCATGAATCGACCTCCTGAGAAATGCGCTCCGCCGGGTCGGAACCTCCCTTGCCGAAGACGAGATGCCGGATCGTGTCTTCGATGCCGGCGTATCCGCCGACGCGAATGCGCTTGATGTCGAAAGGGCAGCCGTGCTTCTCGAAGATCGGCGCCATCCGGGCGACCGTCTTGGAGTCGACGACAGGCATGGTCCCCCATGGATCCGCTCCAGCCGCGCCGTTGCCGAGAACCTGGACGTCCCAGCCCGCCTGTTCTTTGGCCCACCACTCGCGGAGCTCCGCCGCCAACCGCATGCGGGGGGCGGCCACGTCGCTCTGCGCGGGTTCGGGCGGGGGGCCGAACACGATCTTGGGCTGCAACATCCGGCATCCGTTCGATAATCAGACACTCTACAGAAAAAACGTCCGATGGTCAAACCATCGCGATCTGCACCCAAGTTCGCTCACGGAGAAGAACGAGTTCACACGCCGGCCGGCCACAGGGCGGCCGAGGCGATCCATGACGGAACGGCCCTGGAACAGCGCATGTCGAGCGCGACGCCGCATGCCCGGGCGACGCCGCGACAGCGAACGGGGCTGATCGAGGTCCACGACACGGCGACTTCCTCAAGACCGAGCGGACGGCCGAGAATCGGGTGCAGGGCCTTGAAGGCGGCTTCCTTGACGGAGAAGAGAACGACCCGTCCACCGGCCTCCGGCATCGACGCCCACGGTTGTTCGCCGACGCCCAGTCCGCGGAGGTTCGGGACGGGCTTCGCGTCCAGGCGTTCCACGTCGATGCCGATCGACCTCGCTCGATCGGCGCCGGCGACAGCGGCGGCCACGGTCGTGCCCTTGTGACTCACGCTGCCGGTGCAGCCTTGCGGCCACTCGCGAGCTCCGGAGGCCAACCGCGCCGGCTCGACGGCAGGAAGACCCATGCTCGCGAGGAGATCCGCCAAGCACTTCCCGGTTGCGTCCCGCTGGGCCTCCATCAGGACCCGCTCGCGGGCGGTCGGCGGAACGTCGCGAGGACGTTGGAGCCAATGGGCGAACGACCCGCCTGAAATCACGAGCTCCGGCGCCAAACGCCGGAGCTCGTCGATCAGCCGGTCCGATTGGAGATGCATGCTCGAATCACCGGGGATCGCCGCGCGGTTTTCCCGACTGGCGCAGCAACACGCCCGCCGGAATCCCGGGCGTCAGGGCTGTCGGGGTCGGCGTCCATGAGCTCGTCGATCCGCGCGAGGGCGGCTTCGTAGTCGGCTTCGGTCCGCACCGGGCGGGTGTCGGCCATCTTTCACACCTCCTCGACGTCCCGGCGTCGTACTCCGTGTGCGTGCCCACGAACCGCGCCGAAGCGACAGTCCGGCCGCGGGCCCGCGCCACCTTCAGGCGTCGGCCGATCATGAGACGGCCCCTTGGCGTTCGGCGCGGGAAGCGTTGCGGACGTTCGCTCGGTGTAGACTCGTCATCAGGTGTCGACGCCATATGCCATGCGAACCATCATAAACCTCGCGGACGATCAGGTGCGGCGGCTCGCCGAGGTGTGTCGGCGGGAAGGCGTCTCCCGCGCCGAGGCGGTCCGCCGCGCGGTCGCCGACTACCTCGACGCGCGGTGCCTGCGCGAACGGGAAGACGCGTTCGGCCTCTGGCGGGGCCGCCGAATCGACGGCCTCGAGTACGAGCGGCGGCGGCGGCGGGAGTGGCCCTGAGTGCGCGCCCTGCTCGACACCAACGTTCTGATCGACTACCTCGGCGGCATCGAGGCCGCCCGCGACGAGATCGCCCGCCACGCCGATGCGTCGATCAGCCTGATTACGTGGATGGAGGTGCTGGCCGGCGCTTCCGACGACCGGGAAACGGCCCGGCTCGAGTCGTTCCTGTCCAGCTTCGAGCTGGTCGCCATCGACGCCGAGGTGAGCGAGCTGGCCGTCGCCATCCGGCGCCGGCATCGCATCCGCCTGCCCGATGCGATCATCCGGGCGAGCGCCCGCACCGTCGGCGCCGTACTCGTCACACGGAACACGAAGGACTTTCCCGCCGACGATCCGGGGGTTCGGGTGCCGTATTCGCTGTGATCAGGAACGGAACGCGGCGCTCGCCCGCCTCTCGGCGAGCTCGTCAACTACGATTCCATGCTACGATTGTTTCCGAAGAGGACATCTGCATGGCCATCAACATCGCGCATCGGCGGGATCTCGACGACCGCGTCGAGCGGCTGGCCGGCCGTCTCTCTCTCCGCGGGCGGGGGAGGAAGGTCGCCGTCATCGAGCGGGCGCTGGAGGCGCTGGAAACACAGGTGGCGCGCAGCCGTCCGGACCGCGCGGCCATCCTGGCCTCTCTGGAGCGGTACGCGGAAGCGGGGACGCGCCTGCGCGAGAGGCCGATCGACGCGGAAGCCGCGGATCGCCGTCCGGCGTCGCTGCGCCTCCAGGACGCCCTGTACGACGAGCGCGGGCTGCCGCGGTGATCGTCGTCGACACCTCGGCGATCCTCGCCATCCTGCTGCCGGAGGACGACGCGGCGGCGTACCGGGCGCGGATCGCGGACGCCGGGCATGCGCTGGTGTCCGCGGTGTCGGCGGTGGAGCTGGCCGCGGTCGCGAGCCGGGACGATGCGCTGTCCGATGCGGTTCGCGCCTTCCTGGAGGAACCGTTCGTGGCCGTCGAAACCGTCGACGCGGCGCAGGCATCGGCCGCCGCCGCCGCCTACCGCCGCTTCGGCCGGGGCCGCCATCCCGCCGGTCTCGACCTCGGCGACGTCTTCCCCTACGCGCTGGCCCGCACGCGGGGACTGCCGCTGCTGTTCAAGGGACGCGATTTCTCGCGGACCGACGTCGAGTGCGCGATCCCGTCGGAAACGTGATGCCGCCGCCCGCCGCCGCTGTTTCTTCCCCCACCGTCCGCGACCGGCTCGCCGAGGCGCTCGCGCTGGATCTGGTCGGCCCCGGCCCGGACGACCCGCTCGCGGCGGAGCGGCTGCCGGGGCGGGAGCGGCCGTCGAACTGGTACCTCACCGGCTTCCTGGTCCCCTCCGGCCTGCCGCCGGAGCGCTGCGCGGACGCCGACGAGGACGACGACTTCGACGCCGAGGTCCCCGGGCAGGCCGGCCTCCTCGAAGAGTCGAGCGAAGACCGGAAGGCGGCGAAGCGGGGCTGGTTCCCGTCGTCGATCGGGCTGAGCTTCCTCGTCGCGGCGGAGGCCGAACGGCTGGCCGTCACCGTCCGCTGGGGCGACTACGCGCAGGAGACGGTCGAGTCGGCGGAGGGCGGGGCGAAGCAGGTCTGGCGCCGGACGCCGCGGATGGTGGAGGTGGAGACGCCCCTGGCGCGGGACGGCGACGCCGAGGGCGCGGGGACGGCGGACGACGGCGCGGCGCCGATCTACGACGTGCCCGGTTCCGGCGGCCTGCAGCTCCAGGTGGTCGAGCGCGCGCTCGACGCGGCCGCCGCGGGCGCGGGGTTGCCGCCGGGCGCCCGCGCCGTCTCGGTCTTCCTGGTGAACCGCCGCGAGCCGCCGCCCGAGGGCGAAGACCCCGAGTCGGCCCATGCGTTCCAGGCCGGCCTCGAGGTGCGCGGCGACCGGCCGTTCCCGGCGCGGCCCGACCTGCGCGGGGCGCGCGGCGGCGCCGGGGACGACTGGGACGAGCGGGTCGCCGACCTGCAGTACGCCGACACGCCGGAGTACGCCGCCGGGCACGGCGTCTCGGCCGACTGGGAGCTGACCGGCGGCGTCTGCCGTCTGGTGCGGACGACGTGGATGCCGGCCGCCGACGTGCGGAAGACCGACACGTTCGACCCGCCGGGCGTGGAGCTGTCGATGGCGGCGCTCGGCGCGCTGGCCGGGGCCGCCGAGGTCGAGGCGGCGCTTGGGCCGCTGGCGGCGGCGTACCGCGCCTGGATCGCGGAGCGCCGCGCGGAGATCGCCGCGAGCGGCGCGGCGGCGCCTGCCGCGGCGGACGAGCCGCGGCGCCCGGCGGCGCCGAACGGCGCGCAGCGCGAGACCGCGGAAGAGCCGCGGCGCCCGGCGGCGCTGGACCGCGCGTCACGCGACTCCGTGGACGAACCGACGCGCCCGGCGGCGCTGGACCGCGCGCGGCGCGCGACCGCCGAAGAGCTGCTGCGGCAGGCGGACCTGGCCGCGGAGCGCATCGAGCGGGGCGTCGCGGTGCTGGCCGCCGACGAGGCCGCGCGCGACGCCTTCGGCATGGCGAACCGGGCGGTGGCGCGGGCGCTGCGGCAGCGGCTCGGCGTCGAGGCGCCGCGCTGGCGCGCCTTCCAGCTCGCCTTCCTCTTGCTGAACCTGCCCGGCCTCGCCGACCCGCGCGCGCCCGACCGGACCGTCGTCGACCTGCTCTTCTTCCCCACCGGCGGCGGCAAGACCGAGGCGTACCTGGGGCTGGCGGCGTTCACGATGGTGTTGCGGCGTCTGCGCCGCCCGGGCGGCGGCGGGCGGGCCGGCGCCGGCGTCAGCGTGGTCATGCGCTACACGCTGCGCCTGCTCACCCTCGACCAGTTCGGACGGGCGGCGGGGCTGGTGTGCGCGCTGGAGCTGGAGCGCGAGCGGGCGCCCGAACGGTACGGCGCGTGGCCGTTCGAGATCGGCCTGTGGGTCGGCAAGGCGGCCACGCCGAACCTGCTCGGCCGCAAGGGCGACGGACGGTCCGATTCGGCCCGCGGCAAGGTGAACCGGTTCCAGAGCGAACCCGACCGCCGGCCGTCGCCGATCCCGCTGGAGAACTGCCCCTGGTGCGGCGAGCGCTTCCGGCCGGAGTCGTTCACGCTGGAGCCGGACGCCGACCGCCCGCGCGCCCTGCGCATCGTCTGCGCCGACTTCGCGTGCGACTTCTCCGGCGGCCGGCCGCTGCCGGTGGTGGCGGTCGACGAGGCGCTGTACCGCCGCCTGCCCGCCTTCCTGATCGCCACGGTGGACAAGTTCGCGTCGCTGCCGTGGGTCGGCCCGTCCGGCATCCTGCTCGGCGGCGCCGGCCGCGGCGACGCGCACGGGTTCTACGGCCCCGCGGAGCCGGGGCGGGGGAGGCCGCTGGCCGCGCCGCTGCCCCCGCCGGACCTGATCGTGCAGGACGAGCTGCACCTGATCGCGGGGCCGCTCGGCACGATGGCCGGCCTCTACGAAGCGGCGGTCGAGGCGCTGGCCGCGCGCGCCGCGGACGGGCGTCCGGCGCGGCCGAAGATCGTCGCGTCCACGGCCACCGTGCGCCGCGCGCAGGACCAGATCCGGGCGCTGTTCGCCCGGCCCGAGACCCGGGTCTTCCCGCCGCCCGGCCCGGAACGGAGCGATTCGTTCTTCGCCCGCACGGCGCCCCCCGCGACGCCCGCGCGGCGCCATCTCGGCGTCGCCGCGCCCGGCCGGAACCCGAAGGTGCTGATGCGCCGGGTGCTGGTCACGCTGATGGCCGCCGCCGAGCGCGAGTACCGCGGCGCGGGGGGACACCGGAACCACGACAACCCGGCCGACCCGTACATGACGGTGCTCGCCTACTTCAACAGCCTGCGCGAGCTGGGCGGCGCGCGGCGCATCGTCGAGGAAGAGGTCGGCAGCACGCTGAAGGAGTACGGGGCGCGCCGGCGGGTCGGCGAAGCGGATGGCCGGTTCCGGGACCGGCGCACGTTCTCGGAGGTGATGGAGCTCACCTCGCGCGTCTCGACCGCCCAGGTGGCGGCGGCGCGGCGGCGGCTGGAGCGCGCGTTCCACGAGCCGGACCGCGTCGACTGCGCCCTCGCCACCAACATGATCTCGGTCGGGCTCGACATCCGGCGGCTCGGGCTGATGGTGGTGCTCGGCCAGCCGAAGGCGCACGCCGAGTACATCCAGGCCACCAGCCGCGTCGGGCGCGACGAGGCGCGGCCGGGCCTGGTGGTCACCCTGCTGAACGTCCACAAGCCGCGCGACCGCTCGCACTACGAGCGGTTCCGGCATTACCACGAGACGTTCTACCGCTCGGTCGAGGCGGGCAGCGTCACGCCGTTCGCGGCCCGCGCGCTCGACCGCGGGCTGGCCGGCGCCCTCGTCGCCCTGGCCCGCCACGCGGAGCCGGCGCTGACCCCGGCGCGGGGCGCGGAGGAGATCGCGGACGCGCGCGGCGCCCTCGAACCCCGGCTGCTCGACGCTTTCGTCGAGCGCGTGCGCGCGCAGCCGCTCGACGCGGCCGAGGTCGAAGCGCGGCGGGCGAGCGTCCGGGGCCGCATCGGCGCCCTGCTCGACGCGTGGGACCGGATCGTCGAGGCGTACCGCGGCGCCGGGGTGGCCGTGCAGTACCAGAAGCACGAGGAACGCCAGCCGCGCCCCCTGCTGCGGGAGATGCTGGACACCGGCTTCGAGTCGGACGACCACCGGATGTTCCGCGCCGCCCGGTCGCTCCGCGACGTGGAGCCGGAGGTGAACCTGTTCCTGCAAGACCCGGGCGCCGCCCGCGCCCGCGCCGGAGACGGGCGATGAGGACGCGGCCGCGGCGGCCGGGTCGAGCGCGGCGGCGCGGCGGCGACGCCCGTACGCCTCCGCAGCCCGGACCCGGCTTCGCGGCGCAGCCCCGCCGCGGGCGGCGGCTCGGCCGCGGCGTCCGTACGGAGAACGGCCGGTGAGTCCGAGGCCGCGCCGGTCCGCCGGCCGCGCCGCGCCCACGCCCCGGGGCGACGGCCAGTTGCGCCGCGGCCAGGTGATCACCACCTATGGTCCGGGGGCGCTGATCGACCTGCCGAAGGACTCCGCCGTCGTCGGCGGCCTGGAGACGTGGCCCGGCCCCGCCCGGCTCGAGGAGATCGTCGAACCGCGGCTGGCCGCCAAGCTGCGGGCGATGAGCGACGGCCCCCCGCCGGCCCTGTACGCGCCCCCCGCCGCGTCGAGCGACCCGCGCGAGCCGGCCGCGGGAATCGGCGCGTGGCGCTTCCCGGAGTGGTTCGTCGTGCAGGAAGCGGCCGGACGGCGGGACGATGGCGGCGACCGGCAGCGGGCGCGGTCCCGCCGGCTCGCGCACCGGACGGCGCTCGACGAGCGGGGCCGCTTCGACGGACGGCCGGTGGTGGCGACCCGCTTCGTGCGCGCCTGCCCGAAGGGGCACGTCGACGACGTCGACTGGTACCGCTTCGTGCACGGCGGGGACGACCCGTGCCGGAACCAGCTCTGGCTCGACGAGCGCGGCACCAGCGGCGACCTCTCCGACCTGGTGGTCCGTTGCGGATGCGGCCGGCGCCGCGGCATGCACGAGGCGAAGGAGATCGAGAACCGGACGCTGGGCGCCTGCAGCGGCGCGCGCCCGTGGCTCGGCCCGCACGCCGCCGAGCGCTGCGATCTGCCCGCGCGCCTGCTGATCCGGACCGCCTCGAACGCCTGGTTCCCGCAAGTGGTGAGCGTCCTCTCGCTGCCGGAGGACGGCGCGGAGGTCGATCGGGCGGCGGCCGCGCTGTGGGACGACCTGCAGATCGTCGACGGGCCGGAGGCGCTGGCGTTCATCCGGCGCAAGCCGGCGGTGGCCGAGCGGCTCGCGCCGTTCGCCGACGCGGCGATCCTCGCGGCGATCGCCCGCCGCCGGGCCGGGGTCTCCGCCGACCGGCCCGTCAAGCAGGTGGAACTGGACGCCCTGCTCGCGGCGCCGGAGGGGTTCGGAGACGACCTCGCGGCCGACTCCGACTTCCACGCGCGGCGGCTGCCGGACGATGCCTGGCGGCGTCCTTCCGGTTCCGTCGCCCGCGGCGTGGCGGCCGTGGTGCAGCTCCACCGGCTGCGCGAGGTGGCGGCGCTCGCCGGGTTCACCCGCTTCGAGGCGGTGACGCCGGACATCGACGGCGAGTACGCCTCGGACGTCGAGCGCGCCGACCTCACGTTCGACCCCGTCTGGTTCCCGGCCGTCGAGAACCGCGGCGAGGGGCTCTTCCTGCAGATCGACGCCGCGGCGGTCGACCGCTGGCGGCGGCGGAGCGCGGTGGCCGCGCGCGTCGCCGCCCTCGGCGCCGGCCACGAACGCTGGAGCGGCCGGCGCACGCCGCGGAACCGGCAGACGCGGCCGCGGCCGTTCCCGGGCGGGGCGTACGTGCTGCTCCACACCCTGTCGCACCTGCTGATCCAGTCGCTTGCGCTGCGCTGCGGCTATCCGGCGGCGTCCATCCGCGAGCGGATCTACGTCGACGGCGAGGCGCAGCGCTTCGGCCTGCTGCTCTACACGGCGAGCGCCGACGCGGAAGGGACTCTCGGCGGACTGGTGCAGGAGGCGCGCGCCGTCGAGGACCACCTCGAGACGGCGCTCCGCTCGGCCGCGCTGTGCTCCAGCGACCCGGTCTGCGCCACGCATGCGCCGGAGCGGAGCCTGGAGGAGCGCTGGCTCCACGGCGCGGCCTGCCACGGCTGCGCCCTGATCGCCGAGACCTCGTGCGAGATGCGCAACGACTACCTCGACCGCGCGCTGCTCGTCCCGGTGATCGGCGTCCCGGGCGCCGCTTTCTTCGACTCCGTCGCCTGAGACGCCGCGGCGCCGCGGGCGTCGGACCGGCCGCCGCGATTCCATGCCTCGGCCGAAGGACGACCGCGCCGAGCGGCCGGCCGACCGCCTTCCGGCCGAGGCGCGGACGCCGAACCGTTGTCGCCGGGCGCGCCCCCGGGCCGGGTCGGTGACTCATCGCGCAGACGATGAAGTTGATGCCCATCTACCGCGAACGTGGAGAACTTCAGCGGGTACTCCGGGCGCTCGGCCCACTCCCAGGCGTCGCCGAGGTCGGTCACGAGAGCGATCCGCGCAAAGGTCTGACGACCGCATCGGCTGCTCCAGATGCACGACGAGGCCCTCGCCGGCAGGCTGCTGCCGGCCGGTGTCGACGAGGTCCTCGCCGCGCTCGCCGACCGCTTTGCCGGATGGCTGGTCCGGCTGTGGCCGCTACTGGTAGTGGTCATTCTTGTTCTTCTACGCAACATTTTGGTGTTTCGCCTTGACTTCGTGTTCCGGTCCCGGTCCAGACGACGGCCAGCTTGACCTCGCGGGTCCTGGCCGTGACGGCCTCACGCCGCTGCGACTCGCGGCTCTGTAGAAGCTCGTTCCGCTCCCTCGGCTCGGAGATATTGTCAATATTTGACAACATCTCCGATCGTCGTGGTTCTACTGGCGGGACTTTCTCGAGACCTTCCAGGAAGGCACGACCGACCAACAGGCACGCGCGGCCCTGGACCGGTTGCGGCGCAAGGTCGAGGACACGCCGGACCTCCCGTCACCGAAAGCACAGTCGGCCCTCGCCATCATCCAGGCGCTCGAAGCTATTCTCGATCTGCCCGACTGAGCGGTCGGAACGGTGGAGAAGGCCGAACGCCGAACCGTGCGAGCAGGCGTCCGAAGTCGCGTCACGCAGACTCCCCGGCGACCCGACGCACGTCGGCAAGGGCCCCGCGGGCGGCGCGGACGGTGCGGTCGACGTCGCGCTCGGTGTGCGCGGCCGACAGGAACCAGCCCTCGAACTGCGAGGGCGGCGGGTAGACGCCGCGCCGGAGCATGCCGCGGAAGAACGCCGCGTAGCGCTCGGCGTCGGCGGCGGTCGCCGAGGCGTAGTCCGTCACCGGCCCGGCACTGAAGAACGGCGTCAGGACCGAGCCCGCGGTGTTGACCGTGAGGGCCACCCCCGCTTCTCGGGCGGCCTCCCGCAGCCCCTCGGCGAGCCGGCGCCCGAGCTTGTCCAGCCCGCGGTACAGCGGCGCCGACAGCCTCGACAGCGCCCAGATCCCGGCCGTCATCGCCAGGGGGTTGCCGGACAGCGTGCCGGCCTGATAGACGGGTCCGGCCGGGGCGACGCGCTCCATCAGGTCCGCCCGGCCGCCGTAGGCCCCCACCGGCAGGCCGCCGCCGATGATCTTGCCGAGGCAGGTCAGGTCGGGCAGCACGCCGTACACGGCCTGGGCGCCGCCCCTGGAGGCGCGGAAGCCGGAGATCACCTCGTCGAAGATCAGCACGGCGCCGTGCTCGTCGCACAGGCCGCGCAGCCCGTCGAGGAAGCCGTCGGCCGGCGGCACCACGCCCATGTTGCCGGCGATCGGCTCGACGATGACGGCGGCGATCGAGTCCCGGTGGGCGCGGCAGAGGCGATCTACCGACTCCACGTCGTTGTAGCCGGCGATCAGCGTGTCGGCGGCCGTGGCCGGCGGGACGCCGGGGCTGGTCGGCGTCCCCAGCGTGGTGGCCCCCGAACCGGCCTGCACGAGGAACGCGTCCCCGTGGCCGTGGTAACAGCCGGCGAACTTGACGATCCGCTCGCGGCCGGTGGCCGCGCGCGCGACGCGGACGGCGCTCATCGTCGCCTCGGTGCCCGAATTGACGAACCGCACGCGCTCGATGGAGGGCACCAGGCGGCGGACTAGCCGGCCCAGCTCGACCTCCCGCGCGGTCGGCGCGCCGAAGCTGGTCCCGCGGCCCGCGGCGGAGCGCAGCGCGCGGATCAGCTCCGGCGGCGCGTGTCCGTGGATGAGCGGCCCCCAGGACATGACGTAGTCGACGTAGCTCCGCCCGTCGACGTCGTACAGGCGCGCGCCGCGGGCGCGCTCGATGAACGGCGGCCGCCCGCCGACGGCGCCGAAGGCGCGCACGGGACTGTTGACGCCGCCCGGCAGCACGCGGCGCGCCCGGTGGAAGAGACGGGTGGATTCGGACGCGGGCATCGGCGCAGCGAAAGATATCATGCTGGCGGCATGGACGCCCCCTGCGCGGCCGGCGGGACGGACCGCGCCGCCGGGCCGGGACCGCCCGGCGCGGGCGGCGATCCCTGCGACGTCTGCGGCGCGGACGGCGGGATGACCCCGCTGGTGGAGGCGGGGCTGCCCGGCGTCGGGCCGGTTCGGATACATCGTTGCGGCGGCTGCGGCGTGCGGCAGGTGCGCCCGCGGCTTCCGCCGGCGGCGCTCGACGCGCTGTACGGCGCGGACTACTTCGACCCGGGCTCGGCGCACGGCTTCGCCGGATACGCCCGCCAGCGGCAGCGCTACGAGCGCGACGCCTTCTTTCTGGCCCGCGAGCTGCGGCGGCTGGCCCCGGCGGGGCGGTTCCTGGAGGTCGGCAGCGCGCTCGGCTTCCTGCTCGCCTCCCTGGCGCCCGTCACCCGCTGGACGGTGGAAGGCGTCGAGGTCTCGGCGTTCGGCGCCTGGTACGCCCGCGGCCGGTTCGGCGCGAGAGTCCATCGGGGCACGCTGGAGGAGGCCGGACTACCGGCCGGGGCGTTCGACTACGTGCTGCAGAAGGACCTGCTGGAGCACGTCACCCACCCGCGCCGGCACCTGGAGGAGACGCGGCGGATCATGCGGCCGGGCGCGCGGCTGCGCGTGGTCACCCCGAACGGCGAAGCCGACCTGCGCCCGCTCCTGCGCGCGGCGGTGGAGTCGGCGGCCGACGTGCTCCCGGTCCTCGGCCAGGGGCACCTGTCGTTCTTCTCGCGCGGGCAACTCCTGCGCCTGTTCGCCGAGTCCGGGTTCCGGGTGCTGCATCTGCGCTCCATCGGGATACGCCGCGGCCTGCAGGCGCTCGGCGTGCTCCCGGGCCGGCGCCGCCGCGCCGCGCTGGTGCCCCGCGCCGCGCTGGCGCCCCGGGATCGCGGCGCCACGGCCGGTGAAGCCGGCCCGGACGGATGGGAGACGCGGGCGGCGCGGCTCGACGCGGAGATCGCCGCGCGCCACCGGCGGCTGCGCTCCCGGCCGCCGTACTTCCATTACCGCCGCCTGATGAAGCAGCTCGGCGTCCTGCCGGGCGCGCTGGCCGTCGGTCAGGACTTCGATCTGCTCGTCGAGAAGCGCTGAGCCTCTCGGCCCGCGGCGAGAAACCCGCCCCGGCAGGCGAACCGGCGACATGGTTGCGGACGCGCAGCGCCGAGATGCGCGGTGGCGCGGGGCTGGTCGGGGCTGGTCATGGACGGCATGGATGGTCGGAACGGCAAGCCGCCGACGTCCGCCGCCGCGTTCTTGCCACGACGATCCTCACGCCGCGGACGGCCGCGGCACGTAGTCCGCGTCGTCCCTGTCGACGTTCCGAGCTACCGCGGCAGCGGAAGCTGGCGGCTTTCCGTCTCGCGGGCCTGGTCGAAGGCGGGCCGCGGCTCGGCGCCGCGCACCTGCTCGAGCCAGAAGACGCCGTCCCAGGGGACCGAGTTGCCGCGGGTGCCGACCAGGTCGACGTCGCCGTCGCCGTCCACGTCGCGGGCGACGAACTTGTCGAACATGCCGCGGACGCGGCGCGACACGTCGTGGCGGATCCAGGTCCCGGCCGGGTCCTCGGGCTGCTCGAACCACGCCAGGCGGCCCGCCCGGTGCGTCGGCGTGATCTCCGCGGCGTCGGCGTCGCGCGGGTCCTGGCTGTAGGCGCCGGAGAACGCGTCGAGGCGACCGTCGCCGTTGACGTCGGTGAGCACGAAACCGACCAGCCGGTCGGGGGCGAGGCCGCCGATGACGTGCCGGCGCCACGGGTCGGCGGGGTCGGCCGGCTGCTCCAGCCACGAGAGGCCCTCGCGCTCGTCGCGGACGGCGACGTCGATGCGCCCGTCGCCGCTCAGATCGGCGAAGTCCATGTTGAAGCCGGTGACGGCCGCCTCCGGCTCGATCTCGATGCGGTGCTCGACGAACGCGATCTCGTCGGTGGTCACGTTCTCGAACCAGAAGATCCGCCGCTCCATGCGCGAGCCGCCGATGACGTCGAGGTCGCCGTCGCCGTCGAGGTCGAACGGCTGCGCGTTGATGGGAACGACGACGCGGGCCAGCTCGTGCTCGACCCAGGCGTCGCCGTCGAGCGGGTCGCCGGGAATCGCGAACCACGAGACCGGGTGCTTCTCGGTGGTGCCGCGGGGCGGGTTCTGGCCCCCCTTGTTCGCGGCGGTGGCCTCCGGCCGGCCGTCGCCGTCGAGATCCGCGAGGAACGCCCGGATGTACGAACCGCGGCCGAGCGTCGCGGCCGGGATGACCCGCTCCCAGCGCGCGGCCCGACCGGCCGCGCCCGGATTCTCGAAGTAGATCAGGTGCGCCAGCTCGCAGGCCACGAGGACGTCCGGCCAGCCGTCGCCGTTCACGTCGGCGACGGCGACGTCCTCGGCCGCGCCCGCTTCCTCGCCCTCGGCCAGGGTGCGCAGGTCCCAGACATCGGGATCTGCCGAGCCGTAGGCGATGCGGACGTGTCCGTCCGGCACGCCGTCGTAGGTCGTGTCGGACTCGTGCACGGAGACGACGTCGAGGTGGCCGTCGCGGTCGAGGTCGGCCATCTCCAGGCCGTCGCTCCCGGCGAGGGCGACGCCGCCTGCATCGAGGTCGTCGATGACGTGCTCGCGCCACGAGATGTACGACCCGTCGGCCGCCCGCGCCCGCGTCGGCGTGTCGGCGACGGTCGTCACCGGCTCGTCCGCCACCCCCGCGGAGCGTGACGCCGACTGCGCGCGCACGCCGCCGCCCGCCGCCAGCACGGCCGCCGCCGTCACCGCCGCGGCGACGCCGCGCCACCCGTCCCGTGACCCGTCACGTGATGCCGCCATCTTGCTGCTCCTCGCCGCGACCCCGCGCGCCCCGCGCAGGCGGCCCGCGACGTACAGGCCGGCCGTAGCGCCGGCGTCAGGCGGCGTCGCAGCGCCGGCCGGTGAATCCCTCGATCACGCCTTCCAGCCGGGCCATCCGCTCCCGGAGGTCTCCGATCTCCCCTTCGACGCGCGAGAGCCGGTCGGACAGGTCCCGGTGCATGGCGCGCACGAGGCCGGCCAGCGCCACGCCGACCGCGAAGTTCGCGATCAGCTCCGGGGTCATGGCGCTTCCGCGGGAGGCTTCACCGTCACCGTCACGTCGATCGGGGTGACGTGGACCGTGTCGTCGGCCACCGCCTGCAGAACGTAGGAGCCCGGCTCGCTGAAGCGGACCCGCGTGACGGCCCGGCCCCCCTCGCCGATCTCCGGCACCCGCGGGTCGAACGACACCTCGCCCGGCCCGCGCCAGTGCAGCCACGTCACGGCCAGGCCGGCCGCGGCCGCGTTGCGCGGATCGACCATCGCCTGCGACTTCGGCCCGCGGCGCGGCGTGCGCTCCGCCAGCCGCGGGTTCGGCGGCGGGATGCCGTCGTCGCCGGCGACGACGGCGATCTCCAGCGCGTCCGGCAGGGTCACTTCCAGCGCGTCCGCGCCCTCCAGGCGGATGAACGGCCGCTGGTTGTCGGCGTAGCCCTGCGCCGTGCCCGTGCCGCGGTTCAGCCGCCGCACGCCCGCGTCGATCTCCCACACCGGCCACAGGTGGCCGTACGCGAAGTCGGTCCGGCCGTTGTGGGTCACGCTCCAGACCAGGTCCTGCTCCCGCCCCCAGTCGGCCGGCACGCGCACCGTGAAGACGAACTGCTGCCGCCGGTTGTAGAAGTGGGTCGGCTGTCCGCGGTCGGCCGGCCCCGGCTCGAAGAAGTTGTTCGGCCCGACCGGGATGATCGGCTGCTCCTCGTAGTTGCGGTTCAGGTAGCCGAAGACCATGGTGAACGACCCGTCGTCGTTCCGCTCCCAGCCCTCGAAGACCGGCTGCACGTTCTGCCCGCGGTTCCAGCGCTCCTGGGCCGCCGCCGGAAGACCGCTGGACACGATCAGCAAGGCGGCCAGACCGGCCGCCCCGGCGACGGAACTCCCACCGACGACGTTCTTTCGCGACCTCATTCTCGAAACCCCAGGAATCGAAGCGCGCCGCGGCCCGCGGCCGCGGCGCGCTTCCCGAACCGTTCCCGAACCCCGGGAACCGAGCCTCCGCGACCCGCGCGGCCGCGAAGGCGTCCATCGATTCCCCGCCCGCCCGCCGCGGCGGTCAGTCGTCGTTGTCGGCGGCGAGGGCCTCGCGCTCGGCGAGCTCCTTCTCGAACGCCTCGTCGTCGAGCTCGTACCAGCTCACCCAGGCGAAGCTCATCTCGTCGCTCGAACGCTGGCCGAAGCCGGCCCAGTTGGTCGGGTCGTCGTTCCAGCGGTTGGCCTCGGAGTTGTCGTGCCAGCTCGTCACGTGCAGGATGGTGTCCCGCGGCAGCAGCGGCGCCACGTCGTCCTGGTAGTTGTAGACGATGTGCCACCCGAAGTCCCAGTCGGCGCAGCTCAGGATCTGCTTGCCGTTGTCGGGGTAGATGGCCTCCAGGCACTGCCGCTTGCCGAGGTTGTGCAGGTGCGCCTGGAACGCCGTGATGCGGGCGTTCTCCTTCAGCCGGTAGTAGCCGTCGTGGCGCACGTTCGACGCCCCGGCCGGAATGTCGAGGTCCTCGTCGTCGCCGACGTGGGCCGAGATGAGCTTCCGCTCGGGGACCACGCCCCGCGGGTAGAACTGCAGGCCGACGCGCGTGCGGTCGGTGGTCTCGACCCCGATCGCGGCGTAGTGCATGTTGAATCGGATCTTCGAGTGGGCCTTGATCAGCCGCCCGGTGCCGTCCGGGAAGATGTCGCCGTTCTTGCCCAGGGCGTACTCGTTGAGGAAATCGCCGATGCCGCTGGTGTCCTCGGTGTCCTCGTTCACCATGCCGGTGACCGCGTGGTGCACCACGGGAAAGCCCTCGATGGAAGGCTTGGTCTCGACCGCCTTGATCCAGCGGTCCTCGGTCAGGCCGGACTCGGACTCCAGGTTGCCCCACCAGTTGGGGGCCTCGGCCGCGACGACGAACGGCTCGGGGATCTCGACCACCCAGTCCGGCTCGCCGATCTTCCACTCGGCGATGTCGCGGAACTCGCGCGGCGGCGGCAGGTCGGCGGGGTTCCCGCGCGGCGCGCCGGCGTCGACCCAGGCGGCGACTGCGGCGATCTCCTCGTCGCTCAGCGAGTAGTCGTACTTGAAGCCCTGGATGCCGACGTCGCGGTCGATGTACCACGGCGGCATCGCGCGCGTGACCACCTTCTCGCGGATCGAGCGCGCCCACGGCCGCGTCTCCTCGTAGGTCAGCAGCGACATCGGGGCGATGGAGCCGGCGCGGTGGCACTCCTGGCAGGAGCGCTGCAGGATCGGCGCGACGTCCTTCGTGAACGTGACCGGCTGCGCGCCGTCCTGCGCGGCGGCGGTCGAGGGCGCGGCCGCGGCGCCGAGCGCGAACGCCAGAACCGCGGCGAGACCGAAACGGCGACCGTTTGCAAGTGGCATCTTGGAGCCTCCGGAACCGAACGTGTGTCCTGTCCGCAACGCACGGGCGCCGGCCGCGACGTCGCGCGACCGGCCGCTTATTGTGAACCAACCGGCCCCGGTACGCAATGTGTCGCTTGCCGGCGCCGCGCCGTCCGGCCGCCCGGCAGGCTCGATCCTCCGGGCGGCGGCGTGCTACGCTGACCGCATGGACGCGCTGACCCCCTGGCTCACGCCGGCCCTGCTGGTCGCCCTGTTCACCTGGCTGCGGTTCGACCTGCGCGAGCAGCGGCGGGAGATGAACGGCCGGATCGACGCCCTGAACAAGCGCTTCGACAAGCGCTTCGACGAAATCGGCCGAGAACTGGCCGAACTGCGCGAGCGCATGGCCCGGCTCGAAGGCGCGCTCGAAGGCTTCCTGGCCGGACGCCGCGACCGCGACGCGGCCTGACCCCGGCATCCGGCGAGCCGCCGGCGGAGGGCCGCGGCCTCTCCCCGGCTGGAGCCGCCCGCGTCAGAACCGGGCGGTGAACGTCATCCGCAGCACGCGTCCCACCAGCACCTCCTGGGCCTGCTCGAACGTCGGGTCGTTGACGCGCCTCCCGCGCGACCCGGAGCGGTGGCGCAGTTCGACGCCGTTGTTGAGCGCGTTGAAGGCGTCGAGACGCGCGTCCCAAGTCCAGTCGCCGGCATTGAACGTGCGGGCGATGCTCAGGTCGAGCGTCGTCCAGTTCGGCAGGTACTTCACGGTGTCCTGCGGCATCAGCTCGACGTCGTAGAACGACGAATAGCCGAGCTGCCCGGACCGGAGCGACGGGGCGATGGCGCCGTCCAGCCGGCACGGCGCGATGCAGTTGTCCGCCGTGTAGAACGGGGCGGCGTAGTTCAGGTTGTCGACGTCCGTGCCGCGGGAGTCCACGCGGAACGACTCCTCCCCCACCATGCCGGTGCCGATGGCGTTGCCGGTCGCCGGGTACGCCTGGTAGGTGCCGGCCACCCGCAGGCCCCACGCCAGCGGGAGGGAGCCCGACAGCTTGAATTCGTTGCGCCAGTTCCGCGGCGTCGCGTACTCGTCGCAGAAGCGGTACGAGTTCGGGTCGGCCGTGAAGTAGTCGCCGCGCGACTGCTGCAGGATGATCCCGCAGTAGTCCTCGATGCCGCCCGCCTCGCCGCGCCCCGGCGTCTCCGCCGTCCAGCCTCCGAAGACCGTCCCGCCGTTCGCCAGCCGCGCGCTGACGCCCAGCTCGAAGTTGCCGAACACGTCCGGGAAGTGCCCGAACACCGTGCGGTCCAGCTGCTCGGTGCGGGCCTCGGCGGCGGGGTGGATGCCGTAGATCGGGATGATCCCGGTGTAGGGCGCCGGGGCCAGGAAGTCGATCTCCTTCACCCAGTTCTCGTTGTCGATGAAGCGCACCGTGCCGTCGGGAAGCCGCTCGAAGTCGAACGTCCGGTTGACGAAGTCCCGCACGGTGTTCTCCTTCGTCGACCGGCGCCGGTACTCCGCCATCAGCGACACGCCCGGGGCCACCTCGTGCTGCAGGGTGATCGACATCAGGTCGTCGAACTTGCGCTGCAGGTCCGGATGCGGCTTGCGGGCCGAGCCTCCGCCGACGCCGGTCGCGAACGAGGCGTCGGCGGTCGGTCCGATCTCCCAGTCCTGCACGACGTCGTCGCCGTCGGTGCCGTACGGATCGGCGCAGGTCCCGGTCCGCTCGCAGCCGGGAGCCCCCATCGGAGTGCCGGTGCCCGGCGTCAGCGCGACGTCGAACCAGTCGCGCTCGTCGATGCGCGACGCCGCTCCCGCGTAGTTCTGCAGGCGGAAGACGCCGGTGACGCCGAACGCGTGGTAGTAGCGGTTCCAGCCGAACTTGAGCGCCGTCCGCCCGCTGCCGAAGACGTCCCAGACCGCGCTGAAGCGGGGCGCGAAGTCCGGGCCGAAGGTGGGCATGCAGAGGTCGAGCCGGCGCATCGCCACCAGCTCGCGGGGATCGCCCGCCACCGGGCCGCAGTCGGGAGCGGCCGGGAAGAGCGCCCCGGCCGTGAACCGGCCGGCCGGCTTGCCCACCGCGGGGCTCGACGGCTTGGCGAGTTCCATGCGCACGCCGGCGTTGATCGTCAGCCGGTCGATGGTCCAGGAATCCTGCGCGTAGGCGGCCATGGAGTACTTCACGGCGCGCGTGTTGAGGTTCGGCGTGTTCAGGACCAGCACCGACTCGGGCGAGCCGAGCCGCCCGCAGTCGCCGCCCGCGGCGTCGCAGCGCGCGTACGGATGGCTCGCGTCGATCCAGCTCACGTGGCGGTCGAACGGACTCGGGCCGCTGCCGTAGGTCACCTGGGCCAGGTCGGCGTTGCCCGACTGGCCCTCCGTGATGTGGCCCCAGTCGTTGGTGAACCCCATCCTGAAGTTGTGCGACCCGGTGACGTACGACAGCGCGGCGAGGAAGCTCGAGGCGTACGGCAGGATCGTCAGGTCGGGGCCGCGCGACGAGTAGCTGTACCCGCCCAGCCGGCCGTCGACCCGCCGCACCCCGCCGCCGTCCGGGCCGCCCCCGTACCAGGGATGCACGGACGCGCCGTTCAGGCCCTGCAGCGCCGCCTGTTCGGGAGTCATGGAGTCGGGATGACAGGGCGAGTCGATGCAGGTGAACACGTTGGCCGGCCGCGCGACGACGATGCCGTCCTGGTTGGCGAAGCGGTCCGCCTGCCCGACGAACGAGAAACCGGTCTCGAGCAGCATCCGGTTGCTGATCGTCGACGTCCACTTGGTGTTGGCGTTGTAGTAGTTGATGGTCTCGACGTTCGTCGAGGCGGTGTCGCGGTCCTCGAGCGCGCTGAATTCGTGGAAGCGGTTGCGGTGGGCCTTGTCGATGTAGGCCACCCACTTGTTGGTGTCGGTCACCTGCGTGGTGACGCGGCCCAGGAAGCTCCGGATGCGGTTGTCGTCGATGGCGGTGGTGCCGTCCCGGTTCGTGGCGTTGAGGACCTCCTGGTTGGTGCTCCACTGCCGGCCCGCGGTGAAGAACCAGACGCGGTCCCGGCGGATCGGTCCGCCGAGCCCGAACTGCGCGTCGTAGGTGCCGGCGAGCCTCGGCGTCGTCCCCTCCCGGACGCCGACGCGCCGCAGCCGCTCGTTGAAGTTGTCCTGGGACAGGGCGCCGGGCGTGGTGCTGCCGAAGAGCGACCCGCTGAAGCTGTTGCCCCCCTCACGCGGGATGATGTTGATCCGCACCCCGCCGTGTCCCGTCTCGGCGTTCATCGCGTTGGTGGAGACCGACATCTCCTGGGTCATCTGCGGGTTGTTGTACGGCTTCACCCGGCCGTCGTCGAGGAACGTGTTGAGCGTCATGCCGTCGACCTCCAGGGTCGTCTGGCGCGAGCTCGCCCCGCGGCCGAACATCCAGCTCTGCTGCATCGCGCGCGAACCGCCGACGTCCGGCCGGATCGGCTTGACGCCCGGCACGAGCGCGGCGAAGTTCCAGAGACTGCCGCCGGTCGGGATCGCCTCCTGGGTCTCGCGGGTCAGCGTCTCCACGCGCGCCACCCGCTGCACGTCGACCACCGGGGCCTGGCCGCTGACGGTGACCGTCTCCTCGAGCGCGCCGACCGACAGCGTCGCGTCGACGGTCAGGGTGAAGTCGCCGGGCAGGGTCAGCCCGTCGCGGAGCACGGTCGAGAACCCCACCAGCGTGAACCGCACGACGTACTCGCCCGGCTGCAGGTCGACGATGGTGTACCGGCCGGCGCCGTCCGTGACCGCGAAGCGCGATCCCTCGATCAGCACCGCGCTCGACGCCTCCACGGTCACCCCGGGCAGGACCCCGCCGGTGTCGTCGCTGACCTGCCCGGTGATGCTGCTCTGGGCGTGCGCCGCGGCCGGCGCGGCCGCCGCGAGCGCGGCGAACGCGATGCGCCGCAAGGTCCGTCTCATGACCAGTCCTCCCCTGGTTGCGGCCGGTGGTTCGTTCCGTGACGCTCGTCTCACTCCCGGGACGGCTCCGGGACCCCCGCCGCCGCGCGGGCCGCCGCCAGCGTCTCGACGACCTGCGCGTCCCGCCACCCCGTCAGGCGCGCCGCCCGCTCGGCCGCCGAAACCGCCTCGTCCGCCCGCCCGAGCGCCAGCAGCGCGACCGCCAGGTTGTTGTGCGTCTCCGGCACGTCCGGCTCGAGGACGGCCGCCGCGCGGTAGCGCCCGACCGCCTCCGCCGGCCGGCCGAGCGCGTGCAGCAGGACGCCGTAGTTGACGAGGGCCGCCACGTGCTCCGGATCGTGCGCCAGCGCCTGCCGGAAGCGCGCCTCGGCGGCGTCGAGCCGCCCGGCGCCCCCCGCGATGATGCCGAGGTTGTAGTGGGCGGGCGCGAAGCCGGGTTCCAGGCGGAGCACGCGCCGGAAACGCTCCGCCGCCTCCGCCGCGCGCCCCGCCTCCAGGTAGTAGACGCCCAGCTCGTGGTGCGCCCGAAAGTCGCCCGGGTCGTCGCCGGCGCGCTTTTCGGCGCCCGCCAGGTCGACCGCGTTCGCCTTGCGGGTCACGGCGCGGGCCAGCCGCTCGCGCTCGGCCGGGGCGCGGGTCCGCACCTTCACCACCAGCTCGGCCATTTCGTCGACGGCCCGCCGGCCGTAGCGGACGCGCCGCGGCGGATGGTTCGGATTGCGCCGGTTGGCGGCGGAGTTGTCGTAGACGTAGCGCATGTGGAGCGTCGTCCCGGCCGGCAGGAACAACGGCTCGACCAGACGGTACTCGTCCTGCCAGTCGAAGTCCCAGTCGTCGATCCGCACCAGCCAGCGGCGCGAGCCGTCGGGCAGCGCGGCGAACCCCTGCAGCTCGCGCCCCAGATGGTGGGCGTGGGGATGGACCGACAGCACGTGCGCGTCGACCGGCAGCCGGAACCGGTCCTCCACGACGTGCCGCGCGGCGCCGGCCGGGACGTCGATGGTCTTGTCGCCCAGCAGCACCGCCGCCGCGACGCGGGCGCCGGGGGCGTCCGTGAAATAGAGGCCCACTTCCGGCGCGACGCGCGACGGGACCTCCGAGGCGGGCAGGTGCAACTGCAGCACCAGGTCCACCCCGGGGTCGAGCCGCCACGCCAGATCCGCCGGCTCGAACGCCGGGATCCTGCCGGGCGCCCAGACGAGCGGGCGCCCGTCCGGGAAGCGGGCGTCGTCGTCCAGGGCGTCGTCGTACCCCGGCGCGGGGTCGCGGCGGTCGAGCCGGCGCGCGGTCCGCGCGGGGTCGATCAGCAGCCGCGCGTGGTGGATCGCCCGCCCCGCGGGCCGGAAGTCGAACGCCCGCACCCAGCGGGGCTCCGCCAGCGGGACCGGCAGCACGAAGTTGCGGTACTCGTCCTGCCCGCCGGGCGTCCGCTCGTAGGGCTCGGGCAGGGTCAGCACGAGGTCCGGCGGACCGAGCCGCCAGCCGGAGGACCGGACCGGAGGCGCCGGCAGGGCGGCCGGGTCGCCCTCGACCGCGCCCTGCTCCACCCAGCGGCCGAGCAGCGCGACGTCGGCCTCGTCCAGCCGCCGCTCGCCGGCGAACGGACCGCCGTAGCCGGGCGCCGGCTTCCAGGGGGGCATCGCCCGCGAGGCCGTCGCCTGCCGGATGGCGCGCGCCCGGGGGCGCGCCTCGGCGTAGGTGATCAGGCTGAACGGGGCCGGACCGCCGGCGCGGTGGCAGCTCGCGCAATGGGCATGCAGGATCGGAGCGACGTCGCGCGTGAACGTCGGGTTCGGCGGGAGGACGGACGCCTGCGCGCCGGCCGCCGCCGCCCCGCACAACCCGCCCGCCAGAAACGCCGCCCGCGCGGTCATCGTCCCGCTCCGGTCAGATGCCCCAGCGGCCGACGTTGAAGATCACGCCCACGCCTATCCGCAGCTCCCGGAAGTCCCCGCCGCCCGCCAGATCCTCCGCGTCGTACACCCCCTGGATGCCGTCGCCCACTCCCGGTATCGATCCGGAGCTGTCGTGGAACAGGAAGTTCGACGAAGGGTCGACGACGCGGAACGACGAGTTCGACCGGGCGGGGTGCGGGACGAACGAGTGCGCGTAGGCCACGTCGAGACGGAACCCGGTCCGCTCGTTGAGAGGCACGTCGACGCCGAACCCGGGCAGGACCGCGAAGTTCGTCGCGGTGTGGACGTACAGGTCGATCTTGCGGACCACGCGCACCGCGCCGGCCAGCACCTGCACCCAGGGCCGCACGCCCCCCGCCCGTCCGAAGTAGAGGCGCGGCCCGGCCCCGGCGCCGACCGAGTTGATCTGCACGCCGCAGTCGCCCGGATTCGGCGAGAGCGTCGGCGAGCACCAGCGGGCCTCGGCGCGGTGATACGACAGCCCCTGAAACTCCACGTGACGCGACGGGGGCACGACGGTGATCTTGTTGCCGGCGGCGGCCGTCTGGGCCGCGCGCGACAGGTTCACCGGGTGCTCGCCGGGGGACACGCCGAAGTTGAAGGCCCCGCTCGCGCGCCAGGCGATCGCCAGCCGGGACGTCACGTCCGCGGTTCCGCTCGTGTACCAGCCGCCCGGCAGAAGGTTCGAGTTCTCGGCGAGCCGGCCGTTGCGGACGAGGGAATAACCGACGCCGAAGTCTCCGCCCTGGGCCGACGCGGACGGCGCCACGGTCAGACAGGCGAACGCGACCGGAACACCGAACCACGCGCGGACGCTCATGGACGCGCCTCCTTCCGGATGACCTGCACGGTGCACTCTGACCGCTCGCCCGCGGCGTGTCAACGAAAAAGGCCGCCCGCGCCGGAGTGGTCGTCCGAAGCCGGCCGCCGGCCCGGCGCGGGCCGGGGGGCCGCGGGCGGGACGCGGCCGGGGCCCCGTCTACCGCGGCAAGCGGAACACGTACAGCGCGTTGCCGGTGTCCGGGTGCACGACGTCGGGGCTCAGCAGCGCCGGCACGCGCCGCGGGCTGCCGCCGCCCAACCCGGTCGACACGGCGACGTACTGCGCGCCGCCGACGCCGTAGGTGACCGGGAACCCCTGCACGGACGTCCCCAGCCGCGTTTCCCAGAGCACCTCGCCGGTGGCCGCGTCGTAGGCGCGGAACCAGCGGTCCACGTCGCCGGCGAAGGCCAGCCCGCCGCCGGTGGTCAGCACCGCGGTCATGAACGCGGCGCGCTGCTCGATGCTCCAGCGCTCCTCCAGGGTGTCGACGTCCCAGGCCGCCAGTCTGCCCAGGGCGCCGTCCGTGCCCGGCATCTCGAACCAGGTCCGGTCGGCCTGCGAGCCGCCCGAGCCGATCTCCAGCGCCACCTCGCGGCCGGCGATCTCCAGGCAGCTCTGGCTCAGCGGAATGATCAGCAGGCGCGTCTCCGGGCTGTAGCCGGTCGCGTGCCAGTTGTGGCCGCCGGCGGTGCTCGGACAGACCGAGACCCAGTCGCCGACGCCGGCGTCGGCGACGTCCTGCCGGTAGGTCACCGCGCCGGTCTCCGGGTCGATGCGGTCGAACACGTTCTGGAAGACGGTCTCGGCGTGTCCGAGGTACTCGCCGGTCTCGCGGTCGATCTTCCACAGGATGCCGTGCTTGCCGATGGTGAACAGCGCCTTGCGTCCGCCGCTGTCGACGAGCACCTGCTCGAACCCCTCGTCGAGGTCGAGCGCCTCGCCCGGCACGTGCTGCCGGAACCAGCGGATCGAGCCGTCGGCGGGGTCGAGGGCCAGGGTCGAGTTCGTGTACAGCGCCGGGTCGTGGACCGTCAGCCCGCGGCTCGCCGGCACCCAGGGCTTGGCCTGCGCGACCGGCCAGTAGAGCAGGTCCAGGTCCGGGTCGAAGCTGCCGGGGATCCACGAGTCGCCGCCGCCGCGCAGGGCCAGCGGCAGGTCGCCCCACGTGTCGCCGCCGGGCTCGCCGGGCGCGGCGATGGTCAGACGGCGCCACAGCTCTTCGCCGGTGGCCGCGTCGTGCGCGGTGATGAAGCAGCTGTCGGGCATGAACCGCGAGCAGCCGTTGATCCCGTTGAAGACCCGCCCGCCGGCGACGATCGGCCCGCTGGAGTTCGAGTAGCCGTCGTCGTGGTCGGCCAGGCGGGTCTCCCAGACCAGCGCGCCGGTGCGGGCGTCGAGCGCCACGAGGTGGGCGTCGCGCGAGGCCAGGAAGATCCGGTCGCCGTGGATGGCGAGGTTGCGGCTGTTCGCCCCGCGCAGCGCCTCCGGGAGCGGCCGGCGGTACTCCCACAGCAGCGTCCCGTCGGCGGCGTCGAGCGCCTGCACCACGTTGCCCGGACCGGCCAGGTACAGGACGCCGGCGTAGACGAGCGGCGTCGGCTGGTTGCGCCCGTCGCCCATCGCCCAGACCCACGCCAACTGCAGCCCGCCGACGTTGTCGCGGTCGATCCGGTCGAGGGGGCTGTGCCCCCAGCCGTTCCAGGTGCGGCGGTAGATCAGCCAGTCCTCCGGGTCGGGGTCCCGCAGCATCGCGTCGGTGACCGGGGGCCGCTCGGGGACCGGACGGAGCGTGCGCGTGCCGCCCGGCAGTCCGGCCGCCGCGGCGGCCGGCATCGGCAGCCCGGTGGACGCCGCCCCCGCCGCGGGGGCGCCGGCCCCGCCGGGCGCGGCGGCGCCGGGCGCGAAGCCGTTCCGCCGCAGGACGTAGGCGACTATGGCGGCGTACTCCTCCGGCGCCAGGGATCCGCCGCCCCCCGGCGGCATGGTCACGCGGACGAGCTCCAGCAGGTCCTCGACCGGCCGGCCGCCCCACGCGCCGCGGAACGTCGGGCCGGCCAGCTCCGGCGCCTCGAACGATCCGCTCAGGTTCGGCATGTGGCACGCCGCGCACGCCCGGTCGTAGAGCGCGCGGCCCGCGGCGGCCTCCTCCGCGGCGTACGCCGCCGACGCGAGCTGGGCCCGCGCGGCGAGAGGCGCCGCAACCAGCAGCGCCGCCGCGCACGCCGGGATTCCCCACGCCCAACCGTTCACCCGCCGGCCGTACGGTCCTCGATGCATCGCGCCCTCCGTGGTGTCGGGAGCCATCGTACCTTTCGCGGCGCCGCGGCGGCCACCGCTTTTCTTCGGAGGGCGGCCCGGGCGGCCCGGCGCCGCGCGGACCGGGGAACCTGGTCGTGCCGGAACGGATTGGTCCACGCGGGCGGCCCGGCGCCGCGCGGACCGCGGTGTACACTGACGGGAACCGGGGCGGAATACAGGCCGCGGGCGGCCGGCCCGTCCCCGGAACCGACGAGGAGCACCACGATGGGCGCCACGCACGTGACCGTCACCATCCGCAATCCGGCCGACCGGTCGAGAAGCTGGGAAGGACTGTTCCTGGTCGACACGGGAGCGACCGACTCGCTCGTGCCGCGGCGGCATCTCGAAGCCATCGGTCTCGAGGCCAGGGGCCGGCGCGTGTACGAAACGGCGGACGGCCGCGAGGTGACGATGGACGTGACGACCGGCGACGTCGAGTTCATGGGGGACTTCACGGCCGGGCGCATCGTCATGGGAGACGACGACGCCGAACCGCTGCTCGGCGTGACGGCCCTGGAGTCGGCGGGCATCGAAATCGATCCGGTGAACCAGCGTCTGACCAGGTTGCCGGCGCTGCGCTTGAAACGGTTCCGCGGCCTTCGCCCGCGGCGCGGTCCGCGGGAAGCCCCGGAACCGCGTTCGGACTGAAGCGCCCCCCGGCCGTGTTCGCGGCCGCGGTCGGGGAACGGCGGGTTCCCGCGGCGGCGACCGGCGGCGGACGACGATGCCGAAGAACGCACCGCGGTTGCTGGCGCTGCTGCGCGGCCTCAACGTCGGCGGACGGAACGTCATCGGCAGGGACGACCTGATCCGCTGCTTCGAGGACCTCGGTTTCGACGGCGTCACGAGCTACATCCAGAGCGGCAACGTGCTGTTCCGCTCCCGCGAGACGCGCGCCGCGGCGCTCACCCGCGCGATCGAGGCGCGGCTGTCGGAGCGGCTCGGGAACCCGGTCCGGGCCGTCGTCTTCACCCGCGCGCGCTACCGGGCCGCGCTCGCGGCGGCCCCGGACGCCTGGGGCCGCGACGACGGCCGCAAGCACAACGCGGCGTTCACGCTGCGCGGCGTCACCCCGGAGCGGGCCGTCGCGCAACTGCCCGCGCCCCGGCCGGATGCCGAAACGATCGCCACCGGACCCGGCGTGATCTTCTGGTCGATCTCCCGGGAGCACCAGACCCGCGCGGCCTGGATGAAGCTGGCCGCCGCCCCCGTCTACCAGCGCCTCACGGTCCGCAACCACCGGACGGTCCTCCGGCTGCGCGAGCTGCTCGAAGAGCGATAGCGGCCCCGTCTCGGCCGGCCGGCGCAGGGCGGGAACGGCCGCCTTCGCGGCGGGCGCCCGCCGGCGGCGGCGAACAGGGCCGGCCCGCCGGCGGCGGCGTCAGAGCCGGGCGCGCTGCTTGTCGGCGCGGACCCTGCTCACCAGCAGCCGATCCGGCAGGCGGCGCACCACCCAGCGCACGAGGACCGCCGTCCGCCACGGGAACTCGCAGACCTTCTTCCGGCGGCGGATGGCGCGGGCGATCAGCCGGGCGGCGCGATCGGTGTCCATCAGGAACGGCATGCGGAAGCGGTTGCGGTCCGTCATCTCCGAGCGCACGTAGCCCGGATGGACGATCGTGGCCCGGATGCCGGCCAGCGCCCAGTCCGGCCGCAGGCCCTCGATCAGCCGCGTGAGGGCGGCCTTCGTGGCGCAGTACCCGGCCGCGCCGGGCAGTCCGCGGTAGCCGGCGAGACTCGAGACGGCGACCACGTGGCCGGCCCGCCGCTCCCGCATGGAAGGGACGACCGCCTCGATGGCGTGGAACGCGCCGAGGAGGTTGACGCGGAACTCGGCCTCCAGCGCGTCCGCGTCGGGCGCCAGAGCGTCGGTGCCGAGCGAGACGCCCGCGTTGGCCACCAGCAGGTCGACGGGTCCCAGCCGCTCCGCGAGCGTGCGCATCGCATGGTGGGTCTCGCCGCGCCGCGCGGCGTCGGCGGCCACGCACTCGGCCCGGGCCCCGGCGGCCCGGACGGCGGCGGCCAGGCTCTCCAGCCGGTCCCGGCGGCGGGCGGTCAGTCCGACGTCGTACCCGTCCCGGGCCAGCTCGAGGGCCAGCGCCCGCCCGATGCCGCTCGAGGCGCCGGTGACGACCGCGACTCGTCTCATGCCGTTCCGGGCGGCTCCCCCGGCTCCCCCGTCGGCGCCGCCACGTTTACTATACGCTCGAAGCGCGGCGCCCGGCCCGCCGCGACGGCGCCTTCGGCGGGCGGCCCGGCGACCCGGGCACGTCCCGCTCCGCCGAAACGCCGCCGCCGGCCTTCGCGGCCCGCCGCCGGATTTCCCGGTTTCGTTCGCCGCGCATTCACGGCCCGGTCTCATGCCCCGCCCCTCCCGCGTCTCCCTCGCGGCGGCCTTCGCGGCCGTCTACCTCATCTGGGGTTCGACCTACCTGGCCATCCGTTGGGGCGTGGCCGAGATCCCGCCGTTCCTGATGGCGGGCGGGCGCTTCCTCGGCGCCGGGGCGGTCTTCGTGGCCTGGGCGGCGCGCCGCGGCGCCGCGCGGCCGGCCGCGCGCGACTGGCTGACCACGGGGCTCGTCGGCCTGCTGATGGCGGCCGGCGGCAACGGCGGGGTGAGCTGGGCGCTGCAGCGGGTCCCGTCCGGGATCGGCGCGCTGCTGGTCTCGATGGTGCCGTTCTGGGTGGCGCTGATCGACTGGCTGCGGCCCGGCGGCGCCCGCCCGCCCGGGCGCGTCGGCTTCGGGCTGGCGCTGGGGTTCGCCGGGGTCGCGCTGCTCGTCGACCCGACGGACCTCGCCGGCGCGCGCACCCTCGACTTGACCGGCGCGGGAACCATCGTGGGGGCCAGCCTGCTGTGGGCGGCCGGCTCGGTCTATTCGCGCTACGCCCCGCAGCCGGCGTCGCACTGGCTGTCGGCGGGCATGCAGATGCTGGGCGGCGGCGCCGTTCTGATGCTCCTGTCGGCGGCGTCCGGCGAGCTGACGCGGCTCGACTGGTCCACCGTCTCCCCCGCCGCCTTCGGGGCGTGGGTCTACGTCGCGGCGCTCGGATCGGTGGCCTACGGCTGCTACCTGTGGCTGCTGAAGGCGTCGACGCCGGCCAAGGCGGCCACCTACGCCTACGTCAACCCGGTCATCGCGCTCTTCCTCGGCTACCTGCTCGCCGGCGAGACGCTGACGCTCTGGTCGCTGGGCTGCTCCGCCCTGGTCGTGGCGGGCGTGTTGCTGGTCGTGTCACGGTAGGGAGTCCACGCCGCGGGCGGGCGCGGACGCCGGGGGCCGTCGGCGCCGCGCGAACGCCGCCACGGCTCGGCGCGCGCCCCGCCGGTCACTGCCGCTCGGACTCGATCTGCGCCAGATAGAGGTTCTCCAGCCGCTCCACCGCGGCGCGGAAGCCCTCCGGGTCGACGAACGTGTCCGGGCTGTACTCCTGCCCCGGCTCGTACTTGTCGTGCAGGCCGTACTGCCCGCCGTGGGCGGCCACCCAGACGTCGACGTCCAGCGCCTTCTGCCGGCGGAACGTCTCGGCGAAGTCGTCGGCCACGCCGGGATAGGTGGGATCGACGACCAGCCGCTTGCCGGGGTTGATGGTGCCCATGTTGGCGATGACGACGTTGTATTCGCGGCCGCCCTCGGTCACCGTCATCAGGTAGCTGGAGCTGCCGGCCGTGTGTCCCGGACTCGCCATCACGGTCAGCCGCGCGCCGCCGAGCGCCAGCACCTCGCCGTCCTCGATGACGCGGTCCACCGACACCGGCCGGAACGACTGCCGGCCGCCGAAGTGCGGGTCGCTGAATCCGCCGTCCTCGAGCACCGGCGCGTCCCCGGCCGTGGCCCACATCTCGGCCCCGACCGCCTCCTTGATCTGCGCCAGGGCGGCGGTGTGGTCCCAGTGCGCCTGCATCTGCAGCAGGACCTTGACGTCCTCGAGCCGGAAGCCGAGCGATTCGACGTTCTCGCGGATCAGCGGGATCGAATCTTCGAGTCCGGTGTTGATCAGGAAGTGCCCCTCGTCCGACGTGACGAGGAACACGGCGAGGTCGTACGTGCCCACCGCGTAGAGGTTGCCGATCACCCGGTGGCCGGGGAACGGCCGCGTCCAGCCCTCCGGCTGGGCGGCGGCCGGAGCCGCGGCGGAGAGGACGAGGAGGCCGGCGGAAGCGGCGGCGGCGAGACGGCGCAGGGCGATCCGCATGGCGGTCACCGCTCCCTCTTCGCCGCGGCGGCGGCCTCCTCGGCCCGGGACCCGGCCAGGATGTTCGTCAGTCCGTAGTTGCCTTCGTGGCAGGCGTACTCGAACATCGGCCCCTCGCTGCGCGACATCGGCAGCGAACCCCGCCAGGGGCGGGTCCAGGTCCGCGGATCGGTGACCGTGAACTCGTAGTCGAGGACGTCGGGCGCGACGCGGGTGAAGCGCTCCACGACGTGCAGCTCCTCGCTGAGCTCGACGTTGTTGAAGTTGCGGATGAACGCCCGATCGTTGAAGCGGGTGGTCTCGACGACCAGGGTGTCCCCCTCCCAGCGGCCGCGCGAATCGCCGCCGTACTGCCGGATGCCGTCGGAGACGTGCGGGCGTCCGTCGAGGGGGATGAACCGCACGTCGTGGATGTGCTCCTGCAGGATCGCGACGAAGTCGGGGTTCTGCACGACGTGGTAGTTGTTGTTGTAGCCGGTGGGGAACGACGGGATCCCGCGGTACCAGATGCAGCGGTCCCCGAGGTCGAGCTGCTCGTAGCTGGCCGCCGGCAGGTCGCCGCGGCGCACGCGCGCCCGGTGCTCCGCCTCCGGCGAGGCGAGCCACGCGGCCACCCGCCCGGTGACCTCGGGCAGCCGGCCGTCGGGCGGATCGATGACGATGGACGTGCGCCGCGTGGGCGCCACGCTCGTCCCCCGCTCCATCCAGAAGTTGTTGTAGGCCCCGACGCTGCCCCCCGCCTCGGTGCGGCGCGCCGGCGCCTCCCACAGCTCGGCGTTGCGGTCGGCGGTCCGCCGCTCGAGGGCGGCCGCCTCCTCCTCGGTGAAGAACTCCTGGCCGGCCCTCTCCGCGGCCCGCTGGAACGGCGTCAGGGTGGCGTTGTTCCAGATGCCCTGCAGGTCCGGATCGCCCCACGCCGTGCGCGGCGGCTCCGGCCCGTCCTGGCCCCCGGCGGCGGCCGGCAGGGCCAGCGCCGCGACTATGGCCACCGTGTACACGACAGCGAAGCCTCGACGGTTCATCGCATCCTCCTCGCCGCGCGCCGACGCGTTTCAGGTTTCCGGGACTCGACGCCGATCATGCACCCGCCGGCCGCGGCCGTCAACGCCCGGCCGTCAGGGCGGGCCGGCCACCGGCCGATTCCCCGCCCCGTTCACCGCGCATCGCCCCGTTGACGGCGCGCATCCGCCCGGGGCGCATCGAACCGGCCGATTTCCCACCCGCTCACCGCGCATCGCCCCCCGGCGCCGTCCCCGGTCCCGGCCGCGGTCAGCGCCTCCAGATAGCCCGCCACCCGCCGCACCGCGTCGTCGTCGATCTCGCGCCGCGAGAGGGGCGGCATCTGGCCGTAGCCCTCGCGCACGACGGTCAGCACGTGCTCGGCGTCGAAGCCGAAGGGCACCAGCGCCGGCGCGGCGTCGCCGCGGCCGGCCGGCCCGTGGCAGAGCAGACACACCTGCCGGTAGGGCTCGGCGCCCGGGTGCTCCTGCGCCGCGGCGGAAGCCGAAACCGCGGCCAACAGCGCGACGCCCGGCGCAACGGCAAGCGCCCGTCGACGGCCCATGGCGGGTATTGTAGCGCGCGGGTCGGCCGCTTCGTCCGCGCCCGGAACCGGTCACCGACGCGGCGTCCCGGCGCCCGCGCCGTTCTACGGCGCAGACTCCGCCCGCCAATCGTCGCCTGACGGCTCCGCTCGGCGCCAACCGGGCCCGCGGGAGTCCGCGCCGTTCTACGGCGCAGATTCCTGGCCCTGGCCCGGCCGGACGATCTTGACGGCGTCGCCGGGCAACGGCTGCTCGTTCACCGGATAGCCGTTCATGACCGCGAGCGTGGCGGCCGGCACGATCCCGGCGCCCGCGCGCTGGGCGATGCTCTGCCAGGTTTCGCCGCGCCCGACGCGGTGGACGGCGACCCGGTTGGGCCGGATCCCGTCCGCCTCGACGCGGCTCAACCGCCGGAAGGAATGGATGCTGTCGTGCACGTCGCGCTCGACGAGCCGGTAGCCGTCCGCGTCGGCGAAGCCGCCGAGCAGATAGACCGCGGAACCGGAGCGCACGAAGGCGACGCGCGCGATCATCGGGCCCACGCCGCGGACGTCCCGGGTCCAGGTCCCGATCCAGGCGTCGAGACCGTCGATCTCGGCCGCCGTCCCCTGCGTCTCCACGAAACCGGCGCCGCTCATCTCGCGTTCGGCGATCCGCTGGAGGCCGGAGCCGTTCTCCTGCACGATGCGCAGCAGCACGTAGCGCTCCTGGCCGGGTTCGCGCGCCACCACCATCTCGGCGCCGTTGCGCACCTCCCAGCCGGCCGGAAACTCGAGGGCGAAGCGCAGCGCCGGGTGCAGGAACTCCCGGCCGCGGACGACGCCCTGCTCGGGGTTGTCGCCGTGGACGAGCCCTTCGATGCGGGCCAGGTATCCCGCGCGGTCGACCCGCAGGGCGGAGCGGTCCGCGGTCTCCGCGAGCAGCGCTTCGACCGTGCCGGCGACGCCGGCCACCCGGTCGGCCGGCTCCGGATGCGTCGCCAGCCAGTTGGGGGTCCCGCGGCGGTCCGTGGTGTCCGCGATGCGCCCCAGCGTCGT
Organism: Vicinamibacterales bacterium; assembly: GCA_965242835.1. Taxonomy (GTDB): domain Bacteria; phylum Acidobacteriota; class Vicinamibacteria; order Vicinamibacterales; family UBA8438; genus WTFV01. The sequence continues at coordinate 94,620 of OZ251506.1, forward strand.
CAGCATGTCGCCGACGCCGTGCGGGTCCCAGCCGGAGGCGGCCGCGTACTCGGCCCCCAGGCGGTCCGCCTGCCGTTCGTCGTCGCGCCCGAACTTCAGGAACAGCAACCCCAGGCCCTGGCCGGCGGCGTCGCCCAGGCCGGGCGCCCCGTAGCGCGGGCGCATCGCCGGCACGAAGATCTGCCCGAGCAGCAGCCCCATCTGCGCGCCCGCGGCGCGGCTGTAGGCCTGCACCGAATGCCGCGCGGTCACGTGGCCGATCTCGTGTCCCAGCACCCCCGCCAGCTCCGCCTCGTCGTTCAGGTACGCCAGCAGGCCGCGCGTCAGATAGACGTATCCCCCGGGCACGGCGAACGCGTTGACCACCGGCGAGTCGATCACCACGAAGCGCCACGGCAGGTCCGGACGGTGCGACGCCGCGGCCAGCCGGGCGCCGATCGCCGCGACGTACTCCTGCAGGGCGTCGTCGTCGTAGACGCCCATCTCGCCGCGGATCTGCGCGTCGGCCTGCCGTCCGAGTTCGGCCTCCTGCGACTCGCTCATGAAGACGAACTCGCGGTTTCCGGTGACCGGGTTCTTGGCGCAGGCCGCGGCGGCGGCGGCGAGCAGCGCCGCGGCGAGCAGCCGGGCGGGACCGGAGCCGAGGCGGTTCGCCGAACGGGAACCGGCCGCAACGCAGGGTGTGCCGCGCCGTGGAAGAAGCATGTCGTCAACCTCCGCGAAGCGCCGCGGACGGCGCGCGGCACGGACTCCGCGCGCCGTCCGCACTCGTTCCAGCGTAGCACGGAGAGTCCCTCCGGCGAAGCGATGCGCGCCGGCGCCCGGGCGACGTCCCGCAACGCCGCGGCGAGATCGCTCCCCGCGGCGTTCGATCGGACCAGGAAGCCGACGCCGGTGGCGCGCACCCGCCACGGCACGTAGAGCGCCGCCGTCGGCGGGGCGTCGAGGCCGTGGAAGCGGACGTCCGAAACGATGCCGACGACGCGCGGATTCGACGTCAGCCCGGCCAGCGGCGGCAGGCGGAACGTCATCTCGCGGCCGACCGCCGCCGCAAGCGTGGACCCGGGGTGACGGCGGAGCATGCGCGCCGCGAAACGCACTTCGGCCACGACGCCGCCGGCCGTCCGCTTCGCCATCGGCTGCCTCCGCGCCGGCCGATCAGCCCACCGGCGCGGGCAGGCGGTCCAGCGCCCGGCGTATCTCGTCGACGGCCGCGTCGGGGGCGGGGCGGAGCGGGGGGCGGGGGTCGCCGCCGGTGAACCCGAGCAGCGAGACCGCCGCCTTCAGACCCGGCACCCCGTACTTCGACGTCACCAGACCCGCGAGCGGCGTCAGCCGCCGCTGCAGATCGCGGGCCTCGGCGAGGCGGCCGGCGCGCACCAGGTCGTACAGCTCGACGCACGGGTCCGGCGCGACGGAGGCCAGCGCCAGGATGCCGCCGGCCGCGCCCATCAGCAGACTGGCGTAGAAGACCGGGGCGGAGCCCGCCATCACCGCGAAATCGCCGGGCGTGGCGTCGATGAGCGCGGCCAGCAGCCGCAGGTCGCTCCCCGACTCCTTCAGGCCGGCGACGTTCGGATGCTCGGCCAGCCGCGCGACGGCGTCCACGCCCAGCGTGACGCCGGTCAGCGCCGTGTAGTTGTAGAGCACCACCGGGACCGGCGACGCGTCGGCGACCGCCGTGTAGTGCGCCACGAACGCGTCGGAGGTCAGCAGCGGCTTGAAATAGGACGGGGTCCGCACCAGCACCGCGTCGGCGCCCAGGCCGGCCGCCCGCTTCGAGGCGCGGACGGCCGCGGCGGTCGACTCGCGGCCGGTCCCGGCGAGACAGAGCCGGCCGGCGGGGACCGCCTCGCGCGCGGCGGCGACGGCCGCGTCCGACTCCGCCTCGTCGATCAGCGGCGCCTCGCCGTTGGAGCCGAGCACGACGACGCCGCGGACGCGGGTCGCCATCCAGCGCCGGACGTTGGACGTCATCGCCGCGGCGTCGAGCCGGCCGTCCCGGAAGGGCGTCGGAATGGGCGGCAGTACGCCGTCCAGCCGCAACGGCGCGCGGCCGGGCGGCGGCGACGAAGAGGCGACGTCGGGGGAATCGTTCCGCACGGAGGTTGTTGTAGCCGCGCGGCCGGAGCGTGTCAAGCCGGCGCCGGCCCCGGCCCGCGCCAGCGCCCACCAAGCGTCGCCTTGCGGCTCCACCTGGCGCCAACCTGACCGCTCCAGGAGTCCGCGCCGCTCTACGGCGCGGACTCCGTGTCGACGCCGGTGTCGCCCGGCCCGCACGCGTGACCGTCGCCGGCGCCGGGGCCGCCGTCGTCGTCCAGGTCTTCGTTGCGGGCGTAGGCCGCTTCCTCGGCCGCCCACCACGAATCCAGATCGGGGTACGGGTAGGCGTCCCAGTCGGAAACGTCGTGGCGGACGCCGGCGTTCCAGACGGCGAGGAGCGCGGAACACGAGCCGTGGTCCGCGGGCGCGGGCGGCGGGCCGGGCGACAGCGGGTCGGCGCTGTCGCCGGCGTCACAGAACGTGCCGTCCTCGTTCGAATCGAGCGGATGCGCGTAGTCCGTCTCTCCGCCGCCTTCGCCGTGCTCCGCCACGTTGAGAAGGTAGGTCTCCCTCTCCGCCGACGTCCACGAGGCCGGGTACGGGTACGGCTCCCAGGAATCGGGGTCGGAACGGATCCCGCCGCTCCAGTCCCGCCGCAACTCCGCGCAACTGCCGTACGTTCGCGCGGCCGGCGCCGCCGGGGGAGCCGGCCGGCACGTCCCGCACGGGTCGTCGGACCAGCGCACGTGCGCATGCCGCCAGTACGGCCCGACCGCCGGCCCGTCCACGCGCACGGCGACGTGCGTCGTCCGATCGCGCTCGAGCGCGCCTTCGCGGCACGCGAGATGGGTCATCGCGTCGTGGCAGACGTAGACGGTCACGGTGTCCGCGCCGTCGACCGCGACGGCCTCCGGCCGGTAGAGCATGCCGTACCCGTACCCCGACCGGCGGACGCCGCACGCCTCGAACCGCGTTCCTCGAATCAGGTGCGTGGACCGGGAGCAGGGCTGCATTTCGGAGACGAGCCGGCTCACGAACGCTTCGACGGACTCTCCCGGCCGGCGGGCGGCGTCGTTCGCGCCGGGATCGTCGGCTGCGTCCTGGGCGCCGCGCGAAGCGCCCCGGGCCGCCGCCTCCCGCACGCGGCCCGCGGGCGGCGGCGCGGCGGGGGCCGCGCTCCGGAACGCCGGCAGGAGCGAGAGCGCGACGGTTCGTCGGCCGGCGTCCTCCCGGCACGCGCCGGCGAAGACGGTCACGAGACAGACGACGAGCAGTTTCTTCATGAAGCCTCCTTCGAAGGTCATGCCCGTCCAGGTGCAGTACCCGTGCCACGAAGCGCCGGCGCAAGGAACGGGAAAGGAAACCGCGGTTTCCGGGCATGCGGCCGCGGCTGCCGCCCGTTCCGGCGGGAGCGGCGCGGACCGGGCCGCGTCGAGGCGGCAACCCCGGTTGTCGTTCCGTGGGGGCAGGCGGGCGAAGAGACGGCCGGTCCGCGGGAACGGGCCGCGTCGAAGCGGCAACCCCGGTTGTCGTTCCGCGGGCAGGTGGGCGATAGAGACGGCCGGCGCGCCGGGCCGCGTCGAGGCGGCAACCCCGGTTGTCACGCGTCGCGCGCCCCGGCGGTCCTCCGTCCGGCCGGACACGGCCGCGACCGCCGGAAAAGGGGCCGCCGCGGGTACGGAAGCGGGTGGGCGCCGGCGCAACGCCGGTTGACGCCCGCTTCCGTCCACGCGCGTCAGCCGTCCTGGATCCGCTTCGTCAGCGCCGGCGTCTTGCCCAGCAGCCGCACGCAGAGGGCGAGCTGGCCGCGGTGGTACTCCTCGTGGGCGACGCCGTGCTGCAGCCAGGCGAGGCGGGTCCAGAGCGCTCCGTCGAAGCGCCGGATCGTCTGCAGCATGCCGACCTCGCCGGTCTCGCGGAGCCGGCGCGCGCCGCGGGCGTGGGTGCTCCGCAGCAGGCGCACGAGGCCCGCCCGGTCGCCCGGGCGCGCGGCCTCGGGCGTGCCGTACTCGCGCAGGAAGGCGGGGAAGTCCCGGCGGGTGAAGTCGCCGGCGGGGTTCGAGAGCTCGCCGCACCACATCGACGCGGTGTCGACGACGTGCTGCACGAGTTCTGCAATGGAGCGGGCGCCGGAACCGGGACGGAACCCGATCCGGCCGGCCGGGACGCAACGGACCTCCGCGATGACCCCGCGCCGGGCGTCGGCCCAGGCGTCGAGCGCTTCGTCGAGAAGGGAGACGGTGGACATGCTCGAAGCCGGACGCGCGGGTCGATGGTATCAGACCGGCGGGGCGGCGGCGGACGCCGCGCGGCGCTCTATCCGGGCGCGGCGGAGACCGGCAGGGCGTGGAGGCCGCGCAGCACGACGCTGTTGCGGAACGCCGGGCGGTCGTCGAGCAGCCGCAACGACCCGAAGCGCTCGATCAGGGTCTCGAGCACCACGCGGCCTTCCAGGCGGGCCAGCGGCGCCCCGAGGCAGTGGTGGATGCCGCGGCCGAACGCCAGGTGGTTCCGCTCGCGGCGGCCGACGTCGAGCCGGTCGGGGTCCGGGAACCGGCCGGGGTCGCGGTTGGCGGCGCCGAGCAGCGTGACCACGGCGTCGCCGCGCCGGAGCGGAAAACCGTTCACGTCGCAGTCGTCGAGCGCGTTGCGCACGTCCACCTGCACCGGCGAATCGAAGCGCAACAGCTCCTCGACGGCGGAGGGGATCAGCGCGGGGTCGCTCCGCAGCGCCGCCAGTTGATCGGGATGGCGCAGGAGGGCCAGCATGCCGTTCCCGACGAGGTTGGTGGTGGTCTCGTTGCCGGCCACCAGCAGCAGGCGCAGCATGACGAGCACTTCGCGCTCGGTCAGCCGGTCGCCTTCATCCTCCGCCTGCGCGAGAGCGCTGACGACGTCGTCCTGGGGGTCGGTCCGCCGCGCGCTGATGATCGGCGCGAGGTAGTCGTCGAGCGCCCGCATCGCCGCCGCGGCCGTCTCCCGCTCCCCGGCGGTCAGCGTCGGCTCCAGGATGCGGGCGCGCTGGTCGGACCACACCGCGAACCGCGCGCGGTCCTCCGGCGGGATGCCGAGCATCTCGGCGATGACGATCACCGGCAGCGGCCTGGCCACCGCCTCCATGAGGTCGAAGGCCGAGGGGTCGTCGACCGCATCGATCAGCCCGGTCATGACGGCGCGGACGCGGGGTTCGAGGGCGGCGACCGCCCGCGGGGTGAACGCCTGGTTGACGAGGGCGCGCAGGCGCGTGTGGTCGGGCGGGTCGAGGAAGAGCATGCTCGGCTCTTCCGCGCGCGGCAGGCTGGCCCGCGAGAGGCCGGATGCGGCGCGCTTGCGGGGGTCGCTGGAGAAGCGCCGGTGGTCGCGGAGGACGGCGTCCACGTCCGCGTAGCGGGTGAACACCCACGCCTGCAACAACCGGCTGCGGTGCACGGGGTCGCGGGCGCGCAGCTTCGCGTAGGCCGGGTAGGGGTCCTGCGCCGTCGCCGCCGACAGCGGGTTGTAGGCGACCCCGCTCTCCCAGCGCTCGCGCAGCAGCAGCGCGTTCACCGCCAGCGACCGTATCGCCCCCCGCATCACTCCTGGCGCGAGCCCTCCGCAACCGCGCCGGCCAGGATGTTGTACAGGCCGTAGTTCCCCTCGTGACAGGCGTACTCGTAGACCGGCTCCGGGTTCTTCCGCATCGGCACCGAGTAGGTCCAGGGCCGCGTCCACACCGTGGGATCGTCGACGGTGACGTCGTAGCGCAGCGTGTCGGCGTCGACCCGGGTGAGGCGCTCCACGAGGGTGAGGTTCTCCGTCGTCGCCCCGCGCTGGAAGTTCGTCTCGCGCAGGAAGTTCGTGGTCTCCACGACCAGGGTGTCGCCCTCCCAGCGGCCGCGCGAGTCGCCGGTCCACTGCCGGACGCCGGCGTCGAGGCGCGCCCGTCCGTCCAGCGGGACGATGCGGGCCTTGTGGTTCATCTCGGCGAACAGCACGACGGTGTCCTCGGTCTGGAACACCTGGACGTTGTTGTTGTAGGCGCTCGGCGCCATCGGCGGGCCGGAGTTGAAGCCCAGGATGCAGCGGACCTGCAGTCCGCCCGGGCCGAGGTCCTCGACGAAACCGCCGGGCGTCGGCTCGTGGCTCGACACGCCGGCGCGCGCCGCCTCCAGCGCCTCCCGCCGGGCGTCGGCCTCCGGCGTCAGCGGGGGTATCCGCCCGTCCGCCGGATCGACCACCAGCGACGTCCGCTCGGTGGTGACCGAGGTCCCTTCGTCGAACCAGAAGTCGTTGTAGGGCACCACGCGGTCCGAGGTGTCGTTGTCGCGGCTGCGGCGCCGGATGGTCTCGGCGGCGAACTCGGCCGCCTGCTCCGCCGTGAACGTCTCGCGGCCGGACAGTTCCTCGGGACGCTCCATCGGGGTGAGACTGCGGAAGTCCCAGACCCCCTGCAGGTCCGGGGCGCCCCACGGGGTGCGCGGCGCCTCGCCCGCCGCGCCGGTCTGCGCGCCCGCCGCGGGCGCGAGCGCGGCCAGCGCCAGCACGGCCGGCAGGACCGCGAACACGTGACGACTCATGGTTCACCTCCATCGGCGGCGCCGCCCGGCGGAACGTCCGTTCCCGCGGCGGCACCGTCCGGATCCGTCCGCAGTCTACTCCGCCTGCTCCGCCTGCCGCTCGAGTATCGTCTCGATCTCGTCCATCACGCGGTCCATCCGCCCGATCAGCGCATCGTAGGGCGCGGCGTCGGCCAGGTCGATGCCGCACTCGCGGAGCAGCTCGCAGGCGTACCGCGATCCGCCGGCCCGCAGCACGTTCAGGTAGTCTTCGCGGGCCCGGTCTTCGCCGCCCAGCAGCCGCTCGGCGAACAGCGCCGCGCCGGCGATGGACGTGGCGTACTGGAAGACGTAGAAGTTGCCGTAGAAGTGCGGGATGAACGCCCACTCCACCGCGTAGGCGGCGTCGTACTCCAGCACGCCGGCGTCCGCGCCGTGGTAGCGGCGCACGAGGCGTTCGTAGCGCGCGCTCAGCTTCTCCCCCGACAGCGCCTCGCCCCGCTCGACGCTCTCGTGCATCTCCAGCTCGAACTCGGCGAACAGGACCTGCCGGAAGAACGTGGCCCGGATGCCCTCCAGCGCCGTCCCCAGATGAAAGAGGCGCTCGCGGTCGGAGAGGTCGAGCGAGAGCAGGTGCTCCTGAAGCAGGATCTCGTTGGTGATGGACGCGATCTCGGCCGTGAACGTGACGTAGCCGGCCGTCTCGTAGGGATTGTGCCGGTTGGCCAGCACCGTGTGCAGGGCGTGGCCCCACTCGTGCACCAGGGTGGTGACGTCGTCGTACTGTCCGTTGTAGTTGAGCAGCAGGTAGGGATGCCCGTCGTAGATCGAACCGTACATGTACGCGCCGGGCGCCTTGCCGGGCCGCGGATGGACGTGCATCCAGCCGGCCGCCAGCCCGTCGCGCAGCAGCCCCACGTACTCGTCGCCGAGCGGCTCGGCGGAGGCGAGGGCCAGGGCCATGGCCTCCTCGAGGTCGAAGGACCGGTCCGACGCGGCGAGCGGCGGATACAGGTCGTAGTAGCGCAGCTCGCCGAGGCCGAGCATGCGCCGGCGGAGTCCGAGGTAGCGGTGCAGCGACGGCAGGTGGCGGTTGGCCGCGGCGACCAGCGTGCGGTAGACGGTGACCGGAACGGCGGGTCCGGCCAGCGCCGCGTCGAGGGCGCCGGCGTAGCGCCGCGCGCGGGCCTCGAACACGTGCGCCTGGACGTGCGTGTCCAGCGTCTGGCCCAGCGTCGCCGCGTAGCCGCTCCAGGTCTTCCAGAACGCGTCGAAGACGAGCTTGCGGTCGGCGCGCTCGCCTGACGCGCGCCACCGGGAGTAGGCCGCCTGATCGAGCCGCACCCGCTCGCCGGTCGAAAGCGTGACGGTCGGAAACGGCATGTCCGAGGTCGTCAGCAGGGCGAACACCCGCTCCGGCCCCTGCCGCATCGCGCCCGTGCCCGCGACGACCGCCTCGGCCTCTTCGGACAGCGTATGCGGCTCCCGGCGCAGGACGTCACGGACGTTGAAGGCGTGCCGCGCCAGCCGCGGCTCGGCGTCCAGGCAGCCCTCGACGGCCGCCGAGCCGACGCGCAGCAGCTCCGGCGCGACGAAGCTGGCCGCCTCCTCGAAGGCGGCCAGCAGCAGCGCGGCCTCCCCGCGCCGTTCCTGCGCCGCGGCCACCCGCCGGTCCTCGTCGGCGGCGAGGAACGCGTACACGTAGAGCCGGACGAGGTCCTTCTCCGTCGCGCTGACGGCGTCGAGCGCCTCGGCCAGCACCGCGGCGCTCTCGCCGAGCCGCCCCTTGAAGCGCGCGAGTTCGGCGACCCGCGCCTCCAGGCGCGCCTTGTCCGCCCGCCAGGCGTCGAGGCTCTCGTAGATCTCGGCCAGGTTCCACTCGGTCCGCGCCGGCACCGCTCCATCGGGGGCGGGGGCCGCGGTCGTGGTCTTCGTCACGCCCGTCGGTCCCGGGCCGCGGCGAGGCGCCGCAGCACGTACGGCAGGATGCCGCCGTGGCGGTAGTAGTCGAGCTCGTCCGGCGTGTCGATGCGCGCGGTCACCGCGAACTCCACGACCGTCCCGTCGGCGCGGGCCGCCCGGACCCGCACGTCGCCGCGCGGGACCAGCCCCTCGGCGATGCCGGTCAGGTCGAACGACTCCTCCCCGGTCAGGCCCAGGCTGTCGGCGTCGTCGCCGTCCCGGAAGACCAGCGGCAGCACGCCCATGAAGACCAGGTTGCTGCGGTGGATGCGCTCGAAGCTCTTCGCGAGGACCGCGCGCACGCCGAGCAGCAGGGTCCCCTTGGCGGCCCAGTCGCGGGAGGAGCCGGAGCCGTACTCCGCTCCGGCCAGCACGACGAGCGGGACGCCCTCCTCCCGGTAGCGCATCGCCGCGTCGTAGATCGCCATCCGCCCGCCGTCCGGCTGATGCCGCGTCCAGCCGCCCTCGGTGCCGGGGGCGAGCCGGTTGCGCAGCCGGACGTTGGCGAACGTGCCGCGCATCATCACCTCGTGGTTGCCGCGCCGGCTGCCGAACGAGTTGAAGTCTCGCGGCTCCACGCCGCGGGCGATCAGGTAACGTCCGGCGGGGCCGTCGGCCGGAATGGCCCCGGCCGGCGAGATGTGGTCGGTGGTGACGCTGTCGCCGAGCAGGGCGAGCACGCGCGCCCCGGCGACGTCGGCCGGCGGGGCCGGCGCGGGTGCGAGCGTCTCGAAGAACGGCGGGCGCCGCACGTAGGTCGAATCCTCCGTCCAGTCGAACCGGTCGCCGCTCGGCGCCGGCAGCCCGCGCCAGCGATCGTCGCCGTCGAAGACCTGCCCGTACCGGTCGGTGAACTGCTCCGTGCGGACCGCCGAGGCCATCGCCTGCTGCACCTCGGCGGCGGAAGGCCAGACGTCGGCGAGATGCACGTCGGCGCCGTCGGCGTCCCGGCCCAGCGGCTCGGCCGTCAGGTCGGCCGTCATCCGGCCGGCCAGCGCGTAGGCGATCACCAGCGGCGGGGAGGCCAGGTAGTTGGCGCGGACCAGCGGCTGGACGCGGCCCTCGAAGTTGCGGTTGCCGCTCAGCACCGACGTCACCACGAGGCCGCGCTCCCGGACGGCCGCGGCCACCGGCTCGGGCAGCGGGCCGCTGTTGCCGATGCAGGTGGTGCAGCCGTACCCCACCAGGTCGAAGCCGAGCGCGGACAACGGCTCGAGCAGGCCGGCCGCCCGCAGGTACTCGGTGACGACCGGCGAGCCCGGCGCCAGGCTGGTCTTGACCCACGGCTTCGGCCGCAGTCCCCGCGCCGCGGCCTTCCGCGCCAGCAGGCCGGCCGCGATCATGACGCCGGGGTTGGACGTGTTCGTGCAGCTCGTGACGGCGGCGATGACCACCGCGCCGTCCTCGATCCCCGTCCCGTCCCCGCGGCCCGCCGGTCCGCCCGCCGCCGCGCCGTCCGCGGCCGCCCGCGCGCGCCCGGCCGCCAGGTCCGGGAGCGCGGAGACGAACGCCGCCTTCGCCCGGCGCAGCGGCACCCGGTCCTGGGGGCGCTTCGGACCCGCGATGCTGGGCTCCACGTCCGCCAGGTCGAACTCGACCACGTCGGTGTAGGCCGGGTCGTCGGCGTCCGAGGCGAACAGGCCCTGCGTCTTGGCGTACGCTTCGACGAGGTCCACCTGACTCCGATCGCGCCCGGTGAGCGCGAGGTAGTCGAGCGTCATGCCGTCGATCGGACAGATCGCCACCGTCGAGCCGTACTCCGGGGACATGTTGCCGAGGGTCGCCCGGTCGGCCACGGTCAGCGATCCCAGTCCCGGCCCGAAGAACTCGACGAACTTGCCCACCACGCCGAACCGCCGCAGCCGCTCGGTGATGGTCAGCACGAGGTCGGTCGCGGTGGTCCCCTCCGGCAGCTCGCCCACCAGACGGAAACCGATCACGTCCGGGACGAGCATCGAGATCGGCTGCCCGAGCATCGCCGCCTCGGCCTCGATGCCGCCGACGCCCCAGCCGACCACCCCGAGGCCGTTGACCATGGTCGTGTGCGAGTCGGTTCCGACGAGCGTGTCCGGGTAGGCCGCCGCGCGGCCGTTCGACGCGTCGCGGCACACCACCCGCGCGAGGTGCTCGATGTTGACCTGGTGGACGATGCCGGTGTCGGGCGGCACCACCCTGAAGTTGCGGAACGCGTCCTGGCCCCACTTGAGGAAGGCGTACCGCTCGCGGTTGCGCGAGAACTCGAGTCGCGCGTTCAGCTCGAAGGCGTCCGCGGTCCCGAAGTGATCGACCTGCACGGAGTGGTCGATGACCAGCTCGGCCGGCTGCAAGGGGTTGACGAGGCCCGGGTCTCCGCCTAGGCGCGCGACGCCGTCGCGCATCGCGGCCAGATCGGCCACCGCCGGCACCCCGGTGAAGTCCTGCAGCAGGACGCGGGCCGGCATGAACGCGATCTCCTGGTCGACGCCGGGCTCCCAGCGGGCCAGCGCCTCGACGTCGTCCGCCTTCACCGCGCGGCCGTCCTCGCGGCGGAGCATGTTCTCCAGGAGGATCTTCAGCGAGTACGGCAGGCGCCCGACGCCGGGATAGCCCGACGCTTCGAGCGCGCGCAGGTTGTAGACGTCGACGGTCGTGCCGTCGCCGGCGGGCAGGGACTGACGGGCGCCGAACGAGTTGTTGCTCATGGACGGAAACCTTCGGGTGGCCGCGGTCGACCGCCAATGATCCTCCACCCCGGACCCGCGGCGCAAGCCGGGCTGCCCTCGAACGGAGCCGGCGGCGCACGCCGCGCCCCCTGACGGGCGGACGGCGGCGCCCCGCGGCGCGCGCCCCGGGCGGCTGTGGTAGGGTTCGTGCGCATGCCGGACCGTCTCACCCGCGCCGACGTGGAGCGCATCGCCGCGCTCGCGCATCTCGACCTCACCCCGGAAGAAGTCGACCTGTTCACGCCGCAGCTCGCCGACGTGCTGGAGTACGCGCAGCGGCTGGCGGCGGTCGACGCCGGTGGCGCCGGTGACGGCGCCACCGGCCGGCCTCCGGGCGGCGCCGACTGCCCGCGGCGGCCGGACTCGGTGCGGCCGTCGCTCGACCGCGAAGCGACGCTGGCGAACGCGCCCGACGGGGTCGCCGCCGGCGCCGCGGAAGACGGCGGGTTCTTCCGCGTGCCGCGAGTGCTCGGGTGACGGCGGACGCGCCGCGGCCGGCGGGAATGGAGACCGCCGCCTCGATCCGGGACGACGTGCGGGCCGGCCGCCGGTCGGCGGTCGACGTCTGCCGGAGCTGCCTCGACCGCATCGCGGAGGGGCAGGGCCGCTGGAACGCGTTCACCGCCGTGTTCCGCGACGAGGCCCTGGCCGAGGCGGCCGAGATCGACCGGCGCCGGGACGAATGGCGCGGCCGGCCGCTTCTCGGCGTGCCGATCGCGCTCAAGGACGTCATCTGCACGCGGGGCCGGCCCACCACCGCCGCCTCGCGCATCCTCGCCGGCTTTCGGCCGCCGTACGACGCCACGGTGACGGTCCGCCTGCGGGAAGCCGGCGCGGTGCTCGTCGGGAAGACGAATTGCGACGAGTTCGCGATGGGCTCGTCGACCGAACATTCCGCGTACGGACCGAGCCGCAACCCCTGGGATCCGGAGCGCACGCCGGGCGGTTCGAGCGGCGGCGCGGCGGCCGCCGTCGCGGCCGGCCTGGCGGCGGCCGCCGTCGGATCGGACACGGGCGGATCGATCCGCCAGCCGGCGGCGTTCTGCGGGATCGTCGGGTTGAAGCCGACCTACGGTCGCGTCTCGCGCTACGGACTGCTGGCCTTCGCCTCGTCGCTCGACCAGATCGGGCCGCTGACCCGGACCGTGCGCGACGCGGCCCTCGTCCTGGAGGCGCTGGCGGGGCACGACCCGCGCGACGCGACGTCCGCGCGGGCGCCCGCGGCCGGCTACGCGGCGGCGTTGACCGGGGAGGCGGCGGGGCTGCGCGTGGGCGTGCCGCGGGCCCTGCTGGAGCGCGCCGACGCGGGCATCGACGCCGAGGTGCTCGACGCCTGCCGAAGAGCCCTGGACGCGCTGCAGGCGGCGGGAGCCGTCCTGGTGGACGTCGATCTGCCGCACGCCGAATACGCCGTGCCGGTCTACTACCTGATCGCCCCGGCGGAGGCCAGCTCGAACCTCGCCCGCTACGACGGGGTCCGCTACGGTTCCCGCGCGGCGGCGGACGACGGCGGCGACGGAGGCTCGCCGCTCGCCCGCATGTACGACCGGACGCGCGACGCGGGCTTCGGCGCGGAGGTGAAACGCCGGATCATGCTCGGCACCTACGCGCTCAGCGCCGGCTACCACGACGCGTACTACGGCCGCGCCCAGCGCGTCCGCGGCCTGATTCGCCGTGACTACGCCCGCGCCTTCGACGCCGGCGCGGGACCCGGGGTCGACGTCGTCGCCATGCCGACCACCCCCGCCCCGGCCTTCAGGCTGGGCGAGCATCTCCAGGATCCGCTGGCGATGTATCTGGGCGACGTCTTCACGGTGAGCGCCAACCTGACCGGACTGCCGGCCGTCAGCGTGCCCGCCGGCCTCACCGCGGCCGGCCTGCCCGTCGGCCTGCAGTTGGTGGGGCGGGCCTTCGACGAAGCCACGCTGCTGCGCCTGGCCGACGCCTGCGAGCGCGCGACCGGCGTGAACCGGCCTCCGCCGGACGTCCCCGCCGGAGGGTGACGGCGGACGTCGGCGCGGATTCCCGGGGCGCCGGCGAGCGGAGCCGCAAGACGAGGATCGGCGGACTACGACTCGGCGGACTGCCCGGCCGCCGGAACCTGCCCGGCCTCCGCCGATTCGGCCGCCTGCTCCAGCAGCTCGGGAGTCTTCAACTGGTCCGCCGGACCGCTCCGCGACCCGGGCGGCAGGTAGCGGACCCGCTCGCCGTCCATCCGGTCGACGAGGTTGCGCACGACCAGCGACTCGCGCCCCGTCTTCCGGAACTTCGTGAATCCGGCGACGACCAGGAAGCCGATGAAGAGCGAAAGCAGGAAACCGGTGGAGACGGCCAGCCCCACCAGGGTCTGAACGGCCCCGCCGACGAGCGACTGCACGTCTGTCGCCACGGTCACTCCCTGCGCGCCGGCGCCGGCACGTCGTACTGGATCTTGCCCCGTTCCACTTCGCGCATCGCGATGCGCTCGAGCTTGCGGTTCGCCGTCACCGGCTCGTCCTCGTCCGCGGCGCCGGCCAGCTCCTCGAGTCTCGGCAACGCGCCCCGCCGCAACTGCTTGGCCCGCTGCGCGGCCACGTCGACGTAGAGGAACCGGCTCTCGATGGGCGGGGCCGGCTCCCGCTCGGCCTGCGCCTCGTCCGCCGCCGATTCCCCGGCGTCCTCCTCCGCCGCGACCTCTCCGGGAACCCGGGGTTCCTCTTCCATGACGTCAGGATACGCCAAAAACGGCCGCGGAGTCGAGATCGGGCGGCCGATCCGCTCCCCCGGCCCGGCAACCTGTGCGATCATTCACGCCGATGCCGGATCCGGTCACGCTGCTCTTCATCGGCGACGTCGTCGGCAAGCCCGGCCGCGCGATCACCCGTCTCGCCGTGCCCCGTCTGGTCGCCCGCCACGGGATCGACCTAGTGATCGCCAACGTCGAGAACGCCGCCGGCGGCAAGGGCGTCACCCGCGAGGTCGCGGAGAGCCTCCTCGACCACGGCGTGCAGGTGATGACCACGGGCAACCACGTCTGGGACAAGAAGGAAGCGCTCGCCTACATCGAGCATCAGCCGCGCCTGCTCCGGCCGGCCAACTATCCGGCCGGCGTGCCGGGCCGCGGCCGTTGCAGCGTGCGGACGCGCGGCGGCGCCGCGGTCGGGGTGGTGAACGTGATGGGCCGCATCTTCATGAACCCGCTGGACAACCCGTTCCACGTCGTCCGGGAACAGATCCGGCTGGTCCGCGCCGAGCACGGCGCGCGGATCGTCTTCGTCGACTTCCACGCCGAGGCGACCTCGGAAAAGAAGGCGATGGGCTGGCATCTCGACGGGGAAGCGACGGTCGTGGCGGGCACGCACACCCACGTGCAGACGGCCGACGAACGCATCCTGCCGAACGGCACCGCCTACATCACCGACGTCGGCATGACCGGCCCGCACGATTCGATCATCGGCGTCGACCCGCGGCCGGCGCTGAAGCGCTTCCTCGACGGCCTGCCGGCCAGGTTCGACACGGCGACGCGCAATCCGCGGATCAACGCCGTCATCGTGGCCGCGGACCCGGAGACGGGGCGGGCCCGCGCGATCACGCGGGTGGATCTGGCCGCGGACGAGCTCGACGCCCTCGATCCGCGAACGGAGCCGCAACCGTGACGAGACTGCCGTTCGGCGAGACGGCGCGGACGCCGCGCGCGCGGCCGGGCCGTCAGGTGCTGACGGTCGCGGAACTGACGGCCCGCATCCGCCGGCAACTCGAATCGGCGTACCCGGCCGTCTGGGTCGAAGGCGAGCTGTCGAACTGCCGCCGCTGGAACACCGGACACCTCTACTTCACGCTGAAGGGCGGCGACGCCCGGATCCGGGGCGTGATGTTCCGCTCGGCGTTCCGTCGTCTGCGGTTCGAGCCGGCCGACGGCCAGCGCGTCGTGGCCCGCGGCCGGATCGGCGTCTACGAGCCGAAGGGCGAGTACCAGCTCGTGGCGGAGCACCTCGAACCGTTCGGCCTCGGCGCGCGGCAGCTTGCGTTCGAGCAGCTTCGCCGAAAGCTCGGGGACGAGGGCCTGTTCGACGAGGCGCGCAAGCGTCCGCTCCCGATGCTGCCGCGCAAGATCGGCGTCGTCACTTCGCTCGACGGCGCGGCGCTGCGCGACGTCCTGAACGTGCTCGACCGCCGGTTCCCGAACGTCCACGTCGTCATCGGTCCGACCCGCGTGCAGGGGGAGGGCGCGGCCCGGGAGATCGCCGGCGCGCTCGCGCGCATGGCCGGCGTCCCCGGGGTCGACGTCGTGATCCTCGCGCGCGGCGGCGGTTCGCTGGAGGACCTCTGGGAGTTCAACGACGAAGGACTGGCCCGGACGATCGCCGCGCTCGATGTGCCGGTGATCTCGGCCGTGGGGCACCAGACCGACACCACCATCGCCGATTTCGTCGCCGACCTGCGCGCGCCGACCCCGTCGGCCGCGGCGGAACAGGTCGTGGCGCGCAGGAGCGACCTGGCGGCGCGCGTGGACCGGGCCGCCGGCCGCCTCCGCGCGGCGGTCCGCGCCGGCGTCGAACGGCGCCGGGCGCTCGTCGAGACCACGAGCCACCGCCCGGGCCTCGCTTCGTTTCCGACCCGGCTCGCCCTGCGCGGCCGCCGGGTGGACGAGGCGGCCCGCCGCCTCGCCGAGCGCGCGCGGGCGGACGTCGGCCGGCTCGAACGGCGCCGGGCCGCCCTGCGGCTGCGGCTCGGGGCGCTCGACGTCGGTTCCCGGCTGGCCCGCGTCCGGACCCGGCTCGCCGCCGCGGCGGAACGCCAGGCGCGCGCGGCCGGCGACGGCCTCGCCGCGCGCCGGCGGCGGTTGACGGACGACGCCGAGCGCCTGGCGGACGCCATGCGCGAACGCCGGGCCGCCGACCGCCGGCGACTCGAGACCTCCGCGGCGAAGCTCGGGTCGCTCAGTCCGCTCGGCGTCCTGGCGCGCGGGTACGCGGTGTGCTGGAACCACGATCGAACGGCCATCGTCCGCCGCGCGGCGGACGTCGCCGTCGGCGGCTCCGTGCGCCTGACCCTGCACGAGGGGGCCCTGCGGTGCGACGTCACGGCGCGCGAATGACATCGAGAGCATCGAGGAACGCGACCATGGACGACCCGAACGTCAAGGACTTCGAATCCGCCCTCGCCGAGCTGGAGAAGATCGTCGAGACCCTGGAGGACGGACAGCTCCCGCTGGAGCGTTCGCTGGAGCGCTTCGAGCGCGGCATCGCGCTGTCGCGCTTCTGTCACGCGCGCCTGGAGGACGCCGAACGCCGCGTCGAACTGCTCACCGAGCGCGGGCGTACGCGCCCCGCGCCGGCCGACCTCGCCGGCGCCGGGACCCCGGCCGGCGAGGGGGCGGCGGGCGGCGGCGGAGACGAGGGGCCGGGCGGCGATGACGTCCCCTTCTGACCTCGCGGCGGAGAGGACGGCCTTCGACGGCTACGCACGCCGGCGGCGCGCCGCGGTCGACGCCGCGCTCGACCGCCTGCTCCCGTCGCCGCCGGCCTGCCCCCCGTTGATCGCCGACGCGATGCGCTACACCGTGTTCGCCGGCGGCAAGCGGCTGCGGCCGCTCCTCGCGCTGGCGGCCGCGGACAGCGTGACCCCGGGCGGCGCGGAGGACGAAGACGGTCCGGCGCTGCCGGCCGCGTGCGCGGTGGAGCTGATCCACGCCTACTCGCTGGTCCACGACGACCTGCCGGCCATGGACGACGACACCCTGCGCCGCGGGCGGCCGACCGCCCACGTCGTCTACGGCGAGGGAATCGCGATCCTGGCCGGCGACGCGCTGCTGACCGAGGCGTTCCGCGTGCTGGCCCGCGGGTCGAGCTCCGACGCCGCGGGTCTGCGCCTCCGCCGGTTGCGGACCCTGGAGCGCATCGCGGCCGCCGCCGGCGCCGAGGGCATGGTGGGCGGACAGGTCATCGACCTCTCCGCCGCCGGCGCGGCCTCCCCGGTCTTCGATCCCGAGCGCCTTCGCGTCATGCACGAGCGCAAGACCGGCGCCCTCATCCGCGCCGCCGCCGTCGCCGGGGCGCTGATGGGCGGCGCTTCCGACGAAGCCGCCGACGCGGTCGATCGCTACGCGGGGCACCTCGGCCTGGCGTTCCAGATCGTCGACGACGTCCTCGACGTCGAGGGCGCGCAGGAGGACATCGGCAAGACGGCGGGCAAGGACGCCGACGCCGGCAAGCCGACGTACCCGGCGCTGTTCGGCGTCGAGGAATCGCGCCGCCTCGCGGCGCGGTCGATCGCCGACGCCAAGGAGACGCTGCGGGCCGCCGGGATCGGCGGCCGCCTGTTCGAGATAGCCGACTGGGTGCTCGGCCGCACCCGCTAGGAGTCAGCGCCGTAGAACGGCGCGGACCCCTGGAGCGGGTCGGTTGGGCGCCGAGCGGAGCCGTCAGGCGACGGTTGGCGGGCGCTATAATGCCGTATGGCCGTCACATACTCCTGGACCGCCTGGACACCCGTACCGGTCGCGCCCGCGAAGCGCAAGCCAGCCGGGCCGCCGGCGGCCGTGCCGATGCTGCCGCTGTCCGAACTGGATTTCGCCGGCTGCGAGGCGTTTCCCCTGACGCGCGGCGGGTACAGCCGCTACGAGGGGCGGCTGGAAGTGTGGGACGCCGAGACGGAGACCGCGTGGCGGGTCCGCTCGACCACCGCGGCCCACGAAAGCCCCGCCGAGGGGCTGGTCGGGCTGGTCGAGCGCATCGCCGCGGTGCGCGGGTCGCCCATCCGCTGCTACGGTTCGACGGACCTGCTGGTGCGCGACGCGGAGGGAAAACCGCGGCGCGTGATGCAGGCGGATCAGGTGGTCTATCTGTATCCGTCGCAGGTGGACCTGCTGGGCTCCCCGGCGATGGTGGTGGGCGAGCACCCGTTCCCCGACGTGGTGCTGGAGGTGGACCACACGACGGACGTGCGGCGGGGAAAGCTGCGGCTGTACGAGTCGTGGGGTTTCCCCGAACTGTGGGTGGAGGTCCCGGAGCGCCGCCCTCGGAGCCGCCCGCGGCGTCGGCGGGCGGGGCTGACGATTCACCTTCTGGAGGAGGGCGCGTACCGCGAGTCTCCGGTGAGCCGGGCGTTCCCCGGCTGGCGGGCGGCGGCCATCCACACGGCGATGAACGAGGCGGAGCCGTCGGGCTGGACGCACGCGGTGCTGGAGCACCTGGGCCGGACGCTGGGCGAGCGGGACGGCACGGGGCCGGACGACGACCCGTTGCTGCATTCGTTGCGGGACCAGAGCCGGACGGAGGGACGGGCGGAAGGACGCGCGGAGGGGCTGGCGGAAGGACGCGCGGAGGGGCTGGCGGAAGGCGAAGCGAAAGGCCGTGCCGAAGGCTTGGTGAAGATGGCGCGCGAGGTCCTGCGGGCACGGGGCGTCCCCTGTTCGGAGGACTTGTCGGCCGGCATCCCGGACGGCGTGCCCGACCGCGTCGTCGCCGCCGTTGCGCTGGCCTGCGGCAGCGAGCGGGACTTCCACGCGCGCCTCCGGGCGCACGTCGAAAAGTGATCGATCGCCCGGACGCTCGGTAGAGGGCCAGGTCCTGCTTCGCGGACGAGATCCGTCGCCGCGCGGCGGCAGTCGTCCGGTACGTGCGCGGCGGCACGGCGTTCCCCACGTGCTATGCTCCGGGCGGCTGGTCGGTACGCCGCACCGAGTGGGCGCGGGCGGTCGGTGGGCATCGAGGGCGTCGGCGGACCGATCGCCCTCCGGACCGGGATGAGGGAGGAACCGACGATGTTCGGACTTGATCGAGCCCGTCCTCGTGCTTGCAGTCCGCGGGCTCCGGGGGGGGGGGGGGGGGGCTTCGTGCCGCCGCCGTCGGAGTCGTTCTCGTCCTGGCGGCCTTTGCGGCGCCTGACGGGTCGCGCGTGCTCGCGCAGCCAGGGAGCGCGGACCTTCGTTTCGCGGTTCCGGTGAGAGACGGGGACGCGCCGGGCAGTCCGGTCCTCGCCCGACTCGGCCCCCTGTCGGTTACTGCGTCCGGGAATCGGTACGATATTCCTGCCGGGTCCGCAAGTTTCACGGTTTATACCGGGGTGACGGGCATTCAGGTGCAGTTTTTCACCCAAGGTGCGTATGGATTGCTTCCGTCCCCCGTGCCAGGCGTCGCCGTGCGCCAGCGGATGGAGAACGAACTCGTCGTGCTCGTCACCAGACTGAATTCGGCCGGCGACGGGCTGTTTTCGCGGAGTCAGGACACGTTCGTCGTGAAGCCGCTTAGCTGGAGTGGTGGTTTTTCCTCTTGGGGTGAAGCGGATGACGCGGCTCGCGGGGGGCGCTTCGTGGCCGCCCTGGGTTTCCCGGGCGACGGCCTGTGGTCGCAGTGGTACCTCGTCGCGGTAGACAGGACCGTCCCGGGCGTGGACGTCGACGAAACGGCGCAGCGATTCGTGTACGTGCCCGTGTCGTCCGAGCCGCCCCCGCCGCCCCCGCCGCCGCCGCCGTCCCGGGTCACCGGCGTCCGCGTCTCGCCGGTCGACGGCGGCCTGCGCGTCTCGTGGAGCGCCGCCGCGGGCGAGGTGTCGCAGTACCGCGTCGACGCCGCGGACGCCTCCGGGGAGCTGGCGCGCCGGGTGTACACCGATGCGGGCGTCCGCGAGGCGGTGGTCGACCGCCTGGCCAACGGCGTCGAGTACTCGGTCACGGTCACGGCGCTGACGAGTCATCCCGGCGTGGAAGGGCCGGCGTCGGAAACCGCGGCGGCGACGCCGCGCGGCGGCGATACGGAGGACGCCCCCGTCCCCGCCCTGCCGCTCGCCGGCGCGGGTGTCCTCGCCGGGCTGCTGGCGTCCGCCGCGTACCGGCTCCGGCGAGCCGGCCGGCGGGCGCATCCGTGCCGGCGGCGATTCGGCTGACCGCTCTCTTCGGCCCGCGGCACGGGTTCCCGGCCGGACGTGCAGGACGTCGGCCTGCGCCTCGTTCACCAACGCCGCCAGCCGACGCCCGGCAGGCGCGGTTCCCCCGGCATGCCGTTGCGCCGCCCGCTCGGGAAGCCGGGTTCGGCCGCGCAACGGCGGCCCGGACCCGGCCTGGGAGTCTGCGCCGTAGAACGACGCGGACTCCTGGAGGATCGGGTTGGCGTCGAGCGGAGCCGCGGGCGACGATTGGCGGGCTACGCCGTCAGGTCCTCCAGGCGCAGCAGGCGCACGACCGGCTCGCCGGCGGCGCGCGAGGCGGCCAGGTCCACCTCGAACTCCGCCACCCAGTCGTTGTGGCCCTCCACGTCCACGAGCATCTGCTCGACCCGCAACGCCGCGCCGTCCGCGGACGGCCGGGTGTGCGTATGCCGCCGGTTGCGGCCCTCGGGGTCGAGGCGCAGACCGCCGTTCTCCGCCGTGAACGCCGCGCGCGCCCGCGCCAGGCGCCCGGCGGTCCAGTCCCGCCCGTCCGCGTCGAGGACGTCGAGCGCCGCCTCGTCGTCGCCGTTCGACCAGGCGCGCAGCAGGGCGAACACCCGCGCGCGGATCGCGGCGGTGAAGGCGCGCGCGTCGCGCGTCACGTCGGCCGGCTCGCCGCGGCCGGGCGCTTCCGGCCCGGGCGCGTCGGCGGCCCCCGGCCGGAAGCCCGGATCGCGCATGCGCTCCCATTCCTCGAGCAGACTCGAGTCCACCCGGCGCACCAGGTCCCGGAGATAGTGCTCCATCTCCACGACCTCGTCGGTCTTCAGGCCGTCGGGCACCGTCTGCCGGAGCACCTTGTAGACGCTCGACAGGTGCCGCAGCAGCAGGCCCTCCATCCGTTCGAGGCCGTACTCCCGCACGTAGTCGGAGAACGAGAGCCAGGTCTCGAACATCTCGCGCGCGATCGACTTGGGCCGCACGTTCTCCTCGCCGACCCACGGGTGCCGGTCCGCGAAGTCGTCGAACGTCGCGTAGACGAAGTCGGCCAGCGGCTTCGGATGCTCGAGTTCCTCGAGCTTCTCCATGCGCTCTTCGTAGTCCAGGCCGGCGGCCTTCATCTCCGCCAGCGCCTCGGCCCGGAGCTTGTCGAGCTGCCGGCGCAGGATGGCCTCGGGGTTCTCCAGGATGCTCTCCACCAGCGTGAGCAGGTCCAGCGCGTGGGTCTCCGCGCCGGGGTCGAGCAACGGGATCGCCTCGATGAGATACAGCGACAGCGTCTGATCCATCGAGAAGTCGTCCTGCAGGTCCACGTTCACCCGCACCCGCGAGCCGCCGGGCGGGCGCGGGACGATCTCGACGACCTTGCGCGCCACCAGCGCCCGGAAGAGCTGCCAGCCGCGGCGCCGGTGCGCGCGCTTCGCGGCATCGGATTCGTGGCTGTCGCGCACGAGCCGTTGCAGCGCCCGGCAGCCGTCCTCGGCGCGCGACAGCACGTTGAGCAGCATGCCGTGGGAGACGGCGAAGCGCGAGGCCAGCCGCTCCGGGCGGGCGCGGACCAGCCGTTCGAAGGTGGCCCGGTCCCAGGGCGCGTAGCCGCGGCGCGGCGGCGGGCGGCGGACGACCTTCTTCCCGGCCTTCGCCTTCGCGGCCAGCCGGCGGTTCTCGATGACGTGCTCGGGGGCCTGCGCCACGACGAAGCCGCGCTCGTCGAAACCCTTGCGCCCGGCGCGGCCGGAGATCTGGTGGAAGTCGCGGGCCGAGAGCACCGCCGTCTTCTCCCCGTCGTACTTCGAGAGGCGGCTGAACAGCACGGTGCGGATCGGCACGTTGACGCCGACCCCCAGCGTGTCGGTGCCGCAGACCACCTTCAGCAGGCCGCGCCGGGCGAGCTGCTCGGCGAGCACGCGGTAGCGCGGCAGCAGCCCCGCGTGGTGGATGCCGATCCCGTGCTTCAGCCAGGCGCGGACCCGGGGGCCGTAGGGCGTCGAGAAGCGCACGCCCTCGACGGCCGCGGCCAGCGCCTGCTTCTCGGCGCGCGAGGCGAGCGCCAGGCTGGTGAAGCTCTGGGCGCTCGCCGCGGCGTCCTTCTGGGTGAAGTGGACCACGTAGACCGGGGCCCGGCCGGCCTCCACCAGCCGTTCGACGGCCTGCGCGAGCGGGTCCTCGGACCAGGCGTACTCCAGCGGCACGGGCCGCTCCGTGGACGTGACGGCCACCGTCGCCCGGCCGCTGCGCCGCGTCAGCTCCCGCTCGAAGAACGTCACGTCGCCGAGCGTCGCCGACATCAGCAGGAAGCGCGTCCGCGGCAGGGTCAGCAGCGGCGCCTGCCAGGCGACGCCGCGGTCCCGGTCGGCGTACCAGTGGAACTCGTCCATCACCACGTCGTCCACCGCCGCGCGCTCCCCCTCGCGCAGCGCGACGTTGGCCAGTATCTCGGCCGTGCAGCACAGCAGGGGGGCGTCGCGGTTGACGGTGGCGTCGCCGGTGGCCAGCCCCACGTTGTCCGGGCCGAACTCGCGGCACAGGGCCATCCACTTCTCGTTGACCAGCGCCTTGACGGGACAGGTGTAGACCGAGCGCCGCCCGCGGGCCAGCGACGCGAAGTGCAACGCGAACGCCGCCAGCGACTTGCCCGAGCCGGTCGGCGTGTTCAGGATGACGTGCCGGTCCTCCAGGATGGCCAGGATCGCCTCTTCCTGGGCGGGGTAGAGGGTCAGGCCCAGCCGGTCGACGTAGTCGAGAAAGCGGTCCAGCAGCTCGTCGCCGGACGCTTCGCCGGCCGGCAGCAGGTCGGACAGGGGCGCCGCGGCGGCCCGGAACCCGGGAGCGGCGTCGGGCCGCGGCGGAGAAGCCCGGCCCGCCGGACCGCTCACGCCAGCTCCGCGAGGACCGGGGCGTGGTCGGATGCGGTCAGGCCGTCCTTCTTCTTGCGGTACTCGCGGTCGATCTCGACGCGCCGCAGGCGGGAGACGACGTCCGCGGTGCCCAGCAGGGCGTCGATGCGCAGGCCGATGTTCCGGTGGAAGGCGCCGCCGCGGTAGTCCCACCACGAGAACGCCCGCGCGTCGGGCGCGTGACGGCGGAACAGGTCGGTGAACCCCCGGTCGAGCAGTCCCCGGAAGCAGTCCCGTTCGGCGTCGGTGTGGAAGATGCGCCCGTGCAGCCCCGCCTCGTCCCAACTGTCGATCGGCGCCGGCACGACGTTGAAGTCGCCGCACAGCACGGCCGGCCGCCGCGGGTCGTGGCGCGCGGCGAAGTGCCGCCGCAGGCTCTCGAACCACGCCAGCTTGCGGGGATAGTCCGCGTGGTCGACCGCCTTCCCGTTCGGGCAGTAGACGGTGGTGAACGACAGACCGCCGGCGTCGACGGTGAGCAGGCGGGCTCCCGCCTCCTCCTGCCCCGGCAGTCCGCGGCGCACGACCCGGACGGGTTCGCGCGAGAGGACCGCCACGCCGTTCCAGCCCTTCTGGCCGTGCGGCTCGGCGTGGTAGCCGGCGTCTTCGAACGCCTGCCGCGGGAACTCCTCGTCGGTCAGCTTCAGCTCCTGGAGCCCGACCAGGTCGGGCCGGCGCGCGTCGAGCCAGTGCCGCACGAAGTCCAGCCGGGCCCGCAGCCCGTTGACGTTCCAGGTGGCGATCGTCATGCGCGGGACGAACTATAACGGGGAACCCGCCGGAGCACCGGCCGAAGCCGGCGGCATCCCGCGGCCCGCCCGCATCGCGCCGAGCGGCGATCGGACGAGATCGGACGGCTGCGCCGCCGCGTACGGTGTAGTATGGGCCTTCGTCAGGAGACCGATGATGCGGGCACCAGCCGCGCGCCGGAGGCGCTTCGCGGTCGTGCTGGCCGCCGCCGGCCTCGGCGCGGCGGGGGCCGTTCCCGGCGCGGCGGCCCAGGCCCCGCTGGCCGACGCGGCGCAGCGCGGCGACGCGGCGGCGGTGTGCTCGCTGCTGGCGCGGAACGCGGACCCCGACGCGAGACAGGGCGACGGGGCCACCGCCCTGCACTGGGCGGCGTACCGCGGCGACGCGGCGACGGCCGCGGCGCTGATCCGCTCCGGGGCCGACGCCGCGGCCGCCAACGACCACGGCGTGACGCCGCTGGCCCTGGCGGCCCGCAACGGCGACGCCGCGGTTCTGGCGCTGCTGCTGGCCGCCGGCGTCGACCCGAACGATCCGCGGCAGGCGGTCAACGCGGGCGAGACGCCCCTGATGCTCGCGGCGCGCTCCGGGCGGCCCGCGGCCGTGCGGCTGCTCGCGGACGCCGGCGCCGACGTCGACGCCCGGGAGACCTGGAACGGGCAGTCCGCCCTGCACTGGGCCGCGGCCGAGGGACACGCCCCGGCCGTCGAGACGCTCGTCGCCCTCGGCGCGGACGCCCACGCGCGTTCGAACAGCGGCGCGACGCCGTTGCTGTTCGCCGCCCGCAAGGGCAGCGTCGGCGCGGTCCGGGCGCTGCTGGCGGCCGGCGCCGGCGTGAACGACGCGCGCCCCGACGGCGCCGCGCCCCTGCTGGCGGCGGTGGTCAACGGGCACGAGGACCTCGTGGACCTGCTGCTCGCGGCGGGCGCCGACCCGAACGCCGAGGGCGGCTCCACGCGGCTGACGGTGCAGGGCATGCGCGCCGAGCCGATGCCGCTGGTCGTGCGCAAGCTCGGCTACAGCGAGCGCGAGTCCGAGGGCATCGTCCGCGGCAACGTCTTCGGCAGGCCGCTGCAGGCCGCCGTGCACGTGGCCAACTGGCACGTCAGCGATCAGTTCATCGCGGTCCACCTCGACCGGCTGCGCGTGCTGCGCTCGCTGCTGGCCCACGGCGCCGACGTCGACGGCCGCAACTCGATGGAGGAGCCGCGCTGGTCGGGCGCGCGCTACCGCCGGCACATGACCGGCGCCACCGCGTTCCTGCTGGCCGCCAAGTCCGCCGACGTCGAGGCGTTGCGGCTGCTGCTGGAGTACGGCGCCGACCCGACGATCGACACCGAGGACGGCATCACGCCGCTGATGGCCGCCGCGGGCATCTCCTGGGCGTCGAACCAGGACCGCGCCAGCGAAGCGCAGGTGCTGGAGGCGGTCAGACTGCTCGTGGAGGAGCTGGGCGCGGACGTGAACGCCGTCAGCGCCGTCGGCGAGACGGCGATGCACGCGGCGGCGTACCGCGGCGCCGACAGCGTGGTGCGGTACCTGTTCGGCCGGGGCGCGGAGCTCGACGCGGTGGCCCTGGACGGACGGACGCCGCTGCGGGTCGCCGACGGGGTGGAGTACGGCAACTCGTTCGCCGCGCATCCCCGCACGGCGGCCCTGCTGCGCGAGCTCGGCGCACGCGAGATCGAGTGTCCGGCCCCGTGCGCGGCGGCCATCCCGGAGGAGGCGTTGAAGCGATGACGGGCGCAAGCGCGGCGGCGGCGTTGCGCCGGGCGGCGCGGGCGGGTCTCGCGGCGTGCCTGGCCGCGATCGTCTGCGGCGTCGCTCCGAGCGCGGCCCCGCGGGCGCAGGACCGCGCCGGGGCCGCGGACGCCGGCGCGGAGCACGCGCAGACCGCGGACGCCGGGTCGCCGGCCGCGGGCGCGAAGCACACGCCGGCCACGGGCGCGGAGCACGCGCCGGCCGCGGTCGCGGAGCACGCGCAGACCACGGACGCCGGGGCGGGCGCGGAGCACACGCCGGCCGCGGGCGCGGAGCACGCGCAGACGCCGGAGCCGCCGCCCCGCGCCGTCCTGCAGCGATACTGCTTCGCCTGCCACAACCAGCGCGCCCGGACGGCCGGCCTGGCGCTCGACGTCCTGGACGTGGCGCGGCCGGGCGAGCGCCCGGAGGCGTGGGAAGCGGTGGTCCGCAAGCTGCGGACCGGGGCCATGCCGCCGGCCGGACGGCCGCGGCCCGCCCCGGCGGCCTCCGCCGCGGTCGTGGCGTGGCTCGAAGACGCGCTCGACCGCGCGGCGCGCGCGGACCCCGACCCGGGCCGGCCCACCCTGCACCGCCTGAACCGCGCGGAGTACCGCAACGCCGTCCGCGACCTGCTGGCCGTGGAGGTCGACGCGGCGCTGCTGCCCGCGGACAACGCGGCCTACGGCTTCGACAACAACGCCGACGCGCTGACGCTGTCGCCGGCGCTCGCCGAGCGCTACCTGGGCGCGGCCGCGCGGATCGCGGCGACGGCGCTGGGGCGTCCCCGCGGGACGCCGGCGCCCGAGACCTACTTCGTGCCGACCGACCGCGACCAGGACGTCCGGGTCAGCGACGACCTGCCGTTCGGCTCGCGCGGCGGCGCCGCGTTCCGCCACCACTTCCCGGCCGACGGCGAGTACGTCTTCCAGTTGCGGCCGAAGGAGAGCGGCGTCGCCGGCGGGTTCGAGGGCGTCACCGACGAACCGCACGAACTGCACGTGAGCATCGACGGCGAGCGCGTCTGGACGGGCGTCGTGCGGCGGCCGCCCGGGGCGCGCGGCAACGAGCGCAACCGGCTGATCCTGGAGGCCCTGCGGTTCCGGGCGCCGGTGTCCGCCGGCTCGCGCCTGGTCCGGGCGTACTTCACCGCCCGCACGTCGGCCTACGTCGAGGACCTGTTCGACCCCGGCCTGCGCCGCGACCCCTATCGCGCGCCGAACGGCGAGCCGGCCGTCTCCAGCGTGGCGATCACCGGGCCGCTCGCCGGCGCCGGCGCCGGCGATTCGCCCAGCCGCCGCAAGCTGCTCGTCTGCGCCCCGGCGGCCCCGGCCGAGGAGGAGCCCTGCGCGCGGGCCGTCGTCGCCGCGCTGGCCCGAGGCGCATGGCGCCGCCCGGTGACCGACGCCGACCTGGACGTTCCGTTGGAGCTGTACCGCGCCGGGGCGGCCCAGGGCGGCTTCGAGGCCGGCATCGAGCGGGCGGTTCGGGGCATCCTGGTCAGCCCGCGCTTCCTGTTCCGCTTCGAGGACCAGCCGCCGGAGGCGGAGCCGAACACGCCCTACCGCATCTCCGGCCTGGAGCTGGCCTCGCGGCTCTCGTTCTTCCTCTGGAGCAGCGTCCCGGACGACGAGCTGCTGGACCTGGCCGCCGCCGGGGAGCTGCGCGAGCCGGAGACGCTGCGGCGGCAGGTGCGGCGGATGCTGGCCGACCCGCGCTCGCGGGCGCTGGTCGACAACTTCGCCGGGCAGTGGCTGCACGTCCGCAACGTCGCCGGCTTCCAGCCGAGCCCGGAGCTGCTGTTCCACTTCGACGACAACCTGCGGCAGGCCTTCGAGCAGGAGACGAAGCTGTTCTTCGAGAGCATCGTCCGCGAGAACCGCAGCGTGCTCGACCTGCTCGACGCCGACCACACGTTCCTGAACGAGCGTCTGGCCCGGCACTACGGCATTCCCGGCGTCCACGGCGAGCGCTTCCGCCGCGTCCGGCTGCCGGCCGGCAGCGTGCGCCGCGGGCTGCTCGGGCAGGGCTCGATCCTCACCGGCACGTCGCGCGCCAACCGCACGTCGCCGGTCATCCGCGGCAAGTGGATCCTGGAGAACGTCCTGGGCGCGCCGCCGCCCCCGCCGCCGCCCGACGTCCCCGACCTGGTCGAGGAGCGCGACCCGCGCAAGGTGCTGCCCATGCGCGAGCGGATGGCGGCGCACCGGGCCAACCCGGTCTGCGCGGCCTGCCACGCGCAGATGGACCAGCTCGGCTTCGCGCTCGAGAACTTCGACGCCATCGGCGAGTGGCGCGACGTCTACGCCTCGGGCCTGCCCATCGACGCGTCGGCCGAGTTCCCCGACGGCACGGCCTTCGACGGCCCGAACGAGCTGCGCGCGCTGCTGCTGAGCCGCGCGGACGACTTCGTGACCACGGCGGTGGACCGTCTCCTGACCTACGCCCTCGGGCGCGGGCTCGAGGCCTCCGACATGCCCGCCGTGCGGCGGATCAAGCGCGGCGCGGCGGACGGCGGCTACCGCTTCGCCGCCCTGGTGCAGGGCGTGGTCGAGAGCGCGCCCTTCCGGATGCGGATGGCGGAGTGACAGGACGGACTGACGCACCCGCGGGCGAAGAGACGACGCCCTGGCAGGGCCGCCTGGCTCACACTTCACGCGCGCCGGAGCAGCCGAGGCGCGGCGGCCCGTTCCGAAGCCCGATCGGTCCTCACCTCACTCGCGCCGGGGCATCCCGGTACGGCCGCCGCGACATACCGCCGGAGCGTACCTTCATCATCGCCGACCGCGCCGATCGGCAGGCGCTTCACGACGACGCTTCCGCGACGTCGGCATCCGTGACGTCCGCCGCTTCGTCCACGCCGACGACGGCATCCGATCCGTCGTCCGGTCTGATACCCGCGCGCCCGCCGGAAGCCGACCCGCGGATCGCGGCGAGCACGCCCTGCAGCGACTGCGGCACGAAGCCCTCCGGCATTTCGGCGTCCGCCCCCGGCCGGTGAGGCCAGAGCGGGCAGTTGCGGGAAGCGCACGCCTTTACCTGCTCCCGCCAGTTGCCGCCCGCCAGAGGGTCGTAGAGACACGACGCGCAGAACGCCGAAGCCGCCTCGCGCAGTGTCGGTACGCCCGCACGCAGGCGCGCCTCCGTCTTCGCCCGCCTCGTCGCCGACGCCGCGGCCGACATCGCAGCCCGCTGCTCCGGCGTCAGGTTGCCGAGCCCGCTCCCTCGCTTACCGTCCGTTTTATCGTTTCTGAGTGGCATACCCATTCAGTTTACATCGCGGCGTACGGTGCGTACGGTATGCCGCCTGTGCGATCCGCTGTATACTGCCACCGGCGTGCGGAGGGGGCCTCCTCCAGACACCCTGGAGCCACGGGAGCTGTCCAATGGTGATCACGAAACAGGCGCTGCCGAGACGAACCTTCCTGCGCGGCGCGGGCGCGACGCTGGCCCTGCCGCTGCTCGACGCGATGACGCCGGCGCTGTCGGCCCGGGCGCCGGTGGCGCCGCGGTTCGCGGCCGTCTACGTCGGCAACGGCATGAACATGGGGGACTGGACGCCGCCGACCGAGGGCGCCGGCTTCGAGCTCTCCCCCATCCTGCAGCCGCTGGAGCCGTTCCGCGAGCGGACGCTGGTCCTCAGCGGGCTGGACAACTATCCGGCGACCGACCAGGGCGACACCGGCGGGCAGCATCCCCGCGCCGCCCCCGCGTTCATGAGCTCGGTGCACCCGAAGCAGACCGAGGGCGCCGACGTGGAGGCGGGCACGACCGTCGACCAGATGATCGCCGAGCGGATCTGCCGCGACTCGCGGCTGCCGTCGCTGGAGGTCTCCGTAGACCGCAACGACGTCGTCGGCGCCTGCGACCACGGCTACGCCTGCGCGTACATGAACTCGCTGTCGTGGAAGACGCCGACCCTGCCGCTGCCGGCGGAGACGAACCCGCGGTTCGTGTTCGAGCGTCTCTTCGGCGCCGGCGACGACGCCGAGGCGCGGCGGTTGCGCGCGGAGGAGGACCGCAGCATCCTCGACGGCCTGAGCCGCGAGATCGCGGCCCTGGCGGGCCGCCTCGGCGGGCGCGACCGCGGCAAGCTCGGCGAGTACCTCGACTCCGTCCGCGACGTCGAACGGCGCATCGCGCGGGCCGAGTCGACCAACGCCGACTTCGCCGTCCCCGAACGCCCCGCCGGCGTGCCGGAGACCTTCCGCGAGTACGCCGAGCTGATGCTCGACCTGCAGGTGCTGGCGTTCGAGGCCGACGTCACCCGCGTGACGTCGTTCATGATGGCCCGCGAGAACATCAACCGGTCGTACAACGAGATCGGGCTGCCGGAGGCGCACCACTCCATGTCGCACCACGGCAACGACCCCGGGAAGATGAAGGACTTCACCCGGCTGAACACGTACCACGCGGACACCCTGGCCTACTTCCTGGAGCGCCTGCGGGCGACCCCCGACGGCGACGGGACGCTGCTGGACGGGACCGTGGTGCTCTACGGCAGCGGCATGAGCGACGGCAACACCCACAACAACTACGACGTCCCGGTGGTCGTCGTCGGCGGGCCGGAGCGCGGCCTGCGCGGAGACCGCCACCTCGTCTATCCGAAGGGCACGCCGCTGGCGAACCTGTCGCTGAGCCTGCTGGCGAAGTTCGGCGTGCGCGTGGAGCGCTTCGGCGACAGCACCGGGCCTCTGCCGCTGCTTTCGGGCGTGTAGGATACGCCGCGCCGCCGATGCCCCGGCTGACCGACTACCGCGTCCTGACCTTCGACTGCTACGGCACCCTGATCGACTGGGAGTCCGGCATCTGGGACGCGCTGCAGCCGCTGCTCCTGCGCAACCGCGGCGCCGGGGTGGACCGCGGCGCGGGGCCGCGGGCGTTCGCGCGCTGCGAAAGCCGTCAGGAACGGGACACGCCGGACATGCGCTACCCGGACCTGCTCGCCCGCGTGCACCGGCGCATCGCCGAGAGCCTGGGGCTGGAAAGCAGCGCCGGGCTCGACGAGGCGTTCGGCGCCTCGGTGCCCCACTGGCCCGCGTTCCCGGACAGCGCCGACGCGCTGCGCGCGCTCGGGAGCCGCTACCGGCTCGTCATCCTGTCCAACGTGCACCGCGAGGGCATCGCCGCCTCGAAGCGGAAGCTCGGGGTCGAGTTCGACGCCGTCTACACCGCCGAGGACGTCGGCTCCTACAAGCCCTCGGACGCCGCCTTCGAGTACCTGCTGGCCCACCTGCGGTCGGACCTGGGCCTGGAGCGGCCGGACGTGCTGCACACCGCGCAGAGCCTGCGCCACGACCACGTCCCGGCCCGGCGCTTCGGCCTCGCCAACGCCTGGATCGACCGGCAACGGCTGTCGCGGGGCGGAAGCCGGGGCGCCACCGAGCGCGTGGAGCCGATGCCGGCCACCGATTTCGTCTTCTTTTCGCTGGGCGAGATGGCCGAGGCCGTGAAGTCCGCCCCGCGGTGAGCCTCGCCGCTCACCGAACCGCACCGGCCCCGACGGCCCGCGCCGGCGCGAGGAGAGGGTTGCGCCCGTCACCCGAGCGCGCCGCTGCCGCTCCAGGCGGGAGGCGCGCTCGCGGGCGAAGCGGGCGACGCCCCGGAATCGACTCCTCGTCAAGATGCGCCTCGGTGACGACGTCCCGCTCGGAGCCCCGAAGAAGCGGTCAACCGGATCGCCGCCGGTCCGGATGCGCCCGCCGCCCGATTCGCCGAAACCGGTGCGCGGCGGACGCCAGCAGCCCGGCGAGGACACCCGCGCCGGCGAGCGGCAGGGCGGGGACGGGGACGTCATCCGTATCGCCGCCGCCGCGCGGCGTCGCCGCCGCGGTTTCCGACGCCGGCCCTTCCACGCCGGGATGACTCGTCAGCGCCGTGACCGTGACCGTGTACTCGACGCCGTTGACCAGGCGGTCGACCACCGCCTCGAGGACGCCCGCGTCGGTGTACACCCGGCGCGCCAGCTCCCCGGAGGCGTCCGCGGCGTCGACGCGGTACTGCGACACCTCGCCCGCGGCGGCGCTCCACGAGACGCGCAGGCCGCCGTCGACCGGCGAGACGCGGACGCCGGTGACCCGGGACGGCGGCGGCGGCGGCTCGGACGACACGGACACGGACACGAACCTCTGCGCCGTTTCGTCGACTTCCACGCCCGGGACGGTCCTGTCTACCGCGATGAGATACCACTGCGACCGGTCGCCCGCGCTCCCCAGGGCAGTCGTGATGCGCGTCGCGCGAGACGCATCATTCCCGACACCCCAACTGCCAAAAGTAGCATCCCAGCCGAGCGGCTCCACGACGAACGTGTCCTGAGTCCGCGAAAACAGCCCGTCGCCGGCCGAATTCAGTCTGGTGACGAGCAAGACGAGTTCGTTCTCCATCCGCTGGCGCACGGCGGCGCCTGGAGTGGGATACGGAACCAACTCGTACGAACCGTTGTCGTACAACGTAGCCCCGACGCCCGTCACCCCGGAATAAACCGTGAAACTTGCGCCCCCGTCAGGGATGACGTGACTGCTGCTGATGCGGGACGCCGACAGGGGGCCGAGTCGGGCGAGAACCGGACCGCCCGGTCTTGCCGGAACCGCGAAACGAAGGTCCGCGCTCCCTGGCTGCGCGAGCACGCGCGACCCGTCATGCGCCGCGGCGGCCGCCAGGACGAGAACGACTCCGACAGCGGCGGCACGATGCATCGTGCCCCCCCGCGCCCCCCCCCCCCCCCCCGGAGCCCGCGGACTGCAAGCACGAGGACGGGCTCGGTCAAGTGCGAACATCGTCGGTTCCTCTCTCATCCCGGTCCGGAGGGCGACCGGTCCGCCGACGCCCTCGAAGCCCGCCGACCGCCCGCGCCCGTTCGTCGCGACGCACCGGCCGACCGCCGGGAGCATAGCATGGGGGACGCCGTGCCCGTGCTGTCCGGCCGAAGCCGACGACCCGGCCCGCGCGCGGCGGGAGCGCGGCGTTGGGCGGCCCGCCCGGGTGTTGACGGGCCGGAGCCCGGGTTAATACGGTATTGTGCCGTGGCGGCCGTATCCTTCAAGGTCAGCGACGACGAAGCCGCGCTCATCACGCACGCGGGCGCGCCGGGAGGGATCGGCATCGGTCTTCGCCGTCCCGGCCGATCGGCCTCCGCTCACGACCGAAGCGGTGCGCGGCCTGCTCGCGGACTTCCCGTGAAGCACCTTCTCGACAGCGCGCCGAGGTCTGCTACGATCAGGCCCCAGCCTGATGGAGGAAGACGAAGATGGACCGTAGCGCGAAGGAGCTCATCGCTGCCGTGGTCGCCATCATGAACGTGCTCATCGCCGGACTCGCCTGGATCAACGACGGCATGAACGACCGATTCGACCTCATCGACCAGCGGTTCGAGATCACCGACCGCGCCAACAGCGAGGCGCATGCACGGATCGAAAACAGCATCCGTGATCTCCGCGCCGACTTCCGGGCGATCGTGCCGCGCGCCGCGGCCGAGCGGAAGCCGGCTGGCTCTCCGACGCCGTAAACCGGAATTGCCCCGATTTCGTGGATACCTGATCCTGTCGGGAGGCGGGAGGACGTGGCGGCGGCGACGCCCGCCGGCCGCCGCGGGTGACCGCGTAGCGCCCGGCTCTCCGAGCCGGTACGCGGCGGAGGTCAGCGGCAGCGGCCCGCCGGCGCTCTCTCTACGCCGGCCTGCCGGTTCGCCGAAGCCGGTGCGCGGCGGACGCCAGCAGCCCGGCGAGGACACCCGCGCCGGCGAGCGGCAGCGCGGGGACGGGGACGTCCTCCGTATCGCCGCCGGCGCGCGGCGTCGCCGCCGCGGTCTCCGACGCCGGCCCTTCCACGCCGGGATGACTCGTCAGCGCCGTGACCGTGACCGTGTACTCGACGCCGTTGACCAGGCGGTCGACCACCGCCTCGAGGACGCCCGCGTCGGTGTACACCCGGCGCGCCAGCTCCCCGGAGGCGTCCACGGCGTCGACGCGGTACTGCGACACCTCCCCCGCGGCGGCGCTCCACGAGACGCGCAGGCCGCCGTCGACCGGCGAGACGCGGACGCCGGTGACCCGGGACGGCGGAGGCGGCGGGGGAGGCTCGGACGGCACGGGCACGTACAGGAACCTCTGCGCCGTTTCGTCGACGGTCACGCCCGGGACGGTCCTGTCGACCGCGACGAGGTACCACTGCGACAGGTCGCCCGCGCCCCCCAGGGCGGCCGCGATGCGCGTCGCGCGAGACGCATCGGCAGAGACACCCCAACTGGTGCCGTTCCAGTCGAGCAGCTCCACGACGAACGTGTCCTGACTCTGCGAAAACAGCCCGTCGCCGGCCGAATTCAGTCTGGTGACGAGCAAGACGAGTTCGTTCTCCATCCGCCGGCGCACGGCGGCGCCCGGCGCGGGGGACGGCTCCAATCCATACTCACCGTTGTCGAACAACTCCACCCGAATGCCCGTCACTCCGGTATAAACCGTGAAATTTGCGAATCCGGCAGGAATATCGAACACATTTGTCCCGGACTGAGCAACCGACAGGGGGCCGAGTCGGGCGAGAACCGGACTGCCCGGCGCGCCGCCGTCTCTCACCGGAACCGCGAAACGAAGGTCCCCGCCCCCCGGCTGCGCGAGCACGCGCGACCCGTCAGGCGCCGCAAGGGCCGCCAGGACGAGAACGACTCCGACGGCGGCGGCACGAAGCCGTGTGCCCCCCCCCCCCCCCCGAAGCCCGCGGACTGCAAGCACGAGGACGGGCTCGGTCAAGTGCGAACATCGTCGGTTCCTCTCTCATCCCGGTCCGGAGAGCGACCGGTCCGCCGACGCCCTCGAAGCCCGCCGATCACCCGCGCCTCCTGGTACGGCGTACCGCCCGGCCGCCGGGAGCATAGCACGTGGGGACGCCGTGCCGTCGCGCACGTACCGGACGGCTGCCGCCGCGCACTGCGAACGGATCGTCATGCGCGCGGCGGGACCGCGGCCCCGTGGTCGGCTGCGCACCGGTCAGGCGCGGACGGCTGTCGCCTCGACGCCGCGGACTTCGGCCCGATCTCGAGCGCGGGCATCGAAGTGCGCCGGCTCACGGTGTTCCGTCGGCCCAGGCAAC
Organism: Vicinamibacterales bacterium; assembly: GCA_965242835.1. GTDB lineage: Bacteria > Acidobacteriota > Vicinamibacteria > Vicinamibacterales > UBA8438 > WTFV01. The sequence goes on from OZ251506.1 coordinate 129,174, forward strand.
ACGGGCAAGTCCTGCCTGACGATCTGCTGTATTCCCTGCACCGTCGTTTCGGCGGGCGGCGGGTTTCGGCGCCCGCGCCCGGAAGTCTGCGCCGAGACCGGCCGCCCGCGAGCGCCCGGAGGCCGCGGGGCGCCGCGGCCCGCGGCACGTGGTTCACGGCCGGCCTGCGCCTCCGTTGACACGTGATGCGCAATAAATTAGCATCAAACATCATGCGAACGACCATCAACGTCGCGGCGCCGGTTCTCGAGGAACTCAGGCGGATTCAGAAACGGGACGGCGGCACGCTGGGCGATCTGGTCAGCGGGCTGCTGGCCGAGGGACTCCGGCTCCGGCGCGCAGCCCCCCCGGTCAGGAACGAGCTCGACTGGACCAGTCAACCCATGCATGCGCGCGTCGACCTCGATGACAAGGACGCCGTGTTCGCCATCCTCGACGACGACCGGCCGTGAGCTACACCGTCGACGTCGACGTCCTGCTGTACGCCTCGGACCGGCAGTCGCCCTTCCACGCGGCGGCGGCCCGGTTCCTGCGTGAACGTCCGCGGGACCCCGACGTCCTGTGTCTGACGTGGCCGGTCGTCATGGGCTACGTTCGTCTGGCGACGCATCGGCGGGTGTTCGCCGAACCGATGACCCCGCGCGCAGCCGTCGACAACGTCGCGGCCCTGATGGGGATGCCCCGCTGCCGCGTCGTGGCCGAGCCGGAGGACTTCCTGGCGACCTACCGCCACGTGGCCGTGGACTACCCGGCTCGCGGAAACCTCGTGCCGGACGCGCACGTGGCAGCCCTGGCCAGGGCGCACGGCGTCGGCGTCATCTACACGCACGACCGGGACTTCAGGCGGTTCCCGTTCCTGCGCGTGATCGATCCCGTGGCCTGAAGCGCCGCGCCGAAAACGCGAATACGTGCCGTTGCGCCGTTGCGGAACGAGTAGCGCGGACCGCTGGCGAGGAGAACTGCAAGCACGACGGTCGTCGGGCGCGCAGGGATCGGGTTGCGCCCGTCAGCCGAGCGCCGCGAGCGCGCGACGCTGCCGCTCCAGGCGGGAGGCGCGCTCGCGGGCGAAGCGGGCGACGCCCCGGAAGATCGACTCCTCGTCGAGACGCGCCTCGGCGATGACGTCCTGCTCGGAGCCTCCGCTCCGCCAGCGGTCGTCGAAGTCGGCGTAGAGCGAGTACTCCTCGGTGAGGACGCCGAGGTTGGGGACGGGCGGCACGCGCTTGGTCATCGTGCTGACCACCATGCAGTCGCAGCGCGCGGCGTCTGGCAGCAGGGCCTCGCGGTACTCCCGCGGCTGCGCCGCGAACAGCTCGGTGCTGATCACGGACACGACGCGCACGTTGAGGCCCTCGGCCTCGAGCCGCGGAATCACGTTGACCAGGTTCCGGGTCGAGCTCGAGCCCTGCACGAAGACCGTGCCCATCGGCGGCGCGCCGGGGTCGAACTCGCGGATCAGGTAGAGCCCCCGCGCCGCGGCCTTCAGGCCGCCGTCGGCGAAGGTCGACCGGTCCGCCACCTCGAAGTCCGGCCGCGCGACGTGGATGACGATCACCCCGAGCTCCTTGACCGCCAGCGCCCGCTGGACGGCCGCGAAGTAGCCGGGGGCCACGTCGTTGTAGTCCCAGAAATGGAGGTTGATCACCTGCCCGCGCGGCAGCAGCGTCCACACCTGGGGCGCGAAGATGCCGAAGTGGGTGCGGGCGTCGGCGGCCGTCTCCGGGCCCGAGTGTCCGGCCAGCACGTGCAGGACGCCGAGCTCGAACGGGCTGTCCTGGTTCATCTGCGAGAACACCCGGGCGGGGGTGTACATCAGCGGCGTGAACGCGCCGTAGGTGCCGGAGAGGCCCCAGACCCCGGCGTAGCCGCCGCGCTCGGTCGACGCGTTCTGGCTGACCAGCCCGATGATGGTCGACGCGTTGCCCGCCTCCTGGATCGCCGCCTTCAGCCGCGTGCCGTACGGATTGTCGACCGGGTCGTAGTGGCCGAGCAGGTTGGCCTTCTCCACGTTGATCGAGCCGGACAGATCCGCCGCCATCGTCATGAAGCGCCCGCCGGTGACGTAGTTCAGCCAGGCGCCGATCTCGCTGACGGCCCGCCGCGGCCCCATCTTCCGCCCCGGCTCGGCGAACAGGGCGATCCGCCGCTCGACGTCGGCGCCGGCATGGGGGTTGCGCACCACCACGTCGCGCGGTTCGGCCGGCAGGTTCTCCACCCGCAGGCGCTCGTCGAGGAACGGGTTCGCGGCCGGGTCGATGCGCAGCCGCAACGAGCGGTCGAGCGTCCCCGCGACGTCGAGCACCCGCTCGGCGATCCACGCGCGCAGCCCGGCCCTCCGCTCCATTACCGACATCACCGCGTCGACGTTGGTCCTGAACTGGATCAGGCGTTCGGCCTCGGTCGCCGGGGCCCCGTCGCGAATACCCTCGAAGCGCACCCCGTAGGCCTGCTCGAACGACTCGGCCAGGCCGACGAAGTAGTCGCTGTTCATCCCGAACGCGTACGGATGGGACGGATGGCCGACGATCTGTTCGCGCCCGCCGATGCGCCCGTCCCGGACCGCCGGCCACCAGCCCTTGACCGTCGGGCCGACGAGGATCATCGGCCGGCGGTCGCCGGCCGGCCAGTCCTCCATCGCCTTGAACGCGGCCAGGACCTGGTCGAAGTCGTTCCCGTCCTCGACCGTGAAGACGTTCCAGCCCCACGACACCCACTGCCGGGCGACGTCGTAGTCCGCGTAGCGCGCCTTGACCACGCCGCCGATCAGGCTGTCGTCGATGCCCGCGTTGTTGTGCGAGAGGAGCACCCGCAGCCGCTTGCCGACCTGCTGCGCCAGGGCGACGTTCTTCAGCTCCTGCGCATGCCCCTCGGTGAGCGCGAACTCCCCTTCGAGCGCCACCACCTTCAGCCCCGGCGGCGCGCCGGCGTAGTCCCAGAACAGGGCCTTGCCGGCGGCCGTCGCGATGCCGATGCCGGAAGGCCCGCCGTTGACGTCGTTGGTCGCGTCGGTGGACTCCGCGTGCCCCGACAGCGCCCGGATGCCGCGGCCCTTCGCGTCCGCGAACAGGGGGTGGCCGGCCAGGCCGGCGTCCTCCAGCAGCGTGGCCAGCGCGCCGGCGCCGCGGCGGAAGCCCAGCGCGTCGATCGGCAGCATCGCGACCGCGGGGTCGCAGGCGAAACGCGCGTCGCCGGTGGCCTCGTGCTGCCGCCGCAGCGCCTCGTAGAGGATGATCCACAGCGCGTAGCAGGTCGGTATGCAGTGGCCGCCCGCGAGCATGAACTTGTCCGCGTAGGCGAACTTCGGCTCGCGCAGGTCGTAGCGCAGCCCGCCCAGGCCCGGGCCGGCCAGGTGGCAGGCGACGTTGTAGGGCGTATAGGCCAGCGGGCCGCCGAAGTGCCCGGTCTGGGCGTAGTTGCCCATCAGGCACAGCGTCATCGCGGTCATGAAGGCGACGTCGTCGAACCGCTCCCGGCCGTAGTCGGGCAGCTCGACCGCGTGGGCCTCGAGGCGGTCCGCCGCCGAGACGGTGTGGAGCGTGACGGCGCGCGGAACGGGGGCGCGTGAGGTCATGGGCGTGCGGTCCCGAAGCCGGCTTCGGGTCGGCCGGGCCGGTAGCGCATACTACACGCCGGGGGGCGCGGTGTCAGCCCGCGCGGAACGGCCGGGACTCCCGGCCACCACGTCACGAAGCGAACGCGGCGATCGAGGCGCGGCGTCAGCCGCGGCGGACGGCGGGGACTCCGCGTCCGGGACCGGAAGCGGCCGGCGGTCCTCACTCGCGGCGCGGAACCGAGCGAACGGAGGCGGCCGGGACATGGACTTCAGCGGCAAGGGCGTGCTGGTGACCGGCGCGTCGCGGGGCATCGGGCGGGCGATCGCCCGGCAGTTCGCCGGCCGCGGCGCGCGGGTCGCCGTCCACTTCCGCGCGGGGCGGGCGGCGGCGGAAGAAACGCGGGCGGCGCTGCCGGGCGGGCCGCATCCGCTCGTGCAGGCGGACGTCGCCGACGCCGACGCGGTCGCCCGCATGGTCGACGAGGCCGCGGACCGCCTCGGCCGCCTCGACGTCCTGGTCAACAACGCCGGCGTCTACGAGGCGCACCCGCCGGCCGCGGCGTCCTACGCGGACTGGCGGGCCGCCTGGCGGCGCACGCTGGAGACGAACCTCGTCGGCGCGGCCAACGCCGCCTGGTGCGCGGCCCGGCACATGATCCGCCGGGGCGGGGGGCGCATCGTCAACGTCTCGTCGCGCGGCGCGTTCCGGGGAGAACCGGAAGCCCCCGCCTACGGCGCCAGCAAGGCCGGCCTGAACGCGATGGGCCAGTCCCTGGCCCTGGCCCTGGCCCCGCACGGCGTCTTCGTCGGGACGGTCGCGCCCGGGTTCGTCACCACCGATCGCGTGGCGGGCCGGCTGGAAGGCCCCGAGGGAGAACGCATCCGCCGCCAGAGCCCCCTGGGGCGCGTGGCGACGCCCGACGAGGTGGCCTACGCCGTCGCCTTCCTGGCGTCGGAAGGCGCGGAGTTCACCACCGGGACGATCATCGACGTCAACGGGGCGTCGTACCTGCGGTCCTGAGCCCGGCCGCCGCGGGCCGTCCGGACGAGGCATGGATCGAGTACCGACACCGAGGCGACGCCGGGCGGCAGCAGCGTCATGGGCGAGCGCCCGGCAGGGGGAACGAACCGCCTCTTCGCAGGCGGCCGGGGTTCCCGGGCGGGCGCTGCGCGCCGCCGGCCGGCGGACGCGCGGCGCGCCGCGCCGGAGTTCGGCCGCGGGCCGCGGCCGCGCCGGATTCTCGTCCGGCGCGGGTGACGCCGTGAGCGCCGGACCTGACGGACGGGTGATCCGCGGCGCGCTGCTGACCTTCCGCGCCGATCCCGACGCGGTGGGGCCGCGGCGCGCCGTCGGCTTCCATCGCCGCGGCGCGGTCGCCGTCGCCGGCGACGGCCGCATCGCGTGGCGTGGACCCGCGGCGCGCCTGCCGGAGCGCTTCCGAACCCTGCCGGCCGACGACTACGGCGACGCCCTCGTGCTGCCCGGCTTCATCGACGCCCACGTCCACTTTCCGCAGCACCGAATGCTGGCCGCGCCGGGCAAGGACGTCCTCGACTGGCTGCACCGCTTCACCTACCCGGAAGAGCGCCGCTACGCTTCCACGGCGTACGCGCGCGCCGCGGCGGACGTGTTCCTCGATCGGCTGGTGCAGCACGGGACGACCAGCGCGGCGGTGTTCTCCTCGGTGCACCGCGGCGCGGCCGAGGCGCTCTTCGCCGCCGCCGAACGGCGCGGCCAGGCCATCGTCAGCGGCAAGACGATGATGGACCGCAACGCCCCGGAGGCGCTGCGGGACGATCCGGCCTCGGGAGCGCGGGACACGGAGGCGCTGATCGCCCGCTGGCACCGCCGCGGGCGGCTGCGTTACGCGATCACGGTGCGCTTCGCCGTGACCTCGAGCGAGGCGCAGCTCCGCGCGGCCGGCGAACTCGCCGCCGCCCATTCCGACTGCCACGTGCACAGCCACCTCTCCGAAAACGAGCGCGAGGTCGCCCTCGTCGGGCGGCTCTTTCCCTGGGCGAAGGACTACACCGACGTTTACGACCGCTTCGGCCTGGTCGGTCCGCGCAGCCTCTTCGCGCACGGAGTCCATCTTGCGGAGCGCGAGTGCGCGCGGCTCTCCGAAGCCGGCGCCACCGTCGTCCACTGCCCCACCTCGAACACCTTCCTCGGCTCGGGCCTCTTCGACGCCGGCCGCCTCGGCCGCCCGGAGCGCCCGGTGCGCATGGGGATCGCCACCGACGTCGGAGGCGGCACGAGCTACTCGATGCTTCACACCCTCGGCGAGGCGTACAAGGTGGCGATGCTCCGCGGGCGCAAGCCCTCCGCGCACGCGCTCTTCCACGCCGCGACCCGCGGCAACGCGATGCGCCTCGGGCTGGACGCGGAGATCGGCGCCATCGAGCCCGGCCACTGGGCGGACGTGGTGGTGCTCGACCCGCTGGCGACCCCGGTGTTGCGAGCGCGGCAGGCACTGTCGAAGGACCTCGAAGACACGCTCTTGGCCCTGGCCATCCTAGGCGACGATCGCGCGGTGCGCGCCACCTACGTCGCCGGGCGGCTCGCGTGGGACGCCGCGCCGCGCCCGGAGTCCGCGCCGTAAACGGCGCGCCGGGCTACAGGGTCCCGCGGCGCCGGCCGGCGCCAGCCGTCAGAACCGCTGCAGCTCGACGAAGTTGGCGTCCTCCACTTCCAGGTCCGAATGCACGCGGGCGATCACCACCGCGTCGCCGGCGCGGACGACGCCTCGCCGGACCAGCTCCGGCTTCAGGCGCCCCACCACGAGCCGGCCGGCCGGCGCCACCAGGGGCGCCACGCCGCGGTAGAGGGCCAGCCGCCGGGCGACGGCGTCGTCGGCGGTGACCGCGTAGACCGGAATCGGCGGCCGCAGCGCGGCGAGCTGCCGCGCGGTCGCTCCGCTGCCCGTGACGGCCACGATGGCCGCGGCGCCGGACGCGGCGGCCAGGGTCACCGCGGCGTCGCAGAGGGCGCGGTCGTGCCGGTCTCCCATGTCGCCGGGGACCACCCGGTCCGGCCGCGCCGATTCGGCGTCGCGCACGATGGCGTCGAGCGTCCGCGCGGCCAGCGCCGGGTGCGCGCCGGCCGCGGTCTCGCCCGCCAGCATGATGGCGTCCACCCCGTCGTCGACGGCGTTGGCCGCGTCGCTGACTTCCGCCCGCGTGGGGCGCGGCGCGTGCCGCATGGTGTCGAGCACCTGGGTCGCCACGATGACCGGCACGCCGGCGTCGCGCGCGCGCCGGGTCAGGTCCTTCTGCACGCGCGGCACGCGTTCGAGGGGGATCTCGAGGCCGAGGTCGCCGCGCGCCACCATGATCGCGTCGGAAGCGGCGAGGACGTCGTCGAACCGCTCGATGGCCCGCGGCCGCTCGACCTTCGCCACCAGCCCGACGCCGGCGCCCCCGTGCCGGCGCGCCACGGCGCGCGCCTTCCGCAGGTCGTCGCCGCTCTGCACGAAGCTGACCCCGAGGAAGTCCACGCCCAGCGCCACGGCCGCCTCGATCTCCTCCTCGTCGGTCCCGGTCACCGCCGACAGCGGCAACTCGACGCCGGGCGCGTTGATTCCCTTGCGGGGCTCGAGCAGACCGCCGTGCTCCACCTCGGCGGCGATCCCGGCGTCGTCGGCGCCGACGACGCGCAGGACGATCCGCCCGTCGTCGAGGAGCAGCCTCTCACCGCCGCGCAGGGCGGCCGCGAGCGGGGCGCAGGTGGTCGACACCCGCTCCGCGTCGCCGGCGAACTCGCCGACCACGATCCGCAGCCGGGCGCCCGCCTCGATCCGTACGCCGTCCGGGTCGGCCAGCGGCCCGATGCGGATCTTCGGACCGGCCAGGTCCTGCAGCACCGCCACGACGCGGCCGGACCGCGCGGCGCGGCTCCGCAGCCGCTCCACCAGGCGGCGGCGGCCGCCGCGCCCGCCGTGCGCGGCGTTGATCCGGAACACGTCGACCCCGGCCGCCAGCAGGGCGTCGAGCGCGTCGTCGGAGGCGCAGGCGGGTCCGAGGGTGGCGACGATCTTGGTGTGGCGCAGGGCGGCTCCTCCGGGGCGCGCCTACATCATGACACGCGCCCGGGCCCGGCGGCCGGCGGGCGCTGTCGACGTCGGCCGCGGGCGGCGACGCGCCGGACGAGCCCGCCGATGCTAATCTCCCCTCGTCCGGCCGGGAGGCGGACCGACCGTGAAGCACCCCACGCCCATCGACCCGCGCGACCACGCCGTCTACGTCCCCGACCGGATGGGCAAGACCACCCTCTTCCGGTCCGGGCGCGTGATGGTCGGCCTCAACGCCTTCGAACCCGGCCAGGAGCACCGGCTGCACTCCCACGCGGGGATGGACAAGGTCTACCACGTGATCGAGGGCGAAGGACTGTTCCTGCTCGACGGCGAGGAGGCGCCGATGCGGGCCGGCACGCTGCTGGTCGCCCCCGAAGGCGCTCCGCACGGGATCCGCAACACCGGCGCGAAGCGGCTGCTCGTGCTCGCCGTCCTGGCCCCGGCTCCCGCGTAAACCCGGCGCGGCGTATCCACGGCGTCCGTCCGGCAGGACCGGCGGCGGCGGTCAGTCGTCGGTGATCTCCGCTTCGAGGATGACGGCGGCCTCCCGGCCGCCGAACGTCGAGCGGAACACGGTCATGCCGGCGAAGTCGTACTCGGGCGGAGCCTCGTTCATCTCGCGCTGCATCGTTCCGGTGCGGTTCGTGGCGAGCAGGAGATAACGGAAACGGCGGCCTTCGGGGTCGAGGGTCATGACGACGACGGCTTCGTTGCCGCCGAAGGCCGTCTCCCCGCCCTGGGCGCCGGCGAAGCGGTAACCGCGCGCGCCGGCCTCGTTGAGCTCGTCCTGCATCGTTCCGGTGCGGTTCGTGGCGAGGAGCAGGTACTTCTCCGGCTGTTCGGACTGCCCGGCCGCCGCGGGCGCCCCCGCGGCGAGCAGAACCAGTCCGATTGCGAGCGCGGCTTGCAGCCTGGACATGTTCTCACCTCCTCCTCGATAAACGTGTCGGACGAACACGTCAACTCCATCGAGTCCTTCCGTCGTTGGTACGGGGCCCGAAGAGCGGCGGGACGGCGCAGCGCGCGGCGTTCCGCGCCGCCGCGCGTCATCCCGCGTCCGGATGAAGGATTCTCCGGAGCTCGTCCATCTCCAGGCGGAATCCGGGCAGCACCGGGTCGGCGGACACGCCGTCGGGTTCCGCCAGACGCTCGACCGGCGAATCGGGGACGGTACGCGAACACCTGACCAGCGAGCGGATCGACGAGCCAGCCGAGGCGCGCGCCGTTTTCCACGTATTCGCGCATCTTGTCCTGGAGCGCCGGCAGGCCGTCCGTCGGGGAACGAAGCTCGATGACGAAGTCGGGACACAGCGGGAGGAACTTCATGCGCTGTTCGGCCGTGAGAGAGGCCAGGCGGGCGCGGCTGACCCAGGCGGCGCCCGGCGACCGGACCGCGCCGTTGGGCAGCACGAATCCGCCGGAGGAATCGAACGTCCTGCCCGTTCCGTCGCGCTTCGCCCAGGTTCCCAACTGGATCGTGATCTCCGCGTTCAGCGCGCTGGAATCCCCTCCCGCCGGCGACGTGATCGACAAACCTCCCTGCGCGGTCCGTTCGATGCGCAAGTCCCGGTTGAGCCGGCAGAGCTCGAAGAACCGATCGTCGGTGAGCTGCAGAGCCGGCCGGACACGGAGGGTCAGACCGGACTCGTCCACCGACGTCGGACCGGGAACAGGTTGGAGGGTCATCACGATGCGGCGGCTACTGCCTGCCGATCGCCGCCCGGCCCCGGCGCAGCACGTACTTTTGAATCTTGCCGGTCGCGGTCTTCGGCAACTGCTCGACGAAGGTGAACCGGCGCGGCGTCTTGAAGTGCGCCATGCGGCCGCGCGCCCAGGCGGTCAGGTCCGCGGCGGTGGCCGACGCCCCCGCGTTCAGCACCACGAAGGCGTGCGGGGTCTCGCCCCAGCGTTCGTCGGGGACGCCGACGACGGCGACCTCGCGGACGGCCGGGTGCCGCATCAGGACGCCCTCGACCTCGACCGACGAGATGTTCTCGCCGCCGCTGATGATCACGTCCTTGAAGCGGTCGCGGATCTCGACGTAGCCGTCGGGGTGGACGACCGCGGCGTCGCCGCTGTGGAACCAGCCGCCCCGCAGCGCAGCCGCCGTCGCCTCCGGGTCGTTGTAGTAGCCCGCGGTGACGACGTTGCCGCGCACCACGATCTCGCCCAGCGTCCGCGCGTCGCGCGGGACCTCGCCGCCGTCCTCGCCGACGACCCGCAGCTCGCCGGAGGTGATCAGCTCGACCCCCTGCCGCGCCTTCACGGTGGCCCGCTCGTCCGCCGGCAGGCCCCGGTGCTCCGGCCGCGGCTCGCAGACGGTGATGAAGGGCGCCGTCTCGGTCAGCCCGTAGACGTGCAGCAGCTCCCAACCGAACTCCCCTTCGAGCCGCTCGATGGTCGCCGCGGCGGGAGGCGCCCCGGCGGTCATCACCCGGACGCCGCGCCGGACCTCGCCGCGCGCGTCGGCGGGGGCATTGGCCAGCAGGATCAGCACCGTCGGCGCGGCGCACATGTGGGTCACCGACTCGTCGCGCAGCAGCCCGAACGCCTGCGCCGGATCGACCGCCCGCAGGCAGACGTGGGCGCCCCCGGCGGCGGTCACGATCCACGTGAACGTCCAGCCGTTGGCGTGGAACATCGGCAGCGTCCAGAGGTAGCGCGCGCCGCAGTCCATGGGCCAGTGGACGAGGGTGCCGACCACGTTCGTCCAGGCGTTGCGGTGGGTGATCATCACGCCCTTGGGGCGCGACGTCGTGCCGCTGGTGTAGTTGATGGTCAGCAGATCGTTCTCGGCGACCTCGACGGCCTCGAAGGCCGGCTCCTCGGCGGCGAGCAGCGTCTCGTAGTCGAGCCACCCGGCGCGCGCGCCCTCGAGCGCCACGAAGTGCTCGACGGCCGGGCAGTCCCCGCGCACGCCGTCGACGGCATCGAGATGATCCGCGTGGGCACAGACCACCCGGGCGCCGCTGTGGCCGATGATCCAGGCGATCTCTTCCGGCGTCAACCGGAAGTTGACGGGCACGAGCACCGCGCCGATCTGCGGCACGGCGTAGAACGATTCGAGCTGCGCGTGGGTGTTCGGCGCGACGTAGGCGACCCGGTCGCCCCGGCCGACGCCGAGCCGCTGCAGGGCGGCCGACCAGCGGTCGCAACGCGCGAAGAATTCGGCGTAGGTGAGGCGGAGCGGCCCGTCGACCACCGCCTCGCGGCCCGCGTAGAGGCGGCGCGCCCGGCGCTGGAACTCCAGCGGCGTCAGCGGCGTTTCCACGATGGCCCCGGATGATACCACGCGGCGCCGACCGCGCCATCGCCCCCGTCCAAGCCGCCCTGATTTGACGTTCTGTGGGACAGCAGTGACACGGCGTCCACCGCGGACGCCTACCGGACGATGGAACAGCGCTATGCCGCAAGGTGACACGGATCGCACCGGAGAAGGTCCGACGCGGCCGCCGACCCCTCCACCCCCGCCGCCGCCTCCGCGCCCCCCGTCCCGTCCACCGGGCTGAACCGCTCCGCCGTCGAAACCGCCCCTGGCCGTCCGAGATGGCGACCACGAAACCGAGCACGGACCGCGAGACCCGTCACTCGAGCCAGCAGGCGCTCGAGGCGCACCTCTGGGGCGCGGCCAACCTCCTGCGCGGGCTGGTCGACGCCGGCGACTACAAGCAGTACGTCTTCCCGCTGCTCTGTCTTCAAGCGCCTCTCCGACGTCTGGGACGAGGAGTACCGCGCCGCCTTCGACGAGACCGGCGACGAGGACTACGCGCGGGCGACGGCCGACGACCGGTTCGCCGTCCCCGCCGACGCGCACTGGTCCGAACGTCCGCGCGGCGGCCCGCGACGTCGGCCGGGCGCTGCGGAACGCGTTCCGGGCCGTCGAGACGGCCAACCCCGAGCGGCTGGCCGGCGTGTTCGGGGCCGCGCCGTGGACCGACAAGGCGCAGATGCCCGACGCGCACGCTCAGCCTCGCGGCCGTCCCCGAAGACGAGCTCGGCAACGCCTACGAGTACCTCGTCAAGCAGTTCGCCGACGACAGCGGCCACACCGCGCAGGAGTTCTACACCAACCGCACGCTCGTGCACCTGATGACCCGCATGCTCCGCCCGCGGCCCGGCGAACGCATCTACGACCCCACCGCGGGCACCGGCGGCATGCTCATCTCGGCCCTCGCCGAGGCGCGGCGACGCCCGGACGCTCGGCCTCTGGGGGCAGGAGATCATCGTCGGCTGGCACTGCTTGGCGCCGCGGGACCTGCGGCGGCAGGCGCACGAGGTGCTGGTGGAGAACCACGTGCGGGAGGCGCTGGTCCGGCTGAACCCGGAGGTCGCGGCGCGGCCGGAGCGGGCCGACCGGTCGAACGTCGTCGTGCTGGTCGACGAGGCCCACCGCACGCAGGAGGGCGACCTCGGCGCCGGATGCGCCGGGCGCTGCCCAACGCGTTCCTGTTCGGCCTGACCGGGACGCCGATCAACCGCGCCGACCGCAACACCTTCTTCGCCTTCGGCGCCGACGAGGACGAGTCGGACTACCTGAGCCGCTACGGGTTCGAAGAGTCGATCCGCGACGGGGCGACCATGCCGCTGCACTTCGAGCCCCGCCTGCCCGAGCTGCACGTCGACCGCGAGGCCATCGACGCCGCGTTCGGCGAGCTGACCGGCGGCCTGAGCGACCTCGACCGCGACCGGCTGTCGAAGACCGCGGCCCGCACGTCGGTGCTGCTGAAGACGCCGGCGCGCATCGAGCGCATCTGCGCCGACGTGGCCCGGCACTTTCAGGAGAAGGTGGCCCCCGACGGCTTCGGCGCGCAGGTGGTGGCCTGCGACCGCGAGGGCTGCGCGCTCTACAAGCGGGCGCTCGACCGGGGTGTTGCCGCCCGAGACGTCCGACGTGGTCGTCACCGTCAACCCCGGCGAGGCCGAGTACGCCGAGTGGCGCCGCGACCGGGACGCCGAGGAGCGGCTGCTCGACCGCTTCCGCGACCCGCACGACCCGCTGAAGATGCTCGTCGTCACCTCGAAGCTGCTCACCGGCTTCGACGCGCCCATTCGCCGCCGACTACCGCCGGCTGGCCCGCCTGTGGGAAGCCGTCTCGCCCTCGCCGGCCCTGGCCCCGCACGAGGCCGACTACCGCTGGCTGAGCCAGGTCCACGAGTCGGTGCGGCCCGCCGCCGGCGCCGGGCGGCTGCTGTGGCACGCCCTCGGCCCCCGCACCATCGAGCTGATCCAGCGCCACGTCCGCGTCGACGAGGTCCGCGACGACCTCGAGACGCTGGTGCTCGACGCCGACCTGCTCGACGCCGTGCTCGGCGCGCCCGACCCGGAGCGGAAGTCGAAGGAGATCGAGGTCAAGGTCGCCGGCCGCCTCCGCCGACACGTGAACGACCCGCGCTTCCGCGCCCTCGGCGAGCGCCTCGAAGCGCTGCGGCGGAAGCACGCGCAGGGCCTGCTGGTCAGCGTCGATTTCCTGAAGTCGCTGCTCGACCTCGCCCGCGACGTCGTCGAGGCCGAGCGCAGCGTGCCGCCCGCCGCGCCCGAGGAGCGCGGCAAGGCCGCCCTGACCGAGCTGTTCGAGGAGGCGCGCAACGAGCGGACGCCGATCCTCGTCGAGCGGGTCGTCGCCGACGTCGACGAGATCGTCCGCCACGTCCGCTTCGAGGGCTGGCGGAGCACCCGCGCCGGAGAACGGGAAGTGAAGCAGGCGCTCCGCAAGACGCTGTTCAAGTACATGCTGCACCGGGACGGCGAGCTGTTCGACCGGGCCTACGGCTACGTCCGGCAGTACTACTGACGTTTCGCCGCGCTGCCGCCGAGGGTGTCCCGCGCGTAGTTGAAAGTCGGTGGCGACTCCGGCCCGGCTGTGGTATTCAGTCGGGTGTGTTCACCAAGGCAGGTCGCGGAACCGCACGACGACCGCGAAGTCCTGCAGGCCGAACGGGCCAACTCCGGGGCCTCCGAGACGGCGCGGGCGTGCTAGCATGAGGCCGACCCGCAAGGGACGCCCGTGCCCGACACGACCACCGAGACCACGCATCGCTGGACGCGCGCGCGGTACGACCGCGCGGTCGAAGCCGGCGTCTTCGGCCCGGACGACCGTATCGAGCTGCTCGAAGGACAGCTTCTCGCCGTGACGCCGCAAGGCAGCCGGCACGCGGCGATCGTCGATCAGGCGGGCGAGATCCTGCGCGGCGTGTTCGGCGGGGACTGCCGCGTCCGCATGCAGTGTCCGCTCGCCGCGGGTGACGACTCGGAACCGGAGCCGGACCTGGCCGTCGTCCCCGGACGGGCGCGCGACTACCTGGACGCCCACCCGACGAGCGCGCTGCTGGTGGTCGAAGTCTCCGACGACTCGCTGCGCCGCGACCGCACCGTCAAGCAGCGCCTGTACGCGCGCCACGGCGTCCCCGAGTACTGGATCCTCGCCCTTCCCGACGCTCGCATCGAGGTCTATCGGGACCCCGGAGCCACCGGTTACCGCACCGTGCTGATGCGCGGTTCGGGCGAGACGATCGCGCCGCTCGCCCGGCCGGAGGCGGCCATCGCCGTCGGCGACCTGCTTCCGTAATCGGCCGCGCGGCCCCGGCACGCCCGTTCAGACGGCGGCGAGCGCGCGCGCCACGTTGTCGAGCTCCCGTTCGACGAGCCGGCGCGACGTGGCGAGGTTCATCCGCATGCGGCCCGCGCCGCCCACGCCGTACGACGACCCCGGGTTCAGATGGACGTGCGCGTGGTCCACCAGCCAGCGCTGGAACTCCTCCTCCGGAGTCGTGTCCCCGCCCTCCTCCGCCGCACGCGGCAGGCCGGCCGCCTCCATCGCCGCGCGGACGTCGAGCCAGGCCAGATAGGTGCCTTCCGGCTTGACCGTCTCCACGCCCGGCACGTTCTCGCGCACGTACGACGCGGCGAAGTCCAGCGTCCCGTCGATGTACTCCAGGAGCTGATCCAGCCAGTCCTCGCCCTCGTTGTACGCCGCCTCGGCCGCGACGACGCCGAGCGTGTTCATCGCCTGCCGGTGCTGCCCGACCCCCTCGATGCGCTCCAGGTAGCCGGGGTTGGTCGAGAACAGGTAGGCGCACTTCAGCATCGACAGGTTGAACGACTTGCTCACCGACTTGCAGGTGACGCTGTTGCGCACGACGGCCTCGTCGTCGAGCGCGGCGAACGGCGTGTAGGCATGGCCCTTCGTGACGAAGTCGCAGTGGATCTCGTCGGCGCCGCGCGCAGATCTCGCCGAGCGTCGCCAGGTCCGACTTCGACCAGACGTTGCCCGTGGGGTTGTGCGGGTTGCACAGGATGAACGCGTGCGTGTCGTGGTCGATGCGGCGCTCCAGGTCCTCGAAGTCCATCCGGTAGCGCCCGTCGACGAACCGTAGCGGGCTCTCCTCGGCGACGCAGCCGACCACCCGAACGTCGGTGAAGAACCCGTTGAAGAAGGGGTCGCGCGCTTCGCTCAGGAACCGGCCCACTGGTAGTCGACGCGCACGTAGTAGTAGCCCCCGTTGAAGCCGAACGGCGCCGAGGGCGGATAGAGGTTTCCGCCCCAGAAGCCCAGGGACGGGTCGCTGACCTTGGGGTTCTCGTCCGGATAGGTGTTCAGCGCGTTCCGGCCGCCGACGGCGAGCGTGACCGCGCTGCTGACCGGCCAAGCGGCCTCGAGGTCGACGATCGGCTTGCCGGAGTAGACGAACCCGTCGCGGTAGTCGAACCAGTCGCCGTAGTAGCTCAGGCGGCCGAGCAGACGCCAGCGGCCGGCCGCCTGGTCTACCGTGACGTTCCAGCGGGTGCGCGGATGCGCCTCCTCCAGGTTGCGGACGCGGTCGGTCACCCAGTCGGGGCTCAGCAGTTCGGGGTTGACCCGCGTGACGGCGGTGTCGGTGTGGTTGAAGAGGACGCCGAACGCCGTGTCGCCGCCGAGCGCCGGCGGGGTCCACGCGGCGACCACGTCGAGGCCCCGCGTGCGGGTCTCCAGGTCGTTGGTGAAGAACCGGAAGTCCGACAGGTCGCGGGCCGTCGTGACGCCGTCGGCGATCAGGCGCTCCGTCTCGCGCGCGTCGAGCGTGAAGGTCCGCGTCAGGATCAGCCGGTCGGAGAGGTCGATGCGGAAGTAGTCGGCCGTCAGCGTGAACGGTCCGCCGCCGACCACCGCGCCGACGCTGGTGTTGACCGACCGTTCGGGAGCGAGCGCCCGGCCGCCCCGCAGCCTGGCGACGGCCGACGTCGAGGGAATCGTGCCGACGTTGAAGAGGTCGCCGCGCGCGAAGTCGAACACCGTGGAGACGTTGAAGGCGTTCTGCTGGCCGGGGGTCGGCGCCCGGAACCCGGTGCTCAGGCTGCCGCGCAGGGCCGCCGCGCCGGAGAGCGGGATGCGCCCGGAGAGCTTGCCGTTCGCCGTGCCGCCGAAGTCCTCGAAGCGCTCGAAGCGGCCGGCGGCGCCGATCGTCCAGTCCCTCTCCGCGCCGCGCGCCTCGACGTCGCCGTAGACCGCGGCGGCGGCGCGCGCCCAGGCGCCGGCGGCGATGGGGCCGAACCCGTTGAGTCCGTTGGAGCCGACGCTGAAGCCCTGCGCGGCGTAGGGGCCGGCCCGCCACGAATCGGGGTCGCCGAGACCGATCTCGAACCGCTCGCGCCGCCACTCGACGCCGCCGGCGACGTGGACCCGCCCGGTGACGGCGTGGGCGAGGTCGACGTTCACCCCGATCTCCCGCTGCCCGTAGCTGCCCGGCTCGTGCGCGTCGGGGCCGTCCGGGCCGAGCGAGGCGTTGACGGTGTCGCGGAAGAAGAAGTCGGCGGTGTTCGACCCCGCGGCGACGCTGGCGTCCCAGCGCGCGCCGCCGGCGAACCGCCCGCGCGCGCCGGCGACCGCGGACGCGTCGCGCACCGAGCCGCCGAAGCGGGGCGTGAACCCGCCGGGGAACCGCTCCCGGAACGAGAAGCAGTCCGGGTCCGCGAACACCCGCGCGAGCGCGTCCGGGTCGGGCGCGTCGTCCGTGACGGCCACCGTGGGGCAGTGCGCCGAGCCCTCGCCCCGCGCGGCGCGCGCGTCGCCGACGAGCAGCGTCCGGCCGCCGTCGTTGCTGAACACGCCGCCGCGGGTGTTCGGGTTCCGCCAGTAGAAGAAGCTGACCACCTCCCGGCTGGCGTAGTTCGCGTGGCCGTAGAGCTGCACGCCGCCGGCGAACAGGTGGCCGAAGTTGCCGAAGAGCTTCAGGTCGTCGTCGACGTCGGGAGAACCCCAGACCTGGACGGGGTCGCGGACGGCGGTGTTGCCGGCGGCGGCCAGCGCCGCCGCGTCGCGCCGCTGCGCGCTGCGGCTGGTGGAGTTCGTGTCGCCGTACTCCAGGCTGAGGTTGGCGAAGCCGGTCCGCCCGAGCGGCAGCCCGGCGTTGCCGGCGACGGAGTACCCGCCGCCGTCGCCCGCGCCGAACGAGCCGCCGCGCAGCTCGACCCGGCCGCCGGAACGGTCGTCCCGGAGCAGAAGGTTGATCACGCCGGCGATGGCGTCCGAGCCGTACTGCGCCGCCGCGCCGTCGCGCAGGACCTCGACCTGCCGCAGCGCGACGGCCGGGATGACCGACAGGTCCGGCCCCTGGGCGCCCTCCTGCATGCCGTAGGCGTCGTTCCAGGCGATGACCGCGCCCCGGTGGCGGCGCTTGCCGTTGACCAGCAGCAGCGTATGGTGGGGCGCGAGGGCGCGCAGATGCGCCGGACGGACGACGGCCGCGGTGTCGCCGTCCTCCTGCGGGTTCACGTTGAAGGAGGGCAGCACCGCGCGCAACCGGTCGGCGAGGTCTGCGCCGCCCTGCCGGACGAAGTCGGCGGCGGGGATGGCGTCGACCGGCGCCGTCGAATCGGTGACCGAGCGCGGCCGCGCCCGGGTGCCGACGACCACCACCTCCTCGGTGAACGGCGGCAGCGGCTCCGCGGCGTCCGCCGGTTCCGCCTGCCGCTCCGGTTCCGGGCTGTCCCGCTGCATCTCGGCCGCGCCACGGCGCCCGCCGCCGTCTCGAAGCGCCCGCCGCCGCGGTTCCGGCCGGTCCCGTTGCGCCTCTTCCCGAGTCTCCCGCTCCCCGCCGCCGTCCTGCGCCGCCGCCGCGAACGGCGGCCCGCCCAGCAGCGCGAGGAGGCAAGCCGCCGCCCATCCCGTCCGTGGCTTCATCGATCGCCCATCGTACCCCACGCCGCCGGCGTCAGGAGCGGACTCCGGGACGCGAGCGCAGGTCGGTCAGGACGTGGTCGGCGTCGCGGGAAGTGCGGTGGCCGGCGTGCAGGCCGGCGGCCGTCCCGCCCACCAGCACGGCGTCGGGAAAGATCCGTTGCAGCCGCGCGGCGGCGGAGAGCGCCTGCTCCCACTCAGGGAGCGGTTCGCCGGCGGCAGGCGTCGACATAGTGCAACCAGAAGTGATGCCTCTGGGCGTACGGGTCGCCGACGCGGGCGCGGCAGACCCGCTCGACCCGGCCGAGGAGGGAGGCGTCGGCGCGGACGGCGCGGCGCAGGCCGGCCCAGTCGTCCCACCGGCCTCGCGCGATCACGTCGTCGATCGCCGCCAGCGTGTACCGCTGGTGGTTGAGGTGGCGGTGCTGCATGGCGACTCGCGGCGAAACCTCTCTACCCGCGAACTCGGCGGGCTGCCGCGCGCGCCGCGGGTTCTCCGCCGTCCCGGTTCACGCGGCATCCATTTCCATCGTCACTCGTTCACCGTGACGTTGCCCTCGCCGTCCACGACGACCGTCGCGACCAGCTCTCTTCCCCCTCCGTCGAACAGTCGCCGGTCCCTGAACTCGTGTCGTGTCGCGGGGTGCACGACGCGGCCTCTCACCCGGACCTCGCCACTCTCGAGCGAAAACGGATTGTAGTAGATCCGATACTCCCCCGGAATCACCTGCGGCGACAGCCATACCTCGTTTCCGGGGCCGTGCAGGGAGTCTTCCTCGAACCGGGCGTCGCTGCCCGGATGCGCCCTGTCTCCGTAATAGTACTCGTCGCCGTTCGGATCGACGACGTGCATGTCCACGTCGTCGCCCCGGATTCCATCCCACGAAATGGTGACCAGCAGGAACTTCCGGCGCTCGAGGTCGTCGATGCGACTCTGTTGCGTTTCAATCTGCCTCTGCTGGTCCCCCAACCGGCGATCCTGATCGTCGATCTGCCTCTGCTGGTCCCCCAACTGACGCTCCTGATCGTCGATCCGCCTCTGCTGATCCTGGTTCTCGTTCCTGCACGCCGCCAGCTCGTCTTCGAGCGCGCCCTGATCTTGCAGCCGCCCCTCCAGCTCGGCGATCCGCTCCCGTGCGTCCTCGACGTCCGCCGCCAGTCCGTCCGCCCGGGCCTGACACCTCGACAACTCCTCGCGCAGCCCTCCGATCGCCTGGTTGAGTTCGTCGTGAATCCGGGTCAGTTCGTCGTTGCCCTCCACCGCGGCGCGGAGTTCTTCGAGCGTCTCGTCCAGGTCGGCCTGCGACGCCATGCCCGTATTGGGAAAATAGGGAAACATCACGATCGCGATCAGGATGAACGCGCCCAGCGCCGACGCGAACAGGTCCAGCGCCGACATGCTGAAGATGCTGATCTCCCGGTTCCGACGCTTCATTGTTTCTCCCCCGGTCTCGACGTCATCTCGACGACCTCCCGCGGCGACGTCACCCGAAACCGCCGGACTGCAACACCCGTTCGACCACGAACTCCTCGATCCGCGTCCCCACCGCTCTTCTTTGCACCGCCGTCGACGAGCAATCTTTCACAGCAAACCACGGCTGACTAATCAAGCGTCCTCGCCACTCGGAAACCGGCGGTAAAGCTCCGAACACCGACGGCTCTGCTGATGCGATTGGCCGAGCGGAGGTTCTGCGAAGGGTCGGTCCACGAACCACCACGCAACACGCGGTACGGACAGCCGCCGCCCGGCGTCCACGCCGTCCCGTCGTCCGGGGCCCCTCGGTACGTGAAACTCGGGCAGTCCGCCACCCACTCCCACACGTTGCCGTGCACGTCGTGCAAGCCGAACGCGTTCGGCGCGAACGTCCGCACGGGCGTCGTCCGCTCGCGGTACCTCCCGCCGCGGTAGTTCGCCTGATCCGTCGAGATCGCCGCCCCCGTATGGAAGGGTGTCGCCGTACCCGCGCGCGCCGCGTACTCCCACTCCGACTCGCTCGGCAGCCGATACGACTTGCGCGTCTCCGCCGACAGCCACGACACGTACTCCTGCGCGTCGTCCCAGTTCACGTTGATCACCGGGCGCGCGCCCCGCCCCCAACCTCGGTCACCCGGGCGGCGCATGCCGCACCCGTCGCCGCGGACGCACGTGTCCCACTCGTCGAAAGTCACTTCCGTCACCCCCAACGCGAACGACCTCAGCGTGACCCGGCGCCGTGGACCTTCGTCGCGGCCGTGGCCATCTTCCGACTCCGGCGAACCCATGCAGAACGTTCCCGCCGGAATCACCGCCAGCTCGGGGCAGGACTCGCAGTCACGCAACCGCCGTGGCCGCGCCGGTCGTCGTGCTCCCTCCCCCACCTGGCACTCGGCGGCCCGGCGCGCCCGACGCCGACGGGCTTCTTCCGCCGCCTCCGCCCGACGTGCTTCCGCCTCCGCCGCGCGCGCCACCTCCTCGGCGCGCGCGGCCTCCTCGGCGCGCCGGCCGAGTCGCTGCAGTTCCGTTGCGGCTTCCTCGTCCAGCCAGCCCGTCGCCGGCCGCCCCTCGTCTTCCTGCCACCGTTCCAGCGCGCGGCGCGTGCCGTCGCCGAACACTCCGTCCGGCACGCCCGGATCGAAGCCCGCCGCGGCCAACCCTCTCTGAACCCGCCGGCGCGCCGGCGGGTCGAGTCGCAACGCCGCCTCCACCTCGGGCGGCGGCGGCGTTCCGGGAACCTCCGCGGGCGTTTCGGACGCCAGTGGAGCGACTCGGGTCGCGGCGGCTTCCGTGTCGCCGTGGTCGTCGCCCACGACCACCCTCAGCGTGAATTCGCCGGTTCCACCCGCGGTGCGGGTCGTCGCCTCGATCGTGTAGCCGCCGGGCCGCAGAGCTCGGGCGATGCGGACGGCGCCGTCCTCGTTCTTCACCACTGCTTCCACCGATTCGAAACCCGGAGGAGATCCACGTCTGAGGACCGGCCGGGAATCCACGTCGCCGGACACCATGTCGACGGTCACCACCGCCGTTTCGGCCAGCGTGAAGCCGTAATAGACGGCGTACCGGCCGTCCGCGGAGTGCTCCGTCATGCAATCGCCGTCCAGAACACCGGCCTGCTCGTACGTTCCCCTCGACAGCGGATCCGAACTCAAGTCGCGCGAGCACTCCGGCGTGCGGGCTACAATCTCCGGGGTGCGGTGACTTGGCGGCATCTCAACGATCGTTCCACCGTCTCGCACCCACCACGCGACACCGACGACCGCCACCGCCGCCACCGCCGCCGTTCCGTACGCCGCGCGGCGGACTCCGCCAATCCGGGGGGGCGCGGAGCGGCCGGGGTTCACCGGAGGCGCGGGCCGCGGGACCAGCGCCGGGGATCGGTCCGGTTCCGGGCTCCGTCGGCCGCCTTGGTCCGCCTCGGCCGCCGAACGGACGGCCGCTCCATCGTCCCACCGCGCCCGCCACGCCGCCACGTCCCGCGGCCGGTCCTCCGGCCACACCGCCAGCGCCGCCGTCACGGCTCGTCCGAATGCTTCGCTCACCGCGCCCGCCGCCGCCTGCGCCACCGGCGCCAGCGGATCCGGATCGGGGCCGTCGTGCGCGGAAGCCGCCTTGCCGTCGCGCGCGGCGCGCGCGACGGCGTCCACGCGGACGGTCGCCTCCACCGGCGGCCGACCGCTCAACGCCCGATACGCCACCGCCCCCAACGCATACACGTCCGTCCACGGACCCTGCTTCCCCGCCGTCGAATACTGCTCGTGCGGCGCATACCCCGGCGTCAGCACCGACGTCAGCGAGCGCGAGTGCACCCCCGCCGCGTACCGCGCCGCGCCGAAATCGATCAGCACCGGCGTTCCGTCCCCCCGCAGCATCACGTTCGCCGGCTTGACGTCCCGGTGTATCAACCCCGCCCCGTGCACCAGCGCCACGCCCGGCAGCAGCTCCTCCAGCAACGCGCGCACCCGCGCCTCCGGCCACGGACCCTCCGCCTGCAACGCCTCTTCCAGGTTCCGGCCCTCGACGTACTCCATCACCATGTACGCCGTGCCCCACGCCTCGATCACCCGGTGCACCCGCACGATCCGCGGGTGGTCCAACCGCGCCAGCGTCCGCGCCTCCTCCAGGAAACGCGTCAGCCCCCACCGATAGTCCTTCTCATGCGACGACGACCGCGGCCCCACCGACCCGTCCACACGCCGCGCGCCCCAATCCCGCGGCAGGTATTCCTTGATCGCCACGCGACGGCCGAGCGACCGGTCCTGCGCCAGGTAGGTCACCCCGAAACCGCCCGACTGCAACTCCCGCTCGACCACGAACTCTTCGATCCGCGTACCCGCCGCCAGCATCTCGTCGACGTTCCGCGACCGATCCGTCATCGGCTTGCCCCCCGCGTTGCCGGGACCATTCAGGTGTCTTCCTCGCGCGGCTCCGCGCGCGACGCGGAACTACTCCGCGCTTCCTTGATCGTCCTGCGACTCGACGATCTCCCCCGTACGGCGATTGCGTACGGGGCGCTTCTTCTCGTCCCGCGGAGGGGCTGGCGGATCCGGCGCGGGCGGCGTCGGGTCGGGAACCGGGTCCGGCGGGACCGGCCCCGGCCCCGCCCCGCCACTGCACGGCGGCGCCAGATCGGCTGCCCCCATCTCGTATCCGCCGAACCGGATGCGGTCCGCCGGACCGACCCACGCCTGCCGAATGCGCGTCCACTCTCCGCCCCGGCGCACGAACGTGCCGCCGGTGCTGGCGCAGTCGGTCACGTAGAGGCGCCCGCCCGATGCCGGCACCACCTCGGCGTGCCGGCGCGAGACGCTGGCGTCGTCGATGCGGTAGTCGCACCGCGGATCGCGCCCGACGAGATAGGTCGTGATCCTGGACATTCGTCAAACCCGGGTCCAGCGTCGTGTTGCCCCCTGTCCTAATCAAGTTCGGCCGCCACCTGGTAGTGACCGGCGCCTTCGTCGTCATAGTGCCGGACGCGGACGTAATAGGTGTCCGCAACGACCCGAGTGCTCAATCTGAAGTTCAGGTCATCTCCGTCATCGTTGGATTCCAGGACGCTCCCCGAGGCGTCCAGCAGCTCGCCGAACGTGTCCGTGGATCCCGTGGTGTAAACGGTCAGCACGCCCGGGTCAGCGACGTCGATCCGGTACACGTCTTCGTCACCCGCGGAATCTATGGCGGCCGAATACGCGGAGCCGACGGCGAGCGTCCGTTCATAGGCGACGCCGCCACCGACCGTCAGAGTCAGCGTGAAGTCGCCGGTCTCGCCCGCATCCAGCGTGGTCGCCTCGATGGTGTAGCGGCCGGCGTCCAGAAACCGCTCGATGCGGGCGTCGCGCCGGAGGCCGCCGTCATCGTTCTCCTCCAGAGCCACGTCGTTGCCGGGAGGCGTTCCGCTTCGGAGAGCCAGCCACGAATCCACGTCGCCGGACGTCATTTCGATGACTACCGGCGCCCCCTGTTCCAGGGTGAACCCGTAGTACACGGCATGCTCTCCGTCCGGATAATGCACCGTCGAGCAGGTTCCATCGAGCGTGTCGTTTCGTTCGTACGTCCGTCCTCCCGCCAGGCTCACCTGGCGCGAGCATCCCGCTGGCGGATCCGCGGTGTCCGTCAATGCGACGCTGTAGCCCCCGCCCCTTCCTCCGCCAAGAGAACGGACCTCGACAAGATAGCGTCCCGAATCCGAAAGAAACGCCGCCAACCGGGAGTTCGTGCCGGAACCGCCGTCATCGTCGTACTCAAGCTCTTCGCCGTTGGGCGACCGAAGCGTCGCGATCGTATCGAAAGAATCAGAACGAACATCCACGCCGATCAGCTGCCCGGCCCGCCCTTCGAACGTCCATATCTCTCCAGGCGAACCGCTGTCGAGGAAGCCACGGGATGACGCGCCCGGAGTCAATGCGCCCGCGACGTCCACGGTCGTCACTTCTATTTCATAGGATCCCGATTCGTACGACTCGACGTGAATCCGGTACTCTCCGGACCGCGGCAAAGCAGCCATCAGTCGACCACCATAGTCGATCGAAATTTCCTCGCCGCCGATCGGCGATCGAAGGCTGACGATCGGCGCGTAGCCGTCCATGGCCGCACCCACGTGGACATATTGTCCTGCCGTGCCGTCGAACGTCCAGACTTCCGTATCCACTCCGTCTGCGCCAGGAACATCGACGTTCAGGTCGCCGGTGGCCGGCGTTCCCCATGACAGCTTCCGCACCCTGCGCACCACTACTGCATACTCTCCTGCCTCGCTGACGGGCCGCACTTCAACACGGTATCGGCCCGATACCGGCAGGTTCGTGACCAACTGGGCGTCCAGGCCGGCTCCGCCGTCGTCGTCAGTGCCAATGACTTCGCCGGTCGGCGATGTCAAGGAGACCGCCGGATCGAAATCCGCCGAGGAAACACTCACGCTGACGTCCGTTCCCGCTGTTCCATCGAAAGTCCACACACTCACTTCATCGGGACCGAGGGCGCCGCCGACACGTACGTTCAAGACCAGAGCGGGGTCTTCTTCCACTATCACCGGATCTTCTTCCTCCGTCACCGGAGGAACGCTTCCCGCCGCGCGCAGAGCCCGCACGCTCTCCGCCGTCAGATAGCCGGTCGCGTCGTTGCCCCGCGCCTCCTGCCAACGCCGCACCGCCGCCCGCGTGCCGCGTCCCGGCTGCCCGTCCGCCGGGCCCGGGTCGAACCCTTCACGCGCCAGACCGGTCTGCAGAAGCCGCCACTCCATTCGGCTCAACTCGAGATCTCTTTCCACCTGCTCCGGCGACGTTGGCGGGTCGGCCACGTCGACGACAGACTCCTCGCCGTCAGACACCGCGCCGTCAGACACCGCGCCGCCAGCCCCCCCGTCACCGGAATCCGAGCCGCCGGACACGGTTCGGTTCGTCGTCGAAGACCCGTCCGTGTCCGTGTCGGCGTTTCCATCCCCACCCCGGTTCACGATGATGCCGACCGCCACCCCTGCAGCAACCACCAGCGCCGCCGCCCCGGCCGCCACCCAACGCATCCAGGACGCCCTCGAACCGGGCCGATCTTCGGCGTTGATTCCGCTGCCGGTGAACACCGGTTGCACAGCGCTCCCGGCGGTTTCCCCGCCGCCCCACAGCGCCCGCCACGCCGCCACGTCCCGCGGCCGGTCCTCCGGCCACACCGCCAGCGCCACCGTTACCGCGGCCCCGAAAGCGTCGCTCACCCTTCCCGCCGCCACCGCCGTCACCGGCGGCAGCGGGTCCGGAGCTTGGCCCGGGCGCGCCTGGGCCTCGACGCGCGCGCCGCGCGCGATGGCGTCGACGCGCTCGGTGGCTTCCGCCGGCGCCCGCCCGGTCAACGCCCGATACGCCACCGCCCCGAGCGAGTAGACGTCCGTCCACGGCCCCTGCTTGCCCGCGCTCTGGTACTGCTCGTGCGGCGCATACCCGGGCGTCAGCACCGACGTCAGCGAGTGCGAGTGCGCTCCCGCCGCGTAGCGCGCCGCCCCGAAGTCGATCAGCACCGGCGTTCCGTCCGCCCGCAACATGAGGTTCGCCGGCTTGATGTCGCGGTGCAACAGTCCCGCCCGGTGCACCATCTCCAGCCCCGGCAGCAGCGCCTCCAGCAGCGCCCGCACCCGCTCCTCCGGCCACGGCCCCTCCGTCTCCAACACCTCGTCCAGGTTCCGTCCCTCGACGTACTCCATCACCATGTACGCCGTGCCCCACGCCTCGATCACCCGATACACCCGCACGATGCGCACGTGGTCCAGCCGCGCCAGTATCCGCGCCTCGTCCAAGAAACGCGTCAGGCCCCACTGGTAGTCCTCCGCGCACGACGACGACCGCGGCCCCACCGTCCCGTCCGCCCGCCGCGTTCCCCACTCCCGCGGCAGGTATTCCTTGATCGCCACCACCCGGCCCAGCGACCGATCCCGGGCCAGATAGGTCACCCCGAACCCGCCGGAGCGCAGCTCCCGCTCGATCACGAACTCCTCGATCCGCGTCCCCGGCGTCAACACGTCCCCGACGTTCCTCGACCGATCAGTCATCGGATTCCCTCCGTGCCGCGTCAGCGACCGTGAGTCTTTCCCTCACCCCACCACACCATCCGACGAGACACGCCGCGACCCTCGACACCGGTCACCGCCACGACGCACGGCGCGATATCAGCCCGCGAACGCATCGTGCACAAGGCTCATGACGAAGATGACCGCCGCCGACAGCACGTATAGCAGTCCCAAAACGGCGGCCACGGCTCCCCACCACTGCATCGGAATGAAGAAGAACGTATGGGCGTTTCGACGGCGCATCAGAACGCGCTCGCCGGTCTCCGGATCGACGAGCAACTTGTCCGGCCCGTCGTTCAGCCGCCGCCCCAGGAACCACATGCCTATGCCGGATGCAAGTACGCCGAGAAACACCCCAACGTCTCCGACCAGCGCCCAGCCCATGACGAGCCCGATCCCTGCGATCACCGGCACGAGAAGCCCCGCGCCACTCCATATCAACACAGTTCTCCTCCTTGTTCCGTCACACCGCAAGCGCCAGATGAACGTCACCCAGCACCACGGCGTCGCCGGGCGCCAGCATCCGCGGCGCGAACGGTTCGAGACGGCGTCCGTTGACGCGGGTGCCGTTCGTGGAGTTCAGGTCCTCCACGCGCAGCCGGCCGTCGAGGCGCGTCAGCCGGACGTGCCGGCGCGAAACGCTCCGGTGGTCCACCACCGCGTCCACGAGCGCGCCGTCGCGGCCGAGCACGAACCCGCCCGGCTCCGCGCACCGCTCCAGCCCCGACCCGTCGAACGACGGCGGAACGAACCGCGGCGGAACGGGCGCCGGGGACGGAACGGGCGCCGGGGACGGAACGGGCACCGGCGGTTCGGGCGGCGCGGGGGTTGGCGGCGGCGGGCCCGGAAAAGGCCGCGGGGCGAGATCGGACGATGGAGGCGGGTCCCGGTCGATGCTGCCGTCGGATCGGCGGCGCCGCCCGCCACGGATCAATTGAGACGCCCGGCCCAAGCCGCCGCTCACGAACCGCGGCTTGCGGAGCGCGAGCACCAGCGCGAGGAGCACCAGCGGAACCAGAAACACGGCCATCACGAAGGCCCGATCCGCCGTCTCCGCCGCCGCCTCGGCCTGCTCGCCGAACCGCTCGTTCTCCTCTCTCGCCTGCGCCAGCTCCTGCGCTGCCGTGTCGCGCTCCTCTTGCGCCTCCCGGACCCGGTCTTCCGCCGCGCGGGCTTCGTCGTTCGCCTCCCGGAGCCGGTCTTCCGCCGCGCGGATCTCGGCTTCCGCCGCCTCGCCCCGCGCCCGCAGGCCGCGCAGCTCGTCCTGCGCCGCGTCGCGCTCCGCTTGCGCCTCGCGCGCCCGTGCTTCCGCCTCGTTCACCTGGGCTTCCGCCTCGTTCGCCCGGGTTTCGCTGTCCTGAAGCCGCTCTTCCATCCGGCGCAGCTCCTCCCTCATCTCCTCCAGGGCCCTGCGGGCGCTGCCGCCGCCCGCGCCGCCGTCAGCGGCGGCCTTCCGCCATCCCCTCGCGATGTACTCCAGCCGCTCGCGCCGCGGCGGGTGCGACGACGACCCCCTCGGCGACGCAATCAGCCGCATGGCCGCCTGCGCCGATTCGAGACTCGCCCCCAGCTTTTGCAGGACGAAGCCCGAGTAGAAGTCGGCGTCGAGTTCGTTCGGCGGAATGCTGCCTTCGCCGAACACCGTGTGACCCTGCAGGTGGTGGGCCACTTCGTGGGCCATGATGGAGATCGGTCCCCACTCGTCGGTGCGCCGCTCGATGTCCCGCAGGAAATCCGGGTCGTAGAGGATGAACCGGCAACTCCTCAAGTTTCCGCACGGAGACGCGATCCCCGCGGCGGCGTTGTCCGACCCCGGATCGACCACGATCTCGAAGTCCGCCGTCAAGCCGGACGCTTCCATGATCCGCGCGGCCGCGCGCTCGGCCGCGCCGAGGGACCGGAAGCCGAACTCCTGCGCCGGCGCGGACCCCGCGCCGACCAGACCCG
This sequence comes from Vicinamibacterales bacterium, assembly GCA_965242835.1. GTDB lineage: Bacteria > Acidobacteriota > Vicinamibacteria > Vicinamibacterales > UBA8438 > WTFV01. The sequence continues at coordinate 156,922 of OZ251506.1, forward strand.
TCAGCCCGAACGCGAGAACGCCCGCCGGCGCCCGGCGCGTCATGCTCCGTCTCATTGCGCGTCCCCTTCCCCGCCGGACCCGGCCGGCGGCCGTACCGTGAACTCGATCTGGCCGATGCGCAGGCGCGCGTCGGCAGTCAGCGGCGCGGCGGCGCCGGCCGCCAGCGGCGCGCCGTCGAGCGCCGTGCCGTTCATCGACCCGAGGTCCTCGACCATCAGCGTCCCGTCCGCGCGGAACAGTCGGAAATGCCGGCGCGACACCTCCGGGTGGTTCAACACGACCTCGCCCTCGAACGGACTGCGCCCGACGACCGCGCCCGCCGGGTCCGCCACCGCGCGGCCGGGCACGCGCAACGAGATCGGCCGGCCGTCCGGGTCGGCCCCGGTCAACACGACGTCGGGCACGGCCGCGGTCTCCCGTTCCGCCTCGGCGCGGACGGCCATGGCCGTCCGCGCGGCGGCCGCCTCGGCCGCCGCGGCCCGCCCGGCCTGCGCCGCGCGGGCCCGCGACCGGCGGGCCGCCAGCCACAGCCCCGCCAGAAGCACGGACAACGCGCCGCCCGCCGCCATTGCCCACACGACGTTCCGCCGCGCCGCCTGCCGTTCCCGCTCGGCCTCCGCCGCCGCCCGCGCCGCCGCCTCGGCCGCGGTCCGTTCGTTCGCCGCCCGCGCCTCCGCCGCCGCTCTCGTCTGGTCCGCCGCCGCCTGGTTCCGCCAAGCCTCGGCCGCCTGCTCCTCCGCCACGAGCCGGGCCCGCGCCGCTTCGGCCGCCCGCGCCGCTTCGGCCGCCCGCGCCGCTTCGGCCGCCCGCGCCGCTTCGGCCGCCTCCACCTGTTCCGCCGCGGCGGCCCGGGCCTGCGCCTCCGCCGCGCGCAACGCTTCCTCCGCCGCCGCCCGCGCCGCTTCGGCCGAGGCTGCCTGCCGCTCCGCCTCCAGTCGGGCCCGCCCGGCCTCCGCCGCCTGTTCGGCTTCCGACAGGCACGCCTCTTCCACGCGGACCGGCGTCAGACCGTCGCTGCCGAACGTCGTCACCAGCCACTCGGCCGGCGCCGCCAGAGCCTCTCCCGGCGGCGCGGTGGCGCGCTCGACGATCACGCCCACCACCTGACCGCAGTTGTTGAACAGCGGGGCGCCGTGCCTCCGCTCTCCGGCCAGCGCGTTGTGCCGGATGGTGGCCGGGGCGGAGTCGGCGGCCGACTCGATGCGACTGATGCTGCCGCTCCTGACGACGGGGCTGGTGTCGGCATCCAGGGTGACGCCGTAGACGGCGCGGCCCGGTTCCGCCGGGTCGCGCGCGAACGCATACGGCGCCGGCGGCTGATCCGCGGTCACGCGCAACAGCCCAAGACCGGAGGCGGCGTCGTAGGCGACACCCCGCGCCGCGACCTCGGCGCCGCTTTCGACGAGGCGCACCACGAAATCCGCGCCGTCGACAGGGCCGGCGCCGCCGGCGACGATCTGGGCGACGACGTGGCCCGCCGCGTCCGCCACGAAGCCGAGCAGGCGCGCGCCCTCACCCGTTTCGCCCGCCCGACGGACCGCGACCATCCCCTCCGCCCCCGGCGGTTGTCCCGCCGCCGGAAACGCGATCGCCATCATCATCAGGAGGCCAGTCGCCACGGTCCGCGCCGCCGCGCGGCTCGCCGCCCGACGCGGCCCACCGCGCGGACTCGCCGGATGCCGCACCGGCCACCGCCCGCGCTGCACGCGGGTCACCACCCACCTCCCACCGCCGCGTCCGGACCCGGCTCCGCGCCGGCCGCCGGCCGGACCGCCCGCGTCGGGGCCTCCAGATCCGCGAACCGGCGCCGGATCGCTCCGTGCCGTCCGTGGCGGTAGACGACCACCGTCGCGTTGTCCTGGCTGGACCGGCCGGCCGCCTCCACCCGCCGCAACAGTTCCTCCGCCGCGTCCGACGCCTGCACGCCCGCCGCGCACGCCTGCGCGACCTCGTCCGCGGCCAGCGTCTCCAGGCCGTCGCTCGCCAGCACGATCCGGTCGCCGGCCAGCAGACCGCGCGGCGGATCACTCTCGTCGATCAGCTTCAGCTCCTCTCCCGTCAACGCCGACCGCAATTGATGCGCGGAAGGGTCCGCGGCCAGCTCCTCCCGCGTCATGCGGCCGAGTTCCACCAGGTCCTCGAGGACCGGGCGCATCGAATGGTCCGCGTTCAGGCGCTGCAGGCCGTCGTCGCCGAGAAGCCACAGCAGGGAATCGCCGACGCTGATCCAGCGCCAGTCGTCGCCGGCCACGGCGCACGCCACGAGCGTGCAGCCCATCCCGGCGTACCCGGGGTCCGCCGCCGCCGCGCCGACCGCCGCGTTGGCCGCCTCCAGCGCCGCCCGCAGGCGGACCTTCAGGCCGCCCGCCTCCGTCGTGAAGCGGCCGGCGAAGGCCGTCACCGCCACCTCGCTCGCCCGAGCCCCGCCCCGGTGGCCGCCCATGCCGTCGGCGACCACCAGCAGCAGATCGCAGCCCGCCCCGTCGCGCTCCCGGAAGGCGAGGATGCGGAAGTCGTCCTCCTGGTAGCGCCGGGTCCCGGCTATCTGGCCGCCGGCCAGCAGATCCGACAGGCCCTGCATCAGGCGTCCCCGGCGTCAGCGCCGTCCCTCGCGTCCGCGGCAGCCGCGGAGTCACCGCCGTTCACGGCGTCCCAGGTAAAGTCCGGCCCGCACAGCGGCACGAACCGCAGCGTCGTCCGTCCCGTCCGAATCCGCGCGCCCGGATCGAGCGGCATCGACGCGAGCACCGGCTGGTCGTTCACGTAGCACAGGTTCGTGCCGCCCCCGGGGGTCACGTAGAACCGCCGGCCCTCCGGGTCGTAGGTGACGACGAGGTGCCGAAGCCGCGAGATCGTTTCATCGCCGTGGTCGAGCGCCACGCGGTTCGCCGCGTCGCGCCCGATCGGGTTGTGGTGCATGCCCAGCGTGACCGCGCGCCCCCGGCCCGGTCCGTCCACGATCACCAGCCACCCGGCGGGCGGATCGGCCATCGCGTCGGCGGCGTCCCCCCCGGCGTCGGCGCCCGGGCGCGCGGAACCGCCCGGGCGGTGGACGCGCGTGTACTCGTCCCCGCGGGATTCCTTCGCCGCGTTGAAGTCCGTCGGGACGTCCCAGCGCGCCCGATCGACCGGCACGGTGTCGGGCATGGGGTCGTCGGCCGGACCCGGCCGTTGCCGGTGGCCCGGCGGGGCCGCCGACGCGGGCTCCCGCCGCGGCGGGGCCGGCGCCTGCATGGGAACGCCGTCGGGACCTCGTTGCATCCTCATCGCCTGTACTCCTTCCTCTCTCCGTCCACGGCGCCGCCCGGTTCGAATCACCTCTGCTCGTACAGGCGGTTCACCAGATTGCGCAGGCAGTACTGGCCGACCCGGTTCAGGGCCCCTTCCTCCCGGCCCTGCACCACGTGCATGGTCGCCATCAGCACCGCCGACTGCATCAACGCCAGCAGCGTGGTGTAGAACGCCACGCCCAACTCGCGCGTCAGGTCCTGCATCGTCTCGGGCGAGGCCGCCCCGCCGTCGGCGGCGCCGGCGAACATCGCCCCCGCCTCGCCCAGCGCAAGCGCGATGCCGACGACCGTCCCGATGAAGCCGAGGGTCGGAATCAGCCAGACCAGATAGCGCAGCAGGTTGTAGCGCAGCTCGATCTCGTGCTGGAACAAATCGACCAGCGAGTTGAAGACCGCGTTGACCTGATCGGTGGACCCGTTGCTCTGGAACTGCAGGACGACGCTGGTCAGCAGGCGCTGCAGCCAGTAGGCCCCCTCCTCATCGGATTTGCGGATCCGTTCGTAGAACGGACCGAGTTCCTGCTGGCGCAGCACCACGACGTCGTCCTCCGGCAACAGCCCCCGCGCCAGTTGCTCGCCTTCCGCGCCGCCCGCCCGGTACCGCGCCGCCAGCTCCCCGAAGCCCAGAAAGAAGACCATCCACATCACGTTCTGGATCGTGAACGGATAGGGCGGGAACTCCGAGTCCAGCCCCAGCAGCAACGCCGCCCCCATGTGGCCGGACCCTCTCTCCTCCCACAGCAGCGCCGTGAGCACGCCGATCCACACCGCGCCGGCCAGCCCTGCCCCCGTCACCGTCAACGCCCTGTCCGTCATGTGGCTCGCCTCATCATTCGTCTCGCGCCGCTCTCCTCCCGCCTTCCCGCCGCTGCATCGTCATCCGCGGTGTGCTCGCCGCGCCATCATGTTTCCAGATGCCCTCCAGGGTTCGCCCCGTCCGTTTCAACTTGTCCAGGACGTCCTCCACCTCGAATTCTTTCTCCCTGAGGGTCCGCATCTTGCGGCTGAGGGCGTACGCCGTAACCGCGACGAAGATCTCCTCCGGGAAGAACGCCAGGAATCCCGATGGCGTATCGATAGCCTTCAACCTTCCCCAGACGTCTATCGTTTCGCCGGAACCCTCCGTCACGTAGCCGGCCACATCCAGCCCGACCACCAGCATGATGGGCAGATATGGATGTCTTTCCACGAAACTCTTCAACTTCTCGAGCAATTCACTCTCCTTTCCGTGCGCCGTCCGGCGGGACCACCTCGGGTACCCGACCGGGCCACCCGGCCTTTCGCTGCCGGCTTCCTCCCCGGAACCGCTCATCCCGATGAAACGCACGCCACCACGCGCACGCTACGACTCTCCGCCACGCCGTTCGCCATGTGATTCTCACCGAGCGGCACCTCCTTCACGGCGACGATCCGCGGGCTCGCCGAACGCCCTGTCCGATCTCCCTTGATCCGCGCGCGGCTGCCCAGGCATCATCCGCCGTTCCGCTGCCGCCGGCCGCCCAGGAACAGGAACAAGACCAGCATCGCCAGCCCGGTCAGCGGGACGGCGGGAACGTTCGTTCCGTCCGCGGCCGCGTTCACCGTCGTAGTGAAGATGCCCCCCGCGTTCCCGTTCACGTCGCGCGCGAAGGTGGATGGTCCATTTCGTCGATACGAACGCGCCAGCGCGTCCGATGCGCGGGTGCGACTGTTCCCGTGCAGCCGTCGAGCAGGGTGACGCGGGCATCGCGGGTCACCAGATCGGACTCGGCCGCCCCTCGGCGGTCATTACCCTGACGTACGGAACCACCGCGCTGAAATCCCGCACCTGCAACTGCTCCTGGATCGTTCTCTGCTGCTCCAGCGTCGTCGTCACCTTAATCCGGCTGTTCGTCCACTCCTTGATCTGGTCCTCTTTCAGGATGATGGTGACGCTCCGCGCGCCGCCGGAGCGGTTTTCGTAGAACAGCTCGACTTGCCCCGCGTCCGGGCCGAAGGCCGTCCCGACGATGGTCAGCCGTTCCACGTTGTCGAACTCCGTCTCCATCCCGACGACGAACGGATCTTCGATCTTGCTCAGCATGACCGCGTAACTGGCGTCCGTCTTCTTGTCGCGGCTCAGTACGGACACCACCCGGCTCAGGGATTCGACATTCATCTCCAGACGCTCCAGACGATGAACGTGTTCGACCAGCGCGCTGTCCACGAAATGATGGAGGTAGCCGATCGCGGTCAGCGACACCGCCAGAAGCCCGGCGAACGCCATCCAGAACGTCGAGCGCATCGAGCGAAGCACCCGATACGTCATCAACTCCAGGTACAGCGGATCGATCCGGGGAGCGGCTGGACCGATTCCGTGCGGCTCCGATTCCCGCGGTTTCAAATCGGTCATCGAACCACCGCTTCCTCTTGTGTTCGGGGTTCCGACGTGGCCGACGCGCGGGCCTGCTGACCGGACGGGCCGGTAGGGCCGTCCGCTTCCGGGGCTTGCGGCCGGCACCCGACGATTCGTACGGCGCGGCTGTTGGCCACTCCGTTCGTCAGGTGGGTCTCGCCCCAGGAATCTTTTTTCAGCTCCCGATCGCTGTCTTGCTCGTCCTGCTCCCGCACCTCCTGGGCGACAGCCTCGGCACGCCGTTGCGCCAGATTCTCGTTGTACCGACGGTTCCCGTCGCCGCTCGCGAATCCAAGCACGTGCAGCTTGACGCCCTGCAACTCCGGCTTGTTCACGAATGCCCTGATCAAGTCCCTTGCAGCCTGTGCGTCCGCCGGGGTCGCCTCCCCCCGCTCGAACAGGACAGGCTCGGAGATCTCCGCCGCGCCGCCATCGCAGATCCTCCGTGCGATTTCTCCTTTCAGGCGCCATTCGTCGTCCATCCGAACGTCCGGAGGCAACACGATCGTCCAGGTGTTGTCCGTCGTCTCCTGGATGGTGATTCGTAAACCCGCGCCATTCGACCGTGGTCCGCAGACCACCGGCTCGTTGGGCCGGTCTTCGTGGACGTCGTACATGCACAGGACGCGACCCAGCGGCACGACTGTCACGCCGGTCGAGTGTCCCGCGATTCGCGCCGGTGGGGAAAGAAACGGTAGGCGGACTTGAACTTGGTCGAGGACGTATTGCAAGTAATACAACCCGGGGACCTGGGCCGCGAGGGCCTCCAGGGCCTCCAGGGCCTCCAGGGCTGCCGGCAGGACAGATCCGCCGCCATCGGTTTTGTCGAACCGGCAGGACTCCGACACGATGAAGACGCGTCCACCGATCGAGCCGATCTTCGTGAAGCGGGCTTCATCTTGCAGGGGAGGATCGAGCACGACCCTGGTGGTCCTCGGTCCCTCGCACGCCGCGTGCGCTCGATACCGAGGTTCGACCCAGACGGCGACGGCGCACGAGAAGAAGAACGAGATCGCAACCAAGGAACAGGCAAAGGAAGACAGACGCGACGCAGTCAGGTCCTTCCCGTCCTTCCCGTCCTTCCCGTCCTTCCCGTCCTTCCCGTCCTTCCCGTCCTTCCCGTCCTTCCCGTCCTTCCCGTCCTTCCCGTCCTTCCCGTCCCTGCGAATCAGCAGTTTCGATCCGTAATCCCGAACGAACGAAATCGACGGGGAGACCAGACGGCGCTCGTCGGTGCTGCCAGACTCCGGGGCGGAACCGGTCGATGCTTCGTCCAGCAGCGGTAACGCCAGCTGGCTGCACGTCGCCCAACGGCGACAGGCGGCGAACAGAAGCCGGGCGAGCGCGTTCGCGGCCGCCGCGCGTATTTCGTCCACGCCCCGGATCAGCAGCAGTCCGGCCAGCGGGGGCGCAAGCACGACGGAGCCGGCCAGCAAGGGCGCAAGCACGAGAAGAACCGAAACCTGCAACAGACTCTGCAGGAGGGCGGACATGGAATAGTCCGCCAGGTACTGGAGCACGTTGAAGTCGAACTGAGTGTAGTACAGAAACTGGATTAAAAACAGCACCAGGAAGAGGACAGCGCCGGCCGCGGTCAATGTCCCCCGGCCGGAAGCAGTCGCCAACGTTGCGGTCATCAGGTCCCGGAGGACGCGGAAGACGAACTTGACGAGATCGGTCGTCGCATCGACCAGCGGTTTCCTGCGCCGTTCCTGCAGTTCGGCCGCCTGCTTGCCCACTTTCTCGCGGACGTCGCCGCACGCCTTCCGAGCATCCTCCCGTCCGTGCGTGACCGCCAACCGACTCTCGACGACGGCCTCGCCGTCGCCCGCCCTTCTGGCTGCCCTCAGCCCGCGGTTCGCCGCTCGCAGCGACAGGATCGCGGCCTTCCACTTCTTCTTCGTGTCCGCGTCGCACCTCCGCACGAATCTCACGAGACCGGCGCACTCCACCACGAGCAGGACGACGGCCAGGGCCAAGCCAACCGCCGCGGCCACGAGCGCAGGCCAAGTCATGGGAGGGACGCTCCCGGGTCGAGCTCCGGTGCGCGATCGTGCACCCGGACGCCTCCGGCGCGCCGGACGACGGCCCGCAACGCGTTTCGATGAGCGGCCCGCGGCCGGTCGGGGAAACGGACGGCGCGATGCGCGGCGTCACCGGCCGATTCGCCAGGCGGCCGACGCGCGGAGCAGGACTCGCGAACCAGACGCGCGTCCGGAGTCGCCGACGCGGCCGTGGATTCAGGACGCGTCAGCGCGCCGCGGCGATTTCTGGCCCGATTTTTGAAGAGAGAGAGAGAGAGAGAGAGAGATGTACAGACGCCTGTGATAAGCTCACAGGTTCCCCACCAGCCGCGGGCAGCGGACAGGGTCGGCGCCGGATCCGAGCGACCGTCATGCCGCTATCGTTCCCGAACACGCTGCGGTTGTCAACCCCGGCGGAAGCCGCTCGGGCAGGGCCGTCCTGCGCCGAGGCCGAGGCCGGGTTCGCCCCCGACGCCGCGGTCCGTTGGACGCCGCGATCGAGCGGCGGCTCTCCGCCGGCCGCCGCCAGCCAGCTTCGTCCCCAAATCCTCTCCACCCGGTCCGCCGCGTGCCCGACGACGCCGGTCTGCACCTTCTCGCCCGGGCGCCGACGCCCCGGCGCGGTCCTCCGGGCAGGCCGTCGCGCCGTCCGCTCGGAAGCCGGCGTCCGGCCGCGCATCGACGGCCCGGACGCCGCGGCTATAATGCGGTATGGCCTTCACACCCTGGACGCCCGTATCGGTCGCGCCCGCGAAGCCCAAGCCGGACAGGGCGCCGGCCGCCGTGCCGATGCTGCCGCTGTCCGAGCTGGAGTTCGCCGGCTGCGAGGCGTTTCCCCTGACGCGCGGCGAGTACCGCCGCCACGAAGGGCGGCTGGAGGTCTGGGACGCCGAGACGGAGACCGCCTGGCGGGTCCGCTCGCCGACCACGGCGGCCCACGAGAGCCCCGCGCACGGCCTGGCCGGGCTGGTCGAGCGCATCGCCGCGGTGCGCGGTTCGACGATCAAGTGCTACGGCTCGACGGACCTGCTGGTGCGCGACGCCGACGGCAAACCGCGGCGGGTGATGCAGGCGGACCAGGTCGTTTATCTGTATCCGTCGCGGGTGGACCTGCTGGGCTCCCCGGCGATGGTGGTGGGCGAGCATCCGTTCCCCGACGTGGTGCTGGAGGTCGACCACACGACGGACGTGCGGCGGGGGAAGCTGCGGCTGTACGAGTCGTGGGGGTTCCCCGAGCTGTGGGTGGAGGTTCCGGAGCGCCGCGCGCCGAGCCGCCCGCGGAACCGGAGCGCGGGGCTGACGATTCATCTTCTGGAGGGGGGCGCGTACCGCGAGTCTCCGGTGAGCCGGGCGTTTCCGGGCTGGCGTGCGAAGGCCATCCACACGGCGATGAACGAGGCGGAGCCGTCGGGCTGGACGCACGCGGTTCTGGAGCACTTGGGCCGGACGCTGGGCGAGCGGGACGGCACGGGGCCGGACGACGACCCGCTGCTGCGTTCGTTGCGGGCGGAGAGCCGGGCGAAGATGGTGCGCGAGGTCCTGCGGGCGCGGGGTGTCCCCTGTTCGGACGACCTGTCGGCCGGCATCCCGGACGGCCTGCCCGACCGCGTCGTCGCCGCCGCGGCGGTGGCCTGCGCCAGCGAGCGGGACTTCCACGCGCGCCTCCGGGCGCACGCCGGAGAGTGATCGTCCGCCGTCGCCTTCAGTAGTCCGCCGCCCGTAGCGACGCGCGGATGATCTCCCGGTCGTTGCGGTGCACGACGTGGCCGTTCGCGTAGGCCGGGTGCGACCAGTTGACCACCCGCGCCGCGATGCGGCCGTGCGGCGTGCGGGTGCCGGAGCCGGCCGTCGGCTCGATCAGCCGGGTGCGGCTCCGCTCGACGTAGCCCTCCGGCGTGAACTGCGCGATGATCAGATACCCGTCGTCGTTGTTGACGAACCAGCGGTCCCCGTGGCGCACCAGGAACGCGGTGGCCCAGCGCGCCTGCGCGGTCATGTCCGGGCTCGTCCACAGGCGCGCGCCCGTCCGCGCGTCGAGCGCCCGCAGCTCGCCGTAGCTGTCGACGCCGTAGACGTGGTCGCCGACGATGATCGGCGTGGTCACCATCGCGTGGATGGTGTCGGTCTCCCCCGGCAGCTCGCTGCGGCTCCGGCCCTGCCAGAGGCGGGTCGCCGCGGGCCGGTCCCGGCTGAGACGCATCATCAGCGAGCCGTTGAAGAACTGCGAGACCAGCAGGTAGTCGCCGCCGCGGACCGGGGTGGCGACCGTCACGCCCATCGACACGTCCCACGGCTGCTCCCAGTAGACCTCGCCGGTCTCCGGGTCGAGCGACGCCAGCGCGAGCGGATGCCAGATGATCAGTTGCCGGACGCCGCCCGCCTCGTAGATGACCGGCTGCGCGTAGCCCATCTCGGAGCCGGTCTCGATCGCCCGCCAGACCTCGGCGCCGGTGCGCTTGTCGAACGCCACGACCAGCGCGTCGGGCTCGCCGCCCACCACCGTGACGAGCCGCTCGCCGTCGACGAGCGGCGCGCTGACGACGCCCCACACGGGCACGCTCGTGCCGTACTCCGCCACGTAGTCCTTCTCCCAGAGCACGCGGCCGGTCGCGGCGTCGAAGCAGAAGAGACGCCCCGTGCCGCCGACGACGTAGACGCGATCGCCGTCGACGGTCGGCGTGGCGCGCGGGCCGACGGCGTAGGCGGCCGACAGCATCCGGTAGCTGGTCTCCCACTCGTGCGTCCAGAGCACCTCGCCGGTCCGCTCGTCCAGGGCGAGCGCCCGTTCGGTGCCGTCCAGCGTGCGCGACGCCGGATCCTCCCGCCAGTCGGTGACGAAGACGCGCCCGCCGGCGACGGCCGGGCCGGAGTACCCCGAGCGGATCGGCGCGCGCCAGACGACGCGCAGCTCTTCCGGCAGCTCCTCGACGATGCCGGTCTCGTTCCAGACGGCCAGCCGGTCCGCGCCGCGCCACTGCGGCCAGTCCTCCGCCGACACGCCGGCGCCCGCCGCCACCACCGCCGCCGCGCCGACGAAGCTCAGCACCCTGCGCATCGAATCCACCCTCTCCTCTCCTCGATCACGGCCTGACGCTCATCAGCCGTTCGACGAACCGCGCCAACGGCGTGAAGGCCGGATGGTCGAAGTTCCATTCGCCTTGTTTCGCGGCCTCTCCCACCCGGGCGACCGGATCGCGGCGGCTCGCGAGCCAGGCGTGCGCGAACGACTTGTCCCGGTTCGTCGATGCCAGGGCGCCGCCCTTGCCCAGGCAGGCGAGATACTTCTCGACACAGCCGCCGCCCGGCGTCCCGGCGACCGATTGCGCACACAGCGTTTCCAGGGCGCCCGGCGCCCGGCCATCCGGAACGATGAAGACGCCGACGGCCGGACGGCCGTCGGAGAACCCCCGTGCGCGGCCGGAGCATGGAGGTTCGACGCCTCCACGGCGTCGCGGACGCTGGCCCACGCGGCGCGAGCGTCGGAGTCCGCGTCGCGCAGGACGCCGACGGCGCGCAGCGTCAGCCGTTCCGCCACCGTCACTATCGCGCGCAACCGCTCCCGGAATCGAGACCTGCCTCCCACCGCGATGATCTGCGCGGCCGCGGCGGTCTCGCTGCCGAAGCGATGGCGCATCAGCGCCTCCACGAGGTTCACCTCGTCCGTGCCTTCCACAAGCAGCACGCGTTCGCACGTGATGCGGACGGGATCGTTCCGGCCGGTCATCGGATTTCAAGGTCGAGATCGCGAGCGCCGTGCAGCGTCTCGCCGGTGTACGTCGAAGCCTGCACCCGATCGGCCTTCCGATGGAGCGTGTGCACGGCGACCTCGTTCGGCCGATCGCCGAACGCCTCCATCACCGCGCGAAGGCACTCCGCGCTGTGGGTCGTCGCGAACAGTTGCACGTCGAACTCGTCGATCATGATGCGTATCCGGCGCCAGAACTCCGGCATGGCGAGGTGGTGCAACCCGTTCTCGATCTCGTCCACGATGACCAGTCCGCCCCGGGCTTGGTGAAAGGAGACGAACAGGCGGAACAACCGCGTCATGCCACCGCCGAGGGCCTGCAGCGGAAGCCGTTCGCCGTCGGTGGTCGTCGCGAGGACGTACGGTTGGCCGCTGCCGTCGGTGACGACGTCGACGTCCGCGAGCAGGGGCAGGATGACGCGGAGCGCCTGCTTGACGTCGTCCTTGCGCCCCTGGGCGACCAGCTCCGAAAAGCGGTTGATCGTCTCCGTATCGACGTCCATCGAAGACAGCGGCGAATGCAGGATCGCGATCGCACGACCCGCCGGAAGGTTGACGACAGGAATAATCACGCCGCCTTCGCTGTGCACTTGTGCGACCGCGTTCTGCCCGTCGACTTCCACTTCGTCGAGCCAGATCCGCAGCCTTCCCCGAATGTGGATCGGAAGTCGTTGCGGTTCCACGGCCGGCCGTTCGACCGGCGGCGGCCCGTTGCCGCGCGGGGGATCGGCCCCGGTGTCACCGACGGTCGGAGTCGATTCGAAAGCGGCCTTCCAGCTCGACGATGCGTCTCGTTCCGTGCCCGCCAGCTCGACGACGCCGGCGTCGCTCAATCTCTCCAGCGGGTTGATGACGGCGCGGGCCGAGCGTTGCACGAGGGAGTTCCAGGGAAGAACCGGGAAGAAGCGGCCGTTGAACAGCCAGATCGCATCGGCGACGGAGCTCTTGCCGACACCGTTGGAGCCGGTGATCAGGTTGACCGGCGCCAGGGAATCGAAGCGCAGGCCGCTGATTCCCCGGAAGCGGACGGCGTGAAACGTGCTCAGGTGACTCACTCTCAACGCTGCTCCGCGCGGGCGTCCGCCTCCAGGATCCGCGCGCCGCCGAGGATGCCGCGGAACGAGTAGTTGGCCTCGTGGCAGGCGTACTCGTAGACCCGGTCGCGGGTGGCCGGCCAGACGTACTCGCCGCTCCACGGCGCGGTCCACACCGTGGGGTCGTCCACCGTGAACCGGTACAGCAGCGCGTCCGGGCCGATCCGGGTGAACCGCTCCACGACGCGCAGGTTGCGCGACGCTCCGCCGAGGGCCGGGGTGTCGTTGAAGTTCGTGGTGTCGACGACCAGGGTGTCGCCCTCCCAGCGCCCCACCGAATCGCCGAGCCAGCTTCGGATCTCCGGCGGCGCGTGCTCCTGGTTCATGCGCACGACGCGGGCGTCGTGGACCATCTCGACGTGGATCAGCACGTGGTCCTCGGTCTGGACGATCTTCTTGAGGTTGTTGTAGAGGACCGGCAGCATCGGCGGCCCGCCGACCGAGCCGAACCCCAGGAGACAGCGCTCGGCGAGGGGCCGGATTTCGGGATCGTCGTAGGGGCCGGGCGCGTCGAGGTCGTCTTCGAGCCACCACGCCGTCCCGGTGTTGGGACGGAAGAAGCGCGCCCGTTCCTCCGCCCGCGCCCGCGCCGCGGCGGTCAGGGGCGGACGCCGGCCGTCCGGCGGGTCGGTGATGATCGACGTCCGCCACTCGCCGTCGATGCGGAAGACGCCGCTGCCCCGGTCGATCCAGAAGGTGTTGTAGCCGCCGACGTTGCCGGCGGCGCCGCCCGAGCCGTCGCCGCCGGCCGGCGGCGCCACCTGCGCCTCCTCCCGCGCGCCGCCGGCCGCCTCGCGGGCCGCGCGCCGCTCGTCCGAGCCGCCGGGCGCGATGCCGAAGAGCGTCCGGAGCGCGCCCGGGTCCGACTCGACGAGCGCCGCCTCCTCGGCGTTCAGCGTCCCCCGCGCGCCGAAGCGCCGCGGGCGCTGCAGCGGCGTCAGGGTCGCCGTGTCGTAGGTGCCCGACAGGTCCGGCCGCCCGCCCGCGGTGCGCGGAACGTCGTCCTGCGCCGCCGCCAGGCCCGGCAAGGCCAGGCCCAGAACGAGAATCCCGGCGACGAATCGACTGCTCATCGTCTCCTCCCGCACGCGAACCGGCCGCGCACCCGCGCGGCCGTTTTCGTCCTTCCCGCGCCTCGAACGCAGGGTCGAGAACCGCGGTGATTTCAGGCCGCGCCCGCGCGCGGCGGTTTCGTCCTTCCCGCGCCCGCGACGCCGGCCCGCGCCTCACGCTCTCGACGAACGCTTCCGACCTCTCGACGATCGCTACCCGCACAAGGAACCGGCCGGGAGATCAACCCGGCCGGCGCCGGCGCTACCGCCCCGCCGCGGCGGCCGCGGCCTCCGCCTCCTTCTCGCGCGCCCCGGCCATGATGTTGTAGAGGCCGTAGTTGCCCTCGTGGCAGGCGTACTCGAAGATCGGCTGGTCGTTCTTCACCATCGGAATCCGGTAGGTCCACGGCCGGTCCCACGCGTTCGGGTCCTCCACCGTCACCTCGTACGCCAGCGTCCCCCCGGACACCCGCGTGAAACGCTCGATCAGGTTCAGCGCCGACGTGGTGACCCCGCGGCGGAAGCTGGTCTCGCGCAGGAAGTTGCGGGTCTCGACGACCAGCGTGTCGCCGTCCCAGCGGCCGCGCGAATCGCCCATCCACTGCCGCAGGCCGTCCGGCAGACGCGGCCGCCCGTCGAGCGGGACCACGCGCGCGCTGTGGACCATCTCGTTCAGCAGCACGACGTGGTCCTCGGTCTGGAACACCTGCACGTTCTGGTTGTAGCCGCCCGGCGTCATCGGCGGGCCGGAGTTGAACCCCAGGATGCAGCGCACCGCGAACATGCCGGAGCCGAGCGTGTCGAGGAACCCGCCGGGCGTCGGCTCGTGGCGGTCGACCCCTTCGCGGGCCTTCGCCTCGGCGTCCAGCTTCGCCCGGGCGACGCCGTTCAGCGGCGGGACGCGGCCGTTCGGCGGGTCGACTACGAGCGACGTTCGATTCGTTTCGCTCACCTTGTCGCCCGGGTCGAACCAGAACTGGTTGTAGTTGCCCACCCCGTCGGCCGGCTCCAGGGTGTCGCGGATCTCGAAGGCGGCCAGGCGGTCCGCCTCGTAGCGGGCCGCCTCCTCCTCGGTGAAGAACGCCTGGTCGCCCAGCTCCTCCGGGCGTTCGAACGGCGTCAGCGTCCGGAAGTCCCAGACGCCGTTCAAGTCCGGCGCGCCCCACGGGGTGCGCGGAGCCTCCTCCGCCGCGTCCTGGGCGCGGGCCGCCGCGGGCGCGAACGCCAGAGCGACGGCGACAGCGCACGACGACGCGAGAATGCGGCTGGTCACGTGAACCTCCCCTTTCATGCGACCCCGTCCGTTCCGGGCCGCGCCTGCGCCGGATGAACGATGCGACCCTGCCGGGCCGCGCCTGACGCCGGACGAACGATGCGACCCGTCCGTTCCGGGCCGCGCCTGCGCCGGACGAACGATGCGACCCTGCCGGACCGCGCCTCACACCGGACGAACGATGCGGCCCTGCCGCTCCCGGGCCGCGCCTGACACCGGCGCGGGTCCGGGAGCCGGCCGCTACCGCCCGTCGAAGACGTACTGCACGACCGACTGCAGGCGGCCCGGTTCGACCGCGAAGTCGCGGAGCTGCACCGGCGCCGAGTAGCCGGCGACCACCTCGTCGACCGTCCGTCCGGCCGCCTGTCCGGCCTTCGCGGCATCGACGATGCCGTTGTAGAACGTGCTGTAGTTCACCAGATCGTCCCACGCCAGCGTCTCGTCGGCGTGCCCCGGAATGACGACGTCGACGTCGGGGATGCCCTCCACCGCCCGCCGCAGCGTCTCGCCGAACTCCAGCGCGCTGCCGTTGCCGTTGACGACGTCGAGGAAGGGCAGACCCTTGCGGGCGAACATGTCGCCGGTGTGCAGGGCGCGCGCGTTGCGGAAGACGACCCACGTGTCGCCGTCGGTGTGCCCGCGGCCGAAGTAGTAGAGGTCGATCGCGTCCGCGCCGTCGAACAGCGTCATCCGGTCCGAGAAGGTGGTCCGCGGCAGGTACTTCGCGTTGTCCCCCTTGAACGCGTCGCAGTTGGTCACCGGCTCGCAGGTCTCGCGGGACATCTGCGCCGCGGTGTTCTCGTGGACCACGACGTTGACCGTGTCGGAGAACTCCACGTTGCCGCCGCTGTGGTCGTAGTGGGTGTGCGTGTTGATGATCGTGGTCACCGGCTTGGGGGTGATCTTCGCGACCTCGGCCAGGATGTCCTGCCCGTAGCCGTAGATCTTGGTGTCCACCAGCGCCACGCCGCCGGCGGTCAGGAAGACGGCCGTGTTGCCTCCGCTGCGCATCCCCTGCTCGGCCGGATCGTTGGCCAGCAGGTAGAGGTTGTGCGCCACCTCGTGCCGCACGAGGCGGGCGCGGGGCTCCTCCGCCGGCTCCTGGGCCACGTTGGCGGCGGCCGCCGCCAGGACGCCGGCCGCGGTCACGACTCCCAGACAGACCATACGTCGCATCGCTACCTCCTCGACTCGCTCACGGACCCGCTTTGGACCGACCTGTCCCGGCACGAACGATTCGGGGCCGCGTTCGCTCGCTCGCGGACCCGCTTCGACCCGCCTCTCCGCCCCACCGCTCTCGACGACGCCGTCGGCGTCGGCCGACGCTGAGCAGATCCTACCGCCCGCGGCCGGCCGAGGCCATCACTATCTGCGCGCCGCCGCGGCCCCCCGACCCCGGCCCCCGGCCGGCCGGCCGGGCCGCGCAACCGGCGGCCGGGGGGATACGCGCTGCGCCGCCGCGTCGGCGGGAACGGACGGACGGGCAGCGGGCGGGCGTCCGCCCCTCCGGCGCGCCCGCCCCGGCGTTCCGGCCGGCGGGCGCGTCGCATTGCGTCGCGCTGCGTCCGCCCCGGCGTTCGGCTATAGTGCGGGACGTGCGGCGTCTCCCGGAGGCTTCCATGACCAGAGGACATTCGCGGCGCGCTTTCGTCAAGCGGTTCGGCGCCGCCGGCGTGGCCGCCCTGTCGCCGGCCGCGGCGGCGGCCGAGGCCGGGCGGCCCGTTCCGCAACTTCCCGCCGAAACGCCCCGCTCGGCGCATCCGGCGCTGAACCGCCGGGCGCGCGGCTGGCTGCGCTTCCTGTGGGAGAAGGCCACCACCCCCGACGACTGGAGCGCCGACGGCGTGCCGCACATGTGGTGGGACCGCTACTCGAACCCGGTGGTCACCAGCTACGGCCGCTTCGACCTGCACGACTCCTCGTACGCCCTGCTGCTGATGGCCGACGAGACGCCGGCCTGGCGCGAGGTCTACACCCGCATCGCCGACGGGCTGGCCAGCCGCTACCCCACCTACTGGGGCGCCGTCGACTGGCTGACGCAGATCGGCGACGACCCGCGGCGCGCGAACTACCCGCCGCACGTCATGCGGATGATCCCGGAGCGGCTCCGCGGCCGCTACAACCGCATCGGCTGGACGGCGAACGGCATCGAACCCTGGGGACTGGCCCCCGACCCGATCGGCGCCGAGGGCAACCTGTTCTTCCGCGGCTGGTTCAACCTGGTGCTCGGCGTCTACCGCTACGTGTCGGGCGACGACAAGTACGAGCGGCCGTTCGAGGTCACCGGCTACGGCGACCAGGTCTTCGAGTGGGACCAGCACCGCATCGCCGAGCTGCTCGAACGGCAGTACCGCGAGCGGCCGGAAGGGCCGCAGTGCGAGAACACCAAGATCTGGTTCCCGTGCAACGCCGCCGCCGGGCTCGGCATGCATCTGTACGACCGCATCCACGGCCGCTCGACGCACCGCCCGGTGGAGGGCTGGCTGGAGTACGCCCGCGACAACTTCCTGGGCATCAGCGGCGACGGCCGGCTGGAGTGGATCACCAGCTACTACGACCCGATCGTCAACCACAAGGCCAACGGCGGCCCGGGCGCCGGCGTCGGCACGGCCTTCCTGCTGCTGCCGCAGGACCGGGAGCTGGCCGCCCTGATCTACGAGTCGGCGGCCCGCGCACTGGGCTGGAACGACCCGCGCGTCGAGATCCGCGCCTCGCAGGCCGGACTGGTGATGGCGCGCGAACTCGGCGACCACACCGCGGTGGCGCGGCTGCGCGCCGCGGCCGAGCGCGAGTACGACCCCCGGTTCTTCGGCGACGGCGACGAGATGTTCGGGTGGTGGTTCGGCCTGAACGAGGCATACCCGCGCGGGCAGCGCAGCGCCAGCATGATGGTGGCGGAGGTCGGCATGGGCGACGCATGGCGCCGCGCCTGCGCGGCGCCGCACATGGACAAGTTCGAAGCGCCGACCGTGGAGGGGATCGACTTCCCCGCGCTCGGCGTCTGGCAGGCCTGGAACGACGCGGCCAGCGGCGCGCTGCACGTCGGCACCTACGCGGCCTCCCCCGACCGCCGCGGCCTCGACACCACGTGGCGGGTCACCAACCTGCCGAACCCCGGCGAGGTCTTCATCCTCTGCGACGGCGAGCCGTTCCGCCGCTACCGCGTCGACGGACCGGACTCCATCCGGCTGGACGCCGCCGTCGACCTGCGCCACTACCAGATCTTCACCGGCTGGCGCGGTCCGGGGACGCGGGCGGACGCCGCCGGCCGGCGGGAACGGGCCGTCCGGAACGGGACGGCGGGGACGGGCGCGGTGGGGCCGGCGCCGGGCGCCGCGGCGGATCGCGCGGCGGCGGGCCTCCGGGGGCGAAGCACGGCGGACGCCACCAGCAGCTTCTCCGAGACGGGGCCGAGCTGCCCGTGCTGCGTCGCGTAGGGCGCACGGCGGCGGCCGGCGCCGCCCGGACCCGCTCGGACGGCCGTCCGCGACCCTCGCTCCTCCGGGCGTACGGCAGCCGGCGGTCGGCGCCGCACGGATCGCCGACGGCGGCCAGGGGCATCACCAGCAGACCGGCCGTGACCAGTGGCGCCGGCGGTCGGCGCCGCGCCTCGGACGTGATCGGCGCCGGGGATTCGGCGGCGCCGGCCGCGACCAGTGGCACCGGCGGTCGGCGCCGCCGGTGGCCCTCGACGAACGCCCCGCGGACGACCTGAAGCCGTGAAGGTGTCTTGTGCTGGCCGGCCCCGCCCTCGGCGAACGCCCCGCGGACGACGGCGCAGCGTCCGCGCGCCGGCCGCGGCGGGCCCGCCGCCGAAGAATCGACACGGCCAGCCGTCTGTTCTACACTTGATCCCGGGCGCGACACGCCGGCGAGCGGTTCGAGGGCGGGCCGCTCCCCGGTTCCACACGAATCCCGGGCGCGGCAGGCCGCAACGGGCGGCAGGGGCGCCGCCGACGGAATCCGACGACCGCCGATGATCCTGGTGAATCGGCACATCGACGCCGCGGACGGACCCTTCCACGCGACCCTCCGCATCCAGCCCGCTTCGCGCGTCGACCTGATCGACGTCCGGGGCACGCTGCGCGAAGAGTTCGGGTCCGACTTCACCCGCTATCCCCGGGCGTTCTACATCTCGGACCACACCACGGCGGGCTACCTGGACCGGCGCCTCGCCGAGGTCCTCGATCACGACGGCGACAACATCCAGGACTATCTCCGGATCTTCCAGCAGCTCTTCCCTCCCGGCGCCGGCTACGTCCACGACGAGATGCACCTGCGGACGGAGCTGTCCGACGCGCAGCGGGCCACCGAGCCCCGCAACGCCGACTCGCACCTGACGTTCATGGGCGGCGGCCTGCGCAACTGCGTCTCCTACGCGCAGCGGGGCGACGATCCGGTCTGGTTCGTGGAGCTGGACGGGGTCCACGCCGGCGGCGCCCGGCGGCGGCGGACCACGGTCATCGCCTACCGCCGCGAGGAGGACGTGGCGCGGATGCAGGTGCAGGCGCCCGCGTCGCCGCACGCCATCGACGCCCAGAACCTGCGCGACCCGCGGCTCGGCCTGATCGACCAGTTGCAGGACGCGGCGCGCCGGCACGAGGTGGCGTTCGGCCGCTTCGACGTGTCCCTGCCGGCCGACGAACGCCACGCCGGACTGACGGTGAACGAGTACGAGACCCTGCTGATGAACCACGACCTGCGCGAGGTCCTGCGCAACCCCCTGCGTTTCATGGCCCAGGTGGGCAAGATGGGGAAGGAAGCGCTGCAGGCGCCGCGGACCATACCGGCCCGGGCGCTCAACTACGCGCAGTACGACGCCGTCCAGTTGT
Source organism: Vicinamibacterales bacterium (assembly GCA_965242835.1). GTDB lineage: Bacteria > Acidobacteriota > Vicinamibacteria > Vicinamibacterales > UBA8438 > WTFV01. The sequence continues at coordinate 176,607 of OZ251506.1, forward strand.
TCAACGAGCTGATGGACCGGGCCGGCGTGCGCCGCTCGATCGTCGAGCAGCTCGCGAACCGCGCGCTGGCGCTCCCGGTCTCGCACTTCCTGCGCATGAAGCGGGGGATCAGCCTGCCGATCCTGGACCGCGGCGGCACGGGGGCCGGCGAGATCGGCTGGGGCGCCTACCAGAGTCCGATCCTGGTGCAGTGGAAGGGCGTGGAGGGCCCGACGCGGACCCTGAACGTCCGGCTGGTCCGGTTCGTGTAGCCGCGGGCCGCCGGCCGGCCGCGTCGACCGGCGAGCGGACGCCGAACGGCCCGGTTCTTCCACCGACGGTGGGCGCCGTGCCGCGCATCCGGGCGCCGGACCCGCGCGAGCCGCCGCCCCGGCTACGCGCAGACGTCGCCGAGGTATCCGCCGCCGCCGCAATAGCGGACGTCCTGCAGCTGCAGCAGGATGCCGTCCGGGTCCGTGAAGTACAGCTCGGGGGTGCCCTCCGGCGCGCCGCCCCGGTCCGGCATCCGCATGGTGACCCAGGCCGTCAGCGGCTCCGGAGGTCCCTGCGCGCCCGCCGCGCGCGGGCGGACGCCGAACGCCTCCAGCGTGGCCATCACTTCCTCGTGCCGGAAGCCGTCCATGCTCAGCGACGCGTGGTGGATGCGCGCCGGCCCCGGCCCCCGGGCCAGCGCGAGGAACTGCCGGCCGGACCCGACCGAGAGCAGCGGCAGCGCCCCCTGCGAACGGGTGATCGGCATCCCGAACAACCCCTGGTAGAAGTCGATGGAGCGCCGCTGGTCCGACACGAACACCGTGAAGTGATTGATGTCCCGCAACGCGATCAGCCCGGCGGACGGCGGCGGTTCCGGCGTCGGGCAGAGCTCGCCGAGCAGCCCCTCGCCGCCGCAGTAGGCGCTGTCCTGCAGCTGGACCACCACGCCGTCGGGGTCGCCGATATAGAGCTCCGGCGTGCCCTCCGGGGCGCCGCCGAACTCCGCCCCGCGCATGCGGATGCGCACCCGGCGCGGCGCGTTCCGTCCCCCCGGTTCGGCCGGGGCGACGCCGTGCTCGCCGAGGACGGCGACGATCCGCCGGTCGTCGAAGCCGTCGACGTTCAGGCAGAAGTGGTCGATGCCGGGGGTCACGCCGGGCCGCCCGCCGCCGAGCGCCAGGAACTGCGGACCGCTCCCGATGCGCAGGATCAGCGTCCGCGCCTGCCGCGCCGCGATCGGCATCCCGAACAGGCCCTGGTAGAACTCCCGCGAACGCCCGACGTCGGTGACGGTCAGGGTCATGTGGTTCCAGGAGCGCACGGGGATCGGCGGCGCCCCCGCCTGGCCGGACGCCAGCCCGGGCCGCGCCGCCAGGGACGGCGCCGCGGCCAGCGCGGCGAGCGATCCGAGGAACGTCCGGCGGGTGGGGCGCGGGGCGTCGCCGGCGCGCCGGGGGCGGGCGCCGGGGGCGGGGTTGTCGTGCATGGCTCGGCTCCTGTCGAGGACGGTGACGGCGCGGCTCGAAAGCGCCGGCCGCGGCGGCCGGCCGACAGCGCCATTATAGCCACCGCTTCCCGCCTCCCGGCCCGGCGGCGCGCGGAATCGCCCGCGGGGCATCGGCGCAGCCCGCCGCCCCCGCGGGCCGCGGCATGACCGCGCGGGCCGCGTCCGGGCCGATTACGCTTGCGCCCAAGCCTTTCCCGTTCACATTGCGAAGTGGCTGTCCTCGTGGGCGCGGCCGCCGCGAATGGATCCCATCGGGATCACTCGCCGCCGCCCACGGGCCGCGGCATGACCGCCCGGCCGCGGCGGCGCGGGACTACTCGTAGTAGCGCTTGTACATCCCGCGCCGGAACAGGAACCCGCCGAGCGGCCCGAGCCAGCGGAGCACGTGGTGCTTGTAGCCGAGGTCCATCAGCTCGATCAGGTTGCCGTCCACGTCCTTCGCGAAGAAGAACGAGTGGCCGCGCGGCGAGCGCTCGGGCCGGCTGACGACCTCGACGCCCTTCGACACCAGGTAGTCGTGCCACTTCCGCGTGTCGCGGACGTCGAAGGCGACGTGGGTCAGGCCGACGCGGTTCCACGGCACGTCGACCGGCGGCCGGCGCGGCCGGAACTCGAATATCTCCAGCACCGCGCCGCCCGGCACGCGGATCCAGCCCACCTTGCAGCTCGGCGCCTCGGCGTCGACGCCGAAGAAGCTCCGCACGCGGTCCGGCGGCTGATCGGCGACGCCCACGAGGGGGCAGCCGAAGACCTCCCAGTAGAACTTCACCGCCGCGTTGAAGTCGGAGACGGTGATGCCGGCGTGGCTGAAGGATCGGGCTCTCACGGCAGGCTCCTCAGGTCGGTCCGCGCGACGTGGTCGGCCACCCGTAGCGCCTGCGCCGCGATGGTCAGGCCGGGGTTGACGGCGGCGGACGACGGAAAGAACGACGCGTCGACGACGAACAGGTTCTCCAGGTCGTGCGAGCGGCAGAAGGGGTCGAGCACCGACGTCCGCGGGTCGGTCCCGAAGCACAGCGTCCCGCACTGGTGCGTGGTGTTCCGCGTCCCGTGCGAATGGGTCACGACCAGCCAGTACCCGAGCCGGCGCAGGATGCGCCGCATCTCGCGCACCAGCTTCCGGTGCGCGCGACGGTTGTTGGGACGGTACTCCAGGCGGACGCGGCCGTCCGCGCCGACGCGGACGCGGTTGTCCGCCCGCGGCAGGTCCTCGGACAGCGCCAGCCAGTCGACGCCGCGGGCCATCCAGGCGTCGTAGGCCCGGACGGGCACCCACGGGACGACGGTCTGCCCCATGACCCCGTGCGTCCGGCCCTGCGACTGGATCTGGCCGAGCGGATGGCGCGCCGCCGGGCCGCGGAAGTAGAAGTCGTTGATCCCCACCGTCTTCTGGAACACCGCGTGGTTGATCCGGAAGGGATGGAAGCCCTGCATCATGGTGGCCAGGTGGGCCATGTAGCGCCGGCCGACCAGCCCCGACGAGTTCCCGAGCCCCTCGGCGCGCCCGTCCCCGGAGCGCAGCAGCAGCGCGGCCGAGTTGACCGCTCCGCAGGCGACGACGAACAGCGGGGCCTCGACGCGCGCCGTCTCTCCTCCGCGCTCGACCTCCACCGCCGCGACCCGCCGGCCGCCGGGGCCGGCGAACAGGCGCCGGGCGAACGCGCGGGTCCACAGCGTGACGTTCCCGGCGCCGGCGGCCGGCCGGACGCAGCAGACCTCCGCCTCGCTCTTGGCGTGACGCCGGCAGGGGAACGAGTTGCAGGTGTCGCACAGTATGCACCCGTCCGGCGCGCCCGGATCGATCAGCCCGAGCGGCAGCGGCGACGGGTGCAGGCCCTGCCCGCGAAGCCGCTCCACGGTCTCGGCCATCTCGGGCGCGTGCGGGATCGGCGGGTGCGGATACGGCCCGCGCGGCGGCTCCGTCGGGTCGTGCCCCGCCTCGCCGTGCACCTGGTAGAGCCGTTCGGCCCGCTCGTAGTACGGCGCCAGGGCCGCGTAGTCTATCGGCCACGCCGGAGACACCCCGCCGAGGTGCTCCACGGCCTCGAAGTCCTCCTTCCGCAGCCGGTAGAGGACGCTGCCCCAGAACTTCGTGTTGCCGCCGACGCAGTAGTGGGTGTAGGGCCGGAAGGGCCGCCCGCAGCGGTCGAGCCAGGTCTCCGCCGCGCGGTACCGCAGGTGTTTCCAGACCGCGGCCGGGTCCCAGTTCTCCGGCTCGCGGGGGACGAAGCCGCCGCGCTCGACGATCAATATGCTCGCGCCGCTGGGGGCCAGCGCCCGCGCCATCGTGCCGCCGCCGGCGCCGCTGCCGATGATGACGACGTCGAAGCGCTGCGCCATCGGGTTCGCCGTCAGCGCCCGGACGGCGCGGCGCCCGGGGGAACGCCCGGCGGCCTCGGCGGGAGCGCCGCTGGCCCTGCCGGCCGTCCCGGCGCTTTCAGAGACCATTACGCCGGCCGGTAGGGTCAATCACCGACAAATGTCTCGGGCGACTCTTCTTGAATATCGCGAAAAACGCGTAAATACCGACTGCGCCGATAATCCCCTCTATCCAGTCGCCGAACCATGCGCGACCCGGAAAGTAGCACGTGCAGACAGCCATGATGCGCGTTTTCTTCATTCCCTGCCTCCTGTCTGTTTTACATGAAGCGTTGCAGAGCCCACGGTAATACCACGAACAGCATCGTCCGCGGCGTCGGCCGTGGCCTGGACCCGCTCCATCAGGCGCTGATCCGCCGTCGCCGTCTCCAGGCTCATGGCGGGCGGAGCGCCGGTGCGGATCGACCGCGCGAAGTCCCGGTACATCGCCTGGTAGCCGCGGACGTCGCGGAAGCCGGGAAACAGCACCTCCGGCCACGCCCGCGCCCGCCCGCGCACCAGGACGAACCCGCCGTTCGACTCGAAGGTGATGATCCCGTCGCGCCCGAACAGCTTCGACAGGCGCACCCCGCGCAGCAGCGACGGAACCTCCCGCGAGTAGTACAGCGCCCCCGCGGCGCCGTTGTCGTAGCGGAAGGCGGCCAGCATGGTCTTGGCCCGCGCGTCCGGCCCGATCCGCGCCGCCGGCGGCCGGAAGCCGTGGATCGACGTGATCGCCGGCCCGAGGCTGTTGGCGACGTGCAGCCAGTGGATGCCCTCCTCGAAGAAGGCGTCGCCGCCGGCCAGCGCCTCGTCGTTGCGCCAGTCCCCGGCGGACTTCAACCGGCGCGCCAGCGTCGTGAAGTGGGCCAGGAGCAGCTCGCCGATCGCGCCCTCCGCCAGCAGGCGGCGCAGGCGGACGGCCAGCGGCTTGTAGTGATCGTTCTCCCCCACCAGGACGACGCGGCCCGCGCGGTCGCGCGCCGCGCGGACCCGCTCGTAGTCGGCCGTCCGCGGGAACGCCGGCTTCTCCACCAGCACGTGCTTCCCGGCGGCCAGCGCCTCGAGCGCGAGGCCGAGATGGAACCGGGGCGGCACCGCCACGACGACGGCGTCGACGCCGGGATCCTCGATCGCCGCCCGGTAGCCGCCGTAGCTCCGAAAGCCGCCGTAGCGCGCGCGGTACGCCTCGGCCCGGGCGGGGTCGCGGCTGGCGTAGGCCGGGACGATCTCGTCCCGCAGCTTCCGCAGACTCCGGCCGTGGACGCCGGCGATGAAGCCGCAGCCGAGGAAGGCGACGCGGATGGCGGACGGCACGGCGCCATTATCCGCTACCCGGGAGCCGCGCTTCCGCGGCCCGCCGCGGCGCGAAGCTCCCCGGCCGGCGGACGGCGCTCGTGGCGCCGTCGAAGAACGCCCTGTTCACGGGCGCCGCGGCGTGAAGCTCCCCGGCCGGCCTGCGCCGGCGGCGCCCGCGCCGCCGCAAACTCCCGCGGCGCGAAGCTCCCGCCCCGCCGCGTCCGGGCGCCGCCATACCTCAGGAGGAAGAACAGGACCTCCCGAACTCCCGCCCCGCCGCGTCCGGGCGCCGCCCTCTCAGTCCAGCCCGCGGCGCGCCAGCAGCGGCCGCACGTCCGGGTCCGCGCCCCGGAAGTCGCGGAACAGCGTCAGCGCGTCGACGCTGCCCCCCTTCGACAGCAGGGTCCGCCGGAAGTGGTCGCCGTTGGCGCGCAGCAGGCCGCCGTTCTCCTTGAACCACTCCACCGAGTCGGCGTCGAGCACCTCGCTCCAGATGTAGGAGTAGTAGCCGGCCGAGTAGCCGCTGCTCCAGACGTGCGAGAAGTACGTGCTGCGGTAGCGCGGCGGCACCGCGTCGAGGGCCACCCCCGCCGCCTCCAGCGCGGCCGCCTCGAAGGTCTCGACGTCCGCCGCGGCCGGGACTTCGTCCGCCGTCAACTGGTGCCACGCCTGGTCGAGCAGGGACGCGGCGAGGTACTCGGTGGTGGCGAAGCCCTGGTTGAACCGCCGCGTCGCCAGCACCTTCTCGAGCAGGTCCGCGGGCATCGGCTCGCCCGTCTCGTGGTGCACGGCGTAGTTCTCCAGCACCTCCGGCCAGGTGGCCCACATCTCGTTGACCTGCGACGGGTACTCCACGAAGTCGCGCGGCACCGACGTGCCCGAGAAGTAGGGGTACTCCACGTCCGAGAAGAACCCGTGCAGCGCGTGGCCGAACTCGTGGAACAGCGTCGTCACCTCGTCGAACGTCAGCAGCGTCGGCTCGCCGGCCGGCGGCTTCGGCACGTTGAGGTGGTTGGCCACCACCGGCGCCGTGCCCAGCAGGCGCGACTGCGAGACGTAGGCGTTCATCCAGGCCCCGCCGCGCTTCGACGGGCGGGCGTAGAAGTCGCCGAGGAACAGCCCCAGCGGCGCGCCGCCGGCGTCGAAGACCTCCCAGACCCGCACGTCCGGGTGGTAGGCCGGCAGCTCCGGTCGCGGCTCGAAGGCCAGGCCGTAGAGCCGGTTGGCGGCGAAGAAGACGCCGTTGTCGATGACGTTGTCCATCTCGAAGTAGGGACGAAGCTGCGCGGCGTCGAACGCGTAGCGGTCCGCCCGCACCTTCTCGGTGTAGTAGGACCAGTCCCAGGCCGCCAGCTCCAGGCCGGCGCCCTCGGCGTCGGCCATCGCCTGCAGGTCGGCCGCCTCCCGCCGGGCGTTGGCCACCGCCGGCGGCGCCAGGCTGGCCAGGCGCTCGTTGACCGCCTCGACCGTCCGCGCGGTCTGCCGCTCCAGGACGTAGGCGGCGTGGTTCGGGTAGCCCAGCATCGCGGCCCGCTCGGCCCGCAGGCGGGCCATCGCGGTGATCACCTCGCGGTTGTCGTACTCGCCGCCCTGGCTGCCGCGGGCCAGCGAGGCCCGGGTGATGCGCTCGCGCAGGCCGCGGTCGTCGAGCGACGCCAGCGCCGGCTGGCCGCTGGTGTTCAGCAGCGGGAGGACGTAGCGGTTCTCCAGGCCGCGCGCCGCGGCGGCCGCCGCGGCGGATGCGATCTCGTTCTCGGACAGGCCGGCCAGCTCCTCGGCGGTCTCCACCACCACCGCCGAGGCGTTGACCTCGTCCAGCACGTTCTGCGTGAAGCGGCTCGACAGCGCGGCCAGCTCCGCGTTGATCTCCTGCATCCGCTCCTTGCCGGACTCGGACAGCCGCGCCCCGGCCCGCACGAAGTCGACGTGGTAGCGCTCGACGAGCCGCCGCGCCTCGGCGTCGAGCGCCAGGGACTCGCGCCGTTCGTGGAGCGACCGCACCCGCGCGAACAGGTCCGCGTTCAGCAGGATGGCGTCGGTGTGCGCGGCCAGCCGCGGCGCCATCTCGTTGCGGATCTCGTTGATCGCGTCGTTCGTATGGGCGCTGGCGAGGCTGAAGAACGTGCTCGCGACGCGATCCAGCAGCCGGCCGGAGCGCTCCAGGGGCACGATGGTGTTCTCGAACGTCGGCGGGTCCGGCCGCGAGGCGATGGCCTCGATCTCCTCGATCTGCTCGGCCATCCCCCGCTCGAACGCCGGACGGTAGTGCGCGTCGTCGATGCGGTCGAACGGCGGCAGCCCGTACGGCAGGGCGCTCTCGGTGAAGAACGGATTCCCAGTCATCTCCTCCTGCCCGGCGGCCGCCCGCGCGCCGCCCTCGAACGGGGCGCCGGCGCCGAGCGCCACCGCCGCGGCCGCCGCCGTTCCCAACCACTTCCCACTCATGTCCTCACCCTCCCGGCCGGAACCGGTCTTCCGGCCGCCGACGACCCGGATCCCCGACCTGCCCGCCCGCGGCGGCCCCCGACGAGGACCGGCGCCGCGGCCGCCCCCAAAGATAACAGCTTTGCCCGGGACGGCCCGGGCGCCGTGAGATAATGAGAGCGTGACCGTTTCGCCAGAGCGCGCCGCCCGATGAGGGCGCCCGCCGACGCCGGCGTCGCCAACCCCCTCCGCCGCAACGTCGCGATCGTCGCCCACGTGGACCACGGCAAGACCACGCTGGTCGACGCCCTGCTGCACCAGAGCGGCGTCTTCCGCGAGAACGAACGGGTGGCCGAGCGCGCCCTCGACAACATCGACCTCGAGCGCGAACGCGGCATCACCATCCTGGCCAAGAACACGGCCGTCCGCTACCGCGACCTGATCATCAACGTCGTCGACACGCCGGGCCACGCCGACTTCGGCGGCGAGGTCGAGCGCACGCTGACGATGGTCGACGGCGTGCTGCTGCTCGTGGACGCCTCCGAGGGGCCGCTGCCGCAGACCCGCTTCGTGCTGCGCAAGGCGCTCGAACGGGGACTGCCGCCGATCGTCGTCATCAACAAGATGGACCGCCCGGACGCGCGCCCGGCCGAGGTGCTCGACGAGATCTACGACCTGTTCATCGACCTCGACGCCAGCGAGGAGCAGATCGAGTTCCCGGTGCTCTACGCCAACGCCCGGGCGGGCACGGCCAGCACCGATCCCGGCGAGCCGGGGCGCGACCTGCGGCCCCTGCTCGACGCCGTCGCCGGCCGCGTGCCGCCCCCGCCGGGCGACCCCGACGCCCCGCTGCAGATGCCCGTCGCCAACCTCGACGCCAGCGACTACCTGGGCCGGATCGCCGTCGGCCGCATCGTCAACGGCCGGGTGGCCGCGGGAGACGCCGTCGCGGTCTCGAAGCTCGACGGCGCGGTCGAACCGGCGCGGATAACGAAGCTGTACGTCTTCGACGGCCTGGAGCGGACGGAGGTCGCGCGGGCCGCCGCCGGCGACGTCGTCTGCCTGGCCGGCATCGACGGCGTCACCATCGGCGAGACGGTCACGAGCGCGGACGACCCGCGGCCGGTCCCCCCGCTGCGCGTGGACGAGCCGACCGTCTCGATGGTCTTCGGCGTGAACACGTCGCCGCTGGCGGGGCGCGACGGGCGGTACGTCACCTCGCGCAACCTGCGCGAGCGCCTGGCGCGCGAGCTGGTGGGCAACGTGTCGATACGCGTCGCGGACACGGACTCGCCGGAGCAGGTGCAGGTGATCGGCCGCGGCGAGCTGCAGTTGTCGATCCTCATCGAGATGATGCGGCGGGAGGGCTACGAGCTGCAGGTCTCGCGGCCCCGCATCGTCACCCGCGAACGGAACGGACGGACCGAGGAGCCGGTCGAGGAGCTGGTCATCGACGTGGCCGAGGACTACCAGGGCGTCGTCATCGCGCAGCTCGGCAACCGCCGGGCGGCCATGACGCGCATGGTGAACCACGGCAGCGGCCGGGTCCGGCTGGAGTTCCGGGTCCCGACCCGCGGCCTCATCGGCTTCCGCTCGCGGTTCCTCACCGACACGCGCGGGGCCGGCGTCATGCACCACCTGTTCGCGGGCTGGGAGCCGTGGAACGGCCCGATCCCGGGCCGGCCGACCGGCGCGCTGGCGGCCGACCGGGCCGGCCGGGCGACCGCCTACGCCCTCTACAACCTGCAGGAGCGCGGCGAGATCTTCATCGCCCCCGGCACCGCGGTCTACGAGGGGATGATCATCGGCGAGAACGCGCGCCCGGCCGACCTCGACGTCAACGTGACGAAGGAGAAGAAGCTCACCAACATGCGCTCGTCCACCGCCGAGGAGGCGCTGCGCCTGGTGCCGCCGCGCCTGCCGAACCTGGAGCAGGCCGTCGAGTTCATCGACGACGACGAGCTGGTGGAGATCACGCCGGGGAGCATCCGGCTCCGCAAGCGCGTCCTGGCCGCCAACCGGCGCTCGAAACGGGAATCGTAGCCGATGTCCATCGAAACCCGTTTCGACGTCCCCCTGATCGCGAGGATGGCCAGCCGGGAGAAACAGATCCAGCAGCACTACCGGCCGATCATCGCCGTCCACAAGTGGTTCGCGCGGCGGCCGGGAACGCTGTTCCGCGGCCTCATCCTCGCGGAGTTCTGCGACAAGCCGCTCGCCGAGAGCTTCTTTACCGCCAACGACTGCTCCGGACATACGGTCGCCGACCCGTTCATGGGCGGCGGCACGCCCCTGCTCGAAGCGAACCGCGTGGGCTGCGACGTATTCGGCTGCGACATCAACCCCATGTCCGGCTGGGTGGTTCGCGAAGAGATCGACCAAATCGACCTGGACGACTACAGGCGCGCCGCCAGCGCGCTCGTCGAGGAACTCGCCGCCGAAATCGGACCGTCGTACCACACCGACTGTCCCGCTTACGGTGACGCCGACGTGCCGGTGAAATACTTCCTGTGGGTCAAGACCATCGCCTGCTCCGAGTGCGGGACTGCAATGGACTTGTTTCCGGGGTACCTCGTGGCGAGCGACGCCCGCCATCCGGCGCACGTCATCCTGTGCGCCCACTGCGGTGCTCTCAAGGAAGTCTCGAACCCAGCGAGTCCCGGGCCTTGCCCGACGTGCGCGCATCCGCTCACGGTGACCGGACCGGCGCGCCGCGGCCGCTGCATCTGCCACCGTTGCGGCCATCTCAACCGCTACCCCTGCCCCGACGGGGGTCCGCCGCGGCATCGGCTCTTCGCCATCGAGTATTTCAACCCGGCTCGCAAGGCCGAACATCGCGGTCGATTCTTCAAGAAACCGGACGCCAGGGACATCGAGCGCTACGCGCATGCCGAGATCCTCTGGTCGAAAATGCGCGCGGCATACGTTCCAGACCAGCGAATCCCGCCCGGCGACGAAACCGGCCGCCTGCATCGCTGGGGTTACCGTCATTACCGGGAGCTGTTCAACGATCGGCAACTTCTCGGCCTCGAACTGAGTGCGCGCCGCATTGCCGCGGTCGGCGACGAACGGATCCGACGCACGCTGGCCACCAATTTTTCGGACCTGCTTCGCTATCAGAACATGCTCTGCCGCTACGAAACCGCGGCTCTGAAATCCCTCGACATCTTTTCCGTGCACGGCTTTCCCGCCGGACTCGTGCATTGCGAATCCAACATGCTCGGCATCGTGACCGCCACCGGAGCCGGTGTCGGATCCGGGGGCTGGAACAACATCATCGCCAAGTACGAAAAGGCGAAGCGCTTCTGTACGGAGCCCTTCGAAGTCGAGTACAGCCGTGGAAAAAAGACGATCGCGCCCGTTCCCGGCGAATGGATCGGGGAGCGGGCCGAGGGCCGGCGTCCTCGCCGCGTGCACATTCGGTGCGGCGACTCCGCCGATCTCCGACTCGCGGCCGGCAGTCTCGACGCGGTGTTCACCGACCCTCCCTACTTCGCGAACGTCCAGTACGGCGAGCTCATGGATTTCTGCTACGTCTGGCTTCGCCGTCTGGCGGGACCGGACGCGGAAGGTTTCGAAGACGCATCCACGCGCTCTCCCGGCGAGCTGACCGGAAACACGACACAGGCGCGGAACCTGGATCATTTCACGGACGGCATCACGTCCGCCTATCGCTCCATGGCGCGGGCGCTGAAACCCGGCGCCCCGCTGGTCTTCACCTTTCACTACAACACGATGGACGCCTACCACGCGATCGGCGTCGCCGTCCTGGACAGCGGACTCACCTGCTCGGCCACGCTGCCGTGCCCGACCGAAATGAGGGGCTCGGTCCACATCCACGGGACCGGATCGTCCATCGTGGACACCGTCTTCGTCTGCCGCCGGCACGGTTCAATCCGGGACGATACGCTTTTCGAAAGACTCGACGACCTTTTTGCAATCGCCGGCGATGACCTGGCGCAACTTCGCAGCGCCGGCGTCAAGCCGACCGCCGGCGACATCCGGTGCGTCGTCTTCGGTCACCTCACTCGCATGGGCATCTGGCGACTGCGGCGCAGCTGGGACTCCGCGCGTCCGACTCGCGAGCGGCTGGACCGCTTCGCGGCGACGATCGCCCGGTTCGGAGATCCCGCCGTCCTCGTCGACAGACTTTCCGCCGCGGCGGTTCCCCCGGCCACGACCGTTCGGAACATGCCCCTCTTCTGCAATGACCCGGGAGACATGGAAGCACCATTCGATGCCGTTTCCTTTTGAAGTGTCGTTCGAAGCTGTCGAAGCCGATCTCGACACGTTCTTCGACGCGGTGTTCGGATCACTCCATTCCGATTTCCTCACGATGCCCAAGGGCGAGGGCTTCGTCGAATATCCGGTGTTCGAGCGCGGATACGAAGTCCTCAAACGGGCGACGCGGGGTTTCCGTGATCTGACGCCGGAAACGGTGATCGACGCCGTGTACAAGGCGCCCATCGCCTTCATCGTACTGCGCACGATATTGGGATTCACGCCGCCGGAGTGGGCGGAGGTCACCAGCCGGCGGTCCGGCGTGACCGTGCCGCAGAATGCGGCCCGAACGCTCGATCGGGCGGTTCGCAAGCAGCCGTTCCGGCAACTGACGCCCAGCGGAGGGGGCACCGATCGGCGGCTTCGCGCACTTGTCGCCGTTGCCTGTCAACTTCTGGCGGAAGGCGCTCCGGGCAATCTGTCCGGATTGATTCACCGGTTGGACAAGGCCGATACCCGGCACGGCCTCGGCAGCCTTCGGCCACTGACGGATCTGGGCGTACCGTATGCGATGGTGCTCTACGAACGCCTGCTCGGCCGCCCGTTCGCCGGCCACCGCGATTCGGTGTCGGAGCTGATCGGCGACATGCTGGAAATCGAGATCGAGACCGTGCTGACCGACGCCGACGTCACGTTTCGCAAGACCGGTCGAGCGGAGCGCGTCGCCGGTTTCGATCAGGCTCCTGATTTCATCGTCCCCGACGAGTTCAATCCACGGGTCGTCATCGAGGCCAAGATCGCCGAAGACGACGGCACGGCGCGCGACAAGGTGACGCGCGTGCAGCATCTCGGCAATCTCGCCCGGGAAGGGCGCCCCCCGGCCGCTCCACCTCGGTTCGAGGTCGTCGCCTGCATAGCCGGCCGGGGCTTCAGGACTCGACGCGAGGACATGAAGAAACTGCTGCTCGCCACCAGAGGCAAGGTGTTCACGACGCAGAACATCGACCGCCTGATCGACGGCACCCGCCTCGTCGAGTTTCGTACGCCGCGGACGCCATGAAGCCGCCCGTCCGCCTCCGCGGGGCCGGCCGCCGCGGAACGGCTACAGCAGCGCGGCGACGTCGGACAACGCCACCGCTTCGACGCCCCGCGAGAGGGCAAAGCTCTCGTCCCCGGCGTGGACGACCAGCTTGCGCTTCGGCTTCAGGTCTTCGCAGGCGGCGTGGAAGCCCCGGGAAACCGACGGCGCCGTGCTGCGCTTGATCCAGCGCCCATATTTCTCCCGCGCCCCGGTCGACGACCAGATCGACCTCCGCGCCGGCCGCCGTCCGGTAGTAGCCCCACGACGCGCGTCTCGGCAGCGCGCCGACGACGTTCTCGATGACGAAACCCTCCCAGCTCCCGCCCACGACCGGATGGCCGAGCAGCTCGTCGAGCGTCTCGATGCCCAGCAGCGCGTGGCAGACGCCGCTGTCCCGCACGTAGACCTTCGGGGCCTTGACGAGACGCCGGCCGAGGTTGCTCGTCCAGGGTTGCAGGCGGCGGACCAGGAGCAGGTCCACCATCAGGTCGAGGTAGCGCCCGATGGTGACGCCGTTGACGTCCAGCCCCCTGGCGAACGAGGCGGCGTTGAACGTCTGCCCCTGGTTGTGCGCGAGCATGGTCCAGAAGCGGCGCAGTGTCTCGGCCGGGATGCGCGGCCCGAGCGCGGGGACGTCCCGCTCGAGGTACGTGCGGATGAAGTCGAGCCGCCAGTCGAAGCCGCGTTCGTCGGTCTCGGCCAGGAAGCTCTCGGGAAAGCCGCCCCGGTGCCACAGCCGGAGGCGCCGGCCGCCGCCCGTCTCCGAGACGCCGAGCGGATGCAGCTCGCAGTACGCCACGCGGCCCGCCAGGGTTTCGCCGGACTGCTTCATCAGATCGATGGAGGCCGAACCCAGGAACAGGAACTGTCCCGCGCGCCGGCCGCTCCGCCGCCGCCGGTCGATGATCCCCCGCAGGGGAGCGAACAACCCCGGCGACCGGTGCACTTCGTCCAGCACCAGCAGCTCGTCCGCGTGGAGCTCGCAGAACTGCTCGACGTCGGCGATGCGCGCGACGTCGCGCGGGCGCTCCAGGTCCAGATAGCGCCCGCCAATCGTCGCCTTGCGGCTCCGCTCGGCGCCCAACCGACCCGCTCCGGGAGTCCGCGCCGTTTCTACGGCGCAGACTCCCGGACGGCCCCGCGCTCGCCCGCGATCCGGTGGGCGAGGGTGGTCTTGCCCACCTGGCGGGGGCCGACGAGGACGACCGCGGGGTTCCCGTCCAGCAGGCGGTCCACCTCGGCCTTCCGGGCTCGCTCGATCATCCATGCAAATCTAACACAACGTACAGGATATGCATGGTTCCTCCCATTCGTGCCCGGCGGCGCGCTCGTCAGGAAGCGGCGACAACCCGGTTCCGCGCCAGCGAGCAGCCCGTACCGGTACCGCGGACGGCCTTGCCCGGTCGGCCTCGCGCCGCGCGCCGGCCAGGGCGCCTCCGGCTCCCCGTGCCGGAGCGCGGATGGCCTTGACCGACGATCTCCACATTCGGGGACCGCGCGGGATCGACCCGGCAGCCCCGTACCGGAACGCGGATGGCGTTGCCCGGGGCTTCGGGGTACGATGCTTCGCCATGCGCCAGAACGTGCCGGACGTCATCGAGCTGCGGGCCGGTTCGACGCGCCTCGCCGTGGCGCCGGAGGTCGGCGGCTCCCTCGCGCGCTACTCCTCGGAGCGGGGCGGAACGACCATCGACTGGCTGCGCCCGGCGCCGCCGGACGCCCTCGCCGCCCGCTCGGCCGGCGGCCTGTCGAGCTTCCCGATGGTCCCCTTCTCGAACCGCATCCGCAACGCGGCGTTCCGCTTCCGCGGGCGCGCCGTTCAGCTTCCGCGGAACTTCCGGCCCGAGCCGCACGCCATCCACGGCCACGGCTGGCGCGCGCCGTGGCGGGTGACCGCGCGTTCCGGCGCCGCCCTGACGCTGGAGTACCGCCACCCCGCCGATGCGTGGCCCTGGACGTACGCGGCGCAGCAGACGTTCGATCTGACCGCCGAGCGCCTGCGGGTCCGCTTCGCCGTGACGAACGAGGCGGACGAGCCGATGCCGGCCGGCTTCGGCCTGCATCCCTACTTCGTGCGGACGCCGCGCGCCACCGTGCGCGCCGCCGTGGGGCGGATGTGGGAGGCGGACGCCGACCTGATGCCGGCCCGCCTCGTGCCGCCGCCCCCGCAACTGCTGCTCGACGGGGACGGCCTCGCCCCGGACGCCGCGCTCCTCGACAACAACTTCGTCGGCTTCGGCGGGCAGGCGGTCATCGAGTGGCCGGAGTGGAACGCGCGGCTGCGGATCGACGCCGACCCGATCTACGCCTGCCTCGTCGTCTACACGCCGGCCGGACGCGGCTTCTTCTGCGTCGAGCCGGCAACCAACTGCATCGACGGCTTCAACCTCGCCGACGCCGGCCGCACGGACACCGGGGTCATCGTGCTGGCCCCCGGCGACACCGCCGCCGGCGACGTGACGTTCACGCCGGGGACGGCGTGAGCCGCGTCCCTGACTCCTTCGCGGGACACGCGTCAGCCGAACATCTCGGCGACCTGAACGTCAAGCACCGTCACGCTCGACAGCAGCGCACGGCGACGCCGCGTCCGTCGCCGTATACGTGTACGTCGCCGCCGACGCCGCCGACGGCGTGCCGCTGATCGTGCGCGCCGCGGGGTCGAACGCCAGTCCCGCGGGCAACGACGGCGCCAGCGCGTACGTCAGCGCCCCCACCCCGCCCGCCGCCGGCAGTACCAGCGGCGCGGCCTCCGCGTCCAGCGCTGGTCCTCGATGCGCGCGCCGCCGAACGTGACCGGCGTGACCGCGGCCGACGGCACGCCCGTGGCCGCCGCGGACCACTCGCCCCCGCCCGCCCGCACCTGCACCTCGTACGCCGCGCCATTCGTCAAGCCGGTGATCGTCGCGCCCGCCGCCGCGCTCCGCGTCCGGTCGGCAAGCTCCGTCCACACCCCGGAACCGCCCGCCCGGCGGTATCGCACGTCGTAGTCCTCGATCGCCGATCCGCCGTCCGACGACGCCGTCCAGCCGACGCGGGCGGGTCCGCGGCGCGCTCTTTCTTGCAGCCGTCGAACAAGGCCCACAGCAACATGAGCGGCCCGACGACGAAGACGTTGAACATGGCCGTCAAGATTCCCAGTTTCGCGGCCATGAGCGGAATATCCGACAGCTCCATGCTCCATGCTCCATGCCTACCACGGCCGGAGCCGGGGCAGGTTCCTCGAAGGGGCCGCGGCCGGCCCGCCAGCCCGCCGCCGCGGGGCGCGGGGCGGGTTCCACGGGCGCGCCGTCAACGGGACGGCGCGCCCGCCATGTTTCGCCCGCCAGCAAAGCCCCCCCCCCCCCCCCCCGGTTGCGCCGGTCCTTGCCCGTCCTACTTATGTTCGCGCCTTTGTTTCTACATGCCTGCCCGCGGCCCGTCCGCCAACTGGCATGCCAAGCGCCCTAGCCGCGCCATGGTCAGCTTCCCGAATTACGCGGTTCAGGAACCGTTCAAGGGGCCGCAACAACGACCGCTCGCGGTTCTCACGGACGAAACACTGCCCACCAAGATACCACGGCCGGGGGGCGGGTTCCGCGAAGAGGCCGCGGCCCGGAGCGCGCCAACCCGCCGCCGCGGGCGCGGGGCGGATTCCCAGGCGCGGGCGCGGGCGGTTCAACCCGGCCGGCCGCTACTGGTATTCCCCGCAACGCCGGTCCGCGTAATGCACGCAGAACAGGGTTGACACACCGGACCGCGCCTTCGTTCGGAGGCCAGCGTTGCGCGTCCGCCGCCGCCAGGAACACCGCCGCCAGGAACACCGCCGCCAGGAACACCAACCTTGCCATGCTTCGATTCTCCCTTGTTCCCGCGGCCGGCCGGCCGAGGTTTGACGTAACGCGCCGTTATCGAAATCCGCCGCGGGCGCGGCCCGGAACAAGCCTACCACGGCCGCCCGGGCCGGCGCGCGCCGCGCCCGCCGACGTCGAGCCGGCCGCAGCGGGTTCGGGTTCCGCGAAGCGGGCCAGCCGCCGAACGACGGCCGCTCACAGTTCCGGCAGCGCCAGGGCGACGAGCTCGCTGCCCACGTCGTCCCAGCCGACGGTGACGACGACGTACTGCCGGCCGTCGAGCAGGTAGGTCATCGGCGCGCCGGTCGTGCCGCCCGGCAGCTCCATCTCCCACACGACCTCGCCGGTCGCCTTGTCGTACGCCCGGAAGGTCTTGCCGCCGGGGCCGTTCCACCATCGCGGCAGCGTCGCCACGCCGGTGTTGCCCCCTTCGCCGAGGAAGACGAGCGACTTCGTCACCAGCACCGACGCGCGGCCGCCCTGCCCGAGCCACGGCAGGTCGAGGCCGCGCAACGCCGGATGGTCCCGCGGCCCCTCGCCGTTGGGGACCTGCCAGGCGATCTCGCCGGTGTTCAGGTCGATGGCGGTGAGGCGGCCGTAGGGCGGCTTGAACATCGGCAGCCCGCGCGGTCCTATGAGCGGGGTGTACCGCTCGCGCACCAGCCGCAGGTCGGCCCGCGGATGCTCGGACGGCGTCAGCGCCACCACGTTGTGGCTGTAGGCCGAGGGGACGTAGAGCAGGCCGGTCTCGGGATCGAACCCCGCCCCGCTCCAGCTCGCGCCGCCGGCGGTGCCGGGGCTGAAGATGGTCCCCTTCTTCGCGCCGGGACCCGGGTCGAGCACGATCGGCGCGGTGAACATCGGCCCCCAGACGTAGTCGTCGAGGATCTCGATCGCCTCGCGCCGCAGCTCGGGGGTGAAGTCGATCAGGTCGTCGATCGTCACCCCCTGCAACTCGAAGGGCGGCGGCTTCGTGGGGAACGGCTGCGTGGGCGAGAGCTGCTCGCCCGGCACGTCGGACCCCGGAACCGGCCGCTCCTCGATCGGCCAGACCGGCTCGCCCGTGGCGCGGTCGAAGACGTAGACGAACGCCTGCTTGCTCGGCTGCGCCACGGCCTTGACGGGCCGGCCGTCGACGGTGACGTCGACCAGCACCGCCGAGGAGGCGAAGTCGTAGTCCCAGACCCCGTGGTGGACCGCCTGGAAGTGCCAGATGCGCTCGCCGGTGCGGGCGTCGACGCAGACCAGGCTCTCCGCGAACAGGTTGTCGCCCGGCCGGTGCCCGCCGTAGTAGTCGTTGGTCGGCGTCGACAGCGGCAGGTAGACGGTGCCCAGCTCCGGGTCGCCGGTCGGGTGCGCCCACATGTTCGTGTTGCCGCTGTACTCCCACGACACGCGGTCGTCCACCGGGTCCGCGCCCCACGTCTCGACGCCGAACTCGTTCTCCCGCGGGATGGTGTGGAACGTCCACAGGCGCTCGCCGGTGCGCACGTCGAAACCGCGGACGTCGCCCCGCGGCGCCTCCTTGTTGGCCACCCGCTGGTTGGTGGTGACGTCGTCGACGTAGGAGCCGACGACGACCACGTCGTTGACGACGACCGGCGCCGAGTTCCAGTAGAAGCCGGGGAACGGCCGGAGGAGCCCGAGCCGCAGGTCCACCTCGCCCGACTCGCCGAAGCCGGCGTCCCGTTCGCCGGTGCGGGCGTCCAGCGACACGAGCTTCGGGCCCAGCGTCGCGAGGACCCGCGCCTCTTCGCCGTCCGTCCAGTACGCCACGCCCCGCGTCTGCCGCACCCGCACGCCGTCGCTCGGCCCGCTGTTCCAGAGCACCTCTCCGGTGGCCGGCTCCAGCGCCGCGACGGTGCCCAGCCCGGTGCTGAAGTAGAGCCTCCCGCCGGCCATCAGCGGGGTGGTCTGCGAGCCGGCCGGCCCGCGGCTCGTGTCGCCGCCGCGGATGGCGTCGGGGATGACCGGCTGGCGCCAGACGATCTCCAGGCCGCCGACGTTCTCGGCGTCGATCTGGTCGAGCGGCGAGTACTTCGTGCCGGCCTGGTCGGCCGCGTAGGACGGCCACTCGACGGTCTGCGCCGCCGCGGGCGCGGCGAGGGCGGCCGCCAGCGCCGGAACGAAGACCACCGCGCCGGCCGCGCGGAACCGGACTGCCGCCTGCCTCATCTCGACCTCCCTTCGGCGCACCGGGGCCAGTCTACCCGCTCGCGCCCGAGCCGTGGGAAACTTGCCGTCACGAGCCGACCCGGTTCCGCGAAGCGGGTCGCCCGGGCGTGCCGGCCGGCCTTGACGCTCGCGTCTCGTGTGGATAGCCTACAAAACAGTGCCTTGCGCCGGTCGGACGAGTGGAACGGGCTGTCGCCCGGCGTCAGGCCGCACACGTTCTGCAGCAGGAGGGTAAGGACGTCCATGCTCGAGTTCGAGCGGTTGTGGGATGCCGTCGCCGGCGATGCCGTCGCCTTGCGCTCGCGAACGACGCTGCAACCGGCCGGCGGCGAGGGTGACAAGGTCTTCCCGCCCTCCTACTCCTCTGTGCAGAGGGGCGAGCACCGGTACGCGGTGGAAGAGCGCCGCGTCGGCGAAGGCGCCGAGCCGTCCGTGACGGTGCTGCTGGACTCCGTCGCGTCACAGGCCAACCGGGCGGAGGAGGCGCTTCGCGACGGGTGGGAACGTGGAGATCTGGTTTTCCCCGTTCCCTACGTCGACTTTTCCGCCGCGAGCGACGTCACGGACTACGAGAAACTGACCGTGCTGGACGCTCCGCATCGCCTGGCGGACGCCATCTTTCGTGACAGCCGGCTGGAAGGCACGCTTTTCCGCCTGTCGGACGTCGGGCGGGCCGTCACCGAAGCCACGCCTCGCAACGCGACCGCCTTGTTCCGGCATTCGCCTACGTCGCTTCTGTTCGGCATGTGGGATTCCACCGGCCCGAAGGGCGGGGAGGGTTCGAAGTTCCAACGCGCTTACGTCTCCGAAATCGTCGGTTTCGACGCCAGGATCGGAAAGAAGGTAGGCAGTCGAATCGATCCGCTTCGGATCGAGAAAGTCGCGCGCGATCACAGAGTGTTCAACAGCAAGGACCCGCGCGAAGTGTGGACCTGCGACCCCGAGGCCGCCGAAAGGAAGAACGGCGAGCCGATGTTGGCGTCGCGCGGGGCCGCGAGCGGCGAGGCCGGCCAGCCGTCCAAGATCAACCACGGCAACGTCGTTCCCGCGATCGACGCCGAAGCCGGCGGCGTCACGATCTCGAAGGCGCTGCAAACCACGGTCATTTCGTTCGCGGCCTTGCGGCGCTTGCGCTTCAGGGGATTCGATCGTGATGCGGAAACGGCGGCGCGGACCGCGGTTGCGGCGCTCGGGGTCGCGGCCATCGCCTACCAGCACGAAATGGACTACGACCTGCGCTCGCGGTGCCTGCTGCTGCCGACTCACCCGCCGCGAATCGAGTTGCTGGGCAGAGATGGAATCGGCGGGGAAGCCGTCGATCTGGATCGCGGGGCGTCGGCCGACGTCTTGTCGAAGGCGGCGGCTCGGGCGGAAGCGGCGGGCATCGGTTGGGCGATACCGGGCGTTCGTCTGACACCGGCGGACAAGCTGGTGAAGCTGATTCGCAACAGCCGCGCCGTCTCGGCCGCGGAGCAACCCGCCGGCTGAGGCGATGGCGGACGCCGCCGGCTTCGGCATCGAGGTCAACCTCCTGACGGGCCGCTACGCGGCGACGCGCCACAACGATCGGCGGCGCGGGGAGTGGCCGCCGCATCCGGCGCGTCTGTTCTCGGCGCTGGTCGCGTCCTGGGCGGATGCGGATCGCCCCGACCCCACGGAACGAGATGCCCTGGAGTGGCTCGAGTCGCAGGGTCCCCCGGCCATCGCCGCCTCGGCTGCCCGGCCGCGGACCGTCGTCACGCACTTCGTGCCGGTGAACGACGAAGCGGTCATCCCGAGCGCATGGCATCGCAAGAGGGCCGTCAGGGTCTACGGGCTGCTGGATCGGCTGGCCGAGGAGACTGCCGCTTCGCGCGGAGGCGCGGCGCGGGACCTGCGGCGGCGCATCGCCCGGGAGCGGGACGTCGAGAGGCAGGTGACCGAAGTCGGCAACACCTCCGCCGCTTCGGCGGAACGGATGCTGCCCGATCGGCGGAAAAGGCAGGAACGGCACTTCCCTTCCTTTCAGCCCGTCGAGCCGCGCATCACCTACCTTTGGGACGGCGCCGCGCCGGAAGCAATCCGCGCTGCGCTCGACCGGCTGCTGGAGCGAGTGACGAGGCTGGGCCATTCTTCGACCCTCGTGTCCTGTCGAGTCGCACCGGACCCACCGGCAGCCAGTCACGTGCCGGGCGCCGCCGGCGAGAGCGTTCGCTCCGTGAGGAGAGGGCAGCTGGCCGAACTCGAGCGGCTTCACGCCAGGCACGAGGGCAACGAACCTCGCGCCCTGCCCTACACGGACGTGCTGTACCGCACGGCCGCGGAGTCCGCGCACGACGAGACCCTGGAGGCCGACACCGCGGGCGACTGGATCGTTTTCGAGTCGGCGCACGACTCCCGCGCCTTCCCGTCCACGAGAGTCGTGGAGGTGGCGAGGGCGATGCGCGGCGCCGTCCTGCGGCATGCCGAAGACCCGGTACCCGCCGGGCTCAGCGGCCGGAGGCCGCACGGCGGTCCGGTGGCGTCGCCTCACATGGCCTTTTCGCCGCTGCCGTACGTGGGCTACGAACGTGCCGACGGACGGCTGCTCGGAATTGCGCTTTCCCTGCCGAAGTCGTTGCCGGACGGCGCGCGGCAGGCGTTGTTCCGGGCGATCGGCAGATGGGAGAACGCGGCGTCGGGCATCTATCCCTTGCGGATCGCTCTCGGCTCGGGAGGATGGCTGCGGATGAGGCGGCTGCGCGGGCCCGCCCTGGCCGTGTCGTTGCGGCCGAAGGTTTGGAGCGGGCCCTCCCCGAAGTGGGTGTCGGCCACTCCCATTGCGCTACCGAAACATCCCGGCCCCCTGGCCGCCGGCCGAGCCGCCGCGCGCGCCAGGGCCTGGAGGGAGGCCGAGCGGGCGGTTGCGATCGCTTGCGGGCACGTCGGTCTGCCGGAACCCACGCACGTCGAGGTGTCTCTGAATCCGTTCATCGCGGGTGCGCGCGCCGCTCACCGATTTCCTCCGTTCAGCCAGAACGACCCGCTCGGCAAGTCGTTCCGACGCCAGCTGGTTCATGCGTCGGTGACTTTCGGGCATCCCGTGGCCGGCCCGCTGATGCTCGGAACGGGCCGGTTCTTCGGTCTTGGCCTGATGCGCCCGGCGTCCGACGCGGAGTCGCCTGGACGGCGCAGCCGATGAATAACCTGACCCACGGCGACTTTTCCCTTTTCTTCCGCGACGTTCACGGGTACCCGCCGTATCCGTGGCAGCAGCGGTTGACGGCGCGTGTGCTGGCCACCGGCGAGTGGCCGACGGTCATCGACTTGCCGACGGGCGTCGGCAAGACCGCGGTGCTGGACACGGCCGTCTTCGCACTGGCGGCCCGACCGGAGGTTTCGCCGCGGCGGATCGTCTTCGTCGTGGACAGGCGCATCGTCGTCGATCAGGTTTGCGAACGAGCGGAGCGGATCCGCGGCCGCGTCAGGGCGGGCGGCACCCGCGTACTCGGACACGTCGCCGAGCGGCTGCGGTCACTCGGCGGCGAGGTGCTGGGCGTCGCCGCGTTGCGGGGCGGAGTGCCCATCGACGACAAGTGGGCCGAACGCCCCGATCAACCGTGGGTGTGCGTATCGACCGTGGACCAGTTCGGTTCCCGGCTGTTGTTCCGGGGCTACGGCGTGAGCCGCGGCATGCGCCCCGTCCACGCGGGACTCGCCGGCAACGACTGCCTGGTGATCCTGGACGAAGTCCACCTGAGTGTTCCGTTCGCACGGACGTTGTCACGGATCGCCGAACTCGAGTCGGTGCTGCCGCGCCGGTTCGTCGTCGTGGAAATGTCCGCCACTCCGAACGACGCGAACGTGGACCGACTCGAGCTGGACGCCGCGGATCGGAAGTGCGCGGCTCTGCGGCGCCGGTTGCAAGCCGCCAAGGAAGCGGCGCTGGTGTCGGTGCCGAAGCCCGCCGCCATACCTGCCGCGGTGTTGAAGATAGTCCGGTCCGTCGACGAATCGGGACCTGGCGGCATCGGCCGCGGCGACCGGATGCCCGGCCGGAAGGAAGGCAGGAGCGTAGGCGTCATCGTGAACCGTGTACGCACCGCCCGCGAGACCCTTCGGGCATTGCGGGACTCCGGCTTCACGACTCACTTGATCACGGGACGCATGCGCCCGCTGGACCGGGTGGACGTGCTGGCGCGGATCGGTCCGGCCGTGGAGCCCGGCGGCCGCCGGCGGCCGGAGAACCTCACCGTCGTCGTCGCCACCCAGGCCATCGAGGTGGGCGCCGACTTCAGCTTCGACGCGCTGGTCACCGAGTGCGCCGCGGTCGACAGTCTGCGCCAACGGTTCGGCCGCCTGGATCGAGACGGCGCCGGTTTCGAACGTAGCGGGCGGCCGGCCAGGGCCTGGATCATCGGCCCGAAGTCCGCGGTCGCGGCAAGGAAGCCGGATCCCGTCTACGGTGAATCCGTCAAGGTGACCTGGGAGCAACTGAAGCTCCGCGAGAAGGCCGGCCGGCTGGACGTCGGCGCAGGTTCCCTGCGAGACTTTCCGGCCGGGGCGAGCGCGCCCGAAGACCACGCTCCGTTGCTGCTGAAGACCCACCTGGACGCCTGGTCCCAAACCAGTCCGGAACCCATCGTGCAACCCTCCGTCGCGCCGTTTCTGCACGGCTCGCGGGGAACGGCCGCGCCTGACGTCTTCGTCGTCTGGCGCTGGGACAGAACCGCCGAGACGCTCCGGCTGATTCCGCCTCGGCAAGCCGAGTTTCTGCCCGTGCCCTGCCGCGCCGCCCGGGCGTGGCTGACGGGAGACGGCGAAATCGAAGTCGCCGACGTTCCGCGGCGGCCCGACGCCGCCGGGGACGAACCCTCGTCCTCGATTTCGGGAGAGGACTGGGTTCGGTGGGGTCACGACAAGGGCGTCGAAAGAGTCGGGGCCGCCGACGTCGCGCCCGGCGACGTCCTCGTCGTCGACCCGACCCGGGGCGGTCTGACCGCCGGCACGTGGGACCCTTCTTCCACGGCCCCGGTCGAGGACCTGGGAGACGCGGCCCAGATCGCATATGGCCGAAAGGCGACGCTACGCCTCGACTCGCGGTTGCCGTACGTCGAATCTCCACCCAGACCCGGCGAGGCGAGCGCGTTCGACGCACCGCTGGAGGAGCGCGTCCAGGACTGGTTGCGGGAGCAGCTGGATGCGCGCGGCGAGGTTCCCGACTGGTTCGTGGAAGCGGTCCGGCGGCTGCGCCGCGATCCCGTCATCGATCTGGCTGGCGGCGACGGCTATTTCCTGCTGACGGAAAGAAACCCCGGGGGCAGGAGTCCCGTCGTGGACGCCGCGGTCATGGACGGTTCGGACGAAGCCGGTTCCCTGATCGGATCGGGCGTTACGTTGCGCGGCCACATGGACGGCGTCGGACTCCGCGCCGAACGCATGGGCCGGCATCTCGGTTTGCCCGCGGACGTCCTGGCCGACTTGCGGCTGGCGGGACGGCTGCACGACCTCGGCAAGGTGGATGCGCGGTTCCAGGCGCAGTTGTCGGGCGGAGACCCGGTCGAGGCGTCGATGCAGGAAGAACCGCTGGCCAAGTCGCCCCCGGACGTTCGCCGCGGCGGCGGAACGTACCCGCGGGGCATGCGGCACGAGATGGCCAGCGTGGCGCTGGCGGAATCGAACGCGGACGTTCTCGCCCAGGCTGTCGACAGGGATCTCGTTCTTCACCTGGTGGGCAGTCACCACGGTTTCGGACGCCCGCTGCCGGCGATAGTCGAAGACGACGATCCGCGGGTTCTTTCGTTCACGTTCGACGGCCACGCCTTGAGGGCCAGCTCCGATCTTTCTCGCGGCGCGCAGGCTCTGGACATGGCCGACCGCTTCTGGCGCTTGATCGAGCGATATGGACACCACGGGTTGGCCTGGCTGGAGGCCATCCTCCGGCTGGCCGATCATCAGCAGAGCGCCGAGGAGGCCTGATGGCGGCGGCGGTTCACCTGACCGGATTGCACGGAACGAATCCCCTGGGATTTCTCGCGGCGCTCGGGACGCAGGTGGCCTTCGCATCGGAAGAGGAGCAGCCACGTCTGTGGTGGACCGACGACGTCACTCCGCACGCCGTCGTGGAAGCGGACTTCGGTCTCGAACGAATCGCCGAACAGTCCATGAAGTCCTTCGCATGCTGGGCGGCCAGCTCCGCCATGAACCCTCGGATGCCGAAGGGCGACGAACTCAAGTTCACGCCGCGGGACCTCCGGGCCTATCTGAAACGCGCCAGCCGCGGCCCCGCGGGTGGCCTGGCGACGGCGCTCGTGGCCGAGGACAGTCTCGACGACAACGGCAAGGCGAAGCCTTCCGATCTGTACTTCACGGCAGGCCAGCAGAAATTTCTGGACACGGCGCGCAAGGTGCTCCGAGGGGTTTCGCGCGAGGACGTTCGCACGGGCCTCGCCGGGCCGTGGGCCTACGGCAGCGCCCTGCCGTCCCTGGGTTGGGACGTGGCTGACGATCGTCGGTATGCATTGAGAGCGAACGACCCCGGCGGCGAGAGAAAACGAACGAATCCGGGCCCGGAAGCGTTGGCCCTGTTGGGATTGACCCTGCACCCGGTTTTCAGAGGCGCCGGCGGAACGCTTGCGCAGGGCTGCTCGGGCGCCTGGAAGACCGCCGTCTATTCCTGGCCTCTCTGGAACAAGCCGGCTTCGCTGAACGCCGTCAAGTCCATACTGGCGCACGCCTACGACCATCCCGCGGCTTCGGACCGCCGGACGTGGTTTCGTTCATGGGGGGTGTTCAGGGTGCTCAAGTCTTCCATACGTCGTTCCGGGCAGGGCGGTTACGGCACCTTCCGTCCGCCCGCCGTGGCCTGGCAGGTCGGGCGCATGGAGTCGGAAGCGCGGACGATCCGCGGCGCGGGCCGCGCCGGCGGGGCGACGCACCGGCCGCGCAACCTGGCCGAGGCGATTCGCGATCGATTCGCCCCGCTCGGCGGCGTGGACCTGGACGTCCCGCCGCGAGGCGCGATGCCTTCGCCGCCGGGCTTCGATTGATCATGAGGTTCGTTCTCGACACCAACGTCGTATCGGAGCTGATGCGGCCGGTCCCCAGCCGGCGCGTGACGGCATGGGTCGCGCGGCACGCCGCGGCGCGGATGGGCCTGGCTTCGGTGAGCGAGGCCGAACTGCGCTACGGCATCGCCATCCTTCCGGGCGGCAATCGGCGCGACCGGTTGGCGGAAGCGCTCGAAGCGATGCTCGCCGACGACTTCGAGGATGACGTGCTGCCCTTCGATAGCGCGGCCGCCCGCGTCTACGCCGCTTTCGCCGCCGGCCGCCGGCGTGCTGGAAGGCCGATTTCCCAGGCCGATTGCCAGATCGCCGCCATCGCGCGCTCGAACGATGCCGCCTTGGCGACGCGAAACGTCGGGGACTTCGCCGGACTGGACATGGACGTCGTGGATCCGTTCGCGCCCTGATGTCCGGAGCCGTTTGCGGTTCTCGCGACCGTTTCTCGAGAGCGAAGCCCGCCGCGCCATGACCAACCCATCCCTTGCCTGGCTGCTGGCCGGACTCGGCTGCGCCGCGGCGGGAGCGGCGCTGGCCCTGTCGCTGTCGCCGGAGGCCGGAATCGCGCTGTTCGCGCTGGGCGCCGGCGTGCTGTGGGCGGGCGCGGCGGCGCTGCGGCGGTCCGCGTCCGCGGCGGAGCTCGACCGCCTGGACGTCTCGCCGGCCGAGTGGACCTACCACGCGCTCCGGGTTGCGCGGGCCGCCGGGGACGGGGAGCGGGCGCCCGCCCCGCCGGCGGACCTCGACGACGACGAGCGGCGCCTGGGGGAGCTGATCGGCGCGCGTTGCGAGCGGGTGTGGGAGGGGATCCGCGAGCGGCGCTACGTGAAGAGCGCCGGGGGGCGGGTCATCGACCTCGACGGCGGCGCCCTCTTCGCCGAGATCCGCGACGTCGTGCAGGAGGTCGCCCGGCTGTACCACGCGGACTCCGAGAACGCCGTGCTCCGGGCGCGCACCGGCGACGTCGCGCTCGCCGTCCGCTCGGCCATCGGCGACCTGCTGCACCTGGCGGACCAGATCCCCTTCGTCGATCCGGCCTCCTGGTCGGTGGAGTCGGTGGTGACGCGGCTGGAGCAGGCCGAGAAGGGGCTCGCCCTCTACCGCAAGCTCTCCCCCTACGAGCGCTACGTCAACGCCGCGTGGATCGCCGCGCGCTTCGCGCTCGGCGCGAGCCCCCTCTCCATCGCCGCCTGGTTCATCGGCACGGAGGGCGCCAAGCGCATCGGCGGCCGGCTCTTCCGGCGCCGCGCCGAGGCGTGGGTCAAGGAACTGCTGGAGGGCTCGGTCGGGCTCGTCTACCTGCACGCGGCGCGCATCTACGACCCGCAACGCGTGCAACGCGGCCCCGACTGGGCGGCGCTGGTCGAGGCGCTCCGTATCCACGCCCGCGTTCCGGGGGTGGACCGGAACCGGAAGGTGCTGCTCGACCGCATCCTGCGCGCGCGCATCCCGGACGAGTTCGCCAAGATGGCCCTGCTGCGGGCGCTGGCCGCGGACCGGGAGCCGGACCGCCGGGCGGCGCCTCCCGTCGACCTGGAGCGGCTCGGCACCGTCCAGCGCGAGGCGGTCGCCGGACGCCTGAAGGAGATCCTCTCGGCGCTGGAGGGACTGGACGCCGCCGCGGCGCGCCGGGCAGTCGACGACCTGGAGAAGCGTCTCGGAGCGGACATCGTCGAGCGCGGGCCGTGAGAGTCAGGCGGGGGGACGGACCAGCGGAATCGCTTCGCGCTGGTTGCGGCGATATACGTGGAAATCGGCGCGGTCCACGGTGATCATTCCGTCGAGAATCCCTTCCGGCTCGATAGATCGCGCGGTTCGCGCACGGCGCCGGCCAAGTGCATGAACGCGGGGTTCTCGCCGTTCGGGCGGCGCTGGCCGTTCGGGCGGCGCTGGCCGTCCGGCCGACGGCCCGGCCAGTCCGGCCGTACGCCGACGAAGCACTTCACCCAGTGCGCGTCCACCTCGAAGCGGGGTTCCGCCTGCGCATTGGCGCGCAGCGCCTCGCGCACGGTCGGCAGGCCCACGCCGTAGCGCTGCACCAGTCCGGTGACGCGCATCGCGTCCGCCAGGTTCGGGTTGCGGTAGTCCACCAGCCCGGGGCGTCCGAAGTTGTCCGGCGTGACCTCGCCGTACGGGCCGCCGGGATTGATGACCTCGACATGGTCCTCGAACCAGTAGAGCTGCACGGGACTGCTGGTGCCGTCGTAGGCGCGGTGCAGCACCGCGTTGCGCACGAGCTCCCGCAACGCCGCCAGCGGATAGGTGGCGCGGCGCACTTCGCTCGCGGCGCCTATTTCCACGGACTCCCGGACGTGGGCGCGCAATATCCGGTCCACCTGCGCCATGGCGTCGCCGAGCGGGCCTTCGACGCGCTCGTTGTCCAGGATGGGTGCGCCCCGATCGGCCCCGTCGATGCGCAGGAACTGCACGTACGCGCCGGGCAGGAAATCCGTGGGCCGGCGCCCCAGCGTGAGGACGCCGAGCACGGTCGGCGTCGGATCGTCCGCGTGCGCGATCATCTTGGTGGCGGCGAGACGCTCCTCGAGCGTGCGGTCGTTGCGCGCGAGCACGTCGGCGTCGAACGCTTCCGGCAGGTAGAGGTACTGGAAGCGGCGCACGTCGACGTCCGCCAGCGTCGCGCCGCGCGCGGGCGTGGCGTCGAACGGCGCGTCGCCGTGGCGGCGTTTCTCGTTCAGGATGCGTTCGTCCTGGGCGCTCGCCAGGGCCCGGCGCGGGCCGACCCGCGTCCAGATGCGGCCGCGGTAGCGCACCGGCGGCGAGTCCGCCGGCGCCACCATCACCACCGCCACGTCCGCGCCCGCGAGCCGCCGCTTGCCCACCGTCATCGTCGGCAACGGCAGGACGTTGCCGTCCGTCTTGCAGTGCGCCAGCGCGAGCAGCAGCGCGTCGTTGACCTCCAGGCCCGTGGGGGCGCCGTCGTCGCGCACGCCGACGAAGATCACGCCCGGCCGGCGGTGGTTCGGCAGGTCGTTGGCGAAGGCGCAGATGGCCTGTCGCACGGCGTTCGGCGCTTCGCCGGTGAAGGTCTCCTTGCGCTCCACCAGATCCGACTCGGCGTCCGTCATCAGCGCCGCGAGTTCGGCGTCCGAGTAGAACCGGGCGCTCGGCGAAGTCAGGACGGCCTCCCGGGTCGCCGCCGCCCGGCCCCCGACCGCACCGCGGCGGAGTCCACCTTGCCCTCGGCTGCCACTGGATCCGGCTCGCTCGCTTCGCCCCGGCGGCGGGCCGCGCGCGGGTTTCGCTCAGCAGGAGACGCAGTTGTCGTTGTTCACCGCGCCGAGGCTCTCCAGGTAGGCCAGCGTCTCCGGGAACGGCAGCGTCCGCTGGTACGGCCCGTTGGCCATGTCGGCGGTCGTCTGGCCGCGGCGGCTGACCGCCGTCACGTCGGCGCCCTGCGCCACCAGGTAGCGCGCCAGCTCGGTGTCGCCGCGCGCCGCGGCGTGGTGCAGCGCGTTGTAGCCGTCGTGGTCGCGGGCGTTGACGTCGACGCCGACCTCCTCGACCAGGTACTTCACCGACGGCAGCCAGCCGTCCGGCACGTGGCGGTGGGCGTTGGATTCGAAGCCCTCGCCGTAGCCGACGCCGGAGGCGGCGTGGAGCGGCCAGACGCCGGGGCCGCCGGGGACCGCCGGCGGCAGCCCGGAGGGGTCTGGCGCGTCGCCCTCGCGCCGCCGCCGCGGTTTCGGCGCCCTCGTCGGAACGTGCGGGTCCGCGCCGTGGGCCGCCAGCAGCCGCATCGCGGCGACGTCGGTGGCGTAGGCGGCGCGCCAGAACGGCGTCGCGCCGTCGACGCTCTCCGAGCAGCAGTGGTTGTACGACATGTACCAGAGGTGCTTCGCGAGCCGGACGTTGGGGTTCGCCCCGGCCTCGAGCAGCGCCTCCATGACGTCGAGGTAGGTGGCCTCCTGCTGGTCGTGGGCGCGGGGCTGCGGATAGCGCGCCCGCGGCGCCCACTGCAGGTTGAGCGCGGCGAACAGCGGGGTGGCCCCGGCGTCGGTGGCGACGTTCGGGTCGGCGCCGCGTTCGACGAGGCGCAACGCCAGGTCGAAGTGCCCGTTCATCGTGGCGATCTGCAGCGGGCTCGTGCCGTCGCCGCTCACGCGGTCGACGTCGGCGCCCGCGTAGAGCAGCGCCAGCGCCACCTCGGTGTGCCCCTGGCGGGCGGCGTGCAGCAGGGCGGTCAGGCCCCCCTGCCGGCCGACGCGCTCGGTGTACGCGCGCGGCGTTCCGCGCGACAGCGTCCGGCCGTCGCCGTCTTCCCGCGCGGTCTCGGGGAACGCCTGCACCTGCCGCGCGGCCCGGATCGCGGCCTGCACCTGGCTGGCCGTCGGCCGCCAGCCCTGCCGCTCGTGCGGCGGCGCGGCGTCCCGGAACCCGTCCAGCACCTCCTGCCGGCGCCAGGCGGCGGCGCGGTCCACCGCGTCGACGGCCGGGAGGTCGACCACGCGGGTGGCGGTCTCCAGGTCCGCGCCGCGTTCCATCAGCACGCGGACCGGGCCGAGACGGTTGGCCGCCGCCGCGAACATCAGCGGCGTCTGGCCCCAGGTGTCCTCCCGCGCGTCGACGTCCGCCCCGTGGTCCAGCAGCGCCGCGGCCGCCTCGGCGCCGCCGGCCTGGGCGGCCAGGTGGAGGGCCGTCGCCCCGCTGCCGGTGGCCGCGCGCGGGTCTGCGCCGGCTTCGAGCAGGACGCGGACCACGTCCGGCCGTCCCGTGCGGCTCGCCACGTGCAGCGGCGTGTGCTGGCCGATGCGGGTGGCCGCCTCCAGGTTCGCCCCGGCGTAGAGGAGGGTCTCGGCCAGCGCGGCGTCGCTGCGCATCGCCGCCCAGTGCAGCGCCGTCATCCCGTCGGCCTGCGCCGTCTGCACGTCGACGCCCCGCCGCAGGAGGCCGCGGACCGCCTCCAGGTCGCCGCGGCTCGCCGCGTCCGCCACCGGGGCGTCGGCGGGCGCCGCGGCGAGCACCGCCAGCGCCGGCGCGACGATCGCCGCCAGCGCCAGCGCCGCCGTCGCCCCCGCGCTCCGGCATCGGCCGGAGACCGCGCCCCCGGTCCTCTCCCCCCGCGCCGTCCTCGTCCTCGCCGGCTTCCGCGTGCGCATCGGCCCCTCCTCCCGGTCAGACGTCGAGCGCGAGCGCGCCGGCGCTGTCGCCGAAGCTCGCCCGGTCGTCGTGGCCGAGCGCGTGCAGCAGGCTCAGCATGGCGTCGGCCATCGGGGTCCCCTCCGGCGCCCGCACGTGCAGGCCGCCCGGCAGCCGGCCGTTGGCGTGCCCGAAGACCAGGAGCGGACAGCGCTTGTGGTTGTGCAGGTTGGGGTCGCCCATCCCCGAGCCGTAGAGGATCACGCTCTTGTCGAGCAGGTGCGTGTCGCCCTCCACCGTGTCCTTCAGCTTGTCGAGGAAGTAGGGCAGCAGGCTGACGTGGTAGCGGTTGATCTTGCTGAACTCGAGGATCGCGTCCTCGTTGCCGCCGTGGTGCGAGGCGGAGTGGAACGGCTTGTCCGTCCCGCTCAGCGGGTAGACGCGGCCCGACGCGTCGCGGCCCATCTTGAACGAGAAGACGCGCGTCACGTCGCTCTCGAAGGCCAGCGCCTGCACGTCGAACATCAGCTTGACGTGCTCGTCGAACGAATCGGGCACGCCGGCCGGCGCCTCGGGCAGCTCCCGCGGCTCGCCGCTCCGGTTGCGCTCCTCGACCCGCTGGATGCGCCGCTCGATCTCGCGGACGTTCTGCAGGTAGCGCTCCATCCGGCGGCGGTCCGCCGGGCCGAGCTCGCGCGTCAACTGCGCGATCCGCGAGGTCATCCAGTCTAGGATGCTGGCGTCGGTCCGGCGGCGCGCGGCGCGCTCCTCGGCGGTGCCGCCGACGCCGAAGAGCTGCTCGAAGGCGACGCGCGGCGAGCGCGTCACGGGGAGCGGCTCGGTCGGCGAGGCCCAGCTGATCGAGTCGGTGTAGACGCAGGTGTAGCCGTAGGCGCAGCCGCCGGCCTGGTCGACGTTCTCGATGCACAACTGCATCGACGGCAGCGGCGTGTCCTGCCCGAAGCGCTGCGCGTGAATCTGGTCCAGCGACGTGCCGGCGCGGACGTCCGAGCCCTGGGTCTGCTTCGGATGCGACTGGGTCAGGAAGACCGAGCTGGTGCGGAAGTGGTCGCCGCCGATCTCCGGGGGCGAGAACGCCTCGGCCATCCCGACGTCGGTGTCGCTGACGATGGTCAGGTGCTCGCGGTACGGCTCCAGCGAGTCGAGCGCGCCGGCGCTCAGGTCGAAGCCGCGCCCCGCCTCGGCGGGGCTCCACAGGTGCCGCGTGCCGCCCCAGGCGTTGGAGCCGGCGGCGCCGTGCACCATCTCGATGCAGACCAGGCGCACCGGATCGAGCGACGCCCGGGCCGCCGCCGACAGCCGGCCGGCCGGACGCATCGCGTCCAGGAACGGCAGGGCCAGCGAGGCCGCTCCGACGTCACGGAGAAACGTGCGGCGTGGAACGTGCTTGCCGGTGATGAACATTCTCTCTCTCCCGTGTGTGTCCGTCCGTTTCTCGTGCGCGGCCGCCCGACCCGCGCTCCTACGGCGCCGCGGCGGCGGCGTCCTCCGCCTCCGCCCGCTGCATGCGGAACGCCGGGCTGTCGACGACCCCCAGGATGAACGCCGACGTGCGCCAGTCCGCGGCGCGCGCCGCCTCGGTGATCGCCCGCACCGCCGGCATGTCGTAGTGCTCGACCCGCCGGCCGAGCGCGTAGGCCATCAGGTTCTCGGTGAACGTGCGGGCGAGCGGGATCGGCAGGTCGAGCAGCGCCGCCCGCAGCCCCCGCGGACTCGACACCGGGGTCCCGTCCCACATCTCGCCACGGGTGTCGAGCGGCATGCCGTTCTCGCGGATCCGCCACTTGCCGACGACGTCGAAGTTGTCGAGGGCCAGGCCGAGCGGGTCCATGAACCGGTGGCAGGCGCTGCAGGTCGGGTTGGTGCGGTGGATCTCCATCCGCTCGCGCGTCGTGAGCGCCCGGCCGTCGATGACCGCGGCCGTTTCGTCGAGGTCGGGGATGGCCGGCGGCGGAGGCGGAGGCGGCACGCCGAGGATCACCTCGAGCAGCCACTTGCCCCGCAGCACCGGCGACGTGCGGTTGGCCATCGACGTCAGCAGGAGGATGGAGCCGTGCCCGAGCAGGCCGCGCCGCCGGCCGTCCGCGAGCCGGACGCGCCGGAACTCCGGCCCCGCGACGTTCGGCAGCCCGTAGTGCCGGGCCAGCCGCTCGTTCACGAAGGTGTAGTCGGCCGTGAACAGGTCGAAGAAGCCGCGGTCCTCGCGCACCAGGCTGTGGAACAGCAGCTCCGTCTCGCGGCGCATCGCGGCGGCGAGCTGCCGGTCGAAGTTCGGGAACCAGAAGGCGTCCGGCTGCACCTGGTCCATGTCCTGCAGCCGCAGCCAGAGGGCGGCGAAGCGGGTGGCCAGCGACTCCGACCGCGGGTCGGCCAGCATCCGCCGCGCCTGCGCCTCCAGGACCTCCGGGTCCGAGAGCCGGCCGCCGGCCGCCAGCGCCAGCAGCTCGTCGTCGGGGGGCGAGGCCCAGAGGAAGAACGAGAGGCGCGAGGCCAGGGCCACGTCCGAGACGGGGTAGTTGCGGCCCGGCTCGACCGCGGCCGGCGGCCGCTCCAGCCGGAACACGAAGTCGGGGCTGGCCAGTATCGCCTGCAGCGCCGTGCGGACGCCCGTCTCCCAGCCGCCGTCGCGGAGGCCCTGCTCGTAGAACGCCATCAGGTCGGCGACGTCCGTCGCAGCCAGCGGCCGGCGCCAGGCGCGCGCGGCCAGCCGCGTGACGATCTCCTCGGCGCACGGGCGCTCGGTTGCCGGCGACGTCGGCCGGCAGGTGAAGATCCGCCGCCGGCTCGGCGTCTCCGACACCCCGGTCACGTTCCAGGGGCCGTCGACGACCAGGTCGCGCATGTGCGGCAGGGCGGTCACGCCGTAGCCGAGGTCGCCGATCTCGGTGTCGACGATCGACCATTCGTGCGGCGCCAGCACGTCCTCGACCGGCCCTTCGAACTGCCGGACGAAGACCGCCGAGACGCGCCGCGGACCCGCGCGGACGAAGATCGGCTCCTCGACCTCCAGGTTCACGCCGTTCGGGTCGGACGTGCGCAGCCACTGGTCCATCTCCAGCAGCGCCACCGGCTCGCCGTCGATGGAGACCTCGATCCGCTCGCCGCGGATGGTCGATCCCGACAGGCCGCCGGTGGTCGTGTGCTGGAACGCCATCAGGAAGCGGTAGTCGCCGTCGGCGGGGAAGTCGTGCACGACCGAGAACCCGCCGCGGGTGCCGTACGGCGCGCCCTCCACCCGGTCCCACTGCGACCAGGCCCGCGACTTCGAGTACGTGGTCTGCCTCGGCGCGGCGTCCGGGTCGCCGACGGCGAGCCGCGCGACCTCGGCCGCCGCCCGCAGGTAGCCGTCGAGCAGCGTCGCCGAGAGCATCTGCGCGTCGGCGATGTTGTCGAAGTTGGCGCTCATCGTGTCGAGCGGCAGGTAGTCGCCGGCGTCGATGCGCAGCCCCAGCAGGTCCTCGACGGCGCGCTCGTACTCGTAGCGGTTCAGCCGCTGGAAGCTCCGGCGGCCTGGGTTCGGATCGCCGGCCGCCGCCGCGTCCACCACCGCTTCGAGCGTTTCGACGAGCGCGGTCAGCGTCTCCGGCGCGGGCCGCCGCACGCCGGGCGGCGGCATCATGCCGGCCCGCAGCTTGCGGATCATCTTCTCCGCGCGCTCGGCCTCCGCCGGGCTGCTCGCCGCGGCGCCGACGTCGAAGTCCTCCAGCGAGAGGTTGCCGGTCAGCATGCGGTCGTTGTGGCAGGTCCGGCAGTGCCGCTGCACCACCGCGGTCAGCGCGGCGTGGTCCGGGGCGGCCGCGGGGGCGGCCTGCCCGGGGGGCGCGCCGGCGCCGGCCGCGGCGGCCGGCAACGACAGCGTGAGGACGACGGCGGGCGCGGCAAGTGTTCTCATGCGGATTCGCCCCGGCCTTCGCCGAACGGCCGCGCGCGGACGGCCGGAATCTCCAAGCCTGCCCAGTGTAGCAGAGTCTCTTCCAACGACAGATGAGCCTGAACGGGGCCGGGTCGAGGAGGAGATCGACGTCATCGAGCCCGAGGCGGCGAACTTCCAACGACAGATGAGCCTGAACGGGGCCGGGTCGGGGATCATCGGAGGATGATCGTGAGACGCAGCGCCTGCAGACCCATTGGGGAACGCCGCCGCCCGCGGCTTTGGACAGCCCGGCCGGGTGCGGGTCGATACGGCCATCGAAGCGCTTCTGCTCGGGCGGGTGGGATGTCGTAGCATTGGATCCATGTGGAAGACGCGGCTGTCGGGGGCGGGGCTGGCACTCGTGTTCGGGCTGGTTTCCGCGCGGGGCGCCGTCGCGTCGGCGTCCGCCCAGGGAGCCGGAGCGGTTTCCGCGCCGGATGCGGCGCTCGTCGAGGCGGTCCAGCGGCGGGACGCGCGGGCCGTGGCGTCGCTCGTCGCCGGCGGGGCCGACGTGAACGCCGTGCGCGCCGACGGGTCGACGGCCCTGGCCTGGGCCGCGCTGCGCGACGCCGCGGGCATCGTCGAAACGCTGCTGGCGGCCGGGGCCGACCCGAACGCCGCGGACGAGAACGGCGAGACGCCGCTGCTCTTCGCCTGCGGCAACGGGAACCTGGAGATCGCGCGGATGCTGCTGGACGCCGGGGCGCGCGTCGACGCGGCGCGCTGGAGCGGCGACACGCCGCTGCTGGCGGCCGTGCACGCCGGGAACGAGGCGCTGGCGCGGCTGCTCGTCGAGCGCGGCGCGGACGTGAACGCCGCCGAGGGCCGCATGGGGCAGACGCCGCTGACGTGGGCCGCCGCCGGAGGCCATACCGCGATCGCCCGCTTTCTCATCGCCCGCGGCGCGGACGTCCGCGCGTCGTCCGCGAACGGATTCCGCCCGATCCTGTTCGCGGCCGCCGCGGGGGACGCCGACGCCGTCCGCGCCCTGATCGCGGCCGGCGCCGACCCGCACGCCGCCGCCGACGACGGGCGAAGCGCCTTCCTGATCGCGGCCGGCGAAGGCCGGGACGCGGTGACCCGGCTGCTGCTCGACCACGGCGCCGACGTCGATGCCCGCGACCGCGCCGGCGCCACGGCGCTGCACGCGGCCGCGGCGCGGGGCAACGTCGCGATGGCGCGCGAGCTCGTGGCGCGGGGCGCCGACGTCGACGCCCGCGCCGGCGGTCCCGGCGGCGCGGCCTGGTCTCGCGCCGGCGGCCTGACGCCGTTCCTCACGGCCGCCGAGGCCGGCGACGTCGGCATGATGGCGGCGCTGCTGGCGCTGGGGGCCGATCCGGCCGCCGAGACCCGCGACGGCGCCGGGGCGGTGCTGCTCGCGGCCCGCGGCGGCGAGCTGGACGCGGTCCGGTTCACCGTGGAGCTCGGCCTCGACGTCAACGTCCGTCCGCCGGGCCGCCGGAGCGCGTTCCACACGGCCATCCGCGCCGGCGCCGACGCGATCGTCGAGTATCTGGCGGAGCACGGCGCCGACTTCGACGCTCTCGATCAGTACGGCCGCACGCCGCTCGAGGAGGCGGAGTTCGAGGCGCCGACGCACACCATCGAACTGATGCGCCGGCTCGCCGCGGAGCGCGCGGCGGCGAGGTGACCCGGCGCGGGCAGCCCGGCGGTGGGTGCACGTCAGATTTGTGGAGGTGCCCCGGTCAGGCAGCTCTCCGCTCCCAGAAGTCTTCGAAACGTCCGCTGAGCTGGCAGCATCGGAGGGCGATGATGGCGTTGGCTCCGGCGAGGGTCCATCTCATTCCGGCGCGCTTGAGCCTGTCACCGACCACGTGCTTGCATCCGGCCTCGACGACCCCCGAGGCGACGCAGAGTCCTCTCGCCCGGAAGCGCGGATAGCGCATCCGGTGGCGGTTGCGTACGAGGTATTCGATGCACCGGCGGGCCTCGTCGGAGGTCTTGGCGTGGGTCCGCAGTTCGGCCACGATCTTGCGCAGCCGCCCGTTGTCCAGCTCGTGATGGCGCTGCCGGGCCCAGGCGTCGGCTTCGTCGGTTCCGGCTCCGTGGAGGGCCTTGGCGGCGTCGGACAGATATTGCTTGGCGTGGTAGATGTCGACGATTTCGATGGCGTCGGGAAACTGCTCGCCGGCCAGATTCCAGATCCAGTTGGCGCCGTCTCCGAGGACGACCTGGCGGGTCGCGGTGTCGAAGCCTCGCCGTTGGGTCTCGCGAGAGACGCGCTGCGCGAAGGGGGGCGTCTGCGGGTCGGTGTCGCGGCTGGCGGCGCTCTCGACGGCGGCGTTGTAGCTGACCGAGCCGGGGTCGCGTACGGGCCTGCCGTCGTCGTCGCGGGCTTCGGCGGTCCAGACGACGGCCAGCTTGACCTCGCGGGTCCTGGCCGTGTCGTCGGGCTGCTTTCCGCGTCGGCCTTCGACCTCGGAAGGGCGCACCGGCACGCCGGTGCCGTCCAGCCCCAGGTACATCGTCGGCGCGGGGGCGGGCGCCGCCTCGGTCACGGCGCGCTCGTCGTCGGCGACCTCGCGTCCCAGGGCTTCGGCGGTGCGTTCGACCTGCTTGGCGTCGATCGGCACTCCGGCCAACGTCCCCAGCAGTTCGTCCGCCTTGGCGAAGCTGACCTCGGCCGCCACCAACCCGACCATCCGCGTAGCGCCGGGTGACAGCGACGTCTCTTGCAGGCCCAACGCCCGGTCGCGTGGACTCCACCCCGACTGGCAGGCGTCGCAGTGGTACCAGGCCCGTTCCAGCCGCAACGGGCCCAGCACGCTCCGGAAGGTCTTCGCGCGGCGGCCGACGTAGCGCGCCGTTTGTCCGCAGGCGCAGGGCGCCGCCGGGCCGTCGTGGTCGCTTCGGTCCGCGTTCAGCCGCTCCTCCACCGCCCGCGCGGCGAGGGCGAGCACCTTGCGGCGGACCGCCTGCTCCAGAGCCTCGAAATCCTGCTCGTCGGCCGCGCCCGGCGCTACGAGAGCGTCGATTTCCGCGCGGACCTCGGTCCTGAGAGCTTCCTCGAAGCCCCCTTTTTCACCGCCCCGGCGGTCTGTTCGGAACCGGCCGCCAGACGCGCTTCGCTCAGCGCCGTGCTCACCGCCACCAGCTCCTTCGTCAACTGCCGGAAGCGCCGATGTTCCGCGATCCGCGCCCGCGTCTCCGCTTCCGCATGCGCCGGGATGATCCGCGTCACCGTCTTGCCGTTCTCGTGCCGCGTCAACGACAGCACCGGACCGTGCCCCGGATCGCCAGGCCGCGCGCAGCGGCAACCCGACTTGCCGCAGCGACGGTAACGCGCCGTCAGCGAACCGGCGCGCATCTCGCCCACCGACGCGAGCTGGTCGAGCACCTGCGCGCGCCGCCGTTCCAACGTGCTGATCTTCTGCGTCTCGGACAGCATCGGGACCTCCTTCCACCACCAACAGCCCGCCTTGCTGGCAGATCTCGGACGATCCCGACCGGCTCTACACCCCCGAACGACACCCCTCATTTTGTTGACGTGCACCCCCCGGCGGTCGGTTTCTTGACTACCACCCCGAAAACGTATATGGTCGTTGGCGTGAACGGCATGTCTAGGTCCTCCGATTTCTCGGGCCTCTCTGGCCTCTCTCAACCGGACCGGAATTCTCGCAGAGTGCGGGAACGCGAGGTCCTTCGCGTTTCAGCAATCCTTCAGGCTGAGGGCGCCACCCAGGCTGAGGGTGCCGCCGATATAGCAAAGCGCGAAGTTCTCAAATGGGCAGAGGCGCGTATCGGTGCTCCGCTTCCCGGAGAGGCTTGGAAATTTCGTGACTTCCAGTTTCCGGTCGCTGGTCGTGAATGCGCTGCCGTAAGGATAGTAAAGGATCGAGAAGACATTTGGGCTATCCGGACCAGCGATCCCGATAAGAATGTTGCACAGCGAACCTGGGCTGCGGAAATTGTCATAGGCTGCTATGATAAAATATTCTTCAGCCTCCGTCTGCTTATGAGCTCTCACGAGCAGAATCCATGCGTAGAACCTGCGGTGCCGGGCCTGTTGCGGCAGCTCATCAATTCGGGGATTGGCTTGACTCAGGGTACGGAAACTGTTGGAGACGAACCGAGTACTGTTGAATCCAAGCGATGTGCAGAGCTATTGATCCGTGACCTGCTCGATCCAAAACGGAAGATACCGCACGTCGTGCTGACGGTGCCGGCCGACGAGAACAATTCAAACGATCCACTTCTTGATGCACGCTTTCTCGCACGTGTGACGGTGGGAATCGCCAAGGTAATCGTCGTGCCGGCCCGGTATACGTGGATCCTGACAAATTATCTCGGGAAGCGTCTGTCTGTCTACAACGGTGCGGTGCGTGTATATCTTCCCGGGTTTTCTGAGGGCGCTAATCCATACAATCACAAGTTATTTTTCGTCGAA
This sequence comes from Vicinamibacterales bacterium, assembly GCA_965242835.1. GTDB lineage: Bacteria > Acidobacteriota > Vicinamibacteria > Vicinamibacterales > UBA8438 > WTFV01. Next base: position 215,936 of record OZ251506.1, read on the forward strand.
CAAGACGGTAGTGACTCGGCCCGCAACGTTACAGGTGATCTGCAACGAATGATTGCTAGGGCGAGTCTGCGTCAGTTCCGTTTGGACGGTGAAGTTCTGGCTTACAGGACGGTGCGGGACAGGTATCATGAACTGAACCAGAAGAAACTGGGGGGCACCGCTACCGATCAAGATCAACTCGCCGCGGCTCGTAAACAGATAGACTCCTTGAAGGAGAACCTGGAATCAACGAAAGAGGAAAGCGATTGGTACGTCGAGCAACACGGTATCGTTGAATCTGAGGTGACGGAGCTCAAGAGGAGATTGCATACAGAGAAAATTCGTAACCAAGAGTTGACGAAGCAGTTGAGGTCGGTTGGCGGCAAACCAGATTCCAATATCGATCTTCCCGCGGAGTGGCAACAATTTTCCGATTGGTGCGATGAACATTTCGATGGACGTGTGGCAATTCTAGGCGCTGCAAGGAAAGAGATCAAGAGCGCAAAATTCGAGAGGGTCTCTTTGGCAGCGGAATGCGTGATCTGGCTCGCAAACGACTATCGCGAAAACCGACTGCATGGTAGCGGCGACCGTCCCAAAATAGACATGGATGGGGTTCATAACGCCCGCTGTGGATCTGATGAGTTCAAGGTTGACTGGCAGGGAAAAAAATACAAAGTTGATTGGCACGTAAAAACAGGCGGAAACACGCGCGATCCTTTGCGCTGCTTGCGCATATACTATTTTTGGCACGAAGAAAGCCAACAGGTCGTGATCGCGTCGATGCCTGCCCACAGACGCACTGATGCGACGTGAGCAACCTCACCGTTTCGCACGGGGCGTTCGTCACATGCCCCACACGTCCACGAGCGTCGCACCGGTGCCGCCGCGCGGGCGCTCCCGGCGGTGGAAGGTCTTCTGCTCCCAGCTCCGGTTCTCCCGGCGGTCGATGACGACCAGGTGTCCCGCCTCGGCCGCGCAGCGCTCCACGTAGCGCGCCGTCTGCGCCACCCCCTCTTCGACCACGCCGTCCAGCCCGTCCCGTTCCCGCACCACCTTGCACTCCACCACGAACTCCTGCACGCGGTCCGCCAGCGGCCAGACGATCAGCAGATCCACCCTGCCGCTCCCCAGGGCGTATTCCCGTTCGATGCGGCCGCCCCCGTTCACCACCCGTTGCAGATACGCCTGCAACAGGAGCTGCGGCCACGCCTCCTCGTAGGCGAAGCGGTTCCGCCAGTGTTCCGAGTGGCGGCGGAAGAAGGTCTGGAACTCCCGCATCAGCAGGTCCGCGTCCAGGCTGCCGTCGGCCTTCACGAACGGCGCCGCGTCCTGCGTCAGTTCTTCCTGCACGACCCAGGCCAGTTCGCGCGGAATCACCTCGGCGTAGATCGGGTTGGCGATGCGCACCGGCGCGTCCCGGGCCAGCAGCCCGAGGTCGCGCGCGTACTCGACGTCGCGCGTCGTGGCGCGGCGCTCGCCGCCGCCGAGCATCGGCTCGACCACCCGCCGCACGCGGTCCTCCCGCAGCTTGTCGGCCAGATAGTCCAGGTGCGTCACCCGCTGGACGATGATCTCCTCCCGCGCCGCGGCGATGACGTCCGCCGTCACCGGCCGCGAACGCGCCTCCCGCAACGCCCGGTTCTCGAAGCAGGCCCCGTGGGCGAGCGCGTTCACGAGCCACGGCTGGCCGCGAGTCTGCGTCCACACCGCGTCGAGCGCCTCGGGCGTGAACGCCTGACCGGTCTCGCCGGTGTGCTGGGCGAGCAGCGCCTGCACGTCCTGCCGCGAGAAGTCGCCCAGCCGCAACGACTTCGCGGCGACGTTGAACGGGCTGCCGGCGGCCCCCATGCGGTAGTCGCGCACGTCGCGCATGCCGCACAGGACCACGCTCCGGGGAAAACGCGCCGGGCGGCCGGGGTAGCCGGCGCGGAGCTGCTGGAGCACGGACAGCAGCGAGTCGCCCACCAGGGTGTCGATCTCGTCGATCAGCAGCACCAGCGGCCGCGGCGACGCCTCCGCCCAACGCCGCAGGGCCTGGCCCAGCGCCTCGTCGGGTCCGGCGTCCGCCAGAAGCGCCCGCCAGATTCCGGCCAGGAAGTCGTCGCCCAGCGTCGCCTGCGCCTCCGACGCCAGCCTGAAGAGCACCGTGCGCATCGCCCGCCGCACGTCGTCGCGGGCGGTGCGGGCCGTTTCCACGGTGGCGTACACGCAGTGGTAGCCGCGTTCGTTCAGGACGTCGGCCAGGGCCAGCAGCGCCGACGTCTTGCCCGTCTGCCGCGGCGCGTGCAGCACGAAGTACTTCTCGTCCCGCACCAGACCGAGCACTTCGTCCAGGTCGATGCGCGACAGCGGCGGGATGCAGTAGTGCTTGTCCGGCTTCACCGGGCCGGCGGTGGTGAACGAACGCATGGCCGCTACCATACCGGATGCCGTTCCTGGTGGATGCGCTCGCCGGCGGCGGACGATCCACGTGGGACCCCGAGCGGAAGCTGGCGCTGGCCGAAGGCGGTCAACGCTCTCGAATTCGCCCGCGTCGCGTCGCGAGCGGGCCGGCGGCGCCGCGCGGTCAGGCCACGTGCAGGTTGCCGCGGCCGCGGCCGGCGAAGGTGTAGAGGGTCATGCCCGCCGCCGCCGCCATGTCGACGGCCACGCTCGACGCGGCGCCGACCGAGACCATCGCCGGGACGGCCGCCATGAGCGCCTTCTGGACGAGCTCGAAGCCGGCCCGGCCGCTGACGACGAGAATCCGGTCGCGGAGCGGCGCCTCGCCGCGCAGCACGAAGTGGCCGATCACCTTGTCGACGGCGTTGTGGCGGCCGATGTCCTCCCGCACGCAGAGCGGCTCGCCGTCCGGCGTGAACAGGCCGGCGGCGTGGATGCCGCCGGTGGCCTCGAACAGCGTCTGCGCCGCCCGAAGCCGGCCGGGCAGCGCCTCGAAGAGCGCCGGACGGCATTCGAGCGGCTCGATGGGAGGCAAGTCGCGGTCGAGGTCGTCCAGCGATTCCTTGCCGCAGACCCCGCAGGCGGCGGTCGCCCGGAACTGCCGGGCCGGTTCGGCGGGTGCGGAGGCAGGCGCGGCGCGTCCCGCGTCGTCCGCCAGCGTGACCTCCACGCGGTCGCCCGCGAAGGCCGTCACCCTGATCCGGGCCGGCGCCCCGCCGCTGGCGGTCTCCCGGCCGCCGGCCACGACGCGCAACGACGCGATTCCCGCGCCGCCGGTGATCAGGCCCTCGGCGTGGAGAAAGCCCGCCGCGAGCTCCTCGTCGTCGCCCGGCGTGCGCATGGTGACGACCAGCGGCTTGCCGCCGAGGCGTATCTCGAGCGGCTCCTCGACGACGATCAGGTCCTGGTCGAGCACTTCGCCCCGGCGCCGGACGGCGACGGACCGCAGCGCCGGCGAGTCGGCGGCGTCGGGCGGCACGAAGCGATCATAGTCCCGGGGGGAGCGCCGCATCGACGGGCGCCACCCCGCGAACCGGGTCGGGACGACACGCGCGCGGGAGGCCCCGAGTCGCAGATCGCCGACGTCATCCACGAGTAGTCGGGACGACACGCGCGCGGGAGGCCCGCCCGCGATGGACGTGATCCGGAAGATGCCCGGGTCGGGACGACACGCGCGCGGGAGGCCCCCACCCTCGCCCGGCCCGGCCGCGGGGGGGCCGCGTCGGGACGACACGCGCGCGGGAGGCCCCGACCTACGTGGCGGTGACCGGATGGGGGGCGCGGTCGGGACGACACGCGCGCGGGAGGCCCTCCGTCCTTGTCCATGCCGAGGCGTGGTCCGCGGTCGGGACGACACGCGCGCGGAGGCCCGGCGCGGCGGGAGCGTTGCATTACGGGGCGCCGCCCCGCGACCGCGCGATACCGCGCCGAGCCGCCCCCGGCCGCGACAGGGAAATCGCCGTCCGAAGGCTCGCAAGACGGGCTTCCGGCATCCCGGGCGGCCTATACTGCAACGGATTCGGGAGGATGGAAGAATGAACCGCACACGCTGCCGCCTCGCCTTCGCCGGGCTCCTGCCCCTTCTCCTGGCCGCCCTCGCGGCGGCCCCGGCCTTCGCGCAGTGGACGCCGGACCGCCTGGCGGCGGACGGGTCCGAGCTGCCGCGCACCCCGTGGGGGGACCCGGACCTGCAGGGGATCTGGAACAACTCGACGACGACGCCTCTCGAGCGCCTGACGAGCGAGGAGCAGGCCCTCGGCCGGCAGGCGCGGCAGGCGGTCGTCGAGGCCACGCGCGGCACCGGGGCGGGCTGGCTGGAGCAGGCCGGGGACATCGAGCGCGAGTCGCTGATCGTCGACCCGCCCGACGGCCGCATCCGGATGGCCGCGCGGGGCGTGCGGCGGCTCGTCGACCGCGAGCGCGCGCGGGCCGGCCGCGGCGAGGCCGATTCGTGGCTCGACCGCAACAACTGGGAGCGGTGCATCTCGCGCACCCTGCCGACGGCGATGATCCCCACGCTGTACAACGCCAACTACCAGATCTTCCAGACGCCCGGCCACTTCGTGCTGCTGATGGAGATGATCCACGAGGCGCGCATCGTCCCGCTGGACGGCCGGCCCCACGCCCCCGGCGCCGTCCGCCAGTGGCTCGGCGACGGCCGCGGGCGCTGGGAGGGGGACACCCTGGTCGTCGAGACCCTGCACTTCAACGGCCGGCTCGACGGCGGCGACCACCAGCCGTCCCACGTGACCCCGACCGGGCCGCGCGGGTCGGGCGAGACCCTGCGGCTGGTGGAGCGCTTCACCCTGGTCGACGCCAACACCATCGACTACCGGGTGACGGTCGAGGATCCGCGGACCTTCGCCGCGCCCTGGACCGCGGCCATCCCGATGCACCGCTCGACCCCCGGCGTGACGCTGTTCGAGTACGCCTGCCACGAGGGCAACCACGCCATGGTCAACCTGCTCCGCGCCGGGCGCGCCGACGAGCAGCAGGCGATCGACGCCGCGGCGCTGGTCTCGCGGCAGCGCATCGAGGCCGGGCATCCCGGCGTGCGGGAGCCGGCCGTGCCGTTCGCCCCGATTCCGGACGGCGGCCGGTGAGCGGGCGTGTCCGCGCGCGGCCGGGCCGGCCGCGCGCGGACACGCTCCCCCCGAAGACGGAGGGATCGACTGGGACGAGGCGATGGACTGGTTCGCGCGCCGGTTCAAGGACTCGCGCGACGCCTCGTTCCGCGAGCGGGACGACGCCGGCCGCGTCGTCAACCGCGCCGACGGCGTCGCCTGGGTCGGCAGCGCCACCGTCTCGAACGAGGACGCCTACCTCGTCACGAAGACGATGCGCGCGATGGGCCTGGTCTACATCGACCACCAGGCCCGCATATGACACAGCCCCACGGTGGCCAGTCTGGCCGCCACGTTCGGCCGCGGGGCGATGACCAACCACTGGAAGGACATCGGCAACACCGACGTCATCCTGGTGATGGGGGCCAACCCGGCGGAGAACCATCCCTGCGGGTTCAAGTGGGCGGTGGAGGCGCGTGACGGGCGGGGCGCGAAGCTGCTGACCATCGACCCGCGCTTCACCCGCACGTCGGCCGTCGCCGACCGCCACATGCAGATCCGGCCCGGGTCGGACGTCGCGGTCCTCGGCGGGCTGATCCGCTACGCGCTCGGGAACGACCTGCACCACGCCGACTACGTGCGCGCCCACACCAACGCGTCGTCTATACCCTGCCTCCGAACCAGGCCACGTCGATCGAGCGCCAGCGGAAGAACAACGCGCGCCGCGGGCAGACGCCGGAGTACCGCGACGTCGCCGCGCTGATCCTGCGCAAGACGCGCGCCCTGCTGCGGGACGTGCGGAAGGAGCCGCCCACGGGCCGCTGCCGGGGCTTCCTGCGGCAGAACGTCGAGACGCCGTTCGGGTACGCAGGCCCGCCGGCCGCGCTGGCGATCACCTCTCCGCCGTTCCTGAACGTGGTGAACTACCGGCAGGACAACTGGATGCGGTGCTGGTTCGCCGGCGTCGATCCGGACGCCGTCGCCGTCACCCAGACCGCGAAGCTGGAGGAGTGGAAGCGCCTCGTGCGGCGCGCGCTCGTCAACGTCGCCGCGATCACCCGGCCCGGCGGCGCGTTCGCCTTCGAGGTGGGCGAGGTCCGGCGCGGATCGCTGCTGCTCGACCGGGTGGTCGCCGACGTCGCGCGGGAGACGGCGTGGGAGCCGGTGTGCATCGTCGTCAACGAACAGCGCTTCACCAAGACGTCGAATACGTGGGGCGTCGACAACAACCGCGGCGGCACCAACTCGAACCGCATCGTGGTGCTGCGCCGCGGGCTAGGAGTCTGCGCCGTAGAACGGCGCGGACTCCTGGAGCGGTCAGGATGGGCACCGAGCGGAGCCGCAAGGCGACGCTTGGTGGGCGCTAGAGTCCGTGAGCGGCGGAGCGCCATGTTCGCCGGAACGCCTGCGCGCCACGGATACATGGTTCGGCGGCTGTCATAAACTTGACGCGCGCCGGCCGCCGCGGCGGGCGCGCCGCCGAGGATTCGCGGAACGCCGGAGGATCGAGACCATGCGTCGTTTTCGAGTCGGGCCGGGTTTCCTGGTCGCCGCCGCCTTCATCGGGCCGGGGACCCTCGTCACCGCGAGCCGGGCGGGCGCGGGGTACGGCGTCACCCTGCTCTGGACCGTCCTGTTCTCGGTGGTCACCACCGTCATCCTGCAGGACATGGCGGCGCGGGTCGGCCTCGCCGGACGGCGCGGACTCGCCGAGGCCATACGCGACAGCCTGGCGAACCCGCGGGTCCGGGCGGGCGCGCTCGGCCTCATCGCGACGACCATCCTGGTCGGCAACGCGGCGTTCCAGACCGGCAACCTGCTCGGAGCGTCCCTCGGCGTCAGCCTGCTCACCGGTCTCCCGCGGGGGCTGCTCGTGGCGATCGTCGGCGGGCTGGCCGGCGCCCTGCTGATGACCGGAACCTACCGGACGATCCAGAACGCGCTGGTCGCCCTGGTGGGCCTGATGAGCGTGGTGTTCTGCCTGACCGCCGTCCTCGCCGCGCCCGACCCCGGCGCGCTGCTGTCCGGGCTGCTGATCCCGCGGGTTCCTCCGGGAGCGCTGCTCACCGTGCTGGCGCTGATCGGCACCACGGTCATCCCCTACAACCTGTTCCTGCACGCCAGCGCGGTACTGGAACGGTGGCCGGACGCGGACCGCAACGACGAGAACGTCCGCGAGAGCCGGCAGGACACCGTCTTCTCGGTGGCGCTGGGGGGCCTGATCACGGCGGCGGTGGTGATCGCCGCCGCGCCGCTGCTCGGACAGGGCGCGGACGCCGCCGACGCGGCGGCGGTCGCGGCGCGCCTCGAACCGCTGCTCGGCAGCGCGGCGCCGGTGTTCTTCGGGATCGGGTTGTTCTCCGCCGGCCTGACCTCGGCGATCACCGCGCCGCTCGCCGCCGCCTACGCGGCCGCGGGCGCGCTGGGCTGGGGGAGCGATCTGCGCGGCGGCCGCTTCCGTCTGCTGTGGGGCTCGGTGCTGCTGACCGGCATGTTCTGCGGGATCTTCCTGGGCGCGTCGCCGTACCGGATCATCCTGCTCGCCCAGGCCGGAAACGCCGTCGTGCTGCCCCTGACCCTGGTCCTGTTGCTGGTCGTCGCCAACCGCGCCGGCATCATGGGCCGGCACCGCAACTCGCGGTCGGCCAACGTCCTCGGCGGGTTCGTGGTTCTCGTGATCGTCGGACTCTCGATGTTCCAGTTGGCCCGGGTCTTCGGCCTGGCGGAGTAGGATTCCGCGGCGTTCAGGCGCCGGTCCGCCAGGCGTGGGTGACGCGCACGTAGTAGTAGCCGCCGTTGAAGCCGAACGGTGTGAACTGGCTGTAGCGGTTCCCGAGCCGCTGCCGCGCCAGAGGATGCTCGTCGGGGTAGGTGTTCAGCACGTTCTGCCCGCCGAGGGCCAGCGTGGCCCCCCCGCCCACCGGGACCTCGAGCTCGAGGTCGAGCAGGTGCTTCCCGCGGTAGCGCAGGAAGTCCTCCGTGTCCCACCAGCCGCCGTAGAAGTGCAGCCGGCCGCGCAGGCGCACGGGGCCGACGGCCTGCGTCACGGCCGCGTTCCAGCGGGTTCGCGGCACCGCCTCCTGCAGCTCCCGGACCCGGACGTCGTCGAGGGCGCCCGGATCGAAGTCGGTCACCCGCGTGACGGTCCGGTTGACGATGGCGCTGAGGCTGGTGCCGCCGCCGAGGGCCGGCGGCGTCCACGTCGCCACCAGGTCGATCCCCCGCGTCCGGGTGTCGAAGGCGTTGGTGAAGAACCGGAAGTTCCGCAGGTCGCGGGCGCTCTCCACCCCCTCGGCGAGCAGGACGTCCACTTCGCGCGAGGTGAACCGGAAGTTCTGCGACAGGCCGATCCGATCCCGCAGATCGATGTGGAAGTAGTCCGCGGTCAGGGTGAACGGCCCGGACTCGACCACCGCCCCGGCCGTCGCGTTGACCGACCGCTCCGGCTGGAGGGCCAGCCCCCCGTACAGGCCGGCGACCGTCCAGGTCGGCGGCAGGGTGACGTTGAAGACGGAGTCGTTCGTCTCCTGGTCGAACTCGACCGACGTGTTGAACACGTTGGCCTGGCCGGGCGTCGGCGCCCGGAACCCTGTACTGGCGCTGCCGCGCAGCGCGAGTACAGGCGTCACCTGGTAGCGGCCGGAGACCTTGCCGTTGGTCGTGACGCCGAAGTCGTCGAAGCGCTCCACCCGCAGGGCGGCGCCGACGGTCCAGGCGTCTTCCGCGCCCCGCACCTCGAGGTCGCCGTAGACCGCGACGTTGGCGCGGCTCCAGGCGCCCGCGGTGAGCGGCCCGTACCCCGGGAATCCGTTGGAGGTGGAGGCGAAACCCTGGGCGCCGTAGGGACCCGTCACCCACGACGCGCGATCGCCCTGAACGGTCGTGAACCGTTCCTGACGCCACTCGCCGCCGGCCGCGACGTTCACGCGGCCGCTCACCGGATGCGAGACGTCGAAGTTGAGGTTGACCTCCCGCTGCCGGTTCCGTCCGGGCCGGAAGTCGAGCGGCGTCTCCGGTCCCAGCGACGCGTTGACGGTGTCGGTGATGAACAGGTCCACCTCGTGGGCGCCGACGCTGGCGCTGGCGTCCCAGACGAAACCGTTCGCGGCCAGCCCGCGGACGCCCGCGACCACCGACGCGTCGGCGGAATCGCCGCCGAACTGCGGCGTGAAGCCGCCCGGCAGCAGCTCCTGGAACGAGAAACAGTCCGGATCGTCGAAGACGGCCTGCAACGCCGCCGGATCCGGCCGGTGGTCCGTGACCGCCACCGTCGGACAGTTCGCGGACCCGTCGACGACGCCGTCCCGCGCGTCGAGCGCGTCGCCGATCAGCAGCGTCTCGCCCCGGTCGGGGCTGTAGATCCCCCAGCGCGTGTTCGGGTTCCGGAAGTAGAAGCCGCCGGTGACCGTCTTGCTCGCATAGTTGGCGTGCCCGTAGAGCTGCAGGCCGTTGTCGAACAGGTGGCCGAAGTTGCCGAACAGCTTCAGGTCGTCGTCGATCTCCGGCGAGCCCCAGATCTGCACCGGGTCGGCGACGGCGGTGTTGCCGGCGTCGATCAGCGCCTGCGCGTCGTCCCGCTGCACGCTGCGGCTGGTGGGGCCGGAAGCGCCGTACTCCAGGCTGAGGTTGGCGAACCCGGTAGCGCCGAGCGGCAGGCCGGCGTTGCCGGCCACGGCGTACGACTCGCCGTCGCCCGCGCCGTGCACGCCGGAGCGGAACTCGAAGCTGCCGCCCGACGGGTCGTCCTTCAACTGGAAGTTGAGCACGCCGGCGATCGCGTCCGATCCGTACTGCGCCGACGCCCCGTCGCGCAGCACCTCGACCTGCCGCAGGGCGATGGCCGGGATGGCCGAGACGTCCGGCCCCTGCGCGCCGTCCGCCGCCCCGTTGCCGAGCCAGTTGATGACCGCCGAGCGGTGCCGGCGCTTGCCGTTGACCAGCACCAGGGTGTGGTCCGGCGCCAGCCCGCGCAGGTTCACCGGCCGCACGATCGTCGCCGCGTCGCTGATGGGCTGGGTGTTGACGTGGTACGAGGGCACGACGTTGCGCAACCGATCGCTCAGATCCGTCGCGCCCTGGCTGACGACGTCCTGGTACGGAATGGCGTCGATCGGCACCGGCGACGCGGTGGCCGACCGCGGCGCCGCGCGGGTCCCGACCACGACCACCGTCTCCTCGAACTGCGCCTGCAGCGCGATCTCGACCTCGGCGCCCGGCTCGACCCCCGTCCGCACGGCCGTGACGAAGCCGGGGAGGATGACGGTCAGCTCGTACGCGCCCGGATCGAGCGCGGGGAACGAGAACCGTCCCGCGCCGTCGGTGACGGCGACCATCGGCGCCCCGCCCGCCGAATCGCGCGCCTCGACGGTCACCCCCGGCAGCACGCCGCCGGTCTCGTCGGTCACCGTGCCGGCGACGGCGGTCTCCTGGCCCACGCCCGCCGCCGGCGCGGCGAGACCCGGGACAGCCAGCGCCAGCGCCGCCAGGATCAGCTTCGCGACGCCGGGTTTGCCGCCGTGGGACGCCATGTCTCGAACACCTCCAACACGCCGACAAGCGCGAGACCTCACGCGGACCCCGGCCCACGCGCGTTCCCCGCGGACAGCCCGGCGCCGACGGCGGTCACGGCCCGAGCCCCGGGCCATCTTCCGCGGTTCTTCGCGGCCGGCCGGCACGGCGCCGCCAGCCCGCTGCCCGAGGCTTCCCGCAAGTCTACCACCGCCCATGCTCCGAATCCGTGCGACGGCCGGTCCTTCCCCGGCGGCCGCCGGGGAAGGACCGGCCGCAGCAGTCTCGTGTTGCCGGTCAGGCGGCCGGTCGGCGCGCCGGCGACGCGGCCCGGGTCAGGCCGTGAAGAAGGCCAGCGCCGTCCAGCAGACCGCGGCCAGGCCGGCGGCCACCGAGGCCTGCGGGATCTGCGTCTTCACGTGGTCCATCAGGTCGCAGCCGGTGCACACCGAGCTGAGCACCGTGGTGTCCGAGATGGGCGAGCACTGGTCGCCGAAGACGCTGCCGTCCATGACCGAGGCGAAGCAGAGGGTCATGAACAGCTCCGGATGCGACAGCCCCTGCGCCCCGGCCACGGCCCAGGCCAGCGGCATCGCCAGCGGGAAGGCCACCGCGTAGGTGCCCCAGCTCGTGCCCGTCGAGAAGGCGATGACCATCGTCATGAGCTGCAGGATCACCGGCAGCAGGAAGTACGGCAGGGCGTCGCCGAGTTGCTCCACCAGGAAGACGCCCCCGCCGGTCTCCGTGCTGACGTTGCCGATGGTGATCGCCAGCAGCAGGATGACCGAGCCGAGCACCACCCCCTTGATGCCGTCGTGGAAGCCGGAGACGAGGTCCTTGAGCGACATCCCCTTGCCCAGCGCCATGCCGGCGGCCAGCAGCAGGGCCGTCCCGAAGGCCCACTGCACGTTGGGGGAGCCGTAGGCGGCGAACGTGCCGACGGCGACGGCGATCAGCACCCCGAGGGGCAGGAAGAACTCCAGCACGTGGGGCGTGTAGCCGGCCGGCACGCGGCTCGACTGCAGCTCCTTCGTGCTCAGCGGGTCCGCCCCTTCCGCGTCCAGCCGGCCCGTCTCGCGGGAGCGCCGCATGGCCGCCGCGAGGCGCCGGCCGAGGAAGATCGGCTTCTCGATGCTCAGCAGGAACGTGCCCAGGACCGCGAAGATCGCGTAGAAGCAGAACGGCACGCTCCGGAAGAAGAAGGCGATGCGGTCCGCCTCGGTGGCCAGGAAGCCGACCCCGGAGACGAAGATGAACGCCTGCACGTAGCCCGGCCAGGCGTTGAAGGCGAGCTGCGAGGCGATGGGCGACGCCGTCGAGTCGACGATGTAGGCCAGCTCCTCGTGGCTGACGCGCTGCTTGTCGGCGATCGGCTTGACCGTGGTGCCGACCACGACGGTGCTCACCGTCCCGCCCTGGAAGAAGACGATGCCGAGCGCCCAGGCCACCAGCTTGGCGCTGCGCGGGCCGCGGACGAAGCGCGCGGTCATGAACTCGGCGAACGCCCGAGCGGCGCCGGTGCGCGACCAGACGCCCATCAGGCCGCCGAGCAGCCACAGGTAGAGCAGCAGCACGCCGGCCGAATCGGGGCTCGCCAGCGACGGGATCAGCACCTCGCCGGTTATGTCGTACCTGCCGAGCAGCAGCGCGCCGGAGACGATGCCGGCGGCCAGCGAGGTGACCGGCTCGCGCGTCAGCCAGCACAGCATCACGGCCACGGCGGCCGGGAGCAGCGACCACCAGCCCCAGTGCGGCCGCGCGGCGAGCCGGTAGTGGGCCGTCTCGACCCGCCCGTCGCGCGTCTCGACCGCCGAGACGAACTCCTCGGTCACCGCCGGCGCTTCGCCGGAGGCGCGCAGGGCCGCGGCGTCGAGCCGCGCCCGCTCGATCGGCACGGCCTCGAAGTAGACGCGGCTGCCCTCGGACAGGTAGTACGTCCGGCCGTCGCCGTCCGTCAGCGCGTCCAGCGTGACGCGGTTGACGGTCCACGTGGGGGCGACGCTCGCCCCTGCGACCCAGGAGACGAGCATCGCGAGGGCGAAGACGGTGAACTTTCCGACGCCGCTGGTCATGGCGCGCCTCGTTGCGGTCCGCCGGCGTCGGGCGCGGGAAAACCCCGGCCGCCGACAGCCGGCCCGCGGCGATTATGTCACGCGGCCGAGGCGTTGTCCGCCCGTCGATCCTCCGTCGGCGGCCGGCGAAGCCGGTGATCCGGCAGGTCGAAAGACGATAGTATCGGCGGACGGCCTCGCGCCCGGCGCGGAGAGTTCGCAGGAGGAAACGATGCGACGATCGATCGGGGCGTTCACCGGCGTGACGGCCGCGGTGCTGCTGGCCTCCGCCGCCGCTTGCGGGCCGGACGACGCCGGGGCGCCGCGGTCCCTGGACGAGCTGGCCCGCCGCTCCCTGGCCGTCATCGACGGCGAGCAGGCCGTTCCGGGCCTGAAGGAGCCGGTCGAGGTCATCCGCGACGAATGGGGCGTGCCGCACGTCTACGCGCGCAACGACGACGACCTGTTCTTCGCGCAGGGCTGGGTCATGGCCCAGGACCGGCTGTGGCAACTGGAGATGTGGCGCCGCTGGCGCGAGGGGCGGCTGGCCGAGATCTTCGGGCCGGAAGCGCTCGACTACGACCGCCGCACCCGGTTGATGAAGTTCCGCGGGCCGTGGGACGAGACCGAGTGGACCAGCTACCACCCCGACGCGCATCGGCTGTTCACCGCGCACGCCGCCGGGGTCAACGCCTGGGTCGAGCGGAACCGCGGCAACCTGCCGGTGGAGTTCCAGCTCACCGGCGTCGAGCCGCTGCCCTGGACGGCGGAGACGGTGGTGCTGCGCTGGGCCGCACTCGGCGTGCCGAGCGTGCGGGGGCACGCCATCCACGAGATGCAGCTCGCGCTCGACGTCGCCCGCTACGGGGTCGAGGAAGCCAACCGGCGTTTCGCGCCGGACCCGTGGGACGACCTGGCGGTGCCCGAGGGGCTCGACGTGAGCATCGTCACGGAGGAGATCCTGGACGCGATGCGCGCCGGCGACGGCGACCCGTTCGTCGCCGGGCGCCTGCCGCCGCTGGAGATCGTCGAGCCGTACCGCGCGCTCGCCGCGGCGCCGGGGCCGCAAGCGCGGCGGATCCTGCCGGGACCCGCCGCCGTCGAGGGCAGCAACAACTGGGTGATGAGCGGCGCGCGCTCGCCGGGCGGCGCGCCGATCCTGGCCAACGATCCCCACCGGCGCATCGAGATGCCGGCGCTGCGCTACTTCGTGCACCTGGTGGCGCCCGGCTGGAACGTCATCGGGGGCGGCGAGCCGCCCTTCGCGGGCGTCGACGCCGGCAGCAACGAGCGCATGGCGTGGGGCTTCACCTTCGCCGGCACCGACATGGTCGACGTCTACGTCGAGGAGCTGCACCCGGAGGATCCGAACCTGGTGCGCTGGCGGGACGGCTGGGAGCCGTTGCGGATCATCGAGGAGGAGATCCCGGTCAAGGGGCGCGAGCCCGAGCCGGTCGTGCTGAAGTTCAGCCGCCACGGCCCGGTCTTCTACGAGGACCGCGAGAACGGCGTCGCCTACGCCGTGCGTTCGGTCGTGCAGGAACCGGGCACGGCCGCCTACAAGGGCAGCTTCCGGCTCGCCCAGGCGGAGGGCTGCGCCGACTTCTTCGAGCGGGCGATGCACTGGCTGGTGCCGACGCACAGCCTCGTCTGCGGCGACGCGGACGGCAACGTCGCCCTGCAGGTGACGGGCCTGACGCCGGACCGCGACGGCTGGAACGGCCGGCTGCCGGTGCCCGGTAACGGGGACTACGAGTGGCGCGGGTTCCGCACCGACCTGCCGCGGGAGTTCAACCCCGAGCGCGGCTACGTCGCCACCGCCAACGACAACGTCCACCCGCCGGGGTACGAGGGGCGGCCGGTCTTCTACCACTCGTCGCGCGGCGTCGAGACGTCGCGGATCGCCCGTCTGCGCCAGCTCCTCGGCGCCGGCGGGACGCTCTCGGTCGACGACCACAAGCGCATCCAGCACGACGCGCGCCTGCTCGCGGCCGAGCGCGACGCGCCGGCGTTCCGGGGCTGGACGTCCGGCGACGCGGACGTGGAATGGGCGCGCGGCCTGATCGCCGCGTGGGACGGCACGCTCTCGCGGGACAGCACGGCGGGCGCGCTCTACGTGCGCTGGAACGCCGCGGTCGACGACGCCGTCCGCGATCCGGAGACGTCGGAGACCGAGCGCCGCGCGCTGATCGAGCGGGGCCTGGCCGCCGCCGTCGAGCGGCTGACGGAGGAGCTCGGCCCCGACCGCTCCGAGTGGCGCCACGGCCGGGTCCACGCCAGCGCGCTGCCGCACGTGCTGGCCGCGGCGTTCGACCTGCCGCCGGTGGAGCGTCCCGGCGGCTTCGGCGCGGTCAACGCCACCGGCGCGAACTTCCGGCGCATCATCGACCTCGCGGACCCGGACCGCTCGGTGGCCAGCAACGCGCCCGGGCAGTCGGCCCAGCCCGGCAGCCCGTACTACGGCAACCTGGCCGAGAACCTCGGCAACGGCGAATACTTCCCGCTGCTCTACACGCGCGGCGCGGTGGAGGAGCGCGCGGCGCATCGGCTGACGTTGCGGCCGGCCGGCGACTGAGAGCGGCGGCGCGGGGGACGCGGCCTCCCGGGCGGGTCCGCGGTCGTGCAATATGAACTTTCGATGTTCAATCCGCACGGATCACGCCGGTGGGGGACGGGACGGCCACCGTCACGGTCCGCTATACGGGAGGCGGGAGGCCCGTCTCGGCCAGTTTCGGCGTCGCGGTCGGGGAGGGCTTCGCGCCGCCGGTTCCGGCGTTGCCGCTGGCGGCGGCGGGACTGCTCGCGGCGCTGCTGTACGGCGCCGGCCTCCGGCGCAGCCGCCGGAGGCTGTAGAGACGAAGGGGGGAGGAACCGCGCTTCCTCCCCCCTCCACGCGGCCTCTCGGCGCCGTTCCTTCGCCCGCCGCGCCGTCACCTTCCCGCTCGTTCCGTCGAGGACCGGCAGGAGCTCCGGCAGTGGTTCATCATCCCGGCGGTCCTCGTCGTCGCGAGGCCGTCGCGAGGCTCTCCTTGTATCCTGTTCGGGAGCCATGCTCGACGCGGGACGCGACCGTTGCCGGAACGACCTCGCGCGCCGCGCGGCGGCGCTGCTCGCGCTGCTGCTCGCCGCCGCGCCGACGTCCGCCCGGGCGCAGGTGACGACGGCCGGGAGCGTGCGCGTCACGGTCACGGATCAGGCCGGCCTGCCCGTCCCCGGCGCCGCGGTCACGGTCGCCGCCGAGGACGCCGCGACGACGCGGGTCGGGTTCACCGACCTCGCGGGTCTGGCCGAGCTGCGCGCCCTGAACCCGTCGGCCCGCTACGTGGTGACCGTCGAGCTGGCCGGCTTCCGGACGACCCGGCGGCCGGACGTGCTGGTCCGCGCGGGCCGGACCGCGTCGCTCGCGGTGCGTCTGGCGGTCGGCGACCTGGCCGAGACCGTGACGGTGAGCGCGGCGCCGCCGGTGGTCGACGTCACGAGCGCGGTCGTCGCCGAGGACATCACCCTGGACCTGACCGAGGCGGTGCCGACCGGCCGCAGCTACCAGAGCTACCTGCAGCTCGTGCCCGGCGTGTTGCCCGACGACCCGGAGTCGCCCGGCAACCCGGCGTCCAAGTCCGGCGTCAACTACCGGGACGTCGGCGGCGAGGCGGGCGTGTCGAGCGACAACTTCTACTACATCGACGGCATCAACGTCACCGACGGGGTGGACGGCACGTTCGGCGCCAACCTCAACACCGAGATCGTCCAGGAGCAGCAGGTGTTGACCGGCGGCATCCCGGCCGAGTACGTCGGGGCGCCCGGGCTGCTCTCGAACGTCGTCACCAGGTCGGGCACCAACCGGTTCACCGGCTCGGTCAACTACTTCTTCCAGAACGACCGCCTCGTCGCCGAGAACCGCAACGCCGCCGACCAGGAGTTCTCGCGGTTCGACACCGCGGTCACCGGCGGCGGCCCGCTCGTCACCGACGAGGCGTGGTTCTTCGGCAGCTACCGCCGCGTGGCGCGCTCCGACGCGGTCGTCGCGCTCGACGGCGCCGGCGTCATCCGCACCGTCGAACAGAAGCAGGACCAGTTCTACGCGCGCGCCACGTGGGCGCCGAGCACCAGCCGGACGCTGGCGTTCACGTTCCTGAACGACCCCACCGACGTCAGCGGCCGGCGCGGCCGCGACGTGACGAACGCCCACGACCGGCGCCGGGAGCAGGGGGGCGGCAACTACCACCTGAAGTACACGCGCCTCGCCGGCGCCGTGCTCCTCGAAGGGGCCTACAGCCGGCACAACGGCGAAGTCTCCGACTTCGCGGTGGTTCCCGGGCCGCGCAACGTCATCGTCTTCCGGGGAGCCGACGCCCGCACCCTCGCGGACGAGCAGCTCGGCGGCTTCGGGCGCGACGATCTGGACCAGCGCGACACCGAGGGCTGGAAGGCCACCGCGGTCGTGCAGGCCGGACGCCACGCCGTGCACGCCGGCGTCGAGCTCACGCGCAACACCAACGTCCGCGACACGGTGTTCGACGGCGGGTTGTACACCTCGCTGCACCCGTCGCTGTCCGGGCTTTCGGCCGGCGCGTTGATCGCGGGCGACTTCACCGGCTCGTGGTTCGATCCGCGGAACGGCAGCGACTACGGCGGTTTCGTCCGCACCGTCGACGGGCTCCCGGACCGGGCCGCGTTCTACGCGCGCTACGACGCGGACGGCGACGGCTCGATCTCCCCGGACGAGCTCGCCGGCGGCCTGACGTACGGCAGCACGGCGGGCAATCCGCACGGGGCGGTCAACTACTACCGGCACCACCAGTCCGCCCTCGGCGCGCAGGAGACCCGCTCGCACGGCGCGAGCCTGTTCCTGCAGGACACGTTCAGCGCGACCGACCGCCTGTCGTTCAACCTCGGGGTCCGCGCCGAGCGCTTCGAGCACGTCGCGACCGACGGGACCAGCGTCTTCACGTTCGACTGGACCCTCGCCCCGCGCCTCGGCGTCTCGTACGACCCGTCCGGCGCCGGCCGGCAGCGGATCAGCGCGTTCTACGGCCGCTATTACGATCCGATCCGCAACAACCTGACCAACTTCGCCGGGACGCTGAGCGGGTCGGTCCGCGAAGAGCAGGTCTACGCCGCCGATCGGTGGGTGACCTACCGGGTGCGGGGCGGGCCGCAACAGGCCGACGCCCTGTTCGCGCCGACCACGAAGACGCCGTGGACCGAAGACTTCCAGGTGAGCTGGGAGACCGACGCCGGGCAGGGGCGGAGCGTCATGGCGCTCTACACGCGGCGGCGCACGCGCGACGTGATCGAGGACTACGACCTGAGTCTCTACGCGCGCCGCCCCGACGGCACGACGGCCTATCCGGGGCCGGTCGACCACCCGGCTTCGCTCTTCCTCGGTCTGGACTACTTCGGCTACGACACCTTCCCCGAGTCGAACTTCATCATCGCCACCCTGGCCGGCGGCGCGCGGGACTACCAGGGCGTCGAGCTCACCTTCCGGCAGCGGCTGCGGGACGACTGGCAGGCGCTGGCCGCCTGGACGTACGGCGCCGCCTCCGGCAACACCAACTCCGATTCGAACGCCGACTTCCAGGGCGACGTGATCTGGCTGGACCCGCGGGCGCCGCACCAGTGGGGCGATCTGCCCGGGTCCATCGCGCACGTGTTCAAGATCAGCTCCTCGTACCACTGGGACGCCGGATTCCAGCTCGGCGCGAACTGGCGCTGGAACTCCGGCACCGTCGCCAGCCGGACCTTCCGCGCATCGAACCGGCACCTGCCGGTCCGCGTCGGCGCGGGCGAGGAGTTCGAGTTCGCCGGCATCACGCAACGCTGGCTCGCGCCCGACGCGGTCGGCGCGCTGCGCAACCCGTCCTGGGGCGTCGTCGACGTCCGGCTGCTCTACGACGTCCGGGCCGCCGGTCACCGGCTGGAGCTGTTCGCCGACGTCTTCAACCTGCTGGACGGCCAGGACGCCATCCGCAACCAGGACCTCGCGGCCGGAGCCGGCGGCGCCGCCTTCGGCGACGGCGTCCGGTTCACCCCGCCGCGGCGGGTCTTCCTCGGCGCACGGCTCGGTTTCGGCCAGGGCGGCGCCTGACCCGTCCCATGCTCGTGAGCCTGTCCGTCAGGAACTTCAAGAGCATCCGGGAGGCGCACGTGCGCTTCGGGCCGTTCACCTGCTTCATCGGCCACAACGGAGTGGGAAAGAGCAATCTGTTCGACGCCATCCACTTCCTCGGCGCCCTGGCCGACCGCGACGTCGCCGCCGCGGCCACCGAAGTCAGACGGACGAGCGACGGGGGCAGCTCGCCCCTCGACCTGGTGTTCGGCCGGGACCCGGACCGCGGGATCGAACTGGGCGCGGACATGGTGGTCCCGCCGCAGACGGAGGACGACTTCGGCCAGAAGGCGATACCCAGCACGACGCTCCTCACCTACAGGATCCGGTTGCGATACCGGCCGCGGTCGGGTCGCCTGCTGGTGGAGCACGAGAGCCTGACGCACGCGAAGCTGGAAGACTACGCCAGGTTCGTCGGATTCAGCTCGTCGAGGGAGTTCAGGAAGTCCGTCGCCCTGGGAGTGCGGCGCGGAGGACCGCTGATCTCGACGAAGGAGGATCGGATTCAGCTCCACGGTGACGGCGGAAGCCGGGGGCGTCCCGCGCCGGTCGGCAGGTCTCCGTTGACGGTGGTCGGCGGCACCAACACGTACGACTATCCGACCGTCCTGGCCGCGAAGCGGGAAATGGCGTCGTGGCGGATACTCCACCTCGAGCCGAGCGCGATGAGAACCCCCGACACCCGATTCGCCGTGCCTCACGTCTCCGCGTCCGGCGGCAACATGCCGGCGACGCTGCATGCGCTCGCCGCGAGACATCCCGACGCGCAGGAGGAGATTCTCTACAGGCTCCGGCAGCTCGACTCGGACATCGTCGAGCTGGGCGTCTACTCGGACGACGTTCGAGACCAGCTCGCACTGCGGGCGCGTGTCCCCGGTGTGGACGACTGGCTGTACGGCCGTTCCCTTTCAGACGGCACCCTGCGGTACGTCGCACTGGTTCTGATGCTGGTGGACGTCCAGGATCGCGCCGTGCTGTGCATCGAGGAGCCGGAGAACGGCATTCATCCGTCGCGGGTGCCGACCCTGACCGATCTGCTGCGGGACTACGCGGTCGACGTCGACGACTCGGTCGGCGCCGACAATCCCTTGCGGCAAGTCGTTCTCAATACGCATTCCCCCGAGGTGGCTCGACAGCTGTCCTTCGACGAGCTGGTGTTCGTCGAACGGGCGCTCACCAGGAAGGACGGACCGATCAGCACGTTTCGACCGATCTCGGGCGCATGGCGGGTGAACCTGCCCAACGGAGGAGAATCGAGCGCGCAGCCCATCGACCGGCAGGCGGTGGTCGACTTCATCGGCGGCTCGCCGGTCAACCCGCGGCTCGGTCAGTTGCCGCTCGAGTTCGGGTCGGCCAGGTGAACCGCCAATTGACCTGGGCGATCGTGGCCGATGGAGGCACGGACCGGCTGCTCGTCCCCGTGATCCAGTGGGCGATACACCGGCTCGATCCGGACGTGGAAATACTCGAACCGGAATTCCGGAAACGACGCGGGAGCATCGAGGAGTCCATCGGCGCCTGCAGCTCCGGCGCCATGATCGTCTTCGTGCACCGGGATTCGGAAAACCTCTCGCTCCAGGACCGCTTGCGAGAATTCGAGGCCGTCGCCCGGGAGAACGTCGTCCCCGTCGTGCCGGTTCAGATGTCGGAAGCCTGGATCCTCTTCGATGGACCGGCCGTGGCCAAGGCGGCCGGATCACGGACCGCCGACGTGTCCGTACCCCGGACGACCGAAATCGAGAGCATCGGAAATCCGAAGGAAAGACTGGACGAATTGTTGTTCCTGGCCGCGGGGGAGCCGGCCGGCCGCCGCGGCCGGAACTTCAGGCGTTCCCTGGCGCAACGCCGTGTGAGCGTCGCCGAGTACATAGTGGACTACAGTCCACTCGAGAACGTGCCGGCGTTTCGGAGCTTTCAGGGAGCTCTCGCCGAGCGCTACCCGTATGGGAGCCGGAGCGGAGAATAGGGTCTCGCCAAGCCGGTACCGCGTGGCGCGCGGGTCCCCTGGCGCGCCGCCGGACGGCGCGCCCGGCCCCTTGCCACCGCCTCGGTCCGTACGTGCGGGACGGGGAGCGAAACGTGTCGGCGGGGGACGCACAGCGCAGGCATCGTCGATGGGGAGGGAACCGATGAAGGTGGCGGTCACCGGCGCGACGGGACTGATCGGGTCGGCCCTCGTGCCGTTCCTGCGGAGCGGCGGTCACGAGGCGGTGGCGCTGCGGCGCGCGTCCGGGGGACCGGGCGGCGGCGAGGCGGAGTGGGACCCGCGGACCGGCGCGCTCTCCGCGGGGGTTGTCGACGGCCTCGACGCGGTCGTGCACCTGGCCGGGGAGAACGTCGCCGGCGGGCGCTGGACCGCGGCGCGCAAGGCGCGCATCCGAGGCAGCCGGGTGGACGGCACGCGGCGTCTCGCCGCGGCGCTGGCCGCCCTGCCGCGGCCGCCGCGGACGCTGGTCGCAGCCTCGGCGATCGGTTTCTACGGAGACCGGGGCGACGAAACGCTCGACGAGTCGTCGGCGCCGGGGGAGGGGTTCCTGCCCGAGGTCTGCCAGGCGTGGGAAGCGGCGGCGGACGCGGCGCGCGAGGCCGGGCTGCGGGTCGTCCACCTGCGGATCGGCATCGTCCTGACGCCGGCCGGGGGCGCGCTCGGCCAGATGCTGTTGCCGTTCCGGATGGGCGTCGGCGGCGTGATCGGTTCGGGCCGGCAGTACATGAGCTGGGTCGCGCTCGACGACGTGCTGGGCGGCGTCCTGCACGCGTTGCGCACGGAGGACCTCGCCGGCCCGGTCAACGCGGCCGCGCCGAACCCGGTGACGAACGCGGCGTTCACGAAGACGCTCGGCCGCGTGCTGCGCCGTCCGACCCTCCTGCCGCTGCCGGCGTTCGGGGCGCGTCTGGCCTTCGGGGAGATGGCCGACGCGCTGCTGCTGGCGAGCGCGCGCGTCGACCCGGCGCGCCTGCGGGACGGCGGCTTCCGCTTCGGGCATCCCGGCCTGGAGGACGCCCTGCGCCACGTGCTGGGCCGCGCCGCTTCCTGACCGGCGCGGCCGGCCCGGGGCTTCGCGGCCCGCGCCGCCGACGCGGACGCCCGGCCGTGCTATGCTCGTTGCTCATGAGCAGCGACACCAAGGCGATCATCGGGACTATCATCGGAACCGGACTGGTCCTGGCGGGGCTGTCGTCCGCACAGATCGGCGCCCTCAACGGCCGCATCTCCCGCCTCGAAACGGACGTCAGAAGCATGGACGCCCGCCTGCGCGGCGTCGAGATCGCCTTCGGCAAGCTCGATCAGCGGCTCCTCACCATCGAGCGGGCGGTCCTGCCCGCGCCCACCCCGGGCCGATAGCGCCTACCAGGCGTCGCCTGACGGCTCCGCTCGGCGCCCAACCGGGCCCGCGGGAGTCCGCGCCGTTCTATGGCGCTGACTCCTGGCCGCCGGCCGCGGTCACCGCACGGGGAAGTCGAACCAGGTGTCGGGATACGGCTCGTCCGCGAGCGTGAAGTGCCACCACTCCGCCGCGTAGGGTTCGAAGCCGTGCGCCCGCATGGCGTCGGCCAGCAGGCGGCGGTTGGCGCGCTGCGCGCCGCTCAGACCCTCGTAGTCCACGGCCGACTCCGCGCCGAAGAAGTCGAACGGCGTCCCCATGTCCAGCTCGGCCCCGTCCGCCAGCCGGACCACGGTCAGGTCCACGGTGCTGCCGCGCGAATGGCCCGACCGCTCGGCGATGTAGCCGCGCGCGAACAGCTCGGACTTCGGCACGTCGGGGTAGTACTCCGCCCGGGTGCGGTCGTCGGACGGGTCGGCGGCCCAGCGGACGAAGTGTTCGACGGCGGTTTGCGGGCGGTAGGCGTCGAACACCTTCAGGCCGAACCCGCGCGCCGTCAGCGACGCCTGGACCCGCCGCAGCGCGTCGGCGGCCTCCCGCGTGAGGATCGCCGCCGGCGCCTCGTAGCCGTCCACCGGCGCGCCGACGAAGTTGTTCGCGCCGTGGTAGCGGACGTCGAGCAGGATGCCGGGGACGGCGTCGCGGAGACGGACGAAGCCGGCGGGCGGCGCGTCGCCGACCTGCGCCCGAGCGGTCGGGGCGGTCAGGAAAGGGAGAAGGACGAGTCCCGGCGCGGCGCGCGTCAGGCGGCGGAGGGTCGGCATGACGGCCCGATTCTACACGCGGCCCGCCGGGTTTCCGAACGGCGGCGGATGGTGTACGCTTGCGGGTCAGACGCGCGTCTGTCGGCCTCGGCGGCCGGCGAGGAGATCCACAATGACCACGTGTTCACGCATCGTTTCGGTCGCCGCGGCGCTCGGCGTGATGATCGGGCCGGCGGCTCCCGCGTCCGCGGGCGGCGAGGCCGACGTCACGTACTACCGGGACGTGCTGCCCATCGTCCAGGAGAACTGCCAGACGTGCCACCGGCCGTCGGGGCACAACATCAGCGGCCTCGTGGCCCCGACGTCGTTCACGAGCTACGAGGAGACGCGCCCGTGGGCCCGCGCCATCGCCCGCAAGGTGGAGTCGCGCGAGATGCCGCCGTGGTTCGCCTCGGCGCCCAGCGGCGTCTTCGAGAACGAGCGCGGCCTGACCGACGCCGAGATCGACACCATCCGGGGCTGGGTCGACGCGGGCGCGCCCGCCGGCGACCGGGCCGACGCGCCGCCGGCGCCGGTGTGGCCGGAGGACCTGCACGACGGCTGGTCCCACGGCAAGCCGGACTTCGTCGTGCGCATGGAAGAGCCGTTCGTGGTGCCGGACGACGCCTTCGACATCAACATCTCGTTCGACGTGCGGATTCCGGAGGACGTGGTGCCGGAGGACGTCTGGGTGCGGGGCTGGGAGCTGCGCACGGGAGCCCAGGGTTCCGGCGTGCACCACATGTGCGCGTTCGTGCGGCCCGAGGACGGCAAGGTCATCACCGGCGCCAACAAGTCGGCGGTGGCCCTCGGCGGCCTGCTGAGCTGCGTGGCGGAGGGCGGCGAGTCGGGGATGCTGCCCGACGGCTACGGACTGCTGGTCCGGAAGGGCTCGGTCCTCAACTTCAACATGCACTTCAACAAGGAGCCGGGGCCCGGGACGTCGTTCACGAGCCAGGCGGAGGTCGGGTTCTTCGTCGAGGATCGACCGGTGGCCCACGAGGTCGTCACCGACACCCTGGGCAACAACGGGTTCGAGATTCCGCCGAACCATCCCCGCTACCGGGTGGGCATGGCCCGCACGCTGGAGAAGGACGTCCTGGTCCTGAACCTGTGGCCGCACGCGCACCTGCGGGCGATCGCCTCCCGCTACACCGCCTTCTATCCCGACGGCACCGAGGAGCTGCTGCTCGACGTGCCGCGCTACGACCAGGGCTGGCAGGTGACCTACAAGTACCGCGAGCCGAAGCTGCTGCCGAAGGGCACGCGCATCGAGGCGAGCTTCTGGTACGACAGCACCGGCGAGCGCGGCGTGCGGCAGGGCTTCGACCCCGACCGGAGCGTCGGCTTCGGCCAGCGGACCAACGACGAAATGGCCCTCGCGTTCATCAGCTACACCGAGCTCGACGACGGCTCGGCGACCACCAACGATCAGGAGTAAGCGGCTCCGCGCCGGCCCGGCGGCAAGTTCGTCGCCGCCGGGCCGGCGGGTCCCCGGAGAACCGGCCATGTCAGTCAAGTGGGCGCTCGGCGCGTGTCTGCTGGTTCCTGCGGCCGCCGGGGCCGGTCAGGACGGCGCGGCGGATTCCGCGCCGCCGGCCGTCGTTCGCTCCGAACTCACCCTGAACCTGCGCCCGGTGGCGGTCTCCTTCGAGCCGGGCCTCGACGCCGCGGACGCGGCCCATCGGGAACTGCTGTCGCCGGACGGGTCCGCGTCGAACACGCGGGTCCGCGTCGGCGCCGTCGAGGTCCTGCCGCGGCTGCGCATCGGCACGCTCGACGGTTCGCAACCCGGCGGCAGCGAGTCGCCCAACCCCGCGCCGGCGACCCTGGAGATGTGGCTGGCGCGCACCGCCGGCGGCTGGTCGCTCGACCTGCGGGGGGAGCCGGACGCCGACGAAGATCCCGCGGACCAGGGCGCCGGGGACGGGCGCGGCGCGGCCGCGGACGCCGGGACCTCCGGGCGCGACACGATCGTGATCGGCCAGGTGGCGCTGGCCCGCGAGGCCGCCGTCGAGCAGCGGACCTTCTCCGCCGCGCTGGTCCCCTCCGGGGAAGCCGCGGGGCAGTTGTGGTTGCGCTGGGGAGCGCACCGCTGGACGGCCGGCTTCCACCTCGCCGCCGACGAGGACGAAGAAGGGGAGGGCGATTCCGAGGGGGGCGAACCGGAAGGGGAAGAACCCGAGGAGGACGAGGGTCCCCGCGTCGCCAACGAGCGGGAGTCGTTGCGGTTCGATTCCGACACCAGCGCCGGCTCCCGCCTCCTGCGGCTCTCCGAGCGGCACGAATCGGCCGTCGAGCTGCCGGGCGGCGCGCGCCTCGCCGTGCTCTACTGGCAGGAGCAGAGCGCGGATCTGGCCGACTACGCGGCGGTCGAGTCGCTGGCCGACGGCGACGTGTTGCGCTTGACGCGGGCGGCGGTCATCCGGCTGCGCAACGAGACGCCGTTGCGCTTCGGTGAGACGGCGATTCCGACCGGCAACCTGGCGCCGGGTTTCGCCGGGTCCTGGGGCCTGTGGCTGAAGCGGCGCGGAGAGGGCTGGCGGCTGGTGTTCAACCACGAGGCGGATTCCTGGGGCACGCAGCACGACCCGGCCTTCGACGCCGCCGAGATCGACTTGGCCTGGTCGCGGAACGGTCCCGCCGGCCGTCCGCTCGGCGCGGCCCTCGCGCCGTCCGCGGCGGCCGGCGGCCGGCTCGTGATCCATTGGGGCGTCCACGAGTGGACGGCCGACTACGCGATCCCGGAATGACCTGACGCCGCCGGGCGCCGGGGGCGGCTTTTTCCATTGAATTTCACCGGGGCGAAACCTACAATGCCCGGATGATTCATGCCATGCGGACGTCCATCCCCCGGATCGCGGTCCTGTGCGCGGGGTTGGCCCTGGCGGCGTCCGCCGCCCTGCCCGCCGGGCTCTCCGCGCAGACGCCGTCCGCGTCGGAGCCGGGCGCCGCCGCCCCCGCGAACGCGGCGCCGGCCGGCGCCGCGGACAGCCGGCGGCTGCTCGACCGCTACTGCGTGACCTGCCACAACGACCGGCTGGAGACCGCCGGGCTCAGCCTGCAGGAAATCGACACGCTGCACGTCGCCGAGGGCGCCGCGACGTGGGAGAAGGTGATCCGGAAGCTGCGCACCGGCACGATGCCGCCGTCCAACCGGCCGCAGCCGCCCGCCGAGGCCCGCCGGGCGGCGCTCGAATGGCTGGAGACGTCGCTCGACGCCGCGTCGGAGGCGAATCCGAACCCGGGCCGGACCGAGACCCTCCGGCGGCTGAACCGCACGGAGTACCAGAACGCAATCCGGGACCTGCTGGCCCTGGACGTGGACGCCTCCGCGCTGCTGCTGCCGGACGAGAGCGGGCACGGCTTCGACAACGTGACGGTGGGCAACCTCTCGCCGGCGCTGCTCGACCGCTACATATCCGCGGCGCGCAGGATCAGCCGGCTGGCCGTCGGGGCCCGGCAGGAGTCGGTCGAGAGCGCCGTGATCCGCGTGCCCCCGGACACCACGCAGGAAGCGCACGTGCGGGGGCTGCCCATCGGCACCCGCGGCGGCGTGGTCGTGACGCACACCTTTCCGCAGGACGGGCTGTACGACGTCCAGGTGCTCCTGGCGCGCAACCGCAGCGGCAACGTCGGCGGCCTGCGCGACCCCCGGCCGCACGAGCTGCAGTTTCTGCTCGACCGCGTGCCGGTCGCGAGCTTCACGATCGCGCGGCCGGCCGACCGCGACGACACGCTTCTGGACCGTAATCTGAAGGCGCGCGTGCCCGTCACCGCCGGCCCGCGCCAGCTCGGCGTCACGTTCGCGCGGGACGGCGACTCGCTGCCCGAGACCGAGCGCCAGCCCCTGCAGTCGCACTTCAACGAGACGCGCCATCCGCGGCAGACGCCCGCCGTCTACCAGGTGACGGTGACCGGGCCGTACGCGCCGCGGGGCGCGGACGACACGCCGAGCCGCGGCCGGATCTTCGTCTGCCGGCCGGACGGGGCGCGCGGCGAGGAGGAATGCGCGCGGGAGATCCTCTCGACGCTGATGCGCCGCGCCTACCGCCGGCCGGTCTCCGCCGGGGACGTCGAAGGGCCGCTGGCCTTCTGGCGCGAGGGCCGCGCCGCGGGCGGCTTCGACCACGGCGTCGAGAAGGCGCTCGCCGCGGTGCTCGTCAACCCCGAGTTCCTCTTCCGCGTGGAGCGGGACCCGCGGGACGCCGCCGACGCGTACCGCGTCAGCGACCTGGAGCTGGCGTCCCGCCTGTCGTTCTTCCTGTGGAGCAGCATCCCGGACGACGAGCTGCTCGACGCGGCGGTTCGGGGCGAGCTGAGCCGGCCCGCCGAGCTGGAGCGGCAGACCCGCCGGATGCTTGCTGACCCGCGTTCGTACAACCTGGCGAGCAACTTCGCGGGGCAGTGGCTGCAGCTCCGCAACCTGGCCTCCGTGAGCCCGAACCCGCGCCTGTTCCCGGACTTCGACGACAACCTGCGGCGGGCGTTGCGGGAGGAGACGGAGCGATTCTTCGACAGCGTGCTGCGCGAGGGGCGGGGCGTCGCGGACCTGCTGGACGCGGACTACACGTTCCTCAACGAGCGGCTCGCCAAGCACTACGGGATTCCCAACGTGTACGGGACGCGCTTCCGCCGGGTGCGGCTCGACCCCGGCAGCCGCCGGGGCGGGCTGCTGCGGCACGGCAGCATCCTGTCGGTGACCTCCTACGCGACGCGCACGTCCCCGGTGATCCGCGGCGTGTGGGTGCTGTCCAACGTCTTCGGCGCGCCGCCGCCGCCGCCGCTCCCCAACGTGCCGGCGCTCGAGGAGAACGAGGTGGTCGCCAACCTGCCGATGCGCGAGCGGCTGGCGGCGCACCGGGGCAACCCGGTCTGCGCGAACTGTCACCGCACGATCGACCCGGTCGGATTCGCCCTGGAGAACTTCGACGCCGTGGGCCGCTGGCGCGACCACGAAGGGGACGCCGCGTCCATCGACGTGTCCGGGGGGCTGCCCCTGGTCGGGGAATTCGACGGCGTGGACGGTCTGGAGGCAGGACTGCTGAGCCGCCCGGACCTGTTCGCCGGCACGATCGCCGAGAAGCTGCTGACGTTCGCCCTCGGGCGGGGCGTCGAGCACTACGACGCGCCGGCCATCCGCCGGATCCTGCGCGCCACCGAGCCGGACGGTTACCGCCTGTCGTCGCTGGTCGTGGAAATCGTCAAGAGCGTTCCATTCCAGATGAGGAGATCGTCATGATCATCACGAAGAAGGCCCTCCCCCGGCGTACCTTCCTGCGGGGGATGCAGGCCACCCTGGCGTTGCCGCTGCTCGACGCGATGGTGCCCGCGGCGACCGCTCTGGCCCGGACGCCGGCGCGCCCGGTCGCCCGGCTCGGCTTCGTGTTCATTCCGATGGGATGCGACCACGGCCGCTGGACGCCCGCCGGCGACGGACGGCTGGGGCAGCTGACCCCGATCCTGAGTCCGCTCGAGCCGGTCAAGGAGCAGTTGACCGTCGTCAGCAACCTCGAGCTGCAGCTCTCGTACCCGGGGACCCACGACACGTCGAACTCCGGGTTCCTGAGCGCCGCCTACGCCAAGCACACCGAGAGCTCCGACTACCACCTCGGGACGACGGTCGACCAGATCGCGGCGAAGAAGATCGGGCAGGACACGCAGCTCCCGTCGCTGGAGCTGTCGATGGACCTGAACCCGCTGGCCGGGGTCTGCAACAACGGCTACGCCTGCGTCTACCAGAACTGCCTGTCGTGGTCGTCGCCGACCACGCCGCTGCCGTCCGAGGCGCATCCCCGCATCGTGTTCGAGCGCCTGTTCGGCGAGGGCGGCACCGCCGCCGAGCGGCAGGCGGCGCTCCGCGGCCGGGGCAGCCTGCTCGATGCGTTCAGCGCCGACGTCGCGCGCCTGAAGCGCGAGGTCGGGCCGGCGGACCGCGCGCGCGTCGACCAGTACCTCGACAGCGTCCGCGAGATCGAGCGGCAGATCGAGCGGGCGGAAAGCAGCGCGCTCGACAACCCGATGCCCGACGTGGACCGCCCCGTCGGGGTCCCGGCGGCGTTCGCGGACCACGCCCGGCTGATGTTCGACCTGCAGGCGCTCGCCTTCCAGGCGGACGTCACGCGCGTGGTCAGCTTCCAGCTCACGCGCGAGCTGAGCAACCGCACGTACCCCGAGATCGGGGTGCCGGACCCGCACCACCCGACGAGCCACCACGGCAACGATCCGGAGAAGCTGCTCAAGATCTCCATGATCAACACGTTCCACCTGTCGCTGTTCGCCGAGTTCCTCGAGAAGCTGAAGAACACGCCGGACGGCGACGGGTCGCTGCTCGACGGCACCGTCTATCTGTACGGCAGCGGGATGGGCAACCCGAGCCTGCACGACCACGAGGACCTGCCGATCCTGGTGGCCGGCGGCGCCGCGTGCGGCCTGAACGGCGGACAGCACATCCGCTACGCCGAGGGCACGCCGCTCGCCAACCTGCACCTGACGCTGCTCGACCGCGTGGGCGTCCACCTGGATTCGTTCGGCGACAGCGACGGCCGGATCGAGAATCTGGTCGACGCGGTGCCGGTGTAGCAGGTCATCCGGCAGTGACGGGAGGCGACACATGGATTGCCGACGACTGATCGCGGGACTCTCGGTGCTGACGCTCGCCGCGGCCGGCGGGGCCGCGGCGGCCGAGGAGGCCGCCGTGGCCGACGCGGCCGAGCAGGGGCGGGGGCGGCTCGTCCGCGCCCTGCTCACCGGGGGCGCGGACGTCGACGCTCCGCAGGTCGACGGAACGACCGCCCTGCACTGGGCGGCGTATCACGACGACCTCGACACGGCGCGTCTGCTGGTCCGGGCCGGGGCGGACGCCGACGCGGTCAACCGCTACGGCGTGCCGGCGTTGTCGCTGGCCGCCACCAACGGGAACGCGGCCTTCGTGCAGCTTCTGCTCGACGCCGGCGCCGACCCGAACGCGGCGCTGCCGGGCGGCGAGACCGTCCTGATGACCGCGGCGCGGACGGGGAGTCCGGGCGCCGTTCGGGCGCTGCTCGCCGCGGGAGCCGCTCCCGACGCGCGGGAGCGGCGCGAACAGACCGCGCTGATGTGGGCGGCCTCCGAGGGGCACCTGGACGTCGTCGACGCCCTTCTCGCCGCGGGCGCCGACGTGCGCGCGTCGCTCGCGTCGGGGTTCAATCCGCTGTTCTTCGCCGTGCGCGAGGGCAACGTCGATGTCGTGCACCGGTTGCTGGAGGCCGGCGCGGACGTGAACGAGGTGCTCGAGCGGGTGAAGGACGGCCCGGACGCGGCCGTCAACAACGCCAGCTACCGGCCGGTGGACGACGGCATGAGCCCGCTGCTGCTGGCGGTCCGCAACGGGCATTTCGAGCTGGCCGTGGAGCTGATCGAGGCCGGCGCCGACCCGAACGATCAGCGCACCGGGTTCTCCCCGCTGCACACGATGTCGTGGGTCCGCAAGCCGGACGCGAGCGACCGCGGCGACCCGCCGCCGATCGGGTCCGGGAACCTGACCGGATTGCAGTTCGTACGCAAGCTCGCGGCCCTGGGCGCCGACGTGAACCTGCGCCTGAACAGCGCCGTCCGGCCGCCGCACACCGCGTCCCGGCTCGGAATGGAGGGGGCCACGGCGTTCCTGATGGCCGCCGACCGGGCCGACGTCCCGTTCATGAAGCTGCTGCTCGAGCTCGGCGCGGACCCGTTCGCGCCGAACGTCGAAGGCTCCACGCCGCTGATGGCGGCGGCCGGGCTCGGCACCACGGCGCCGGAGGAGGAAGCCGGCTCGGAGGCCGAGGCGCGTGACGCCGTCCGGTTGCTGCTCGAGCTCGGCGCGGACATCGACGCCGTCGACGACAACGGCGACACCGCGATGCACGGCGCCGCGTTCGCCAGCTTCCCGACGGTGGTCCAGCAGCTCGCCGACCACGGGGCCGACGTCCACGTCTGGACCCGGCCGAACGAGCAGGGGCGCACCCCGCTGTTCATCGCCGAAGGCTACCGCGGCGGTCTGCCGCGGCCGTCGCGCGCCACCATCGAAGCGGTCACCTTCCTGATGGACGGCGCCGGCGTTTCGACGGCCGGGCCGCGGCCGGAGCTCGTCGACCAGTACTCGCTGCCGGCTCAGCAGCCTCCCGCGCCGCCCGAGAAGAAGGAGAAGTCCGGGCAGGGCGCGAAGGCGCAGCCGCGGGTGCGCTAGCGCCCACCAAGCGTCGCCTTGCGGCTCCGCTTGGTGCCCAACCTGACCGCTCCAGGAGTCCGCGCCGTGCTACGGCGCAGACCCCGCCCGCCAAGCGTCGCCTGACGGCTCCGCTCGGCGCCCATCCTTTCCGAACAGGAGTCCGCGCCGTGCTACGGCGCAGACTCCTGGCCGTCGATCCGGGCGCCGTCGGCGTCGAGGAAGCGCAGCTCGCCGAGTCCGAGCGCCCGGACGCTCTCCTCGATGCGCGCGCGGTCGCCCACCACGACCCAGATCAGGCGGTCCGGCTGGAGGAAGCGATCGGCCTCGGCGGCGACGTCGTCCAGCTCCAGCGCGCGCACCGCGTCGGCCCAGGTCTCCCAGTGGTCGTCGGGCAGGCCGAAACGGACCATCTCGACGACGTCGGCCATGACCGCGCGGTTGGTCTCCCAGCGCCCCGGCAGGGTCAGCGTCCGCTGGTCCTTGACGCGGGCGAGCTCCTCGGCCGTCGGGGGGCGGCCGCCGTCGGCGCGGATGCCTCTGATCTCCTTGTCGATCTCGGCCATCGAATCCGCCGTGCGGTCGGTCTGGACCGGCGCGAAGACGAAGAAGGGCCGCTGCCCCGCCGCGTCGATCAGGAGGCCGCGGGCGCCGTACGACCAGCCCTTGTCCTCGCGCAGGTTCATGTTGATGCGCGCCGTGAAGCCGCCGCCCAGGATGTCGTTCAGAGTCTCGATCCGCAGGTCGCGGGGGTCGCCCTTCGGCGGCGCGACGTGGCCGGCGAAGATGATCGACTGCTCGGAGTCGGGGCGGTCGACGAGGTGGACGACGGTCTCGGCCTGTCGATCGACCGCGCCGAGGTTCTTGCGGGGCACGCCGCCCGGCTCCCAGTCCCCGAACCGCGCCTCCAGCGCGGGCTCGAGCTCGGCCATCGTGACGTCGCCGACGACGATCAGGGTGGCGTTACCGGGCCGGAACCAGGTGTCGTGAAACGCGCGCAGCCCGTCGAGGCCCAGCGCGTTTAACGCCGCCTCGCTGCCCGAACCGGTCAGCGGCTGGCTGTAGGCGTGGCCCTCGCCGTAGAGCAGGCGCGGGAAGACGCGCATCGCCATGCCCATCGGCTGGACCTTCTCGCGGGCGACGGCGGCGAGCTGCTGCCGGCGCCGGCGGTCGAACTCCGCCTCCGGGAAGGAGGGGTTCAGCACGACGTCGGCGAAGAGGTCGAGGGAGGCGTCGAGGTTCTCCTTCAGGGTCGACGTCGTGACGCTCGACGTGTCCAGGTTCGAACCCGCCGACAGGGTCGTGCCGAGTCCTTCGAGGGTCTCTGCGATCTCCAGCGCCGTCCGCGACGTGGTCCCCTCGTCGAGCATGTCCAGCGTCATCCGGGCCGTGCCGGGCAGCGCGAACTGGTCCGCCGCGTACCCGGCGTCGAGCAGCAGGTTGAAGTCGACCACCGGAACCGCGGTCCTGCGGGCCAGGATCACCTCGAGCCCGTTGGACAACCTGGTCTTCTCGCGCGCCGGGAACGACGCCGCGGGGAACTCGCGGACCTCGGGCGGCCCCGCCGAGCGGTCGACGCCGCTCGCGGCCGCGGCCCAGGCGGGGAAGGGCCGCACCTCGACGGTGAGCGCGCCCCGGCTCAGCCATTCGACGGCGGCGGCGTGGACGTCGGCCGGCGCGGCCCCGAGGATCGTCTCCTGCGTCCGCTTGTGGCCGTCCGGGCTGCCCAGGTAGACCTCGCTGGAGGCCAGCACGTCCGACTTGCCGCCGAAGCCCCCGATGCGCTCGACGCCGCGGACGAAGGACGCCCGCCGGCCGGCCTGCGCCCGCGCCAGCTCGGCCGCCGCCGGGCCCGACTCGAGGAACGCGCGCAGCTCCTCGTCGAGCGCCGCCTCCACCGCCGCGAGGTCCTGTCCCGGCTGGGCCGTCGCCTGCAGGATGAACAGGCTGCCGAACTGGCGCTCGAGGACGAACGAAGACGCGTCGGTGGCGACCTGATCCTCGTAGACCAGCCGCCGGTAGAGGCGCGAGCTCCGGCCGCCGGTCAGCACGTCGCTGGCCAGCGACAGGTGGTCGAGGGCCGGGTCTCCGAGCGCGGCGACGTTCCACGCCTTGTAGACGCGCGCCTGCGGCACCCGGTCCTGCAGCACGATGCGGGTCTCCTCGGTCCGCCGGGCGAGGTTGACGTCCGGCTTGACGAGCGGCGGACCCGGCGGGACGTGGCCGAAATAGCGTTCCACCCGCGCCCGCACGTCCTCCGGGTCAACGTCGCCGGCCACCACCAGCACGGCGTTGGCGGCGCCGTACCAGGTCTCGAACCAGGCGCGGACGTCGTCGAGGGAGGCGGCGTTCAGGTCGTCCATCGACCCGATCGTGGAATGGCCGTAGGGGTGGCCCTCGGGATAGGTGTTCTCGAAGATGGTCAGGAAGACCTTGCCGTAGGGCTGGTTCTCGCCCTGGCGCTTCTCGTTCTGCACCACGCCGCGCTGCTCGTCGAGGCGGGCCTGATCGACGGCGCCGAGCATGTGCCCCATGCGGTCCGACTCCATCCAGAGGGCCACGTCGAGGGCCGTCGCCGGCACCACCTGGAAGTAGTTGGTGCGGTCCTGGTTGGTGGTGCCGTTCATGCCGGTGGCCCCGACGCGGTCGAACGGCTTGAAATAGTCGTCGTTGAAGTGCTCGCTGCCGTTGAACATCAGGTGCTCGAACAGGTGCGCGAAGCCGGTCCGGCCGGGCGCCTCGTCCGCGGCGCCGACGTCGTACCAGACGTTGACGGCGACGATCGGCGCCTTGTGGTCCTCGTGCACGATCAGCCGCAGGCCGTTGTCGAGCACGTACTTCGTGTAGGGAATGTCCACCGGCTCCTGGGCCGCGGCCGGCAGGGCGGCGGCGAGCAGGCCGGGGACGAGGGCGGTTCCGACGCGTCGTGTCATGGTGGTCTCCGTGCTCCGGGTCGGCCTTCCATACTAACCGGGGCCGGCGCGCCGCGTCATCGGCCGGCGGGCCCGCGACGGCGGGGCGCTGCGTATAATTGCGCCGCGTTCGTCAATCGTCCGAGAGCGAGGCGGAAAGAAGCACTCATGCGCGAGCGAACACGGGGGGAGCGAGTCGGGCCGGCGCGGGCGGCGCGGCGCGCGGGGACGGTGGCGGCGGCGGGGCGCGCGGCGCTCGCCCTGCTGGCCGGACTCGCGGCGGCGGGCGCCGCCCACGCGCAGGTGGGCGCCGTCGCCGGGGCCGTCACCGACGCGACGGGGCTGGCGCTGCCGGGCGTGACCGTGGAGGCGCGCGACGCGCGGACCGCCGCCCCGGCCGCCGCCGCGGTCACCGACGGCCGCGGCGCGTTCGAGATCGCGGAGCTGCCGGCCGGCGTCTACGACGTGACGTTCACGCTGGCGGGGTTCCGGACCGCGGCGCGCCGCGGGGTGGCGGTCGGCGCCGGCGCCGCGGTGACCGTCGACGCCGTCCTGACCGTGCTGCTCGAAGAGCAGGTGGTGGTCGTCGGCAGCCGCGGGCGGCCGCGGTCGGTGACCGCCTCGCCGGTTCCCATCGACGCCGTTCCGTTGCGGGACGTCGTCAGCCAGGGAGCGCCTTCGCTCGACTACCGGCTGCGGACCCTGATCCCCTCGTTCAACGTCGCCGACCATCCGATCAGCGGCGCGGCCTCGCTCGTGCGGCCGATCAGCCTGCGCAACCTCGCCCACGACCACACGCTGGTGCTCGTCGACGGCAAGCGCCGCCACCGCTCGGCGATCCTGGTCTGGTTCGGCGGCGTGACCGACGGCACGCAGGGGCCGGACGTATCCTTCATCCCCTCGATCGCCCTGCGGCAGGTGGAGGTGCTGCGCGACGGCGCGTCGGCGCAGTACGGCTCGGACGCCATCGCCGGCGTGCTGAACTTCCTGCCGCGGACCGAGCGCGCGGGAGGCGCCCTCGAACTCAACACCGGCGTCTACCGCGCGGGCGACGGCGCCGCCTACAACGCCGCCGGCAACGTCGGACTGCCGCTCGGCGACGACGGCTTCGCCAACCTCAGCTTCGAATACGGTAACGCCGACCCCACCGACCGCAGCGTGCAGCGCGCCGACGCCGCGGCGATCGCCGCGGCCGGCAACACCGAGGTGGCCGACCCGGCGCAGGTCTGGGGCGACCCGACGGTGGAGGACGACCTGAAGCTGTTCGGCAACTTCGGCCACCGGCGCGTCGGCGGCCTCGAGCTCTACGGCCACGCCAACTACGCCGGGAGGACCGCCACCCAGGGGTTCTACTTCCGGAACCCCAACACACGGGCCAACATCTTCAGCCTCGACGGCGGCCGGACGCTGCTCGTCGGCGACGCGCTCGACGCGCGCGACGGCGTCCGGGACGGCTCGGCGAACTGCCCGGTGGTGGCGGTCACCGACCACCGGCCGGACCCGGCCGCGCTGGCCCGGGTGCGCGCCGACCCGGACTGCTTCTCGTTCCAGGAGATCGCGCCGGGCGGGTTCACGCCGCGCTTCAGCGGGGTGATCCGCGACCTGTCGGCGGTCGCCGGGATGCGCCGGACGGCGGCCGCCGGGTTCACCTGGGACGCGAGCGCCGGCTACGGCGCCCACCAGGCCGACTTCCGTCTCTTCAACACCGTCAACGCCTCGCTCGGCCCGGAGACCCCGCGCGACTTCGACCCCGGCCTCTACCGGCAGGCGGAAGTCAACCTGAACTTCGACGTCTCGTGGGACGCCAGCGATCTGGTCCATCTGGCCGGCGGCGGCGAATGGCGGGACGAGCGCTTCTCGATCCACGCCGGCGAGCGGGCGTCGTGGGAGGTCGGCCCGTTCGCGCCGCAGGGCTTCGTCTCCGGCTCGAACGGCCTGCCGGGGTTCCCCGACTACACGGCCGGGACCTGGACCCGCGCCAACGCCGCCGTCTACGGCGACGTCGAGCTGCGCGACCCCGGGGAACGATGGACCGTCGGCGGCGCCCTGCGGGTCGAACGCTTCGACGTCTTCGGCGCGACCACCAACGGCAAGCTCTCGGCGCGCTACGGGCTGGGCCCCGCCGTCGCGCTGCGAGGCGGCGTCAGCACCGGGTTCCGCGCGCCGACGCCCGGCCAGCAGAACACCTTCAACGTGCAGTCGACCATCAACCCCGAGACGCTGGACCTGGTCGACAGCGCCACCGTGCCGTCCACCTTCCGGGCGGCGGAGTTGCGGGGCGGCCGACCGCTCGATCCCGAAACCTCGGTCAACACGACGGCGGGACTGGTGGTCGACGCCGGACCGTTCACGCTGACCGCCGACTACTTCCGGGTCGACGTGGACAACCGCCTCGCCCTGTCGCAGAACTTCACCCTCGGGGCGGGCGAGCGCGCGCTGCTGCTGTCCGAGGGCATCACGTCGGCGCGCACCCTGGCCTTCTTCCGCTTCTTCATCAACGACTTCTCCACCCGCACGAGCGGCGTCGACGTCGTCTCCACCTGGGCGCCCCCGCGGTTCGGGGGCGGCACGATCTTCAGCCTCGCGCTGAACCACACCGCCACGAAGGTGACCGACGCGTCGGACCTGCTCGGCCCCGGCGACGTGCTCGCCCTGGAGCGGGGCGTGCCGGAGACGCGCTGGAACGCCGCCGTCAACCAGCGCCTCGGCCGCGTCGGCCTGCTCGGCCGGCTGCACTACTACGGGTCGTGGGTCGACCACCTCGACGCGCGCTCCGCCCGCGGCGCGTCGGCGCAGGTCCTCGCCGGCCGCTTCATCGTCGACCTCGAAGCCGCCGTCCCGCTCGCCGCCGGCGTCACGCTGGCGATCGGCGGCCAGAACGTCTTCGACACCTTCTCCGACCGCATGGACCTGTTCGCCGAGCGGTTCGGCCTGCCCTACAGCCAGTTCACGCCGTGGGGCCTCAGCGGCGGGTACTACTACGCGCGCCTCGACTACCGCTGGGGTCGGTAGCGTCGCACACGGGCGGCCCGGGCGGGTTCGGAGGCAGGGACCGCTGTCGCCCGGCGGAAGAACGCCTGTCGACCGTGGCTGCGTCCAGGAAAACCGGGGCGTCAGCCGTGATCGAACCGTCGGCGCGTTTCATGACGTCGGGGCGAGCAGCCGCGCCGCTCATGAAGGTTTGGATAGAATCGTGGCTGTTCGAGATGACGTTTCCCGCCGGCCCATCACCAGACCCGCGGCCAGCGCGTGACGGCGACCCCGCGGCGCGGCTTGAAGCCGACGCCGCCGGAACGCTCGCGGCGCTGTACGACCGGCACGCCGGGGCGGCGTACGCGCTGGCGATGCGGATCGCCGGCGAGCCCGGAGCCGCCGAGACGATCGTGCGGGAGGTCTTCGCCGCGGCCTGGTCCGAGGCCGGCCGCCGTCCGGGCGCGGAAGCGCCGGACGCCCACGGGCTGCTCGCGGCGACGCGCGTTCGCGCCGTCGAGCGTCTGCGCGCCGACGCGGCCGGTGAGTCGGCGCCCGCCGTTCCCGACGACGCGGCCGGCGGCGGCGTTCCGCCCCGCCCGCGGCCGGAAGACGCCGCGACGCTGCGCCTGCCCGAACCGGCCGGAGGGCGAGTCCCCGACGAACCCGGCCCCGGCGACGCGCCGCGTCTGCGCTCGGCGTTCCGGGCGCTGCCTCCGCTCGAACGGCTCGCCGTCGAGCTCGCCTGGTTCGAGGGCCTGACCATCTCCCGGATCGCGAGTCGGCTGGAGCAGACCCCGGAAGCGGCCGCCGCGCGTCTCCGGACCGGCCTGCTGCGTCTCGCGGGCCGCGTCGAGGCTCCGCCCGCGGCCGAACCACGCCACGACGCGCCGCCGGCCCGCGAGATGGCGGGACTCTACGCCCTGGGCGCGCTGAACCCGGGCGAGCGGGCGGCGTTCGACGCCCACCTCGAGGCGCACCGCGAATCCGTGGACGAGGTGCTCCTGCTGCTGCCCGTCGCGCGGCGCCTCGCCTGGGCGGCGCCGCCCCACGAGCCGCCGCCCGGACTGCGCCGACGGGTCCTGGAGGCCGTGGCCGGAACGCCGCTTCCCGGGGCGGCGGAGCCGGCCGACCCCGACGGCGACGGGAAGCCTCGACCTGAAGTTCGGCTCCCGGCACAGGCCCGGCACAGGCCCGACACCCCGGCCGAACCGCGCGCGCAGGGCCCTTCGGAACCCGCGGACGACGCCGGCGGCCCCGCCCCGCGGGACATACCCGGCGCGGAGACGGCGTCCCTCGCCGGGCCGGCGCCCGCGCCGGGCGCGTGGAAGAAGGGCGGGCGCCGGGCACTGTCGGCGCTCGCCGCGGCCTGCCTCGTCGCCGCGGCCGGCCTCGGCCTGCTGGCGAGCCGCCAGAGCGCGCTGGCGACCGCCCTGCAGGAGAACCTGGACGCGGCCAACACGCAGGCCCGCATCGCGGAGCTGGAGACGGAGGCCGCGCAACGCATCGCCGACGAACTCCGCGGCGGGGCCGGCGTCCTGACGGCCGACGGCGTCCGGACGCTCGATCTGGCCGGCCAGCCGGCGGCTCCCGAGGCGCGCGGGCGCCTGTTCCGGAGCGCCGGCGGGGGCGCGTTCTTCGCCGCGGCCGGCCTCCCGCCGCTGCCCCCCGGACGGGTCTACCAGTTGTGGCTCATCCCCGACGCGGCGCCGATCGCCGCGGCCCTGCTGTCGGTCGACGCCGAGGGCCGCGCGATGGCCGCCGTCACGCTTCCGGAACGCGTGACCGAAGACGTCCCCGCGGCGCTCACGCAGGAATCCGCGGGAGGCGTCGAACGCCCCGCCGGAAACGTCTATCTGCTGGGCCGGCCCTGAAACCGGTTCCGCGTTCGACCTCCGCGAGCGCGGCGGCTGCCTCGCCGCGCGCCCGGCCCGACGGCGCATTTCGACCTTCGCGAGCGCGGCGGCCGGTTGCCGTGAAAACACTACTTCCGCCCGGGTCACCGGCGTCCGCGCCGCGCCGCGGGACGGCGCCCTGCACGTCTCGTGGAGCGCCGCCGGCGGCGAAGTGTCGCAGTACCGCGTCGACGTTACGGACGCCGCCGAGAGCTGGCGCGCCGGGTCTACACCGACGCGGACGTCTTCGAGGCGCTGGTGAACGGACTCGCCAACGGCGTCGACCACACCGTCACCGTCACGGCCCTGACGAGTCATCCCGACGTGGAAGGACCCGCGTCGGAGCCGCGGACGGCGACGCCGGGCTCCGGCGGCGGCGATACGGGAGGGACTCCCGACCCGGTCCCCGCCCTGCCGCTCGCCGGCGCCGGCGTCCTGGCCGGGCTGCTGGCCGCCGGCACCGCCAGCCGACTGCGGGGAGCCTGCCGGCGGGCTCCCCGCACGGCAGCCTCTCGGTGAACGTCTTCGGGCTCCGGCGGGCGGCCATCGCCGCAGTTCGGAGGCGCGCCCCGCGCCGCGTTCGCCGGGGACGCGGTTACGTCACTTCCCGACGTGCGCCCGGAGGCGGGCATGGAAGTCCCGCTCGCTCTTGCAGACCAGCGCCGTGGCGGCGACGACGCGGTCGGGCAGGCCGTTCGGGATGCCGGCCGACAGGTCATCCGAACAGGAGACGCCCCGCGCCCGCAGGACCTCGCGCACGGTCTCCATCCGGCCTTCGCTTCGCCTTCTGCGCGTCCTTCCGCCCGTCCCTCGGCTCGTCCTTTCGCTTCGCCTTCCGCCCGTCCCTCGGCTCGTCCTTTCGCTTCGCCTTCCGCCCGTCCTTTCGCCAGCCCTCCGTCCGGCTCTGGTCCCGCAACGAATGCAGCAGCGGGTCGTCGTCAGGCCCCGTGCCGTCCCGCTCGCCCAGCGTCCGGCCCAGGTGCTCCAGAACCGCGTGCGTCCAGCCCGACGGCTCCGCCTCGTGGACTGGCCGAAGGGCTGGTTTCGGCGGGCGGGCGTTCGCGTATCGGCATCGAGGACGCCCACGCTGCCGCGGCCGTCCTGGAGGCCATCGCGGACGGCCGCATCGTGATCGACCGCGCGCGCGGGGTGGCGGCGTGACCGCGGGCGAGGCCGCCGTCGCCATCGCCGTGCTCGGGCTGCCGTTCGCCATCGTCTTCGGCGCCGGCGTCGCCGTGGGCTACTGGTGGCGCGGCTACCGGAGGCGGACGACCGGGGCGACGCCCCGCCAGCGCGACTCGTCGACCAACGAAGCGCTCGGCGTGCGCTTCGGCGGACTGGTCGTGCGCCCGAGCGGGCTGCCCGGCGGCGGGCGGAACTGGTTCGGCGCGGGCGTCAGCCTGACGCCCGACCACCTGCAGGCGTGCGGCGTCGACGGCATCGCGGTCCGGCTCTTCGCGGCGGGCGGGGCCGTCCGGATCGCCGGCGCCGGCGCCCCCGAAGAGTGCGACGACCGGGTCCGTGACAAGTGGCTTGGAACGGACGCGGCCTACGCGGTCGAGGTCGCCGCGCTCGGCATTCTCGACCTGTCGATCTCCAAGTCGGAACGGCTCTTCACGGGACGCTGGCCGCGGCGCTGGTTTGCACTGGCCGGGGTTCCGGACGGAAAGATCGGCGACCCCGAAAGCGGCCGCGGCCGTGCTCGAGGCGATCGCCGACTGGCGAATCATCATCGGGCGCGACGGCGACGGCGCCGAAGGTCTGGACGTCGATGTCGAGGATGAAGGTCCGGACGTCGTCGCCGCGGGCGAGGAACACGATGCCGCGTGCGGGGCATGCGGGGAGGCAGTCAGCCCGGCCGAGCGGCATGCCGACCATCGCCTGCCGATCGTGGTCTTCGAGCAGCAACGGCGCGAGCACGCCGAACACGCGGCCGGACCGGCCGGGCTGTCGATCCACTAATGCCATGTCCCGGAAACACGCACTCCGGGACGTCGATGACGGCTTGGCCGGTCTTGTCGACCCGGAAGTTGCAGGTCGGCTTGTTGCTCAGCTTCAGCTCGACCCCGTCGTTGGCCGCTTCACTTGAACGCTGCCTCACCCGACCGGAACCGCTTCGGCAGCGACCGGCACATGGCGGCGCGCTCCCGGCCGATGACCTCGACGACCCACGGGCCGTAGTGCTCCGGCACGCGCATCCGGCCGCGGTACAGCGCGCCGAAGATCGCCTCCGCGAGTCCGTCCCGGCCGCAGGCCGCCTGAACGCCGCGCTGCGCCAGCACGTCCACGGTGCACGCGGTCGGAAGGTCCGGGAAACGATCCCCGCAGATCCGAATCGCCTTGCGGTCGTCGATGAGGGCGACGGCCTCCCGCTCCAGCGCGCCGGCGACGGTCGCCGCTTCTCCGTCGTCCAGCGTCTCCGACGCGCGGCCGCCGACCAGAGCGGCGAAATGGCGCATGCCCGCCGCGCCGAGCCGGGCCGTCTCGACAAGACCGTCCGCGATCCAGTCCGCCAGGGCGCCCGCGTCCGTCCGACCCGTACGCCGTCCTTCTTCGAGCTCCCGCACGACCTCCTCGACGACCACGATTCGATTCGGCAGCGCGCGCAGAATCGCTTCCGCCCGACCGGTCGCGTGCAGGTTGATGACGACGCTCGTATCGGCGAAGACCGATCCCGTCCGGCCGTCAAGGCAGCTTCGGCGCGTCATCCGGCCCGCTCCCGTCGACGTCGCCATCGTCCAGCATCTTCCGCAGTTCGACGCGGCCGAGTCGAAGAAGACGCGCGAGCTGACCTTCGCTGAGCAATTCCCGGCGATGCGCCTCGGCCGCCAGCAGGCCCAGGCGGAGCGGCACGGGACGCTCCGCATCGAACCTGTCTCCGTCCGGAAGTCGAGCATCGCCAAGCACCTGGCGCGCCTGATCGTCGGTGATGCCGCCGTTCGCCTGGAACCAGTCCCAGGTTCCCCGTTTGACGAGAGTCAATTCCTCCAGCCGCCGCGCCAGCGCCTCGCGCGAGACGCCGAACGCGTGGGCCAGCAGGATGACGTGACGCCTCGTCGGACGGGGCGCGCCCGCCGTGACCTCGCGGAACCTGTGGGCGACCGTTCGCGCCGGGGTCAGGAACGCCCGGGCGAACCCGTCGGCGTAACGCTCCTCGCGCGAGTTCCCATGGCCACCCGTCTCCAGAACGTCCGGGGCGTGCCGGCAGGACACCAGATGACCGAGTTCGTGGGCGGCGGTCCAGGTGCGGCGGGTGCGCGGATGGCCGGCGTTCAGCAGCATGCACGCTCCGAGTTCGTCGTCGAAGGCGAACAACCCCGACACGCGGGAGTCGAGACGCCGCACGTGCACGCGAACGCCGAGTTCCAGCTCCAGCAGGTCCGCCAGATCGCCGACCGGGGCCAATCCCAACCCGAGCCACCGCCGAAGCTCCGCGGCGTCGTTCTCCGCCTGCAGCCGCACGTCACCGGGCAGCAGCGGCCGGTTCGGCGGGTAATTGCGGGCGCGCGTGACGCCGAGCAGGTTCTCCAGCTCGACTTCCGCCCGAACCAGATCCGTCAACAGCCGCGCCGCCTCCGCCGCCCCCCCGCCGTCGGCCCTCCCCAGCCTGCGAAAACGCGGGGTCAGGTCGACGTGCGCCGCCTCGCGCCGCAACAGCGCGTTCGCCGACGTCCCGTAGCGCTGGGCGAGTTCCTGGATCTCGCCGATCCGGGGACGGCGTTGCCCCTTTTCCAGGGCGACCAGCGTCGTGCGGGCGACCCCGATCGCTTCCGCGGCGGCAGCCTGCGTCAGTCCGGCCCGTTCCCGCGCCACCCGTAGCCGCACGCCGACGCCGGTGTCAAGAATTTCCTGCTTCATGGGTGTTGTGTCAGATTTCTATGCTTTTTTTCCGACTTTGTCAACGTGCAGCTTGCCCCCGGGCGCACGTCAAGAAATGAGGGGCGCACCGTCGGCCGCCGCGCGACCTCTTCCTCCAGGGCGAAGACCCTTTTCGACCCGTCGGTTCGGTCGCCTGACGGCTCGGTTCACCGACCGTCCACGCCGAGGACGGAGACGGCCGGTTCCGACGCGTCTACACCGACGCCGACGTCTTCGAGGCGCTGGTGGACGGACTCGCCAACGGCGTCGGCTACACCGTCACCGTCACGGCCCTGACGAGTCATCCCGACGTGGAAGGACCCGCGTCGGAGCCGCGGACGGTGACGCCGGCCTCCGCCGCCGGCGATACGGGAGGGACTCCCGACCAAGTCCCCGCCCTGCCGCTCGCCGGCGCCGGCGTCCTGGCCGGGCTGCTGGCCGCCGCCGGCGCCGCCCGCCGACGGCAGGAAGCCCGCCGGCGGGCGCGGCGCGCGGAAGCGTCTCGGTGAACGTCTTCGGACCTCGGACGGGCGCGCCCGCGCCGGCAGGGTCGGATCCGGTCGAAGGGTTCCGCGGGGGCGGTCATCGGCCTCCCGATCGCTGGCGCGTTGCGACGGCTCGTGCCGGTGACCTTCCGCGCCGCCCTCGAGCGGTCATCGGCCTCCCGATCGCTGGCGCGTTGCGACTCTGCCGCCGCCGCTCGGCCGGCCCGCGCCGTGGCAGCCGGCGGTCTCGGGCGCTGCTTCGCCGCTCCCGCCGTGACGGCGGTCCGTCACGAACCGGGAGCGCGTCAGATAGCCGGTCCAGCGCCCGGCGGCGACGATCCCCACCCACGGCGCCAGCCACGCGCCCGCGGCCACCCGCGCGGCCGGGCTACCGCTCGGCGGCGCCCAGGCTGAGCAGGTTGGCGAGCAGCGCGTACGCCCCGGCCGTGCCCGCCGGGAGCTGCCGCCAGAGCCCGAGTCCGACGTAGATCCACCGTCCGCGGCCCGGCCGCGCCTCCACCAGCGCTCCCCGCTTCGGGCCGGGGTTGTATTCGAAGGTGTCCTCCAGCTCGACCAGATCGGCGTAGCGTTCGTCGCGCTCGCCCAGGAAGTACAGCCCGCGCTCCTGCACCCATTCGTCCCAGGCGGCCGGGCCGATCGGATTGGGCCGGGCGAAGACGGGATGTTCGCGGGCGAGGACGCGGACGGGCGCCGCCTCGTCGGTGACCCGGCCCCGGCCGACCACGGCGGGATACGGGCCGTACTGCGCCTCGTTGAACTCGAACTTGTTGTACTGCACGACGACCGTCCCGCCGGCGTCGGCGTACTCCAGCAGGCGGCCGTTGTTCGCGCGCAGGTCCGGGCGCCGCTCGTAGGCCCGCACGCCGGTGACGATCACGTCGAAGCGCGACAGGTCGCCCCACGCCAGATCGTCGGCGTCGAGGAACTCCAGCCGGGCGCCGAGCTGCTCGATGGCCGGGGGCACGGCGTCTCCGACGCCTTCGACGTAGCCGACCACCAGGTCCGGCGCGACGGCGACGTCGATGATCCGGAACGCGCCGGACGCCGGCCGGCCGACGTGCCGCCGCTCGACGTGCGGATACTCGATCACCTGATGGCCGCGCTCGAAGCGCTCGCCCCCACTCTCGACCACCGCGCCCACGGTGTATTCGCCGGCCGCCGCCCCGGGCGCCGACACGCGGAAGCGCACGGTGCGCGATTCGTCCTCGCGCGACAGCCGCACGGGCGCGGACGCGGGAGCCGCGCTCCAGCCCGCGGGCAGGTCGAGGAAGACGGAACCCTCCGCCGCGTCCGCTCCGGTGTTGGTCACCGTGACGCGCACCTCGCGCGCGGCGCCGGAACCGGCGGGGAGGATGGCGACGCCGGGCGTCAGGGAGACGGCGAACCGCGGCGCGACCTGCAGGTCCATCCGCTTCTCGCCCGTGAACGGGTCGTCGACGTAGCGGTGGCGGACGGGCCGGTCCACGGCGACGCGGACCCCGCCCAGCGCCACGTCGAAGACCGCGCGGAACGGCGTCGGCCGGAACGGCGCGCCGAACGGCACGTCCGCGTCGAAGTCGTAGCGGTCGGCGCCTTCCACGCGGCTCCAGTGGATGCCGGTGAAACGGGCGTCGGCCGGAACGCGGGAGCCGCGCTCGCAGAGGTACGCGCCGGCGGGGGCCAGCGGCGCCGCTTCGCAGCCGGCGGCGCCGTCGAAACCCCGGACGCGGACGCCGTGGACGGTCACGTCGGCCGCGCCGTGGTTCGCGGCCCGCAGCTCCAGACCGACCGTCTGGCCGCGCGTCACCGTGCCGTCGTCGGCGAACGCGTCGAACCGCAGACCGTGGGCCAGCACGGCGGCGCGCTCGAACTGCCGTTCCTTGGTCTCCAGGCGGA
This sequence comes from Vicinamibacterales bacterium, assembly GCA_965242835.1. GTDB lineage: Bacteria > Acidobacteriota > Vicinamibacteria > Vicinamibacterales > UBA8438 > WTFV01. Next base: position 260,925 of record OZ251506.1, read on the forward strand.
AGTCGATCTCCCGCCGGGCGTCGGCCGACAGGCCCAGGTCCGGCAGGGCGGCGCGCAGGGCGCGCAGGGCCTCGAGACCCGACACGGCCGGCTCCCGCGCACCGGCCATCCCCGCGGACTCGAACCCGTCGAGCGCCGCGCGCGCGTGGCGCCCCAGCCCGGCCAGGGCGTCCGCGAGCGCGGCCGGCGGATTCGCGCCGGCGAAGCGCGCGAGCCCTTCGATGGTGGTGTCCACGCCGTCGAACAGGGAGGTCTCGGCCGCCGCCGGACGCTCCGCGAGGGTCGTCTCGGCGAGACGGTAGCGCCCGCCGGCCGCGCCGGACGGCAGGGCGACGAACTGCGGCATGCCCTGGCACTTGTGCATGCCGCGCGCGCGGCTTCCGATCTCCGCCCAGGTCGCGCCGAGCAACGGGTCGTAGCCTCCGAGGTCCACCGTGGTCACGTCCGGGTCCGGCGCCGGCCGCGAGCGGAACCCGGGCGGGCCGGCGCCCATGCCGAACGGGAATCCCACGCGGTAATAGAACTTCCGCGCCTGCCAGGGCGCCAGCCCCGCGGCGATCTGCTCCGGAAAGCGGCGCGGATCGGCGGCCGCGCGCCACGCCTCGCGCGCGAGCAACGCCGACGCCTGGTGGTGCTGGCCCCCGCCGCGCCCCCCGGGCGACATGGCGGACACCACGTCGGGACGGACGGTGCGGATCACGCGGACGAAGTCGTCCAGGATCTCCTCCCGGCCCCAGCGCTCGAAAGTCTCCTCGACGCTGAACGAGTAGCCGAAGTCGACGGCGCGGCTGAAGTACTGCTCGGCGCCGTCCAGACGGTGCGCGGCGCTCAGCTCCTCGGTCCGCAGCACGGCCAGGGCGTCGAACAGCTCGGCCCCGATTTCGTTCTGGCCCCCGTCGCCGCGCGTCGCCGACAGCAGGACGGCGCGGTGGCCTTCCCCCTTCGCCAGCTTCGCCAGCAGGGCGTTGTTCTCGTCGTCGGGGTGCGCCGTGATCATCATGTAGACACCCGTGCTGTTCAGCTTGCGCAGGGCGACCCCCAGAGCCGCCCGGTCTTCGCCGGAGGCGAGCGGCTGGGCGTGAACCGAGGTTGCGAAGAGGGCGGCGGCCAGGAGGGACGCCGCCGGCACGGCGGTGAATCGATGGGTGCGCATGGTTCCTCCAGTATAGCGGGCGGCCCGCGGCCGGATCCCTGCCGCGTTCGCGGGCGGCCCGGACCGGCGGGACTTCACGAGCCGGCCGGGAACCGCGCCGGGACCGGCGCTCCGTCCCGCGCGGCGGGCGCGGCGCGTTCGCGCACGGCCTCGTAGAACGCCTCGTAGCGCGGCACGACCTCTTCGGCGCAGAAGCGCTCGCGCACGGTCCGCCCGCCGCCGGCCGCGACGCGGCGGTGCAGCGCGGGGTCCGTCAGCAGCCGGACGGCGCACGCGGTCATGCCGTCGAGGTCGTCCGGGCCGCGCAGGAACCCGGACTCGCCGTCGGCGATCACCTCCGGCAGTCCGCCCACCCGCGAAGCGACCACCGGGACTTCACAGGCCATCGCCTCGAGGGCCGCGACGCCGAAACTCTCCTGCTCCGAGGGCAGCAGGCACAGGTCGGCGATGGACAGCAGCGGCGCCACCCGCTCCTGCTCGCCGAGCGCCTCGACGTCGCCGGCCAGGCCCGCCTCGCGCGCCCGCCGGCAGGCCAGGGGCAGATCGGGACCGTCACCCACGAGCAGCAGGCGCGCCGGGACCCGTTCGCGGATGCGGCGGAACAGCTCGACCACCACGCCGGCCCGCTTCACCGGCCGGAAGTTCGAGACGTGGATCACCAGCTTCGTGCCGGCCGCGCCGCCCCGGTAGCGGGCCGCCAGCCCCGCGTCGGCCACCCGCCGGTGGTCGCGGCAGTCGAGGAAGTTGGGGATGACCTCGATGCGGGCGCGCACCGGAAGCTGGCGGTAGGTGTCGTCCCGCAGGCTGGCGGAGACCGCGGTCACGCCGTCCGACTGGTCTATGGAGAACGCGACGGTCTCCAGGTAGGACTCGTCGCTGCCGATCAGGGTGACGTCGGTGCCGTGCAGGGTGGTGATGACCCGCGGGACGTGGCCCTCGCCCGAGGCGGCCAGGATCTGCCGGGCGAGCCAGGCCGCGGTCGCGTGCGGCACCGCGTAGTGCGCGTGGACGACGTCGAGCCGGCCTTCGCGGCAGACCTCGACGATCTTGTTGGCCAGCGTCAGCAGGTACTGCGGCTCGCGGAACAACGGATAGCCGGGCGTGCGGACGGCGTGGAAAGCCAGTCCCGCCTGGAAGTCGCCCAGCCGCGCCGGCGGCTCGCTGCTGATGAGCCGCACCTCGTGGCCGCGCCGCGCGAGCCCCTTGGCCAGCTCGGTGGCGACGATGCCGCTGCCGCCGACGGACGCGTAGCAGACGATGCCGACGTTCATGAGGCGTGATCCCCGATGCGCCGCGCCGAAGGTCCCGGCGCGGCGTCCGAACGGATGGGACGACGGCCGCGGGCGCAACGTTTCACCCGTGGCCGTCCGGGCGGCGGCCAGCCCGCCAATGGCCGCCTGACGGCTCCGCCCGGCGCCCGGCCGATCCCGCGGGAGTCCGCGCCCTTCTACGGCGCAGACTATTGCCGCCATTCTACCGCGCCCCGGCCGCCGGTCCCCGCGGCCGGCCGGGCGGCCGGGGCGGGACCGAGCCACCGCCGTTCCATGCGGCGGCCGCGGTCATGAGGAGGAAATACCCGAAGCGGCCGGCCGGGGCGGGACCGAGCCACCGCCGTTCCATGCGGCGGGGCCCGACCCGGTAGACGAGCCGCCGCGCCCGCGTTGCCGGACCGAGCGGGCCGAGGCGATGCCGTTGCCTGGGGGTACACTGGCCGGGCGGGCGCGCCGCGTCCCGGAGACGCGGCCGGTTCTGGTCCCCGGCGCCGGCGGCCGGCACGGGTCCTGCATGGGCGGACGGCGTGGAGAGGAGGACGCCCGTGAACCGCGAGAGCATCTCGACGGCGGCCGCCGCCCTGGTCCTGACCCTGGCCCCGGGCGGCGCGCCGGCTCAATCGCTGGCGGAGCTGGCCCGGCAGGAGAAGGCCCGGCGCGCCGCCGTCGCGCCGGAGGACCGCGCGCCGGTCCTCACGAACGACGACCTGCGCGGCAGCGGCGGCCTGACCGTCGGGACGCTCCCGTCCGCGGCCGCGCCGGAGGCCCGCGCGGGGTTCGGCCGCGCCGGGCGAGGAACCGCCGCCGGGCGGAACGGCGGCGCCGGGACGGTAGAAACGGAAGACGGCGGCGTCCCCGGCGAGGACGAGTGGCGCGCGCGCATGACGGCCGCGCGGGAAGCGCGGGCGCGGGCCGAGTTGACGGCGTCCGCCCTGCAGAACCGCGCGGACGGCCTGTGGGCCCAGTTCACCGCGCTGGACGACCCGGCGCGGCGGGGCGTGGTGGAGCGGCAGCGGGCCGAGGCGCTGGCGGAACTCGAACGCACGCGGGCGGAGGCGGAGCGCCTGGAGCAGCGGGTCCACGACGTTCGCGAAGAGGCGCGCCGCGCCGGCGTCCCGCCGGGCTGGCTGCGGTAGGGGGAGGAATCCGCCTATAATCGTCAACCCGCGTTGCCCGGGTCGGATTCGTCGTCGCCCCGGATCGAGGAGATTCCGTGCGGCGGCGCGTTCACGGTGACGAACCGCCGCGACGGCCGGCCCCGTTGCGGGAGGGAGAACGGAGCGCAGCATGACCCAGGCGCGACGCTACCGGATCGGCGCGATCCACGCGCTGATGAACGCCATCCCGACCACGCAGACCGCCTTCGACCGCAACTGGTCGGCGGCCGACGTGGCCCACCTGCTCGACGGCTCGCTCTACCTCGACCGCGGCCGCGGCACGGCCGACGACGCCGAGCTCGGCGACCGCGTCGACCGGCTGGTGCGGTACAGCGCGTCGACCGGCGCCGAGGCGATCCTCGTCACCGGCTCGTTCTTCGGCGAGATGACGAAGCGGGCGCGCGAGGGCGTGGACGTCCCGGTGATGACCTCGTTCGACGGCATCGTCGAGCGCGCGTTCTCCCTCGGCCGGCCGCTGCACGTGCTGTCGACCGCGCCGGACTCGTCCGCGCTCCTGGCGGCGGAACTCGAAGCCGAGGCGGCGCGGCGCTCGCATCCGTTGTCGATCTCCCGCGCGGCCGTGGACGGCGCCCTCGACGCCCTGGTCGGCGGCGACCCCGAGCGCCACGACGCGCTGGTGCTCAAGGCGGTCCGGGCCGTCGACGGCGGGACGGCGATCCTGTTCGCGCAGTTCTCGATGGAGCGCATCCTGCCCGCCAGCGCCGCCGCGCACCCGGCGCCGGTCGCGGGTCCGGCCACCGAAGGCGTCCTGCGGCTGCGCGAGCTGCTCACCGGGCGGTAGCCTGCCATCGTTGCCTCGCCTTACGGCTCCGCTTTGGTGCCCAACCTGACCACTCCAGGAGTCCGCGCCGTTCTACGGCGCGGACTCCTGGCCCGCCGGCCGCAGCCACGCGGCGCACACGACGACAACCTGTCGCACGGCTGCGACACAGTCAGAACACCGAGCCAGAACCGGTTCCGGCCCTACCGGGGCGTCGCGGTGTTCGGCTTGGAATTGGTGCTCGTTGGCGCTGGTGTTGTACGTCGGCGGCGTGGTAGAGTCAATCAATGACCATTGGTTTCGATCGTTGGGATGAGGCGGTGGGTGATGCCCGGAGGGTGCTCGCTCATCGACCAAGCACCGACCATGGTGGTGATCCTGGAGACTGGAAACCGTATCCAGCCGAGGCGAATGCTCGGTTGCGTGTTACGGTAGACCGGTGTTATTCCAGTGACTTTTTCATCAGCCCGCGTGCATTTGTGGGTCAAGTTTTCTTGGCAAAAATCAGTGACTGCTTGTGGTTGTCAGTTCGTTCGCCTTGGCGAAGCTAATCTCGGCCGCCGTAAAACATGCTATCTGCGTGATGCCGGCTGACAGCCAGTTGCGATCTGTTCAAGCACCTCCGCTGCTCGCAGACCGATGTTGGCAAGCGAAATCGTGGCCTCTAGCCCAAGAATCCGTCTTCGTGCGTCCACGGTCAAAAACTCGTTCATCGTTCTGTAGGAGCGGGCGAGCATTTGGATCTGTCGTGGACCGTAGTCTCTCAAGGCTTCTTCAAGTTCTCTGGATGCTGACGTCCTTGCTGTGACGATGTCGAAAGCGTCCCGGCCCGCGATCTCTTCGTTTTCGGCAAGTATCATTTGTAGTATCCTGGTCGTGCCGCTCATCTTTTCTCGTACTCCGTCAACCATTGCGCTGTCGCTCCGATCGGGCCTGTTCCCTCTTCTGGCCGTGATGACTATCCACCCATCGGTCGTTTTGAGCCGCGCGCCGCGGGACGCTCTCCATCGAGTCACTTTTGCCGCCAGGGAATGCTCCAGCCTCTTCTCCATTTTGTTGTCTGGAGTCAGGACTCCACGTGGGTCCGCGGTGACGACTGTCACCTCGTCGTCCTGTCGGTGTTCCCACCTTGCGGCCAGTACGCAGCTTCCCGACAGCTCATAGCCGTCGCCGTTGTTTTCGTCTGTGAACAGCTCTCGAATCACGTCCCGTGCGGCGCGCCATGTTGTCCGCGCCGGTTCCGGCAGGATGAGTGTCTCCATTGTCTCTTTCATCGTTTGTATCCGGGCCCGCGTGTCTCGCGTCCCTGCGTTCTCGTTTGGTTGATCCCGGCGGAATCGTTTCGATCCGGTACCGGAACAGGATTGGTTTTCCATTGCCGTTCCTGTTCGATCTCTCTCAACATGGTCGCGAGCACCTTTGTCCCTCGGACTCCGAGGTCGTCGACTGGCGGTCCGTTCCTGATCGTTATCATTTGCTGCGCCTCGAGCGTAAGTTTCCTGTTCGTCATCGTCCACAGGCGGCTGACTCCTTCTACTTCTGTGGGCGTCAGCCCGCTGAGTGCTTCTCCAAGTGATTCCGGGTCGCGTTCGGCCGCGGTCACGATGTCGTACACGTCCCGGGCGGGGCTCGCGTCCGTCCGGTCCAGTTTGCCGCGCAGGATCTGGCAGTTGCTCAGTACCATCTCTTCGCGACCGTTGATGATGGCCAGCTGTTCCTGTCCTGCGGGCGTGGGTTCGTCGACGGTCACGTCGATGGGTCCCTTGTCGGTCTTGACCCTGATATGGCGTCTGTTCGCTTGCAGCGCCAGCTCTCCATTCAACATTTCCGCCAGGCCTCTTTCGGTACTTGCCGTTGTCGGAACGACCCCTTGTGGGTCCGGCGTCAGCAGGTCGACGTCGGTGCTGTCCCGGTGACCCCAACGCGCGGCGAGTATCGTGCCGCCGCCGATGCTATAGGCAGCCCTTCCGTCTTCGTCCGAGAACGCAGCGCGTACCAGATCCCGCACGGTGTTCCACAGTTCTCCCGGCTTGCCGGGAAGTTCCAGGCGTTCCGGTGTCTTCCTGGTCATCGGCGCTATTCATTTACGCATACGGTTTATGCGTCGGATTGTTCGCGGCGTCCATGGCGCACCGTTGCGGATCGCCCGCGCCATCTGGCGCCAGGTAAACGCTCCTTCGTACCACGCGTTGTTCCATTCGTGGAGGTCGCCTTCGCGTACCAGCACGTGGATGATGGCTTGCTGGCGTTCATCCGGGTGCTTTTCCCTGAACGCCTTATAGGCTTCGGTGGCCGTCGGCTTTTCCGGCCAGCCGGCGCAGGACGACATCAGTCGGCCTCTCATCGTGTAGGAGTTGGCTCCCGCCTCGGTTTTCGGTACGCCGGCGGCGTCGCTGTACGTGTTGCTGAAACACTCCTCCGGGAGGACTTCCAACGATAGGTCGAACCGGTCGAGGAACGGATTCTCCCACGGTTCTGCGGTGATCCAGTCGTGATCGCTCATTGGTTCGTTGCGGCGAGTCTATCACGGCTCTTCTGCCAGCGGTTTTGGTGGGCGCCGATCCCAACCGGTGGCCGCGGCGGTTGCCCGATTTTGGCCTGGTGCCCGGTGCCGAGTATCCCCCCGGTGTTCGTAAACCGTTCCAGGCGGGGTTCGGTGTCTCCGTGGCCGAGTTTTCCGGCGGCCGGGTGGTCGGCGGCCGACGTGGCCCACCTGCTCGACGGCTCGCTCTACCTCGACCGCGGCCGCGGCACGGCGGACGACGCCGAGCTCGGCGACCGCGTCGACCGGCTGGTGCGGTACAGCGCGTCGACCGGCGCCGAGGCGATCCTCGTCACCGGCTCGTTCTTCGGCGAGATGACGAAGCGGGCGCGCGAGGGCGTGGACGTCCCGGTGATGACCTCGTTCGACGGCATCGTCGAGCGCGCGTTCTCCCTCGGCCGGCCGCTGCACGTGCTGTCGACCGCGCCGGACTCGTCCGCGCTGCTGGCGGCGGAACTCGAAGCCGAGGCGGCGCGGCGCGCGCATCCGCTGTCGGTCTCCCGCGCGGCCGTGGACGGCGCCCTCGACGCCCTGGTCGGCGGCGACCCCGAGCGCCACGACGCGCTGGTCCTCGAGGCGGTCCGGGCCGTCGACGGCGGGACGGCGATCCTGTTCGCGCAGTTCTCGATGGAGCGGATCCTGCCCGCCAGCGCCGCCGCGCACCCGGCGCCGGTCGCGGGTCCGGCCACCGAAGGCGTCCTGCGGCTGCGCGAGCTGCTCACCGGGCGGTAGCCGGCCACTCGTCGCCTGACGGATCCGCTCGGCGTCCAACCTGGCGTTGTGTCCCTCGAATACATACCATAACGGCAGCCGTATTCGGTTACCGGGTTACGGGACCGGTTTTGCTCAGTGAAATGCGACCGAATGGCTGCGGCCGACGGAAAGTTGCGACGGTGCAAATTGGTCGCCTTAGCAGCGCGTGGCGAAGTCCCCGCTGCCTTCGAGCGGCGATGCATCCCGCCTGACGGCGTTGTTCGTCGGTTGCCACGGGCGGCCGGGCCAGATTGTCAAAAGCGCCGCGCGCGGCCGGAGCGGACGTTACGTCTGGCGGCGCGCCTCCGGTTCTTCCGGGGTTCCGGCGCCGAGCCCGTCGCGCGACGGGCGCACGGGGGCCGCGGCTCGGCGTGAGACGGGGTGCGGAGCGGGGTCGGCCGGCCCTGCCGCCGTCAGGCGGGCGGCGGCAGGGCCAGGGCTTCGGGTTCGACGGGTTTGGGAGCGCAGAGCAGGGTGGTGATCAGCGCGCGCAGGTCGAGTCCGCGTTGGCGGGCGGTACGCACGACGCTGGCCAGCACCTGCTGGGTGTTGGCCCCGCGCCGGGTGCGGTTGCCGCCGCACACCTTGCGGGTGACCACCGCGGGTCGGATGGCCTGTTCGGCGCGCCAGTTGGTGGCGTCGATGGACGGGTCGCAGAGGAAGAGGAACACGGCCGGGAACTCGTTGGTCAGGTGCCTGGCGAAGCGCTCGGCGTCGGCCAACGGCGGCGGGTCGGCGAGCAGGCGTTCGAGCCGGGCGACGAGTCGTCCGCGGGCCGACGCCAGGCCGTGCTCGCCGATCTCGTCCGCGTTCGCGCGGTCCCGCAGGGCGAGGCCGTCCTGCAGGACCGCCTGCACTTCGCCCGCCCAGGGGCTGTCGGGATGCGCGGCCTGCAAGTGCTTGCACCGCCGCAGCAGGTGGGCCAGGCACGTCTGGTGCGGCGCGTTCTTGAAGCCGCGGTAGGCGACCCACCCGTCCCGCACCAGCACGCCGGCGAAGTCGGGGCCGAGAATCTTCGCGGCCTCCTTGAACCCCCGGCCCTCGCAGATGGCGTAGACCGTCGTCTCCGGCGTGGTGAAGGCCCACAGCCAGTGCTTGACCGCCTTCACCCGCCAGCCGGTCTCGTCCGGCGTGACCACCGGACTGCAACGGACCTGCTCGCACAGCTTCGCATACGCCGGCGCCGCCATGGCGCCGGTGCGGTGCAGCAGCCGGACCACGGCGCCCTTGGTCACGTGCAGGCCGAACCGGGTGCGCAGAACGCGGACGACCTTCTCCAGCGGCATGCCCAGTTCGGTGTGCAGTTCGACGACCAGCGCGGCCACGTTCGGACCCAGTTGGACGGAGGCCGCGCCCAACGCGTCGGAAGTCTGCAGAGCGTGCCGGCCCTGCACCCGCCGCCGGCACGCCGAGCAATGACCCACCTCGACGTCGAAGCGCCGCACGAGAGGACGCACCTCCGGCAGATCTTCCTGATACTGCGACGCCGTGCGGGTCACCACGACCGCCTTGCCGCAGTCCGGACACGTCGTCGGGGCCGGCGCCGCGTGCGTCTCGTCAACCCGCGTCGGCGGCCGGCGGCGCCCCTGCTTTCCATACTCCGCCCCGGCGCGCCGACCGGGGCGCCCGCCGCGGCCCTGCGGACGGTCCTTGGCGAAGGGGGCCGCCTGCCGGCGGCTGGCGCGCTGCGCCGCCTCGAGCTCCTTCTCCAGATGCTCGCTACGGCGCTTCCAGTGGTCCCGCTCCTCGATCAGCCGCGCCTTGTCTCGTTCGAGACGTTCGATGCGCACGTCCCGAGGGTCCCGCTGCCGCCGGGAACCGGTCGAATCGCCGCGGCCGGCCTGCTTGCGCGCCATGATCCACGTATCGGCACATGCCCGCCGCACCTGCACACCTTTTCAGGGATTTTCCGTCACAACCCGGTAACCGAAGACCGGCAGCCTTCACAAGAAAGGAGGTTTGCCATGCCGCGGGGACGCCCGCTGGCGCCTCTCAGTGCCCGGCGGAACCCGGCCCGGCTTCCTGCCGCGGCGGTTTGCCAAGTCCGATCGGCTCACCAGGCGCCACGGGACAGGATCCGGCGCGGCTCCTACCGCTCGAGCTCCTCGAGCGCCGCCAGGAAGTCGCTCCACGGCACCGGCTCGCCGTGCACCGGGGCCAGCGTCTCCACCTCCAGGCCCATGCGCTCGACCTGCGTGCGCAGGGCGCGCATCGCCGGCAACTGCGCCGCCTTCGGGGGCTCGTGGGTGTCGAACAGGTCGGCCTGGAAGGCGATGCGCTCGGCCGGCAGGTACGCCATCAGCATGCCGGCCACGTGGCCCAGCGGCTGCACGTAGTAGACGCGCAGGATCCGCGAGTCGTCGGTGATGACGTAGTTCTCCTGGACGGCCTCGTAGTTGTAGCCCTCGGCCAGCTCGGTCGGCGGCCAGCGGGAGACGATGTCCGGCTCGATGGTCCTCGGCTCGTAGGTCAGGACGTCGTGGTTCAGGAACTCCAGGTTGAGGATGTGGGTGACGATGGTCGAGCCGACGTGCAGGTACGTGCGCAGCCCGCCGACGTGGTCGAAGTGCGGGTGGGACGCGATGACCCAGCGGATCGGCTTGTCCGGGGCCAGCCTGGTGATCCGGTCGATCACGTGCAGGCTGCGCTCTTCGTCGCCGGGGGCCTCGAAGACCGCCACGAAGTCGCGGAACTCGATCAGGTAGCTGGCGGCCGGCCCCCCGCCGAGCCGGTACACGCCGCCGGCGATCTCGTCGACCGTCACCTCGGTGGACCAGTCCGCCTCGGCCACCGACTCGGGCACCGGGACGGCGTCGCCGCACTCGTTGGGCCGGACGTCCGCGAACACGCCGCCGTAGGCGTTGTGCCCGGTGCTCTGGCGGTAGAACTGCCAGTTGTCGTCCCAGCCCTGGTGCGAGTGCCAGTTGGTAGGCCACTTGACGCCGCCGAACGAGACGTGGTTCGTGGACTCGTGCTCGACGTTGAAGTCGCCGAGCGCGGGGATGTTCACCGTCGTCTTGATGCGCTGGATCAGGTTGCGGGAGTTGATGGTGGCGTCCACCTGGTACTTGCCGAACATCGTGATCGCGACCACGTGCATCTTCTCGGGCCGGACGACGTTGCCGTCGCGGCCCTTCTCGATCTGCTCCCAGCGCCAGAACGCCACCGGGTCGGCCCCCGGCAGACGGGCGGCCTTGAGGAAGCCGTGCGGGTTCAGCCACATGTCGAGCCGGTAGACCTCGGCGATCTCCGGCGGCACGGCCACCGGGGGACCGTCGCCGTCCCGATGCCACGAGAACGCGCCGTTGGTGACGTGCGTCTGCCGCGTCTCGGTCTGGGTGGGCGTGCCGCCGCGCCAGCCGAGCCCGTACTTCCAGGAGGCGGGCGCCAGACCCGGGCGCCGGTCGAACGTCTCCACGCTCGTGCCCGCGTCCCAGTCGATGACGCGCGTGTAGTTCGCCAGCGCGTCGATGCGCGGCCAGTCGACGTTGACCGCGTTCTCGAACGTCTGGCCCACCGCGCCGGCGTAGCCGTCGCCCGAGAACGCGATGCAACGCAGGTCCGCCTCGCCGATCTCTTCCGCGACGGCGGCCAGCAGCGGCGCCGGATCGACGAAGCCGGGCGGGAACTCCTGGGCCGCGGCCGGACTTCCGGCCAGCGGGAACAGCGCGACGAGACCGACAAGACGCTTCGCCATGGTCCTCTCCTTCGTCGCCGCGCCTCGGCCCCGAGGTCCCTGGTCGAAGCGCCGGGCCGGCGGCGGGTTGCCTCGCCGAGAACGCCGCCATCGTACCACGCCGGATGCGGATAGAGTGGAGCCGGGATGCCGCGGGCGGGTCGGGAGCCGGCGGCCGTCGGGAGGAGACCTGCGACGTCCGAATCCGAGCCGACCTTGGCGGACCGCGGGCAGAGCGCCGCGCCGATCGGGACGAGGAGACCTGCGATGTCCGAATCCGAGCTGACCATCCGCTCGCTGACCGCGCGCGCCGTGGCCGCGCCGCTGGCCCGGCCGCTGCGCACCGCGTCCGGCGACGTGCCGGTGTCGCCGCTCCTGTTGATCGACGCGGCGTCGGAGGAGGGCCCCGCCGGGCGGGCCTGGGTCTTCGGGTACACCACCCTCGTGCTGCGCGCCCTGAAGGCCTTCGTCGACGACCTCGACGGCGTGCTGCGGGGGCGTCCGGCCTGTCCGGCGGCGGTCGCCGACGATCTCGCCGCGCGCTTTCGCCTGATGGGACGCCAGGGTCTGGTCGGCATGGCGCTGTCGGGCCTCGACATGGCGCTGTGGGACATGCGGGGGCGGGCGCTGCGGCGGCCGGTGGTCGAGCTGCTCGGCGGGGAAGCGCGGCCGGTTCCGGCCTACGACAGCTTCGGCATCGTCGATCCGGCGGCGGACGCGCCGGCGCTGGAGCAGAGCGTCGAGCAGGGCTTCCGCGCGATCAAGGTCAAGGTCGGGGCTGCCGACCTCGACTGGGACGTGAAGAACCTGGCCGGCGTGCGCGAGGTGGTCGGCCCCGCGGTGCGGTTGATGATCGACTTCAACCAGTCGTTGACGGCGCCCGAGGCGCTGCGCCGCATCCGGGCGCTGGCCCGCTTCGACCTCGAGTGGGTGGAGGAGCCGGTCCCCGCCGAGGACCTGGCCGCACACGCGCGCGTCCGCGCCGGCTCGCCGGTGCCGATCCAGACCGGCGAGAACTGGTGGTTCGGGCACGACGCGGCGCACGCCCTGGCGGCCGGCGCCTGCGACTTCTGCATGCCGGACCTGATGAAGATCGGCGGGGTGACCGGCTGGCTGCGCGCCATGGGGCAGGCCGAGGCCGCCGGCGTGCCGGTCTCCAGCCACCTGTTCGTCGAGGCCAGCGCCCACGTCCTGCCGGTGACGCCCCTGGCGCACTACCTGGAGTACCTGGACCTGGCCGGCGCCGTGCTCGCCGACCCGCCGTTGCCGGTCGACGGCCGCGTCACCGCGCGCGGGCCGGGGCTCGGCATGGACTGGGACGAGTCGGCCGTGGCGCGCTACCTGCTGTAGGGCCGCCGCGGGCCGGGGCCGCCGCGGAACGAACGAACCCGCCCGGCGCGGGCAAGGATCTTTCCGGCGGCTCCGCGGGCGGAGGAGCGGGGCGCCGGCCGGCCGCGGCGAGGCCCCGGTCCACCGGCGGAGCTACCGCTTCACGTACTTGTGCAGCTCCGGCCGCACCGTGTCGGCGACCCAGACGGCGCCGTTGGGCCATCCTCGCCGGACACGCCGCCCGCTTCAGCACCGCCGCCGACCTGCTGCTCGACCTCAACGGACAGGAGACCGCCCTCGCCCTCGATCGACGACTTCGCCACTACGCCCGGCCCGCACTGCTCGTCATCGACGAACTCGGCTACCTCGCCTACGACGCACGAGGTGGCGGCAGAACGAACAGGTTCAGTTGTTCCGCGACGGAACAGTCGCGAACGACCGACCGCAAGCCGTCCACCTCCGCTCGTTCCCGGCATAAGCGTCGGCACGGCACTGGATCTGCCACTGCCGATTCTGGCTCGCGTGCCGCGGAATCGGCCCCACTTCGATGTACTCGCCGTGAGAATTCTTCCTGACAGGGAACCCGGGGAGCGTGTTCGGAAGAGCCGTTCCGCTGGCCGGAGCGACACGGGCGCCAGGCACGTTCGCCCACGCGTGATAGGTCCCCGTGTGATAGGTCCCCGTGTGAGAGCTCCCCGTCACGCCAGGGAGCAGATAGACACGAAGCCACACCCGAGTCGCCGTCCGGCGAGCGAAGTCCCGATCGATGCACGGCGCACTTTCGCCAGGGGCGCAGCCTCGCGACGAAGGCGGAGGAGGAGAAGGAGAAGGCGTCGGCCTGTCACGGACCAGAACGTAGGGACTGTTCGGCTTGCCAGGGTGGAGAACCCCCGAGAACGGACCCGACCACGGCCCGGTCGATCCCGCCCGCGTGGCGCGAACACGCACCAGGTAACTCCCGCTCGCGAGACCGCGGAAGACATGACCACGAGAGGTCTCGGCCCGAAGAGGCTGCTTGAAGCCCGTGGCCTGCGTTCCATCACCATGGGTCCACGGAGCACCCCAGCGCCCCAACGCGACGTCGTAGGCGTCCGCGCCGGGAACCCCCGGCCACCGCAAGGTCAGCGTGTTGTAGCTGTTCGACGTGGCAGTCACCGACACCGCCGCGAGCGCCGGCCGCGTCGCTGTCGCCGGCGCACTTCCGCCAGCCCGCGGCTGCCCCGCAACCGCGGTTGATCTCGGACCCTCCCCGGCCGAATTCGCCGCGGCCACCGTGACCGCGTAGGTCGACCCGTTGTTGAGCCCGGGGACGACCGCCTCCGTCTCCGACGCTCCGGCTTCCACTCTACGATTGAGGCTCATGCTGGATGCCCGCACCACGAACCCGGTGTGCGTGTACCCGGACAGCGCCGCCCACCTGACACGCAGCGAACGGTCCTCGCCGGCGACGGAGACGCCAGCAACCTGCTCGGTCGGCGGACTCACCGAAGCCGGCGGCGGATCCGGATCGGACGGCGGCTGCTCAACTGCCGGCTCTTCTTCCTCGCCCTCGTCATCGGTACTCTGCGCCTGCGCCGCGGCCGGCCCGGACGACCCGGCACGAGGAGTTCCCGAAGACCACCCGCTGGCGACGACCTTGCCAACACCACTCAGCGCCTCCACGGCGACCGCGTACGAGATGCCGTTCACGAGATTGCCGATCGTCGCCGACGTGTCGGAAGCCCCAACCGTGGCGCTGCCCCGATGCGAGAGGCTGACCGCTCGCACCCGAATGCTCGCATGGTCTGCCGAAACCTCCGTCCATTCGACGCCAAGGGCCTCGTCCTGCGAGCTCACTGAAATCCCGGCGATCCCGGCGGAATCGCCGGTCTCGAACGCCGCGACTTCCCGGCCCACGTATACCGGCTCGCCAACATGCGCCGAGGATGCCGCGGGCGCCGCCGCCGCCGAGCCACCGTTGGCAACGATCGGAGTCATCTCCGCCGGCAGACTGGAGCCGGAAGGCGACGGAGCTCCAAGCGAAATCGACTCGGGGTCGTCGCCGCCACACGCCATCGTGAGAAGAAAAACCGAAAGGAGGAAAAACGATTTTGTTGAATTCGTCATGCCCGAAGCATACCACGCGACAGCGATGCGCTCGACCTCTATCACCGAGACCGGGGGGGGGGGGGGGGGGGTCATGCCCGCACCGGCAGGCGGGGACGGCGGTGATCGACCAGGGTCACGGCCCCCCGAACGCTTCGGTCAGGGACGCCCCGCAGGCGAGGCGGCGGATCCTCTCCGGGCGTCCGCGAAACTGCACCGCCTCCTTTCTCAGGTCGATCTGGTGCTGCCGCCGCAGGCTCCTGGACACCAGCACGGGCCGGCAGACGATCGCGC
This sequence comes from Vicinamibacterales bacterium, assembly GCA_965242835.1. GTDB lineage: Bacteria > Acidobacteriota > Vicinamibacteria > Vicinamibacterales > UBA8438 > WTFV01. The sequence continues at coordinate 275,966 of OZ251506.1, forward strand.
GGTCACGCGGGGCCAGGGCGTCAGCCGCCCCGGCCCCGGCCCGTAGCTGCCTGGCCGCGGACTTGACGTTCGGCTCGCCGTTCTTGAACTCGATGGGCGCGAACAGATTCGGGTCCGCGAAGAACAGGTAATCGCACTTGACTCGGGTCGGCCCCAACGGGGAACCGTCCGCGTCGAGATCGACGACGGCGCGGGAAGGGGGCGCGTCCGTCAACGACACGCTGCACCCGTCCTTGTCGACGTCGGCGACCAGACAGCGTCGATCGGCGATCCGCTGCCGGACCCCGTGCGCGAAGCCGTTCACCCCGCTTCTCCGCTCTGGCCGGCGATCTCCGCCCAGTCGTTGTGCAGCGCCGATGCGACGGCGTCGAACCCGGACGGGTAGAGCCCGGTGTCGGCGTCCAGCGCGATCTCCCGCGCCGTCGACCCGCTTCCGTCCCTGGCCGGTTCGAACAGCCACACGCCGACGCGGCGGGCGTCCAGGGACTCGCTGCCGCCGTCTTCCGTTCCGCGGCCGGGAAGCCCGGCGCCTCCGACGACGTTGCCGAGCGCCTCGAGCACCCATTCGCTGTGCGTGGTCAACAGGACCCGCACGCCGGCCTCGGCGATGGCCGCGATCTGGCGGGTGAACGCCACCTGCATGGCGGGATGCAGATGCGATTCCGGCTCGTCGATGATCAGCAGGTTGTCGGGCGAAACGACGTGCCGCAGGTACAACACCACCGGGGCGAGCTCGGACACCATGGAGGAGGCGTTCGTCAGCGGCAGCCCGGACTTCCATCCCCCCGGCAGATACGTGAAGTGCGGGTAGGAAAGACCGGACAGTCCACCGACCTTGACCGCTCCGCCGAGAATCCCGTCTTCGATGCGTTTCCCGAGTCTGCGGAGGCGTTCCCGGTCGCTGCGGGCGCGTCGGAATCGCCCCGGCCGGTTGGACACCATCTCCACGAGTTGCTCCAGGAAGTCGCCTCGCACGCCGGACAGCGGCGGCACGGGGTCGGCGCGGCGGATCCCGGCCATGGTCGCACTCTGGATGAGGGCGCTCACGACAGTGGCGTGCGCGTTCATCAAACCGGTCCTGTCGGCGGGGAGATAGAACGCCGGACGGAGCGTCGGCAGTACGTCCCGGCTCAGCACATCGACAGCTTCCCATGCCCGGAACGCTTGTTCGGCTTCGGATTCGGGCTCCGTGAGCAGTAGATCGGCAAGCCGGGCATGGCGGCCGCTTCGAATGCGCAGGCCGTCGGGAACGGTTGGTCGTAACGTCCATCCGTCGTCGCGGACGTTCAGTTCATGCTCCGCCGGTGTCGCAACCCCATCGATCGCGTGTCGAAGCAGGAGGCGCGCGCTCCCCGAGCTTCCCGCGCGGACCAGGAGACCGGTATCGAGACCGAAGCAACGCTCGACCTCCTTGCCGATTCCCCGGCCCTGTATCTCACCGTGCAACCGTACGGCGGCCTTGATCGAGGCCGTCAGCTCGATGCCTTCCTCCTCCGGCTCCGCGCTCCGGGAGACCACCGCCGCCAGCTCCCTCGCCGCCGCGCGGGCGAGATCCGATCCCTCGGCGCGCGCCGGCCCGATCCGATACCGGAGAAACCGCCCCGCCGGCCCGGTCCCGAAGTACCGATGCAGCGCGTACACCAGCGTCGCCAGCCAGGACTTGCCGGTGTTGCTCGGCCCTACGAACACGGTCAACGGGCGCAACTCGACGCGCGCCCGGGCGATCGGCCCGCAGTCGGTCACGTCGAGCGTCAGGGAAGGATCGGGAGTCATCGAAGAACAGATACGCACCTCGGCGGAGAACTTCCCTGGAGCGGAGGCGCCGGCGTCATCGGAGCGTGCTCTTCCCTCCGCGCGTCGCACTGACTTGGCGGCGGTCGGGCCGCACCGCCGACGGAGGCACGACCGGCAGGCCGAGTGAAGCAGCACACTCCGATCTCGACGGAAGCGCCCCGGCACACCTGGGGCGACTCTCGACCGGCACGTTATGCCCGTCGGTCCTCGGTCCCGATGCACCACCGGCGGAGTTACCGCTTCACGTACTTGTGCAGCTCCGGCCGCACCGTGTCGGCGACCCAGACGTCGCCGTTCGGCGTCATCGTCATGTAGTGCGCCTCGCCGAACTCGCCGAGCCCGCGCCCGGGCTGGCCGTTGGCGCCGACCGCCCGGCCGTTCTCGTCCAGCTTCAGGATCTCGCCGGCGAAGCCGCTGACCATGTACATCGTGCCGTCGGAATGGATGTGGAGCCCGCACGGAAGCCCCTTGTAGGCCCATTCCTTCACGTAGGCGCCCTCGCCGTCGAAGATCTGGATGCGCCGGTTCTGGCGGTCGGCGACGTAGACCAGCCCCTCGGCGTCGACGACGACCGAGTGCGGCGTGTCGAACTGGCCGGGACCGGTCCCCTGCTCGCCCCACGACTTCAGCAGCCCGCCCTCGGGGTCGAACTTCAGCACGTGCGGCTCGCCGCGCCCGTGGCCCACGAGCACGAAGATCTCGCCATCGAGGCCGACGGCGAGGTCGGTAGGCTCGTTCATCAACGGCGTGTCGTCGGGATCGATGGTCAGCAGGACCTCGCCCTCCGGGTTCATCTTGCGCACCGTGTCGGCGTTGACGTCGGTCGTCCAGATGTGGCCCTCGGAATCGATGCGCATGCCGTGCGGCCGGTCGTACTGGCCCTGGCCCCAGGAGCGGACGAAGGCGCCGTCCGGCTCGAACTCCATCAGCGGGTTCGGCCCGCGGTTGAACACCAGGATGTGGTTCGTGGACGTCCAGCCGACGCTGGACGGCGCGCCCATCTCGAGGCCGTCGGGAATCTGCAGCCCGTGCGGGACGGGCCGGTAGCCGAGATCCGGGGCGTCCTCCATCTGGGCGGGGTCGGGAGCGTCCAGCACCTGGGCGCCGGCCGCGGCGGAGAGGCCGAACGTGAGCGCGAGGACGGCGGCGAACGTCCGGTGGACGCGGCGTGCTGGCGGCATGGCAACTCCTCGGAATGAAGGCTCGTCGAACGATCCGCATTGTAGCACCGGGCGCCGCGTGGGCCGCGCGGCCCGGGAGCGCACCGGCGGCGGCCGGGACCGCGGGCGGCGGGCCGGATCGCAAGCAGGCCGGCGGTTCTTCCCGGCCGGCGCGTCCGGGAGTCGATCTTCGTGACTCGGGGCGGCGCGCACGCTACAGTTGTCGGGCGCGGGAGGACGGGCGGCCGCGCGGAGTCGCGTCCGGCCCCGTCCGGCCGGGGATCGGTGCGGGCCGTTGCGGCAGACGCCGCGAAGGGGGAGGCGAACACCATGGAATCGAAGCATCGAGCGTCCGTGCAAAGGGGCGAGGCGCGGCTCTTCGCGCTGCCGGGGCTGATCGGTCTCGTCCTGGCGTGGAGCGCCCTGGCCGCGGCGCCGGCCGAGGGCTGGCAGGAGGACCCGCGGTCGGCGATGCTCGCCCGCGCCGCCGCGGCGGAACTCGACACGGAGTACGTCGCGCCGCCCGGCGACCCGCTCTCGCACCACGTCTCCGGCTTCGCCAAGACGCTCTGCTCGGCCGTCTTCGTCACCGGCCTCGACCCGGACTTCGCGGCCGAGAACGTCGGCTTCTTCAGCGGCCCCTACGAGCACCGGCGCCACGTCACGAAGCGCGAGGTCGACCGCGACGGGCGGCGCGTCCACCTGACCCTGCCGAACGGCGTAGTCCGCACCGCGAAGCTGAACGGCGACCACGGCTGCGTCACCCTGCCGCCCGGCGAAGAGGACGTCTTCTTCGAGCCGATCGACGTCCGTAGCGCGCTGCCGGACCCGGCGGTCACGCCCTGGCCGATGGGAGACGTGCTGCCCGACGCGCCGCTGCCCGCCGAGCTCGACGCGGACAAGCTCCGGCAGGCGGTCGACGCCGCCTTCGAGCCGGCCGAGGGGCTGACCGCCGCGTTCGTCGTGACCCACGAGGGACGCATCGTCGGCGAGCGCTACGGCCCCGGCGTCACCCCGCGCACGCCGCTCGAGAGCTGGTCGATGGGGAAGAGCCTGACCGCGACCCTGATGGGCGTGCTGATCCAGCAGGGCGTCTACGACCTCTACCAGCCGGCCCCCGTGCCGGAGTGGCAGACGCCCGGGGACCCGCGCCGACGGATCCGCATCGCGGACATCCTGCGCATGTCGAGCGGCCTCCGGTTCCGCGGCGTCGCCGATCCGGACCTCGACCCGTCGCTCGGCTACCCCGACCACCTGTACGTCTACACGGGCTCGGCGAACTCCTTCGAGTGGGCGGCGACCCGGCCGCCGCAGTGGCCGCCGAACACCATCGGGCGCTACCGCAACTCCGACCCCGTGCTGACCAACTACCTGGTCCGGCTCGGCGTCGAGGGCCGCGGCGGCGAGTACCTGTCGTTCCCGCAGCGCGCGCTCTTCGACCGGATCGGCGCCCGCGGATTCGTGCTGGAGACCGACCCCTACGGCAACTACCTGCTGCAGGGCTACGAGCTGGCCCCGGCCCGCGACTGGGCGCGGCTCGGCAACCTGTACCTGCAGGACGGCGTCTGGAACGGCGAGCGGATCCTTCCGGAGGGCTTCGTCGACTTCGTCAGCACCGTGGCGCCGGCCTGGGAGGCCGACGGCCGGCCGATCTACGGCGGCTTCTTCTGGATCAACGGGACCGGCGCGTTCCCCGTCCCGCGCGAGGCGTACTACATGTCCGGGGCGGGCGGCCAGACGACCCTGATCATCCCCTCCCACGACCTGGTCGTCGTCCGCCAGGGGCACTACCGCGGCGCGCGGGCAGGCGGGCAGGCGCTCCGGCGCGCGCTGGCCCTGCTGATGGAGGCCGTGCCGGCGAGCTGATCCGCGGCGCGCCCGCAATTTGACGCACGGATGATCGTGCCGGCGCCAGGCTTTCGTCACCTCCCGGACCACCTGCTACGCGGTGGGCCTTTCGGCGGTTCGCTTTCCGTCCGTCGATTTCGACCGGGTAATCGGTGACCGACCGCGCTTCCGGCGGACGGCGGCCGCGCGGTCGGCCATCGAGACCAGCGTCGAGGCGACGAGCACCCACGCGGCGGCGCGGGCGGCCGCGTTCAGCAGGGGCGTCAGGGCGGGAACCGTCTCCAGCCGCGCGGCCGCCAGAACGACCAGCGGGACGAAGTAGCCGATGCCGTTCCAGCGTCCGATGGCGCTCATGCGAAGCTGTTTTCCGCGCCGGAGCCAGCAGGAATCGATCACGTACTGGCTGAAGGCGGCCGCGATCAGGAAGGGCAGCGCCGCGGGGATCGCGCCGGCCCAGGCGGCGCCGCCGAGCCCGGCGGTCACGAACAGGCAGTCGGTGGCGTGGTCGAAGAGCCTTCCACCGGCCGAGGCGGCGCCGTAACGCCGGGCGGCCGGCCCGTCGAGGGCGTCGCTGGCGATGGCCGCGGCCAGCAGCAGGGCGACCACGCCGGCGCTCAGGAAGTCCGGCCGCGCAAAGGCGACCGCCAGCGGCGGGGCCAGCGCGAGGCGCAGGCCGGTGAGCAGGTGGGCGGCGTTCGGCATCGGATGCTCGTTTCGGATTGCCGCTGATTCGGATTCCCGGCGGCCCGGAAGCCGGCGCTGCTCGAAGAGCCGTCGCCGACGTCGCCGGCCGCGGAACGTCCCTCTGGTCGCCGCCGACGCTACCCGAAGAGCTCCCGTTGCGCCCGCGGCAGGAACGCCACCCCGATCAGGGCGTTGAACAGGATGAAGAAGTTGTGCTGCACGAAACCGAACGCGGCCATCTGGCCTTCGTTTTCGGGAAACAGGATCACCCAGAACGTGATGGCCGCGGCCCGCATCGGGGTCGGCACGGCGGCGGCGAAGAAGACCACCGGCAGGTAGCCGAGCAGCGACAGGAAGGACGCCTCGACGCCGAACAGCCGCAACGCCACCGTGTAGACGACCACCGCGGCCAGCAGCGCCGGCGAGCGCAACGCCACGAACAGGACGTAGTGCCGAACGGTGGCGGTTCGGAAGGCGTGCAGGATCCGCTTGTGGCGCAGCCCGCCGCCCGGCCACAGCCGCCCGCGGAAGTACAGCACCCAGGCGGCGAAGACCAGCCCGGCGCCGGCCGCGAGCCAGGGGACGAGGGCGAACGCCGGGGGCAGCGAGCCGCCGCTGAAGGAGAAGCCTACCGTCGCCCAGAACAGCAGGTAGAACACCTCGCAGAACATCACGAACAGCATGACCGAGCCCACCTCCCGGCCCGGGATCCGGTGGCGCCGGTTCAGGTACCAGGCCATGGCGCCCTTGCCGATCTGTTCGTTGAAGATCGAGAGGACGTAGGCGCTCGCGCGGATCGGCAGGATGTCGCGGTAGCGGACGGGCGCGACGAACCAGGCGAGGGCCCGGGTCACGACCAGGGTGTCGATGCAGAAGTAGAAGCCCGAGTAGGCGATCATCAGCGCGATCCAGGAGACCCACTCGACGTTGGCGAAGACGTCCGTCATGTAGGCGGCCAGCGAGAGTCCTTCGCGGGCCGCCGCGCCGTTCAGCCGGAAGAGGAGCCAGGCGAAGCAGGCGATGCTCAGGGCCAGGAACCCCAGGCGTCCGGCTAGGCCGCGGCCGGGGGGCGCGGCCGGGGCGGCGTCGCCGGAAGCGGAACCGCCGGGGGGCGGCGTTTCGACGGGGGCTGCGTTCATGGCGATCGGGTCCCGCACAGCCGGGACAGCGTGTCGGACAACGGGGTGAGGGCGGCGGCCGCCGCGCGGTCGACGGGATACCGCGATTCGTCGGACGTGATGACCTCGATCACCGCCGGCGTCAGGCCGCCGGCGCGGACCAGCCCGGCCAGTCCGGCCCCGATCCTCGCCAGCCACACCGGCGTCGAGCGGACCGCCAGATCGTGACCGAGCAGGCGCGCGGTCCGCTGCAGGAGCTCGCGCTGGGTGAGCAGGGTCGGCCCGGCCAGGTCGAGGACCCGTACTCCGGAGCCCGCCTCCCGGCAGTGTCCCAGGATGGCGCGGCACAGGTCGTCGACGTCGAGAGGGCGCTGCCGGTGCGACCCGCCCCCCAGGACGCGGACCGACGCGCCGGCGGCGGCGCGGAGCAGCGCGCGCCCACCGGCGGTGTCCGGGCCCAGCAACAGCGGCGTGCGGATGATCGTCGCGTCGAGACCGGAATCGGCGACGATCCGCTCCGCCTCGCCCTTGGACCGGAAGTAGCCGTTCGACGAGCGCGGGTCCGCCCCCAGCGAGCTGACGAGCACGACGTGGCGCACCCCCGCCGCCCGCGCCGCGGCGACCAGCGCCCGCGTGCTCTCGACGTTGCCGGTCCGGTAGTTCGACGTCCGGCTCTCGAAGAGGATGCCCGCCAGGTGCACGGCGCAGCCGGCCCCGGCGAGCGTCTCGGCGAGTCGTTCGGACTGCTCGTACGGGACGGCGCGCGCCGTGATGCGCGGCGAGCGGGGAAGGTCTTCCAGCGCCGCTTCCCGGCGCACGACGGCCACCGCCCGCACGGTGTCCTGCCCGGCGATCCGCGCCAGCAGCGCCCTGCCGGCGGCGCTGTTGGCCCCGGTGACCGCCACCGCGGGGCCGGAACCGGCCCCGCGCGCGCCCGGATCGCCGCTGTCGGCAGCCGCGACCGGGGCCGCCCCGCCGTCGGCGCGGCCGTTCACCGCGGCGTCCAGAAGAAGACCTCCCAGGTCCGGAGCGGCTCGGCCTGGCCCCGGAGCATGCCGCCGGACGGGCCCGCGTCCATGGGCATGCCGTTCTTCTCGCCGTAGGCTTCGAGCAGGGGCAGGCGGTCGTCGCCGAGGATCTCGGCCGCGCGCATGGCGTAGGCGGCGTCGCCGATCCGCAGCCAGCCGTCGGGGTTCTCCCGCGCCCGCCGCGCCCAGTAGCCGCCGTCGGGCCGGGTGGCCGTGATGATCCCGTCCTCGGCGCCCGCGTAGACGACGTTGACCACGAACGGGGGGAAGCCGCCGGTCTTGAGCTGGATCACGCGCTCGTCGTCGACCGTGCGCCAGTCGGCCGGCGGAGAGGTCTCGACCCCGCCGATGCGGATCCCCGCGATGCGGTTGTACGGCGTCATGAACACGTAGACGAGGGCCATGATCGCGGCGACCCCGGCGATCGTGGCGGCCTCGATCCGTTGCTCGGTCATCGTCATCTCCCGTCTGCTGTCCGCCAGTCGGCCGGCCGGCTCCGACGCCCGCCGCGTGCGAATCCGGCGCCCCGCGGCGTCCGCTCGTGCTATCGTAGGCGATCGGACGCGGAACCCGTATCGACTGTGGAGGTCTTGCGATGACAGGTGGACGATCGACGACGGGGCCGGCGCTCATCGCGCTGGCCGGACTGCTGGTGCTGCCGGGCCTGGCCCTGGCGCAGGACGACGCGCCGCGGACCGCCTGGGGCGCGCCGGATCTGCAGGGGGTCTGGGACTTCCGGACCATCACGCCGATGGAGCGGCCCGAGGATCTGGGCGACAAGGAGTTCCTGACCGAAGAGGAAGCGGTGCAGCGCGAGCAGGCCGCCGTCAACCGCGACATCGAGCTGTGGGAGGCGGACGCCCGCCGCACCGAGGCGGGCGGCAGCGTCGGCGGCTACAACAACTTCTGGATGGACCGCGGCACGCGCGTCGTCGGCACGCGGCGCACGTCGCTGATCGTCGATCCGCCGAACGGCCGGCTGCCGGAGATGACCGAGGCCGGACAGGCGCGCCGGGCGGACGGCCGCGGCTCGTTCAGCGATCGGATCCAGGATTCGTACACCGACTTCAGCAACGCCGACCGCTGCCTGATGGGCTTCAACGCCGGCCCGCCGATCACCCCGGGCGGCTACAACCAGAACGTGCAGATCTTCCAGACCCCGGACGAGATCGTGCTGCTCACCGAGATGGTCCACACGGTGCGCGTGGTGCCGCTCGACGGACGCGCGGAAATCGACGACGCCAGCCTCGCGCAGTGGTCGGGCGTCTCCCGCGGCCGCTGGGAGGGCGACACGCTGGTGGTCGAGACCGCCAACTTCGACGTCGACCGCAACTGGCGGGGGGCGAGCGCGGAGATGCGCCTGGAAGAGCGGTTCACCCGCGTCGACGGCGACACCCTCGAGTACGAGTACACCGTGACCGACTCCGACACCTGGGTCGCGCCGTGGACGGTGAACCTGCCGATGGTGCGCAGCGACCTGCCGCTGTTCGAGTACGCCTGCCACGAGGGCAACTACTCGATGGAGACGATGCTCACCGGCGCGCGGGCCGACGAAGCGGCCGCGGCGGCCGCGAAGTAGGCGGGAGCCTGTCCCGTCCGGCGCCCGGACCCGTTCCCGGGCGCCGGACCCTGTCCCGCCGCGGCGGGAACCGGCGCGATGCGCGACGCGTCCCCGGACTGGAACCACCTGTTCGAGCGCGCCCGGGCCGTGGCGCGCAACGCCTACGCTCCCTATTCCGGGTACCACGTCGGGGCGGCCGGGCTCGTCGACGACGGCCGCGTCGTCGAGGGCTGCAACGTCGAGAACGCCTCCTACGGGCTGACCCTGTGCGCGGAATGCTCCCTGGTCGCGGCGCTGCACGCCGGCGGCGGAGGCAGACTCGTGGCGGTGGCCGTGGTCGCGGGAAGGGACCTCGACGACCTGCCGGCCGGCAATCCCTGCGGACGCTGCCGGCAGCTTTTGTACGAGGCCGGCGGGGCGGACCTGCGGATCAACGCGCGGCACACGCTCGGCGAGCTGCTGCCCGACGCGTTCGGACCCGAGGCGATTCGTTGACCGCCGCGGCCGCGGTTCGTCGAAGGCCGGATTCCACTAGAATCGAAGCCGGCGGCGCGGATCCGCGCCGTACCCCGACGAGGGATTCCAGCGAGGAGGCAGACCATGTGCGATGAGAGGACCGGCGCCGACGGCGCCCGCTACCGGCGCGCGAGAGAGATGACCCGGCGGCAGTTCGGGGCCGTATCGGCGGGAGCGGGGCTCGCGATGCTGTTGCCCCGTCCGGCGAACGCCCAGGACGTCACCGAGTCCGAGATCGACGTCCCGACCCCCGACGGCGTCGCCGACAGCTACTTCGTGCATCCGGCGAGCGGGGCCCACCCCGGGGTGCTGATCTGGCCCGACGCCTTCGGCCTGCGGCCCGCGAAGCGGCAGATGGCCCGGCGGCTGGCCGAGTCCGGCTACTCGGTGCTGGTGGTCAACCAGTACTACCGCTCGCAGCGGGCGCCCGTCGTGGACTCGACGATCTTCTCGGAGGTGGCCGCCACGGTCCGGCCGCTGATGTCGACGCTGAACCCCGAGACCCACGTGCGCGACGCCACGGCGTTCGTGGGCTTCCTCGACGGCCAGCCGTCGGTGGACAGCGGCCGGAAGATGGGGACGATGGGCTACTGCATGGGCGGGCCCATCACGATGCGCACGGCGGCCGCCCTGCCGGAGCGGATCGGCGCCGGGGCGTCGTTCCACGGCGGCGGTCTGGTGACCGATCAGCCGGACAGCCCGCACCTGCTCGTGCCGCGAATGACGGCGCACTACCTGTTCGCGATCGCCGAGAACGACGACGAGAACGAGCCCGAGGCGAAGAACGTGCTGCGCGAAGCCTTCGCCGAGGCCGGGTTGCCGGCGGAGATCGAGGTGTACGAGGGCGCGCTGCACGGCTGGTGCCCGCCGGATACGCAGGTCTACGACGAGGCGCAGGCGGAGCGGGCGTGGAGCCGTCTGCTCGCGCTGTTCGAGCGCGCGCTCGGATGACGGGGGCGGCGGGACGCATCGTCGCGCGCGGCTGACGCCGCGGGCCGGCGCCGGTCCACCGTCCCGCGGCGCTGCGTTCCGCCCGCCCGCCGTTTCGCTCCGCCCGCCGTTTTCGGCGCTACGGTTCGCCCGGGCGTTCGGGCCGGCGGCGCGCCGGGTGACGCTCGCGCGCACGTCGGTTTCGCCCGCGGCGGCCGGTCGCGGCGGTCGAGGGCGCGCCGTCAGGTCGGGAGTCTGCACCGGGCGCCCGCGGCGCCCGGCGACTTCAGGATGCGCAGCCCCTGCGCGGCGCGCATGCGCCGCAGGGCGTCCGCGCGGAGCCTCTGCCCGCCGCCGTTCAGCTTCGCCGCGGGCGGCGGAAGGCAGCGCGCGTGCAGGCCGCAGCGGACGAAGCGGACCAGTCCGGTCGGGCCCAGCAGGTGCGCTCCCGCCACGAGGGCGCCGTGGTCCAGCGCGACCCCGCCGACGGTGGCGCCGATCAGGTCCCGCACGCAAGGCTCCAGCCGCAGCCAGTTGGCGGTCGTGTAGCGCAGCATGGCGTCCGCCTGCGCGGGGCGGTTGCCCTGGAACTCGTCGTCGGAGTCGATGCCCCAGGGGTTGTCCAGCCAGTCGCCCGCGGCGTCCTTGAGCCCGGCGTCCCGCAGCGCGGCGCGGGTCATCTGGTAGCAGCCGAGGGCCGAGCTGCCGGCGGGGCGGGCGAAACAGTCTCCGCCGGTCTCGACCTCTTCCAGCATCTCCAGGTAGCGGAGGAAGTCGGCGCCGCTCCCCGGCACGGCCCCGGCCGGACGGGCGCCGTCCTCGATCGCGATCCGGGAGGGAGAGGGGAACGGCCGCGGCACCGGCGCGCCCGCCAGCCCGGGTCCGCAGGCCGCGGCGGCGAGGCAGATCGCGGCCGGGACGGCGGCCGCCGCCCGACTCGCCGCCGCCCGACTCGCCGCGTCGCGTCTCCCCGCGAAGACCGGCCGCCGGATCCTGGGCATCCACGCCGCTTATCGGCCGGCGGGCGTCCGCGCCGTAGAACCGCGCGGACGCCCGCCGGACCGGTCGGGCGCCCGGGCGGGTCGCCGCCGCCGGCGGTTTCCGCATCGGCTCGGCGGCGCGGTATCCTCTTGCACCCGTCGCCGACACGCCGCCGGCGGCCTGATTCCTCGTGGCGGGGCCGAAGACTCCGGGAACGATCATGACCTCCGCGGCCATCGCGGCCCCCGTGCTGGACGCCGCTCCCCGCGCGCCGCGCGCCGCCGCCGCGCCGGCCGCGCCGGGCGGCAACTTCCTGCTCGGCTGGACGGCGGCCTGGCTGGCCGTCGGCGTCGTGGTCGCGGCCGGGATCTCGTTCGGCGCCGGCGTCGATTTCCTTCCCGTCGCGTGGGGGAGCGTCCTCTCCGCGGTGGTCGTGGGCTTCAGCGCGTACGTCTCGGTCCGCCACGTCTCGCCGTTGCTGGCGCGGCTGCCCGGGGCGTTGCGCCTGACGCTCGTTTCGGCCGTCGTGCTGGCCGGCGCCGTCTTCGGCTCGGTCATGGTCTTCCTGACCGATCCGTTCTTCGCGCTCGCGCAGTTGCGCATCGTGCTGCTGGTCGTCGCGCTCAACGCGCTGCTCGCCGCGTTGGTCGCGGCGGGCCTCGGCACCTACGATCGGATGCGCCGCCAGATCGAGGCGTCCTACGACGTCCGGCGCGAACGGGACGCGCTGGAGCGCGAGATGAACGTCGCCCGCGAGGTCCAGCGCGAGCTGCTGCCCCGCGCCGCGCCCCGGTTCGAGGGGCTGGAGCTGGCCGGCGTCTGCCGGCCGGCGGTCGCCGTGGGCGGCGACTACTACGACTACCTGCGGCGCGCCGACGGCCGCCCGGGGTTCGTCATCGCGGACGTCTCCGGCAAGGGCGTCCCGGCCGCCCTGCTCATGGCCAGCCTGCAGGCCTCGGTGCGCAGCCTGTTCCCCACCGCCGCGGACCCGGGGCAGCTCCACGAGCGGCTGAACGACGCGCTGTGCGGCTCCTCGCCGACGGCGCGCTACGCGACGGCGTTTCTCGCCGACTTCGATCCGGGCGCCCGCCGGCTGACCTACAGCAACGCCGGGCACCTGCCGGCCCTCGTCATCCGGGGCGAGCGGACGCTGCGCTGCCGGGAGGGCGGCGTCCCGATCGGGCTGTTCGAGGGGGTGACCTACGACACGGGCGCCCTGGCCATGGAGCCGGGCGACCTGCTGGCGCTGTTCACCGACGGCGTGACCGAGGCGCCCGCGCCCGACGGCGAGGAGTTCGGGGAGGACCGGCTGGCCGCGCTGCTGCGGACCTGCCGGGGCGGCCCCCTCGACGCGGCCCTGCAGGCCGTGCTCGACGCCCTGCTCGACTGGAGCGGGCCGGCGGCGGCCCACGACGACGTGACGCTGGTGCTGGCGCGGGTGCGCTGAGCCGCGGGGAGGAGCAAGGAATGGTTCGCAGGGGATCGACCGCGTGGAGTCTCGTCCTGGCGTTCGCCGGCGCGCCGGCGTCGGCGGCCGCGCAGGAGTTGCAGACCGGCGGCGCGGTGACGATAGCGGCCGGCGAGGTGCGCGAGGGCGACCTCTACACCGCCGGGGAAGCGGTTCGGGTCGCCGGCCGGCTGAACGGCGACCTGGCGGCCGCGTCCCGCCGGATCCGCGTCGACGGCCAGGTCGGCGGGGACCTGTTCGCGGCGGCCAGCACGGTCGACCTGCGGGGCCCGATCGGGGACTCCACCCGCGTCTTCGCGCAGCGGCTCGACGTGGACGCGCCGATAGACGGCGATCTGATGGCGGTGGTGGAGGAGTTGGTCCTGACCGGGAACGCGCGGATCGCGGGCCGCGTCGTGGCCGCCGCCAGCCTCGTGGAGATCGACGGCACGGTCGGGAACGGCGCCCGGATAGCGGGCGGGGACGTCGTCGTGCGCGGCACGGTGCACGGCGACGCCAACGTCCGCGCGGACCGCCTGGACCTGACCCCCGGCGCCCGCATCACCGGAGACCTCGAATACCGTGGGCGGACGCCCCTGGGTCCCGAGGCGGCGGCCCGGGTGGACGGCGCCGTGCGCTACGCCCCGCCGCCCCGCGAGCGCGGGGAGCGCCGGAGGACGTGGGGCGTCCTGCTCTGGTTCTGGCGGATGCTGGCGGCGCTGCTCACCGGCGTCGTCGCCGTGAGACTGTTCCGGCCCGCCGTGCAGCGACTGGCCGCGTCCATCGCCGAGCAGACCACGCTCGGCGCGCTGCTCGGATTCGCCGCCTTCCTGCTGGTCCCGGTGGCGGCGGCGATCGCGGCGGCGACGCTGGTGGGACTGCCGATCGGCCTCGCCGCCTTCCTGCTGTACGGTCTCGCCCTGTACGCGGCCAAGCTCCCGGCCGCGGTCTGGATCGGAGACCGGCTGCTCGGCCTGGCCGGACGTCCGGGCGCTTCGCCGTACGCGGCGATGGCGCTCGGCGTCGTGCTCCTCTACCTGCTGTTCGCCGTCCCCTGGGTCGGGGGGCTGTTCTGGCTCGCGGCCACGTGGCTGGGCCTCGGCGCGATGGTCGTCGCCGGCCGCCGCTACCTGGACCTCCGCGGCGGGGCGGCCTAGGAGTCTGCGCCGTAGAACGGGGCGGACTCCCGCGGGACCGGTTGGGCGCCGAGCAGAGCCGCAAGGCGACGCTTGGTGGGCGGGGTCTGCGCCGTAGAACGGCGCGCACTCCTGGAGCCGAGGCCGGCGCCGCGATTTCACCGCCCGTCCCACCCGCGGGCGAGCGCCCGGCGCTTCGCGTCGGCGTCGAGGACGCGGGCGCACGACTCCCAGTCCACCGGCCGGACCTCGCGGTGGCGGAGGACGAACGGGTGCCGGTCCGGCACGGCGTCGATGGTGCGCTTCGCGTCCTCGACGCGGCCGAGCGCCACCTGCACCCACGCGTCCTCGAGCGTGTCCGGCAACTGGCCGAAGAGCCGGGCGACGTTCTCCAGACGCTCGGAGAGGAGCCGGCGCACCCGATCCTCGACCGAGCCGGCGTAGCGCAGGTTGCAGACGTCGACCTCGGAGCGGACCTGTCCGATGCGCTGGATGCGGCCCTTGCGCTGTTCCAGCCGCGACGGGTTCCAGGGCAGGTCCAGGTTGACGAGCGCGCCGAGCCGCTGGAGGTTCAAGCCCTCCGACGCCGCGTCGGTGCCGAGCAGCAGCCGCGTTTCGCCCCGCCGCACGGCGTCCTGCAGCGCGTCGCGGCGGCAGGCCGTGAACGCGCCGCCCCGCAGCACGCCGGAGCGGTTCGCGCCGGCGTAGAGGCCGACCGGCTCGTCCGGCAGGTCGATCGAGAGCCGGCCGGCGAGCCAGCGCACCGAATCGAAGTACTGGCTGAAGACGATGCAGCCGCGGCGCAGCCAGTCCTCCTCGACGAGGAGCCGCCGGACCGCGGCGTACTTCGGGTCCAACCCGCGTTCGGCGGACAGGGCGCGGCGCAGGCGCAGCAGGACGTCGCGCTCCGGGCCGGTCAGCGCGCGCCACGCGGCGGACCGATCTTCGCCCTCCGCCGCCTCGTCCTCCGCCGCTTCATCCTCCGCCGCCTCGTCCTCCTCCTCGGCCAGAACCTCGTCCTCGTGCTCCGCCGGCACCTCGTCCCCCGCCAGCGGCCCGCCTTCGTCCGGCGCAGAAGCGTCCCCCGCCAGCGCCCGGCCTTCCTCCGGCGCCGGGGCGTCCCCCGCGCCGGCCATCGCCCCGTCCTCCGCCGCCTGTCCGCCGAGATCGTCGATGAGCGCGCCGCCGCGCGGCCCGGCCCGCCCGTCCGCGCGGCTCCACCGGCGGCCGCCGCCCGCGGCGCCGCGCGGGCCGCCGCCGCGCAGGAGCCGCTCCACGGTCCGTCTCCCCGCGTACATCGTGCTGCCCATGCGGCGCAGCAGCAGCGTGCGGAAGAACCCCGCGTTCGCCCGCTCGGCGAGCAGCGCGCAGAACCGCTCCGCCAGGCCGTAGGCGTCCTGCAGGAACGGCGGCAGGCGGAGGGCGTCGGCGTCCGACTCGCCGTGCAGCCGCACGCGGACCGGGGCGAGGCAGGGCGCGCCCGTCTCCGGGTCGATGGTCCGTTCGAGCTGGCCGCGGGTCCGCAGGACGATAGTCCGGACCCAGGGATTGTGCCGCTCGACGAAACGCGGGAAGCCGTCCTCGATACGCTGCCGGTCGGGGGCGCGCAACCGGTCCGCGGCCCGCCCCGGCGCATGCGCGGCGGCGTCCGGAAGCGCCAGCGTCCGCCGCAGGATCTCGAAGTCCCGCCCCTCCGAGCGCGGCGGGAAGGGGTTGCGCAGCCAGTCCCAGCGCTCGTCGAACGCGGACGGCGGGGGCGTCCGGCCGAGCACCAGGTCCAGCGCCGGCCGGGCGTCGCGCCAGCGGCTGCCGGGGCCGCCGAGCACGGCGTCGGAGCCGCGGGCGAGCGCGTCGAGCAGGTCGTGCGCCTCGACCGGATGCAACTGCGCCGGCGTCGCCGTGGCGAGCAGCAGGCTCTTCGTGCGCGGCGCGACCTCCTGCAGGAACCGCAGCAGGTTGTTGGGCCGCGCCGGCGCGTAGGGCCGCTCGGCGTCCAGGTTCCGGCGGCGCGCGCGGTGCGCCTCGTCGAGGATCACGCACTCGAAGCGCAGGCCCGCCAGCAGCTCCGCCGCCTCCGAGCCGCTGGTGATCAGGCCGGTGGAGACGATCCCCACGCGGCGCGGACAGCGGCGGACCGACGCCGGGCCGGCGCCCGGGTGCTCGACGCCGCGTTCGTCCACCCACTGCCGCCCGGTCCAGACCGCCGAGGGCATGCCGAGCCGCGCATCGAGCTCGTCCTGCCACTGCCGGACCAGCGTCCGCGGCGCGAGGACCAGCACCGGCCGCTCGCCGCTCAGCGCCATCAGTTGCGCCGCCATCGCCAGTTGCAGCGTCTTGCCGAGGCCCACCTCGTCGGCCAGCACGAAGCGCGCGCCGTGCGGCCCGCGGTGGGCGTCGAAGGCGAGCTTCACGAAGTGCTTCTGGTGCTCCCACAGGCCGGCGTCCCGGCGGTAGACCGGCGCCTCCACGACGACCGGCGCGGGGTCCGGCGCCTCCCGCCAGTCCGCGACGCCGCCGATCACTTCGCGGCGCGCCAGGCGGTCGAGGTCGCGGACGACGAACTCCGCCAGCGGGACCGCGAAGGGCGACGACCACAGGGCGTCGAACTCCTCCTGCACCCACGCCACGGCGTCCGGCGCATCGTCCTCCCACAGCAGCTCGTAGTTGAGGCGGAACGCGCGCGCCGTCTCGTTGGCGCTGCCGAGGAAGCAGGTCCGGCGCCCGCCGGCCCGCGTGACCACGCCCGCCTTGCCGTGGATCAGGCCGAAGACCTCGTCCGGCAGGACGCGCACCGCCAGCTTGCCCGAACGCAACAGGCCGTGCAGCCGCCGGAACCGCGGCCGGGCGGCGTCGCCGAGCTCTTCCGGGCGCGAGTCGCACCATTCGCGGCGCAGCGCGGCCTGCGCGGCCCGCGCGGCCTCGACGTCGGCGCGCGACAGCGCGGAGTTGCAGACGACGCGGATCCGTCCGCGGACGCTCTCGAGCGCTTCGCCGGCCACTTCCAGGATCGACGACGAGAAGTAGCCGGCGATGCGGTCGTAGCTCCGCGCCCCGGCGAGCCGTTCGGCCAGGAAGCCGGCGTCGAGCCGCCGGCGGCGGGACGAGTGGCGCTCGATCACGGCCGGCCCGCCGGCGCCGCGTCGACGACGCGGCGCGCCCGCGTCCGATCCGCCATGGCGTCATCGTACCCGATCCGTTTCTCCGAAAAGGCGTTGCCGGCGTATCCGGCTCGTGGTAGCTTGCGCCGCGGAGGGGACCTTCGGGACAGGACGTGCAGGGAAGGGGGCTCGTCGTGACGAATCTGCCGCGGCATGATTGCGATGACTTCAGGACCAATTTCGAGCCGCGTCGCGGCCCCGGGTTCTTCCCCGGAGCGGGAGGCTACTTCCACGGCTGCGCGCCGGGCGGGGATCGGCGCATCGTGTTCTTCGGGACCGACTTCGGCACGGAGTGGGACTGGAAGGAAGTCGAGGACGGAGACGGCGAGAAGGAAACGCAAGATACGCTGCGCGAACTGCGGAAACTGGTCGACGAGGCCGGCGTCGATCCGTGCTCGTGCCATCTGACGAACGCCGTGCTCGCGCTGGCCAGGAACGGCCGCACGACGGAGAACGACAGAAGAATCTACAGGAAGCATCCGAAGTACCTGCGGGAATGCGCCGACTTTCACCGGGAATGGATTTCGCGCTACGAACCGGATCTCGTCGTGCTCATGGGAGGGGCGAACATCCGAACGTACCTCCGGGACGTCTTCCAGCATTCGGATCCAAAGATCACCGGCGATCTGCAGGCGAACCTCAACCGCCTGCTGATGTTTCGCAGCCCCGATGTATTTTTCAAGTTGTCGACAGAGAGTCCCGTGTCCTTTGCCAGGGAAGACGTCGACGGCAAGAAATTCGTCGAGTCTCGTGAATTCAGTCTGCTGAATCTCGGGCTTCGCTACATAACCGATGAAACCAATCAGCGGTCCATGTTCCTCACGGATCTGTTCGATCGACGGTTTCGCGAAGTCGAGGAATATCCTGTACGAACTCTTGGAGATCTTCTGGGATCAAGCCCCCGCAACGAAAACGCCGCCGCACGATCTATTCAGAACCCGAAGCCGAAGCAGGAGGGAGAGTACAGACATTACGCCGGCTGCGAGACCATCGCCGCCATGTGCAGCGGAGACATCTATTACATGATCAGGCTTGTATCACGGATGGTGGAAGACTACGGAGGACGAGGGGCACTGGCGACGTCGGACACAACGCCACGAATTCCTCCGCGGTCGCAGAACAAGTCGGTCCGTGCCGCAGCGGGCGAGTTCATGGAATCCATTCGCACTCTGCCCGGAAAGGGTTCGCACTTGGCGGACGTCGTCAGCGCGTTCGGCAACGTAGCTCGTTCATATCTTCGCTACGAGACGTCAGGCAACGGTCCCGAGAAACCTCCTCACCAGGCATCGCGAATCGAGCCATATGAAGCTCTACGGTTGTCGGATGAAGCCACGGAGATTCTCAGGGAACTCTTGCGCTACTCCATATTCATCGAGGACCCGCGGGGAAAGAGCCGACGCGGCCAGGCAGTGCCTCGATTCTATCTTCGCCGCTATTTGATTCCACACTTCGGCCTCACTTTCAGTCGACGTGATTCCCTGCAACTGGAGAATGACGATCTCGATTGCTTCCTGTGCGATCCTCGAAAGTTCGAGGACAAGATGAGACTGAAATCAAGGGAGGACGCCCAGCATCGACGCGAACAGAGGAAGAACCGAGCTTCGAGGGGAGATCAGGCCGACTTGTTTTGAGAGGAGCCGAGACGATGCACGGGAGTCACATAGCGACGGCGGCCGAGCATTTGCAGGACGTCGACTGGCCGGAATTGCGAGCAACGGAGATTCCTGGCATCGAAACCGGGGATTGCATGTTGGTGTGCGCGGGTTTTGAAGATCGAGCGATTCAAGGGCTGCTTCGAGTCAGTCGATCCGATCGGAGAAACTTCTCGCTGGGTGTGGTAAAGTACCGTCCGTCATATCGGCAAAACAAGTTGGAAAGAATTCGTGACATCGGTGGAAGTGCGCGGCTCGAGATAGAGGAATTCCTGTACGATCGAGAGAATCCGGCGCGGGCCGGAGAGGACCTTGCTCGCTTTGCCAGCACTTTCGATCGCGTCTTCGTCGATATTTCCGGCATGTCACGTCTGCTTATCGTACAAACGCTGGTCGCGTTGTTGTCCGCCCCATCCGCGCACGTGACGATAATCTATTGTGAGGCTGAAGAATACCCGCCGTCGGAAGATCGGTTCCGGGAGGACGAACGGGGACGCACGGGCGTGACGCCGAGCTACTTGTCCTCTGGAATTTTTGAAATCGCGGCAACGCCGGAACTGGCGTCGACGTCCATGCTTGGAGAGGCGATTCGGCTGATCGCGTTTCCATCGTTCGACCCTGCGCAACTGACGAACTTGATTCAGGAGCTGCAACCGACCTACGTCGATCTCGTTCACGGCCTGCCTCCGGCTGAGGAAAATCGGTGGCGAACGGAAGCCGTCCGAACGCTGAATTCGCCGATCTTCACGTCACTGCAAAAAAGGTGCGATCATGAAGCGTCCACGCTGGATTACCGTGAAACATTGAAGATCCTGGTCGAAAAATATCGAGAGCGAAGCATGTTCGATCGCCTTGTCGTGGCGCCGACCGGCAGCAAGATGCAGGCGGTCGCGGTGGCGTTGTTTCGAACGGCGCTATATGACGTACAGGTGGTCTATCCGACGCCGCAGATTTTCACGGAGCCGGATCGATATACGGTCGGCGCTCGGCGGCTGTACGAGTTGGATCTTCCGATCCAGGATATTCGGCGGATCCTGTCATGATTCTCGAACGCTTCCCCATATTCGACCATCCGGTCGTGGTAAGGCGCGTCGGGTTGGGCGGCGTACGGCAGGACGTTGGGATCGACGATTATCGTCAGCAGAGGGACAGCTTGCGCGCCACTTCCTCGTCCTCCAGGCGCGCCGCCAGCGCCAACGCCTTGTCGAGGTCGACCTTCGGCCGCCCCATGGCGACGGTCTTCTGCACGAAGGGCCGGGTGCGCGAGCCATCGGGCCTCGGTCGAGCCAGGCCGGCGCGGAGGGTGCGGTTGATGACGCGCGTCAAGGAAACGGATTCCGCGTGGGCGCGCGCCTCAAGCGCGATCATCAGGTCGTCGTCGATTCGCACGGTGCTACGCATGACGGCATTGTAGCATCGCGCCGACGCCGCGAACGGTACGGAGGGGCGGAGAGCGCCCGGTCGGGCCGGCCCGTGACGGCATCCTCCTCGTGACCCTGCCAGCGCGGGTCGGCGCCACTCGCGGCCGGTCACGGCTTCAACCCCGCGCCCGGCGCCTTCCACAGCCGGACCGTGAAGCGGTGCTCCTCCTCGATCAGGTCGGGGTCGGTGCCGTTGTGGGCGCGCATGCCGGCGACGATCTTGCGCGGGACGCCCAGGCCGCCCCCTTCGACGTAGCGGTAGTCGCGCAGCACGTCGCGCGTCAGCTCGTTGCGGGCGGCGCGGCAGCCGGTGCGCATCTTCTCGACGGTCACCGTGTTGGGCAGACGGCCCGGCGAGACGATCTCCAGCCGGTCGGCGTAGAGCGACAGCTCGATGTCGGTCACCGTGATCGTGTAGTCGCGGTGCGCCGCGGCGTTGACCAGCGCCTCGCGCACCGTCTCCAGCGGATAGTCCCAGCGCTCCCGGCGCCGGCCCGCGTCGTCGATCCGGGCGGCGACCTCGGTGTTGCGGCGCACGAAGTCGAGGGCGCTCTCGATGACCCCGGATTCGACCGGCCGGCCGTAGTCCGAGAACGTCGCCGGCAGCCAGGGATACGGGCGGTCGAAGTCGGACGCCGGGGCCGGATAGAGCGGGACCAGGGGGCCGCGCAACGCGGCGCGGGCCTTCGCGTCGTAGTCCTTCTCGGCGCCGGCGTACGCGGCGGCGGCGATCCCCGCCTGCGGCAGGCGGCGGTTGGGACGGGAGCCGAAGAGCAGCAGGCCGGCCGCGCTCGGCATGACCCGCCCCCGGTCCTCGACCATCAGTTCCGAGTTGACGAGCAGGCGCGTCCACGCCTCCCGGTCGTCGGCCGGCGGACAGTACTGGCGGCGCAGGTCCCGGAAATAGTTGACGAGGCGGCGCAGGTCGAGGTCCTCGAAGGAAGCCCCGGAGACCGGCCGCCGGTCGTACCGGATGCGCCCCGCCTGCATGTAGAGGCGCGCTTCCTCCTCGTCGGTGGCGTCGCGCGTCGTCGTCCCCACGCGCACCTGCGTCACCCACGCCGACCCGCGCTTCGCCTTGTACGGCTTGTCCGGCGCGTCGGCCGGCAGCGAGACGACGCCGACCCGCCGGCCGTCCCAGTCGATCGTCTCCCACCACGGGACCGCGGCCGGCCGGACGTGGGCGCGCGCGACCTCCATCACCCATTCCTCCGTCCGTTTCGGCGGGTCCGAGAGGCCCGTGACGGCCCCGTCGTCCTCCACGCCGAGCAGGACGTGTCCGCCCTCGTGGTTCAGCAGGGCCGCGAGCTCGCGCGCCAGCCGTTCCGGCCGCACGCCGGCGCGCTTGAATTCGACGCCCGAGCTCTCGCCGTTGCGGATCAGCTCCGCCAGTTCCGTTCGGTTCATCGCACTGTCCGCGGCCGGCCGGACGACTCCGGCCCGGGACCGCCGCCCGTCCGGGGAATGGTACCGCTACCGCGCCCCGCGGAAATCCCCTCCTGGTGGATCCTCGCCGGCTTGCGCCGCCGCCGGCCCGCCGCGGAGCCGGCCGCTTCATGCCGTCGGACACCGACGCCGCCACGCCGGAAGTCGGCGCCGCCCGGATTCGGCGGGCGGCGCCGCTGTCAACGCCGTTCGGATGCCGACGCCGACACCGACGCCGCCACACCGGAAGTCGGCGCCGCCGCCGGCCCGCCGCGGCGCCAGCCGCTTCGCCGTTATCATGGTGCGGGCAGTGGAACTCCGAAGATTCGGTCTCGAACGGTACAAGGGGTACGCCCGGCGGGTCGACGTGGAGATCGCGCCGCTGACCATCCTGGTGGGACCCAACAACGCCGGCAAGACGGCGCTGGCCCAGGCGGTCCAGTTGCTCGCGGGCGGTCTGGCTCCCGCGGAGGGCGGCGCGCGGGAGCCGCTTCCCCTGGAATCCGGCGGCGTCCGGCACGGCGAGACTTTCGAGGACCTGGTGACGGGCCGCGCCGTCCACGGCCGGCTGGAGCTGTCCATCACCCTGGCGGACGGCGGCGCGGAATCGTCGCTGTCGGCCACCGTCACGAACGTGGTGGCGCCGGGACGCGGGTCCGAGCGGCAGATTTCCGACTGGCGGCTGACGAGCGGAGATCGCGCAATCGCGGCGGAGAGACAGGATTTCGAGAAGGACGCCGACTATCGGATTTCCCCGCCGGGAGCGAAACCGGATCCGCGGGCGGTGACCTGGAGAGGATTGTTCCCCGCGCGGCCGGGCGAACTGGCGGACTGGGCGCCTCCGCGGCTCGATGCCTTCGCGGCGTGGGCCGCCGGCGTCCGCCACCTGCGCTGCCCGCGGCGTCTTCTGCCGTCGCCGTTCCCCGCGCCCGAACACGCGCCCGCGGGCATCGGGCCGGACGGACGCGACACGCCGCTGGCCCTGGCCGCGGACGACACCCTGCGGGCGGCGGTCCGCGAGTGGTACCGCCGGACCTTCGGCGTGCGTATCGACGTCGCCGCGCAGGGCAAGTACTTCGAGCTGGTGACCGAAACGCCGCTCCGGGGCGACGACGTGCGCCTCGATCAGTCCGGCCGCGGACTTTCCCACGTGCTGCCGGTGGCGGCGGCGGCGCTGTCGGCGCGCCGGGCCGGCCCCGGCGCCGACGTCATCGAGCATCCGGAGGCCGAGCTCCATCCGGCGGCGCACGCGGAGGTCGCGGAGCTCCTGCTCGACAACCTCGCGGGACCCACCCGGCCGCTGATCGTCGAGACGCACTCGGAAATGGTCCTGCTCCGCGCGCGGCGCTGGGTCGCGGAGGGGCGGCTGCCGGCCGGACACGTCGTGGTCTACTGGATTCACGCGGAGCCCGGGCACGGGACCCTGCTGGAGAAGATCGGCATCCGCGAGAACGGCGAGATGGAGACATGGCCGGACGGCGCCTTCACCGAGGACTACGAAGAGGTTCTGGCCATCCGGCGCGCCGCCAGAGGGAAGGCCCCCGATACCGCTGTTGCTTTAATGTCCTGACCCGCCGTCCCGCGTCAGACCGCCCTCCCACAGGCGGCGCGCGAAGACCTCCGCCGGCAGGACGTCGATGCCGTCCTCGGTGCGCCGCGGGCGGGGCTCCAGGCAGACGACGACCCGCCGGCCGACGCCGGGGTGATCCTTCACCAGACTGCGCAGCCCCTTGAGGTGCTGGCCGGCGATCCGGGCGGCAGCCTTCGCCTCGACAGCGAGCTGCATGTCGCCGAGCACGAAGTCGACCTCGGCGCCCCCGGCCAGCCGCCAGTAGGCGAGCCCTTCGTCCCGCTCCCGATAGTCGACGAAGGCGGAGAGCTCGTGGAACACCCAGTTCTCGAACGCCTTGCCGTAGAGCTCCGAGCCGGGGGCCAGCGCGCCCCGCCGCGCGAGGCGGTTCACGACGCCGACGTCCGCGAAGTAGAACTTCGGCGCGCCCACCGTGCGCCGCTTCGGCCGCCTGCGCCACGCCGGCAGGCTCCGGCCGAGCAGCGTGTCCTCCAGAATCCGGAAGTACCCCTGCACGGTGTTGGCCGACACCCCGCACTCGCGGGCGATGTTCGAGCAGTTGACCAGGGCGCCGTCGCCGAGCGCCGCCGCGTCGAGGAACCCGGCGAACGCCGGCAGGTTGCGGACCAGGCCCTCCGCGGCGACCTCCTCCCGCAGATAGTCGGCGACGTAGGCGTCGAGCAGGCGGTTCGGCCGGCGCGCCTCGTACGTCCGCGGCAGGTAGCCGTGGTTCAGCATCCGGGTCAGGTCGAAGCCGCCGCCGACCTCGCCCGCCGTCAGGCCGTGCAGGTGGTACCGCAACGCCCGCCCCCCGAGCAGGTTGGCGGCGCCGCGCCGCACCTTCCGCGCGCTCGATCCGCACAGCGCGAAGCACAGGCCGCGGTTCTCCATCAGCCAGTGCACTTCGTCGAGCAGGGCCGGGACCTTCTGGACCTCGTCGATGACGACCTGCCGCCCGGGCGGCGTTCCCTCGGCGTCGATCTCCTGGCGCAGGAACTCGGGATGGACGGCGTAGCGCCGGAACTCGTCCGCCTTCAGCAGGTCGATCCGGCGCGCCTCGGGATAGCGCAGCTTCAGGAGCGTGCTCTTCCCGGTCTGGCGCGGTCCCCACAGAAAGAAGGACTCCCGCCCGGGCTCGGGAAGGACGAGGCTCCGCTTGAACATGCGCTTCAGAATATCATGATGATTCTCAGCGCTACTTCGAAATATCCCGCGCCGGGCGCGAACGTCGGAACCACTTGGCCGGCGCGAACCAGAGGACCCCGCGCACCGGCCGAGGCCGCCGGGCGGCGCTTCAGAACCGCACGCTGAGCCCCACCTGCCCCCGCCGCGTGTCGCCGAGACCGCTGCGCAGCGTCCCGTCGAAGTTGAACAGCAGGGACCCGACCGCGTTGTCGACGTAGTTGTCGGCGTTGGTCAGGTTGAAGACCTCCACGATCGGCTCGACCACGATCCCGCGGACGCCCAGCGCGAAGCGGCGCGAGACCCGCACGTCCCACGTGAAGAAGGCGTTGTCCCGGCGCAGCGTGTTGCGCGTCAGGATCGTGCCGTCCGCGCAGATGCGGTCCGACGGCTGGGCCGCCCGCTGCCCGCGGGCCGCGCACCGCTCGGAGACGGGCGAGGCCGACAGGTAGCGGACGACGTTGTTCAGTTGCACGTCTCCCGGCAGGGTGGCCAGCAGGTAGCCGCTCACCTGGTGGCGGCGGTCGCGGTCCGACCAGCCGTACTCCGGCCCCAGGTTGCTCGCGTCCGCGTAGCGCAGGGTGAACGGGTCGCGCTCGTTGTCGTCGTCGGACCGGTCGAAGGCCAGCGTGTAGTGGGCCTCGAAGGTGAGCGGCCGGTTCCGCACCGACCCCCGCCCGCGGAGGCCGGCGATCAGGGCGTGGTACCGCGAGCGCGCGCTGCTCTCGGCGACGGTCAGCGCGTTGATGCCGCCCCCGGACGGGTGCGTGCCGACGCCGAACGGCGAGCCGAAGACCCGGTCGTTGCGGTTGACGAAGCGGAAGAGCTGACTGGTGCGGGCCTGGATGAACGTGGCGCTGGCGGCCACGCCGCCCCCCAGGTCCCGGTCGAGACCGGCGCTGAACGACCACGTGCGCGGCAGCTCCAGGTCGCGGTCGGCGACCTGGACGTCCGGCAGGAACGGCGGCGCGGCCGAGCCGTCGATCAGCTCGTCGATCGCCGGCGGCGGGCCGAGCACGCCGGCGTCGGCGCTGCTGCGGAACAGGATCTGCTGGAAGGCGCCGTTGGTCGTGCGGTGCTGGGCGAAGACCAGCATCGGGATGCGCGCCACGTACGAGCCGGCGGCGGCGCGCACCACCGTGCGGCCGTCGCCGGCGAAGTCCCAGGCCAGCCCGGCCCGCGGCTGGAAGTTGTCCAGGTCGTCCGGGATGCGGCCGTCGGACGGGAACCGGGGGTCGTCGAGGTAGGGCGCGAAGAACGTGTTCTCCGGCTCGATGAACACGTTGGGATGCCAGGACCCCTCCCAGCGGAGCCCGAGGTCCAGCGTCACCCGGTCGTGGGGATGCCAGGTGTCCTGCAGGAACGCGGCCAGCTCGTGGGTGCGGAACTTCTGCCCCCCGAGCCGCTCCGGCGGCACGCCGGGCACGGTGGCCGACTGCAGGTACGTGAGGACGGGGCCGGCGACGTCCTCGCCCTCCGGGCAGACGCCGAGGGGGCTGGACGATCCGCCGCTGCAGGTGACGAAGCGGGGGCCGTGGTCGACGAAACCGATGAAGCCGTCGACCGAATCGAAGATGTAGCGGCCGTTCGCGAACCCGAGGAAGTTCTGCTCGGCGCTCGTCCGGTTGTACTCCAGCCCCGCCTTGAAGAGATGGTCGCCGAAGGCCAGGGACGCGTTGTCGACCACCTGCAGCCGCGTGTCGAACGAGGGGTCGATCGGCAGAAAGAACGGCAAGCCGATCCGGAACCCGTCGGCGAAGTCCATGGCGATGTCCGGGAACGGGCGGCCGCCCAGCCGGCCGAACTGGGACGGGGCGGGGGTGGCCGCCCCGGGCAGTAGCGGCCCGCCGTACCAGCGGGGGCGGTCCTCGCGCGCCCACTGGATGCGCAGCTCGTTGGAGAGCGCGTTGGTGAGCAGGGAGCGCAGGCTGCCGTTGAAGGCGTGCGACCGGTCGCCCTCGATGCCGTTGGCCGACGCTCCCCAGGCGTCGACGTCGAAGGTGCCGTTCACCTGCTCGGCCCACGTGTAGTTGTACTTGAACGACGCCTGGTGGCTGCCGTCCAGGTTCAGGTCCAGCTTGGCGAGCAGCGACCGCGCGTCGTCGGTGCGCCGGACGGGTCCGAACTCGTCGTCGAACAGCCCCGGCCAGCGCGTGCGGAGGAAGGCGTCCAGCCGCTCCAGGTTGGCCTGGTTGACCACCCGGCGGGTCGCCTGCTTGGTCTCCGCGGACGCCTGCTGATCCCAGGCGAGGAAGAAGAAGGCCCGGTCCCGGACGACGGGGCCGCCCAGCGTCGCGCCGGCCTGGTTGCGGCCGAAGTCGGGCTTGCCGCCCCCCCGCGCCGCCGGGAACCGCGCCGCGATCTCGTCCCACTGGCCGAAGTAGTGGGCCGAGCCGGCGAACTCGTTGGTCCCCGACTTGGTGATGACGTTGACGAAGCCCCCGGCCGAGCGGCCGAACTCCGCCGGGGCGCCCTGGTTGACCACCACCAGGTCCTCGATGGCGTCCTGGTTGAACGTGAAGGCGGGCCGCTGCCCGCCCCGCTGCTCGCCGAAGAAGGGGTTGTTGAAGTCCGCCCCGTCGACGATGAAGTTGTTGAAGATGCCGCGCTGGCCGCTGATGTTCAGCTCGTCGCCGTCCGGCCCCTGCGAGATCGACGCGCCGGGCGTGAGCAGCGCCAGGTTCAGGAAGTTGCGCCCGTCGCTCGGCAGCGCGTCCACCACGTCCTCCTGGATGCGCTGCGAGCGCGTGACGTCGGTGACGTCGACCACGCGCGGCGCTTCGCTGACGACGGTCACCGTCTCGGCGGCCACGACGCGCAGCGCCACGTCCAGGTCGAGCACCCCGCCGACGCGCAGGACGGCGCCCTCGATGCGCTCGGTCCCGAACCCGGCCGCGGCCGGCGCGACGGTCACGTCGTAGGCGCCGGGCGGCAGCAGGGCGCGCGCGAACGTCCCGGACGACTCGGTCTCCACCGTCGTCAGCAGATCGGTCTCCCGGTGCTGGATGACGATGACGGTCCCCGGAACCGGCGCGCCGGCCGGGTCGCGGACCGTGCCGCGGATGATCCCGGTGGTCGCGGCGGCCTGGGCCGCGGCCGCCGGCGCGGCGCCGCCGGCGAGGACGAGGAGCAGGGTCGCGGCGGCCGCCGCGCGGCAGAGGCCGCCCGGCGAAGCGAATCGAAGCGCGTGCGGTACAGTTGGTCTCATGGTTCGTCAGGGTGATGCGGACGAGGCGGTCGAAGCCGGATCCGGCGGCCGGGGCGCCGGCCGCCCCCCAGTGTACCCGCTCGGGATTCCACGCCGCCCCCCGGCGCCCCCGGCGCCATGACGACACCCGCCGGACCGGCCGCGGACACGATCCGCTACGAGCACTGGTGGACGCTGTCGGAGTGCCTCCGTCTGCTCCACGGGGCCGCCGACGCCCTGCGCGTCGAGGCGCTCGACGCCGGGCGGGCCGCGCTGGTCGTGACCGCGGACGCGCGGCGGGAGATCCACGACGCGCGGCGCGAACACCCGCGCGACGCGTGGAATCCGGGCGCGCTCGACGCCGGCGCGGGGCGTCCGCTGGAGACGATCGGCGACCGCCTGGCGGGCAACGGCGACCTCTTCGTGCTGGTGTCCGGCAGCGGCGCGCGGGAGCTCTCCGAACCCTGTACGGCCGCGGCCGGCTCGGAATCGGCGGAGGCGTTCGAGCGGGACTGGCTGACCACCCGGGTCCGCCGGGAGTGGTTCGCGGGACTCCTCCGCCGCTGGATCTGCGACCCCGCGGCGGCCGTGGACCGGCTCCGGCGGATCGACGTGCGGACCGTCGGCGAGACGCTCCTCGAACAGCGGGCGCGATGGGGCGCGCAGGCGCTCTTCGCCGCCGACGCCGGCGCGGTCGTCCCGCGCCTGCTGGCCGTGGCGCAAGGCGCCGAACAGGGCGCGCTGACCCGCCGGGGATTCGTCGAGCGGCTCGCCCGGCGCGGGTTCCGGCCCCGCCGCCTGCGCGCCCCCGGGCGCGCGGGCGAGCAGGCGGCGGCGGCGACGGACCGCTACCTGGACGGCGCCCGCCGGGGCTTCATCGGGGGCCGGGTGATGCCCCGGGCGCCGGCGGCGCGGCTCGCGGCGCGGCTGGACGCGGGCGGCGAAAGCGTCCTCACCGGGAGGCCGGGCGCCGGCAAGACGGCCTGCGCGGCCGGCGTGGTGGACGCCCTGCGCGCCCGGGGGACCCCGGTGCTGGCGTTCCGCCTCGACCACGTGGACACGGCGGCGACCACCGCCGAACTCGGGCGGCGCCTCGACCTGGAGGAATCGCCCGTGCTGGTGCTCGCCGAGGCCGCGCGCGCGGCGGGCCGGACCGGCGTGCTGCTCGTCGATCAGGTGGACCCGGCCGCCGGCCCCTCCGGCGGCCCGGACGCGGGCGGCCTGGCCGAACGGCTCGTCCACGAGGCCCGCGGAGTCCGCCCGCGCGCCGCGATCCACGCCGTCCTGGCCTGCCGCGCCTTCGACTGGCGGAACGATCCGCATCTGCGGCGGCTCCTGCCCGGCGGCGAAGCGCGCATCGACGTGCCCGAGCTCGACCGCGGCGCGGTGCTCCGGGCGCTCGCCGACGCCGGATTCGACCCGGCGTCCGCCGGCGAGGTCCAACTGGAGATCCTGCGGCTTCCTCAGCACCTGCGCGTCTTCCTGGAGAGCGGCGCCGAGGCCCCGAACGTGCCCGCCTTCGGCACCCCGACGGCGCTCTTCGACCGCTACTGGAACGCGAAGCGCCGCGCGGTGGCGGCGCGGGCGGCGCCGCTGCCGGACCAGTGGATGGCGGCCGTCGGGACCCTCTGCGGCGAGCTGACGTCCGCGCGGACGCGCACGGCGCCGGTCGAGCGGCTGGACGAGGTCTCCCCCGCTTGGCTGGAGCGCCTGGCGGCCGAGGGCGTGATCACGCTCGCGGGGCGGCGCTGCGGGTTCGCGCACGAGACCTTCTTCGACTACTGCGCCGCGCGCGTGTTCTTCAACCGGCGGGAATCGCTGGTATCGTGGCTGAAGGGCTCGGAGCAGCACCTGTTCCGGCGCGCCCGGATCCGGCAGACCCTGGCGTACCTGCGCGGCGCCGACCCGGCGCTGTACGCGCGGGAGCTGGGCCGGCTGCTCGCCGACGAGGGCGTGCGGCCGCACGTCAAGGACCTCTGCCTGGCGCTGGTCGCCGACGCCCCGGACCCGACCGAGCGGGAATGGGCGGTCTGGGAACGGTGGATCGCGCCCGCGCTGCGCGCCGCCGCGGACGGTGCGGCCCGGCCGGACCCGCTGTCCGCCCTCGCCTGGCGGCGGTTCTTCGAGTCGCCGTCGTGGTTCGCGTTCGCCGAGCGGCGCGGCGTGATCGAAGGCGCGCTCGCCGCGGACGACGAACGGCTGGCCCGGACGGCCCTGGGCTACCTCGAACGGCACCATCGGCAGGCGCCGGACGCGGTCGCCGGCCTGCTCGAGCCCTACGCCGACGCCGGGGGCGCGTGGCCGGCGCGGCTGCGTTCCTTCATGGAAGGCGCCGCCCCCCAGGCGAGCCGCCGCCTCTTCGACCTCTTCTTGCGCCTGATCGACGTCGGCGCGCTCGACGAGGCGCGCGGGCGCGGCGGGCCGGACGCCACGTTCTGGAGCATGCTCCGCGGCCTGGGCGAGCAGCGCCCGGAATGGGTCCCGGAGGTCGTGGCGCACCGTCTCCGCCGCCGTCTGGCCGTGCTCCGCTCCGCCCGCGAGGACGTCGGCGGCCACGAGTCGCCGGGCTACGACGCCGACGCGGCGCGGATCTTCGATCGCGCGGCCCGGGAGGCGCCCGGCGCGTTCGTGGAGCACGCCCTGGGCCCGGTCCTCGACCTCTCGGACGCCGCGCTGACCGGGACCGCGCCGCCGCGGCGGGACGCCGTCTGGCCCGTCACCGCCGCGGCCGAACACCCGGAGGCGGATCACGCCTGCCTGTCCGGGCTGGCCGCGGCGCTCGGCGCGCTGGCGCGGGACGGGGACCCCGCGCCGGCGGACGCCCTGGCCGAGCTGCGCGGCCGCGACACGCACGTCGCCAACCGCCTGCTCCTGGCGGCCTACGAGGGCGGGGCGGCGCGCTACGCGGACGAAGCCGCGGCGCTGCTGTGCGACGAGCCGTGGCGCTTCGAGTGCGGGTTCTCCGACAACCCGCGGCGCCACGCGGCGGAGACGATCCGGGCGATCGCGCCGCGCTGCGCCGCCGCGAGCCGCGAGCGCCTCGAGCGGGTGCTGCTGGACTACGTCGCTCCCGACGAACGCGGGATCCGCCGCTACCGGCAGTCCGGCCGGGCCCGCCTCGCGCTGCTCTCGGCGATCCCCGCCGAGCTGCGCGGCCCCCGCGCGGCCGCCGAGGCGCAGGCCATGGAGCGGCGGTTCGGAACGTCCGGGGGCGGACCGCGGACGATCGCCGTCGACTCCGCCGCGCCGCCCATCGACGAGAGCGCCGCCGAGACGATGACCGACGAGCAGTGGCTGGACGCCGTCGCGCGGCGGCGGCCGAGGGCCGCGCTCGCCGGGTGGCGCGGCGGGGGGCGGGACGCCCCGTGGGAGCTGGCCGGCCGCCTGGAGGCGCGCGCCGCGCTGGACCCGGAGCGATTCGCCGCGCTCGCCCTGCGGCTGCCCGCGGACGCGCATCCGGCCTTCCTGGACCGCGCGCTGGCCGGCCTGCGGAACGCCGCGGCGCCCGCCGACCTGAAGCTGGAGGTCTGCCGGAAGGCGTTCGTCGAAGCGCGCGGCCCCTGCGGGCGGTCCGTCGCCGAGGCGCTCGGGAGCATCCGCGAGCCGCTGCCCAACGACGCCGTCCGCATGCTCCACTGGCTGGCCACCGAGCACGAGGACCCCGCCGCCGCGGCGGAGTGGCGGGCGGAGGACGCCGGCGTCGAGACCGCGCGCGGGAGCGCGGCGCGCGCCGTGCGGAACCTCGTCCTGCGGGACGCCTCCTGCCTGCCGCGGTTGCGGGTCACCGTCGACCGCCTCGTCCGCGACCCGAACGCGTCCGTGCGGGCGTGCGCGGCCGGCGTGGTCCGCGCCGTCGCCGGACACGACCCGGCCCTGGGCATGCGGCTGTTCCGGGCCCTCGACCTCTCCGACGACCGGCTGCTCGCCGCGCCCGACGTCTGCGGCTTCGTCCGCGACAACCTGCGCGGCCGTTTCCCCGACGTGCGGCCCTTCCTCGAACGCATGCTGCGGTCCCCGGCCGACGAGGTCCGCGAGGCGGGCGCGCGTCTGGCCACGCTGGCCGCCCTGGAGCACGCCGGCGCCGGGGGGCTGACGGCCGGCGAGACGCCCCCCGCGGTGGCCGCGATGAGCGCGCAGCGGGAGGACCGCGGCGCCGCGGACATGGCCGCCGCGGCCCGGCGCGGCGAACCCGCGCATCGTCTGGGCGTGGCGCGCGTCGCCGCCGCCAACCTCGCGGTCCCGGAGTACCGCGCGTGGTCGGAAGCCACGCTGACCGCGCTGTTCGACGACGACGACGGCGCGGTGCGGCGGCGGGCGGCGGCCTGCTTCCGGCACGTGCGGGACGCGCCGCTGGAGCCGTACGGCGGTCTGATGGAGGCGTTCTGCCGGAGCAGGGCGTTCGGCGACGATCCGGCGTCGATCCTGAACACGCTCGAGGCGTCGCGCGAGCGGCTGCCGGGCGCGGCCTGCGTGGTCTGCGAGACGTTCCTCGACCGCTTCGGCGCCGAGGCGCGGGACGGGCGCGGCGATCGGCGCGCGGACGCGCTCACCGTGGCCGCGCTCGCCTTCCGCGTCTGCCGGCAGCACCCCGCCGACGAGTGGACGAAGCGGGCGCTCGACCTCGTCGACCGCCTCTGCCTGGAGCGGATCGGCGACGCGCCGGGCGCGCTCGAACGGTTCGAGCTCTAGGCCGTGCGGATCCTCCACGTCGCGGATCGGCTGAGCGACCGCGGGGGCGCGGACCTGGCCCTGGCCGGGCTGCTCGACGCCCTGTCGGACGGCCACGAGCAACACCTCGCGGTGGGCCGCGACGACGGCGCGGCGCGCGCGCCCTGCCCGGTGCGCGTCGTGCCGGGCGTCGACGCGCGGACGCGCGCGGACGCCGAACTCGAACCCCTGCGGGCGCGGCTGCGCCCCGACCGGGTCCACGTGCACAACGTGGTGAACCCCGCGGTGCTGGAGTGGGCCGCCCGCCGCGGCGCGGTGACGACGGTCCAGGACCACCGCTTCTTCTGTCCGGGGCGGGGCAAGTGGACGGCGGACGGGCGGGTCTGCGGCGACGCCATGGGGCGCGAGGTCTGCGCCGGCTGCTTCGACGACCGGGACTACTTCGAAGAGACCCTGCGGCTGACGGCGGAGCGGCTGGAGCCGCTGAAGCGGATGCGGCTGACCGTGCTGTCGGCCTACATGCGGCGCGAGCTGGTCCAGGCGGGGGTTCCGGCGGCGCGGGTCACCGTCGTGCGGCCCGCCGTCCACGGTCTCGACCGCGCCGCGCGGGCCGACGGTCCGCCCTGCGTCCTCTTCGTGGGGCGGCTGGTCGAGGCCAAGGGGGTCCGCGACGCCCTCGACGCGTGGCGGCGTTCGGGTCTGGACCTGCCCTTCGTCGCGGCGGGCGCCGGCCCGTTGCGCCCGCGGATCGAGGCCGCGGGCGGCGACGCGCGGGGTTGGCTCGACCGCGCCCGCCTCTCCGCGGCCTACCGGCGCGCCGCGGTGGTCGTGATGCCCTCGCGCTGGCAGGAGCCGTTCGGCCTCGCCGGGCTGGAGGCCCTGACGCTGGGCGCGCCGGTCGCCGCCTGGGACGGCGGCGGCGTGCGGGAGTGGCACCCGGGAGGCGCGCTGCTGGCGCCCTGGGGCGACGTCGACGCCCTGGCCGGCGCCCTCCGCGCCGCGCCCGGGCGGGCCGTCGAGCCGCCCGCCGGGTTCGGGCGCCGCCGGCTGGCCCGCGCGATGGAATCCGTGTACGCCGGGGGATCCTGACCCGCGCGCCGGAAGGCCCGGAAGGGTGTATAAAGGCGTTCGAGCACACCTGCGCCCAGCGCGCGAACGCAAGGAGAAGCAGCATGCGGAATCCGCGAATCGCCCTCGCCGCCGCCGTCGCCGGTCTGACCCTCGCGCTGGGCGGCTGCGCCGCCGAGACGCCCGTTCCCGCGGCCGAGGACGAGGCCGCCGCCGGCGCGAGCCTCCGCGCCCCCCTCGTCGGGACGTACGAGCTCGTCGGCCGCAACGTGAAGGACGATGGCGGCGCGTGGGTTCCGGTGGACGACTTCAACTCGCTGGGCTACGTCACCTACAGCGGCCGGGGCTACATGGCCGTCAACGTCATGCCCCTCGGCCGCGAGCCGTTCGCCGACGACGGCGACCCGACGCCGGAAGAAGCGCAGGCGGCGCTGCGGGGCTACACCGCGTACTACGGCCCCTTCTCCGTCCAGGAGGACGAGGACGGCGGCTTCCTGATCCACCACCGCGCCGGACAGATGGACCCCGGCGGCGAGGTGGACGCCAAGCGCTACTACGACCTCGACGGCGACCGGCTCGTCCTCACCCCGGCGTCGCCCACCGGCATGAAGCGCGACGCCACGCGGCAGGTCGTCTGGCGGCGCCTGCCGGACGCGCCCCTGTCGGACGAGGCGCGGCGCTTCCTGGGCCACCGCCGGCTCCTCTACACCAACCGCTACACGGAACGCGGCGGCGAACTCGTCGAGCACGAGGACGGGCGGAACGAGGACCGCGCCGGCTCGGTCATCGTCTACACGCCGACCGGCCACATGATGGTGCACCTGACGGCCCGCGAGGGACGCGCGCCCTACGCCGGCGGCGCCCCGACGCCGGAAGAGGCGCTGGCGGCGTACCGCACCTACGGCGGGTACTTCGGCCGCTTCACCGTCCACGAGGACGCGGACCCGCCGTACGTCGTCCACCACCAGGAAGGCCGGACGCGGCCGGCCGCCGGGGTGACGGACGCCGAACGGCTCTACGCGCTCGACGGGGACGTCCTGCGCCTCGGGGGGCGGCCGCGCGAGAACGAGGACGGCGACCTCGCCGGCGGACACCTCTACTGGGAGCTGCTGCCGCACCGGCCGGAATAGCGGGAACCGGCGCTGTCGCCGGGCGACCCGCGCCGGGTCGAAGGGACGCGCCCGCCGCACGCCGCCCGGCTCGTATCGGCGCGGCGCCTATTCCTCTTCGAATCCGTGCGAGCGGAACCGGAGCGTCTTGCAGTTCTCGTCGACGATGCGCCGGACCGTCTCGCTCACGCCGTCCCGGACGGTCGCCGAGATCTCGACGGACACGTCCACGTCGGCCCCCGGCAGCGCGTTGAGGTGCTGCACGACTTCCTCGACCACGACGCTCATGTCGCGGCTGGCGCGGAGCGGGTCGAGCCGGACCGTTCCGAAGAAGCGGCGGGGCGGGCGCGGCTTCGGGCGGTCGGCGCCGGTTCCGCCGCCGACCTCGCGCCCCGGACCCGACCCCGGGGTTCCCCCGGCCGCCGGGCCGGTCTCGCCGTCCCCGGCCGCCGGCCGTTCGGCCTCGATCTGCGCCCGCGCGGCTTCCGGCTTGACGAGCACGCCCGCCTCGTCGACGTGGACGTCGGCGGGCGAGCCGAACGCCAACCCCTTGTAGCGGCCCTGCGCCGAAACGCTCGTCGCGTAGCCGAAGTATTCGCCGCTCTCGACGCCGGCCCGGATGGAGGCCGTGAACACCTCCTCGTCGAGCAACCGCGGCAGGTAGCAGTACGCGCACAGCGCGTCCCAGACCTGCTTGACGGGGACGTGTCGGCGGTCCTTCCAGAACCAGCGGTCGAGCTCCATCTTCAGCAGCGCCGGCGACCACCGGGCGACAACCTGCTCGTTCGACCGCATGCGCTGCCAGACGAGGGCGCCGGGGGAGTCTCCGCCGCCGCCCGCGACCTGCGCGACGTCCCACTCCAGGCCTCCGACGCCGCCGTCCGCGGCGTGCTGGACCGGCACGAGCAGCCAGCGCCACGCCTCGTGCAGCCGCAGCCGCACCGTGTCGTCGCTCGCCTTCTCGCCCGCGGCGGCCTCGCGGCGCTGGTGCGCGTCGAGGTTCAGCGCCTCGTGGTCGCGGACCACCGACTTCCAGGCCAGGAAACGCCGCGCCTCGTGCTCGAGCCCGGCGACGACCTCCCGGTCCGGCGCCAGGAACGCCAGCATGTTCTGGTGTCGGCGGGGCTGGTCGCCGCGCCGGGACAGCAGGTCGCGGGCCGCGGTCCGGGCGGCGCTGTCGGCGTCGCGGTCCGCGTGGGCGGCGCCGGGGCCGAAGACGACCAGCCGCACCGCCGGTTCGTCCGGCACGTCGGCCGACGCGGCCGGACAGGGATGCACGCCCCGGAAGCCGCCCCGCTCGCGGCGGACCGCCTCGCGCACCCGCCGTTCGATCTCCCGCTCGACGTCGTCCTCGGCGAACTGCTGCGCGCGCTCGGCGACGGTGCGCCGCAGGTTGGGCCGCGTGTCGTACCAGTAGCGCCGGTCCTGGCGGTACAGGTAGGTGAGCCGGTCGGAGAGTTGCGACAGGGCGTCGTTGAAGACGGCCACCTGTTCGCCCGGCTGCACGGCGCCGAGGCGCACGCGCACGTCCTCCACCCCGCGCACCTGCTGCCGGGCGACGTGCGGCGCGCTGCCGAGGAAGATCGCGCGCGCCACGCGGCGCGCCGCCACCGTCTGCCCGAAGCGCGGATTCTCCGCGTCGACGCGGAACGGGCCGGAGTTGGGGCCGTCGACGTCGCTCTCCAGGACCGGCGTCCAGCCCTCCGGCAGATGGCGGGTCAACTCGTCGCGGACGGCCGGGGCGTCGAGGCCGACGGCGCCCGGCAGAATCAGCAGGCTCGCGTCGTTGCGCGCCCACAGGTCGTGGATGACGGCGGCCATCAGGCGCAGTACGCCGCGCGTGCGCTGGAACCGCTCCAGCGTGGCCCAGTCGCCGTACAGCCGCTCGAAGACCTCCGGATGGATCGGATAGTACGCCTTCAACCGCTCCAGATAGCGGGCCTCCCGGCACTCGGGCGGGAAGTCGCCGCCCTGCTCGCGGTACAGCGCGTCGAACGCGCGGCATGCGTCGTCGCGGGCCGGCTCGTCGTCGAGCGGCAGGAACAACCGTCGGCGCACGACTTCGAACCCTTCCTCGGCGCCGACCGGCTTCCAGACCGCCTCCATGCGCCCGAACGTGTGCTCGATGCGCGCCAGCGTCTCCCGGCCCGCGTCGCCCCCGATCTCGACGTCGGACTCCGGGATGGTCGCCACGAGCACCGCCCGCCGGCTCGCGCGGACCGCCTCGGTC
This sequence comes from Vicinamibacterales bacterium, assembly GCA_965242835.1. GTDB lineage: Bacteria > Acidobacteriota > Vicinamibacteria > Vicinamibacterales > UBA8438 > WTFV01. Next base: position 312,839 of record OZ251506.1, read on the forward strand.
AGCTCCTGCACGAAGGTCTGCACCGCGTCGAAGCTGCCCGCCGGCAACCCGTCGACGCCGTGGATCTTGCGCGCGTAGGCGACCAGCTCGTCGATGAGGATCAGGCACGGGCCGCAGGCGTCGAACAGTCCGCGCAGGGCGTCCGAGCCGGGCGGCACCCCCTTGCGGTCGGCCGCCCGGACCCGGTTGTAGAGCTTCGGGTCCCCGGCCTGTTCGGCGAGCTGCGCGGCGATCTCGCCCCACAGGGTCCGGATGGCGATCCCGGGCAGGTTCGGCGGCCGGCGCTCCCGCGTGGGGTTGATCGCCGTGCCGACCAGCACCGCCACCCGCGCCGGCGGCGGCCGTTCGACGCCCGCCTCGGCCAGCAGGTCCGTCATGCCCCGCAGCCGGTCCGCCGGCGCGCGTCCGCGCAGCAGGTGGTAGAGCGCGAGCAGCGAATGGGTCTTGCCGCCGCCGAACGCGGTCTTGAGCTGGATGACCGGCTCGCCCCCCTGGCCGGTGACGCGCCGCAACGCCTGGATCATCAGCCCGCGCATGCCCTCGGTGAGGTACGTGCGGGCGAAGAACTCGACCGGATCCTGATACTCGGCGTCGGCCCGGCCGCGGGCCACCTGCGAAAGGTCCGCCGCGAACTCCGCCTGCCGGTAGCGGCCCGCCGCGACGTCGGGATGCGGCCTCGCCACCTCCCGCCACGGGCGCAATCCCTGCCGGGGAACCGCGGCGAGCACGCCGGCGCCCCGCTTCGGCGCCGGACGTTTTGCCGGCGCGTCCACGGCGGCGGCCGCCGTCGACGGCCCCGCCGTGCCGTAGCGCACCGTGCGGGCCAGGTCCCGCAGACGCCCGGCGGCGTCGGCGTCGATCTGTTCGACGAGCCGGGTCGTGGTGTCGAGGGCGCGCCACGCGTCCTCGTCCGCCGTGTCGAGAAGCCCGGCGTGCGCCCACTTGTTGCGCGTCGGGATCAATTCCTTGATCCACGTGCGGTGCTCGCCGCTCAGCTTGCGGCGAAAGAGATCGTGCCACTGCACGTCCATCAGCCGCAGGCAGCGGGCAGCGTCGAGCTTCTCAATCAGTAACTTGTCGGTGCCAGCCGCCGGGAGGTCGCGCCGCTGGTTCTCGTGGAGCACGCCGAGCACGCCCCGGCTCCACCACTCGTCCGCGAACTGCGCACGCAACTCCTGCGCCACGTAGGGCGCGAGGACCGTCGTGAGGATCTCGAACCCTTCGGTGACCCGCTGATGATTGCTGGTGCTCATCGCAACTCCGCTTTGGTACCCGTGACGGCGGAAGGCGTCCGCGAGCGCGCTCGGCCAGCCCTCGTCGCTTCCGTGAAGGGGAAGACCGTCAGGCGCCGTCTCGCGCGGACAACCCCAGGGCCGCCTGTTCGGCCGCGCCCGCGCGGAGCCGGGCCGCCTCCGCCTGGATCTGCGGCCACGACGTGACGAGGACATTGTACGCCCGCGCCTCGTCGGTCCACCGCCGCCGATCCGCCAGCGTGTACAGACGGTAGGCGAGCGCGCGGGCGTTCTGCGCCCGGCGCGCCCCCATGCCGAGCGCGAGCCGCGCCGCCTCGGCCACGCCGCCGCCCCGCTCGTCGGTCAGGGCCCGGGTCAAGTGCTGCGCGCCCTCCCAGTCGGTCACGCGCCGGTCCGCCGCCGGGTCCCAGTCCGGGTCCAGCTCGCCGCGGCGCCGGAGCCGCACCTTGCCCTTGCCGCCCGCGACCACCCCCGCGCGCCGCAGGCCGTCGAAGGACGTGTTCTTGGCGCTGAACAGCACCTCCGCTTCGCCGTAGGCTCGTTCCGCCAACCCGTACTGCTCGTACCACGCCACGCAGAACCGGGTGTCGGGGTCCAGATCGCCCTCCTGCCGGGCCAGCGTCTCGTCCAGCATCCGGTTGATCTCGACCAGGGCCGCCCGCACCGTCGTCGGGGAGCCGTCGGATTCCAGCACCCGGGAGTAGCGCGTGAAGATGGCCATGCCGGGGCCGATCGCGGCCTGCTGGAGGTCCACCGGGGCGATGTTGCTCTTCTGGAGCTCGGCGAGGGCCGGCGGAAGCTCCGAACGGAGCGCAGCGAGGAATTCGCGGCGAGATGTCGGCGGGGCGTCCGGAGGGCGGCGACGGCAGACGAGGACGATGGAGGAGGCGAGGGCGTTGGTGCCGGTCGCAATGATTCTCCCTGCGCCTTCGGTCCGCATCGGCCACGTACCGGTGATCGCGAACCCTGAGCGGATGACCGCGTCGAGGAACGTCTCCCAGCCGGTGCTCGACGGACCGGCATTACCCTTCCGTTCCGACTGCTTGAAGGCGTAGTAGATGGTGATCGGGAAACCGGGATGCGCCTGCCTCGAGAGCCGTCGCATCGCGTTCGTCATGCCGTCGAGAAAGAAAACTTCCGCCGCTTCTGTGCTTCCGTGGCGATACGGCGTGGCGACCAGCTCTTCAGCCTTGGGGACGGCGAGCGTGGCAAACAGATCGGGGAATACGGACTTCAGGGACCGACGAAGCCAGACGTAGAAGAAGTCGGAGAGGTCGGCGTAGCCGATGTTGTCGTAATAAGGTGGATCGGTGGAGATTAGTTTGTCGACACTGACCGTTTGCGCCGCCGCGTTTGCTTGATGGACCGGTCCACCTGGTCCATCTACTATCGTTGAAGGAAACGCATCGACTGCCATAGCCACCTTATCGAGGACTGTTCCGCAGCTTCCTCCGGAGTCTGAGAATGAGTTGGCTTCGGCGAAATCCCACACCATTGGAATCGCTTGTCTGGCGAAAGTTTCCCGAAATGCTCCTCGATCACTCATCCATGATGTAATCGATGAACCGAGGTTCGAGATTTTCGACACTGCGAACGCCAGATACAGGGCGACTGTATCAGCGTACTCCGTCGCCCCGCCGCCGATTTCGCGCCGCGGGCGGCCGTCATCGGGAAGGCCGACGGCCGCCTCGGCGTCGCCATCGTCAATGTCGCGCAGCCGCCGACCGCCGGCCGAAGGCCCTGCCGCCGCCGCTCTGGTACCGCTGTCGCGCCGCGGGCGGTCGTCGTCCGGCAACCCTGCCGCGGCGGCGTCGCACCGGACGCGCTCGGTGGCCTCCGACACCAGATCGGAGAAGGTCGTCAGGGCGACGAGTTGGCGGGGGGTGAAGAGGTCGGCGAAATTTGAAAGACCGTAGTTGGGTGTCTTGAAATCTCGCGGGTTGTCGGGTAGCGCCACGTCCGGCTTCCACACTACCGCGACGTTCCGCGCGATTTCCTCGTGCTGTGGTGTCGGCGTGAGATAAATCCGGCTGCGATCGCCCTCCGCCACGACCGCCATCAGCCGCACGCCCAAGCCATTTTGTCTTCCTTGCGAGCGAATGTGATCATAGGTCATGGGCACGTCCGACATCAGACATCGAAACGCACTTCGCTTCCCTGCTGTCGTACCGAGCTTCGCCGCCTCCGCGTCCCGCGGCGCGCCGACCTTCACCGTGAACCGATATCCCCGGCCTTCGACCACCGGCTCGACGTACGCCTCCTTCCCCTTCTTCGTCGACAGCATGAACGTCGACGCCAGCGGCACCGCCACGTCCGCGAAGGCCGGGTTCGGACTCTTCACCGTCCGCGCCCACAACCACGCGATGACCGTCAGCTTCCGGCCCTCGTACGGCGCGAGGTCCGGCCGCTCCCGCGCCATCTCCGGCGTGATCTCCACCTTCGGGTACAGATGCCCGATGCGCTTCTCCGCCTCGTCCCGCATCCATCGGCCGTAGTGGCGCACGTCTTCGGCCAAGCCCTGCGCGCCGCGCCAGGTCTTCGCCACCAGCGTCGCATCGGCCCGCGCGGCCGGGTTCACCGGCGGCCGGCCCGCGAACCTCGGCGGGATCTCGATCATCGCCTTGTTGATCAGCACGGCCACCGGATTGAGGTCGCTGGCGTGGGCCTCCAGCCCCAACCGCTGCGCTTCGAGCGGCAGGCTGCCGCCGCCCGCGAACGGATCGTGGAAGGCCGGCAGACGGTCCGGGTCGAACAGTTCCGCCGCCCGCGGATGGTCCGCGTTCTCGAAACAGGCGCGGCGCCAGCTCTCGCGGATCTCCTCCCGCGCCCGTTCCAGCACCTCCTCGTCGTTCGTGTTCTCCCACCGGACCAGTTCCCGGATGATCCCGAACAGCCGTTCGCGCTCCCGTTCCCGGGCCTCCGCCGTCGGGAACCGGTCCGGGTGCGCCGACGGGTCGTCCACCAGTTGCGCGAAGATCACCGCCCGCGCCGCCGCCAGCGGCCGGCGCGCCCACCACAGGTGCAACGTGCTCGGGTGGCCGTGCCGGATCGACTTCTCGCGCGCGCTGGCCGCGTTGATCTCGTCCAGCGGCAGCGCCACTTCGATGAGTTTCTTCCTGGTCCTGGTTCCGTGTTCCACGTTCGCGCCTGACCGGGACGAGCCGCCGGCCCTCCCCCCGTCCTTCCCGGACGAATCCGGCGGAAACCAGCTCCGCAGCAGGTTCCTCAGTCTCAGGAAAGCCCTGTCCCGACAGCTCCGGGCGCCCGCTCTCTGCGCCAGCCGGCGGAACAGAGAGGCGGACCGGCCCTTTCCGGTCCTCCCGAGGACGTACTCCAGCGCGGCCTTCGGATCGGCGGGCTTGAGAGCATCCGGCTTCCAGAAGCCCCGCCGTTCGAGAGTTTCACGCAAGGAACCCGGTCCTGTCCAGCCCAGCACTTCGGCGACGCGCGGCGACGAGCCGAACACCCACGCCTCGAGTTCGGGATCGATGACGACCGGGGCCGCCCAGTCCGCCATGCCCGCGCTTCCGAGCTTCTCGTCGATGCGCGCTTCGAGGTCGGCCCCCGAGGTCGTCGGCACGCCGTCCCAATCGTGGTCGAGGAGGATCAACGCGTGTTCGGCCACCTGCCGGTAGCCGCGCAGAATCAGCGCGGGGCGGTGGAAACAACCCGGGTCGTGCTCCGGGTGCAGGAGGATCTCCTTCGTGATCGGCCGGATGCCGAGCGCGCGGGGCCGCTCCAGCAGACCCGCCAGCGCCGCCCGGATCTGCTTGTCGGCGACGACGCAGACGAGGTCCATCATCCCAGAACCCCGGCGGCGAGCAACGTGCCCGGATCGACGGGGGGCGGCCAACCTCGCAAGCGCGGATGGGCGGGCCCGGCGACGACGCCCACGCCGCGGGCTTCGTCGCGGGCGAAGCACAGCAGCCGGTCGACGCCGGCAAGGCGGGCGACGTCCGGGGAGTGCGTGGCCAACAGGACTTGCGCATCGTAGACGGACGACAGGGATTGAAAGGCGGTCTCCACGTTGCACGGGTGGATGCCGTTCTCGGGTTCTTCGATCAGGTAGGGACCGGCGGGCTCGGGGAGATAGGCGAGCAGCGTCAGCGCCAGGAAGCGAAGGGTCCCCTCCGAGACGAGCCAGGAAGGCGCCTGCAGGCCGCTACGGTAGTGTACGACCAGATAACGATGCCCGTCCTCGGGGCGGGTCGTGACCGTGATGCGATCGACGTCGGGCAGCGCCTCACGGACGTGCAGCAGCCAGTCGGCGTAGCGCGCGGGGCTCTGCTGCTCCACCGCCTGCACGGCGTGCGGCAGGTTCGAACCGTCGGGCCGGTAGGCGTCCGATTCCCCGGGCGGGCCGGGACGCCGCAGCGCGTCGCTCCAGGGCGCGATGCGGCGCACGCCGGCGGCCAGCATCCGGCGGAACCGCGCGGCGGCCGGAAAGAGGTCTTCGTCGTCGGGCAGGCCGGCGAGCGCGCCCCGCTGCGCGGGAACCCGAAACCGACTCGACCACCCGGTGGTCTCGGCACGATAAAGCACCCGCTCGGAATCGGGTTCCCGGGAGAACACTTTCCTCCAGCGCGCCGGCGCGCGTTTCCCGGGCTCGACGACGATGCGTTCGGGCGGGTCCGGCGGGTCCGGGAACCCGGCCCGCTCGCGTTCGGGACCGGCGCGCCCGTCCGGTTTCAGCCACAGGGACTCGGCGGCGATGCGTAGCGGTTCGGACACCTGCACCGCGACTTCGTAGCGGCAGACACGGGCCGGCTCGTTCTCCGGACCCTCGTCGGGGCCGTCGGGTTCCCGCGCCTCCACGGCCAGCTCGAACGCCGCGCCGCGCCGCATCCACGTCAGGTGCCGCGGGTCGGCGGCGCGGAGCGGGACGCCGAGGGCCGCGGCGCCGAAGACGGCCTGCTCCAGGCCGGCCCGCTGCAGGTCGCCCAGAAAGGCCGGCACGTCGAGGAACGTCGACTTCCCGCTGGCGTTCGGTCCGACGAGGACGTGAAACGGTCCGAGCCGCTGCGAGACGTAGCGCAGGGACCGGAACCCGAGGGCTTCGATCCGCGTCACGATCATGCCCGGACCTCCGGCCCGCGCCGCACGGGTCGCGGGAGCTCGAACCAGGCAGGGAGAAGAACCGGCATCTGTCGTCCGCCGCCCCATGGTACAGGCAGTCGGCCGGGCCGCGGGGGACTCGGCCCATGCCCGCATCGACGCTTGACCGGTACCGATGCGAGGACTACACTTGTTGAAGAATTCAACAAGTGCAAGGAGGAGTCGTGGCGACCGTCAACTTCAGTGTCCCGGAAGACGTGAAAGCCTCCTTCAACCGCGCGTTCAAGGGCCGGAACAAGAGCGCCGTCATCGCCGAGTTGATGCGGGAGGCCGTGGACCGGGTTCGCCGCCGGCAGGAGAGCCGCGCGGCGGTCGAACGCATATTGGCCCGCCGCCGCGGGGCGCCGTTCGCCGGCGGCGGCGAGCTCCGAAAGATACGCGACGCGGAACGCCCATGATCGCCGTCGTCGACGCCAGCGTGGCTCTGATGTGGTTCTTCAGGGAGTCCGACGACGAGCCGCACGCCGCGCGGGCCGTCACCGTTCTTCGAGACGTCGACGCGGGACGGCTCATGCTGGTTCAGCCCCCGCACTTCCTCGCCGAAGTCGCCGCCGTCCTCGCGCGCAAGAGCCCGGCCACGGCCCAGGCGAACCTGCTCGACCTGCAACGGATCGAATGGCAGGTGGTCGAGTCGCCGGCCATCTACGCCACGGCGGTCGATCTCTCGGTTGCGTTGCGGGGCCACTTGTTCGACACGCTGTATCACGCCACGGCGCTGCACACCGAAGGCGCCACGTTCATCACGGCCGACGACGCCTATTACGGGAAGGCGCGCGGGCGCCGGCGAATCACGCGGCTGCAGGATCTCTGACCGTCCACCGCCGCGTCGGGCCGATACCCTTCGGGGCGCCTCCTGGAATTACTCACGTCATCGAGTAAAAATACTCAGTGTCGTGAGCACCGCGTTCCGGTATCAACGGCCCTGGACCGACGAGCTGGTCATCCGGCTGCGGGAGCCGCGCCGCTTCCTGCAGGTGGTCGCCGGCTCGCAGCAGGTCGGCAAGACGACGCTGGCGGAACAGGCGGCGGAGCGGTCGGGACTGCCGGCCCGCTACGCCAGCGCCGACGAACCGACGCTACGCGGCGGCGCGTGGATCGAACAGCAGTGGGAGGCGGCCCGCGGCCTTGCGGACGCGGCGGACGCCGGCGGCGCGCTGCTCGTCCTCGACGAGGTGCAGAAGGTCCCCCGCTGGCCGGAGACGGTCAAGCGCTCGGCCAGCTTCAGGACGCCGGCAACACCACCACGCTGGCCCACTACCTGGACCTGCTCTCCGGCGCGGGTCTGGTCACCGGGCTGCAGAAGTACGCCGGGGGCGCCGCCCGGCGGCGCGCGTCGAGCCCCAAGCTCCAGGTCTTCAACACCGCGCTGATCACGGCGCAGGCGGGCGTCACCCTCGATCGGGTCCGCGCGGACCGCGCGTTCCGGGGCCGTCTGGTCGGCGGTCGGCGCGCATCTGGCGAACGCCGCCGCGGTGGGCGACTGCGAGGTCCACTACTGGCGGGAACGTAACCGCGAGGTCGACTTCGTCGTGCGCCGCGGCCGCGTGCTGGCCGCCGTCGAGGCCGAGAGCGGACGCGCCCCCCGAGACGCTGCCGGGCATGGCGGTGTTCTCCGACGCCTTTCGGCCGACCCGCAAGCTCCTCGTCGGCGGGGACGGCATCGACGTCGGGAGCTTCCTGGCGACGCCCGTCACCGACTGCGTCCGTGACCGGCGGCGTCGCGGGCGCCGCACCGGAGCCCGCGCGGGCATCCGGTCCCCGGGGTCAGGGAACCGCGCGCGCCGTCGTCGTTCCATCCAGGCTGCACCGGAGCCCGCGCGGGCTCCGGTCCCGGGGCCCGCGGCGAAGAATCGCTCCCTTCTTCACTCCTCGAAGCGCGGCCGGCGCGGAGCGGATCGAGCAGGGACGGCCGGGACCTGACGGAGGCCGCCGGACGCGCGCGTGTTACGTTGAAGGTCCATGCTCGGACCCTATACCCACCGCATCGATCCGATCCTGTTCGACGTCGGCGGCGTCCACTTGTGGTGGTACGGGCTCGGCTTCGCCCTGGGGTTCCTGGAGCTGCATCTGTTCCTCCAGCGCGGGGGCGGACGGCTCCGGCTGTCGCCGCGCGAGGCATGGAGCCTCAGCCTGCACGTCGCGGCCGGGGTGCTCGTCGGCGGGCGCGCCCTCGAGATCGCGTTCGACGAATGGCCCTTCTACCGCGAACACCTGCACCTGCTGCCCGCGTGGTGGCTCGGGGGCATGGCGACGCACGGGCTGCTGCTCGGAGGGGCGCTGGGCGCGGCGCTGTTCGCGCGGCGGTGGGGCCGGCCGTTCCTGCTGGTGGCCGACGCGCTGGTCGTCCCGGCCGCGTTCCTGATGGGCGTGGGACGGATCGGGAACTTCATCGACGGCCAGATCGTCGGGGCGGTGACCGGCGTGCCCTGGGGAGTCGAGTTCCCCTACGCGGACGGCTTCCGCCATCCCGTGGTGCTCTACGACGGGGGCAAGAACCTGCTGCTGATGGTCTGGCTGCTGCGCGTGCGGCGGGTGAACCGGACGCCGGGGGCGCTCGCCGCCCGCTTCGTGTTCTGGTACGCGTTCCCGCGCTTCTTCATCGACCTCTTCCGCGAGTACCCCACCCACCGGCTCGCCCTCGGCACCGGCCAGACGCTGAACGTCGTCATGGCGGCGGTCGGCGCCGCGGCCCTCTACCGTTCGCGCCTGCGCCGGCTGGGCCGTCTGGGACGCAGCGCCGGGTGGGGACTCGCCGCCGCGCCGCGCCCCGGCGGGCCGGAAGACGCGCCGCCGCTCGTGTCGCAGCGCCTCGCCTTCGCGGGCCTGCTGCTGTTCTGCCTGACGATTCCGAGCAACTGGACGCAGGACGTCCCGGCCCGCTACGGGGCGCGGCACCCGGGTCTCGAGCATTCGTGGCTGTATCCGGAGATTGACACCGCCCCGCCCCCGGCCCCGGAAGACGCCGACCAGCCGGATGCGGAGTCTCCGCCCGACGAGGGAGGACAGGGGACGTGACCCGGCCGAGGATCGTCGGCGGGGCGCTGCTGTGCGGGCTGATCGCCGCGTCCGCGCCCGCCGCCGGCCGACCGGCGGGGCTGGAGACGGGGCGGGCGGAACCCGGGACGGCGGCGCCGGCCACGGCCGCCGGGACCTCGAACGCGAAGTTCCTGCCGTGGTGGATACGGGCGGAACCCGGGGCGGCGGCCACGGCCGCCGGGACCTCGAACGCGAAGTTTCTGCCGTGGTGGATGCCGGCGGAACCCGGGACGGCGGCGCCGGCGGCGGCCGCGCCGCGCCAGCCGCCGGCGCCGGAGACGATCGTCGAACCCGAGAGCGGGACGCCGTTCCCGGCCGTGCTCACGCCGCCGGGCGCGGCGGCCCCGCATCGCCTGATGGGGACCGGCGTCCGCAAGCGAACCTTCTTGCGGGTGCAGGTCTACGCCTTCGGCCTCTACGTCGAGCCGGCCGGGGCGGCGGCGGCCCTCGCGGAGTTCGCGGGAACCGCGGCGGAGGTCCTCGAGCGGGACCCGGCCTTCACGCGGCGCCTGCTTGCCCTCGACTTCGGGATGGCCCTGCGGCTGGTCATGACGCGGACCGTCGGCGGCGGCGCCGTGGCCGACGCGTTCGACGACGCGCTGCGGCCGCGCCTGCCGCGGGCGGGGCCGCGCGCCGCCGCCGCGGCCGCGGCCCTCGCGCGTCTTCGCCGGCAGCTCGACGTGGACGAGGTGCGGCGCGGCGCCGAGATCGTGTTCGCGTGCGGCCCCGCGGGCCGCCTCGCCGCGTCCGTGGACGACGCCGGGCGGCCGGCCATCGAGTCGCGCGCCCTCTGCCGCGCGTTGTTCGACGTCTACCTGGGCCTGGATCCGATCGAACGGGACGGCAAGCGCGACGCCGTCGCGGGGCTCGTCGACCTGCTGGCCGGCGGCGTGAGCGAACCGGACAGCGGAGCCGGACGAGCGGGTGAATCCCCCCGAATACGCGGGCCGGCGTTCGGGACGCTTCCCGGAATTACTCACGTCGTTGAGTAAAAACACTCGGCGTCGTGAACACCGTGTTCCGGTGTCAACGGCGCCGCCTGCCGGGCCGTCGCGAGCGTCCAGGTCCCGGCTTGCGGCGTCGCCGATCCGGTGGCGGAGCGGCCGGGCCGGCGGCGAGAAGAGCGCGCGGCCGGCCGCCGGGATGGTCGGCGCGACGCGCGATCAGGGGAACAACCGCCGCACTTCGCAGCGGAACCCCGGCAGGAGATCGCCGCCGGTCAGCGTGTCGTCCGCGCCGAGCACCCGCGGGCCGCCCGGCCCGCCGTGCGCGTGGACCGTGCGCGACGCCGGCTCGATCACCCACACCTCGCGCGCGCCGGCCGCGAAGTACTCCGCGACCTTGACCTGCACGTCGGCGCGGCGCTCCGACGGCGAAACGACCTCCACGGCGAGATCCGGCGCGAACGGCCAGTACCCGGCCGGGACGCCCGTGTCGGGGATGCGCTGCGCGGCGACGAAGGCGGCGTCCGGCGCGCGGACCACGTCGGGATTCCGGCGCAGGATGAACCCGGTCTCCGCTCCGCAGCAGACGCCCAGGCCGCGCGCGCCGACGTGCTCGTCGAGGAGACGGCCGATCCGGACGCTGACCACGCCGTGCGCCGCGCCGGTGGGGGACATGGTGACGATCACGCCGTCGACGAGCTCGCGCCGGCAGTCGTCGTCCGGCAGCGCGAACAGCTCCTCGGCGGTCACGGCTCGCGGGGCGGGCGCCGCCATCGTCCTCCTCCATCGGGCGCCGACGCGCGCCGGACGGTTCATCCCGCCCGGCGCAGAACCGAGAGCCTGCACGGGCGCGCCCCGGGCGATGCGGGGACGCTGGCGGCGGCGATTCAATCGGTCGGCGGTCTGCACGGCGCGCCCCGCGGCGCGATGCGGGAACGGGCCGCGCGCGCCGATTTATAGTAGCGCATCGCATGACCGGGGGGTCCGCCGTACGCGATCACGCCTGACGTCCTCTCCCGCGTCGAACGAATCGGCGAAGCGATCGGCCGGGTGGAAGCGTCGGGCGTCCTGCGGGACCTCCGCTTGCGGCGGCTCGCCCGCGTGCGGGCCGTCCGCGGGTCGCTGGCCATCGAGGGCAACGTCCTCAGCGAAGCGCAGGTCGCCACGATTCTGGAGGGCAAACCGGTCACCGCCCCGCCGCGCGACGTGCAGGAGGCCCGCAACGCCATCCGCGCCTACGAACGGTGTCCGGAATGGGACCCCGCCCGCGAGCCGGACCTGCTGCGCGCCCACGAGATCCTGATGACCGGGCTGCTGGACGCCCCGGGGCGCTACCGGCGCACCGGCGTCCGCGTCATCGGCGGCGGCCGGGTCCACCACGTCGGCCCGCCGGCGGCGCGCGTGCCGCGACTGACGGCCGACCTCCTGGCCTGGCTCGGCGAGACCGGGGAGCATCCGCTGATCGCCGGCGCGGTCTTCCACTACGAGTTCGAGTTCATCCACCCCTTCGAGGACGGCAACGGACGGATGGGGCGGCTCTGGCAGACGTCGATCCTCTCCCGCTGGAGACCGCTGTTCGCGTACGTCCCGGTCGAGAGCCTGATCCAGGCCCGACAGAGCGCCTACTACGACGCCATCCGCCGGAGCTCGGCCGACGGCGAGAGCACGCCGTTCGTCGCGTTCATCCTGGACGTCATCCTCGAAGCGCTGCGAACGCCGGCGCCCACCGACCAGGAAGGCGACCAGGTAGCGCGCCTGCTGAACGCCCTGCGGGCCGGTCCGCGATCCGCCTCCGAGCTGATGGCCGACCTCCGCCTGTCGCATCGGCCGACGTTCCGCCGCAACCATCCCCACCCCGCGATGGCCGCGGGGCTGGTGGAGATGACCCGGCCGGCGGCGCCGTCGGCGAAGAACCAGAAGTACCGGCTGACGGCGGGCGGACGCCGGCGCGCGGGGGCCGAGCCGTGAGACGGACGACGTTCCGGGCCGCCCGCCGCCCCGCGCCCCGTCAGCGCCGCGGGGCGGACCCCATCTCCAGGCGCGCGAAGACCGGATAGTGGTCGGACGGATAGCGCCCCTCGTCGTGGTCGACGATCGTCTCGGCCGAGAGCACGCGGACCGGGCCGCCGACGAGGATCCAGTCGATGCGCCCCGGGTTGGCCAGCTCGGGCGGGCGGAAGTCGTTCGACGTGCGCGGCGGGCCGATCCGTTCGCGGGCCGCGAGCCACGCATCCCGCAGCCCCCGGCCCGTCGCCGCCCGCCAAGTCTCGCTGACCTCCGCCGGCGCGTTGAAGTCCCCGGTCACGACGACCGCGCCGCCCGCCGGAAGCGCCGCGGCGCGCGCCGCGATCGTGGCCGCCGAGTCGATCTGCCGCCGCCCGCGGCGGAGCGTCAGGTGCGTGTTGAAGACGTGCACGCGGCGGCCGCTCGCGCGGTGGTGGAAGCGCGCCCAGGTGACGATGCGGGAGACGTTGCGGCGCCAGCCCGAACCGGTCGGCCCGTCGGGGTCGGACGAGAGCCAGAAGGTGCCGGACTCGATGGGGATCAGCGCGTCGCGGCGGTAGAAGATCGGGGTGTACTCGCTGAGGCCGGCCCCGCCGTTGAGTCCGCGGTCCGCGCCGAGCCAGCGGTACCCGGGCAGCGCGCCGGCCAGATACTCGACCTGCTCGTCGAGCGCCTCCTGCAGGCCCGCCACGTCCGGGGCGCGCCGCTCGATCGTCCGCGCCACCAGCGCGCGCCGGTGCGTCCAGCCGTTGCCGCCGTCGGCGCCGCCGGACGTGCGGACGTTGAAGGTCATGACGGTGAGCGGCGCCGGCGCTTCGTCCCGCGCGCCCGCGGCGGCCGGCGAGCCGGCGACCGGGGCGCGGGCGGCCGTCCCGCCGCCGGCCGAAGCCAACAGCAGCGCCGCGGCCGCGGCGGTCCACGCCGCGCCCCGCGCTCCTGTCCGGCAGCGGTCCGTCATCACCGCCCAGTCTACTACCGGCGCCGCGCTCCACCCGTCACCCCGGCCTATAATGCCGTATGGCCTTCTCGCCCTCCTGGACGCCCGTACCGGTCGCGCCCACGAAACGCAAGCCGGCCGGACCGCCGGCCGCCGTGCCGATGCTGCCGCTGTCCGAGCTGGAGTTCGCCGGCTGCGAGGCGTTTCCCCTGACGCGCGGCGAGTACAGCCGCTACGAGGGGCGGCTGGAGGTCTGGGACGCCGAGACCGAGACCGCCTGGCGGGTCCGCTCGACCACCGCGGCCCACGAGAGTCCCGCCGAGGGGCTGGTCGGGCTGGTCGAGCGCATCGCCGCGGTGCGCGGGTCGCCCATCCGCTGCTACGGTTCGACGGACCTGCTCGTGCGCGACGCCGACGGCAAACCGCGGCGCGTGATGCAGGCGGATCAGGTCGTCTATCTGTATCCGTCGCAGGTGGACCTGCTGGGCTCCCCGGCGATGGTGGTGGGCGAGCACCCGTTCCCCGACGTGGTGCTGGAGGTGGACCACACGACGGACGTGCGGCGGGGGAAGCTGCGGCTGTACGAGTCGTGGGGGTTCCCGGAGCTGTGGGTGGAGGTCCCGGAGCGCCGCCCTCGGAGCCGCCCGCGGCGCCGGCGGGCGGGGCTGACGATTCACCTGTTGGAGGGGGGCGCGTACCGCGAGTCGCCGGTGAGCCGGGCGTTCCCCGGCTGGCGGGCGAAGGCCATCCACACGGCGATGAACGAGGCGGAGCCGTCGGGCTGGACGCACGCGATGCTGGAGCACCTGGGGCGGACGCTGGGCGAGCGGGACGGCACGGGGCCGGACGACGACCCGCTGCTGTATTCGCTGCGGGACCAGAGCCGGACGGAGGGACGGGCGGAAGGACGAGCCGAAGGCGAAGCGAAGGGCCGCGCAGAGGGACGGGCGGAAGGACGAGCCGAAGGCGAAGCGAAGGGCCGCGCAGAGGGACGGGCGGAAGGACGAGCCGAAGGCGAAGCGAAGGGCCGCGCAGAGGGACGGGCGGAAGGACGAGCCGAAGGCGAAGCGAAGGGCCGCGCAGAGGGACGGGCGGAAGGACGAGCCGAAGGCGAAGCGAAGGGCCGGATGGAGACCGTGCGCGAGGTCCTGCGGGCGCGGGGCGTCTCCTGTTCGGAGGACCTGTCGGCCGGCATCCCGAACGGCCTGCCCGACCGCGTCGTCGTCGCCGAGGCGCTGGTCTGCAAGAGCGAGCGGGACTTCCACGCCCGCCTCCGGGCGCACGCCGGGAAGTAACCGTCACCGCTCCCCGGTGAACGCGGCGCGGTCGATGACCTTCACCGGGACCCGGTGTCCCGCTCGAAGACGACCCGGCCGCCGACCATGGTCAGGGTCACCGGGACCGCGTGGATCCGATGCGGCGGCGTCTCGAAGAGATCGCCGCCGAGCGCCACCAGATCGGCGAACCGGCCGGGCGCGATGACGCCGGCTTCGTCCTCCAGCCGCACCTGGCGGGCGCCGGCGGCGGTGTAGCCCCGCAGCATCTCCTCGAGGGTCATCCGCTGATCGGCGGGCGGCAGCGGCTCGCCGGTCTCCGCGCCCGGCGCCCGCCGGGTCATCCCGATCTCGATCCCGAAGAGCGGGGAGGTCTCCGGGAACGGCAGCCCGGTGGCCGGGAAGTCGGCGCCGAAGGCGAGGGAGACCGCCGCGGACCGGAGATCGCGGAGGCGCATCGCGGAGGCGGCGCGATCGGCGTCCATCAGCGCCGCGTAGAGGCCGAACGAACCCTGGAGGTCGTGCGCCCAGTGCGGGGTGGTCTGGATGGCCACGTCGAGCGGCCGCAGGCGGGCCAGGTCGCTCGGCGCGGCGAGCATCGCGTGGGCGATCGTCACCCGGCTGCCGCCGTCCGGAACCGCCCGGCGCGCCGCGGCGGCGGCGTTCAGCGCCTCGTGCAGGGCCCGGTCGCCGATCGCGTGGACGTGGGCGTCGAGGCCGGCCCCCCGCAGCAGCGTCAGCAGGCGGGCCAGTTCTTCTTCGGACAGCAGCAGCGCTCCGCTCCCGCCGCGGGCGTACGGTTCGAGGAGCGCCGCGGTCAGGCCCTCGAAGGTGCCGTCGTTGGCGATCTTCACGGTGTCCAGGCCGACGAGGGCCGAGGCGAACTCGCGCCGCATCTCCAGCACGCCGTCCACGAACGCGGCGTTCGCTTCGCGCGGGCCGTTCACGTAGGCGCTCGACCGGACGCGCACCGGGAGCCGCCCTTCGCGCTCCAGCCGCGACAGCGCGGCGAGGGCGTTGCGCGTGAGCCCGCCGGGGATCCCCGCTTCGAACACGGTGGTGACGCCCATGCTCGAGAGCGCCGGCAGCAGCGCGGAGTACGCGGCGTGGAAGTCGTCCTCCGACCCGATGCCGAAGACCGGGAGGAGCGGCCAGAAGGCCGCGCCCTCGACGGCCCAGCCGGTCGGTTCGCCGTCGGCGCCGCGCTGGTAGTAGTGCGCGCCGGGGATCGGGTCGGGCGTGTCCCCGGTGATCCCGGCGACTTCGAGCGCGCGGCTGTTCAGCCAGGCGCTGTGGGCGTCGAGCGCCAGGATCAGCACCGGGCGGCCGGGCACGACCTCGTCGAGGTCGCCCCGCCAGGGGCCGATCACCCCCGCCGCGTTCTCGGCCGTGTTCAGCGCGCTCGGAAATCCGAAGCCGAAGAGGACCGGCTCCTCCGGATGCGCGGCGGCGTACTCCCGCAACGCCGCCTGCACCTCGGCGACGGTGCGCGTGCCGACGACGGAAAGCCGCGAGGCGAGCAGTCCGGCCAGCCCCGGATGGGAGTGGCTCTCGACGAAGCCGGGCAGGAGCATCCCGCCGTCGAGGGCCACCCGCCGCGCGCCCGGCTCCATCCGCCGTTCCGCCTCGGCGAGCGGGCCGGCGTGGACGATGCGGTCCCCCCGCACGAGCACGGCTTCGGGGCGGGGGTTCGCCGCGTCCCCGGTCCAGATCCGCCCGCCGGTGAACAGCGTGTCCTGCGCCGAAGCCGCGGCGGCCGTCAGGACGACGGCCGCGGCGACGCAGCCGACCCGCGCCGCGGCGGGCAGGGGCAAGGGCCGTTCGGGGCGCCCGCGAACGACGGCCGCGGCGACGCGGCCGACCCGCGCCGCAACGCCTCCGACGGCCGCGGCGAGGGTCCGCAACGGCGCCGTCCCGGTCATCCCGCCCCCGTCATTCGACTGCCCCGCGTCTCTCCCGCCGCCCGGCGCGGCGCTCCCTTCCGAACGTCCTCTCGCGGACTGGCGTCACCATGCCCACGCGACAGGTGATTGTCAAGTCGAACGGCGCGGGGTGAGGTGGTCCCGCTTTTTCGGACAACCGAGCTAGTGTCAGCCAGAAAACCCCCCGTGATCAGGGATAACGTCCTTTAAAATCAACCACTTACCCGTTTTCTGGCGGACACGAGCTACCCGATCTACAGCGCTCTCACCGCTTCCTCGATCCGCCGCGCGATGGCCGGGTAGTCGCCGCCTTCCACGCGGACGGGAGCGCCGAAGGCGACTCGTACCGGGCCCGGCCGCGCCCAACGCGCCCCGATGGGCAGAACGCGGTCGACGCCGTCGATGCGGACCGGCACCACCGGCGCCTTCATTCGCGAGGCCAGCATGCCCACCCCCGGCTGGAACGCGTCGATCCGCCCCGTCTCCCCGCGCCTGCCCTCGGGAAAGATCAGCACCGACGAGCCCTGGGCGAGCAGGGAGCCGAGATGCCGCATCGCCGCCCGCGCGCCGGCTTCGCGTTGCGGCAACGGCGCCACGTTGAAGCACAGGGCGCCCAGGTGGTACGCCAGGCCGGTCGCGAACCGCCGCCGCCACGGGTGCCGCCCCGGATGGAAGTACGGCGCGAACCACTCGCGGGCCGCGACGGTGGCCACGCGGTGGCGCCGTTGCGGAGGCAGGGCGGCCAGGATGACCGGGCCGTCCATCACGCTCTGGTGGTTGGCGGCGTACAGCACGGGGTCGGGCGCGCCGGCGAGCCGGTCGAGTCCTTCGGTCCGGATCCGGGCGAAGCACCGGGTGAGGGGCAACAGGAACGCCGCCAGCGCCAGCCGGCGGAAGGCGCGCGCCGCGGGAAGCTGGCTCCAGGTGGGAAGGGCCGCCTCGGCTTCCGCGCCAGCCTCCGGGAGCGATGCCGCCGCCGCGCGTTCCCGGAACGGTCCGCCGGGCTCGCCGTCCAGCAGCGCCCGCAGATCGCCCACCGTCGCCGGCGGGGCCAGGGCGGTCTCGTCGACCGTGCAGTCGAAGCGCCGTTCGAGGGCCAGGGCCAGTTCGATGCGCTCCAGCGAGCCGAGCCCGAGCTCCTCCAGCGTGGTGGCGCCGGTGACCTCGCGGCCGTGCGCGAAGCGGGACACCACCTCTTCGACGGACGCGCCGCCGCCGTCCGAGCCGCCGGCCGCCGCCGCCGCGCCGCCGCCGCCGCGGACCCAGCGTTTCAACTCGCGGCGCTTCAGCTTGCGGGCGCCGCCGGTACGGGGCAGCGCCGGACCCGGCCAGACCGAGAAGGCGCGGATCCGCTGGTGCTCCTCCAGCCGCGCGTTGGCCTCCCGCACGGCCGCGGCCCCGTCGGCCCGCGGATCGAGCAGCAGCACCGCGTGCACGTGCTCACTTCCCTCCGTTCCGCCGGCCACCACGCCGGCGTCGCGCACGCCGGCGGCCTCCCGGACCGCCCGCTCCACGTCGTCGGGGAACACGTTCAGGCCGTCCGGCGTGACGATCATCTCCTTCTTGCGTCCGTGGACGGTCAGCCGGCCCTCCGCGTCCAGGGCGCCGACGTCGCCGGTGCGCAACCAGCCGTCCCGGAACGCGGCGGCGGTGGCCTCGGGGTCGTCGTAGTAGCCGCTGGTGACGTTGCCGCCGCGCACGAGGATCTCGCCGTCGTCCGCGATCGCGACCTCCAGGCCGGCGATGGGCTTGCCCACCGACCCGCGCCGGGTCCTGAACGGGTGGTTGAGGGTGACGATCGGCGCCGTCTCGGTCAGGCCGTAGCCCTGGACGACCAGGAACCCCAGCCGGGACCAGAACGCCTCCAGCTCCGGGTCGAGCGGCGCCGCGCCGACGACGAACGACCAGAACTTCCAGCCGAACAGGCGGTGCACCCGGCGATAGCGCCACCAGCGCCGCGCGACGTGTTCGGGCCGGTCGGGCGCCGCCGCCGCCTCGGGCGCGGCGTGCACGACGTAGTCGCGCAGCACGTGCAGGATCCGGGGGACGCAGACGAGTACGGACACCCGGTGCGCGCGGATCCGGCGGACGACGTCGGCCGGGTTGCAGCCGCGCATGAAGACCGTGACCCCCTCCAGCATCGGCGGGACGAAAGTCGCCATGGCCTGGCCGAACATGTGGCTCAGGGGGAGCAGGTTCAGGAAGCGGATGGGGAAGAACGGGCGCCCGTACTTCGAGTGCTTCCGCACTTCGCGCTCCACCGGCGCGAGGTTGGCCAGCACGTTCGCATGCGTGATGCGCACGCCCCTGGGCTCGGCGGTGGCCCCCGACGTGAAGATGATCTCCGCCAGGTCACCGGCGGCCGGCCGATCCGCGCCCGGCTCCCGGCGCGGGAGGGCGGCGTCTTCGAACAGCTCGTCGAGCTTCCAGACCGCCACGCCGTCGAGCGGCGGCGGACGCAGGCCGCCGCCGGCGACCACCAGCGGAGCCGAGACGATCCGCACGACGCGCTCGACGTGCGCGGGAGAGGAGCGCAGGTCCAGGGGGACGGCCACCGCGCGGGCGAGCAGGCAGCCCCAGAAGGCGACGATCCACTCGGCGCGGTTCTCGCCCCAGAGCACCACGCGGTCGCCGGGGGCGAGTCCGTGCCCCCGCAGGCGGCCGGCGAAGCCGAGCGCGGCGCGGCGGACCTCGCCGTACGACCGGACGTGATCGCTCCAGGCTCCCTCGTCGATCAGGAACGGCCGCTCCGACCGGATGCGATCGTCGAAGAAATCGAGTAACGTGTCGCGGGGCATGCTGAGACGCCGCTCTAGCGGAACGAAGCGCCGGCGTTGAAGGCCACCTGGGTCATGCGCGGCGAGCCGGGGGCGTCCCCGAGCGGCGCCAGCGGGCTGACGGCGTACAGGCGGACGTCCACGGTGAACGCCAGGTGCGCGTTCAGGAACCAGCGCATGCCGCCGCCGTAGTTCAGCGTGTCCGCGGAGCGTTGCGGCGGTTCGTCGGCGTCGCGGGGAAAGAGCGACAGGCGCGACGACCCGAGCCCGCCGCTCAGGTAGCTCCAGCCGTTGCGGTGGCCGAAGTTGAACGAGAGCTGCGACGACGCCGCGGAGAAGCGTTTCCGCAGGGTCGGGCCCATGGGATCCGCGGAGCGCTCCCCGGGGGACTGATCGGCGAGGGAGGCGTGGTAGCTCCCACCCAGACCGATGGTGACCCGCCACAGGCGGAGGACGTACACGTGCGCGCCGACGTCGTAACCGAAGCCCCGGCCGGGGGTATCGAGGTGCGGGAGGCCGCGCTGCGCGGCGAGCGCCTCGTTCCGGGCGAACGGAACGAGGGCGCCCCGCACGTCGAACACGTAGCGGCCGATCGGTTCCTCCGGCGGCTGCGCGTGGGCCGGAAGGGAGGCCGCGAGCAGCGATGACAGGGAGAGCAGCCCCAGCCAGGGGCGCACGGAGCGGGCGGTTCGCGGGGGCACTCGGGTCAGTATACGGCGGGCGCCGGGGACGTCGGGGAGGTGGCCGATGAGCGTGCTGGTCGAGCCGGCCGCCGTCGCGGCGGCCGCGGAACGGATCCGGGGCCACGTGCGCCGCACGCCGCTCGTCGACGTCGCGGACGCCGCCGGCCGTCCGCTGCGTCTGAAGTGCGAGAACCTGCAGGTGGCGGGCTCGTTCAAGATTCGCGGCGCGCGCAACCTCGTCGCCCGCATCGCGGCCGGCGGGGACGCGCGCGGCGTCGTCACCTACTCGTCGGGCAACCACGCGCAGGCGGTGGCCTGCGCGGCGCGGAGCCTGGGCCTGCCGGCGGTGGTCGTCATGCCCGAGACCGCGCCGGCCGTCAAGGTCGAGGGGGCCCGCTCCTACGGCGCCGAGGTGTTCTTCGAGGGCGTCACGTCCGTTCAGCGGCGGCGGCGCGCCGAGGCGCTGGCGGCCGAGCGGGGCCTCGCCGTCGTGCCGCCGTTCGACCATCCGGAGATCATCGCCGGGCAGGGCACGGTCGGCCGCGAGATCCTGGAGGATCAGCCGTCGGTCGACACGATCTACGCGCCGGTCGGCGGCGGCGGGTTGATCGCGGGGGTGGCCGCCGCGGTCAAGCCGCGCCGGCCGGCGGCCCGGATCGTCGGCGTCGAGCCGGTGGGCGCGGCGGCCATGGCCCGTTCGGTCGAGGCCGGCGCGCCGGTGACGCTCGACGAGGCGGCCAGCATCGCCGACGGCCTGCTGCCGGTCCGCCCCGGGGACCTGACCTTCGCCCACGTGGCGGCGCTCGTCGACGACGTCGTGACGGTCGAGGACGAAGCCATCGCGGCTGCCGTCCGCTGGCTCGCCGCGCGGGCGAAGCTCGTCGTCGAGCCGAGCGGCGCCGCCGCGGTCGCGGCGGTGCTGTTCTCCGGCCGAGAAGACCGCGGCGCGGACGGCGCGGCGGTCGCCGTGCTCAGCGGCGGCAACGTCTCGCCGACGCGGCTCGCGGCGCTGCTGCGGGAAGGCGGCGCCGCCGGGCCGGAGTCCGCGCCGTAGGACGGGGGGACTCCCGCGGGGCGGGTCGGCGCCGGGCGGAGCCGCATGGCGGCGTCCGTCCGGGCCGGCGCCCTCAGAACCGCAGGCGCACGCCCCCGAACGCCGCCCGCGGCGGCCCCGGTCCGACGAACCGCGGGTCCGCGGCGTCGGGGACCTCGCGCAGGTGGACCTCCAGCTCGGCCAGCACGCCGCTGGTCGCATGGCGCGCGTCGAGCAGGTTCTCCAGCCGCGCGAACAGCTCCACGCCGCCGGCGAAGCGCCAGGACGAGCGGAGGTTGATCACGCCGTAGCCCTCCAGCGCGGCCTGATCGTTGCCCTCGTCGCCGACGAAGAAGCGGCTGGACGCGACGACCGCCTCGACGGCCAGGTCCCAGGCGTCGGTGAGGTCCTGTCGCACGCCCGCCTTGAGGCCGTGGCGCGGGATGCCCGGCAGGCGGTCTCCCGGGGCGACGGCGACCCCCCCGTCCTCCAGGGCGGCGTCGTTCACCTCGTCGTCGCCCGGCAGCAGCAGCGGGGACTCGAACGTGGCGTCCACCAGTCCGTAGCTTGCGTACCAGCTCGTGCGCGCCAGGCGGCCGTTCAGCTCGACGTCGATCCCGGAGCGGGCGGTGGCCCCCGCGTTCTGGAAGTACCCGGTGCCGATCAGCTCCGGCGAGGCGATGAAGAGGATGTCGTCGTCGATGCGGGAGCGCCAGGCCGTCACCGACCAGTCCCCCCGCGCGGCGCCGGTCTCCCAGCGCCCTCGGACTCCCACCTCGACCGAGCGCGCCACGGCCTGCTCCAGCGGCGGGTCGGAGACGAAGGCGTTCGGGACCCGGCACGGCTCGGCCGGGTCGGCGCAGCTCAGCTCGGCCGCGGTCGGGGCGCGGTTCGATTCCGAGTAGCGCGCGAAGAACGAGGTCTCCGCGTCCGCCCGATAGACGGCGCCGACGGCCGGGTTGAAACGCCCGAACGCGTGCGCGCCGTCGAGCGACGTGCCGAGCCGGTCCGCGACGTCGATCCGCGCGCGGTTGTAGCGGCCCGACACCGTCACGTGCGCGCGGTCCGTCAGCGACAGCGTTTCGCTGAAGTACAGCCCGAACGCGGCGTTCGCCGTCTCGATGGACGTGTTGAACAGGTCGTCGCCGCCCAGACCGTGCAGGCCGGTCAGCAGTCCCGACCCGGCGACGCCCCGCTCCGCCGTCAGCGTGCCCGGCTCGCTGTTCGACGTGAAGTCCACGCCGGCCAGATCGGCCGCGACGCCCAGCACGAACACGTTCTCGCGCCCGCCGACGGCGCTCGCCGCGGTCGCCTGCAGCGTCGCCCCGTAGCCCTGCGCCAGCGTCACCGTGCGGTTCAGGGCGCCGTCGCCGGCGGCGTCCAGGCTCGTGATGAAGCGGCCGGAGCGGAGGTCGACCAGCGGCGTCGCTTCCTCCTCGTCCTCTTCGCCGTCGTCGTCATCGTCGTCGTGTCCGTCGCCGTCGTCGTCATGGCCGTGTCCGTCGTCGTCATCGTCGTCGTCCGCGCCGAAGCACAACGTCGCCGCCGGAGCGCCTGCCGGCAACGCGTCGTCCTCGCAGACGCCGAACTCCGCCTCGTCGCCGTTCAGCGTCCGGCGGTCGAGGTCGCGGTAGTAGCCGGTGGCCTGGAGCGACCAGACGGCCGACGCGGCGACGTTGGCGCGGCCCTGCACGAACGCCAGCCGGTTCTCGGTCCGGTCCGGAAACGTGAACACCGCCGAGCGGTCGACCTCGAGCAGCTCCACCGGCGCCGGGGCGTTCCCGGTCAGGAGCGTGTCGGCCCAGGTGACGCTGACCCCGGCGTCCACCCCGCCCTGCCGGTAGCCGGCGTCGGCGAAGACCTGCGTCACCTCCGAGGGGGACTCGACCCGCCAGCCGTCCTCCCGGAAGTGCGCGGCGCCGCCGTAGAACGCCCACGGCCCGGCGGCGGCGCCGTACTCGGCCGCCGCGCTGACGCGGCCGAAGGCGCCCGCGGAGAATTCGCCGCCGAACCCGGCGTGGTCGAATCCGTTCTTGAGGCCGATCGCGAGCGCGCCGCCGAGACTGTTGAGGCCCCAGGCCGGGTCGGCACCGGCGCTGAGCTGCACGCGGTCGATGGCGAACCGCGGCAGGAGGTCGAACTGCACGGCGTCGCCGAACGGCTCGTTGATCCGCACACCGTTCTGGTAGACGGCGATGCCCTGGGGCAGGCCGACGAGCGGCGAGGCGGCGAAGCCGCGGAAGCGGAGCGTGGGCTGGAACGGGTTGGTGGTCGTCCCTTCCAGCGAGACCGCGCCGAGGCGCTCGTGCAGCGCGTCGGCCAGCGAGGCCGCGCCGCGCGCGAGGTCGGCGCCTTCGATCACGGTCACCGCCGCCGCCACGCGGCCGCGGTCTACGCCGACTCCGGGCAGCGGGGTGACGCCGACCACGTCGACCCGCTCGGCGATGGCCGCCAGGGCCAGGGTCACGTCGAGGACGGCCGTCTCGCCGCCCGTCACCCGCACGCCGTCCCGGCGCTCGGTCTCGAACCCGGCCAGCGCGAAGGTCAGCGACCAGGTCCCGGGTTCGAGGGCCAGCCGGTAACGGCCGGCCGCATCGGTCGTCCCGCTCACCGGCGGTCCGGCGGCCGGCCGCGCCGTGACGGTCACGCCCGGCGCCGCGGCTCCCTGCGCGTCGGCGACCCGGCCGGCCAGCGACACGGTCTGCGCCGCGGCCGGCGGCGCGCCGAGGACGAGGATCGGGACGGCCGCGCCGAGCACGGCGAGCCGGAGGAGGACGGGCCGTCCGGCGCGGCGGCGGGGCGCGGCGGGGCGGGAGACGGGCGCGCGGTCTGTCGAGCTCATGCCGGTACATTCCATCGGGACCCGATCCGTTCAGCCGCTCTGCGCCGCGAGCCGACCGGGCGGAGGAAACGGTCGACCGTCCGGTCCCCGGCTTCCCGCGTGTCCGCGGGCGGTGTGGACGCACCAGTCGACCAACCCGCCCGGCGCCGTCTGCATAGCGCGTGTCCGCGGGCGGGTGGACGCGCCCCGCTGAGCGCGAAGGAGGCGACCGCGATCGCGCGCGTGTCCGCGGGCGGGTGGACGCGCCCCGGACGGCGCCGCTGCCGTGGGGTGTCGGATGCGCGTGTCCGCGGGCGGGTGGACGCGCCTGGACGTGCGCCATCGCTTTGCCCGCGGGACCACGGGCGTCGCCGTTCTTGGCGGCGCTCGATGTCGGCATCGTCCTGTGCCGGGCGGCGCTTCGACGGCGCTCGCGCGTCGTGTAGACTGCCCCGCGAGAAGACATGTCGCCCGCGGTTCAGGACCACGCGCTCGTTCTGCCCCTCGGCGTCGGCGAGGCCGCCGCTCCGGCGGCGCGAACCGAGGCTTGCGACGTCGTGCTGCTGCTGTTCGACGCGCATCGCGCCGGCGTGCTGCGCTACGTGCGCGCGCTCGGCGTGGCCGACCGGGACGCCGACGACCTCGTCCAAGAGGTCTTTCTCGCGCTGTTCCACCACGTGGCGCGCGGCCGGGACCGGTCCAGCCTCCGCGGCTGGATCTTCCGCGTGGCCCACAACCTGGCGCTCCGGCACCGGGCGCGGGAAGAACGGCGGCGGATCCTGCGGGGGATGCTCCGCCCCGCGTCCGCGCTGGATGCGACGCCCTCGCCCGAGGAACGGTACCTGCGCGGAGAACGTCAGGCCCGCCTGCTGGCGGTCGTCGACGCGCTGCCGGCGCGCGACCGGCGCTGCCTGCGGCTGCGGGCCGAGGGGCTGCGGTATCGGGAGATCGCGCGCGTGCTCGGCATCTCGCCGGGCAGCGTCGCCAACACGCTGGCGCGCGCGCTGGCGCGGTTGCGCCGCGCCGACGAGAGGTGACGCCATGGAGCGCAGGATCAGGCACCTGTCCGACGGCCTTCTGCTGCTTCTGCTGGAGGAGGGGGCGCTCTCCGCGCGCCGCCGGGCGCGGGCGGGCGCGCACCTCGCCGCGTGCCGGCGGTGCGCCGCGCGGCAGGCGGATCTGGCCGTTGCGCTGAGCGAAGCCGGCGCGGCCTGCCGTGGCCGGCCGGAGCCGCCGGAGCCGCACGCCGCGCGCGCCCGCTTGCAGGCCGCGCTGGAGGCCGGCGCGGCGCGCTCCCCGGCGCGCTGGAGGCCCGCGCACGCCGCCGCGGCGGCCGCCGTCGTGGCGGCGGCCCTGTGGTGGCCGGCCGGCGACGGGAGCCGGCCCGGCCGGCCGGGGGCGTCGGCGCCCGCGGAGCGGCCGGCCGGCCTCTCCGGGCGGTTGTTGCCGAGGTCCGATCTCACGCCGGGCAGCATCCGGCCGGTCGGTATAGGCGCCGTCTGCGGCGGCGCGCCGCCGGCCGGCCCGGCGGTCGCGCCGCGGGTCCCGCGTCAGGTGTTCGAGGCCTACGGCGTCGACTACCGGCGCGCGGCGGACTACGAACTGGACTTTCTGATCACGCCCGAGCTGGGCGGCGCCTCGGACGCCGGCAACCTCTGGCCGCAGCCCTACCGCAGCGTCGCCTGGAACGCCTACGTGAAGGACGAGCTCGAGCGCCACCTGCAGCGCCTCGTCTGCCGGGGCGCGGTCGATCTGGCGACGGCCCAGCGGGAGCTGGCCGGCGACTGGATCGCCGCCTACAAGCGGCGTTTCGACACCGAGCGCCCGTTGCGCGACTACGGCCGGTTCCCGTTGACCGCCCGCGACGTCGACGCCCTGCGGGCCGAGGCGAACGAGCGGCGGTTGCTGACGGGGCCGCGGCGTTCCTGAACAATCCCATGCGAAACCTTGCTCTCATGCTCGTCGTGCTCGCGGCGGCGCAGACGCCCGCTTCGGTCGCCGGCGCGCAGACGCCGTCTCTCCCCCGGGTCGGGTCGGTTCCGCTGGCCGTTCCGGCCGCGGCGCTGGCGGCCGGAGACGGCCACCTGATCGTCGGCAGCGGAACGCGCGTCCTCGTGGTGGACGTCCTGCGCCCCGAGGCGCCCGCGCCCGCCGGGACGTACGAGTTCGCGCAGTCCGTGCTGGGACTGGCCGCCGCCGGCCGGGCGCTGTACGTCGCCAACAGCCACGACGGGCTCCGCCGGCTCGATCTGACGAACCCGTCGGCGCCGGCGCTGACCGGAACCTCCGCGACGCGCGGCCAGGCGGCCGGGGTGGCGGCGGCCGGCGCGCTGGTCTTCGTGAGCGACAACTCGCTCGGGTTCGACGTGGTCGGAGATGGGGAACCGGCGCGCGCGGGCCGGTTCGAACGCGTGGGGGAGTATCTCGGCGACGGGTTCCCGCGCGGCGTCGCCGCCGGGGGCGGACTGGTCTTCGTCGCCGACCAGCCGGCCGGACTCATCGTCGTCGACGTGTCGGATCCGGGCGCGCCGGCGGAGGCGGGGCGGCTGTCGCTGGGCCGCGACCCGGTCCTCGGGGTCGTCGCGCCGGACGAGCGGTCCACCGGCGGCGCGCCGCCGGCCGTCGTCGCCGTCGTGAGCGGACGGGGCGGCCTCCAGGCGGTCGACGTCTCCGACCCGGCCGCGCCCCGCGTGACGGCCGCCGTCCCCACCGCCGGCCGTCCCGCCGGCGCCGCGATGTGGGGACGGACGCTGTACGCCGCCGGCGCCGACGTGCTCGAGGTCTTCGATCTGACCGATCCCGGGCGGCCCGTGCTCACGGGCCGCTCCGGGCTCGGCGGCGCCGCCGGGCCGCTGGCGGTCAACGGAGAGCTCGTCTTCGCCGCCACGCCCGGCGAGGTGGTCCTCTTCCGGCGGCCGGGAAACGAAGGAGTGGTTGGACGATGACCGAAGGAGAACCGACGGGCGCCCGCGCCGCGGCGCGGGCGCTGCTCTGCGCCGCCCTCGCGCTGGCCGCCGGGCCGGCCGGCGCGCAGGAATGGACCCGGTTCCGGGGACCGGACGGGACCGGCGTCGCCACTGACGCCCCCCGCCGGCCGGAACGCTGGAGCGCGGACGAGAACGTCGCCTGGCGCACGCCGCTGCCCGGCCTCGGGTGGAGCTCGCCCATCGTCGCCGGCGGCCTGGTCTTCCTCACCACCGTCGTCAGCGACGGCGAGGTCGAGGCCCCGGAGGGAGGCTGGTACCGCGGCGGCGAGCGCGCGGCGCCCGAGGACGTCCACCACTGGCTGGTCTACGCGCTCGACCTGGAGACCGGGGATGTGCGCTGGCGGCGGGAGCTGCACGCCGGCGTTCCGGCGTCGTCCCACCACCTGAAGAACACCTTCGCGTCCGAGACGCCGGTCACCGACGGCGAGCGCCTGTACGTCCTCTTCGGCAACGTCGGTCTGTACGCCCTCGCCCTGGACGGGACGCCGCTCTGGTCGCGCGACCTGCCGCCGGCGCGGACCCGCAACGGCTGGGGCACGGCGTCGTCGCCGGCGCTGCACGACGGCCGTCTGTACCTGGTGGTCGACAACGAGGAGCAGTCGTGGATCGCGGCGCTGAGCGCCGAGACCGGCGCCGAGGCGTGGCGCACGGAGCGCGACGAGGGGTCCAACTGGTCGACGCCGTACGTCTGGGAGAACGCCGAGCGCACCGAGATCGTGACCACGGGCACGGACCGCGTACGCTCCTACGGCCTCGACGGCCGGCTGCTGTGGGAGCTGGCGGGCATGTCGTCCATCGTCGTACCGACCCCGATCGCGGCCCACGGCCTGCTCTACCTGGAGTCGGGCTACATCGGCGACTTCTTCCGTCCGGTCTACGCGATCCGGCCCGGCGCGGCCGGCGACGTCTCGCTCGCCGAGGGCGAGACGTCCAGCGAGCACGTCGCGTGGTCGCTGGAGCAGGGCGGCTCGTACCACCCCTCGCCCCTGGTGTACGGCGACTACTACTACACCCTGCTGGACCGCGGGCTGCTGACGGCGCACGACGCCCGCACCGGCGCCGAGGTCTACGGCCGGCGGCGGATCGACGTCGGCCAGGCGTTCACCGCGTCCCCGTGGGCCTACAACGGCCGGATCTTCGCGCTCAGCGAGCAGGGGACCACCTACGTCGTCGAGGCGGGGCCGGAGTTCCGGGTCCTGGCCGAGAACCCGCTCGACGAGTTCACGATGGCGACGCCGGCGATTCTGGACGACGGCCTGATCATCCGCACCGCGGAGGCCGTCTGGCGCATCGCCGAACGCTGACCGGCGCGGCCGGCGCTCGGGGTATATAATCGTCACCTGCCGCCAGTCGGCGCGGAAGCGCCGCGCGGGCGAGCTTTTCCACAAGGAGCGATCATGCGAGGCGACACGAGGTTGCCGGCGGCCGCCGCGGCCGCCGTCCTGTTCGCGCTGCCCGGCGCCGCGGCCGGCGCCGAGGACACCACGCCCACGTTCACGAAGGACGTGGCGCCGATCTTCCAGCAGAAGTGCCAGGCGTGCCATCGGGCGGGGTACATCGCGCCGATGTCGCTCGTCACCTACGAGGAGTCGCGGCCCTGGGCGCGGTCCATCAGGACCCGCGTCGAGACGCGCCAGATGCCGCCGTGGCACATCGACAAGTCGGTCGGCATCCAGGACTTCCAGAACGACCGCTCGCTGACCGACGCCGAGATCGACACCATCGTCCGCTGGGTGGACGGCGGGGCGCCGCGCGGGAATCCGGAGGACATGCCGCCGGCGGCGGAGTTCGCCGACGACGACGTCTGGAACTTCGCGGACCTGTTCGGCGGGCCGCCGGACCTGATCGTCCGTTCGACGCCGTACACCGTGCCGGCGGTGGCCCAGGACCGCTGGTGGAAGCCGGAAGTGCCGACCGGGCTGACCGAGGACCGCTGGATCCGGGCCATCGAGATCCGGCCGTCGAGCGTCGACGGCCGCCGCGTCACGCACCACGCGCTCGCGCGCCTGCAGCAGGAGGAGGACGACGACCTCGGCGCGGCGTCGGACGTCGGCCCGGGCCTGCTGATGGAGTGGGCGGTCGGCAAGCAGGGCGAGATCATGCGGCCGAACAGCGGCAAGCTGATCAAGGCCGGCTCGAGCATCGTCTGGGACGTCCACTACCACGCCGTCGGCGAGGAGATCACCGACACGGTGGAGCTCGGCCTCTACTTCTATCCGAAGGGCGAGGAGCCGAAGCACCGGCAGGTGCTCTCGGCGTTCGGCACCATCGAAGGGGGCAGCCGCCACCTGTCGATCCCGCCGAACGAGGTGACGGTGACCGAACGCTTCCACGTCCTGAAGCAGAACGGCCGGGTGGAGAACTACCAGCCGCACATGCACCTGCGGGGCAAGGGGATGCAGATGACGGCCGTCCTCCCCGACGGCGAGACCCGCGTGCTGAGCCGCGTGAGCGACTTCAACTTCAACTGGCACCTCAACTACGTGTACGCCGACCACGCGGCGCCGCTGCTTCCGAAGGGGACGGTGCTGCACCTGAAGTCGTGGTACGACAACACGTCCGCGAACCGCGCCAACCCCGACCCGAACCAGTGGGTGGGCTACGGCGACCGGACGGTGGACGAGATGGGCCACGCCTGGGTCAACGTCACCTATCTGGACGACGGCGACTTCGCCGCGGCCGTCGCCGAGCGTGAGGCGCTGGCGGCCAACGACGAGTAGGACGATCTGTACCGGCGGCCGGCGGGCGCCGGCGGCCGCCGGACGAACGGATCGGGAGCCGCCCCTTCGTCGCGGGGGCGGCTTCTCCGACGTACGAGGAGGAGTGACGGCATGCGGGGGGACGGTTCGGCAGGCGTGGCGGCCGCGTTCGGCGCGCTGCTCGGGCTGGCGCTCGGCGCGGGCGCGGCCGGGGCGCAGACGCCGGGCACGCTGCAGCAGTTCGGGGCGCCGGTCTATCCGGCCTATGAAGGGTGGTACGAGAATCCGGACGGCAGCGTCACGCTGCTCGCCGGGTACTTCAACGCCAACACCGAAGAGGTCGTCGACGTGCCGGTCGGCGAGGACAACCACGTCGAGCCCGGGCCGCCGGACCAGGGGCAGCCGACCCGCTTCGCGCCGGGCCGCTCCTGGGGGGTCTTCACCATTCGGATCCCCGGCGGCGATCCGGACCGCAGGGTGACTTGGCGCCTGACGGTGAACGGCGAGACCACCTCGGTCCCGATGCATCTGGACCCCCAGTGGATCATCGAGCCGCTCCTCGACGCCGCCAACGGCAACCGGCCGCCGGTGGTGCGCTTCGCGCCGGACGGCGAGGAGTTCACCGGTCCGCCGCTCGGCGTCGCGCGGGAGCTGACCGCGGCGGTGGGGGCTCCGCTGGAGCTCGCCGTCTGGACGTCAGACGAGAAACCGACCGACAACCTCGAGGCCGCGTCCCGCCGGCGGCGGCCGGCGCTGATCCTGCGCTGGCACGTGGCGCGCGGCCCGGGCGGCGTCGAGTTCTCCGCGCCCGTGCAGGAGTTCGCCGACTCCTCCGATCAGAACCCGGCCACGACCGCCGTCTTCGCCGCGCCCGGCGACTACGTCCTGCGCGTCGAGGCGCTCGACGAGACCGGCGTGGGGGGCAGCGGCTTCCAGTGCTGCTGGACGTCGGCGCTGGTCCGGGTCCGCGTGTCGGAGTAGGCCGAAGCGCGCGCGCCCGGCACGTCGGCCGCTCCGGTCCGCGGGGTACGTCGCCGCCACGGTTTCCCGCATCAATCTCCCCGCGCGGCCGGTGCGCCGGCCGTTCCGGTTCCCGGGGAAGGAGGCGTCGGTGACCGCGCTGTCGGTCAACGTCAACAAGATCGCCTGGCTGCGCAACTCGCGCGAGGGCGTTCGGCCCGGCGTCCTATGGGCGGCGCGCACCGCCGTCGCGGCCGGGGCGCGGGGCGTCACCGTCCATCCGCGCCCCGACCGGCGCCACGTCCGCCCGGCCGACGTCGAGGCGCTGCGGGGGATGCTGGCCGCCGAGGCGCCGCGCGTCGAGTTCAACGTCGAGGGCAACCCGGCCGCCGGCCCGCGCGGCAACGGCTATCCGGGGTTCGACGCGCTCGTCGAGACCGCGCGCCCGCACCAGGCGACCCTGGTGCCGGACGCCGACGCGCAGCTCACCTCCGACCACGGCTGGGACCTCTCGGACCCGGCCGCGGCCCGGCTCGTGCGGGAGGCCGCCGCCCGCTGCCGGAGCCGGGGCGTCCGGGTCAGCCTCTTCCTGGATCCGGTCGACGAGCAGATCGAACGCGCGAAGGAGTGCGGCGCGGACCGCGTCGAGCTCTACACCGGCCCCTACGCCGGCCTCGTCGAGCGCCGCGGGCCGGACCATCCCGAGACCCGCGCCAGCCTGCGGACGTACGCCCGCGCCGCGCGGCGCGCGGGGGAACTGGGGCTCGGGGTCAACGCCGGCCACGACCTGAACCTGGACAACCTCGCCGCGTTCGTCGGCATCGGCGGCATCGCCGAGGTCTCCATCGGCCACGCGCTGATCGCCGACGCGCTGGAGATCGGCCTCGCGGCGGCGGTGCGGCGGTACCTGGACGCGATCGCCGCGGGCGCGCCCGGCCGCTCCGGCGGGCAGTGAAGCCGCGCCGGCTCCGCCGCGGTACCCGGCCCCGCTCCCGGTCCCGAGTCGCGGGAGGCGGCCACGGAAGGGCGTTCGTCGGCATCGGCGGCCCGCGGGATTCGTGCTATCTTCGGCCACGCGTCGGCGGGCGCCCGCCGGGAACGATCGATGGCCGCCGCCTATCCCCCCATCCCCTACGGCGACGCCGACTTCAAGCGCATCCGCCTGACCGGCTCGCTCTACGTCGACAAGACCCGCTTCCTGCGGAAGCTGGAGCGCGTGCGTTTCGCCGTGCTGATCCGACCGCGGCGGTTCGGCAAGTCCTGCTGGACGTCGCTGCTGGAGAACTACTACGACCGGACCCGCGCCGACGCCTTCGACGCCGTGTTCCGCGGCACCGACGCCGGCCGGGAGCCGACGGACGAGCGGAGCCGCTACGTCGTGCTGCGCTTCAACTTCTCCGCCTTCAACGACGCGCTGGAGTCGCTGGAGCGCAACTTCGAAGAATACTGCCGATTGAGGATTCGGCATGCCCTGGAGCGTAATCCGGACCTGTTCCCGGAGCCGGCGGCGCGGCGCATTCTCGCGCCGCCGGCGGTCGCCGGGATACTGAACGAGCTGTTCGCGCACGCCGGCGACCACGGCGTCCCGCTGTACGTGCTGATCGACGAGTACGACCACTTCGCAAACACCATCCTCGCGCACCACGGGGAGGCGGCGTACCGCGGCATCACGCACGGCGGCGGCTTCTACCGCAACTTCTTCGCCACCCTGAAGGCCGGGGCCGAACAGAGCGACGGCGGCATCGCGCGCCTGTTCGTCACCGGCGTGTCGCCGATCACCCTCGACGACGTGACCAGCGGCTTCAACATCGGCCGGAACGTCAGCCTGAACCCCGACTTCAACGAACTGCTCGGCTTCACCGAGGTCGAGGTGCGCGGGTTGCTGGAGACCTACCGCGGCCTCGGCGTGCTCGACCAGGACGTGGACGAGGCGCTGGACACGATGCGCGACTGGTACGACGGCTACCGCTTCGCCGCCGGCGCCGAACGGAGCGTCTACAACACCGACATGGTGCTGTACTACCTGAACGAATCCATCCCGAACCGGCCGATGCCGGACTACCTGATCGACCAGAACGTGCGCGTCGACTACGGGAAGCTGCGCCATCTGCTGGTGGTCGGCCGGCGCCTCAACGGCAACTTCGACCTGCTGCGGCACGTCGCCGGGGAGGAGCGGGCGGCGTGCGGCGTGCAGCCCGGCTTCCCGCTCGAACGGCTGACCCGGATCGAGAACTTCCTGTCCCTGCTGCACTACTTCGGCCTGCTGAGCATCCGCGGCGTCGCCGACGGCCGGCCGGTGCTGGCCATTCCCAACCAGACCGTGCGGCGGCTGCTCTACGGCTTCCTGCGGGACGCCTACGACGACGTGGGCGTGTTCGCGGTGGACCTGTTCGCCTTCGACCGCCTGATGAGCGCGATGGCCAACGAAGGCGCGTGGCGGCCGGTGTTCGAGTTCCTGCGGGACGCCGTCGCGGCGCAGACCGGCGTCCGCGACTACATCGCCGGCGAGAAGGTGCTGCAGGGCTTCCTGGCCGCCTACCTGAGCGTCTGTCCGTACTTCGTGTTCCGCTCGGAGGCGGAGCTCGGCAAGGGCTACGCCGACGTCGCCCTGGAGCCGCTGCTGGCGCGCTACCCGCACCTGCGCCGCGGCTACCTGATCGAGCTGAAGTACGTCCGGCGGAGCGACCCGCTCGACGCGGAGCGGCTGGACGAGGCGGCGCGGGCAGCCGGGCGGCAGCTCCGCCGTTATCTCGCCGACGACCGTCTGGCGCGGCAGTATCCGGCCGTGCGCTTCACCGGTCTGAGCCTCGTCTTCCACGGCTGGGAACTGGTGCGCTGCGACGCCGTGGAGACGCCCCGGCCGGGAGACTGACGGCCGAGTCCGGGCGGTGCGCTACCCGCCCTCCGGCAGGGCGAAGGCGATCAGCCGCGGGCCGGCGCCGACGGTCAGCGCGACGTACTGCCGGCCGTCGAGCAGGTAGGTCATCGGCGTGCCGATGGCGCCCGACGGCAGGTCCACCGACGCCAGCTCCGTCCCGTCGGCCTTGTCGTAGGCGACCATCCGCGGCCCCCCGTTCGAGCCGCCCGCCGTGAGGCAGTAGATCAGCAGCGTCTTCGTCAGCAGCGGACCGTTGATGGCGTTGTCCCCGCCCAGCGGCGGCAGGTTCAGATCGCGCAGCAGCGGGTGGTTGCGGTAGCGGTCGCCGTCGCCGGTCGGGACCCACCAGGCGTGCTCGCCGGTGTTCAGGTCGATGGCGGTCATGCGCGAGTAGGGCGGCTTGAGCAGCGGCAGCCCTTGCGGCATCCGCGGTTCGCGGCGGACGGCGCCGCGCCGGGCCAGCCGTTCCGCCTCCGGCGCGCCGTGCGTGTAGAGGACGGTTGCGCCGAGCGCGGGGTCCGGCCGGTACAGCGAGACCACCGCGGACTGGTTGCGCGAAGGGACGTAGAGCATGCCGGTCTCGGGATCGACGGCCGCCCCGGACCAGCCGGCCGTTCCGCCCGGCGGCGGGCGCATGATCGTGCCCATCGTGACCCCTTCGACGGGGCGGTCCAGCGGCGTGAACAGCGGCCCGAGCCGGAAGCCCGCGACCGCGTCGACGGCCATCCGGCGGATCTCGGGCGTGAAGTCGACCAGATCGTCGAGGGTGACGCCCTGGTAGTCGAACGGAGCCGGCTTCGTCGGGAACGGCTGCGTCGGCGAGACGACCTCGCCCGGCATGTTGGTTTCGGTAGGCACCGGGCGCTCCTCGATCGGCCAGATCGGATCGCCGGTGACGCGGTCGAAGACGTAGACGAAGCCCTGCTTGCTGACCTGCGCGACGGCCTTGATCGGACGGCCGTCGACCACCACGTCCACCAGGTTCGGGTGGGTGGCGAAGTCGTAGTCCCACAGCCCGTGGTGGACCGCCTGGAAGTGCCACTCGCGGCGCCCGGTCTCCACGTCGACGGCGATCAGCGTCTCCGAGAACAGGTTGTCGCCGAGCCGGTCGGCCCCGTAGTAGTCGTTGGTGGCCGTCCCCGTCGGCAGGTAGACGTGGCCGAGCTCGTCGTCGCCGGCCAGCATCGACCAGACGTTGGCGTTCCCCGAATAGCGCCACGACTCGTTCAGCCACGTGTCGACGCCGAACTCGTCGGCGCCGGCGGGCACGGTGTGGAAGTCCCAGGCGTGCTCGCCCGTGCGGACGTCCCAGGCGCGCACCCAGCCCGGCACCGCCTCCTTGGTGATGCGCCGGTCGGCGACGTGCGAGCCGTGGATCACCTTGTCGCGCACGACGATGGGCGGCGAGTGGATCCCGAACAGCATCGCGTTCAGGTAGTCGCGCTCCGCGCGGTCCGCCCGCGGCAGGCCGGCCATCGCGTCCACCCGCCCGCCGCCGTCCGGGCCGAAGTCGGGGCACGGCCGCCCGGTCTTCGCGTCGACGCAGATCAGGTAGCCGTTGCCGGTGCCCCAGAAGATCCGCTCGTCCCCGGCGCCGTCCGTCCAGTACGCGACGCCGCGCTGCGACCAGGGGTTGCTCATCGTCGGCGTCCCCTCCTCGTAGCCCTTCGGGTTGTAGACCCACAGCGTCTCGCCGGTGCGGGCGTCGACCGCCACGCCCTGCGACAGCGGCGTGTTGAAGTAGAGGGCGCCGCCCACCATCAGCGGCGTCGCCTGCAGGCGCGACAGGATCGGCCGGTGTCCGGGCCGGTAGAGGTCGGGCGTGTCCTCGATCAGCGAGTCGACGACGGTGTCGAGCGGGGCGGTCCACTCCCCGCCGCCCGGCGTCGTCCGGCTGACGAAGTGGTCGACGGAGGTCCACTCCCAGGCGATCTCCAGGTCCGCGAAGTTGCCGGCGTCGATCCGGTCGAGCGGCGAGTACTTCGTGCCGCGGACGTCGCCGGCGTAGCTGCGCCATTCGCCGCCGGAGGTGTCGTAGGTCTGCCACGGGCCGGCGGCGGCCGGTGGCTGCGCGGAAGCGGCGGCCGCGCAGACGATGGTGACGAGCGGCCCCCAGAGTGGGCTCGACTGGCGCATGACGTGACCTCCTCCTGTCTCGGAACCCGGGCGCCACCAGCCGGCCCGGCGTTCCTGATGCGGAACGCCGCCGCGGGTGACCCGCGTCGTGTTCAAGCCGGCTTGTCGGCCGGCGGGCGCGCCGTGAGCCGCGCGCCGTTCCTCCGGGCGCGGTTCAGCTCGGACACCTGCCACTCCCGCCAGACGGCCGACGCCTCGGCCATCTCTTCGTGCCGCACGCCGGACACGGGGGAGGAAGAGCGACGTCCTCGTCCTCTGAACATGCCACGAACATGCTCCGCCAGAACGTCCAATCCTTCCGCCCTGTATTTCCATGCGAAGCGGGCGAGGTCGAGGAAGCGAAGGTTCCACAGAAAGACGCACACGTAGGCGGCAAAATGCAGCGCGCCGATGGACGATGCGGAGAGGTTGGCGAATTGCAGCACGCCGCCGAGGTGCTTCTGATAATCGTCCCAATCCACGGACAGGAGTCTGTACCCGGCTTCTCCCCGGGCCGCCAGCCCGGCGACCTCCGTGCCCGGGTAGGGCGTCATGACGCCGAAGACCGGCTCCTCGGCGTTGAGCCTCGCGGCCAGTTTGATGGTGTTCCAGAGCGATCTCACCGTTTCGTGCGGATGGCCGAATATCATCAGGCTCTGGATGGGAACGCCGTGTTTCCGGGCCAGCTTCCGGGCGTTCAGGATCATGTCGACGGTCGTGCCCTTGCCGACCCGCTTCAGTATCGCCTCGTCGCCGGTCTCGACGCCCAACGCCACGAAAGCCGCGTTGGACCTTCCCATCAGGGCGAACAGTTCTTCGTCGACGAACCGCACGTGGGTCTGACAGGACCACTCGATTCTCTCGTGGATGCCCCGGTCGATCATGCCCTTCAGGACAGCCTTCGTACGATCGAGGTCGACCGTGAAGATCTCGTCGCCGAAGTGGACGGCCGACGGCTCCCAGGTCGTGACGATCCACTCCAGTTCCGCGAGGACGTTCTCCACGGATCGGGCGCGCACGGCCTTGCCGCCCGGGTTCATGCAGAACTTGCAGGCGAACGGGCAGCCGCGGATGGTCTGAACGAAGTAATGGGGGGCGCGCGGCAGAAGGTCCCAGGCGGGAAGGGGCAGGGCGTCGAGGTCGAGCAGTCTCTCCCGCGGGTTCGTCGAGCGCACCTCTCCCGACCCCCGCCAGACGAGGCCGTCGATGCCGCTCACGTCCCGTCCGGAATCCAGAGCCAGGCACAGTTCCGCGAAGGTGACTTCACCTTCACCGTAGACGGCCACGTCGAATTCGGGGAATTCGACCAGGGTTTCCCGGGGCAGGGCGGTCACGTGCACGCCGCCGATCACGGTGACGGCGCCCGGCAGGCGGTCCTTCGCGAGCTTCGCCATCCGGGCAGCGTCCTTGATTTGCTCGGTAAAGGCGGTGAAGCCGATCACGTCCGGGCGGAAGTCCTCGATTCTCTCCAGGGTCCGCTCGAAATCCAGCCCTTCCAGCTTGGAGTCCACGATGGCGATTTCGCAGTCGGCGGCGCTCCTCAAGTACCCGGCGACGTGGGCGAGGCCGGTGCACCCGGAAACGCGGCCGGCGCTGTACGGCTTCGCTCTCGTCGACGGCGGGTTGTTGAGCAGTACACGCTGGTCCATGGCTTTCCCCTCTTCGAAGAAAGATCATATCATGGCGCCACGGGACGGACGGTGGCGGGGTGGCGGGTGGCGACGGTGGCGACGGCGGCACGGGAGGTGCGGCATGGAGAGGGGCGATCGGCGACTTGACGAACCGCGACCCGGCTCGTTCAGGCAGGCCGCCTCGCGACTGGCGGCGCTGAGCTGGGCCGCGGCCGGGCTGCTCCGGGTCCGGAGGCGGCGGGCGGTGGACACCACGGCCTCGCGGCTGGCGGCGCTGAGCTGGGCCGCGGCCGGGCTGCTCCGGGTCCGGGGGCGTCTGCCGCGGAGGCGGGCGGCGGACACCGCCACTTCCCGCCTGGCGGCGCTGAGTCTGCTGGCGGCCGGGACGTTCCGGGCCCGGCGCCGCGTGGCTCCGCCGACCCGGCGGCTGCGGAACGCCCGGCGGGAGGCCGGGCTGTGCCCGGATTGCGGCGGCCGGCCCAGGCCGGGCCGCGTGCGGTGCGCGGAATGTCTGACGATCTCCGCGGAGACGGCCCGGCATCTGCGGGCGGTGCGGCGCGGCGCGGGACTGTGCTGGCGGTGCGGCGTACCGTCGGAACACTTCACGGCGTGCGAGTCCTGCCGGGCCGCCGAGCGGTCGCGCGACGCCGCGCGGCGGGCGGCCCGCCGCGAGCGGAAGTCGCGAACCGCGCTGCTGCTGGCGCTGGCGCGGCAACGGGACCGGGTGCGGAAGTCGTGACGGCCGCGCCCACGCCCCCGGACGAGCTTCCGTCACGCCGGCCAGGTCCGGGACGAGCGTCGGGAACGTGGGAAGCAGGTTCCGGACGGCGGTGGTAGACTGCCGCGGAGAACGATCATCATGACCATCAGCAAGCGATCGCTGCCGCGTCGGACCGTGCCGCGGGGCCTCGGCGTCTCGCTGAGCCTGCCGCTGCTCGACGCGGCGTCTCCCGCGCTCATCGCGCTGGCGAAGCCGCTCCACCGTTTCCAGGCGACCCGGGACCACTCCGAACGTTTGGTGGAGCAGGTGTGACTGCCCGCCGGGGCACGGTGGCCCGGGAACCGGCGCCGGAACCGCGGGCAGCGGCGGCGGCCGCCGAGTTCAACCGGCGCGCGGCGTTGCGGCGGCGGGCCGGCGCCTTCGTGCTGGCGGCGGCCGGCCTGGCCGCGGGCGGGACGCCGGCGGCCGCGGAGCAGACCGCGCCGACGGCCACCCGCGCGCTCCTCGACCGCTACTGCATCGGCTGTCACAACGGCCGGCTGCGCACCGGCGGACTGAGCCTGGACGCGGCCGCCGTCGACGCGGCGGACCCGAGCCGCGACGCGGACGTCTGGGAACGGGTGATCGCGAAGCTGCGGACCGGCGCCATGCCGCCGCCGGGGCGCCCGCGTCCGGACCCGGCGGCCTACGACGTAGTGGCGAGCCGGCTGGAGGCGGACGTCGACCGCGCGGCGGCGGCGAATCCCGACCCCGGCCGCACCAGCACGGTCCATCGGCTGAACCGGACCGAGTACCGCAACGCGGTCCGCGACCTGTTCGCGCTCGACCTCGACGTGACGCCGCTGCTGCCGGGCGACGAGACGTCGGACACCGGCTTCGACAACAACGCCGACGTGCTCTCCATCTCCACCGCGCAGCTCGAGCGCTACCTGTCGGCGGCGCGCACCGTCACGCGGCTCGCCACGGGGCTGCCGCCGGCCGGCCCCGGGTTCGAGACCTTCGACGTGCCGCTGCTCCTGCGGCAGGACGAGCGTCAGAACGAGGACCTGCCGCTCGGCTCGCGGGGCGGCGTCGCCGTCCCCTACCACTTCCCGGTCGACGGCGACTACCTGATCAAGATCGAGTTGCGCTCCAACTGGCAGGACTACGTCCTCGGCATGGGCGGCTCCCATCTTCTCGACGTCCGCGTGGACGGCGAGCTGGTCGAGCGGTTGACGGTCGGGGGCGAGGCGCCCGGCCGGCCCGCGCCGCTGACGTTCACCGTCGCCGAGCGGGGCGACCCGGAATGGGAGGCGTACCTGCAGTCGGCGGACGAGAGGCTGGAGGTCCGCGTGCCGGTCGAGGCGGGTCCGCGCACGATCGGCGTCTCGTTCGTGCGCGACGTCCGGGAGCCGGAGGGGATCCTGACGCCGCGGCAGGCCGGCGAGGTGCTGTCGAACGACGAGGCGTACCACGGCAACGCCGCGGTCGCCGCGGTCGCCGTCGGCGGGCCGTACGCCGTGACCGGGCCGGGCGACACGCCGAGCCGCCGAGCCGTCTTCTCCTGCCGGCCGGAGACCGCGGCGCCCGAGGCCGAGCGGGCCTGCGCCGACGCGATCGTCTCGCGGCTGGCGCGCCGCGCCTACCGCCGGCCGGTGACGCCGGCGGACGTGGAGACGCTGCTCGGCTTCTTCGACGCCGGCCGGGAGGGCGGCGGCTTCGACGCCGGCATCCAGCTCGCGCTGGAGCGGATGCTGGTCGACCCCGACTTCCTCCTGCGCATCGAGCGCGACCCGGCCGGGGCGGTCCCCGGCGCGCCGTACCGCCTGGGCGGCGTGGAGCTGGCCTCGCGCCTCTCGTTCTTCCTGTGGGGCAGCATCCCCGACGAGCCGCTGCTCGCCGCGGCGGAGCAGGGCCGGCTCACCGACCCGGCGGTGCTGGAGGCGCAGGCCCGCCGCATGCTCGCCGACCCGCGCGCCCGCTCGCTCGTCGACGACTTCGCCGTGCAGTGGCTGCACCTGCGCAACCTGGAGGACGTCACGGGCGATCCGGTGCCGTTCCCCGACTTCGACGACAACCTGGTCGAGGCGTTCCGGCAGGAGACCACGCTGTTCCTCGCCAGCACCCTGCGCGAGGACCGCGGCGTGCTCGACCTGCTCGACGCCGACTACACGTTCGTGAACGAGCGGCTCGCCCGCCACTACGGCATCCCCGGCGTCTACGGTTCGCGGTTCCGGCGCGTCCGGCTTCCGGACCGCGAACAGCGCGGCGGCCTGCTCGGTCACGGCGGCCTGCTCGCGCTGACCTCCTATCCGACCCGCACGTCGCCGGTGCTGCGCGGCAAGTGGCTGCTCGACACGATTCTCGGCGCGCCGCCCCCGTCCCCGCCGGCCGACGTGCCGGCGCTGCCGGAACGGAGCGAGGGCGGCCGGACCGCCTCGGTGCGCGAGCGGCTCGAACGCCACCGGCGGGCGCCGGCCTGCGCCACCTGTCACGCCTCCATCGATCCGCCCGGCTTCGCGCTCGAGCAGTTCGACGGCCTCGGGGCGTGGCGCACGGAGGACGAGTTCGGCAACCCGATCGACGCCGCCACGACCATGCCGGACGGCCGGACGGTGGTGGGGATGGCCGGCCTGCGGGCCCTGTTGCGGGAGCGGCCCGAGCGTTTCGCCGGCACGGTGACCGAGAAGTTGCTCTCCTACGCTCTCGGGCGCGGCCTGACCCACGCCGACAAGCCCACGGTGCGCGCCGTCGTCCGCGCCGCCGCGGCCGACGACTACCGCTGGTCGGCGCTCATCACCGGGATCGTGAAGAGCCCGGCGTTCCTGATGCGGAACGCCGCCGCGGGGTGACCCGCGTCGTGTTCAAGCCGGCTTGTCAGCCGGCGGGCGCGCCGTGAGCCGCGCGCCGTTCCTCCGGGCGCGGTTCAGCTCGGACACCTGCCACTCCCGCCAGACGGCCGACGCCTCGGCCATCTCTTCGTGCCGCACGCCGGACACGGGGGAGGAAGAGCGACGTCCTCGTCCTCTGAACATGCCACGAACGTGTTCCGCCAGAACGTCCAATCCTTCCGCCCTGTATTTCCATGCGAAGCGGGCGAGGTCGAGGAAGCGAAGGTTCCACAGAAAGACGCACACGTAGGCGGCAAAATGCAGCACACCGATGGACGATGCGGAGAGGTTGGCGAATTGCAGCACGCCGCCGAGGTGCTTCTGGTAATCGTCCCAGTCCACGGACAGGAGCCTGTACCCCGCCTCGCCCCGGGCCGCCAGCGCGGCGACCTCCGTGCCCGGGTAGGGCGTCATGACGCCGAAGAGCGGCTCCTCGGCGTTGAGCCTCGCGGCCAGTTTGATGGTGTTCCAGAGCGATCTCACCGTTTCGTGCGGATGGCCGAGTATCATCAGGCTCACGATGGGAACGCCGTGTTCCCGGGCCAGCCTCCGGGCGTTCAGGATCATGTCGACGGTCGTGCCCTTGCCGACCCGCTTCAGTATCGCCTCGTCGCCGGTCTCGACGCCCAACGCCACGAAAGCCGCGTTGGACCTTCCCATCAGGGCGAACAGTTCTTCGTCGACGAACCGCACGTGGGTCTGACAGGACCACTCGATTCTCTCGTGGATGCCCCGGTCGATCATGCCCTTCAGGACAGCCTTCGTACGATCGAGGTCGACCGTGAAGATCTCGTCGCCGAAGTGGACGGCGTCCGGCTCCCAGGTCGTGGCGATCCACTCCAGTTCCGCGAGGACGTTCTCCACGGATCGGGCGCGCACGGCCTTGCCGCCCGGGTTCATGCAGAACTTGCAGGCGAACGGGCAGCCGCGGATGGTCTGAACGAAGTAATGGGGGGCGCGCGGCAGAAGGTCCCAGGCGGGAAGGGGCAGGGCGTCGAGGTCGAGCAGTCTCGCCCGCGGGTTCGCCAAGCGCACCTGTCCCGACTCCCGCCAGGCGAGGCCGTCGATGCCGCTCACGTCCCGCCCGGAATCCAGAGCCAGGCACAGTTCCGCGAAGGTGACTTCACCTTCACCGTAGACGGCCACGTCGAATTCGGGGAATTCGACCAGGGTTTCCCGGGGCAGGGCGGTCACGTGCACGCCGCCGATCACGGTGACGGCGCCCGGCAGGCGGTCCCGGACGAGCTTCGCCATCCGGGCGGCGGCCTTGATCTGCTCGGTAAAGGCGGTGAAGCCGATCACGTCCGGACGGAAGTCCTCGATTCTTTCCAGGGTCCGCTCGAAATCCAGCCCTTCCAGCTTGGAGTCCACGATGGTGATTTCGCAGTCGGCGGCGCTCCTCAAGTACCCGGCGACGTGGGCGAGGCCGGTGCACCCGGAAACGCGGCCGGCGCTGTACGGCTTCGCTCTCGTCGACGGCGGGTTGTTGAGCAGTACTCGCTGCGCCCCGACTTCTCCCATCTTCAATGGTCCCCCGCTTGAATCCAAACGTCATCATAACACAGGCACGGGGCCGGGCCGCCGAGCCCGCCGAGCCCGCCGACAGCGCCGACGGAGCAGGATGACGTGGGCGTGGCGAGCGGGTTCACCCGCCCACCATCGCCGAGCCCGCCGACGACGGCGCCGACGGAGTAGGATGACAGGGGTCGTGCGCCCCCGCGGAGGGGTGGCCGAGCGGTTGAAGGCGACGGTCTTGAAAACCGTTGGACGTGAAAGCGTCTCCTGGGTTCGAATCCCAGTCCCTCCGCCATTTTTCTCTGTAAATCATTGGTAATAAACGACTAATCGGATCAAAACGCCGCCTGCCCCGCAAGACCGCCGACGGCTTCCGGGCGACGAGCGAGACGGCACGTTCGTTTCCGCGCCGCGGCCGGTGACGACCCGCCGCCGCCGTCAGCCGAGCCGCAGGCGCCACGCCAGCAGGCCGCCGGCGCAGGCCAGCATCACCCAGACGAGCGGCTCCGGGGGGCGGCCGCGCACGAGCTCCGCGGCGAAGAAGACCACCACGCCCAGGAAGACGACGGCCAGGAACAGGGCGGACCAGCGCCGCCGGCCGGCGTCCTTCAGGGCCACCGGCTCGCGTTCGCGGCCGGCCGCCGCGGCGCCGCACTTGTAGCAGATGAGGGCGTTGTCGGCGATCTCCTGGCCGCAGGCGTCACACGTCATGATCTCCCCGTCCGTTCCGTTCAGCGCCCGTCCGTCAGGCGGCGCAGGTCCCGCGACACCCGCGCGAGCTCCAGCAGGAGCCGCTCGAGCTCGGCCGCGTAGCCCTCCGGCGGCATCGACTCGCGCGCCGCGCGCAGCTCGGCCACTTCGACGTCGAGCGCGTCGCGGCGCGCCGCCAGCCGGCCGGCGGCGCCGCCGCGGCCGATCGCGGCCCCGTCCACGCCGGCCCCCACGTACGCCGCCGCCGCCAGCCCCGGCGGCGCGCCGCCTTCTTCGCCGTCGCCGGCGGCGACGCCGCGCCCGTCCCCGACGTCGTCGAGCAGCGCCCGCTCCGTCGCCAGACGGCCCCGCTCGCGGTACCAGCGCCGCACGCCGGCGCTGGCGTGGACGAAAGCCTCCCGGACCGAGACGCGGCCGTTGCGGTCGGCGTCGCCGGCGGCGTCGGCGAACGCGCGGACGAGGAACTCCGGGAACACGGTGGCGTAGCGCTGCACCGGTGATTCGGTGGCCGTGATCACGATGCGGCCGGCCCCGGCCAGCGGCGCGAGGAACGGCGCGCTGGCCGCCGTCGTGTTGACGAACACCAGCCGCCCCGGCAGCGGGTCGAGCAGCGCGGCCCACTCCGCGGCGGTCAGGTCCGGCCCCACGAGGTTGAACCGGGCCTCCCGGCCGTCGAAGGTCCCGTGGCCGATCAGCAGGACGAACAGCACGGACCGCTCGTCCATGCCCGCCGCCAGCTCCCGCACGGCGCGCCGCACGCCCTCCCGGGTGGCGGAGCCGGCCCCGGGCCCCGGCGTCTCGGCCAGCACGCGCAGGTGGTCTTCCCGGAATCCCGGCCGCGCGCGCAGCGCCGCGGCCAGATCGGACCGCCAGCGGTCGTGGCGTTCCGCGTACTCCGGGCCGCCCGAGGCTCCCGACACGAGCAGCGTGAAGTACTCGCGGGCGCCCGCCGCGGCCTGGGCGCGCGGCCGGGCCGCGCCCGGTTGCCCGGGCGCGGCGCGCCCTCCCGCCGCGCCGGCGTCGGCCGCCAGGACGAGGGCCGCCGCCGCGATCCACCCTCCGCGCGCGTTCACCGCAGCCCCCACAGGCGGCGCAGCGACCACTCCGCGAC
The DNA here is from genome assembly GCA_965242835.1 of Vicinamibacterales bacterium. Taxonomy (GTDB): domain Bacteria; phylum Acidobacteriota; class Vicinamibacteria; order Vicinamibacterales; family UBA8438; genus WTFV01. Next base: position 356,836 of record OZ251506.1, read on the forward strand.
GAGCAGCGCGATCAGCAGCGCCAGCACCGCCGAATGATGCCAGACTTCGCGTGTCGCCGGGCGCGGCACGAAACGGGACGCCGCCCGCAGGCGATCGGCCAGACCGTCGAGCCGGTCCGGATCGAGCGGGGCCCCGCCGCCGGCCTCGGCGACGCGCCGCAGCAGGTCCGCGTCCCGCCACGGATGCTCCAGCTCCGGGTCCGCGCCGCCCACCAGCGCCCAGTCCCGCCGCCGGCCGAGCTCCCGCCCGCCGTGGACGACGCGCGCGTCGATCCGATGCACGCCGGCGGACGGCGCGGGCGCGGAGATTCCGTATTCGCCCGGCGCGCCCGCCGCAGAGGCTTCCTCCTCCAGCAGCGGCTCGCCGCCGGGGCCGCGAACGGTGACGCGCACGGCGGCCCCGGCCAGCGGCCGGAACTCCTCGTCGCGCACCGCCACCCGCACCCGGAGCGCGTCGCCGGGCGCCTCCCCGCCGCGCGCGGAAACCGCGATCCGCTCGCCGGCGCCGGCCGTCAGCCAGCGGGCCGCCTGACCCCAGAAGCGCTCGTAGGTCCGATCGTCGGCGGGAAGCCGCATCCTCCAGCGCCACGTCGCGCGGCCGGCCAGAATCATCGAACGGCCCGCTCCATACCGCTGGACGACCACCAGCGGCCGCGCGCCGCCGGGCCCGGACGCGGTAGCCGTCGCGAGGACCTCGGCGCCCGCCCGGACCGCGCCGAGCCGCACGCTGCCGGCCAGCGCCGGCGCCGCCTCCCACCGTCTCCGCGTCTCCGCCGCGGTCGGCCCGAGCCGCAACATCGGATGCGCGAGTCCCGCGGCGGTCGGCGCGAAGCGGGCCGCGCCGCCTCCCCCGCGGCCGGCGTCCGCCAGACCGAGACGGTCCACGAGCCGCGCCGGAAGCACCGCTTCGAGCGGCGAGCCGAGGTAGCCGCGCCGGCGCAGGCTGGCCGGCCCCAGCAGCAGCAGGCCGCCGCCCCGTTCGGAAACGAACTCCGCCGTCATGCCGAGCTGGCCGGGCCGGAAGAACTCCGCCTCGACGTTGGCGAACACCACGGCGTCGTACCGGAACAGCGCCGCGCGCGTCCGCGGGTAGCCGGCCGCCAGCGCGGCGGTCCGCTCGCGGCCGCCCTGCACGTAGAAGGTCTGCTCGCCCCGATCGTTCTGCCCCTTGCGGACCACCGCGTCGAAGGCGAGCCCCGGGTCCGCCAGCCACGCGCGCTTCAGGAAGGCGTGCTCGTAGCCCGGCGATCCTTCGACGATCAGGATCCGGCGGGGACGCTCCGGCGGGCGCACCAGGACCTGGCGGCGGTTGTTGCCCGGCTCGATCTCCGCGTCGTCCACCGGCGCTTCCACCGTGTACAGCGTGGCCCGCGCCGCGTCGGGCGCGACCCGGAAGGTGACGACGGCCGGCGCGCCGCCGCCCGCCGGCCGCACCCGGCGCACGGCTACCAGACGCCCGCCGGCCGTCAGCCGCACGGCGAAGGGCGCGTCGCCGAGCCCGTGACTGACGACGGTCGCGGTCAGGTCCACGGCGGAGCCGGTCCCGACCGGCTGCCCGGCTTCGAGGGCCGTGACCTCCCGGTCGGGTCCCGGGCGGGCGCCGCCCACGCCGAGCGTGTAGACCGGCGCGGGCGCCCGCGCGGCGGCCTCCGCGGCGTCCCGCCCCCCGGTCGCCGCGCCGTCGGAGACGACCAGGACCCCGGCGGCGGCCCGTTCGCCGAACCGCGCGGACAGGGCGTCGAGGGCGCCGGCGAGATCGGACCGCGGCGCCGTGGCCGCGAACGCATCGACCCGGGTCTCGGTCAGGCCCGCGCCGAACGCCAGCACCTCGACGTCGAACGCCGCGCCCAGCGCGGGGAGCAGACGGTCGCGGACCAGCGCCCGGGCGGCGTCGATCCGCGTCCGGCCGTCCGCGTCCGGAATCGCCATGCTGCGCGAATGGTCCACGAGGACGGCCACGACGCCGGTGCCGGCGGCGGCGGGCTCCTCGCCGAGCGGCCGCAACAGCAGGAAGAGGACGACCAGGAGGGCGCACAGGCGCAACGCGATCAGGCCGGCGCGCCGGCCGCCGGTCAGGTCGGCCGGGGGCCGCGCGTAGGCCCGCCACGCCGTCCACGCCGCCGCCGCCACGGCCGCCGCGACGCCCCACGACGGAATCGGCGCGCCGAGCTCCACCGGCACCCGAACCTACCGACGCTCCGGCCGCGGCCGGCGGTCGGCGAGGGAACGATAGTAGCGCTCGACGAGCGGGCCGTACCCGTCGGGTACGGCTTCCCCGGCGCCGACGTCGAGACGTCCGCCGGTTGTCGCCGCCTGCAACGCGCGCGCCCGGTCCGCCTCGAACGCCTCGATCGCCTGCCGGAGGCCGTCGCGCAGGCTCTCCCACGCGGCGAAGTCCTGCTCGCGGCCCCGCAACGCCCCGCCGCCGCCCGCCGGGCCGGCCGCCCGGCGCGCCAGGTCTTCGAGAACGCCGGGGCGCGCGGCGCGGAGGGTCTCGCGCAAGTCCGGCAGCGACTCCAGCCGGCGCAGCAGCTCCCGGGCGGCCGCCCCGACCGCCGCCCGTTCGCCGTCGGCCGCTCCGCCCCCGCCGGGCCGGCCGTCGTCGGACCCGGTCTCGCCGGGCCGCCCCGACCGCGTCCCGACGCCGCCGAGCCGCTCCTCCAGCGCTTGCAGGCTGCGCCGCAACGCCTCGGCGGCCGTCAACTCGGCCGCGAGCCGGCGGGCTTCGTCCGCGTCCGCGGTCTCGCCGGCCGCCGCCCCGCCCCGCCCCGGACCGCGCAGCCGGTCCAGCGCTTCGCGGGCCCGCTCGGCCGCCCCCGCGGCGTCCCCGCGCCGCAACTCGGCCAGCGCCCGCCGCGCCGTCTCGTCGATCCCGCGCCCGGGCCGACCGGCCGTAGCGGCGGACGCGGAAGAAGCGGACCGGCCGCCCGCTTCCGGCGCCTCGGACGACCCGGACGAGGCCGCCGTCCCGGCCGCTCCCGCGGACGTCGGCGACCTGGGCGCGGCGGACGGTTCCGATGCGGCCCGCCGGCCCGGCCGGCCGGCCGCCGCGCGCGCGTCCAGCTCCCGTTCGAGCGCCTCCGCCGCCGCGCGCAGCTCCTCTTCCTCGCGGGTGAGCCGTTCGAGGACGCGGGCCGCCTCGTCCTCGTCGAGAGCGCCGCGCCGCCGCGACAGGTCCTCCCGCGCGCGCTCCAGCGCCTGCCGCCGTTCCGCCAGCTCCCGCACCCGGCGCAACGCCTCGCTCTCGGCGCCCGACTCCGCCGGGGGCGTGGACGGGCGGTTCTCGTAGTTGGTCTCCTGCTCGCGGCGCAGGTCGCGGTCGAAGAGCCGCGACAGGTCCTCCTGCGCCTGCCACCCGGCCGACTGTCCGCTGCCGCCCCGCGTCAGGCGCGTGCGCCGGATCGCGGCCCGCGCCCGCAACAGCGCGGCCAGCGCCTCCGTTTCGGCCGGCAGGGCCTCGCCCGTGGAAGCGGCCCGCAGCGCCGTCTCCGCCCGCGCCATGGCGTCGGCCGCCGCCGCCAGCGCCGCCCACTCCTCCCGCCCGCCCTCCCGCTGCACCGCCCGCGCCGCGGCGGCCAGCACCCCCTGCCGCAACTCGGCCTGCGCGTCGGCCACCGCCGCCAGGTCCGCGTCGTCCGCCGCCGGCGCCGGCCGGCCGTCCAGCCTCCAGGTCGCGGCGACGATCTCCTTCTGCACGGCGGCGAGCTGCCCCACCGCGCCCGCGTCCATCGACAGCGACGCCGGGCTCGGCGCGTCCTCGAACTCGCGCTCGAAGGGCCGCACCTCCAGGAAGTGGACGTCGCCGCGCGTCAGGCGCGCGCGCCCCGGACGGGCGTCGCCCGCCCGGACGTGGTAGCTGACGAGGTCGCCCGGCGCGACGCCCAGATCCTCCGCGTACAGGGTGTGGGCGCCGTCGCGGCGGGCCAGCGGCTCGCCGCCCAGCAGATCCACGACCCGCTCGCTCCGCCCGGCCACCGCGTAGACGAGCTCGAACCGGTCGAGGGCGAAGTCGTCCTCCGCGCGCGCCTCGATCACCACCTCTTCGAGCGGCGTGACCTCGCGGTCCCCGCCGGGCCGGAGGACCTCGACGAACGGGGCTTCGTCGGCCGCGGCGCGGATGACGTACACGGCGTCGGAGCGGTTCGACAGGCCGTCGGCGTCCCGGACCGAAACGCGGTAGGTGTCGTCGCGGGTGACCTCGAACGACGCGGACAGCGCCCCCGGCGCGCCGCCGCGAAGGGCGACGGCGCCGTCCGCCGCCCGCCGCAGCGCGCCCTCCCGGATCGGCTTGTCGGCGTGCACGGTCAGCGTCACCCGCGTGCCCTCCGGCGCGAACACGTCGCCGCCGCCGGTCTCGACGCGGGGTTCGAGACCCGTGTACGCGGGATAGGCGTAGGCCACGTCGATGCGCTCCACGCGCGGCGGGTGGAGCACGGTCACCGCGAAGTCGTCGGATTCGTGGGCCGCGGCGTGGACCCGGTACGTGAAGCTGCGCGGCGCGGGCGGCAGCGTCGCCGCGAACCCGGCGCCGCGCGGCGACATGGCGAACGAGGCGCGCCCGCCGCCGGGGCCGGTGACCGTCACGCGCGGAACCGACCTCCCGAGGGCGCCGAGGGTGTCGTCGAGGCGCGCCCGCACTTCCAGCGGCTCGCCCGCGGTCAGCCGCGCCTCGCCCGGCTCGACGACGAGCGCCGCGCCGAACGGGGCCGCGTACAGCCACGCGCCGCGCGCGATGCGGCCCAGCGCGTCGGCGCCGGCCAGCGCCAGGACCGCCGCCGCCGCCGCGGCCCCCACGCCGCCGGCGGCCGCCCGGCGCAACGTCCGCGCGGAGACCACGCGGCGCGGGTCGACGCCCCGCGCGCGGCGGGCCGCCTCGTCCAGCACCCGGCCGCCGAAGGACGAGGGCGCCGGCCGCAGACCGACGGCGCTCGCCAGCCGATCCTGCAACCGCGGGCAGCGCTCTTCGACGTAGCGCGCCACCTGCCGGTCGGAGGGGCGGCGGCGCAACGGCCACAGGGTCCAGGCCGTGAAGACGGCGGACGCGGCGGCCAGGACGCCGGCCACGACGGCCATGACGAGGTCGGAGGGCGCCAGCAGCAGGTCGACGGCCAGCACCTCGGCCAACGCCAGAGCCGCGGCGGAGGCGGCCCGGGCGAGGCCGCGCAGGAGGCGCGCCGCCGTCCAGCGCCGCCGCACCGACCGCAGCAGCGCGGCGATTTCGGCCGGGCTCGACGCGGGCGCGGAGCGGGCCCCGATCACGCTCCGATTATATCCGGCCCCGCCGCCGCCGCTCCGTCACCGGCGCCTGCCGCAACCGTCTCGCCCGGTTTCGATCACCAGTTGCCGGCGACGGCGATGAACACCGCGCGGCCCCTGCCGGAGGGCGTGAAGCCGGGTCCGCGGCCGTTTCCCGCGCCGAGGCGGCCGGCAGGCTCGCGGGGACGGAAGGTCAAGCGTCCGGTCACACGGTCTTCAGCCCCAAGTGTTCCGCGATCGGATCGAAGTCCCGATCCGAATGGAGCAGGAGATGCCTTCTCTCCATGCAGAAGGTCGCGATCAGCATGTCGATGGTCTTTCGCACGGTAACCCCTCGTGCGCGAAGGACACGGAAGTTGCGCGCGCTGGCCAGAGCGACGTCGCGGCCGGTCATGGGTTCGAAGACGAGCGCGTCGAGGGCCGCGCGCGCCATGCGGAAATCCCGGTCGTTACGGAAACCCTGCAACGCCCACCAAGCGTCGCCTTGCGGCTCCGCTTGGTGCCCAACCTGACCGCTCCAAGAGTCCGCGCCGTTCTACGGCGCAGACTCCTGGCTCTCGGCGAGAATGAGACCACCGGTCACGAGGGGCTCCACGCCGAGCAGCGTGTCGAGTATTTCGGTCTCGCGGGTCGCGACGCCGTTGAAGTGGTCGATCCAGACCGAGGAGTCGACGACGATCACCTGTCGCGCCGCATTTCTTCGAGCGATCCCTCCCAGTGCAGCTTCCCGCGCAACTCGCGAAGCCGCCCTTGCGCTCCTGTCCGTACGAGCAGCCGCAAACCTGCCTCCACCGCGGCCTTCCTGGTCTTGAAACCACCCACCTTCAAGGCCTGGGTCATCAGGTCATGGTCGATCTGACGATAGTCCGTGTCGGAGCCGTCCGTATTGGAACCGTCCCGGTCATTCCGCCCTGCCGGTTCTTCCACTTCAGAAGCTCCTCTCCGCCCTGCGCCAGCGCGGGTTGCCGCGGTCCCGCGCGGACTCGGCGCCGACCGCGCAGCTCCGCGACCGCGCGATTGCCGCGGCCCGCGCGCGGATTTGGCGTCATCATCCCCACGCTGGAAGACAGTTGTCAACCCGCCCGCCAACCGTCCCTCGACCGGCGCGGCGGCGAACCGTTCCGCGCCCGGATCCGTTCGACAAGCCGCCGGCGCGCGGCGGCGGAAGGGTCAGGCGTCCGGTTGCGGGGCGTCGAACACGGAGGCCACATCGGCGGCGAATCCCTCCAGCAGCCGCGAAGCGGCGGCGCCGCCGCGACCCCACGCGCCGTGCTCCGCGTACGCGCCGCCCCGGAGCGCGAGCACGGTGACCGCCGCGTGGCGCGGATCGACGATCCAGTACTCCGGAATGCCCGCCTCGGCGTAGTCGGCGCGCTTTTCGATCAGGTCCCGGTCCGGATCGTCCGGGCTGACCACCTCGACCACCAGGTCCGCGCCTTCCCAGTAGCGGTCCCGGCAGCGGGCGTCGGAGCGGTCGCGCAGCAGCAGCAGATCCGGCTCGCGGAACTTGCCGGCGCGGATCCGCATGCGCAGCGGCGACACCGTCACGACGCCGCCGCGCGGCGCCAGATGGCCGTGGAACAGGCGGTACAGGGCCAGCAGGACCGCCTGGTGCGTGAACGTCGGCATGGGCAGTTCCTGCACGCGGCCGTCGGTGAACTCGATCAGGCGGTTGCAGCGATCCGTGAGCCAGAGGTAGTCCTCGTCGCTCCACGCCCCCTGAGGAGGCAGCACTTCGCGCAGGAGGGCGTGCAGGGCCTCCTGCGACGTGGCCGACACGGACGTCACCGCAACGGTCATGACCCCCTTTCTACCACATCCGCGCGCCGTAGCCGGCCTGCCGCAACCGTCTCGCCCGGCCTCGATTCCACGAACCGCCTCATCCCGCTCCCCGGTCTTCGACCGGCCGGCCTCTCCCGCCAACCGTCCCTCGACCGGCGCGGCGGCGAACCGTTCCGCGCCCGGACCCGTTCGACAAGCCGCCGGCGCGCGGGGGCTGAAGGGGCGCGCGGCACCGCCGCCGGCGGCACCAGAGCAGCAGGACGGCCTGCACCCCCAACCACGCCGCGGGAACGGCCGGCACGGGCGTTCCCGCGGCGGTCACGGTCGTTCTGGCGATGCCCCCGGCGTTCCCGTTCCGGTCGCGGGCGCGAAGCAGGATGGTCCATGCGACCGGCGGCGTGGCGTCGTTGACGGCGCGGGCTTCGCCGGTCGTCAGGTCGATCGTGACGCTGGTCGTGTCGGCGTCGCTCCCCGGGACCGTCCGCCAGTCCCCGACCGTGCGCCCCGCCCGTTGCAGCAGGTACTCGTAGGAAGCGACGTCAGGATCTCCCGGATGCGCCCAGGAGATGGTCACGCTGCCGCCGCCGGCCGAAGTCGCCTCCACGCCCGCCGGCGGTTCGGGCGGCGCCGGCCCGGGCGGGCCGCCCCCGTCGTCGTCCTCGATGACGAAGTTCACCCGGTGCCCGGCGGCGTCGCGGATCGCGTTCGTCCCCAGGTCCAGGCCCGCCGCCGCCGTGGCGCTGCGCGCGTCGTCGATCTCCCCGCCGTTCAGCGTCAGCGCGTCCGCGGCCACGCCGATCCCGTCCTCGTCCAGGTCTTCCGCCGCCACCTCGTACGAGAACGAAAGCGACGTCGTGCCCGTGCCCGAGGCGTAGTCGGCCTGGCGGGTCTCCTCGCCGATGGTCAGCGCGAGTTGCGGCGTCCCCGTCACGTCCACCGCCCGGTCGAACCGCACCCGGACCTCGATCCGCTCGCCCGCTCCGTACGAACCCCGTCCGCGGGGGCGGCTCGAAATCGACGCCCCGTTCACCGCCGCGGCCGTCAGCGTCGCGCCGTTCACCAAGTGGTCCCCGCTGTTCGAGACGGCGTGGCTGCCCAGCCCCAGCAGCGCGTTCAGCGTGCCGCCGGCGATGTCGATCGTGCCGCTGTTCAGGGTCAGCGCGGCCGCCGCGATGCTGACGCCGTTGGGGTCGGAGTCCGCCTGCACGACCGTGTAGCGGAACACCAGCCTCGTCGTGCCCGTGCCGGAGGCGTAGTCCGCCTGGCGGGTGTTCGAGCCGATGGTCAGCGCGAGTTGCGGCGTTCCCGTCACGTCCACGGCCCGGTTGAACGTCACCGTGGCTTCGATGACCTCGCCACGCTCGAACGTGTCGCCGAGGACCGGCGCGTTCAGCGCCACCGCGTCCACCCCCGGCGCCCCCAGGCTGCCGTCCACCTTGTGGTTCGCGGAGTTCGCGATCGCGTGGCTCCCAAAGGATCGAGTCACCAGAGGGTTGCCGGGGGCCAGGCGCTGAATGGTCCCGCCGACCAGCGCGTTCGCCGCGATGGAGATCCCGTCGGGGTCCACGTCCCCCGACTGGACGGTGTAGCTGAAATATATCTTGTCTTCTCCTCTGCCTCCTATGCCGACGCAGTTCGTGCAGTTGAAATTCCGGGTCACTGAACCGATCCCCACCTGCAGCATCACCTGCGACGGGTTCAGAATGTTGAGGGCGCCGACGAAGTCCACGGTGACCGTGATGGTCTCGCCCCCCCTGAAGGTGTCGCCAGACGCCGGGGCGGCTATCGAAACTCCCTCCACGGTCCCCGACTGGGCCGCAACCTCCCCGCCGCCGGCCGCCCAGAGCGCGGCCAGGAAGACGGCGGCGAATCTCGGGGCGCGGGTCAAGTCCCGTCTCCGGGATTCAGTGCAGAGAATCGGGGGGGGGGGGGGGGGATTTGATGAAGCCGGCACGAAGCTGTCGACGGCACGCTGCATCGGGTCTCGACCTCCGGAAACGTTCGGCGACCGACCGCCGGATCCGCGGTCCTCCGGGCGATCGGACAACAGGGATTGTTTCGCGGCGAAACTATAGCATGATGCGTCGGCGGGCCGTCACGGCCGTCACTCGTCCGGCGCGCCGGCGGTGGGGGCGGGAATCAGGACGCGCGTTCGAGGATCAGCAACCGCTGGTCGACCTTTCCGAAGGCGATCTCGACGGCGCGCAGTCGGTCGTCGAGGCGGCGCATGTCGGCGCGCAGATCGGCCATCTGCCCTGTCACGTCGGCGCGCAGGTCGGCCATCTCCGTACGCAAGCCGGCGATCTGTCCTGTCACGTCGGCGCGCAGGTCGGCCATCTCCGTGCGCAGGCCGGTCATCTCTGTGCGCAGGCCGGCCATCTCTGTGCACAGGCCGGCGATCTGCGCCGACTGGTCGTCCAACCGGGCGTTGAAGTTGGCGAACAGGGCGAGCAGCAGGAGGCCCAGGCCGATCGCCGAACCGACCGTCCACTTCGACTGTTCGGACATCGGTTGCATCGTATCCGGCCCGGCCGCGGCGCGCAACCGCCGCGGCGCCTGGATCCACCACCGCTCGGGCCACGTTTGCGCCGGCCGCTTCGACGTGGGCGTCCTCGCCGCCGAGCGCCGACGCGCTCCGTCACCGGCTCTCCTCGCCAAGCTGGCCAAGCTGCATGAACGAACCTGTGCAGCGAACAGACTTCTTCCACGGGCTGTCAGGCCACGTTGCGGCCGAGCCAGGCTTCACCGACCAGGACGGCGGCCGCCGCGAGCAGGACGTACCACCACAACGCCTGCTCCGCCTCCCGCGCGGCGCCGTCGGACGCCGGGGGCGCGCCGGACGCCGCGGGCGCGGAAACGTCGAGACGCGCCAGGAAACCGTCCGGCGTCAGCGCCCGGGGCTCGGACTCCCGCGGGTCCACGTTGACGGCGACGCGGCGCCCGGAGACGGGATCCGTCGCCAGGCCGGGGACGCGCGGGGCGCCGGCGGGGGCGTCGGCCGGAAGCACGTCGCGCGCCGGCTCCCGCGGGCCGGCCAGGTAGCGGACGGCCTCCTGCAGAAACGGCACGAAACCCGGATGGCGCGGGAAGTCGTTCGCCTCCAGGTTCAGGTCGGAGGCGAAGACCAGCGCCCGGCCGGCGCCCCGGTCGACTTCGATCAACGCCGCGTCTCCGTGGTCGAACCGCGCCAGGACGCGCGGCGGCCGGCCGCCGCCGGACGCGGCGTCTCCCCGGGCGGAGACCTGCACGCGCGCGGTCCGGGTGAACCGCGCGCGGCCGAGCGCCGCGGCGAGGCCGTCGAACGGCCGGAACAGCGGATGGCGGGGGGCCACCACCGCGAACCGCCGCGCGGGGGCGTCCGCCGCGCCTGCCGCCGGCCACTCGATCGCCAGCTCGACCTCCGGGCCGAGCAGGTCGCGGACCAGCCGCGGGTCGACGCCGCCGCCGGCCGCCAGCAGCAGCCCGCCGCCGGCCTCGACGAACGCGGCGGCGCGCGCGCGGCCGGGGCGGCTCAGCCCGTCCGTGCCGACGACCACGACGACCTCGCCCGGCCGCCAGCCGGACGCGCCCGGCGCGCTCAGCGCGGACGGCGCCGCCGGACGGAGGTCGAACGGCCGCGACGCGGGGGCTGCGCCGAGGGCCCGCGCGAGATAGAACGCCTCCGCGTCGAGCGTCCCGCCGTCGGCGACGACGTGGACGACCGTCGCCCCGGCCGGTCCGAGCAGGGCGTAGCGGGCGTCGTCCCAGCGGTACCCGTCCCGGTCCGACACGCTGACCGCCGCCGCCGCCGCGCCGTCGAGCGCCCGTTCCCAGCGCAGCGCGTTGGCCCCGGGGAGCAGCGTCACCGGCCGCCGGGCCACCTCGCGCCCGTCGAGCGCCAGCGCCGCCTCCGTGGCGGCCGGCTCCGGTCCGGTGTTCAGGACCACGGCCGCGACCCCTTCCGCATCGGCTTCGACGGCGGTCACGGCCAGGTTGCGCGCGGCCGGCGGCACGCCGGCGACCTCGACGTCGACGTGCCCGGGAACCGCCGCCCGCTCGCCCTCCGGCCACCCGGCGGCCTGCAGGTCGGTCACCACGACGATCCGCCCGGGCCGCCCGTCGAGCAGCTCGAGCGCCCCGGCGAGCCCGGCGGCGTAGCGCGTGCCCCCGGCGGTCGGGACCAGGCGTTCGACGGCGACCCGCGCCTGCCGGGCGCCGGGCGCCGGGCGCGCCGCGACCTCCGCGTCGTCGTCGAACGCCACGACCGCGACCCACCCGTCCGCCGCCGCCGCGTCCACCGCTTCGACGGCGCGCTCGCGGACCCGCGCCATCCGACCCGGCGCCGACAGGCTCGCCGACCGGTCCACGGCGACCACCGTGACCCGCCGCGCGCCGCCGGAGTCGGCCAGGAACGGCCGCGCGAAGGCCAGGGCCAGCAGCAGCAGGGCCGCGACCCGCAGGACCAGCAGCAGCGGCTCGCGCAACCGCCGGCGCCGGGGCCGGCGCGCGAACGCGCGCTCGATGAACCGCACGTCGCTGAACGGCAGCCGCGGCGCCCGGTCCCGCGCGAAGAAGTGCAGGAGGATCGGCGCGGCGGCGGCCAGCGCCGCGAACAGGAACCCGGGGAAGAGGAACGACATCAGCGGCGGCTCCGGGCGGCGAGGTACTCGCGCAGCGCGCCGTCGAGCGGCTGGTCGGTCCCCATCCGGCGGTACTCGACGCCGGCCCGCCGCAACTCGCGGGCGTACCGCGCGGTCATCTTCTCCATCTCCCGCACGTACCCGTCCCGGACCTCTCCGCCGGCCGTCAGGACCTCGCGGCCGGTCTCCAGATCCTGGAAGCGCGCCGCGCGCTCGAAGGGAAAGCGCAGCTCGGCCGGGTCGAGCACGTGGAACACGAGGACCTCGGCGCCCCGGAACTTCACGTGCTTCAGGCCGGCCACCACCGCCTCCGGATCGTCGAGCAGGTCGGAGATCAACGCCACCATCCCCCGCCGGCGCATCGCGGCGGCCAGCGCGTTCAGGGCCCGCGAGACGTTCGAGCGGCGCCCCGTCCGGACCCGCTCCAGCGCGGCCAGGATCCGCCGCAGGTGGCCGGGCCGCGCGCTGACCGGCACGTCGGCCACGACCCGCTCGTCGAAGGTCAGCAGCCCGGCCGCGTCGTGCTGCCGGTGCATCAGCCAGGCCAGCGCGGCCGCGAGGTACGAGCCGTACTGCAGCTTCGACACCGCCCCGGAGCGGTAGCTCATCGACGCCGACACGTCCAGGAGAATCCGGCAGTCGACGTTGGTCTCCTCCTCGAAGCGCTTGACGTAGAACCGGTCGCTGCGGCCGTAGACCTTCCAGTCGAGGGTCGCCGGATCGTCGCCCGGCATGTACTGGCGGTACTCGGAGAACTCGGCGCTGAAGCCGCTCCGGGGGCCGCGGTGGAGGCCCGCCAGGAAACCCTCGACCACGGCGCGGGCCCGCAGCTCCATCGAGCCGAGGCCGGCGACGACCTCCGGGTCGAGCCAGCCGAGCGGCGGCCGCGCGCCGGCGGCGGCCGTCACATCCCGCTCGCCGGGGCGGGGACGGCGTCGAGCAGGCGCGCGACGATCGTCTCGGCGTCGACGCCCTCGGACTCGGCGTAGAAGTTGGTCACGAGGCGGTGCCGCAGCGTCGGCGCCGCCAGCGCCCGGACGTCGGCCACCGAGACGTGGTAGCGCCCCGCCATCAGCGCGCGCGCCTTGCCCCCGAGCACGAGCGCCTGCGACGCGCGGGTGCCGGCGCCCCACTTCACCCAGCGCTCCACGAAGTCCGGCGTACCGGCGCGCCCCGGCCGCGAGGCGTCGACGAGCCGCACGGCGTAGCGCGCCACCTCGTCGGCCACCACCACCTGCCGCACCAGGCGCTGGAACGCCAGGACGTCGCCGCCGTTCCAGACCCGCTGCAGCGTCGGCGCCTCGTCGGAGGTCGTGCGGGTCACCACCTGCACCTCGTCGTCCTCGGCGAGGTAGTCCATGACGACGTTGAACATGAAGCGGGAAAGCTGCGCCTCCGGCAGCGGGTACGTCCCTTCGAGCTCGATCGGGTTCTGGGTCGCGAGCACCAGGAAGGGCTCGTCGAGGGCCCAGGTGCGGCCCGCCGCCGTGACGTGGTGCTCCTGCATGGCCTCGAGCAGCGCCGACTGCGTCTTCGGCGGCGTGCGGTTGATCTCGTCGGCCAGGATGATCTGGGCGAAGACCGGCCCCTTGACGAAGCGCAGCTCGCGGTGGCCGCCGGCGTCGTCGATGATCTCGGTGCCGGTGATGTCGGCCGGCATCAGGTCGGGCGTGAACTGGATGCGCTTGAACGACAGGCGCAGCACGTCGGCGAGGGTCTTGACGAGCAGGGTCTTGGCCAGGCCCGGCACCCCCGTGATGAGGCAGTGCCCGCCCGCGAACAGCGCCGTCAGGACGAGGTCGATCACGGCGTCCTGCCCCACGATCACCTTGCGCAGCTCGGCCAGGATCCGGGCGCGGCCCTCCATCACCCGTTCGGCCGGCGCCTCCGCCGCGGTGGTCGCGGGAGTCGTCATCCGCCGCTCAGTGGGTCAACGCGTAGACGATCTCGTTGATGAACATGCGGTACGACCGCGCGGTGTAGCGGACGTATCCCGGATACTGCTCCGCGTTGGACCACTCCCAGCCGTCTCCCATGTCGGTGTTGAAGTTGACGAGCGCCATCACCCGCCCGTCGTCGTCGAGAATCCCGTGCAACTGCGCCTCGAACCCGCCCTTCTCCCACGAGACGTCGTTGAAGTAGGACCCCAGGCCGGCGATCTGGGGATATTCGTCGAGCTGGTAGAAGCAACTGAAGACCGGGTGGTCCGGGGGCAGCCGCACGATATCGCGGTCCGGGAACACGCGCGCCATCTGCCGCTCGAACAGCGCCCACTCCTCGGGTCCGTGGAAGTCGTCGAAGGTCACCGTCCCGCCCCGCAGCAGGAACTCGCGCAGGATGCCGGCCTCGGCGTCGCTCAGCATCAGGTTGGCCGGCTCGACGACGTAGATCCAGGGATGCTCCCAGAGCGCCTCGTCCGACAGCTCCAGCACGATCGGTTCGTTGACCTGCAGGCTCGTCACGCGCGCCATGCGCCGCGACAGGTTCTGCTCGGCGACCGGGGCGTCGACCTCCCACGGGTCCACCCAGTAGACGCGCTGGAACTCCGCGAGCCGCTCCGCCGGCGTGCTGTAGCGGATGCGGACGAAGCGCCACTCGAGTCCGGTCAGTCCGTCCCGTTCCGGCAGCGCTTCGTCCTGGCCCGCGGCGCCGGTCCCGGCCGAGGCCAGCACCGCGGCGGCCGCCGCGCCGGCCGCCGCCCGCAACGGGGTCACCGATCGGCCTCGACGATGTTCAGCAGCAGCTCCAGCGCCCGGTCGTAGGTCGGGGCGATCTCCAGCGCGCTCAGCGTCTGGCGTCTGGCCTCGGCGAGCCGCCCGGCCGCGAACAGGGTCTCCGCCAGGTCGGTGTGCGCGGCCACGCGGTCCACCGGGCCGAGCGCCAGGGCCACCTGCAGCTCCCGCACCGCGGTCTCGGTGCGCCCGTCCTCCTTCGCCAGGCGGCCCAGCGTCTGGTGGGGGACGGGGTCGAAGGGATCGATCTCGATCAGCCGCTCGCCGGCCGCCCGCAGGCGGGCGTCGTCGCCGGCCGCCTCGGCCAGGGCGGCGAACCTGCGGACGGCGTCGAGGGCCGTCTCGTCGTACGCGAGCAGGCGCTCCAGCTCCGCCAGCTCGCGCTCGGCGTCGCCTTCCTCTTCGGCGAGGGCGGCCAACTGCCCGCGGGGGCTGCGCGCGCCGGTGGCCATCGGCGCCAGCGCGGCCGCGCGCTCGAAGGCGGCGCGCGCGGCCGCTACGTCGCCGGCCGCGCGCAGCGCCTGGCCGAAACCGAGCTGCACGTTGAAGTTGCCCGGCTGCTCCGCCGCCAGCTTCCGTAGCGCCTCGAGACCCTCCGCGCCCTCCGGCAGGTCCCGCGGCGGGTTCCGCAACGCGCGCCGGAGCGCGCCGAAGCGCTCTTCCACGGCGGCGTCGAAGCTCGCCTGCAGGCTCTCGAAGTCGAGGTCGATGCGCGCCAGCGCCTCCTCGGTCTCCAGCCCGTCGCCGTAGGCCCGGATCAGCGTCCGCAACGCCTCCAGGCCGTACGCCTCGATCAGGTGTTCGACCACCACCGACGCGTGGAAGTAGGCGAGCGAGATCGACTCCGGCCGGGTGAACCCGCGGTTGATCTCGCGGATCGACGGCAGCGAGCCGCCGTCGAGGGCGGCGGCGAACTCCAGCGCCTGGTCGCGGCCCCAGGCGAGATGCTTGCGCTTCTCCTCGTAGGTCGAGATGCCCTCGCTCAGCCAGCGCGGCAGCCGCTGGCTGGACATCTGCAGCGTGATGACGTGGGCCATCTCGTGCCACAGCGTCGACATCCAGTTGAAGTCGCCCGGCGGCCGGGCGCGCGGCGAGTCCAGGGTGACGACCTGTCCGAAGCACGCCCCGAGCGCGCCGAGCATGCCGGGCAGGCCCAGCGTGCGCACCGCGAAGTCGTCGTGGTTCGGAAACACCTCGACGAGGATCGGGGTGCGGACGGTCATGCCGTACCGCGCGGAGAGCTCGTCGAGCGCCTCCTGCGCGACGTCCAGGACGTACTCCCGCAGCACCGGCGCCTCGTCGGGGTGGAGGCGCACGACCAGGTCGCCCCGCTCGACGGTCACGAAGCCGTCGAGGTGGTCCATCATCTCCAGGAGGTTGAAGGTCACCACGTCGTAGGGGTCGTCCGCGAACGACCGCTCCAGCGCGGCGCGCGCCGCCGGCTCGTCGCCGGTGCGCAGCAGGTGCATCCCGAGGTCGGCCCAGGCGCGCGTGTTGCCGGGCTCGACCTCCAGCGCGCGCCGCACCAGGCTCACCGCCTCGGGAAAGCGGTAGGCCCGCGCCGTCTGGCTCCCCGCGATGCGGTAGACGTCGCCGTAGGCCGGGTTGATCGCCAGCACCCGCTCGACCTCGGCGGCGAAGTCGTCGGCGCGGTCCTCCAGCCAGGCGACGGCGGCCCGCAGCGAGAGCGCCTCCAGGCTGCGCGGGTTGACCTCCAGCGCGCGCTCGATCGACGCCCCGGCGGCGCCGCGGTTCCGGTCGCCGAGCTCCAGCTCGGCCACGAACAGGTGCGCCGCGACGTTCGACTCGTCGACGCCGAGGGCGCGCTCCACGGCGCCGCGGGCGGCCGGCGGGTTCTCGTTCGCCAGCACCCGCGCCGTCCCGACCAGCGCCGGCGCCCAGTCCTCGTCGAGTTGCAGCGCGTCCTGAAACGACCGCAGCGCGTCCGGGTTGTTGTACTTCTCCAGGAACAGTTCGCCCCAGGCCGTATGCACCGCGGGATCGTCCGGCAGGGCGCGGGCCGCGCCGCGCAGGAACGTGTTGGCCTGCCGGAAGCCGCCGGCGGCGCGGGCCGCGAGGGCGCCGCGGTACTGCGACAGCCCGTCGAAGGAGTTCAGCCCCCGAACGATGACCGCCTCCAGAAACGGCGCGGCCTCGTCGGGGCGGCCGAGGGCCGCGAGCAGCAGGCCGAGCTCGAGGCCCGCCGCGCCGCCGGGCGCTTCCCGCGCGGCGGGCGCGAGCAGCGCCTCGGCCTCTTCGTGCCTCCCGACGCCCCACAGCAGCCGGGCGCGGAGCGCGGCGGCGGCCGGGTCGGCCTCGCCGCGGCCGGCGGCCAGCGCCTCGGCCGCCGCGCGGTCGCCGTGCGCGAGGGCGCGCGTGGCGTCCCGGTGGAACCGCTCGTCCGGGGTGAGCTCGCCGGCCTCCTGACCGGCGCCCGCGCCGGGAGCCGCGGCCGCCGACAGGAAGAACCCGAGCGCCGCCGCGAACCGCGGGAGGCGCGGCAAGAGAGGGGCGGCGGCCGAACGCGGCCGGCGGCGCGCTTCGCGGGCGCGGGGCGGAAAGACCACTGCCCGCCGATTATAGCCCGCGCCGGGCGGATCCCCGCCGCGCGCGGTCAGAAGAACGCGAGGTTCTGGTGGGAGGGGATGTCGAACCGCCGCCGGCACTTCAGGCACACGACGACGTCGTCGACGCGCACCATGTAGTTGCGCAGCTTCTTGAACATCTCGCGGTCGCGGCCGTCGGCCCGGCGGGGCGGCTGCGCCTTCTTGACGCGGCGGATCCAGCGCACCTGGTACTCGCCCCGGAACCGGCACCGCGGACAGGTGTAGGACGCGGGCTTCGTCTCGGGGGTCTCGTTGAAGAATTCGCGCTCGTGCAGGGCCATGCGCGCATGATACCAGCCGCCCCGCTCCGCCGCCGCCCGGCCACCGACGCCGGCCGCGCGACTCAGTCCTTCGAGCAGGTGACGAGCGACCAGATGCGGGGGATGTTGACCTTCTCGATGGAGACGGGCTTCAGGCCGGCCTGCGCGAGGAACGCCGGCAGGTCCAGATCGGCCTTGAACCCGATGTAGACGGTCAGCGGCGAGATGAGGCGTTCGGCGCGCGCGACGAAGCGGTTGGGACTGAGGAAGTGGTTGAGGAAGACGAAACGGCCTCCGGGACGGCAGACCCGCCGCATCTCCCGCGCCACCGCCACCGGGTCCGACACGACGCTGATGACGTACGGCGCGTAGACGAGGTCGAACGAATCGTCCGGAAACTCCAGGCGCGCCGCGTCCATCTGCAGGAGGCGGACGTTGCGCACCTTGTGGGCGGCGAGCCGGCGGGCCGCCTTCTGCAGCATCTTCTCGGCCACGTCGATGCCCGTCACGGTGACGTTGGCCGGGTACAGCGTCGCGTTTATCCCGGTGCCGACGCCGACTTCGAGCACCTCGTCGCCGGGCTGCAGATCGAGCCCGCGGATGGCCTCGAGACGCCCCGTGTGCAGGGTCGCTCCGAAGAGCCAGTCGTCGATGACCGCGATCTTGTTGTAGACGGACTCGACGAAGGAGCTTTCGACGACGGCCGCCGACAGCGCCCTGGTCTGCGGATCGGAGCAGAGGTCGTCGTCGGGGTCCCGCCGCAGGAGAGTCACGCCGGCGACCGCCCGGCGGCCGGCGCCAGCCGCTCCGCGATGAAGAAGTCTCCCACGTTCGTCGATTGGTCCGCCAAGTCCCGGCGACTATACCGCGTCGGCCCGCCGGCCGCAAGGCCCCCGGATCCGGCATTCGCTATAGTGGCCGGGAGCGTGCCGCCGGAAGCCCGATTCCTGACCACCGACCAGCAGGTGCTGCTGACCACGCTGGTGGTGAAGCTCGCCGTGGTGGCGACCCTGGCCACCATGCTCGTCCGGTTCCGCCAGTTCCGCCGGATCCTGCTCACGGAGCAGCGCGCGTGGCGGGAGCGTCTGGTGTTCGCCTTCAGCCTCGGAATCCCCCTGTTCGGCGGCGTCGTCGCCCGGCTGCTGCTCGGCTACGACGCGGCGGACTTCTCGCTGGCCGGCCCGTTCCTCGCCGGGTTGATCGCCGGCCCGTACGCCGGCGCCCTCGTCGGGGTGCTCGTCGGCGCGCCGGCCCTGCCGGGGGGAGAGGCGGCGGCCCTGCCGTTCGCGGTCGGCTGCGGGTTCGCCGGCGGCGGCCTGCGGGAGGTCTGCCCGAAGGAAGCCATCTGGCACCTGTCGCCGCTGTTCTTCGCGGACCTGCACCGGCACGCGTGGCGGCTCGTCCGAAGGTTCCGCGTCGACTGGCTGCTGGTCCTCGCCGCGGCCCCCGTCGGCCTGGAGGCGATCCGGCAGACCCTCGGAGTCCGGTTCGGCCCGGAGGTCATCTTCTTCTTCGCCGTCGAGAACCCGTGGCTCGGCGCGCTGGTGCTGCTTTCCACCGTGCTGAGCGTCGCCATCCCGATCAAGATCTGGAACACCGCGCGGATCGAGCACCGCCTCCAGGAGCAGGAGCAACTGCTGATGGCGGCGCGCGTCGACGCGCTGTCGAGCCAGATACATCCCCATTTCCTGTTCAACACGCTCACGTCGATCTCCTCGCTGATCCGCTCCCAGCCGGAGACCGCGCGCGAGCTGATCCTGAAGCTCTCGGTGATGCTGCGCCGGATGCTGCGGACCCAGGAGCAGTTCGTCACCCTGCGCGAGGAGCTGGCTTCGATCGACGAGTACCTGGACATCGAAGCGGTCCGCTTCGGCCCCACCCTGGTCGTCGAGCAGCGCATCAGCCCCGACAGCCTCGACCTGATCGTCCCCAGCATGGTCCTGCAGCCGCTCGTCGAGAACTCGATCAAGCACGGCATCGAGAAGAAGGTCGGCGGTGGGCGTATCATCATCCGCAGCCGGCGGACGGGCGGCGGCGGCGTCATCGAGGTGCTCGACAACGGCGCCGGCATGGCCGACACCGACGCCGGCCGCGGCCGCGGGGGAGGCATCGGCCTGAGCAACGTCGACGAGCGGTTGCGCGTCATATACGGCGAGAACTACCCGTTGCGGCTGGAGAGCACGCCCGGGGTGGGAACGTGCGTGCGCATCGAGATCCCGGATCCGCCCGCGCCGCGGAGCGCGACGGCCTGAGATGAGCATACGCACGGTGGTGGTCGACGACGAGCGGCTCGCCCGCAACGAGCTCTGCTTCCAGCTCGAGCGCCTGGACGACGTGGAGATCGTCGGCCAGGCGGGCGACGGCCTGCGGGCCCTCGAGGTCATCGACGAGCTGCGGCCCGACCTGGTGCTGCTCGACGTGCAGATGCCCGGCCGGACCGGTTTCGAGGTGGCTCGCGAGCTCGTCGATCGGGAGGCCGCCCCGCGGGTGGTCTTCGTCACCGCCTACGACCGGCACGCGATGGAGGCGTTCGAGGTCAACGCCGTCGACTACCTGCTGAAGCCGGTCGAGCCGGCCCGGCTCGCGCGGACCATGGACCGGGTGCGGCGCCTCGTGGAGCCGGGGCCGGGAGAACCGCGGCCGGCGCTGCGGGCGCGCGACCTCGAGCGGATCGCGGACCTCGTCGCCCGACGCCGCGGGCGCAGCGAACCCATCGCCGTCCGCGTGGGCGAGCGGCTCGTGCTCGTGCAGCCTCGGGACATCGCGTTCGCGTCCCTTGTGGACGACGTCATCACCGTCGTTGCCGGTACACTGAACGGCGCCGCGAGCTTCCGGACGCTGGACGAGCTGCATTCGCATCTCGACCCGGACGTCTTCTGGCGCGTCCACCGGTCGCACGTGGTGAACATCCACAAGATCAAGGAGATAGTCCCGTGGTTCAGCCGGAACTACATTCTCGAGATGAAGGACCCGAAGGGCACGCGGATCCCGGTCAGCCGGACGCAGACGAAGCGCCTGCGCGAGTACCTGGGCCTGTAGCGCCGGACGGCCCGGGCGGGGAGCCGATCCGCCGCGAGCAGCCCGCGCTCGCCATGCGCGAGGAGGCGGCGCCGGACGGCCCGGACGGGGAGCCGATCCGCCGCGAGCAGCCCGCGCTCGCCATGCGCGAGGAGGCGGCGCCGGGCGGCCCGGGCGAGGACCCGCTCCGCCCCGTCTGCGCCGCGTGCGGGGCGAGACTGGACGCCGCCCCGCCGCCGGGCGGCCCGGGCGAGAACCCGCTCCATCCGGGCCTCGAGGCCGCGGCGGCGCCCCCGGCCGAGCCGGCCGCGCCGCCCCCGGCGCCCGGCGCGGCGCCCCCGGCCGAGCCGACCCCGCCCAACGCGCCGCCCGCGCCGCCGCGGGGGCCGGGTTTCCTGGTCCGCGCGGGCGAAGAGCTGGTGGCGTGGCTGAAGACCTTCGCCTCGGCGGCCGTGTACGCCACGCTGATCGTCACCTTCGGATTCCAGGTCGCGCGGGTCGAAGGCAAGAGCATGGAGCCGACGCTCCAGGATCAGGACCGGCTCATCGTCAACAAGGCCGTCTACAAGTTCTTCGAGGATCCGCGGCCCGGCGACATCGTGATGCACTACTACCCGGCGGACCCCGACAAGTCCTTCGTCAAGCGGATCATCGCGCAGGCCGGCGACACCGTGCGCATCGAGGACGGCACGATCTACGTGAACGAGGCGCCGTTTCCCGACGCCGTGCCCCCCGAATTCCGAAGTCACGAGGACTACGGCCCCGAGATCGTCCGGGACGCGTACTACTTCGTCATGGGAGACCACCGCAGCAACAGCTCCGACAGCCGGACCTGGGGGCAGGTGCCGAAGGAGTACGTCGTCGGCAAGGTACAGCTCCGCTGGTGGCCGCTGACCGAGGCGACCCTGTTCTGAAACCGCCGCCGGCCGGCCGTTCCTCACGAAGCGTACAGCCGCTCGATCGCCGCGCTCCAGCGCTGCGCGATCACGCGCCGCTTGACCTTGAGCGTCGGCGTCAGCTCGCCGGTGGCGATGCCGAACTCCGCGGGCAGCAGCGCCGTCCGCTTGATCCGCTCGTGCCGGGCGAGTCCCGCGTTGACCTTCTCCACCACCTCGTCGAACAGCGCGGCGACGTCCGGACGCTCCACGATCTCCTCGCGGGAGGCGCCCTCCACCTCGGCCCGCGCGGCGAGCGCCGCGAAGTCGGGGACGAGCAGCGCCGCGACGTACGGCCGCCGGTCGCCGACGAGCACCGCCTCGGCCACCAGCGGCGACTGCTTGAGCGCGGCCTCGACGGGGTTCGGCGCGACGTTCTTGCCGCCGGACGTCACGATCAGCTCCTTCTTGCGGTCCAGGATGGTCAGGTAGCCGTCCTCGTCGAGGCTTCCGACGTCTCCCGTGCAGAACCACCCGCCGCGCAGCACCTCGGCCGTCTCCTCGGGCTTTCCGTAGTAGCCCTGCATGACGTTGGGGCCGCGGGCGAGCACTTCGCCGTCCTCGGCGATCTTCAGCTCCACGTTGGGGATCGCCGGCCCGACCGTGCCCAGCTTCGGACGGTCGAGCGGATTGACGGTCAGCGCCGGCGACGTTTCGGTCAACCCGTAGCCCTCGATCACCGGAATCCCGATCGCGAAGAAGAACTCGGCGATCGGCGTCGGCAGCGGCGCGCTCCCCGAAACCACGAAACGCAGGCGCCCGCCGAGACGCCCGCGGATCTTCGACAGCACCAGCCGCTCGGCCAGTCCGTGCCGGAGGCGGTCGAGCAGCGGCGCGCGGCCCCCGGCGAGCCCGGCCCGCGCCCGCCGCAGGCCGGCGGCGACCGCCCAGTGGAACAACCTCCGCCGGACGGCGGGCGCGGCGGCCACCGCCTCGTGCACGCGCGCGCGGAACTTCTCGTAGACGCGGGGCACGCCGGTCATCACGGTGGGCTTCACGGTGGCGAGGTCGCGCGCGATGGTGTCCAGCGACTCGGCGAAGGTCACCTTCACGCCGCGGTACAGGTACAGCAGCACGGTCATCCGCTCGAAGGCGTGGCTGAGCGGCAGGAACGACAGGGCGTCGTCTCCCTCGTGGACCCGCACCACGGAGCCGCCGTCGAGGATGTTGCTGACGACGTTGCCGTGGGTGAGCATGACCCCCTTCGGCTCGCCGGTGGTGCCCGACGTGTAGATGATGGTCGCCAGCCGGTCCGGCGCGACGGCGGCGGCGGCCTCCTTGTAGCGCCGGCCCAGACCGTCCTCGGCCGTCAGCCGGCGGTGGCCGCGGGCGGCGGCCTCGGCGAAGTTCAGCTCCTCGCGGCCCGCCGCGTTCTCCGGGGCCTGCGCCGCGCCGGGCGCCGGGTCCATGATCACCAGGGCGGACAGCGCCGGGAGCCCGCCCCACGCCGCGCGCACCTTGGCCGCCTGCGTCTCGTCGGCGACCACGGCGACGCGGGCGCCCGAGTCGGCGAGGATGTAGCGCACCTGCGCCTCGGGCAGCGTCGGATAGATCGGCGCCGTGACCGCCCCGACGGTCAGCGCCGCGAGGTCCGCGACGACCCACTCGGGACGGCTGTCGGACAGGATCGCGACGCGGTCGCCCGGCTCCACGCCGAGC
Organism: Vicinamibacterales bacterium; assembly: GCA_965242835.1. Lineage (GTDB taxonomy): Bacteria > Acidobacteriota > Vicinamibacteria > Vicinamibacterales > UBA8438 > WTFV01. The sequence goes on from OZ251506.1 coordinate 379,703, forward strand.
GCGCCGAGACCCAGACCGAGGTCCCGAATCCGGTCGAAGAGCTCCTGCGCCGAGTACTCCTCGACGGCGTCGCCGCGGCAGCGGCGCATGAGGGCGGGCCCCGGATGGCGGCCGGCGAAGTGAAACGGCAGCGCGGCCAGTGTCTTCAGTTCGTCCTGCATGGCGGTTGACCGGCCCGCCCGGCGATTCCGGCTCCGCCGGCCCCGTCGTCAGGGAGCGGAGTGGTCGCCGGACCGGCCTCCTGTCTTCTTCACGAGTCGTATCGAGCCGATGACCATCGTCTTGTCGATCGCCTTCACCATATCGTAAATGGTCAGCGCCGCCACCGAAACCGCGGTGAGCGCCTCCATTTCGACCCCGGTCCGCGCCCTCGTGCGCACGCGGGCCTCGACGAGGTAGCCGTCGTCGAGCGCCCGCAGGTCGACGTCCACGTGGGTCAGCGGGAGCGGATGGCACAGCGGAACCAGGTCGGCCGTCTTCTTCGCCGCCATCACGCCGGCCAGGCGGGCGGCCTGCAGCGGGTCGCCCTTGGCGACGCGCCCGGCGCGGATCGCCTGCAACGCCGCCGCGCCGATCGCCACGTGGCCGCGGGCCACGGCCACGCGCTCGGTGTCCGGCTTGTCTCCGACGTCGACCATGCGCACCCGCCCCGCTTCGTCGACGTGGCTCAGCTTCGCCCCCGGGGCGCCGGCCTGCCGCTCTTCCGCGGGCGTCTCGCGCACGCGTCAGCTCCCGGCGCCGCTTTCGAGACGGGCCAGATAGAACGACAGGCTCTCGAGCGACACCGTCAGGTCCACGCTCTTCAGCTTGACGCCGGGCGGCGCCCGCAGCGCGCCGGGCGAGAAGTTCAGCACGGCCTTGATGCCCGCCCCCACCACGGTGCTCACGACCTGCTGCGCGGACGCCGCGGGGACGGCGATGACCGCGATCGTGACGTCCTCCCGCCGCGCCACTTCCCCCAGATCGCCGATGTCGTAGATGCGCACGCCGGTGCGCGACGCCTGGCCCACCTTCTCCCGCAGCGTGTCGAACAGGGCCGCGATGCGGAACCCCTCCCGGCGGAACCCCGGGTAGTCGGCGAGCGCGAGCCCGAGGTTCCCGGCGCCCACGATCGCCACGGCCAGCTTGCGGTCGAGGCCCAGAATCCCCTGCAGCTCGCGCCGCAGGTCCTTGACGACGTATCCCACGCCGCGCACGCCGAGGTCGCCGAAGTGCGCGAGGTCCTTGCGGATGAGCGCCGCGTTGAGGCCGAACCGCTCGGCGAGGACGGTGGACGACACCGTGCGCACGCAATTCTCGTCGAGCTCGTTCAGGAATCGAACGTAGAGCGAGAGCCGATTCGTCGTCTGCTCGGAAATCTCGTCCCGCATCGGCGCGCCCGGCGGCAAGGCACGCGATTCTACGGCCCGGATTTCGGGGGGTCAAGCCGGGAGCCGCGTGCTATGATGCGGCATCGTGGCCGGGATGGAGGGCTTGCGGCGGCGGATCCGGCGGGCGGCGGCCGCGTGCGCCTGCGCGGCGCTGGCGGCGGTTCCGGCCGCCGCGCAGACCCGGCACGCGACGACGCTCGACGCGCTCGACCGGCATCCCTTCTTCTTCCACGGCCAGGAGATCGTCGTCGTCACCGAGGCCGTCGGCGAGCAGGTGCTGACCTGGCTGGTCAACGCCGACGACAGCGTGCGGCTGCTGGCGATCGACGTGCCGCCCCCGCCCGACGGGGTTCGCGAGCGGCTGGAGGTCGTCGGCGCCTTCTACGACCCGGGCCGTCTCGCGGAAGGCGACCAGCGCCTCGCGGGCCTGCCGATCCGCCGTCTGTCGGAGGAGCTTCTGCGCAAGCCGTGGCCGGGGATCGGCGAGTTGCCGGTGGTCGTCGCCGCCTCGTCCCGGCCGGCCGGTCCGCCGCCCGCGGCGACGCTGCGCAGCATCGTGCTGAATCCGGACCGCTACGTCGACCGCGGCGTCACCGTGACCGGCCGCTTCCGGGGGCGCAACCTGTACGGCGACCTGCCGGAGGCGCCGGACGAGAGCCGCTGGGACTTCGTGCTCCGGTCGGCCGACGCGGCCGCCTGGGTGGTCGGCCGGGAGCCGAAGGGGGACGGCTTCGAGCTCGACGTGCTGGCCCGGGTCGACACGGGCCGCTGGCTCGAGGTGACCGGCGCGGTGCGCGTGGAGGACGGCATGGTGCTCGTCGACGCGGGCGCGCTGGCCCTGGCCGAGCCGGTCCCGGACCGCCGGCCGCCCGCGCCGGCGGCGGACGCCCCGCGCCTGCCGCCGCCGGAGGTGATCTTCAGCACGCCGTTGCCCGACGACGTCGACGTGCCGCGGGACGCCGCGGTGCGCGTGCAGTTCTCCCGCGACATGGACCGGGACTCGTTCGACGGCCGGGTCCGCGCCGCCTACGCCGGTCCCGGCGACGCGGCGGACATCCCGTTCGAGCTCGCCTACCGCGGGCGGAACCGCGTGCTGGAGATCCGCTTCGACCGCGAGCTGGAGCGCTTTCGCGGCGTCACCGTGACGCTGCTCGACGGCGTGACGGCGAACGACGGCGCTCCGCTGCCCGCCTGGACGCTGTCGTTCTTCGTCGGCGGCTGAAGGGCGGCGCTTCAGGGATCCTCCAGCAACGCCTCGATGGCCCGCCGGGCGCGGTCGATCAGGGCGTTGCGGTCCTTGAATTCGAGACCGTCCACGGGAATCGGTTCGCCGATCCGCACCCGCACGGTCACCGGCCGGATGATCGGGCTCCCCTTGCGCATGGCCGCGTCGGCGCCGCTGACGGCGACGGGCACGATCGGCGCCCGCCCCTTGATGGCCATGATGAACCCGCCCTTCTTGAAGGGCAGCAGCCGCCCGGTCCGGCTGCGCGTGCCCTCGGGAAAGATCAGGAACGAATCGCCGGCCGCGAGCGCCTCGGCCGCCCGGTCGATGGCCTGCGCGCTACGGCCGGGACTGGCGCGTTCGATCGGCACGAACCCCACGAGGTCGAAGGCGTTCCGCAGCACCGGCATCGCCGCGCGCAGCTCCGCCTTGTAGAGGGCCTTCAGCCGCGGATGCGCGGCGGCGAGGGCCATGTAGATGACGGGCGGCTCGACGTTGCTGCGGTGGTTCGCGCAGTAGACGGCTCCGCGCCCCACCTGCACGTGGCGCCCGCCGGCCACCGTGAAGCGGATGCCGGCGGCCCCGAGGCCCAGACGCACGCCGCCGCGGCCGAGCGCGTACAGGATGCCCGGGCGGCGGAAGGCCCAGGCGAGGGCCATGCCGGCCGGACCGCAAACGAGGACCCAGAGGGCGACGCCGAGAAGCGCGCCCGCGGATCGGACGGCCGCGGCGGCGGTGCGGACGAATTCCCCCACGGGGTGCGGCTGGAAGGATCCGGCGGCGGTGCGGTCAGGGGCTGGCGGGGGTCGCTTCCGCGCCGTCGGCCGTCTCGGGCGCGTTCCCGACCTCCTCCTCCGCCTTGGCCTTGGCGGCCCGCTCCCGGGCGAGCTGCCGGGCCCGGTTGGCCAGACAACGCTCGAGCGCCTTCTCCACGCGCTCTTCGACCGCCGCGGCCGGCTCGTTGACGACCTCGGAGATCTCGGACACGACGAGGAACCTGGCCCGGTCGAGCATGCGTTTTTCGCGGAACGACAGGTTCTTGGACTGGCTGAGGTGGTTCAGGCTCTTGAGCACGTCGACGACGTCGTACAGCGACCCCGTCCGCATCTTGTTCGAGTTGTCCTTGAAGCGGCCCTTCCAGTTCTGGTGGTTGTCGATCTTGCCGTTGCCGAGCAGGGTGAACATCTTCTTGACTTCGTGATCGCCGATCGCCCGGCGCAACCCGACGTCGGCGACGTTGTCCACCGGCACCAGGACGGTCGTGTCGCTCGAAGCCATCCGCAACGAGTAGAAGCCGCACGTCGTGCCCATGATCGTCCGCGTCTCGATGCGCTCGATGACGCCGAGTCCCTGGTTGGGATAGATGACCTTGTCTCCGACATCGAAGCGCAACATGGCCCCCCCGACGGGAAAGGTGGACGGCGGCGATGGACCCGCCTCCGCGGGAGGCGGACGGGCATTATAGCCGATCGCCGCGCCGAGCCCAACCGGAATCGCACGGAGGGTGCACGTCAGCAAAACGAGCGGCTGAACGCGGACCGAAGCGACCGTCACCGGATGCGCTGTCCGCGCTTCCGGGCGAGAGGATTCCGTGTCGCCTCCGGCTCCGGGGAACCACGCTTTTCCAGGGATGAATGGAGGATGCGCTGGCAGCTCTCGCACTGGAACAACCTCTCGTTCCGCAGCACGTCGTTGTACAACTGGGGCCGGAGCCGGACCTGGCACGCGCCGCAGCGTCCGTCGCGCGCGGCGCTCACGGCGATCCCCTTGCGGCCGCGGATCAGGGTGTCGAACGTCTCCAGGAGTTGCGGGTCCAGGCCGGCCGCCAGGGCCGCGCGGTCCCCGCCGTAGCGCTCCACCCGGGCCTGGAACCCGCCGCGCTCCCGTTCCAGCCGGCCCCGTTCCTCGCCGACCGCGGCCTGCTCCTCCGCCAGGGCCTGCCGCGCCGCGCGGACCTCGTCCGCCAGCTCGTCGGCCGCGAGCATGTCCTCCAGTATCCGATCCTCGATGCTCCGGATCTCCGTTTCCGCGTTTTCGATCTCGGACTGGACGGCGTGGTACTCCCGGTTGGTCTTCACCGCCATCAACTGGTCCTTGAACCGCGCCAGCCGGCTCTGCGCGGCCGCGGCGTCCTTCTCCATGACCCGGCGCGCCGCCTTCCGTTCCACGATCTTCCGGTCGAGCGCCTCGATCCGGCCGGTGTGCTCGGCCAGCCGCGCCTCGAGCGCCTCCCGTTGGGCGGGGAGGGCCTCGAGGGCCTGCCGGGCGCGGTGGACGGCGGTTTCGAGTTCCTGCAGGCGGATCAGTCGATCGAGGTCGGGCAGCATGAATGGAGCAAGAAAAAGGCCCCGCGCGGGCGGGGCCTGGTTCTTCCGGCGCGCGGCGGTCCTCCCGTGCGCGCAAGAGGGGTGGTGGGCCCACCAGGATTCGAACCTGGGACAGGCCGGTTATGAGCCGGCGGCTCTGACCGCTGAGCTATGGGCCCGTGGAGAGGCACTCACGTGCCTCCTTCGAGAAACGCGCGCAGCTTGCGGCTGCGGGTCGGGTGGCGCAGCTTGCGCAGCGCCTTGGCTTCGATCTGGCGGATCCGCTCCCGGGTCACGGCGAAGTTCTGTCCGACTTCCTCCAGCGTATGCTCGCTGCCGTCCCCGACGCCGAACCGCATCTTGATCACCTTCTCTTCGCGCGGCGTCAGCGACTTCAGCACCGACGCCGTCTGCTCCTTCAGGTTCAGGCTGACGACCGCGTCCGACGGGGACGCCGCCTGCCGGTCCTCGATGAAGTCGCCGAGGTGGCTGTCCTCCTCCTCCCCGATCGGCGTCTCGAGCGACAGGGGTTCCTGCGCGATCTTGAGCACCTTGCGGACCTTGGTCACCGGGACGGCCATCCGCTCGGCGATCTCCTCCGACGACGGCTCGCGGCCGTATTCCTGCACGAGCGTCCGCGACGTGCGGAGCAGCTTGTTGAGCGTCTCGATCATGTGCACGGGGATGCGGATGGTGCGGGCCTGATCGGCGATCGCCCTCGTGATCGCCTGGCGGATCCACCAGGTCGCGTACGTCGAGAACTTGTAGCCGCGCTGGTACTCGAACTTCTCCACCGCCTTCATGAGGCCGATGTTCCCCTCCTGGATCAGGTCCAGGAACTGCAAGCCGCGGTTGGTGTACTTCTTGGCGATCGACACCACGAGCCGCAGATTGGCCTCCACCAGCTCCTTCCTGGCGCGCTCGGCCAGCGCTTCGCCCCGTTCCATGGCCGCGAGCACGCGCGCCAGCGAACCGGGCGACGGCTCGACCTCCGCCCGCGACCGGCACAGCCTCGACCGCAGTTCGCGGCGCTCCCGCAACAGCAGGGCGCGCCGGGCTTCGTCGAGCCGCTGCCGCTTCGCGGCGCGGAGCTGCCGGTCGAGCCGCGCGAGGTCGCGTTCCGCGCACCGGATCTGCGCCGCCGACTTCCGCAGGCCTTCGACCCAGCGCTGCTTGACCGGCTCGGTGAACGCGATGCCGCGGATCCGGCGCGCGAGCTCGGCGCGCGCGCGCAACGCCTGCCGCCGGCTCGCGGCGTGGAGCGGCCGCTCGCGCTTCGGCAGGCGGTCCCATTCGGCCTGCCGCGCGGCGGCTTCGCGCTGCGCCGCCCGGACGGCCTCGATCTGGTCGAGAAGCCGATTCGCCGGGCGCCCTTCCGGCGCCGATTCTTCCTGCACGACCACCAGCTCGCGCGGCGTGCGCGCGCCCGCCTTCAGTTCGTCGCCGAAAGCGACGACGGCGCGCGCGACCGAGGGCGTCCGCGACAGCGCCTTCAGCACGGCGAGCCGGCCGCGTTCGATGCGCCGGGCGATCTCCACCTCCCCGTCCCGGGTGAGCAGCGGCACCGCGCCCATCTCGCGCAGGTACATCCGGACGGGGTCGTTCGTCTTCTCGACCGGGGCGGGCGCCGGATCGGGTTCGGGGTCGCCGCCGCCCTCCGCGCCCCGCTCCAGACGTTTCCTTTCCTTGTACTTGTCCTCGGACTCGACGACCTCGACGCCGGCGTTGCCGAGCGCGCCGAACAACTCGTCGAGCTCCTCGGACGAGGCGAGCCCGGCCGGCAGCAGGTCGTTGATCTCGTCCAGGAGGAGGTAACCGCGCTCCTTGCCGACGATGACCAGTTGCTGGATCTCGTCGTAGCGCTCCTCGATCGACAACTGCCTGCCTGGCATCCCGTCACCTCGCGCGGTCGGCTTGCCGTTGCGGATCGGCGCGCCGCGCGGGATCTTCGCCGTCGGGAGGCGCGCCACGCCGCAGATTGTACATGGCGGCGGCCCGGCGTGCCGGGCGTCGTTCGATCCGCCCGCGCGCGCCCGCCGGGCCGCGGCCGGTCAATCCGCGAGCTCCTCGATGCGCCGCAGCAGCTCCATCTTGCGCGCCAGGAGGCCGTCGATCTCGTCCAGCGCGTCGGGCGAGCCGTCCCGCTGCCGGCCGTCGATGGCCTCCTGCAGCGCCTCCCGCTCGCGGCCGTAGCGCCGTTTCCGCAGCTCGGTCCCGCAGTCCTCGACGTCGGCCGCCGGCGCCGCTTCCCGCTCGATCCTCCGCAGCAGCTCCGCGTCCTCCTCGTCCAGACGCTCGCGGAGCGCTTCCGGCGCGCCCTCGGCGGGCACCGTCGCGAGCGACCGGGCGGCTTGCAGGATGCGCGCCGTCTGCAGGTCCTCCAGGTCGGCCGGCTCCAGGCGGGCGAGCACTTCCTGCGCGGACGCGGTCCTGCGCATCACGGCCCAGATCAGGCCCTTCTCGGCGGGGAGGAGCGCCGTCTGGGCGCGGCGGATGTCGGCCTGCACGTCCGAACGGCGCGGCCGGTCCTCCTGGCGCAACTCGTCCCGGAACATGCCCTCGGACAGCCGCGCCCGGTGCTCGACCCGGTCCAGGAACTCGTTCTTGACGACCGGATCGCGGATGGCCTGCGCCACCGGCTTCATCCGGTCGAGCAGGGCGCGTTTTTCCGCGGCGCGCGACAGGTCGCGGCCGGCCGCCGCGCGATCGAGCGCGTCGTCGAGGTACGGCCGCGCCGCCCGCAGCCTCTCGCGGTAGGCGTCGCCCCCGCGCCGGCGGATGAACGCGTCGGGGTCGTCGCCGGAAGGCAACTGCACCACGTGGACCTGGAAACCCTGGGCGAGCAGGAGCTCGCCGGAACGGGCGGCGGCGCCCGCGCCGGCCGAGTCGGGGTCGAAGCTGAGCAGGGTCCGGGAGCAGAAGCGCCGCAGCAGCCGGACGTGGCGGTCGGTCAGCGCCGTTCCGCACGTGGCGGCCACCGGCCGCACCCCGGCCTGCAGCGCCTGGGCGAAGTCGAAGTAGCCCTCGACGAGAACGACGTGCCCGCCCTCGCGCACCGCCTGCTTCGTCAGGTGCAGGCCGTACAGCACGCGGCCCTTGGAATAGAGCGGGGTCTCCGGGGAATTGAGGTACTTGGGCTGCTGATCGGCCCCCAGCGCGCGCCCGCCGAAGGCGATGACCGAGCCGGCCTCGCGGGCGATGGGGATGATCAACCGGTTGCGGAACCGGTCGCGCGGGCGCTCGCCGTCGCGCTGGACCACGAGGCCGCCGCGGAGCAGCAGGTCGAGCGGCTGCCCCGCGTCCTGCAGGTGCAGGGTCAGGCCGTCGCGCCGGGAGGGCGCGAAGCCGAGACCGAGCCGCTCCACCGTCTCCGGCCCGATGCCGCGCCGCTCGAGGTGGCGGCGCGCGGCGGCCCCGGCCGCCGAGCGCAGTCGCTCGCGAAAGTACCCGGCCGCGAGTTCGTGCGCCTTGAGCAGCGCCTCCCGTTCGGCCGCCTCGGCGCGGTCGCGCCGCGGGTCGTCCGACTCGGGGAGCGCCAGCCCGAACCGTTTCGCCAGCCACTCCACGGCCTCGGGGAAGCTCAGCCTCTCGTGGAGCTCGACGAACTTCAGCACGTCGCCGCCGGCCGCGCAGCCGAAGCAGTGGAAGAAGCCCTTCTCGCGGCTGACGGTGAAGCTGGGCGTCTTCTCCCGGTGGAACGGGCACAGGCCCTTGAAGGTGCCGCCGGCCTGCTTCAGCGGGACGACGTCCTGGATCACCTGGACGATGTCGGCCTGCGCCTTCAGCTCGTCGATGAACCCGGGGGGGAAGCGCGCCATGCCGGGCTTCAGTCCTTCAGCTCGATCACGGTCACGCCCCGGCCGCCGTGCTCCGGCGCGGCCGCCTCGAACTTCGCCACTTGCGGATGTTCGTCGAGGAGACCGGCGATGGCGCGGCGCAACTGCCCGGTTCCGTGGCCGTGGATCACCCGCAGCGGTCCGCCGCCGCCGAGCAGCGCCTGGTCGACGTACTTCTCCACCCGCGACAGCGCGTCGTCCACGCGGCAGCCGATCACGTCGAGCTCCGGCGGGGCCGCGGCGTCCGCCGCCACGTCGACCGTCACCCCGCCGCCGGGCGCCGCCGGCCCCTCCACCCCGCGCAGGTTCCCGGCGCCCACGCGCAGACGCTTGCCCCGGGCTTCGACCTCGGCGTCGCCGCCGTGCAGCGCGACCAGGGTCCCTACCAGTCCCAGGCTCTCGACGCGGACCCGGCCGCCGACCCGCGGCGGCTCCGCCGGCGCCGGCTCCGGCGCCCGGGGGGCGGCCGCCGCCGCCGGCGGCGCGGACCTTTCGCGGACTTCGTCGAGCGCGGCGTCCGCGGCGCGCCGCAGCTCTCCCGTCACGCCGGTCGTCACCCGCGGCCGGCCCGCGCCCCGGTCCCCGGCCGGCCCGGCGAGCGCGCCCGCGCGGGCGCGGACGTCACGCACGATCTCCTCGACGGCCGCCCGCGCCGCCCGTATCTCCCGGTCCACGCCGGCGCGCAGGCGCTCCCGCAGGGAGCGTTCCTTCTCGTCGAGCGCCTCGCGGTCCCGCCGCAGCGCCGCGCGCTCCTCTTCGAGCCGCCGCCGGCCGGACTCCAGCTCGGTCCGCCGCGCGTGGGCCTCCGCGGCGTCGCGCTCCACGCGGGCGAGGTGTTCGGCCAACTGCGCCTCGCGGGCACCGCGCCGGCCGCGCGCGTCGTCGACGATCGAGGCGGGAACCCCCAGGCGCGCGGCGATCTCGAGGGCCAGGCTGCGGCCGGGCGAGCCGTAGGTCAGCCGGTAGGTCGGCGCGTAGGTCTCCGGGTGGAAGCCGAAGCCGGCGCAGGCGACGCCGGGGGTCGTCGACGCGTACGACTTCAGCGCGTCGTCGTGGGTCGTGGCCGCGACGAGGGCGCCGCGCCGCCGGAAGTGGTCGATGATCGCGGCGCCCAGCGCGCCTCCCTCGGCCGGGTCCGTGCCGGCGCCGACCTCGTCGAGCAGCACCAGGGCCGGCAGGACGAGCCGCCTCTCCATCTCCACGATGTTGGCGACGTGTCCGGAGAACGTGGACAGGCTGTCGGCTATCGACTGCTCGTCGCCGATGTCCGCGAACACGGACTGGAACACGGGCAGCGAGGCTCCCCGGCCGGCCGGCACGTGCAGGCCGGCCTGGGCCATCAGGACCAGCAGGCCGGCCGTCTTCAGAGCCACGGTCTTGCCGCCCGTGTTCGGCCCGGTCACGATCAGCGCGCCGATCGGCGGAACGATGCGCAGGTCGACCGGCGCGGGGCCGGCCGGCCGCGAGTCCTCTTCCTCGCGCTCGCGCGCCGGACGTTCGCCGGCCCGCGCGCGCACGGCCGGCATCAGCAGCGGATGCCGGGCTTCGGGGAGCTCGATGCGGGCGTCGCCGGCGAGCTTCGGCTCCACGCCGTCGACGAGCCGGGAGAAGCTCGCGCGCGCCTGTACGACGTCGAGCTCCTCGGCGGCGGCCAGCGTATGCCGCAGGTCGAGGGCGCGCCGGCGCAGGGCGTCCGCCAGGCTCAGCAGGATCCGGTGGACTTCCTCCCCTTCGAGCTCCTCGAGGGCAACTATGTCGTTGTTGATCTCCACCGTGCTCAGCGGTTCGAGGAACAGGCTGGCTCCGCTCCCGGAACTGCCGTGCACGATGCCCGGGATGGCGGCGCGGTGCTCCGACCGGACGACCAGCACGAAGCGGCCCGCCCGTTCGGTCACCACCCGCTCCTGCAGGTAGCGGGCCGTGTCCCGCCCGCGCAGGTACGACTCGAGCGTGCCGCGCAGCCGGTTGCGCTGGCGGCGCAGCCGATCCCGCAGCGTGCGCAGTCTCGGACTGGCGTCGTCGAGCACCTCGCCCTCGGGATCGATGGCCGCGCGGACGGCGGCCACCTCGCGCTCGAAGGAGCGCGCGCCGCCGAGCACCTCCGCCAGCAGCGGATAGGGCCCCCCGGCGGCCTTCTCGAACGCGGCGCGGACGCCCTGCACGGACGCGAGGAAGCGGGCCAGGCCGACGAGCTGCAGCGGCTCGACGACGCGTCCGGCCACGGCCAGCGCGGCGACCGTCTCTCCCAGGTCGGCCGGGGCGTCGAGGCCGAACGGCGCGTTGGCCTCCAGGTAGGCCGCCCCCTCGCTCGTGGCCGCCAGACGGCCGGCGACCTCGCCGGCGTCGGTCGCCGGGGCGAGGCGGGCGATCGCCGCGGCCCCCAGCGGCGTGAGCGCCAGGCCGCGGACCGCCGCCACGACCCGATCGAATTCGAGCGCCTGGAGGGTTCCCTCGTGCATCGCGGTTTCCGGCTACAAGTGGTTGATCAGGCTGGCCGTCGTGGCCGCGCCGACGCCGTTGTCGATGTTGACGACGGCGACCCCCGTCGCGCAACCGTTCAACATGCCGAGCAGCGCGGTCAGGCCGCCGAAGCTCGCCCCGTACCCGACGCTGGTCGGCACCGCGATCACCGGCGCCCGGACCAGACCCCGCACGACGCTCGGCAGGGCGCCCTCCATGCCGGCGACGGCGATCACGACGCGCGCCGCGTCCAGGCGCTCGCGCTCGGCCAGCAGCCGATGCAGCCCGGCGACCCCGGCGTCGTACACGGTCTGCACGGGGTTGCCGAGGGCCTCGGCGGCGACCCGGGCCTCCTCGGCCACCGGGAGGTCCGAGGTGCCCGCGGCGACGACGAGGACGGTCCCCTGCGCGGCCGGCTCCCGCCCGGTCGTGCGGGTGACCATGCGGGCGGCGGAATGGAACCGGGCGTCGGGGACGAGCGCGCGTACGGCGTCGAACGCCTCGGGCCCCGTCCGGGTGACGATGAGGGTGTCGCCGGCGGCGACGATCCGCTCGGCGATGGCCGCGGTCTGCGCGGGCGTCTTGCCGGCCCCGAAGACGATCTCCGGGCAACCCTGGCGCACGCCCCGGTGGTGGTCGACGCGGGCGAAGCCGAGGTCCTCGAACGGCGCGCGGCGCAGCAGCTCGAGGATCCGCGCCTCGGCGCCGTCGAGGTCGAGCGCGCCGCCGTCGAGGTCGGACAGGATCGCGCGCACGTGTTCGGGGTTCATGTCCGCGGGCGCCGCGGCCGCCGCGGCGGTCGTTGACTCGGCGCCGGCGGGGATTGTACCGTCGCCGCGCATGTCGCCGCCGGACGTCGTGGTGGTCGGGCTGTATTTCGCGGTGCTGACCGGCCTCAGCGTCTACGGCGCTCACCGGGGATACCTGCTGTACCTCTATGTCGGCGGCCGCCGGCGTCCCCCCCGGGAGCGGGCGTGGACGGAGCCGCCGCCCCTGACGGTGCAGCTTCCCGTCTTCAACGAGGCCTACGTCGTCGAGCGCCTGATCGACGCCGCCGCGGGCCTGCGCTACCCCCGGGACCGGTTCGAAGTGCAGGTGCTGGACGACTCGACGGACGAGACCAGCCGCATCGCCCGCCGGGCCGTGGCGCGCTGGCGCGCCCGGGGACTGGCGATCCGCTACCGCCGCCGCGCGGTCCGGACCGGCTTCAAGGCCGGCGCGCTCGCCGACGGGATGCGCCTCGCCGCGGGCGAGCTGATCGCGGTCTTCGACGCCGACTTCGCGCCCCCGCCGGACTTCCTGGAGCGCGCCGTCGGCGCGTTCGCGGACCCGCGGGTCGGCATGGTGCAGGCGCGCTGGGGGCACGCCAACCGCCGCTACTCGCTGCTCACCCGGCTGCAGGCGCTGCTGCTCGACGGCCACTTCGTGCTGGAGCACGGCGGCCGGCACCGCGGCGGCTGCTTCTTCAACTTCAACGGCGCCGCCGGCGTCTGGCGGCGCGCGGCGATCGAGTCGGCCGGCGGGTGGCAGCACGACACGCTCACCGAGGACCTCGACCTCAGCTACCGGGCGCAGCTCGCCGGCTGGCGGTTCGTCTTCCTGCCCGACGTGGTGGCCCCGGCCGAGCTGCCGGTCGAGATGAGCGCGTTCAAGTCGCAGCAGCACCGCTGGGCCAAGGGCTCGATCCAGACCTGCCGGAAGGTGCTGCCGGCGGTGCTGCGGGCCGACCTGCCGCTGCGCGTGAAGGCCGAGGCGTTCCTGCACCTGACCGCCAACTTCAACCACCTGCTGGTCCTGGCCCTGTGCGTGCTGATCCTGCCGGCCCTGGTGGCCCGCGGCGCGGCCGGCGGCGCGCGGGGGCTGCTGTGGGTCGACGCGGCGGTGTTCGGACTCGCGGCGGTGTCGGTGGTCACCTTCCACGCCGTGAGCCAGCGCGAGCTCGGGGGCCGCTGGTGGGCGCGGCTGCGGGACCTCCCGGCCATGGCCGCCCTGAGTCTCGGCCTCTCGGTCAACAACGCGCTGGCGGTGGTCGAGGCGCTGTCGGGACGTACCGGCGAGTTCCGCCGCACGCCGAAGTACGGCGTCCTGTCGCCGGGCGGACGGCGGGCGGGCGGGCGGACGGCGGGCGGGCGTGGTCCGCGGCGGCCGGCCGTTCAGCCGCTGGTCGAGATCGCGTTCGGAGCCTGGTTCACGGTCGCCGTAGGCTACGCGCTGGCGGTGGGGATCTACGGCGTGGTGCCGTTGCTCGCGCTGTTTCAGGCGGGGTTCTTCTACGCGGGCTTCGCGTCGCGGGCGCCGCGCTACGAGGCGCGCCCGGCCGGAGACGGTCCCGCCGGAGGAGGCGCGCCGTGACGCCGGCGGGAGGACACGGAGGCGCCCCGTGACGGCCGCGGGAGCGGGGCCGAAGGCGGGCCTGGAAGGGGTGGTGGCCACCTCGTCCGCCCTCTGCCACATCGACGGCGCGCGGGGCGTGCTGGCCTACGCCGGCCACGACGTGCACGACCTGGCGCGGGAGGCCTGCTTCGAGGAGGTCTGCCACCTGCTGTGGCGCCGCCGCCTGCCGACGCGCGCCGAGCTGGGCGACCTGCGGTCGGATCTCGCCGGGGCCCGCCGCCTGCCGGAGGCGCTGCTGCGCCTGATGCGGACGCTGCCCGCGGTCGACGCGATGGACGCGCTGCGGACGCTCGTGTCGGCCCTGGCGCACGTGGACCCCGACGCGGGCGACCGCTCGCCGGCGGCGGCGTACCGCACCGCCGTCCGGCTGACCGCGCGGATCGCGAGCGTGGTGGCGGCGTGGGGGCGGCTGGCCGCCGGCGGCGGGCCGATCGCGCCCGACCCGGCGCTCGGCCACGCGGCGAACTTCCTGCTGATGCTGACCGGCGAGCGGCCCTCGCCGGCGGCGGCGCGGGCGCTCGACGTCGCGCTCGTCCTGCACGCCGACCACGAGCTGAACGCGTCGACCTTCGCCGCGCGGGTCACCGCCGCGACGCTCAGCGACGTGCACTCGGCCGTGGTGGCCGGCATCGGGGCGCTGAAGGGGCCGCTGCACGGCGGCGCGAACGCCGCGGTGATGCGCATGCTGCTGGCGATCGGCGAGCACGCGGACGACGCGCGCGTCGAGCGGACGGTGCGGGACGCGCTCGCGCGCAAGGAGAAGGTGCCCGGCTTCGGCCACCGCGTGTACCGCACCGAGGACCCGCGCGCCACGCACCTGCGCCGCATGTCGAAGGAACTCGGCGAACGCGCGGGAAACACCCGCTGGTTCGAGATTTCGCAACGGATCGAGGCGGTCATGAAGGCGGAGACCGGCATCGACGCCAACGTCGACTTCTACTCGGCGTCCACCTACCACCTGCTGGGCATCCCGATCGAGCTGTTCACGCCGGTCTTCGCCGTCAGCCGCATCGCCGGCTGGACCGCCCACGTCCTGGAGCAGTACGCGGACAACCGCCTGATCCGCCCCCGCGCCGAGTACGTCGGGCCGGAGTACCCGCAACCGTTCACGCCGCTCGACCGGCGCTGACGGAGCGCGCGCCCCGCGCCGCCGAGCCACGCCGGCGCATCGGCTTCCGCTCCGCCCGCGGCCCCGATCGGCTCCCGCGGACCGCGGTGGTCAGGGGTCCCGCGTCGGCGACGCTCGAACGCCGTCTACTACGTCAGGCAGCATCCGCGGGGTCAAGCGGCGTCAACTCGAACCGACCGCGGTCGGCGGCGTTCGCGCCGCGACCCGCCCGATCGGCGCCGCGCCGCTGACCGAGATCAGCCAGTCCCCCTCGACGCGGCGGACGGCCGCCCGCACGCCGTAGACCTCGGCCAGGCGGTCCGCCGTCAGCGTCGCCTCGGGCGGGCCGTCCGCCACGATCCGGCCGCCGGCCATCCAGAGCAGCCGGTCGGCGGTCCGCGCCGCGAGCGCCGCGTCGTGCATCACCACCAGGACGCCGCGGCCGGCGTCGGCGCCCGCCCGCAGGAGGCGCATCACCTGCTGCTGGTGCAGCGGGTCGAGGGCCGCGGTCGGTTCGTCGGCCAACAGGAACGGGGCGTCGGCGGCCAGCGCACGCGCCACGTGCACGCGCGCCGCCTCGCCGCCGGAGAGCGTCGTGCAGGCGCGGTCCGCGAACGGCTCCAGGTCGCAGGCGGTCAGGGCGCGCGCCACCGCGGCGGCGTCGGCGCCCCCCAGCCGGCCCGGCGCGGCGCCGTGGGCGAAGCGGCCCAGCGCCACCACGTCGCGCACCCGCACCGGCCACGCCAGCGGCCGGGCCTGCGGCAGATAGGCGACGAGCCGCGCCCGCGCGGAGGGCGGCATGCGGGCCGGGTCGTCCCCGCCGGCGCGCACGGCGCCGCCCGCGCGCGGGATCAGCCCCAGCACGGCGCGCAACGCCGTCGTCTTACCGGCGCCGTTGGCCCCCAGCAGTGCCACCAGTTCCCCCTCGGCCAGCCGCCAGGAGGCGCCGCGCACCACCGCGCGTCCGCCGAGGCTCGCACGCAGTCCGTCGACCGCGAGATCGGCCGTCCCCTCCGCCGCATGGCCGGCGCGGTGGTCGGACCCGCCGGCCTGGTCCGACCCGGCCGGCGTTCCGGAGTCGACCGGGGTCGCATGGCCGGCGCGGTCATGAACCCCGCCGGCCGCGCGCTCAGCCATCCGCCGTCCCCCGGCGCGCCGCGATCCACAGGAAGACCGGCGCCCCGAGCAGCGCCGCGACCACCCCGAGGCGCAGCTCCGCGGCGCCGGGGGCCAGCCGCACCCCGACGTCGGCCAGCACCAGGACCACCCCGGCCAGCAACGCCGCGGGCACGAGGGTCCGCGCCGGATCGTGATCGACCAGCGGCCGCACCAGGTGCGGCGCGACGATGCCGACGAAGCCGATCGCGCCGGCCGTGGCGACCGCCGCCCCCGTCGCCAGCCCGGCGCCGACCACCACCAGCCGCCGCGTGCGCCGCGGGTCGACCCCGGCGCCGGCCGCCGCCTCCTCGCCCAGCGTCAGACCCGACAGGCCGCGGCGCGCCGCCAGCAGCAGACCGCCGCCGGCCGCGAGGAAGGGAGCCGCCAGCAGCAGGTCGTCGACGCTCCGGTTGGCGACGCTGCCCAGCGTCCAGTCGAGCATTTCCGCCAGCGAAAAGGGGTTCGGCGCAAGGTTCACCAACAGCGCCATCAGCGCGCCGGAGAAGCTCGACAGGCCGACGCCCACCAGGATCAGCGTCACCACCGACCCGACGCGAGCCGCGGCGGCGGTCAGCAGCGCGGTGGCGGCCAGCGCGCCCGCGATCGCCGCGATCGGCAACGCGAACGTGCCCACTTCGACCAGCCCGTAGTAGATGACGAAGGTCGCCGCCAGCGACGCCGTGGCGGAGACGCCGAGCACCCCCGGTTCGGCCAGCGGATTGCGCAGCAGCCCCTGCAGCGCCGCGCCGGACGCGCCCAGCGCGGCGCCGGTCGCGAAGGCGGCCAGCGCCCGCGGCAGCCGGATCTCCCACACCACGATCAGGTCGCCCGGAGGGCCTGCGCCGGCCAGCGCCGAGAGCACGCGGCCCGCCCCGAGGGGCGTCGAACCCAGCAGGCAGGCCGCCGCGGCCGCGGCCAGACCGGCCGCCGCCAGCAGCCCGATCAACACCCGGTCGTTTCGCACGCCGACCCCTTCGTCCGCGGGCGCCCGCCCGCGATGCGCGGAAGAAACGGCTTTGCCGACGCTTCATCCCGCACCACGGCGGGGGCTCGCCGCGGCCGCCGGCCGGCGGAAACCCTCCCGCCCGCGACGCGACGGCGGCCGCCGGGCGCGGTGGAAGGACAAGGCGTCATGGATCAGCCGCCGAGCGTGAACCTTCCGCCGGCGACGACCGCGCGCGGCAGGCCGGGATAGCCGAGCGCGCCGTCGTAATCCGCGTCGGCGGCGTTGTCGACCCGCGCGAACAGCGTCAGATCGCCGCGCACCCGCACCTGCCCGCCGAGCGTGAGGAGCGCGTAGCCCGGATTGACGGTGACGTCGACCGGGCGCCCGTCCGACGCCCGCTGCAAGCCCAGGAACGCGCTGTCGTGCCGGTCGCCGGTCACCTGCAGGTTCAGGTGCAGACTGGCGCGGCCCCGCGCGTAGTCCACCCGCAGCCGGCCCGCGTGGCGCGGCCGGCGCAGCAGCGGCTGTCCCGGCTGGAACTGCTCGCTCGTGCTCCGGTTGGCCACCACCTCGGTGTCCAGCAGCGTCCAGGAGGCGCTCGCGGTCAGTCCGCCGGCCGGCCGCTGCAGACCGAATTCGAGCTCCAGGCCGGCCGCCCGCGAGCCGTCGACGTTGACGTAGTCGGCGACGCCGTCCCCGCCGCCGCCGGGCGACGGCGCCCAGGCGATCTGCTGCGTGTAGTCGTTGCGGAACCAGGTGGCCCGCGCCAGCCAGCGGCGGTCGGCGAAGGTCAGCTCGGCGCCGGCGTCGGCGGTCAGCGCCTGCTCGGGCCGCAGCGACAGGTCGCCGTCCACCCACTGCGAGCCGTACAACTGCGAGAAGTCGGGGTTCTTGATGCCCCGCCCCACGTTCGCCGACACCTTGACCGACGAGAGCGCCCCGGCGCGCGGCGGCAACGGGTACCCCCCGGCGGACAGCTTCGGGTTCACCGCCGTCCCGTAGTGGGCGTTGTCGTCGACCCGCGCCCCGCCGGTCACGAACCACGCCCCGCCGATCGCGAGCTGCTGCTGCACGAACCAGGAGTGGTTCTCGACCGTCTGCGCGTCGTCGAGGGCGTTCGTCTCGCGGTAGTGGTCGTATCCGGCGCTCAGCACCTGGCCGTCGCGCCAGGCCGCGTCGATCTGGTAGCGCGCCGCCGGCCGGCGCAGTTGCGCCTCGAAGGTGAACGGGTAGTCGTAGCCGCTGTACGGACCGCTCCGCGCGAGGAACCGCCCGGGGCCGAGACCGCCCGGATCGGCGGCCAGCGCGTCGAACTCCCGCTGGTCGAGCAGCCGCACGAGCCGCGGGCCGAAGGGGTGGAGAGCGCCGGGACGTCCCTCCAGAACCGCCCGCACGACGTGCCGCGGGTCGGCGACGCGGTCGTCCGACCGCCGGCCGGTTCGAAACCAGCTCGCCGTGAAGGCGTGGTCGAGGCGGGACCCGAGGCGCTGGCGCAGATCGAGATGCCAGGCCAGCGCGTCGGTGTCGTACCCGGTTCCGGCGTCGCCCGGCGCGAAGCGGATCGGCCCGACCGCGTTCGCGCGGGCGCTGCTGTAGCGGAAACCGGACCGCAGGCGCGTGTGGTCGCCGACGAGCGCCCCCGCGTTGCCGTCGATCACCTGCTGGTCGAAGCGGTCCGGCGCCGGCAGGCGGTCCCGGAACGCGCCTTCGGTGGCGCGGTGCGCGACGCCGATCTGGTAGTCGACCCGTCGGCGGGCGCCGCCGAGCAACCGCAGGTCGCCCCGCGACGTGCCGAACGAGCCGCCTTCGACGGAGCCGGACAGGCGGGGAGCGCCGCCGGGCGTCCCCCGCTTCGTGAAGATCTGGATGACCGAGCCGATCGCGTCCGACCCGTAGAGGGCCGACTGCGCGCCGCGCACCACCTCGACCCGCTCGATCTCGCCCGCCGACACCCGGCCGAAGTCGTAGGCGCCGCCGGCGGCGTTCACCCGCACGCCGTCGATCAGCACGTGGTTGTAGTCCGACTCGCCGCCCCGCGCGTAGAGCGACGTGATCGCCCCCTCCCGGCCGGTCGCCTGCACGCTGAAGCCGGGCGCCTGCGCCAGCACGTCGGCGACCGAACCGCTGCCGAGCCGCTGGACGTCCTCGGCGGTGAAGACGGCGTGCGACTCGGTGACCGACGCGCGGCGCTCGGACGTGCGCGAGGGCGTGACGACCACCGTGTCCCGCAACGGCGCGAGGTCGAGGCGGAAATCGACGGCCGCGGCGCCGGCCGCCGCGTTCACGCGAACGGTGGCCGGCGCGAAGCCGGCGAGGCGGGCGGTCACCCGCGCGGCCCCGGTCGCCGGAAGCTCCAGGCGGTAGCGGCCGTCCGCGCCGGTGGCGGCGGCGGCCAGCACCCGCAGGCCGCGCCGGGCCTCGACGGCCGCGCCCGCCAGCACGCCGCCGGACGGGTCGGTCACGAGGCCGGTCAGGATCAGCGGCGCCTGGGCGCCGACGGGCGCGGCGGCCGCCCACAGGAGGAAGGGAAGCAGGAAAAAGCGCGTGAACGGGAGACGGAAGGGACGGCGAACGGACGCGGGGGCGCAATCGGCCACGGTTCCTCCTTTGCTTCCCCATCGGAAGCGGGACGAGGCGTGGCCAAGCCGGTCTCCTGGCTTGCAGGTCGCGCTACTCTCCGCGCCTTCCCGTCCTCAACGGACAGTGGCCGTCGTGCGGATTTCGTACCTGCTCACAGTTGCGAGGGCAGCGCCGGCGTCGCACCGGACTTCCCGAGCACCTGACCACGGACTAGTGAAACGGATCATACCAGATCGGGGAAAGTTCCTTCAATGTCTTCGAGATCGTCGAGCGCAGCCGGCTCCGCGCCCGCTCCCCGGAGTTCCGGGAGCGTCAGGAAGCGGGCGCGCGCCGGCTCCCGGCCGCGCCCGCCGCCAGCGCCTCCACCGCGTCGGCCAGGAACCAGCCGCCGCAGGAGGTGGTCGCGCCGTCGATCATCGTGACGGGTCCGGCCCGCACGCGGCGCGCCGCCACGGGATGCCGGAACGCGGTCCGGACCCTGTTGCGCTCGTCCTCGAAGACGGGCACGGCGTAGACGCCGGGCGCTTCGTACGCCAGCCGCTCCAGCGGGATCGAACGCCAGCCGACCCGTTCGTCGAAGTTGTCCAGCCCCGCCTCGGCGATCAGGTGATCCACGAACGTGCCGGCGCCGGCGGAGACCCCGGAGGGGGCGAGGTAGAGCGCGTCGGCGCCCGGCGGCCCGGCCCGCGCCCGGGCGAGCCGCGCGTCCATGCCGGCGACGAGCGCCTCGCCCCGGCGGGGAACCCCCAGCGCGTCGGCGGCCTGCCGGATCCGGTCGCGGACCGCATCGACGTCGGGAGCGAAGTCGATCTGCAGGACCGGGACGCCGGCCCGCTCGAAGAACGCCGCCGCCCGGGGGCCGCCCCCGTAGGTGCGCACCACCAGATCCGGGTCCAGCGCCAGGACGTCCTCGGCCCGCGGGCGGACCGCCGGCAACCCCGCCGCCGCGGCCCGCAGGTACGAGAAGTCCTTCTCCGCGTCCGGCGAAAGGGCGAGGACGCGCTCCCGGCCGGCGAGGCCGAGCACGAACTGATCCGCGCAGTAGTCCAGGCTGACGATACGGCCGGCGGCGCCCTCCGGCGCGGGCCGTGACGGCGCCGCCCCGCAGGCCGCAACGAGGCCGGCCGCCAGCAGCGGCGTCACTCGGCGTATGCGCGCCCCGTGACGTGCGTCGCGACGAAGCGGCATCCGTATCCCTTCCAGCGGCAGCGTCCAGGTCTCGCCGGTGGCGCGGATCGGCTGACCGACACCCACCGCGCGGCTGCGCTCCGGGACCGGCCGGCGCCGGCCCCGGAGCCGGCCTCACATCCCCGAGACGCGGCCGGCGATGCGGTAGCAGTGGAAGATCACGT
Organism: Vicinamibacterales bacterium; assembly: GCA_965242835.1. Taxonomy (GTDB): domain Bacteria; phylum Acidobacteriota; class Vicinamibacteria; order Vicinamibacterales; family UBA8438; genus WTFV01. Next base: position 400,438 of record OZ251506.1, read on the forward strand.
GCCAGCCGAGCGCCACCGCCGCGAGCCACGCCACCCAGTAGTAGTCGCTCGGGATGCCGAAGTTGCCGCCGAAGAAGGGGGTCGCGTGCTGGTTCGCCATGGCCCACAGCAGCGGCAGCGACAGGTACGTATTGTGCTTCGAGCGCAGCCCGGCGAGCGCCGGGTCCGCCGCGGCGGGAGCGTTGCCCGCCTTCACCGCCGCGATGATGCGCTGCTGCGCCGGCCAGATCCGGAACCACACGTTGAAGGCCATCATCGTCCCGAACATCGCGCCGGTGTGGATCAGGACCGACCGCGGCTGGAAGCCGCCGACCTCCACGAACATCCAGACGACGACCGCCAGCAGCACGAACGAGACGATGGTGGCGGCGCGGACGTTGGACCGGAGTCCGCTGCTCCAGAGCGCGTCGTAGGCGAAGACCGCGAGGAAGGTCACCGCGATCATCGCGATCGCGCCCGCCCCCCACTCCGCGTCGACCTCGAGCGTCAGGCCGCCGTGGTGGAAGATGAGCATCAGCAGGAGGATCCCGGTGATCCAGGTCCAGGCGGCACCCCACCGGAACCAGAACAGCGCCCGCGGCATCAGCTCCGGCACCACCTTCTGCTTCGTCGGCCCGTCGAGCTTCGCGGCCAGCGGGGCGTTCACGAAGTTGAAGAAATACAGGTGCCCGATCCAGATGATCCCCACGAACACGTGGAGCCAACGAAAGATGAACTGCAGGCCTTCCATCATTGCGCCTCCCCTCTCCGCGGCGCGGCGCGCGCCCTCCACTCCGGGCGTGGCGCTACGCGCCGTCCGTCCGATTGTACCCGCGTCCGGGCGGAACGGCGCCGCGGGAGCCCGCGGCCTCGCCTCCCGGAGGACACACCACCGGCGCCGCGGGCAGCCCGCCCACGTCACCGCGCCGGGCCGATCGCGCCAATCGTGTGCCGGCGGTCGGTGAGCCGGCGCCGCGGCAGCCCACCCGCGTCACCGCGCCCAGACCAATAGCGCCGCGGCGCCGCCGGCCGCGAACGCCGCCGCCAGCAGGACCGTCCGACGCGCCCGCCGGTAGTCGTCGGCCGAGCCACCGGCGGGGGCGGACGGATCGCCGATCCAGACTTCGGTGACGAGGCGGCCGCCCAGCCGGATCGGCCCCGCCAGACGGCGCCGGAGCGCGCCGGCCAGCGCGGCTTCGCTCCAGCCGGCGTTCGGCCCGGGGACCACGGCGTGTTGCCGCCAGCCGGCGCGCAGGGCGTCCCGGCCGGACGCGCCGGGGACCAGCGCGGCGGCGGCGGCGACCAGCAGCCAGGTCGTCCGCGCCGGGACCAGGTTCAGCAGATCGTCCAGGCGCGCGCCGCACCAGCCGAAGTCGCGATACCGCTCGGTCCGGTAGCCGACCATCGAGTCCATCGTGCTGACCGTCTTGAACAGCACGATGCCCGGCAGGCCCGCCGCCGCGTACCAGAAGACGGGCGAGACGACCCCGTCGACGAGGCTCTCGCCCAGACTCTCGACGGCGCTCCGCCGACAGGCCGGCCCGTCCATCGACGCCGTGTCGCGGCCGACCAGGCGTCCGGCCGCGGCTCGGGCGGCGGCGAGGTCGCCGGCGGCGACGGCCGCGTCCACGTCGTCCGCGTGCGCCAGCAGGTCCCCGAGCGCGACGAGGCTGTAGAGCACGAAGAGATGCGCGGCGCCGGCCGCCGCCGGATGCAGCCGCGCCGCGCCGGCCACGAGCGCCGCGGCGGCGCCGCCCCAGGCCAGCGCCAGCGCGGCGAAGAGCGCGCACCCGCCGCCGCGGCCGTCCGCGCCGGCGGCGCGCAGGCGCGTCTCGACCCGGGTCAGCGAGCCGCCGATCAGCCGGACCGGGTGCCAGCGATAGACCGGGTCGCCGACGGCGAGGTCCAGGATCACGGCCGCCGCGAGCAGCTCGGCGCGCGGCTCCAGACTGCTCAGGTCCACCGGATCCACCACGCCGGCCCCATGCTCACCCGCTCACGACCACGCGTCCCCTCGGCCGCCGCCCCCGCGGAGAGCGCGCGGCTGCCGTCGCCCGCCGCCACGCTCACCTGCTCACGCCCGCTACGCCCGCCACCCTCGGGCCACCTGCCCATGCGCGCCGTCTCGCAGGCTCCGGCTGCTCACCCGCTCACGACCACTTCGCCCGCCGCCGCCGCGGCCAGCCCCTCGATCACCAGCGCCTCCGGGACTCACCCGCTCACGACCACTTCGCCCGCCACCCTTCGGCGATCGCCCGCAGGACGAGCTCCAGCGGGTCGTCGGGGGCCTCCGCGAGCGCCGCCCGGAACGCCGGCCACGCCTCCGGGCGGGCCGCGAGGGCGCACGCCATGCAGGCCGCCTGGCAGCGCAACGCCTCGTGCGACGCCCCCTCCGGAATCGTGCCGCACGCCACCCGGTCGAGGACCGCCGCGAGCGCGTAGGCGGCCGCGCCGACGCCCGGCTCGAAGAAGACCGCCTTGCGGTTCCGGTCCAGCAGCTCCCAGCGCGGCGCCGGCAGCAGCTCCTCGAGGCGCTCGAGGGCCCGGGCCTCGGTGAGACCGAAGCGGCCGAGGGCGTGGAACACGCTGCGCGTGGCGGACGCTTCCAGGCCGTTCTGCCAGCGCAGCGCCTCGCGCACCGACTCCTTGACCGCGACGCCGATGATCTCGCCGAGCTTCACGTGGGGGCTGGCCGAGTCCCGCGGCCGGCGTTGCGGGTCGAGCGGCGCCGCGAGGCAGAGCTGATCCGTGCCCGTGCCGGTGGCGATCGCGGCGGAATAGCGGCTGGGCACGGCCAGATCGGCCAGGGCGGCCGACTTCGCCTCGGTCATGGTGACGACCGCGCGGGTCTGGGCGGCGGGGGTGACGGGACAGCCGATCAGCAGGATGGTGTTGATGGTGCCCGGCGGCGGCGCCACCCGGCGCCAGCCTTCGCCGGCCTCCGTCCACGCGGACGGGTCGCCGGCGCGGGCGGCGTTGCCCGCGACGCCGGCCGTCGTGAACGCGTCCACCCGCAGATCGTCGAACGCCGCGCTGCGATGGGCGGCGTACGCCATGTTGGCGGCGGTGCCCATGACGGCGGTCTCGTCGGGAGGCAGGCCGAGCTCGCCGCACACCCGGTGGTGCCAGGCGACCGGCCCGGCGGCCGCGATCAGCCCGTGGCGTTCGCGGTCGCCCTGCGCCTCGCAGCTCTGGTGGTTCACCAGGAAGCGGAGGTCGTCGCGCTGCCCGCCCACGTGCGCCGAGTTGCTCAGCACGCGATGCGGCGTCAGCAGTTCGGCGACCAGATGGCGGCCGGCGCGGTGCACGGCGAAGGACCGCCGCCGGCACAGCGCCTCGGCCCCCGGCGGCGGAAACGCCGCGGTCATCGACGCGGCGCGGCGGCGTCGGATCGCCCCATCCGCGCGGCCGCGTGCCGTATCGCGTCGACGACGTGCTGATAGCCGGTGCAGCGGCAGAAGTTGCCGTCGAGGCCGTCCCGGATCTGTCGCTCGGTCGGGGCCGGATTGTCCTCCAGCAGGTTGACCGCCGACAGGATCATGCCCGGCGTGCAGTAGCCGCACTGCAGGCCGTGCTCCTCCCAGAACCCCTCCTGCAGCGGGTGCAGACGCTCGCCGTCGGCCAGCCCCTCGATGGTCGTCACCTCGGAGCCGTCGGCCTGCACCGCGAAGATCGTGCACGACTTCGCGCTGCGCCCGTCGACCAGCACCGTGCAGGCGCCGCACTGGCTCGTGTCGCAGCCGACGTGCGTGCCGGTGAGGTTCAGGCGCTCGCGCAGGAAGTGGACCAGCAGCAGGCGCGGCTCCACGTCCGCGGCGCGGCGCCGGCCGTTGACGGTGATCGAGACTCGGGCCATTCGGTTCACCGCCCGTGCGGCCCGGCCGCGTCGACGTGCGCGTCGCGCGCCGTCTCCAGCGTGTCCACCGTCCCCTCGATCAGCGAAAACCGACAGGCGCTCCACACGGCCGCCGCGGCGGCGAACGCCGCGGCGGCCGTGAACGGCTGGACGGCGTCTTCCATCCCGTCAGCTCACCGGCAGCAGGTCGAGCGGGCCGGTGCTGTCGGCGATGCGGTCGACCGGCGCGCCCATCTTGTCGAGGATGGTCAGGTGCAGGTTGGTCGCCGGCGTCTTCTCCCGGTAGCGCAGGTGGCGCCCGCCCGGCTTGAGCCGCCCGGACGCGCCGCCGACGAGGACCAGCGGCAGGCCCTTGTTGTCGTGCCGGTTGCTGTCGGACATGCCGGCGCCGTACAGCAGCATCACGTGGTCGAGCAGGTTGCCGTCGCCGTCCGGCGTCGCGCGCGCCTTCTCGAGGAAGTAGCCGAAGAGCGAGATGTGGAACTCGTTGATCTTCGCGATCTTCTCGTAGAGGGTCGGGTCGTCGCGGTGATGCGACGTCGGGTGGTGCGAGTCGGGCACGCCGATCTCCGGGTACGTCCGCCCGCTGATCTCGCGCGCCATCATGAAGGTGGCGACGCGGGTCAGGTCGGTCTGGTACGCCAGGAGCATCAGGTCGAACATCAGCTTCGCGTGCTCCTCGTAGGTCGCCGGGACGCCGGCCGGCTGATCGACCTCGGGCAGCTCGCGATCGCTCTGCGCCTCGGCCATCCCGATGCGCCGCTCGACGTCGCGCACCGCCTCCAGGTACTCGGTGACGCGCACGCGGTCGTTCGGGCCGAGGCCGCGCTGCAGGGCGTCGATCTTCTCGGTCACCGAGTCGAGGATGCTCCGGTCCTTGCGGATGCGGGCCAGCCGCGCGGCCGAATCCGTCGAGCCGGCGTCGCCGAAGAGCCGCTCGAACACCGCGCGCGGGTTGTTCTCGCCGGAGAGCGGCGTCGTCTCGCTGCGCCACGCGATCGTGTTCGTGTAGGCGCAACTGAAGCCGACGTCGCACGACCCGGAGACGTCGCGGCTGTCGAGCGCCAGCTCCAGGGAGGCGAGCTGCGTGTGCTTCTCGAAGCTGCGCGCGACGAGCTGATCGACCGACACCCCCGCCCGCAGGTCCGACTCGGTCCGCGCCGGCGTCACGCCGGTCAGGAACCGCGTCGCCGCGCTGGCGTGCACGCCCGCGTTGCTCGCCACGCCGTTCAGGCCGGTCAGGACGTGCATCTGGTCCTTGAACGCCTCGATCGGCTTCAGGACGCGGGTGGTCTCGAAGCCCAGGCCCTCGGCCGCCGGCGTGAAGTGCTTCATCGCCATGCCGTTCGGCACGTAGACCACGCCGAAGCGCCGGACCGGGCGGGCCGCGGTGTTGCGGACGGCGGCGAACGCGGGCGCCATGCCGTCGAGGAACGGCAGCGCGAGCGACGCGCCGATGCCGCGCAGCACGGTGCGCCGGGGAATGGCCTTGTGGGTGACGATCATGAGTCTGCCCTCCGCATCTGGAACGGGGTGCTGTTGACGATGCCGAGAATGATGGACGACCAGCGGTAGTCCTCGCCGGCCGCCTCGCGCACGATCTTCCGCACGGTCGGGGCGTCGTAGTGCTCGACTCCGCGGCCGAGCGCGTACGTCAGGAGCTTCTCGGTCAGGGTGCCGACGAAGTCGTCCGGGCGGTCCAGGAGCAGGTCGCGCAGCCCGGCGCGCCCCTCGAAGCGCGCGCCGTCCGGCAGCACGCCGGAGGCGTCGACGGCCGAGCCCCCCTCGTTGACGTCGCGCCACCCGCCGATGGCGTCGTAGTTCTGCAGGGCGAACCCGATGGGGTCCATGGGCGCGTGGCACACGGAGCAGGCGGGGTTCTCGCGGTGCTCGACCATCGCCTCGCGCAGCGACACGGGTTCGCCGTCCTCGTTCCGCTCCTCGAGCGCCGGGATGTCCGGGGGCGGCTCCGGCGGCGGCGCCCCCAGCAGGTTCTCAAGCACCCACTTGCCGCGCAGCACCGGCGACGTGCGGTTCGGATACGAGGTCACGGTCATCACGCTGCCGTGGCCCAGGAGGCCGCCCCGCCGGACGCCGTCGAGCGGGACCCGGCGGAAGCGGCTCCCGTAGACGTTCGGGATGCCGTAGTGCTCCGCCAGCCGCTGGTCGACCCAGGTGTAGTCCGCCGACAGCAGCTCGGTCACGCTGGCGTCGGAACGCAACTGTTCGCCGATGAACAGCTCGGTCTCGCGCGTGAACGCCGCGCGCAGGTTCTCGTCGAACTCCGGGAAGACGTTCGGGTCGGGATAGACCCCGCCCATGTTGCGCAGGTAGAGCCACTGGCCGGCGAAGTTTTCCACCATCGCCTGCGAGCGGGGATCGGCCATCATCCGCCGGACCTGCGCCTCCAGCACGACCGGGTCGCCCAGGGTCCCGTCCTCGGCCGCCGCGAGCAGCTCGTCGTCCGGAATGCTGCTCCAGAGGAAGAACGACAGACGCGACGCGAGCTCGATGCCGGAGATCGGATACACGGCCCCGGCGGGGACGTCCACCGGGTCGCGCTCGACGCGGTAGAGGAAGTCCGGGTCGGCCAGGAGCCGCTCGAGCGCGAACTGGACGCCCTTGTCGAAGCCCCCCTCGGCCCGGCCCCGCTCGTAGAACTCGAGCAGCGTCGCCACGTCGCCCTCGTCCACCGGCCGCCGGTACGCGCGGCGGGCGAGGTCGCCCAGGATCCGGCGGGCGCAGGCCGCCGCCTCGGCCCCGTCCGCTCCCGGTCCCGGCCGGCAAGTGAAGATGCGCCGCCGGCTCGGCGTGTCGCCCGGCCCGTCGACGCTCAGCGGGCCGGTGATCCGCACGCTGCCCAGGGCCGGATTGCCGTCCGGCATCTCGTTGATGGCCAGGGCGAAGCCGGTCTGCCGCGGCTGCAGCACGCCCTCCTCCTCCCACGTCTCGCGCGGGAAGGAGACGCCGATGGTGTGCGGCCCGGCCGAAACCGCCGCGGTCACCTCCAGCGGGTCGTCGGCGTGCAGCGTGTAGTGCTCCCAGTCGTCGGTCCCGCGGATGTTGCCGGCGAAGCTGATCGGGGCGGGCGTCCCCGGCGCCTCGCCGCCGAACGTGAACCGCGCGATGCGCCGGCCGTCGAGCCGGAACTCGATCTCGTGCGCGTCGTCGATGCCCCGCACGTAGCCGACGTAGTTCGTCTGCAGGCGCACCTTGATCCGGTATTCCCCGTCGACCGGGAAGTGATGCCGGACGGCGGCGCCGCCGCGCGACCCGAACGGCAGGTCCTCGCTCTGCCGATCGCTCTGGATCAGGTTGAGGGGCACGTCGTAGGTGGCGATCTCGGCTCCGCCGGCGGGCGCCTCGCCGATCGCCAGGCGGCCGATCTTCCGGGCGGCCGACACGTAGCGCTCGAACAGCGCGGGCGACAGCGACAGCGACGCGGCGATGTTGTCGAACCCGTTCCGGTCGGGCGCGTCGGCCGGGATCAGGGCGTCGGCGTCGATCTCGAGGTCGAGCAGGTCGCGGACGACGTTGCGGTACTCCGCCTGGTTGAGGCGGTGGAAAGCCTGCGTGCGGCCCGGATCGGGACGCGCTTCCGCCGCCCGGTCCAGCTCGTCCTCGAGCCAGCGCCGGAAGCCGTCGTAGGTCTCCCTGTCCGGCCGGGGCCGGGGTTGCGGCGGCATGGCGCCGACGCGCAGCTTGCGGACGACCTTCTCCCAGAGCTCCGGGTCGGCGGCCACGTCGTCCACGTCCGCCGAGTCGAGGGCCAGCCCCACCAGCCGCAACTGCTCGGCCATCATGCCGGCGCCGCCGCCGGCCACGACGCGCTCGTTGTGGCAGGTGACGCAGTAGCGGTCGAGAAGGGCGCGTTGCGGGGAGACGCCGGTCTCGGCGGGCTCCCCGGCCTGCGCGAACGCCGTCCCGGCCGCCGCGGACAGCGTCAGGGCGGAGGCGACACCCGCGGCGAACCAAGCTGTACGCACCAACAGCCCCTTTCGGAAAAGCGGCGCACGGACGCCCGGACGCGATAGTCTGACCGCACCGGCCGCGCGTTGTCAATCGCCGCCGATCCGCGGTACGATGGTCGCCCGGCCCCGGACCGCGCGGCGCGAGGCCGCGGGCCGGCCGGTCAGGAGGCGGCCACGATGACAGCGAAACGGATTGCCGGCGGCGTTCTGGCGGCCGGATGGCTCGCCGTGGCGGCGGCGGGCCTCGCGGCGGCTCCCGGCCGCGGCCCGGCGGCCGGCGGCGTCGACGCGCCGGCCATCGTCGACGCGGCGCGGGCCGAGGACGCCGCCGCGGTCCGGTCGCTCGTCGCGGGCGGAGCCGACGTCGACGCCGCGCAGCCCGACGGGGCCACCGCCCTGCACTGGGCGGCCTATCGGAACGACCACGAGACCGCCGCCCTCCTGATCGCCGCGGGCGCCGACGTCGACGCCGCCAACGAGCTGGGCGCGACCCCGCTCTGGCTCGCCGCCGGCAACGGCGGCGCCGGCATGGTGGCGCGCCTGCTCGACGCGGGCGCCGACCCCGACGCGGCGCTGCGCAACGGCGAGACGCCCGTCATGACGGCTTCGCGCGCCGGCAGCGCGGACGCCGTCCGGAAGCTGCTGTTCCACGGGGCCGGCGTCGACGCGCGGGAACGCTCGCGCGGGCAGACCGCGCTGATGTGGGCGGTGGCCCAGGGACACCACGAGGTCGTCGACGTGCTGCTGGCGCACGGGGCCGACGTGAACGCCCGCTCCCGGGTCCGGCCCCGCATGATGCACGCCGCGTCCACCAACGCCTCGCAGTACGACCAGGGCGTCGTGTGGAACCGGGGGGGCTACACGCCGCTGCTGTTCGCGGCCCGGCTCGGGGACGTGGAGGCGGCCCGGCGCCTCGTCCGCGCCGGCGCGGACGTCGACGACGCGGCGCCCACCGGCGCGAGCGCGCTGGTGGTGGCGGCGCACGGCGGCCACGCGGACTTCGCGCGGTTCGCGCTGGCCGCGGGCGCCGACCCCAACGACGCCGGGGCCGGCTATACGCCGCTGCACGCCGCGATCCTGCGGGGAGACCGGGACGTGGCGGCGGCCCTGCTGGCCGGCGGCGCGGACCCCGACGCGCGCCTGGAGAGCGGGACGCCGCTGCGCCGCGCCGGCCAGGACTGGGCCATCGCGCCGCAGCTCGTCAGCGCCACCCCGTACTGGCTCGCCGCCTACTACCAGGAAGCGGAGCTCATGAGGATGCTGGCCGCCTGGGGCGGCGACCCGGCCCGGACCACGCTGGAGCGCTGGGCGCACGTCTTCGAGCGGGCCGGGGGCGTCGGGCCGCCGCACGCCGCGGGCGGCTTCCAGACGCCGTTGCTGGCCGCGGTCAGCGGCGCGCACACGCGGGGGCGGACGTTCAACAGCTCGTTGCGGAACCCCGACCGCGAGGAACGCGCGGCGTACGAAGCCGCCCGGGCGGCCCTCGAGCACGGAGCCGACGTCGACCGGACGGATCACGAGGGCACGGCCCCGCTGCACGCGGCCGCGCGGCGCAACTACGCCACGGTCGTCGAGCTGCTCGCCGCGCACGGGGCCGACCTGAACCTGAAGGACGGCAGCGGGACGACGGCCCTGACGCTCGCCGAGCGCGCCGAGGCGCGGCGTATCGAGCGGCCCGACGTCACTCGCTACCCGAGCGGCAACTCGGCGCAGGCGCTGCGCGATCTCGGCGCCGCGCGGGAAGCGGAAGAGAAGGCCGGCGAGACGGAGCCGCCGCGGTAGGGCCGGGCTTCTTCCGCGTGACCGCCGCGGACGCCGCATGCAGGAACGCCGCGGGGCGTCGGCGGAGATGCCGCGGGCGCCGGCCGCCGCCAGGAGGATTCCAGTGACACGTTGCGCCACCAGCACCGGCGGCGTCCGCCGCGCCGGGACGGAAGGCGTGATTTCAGAGACCCGCCGCGCCCGAGGGTCCGCGCGGTCTCGTCCGCATGCCCGTTTCCGCCCGCCGCCGATCCTCCTGTCCGTCTTCGCGTGCGCGGCGCTGTCCGCCGCGGGCGGCCCCGCCGCCGCGCAGCACGGCGCCCCGAACGGCGAATGGCCCTCCTACGGCGGCGACCTCGGCGGCACCAAGTACTCCGGCCTCGATCGGATCGACGCGGGCAACTTCGACGACCTGGAGATCGCCTGGCGCTGGCGGTCGGCCGACGAGACGCTCGATCTGGACGCCTTGCGGGAGGTCCACGAGGACCTGAGCCTGCTGGGCATGAAGGTGACGCCGCTGATGGTCGGCGGGACCGTCTTCGTCGTCACGCCGCTGCGTCTCGCCGCGGCGCTCGACGCCGGCACCGGCGAACCGAAATGGGTGCACGACCCCGACGTGGTCCGGGGGACGAAGCACTCGATCAACATGAACGGCTACGGGACGCGCGGGCTGGCGTACTGGGCCGATGGAGAAGAGGCGCGGATCTTCTACGGCACGCCCGACGGCTACCTGCTGGCCCTCGACGCCGCGACCGGCGAGCCGGCGCGCGGCTTCGGCGACGGCGGCCGCGTCGACCTCGCGGCGGACCTCCCGCGCAACGGCCGGGGCACGGTGGACGACCAGGGCTATCCGTGGCTCAGCGTCAACTCGCCGCCGATCGTCGCCCGCGGCGTCGTCGTGACCCCGACGTCGATCTCCGACCAGCCGATCGCCAGGGAGCAGACGCCGGGCTGGGTCAAGGGTATCGACGCCCGCACCGGCGACACGAAGTGGACGTTCCGCACCGTCCCGCAAGCCGACGACCCCGGCGTCGGCACGTGGCTGAACGGCTCGTGGCGCTACACCGGCGGGGCCAACGTCTGGTCGGCGTTCGCCGCCGACGACGAGCTCGGCATCGTCTATCTGCCGACCGGCACCCCGACCAACGACTACTACGGCGGCCACCGGCTAGGCGACAACCTCTTCGCGGAGAGCATCGTCGCGCTCGACGTCGAGACCGGCGAGCGGATCTGGCACTTCCAGGCGGTGCACCACGGGGTCTGGGACTACGACTTCCCCACCCATCCGAACCTGGTGGACGTCACCGTCGACGGCCGTCCCGTCAAGGCGCTCGCCCAGGTCAGCAAGCAGGGCTTCACCTACGTCTTCGACCGCGTGACCGGCGAACCGGTCTGGCCCATCGAGGAGCGCCCGGTGGAGACCGACACGGACCTGCCCGGCGAAGTGCTGTCGCCCACCCAGCCGTTCCCGACGAAGCCCCCGCCGTTCGAGGACCAGGGCTCGTCCATCGAGCAGCTCGTCGACTTCACGCCGGAGATCCGGGAGATGGCGGTCGAGGCGGTGCGCAACCACCGGCTCGGCGGACTCTTCTCGCCCCCGATGCTCTCCGTCGAAGGCGGCCTGCAGGGGACGATCCAGCGCCCCGCCCTCGGCGGCGGCGCCAACTGGATGGGCTCCGCCGTGGACCCGGAGACCGGCCTCCTCTACGTGCCGTCGGTCAACGCGTACTCCATCCTGAAGTACGTCACGCCGGACGGCGAGGGCGCCAACCTCGCCTACACCCAGGGCGGCTTCTCCACGCCGCCGCTGATGCCGCAAGGACTGCCGCTCTTCAAGCCCCCCTATTCGCGCATCACCGCCATCGACCTGAACACCGGCGACCACGCCTGGATGCAGCCCAACGGCGACGGCGACCGCTTCCGCGGCCACCCGCGGCTGCGCGGCCTGAACCTGCCGCCGCTCGGCGGCGACGGCCGCGGCGGCCCGGTGCTGACGAAGACGCTGCTGGTGAGCGCCCTGACCGCCGGCGGCGCCGCCAACGACGGCGGCCCGCGGCTGGTGGCGCGCGACAAGGCGACCGGCGCGATCGTCGGCTCGGTCGACCTGCCGGCCGGCGCCGTCGGCACGCCGATGACCTACCTGCACGAGGGCCGGCAGTACATCGCGCTGACCGTCGGCGGGGACGTGCCGGAGCTGATCGCCTTCGCGCTGCCGGAGTGAGTCGCCGGGCCGGCCCGAGGAGCGGACGCATGAGCACTTCCCTGGAGGATCAGTTCCATGAAGCCATGCTCGATATTTACCGCACGGCAAAATCCGAGGCCGGTTACACTGCGACGCGTTTCCTGACCATGCTCAATGAGCATGGGGGCGTGAGGACGGCGAACATCCTCATCGACGCGCCCACCGTATCGGACGGCTATACCGCGCTCTGGAAACGTCGGCGACTCGACCTCACCGTCGAAGCAATGATCATCGAGAACGAACGAGGTATAACCGAAAGTTGTGGATCGGGGGATCGGGCGTGAAGCAGGTGGCGTATCCTTCCACAGGAACCATGGAACACCCTGGCTGATGGGCCGGGGGGAAGGAGACACCACCCATGTTGAAGGTACTCGAACCCGAGGCGGAAGACAACGCGGAAGCGACGGAAGAGACCGTGCCGCCGACCCTGGACGAGATCGCCCGCGAGGGCGCTCGGCGGATGCTGATGGCCGCCCTGGAGGAAGAGGTCGCCCACTACGTCGAGGCGCACGCGGAGGCGCGCGACGAGAACGGTCTGCGGCTGGTCGTTCGCAACGGCCATGCGCAGTCCCGCACGGTGACCTGCGGAGCGGGGACGATGCAGGTCGAGGCGCCGCGCGTCAACGACCGCCGGGTTGACGAGGACGGCGAACGGCAGCGGTTCAGCAGCCGGATCCTGCCTCCGTACATGCGTCGGTCGCCGCGGGTGGCCGAGGTGCTTCCGATCCTGTATCTGCGGGGGTTGTCGACGGGCGACTTCCGGGAGGCGCTTCCGGTTCTGCTGGGGAAGGACGCGGCGGGGCTGAGTCCGACGAACATCTCGCGGCTGACGGCGGCGTGGGAGAAGGAGTACCAGGCGTTCCGGCGCCGGGACCTGTCGGAGAGCGACTACGTCTACGTGTGGGTGGACGGGATCCACTTCAACGTCCGTCTGGAGGACGACCGTCTGTGCACGCTGGTGGTGATCGGGGTGAAGTCGGACGGGACGAAGGAACTGGTGGCGCTGGAGGACGGCTATCGCGAGAGCGGGGAGAGCTGGGCGAGCGTGCTGCGGGACCTGCGCGACCGGGGGCTGCGGGCGCCGGTGATGGCAGTGGGCGACGGCGCGCTGGGCTTCTGGTCGGCGCTGCGGGACGTGTGGCCGGAGACGACTCCGCAACGCGACTGGTGCCACAAGCTGGCGAACGTGCTGGACAAGCTCCCGAAGCGGCTGCGTCCGCGGGCGAAGCGGGCGCTGCACGAGGTGATGTACGCGCCGACGCGGGCCGCGGCCGAACAGGCGATCGGCGCCTTCGTGACCGAGTTCGAGGCGAAGTATCCGAAGGCGACGGCCTGCCTGGTGGAGGACCGGGAGGCGCTGCTGGCCTTCTTCTCCTTCCCGGCGGAGCACTGGCGGCATCTGCGGACGTCGAACCTGATCGAATCGCCGTTCGCGACGGTCCGGCTGCGGCAGCGGGTGACGAAGGGGGCCGGCTCCCGGACCAAGGGGTTGCTGATGGCGTTCAAGCTGCTGGAGATGGCGCAGCGGCGGTGGCGCCGGCTGAACGGGGCGGGCCTGCTGCCTCTGGTGCGGGCCGGTGTGAAGTTCGTGGACGGCCTGCCGGAGGCACGCGGCAAGACGGAGACGGAGGCTCGGAAGGAGGCTGCCTGATTCACGCCAGAACCCCGATCCACAACATTTGACAATATCTCAGAACGAACGCTTTCACGCTCTCTTCTCTGAACACCAACTGCGCACTTGTCGAGAACGGTTGGACCAGTACGAGTACGGGGGCCGGTAGGGTAACGTCCTTTCGGACCTCGGTCACCTCGGCCGCGGCGGTCCGGGCGCCGACGATGAAAACGCCGCGGGTGATGGTCGGAAGGGAACCCGATTCATGCTGACGAGACTCTATGCCGACAACTTCCGCTGCCTGGTGAATTTCGAGCTGCTGCTGGACGAGACGAACGTGCTGCTCGGCGCCAACGGCAGCGGCAAGACGTCGGTGCTCGACGTGCTGGGCCGGATGCAGGAGTTCATCGTGCGCGGCGCCCGCGTCGGCGAGGCGTTCCCTGCACGTGAGCTTTCGTTGACGCAGGCCCGGGACGAACAGCGTTTCGAGCTCGACCTGCACGTGGATGGAGACGCCTACCGCTACGCCGTCGGCATCGAGCACGCTCCGGACCGGCGCCGGGCGCGTATCAGCGAGGAGACGCTGCGGCACGACGGAAAACTCATCTTCAGCTTCGAGAACGGCGTCGCGCAGCTTTACCATGACGACTACGCGCCGGGACCGTCGACGCCGTTCGACTGGTCGCAGTCCGGCGTAGGGGCCTTGTACGCGCGGCCCGACAACCGGAAGCTGACCCGCTTCAAGAAGGCGGTCGCGGGTTTCGTCGTCGCCAGCCCGTGCCCCCCGTTCTTCGATCCGGAGGCGCGGAGCGAGGACGAGTTCCTCGAACCGCGGATGCGGAACTTCGTCGGCTGGTACCGGCACGCCGCCCAGGAGAACATGGGGGCGATAGCGCGGCTTTTCGAGACGCTTCGCGAGACGCTCCCGGGCTTCGATTCCCTCAATCTCGCCGAGTCGGGAGAGGGAGTGCGCGCCCTCAAGGTGGTGTTTCGCCGGTCGACGGACGACGGTCAAGTGGATCGCTACGGATTCGATCAGCTTTCGGACGGCCAGCGGGCGCTGGTGGCGTTGTACGGCTTGATCTTTCTGTCGTCCGACCGCCGCACGTCCTTGTTCCTCGACGAACCGGAAAACTACCTCGCCCCGCGGGAAGTGCAGCCCTTGCTGGTTCATCTCGCCGAGGCGTGCGGCGATCTGCTGGAGCAGGCGGTGGTCGTCTCCCACCACCCGGTGACGATCGACCATCTGGCCGGCGCGAAGGGCCGCTGGTTCTCCCGGGATGGAAGCGGTCCCGTGCGGGTCAGTGACAAGCCGGACCGGACGATTGACGGACTGCCCCTGTCGGAAACCGTCGCGCGGGGTTGGGAGAAGGAATGAGCGGCGTCCGCATCACCCTGCTCTGCGAGGATTCACAGACCGATGCGTTCGTCCGCCGGTTCCTGAGACGGCGGAACTTCGGCGCCCGTGACGTCAGGACGCTTCCCCTTCCGAAGGGACGCCAGTCAGGCGAGCAGTGGGTTCGACAGAGATATCCCGCCGAGCTGCGAGCCATCCGTGGAAGGCAGGGCGCGTACCTGATCGTCGTCACGGACGCGGACGACCGTTCGACGAACGAACGGCGTGCGCAGTTGGGCGCGGCGTGTGCGGAACAGGGCGTCCCGGTGAGAACCGGCGAGGATCCGGTCCTTCTGATCGTGCCGCGCAGGAACATCGAAACCTGGCTGGCGTACCTCGACGCGGGCGAACCGGTCGACGAGGAAGTGAAGTATCCCCGGCTGAAGCGCGAGCGCCGACTGCGACCGGCACTTTTCAGGGATTTTTCGTCACGACCCGGTAACCGAAGACGGTGGGTGTTTTCATACGAAGACGGGGCCGCGGAATCGCCGGGAGCGGACAAACGCGAATGATCCGGGCGGCCCGGCGCTCCCCGCGCGCTCACCCGCCCACCCCCTCATGAACCCGCGCATCTAGCCCGCGGCGCAGCACCACGATGCGGTTCGAGTTGGTGCCGCCGCGGTTGTTGTCGACGCCCCACGTATTCGACGTCTTGGTGAAGCGCTGTTCGTTGACGACGATGCACACCGGCTCCCACGCCGTCTCCCGCGCGACGTCGGCGACCACCCGGTCGAGCAGCAGCGACCCGCGCCGGACTTCGCCCACCTCGAAGGCGAACGCCCCGCCGGGCCGGGTGATCGCGGCGACGTTGACGAGCGCGCGCCGCACGAGGCGCTTCCACTCCTCCAGCTTCGCGGTCTGGGTGACGGCGACGGCGTCCGGATCGACGCCGGCGAACCAGCACCGCATCCAGTTGTCCTGCCGGTAGTTCACCACGTTCAGGAACGGCGGGGAGGTGACCGCCAGCGCGGCCGGCGGGCCTGCGTACCCGAACGGCGTCTCGACGTTCTGCCGCAGGAAGCCCCGGCAGCGGCCCGTGGGCGGCTCCTTCCGCACGTCCCGCAGCAGGGCGCGCGTCTTGCGCAGGATCAGCGCGGCGACGTCGCGGTACTCCGGCGTCTGCCCGCGGCGCGCGTTGTTCTTCCGCTGGCGCTCGATCGACGTGGCCTGGTTCGGAGGCAGGGTATAGACGGAGAAGAACCCCGGGGAATGCCCGGTCAGCCGGTTCATGGCCACCATCCGGATCCAGCGGTCGACGTCGTCCAGGCGCCCGGCGGCTTCCCGTTCGAGCAGGTAGGCGCGCAGCCGGCAGATCCGATCGAGCGTCCGTTCGTGAAAGAAGGCGTCGAAGCCGTCGGGGCGCTCCGCCGAACCGTCCAGCGCCAGGCGGCCGAGCCGGGTTTCGACGTCGGACGCCGGCGGCGGATCGAGCCGCGGCTCGACGAGCAGGCGGGAGATGGGGTTGACGTCGTTGCCCAGCGCGTCGCGCCCCAGCAGCGCCGCTTCGAGCAGCGTGGTGCCGCGCCCCATGAACGGATCGAAGACGACGTCGCCGGGGTCCGTCAGCCGGCTGATGAAGAACCGCGGAAGCTGCGGCTTGAAGCAGGCCCGGTAGGAGATCTCGTGCAGCGAATGCGCCGCCCGCTGCTTCGCCGTCCAGAACTCGTTGGCGAGGACGGGAACACCGCCGTACGTCTCGACGACCGTCTTCCGGCCGTAGCGGTGCCAGCCATCGAGCTCATCGACGAGCTCGACCAAGGTCGATCGGCCCGGGTTGTCGAACGACAATCGGCGCTGCACGTCTCCTTATCCGCCAACCCGCAGCAAAAGACGAGCCTTCGACCCGGATACCTTTGTTCCTGCGCCAAGTGAACCGTTACGATACCAAGACTCCACAGTATCGGCATCGACCTTCCATGTGGGAATCTTTGGAAATTCACGAACGTCGCTCAGAACATACCCGGCGACTTCGTTCAACTTGTCCAAAATCCACGCTCTTCGAAACGACGTCCCGATCCCACCATGGAGCTGGGACAGAAATACACACCGCTTTTCGTGATGGATCGAACCTCCCATTTCCGATCCTGTTCATCGATCAAGTCATAGCCCGCGCCTTCGCTTGGCGCAAGCCTCCCCTTCAGAATCTCCCGCCGGATGCGACGTTCCAGAATGAACGAAACGCGGCGTCCGTCGGTGAAGTACTCCCTCGCCTCCTCGGGCGTAAGGTACAAGGATTTCGCAATCTCGTCCAAGCGCCATTCCAGGACGCCGATACGTTCGACCATCGTGTCCTGACCCTCCCTATCCGACACCAAGCCGCGCACTCTACCCGCGCGTGTGATCTTCGCGCCAGCCCGGATGGTGATGCCGGGCCCAGCGCTCGGTGACCGTCCCGTCGATCATGGCGCGCGCGGTGCCGGGATAGGCGACGGTGCCGAGATAGACGTGGACGATCAGGAACAGGCCGCCGCCGAGGGTGGCGAGGTAGTGGGCGAGGCGCATCCACTGCAGGAAGGAGGCGCCGAAGGCGGCGGGGAACCACAACGCGGCGCCGCTGACCACGAAGACGACGGCCAGCGCGCCCTGCACCCAGAAGAACATCTTCTGACCGGCGTTGTACTTGCCCGCGGGCGGCACGTTGGCGCTGTCGCGGGTCGCGTAGTGGCGGATAGCGCGCAGCCAGCGCCGGTCCGTGTCGCTCAGGAACATGTCGCGGAACCAGACCACGACCATCGCGCCCATCCCCGCCGCGAACAGCACGCCGACCCACGGGTGCAGCGCGCGGGCGGACGGGCCGCCGCCGAGCAGCGCGGTCAGCCAGAAGAGCGGCGGGTACGAGAACGCCAGCCCGGTGGCCAGCAGCAGGGTGAACGTGACGCCGACCACCCAGTGCAGGAGGCGCTCGAAGAACGTGAAGCGCTGCCGCACGCGGCCCGGGGCCGCCGCGGTGGCGTCCTCCGGGGGCGTCACTCGGCCTCCTCCTCCAGCCGCTCCGGGCCGTAGCGCAGGAAGTGGACCAGCGCGCCGAGGACGCCGAAGCCCATCAGCCAGGCGCCCATCCGCTTGACGAAGCCGAGCGCGGTCATCGGCGCCGGGCTGGCCGTCGGGTCCGCGGGCAGACTGTAGTCGGCCAGCCGGTCGCCGTGTGGGACGACGTACATCATGTGCGTGCCCCCGACGCCGGCCGGGTCGTAGACGGCCGCGTTCCGGTAACCGCGCGCGTTGAGCGTCTCCACCTTCTTGTCGGCCAGGGCCAGCATGTCGTCCTTGCTGCCCCACGAGATGGCGTTGGTCGGGCAGGTCTTCACGCAGGCCGGCTCCAGCCCCGCCTCGACCCGGTCGACGCACATGTTGCATTTCGACACCTTGCGCGTGTGGACATCGAAACGGGGAATGTCGAAGGGACAGCCGGTGACGCAGTACTGGCAGCCGATGCAGTTCTCCTGGTTGAAGTCGACGATGCCGTTCGTGTACTGCACGATGGCGCCGGGGGCCGGGCAGGCGTACAGGCAGCCCGGCTCCTCGCAGTGCAGGCAGGCGTCCTTCTTGATCAGCCAGTTGAGCTGGCCGTCGACCTCCACCTCGTTGAAGCGCATCAGCAGCCACGTCTTCGGACTCAGGTCGCGGTGGCTCTGGTAGCTGCCGAAGTTGGCGGTCGGCTCCACGCCGAGGTCGTTCCACTCCTTGCAGGCGACCTCGCAGCCCTTGCAGCCGATGCAGGCGGAGATGTCGACCAGCTTGGCGTACGTCGGCCCGCCCGACCGCAACGCGCTGATCGGGATGTACGCGTCCGGGCTCGCGGACACGCGACGGATGGCGAGGGTGTCGGCCATGATCGGCTCAGCGCGCCGCGGAGAGTTCCCGTTCCGGAGGGGGCAGATCCGAATGGAGCGCCGGGCTGTTCACGTGCCCTTCGAGGATCGCTTCAATCGTGTCGACCTTGCCCCGCAACTCGTCGACCTTGCTGTCGACACCGTCGATCTGAATCGCGTTCCACGGCACTCCCGCCGCCGTGAGCGCCGAAAGCACCAACTGCCAATCCGCCCGGTCCATCGCAAGCTCCTTTCCTCTCATGCTACACGCGCGGGGACACCCGCGTTCGACCGGGTACGGCAGGTTGCTCGCCACGAAGTGCCCGCGTTCACCCATTCCGCCGGTTCAGAAGCAGGCGCGCCGCGCCCGCCGCCCCGCCGCCCGCGATCAGGGCGGACGGAAGCGGCGTGGGAATGGCTGTGAGCAACCCCGCGACGATGCCCTTGCCGACGGCGAGCCCCCACGAATCCGAGAATCCGTTGCGTTGCAGCAACGCCACGCCGACGCAGACCGCGCACCCCACGGGCAGGGACACCGCCCAGCCGACGCCCGCCGTCACGACGGTTCCCCCGAACAACATCGTATCGACCCCGACGACCACGACAGCCGCCAGCGGGTGCAACCCCACGGTCTGCAGCATCTCAGGCCCGCTCCACGTTGACCAGGAACGACTTGAACTCCGGACAGCGGGTGTTCGCGTCCCCGATGAACGGGGTCAGCAGGTTGGCCATCGAACCCTGGGTGAGGCCCACGAAGCCCCAGTGGACCGGGATGCCGACGGTCCAGACGACCTTCCCGGCGACGCGCAGCGGCTTGATGCGCCTGGTGACGATGGCCGTGCCCCGCACCTCGCCGCGCTTGGACCAGACGCGGACCTGGCCGCCGTTGGCGATGCCCTTCTCCGCGGCCAGGCCCTCGGGCAGCTCGACGAAGAAGTCGGGCATGGCCTCCACCAGGTACGGCACGTTGCTCGTCACGAAGTGCTCGCGCTCGACCACGCGGTAGACGGTGCAGGCGTAGGGGAACTCGCCGCCGCCGGCCGCCAGCGACTCGCGCACGCCGTCGTACCAGCGGATGACCGGGTTGATCGGCACGGCGTCGTGCAGCGCGTTGGGCGACGGACTCTCCACCGGCTCGTAGTGCTCCGAGAACGGGCCGTCCGCCAGGTGGCTGCTGAACAGGCGCGCCACCCCCTCCTCGGTCATGATGAACGCCCCGGCCGCGTCGGGCGGCGTCGTGCGCCCGTAGTCCGGCACGTCGCCGATCCACTCGCGCCCGTTCCAGGCGATGCCGGCCCGGCTCGGGTCCCAGGGCCGGCCCTCGGCGTCGGCCGACGCGCGGTTGTAGAGCACGCGGCGGTTGGCCGGCCAACTGAACGCCCAGTCGTGGTGCATGCCGAGGCCGGTGGGGTCGGCGGTTCCCCGCCGCCGCATCATGTTGCCCGCCTCGGTGAAGCTGCCGGTGTAGATCCAGTTGCCCGCGGCCGTGGTCCCGTCGTCGGCGAGCTCGCCGAACGACGAAAGCTGCCGGCCGGTCCGCACGTCGAAGCCGTTGATCTCCTTCGCCAGCTCGACCATCGTCGGCTCGCGCGGGTTCAGGTAGTCCCACGTCAGGTGCTGGATCGGGTCGTTCCAGGCGCCGCCCTCGGCCCGGTACAGCTCCTTCACCCGCCAGAAGAGCTCCGACAGGATCCAGGTGTCGGAGCGCACGCCGATCGGCGGGTCGATCGCCTGCTCCTTCCACTGCGCCCAGCGGCCGCTGTTGGTGAACGAGCCGTCGCGCTCGATCCAGTGCGACGAGGGCAGGTAGAGCACCTCGGTGTCGATTTCGGCCGGGTCCATCCCCGGCGCCTTCCAGAACTCGGCCGAGTCGAGCATGAAGGGGTCGATGACCACCTTCCACTTCAGCTTCGACATCGCGTCGAGCAGCCGCGGCACGTCCGGCCCCGCCAGCAGCGGGTTGAACCCCAGGGCGACGAAGCCTTCCAGCGTCCCCTGGCGGGCCTTGTCCCAGATGGTCAGCCACGTCGCGTCGCCGTCCTGCTTGGCCAGGTAGTCGTAGGCGAAGTCGTTGCCGGCGGTCGCGTGCCCGCCGAACCACGCCTTCATCTGCGAGACGTAGAACTTGGGGTAGTTGCCCCAGTAGTTGACCGTGTCGGGGACCAGGGGCCGCGGCGTCGAGTCGCGCAGGTGCGCGGCCAGCGACTGCTGCGGCGGCGTCGGCACCTTCAGATAGCCGGGCAGGATGCCGGCGACGATGGCGTGGTCGGTCGCCCCCTGCACGTTGGCGTGCCCGCGCAGGGCGTTGATGCCGCCGCCGGGCCGGCCGATGTTGCCGAGCAGCAACTGCAGGATCGCGGCGGTGCGGATGATCTGGCTGCCGACCGTGTGCATGGTCCAGCCCACCGCGTACAGGATCGTCCCGACCCGGTCCGCCCGCCCCGTCGAGCAGATGATCTCGGCCATCCGCAGGAACTCGTCGGCCGAACACCCCGCGACGTCCGCGACGACCTCCGGCGTGTAGCGGTCGTAGTGCCGCTTGAGGAGCTGGAAGACCGAGCGCGGATGCGCCAGCGTCGGGTCCCGGCGGACGTAGCCGTCCGGCCCCCGCTCGTAGTCCCAGGCCGTCCGGTCGTAGTTGCCCGCGGCCTCGTCGAAGCCCGCGAACAGCCCGTCGGCGAAGCCGTACTCCTCCCCTACGACGAACGACGCGTTGGTGTGGGCGCGCACGTAGTCGGCGTGGTGCAGGTCGTTCCCGAGCGCGTAGCGGATCAGCCCGCCGAGGACCGCGATGTCCGACCCGGGCCGGATCTGCATGTGGCGGTCGGCGACGGCCGACGTGCGGGTGAAGCGCGGGTCGATGGTCAGCAGCTTCGCGCCCCGCCCGTCACGCGCCTCCACCGCCCACTTGAACCCGCAGGGATGGTTCTCCGCCGGGTTGGCCCCCATCACCAGGATGACGTCGGTGTTGCCGATGTCCTTCCAGTGGTTGGTCATCGCCCCGCGGCCGAACGTGGCGGCCAGACTGGCCACCGTGGGGCTGTGTCATATGCGGGCCTGGTGGTCGATGTAGACCAGGCCCATCGCGCGCATCGTCTTCGTGATGAGGTAGGCGTCCTCGTTCGAGACGGTGGCGCTGCCGACCCAGGCGACGCCGTCGGCGCGGTTGACGACGCGGCCGGCGTCGTCCCGCTCGCGGAACGAGGCGTCGCGCGAGTCCTTGAACCGGCGCGCGAACCAGTCCATCGCCTCGTCCCAGTCGATCTCGGTCCACTCCGACGCCCCCGCCTTGCGCAGCAGCGGCTGGTGCCGCAGCCGCGGGCTGACCGCGAGCTGCATCTGCGAGGCGCCCTTCGGGCAGAGCGTGCCGCCGTTGATGGGGCTGTCGGGGTCGCCCTCGACGTGGATGACGGTGTTGGTGGTGTTCAGGCCGCCGCTGCCGTGGACGTAGGCGAGGGTCCCGCAGCCGACCGCGCAGTACGGGCAGACCGTGCGGTACTCGGTGGCGTTGCGGATCTTGAGCTGCCGCACCGCGGCCTGCGCCGGACGGAGGTCGAAGCCGAGGGCGCTGACCGCCGCGGCGCCGGCGACCGAGGTCTTGAGGAACGTGCGGCGGGAGATGTCCATGGGCGACCCCTTGCTGCGCCCGTTATATCACAACTGGCCCGCTCGGCCCGGCTTGGCCGGCTCGGCCGCGCGGCCCGGCTCGGCTCCCGCCTGCCGCAACGCCCCGCGGCCGTCTCGGCCGTGCCGGGCGGGCGGAGCTGACCGAGCAGAACAGCCGCGCCCACCGAGACCATCGCGGGGACGGCCGCCGTCAGCGCCTTCTGCACCCCGCAATCGGGGCAGGCCACGAAGACGCCGCGCCCATCGCGGGGACGGCCGCCGTCAGCGCCTTCTGCACCAGCTCGAACCCGGCCCGGCCGCTCACCACTGAGGATGCGGTCGCGCAGCGGCAGCCCGTCGCGCAGGACGAAGTGGCCGACGGCCTTGTCGACCGCGTTGTGGCGACCGATGTCCTCGCGCACGCACAGCAGCTCGCGCCGGCTCGCTTCCGCCGCGCCGCCGTCCGCACCCGCGCCGGACGCCTCCCGCGGCCGGGCCGGCGGAGCGGCGGGCGAGCGGCCCGCCGGCCCGCGCCGACCGGTTGCCCTACTGCCCGGCTTCCTCCGCCCGGGCGCCGCGCAGGATGTTCAGCAGGCCGTAGTTCCCCTCGTGGCAAGCGTACTCGAACATCGGCTCGGCGTTCCGCCGCATCGGCACCGCCACGGTGAAGGGCCGCGTGAAGATGGCCGGGTCCTCGACGGTGTACTCGTAGAGCAGCGTGTCGGCGTCCAGCCGGCGGAACCGCTCCGTGAGGGTGACGGTCAGGCCGGTGCCGATCGACTGCGTGGCCGACGGGTCGAAGGCGCCGGTGCGCGCGCTCAGGTTCGTAGTCTCGACGACCAGGGTGTCGCCCTCCCAGCGTCCGCGCGAGTCGCCCATCCACTGCCGCACGCCGGCGGGCAGGTGGGGGCGGCCGTCGAGCGGAACGATCCGGGCGTCGTGCACCATCTCGTTGAGGATGACGACGTGGCCCGGCGTCTGGAAGAGCTGCATGTTGTTGTTGTAGCCGCTCGGCATCATCGGCGGCCCGCTGTTGAAGCCGAGCAGGCAGCGCTCGGCGAGGCCGCGGTCCTCCGGGCCGCCGGCGCCGGTTCCCGCGGCCCGGACGCGGACGGGACGCTCGATCGGCAGGTCCTCGGCGAGCGAGCCGACCTGGCGCAGGCGCTCGCCCTCCGGCGTCAGCGGGGGCAGCCGGCCGTCGGGCGGGTCGACGATGAGCGAGGTCCGGCGGTCCTCGATGACGTTGGTGCCGTAGTCGAGCCAGAAGTCGTTGTAGCCGCCCACCCGCTGGCCGCGCTCGGCGCCGGTTCCGCCGGCCGGCAGAAGCTCGGTCCGCAACTCGCTCGGCTCGAGCAGGGCCGCCCGCCGCGCGGCGGCGGCCGCCTCGGCCTCGGCCGCCTCCTCCTCGGTGAGGAAGGCCCGTTCCTGATCCTCCGGCCGCTGCAGCGGCGTCATGGTCCGGAAGTCCCAGACGCCCTGCAGGTCGGGCCGGCCGTCCGCCGTCCGCAACGCCGTCTGGCCGGCCGCCGCCGACGCGAACACCACCGAAACCGCCGCCGCCAGGGCCGCCGCGCGAAGTCTCGTCTGCATGTCGAAGCACCTCCCCGCCGAGCCGGTGGGCGGGCTCGGCCCGCCGGCGTCGGCGCACCTTCATGCTATCATCGGCGTCGAAGCGGTGACCCCAACGCCCCCAACGCCCCCCGACGCTCCCGACGCCCCAACGCTGACGAACCACTGGTGGAGCCGGCTTCGCGGACCACCCGCGCGGCGTCGTACGGCCCGACCAAGAGGGTGTTTCACGGCAAACGACCGAGACCACTTCAGGAGGCGGGCGATGCCCGGAGGAATGCCGCTGCTGCCGGTCGAGGCGTACACCTCGCAAGAGTGGTTCGACCGCGAGCAGGAGCGGATCTTCTCGCGCACGTGGGCGTACGCGGGATTCAAGGAGGACCTGTCCGAACCGGGGCAGTACCTGAGCGTGCAGGCCGGGCTGAACAACATCTTCGTGGTGATGGGCGCGGACTGGCGGCTGCGCGCGTTTCACAATATCTGCCGACACCGCGGCACGCAGTTGATCCGCAGCGTGGGAAGGGCCGCCGCCCTGCGCTGCCCGTATCACGACTGGACGTACGACCTGGAGGGGAAGCTCGTCGGTGTCCCCCGCCGCGCGCAGGAGTTTCCTGATTTCGATCCTTCCTGCAGCAGCCTGTTCCCGGCCTCGGTCGGCGTCTGGCGTGGCCTGATCTGGGTCCACCCCGGTCTCGACGCCCCTTCCCTCGCCGAGTGGTTCGGCGCCATCGAGCCGCATCTGGGACCGCACCGCGTGGAGCGGCTGCGTGAACAGAAACGGTTCGGAATCGAACAGCTGATCGAAGCGAACTGGAAGATTGTCGTCGAGAACTACATTGACGCCTACCACCTGAAACACCTCCACTCCGCCACCCTGGCCATGTACGACCACGACCGCATCGAGTCGGGCTGGCACGGCCCCCACTTCGCCTTCTGGGAACCGCTCGCCGCCGACTACGCGGCGTCGGTCGAGAGGCAGTCGGTGCTGCCCCTGATCGACGATGTCCCGCGCGAACGGATCGGCGCCTGGGTGCCGATGCTCTTTCCGGGAATCGGCTTCGGCGAAAGCGAGAACAGCTGGTCCTTGTTCCAGGTCGTCCCGCTTGCGCCGGATCGCACCCGCGTGGTCACCCGCACCAAGATCGCACCGGTCCCGAATTGGCGAATCGGCCTCCAACTGCTGCGCGCCGGCGCCCTCTTGCAGCGCACCCGCGGCAAGTACGAGGGCGACCCCAGAACAGACCCTCTCGCGTCAGGCGATTTCATGCGCGAGGACAAACTGGTTTGCGAGCAGCAGCAGCGTTCGTTGCGTTCGCCGCGCCTGCGCCACGGCCCGTCGGCGCAAGTCGGAGAGCAGCCGGTGCGGCGACATCAGGAAATCGTTCTGGAGTGGCTTGCCGACAGCGACGGTGCGGACAACGCGCCCGGCGTACGCTCCGACGCATGACGCGAGCCGTCGGGCGCAGTGGCGGTCGTGACCGCAGTCTTGCACTTCGACAGAAGTCATGCTGCTTGCGCGGTACCGAAGAGCTCGAAGAGCTCCTGTCTCGAACGGCTCATTCGGATGAGCTTCGTCGAGCGCGTCGCCGGCGATCCTCTCGCCGGAGTCGTCCGCTTCGATGCGAGAGCACCCCGCCGGTCTCCGGCGCTGGACGCCGACGGTGGCAGCGGCGCGTTCTCGACGGGCCGCTGCCACCGGGTTCGCCACTCCGCTCAGGCGGCGCGCAGGCCGGCGGAACCGTCGCCGCGCAGCGCCGCCGCCACCGTCGGGACGGAAGCGAACAGGACCCCGTTGACGAAGTACGGCGCCGATCCCTCGGTCTCGAGGTTGACGCTCGGTTGCGCGAGCGGGACCAGCTCGACCGTGCGGACCACCTCGGCCGCCTCGCCCGCCAGGATCAGGACGTCCCCCGGCCGCAGGTTCGCCCCCGGGACCTCGCCCCGCCGGGTGACGACCGGGTGCGAGCCGGTGAAGAAGGGCTCGCCGCCGTTCACCGACACCCAGGGCTCCTCGCGCGGGTCCTCGTGGAATCCGACGGCCCGCGCGACCCGCGCGACGCCCCCGGGCGAGAACAGCTCGTCGCCCGGACGGATCTCGCCGGCGGGAAGCTCGCGCCCGTCGGCCAGACGAACGAGGGCGTCCGGCCGGAAGCACTTGCCGGCGGCGCCCCTGGCGTAGCCGTACGCGGTTTCGCCGGTGGTGCGGGTCCTGCCCGAGGGCCAGTTGCCGCCTCCGGCGACCTGCTCCAGATCGGCGTCGTCGATCTGGGCGTCGGTGACGGGAGGCAGGACCAGGTGGCCGGTGTCCGCCGTGTCCTCGTGCACTTCGACGTGGAACCCGGCGGGCAGGCTCACGCCCGTTTCCGACTGGATCACGGCCCTGGGGTCCGCCAGCAGCCGGGCGCGGAACTCCTCGTCCACGGCCGCCTTTTCGAGCAGGCGCGCGCGCATCTCGCTGACGCTCATCTTCTTCTCTTCCATCTTCCTTCCTCCTTGTTCACGAAGACACGACCGGCGACTGCCCGGAACGCGGGATTCCGGAGTCCCGCGCCGGCGCGTCGGCCCGCGCGCCGGACGCCGCGCCCGGCGCGCGACGCTCGCACCGCGGCGGCCGAAGCTCCGTTTCGCACGGGCGCACGCCCATGCCGACGTAGGCCTTCGCCACCGTCCGGGCGCCCCGTTCGACGACGACCTTGAAGTGGTTGATGCCCCGGCGGACGCGGTGGACCTCTCCGCCGCCCAGCAGCCGGTCGACGCCCGGCCAGCGCCGCAAGCCGCCGGCCTTCGCGGGCAGGCACCAGCCCCGCTCCTCGAGCCCGGCGATCAGGGGCATCCACCCCGCGCGGTCGGCCGCGAACCAGTACGGCGGCCGGTACAGTTCCAGACCGAGCCGCGGGCCCAACCCCCGCGCGGTCACGTCCACGCTGACGAAGACGCTGGCGGCCGGGTCGTCCAGGACGGCGAGCGCGTCGGCCGCGGCGGCCGTCGGGCCGGGCCACCGCAGCCGCTCCAGCAGGGCGGGCGCCTCTTCCTTCGCGACGCCGGCGGCCACCAGCCGGACCGCCCGCGGGGAGCGGGCCGGGAGCACCCCGGCCTGGAACACGCGGGCCGTCTCCGGCAGGGCCGAAAAGATGCGTTCGACCTCGGGGAGGAACGCATCGTGCCCGTCGCTCCAGCCGGCGGCGGCCGCGAGCGCCGCGAGCAGGGCCTCGGGGTCGCGATGCGCGAAGATCCCGTCCCGCGACCCGGGGACGGAGAACCGCGGAGAGAAGAAGATGCCCGGCGGGGACGTCGGGGCAGGCGGCGCGGGTCCGGCCAGATCGTATTCCAGCATCACCGCGGACACCCAACGGGCGAGCCAGGATCGCGGATCCCCGGCCTGTTCCGCGAGCGCCGCCCCGAGCGCCGCCGCCGCCGATCCCCGCGCGGCCCGCGCGCCCGCGCGGACGTAGTGCCGCGCCAGGGCGGACCCCGGCGGCGCAACCACGCAGAGGTCGGCGTCCGCGCGAGCCTCTCCGAGGTGGAATTCGAAGCCGAAGTGGTTGTCGATCACGGCGCGGGGCAACGTCCCCGCCCGTTCCAGGAGACGTCCCCAGCCGTCGGAATCGACCAGCGCGTCCGGGAACAGGAAGCGGCATCCGGCCAGGATCGAGGCGAAGCCGCCCCGCGCCGCGGGACCCGCGGCGTCCACGGAATCTTTCCGCGATGACATCGTCGCTTCAGCATCGTCGATCCCGTCGGCGGATGCAACCGGCGCCGCCCCGCGTTTCCGCCGGCGCCGGCCGGCCGAAAGGGGGCGTTTTCCCCGGAGGAAAGGGCCCGCCGGCCCGCCGGCGGATTCCCGGAACCGGGACCACGCGCGCCGTCACACGCACCCTGTACGGATCGTCCGCGCGCCTTGCCGTGGTACGCCTTCTCCGGGCCAACCAGGCCGGGGGCCATGCAGGGGTGGGTTCCAGCTTGACCGTCCGGTAGCGCCCCGGCCCGTCACCCTACCGAACCGCTCCGGCTCGTCCACGTACAACCTCGTGCCCGGTCCCAACGCGCCCATCAGCCTGGACAGGCGTTCGACACCGAATCCGGTCCGGCTCTCGGCCGGGCAGACGCCTGCGCCCAGGGACCGAACCGCCGCATCCGAACCCAGCGCCGATGAAATCCGCTCGGCAAGCTGACCGGCGCGCATCGTCATCGCGCCCGAACCCGCCCGAATGATGATCCTCCTCGCGCCGGCGGTCCCCGCAAGAAACGCGGCGTCGACGTCTTCCGGCGGTGACTCGCCGACGCCCGCTCCACCCTGGCCCGCGGACGAAACCAGGGCCGCGAGCGCTCCCGCGGCATCCGGAAAATGCAGGACGAGGCCGGTGCGAGGATCCGTCGTTCGCCGCGCCGTCGTCCTCAGCGCGGATTCGATCCCGTCCGCGGAGGCCGACGGAACCCGCGACCGGAGCAGGGCGAACAACCCCGCGACGTGAGCGGCCGCCATGGACGTGCCCGTACTCCGCCCGTAGCCTCCGGCGCTCGCTGACACGATCCCCGTCCCCGGAGCCAGAAAATCGACGGCCGCCGAGGTGTTGGAGTAACTCGAATCGAGCGTGGCCGTCTCCTTCGACGACGCGCCCACGGCTATGGCCGCGGAGACGCAACCGACCCGCTACGTCGGCAGCCTCGGCCCGGCCCGACTCCGGCGCCTCGACACGGCGCTGACGGCGGCGCTGGGGATCGATCCGGCGGGAGTGAAGGGACCGGGGCTGCTTCCCGACGGCGATTTCCGAGCGCGCGGCGGCGGGCCCGCGGCGCGGGGACCCCGGTGAACCCGCTCGCGACGTTTCGGGGGTCCGATTTTCGCTGTCGATCCGCACCCGCATGGTGCTATCGTTAGGGTTCGTCCGGGGACACTCGATCAGGAGGGACGGCATGCGGCGGTCGTACTCGGTGACGCCACCGGCGCCGGCGATCGGCTTGGCGCTGATTCTCGCATCGCCGGCGGGCGCGGCGGCCCAGTCGGCCGCGGCGGAAAACCCGGAGGCCGCGCCGGCCGCCGGCTGGACGGCGCCCCGCACGCCGTGGGGCGCGCCCGACCTGCAGGGCGTCTGGGACTACCGGACGATGACGCCGCTGGAGCGCCCGCGCGAGCTGGCCGGCAAGGAGACGCTGACCGCCGCCGAGGCCGCAGCGTACGAGGAGGTCCAGAACGAGCGGCTCGACGACTACGACCGCTCGCCGAGCGTGCACGCGAAGTGGTGGCTCGACTACGGGCGGGCACTGACCGCGGACCGGCGGACGTCGCTGCTCGTCGATCCGCCGGACGGGCGGCTCCCCGCGCTGACCGCGGACGCGCGGCGGCGGGCGGCGGAGCGCTCCGAGCGCCGGCGGCGGCACGGCGGCGACGCGGTGGAGCACCGCGGGCTGACCGAGCGCTGCATCACGTTCGGCATGCCGCGGCTTCCGGGCGCCTACAACAACAACTACCAGATCCTGCAGACGCCGACCCACGTGGCCATCGTCTCGGAGATGATCCACGACGCGCGCATCGTGCCGCTCGACGGCCGCCCGCGCCTGCCGGCGGACCTGCGGCAGTGGCACGGCGACTCGCGCGGGCGCTACGACGGCGACACGCTGGTGGTCGAGACGGTCAACTTCTCGCCGAAGAGCGCCTTCCGCGGCTCGACGGAGACGCTGCGGCTGGTCGAGCGGTTCACCCGCGTCGGCCCGCGGACCGTCCACTACGAGATCACGATGTCCGATCCGGCCACCTGGACGCGCCCGTGGACCGCGCGGGTCCCCATGACGAAGACCGACCAGGCGATCTACGAGTACGCCTGCCACGAGGGCAACCTCGGGTTGCGGAACATCCTGCACAACGCGCGGCACGAGGAAGATCCCGACTACGCCGAAAAGCTGCCGGCGCCGGCGCGGCGGCACTGACCCGGCGCGGCGGAACCCGCGGAACGAAGAGGAAACGATGCGCAGCGCAAGACCATTCGTCCTGTTCGGCGTGACGCTCGCGGCCGTCGCGGGCCCGGCGGCGGCCGCCGGCGCCCAGACCGGGCCGGTCAGCTTCACCGACCACATCCGCCCGATCATGGAGCGGAGCTGCTGGAACTGCCACGGCGAGGCGGCGCGGCTCTCCGACCTGGATCTGAGCAGCCGCGAGGGCGCCCTCGCGGGCGGCGTCAAGGGGCCCGCCATCGTGCCCGGCCGGGCCGAGGACAGCCGCCTGTTCCGCATGGTGGCCGGCCTCGATCAGCCGGCGATGCCCATGAGCGGCGACCCGCTGAGCGACGCGGAGCTGGCGGCGGTCCGCGTCTGGATCGACGAGGGCGCCCACTGGGACGCCGGCGAGGCGACGGCCGCCGCCGACGCGCTGGCGGCGCTGGAGAACGACGAGCTGCCGCCGGGCGCCCGCGACTACTGGGCGTTCCAGCGCCCGCGGCGGGCGCCGGCGCCCGCCTCCCGGGAGTTCGACCACCCGGTCGACCGCTTTCTCGAAGCGGCCCGGCGGGACGCCGGCCTGACCGCCGCCCCGCGGGCCGGCCGCCTGACCCTGCTGCGGCGCGCCTACCTCGACCTGATCGGCCTGCCCCCCACCCCCGCGCAGGTGGAGGAGTTCCTGGCCGACACCGGGCGCGGCGCCTGGGAGCGGCTGATCGACGGGCTGCTCGCTTCGCCCCACTACGGCGAGCGCTGGGGCCGCCACTGGATGGACGTGGCGCGCTACGCCGACACGGACGGCTTCGAGCAGGACTACGTCCGCCCGAACGCCTGGCGCTACCGCGACTACGTCATCGACGCCTTCAACGACGACAAGCCGTACAACCAGTTCCTCCGCGAGCAGATCGCGGGCGACGAGCTGGACCACGTGACCGACGAGACGCGCATCGCCACCGGCTTCCTGCGGGCCGGCCCGCGTGTCAACTTCCGCGAGAAGGACAACCCGGAGCGCCGGCACGACTACCTGGACGACGTGCTGGCGACCATCGGCCGCGGCGTCCTCGGCATGACCGTCCACTGCGCCCGCTGCCACGACCACAAGTTCGATCCGATCCTGCAGAAGGACTACTACAGCATGCAGGCGTCGATCTTCGGCTACGTCGAGATCGACTACCCGCTGCTCGACCGGGACGAGGCGGACGCCTGGCTCGCGGCCATGCGGGAGATCGACGGGCGGCAGCAGCCGCTGCGGGACGAGCGGGACGAGATCGAGAAGCCGTACCGCGAGGAGCTGCGCGCGAAGATGATCCGCGAGTTCCCGGAGAACGTGCAGGCGGCGGCCTTCAAGCCGGAAGCGGAGCGGACCCCCGGAGAGCAGCTTCTCGCCGTGCAGGTGCTCACCATCAACCCGCGGCGTCAGGACGTCGCCGCCGCGCTGCGCCCGGAGGACAGGGCGCGGGTGGACGAGCTGACCGCGCGGATCGCCGCGCTGGAGGGCGAACGGCCGCCCGCGCCGGCGATGGCCCACGTCGTCACCGACGGCGACTACCGCTTCGCCCCGGACGGCCCGGGCGACGAGGTGATCGGCTGTCCGGAGTGCCGGACGGCGCCCGGCGTCGAGGGTTCGTTCCTGCACGAGGAGGGAGGCCCCGCCTACGAGGCGCCGCCCAACTACTTCCTGATCCGCGGCGATCCGTTCAGCCCCGGCTCGCCGATGTCGCCGGGCTTCCTGACCGCCGCCACGCGCGGCGACCCGCCGACGGAGATTCCGCGCCCCGGCGGCCGGACGTCGGGCCGGCGCCTGGCGCTCGCCGAGTGGATCGCGTCGCGCGACAACCCGCTGACCGCGCGGGTCATGGTCAACCGCATCTGGCACCACCACTTCGGGCGCGGGATCGTCCGCACCCTGGACAACCTGGGGCGCATGGGCGACGCCCCGACGCACCCGGAGCTGCTCGACTGGCTGGCCGTCGAGTTCATGGACCGCGGCTGGAGCGTCAAGGAGATGCACCGCCTGCTGATGACCTCCGAGGCCTACCGCATGACCTCGTCCTTCGAGCATGAGGCGAACGCCGGCGCCGACCCGGAGAACGACCTGCTGTGGCGTTACCGCCCGCAACGCATCGAGGCGGAGATCCTGCGCGACGCCATCATGACGGTCAGCGGCGGCATCGACCTGACCGTGGGCGGCCCGCCCGTCTTCCCCCACGTCCCGGCCGACATCCTGTTCCAGTCGGACGGCAAGGGGTTCTGGTGCGGCAACCCCGAGCCGGGACGGCGGATCACGGCCCCGGCGACCGGCATCTGGTGCGAGGAGCCGGACCGGCCCGAGGTCTGGCGCCGCAGCGTCTACGTCTTCCGGCGCCGGTCGCTCGGCTTCCCCTTCTTCGACACGTTCGACCTGCCGGATCAGAACCAGACCGCGGCGGCGCGCAACGTCTCCACCGTCTCGACGCAGGCGCTGACGCTGATGAACAACCCGTTCGTGCTGAACCAGGCCGAGCTGTTCGCCGAGCGGCTCGAGCGCGAGGCGCCGGGCGGCCTGGACGCCCAGGTCGAGCTCGCGTACCTCGTCGCGCTGACCCGCGAGCCGACCGGCGCGGAGCGCGAGATCGCCCGCGGCCTCGCCGCCGAACAGTCGCTGGCCGCCTTCACCCACGTGATGATGAACCTGAACGAGTTCCTGTACCTGCGCTAGGAGTCCGCGCCGTGGAACGGCGCGGACTCCTGCATGCCTGGCCGGGCGCTGAGCGGAGCCGCAAGGCGCCGGCCGGCGGGCTGGCCGGCGGCGAACCGACAGACGGAGGAAACGACGATGCGCGACGATCACCATCACCACTGCCGGACGAAGACGTTCTGGTCGCGGCGCGACTTCCTGTTCCAGTCGGGCGGCGGCATCGCGGGGCTGGCCCTGGCCGACCTGCTCGGCCGGCAGGGTCTTCTGGCGGCGGAGACGGCCCAGTCCGACACCTGCGAGGCGCTCATCCCCGGCAACCCGTTCGCGCCGAAGCAGCCCCATTTCGAGCCGCGCGCGACGGCCGTCATCTCGCTCTTCATGAGCGGCGGCGTCAGCCAGGTCGACACCTTCGACCCCAAGCCGGCGCTGAAACGCTACGCCGGCCAGCCGATGGCCGAGTCGGTGGTCGTCCGCCAGGGACACCCCGGCCCGCTCATGCCGAGCCCGTTCAAGTTCCGGCGGCACGGCGAGAGCGGCATCGAGGTCTCCGAGATCTTCCCGCACCTCGCCGGAAAGGTCGACGAGATGGCGTTCATCCGGTCGCTGTACGGCCGCTCGAACGACCACATCCAGGCGACCTACGAGATGCAGTCCGGCCAGATCCGGATGGGCTTCCCGAGCGTCGGGTCGTGGGTCACCTACGGCCTCGGCTCCGAGGCGGCGAGCCTGCCCGCCTACGTCGTGATGAACGACCACCGCGGCGGCCCGCTCGGCGGCCCCAACGACTGGAGCGCCGGGTTCATGCCGGCCACCTACCAGGGCACGCTGTTCCGCGCCGTCGGCGACCCGATCGTCGACCTGGCGCCGCCCGAGGGGATGACCGAGGCGCAGCAGCGCGCCCGCCTCGATACGCTGGCGAAGCTGAACGACCTCGACCTGACGAACAATCCCGGCAACTCCGAGCTGGCGGCCCGCATCTCGTCCTACGAGCTGGCCTACCGGATGCAGGGCTGCGCGCCCGAGGCGGTCGACGTCTCCGCCGAGTCCGCGGCGACGAAGAAGCTCTACGGCCTCGACGACCCGCTCACCGAGCCGTTCGGGCGGCAGTGCCTGATGGCCCGGCGCCTCGTGGAGCGGGGCGTCCGTTTCGTGCAGCTCTTCCACGGCGGCATCGGGCAGCAGAACACCGACACGTGGGACGCGCACAGCAACCTGGTGGAGAACCACACGCAGCACGCGGCCGAGACCGACCTGCCGATCGCCGGCCTGATGACCGACCTGAAGGCCCGCGGCATGCTCGACTCGACGCTGCTCGTCTGGCACGCCGAGTTCGGCCGCATGCCGATCTCGCAGCGCGGCGTCGGCCGCGACCACAACCCGGGCACGATGACCGGGTGGATGGCGGGGGCCGGGATCCAGGGCGGGCAGGTGATCGGCGCCAGCGACGAGTTCGGCTACAAGGCGGCCGAACAGCGGGTGTCGCCGCACGACCTGCACGCGACCATCCTGCACCTGCTGGGCATCGACCACGAGAAGCTGACGTACCGCTACAACGGCCGCGACATGCGGCTGACCGACGTCCACGGCGTGCCGATCCCGCAGATCGTCGCGTAGCGCAGTTGGGCGCGCGATGCGGCGGGGTGGCCGGGCGGCCACCCGCCGTTCGGCACGCGGCAGCAGATGAAGTCCGGCCCGGCCACGAGCGCACGCCGCGGCGAAGCACCCGCCGCGACGGCGGGGGGCGCAGCCGGGCGACGCCGTTACCGCCGCTCGGCGCAGGCGCCGCGGTGGGCGACGAAGTCGAGCGGCGCCGCGGGGAAAAAGTCGAGGGTCAGCCGGCGGTCCGCTCTCCAGTTGTCGGCTCCGCCGTCGCCGCCGGAAACGGTGAACCAGCCCTCGTCCCGGCCGACGAACACCTCGTTCTCCCGTACGCGAACCTCGCCGTCCCAGCGGTCGCCGAGCCCGATTTCGCCCAGTTTCCGGGCGACGACACGGTCCTTCACCGGCCGGATCACGGTGTCCCACAACCGGTCCTGCCCCGACTCCATGCCGTCGTCGAGGTCGTCCCAACCGCGGTTCGGCTCAATGCCGGGACTCGATTCGAGAACGAGGAGCAGGAGGTTTCGAAATACTCCGGAACCACCGCCCCAATCGCTGGTGACCAGAACGTGGACGCCGGAGTCGGTCATGCCGACGTAGCGGTAGCTGAAGCTCCCGGCGTCATGTCCGTCCTCGCGAGGCCTGCGCCAGGTCACGAGCGGGCAGGACCCGTCGATCTCCCGGGTTTCGATCTCGCCGCCGCGCCGGTCGCCGCTCCGGGCGTCGAGCAGGTCGATGCCGACGACCGGGACGTCGATCCACCAAACGAAGGCCTCGACGACGCGGGGATGGACGAAGGGGGGCCGGGCGAACG
Organism: Vicinamibacterales bacterium; assembly: GCA_965242835.1. Taxonomy (GTDB): domain Bacteria; phylum Acidobacteriota; class Vicinamibacteria; order Vicinamibacterales; family UBA8438; genus WTFV01. Next base: position 435,263 of record OZ251506.1, read on the forward strand.
AAAAGCCCGTCTCCACTTCCCGCACGGCGGCGGCCGGTTGGGCCGGGGCCACCGCCGCGGAAGACCCGTCACCTCCGGAACAGGCCGCGGATGCGCTCAGCGCGAACAGAACGGGCGCGAGTCGGCGCACGGACATCATGGTCTCCATCCCGAACGGCGGCCGGCAGTTGCTCCGCGGGCGCCCGACCGTTCCATCGGCCGGACGGCGGGCGCGGGCGGCGCACGTCGCCACGCCTTCCGACGCGCGCGTCCGTGCGAGGACGCTCGTCCCATGCTAATCCCGGCGCCGGGACGCCGTGCAAGCTCGCGGAGCTGGCGGCGGAACGGGCAAGGTGGGTCGACCGTCTTGACACCCGCTCCGCACGGGTCATAATCGGCGGGAGGGGCGTCCCCGGCGCCTTGCGGGCGGGCCGCGCGGCGGGGCCGTCGCGGCCGGGCCGGCGCGTCGAAACACGAATACGATCGAAGCGTCGGACGGCGGAAGGAGGATGACGATGAGCCATCGGTTGTTCGCGGCGGCGGCCGCGGTCGCTGTCGCAATGCTGACGCCCGGCCTCGCGGCGGCGCAGGCCGAAAACGCGGAGACGCCCCGCACGCCGTGGGGCGCCCCGGACCTGCAGGGGGTCTGGGACTTCCGCTCCATCACCCCGATGGAGCGGCCGGAAGATCTCGCGGACCAGGAGTTCCTGACCGCCGAGGAGGCGGCGCGCCTCGAGCAGGAGACCCTGGCCCGCAACGAGGAACTGCTGAACCGCCCGGCCGTGCGCACGACGGTTACCGAGAGCGTGGACAGCGGCGAGAACGGGGCGCCCGGCTTCTACAACAACTTCTGGCTCGACCGCGGGACGACGACGGTCGGGACGCGGCGGACGTCGCTGGTCATCGACCCGCCGAACGGCCGGATGCCGCCGCTGACGCCGGAGGCCGGCGCCAAGCAGGCCGCGCTGCGGGCGGCGCGCGAAGGCATCGTGACCCACGCCCCCACGCCCGGCGGCTGGATGGAGGACCTCGGCTCCAACGGTCTGCAGTTGCGCTGCATCACCGGCTTCAACTCCGGGCCGCCGATGACGCCGGGCGGCTACAACAACAACGTGCAGATCTTCCAGACGCCGGACACCGTGGCCCTGCTCGCGGAGATGAACCACAACGTGCGCGTCGTCCCCCTCGACGGCCGCGCGCACACGAACCTGCCGCAGTGGACGGGCGAGTCCCGCGGCCACTGGGAAGGCGACACCCTCGTCGTCGAGACCAGCCGCTTCCTGCGCGAGACCAGCTTCTCGTCCGGGCGGACCGACGCGAACCTGCGCCTGGTCGAGCGGTTCACCCGCGTGTCGGACGACACGCTGCTGTACCAGGCCACGATCGACGACCCGACCGTCTGGACGCGGCCGTGGACCTACGAGGTCCCGATGCAGTGGAACGACCAGCCGCTGTTCGAGTACGCCTGCCACGAGGGCAACTACGGGCTGTACAACATCCTGGCCGGGGCGCGGGCCGAGGAGGCGGCGGCCGAAGCGGCATCGAGGTAGCGCCGGGCGGCGCCCCGGGGCGCGACGTCGAGACGATCGTCCCGATCCACGGACGGCCGGAGCCGTGGTCGCGGTTCGCGGAGTGGGCGTCCGCCGCGCCGTGGTTCACGGCCCGCGGGTGGGCGCGGCGGACGCGGACGCGCCCGCCCGGCGGGCCGCCCGCGCGCCTGCGCCCACCAGCGGCATCCCCGTCCCGACCTCGAGACGCCCGGAGGGTCAGCCGGCGGGCCGCCCGCGCGCCTGCGCCCGCCGCGCTTCGCGTTCGAGGACGCGGCGGTGTTGCTCCATCATGTAGTCGTGGAACGACGGGATGCCGAACGAGACGTATCCGTCCGGCGCCGTCGTCAGCACGCCCTTCTCGACGGCTGAACGCAACACCTCGGCGGCGTCCACCTCCGGCGGCAGGTGCGCTTCGAGCACGGCCGCCGCGTCGGCGCGGGACAGGCTGCGATCCTCCGGTTCTTCGTCCAGGGCCGCGGCGAGGTGGTGCATGGCGTCGGGCGTCGACATGGAGGTGAGTCGGCTCTCGTAGAACTGCGCGCGGTTGGCGTCGCCGATCGCCAGCGCCTGGCGCAGCGCCTCCCCGGTGTCGAGCGCGCCATGCGTCCGCAAGGCGGCCAGCGCGCCGGCGACGTAGCCGTGCACGTGGTGCGGGAACCCCATGGACGCCGCCGCCAGGGTCCGCGCCGCTTCGATCGGCGCCTCTCCGAGGCCGGCGGCGGCCACGCCCTTCGTCACGGCTTCCACCGCTTCGTCCGCGGACAGGTTGCCCAGGGTCAGACGCGTCGCGCAGCGGGAAATCGTGGAATCGTCCAGCTCGCCGCCGGCCAGCGCGTACGTGCGGCCGAGCGCTTCCCGCGCATGTTGCAGACCGGCTCCGACCAGCAGAATCGGGCATCCGTGGGCGCCCTCGTGAAGCACCTTGAGCATTCGGCGTTCGCGCCTGCCGATGCCCTGTATTTCGTCGACGGTGACGATCAGCGCCTGGTTCCGCCAGCGTCCGGCCCGGACCGAGGCGGCGAGCAGCGCGCTCAGGGCTTGCGGCGCTTCGGCGGCGACGCCGACTTTCACCACGCCCACGCCGATTTCCCGAACCCGGCCGAGCATCTCCGCCAGCCGGGCCGCCGGCCGCCGGAGTTCCCGGGTGAGCGCCGCGAACAACGCCCGGGCGTCGAGAGGGACGTCGGTCGTGACCAGCGGCAGGTGATGCACGCCCCCGTTCGCGCGCCGGGCCCGGCGCACGAACTCGGCGACCAGTTGCGTCTTGCCGATGCCCTGAACACCGTCGACGAGGACCATCCCGCCCGTCGGGTCGCCCGTGCGCCGCACGTAGGCCAGGTAGTCGTCGAGCACGCGCAGCTCGCGCACCCGGCCGGCGAAGTGCAACGGCCGGTTGCGTTCCAGACCGAGCAGGGACTCACCGGTGTTCGCCGCGCTCATGCCGGCCGCCCCTCGTCTCCGCCGGCCCCCGGCCGAGACCCTCCCGGGGAAGCACGTCGACCCGCCGGAACGAACGCCGGTCGAACGGGAGCACGGTGGCCTGCGCGAGATAGTACAAGCTCTTGATCGTCCTCGCCACGGCGTCGGGCGCGTACCGCTCGACGGGATGCAGGCCGTCCTCTCCGGTTCCGTCGCGCCACATCGACGCGTAGTAACTCTGCTGGGGGCGCTCGGCGAGGACGGGCCCGGCCGCGACGCGGCGGGCGGCGACGCACAGATCGACGGGACGGAACGTGCGGAACACCCCGCGGACACCGGCGTCGGCCGGGTCACGGACCTCGTACCAGCGCGCCGACGACCGCTCGGTGACGAGCATCCGCTCGACCCGAAAGCCGTTCCGCGGGGCGAGGACCCGATGGAAGAGCTCGGGGTTGAACTGATAGAAGCCGTGGCCCGCCCAGTTGTTGGCCGGCGTGACGATGAGGAAATGTCCGTCGACGGCCACCATCCGCATGCAACTTCGCACGGCTGCCGGAAAGTCGAACACGTGCTCCAGGGTGCCGAGGTCGACCACGGCCGTGAACGCCTCCTCCAGGTCCGCCGGCAGCGGTTGGTTCAGATCCACTATCCGCGAGGCGCCTTCGTAGTCCGACGCGTCCACCGACACCACTTCCCCGGCTCCCAGCAACCGGAAGAGCGACTCGGCGAATCCATCCGACTCCGACAGCAGCCGCTCCGCGTCACGGCGACCCATGTCGAAACCGGACCGGCGAAGTTCGCGGTGGAGCCGCGAGGAGGTGACGTAGAGGCGCTGCCGGCCGATCGTCGCGGTGCGGTCGAACGATACGCCGCGGGCGCGCGCCGCCAGCAGAAACTGCGTGGCCTTGGCGTCCAACCCCATGCGGCCAATCGTCTTCAGGTCCGGCGCCGGGTCTCCGATCAGCCGCTGATGCGGGCCCAGAGGATCGTGCTCCGCACTTCACGCCCCTCGTCGTCGACGGCCGGCGGCGGCCGCAGCGTCAGGTGCGTGTCGGTCAGCTCGAAGAAGCGTTGCGCGTCGGTTCCGCTCTGGCCGGGGTCCTCGTTCCCGACGCGGTGGTGCACGAGGTACGCCTCCTCCTCGTTGACCGAGAACGGCCCGAAGTAGCTGCCGTAGCCGAGGACCGCCGCCAGGGCCTCGTCGGCCGTCGGTTCGCCGCCGGCGTAGGGCGTCCGGCCCGGCCGCATGAGGTGCACCGACATGTGGCCCGACGGCGCGTACAGGATGTACGCCGTCTCGTACTGGTCGGCCTCGACCGGCTCGCCGCCGGTGGTCCGCCGCGTCACCGACTCGACGCGGTAGACGCCGAAGAGCCGTCGGTGCGTGTCGGTCAGCTCGGATTCGGGAAGGTCGGGCAGGCGCCGCCAGGTGATGAACGACCGCGAGCCGTCTTCGGCGGCCGGGGGCTGGAGGGTCAGCGTGTCCCCCTCCAGCGTGAAGTGCCGCCGGTAGTCCGAGCCGGCCCCGTCCGGGTTCAGGCTGCCCTCGAGGTGGTGGGTCACGTAGCCCTCCTCCTCGTTGACGGTGAAGCGGCCGAAATAGGAGGCGTAGCTCCCCAGTTGGGCGAGCGCTTCCTCGGCCGTCGGTCCGTCCTCCGAATACGGTTCCCGGCCGTCGGACATGAGCGCCACGCCCATGTGCCCGGACGGGTCGTAGATGATGTAGCCGACGCGGTCCTCGCGCGGTTCACCGATTCGCTCGCCGTCGGCTCCGCGGCGCTCGCTGCGCACCAGGGTCCAGGCGCCGGCGAACCGCTCGTTCGGGCTCGCGGCCTCGGGTTCGGCCGCCGGCTCCGGAGGCGGCGGGCCCTCCCCGCAGGCGAGCGGCAGGACGAGTACGGCCGTGGCGAGCAGCGCGAGGGGCGTGGTCCGCATCGTGTCCTCCTGATTCCGCGCAGGCGCCCCGCCGCGGACGGCGGGGCCTACCGAAAAGCTGACGGAAAGGTCCTCGCGGGCGAAACCGCCGCGGCGCGGGCGCCGCCGGCCGGCGCCGACGCCAAGCGGTCCGTGCCGCGCGCCGTCACGGCTGGCCGCCAACGTCGATCCCGACGTCGCGCAGCCGCTCCTGGACCGTGCCGGGGATGCCCAGCCGCGTGTCGGCCCCGAGCCGGGCGAGGAGCGCCGCCGTTTCGGGCCAGCTCTGGAACTGGAACGACTGCTTCGCCCCCTCCGCCAGGCGGTAGGCGGTCCGGCCCCGGAAGTCGCGGGCGTCGACGTCGGCGCCGTTCTCCACCAGGTACTCGACGACCTCGTTCATGCCCCGGAACGCGGCGCCGTGCAGCGCCGTGAAGTCGGCTTCGTTGACGGCGTTCACGTCCGCCCCGGCCCGGTGCAGGAACTCGACGGCGCGTTCCGAGCTGCGGGCCCGCACGCCGCGGGGTTCGCGCGGCGTGTAGGTGGCGGGGCCGAGGCCGGCCGCCGCCATCAGCGGCGTCGTCCCGTCGGCGGTCGTCAGGCGCAGGTCGGCGCCGGCCGCGAGCAGTGCCCGCAGCACCTCGACGCCGGTGGTCGTGGCGCTCGGCATCACGGCGAAGAGGTGCGACTGCCCCCGCGCGCCGTTCATGTCGTAGGCCGCCACCCACAGCGGGGTCGCGCCGCGCAGGTCGCCGGTGCCGCAGGCGAACGGCTCGAACGCCCCCTTGCGGGGGTAGCCGACGTAGCTCATGATCATCGCCCAGCCCTCGATCCGGCCGTTCGGGTCGGCCCCGCGCGCGAGCAGCTCCTCCACCAGCGCCAGGCGGCGGGCGGGGTCCAGCCGGGGGCGCCGGCGGCCGGCCGGGAGACGGTCGCGGCCGTGGCGGCGGTACCACTCGTGGAGCCAGAGATCGACGTTGCCGGCCGCCGCGTGCAGGGCGGAGACGCCGCCCATCTCGCCGTCGGGGTCGGCGCCCCGCTCCAGCAGGTACCGCGCGAACTCGCCCTGGCCGCTCACGATCGCCCAGGGCAGCACGCGCGTGCCGTCGGCGCTCGGTTCGTCGACGTCGGCGCCGGCCGCGATCAACGCCGCCGCGGTCTCGACGTCGCCGTTCCGGGCGGCGTACATCAGCGGCGTGAAGCCCTTGCGGGTCGAGGCGCGCGGGTCGGCGCCGGCGTCCAGCAGCACGCGCACGATCTCCGGATGCGGCTCGGACACGGCCCACATCAGGGCCGTGCTTCCGGTCTCCGTCACCGCGGCGTCGACGTCGGCGCCGGCCCCGACGAGCGCCCGCACCACGGCGGCGCTCCCGGTGCGCGCGGCGGTCATCAGCGGCGTGAACCCGCTCGTCTGCCGGGCGCCGGCGTCGGCGCCCGCGGCGAGCAGCATCTCCACGGCGGCGGCGCTCGCGTTCTCGGCCGCCCGCTCCAGCGGCGTCACGCCGTGGTCGTCGGCGGCGTCGACGTCCGCGCCGGCCCGGACGAGCCGCTCCATCATCTCGAGGTCGTCCCAGTGCGCCGCCCACAGCAGCGCGGTCGCGCCGTCCGCCCGGCGGGCGTCGACGTCGACGCCTTCCTCGAGGAGCGCGAGCACCGCGGCGCGGTCCTGGCCGGCGGCGGCGGTCACCAGCCGCGCGTCCTGGCCGGCGGCCGCGGCGGCCCCCGGCGCCCAGAACGCGGCGAGGCAGAGGAGACGCGGGAGAAAGGTCGCGGCCATCGCGCCCATTATGCACCAGACGCGCGTTCGCGCACGGGCCGCCGGTCCGACTGGTCCGACCAGGAGTCTGCGCCGTAGAACGGCGCGGACTCCTGGAACGGTCAGGATGGGCACCAAGCGGAGCCGCAAGGCGACGCTTGGCGGGCGCTAGCGGACGGGGCGCGGGGCGTGTAGAATACCGCCGAGCGCCGTATCGGAAGCCCGGAGGCTGGATCCCCCGCGGGGACTGCCCGCGGTCTCGTGAAGGATGGCCACCATGCGCCGGCTGAAGTTCTGCTCCGCGGCGGTCGTGTGCGTGTTCTTGGCGGCGGGCGCCGTCTCCGCGGCCCCGCGACAGGGCGCGGCGGCGGGCGAGGCCGCCGCCGATCAGGCGGTCATCGACCGCTACTGCGTCACCTGCCACGACGACCGGCTCGAGACCGGCGGCCTCTCGCTGCAGGACGTCCCCGTCGCCGACGTCGCCGCGCACCGCGGCGTGTGGGAGAAGGTGGTCCGCAAGCTGCGCGCCGGCGCGATGCCGCCGCGGCCCCGTCCGCGTCCGGACGATGCCGCCTACGCCCGCCTGCTGGCCTCCCTCGAGGACGCTCTCGACGCCGCCGCGGCGGAGCGTCCCGATCCCGGGCGCACGGCGACGTTCCGGCGCCTGAACCGCACCGAGTACCAGAACGCGGTGCGGGACCTGCTGGCCCTCGACGTCGACGTCACGGCGCTCCTGCCGCGCGACGACTCCGCCTTCGGCTTCGACAACGTGAACGCGGGCGGGCTGTCGCCGACCCTGATGGAGCGGTACCTGGCGGCGGCGCGGAAGGTCAGCCGGCTGGCCGTGGGCAGCGGCGCGCCGGCGCCCGGCAGCCGCGTCGTCGTCGTGCCCGCGGACCGCACGCAGGAGGACCACGTCGCCGGCCTGCCGTTCGGCACGCGCGGCGGGATCGCGGTCGACCACACGTTCCCGGCCGGCGGCGTGTACGAGATCCAGGTCCGCCTGCAGCGCAACCGCAACGAGAACGTCGAGGGGCTGACCGAGCCGCACGACGTCGAGATCACCCTGGACGGCGGCCGGCTCGCCCTGTTCACGATGGAGCCGAGCGAGAACTTCGTGATGCAGGCCAACGCCGCGTACTACGCGGACGAGGGCATCGACAACCACCTGAACGTGCGCGTCCCGGTGCCGGCGGGGCCGCACGTGGTGGGCGCGGCGTTCATCAAGAAGAACTCGGCGCTGATCGAGACCACCCGGCAACCCTACGACGCCCATTTCAACATGGACCGGCATCCCCGGCAGCAGCCGGCGGTGCGCTCGGTGTCCATCGTCGGGCCGTTCGACGCCACCGGCGCGGGAGAGACGCCGAGCCGCGGGCGCGTCTTCTCGTGCCGGCCGCCGGCGGGGGCCTCCGACGCGGAGGCCGAGGAGTGCGCCGCGGCGATCGTCGCCGGGCTGGCGCGGCGCGCGTACCGCCGCCCGGTCACCGTGGACGACCTCGATCAGCTCGTCTCCTTCTATCGCCGGGGCGCCGCCGGCGGCGGGTTCGAGGCGGGCGTCGAGACGGCGCTGCGCGCCCTGCTCGCGAGTCCGGAGTTCCTGTTCCGCATCGAGCGCGACCCGCCCGGCGTGGCGCCCGGCGCCCCCTACCGCATCAGCGACGTCGAGCTGGCCTCGCGGCTGTCGTTCTTCCTGTGGAGCAGCCTGCCCGACGACGAGCTGCTCGACGCGGCGGCGGCCCGGCGGCTGAGCGACCCGGCCGTGCTGCGGGCGCAGGTCCGGCGCATGCTGGCCGACCCGCGCGCGGAGACCCTGACGACGAACTTCGCGTCGCAGTGGCTCCACCTGCGGAACCTGGACGCGGCGCGGCCCGACGCCCGGCTCTTCCCGGACTTCGACGACAACCTGCGGCAGGGCTTCCGGCGCGAGACGGAGCTGCTGTTCCGCAGCATCCTCGACGAGGACCGCGGCGTCGTCGACCTGCTGACGGCGGACTACACCTTCGTCAACGAGCGGGTGGCGCGCCACTACGGCTTCCCCGGCGTCTACGGCGACCACTTCCGGCGCGTCGACCTCCCGGAGGGCAGTCCGCGGGCCGGCCTGCTCGGGCACGGCAGCATCCTCACCGTGACCTCCTACGCCACCCGGACGTCGCCGGTGCTGCGCGGCAAGTGGATCCTCGAGAACCTGCTGGGGACGCCGCCGCCGGCTCCGCCGGCCGACGTGCCGCCGCTCGACGAGACCCGGTCGAACACCCGCGTCGTCTCGATGCGCGAGCGGATGGAGGCCCACCGCCGCAACCCGCAATGCGCCGTCTGCCACCGGATCATGGACCCGGCCGGCCTGTCGATGGAGAACTTCGACGCCATCGGCCGCTGGCGGGACGCGGAGGGCGGGGCGGCCATCGACGCGGCCGGCCACCTGCCGGGCGGCGAGGACTTCGACGGCGTGGCCGGCCTGCGCGCGGCGCTGATCGAGCGCCCGGAGGTGTTCGTCGGCACGGTGGTGGAGAAGCTGTTGACCTACGCGCTCGGCCGGGGACTCGACCCCGCCGACGCGCCGGCGGTGCGCGGGATAACGCGGGAGGCGGCGGCCGGCGGCTACCGGCTGTCCTCGCTCGTTCTCGGTGTCGTGGAGAGCACTCCGTTCCAGATGAGGAGATCCGAGTCATGATGATCACGAAGACGGCGCTCCCCCGGCGGACGTTCCTGCGCGGCGTGGGGGCCACCCTGGCGCTGCCGCTGCTCGACGCCATGGTCCCGGCCGCGTCCGCGATGGCGAAGACGGCCGCGGCGGCGCCCCGGCGGCTGGGCTACGTCTACATCCCGATGGGGATGAACCCCGAGCCGTGGACGCCGTCCGAGGTCGGCCGGCTGACGAAACTCTCGTCCTCGCTGGCGCCGCTGACGCCGCATCTCGACGACGTCAGCGTCATCACCAACCTGGAGATCGACGCGGCGCACATCTCGGGCAACCACGCCTCGGCGAACTCCTCGTTCCTGACCTGCGTGCGGCCCAAGCGCACCGAGGGCAGCGACTACGTCAACGGCACATCGGTCGACCAGATCGCGGCGCGGCGGATCGGGCGCGACACGCCGCTGCCGTCGCTGGAGATCGGGACCGACCTCATCGCGCAGGTGGGCAACTGCGACAACGGGTTCGCCTGCGTCTACATGAACAGCCTGTCGTGGGCTTCGCCGACCGCCCCGAACCCGACCGAGGCGGACCCGCGGGTCGTCTTCGAACGGCTGTTCGGCGACGGCGGGACCCCGGCGCAGCGGCAGGCGGAGATGAAGACCGACCGCAGCATCCTGGACTGGGTGCTCGACGACGTGGCCAGCCTGCAGTCGCAGCTCGGGACGGGCGACCGGCAGCGGGTCCACGAGTACCTCGACACCGTCCGCGAGGTCGAGCGGCGCATCCAGCGCGCCGAGCGGTCGGCCGCCGAGTCGCCGCTGAGCGACCTCGACCGCCCGACCAGCGTGCCGGAGGTCTGGGAGGATCACGTCAAGCTGATGTGCGACCTGCAGGTGCTGGCCCTGCGCGCCGACCTGACGCGCGTCGTCACGTTCCAGATGGCGCGCGAGGCGAGCACGCGGACCTACCCGCAGATCGGGGTGCCCGAGCCGCACCACCCGACGTCGCACCACGTCGACGATCCCGAGAAGCTGGCCAAGCTGGCGAAGATCAACCAGTACCACGTCTCGCTCTTCGGCTACCTGGTCGAGAAGCTGAAGACGACCGAGGACGGCGACGGCACGCTGCTCGACCACACGACGTACCTGCTCGGCAGCGGGCTCGGCAACCCGAACGTGCACGACCACCGCAACCTGCCGATCGTCGTGGCCAGCGGCGCCGGGTCGAAGATCCGGGGCGGCCGACACGTCCGCTACGACGAGCTGACCCCGCTGGCGAACCTGCACCTGACGCTGCTCGACGACGTCGGGGTGCGCCTCGACGAGTTCGCCGACAGCACGGGCCGCCTCGGCGAGGTGATCGAGCCGCTGTCGCTGTAGCGCGGCGGCCGGCGTCAGACGCGGGCGGCCCCGTTCCCGGACGGGCCGCCCGCGATTCGTTTACGCGGCGCAGCGATGACCAGCACCTTTCTCGAGGCGCAGCTTCGCTTGTTGATCGACCACTTCGGCGACGAGCGGGTGGAGCTGGCTCTGCGACGCATCGCGCGCTCCGATCCGCGGGCGCGTCCCGGTCGACGCGACCCTGAACGCGGACGACCTGCGAACGACGCTCGACGGCGGCATGTTCTCGGGACCGGCGCGGCTCGGCCCCATCGCGGACGCGATTCTCGACGCGGGACGGGAACGCCGTCTCGAGCGTGCGTCGCGTGAGCACGGTTTGTCGGCCAGCGGAGCGCCGGAATGAGATCGAGTGGTCCACCGCCGGTTCGCGGCCGTCACCCTGGAGCGTCGTCCTTGCCTGGAGGAGTTCCCATGCAGCGCCCGATGACCCTTCTGTTCGTCTGGTTCCTGTTGACGGCGGCGGCCTCGGCCGGAGCCGGTCCCGCGGCGGCGGCGGAAGCGGCCGACGCCGGCCTGATCGGCGCGGTCCGGGCGGCCGACGCGGACGGCGTGCGCGCGGCGATCGCGCGCGGGGCCGACGTCACGGCGGCGGACGCCGACGGCACGACGCCCCTGCACTGGGCGGCGCACGCGGACGACGCGGCCGTCGTCGGTCTGCTGATCGAGGCGGGCGCCGACGCGGCGGCGGCCAACCGCTACGGCGTGCGTCCGCTCTCGCTGGCCTGCACGAACGGCAACGCCGCCGTCGCGGAGCTGCTGCTCGACGCCGGGGCCGACGCCGACACGACGGCGGCCGAGGGCGAGACCGCCCTGATGACCGCGGCCCGGACCGGCGACCTCGATCTCGTCAGGCTGCTGCTCGACCGGGGCGCCGACGTGAACGCGGCCGAGTCGTGGCGCGGCCAGACCGCGCTCATGTGGGCGGCGGCCGAAGGGCACGCCCGGTTGATCCCGACGATGCTGTCCCGCGGCGCCGACGTCTCCGCGCGGTCCGCGAAGGGGTGGACGCCGCTGCTGTTCGCGGTGCGCGAGGGGCGCATCGGCGTCGTCCAGACCTTGCTCGAGGCGGGCGTCGACGTCGAGGAGGCGCTGCCCGTGGTGCGGGAGACGCGCCGCGGCGGCACCAGCGCCGAGCGGTCGGCCACCGGCCTGAACGCCTTCCTGCTCGCGGCGGCCAACGCCCACTACGAGCTGGCCGCCCTGCTCGTCGACCGGGGCGCCGACGTCGACGCCGCGGCGCGCGGCTGGACGGCGCTGCACCAGGTGTCGTGGGTGCGCAAGGCGGGCATCGCCGGCAGCAACAACCCGGCGCCCAAGGGCTCCGGCCGCATGACCAGCCTGGAGTTCGTGCGGAAGATCGTGGCCGCCGGCGCCGACGTGGACGCCCGCGTGACGAGCCGGCCGCCGGCCGGCATCTCGCGCCTCAACTTCCTCGGCGGCACGCCGTTCCTGCTCGCCGCGCGGACCGGGGACGCCGACCTGATGCGGCTGCTCGCCGAGCTGGGCGCGGACCCGCTGCTGCCGAACGAGGACGACACCACGCCGCTGATGGTGGCGGCCGGCGTCGGCACGGCCGCGCCGGGCGAGGACCCCGGCACCGAGCCGGAGGTGTTCGAAGCGGTCCAGGTGGCCTTGGAGCTCGGCGGCGACCTGAACGCCATCGACGACAACGGCGAGACCGCCATGCACGGCGCGGCCTACAAGCACGCGCCCAGCGTGGTGACGCTGCTGGCCGAGGCCGGCGCCGACGTCGACGTCTGGAACCAGCCCAACGCGCAGGGCTGGACGCCGCTCGACGTCGCGACCGGTGTGCACCGCGGCATGAACGTCCTGAGCAGCCCGCCGACCGCCGACGCCCTGCGCGCCGTGCTGGAAGCGGCCGGCGCGCCGGCTCCGGCCGGGCCGTAGGCGCGCCGGGCTGACGCCGTTCCGGTGCTGTGAACCCGGCCGCGCCCGCGTGGCAGGCTTCCGCGGGAGACCCGCGGGGGTGTGGCGGGTATCCCGGACGGCGGCCGGGGCCGGGTACGGGAAGCAGGGGTGCCGACGGCCGCCGACGCGGGTTGACAAGCCAGCCGGTCTCATCCGGCGTGACCGATCAGCGAGCACGACTTGGGCGTCAGCCGCGACCGATTCCGTCGCCCGGTTTCCACTCCCGAATCACGGCGTCGCGAGGGTCCACGTATTCCGCCAGCTTCCGTCCGTCCTGGATCGGGGCGGCATTGAGAATTCCCGGCCACTTTTCCGGACCCTCTGCGGATTTCCGGCGTTCGTATTCTTTCACGATGGCGTTATTCCCGATTTCCTTGATTTCCTTGCAGAAGATCACACCGAAGAGACGGGTCATTACGTCCTTGTTTCTGCCGGCCGCACCGGCGGTTCTCATCTGCCTCAGCTTGTCAGCGAGTTGTTCTACGTTCACTGGTCCTCCTCTGATTCCTCTGATTCGGGGTCGGCGGATCCGACCGGGCGGGACTCCACGGCCTTGCGGACCCCGAACGGAAAGTAGCATACCACACCGGCCGGTCGGGCCGGTCGGACAGGTCGGACAGCGCCACCGGTTGCCTGTTGCAATGCGGCGGTCGGGCCGGATTGTCGACAGCCTCCGCCGCGTGCGGTCATCATGACTACATGACCAGCCTGCCGGCCTCGGTTGCGCGTACGTCAGGGGCCGTTCCGGGAGGAAACCGACCTTTGACGCATCGCCGGTCTCGGGGCAATGGCCGATGATCCGAATCGAGTCCGTTCAGAGTCCGTTCGACACCCCCGCGGGCGCCTACGACGACGTCGGCATTCGTCGCGGGTTCACGCGACCGCGCACGGTCCTGGGGAACCGCGCGCCTGTCGAAGTCCTGACGCCCGGGTGGCTGCCGAACGCTCCCGAGCCCCGTCAGGTGCGCGGTCTGGCGAACGCTCTGACGGCATCGCTCGTCGCGTGACGGTTCCCGCGGCCTCGTCCACCGCGAACCGTCCGAAGCGGGAGTCGTAGCCGCCGAACTGCGCGAGCGCCTCGTCGTCGGCCGGTCCGCCCTCCGCGTACGGCGGCCGGGCGGGGCGCATGATCGTGACGCCCACGTACCCGGAAGCACCGTGGATCCCGAGGCGGTCCTCAACCGGCGCCGCCAGGCCGCGCAGCCGGGGCAGGGACGGCACAACCGCCACCAAGGTGCCCTGCACGCGACCTCCGAGCCGGCGGTGCAACGCCCGCGGATCCCTTGACAGAGGGTTTACGTATATGTAAAATCCTGCCCGGTGTGCGACTTGGGGAGCCGGCGGCGGCGGGCCGCTGGGGATCCGTGGACTGGGCGGTTGATGCGTCGGGCAAGGCGCCGGCTCTTGATTTCTTCCGGGGGTTGTCCGACAGGGATGCCGCCAAGGTCGAGGCGTTGTTCAGGCGCTTGGCGGATTCTGGCCGCATGACCAACGAGGAGAAGTTCAAGAAGCTGGAAAGCAGACAAGGGCTGGCGATTTGGGAGATCAAGAGCTTCCAGCTCAGGTTCCTGGGCGGCTTCGTTCCCGGAAAACGGTTTCTGGTCGCTCACGCCGTTCGGAAAAAGAGTGACAAGCACAGGCCGAGTGACGTCAAGAAGGCCGTGCGGATTCTGAGCGAGCACGCATCGAGACAGGCTGAAGGAGGATGACGGCCGTGACCAACACGGGATCCGGGTCTCATGACGAAACGTACGAGAGGCTTGTGCGTCAGGAGGAGTTGATCCTGGAGGTGACCGAGCGGTTGGTGGAGGCGCTTCTGGAGAAGGGCGTGACGAAGACGGAGCTGGCTCGACGGCTCGGGCGGACGCCCGGCTTCGTCTCCCAGGTGTTCGGGGGCGGGAGAAATCTGACGCTCAGGACGATTTCCGACGTCGCCGCCGCGCTGTCCCTGCGCCCCGTGCTGGGGTTGGTCGCCGACCGCGAACCGGTTCGCGTGACGGGGTTCAACACTCGGCAATGGACGTCGCTCAGGACCGAGAGCGGCATCGTGAACAGCAGGAACGTGGGATTCCCGACGCATGCGCCGTCACGGTCGTCACGTGTTCTCGCGGCGTAATCAGGAAGCCCGGCCGGCGGCGGATACCGGAAATGGCTGACCTGTCGCGAATCGTCTCGGTCGTCCAGATCGAGAGCGTGAGGCTCTGCGAAGCGAGCTTCCGTTCCCCGGTGCGGCCGTCCGAAATCGCCGACGCCATCGGCGTGAAGGCGTCACAAGACGCCGCTGTCGCGGAGCTCCCGGGAGATGATGGGTTGTTCCTGGTCCGGGCGAACTTCAGCATGGAGGTTCGCGGCGCCGGCGACGAAGAGGAGCTCCAGGCTGAAGTTCGCGGCGCGTTCGAGTTGTCGTATCGACTTCCCACCGAAGAGAGCTTTTCGTCGGAGGAATTACAGACGTTCGCGCGGGTAAACGCGGTGTTCAACGCGTGGCCGTACTGGCGTGAGTTGGTGCAGACCGCGCTGGCCCGCATGTCCATGCCGGTTCTGACGGTGCCGGTGTTCCGATTGCCCGCCAATGGACCGTCGGAGGGCGATGACGATGACTCCGTGTGACGTCGAGGCATGGAGCGGGTGACACCACTGACCCGCGACCGAGTACGAGAAGCCGAGCGCCCTCGCGGTCGATCTCGGCGACCCTTCTCTCGCAAGCCCCCAACTGCCGCGGGAAGTGCTCACGGGCGGTCACGAGTCCCGATCCTGTCCCGTTCCGCGGGCTGCGCCCGGTACCGCGGAGACTCAGCCTCGACCGTGTGCTATTGTCCGCGAATCGGCGCAGGACTTCGAGAGGTCGTTTCCGCGGGGAGGTCGATATGGTGAGCCGACAGTTCGCAGGCACATTCGCGCTCGCGGCGCTCGTGGCGCCGGTTTCCGTTGCGGCGCAGGGCGGCGCGCCCCCCACGCCGTGGGGCCACCCCGACCTGCAGGGGGTCTGGGACTTCCGCACCATCACGCCGATGGAGCGTCCGGAGGACCGCGCGGACCAGGAGTTCCTGACCGCCGACGAGGCGGCCGCCCTCGAGCGCGCGGCCCTCGACCGCAATGCCGAGCTGGCCGCCCGCCCCGCCCGGCGCACGGAAGCGGACCCGACCGGCAACGTGGACCGGGGCATCGACGGGGCGCCCGGGTCGTACAACAACTTCTGGTTCGACCGCGGCACGTCGGCCGTCTCCACCCACCGCACGTCGCTGGTGACGGACCCGCCCGACGGCCGGATCCCGCCGTTGACGGACGAAGCGCGGGCCCGGCGGGACGCGCTGGCCGAGGCGCGCCGGAACACCGGGCCGCACCAGCCGACGCCGGGCGGCTGGGTCGAGGACCTCGGCGCCAACGGGCTGCAGGTGCGCTGCATCGTCGGCTTCAACGCCGGGCCGCCGATGACGCCGGGCGGCTACAACAACAACGTGCAGCTCTTCCAGACGCCCGACGCGGTGGTCCTCTACAACGAGATGAACCACAACCCGCGCGTCATCCCGCTCGACGGCCGGCCGGTCACCGGCCTGCGGCAGTGGGCCGGCGAATCGCGCGGGCGCTGGGAGGGCGAAACGCTCGTCGTGGAGACCGTCAACTTCCTGCGCGAGACCAGCTTCATGCGCGGCGGCGCCACCGCCGACCTGCGGCTCACCGAGCGCTTCACCCGGGAGTCGCCCGGCGTGCTGCTGTACGAGGTGACGGTGGACGACCCGGGCACCTGGACGTCCCCCTGGAAGTACGAAGTCCCGATGCAGAGGAACCCGGACCCCGTCTTCGAGTACGCCTGCCACGAGGGCAACTACTCGATGGCGGTGATTCTGGCCGGCGCCCTCGAAGGCGAAGAGGACTAGGCCCGCCAATCGTCGCCTGGCGGCTCCGCTCGGCGCCCAACCGGTCCCGCGGGAGTCCGCGCCGTTACGGCGTGGACTCCCGGTCGGCCGCCCGCCCGGCGTCAGGGATTCCGAGCCCGTCCCGCGCGATCCCTGACCATGAGGCCCGCCGGACACGCCGCCGCGACGCCGCGGGCCGCCGGCGTCGCCCTCGCGATGCTGGCCGCCGCGGCCGCCTTCCCCGCCTCGGCGCAGGAGACGGCGCGCGCGGGCGGCATCCGCGGGCAGGTCCTCGACGCCGCCACCCGCCGGCCGCTGGCCGGGGCCGCCGTGGTGGTCCTCGATCACGCCCTGACCGCGGTCACGGGCGCCGACGGCCGCTTCGCGGTGGCCGGCGCGCCGCCGGGACTGCACCGCCTGCAGGTGGTGCTGCTCGGCTACGAGTCGGCGATCCTGCACGACGTCACGGTCCGGCCGGGCCGCGTCACGGCGCTGGCGGTCGATCTCGACGCGGCGGCGCCGAGCCTGCGCGAGGTCGTCGACGTCGGCGCCGACTACTTCTCCGCGCCCGAGGAGGAGGCGGTCAGCACGGTGGCTTTCACCTTCGAGGAGGTCCGGCGCGCGCCCGGCGCGGCGGGCGACGTCAGCCGCATGCTGCAGGCGCTGCCGGGCGTGGGCATGGCCACCGACGCGCGCAACGACCTGATCGTGCGCGGCGGCAGCCCCGCCGAGAACCTCACCGTCGTCGACAACGTCGAGATCCCCAACGTCAACCACTTCCCGATGCAGGGAGCGTCCGGCGGCGTCATCGGACTGCTGAACACCGACCTGATCGCCGACGTCAGCTTCTCGTCCGGCGGCTTCCCGGCCGAGCACGGCGACCGGCTCTCGTCGGTGCTGGTCGTCCACCAGCGCGAGGGCAGCCGCGACGGGTTCGCCGGCGAGGTCTCCACCAGCATGGCCGGCGCCGGCCTCCTGCTCGAAGGGCCGCTGGCGGGCGGACGCGGGTCGTGGGTGGTGTCGGCGCGGCGCAGCTATCTCGAGCTCCTCGCCGGCCTGCTAGGGGCCGTCGGCACCGGGGACGCCGTCCCCCGCTACAGCGACGTGCAGGGCAAGGCGACCTGGGACGCAAGCCCCGCGCATCGGATCCGGGTGCTCGGCCTGGGCGGCTTCGACGCCATCGACCTCGAGCCGGAGGACCAGCCGGGCAGGGACGTCGTCTCCCGCGCCCGGCAGTACGTCGGCGGGCTCGACTGGCGCTGGCTCTGGAGCGCCGACGGATACGCCGAGACGTCGGTCGCCCACACCCGCGCGGACCACGGCGTGCGCGTCACCGAGGGGCGCGGCGGCCCGGCGCGGGTGCTGTTCGACAACGACTCGAGCGAGCGGGAGGTGGTGCTGCGCAGCAACTGGCGCTGGCGGCCCCGCGCCGGGACCGCGCTGGCCTGGGGCCTGACGGCGCGGCGGACGTTCGGCGACTTCGACGTGTTCAGCCGGCCCGACCGCACGCCGGTCGGCACGCGCGACGATCCGCTCGACGTGCGCGCGGCGCTGAGCGGCTACAAGACGGGCGTCTTCGCCTCGCTGGAGCGGTCCCTCGGCCCGCGCCTGACCGCCACGCTCGGCGGCCGCTTCGACCACTTCTCGATCAACGGGCAGGGGGCCTGGTCGCCGCGCCTCGGGCTGGCGTACGACCTCGGCCCGCGCACGACGCTGACGGCGGCGGCCGGCGTCTACCGCCAGGCGCTGCCGGCCTGGCTCCTCGTCCAGCACCCGGACAACCGGCGCCTGGAGAGCCAGCGCGCCGATCACTTCGTCGCTGGCGCGCGCCGGCGCCTGACGCCGAGCACGCTGCTGAGCGTGGAGGCGTACCGCAAGGACTACCGCGGCCTGCCGTTCGACCCGGACGATCCGACCGTCCTGGTGGTCGACCGGTTCGCCGACTTCCGGACCCCGGCGCCCGGCCGTCTGGTGGGCGGCGGGCGGGCGCGGTCGCACGGCGTGGAGGCGCTGGTGCGCAAGAAGCTCGCCCGCGACGTCTACGGGCTGGCGAGCTACGCCTGGTCGGTGTCCCGCTACAAGGACCTGGCGGGAGTCGCCCGCGACCGGACCTTCGACCACCGCCACGTCGCGTCGCTCGTCGTCGGCTTCCGCCCCTCCGAGCGCTTCGAGTTCAGCGGCCGGTGGCGGTACGCCGGCGGCCGGCCGTACTCGCCCTTCGACCCGCTGCTGTCGGCGCGGGCGGGCGCCGGCGTCGTGCGGCGCGAGCGGGTCAACACCGAACGCCACGCGGCCTACCACCGGCTCGACCTGCGCTTCGACCACCGCCGGCACACCCGGCGCTTCACCGTGATCAGCTTCTTCAGCGTGCTCAACGCCTACAACCGCGACAACGTCTTCCGCTACTACTGGGACGCGGACGACGATCGCCCGCGTCGCGTGGGGCAGTGGGGCCTGCTTCCGGTGGGCGGGTTCGAGCTGGAGTTCTGACGCGGGCTGCCGGCTCGCTAGGACGGCGAGGGCCGGCCCTGCCCGTCGGGGTTCGAGCGGATGACCAGCAGCGTGCGGTCGTCGGTCTGCCGGCCTGAACCGAAGCGGTGCACGTCCTGCATCACGCGGCTGCACAGCTCGGTCGCGCCGGCGTCTCCCGCCTCCCGCAGCGTCGTGATGAGCCGCGAGTTGCCGTACTCCTCGCCCTCGGGATTCGTCTGCTCCACGATGCCGTCCGTGTACAGGCCGAGGACGTCTCCCGGGGCCAGGGTCGCGTGCCCCTCGAAGTAGCGCGGCGACTCGAACAGGCCGAGCGGCACGCCGCCCTCCTCCAGCAGATCGACCTCTCCGTTCGCGCGCACCAGCACGGGCGGGACGTGGCCGGCGTTGACGTAGAGCAGGCTCCTCGCCGGAACGTCGAGCACCATGTAGAAGAGCGTGACGTAGCGCCCCTCCTCGACCGACTCGTGAAAGAAGCGGTTCGCGCGCCGCATGATCGCGCGCACGGCCAGCTCGTGGCCGACCAGCGAGGCGATGGAGGCCCGGATGGCGGCCACCAGCAGGGCCGCGGCGATGCCCTTGCCCACGACGTCGGCGATCACCACGCCCCAGCGGTCCTCCGGCAGGGGGATGAACTCGTAGTAGTCGCCGCCCACGGCGAGCGACGACTCGTGCGCTCCCGCGATGTCGAACCCGGCCAGCGCCGGGGTGACCCGCGGCAGCAGGTCCTCCATCACGTGGCGCGCCAGCGCGAGGTCGCTGTCGAGACGGCGCTTGTCGCGCACCTCGGCGATGAGCCGGGCGTTCTCGATGGTCGCGGCGACGCCCGACGCGTAGACGCCGACCAGCGCGGCGGCCTCCTCGTCGTAGCCGGACGGGCGGTCCGACCAGAGGTCGAGCGCCCCCCGCACCCGGCCGCGGGAGCCGACGAGCGGCACGATCAGGCGGGAACGGGCCCGCTCGCGCCCCTCGCGCGCGGCCGGCTGATCGTGCAGCGAGACCGGTTCGCCGCTGGCCAGGGCGCGGCCCACGACCCCGTGCCGCTCGAACGGCGCCGTCATGTCGACCGGCACGGGATTGACGCAGCCGCGGGCGAGGCTGTGCGATACGCGCGCGCCGAGCCGGTCGACGACGTAGATGGCGGCCGCGTCGTGGTCGACGAGCGACACCAGGCCGTCCAGGATGCCGGCGAGGATGCGCCCGGCGTCGCTGCCGTCGGTGGTCAGGCGGAACGCCTCGACCAGGACGCGCGCGCCGGCGACGGCGTCTTCGCCGAGCCGGACCGTCGGCCGGGCGGGGCCGCTCGCGGAATCGCCTGTCTTCGGCATGGGCCTATTGTAAGTTCCCGCCCGCGCGCGGGGGAACCCCGAGGCGTATCGGTTGATTCCGCCGGCGATACGTAAGTTCCCACCCGCGCGCGGGGAACCGCGGCCGGCCCGGACGTAGTGACGGGCGGGATGCTAGAATGACTCGTTTGCGCCGAGTGCGAGCCGCGCGCTTCGCGGCGCCGATCTCGTGGTGAGTGTAGCTCAGTTGGTAGAGCGCCGGACTGTGGCTCCGGAGGTCGCGGGTTCGAGCCCCGTCACTCACCCCACCCGCCGCCGGCGCCGAACCCCGCGCGGTCCGCGGGGCGCGCGGGCGGTTCTGCTCACCGCCCTCTGGGTCGCCGCCTGCGGGGCGGCGGCGCACGCCGGGCCGGACCCCGCGGCGCACGCCGGGCCGCGGGCCGCGGCGGAGCCGTCCGGGCAGGCGGCCGGAACCGGCGGCGTCAACCGGTCCGCCGCCGAATCGCTCCCGTACGTCGTCCTCGTCTCGTTCGACGGCTTTCATCCCGCCTACCTCGACCGCGGCGACACGCCGCACTTCGAGCGGCTCGCGGCCCGCGGGATGCGCGCGGCGGCTCTGGTGAGCGTCTTTCCGTCGCTGACCTTCCCGGCGCACTACTCGATAGCCACCGGCCTGCATCCGGAAGCCCACGGCATCGTCGCCAACCGCTTCTTCGACCCGGCGCGCGGGGCGGAGTTCAGCTATCGCCGCGACGCGGACAAGCAGGACGGGAGCTGGTGGGGCGGCGAGCCGATCTGGGTCACCGCGGAGACCCGGGGCCTGGTCACGGCGGCGTTCTTCTTCCCCGGAACCGAGGCCGACGTCGGCGGCGTGCGCCCCAGCCACTGGCGGCCGTACGACGGGCGCGTGCCGAACCGGGAGCGGGTCGAGCAGGTCCTGGCCTGGCTGGCCCTGCCGCCGGCCGAACGGCCGCACCTGGTGACCCTCTACTTCTCGCTGGTGGACGGCGCCGGACACCGGCGAGGCCCCGGCCACCCGGAGACGCGCAGGAGCGTGCGGGCCGCCGACGCGCTGCTCGGACGGTTGATGGAGGGCGTCGACGCGCTGCCCCACGCCGACCGCGTGGTACTGGTCGTGGTCTCCGACCACGGCATGGCCGCGCCGGACCCGGAACGGACCACCGTGCTCGCGGACGTGATGGACCCGCGGGGCGTGCGCCTGGTGGGGATCGGTCCCGCGGTCAGCGCGCACGTCGGCGACGCGGCCCGCGCCCGCGCGCTGCGCGATCGGCTCAACGCGCGGCTGGTCCATGCGCGCGCCTACCTGCGGGAAGACCTCCCGCCGCGCCTGAAGGCGGGCGGGAACCCGCGGCTCGGCGACGTCCTGGTCGTGCCGCACGGACTCGGCCTGGTGCGGATCGACCCCGACGCCCCGCCGCCGGCCGGGATGCACGGCTGGGACCCGACCCTGCCGGAGATGCACGGCATCTTCTTGGCCGCGGGTCCGGGCATCGCCGCCGGCGCCGCGCTGCCCGCGGTGCGCGCGGTGGACGTCTACCCGCTCCTCGCCCACCTGCTCGGCCTGACGCCCCACCCCGACGTGGCGGGCGGCCTCTCGGCGTTCGGGCCGGGGCTGGAGTCCGTGGACCGCTGACCGCGCGCGGTCAGCGGTGGCGGGGGGGCGCCCGCGAACGCTATAATGCCGCTCCCCTGGGAGGTGCGCGTGAAAGTCCCCGTCCGCATCACGGTCAACGGCCGGCTCCTCGAACGCGAGGTCGAGCCCCGGCTGCTCCTGGTCCACTTCCTGCGAGACGCCGCCGAGCTCACCGGGACGAAGATCGGCTGCGACACGAGCCAGTGCGGCTCGTGCACGGTGCTGGTCGACGGCGTGTCGGCCAAGTCCTGCACGATGCTGGCGGCGCAGGCCGACGGCGCGCGCGTCACGACGATCGAAGGGCTGGCCGACGGCGAGAAGCTGCACGCCCTCCAGGAGAGCTTCTGGAACAAGCACGGCCTGCAGTGCGGATTCTGCACGCCGGGCATGATCCTGGCGTCGCACGAGCTGCTGCGGACGAACCCGTCGCCGAGCGACGCCGAGATCCGCCACGGGCTCGAAGGCAACGTCTGCCGCTGCACCGGCTACCAGAACATCGTGCGCGCCGTGCGCGACGCGGCCGAAACGACGGCCGCCGCGGACGGGTCGGGAGGACGGCCATGAGCAGCAGAATCTTCGGCTCCGGAATCCGCCGCCGCGAAGACCCGCGCCTCATCACCGGCAGCGCGGCCTACACGCACGACGTCACGCTGCCCGGGATGGCGCACGCGGCGATGCTCCGCAGCAGCCACGCGCACGCCCGCATCACCCGCGTCGACACGCGGAAGGCCCGGGAAGCCGAGGGCGTGCTCGCCGTCTACACCGGGGCCGACGTCGAGGGCGCCCTGCAGCCGATGCCCTGCGCCTGGCTGCTCCCCGACTCGGAACTGAAGGTCGCGCCCTATCCGTGCATCGCCAGGGACGTGGTGCGCTACACCGGCGACGTCGTGGCCGCGGTGGTGGCCGAGAGCGCGGCCCTCGCCGAGGACGCGCGCGCGCTGATCGAGGTCGACTACGAGCCGCTGCCGGCCGTCATCGACCCCGAGGAGGCGGCCCGGCCGGACGCGCCGAAGCTGCACGACAAGGACGTCGCCGGCGACGAGGTGCCCGGCAACCAGGCGTTCCACTGGGTGGTGGCCGGCGGCGGCGACGTCGACGCGGCGTTCGCCGAGGCCGAGGCCGGCGGGGTCGTGGTCAGGGAGCGGATCCGCCAGCAGCGGTTGATCCCCAACGCCATGGAGCCGCGCGGCGCGGTGGCGCAGTACAACCGGGCGACGGGCGAGCTGACGCTGTGGAACACCACCCAGAACCCGCACATCGTCCGCTTCCTCTGCTCGGTCGTCACCGGCGTGCCGGAGGACAAGCTGCGCGTCATCGCCCCGGAGGTCGGCGGCGGCTTCGGCAGCAAGATCGCCGCCTACCCGGCCGACTTCATCACGGTGTTCTGCTCGAAGAAGCTGGGGCGGCCGGTCAAGTGGATCGAGACCCGAAGCGAGAACTACCAGGCGACGACGCACGGCCGCGACCACGTCCAGGACGTCGAGCTCGCGGCCACGAAGGACGGGAAGATCACCGGCCTGCGCTGCACCGTGCACGCCGGGATGGGCGCGTACCTGTCGACCGCCGCCCCCGGCATCCCGACCATCCTGCACGGCCTGATGCTGTCGGGCTGCTACACGATTCCGGCCCTGAAGGAGGACGTCTACGGCGTCTACACCAACGGCGTGCCGGTGGAGGCGTACCGCGGCGCGGGGCGGCCGGAAGCGACCTTCATGCTGGAGCGGGTCATCGACATGCTCGCCCACGAGCTGGACATGGACCCGGCCGACGTCCGGCGGAAGAACTTCATCCCGAAGTTCGACGACGGCCACGAGGTGGTCACCACCCTGAACTACGACAGCGGCGACTACCCCGGCGCGCTCGACAAGCTGCTCGAGCGCACCGGCTACGCGGCGCTGCGCGAGAAGCAGAAGGCGGGGCCGTCGAACAACGGCCGGCGCATGGGCCTCGGCCTTTCCTCCTACGTCGAGATCTGCGGTCTGGGGCCGTCGCAGGTGGCCGGGGCCATCGGCTTCCAGGGCGGGCTGTGGGAGAGCGCCATCGTCCGCTTCCACCCGACCGGCAAGGTGCACGTCTTCATCGGCGCATCGCCGCACGGGCAGGGCGAAGAGACGACCTTCGCGCAGATCGTCGCCGACGAGATCGGCGTCGACGCCGGCGACGTGAAGATCTTCCACGGCGACACCGACTCGACCCCGATGGGCTGGGGCACCTACGGCAGCCGCACGACGGCCGTCGGCGGCGCCGCCCTGGCCCTGGCCGTGCGCAAGATCCGCGACAAGGCGAAGGTGCTCGCCGCGCACCTGCTCGAGGCCTCGGCCGAGGACATGGACTACGCGGACGGCAAGTTCTTCGTCAAGGGATCGCCCGACAAGGCGAAGACCATCCAGGACGTCGCCCTGATGGCCAACGTCGCCTGGAACCTGCCGGAGGGCATGGAGGCCGGCCTCGAGGCGACGACCTTCTACGACCCGCCCAACTTCGTCTTCCCCTACGGCGCCCACCTGGCGGTGGTCGAGGTGGATACGAACACCGGCCACGTCGAGCTGACCGGCTACACGGCGCTCGACGACTGCGGGCCGCAGATCAACCCCGTCATCGTGGAGGGGCAGGTGCACGGCGGCATCGTGCAGGGCGTCGGCCAGGCGCTCTGGGAAGGCGCGGTCTACGACGAGAGCGGCCAGCTCCTCACCGGCTCGATGCTCGACTACGCTCTGCCGCGCGCCGACGGGCTGCCGGAGCTCGACGTCATCTCCACCGTCACGCGCTCGCCGCACCACCCGCTGGGCGTGAAGGGCATCGGCGAGGCGGGCACGATCGCGTCCACGGCGGCGGTCTACAACGCCGTGATGGACGCGCTGCGGCCGCTCGGCGTCGAGCGCGTGGACATGCCGTTCACACCCGAGCGGGTGTGGCGCGCCATCCGGGAAGCGAAGGGGAGCTGAGCCATGTTCGCTGCCGATTTCGACTACTACCGCGCGGGTTCGGTGGCCGAGGCCGGGCGGCTGCTCGCCGCGCACCCCGGCGCGAAGATCCTCGCCGGCGGCCACAGCCTGATCCCGCTGCTCAAGCTGCGCCTCGCCGAGCCGCCCGCGGTCGTCGACGTGGGACGCATCGCGGAGCTGCGCGGCGTCTCGGCCGACGGCGGCGGCCTGCGCATCGGCGCGCTGACCACGCACGCGGAGATCGCGGCGTCGGACGCGGTCCGCGCGCACGCCGCGGCGCTGGCCGAGGCCGCCGGCCTGATCGGCGACCCCGCGGTCCGCAACCGCGGCACCATCGGCGGCAACGTCGCGCACGCCGACCCGGCGTCGGACCTGCCCCCGGTGCTCGCGGCGCTCGGCGCGACGCTCGACGTGAGCGGTCCGGACGGCGAACGTTCGGTCGCCGCGGCCGACTTCTTCACCGGCATGATGACGACGGCGCTCGGCGACGGCGAGCTGCTCACGTCCGTCCGCGTGCCGTCGGCCGCCGGCCGCGGCGGCGCCTACGTCAAGTTCTCGCACCCGGCCTCGCGCTACGCGGTCATCGGCGTCGCCGTGTCGCTGGGCATCGGCACGACGGGCGGCGGCTGGATGGCCCGGATCAAGGGCGAGCCGAAGGAGGCCGTCTGCACCGACGCGGCGGTGGCCGTCGGCGGCCTCGTGCCGAAGCCCGTGCGCTGCGGCGCGGTCGAGGCGGCGCTGCGGGAGCGGCCGCCCGCGGCCGAGACTTTCGCCGCCGCGGCCGCCGCGGTGAGCGAAGACCTCGGCGACGACCTGCTCGGCGACGTCTTCGCGTCGGCCGAGTACCGCAAGGCGGTCGCGCCCGTCTACGTCCGGCGCGCGCTGGAAGCCGCGGCCGGCCGCGCCGGCGGGTAGGCGCGCCCGGCGTCCCTCACAGCGAACCCCGCGGCGCCACCCACTCCGTCCGCTGACGGGTGACGGCGGCGATGGTGTCGAAGTCCGCGTCGTAGTGCAGCACCGTCATGCCGGCCGACTCGGCCGCCGCCGCGATGATCAGGTCCGGTATCGGCAGGCGGTGCCGTCCGCGGGCGGCGAGCAGCCCCTGCACGTCGACGGCCCGTTCGAAGATCGCACGCGTCAATTCGACGTTGCGATACGCGAGTCGGCGGCGGGCGCGGGTACGCGCGTGATCGTCTCGATTGCGCGTCGAGTACAGCACTTCGAGTTCGACGATCGGACACGTGGCCGCCTCGCCGGCCGCGATGACGGGCGCGACCCGCGCCTGGACGCGCGGGTGTCCCATGCGGGCCAGCGCGCTCTTGTCGAGCAGATAGGGCATGCCTCGGGAAGGAGGCCCGGATCAGGACCGCCACGCCCTGGCCATCACCTTCTCGTCGGCCAGATCCAGCCCGTCCATGACCGCGAGCGCCCTGATCTCGCGGCGGCGCGCCTCGGCGCGCAGGACTTCGCGCAGCGCGCCGTCAATCGTCTCCTTGATCGACGACGTGCCGAGCACGGCCCGCACCTGATCGAGCAGGCGGTCGTCGACGTCGACACTCGTTTTTCGCATGGGTCCTCCCCCCTGCGCGCTTCCCCCCGCATGATATATCAGACTGTCACCGAATTTGATATCATTGACGCTCGGAAAAACGGACCATGCCGCCCTCCACGCCCGCGTCCATCGACGACCTCGGACGGCTTCTCGCGGAACACCGCTACGTCGCCGACGACGGGCTCGCCACGGCCGTCTATCTCGCGCTGAAGCTGCGCCGGCCGCTGCTGCTCGAAGGCGAGGCGGGCGTCGGCAAGACCGAGGTCGCCAAGGTGCTGTCGGCCGCCCTCGGCGCCGAGCTGATCCGGCTGCAGTGCTACGAGGGGCTCGACGTCACGCACGCCGTCTACGAGTGGAACTACGCGCGGCAGTTGATCGAGATCCGCCTCGGCGAGGCGGCCGGCGAGCCGACGGGCGACCGCCGCGCCCGGGCGCGGGAGCTGTTCGGCCCCGACTTCCTGATCGAGCGCCCGCTGCTGCAGGCGTTGCGGGACGGCCGGGAACGCCCGCCGGTGCTGCTCATCGACGAGCTCGACCGCGCGGACGAGGAGTTCGAGGGCTACCTGCTGGAACTGCTCTCCGACTTCCAGATCACGATCCCCGAGCTGGGCACGATCAAGGCCGCGGCCCCGCCCGTCGTCGTCATCACGTCCAACCGCACCCGCGAGCTGCACGACGCCCTGAAACGCCGTTGCGTCTACGCCTGGATCGACTACCCGAGCTTCGAGAAGGAGCTGCGGATCGTCACCGCCCGGGTGCCGGAGGCCCCGGCCGCGCTCGCCGAGCAGGTGACCGGCTTCGTGCAGGAGCTGCGGCAGGCCGACCTCTACAAGGTGACCGGCGTGTCGGAGACCCTCGACTGGGTGGCGGCGCTCGTGGCCCTCGACCGGCGGGAGCTCGACGCGGCGACCATCGACCGCACGCTGGGCATCGTCCTCAAGACGCAGGAGGACATGCAGAACGTCCGCGGCGAGCGGATCCAGCAGATGCTGAACCGGGCGAAGACGCCCGGGGCGCGGCGCGCCGGGTCCGCAACGGTCCGCGGCGGCGGCGGAAACGGACGGGCGGGCGGCGATCCGAAGTCCGAGTCCGAACCATGACGCGCCGCGACGGGCGGCCGCCGGCGGCGCGGGTCGGCGACGGCCGGTCGTCGAGTCCGCGACGGAACCACGACGATGGACCGGACGGCGAGCACCGGAGACGCCGGAGATGATCCTGACGATCACGACCACCCACCGCCCGGCGACCGACGTCGGGTACCTGCTGCACAAGAACCCGGCGCGGCCGCAGACGTTCGAGCTGGCCTTCGGCAAGGCGCACGTCTTCTACCCCGAGGCGCGGGAGGACCGCTGCACGGCCGCCCTGCTGCTCGACGTCGACGCCGTCGGAGCCGTGCGGGGCAAGGGACGGTTCCTCTCCGACTACGTCAACGACCGGCCGTACGCCTCGACGTCGCTGCTGTCGGTCGCGATGGTCCGGACGCTGCGCGAAGCGATGGCCGGGCGCTCGAAGGAGCGCCCCGAGCTGGCGAAGACGCCGCTGGCGCTCGAAGCGAGAATCGCCGCGGCGCCGTGCGGCGGCGACGACCTGATCGAGCGGCTGTTCGGACCGCTCGGGTACGAGGTCGAAACGTCGTGCGGCGACCTCGACCCCGACTTCTGCCGGCACCGCGACGTCCGGCTGACCGCCACGACGACCCTCGCGCGCCTGCTGACGCAGATCTACGTGCTGCTGCCGGTGCTCGACGACCACAAGCACTACTACGTCGGCGAGGCCGAGACGAAGAAGCTGCTCGAACGGGGCGCAGGCTGGCTCGAAGATCATCCCGAGCGCAACCTGATCGTCAAACGCTACCTCGGACATCGCAAGTCGCTGACCGACGACGCCGACGCGCGCCTCGGAACGGCAGTGACCGAGGCGGAGACGGACGAGACCGTCGACGAAGAGACGCTCGACGTCGAGAAGACGCCGACTCTCGCGAATCTGCACGAGCAGCGCCACGCGTGGGTGGTCGAGAAGTTGCGCGAGATCGGCGCGCACCGGGTGGTCGACCTCGGCTGCGGCGAGGGCCGGCTTCTCGAAAAGCTGATCGGCGAGACGAGTTTCACCGAGGTCGTGGGCGCCGAGAGCTCGCCGTACGCGCTGATGCGCGCCCGCCGGCGCATCCGGCCCGACCGCCTGCCCGCGGCGCGCCGCGGGCAGGTCAAGCTGATCCAGTCGTCGCTGATCTGCCGGGACCGGCGGTTGAACGGGTACGACGCCGCGGTGCTGGTCGAAGTCGTCGAGCACGTCGAACCGGCGCGGCTGCCGATGTTCGAGAAGGCGCTGTTCGGACATGCCCGGCCGGGCGCGGTGGTGCTCACAACGCCGAACCGGGAGTACAACCGGACGTTCGACAAGCCGCGGCCGAACGGGTTGCGGCACCGCGACCACCGTTTCGAGTGGACCCGGAACGAGTTCCGGGCCTGGACGGCCGCGGTCACCGGCCGCTACGGATACACCGTGACGCCGGGCGGCATCGGGCCGGCGCACGACACGCACGGCCGGCCGACGCTGACGGCCGTGTTCAGCCGACGGACCTGACGCCACGTCGGCGGCGTCAGGCGTGGATGGCGTGGATCGAACCGCTGAACGGCGAGCCGACACGGGAAGACCCGACCAGATGCGGACAACCATTCCCGACTTCGCGCTCGTCATGCTGATCGGCCCGAGCGGGTCGGGCAAGACGACGTTCGCCAGGAAGCATTTCAAGCCGACCGAGATCCTGTCGTCGGACTTCTACCGCGGCGTCGTCGGCGACGACGACCGCTCGGCCACGACGACCGACGACGCCTTCGCGACGATGCAGGCGATCGCCGCCACGCGGCTGAAGCGCCGCCGGCTGACCGTGATCGACGCGACGAACCTGCACCGCAACGACCGCGCGAAGTTCACCACGATCGCGCGGGACCACCACGCGCAGACCGTCGCGGTGGTCTTCGACGTCGGCGAAAGGACGTGTCGGCGGCACAACGCCGAGCGGGAGGAACCGCGGCCGGAACACGTCATCCGCCGGCACGCGCGGTCCTTGCGCCAGACGGTGAAGAACCTGGCGCGCGAAGGCTACCGCCGGCGCGTGAAGCTGACGACGCCCGTCGAGGTGACCGGGACGGAGGTCGTCCGGGAACGACTCGCCTGCGACCGGCGGGACGTGACCGGCCGAATCGACGTGATCGGGGACGTCCACGGATGCCGCGCGGAGCTCGAAGCGCTGCTGACGGAGCTCGGCTACCAGCCGTCCGCACGGGACCGGCGCCGGCGGTTCATCCCACCGGACGATACGACCGCGGTGTTCGTCGGCGACCTCGTCGACCGCGGGCCGGACCCGGCCGGCGTGCTGACGATCGTCATGAACATGGTCACCGCCGGCGACGCGCTGGCCGTGCGGGGGAACCACGACGACAAGCTCGCGCGGCTGCTCGCCGGCCGAAACGTGAAGATCGCCGACGGCCTCGAAGAGACGAAGGCGAAGCTCGACAGCGAGGACGACGAGTTCGGAACGCGGACGCGCGAGTTCCTGAACGGCATGGCGTCGCACTACGTGCTCGACGAGGGCAAGCTGGTCGTGACCCACGCGGCGATACGCGAGGACCTGATGAACCGCGCGTCGGGAGAAGTCCGGGAGTTCTGCCTGTACGGCGAGACGAACGACGAGAAGACCGAGGACGGCTTCAAGGTCCGGACGTACGGCTGGGTGAAGGACTACAGGCCGGGGCCCCGAATCGTCTACGGCCACGACCCGGTGGCCGAACCGAAGTGGGAGAACTCGACGCTGCGCATCGACACCGGCTGCGCCTTCGGCGGCAAGCTGAGCGCGCTGCGGTATCCGGGCGGCGAGATCGTCTCCGTCCCGGCGAAGGAGACGTACGCGACGCCGAGGACGCCGCTCGGCGAGCGTCGGGACGCGGCGGACGCCGCCGGAGGAGACCCCGGCCTGCTCGACGTCGCGGACCTGATCGGGCCGGCGGAAGAGAACAAGCGGTTGTTCATCGAGACCGGGTTGCTCGAACGGCCGGTGACGATACCGGCCGAGCACGCGGGCGCGGCGTTCGACGTCCTGACGCGCTCGGGCGTCGATCCGCGCTGGCTGATCCACCTGCCGCCGACGATGGCGCCGTGCGAAGCCGCGCCGGACGGCGACCTGCTCGAACGGCCCGCCGAGGCGTTCGGCTTCTACCGGGAGAAAGGGGTCACGAAGCTCGTGTGCCAGGAGAAGCACATGGGGTCGCGGGCGATCGTCGTCGTGACGCGAGACGACGCCGACGCGGCGGCCCGGTTCGGGTTCCGGGAGGAAGACGCGCACGGCGGGCGCATCTACACGCGGACCGGCCGGCCGTTCTTCGACGACCGCGAAACCGAGGCCGAGGTGCTGGGGACGTTCCGCGGCGCGATGAACGCCGCCGGCTTCTGGCGGCGGCACGAGACCGGATGGGCGTGCTTCGACTGCGAGATCATGCCGTGGTCGGCGAAAGGCGAGAAGCTGATCGAGCACCGGTACACGCGCGCCGCGACCGCGGGAGAACTCGGTCTGAGCGCCGCCGTCGAAGCGCTGACGACGGCCGCGAAGCGCGACGGCGCGCACGGGGACCTGCTGGCCGACTACCGCGCGCGGCTGGAGATGACACGGGCGTACGAGCTCGCCTACCGGCGCTACAACTGGCCCGTACGGTCCGTCCGGGACTTGCGGATCGCGCCGTTCCACCTGCTCGCCACCGAGGGCGCGGTGCACGCGGCGACGAAGCCGCACGCCTGGCACATGGCCGAGATCGACGCGCTGATCGATCGGGACGACGACGTGCTGTTCAGGACGGACGAGCAGCACGTCGACATGGACGCCGCCGACGGCGCGGAGGCCGTCGAGAGAGCTACACGGTGGTGGACCGAGCGCACGGCGGCCGGCGGCGAAGGCATGGTCGTCAAGCCTGCCGGGTTCGTCGCGCACACGACGCGCGGCGGGAAGCGGGAACCGGTGACCCCGGCGATCAAGTGCCGGGGACGCGAGTACCTGCGGATCATCTACGGGCCGGAGTACACGACCGCGCGGAACCTCGCGCGGCTGCGAAAGCGGTCGGTGCGCTCGAAAGCATGGCGCGCGCTGCGCGAGTTCGCGCTGGGGATCCACGGGCTGACGCAGTTCGTCGAACGGCGGCCGCTGCGGAACGTGCACCAGGCCGCCCTCGGCGTGCTGGCCCTGGAGACCGAGCCGGCGGATCCCCGGCTGTAACCGGACGGCGAACGAGGCCCCTGGCCCGCCGCCACGGGCCGCGGCGGCGGGCCAAAAGAAGGACTACATGACCACCCGGGTTGCCGAAACGGACACGGCGGAACGGATGATGACCGGCGTCGAGTCATCGGCCGAAGGGCTGCGCGTCTCGTTCGCGGACGGTCTGGTGTCCATCGTGCCCTGGAAGGAGATCAAGGAAGTACAGGCGCGGTCCGACGTGCTTTCCATGGAGATCGACGACCCGTACGAACTGATCGTCAGGACCCGGGACGGGCGCGTGTCCGAAATTCCCTGGGACTTCGCCAGGCACTTCGGAGATCCGGAACACCGGAAAAGGAGCGCCGAAACCGCCCGGCAGGAACAGGCC
The DNA here is from genome assembly GCA_965242835.1 of Vicinamibacterales bacterium. Taxonomy (GTDB): domain Bacteria; phylum Acidobacteriota; class Vicinamibacteria; order Vicinamibacterales; family UBA8438; genus WTFV01. Next base: position 467,262 of record OZ251506.1, read on the forward strand.
GTCTTCGCGATGCGCCTGCGCGGTCTCCGATGCCGGTCCCGCCTGTCCCGGCGGGACCTGGCCGAGCGAAGTGAATTGGACGAAGCCACCATCGAAAGGCTGGAGACCGCGGCCCTGGCTCCGAAGATCGAGGTCATTCGCAAACTGGCCGCCGCGATGGGACTCCCGATCGAGGAACTCGTAACCGGCGGCCACTGACTTCGATCTCCGCGCCCGGAGATGCGCGCGGCCGTGTCCTTCCTCCTCCACAACCTGCTGCACTTCACGCGGTTGCTGCGCCGCCTGGGGCTCGACGTGCAGGCCGGGCGGGCGCGCGAGGCGGCCGCGGCGCTGACGCACGTCGACGTCGGGCGGCGGACGCACTTCCACCACACGCTCCGCGGCCTGCTCATCCACCGCGCCGAGGATCTGGCCGCCTTCGACGAGGCGTTCCGCGTGTTCTGGCGGCGCCCGCACGGCGACTGGACCGAGAAGGACCTGAGCGCGATGGGCGAGAAGCGCCGCTCGGGGGCGCCGGAGTACGAATCGGAGGCGCCGGAATCCGACGCGGCGGGCGAAGGCGCGCGGCGGCGGGCCGGCTACCGGGTGGAACGGATGGCGGTGCTCAGCTACAGCGACCGCGAGGCGCTCCACGCGAAGGACTTCGAGCACTTCACCGCGGACGAGCTGGCCGCGGCGGAGCGGATGATGGCCGACCTGCGCTGGGATCCCGGCCGGCGCGTGTCCCGGCGCTGGAAGGCCGGCCCGGGACCCGCGCCGGACCTGCGCCGCGCCGTGCGGGCCAACATGCGCTACGGCGGCGAGCTGCTCCACCTGCCGCGGCGGCGGCGCAGGACCAGACGGCGGCCGCTGATCCTGCTGTGCGACGTCAGCGGCTCGATGGAGCGCTACAGCCGGATGCTGCTCCACTTCGTGCACGCGCTGGCCGGCGGCGGACGGACGGGGCGCGTCGAGTCGTTCGTCTTCGCGACGCGCCTGACGCGCATCACCCGCCAGCTCGCCGCGCGCAAGGCCGAGGCCGCCGTGCCCGGCCTGCCGCGCACGATCGCCGACTTCGGCGGCGGCACCCGCATCGGCGACGCGCTGCGGACGTTCAACGTCGAGTGGGCGCGCCGGGTCCGCGGGCAGGGGCCGGTCGCGCTGCTGATGTCCGACGGCTGGGACCGCGGCGACCCGGACCGCCTGCGGGCGGAGATCGCGCGCCTCCAGCGCTCCTGCCACCGGCTCGTCTGGCTGAACCCGCTGCTCGGCTCGCCCGACTACGTGCCCCTGACGCGCGGCATGCAGGCGGCGCTGCCGTCCATCGACGACTTCCTCCCCGTCCACAACCTCGCCAGCCTCAAGGCGCTGGCCCGCCATCTGAACCGCCTGCCGGCGCACCGGCCCGCCCGACGTCAGGGAACGGCGGCGCCGCCGCCCGACGCCGGTTGGTGATTCCCAGCAGCACGTACAACTGCGCCGGGGCGAAGGGATCGCCGCTGCTCGCCGCCGCCGGTTCAAGCATGATGCCCGCGGAAATCGGTGAAAAGATCACCGAGCGCGACGTCCCGCGCGCTCTGGCTCACTTCCGTGGCGTCGACGATCCTGAAGCGCCGCCTCTCCTGGCCGAGCGCGTGGCGCGACACGTGAGCCTTCCGGCCGCCGTCGATGATCCTGTAGTGCACGCTGCTCCGGGCGCCCTTCCTCCGCGTGATGGTGATCCGGGGGGCGTTCCCCAGTTCTTTCCGGAACAGCGTCTCGTCGGGGGAGCTGAACATGCACTCCATCGTGAAACGGGGATCTGCTCGTTGCCGACGCTGGTCCCGACGCCGCCGACCACATGGCGAAGGCCTGTCTTCAGGATTTCCACCACGTCGTGCCCCCGGACGACACGCCACGGATCCGCGCTCGGCAACCGGGCGACGCACCGCTTCACCGCCGACGGCGAACCGTCCCCGGCCGCCGCGCGAACCAGCCCGTCGCCGTCGACCGTCCACGTTTTTTCATCGACGAAACGCGGCACGCGGATCGCGGAGCCGTCCAGGTCGAGATCGTGGAGCGCGGCGGCCAGCCTCAGACGTCCGAACACCAGCGCGCGCTCCAGCAACGCGCCGCGAACGTCCACGCCTTCGTTCGTCTCGAACCGCTTGATCTTCGACGCGTCACCGTATTCCGCGAGGACCTTGTCCAGGGCGGACGAACGGCAAAGAAGGCACTCCAGGTCGTGAGCGTCCGTCCTCACCACGTTGCCCGTGAACGTCCACGCCCGTCAGGCTGTCGTAATCGTCGTCCACGATCCCCAGGACGCCGCCGACGCTCTCCGCGTCGAGCCGCCGGACGCCCCGGACGACGTTCTGCTTGCCCTCGCCGTCCACGATCTCGCAGTCCCCGCGCCGCCTCGGCCGCCAGAACCGCGCGTCCGAAGCGCCCTCGACGACCAGGAACGCGCCCGAATGCGCCGAGCGCATCATTTTGATCTCGGCGGCTATCGTTCCGGGATCCTTGTGGTCTCTCGGCATTCAGCGGGGGTCCCCCAGACCGACCATCAGGTCGTCCCGGTCGCCGACGACGTACGGCGAATGGGTGGCGACCAGCGCGTCGAAGTTCGACAGCTCCACGATCTTCAGCAGGTCGGGGAGGAACCGCTTCTGCCAGGCCACGTGGAGGGAGAGCTCGGGTTCGTCGAGCAGCACGATCGTGTTCGGCGAAACCCGGAACAGCAGGTCGTAATGCAGCACGAGTTCCTGTTGCTCTCCCGACGAAAGGGATTGCAGGGGCAACGGCTGGCCCTTGTCGCTCTTGGCGACGAAGCCGTGTTCGCGATCCGGCTCGATCGTCTTGTGCCGGTACTTCTGGTTCACGTGCTCCAGGAGGAGACGGACGCGTTTCGCCAGATCGTCCAGTACCTGGAGTTTCTGTTCCGTGTCGCGGACGTAGAGCGTCATGACGCGGATCCGAGTCGCGTCCATCCTGCCCAGGCTGTCAACGGGAAACGGGTGCGTGGGAATTTGAATTTCGTCCAGAATTCCGATCTCCCGCAGCTCCTTCGTCCTGTGATCCAGATCGGACATCCGTTGCTTGAGATCGTCGATCTCCATCTCGTCCGTCGCGGAAATCAATCGCTGCGGGAACGTCTGATCGAGAGTCTGAGATTTCCGTCCATACCGGACGAGGGTCTCCGCGATCCGCTTCCGGAAGTGCTCGCTGCATTCATTCACCGCGGAGGTGATCGGCTTGCTGCGCCGCGACGTTCTCATGCGAGGCATGCGCCAGATGGAACTCCAGTCCACCCGCATCAGACGCTGCTCCTTGATGAAGTGAGTCCGCGCGTTCTCGAGGAAATCCCCGAACCACTTCGCTTCATCCTGTTCCGCCACGAGAGCGGCATATCGGGACACCACTTCCTCGGCGTCGAGCACTTCGCCGTCACGCATGTCGATCCACGTCCGGGAGAGCTCCGGATGCGAATGCAGGAAGTCGATTTCCGCGGCGATCCGGCCGGCCCGGGACACGCGGCGGACGGTCGCCGAACGATCTTCTTCACCCGGCCGTGACAGCTTCAGCAGGAAGTGCCCGTCGCCGCTGGATTCCTCGCCCGTCGGCTCCAGGTCGACGGCGCTGCCGTCATGAAACTCCAGGCGGAAACGCGAGAACGGAAAACCCTGAAAATAGTCGAAGTTCTTCCGGAGCAGAGAGTCGATCATCCCGAGAACGACCGTCTTCCCCACGCCGTTCGGGCCGTGCAGGAGAGTGACGCGGTGGTCGAGATTGAGGTGGAAGTCGTGGTCGTAGATGCCGAACAGTCCGTCCACGACGACGCGCCGAAGCCGCAGCAACTCCCGTTGGGCCATGATGCAGTCCGACCGCCGGGTCCGCACCGACGTGGCGCGAACGCGGGCGGGTCTTCAGTCTATCACTCGCGACGGACGCCTGCCTTGAAACGGGACGGCCGCCTTCGGGGCTCCGGCGCCGCGGCGGCGGCGAAAACCCTGTACAGGCACGGCCGCGCCGGCGCCGTTCGCCCGACGTCGCCACTCGCCTCGGACGGGTGATCCGCCGCGGCCGGGCGCGCCGTGGGGCGTCCGGCCCCCGCGGCCGCCGGGCGTCGACGGGCGCCCGGGAGGCGTGGTACGATGCCTGAATGAGTGACCTCCTCCGGCTGCTGGCGCTCGACGGCCCCGTGGTCGGCGTGGGCATGCTGGTCGCCCTGGCCTGGCTGATCGTCAGGCTGGAGTCGACCCGGGCGGAGAACGCCGCCGCGCACGCCGCCATCACCAGGAACGTCGACGGCGTGAAGCAGCAGTTGACCAGGGAAATCGACGGCGCGAAGCAGCAGTCGACCAGGGAAATCGACGGCGTGAAGCAGCAGTTGACCAAGGAAATCGACGGCGTGAAGCAGGACGTCCGGGACGTGAAGCAGGACGTCCGGGACGTGAAGCAGGACGTCCGGATGCTGACGGCGCACCTGCTGGACCGCAAGACCGGCGCCGGTGACGGCGCGGACTGAAACCCCGCCTCCCGCCGATCCCGCACGGCCGCTCTACTTCGGCGGAGTCGACTTCCTTCAGTCGACCCGGTTTCCTCGTGGATCCACCTCGTCGGATGCCGGAAGTACGCCCATTTTGCTCTGTCGAGCGCTGTAGCTGAACAGCATTTCGACCGTCACCCCCGCGTAGAACAGGAGCAGGAATACGTGCGCAGTCACGTTGACGGCCTCGGGAATCTCGGTTGCGTTGTTGGCGATCAAGTGCAGGATTTCCCCAACGACGAGCGCCCCGCAGACCATCAGCCGGCCCGTCGTCACGCCCGCGCCGTCATTTTGCTTCGGCCACAGCCACCCCAGCGTGGCTATGGTGATTCCCAGCAGCACGTACAACTGCGCCGGGGCGAAGGGATCGCCGCTCCCTGCCGCCGCCGGTTCAAGCATGATGCTCGCGGAAATCGGTGAAAAGATCACCGAGCGCGACGTCCCGCGCGCTCTGGCTCACTTCCGTGGCGTCGACGATCCTGAAGCGCCGCCTCTCCTGGCCGAGCGCGTGGCGCGACACGTGAGCCTTCCGGCCGCCGTCGATGATCCTGTAGTGCACGCTGCTCCGGGCGCCCTTCCTCCGCGTGATGGTGATCCGGGGGGCGTTCCCCAGTTCTTTCCGGAACAGCGTCTCGTCGGGGGAGCTGAACATGCACTCCATCGTGAAACGGGGATTCTCGTCGAGCTTCCGCCGAATCGCGTCGACCACGGCCCGATCCTCGTAGATGGACCCCTCCATCGAGTTGCCGTCGTCGTACAGGATCATGCCGCTGTCCGCCTCGTCCAGCAGTTCACGGAACGCCACTCGGGCCCTGTCGTGGTCGTTGACGCCCTCGGTCGTCTTGATCTTCAGCAGCTCGACCGCTCTGTAGAATCGCAGGCTGACGTACCCGAGCACGACGACGGACACGACGATCGTTGCGATGGCCAGCATGGTCTCGGCCTCCTTCATCGAGTGGAAGATGCCGGCGGCGTCCGGTCCCTACCGCCGGAACAGGAGACGCGCTCGACGGCCCGCGAGGAGCGGCCGCGCAACGGAGTCGTCGCTGCCGACGACCGCGAGCGCGCCGATCCACCGGTCGACCTGCACCCGCAAGGCGCGCTGGAAGCGGCCGAGCTTGACGGCCCACCGGACGAGCACCCCGATCGGCCCGAGGAACACCAGGGAGACGTCGACGAAGTCGCGGCGAGTCCGCCGGAAGCGTTCGCGGACGTCCGGGTCTTCGATCTCGTCGAGCGCCGCGGAAAGCGCGGGCGCGGGCGCGCCGCGCCGGATCGCGAACATGCCCACGACGAACGTCGTCGGCGTGAGCGCGCCGGCGCACCGGATGGCGCCGTTGAGGAACGCGCGCATCAGACGGTACGCGGGAAGATCGAAGGGGACGTCCTTCTTCCACATGTAGTCGAAGAGTTCGTCCCGCAGCGTGAACAGGTTCTCCCGGTAGCGGTCGACGTTCGTCCGCCGACGCATGCAGACCAACGCGAACGCGACGAGGGCGAGACCCAGGCACAACCGGGCGACGGCGAGTTGCTCCTGCGCGTCCATCATGCTCCCCCTGAACCGGTGGTCCGCCGACCCGTTTCGTCGAAGCCGATCAGCGGTGCGACCGGGGTCTTTACTCCAGAGTCAGGGCCGTCTCCTGGTCGGCAGTCTACGCGATGGAATCGTCACGCTCAAGTAGACCATCGCGACGTACGCGCCCATGCGGATGGCCACCTTCGCGGGAACGGCGAAATCGCCCGGTGCATCCGTGAACCGCTTGCCGACCGCTCCTTCGCGGCGCTCCGGTAAATCCGTCACGGAGTTTCCTGGCGACACGACGCGATGAATGCGGCCGTCTCTTCGGGCGACGCCCCGGCCTGGGCGAAAGCCGACTTGACGTACGTTTCGGTGACCGTTTTGGTCCTCGGGACCATGATGCGGTTGGTCCCGCCGCGTTGCTTGTAGACCAGGCACGCTCGGGTTTCCGCCTTGAACGTGTACCCGCGGCCGCGGAGCTCTTCAACCAGCCGCGACCGCGGGATCATGAGAATCCGCCCCTGCCGGGAGCACGTAGATCGGGATGTCGAACGTCGCGCCGGGATGTGGACGGCCGTGGACGGCCCAGCCGCGGTCCGCGAGGAACCGATCCAGATCCCCGTCCGCGCACAAGTCCGCGAGCAGCCACTTCGTCGCGTCGGCCACCTCGGTCACCATCTCCGGCCAGGTGCCGGCTTCCAGCGTCAGGTTCAGCGAGTCGCAGACACCGACGCAGCGGCCGCCTTCGGCCGGAACGACCCGCCACTCGACGCGACCCTCGATCCTGACCACGTCACCGCCATCGTCGCGATCCACCGTCAACTCGTCTGTGACCGATCGCATGTTTCCGCCTCCCTTCAAGACGATTCTAGCGCGTGACGAGGGTGAATGCGCGGAAAACGCAACCCTGGAACAGGAGCGGCGCCGACCATCGCCCGCGGAGACGAAACTTCCAGCGAAACGCGAGCCGACCCGGGATCGGCCGTTCCACGGGCCGCGCGCCGACCGACCGGGGTGGGGGACTCGGGCGGCCGGACGCGCGCGCCGGGACGGGGCGGGCGGGAGGCAAAAACGCCGTCTCCAGCGACCGCCTCGGTCAGCCGGCCTGCGGGGACGCGCGCGCCGGGACGGGACGGGGCGGGCGGGAGGCGAAACGCCCCCGTCTCCAGCGGCCGCCTCGGTCAGCCGGCCTGCGGGGCCGGGCGCGCGGGGGCGGCGCCCGCCGGCCCGCCGGCCGCGCGCGCGGGGGACGGGGCGGCCGGAGCCGCGGACGCGCGGGCGCGGGGCGCGGGGCGGACCAGCAGCCACCAGACGGCGGCGGCGGGAAGCGCCAGGGCCCAGCCGCGGAGCAGGCCCACGTGGGGGTCGAAGCCGTAGTGGTGGGCCAGCTCGTCCACCGGCGCGCCCAGGACGGCCTGCGCCAGGACCACGCCGGCGAGGCCGGCCAGCGCCCGGCGCCAGCCGCGGCGGCCGCCGGCGCAGGCGACCCACAGGGCCGCGAACAGCCCGACCTGGAAGGCCGGCAGAATGGCCCAGGCGCCCTGCTCGTCCGCGAAGCGGTGGCCGGCGTGCCCGGCCGCCGCCCGCAGCGCCTCGGCGGCCCCGCCGACGACGGCGCCGAGAACCGGGGCGGCGGCGAAGGCGGCCACGGCGCCGACGCCCACCGCGAGGGCCGTCCGGGCGGCCGCCCGCCGGCCGCCGCCGGCCGTCCAGAACGCCGCGGCGGCGACCAGCAGGACCGCGACCAGGGTCTGCGAGAAGGCGTGGATGGCGACCACGTACGAGCCGACGACCGCGGCCGGGACGGCCAGCACCAGCAGGCGCGCGACGCCGAGGCCGAAGAAGACGAACGGCGTGGCGATCAGCGCCGCGGCCCGCGAGCGGCGGCCGAGGGGCGCGGCGAACGCGCCGGCGAGGTACAGCGGGATGAGCGGCGTGAAGATGCACTCCTGGGTGACGATGAACGCGCCGTGGTCCGAGCGGATGACCGCCCCCGTCACGTACGTGGCCGTGCCCGCCGCGGCCAGGATCGCGCCGCCGGCGAGCGCGATCCAGCCCGCGATGACGTCGACCGCCGGGCTGTCGTAGAAGAACGGGGCGGTGGCGAAGTAGGCGGCCACCAGCAGCACCGACAGCAGCGCGAAGCGCCGCGCCCGGCCGGCGAGGACCAGGCCGCCGGCCGCCGCCGCGCCGCCGCCCGCCGCGCCGATCCCGCCCGCCGGACGCCCGCCGGACGCGGCGAACCCCTGGCGGCCCATCCAGACGTAGACGAAGAGGGCCGAGACGAGGATCAGGACGGCGGGCCAGACGTAGTTGTGCAGCAGGTCGAGCAGCGGCCGGTTCTCGGCGATCACCCGGAGGTTGCCGATGCGCACCACGTTCACCGCGGTGATCAGGGTCAGGCCCGCCGCGACGCCGCGCAGCCGCGCGCCCCAGGTGGCCGGGAACGCGAAGATGGCCCCCATGCACAGCGCCATCGGGTCGCCGCCGCTGCAACTCGCGTCGGCGTAGACCAGGTCGGACGGGGAGCCGGTGAGCTGGTCGGCCACCTCCTGCTGCACTTCCGCGAAGGGGGTCAGCAGGTTGCGTTCGACCCACGGCAGGCGCATCAGGCCGAACAGGCCGACGAACCAGGCGCCGATGGTGAGCGTGAAGCGGAGCATGCCGTCTCCGCCGGCCGCCCCCGCGGGCGCGGCCGAACCGCCGGCCGCCCCGGGCGCCGGCGCCGAGGCCGCGCCCGCTCCGTCCCTCCCGCTTCCCTTCTTCTCCCGCTGCATGTCCCGATTCCTCCGCTTCACAAAAAACGAGCGGCCGGCCCCCCGCCGCGAAGGGCGAGACGCCGGCCGCAATCGAAGCGCCGGACGTTGCCGACGAATCCGCGCGCTGCCTACCGGCGGCGCAGACGCGCCCGGGCTGCGGCGAGCAGACCCGCGAAGAGCGCCAGGACGCCGGCCAGCGGCACCGCCGGCGTGGGCATGGGCTCCTCGTCCTCGTCATCGTCACCGTCGCCAGCGCCCATCATCGGGGTGACCTTCATGCCCTCGGACCACGGGCCCGCGCCCCGGTTTGTGTCCACCGCGTCGTTCAGGGTGCCCCACGCCCGAACGCTCACGGTGTACTCGACGCCGTTCGTCAGGCCCGTGATCATCGCCTCCGTCTCCGTGCCGGCGACGAATCCGTTCGAGCCGCCGGACGCGGTGGTGGTGGCCCGCCACTCGTAGCGGCCGATGGGCGCGCCCGTGACGTCGGCGATCGCGGTCCACGTGGCCATCGCGCCCTTGTCCATCGCCGTCACCTTCACCCCCATGACCCTGCCCAGGGCGGGAGCCGTGAGGGTCGCGAGACCGATGGAGGTGGACCAGGCCGAGTTGTCCTCGCCCGCCCGCTTCGAGCGCGCGGCGATGAGGTAGCGCGTGCCGTGGTCCAGGCCCGTGAGGTCGTACACCTTGTTCACCCCGACGGGAACGATGACGTCGTTCTCACCGGGGAAATCGGTGCCGGACTCCACCTTCTCGTAGCGGATGTCGTACTGGTCCGTGGGGGCGGTGTTGCTGCCTGCCTCGATGGTCACGCGAATCCCGCCGTATCCGTACGTCGCCACCGCCGGCTGGGCGGGAACCGAAGGAGTCCCCGTCTGCGCCTGCGCGATGCCCGTGGACGCCGCCAGCACCGCCAGCAGCACGCCGAGAACCGTGAGTGAACGCCGTGTGCTCGTCATTCCCTTCCTCCAGAATGAACCGATGAACGTTGATGCCAGAGTCTCCCTCACGTCGCCTCCCTCCCTGCAGAAGAAGCAGTATTCGGCCCGCCGCTCAGCGAGCCCGTGGCCATCGCTGGCCGACTGACCGATTCCGGCTTCCAGGACAGGCGCGCGGTATTGGAGAAGCTGACAACACGGCGAACGCCTCGACGGCTCGAACCCGCCTCAACGGACACCCGCCGGCCCCGCGCGCGTCGGCGCACGGGGAGCCTGTACAACCCGCCAACATGGAAACCGACCTCCACGGCGCGCAAGACTACCACAAGGCGCACGCCCTTGCAAGCAAGGCGAGCGGCTTTTTTTCGCCCGCCGGCCCGCCGCGGCGCGCAACGGCCGGCCCGCGCCGCCGCGGCCCCTGCCGCGGGCGCCGCGGAGGGACCGGCCGCGGCGCCCGCGCGCGGACGCGGCGACGCGCCGCGGCGGCGCTCCGCCGGCCCGGGACGGACGGCCGCGCGACAGCGCTCCGCCCGCGCGGGGCGGCCGGCGGCGCGGTGGTTGCTGCTGCTCACGAATCCTGCCTTCCCTGTGGATCTTGCGGCTCAACAGGGTGTTTCGGCCCTTCGGGACCGCCCCTGCAGGCCCGGCCGCCGTTTTTTTCGCGGCGCCGGGCGCGGCCCGGCCCGGAGGCCGAGCCGGAATCGGGGACGCCGGCCGCCGCCGGCCACCCGGGCCGCCGACGCCGGCGGGCGTGGCGCGCCAATCGTCGCCTGCCAGCTCCGCCCGGCGCCCACCGGACCCGCGGGGGTCCGAGCCGGGCTACGGCGCGGCCCCCGGGCCGAGCAGACGCAACGCCGCGACCACCAGGCCCGCGACGCCGACGCCGGTCCCGACCATCCACTTGATCAGCCGGAGTTCGAGCGCGGCCACGTCGGCGCGCACGCACGCCTCGACCGCGGCGACGTCCGACTTCAGAGCAGCCTCGACCGCGGCGAGATCCGACTTCACGGCGGCGACGTCCGACTTCGTCGCCAGCGTCTCGACGTCGAGGGCGGCGGCGTCGTGCTCGGCGGCCAGCCGCACCGCGTCGGTGATGGCGTCCGCCTGGGCCGGCGTCAGGTCGGCCTCGGTCAGGGTCCGGGCGACCGCGTGGGTGTCGAACATGCGACCTTCACGATACCACGGCCGGCGGCCCGGCATGGAGTCGGGGCGCCGGCCGCCGGCCGCGCCGCCGTCAGGGCCGCGGCGCACCCGGCGCCAGCGCCCGCGGCAGCTCGCCGGCCGGCAGGCACTCGACGCCGTCGATCCGCAGGCGCTCGCCGCCGAGACAGGCCAGCCGCACCCGCGCTTCGGGTAGTCCGCGGCGAAGCGCGCAGGGGGCGCAGGTCGGCCGGACGGACGCGCGCCGAAAAATTCCTCTCTACCGCCCATAATCGCGCGCAATCATGGCATTTCGAGAACGGCGGCCGCGCGACAGTCGGGACAGCCGGGACGCCGCACGCCGCCACGGGGACACCGGGAACGTCGCCCCCGGGCCGGCGCGCCTCAGCCGAGCAGCAGCAACGCCGCGACCACCAATCCCGCGACAGCCAAGCCGGTCCCGACGATCCACCTGACCAGCCGGAGTTCGAGCATGGTGATCTCGGCGCCCATGCGCGCTTCGAGGACGCTGACGTTCGATTTGAGGGCAGGGTCCGATTCGAGGGCGTCCGACTCGAGGGCTGTCGTCCGCCGCAACGACACTCCCCCGGCTGCCGCCGCCCCGCCGTAGCAGGTCCCGCGGTAGAGCGCTATCAGGTTCCAGAAAATCCACCACACGGGGTAGATGCCGAGCGTCACCATCCCGAGCATGAACCACACCACGAAGTCGCCAGGGCGGTCCTGCGTCCGCAGATAGCTCATGTTCCCTGCTCCTGATCGAGGCCGGCGTCGGTCGGCGAACGGGCGACAGCGTGGGTGTCGAACATCGGACCTTCACGATACCACGGGCCGGCAAAATCGCCCGGCCGGCCCCGCGGGGGTCCGAGCCGTTCTACGGCGCGGCCCCCGGGCCGAGCAGACGCAACGCCGCGACCACCAGACCCGCTACGCCGACGCCGACCCCGACCATCCACTTGACGAGCCGGGTTTCATGCGCGCTGATCTCGGCGCGGAGGTCCGACTTCAGCCGCGCTTCGAGGCCGGCCATGTCCGACTTCACGCCGGCCATGTCCGACTTCAAAGCCGCGATGTCCGACTTCAAAGCCGCGATGTCCGACTTCAGCTCGGCGTGGACCGCGGCGAGGTCCGACTTCGGAGCGGCCGACTCCATCTCGCGCTGGAGGCCGGCGATCTCGGCGCCCAGGCGCGCTTCGAGCGCGGTGACGCTCGCCTGGACGGCGGCAACGTCCGACTTCAGAGACGCGACGTCCGTCTTCAACTCGGTGTGGACCGCGGCGATCTCCGACTTCAGAGAGGACTCGACCCCGGCGAGGTCCGACTTCAGAGACGCGACGTCCGTCTTCAACTCGGTGTGGACCGCGGCGATCTCCGACTTCAGAGAGGACTCGACGCCGGCGAGGTCCGACTGCACGGCGGCAACGTCCGACTTCAGAGCAGCCTCGACGCCGGCGAGGTCCGACTTCGTGGCCAGCGTCTCGACGTCGACGGCCGCGGCGTCGTGCTCGGCGGCCAGCCGCACCGCGTCGGTGATGGCGTCGGCCTGGGCCGGCGTGAGGTCGGCCTCGGTCAGGGTCCGGGCGACCGCGTGGGTGTCGAACATCCGACCTTCACGATACCACGGCCGGCGGCCCGGCATGGAGTCGGGGCGCCTGCCGCCGGACGCGCCGCCGTCAGGGCAGCGGCGCACCCGGCGCCAGCGCCCGCGGCAGCTCGCCGGCCGTCGGGACACCGCCCGCCGCGGGGACGCCGGACGCGCCGGACCCGGACGCGCCGGACCCGGCCCGGCGCTCACGCCCCCGCCGGACGCCCCGACCGCCGGCGCAGCCACTCGACGGCGCACAGCAGCAGCACCGCGAAGACGATGAGGAAGGTCGCCACGGCGAGCATCGCGGGGCTGATCTGCTCGCGGATGCCGGCCCACATCTGGCGCGGGATGGTGCGCTGGCCCTCGCCGGCCATGAACAGCACCACCACCACCTCGTCGAACGACGTGGCGAAGGCGAAGAGGGCGCCGGAGACGACGCCGGGGGCGATCAGCGGAAGCTGCACGCGGCGGAAGGTGGTCAGCGGCCCCGCGCCGAGGCTGGCCGCGGCCCGCGTCAGGTTCGCGTCGAAGGCCGAGAGCGTGGCGCCGACGGTGATGACCACGAACGGCGCGCCGAGCGCGGCGTGGGCCAGGATCAGCCCCAGGTGGGTCTGCGACAGCCCGAGCGTGGAATAGAAGAAGAACATGCCCGCGGCCGAGATGATGAGCGGCGTGACCATCGGCGAGATGAGCAGGCCCGTCACGAGGCGCCGGGCCGGCATGGCCGGGCTGGCCAGCCCCAGCGCGGCCAGCGTGCCGAGGACCGTCGCCAGCAGCGTGGCCGCGGCGCCGATCGCCAGGCTGTTGGCGAGCGCCCGCGCCCACTCCGCGTCGCCGAGCACCTGGCGGTACCAGCGCAGCGACCAGGCCTCGGGGTCGAGGCGCAGCATGCCCTCGGTGAAGGTGAAGTACGGCTCGGCGTTGAAGCCCAGCGGCACGATCACCAGGATCGGCGCCAGCAGGAACGTGAAGATCAGCCCGCACAGCAGGCGGTGGGCGGCGCGCCCGGCCCCGAGCCGCGCGGCGGCGTCGGCGAAGCTCATCCCAGCCTCATCCGCTCCACGCCGACCAGCCGGTCGTAGAGCAGGTACAGCCCGGCGACGAAGAACAGCAGGATGGCGCCCAGCGCGCCGGCCAGGCCCCAGTTCAGCGAGGTCTGCATGTGCCAGGCGATGAAGTTCGAGATGAGCTGCCCGCTCTGGCCCCCGACCAGCGCCGGGGTGACGTAGTAGCCGACGGCCAGGATGAACACCAGCAGCGACCCGGCCCCCACGCCGGCCAGCGACTGCGGCCACCAGACGCGCCGGAAGGCCAGCGGGAAGCTGGCCCCCAGCGACTCGGCGGCGCGCATCTGCTGCGCCGGGATGGCGCGCATCACCGAATAGAGGGGCAGGACCATGAACGGCAGCAACACGTGGGTCATCGCCACCACCGTGCCGGTCAGGTTGTAGATCATCGCCAGCCGGCCGTCCTCGCCGATCAGGCCGAGGGCCACCAGCAGGTCGTTGACCACGCCCTGCGTCTGCAGCAGCACGATCCACGAGGTGGTGCGCACCAGCAGCGACGTCCAGAACGGCACCAGCACCAGGGCCAGCAGCAGCCCGGCCCGGCCCGGCGGCGCGTGCGCGATGCGGTAGGCCAGCGGGTAGCCCAGCAGCAGGCACAGCGCGGTGACGCCGAGGCTGACCAGGAAGGTGCGCCCGAACAGCCGCAGGTAGATGCGCCGCTCCGGCGGCCGCGGGGCGACGGAGCCGTCCGGCAGCCGCCGCAGGTCGACCGCGTTCAGGTAGTGCCGCGCCGTGAAGCGGTCGCCGGCGTCGCGGACGGCGCGCCACGTGCGCGGGTCGCCCCAGTCGGCGTCGACGTCGAGGAGCGCCGCCCGCCACGGCCCCGCCTCGACCTCCCGCAGGCGCCGCCCGCTGCGCACGAGGACGCTGCGCAGCCCCCCGCGGACGCGGTTGACGCGGCTGGCCACCCGGCCGATGGTCCGCTCCCCGCGCGCCCGCGCGAGCTCGCGGGCCATGGCCGCGTAGACCGCCTCGCCGGGGTCGGACTCGCCGTCCCACTCCCGCAGCAGCGCGAGCGTCTCGGGCAGCGCGTCGGCCACCACCGGGTCGTGGACGCTGCGCAGCAGCATCGCCGCCAGCGGCGCGGCGAACGTCACGCCGATGAAGGCGGCCAGCGGCAGGACCAGCCCGGCGGCCCGCAACGGCGGCCGGGTCAGCGGGCCAGCCATGCGCTGAAACGCTCGTTGACCTCGTCGAGGTTGTCGCTCCACCACCGCCAGTCGTTCTGCAGGGCGCGGCGCGCGTGCGCCGGGAAAGTGGGCATGTGGGGGTTCATGTCGACGCCCGCGTCGGCGTGCCGGCCGATGAGCGGCAGGCCGGAGCGGCGCACCGGGCTGTAGGCGATGTAGCGGCCGACGGCGGCCATCGAGCTCGCGCGGGTGGCGAACTCCACCAGCCGCAGGGCCGGCTCGAGGTCCGGCGTGCCGGCGACGACGGCGATGGGGCCCACGTCGAGCACCTGCCCGTCCCAGACGATGACGAACGGCTGGCCCTCGATCACCTGCGCGTTGAAGATGCGGCCGTTGTAGGCGGTGCTCATGGCCACTTCGCCGTCGGCGAGCATCTGCGGCGGCTGCGCCCCCGCCTCCCACCAGACCACCTGGTCCTTGACGGCGTCGAGCTTGCGGAAGGCGCGGTCGAGCCCGCCGGGGGCGTCGAGCACGGCGTAGACCTCGTCCGCGGGCACGCCGTCGGCGAGCAGGGCGAACTCCAGGTTGACGAACGGCGACCGGCGCATGCCGCGGCGGCCCGGGAAGCGCTCGAGGTCGAAGAAGTCCTCGATGGAGGCGGGGGCCTCGCCCGTCAGCCGCTCGGCGTTGTAGGCGTAGACGGTGGAGTAGAACAGCATGCCGACGCCGCACTCCTGCAGGGTGTCGGGCAGGAAGTCGTCGACCGCCGGGACGCCGTCCGCCGCCGGCGCGAGCCGCGCGGCGTCGATCGGCTCCAGGATGCCCTCGTCGCAGCCGGCCACCGCGTCGACCATCTCGACGTCGACGACGTCCCAGTGGACGTTGCCGGTCTCGACCTGCGCGCGGATCTGGGCCAGCCCGCCGTTGTAGTCGTCCACCCGCACCTCGATGCCGGTGGCGGCGGCGAACGGCTCCAGGTACGCCCGCTCGATGGCCTGCCCGTAGGAGCCGCCCCAGGAGACGACGGTCAGCGACGGGCCGGCCGGGGCGCAGTCGGCGGCCGGCAGGGCCGCCGCCAGCAGGACCGCGGCCGGCGCCGCGCCGCGCGTCCGCCGGCCGCCGGTCACGGCGCCCCCTCGTCGTCGCCGGCGTCCAGCACCCGGCAGTCGGTGGGCGTCCAGCCGACGCGGATGCGGTCGCCCGCGACCACCGCCCCGTGGCCGGCCATGTTGGGGATCTTGACGACGAAGTCCGTCCGGCCGAAGACCGCGAGGCGCAGCCGCAGGTGGTCGCCGAGGAAGGTGATGTCCTCGATGCCGGCGTCGAACTCGTTGGTGTAGAGCCCCGGCTCGGGCGCGACGGCCACCCGCTCGGGACGGATGGAGAGCGTGGCGGCGTCGCCCGGGGCGCAGGGCGCGACCCGCAGCGCCCGCACCGCCTGCCCGCCGACGTCGACGGCGCAGACGCCGTCGGCGTCGACGCTCGCCACGCGGCCCGCGAGGCGGTTGTTCTCGCCGATGAAGCGGGCCACGAAGGCGCGGGCCGGCTCCTCGTAGAGCGCCTCCGGCGAGGCGATCTGCTCGATGCGCCCGGCCCGGAAGACGGCCACGCGGTCCGACATCACCAGCGCCTCCTGCTGGTCGTGGGTGACGTACAGGACGGTGACCCCGAGATCGCGGTGGATGCGCCGGATCTCGTACTGCAGCTCCTCGCGCAGGCGCCGGTCGAGGGCGCCGAGCGGCTCGTCCATCAGCACCAGCTCGGGCTCGAAGACCAGGGCGCGGGCGATGGCCACCCGCTGCTGCTGACCGCCGGAGAGCTGGGCGGGCCGGCGGCGCTCCAGCCCGTCGAGGCGCACCAGCCGCAGGACGCGCCGCACCCGCTCGCCCCGGCGCCCGGGGTCGACGCCGCGCACCTCCAGCGGGAACGACAGGTTCTCCCCCACGGTCATGTGCGGGAACAGCGCGTAGTTCTGGAACACCATGCCGATGCCGCGCCGCCGGGCCGGCACCTGCTGCACGGCGCGCCCGCCGATGCGGATGACGCCGGCGGTGGGCGTCTCGAAGCCGGCGAGCATCATCAGGCAGGTGGTCTTGCCGGAGCCGGACGGCCCCAGCAGGGTCAGGAACTCGCCCCGGCGGATCCGCAGGTCGAGGTCGCGCACCGCGCGGACGCCGCCGTCGAAGCTCTTGCTGACGCGCTCGAACTCGACGTGGGGCTCGCCGTTCGAGGGGCCGCCCGCGCCGCCCCGCCGCTCCCGGATGGTCGTCTCCCGCATGTCGTCCGGTCCCGAACCGCCGGCGGCCCGGTCCGCGGGGCGGGCGCCCCTGGCCGGCCGGCGGGTCCGCGGTTCAGTCCGCCTCGGTCTTCTCGGCGGCCGCCCTGGGGATGACGGTCCGGAAGTCGGCCCGCAGCTCGGAGAGGTTGCCCGCGATGTGCGCGTGCGCCTCCCTGTTCTCCCGCGAGGCGTCGTCGAAGCGGCGGTCGACGTAAGCCTTCAGTTCGTCGAAGCGGCGGTTGAAGTCGGTCTTCAGGTCGTCGAAGCGGCGGTTGAAGTCGTCGAAGCGGCGGTTGAAGTCGTCGAAGCGGCGGTTCGTTTCTCTCGCCAGATGGAGGTTCAGACCGGCCAGGCCGAGGCCGATGGTGATGATGGCGATGATCTCCGGGCTCATTTCGCTCATTTCGATCTCCTTTCCTCATCCTACCGTATCGGGGGCCGCGGCGGCGCCTGCCTCGCCTGCCGGCGGCCCGGGCTCGCCGCGTCCTTCCCCCGCCCGTCAGCGCAGAACCTGCCGGAAGGGCTCGGGGAAGTCCCGCCGCGGCAGGTTCTCGCGGCCCGCGCGCCGCCGCGCCAGCCACGCCTCGACCCGCAGCTCGACGCCGCCGCCGGGCAGCCGCCGGAACCCCGCGGTCATGAAGTGCTCGCGCGTCCGGCTCCGCGGATAGGCCGACCACGGGCGCCCCCGCGCGCGGCTGACGAAGAACCGGGGGCGGCCGCGGCCGTCCCGGAAGTAGTCGACCGGCCGGGGCTCCCAGCCCAGCGCGGCCGCGACGGCCGGCGGCGGGAACTCCCGCGGACGCGGCCGGGCCACGTTGGTGGCGAGGCCGTTCAGACCCGTCAGGTTCGACAGCGGCGACGAGACGACCTCGGTCAACCGCGCCCCGCCGGGACCGAGGGGAACCCGGCAGACGCGGCCGAAGTGCACATCCCCGCTCAGCACGACGACGTCGTGGGACGCGGCGGCGAGGGCCGCCAGCAGCCGCGCGTACTGCTCCGGGAAGCTGCGCAGGTTCCGCTCGGCGGCGCTCTCGGCCACGATCAGCGGCTGCGCGGCGACCAGCACGCCGGGGCACGATCGGCGGCGGGCCCAGGACAGCAACCGGCGGAACTCCGGCGGCGGCAGGAAGCCATGCTCCGAGCGGTGCGAGCGCAGGTCGGCGAGGCAGACCGTCAGGTCGTCCCCGACGGCGAACGTCTCGACCCGCGGCGAACGCTGGACGTTGCGCACCCCGTCGCGGGCGGCGCGGGTCCACGCCTCCCGCACGTGCGGCAGCTTCAGCGCCAGCAGAGTCGGCAGCAGCGAATCGACGAACGGGTAGTCGTTCCAGTACTCGTGGTCGTCGGGCAGCATCCAGGTGCCGCCGCGGCCGAGGATGCTGCCCAGCGCCTGCCAGTGCCGCGCGTAGTCGTCGGCGACGCGCTCGCGGATCTCGGCGGGGACGAGCGACAGCGAGTCGAAGCCGACGTCCAGGTACACCTGGTCCCCGAGCAGCATCGTCACGTCGGGCCGCGCCGCCGGGCCGCCGCGCTCGTAGAGGCTCCTGTAGGCCGCGGCGGCCCGGCCGCCGTCGCGGTGGTCGTAGAAGCAGCTTCCGAAGCCGATGGTGAACGCCTCGCCGGCCGCCGACGGCAGGCGGTCGGGCAGGGTCCGGAAGCGGCCGGCGCGCAGCCGGCGCCAGCCCGGGGCGGCGCCGGTCTCCGGGTCCGCCTCGACCCGCCGCTCGAACACCAGGCGGTACTCCCGGCCCGGCGCCAGCCCCCGGAAGGTCACGAGGCGGAAGAAGCGCCGGTCCAGCCCGCGGAAGGGGCGCCGCCAGTCGGCGCGCCGGACGAGGCGGGCGCGCATCTCGCGCTCGCCGTCGAGCAGGCGCACGCGCGCCCGGCCGGGCATCTTCAGGGTCGGAAAGAGGGCGCCGACCCAGACCTCCACCGACGTCCGGGTGACGCGGTGCACGACGAGCGACCACGCGGCGGTCGAGGTGGGATGGGTCACGGCGCCCCGGCGCGCCGCCGAAGAGCCGTCCGACGCCGGGCGCCCGCGCACGGCGCCTACGCTAGCACACCCCGGGGACGGTATGATGGCCTCCTTCGCCGTCAACCACCGTTCGAGAGACCGAGGAGGCGGACATGAGGCGATGGCTTCCCGCGGCGGCGCTGGCGTCGGCCGCGGCCCTGTCGATCGGCCCGCGGGCCGCGCACGCCGGGCAGCTTCCCGACGACGTCCATCCCGAGTCGCGCAGCCGCCTGCCCCCGATAGCCCGCGAAGAGCTCGACCCGGCGCGGCGCGCGGCGTACGACGCGGCCGCCGCCAGCCCGGCCGGCGCCCCGGCCGGGGCCGCGGCCCTGCGGCTGCACGGGTCCGGCGCGAGCCTGCGCTTCTCCGCGCCGATGGGGCGGCGGCTGACCGAGCTGACGATCCTGACGACGGCACGCGAGTACGATCAGCCCTACGAGTGGGCGCTGCACGAGCTGGAGGCGCTGGCCGTCGGCCTCGACGAGGAGACCATCGACGTCGTGCGCCACCGCAAGCCGGCCGCCGGCCTGCCTCCCCGCGAGGAGATCGTCGTCGAGCTGGGCCGGGAGCTGTTCGGCACGCGGGCGCTGCGATCCGAGACCTACGCGCGGGCGCTGGCCCGGCTGGGCAAGACGAACCTGGTCGACGTCGTCGACGTGATGGGGCGCTACGCGAGCACGGCGGCCACGCTGACCGCGTTCAACCAGCGGATGCCGGCCGGCTGGCGCCAGTCGCTGCCGCTGCCCTTCACGCACCCGGACGACGTGCACCCGGATTCGCGCAGCCGCCTCCCGTTGCGGAGCCCGGCCAGCAGCGCCTCGGTGGCCGAGCTCCACGGCCGCATGCTGTCGCCGTCGGGGATCGGCCCGGGGGTCATCCGCGCCTGGGGCGCCGGGCAGGGGACGCTGGAGGAGCGCGTCGGGCGGCGGACGATGCAAATCGCCGTCCTGGTGACGGCGCGCGCGCACGACTCGCAGTACGACTGGACCCTGAACGAGCCGCGGGCCCTGGCCGCGGGCGTCGAGCCGGAGCTGATCGACGTCATACGCCGCGGCCGGCCGGTCGACGGCGCGGCGGAGAAGGACGCGGCCCTGATCGCCTTCGGCCGCGAGCTGTTCGGCGACCACAACGTCCGCGCCGAGACCTACGCGCGCGCCGAGCGGGCGTTCGGCGTGCGGGACCTGGTGGACGTGGTGGGCCTGATGGGCGCCCACGCGGCCGACGCGGCCGTGCTGGCCGCCTTCGACCAGCGGCTGCCGGAGGGCGTGGAACCGCTGCTGCCGCTGGAGTGACGGAAAGCGAAGGAACGCGATTTCACGGAGCCGGGTTCCGGCTCCCGCGGGAGGTGGGCATGAAGCTCGGACGCTCGGTACTTCTGGCGGCGCTGCTGCTCGCGCCGGCCGCGGCCGGCCACGCGCAGGACGAGGAACCCATCGGCGTGCCGGTCCCGCCGCTGGGCGGCGGCCCGTGGGTGATCGACACCGCCGAACAGCACGGGATCCGCGTCAGCGTCGTGGCCCGGGGGCTGTCGCATCCGTGGTCCCTGGCGTTCCTGCCGGACGGCGGGATGCTGATCGTCGAGCGCGACGGCTGGCTGCGCGTCCTGCGCGGCGGCCGGCTCGACCCGCGGCCCGTCACCGGCGTGCCGGAGGTGCGGACCGACGGCAACGGCGGCCTCATGGACGTGGCCCTGCACCCCGACTTCGCCGACAACGGGCTGGTCTATCTGACCTACACCAAGCGGCACCCCGACGGCCGCGGCTCGCCGGCCCTCGCGCGGGGCCGCCTGGACGGGCGCGCGCTGCGCGACGTGCGGGACCTGGTGGTGACCCCGCCCTACCACGGCAACTCCGGGCTCAACGGACGGGTCGCCTTCGGCCGCGACGGCAAGCTCTACATGTCCACCGGCGGCCGGATCCTGTCCCCGGACGGCGAGCTCCTCGACGCCCCGCAGGACCCCTCGATCCTGCGCGGCAAGGTCCTGCGCCTGAACGACGACGGCTCGGTCCCGGACGACAACCCGTTCGTGGGCGAGCCGGGCCACCGGCCGGAGATCTACACCATCGGGCATCGCAACACGCTGGGCCTCATGCTGCACCCCGGGACCGGCGACGTCTGGCAGCACGAGAACGGCCCCAACGGCGGCGACGAGCTCAACGTCCTGCGGCCGGGGCGCAACTACGGCTGGCCGCTGATGAGCTTCGGGCGCCTCTACCCCGGCGCGCGGGTCTCGCCGCATCCGACCCGCGAGGGCTACGAGTCGCCGCTGGTGGTGTGGCTGCCGGCCATCGCGGCGGCCGGCATGACGGTCTACACCGGGGACCGGTTCCCGGCGTGGCGGGGCAACCTGTTCGTCGGCTCCCTGCAGATGGGCGGCATCCCGGGCACGGGCCACCTGCAGCGCATCGTCTTCAACGAGCGGATGGAGGAGCTGCGGCGCGAGCTGCTGCTGACCGATCTGCGGCAGCGCGTCCGCGAGGTGCGCGAGGGGCCCGACGGCTTCCTCTACGTGCTGACGGACCACGTCGACGACGGCGCACTGCTGCGTATCGAGCCGGCGCCGTAGCCGATGCTCCGGGGAGCGGTCCCCGGCAGGCAACGCAAGCCCGGCCCTGCCGGCCGGGCCGCTGCTGCTCCGCGTTCGCGAGCGGCGCCGCGCACTACCGCGCGCTTCGGGGCGCGGTTGCCGGCCCGAGCCACGGCCGCCCACCGTTCGACGATCCCGCGCTACCGGGCGTCCGCGGCGGCCTCCTGCGCGCGCGAGCCGGCCATGATGCCGTGCATCCCGTAGTTGCCTTCGTGGCAGGCGAACTCGAACATCCGCTCCGGGTTCCGCTTCATCGGATGCCGGGCGGTCCACGACCGCGTCCAGATGGAAGGATCGCGGACCGTGTACTCGTACATCAGGTTGTCCTCGTCCATCAGCGTGAACCGCTCGACCAGCGTCAGGTTCTCGCCGCTGCTCAGCAGCGGCCGGCCGATCTGGTCGTGCTTGCCTCGGGATGGCCCCACGGCGTGCGGGGACCGGCGCCGGCCGTCTGCGCCGCGGCGGGGACCGGCGCCAGCGCCGCGGCCGCCAGCAACACCGCCACCGTCCGAGGTCGATGAGTCATCCTGCGTTCCTCCCGGCGCACGCTTCGTCGCCTTTCCGCGGATCCCATGCTACTCCTCGTCCGGCGCCTCGGCCCGACCGGCGTCGATCTCGATCGCGCCCGCGCGCGGTTCCCGGACGTCATGGCGCAGTTCGTCGATACGGGCGTTGACACCCGCGAATTGCGCCGCGACATCGGCGCGCAGGTCGCCGATGCGAGTCGCGACGTCGGCGCGCAGGTCGCCGATGCGAGTCGCGACGTCGGCGCGCAGGTCGTCGATGCGAGTCGCGACGTCGGCGCGCAGTTCATCGATACGCGCGTTGAAATCGTCACGGAGGTCGTCGATGCGGGCGTTGACGTTGGCGTTGATGTCGTCGATGCGGGCGTTGAGGTCGCCGATGCGCGCGTTGGTCGAGCACGTCGTGCCGATGATGGTCACGCACAGTGCGCCCACCGACAGCAGAATCGTGGTCCGGTCGGAACGGTCCATCAAGGCGACGGTACACCAGCGGAACCGCCCCGGCAAGGGAGATCGTCACACGACCTCGACGCCCTTGATGCACGTCAATCCGTCACCCGCGCCCGCCGCGGCGCGCGGCGCGATCCAACGGGATTACGAGGCGCGGCCCGTTCCCCGCTCCCGCGCGGCGGCAGCCAGATCGCCGACGGCGTCGAGCGCGCGTTCGACGTCCCGCCGCGAGACGTCCAGATGGGTGACCGCCCGGACCCATCCTCCGGCGCCGCTCATCCGCACCCCGGCCGCGGCCAGCCGGTCGACGAACTCGCGGTTGCTCAGGCCCGTCCCGCTCACGTCGAAGAAGACCATGTTGGTCTCCGGAACGGCGTCGCGCACCTCGACGCCGTCGACGGCGGCCAGCCCGCGGGCCAGCCGGCGGGCGTGCTCGTGATCCTCCGCCAGCCGGTCGACGTGGTGGTCGAGGGCGTACAGGCAGCCCGCCGCGGCGATTCCCGCCTGCCGCATGGCCCCGCCGAAGAGCTGCTTGTAGCGGCGCGCGGCCGCGATGAAGTCCCGCGGCCCGGCCAGCACGGCGCCGATCGGCGCCCCGAGCCCCTTGGTGAAGTCGATCCAGAGGGAGTCCACGTCGGCCGCGAACGCCGCCGCCGGGACGCCGCTCGCCACGCAGGCGTTCATCAGCCGCGCCCCGTCCATGTGCAGGGGCGCGCCGCGCGTCCGCGCCACCGCCGCGACCGCGGCCAGCTCCGCCCGCGTCCAGACGGCGCCGCCGCCGAAGTTGTGGGTCTGCTCGACGCAGATCAGCCCCACCGGCGGCCCGTAGGGCGGCGGCACGGCGGCCACCCGGCCGAGCGCGGCTTCGAGCTGCGCCGGCGTGAAGACGCCCCGCCCGGTGCGGACGCCCTGCACCATGACGCCGGAGGCGAGCGCCGCCCCGCCCGACTCCGCGCGGATGACGTGCGACATGCCGTCGGCGACCAGGGCGTCCCCCGGCCGGGTGTGGGTCTTGACCGCCACGAGGTTGCACATCGTTCCGGTCGGCAGCCACAGCGCGGCCTCCTTGCCGAGCAGGTCCGCCACCCGTTCCTGAAGCCGCGCGACGGTCGGGTCCCGGCCCTTCTGCTCGTCGCCCACCTCGGCCGCGGCCATCGCCGCGCGCATCCCGGCCGTCGGCCGCGTTTCGGTGTCGCTGGAGAGGGAGACGGCGGCGGTCACGTCGCTGCTGCCTTGCGCCGCCGTCAGCGCGAGTCGAACCGCACCAGATCGCGGTCGATCATCGCGACGGCGGGCCGGCCGGAAGCGGCCATGTTGCGGGCGAGCTCCGTCTGCAGGATCTCGACGACGGTCCGCACGCCCTCGGCGCCGTAGGCGGCGAGGCCCCACATGGGCGGGCGGGCCACCAGGACGGCGGCGGCGCCGAGGGCGAGACCCTTGAGGACGTCGGTGCCCCGGCGGAAGCTGCCGTCGACCAGCACCGGCGCGCGGCCGGCCACCGCGTCGGCCACCTCCGGCAGCACGTCGACCGCCAGCACGCCCGCGCCCCGGGCGGCGAGACCGCCGTGGTTGGACACCACGAGCCCGCGCGCGCCCGCCGCCAGTGCGGTCTCGGCGGCCGCGGCGCTCATGACGCCCTTGACGACGACCGGAACGTCCACCGCCTCGGCGATCTCGCCGACCGTGTCCCAGTCCGTCGCGGCGGGGCGACGATCGGCGGACGACACCCCCACCGTGACGCACACCACCCGGCAGCCGGCGTCGGCCGCGCGCGCCGCGGCGTCGGCCGGCGCGGCGCCGTCGGCGTAGAGCTGATACCAGACCGGTTCGCCGCTCGCCGCCACGATCTCTTCGATGGTCCGGCTCGACTGCCGGGCCGCCACCAGGACGGCCCGGGCGGCCGCGGCGCCGCGCGCCGTCGCCAGCTCGCCTTCGGGATGGAGGTCTCCCTGGTTCCCGACCGGGCCGACGATGATCGGGGCGAACATGTCGTACCCGAAGAGGCGGGTCGTCAGGTCGAGGTCCATGGCGTAGACCATCAGCCGCTGCCGGAACGTCATGCGGTCGAACGACGCGCGCCGGCCGCCGGCGATCGCCTCGAACCGCGCGGGCGCGAGCGCCAGGCGCGCCTGCTCCTCGAACTCGGGCACGTTGACCAGCTCGAGCACCGGGGCCGGCCGGTCCGACGGCGGCCCGCCGCCGCCGGGCTCCCCCTGGGCGAGGGGCGAGCCGGCGACGAACGCGCCGAACTTCCGCAGGGATTCGCGCCTGTCGACCTTCATCTCCGCGCCTCTCTTCCGCCGGTCTGGCCCGCCAACCGTCGCCTGACGGCTCCGCTCGGCGCCCAACCGGGCCCGCCGGAGTCCGCGCCGTTCCACGGCGCAGACCCCGCCCGCCAAGCGTCGCCTGACGGCTCCGCTCGGCGCCCAACCGGGCCCGCCGGAGTCCGCGCCGTTCCACGGCGCAGACTCCTACGGGAAGTTCGTCTTCACGACGCCGCGGCCGATGCCGGCGATGGAGCGCACCCCGGCCGCCGCCATGGCCTGCCGCAGCTCCGCGTCGAGGATCTCCAGCACCTTCCGGGCGCCCTCCTCGCCGAAGGCGCCGAGGCCCCAGCGGGACGCGCGCCCGAAGCAGACGGCGTCGGCCCCGAGGGCCAGCGCCTTCAGCGCGTCGGCGCCGCGGCGGAAGCCGCTGTCGATCAGCACCGGGACCCGGCCGCCCACCGCCTGCACCACCTCTTCGAGCACCTCCAGGCTGGAGGGGCCGTAGTCGAGGGCGCGCCCGCCGTGGTTGGAGACGATGACGCCGTCGCAGCCGTGCTCCAGGCACTTCTTCGCCCCTTCGCCGGTCAGGATCCCCTTGGCCAGCATCGGGACTTCGCACATCGGCCGCAGTTGGTCGAAGAGCTTCCACTCGTACCACAGGCGGCCGGCGGGGACGCGGTAGGGGTTCGCGGGGTTCGGCGGTGTCCGCCGCGTCACCCGGCGGGGCGCGCCGCCGAGGTGCCGGTCGTGCAGGTCGCGTTCGTAGTAGGAAGCCTGCTGGTCGATGGTCACGACGACGGCCTGCGCCCCCGCCTCCTGCGCGCCGCCGAGCGCCTCCCGGTTCGGCTCCCTCTCGCGCGAGGCGTAGCGCTGGAACCACAGCGGCCCCGCGGCCCCGCGGGCGATGCGCGCGAACGGGAAGCTCGACGCGTTGCTGACGATCATCGTGGCGCCGGCGTCGGTCGCCGCCCGGTGCATGCCCAGCTCGCCGTCCGGGTGCAGGGTCCGCTGGCGGGCCGTCGGCGCGAGCATGATCGGACTGGGCATCCGGCGCCCGAACAGCTCCGTCGACGTGTCGACGTCCCGCGGGTCCACCCCGCCGCGGTCGACCAGGTCCACCCACTCGAAGGCGTCGCGGTTGCGGTACAGCGTGAACTCCGACTCGGTCCCGTGGGCCGTGTAGTCGTAGACCGACAGCGGGACGTTGGCGCGGAAGATCGGCTCGAAGTCGAACACGTCGCGCATTTCGTCGAAGCCGGGGAAGCGGCGGTGCGGCCCGAGCGGCCACGGGTCGCGCTGCGCGCGCAGCAGCGGCGACGCGGCCAGGAACGACGCCAGCCCGCAGAGCGCCTCCCGCCGCGACGTGCCCCGGCGCCAGCGTTTCTCGATCCTGCCCACGGCGGCCTCCTGCAGTAAAAGAACGTGACCGGCGGACCGCGCGAACGGAGCCGGGCGGCCGCCCCGCAGTGTATCAGCAGATCTCCGGCGCCGGGAGCGCCGGGCGCAGCCGACCGGGCCGCAAACGCTCCGCGGCGTATCGGCCGGCGCCGGCTCCGAAGCCGGCGGACCGGGCGGCGGCGCGGCTCAGATCAGTCCGGCGGCCCAGAGCACGTACACCACGGCCATCGCGGTCACGCCGTTCACGAAGGTCACGCCTCCATAGGACAGCAGCGCCGAGCGGAGCGGCATCCGCGACAGCGACGTGCAGACCCAGAAGTAGCTGGAGTTGACGTACTTGATGATGATCGACCCGGCGGCCCCGGCCAGCATCGTCGCCTCCGGGCTCAGGCCGAGCGTGTCCATCATCGGGGCGGCGACCGACGCGGCGGTGATCACGCCGACCGTCGTCGAGCCGGTGATCAGGTTGCCGGCCACGCCGAGCGCGAACGGCAGGAATATGGGCGGCAGCCCGGTCGCGGCCACCGCCTCGGCGATGGCGTCGACGGCCGGCGTCGCGCGCAGGATCCGGCTGAGGGCGCCGCCGAGCCCGGTCACCATGATGATCATGGCGGACCCGCGCAGCGCCTCCTCGATCCACGCGCCGGTGCGCGCCTCGGCCTGATCGGCGCGCGTGTTGCCGTAGGCGATCAGGATGCCGATGCCGAGGGCGACGACCGGCCAGCCCAGGTAGAGCATCGCCCGGTTGACGAGGTGCTCCTCGGGCAGGGCGGCCGCGGCCACGCTCTGCCCCGCGATGAGGGCGAGAGGAACGAGGATGGGCGCGTAGGCGCGCCAGGTCGACGGCAGCTCCGCCTCGCGCCCCTGCTCGATGAACGAGCGGCCGGCGAACTCGCTCGACGGCGGCGATTCGAGGTGCGGCCCGACGGCCCGCGCGTAGGCCCAGCCGGCCAGCGAGCCGGCGAGGGTGGCGACGCCGCCGTACAGGATCACGCTCCCGACGTCCGCTTCCACCAGCGCCACGGCGGCCAGCGGGCCGGGGGTCGGCGGCACCATGGCGTGGGTGAGCTGCATCGCGCCGACCAGCCCCGTCGCCATCACGCTCATGTTCATGCCGCTGCCGACGGCGGCCGAATGGACCAGCGGATTGAGGATGACGTAGCCGACGTCGGAGAAGATGGCCAGGCCGATGACGAAGCCGCTCAGGGTCAGGGCCAGGGGCATGCGCGCCTCGCCGACCCAGCGGATCATCGAGGCCGTGATGCGCTCGATGCCGCCGGTGTGCTTCAGCGCCTCGGCCAGCACCGAGCCGAGCACGATGACCACCGCGATGCTCCGGACGGTGCTCCCGAAACCCTGCTCGAAGGCGTCGATGAAGGTCCGCCGGTCGATGCCCGGAATCAGCGCGAACAGCACGACGGGCACGAGCAGCGCCAGGAAGACGTGCCACTTGAAGCGCGTGATCAGCAGGAAGAGGAGGGCGACGACGGCCACCAGGCCGGCCAGGGCGACGAGGGCGCTGTCGGTGATCATGGCGCCGGCCGCCGAACGGCCCGTCCCGGGCGGACGGGCCGTTCGGGGCGGACTCCTACGCGGCCAGGTGCCGCCGGAAGAAGCCGACGGTGCGGTTCCAGGCCAGGTTGGCCGCCGCCTCGTTGTAGCGCGGCGTGGAGTTGTTGTGGAAGCCGTGCAGCGTGCCCGGGAACATGTGCATCTCGTAGTCGACGCCGGCGGCCTCGAGCGCCGCCTCGTACTCGGGCCACATGGCGTTGATGCGCGGGTCGGACTCCGCGTAGATGATCATCAGCGACGCTTCGATCCGCGGCGCGTCGTCGGCGGCCGCCGTGGCGCCGTAGAAGGGCACGCCGGCCTGCAGGTCTGCGCCGAGCTCCACCGCGAGCCGGTTGGTCATCCCGCCGCCCCAGCAGAAACCGGTGGCGCCGAGCCGGCCGTTGGAGAGCGCGTGCGCCTTCAGGTACCGCGCGCTGTTGATCATGTCCCGATCGAGCCGCGCCGGGTCGAGGCTCCGCTGCAGCGTGCGCCCGTCGTCGTCGTTGCCGGGGTAGCCGCCGACCGGCGACAGCCCGTCCGGGGCCAGCGCCAGGAACCCGGCCACCGCCGCGCGCCGCGCCACGTCCTCGATGTGCGGGTTCAGGCCGCGGTTCTCGTGGATGACCAGCACGGCCGGAAACGGCCCCTCGCCGGCCGGCTGCGCCAGGTACCCGCGCATCTCGCCGGAGGTGCCTCCGGGCGAGGGGTACTCCACGTAGGTCCCCTTCATGCGCGGGTCCGTGAACGAGATGGTCTGCGCCTCGGCGTAGCGCGGCAGCAGCGCCTGCGCCATCCAGAGCGCGGAGACGCCGCCGACCGTGAGGGCCGCGGCGCGGCCGAGGAACTCGCGCCGGTCGATGTAGCCGTGGCAGTACTCGTCGTAGAGATCGAAGACGCGCCGGTCGATGTTCTGCTGTTCTGGCATGGTGTGGTGCTCCCGGGAACGGCGCGCCGCGCGCTCGGGCCGGCGCGCGCAGGACGGAGTTCGCCGCGGGGCGCGGGAACGGGACGGCTCGCCGCCGCCCGCCCCCCGCCCGCGGTCTACGACCGGACCTTGACCACGACGCGCCGGTTCTGCGCCCGGCCCTCGCTCGTCTCGTTCGGGGCCGCCGGCCGGCTTTCGCCGTAGCTGATCGTGTTCATCTTGTGCAGCGGGACGTTGTGCTGCTCGTAGAGGTAGGCCTTGACGGCCTCGGCGCGGCGCATGCCGAGCTGCATGTTGAAGCTCTCGTCGCCGGTGTTGTCCGTGTGCCCCTCGATCTCGATGAACGCCGCCTGACCGGCGCCCTGGAGCTGGATGACCAACTGATCGAGCCGCGCCCGGGCCGCGTCCGGCAGCTCGGACCGCGACAGCCCGAATCCGCCCTGGGACTCGTTGATCGTGACCTCGGTGATCAGCGCGCCCATGCCGGACTCGACCGCCCCGACCCGGCTGGCGGCGTCGTCGGCCGCCATCTGCGCGGCGTCGGCCGCCGCCTGCGACGTCTG
This sequence comes from Vicinamibacterales bacterium, assembly GCA_965242835.1. Classification (GTDB taxonomy): domain Bacteria; phylum Acidobacteriota; class Vicinamibacteria; order Vicinamibacterales; family UBA8438; genus WTFV01. The sequence goes on from OZ251506.1 coordinate 496,488, forward strand.
CGCGGCCACGTTGGCCGCCTGCGCGCGCTGATCGACCTCGTCGATCCGCTCCGCGTTCTGGGTCCCCCGCTCCTGGGCCTCCTCCAGCCGGTCGTTCAGGTCGTTGACGTTGTCGACGGTCTCGCCGAGCCCGGCGCCCGCGTCTCCGCCGTCGTTGACCACCCAGCCCCTCGTCGCGCAGCCGGCCGCGGCCAGCACGACCACCGCCCCGAGCGCCGCCATCTTCGCCATCGTCCGCGTCTTCCGCATGATTCCTCCTGAAACAACCGGTTGACCCTACCACTTCAGTCGGGCCCGCCCCGCCACGTACCCGCCGCGGGTTTGGACTACCAGATTATCATCAGCCGTCCGGATCTCGATGGGATGCCATCCGCGGCGGAAGCCGGGCCGGAACGTGAGGACGTACTGGTACCGCAGTCCGGGCAGCAGTCCGCCCAGCGCCGCGGACAGATCCTCGGGAGTCCGCGCGGCGCGCACGCTGCCGCCGGTCCAGCGCGCGAGGTCCGCCAGCGAGCCCGCCGCGCCTCCGTCCCCGGCCTCGTCGCCGCGGCGGGGACGGGGACGGGCCACCGTCAGAACGTGCACCGGCACGGCGATGGCGTTCGCCGCGCCGGACACCTCGCCCGCCGTGCGCCGGCTGCCGTTGTCCACGCCGTCGGTCACCACGAGCAGCGCGCGGTGCGGACGGGCGCGCCGGGCCACCAGCGTCGCCGCGTCGGCGATCGCGTCGTAGAGCGACGTCTTGCCCCAGGGCGCCTCGGTCAACTCCAGCATCCCGACCCGCTCCAGCTCGCTCGTGAAGGAGGTGACTTCCCGTAGCGCCGTATCGAAGGCGAAGAGCGCCATCTCGTCCCGGCCGCGCTGCAGCGACCCGGCTACCGCGTCCACGGCGCGCCGGGCCCGGTCGACGTTGCCGTCGAGGGCCATGCTGCCGCTGACGTCGACGAGCACGGCGACGCTGAGCGCCGCGTCGCTGGTGAAGACGTTCTCGATGCGCCGGCCGTAGCCGCTGTCGATCAGCCGGAAGTCCGCGGGGGCCAGATCGCGCACGATCCGTCCCCGGCGGTCACGCACGGAGACGTTCAGCGTGACCATGTCGACGCCGGACGTGAAGGTCGGCGCCGGGTCGCGCTCGACCAGGGCCGGCCGGCCCTGCGCGGCGGCGCCGGAAGCGAGCGCCGCCGCGAGGCCGGCGGCCGCCAATGTCGTGCGAGCGCGCATCGTGTCGAATCGAGCAGGTCCCTGGGCGAAGACTCCTGGTGATTCTACGGTTTTTTCGCGCGCGAGTCCGCGCCGTTCCACGGCGCAGACTCCTAGAAGCGGAACAACCGGTTCACCTTCACCACGAGGCCGCGGTTGCGGAGCGCGGAGAAGCCGTCCACGCGGTCCGGCCGCAACGGGTCGGCGTCGCGGTCCTCCGTGTAGACGACGAACAGCTCGCTGCCGGGGCTGTACTCCCAGCGCAGCCGCAGGTTGACGTTCACCGTATCGGCCGCCGAGTTGTACTGCAGCAGGCCGCCGAGGAACGTGCGGGGCGAGAACGTCCAGGTGACGCGAGAGACGATCAGGCGGGTGTGGAACGACCCCGCCGGCGTGTCGATCCAGTTCTCCGACAGCGTCGGCTCGACCGAAAGCTCCGGGGTCAACGCCACCCGGCCCCGGCTGAAGCCGACGGACCGGATGCGGCCGTCGAAGTACTCGCCGCCGCGAACCGTGACGATGCCCGTCAGCCGGCGCTGCGCGCCGACGGTCCAGGTGGCTTCGACGTCGCGAAAACCGTATCCGCCCACCGGCAGGACCACCCCCGGCCCCGGCGCGAAGGGGCGCGCGAGGAACTCGTAGTTGTCCGCGAAGGTCATCCCCACCCGGTCGCTGGTCTCGAACTCGGCCGAGAAGCCCACCTGGGCCTGCCGGGTCTCCAGGACGCCGGTGTCGGCGGCGCGGACGTGGTCGTAGCTCGCTTCGAGCCGGAACTGGCGTATCGCCTCGAGCGAGCGCGGGCGCGGACTGAAGCGTCCCGAGGCGTACGATCGCCGGAAGTTCTCGCGCCGGACGAAGCCCGCCTCGGGCCGGAAGCCGTCCTCGACGACCAGGTGCTCGGCGGTCAACCCGTAGCGGTCGCCCGCGTAGGTGAACTGGCCCTGGTAGCTCGTGTCCCGCCCGGCGACGCCGGGCGTCCGCGTCCGCGCGAAATAGCCCACCACGCTGACGTTGTCGTGGAAGGCGAGGGTGGCGTCGGCGCCGAACACGCGGTTGGCGCCGGGGCCCTCCCCCGCGGGCAAGGCGGAGCGGTTCGTGAACAGGGCGCCGACGGCGCTGCGCCGCAGAACGTCCCGCTTCACCCGCACCACGGTGAAGTCGGTCGACTCGGCGGCCGGCCCGCCGCCCCCGGGTAGACGCTGCTCCCCGGTCCGGATGCTCAGGGCGCCGACGTCGAAGTCGCCCACCTTGCCGGTGAGCCGTCCACCGCCGACGATCGGCACCGCCACGCCGCGCTCGAGACCGATCCGCCGCGAGTAGAAGAGCGTCGGCGCGTTGCCGCTTCCGAACGAGCCGCGGGCCCCGGCGCCGCCGATCGGACGCAGCGTGCTGTCGCGCGAGCTCGGGCCGCCGCCGCGGGCGAAGTCGAAGATGCCGCGCCCTTCGAGGAAGAACTCGCGCTTCTCGGGGGAAGATAGAGGCTGAACCGCGTCAGGTTCACCTGCTGCTCGTCCGCCTCGACCTGGGCGAAGTCGGTGTTCCAGGTGAGGTCGAGGGTCAGGTTCCGGGTGACGCCGTACTTGGCGTCCACGCCGCCGTCGCCGTCCCACGCGACCGGCGGGTCGGCGTCGACGACGGCCGCGCGTCCGCCGATGCCGTACGGCTTGACTTCCAGGACGCGGCCCTGGGCGGGCGGCTCGAGCCCGGTGAGCAGCGCGGCGTCGGACAGGCGGAACATCCCCCGGCGGCCGGCCGCGATGGGCACCGGCGTCAGATAGGTCTGCTCGTTCTTGCGGCGCACCAGCCGGCGCAGCTGGACGCCCCACGCCGGGGCCGGCCCCGCCCGGTACCGCAACGACTTGAACGGGATCTCCATCTCGACCGTCCAGCCGCCCTCGAACCGCCCCACGCGCACGTCCCAGACCGGATTCCAGTCGCCGTTCGGATTGCCCTCGTTGGTGATGGCGAAGTCGCCGAGCGCGCCGAGCGGGTTCGTGTAGAACGCCACGCCGTTGCGCCGGTCGTTGAACGTGTCGAAGGCCACCCAGAACGAGTCGTTCTCGCGCAACTGCGGCGTATCGCGCTGCATCTCGTTGGCCACCCAGGCGGAGGGAGGCGCCGAGTCCCATACGCGCGCCGCGACGTAGACGTTCGCCGCGTCGAACAGGATCCAGGCGTCCGTCCGCTCGCTGGCCGGAGCGCCCTCGACCGGCATCTGCTGGACGAAGTCCGAAATGGCGGGAACGGCCTCGTAGACCGGCTCGTCGAGGACCCCGTCGAGGCGCAGCCCGGCGGCCAGCTTGACGGCGCGGACGGTGACCCGCCCCTGCTCGTCACGCGCGACCACCTCGGGCGGCGCCGGCGGCGGGGGACGGTCGAGTACTCCGGCGACGGCGAAACCGCCGCGGGCCGCCGACGCCGGTCCGGCCGGTTCGCCGGGAGCCGGAGCGCCGGGGACCGGCCCGGGCTGCGCGTGGGCGGCGGCGGCGCCCAGCGCCGCGAGGATCACCGGAACCGCCGCAAGACCGGCCGCCGGGCGCCGACGTCTCCTCCCCGCGCCTTCGCGGCGGCCGAACGACCGGCGGCCAGCCGCGCCGCCGGTCATGAATCCGCACGCCCGATCAGTCGCGCGGGGCACGAGGGTGTCTTCCGCGCGCACGCCCGAGCCGGGCGCGGAGCGCGGCCAGGATCACGATGACCGCGATGCCCGCGGCGCCCCAGGCCGGATCGACCTGAAGCCCCGCAAACAGCACGAACGAGAGCACGAGGTAGAGGCCGGCGAGGACGCCGACGCGGACGAGGATTCTCCGCGCCTTCCACCTTGCCGGGCTCGTCGGGGCGCCTCGTGCGACGTGCATCACACCTGTCACCGAGCCGGCGCGGACGATCCCGCGGCAGGCCTTCACCCCGCGGCGGCCGCGCGCGGCGCCGGGTCCCGCTGGTCTCGCTCGTACTGGCGTCCGGCCAGGAACGCCACGTCGCGAACGACGGAACCGAGCGTCGCGGTGACGGACTGGATCGCCCGGCGGTTCTCCTGCACGCCCTCCGTGAGCGACTGGATCGCCCGGCGGTTCTCCTGCACGCCCTCCGCGACGGACTGGAGACCCTCCGTGAGCGACTGGATCGCCCGGCGGTTCTCCTGCACGCCCTCCGCGACGGTCCGGAGACCCTCGGTGAGCGACTGGATCGCCCGGCGGTTCTCCTGCACGCCCTCCGTGAGCGACTGGATCGCCCGGCGGTTCTCCTGCACGCCCTCCGCGACAGACTGGAGGCCCTCCGTGAGCGACTGGATCGCCCGGCGGTTCTCCTGCACGCCCTCCGTGAGCGACTGAATCGCCCGGTGGTTCTCCTGGATGCCCTCGGCGAGCGCCGCGTGGGCCTTCGCGTTTCCGGCCTCGAGAACCGCCAGATCGTCCCTGAGCGCCGCGTGGGCCTTCGCGTTCCCGGCCTCGAGAACCGCGAGGTCGTCCTTGGTGGCCATGGCGCGTGCGGCCCTCCACGCGGCACCGGCCACCGCCAGAACCACCCCGGCCACCGCCAGGAACACCGACACGAGCCCGATCACGAGCTGCGCCAGCGAGATCGACGGCGCAGGCGGCACGGCCTGAGCCACGAACGACAGGTCGGTCATCGTCGGATCCCCCTGCCGCCCACGGTGCACGATCCGTGCCGCATCGTGCAGTCCATGCCCGAATCGTAGCACGGCGCCCGGATCCGGGACCGGGCCGGCCACCGCGCCCCGCGGCTACTCGGGCAGGGCGAAGACGAAGACGCCGTTGCCGAAACGCGGGTTGCGCTTCTCGGGGATCAGGTCGGCGGGGATGACGCTGGTCCAGCTCGAGCCGCCCAGCGGACCGCCGGCCCCGAAGGCGACGTACTGCCGGCCGTCCACCGCGTAGGTGATCGGATAGCCGTTGGCCATCGTGGTCAGCCGGCTCCGCCAGAGCTCGTCGCCCGTCGCGGCGTCGTAGGCGAAGACGTGGCGCTCCCAGTCGCCGACGAAGACCAGTCCCCCGGCCGTGGTCAGCGCCGCGGTGTTGTACGGGACCCGCAGCCGGTGTTTCCACAGCGTCTCGCCGGTGCGGACGTCGAGCGCCTGGAACTCGCCGAGCTGCCCCGGGGCGTCCGGATGGAAGTGGTTCCGCCGGCCCCGCACGCCGCCGGTGCCGCCGCCCCCGGGCCTGCGCTCCACCGGCCCGAAGGCGGCCGTCTCGCACTGCAGGTTGAGCGGCACGTACAGCGCGCCCGTGTCCGGGTGGTACGCCATCGCCCGCAGGGCCTTGAAGCCGCCGGTGCTCGGACAGAAGAAGAGCTCCTCGCCCACGCCGGAGACCATGCCCTCGCGGTAGGTGAACGCGCCGGTCCCGGGATCGACGTCGGCCAGGTTCTGATAGCCGAGGTCGACCGCCTTCGTGAACGCGCCGGTCGTGCGGTCGAGCTCCCACAGGATGCCCAGCTTGCCCATGCTGAACACCGACTGCCGGCCGTCGTAGTCGATCAGGATGCGCTCGAACGTCTCGTCCATGTCGTGGCTGTCGCCGGGAATGTGCTGGAAGAACCAGCGCATCTCGCCGGTCCGCGGGTCGAGGGCCAGCGTCGAGTTGCTGTAGAGCGCGTCGCCGTCGGTTCCGCGGGCGTCCCGCGACCACGGCTTGGCCTGCGCCGTGCCGTAGTAGACGAGGCGGTTGACGGGATCGTAGGCGCCCGGAATCCAGGCGTCGGCGCCGGCCCGGAACAGCAGCGGCAGGTCGCCCCAGGTGTCGCCCCCGCGCTCGCCCGGGCGGGCGATGGTCGACGTGCGCCACAGCAGGCGCCCGGTGCGGCCGTCGACCCCGACGACGTAGCAGGTGTCCTCGCGGAACCGTTCGCAGCCGCGCAGCCCGGCCACGACGACGCCGTCGGCGACCACCGGCCCGCTCGAGAACCCGTAGCCGTCGTGGTCCGGCGCCGCGTCGGTGTCCCAGCGCGCCTCGCCGGTGCTCGCGTCGAGACCGACGACGTGGGCGTCCACGGTGTTGAGGATGATCAGGTCCTCGTAGACGGCCAGACTGCGCATCTGCGCGGCGGGCCGCAGCCGCTCGTCCATCTCGCGGCGGTGCTCCCAGAGGAAGTCGCCGGTGGCCGCGTCGAGGGCCTGCACGACGTTGCCGGGGTTCGCGACGTACATCACGCCGCCGCGCACGATCGGCGTCGTCTGCGAGACGCCCGGCTCGAGGCCCCAGGACCAGACCAGCCGGAGGTCGCCGACGTTGGCCCGGTCCACCTGATCGAGCGGGCTGTAGCCCCACCCGTCCAGCGTGCGCCGCCAGTTGAGCCAGTCGGCGGGGTCGGGGTCCTGAAGCTCCGCGTCGGTGACCGGCGTGAAGTCCCGGTCCTGCGCCCCGGCCGGGAGCGCCGCGGCGGCCGGCAGCACGGCCGCGAGGAACCCGGCGAGGCAGGCGCGAGAGGCCGGAGACGTCATGAGGACCTCCTTGAGCGTCGATGACGGTTGCCGCGGGCCGACTGGAGCCGATTATAGCCGCCGGCCGTCCCCGCGCCGGGAACGCCGGGGAACGCCGCGGACCGATTCCCCGCGCGGCGGCCCCGTGCTACAGTCCTTCTCCCGGCGGCCGTCCCGGCCGCGTGGAATTGCCGCGGAGGTGCCGCGTGAGCGAGATGGTGACCCTGGCGATGGCGAGCCTGTTCTTCGGACTGTTCGGCGTCACGGCCCTCGGGATGGCCGGCGCGGCGCTGATCGGGCTGCTGAACGCCCTGAGCCCCGGCGGATCCGACTTCGGGGCCAGGGCCCTCGTGGCCGGCGCGGCCGTGCTGTTCGTGCTCGGCCTCATCACGCTGGCGTCGAACCTGTCGTGACGGCGGCGCCGGCCCGCCGCCCGCGCCGGAGAGCGGCCGGCGTCCGGGCGGCGCGCGCCCCGCTCGGGCCGCCGCGCGTCAGGCGTAGATGATGAATTCGAGCAGGTTCCCGTCCGGGTCCCGCACGTAGCGGCTCGTCCCGGTGTCGACGCCGCCGTTGCGCCCTCCCTGCCGGGGCGCCGGCCCCTCGATGACCGCCGCGCCGGCCCGCTCGAGCGTCCGCTCCAGCTCCGCCCCGCTCCCGCCCCAGACGAAGCAGAAGTCGCCGCACGGGGGCACGGCCCGCGGCGCGCGCAGCGTGAACTCGCCGCTCTCCCAGATCTCGGGCCGGTGGAAGTTGATCTTGTTGTCGCCGAAGTGGACCGAACAGATGCGGTCTCCCTCGTTCACGTGAAAGCCGAGGTCGCGATAGAAGTCCACCATGGCCCGGGTGTTCCGCATGGGCGCCGCGACGTGGTCGAACCGGACGAGCCGGTCCGACGCCTGGGCGCGGCCGGCGCCCGCGCCCACCCCGGCCGCGGCCAGCGTGGTCCCCGCGCCGACGGCCTGCTTCAGGAAACGACGACGATCCGAACCCCGCCGGCGCGTTGCGCATGCAGTCGTGGCGCTCACTGGACCCTCCCTGCCGCCCGAACCCCGCCCCACTATATTCGACTCCTGCGCAGCGGCGCCCTCCACGCCCGGGCGCCGGCCGGTGTCAGAACCCTCTCCCGGAACGCGGGAACGCTTCGGACAGCAGCTTCGACGAACGGACGGCGTCGAAGCACCGTTCGTGGCCCAGCGCGTTCCAGTGAAGGTCCTGCGGCCACTCGAACCGTCGGCGATGCTTCCGGTAGTGGGCGGTGAACCGCGGCTGCAGGTCGAGGGTCTCGTACCCCCGGCGGTCCGCGTTCGCCAGGAAGTAGCGGCGCATCACGTCGCGGTAGCTTCCGCGCGCCGCTTCCAGCCGCTCGTCGTCGTACAACGCGGGCCGCATGCCGTCGACCACGAACACGATCCGCTCCCGGCCGAGGCCCGAATATTCGGGGAGCAGATCGAAGAACGCGTCGACGGCCCGTTTCATGTCGGCCAGGCGACCTTCGTTCTCCGGTCCGGCCCGCGTCCGGAACCAGCCGAACCAGTGTCTGACCTCGGTGAGCGGCCCCGACCCGGCCAGGCCCAGATTGTGCATCAGGTACCTGACCAGCGCCGATCTCCGCGCCAGCCGGTACGGGAGGGCCGGGGCGAAGTCGATTCGCTCCAGGACGAGCCGTCCCTTCCGCTCGACGAACTGGTGAAATCCCCGCTCGACGACGTGCTCGTTCAGGCTGCCGGAGTAGTCGTTGTCGATCACGACGACGACCAGCCCGGACGGACGGTACGCGTCGCGGGCGTGACGAGCCCACGCCAGATACTGGCTCAACCCGGCGCCGCTCTGGCCGAAGGCGTACACGCGGGCCGCCGGCTCCAGCAGCGTCGCCAGCCGGCCCGCGCAGGAGCGGCGATACGGCACGTGAAACGCTTCGACGAAACTGTCGCCGACGACCGCCAGGAGCGGCCCGGGCGCATCGGCCTCGTAGTCGACGTCACTGTGGAAACCGGCGTTGTTGATCCGCACGGTGTTGACGATCGAGAAGTTCCAGTCCCGCGACCACGTGAACTCCCGATCGGGTTCGCCGCGGGCGACCGGCTGTTCTTCGTTGACCGGCATCCTCCCGCGCCCGTCGTACGAAAAGGGAATCAGCCGGAGCGCCAGCTCGCCGCCGGCGAGCGGCGCCAGCACTCCCAGCGCCACCGCCGCCGCCCGCAAACGCCAGGGGGAACTCCTTCCGTGCACGATATGGTATTGCAGGCGGTTGCTCGGAGGCGTTCGGGCCGGCGTCAGAACCCGCTCCGGAGACGCGGGAACGCTTCGGACAGCAGCTTCGACGAACGGACGGCGTCGAAGCACCGTTCGTGGCCCAGCGCGTTCCAGTGATTGTCCTGCGGCCACTCGAACCGCCGGCGATGCTTCCGGTAGTGGGCGATGAACCGCGGCTGCAAGTCGAGGGTCTCGTAACCCCGGCGGTCCGCGTTCGCCAGGAAGTAGCGGCGGAGCACGTCGTAGTCGCTCCCGCGCGCCGCCTCCAGCGTCTCGTCGTCGTACAACGCGGGCCGCATGCCGTCGACCACGAACGCGATCCGCTCCCGGCCGAGGCCCGAGTATTCCGGAAGCAACTCGAAGAACGCGTCGACAGCCTGTTTCGCGGAGGCGACCGCGTGTTCGCCACGGTAATGGTATTCCGGTCGATGCGGCCGTCCTCCGGCGAACCGGATCCGGACCTGGTTGAGCCAATACGGCAGCCACGCATTGTGCACCAGGTACCTGACCAGCGCCGATCTCCGCGCCAGCCGGTATGCGAGGGTCGGGGCGAAGTCGTTTCGCTCCAGCGACAAGCCGTCGCCGCGATCGACGAACTGGTGAGTCCCGGCTCGACGCCCGAACTCGACCCGGCTGTCGAGGTAGTCGTTCGCGATCACGACGAAGACCAGCCCGGACGGACGGTACGCGTCGCGCGCGTGACGCGCCCACACCAGGTACTGGCTCAACCCGGCGTCGCTCTGGCTGAAGGAATACACGCGGACGGCCGGCTCCAGCAGCGTCGCCAGCCGGCCCGCGCAGGAGCGACGATACGGCACGTGGACCACCTCGACGAAGCTGTCGCCGACGACCGCCAGGAGCGGGCCGGGCGCGTCGGCCTCGTAGTCCACGTCGCTGTGGAAACCGGCGTTGTTGATCCGCACGGTGTTGACGATCGAGAAGTTCCAGTCCCGCGACCACGTGAACTCCCGATCGGGCTCTCTACGGGTGATCGGCTGCCGTTCGTTGACGGGCGCCAGCATGCCGCCGTCGTACGACCAGGGAATCAGCCTCAGCGCCAGCTCGCCGGCGGCGATCGGCGCCAGTATTCCCAGCGCCACCGCGGCCGCCCGCAAGCGCCAGGAGAAACGGGGAGGGGCACCGTGACGAAGGTGACGGAGACTCATTTTAACGTGCAAGTGAATGATATCGTAGATCATTCCGCGGGCCGGGCGGACCGGCGCAGGCGGCGGGCCACGTCCCACGGAAGCGCGCGCCGCAACCGCGGAGCCTTCATCCGCGCACCATGAACGGGGAGCCGCCCGATCGAAAGGCCGGGTCCGTGCGGGCCCGGGGCGCCGCGCTCGCGTTCTGGGCGCTCGCCGTCATCGTCCTGCTCAACGCGCACTGGCTGCACTTGTGGGGGATGCCGATGGTGCGGCCCGCCGGCTACCTCGTCATCCTCGTCTGCTGCCTGCTCGTCTTCGCGCTGGCCGGCGCCCGGGCGTGGAAGGCCCCGGGAGCGCCCGGCGCCTGGGTCGCCGCCACGGTGGCGTCGTGGCTGGTCATCGGCGGAGCCGTCTCCCTGTCCGACGCGGACGGAGCGCACCCCGAGGCCCTCCGGACCGCGCTGCGTCAGGTCTTCTTCCTCGTCGTGCTGCTGGCCGCCGCAGTCGGCGGCCGGGCGGTCCTGCGGCGCGTCGGGACCGAACCGTTCCTGAAGGGCGTGCTCGCGATCCTGATCGCGAGCTGCGTCGCCGTCCCGTTGACGCCGGTGCTGCGCGATCTGGGCGTGCTGCCGGTCTACCGCCTGCCTCACCGTCTGCCCGGCGTCTTCACCCACCACGCCGACGCCGGCTTCCTCGGCTGCATGACGGCCGTGCTGGCGCTGGCGTTGCTGCGCGCGGACGGGCGGCGCAGGCTGGCGTACGCGGGTCTGGCGGCGGGTTACGTCGCGGTCCTGGCGTCGACGTCGAGGACGGCGGCCGTCACGTGCGCCGTGGTGTTCCCCTTCTTCCTGACGTCGAAGGGTCTCGGCGCGCGCCGGCCCCTGCTCCGCTGGCTGCTCGCGCCGGCCCTGGCCGGCCTCGCCGCCTACCAGGCCGGGCATCCGCTGAGGACCTGGTTGAACCATCCCTTCCACGGCGAGGCGTCCTGCTCCACGGCGGCGCGTGACGATCCCGGGCTGCAGCGCGACTGCGCCGCGCTGCTGGCCGCGCGGGACGTCCTGGCCGGCGGCGCCGCGCTGAACTGGAAGGAATCGACGCCCCTGGCGTCGTGGACGGGCGTCACGCTGATCGAAGCGCCGGCGCGCGTCGGCGAGCTGGACTTGCGGGGAATGGACCTGCGCGGGCGCATTCCGCCGGAACTGGGCGGGTTGAGCGCGCTCCACGTGCTGCGGCTGACCGGCAACCGGCTCACCGGCCCCATCCCCCCGGAGCTGGGGAACCTGGTCCACCTGCGGGTGCTGGCGCTCGACGCCAACGCCCTGACCGGCGCGGTCCCGCCGGATCTGGGCCGCCTCGGGAACCTCACGGAGCTGCGGCTCGGAGGAAACGCCCTGACCGGCTCCGCTCCGCCGGCGCCGGGCGCGACCCGTCTCGGAGCCACGCTGGGGAGACGCGTGCGCCTGTGGCGCATCGGCCTCGACCGATTCCTGGAATCGCCGGTCGTCGGGAACGGCATCCACACGCTCTTTCTCCACATGAAAGGGGCCCCCGCCGCGTACACCGGCGAGCCGACCGGAGTCCACAATCTGTATCTGCTGCTGGCCGGCGAGGCGGGCCTCGTTCCACTGGCGCTGTATCTGGGGTTCCTCTGCTCGCTGCTGCGGCTGCACTGGACCGCGCCGCGATCGCCGGCCGCGGACACGGTCGTCGGATGGACGATCGTCCTGGTCCTGACGGGCGCCGCCAACAACGTTCTGCTCACCCTGGGGGTTTCCATGTTCCTGGCCGGCCTCGCTTGCGCGCTGGCGGCGGAGGTGCGGGATCGGAGCGGCGACGGACCGAACACGGAGTCAGACCGGCGTCAAGAACCCGCCCGGGGACGCGGGAACGCCGCGGACAGCAGCTTCGACGAACGGACGGTGTCGAAGCACCGTTCGTGGCCCAGCGCGTTCCCAGTGGTTCTACCCGCGGGAAGCCCGCGGCGGCAGGACCCGCGGGCGGTGACCGTGTACCATGTTGACGGTCGTCATCAGGGATCGTCGATGTCTCCGCCCGCCCACGCCCCGCGGGGGCCGTTCCGGCAACGGCCCGCGAACCGCGAGACCGGCTCGTGAACGCGGCGGCGCGCGGCGCGCCGGCCGCTTCCCGCGCCTGCGACTATCTGCTCGTCGCGGGCCCCGGCCGCTCGGGCAGCACGTTCCTGCTGCGCATCCTGGCGGGCCACGGCGACTTCCGGACACTGAACGTCCGCGACGGGTACTACTATCGTTCGCCCCGGCGGTTCGAGCGGGCGTTGCGGCGGGCCCGCGCCGCCGGCCCCCGCGCCATCCTGGTCGACGTGGCGAACGCCTGGCGCGACCCGGCGCTGGCCGCCGGCATCGAAACCCTGGCGGCGCGCGGGCGGCGCATCCTCGTCGTCGTGCTCCTGCGCGACCCCCGCGAACGCGCCGCCTCGTCGATGCGGTTCCGCCGCAGCCGCGGCGAGCTTCCGGCGCTGCTGGGCGCGAAGGCCCTCGAGTGCGCGGTGCTCCGGGACAGCCTGACGCCGGACCGCCTCGCGCGGATCCACGGCCTTCCCGCGGACGTCCTGACCGTCGGCTTCCCCACGCTCACCGGAGACACCGGCCGGTTTCTCGACGTCCTGGCCGGCCTGTGCGGAACCGCCCGGTTCGAAGCGGCCCCTCGCCGCCCCGTCAACGAATCGGTGGACGCCAGGAACATCCTGCTGTCCGCGGCCGGCAAGGCGGCGGCGGTCGCCCTGCGGCAGGCGGGATTCCCCGCCCTGCTCGAGAGGCTGAAGGGGTCCCCGGGGGTGCAGCGCCTCTTCTTCAAACCCCGCGCGGCGGGCCGGGACCCGGTGCGCCTCGGCGACGGCGCCGAGCGCGCACTCGCGGGCCGCCTCGAAGCCTGCCTCTCGGTCGTCGACGAGGCGGCCGAGCGGCTCGGGGACGGGATCTGGCTCAAGCGGGCCGAGAAGACCGCCGACGGCGGGCGGCCGGCGCCGGAACCGGATCGCGCCGGGGGCGAAGCCGTTCGATGACGCCGGGGGCGAAGCCGTTCGATCCGGCGGCCCACGTGATCGGGAGCCACCGCCTGCCGGGCAAGCTCGCCGTGCTGACGGTCGACGTGGAGCACGACTACGACGGCGACCGGACCGACGCCCTGGACCGGCTTCCCGACCTGCTCGCCGCCCTGCGCCGCGCCCGCCTGCCGCTGACCGCGTTCGTGGAAGGGCGACTGTTCACCGAGCGTGCGGATCTGTGCGCCGCCCTGGCCGCGGCCGGCGCCGACTTGCAACTCCATTGCCACGACCACCGCGAGCCGGGCGATTCGGCCGCCAGCCTCGAACGGGGCGCCTCCGCCTTCGAGCGGTTCGTGGGCGCCCGGCCGCGCGGCTACCGGGCGCGCCGCTGGCGCCTGACGGAGGAGCTGTTCGCGGCCCTGGTGGCCGGGGGGTTCGCATGGGACTCGTCCATCCTGCCCGGCATCGGCTTCGGCTGTCTTCCGGGCCGGACGTTCCGCGACGGCGACTGGTTCACGATCGACGGCGCGCTCGTGGAGTTTCCCGCGGCGAGCTGGCGGGCCCTCGGCGTGCCGTTCACCCAGTCGTACCGGCAACTGATGGGGCGGTTCGTCGAGTCGCTCCTCGACCGCGCGGCGGCGTTGCCGAACCTGCTGGTGTACGGCCTGCACATGGTCGACGTCGTACGCGACGGCCGGATCCGGCCGTCTCCCAACCCGCCGTGGTTGAAGGCCGCGCTTGCGCTTTCCCGGCCGGGGCGGCGGGGCTTCGACGGACTGGCCGCGCTGGGCGACCGCCTGCGGGCGCGGGGTTACGAGTGGACGACGCTGACGCGCTGCCACGAACGGCTGACCGGGAACGCCGGCCGCCGGCTCAGCGGCCAGCCGGCCGGCGCCCTGCCCGAACCGACCCGAGCGAATACTGCAGCAGAAGCAGGCCGCTGACCAGCATCGCGGGCCACGTGGCGACGGCGTAGCGCATGAAGGCCACGCCGAACAACGAGACCACCAGAAGATGTCCGTGAACCAGCAGGCCGCACACGCCGGCGACGACGAGGCGGCTGTCGGGCGGGCGCGAGCCGTCGCGCAACCGCCGCCACGAGGCCAGACCCGGCGCCAGCAGCGAGGCCGCCAGCGCCGCGGCCATCGCCCCGACCATCACCCAACGGCGCCCACGCCTTTCGGGATGCGGCATGAGCTCGGGCATTCCGAAGTACGGATGATCATCCAACGGTTCGACGTAGGCATGGAATCGGCGGACGAAATCGAGATCGGGATACGTATAGACGATCCAGTACCCCAGGTAGTGGACAAGGGCGTTCCGGGCCCAGGCCAGGGGTGACGCCGCGGCCGACGCCCAACCCACCTGCCTCACGATTCGATAGGGAACGGCGCGGAATCGCTTTCTTCCGTGCGTTTCCGTCCGGTGGAAGACCTGCCGATCCGCCGCCCGCTGGGTGCCGAATTCGAGAATCAACAGGAGGAAAATCCGCGTCCGAAGATCAGGCGCCTCGGCGATCAGGGCGCGCAAGGGCGCCAGGACGTCTCGATGTTCGGCGACGAAACCCGCCAGCGCGTCGTCGGGCGCCGCCGGCCCCGACTCCATCAGGAAGGCCTTGGCGTACAAGTGAACGTCGACGCGGTTCGGGCGAAACGCGGAACCGTGTTCCGCGCGCCACGTCAGGGATTCGATCACCAGACACAATGCGATGGGCGCGGCGACGGCCGCCGCCATGCGCGCACGCCGGCCGGCGCAACGCCCCCCGGCCCAGACGAACCACAGCGCGAACGGCCAGATCGAAAGCACGCTCGAACCCGCCGGACGCACGGTGATCATCAGACCGCACGCCAGGGCGGCCGCCGCCGCCGCACGCCAGGTCGGCCGCGTCACCAACAGGATCAGGGCGCCCAACATCACGCACAGCAACGAAACGAAAAGCGATTCCGTACCGATTGCAGCGTGGTACCGGCCGAGTTTCGCCTCGAAGACCGGAACGCAGATCGGGATCAGCGCGAGCACGGGCGCCCGGAAAGCCCTGCGCATGCACCAGCCCAGGAACGCCAGGGACGCCGCGCTCAGGATGACCTGCGCCCTGGGCACGGCTTCCACGGAGCCGAACACCGCGATGATCGCATCGAGGAAGACGGGATACCCGGCCGTCCGATCCGGGTCGAAACGGAGGTAGCTCCGGGCATCCCCCGCGTACAGGGGATGGCCGTGCGGATTCGACCAGAAATAGACGGTGTAGCCGACGGCCATGGCGAGCAGAAGCCATGGCCGCGGGTCCTTGCGGGGCCGGGCGATTTTCTTTTTTTCGCCCAGCATCATCGCCGCCGCCGACCGCCCGCCTTGCGGCAGGGAGTCAGCGCCCCCCCGAACGGAGTTCGCCGCGGCGCAGATCGGCCGCCGCGAGCGAGCACGCGCGGGCGGTCAGCGCCATGATCGTCAGCGTAGGGGGCTGCCAGCAGGAGGTGGGCCAACAGGCGCCGTCGGTGACCAGCACGTTGGGCACCCTCCAGCAGCGGTTGCGCGCATCGACCACCGAGGCGCCCGGATCGTCGCCCATGCGCGCGCCGCCCACCTCGTGCACCGCGGCTCCCGGAGGCGGAGCGGACCAGAACGTCTCCATCCGCGCCGGCAGCCCCAGCAGACCGGGCAGGCGCGCGAACGCCGCGAACTTCCTGACCGTGCGTCCGCCGCCGGCTTGCACCATTTCCTCGACCGCCGTCCCCATGGCGTCGCGCATCGTCCGCTCGTTGTCGCCCCACGCGCAACTGATGCGTACGCCGGGCAGGCCGTCGCCGCCGCGGTCCTCGTCGAGCTCCACCCGATTGTCACGCCGGGGCAGCATCTCCCCGTAGGCCATCACCAGACCGAGCGCGGACCGGCCGCGGCGGCCCGCGAAGCCGCGGCGCTGGATCGCGCCCCACAGGCCGAAACCGCCCAGATACGGTTCGGCGCGGGCCAGGTTCTGGAACCGCGGCACCAGGAACTGGTCCGCGCCCGTGAACGGCGCCGGCGGATCGTACGGGACGCCTTCCACCTCCACGATCGTCCCCAGAACCACCTTGTCCATCAGGCAGCGGCCCAGGCAGTCCGACTCGCTCACCGGCAGCTCGGGATGCTCCATCCGGGTGGTGAGCAGAATGCGGACCGTCTCTATCGTGGAGGCGCACAGGACGATCAGACGAGCCCGCGCCGCGTGCGCCGAGCCGGTGGCGGCATCCACGAACAGCACCCCGCCGACGCCCCCCTCCTCCGCGCGGCCGCCGGGGATCAGGTGGCTGACCGCCGCGCCCGTGCGGACGCGCAGGCGTCCGGTCGCCCGCGCCGCCTCGATGCTGGTGGCCGCGCTGGTCGTCCGCGCCTCGCCGCCGCGCCACCTGTCCAGGGCCAACCCGCGCGACGGGATCAGCCGCCGGTCCGGCCAGACCGCCGCCACCCGGTCGCCGAACCGGCGCTCCGCCCGCGTCAGCGGCCGCGCCCCCACGAACCGGCCGTCCGGCAGTTGCGGCAAGCCCTCCCGCGTGCCCTGGATGCGCAGGAAACGCTCGACCCGGTCGTACCAGGGCGCCAGATCGCGGTAGCGGATAGGCCACGACGGCCCGCGGCCGTCGCGCTCGGACGCCGCCAGCTCGTGGTCGGACAACCGTAGCGTCACCCCGCCCCAGAGCGGCGTGCGCCCGCCGAGCTGCCGGCCGCGTATCCAGGCGAACGGCCGCTCCGGCGGCGTGGAGTATCCGTGCTCCACGTCCTTCACGAAGAAGTCGGGATCCTTGATCCAGTACTTCGGCTGCATCTCCTGCACCGGCTGGGCGCCGCGGGCGTGACGCCACAACCGCGTCGCCCAGGCCCGGCCGGCGCCGGCCGGCTTCCGCCCCGGCCCCGCTTCCAGGAGCAGCACGCCCAGTCCCGCCTCGGTCAGCTCCTTGGCCGCCCAGCCTCCGGCCGCGCCGGAGCCGACCACGATCGCGTCGGCGTCGTCGTTCACGACTCGGCTCTCGAACCGGGCGCCGCGGCGCCCGGGGCGCGGCCCTCCGCCAGCCAGGCGACCTGTTCCGGGCCGAGCGTCAGCTCCGCGGCCGCCTGCAGGTCGGCCAGCCGTTCCGGCCTCCGCGTGCCCACGACCGGGTGCACGTTGCTCCCGTGCGCCAGCACCCACGCGAGCGCGGCCTGCGCCGGCGTGCAGCCGATCCGTTCGGCCAGCCCCGTGAGTCGGCGATGGCGCGCGTCGTTGGCGGCGCCCCGGTACGCCCGGCTGCGCGCGCGGCGCCCGGACGCGCGCAGCCAGCCGTTGCCGAGCGGCGACCACGCCAGAACCGCGGCGCCCGCCGCCCGGTACGCGCGCAACGCGTCGGCGTCGGCCGGCCCGCCGATCGACACGCAGCCCGGCCAGGGCGAGGCCACCCACCGCGGCAGGCTGAACTGCGGGCTGCTGGCGGCCGGCGGCGGCATTCCCCGGCTCACCGCCAGCGCGCGCAGCGCCGCGAACCGCTCGTGGGTCCAGTTGGACACCCCGTAGGCGCGAACGCGCCCGCTGGCGACGAACGACCAGAGCGTCTCCGCGATCGGCTCCAGCGGCGCTCCGCGCGCGTCATGGTGCAGCAGGTAGAGGTCGATGCGATCGGTGCGCAGTCTCCGCAACGACGCCTGCAAGTCCTGCTCCAGGTCGCCTCTGCCCAGCCGCGGCCGGCCCAGAAGCGACGGGTGGCCGCCCTTGCTGATCAGGCAGACCCGGTCGCGGCGCCCGGTGCGCCGCAGCCACTCGCCGATCGCCCGCTCGCTGCCGCCGAACCGATAGATCGCGGCGGTGTCGAGCGCGCGGATGCCCAGATCGAACGCGCGGTCGAGGAGCGCGAACGCCTGCGCCCCGCACACCGAGCGCGGCCGCGCCGAGGCGCGCAGGGCGAACCGGGCCGTGCCCAGGATCAGTTGCGATGGAATCGCCGGCGGCTGTTCCTCCACTCCTTGCAACCTGCCCCCGCCGGGCCGGAGGACCGCCGCGGTCCCGCGCCCAATCGCCGCGGGCGCACGGCCGCCCCGAAATGAAACGGCGATCTTTCACGGCAACCTACGGGTCGTTCTACGACGCAAACTCCCAGGCTGACGGACTACCCCCCCCCCCCCCCGGGGCGGGTCGGTTCCTCCGGGCGCGGCGCAACTCGGAGACCTGCCACTCCCGCCAGACGGCCTCCGCTTCGGCAAGCACCGTTCGTCTCGACCCGGACTCGGAGGAGGGAGACGTTCTCGTCCCGCCGAACAAGTCGCGAACGAGCTTCGCCACGACAAGCCATGCGTCCCCCCGGTTTCTCCACCCGTAGCGGACGAGATCGAGGAAGCGGAAGTTCCACAGAAAGACGCTCACGTAGGCGAGCAAATGCAGAACGCCGATGGACCACAAGGGTAAATTGGCGAACTGGAGCACCCGGCCGGACGAATGATTGTATTCGTCCCAATCCGTGGACACAAGCCGGTACCCGGCCTCGCCCCGGGCCGCCAGCCCGGCGACCTCCGTGCCCGGGTAGGGGATCATGGTGCTGAAGAACGGTTCTTCAGCGTTGAGCCTCACGGCCAGCTTGATGGTGTTCCAGAGCGATCTCACCGTCTCGTGCGGATGGCCGAGTATCATCAGGCTGGAGATGGGAACGCCATGCGCCCGGGCCAGCTTCCGGGCGTTCAGGATCATGTCGATGGTCGTGCCCTTGCCGACCCGCTTCAGTATCGCCTCGTCGCCGGTCTCGATGCCCAGCCCCACGAAAGCTGCGTTGGACCTTCCCATCAGGGCGAACAGTTCGTCGTCGACGAACCGCACGTGGGTCGCACAAGACCACTCGATTCTCTCGTGGATGCCCCGGTCGATCATGGCCTTCAGGACGGCCTTCGCGCGATCGAGGTCGACCGTGAAGATCTCGTCGCCGAATTGGATGGCGGCCGGCTCCCAGGTGGAAACGATCCACTCCAGTTCCGCGAGGACGTTCTCCACGGATCGGGCGCGCACGGCCTTTCCGTTCGGGTTCATGCAGAACCGGCAGGCGAACGGGCAGCCGCGGATGGTCTGAACGAAGTAGATGGAGGCGCGCGGCAGAAGGTCCCAAGCGGGAAGGGGCAGGGCGTCGAGGTCGAGCAGTCTCTCCCGCGGGTTCGTCGAGCGCACCTCTCCCGAATCCCGCCAGACGAGGCCGTCGATGCCGCTCAGGTCCCTCCCGGAATCCAGGGCCAGGCACAGTTCCGCGAAGGTGACTTCACCTTCGCCGTAGACGGCCACGTCGAATTCGGGGAATTCGGCCAGGGTTTCCCGGGGCAGGGCGGTCACGTGCACGCCGCCGATCACGGTGACGGCGCGCGGCAGGCGGTCCTTCGCGAGCTTCGCCATCCGGGCGGCGGCCTTGATCTGTTCGGTATAGGCGGTGAAGCCGATCACGTCCGGGCGGAAGTCCTCGATTCTCTCCAGGGTCCGCTCGAAATCCAGCCTTTCCAGCTTGGAGTCCACGACGGCGATTTCGCAGTCGGCGGCGCTCCTCAGGTACCCGGCGACGTGGGCGAGGCCGGGGGACCCGAAAAAGCGGCCGCGATTGCGCGGATCCGATCTCGTTGCCGGCGGGTTGACGAGCAGCACCCGCTGGCGCGCGGCTCCTCCGTCGGAGCTGGCCGCGGACGGGGGCGGGCATGCGGAACGAACCGGCATCCTTTGAACTATACCACACGTTCCCGGACCGCAAGTGAGCCACGTGAGCCACGCCGCCGCAACGGGCCCGGCCACGGCGCCCGGTGCGCCGCGGACACTCACCGATCGCCCGCTCGCTGCCGCCGAACCGATGGATCGAACCGCGGCGGCGTCGAGCCCGCCGGCCGGCGGGGACTGCCGCGGTCCCGCCCCAACCCACCTTCCGGGAGGCGTTCTACGACGCGGACTCCCGGCTGACGGACTGGGCCGGATTCCGCCCGGCGGGCCGGTTTCTCCGGGCGCGGCGCAACTCGGAGACCTGCCACTCCCGCCAGACGGCCTCCGCTTCGGCAAGCACCGTTCGTCTCGACCCGGACTCGGAGGAGGGAGACGTTCTCGTCCCGCCGAACAAGTCGCGAGCGAAATTCGCCATGACAAGCCATGCGTCCCCCCGGTTTCTCCACCCGTAGCGGACGAGATCGAGGAAGCGGAAGTTCCACAGGAAGACGCTCACGTAGGCGAACAAATGCAGAACGCTGATGGACCACGAGGGCAAATTGGCGAACTGGAGCACCCGGCCGGACAGCATGTTGTATTCGTCCCAATCCGTGGACAAAAGCCGGTACCCGGCCTCGCCCCGGGCCGCCAGCGCGGCGACCTCCGTGCCCGGGTAGGGGATCATGGTGCTGAAGACCGGATCCTCGGCGTTGAGCCTCACGGCCAGCTTGATGGTCTTCCAGATCGTCCCCACCGTCTCGTGCGGATGGCCGAATATCATCAGGCTGATGATGGGAACGCCGTGTTTCCGGGCCAGCTTCCGGGCGTTCAGGATCATGTCGATGGTCGTGCCCTTGCCCATCCGCTTCAGTATCGCCTCGTCACCGGTCTCGATGCCCAGCCCCACGGCCTTGACCTTCAATTTTCCCATCAGGGCGAACAGTTCGTCGTCTACGAACCGCACGTGGGTCAGACAGGACCACTCGATTCTCTCGTGGATGCCCCGGTCGATCATGCCCTTCAGGACAGCCTTCGCGCGATCGAGGTCGACCGTGAAGAGCTCGTCGCAGAAGTAGATTTCCTCCGGCCCCCAGGTGGAGACGATCCACTCCAGTTCCGCGATGACGTTCTCCACGGATCGGGCGCGCACGGCCTTTCCGTTCGGGTTCATGCAGAACCGGCAGGCGAACGGGCAGCCGCGGATGGTCTGAACGAAGTAGATGGAGGCGCGCGGCAGAAGGTCCCAGGCGGGAAGGGGCAGGGCGTCGAGGTCGAGCAGTCTCTCCCGCGGGTTCGTCGAACGCACCTCTCCCGAATCCCGCCAGACGAGGCCGTCGATGCCGCTCACGTCCCTCCCGGAATCCAGTGCCAGGCACAGTTCCGCAAAGGTGACTTCACCTTCGCCGTAGACGGCCACGTCGAATTCGGGGAATTCGACCAGGGTTTCCCGGGGCAGGGCGGTCACGTGCACGCCGCCGATCACGGTGACGGCGCGCGGCAGGCGGTCCTTCGCGAGCTTCGCCATCCGGGCGGCGGCCTTGATCTGCTCGGTGAACGCCGTGAAGCCGATCACGTCCGGGCGGAAATCCTCGATCCTCTCCAGGGTCCGCTCGAAATCCAGCTCTTCCGCATTGGAGTCCACGATGGCGATTTCGCAGTCGGCGGCGCGCCTCAGGTACCCCGCGACGGCGGCGAGGCCGGGGCACCCGAAAGGGCGGCCGCGATTGCGCGGATCCGATCTCGTTGCCGGCGGGTTGACGAGCAGCACCCGCTGGCGCGCGGCTTCTCCGCCGGAGCCGGCGGACGGGGGCGGACATGCGGAACTGACTGGTGGCTCTCCAGTTGCTTCAAGCGAAGCGGGCATCGCCGAATCGTACCACAACGTTTCCCGGACCGCAAGAGAGCCAGCACCACGCAGCACCACGCGAGCGCGGCCTGCGCCGGCGTGCAGCCCGCGATCTGGAAACGCCGGCGGTTCCCACCGGTTCACTGGTCCGCGAGGCGCCGGCGCACGCGGGGGCCGAGACGGTCCGTCACGAGGCGGGGAAGGGCGCGCCACAGCCTCTGCGCCGGCGCGTAGCGGCGATACGGGTCGAACGGCCGATCGGAGAGCCAGAGGACCGGAACGGGCACGGCGCCGAACTCCCGCTTGAACCGACAGGCGCCGCCGCCCACCGGGGAGCGGCCGAAATCGACCACGTCCGCGCCCTCGCGCAGGGCCTGCTCCATCATCGTCCAGAGGAGCAAGTCGCCGGGACGGTCCGCGCCGTGCGTCATTCCGTAAAAGGGCGTCCACGCCAGGGGGCCGTCGCGGAGCCAGAGCAGGCTGGCCAACGCCTCGCCGGCGCGGCCCCGGACCACCAGTATCCGCGCCTCGAACGCGCGGGTCAGCGCCTCGAACAACGCCGCCGGCGCGAGCGGCGCTCCGTGCCGGGCCAGGGTCTCCGACACCAGCCTGAAGAGCGTCGCCGCCGCGGCCGGCCCGGCCTCTTCGCCGCAACGGAGCCCGGCCTTCCGCGCGCGCCGGACGCCCCCGCGCTTCTTGTTGCGCAGCGCACGTCTCCAGACCGACTCCCGATCGTGGCCGAACGCGGCGAGATCGACCCTGAGGACGGCGGACGAACCGGCCGGCGGCTCTTCCCCGGCCGCCGTCAGCGCGCGGACGTTGAACGCGCGGCCGGCCATCTCGCGCGCCAGCTCCCGGGCGTCGGCGGCGTTCAGGTCCGTGTAGTCGAGGCCCGGCAGGTAGGCGAACACCGGCGCCCCCGGGAGCGAAGGGACGATGGCGAACCGGCCTTCCCGCCGCCAGCGGTAGACGCCGCAGAACACCGACCGCCACGCGGCGACGAAGTCCGGGCTGTGTCCCGCGATCAGCCGGCCGCCCGCCCGGACCCGCTCGTCGCTTCCCGCCACGGCCGGGGGCGCCCCGCCGCGCCGAGCTCGCCGTTTCATCGCCCTCACCATCGGCGAGCGCGTACAGTAGCATGGAGTGCGTCATGCGACAGACCGGCGAATCGCCGCCCGACCTGACGATCCTCATCCTCTGCCGCAACGAGGAAGGCGGCATCGCCCGCTGCGTGGGCGAGGCCTTCGGGTTCCTGAGACGGAACGGGATCGCGGGCGAGGTCGTGGTCGTGGACAACGGCAGTTCCGACCGATCGAGGGAGCATGCGCTGCGGGCGGGCGCCCGCGTCGCGCACGAACCGAGAACGGGCTACGGCAACGCCGTCATCGGGGGCATCGCGGCCGCGAAGGGCGAGTTCATCATCCTCGGCGACGGCGACGGAGAACACGATCTCGACGCGCTGGAGCCGTTCTGGGAAAAACTGCAGGAAGGCGCCGACTTCGTGATCGGGAATCGGTATCGCGGGAACGTGCCGCCGGGCTCGTCCGTGCTGCGGCGCCGCATCGGCAACCCGATGCTGTCCGGCGTGGGCAGACTTCTCTTCCAGGCGCCGGTGAACGACTTCATGAGCGGACTGCGGGCGTTCCGGGCCGACAGGGCGCGCGCCCTGGACTTGCGGTCGCCGGGAATGGAAATGGCCAGCGAGATGATCGTCAAGGCCCGGCTGCGCGGGATGCGCTTCGCCGAGGCGCCCGTCTTCCAGCGTCCCGCGTTCGACCCCGCCCGCTCGTCGCACCTGCGCGTCTGGCGTGACGGCTGGCGGCACCTGCGCCTGCTGTTGGCCCTGTCGCCGCGCCGGCTGTTCCTCTCCTCCCCCTTCGGGCGGCGGAGCGCGAACAGGGATCGGACCGGCCGCGGCCACGTTTTCGTGAACGCCGGCGCCGAGGGAACGCAGCATGGCGGCACGTTCGGCGGGAGCGGGCGGGGACGCCCCGTTTCCGCCGCGGAGCCGGGACGATCGCCGGGCTGAGCGCGTTCCACGACGGGCCGGCGGCCTCACGCCGCGCCCCACTTGCCGGCAGGCCGGCTCGAACACGGCGCGCGGGCCGATCATGGGAGGACCTGCCTGATCCTGTTGATTTCCTCCCGCGATCTCAACAGGGCGAAGGCGAGGAAATTCCTGGCGGTGCGTTCCGCTTTCGGGAAACCCTCCCTCGCCGTCTCCGGAAGACATTCGTAGGAGTGCATTCCGTCCAGTTCGATTCCTCTGGATTCGGCGAACTCCACGACGGCTGACTTGTCTTTCGGAGTCAGGTGATGGTACAGGCAGGCGGCGCCGGAAATCTTGCCGCCCAGGAGGGCATGGTTTCTTCGCCGCCGTTCGAGAACGTCGCCATAGCTCTTCGCCAGATGACGAACCACGTTCCTGGTGAAACCGGAGCACGTATGGCGCCGGGGAAGACGGCTTTTTCTCGCCCTCGGTATCCGCGCCAGAAGAGGTTGAGCGGCCGGAAAGAACGGAAAGCTCAGAACCAGTGGACCGATGATGCTCCGGATGACGCCGCCGAGAATCTCTCCCGCGTGGAGTCCTTTCGGCTCCGGAAGCCGCATCCGGGTGTTCGACGCCAGAATGCCTCCGGAAAAGCCGATGTTCTTGGTGATTCCAAACGAGTACAACGCGTAGTCGCCGAATCCGCCGGCAAGCACTCCATCCTGTTCGGCGCCCAGGGCGTGGGCGCAGTCCTCGATCAGAATCGTCCTGTTCTTCCTGCAGAGGGCCGCGATCTTTCCCATCTGCTCCGGAAGATAGCCGAAGTTGTAGCAGACGAGCAGGACGTCCGGGTTCCTGTCGAGCGCCGGTTCGACGTCGACGAGCTCGGCGGTGACCGCGCTGTCATAGTACAGGATCCTCGCGCCGGCGCTGCGGACCGCTTCCCTGACGACGTCGCACGTGAAGGCGGGCATGGCGACGGAGAGCTGTCGCGCGGATTCGCGCCGCAATGCTTCGAGGAGCAGGAACAGGCCGCTGCGGGCGCTCGACGTCCAATGAACGCATGCTTTCGGAATGTATCTACCGAGAGCTTCGTCGGAACCGGGAACGAAGCCGTAGATCCATTGCCATGGCCGGATCATCAGCTTCTGTTGAGGAACGGCGTACATGAACTCGACCCTCCCGGCCGGCTCGACGGCGGAGCGCCGCGGACCGGGCCTTACCATCGTCCACGCGGAAGGCGCCTGTCAAGGTCGAACGCGCGGCCGGATGGAAGGCGCGCCGGGATTCGCCGAACGCGTCCCGACGTCGGCCGCCGCCCCGGCCGCCGGCCTTGCCGCCCCGGCCGCCGACTGGTACCATCCGCGGTCGTGGACGAGCCGAAGAGGGGTTCCCGGTCCCGTCGGCCTCCCGCTTCCGCCGCGGCCGCCGCCGAGCTGAGCGCATTCTACGACGGGCTGGCGGCCAGATTCGGCGGGGCCAGTCCCGCGGCGTCCTGGTACAGATCCAATTACGTCTTCGCCAGGCAACAGGCACTGGTGCTC
The DNA here is from genome assembly GCA_965242835.1 of Vicinamibacterales bacterium. Classification (GTDB taxonomy): domain Bacteria; phylum Acidobacteriota; class Vicinamibacteria; order Vicinamibacterales; family UBA8438; genus WTFV01. The sequence continues at coordinate 521,592 of OZ251506.1, forward strand.
GACGTGGTCGGCGGCGACCCCGGGCCGCTGGTCGACCTCGGATGCGGCTCGGGGCTGGTCACCCTGCCCCTGGTCGCATCCGGACGCCGGGTCGTCGGCGTGGACTTCAACGCGGGGGCGTGCCGCCGGGCGGGACGGAACGGGCTCGCCGTGGTCCGGGGCGACGCGTTCCGCACGCCGCTCGCGGACGGCGCGGCGAACGTGGTGCTGAACGTCGGGTTCGTGCAGCACTACGGCGCAGAAGCGCTCGAGCGCCTGCTGCGCGAGGCGGCGCGGGTGCTGCGCCCGGGCGGGCGGCTGGTGATCGTCTGGGCCAACCGCGCGGCGCTGGTCCGCCGGACCGCCTTCTGGTGCTTCCGCCTCCTGGACGCCCTGCGCGGCCGGGCCTCGCTCCCGTTGTTCCCCCACGCTCCGGCGGAGATGCGCGCCGCCGCCGCCCGGGCCGCGCTCGCGCCCGACCGGATGTTCGCGGTCTCGCCGTCGGCGCGCCGCCGCTGGCGCGCCGACGGATCGCTGGCGCGTCTGATCGGGACGACCTTCGTCGCCGTCCTGCGCAAACCCGGCGGACCCGGGCCGACGGGCCGATGAAGCGGCGGACGCTCCTGCACGCCCTCGCCGTCACGGCGCTGCTCGGCGCGTACGTCCACTCGGCCTTCGTCCTGCACCATCCGAGACCCAGTCCCGACGGTTCCTGGTTCGTCACCAGGGCGCTCGACCTGCACGAATCGGGGGCGATGCCTCCCCTGGACGGCGCCCGGCCGCTCTACCTGGCGTGGCTGAACCTGTTGATGCGCGCGGACCCGGACTTCGCCGGGTACCTGCGCTGCCTCCAGGAGACCGTCCCGCGCTGGCCCGAATGGGATCCCCGGTGGATGGAGCTTTTTGGCGGAGTGCGGGAGGGGAAGACGACGCTGGCCGCCGCCTGCCGGCCGCTGGCCAACGTCGGAATCTACGCGCAGGCCCTGTTGGGAGCGGTCGGCGCGGGACTGGCCGGACTCGCGGGATGGCTGGCGTCGCGGCGCGCGCTGGTCGCGTACCTCGGCGTCCTCGCCGCGCTTCTGCTGGACGGCTACGTCCACTACAGCTTCGGATACATGACGGAAAATCTGGCCGTCCCGCTGTTCACCGGCGTCAACGTGTGCCTGGCCTGGCTGGCGCTCGGGCGGCGGCCGGCGGCGACATGGCGGGCCGCGGTGCGGGGAGGGGCCTGCGGTCTGCTGCTCGGCTTCCTCGTCCTTTCGCGGCCGCCCTACGAGATCCTGCTGGTGGTCCTGCCGGCGGCGGCGACCGTCCTGGCGCTTCGGAACCCCACGCGGCGCCGCGCGATCGCCGCGGCGGCGGCGGGCGTCCTGCTCGGCGCGGCGCTGGTCGCGACGCCCTGGGCCGTACGCGCCGCCGCCGACTCGACCACCTACGCATCCATGTCCCTCGTGGTCCGGCTCACCTACAACGCCATGACGTGGCGCCAGTGGCTGGCCGCCTTTCCGTTCTGGACGTCGATGCAGGAGGGGAAGGCCGAACCGCGGAACGACGCGGCGACCCGCTGGTTCGGGGACCACGCCACGGCCCCTCTGGACAAACGGCATCCGGACTACTTCGAACGCCGCTGGGACGAGACGGCCCGGACCTGGAAAGCGCATCAGGAACGCGGGCCGCTCTTCCTGTCCGGGCGCATCCTCGCCGAGCTGCCGAAACACCTGGCCGTGAGCGTGCCCCTGGCGTGGCGGGGCATGAGCGAGTTCCGAAGCCCTCCCTGCGGGATCGGCCCGTACACGGCCGGCGTCTGGCTGCTCTTCCTTTTCGCCTTCGCACGCGGCGCGCCCCGGAACCGGCGCGTCCTGGCGGCGCTGACGTTCTGCCCGGCCGTCGTGCTGGCCGTCAACGCGCTCGTTTCCTCCAACCTTTCTCGATACAATCCCGGACTGCTGCTGCCGCTGTCGGTCGCGAGCGCGTTGTGCTGCGCCTGGGCCGTCGACGGCGCGCAAAGCCGGCTGCGCCGCTGGACGTCCACGCTATCGAGGCGACGATCGGCGGGCCAGGAGTCCGCGCCGTTCCACGGCGCGGACTCCTAGCGCAAGGCCGGGTCCGGCCGCCCCATCAGCTCCGTGAAGCCCGCCCCTTCCCGCGGGACGAACTTCTGCGTCCGGCCGAGGACGTTGTCCACCCCGTAGAAGTTGCGCTCGGAGTCGACCGAGAACTGGTGCAGCTCGCGGAACTGCCCCGGCCCGTCGCCGGCTGCGTCGAACTCGAACAACAGGTTCCCGTTCCAGTCGAGCTTGACCAGCCGCGTCGGCACGTTGTCGGCGATCCAGACCTCGTAGCCGGACGCGTAGATGTCGTTCGGGAACTCGAAGCCGGGCCAGGTGGCGATCGGCGAGATGTTCGGGTGGTACCACACCGAGCGCGTGGTCTCGTTGAACACCTGCACCCGGTCGTTGTCCCGGTCGGCGACGTAGATGCGGCCGATGCTGTCGGTGGCCACCGCGTGCACGGCGTCGAACTCGCCGCGGCCGTTCCCCGGCTCGCCCCACGACGTGACGAAGGCGCCCTCCGCGTCGAGCTTCACGACGCGCGAGTTGTCCGAGTCGGCGACGAAGATCGATCCGTCCTCGAGGAACGCCACGTCCTGCGGGCGGTTGAAGTGGGTCTCGCCGCCACCCGGGCCGCCGGCGCCCAGCGACAGGACCAGCTCCGAGCCGTCGTTCGAGAAGGCGTGCACCTGGTGGTTGGTCTCGTCGACCACCCAGACCTTCCGCTCCGGGTCGAACGGATTGATCTTCACCTTGTGCGGGCCGGCGCCCCCGGCGAACATCTCGTCCCATTGCGTCCAGGCGTCGAGCAGCTCGCCGGCGCCGTCGACCACGAAGATCGAGTTCCGCCACACGCGGTTCTCACCCGCCTCGATCGCGTTGAGGCCGATCGACCCGACGTAGCCGGTGAACCCCTCGGGCGTCGGGTCCGGCAGGCGGATCTCGCCGCGCTGCACGACGAAGATCCGGTCCGGCGACTCCGCGAAGACCCCCGTCGGCGACCCGAACGCGTAGCCGTCCTCCGCGAACGGTTTCAGCCAGCCGTCGACCGCCTCGTACGGACCCGACGCCTGCTCCAGCAGAACCGGTCCGGAGAACAGGCCGGACACGACCACGACGGCGGCGACGAGCAGAAACTTGCGCATGGTTCACGTTCCTTTCTTCGAAAAGCGCTCCCGGTTCCCCCGATGCTCCCGGCGGCCGGTCCGCCGCGTGCGTCGGCGCCGCGCCTGCATGCCGCGCGGAGCATAAAAATAACCGATCGGCATGCCGGCGGCGGCGTGGAATCCGCGCGGCGTGAACGGGCGTCCCGCGGGTCGCCCGACTACCCGGCCGGACGCGCGGCGTACGGCGCGTTCGCCTCCCGCAACCGCACGCTGGCGCGCCGTCTGCGGCGCACGATGCGCGCGACCGCCTCCATGCGATCCCGCGGCGTCATCCCGAAACGCACGCCGTCCACCGCCTCGCGGACGTCGCCGGACGTGAGACCGCCGAGGACGCCCGAGGCGGGAAGCGCCCGCGGCGGCGCGCCGGGCTGCAAGGCCAGGAAGTCCACCCGCAGTTCCCGGGTCCCCTTCCGTCCGTGCAGCCGCCACATCTCCCGGACGCCGATTCCGGCGTACCGCTCGACCTTGCCTTCGTCGGCGCGGGTGACCTCCACCTCCACCACCAGATCGGGCGCGGTGCGCTCCAGGAACGCGTCGGCCGCCGTCTCCCCTTCGACGAGCGCCGCCTGGTAGCCCCGGGCGCGCGCGCCGACGTAGAACGCGCAGTCCGGCTCCATGCCGGTGCCCGGCGGCTCGTCCGGCCCGCGGAGGCGCGTGGTTCGCAGACCCTTGGACGCCCCGGACACCGCGGCCCCGGCGGCGTCCACGATCTGAGAGAGGATCTCCGACAGGTCTTCGTGCAATCGCGAGGGGGTCATCAGCGTGACGAGCCCCCGCACCGGGTCGAGGCAGACGCGCGGGAAAGACCGGTTCCAGTCGATCCCGGCCAGGGCCGCCACCGTGCCGGCGTCCGCGCGCAGGACATGGACGGTGGAACCGAGCGGACCGGTGAGCGTCGTCGCGGGCTGCATGGCGGACTCCTACGGTTCGAGCGCCGCGGCCTTCAGCCGGAACCCGCCCTCCGGATCCGGCTCGCGGTACGTGCCGTGGCAGGCGTCGCAGGCCGCCCGCGCGGCGGCGGCGAACCCCGCCGCGGCCTCGGCGTCGACCTCGTCCACGGACATCGACGCGTCCAGGCCGTCCATCGCGCGGACGGCGGTCCGGACGAACCGGACGCCGTCCTCCCGCCCGCCCCGCCGCCAGAAGGTGATGGTGGCGGCGAGCTGCTCGCGCGCCCGGGCCAGCCGCTCCTTGGCCGCGGGATGGCCGCCGGCCTCGAGGGCGCGCAGCGCCGCGTCGAAGTTCGGGCCGAGCGTCTCCATGGCGCCGGCCAGATGATCGGCCGTGTAGATCGGGTACGGCTTCGGATCGTCCTGCGGGCGCGTGCCGGCGTCCGCCGGCACGGCCGCCGCGGCGGCGAACCCGAGAGCGAGACGGAGCCCGCGCCGCGCCGCGCCGCCTCCGGGCCGCGGGCGCCCCCCGCGGCCGGACGGAGCCGCGTCCATCCCCTCGTCCCCTGTCGTCATGGTTCGACCGGCCTTCCCCGGATCGTCCTCCTGCACGCCTACACGCCGGTCAACCGATCGAGCTTCCCGGTGCTGTCCCCGAGCGCCTCGATCGGCGTCCCCAGCTTCTCCAGGATCGTGACGTGGAGGTTCGCCAGCGGCGTGTCGGCGGCGTACCGGACGTAGCGCCCGCCGTCGATCCCGGCCGCCTTGCCGCCTACGAGGGCGATCGGCAGGTCGTCGTGGAAGTGCGTGTTGCTGTCGCTGATGCCGGTCCCGTAGAGGAACAGCGTCGAGTCGAGCATCGAGCCGTCCCCCTCGGGCAGGGCGGCGAGCTTCTCGACCAGCCAGGCGAACTGCCGGAAGTGGTGCTCGTTGATCCGGTGCAGCCGCTCCAGCTTGGCCGGCTCGTCCTGGTGGTGCGACAGGGGGTGGTGCGAGTCGGAGACGCCGATCTCGGGATACGCGCGCCCGCTGACCTCGCGCGCCAGCATGAACGTGGCGACGCGGGTCAGGTCGGTCTGGTAGGCCAGGGCCAGCAGGTCCATCATCAGCCGGGCGTGCTCCTGGTAGCCGCCGGGCACTCCGACCGGCTGATCGACGACCGGCAGCTCGCGCGCGCTCTGCTCCTCGGCCATCCGGATGCGGCGCTCGACGTCGCGCAGCGCGTCGAGATACTCGTCCAGCTTCACCCGGTCGCCCGGGCCGATGACCCTTCCGAGGTCCTTCAGCTCCGCGCCGACCGCGTCCAGGATGCCGCGGTCGCGCCGCAGCCGCTCCCGGCGCGCCTCCGGGTCGGTGCTGCCGCTGGTCCCGAACAGCCGCTCAAACACCGCCCGCGGGTCGTTCTCGATCGGCAGCGGGGTGGTCGGGGTCCGCCAGGCGATGGTGTTGGTGTAGGCGCAGCTCGCGCCGCCGTCGCAGTTGCCGACCATGGCGTTCGACTCGATGCCGAGCTCCAGCGACGCGATCTGGGTCTCCTTCGAGAGCTCCCGCGCCGCGATCTGGTCCATCGAGACCGCCGCGTGGACGTCGGCGCCGCTGGTGATGCGGAACGGCACGCCGGTCAGGAACGTGCCCGCGGACCGGGCGTGGTCGCCGCCCCCCTTGACCAAGTTCGCCGGCTCGTCGTCGAGTCCGCCGCACAGCAGCACGCGATCCTTCATGTGGTCGAGCGGCCGCAGCGTCGGCGGCAGGCGCTCCAGCGGACCCTCGGCCTTCGGGAACCAGTAGGGCATCGACATCCCGTTGGGGACGTAGAAGACGCCCAGCCGCTTGATCGGGGCCGCCGCCGTGCGGGCCGCGGCGGTCGCCGCCGGGACCATGGCGTCGAGCAGCGGCAGCGCGACCGCCGCGCCGAGGCCGCGCAGCACCGTGCGCCGGGGCAGATGCTTCTTCGTGATGAACATGCCGCTACTCCCTTCGGCCGGCACGCGCGTCCCGCGGCGCCGGCCCGCCAATCGCCGCGCTACGGCCCGGATCCTACCGCGGCCGATGCGCCGCGACGATCTCCTCCGGACGCGGCGCCCGCCGCATCCGGAACTGATCGCTCGCCACGACCTTGTTCACGAGCGCCGACCAGCGGTGGCCGTCGTCCGCCAGCTCGCGCGTGATGCGCCGCACGGCCGGGGCGTCGTGGTGGTCGAGGCCGCGGCCGAGCGCGTAGATCAGCAGCTTCTCGACGACCGCCCGGATGAACTCGCCGTCTCCCTCGGCCAGCAGCGCCTCGCGGAAGGCGCGGGGACTGTCGACGACGCGCCCCGACAGCTCGACGGTCGAGTCGATCCGCGCGCCTCCGTCCTGCTCCCGCCAGCGCCCGATCGCGTCGAAGTTCTCCATCGCGAACCCCAGCGGGTCCATCCGGCGATGACAGCTCGCGCAGACCGGACTGCGCCGGTGCAGCTCCATCCGCTCGCGCAGCGACGTCGGATTGCGCCGGTCGTTCTCCGCCAGCGGCGGCACGTTGGCCGGCGGCGGCGGCGGCGGCGACCCCAGCAGCGTCTCCAGCACCCACTTGCCGCGCAGCACCACCGACGTCCGGTTGGCGTACGAGGTCACGGTCAGCAGGCTCGCGTGGCCCAGCAGCCCGTGCCGGCGGTCGTCCTGCCAGGCGTGGCGGCGGAACCGGCTGCCGTAGACGTCCTCGACGCCGTAGTGGCGGGCGAGCTGCTCGTTCAGGAACGTGTACTCCGCCCGCAGCAGCTCCGGGATCGGGCGGTCCCCGCGCACCTGGCTCTCGAAGAACAGCTCCGTCTCCCGCGCCATCGCGGCGCGCAGCGAGTCGTTGAAGCCGGCGAACAGCGCGCCGTCCGGGTCCTGCGCGTGAAGGTTGCGGACCTGCAGCCACTGGCCGGCGAAGTCGTTCATGAACCGCGTGGCGCGGCGGTCCGCCAGCAGGCGCCGGACCTGGGCGGCGAGCACGCCGGGGTCGCTCAGGCGGCCCGCCTCCGCCAGCTCGAGCAGCTCGCCGTCCGGGATGCTCTTCCACAGGAAGAACGACAGCCGCGAGGCCAGCTCCAGGTCGCTCAGCGGGTAGACGCCGCCGGGCCGCGCATCGGCCGGGGGCCGCTCGACCCGCAGCAGGAAGCTCGGCATCGCGAGCAGCGCTTCGAGGGCGCGCTCGACGCCCGCCTCGAAGCCGCGGGCGGCGCGGCCTTCGCGGTAGACGGCCAGCAGCGGGTCGACGTCGGCGGCGCCCACCGGCCGGCGGTAGGCGCGCCGGGCCAGCGAGCCGACGATCTCCCGCGCGCAGGCCTCCTCGGCCGCGGCGCCGGGACCGGCCGGACGGCAGACGAAGATGCGCCGCCGGCTCGGCGTGTCCTCCGGGACTGCGCCGTCGAACGGCCCGGAGACGTGGAGCGCGTCGATGCCCGGCAGGTCGGCCGGCACGTTCGGCGAGGGCGCCGAGTCGGTGAAGCCGGCGGACACGAGCCGCGTGCCCGCGCGGACCTGCGCCCGGACCACCAGCTCGCGGTCCGCGGTCATGCGGTACTCGTGCAGCCGCTGCCCCTCGACGTCGTCCTCCGGCACGGCGATCAGCATCCCCGGGTCCGGCCCCGGGAACCGGCCGCCGACGTCGAAGCGGCGGACGAGCGCGTGGTCGATGCGCAGCTCGATCCGGTGTTCGTCCTCCGCGATGCCGTCGATCGTCTCGATGGTCTCGTTGCGCTTCAGCCGGATCGCGAACCGGTACTCGCCGTCGAGCGGGAACGCGTGGCGGACCGCCAGCCCGCCGTGGGTGGCGAACGGCATGTCCTCGTTGCGGCGGACGTCGCGGCGCTCGTAGCCCACCCGGTAGACCCGCGTCACCGGCCGGTTGTCGGGGCTGCCGGCCGCGAGGCGGCTGATCTTCGTGGCGGCGGTGACGTAGCGCGACATCAGCGCCGGGGTGATCGACAGCACGTCGGCGTTGTTGTCGAACCCGAAGCCCGCCATGTCGCTCGGCAGCAGCGCCTCGCCGTCGACCTCGAGGTCCAGCAGATCGCGGACCGCGTGGACGTACTCCAGCCGGTTCAGGCGCCGCGAGGCCACCCGCCCCGGGTTCGGGTCGGCGGCCGCCGCGTGGTCGAGCGCCGCTTCGAGCGCGCCGGCGAACGCGTCGAGGGTCCGCGCGCCGGGCCGCGGCCGCCCCTCCGGCGGCATCTGTCCGCTGCGCAGCTTGCGGACCACCTTCTCCAGGATCGCGGCGTTGCCGCGGACGTCGCCCACGTCGAGGCGGTCGAGCGTCAGCCCGGCGGTCCGCAGCCGTTCGTTGTGGCAGGTCACGCAGTAGCGGTCGAACAGCTCGCGGGACGGCGGCTCCGGCGCCTGCGCCGCGGCCCCGGCGGCGGACGCCGCGGGAACGGCCAGCACGCTCAGCGCCGCGGCCAACCCGGCCAGACCCGCCCGACGCGCGATCCGCATCTTCGACATGGTCGTCCGCTCCTGCGCCGCCGGCCGAGCGCGGCGGGCGCAACCAGTATACCGGCGGGAGACCGGAATGCGGTAAGGTCGCGCATGTCCGGGCTGGTGGCGGTCGCCGAGCGGTTGCGGGAACGCACCCGCGGCATGCGCTTCGGCGCCCCGGTGGCGCACGTCTACGCGCCGCTCGACCATGCGTGGGCGCCGCACCGCCTCTACCTCGAGCGTTACGGCCGGGAGCCCCGCGAGCTCCTGTTCGTCGGAATGAACCCCGGCCCGTTCGGGATGGCCCAGACCGGGGTCCCGTTCGGCGACGTCACGATGGCGCGCGACTGGCTCGGCGTCGAGGCGCCCGTGGGCCACCCCGCGCACGAGCATCCCCGGCGCCCGGTGCTCGGTTTCGGGATCGGCCGGGGCGAAGTGAGCGGCGCGCGGCTGTGGGGCTGGGCGCGCGGCCGCTACCGGACCCCGGAGCGTTTCTTCCGGCGCGCCTTCGTGTGGAACTACTGTCCGCTGTGCTTCCTCGACGGCGGCGGGCGCAACGTCACCCCCGACCGGGTGCGTCCCCGCGAAGCGCGCGAACGGCTGTTCGCGGCGTGCGACGAGGCGCTCGCCGCCGCGCTGGCGCATCTGCGGCCCGCGCTGGTGGTCGGCGTCGGCCGGTTCGCCGCCGCCCGGGCCGCCCCGCTCGCCGCGGCGGCCGGGGCGCGTTGCGGCGCGGCGCCGCATCCGAGCCCGGCCAGTCCGCTGGCGAACCGCGGCTGGCCCGGCGTCTTCGACGCCGCCCTGCGCGAACTCGGCGTCGAACCCTGACGCGCTTCGAGAGCGGACCGCTCACGCGGCGCTCCGGCCGCGCTGTCCGGCCAGGAATCCCTCGAGCGACCCTTCGAGCTTCGTTCGCCATGCGCTCGCGCGGCTCGCCGAACGTCCCTGCCCGTACAGGGCCGGTGACGATCGTCGCATTCCAGCCCCGCCGGCGCCCCGCGCCCGTTCCCGCCCGCGCGCCGCGTCACGCCGTCCCCGGCCGAAACACCGAAACGACCGTGCGGTTGTGCGACAATAAGCGGTTGTGTTCATAGAATTGACGCCTCGCGGGGCGTCGCAGCGAACGGAGCAGTACATGTCAGATCACCGACGGACACCCCTTGCGCTGGCGCTGGCGCTCGCCGGCGCGCTGCTCGCGCCCGGGCTCGCGGCCGCGCAGGACGGCGAAATTTCCGGCACGGTCACCGACGCGACCGGTCTGGTCCTGCCCGGCGTCACCGTGGAGGCGCGGGACGCGGCGGGGTCCGGGCAGGTCACCGTCTCGGACGGCGCCGGACGGTTCACCTTCAGCGGTCTCGCGCCCGGGACCTACGAGGTGACGTTCACGCTGGTCGGCTTCAACGCGCCCCCGCGGATCGTCGAGGTCGGCGCCGGCGCCGCCGCTCCCCTGGACGTGCGGATGGAGATCGGCCTCGAAGAGCTGGTCGTCGTGGTCGGCAGCCGCGCGCAGCCGCGCTCGGTCACCGAGTCGACGGTGCCGGTCGACGTCATCTCGACCCGCGAATTCGCCGCGCTGGGCGACACCGACATCACCAACCAGTTGCGGGCCATCGTCCCCTCGTTCAACGTCGCCACGCAGCCGATCAGCGACGCGGCGACGATCGTCCGGCCGGTCAACCTGCGCAACCTGGCGCCCGACCACACCCTGATCCTGGTCAACGGCAAGCGCCGCCACCGCGCCGCGGTCATCACCTGGCTCGGCAACGGCGTCGCCGACGGCTCGCAGGGACCCGACATCTCGGTCATCCCGTCCATCGCCCTGCGGCAGGTCGAAGTGCTGCGCGACGGCGCGTCGGCGCAGTACGGCTCGGACGCCATCGCCGGGGTCATGAACTTCCAGTTGAAGGACGCCCGTTCCGGCGGGGCCATGGAGTTCCGCACCGGCGTCTACCGGGACGCCAACAACGGCGTCGCGTCGACCGACGCCGGCAACGACTTCTTCGAGCGCGCGGCCGGCGGGCAGGGCCGCGCCTATTCCTTCGCCGGCAACGTCGGCCTGCCGCTCGGACGCAACGGCTTCGCCAACCTGAGCCTGGAGTACGGCGGCGCGCAGCCGACCAACCGCTCGGTGCAGCGCAACGACGCGCAGCGGATCATCGACGCCGGCAACCCCGAGGTCCGCGACCCGGCGCAGGTGTGGGGCTCGCCGGCGATCGACGACGACCTGAAGCTGTTCGGCAACTTCGGAAGCCTGTTCGACAACGGACTGCAGTGGTACGGCCACACCAACTACGCCAGCAAGACGGTGACCGGCGGCTTCTATTTCCGCAATCCGCACACCCGCGGCGCGGTCTTCAGCGGCGACGGCGGCCGGACGCTGCTGGTCGGCGACCGGCTGTGGGCCTCGACGCTGGACGATCCGGGCGGTCCGACGCTGGCGAACTGCCCGGCCATCCCGGTCGTCGACAACGTCCCCGACGCGGCCGCGCTCGCGGCGGTCGAAGCCGACCCGAACTGCTTCACCCTCTACTCGCGGTTCCCCGGCGGCTTCACGCCCAACTTCGGCGGGACGCTGACGGACTACTCGGTGGTGACCGGCCTGAAGGGGCTGACCAGCGGCGGCCTGACCTGGGACGCCAGCGTGAACGTCGGCTCCAACGAGGTCGATCAGTTCATCAACAACACGGTCAACGCCTCGCTCGGCTACGACACGCCCACCTCGTTCAATCCGGGCGCCTACCGCCAGGAGGACGTCAACCTCAACTTCGACCTCTCCTACGCCGTCAACGACATGATCAACCTCGCCGGCGGCACGGAGTGGCGCGACGAGCAGTTCACGATCCGCGCGGGCGGCCGGCCGTCGTGGGAGATCGGCCCCTACGCCGCGCAGGGCTTCAGCTCGGGGTCGAACGGTTTCAACGGCTACCGGGAGGACGTGGCGGCCGGAACCTGGAACCGCCGCAACGTGGCGGTCTACGGCGACCTCGAGGTGCACGACCCCGGCGGTCGGTGGACCCTCGGCAGCGCGGCCCGCATCGAGAGCTTCGACACCTTCGGCACGACGATGAACAGCAAGCTGTCGGCCCGCGTGGCCGCCAACGACGTCTTCGCGCTGCGCGCCGCGGTCAGCAGCGGGTTCCGCGCGCCGACGCCGGGCCAGCAGAACGCGGTCAACGTCTCGACCATCTTCGACTACGACATCCAGGACCTGATCAACCGCGGCGTGGTGCCGTCGACCTCGCCCGCCGCCATGCTGAAGGGAGGCGAGGTCCTGCAGCCCGAGACGTCGATCAACTACTCGGTCGGGTCGGTGGTCGACACCGGGCCGTTCACCTTCACGGCCGACTACTTCCAGATCGACGTCGAGGACCGGATCGCCCTGACGCAGCAGTTCTCGCTGACGCCGGACGAGGTCGACAGCCTCATCCGGGGCGGTTTCGCCGAGGCGCGGAACCTGGCGACGTTCGTCTTCTTCGCCAACGACTTCTCCACGCGGACGCGGGGCCTCGACCTCGTCTCCACCTGGGCGCCGCCGGCGCTCGGCGGCAGCGGCACGATCAGTCTGGTCTACAACTACACCGACACCGAGGTGACCACGCCGGAGTCGCCGACCATCGACGAGCGGCGGATCCAGGCCATCGAGTTCGGGCTGCCGAAGAACCGCTGGAACGTGGCCTACAACCACCTCGGCCGCCGCGTGAACTTCCTGGCCCGGCTGAGCTACTACGGCTCGTACTGGGACGACGAGGACGCGGCCAACAACCTCGGCTCTGCGATGGCGGTGCTGTACCCGTTCTACTCCGGCAAGCCGCTGCTCGACCTCGAGGCCGGCTTCCCGTTCGGCGACACGGTCACGCTGTCGGTCGGCGCCCAGAACGCGCTGAACACCTACCCGGACGTGAACGAGCTGGCCGCCGACCGGGTCGGCAACACCTACGGCCAGTTCTCGCCGTTCGGGTTCAACGGCGCGTACTACTACACGCGGATCAGCTACGGCTGGGGCGGCTAGCGCCCACCAAGCGTCGCCTTGCGGCTCCGCTCGGCGCCCAACCTGACCGCTCCGGGAGTCCGCGCCGTTCTGCGGCGCAGACTCCCGGCAGTCAGCGGCCGGCCGCGGAGCCGGCGCAACCTGGCGGCGCGCCCCGATCCCCGAGATCGGGCGCGCCGCCTTCGGCGTATCGCCGCCGCCGATCGTGGACACCCCCGCGTGGACCGGCGGCGCGGCCAGCCGAGCGTCGCGCCGCCGGGTCGACTTCGCCACCTGCCCGGACTGGCGCAGATGGTTCGGCGCCGGCGGAGCGAGAAGATGACCTTGCCGGATCTCAAGACGCTGCTGCTGTCGCCCGGCGCGCGCACCGACGCCCTCGTTCCGCCGCGGCAGAGGACCCGCTCGCGCGTGCCGCCGCGCCTCGAGCAGGCGGGAACCGGCGAGACGGCGCCGGACGCAGCCTCGGCGGCCGGCGCGCGAACCTCCCACGAAGCGGCGGCCGGAGGTGCTACAGTGGCGTCCATGCAGGACACGCGGCCGCGGCGCGGCTACGCCGACCTCCTGTCGATGCCGGACGACGGGCGCCGGTACGAGATCCACGGAGGAGAGCTCGTCATGGTCCCCGCTCCGATCATGCGCCACCAGTTCGCCGCGCTGGAGGTCGCCGCGGTGCTGAACGACCACCGGCGCAGGGCAGGGGGGCTGGCGGTGCCCGCGCCGTTCGACGTCGTGTTCGGCGAGCACGACGTCCTGCAGCCCGACGTCGTCTTCTTTCGAGCCGAACGGCTGCACCTGCTCGACCCGGACGGCCCGGCGCGCGCGGCGCCGGACCTCGTCGTCGAAGTGCTCTCGCCGTCCACCGCGCGGCTCGACCGCGGCCGGAAGATGCGGATCTTCGCGAGCTACGAGGTGCCGGAGTACTGGATCGTCGACCCGCTCCGGCAGCGGATCGAAGTCCACGTGCTCGACGCCCAGGACGCCGGCCGCGCCTACCGCCGGGCGCAGGACGCGGCGCCGGGGGACGCGGTCAGGTCCGTCGTGCTGCCCGGCCTGGCGTTCGACGCCGCCCGCGTATTCGCCCTGCCGCGGGAGTCCGCGCCGTAAACGGCGCGGACTCCCGGAACGCCAGCCGGAGGCCAAGTCAAGGACGGGCCGTCCAGGGATGGCGGTTCTTCGTCTCGATTGACAACGTTCTGTCGTTATGGCATGATGCTTCCATGCGCGGCGGCTCCACGCTCCAGCCGGCCCCGACGCGATCCGGAGAGGCGTTGCGGCAGCTCATCCTGGAGGTGTTCCGGCTGAACGGCGCGTTGCTGCGGCACGGCGCGGCCCTGACCGCGCCGGCCGGCCAGACGCAGGCCCGCTGGCAGGTGATCGGCGCCGTCGCCGAGGAGCCGCGCACCGTGCCGCGGATCGCGCGGCGCATGGGGATGTCGCGCCAGAGCGTGCAGCGCGTGGCCGATCTGCTGGCGCGCGACGGCGTCCTCGCCTTCCAGGCGAACCCCGACCACGCCCGCTCCCCGCTGCTGCGCCTCACGCCGGAGGGCGAGCGGCTGGAGCGGGCGCTGGCCGAGGCCGGCGCCCGCTGGTGCGAGCGGGTCGCCGACGGCATCGCCGCGCGGGACGTCGAACGGACGGTCGACGTCGTCCGGCGGATCATCCGGCGGCTCGACGACCCGCCGCGGCTGGACGAGACGGAGCCGGGCGCGCCCCCGCCGGCTCGACGACCCGCCACGGGAAGGAGATGAGACGATGGCTGCGAACGAAGAACTCAAGCGTTTCGTGCGGGACGGCCTAGCCGCAGGCGCTTCGCGCGAGCAGCTCGCGCGGGCGTTGCGGCAGGCCGGGTGGGCGGCGGCGCAGGCGCGCGGGGCCGTCACGAGCTTCGCCGACGTCGAATTCCCCATTCCGGTGCCGCGCCCGCGGCCCCACCTGTCGGCCCGCGACGCGTTCCTGCACCTGCTGCTGTTCTCGACGCTGTACGTCAGCGCCATCAACTTCGGCCGGCTCCTGTTCCAGTTGATCGACCTGGCGTTGCCCGATCCGGCCGACGCCCCCCGCGCGTTCGTGGAAGAGACCATCCGCTGGTCGATCGCCTCGCTCGTCGTGGCGTTCCCGGTCTTCCTCGGCGTGTCGCGGCGGGTCCGCCGCGAGCTGGCCGACGACGCCGCGCGGCGGGCTTCGGCGGTGCGCCGCTGGCTGACCTGGATGACGCTCTTCGTCGCGGCGGGGGTCATCCTCGGAACCGTGATCGGGCTCGTCTACAACCTGCTCGGCGGCGAGCTCACGGTGCGGTTCCTGCTGAAGGCGGCGACGGTCGGCGGGATCGCCGGGACCGCCCTGTGGCACTACCGCGCGGACGTGCGCGCGGACGATCCGGAGGGAGCCGCATGACCTTGCCCGGCCGGACCACTCTCGCCGGCGCGGCCGCCGTGGCGGCCGTCGCCGCGGCCGTCGCCTACGGCCTCGACGCCATCGGCTCGCCGGGGTCGGCGCGCGCGCGCCGCCTCGACGCCCACCGGATCGACGACCTCCGCCACGTGGCGCGGGTCGTCGACGTCCACTGGACCCGCGCCGGCGGTCTCCCGGCTTCGCTCGCGGAGTTGGCGGACCTCGACGCCGACGCGACCGAGGATCCGGTCAGCGGCCGGCCCTACGGCTACCGCGTGGTGGCGGCGTCGACGTTCGAGCTGTGCGCGACCTTCGACGCCGACGCGGCCCGGCCGCGGCGCGACCGCCTCTGGTGGCATCCGCGCGGCCGGCACTGCTTCCGGCTGGACGCCGAGGCGGCCCGGCGCCGCCGCCGCTGAAGCGCTCGCGGTGGGGGCGATCAACCTCCGCCGGCGCCCAGGCGGCGGAGGAGCGCGACGGCGCCGTCGTGCGGCGCGGCGCCGCGGCCGCGCAGCCCGCCGCGCTGCGCGAGGGCCAGAGGAGTCCGCCCGTCGGCGTTCCGGGCGTCGAGACGCGCGCCGTGCGCGGCGAGGTACTCGACGACGCGGGCGTAGCCCCGGCCCGCGGCGGCGTGCAGCGCCGTGTTCCCCTCGGCGTTGGCCGCGTTGACGTCGATCCCCTGCCCGGCGGCGATCTCGACCGCCGCGAGCATCGTCCGTTCGCGCACCGCCGGGTCCGGCTCGCGCCGCGTGCTTCGGACCGGCGCGCTCTCGGCGATGCGGTCGAGACGCTCCACCGAGAACAGCGGGTCGCGGCCCCCCAGACCGGCCGCGGCCATCAGGGCGGTCGTCGCGCCTTCCTCCACCTGCGCGCGCTCGTCGCGCACCGACAGCGAGCCGGGCCAGTAGCGCGGGTGGTGCACGGCCAGCGGGTCCGCGCCGCGCTCGACGAGCAGCGTCATGATCTCCGGCGCGTTGAAGCGCGCCGCGAGCCAGAACGGCGTGGCGCCGACCCAGGACGGATGCAGGTGGAAGTCGACCGCGTCGCGCCGCACCGGCGTGGAGCGCCGGATCGGGGCGTCCGGATCTGCGCCGTGGTCGAGGAGCGCCCGCGCGAGCGCCGCGTCCTTGCGCAGGATCGCCGCGTGGAGCGCCGTGTAGCCGGCGTCGGCCGCGTTCGGATCGGCGCCCTGCTCCAGCAGGAACGCCGCCACGCCGCCGTGCCCGCCGTGCGCCGCGACCACCGCCGCGCTCGTGCCGTAGGGCGCCTGATCGTTCACGTCGGCCCCGGCCGCAACCAGCAGCCGCGCCGAGGCGAGATCGCCCACCCGCGCCGCGAACAGCAGCGGCGTGTAGCCTCCCTGCGCTATCTCCACGACGTACTCCGGATTCCACGGCTCGGGCGTCGTCTTGACCACCTCGGTCCGCACGTCCGACCGGGCGTCGACCGACGCGCCGTGCTCCAGCAGCACCTCGACCACGTCCGGATGCCGCTGGGCGACGGCCCACATCAGGGCGGTCTGGCCGCGGCCGGCTGCCGCGTCCACGTCGGCGTCCGCCTCGAGGAGCTGCCGCGCGACGTCCGCCGCCCCGACCCGCGCCGCCGTCATCAGCGGCGTTTCGCCGGAGAGGAGCGGCGCGTCCGGGTCCGCCCCCGCCTCGAGCAGACGCCGCGCCACGGCCGCGCCGCCGTTCTCGGCCGCGGCCCACAGCGGCGTCACGCCGAGGTCGTTCGCGGCGTCCACGTCGGCGCCGGCCGCGATCAGCAGGCCGGCGGCGGCGGGCTCGTCCCGGTAGGCGGCCCAGTGCAGCGCCGTCGCGCCGTCCCCCTGCCGCGCGGTGACGTCGGCGCCCTGCTCCACCAGCGCGCGCACGGCGGCCCAGTCTCCGCGCCGGGCCGCGTCGGCGGGCGTCCCGTCCGCGGCGAACGAGACGGACAGGCTTCCCGCGGCCAGCGCCGCGGCAACGAGGCATCCGCCCATCGGCGTCGACGCGCGTCCGCGCCCGCGCGCCCGTCCGGTAGATCTCGACACCGCTCGTCTCCGTTTCCCGCGTGCCGGCCGCGTCCGGCGCGGCCTCGCGAATGCGATCCCCGCCTGTTCAGACCTCCGCCAGCGTGTCGATCGGCAGCTTCGTCGTGCTGTCGCCGAGCCGGTCGAGCGGCACGTCGAGCTTGTCCATCAGCGTCAGCAGCAGGTCGGCGTTCGACGTGTCGCCCGGATACCGCAGGTGCCGGCCGCCCCGGAGCCTGCCCGCCCCGCCGCCGAGGAGCGCCAGCGGCAGGTTGACGCCGAGATGCCGCGTGCTGTTGGAGATGCCCGCGCCGTAGAGGATGGTCATGTTGTCGAGCAGCGACCCGTCGCCGTCCTCCGCCGCGCGCAGCCGCGCCAGGTAGCCGGCGGTCAGCTCCGCGTGGTACGCGTTGATCTTCGACATGACGGCGATCCGCTCCGGATCGTCCTCGTGGTGCGAGAGCGGATGGTGCGCGTCGGGCGCCCCGATCTGCGGATACGAGCGCGTGCTCTGCTCGCGGCCCATCATGAACGTGACCACGCGCGTCAGATCGGCCCGCAGGGCCAGGAACTGCAGGTCGAACATCAACCCCAGATGCTCCTCGAAGACGCGCGGCGGCGCCGACGGCTGCTCGGTGAACGACGGCTCGACGTCGCGCTGCCGCTCGGCGAGCTGGATGCGCCGCTCGACGTCGCGGACCGCCTCGGCGTACTCGTCGAGCTTCACGCGGTCGCGGGGCCCGACCGCCACCTTCAGGTCGGCCAGCTTGTCCGTCACCGAGTCGAGGATGCTGCGCTTCTGCCGCCGGCGCGCCCGCCGGACCGCCGGGTCGGCCGAGCCGCTGTCGCCGAACAGCCGCTCGAAGACCGCGCGCGGGTTGTTCTCCATCGGCAGCGGCCGGGTCGGCGTGCGCCAGGAGATGGTCTGCGTGTAGGCGCAGCTCAGCCCGGCGGTGCACTGGCCGGCGTTGGCGAACTTGTCCATCGACACTTCGAGCGAGCCGAGCTGCGTCGTCCTGCCGAGCTCGCGCGCCAGGATCTGGTCCATCGACGTGGCGGCCAGCACGTCGGTCTCGTTCCGCCCGCCGCGCGGCGTCCCGGTGAGGAACGACGCCGAGGCGCCGGCGTGGACGTAGGCCCACGACGCGCGCAGCCCGGAGATGACGAGCAACTGGTCGCGGAACGGCGCGAACGGCGCCAGGATCGGCGTCAGGTCGAAGTCGCGGCCCGTGCGCCTCGGCGTCCAGTACTGCATCGCCATGCCGTTCGGCACGTAGATCGCCTGGAAACGGTGGAGCGGCTTCGCGGGGGTCTTCGCCAGCGCGGTGAGCGCGGGAGACATCGCGTCGAGCAGCGGCAGGCTCAGCGAGACGCCGAGGCCCCGCAGCACGGTTCGACGCGGCAGCGATCGCTTGCTGATGGTCATGATGATCGTTCTCCGCGCGACAGTCTACCACCGCCGTCCGGAACTTGCCTCGGCCGCGCCGCGTCCCGCGCGGGCGGCGGACGGGGCGGACGCGCGGTCTGATACGATTGCCGCCATGCCGAGCGACGAGCCGTCCGCGTCCGCGCGCTCCGGGTCCGCGGCGTCCGATGCGTTGAGTCGGCTGCCGCTGCCCGACACCAACCCGCGCGGGCTGCTGCGCCACTTCGGGCCGGGGCTGATCCTGATGATGACCGGGATCGGCACCAGCCACCTGGTCACCGCGCCGGCGGCCGGCGGACGGTTCGGTTACGCCCTGCTGTGGTGCATTCCGGTGGCCTACGTCTTCAAGTACTACGGCTTCGAGATGGCCTTCCGGTTCACCAACGCCACCGGGCGGAGCATGCTCGACGCGTACGCCACGGCGCCCGGCAAGTGGCCGGTCTGGTACGTGCTGATCACCACGATCATCCAGTGCGCGCTCGGCCAGGCGGGGCGGCTGGCGGCGGCCGCCGCCGTGCTGTTCTACGTGTTCTCGGAGTACCTCGGCCTCGGGCTGGAGCCCTGGTCGTACGGCCTGGGGCTCGGGGCGCTCTCGGTCGGCGTCATCCTCTACGGGCGCTACGCCGCGGTCGAGGCGGCGACGAAGGTGCTGGCCGGGCTGCTGTTCGTCTCCACCGTGGGGGTCTATCTGTTCGAGCCGGCGCCGACGTCGGCGATGGGCCGCTTCTTCGTCTTCGAGACGCCGGCCGGCTCGTGGCTGGTCGTCGCCGCGTTCCTCGGCCTGCTGCCGACGGGCATCGACGTCTCCCTGCAGGCCTCGGAGTGGGGCAAGGCCAAGCGGGTCGGCATGGGGCGCATCCGCGAGCAGCTCGAGCGGGACGGGCTGGCGAAGCGCTTCGACCCGTTCGACCCGCGCAGCAGCGACCTGGCCGTGGACGTCTCGAAACTGCCCGCGCACGCGCGGGAGTACTGTCGGCGCTGGTTCCGGATCGGACTCTGGGACTTCACGCTCGGCCACGTGGTGTCGTTCCTGCTGGCGGTCGTCTTCCTGCTGCTGGCCGCGGTCTGGCTCTACCCCAGCGAAGTGGCGGGGAACGCGGTCATCGGCGAGATCGCCCGCATCTTCACCGACAGCATCGGCCCGGGGATGATGCTGATCTTCCTGCTCGGCGCGTTCGCGGCGACCTTCTCGACCGCGTTCAACTACTTCGACGGCTGGCCGCGGGTGGTGGCGGCCTGCTGCCGGAACCTGTTCCGGGCCACGGCGGCGCTGCCCGGCGTCGCCGCCGACCAGTTGACCGACGCCCACCGCCGGACCGCGGCGTCCGAGTACAACGTCTACCGCATGACGATGTTCTACTCGCTGATCGCGGCCGTGCTCATCCTGGCCGGCCTCCCGCGGCCGGTGTTCCTGGTCCTGGTCTCCTCGGCGCTGGCGTTCTTCATCGCGCCGGTCATCTTCTTCCTGAACGTGTACTACTGCGTGACGGTGATCCCGAAGAGCGACGCGGCGTTCCATCCGTCGCCGCCGGTGCGCGCCTTCGCGTGGTTCAGCCTCGTCGTCTTCACCGGCCTGACCGCGCTCGTGGTCCTGGCCCGCGTCTTCGGGGTGACGCTCCTTGGCGGGTAGCGGGCGGGCGTGGGTCCCCCGCCGGCGGGCGGGACGCGCGCTCGCGGCCGCCGCGGCGCTGCTCCCGGCGTGCGCCGCCGCGGCGTCGGCGCAGGCGGGCGCGGCGTCCGGCGCGCCGGGCCTGATCGCGAACGTCACGCACCGGGCGCGCGCCCTGCACCCGGGGGAGATCGTCGTCCTCCACGTGCGGACGTCGGAGGCGCCCGCGTCGCTCGAAGCCTCCGCGTTCGGCGCGGCGCTGCGGTTCTTCCCGGCCGGCCCGGCGAACGTCTGGTCGACGCTGATCGGCATCGATCTCGAAGTCGAGCCCGGAAGCCACCCGGTCACCGTGCGGGCGGCGGCGGTCGACGGGTCCACCGCCGAGACCGTCCACCGGCTGGCGGTGGAGCCGAAGCGGTTCGCGACCCGCAGATTGACCGTCGAGCCGCGCTACGTCGACCCGCCGCCGGACGTGGTGGAGCGCATCCTGCGCGAGAGGGACCGACTGGCGGCGCTGTTCCCGGTCTCGAGCGCGGTGCGCTACTGGCGCGGCGGGTTCCTGCGGCCGGTGCCGGGCCCCGCGAACAGCGCCTTCGGCCGCCGTAGCGTCTTCAACGGCCAGCCCCGCAGCCCGCACAGCGGCGCCGACTTCCGCGCCGCGGCGGGGACGCCGATCAAGGCGCCGAACGAGGGCGTGGTGGTGCTGGCCGGCGACCTCTACTTCTCCGGGAACGTCGTGATCATCGATCACGGCTGGGGCCTGTACTCCTACTTCGCCCACCTGTCCGCCATCGACGTCGCCGAGGGCGACCGCGTGCGGCCGGGGACGGTGGTCGGCAAGGTCGGGGCGACCGGCCGCGTCACCGGGGCGCACCTGCACTGGACGGTGCGCCTGAACGACGCGCGCGTCGACCCGCTGGCGCTGCTGGAGCTGTTTCCCGCCGCCGGTGGCCGCTGATGGCGCGACCCGTGAGCGGCGTGGGCCTGGCGGCGCTGATCGCCTTCGCCGCGCCGGCCGCGGCGCAGCAGGTCGGCCCGGCCCGCGGCGCGCTCGTGCTCGTGGGCGGCAACCTGCAGGACCCGGCCATCGTCGAGCGCTTCCTGGAGCTCGCGGGGGGACCCGAGTCGCCCATCGTCCTGATTCCGACGGCGGGCGGCGCCGAGTCGTACGATCATGCGTGGCGCGGCGGCGACGCGTTCCGCGCGGCCGGGGCGACCCGCCTCACGGTCCTCCACACGACCGACCGCGGCGTGGCCGACAGCATGGCGTTCGCCGAGCCGCTGCGCCGCGCCCGCGGGGTCTGGTTCGGCGGCGGCCGGCAGTGGCGGCTGGCCGACGCGTACCTGCGCACGCGGGTGCACGAGGAGCTGCGCGGCGTGCTGCAGCGCGGGGGCGTGGTGGGCGGTTCCTCCGCCGGCGCGACCATCCTCGGCTCCTACCTCGTGCGCGGCGACACGCGGACCAACACCATCATGATGGGGGACCACGAGGAGGGGTTCGGCTTCCTGCGGGGCGTCGGCGTCGATCAGCACCTGCTGCGGCGCAACCGGCACTTCGACCTCGTCGAGGTGGTTCGCGCGCGTCCCGACCTGCTGGGCATCGGCATCGACGAGGACACCGCCATCGTCGTGCGCGGCGATTCGTTCGAGGTCGTCGGGCGCGGCTACGTGGCGATCTACGACCACGGACGCCGGCTCGATTCCGGCGGGCCGTTCTACTTCCTCGCGCCGGGCGACACCTACGATCTGGCGTCGCGCGAGGCGTTCGGGCCGGCGCAACGCCCCCTGCAACGCGTCGTGGCCGGGCCCTGGCCGGCCGCCGGCGCCCGCTGAACGCGCTTCAGGCGCGGACGGCCCGCGAGACCACGTCGACCAGCGCATCCAGGTCGCCGGCGTCGTTGTACAGGTGCGGCGCGACGCGGACGGCGTCCCCGCGCAGCGACACCGACACCCGCCGCGCGGCGAGCTCGCGGCCGAGCCGCGGGACGTCGACGCCGGCCGGCAGACGCACCCCGCACAGGTGCCCGGCGCGCCAGCCGGCGTCCTCCACCCGGCAGCCGAGAGCGCGCAGCGGCTCGACCGCCGCACCGAGAAGGGAGCCGGCGTGGGCCTGCACGGTCTCCGGCCCCCACTCGAGGACCTGCTCCAGCGCGGCCTCGAGCATCGGCAGCAGGAGGAAGTTCGAGCGTCCGCCCACGTCGTAGCGGACGGCGCCCGGCTGGTACTCGTCGCGGTAGTGGACCAGCTCGGCGAAGCGCTCGCTGCCGCGGCGCGTGATCCAGTTCTCTTCGAGCGGCGCGCCGCCGTCGAACGCCGGGCCGTACCAGGCGAGGCCGATCCCGTAGGGGGCCGTCAGCCACTTGTAGCCGGCGCAGATCAGCGCGTCCGGGCGGATGCGGGTCACGTCGAAGGGCAGCGCCCCGACGGCCTGCGTGCCGTCGACGATCAGCCGGGCGCCCACCGCCCGCGCCCGCGCCCCGACGGCGTCGAGGTCGAACCGCAGGCCGTCGGTCCAGTGCAGCGGCGGCAGCACGGCGGCCGCCGTGCGCTCGTCGATCGCTTCGAGGAGCGCCGAGTTCCACGCCTCCCCGCGCGAGCCGGCGGTGGCCGGCGCCGCGACCGTGCGCAGCGTGGCGCCGCTCTCGCGGCAGGCCCGCCGCCAGGCGTAGACCGCGCTGGGGAACTGCGCTTCGACCACCACGACGGTCCGGCCCGGGCCGAGCGGGGTGTTCCAGGCCACCGTCGCCATGCCGTAGGAAACGGCCGGCACGATCGCCACCCGTTGCGGGTCGGGCGCGCCTACGAGCCGCGCGAACAGCCGGCGGACGCGCGCGCCCGGCTCGAAGAAGTCGGCGGTCTCCAGGCGGCTCGGGACCTCGAGGCGCTCCAGCGCGCGGCGTCCGGCGGCGGCGACCCGCTTCGAGACCGGCGCCATGAACGCGCAGTTCAGGTAGCGCAGGTCCGGAGGCAGCGAGAAGAGCCGGCGGCGCATGCCTTCCAGCGTAGCGCCTGCGCGCCGCGCGTCCAAGCCGGGCCGGTGGTATGCTCATGCGCTTTCAGGAGTCCGCCATGGTCCGCGCCGCCACCGGAACGCTGTCGTCGTTGCTCGCCGTCACGCTGTCCGCGGGCTGCGGCCCCCCGGAGGAGCGGGCGGAGCGGGCGCTCCTGTCGCGCGCGGCGGCCGTCCACGAGCGCGTGCTGACGCTCGATTCGCACATCGACGTCCCGCTCAACTTCGCCACCCGGGGCGTCGATCCCGGCGTGGACGGCGACTTTCAGGTGGACCTGCCGAAGATGCGCGCCGGCGGCCTCGACGCCGGCTTCTTCATCGTCCACGTCGGCCAGACCGAGCGCACGCCCGAGAACGAGCAGCAGGCCCGGGCGGACGCGATGACGAAGTTCGAGGCGATCCACCGCATGGCCGAGGAGCTGTACCCGGACGAGATCGAGATAGCGTACGCCGCCGCCGACGTGGAGCGCATCGCCGCCGCCGGCAAGCTGGTGGCGGC
Source organism: Vicinamibacterales bacterium (assembly GCA_965242835.1). Lineage (GTDB taxonomy): Bacteria > Acidobacteriota > Vicinamibacteria > Vicinamibacterales > UBA8438 > WTFV01. The sequence continues at coordinate 545,052 of OZ251506.1, forward strand.
GATCGGCATCGGGAACGGCTGGGCCGTCGGCCGCGACCTGTCGCTGCTCGAGACGTACCACGGGCTCGGCGCGCGCTACGTGACGCTGGCCCACGCCGGGCACAACGACGTCGCGGACTCGGCGACGCCCCGCGCCGCGCTCGGCGACGCGGCGGCCGAGCACGGCGGCGCAAGCGCCTTCGGCGAGGAAGTGATCGCCGAGATGAACCGCCTCGGCATCCTGGTCGACGTGTCGCACGTCTCGAAGGCGGCCATGCTCGACGCCGTGCGCCTTTCGGCCGCGCCGGTCATCGCCTCGCATTCGAGCATGCACGGTCTGATGCCCCACCCCCGCAACCTGGACGACGAACAGCTCCGGGCGCTGGCCGCCGCCGGCGGCGTCGTGCAGACCGTGGCCCTCGGCGCGTTGCTTTCCGAGACGGCAGCCCGGCGGGCGGCGGAGTACCGCAACATCCGCGGCGCCTTCGGCATGATTCCGGGGCAGCAGCCGGAGGAGCTCGGCGCCGAGCCGTACGAGGACTACGTCGGCCGGATGGAGGCGCTCGACGCCCGCTATCCCGACGCCACGGTGGCCGACTTCGTCGATCACGTCGACCACGCGGTGAACCTGATCGGCATCGACCACGTGGGGATCGCCTCCGACTTCGACGGCGGCGGCGGCGTCGCGGGCTGGAGCGACGCGAGCGAGACCCTCAACGTCACCGTGGAGCTCGTGCGCCGCGGATACGGCGAAGAGGACGTCGCCAAGCTGTGGGGCGGCAACCTCCTGCGGGTCTGGCGGGAAGCCGAGGCCGTGGCGGCGCGGCTCTCCCGGCAGGAGTCTGCGCCGTAGAACGGCGCGGACTCCCGCGGGCCCGGTCGGGCGCCGAGCGGAGCCGTCAGGCGACGATTGGCGGACTCGCCGCGGCCCGCGGTCACGGCTTGCGGTGCACCCGCTCGACGTGGAGAACGCCGGCGACTCCCCGCACGACCTTGATGACGCGCTGCAGGTGCTGCATGTCGCGGACGTCGAACGTGACCGCGATGTGGCCGTGCCGGTCCTCGTTGGCGGACGCCTCCACCTTGCGGATGTCGATCTTGCGGTCCGCGAGACGGGCCGTCACGTCGGCGATCATGCCGCGGCGGTCCTCCACCTGCATGGTCAGGCAGACCGTGAAGGCCGATTCGCCGTTCGCCTTGTCCCAGGCGACGTCTATCCGCCGTTCCGGATCGTAGAAGAGGTTCACGACGTTCGAACAGCTCGAGGCATGGACCGAAACGCCCTTGCCGCGGGTGACGTAGCCGACGATCGTCTCTCCGCGGATGGGATTGCAGCAGCCGGCCCGGAACACCATCAGGTCGTCGAATCCGCGCACCATGATCGTGCCCTGGTTCGGTTGCAGGACCCGCCGCACCACGGCGGCGATGGACTTCTTCTCCGGCTTCCGCCGGCCGCGCCGTTCGCGCGGCACGAGGGCCTCGAGCACGGCGCGGGCCGAGACCTTGCCGTAGCCGACGGCCGCGTAGAGGTCCTCCGGCTTCGAGGCGCTGAACGACGCGCAGATTCCGGCGACGACGCCGGGGTCGAGCACCGTCCGGGGCTTGAGGTCGAAGCGGCGAACCTCCTTCTCGACGATCTTTCTCCCGAGCTCGACGGCGCGCAGTTTCTCCTCGACGTGGATGAAGTGCTTGATCTTGTTGCGCGCCCGCGTGGTGACGACGACGTTCAGCCAGTCGCGGTTGGGGCGGTTGCCCGCGCGGGTCACCACCTCCACGATGTCGCCGCTCCGCAGCGGCGTGCGCAACGGCACCATGCGGCCGTTGACCCGCGCCCCGACGCACGTGTTGCCGACGTCGGTGTGGATCGCGTACGCGAAGTCCAGCGGCGTCGCCCCCCGGGGCAGGGCCTTGACCTCGCCCTTCGGCGTGAAGGTGTAGACCTCTTCCGGATAGAGGTCGAGCTTCAGGCTGTGGATGAACTCGCCGGGGTCCGGCACCTCCTGATGCCATTCGAGAAGCTGCCGCAACCACTGGAAGTACTTCTCGTCCGGCTCGGCCCCGACCCGTCCTTCCTTGTACTTCCAGTGGGCCGCGATGCCGTCCTCGGCCACCCGGTGCATCGCCTCGGTGCGGACCTGCACCTCGAAGGGAAGCCCCAGATCGCTGACGACCGCGGTGTGCAACGACTGGTAGCCGTTCGGACGCGGCATGGCGACGAAATCCTTGAAGCGGCCGTGCACCGGGGCCCAGGTCTGGTGGATGATGCCCAGCGCGGCGTAGCAGTCGCGGACCGACCCGGTGACCACCCGGACGGCGATCAGGTCGTAGACCTCCTCCAGCGCGATCCGCTGCCGCCGGATCTTCTTCCAGATGCTGAAGATGCTCTTGATCCGCCCTTCGAGGGAGACGATGGGGACCCCCGCCTCCCGCAACTTGTCCGCGAGCCTGCGCTTGAGCTTGCCGACCGTGCGTTCGGTCGCCCGGCGGCGTTCGTCCACCCGCGTCCGCAGGGACTCGTACCCCCGGGGATCGAGGTGGCGGAGCGCGAGGTCCTCGAGCTCGTGCTTGACCTTGTTCATCCCCAGACGATGCGCGATGGGCGCGTAGATGTCGATCGTCTCCTGCGCGATCTTCAGCCGGCTCCCCTCCCCGAGGTGCCCCAGGGTGCGCATGTTGTGCAGGCGGTCGGCCAGCTTCACGAGGATGACGCGCCCGTCGTCCACCATGGCCAGCAGCATCTTGCGGAAGTTCTCCGCCTGCCGCTCCTCGCTCGACGAGAACGGGATGGTGCTGATCTTGGTGACGCCTTCGACGACGTGGGCGATCTCCGGCCCGAAGAGCGCCCGCACGTTGTCTATCGTGGTCAGCGTGTCCTCGACCACGTCGTGCAGCAGGCTCGCCGCGACCGCCACGTCGTCGAGATGCATCTCGGCGGCGAGGCGCGCGACCTCCAGCGGGTGGGTGATGTAGAGCTCGCCGGACCGCCGGGTCTGGCCCGCGTGCTCGAGGGCCGAGAACTCGTAGGCGCGGTTCAGCAGATCCGCGTCCGTGTCCGGATTGTACGCGCGGACCGCGCCCAGCAGACTCGCGAAGCCGACCATGGGGAAACCGCCGTCCGCAAGGCCCATACGGGCCGCCCGCCGGGGGGTCGAGCAGCGCCGGCGGGCGGTTGACTTGCTCTCCCTTTTGCATCAGTATAGCCGCTCGCTTCGGGAGGATCAGGCTGCCCGGCGGCGCGCCGTCGAGCGAGCGATCGGGTGTGCGCGTCCGGCCGTCCGACCCGGCGGCGGACGCGGTCGAAATCCGGCGGGCTCATGGGAGAGACGACCATGCAGACGGGACGGACCTTGTCGAGAACGACCCTCGTGGCGGTGATGACGATGCCGCTGGTCTCGTGCGGCTTCTTCGACCAGCTCGGCGCCATGCGCACGTTCAAGGAAGCCAACCTCCTGTACGGCCGCGGCGACTACGAGGCCGCGATCGAGGAGTACCAGCACGTCGTCGACGTCGTCAACGAGGACCCGGCGGCGGAACTGTCGCAGGCGATGAGCGTGGCGTACTTCTACATCGCCAACTGCTACGACAACCTGTACACGCCCGCGTTCCGAGGGGAGCCCGAGAACGACGCGCTCCTCGACAACGCCGTGGAGTACTACCGGCTGGCCGCGGACCGCATCCCGAACCGCGAGTTCAAGACGCTGTCGATGCAGTACCTCGTCGCCGCGTACGGGCCGGACAAGCTGAACGACCCGACGAACCGCGCGCTGCTTCTGCAGGAGATGATCCAGCTCGACCCCGGCAACCCCGACAACTACTTCGTCCTGGCGCAGTTGTTCGAGGAATCCGGGCTCTTCGAGGACGCCGAGGCCATCTACCTCGAAGTCCGCGACATGCTGGCCGAAGACCCCACGGTCTACCTGCAGCTCGCGGGCTTCTACAACCGCGCCGGCGACTTCGATCAGACCATCGACGCCCTGCGGCAGCGCGCGGCCATCGAGCCGGACAATCCCGAGGCCTTCTACACCATCTCCACCTTCTACTGGGAGAAGGCGTTCCGCGACTTCCGGATCACGCAGGAGGAGAAGGCGGAGTACGTCCTGGCGGGCATCGAGGCGGCGGACCAGGCCATCGGGCTGAACGACCGCTACGTCGACGCGCTCGTCTACAAGAACATCCTGCTCCGGATGCAGGCCAACATGAGCGAAGACCAGGCGGAGCAGGACGCGCTCATCGCCGAGGCCGACGAGTTGCGGGACCGCGCGCAGGCGATCCAGGACGAGGCCCGCGGCGGCGGCGGCAGCGCGGCCGGTCAATAGGACGCGGCGGCGTCACGGGGCCCGTCCGGGCCGCTCTCCCCGGGGGAAACGAAGGCCGGCCACCACGTCGTCTTGGTGGCCGGCCTTTCTTCTGCTCGCACGTCGCCGTTCTCCCGCTGTCCCCGCTCCCGTCTCCGCTTCGCAGGAGGCACTCTCCACCCGCTCCGCCCGGCGACGGAATCGCGGCCGCGTCGGCGCCGGGCGGGCCGACAAAAGACAAAACAGAGGACCGGGGGCGGAGAACACGTCGGACAGGCGCGGGCAAACCCTTCTCGACCCCGCCTGGCGTGGGCGCCCGGTGCGCGCGGAGCAGACGGCCAGACAGACAGGGAAACCTTTGCTCCCGGCCCCACGCCACCGGGCGGGGCCTTCCCCCCACGGTCCGGCGGAACACCCCTTCGCCCATCGGGTCCGTCCACCGCCCGCGCCCGCGCCGACGCCACTTCGCCGGCGCGCGGCGGAACACCCCTTCGCCCATCGGGTCCGTCCACCGGCGGCGGCGCCTTCCACGGTCCGGCGGAACACCCCTTCGCCCATCGGGTCCGTCCACCGGCGGCGGCGCCTTCCACGGTCCGGGAAACACGCCTCCCACCCATCGGGTCCCTCCGGCTTCCGGACGGCAGGCCGCCACACGCAAGGACGAGCCCCCCCGCCCCGCGTTCGGGCGTACAGAAGAAAGGCCGGGACCACCACGAGGGTGGCCCCGGCCTCCCGGAACGGACCTGACCGCTCCAGGAGTCCGCGCCGTTCTACGGCGCAGACTCCTAGCCGACGGGAGCTGCGCCCGCCGCGCGGCGCATGCCCTCGGTGACGATCCCGACCTTCTCGACCCCGGCGCCCCGGGCCGCGTCGATCACGTCGATGATCTCGCCGTAGGTCAGCGAGCCCGCGCCGGCGATGAACATCGTCTTCTCGCGGCGGGTCTCGAAGATCTGCCGCAGCTCGGACTCGAGCGTCGACATGTTCATCGGCTGCTGGTTGACGGAGATGCGCCGGTCCGCCGTGTACTCGAGCAGGATCTGGCTGCTGTCCGTCTGCGCCTGCTGCGCGCCCTGCGTCTCGAGCGGCAGGTTGATGTCCAACCCCCGCTGGCCGAGGGGCAGGGCGGCCAGGAAGATGACGATCAGCACCAGCAGCACGTCGATGAACGGCGTGATGTTGATCTCGGAGTTGGCGTGCGGCGCGACGGCCTCCTTGACGTCCTGGGCGCCGTGGTGCTTCTTCTTCGCCATGTCTATTCGCCTCCCCCGGCGCCGGCCAGCTCACGCTCCGTGATGAGCCCGACGTTCTCGATGCCGGCCCGCTGCAACTGATCCATCAGCTCCATCACCACCGAGTACTGCGCGTTGACGTCCGCCTTGACGAGCAGGATCCGCTCCAGCTTGCGGTCCAGCGCGTTGTTGATGGAGTTGAGCAAATCCTGCTGGGTGGTCTGCACGTTGTCCACGAAGTATCGGCCGTCGGCGGTCACCGCGACCGTGGTGTTGTTGTCGTTGTCGGGCTTGTCGCCCGTGTTGGTCGCCTCGGGCAGCGTCAGCGTCACGCCGGCCGTCAACAGGGGCGCGATGAGCATGACGATGATGAGAAGCACCAGCATCACGTCGGCCAGCGGCGTGATGTTGATCTCGGAGTTCAGGCCGCCACTCTTCTCGCCGACTGACATTCCCATGATGCGCTCTCCTTGCACGGACGCCGCCGGGCGCGGCCCGGCGCCCGGCGGCGGTCCGATGCGGGAAGGGTCCGGTCTACGACTTCTTGATGAAGTAGTCGACGAGCTCGGAGGACGAGTTGTCCATCTCGACCGCGAAGTACTCGAGACGGCCGGTCAGGTAGTTGAAGAACCAGACGGCCGGGATCGCCACGAAGAGGCCGATCGCCGTGCCGACGAGCGCTTCGGAGATGCCGCCCGACACCGCGCCCAGACCGCCGGATCCGGTGGCCGCGATGCCCTGGAAGGCGTTGATGACGCCCAGGGTGGTCGCGAGCAGGCCGACGAACACGGCCGTGGAGCCGATGGTCGCCAAGATGCCCATGCCCCGCTTCAGGTCGGACGAGGTCAGCGCCGCGGCGCGCTGAATGGCCCGGTGGACGCTGTCGACCACGTCGTCCTTCTGCAGGTCGACGCCGCTGTCCTGCTGGAACTGGTACTCCTGCAGCCCGGCCAGGACGACCTTGCCGAGGTGGCTGTAGCGGTAGTCCTTCGACTGCGAGACGCCGATGGCTTCCTTGAGCTTGCCGTCCTTCAGGTGCTTCGCCACCTGCGGCGCGAACAGCTTGGACTGGTTCGTCGCCTGGATGAAGGTGAACAGCCGCTCGAAGAAGACGCCGACCGACGCCATCGACATGATCACCAGCACGAACATCAGGGCCTTCACGGCCCAACTCATCTGCTCCCACAACTCGAGAAAGTCCATCTGTTCCTCCTGCGGCGAGACGCGCGGCGGTCGCCGGTCTCCTCGATCGTTTACGGAAGAAGCCCGAACACGCTACGACAGCTGGAAGTTGACCGTCACGGTCATGATGACCGGAACCGGCACGCCGTTGAGCAGCGTCGGCGTGTACTGCCACTGCCGGACGGCGGTGATCGCCGCCTCGTCGAGCAGCGGCACCGAGCGCAGCACCTTGACGTCGGTGACCGCTCCCGTCGGCCCGATCACCGCTTCGAGAATCACGACGCCCTGCACGCGCGCCTGCTGCGCGACGGGCGGATAGACCGGCGGAACGTCCCGAATCTTGGTCGGCGGGCTGATGTTGCCCCCCACGCGAACCGGCTCCGGCGGGGGCGGGGGCGGGGGCGGGGCGGTCGGCAGCCCGCCGACGATGCCGGCCACGACACCGCCGGCCACGCCGCCTTCGACGCCCTGCACGCGGTTGATGTCGAAACCGGTCTCCTCCACGATCTGCTCCGGCGCGACGATCGGCGCCGCGTTCGGGTTCACGTCGAGCACCGGCGGGGGCGCGGCCTCGGCCGCCGCCGGCGGGGGCGGCGGGGGCGGCGGGGGCGGCGGGGGCGGCGGGGCCGCCACGAACGCCATCATCGACGCCGGCGTCGGCAGCGCGTCCATGGCCATCAACGGGACGATCACGACCGCGCCGATCGCGACCACGTGCGCGATGATCGACAGCGGCAACGTGTACCACTTGCGGGCGCCGACCTGGATCGACGGATTCGCGATCTCCCCGAACATCGCGGGCGCGGCCTTCCGGGCCGGCGCCCCGGCCGCCGCCGGGTTGCTCTTCCTCTTGCTCGTGTCAGCCATAGCACGCCTCCTGGCCTGCGGAAATCCGCGGCAGCCGCTCCGGGAGCGGCGATTATAGCAGGCCGCTGCTCCGTGTCAACGAGCCGAACGACGTATCCACTCAACCCACTTGGACACCGGCCGCGCGGAAACGGACCATCGTTTCCGCGCGGCGCCCCGACGGGGCGCCGCGAAGCGCCGCGCAGGGTGCGGCATCTTACCCGGCCCGCCGCGGAGCGTCAACCTCGCGCCCACCAAGCGTCGCCTTGCGGCTCCGCTTGGTGCCCATCCTGACCGCGGCCAGGAGTCCGCGCCGTTCTACGGCGCGGACTCCTCGCTCACTGCATCCAGGCGACCACGAGCGGCGCGAAGATCACGGCGACGATGGTCATCAGCTTGATGAGGATGTTCAGGCTCGGCCCCGACGTGTCCTTGAACGGGTCGCCGACCGTATCGCCGATGACCGCCGCCTTGTGCGGGTCCGATCCCTTGCCGCCGTGGTGGCCCTCCTCGATGTACTTCTTGGCGTTGTCCCACACGCCGCCGGCGTTCGCCATCATCAGGGCCATGAGCACGCCGGTGACGAGCGCGCCGGCCAGCAGGCCGCCGAGTCCCGACACGCCGAGCAGGTAGCCCGTCGCCACCGGCGCCAGCACCGCGACGAGCCCGGGAGCGACCATCTCGCGTATCGCGGAACGGGTCGAGATCTCCACGCAGCGCGCCGAATCGGGCTCGGCCTCGCCCTCGAGGAGGCCGGTGATCTCGCGGAACTGCCGGCGCACCTCTTCGATCATGTCGTTCGCCGAGCGGCCCACCGCGTTCATCGTGAGCGCGGAGAAGAGGAAGGGAAGCATGCCGCCGAGCAGCATGCCGAGCAGGACGTTCGGATTGTCCAGGGCCAGGCTCAGCAGCCGCGGCTCGAAGGCGGCGGCGCCGCCGGCCTCGGCGACCGCGGCGTCCGCCGTCGCCCGGAACGTGCTGAACAGCGCCAGCGCCGTCAGCGCCGCGGACCCGATGGCGAACCCCTTGCCCATGGCCGCCGTCGTGTTTCCGACCGCGTCGAGGGCGTCGGTCCGCTCGCGCACGAACGCCTCCCGCCCGCTCATCTCCGCGATCCCGCCGGCGTTGTCGGCGACCGGCCCGTAGGCGTCGACGCCCAGGCTGATGCCCAGCGTGGAGAGCATTCCGACCGCGGCGATCGCGATGCCGTAGAGCGCCGCGAGCGAGAAGCTGGCGTAGATGGCCAGGCAGATGATCAGGATGGGGATCGCGCACGACATCATCCCCACGCCGAGGCCGGCGATGATGTTGGTGGCCGGGCCCGTCTCGGACTGTTGGGCGATCCGGTGCGCCGGCGGCTTGTCCTTCCCGGTGTAGTACTCCGTGACGTGGCCGATCGCCACGCCGGCGACCACGCCGGCCACGACGCACCAGAACACCGCCGGCGGGACGTCGAGCGCCGCCACCAGACCGCCGGCGCCCACGAAGACGAGCAGCGAGGCCGCCAGCAGGCCGCGCTGCAGGGCGCTGCCGATCTTCGACTCGTCGTCGGTGTTGACGACGAAGGTCCCCAGCACCGAGGCCAGGATGCCGACGCCGGCGAGGAGGATCGGGAAGACCACCAGCGTCGACTGCAAGGCGGCGAACCCCGCCTCTTCCACGCCCCACAGGGCCTGCGCCGACGCCGCCGTCAGCGCCCAGGCGAGCGCGATGGACGAGATGATGCTGCCGACGTACGACTCGAACAGGTCCGCGCCCATGCCGGCGACGTCGCCGACGTTGTCGCCGACGTTGTCGGCGATCGTGGCCGGGTTGCGGGGGTCGTCCTCCGGAATGCCCGCCTCCACCTTGCCGGACAGGTCGCCGGCCACGTCGGCCGCCTTCGTGTAGATGCCGCCGCCGACGCGGGCGAAGAGCGCGATCGACGAGGCGCCCAGCGAGAATCCGAACAGCGACTCGACCGCGCCGGCCCCGGCGCCGCTCAGCCCCCCGAACAGGAAATAGAGGAGGGCGATGCCGAGCGTCCCCAGCGCGACCACGGTCAGCCCCATCACCGCCCCGCTCGAGAACGCGACCCGCAGCGCGCCGGAGAGACTCGCGGCCGCCGCGTGCGTGGTGCGGACGGCGGCGCTGGTCGCCGTCCGCATGCCGACCCACCCCGCGGTGGCCGACAGCGCGGCGCCGGCCAGGAACGCGGCGCCGGTCAGCAGCGAATCGCCCGGCAGCAACGTCACGAGCACCAGGAACATGACGCCCACGAAGGCGGCCAGCACGGTGTACTCCGTCTTCAGGAACGCCATGGCGCCGCCGCGGATCAGCGCCGCGATGCGCTGCATCCGCTCGTCGCCCGGCGCGTGGCCGTTGATCCGGTTGATCAGAAAGAACGCGAAGGCCGCCGCCGCGGCCGGCGCCCCGAACCCGAGTACGTAGTACAGCTGCTGCTCCATGCAATCCTCTGCCGAAGGGCGGCGCCCGTCCGCCGCCGTTTCATCGTTCGTCAGGCGGCCGGCAGGTTCCCCGAACCTCGATCCGGCCGCTTCCCGCTCTCGACCTGCCGGCTCTCGACCCGCAGGCGTTCGGCCAGCGCCATTCCCCCCGTGAGGAACACCTGCAGCCCCTCCTGCACGGTCAGCGAGGGGAAGGATACGACCTCCCGCGGGTAGATGTGAACGTCTCCGAAGTAGACGTGGTTGGTGGGGACGTAGACCGCGACGTGCACGCCCGCGTCGTCCTGTCCGTCGATCGTGAACTCCTTCGTCAGGAAGCCGAGCACCAGGCCGCGCTTGGGGTCGTCGACGAGCACGACCCGCTTGAAACTGAGTTCGTTGTCCGGCGAGAAGGCCTCCACGAGCTGCTTGACCGGCGCGTAGATGCCGCGGAACACCGGCAGCTTCATCAGGTAGGCCTCGCCGCGGCGCAGCAGCCGGGCGCCGAGCACGTTGGTCGCGAAGGCGCCGACGGCCACCACGAGCAGCAGGAGCGTCGCCAGACCGAAGCCCGGAACCTCGCGCCCGATCCAGCGCACGTACACCGGCCCCATCACGCCGTCGATGAACTGGAACAGCCAGACGAAGGCCGCGACGCTGATGACCAGCGGCACGATCACGACGAAACCGGCGATCAGACTGCTGCGCAACCACTGCATCGGTCTTCCACGAAACCCGCGTCCGTCACGCCCCGAAGACCCAAGCCAGCGCCGCGGCGCCGAGCACGACGCGGTAGGCGGCGAACGGATCGAGCGAACGGCGCGACACGTAGCGCATGAAGCCCTTCACCGCGGCGTAGCCGACGACTCCCGACGAGACGGCGCCGACCGCCAGCAGGCCGGCGCCGCCCGGCGCGACCCCCTGCGCCGCCAGGTCAAGCGCCGCCTTGCCGCCCGCGGCCAGAATCGCCGGTATGCCCAGCAGAAAGGCGAAACGGGCCGCCCGCTCGCGGCGCAGGCCGAGAAACATCCCCACCACCAGCACGGCGCCCGACCGCGAAACTCCGGGCACCAGAGCCGACGCCTGCGCGAGGCCGAGCCCCAGCGCCTCCCACGGCCCGAGCGTCGTTTCGTCGCGCGTCCGCGGCCCGGCGCGCTCCGCCGCCAGCATGAGCACGGCGCCGAGCAGCAGCGCGGCGCCCGCGGCCCCGACGGTGCGGAGGGCTCCCGTCACGAGATCCGCCGCGGCCAGGCCGACGACTCCGATCGGGACGGTTCCGACGGCGATCGAACGCGCCAGCTCGGCCGAACCGCCCGGGCCGCCGAGCCACGTGCGCGGCCGGGCCGCCGCCCGCGCCAGCTCGGCCACGTCCCGGCGATAGTAGACCACCACGGCGAGCAGCGTGCCCACGTGGCACGCCACGTCGAACGCCAGGCCGAAACGGGCTCCGGCGTCCCAGCCGAAGAAGGCCCGGGCCAGCAGCAGGTGCGCCGAGCTCGAGACGGGCAGGAACTCGGTCAGCCCCTGCAGCGTCCCGAGCGCCGCGGCTTCCAGCGCGTTCACGGATCGAATCGCGGGCGGTCCGGGGCACGGGGCGCGCTCAGGACGCCCGCGCCCGCCGCGACCGCCTTCTGGACCGCTGCGCCGCCGCCGGTTGCGGTTTCTCCTCGGCCGCGGCCCTGGCGGCGGCGCGCTGCACGCTCGCGCCGCGCCGTTCCGTGATGGCGATGGCGATCGTCGCCGCCACGAAGATCGTCGAGTACGTTCCGCTCACGACGCCCACCAGCATGGTGAAGGCGAATCCGCGCAGCACTTCGCCGCCCAGCACGAACAGCGCGAGGACCGCGACCCCGGTCGTCCCCGACGTGATCACGGTGCGCGCGAGCGTCTGGTTGATGCTGGTGTTCACGAGCCGGGGGAACGCGTCGCGCCGCATCACGCGCAGGTTCTCCCGCACGCGGTCGAAGACGACGATCGAGTCGTTGACCGAGTAGCCGGTGATCGTGAGCATGGCGGCCACGACGTTGAGCGACAGTTCGTAGCCGAAGAACGTCAGCAGCGAGAGCGTGACGGCGATGTCGTGCGCGACCGCGACGACGGCGCCGACCGCGAAGCTGAAGCGGAAACGCAGCCCGATGTAGACGAGGATGCCGGCCATCGCGAAGACGAACGCGTTGACGCCGCGCCTCTGCAGCTCCTGGCCGATGACCGGGCCGACCAGCTCCTGGCTGATGACCTCGAACGCCCCGAGGCTGCTGGAGCGCAGCGCGTCGACGACCTCGTTCGCGCCCGCCTCCAGACTCGCGCCCACCTCCGGGCCGGCCAGGGGCAGGCGCACGAGCACCTCGTTCGATCCGGGATCCCCGTACTGCTGAACGACCTTCTCCTCCACGCTCGCGAGGGCGTCGCGGACGGCCCCCTCCCCGGTGGGCTGCTCGAACCGCAGCACGATCAGGGAACCGCCGGAGAAGTCGATCCCGAGGGGCAGCCCGCCGCGCGTGAACAGCATCGCGACTCCGGCCGCGATCACCAGCGCCGAAAGGCCGAACGCGTGCCGGCGCCGGCCGACGAAATCGATGCGGGGCTCCTTGAACAGCGCCATCTCAGATGCTCAGCGCCGCGGCGCGGCGGCGCGACAGGACGGCCTCGAACAGCGATCTCGAGACGAAGACGGCCGTGAACACGTTCGACACCAGGCCGAAGAACAGGGTGGTCGCGAACCCCTTGATGGGCCCGGAACCGAACTGGAAGAGGAACGCCGCCGCGATCAGCGACGCGACGTGGGTGTCGATGATCGTCAGAAGCACGCGGTCGAAACCGGCGGCCACGGCCGAGCGGACGCTCCTGGCCGAACGCATCTCTTCCTTGATGCGCTCGAAGATCAGCACGTTGGAGTCGACGCCGATGCCGATGGTCAGGATCAGGCCGGCGATGCCCGGCAGCGTCAGCACGGCCTCGACGTAGGCCATGCACGCCATCAGGATCAGCAGGTTCAGGACCACCGCGACCACGGCGTTGATGCCCGCCAGCCGGTAGTAGCCCAGCATGAAGACGGCCACCAGCACGAGTCCGGCCACCGACGCGGCGACCCCCGCCCGTATCGAATCCGCGCCGAGCGTCGGACCGACGGTCCGTTCCTCCAGGTACGTCAGCGACGCGGGCAGGGCGCCGGAGCGGAGCGTGATCTGCAGGTCCTCCGCCTCCTGCTGGCCGACGCCCGTGATCTGGCCGCTGTCGGTGATCCGGCCCTGGATGGTCGGCGCCGACCGCACCTGTCCGTCGAGGATGATCGCCAGGCCGCGGCCGAGGTTGGCGCTGGTCACTTCGCCCATCTTGCGGGCGCCCTCGCGGTTGAGGGTGAAGCTGACGGCCGGCTGGTTGTACTCGTCGAGCGAAGGCCGCGCGTTGCGCAGGTCGCGGCCGGTCACCGCGGCCACCCGCCGCACCAGGTAGTAGAACGGTTCGGCCCCGGCGCCGCCCGGTTCGGTCGCCACCTCCATGTCCGGCGGCAGCACCCCGTTCCTGGCCGCCAGCAGCGCGTCGCGGCTCGCCGCGGGCCCTTCCTCGACCAGCTTCAACTCCAGCAGCGACGTGGAGCGGATGAGCGCCTTCGCGCGCGCCACGTCGGAGACGCCGGGAAGCTGGACGAGGATCTGGTCGCCCCCGATGCCGTGCGGGGCCACGATCGGCTCGGAGACCCCCAGCTCGTTGACCCGCCGCTCGATGGTCTGGAGCGCCTGCCGCACCGCCTCCTCGCGCAGGGACGAAGCCACCGGCCCGCGCATCCGGAACGTGTACGACCCGCCCGCGCCGGGCTCCCGATCGTAGGACACGGCGAGCCGCTCGTCCGCGAGCCGGCGGAACGCCGCGTCCCGTTCGCCGGGCACCCCCTCCACCCGGATCGTCGTCGCGTCGACGGGGGCCGCGGTGGCCGCCTCCATCCCCTGCAGCGACATCTGCTCGCCGATCTGCTCGGCCGCGGTCTCCGTCTCCACCAGCAGGGCGTCGTCGGTCTCCACGCGCAGCACCAGGTGCGCGCCGCCGCTCAGATCGAGCCCCAGCCGGATCCGCTCCGCGGGGGGATAGACGCCCCAGACGGCGATCGCCGTGACGGCCACGATGGCCAGCAGCTTCCACTGCAGGTTCTTCTGCATGCCGCCCCCTACGAGCCGCTCCCGTCCTGCACCACGGGATCCTGGCCCTGATAGCCGCCGATCGCGCTGCGGGCGATCTCGATCCGCACCCGGTCGGCGACCTGTACCTGCACGGACTTGTCGTGCAGCTTCGTGATCGACCCGTAGATGCCGCTGGTCGTCACGATCTTCTCGCCGACCTTCAGCGCCGCCTGGAACTCCCGGATCCGGTTCTGCCGCCGCTTCATCGGCAGCCAGATGATCACGTAGAAGATCCCGAGGATCAGAATCAGCGGGAGGAACTGGATGAACGGCCCCGGCTGACCGGCCGGCTGGCCCATGGCGAGCAGTTCGACGTCGTGCGGACTCATGGATGCGTCGGATCTTCCAGGGTTTCCGGTCTCCGCCGGCGACGGTAGGCTTGGTGGAAGGCTTGCCGGAATCGCTCGAAACCGCCCGACTGAACAGCATCCCTGATCCGCCGCATCGTGTCAAGGTAGAAGTGCAGGTTGTGGACCGTGTTCAGCACCGCGCCGGTCATCTCCTTCGCCACGTGCAGGTGGCGCAGGTAGGCCCGCGAGAAGTGCCGGCACGTGTAGCACGCGCACTCCGCCTCCACCGGGCGGTCGTCCTCGGCGTGCGCGGCGGCCTTGATCGACAGCGGCCCGCTGCGCGTGAAGAGCTGCCCGTTGCGCGCGTTGCGGGTCGGAAGCACGCAGTCGAACAGGTCGATCCCGCGGGCCACCGACTCGACGAGGTCGCCGGGCAGGCCGACGCCCATCAGGTACCGCGGCCGGTCCGCCGGCAGCATCGCGGCCGTGGTTTCCGCCACGTCGTACAGCACCGGCGCCGGCTCCCCGACGCTCAGCCCGCCGACGGCGTAGGCGTCGAAGCCGAGCTCCGTGGTCTCGCGCGCGCTGCGCTCGCGCAGCGCCGGATACGTGCCGCCCTGCACGATCCCGAACTGGAGCTGGCCCGGCGTGGTCATGGCGGCACCGGCGCCGAGCGGCGACCCCGACAGCGCGTCGTGCCGCGCGCGGCACCGGCGCGCCCAGCGCAACGTGCGCTCCATCGACTCGCGCACGCCGTCGAACGGCGCCGGCCAGGGCGCGCACTCGTCGAACGCCATGGCGACGTCGCTGCCCAGCCGCGCCTGGAGGTCGGTGGCGATCTCCGGCGTCAGCTCCCGCTCGCTGCCGTCGAGGTGCGACCGGAAGCGCACGCCGGCCTCGTCGATGACGCGGCGGGCGGCCAGGCTGAACACCTGGTACCCGCCGCTGTCGGTCAGCAGGGGCCCCGGCCAGCCCATGAAGCGGTGCAGCCCGCCCCGGCGGGCGACGAGCTCGGCGCCCGGCCGCAGGTGCAGGTGGTACGTGTTGGCCAGGACGACCTCCGCCCCGGCCTCCGCGAGGTCCCGCGGCGTCACCGCCTTCACCGCGCCGGCGGTGCCCACGGGCATGAACGCCGGCGTCTCGACGGCGCCGTGCGGGGTCAGCAGGCGGCCCCGGCGCGCGCCTCCGTCGCGCGCGGTCAGTTCGAACGTGGCGATCCGCGTCACCCCGGTCACGTATACTACCGCCCCCGTGGCACGGCTTCGCGTGGGCGTCATCTACGGCGGTCGATCGAGCGAGCACGAAGTCTCGATCGCGTCCGCGGCGGCCGTCTTCGGCCACATCGACCGGGAGCGTTACGAACCGGTCCCGCTCTTCATCGACAAGGCCGGGCGCTGGTCCGTCGCCGCGAACCCGCCGGCGACCGACTCGGCGGCGGCCGTGATCGCCGGCGCGCGCGAGTCCGGGACCCGGCCGGCCGACCCGGGCGCCGAGGCGCACCTCGTGGCCCGCCCGGCCGAGAACCCGCTCCTCACCATCGCCCGGGACGCGCCGGCCGCCGGCGGGGACCGCGCGGCCGTCACCGAACTCGCCCTGGACGTGGTCTTCCCCATCGTGCACGGTCCGTACGGCGAGGACGGCACGCTGCAGGGGCTGCTGGAACTGGCCAACGTGCCCTACGTCGGGGCCGGCGTGCTGGCCTCGGCCGTCGCCATGGACAAGGCCGTGGCGAAGGTGCTCCTGCAGGCCCGCGGACTGCCGGTGGTTCCCGGCCGCGTGGTCCGCGGCCTCGACTGGGAGGAAGACCCGGACGGGGAGATCGAGCGCATCGAAGCCGCCTTCGACTACCCGCTGTTCGTCAAGCCGGCGAACCTCGGCTCGAGCGTCGGCGTCTCCCGGGCGGCCGACGGCGCGGGCCTCCGCGCCGCGCTGGCCCTGGCCTGGACGTACGACGACAAGCTCCTCGTCGAGGCCGCGGTGCCCGCGCCCCGGGAGATCGAATGCTCTGTCCTCGGCAACGAAGCCCCCGAGGCCTCCGTGCCGGGCGAGGTCATCCCCTCCGGAGAGTTCTACGACTACGAGGCGAAGTACCTGGACGGCCGCTCGCGGATCGTCGTTCCGGCCCGTCTCCCGGAGGCGCGGACCGAGCAGGTGCGCATGCTGGCCCTCGACGCGTACCGCGCCCTCGACGGCGCCGGCATGGCGCGCGTGGACTTCCTGCTCGACGAAGCCGGCGGCCGGCTGTACGTCAACGAAGTCAACACGTTGCCGGGATTCACGGCGATCAGCCAGTACGCCAGGCTCTGGGCGGCCTCCGGACTGCCCTACCCGGCCCTCATCCAGCGGCTGATCGAACTCGCGCTCGCGCGCCACCGCCGCCGGCAACGGTTGCGGACCAGTCTCACGGAGGCTTGAGCCCCGCCCGCAGCCGCTCTGGGCGGCTCCGCGCCGCGCCGCGCTACGGCGCGGACTCCCGGGGGCCGTCCGCGCCGCGCAACGGCTGCACGCCGTCCCATACGAGGACGCGTTCGATCCGGTCGCCGGTCTGCAGCGCGTCGACGACCTCCATGCCGGCGACGACCCGCGCGAACGCCGTGCGGCGGCCGTCGAGCCGGGGTTGCGGCAGCAGCGTGATGAAGAACCGGCTGCCTCCCGCGTCCGGGTGGTCGCGCGCCAGCCCGACCGTTCCCCGCAGGAAGGGCAGCTCGCTCGGCTCGTCCCGCAGCGTGAATCCGGGTCCTCCCCGGCCGTCGCCGCGCGGGTCTCCGCCGTGGACGGCTTCCCCCGGCGTCACGCGGTGGAACGTCAGCCCGTCGAAGAAGCCCCGGCGCGCCAGCGTCGTGAAGCGGTCCGCCGTCAGCGGCGCCTCCAGCACGGCCAGTTCGATCTCGATGACGCCGCGGGCCGTCTCGAGGAAGACGTGCGGCGACACGGGTGGATTCGTCAGGCGGGGCGCGGCGTAATCCAGCCCCGGCGCTCCCGGCGCGGGCGCGATCTCCTCCCGGGGGCGCGCCTCCGGCGACGTCCGGGAGAGCTGCTCCGCCGCCCGGACGCGGACCGCCCAGTCCCGGTCGTCGAGTGCCCGGCGCAGCGCGTCGCCGGCCGCGTCGCCGCCGTAGGCGCCCAGCGCCTCGACGATCGCCGCCCGCGCGGCGAACGCCGCGTCCGACTCGGCCGCGGCGTAGGCGGCGGCCAGCGCGACGCCGGCTTCCGGCGGCCGCAAGGCGCCCAGCAGGCGCGCGGCGGCGGCGCGGACCACGACGCCGGGCGCCTGCAACCGCTCCAGCAGCAAACCCGGCGCCTCCGGCGCCTCCGCGGCGACGAGCGCCTCCAGCACGGCCGGCAGAACCCGCTCGTCGGGGTCGGCGAGCATGGCCGTCAGCGCGGGCCGGCCGGCCACGGGGTCCGCGCGGCCGAGTCCCTCGGCGGCCGCCGCCCGGACGCGCCAGTCGGGATCGGCGCCGAGACCGCCGGACAACGCGAACACGAACCGTTGCGGATCGGCCCGCGAGAGCGCCCGCAGGGCCGCGGCCCGTAGCGGCGGCCAGGGATGCCCCAGCAGCTCCACGAAGACTTCCACCGACGCCTCGCCCGCGTGGTTCGCGAGGGCCTCGACGGCCGCTCGGCGAAGCTGCCGGTCGAGCCCCCGGACGCGGACGAAACGATCCAGGGCCGCCACGGCCGCCGGATGGTCCATCGCCCCGAGCGCGCGCAGGGCGGCGAACACGACGAGCCGGTCGCGGCGCTCCACGTCCAGCAGCCTCTCGAGCGCCTCGACCCCGCGCGGATCGCCCAGCGTCCCCAGCCCCCTGGCGGCCAGTGCCGCGGTGACGCGGCCCGGGACCCTGGCCAGCATCGCCAGCGCGGGCACGGCGCGCCGGTCTTCCGTCCGCCCGAGGGCGTCGGCGACGGGCCACCACCAGAGGATCGGGCTCCCCTCGGGGGTGAGCACCGCCTCGGCGAGGGGCTCGAACGCCTGCAACTCGGCGAGCGCGTGGAGACCGAGACGGAACGCCTCGACCTCGCCGCTCAGCGGATGGGTCAGGTCGTCCGGCTCCAGATCGTACGCCGCGGCCACGTGGCGGCGGACCATCACCCCGATCGCCGCGGCGGCCGGCCGCGCCCCGATCATCCCCAGGGCCTGCGCCGCTCCCCCCCGCACCCGCGGCTCCGGATCGGCCAGCGCGTCGGCCAGCGCGTCGGCGGCGCCGGCGTCCCCGATCAGGCCGAGTCCGAAAGCCGCCGTCCGGCGCACCTCGGGCACGGGATCCGTCAGGCGCGCCACCAGCGCCGCGACGCCGCCGCGGGACCCGACCCGGCCCACGGCCAGCGCGGCCCGGCGCCGGACGTGCGCCGCCGGCGCTTCGAGCAGCACCCGCAGGTCGGGGCGAAGCCGGGGCGGCCCGGCCGGCGGAACCCCGGCGGCGTTCACGCCGGCGAGCGGCGGCGCCGCCGGGTCGGCGAGCCGCCGCTCGTCCTCCAGCCGCAGAATCCACGACAGGGGGTCCGGACGGGCGGACGGAACCGGCGCCTCGGCGGGCGGCGCGGCCGCGCACCCGGCGACGAGGACCAGACCGGCCGCCGACGCCGCGCGCGACAGGAAGACCGAGCCGGAGAGGGAGGCGAGCATGGCCTGTGGCATTGACTATACTCGGCGGGCGTGGACTTCCGCCACATCGCCGTCGAAGGCCCCGTCGCCACCGGGAAACCGGCCCTTGCCGAGGGTCTCGCGGCCCGGCTGGACGCGGCGGTCGTGCTCGACGGCACGGAGAACCCGTTCCTCGCCGACTTCTACGGCGGCCGCCCCGGCGCGGCCTTCCAGGCCCAGCTCTTCTCCCTGCTGGCGCGGCACCGCCAGCAGGCCGCGCTACGGCAGTCCGACCTGTTCAACCGCCTGACCATAGCCGACTACCTGTTCGACAAGGACAAGATCTACGCCTGTCTGAACCTGGACGACAACGAGCTCTTCATCTACCAGCGGCTCTTCGACCTGCTCGCCCCCGACGTCGTCACGCCGGACCTGGTGATCTACCTCCAGACCCCCACGGACCTGCTGCGGCAGCGGGCGCGCGCCCGGGAAGCGCGGGACGCGGCCGCCGCGGCCCCGGACGACCGCTATCTGGGCGAGCTGAACGAGGCGTACCACCACTTCTTCTTCCACTACAGCGCCTCCCCGCTGCTGGTGGTCGAAACGTCCGAGTTCGACCTGTCGTGGGGCGAAGACGCGCTCGACGACCTGCTGAAGCAGATCGCCGGCATGGGCGGCCGCACGCGCTATTACGTGCCGCGCACCCGCGTCCCGTAGCGGCGGCGCCGGAACCGCATCCGCCCGATGGTCCCCCCGCCCCCCTCCGGCCGGGCCGCCGACGATCCGCTGGCGTACCTCCTGGGACTGCAGCGGTTCGGGATCAAGTTGGGCCTCGACGCCATGCGGGCGCTGAAGGCCGCGCTGGGCGACCCCGACCGGCGCTTCCGGTCGATCCTCGTCGCCGGCACCAACGGCAAGGGCTCGGTGGCGGCCATGCTCGAGCGCGGGCTGCGCGCCGCCGGATATTCCACGGGCCTGTACACCTCGCCGCACCTGATCGCTCTCAACGAGCGGTTCGCGGTGAACGGCCGTCCCGTCGACGACGCCGCGCTCGCGTTCGAGGCCGCCGCCGTCCGCGGCGCGGTCGAGCGGCTTCTCCGCTCCGGGCGGCTGGCGCATCCGCCGACGTTCTTCGAGGCGGCGACGGCGGCGGCGCTGGCGCTCTTCGGCCGCCGCGGGGTCGACGTGGCCGTGCTGGAGGTGGGCATGGGGGGACGCTTCGACGCCACCAACACGGTCCGGGCGGTGGCCGCCGGCATCCCCTCGATCGACCTCGACCACCAGCGATACCTGGGCGGCACGCTCGGCGAGATCGCCTTCGAGAAGGCGGGCGTCATCAAGCCCGGCGCGGTCGTCGTCAGCGCCGAGGAGAAACCGGAGGCGCGCGACGTGCTACGGCGGCAGGCCGAAGTCGAGGGCGCGCGCTTCGTCGACGCCGGGCAGGACGTGGCGGCCGAGGCGCGCGAAGAGGCCGGCCTCGTCCGCGTCGAGGCGCTCGACACGCCGCGCGCCGCCTACGGGCCGCTGACCCTCGCCCTGCGCGGCCGCCACCAGCTCCGCAACGCGGCGGTGGCGGCGCGCCTGCTGGAGGAACTGGAACCGGCCGGGATCCGGGTCTCCCGCGCCGCCGTCGAAACGGCCCTGGCGGACGTGCGCTGGCGCGGACGCATCGAGCTGGTCGATTGCGCGCCCGACCGGCGCATGGTGCTCGATTCGGCCCACAACCCGGCCGCCGCCGCGGCGCTGGGCGCCTGGGTCACGCGGGTCCATCCGTCCGGTCTGCCCTTCGTGTTCGGCGCCCTCGCCGACAAGGACGCCGCCGGCATGCTCGCGGCGCTGGGGGGCGCCGCGAACCGCGTCGTCTGCGTCCCGATCGCCAGTCCGCGGGCCACGCCGGTGGCGGAGCTGGCCGCGGCCGCGCGCGCCGGCGGACGCGGCGTCCCCGTCGAATCGGCGGTCTCGCCGGCGGCGGGCCTCGCCGCGGCCTGGAGGACCGGCCCCGTCGCGGGAGTCACCGGGTCCGTATACCTCGTGGGCGAGGTCCTGGAGGCGTTCGACCGCGGCCGGCTCGATCCGCGAATCGGGGCGCGGGAGTAGAATCAGTCCCGGAATGCCCGCGATCCCCGAAGTCGCCCCCCGCGGCCCGCGCGGCGCCGCGAAGCCGTCGACGGCCGGAGGATGGACGCGGCTCCCCCTGGGCGCGCTGCTGGCCGTGCTGGCGGCGCCGGCCGGGGCGGCCGCGCAGTTCTTCCCGAGCCTGCCGTTCGAGCACAAGCAGTTCAACCTGGACGTGCTCGGCGCAGACCACATGCGCCTGACCGGCACGGTGGAGCTGATCGGCGAAGGCTATTCCTTCCACGCCGACCAGGTGGACATATACGTGCAGGCGTCGTCCGGGGACGGGGACCCGGCCGGCGAGGAGTCGTCCCCCGGGGCCGCGGAGACCGCGGACGCCGGCGGGGAGGACGGCGGCGAAGAGGCCGAGACGCCCTCCCTGCGCCTGGTGGCGTCGGGCGACGTCGTGTTCTCCACGGCCGAGGTGCACCTGTCCGCGGACCGCGTCGAATACTGGACGATCGACCAGACGGCGGTCTTCCACGAGGCCTACGGCTGGATCGACCTCGGCGACGAGGTCGATCGCAGCATGTTCGGCACGCAGGAGCCCGATCTCCTGTTCCACGGCCAGATGATCGAACGGACCGGTCCGCGGACCTACCGGATCACGAAGGGCGCGTTCACGAGCTGCGTGCAGCCGACGCCCCGCTGGCAGCTGGTCGCGACGTCGTTCACCCTCAACCTCGACAGCTACGCGCTGCTCGCCAACGCGGTGCTCAAGGTGAAGGGCGTGCCGGTCTTCTACCTGCCGGGCATGTACTACCCGATCCAGGAGGACGGCCGCGCGACGGGTTTCCTGATGCCGACCTACGGGGCGTCGCTGTACCACGGATCGAGCTTCAGCAACGCTTTCTTCTGGGCGATCGACCGCAGTCAGGACGCCACCTTCTACCACGACTGGTTCACGCAGTACGGCGGCGACGGGCGCGGCGCCGAGTACCGCTACACGCGCGGCGACGGCGCCGAGGGGGACTTCCGCGTGTACCGTCTGCACGAACCGGAAGCGGACATCGCCTACGCCGGCGGCACCCGCACGCGGGATCCGAGACTGAGTTACGAGTACCGCGGACAGGCGCGGCAGGGCCTGCCCGGGGACTGGTCCGCCCGGGGCCGGGTCGACTACTTCACGGACATCGACGTCCGCCAGACGTACCACACCAACGTCTTCGACGCCTCCAACTCCAGCCGCTCCCTGTCGGGCAACCTGAGCGGCCCGCTGGGCGGTTACGAGCTCAGCGGCACGTTCGACTACGGCGAGACCTTCTTCGGCACCGACTCCGCGCTCAACGGCGCCGGCCCGCGGCTGACGTTCGGACGGGGCAAGACGGAACTGTTCGGGGCCCCCCTGTACTTCGCCTTCGACGCCGAGTACGCCCGGTTGCTGCGCAGGTCGCGCCGGGTGCAGGGCGGCGAGGCCGAGGTGCTCGACTCCGGCCTCGACCGGTTCGACCTGTATCCGGTGCTGCAGTTTCCGTTCAACCGCTGGGCCTTCCTGAAAATCGACACGACCGCGGCATGGCGGGCCACCTTCTGGGACGAGAGCCTCGTCGACGGGCAACAGGTCGACGCGGGAGTCCAGCGGCAGTTCTACGAGGTCTCCACCCGGGCGACGGGTCCCTCGTTCATCAAGATCTGGGACACGCCGGACAGCGGATACTCCGAGCGGATGAAGCACCTCATCGAGCCCTGGGTGAGCGTTTCGCGGGTGAGCGCCATCGACGACTTCGAGCGGATCGTCCGCATCGAGGGCATCGACTCGATCGTCGGCGACGTCGTCCAGTACGAGTACGGCCTGGACACCCGCCTGTACGCCAGGGTGTTCGAGGGCGGGGCGGAGTCGGTGGCGCGCGAAATTTTCTCCGCCTCGGTGACGCAGAGCTATTACACGGACGAAAGGGCGTCGCAGTACGACCGCAGCTTCCGCACGAGCTTCAGCGGCACGCCGCCGAGCAACTACTCGCCGGTGTCGGTCGTCGTGCGCACGGAACC
The DNA here is from genome assembly GCA_965242835.1 of Vicinamibacterales bacterium. Classification (GTDB taxonomy): domain Bacteria; phylum Acidobacteriota; class Vicinamibacteria; order Vicinamibacterales; family UBA8438; genus WTFV01. The sequence goes on from OZ251506.1 coordinate 568,169, forward strand.
GACCCGGACCCTCGGCGGCACGGTCCGCATGGAGTTCGACCCGGACAACGGGGGGCAGGAGTGGCAGGAGTACTTACCGTTCTTCCGCATGAAGTCGATGCGGACCATCTCCGCGGAAGGAAGCTACGAGGTCGGCGGCTGGCTCGCGACGAGCGGCGGCTGGAGCCAGCGCCGCTTCATCGAAGGGCTGCCCGGATTCGACGACCCCGGGCGTCTCGACAACTACGTCAACTCGTCGACGTCGCTGCGCACGCCGGACAACCGGTTCGGCGGCCTGTACGACTTCAACTACGACATCCGGCGCGGGCGGTTCCTCGCCCAGACGCTCCGCTTCTACTACAACGCGCAGTGTTGCGGCCTGCGGATCGACTACCAGACGTACAACTTCGCGGGCCTCGGCACGCGGGCCCTCATCGCGGAGGACCGCCGCTTCACGCTCTCGTTCACCCTCGCCGGACTGGGGACCTTCACCAACAACTTCGGGGGGGCCGGAGGCGGTTACCGCTAGCGGGCGCGGCGCGATGGCCGAACGCGTGCTGGTGACGGGAGCGGCCGGCTTCGCCGGTGGCCACCTCGCCGCGCTGCTCCTCGCGGAGCGGCCGGCGCCGGAGGTCGTCGGCTGGCGGCGTCCTCCCGCCGCCGGGGGCGGGCCGCCCGACCGCGCCCGGGACCCGCGGATCGTCTGGCAAGAGGTGGACGTGCTGGACCGCGGCGCCGTCGAACACGCGGTCGCGGAGCTGCGGCCCCGGCAGGTCTACCACTTCGCCGGCGCCGCCTCGGTCGCCGGCTCCTGGAACGACGGCGCGGCGGCGCTGCGGACCAACACGCTCGGCACCGAGAACCTGCTGGACGCCCTGGAGCGCTCGTCGCCGGCGGCCCGGGTCCTCGTCCCCGGTTCGGCGCTCGTCTACCGCCCCGCCGAAGGCCCGCTGGACGAGGACGCGGCCCTCGGCCCGGTCAGTCCCTACGGCGTGAGCAAGCTGGCGCAGGAGATGCTGGCCGCGCGCTACGCGGACGGCGGCCTGGCGGTGGTTCGCACGCGCTCCTTCACGCACTTCGGGCCGGGCCAGGACCCGTCGTACGCCGCATCGAGCTTCGCCCGGCAGATCGCCCGCATCGAAGCCGGCGCCGCCGAACCGACGCTGCGCGTCGGCGACCTGGGCGCCCGGCGGGACCTGCTGGACGTGCGGGACACGGCCCGCGCGTACCGGGCGCTCATGCGGCGCGGCGTTCCCGGCGCGGTCTACAACGTCTGCTCCGGATCGGCCCGCTCCATGCGCGACGTCCTCGCCGAGCTGCTGGCGCTGGCCCGCGTCCCGGTCGAAGTGCGGGTCGACCCCGCGCGTCTCCGCCCCGGCGACAACCCGGTTCTTCTCGGCGACCGCGGACGCATCACCGCGGAGGTCGGCTGGGAACCCCGCATCGCGCTGGACCGGGCGCTGCGCGACCTGCTCGACGACTGGCGCGCCCGGATGACCTGAAACCGGCCGGCCGGCGCGCCGCCGCGCATCCGGGCCCGTGCGGTGACTCGCTCAGATCGTCCCCAGCAGCGCCCGGATGCGCTGCTCGGCCGGCGGGTGCGTGCTGAAGAGCGAGAGCACCCCGCGGCCCGACAGCGGCATCATGATGAACATGTGCGCCGTCGCGGGGTTCGCATCCAGCGGGACCCGCTGCTGGGCCGCGTCGATCTTCTTCAGCGCGGCGGCCAGGCCGTACGGGTTGCCGGCGATGGCCGCGGCTCCCCGGTCCGCCGCGAACTCCCGCGACCGCGAGATGGCGGCCTGGATGAGCATCGCCGCCAGGGGCGCGACGATGATCGTCGCGAGCAGCGCCAGGGGGTTGGAGCCCTCCTCGCCGTCCCGCCCGCCGAAACCGCCGAAGATGGCCGCGAACTGCGCCATGCGGGCCACCATCATGATCGTGGCGGCCACCGTGGCGGCGATCGAGCCTATGAGGATGTCGCGATGCCTGACGTGCGCCAGCTCGTGCGCGATCACCCCCTCGATCTCCGGCTCGTCGAGGAACCGCAGCAGGCCGCTGGTCGCCGCGACCGCCGCGTGCCGCGGATTCCGCCCGGTGGCGAAGGCGTTGGGAGAGTCGTCGGGGATGACGTAGACCTTCGGCATCGGCAGGTTCGCGCGCTGCGCCAGGCGCGCCGTCATCCGGTGCAGCGGATGCTCCGGGCCGACCGGTTCGGCGCGGTACATCCGCAGCACGATCCGGTCGGAGAACCAGTAGGAGCCGAAGTTCATCGCCACGGCGACGACGAAGGCGAAGAGCAGTCCGCCGGAGCCGCCCAGCCACTCGCCGAGCGCGAGCAGCAGGCCGCTGAGCAGACCGAGCAGCATGACGGTCTTGACCGTGTTCCCCATGCGATCCTCCCGAATCCCGTTCCCGGACGGCGTCGTCCGCGCGACGCCCCGTGCGGCGCGCCGACCCCAAGTCTACCCGCACCGGGCAATGAGTCCGGCCACCAGGGCGGCCCGCGGGGTCAGTTCGGCGAGCACGACGTGCTCGTCCAGCGCGTGCGCCCCGCCGCCCACCGCGCCCAGGCCGTCAAGGGTAGGGACGCCGAGCGCGCCGGTGAAGTTCCCGTCCGAGCCGCCGCCGGTCGTTCCCTCGCCGAGGCTCCGCCCCATCTCGGCCGCCACGGCCCGGGCGATCTCGTAGAGGCGGGCCACCGCGGGCGTGCGCTCGAAAGGCGGCCGGGCGAACCCGCCGCTCACGTCGAGGCTCGTCCCCTTCAGCACCGGCCGCAGCGCCCGCATGCCGCGCTCGACCCGGCGCGCGTCCTCCCGGGTCGCGGCGCGCGCGTCGATGACGGCCCGGGCGTGTTCGGCCACCACGTTGGGCCGGCCGCCCCCCTCGACGACGCCGACGTTCAGCGTCACCCCCCGCGCGGGGTCGCGCAGGGCCCCGACCGCGCCGATCTGCGCCGCCAGCTCGTCTATCGCGCTCGCCCCGCGCGCCGGATCGATGCCGGCGTGGGCCGCGACGCCCCGCACGCGCAGCTCGAACTCGCCGCAGCCCTTGCGGCCGGTCTTGACCGCCCCTTCCGGCAGGGCCGGCTCCAGCACGAAGACGGCGTCGCTGCGCCGCGCCTGTTCCTCCACCAGACCGCGCGACGAGCGGCTGCCCCGCTCCTCGTCCGCCGTCCACAGCATGACGACGCCCAGGCCGGACAACCGGCCGGCCGCGGCCAGCGCCCGCACCGCGAGCATCCCGATCGCGATGCCCGCCTTCATGTCGAACACGCCCGGGCCGTACAGCCGGCCGCCCTCCTCGCGCAACGGCATGCGTTCCAACTGGCCGACCGGCCAGACCGTATCGAAGTGTCCGAGCAACAGGACCCGGCGCGCGGGCGATCGGGATCCGAAGACCGCGCGCAGGTGCGCGCCGCTGGCCGGCGAGGGGATGCGCTCGACGACCCCTCCCATCTCGCGGAGATGCTCCTCCAGCCGCTCTCCGCAGCGATCGACGGCGGCCGGGTCGGTCGTGGGCGACTCCAGACGCGCCAGCTCGGTCAGCACGCCGACCAGCCAGTCGCGGCGGGCGTCGCAGTATTCACGCAGGGCCGGCATGCGTCATAATACGTCCGTGAAGGCCCGGTGCGCGGTGCGCGTGGCTTGCGCGATGCTCCTGGCGGCGACACCGGCGCCGGCGCAGCCGGAGCAACGCCAGCCGCGCCCGTTCCCCACGCCGGGCGCCGCCCCCGCGCGGCCCGCGTCCGCGCCGGGGGGCCAGGCGGCGGCGCCGCGCCCGGCGAGCGCCGCGGACGCGCCGGCCGAGGCGGCCCTCGGCGCGCCCGTCTACCCGAGCGCGCGGTACGTCACGTCGTACGACGCCGGCCGCGGACAGCGCTTCCACCTGTTCGGGACGAGCGCCAGCTTCGCGGACATCGTGCGCTACTACTCGGTCGTGCTGGACGATCGCGGCCGGCGGGTGTACGACGCGCCCCCGATCCACCAGTTCGAGACGGCGCGGTTCCGCGACGACCGGATGGACTTCCGGCCGAGCGTCACGATCAAGGACTACACTTGGAACGGGTCCGCCGGCTACGTCGCCCCCGCGCCCGGCGCGGAGCCGGCGGCCTTCGCGACCATCATCCAGATCACCACCCTGCCGGAAGGGACGCCGAACCGCTGACCCGGCCGGTTCCGCCCCGCGGCTCCTTACGGAAAGAACGCCAGCTTGACGAGCAGGCCGATGATGACGGGGCCGTAGCCGAACTTCAGAACCTTGAGGTCGGCCTTGATCTGCCCGATCTCCGCCCGCAGGTCGGTCTCGACTCGACCGATCTCCACCTGCAAGCGGCCCGTGGCGCGTTCGAGGTCGAGTTTCGACGCCAAGTCGTCCCGTCCGGCGATGGCCGCGGCGGCCGCCTTCGCCAGCTCGTCGCCGACGCGGGCGTCGCGGAAGGCGTCGTAGACCTCCGTGACGATCCGGCTCATGGCCGGCTCCCCGCGCCGGACGGCGCCGCCGACGGCCGCGCCGGCACGTAGAGCTCCCGCCGCTCCCGGAACTCCGCCGACTTCTCGTCGAGGCCGGCCTGCAAGGCTTCCTGCTCGCCGACGCCCCGCTCGGCCGCGAAGTCGCGGATCTGCTGCGTGATCTCCATGCTGCAGAACTTCGGGCCGCACATCGAGCAGAAGTGGGCGGTCCGGGCGCCCTCGGCCGGCAGCGTCTCGTCGTGGTAGGCCCGCGCCGTCACCGGGTCGAGCGCGAGGTTGAACTGATCCTCCCAGCGGAACTCGAAGCGCGCCCGCGAGAGCGCGTCGTCCCACGCCCGCGCGCGGGGATGCCCCTTGGCCAGGTCGGCGGCGTGGGCGGCGATCCGGTAGGCGACGACCCCGGCCTTGACGTCGTCGCGGTTCGGGAGCCCGAGGTGCTCCTTCGGCGTGACGTAGCAGAGCATCGCCGTGCCGTACCAGCCGATCATCGCGGCGCCGATCGCCGAGGTCACGTGGTCGTAGCCCGGGGCGACGTCGGTCGTCAGCGGCCCGAGCGTGTAGAAGGGCGCCTCGCCGCACCACTCGAGCTGTTTCTCCACGTTCTCGCGAATCAGGTGCATGGGGACGTGCCCCGGCCCCTCGTTCATGACCTGCACGTCATGCTCCCAGGCGACGCGGGTCAGCTCGCCCTGCGTGCGGAGCTCCGCGAACTGCGCCTCGTCGTTGGCGTCGGCGATGGAGCCGGGGCGCAGCCCGTCGCCGAGCGAGAACGACACGTCGTAGGCCCGCATGATCTCGCAGATCTCGCGGAAATGCGTGTAGGCGAAGTTCTCCCGGTGATGCGCTAGGCACCATTTGGCGTGGATGGAGCCGCCCCGCGACACGATCCCGGTCACCCGGCCCGCTGTCGCCGGGACGTAGCGCAGCAGCACGCCGGCGTGCACCGTGAAGTAGTCGACGCCCTGCTCGGCCTGTTCGACGAGCGTGTCGCGGTAGACCTCCCAGGTCAGCTCCTCCGGCCGGCCGCCCACCTTCTCCAGCGCCTGGTAGACGGGCACGGTGCCGACCGGCACCGGCGAGTTGCGGACGATCCACTCGCGCGTCTCGTGGATGTCGGCGCCGGTCGACAGGTCCATGATCGTGTCGGCTCCCCACAGCGTCGCCCAGCGCAGCTTCTCGACCTCCTCCTCGATCGACGAGGTGACGGCGGAGTTCCCGATGTTGGCGTTGATCTTCACCAGGAAGTTGCGGCCGATGGCCATCGGCTCAAGCTCCGGGTGGTTGACGTTGGCCGGGATGATGGCCCGCCCGCGGGCCACCTCGCCGCGGACGAAGTCCGGGTCGAAGCCCTCGCGCAGGGCGACGAACTCCATCTCCGGCGTCACCTCGCCCCGGCGCGCGTACCGCATCTGCGTCACGGCCCCCCGGCCGCGCGCCACCGGGCGGCGCAGCGACGCCGGTATCTGTTCGGACCCGGGCGCGCGGCCCGCCGGCGCGGCCTCGGCGACGTCCCCCCGCGCGGCGATCCAGCCGCGGCGCAGCGGTTCGAGACCGGCGCGAACGTCCGTCCCGTGGGGACCGCTCGTGTCGTACACCCGCAACGGGGCCTCGCCGCCCGACAAGGCGATCTCGCGCATCGGGACGCGGACGCGCCCGCCTTCGACGTACACCTTGCGCGAATTCGGAAACGCCTCCGCGAAACGGGACTCGACGGACGGCGGGGAAGCGGCCGGGCTGGCCATGAGTCGCTCCTTGGTCTGTGAAGTGCGAACGAATATAGCACGCGGCCCCGGCCAGGACTCCTGCGCCGATCGGCGCCCGCGGCCACCTCCCCCGCGACGATCCGCCGCGTGCCGCCAGTCCCGGCGGGCGGCGGGGCAGGCAGGGGCCAGCCCGCCGCCGCGTCCCGCGCGGCGCGAAGCCCGCGGTCGCGAGGCGCCGGGCGTGGGCTTCCTGCGCCTGCCGGGGCTGGCCGTGCGGCCCGTGCCGATGGGTACGCGGGCGTCTCGCCGCGGCCGCGGGCCGGGGAGCGGCGGAGTGCTGCCGCCTGTTGCACGGCGGCAGCGTCAAGCCCGCCAACGCCCGCGGCCTCGGCGCGCCGCCGAACGTCGACGGCGCGCTCGTCGGTGGCGCGAGTCCGGACCCGCACGGCTTCTCCGCCGGCCGCCCCCGCGCCCTGCCTGAACCCCGCGCCGGCGTGGCCGGCCGGGCCCGCCGGTTTCCCGGCTCGGCGCGGACCCGGACGGGGGTTGGCGGGGTTGGCGGGAGCACAGATTTGACATTATTATAGTAGAGAGGCAGATTTAAAGTGCGCTCTGTGACATCGGTGAGGCCCAGCGTTCAAAGGAGGATTCATCATGTTCCTGCCCCCCCCCCCCCCCCCCCGAACACTAGGCGCGTCGTGAAGACGTGGTTGCGCGTCGTCACCGGGCTGTCGCTTGCCGCGGCGGTGCTCTTCGCGTCGTTCGCCGAGGCGCAGCATGGAGTCGGGTCGGTGACCCTCAGGAGCGGGGGCAGCGGTTACACGTCGGCTCCGACCGTTACGTTTTCGGGCGGCGGCGGCGGCGCCGCCGCCGCCACCGCGGCGCTGGCGCCCCGCGGGGTAGCGTCCGTGATGATCGACAGCAGTGGCGTTTACAACTACAACCCGAACGTCACCTTTGGGCCGCCACAGACGGCGGGTGGCGTACGGGCGACCGGAACGGTGAACCGGGACGGGTTCAACGTCCAGTCCGTCACGATCACGAACCCCGGCAGCGGTTATACGTCCCCCCCGTCCGTTACGTTTCAAGCGGGTCTGGGCGGCTCCAACGCAAGCGGCAGGGCCGTGCTGGAAGCCGCCGCGGTGGAGTCGGTGACCCTCACGAGCGGGGGTAGCGGCTACACGTCGGCTCCGGCCGTTACGTTTTCGGGCGGCGGCGGCAGCGGCGCCGCCGCCACCGCGAGGCTGGCGCTCCCGCCGCTCCCGCCGGCGCCGCCCGAACCGCCGGCGGGAGTGGAGACGACTTCGGACGAAGACGGCAGCGTGACCATCTCCTGGGCGCATCCGGGAGATCCGGACATCGCCACCTACGAGTACCTGCTGCAACGGGCGGGGCGCGCGGTCGGGGACTGGCGGACGGTCCCGGGCAGCGACGCCGACACCACCAGCGTCACGATCGACCTGACGACCGGCGAAGCCCGCGCCGTCAACAACGCCGCGCCGCCGGCCGAATGGACCATCCTGCTTCGCGCCCGCGACCGGAACGGGAACGCCGGGGGCATCGCCAGAACGACCGTGACCGCGGCGGAAACGCCCGTGCCGGCCGTGCCGGCCGCGTGGCTGGGGGTGCAGGCCGTCCTGCTCTGGACGTTACGGGGCCGAACGCTCCGCCGACGCCCGCGCCACCGCCGCCGGACACGTCGTTGAAGCACGCGGCGGATAGTCCCGCGTCGGCGCGCGATTGACGGAAGGCCAAGAACCGGCGCGGACTCCCGCGGGCCCGGTTGGGCGCCGAGCGGAGCCGTCAGGCGACGATTGGCGGGCGCATGCTGTACTCTTGCGGAGCGGGATCGAGCCGGCTTGACCGGTCGAGCCGTCGACCACGGACTGCCAGGGGTGGAGGTGGAAGGAACCAGGGAGCGGGAGGATCGGGACGGCGCCGATGCGGGCTGGCGTCATCCCGCGGCGACCGGCCTTGACGGCGCGGGGGTGACGTCCGCGCGAGAACAGCGCGCTCTGTTCGGCGCGTTCGACCAACCCGACCCGCGCCCGGCCGCGAACTCGACCGGGACGGGCAGGCGCATCGCCTCGCGCTCGAACCCGCGCCGCAAGCGGCTGATCGCCTTCGGCTGGTACGGCGGCAAGTACAGCCACCTGGACTTCATCCTCCCGAACATTCCCCGGGACGCGGCGCACTTCTGCGACGTGTTCGGAGGGTCCGCGGCCGTCCTCTTCAACCGGGAACCGTGTCCGGTCGAAACCTACAACGACCTCGACTCCGAGCTGGTCAACTTCTTCGAGACCCTGCGCAACCGGCAGGACGACCTGTCGCGCGCGATCAGCCTGACCCCGTTCTCGCGCGAAGAACTGGCCCGCGCGTGCGAGTACGAGCGCGGGCTGTCGCCCCTCGAACGGGCACGGCGGTTCTTCGTGCGGGCCCGCCAGACCCGTACCGGCCTTGCGCAAGTCAGCAGCGAAGGGCGCTGGGCGCATTGCGTGCTGACCTCCCGCGCCGGCATGGCCGGGGCCGTCTCGCGGTGGCTGGGTTCGGTGGAGGGACTGTCGGAGATCGCGCAGAGGCTGCTGCGGGTGCAGATCGAGAACGCCCCGGCGCTCGACGTGATCGCCCGCTACGACACGCCGGAGACCGTCTTCTACCTCGATCCGCCGTACGTCCACGCCGCGCGCGGGGATTCGGCGGCCTACGGCTTCGAGATGGACGACGACGACCACGCCGAGCTCGCGGCCGCGCTGTCGTCGATACGCGGCCGCGCCGTGCTGTCCGGCTACCGGACGCCGCTGTACGACGAACTGTACGGCGGCTGGCGGCGAGTCGACGCTCCCGTCCGCACCGCGCATTCCGTGCGGCAGCCGCGCCGCGAGTCGCTGTGGATGAACTTCCCGCCGTGAACGACGACGGAATCGCCGCGTGGCTCGAGCGCGAATGGGCGGAAGCGCTCGACGGCGATGCGGCTCCGGTCGATCCCGAGATGGATCGACTCGTCGATTCGAGGGTCGCCAGCATCCGGTACGCCGTGGTGACGCAGTTGCTCGGGAAGGTCGCCGACCCCGCGCGCGACCTGCTGTGCCTGCAAAGGGGCGAAGCGGAGGGCGCCGAGGCCGCCGGCCGCTGGGACCCGCGCAGTTTTTGTTGCGCTGTCGTGGTGCCGTGGGTCCAGCGGAACCGAGAGGTGCTCGGACGTAGCGGCGATCCGTACGTCAGCAATCCCCTGCGCCGGCCCCGGCTCGACGGCGGCGAGGCCGTGAAGTGGCGAGCCGAGTGGGACGCCCTGCGCGACTTCCTTCGCGAGTTGGAGGAAGCAGCCGATCGAGCGGCGGTGCGCGATGCCGTTCGCCGGTGCCTCCGGAGCGTGGTTCGCAGACTCGACAAGCTCACCGTCGAGTACCCCGTGCCTCTGCGGCTGGCGCTGGACCAGCTTGCGGAACTGCTCGCGAGCTTCCTGGACCGGCCGAGCAACGGACTCAGGCCGCTCGTGGTGACCACCGCCTTGATGGGCACGCTCGGCAAGGCGTTCGGCGTCTTCGCGCGAGTGGAGAGCCAGGGGCTGAACGAGCCCGACGCGGCGAAGGGAATGCCGGCCGACGTCATGTGCTACGGGGCGGACGGCGACATGCGGCTGGCGGTCGAGGTCAAGGATCGCGACCTGACGATGGTCGACCTCGATGCGACGCTCGCGAAGGCCCGGCGCAACGAACTCGCGAACCTGATGTTCACCGCGCCGGGCATACGTCAGCGGGACGAAGACGAGGTCCGCAAGCGGGTTGCCGACGAATGGGCAAGGGGCACGAACGTCTACAGAGTCACGATCGGAGAACTCGTCCGCAACACGTTCGCGCTTCTGGGTGAAGAGTGGCGCGTCCGGTTCGCGAGGGCCGTCGGCGCGGAGCTGGACAACCGCGTCGCGGAGCACCGGCATCGCCGCGACTGGTCCGACCTGCTCACGAACCTGTAGCGGCGCCGTACGCCTCCCGGAATCTGCGCCAGCGGGAATCTGCGACGCGCCTCTGCGCCAGGAGTCTGCGCCGTAAAACGGCGCGGACTCCTGGAGCGGTCAGGATGGGCGCCAAGCGGAGCCGCCAGGCGACGCTTGGCGGGCGCTAGGTTCTGCGCAGCACGAAGCACTTCAGGTACGAGGTCTCGGGCACGGTGGCCAGCACCGGATGGTCGCGGCTCTGCAATCGCTTCTCGACGACGCGGACCTCCGCCCGGGCGTCGGCGGCGGCCGAGGCGAGCATGCCGAGGAACGCCGGCTCGTCGACGTGGTACGAGCAGCTCGACGTGACGAGCACGCCGCCCGGAGAGAGCACGCGGAGCGCGCGCAGGTTGATCTCCTTGTAGCCGGCGAGCGCCCGCTCGACGGCGCCCCGGCTCCTGGCGAACGCCGGCGGATCGAGCACGATCGTGTCGAACCGCTCCCCCGCCCGATCGCAGTCGCGCAGGACGTCGAAGACGTTGCCGGCGCGCGGCCGCACGTTGGCGGCGCCGTTGCGCTCCGCGTGCCGCGCGGCCGCCGCCACCGCCTCCTCGGACACGTCGACGGCCACCACTTCGTCACAGGCCGGGGCCATCCGCAGCGCGAACGCGCCGGTGTAGCTGAAGCCGTCGAACGCCCTTCCGCGGGCGCAGGCCGCGGCGGCCGAACGGCTCTCGCGCTGATCCAGAAACAGGCCCGTCTTCTGGCCCTTCCAGGGGTCGACGGCCAGCCGCACGGCGCCCTCCCGCACCTCGACCTCCCGCGGCACGCTGCCGTGGCGCAACTCGACGGTGCGGTCCAGTCCTTCGAGCGCGCGGACCCGCGGGTCGTTGCGGGCCAGGACGCCGGCCGGCCGCAGGAGGTCGACCAGCAGCTCCCCGATCCGCGGCAACAGGCGGTCGGTCGCCTGCGCCAGGGCCTGCACCACGAGCACGTCGCCGTAGCGGTCCACCACGAGCCCCGGCAGGCCGTCGCCCTCGCCGTGGACCAGCCGGTACGCCGTGGCGTCGATGCCCAGGGACTCGCGGTAGCGGATCGCCGCTTCGAGCCGGCCGCGCCAGAACGCCTCGCCGGGACGGTCGTCGCGCCGGGTCAACATGCGGAGGGCGATCACCGAGCGGCTGCTGTACAGCCCGTACCCGAGGGTCCGGCGGCCGGCGGCGACGACCCGCGCCACGTCGCCGGGGCCGGCGGCGACGTGGCGCAGATCCGAGCGGTAGATCCAGGGATGCCCGGTCCTGAGCCGCTGCTCGCCGCGCGCCGTCACCGCGACCACCGGCTCCTTCGCGCCGGACCGGGCGGCGGCGGGAGGCTTCCCGTCCGACGACGGCCGGGCGGCGGCGGAAGTTCCCCGCCCCGCCGGAGGCCGGGAGCCGGCGGCCGGAGCGTCCCGCTGGAGGTCCGGAAAGGGCGGACGAGGCTTCCGCCCGGCAGGAGACTCCCCGCGACCCAGCGGGGGCCGGGAGCCGGCGGGAGACTTCCCGCGATTCAGCGGAGGCCGAGCCGCGGGAGGCTTCCGCCCCGCCGGAGGCCGGGAGCCGGCGGGAGCGTCCCGCTGGAGGTCCGGAAAGGGCGGACGAGGCTTCCGCCCCGCCGGGGGGCGGGAGCCGGCGGGAGACTTCCCGCGATTCAGCGGAGGCCGAGCCGCGGGAGGCTTCCGCCCCGCCGGAGGCCGGGAGCCGGCGGGAGCGTCCCGCTGGAGGTCCGGAAAGGGCGGACGAGGCTTCCACCCCGCCGGGGGCCGAGCCGCGGGAAACTTCCGCCCCGCCGGAGGCCGGGAGCCGGCGGGAGCGTCCCGCTGGAGGTCCGGAAAGGGCGGACGAGGCTTCCGCCCCGCCGGGGGGCGGGAGCCGGGAGGTTTCCTCCCCGCCGGGGGGCGGGAGCCGGCAGGAGACTTCCCGCGATCCAGCGGGGGCCGAGCCGCGGGAGGCTTCCGCCCCGCCGGGGGCCGGGAGCCGGCGGCAGGCTCGTCCCGCTGGAGGTCCGGAAAAGACGGGCGAGGCTTCCTCCCGGCCGGGGATCGGGCGGCGGCGGGAGGCTTCCCGCGATCCAGCGGAGGCCGAGCCGCGGTCTTCCCTTCCCGCCGGGGCCGGGCGGCGGCGGGGAACTTCTCCCCCGCCGGAGCGGGCCGCGCCGGGAGGGAGCGGGGCGCCGGGCGGCCCACGTCGGCGTTTCCCGCCGCCGACGCGGGCTCTTCCTCCGCGGCGCGCCGCGCGGGCGGCGGGCTGCGCACGAGCCGCGGCCGGGAGGAGTCGCCCGCCGCCGCGCGGCCCGGCGCCCGTTCACCCGTTCGTTTCGTTTTCACCGGTGGAATCGGAGACCGCTGCATTCTATCCGCTGTTCGCCCGCCGTGCGGGCGGCGCCGGGCGGCCGAAACCGGCGCGGCGCGCGCCCGGCTCCGAACAGGGTCCCGGCGCGGGCGGCGCCGGGCGGCCGAAACCGGCTCCGCCGACCGGCGCGGCGCGCGGCTCCCGCAACGCTCCGCGGCGCCGCGCCGGACGCTACCCCGCGGGCATGAAACACCCGCCGCCCCGCTGCCGCCCGCAACGCTCCGCGGCGCCGCGGCGGACGCTACCTGCCGCGGGAGACGGTGCAGGCGCGGCGCGCGGCTCCCTCAAACGCTCCGCGGCGCCGGGGACGCCCGGACGCCTCGGACGGCGCGGACTGCATCGGCCGGCGGCTCGCGGACGCCCGGGCATCCCGGCATCCCGGACGCCCGTGCTATGCTGCCGGCAGGCTGATGGGCGCCACGACGTGGGGAACACGCGAAGAAGCGGCGGCGGCATTGCCGGGACTCCGCCGATTCACCTGCCGCGAGGTCCATGACATGGAGCGCGCGGGGATCCTCGACGAGGATCAGCACGTCGAACTGCTCGGGGGACGGCTCTTCGTCATGACCATCCACCCCCCGCACGCCGCGGCGGTCTCGCAACTGGACCGGCGGTTTCAGCGCGCCCTCGGCGATCGGGTCCAGGTCGTGGCGCGGAGTCCCCTGCGCCTCTCCGACGACCTGGACGACCTGAACCTGCCGCAACCCGACCTGATGCTGGTCGCCGGCGCCGACCGGGTGTACGCGGACCATCCCCGACCCGCGGACGTTCACCTGCTGATCGAGGTCTCGGACACCACGCTGGACCGGGACCGACTCGTCAAGCTCCCGCTCTACGCGGCGCACGCGATTCCGGAAGCGTGGATCGTGAACCTGGCGGACCGGCGGATCGAGGTCCACGCGGACCCCCGGGGCGGGGAGTTCCTGACGCGCGCCACCGAACCGCTCACCGGCCGCTTCGCGCCCCGGCGCTTTCCGTCCGTGCGGCGGCAGTGGCTGCCCGAGGCGCTCCTCGACCTGCTCGGGTAGCGAGGATCCGGCCCGCCCGCGCGGCGCACGCCCAGCCGACAGTCCCGCGCCCGGCGTGGTCGACGGATCCGACGCGCCCGCGCGGCGCACGCGCGTCACAATGCGAAGAAGGCGGCCGGCTCGGAGGGATCCGACGCGCCCGCGCGGCGCACGCCGGTCGAGGCGCCGCGTCCGTCGTTCCGCCGAGGATCCGACGCGCCCGCGCGGCGCACGCTGTACGGCGGAGTGCTGGGGGATGCCCCCGCGGATCCGACGCGCCCCGCGCGGCGCACGCTCCCGCCGACGCAGGGAGCGGAGGGAAACCGCGGCCGAACCGCCGCGCGCCGCGCCGGGGCGCACGACCGGCGCGCGCGAAGAGCGGCCCGCGTCAGCGGCCGGCCGTCCGGCTGCCGGCGCACGACCGGCGCGCGCGAAGAGCGGCCCCGGACCCGCGAGCGGGCGACCGCCGCGGCGTGGGCACGACCGGCGCGCGCGAAGAGCGGCCCCGGTGCGTCTCGCTCCTCGGAGGCATCGTCGCGCACGACCGGCGCGCGCGAAGAGCGGCCGCTGTCGGGCACGATGACCCGCTCCACCGACGAGCACGACCGGCGCGCGCGAAGAGCGGCCCGCGGTGCGGCCCACGTCCGCTTTCAGCGTCCGGAACGCCCGGGCGCGCGCGGCGCTGGCCTGGAGACGATCTATCTCCTTCCCCAGGTGGCCGATGCGCCGTATACTCCCACCTACCGCGCTGGAGAAAGTCGCCCCCCCGACCAGACCGATACCGACGCCGACCAGGAAGTCCTTCATGCGCTATCGTCGCAGCTGGTTGCCGCCGCCGACGCGGTCGTGTCTCAGGTGCCTGCGGCGCCCGGGGATGTTCTCCGACGCCTCCCTCTGCGGACGCTGCTTCGTGCGGAGCGTCGTCGCCCTCCTGGGGTTCCTGCTCATGGTCGGCGGGTTTGCCTACGCCTTGTGGGCCTTCGGGTCCTACGGTCGATAGACGCGCGAGCGCGCCCTCATCAACTCGGCGGCGTCGGCCGCCCACCTGAACACGTCGGCCAGTTCCAGCTCCCACACCGCGGGGCACGACCGGCGCGCGCGAAGAGCGGCCCCTGCCGGCTCGGTGTGTCGGACGGCGGCGGGGCCCGGCCGGCGCGCGCGAAGAGCGGCGGGGCCGGTGTACAATCGCGGCATGCGGGTCGCGCTCGGCGCCGACCACCACGGCGTCGCGATCAAGGCATCCGTTCGCCGCGCGCTCGACGAAGCGGCGCGCGGCGGTTCGGCCGCGCCGGCCCACACGTACGTCGACTTCGGCGCCCATTCGGAAGAGGCGGTGGACTACCCCGACTTCGCGCAACCGGTCGCCGAGGGCGTCGCCTCCGGCGCGTTCGACCGCGGGGTCCTCATCTGCGGCAGCGGCGTGGGGATGTCCATCGCGGCCAACAAGGTGCCGGGCGTGCGCGCCGCCCTCGTGCACGATCCCGACGGCGCGCGCCTGTGCCGCGAGCACAACGACGCCAACGTCGTCACGCTCGCCGGCCGGACGCTGGCCCCCGACGCGGCGGCGGCCATCGTCGAGACCTTCCTGGCGACGCCGGCCGCCGGGGGCCGCCACGAACGCCGCCGCGCCCGGATCGCCGAGCTGGAGCGCTGCCGGGAAGGCGCCCCCGGCGAACGCGCCCGCCCCGGAGCGGAGCCGACCGGCGACGCCGGGACGGGGCAAGGGCCGGGCGCGGAACTTCCTCGACGCCGGGACCCCGGGGCGGAGCCCGCCGGCGGTGCCGGGACGGAGCGCCGCCTGGAAGGGACCCCGTGACGCAAACGCTCGCCACCGGCCCGGACGCCGCGGCCGGCGGCCTCGCGGATCGCCTGCGGCCGCTCGCCGACGCCGACCCGGAGATCGCGGCGGCCGTCGGGGACGAGATCGCCCGGCAGAACGACGGGCTCGAGCTCATCGCCTCGGAGAACTTCGCGAGCGCCGCGGTCATCGAGGCCCTGGGCTCGCCGCTGACCAACAAGTACGCGGAGGGCTATCCCGGCCGGCGGTACTACGGCGGGTGCGAACACGTCGACGTCGCCGAGTCGCTGGCCGTCGGCCGCGCCAGGGAACTGTTCGGAGCCGAACACGCCAACGTGCAGCCGCACTCGGGCGCGCAGGCGAACATGGCGGCGTACTTCGCGCTGATCGAGCCGGGCCGGAAGGTGCTCGGCATGGATCTGGCGCACGGCGGGCACCTGACGCACGGCCATCCGCTGAACTACTCCGGGCAGCTCTACGAGATAATTCCCTACGGCGTCCGCCGGGACGACGAACGGATCGACTACGAGGCGCTCGAGCGGCTCGCGCGCGAGCACCGGCCCGCGCTGATCATGGTCGGCGCCAGCGCCTATCCGCGCGTGATCGACTTCGCGCGCATCGCCGGCGTGGCCGCCGAGGTCGGCGCCGCGGTGGTCACGGACATGGCGCACGTCGCGGGCCTCGTCGCCGCCGGCCTCCACCCGAGCCCCGTGCCGCACTCCGACGTCGTCACGACGACCACCCACAAGACGCTGCGGGGGCCGCGCGGGGGCCTGATCCTCTGCCGGGAGAAGCATCGGAAGGCCGTCGACCGCGCGCTGTTCCCCGGCGTCCAGGGGGGGCCGCTGATGCACGTGATCGCCGCCAAGGCGGTCTGCTTCCGGGAGGCCGCGGCCCCCGGCTTCGCCGGCTACCAGCGGCAGGTCGTCCGCAACGCCAGCCGGCTGGCCGCCGCGCTCGCCGACCGGGGCTTCCGCATCGTGAGCGGCGGCACCGACAACCACCTGCTGCTGGTCGACGTCTTCTCCCGCGGCCTCACCGGCCGGGTCTGCGAGACCGCGCTCGGCCGCGCCGGCATCACGGTCAACAAGAACGCCATCCCGTTCGACGAGCAGCCGCCGATGGTGGCCAGCGGGATCCGCGTCGGGACGCCCGCGCTCACCACCCGCGGCATGGGGGAGGCCGAGATGGACGCCGTGGCCGAGCTGATCGGCCGCGTGCTGGCCGCCCCCGACGACGAGCGCGCCGCCGCGATGGTGCGAGGCGAAGTGGAAGCGCTGTGCCGGAAGTTCCCGCTGTACCCGACGCCTCCGCCCCGCGGCCGGATCTAGGCTCCGAACCCTCCGGGAACACGCCGGCGGGCCGCGGCGCGCACGACGCATCCCCCCGCCGCCGGACCCAGGCCCCGAACCCTCCGGGAACACGCCGGCGGGCCGCGGCGCGCACGACGCATCCCCCCCGCCGCCGGACCCAGGCCCCGAACCCTCCGGGAACGCCTCGGCGGGTCGCGGCGCGCACGACGCCTCCCCGCCGCCGGACCCGGAGCCGGGCCTGGAAGCGCGGGTCGCCGAGGCGCTCGCCGACGGCGGCGCGCTGGCGCGGGCGATGCCGGCGTTCGAGCCGCGGCCGGGCCAGCGGCGCATGGCGGCCGCCGCGGCGCGCGTGCTGGAGAGTGGCGGCGTGCTGCTGGCCGAAGCGGGCACCGGGACCGGCAAGACCCTGGCCTACCTCGTGCCCGCCATCCTCAGCGGGCGGCGGGTCCTCGTCTCGACCGGCACGAAGAACCTGCAGGACCAGATCTTCCACAAGGACCTCCCGGACCTGCGGCGGGCGCTCGGCGTCGACTTCCGCGCCACGTGCATGAAGGGGCGCGGAAACTACCTCTGCCTGCACCGCTTCGCGGCGGCGTCCTCGGAAGCGGCCGGCGCGCTGCTGCCCCTGGCCGAACGCAGCGTCATCCGGCAGCTCGCCGAGTGGGCCGATCGGACCCGGACCGGCGACCGGGCCGAGATCGAGGACCTGCCCGACGACCTGCCGATCTGGAACGACGTCGCGGCCACCTCCGAGAACTGCACCGGCACGGAATGCCCCGCCTACCAGGAGTGCTTCGTGACGAAGATGCGCCAGCGGGCCGCGGAGTCGGACGTGGTCATCGTCAACCACCACCTGCTGTGCGCGGACGCCGCGGTGCGCCAGAGCGCCTACGGGGAGGTGATCCCGGCCTGCGCGGCGGCGGTGATCGACGAAGCCCACCAGCTCGAGGACGTGGCGACGCAGTACTTCGGCATCGCCGTCAGCAACCACCGGCTCGACGAGCTGTGCCGCGACGGGCGGCGGCTCGTGGCCGGCGACGGACCGCGGCCGGCGGAGATCGAGGAAGCCTCCGCGCTCGAGATGCTGGATCTGCTGGACGGCGTGCGCCACGACGCGCAGTTCTTCTTCGGCGCGCTCGCGCCGGCGGCGGCCGGCGAGCGCACGCGGGTGACGGCGGACGCGCTGTCGTGCGCCGCCGAGCCCGCCCGCCTCCTGGGACGGCGCCTCGGCGACCTGGCCGCGGCGGCGGCCGGACTGGCCGAGCCGTCCGGCAACAGCGACCTGGCGGCGCTCGGCCGGCGGGCCGGGGAGATCCGCGGCGAGCTCGCGTTCCTGCTGGCCGCCGGCGACCCCGCGTACGTCTACTTCCTGGAACGGCGCGGCCGCGGCCTGTTCCTGCGCGCGGCGCCGATCGACGTGTCGAGCATCGTCCGCGAGCTGCTGATCGAGCGCATGGAGAGCACCGTCCTCACCTCCGCCACGCTGACCGTCGACGACTCGTTCGCCTACACGCGCGGGCGGCTGGGCATCGCCGACGCCGCCGAGCTGCAACTGCCGTCGGAGTTCGACTACCGCGAGCAGGCCGTCCTCTACCTGCCGCGCGGGATGCCGACGCCGAACCATCCCCGTTTCACCGAGGCGGCGGCCCGGGAGGTCACCGAGCTGCTGCGGATCACCCGCGGCCGCGCGTTCGTCCTCTTCACGAGCTACGCGAACCTGCGCGACGTGCGCGCGCGGCTGGACCCCACGCTGCCCTACCCGCTGCTGGTGCAGGGGACCGCGCCGCGCAGCGTCCTCCTGCGCGAGTTCCGCGCCACGCCCAACGCGGTGCTGCTGGCGACAGCCAGCTTCTGGCAGGGGGTGGACGTCGCCGGCGAGGCGCTGAGCTGCGTGGTGATCGACAAGCTGCCCTTCGCCTCCCCGGGCGACCCGCTGACCGCGGCGCGCATGGAGCGGATCGACGCGGACGGCGGCAACCCGTTCTCCGACTACCAGGTCCCGCTCGCCATCCTGACCCTGCTGCAGGGGATCGGCCGGCTGATCCGGCACCGGACGGACCGCGGCGTGCTGGCCCTGCTCGATCCGCGGCTGCGGACCCGCGGCTACGGGCGCCGCTTCCTCGACTCGCTGCCGCCCGCGCCGGTGACCCACGACCTCGCCGCGGTGGCCCGCTTCTTCGATCCCGCCGCCGGCGGTCCGGGCTGCTAGACTGGAGGACATGGCGCACGGCGCTCCCGGCCCGCGCACTTCGCGCCGCTTGCGGGCCGCCTCCGTCGCGTGCTTCGCCGGCCTCGGCGGCGCCGCGGCGGGGGGCCCTGTCCGCCGGTTGCGGCGCGCCGCGGCCGTCGCCCTGGCCGGCCTCGCCGTCGCTGCAACGGACGCGGCGCGCGCGCAGGCCGCCGGGACGGTGCGCGGCGCGGTCGTGGACGAGGAGAGCGGGGCCGCGGCCGACGGCGCGCTCATCCTCCTGCTGCCGCTCGACGGCGGCGGCTCCTCGATCGAGTTCGAGACCGGGCCGGACGGCCGCTTCCACCGGGCGGACGTGGCGCCGGGGCTGTACGCGGTGACGGCGGCGCTCGGCGCCCGGCGGAGCGAGGTCTACCGCGTGCGGGTCCGCGGGGGGCGGACGGCGGAGATCCGCTTCGTCCTGGGGCCGGACCGGGGCGCCGCGCCGTGGATCGTCGCCGACGGCGCGCGGGACCGCCTGGACGAGCTGTTCGCGGCCGGCGTGGGCGCCAACCGCGAAGGGGCGCACGAGGACGCCGTGACGTACTTCACGCTCGCCGCCGGCCTCGACCCGAACTGCGTGGAATGCCACTACAACGCCGGCGTCGCCCACTCGGCGCTCGAACGCTGGCCCGCCGCGGAACGCGCCTTCCGCGACGCGCTCGCGGTCCGCTCCGAATACCCCGCCGCGTACTACGGCCTGGCCAACGTCCTCAACCGGTCCGGGCGCCCGGAGGACGCCGCCGCCGCCCGCGAAGAAGCGACGCGGCTGACGCTGGCGGCCCTGGAGGCCGGGCGCCGGCAGGCGGCCGAGGCGGTGGCGCGCGGCGTCGCCCTGCTGGAGGCCGGCGACCCGGAGCCCGCGCGGCGGCGCTTCGAGGAAGCGGTGGGCGTCAGTCCCGGCTACGCGCCGGCGTACTACTGGCTGGGGGTGGCGCTGGCCGGAGTCGGCCGCACCGGCCCGGCCCTGACCGCGCTCCGCCGCGCGGTCAGCCTGGACGGGGACGGCGAGCACGCGGCGGACGCGCGGTCGCGCATCGCCGCCCTGGAGCGCCGGCCCTGAGTACGCCGCCGCCCCCCGGCGCGCTCGCCGCGAACGTCCGCCGCGTCCGCGAACGCATCGCCCGCGCGGCGGCGGCGGCCGGCCGCGACCCGAACACCGTCCGGCTGGTAGCCGTCTCGAAGACCTTCCCGCTCGCCGCCGTCGAAGCGGGCGCGGGCGCCGGTCTGGCCGACTTCGGCGAGAACCGCGTGCAGGAGGCGCTGGGCAAGATCGAACGCGCGGGCGGGCTGCCGGTCCGCTGGCACCTGATCGGCCACCTCCAGTCGAACAAGGCGCGCGCCGCGGCGGCCGCCTTCCACTGGATCCACTCCGTCGACAGCGTGAAGCTTCTGCGCCGCCTGGACGCGGCGGCGGCCGAGGCGGGGACCGCGCCCGGCCTGCTCGTGCAGGTCGACCTCGCGGGGGAGACGGCCAAGCACGGCGCGCCGCCCGCCGAGGTCCCGCGCCTGCTGGAGGCCGCCGGGGCCTGCCGCGCCGCCCGCGTGCGGGGGCTGATGCTGATGCCGCCGTGGAACGAGGACCCGGAGGCGGCCCGGCCCTGGTTCCGCCGGCTGCGGGAGCTGCGCGACGCGCTGGCGGACGGGGGCGCGGACCCGGGCGCTCTCGGCGAGCTGTCGATGGGCATGAGCCACGACTTCGAGGCCGCCGTCGAAGAGGGCGCCACGATGGTGCGCGTCGGCACGGCGATCTTCGGCCGGCGGAAGCCGCCCGCCCCCGGCCCGGCGGCGGGCGTCGACTGACGGAATCCGACGCCCGCGCACGATAGGATCTCCCCGGCAGCCGATCCCACGCCCGGCGGGCGCGCACGGCCGAGGGGACCCACGGCAGGAGCGGAAGGCCCGGAAACACCCGCGGGGGCGCACGGCGCGGCACTTCACCCGCGATGGAGGCGGAACGTGGACGAAGCGAACTGGGGCCACTACGTGGAGCATGCGCGGCAGTACATCGACAGCGGGAGGATCGAGGAGGAGGAACTGGGGTACAAGCGTGTGGTCGAACGGGCCCTCAAGGGGATGCGCGACGCGCTGGCCGGGAACCCGGACGTCCCCGGCGACGGCGCGCTGGCCGGCGACGGCGAAGAGGGAATGCGCGACGCGCTGGCCGGGAACCCGGACTGGGCCGGCGCATGGGGGAAGGAGACCAAAGTTCGCCGCTGGATCGACAATCTCTGCGACTGGCGGGCTGCAGACCACTTGGAGAACTGGTTCAGGACGGATCCGCGGGGATCGCGGGATGCGCTGGGCCGGTTGTGGGCCCCTCGCGACCTGTCGCGGGGACCGGGCGGGCAGCCCGTTTCCGACGAGGAGGTGATCGACCGGATCCGCGCCTTCGCGCCCCGGATGCCTGACGAGATCAAGGGTCGTGGAACCCGGATGCGGCCGATCTCCGTCCTGCTGATGGCGCTGGGCGCGGAACGCTGCCCGCCGTTCAAGACGAAGGAGTTCACGGCGACGTACGCGCGCCTCGGACATCCCCGGCCGCCCCGGGACGCGGACGAAGCCGGGCTGTACGAGCACGCCCTGCGGTTCCTCGATCGGTTCATCGACGAGGCGCGGGCGAAGGGATTCGACTGGCCGGCCGACCGCCTCGAAGCGCAGTCCGTGGTCTGGGCGCTGCGGAATCAGTTCGCGGCCCGAAAGGAAGACTGACGGAGCCCGTCGACCGCGGCCGTCAGGATCCCCCGGCGTTGGCGGCATGACCGCGTGGTCGAGTCCGAGGGACGGCAATCGTTTTGGCCCACGACCTGGGAGCGGAGCGCGCCCCGAGGCATGGCCGCGTGGGCGAGTCCGCGTCGCATCCGGTTCGGGGATGCCCCGGCGACCCGCGTCCGCGGCATGACCGCGTGGGCGAGTCCGAGGGGCGGTCGCATCCGGCCCGGGGATGCCCCGGCGACCGCGCCACGCGCCCAGGCGCCGGGAGAGCGGCGCGCATGGCGTCGCATCCGGCCCGGGGATGCCCCGGCGCCCGGCGCCCGTGCCCGCGGCATGACCGCACAAGGCACAAGGCTGAGACGACCGTTCCGAGTGACCGGCGCCCGGCGCGCCGCGCCCACGGCGTGCCCGCGGGCGCGCACGGCACGGCATTGCACCCGCGATGGAGGCGGAACGTGGACGAAGCGAAATGGGACGACTACGTCGAGCACGCGCGGCGGTGTCTCGACAGCGGGGAGATCGAGAAGGAAGAACTGGAGTACAAGCGGGCTGCGGAACGGGATCTCAAGCGCGACGCGCTGCTGGCCGGGGATCCCCCGGCACCCGTGCCCGCGGCTTGACCCGCGGGCGCGCACGGCACGGTATTCACCCGCGAGGGAGGCGAACGTGGACGAAGCGAACTGGGACGACTACGTAGAACACGCGCGGCGGTGTCTCGACAGCGGGAAGCTCAAGAATGAGGAGTACAAGCGTGAGGCGGAACGGGATCTCAAGATGATGCGCGACGCGCTGCTGGAAGGCGACCCTGACTGGGACGGCGCATGGAGAAGCAAGGCCAGGTTTCGCCGCTGGCTCAACAACCTCAGTAATCGGTTCAATCGTCAACATCTGGAAGACTGGTTCAAGACGGATCCGGAAAGATCGCGGGATGCACTGGGCCAGTTGTGGGCCCCCGGTGACCCATCGCGGGGGGCGGACGGGCAGCCCGTTTCCGACGAGGAAGCGATCGACCGGATCCGCGCCTTCGCGCCTCGGATGACCGACGCGATCAAGGGCGCTGGAACCCGGATGCGGCAGATCTCCGTCCTGCTGATGGCGCTGGGCGCGGAGCGGTATCCGCCGTTCAAGACGACGGAGTTCACGGCGACGTACGCGCGCGTCGGCTATCCCGGGGCTCCCCCCGACGCGGACGAAGCCGGACTGTACGAGCACGCGCTCGGTTTCCTCGACCGGTTCATCGACGAGGCGCGGAAGCGGAAACTCGACCGGCCGTCCGACCGCCTCGAAGCGCAGTCCATGGTCTGGGTGCTGGCGAATCAATTCGCCGACAGGCAGCCCGACGCGGAATCCGGCGGCCCGACCAGCGACGGCGGCGGCCAGGATGCGGAGATGGATTCGGAGCCGTGCGACCTGGCGGCGCTCGCCGACGAGCTGCTCTTCGACGTGGAGTTCCTTCGGGAGGTCGAGACCCTGCTCGACGACAAGCGCCAGGTCATCTTCCAGGGGCCGCCCGGCACGGGCAAGACGTTCGCCGCGCGGAAGCTGGCGGCCTGCCTCGCGGGGTCGCCGGAGCGCGTCCGGCTCGTGCAGTTCCATCCGTCCTACGCCTACGAGGACTTCGTCCAGGGCTACCGCCCGGTGCTGACCGACGGGCAGCCGGGCTTCGCGCTCCGCGGTGGGCCGCTGCTCGACGCGGCGGCGCGGGCGCGGGACGAGCCGGACGCCCGGCACTTCCTGGTGATCGACGAGATCAACCGCGGCAACCTCGGCAAGGTGTTCGGCGAGCTGTACTTCCTGCTGGAGTACCGCGGCGAGGCGATGCGCCTGCAGTACTCCGGCGAGCCGTTCTCCCTGCCCCCCAACCTGCACGTCGTCGGCACGATGAACACCGCCGACCGCTCCATCGCGCTGGTGGACCTGGCGCTGCGCCGGCGGTTCCACTTCGTGGAGTTCCACCCCGGCGAGCCGCCGGTCCTGGGGCTGCTGCGGCGCTGGCTGGAGAAGCACGCGCCCGGCATGGCGTGGGCCGCCGACGTCGTCGACCGCGCCAACCGGGAGCTGGACGACCGGCAGGCGGCCATCGGGCCGAGCTTTTTCATGAAGCCCGGCCTGGACGACGAGGCGGTCCGCCGGATCTGGAAGCACAACGTGCTCCCCTACGTCGAAGAGCGTCTGGCCGGGGAACACGACCGACTCGCCGACTTCGAGCTGGACCGCCTCCGCGCGTCCGAATCCGACGACTGAGACGGGGCGGACGATGCGGGAGATCGACCTGCGGGAGCACGAGCGCAGCGGGCCGTGGCCGCTGTCGGCGGCGGAGCGCGACGCGCTGCGGGTCGTGCCGTCCCTGGTCGTCGAACCGGCGGCGGGCCGGGAGGGCGCCTACCACCTGACGCCCGGCTCCACGGTCGGCGCGGTCGAGGTCGGCGATCTGTCGGTGTCGATCCGCCCCAAGCTGGACGTCGCGCGGGTGCTCTTCCTGGCCGGCTACGCCGAGGAGGACGTCGACGTATGGAAGCCGGAGCGTTTCGACTTCCGCGAAGCGCCGACGCTGGTCGAAGCGCTGGCGCCGGCGCTGGCCGCCGCCGCCCGCCGGGCGTTCGCCGGCGGACTCCTGCACGGCTACCGCGTCGAGGAGGAGGCGCTGCTCACCGTCCGCGGGCGCGTCCGCGTCGAGGATCAGATCCGCCGCCGCCTCGGCGCCGCCGTGCCGGTGGAGGTCCGCTACGACGAGTTCACCGACGACGTCACCGCCAACCGTCTGGTGAAGGCCGCGGCCGTCCGGCTGGGCCGCATGCGGCTGCGCCGGCCGCGTTCCCGCCACGAGTTGCGCTGGGTCGGCGGGCGGCTGGAGAACGTGTCGCTGGTCGAGTATCCGCCGGCCGCCGTGCCCGAGGTCACGTTCGACCGCCTGAACGAGCGCTACCGCGAGGCGCTGGCGCTGGCCCGGCTCGTCCTGCGGCACTCGTCGTTCGAGACCGGGCGCGGAACCCTTCGGGCGGCGGGCTTCCTGATGGACATGAACCGGGTCTTCCAGGACTTCGTCACGCGGGCGCTGCGGGAGGCGCTACGGGTCTCCGCCGACGTGCTGCGCTCCGACGACCGCGTCGCCGACCTCTGCCTCGACGAAGGGCGGCGCGTCCGGCTGAAGCCCGACCTCTCCTGGTGGGACCGGCGGGAGGAGTGCGCGTTCGTCGGCGACGTCAAGTACAAGCGGGCCGACGACGGCGCTCCCAACGCGGACCTCTATCAACTCCTGGCCTACGCCACGGCGCTCGACCTGCCGGGCGGGCTGCTGATCTACGCGCAGGGCGAAGCGGCGGCCCACGCGGTGCGCCACGCGGGCAAGCGGCTGGAGGTGCACGCGCTCGACCTGTCGGGGCCGGTGGACGAGCTGCTCGCCGGCATCGGCAGGCTGGCGCTGCGCGTGCGGGCGTTGCGGGAGGAATCGCGCGCGCGCGGCCGGCCCGCGGACGGAAGCCTCGGCGGCGGGGCAGGGCGTCACGAACCCGGAGAGGGACGAGGTTCGCGAGGCGATTGAAATCGCGTCCGGCACCCGGCGCGCCCGGGCGGCGCGGCTGACGGGCCGGGACCGGGCCGGCGGTCAGGTCTCCAGCGACACGCGCACGCTTCGCCCCATGGCGGAGAGCGCCCGATCGATGCGCTTCAGACTGGAGGCGCGGCCGGGATCGAGCAGCCGGCGCACCTGGACGGGCTGCTGGTCCAGCGCGCGGGCCAGGCCGCTCGTGCTGACGGCTTGCTGCCGCATGGCGACGTACAGCGCGGCCTTGACCGCGACGTGCACCGGAACGATGACCCGCACCTGCCCGGGTCGCGCGGGACTCGGCGCCGGGACGTCGGCCCGCTCCGCGATGCGGGCCCCGATGGTTTCGGCCAGGCAGTCGGCGGCCATGGCGACGGCGTCCTCCCGGTCTTCGCCCTGGGTGATCGCATCCGGCAGGTCCGGAAACGTCACGACGAAGCCGCCGCCGGGGTCGCTCTTCAGGTCCGCCGGGTATGCAAAGTCCATCGCCCACCAGCCACTATAGGTACAGATCCGTACCCTGTCGAGCCCCCGGCGGCCGACCGCGGCGATCCGCTCGAACCGCCGCGGTCGACCGCGGGCCGCGGGAGCGCCGCTCAGGCGGCGGCCACGTGGCCGTCGAAGAGGTGGATCTCCCGCCCGGCGTGCTCCGCGTAGCGCGGGTCGTGCGTCACCATGCAGATCGTCGAGCCTTCGCCGTGCAGCGTCCGCAGCAGCCCCATCACCGCCTCGCCGTTCTTCGAGTCGAGGTTGCCGGTCGGCTCGTCCGCCAGCAGGATGCACGGCCGCCCGGCCACCGCCCGCGCCACCGCCACCCGCTGCTGCTGGCCCCCGGAGAGCTGGCTCGGCAGGTGCTTCGCCCGGTGCGCCATCTCCACCTTGTCGAGCGCCTCGTTCACCCGCTCGCGCCGCTCCGACGCCTTCATGCCGCGGTAGGTCAGCGGCAGCTCCACGTTCTCGAAGACCGTCAGGTCGCCGATCAGGTTGAAGCTCTGGAAGATGAAGCCGATCTCCCGGTTGCGGGTCCGCGCCCGGTCGGACTGACTCAACTGCGCCACCGGCCGCCCGTTCAGCGTGTAGTCGCCCGCCGTCGGCGAGTCCAGCAGCCCCAGGATCGACAGCAGCGTCGACTTGCCGCAGCCCGACGGACCGGAGATGGCGACGTACTCGCCGGGACGGATGGCCAGATCGACGCCGTCGAGGGCGTGCGTCTCGACCTCGTCGGTGTAGAAGACCTTCGAGACGTTCCGCAGGCCGATCAGCGCGGGTTCGTTCGCCGTCGCACGTTCCTCCATCGCAGCCTCCCCCCTCGCGGTTCGCGGCCGGGCGTCGGGCCGGCCCCGCGCCGGCCCGACCCGCCCGCGGCCGAACGGACCCGAGCGCCGCGCGGCCGGCCCGGGTCCGCGGCGTTCGCCTACTCGATGCGCACCCGGTCGAACGAGTCCCAGGCCGACATGTCGGACAGCACCACCCGGTCGCCCGGCCGCAACCCCTCCAGCACCTCGATCGTGTTCACCGACGCGCGCCCCAGGCCCACCCGCGCGCGCGCCGCGTGCGCACCGTCCGCCTCCAGCCGGAACAGGCTCACCACGCTCTCCTCCTGACCGAAAACCGGACGGCCCACGAACAGAACGTCGTCCATACGCTCCAGCTCGATCGTCCCGTCCACCGTCAGGTCCGGACGCGCACCCCGCGGCAGCGCGCCGTCGAGCGCAACGTCCACCGTCACCGTCCCGTTCTCCACCGCCGGGTCGATGCGCGTCACCCGCCCCGCGACGACCCCGTTGCGCGTGTCCACCTCCGCCGCCTGCCCGACCTGCACGTCCTTCGCCTGCGTCTCCGCGATGCGCAGCTCCGCCTTCAGGACCGCCGGGTCCCCCACCCGCGCAAGGTTCGTCCCCGTCGTCACCCGCTGACCTTCCTCCAGAGGAACCTGCTGCAGAACCCCGGGCATCCCCGCCCGCACCCGCAGGTCCTCCACCTGCCGGCGGCGCAACTCGTGCAGCGTACGCAGACGGTCCACCTCCGACCGCTCCACCGCAAGCTGCGCCTCCACCGTGCCGGTCGCCATCCGCAGGCGCTCCTGCTCGATACGGAACCGCGTGTCGTACTCCTGCACCGACGCCTGCGACTGCTGCAGCTCCAGCGACGAGACCAGCCCCTGCGCGAAGAGCTGCTCGTCGGCGTCCGCCTGCAGACGCGCCGTCTTCAGTTGCGCCTCGATGGTCGCCAGCGTCGCCCGCTGGTTCAGGATGTCGCGCTCCACCTCCACCTGCCGGTTGCCGTAGCGCGCCTCGGCCGCCTCCAGGTTGAGGCGCGCCTCCAGCGCCGTCTGCTCCAGCTCCGGGTTGCTCAGTTCGACGATCACCGTGTCGGGCGCGACCCGCGCGCCGGGGCGGATGACGATGCGCTCGACCGCGCCGTCGGTGGTCGCCGGGATCCAGCGGATCCGTTCCGGGACCAGCGTGCCCGTGCCCCGCACCTGCCGCACCATCGGCCCCCGCTGCACCGTGTCCAGGTAGACCGTGTCGCGGTCCACGCGCGGGGCCGCCGGCTCCAGCCGCGAGACACCCACCGTGACCACGGCGGTCAGCGTGAGCGCCGCCACGCTGTAGAGACCGTGCCGCAGCTTCTTCTTCCGCGCGAGATCCGGTCTGGCGACGTCCATGATCCTCGCCTCCTGTCCCTCTCCGGCCCGCGCCGCGGAGACGTTCCCGCGGCTCTCTCTCTATAGAGGCGTCGACGGGCCGTACGATTACAGAGTTTCGTGATTTTTTTTCGCGGGGCCGCCGGAACCGCCGTGACGGCGGCCGGCGGACGGGCGGCGGACACCTCGATCCGGACCGAGGTCGACAGTGACGCGGGGCCGGTCATCGTGATCGTCGCGACCATCGCGGGAGCGGCCTGGACGGCCGCGTGGAGCGTGCAGCGCTTCATCGCGGCGGAAATCTCCGCAAGTGAAGCCCGGCTTGCGGCACAGATTGCCGAAACCCGGGACCAGATCGCCGAGCTCCGCCAGTACATCGTCGACCACCTCGCCGCCCACGCCGAATCGGACTGAACCGTCACGCGGTCGGGCGGCGCGGCGGCGGCCGGGTTCCGAACGCATCGCCGCGACCGCTGCCGCGTGACCCGGACGACGCGGGGGCTAATCCAGCCGCTCGGCGCGGGTGACCCGCAGGGTCGTCGCCGGCGCGCAGCCGGACGACTCGCCGAGGGTCGCCTCCACCAGGACCTCGTCTCCGGCCGCAAGCCCCTGCACGTCACCGGTCAATGCGTAGAGCTCCCGCCCCTCGCCGGTTTCGCGCAGGGTCGGACAGCCGCCCGCGCCGCCCTCGATCCGGCCGCGGCGGCGCAACGTCCCGTCCGGGTCCGTGACGTGGAAGGCGGCGGAGACCGCCAGCGGCCGGAAGTAGACGTCGACGAGCACGAAGTAGTGGGCGCGGTCCGCCGCCGCCCAGTCCGGCACCTCGACGACGGCCGCCATCTCGCCGCGCTCGCTGGTGACGAGCCGGCTGAGCACCTCGAAGCTGGAGCGCGTCGCCCCCAGGCCCAGGTAGACCGGCGTCAGGGCCGGGAGATCGCGGCTCTCCACGGTCACCGCGGCGCCGGGCGCGCCGCTCGGCGGGGAGAACACCGGGGCGCGGGTGTGGACGGGGTCGAGCGGCTGCACGGCGCACCATCCTAGCGCCCGGCCGGCGGCGGGTCCAGCCGGGCCAGCCGGGTCCGGCCCGCGCGGCCAGGGAACGGTCCGTCCGTTTCCGCCGCCGAAAGTCGTTTCCAATCCACTTCGCGCGCCGCCGGCGGCCACCGTTGCGGTACCATGGCCGGGCATGCCCGCGAACACCGGCGCCTTCGACGCGCACCGCCCGCCCTCGCCCGACCTGCTCGCCGACTGCGTCCACTGCGGCTTCTGTCTGCCGCCGTGCCCGACCTACGCGCTGTGGAGCCGCGAGACCGACTCGCCGCGCGGGCGGATCCACCTGCTGAAGGTGGCCCTGGAAGGCAAGGCGCGGATCACGCCGGAGTTCGCGCGGCACTTCGACACCTGCCTCGGTTGCATGGCGTGCCTGACCGCGTGCCCGTCCGGCGTGCGCTACGACGAGCTGCTGGAAGCGGCGCGTCCGCAGATCGAGCGGCACGTCGAGCGGCCGCTCGGGGACCGGCTGTTCCGCCGGTTGATCTTCTCGCTCTTCCCCTATCCCGGCCGCCTGCGCTGGGTGGCCACGAAGCTGTGGGCCTGGCAACGCCTCGGACTCCAGCGGCTGGCGCGCGCCGGCGGACTGCCGAACCTGCTGCCGGCCCGCCTGCGCGCCATCGAGGCGGTGGCTCCGCCGGTCACGTTCGACGGCATCTGGTCGTCGCTGCCGGACGTCGTCCCCGCGCGGGGCGCGCGGCGGCGGCGCGTGGCCCTGCTGCTCGGTTGCGTGCAGCGGGTCTTCTTCAGCGGCGTCAACGCCGCCACGGCGCGCGTGCTCGCGGCCGAGGGCTGCGAGGTGGTGATCCCGCGGGGGCAGGGCTGCTGCGGCGCGCTGCTGATGCACTCCGGCCTCGAGAGCGAAGCCGAGGCCCTGGCGCGGCGTTTCGTCGACGCCTTCGAACCGGTGCTGGCCGGCGTCGACGCGATCGTGATCAACGCGGCCGGCTGCGGCTCGGCGCTGAAGGAGTACGGACGCCTGCTGCGGGACGATCCGGCGTACGCGCCGCGCGCCCGGGCGCTGGCCGCCAAATGCCGCGACGTCTCGGAGGTGCTGGCCGGTCTCGAACCGCGGGCCCCGCGCCGCCCCGTGCGGATGCGCGTCGCCTGCCACGACGCCTGTCACCTGCAGCACGCGCAGGGGGTGAGCGACCCGCCGCGCCAGGTGCTGGCGGCCGTTCCCGGGCTGGAGGTGGTGGACGTGCCGGAAGGCGGGCTCTGCTGCGGTTCGGCCGGCGTCTACAACCTGGTGGAACCCGAGGCGGCCTCCGAGCTGGGACGGCGCAAGGCGAGAAACGTCCTGGCGACGGGGGCGGACGCCGTCGTGTCGTCGAACCCGGGCTGCCTGTTGCAGCTCGGCGGCGCGCTGCGGCGCGAGGGACGGCCGCTGCCGACGATGCACCTGGTCGAGCTGCTCGACGCCTCGATCCGGGGCCGCCCGCTCCCGGCGCGGGAGTCCGCGCCGTAGCTCCCGGCGGGGGTTGGGCGCCAAACGCAACGGCGGGCGAGCCGCGGCCTCAGAGGCCGCCGGGGCCCCGGCCGGGGTTCAGCAACCCGGCCGGGTCGAACTGGCGCTTGATCGCCGTCATCACCCGCATCCCGTCGCCGATCGGACCCCAGGCGTCGACCTCCCGGCGCAGCCCCGGCGCGCCCCGGCGCACCACCGCGGAGCCGCGGCCCGGCGACAGCCGGTCCCGGAGGGCGCGGACCAGACGCGCCTGCGCGGCGGCCGGCCCGTCGAGGCGGACGTCGACCACGCCCAGCCCGGCGCGGCCCGCGGCGGCCGCGGCGAGCCCGTCCGCCGCCGCCCGGTCCCGCAGCCAGACCAGCGTCGGGAACAGCTCGGCGGGTACGGTGCTCAGCTTGACGAGGGTCCCGCCCGGCGCCCAGTGCGCGGCGTGCCGGCCCCAGGCCGCCCGCTCGTCCTCCCCGCCGAGCACGGCGGCGGAGCCCCGCCCGCCGGCTATCGCGCGGGCCGCCTCGGCCTGCTGGACGACGGAGGCATCCACCGACTCGAAGCGGACCAGCAGGCGGTCCGGGGCCGAGGCGAGCTCCAGCGCGGCCGGCGTCAACGGCGAGCCGGCGAGGTCGGCGGCGATCGGCGCCGCGGCCTCCAGCGAATCGACCGCGATCTCGACCGTCCGCGACGCCGGCGGCGCGGGAGTCAGCTTGAACGTCGCGGTGAGAACGACGCCGAGGCAACCGAACGACCCGGTGAGGAGACGGGCCAGATCGTAGCCGGCGACGTTCTTGACGACGATGCCGCCGGCCTTCGCCACGCGGCCGTCCATGCGCGCCATCGTCACGCCGATGATGGAATCGCGCGGGGCGCCGTGGCCGTGGCGCCGCGGGCCGCTGTCGTTGGTGGCCACGACCCCGCCGACGGTCGCCCGCTCCGGCCACGGCGGGTCCCAGGGAAGGCGCTGGCCGTGCGCGCCCAGCGCGGCGTTCACCGCGGCCAGCGTCGCCCCGGCCTCGACGGTGGCGGTCAGGTCGCCGTGCCGATGCTCGACGACCGCGGAGAGCGCCGCGGTCGAGAGCAGCAGATCGGCCGCCGCCCCGGGCGTGCCCCAGTCCTGCTTGGTGCCTCCTCCCGAGACCCGCACCGAGAGCCCCTCGGCCGACGCCCAGGCGAGCGCCGCGGCCAGCGCCTCGCCGCTCGCGGGGGCGGCCCGCAGGCGCGGCCGGACGCCGTCGACGGCGTCTTCGTCCGCCCCGGCCCGCGCCGCGGCGCCGGGGCCGGCCCGGGCGGCAAGCCGTTCGACCAGCGTCCCGGCCGGCGCCGACGCCATCAGACGCGCTCCGCGAGGCCGGCCGCCTCCGCCGGGTGCCGGCGGTACGGCCCGGGGACCTCGCCGCACAGGCGCGGCGTCGGAAACACCTTGCCCGGATTGCAGATGTAGCCGGGGTCGAAGGCGCAGCGCACGAGCTGCATCGTGTCGAGGTCGTCCTCGCTGAACATCTTCGGCAGGTGCTCCGCCTTGTCGGCGCCGACGCCGTGCTCGCCGGTGATCGATCCCCCGGCGTCGAGGCAGTAGGTCAGTATCTCGGACGCGACCTCCTGCGCCAGATCGGCCTGCCCCGCGACCCGCTCGTCGTAGCAGACCAGCGGATGCAGGTTGCCGTCGCCGGCGTGGAACACGTTGCCGATCTTCAGTCCGGAGCGGTCGGACAGGCCGCGGATGCGGCCGAGCACCTCCGGCAGCCGGGTGCGCGGGATCACCCCGTCCTGCACGTAGTAGCTGGGCGAGACGCGGCCCATCGCCGCGAACGCGGCCTTGCGGCCCTGCCAGAACCGCGCGCGCTGCCCGGCCGTGCGGGCTATCCGTATCTCGCTGGCCGCGGCCTCCCGGCAGACCTGCTCGACGCGGGCGAAGAGCGCCGACACGTCCGCCTCGGCCCCGTCGAGCTCGACGATCAGAATCGCCTCGGTCCGGGGAAAGTCCGGATGCACGGCGGCCTCGGCCGCCTCGATCGTCACCCGGTCCATCATCTCCACCGCGGCGGGGATGATGCCCGCGCCGATGATGCCCGACACCGCGTTGCCGGCCGCCTCCGTCGAGTCGAACGCCGCCAGCAGCGTCTCGACCGCGGCCGGCTTGCGCAGCAGGTTGAGGACGACCTTCGTGACGACGGCCAGCGTGCCCTCGGACCCGACCAGCACCCCGAGCAGGTCGAGGCCGGGCGGGTCGAGGGCCGGACCGCCGAGCCGCAGCAGCTCGCCGTCGGGCAGCACCGCCTCCACGCCGAGGACGTGGTGCACCGTGAAGCCGTACTTGAGGCAGTGGGCGCCCCCGGAGTTCTCGGCGAGGTTGCCGCCGATGGAGCAGATCACCTGGCTGGACGGATCCGGCGCGTAGTAGTAGCCGGCCGCCGCCACCGCCTTGCTGACGTCGAGGTTCATCACGCCCGGCTCGACCGTGATGCGGCGGTTGGGGAGGTCGACGTCGAGGATGCGGTTCATCCGCGTCATCACGATCAGGACGCCGTCGGGATGCGGCATCGCGCCCCCGGAGAGCCCCGTTCCCTGCCCGCGGGCCACGAACGGAACGTGGTTCTCGTGGCACAGGCGGACGACGCGTTGCACCTGATCGGCCGAGACGGGCAGGACCGCGACACCCGGCTTGGAGCGCAGCTTCACGAGCCCGTCGGTCTCGTAGGTCAGCAACTCGCCGTCGTCGCGCACGACGCCGTCCGCGCCGACGATGCGCTCGAGCTCGGTGACTACGCGCCTGTCCATGTGGTTCGATCCCTTCCGCGCCCGGACGACGATTCCCTACGGCCGCGAGTACTGGTCGATCACGCGCGAGATGGCCCGCCGGCAGACGCGGCAGAACCCGACCGGGTTGCGCGTGAACATGATGCAGTCGATCTCCGGACGGTACAGGCCGGCCGGTTCGTACGAGGCGCCCTCGAAGGCGCCGACCCGGCCGGCGTGCGGCATCGAGGCCAGCAGGGCCGTCTCCCGCTCCATTTGCTCGGTGAAGAGGCGGTCCATCTCGGTCTCGGGCGCGCCGGCCTCCCGCAGGCCCCGGCGCTCGCGCTGCGCCGCGGCGCTGCCCGCCTCGAAGGTCTCCTTGTCCCACGGCGTCGGCAACGGCGTGTCCGACTCGACCAGATCGCCCCACTTGAGGTCCCGCGGATCGTGCAGGGCGGTCACGTTCGGCTCCCAGGGTTCCGGGTGGCGCGCCGCGCCGGTCTCGTACGCCACGTCCGACGTGTAGTACTCGTCCGCCAGCCCCGCGAAGTGATGACCGAACTCGTGGATGAAGACGTACTCCGCGAACCCCGTGCCGGCCGCCGCGGTGGCCTGGAAGTTGAAGATCCCGCCCCCGCCGTACTGCTCCTCGTTCACCAGAATCTCGATGAACTCGTAGGGCGCGGCGGACGCCGCGTCGCGCAGCGCCCGGTTGTCGTAGGTGAGCAGGTAGCGCTCGGAATCGAAGACGTTGTACTCGGCCGACAGCGGCGTGCGCCGGAACCGGCCGGCCCGCGGGCGGCTGACGCCGGACTCCGGCGACGGCAGGTGGATCCCCCACACGTTGAAGTCGTCCTTGCGGCTCAGGAACGGTTCTTCCTCGAAGAGGGCGTCCGTCAACCGCGCGGCGTCGGCGCGGAACTTGCCGCCCTCTTCGTCCGTGTAGCCCTCTCCGAGGATCAGCAGGTCCACCTTCTCCGGCGGCGGTCCGCTCGTGAACACCGGCCACACCTCGCCGGCCGGCCGGCGGTCGGCCGGATTGACGAACCGGGAGCCGGGGTCGACGACGGTCGACCAGATCTCGTGGAAGCCGGTCTCGGCGTCGCGCGCCTTGAGCACCACCTGCACCGGGCGCCGCGGCCACGGGAACCGCAACGATTCATGGAACGTGCGGTAGGTCTCCCGGTATTCCGGCGTCGTCTCCCACTCGCCGTAGATCGACGCGAAGCCGCGCGAGTAGATCACCCGGTTGGTGCGGCGGTCGATCACCTCGAAGAGGTACTTGCCCAGGTTGAGGTCGTCGACCAGACGGGTCCGGCTGCCCGCCCACGGCCCGTCGGAGACCACCTGGTCGAGGGCCAGGATCTCCGCGCCGAGCCCGCCGGAGTGGAAGTAGTCGACGCGCATCGTCTTGTCGACGAAGTGCGCGTCGTAGCCGTCCCCCGGCTGCGCCGCGGCCTCTCCGCCGCCCGCCGCCGCGCCGACGACCGCCGCCAGGATGACCGCCGCCGCCCACGCCGCGAGGCAGACCCCCACCGGCCCCGCCGCGCCCCACCGCCTTCCGTCCTCGCCCTGCATCCCGCCATTCTACCGCCGCCGGCCGGCTCGGGACCCGCGGAAGCCGCTCAGTCGCTCACCGCCAGCTCCCCGGCCACGATCGGACGGGTCCGCGGCAGCCGGCCCCGATACGCGAGATGCCCCACGAAACCGAGCAGCCCGACGAACACGCCCAGCTTCAGCAGGTTCGCCCAACCGCCGAGCGGCAGGACGCCCCAGAGCAGCCACAGGACCGGCTGCGCCACGCACACCGCCCACAACGAACCGTAGAAGAACCGCCGCTCCCGCCCTTCGTCCCGCGTCGACGCCTTCACCCGCGGCAGCCGCCCCGCCGCGCCCAGTATCCACGTCGCCCCCGCGAGCGGAAAATATCCCGCCGCGTAGATCTCCGGCATCCGCCACTCGCCCGCCGCCGCCGCCCACGCCAACCCGGCCAGATTCAGCAGACCGAAACTCAGGATCGCGCTCCAGGCGAAGGTGTAGCACACCCGCCGGTACAGCGGATTCGGCCGATCCTCCGTGAAGCGTATGATGTACGGCCGCGGCTCGACGCCGGGCAGGCGTCCCCGCAACCCCGCGGCGCCCGTGCCCAGAACCACCGCGCCCAGCCACGCGGCCATCCGCCAGTCGAATCCCGCCGCGAACAGGTCGAACGTCAGCGGCCCCGGCGCCAGAAAGAACACCCAGATCCAGATCGGCCAATGCGCCAGGCGGTACAGCGCCGTGTTCCGCGCCCGGATCTTCCGCTCGCCGGCCAGCTCCACCGGAACCCCGCGCCGGTCCGTCCGCCGCGCTTCGAGCCTCATGACCGCCCGTCACCCGTCACGTTCCACCCGCAAAAGAAAAACGCCCGGACTCGACCTTCGAGCCCGGGCGTCGCGAAAACTCCCGGCGGCGACCTACTCTCCCACGAGGCTGCCCCCGCAGTACCATCGGCGGTAGAGGGCTTAACTGCCGTGTTCGGCATGGGAACGGGTGTTTCCCCTCTCCTGTGACCACCGGAAAACCTGAACGGCCGGCCCGGCCGGGCCGCGGAACTTCCGCGGCGCTCCGGGACGGCGCGCCTTCTGTCAAGGACCCGCCGGTCCGCGCAACTGAACACCCTACAAACGGCAGCTTCCCGACGCGGCGCCGAAAGAATATGGTCAAGCCTCACGGCTGATTAGTACCAGTAAGCTCAGGCTCTCGCAAGCCTTACACGTCTGGCCTATTTACCTGGTGGTCTTCCAGGTGCCTTCAGGGACCCGAAGGTCCAGGGAGATCTCATCTTGGGGAGGGTTTCACGCTTAGATGCTTTCAGCGTTTCTCCCTTCCGAACGTAGCTACCCAGCACTGCCGCTGGCGCGACAACTGGTACACCAGAGGTTCGTCCATCCCGGTCCTCTCGTACTAAGGACAGCCCCCCTCAAATCTCCTGCGCCCATGGTAGATAGGGACCGAACTGTCTCGCGACGTTCTAAACCCAGCTCACGTACCGCTTTAATCGGCGAACAGCCGAACCCTTGGAACCTGCTACAGCTCCAGGATGCGATGAGCCGACATCGAGGTGCCAAACCTTGGCGTCGATATGAACTCTTGGCCAAGATAAGCCTGTTATCCCCGGCGTACCTTTTATCCGTTGAGCGATGGCCCTTCCATGCGGAACCACCGGATCACTAAGGCCTGGTTTCCCACCTGCTCGACGTGTATGTCTCGCAGTCAAGCTCGCTTCTGCCTTTGCACTCTACGGCTGATTTCCAAACAGCCTGAGCGAACCTTCGCGCGCCTCCGTTACAATTTGGGAGGCGACCGCCCCAGTCAAACTACCCGCCAAGCAGTGTCCCTGACCTGGATGACAGGCCGAGGTTAGAGCACCGAAATGCCAAGGGTGGTATCTCACCGACGACTCCCCCGACCCCGAAAGGCCGGGTTCAAAGTCTCCCACCTATCCTGCGCATCACACACCAGCACTCACTACTAAGCTGTAGTAAAGGTGCACGGGGTCTTTCCGTCTTACCACGGGCAACCGGCGTCTTCACCGGTACCACAAATTCGCAGTGCCCCTCGTCGAGACAGCGCCCAGATCGTTGCGCCATTCGTGCAGGTCGGAACTTACCCGACAAGGAATTTCGCTACCTTAGGACCGTTATAGTTACGGCCGCCGTTTACCGGGGCTTCAGTTCAGAGCTTCACCTTGCGGCTAACTCCTCCCTTTAACCTTCCGGCACCGGGCAGGCGTCAGACCCTATACGTCGTTTTCGACTTGGCAGAGTCCTGTGTTTTTAGTAAACAGTCGCCTGGGCCTCTTTATTGCAACTC
>OZ251506.1:610000-5274819 GCA_965242835.1 Vicinamibacterales bacterium
GGCTCCGCGCCCCAGGCCGGCATGACGTCGCGTCCGACGTTGAGGTTGAAGAGCTGATCCGTGCCTCCGAGCTCGACGTCCGCCCGCAGGTGGACGGAGTCGTAGGCCTGCGCGAGCGGATACAGGAACTCGTGGATCGCGATCGGGCGGCCGGCGTCGTAGCGCTGGCGGAAATCGCGCCGCTCGAGCATCCGGGCCACGTTGTAACCCGCGGCCAGCCGGATCCAGCCCTCGCTGCCGAGGCCGCGGAGCCAGCCGCTGTTGAAGTCCACCACCGTGGCCTCGGGATCGAGCAGCTTGAACACCTGCTTCCGGTAGGTCGCGGCGTTCTCCTCGACCTGCTCCCGCGTCAGCGGCGGCCGCGTCTTCGACCGGCCGGTCGGGTCCCCGATGAGCCCCGTGAAGTCGCCGATCAGGAAGATCACCCGGTGGCCGAGATCCTGAAAGTGCTTCATCTTGCGGAGCAGCACGGTGTGGCCCAGATGCAGGTCGGGCGCCGTGGGGTCGAACCCCACCTTCACGGTGAGCCGGCCGCCGGACGCGGCCGCGCGTTCGAGCCTGTCCCGCAGCTCCGTCTCCCGCAGGACGTCGACGCAGCCCTTGGCGAGGTAGGCGGTCTGCTCCTCCAGCGTCATCGGAGTCATTGTACCGGCAGCCGGCCGGAACGGGCCGCGCCTCCGCCGCCCGGAAGTCAGGGCCGCTCGACGAACCGGCGGCCGTCGACCTTCCATCCCCCGTCGAGGACCGCCCGAATCGCTTCGGGATAGATTCGGTGCTCCTCGGCCAGGATGCGGGCCGCGAGCGAGTCGGCCGTGTCGGTCGGCAGCACGGGAACCGCCGCCTGCCGGACGATGGGGCCGTCGTCGAGTTCCGGTGTCACGACGTGGACGGTCGCGCCGCTGACCCGGACGCCGTGCTCCCAGGCCCGCCGCTGGGCGTCGAGACCGGGGAAGGCGGGCAGCAGGGACGGATGGACGTTGAGGATGGCGTTCGGAAACGCGGCGACGAAGCCGCGGCCGAGCAGGCGCATGAACCCGGCGAGACAGACGAGCCCCACGCCGCGCCGCCGCAGCTCGCCGACGATCGCCGCGTCGAAGGCATCCCGCGAGCCGTAGTCCGAGTGGCTCGCTTCGACGGTCTCGATGCCGGCCCGGCGGGCGCGCTCCAGCCCCGGCGCGTTCCGGCGGCTGGAGACGACGACCGCGATCTCCGCGTCGAGCCGCCCCTCGGCGACGGCGTCGATGATCGCCTGCAGGTTGCTGCCGCGGCCGGAGATGAGGACGCCGAGACGGCGGTTCCCGGCGGCCGACCCGGGACCCCGGCCGCTCATGCGCCGCACGCCGGCGGCGCGCCGCCCGGAAGATCGACCCCGGCGTACTCGACCCGCGGACCGGCGGCCGGCGCCTCGCGGACCTCGCCGATGAGCGCCGCGCCGATCTCGCCGCACGCGATGAGCTTGGAGAGCACGCGGTGCGAATCGTCCCGCGCGCAAACGACGACGAGGCCGATGCCCATGTTGAAGGTGCGGTACATGTCCGCCGGCGGCACGTCGCCCCGCTCGCGCAGGAAATCGAAGATCGCGGGCCTCGTCCAGCGCTCGGGATCGATGGCGGCGGCGCAGCCGGCGGGCAGCGCGCGCGGCACGTTGTCGGTCAGTCCGCCGCCCGTGACGTGGGCGATCCCCTTGACGCAACCGGTCTCGATCACCGGACGCAGCGCCGCCTGGTACGACCGGTGCGTGCGCAGCAGCTCCTCGCCGACGGTGCAGCCGAGGGCTTCGACCGCCGAGTCGACCCGCAGCCCGAGCTCGTCGAAGAGGATGCGCCGGGCGAGCGAGTAGCCGTTGGTGTGGAGCCCGCTCGAAGGCAGGCCGACGAGGACGTCGCCCGGCTCGATCGCGCGGCCGTCGATGATCCGCGAGCGGTCCACCAGGCCGACGACGAAACCGGCCAGATCGTACTGGCCGTCGGCGTAGAACCCGGGCATCTCGGCCGTTTCGCCGCCGAGGAGCGCGCAGCCGTTCTGCCGGCAGCCGGCCGCGACCCCTTCGATCACGGAAGCCGCCACGTCGGGGGACAGGCGGCCCGTCGCGAGATAGTCGAGGAAGAACATCGGGCGCGCGCCCTGCGCGAGGACGTCGTTGACGCAGTGGTTGACGAGGTCCACCCCGACCGTCGCGTGCGCGCCGGCCGCGGACGCCACGGCCAGCTTGGTGCCCACCCCGTCCGCGCTGGCCACCAGCACCGGGTCGTCCATTCCCGACAGCTCGGGCCGGTACAGTCCGCCGAAGGAGCCGACGCCGCCCAGCACCCCGCCGGTGAACGTGCTCTCGGCGAGCCGCCGGACCCGCCGGACCACCTCCATGCCGGCGTCCACGTCGACGCCCGACGACTTGTAGTCCATGACCCGCGCCGCCGCCCTCCTCGCGCTGGAACTTCCGCCGGCGCCGGTCACGGTTCGCCCGGCGCCGCGTCCCCGGCCTCGTCGATCCGGAACACCATCTGCCGGTAGGCGTCGGTGTCGGCCGGCGGATCGACGGGGTACGACTTCGTGTAACAGGCGTTGCAGTACCGATCGTGACGTTCGCCGACCGCCCGGCGCAACCCGTCCAGGCTCAGGTAGGCGAGCGTGTCGGCGCCCATGAAGTCGCGGATCTCGTCGACGCTGCGCCGGGCCGCGATCAGCTCGTCGCGGTGCGGCGTGTCGATGCCGTAGTAGCACGGCGCGACGGTCGGCGGGCAACTGATGCGCATGTGCACCTCGCGCGCCCCGGCGGCCTTGATCATCGACACGATCTTCTGGCTGGTCGTGCCGCGCACGATCGAGTCGTCGACCAGCACGACCCGTTTTCCGTCGAGCACGTCCCGCACCGTGTTCAGCTTCACCTTCACCTCGAGACCGCGGACCGACTTGTGCGGCTGGATGAACGTGCGGCCGACGTAGTGGTTGCGGATGAGCCCCATCTTCAGCGGGATGCCGGAGCTCTCGGCGAAGCCGATCGCGGCGACGAGACCGGAGTCGGGAATCGGAACCACCACGTCCGCCTCGACCGCCGACTCCTGCGCGAGCAGCCGGCCGAGGTTCGTGCGCACCGCGTTGACGCTCTGGCCGAAGACTTCGCTGTCCGGCCGCGCGAAGTAGACGTGCTCGAACACGCAGTGGGCCGCCGGCTCGGGCGGAAACGGCTTGTAGGAGCGCACGCCGTCCTCGCCGACCACCAGGATCTCCCCCGGCTCGACCTCGCGCTCGTAGCGGGCGCCGATGAGGTCGAGGGCGCAGGTCTCGGAGCAGACGACGTAGGCGTCGTCCAGACGGCCGAGGGCGAGCGGGCGGAATCCGTGGGGGTCGCGCACCGCGATCAGCTTCCTCGGCGTCAGCAGCACGAGCGAGAACGCGCCGCGCACCTGCGACACCGACTCGACGATGGCGTCCTCGGGCGTGGCGGCGCTCGACTTCGCGTAGAGGTGCAGGACGACCTCGGTGTCGCTGCTGGTCTGGAAGATCGATCCTTCGCGGACGAGCTGCCGCCGCAGCTCGGCCGCGTTCACGAGGTTGCCGTTGTGGCAGAGCGCGATCTGCCCGTGCGCGCAGTCGATCAGGATCGGCTGCGCGTTGACGATGCGGCTGTCGCCGGACGTGGAATACCGCACGTGGCCGATCGCCGCCGCGCCGGGCAGGGTGGCCGCCAGCATCCGGTCGTTGAAGGCGTCGCCGGCGTAGCCCATCGCGCGCGACAGCTTGACGTCCCCGTCCCGGGCGGCGGCGATGCCGGCGCTTTCCTGCCCCCGGTGCTGCAAGGCGTACAGACCCAGGTAGGTCAGCGCCGACGCGTCCTCGTGGCCGAAGACGCCGAAGACGCCGCATTCGTCGTGGAACTTGTCGTCCATGGGCGTCACGCGGCGGGCGTCTCGAAGTACCGCGAGAACCCGGCCGCCCAGCGCTGCTCCGCCTCGGCCAGCCCGACGTCGACGGCCCGCTCCCCGTCGAACGTGAACCGCAGGCGGCCGCCGCCGGTCCGCCCCAGCGCCCGCGCCGGGACGCCGGCCGCGGCGGCCCGGGCCAGCACCGCGTCGGTTTCCGCTTCCCGCAGCGATACGACGACCTGCGAGGCCGCCTCGCCGTACAGCGCCGCCGCCAGACCGTCCGCGGCCGAACCGGGGACCGCCACGTCGAAACCCGTCCCGCTGCCGAACGCGCACTCGGCCAGCGCGACGGCCAGACCGCCGTCCGAGCAGTCGTGCGCGGAACGCAGGCGCCCCTCCCGCGCCAGGCCCACCACGAGCCGCTGCAGGGCGCGCTCCGCCCGCAAGTCGATCTCCGGAGGCGCGCCGCGCACGAGGCCGTGCATCACCTTCAGGTACTCGCTCCCCCCCAGCCCGCCGCCGGGCGCGCCGAGCAGCACGACCGACTCCCCCGGACCGCGGAACGCGCGGCCGACGACCCGCCCGGCGTCCTCCAGCAAGCCCACCACGCCGAGGACCGGCGTGGGCAGTATCGCCCGGCCGTCCGTTTCGTTGTAGAGACTGACGTTGCCGCCGGTGATCGGCACGTCGAGGGCGCGGCACGCGTCGCCGATCCCGGCCACCGCGCGGGCGAACTGCCACATGATCTCCGGCCGCTCCGGGTTGCCGAAGTTCAGGCAGTTGGTGGCGCCGATCGGCCGCGCGCCGACGCAGGCGACGTTGCGGGCCGCCTCGGCCACGGCCAGCATCGCCCCGCGGTACGGGTCGAGGAAGCAGTACCGCCCGTTGCCGTCGAGCGAGAACGCCAGGGCGCGCGGCGTGCCCTTGACGCGCACCACGCCCGCCCCGGCGCCCGCCGGCGCGATGGTGCCGGTCCGCACCATGTGGTCGTACTGGCGGTAGATCCACCGCTTGCTCGCGACGCCGGGCGAGCCGACGAGCCGCAGGAAGACCTCGGCCGGCGGGCCGGCGGGCGCCAGCGCCGAGACGTCGAGCGCCTGCCGCTCGCGCAGGTCCGCCGGCTCGCGGCAGGGGCGGTCGTACAGCGGAGCCTCGTCGGCCAGCGGCCGGTTGGGGATCTCGGCCACGGTCTTCCCCCCGTCGCGGACGCGGAACAGGCCGTCGCCGGTCACTTCGCCGATGCGCACGGCGTGCAGGTCCCACTTCTCGAACACGCGGTCGACCTCCGCCTCGCGCCCCTTCCGCACGATGAACAGCATGCGCTCCTGCGACTCCGACAGCATGACCTCGTACGGCGTCATGCCCGACTCGCGCCGCGGCACCCGGGCGACGTCGACGTCGATGCCCGCGCCGCCGCGCGCCGCCATCTCGCACGACGAGCAGGTCAGCCCGGCCGCCCCCATGTCCTGCAGCCCGACCAGCGCGCCGGTCGGCAGCACCTCCAGACACGCCTCGAGCAGCAGCTTCTCCAGGAACGGATCGCCGACCTGCACGTGGGGGCGCTTCCCGGCCGACTCGTCGTCGAACTCCGCCGAGGCCATCGTGGCGCCGTGAATGCCGTCGCGGCCGGTCTTCGCGCCGACGTAGTAGACGGCGTCGCCGGGCCCCTCGGCGCGCCCCCGGATCACGCCGCCGGCCGGCGCGACGCCCAGGCAGAAGACGTTGACGAGCGGGTTGCCGCCGTAGGCCTCGTCGAAGGCGGTCTCGCCGCCGACGGTCGGGACCCCGATGCTGTTGCCGTAGCCGGCGATGCCGGCCACCACGCCCTCGACCAGCCGCCGCGTCGCCGGCGACTCCAGCGATCCGAACCGCAGCGAGTCGAGCAGGGCGACGGGCCGGGCGCCCATCGTGAAGACGTCGCGGACGATCCCGCCCACGCCGGTCGCCGCCCCCTGGTACGGCTCGATGAACGACGGGTGGTTGTGCGACTCGATCTTGAACACCGCGGCCAGGCCGCCGCCGACGTCGAGCACGCCGGCGTTCTCGCCCGGCCCCTGCAGCACGCGCGGACCCTCGGTGGGCAGGGTCCGCAGGTGGACGCGCGAGCTCTTGTAGCTGCAGTGCTCGGACCACATCACCGAGAAGACGCCCAGCTCCAGCAGGTTGGGGTCGCGCCCGAGGACTTCGACGATGCGCCGGTACTCGCCGGCGGTCAACCCGTGCGCCGCCAAGACGTCGGAGCCGATCACGGGCGGACCCCGGTCAGCAGCACGGCCCCGAAGGCCGCCATCGCGAGTCCCGCCACGCCCAGCACGGCCGCCACGATGACCCCTCCCGGCGCCGGCAGCGGCACGGCGCCCGCGCCGAACAGCGCCGCGGCGGCGAGCAGCAGACAGCCGATGCCGAGCAGGATCCGCCCGAGACGCCGGTTCGTCTCCG
This sequence comes from Vicinamibacterales bacterium, assembly GCA_965242835.1. GTDB lineage: Bacteria > Acidobacteriota > Vicinamibacteria > Vicinamibacterales > UBA8438 > WTFV01. The sequence goes on from OZ251506.1 coordinate 616,303, forward strand.
AAGAAGCCATCAGATCGCCTCCGCGGCGGACGCGGGCGCCGCCGCCAGCAACGACTCGAACACGACGCGGCCGTCCGTGCTCCCGACCGCGGCCTCGCACGCCCGCTCGGGATGCGGCATCATGCCGACGACGTTGCGTTCGCGGTTGCAGACGCCGGCGATCGCCTCCAGCGACCCGTTGACGTTCCAGCGCTCGCCGCGGGCGCCGTCCGGCGACGTGTAGCGGAAGACGATCTGCCGGTTGTCGGCGAGCTCCCGCAGGGCGCCCGGGTCGGCGTAGTAGTTCCCCTCGCCGTGGGCGATGGGGATGCGCAGCACCCGGCCGGCGGCGGCCCCGCGCGTGAACGGCGTGTCCGCGGCCTCCACCTTCACGTGCACGTGCTCGCAGATGAACTTCAGGCCGCGGTTGCGCCGCAGCGCCCCGGGCAGCAGTCCCGCTTCGAGCAGCACCTGGAAGCCGTTGCAGATGCCGATGACCGGCCCGCCGGCGGCCGCGAACTCCCTGACCCGCTTCATGATCGGCGAGAAGCGGGCGATCGCCCCGCAGCGCAGGTAGTCGCCGTACGAGAACCCGCCCGGCAGCACCACCGCGTCGGGGCCGCCCAGATCGTCCGCCTTGTGCCAGACCAGGTCCACCTGCTGGCCCAGCACGCGCGCCAGCGCGTGGTGCGCGTCGTGGTCGCAGTTCGACCCCGGAAAGACCACCACCGCGAACTTCATCCCAACGTCCGCTTCCGGGCCGCGAAGGCCCCGCCCCGGGCGTTCACGGACCGCCGACCTCCACCCGGTAACTCTCGATCACCGGGTTCGCCAGCAGCCGATCCGCCACCTCGCCCGCCAGCGACCGCGCCTGCTCGGCGGTCGCCGCGTCCAGGTCGAGCTCGAAGTACTTGCCCTGCCGCACGCCGCGCACCGCATCGTAGCCGAGGCTGCGCAGGGCGTCCGTGACGGTCTTGCCCTGCGGGTCCAGGATCGAGGGCCGCAGCGTGACGTAGACCCGCGCCTTCACGACGCCTCCGCGGCCGGCGCGCCGGCGAACGCGCGGTCCAGGATCGCATCCACGTGGCGCAGCTGCGCGTCCAGATCGAACGCGCGCTCGAGCTCGGCGGCGCCGAGGACCGCGGTCACCTCGGAATCGGCCAGCAGCAGCGACTTGAAGTCCACCTCCTCGTCGTGGGAGCGCAGGGCGTTGCGCTGCACCAGCCGGTAGGCGTCCTCGCGGGAGACGCCGCGGGCGGCCAGCGCCAGCAGCACCGTGCCGGAGAAGACGACGCCGCGCGACCGTTCGAGGTTCTCGCGCATCCGCTCGGGACGGACGGCCAGACCGCGCACGATGCGGGTGAACCGGCGCACCATGTGGTCGAGCGCGCAGAAGCTGTCGGGCACGATGACCCGCTCCACCGACGAATGCGAGATGTCGCGCTCGTGCCACAGCGCCACGTTCTCGACGGCGGCGAGCGCGTTGGTCCGCACCAGGCGGGCCAGGCCGGTGATCTGCTCGCAGCCGATCGGGTTGCGCTTGTGGGGCATCGCCGACGAGCCCTTCTGACCCGCGGCGAAGGGTTCGGCGACCTCGCCGATCTCCGTCTTCTGCAGGCCGCGGACCTCCAGCGCGAACTTCTCGAGGGACGCGGCGGTGATGGCGAGCACGCTCAGCAGCTCGGCGTGGCGGTCGCGCTGCACGACCTGCGAAGCGACCGGGGCGGGGGTCAGGCCGAGCCGCTCGCAGACCCCCCGCTCGACGGCCGGATCCAGGTGCGCGTAGGTCCCCACCGCGCCCGACAACTTGCCGACGCTGATCGTCTCGCGGGCGCGCACGAGCCGCTCGCGGGCGCGCCCCAGCTCCGTGAACCAGAGCGCCAGCTTCAGCCCGAAGGTCATCGGCTCGGCGTGCACGCCGTGCGTCCGGCCGATCATCGGGGTCCGCCGGTGCTCGTCCGCCCGCTCCCGCACGGCCGCCGCCAGCCGGTCCAGGTCGGCCAGCAGCAGGCCGCACGCCTCGCGCATCTGCAGGGCGTGCGCGGTGTCGATGACGTCCGACGACGTCATGCCGAAGTGCAGCCAGCGCGCCGACGGGCCGACGCGCTCGGCCACCGCGGTCGTGAACGCGATCACGTCGTGCTGCGTCGTCTCCTCTATCTCCGCGACGCGGGCCGCGTCCACCGCGCCGCGCTCGCGGATGTCGCGGGCCGCCTCGGCCGGGATCAGCCCGTGCTCGGCCATCGCCTCGGCGGCCGCGGCCTCGACGCGCAGCCAGGTGTCGTAGCGGCGCTGATCGGTCCACAGGCGGCCCATCTCGCGCGGCGTGTAGCGGGCAATCATCGCGGGCGGACCTCGTTCCCGGCGGCGGCCGGACGGCCGCCCGGCGAGACGGGGAACGGCAGCGCCGTCTGCCGCGCGGCGGCCGCCGCCGACGCCGGCCGCGCCCGGGCGGCGAGGTCGATGGTCGGCGTCACCCGGTCCTGGCTGGCCGCCACCACCTCGACGTCGGTCCTGCCGCTCGCCGACAGCGCCTCGCGGCAGGTCATCAGGGCCAGCTCCGGCGTGTTGTTGACCCGGCTCAGGTGGGCGAGCACCAGGCAGCGCACCGACGCGCCCAGGTGGTCGCGCACGAACGCGGCGAGCGCTTCGTTGGATAGGTGGCCGCCGTCGCCGGCGATGCGTTCGCGCGTGGAGCGCGCGTACGGGCTGACGCGCAGCAGGTCCTCCGCGTGGTTCGATTCGATGACCAGGAGACGGCAGTCGCGGAAGCGCTCGATCAGCAGGGGCGTCAGCGCGCCGAGGTCGGTGGCGTAGCCGACGGCGCCTTCCGGCGTCTCGATGCGGAAGGCGACCGTCCCGGATGCGTCGTGCGGCGCCTCGAACGGAACGAACCGGAGGCCGCCGAGGTCGACCGCCACGCCGGACTCGAGTCCGCGCCAGTCGACGCCGTCGGGCGCCCCCCGCGCGCCGCGGACGGCGGCGGCCGCGTACGCCGGCACCCCGTGACGCTTCGACAGCGCGCGCAGGCCGCGCGTGTGGTCGCCGTGGCCGTGCGTGATCAGGACGGCGTCCAGCATCCCGGGATCGACGCCGACCTCCGCCAGCCGCCGGCTCAGCTCGCGGAAGCTGAACCCCGCGTCGAGCAGCAGGCGCACCCCGGCGCACCGGACGAGCGTCGCGTTCCCGGCGCTCCCGCTCCCCAGCACCGTCAGCTCGACCCCGATGGCTCCATCCTCCTCTCGGCGCCGGTCAGCCCAGATCGAGACGCTCCGGCGAGATCGACGCCTCCGGGACCGGCCCCACCGCCGCGGCGGCCAGCGCCCCGTTCCGAAACAGGTCCGCCGCCACCCGCTGCACGTCCTCCGCCGTGACGCGGTCGATCCCGGCGAGGGTCTCGGACAGCGGCACCTGCCGGCCGAAGTACATCTCGCTCTGCGCGAGTTGCGACATGCGGCTGGTCGTGCTCTCGAGGCCCAGCACGCAGCTTCCCTTCAGGTGGTCCTTCGCGCGGCGCAACTCCTCGTCCGGCGCCGCCGCGCGCCGCAGCCCGCGCAGCTCCTCGACCACCAGATCCACCACCTCGGCGACGGCGCCGCCGTCGCACCCGACGTACACGGTCAGCACGCCGGCGTCGTGGTACGAAGTCAGGCCGCTGCTGACCGCGTAGGCCAGCCCGCGCTTCTCGCGGACGTTCTGGAACAGCCGCGAGCTCATCGAACCGCCCAGCACCGTGTTGAGGACGTAGGAGGCGTAGCGGTCCTCGTGGCTCTGCGGATAGCCGCGCGTGCCGAGGCACAGATGCGCCTGCTCCAGTTCCTTGTCCCGCAGCTCGATCCGGGCGTCGACCGACGGCTCGGCGATGCGGGGCGGCTCGCCCCCCGCCGCCAGCGGCGCGAACGCGGCCCCCACCAGATCGCGCATCGCGGCGGCGTCGACGCTGCCGGCGGCGGTGACGATCAGGTTGCCGGCCGTGTAGGCGCCGGTGAAGTAGCCGCGGAGGGCCGCGGCGTCGATCGCGCCGACCGACTCGGCGGTCCCCAGGATCGGGCGGCCGAGCGGATGGTCCGGCCAGAAGCCGGCCGTGAACACCTCGTGGACGAGGTCGTCCGGCGTGTCCTCGACCATCTTGATCTCTTCGAGGACGACGCCCTGCTCGCGGCGGATCTCCGCGTCGGCGAACGCCGGGTTCAGCAGCAGGTCGCTCAGCAGGTCGACGGCCCGCGGCAGATGCTCGTCGAGCACCTTCACGTAGTAGCCGGCGTACTCCTTCGCCGTGAACGCGTCGAGCTGCCCGCCGATGGAGTCGATCTCCTGCGCGATGGCCTCCGCCGAACGCGACGCCGTCCCCTTGAACAGCATGTGCTCGACGAAGTGCGCGATGCCGGCGCGGCCGGCGCCCTCGTGCCGGGAGCCGCGGGTCAGCCAGGCCCCGAGGCTGACCGAGCGGACCGCGGGCATCGGCTCCGTGAGCAGGCACAGGCCGCTGTCGAATCGGTGACGCTCGATCATGTTCGAACACATCCGCGCCGGGGGGGTTCCGAGCGGGCCGCCGCGAGCACGTGAACGCCCGTAATGGTAGCATGCGGCCCGCCGCCCCGCCGGGACGCCGCCCATGCCCGCACGACGGATCCTCACCGAGCTCGAACCCGACGGCCTCGCCGAGGCGCTCGCCGCCCTCGGCGCGAAGCCGTTCCACGCCCGCCAGATCTACGCCTGGATCTACAAGCGCGGCGTCGCCGACTTCGCGGGCATGACCGACCTGTCGACGAACCTCCGCGCCGCGCTCGAACGCGCGTACGCGATCCCGACCCCGGCGGTCGAGGCGCGCGGCGAGTCCGCCGACGGCGTCGTGAAGTTCCGGCTGCGGCTCGGCGACGGCCGCGCGGTGGAGTCGGTCTTCATCCCCGACACGCCGGCCAGGACGTTCTGCGTGTCGACGCAGGTCGGTTGCGCCATGCGCTGCGGCTTCTGTCTGACCGGCCGGATGGGACTGCTGCGCAACCTGACGGCGGGCGAGATCGCCGCCCAGGTCCGCGTGATGGCGCACGACCTCGGGTTGGCGGATCAGCGCTTCAACGTCGTGCTGATGGGCATGGGCGAGCCGCTGCACAACTACGACGAGACCATGAAGGCCCTGCGGATGCTCGCGGCCGACTGCGGTCTCGCCGTGAACCCGCGGCGCGTGACCCTGTCGACGGTCGGCGTCCTGCCCGCGCTCGAACGGCTCGCCCGGGAGCCGCTGATGCCCAACCTGGCCGTCTCGCTGCACGCCGCCAGCGAGGAGCTGCGCGACCGGCTGGTGCCGGTGAGCCGCAAGTACGGGCTGGCGGACCTGATCGCCGCGTGCCGGCGGTTTCCGACGCCGCGGCGGGAGCGGATCACGTTCGAGTACGTCCTGCTGCGGGACGTCAACGACGGCGTGGCCGACGCCCGGCGGCTGGCGCGCCTGCTGCGCGGCCTGCGGTCGAAGGTCAACCTGATCCCGCTCAACGAGGCGCCCGGCATCCCGTACCGCCGCCCCCCGGACGCGGCGGTCGACCGCTTCGCGCGCACGCTGGCCGAGCACCGGGTGGTGGTCTCGGTCCGCAAGAGCCGCGGGCGGGACGTCCGCGCCGCCTGCGGACAGCTCATCGTCGAAGGCGCGCGGCCCGCCCCGGCGCAGCGGGCCGCGGCCCTGCTGGACGCCGGCGGCGTCAGGCCGGCGCGGCCAGCTCGCCCGCCATCGTCTCGCCCGCGGCCGTGATGCGCACGCGCACCCTTTCGTTCTCGGGCAGCTCGACGGGCACGCGGACGCGCAGGTAGTTGTCGGTCAGCACGATCGCGCCGCCGGACCCGGCCAGCGTCAGACCGGGGCGGACGGCGCCGACCTGCGACGCGCGGAAGCGCTCGGCGAGCGCCGCCCCGGCCTCCCGCACGGCGCGGGCGCGCTCGCGGGCGCGGAGCTCGTCCACCTTCCCGGGCATCGCGGACGCCTCCGTGCCGGGACGGTCCGAATAGCGGAAGACGTGCAGATACGTGAGCGGACTGTCCCGCACGAAGGCAAGGTTCGCCGCGGCGTCGCCGTCCGTCTCGCCCGGGAACCCGGCCACGACGTCGGCGCCGATCGCCGCGTGCGGCCGGCGCCGGCGCACCTCCGCGACCACGGCCCGGTACGCCGCCGCCGTGTACGGCCGCCGCATCCGCCGCAGCACGGCGTCGCTCGCATGCTGCAGGGGCAGATGGAAGTGCGGGGCGAACCGCGGGCTCGCGGTCACGGCGTCGATCACCTCCGGCGTGCAGTCCATGGGCTCGAGCGAGCTCATCCGCACCAGGACGTCCGACGGGTGGGCGGCGAGGGCTTCGAGCAACGCCGCGAGCGACGAGCGCGGGGTCAGGTCGCGGCCGTACGAACCGAGATGAACGCCGGTGAGCTGCAGCTCCCGGTAGCCGGCCGCGGCGGCCTCGCCGACCTCGTCGAGCACCCGCGGCAGCGGCACGCTTCGGCCGCGTCCGCGCGTCGCGGGGATGATGCAGTAGGCGCACGCCTCGCCGCAGCCGGTCTGCACGCGCAGCGTGTAGGCGGTCCGGCCCCGTTCGCCCGGCCGGACCGGCGCGCCGCAGGCCCCGTCTCCCGCGCCGAAGCGCGCCGCGGTGGTCGGCTCGAGGACGTCCAGGACGCGCGCCGCGAGCTCCTCCTTCTCCACGTTCGGCACGACGGCGGCGACGCCCGGCAGGGCGGCCAGCTCTTCGGCGGCGCGCGAGGCGTAGCAGCCGGTGGCGACGATGCGGGCGGCGGCGTTGGCCCGCGCGACGCGCCGGACGGCCCGCCGCGCCCCCTGGTCGGCGGCCGCCGTGACCGAACAACTGTTGACGACCACGACGTCGGCCGCCTCGACCGGCGCCGGGCGGCCCCCGGCGGCGCGCAGGCCCCGCTCGATCGCGAACGAGTCGGCCTGGTTGACCCGGCAACCGAACGTGACGACCGTGAACTTCATCGCCCGGGCAATATAGTGTGACGAAAGTCAAGACGATCGGGCCGCCGAACGTGCTACAACGCATCTCCAGGAGACACGTGACGGAGCCGGCGCCGCCCCGGTTCGGGCGCGCGCGCCGGCCCGCACGCTTCGGCAGGGCCAGTATAGTGACCTTCACCAGACGACACGGCGGCGACGGGGACGCCCGGCAACCGGGGGTCTTCGCGTCCGGCGCGATGCGGCGCGTGCTGACGATGGCGTCGCGCGCCGGCTCCAGCAACCTCCCGGTGCTGATCACGGGCGAATCCGGAACCGGCAAGGAGGTCGTGGCGCGCATCGTCCACGCCCGTTCCGGCCGCCGCGGAAGTCCGTTCGTCCCCTACAACTGCACCGGCACGACGCGCGAGATCGCCGACTCGCAGCTCTTCGGCCACCGGCGCGGATCGTTCACCGGGGCGAGCGAGCACGCGCCCGGGGTGATTCGGAGCGCCAGCGGCGGCACCCTGCTCCTCGACGAGATCGGCGAGCTCGAGACGCAGATCCAGCCGAAGCTGCTGCGGTTCCTCGAGAACCGCGAGATCCAGCCGGTCGGCCAGCCGCGGCCCCTGCAGGTCGACGTGCGCATCGTGGCCGCCACGAACGCGGACATCGAACAGCGGGTGCGCGACAAGCGGTTCCGCGAGGACCTCTTCTACCGCCTCAACATCTTCCGCATCCACGTCCCGCCGTTGCGGGACCGCCGCGAGGACATACCGCCGCTCGTCGAGCACCTGCTGCGCCGGTCCTCCGGCGAGCAGCGCAAGCGGGGCATCCGCGTGGCGGGCGAGGCCGTCGAGTGGCTGAGCGAGCAGGACTGGCCGGGCAACGTGCGGCAGCTCGCCAACGAGATCCGGCGCCTGGTGGCGTTCGCCGAGAACGGCGCGACCATCACGGCGGAGCACCTCGCGCGGCCGGCCGACCCGCTCGGCGAGACGCCGCCGGCCGCGCCCGGGACGCGCGGCGCCCCGGGGACCATCACGATCTCCACGGACCAGACCCTGCCGGCCGCGGTCGAAGAGGTCGAACGGGCGCTGATCATCCGGGCGCTCTCGGCCGCCGGCGGCCGCGTGGGCGCCGCGGCCGACCGCCTCGGGGTGTCGCGCAAGGGCCTGCTGCTGAAGCGCCGCCGCCTCCACATCGACGAGCTCCTGGCGCGCGGCCGGGCGGACCGGGAACCTGCATGACCGACACCGCCTCGGCCGCCCGCGCCGGGGAGCCCCCGCTCGCCCAGGCGCTCGTTCCCGTCGTGCTGCTCGTCGCCCTGCTCGGCGCGGCCGTGCACCTCTTCGGCGACGAGTCCTCGTTCGGCCCGAACCAGATCGCGCTGGTGCTCGGCACGGCCGCCGCCGGTCTCGTCGGCCTGGCGAACGGCCGGACGTGGGCGGAGATCGAGGGCGCGGTCCGGCGCGGCGTCGCCACCTCGATGGGGGCGATCCTGATCCTGCTCGTCGTCGGCTCGGTCATCGGCGCCTGGATCCTGGCGGGCATCGTGCCGACGATGATCCACTACGGCCTGTCCCTGCTGGCGCCGTCCGTCTTCTACGCCGCCGCGTGCGCCATCTGCGCCGTCGTCGCGCTGGCCACGGGCAGCTCCTGGACCACGGCCGGCACGGTGGGCCTGGCCCTGATCGGCACCGCCGCCGCCTACGATCTGCACCCGGGGATCGCGGCCGGCGCCATCATCTCGGGCGCGTACTTCGGCGACAAGATGTCGCCGCTGTCGGACACCACCAACCTCGCCCCGGCCGTCGCCGGCTCGGAGCTGTTCACCCACGTCCGCCACATGGTCCGGACCACGGCGCCCAGTTTCGGCCTCGCGCTGATCCTGTTCGCCGCCATCGGCCTGGCCGCGCCGGCCCCGGAAGGTTCGGGCGACCTCGACGCGGTGCTGGAGGCGCTGGACCGCAGCTTCGAGATCGGCCCGCACCTGCTGCTGCCGCTCGTGCTGGTGCTGACGCTGGTGGCGCGCCGGATGCCGGCGTTCCCGGCGCTGCTGATCGGGGCGCTCGTGGGGGGGCTGTTCGCCGTCGCGTTCCAGCCGGAGGCGGTGCTGCGCCTCGCGGCCGGGGCGGATCTGCCGCGGCCCGTCGCCCTCCTCAAGGGCGTGTGGCAGGCGCTCCACGGCGGCTACGTGCTGGAGTCGGGCAACGCCGCCCTGGACGAGCTGCTGTCGCGCGGCGGCATGGCGAGCATGCTGCAGACCGTCTGGCTGATCATGACCGCGATGATGTACGGCGCGGTGCTGGAGGCCACCGGCATCCTGCAGGCGCTGGCCCGCCGCATCCTGCGCGCGGTGCGGACCGCCGGCGGACTGATCCTGGCCACGCTGGCCACCTCGTTCGGGGTCAACGTGCTGGCCTCCGACCAGTACATATCCATCGTGCTCCCCGGCCGGATGTTCCGCGGCGAGTACCGGCGGCGGCGGCTCGACCCGAAGAACCTGTCGCGGACCCTGGAAGACTCCGGCACGATCACCTCGGTGCTGATTCCCTGGAACACCTGCGGCGCGTTCATGGCCCAGACGCTCGGCGTGTCCACGCTGGCCTACGCGCCGTTCGCCTTCTTCAACCTGATCAACCCCCTGGTCGCCGCCTTCTACGGCTTCGCGCGGATCGGGATCGCGCCGCTCGACCCGGCGGCCGAACCGGAACGGCCCGCGCCCGGTTCGCCGCCGCCGCCCGCGCCGGGCGCTTCCGCGTGACGGGACCCCGGCCGGCTACCGGCGGGGCGCCTCGGCCCGCAGCACCCGGTCGAGGGCGAGCACGCGGCGGACGGCGTCGCTGATCGCCCGGCCGGTGAAGGACGAGCCGGCGATCGGCCGGATGCCGCGCCGGACGGCCAGCTCGTCGCGCAACACCGCCCCGTCGAACTGCCGCAGCCAGTCCCGGGGCGCCATGTACTGCGCCGGCTCGAAGAAGACGGTGACGTCGACCCGCTTGACGCGGCCCCCGGTGTCGAGGGAGACCAGCAGGCTCTGGCGCTCGGTCTTCGGGGTGTGGGTGTCGACGTAGGCGCGCCCGACGACCACGCCGTCCCGGCGCGCGACGTAGCGGGGGAAGATGCGGCCCTGCATCCCGACGCGGGCGAGCGCGGCCACCGCGGCCATCTGTTCGCGGGTCAGGATGACCCGATCGCGCGCCACCTCCGCGCCCGGGAAGACCGCCGCGAGCGCCTCGGCGCGGGTGACGACGCCCTCCTGGGCGCGGAGAACGCCCCCGCCGGCGAGCAGCGCCGACAGAACCGCCGCGAGGAGTCGTCCGGTCATGGTGCGCGGGGCCGGGGGCCGGCTGGGCCCATTCTACCGCCGCCGGCCGCCCTGTCGGGCACGGTGGTCTCTTCCAGCGACAGGACCCGCCGAACGTCGTCAGTCGGCGGAGACGGCGGAGACGGTGACGCCGATCGACGCTTCGCTCCGCCCGCCGGCCGTGTCGGACGCCGTGACCTCCACCACGTAGGCGCCCGCGCGCTTGTACACGTGGGCGACCGTGCGGCTCCCCGTCAGCGCGCCGAGCGACTGCCGGACCCGGTCGCCGAAGTCGATCGTCACGGCGCGCACCGGCGGCCCGTCCGTCGGCGGACTCACCGTCACCGTGAACGTCACCGGCCGCCCCGCGACCGGCTCCGCGGGAGACGCCGACACCGTGACCGCCAAGGCCGCCGCGTCGGAGACGGTGACGCCGATCGACGCTTCGCTCCGCCGGCCGGCCGTGTCCCGCGCGGTGACCCGCGCCACGTAGGTTCCCGCGCGCTTGTACACGCGGGCGACCGTGCGGCTCCCCGTCAGCGCGCCGAGCGATTGCCGGGCCCCGTCGCCGAAGTCGATCGTCACGCCGTCCACCGACGGCCCGTTCGCCGGCGGACTCACCGTCACCGTGAACGTCACCGGCCGCCCCGCGGCCGGCTCCGCGGGAGACGCCGACACCGTGACCCCGAGGCCCGGCGCCGGGTCCACCCGCACGGCGGTCGAAGCCGACGCGGCGTGTCCGGCGGCGTCGGTCGCCCGCACCGTGACCGTGTACGTGCCGGGCTCGCGGTAGGCGTGGGAGACGACCGCGCGCGGCGCCGCCCCGAGGTCCTGCGACCGGCCGTCGCCGAAAGCGATCCGGGCGCCGCGGATCGCGTGCGTCTCGTTGCGCAGCTCCACCGTGAACGTGACCGTCTGCCAGGCGACCGGCGTCCCGGGGGCGCTCGTGAGGGTGATCGCCGTCACCGGGTCCACCGTCACCGTCGCCGCGGCCTCCACGCCGTCGCCCGCCGAGGCCGTCACCGTGGCGGTCGTGCTCGTGACCAGCACCGTGCGCGCGGCCCCGCCGGCGTCGCTGGTCGCGGCGACCTCCCGCAGCACGCCGGCGTCAGCGCTGAAGGAGACCGGCACGCCCGGCAGCGGGTTCCGCGCGCCGTCGAACACCGTCGCGGTCAGCGCCGACTCGCCGCCCGAGGGCGGCAGACTCCCGGGCCGGGCGGTCACGCGCAGGGACGCGGCCGCCGCCGCGCCGACGGTCACCTGCACCGGCCCCGCCGCGGCCTCGCCGGAGTACGCGCGCAGGTCGGCCACGCCGGAGGCCGCCCCCGCCGTGAACGTCGCGTCGGCCCGGCCGCCGACCGTGGCGACCTCGGGCGGATCGATGCGCCCCAACGTCGCCGAGAACGAGACGATCGTCCCGTCGTGCACCGGCGTGCCCGCCGCCTCGACCACCCGCGCCGTCACCTCCGTCGAACCGCCGGCGGGCACGATCCCCGCGCCGGCGACCAGGGTCAGCGTCGACCGCGTGGGCGCCACCAGCGGCGCCGCGTCGCACGCCAGGCACACGGCGGCCGTCGCGAGCGGCAGCGTCCGGACCCAGCGCTTCGACGGCATGGCGGTCAACGCGCCGGTCCGGCGTCCGGAACCGGAAGAGGCGGCGGCGGCAGGGCCGGGAACGCGGGCGGCGGCGGCGCGTCGCCGGCCGGCGCATCGCCCGCCCCGGCAGGACCGGAAGGCGGCGGCGTCCCGGCCGGCGGTTCCGCCGCGGCCTCCGCCCCCGACCCGATGCGCGGCGGCGGGCCCGTCACGCCCGGCGCGCGCGCCGTGCCGATGTGAATCGGACTCACGTCCGCCTGCCGCACGTCGTGCGCCCGCACGATGCGCGGCGTCAACAGCATCACGATGTCGGTCTGCCGCGCCGACGCGTCCGTGCTCCCGAACAGATGCCGCAGAACCGGCAGCCGCCGCAACCCCGGAACCCCCTTCAGCACCTGCCGGTCCTCCTGCCGCAGCAGGCCCGCCAGCAGGTTCGGCTCGCCGTCGCGCAGCCGCAACCGCGTCTCCACGTGACGGGTCCCGAACGTCGGGAGCGACTGACCCGCCACCGAGATCGGCGGCCCCAGCGTGCTGTTCTCCACCTCCAGATCCAGGATGATCTCGTTCTCGTACGTCACCCGCGGCGTCATCGTCAGAATCATCCCCACCGGGCGGTACTGGAACGAGGTCAGCGGGTTGAACGCCGGGCCGCCCGCCGCCAGCGGCGTGAACGCCGTCGTCGGCACCGGGATCTCCTGGCCCAGGTTCAGGGTCAGCTCGGCCCCCTCCTGCCCCCGCAACTGCGGCTGCGCGATCAGCCGCGTGTGCGTGTCCCGCTCCAGGAACCGGATGACCGCCGCCGGGACCGCCGCGTAGAAGTCCGCGACGCTGACGCCGCTCGTGATCGTGTTCAGGTTGAACGCGCCCGCCAGCGCCGAGACCGGACCGTCCTCGCCGTCCGCGGCGCCCGTGGCGCCCGCCGACGCCGGCGCCGTCTCCGGCGAGAACGTCGCCGTCACCGAATACGACGACAGGTCCAGGCCGTACTGCCGCGCCCGATCCCGGTTGACCTCCAGAATCTCCACCTCGATGACCACCTCGGCGCGCGCCGTGTCGTTGGCCGCGATCACCCGTTCGATGATCTCCACGACCGGGGCCGACGCCCGCACCGTGATGCTGTTGGCCGCCGCGTTCGCCGCCCACTGGGGCGCAACCGCCATGTCCGGCATCCTCATCACCGCCGACAGCAGCCCCACCAGGTCCTCGGCGTCGGCGTGCGAGACGTAGAACGTGCGGATCACCTGCGCCGCGTAGGCCGCGCGCTTCTGCGCCGTGTCCGGCGCCACGACGATCGTCGCCGGCGTCACCACCGTGTGGAACGCGCCGTTGTCCGCCAGGATGCGCTCCAGCGCCTCGCCGAACGTCACGCCCCGCAGCGACACCGAGTACGGCCGATCCTCGAAGTCCGCGTCGTAGGTGACGTTGATCCCGCCCGCCGCGCCGAGGAAGTCCAGGATCTCCCGCAGGCTCGTGTCCGAGAACTCGATCACCAGCGGCTCGCCCGAGCCCGGCGCCAGCAGCGGCGGCGCCGTCTCGCGCCGCGCCCGTTCCCGCAACGCTTCGATGGGCGCCGGCGCCCGCGCCGCCTCCGCCTCGGCCCGCAACGCCTGCTGCAGCGTCGCGATCCGCGCGCCGGCCGTCCCCAGCGACGGGTCGAGGGCGTACGCCCGCCGCCAGGCGTGCAGCGCCCCCGGCAAGTCGCCCGCCTCCTCCAGCGCCGCCGCCTCGGCCGCGTGAAAGCGCGCCGCCCGCAGGCGCGTCCGCTCCAGCGCGATCCGATACTCCGCGCGGTCGGGGTCCGCCTCCACCGCCCGTCGGTAGTACTCCACCGCCGCGTCCCACTGCCCCGCGCGCACCGCCGCCCGGCCCCGCTCGAACGCCCGGCCCGCCGCGCAGCCGGACGCCGCCAGCGCCGCCGCCGCCAGCAGCGCCGCCACGCGCCGCCACCCGGCGCCGCCCGCGCTCCGCCGCTCCGCCGCCCGGACCTTCCTCATGCTCAACGGAACCGAAGCCGCCGGCGCTCCCGCCCCGGCAGAACCTCCACCGCGACTTCCGAACCGTCGACGGCGACCACCCGGTAGCGGCCCGCCACCACCTCGCCCACCCGCCCGTGGTACACGCCGGCGCCGTCGCTCACCACCGCCACCCGACCCGCCGGCGGCGGCGCCTCGACGACGCCGATGACCCGCAACGGCGCTTCTCCCTGCCCCGCGTCGGGCGCCGCCGGCGGCTCCCACGAAAACGGCGCAACCACGGGGCCGCTGACGTCTCCCGCGTCCTCCTCCCGCGCCGGCGTCCCGAATTCGAACACCTCGCGCTCCGTCTCCACGAGCGCCGGCCGCGCCGCGCGCGCCGCGCGCAGAGCCACCAGCCGCTCGCCGAGTCCCGTCCCCCCGGACGGCGTCGGCGCCGCGGCGCCCTCGACCCGGCCGGCAGGCGCCGCGGCGCTCCCGACCCCGCCGGCGGGCGCCGCCGGATCGGCCGCGTCGCCGGCCGGCGCCCGGCCGCAACCCGCCAGCAACAGAACGCAGACCGGCACGGCGCCCAACGAACGGCATCGACGCGGCACGGTTCCCATCAGCCCTCCCGTCCTCCGAAGGTCAAGCGCACTCCTCCAACCGGCGAAACACGCCACCCGCGTGCAGCGAACCGACTTCACCACCCCACGGACATCCGCGCGCCCGTTCCGCCCTTCGTCAGCAGCGGCCCGAACGCCCACCTCCATCCCGGCGCCTCGTACACCGTCTCGCGGATGTAGGAATCGACGAGGACGCCGGCGAGGAGACCTCCTCCGAAAAACAGGACGCCACCGCCGGCGGTGGCGGAAGCGGAATCGGAAGACAAGTCGACCCTACGGGCCGCCAGCGCTCCTCCAACCAGTCCCAGCAGCGCGCCGTTCCTCAGCGAATCCTGACGATCGATCTTCAGAACGCCGGCCTCCGCGAACTCTCGTTCACCACGTCCGTCGGTCACCGTCAGGGAGTCGGCCGACAGCCTGACGACGTCGGCCCTCACGCGGCGCCGGTCGACGTCCGTCACGATGGTCACGATGACGCCGTCGCCGGCCTGCAAACGGCCGGACTGCGCAAGTTCCTCGAACGAAAGCGCGGCCCCCTGCGCGCCGACTCCGGCCGGTTGGAGCAACACGGCGACGAGTACCGCCGCAACCGCAAGTCGGCGCATCAAACGGTCACCCTCCTCTCGGCGAACACGAACGGAACGACCGTCGGCCGTGACCGTCCGCACGCGCGCGGCGTCATCGTGGACGCCCCGGGCGAGCGGGGCCGCGGCCCTTGACCGTCCGCACGCGCGCGGCGTCATCGCTCCGGCTCCACCCTTCACTGGTTCACCGCATCCCGACGGCGGCGCCGACACCCGCACCGACGAGGCCGAAAGACCCGCCGTACCGTACGTACGCCCGGCGACAGTGGCTTCCCCCGCTCCAACACCCCGACCCCACCTTGACGTAAACGAAACCCACCGCGGCGCCGACCGCCGCTCCGATCAGCGCGGCCCGCAGCACGTCCCGGAGTCCCTGGTTCCGCCGGTAGCGCATCGAGCGCACCGGTTGACGCGCGAGCCGCGGTTCGAGGCGACCCGCCGGAGCAAGGCGGTGCGCCGGCTCGGCAAGTCCGGACAACGGGATCCCCCTCACGGTCAGGTCGAATCCGCCGCCGAGCCTCGATTCCGAATCCTCGATCACCGACGGGTTCCGCCTCTCCGGAACAGGCGCGTCCCGCCCCGGCGATTCCGTCGGCAGCAGAACCACCAACAAGCAAACCACCAGTGAGGTGAACGCCTCCCGCGACCAGCCAGTTATGCCGAACATGTCTCTTCTCCCCGGTGTCGACCACGGAAATTCGTTTCCATCTATCGACGCCACACAACCTATTCCTTCACCACACCACCGACATCCGCGCGCCCAGGGTCCTTGACGACCACATCGGTGACACCCGCAAATCCGCGGACCCGGCCCTGTTGTACAGTGTCCGGTGCGTGACGGCGTCGACGATCAAGCCTGCGAAAGCACCGACGGCGACTGCAGGATACCCTATGTAAAGGACCGTATAACTGCAATCCCCCCTCGTCATCTTGCAGGCCGCGTAAGCGACGCCTACGCCGGCCGCCAGTCCGATCCACGCGCCGTTTTCCAATGAATCCTGTTGCTCGATCCGGTCGATCTCGCCTTCGGACCACGACCACGCGCCCCCTCGATCGTCCGTCACCGTCAGCATCGTCGACGAAACGTCTCTGACGTCGCCCTTCCAACGCCGCCCTCCGGTGTCGGTGACGTAGATCCCAAGTCCGGGTCGCAGACTACCGGATCGCATCAGCTCCTCCAGCGACGCGGCCATCGCGCCTTGCGCCGCCGCCCTTCCCGAAAACACAACGAGAATCAGCGTCATCACGAGTCCGACCGTCCTGCCAGAACACGCCATTAGTTTCCTCCTCTTGTCGTCTTCGCATCCCTTCCGCCGTCGAAGGTCCAGAATCGCCGTCGTCAAACTCAGAACGCCACGCTCGCGAGCACGACGGGCTGGAACTTGACGTCGTCGCTCCAGTCGCCTTGCAACATCACGCCGCCCTCGATTCCGAAGCGTCGGGTCAATCCGCGGCCGACGAGCACCTCGAGCGCGAGTCCCGGACCCCACGGATCGCGCTCGACCCATTCTGCGCCGTCCGATCCTTCCGGACGCAGATGCAATTCCTTCGCACCGGACAACTGCGCGCCGACGCCCATCTCCAGTTCGATCCGATTATCCAGCAACACGCGAAACCGTCCGGTCACCGTCGAGTACTGAAACGTCCCGGTCCCGGTTCCGCCGGCGCCGCCGGCGACGTGCTGATATCGCGGGCCGTACCAGGCGGGATCGAACGGGTAGCCGAACCCGCGGCTATGGCGCGCGGCGATTCCCCATCGTTCGTCGAGCCACAGCACGCCGCCCAGGTGATACACCGCCGGAAAGGGAGGAACGTACAGGCCCTCGTTGTAGTGCGCCAAGCCGCCGGCGCCCAGGAAAAGCTCCAACCGTTCGTCCGGTTGGACTGCAACCGGTTGGGCCGGAACCGGCGACACGCCCGATGCGGCGACGAACAGCGCCGCAATCGCAACTCGATGCATGATGACCACCTCTCCACGCAGCACAGAACGTCCGTTGCTAGAAGCGTACGCCGACCCCGACGACGAACTCGCTTGCAATCGCCTGCAACGAGCGAGCCAGTATGCTCAGCCATAGTGCACCTTCGTGCCTTTCGGTGACGATATAACCACGAGTCTGCGCACGAAGGAAGAAACGGGAGCCGTACGCCGTCTCGATTCCCGCTCCAAGCGCGCCCAGAACGCGTCGTTCCTGGCTGGTCGCGCGCCTGGTTCCATCGCGGCGATCGTAATAACCCGCGCCAAATAGAAGATGCGTCTTGATCCTGCGCTCGGCGCGGAAATGTCTCGAAACGAACAGAAAAAGAGAATCGCCCGTCGAACTATGCGTGTACTGAATCGCTGAACGTTCCTCTCGGTGCAAGTAATCGATCTGCATGCGCCATCTTCCCGATCCCACGGTGAACCAGCCGCCTGCTCCATAGGGTGGACCGCCGTACGCGGGCCAAACGATACTGCCCCCGGCTTCATATCTTCGTGCCGGAGCCTCCTCGGACGACACCGTGGGCGCCGCGGAATCCGACTGGCGGAGCCGATCTCCGCGCGCGTCGGGAGTCATATCGGCGAGGTCCGAGAGGTCCGAGGAATCGTTCGACGTGTACGGCGCGCGACTTTCCAACGACTCGGCAGGCGCGGCAAGGAAAGCCACGAGACCGAAGGTCATGATGGCGCAGATTGTGCCGTGAGTGGTCTTCATGTTCTTCCAGTTCTCCAACGCAGTTGAATTGCGATCACCACCCCACGGACATTCGCGCGCCCATTCCACACTTCGTCAGCAGCGGCCTGTTGCAGCCGGGTCACCAATGCACCGATACTCGCGCACCCATGCGCTTCGGAGACACGAGCGGCGTGACACGCACCTGCGCGTCACCCGGCCGGCGATACAACGTCCTGTGCATGAAGGCATCGACCACCGCTCCGAGGGCGATGCCTCCGCCCATGCTCGCCGACATAACGATAATGCCGCACGCTCCCTCTTCCGGACAGAAGTTTCCCGAGACGACGGCCGTGCCCACCATTCCTCCCGCGGCCCCTAACAACATGCCGTTCAGCAGTGAATCCTGTTTCCTGACGGTCCGCACGTCGGCGGACGGCACCGCGATCGATCGACCGTCCTCGGCGATCGTGAGCTCCACCGGAGCGACGTCTTCGATGTCACCGTTCAGGCGCCGCCCGCCAATCGTCTCCACGTGCACCGCTTCACCAACCACGAGATCCGTCAACGTGACCACCGATTCCGCCGACGGTTCCGCCATCCATCCCAAGTGGACGCCCCCCCGCGACCAGGACAGCCAGTATGCCCCACATCAGGTCTCATCTCCTTGGTGCGACCACGGAAAGCCCGTTCCATGCTCCGGGGATGCACAACACCGGGACCAGCTAGAAGCGTACGCCGATGCCGACGACCATCTCTCTCGCAATCGCCTGCCACGAGCGAACCAGTATGCTCAGCCATGCTGAACCTTCGCTGTGCCTTTCGGTGACGATAATGCCTCGAGTCTGCACACGAAGAAAAAAACGGGAGCCGTACGCCGTCTCGATTCCCGCTCCAAGCGCGCCCAGAACACGTCGTTCACCGCTGTCCCGCCCCTGGTTCCGATCGCACGTGTCCGGGTATTCATATGAAACGGGCGTTTCCTCCAGCCGCCGGCGTGATTCTTCGCAGAAGTAACCACGGAACCCATAATAACCCGCGCCGAATAGAAGATGTGTCTTGATCCTGCGGTCCGCGCGGAAATGTCTCGCAGCGAACAGAAAAAGAGAATCGGCCGTCCAGCCGTCAACAGACGTGTACTCTTCACGCAGACCTCCATAATACCGAATCATTGAACGTTCCTTGTGTTGCCCTCGGTGCAAGTAATCGATCTGCAGGCGCCATCTGCCCGCTCCCACGGTGAACCAGCCGCCGGCTCCATCGGGAGGACCGCCATACAATCCCGGCCAGGCGATACTGCCCCCGGCCTCGAATCTCCGTGTCGGAGCCTCCTCGGACGACACCGTGGGCGCCGCTGACTCCGACTGGCGGAGCCGATTTCCGCCAGGTTGAATTGCGGCCGGTTGGGCCAGGATCGGCAACACACCCGATCCAGCAACAAACACGATTGCCATCATGACTCCATGCATGATTCGAATCACCACGCCACGGACATTCGCGCGCCCATTCCACCCTTCGTCAGCAGCGGCCTGTTGCAGCCGGGTCACCAATGCACCGATACTCGCGCACCCATGTGCTTCGGAGACACGAGCGGCGTGACGCGCACCTGCGCGTCACCCGACCGGCGATACAACGTCCTGTGCATGAACGCATCGACCACCGCTCCGAGGACGATGCCTGCGCCCATGCTCGCCGAAAACACGTTCGTGGCGCACACTCCCTCGCCCGGACAGAAGTTACGTGCGACGACGGCCGTGCCCACCATTCCTGCAGCGGTCCCAAATAACACGCCGTTCACCAGTGAATCCTGTTTCCTGACGACCCGCACGTCGGCGGACGGCACCGTGACCGATAGACCGTTCTCGACGATCGTGAGCTCCATCGGAGTGACGTCTCCGATGTCGCCCTTCAGGCGCCGCCCGCCAATTGTTTCCACGTGCACCGCGTCACCCAAGACGAGATCCGTCAGCGTGTCCACCGGTTCCGCCGACGGTTCCACCATCCATGTAAGGTGAACGCCTCCCGCAACCAGGACAGCCAGTATGCCATACATGTTTCTTCTCCTTGGTTCGACCACGGAAACCCGTTCATACGCCAGGGGATACGCAGTACCCGGAACTACGGTCGCCTCTCCAGCTCCACAACGGCAACGTGAAGTTCCGACAAATGCACGGATCGAATCAGCGTCACTCCCGGAACCACCGAGCCGCTCGAATACACCGGCGTGTCCAGTCCGGCTGCCGCATACGCCCCCTCCAGCGCAGTCCGTAACTCCGTCAAATGCACCGCCTTTATCGGCGTCACGCCCGCCAGGATCGGCGAATCAGTCCACACGAACGCATCGAGACCAAAGAAACGACGTTGCGCATCGATACGTTCTCGGAGCTCCTCGACATGCAGCGCCCTTATGCTCGTTTGGCCGGGCGTGAAGTGGTTGTCGGAAAAGCCACTCCCCGGCCTGTTGTAGCATGCAGAAGGCGCCCAGTTCCATAGCGGATCACCATAGTTTGACGTATACACGGTTCTCATGTTCGCGCACGACGGAGCCGAATCGTGAAATGTACCATAATCCTGATCCATCTCGAACATCAACCGGTCGGCAGGCTCAAGAATCGTCAGCGTCTCTCCCGCGGGTCCCCGCCTGTACGATTCCGGCAACAGTCGTGTATCCCGGAAGTAATTGACGCGACAACTTGAAGGCGCGGGCGTTTCAAGCGGGCACGGGCCGTCAGATCCACACAGACAAAACTCTCCGCTCTCACACACTTCATCATGTGGAAGCCACTTTGCTTCAGACAGACATGGCTCCTGACCAGGATTTACGTAATAGCTCCGCTCGAAAAGAAAAAGGTCCAGAGAAGCAAAGAAATTAATTTGCCCGCGCGGATCTTCATCGTCCGTTTCAATCTGAAAATCAAACGGCCAATGTGGGCAATCACACAGGCGATGAACAAAACACGTTACCTTTGCGTACCATGCACACGCTCGATCGTTAGTTCTTCGCCACTCTGGAAACTCGGTATCCTGTCCGCGGTACACATCGATCCACTTGTTCTGAAGCTCTGGTCTCATCGTCATGAAGGTCCGATTGAACTCGCCGCCACCACACTCGTGACCATCTCTTCCGAAGATGGCGTTCAACCCGACAACGTCCTTCAGCATGCCGGATCGGTGAAGGCGATGCGTATTCCAGAGGAACACTTCGCGGCCTGTGAGCTGCAACGAATTCCATGCCGCACAGGAATCGCCGTAACCCTTTCTTGAAGCATAGTCCTCAAGCAGTTCATCACGCTTTGCCGTCAAACTCGTCAATGCCGCTTGGAAGACGTTGATGCTCCGGCCCCCAATGGTCACCGTGCCCGACCGAAAGCGGCTGCGGTTCGGTTCGACGATGATCCACAGCTTCTCGCGACCCGATATGCGGGACTTGTTCGTCGTGATCCACTCCCGGTCATCGCTCACCGGCCAACTGCAATCGCTTGGGTCGGGTACACCCGTGATGAACGTGCCGCCCGTATCGGGGGCGCTCACCCGCAAGGACGACACGCGCGCCGGTGAAGTGGGACACGTAGCATCCTGGCTGACGCTGACACTCCGGCCGCCGATCGTCACGGTCCCGGACCGCTCACCGCCCGAGTTCCCCTGCGCACGGATCGTCACCGAGCCGCCGCCCGACACGCGCGACGGGACCGACAGCCAACCCCGGTTGTCGCGCACCGACCAACTGCAGTCGCTCCGACCCGACACCGACACGCTCCGGCCGCCCCCGCCCGCGCCGAAGCTCACCGACGACGGAGACACACCCGACGGTGACGACGGACACGGAGCACGACCCGCATCCTGGGAAACCCCCACGCGCCGGCCGCCGATCGTCACCGCTCCGGACCGGCCGCCACCCGAGTTCCCCTGCGCGCGGATCGTCACCGAACCGCCGCCGGACACGCTTGACGGGACCGACAGCCAACCCCGGTCGCCCCGCACGGACCAACTGCAGTCACTCCGGCCCGACACCGACACGCTCCGGCTACCCCCGCCCGCACCGAAGCTCACCGACGACGGAGACACACCCGACGGTGACGACGGACACGGAGCACGACCCGCATCCTGGGAAACCCCCACACGCCGGCCGCCGATCGTCACCGCCCCGGACCGGCCGCCGCCCGAGTTCACCTGTGCACGGATCGTCACCGAGCCGCCGCCGGACACCCGCGACGGGACCGACAGCCAACCCCGGTCGTCCCGCACCGACCAACTGCAATCGCTCCGACCCGACACCGACACGCTCCGGCTGCCCCCGCCCGCGCCGAAACCCACCGAGGACGGAGACACCCGCGACGGAGAAAGCGGACACGGGGCCGGCCCGCCGGCCTGCGACACGCTCACGGGGATGCTCACCCACGTGCCCCGAAACGTCACCGTTCCCGTCCGGGCCGCGGTCGTCGGATTCCGCGACGCCCGAATCGTCGACCCGACCCGATCGACCGTGATCCAGTCCCGGTCGGCGCTTGCCAACAAACCGACCGGCCGGCACGGCACGGACGTTCTCGGAGCCACCACGCGCACCGTGGCCGACCCGCCGACGTGCCCGAACCGCACCGACCGCGGCGTCACGTCCGGGTCGGGACAGTAATGCGTTGGGAAGCCGTCCTGGGACACGTCGACGGACCGGCCGCCGACCGTCACCGTCCCCCTGCGCGCTCCCGAGCGGTTGGCCGCGACCCGGACCTGCACCGTCCCCGCGCCCGACACGCGCGCCGGCGTCGGGGTGATCCAGTCCCGGTCGTCGTTCACGGGCCAACCGCAGTCGCGCTGCCCCGACACCGACACGCTCAGTGTTCCCCCGCCGACGCCGAACCGCAACGACCGGGGAGACACCCCGCCCGGCGTCGACGGGCACCGGCCCGGTTGCCGCACCGTGAACACCGCCCCCGCCACCGTCAGCCTCCCCGTCCGCGCCGACGACCCCGTGTTCGCCTGCACCCGGTAGCGCACCGTGTCGCCCGACCGCGTCGCGGACATCCACGACGCGGAGCGCCGCACGCGGCCGATCGAACCGCGGCAATCATCATGAGAACAGTTGATGATGCAGATCCCGTCGGACGGCGGCTCGCCCCAATCCCACGAGATCGAGAACGCGCCGGACCCCCCGGACGCCGGCACCG
The DNA here is from genome assembly GCA_965242835.1 of Vicinamibacterales bacterium. GTDB lineage: Bacteria > Acidobacteriota > Vicinamibacteria > Vicinamibacterales > UBA8438 > WTFV01. The sequence continues at coordinate 639,092 of OZ251506.1, forward strand.
CCGCCGACGACGGCGACACGGCGAAACCGCTGCACGTCCCCTCCACGGTCTCCTGCGCCGCCGCCGCGCCGGGGACCAGAATCGCGAACCCGGCCGCTCCCGCTGCCGACACTATACGACACAACGCCGTGGTTCGCATCACGCTGCCCTCTCTGGTTCGCCGCCCCCTGCCGCACCGACCTCCCCCACCTCGCGCCGCCGCCGGCGGCCGACCCGCGCGGCCGCCGGCCCTTGCCGCTACTGGTAGACCGCGCGCACGCCCGTCAGCGCCGACCCGTCCCCCGCGAACGCCGCGGCGCTGACCGTGCCCGCCAGGAACGTCCGCGTGTGCGTCTCCGGCGTCCCGATCCGGATGGTGTGCGACTCGCCGTTCACCCCCCGGTGGCCCACGTAGACGTTGGTGCTGCCGGTAAAGTTGTCCCACCCGGCCGCGTAACCGAGGGCGACGTTCCCGCTTCCCGTGTTCCTCGCGAGCGCGTGCGACCCGACCGCGGTGTTGAAGCTGCCCATACCTCCCCAGAGGGCCGCGAGCCCCAGCGCCGTGTTGTCCCTGCCGGCCGTGTTCCGCGTCAACGTCATGGCGCCGAACGCCGTGTTTCTGAAGCCGGTCGTCACGGCGCGCAGCGCCTTGTAGCCGAACGCGGAGTTGACTTTCCCGGTCGTCACCGACGCCAATGCGTCCTCGCCCACCCGGTAGCTCCGCAGCCCCAGCCCGTCGCCGCCCGCCGCCGGCCCCGGCGGCCCGGCCGGCCCCACGGCGCCGACCGTCAGGTAGAACACCGCCACCGCCGAATCGCTCCGGGTGAGCGCCAGCAGATACGTCCCCGGCGTGACCGTGCCGGGAAGCGTCGCCGTCACCTGCGTGGCGGTCGCCACGGTCACCGTCAGCGCCGTCAGCGCCAGACTCACGCGCGGCGCCGCGGCGCCGAAGTGCAGGCCGGTGATGGTCACCGCGGTCTGATCCGCGCTCACCTGCGCGCTGGCGATCAGCGGCGCCGCGGTCTGCGCCGAAAGTCGCGGCTGGCACGCGAGCACGGCGAGCACGGCGAGTACGACGACGCTGCGACACGACATTCGTGTGCTCATGACCCCCTCCTGGAAACGGCCGCGGCCCCGCCCGCCCGGCGCGGCGACCCCGATGCCGCGCCGGTACGCAGAACGACGCATTCCGGGAATCCGCCCGGAACCCTTGAAAAAATCTGCCGGATGTGGTAGGACGCTAAAGCGAGGCGCGAGGCGCGAGGCGCGAGGCGCGAGGCGCGAGGCGCGAGGCGCGAGGCGCGAGGCGCGAGGCGCGAGGCGCGAGGCGCGAGGCGCGAGGCGCGAGGCGCGAGAACTGCGCCATCGAGGCCGAGGCAGTCGAAACCATTGGAGGTAGAATATCACGGATGTCAAGCCCAAAAAATTCCGCGCGGCCGCCGCGCGCCACGGCCGCCGCGCGCAGCTTCCGGACGTTGGCCGGGAGAGTGGCTGCCGCCGCGCTGGCGGCCGCCGCCGCGACAGGACCGGCCGCGGCCGAGGAAATCCGGATCCGTCTCGACGGCGGGCGCGTCACCCTGATCGCGAACGAGGCCCCGCTGGCCGACGTCCTGGACGCGTGGGCGCGCGCCGGCGACGTGCGCTTCGTCGATGCGGACAAGCTCGACCCCGCGCCGGTCACCCTGCACCTGATCGACGTGGGCGAAGCGGACGCTCTCGGCCTCCTGCTGCGGGCGGCGCCCGGGTACGTCGCCGCGCCGCGCGCCCAAGCCGCGCCCGGCGCGGCGCGGTACGACCGCGTCCGGGTCCTGGCGGCGCGCCGCCGGCCGACGCCGGAACCGGAGCCGGCCGACGACGCGCCGAATCCGTTCGCCGGCGATCCCGCCGGCCGCGCCGCGGCCATGCCGATCGAGGATCTGCAAGGCCTGATCGAAGCGGTCGCCGGGTCGCCGGCCGCGGCCACGCTGGCGCCGGCGGAAACATCGCCCGGCGCGACGCGTGCGCCGACAGTCGCGGCGGCCCCGTTTCCGGGCATGGTCGTCGAACCGGGGCCCCGGTGACGTCCGGCCGGCGCCCCCGCGATCATGATCCGCGCGGATTGAACGTCGAAAGTTCAGATTACACGGCCGCGGAACCCGCCGGGACCGGCTGTCGTCCGGCGGATCGCCGGTCACGGAAGCAGATCGTCGACGGCGATCCGGGCGTCGGGGCGGGCGAGCGGCGCAACCGTTTCCCCGGCCCCGTGGAGGGAGACGCTGCGATACCCGCCGGCGGCGGGGTCGCGGCGGACCTCCAGGCGCGCCTCGGGCAGGGCGAGGATCCAGTACTCGGGAATCCCGCCGCGCGCGTAGAGCCGCTGCTTGACGCTCCGGTCGCGGCGCGGCGTGTCGTCCGACACTTCGACGACCAGCAGAGCCGTGGACGGATGCGTCTCGCGGTAGTCGCGGATGCCGCCCGTCACCACGGCCGCGTCCGGTTCCGGCTCCGAGTAGTCGTCGAGCGCCAGGGGAAGCTGCATCCGCACGTGGAAGCCGGCGCCGAACGCGCGCCGCAAGGAATCCGCCACGAGGCCGACGCCGGTGGCGTGCCGGCTTCCTTGCGGCGTCATCGCGAGCAGCTCTCCGTCGACGAGCTCCAGACGGGCGTCCGGATCGAACACGCCGGCTTCCACCGCGCGGTCGTACTCCGTGCGGCTCAAGCGGTAGTGGGGAGTGGTCGCCTCGGGCACCGCGTCAGTCGAGAACGGCCTCATGATACCGCGGGAGGACGACGACGAGCCTGAACGGGGGGTTGTTTTTTCCGCGGGCTGCCGGATCCGGGCGCGGTCACGGGGGCGCCGGCAGCGGGAACCGCGCCTCGAAGGCGGGCGTGGCGCGGATCGTGACGCCTCCGGAACCGGAACCGGGCGCGAGGAAGCAGGCGGCGACGCCGCGGGCCGCGGCCCACGCCATCCCCTCCTCCGGCCCCATGACGTACAGCGCGGTCGACAGCACGTCGGCGGCGAAGGCGCTCTCGTGCCAGACGCTGACCGACCCGGGCCGGCTGACCGGCCGGCCGCTGCGCGGGTCGAGGACGTGCCCGATCAGGACGCCGTCCTCCAGGACCAGGTCCCGCTCGGACCCGCCGCTGGTGGCGATCGAACCCGCCGCGACGGACAGGTCGAGCACGGCCGCGCGGCGCCGGCCGGGGTGCGCGAGCCCCACCGTCCACGGGCCGTCGGAGGCCTCGCCCGAGACCGCGATCTGCCCGCCGAAATCGATGAACCACGCGCCCGGCCGCCCTCGTTCGGCCTCCCGGACGCGGTCGAGCGCCTCGCCCTTGCCGAATCCCCCCGCGTCGAGGGTCACGGCGGCGCGGCGGGTGACGGCGCAGCGCTCCGGGTCGAGCGAGAGACCTCCGAGGCCGGAGGCGGCCCGGGCCGCCCGCAGTTCGTCGTCGTCCGGCCGCCGGCCTTCACCGCGCAGACCCCACGCGTCGACGAGCTCGCCCACGGCCGGGTCGAACGCGCCGCCGGTGGCCGCCCGCCACGCCGCGACGCGGGAGAGGAGTCCGCAGATCGCCGCCGGGACGGGCAGGGGCCGGCCCGGGGGCTGCCGGTTGAGCGCGCTCAGGACGCTGTCGTCCCGCCAGGTGCTGAGCGCGGCCTCGGTCTCCTCGATGACCCGGACCATGCGCTCCAGCTTCGCCAGCCCGGTCTCGCGGTCCGCCGTCTCGGCGGCGAGGGTGGCGACGGTGCCCATCAGGAACACGGCGCGCTCGACGCGCACCCGGTCCTCGGCGCGGGCGGCGCGCGGGGGAGCCGTCCCGAGACCGGCGGCCGCGGCGCCGAGGCACGCCAGCCAGCCGGCCGTCCGGCGCCGCGCGGGCCGCGTCATGGCGCGGGGCGAACGACGCGGCCCGCCCGCGCCGCGGGCGCGGCCCGCCCGCGGCCCCCGTCGAGCCGCCGGCCGTTGACGAGATGGACGCCGTAGGCGGCGACGAAGACGGCGCTGGCCGCGACGTGGGTCCAGATGGAGAAGGTGACGAAGGCCGGCGTCGAGGCGACCTGAATGAGGTAGCCGCTGAAGGCCATCGCCGAGAAGCCGAGGACGGACGCCCACCCCGTGCGGCGGTTCGCGGGGTTCCGCGACCGCAGCTTCCCGAACGAGTGCGAGCGGAACAGCATGCCGAAGAAGGCCACGAAGAAGGGCGCCGCCACGACGTGCGCCGAGAGCATCGCGGGCTGCCACGGATGGTTGACGACGGCGAACGGGTCGTCGGTGGTCAGCGCGTACTTCATGTACAGGTACGCCGTCCCGGTGACCGCGACGACGACGTGGAAGGCGTTGAAGCCCCGGCGCTCCCACCAGGTCATTGCGCGCCGCTTTCCGCCCCTCGTCCTTCCAGCACCTGGTCCAGGGCCAGCACGCGGCGCACCGCGGCGTTGACCGCGTGCGTCGTGAGCGTCGCTCCGGCGATGGGACGGATCGCGCGGTGGAGCGCCAGGTCGTCTCCAAGCGGCCTCCGGTAGTACTGCCGTTTCCACCGGTCCGGGGCCACGTACTCGGGAGGCTCCAGGAAGGCCGTGACGTCTATGCGGCGGACCCTGCCGTCCGCGTCCACGGAGATGAGCAGGCTCTCGCGCTTGGTCCGCACCACGTGCGTGTCGACGTACGCCCGGCCGACGACGACGCCATCGCGCCGGGCGACGTAGCGGGCGAAGATGCGGGTCCGCGGTTCCTCGCCGGCCAGCTCCGCGATGCGCTCGGCCTGCTCCGCCGTCAGGTAGACGCGGTCCCCGCGGACGGCCGCGCCCGCGAAGACCGCGTTCAGAGCCTCCTGGCGCGACACCACGCCGGGCTGTCCGAAAGCGGCGCCCGCGAGGACGAGCCCCGCGGCCAGCGCGCCCGCGGCGCGCCGGACCGCCCCCCGCCCCGCGGCCGGCCCCTGCTGCATGTGCGGAATCTACTCCCTCAAAAAGCGTATCCGACGTTGAAGTTGAACTGGTTGACCCCGCTGTCCACGGAGTTGCTCACCCACATGTGGTCCACCTTGAGGACGATGCTCGGGATCGGCTTCAGCTCGACGCCGAACGTGGTGTACGTGTTGTTCCGGCCCGGGTCGCGGGTGAACCCGGCCGCGAGGGCCGTGTGGGTGTCGACCTTCTCGTAGCGCACGTACGGCGTGAGCCCCACGCCGCCGGCCGCCGGCGCCTGGGACAGCACGTCGTAGCCGAACTGCACGTAGCCGCCCCGCATCCGCTCCGCGACGCCGCTCCGGCCTTCCAGGCCGAGCGCCTGGTTGAGCATCGACGTGTCGTCGAGCCCGGCCTGCGCGAACAGGGCCCGGAAGTCGACGCCCCGGACCTGCGCCTGCGCGTGCACGTCGAAGACGTTGGTGCGGACGCCGTAGTTGCGGCCGGCGTCGTCCACGACCTGGCCCTGCCCCGACCCGCCGGTGTAGAAGCTGGCGCCGAAGAAGACCCCGGGGGTCGGCGTGACGTCGAGGCGGCCGGTGAACGCCATGTCGTTCGCCAGGGCCTTGCCGCCCTTCTGGCGCCCGCCGCGCAGGCCGCCCGCGGAGAAGTTCGCGCCGTTGAAGCCGTTGACGACGTAGGCGCGGAAGGCGACGTTCTCGAACGCCCCGTAGACGCCGCCGCCGTTCTCCCGCCACGTGCTGGGAATGATCTTGTTCTCGGTCACCGGACGCTCGGCCCCGAGGAAGACCGTCGGCTCGTGGAACTCGTTGACCAGTCCCATCGGAACCAGGAGCATGCCGGCCCGCAGGCCGAGGTTCGGAGTCGCCAGGTAGTCGACGTACGCGAACTCGACGAAGATCTCCTTGGCGTGCTCGACCTCGATCTCCGAGTTGAACAGGAACTTTTCGTTGAACCGGTAGCCCGCGTACAGGATGGCCCGCAGATAGTCGAACCGCGTCGTCTCGTCCGAGGCGTAGTTCTCGTACAGCGCCTCGCCGTAGCCGGCGATCGACACGCCCGAGTCGATCTCGTAGGTCGCGGCCGCGGACGGGGCCAGACCGAGCGCGCGGGCCTGGTCGATCGTCACCTCGGACTCCGGCTCGCCGCTCCGCAGCCGCTCGAGCTCCTCGGCCAGCAGCTCGATCCGCCGTTCGAGCTCCGCGACGTCGACCTCCTGCTCCTCCGTGTCCTGCTCCTCCGCCGCGCCCCCGGCGGTTCCGGCCTCCGGGCCGGCCGCGGACTGCCCGGGCGCTCCACTGCCGGCGGGCACGAAGACGCCCTCGACCGGCTCCGAAAACCCGGCTTCGCGCGGCCCGGCTCCGGCCGCCGGGGCCGCGCCCCAGCCGGCCGCCAGCGCCGCCGCGAACACCGCCCGCGCGAAACGAAAACGCCCTGCCGCCATCGAGCCACCTCCATCACGATGAGGTTGCCGCGGCGCCGGGCACGCCCCTAGAATGGGAACGGCCTGAACGTGCCGCGCACCGTGCAACCTGGGATCCGGGAACCGCGGGGCGAGCGTTCGGCAGGCCCGCCCGGTGTCACCGCACCCGGCGGGCCATCTCTCTCTTGCGACGCCTCCCGAGCCGCCGTTTCGACTCGGCGAAACGTCCCCGCGGCGATCCGAACTGAGATCAGATCTCAGTTGGCGGGGAGACTATAGCCCCGACCGATCCGGCCGGTCAAGTGAAATGAGATTTGGTCTCAACTGCCGGCCGGCTCCCGGCGGCTCCGTCCGCCCCCGAGGCCCCGGGACGCCGCTGTCCTGGCGCCGGATCTTCCTCTTCTGGCTCCCGCTCGCCGGCACGTGGTTCATGATGGCGGTCGAGGGCCCCGTCCTGGCCGCCGTCATCGCGCGGATGCCGGACGCCGCCGTCAACCTGGCCGCGTTCGGCGTGGCCTTCGCGTTCGCCATCGTCATCGAGTCGCCCGTCATCATGCTGACGAGCGCGTCGACGGCGCTGGTCGAGGACGCGGCGAGCTACCGGGCCCTGCGCCGCTTCGCGCTCGGGCTCGCGGCCCTCGTGACCGCGGCCCAGCTCGTGGTCCTGCTGCCGCCCGTGTTCGACGCCCTCGGCCGCCTGCTGCGGCTGCCCGCCGACGTCGCCGGTCCGACCCACGGCGCCCTCGTCCTCCTGCTGCCGTGGCCGGGGGCCATCGCCTACCGCCGGTTCCGGCAGGGGCTGCTGATTCGGCACGACCGGACGCGGCTCGTCGCCGCTGGAACGCTGATCCGGGTCGCCGCCATGGCCCTGACGGCGGCCGCGGCGTTCCGCGCGGCCGGCCTGCCGGGCGCGAGCGTCGGCGCGCTGGCCCTGTCGGCCGCGGTCGTCACCGAGGCGCTGGCGAGCCGCGCCATGTCCCGGGAAATCGTGGCCGGCCTTCTCCGCCGCCCCCGCGCGCCCGAACGCATGGCGGCGTTGCGCCTGCCGGCCCTGCTCGGTTTCTACGCGCCGCTGGGGTTGACCACGTTCATCGCCCTGTCGGCGCAACCGCTGGTCACGTTCTTCATGGGCCGGGCGCGCCTGCCGCTCGAGTCGCTCGCGGTGCTGCCGGTGATCCACGGCCTGACCTTCATCTTCCGCGCCGTCGGTCTCTCGTACCTCGAAGTCGTGATCGCGCTGCTCGGGCCGCGGCGGGAGCACCTGCCGCGCCTGCTCGGGTTCGCGGGCCTGCTGGCCGCCGCGGCCACGGCCGGACTGTCCGCCGTCGCCCTCACGCCGCTGGCGGCGGTCTGGTTCCGGACGATCTCGGGACTGAGCCCGGCCCTGGCCGAGTTCGCCCTGCTGCCGCTGGCGATCCTCTGCGCCTTCCCCGCCCTGTCGGTGGCGCTCCACCTGCAGCGCGGGATACTGGTCCACGCCCGCCGCACGCGCCCCGCGGCCCAGGCGACCGCGCTGGAAGTCCTGACGGTGGCGGCCGCGCTCGGCGCGGCGATCCACGGCTTCGACCTCGTCGGCGCGGTCGCGGCGTCGGCGGCGATCCTGGCCGGCCGCGCGGTCGGGGTGGCCTGGCTCGTGGCGCCCTGCGTGCGGGTGTCGCGCGCCGGCCCGGCGGCCGAAACGTCCGCGCGGGGCGAATCCGACGCTGCATCGACGGAAGCGATGGGGTAGCCTGAGCGGCAAATGCCCTTCGAGCCGCGCCAGCTCTGGATCACGGAGTGGATGGTCTGCGGCTTCTTCCTGCACCTGATCGTCCTCTCGCACGTTCGCGCGCTGCCCGCCGCGCGCCGCCGCCGCGTGTCGTTCGTGGGTCTGGCCTGCATCACGGCGGCCGTCCTGCTGCCGCAACTCGGCCCGTCGCCCGTCCTGCGCATCGTCCGGGACTGGGCGCCGGCGGTCTATCCGCTGCAGGGCTACTGGCTGTGCGGGCTGTTCTTCCAGCGGCCGTCCCTGGGGATCGAACGGCGCCTGCTGGCGTTCGACGGCCGGCTGTTCGAGCGCAGCGCTTCCTTCCGCGCCGGCGCCTACTCCGTCCGCAGCGCGTCCATCGGGGCGACGCGGACGGCCCGGTACGCCGGCAGGCAGCAGGCGGCGAGCGTGACGGAGACCAGCACGAGCGGCACGGCCAGGAACACCAGCCGGTCGGCCGCGGCGACGCCGAACAGAAAGCTCTCGAGCAGGCGGACGGAGGCGGCGGACGCCAGGAGGCCCAGGACGACGCCGGCCGCGGCGAGTCCGCATCCCTGCCGGACGACGAGGGCCGCGGCGTCGCGGCGCCGCGCGCCGAGGGCCATGCGCAGCCCTATCTCCCGGCGCCGCAGGGAGACCGTGTAGCTGAGCAGGGCGTGGACGCCGAACGCGGCGAGGAACAGCGCGAGGGCGCCGAAGACCCCGGCCAGGGCCGCGTAGAAGCGAGGCTGCGCGACCGCCGCCGACAGTCTCGCGTCCATCGTCGCCACGTCGTCGATCCTCGCGTTCGGATTCGCCGCGGCCACCGCCTCGCGCAGGAAGGGAACGGCGGCCGTCGGGTCGCCGGCCGTCCGCAACGAGACCACCGAGCTGAAGACCATGCCGCCCAAAATCGGCGCGCGCTCGATCTGCCGTAGCGGCATGTACGCCTCGGCCTCCGGCTCGGCGGCGGTCAGCCCGCCGTAACGGACGTCGGCCACGACCCCGACCACCTCCCACGGTTCGGAGCCTGCGCCGGCCGGCAGCAGGCCCCGGCCCACGGCCGGTTCGCCCCGGAAGAGGTCGCGCGCGAGCGTCTCGTTCACGATCAGCACCGGCGGACTCCCGGCCCCGTCGAGCCGGCTGAACGCGCGCCCGCTCGACAGACGCAGCCGCATCACGTCGAAGTAGCCGGGGCTGACGAAGTTGACCACGGCGCGCGGGAGGTCCCGCGGGTCGGCCGCGGCCGGGGCGCCGGCCACGCGGAACGCGGCCGGGCTCCCGCCGGAGGACGCGAGCGGCAGGCGTGACGAAACCCCGACGGCTTCGACGCCGGAGAGCGCGGCCAACCGGGTGACGCCTTCCAGCAGCGCTTCCTGAAAGCGGCGGCTGGCCGCCTGGAGCTCGGCCATCGACTCGGGAGTCATGTCCGGCCGGAACGCGAGCTCGGGGTTCCGGACGCCGGCGGCGATCACGTGGGCCGGGTCGTAGCCGCGATCGACCGTGATCAACCGCACGAAACCGCGCAGGAGCAGCCCCGCTCCCGTCAGCAGCACCACGGCGAGGGCCACCTGGGCCACGACGAGCGCCGCGCCCGCCCGGTTCGAGCGCAACAGCCGGAAGCCGCCGCCGGGATGGGAGTTCCCTTCGTTCAGGGCACGCGCCGGCTCGACCCGCGACCGCAGGAGGGCCGGCGCCGTGCCGAACAGCAGGCCGGCCGCGATCGACACGCCCAGGGTGAACGCGAGCGTCACGCCGTCGATGCCCACGCCGTCGAGCCGCGCGACGTCCCCGGGGGCGAGCGCCGGCGCCGCGCGCAGCGCCAGCGCCGCCACGGCCAGCCCCAGCGCGCCGCCGCCCACGCCCAGCATCACGCTCTCGGTCAGGAGCTGCCGGACGAGCTGCCCGCGCCTCGCCCCCAGGGCGGCGCACACCGCCAGCGCCCGCCGGCGCGTCACCCCCCGCGCGAGCAGCAGCCCGGCCAGGTTGACGCAGGCGATCAGCAGCACGAGGGCGGTCGCCGCGGTCAGGGCCCGAAGCGCGGGCCGATACCCGCCGACCAGCTCCTCCAGCAACGGGACGACCCGCGCGTCGTTCTCGAAACGGCCGCTGCCGCCGGCGGGCAGCATGCGCAACCCGTCGCTGCGCAGGAGCGTGCCGGCTTCGGCCGCCGCCTGCCCCGGCGACACCCCCGGCGCGAGACGCCCCAGGGCGCGGAAGACCATCATGAGCATCATGCCCGTCTGCCCCGGCTCCGCGGCCGGCGGCGTGAACGGCGGCACGACGAACGGAATCCAGAACTCGCCGTCCGGGTTCGGGAACCAGAATCCCTCGGACAGCACGCCGACCACGGTGTACGGACCTCCGTCGAGGTCGACGGCGGCTCCGACGATGCCCGGGTCCGACGCGAAGCGCCTGGTCCAGGCGCGGTGGCTCAGCAGCACGACACGGTCCGCGCCCTCTCGCGCCTCGTCTTCCGTGAAGAGGCGGCCGACGTGGGGCGTGGCCCGCAGCAGCGGGAACAGCGCCGGCGAGACGGCGGCGCCGCGCAGGGTGACCGAGCCGTCCGGACCCGCCCACTCCGCGGATTGCTCGCGGTAGGCCGCGAGGTGTTCGAACGCCCGGGCGTCCCGCAGCAGGGTCAGCGATCGGTTCGTGAGGCTTCCTCCGCGAATGGTCATGGCCTCTCCCACCCGCACGATGCGCTCGGAGTCCGGCCACGGCAGGGGGCGCAGGAGCAGACCGTGGACGACGCTGAACATCGCCGTGTTGACGCCGATGCCGAGGGCGAGGGTCACGAGCGCGGCGAGCGTGATCCCGCGCCGCGCGGCGAGCCGCCGCGCCGCGAAGCGGACGTCCTGAAGCAGCAGGTCCATCGGATGCGGCAGGGTCGGCGGCGGCGATGCACGAACCGGGCAACCCGCTCCCGGTCAAGCTATTGGCGCGGCCAGAGCACCGGGAGGGTTCTCACACAGCATGGCGCGTCTGACAGCCTGCACATCCATCCCGTACGTATTCCTTTGTCGGGTACGTCACGAAGAGAAGCAAAGGGTCACCTGGCCCAATCGCGCGCCCGTCTTTGGGCTTCCGCAATCTCTTCGGGCGTCATGTGTGTGGCTAAACGGTCGCGTATTTCGCGGGCCCCGCTTACACTGCCATCAGTGCCGGCAAGGGTCAGCCACATGTACGCGGAGACATGGTCTTGCGCCACGCCGGCTCCGTTGAAGTACGCCACCCCGAGGAGAAGCTGTGCGCCGGAGTTTCCCTGCTCGGCGGCAAGCCGAGACCAGCGCGCCGCCTCTTCATGGTCCTGCGTCACGCCGTGACCGTTGAAGTACGCCACGCCGAGAAGAGCCTGCGCGCGGGCGTTTCCCTGCTCGGCAGCGAGCCGGGCCCAGCGCACCGCCTCTTCATGGTCCTGCGCTACGCCCCGTCCATTGTAGTACGCTACGCCGAGGCGAGCCTGCGCATCCACATCCCCCTGCTTCCCGAGGACTCGATCCGACTCGACAGCACTGTCCTGGGCACAGCTCGGGATTGCGATTAGGAACCCAGCTACAACTCCCCGCAGGAACCAGCCCATGACTCTCGGACCGAGCAACGGCCACCGCACGGCCCACAACGTCGCCAAGTCGCCAGGCCATGCTCTCATCATGAACCGGTCGCGATTCCGTTGGTGACCGACGCAAGACCGCGGTGGCGTCACTCCGGCGGGCCACCGCCGCTCGAATCGGGCCGCAGCTCGGCGGGCGCTATGCGCCCGTCGCCGTCACCGTCCAGCATGCGCAACACCCGCGCGGCCGACTCGATCTCGGCCGCTGAAAGCGCGCCGTCCCCGTCGGCGTCAAGCGCCGCCATGAGCGGCGGAACGGGCGCCGGCGGACTTTCGCCGTCTTCCGCGTTTCCCTCCTCCGTCGGCAGGCCGCCCTGCGCCGCCATGAAGGCAAGGACCTCCGCCGCGGAAGCCGCGCCGTCCCCGTCGGCGTCGGCGGAAGACAGGACGCTCCGGGCCCGCGGCGGCAGATCGGCGATGTCGACCGCGCCGTCCCCTTCGGCGTCCAGGGTGATGACCCTGCTCCCCTCGGGCAGATCCGCCGGACTGCCGAACATGATGCGCGGGCGGCGTTGCGGCTCGTCGATCGACAGCTCGCTGCTCGACAACCGTCCATCGCCATCGCTGTCGAGCGAGGCGAGCGATTCCGCGGCCGCCTCGATCTCCTCGGCCGAGAGGTCACCGTCGGCGTCGGTGTCGAGGGCGCGGAAAGCCGGAAGCCGGCTCGGCGACCAGCCGTCGTCCTCATGATCCTCGGGCGGGAGGCCCTCCCGCGACTGTTCCACCACGGCGCAATGACTCAGCCCCAGCGCAAGCAGCACAGCCGTCGTTGCGAACCCGAGCGATCCCGACTGCATGGTCACCTCCAACACAGCTCCGCGTGGGAGTCTAGTGGACCGCCCTGGAGCCAAGTTGCCCATGAGCGAACCCACCCGTGAGATCGGCGTCCTTCTATCGGAAGGGATCGCGCGGGTAGCGGGTAGCGGTCACGCAGCAACGTACACTCAGGACGGCCCACTAGCGTGGCTAGCTAGCTAGCTAGCAGATGTAGATGCAGAACCCCCAGTCGCTGGTGTAGATGCAGAGGGTGATGCAGTCTGCCTGCACCGGTGCTGGTGTCGCCAGCATGCCACCCACCAGAACAGAAGCCGCCAAGACGTTCTTGAGCATCCTCACAGCTGCCCTCCCTTGTTGTTGGCCGTGCCGCCCGCTCAACCAGCGCGGACTGACCTGTTTCCGCACCCGCCAACGGCGCACGACAACCTCATTCGCGGCACTGTATCCACACAAGACACGATTGTCAAGAAGTCGGTGACCGGGCGGGAGACGGCTCCCTGACGTCCGACGCCGGCCCCGCAACCCGACACCTACGTCCGGTCCTTCGCGGCGGCGACCGGGGCGTCCCACGCCTCGGCCATGCGGCTCATCGCGGTGGGCGGGGGCTACCACGTCGGCGTGACCCCGGGCAGCGACTGGATCGCGATTCCGTCCGCACCCACCGGTGACGTCCGGTTTCACCTTCTGGGGCGGCCGGTGGGGCGTTACGGGCCGGGCGCTCGCCGGCTCGGCGGGACCGCCGTCGACGAGCACGGTGTCCACGAGCGCCACCGCCCGACGTACCTGCAACTGCTCGCGCGGTTCCGAGCGACGGACTCGGTGATCCTGGGCGTCGGCGGCGGCCTGTGGGGCTACGGTGAGCGGTTCGACGGCGGCAGCAGCTACGGTTGGCATCCGCATCTTCTCGCCGTGGAGGCCCTTCACGCCCGCCGCACGCGCCCCGCGGCCCAGGCGACCGCGCTGGAAGTCCTGACGGTGGCGGCCGCGCTCGGCGCGGCGGTCCACGGCTTCGACCTCGTCGGCGCGGTCGCGGCGTCGGCGGCGATCCTGGCCGGCCGCGCGGCCGGGGTGGCCCGGCTCGCGGCGCCCTGCGTGCGGGCGTCGCGCGCCGGCCCGGCGGCCGAAACGCACGCGCGGGGCGAATCCGACGCTGCATCGACGGAAGCGATGGGGTAGCCTGAACGGCAAATGCCCTTCGAGCCGCGCCAGCTCTGGATCACGGAGTGGATGGTCTGCGGCTTCTTCCTGCACCTGATCGTCCTCTCGCACGTTCGCGCGCTGCCGGCCGCGCGCCGCCGCCGCGTGTCGTTCGTGGGTCTGGCCTGTATCGCGGCGGCCGTCCTGCTGCCGCAACTCGGCCCGTCGCCCGTCCTGCGCATCGTCCGGGACTGGGCGCCGGCGGTCTATCTGCTGCAGGGCTACTGGCTGTGCGGGCTGTTCTTCCAGCGGCCGTCCCTGGGGATCGAACGGCGCCTGCTGGCGTTCGACGGCCGGCTGTTCGAGCGTAGCGGGCTGCGCCGCGCCGCTTCCCGCGCGCCGCGTCTGGCCGCCTCCTGGTTCGAGGCCGCCTACCTGCTGGCCTATCCCTTCGTCCCCGCCGGCTTCGGCGCGTTCCTGGCGCTCGGCCACCGCGGCCGGGCGGACGAGTTCTGGACGGCGGTTCTCGCCGCCGGGTTCACCTGCTACGGCATGCTGCCGTGGATCCAGACCCGGCCGCCGCGCGCGCTCGCGGGGGACCGCCCGCTGTGGACGCCCCACCCGGCCCTGCGCCGCCTCAACACGACGGTGCTGCAGCGGATGAGCGTGCAGGTGAACACCTGCCCCAGCGGCCACGCGGCGACGTCGGTGGCGGTGGCCCTGACCCTCGCCGCCGCCGGCGCGCCCGCCGCGGGCGCCGGGTTCCTGTTCACGGCGGCCTGCATCGTCGCCGCCACCGTGCTCGCCCGCTACCACTACACGATCGACACGCTGCTCGGCCTGGCGGTCGGCGCAGCCGCCTGGGGCGTCGCGTTCGCGTCGCTATAATCGGCGGCCTGCCGAACCCACGACTGGAGGATGCGCCCATGCTTCGCAAGCTGCTTCGGTTCGCCGCGCTGACCGCCTGGCTCGCCGCCGCCCCGGCCGCCGCCGCCGCCGCCGACTACCACCACGTCCATCTGGTCGCGACCTCGGCGGCCGAGGCCAAGGCGTGGTACATGACCCACATGGGCTGCACCGACTACGGCCGGCACAACGCCTGCGCCGCCGGCGACACGCTCATCATCTTCTTCGAGCGCGAGCCGACCGGTCCGAGCGTCGGCAGCGGGGTCGACCACATCGGGTTCTCGTTCCCGGACCTGGCGGCCAGGATGGCCTCGTTCGAGGCCGCGGGCATCCGCATCCTCGAACCGATCCGGGAGGTCGACGGGCTGTTCAAGCTGGCGTTCATCGAGGACCCGTGGGGCACGAAGATCGAGGTGGTCGAGGACCCCGAGTGGCTCGGATTCCACCACCTGCACCTGCGGTCGAACGATCCCGCGGCGGCGCTCGACTGGTACGAGAACGTCTTCGCGGGCGAGCGGGACCGCCTCAAGGGCCGCATCGCCGGCCTGCGCTACGGCACGGTCTGGCTGCTGATCTCGCGCCACGAGGGCGCGCTGGCGCCGACCGAGGGCCGGGCGTTCGACCACCTGGGCTGGCAGTTCCCGGACCTGCGCGCAGCGGCCGAGGAGATCCGGGCCAAGGGCGTCGAGTTCACCATGGAGCCGCGCCCGTTCACGAACCCGCTGGGCGAGGACATGCTGATCTCGTTCGTCGTCGGCCCGGACGGCGTCCGCATCGAGATCGTGCAACCACGGGTGTAGTCCGCGCCGTAGATCGGCCGCGCGCTTCGAACGCGCGAGGAGGAGGTCGTCATGGTCACCGTGCCCGAGCTCTGGCTGCCCATCCTGCTCTCGGCGGTCCTCGTCTTCGCCGTCAGCTCGCTGATCCACGTGGTGCTGGCGTACCACGCCGGCGACTCCCGCCCCCTCCCGGACGAGGCGAAGGTGATGGACGCGCTCCGCCCGTTCGAGATCGCTCCGGGCGACTACGTCATGCCGCGCCCGGGCAGCATGAAGGAGATGGGCGAGCCGGCGTTCGTGGAGAAGGCGAAGGCGGGGCCCGTGGCGTTCGTCACGGTGCTCCCCAACGGGCCGATGCCCATCGGCGCCAGCCTGGCCGGCTGGTTCGGCTACAGCCTGCTGGTCGGCGCGGTCGCCGGCTATACGGCCGGCGTCACGCTAGGGCCGGGCGCGGACTACGGCGTCGTCTTCCGCGTCGTCGGCGCGGCCGCCTTCGCCGGCTACTCGCTGGCGATCCTGCAGAACCGCATCTGGTGGCATCGGAGCTGGCGGCACACGTTGCTGACGACGTTCGACGGCCTGGTCTACGCGCTGCTGACCGCCGGCGCGTTCGGCTGGCTCTGGCCGTAGCCGCCGGGAGCAGGTTTCCGTTGCCGGCGTTGCCGGCCGCCCCGCGGGTTGATATCGTGCCCGGGACGCCGGCCACCGCGGCGGCGGGCCTGGCCGGAGCCGAGGAGGTATCGATGGGCAAGACACGAACGAGCCGGCGCCGGTTCCTGAAGACGAGCGCCGCGGCGGCGGGCCTGGCGGCGGCGCCGCCGAGCCTGGCGCGGGCCGCCGAGCCGGCCGGCGCCGCCGAACCGACGCGTTCGGTTCTCGACAACAACTCCCTGGAGAGCGTGCTCTACGGCCGCCGGTCGCGCTTCGTCACCACGACGCGCGAGGTCGAGGGCCGCAGCCACGACGAACGCCCCCGGATCCGGCCGGAGCCGCACCGCCCGAGCGCGCGCACGCCGCTCGACGAACTGCTCGGGACCATCACCCCGACCTCGCTCCACTTCACGACGCAGCACCACTACGGGATCCCCGACGTCGACCCGGCCGAGCACACGCTGATGATCGAGGGGCTGGTCGAACGCCCGCTGGTCTTCACGATGGCCGAGCTGCAGCGGCTGCCGTTCGTCTCGCGCGTGCACTTCCTCGAGTGCGTCGGCAACCGGCCGAACCCGCGGGCCGCGACGGTCACCGGCACGCACGGCCGCATGGGGTGCAGCGAATGGACGGGCGTGCCGCTGTCGGTCCTGCTCGACGAGGTCGGGCTCCGGGACGGCGCGTCGTGGATCGTCGCCGAGGCCGCCGACCGCGGCCGGCACACCAAGAGCGTGCCGCTGGCCAAGGCGCTCGACGACGTGCTGGTCGCCTACGGGCAGAACGGCGAGCCGGTGCGCCCCGACCACGGTTATCCGCTGCGGTTGCTCGTGCCCGGATTCGAGGGCATCTACAACGTGAAGTGGCTGAAGCGGATCAAGGTCGTGGACCAGCCGTACCTCTCGTTCCAGGAGCACTCGCGCTTCCTGACGCCGAATCCGAAGACGCAGCGCGACGCCTACGACTTCGGACCGAACTCGGTCATCACGCGGCCGTCCGGCTCGCAGGAGTTGCGGGAACACGGCCTGCACGTCATCAGCGGCCTGGCGTGGTCCGGCGCCGGCAAGGTGAGCAGGGTCGACGTCTCGACCGACGGCGGCCGCACCTGGCGCGAGGCCGCGCTGGCCGGCCCGGTGCTGCCCAAGGCCCACACCCGCTTCCATCTACCGTGGCGCTGGAACGGCGAGGAGGCGGTCCTGCAGTCGCGCTGCCTCGACGAGCGGGGCCAGTTGCAACCGACCGAGGAGGAGTACGCGCGCTACTGGGGCCTTTCGCGCGGGCAGTTGTACGGGACCATCCAGAGCCAGCTCGGCTACTGCAACTGGATCCAGCCGTGGAAGGTCGGCGCCGACGGGAAGGTGACCAATGGACTCGCACCGACCGACGTGGTCGTGGACGTTCACGGCTAGGAGTCCGCGCCGCGGAACGGCGCGGACTCCTGTTCGGAAAGGATGGGCGCCAATCGGAGCCGCAAGGCGACGATTGGCGGGCGGGAGCCCGCGCCGTGGAGCGGCGCGGCGAGCGGCCGCCGCCGCCGTCGCCGGCCTGCTGCTCGGCGCGGCCGTTCACGCCCGGCAGGACGCCTCGCCCTCCGGTCTCGGCCGCGCGCCGACCGCGGCGGAAGAGGCCGACCGCATCGTCGGTCCGGACGGCGCGGATCTGCCGCCGGGAAGCGGCAGCCCCGCCCAGGGGGAACTGGTGTTCGGCCGGCGCGGGTGCTCCACCTGCCACGGTCCCACCGGCAGTGAAGGACCGTCGATCCCGCTGGTGGGCGGCGACGTGACCACGCGCACCAACTACTGGCCGATCCGCCACTGGCCGTTCGCGCCGAGCATCTGGGACTACGTCCACCGCGTCATGCCCTACGACCGCCCCGGCGTCCTCACGAACGACGAAACCTACGCGGTGACCGCGTACCTGCTCTACCGCAACGGCATCATCGGCGAGCAGGACGTCATGGACGAGCGGAGCCTGCCGAAGGTAAGGATGCCGCGCCGCGGCGACTACGCCGCGCCGGGCGAGTGGACGCCGGACACCCGGCGCGGATTCGAGATCCTTCCCGCCCGCTAGCGGCTCCGCTCGGCGCCCATCCGGGCCCGCGGGAGTCCGCGCCGTTCTACGGCGCGGACTCCTGTTCCCCGGAGGAGGCCGCCGGCGCCGAGGCGGCCTTCGCGCCCGCCTCGCCCAGCGCGACGCTGCGCTCGTAGGCGGCCAGCACGGCGTCGGACATGACCGTCCGGAAGCCGCCCTTCTCGAGCTGGTAGAGCGCGTCGGCGCTGGTCCCCCCCGGCGAGGTGACGCGGTTGC
Organism: Vicinamibacterales bacterium; assembly: GCA_965242835.1. GTDB lineage: Bacteria > Acidobacteriota > Vicinamibacteria > Vicinamibacterales > UBA8438 > WTFV01. The sequence goes on from OZ251506.1 coordinate 657,302, forward strand.
GGAGCTCCGCCGGGTGGACCGGCTGCCGCTCCGCGTAGATGGCCGACCCGCGGATCGTCTGCACCACCATCTCCCGCGCGGCGTCGCGCGAGAAACCCAGGTGCACGGCCGCGTCGATGAGCGCCTCCATCATCAGGAAAACGTAGGCCGGCCCCGACCCGCTGATGGCCGTGGCCATGTCCAGGAACTTCTCCTCCTCGACGAAGAGCTGCCGGCCCAGCGCGGCCACGATGGCCCGCGCCTGCTCCCGCTGGGCCGGAGACACCTCCGGCGTCGCCGTCCAGACCGTCATCCCCTCGCCCACCTGCGCGGGCGTGTTCGGCATGCTGCGCACGACGGCGCGATGCCCCAGGCCGGCGGAGATGGAGGCGATGGTCGCCCCGGCCACGATGGACACCACCAGCGCGCCCGGCTCGACGGCGCCGCGCAGCTCGCCGAGCACCGCCGGCAGCACCTGCGGCTTCACCGCGAGCACCACGACGTGCGCCCGCCGCGCCGCGGCCAGGTTGTCGAGCGACGTCCGGACGTGGAACTGGCCGCCCACCGCCTCCAGCCGCTCCCGGTTCCGGTCGCTCGCGACGATGCCGTCCGCCTGCGCGTCGCGCCGCGCCAGCAGACCGCCGATCATGGCCGACGCCATCGCCCCGGCCCCGATGAACGCCACGTTCAGGTCACTCAGCACGTTCTTCGTCACGCCCGCTCCCCGGAACGCCCGCCGGGAGATCCGGCGGGACTCGGGTATTCTAGTGGCGCCCGATGGACCCGCTCGCGCACGTTCTGGCCGGCGCCACGCTGGCGGAGACCCGGCTCCGGGACTGGACGCCGTTCGCCACGCCGGCCCTGATCTTCGGCGCGAACGCGCCCGACGTCGACTTCCTCACGACGTTCGTCAGCCGCGACCTGGCGCTCGGGTTCCGGCGCGGGTGGACGCACGGCGTGCTCGCGATGGTGGTCCTCCCCTTCGTGGTGACGGCGGCGCTGCTGCTCCTCGACCGCGCGATCGCCCGCTGGCGCGGCCGGGAGCCGCGGGCGCGGGCGGGGCCCCTGCTCGGGCTGAGCGCCATCGCCGTCGCCTCGCACCCGGTGCTCGACTGGCTGAACACCTACGGCGTGCGCCTGCTGATGCCGTTCGACGGCGCGTGGTTCTACGGCGACGCGCTGTTCGTCGTCGATCCGTGGGTCTGGCTGCTGCTGGGAGCGTCGGTCGTCCTGGCGCGCGGCCACTCGCGGCTCGGGGCGGCCGGCTGGATCGCGCTCGGGGCCCTCACCACGTCGCTCGTCATCAGCTTCGACGGCGTCCCCGCGGCGACGCGCCTGCTCTGGTGCGCCGGCGTGATCGCCATCGTCTGGCTGCGGCGGGCGGGCCGCTGGAAGGGACGCATTCCGCGCTTCGCCGCGATCTGCCTGTCGGCCGCCGCGCTCTACATTGTCGTCATGGTCGCCGCTTCGCGGGCCGCCGAGCGGCAGGCCGCCGCGTGGCTCGCACGGCGCGGCGGCGCGGCGGTGGGCGTCATGGCGAGCCCGGCGCCGGGCAACCCGCTGCTGCGGCAGGTGGTCGTCGCCGACGAGGAGCGCTACCACTTCCTGGAGGTCGACTGGCTGTCGGACGACCCGATCCGCATCTCGCTGCCGTCCGTCGCCCGCGGCGGCGAGCACCCCGCCGCGCGGGCCGCGCTGAGCGCTCCGCACGTGTGGGGACTGGCCGTCTGGACGCGCTTCCCGGCCTTCCGGGTCGAGGAGACGGAGGACGGCTACCGGGTGTCGATCTCCGACGTCCGCTACGCCTGGCGCGGCGGCGGACTCGGGGCCGCGGTGGTCGAGCTGGACGCCGACCTGCGGGTGCGTCCCCGCTGAGGCGCCGCGAACAGGATGGCATCCTGCCGGCCGCGCGGTTCGAGACGCGTCGACGCCGCCGCGCGGCGGCAAGGGGGAGACCCATGACGGACCTGCGCCTTTCGGGCTTCGCGGCGTGCCTGGCCGGCGGCCTGTGGCTGCTCGCGGGCCCGGCCGAGGCGGCCGCCGCAAGCGGCGGAGGGCCGGCCGGCGGCGCGCTGCCGGGCGCCGCGGCGCAATCGACGCCGGCGGCCGGCGGCGCCGGCGACGAATCCGACGCGGCGCCGTTCGTCGGGCCGCCGGACCCGCCGTGGCTGGCCGGGCCGCCCGCGCCCGCCATCGAGGAGCTGGCCGAGGGCCTGTACGTCGCCACCGGTTACGGGGGCAACCGCGTGGCGCGCGTCACCGCGGAAGGCGTCGTCACCGCCGGCGAGCTGACGGCGGCGGCCGGGGCGTTCGCCGCGCGGCTCGCGGAGGTCACCGGCCAGCCCGTGCGCTACGTGCTGCGGACGCACCGGCACGGCGCGGGGCCGGCCGTCCTCCCCGCCCCCTGGCGGAACGCGCGGCTCGTCGTTCCCGAGGCGTCGGAGTCCCTCTCCGGCGGGGCCGCCGCGCGCGGCTCCGCGCCGCCGCCGGACCTGTCGTTCACCGGCGGGCTGTCCCTGTTCCTCGGCGAGACCGAGGTCCGCTTCCACCGCTTCGCCCCCGCGCACACCGGCAGCGACGCCGCGGTCCTCTTTCCCGATCTGGGCGTGCTGTACGCCGGCGACCTCGTCGTCCGGGGGACGCCGTTCATCGACTACGCGGCCGGGGGCGACAGCCGCGGCTGGGTCGAAGCGCTCGACGGCCTGCTCGCCCTCGACTTCGAAACGGTCGTCCCGGGCGCGGGGCCGGTCATGACCCGGCGCGAAGCGCAGGTCTTCCGCGACCGGTTCGTGACGCTCCGGATGCGCGCGATGCAGCTTCTGTACCGCGGCGTGCCGCGGGAGGACGCGCTGGCGCTGCTGCACACCGCCGACCTCGAATGGCCGTTCGCCCCCGCCGGCCCGTTCGCCGCCCGGAGCTTCGCCGCCCTCTACGACGAGCTGGCCGCCGAGCGGGCGGAGGCCCGCGCGGCCGCCGCGGCCGAATCCGACGCGGCGGACGAAGAGACCCGGCGCCCGTGAGTTCAAGCGTCGTCGGGCAGCTCGCGCGGGCGCCAGATTCCCGCGAGCGCGCCGGCGCTCGAAACGGTCAGGTCCCGCCAGGAGCCGACGGACAGCCGGATCTCGGCCAGGGCGGCCGTCGGGAGGGTCTCGGGAACCCCCGCCAGACGGGCCACGAGGTCCTCGAGGCCCGGGTTGTGGCCCACGACCATCACGCGGCGCCCGCTCCCGGCGCCGCGCACGACGTCGACGATCTCGTCCGGCCGCGCCAGATAGAGGCGGCGCTCCAGCAGCACCGCCCCCTCGCAGCCGCACTGCCGCGCGACCTCGTCGGCGGTCCGGCGCGCGCGCCGGGCGGTGGAGCTGACGATGACGTCGGGACGAAGCCCGCGGGCGGCCACCAGCCGTCCCATCCGCGGCGCGTCCCGCTTGCCGCGCTTGTTCAGGGGCCGGTCGTGGTCGGACGTCCCGGGATGCTTCCAGCTCGATTTCGCGTGGCGCAGGACGAGCAGCGTCTTCATGGCGCAGGTCCCTGTATGATCCGTGACGGACCCGGATTCGGCAAGCCGGAATCCCGGCGCCGGCCCTGAATCACCATGCTGCTCATCGGCCTCCTCGACGTCTACTCGTTCATCGTCTTCGGCGCGGTCATCGCTTCGTGGGTGCGGCTGCCGCCCGACAACCCGATCGGGAACTTCCTGCACTCGATGACCGAGCCGCTGCTCGGCCCGGTCCGCTCGGTGCTGCCGGACGTGGGCGGGATCGACTTCTCCCCGCTGGTGCTGCTGTTCGCGATCCGCGTGCTGCGCGGCCTCCTGCTGTCGTTGCAGACGGGATTCTGAATTATCATTCCCGCACTTCGTTCCCCGGAGGTGACACGATGCGCAAGGCGCTCTTCGTCGGGCTGATCCAGACCGCCCTGGCCGCCGCCGGCCCCGCCGCGCCGGCCGAGGCCCAGGAGAACCCGTTCGACACGCGGGTCGACGTCCGCATGGGCGAGCGGGTGTTCCGCGCCCAGTGCGGGCGCTGCCACGGCCGCGACGCCCGCGGCAACGACGAGACCGGCGCGCCGGACCTGACGACCGGCCGGTTCTCGCGGGCCAGCAGCGACGCCGGCATGTTCCAGGTGATCCGCGAGGGGATCGACGGCACCGCGATGATCGGCATCAGCCCGCGGGCGTCCGATCAGACCGTGTGGCAGATCGTCTCCTACGTCAACTCGCTGAACCTCGACCCGCGCGACTTCGACCTGCCGGGCGATCCCGGGCGGGGCGAGCAGGTGTACGCCGGCGCGAACTGCTCGACCTGCCACATGATCCGCGGCGACGGCGGCCGCACCGGCCCGGACCTGTCGACGGTCGGCAGCCGGCTCGACCCGGACGAGATGGCGGCTTCCCTCACCGACCCGAACGCCGAGGTCGCGCCCCGCTGGTGGACGATGCGCATCGACCGGGCCGACGGCTCGACGATCGAAGGGCTGCGGATGAACGAGGACACGTTCACGATCCGCATCATGGACGAAGACGAGAACCTGTGGAGCTTCGTGAAGAGCGAGGTCCGCTCCTTCGAGCGGGTCAAGACCTCCACCATGCCGGCGGTCGAGGACCTCGCCGCGGGCGAAGTGGACGACCTGGTCGCCTACCTCTTCTCGCTGCGCCGGGAGAGCTGAAGATGAAACGACTCGCGATTCCTTTCGTGTTGACCGCGCTGGCCGTTCCCGCGCCGGCGGCGGCCCAGGAAGACGGCGCCCCCGCGCTGCGCCCGGTCACGTGGGAGCGTCTGCTGAACGCGGCGGACGAGCCCGAGAACTGGCTGATGTACTCGGGCACGCTCGACAGCCAGCGCTACAGCCGCCTCGACCAGATCCACAACCGCAACGTCGGCGGCCTCGAGCTGAAGTGGGCGTACCAGATTCCGGAGATCGACCGGGCGGAGACCACGCCGCTCGTCGTCGACGGGGTCATGTTCGTCACCGAGGCGCCGAGCAACGTCGTGGCCCTCGACGCCGCCACCGGCCGCCAGTACTGGCGCTACGACCACGAGCTCCCCGACGACCTGCGCATCTGCTGCGGCCGCAACAACCGCGGGGTGGCGATCCTCGGCGAGACGCTCTTCATGAGCACGCTCGACGCGCACACCGTCGCCATCGACGCCCGCACCGGCAACCTGGTCTGGGACACCGAGACGGCCCCGCACGCCAGCGGCTACAGCAAGACCGCGGCCCCGCTGATCGTCAAGGACCAGGTGATCACCGGCATCGCGGGCGGCGAGTACGGCATCCGCGGCTTCCTCGACTCGTACGACGCGGCCACCGGGGCCCGGAACTGGCGGACGTACACCATTCCGGGTCCGGACGAGCCGGGGAACCAGACCTGGGCGGGCGAATCGTGGCGCACCGGCGGATCGCCGACCTGGATCACCGGCGCCTACGACCCCGACCTCGACCTCGTCTACTGGGGCACCGGCAACCCCGGCCCCGACTGGAACGGCGAGGTGCGGCTGGGCGACAACCTCTATTCCGACTCCGTCCTGGCGCTCGACGGCGAGGACGGCGCCCTGGAGTGGTACTTCCAGTTCACGCCGCACGACATCCACGACTGGGACGCGATCCAGGTGCCGATCCTCGGCGACGTCATGTACGAGGGCGAGATGCGCCGCGTCATGATGTGGGCCAACCGGAACGCCTTCTACTACACGCTCGACCGCGAGACCGGCGAGTTCCTGGTCGGCAAGCCGTACGCGCTGCAGACGTGGGCGGAAGGCCTCGACGAGAACGGCCGCCCGATCCGCGTGCCGAACATGGAGCCGACTCCCGAAGGCCGGCTCGTGTCGCCGACCATCGGCGGCGGCACCAACTGGTGGTCGCCCACCTTCAGCCCGCGCACGGGCCTGTACTACGTCAACGCGTTCGACGGCGAGCAGATCTACTTCATCCGCGAAGAGGAGTACGTCGAGGGCGAGCAGTACACCGGGGGTGGCGGGGAGAGCGCCGGGCCGATCGACGACTACCACAGCGCGGTGCGCGCCATCGACCCGGCCACGGGCGACGTCCGCTGGGAGTACGCGGTCGCCCCGCGGTCGACGTCCGGCCTGATGTCCACCGCCGGCGACCTCGTCTTCGGCGGCACCGTCGACGGCTACTTCTACGCCATCGACGCGGTCAGCGGCGAGGAGCTGTGGCACGTGACGGTGGGCGCCCGCGTCCACGCGGCGCCGATCAGCTACGCGGTCGACGGCCGGCAGTACGTCTCGATCGCCGCGGGCAACGTGGTCTTCACGTTCGGCCTCGGCGACTGAGACCCGCCGCCGGAACACCGGCCGGGGCCGGGCGCGGCGGGCGCGTCCGGTTCCGGCGTCGGCCTCCCCCGTCCGGCCGGTTCCGTCCGGCCCCGCCCCGGGACATGCGCCTTGCGGTCTACGATCCCGCGATGGCTCTCCACGCCTTCCGCGACGGCGTCCGCCGGGCCGCGGCCGCCCCGCGGCTGCTGTTCGGCGTGTACGCCCTGGCCGCGGCGGCGGCGTGGGCGCGGGGATTCGCGGGCCACGCCCACCCCGGCCGGTGGACCGAACCGGCTCCCGTCCTGTCCGGCGACGGGCCCGGGCTCGCCGCGGCGGGCCTGACGAACCTGCTGGCGAGTCTCGACCTCGCCGGCGGCGGGCCGGCGGGAACGGCGCCGGCGGGGCTCGCCGCAGCCTGGCTGGCGGTCTGGACGTTCCTCGCGGGCGGGGTCCTCGACCGGCTGGCGCGGCAGCGGCGAGGGGGACGCGCCGCGTTCCTCGCCGCCTGCCGCCACCACTTCTGGCCGCTGGCGCGGCTGGCCGCGCTGGCCGCCGCGGCGTACTGGTTTCTGTACGGGGCGCTCGGGCCGTGGTTCTTCGGGGACGTCTCCGGCGCTCCGGCGCGCGGTCCAGGCGGCGGGACGTTCGCCGCCGCCTGGACGGCCCGCCACTGGCTCCTGGGAGCCGGCGGCGCCGCCGCCGGGCTGCTGGTCGACTACGCGAGGGTGCGGATCGTCGTCGAGGACCGCCGCAGCATGCTGGGCGCGCTCGGGGCGGCGGCGCGGTTCGTGCGCCGCCGCCCCGCCGCCGTCGCCCTGCTCTGGCTGCTGAACACCGCCCTCGCCGGGCTGCTGCTGTCCGGCTGCGGGCTGATGACCCGCGCGGCCGGGGCCGGCGGCCCGCCGCCGTGGGCGCCGTTCGCGGCCGGCCAGATCTGCATGGCCGGGCGGCTCTTCACCGTCCTCGTGGCCTGGGCGTCGCAGATCGCGTACTTCCAGCACGAGCTCGCGCACCCCACGTACGTCGCGCGGGCGCGCCTTCCGCGGACTCGCGGAGGCCGGTGACCGCGCCGGGCGCCGCGAATCCGCCGAGTGTGATAGAAGTGAGGTGTGCGCCGCCTGTCGAGGAGATCAACCATGCACGCGATTCAGAAACAGTTCGTCTGCGCCGCCGTCCTGGCGTCGGTCCTCGCCGGGGCCGCCGCCGCGGACGCCGCGGCCCAGTCCCCGGAGCAGCTCCGGCAGGCGGTCGAGCGGGAGTTGCGCGGGGACCGCGCGCTGCGCCGGCTGGACGTGTCGGTGTCCGGCGACGAGGTCACGCTGAGCGGGCGGGTGCGCCACTTCTGGGACAAGAACGAGGCGCTCCGGCGCGCGTTCGAGGCGCGCGGCGTCGGCACGGTGGTCAGCGAGATCGAGGTGCCGGTGCAGGAGGACCAGGAAACGCTGGTCGAGGACGTGAGCCGCGCCATCCAGCGCTATCCGCACTATCGGGTCTGGGACTACATCGACGGGCGCATCGACGACGGCGTCGTGACCCTCTTCGGACAGGTGACGCCCGAGCGCGACAAGGCGGGCGAGCTGTTCGAGCGCATCGCCAAGGTGCGCGGGGTGCAGGACGTCCGCGTGAACCTGACGCCGCTCTCCCCCAGCAGCTCGGACGACCGGCTGCGGAACGCCATCGGCCGGCAGCTCGCCCGCAGCGAGCACTTCGAGCGGTTCGCGTCGATGACCAACCCGCCGTTCCACATCATCGTGAACAACAGCGTGGTCACCCTGGTCGGCTACGTGCAGAGCCGCATCGAATACCTGGAGATGCAGCGCATCGTCGGGCAGACGCAGGGCGTCCTGCGGGTGGACAACCAACTGCAGACCGTTCGATAGCGCCCCTCGGACCGGGTTCGCGGCGGGTCCGCCGCGTTCACGTTCACGGCGGCCCGCCGGCGGCGCCCCCCGCGCCGGAAGCGACCGCGGCCGGCGCGGCGCCGCCGGCCTGCGGCCACGGCCGCACCTCGCGGGTGCTCGGAACGCCGGGGACCAGCTCCACCAGCTCGTCCTCGTGGGCGATGGTCAGCGGCGCCTCCCCCTTCAGGGTGTAGGTGGCCGACGCCGGGGTCAGGTCGACCTCGAGGCGCTGCCCGCGGATTCGCAGCGGGAAGCGCAGGCCGCCGAGGCGTTCGGGCACCCGCGGCGCGAAGCTGATGCGGCCGCCGGTGTCCCGCATCCCCGCGAAGCCGTAGATGAGGGTCATCCAGAACCCGCCCATCGACGCGACGTGGCACCCGTCCTGCACGTTGCCGGCCACGTCGGCCAGATCCATCAGCCCCGCGTCGATCGAATAGTTGAACGCCTTGTCCGTCTCCCCCACCTCGGCCGCGATGATGCTCTCGATGGAGCACGACAGCGACGAATCGCGCGTCGTCAGGCGGTCGTAGTGGACGAAGTTGCGCCGCTTCTGGTCGTGGGAGAACTCGTGCCCGAGCAGGAACATCGCCAGCACGACGTCCGCCTGCTTGACGACGCGGTGGCGGTAGATCACGAGCGGGTGGTAGTGCAGCAGCAGCGGGTACCTGTCCGCGGGCGTGTCGGCGAAGTCCCAGTCCTCCTTGTCCTTGAAGGAATCGTCCTGCAGGTGCACGCCGTCGCGCTCGTCGTACGGCAGGTACATCTCGTCGGCGGCCCGCCGCCACTCGTCGATCTCGCCGGGCGCGAGCCCGGTGTCGCGCACCAGCCCGGCGTACCGCCGGGGGTCGCCTTCCGACAGCGCGCGGATGGTCTCCACGGCGTACCACAGGTTCTCGCGCGCCATCAGGTTGGTGTAGAGGTTGTTGTTGACGACGGTGTTGTATTCGTCCGGCCCAGTCACCCCGTTGATCCGGAACTTGCCGTCGTGGCGGCCGAAGAAGCCGAGGTCGACCCACAGGCGGGCCGTCTCGACCAGGATCTCCGCGCCCACCTCCTTGAGGAAGTCCCGGTCCCCGGTGGCGTCGACGTACTTGCGGAGCGCGTACACGACGTCCGCGTTGATGTGGTACTGCGCCGTCCCCGCCGCGTAGTAGGCGGACGCCTCGTTGCCGTTGATGGTGCGCCACGGGAACAGCGCCCCGCGCTGGTTGACCTCCTGCGCGCGCCGCCGCGCCTCGTCCAGGAAGACGTGCCGCTGCCGGAGCAGGTTCTGCGCGATGCGCGGCTTCGTGTACGTGAGGAACGGCAGCACGTAGATCTCGGTGTCCCAGAAATAGTGCCCTTCGTAACCGGGCCCGGTCAGGCCCTTGGCCGGCACGCCGACCCCCTCGGCCCGCGCCGTGGCCTGGCACATGTGGAACAGGTTGAAGCGGATGGCCTGCTGCCACTCCGGGTTGTCGCGCACCTCCACGTCGCTGCGCTCCCAGAAGTCGTCGAGAAAGCGCCTCTGGCTGGCAAGCAGGTCCGCGAACCCGCGCTTCACCGCCCGATCGAGGACCCGCTCGGCGCGCTGGCAGAGCTCTTCCACCTGGGGCCGCCGGGACGAGTGGTACGTGACGTACTTGGCCAGGCGGATGCGGGTCCCCACCGTGCCGTCGATGCTGTAGACCACGCGCCCGGCCGACTCGTCGGTCGAGGACTCGACGCCGAACGCGCACTCGGTCCGCATCACGTGATCGACGGCGCACGACAGCGTCATCCCGCTCGACTTCGTGGCGTAGCCGCGCACCACCCGCGCGCCCGACGCGCGGCGCGCCCGCGCATCGAGCACTTCGCAGCCGAACTGCCGGGTGCGCGGGTCCTGGTTGGCGCGCGGGGCGCGCCCGTCGTCGAGCACCTCGGACACGATGACGACGGGCGCGTCGTTCGCCAGCAGCGTCACTTCGTACTCGATCGCGGCCAGATGCCGGTGCTCCAGCGACACGAGGCGCCGCGACCGGATGGAGACGCGCTGCCCCGAGGAATGCGCCCAGACGAGCTGCCGATCGAGCGTGCCGGCGCGCATGTCGAGCGCCCGCTCGAACCGCTCCAGGGTCGCGGTGGGCAGGTGGAACGGCTCGTCGTCGACGTACAGGCGGATGATCTTGGCGTCCGGCACGTCCACGATGGTCTGGCCGAGCTTGGCGAAGCCGTGGGCTTCCTCGCCGTAGACGATCGGCCACGTCTCGTGAAAGCCGTTGACGTAGGTGCCGCTGTGCGCCACCGGCTGCCCTTCGTCGCACGTGCCCCGCATACCGAGGTAGCCGTTGGCGGTGGCGAACAGCGACTCGGCGGCGGCCAGGTGCCCCTCGTCGAAGCGCGTCTCGACCAGACGCCACGGCTCGTGCGGGTAGATCTCCGCGGGGGGATGCCGGCGGCGGCGGTCACCCATCGCCGGCCGGCCTCCGGGGGCCGTCCCCGCCCCGCAACGTGCCGCCGAGGTCGTCGACCACGTGGTCGGCGCCGGCGCCGGCGAGCGCGTCCCGCTCGCCCGTGCGATCGATCGCGACGACCAGACCGAACCCCCCGGCCCGGCCGGCTTCGACGCCGGCGATGGCGTCCTCGACGACGGCCGCCCGCGGCGGGGCCACGCCCAGCGTCCGCGCCGCGTAGACGAAGGTGTCCGGCGCGGGCTTGCCCGGCAGTCCCCGCCGGGCGGCCTCCTGGCCGTCGATGCGCAGCTCGAACAGGTCGGCGATCTTCGCCGCGCGCAGAACGGCCTCGCATCTCCGGCTCGAAGAGACGACGGCGGCCCGCACGCCGTGGCGCAGCAGGTGCCGCACCACCGCCAGCGACCCGTCGTAGACCTCGACGCCTTCGCGGGCCAGCAGGTCGCCGAACAGGGCGTTCTTGCGGTTGCCGAGACCGCGGACGGTGGCGGCCTCGGGAGGGTCCGACGGCGCGCCGTCGTCCAGCGTGACGCCGCGCGAGGCGAGGAAGGTCCGCACCCCGTCGTAGCGCGGCCGGCCGTCGACGAAGCGCGCGTAGTCGCCCGGCATCTCGAACGGCCGGAACGGCTCGCCGCGCGCGGACGCCCGGCCGCGCAGGTAGTCGTCGAACGTCCGCTTCCACGACGCGGCGTGGAGCCGGGCGGTGGCGGTCAGCACGCCGTCGAGGTCGAAGAGCACCGCCTGGTACGCGGTCCAGTCGATCATGAGCAGTGGCCCGCCATGCGCCCGTCCGATCTATCGGCCCGACCGCCGGCCCGCGGGAGCCCGCGCGCGGGCGGCGGGACGTCGTCGACGCCCGCGGCCGGCCGGGGGGCCGGGAGCCCGCGCGGGCGGCGGCTCCTGGCACGTACTCTCGCGCCGTCCACTCGTGCTGCGGGAGCCCGCGCGCGGGCGGCGGCTCCTTCCCCACCGAGGGCGGCAGGCCGAGCGCCTGGCGGGAGCCCGCGCGCGGGCGGCGGCTCCCGTACGACCCGGATCCGGCGCAGGCCAGACACACGGGAGCCCGCGCGCGGGCGGCGGCTCCGTCAGGCCGGGTGCGCTTCCGCCGGCCGCGGGCAGGCGACGCCGGTGCCGCCGAGTCCACAGTAGCCGCCGGGGTTCTTCGCCAGATACTGCTGGTGGTACTCCTCGGCGTGGTAGAACGGCGGCGCCGCGCGGATCTCGGTCGTGATCGGGCCGTAGCCGGCCGCGGTCAGGCCCGGCTGGTAGGCGTCCCGCGACGCCTCGGCGGCGCGCAGCCGCTCGGCGCCGTCCACGAAGATCACCGAGCGGTACTGCGTCCCGACGTCATTGCCCTGCCGCATCCCCTGCGTCGGATCGTGACTCTCCCAGAAGACCTGCAGGAGACGCTCGAAGTCGACGACCCGCGGATCGTGGACCACGAGCACGACTTCGGAATGGCCGGTCCGCCCGCTGCACACCTCCTCGTAGGTCGGGTTCTTCGTGAACCCGCCGGCGTAGCCGACGGCCGTCGAATAGACGCCCTCGAGCCGCCAGAAGATCCGCTCGGCGCCCCAGAAGCAACCGAGGCCGAAGATCGCGCTACGGGTCCCCTCCGGGAACGGCGGCGCGATCGGCCGCCCGTGCACGAAGTGCCCCGCCGGCGCCGGCAGCGGCTCGTCGCGGCCCGGCAGCGCCTCGGCCGCGGCGGGGAGCCGAAGACTGGCTGGATTGGCGAACAGCATCGTCCCTCCTCGACGCGGGCCTCGCGCCCGCGCCGCTAAAAGCATACCGAAGGACGGGGCCCGGAGCGACCGCCGGGCTCCCGGCGGCGCGGGTCGGCGGCGATGGGAGCCGGAGCCCGCGGCGACCGCGCCAGCCGCGCGTTCCGTACGGAATCGTTTGCCGAATCACGTGAAATGCTATTGAATCATCCCTTCCACCGGGAGCTGGAAGCCATGCAGGGAACCTCTCCGCTCGTGCCGGCCGCGCTGGCCGCCGCGCTCGCCGCCGGCTGCGGAGCGGGCGGCGGGGGCGCCGAGCGGCCCACCCTGCTGGTGTCCGCCGCGGCCAGCCTCTCCGAGGCGATCGACGCCGCCGCGGACCGGTTCGAGGAGCAGCGGGGCGTCCGCGTCCGGCTGAACGTCGGCGGATCGCAGGCGCTCGCGTCGCAGATCATCGAGGGCGCGCCGGTGGACGTCTTCATCAGCGCCGACCGGCGGCAGATGGACCGCGCGGCGGCGGCGGGCCGCATCGACGCGGCGCGGCGGGTGGACCTGCTCTCGAACCAGCTCGTGATCGTCGCGCCGTCCGACCGGGCGGGCGCGGTGGCCGGGCCGCGGGATCTCGCGGACCCGGCGATCCGGCGCATCGCCCTCGGCGATCCCGAGGCGTCGCCGGCCGGCGTCTACGCCCGCCGCTACCTGGAGTCGCTGGGGCTGTGGGAGCCGCTCCGGGACCGGATCGCCCCGGCCCGCTCCGTGCGGGCGGCCCTGCGCGCGGTGGAGGCGGGCGCGGTCGACGCCGGGATCGTCTACCGCACGGACGCGCGGACCTCCGCGGGCGCGGTCACCGCGTTCACCGTGCCGCTCGCGGACGGCCCCGCCATCGTCTATCCGGCCGCGGTCGCCCGCGACGCGCCGAACCCGGCGGACGCGGCGCGCTTCCTCGAACACCTGCGGAGCGCGGGCGCGCGGCGCCGCTTCGCCGAGGCCGGCTTCCTCCCGCCGCCGGCCGGCGGCGGGCCGGACGCGGAGAGCGCGCCGTGACCGGGGAGCTGCTGCAGGTCACCGGGTTCACCGTGCTGATGGCGGCGGTGGCCACGCTCGTGATGCTGCCGCCCGGCGTCGCCCTCGCGTGGCTGCTCGCCCGGCGCGAGTTCCCCGGCCGAACCGTGCTGGAGGCCCTCGTCGCGCTGCCCCTCGTCGTGCCGCCGGTGGCGACCGGCCTGATCCTGCTGAAGCTCTTCGGGCGGCGCGGCCCGCTCGGCGCCCTGCTCGAACCCCTGGGGATCGACGTCGTCTTCACCTGGAAGGCGGTGGTGGCGGCCATGGCCGTGATGGGCCTCCCGCTGCTGGTGCGGGCGGCCCGGGCCGGGTTCGAGCAGGCGGACCGGCGCTGCGAGGAGATCGCCGCCACGCTGGGCGCCCGGCCCTGGCGCGTCTTTTGGACCGTCAGCCTGCCGCTGGCCCGGCGCGGCCTGGCGGCCGGGGCGGTGCTCGGCTTCTCCCGGGCGATCGGCGAGTTCGGGGCCACCGTCATGCTCGCCGGCGCGCTGCCCGGGACGCGCACGCTGTCGGTCGCCATCTACCGCAACGCCGAGCTCGGCCGCGACGCCGCGGCGATGACGCTGATCGCCGCGGCGGTGGCCATCGGCTTCGCGGCGGTCTACGTCTCGAACCGTCTCGGGACGGCGTCGTGAGCGGCGGTCCCCGGCCCGAACCGCCCCCGGACCCCGGCGCCGCCGGCGGCGCGTCCGCGGCGATGGTGATGGACGTCCGGCTTCGCGCCGGCGCGTTCACGCTCGATCTGCGGGAGACCGTCCCGGCGCGCACGGTGGCGCTGTTCGGACCGTCCGGCGCGGGCAAGACCACCGCGCTGGACGCCGTCGCCGGCCTGCGCCGTCCCGACGAGGGCCTGATCCGCGTCGGCCGCCGCGTGCTGTTCGACTCCCGGCGCGGGGTCGACGTGCCCGTCCACGACCGCCGGGTCGGCTACGTGCCGCAGGACCTGGCGCTGTTCCCGCATCTCGACGTCCGGCGCAACGTGTTCTACGGCGCGCGCGGCCCGGCGGGGGCCGGGCGCGCGGGGACGGGCGGCCGGGCGCGCGGGGACGGCCCCGGGGGGACGGGCGGGGGCCGGGCGCGCGCCGCCGGCCGGGCGCGCGATGCCGACCCCCGGGAGCCGGAGCCCCGCCGGACGTCGGTACTCGAGCTGCTGGAGATCGACACGCTCCTGCCGCGCGCGGTGGACGACCTGTCCGGGGGCGAGCGCCAGCGCGTCGCGCTCGCGCGCGCCCTGATGACCGATCCCGACCTGCTCCTGCTCGACGAGCCGCTCGCCGCGCTCGACGCCGGCCTGCGCGACCGGATCCTGCCGTACCTGGAGCGGGTCCGCGACGAGCTCGGCACGCCGATGATCTACGTCTCGCACGCGGCCGACGAGGTGCGGCGGCTCGCCGACTGGGTGATCGTGCTCGACGCCGGCCGCGCGGCGCGTTCGGGGGCGCCCGCCGACGTGCTGAAAGGACCGGCCGGCCGCTGAACCTGGAACGGGTCCGCGGCGAGCTCGGCACCCCGATGATCTACGTCTCGCACGCGGCCGACGAGGTGCGGCGGCTCGCCGACTGGGCGATAGTGCTCGACGCCGGCCGCGCACTGCGTTCGGGGACGCCCGCCGACGTGCTGGAAGGACCGGCCGGCCGCTGACGCGCGGCCGGCGCCGCCGCCCGTTTCGAATCCGCGGAGCGGCGCCGTGTTCGTCTCAACGCGAACGGCCTCCTCGCGTTCTCCGGCCGGGGGTCGGTTGTCTTGAACGCCCTTGGTCGTTCAGGCGGCGGGCGACGATCCTGTCGTCAGCGCCGTGTATTCGACTCTCTTGTCAGTCAACACGACTTGCATCCTGTGTTCGACTTCAACCTGGCTCGGGCCGTGGCTCTTCAGATACTCGTTCATTCCGGATGCTTCCAGGACGCCGTGAAGTCCTTCCGGCGTCGTTTTTCTGGTTCGTCTGTCGAGCAACGTTCTTGTCGTGATGGAGATGTCGTCACCCTCTCGCTCTATTCCGGAAGCGACGTACAGTGAGTCCTCGAAGCTCTTTATTGCGTGGCTACAGAGGTTCCGCGTGAAACGCTTGTACTCGTCCTTCACGCCGTGAAGTGTTTCAGGCGCCTCCTTGTCCACTCGGTACGTCGCCTCTCTCCAGCGGCCAATCACCAGGCGCTGTCTCTCATGACCGAGCATGTTCACCGCGGCCTCCAGCGCTGCTGGATCGACCTCCCGAGCGACCGCTACGTCAAGCAGGTCACGAGCTGGCGGCTCGTGCTTCAGGGATCGTTCCAGCTTGCCTCGCATGATCTGTGTCGTCGACATGCTGTCTATCGGAAATCCGTCGCATTCCACGCGTTCCGTTCCAACTCCCGGCCGGGGATCGGCTTCCGTGATCTCCACCTTTCCGATCGTGAACTCGAACACGAAGTGCTTCTCCGTCAATGCTACTCGTCCAGCGCCCGCGGCTGTCATCGCCTCGCGGATTTCGTGTCCATGCAGCCGGCGCGCTTCCGCCATATTCGTTCCGTCCGGCACCGTCAGATCGATGTCGGTGCTTCTCCGGTGGCTCCATCGCGCGGCCAGCATCGTCCCGCCGCCCAACCTGAAGACGGGTCGTCCTGCCGGCAGATGCTCCATTGCGTCGTGCAGTCTCCCGGCCGTCAGTCTCCACATGCTGTCGGCTGGAGCCGGCAGTCTCAACCGTTCCACAGCGTCACTCCGTCGTATGACTCCACCATGGCCATCCGGTTCAGTTCCCTGAACCGGAGATACGCGTCGAGGGGCCCGGCGCGATGCAGCGCCCTTACCAGCATTCGCCAGGTGTACACATGTTCTCCCCACGCGTCGAACAGGTCCAGCGAGCTGGCTTCGACGGCCCACATGGACATCAGCGTCCGCTCTCGCCGTGTCGGCGTCCCGGCCCGTACGGCATCGTAGAACTCCGACGGCGTCGGCCGCCGCGGCCACCCCGCGCAGCTCGAGATCAGACGGCGGGCGACCGCCTCGCTGTTCCTCTTCATGTGGCCGGGGTCGTGGTCCGGCCAATACTTGAAGTATTCTTCGGGCGCAAGCGTGTCGCTGAACGCCATCGGATCTCCGAGCCGGCACGGCGCGGCGTGCTCCGTCATCGTCCTCTCAAATTAGCCGTTCGGGCCTGTCCGGTCAATACGTTGTGGCGGCAACGGTTCTGCCGGCGACGACCGAGCAGACGGGTGTATCGGGCCAGCAGCGGGTCCATCCCCGCGAGCGCGGGGAATCCTGGGGGGTCGCGGGCATCGGGGCCTCCTCGGAGGGTCCATCCCCGCGAGCGCGGGGAATCCCAAGCCCTCCAGACTCGTCCCGCCAGTCCGCCGGGTCCATCCCCGCGAGCGCGGGGAATCCGAATCCTGGTGGCCTCCTCCGCCGGCCGCTGAGGGTCCATCCCCGCGAGCGCGGGGAATCCATCATCTCAGGCAACCTGGGATAATCCGTCCGGGGTCCATCCCCGCGAGCGCGGGGAATCCCTCAAAGGTTCTCACCTGCGACGATCCGTCGAACTTTCCCCAAGCGTCCACGCGGGAATTGTAGTATTCGATCGTCTTGCGGCACGGACGGCGCGCGTGCCCGGTCGCGGGACCGCCGCCACCCACGCATGCCCACCTTCGTCGCGATCGACTTCGAGACGGCCACCGCCCGGCGCGACAGCGCCTGCGCGGTCGGTGTGGCTGCCGGGTGCGGCGGCCGCGTCGTCCTCTCGCGGACCTACCTGATCCGGCCGCCGTCCGGACTGTTTACGTTCACCGACCTTCATGGCCTGGGTTGGGAGGACGTCCGCGGCGCACCGACCTTCGCCGAGCTGTGGCCGACGTTCCGTGCCTGGCTCGCCGACGCAGTCTTCGTCGCCGCCCACAACGCGCCGTTCGACCGGAGCGTCCTGCACGCTTGCTGCGCCCGGTACCGGCTGCGCCCGCCGCCGATGAAGTTTGCCTGTACCGTGCAGATCGCCCGGGCGCGGTGGGGAATCCGCCCCACGAAACTGCCCGATGTCTGCCGGCGGCTCGACATCCCGCTGCGGCACCACGACCCCGGAGCGGACGCGGTGGCGTGCGCACGCATCGTGCTCGCGGCCGAGGCGGACGGCTGGCGGCACGGGAAGCGTCGAACGCGCCGGGCGAAGTCCCGGGCAATCGTACGCGTTGCACGGCCCGCCACGGGGCCGCGGTGGGCGACACGGCTGCACTGGACGCCCTTCCGGTGCTTGCTGCTCACATGGTGGCGGCGATTGCAGAGCAGCATTACAGCAAGTCTGCACAGCAAGTCTGCGACGGCGTTGAACCCGGGTGCACGTCAACAAAATGAGGGGTGTCGTTCGGGGGTGTAGAGCCGGTCGGGATCGTCCGAGATCTGCCAGCAAGGCGGGCTGTTGGTGGTGGAAGGAGGTCCCGATGCTGTCCGAGACGCAGAAGATCAGCACGTTGGAACGGCGGCGCGCGCAGGTGCTCGACCAGCTCGCGTCGGTGGGCGAGATGCGCGCCGGTTCGCTGACGGCGCGTTACCGTCGCTGCGGCAAGTCGGGTTGCCGCTGCGCGCGGCCTGGCGATCCGGGGCACGGTCCGGTGCTGTCGTTGACGCGGCACGAGAACGGCAAGACGGTGACGCGGATCATCCCGGCGCATGCGGAAGCGGAGACGCGGGCGCGGATCGCGGAACATCGGCGCTTCCGGCAGTTGACGAAGGAGCTGGTGGCGGTGAGCACGGCGCTGAGCGAAGCGCGTCTGGCGGCCGGTTCCGAACAGACCGCCGGGGCGGTGAAAAAGGGGGCTTCGAGGAAGCTCTCAGGACCGAGGTCCGCGCGGAAATCGACGCTCTCGTAGCGCCGGGCGCGGCCGACGAGCAGGATTTCGAGGCTCTGGAGCAGGCGGTCCGCCGCAAGGTGCTCGCCCTCGCCGCGCGGGCGGTGGAGGAGCGGCTGAACGCGGACCGAAGCGACCACGACGGCCCGGCGGCGCCCTGCGCCTGCGGACAAACGGCGCGCTACGTCGGCCGCCGCGCGAAGACCTTCCGGAGCGTGCTGGGCCCGTTGCGGCTGGAACGGGCCTGGTACCACTGCGACGCCTGCCAGTCGGGGTGGAGTCCACGCGACCGGGCGTTGGGCCTGCAAGAGACGTCGCTGTCACCCGGCGCTACGCGGATGGTCGGGTTGGTGGCGGCCGAGGTCAGCTTCGCCAAGGCGGACGAACTGCTGGGGACGTTGGCCGGAGTGCCGATCGACGCCAAGCAGGTCGAACGCACCGCCGAAGCCCTGGGACGCGAGGTCGCCGACGACGAGCGCGCCGTGACCGAGGCGGCGCCCGCCCCCGCGCCGACGATGTACCTGGGGCTGGACGGCACCGGCGTGCCGGTGCGCCCTTCCGAGGTCGAAGGCCGACGCGGAAAGCAGCCCGACGACACGGCCAGGACCCGCGAGGTCAAGCTGGCCGTCGTCTGGACCGCCGAAGCCCGCGACGACGACGGCAGGCCCGTACGCGACCCCGGCTCGGTCAGCTACAACGCCGCCGTCGAGAGCGCCGCCAGCCGCGACACCGACCCGCAGACGCCCCCCTTCGCGCAGCGCGTCTCTCGCGAGACCCAACGGCGAGGCTTCGACACCGCGACCCGCCAGGTCGTCCTCGGAGACGGCGCCAACTGGATCTGGAATCTGGCCGGCGAGCAGTTTCCCGACGCCATCGAAATCGTCGACATCTACCACGCCAAGCAATATCTGTCCGACGCCGCCAAGGCCCTCCACGGAGCCGGAACCGACGAAGCCGACGCCTGGGCCCGGCAGCGCCATCACGAGCTGGACAACGGGCGGCTGCGCAAGATCGTGGCCGAACTGCGGACCCACGCCAAGACCTCCGACGAGGCCCGCCGGTGCATCGAATACCTCGTACGCAACCGCCACCGGATGCGCTATCCGCGCTTCCGGGCGAGAGGACTCTGCGTCGCCTCGGGGGTCGTCGAGGCCGGATGCAAGCACGTGGTCGGTGACAGGCTCAAGCGCGCCGGAATGAGATGGACCCTCGCCGGAGCCAACGCCATCATCGCCCTCCGATGCTGCCAGCTCAGCGGACGTTTCGAAGACTTCTGGGAGCGGAGAGCTGCCTGACCGGGGCACCTCCACAAATCTGACGTGCACCCGTTGAACCCATGAGCCCATGCGGGGCTGGCCGAGGCCGGTCATTCCCGAACGGCCGCGGCGCGCGCACGGCCGCGGCGAGCCCCTCCCAGGCCGGCACCGGCGGGGCGCTCACGATCTGTCCCGTCGTGTGCTGACGCGCCGGCCGCGTCCGTCACGTCCTCGGCGGCCGGGGGCGGGAAGGCCGCCGGCCGCGGACGTTCCTCGGGCAGGTCGGAGCCGATCAGGTTCGCGAGTCCCCGGTGTACGGAGACGACGTCGTCGGTCCCGCCGGTGAGCGGCCGCAGCCGGTGGACTTCCGGATCGTCGCTCGGCAGCAGCACCCAGTCGCGGTTCCGGCAGCGGACGATGGAGCCGACGTTCATTCCAGTCTCGACCCGCCGCGCGGCCGGGAACCGCCCGGTTCACTCGATCCCGATCCGCAGCACCGTGAACAGCAGCCAGCAGGTGAAGCCGCCGACGACGGTCATCGACAGGCCCCACGCCATCAGCTTGTTGAAGAGCGCGCGGCTGTCCTCGTGCCGGGCGGCCGACGCCATGCACAGCGCGCCGAGGGTGGAGAGGGCGGAGACGTCGACGAGGTGCGCGCCGACGTTCATCGCCGAGGCGACGGCCAGCGGCGCGACGCCGCCCACCTGCTCCGCCAGGCCCGGCACGGTGGGCAGGAACGCCGGCAGCACGACGCCCGACGTGCTGCTGTAGATGGAGATGAACCCGGTGGTGAACGCCATGACCGCGGTCACCGTGTTGGCGGTCGACACGCCGGCGAGCACGCGGGTGAACAGCTCCAGGCCGCCGGTCTCGTCGAGCACGGAGACGAGGACGGTGACGCCGCAGACCATCATCATGACGCGCCACGGCATCAGCTTGATGGCCTCGGTCTCGTCGCCCGCCCGGAGCAGCGCCAGGACGACCGCGCAGCCGAACGCGCCGAGTCCGACGTCGACGTCGAAGAGGATGACGCCGGCCAGCAGCGCCGCGATGACGCCCATCGTGATCCAGTGGCGCCGTTCAAAGACCGCGGACGCCGACGGCCCGCCGCCCGCGCCCGGCACCTCGACCGCGCCGGCGTGGGTGCGCCCCAGCAGCCGCCAGCCGCCGAACAGGAAGTAGGCGCCGAAGGCGATGACGACGTGCGCCATCATGTTGTTGACGTAGGTCAGCATCTCGTTGCCGCCGAGGCCGATGTCGTCCATCACGCCGTTGACGATGACCCCGGTCGGCGCGATCGGCGAGAGCGACCCCGCGTTGGCGCCGTTGCCGATCATGATCGCCATCAGGAAGGCCGGGACCCCGACCTGGCCCGCCACCGCCATGCCCATCGGCGCGATGATCGCGGTCGAGGCGATGTTGCCGGGGCCGATCGACGCCAGCACGAACGAGAGCAGGAAGAACATCATCGGCATGACGCCGACGTTGCCGCGGCAGAACTCGACGGCCTTGTGGGCGATCAGATCGAGCGTGCCGTTGGCCTGTGCCTGCGAGAAGAGCAGCGTGACGCCGGCCAGGGTCAGGAACAGCCGGGTCGGGAAGCCGCTCATCACCTCGGCGGCGCTCATGTCGGCGAGGTAGACGCCGACGACCCACGCGAGCGAGATGGCGAGGAATCCGACGTGCAGCCGGATCGTGCAACTGACCACGATGGCGATCGCCAGCGCGCCGAGCGACAGGGTGGCGGCGTCCATGGGCCGGGAGTATACCCGGCCGGGCGGGCGGGCCGTCCCGCGCGGCCCGCCCGCGGGAGTAGGATCGCGGAGCCGGCGGGCGGCAGACGGCGCCGGCGCGGTTGCGGATGCACGTCATCATCATCGGCGGCGGGGCCATCGGGTACCCGCTGGCCAGGGCCCTCGGCGCGGCGCACGACGTCTTCGTCGTCGATTCCGACCCCCTGGCCGGCGAGCGTTTCACCGACGCCGACGCGGAGTTCGTCCCCGGCAGCGGCGCCAACCCCGACGTGCTGCGGCGGGCGGGCATCGAGCGCTGCGAGCTGCTCATCGCCGCGGCGCAGCTCGACGAGGTCAACATCGTCGCCTGCGCCCTCGGCAACCGGCTGGGCAAGCCGCGGACGATCTGCTTCGCCACGCGGGAAGACCTGCTGACCGGCGGCGCCGGCGGCCTGCGCCAGCACTTCGGCATCGACGAGATCATCTGGCCGGAGGCGGAGCTGGCGGCCGACATCGAACGCATCATCATGGCGCCGGGGGCGACCGACGCCGAGGCGTTCGCCGGCGGCCGCATCGAGCTGCTGGAGTACCGGCTCGACGCCGCGTCGGCGCTGGCCGGACCGCCCGTGGCGTCGCTCGCGCTGCCCGCGGGCGTGGTCATCATCGCCGTCAAGCACGAGGCGTCCACGGCCATCCCCCACGGCGAGACGCGCCTGGCGGCCGGCGACCGGGTGGTCCTGATGGGCAACCGCGCGGGCATGGCGCGGGTCCGCGCGCTGATGGCGCCCGGCGCCGGCGACGCGGCGTCGCAGCTCGTGACGATCATCGGCGGCGGCGACGTCGGCTACCGGCTCGCGCAGCACCTCGAACGCGCCGAGGGCGTGCGGCTGCGCGTCATCGAACGGGACCGCGCGCGCGGCGAGATGCTGGCGGCGACGCTCGGCCGCGCCCTGATCCTCCACGGGGACGGGACCGACCTGGAACTGCTGGAGTCCGAGGACATCGGCCGGAGCGACGTCCTGGTCTCGGTCATCGACAACGACGAGCGCAACCTGCTGGCCTCGCTGCTCGGGCGGCAGCTCGGCGTCCGCAAGGTGATCACCCGCGTCAGCAAGCCGGCCAACCACCGCCTGTTCGAGCGCGTCGGCATCGACGTGGCGCTGTCGGCGCGCGGGGCGGCGGTGACCTCGGTGGTCCACCAGATAGACGGCGGGCGCGCGAGTCTGCTCGCCATCCTGCAGGAGGGCCAGGCCCGTCTGGTGGAGCTGACCGCCCCGGCGTCGTTCCCGCCGACCGCGGTCAGGGACCTCGGGTTGCCGCGGGACTCCATCATCGGCACCCTGCTGCGCGCCGGCGACGTCCTCGTCCCGCGCGGCGACGACCGCGTGCAGGCCGGCGACCGCCTGCTCGTCTGCTGCACCGAGGCCGCGGTCCGCGGCGTCCGCGACCTGTTCGCCCGCGGGTAGACCGGCCGCCGACGGCGCGGCCGCGTGTTAGTTTCCCGCCATGCGCCTCTCCAGCATCGCCCAGGTCGCGGGCCGCATCTGCCGGCCCTTCGGCGCCGCGTTCGCCGCCCCGGCGCTGGTGGCCGCGTTCTACGGCGAATGGGCCGACGTCCCGGGCTTCCTGCTCGGCGGCGCCGTCGCCGCCGGCCTCGGGCAGGCGCTGGTCGGCGCCGCGCGGGGCGCCGACGACGACCTGCGCCGCATCGAGGCGCTGTCGGTCGTCTCCGGCGTCTGGCTGCTGTTCGCCTTCCTCTGCGCCATCCCGTTCCTCTGGTCCGGGTTCGGCGTCGTCGACGCGCTGTTCGAGGCGATGTCGGGCATCACCGCCACCGGCGCCACGATCCTGACCGACTTCGAAGCGCCGGGGCGGGGGCTCTTCTTCTGGCGCGCGCTGACCCAGTGGATCGGCGGCATGGGGGTCATCACCCTGGTCGTGGCGGTCCTGCCGCGGCTCGCCGACGGCGTCCGGCAACTGTTCGCGGCCGAGGCGCCGGGGCCGACCGAGGAGAAGCTGGCCCCGCAGATCCGCGAGACCGCGGCGTCGCTCTGGCGCCTCTACGCGGGCCTGACCGCGGCCGAGGCAATCGCCCTCGGCTGGGCCGGCATGCCGTGGTTCGACGCGGTCTGCCACGCGATGACGACGCTGGCGGCGGGCGGTTTCTCGCCCCATCCGCAATCGATCATGGGCTACGACAGCGCCGCCGTCGAGTGGATCGTCTGCTGCTTCATGTTCCTGGCCGGGGCCAACTTCGCGCTGCAGTACCGGGCGCTGTTCGGACGCCCCGGCGCGCTGTTCCGCGACGACGAGTTCCGGGCCTACGCCGGCATCGCGGCGGCGGCGGCGGCGGTCCTCGCCGTGCTCCTGTGGAGCGTCGAGGGCGACGGCGCGCCGCTGCGCCGGGCGGTGTTCCAGGTGCTGTCCATCCTGACCACCACCGGTTACGCCACGGCCGACTTCGAGCTGTGGAGCGGCCGGACCCAGCTCGTGCTGCTAGCGGTGATGTTCATCGGCGGCTGCGCCGGCTCGGCCGCGGGCGGGCCGAAGGTGCTGCGGCACATGCTCGTGGGGCGCTTCACGCTCCTCGAGCTGCGGCGCACGCTCCACCCGCGGGGCGTCCTGCCGGTGAAGCTCGGCGGAAAGGTCGTGCCCGAAGAGGTCATCCGCTCGGTCCTGGTGTTCTTCCTCTTCTACGTGCTGATCTTCGCGATCTGCGCGGCGGTGGTCATCGGCCTGGGGGCGGACATGGAGACCGCGGTGACCGCCACGACCGGCACGCTGGGCAACATCGGCCCCGGCCTGGGCGACGTGGGCCCCATGTCCAGCTACGCTGGGCTGCATCCGGCCAGCAAGCTGACGCTGACCGCGGCCATGTGGATCGGGCGCCTGGAGGTGGTGACGGTGCTCGCCCTGCTGCGCCCCGAGGTCTGGACCAGCGCGCGCTGGGGCGGGAGCGGGGCGTGATTCTTCCGGCCCGACCTTTCATCCGCCAAGCGCGGCGACGAGGCGCTTGCGAAGCCGCTCGCCGTGCTCACCGTCACCGGCTTCGTCCCGGCGCGGCAGGGCGTCGAGGCGCCTCACCGGATCCGTCGACGTCGCGAGCGACGGCAGCGCATCGGCTACCATGTTCGCCGCCGCATCGATCAGCTCGTCGTTGTAGGGGCCGGCAAGCAGGTTCCGCCGATCCTCGTTCGTCTTCCACGGCGCGTTCAGTATGCCGGGAAGCAGGCTGGCGGTCCGCGTGGGAAAGAAAGCCCAGAAACGTCCGGGGCCGGACAAGTCATCGACCGGCGCTGCCCAGGCAATCTGCACCTCCCCCGCTTCGTCCGGCGTCCGACGATCCGCCCGGGCGTCTTCCGACAGCGCGTGTGTCGTCTCGTAGCACCGCCACCGGGACGAACCGCTGCCGGTGTCCAAGCGGAGATCCTCTCCATCGCGCCGAAGCGTGAACTCGCGGGGCGCTTCGCCTTCACACTCCAGAGTCAGGTATCGGACGTGCGGCACGAACAACAGGAACTCCGGCGGAAACTCCCGCACTTGCGCCGCCAGGTCCTTGAACGCTCCCTCGGCAAGCGGCAGGCGGACTATGTTGACCGCCCAGCTCGTCAACTCCCGCAGATCGCTGTCGTCGGCAGCTTCGGCCTCCGCGTCCATCGGCTCCGGCAGCCGAAGCGTCGGGCAGCGTTCAGCAGATACATGCCGACGGATCCGCTCCGCGGCGCGATCCCTGTTGAACCGCATGCTGCCCGATCGACTGTAGAACTCCGGCGCATCGGTAACGCCAAGCACGGATTTGAAGCCCATGCCGAACCTGCCGATCTCCGCCGTGCCGCGCTTGCTGGACACGTGGGCGAACATCAGGCTCTCGACGCCCGCTTCGTCGATGGGCTTGCCGTCATCCGCGCAATAGAGGAAACGGTCGGTCAGCCGGACCAGGATGCTCCGTCCGGTTCCCTGGTGGGACAAGGCGTCCGCGCCGTTCTGGACCAGTTCGTACAGTTGCCGATGGGTATGGCCGCCGTGGGCCGTGTCGTATTCCTGGTTGGCGTGTTCCGTGACGAGGTGCGGCTGCGCCCGGTAGGCGTCAAGGGTCTTGCAGGCTTCGGCTGCGACAAAGCGCCCGAGCGGGCCCAGCGGGCTCCGCCAAACCTGCTCGGCGCGGCCGGCCGGAAGATCGAGCCCCCCGCCGGCGACACGGAACACGCCACGCCTAGCGCCCGAGAAATCGTACTCCTGCTTCAGAGCCTCAACCTATTATAGCGCTCGGTCAGCGCAGCGCGCGCAGCTTCTCGGCGAGCAGGTCCCACGCGCGGCGCACGTGGCGTTCCTCCGTGCGCACGTGCCCGACGGCCAGGCGCAGGGCGAAGCGCCCGTGGAGGCGCGTGTGGGACAGGAAGACTTCGCCGGTGGCGTTCACGGCGTCGAGCAGCCGTTCGTTCAGCGCGTCGGCCGCTTCGGCGGAGGCCCCGGCCGCTTCGGCGGAGGCCCCGGCGTCGAGCGCCTCGTGGTGCGTCCGGGCGCCGTTCGTCCCGGAAGCGCCCGGAAGCGCCCGGAAGCAGACGACGCTGAAGGGGACCGGCGCCAGCCGCTCGAAGTGCGGGCTCTCGTCCACCCAGCCCGCGAACGCGCGGGCCAGGCGCATGTGCTCGGCCAGCCGCTCCCGCATGCCCTCGGCCCCGAAGTGGCGCAGGACGGCCCACAGCTTCAGCGAGCGGAACCGGCGGCCGAGCTGCACGCCGGTGTCCATCAGGTTCCGCACCCGCCCCTCCTCCGGCGTCCGCAGGTAGTCGGGGGTCAGCGCGAACGCCGCGCGCAGCGCGTCCATGCGGCGGCAGTAGAACGCGCTGAGGTCGAACGGCGTGAAGAGCCACTTGTGCGGGTTGACCACGAACGAGTCCGCCCGCTCGCAGCCGGCCAGCGCGTCCCGCGTCTCGGGGACCAGGGCCGCGGCGCCGGCGTAGGCCGCGTCGACGTGCAGCCACAGCCCCTCGTCTTCGCAGACGCGGGCGACGGCCGGGACGGGGTCGACGCTGGTGGTCGACGTGGTGCCGACCGTGGCCACCACGGCCAGCGGCGTCACGCCGCGCGCGCGGTCGGCGGCGACGGCCCGCCGCAACGCCTCGGGCCGCATCCGGAACTCGGCGTCCACCGGGACCCGGGCCAGCGCCTCGTGGCCGAGGCCGAGGGTCATGACCGCCTTGTCCATCGACGAGTGCGCCTGCTCGGAGGCGTAGACGCGCAACGGGCCGACGTCCGGCCGCCCGGCCAGTCCCCGCGTCCGCACGTCGGGCGCCGCGTGGTGCCGCGCCGCGGCCAGCGCGTGCAGGCTGGCGATGGACGCCGTGTCGTAGATGACGCCCTCGAACGCGTCGGGCAGGCCGAGAAGTTGACGCAGCCAGCCCAGCGTCACTTCTTCGAGCTCGGTCGCCGCGGGCGACGTCCGCCACAGCATCGCCTGCACGTTCAGCGCGGCCGACAGGAACTCGGCGAGCACGCCCGCGGCGGCCCCGGAGATGGCGAAGTAGCCGAAGAAGCCCGGGTGGTTCCAGTGGGTGACGCCGGGCAGGATCAGCCGTTCGAAGTCGCGGAAGGTCTCGTCGAACGGGACGCCCTTCTCGGGCGCGGAGGCGGGCAGGGCGCCGCGCACCGCGCCCGGCGCGTTCCGGGAGAGGACCGGGTAGCGCTCGGCGTGGTTCAGGTAGCCGGCTATCCAGTCGACGAGGGCGTGGCCGTGGCGCCGGAACGTCTCGGCGTCCATGTCGCCGAGACGCGCCGACGCCTGCCCGGCCGACGCCGCGTCACCGGGAGCCGCCGCGCCGCGGCCGCCCCCCGGAGAGCCGTCAGTCACCCGCGCCGACGTACTCGAGCGCGAAGTTCTTCAGCGGGGCGCTCCGCAGGCCGATCGCCTCGGCCTCGGCCACCGCGTCCTCGACGGAGTAGCCGTCCTGCTCGACCCGCTTGATCAGCCACATCGCGCCGACCCGGTTGGCGGAGCCGCAGTGGATGTAGACGGGCTGGTTCGACGGCTCGGCCACCGCGTCGAGGAACGACTCGACGATCTCGGCGGTCGGCGTGCGGAACGGCAGGTGGACGTAGTTGAGCCCGGCCGCCTCGGCCGCCGCGCGGCTGGCGTCTATGTCGGCCCCCTGCTCGCCCGCGGTGCGGAAGTTGACGACGGCGTTGAAGCCCCGCTCCCGCAGCACGGCCAGCGCCTCCACCGGCGTCGCGCCCGCGCAGGCGACGGTGGCGTCGACCCGGGTGTAGTTGCGGACCCCTTCCGGGCCCTCCTCCGCCTGGAAGGCCGGGGCCTGCGCGGCGGCGGGAAGCGCGCTGCCCGCGAGGAGCAGCGCGGCGGCGAAGACGACGAAAACGACACCGGTTCTTGACTCTTGCATGGTCTCCGATTGTAGCATTCGGGGGCCGGGCAGCAACGGGACACGCAAGGCCCGGCGCCGCGAGACCGCGGCCTGAGGCGAAAGGAGCCGGCCGTGCCGGACGTCGTGCACACCAGCCGCATGCGGATCGATCGGGTCAAGGGCCCGATCCGCGAGATGTTCCTCGAGGGGTTCGACACGCCGATCCGCTTCGGCGTGCACGGGGGCATCAAGAAGTTCTACGGGGTGGAGCCGGACGAGGAGGTCCCCGCGACGCTCGACTACATGGTCGGCGCCGTCGGCGGTTGACTGCTCGGCACCCTGGCACGCGCACTGGAGGTGCGCGAGATTCCGGCGCCGCCCGACAGGATCACCGCCGCCGTCGAAGGCGACGTAGAGGCCATCGACAAGGTGCTGCGCATCACGCGCATCCGCGTCCGCTACGACCTGAAGGTCCCGAAGGGCAAGCGCGAGGCGGCGGAGCGGGCCGTCGAGCGGCACCCGGCCGGCTGTCCGGCCGCCAACAGCGTGGCCGGCTGCATCGACATCGACGTCAAGGCGAACATCACCGAGGTGTAGCCGGCTCCGGGGCGGCCGTTCGCCGGATCGAGGGGTGTTGCGGGTGGCGGCGGTCTCGCTGGTCGAGTGGCGGCCGTGGGGGCGCCCCGCCTTCGAGGAGGCGCGCGCCGCGCGGGCGCCGGCGCTGCTGGCGCTCGGAGCGCGCTGGTGCCCCGCGACCGCCGCGATGATGGCCGGGGCGTACGCCGATCCGCGCGTCGCCGATCTGGTCGACGAACGGTTCGTGCCGATCCGGGTGGACGCGGACGAGCGCCCGGACGTCGGCGACCGCTACGGCCTCGGCGCCTGGCCGACCACCGCGTTCCTGACGCCGGACGGACAGGTGCTCGGCGGGGAGACCTACGCCACCGCCGAGCGGATGCGGGACCTGCTGCCGCGGGTCGCCGACGCGTTCGCGGCGCAGCGGAACGCCATCGCCGAACGGGCCGCGGCGTCCGGGCCGCGTCCGCCCGCCCCGCCCGGCGGCGCCCCCGACCCGGACGTCGACGGATGGCTGGGCGATCACCTCCTCGCCCGCTTCGACGAGCGGCACGGCGGCTTCGGCGCGGGCGCGAAGCGCGTGCGCGCGGCCGCCCTGGAACTGGCGTGGCGCCGCGCCCGCGCCGGCGAGCGGGCGTTCGCCGCGGTGGTCGAACGAACGCTGCGGGCCATGGCGCGGGGCGGGCTCTGCGACGAACGCGAGGGCGGCGTCTTCCGCTACTGCGCGCGCCGCGACTGGACGGAACCGGCGACGGAAAAGCTGCTGGACGTCAACGCGGACGCGCTGCGCCTCTTTCTCCTGTCGGACGACGACGGCTGTTTCGAGCGGGCCGCGGGCGTGATCGGCTACGTGCGCCGCACGCTCGCCGACCCGACGCCGGGCCGGGCCGGGTTCTTCGCCAGCCAGCGGGGCGACCCGGACTACTACCGGCCGCCGCCGGAGGACGGCCCGCCGACCGCCGCGCCGCCCCCGGTCGACCGGGCGGTGTACGCCGCCGGCACGGCGCGGATGGCGCGGGCCTTCGCGGCGGCGGCGGAGACGCTCGGCGACTCGTCGCTGCTGGAGTTCGCCGTCGAGGCGCTGGAGCGCGTGGTGGCGGACACCTGGGAACGGGGCGGCGGCATCGCCCACCGGGCCGGCGCGGCGGCGGGCGTGCGCGGGCTGCTCGCGGACCAGGTGGAGGCGGGCGCGGCGCTCCTCGACCTCCACGAGCTGACCGGCCGCGAGGCGTACCGCGACGCCGCGCACGAGTTGATGCTGTTCGCGCTCCGCCATCTGTGGGACGAGCGCGGCGGCGGCTTCCTCGACCGCGTCCACACCCCCGACGACGTCGGCCTGCTGCGCGAACGGGTGCGGCCGTTCACCGCCAACTGCGAAGCGGCCCGCGTGCTGCTCCGCCTGGCCCGGCTCACCGCCGACACCACCCTCGGCGGCCGCGCCGCGACGGCGCTCGCCACCCAGACCCCGGCCGCCCGCGCCCACGGCGTCGACGCGGCGCCGTACGCCCTGGCCCTGAGAGAACTGGCGGCGGACAGCAAATTGCCTGGCGGCGGTACCCGGCCGGCCTGACCGGCCTGACCGGCGCGTCCGGCGTGCTAAACTGCCTTCACTAGGCCCTCCCGCCGCGTGAGATGACGAGCAACGAGCGCACCAAGCCGCCCGGCAACGCCGAGTACCGCGTCGCCGTGGAGAACTTCGGGCCGATCGTGAACGCCAGCGTCGCCGTGCGGCCGCTCACCGTGTTCATCGGCCCGAGCAATACCGGGAAGTCGTATCTGGCGATCCTGCTCTACGCCCTGCATCGGTCCTTCGGCCCGCGGCAGCCTTTCTCTCGACACTGGCGGCCTTTCCGTTTCCGCGGCCGGGCGGCGGGGCCGCCGGGGCTCCTGCCGGATACCGTGTTCGCACCCCTGAAGGCCTGGCTTTCGGAAACGTCCGGCGGGCCGTCCTCCGCGCTGCCGGCCGGCGTAGTGCCGTGGGTTCGCGGCGTCCTGGAACAGGCGGCCGGGCCGAACGGCACGCTGCAAGAAGAGTTGCAGCGTTGCTACGGCGTGGATCGTCCCGCGGACCTGGTTCGGAAACAGGGCGCGAAAAACGGCGCGGAGCTCCGGTTGCGCGTGCCCCGATCGAACGGCTCCGCGGACGCCGAATACCGGTTCAAGTTCGGGCAACGCTCCGGAGAGGGAACGATTTCCGGCGTCGAAACCCGGTCCATCGAAGCCGCCGTCACGCGCTTTCTCCGCAACGCGCGCGAGTACTTCACGGAACACGCCGGGCTCGACGAAATCGATTTCGAACTGCCGTCGATGGTTTCGTCTCTCCCCGAGAGCCTGTTCGTGGACCTGTTTCAGCCGGTGCACCGGGAAGCCTTCTATCTGCCGGCGGACCGCACCGGCGTCATGCACAGCCACCAGGTGGTCGTGAGCACGCTGGTGCAGAGCGCGGCCACGGCCGGCCTGCGGCCGTCCCGGCACATTCCGATGCTGTCCGGCGTGCTGGCCGACTTTCTGAGCGAGCTGATCGAGATGAACGCTCCGCGGCGGTCCCGCCGGAAGGACCTCGGCATGGGAACGCGGCTCGAGCAGGCGATGCTCGACGGGTCGGTCCGGCTGGAGCGCACGGAGGCCGGCTATCCGACGTTCGCGTATCGCCCCGAGGGATGGAAGGACAACCTTCCTCTCATGCGCGCGTCGTCGATGGTCTCGGAACTGGCGCCGGTGGTGTTGTACCTGCGCCACGTCGTGCGGCGCGGCAACGTGTTGATCATCGAAGAGCCGGAGGCGCACCTGCACCCGGCCATGCAGGCCGCCTTCGCGCGCGAACTGGCCCGCTTGGTGCGCGACGGCGTGCGCATCGTCATGACCACGCACAGCGAGTGGTTCCTGGAGCAGATCGGGAATCTGGTGCGCCTCTCCGAGTTGCCGGAAGAGAAACGGCAGGGCCTCGACGGCGCGGACTGCGCGTTGCGGCCGGAGCAGGTCGGCGCGTGGCTGTTCAAGCGGAGCAGCCGCCCCGCCGGGTCCGTCGTGGAGGAAGTGACGCTGGACGCCGAGACCGGTCTCTACCCGACCGACTACCACGCGGTCAGCGAGATGCTCTACAACCAGAGCGCCAGGACGTTCAACCGCGCGCAGGCGGGAAACGAAACGTGAACGCCCTGGTCGAAGCGGTGCGGGACGCGGTGGCGAACGAATGCCGCAAGACGAAATGCCGGAAGGAAGGCTGCGCGATCTCCCTGCGCGGCGCGCCGGCGGAGCGCGTGATCGTGGACCTCGATTGCCGCGCGCTACGGCTCGGCCAGCGGAAGCGCTGCGATTACGTCTTCGTCGGCGCGGAAGGCAAGAAGGCCTGGGTGGCGCCGGTGGAAATGAAGAAGGGCGGCTTCAGGGTGGATGACGTCGTAAGGCAACTCCAGGGCGGAGCGGCGGCGGCCGGCCGGTGGATTCCCGAGGATTGCTCGTTCGTCTTCGTTCCCGTTCTGGTTCATGGAAAAGGCGTGCGCAAGGAGGACAACCGCCGATTGCGCGCCGGGAAGGTGACGCTGCGGAACCAGACACGGCAGATCGAGTTGGTTCACTGCGGCCAGACGCTCCGAAGCGCGCTGGGCGGCGCCTGATCCGCCGGTCTTCGTGGTACGTGCCGTCCCGATTTCGGGCCGTGTCGAGCAGGTCGGGGGCGGCGCGGCGTCGCCGGGCTGTTGCGCGCACGCCGGGCGCCGGCGGCCGGCGTGCTAGACTCCCCGCGCCAGAGGAACCGTGCCGTCCGATCTCACAGCCCTGGTCCCCGCCCTGGAGCGGATCGCGACCCGTCTGCGCATCGCGTCCGTGCGCGCCACGAGCGCGGCGGGCAGCGGCCATCCGTCGAGCTGCTGCTCGGCCGCGGACGTCGTCGCGGCCCTGTTCTTCGGCCACATGCGGTTCGACCCGCGGAACCCCGGGCACGACGACAACGACCGCTTCGTGCTCTCCAAGGGCCACGCGGCCCCGCTGCTCTACGCGGCCTGGGCCGAGGCGGGCCTGGTGCCGGCGGACGAGCTGCCGAGGCTGCGCCGGCTCGACTGCGACCTCGAGGGGCATCCGACGCCGCGGCTCCCCTTCGTCGACGTGGCCACCGGCTCGCTGGGCCAGGGCATCTGCGCCGCCGTCGGCATCGCGCTCAACGCCCGGCGCATCGGCTCGGACCACCGCACCTACGTGCTGATCGGCGACGGCGAGTCCGCGGAGGGCTCGGTGTGGGAGGCGGCCCAGGTGGCCGACGACTACCGGCTCGACAACCTCTGCGCCATCACCGACGTCAACGGGTTCGGCCAGAGCCGCGCGACGCGGTGGGGCCGCGACGCGGCGGCCTACCGCGACCGCTGGCGGGCCTTCGGCTGGCACGCCGTGGTCGTCGACGGCCACGACGTCGGCGCGCTGCTCGCGGCGCTGGAGGAGGCCGCGGGAACGGCCGGCCGGCCGACGATGATCCTCGCCCGCACGGTGAAGGGCCGGGGCGTGTCCCTGATCGAGGGCCGCGGCGGCTGGCACGGCAAGCCGATCCCGCCGGGCGCGGACCTCGACGCCGCGCTCGACGAGCTGCGCGCCCGGCTCGGCCCGCCGGCGGCGGTCCCGGCCATTCCGCCCCCGCCCGCGCGCCCGGATCCGCCGCCGGCGCCGGCCGGGCCGCCGCGGCTGCCGTCCCCGCCCGCCTACGAGCGGGGGAGCCGGGTGGCGACGCGGGCCGCCTGGGGCGACGCGCTGGCGGCGCTCGGCGCGGTGGATTCGCGCATCGTCGCGCTGGACGCCGACGTCGGAAACTCCACGTTCAGCCAGACGTTCGAGAAGGCGCATCCCGACCGCTTCTTCGAGACCTACGTCGCCGAGCAGGCGATGGTCGGGGCCGCGATGGGACTCGCCAGCCGCGGCGCCATCCCCTTCCCGTCGACGTTCGCCGCCTTCCTGACGCGGGCCTCCGACTTCATCCGCATGGCCGGCATCGGCGGAATGAACGTCAAGCTCGCCGGCTCGCACGCCGGGGTCTCCATCGGCGAGGACGGCCCCTCGCAGATGGCCCTCGAGGACCTGGCGATGATGCGCGCCGTCCCGGGCTGCGCCGTCCTCTACCCCTGCGACGCGGTCAGCGCGGCGCGTCTGGTCGAGGCGGCGGCCGGCCGCGACGGCATGGTCTACGTCCGCACGTCCCGCCCGAAGACGCCGGTCCTCTACGGACCGGACGACGAGTTCGCCGTCGGCGGGTCGAAGGTGCTGCGCGAGTCCCCGGACGACGCGGCGGCGGTGGCGGCGGCCGGCGTCACGGTCTTCGAGGCGTTGCGGGCGCACGACCTGCTGGCCGCCGAGGGCATCCCGCTGCGCGTCATCGACGCCTACTCGGTGCAGCCCGTCGACCGGCGCACCCTGGCCGAGGCGGCGCGGCGGACGGGCGGCCGGCTCATCACCGTCGAGGACCACTACGCCGCCGGCGGCCTCGGCGACGCGGTCGGCGACGCGCTGGCGGCCGACGGCGTCGCGGTGGAACGGCTGGCCGTCCGCGAGGTCCCGCGCAGCGGGCGCCCCGACGAGCTGCTCGAACGCTTCGGCATCTCCGCCTCGTGCATCGCCGCCGCCGTGCGCCGGCGGGTCGGCGCGGGGGCGGGGACCGCCGCGGCCGGCCGGGCGTAAGGGCGCGGGCCGCGCGAGCCGGCGGAGCGGCGTTGCAACTCGGGGCGGGATACCGAAAGGTCGGGCCGGGCGTAGGAACGCAGGCCGCGCGGGCCGGCGGAACGGCGTTGCAACTCGGGGCGGGATGCCGAAATCGGACCGGCCGTCCGGGGCGCAGGCCGCGCGGCATGGTGGGTCGGCGTTGCAACCGGCGGCCGATCCCGTCATGATCGGAAACCGTGTCCCGATGCCCGCGACCGTCGAGGCTCTCGGCGTCGGGACCTTGATCGATCTCGTCCTGCTCCTCGTGGAGGAGTTCGGGGCGGCCGGCCGTTGAACTCGTGGATACAGGGAGTCATGCAATGAACCTGCGCACCCGTCGGCCGGCGCCGTGGAGCGGCCGGGTTACCCTGACGTCGGTGGCCGCCCTGGTCGGAATCGCGATCCTCGGCGCGGACGCGGCGATGCGCGCGCAGTCGCAGGAGGCGCTCGGGCACGGCTACAGCCGGCCCGCGCGGAGCCCGCACGGCAGCCGCTCGGAGGTCATCGCCCCGCACGGGATGGTGGCGGCCAGCCAGCCGCTCGCCGCGCAGGTGGGCATCGACGTCCTGAAGGCCGGGGGCAACGCGATCGACGCCGCGGTGGCCGTCAACGCCGTCCTGGGGCTGGTCGAGCCGCACATGAACGGCATCGGCGGCGACCTCTTCGCCCTCGTCTGGGACGCCGAGACCGAAAGGCTCCACGGCCTGAACGCCACCGGCCGGGCGCCGTACGAGATCGACCGCGAGGTTCTGCTGCGGCAGGGCTACACGCGGATGCCGGGCGCCGGCCCGCTGACCTGGACCGTGCCGGGGGCCGTCGACGGCTGGCACGAGCTGCTGGAGCGGTTCGGGACGATGGATCTCGCCGACGTGCTGGCGCCGGCGATCGCCTACGCCCGCGGCGGCTTCCCGGTGAGCGAGATCATCCGCGGGCAGTGGGCCGGCGCGGCCCTCGCCCTGGCGCAGTGGCCCGACTCGGCGGCCACCTACCTGCCGGACGGCCGGCCGCCGGACGTCGGCGAGGTCTTCCGCAACCCGCGGCTCGCCGACACCTACGAGCGGATCGCGCGGGGCGGCCGCGACGCGTTCTACAAGGGCGACGTCGCCCGCCGCATCGTCTCGTTCAGCGAAGGCAACGGCGGCTACTTCACGATGGCCGACTTCGAGGACCACTCGTCGGTCTGGGTCGAGCCGGTCGGCACCAACTACCGCGGCTACGACGTGTGGGAGGTCCCGCCGAACAGCTCCGGCATCCTCGCCCTGATGATCCTCAACCTCATGGAGGGCTACGACGTCGCCGCGCTCGGGCACAACTCGACCGACGCCATCCACCTCTACACCGAGGCCAAGAAGCTCGTCTGGGCCGACCGGGACACGTACGTGGCGGACGCCGACGCCAACGAGCTGCCCACGATGCCGCTCATCTCGAAGCCCTACGCCGACGCGCGCCGCAAGCTCATCGACCCCCGGCGGGCCGCGCTCGACGTGGCGCCGGGCCAGCCCTTCGACTACAGCGACACGGTGTACCTCACGGTCGTCGACAAGGACCGCAACGCCGTCTCGCTCATCGAGAGCATCTTCGGCAGCTTCGGCTCCAAGGTGGTCCCCGGCGACCTCGGCTTCGCGCTCCAGAACCGCGGCTCCGGCTTCACGCTGGAGGAGGGGCACCTCAACTCCCTCGAGCCGCACAAGCGCTCGCTGCACACCAACATGCCCGGCTTCGTCACCAAGGACGGCAAGCCCTTCCTGGCGTTCGGCGTCATGGGCGGCCCCATGCAGCCGCAGGGCCACTGGCAGGTGCTGTCGAACGTCATCGACTTCGGCATGAACCTGCAGGAGGCCGGCGACGCCGCGCGCGTGCGGCACAGCCCGAGTTCGCGCCCCGGCGGCACGCTGGCCGTCGAGCCGGGCGTCTCCGACGACGTCGTCGCCGAGCTGCGGCGCCGCGGCCACCACGTGGAGCGCCAGGGAGGCGGCGGCATGGGCGGCTACCAGGCGATCCTGATCCACCCGGAGACGGGGATGCTGCACGGGGGGACGGACCCGCGCAAGGACGGACAGGTGATCGGATATTAGTGGGCCGATGGGCGGCGAAGAAGCCGAGGGGACGGCGGGGCATCCGGAATCCGTGCGCCCGCCGTCCGCCGAGGAACTGGAAAGCAAGTGGCGGGACGCCTCTTGGTATCGATTGAGCCCGTACAAGGACCTCAACCTGCGTCTCCGGCGCGCCACCAGTTGGCTCGGACGGGCCGAGCGGGAGGTTGAGGACCACGACGCCGCGTTCATTTTCCTCTGGATAGCCTTCAACGCAATATACGGCCAGTCTCCATCCAGTCGAGCTTCGGCTCGATCAGGCCACTCCTTGATGATGGCGCGGATCCGGCTCTTGGTAGGCGGCCAGGAGAAATATGAGAGAGGCAGCCAAGAGAGACCTGAGAGAGAGATGTACCTCATGACAATTTATCGCCTCGAGTCGAACAGAGTCACTGCTGTCATGCAGACCCTCTCGGCCCATGTTGAAGAACTACTGGCCAACCAGTACGTGTTCGAGCCGTTCTGGAAGCATCTGAGCCATTGGAAGCAACTGTTCAGGAACGCCAAGAAAAAGAGAGAGTCGAGGGGCGCTAACAAGAAGACCGAAATCACTCTGACCCAGCTCTTTGAGCGCCTCTATGTTCTGCGTAATCAATTGCTTCACGGCAGCGCGACCTGGAACGGCAGCGTGAACCGCTCCCAAGTGACCCCGGGCGCGAAGATCATGGCGACGCTTGTTCCGCACTTCATCGACGTGATGATCCGGCATCCGAACGGCTGGGGCGCGCCGCGTTATCCCGTGGTCCGGGAGACCGGACCGCAGTCGGGATGGACCGGTAGCGCCGGTAGCGAGTGATCCGAGTCCGCACGTCATCGCGGCGTGAACAGAGCCAAGCAGACCGGCGCGAGATTACATCGAATCCGGCGCCGCACGCAGCCCGTCAAGCACCCGGCGCCGCCGCGGGCAATGGTTCCCGCGAGTCCTGCGGGACTGTACATTCACGAACGACCGGCCCGGCCACCCGCTGGCCCGCGTTCCGCCGCGCCCGATGCGGAGAATAACCACTACAATGACCGCGGAACATGCGGAGAACGTACGTCCACGAGCAGCCCGACTGGCCTCGGCTGCATTGGCGGCCGGAGGCGGTCTCCGACGAACTGGCCGACGTCCGGCACCGGCAGGGCCGGCTCGTCGGGCGCATGGAGGCGCTCGGCTTCGACCTCCGGCGGGAGGCCGTCCTGCGGACGCTGACCGACGACGTGGTGCAGAGCAGCGACATCGAGGGAGAGAAGCTCGACGCGGCGCAGGTGCGCTCGTCGGTGGCGCGCCGTCTCGGGATGGACGCCGGGGCGCTGCGCCGGGCGGACCGCGGCGTCGAGGGCGTCGTCGAGATGATGGTGGACGCGACGGGGCTCTACGACCGGCCGCTGACCGCCGAACGGCTGCGCGGCTGGCATGCGGCGCTGTTCCCGGCCGGCCGCAGCGGGATGAGACGGATCACGGCCGGCGCCTGGCGCGACGGCCGCGCCGACCCGATGCAGGTGGTCTCCGGCCCGGCAGGCCGGGAGCGCGTGCACTTCGAAGCGCCGGCCGCCGCACGGCTCGACGCGGAGATGCGCGCGTTCCTGGAGTGGTTCGAAGCGCCGCCGGGAACCGACCCGGTGCTGCACGCGGGGCTGGCGCACCTCCGGTTCGTGACCATCCATCCGTTCGACGACGGCAACGGCCGCATCGCCCGCGCGGTCGCCGACCTGGCCCTGGCCCGCTCGGAGCGCAGCGCGCAGCGTTTCTACAGCATGTCTTCGCGGATCCGGGCGGAGCGCGCCGCGTACTACGACGTGCTGGAGCGGACGCAACGGGGCACGACCGACGTCACGGAATGGATGGCGTGGTTCCTCGCCTGTCTCGGCCGGTCCATCGACGGAGCCGGGACGGTGTTGACGGCCGTGCTCGCGAAGGCGCGGTTCTGGCGGCGCGCGGCCCTGCTGCCGCTGAACGACCGCCGTCGGCGCGTGCTGAACCGCCTCCTCGACGGCTTCGAGGGCAAGCTCACCACGTCGAAGTGGGCCACGCTCGCCAAGTGCTCCCAGGACACCGCCCTGCGGGACGTCACGTTCCTGGCCGCCCGCGGCGTCCTGGCCCGCAACCCGGGCGGCGGGCGCAGCACCAGCTACCGTCTCGTGACGAGCGCCTGACGGAGCGCCGCCGCGCCTCGAACTGAACCAGGCCGCCCTGCTCCTCGGCGCCCCACCAAGTCTCGTGACGAGCGCCTGACGGAGCGCCGCCGCGCCTCGACGGCGCTCGGGCTGCGCGACCCCGCCGAAGCCGTCTCGTGACGAGCGCCTGACGGAGCGCCGCCGCGCCCACTTCAGTCACGAACTCACCGGCCGCGCCCCTTGACGTCTCGTGACGAGCGCCTGACGGAGCGCCGCCGCGCCTGCCACGGG
This sequence comes from Vicinamibacterales bacterium, assembly GCA_965242835.1. Classification (GTDB taxonomy): domain Bacteria; phylum Acidobacteriota; class Vicinamibacteria; order Vicinamibacterales; family UBA8438; genus WTFV01. The sequence continues at coordinate 695,573 of OZ251506.1, forward strand.
CGCCCTCACCCGTCTCCGGCTTCGACTCCCGATGCGCACTCGCGCGGGCGCCGCTCGGCGGCATCTTCACGTCTCAGGCGCCCGCGAAGGCGCGTTCCAGCGCGGCGACGTCGAGCTTCGTCATCTTCAGCATAGCCTCGAAGACGCGCTCCCGCGCCGCGTCGCCGGCGTCGGTTCCGAGCCAGTCCAGCCAGCGCTTCGGGACCACCTGCCAACTGATGCCGAAACGGTCCTTCAGCCAACCGCACTGCCCCGGCTCGCCGCCCCGCGAGAGTTCGTTCCAGTAGTGGTCCACCTCCGCCTGGCCGTCGCAGAGCACTTGCAGCGACACGGCCTCGTTGAAGCCGAAGGCATGGTCGCCCGGGCTGTCCATCGCCGCGAAATACTGCCCGGCGAGAACGAAGCGGCCGATCTTGACCATCCCCGCGCCGTCTTCGTCCGGCCCGATGCGTTCCACCTCCGCGATTCGGGAATCGGGGAAGGCGCCGCGGAAGCGCTCCATCGCGGCCATGGCGTTGCCGAGCTGCCCGCCGCAGAACATCAGGCACGGCACGATGGGCCGCAGGCCGGCGTCCGGCGACGTCGTCACCTGCCAGGAGACGCCGAAGCGGTCCGCCGTCCAGCCGAAGCAGGGGCTCCACGGGTAGGCGCCGAGCGGCAACAGCACCGTGCCGCCGCTCGACAACGCGGCGAACAGACGCTCGGCCTCCGCCTCGGAGCCGACGTGGAGGAAGAACGAGATGCTGGGATTGATGACGAACCGCGGCCCGCCGTTGACCGCCGTGAAGCGCAGGCCGCGGACCTCGAAGTCCACGCTCATCACGCTGCCGCGCGGCTTGCCGGCCGGATTGTCGGACGAGCGCGGGAATCGCGCGCGGCCGATCACGCGGCCCGCTTCGAGCGTCTCGACGTAGAACGCCGCCGCTTCCTCGGCGTTGTCGTCGAACCACAGGCACGGCGCGATGGTCGGATCGTTCAGGTCGTTCAAGGTGTTCATGGCATCTCCTCCGTGTTCGGCAGCGCATCGAACGACGGCGGAAGGTCCGACGTCCCGCCGCCGCCGGTCGATCCGCGCCCCGTTCAGCGACACGTTCACGAACCACTCCGGATCGTCCGGGCCTGAACCCGGCGCCCCCGGACGCTCCGGCGGCGGGCGTCACCGACCGTCCCGACCGTCCGGCCGCCGGTTCGGATCGGGTACACTGACCGGCGGGAACCCCGGTGCCCGAGGCGAACGTCCAGACCCGCCGCTGGAGCCGCGAGGCGTACGACCGCGCCATCGAAGCCGGCGTGTTCGGCCCGGAGGATCGCATCGAGCTGATCGCCGGGCAGATCGTCGCGATGACCCCGCAAGGCAGCCGGCACGCGGTCGCCTGCGTCCTGGCCGGCAAGGCGCTCGAACGCGCGTTCGGCGGCGCGTGCCACGTCCGGCCGCAACTTCCCCTGGCGGTCGGCGACGACTCGGAGCCGGAGCCGGATCTGGCCGTGGTCGAGGGGAACGCCCGCGACTATCTCGACGCCCATCCGGCCGCCGCGCTGCTGGTGGTCGAGGTGTCGGACGATTCCCTGCCGCGCGACCGGACCGTCAAGCAACGCCTCTACGCCCGCCACGGCATCCCGGAGTACTGGATCGTCGCCCTCCCCGACGCGCGTCTGGAGGTCCATCGCGATCCGGCCGGGAACGGCTACCGCACTGTCACGAGGCACGGAACCGGCGAAACGGTGACCCCGCTCGCCCGCCCGGCCGCGGCGGTCGCCGTCGACGACCTGCTCCCGTGAGACCATCGCTGTCGATCCGCGCCGCATGACGCCGCTGGTTGTCGGATTGTTCAAGCAAGTCCCCCGGTGCTCCGCACGTTTCGAACGAAGACGATAGCCCGCATCGCGGCAGGGCCGCAAGACGACGACCGGCGCGCCGTCAGGGCCGACCCACGGTGAGGCGGCACAGCACCGTATTGTGCGTCTCGAGGTCGGCCGTCCAGATCAACCGGGCCCCGTCCCGCCACTCGATCGCGTCGTAGCCGCCTCTCGGCCTTACCTCGGCCGCGCTGTACTCCACCGCGGCGGGCCATTCGGCGTCGTCGAATCCCGGCCGGCGCCAGCCCTCGGGCTCCGGCAGGGCCGCGAACCGGCACGGGCCGACGCCGGCCACGGGTTCGGTCTCGTCTTCGCAAGCGCGGTCGAGCGGCGCCTCGTGAACCACCAGGCAGCGCCACGAGGAGTTCGTGACCGCGACCGCCGCGCCGCTGGCGGCGTCCGTGAACCGCGCGACGAATCCGCCGTCGCCCATCTGCTGGTTGCGGCGGCCGACGTACTCCAGACCCGTATCGTTCTCCTTGAAGTCCCGGGCGACGAAGTTGAGCTGCAAGGGGTAGTCGGCGTTGAAGACGAACGCCTCGGCGTTGAACGACCGCTCCGTCGTGATCGGCGTCGAGTCCTCGATGATCAGGCGTTCGCCCAGGTAGAAGGCGAACCAGTTGTCGGCCCAGACCTCGCCCTTGATCGACGAGGCGCCCGGGGTGGCGACGACGGTGACCTCGACGTCGCCGCCGACGCAACCGGCCAGCAAGGCCGCCAGGACCGTCGGCGTCCAGCTCTTTCGCACAGCGGATCTCCTTTGGTGTTCCGTCTCGGCGACTGAACGACAGTCCGCATCATGGCAGGCTATAGAGCAGGTCTCCGGCGCCGGCCGCTACCGCCTGCTTCCGTCCACCAACCCTGCCAACCATCGGCGCGCTGTCGTGATGAACGCACAGGAGTACGCGCTTCCAAGCAACATGTCTCCGAACAGATCATCCGTGTAGGCGCTCGGGTCCTCGTGCAGTACGACGCCCATTCCCAGGGCGAGCGTCACGGCGAACAGGTCCAGGAAGACAAGCCCAACGAGGAAATGGGACGGCGGAAGTGCGTAGCCCCCCGAGTCGGCAAGCATCGTCTCGTATCTCCGTCAGCTACAGTTTCGTGCTCTTGAAGACGCGCTCGGGCAACGCTCGCACGACCAGCATGATCACGCGCCAGACGCGCCGGACGTACACCACGTCCCGCCGGCGGCGGATCGCCCGGACCACCGCCCGCGCCACTTCGTCGGGCTCGGCCGTCAGCCGCGGGGGCAGGTCCATGCCGCGCGTCATGCGGGTGCGGACGTAGCCCGGCTTGACGGTGACGACGTGGACGCCGGAGCCCGCGAGCCGGTTGCGCAGGCCCGACAGGAACGCCGAGAAGCCGGCCTTGGCCGAGCCGTAGACGTAGTTGGAGGCGCGCCCGCGGTCGCCCGCCACCGAGCTCACGCCGACCAGCACGCCGCTGCCGCGCCGCTCGAACCGTTCGGCCAGCGCCGCCGTCAGCAGGGCGGGGCCGACGTAGTTGGTGCGCATGATCCGCTCGGCGGCGGCGCCGTCGCGCCGGGCCGCCCGCTCGTCGCCCATCATGCCGACGACGCACACCGCGACGTCGGGAAGCGTGTCGAGCCCGTCGAGCAGCGAGACGCCGCCGTCCGCGTCGAGCACGTCGCAACGATGCGCGGTCACCGCGCCGGCGGTCGCCGCCCGCAGGTCCCGGACCTCTCCGGCGAGGGCCTCGGTGTCGCGGGCCGCGAGCTGCAGGGCGCAGCCGTCCCTCGCCAGGCGTCGGGCGACGGCGCGGCCGACGTCCGACGTGGCGCCGACGACCAGGGCCGTCCCGGGACGCTTCACAGCCCGAGCCTCCGCGACAGCGCCGAGGCGAACCGGCGCGCGCCGCCGTCCGCCCCGGCGCGCGCCGCGTTGAACTCGTCGAGGCGGGGATAGCCCTGCCGCACGCGCTCCGGGGCCGCGCAGGCGTCCTTGGCCAGGTACACCCGCCCGCCGTGGCCGTGGGTGACGTCGTCGAGACGCTCCAGCAGGCCCCGGACGCCGGAACGCATCGGGAAGTCCAGGGACAGGGTGTGGCCCTCCATCGGGAAGGACATGAGCCCCTCGCCGGTCGGGCCGAACCGCTTGAGGACGGTGAGGAACGGTCCTTGCCCGGCCGGGGCCGCGCACTCCAGCAACGCGGCCAGACCGCGCGCGCTCTCCGCCTTCGGCAGCACGCACTGGTACTGGACGAAGCCGCGCCGCCCGTAGAGGCGGTTCCAGGCGGCGACGCCGTCGAGGGGGAACAGGAACGGACCGTAGTGCGCCGGATGCTCGCCGCCGCGTACGCGTCCCCGGCGGTAGCGCAGCGCGTTGAACAGGCGGATCGACGTCCGGTTGAGCAGCGCGGACGGCGCATCGATGGGGACCGCCAGCCGCGGCGGCGACGCCGGGCGCAAGGGGTTCGACGCCAGGGGCGCGGGCAGCGAGGCCCGCGGCAGCCACGCGCCGCGGGACACCAGCGAGCGGCCCAGGCCGGCGCCGCGGGCCAGGCCGTCGATCCAGGCGGCGCTGAAGGGCCGGTCGGCGGACGCCTCGAACAGCGCCAGGGTCTCGTCGAGGTCCCGCGCGGCGACGGTCTCCGCCAGCACGAACGCCGAGTCGATGCGCCGCAGGCGAAAGCTCGCGGACAGGATCACGCCGGTGAGCCCCATGCCGCCCAACGTGGCGCGGAACAGGTCCGGGTTCTCCGAACGGCTGCAGCGCCGGACCTCGCCGTCGGCCGCCGCCAGCGTCAGCGACTCCACGTGGGCGCCGAAGGAGCCGTCCCGGAGGTGGTTCTTGCCGTGGACGTCGGCCGCGACCATGCCGCCGACGGTGACCAGTCCCGTGCCCGGGACCACCGGCGGGAACCAGCCCCGGGGGACGAACCGGGCCAGGACGTCCGACAGCAGCGCCCCCGCCTGGCACGTCAGCAGCCCCGTGTCCGGGTCGAACGCCTGCATCCCGTCCATCGCGAGCATGGACAGCGTGAGGGCCGGATTCAGCGCCGCGTCGCCGTAGGCGCGCCCGTTGCCCCGGGCGATCAGCGTGCGGCCGCCGGCCAGCAGGCCGGCGAGCTCTTCGCGGTGGCGGAGGCGCGCGACCCGGCAGTCGAGCACCGGGTAGCGGCCCCATCCCGACAGTTTCATCGTCCCTTGTTCAGAATGCTTGGAGCGGCCTGCGTGTTCGCGGCCGGCGGCGGCGCGGCCAGTGTACCCCCGACGGGGCGCGCCCTCCCGCGGGAGGCGGCGTCGTTCCGCGGCGCAGGCTTGCTACAGCGCCGCGACGACGGCCGCGCCGATCGCCAGGGCGGTCAGCCAGCTCGTCCGGTCGCGCATGGCGAACACCAGCGGGTCGTCGTCCACCGCGCCGCGTCCCGCGAGCAGGGTCAGCCGCCCCAGCCAGTAGACGAACAGGGGGCAGACCAGCCACAGCATCTCGGGCCGGGAGTAGGCGGCGCTCACCTCCGGGCTCTCGACGTAGAGCGCCAGCACCACCACCGTCGCGAATCCGCTGCCGGCGCCGAGGGCGGCCATCGCGGGGCCGTCCTCGGCGCGGTAGGCGCGCCCGCCGCCGCCCTCTCCGGCCGCCAGCTCGGTCTGCCGCTTGGCGACGGCGACGGCGAGAAAGATGAACAGCGAGAACGCCAGCAGCCACGGCGAGGGCGTGACGGCGACGGCGGCGGCGCCGATGAACACGCGCATCGCGTAGAACAGGGCGATGGCGAGGACGTCGATCCACACCTTGCGCTTCAGCCACACGGAATAGGCGAGCGTCGCGGCCAGGTAGAACGCGACGCCGTATCCCGCGGCCGGCGCAAGGCGGAACGCGGTGGCGAGACCGGCCGCCGCCAGCGCGAAGCCGAGGCCCACCGAGGGCAGCAACCTCGTCCTGCCCGCGGCCAGCGGACGGCGCCGCTTGCGGCCGTGCCGCCGATCGTGGGGAAGGTCGAGCACGTCGTTCAGCAGGTAGGCGCCCGACGCGCAGGCCGACAGCGCCGCGAACACGCCGAGCAGCCTCAGGTACAGCCCGGCGTCGGCGCCGTGGTCCGCCAGCAGCGGCACGAACACCATCAGGTTCTTGACCCAGTGGTGGGGACGCAGCGCCCGGAAATAGTCGAGGGGCGAGCCGCCCGCGCCGGGCAGGATCCGGGCGTCGGGGTCGAGGCCCCGCACGTCGCGGGCGAGACCGGCGGACAGCCCCACGCCGACGGCCCGCCGGGCGCGGCGCCAGGCCGCGAGGTCCCGCCGCGCGGCGCCGAGGTAGTCGAAACCCTTCGGCCCGAAGCGCGCCACGAGGGCGGCCGCGCCGGCCGCGCCGGCGTGGCCGGCGCGCTCGTCGGGGGCGATGCAGCCCGCCGCGCCGACGGCCTCCGCCAGCGGCCCGGCCGCGTCGGGGCCGGCGCCCGACGCCAGCCACACCTCGCGCCCGGCCGCCCGGGCCAGTTCGATCTCGCGCCGCGCCACCGGGTCCAACGCCAGGGTGGACGGGGGCAGCGGCACCGCCTCGGCGACCCGGCGCGCGAGAACGGCGCGGCCCCGCAGGAGCCAGAACGCGAGCGCGAAGAGCTTCAGCGGAGAGCGCGCGACCAGCCGCGCCGCGGCCTCGGCGAGCAGGGCGTCGCCGGCCAGGACGTCGGCGTTCACCACCAGCGGCGTCGGGACGTCGTCGCCGGGCGCCCCGGGCCGGAACCTCGTGGTCTGCATGATGCCGGCGCCAATATAGCGGAATCCTCCCGCCGGTCCCGGCTCGTGAACCCGCGCAAGCGCAGCAGCAAGCTCTCACCAACCGCGGGCCGGAACCCTGGCGCCCTGGTCTGCGTGCGCAATCGGCGCCGGGCGTGTCCGACGCGGCGGCGCCACCACGACCGCCTCCCTGTCGTATGCAGTGTTCCGGGTGTCGATGCGGCCGTCGTCACGCCCGCGGCGGGTTCGGCATCGGTCTCGCCGGTCGGGTCCGAATCCGCCGCGCGGCGTACGGCGTATGATCGTGAATGAAGCAGGAGGCGGCGTGAACAGCGTAGCGCAGGCCGAGCACCCGGAAGTCTGGCGCCCCATGACCGGCATGCCGGACGGCGCGCACTCGTGGCAGGTCCCCGGCTACCGGGAACTGGCGGAAGAGTGGGCGTCCATCCAGGCCGCGCTGAAGGACCGCGACGAACCGCGCGCCTTCCTCGACCGGTGGCTGGAGGAGCGCGGCCGGGCTTTCGCCATCGAGACCGGCCAGATCGAGGGCCTCTACACGCTCAAGCGGGGCATCACCGAGCAGTTGATCGCCGAGGGGCTGGGCGGCGTGGTCGGCGCGCACACGGTCGAGAACGTGGAGGACGAGACCATCCGGGGCCTGCTCGCCGATCAGGAGACGGCCTACAGGATGCTGTTCGACGACGTCGCCGGCGGCCGGCCGCTGACGCAGCACCACGTCAAGTCGTGGCATCAGCTCGTCACGCGGCACCAGGAGACCGTGGCCGGCATCGGCATCGACGGGCGGCGGGTGCAGGTGAAGTTCCGCCGCAAGGGGCAGTGGAAGATCGACTCCAACAACCCGAAGCGGCCGGACGGCGTGGTCCACCAATACTGCCCGCCCGAGCGGGTGCAGGACGAGATGGACCGGTTCATCGCGCTGCACGCGGAGATCGAACGCGCGCGCCATCCCACCGAGGTCGAAGCGGCGTGGATGCACCACCGCTTCGTCCGCACCCACCCGTTCCAGGACGGCAACGGCCGCGTGTCGCGCATGTTGATGGCCTACGCCTATCTGCGCCGCGGCGAGCCGCCGCCGGTCATCGCCGGCGAGCGACGAGACGACTACATCGACGCGCTGGAAAGCGCGGACGAGGGTGATCTCAGGGCCTTCAGCGACTATTTGGGACGGCTGGCCTCGGTTACGCTGGCCGCTGCCGTGAGGATCGGGCGCCGAGCGCTGTCCGGCCGACTCAACCGTCCCTGCGGCAACGGCGGGCGGGTGCGGGGCGCCGACTACCTGCCTCCGGAGGAAGGGCCTTGACCAGCCCGCGCACCGACGATCGCGGATGGCCGCGTTCCGCCGGCTGGCGGCCGCGGCGCCGTCCTCCCTGGCCGATGGCCCAGTTGCTGGAATCGGACGCTCCGGCCGCGGCCCGGCCCCTGGACGCCCGGAGGGCCGCCCGTTCCCCGCGGCGGACGGGGTACAAGCAGCCCTTCGACCTGACGATCATCGCCCTGTCGCTGGCGCTGGGGTTTCCGGTGTGGCTGCTGATCGGGACGCTGATACCGTTGGCGGTGTGGCTGACGGATCGGGGGCCGGTGTTTTATACGCAGGCGCGGGTCGGGATGAAGGGGCGGATTTTCCGGATCATCAAGTTCCGCACGATGGTGGTGGGGGCCGAAAGCGGCACGGGACCGGTGTGGGCGTCCGAGGAAGACGACCGGGTGACTCGGGTGGGCCGGCTGCTGCGGGCGACGCATCTGGACGAGGTGCCGCAACTGATCAACATTCTGCGGGGGGAGATGAGTCTGGTGGGGCCGCGCCCGGAACGGCCGGAGCTGCTGGAAGCGTTCTGCGAGAAGATGCCGGAGTTTCGGCTGCGGCTGCGGGTGAAGCCGGGGATCGCCGGGTTGGCGCAGATGCAGGGGCTGTACCACATGCCGCCGTGGAAGAAACTGCGGTACGACAATCTGTACATCGAGACGCTGAGTCCCTGGCTGGACTTGAAGCTGCTGGCGGGGGCTGTCCGGGCCGTGTTGTTTCGGAGGAACCGCTAGCGCCCGCCCGCGGCGAGCGGGCGGGCTGACGAGAGACGTTCACCGGGTCAGCGCTCCCGCGGCACGAAGACGCCGCGGGCGGGCATCTCCACGGCCGGCAGCGTCGCGGCGTTCAGCACCTCGTCGGCGGCGATGATGCCGTTCTCGGCCAGTATCCAGGCGACGAGGCCGTAGACCTCGCCGGCTTCCAGCATGCCGGGCGCGTTCGTCGGCATCGCGCGGCGGACGTAGTCGAACAGCGTCGTGGCATAGGGCCAGTAGTTGCCGACCGAGTACGGCACGTCGGGGCTGTCGCCGCGCCATCGTTCGTAGCGCGGCCCGAACGGCGGCGTGCTCTCCGGCGCGTAGCCGACGAGCCGGTCGGCGACGCCCCCTTCCCCGGACCGTCCGTGGCACACGGCGCACTGCCGGGCGTAGATCGGCGCGCCGCTCGCGGCCGTCCCCTCGCCCTCGGGCAGGCCCGTCCCGTCGGGCCGGACGTCGATGTCCCAGGCGGAGATCTCTTCCGCGGTGGCCGGGCGGCCGAAGCCGAACCGTCCGGCGGCGCCGTCCCCCGCCGGGACGCCGGTGTCCTGCCCGGCGGCCGGCGGCGGCGACAGGAGGCCGGCGGCGCCGAGCGCGAACGCGGCGGCCGCCAGCGGCCGGCGCGGCCGCGACCGCCCCGCCGAGGCCGGGCGCGGCTTCGAACGCCCCCCGGCGGTTCCGCCCGGCGGCGCGGCGAGCTCGCGGCGCGGTCTCAGGCGTCCCACGGCGGTTCCTCCCGGTAGAAGACGCGCCCGTCCGGCCGGATGCGCCAGGCGGTGATCGGGTTCAGGTGGTAGCGGCGGGCCCGCCGGCCGCGGACGGCCCGCAACGCGGCGCGGGTCGGCTGAACGTAGCCCGTGTCGTCGGTCGCCCGGCTCATGATCCCGGTCTCGGAGCCGTCCCAGCGCCATAAATGCCGAAAGCGGGTGTGCGCCTGCCGCAGCACCGGCTCCTGCAGCCGCGCCTCCTGCCAGCTCCGGCCGCCGTCGGTGCTGACGTCCACCCGGGCGACGGCGCCCCGCCCCGACCAGGCGATGCCGCGCAGCTCGATCCAGCCCGGCTCGACGACGTCGGGCCAGGCCGGCGAGGTGATGATCGAGCGGGCGTCGAAGACGAAGCTGAACTGCCGGGCCGTGCCGTCGGCCAGCGGATCGGTGTACTTCGAGGTCTCCTCGCGCGTCATGAACGGCCGGTCGGCCAGCTCCAGGCGGCGCAGCCACTTGACGTTGGCGTTGCCCTCCCAGCCCGGCAGCAACAGCCGCGCCGGGTAGCCCTGCGCCGGCCGCAGCGCCTCGCCGTTCTGCGCCCAGGCGACCAGGGCGTCGTCCCACGCCTTCTCCATCGGGACGCTGCGCGTCATCACCGCGGCGTCCTGCCCCTCGGCCAGGAACCACGACGCGCCGGGGTTCGCGCCCACCTCGCGGAACAGGGTGGCCAGCGAGACGCCGGTCCACTCGGTGGTGGCGGTCATGCCGCAGACGTTCTCCGGCTTCGTCTCCGGCCCCGCCGCCAGCGGGTAGTTGCCGGAACACTCGAGGAAGCAGATCCGCGACGTGGCGGGAAAGCGCTTCAGGTCCCCGAGCGTGAGGACCGTCGGCCGCTCGACCTGGCCGTGGATCAGGAGCCGGTAGCCGTCCGGGTCGATCTCCGGCACGCCCCCGTGGTGCCGCTCGAAGTGAAGGTCCGACGGCGTGATCGTGCCGTGGAGATCCTGCAGCGGCGTCCGCGACGAGGAGCCGGTCACCGCCCCCCGCGCGAGCGGCTCGTGGGGCGACCGCGCGCCGAGCGGGCTCGAGGGCGCGCCCGGCGACTTCGTGGTGTCCTGCGCGACGACGCGCTGGCCGCCCGGTGCGAGCGCGGCGGCGCCGAGGGCGCCCGCCGCGCCGGCCAGAAGATCCCGGCGGGTGACTGTTCCCGGCATGGTCCCTCCCCTCCGTGAGACGAACGGCCGAAGCGAGTCGGCGAGACGTTACGCGGCGCTCAGCGCGCGCAGGGCGGCGACGACCTCCTCCGATTCCGGAAACCGCTGCTCGGCGTGCTTCGAGAAGATCATCCTGCCGTCCGCGACGATGTCGAACGTCCCGTTGGTTCCCTCGATCAGCTCGGTTTCCAGACCGAGCGCGCTCTTGATCTCGGCCGCCAGACTGGAGGCCCTGGGCAGGTACTTTCAACGGGTGCAGTACGTGATCGACAGCTTCATCGGAGCGACCCTCCTTGCCCCCGTATACTACTACCGGCCGCGCCGATCCGCGCGGCCGATCCGAATCCCACGTCCCGCGAGCGCCCGCGCGTCCCCGGCGCCGACGCCACGACCCCGCGCGTCGACGCGGCCGACTCGACGCGGCCGCGCGGGCAGCTCCTGGATCGGAAGCGCCGGCTCGACCGCGAAGTCGACCGGCGGGACGTCCGCGACGTCCTGGCCGCGGCCCCGTGACGGGCGCCCGCGCCGCGCCTCACCGCCGCCAGGCGAACAGCCGGCCCAGGAGGGCCTTCTGCCGGTCCGTGAAGCGCGCCTTGCGCAGTTGGTTGGCCGCCTTGCGGAGAGCCTCGGCCTGGGTCGGGTACGGGTGGATGGCGCCGCCGATGGTCCCGAGACCCGCCCCGGCCTTCATGGCCACGCTCACCTCGGAGATGAGGTTGCCGGCGTCCGCGGCGACGATCGTCGCGCCGAGGATGCGGTCGGTCCCCTTGCGCACGTGGACCCGCGCGAAGCCGGCGTCCTCGCCGTCCAGAATCGCGCGGTCGACGTCGGCCAGCGGCTGCGTGAACGTCTCCACCTCGATGCCTTTCCGTCGCGCGTCCGCCTCGTGCATGCCGACGTGGGCGATCTCGGGCTCGGTATAGGTGCACCAGGGGACGTTCAGCGCTTCGGTGGAGGCCCGGCCGAGACCGAACGGATGCGGGAACAGCGCGTTCCGGATCACGATCTGCGCCATCGCGTCGGCCGCGTGGGTGAACTTGTACGGCGAGCAGACGTCCCCCGCCGCGTAGACGCGCGGGTTGCTGGTCCGCAGGAAGGCGTCGACCTGCACGCCGGAGCGGTCGCAGGCCACGCCGGCCTCCTCCAGGCCGAGCCCTTCCACGTTCGGCGCCCGGCCCGCGCCGACGAGAATCTCGTCCACGGCCGTCTCGCGCGCCTCCCCGTCCGCGGTGTGGCGGATCCGCTTGACCCGGCCGGCCGGGTCGTCCCCGGCGGCGGCCTCCACGCGGTCGATCGCGGCGCCGAACGCGAAGCGCACCCCGTCGCGCTCCATGCGCGCCTGGACGACGGCCGCGGCGTCGGCGTCCTCCCGCGGCAGGATGCGCGGCGCCCGCTCGAACACCGTCACCGCGCTGCCGAAGCGGGCGAACGCCTGCGCCAGCTCGCAACCGATGGGGCCGGCGCCGATGACGGCGAGCCGCCGGGGCGCCTCCGTCAGGGAGAAGACCGTCTCGTTGGTCAGGAAGCCGGCGTCCTCGAGACCCGCGACGGGCGGGGCGGCGGGGCGCGCGCCGGTGCAGACGGCGGCCCGCGCGAAGCGCAGCGTCGCGGCGCCGACGCGCACGGTGTCGTTTCCGCCGAAGCGCCCCTCGCCGAGGAAGACGTCGACGCCGAGGCCCCGGTACCGCTCGGCCGAGTCGACGCGGCTGATCGCCGCCCGCAGCCGGCGCATGCGGGCCATGGCGGCGCCGAAGTCGCGCTCGACGCCCCCCGGGAACGTCAGGCCGAACTCGGCCCCGTCCCGCGCCGCGGCCCAGACGCGCGCGGCGCGAACGACGGCCTTCGAGGGCACGCAGCCGACGTTGAGGCAATCGCCGCCCATCAGGCGCCGTTCGACCAGCGCCACCCGGGCGCCGATTCCCGCGGCCACCGCGGCGGTCACGAGACCGGCCGTGCCGGCCCCGATCACGACCAGGTTGTAACGGCCGTCCGGGGTCGGGTTCTCCCAACCCGGCGGATGGACGTTGGCCGCGAGCCGGCGGTTGAACTCGTCGTCGGGGAGCAGGCCGTCGGTCACGCTGACATCGGGGGTGGTGCGGAACCCGGCTTCGAGAATACACTGCCCGCGCGCGTTTCGCATGCGACATGGCGTTCCTGACGGTGCGGGAGGCGGCCGGGCGGCTCGGCGTGGGCTACTCCACGCTCAAGCAGTGGATCTACAAGGGGAGCGTCCGCACGTCCCGGACCGAGGGCGGGCACTACCGCGTCTCGGACCAGGAGGTCGCGCGGCTGCTCGCGGCCCGCGGGCCGCTCCCCCGGCGGGACCGGCGGCGCGGCGCGGGAGGCGGCGTCCTGGTCTCGCTCAGCGGCCGCAACCGGCTGCGCGGCATCGTCGAGGAGGTGCGGCGCGAGGGGCTGCTCGCGCAGGTCCGGCTGCGGATCGGCGACCAGCAGCTGACGGCGGTCATCACCCGGGACGCGGTCGACGAACTCGGACTGCGGCGGGGCGACGAGGCGGCGGCCATCGTCAAGGCGACCGAGGTGATGATCGGCCGGGAGAACGCCCCGGAGCGCGGCGCCCACGAGGTCGCCGCGCTCGCGAAGGCCGCGGAACCGCGCCTTGCGGAAGCCGACGCCGCCGACGCCGCGGCCCAGGTTCGCCGCAAGGGCCGACCGGTGGACCCGGCGCGCTGACCACTGAGAGCGCCGCCGCTACGCATCGAGCCGGTCCGGCGACGGCCGCCGCCGCGCGGCTTGACCGGCGCTCACGGTCGTGTCCCAGCCCTCGCGGAAGCGACGGCCGCCGCCGCGCGGCTTGACCTCCATCGACACGGCGCGGCCCGCGACGCCCCGCTCGGCGGCCGTCGGAACCGAGCCTCGGCGGGAGCCGGATCCGGCAGGCCCCGCCGAGCACGGCTCCTGCGCCCGGAGCGTTACGAACCGGTGATCTCGCCGATCATGCCGCTCCCCGGGCCGAACAGCGGCGGACGCCGCCTGTCGTCCGGAAAACGGCCGTTCGGATCGCTCACCTGCCAGTCGACTCCGCCGGACACGTTTTCCAGTTCCTCGTCGCGGAGCGGTTCGTTGGCCGCTTCGTTGCGATCCTTCGGTTGCTTCTTCTGCTTCTCCTCCATCGGGCCCTCCCTCCGTGTCGGCCACGCGCCGAGCGCCGTGTGCACTCGATTCCTGCATTATAAGGGCCGTCCTTCGTCCGTGACAAGCCGATTCGCAACGGGGATCGGCGGGTGCGCATCAGTAAAACGGTCATCGCCCGGGCAGCCGCCCCGCGGGGATGAACACGTACGCCGACCGGGCCCCGGCGTCCGCCGCGCACGGACGTGGAACGTGCGGTCGGGGTATATTGTCGGGATCGAGCGCCTGACGAGCCATGACGCCCTTCGAGTTTCACGCGCCGACGCGCCTCGTGTTCGGGGAGGGCGCGATAGACCGCCTCGCGGCCCTCGCGCGCGAGATGGGCTTCCGCCGCCCGCTGCTGGTCTCCGACCGCGGTCTGGAGGAGGCGGGACACGTCGACCGCGCGCTCGGCCTGCTGCGCGGGGCGGGGCTGGCGGTGGAGGTCTTCGACGACTTCGACGTGAACCCGGACGCGGCCATGGTGGACCGCGGCGTGGCGTTCGCCCGGAAGTACGGTCCGGACTCGGTCATCGGCCTGGGCGGCGGCAGCTCGCTGGACTGCGCCAAGGGCGTCAACCTGCTGCTGACCAACGGCGGCCTCCTGGCCGACTACCGCGGCTACGGGCGCGCGCGCGAGCCCCTGCTGCCGATGATCGCGGTCCCGACCACCGCCGGAACCGGCTCGGAGGCCCAGAGCTACGCGGTCATCGCGGACGCCCGCACGCACCTGAAGATGGCCTGCGGCGACCCGCGGCTCGCCTTCCGGGCGGCCGTCCTCGACCCCGAGGTGACCCTGTCGCAACCCCCCGCGGTCACCGCCGCCGGCGGGTTCGACGCCATCGCCCACGCCGTGGAGACCGCGGTGACGAAGCGCCGCTCGCCCATCTCGACGCTCTTCTCCCGCGAGGCCTTCCGCCTGCTGAACGCCCACTACGAGCGGGTGCTCGACCGGCCGGACGACCTCGCGGCGCGCGGCGCGATGCAGCTCGGCGCGTTCTACGCGGGCGTGGCCATCGAACAGTCGATGCTCGGCGCCGCGCACGCCTGCGCCAACCCCCTGACGGCGCGCTACGACATGACGCACGGCGTCGCCCTGGCGATCCTGCTGCCGCACGTCGTACGGTGGAACGCGCGGGCCGCGGGCGACCTCTACCGCGAGCTCGTCGACGGCGGCCCCCCCGCGTCCGGCGGCGGGGCCGGGGACCGGCTGGCGGAGCGTCTGGCCGCGATCGGCAGGTCGGGCGGGTTTCCGGCGGACCTGCGGGCGACCGGCGTGCCGGAACGGGACCTGTCGGCCCTCGCCGAGGCCGCGGCCACGCAATGGACCGGCACGTTCAATCCGCGGCCCTTTGGCGCGCGCGAAGCGTTGGAGGTTTATCAATGCGCCTACTGACACCGTGTATCGAGAGCGGGACGAGCGAGCGTTCCCGGCCGTCGCCCCCGGATCCGGCGACCGGCGGGAACCGGCCGCGCCGCCGGTCCCTCCCGGCCGTCCTCGCCGCCGCCGCGCTCGCCGCGCTCGTGACGGCGGCCGGGACCGGCCCGGCGGCGGCGCAGGACGCGGCGCCGCCGGACGCCTGGACGCAGTTCCGCGGCGGCGCCGGCCTGACCGGCGTCTCGGAGGCGGCCGTGCCGGAGAACCTCGAGCTGCTCTGGTCGTTCGAGGCCGGCGAGTCGATCGATTCGTCGGCGGCCATCGCGGACGGGACGGTCTACGTCGGCGCCTACACCGGGGAGCTGATCGCCCTCGACCTCGATACCGGCGATCTGAAGTGGCGCTACCGGGCGAGCGAGCGGATGGGCATCGGGGAGTCGTCGCCGGCCGTCGGGAACGGGCTGGTGTACGTCGGCGACCTCGCCGGCGTGCTGCACGCCGTCGACGCGGAGACCGGCCGGGAAGTCTGGACCTACGCGACGCAGGGCGAGATCAAGTCGTCGCCGGTGCTGGCCGGCGGCCGCGTGCTGATCGGGTCGTACGACGGCTACCTGTACGGGCTGGACGCGGCGACCGGCGCGCTGGCCTGGCGGGCCGAGACGCAGAACTACGTGCACGCCACCCCGGCCGTCTCCGGGGGCGTCGCCTGGTTCGGCGGCTGCGACGAGACGTTCCACGGGGTCCGCGTCTCGGACGGCGTGGAGGTCACCAGCGTGCCGGCCGGCGCCTACACCGCGGCGTCGTCGGCCATCCACGGCGGCCGCGCCTACTTCGGCACGTTCGACAACGAGGTCGTGAGTCTCGACCTGGCGACCGGCGACATGGTCTGGCGCTACGAACATCCCCGGCGGCACTTCCCGTTCTACTCGTCGGCGCTGCACGTCGACGGCGCCGTCGTCATCGGCGGACGCGACCGCATGGTCCACGGCATCGACGCCGAGACCGGGGAGATGCGCTGGACGTTCATGACCCGCGCGCGCGTCGATTCGTCTCCCGCCGCCGCCGGCGGCCGCGTCTACGTCGGCTCGGGCGACGGGCGGTTCTACGTCCTCGACCTCGAGAGCGGCGAGAAGCTCTGGGAGTTCGACACCGGCGCCCCGCTGTCGGCGTCGCCGGCGATCGCCGACGGAAAGGTGGTCATCGGCTCGCAGGACGGGGTGCTCTACTGCTTCGGGTGAGGAATCGCGGGCTGGTATCATGGAAGGGTGATGAGCGACGCGGCGCCGGCGGCGGCCGCCGGCGACTCCACGGAGGTCGGCAGCTACTTCGTCGCCAACTACCCGCCGTTCTCGACCTGGACGGCCGGCGCGGTCGCCGCGGCGGCGCAACCGGCCCTGGCCGCGCCGGCCGCGGACGGCGTGCCGCTGGGCCTGTACCTGCACGTCCCGTTCTGCCGCAAACGCTGCCACTTCTGCTACTTCCGGGTCTACACCGACAAGAACGCGGCCGAGGTGCAGTCGTACCTCGACGCGCTGGGGCGCGAGTGGGAGCTGTACGCCGAGCAGCCGGCCGTCGCCGGACGCCCGCTGGACTTCATCTACTTCGGGGGCGGCACGCCCTCGTTCCTGTCCGTCCGGCAGCTCCGCGGCCTCGTCGAGCGGCTCTCGGCCGTCCGCCCCTGGTCCACGGCGAGCGAGATCACGTTCGAGTGCGAGCCGGGCACGCTGACGGAACCGAAGCTGCGCGCCATCCGCGACCTGGGGGTGACGCGGCTGAGCCTGGGCGTCGAGCACTTCGACGACAGCGTGCTGGAGCTGAACGGCCGCGCGCACCGCTCGGCGGAGATCTTCCGGGCGTACGGCTTCGCCCGCTCGATCGGCTTCCCGCAGATCAACGTCGACCTGATCGCCGGCATGCTGGGCGAGACGGACACCCGGTGGCGGGACGCGGTCGAGAAGACGGTGGCCCTCGATCCGGACAGCGTCACCATCTACCAGATGGAGCTGCCCTTCAACACCACCATCAGCGGCGACCGGCTGCACGGCGCCGGACGGTTCCGGGAGACCGTGGCCCCGTGGGCGACGAAGCGCCGCTGGGTGGACGAGGCGTTCTCGGCCCTGGAGCGGGCCGGCTACACGGTGGGCAGCGCCTACACCGCGGTCAAGCGGCCGGGGCGCACCCGCTTCGTCTACCGCGACCGCCTCTGGCAGGGCGCGGACCTGGCGGGCCTGGGGGTGGCGTCGTTCGGCCACGTCAACGGCGTCCACGTGCAGAACCTCGACTCGTGGGGCGCCTGGACCGAGGCCGTCGAGGCGGGGCGCCTGCCCCTCGCCCGGGCCTACCGGCCGACCGACGAGGAGCGCCTGATCCGCGAACTCGTGCTGCAGCTCAAGCTCGGCTCGATCCGCCCGGCCTACTTCCGGGCGAAGTACGGGGTGGACGTGCGCGAACGGTTCAGCGCCCCGTTCGCGTCGCTGACCGGCGACGGCTGGCTGGCCGAATCGACCGCCGACGTGGTCCGCCTGTCGCGCGGCGGCCTGCTGCGCGTGGACAGCCTGCTGCCGCGCTTCTTCCTGCCGGCCCACGCCGGCGTCCGGTACACGTAGATGGCCATGCGCCCCCTCGACGCCGCCGTCAAGCGAAACGTCCCGCTGCCGAACCGGGAAGAAGTGCTGCGCCGGAACCCCGGAATCGACGTCTCGGTCGTGGAGGCGCACGAGCGGCTCGAGCGCAATCTGAAGAAGATCGGCGTGGAGATCAAGCCGAGCTACAACATCGAACCGCCGTTCGGCCGGGGCCCGAGCCGACTCCACAACCACCGCCGCGCCCTGATCCGCAACGCCTGACGGCGCGCACGATCCGGAATGACGACGACCGAGGGAACGCTCCTCTGCCCGGTGTCCGGGCACCCTATCGACACGAAGGGGAACAAGCCGAAGGCGTTCGCGGGTCTCTTGAATGGCGCTCGTGCGAAGAGCATCGTGAACGGACTCCTGATGCCGGAGACTCACCCGGCCCACCTGATCGCGAAGGATCGGCTGTACAACAGCTCGATCGGCGACGCGAGAGGGTGGCACGATCCGGCCGCGGCGTGGGCGGTGGTCGCGCTCTGCAAGGAGCGCGGCATCAAGAAGGTCCGTAATCCTGCGCCTCTCTTCCTCGAGGTGCAGATGGAGGCATCGATGGCGGGGCCGCCGGAGAGCGACCTGCTGTATCCGCTGGATCTCGTCTACCTGCGGGCCGGCATCAGGGCGCCGAGCGTGGAGGTGGTGCAGCCGGACGACATCCCGCTCCCCTACCGCGCGCTGCTCGTGCACGACGTCGACATGACCCTGACGCTGGAGCGGCACTTCGGCGGGCGGGTGGCGCTGCGGCCGCTGTCGACGTTCATCGACGGCGGGTCGTACTTCCGGCGCGTGCTGCTGGTGCAGGAGTACGCCGGGCAGCCGGTGGAGATGGGCGCGATCCGCATGCGGCTCGACGCCTTCCCCGACGAGATCCGCCGGCGGATCCTGGAGAACGAGGCGCCGCTGGGCCGCATCCTCCGCGACGGCCGCTTCGAGTACGAAAGCCGCGTCCAGGCGTTCCTCGCGGTCACCCCGAACCCGGAGATGATGGGCGTCTTCTGGATGCGCGAGCCGCGCGTGCTCTACGGCCGGCGCACCGAGGTGCTGCGCGGGGGCGCGAAGATCGGCGACATCGTCGAGGTGCTGCCGCTCGTATTACGATGAACGGCATGGACGCCGGCGGGCGCTACGACTGCATCGTCATCGGCGGCGGCCCGGCCGGGGCGACGGCCGGGACGGTGCTGGCTCAGCACGGGCGGCGCGTGGCGATCCTCGAGCGCGAGGCGTTCCCCCGCTACCACGTCGGCGAGTCGCTGATGCCGTACACGTGGTTCACGTTCGAGCGCCTCGGGGTGCTCGACTGGTTCGAGAAGGCGGCCTGCCCGAAGAAGCACAGCGTGCAGTTCGTCTCGACCAGCGGCAAGGTGTCGCAGCCGTTCTACTTCTTCGAGACCATCGAGCATCCCTGCGCGACGACCTGGCAGGTGTTGCGGAGCGACTTCGACCGCATGCTGCTCGACAACGCCCGCGCGAAGGGCGCCGACGTGCGGCAGGGGACGGCGGTGCGCGAGCTGCTGATGGAGGGCGGCCGCGCCGTGGGCGTGCGGGCGGCCGGCGCGGCCGGCGCGTCGGAGACGTTCCGCGCCGGCGCGGTCATCGACGCCTCCGGCCGCGACGCCTTCGTCGCCTCGAAGCTCGGCTGGAAGCGGCGCGACCCCGACCTGACGAAGATCGCCGTCTTCACCTACTACCGCGGGGCGAAGCGCGACCCCGGACTCGACGAAGGCGCCACCACCGTCGCCTACGTCCCGGAGAAGGGCTGGTTCTGGTACATCCCCCTGCCGGACGACGTGGTCAGCGTCGGCGTCGTCGCCGAGGCGGACTACCTGTACCGCGGCACGCGCGACCCCGAGGCGATCTTCGCGCGCGAGGCCGCCGACTGCATCTGGATCGCCGACCACCTGCGCGGCGGCGCGCGCATCGAGCCGGTGCGGGTGACCGGCGAGTTCAGCTACCGCGCCGACTCCATCGGCGGCGACGGCTTCTGTCTGGCCGGGGACGCCTTCTCGTTCCTCGATCCGGTCTTCTCCACGGGCGTCTTCATGGCGCTCAAGAGCGGCGAGATGGCCGCCGACGCGGTCCACCGGGGCCTCGCCGCGGGCGGCGTGACGGCCGGGACGTTCGCGGAGTACGAGCGCGACATGCGCTGGGCGCTCGATCAGTTCCGGCAGCTCGTCCTGTCGTTCTACAACCGGACGTTCAGCTTCCGCGACTTCATCCGCACCCGCCCGGACCTGCACCCGCGCCTGGTGGACGCCCTCGTCGGCAACGTCTTCGCCGACCTCGGACCGCTGTTCGAGGCGTTGCGGGAGTTCTCGGCGCGCACGTCCCGGCCGGAAGCCGCGCTGCCGGCCGCCGGCGGGGTCTGACCCGCTCCCGGGGACCGCCGCGGGGAACCGGTCGGCGTAGTCCGCCGGGGAGGGGGCGCCCGCCGAACGCGGCGCTGGCGCCCCGGGGCCGTGCGCGTCCCCTTCGAGTTCCCCGGCCGGGCGCCGCCGAACCCGCCGAACGGCGGCGCAGGCGCCCGTCGGCCAGGTCCGAACGCCGAACCCGTCGGCCAGGCCCGAACGCCGAACCCGCCGAACGGCGGCACGCCCGCCGCGGCGTAGAATGGGCCGGTGATCAGCGAGTACCTCCTGAAGCGCCGGGTGCAGTTCCACGAGACGGACACCGCCGGCATCGTGCACTTCTCCTGGTTCTACCGCTACATGGAGGAGGCGGAGCACGCGCTCTGGCGCGCCGCGGGCCTGAGCATCGCGCCCCCCGACGCCGCGGTCGGCTTCCCGCGGGTCGCCGCGTCGTTCGACTTCCACCGGCCGCTGCGGTTCGAGGACGAGTTCGAGGTGCTCATCCGCGTCGCGGCGATCGGCGCGCGCTCGATCCGCTACACCGCGCACGTCACGAAGGACGGGGCCGCCGTCGCCACCGGCGGCCTCACCGTCGCCTGCGTCGCGAAGCGGGCCGGCGCGCCGCTGCGTTCGACGGAGATTCCGCCGGAGATCGCCGGCCGGTTCGAGGCCGCGCCGCCCGCGGACGCGGGACCGCCGCCCGCATGACCGCCACCCCGCGGCCCGCGGACGCTCCGGCGACGACCGATGGCGCGGCCCCGCCGCCGGCCGCCGAATGCGAACCGCGCGCGGCGCTCGAGGCGCGGCAGGCCGAACGGCTCGCGATCCTGCTGCGGCGTCTGCGGGGCCGCAACGCCTTCTACGACCGCAAGTTCGCCGCCGCGGGAGTGGACGCGGCGCGGCTCGCGCTGCCCGCGGACCTGCCGGCCCTGCCGTTCACTACGAAGACCGAGCTGGTGGCCGATCAGGCGGCGTCGCCGCCCTGGGGGACGGCCCTGACCGAGCCGCTGGACCGCTACACGCGGTACAACCAGACGTCGTCGACGACCGGACGGCCCCTGCGCTGGATCGACACGCCGGAGAGCTGGCAGTGGATGCTCGACTGCTGGAAGGCGGTCTACCGCGCCGCCGGCGTCGGCGCGCGCGACCGGATCCTCTTCCCGTTCTCGTTCGGGCCGTTCCTCGGCTTCTGGACCGGGTTCGACGCCGCCGCGCAGATCGGCGCGCACGCCATCCCGGCCGGCGGGATGACGAGCGCCCAGCGGCTCGCGCTGATCGACGCGCTGGCCCCGACGGTCGTCTGCTGCACGCCGACCTACGCGCTGCGCCTGCTCGACGTGGCGCGCGAGGCGGGAGGGCGCGGGACGCCGGGCGGCGGCCCGGTGCGCGCGATCATCGTCGCCGGCGAGCCGGGCGGCGGCATCCCGGCCACCCGCGCCCGCATCGAGCGGGGCTGGGGAGCGCGGGTCGTCGACCACCACGGGTTGACCGAGGTCGGCCCGATCAGCTTCGAATGCCCGGAGGCGCCCGGGTTCCTGCACGTCAACGAGCGCGAGTTCATCGCCGAGGTGGTCGATCCCGACACGGGCGATCCGGTGGAGGACGGGGCGCGGGGCGAGCTGGTGATCACGAACCTGGGACGGACGGCCAGTCCCGTCATCCGCTACCGGACGCGCGACCTCGTGGTCCGCACCCGCGAGCGCTGCGTCTGCGGGCGGACGTTCGCACGGCTCGCCGGCGGGATCGTGGCCCGGGCCGACGACATGGTGAACGTGCGCGGCGTCAACGTCTATCCCGCCGCGGTGGAGGCGGTGCTGCGCGCGCTGGACGCGGTGACCGAGTACCGCTGCACGGTGCGGGCGGAAGGACCGCTGCGCACGCTGGCGGTCGAGGTGGAGGTGGCGGCCGGCGCCGACCCCGCGGCGGCCGCCGCGGCGGCCTCGAGCCGGCTACGGGAAGCGCTCGGGTTGACGGCGCCGGTCACGCCGGTGGCGCCCGGCGCGCTGCCGCGCTTCGAGATGAAGGCGCGCCGCTTCGTCGTCGACCGCGGGACGCCGCCGGCCGATCCGCCCGCGCCGGCCGCGCCCGCGGCCGGGGGCCGGGCGACGTGAAGGGATTGCAGGGGCTTTCGCCGCCGGCATCGCGAACGCCGCGCAGGAACGACGGTTCCGGGAACGGGACCGGCCAGGAGGACTCGTGATCATCACCGGAATCGCCCACGTCATGCTGGGCGCGTCGGATCTGGATCGATCCCGCGCGTTCTACCGGGACCGGCTGGGGCTGGCCGTCAAGCAGGAAAGCCCGGGCTTCGTCTTTCTGGAGACCGGCGCGGCCACGCTCTGCCTCAGCGCGGCCCATGCCCGGCTGGCGGATCGGCCGGGGCCGGTGGAAGTGGTGCTGGCCGTCGCGAGCGTGCGCGCGGCCCACGCCGCGCTGCGGGACGCCGGCGTCGAGTTCCTGCGCGAGCCGGCCAACGTGACCGGCGACTCGTGGGCGGCGAACTTCCGCGACCCCGACGGGCACCTGCTGTCGATCTTCGGCCCGGAGTGAGGAAACCGGTGTAGCATGGGCGGTTTCAAGGAGGAGCGCGTGCGTCGATCCATCTCTCCGTGGCCGTCCCGTGTCCTGGCCGCCGCCCTGTGCGGCGCCGTCGCCGCCTGCGGCGGCGGCGGAGGCGAAGCGGGGGGCGACGCCCCCGCGCGGCGGTTCCTCAGCATGGGCACGGCGCCGCCCGGAGGCGCGTTCTTCGTCGTCGGCAGCGCGCTCGCGGAGGTGGTCAACGAGACCGGCGGCGGCCTCGGCTACAACGTCACCGCCGAGGCGACGAGCGGCTCGCAGGAGAACATCCGGCGGCTGGCGAGCGGCGAGCTGGACTTCGCCCTGTCGAACGCCGCGATCACCTATTTCGCGGTCCGGGGCAGCGAGGGCTGGGACCGCGCGTACCCGGTCCGTTCGGTCATGACGCTGGCCCCCAACGTGGCCCTGTTCGTGACGCGGGCGGGGTCCGGCATCACGAGCATCGCCGGCCTGCGGGACCGGCGCGTGACGGTCGGGCCGGCGGGGGCCGGCTTCGAGTACTTCGTCGGCCCGCTGATCGAGGCGCACGGCGTCACCTACGACGACTTCTCGCCGCTCAACGCCACGCAGCAGGCCGCCGTCGACATGCTGACCGACGGCTCCGCCGACGCCACGTTCCTCGGCGGCGCGGTGCCGACCGCCTCGATCACCCAGGCCGCCGCCTCGATGGAGCTCACCTTCATCCCGTTCGGAGAGGAGGAGAAGCAGGGGTTGATCGACGAGTACCTCTTCTTCCGCCCGGCCACCATCCCGGCCGAGACCTACCGCGGGCAGGCCGAGCCGTTCGAAGGACTCGACGTCGGTTCGATGCACGTCGTCACGTCGGCCGGCGCGCCGGACGACCTCGTCTACAACGTGACGAAGCTGCTCTGGGAGAACCGCGCGCTGGTCGTGGAGAAGCACGCCGCCGGCCGCGCCATCAACCCCGCCAACGTGGTGCGCGACACCGGAACGGAGTTCCATCCCGGAGCGATCCGCTTCTACGAGGAAGCCGGAATCTGGCCGCAACGGGCCGCCGCACGGTGACGTGGGCCAGTCATCCGCTCCGCGCGAGATGGAGTAGCATCCCGGTCATGGACGCTACCGCGTGGACCGTCGTCGGCGCCGCGATCGCCATGCGTGTTGCGGTCCGTGGCGACGTCAGGCGCGCTCCACGTCGAACCGCACGATGTTGCGTTCCGCCTCGCTGAACTCCACGCCGATCAGGCGGACCGGTTCGCCGGACCTCCGGTGCTTCTCCGCGTAGCGCTTCTCCCGGATCTGGCGCATGGCCGAGCCGTCGCCCTTTCGCGCCACCATCTTGAACTCGAACACGTACGCACGCCCCCTGAAACGCACGGCCATGTCCAGCCGGCCTCGGCTGGTGCTCTCCTCCACCGCCACGTCCAGACCCGCGCCGGCGAAGTGCGAATAGAAGACGCTCGCATAGTATCCCTCGAAGCGCGCGACGTCGTTGCGCATGTGCCATTCGTTCGGAATGCCGGCGAAGAAGGCGCGGAACAGCGCCTCCACGCCGTCGAGGTCGTCCTTTTCCAGCAGGTCCCGCAGCCGATCCCGGTCCCGATCCCGTCCGGCGCCGTCCGGCGACATGGCGCGCAGCAGATTCGCGTTCAGATTTTGCCGGACTTCCCGGTTGGGACAGCCCAGCCGATAGCGTGTTCCCATGTCGCCGCGCTTTTCGCCGGTGATCGTGAGATAGCCGGTCTGGAACAGCAACGCTTCGGTGGCGACGTCCTCCACGTCGAACGCGGAGAGCAGTTCCTCGGTGGCGTATTCGGATTCCAGGGCGGGACCGCCGACCCCTCGCTCCACCAGCGTATGCGTGAGGAACGCCGGCGTGCCGGTCTCGAACCAGTGCGCCTTGAACCGGCGACTCCG
Organism: Vicinamibacterales bacterium; assembly: GCA_965242835.1. Classification (GTDB taxonomy): domain Bacteria; phylum Acidobacteriota; class Vicinamibacteria; order Vicinamibacterales; family UBA8438; genus WTFV01. Next base: position 720,072 of record OZ251506.1, read on the forward strand.
GAACAGCTCCAGCACGGCCCAGGGGTTGTAGACGCTTTCGCCCAGCCAGCGGTAACCGTCGTACCAGTCGCGGATCTCCTGCCGGTCCAGCCCGTCCAGCTCCGCCGCGAACACCGTGTTCAGGTCGTCGTCCGTATAGCCGCAGATGGCCGCGTAACATGGGTCGAGCGTGACGTCCGTGAGATTGTTCAAGCCCGAGAACAGGCTCACCTTGCTGAACTTCGTGACTCCCGTGAAAAAGCTGAACCTGATGAGCGCGTCGGAGTCCTTCACCACGCCGTAGACGCCGCGCAGAAAACCGCGGTTGGCCTTCGCCAACAGCGCGTCGTCGAGCGCCTCGGTGATCGGCCTGTCGTATTCGTCCACCAGCACCACGACCTGTCTGCCGGTCCGCCGGTGCAAGGCTTCGATCAAACCGGCGAAACGATGGTGCGGCGTGGCGTAGCCGCGCGAATGCACGCCCGTCAGCCGCTCCAAACGAGCCATCTGGTCCGCGAAGTCCGCCTCCAGCGCGCCTTGCCTGTCAAAACTGCCTGCCGCGAAACTCAGCCGCACCACGGGATGGCGCACGGACCAATCCCAGCGGCCGTGGATGCGCAAGCCCTTGAACAACTCCTCGCTGCCCTCGAACAACTCCTTGATCGTGTCCACGAACAGGCTCTTGCCGAACCGCCGCGGGCGCGACAGAAAATAGTGCGTTCCTTGCGTGACGAGCTGGTGGATGCAGGCTGTCTTGTCCACGTAGTAACAGCCCTCCTCGCGGACCTTGCGGAAGGCCTGGATGCCGGTGGGCAGCTTGCGCTTGTTCATCGCGGTACCCTACGCCGCCGGGTCGGCCTGGTCAACGCTCGCGCTCATGCTCTCCGGCGTTCGTCGTCCCCGCGCGTCGCCCTGGCGCAGCGATCGAACCACCAGCGCGCCGCGACCGATCCGGCCAGTACGGACCCCTCGACCTGAAGCCGCGCTCGTCGTCGGACACCCGCCCCCGGCGGGCCGTCGACACCCGAGTGTATCCTTTGGGGGCGTGGGGGCGTTCCGAGCCCTCCCGTCCGTTCCGCGACGAAGGGAGAGGTTCCGCGATGGAATTCGGTGGCCGGACTCCGGCGGTGACAGGGGCGATCGCTGCGGATGCGTTCGTCCGGCGCGCGGCCGCCGCCGACCCGGCGGTCGAGCGGGCGCGGGGAGCCGGGCGTCGGCACGCGGCGCCGGTGGACGAAACCTCGCCTGCGCCGGAGCCTCGGGCCGCGCCGTGACACCGAACGACCCGCCGCGCGGCGTTCGCGTGCTGGCGAGCAGCGTGCTCGGCGTGCTGCTGTGCGCCTTCACGCTGGTCGAGGTCAACTACCCGCTGCTGGCGCCGCAGAGCCGCCTGGCGTTCTTCGCGCTGGTGGGGCTGGCCCTCTGCTTCCTGAACGTCCCGCTCCACCCGTCGCTGAAGGACGACCGCCGCGCGCGCGCCGGCGACGCCGCGCTGGCGCTGCTTGCCGCGGCCTGTTGCGGCTGGATCGTCGTGCAGACCGACCCGCTCTTCCGCGCGTGGTGGGTCGACGGGCAGACGCTCGGCAACCGCGCCGGCTTCGAGACCCCGTTCGACACGGCCGTCGGCCTGCTCGGCCTGCTGCTGGTGATCGAGGCGGCCCGGCGCGCGCTCGGCCTGGCGTTGCCGCTGCTGGCGGGGGCGTTCCTCCTCTACGCCCTGTTCGGGGCGGCCTTCCCCGACTGGCTGTTCCCCCACCGCGGCTACACCGTCCCGCGCATCGTGGCGCAGACGTTCCTCCACAGCCAGGGCATCTTCGGCGTGGCGCTGAACGTCATGTTCACCTACGTCTTCCTGTTCGTCATCTTCGGCGCGTTCCTGGAAGCGACCGGCGCGACGCGGTTCATCGTCGACTTCGCGCAGCGGGTCTTCGGCCGCAGCTCCGGCGGCCCGGCGAAGGTCGCGGTGCTCAGCAGCGGCCTGATGGGCTCGCTGTCCGGCAGCGCGGTAGCGAACACCGCGACCACCGGGACGTTCACCATCCCGATGATGCGCAGCGCCGGCTTCCGGCCGGTGACGGCGGCCGGGGTGCAGGCCGCGGCGAGCTCGGGCGGGGCGCTGATGCCGCCGGTGATGGGGGCGGGCGCCTACATGATGCTGGAGATCGTCGATCCGCCGGTGACCTACCTGGAGATCATCCGGGCGGCGCTCATCCCGGCCCTCCTGTACTACCTGTCGCTGCTGCTGATCGTGCACTTCCACGCCCGGCGCACGTCGATCGCCGCGGGCGGCGCGGCGGGCGCGCCGGCGGCGGACGCCGACGCCGCGGGCGGCGCGGGAAGCTCGCGCGCGGCGGGCGTCGTCTTCGCCACCGCGCTGGGCAGCCTGATCCTGTTCCTGATCCTCGGCTACACGGCGTTCCGCGCCGTCTCGCTGTCGCTGGCCGCGATCGTCGTCACCAGCAGCTTCAGCCCGGCGACCCGGCTCGATCCGCGCCGGACGCTCGCCGGCCTCGCCGCGGCGGCGCGCGGCGTCGTGCCGCTGGTCGCCGCGGCGGCCTGCGTCGGCGTCATCATCGGCATCGTCACCCTGACCGGCGTCGGCACCCGCCTGCCCGCGACCATCATCCCGCTGGCCGAGCAGAGCCTCTTCCTCGCGCTCGTGCTGATCATGGTCTCGTCCATCGTCCTCGGCATGGGGCTGCCCTCGGCCGTCTGCTACCTGCTGATGGCGACGCTCATCGGCCCGGTGCTCGGCGACCTGGGGGTTATCCCGCTGGCCGCGCACCTGTTCATCTTCTACTTCGGGATGATGTCGATGGTGACGCCGCCGGTGGCCCTGGCCGCCTACGCCGCGTCGTCCATCGCCGGCACCCGCATCATGCCGACCGGCCTGGCCGCGTTCCGCTTCGCGCTGGTCGGCTTCACGCTGCCCTACATGTTCGTCTACCGGCCCGAGCTGCTGATGCTGACGGCGTCCGGCGAACCGGCCGGCTGGCTTCAGATGTTGTGGCCGGTGGCCGTCGCCACGCTCGGCGTCACGTGCTTCGCGGCGGGCATCGCCGGGCAGCTCCGGAATCCGCTCGCGCCGGGGCTGCGCCTGGCCGTCTTCGGGGCGGCGGCGCTGCTGCTCGCGCCGGGGCCGACGCTGGACCTGGCGGGACTGGCCGTCCCCCTCTTCGACGCCGCGGGCGTGGCGCTCTTCGGCGCCGTGCTGGCCGCGAACCGGCCGGTGGCCTGAGCCGCTACGGGCCGCGGCGCCCGGGTTCGTCCCGGCGCCAATCGGCCCGCCGCCCGCGAGTCGGGCCACTTCGCCCGCGGACTGCCGGCCCGCCAGCCGGCCGAGCAGGCAGGACGTGCTGCGCGTCATGCGCAGTGTGCCGCGCCGCGGGCGGGGGCGGGCGAGGTGATCACGGAACGCCGCCGGGCGCGGGCGCCACGGGCGAGGTCGAGGCGCTGCACGTCATCGGGGGCGCCGTGCGCCGCGATCCGCTGGGTGGGGTTGGCTGTGAAAGCCGTCCTGTATCATCGGCGCGGATGTCGCCCAGGCCACAGCGTCGGAAATTCCGCGTCTACCTCGCGGGTCCCATCTCCCACTGCAGCGATACGCAACAGCGCGGTTGGCGTAACGCCGTCAAGCGTGAGTACGGAACGAGGATGGAATTTCTGGATCCCGTGGAGAATCTGGTGGGTCCGGAGGCGAGCGCGTACGAGGTCGTGGAATCGGATCTCCGGCTCATCAAGCAGGCGGACGGGCTGCTCGTCAACATGTGGCGGGAGTCGATCGGCTCGGCGATGGGCGTCGTCCACGCCCAGGGCCGGCCGGTCGTGGCCGCCGACCCGAATCATCTCGAAAGCCGGATGCTCGCCTTCTTCGTGGACGCGGTGGAAGAGACGCCGCTGAAGGGAGCGAAGGCCCTGTTGAACCTGTTCCGGGCCGAGTCCGGCTGGCGGGTCGTCAAGTCGGAAGGACGGGAGGAGCGGTTCGAGCGCCGCAAGATCCTGGAGGCGGTGCGCGCCGCTTGCCGGCAGGCGAAGCGCGACGACGTAGCCATTCCGGGACGAGTACTACCCGCGGTAATCGAGCGACTGCGGGGGAGCGATCGGCGGATGCGGAGGGCCGTGACGAGCGCCGACGTCGACCGGGCGGTGACGAGCGTTCTGGAGCGACTCGCAAGCGATGCCGCGCGGGCCGATGCGGTCACCGGCATCCTCGACGCTTGGCGTGGCCGTCACGACTGGAAGCGCTCCGGGCCGTCCCGGAGCGACAGGGCGCGGGATCGGCCGCCGTCGGACCCGGTTCGGGCAGGCCGCGTCCCGATCTCGTGCGGCAAGTCCCACGCCACCATCTGGGGGCGGACCGTGAGGAGTCTCAAGGACGTGCCGTCGTCCGCGCGAGAAGTCCTCAGGAGCGTTTCGTCCGTTCCCGGCATCACGGAGATCAGACTTACAGAGTTCAACAGCAAGGAATCACGGAGCACGTGCCAAGCGTGGGCTGGCGCCTCTCCGACGCCGTACGTCATCGAGGGGAAGCTGTACGACCGGGGGCCGAAGGGAACGATGCAGGGATTCCGGGTGTGGGTGCAGTTCGACGACAACAAGGAGACGGTGACGGCGGAGATGGAAAGGGTGCTCAGACGTGACGACCGGTGGACTGCTTCCTGACGGGGCGGTTATCCCGACCCGTCGAAGCTGCGCGCCCCGCACGAGGTCGGAACGGTGAGCGGATTTCTTCCGGCCGTCACGACCTTTTTATGCGGCGTCATCGGTTGTTGGTTGACCATCGTTGCCGGTCGGCGGCACGCGCTTCCGCCATTGCTTCAAACGTTCCCCGACGACGGCGCGCACGTCGCTCTCCGGCAGGTTCAACACGTGATGCCGCTGGACGTCCAGGCAGAACTGCTCCAGCTCCGCGAAGCTCAGGCGCCCCAGGCGGCTGGCCAGCGTGGACGGGGCGGGAACCAGCTTCGATCAGCTCCCGTCCGGCGTCGATCACCGGTCCGGGGAGCACGAGATCGTCGAGCCGCCGCTCCGGTGCCGTCTCGTGGTACAGCGCTGCGGCCGGCCCGTTGGACCGCGGCGCGGGCGCCGTCCCGCCCCCCGGCCGCGCTCCGTCGGGCTGAAGATGCGCCGCAAGGCGGTCCGCCAGCACGTGATGCTGCTTGGCGCGCTCTTCCGTGACGAGCGCTTCCAGGGACTTGCGGAACAGCGCCCTGGAACGGCTCGCCGAAGAAGCGCAGCAGCTCGTCCTGCCACTGGAGGGTGAGCGGGGCGGGGACCAGGACGAGGCAGCGGTCGATGGCCTGGCGCAGCTTGAGTTCCTTGACCAGCAGGCCGGCCATGATCGTCTTGCCGGCGCCGGGGTCGTCGGCGAGCAGGAAGCGCAGCCGCGGCTGCGGCAGCATCTTCCGGTACACTGCCTCGATCTGGTGGGGCAGGGTGCGGATGCCCGACAGGCTGACCGCGAACTGCCGGTCCCAGGCCCAGGCGAGCCGGATGCGGGTGGACTCGACCAGCAGGCGGACCTGCTCGGGGTCCACCGGTGGATGCTCCGCCGGCGCGGCCGGTTCGGCCGCGAGCAGCGGCGCGAGGTCGTCGGCGGACAGCACCGCTTCGTCGAGCGCGCCGTCCGGCAACCGGACGCGGAGCTCGGCGCCGGCGCCGAGCGGCCGGGCGTCTTCGACGGTGACCTCGCCGGCGAAGTGGCCCGGCAGCCGGACGCGGCGACCGGCCAGCGCCCGCGGGCGGGAGGCGTCGGGCATGTCCGGCTATTCTGCCATCACGCCGCGGGCGGATCCGAATCGGCCGCGCGGGAGACCGGCCGGCGCCGGCGCGGCCGGAGACGCCGGCGTCGCCTCTTCGACGCGGCGGGCGTCGCGCTCTTCGGCGCAGTGCCGGCCGCGAACCGGCCGGGGGGTTGAGCCGCCGAGGGCCGCGCGGAAATCTCTTGACATCGGACGGCCGATCATGAATACGTGGGGGCCGGCGCCGGCCGACACTGCGGCTGCGGTCGTTCAAGCGCTGTCGGCGCAGTGCGAGGAGGGTTGGCATGCGGGTCCCGCGAGACGTTCAGCGCGCGCCGCTCGTCGCCGCGCTCCTGTTCGTGGTGTGCGCAGGCGCCGGGGAGGCGGCGGGGCAGCAGGAGCCCGGCGCCGGCGACCCGTCGGCCAGCGGGAAGGCTTCCCGCGCTTCGGCTGGCCGGCAGATGCGCGTTCCGCGCATCCAGCCCGCCGAAAGTCGATCCGCCGAGAATTGGTCGATCGGCTTCCGGATCAACTGGAACGCGTTTCGGAGTTCCCCGCTCGGCATCGACGATCGTCATTCGCTGGTGACGCAATGTTCCGTCGAGGGCGGCGCGTGCCTGTCCTCCGCCGCGTCGTCCCCGGTCTTTCCGGCGAACGGCCGCGGGAACTCGGGAAGGATGACCCCGACGGGGATCGTGCTCGACGCGGGGAGGATGATCGCTCCGGGAACCGAGCTCGGCGTCGGCCTCGACGTGTTGAGTTACACGGACGTGAACGACCTGTCGCCGGCGTCGTTCGCGGGATCCACCGCCGGCGCGCTCCGTATGGTGGCCAGTGGCCGCGTGCAGCGGATGGACCTCGCCGGCCGCGTCACGTACACGTTCCGCGTTCTCGACGGCGCGCCCGCGGCGCAGCGGAGGACGTGGAGGAGGATTGGGCCGTACGTGGGGATCGGCGCCGGCATGTCCCGCTACGCCCTGCGGCCGCCCGACGGGTACCCGGGAGCGCACCGGGCCGTCCTGAGCCCGGTTCTCTCCGCGTCGCCTGCGAGCGTCCCCGGGGCCGTTGCGCCGATCCGGGGGTGGGCGCCGAACGTTCAGGTCTATACCGGCGCAGTAGTGTCCCACATTCCTCTCAGGCCCACACCATCGCCAGTTGAGGACCGAAGGGGTTCGGAGGGCGAGGTGGCGACGGCGTCGTGAACAGACCCGGAAGCGGACGACGTTCGAGCAGGTTGAGCTGAAGCACCTGCAGCATCCGGTGGAGACTCCAGCCCGAACGCATGACGAACTTGAGATACGCCAGCAGCAGGTACATGCAGATCGCCACCCAGAGCTGCGTCATGACGGCGTTCCTGGACCGCCCCACGAAGCGCTTCACCTTCAGATGTTGCTTGATCCACTTGAAAAACAGCTCGATCTCCCACCGCGACTTGTAGATGTCCGCAATCGTCTTCGCCACCCAGGTCGTGTTGTTCGTCACGAACACGTACCGGTGATTCATCAGCGGATCCTTGTAGACCACCCGCCGCAGCGGAGCCCCGTACGCCTTGCGGCCGCGGGCGCTCGTCAGCTCAATCGCCTCGTCGCTGACGACCCCGGTTCCCGAACGAACCTCGTGCCGGCACGTCACGCGATACCGCACGCCGCGCTTCAGGCGCGTCACGAAGGTCACGTCGCGCGACTGCAACTGATGGAACCACTTGAAGTCCAGATACGCCCGATCCGCCACAACCACGCTGCCGGTCGGAAACGTCCACGTGCGGGCGACCTTGACGTCGGCGGCCGTGCCCTCGGTCACGGTGACGAAGCTCGGCAGATGCCCCGCATGGTCGAGCCCGACGTGCAGCTTGACGGCCGCCTTCGTGCGGCGGAACGTCGCCCACGGGAAGACCGCGAGACACAGGTCGATGGTCGACGAATCGACGGAATACAGCGGGTTCTTGAACCGAAAGCCGTGTCTCGGCGCGTTCGCCCGGCAGCGGCTCAACAGGCGTCCGAACAGCTGTTCGTAGAGGGTGTGCGGCTGCTCGGCGTTCACCCGCGCCAGCGACGACCGGCTGACCGTCTTCACGCCGAGGTGGTAGAGCTTGTTCCCCTGGGCGCTCAGGTTGCTCACGATGTCGCGCAGGCTCTGCCGGCCCGTCAACTGCGCCAGGCCGAGGGCCACGAACTGCGACCAGCGGCTCATGACGCGCAGTCCCTGACCGTGCCGGTGCTCGCGGGCGACGGCCTCGAACTCATGTCTCGGTACGAATCTGAGAAGCTGGGCGAAGACTGTGCTATGATGGGCCACGGCTTGGATCTCCTGTCCTGTGAATGGTTTATGGACGCAATCATTCTACCAGAATTGGAAGGTCCAAGCCGCCCTGATTTGACGTTCTGTGGGACAGCAGTGATACCGGCGTGACGGCGCGTTTCATTTCCTGGTTGCCGGTGTTGGACGTCGACCTTCGCTACGTGCACGTGGCGACGGGCGGCATCGGTCTCGGCAGCTTCCGGTTCGGAACCGGCTTTCGACACCTGTTCTGACGCCGCGCACGTCTCGCGGAGCGCCTCCAGCGGTTCGATCCGGCCTGGAAGCCGTGGGGGGCAGCGGGACCGTGGCGCCGAGCCACGGCCTCGACGCGGCCGCGGTCAGGCGTCATCGTCGCTGGAAACGGGAAGCCAGGGCAGACTTCCGCGTTTCTGAACGATCCGATCGGCATGAAGTCGACGACCGGCTGCCGTGAACTCGTGGTAGATCCTGTCGATGAAGATACGGGTCTCCGGCAGCTCGGCCGTGATCGAGATCCGCAGAAACGAACGACCGTCTTCGTCCGCATCCCCCCAGTGCCGTGTTTCGCGGTTCATGATGTCGCAACCTCCGGATCGGCCTGCTGTTCCGCTGACGCGGCGTGAATACTGTCTCCCGCGGATCCTCCGAGAATTCGATCACGACGCCAGTGATTCCAGGACCTCCTCCGGCGTGCGGTCCGGTGACGCGAACGGATCGACCACACGGACTTCGTCGAATTCGTATCCATTCTGCAGGTCCTCCGTCAGGAGCACGCTGCATTCGCGCGCTTGGGCGGCGGCAACGATGAGAGAGTCCCACCAGGAGAGCGCATGGTGCTCCTCCAGCAGCTAGGCGCGATCCAGAAGCGCATGATCAACGGCGACCGGCTCCCATTCCGCGAGCACCTCGACGACTTCGCGTGCGTAGGACCGAGCGAAGTCAAACCGTTTGCGCGTGAGGGTCGCGTAGAGTTCCTGAAGCACCTGGAAGCTCAACCGACCGGTACGGCTGCGCGCCAGCAACGTGATCCACTGTTCAGCGCGCGACTGCTTCAACGGGTCCGAGCCGTCGTGGCGATATACGAAGACGTTCGTATCAACGAAGACCCGGCCGTCATACAGTTCCTCGCGAGTCGGCCTGCGGCCGTCCGGCCAGTCGATCTTCACCGGCTTCATGGCCAGATAGCGTTTCATGGCGACGTCGTACTTGTCCTCGCGGCGGCGCATCCCCGCCAGGAGCTCGGCCACCCATCGGGACACGCTGCGGTCGTCCTCCGCGGCCCGGACCCGCAGCCACCGGGCGAGATCGTCCGGCAGCGTGATGGTGACGTTCTTCATCTCGATCCTCCGGTCTGCGCGACGCACGGACATGGTGTGGCACGAACCCCGCGTCAACGCGCGCCCGCACCGCCGCCGGTCTCGCCCCCTCGCGCATCCAGGACGTCCTGCCTGAAATAGGGGCTCAAGTCCTCCGGCGTCCGCAGATCCACCTTGCGGCCGTGGAACAACCGGGACAGCTCCGCCTCCATGCCGGCGACGCCCAGCAGTCCGGGAACCCGATCGGGCGCGAACTCCACGAGCACGTCGACGCCGCTCGCCGGCCCGAAATCATCCCGCAACGCGGAACCGAAGACCGCGAGCCGCCGGATGCCGTGCTTCCGGCAGAATGCTCCGATCGACTCCTTCGAGACCGACACCCGCGGGTTCATGGTCACTCCCGACTCGATTCGGCGCCGCGGAGCGCCCCGAGTCAGCGATACGGATCCGCCACCGATCGGTCCGGCGACGCCTCCCGGCGGTCCATCCGCACGGTCGACTTCACGCAGCGCCGGCCGCGTCGAGGTCCCGGCTGGCGCGGGCGCGCGGTCAGCCATCGCCGGGAGGCGGCGTCTCGCTTCCGAAGGCGAGCTCGACGGCCGCCGGGTCGATCCCGTTCGCCGCGCAGGCGCCCCGTATCAGGTTCCGCTGCTGGTTCCTGCTCAGGTTGGTGACGACGAACCAGCCGCCGTCGAGGCTGGCCGTCCACGCCGCCCACTGTTCCGGGGCGCCCTTGTCGAACATCCGGTTTCGGACCGCGCCCGACGCAGCACCGGGGCTGGACCTGGAAGCCTGTGGAGGCAGCGGGACCGTGGCGCCGAGCCACGGCCTCGACGTCAGGCGTCATCGTCGCTGGAAACGGGAAGCCATGGCAGACTTCCGCGTTTCTGAACGATCCGATCGGTATGAAGTCGACGACCGGCTGCCGTGAACTCGTGGTAGATCCTGTCGATGAAGATACGGGTCTCCGGCAGCTCGGCCGTGATCGAGATCCGCAGAGACGAACGACCGTCTTCGTCCGCGTCCTCTCGTGCTCCCCAGTGCCGTGTTTCGCGGTTCATAGATGTCGCAACCTCCGCGGCGGCGGGCACGGCCGTTGCGGCCCGCGAACGTCACCGGATCGGTTGCCGTCCGGCGGGCGAGCGCCGCGGCGAAGACCACCGGGCGCGTCGCGGCCCGCGAACGTCACCCGGACCGGTTGCCGTCCGGCGGGCACCGGTCTCGCGGCGGCGGCGAGCACGGGCGACCACCGCCGGATCGGTTGCCGTCCGGCGGGCGCCGGTCTTGCGGCGGCGAGTACGGCCCTCACGGCCCGCGAACGTCACCCGGACCGGTTGCCGTTCCCCGCCGCAAGTGACACACTGTCCCACCCGTCGTCACGGCCCGCCGCCGGCGCCGGAACGCGCCGGTCGGTGTCCACCCGCATGGACTTCAGCGAGTACCCCCTCGACCCCGGGATCTACGACGAGGCGTTGCGGCCGGACGGCGCGCCGCGGGCGCACTGCCGGCTGCTCTGCGACGCGCTGGCCGGGTTCTCCGGCGCGGAGCTGGGCGAGGTCCAGGAGCGCGTGACGCGCTCGTTCCGCGACGAGGGCATCACCTTCACGGTCTACGGCGACGGCGAGGCCGACGAACGGATCATCCCCGTCGACTGCGTGCCGCGCGTGCTGCCGGCCGCCGAGTGGGAGACGCTGGAAGCGGGCCTGCGGCAGCGCGTCGCGGCCCTGAACCTCTTCCTGGCCGACGTCTACGGGGACGGGCGCGCCATCGCCGACGGCGTGATCGCGGAGGAGATGGTGCGCGGCTGCCCGCAGTACCGCCCGGAGATGCGCGGCGTCTCCCCGCCGCACGGCGCGTGGGTGGCGATCTGCGGCACCGACGTGGTCCGCACGAACGACGGCTTCGTGGTGCTGGAGGACAACCTGCGGGTCCCGTCCGGCGTCTCCTACATGATCGCCAACCGCAAGGCGGTCAAGTCGAGCCTGCGGCGGCTCTACCGCCGCTGCCGCGTGCGCGAGGTGGAGCACTACGGCGACCTGCTGCGGGCGACGCTGCGCGAGCTGGCCCCGCCGGACCGCCCCGACCCGTGCGTGGCGCTGCTGACGCCCGGCGTCTGGAACGCGGCCTTCTACGAACACATGTTCCTGGCGCGCGAGCTGGGCGCGGAGCTGGTGGAGGGCCGCGACCTGCTGGCGCGCAACGGGTTCGTCTACATGCGCACCACCGAGGGGCTGCGGCGGGTCGACGTGATCTACCGGCGCGTGGACGACGACTTCCTCGACCCGCGCGTCTTCCGTCCCGACTCGCTGCTGGGCGTGCCCGGACTGCTGGAGGCGTACCGCCTCGGCCACGTCACCCTGGCCAACGCGCCGGGGACGGGGGTGGCCGACGACAAGGGCGTGTACGCCCGCGTGCCGGACCTGATCCGCTACTACCTGGGCGAGGAGCCGCTGCTCGCCAGCGTGCCGACGCGCCTCTGCCGGCGGCCCGAGGACCTCGAGTACACGCTCGACAACCTCGACCGCCTCGTCGTCAAGCGGGTGGGCGAGGCGGGCGGCTACGGCATGCTCGTCGGCCCCCACGCCACGCCGGCCGAGCGCGAGGCCTACGCGGCCGGGCTGCGGGCCGACCCGGCCGGCTTCGTCTCGCAGGAGATGCTGTCGTTCTCGCGGGCGCCGTGCCTCGTCGACGGCCGGCTGGAGCCGCGCCACGTCGACCTGCGGCCCTTCGTGCTGCGGGGCCGCGAGACCCGCATCGTGCCGGGCGCCTTCTGCCGCGTCGCGCTCCCCCGGGGCAGCGTGGTGGTGAATTCGAGCCAGGGCGGCGGCGGCAAGGACGTCTGGGTGCTGGAGTCCTGACGTGCTGGCGCGCAGCGCGGAAGGTCTGTACTGGCTGGGCCGCCACGTGGAGCGGACGGACGGCTTCTGCCGCCTGCTGCGCGAGCAGATGGGCGCGCTCGTCGACCGGCCGGTGCGCGAGATCGACTTCGGCTGGCGCCGGATCTACGGCGCGGCGGGCCGGCGCCCGCCGGGCGCGCCGATCGGGGCCGCGGGCGGCGACGACGACTACGCCCTGGCCGACTCCTACACGCTGGCCGACGACCTCACCTTCGAGCGCGCGAACCCGGGGTCGATCCTGAACGCCTTCTCGAACGGCCGGGAGAACGCGCGCCAGATGCGCCACTGCATCAGCGCCGAGATGTGGACGTGCCTGAACCTGGCGTGGCTGCGGCTCGGCGCGCGGCGCATCGACGACATCTGGAAGGCCGCCCCGGAGAGCTTCTACGCCGAGCTGGCGCACGAGATGGACCGCTTCGCCGGGGTGGTCGACGCCACCCTGTACCGCGACGACGGCTGGCGTTTCCTGCAGCTCGGGCGGCTGGTCGAGCGCGTCCAGTTCACCGTCGCGCTGCTGTCGGCCCATCTCGACGGCGTGCGGAACGAGGAGGAGCCGGCCGACCCCCACTGGTCGAGCCTGCTGCGGGTCTGCCAGGCCTTCGACGCCTACCGGCGCCGCCACGGCGTCGAGGTCCGGCCCGCGCGGGTCCTGGACCTGCTCGTCGCCGACCCGCGGGCGCCGCGGTCGCTCTGCCGCGCGGCCGAGGCGGCGTCCGGCGCGCTCGGCGCAATCGCGCTCGGCCCGGGGCCTTCCGGGGCCGCCCGGCGGCTGGCCGCCGACCTGGCCGCCGCCGTGCGCCGGCCGTGGCCCGCGCCGCCGGGGCCGGACGAGCACGCGGAACGGCTGCGGCGCCTGGCCGGCGAAGGTCTGACGCTGCACGACCTGATCCTGGCCGCCCACGTCGACTACAATCCTGTCGGCGCGCCGGTGCGATGACCGGCCGCGCGCTTCCGCCGTCCCCGCGGGCGGCTACACGACGACCATCGGCGGCGGCGCGAGCCGTCTCCCGCACGCGCCAGAGGTGACGAATGAACGAACTGTCCGGCAGCGAGTTGCGTTTCATCTTCAACACGTTTTCGTTTCTGCTCTGGGGCGCGCTGGTCATGTGGATGGCGGCCGGCTTCACGATGCTCGAGGCCGGCTCGGTCCGCACCAAGAACGCCTCGGTCATCTGCCTCAAGAACATCGGCCTGTACTCGATCGCCGGCATCGCCTTCTACCTCGTCGGCTACAACCTGATGTACGTCGACGTCGACGGCGGCTTCCTCGGGTCGTTCACGCTGCTGCGCGGCCCGTCGGCGGACGAAGTCGCGTTGCTGGACGGCGTCGAGGGCGCGCGGGAAGCGGTGGCCGCGACCGACTACGCCGTCATGTCCGACTGGTTCTTCCAGATGGTCTTCGTGGCGACCGCCGCGTCCATCGTCTCGGGCGCGCTGGCCGAGCGGGTCAAGCTCTGGTCGTTCTTCGTCTTCACCCTGGTGCTGACCGGCTTCCTCTATCCGATCGTCGGCGCCTGGACGTGGGGCGGCGGCTGGCTCGCCGAACTGGGCTTCCAGGACTTCGCCGGCTCGACCATCGTGCACGGCACCGGCGGCGCCGCCGCGCTCGCCGGCGCGCTCGTCGTGGGGCCGCGCCACAACAAGTTCCGCGCCGACGGCTCGGTCACCATCACCCCCCCGTCCAACATCCCGGTGGTGACCCTGGGCGTGTTCATCCTCTGGTTCGGCTGGTTCGGCTTCAACGGCGGGTCGCAGCTCGCCCTGGGGAGCGCCGCCGACGTGCTCGCGATGAGCCACGTGCTGGTCAACACCAACCTGGCGGGCGCGGCCGGCGTGGTCGCCGCCCTCGCGGTCTCGCGGCCGATCCTCGGGCGGATCGACCTGCTCGCCGGCCTCAACGGCGCCATCGCCGGGCTGGTCTCCATCACCGCGGGACCGGACGTCACCAGTCACTACTGGGCGCTGCTGATCGGAGCGGTCGGCGCCGTCGTCTGCACGGCGGCCATCAAGCTGCTGGAGAAGCTGAAGATCGACGACGTGGTCGGGGCCGTGCCCGCCCACCTCTTCGCCGGCGCCTGGGGCACGCTGGCCACGGCCATCGCGGCCGGCGCCGACGTCGGCGTGCAGCTTCTCGGCGTGGTCTCGATCGGCGCGTTCGCGTTCGTGACTTCGTGGCTGCTGTGGATGGCGATCGACCGGACGATCGGCGTCCGCGTGTCGCACAAGGTGGAGCAGATGGGCCAGGACCTCGCGGAACTCGGCATCGACGCCTACCCCGAGTTCGTGCTCATGCCGGAACGGGACGATGACTGATCCAACGACGCAGGCCGCGCAATCGGACGCGGGAGGGAACACGGAACGCGCCGGGCCGCCCAGCGGCAAGCACGTCTGCGTGTACCTGGGAGGCAACATCGGGCGCGAGCAGCGCTACATCGACGAAGCCGACGCCCTCGGCCGCCGGATGGCGGCCGAGGGGATCGGGCTCGTGTACGGCGGCGCCCGGGTCGGACTGATGGGCGTGCTGGCCAGCGCCGTGCTGGCCGACGGCGGCTTCGTCACCGGGGTGGTCCCCCGGCAGCTCTCCTACCAGGAACTCGCCCACGAGGGGCTCAGCCGGCTGTTCGAAGTCGACACGATGCACCAGCGCAAGCATCTGATGCAGCAGTTGTCGCAGGGCTGCATCGCCCTGCCCGGCGGGTTCGGAACGCTGGAGGAGGTCTTCGAGGCCCTGTGCTGGTCGCAACGGCCGCTGGAGCTGCACGAGAAGCCGTGCTGCTTCGCCAACATCGACGGCTTCTACGACCAGTTGTTCGAGTTCCTCGACCACGCCGTCGCGCGGGGCCTGCTGCTGCCGCAGAACCGCGTGCTCGCCCGGCAGGCGCCGACCGCGGCGGACGCCCTGCGGGCGGTTCAGACGGCGTGGGACGAAGAGGAGCAGGCCATGCTCGACGTGATCAAGGCCTACGAGACGTGACCCGCGTCAGGCGGAGGCGGCCGGTTCGACGGCCGCCGGTCGGGTCGGTCGCCCGGCCGCCGCGAGACGCGGCCCGCCTCAGGCGGAGGCGGCCAGGGCCGATTCGCGGGAATCCTTGATGGGGATGATCCGGTCGAAGCCGCTGATCCGGAAGACCTCCTCGATGTGGTTCTTCATCGAGCAGAGCACCAGCGTCCCCTCGCCCGCCTTCAGCGCCTTGGCGGCGATGAGCAGCACCCGCATGCCGGAGCTGCTGATGAAGTCGAGCCGGCTGAAGTCCACGACCATGCGCCGCTCGCCGCCGCTGACGTGATCCATGACCACCGCCTCGAACGACCGGGCGTTCCCGCTGTCCAGCCGTCCGACGGGCAGCAGCACCAGCACTTCGTCGTTCCGTTCTTCCGCCACTTCGATGTCCATCGATGCACCTCAGTCGATCCGCCGGGCCCGTCAGTCGGTCCCCGGCGCGAGATCGTGTTCCAGCGTCAACCTGTTCCTGCCGTCCGAGTACTCGTAGCGCACGCGGTCCGCGAACGTCTTGATCAGATGCAGCCCGAGGCCGCCGACCGGCCGCTCGTCGACCGGCGAGTCCAGATCCGGGTTCGTGCTCTCCGTCGGGTCGAACTTGCTGCCGTTGTCCTCCATGCTCAGGACCAGCAACGCCCCGTTGACCTGCAGGACGATCTCGATCCTCGGCCGGGCGACGCCGCGCATGCCGTAGCTCACGATGTTGGTGATCAACTCGTCGAGGGCCAGGTTGATCAGGTAGATCTGCCGGTCGGGCAGCTTGTTCGCGTCCCCGAACTCCTCCACCATCTGCGCCAGACCGCGCACCGTGGACAACCTCGGGGACAGCGAAATGCGCAGTTCGTCCGTCGTCGTCACGAACCTGTTCTCCGCAAGCGGACGTGCAACTTTAACAACGGCGCTTCGTCCGCACAAGGCCCCGCGGCGCGAAGCCGCCGGGGACGCGCCGCCGCCGGGGTCCGCCGGGCGCGGCCGGTCCGGCAAGGCGTCCCCCCGCGGGGAGCCGGCGCGGGCGCCGCCGTCCGACGGGCGGTCAGACCACGGTCAGCGCGGACTCGCGCGTGTCCCGGATCGAGATGATCTGATCGAAACCGCTGATCCGGAACACCTCGTGGATGTGGTCCGGCATGGAGCACAGCACCAGCTTCCCCTCGGTCGCGTGCAGCTTCTTGGCGGCCATCAGCAGGACGCGCATCCCGGAGCTGCTGATGAAGTTCAGGCGGCTGAAGTCGACGACCAGCTGCTTCTCGCCGCCGTCGACACGCTCCATCACGAGCGACTCGAACGAGCGCGCGTTCGCGCTGTCGAGACGCCCGGTCGGCAGCAGAACCAGCGCCCCGCCGTCCCGTTCTTCCGCTACTTCTATGTTCATCGAATCTCCTGCGCGCCCGGCGGACGGAAGACGGCCCGAAGCGTCAATCCGACGCCTTCGTGAGATCGTGCTCCATGGTCAACCGGTTGAGGCCGTCCACGAACTCGTAGCTGACGCGGTCGGCGAAGGTCTTCACCAGGTGCAGCCCCAACCCGCCGACGGCCCGCTCCTCGAGCGCCGACGTGACGTCGGCGCCGGTGTCCCGCGTCGGGTCGAACGGCTGGCCGTTGTCGTCCATGATCAGGATCAGGGCGCCGTCTTCGACGCGCATCCGGATCCGGATCTCGGCGTCGGCCTTGTCGTCGAGGCCGCCGTGCGTGACGGTGTTGGTGATCAACTCGTCCAGCGCCAGATTGATGACGAAGACCTTCGGATCGGGCAGGCCGGCGGCGTCCCCGAACTCCTCCACCATGCTCGACAGTTCGCGGACCTCCGACAACCGGGCGGGAATCGTCACGTCGAACTCTTCAGCCATGCGCTCCCGCCCGCGAAGAACCCGGTACCGTAGCAAACTCGCGGCCGGCGCGCGCCGCGGGGTCCGCGCCGCCGGTCACGCGCGGCGGCGCAGGACCAGACACGTCATGTCGTCGGCGGCGGGCGCTCCCGCGGAATAGCCGAGGATCTCGCTCCAGACGTGGTCCACGATCTCCGCCGGGGTGCGCGACGACGCCCCGTCGAGCGTCGCTTCGAGCCGTTCCTTGCCGAACAGCTCGCCGCCGAGGTTCACCGCGTCGGTCAGGCCGTCCGTGTAGAGGAAGAGCGCCTCGCCCGGACTCAGTTCCTCCTCGTGGCTCTCGTATTCGAAGTCGTCGAGCACGCCCATCGCCACCCCGCCGGTCATCGGCAGCGGCCGCCGGGAATCGTCGGCGGCCACGAGGAACGCCGGCTCGTGGCCCGCGCAGACGTACTGCAGGACGCCGCGCTCGAGGTCCACGATGCCGAGGACGCCGGTGACGAACAGCCCGATCGGGTTCTCGCCGCAGAGCCGCCGGTTGGCCTCGGTGGCGATGGCGCCGACGTCGCCGCTCTGACTCTGCGTCGCGGCCGCGTTGATCGCCCCCTGCGAAGCGGCCATGAACAGCGCCGCCGCCACCCCCTTGCCGGAGACGTCGCAGACGGTGAAGAAGAGCTTGCCGCCGGACGGCTCGAGCACGTCGACGAAGTCGCCGCCCACCTGCTGCGCCGGCGTCATCCGCGCGTACGCGGTGAAGGCGCCGACGTCCACCTTGCCTTCGCGCACCAGGGCGGCCTGCACGACCTTGGCCATCTCGAGGTCCTGCTCCAGCGCCTTCTGGGCCACCCGCAGGCTGCGGTTGCTCTGCTGAAGCTCCTCGGTCCGCGCCGAGACCATCATCTCGAGCTGTTCTTCGCGGTTGAAGACCTGGACGGTCATGGCCTCGAACACCCGCGCCAGGCTGCCGAGCTCGTCCGTCCGCTTGATCACGTCCTCCATCGGGCCTTCGTCGGGCTGCTTGCCCATCTCGACCTGCCGGGCCGCCGAGGCGATGACCTCGATCGGGTGCGTCAGCCAGCGCGTGCCCCAGAGCGCCGCCGCGGCCGTGAAGCCGAACAGGACGAGGGCGATCAGCGTGGTGTTGAAAGCCTCGGTCTGCACCGTGCTCGCGATGTCGTCGAGGCTGACGGCGAGGGCCAGGCCGCCGATCGGGATGCCGCCGGCGTTGATGATGGGCGAGGCGACCCAGATGCCGCGGTCGGCGGGCGACAGCAGGCTGAGACTGGTGTCGCTGACCACCTGTCCCCGCTCCATGGCCTGGGCGACGACCGCCTCGGCCCGCCTCGAAAAGACGCCGGCGGCGTCGACCACGTCCGTCCCGGCCTGCCCGGCCCGCGGCGCGGACGCCGCGAGCTCGCGGTCGAGGTTGACGACCCAGAGCGCCTCGAGGTTGCGCGAGCGGACCAGCAGGTCCGCCTCGCGCTGGTAGACCGCGTAGAGCAGGTTGCCCGCGCTGCCCTCGATCGGAATGCCCACCTGCACGGCGCGCGGCGAGCCGGCCCCGGCGACCGCCACGTACTTGTAGACCTCGCCGTCCGCCTCGCGCGGCGCGGTCGCCAGCTCCAGGCTGCTCTCCGAACCGTCCAGCAGCGGGGCCAGCGCGTCGAGGTGCGGCACGTCCATGGCGGCGGCGCCGGACAGGGGCGGCAGCAGGCTGGAGTAGGCCACGCCGCCGTCCGGGTCCACGACGCGGATTTCGCCGATGACCGTCGAGTCGACGATGCGCCGCAGCCGGCCCTCGATCTCTTCCGCCGCCCACCCCGCCTCCTCGGCCGCCGCCGCGAAGTAGCCGGCGAGCGTCGCCTGCACCAGCATCTGCTGGCCGATGATCCCCTCGACCACGGCCGAGACGTCGGCGCGCTGCGTGGCGTAGACGTTGGTCAGGATCTCCTGCTCGCCGAAGACGAGCGCGTTGCCGATCTGCACGATGCGGTCCTGGTCGACCCCGCCGACGCCGACGTACTTGTAGACCTCCTGGTCGATCTCCCGGACCTGCGCGGGCTGGGTGATCACGTCGTCGACGTCCGAGCCCAGCAGCACGTAGAACTTCGACGCCTGCGGCTGCACCGTCGGGTCGGGATCGAAGCGGAAGGGCACGAGCTCCCCCTCCGGGTCCCGCACGTTGGTGAGGTACGAGAAGCCCACGCTGTCGGTGATCCAGAACTCGTCGAGCACCGTGCTGGCCACGATGGCGTCCAGGGTCTCGATGATGCGCGGCGGGTCCTGCCCGGCCGCCTCGGCCGCGGCGACCATGTGGGCGGCGATGCGCGCCTGGGCCGTCATCTGGTCGTCGAGCGTCGCGTCGAGCGTGCGGGCGACGTTGGCCAGCGAGATCTCGCCCATGTCGGCGAAGCTCGCCGAGAGGAGCTCGGCCAGGTGGACGGCCGCGGCCTCCGCCTCGTCGCGCAGGGCGACGGCGGAGTTGTAGAGCATCGTGGTGGAGGTGGCGGCGATGGTGACCGTCAGCAGCGCGGCGAGCGCCAGGAAGCCCCGAACCGCCAGACGCAGCCCCCTCCTCATCACCCGGCTCTCGGCGGCCGGCGCATCCAGTGCCTGCGTCACGATTCGGTTCATTTCAGGGCTCCCGTGCTGCGGGACGTCACATGCGCCACATCACCCACAACTGGGCGACGTTGTCGTCGTCGTCCACGCCCAGCTTGTTCCACCAGTACTGGTACTCCACGCCGAGGAAGAGCTGGTTGGGGCTGCCGGACATCGCCTTCCCGATGTCCCACCCGAGCTGCGGCTGGGCCAGGATCCAGCCCTTGCCGCGCTGGCCGAACTCGTTCGTCGTGGCGCCGATGTACTCGGCGTGGCCGGTGAACCAGAACGACTGGCTGCCGAGGTCGAAGGCGGCGCCCCAGCTGACGTCGAACATGAAGCTGTCGTTCGTCCGCGGCGCGGCCGTCCCGGGGCTGGCGTCGATGAAGGCCGTGAAGTCCGTGTTGACGAAGAAGAAGCCGGGCACGTCCCAGGAGAGCCGCACGCCCGGCAGCCACTTGAGCACGTCGGCGTCGCCGTCGAAGTTGACGCCGCCGATCACCGCCACGTCCCGGATCGGCCCGCCGCCCACGGTCCGGTCCGCCAGCTTGCCGAAGCTCAGCGTCGGGTACCACTCGCCGTAGAACTCCAGGTCGTTGAAGCCGTCCGGGGCGTCGTCGTCGATCACGTCGATGAAGACGAAGCTGTCGCCCAGCGACCAGCTCGACGCCTGCTGAACCGTCAGGATGTGCGTGAAGTGGCGCGTCCGGGCGAAAGGGTTCGAGAGCTTGCCGTACTGGTAGTGGAACTCCGTCTGCGCGGCCGAGGGGGCCGGCGCAGCCAGCAGAAACGCTCCGAGGACGGTCCAGCTCCAGGGCGCACGCGCCCGCGCGATGTTCGTCATGACGGGGAATCATACATGAACGTCGGACTTCGCGCCGTACGGAGCGTGCGGAGGCTCGCCGGCCGGCCGCGCGGAAGCGGCTCGCGGACGCCGCGGCGGGTCGACCACCCGCGGCCCGGCGCCCGCCCCCGGTCCGTGTCCGGCCCGCGGCCCGCCCCCCGCGCGCGGCGATGGCCTGACGTGGGGCAGCTGGCCCTGCCGTTCGCCGGGCACGCCCCCCGCGCGCGGCGATAGCGGCGCTGGAGTCGGGCGCGGCCACGGCGGGGTTCGTGTCCGGCCCGCGGCCCGCCCCCCGCACGCGCACCGCCGCGGCGGTGCGGAACGCGCGTAGGTAGTACGATGGCCGCGTGTCCTCCTCGGCGACCGAACTGCTGAACCGCGTCTTCGGCTACGAGCGGTTCCGCGGCCAGCAGGAAGAGATCGTCGAGCACGCGATCGCCGGCGGCGACAGCCTGGTGCTGATGCCGACGGGCGGCGGCAAGTCGCTCTGCTACCAGATTCCGGCGCTCGCGCGCCCCGGCGCGGCGGTCGTCGTCTCGCCCCTGATCGCGCTGATGCGCGATCAGGTCACCGCGCTCCTGCAGTACGGCGTGCGGGCGGCGTGCCTGAATTCGAGCCTCGACCACCGCGCCGTGCTCGACGTCGAGGCGCGGCTGCGCGAAGGCGGGATCGATCTGCTGTACGTGGCCCCCGAACGCCTGCTCGGGGCGCGGACGCTGGCGCTGCTCGACGAGATCGAGATCGCGCTGTTCGCGATCGACGAGGCGCACTGCGTCTCGCAGTGGGGCCACGACTTCCGGCGGGAGTACCTGCAGCTCTCGGTGCTGCACGAGCGGTTTCCGGCCGTGCCGCGCATGGCGCTGACCGCGACCGCGGACGAGCCGACGCGCCGCGAGATCCGCGAGCGGCTGGACCTCGGCGCCGCCCGGGTCTTCGTCGCCGGCTTCGACCGGCCGAACGTCCGCTACCGGGTCGTGCCGAAGCGGACTCCCCGCGAGCAGCTCGCCCGGCTGCTCGACGCCGAACACCGGGGCCACGCCGGCATCGTCTACTGCCTGTCGCGCCGGCGGGTCGAGGAGACCGCGGCGTGGCTGCGCGAACGGGGCCTCGACGCCCACCCCTACCACGCCGGTCTCGGCGTCCGCGAGCGGGAGGACGCCCAGGACCGCTTCCTGCGCCGCGACGGGGTCGTCGTCGTGGCGACGATCGCCTTCGGGATGGGCATCGACAAGCCGGACGTCCGCTTCGTCGCGCACCTCGACCTGCCGAAGAGCCTGGAGGCGTACTACCAGGAGACGGGCCGCGCCGGCCGCGACGGGCTGCCCGCGACGGCCTGGATGGCCTACGGGCTGCAGGACGTCATCACCCTGCGGCAGATGGTCGACGGCTCCGAGGCGGACGAGGACCGCAAGCGGATCGAGATCCGCAAGCTGGACGCGATGCTGGGCTACTGCGAGCTCACCACCTGCCGGCGGCGGACGCTGCTGGCCCACTTCGGCGAGACGCGGGACGAGCCCTGCGGCAACTGCGACAACTGCCTCGAGCCGCCGGAGTCGTGGGACGCCACCGAGGCGGCCCGCCAGGCGCTGTCCTGCGTCTACCGCACCGGGCAGCGGTTCGGCGTCGGGTACGTCCTCGACGTGCTGCGCGGGAAGGACGACGAGCGGATCCGGCGCTTCGGCCACGATCGGCTCTCCACGTTCGGGATCGGAGCGGACGTCGACGCCGGACAGTGGCGGTCCGTGGTGCGCCAGCTCATCGCGCGCGGGCTGCTGCGGGTCGACGTGGAGCAGTACGGCTCGTTGCGGCTGACCGCCGCGGCGCGGCCGGTTCTGCGCGGCGAAGAGACGGTGGAGCTGCGCCGCGACGCCCTTCCGGCGCGGCGGCCCCGCCCCGGCCGGGCGGCGCGCGGCCGGGTCCCGGCGGCGGTCGAGGCCGGCGGCCAGGCGCTGTTCGACGCCCTGCGGGCGCATCGCCGCGCCCTCGCCGAGCAGCAGGGCGTGCCGCCGTACGTCATCTTCCACGACGCGAGCCTCGTCGACATGGCCGCGCGGCGGCCCCGCTCGCTCGCCGAGTTCGCCTCGATAACCGGCGTCGGCGCGACGAAGCTGGAGCGCTACGGCGAGACCTTCGTCGAGATCATCCGCGGGCACGCGGCGGACGAAGGCGGCGCGGACAGCCCGGCGCGCGGCGCGCCCTCCCGGTGAAGCCGCTCCCGGCGGCGGATGGACACGGGGCGGCGCCAGCCGCCTTGTTGCTCCAAGATGCTCCAAGATTCGACAATCTTTGACCAGAAAGGCGGAAAAATCAGGATTTTTCAGAAAGATTTGATAATCTTTCCCGGGAATGATCTCCGTGCCGCGACTCGGCGCAATCCCGGAGCGGGTCGACGCCGACGCCTTCTGGCGCCTGTTCGGCCGTGTCGAGCACGAGCAGCTCGACTTCAAGCGCGGTGTCCCGGACGACGTTCGCGACACGCTCGCCGCCATGGCCATGACCCACGGCGGGTTGATCGTCCACGGGGTCGACGACGAGAGGAACGTCGTCGGCTGCCCGCTCTCCCAGAACACGCAGGATCGGATCAAGCGCATCGCATTCGAGTGCGGAGTCGACGTTCAGGTCCGGGAGGTGGGCGTCGGCGAACGGAAGCTGACGATCTGCGCCGTGCCCGAGGTGCGCGGGCGGATCGTCACCACGCCCGACGGCCGCCTGCTGCGGCGCGTGGGCGGCGACGCGCAACCCCTGCGCGGCGACGCGCTGGCCCGGTTCGTGTCCGAGCGGCGCCATCGCGCCGGCGAAGACGAACCGCTCGTCATGATGCAGGACTCGGCGTTCGATCTCGATGCGATCAACCAGGTTCTGACCGCCGACGGCCGAGCCGCGGCCGGGGCGGGTCGGACGGTCCGGGCGCTTGCGGACCTGGGAGTGGCCGTCGCGGCGGCGCCGCCCCTGGAACCGAGCGTCCTGCGCGCCGCGGCCGTCCTGTTCGCCAGCGAACCGCGGGACTTCATCCGCGGCGCCGCCGTGCAGCTCGTCCGCCGCGCCGGCGTCGGCCCCGGCCCCGGGCCGTCGGCCGCCCGCGAGGAATGCGCCGGTCCGCTGGTGGAGACGGTCGACCGTTGCTTGCGGTTCATCGGCCGCCATACCCGGCGGTTCGAGGCCGTCGCCGGCCTGCGGCGGGAAACGCTACCCGAGTACCCCCGGGCCGCCTTGCGGGAAGCGGTCGTGAACGCGCTGGCGCACCGCGACTACGGGCTGGACGGCGCCACGGTGGACGTCACCGTATGGGACGACCGCATCGAGGTGCGCAGCCCCGGACCGCTCCCCGGCCACATCACCGTCGACAACATGCGCGAAGAACACTACAGCCGCAACCCGCGCATCATGCGGGTCCTGAAGACGATCGGGCTCGTCGAAGAATACGGCGAGGGCATCGACCGCATGTACCGCGAAATGGAGTCGCGCCTCATGGAGCCTCCGATCTTCGAGGCGACCTCCAGCTCCGTGACGGTCACGTTGCGCAACCGCTTCCTCGTCGACGTGGAGGATCAGGTCTGGCTGACGCTGCTCGGCCAGCACGACCTGACCGCGGACGAACGCCGGACCCTGGTCGCGGTGCGGCGGAACGGCTCCATCGCGCCGCGCGACCTGCGCCGGCTCCTGCCGGACGCCGACGCCCGGGCCCTGCTGGCCGGCGCCGTGGCGAAGGGAGTGCTGGCGCGCGTGGGCCGGCGCGGCGGGACCCGCTACGTGCTTTCCGAAGAGATGACGCTGCGCGCCGGGAGCGCCGGCATCGCGGCGCGGGGCCGCCGGCGCCGGTTGCTGCTCGATGAAGTCCGGCGCCGCGGAAGCCTTTCCGTGGCCGAGGGCGCCAGCCTCATCGACGTGTCGCCGGCCGCGGCGCGCGGCCTGTTGAACGAGCTCGTCCAGGCCGGTCTGGCGCGGCCCGAAGGCCGGACCCGGGCGCGGCGGTACCGCCCGGCGTGACGCCGCGGCCGGCCGGAACCGGCGCGCGGCGCTATGATGGCGGGGTCATGCGCACGACGACGACGCGCCGCCGCCTTCGGGCCGCGCTCCTGGCGTGCGGCCTGCCGTGGGCGGCGGCCGGCGCCGGCGGGGCGGCGGCGCAGACCGCTCCCGACGCGGCGGCCCTGCCGCCGGCCATCCCGATCTTCCCGCTGCAGGACGTCATGCTGTTCCCCGGCGCGTCGCGGCCGCTGCACGTCTTCGAACCGCGCTACCGCGAGATGGTGGCCGACGCGCTCGAGGGCGACCGGATCATCGGCATGGTCATGCTGCGCGCGGGCTACGAGGACGAGTACGAAGGCAACCCGCCGATCTACGCCGTCGGCTGCGCGGGCGTCATCACGAACGCGCGGCGCCTCGAGGACGGCCGCTACGACGTCGTGCTCGGCGGGCTGGCGAAGTTCCGGATCACGAGCGAGGACCACCGCCGCCCGTACCGCGTGGCGGCGATCGAAGCGCTCCCGGAATCCCTGGACGACGCCGGCCGGGCCGCGCTCCGCGGCCACCGGCCGCTGCTGATGGAGCTGCTGGCGTCGGTCGCGCCGGGGCAGGCGCCGACGCCCGACGAGCTGCCGGACGAGATGCTCGTCAACGGCCTGGCGCAGTTCCTGGGCATGTCGGCCCTCGACCGGCTCGACCTGCTGCGGGAGGACGGGCCGCTGGCGCGGGCCGAGGCGTTGATCGGCCTCCTCGAACGGGGAGAGCTGTCGCGGTAGAGCACGAGGGGCGCGCGGTTCACTGCGCGAGACCGCCGCGGACGGAAGGGAACGACGGACGTCGCGCGCAAGAGAGGCAGGAGGCCATGGCCAGCAGGGGAAGCACGTCGGGAGAACCGGTTGCGCGGACTCGGGTCACGCGGCGCGAGGCGCTGGCGGGCGTCGGCGCGGTCCTCGGATCCGCCGCGGTGCTGCGCGGGCGGCGCGGGGAAGCGGCGGCGCCGCGCCCCGCCCGCGCGCAGGGCGCCCCCGCGCCGGGCGGGCCGGCCGGGGCGGTCGGTCCCTACGACCCGAGCTGGCTGCCCGACGGCGTCCGCTCGCGGTTCGTCCACGACGTCAACGGCCTGACGATGCACGTGCTCGAAGCCGGCTTCGAGAGCGGGGGGCGGCCGGCGCTGCTCCTCCTGCACGGCTTCCCGGAGCTGGCCTACAGCTGGCGGCGCGTCATGGCGCCGCTCGCCGACGCCGGCTACCACGTCATCGCCCCCGATCAGCGCGGCTACGGCCGCACCACCGGCTGGAGCGCGGACTACGACGGCAGCCTCCGTCCGTTCAGCCGCCTGAACGCGGTGCGCGACGCCCTGGCGCTGGTCTCGGCGTTCGGCTACCGCGCGGTGGACGCGGTGATCGGCCACGACTTCGGATCGCCCGTCGCCGCGTGGTCGGCGCTGGCGCGGCCGGACGTCTTCCGCGCCGTGGCGCTGATGAGCGCCCCGTTCGGCGGCGCGCCGACGTTCCCGTTCGACACCGCGGACGACGGCCCGGCGCCGGAGTCCCCGGCCGGCCCGGACATCCACGAAGAGATGGCGCGCCTGCCCCGCCCCCGCAAGCACTACCAGCGCTACTACCGCACGCGGGAGGCGAACCCGAACATGTGGCGCGCGGCGCAGGGGGTCCACGACTTCCTGCGCGCCTACTACCACCACAAGAGCGCCGACTGGGCCGAAAACCGGCCGTACCGGCTGGCCGGGTGGACCGCCGCCGAGGTCGCGAAGATGCCGACCTACTACGTCATGGACCTCGGCGAGGGCATGGCCGAGACGGTGGCCCGCGAGATGCCGACGCCGGCCGAGATCGCCGCCAACCGGTGGCTGCCGGACCGCGAGCTGCGGGTCTACGCCGTGGAGTACGAGCGCAACGGCTTCCAGGGCGGCCTGCAGTGGTACCGCTCCGGCGTGATCGCCGACGAACCCCTCACCTTCGCCGGGCGGACCATCGACGTCCCGTCGCTCTTCATCGCCGGATCGAGCGACTGGGGCGCCTACCAGCGGCCCGGCTCGCTGGAGCGGATGCAGGAGAGCGCCTGCACCGACATGCGCGGCGTCCACTTCGTCGACGGCGCGGGGCACTGGGTGCAGCAGGAACAGCCGGAGGAGACGACGCGGCTGCTGCTGGAGTTCCTGCGGGAGGCGTGAGCGGACCCGGGAGTGAGGACGGGAGGATGGACCGGGAGGAGGTCCGGATCTTCACGGCGCGGTCGGTCTCCGCGGGCGCCGCCGCCGGCGCGTGCGTGGCGCTCGCGCTCCACGACCTCGCCGGCGCATCGGCCGTGCCGGCCGTGCTGGCCGGCCTGCCGGCGGGCGTGGTGGCGGCGGTCCTTCCCGTCACGTGGCGCGACGGACGGTTCGACTGGATGAACCGGTCTTCCGCAACCCGGCGGTCTCCGGGACTCCTGCTCTCGCTGCTCGCGTCGTTGCTGATCATGGCGCCGGGCGCCGTTCTGAACGACGTTCTGGACGACGCGATCGGACCGGGCGATTCGCGCGCCCTTCAACTGCTGTTCTTTCTGACCGGCTTCGCCTCGTTCGTCCTCGGCGGCGTGACGGCCACGCTGGCCCACCTGGAGAAGGACGACGAGGCCGATCCGCGGTTGTACCGCGTGACCCCGCCGCCCGCGGAACGGCGCCGCTGACGGACATGCGCTCCCCGGCGGCGGTGACGCCGCGCGGCGTCGAGACGGCGATGGCGCGCTTCACGCTCGCCGCGCTGGCCGTCTTTCCGGCGCTGGAGACGTGGCTGGCGTGGCCGGACGGCCTGACGGACCCGTTCCGCCTCGTCGACGCGGCCGGCTTCGGACTCCTCCTGTGGGGGGCGCTGGCGTCGCTGCGCGCCCGCCCCGCCGCCGCCCCCGGCGTGCTCTGCGCCGGCTGGGCGTGGACGGTGTCGAGCGGCTGGCGGACCCTGGCGCTCCACGCCGAGACCCTGCGGGCGGGCGGTCCGGTCGATGCGCCGCTGGTCTGGCTGCGCGGCCTCGGGGAGATGGCGGCGGTGGTCGGTCTGGCGCTGCTGATCCTGCTCGTCGTGGAGTCGCAGCGCCCGCCGGGAACCGCGCGCCGGAGAGACGGACGCGGACCATGAACCGCGCTCGAACCCCGCCCCGCCCCGCCCCGCCGGCCGGCTGTCCGGCGCGCGCATCGCCCGGACGCCCGGCGCGCGCGCGCCGTCCGGTATGGCTCGCGCCGCTGCTGGCGCTCTTCGCGGCCCCCGGCGGCGCCGCGGCGGCCGCGCAGGTGGTCGAGCACCGCGTGGCGATCGTCGCCTACGACACCAACGACGTGCGGCTGCCGATGGCCCTCGACGCCGTCGCCTTCTGGAACGGCGTGCTGGCGGAGCTCGATCTGAACGTCCGCCTCGTCGAGGAAATCCACGTCGCCCCGCCGGTCACCCGGGCGCTGGAGAACTACGCGCGGTCGATCTCCCAGCGCGCGGGACGGTTGCGGGGCGGGCCGGGCGAGCCGGACGCGCCGGCGGAGGTCACCGGCTTCGGCGTCGACGCCGTCCTGCTGCTGTCGCGCCAGGACCTGATGTCGTTCGCCTGGCCGCTGCCGCGGCGGCCGGGCCACTTCGTGGCGATCGAGGAGGACCGCGCGGCGATGGCCGTCAACCCCAACATCGCCCGGAACGTCATCGCCCACGAGATCGGCCACACCCTCGGGCTGCGCCACAACCGCGACCCGACGACCCTGATGTGCGGCCCCTGCCGCACCCACGAGCTCGCCGTGGACCGGCCGGAGTACATGCGGCTGACCGAGCGCGACCGCCGCCGGCTCGTCGAGCGCCACGCTTCCCGGTAGGCGGGGATCCGACTATGATCGGCGGGCGCGGGCGCCGCCCCGGGAGGCGCGCGCCGGCGCCGCCGACGGAGACCAACCCGTTCGTCCCACGCGCTGGATGGAGGACTGACCACGATGTTGAAGCAGAAGCGGTATCTCGTCGCGTTCCTCGGTCTCGCGGTCTTCGGGCTCGGCTACGCGGCCGGCCAGTTCGCCGCGTTCGAGAGCGTCGCCCGGGCGCAGTCGGAGCGGGTCTTCGAGATGCGGACCTACACCGCGCATCCCGGCCGCCTCGACGCGCTCAACACCCGGTTCCGCGACCACACGACGCGGATCTTCGAGAAGCACGGCATGACCAACGTCGGCTACTGGACGCCGCAAGAGGCGCCGCTGGCCGAGAACACGCTGCTGTACATCCTCGCCCACGACAGCCGCGAAGCGGGGCAGGCGAGCTGGGACGCGTTCCGGGCGGACCCCGAGTGGGCGCGGGTGGCCGAGGAGTCGCAGCGCGACGGCCGCATCGTGCAGAACGTCGACGTGCTGTGGCTCGATCCGACCGACTACTCGAAGATCAAGTAGCGCCGCCCGGCGCATCCGTTCTCGCCGCGCGGGCCGGAACCCCGAGACGGGGCGTTCCGGCCCGCGCGGAATCCCCGAACCCGCCGGAAGACGACTCGGGCGACGCGCCCGGCCCGAAGCTGGCGCAACGGCGGCCGCGCCCGCCCGGCCGGCGGGGCCGCCGACCCTGCCGGCCGGACTCCCGCGATCGGCGGTTCAGAACCGGGACGCCGGCATCCAGGTGTCGGACCGCGCCCAGCTCTTCTCGAACTCGGCGTCGACGTCCGGCGACGCCTTGCCCTGCGCCCGCAACGCCTGCCGGAGCCCGAGGAGCGACCAGCCGTTGTCGGGATGGTCCTCCAGCTCCGCGCGGTAGACCCGCTCGGCGTCGGCGGGGCGCCCGGCCTCCAGCAGCGCCGCGCCCAGCCAGTGGCGGGCGGCGAACGGCAGCGGCTCCGGCTCCGAGTACTCCAGTCGGTCCTCGATCTCGACGGCCCGCTCGAACGACTCGACGGCGGCGTGCAGATGGCCGCCGGCCCGCCGGAGCTCGCCCTCCAGGATGCCGCCGACGGTCTTCAGCAGCAGCTCGGCCGAGTCGAAGCGGAAGCGCGCGCGGGTCTCCCCGGCCAGCTTCAGCACCCGGTCCAGGTAGACCCGCGCGAAGTCGGCGTCCCCGTTGCGCAGGTGGGCGTAGCCCTGCGCGAAGTCCCACAGGCCGCCCGAGCCGTCCTGCCCGGGCCGCTCGCCGACCTTCAGCACCTCGTCGAAGCGCCCGAAGCGGACCAGGGTCAGCACGTGGAACACGCTGTCGCCGGTCAGCTTCGCGTAGTCCTTCCCGGCCTGGATCGCGATCGCGCCCTGCCCGTCCATCGACGCCGCGAACAGCAGCATGTGCAGGTTGTGGCTCGGGTAGATGGCCACGCCCTCGCCCACCTCCGCCTTCAGATCGGAGTGCCACGCGTCCAGGTTGGCCCGCACGCCGTCGCCCCAGCGGCCGATCTCGTTCCAGGTGTGCGACGGCATGTGGTTGACGTGGCTCGCCCCCGGGATCGCGCTCCCCAGGTGCTCGGCGCACGCCGCCGCCTTGCCGGGGTCGGCCGTCGACTCGGTGGCGTGGATGTACAGGTGACAGGCGCCCGGGTGGGTGAGGTCGCGGTCGAGCACGCTCTCGAGCACGGCGTGCAGCCGCCGCACGTTCGGGTCGTCCAGGTCGCGCGTGCCGCGGCGCGGCTCCAGCAGGAAGAGCGCGTCGCCGTAGAGGGTCACCGCGTCGAGGTCGTCGGGATACGCCTCGGCCAGCTTCCGCATCGCCTCCGCGTAGGCCTCGTCCTGTTCGCGCCGCTTCTCCGGCTCGAAGCGCTCGACGTAGCGGGCGGTGAGCGCTTCGACGTAGGCCCGCTCCTTCGGACTCGCGCCGCCGACGCGGGCCCGCGCCTCCTGCAGGGCCGCCCAGGCGTGCGGCGCCTCGAACGGGCGCATCGGGCCGTTCAGATAGGACCCCCACGCCCACGCCTCGCCCCAGTAGCAGATGGCGCAGTCCGGGTCGTGCTTCCACGCCTCGCGGAAGGAGCGCACCGCGTCCTCCTTGCCGAAGGCGTACATCAGCCGGAAGCCCTGGTCGAAGTATGCCTGGGCCTTCTCGTTCGCCGACGAGATCGGGTGGTGGTGGTCGCCGAGCGCGGTCTCGAACAGCGGCATCGGCTCGGCGAAGCTCTCCGGCAGTTCGGCCGAGGTCTCGCCGGCGGTTCCGCCGTGGCCGTGCTGCGCCGGCGCGGGGGCGGCGGCGAGGGCGAACAGGACGGCGGCGGCCAGACGGATCGGGAAGGTCTTCATGAGCGATTCCTTTCAGCCGGGATCGACGAGGCGCCGATCTGTCGCGAACCGCGCGGCCGACGCCCGCGCACGCCGGATCATACCGCGGCGTGGACCGCCTCGATCACCTCCCCCTCGTCACAGCGACCTCGTGCAGGTCGGCCGCGAACTCCCCGCGCCAGCTCGCCGTTGCGCAGCTCGTCCTTCAGACGCACGACGGCGTGCCACGGTTTCGGGCGGCGGGCACTGGTCATGGCGTCTCTCCGGCGGTCACGGTCTCGATGCGGCCGGCCAGATGGTCGAAGTCTTCGGGACACTTCCGGCGGATCGCGTCAATCCGCCGCGCGGCTTCCTCACCGAGCCGCTTGCGTCCGCCCCCCGGCGCGTCCGCCAGGCCACGCCGCCGGGCGAGTTCGTCGAAATAGGTTCCTTCACGTCCACCGCGGCCCGGACGTCGCTCCAGCGCCAGTCGTCGGGAAGCTCCAGACCGGCGAGGATCCAGGCTTCCAGCTCTTCCCAGGCGTTCTCGGCAAGGAACACCAGTTCCCGATTGAACCGTTTCTCGATCCCGTCGAGAGCCTGCCGGCGGCCGCGATCTCCGTCCCGGTCGACACACAGCACGAAGACGTCGGTCATGCCGCGGTAGCGTTCGACGATCCCGGCCAGACGTTCCGGCTTCAGCGCCTCGACGACGCCTCCGAGCCGCGGGTCCTGGCAGACCGTGACGCGCACCGTCTGCCTGCGCAGCGACCGAAAGAGCCGTGCGAACAACGGCTCGAGAAGATACTGGTCCTTGCGGAAGTCTTCCGGAACGATCAGCACCCGCATGCTCATGCGCCGTGCTCCTCGTTCTCCATTCCTTCGGTGAAGAAAATGGCGTCCTCCATCCAGCCCGACGCGTGCAGGCGCCCCAGGCCCTGCGACCGTCGCAGTTCGTCGGCGTTGGGCAAGCCGTCGACCGGTCGCACGACGGCCGTGTCGGTGTCCGGCCGGCGGCAGACGACCGACGTGTTCCTGAACGTCTCGTCGCCGATCATCGACAGCAGGTCGGGCGAGTGCGTCGTCGCCACCACCTGGATGCCGTTCGTCGCCGTGCACCGTTCGATCAGGTCCGTCAGCAGGCGCAACCGGGAAGGGTGGATGCCGTTGTCGATCTCCTCGAAGAAGTAGAGGCGCGCCGGCTTCGCGCCGAGCAGCGCGGCGAGCATGGCGAGGAAGCGCAGCGTGCCGTCGGACGCGACGTAGGCGGAGACCACCCGGCCCGTGGACTCCTTGAAGGCGAGCTGCACCTTGCCGGTCGTGGGATCGGTCGGGAACTCGAAGTCGCGCACGTCCATCGGGGTCAGCTCCCGGGTCCACTCGGCCAGCGTCTCGCGGCGGCCGGCGTCCGCGCAGATCTCCTTCAGCACCGCCGGGAGGTTCTCGCCGCTGTCGCCCAGGATGGTCTGGCCGGGAAACGCCGGCTGCCGCATGCTCTCCGGCGACAGGTCGAGAAAGCGCATGCTGCCCAGCACGTCGATGACCTGCGCGGCCGCGGTCTTGTGGAACTTCACCACCCGCTTGTGTTCTCGAATCTGCGTCAGAGCGGGTTGGTCGGGCCGTACGGCGATGCGGTCGCCGTACTTCCTCTGCGTTCCAGTTTTCTCCATGCGCAGCAACAGATGCTCGTCGTCGTCCTGGTGGCGAACGGGGTCGGGAGATGGCGGATCGCTCGTGTAGATCGGTTCCCATCCCGTCAGATCGAGTTTTTCGCTGGTTGTTCGGAAGGTGCCCGGCTTCCGCTCGTCACCGCCGACCTGGATGGAATAGTACGCGTCTCTCCTGGCGCCCGGTCGAGAAGTGGACCCCGCGGAAACCTTCATGGCGACGTGCAGGCCGAACGCGGGCCGCTCGAAGCGGACGATCTCGCCGAAAGCGCCGCGGATCTGATTCCACTCCACGTGCCCGCCGGCACCGTACTTGCCGCCGACGGCGTCGGCGAAGTTGTAACCCCGGCCGATGCCGTGGAGTATCCGGAACGCGTCCCGGAGGTTGCTCTTGCCGCTGGCGTTCGCTCCCACGATCACCGTGAACGACCCCATCCGGAGCGTCTCGTCGGCGAAGTTCTTGAAGTCGATCAGCCGCAGGGAAGTGATCACGAGAGGACCGTGTTCACGGCGTGGATTTCTTCCCGGCGGTCCGCCCGCGCCGCGATGCACGGCCCGGCTCGATCCGGAACGCGCGGCGGCCGGCGCGATAGGTCTCGAAATCGTCGTGATCGATGGTGAAGATGGTCGACGTCGACTCTCTCCGCGCCAGATGAACCAGCGTCGCATCCGCGAAGTCCATGGGGTGGTCGGCGTAGCGCGTCATCAGCGCCTCCAGCGCGGGCAGGTCGTCGTCGCCGATCGGCAGGACGGTGACGGCGCCGGACCGAACGAGCCGCCACGCCGCCGCCAGGTCCGCCGAACGCGGCCGGAGCAGGTGGAACAGCTCGGCCAACACCGCCGCCGTCGTGGCCAGCGGCAGGCGCATCCGGGTGAACGCGGCGGCGCAGTCCTCGTGCCAGCGGTCGTCCGCATCCAGGAGCGCAAGCAGAGCGCCGGTGTCGATGAGTCCGTTAGCGCGCATGCTTGCGCACCAACCCGGCCCGCACGCGCCGGCCAGCCTCCTGCGCACGGTTCGGGTCGCCGCCGCGGATGCTGCCGATGAACGGCGCCGCCGCCTCGTGAAGGCGCCGCTGGACCGCCTCGTCGTCACGGCCGGCCGACCCGCGCGCAAGCCATTCGCCCGCGATGCGGTCCAGCAGACAGGCGACGCTGGTGTTTTCGACGCGCGCGGCGTCCTCCAGCGCCTCCTTCAGGCTGCCGCTCAAACGCCAACTGTAGATCCGATCCTTGATCATTGCAATGCACTGTAATGCAACCGTTGGTCGATGGCAAGTACCGGTCCGGCCGCGCTCCAGCCGGATGGTTCTCGATGCGTCAGGCCGTCTCTCGAGGCCCGGAGCGCCGCGCCTTCGCCAGCCGGCCCTCGTCGTCGATCAGCGCGACGCGGCTCGGCCGGCGGTCGCTCCAGCGCCAGAGCGCCAGATTGACGTCGTCCAGCCCCGCCCCGGGCGCGAAGCCGGGGACGCGCATGCTCCAATCAGGCTCGTACTTTCATGGCTCTTGTCAGCCGAATCGCTTCAGCATGCAACAGCAATTCGTCGTCCTGTGTAATCGGCCTGGCGTGCATGACCGCCAACCGGACGGGGTACAGACGTTGAAAACTCTCGCGTGCAAACGCCATTCGAACAAGGAACCGATGAAAGACCCGGTCCCAATTATCTTTTCGGCAAATGACGCGTTCATAGTCCGTGAAGTCCGCGTACGCGATCAAGGGCCACGTCGTCTCCTCGTCGGTCTCCGCCCGCTTCTTTTTCTCCATCCAACTGTCGTACAAACCATTCGGCATCTGGTGTTTCGGCCAATCCGGGCCGAATTCATCGGACATACGGTCATCGATGAATCTTCTGAGGCGAACTTCCAGTCGCATCAACAACCCGTGCGCCTCGCCGGTTGCGGCGAAACGAATTTCTTCCTCGATACTCCACTCGGACTTCGGTGGGAAATAGTCGTCATCATCCGAGACCGGTATCTCATGCAGGCCACCCGCCGCCAGGGTTTCACGAAAGGCCGGGCGCGGAAAATCCGTCAGAGTCGGGTCGAAGCCCCTGCCGATATAAAAGTCGGAGCGCGCGGGAATATCGTCAACGATGTCTTGCGGCAGAGTAATCGGGTCCCGCCAATCGCCCAGAGCGCGGCGCAGCATGTCGCCGGCGTGGTCGTCGAACGCGGGACGCGTAGTCACGACATTCAAGAGTCCCTGAAGTTCGGCGAAAGCGCGAAACGACGTCGCCTGGTTCCGCATGTCCAGCCACGGCGACCGCATGCTCTTCATTGCCTGCACGATGCCGGGTTCGGAAACCGAAAATGCCTTCGAAACCGCCGAAATCCGTTCACGGAACATCGTCAAATCGTGACGATCGGATAGTGTCCGGAAGTGGGCGTTGTACTCTTCCATAACCGCGAGCGCCCGCGTCAACTTCTCCTTATGGGACCCGGAGACATATGACAGAAAGTCCGGCATGTCGGCGATGGGACCTTGAGCGATCCGCGTCAAATCGAGATGCCGCGCCAACTGCGCGGCAAGGTTGAGAGCCGGTGCGACCTGCGCCGCCGCATCGGCGATCCTCGTGCGGAAGTCCTCCATCGCCCTCATCTCTTCGGCGAAGCCGGAGGTCCATCGACGCGCGTCGGCGGCGGCGCGGCGCAAGGCGGAGTCCATTCCGGCCAGATCGGTCAGCGTCTTTCCTGGCAAAGTCATTGCCGAACACCTTTGTCAACCAGCAACGGAACGTCACCCGAATTGTCGTACACGATCCACTCGTCGACCAGATCCCTGTACACTTGCTCGAAATTGCGCCAACCCTTTCGGAACCGCCGACGAACGACCGAATCCGGTACGCCGTGGCCGCCCTGCAACACACGCCGTCTGACCCGATCAACCGCCTTTTCAGGCGTCGCCAACCGCAGGAAGATCAACGTCACCCGGTAGCCCAGTATACACCATCGGGGAATCCGGCGGGCGTAGCCGCGCCCGCTCAAGGTCGTTTCGAAGGCAAAGCTGTGTCCCGACCTCACGTGGGCGGCGATCTCGCTCAGCACGAGTCTGCCGGCCCGCGCCGCTCGCAGATCGGGACGAAACGGGTTCAGACCCGCGGCGATGAGGTCTCCGTTGACGAACGTCGGGCAGTCGCCCTCGTTCGGCAGGTACTGCATGGCGAACGTCGTCTTGCCCGCGCCGTTCGGTCCGGCGATGACGAAAATTCGCTTGCCGGCAGCCATGCTCTCTCCGCGAAACGACTGCACGGTACGACAGTGTTCCGTTCTACGGCGCGTCGTGCCGCGCGGCGAAGATCGTCAGCTTCGTCGCCTCGCCGATCTGCTCCAGCTCCGGCCGTCGGCCGGACAGGCGCTCGCTGGCGCGGACCAGCTTCAGGAAGCCTTCGCCGCGCGCCTCCATGTAGCTCGTGCCGGTGAGCGCGCTCTTGTAGTCGCGCAGGAAGCCGGCCAGGAACTGGTTGCGGCGGGCGGGTTGGCAGCCGGCGTAGAGGTTCTCGACGGTCAGCGTGTTGTAGAGCGCGCCGGGGTTCTGAAACTCGATGCGGTCGGGGAACAGGCGGATGATGATCTGCGAGCCCCGAACGTCGTAATCGCGGTGCACGACCGCGTTGACCACGGCTTCCTGCAACGCCGCGTGCGCGTAGCTCGGGAAGTCGCGGCGGCCGTCGCGTTCCTTCCGGGAGCTCGTGGGCACGAACGGGGAGGCCCCGAAATAGGTCAGCACCTGGCCGATCTGCTCCGGCAGCGGCCCGGTGACCCGCCGGCTGTCCGCCGTGTTGCCGTCGGCGGCGCCGCTCCGGTAGGCGGCGACGTCGACGTAGGCGCCGGGCAGGTGTCGTTCCGGCCGTTCGCAGAACAGGAGCACGCCGAGGTGGGTCGGCGTCACGCCGGCGTCGGTCTCGGCGGCCAGCTTGTGCGCCAGCAGCGTCGACGTCCAGTCGTCGGGCCTGCTCCAGTCCGGGAAGCGGTCGCGGAAGTACATCTCCAGACGCAACTCGTGCAGGTCGTCCAGGCCGGCGCCGAACACCGGGCGCTCCTCGATCGGGTCGGCCATCCGCCGCGCGCTCGGCAGGCGGGCGAGCCGCTCGGCGGGAATCAGGTGGCGGTGGCTGCCGATGCGCTGCAGGAACCGCCCGTCGCTCGTCTGGTGGACGTCGATCCGCGAGACCGGGACGTCGACGATCAGGCACAACCCGGTTCCGTCGTTCTCCGCCGGCAGGAATTCCCAATCGAGCGCCGGCACGATCGTCGGAACGCAGTTGGTGGTCGCGACGTTGACGACGAACTGCTCCAGAAGATCGCGTTTTTCGGGATCGATGCCGACGACGGCGCGGTCCGAGTCGCGGACGCCCATGACGATCGTGCCGCCCCGGGTGTTGGCCATGCTGACGAAGACCTCGGCGAGCTTCGACGCGGCCCGTCCTTCCTCCGCCGCGAACGAGAGCCGGTCGCCCCGGAAGACGACTTCCTTCAGTTCGAGCTCGGTGTCCTCTCCGGCCCGGATGGCGGAAACGAGCGCGGCGACCTTCGGGTTCGGCATGCCGGTCATCTCCCGCAATCGTACACGGCAGCCCTCGTCCCGCCAGCTTCAATCCCGCTCCGCCGCCTCCAGCAGCGACGCGGTGGAGATGGCGTGCGCGAACGAGGCGCGGCTCGCGGCGAGCAGCTTCGAGAACGGGTCCTGCACCCGGACCAGCGTCGGAACGGGGGTGGCGCAGTCGAGGACGACGTAGAGCCGGTAGCGGCCGCCGAGGTGGAGCCTGCTTCCACTCGTTGTCCTCCACCTGGACGCCGCCGCGCCCGGCCCTTGACCTCGACGTTGCGGATGGCGCCGTCGGACCGAGTCGCAAGCAGGTCGAAGCCGGGCCAGTCGGGGAGGCCGGCCTGCCGCGCCAGCCCTCGCGGACCCGCCGCGACAGCGCGTCGAAGACCGGCTCGCCGGGATGCAGCCAGATGCACGGCTCCGCCACTTCTCGCCCGCGTGCGTCGGGGCTTCCACCACTTCGCGCAGCCTCTCGAACTTCGATTCGAGGCCGGAGTCGAGCAGCGCCCGCGCCCGTTCGCGCAGGCCGGCCAGCGTGGCGAGCTCCCGCTCCAGCTCCTCGATGGTCACCTGCGCGACGGTCCGCAGCTCCCGCTCCCAGTTGCCGGATGCGGTCTCCGGCGGGGTCAAGCGGGCGCCGGGCGAGCGTCGTTCCGGGGCCGCGAAACGGCGCCGGTCAAGGCGCGTTGAACGACGCGGCTCGAACGCCGATCCTGCCCGCGCCGGATGGCCGGCCCCGCCGGCCACGCCGAGGCGCGCCACGGTGCGGTATGCCGTGGGAGCCCATGACGCGCCGGGTCCCCGCGCTCGTCGCGGCGTCGCTCCTCCTGTCCGACCTGCTGGCCGGCGCGGCGGCGCAGACCGACGTCCACGCGAACCGGATTATACTGTCCGAATGAGCGATTCCCCGTCCGCGAACGTCCGCCTGACGGCCGGCGAATACGCCGACATGGAACGGACGGCGGCGCGCCTGGGATTCAGTTCGGTGATCGAATATCTGCGGCACCTGCACGCGCTGGCCGCCGCCGACGGCGGTGCGGAAGAAGAACTGTCCTCCACGGCCGACCGGCACCCGCTCGACGGCATCCGAACCTGGCACGAGACACGGTTCGGCAAGGCCCTTCACGGCGATGCGCTCTGCTACCTCTTCAACGGAACGCCTCCGAAATCCGTCGACCTCGTCATGACCTCCCCGCCGTTCGGTCTCGTGAGAAAGAAGACGTACGGCAACGAAGACGCGCACCGGTACTGCAACTGGTTTCGCCCCTTCGCGGAGGGATTCCGGCGCGTGTTGAAGGACCGGGGAAGCCTGGTCATCGACATAGGAGGCGCATGGAAACCGGGCACACCAACCCGGTCGCTCTATCACTTCGAGCTTCTGCTGATGCTGTGTAAAGAATATGGATTTCATCTATGCCAGGAACATTACTGGTGGAATCCGTCCAAACTTCCGACTCCGGCCGAATGGGTCAACGTGCGACGGATCCGGGTCAAGGACGCCGTGAACTGCATCTGGTGGCTTTCTCCCACACCGTGGCCGAAGGCGACCAATCGGCGGGTCCTCGCCCCGTACAGCGATGCCATGCGGAACCTGTTGAAGAACGGCTACACGGCGAAGCTTCGGCCTTCCGGGCACGACATCTCGAGCAAGTTCGGAAGGGATAACGGCGGATCGGTGCCACCAAACCTGCTGGCCATCGCGAACACCGAATCCAACTCGCGCTACCAGAGCCATTGCCGGCGGCGCGATCTGCCGATTCATCCCGCGCGCTATCCCCGGGAGTTGCCGGAATATTTCATGAGAATGCTTACCGACAGAGGCGATCTGGTGGTCGACCCGTTCGCCGGTTCGTGCGTTACGGGAGCGGTCGCCGAGATGCTCGAACGCCGATGGATCTGCTGCGAAAAGAACGAAGGCTACCTGGAGGGCGCCATGGCCCGCTTCGACCCGGTCGACCGCCCGCGCGGCGAACGCAGGTCCACGACCTACTCGCTGAGCTCTCCCTGCGCGCTTCCGATGGACGAAGAGGCTGCGCCGCTGGTCGAGAACGGCGGAGCCACAAGACCCGAGTCGGGCGGCGAGATTGGACGACGCCCCGGGTTCGGTCCCGGACGTACGCGCCGCCTGCCGTACACCGCGTGACCGTCCGGGACCCAGGATGGCCCGCCTGCCGAAGCGCCGATTGATCCGGACCATCGAAGACTCGCTTCGCGAGGGTGGATGGAACTTGCTCCACCTGTCCGACGTGACGACTCATCCGGCGAGATATCAGATCTACAAGGGCGACCGCACCCGGAGAATACGCGCCTACGTCTGGAACCTGACGCGCGGCGGCACGAACAGGCCGCGCGACGAGTGGCGGATTCAGGTGACGGGAATCAACCGCTTCGAGCCGGAAATCGACGGCCGAACGTTGATTCTTGGCTGGCTGGATGATGAAGGCCTGTTCGCGGGTTTCGACTACGCTCACCATTCCGGTTCCATAGGGGCGTCCCCCTCGATCCAGCTTCGCGAGTCCGCACTCCGTCAAGCCGCCGCCAACGGTTTCTCCACGCACGACAAGGGAAACGGAGAACTCGTCATCGTATTCCGAGCCGCCTTTCTCGCTTCGTACGTCGACAATCTGGAGCCCCTGCATGCCTGCGGCCGGTTCGCCGGCGAAGTCGAGGCTCTGCGCGCCATCGGCACGCGGCCGAATGGTCAGGACGATCACGAAATCGCAGCGAAAGTATCCGAACCTCGCCGCTACGCCGTCCTTTCCACGCGGCGGGCGCTTCGAGACGTGAACTTCCGGGATCGCGTGCTCGACGCCTACCGTCACGGTTGCGCCATGTGCGGCGTGCAGCTTCGACTCGTCGAGGGCGCGCACGTCCTGCCCGCCGCCCATCCCGACAGTACCGACGGAACGGACAACGGCGTCGCGTTGTGCGCTCTCCACCACCGCGCTTTCGATCGGGGTTTCGTCACGTTCACGCCCGACTTCGCCATCCACGTGAACGATGACGTGGTCAGGACGCTGGAGGACTGCCGTCGCACCCAGGGTCTCGACTCGTTCACGCGCACTCTGAAGCCGACTCTCGACGTCCCGGTGGACGAGAGAGACCGACCCGCCCGCCGGTTCGTCGAGGCAGGCAACCGGCTGCGCGGCTGGCTCCTGTGACTTCGGCCGCGGAGACCGAAGCGTCTTCCGGTCGAGTTCTTGTAACGCAGGCGCCGGAGGCCCGGGGCGCGCAGCGGTTGCGGTATGCTGTGGGGGCCATGACGCGCCGGGTCCTCGCGCTCGCCGCGGCGGCGTTCCTCCTGTCCGGCGTGCTGGCCGGCGCGGCCGCGCAGTGGGGCTGGGGGGTCGGAGAGGGCAACGTGCCCGTGCGCTTCCCGCCCGCCTCGATGCCGGACCGCGGCTTCACCTTCTGCAAGCTGATGTACGACCAGGTGCGCTACGAGGCGCTCGGCATGGGCTGGTCGACCGACTACCCCTACGCCGGGATCAACCTGATGCACCGGCTTGAGGACCTGACGACGGCGCAGGTGAGCAAGGACCGCCGCGGCGACCCGAACCACTGGGTCGTGCGGCTGACGGACGACGAGCTGTTCAACTGTCCGTTCGTGATGGCCGCCGACGTCGGCACCATCGGCATGCGCGCGGCGGAGGCCGCGCGGCTGCGGGAGTACCTGCTCAAGGGCGGCTTCCTGTGGGTGGACGACTTCTGGGGGCCGCGCGCCTGGGACCACTGGGTGAGCGAGATCTCGCGCGTGCTGCCGCCGGCGCGGTACCCCATCCGCGACGTGCCGCTCGACCACCCGGTGTTCCGCGCGCTGACGCACGTGGAGAAGGTGCCCCAGATCACGTCGATCCAGTTCTGGTACCGGTCGCGCGGGCGCACGACGTCCGAGCGGGGACGCGACAGCGACGTGCCCCATTTCCGGGCGATCAGCGACGACCACGGCCGGTTCCTGGTGGTGATGACGCACAACACCGACGTCGCCGACGCGTGGGAGCGGGAAGCCGACGATCCGCGCTTCTTCCAGCAGTTCTCGCCCGACGGTTACGGTCTGGGCATCAACGTCGTCCTCTACTCGATGAGCCGCTGATGACCCAACCGGCATCCGGCCGGCGGCGGAGCTCCGGCGTCGGCGCGGCGATCGGGTCCGCCGTCGGCGCGGCCGCCGGCGCCGTGCTGCTGGACGAGCCGGCCATCGGCCTCGCGGTGGGCGCCGCGCTCGGCGCCGTGCTCGTCGCCCTGCGGGGCGCGTTCCCGGGGCGATAGGAGTCTGCGCCGTGGACGGCGCGGACTCCCCGGAGGGTGGTCGGGGCCGGGCGGAACCGCAAGGCGACGTTTGGCGGGCCGGGCTGCACCCGCGGCGGCCCGGGGCGCCCGGGTTCCAGTCAGCGAGTGCGTCGGCGCTGCGCAGATGCGTATCGGCGACGCGGCGCTGCCCGCGGCAGCCCCCGGGCTCCGGCCGGTGAGCGCGCCTCCGGGAGCCGCCCGCGGCCTGCCGCCGGCCGTCGTACAATGGCGCCGATCGTCGGCGTCCCGCCGGCGGTTCCGGCGGGCGCGGCCCCGGAATCGGCCGCGCCCGCCGCGGAGTCAACCCCGGTGGGAGACCGCACCATGACCGCACGTTCCTCGCGCCGCGCGTTCCTCGGCAGCCTGCCGGCGCTCGCCGCGGCGCCGTCCCTGTCCGCCTCGGCCGCGCCGCCGCCGCGGCTGCCGGCGGGCCAGCCGGAGCTCGGGCTGCGCATCACCGGCATGGAGCGGATCGTGGTGCGCGTCACCGGCCGCACGAGCTGGATCTTCGTGCGGCTGTCGACCAGCGACGGCGCCACCGGCCTCGGCGAGGCGTCGATGGGCCGGCTCACGGAGTTGCCCGAGCTGGCCGAATTCTTCGAGCTCGTCCGCGGCCGCTCGCCGTTCGAGATCCAGCGCTACCGGCAGCGGGGCCGGCCCCGGGCGGCGGCAGGCGGGCGGCGGGCGGCGACCGCGTTCAGCGCGATCGAGCAGGCCCAGTGGGACCTGGTCGGCAAGGCCCTGCAGGCGCCGGTCCACGACCTGACCGGCGGGGCCTTGCGCGGCGAGCTGCCGGTCTACGCGAACGTCAACCGCGCCACCGCGGACCGCACCCCGGCCGGTTTCGCCGCCAGCGCGCGGCAGGCCGTGGCCGACGGCTTCCGCGCCGTCAAGGCGGCGCCCTTCGACGGGTTTCCCCCGCTCGACGGCCCGGCCGCCGAGGTCGAGGCGGCCACCGA
Organism: Vicinamibacterales bacterium; assembly: GCA_965242835.1. Classification (GTDB taxonomy): domain Bacteria; phylum Acidobacteriota; class Vicinamibacteria; order Vicinamibacterales; family UBA8438; genus WTFV01. Next base: position 762,157 of record OZ251506.1, read on the forward strand.
GCTGGGCATCGCCTGCGTCGAGGCGATGCGCCGGGCCGTCGGGCCGGATGTGGACCTGAAGATCGACGTCCACAGCTTCTTCGACGTGCCGCTGGCCATCGAGGTGGCCGCCCGGCTCGAACCGCAGGCCCTGTCGTGGTACGAGGAGCCGGTGCCCCCGACCGATCTGGAGAGCACGAAGGCCGTCAAGGACGGCATCGGCCAGCCGCTGGCGGGCGGCGAGTTCCTGTTCGGCGTCGAGGGCTTCGCCCCGCTCTGCCGCGAGCGGGCCGTGGACGTCGTCATGCCCGACGTCAAGCACTGCGGGGGCGTGACGGAGCTGGGACGGATCGCCACCGTGGCCGAGCTGCACGGCGTCCTCGTCTCGCCGCACAACCCGAGCGGGCCGGTCGGCACGATGATCTCGGCGGGCGTCTGCGCCGGGCTCTCGAACTTCGACGTCCTGGAGTACCAGTGGAACGAGGCGTCGTGGCGCGGCGACCTGATCGATCCGCCGGAGCGCTTCTCCGGCGGCGTTCTCGAAGTGCCGGACGGGCCCGGATTCGGCGTCACGCTCAACGACGCCCTGGCCCGGGAACACGCCTGAGATTCGACGGAGGACGCGGACGCGATGCGGATTCGGGAGCTGGACGCGCTGGAAGTCCTCGACTCGCGGGGCAATCCGACCGTGGAGGCGCGCGTGCGCCTCGAAGACGGGACCGTCGCCGAGGCCCGCGTGCCGTCCGGCGCGTCGACCGGCGAGCGCGAGGCGGCGGAGCTGCGCGACGGCGGGGCGCGCTACGGCGGCAAGGGGGTCCGGCGGGCGGTGGCCAACGTCAACGGCGAGATCCGCGAAGCCCTGGTGGGCCGGGACGCCGCGGACCAGCGCGGGACCGACCGGCGGATGATCGATCTCGACGGCACGCCGAACAAGTCGCGGCTCGGCGCCAACGCGATCCTCGGCGTGTCCATGGCCGTGGCGCGGGCCGCCGCGGCCGCGGCCGGCGTTCCCCTGTACCGCCATCTCGGAGGCGAAGACGCGGCGACGTTGCCGGCGCCCTGCCTCAACGTCGTCAACGGCGGACGGCACGCCGACAACACCATCGACTTCCAGGAGTTCAAGATCGCCCCGCACAACGCGCCCTCCTTCGCCGAGGCGTTGCGGATGGGCGTCGAAGCCTTCCACGCCCTGCGGGCGCTGCTGAAGAAACGCGGAAAGTCGACGGGCATCGGCGACGAGGGCGGGTTCGCGCCCGACCTGGCGGGCAACGAGGAGGCGGTGGAACTGATTCTCGAGGCCGTCGAGGCGGCCGGCTACCGCCCCGGGACCGACGTGGCCCTCTGTCTCGACCCGGCGACCAGCGAGATGTGGCGCGACGGCCGCTACGTGGCGTTCAAGTCGGACGGGGCCGCGCGGACCACCGACGAGATGATCGAGCTCTGGAGCGGCTGGATCGACCGCTATCCGATCGTGCTCGTCGAGGACGGGCTGGCCGAGAACGACTGGGACGGCTGGGCGCGGATGACCGCGGCGCTCGGATCGAAGATCGAGCTGGTGGGCGACGACCTCTTCTGCACGAACCCCGCCCTCCTGCAACGGGGCGTCGACGCCGGGGTGGCGAACTCGATCCTCGTCAAGCTGAACCAGATCGGGACCGTCACCGAGACCCTCGACACCGTCCGCCTCGCGCAACGCAACGGCTACGGCGCCTACGTGTCGCACCGCTCCGGCGAGACCGAGGACACGTTCATCGCGGACCTCGCCGTCGCCACCGGCTGCGGCCACGTCAAGACCGGCTCCGGCTGCCGCGGGGAACGGACCGCGAAGTTCAACCGGCTGCTGCGCATCGAGCACGATCTCGGCGACCGGGCGCGGTTCGCGGGTCTCGGCGGTTTCCGGCAGTCCGTGCTGCCGTCCTGAGCGGAGCCCCGCGTACGCGGGCCGCGGCCGGGCGCCGCCGCGCGGGCGCGGACGGAGCCGCCGGCGGGGTCAGAAATCGAATCCGCCGCCGCCGAATCCGAACCCCACGCCGGCGCCGAAGATCCGCGACGCGGCGGTGTTCCTGCCCGCCACCACCTGCCCGAAGAACACGTTCAGGCTGACCGTGTCGGTGACGTTGGCCAGCAGCCGCCCGCCCACGACGTGCGCGTCCTCCTCCAGCGCGGGGAACCGGCTCGGCGAGAAGCCCGGACCGCCGACGTCGAGACCCGACAGCGCGTTGACCAGGCGGTAGTCGACGCCGAGCGTGACCGCGTTCCCGGCCGGAACGAACAGGCCCAGGTTCACGAACACGTCGTTGGGGACGTCGACCGTCTCGCCCGACGCGCCGACGCCGCCCACGGCCCGGGTGTTGACCTCGGCGCTGCCGCGGACCCGGAAACCGAGCTCGGCGGAGAACCCCGCCGCGGCGCCGAACTTGCCGACGATCAGCGACGTCTCCAGCCCGTGGCCGCCGTCGCCCAGCGAGTTGATGTAGCCGGTGTCGTACGCGCCGGCCAGGACGCCGCCGACCCGCACGGCCACGCTCGGCGCGTCGGCGATCAGCTCGTCGACCAGCCGGAAGGTCAGGGCCACGTTCGAATCGAACAGGCCGCGGTAGCTCTCCGCGCCGCCCGACGGACCGGCGCCGCCCTTGACGAAGCTCTCCGCGAACGCCGACTGCACGTCGAAGGCCACGGAGTCGTTCAGCGCGTAGTTGGCGGCGAACCACAGCGTGTTCTGGGCCAGGTTGGCCTCGGTCGCGCCCAGCGGCCCCGTCGTCTTCGTCGAGCCGGCCCAAAACTCCCTGGCGTTCTGGTTGACGTACGTGAAGCTGACGGTTCCCGTCCCCGGCTCGGCGATCCAGGGCGTGCCCTGGGCCGCCGCGGGCCGGGCGGACAGGCCGGCGATCAGCACCGCGCCGGCGACGATCGCGCACGGACGAAGATCATGGAGCATCGGTCCGTTCTCCTGCTCGAACCGGCCCCGGTCAGCCGAGCTTGTAGCGGCGCGTCAGGAAGTAGTGGACGAGCTCCAGCTTCAGCGTGCACTCGTCGCCCTGCACGGCGGCGGCGCCGCACAGCGCCGTCACCTCCGCCGTCGCGTCACCGGCCGCGTGCGCCGCTTCGAGACCGGCTCTCAGGCTCTCGGCCCGGCCGCGGTCGAGCCGCCGCAACGGGCAGCCGCCGCAGACGAGCGCGTCGAAGGTGAGCGCCTTGCCTTGGGAGTACGCGGCGCGCGGGCTCACCTTCCCGGCCCCGGCGCCGATGGAACCGGACGCCTCGACCGCCGTGTGGAGCAGCAGCAGGCCCCCGGCGAACAGGATGCACGTGACGAGCGGCTTCTTCATCGCTTCCTCCTCGGCGGCTCAGCGCCCCCGCCGGTTCAGGCTCCAGTCGTAGTCGTACTCGACGGCTCCCTCGAAGCCCCGCAGGAACTCCGCCAGATCGTCGTCGGCGTATTCGACGAGGTGCGCGAGCACGGATTCCTCGCTGCCGCCGAAGTCCTCGGCGTACCAGTCGTAGATGCTGGAGAGGACGATGAAGTCCTCGTCCACCACGTCCACGCCGCGCGGGTCGTTCACGTAATCCCGCGCGCCGGTCTCGAGCAGCGTCTCGGCGTTCTCGGCCGTGAAGGCCGTATCCAGCAGGTGCGGGCAGCCGTAGGCGGCGCAGTTCACGGCGTAGTGGATCCGCGCGTCCCGCCAGAGGGGGCGCAGGATGCCGTGCTCCATCTGGTTGAGGGTCAGGTCCTCGCCGGCGACCCGGGCATGCGCGTCGTCCCACGGCCCCGTATAGGGGACCACGCCCTCGTGCACGTCGCGGATCGTGTCCACCGGATAGGCGTCGAGCACGACCTTGACCGTCAGCGCGTTGTAGAAGTTGATCCAGTAGGCCAGTTGCTCCGCGCGGGAGTAGCGGCGGGGGTCGAGCGCCTGGAGGCGGTCGAGATAGGCGGCCAGCTCGGCCGTGGCGCCGGCGTCGGCCGCCAGCGCCTCGTAGTCGACGAGGTTGACGCCCGACTCGCCGGGGGCGACGTGGGCGTCCAGGACGTCCTGCCAGGCGCCGTGGTCGATGCGCTCGGCGCTGGATTCGTCGCTGGCGTCCCAGCCCGCGATCTCCTCCGGCTCCGGCGCGCCGCAGGCGGCGGCCAGCAGCAGCGCGCCGAGCGCGGCCGCGGCGGGCCGGCGGCGCGGCGGCTCCCGTTCGCCGGTGTGGTCGCCGCCCGCGGGTCTCATGGGGTCGCTCGCCGCCTTCCGCCGGGTCGCGGCCGCCGGCCCGTCACGGGCCGAACTCCGCCTTCCGATCATAGGGCCGCCGCCGGGGGCTTTCGCCCCGCTTTACGGGCGAAACGGCCCCGCCGCTACACCCTGTACTGGCCGCGGAGCTCCCGGATGCGCAAGCGGACGATCGTGCCGAGGATCCCGACGCCGGCGCCGACGACGCCCCGGAACGTGCCGCCGACCTTCGATCGGCCGGAACGCCGCCGCAGGGCGTCGACGGGCGTCTCGCGGACGCGCAGACGCTTCTGGATCGCCTTGATCTGCATCTCCACGGTCCAGCCGTAGGCGGTGTCGCGCACGTCGAGCGCCCGCAGGGCGGCGGACCGCACGGCCCGGAAGGGCCCGAGGTCGGTCACCCGACGGCCCCAGAGCAGGCGGATCAGGACCGCGGCCACGTGGTTGCCGGCGATCTGCGGCGGCGACAACGCGCCCGGCTCCCGTCGTCCGGGCGCCCGGGAACCGATCACGAGGTCGGCCCCGGCCGCGACGGCCCGCAGCAGGTCCCGGGCCTGCTCCGCCCGGCACGACCCGTCGCCGTCCACGAACAGGATCACGTCCACGGGCCGCAGCGCGGCGAGCGCCGCCAGGCACGCGCGGCCGTAGCCGGGCGTCTTCTCGGCCACCACCCGCGCGCCCGCCGCGCGCGCCCGCTCCGCCGTGGCGTCGGTGGACCCGTTGTCGCACACCACGAGGTCGTCCACGATCCGCGCCCCGCCGGCCGCGCGCAGCCCCAGCAGCCCCCCGACCACGCCGCCGACGGCGCCCTCTTCGTCGCGGGCGGGAATCACGACGCCGACGGTCAGGCCTTCGTACATGATCGGCCGTCAGCGCGGCGCGCCTCCCGGTCCGCGGCGGGCGGCCCGCCGGCGCCGGGCCAGGTCGCAGCCCAGGCCGGCCGCGATCAGACCGAACTCCAGCCCGCGCGCCCACGGGGGCTGCGCGAAGGGATGCATCGCGTAGTCGCCCAGGTTGAGCCCCGTCACGTAGGAGAGGAGGACGGCGAGCGAGGCCGTCCAGGCCCAGACGCTCGGATGGACCGCCGCGAAGGGCAGCAGCCACAGCAGGTACCACGGGTTGATCACGGGCGACGCCGCGAGCAGGGCCCCGAACAGCAGGTCGCCCCGCGGAATGGCGCGGTCCTCCCGGCGCGCGCGGACGAAGAGACGGCCCCAGAACGCCGCGAACGCGAGTCCCAGGGCGACCCGCGCCGCGGCGGCGGGCGCGAGGGCCGCCAGCAGGCCGTACAACGCCGAGTTGAACTCCCACTCCCGGGCGAAGACCAGCAGCGACTCCAGGCCGGCGCCGCCGCGCAGCGCGAACGGCGCGTGGAGGGCGGCGAAGGTGGCCGCGAACAGGATCCAGGGCCGGACGCCCGCGCGGGCCAGCACGAGGGGCGCCGCCACGAGCCCGAACGTCTTCGCGCCCGCGGACAGCCCCAGGCAGACGGCGGCGCCCCGCCAGCGGCGGTCCCGCGCCAGCACGATCGCGGCCAGCAGCAGGCAGGCGCCGGCGCCGTCCGGGTGCGCGGTGAAGGCGACCTCCTTGACGACCAGCGGACACCAGGCGTACAGCAGCACGTTGGCGGGCGCGGTCAGGCGCAGCAACAGCGCCACGGTGGCCAGGTCGACCGCGATCAGGATCGCCTGCAGCGCGGTGACGCTGGCCGGCTGCACCCAGTAGCCGAGCAGGAAGACGAGCTGCGCGGTCGGGCCGTAGATGGTCGGCAGCTCCGGGTAGTTGACGCCGTCCAGAACACGCTGGAACCGCTCGGGAACGGTGGGGTCGACGAAGAACTCCTCCGGCGCGGCGCCGTAGGGCGTGCCGGTGGACGCGAAGCGCCAGGCGTCCCACAGGTAGCGGTGGAAGTCGTCCTCGTAGAACGGTCCGCCGGCCAGTCCGCAGACCCGGAAAACCACGGCCCACAGGACCAGCCGGCCCACCGGAAACGGCTCGCCGCGGCGGCGGAAGCGGGCGTGGAGGACGAACACCGGCAGCCCCGTCCAGGCCGCCAGCACGAAGAACGCCGCCAGGCCGGGCTCGCCGGCCGGCCGCGCGAGGACGGCCAGCGCGGCGTAGCCCGCCGCGCACCACGGGCCGGCCGCGTCCACGGCGCGCATCGGTCTCGCGCCTCGTCAGGTCCGCGGCGGCGGCCCGGCCGGGAAGTAGCGGGCCAGCGTCGCGGCCCCCGGCCCGGGCGTCAGCCACGACACGGCCGCCATCAGCAGCGACGAGCCGAGCAGCATCGGCAGCACCGGCATGAAGCCGAGGACGCCGGTCCCGCCGGGCGTGCGCGTGACGACGTCCACCCCGGCCACCGTCCAGACCGGGACGACGGTCCCCGGCGGCGGGGCCGGCACGGCCGCCTGCAGCGCCGCCGTCGCCGCCATCGCCGCGGCGGTCCAGACGACCACGGCCAGCGCTCCCCACTTGGTGCTTCCGCGCCAGAAGAGCGCCGCCACCAGCAGCGGCAGCAGCGACGCGAACCCGGAGAAGGCGTACTGCACGGCGAGGCCGAAGATGCCGGGCGGCGCCCGCAGCGCGATGACGTAGGCGACCGCCGCGATGAGGACGACGAACAGCCTCCCGGTCCGCGCCTGCGCCGCCGGCCCGAAGCGGGACTTCCCGCCGTAGTAGGCGAAGACGTCCTCGGTGAACATCGTGGACAGGGCCAGGATCTGCGAGTCGCTGGCCATCACCGCCGCCATGATGCCGGCGCCGAGCAGTCCCGCCAGCCAGAGCGGCGCGTAGTGCTCCAGCATCAGGATGATCACGTCGTCGCCGGCCGCCGCGCGCTGCAGGTCGGCGGTCTCCTCCGGCGACAGCGTCTCCCGCCCGGCGGCCAGGGCGGCCCGCGCCTCCAGCTTCGATTCGATGCCCGGCACGTCCGTCATGGCGTTGGCGGCGAGCCCCAGGAAGGTGCACGGCAGCCAGATGGCCAGGATGCAGAGCGGATAGAAGACGACGGTCTTCCGGAACTGCCCCATCCGCCGCGCGGTGAGGCAGAAGATGGAGATGTGCGGGAACATGATCGACGAGAGCGGGATCAGCATGTAGCTGAAGAAGAACTCCGGGGGAACGCGCTCCCGGGTCAGCAGCGCCGCCGTCGCGGGCGCGTCGGCCAGCCGCTCGACCGCCCCGGGAAAGCCGCCGACGCTGACGCCGACGAAGACGACGGCGGCGGCCCCGAAGGTCAGGAACAGCACCGTCTGGAAGGTGTTGACCCACGCCGTGCCCCGCATGCCGCCGAGGAAGACGTAGCTCATCACGACGGCGGCCACGACCAGGCCGCCGAACCAGTACGGCACGGCCCCGCCGCTGACCGCGTTCAGCGTCGTGCCGCCGCCCATCACCGCGATGACGACGTAGGGCACCAGCAGCGTCGCCTGCAGCGCGAAGATGGCGGTCCCGACGTGCCCGCACTCCCAGCGGTCGCGGTACATCTGGACCGGGGTCATGAAGCCGAACCGCTTGCCGAGCGCCCAGATCCGCGTGCCGAACAGGTACAGGGTCAGGGGGATGACGAGCGCCGACGACGATCCCATCAGCCCGTAGGTCACCACGCCGTTGGCGAAGGCGTGGCCGGCCGAGCCGAGGATGGTGAACGCCGTCATGTTCGTGCCGAACAGCGACAGCAGGAAGACGTACTGGCCGAGCGAGCGGTCGGCGAGGAAATAGCCTTCCGCCCGCTCGCGGCCCCCGGCGCGCCGGAAGGCGAAGATGCCGACGTAGAGGACGACGCCCAGGTAGAGGAAGACGACGGCGGCCGGGATCACGCGCCCTCTCCCGTCCCGGCGGGCGGGTCGGAGACGGCCGCCCCGTCACCGGGGCCGCCGGGCGGTACGCCGCCCGCCGCGCCCGGCGGAGCGGAAGCCGCCTCTTCCGGCTCCGCGCCCGCCTCGAGATGCGCGGGCCAGGCGAAGCGCACCAGCGCCCACATCAGCGCGGCGGCCGCCAGCGAGTGGGCGGCGTGGTAGAAGAGGCCGACCGGCAGGAAGCCGAAGACCAGCGGACGCGCCGCGTTCCAGAACCAGAAGTCCTGGTGCAGCAGCCAGAGGGCGGCGGCGGCGCCGGCCAGCAACCAGTTTCGCATCGGTCTCCGGCGCCCGGCCGGGGCGCCCGCGCCCAGCATACATCGTCGCCCGCGGCTCCCGCGCGGCGCGAGCGCGCGGCTCCCGATGCCCCGGCCGCGGTTTTTTCTCTTGACCGACCGAATCGGTCGGATATACACTGCGCCAAGATGCGATTGAGACTCAGTCGCATCTTTGAGCGGAGTCGCCCGCCGGGTGGTTGCAGCACCCGGCGGGCCGGATGAGCGCGAGGTCCGCGGAGCGGACCCATCACACGGAAGCACGCATGACGGCGCTCGCCCAGCGCGAGTGTAGGCGACGCCCGTCGTGCCGCGCAACGGGAGACGCCATGACTCGCACCGCCCGGCCCTTCCCGGCAGGCATCGCCCTGTCCCTGCTCCTGCCATCGACCTCGCCGGCGCTCGCGCAGGACGGCGGCGCCGGGACGCCGCGGCCGCCGCATCTCGTCGACGCCGGCGCCGGCCGCGGCGGCGCGCCGCGCGCCGGCGCCGGCCCCGCCGGCCGGACTCCCGCGCACTCGACGGAGAACGCCGGCCCCGGGCGGGGCGCCACGCGCTGGCCCGGCTTCCGCGGCGGGCGGGACGTCAACGTCAGCCGGGCCGCCCGCCTGCCGCTGACGTGGTCCGACGACAGCGTCGCCTGGCGGCGGACGACGCCCGGGTTCGGACAGTCGAGCCCGGTGATCTGGGACGACACGGTGTTCCTCACCTCCCTGGAAGGCGCGCGGAAGGAGACCCTCTTCGTCTCCGCCCTCGGACTCGACGACGGCGTCGAGCGCTGGCGGCGGACGTTCGAGGCCGCCGAGGCGTTCGAGTGGAACGACTACGTGTCGAAGGGCGCGCCGACGCCGGCGGTCGACGGCGAGCGGGTCTACGTCTTCTTCGACAGCGGCGACCTGCTGGCCCTGACCCACGGCGGCGAGACGGTCTGGCGGCGGCGGCTGGGCGCCGAGTACGGCACGGTCGGCGGCAACCACGGGGTCGGGAACTCGGTCCTGCTGACGGACCGCGCCGTGGTGGTGCTGCTGACGCGGCGCACCTATTCGTACCTGCTGGCGGTCGACCCGGCTTCCGGCGAGACCCTGTGGAAGGCGGACCGCGAACCCGGCGTCGCCTGGAGCACGCCGGCGCTCGCCCCCGGCGGAAGCGAGATCGTCGTCAGCGCCGCCGGCCGCATCGAAGGGTTCGACCCCGCCACCGGCGAGCGGCGCTGGACCTTCGACGGCCTGCGGGGCAACCACGTGGCGTCGCCCACCGTGACCGCGGACCTCGTGATCGCCGGCGGGATGGCGGTGGGCGCGAACCTCGCGCTGCGCCGCGGCCGGACCGGCGCGCTCGACCGCGCCGACGTGGCCTGGACCGCCGGGTCGGCCTCCAGCTTCGCGTCGCCGTTCGTCTACCGCGAGTGCGTCTACTGGGTGAATCCGGCCGGGGCGGCCCGCTGCCTCGACCCCGGCACCGGGGCCGTGCGCTGGACCCACCGCCTGCCCGCCTCGACCTGGGCGACGCCTCTCGGCCACGGCGGTCACGTCTACTTCTTCACGCGGGACGGCGTGACCGAGGTGCTGCGCGCCTCGGCCGACGCCCCGCGGGTGGTCGCGGCGAACGTCCTGTCGGTCGCGGCGCCGGTCACCGGGTTCGCCGCGGTGGACGACGCCATCGTCATCCGCGCCGGGGCCGAGGTGATCCGCGTGGGACGGCCCGCGCACTGAAACGACCCGGCGCGCGGGACGCGCCGCCGGAACCCGAAGGGAGAACACAGGAAATGCGATTCGCACCTTGCATCGACGCGGCCCGCCGCGCGGTTCCGGCGCCGGCGGCGGCCGTCGTTCTCGCGGCGGCGGCCGCGATCCTCTCGGCCCCGGCCGGCGTGGCGGCGCAGCAGCCCGTCCCGCCGGCGCCGGCCGACGGCGGGACGGCGGAACCGGCCCCGGCCGCGGGCGATCCGGCCGAGCCGCTGACCTTCCTCGACACCGTCACGGTCTCGGCGACGCTCCGGCCGGCGCCGGTGCGGGAAACGCCCGGCACGGTCTCGGTCATCGACGGCCAGACGATGGAGGAACGCCTGGTCCGCGACTTCGCCGACCTCGTCAAGTACGAGCCGGGCGTCTACGTCGAGAACAACGTCACCCGCCTGGGGCTCAACGGCTTCAACATCCGCGGCATCGGCGGCAACCGGGTCATGACCCGGGTGGACGGCGTGCAGACCTCGGAGCAGTTCGACTTCGGGCCGTTCAACGTCCACCAGGTGGGGCTGGACGTCGACGCGCTGAAGACGGTCGAGATCGTGCGCAGCGCGAACTCCGCGCTCTACGGCAGCGACGCCCTCGGCGGCGTCGTGTCGCTCTTCACCAAGGACCCGGCCGACTACCTTCGCGGACAACGGACGCACCTCGGCGCCAGGACGACCTGGGACGGCCGCTCCGACGCCGTCGCCGGCAACCTGGCGCTGGCCGCGGGCACGGAGAAACTGCAGGGCTCGGTCTTCGCCAGCATCCACCGCGGCAACGAGATCCGCAACCAGGGCACGGTCGAGACGGCCGACGACACCCGCACGGCGCCCAATCCCCAGGACGTCGAGAGCACGCAGCTCCTCGCCAAGATCGTCTTCACCCCCGCGCCGGGCAACGTGCTGCGGACGGCGGCCGAGGTCTACGACACGCGCGTCGAGACGGAGTGGTTCTCCGACCGCGGCCTGACCAACGTCGGCCCCTTCCGCTACGTCACGGCGGACTCCGACGCCGTCGACACCCAGGACCGGTCGCGCTACGCGGTCGACCACACCCTCGTCGACCGCGGCATCGACCAGTTCTCGTGGCGTCTCTACGCCCAGTACAACGACACGGCGCAGGTGATCGACCGCGAGCGGACGAACTTCGGCTTCGGTCCGCCGTTCCCCTCCCTGCGGCACGGCACGCTCGACTTCGAGCAGGCCGGCTACGGGGCGTCGCTGCAGGGCCAGCAGCGGCTGGGCGACCCGCGGAGCGGCGTGCTGATCACGGCCGGCGCCAGTTACAGGAGCGACTACTTCGACATCCTGCGCGACCGGACCGAGACCCACGGAATCAGCGGGGCGCCGGTGCCGACGAGCCTGATCTTCCCCACCAAGTACTTCCCGGAGAGCACCGTCTCGGAAGCCGGCGCCTACGTGCAGGCGGAGCTGCAGTTCGGCCGTCTCTCCCTGGTTCCCGGCGTGCGCTACGACCACTTCGCGCTCGACGCCGACCAGAACGATCCGGTCTTCGTCGCGAGCCTGAATCCCGAGGCGGCGGACTTCTCCGACGGGGCGGTCTCGCCGAAGCTCGGCGCGGCGGCGCGGGTGACGGACGCGCTGACCGTGCACGCGCAGTACTCGGGCGGATTCCGGGCGCCCCCCTACAGCGCCGTCAACACCGGGTTCAGCAACCCGCGCGGAGGCTATACGACGCTGCCGAATCCGGACCTGCGGGCCGAGACCAGCCGCAACTTCGAAGTCGGGGCGCGGGCCGCGTTCGACCGGGCGAGCCTCGGGGTCACCTTCTTCTCGAACCGCTACGACGACTTCATCGACAGCGTCTCCCTCGGTGTCAACCCCGTGACGCGGCTGCTGGAGTTCCAGAGCCGGAACCTCGAAAAGTCCTCCATCGAAGGGTTCGAGCTGCGGGGCGAGGCGTACCTGAGCGACAGCCTGATGCTGCGCTGGAGCTACGCGCGGATCGAGGGCGCCGAGATCTTCGAGGACGCGGTGGTCCCGCCGCTCGCCGAGGAAACGCAGCTCGGGGAGATCGCTCCGAACGAAGGGGTGGTCGGCCTGCGCTACGTCCGTCCCTCGGGGCGCTGGGGCGGCGAGCTGTCCGCGCGCCTGGTGGAGGCCTACGCCCACGGCAGCGAGGAACAGTTCGCGCCGCGGGCCTATCGGGTCGCCGACCTCGTCGGCTTCGTCTCGCTCGCGCAGGCGCTGACGTTCCGTCTCGGCCTGTTGAACCTGACCGACAGCAAGCACTTCGAGTGGTGGAACGTGCGGGGGCGTCCGGCGAACGACCCCGTCATCGATCGGTACACGAGCCCCGGGTTCGGCCTCGTCGCGTCGCTCGGGTACGACTGGTAGCGGGCGGCGGCAAGACCGGCGGCGGCGGGCGCGCCGGGAACGCGCCCGCCGCCCGCCGCACGGGAGTGTCTGGACATGGAGTCGACCATGCACGGCAACGGCGAGTCGGAGACGCTGGCGAGGAGGGCGGAGCTGGCGGTGTACCAGTGCGGGCACGGCCTGCTCCACGTGCGCGTCAACCGCGTGACGCTGACGCTGCGGCCGGAGGAGTTCAGCCGGCTGGCGACGATCGTCGGCGAGGCCCACATCCGGCTCGGCGCGCGGGAGGCCCTGCGCGCCTGCGCGCCGCACTAGGAGTCTGCGCCGTAGAACGGCGCGGACTCCTGGAGCGGTCAGGATGGGCACCGAGCGGAGCCGCAAGGCGACGCTTGGTGGGCGCTAGCGGAAGGGAACGGAACATGTCGAACGGACTCCGACGGACTCGTCGAGCGAACGGCCCGGCACGGGCTCACCCGGCACGCGGCGCGTCATGAATCAACGCCGCGCGTCTTCACGGCCTCACCGAACGTGGTCGGCGGCCGGCGCCCTCCTGGCCGCCTTCCTGTTCGCCCTGATCGTCACGCTCGGAGCCACGCGGTGGTTGCCGCCCGGTCGAGGCGGCATCGACCACCTCGTCGTGCCGGTCGTGCTGTTTCCCCTGACCTGGGTGGCCCTGGCGCTGCCGCTCCACGCGGCGCGCCGGCGACGCCTGGCGTGGGGCCTCGTCGGCGCGCTCACCGCCGTGCACGCGGCCCTGGTGGTCAGCGCGTTCCTCGGCTGAGAAAGGACGACCGTGTCGTCTACACGGAACGAAAGTTCGCGCCTGAAGCTCTACCTGTTGCATCGGTGGACGGCTCTGCTCGTCGCCGCCGTCGCCATGCCGGTGATCCTGAGTGGCGCGATCGCCACCTTCCACCACGAGATCGACGCCTGGACCGGGCGCGGTCGCCCGTACCCGGCCCTGGCCGCGGTCGATGGCTTCGACCTGGACGCGGCGGCCGCGGCGGCCGGCGCCCACGTGCCGGAACGCTTCCGCCGTCACGTGGACATCCGGCAGGAGCCGGGGCGTCCCCTGTCCTTCTTCCACTACGAGTCGGTACCCGGGACGGGAGACGTCGGCGTGGCCGTCGACGTCGATCCGGCGACCCTCGACGTGGTGCGCAGCAAGTCCGGCGAGCGGCTCGCGGCGGCCATGCCGCCGCCGGCGTTCACCCTCGGCCGTTTCTTCCTCGACCTTCACGTCTTCCTGTTGCTGCCGAGAACGCTCGGCCTGATCGTCACCGGGCTTGCCGGGCTGGGGCTGGTCGCGCTGCTGGCGACCGGCGTCCGGGTCTATCCGCCGACCCGCGCGAACGCGGTCCGCAAGCCCCGGACCGCCACGGCGCGGATCTTCACGGGAAACCTCCATGCGCTGGTCGGGATCTGGAGTCTGCCGTTCACCATCCTGACCGCGGTGACCGGCGCCTTCTTCTCGCTCGCCGGCGCCATCCTGTTGCCGCTCGTGGCCCTGGTGGCGTTCGGCGGCGACGTCGAGACCATGATCGCGAACATGACGCGGCCGATCGAAGTGTCGCGGACCGGCGGCGTCGCGCGACTCCAGCCGATACTCGACGACGCCTACGGACGCAGCGGCGGCGCCGGGTTCTCCCGCGTGTTCCTGGACGACTGGCGACAGGAAGACGCGACCGCGACGGTGCAGCTCGTCGATCGCTCGCCGTGGGGAGACACGTCCTACGACTACGTCTACGACGGACATACGGGCGCGTTCATCCAGGAGCGGGTGCTCCTGGGAACCGAGCCGTCGCTCGGCAGCGCACTGTTCGAGCTGGTCGGGTGGCTGCACTTCGGCACACTGTTCGGAATGGTGACCAAGGTCCTCTGGGGGTTGTTCGGGCTGGCGGCCTGGGGACTCGCGGCCACCGGTCTGCTGGTCTTCGTCGGACGGCAGCGCGTCGGGTGGACCGCCCCGGACCGCGTGGCGCGCGGACTGGCCGCCGCGCTGGGCGGCGGATTGCCGCTGGCGGCGGGCGCGGCGGCCATGACGTGGGCCGCCACCGTCGCGTTCGCGGCGCCGCAATCCTACGCGCTCGTCGCCACGGCCTTCGTGGGAACCCTCGTCGCCGCCGCGGCGGCGGGCGCCTGCTACCCGATGCGGCGCATCACGATGACGACACTCGCCGCTGCCGGGCTGGTTTTCGTCACGCTGCCCCCCGTCGCGGCGACGGCGACCGGCGCCGACGTTGCGGAGATCTGGAACGACCCGGCCCGCGCCGGCACGCTCGCCGTGGATGCCGTGCTGGTCCTGGGGGGACTCGTTCTGATGGCCGGGGCCACCCTTCTGCGGGAGCGGAAGACGCCGTCCGCGCGCATCACCTGCACGGCCGGCGCCATGGCGACCATTCCGGAAGCACGCGAGGAATCGCTTTGACGACGACCGGTGAACACACGAGGAGACGTCCATCCATGCCGAAGACGAGCGGACCATTCAATCGGGCCAGGCGCCTGCCGTTGTCGACGTCGGCGCCGGCGGCGGTGCTCCTCCTGGGACTGTTCGTCGGTGGAGCCGCCGCGCAGCCGGCGACGGCGCCCCCGCCGCTCGCCGGCGAGGTGCTCGACCCCCAGGGGTTGCGCGTCGCGGACGCCACCGTGGTCCTCGTCCTCGGCGACGGCGGCCTCATCGAGACGGTGAGCGGAGCGGACGGCGCCTTCTCGTTCGCCTCCGTTCCCCCCGGCGCCCATACCGTTACGGTCGTCCGCGACGGCTTCACGCCGCGAACGGTCGAGGTCGAACACGCCGAAACGGGATCGGACCGTCTCGGCATCGTCCTCGGCATCGCGTTCGCGGAGAACCTGACGGTGGTCGGCCAGCAGCAGGAACGCTCCGTGCAGGAGACGGAGGCGAGCGTGGTCGTGACCACCGGCTCGCGACTCGAGGCCGAGGGGATCGGCGATCTCTACCAACTGGTCGATCGGACGCCGAACGTGGGCGCCTCCTTCGGCAACAAGGGGTTCGCCGTCCGCGGGATCGATCAGCGCGGGGCGGGCGGCGGCAACGGACTGCTCGTGAGCGTCAAGGTGGACGGCGCGACCGTGCAGAGCAACCAGGGGATGTTCTTCGGCCCGTACAACACCTGGGACATGGGGCAGGTGGAGATCTTCCGCGGTCCGCAATCGACACAGCAGGGACGCAACTCCCTGGCGGGCGCCATCGTGCTGGAGAGCGCCGACCCGGTCTACGACACGCTGGTCAAGGGCCGGCTCTCGGCGGGAAATCTGTCGTCCAGTCAGACGTCCGCGACCGTGAACGCGCCTCTCGTCGAGAACCGGGTCGCCTTCCGCGTCTCGGTCGATCGGCGCCGGACGGACGGCTGGGTCACGAACCCGACGCGAGCGGAGGACGACTACGACTTCCGCGACGCGATGAACGTCCGCGCCAAGCTGCGGTTCGATCCCGCGGCCCGGTTCCGCGGCATGTTGACGTACTCGTACACCGACAGCCGCGGCGGCGAGGATTCCATCGGCCTCGACCGGTTCCCCGGCGAGCGCGTGAACCTGTCGGACGAACGCGCCGAGGAGGGTTCCGAACACGGAACCGGCACGCTCGATCTCGTCTACGACTTCAATCGGGCCCTGAGTCTCGAATCCACGACGAGCCTCTACAATCACGATTACCTGCGATACGAGGACGCCGATCAGGCGCCGGCCCGGAGCGGAGCGCTCGACTACACGATCGACAACCAGTGGTTCACCCAGGAATTCGGTCTGCGTTACGCCGGCGAGGGCGCGACCGGCGTGTTCGGAATGTACTACGCGAACCTGGAGGACCGCGACGACGCCGCCTTCAGCGGTTCCGGCGCCGTGTTCGGCCTGCCGGGAACGACGGTGACGGCGTTCTTCCAGACCGACGAAGACACGGAGAACACCGCGCTCTTCGGAGAGTTCGACTTCCTGTTGACGGACGCCTGGACGCTCACCCTGGGAGCGCGCTACGACAACGAGAACCGCGAGACGCGCAGCAACCAGGGCGTGCGCGTCACGCCTCCCAATCCGTTCTTTCCGGAAACCCGGAGCCCGGACGAAATCCTCGACGCGTCGTACAACGCCTTCCTGCCGAAGGCGGCGCTGACCCGCCGGTGGACGCCCGACGTGGCGACCACCGTGTCCTACCAGCGGGGCTACCGCGCAGGCGGCCGGTCGGTCGCGTTCATCAGCCAGCAGATCAGCGACTACGGCCCGGAGTTCACGGACAACTACGAACTGGCGTTGCGCGCCGAATCCCCCGGCGGCCGGTGGCGGTCCAATTCCAACCTGTTCTACATCGACTGGCGCGATCAACAGGTCAACGTCATGACCGATCTCGGGAACGATCTCGACACCTTCACCGTCAACGCGGGAGAGTCCACGGTCTACGGCTTCGAAACCCAGGGCGAGTACTGGCCGGCCGGCGGCCTGAACCTGTACGGTTCGCTCGGTCTGGTGAAGACCCGTTTCGACGAGTTCGTCGACGATACGCTCGATCTGTCGGGCAACGCGTTTCCGTACGCGCCGAACTGGTCGTACACCGTCGGCTCGTCCTGGACGGCCGGCGCCGCCTGGGTGGGCGACCTGCACGTGACGGCGCAGGACGACTACTTCTCGGAACGCGAGAACGACCCGCGCTTTTTCGTCGGCAAGCGGACCCTCCTGAACACCCGTGTCGGGTACCAGCGGGACCGCTGGGGGATTTTCTTCGTCGGGCGCAACCTCCTCGACGAGGACTACCTGCTGCAAGCCTGGCATCAGAATTCTCCGTTCCTGCGAGGACGGAGCGGCGAGCCGCGGACGGTCGGCATCGAATTGACCGTCCGTTCGTAGCGTCGAGCGCCTGACGCGCAACCGCGCACCGAGCGATCCACGACCGAGGAAGAACCGAGGAGCGGAACATGTCGAAACGAACCCGAGACGGACTGTTGCCGGCGCTGGCGTTCGCGCTGCTGGCGCCCGGTGTCGTCGAAGCCCAGGGAATCCTGCTGCTCGCGCACGGCGGACGCGACGACTGGAACCGGGAAGTGCTGACGCTGGCCGCGCGGGTCGACGAGACCCGGCCGGTCGAGGTCGCGTTCGGGATGGCGGACAAGCGCACGATCCGGGACGCCGTCGACCGCCTGACGGAACGCGGCGTCCGCGAGATCGTCGCGGTCCCGCTGTTCGTCTCGTCGCACAGCAGCGTCATGCGGGCCACCGAGTACCTGCTGGGGAGCCGCGCCGACGCGCCGCCGCAGCTCGAGGCCTTCGCCCGCATGGGCGCCCGCCGCCGCGAGGCGGACGGCGCCGCCGCCGACCCCGGCTTCGACGGGACGACGCCGCTCGAGACGGCGGCGCCGATCACGGTCACGGCGGCGCTCGACGGCCACGCGCTGGTCTCCGAGATGCTCGTCTCCCGCGCCGAGGCGATCAGCCGGACGCCGGAGGAGGAAGTGGTCGTGGTGGTCGCGCACGGCCCGGGATCGGACGAGGACAACCGCCTCTGGCTGGAGAACATGGACGTGCTGACCGAGCGGATGCGCGCCCGCACGCGCTTCAGCCGCATCGAACGCCTGACGGTGCGCGACGACGCCTCGGAGCCGGTCCGCGAGCAGGCCACCGCGGAGCTGCGCGCCGTGGTGGAGAAGGCCGTGCAGGAGGGCAGGACCGTGCTGATCGTCCCGCTGCTGCTCTCCTACGGCGGCATCGAAACCGGCATCCGGCGGCGGCTCGAGGGGTTGCCCTGGCGGATGGCGGACCAGGCGCTGCTGCCGGACGAACGCCTCTCCGAATGGGTGCTGCTGCAGGCCCTGGAGCACCGGTAGGCGGTGCTACGAAATCCGTCACGGCGTCCGGCGCCGGCCGGCCTCGCGGAGCGCCTCGGCGAACCGCAAGGCGGCGATCATGTTGCGCACGCGCTCATCGACGGAACGGCGCAGCTGCTCGCGGATCAGCGTGCGATCGACGCCGCGCTTGTAGAACTCGATGACCGGATCGGGTTCCGGACCCGCGCCGTTCCGCTCGTTTCTCTGCAGCTCCGTGCTCCTCGCCGCCGGAAACCGTCCGGCGTGCTGCTACACTCACCGTGGCGCAGCCCCGGGCGGGTGCCGGGACCTGCCCGCAAGAGATCGCCTTGGCGACGCCGGACCGTACCACGAGGGCGGATCGAGCGCAACCGATCCTCGGCCGACCCATGCGCCACGCTGGATGGAACCGCGCGCTCCCCGTGCTGATCGCGTTCCTGTGGGGAAGTTCCACGGCTTGGGCCCAGGACGACGCGGCCGGGCCGCGGGACGAGGCCCCGCCGCCCGCGGCCGAGCCGGCGGAGACCGCGCGGGCCGGCGGCGAACCGCCGAGCTTCTTCGACGCGGTCACCGTGACCGCGACCCTGCGCCCGGCGCCGGTGCAGGACGCCCCGGGCACGGTCTCGGTCATCGAAGACGACGCCATCCAGGAACGTCTCGCCCGGGATTTCGCGGACCTCGTGAAGTACGAGCCGGGCGTCTACGTCGAGAACAACGTCACCCGCCTGGGACTGAACGGCTTCAACGTCCGCGGCATCGGCGGCAACCGCGTGATGACGCGGATCGACGGCGTGCAGACCGCCGAGCAGTTCGCCTTCGGCCCGTTCGCCGTGCACCGGGCCGGGCTCGACGTCGACGCCCTGAAGTCGGTCGAGATCGTGCGCAGCGCCAACTCGGCCCTCTACGGCAGCGACGCCCTCGGCGGCGTGGTGTCGCTCTTCACCAAGGACCCGGCGGACTACCTGCGCGGCCGCGGGTTCCACCTCGGCGTCAAGACCTCCTGGGACGGCCGCGCCCGCGCGGCCGGCGGCCACGTCGCCCTCGCGGCGGGCGGCGAGCGGGTCCAGGCGTCGCTGTTCGCCGGCCTCGACCGCGGTCACGAGGTGGGCAACCGCGGCGCCGTGGCCGCGCGGGACGACACCCGCACCCTCCCGAACCCGCGGGACGCCTCCGGCTCGCAGCTTCTGGCCAAGCTGGTCGTGACGCCCTCGGCGGGCAACGTGCTGCGGGCGGCGGCGGAGGTCCACGAGGCCCGCGTCGAGACCGAATGGTACTCGGACCGCGCGCGGGTCGCCCTGGGCAGCCTGCGCTACGACACGCTGGACTCGGACGCGGTCGACACGCAGGACCGCCTGCGGCTCTCCCTCGACCAGACGCTGGCCGGACGCGGTCTCGAGCACGTCTCCTGGAGCGTGCACGCGCAGACCAGCGACACCTCCCAGGTCATCGACCGCCGGCGCCGGACGCTCGTGGACGGGGCGCTCGTGCCCACGCTGCGTCACGGCGCCCTCGACTACGAACAGGCGGGCCGCGGCGGCGCCGTGCAGGTCCGGGAGCGGCTGCCCGGCCCCGGCGGCGGCGTGCTGGTCACGGCCGGCGGGAGCTACACGGCCGACCGCTTCGACATGCTGCGCGACCGCCGCGAGACCCTCGCGGCGAGCGGCGAGCCGGCGCCGAGCGACCTGATCTTCCCCACCAAGTACTTCCCGGAGAGCCGGGTCTCCGAGGCGGGCGCCTACGCGCAGGCCGAGTTCCTGCTCGGGCGCGTCACCCTGACGCCGGGGCTGCGCTACGATCGCTTCACGCTGGACGCCGATCAGGACGACGCCGTCTACCGCGCGGGTCTCAACCCCGAGGCGGTCGACTTCGGGGACGCCGCGCTCTCGCCCAAGGCGGGGGCCGCGCTGAAGCTGAACGACGCCCTGACCCTGCACGCGCAGTACGCCGCGGGATTCCGGGCCCCGCCCTACAGCGCCGTCAACACCGGCTTCACGAGCCTGCGCGGCGGCTACACGACGCTGCCGAACCCGGGCCTGCGCGCCGAACGGAGCGACAACCTGGAGCTGGGCGTGCGGGCCGCCTTCGATCGCGCGAGCGTCGGCGTGGCCGTCTTCTCGAACTGGTACGACGGCTTCATCGAGATCAGGACCCTCGGCGAGAACCCGGCCACCCGGCTGCTCGAGTTCCGTAGCGAGAACCTCGAAGCGGCGCGGATCAGCGGCCTGGAGCTGCGCGCCGAGGTCCGTCTGAACGGCGGCGTCACGCTGCGCGGCGCGTACGCGCGCATCGAAGGCGTCGAGATCCTGCGGGACGCCGCGACGCCGGCGCTCGCCGAGTCCACGCCCCTGGGCAGCGTCGCCCCCAACGAGGCCGTGGTCGGCCTGCGCTACGCGAGACCGTCCGGCCGCTGGGGCCAGGAGGTCTCCGTGCGGCTGGTCGAGTCCGCCGCCGGACGGCACGGCCGGGGCTGGTTCGAACCGCGCGGCTACGCGGTGGTGGACCTGACGGGCTTCGTCTCCCCGGCCGAATCGCTCACGCTGCGGTTCGGCCTGCTCAACCTGACGGACGCCAAGTACTTCGAGTGGTGGAACGTGCGCGGCCGGCAGGCGGACGACCCGGCGATCGACCGCTACACGAGCCCCGGACTGAGCTTCGTGGGCTCGCTCGGCTTCGACTGGTAGGCGCCGTGGGGCCGCCGCGCGGCGGGCGGCGCCCCGGCGGCGTCCGCCCGGTCACATGCTGAACCGCACCTCGCCGACGACGGTGCGCCGCAGGACGTCGCCGAAGACGTGCTGCTGGATGCTCCGGTTGAGCAGGTTCGTCACCTTGATCAGCGTCGTCACGGCGCCGCCGCCCCACTTCACCCCGAAGCTGCCGTTCACCAGCGTGTAGCCGTCCGAGTATCCGTGGAAGTCCGGCGTGAGCACGTCGGCCCAGAACGCCCGGGTGGCCGCGCTGACCGACGCGTTGCCGAGCAGGCGCGCGCCGTCCCAGGAGAGGCCGGCGTTGACCCGGTGCGTCGGCGGCAGGCCGAGCTCCTCGGTCGGGTACGGGGCGTCCGCTTCCAGGATCTCGGGCTCGGACTGCCACGAGTAGTTGACCCAGGCCGACGCCGAGCGCGCGAGCCGCTGATTCAGCCACAGCTCCATGCCGGTCTGCCGCACCGGCCCGAGGTTGACGTAGGTGAAGGCGGTGCGCGGCAGGAAGACGTTGAACTGCGCCATCTGGCCCAGCAGCAGTCCCGGCACCGCCTGCGCCAGGGGCGGCGGAAGCTGGTCCGCGCCCAGGTAGCCGGCCCAGCCCGGCGGCTGGGCCGCCGCCGTGTAGGGGTCGGCGGAAGCGGGCAGGGCCACGAAGTTGATCGAGTCGTCCCGCCGGTTGACGTACGCGGCGGCCCCGATCGTCGTGCCCGGCAGGATCGATCCGGTGTAGCTCAGCTCGTAGGCCGTCAGCGACTCCTGCGCCAGTTCGGGCCGCGGCTCGTCGCCGAACGGGACGTCGCTGCCCGCCGCCCCGACGACGAGCGGGAACGGCCGCGCGAGCCGCGGCGCGATCACCGGCGCCAGCGTCGGCGGCAGGAAGGGGGCGAGGCCGCTCAGGTCCGTCGGGTTGACGATGGCCATGTCCAGGAAGTTGTTGATGATCGACGGCGCCCGGAAGGCCCGGTTGTACGAGACCGTCACGGAATGGTCCACGCCCGGCTTGACCATGAACGCCAGGCGCGGCGAAAACGCCGGGGAGCCCAGGTTGCCGAACTTGTCGACGCGTCCGCCCAGGGTGATCCGCACCGGGTCCAGGATGATCTCGTCCTGCACGTAGGCGCCCGCCTCCAGCCGGTTCGCGGCGTCCGGCGCGATGGTGACGTCGAACGCGTTGTGGCGCACGTTCCCGCCGTAGTTCAGCACGTGGCGCCCGCCGAGGACCGTGGAATGGCCGATCTCGGCGTCCATCGTCCGCGACTTGAAGCCGAGCTGCAGGGCCTGCCCGGTCGCCGGGTCCGGCAACAGCAGGTTCGGGGCGTCACCGTCGAGCACGTTCGTGAACACCTGCGCGCGCAGGTCGCCGCGGGCGTAGCCGACCTTGGCGTAGCCCAGCCAGGAGCCCGGCTGGACGTCGAAGGGGCCGACGCCCGAGTGCACGATGCCCTGCGTGCCGGCCCAGCCGCCGGACCAGGTGAGCGTGGCGTCCGAGAGCTCCTGGTCCACCCGCACGTCGAACTTCGGCTGGCTGGTGCCCCGGTTGGCGAACGCCGTGCCGAAGGCCCCCGCCCCGTCGAGCGGATAGGCCGCGCCCCCGACCCTGCGCCCCGCCTGCCGCGGGTCGTCGATCACCGGGACCCGGCCCGTCGGGCGCGCGAACGCGTCGGAGGTGAAGTAGCCGCCGCTGACGCGGTACGCCAGCCGGTCGGTCGGCGCGCGCGTGATCGTCGCGTTGGCCCCGAACATCGTCCCCGCGCCCTGTCCGGCGGTCGACCCGGCGTTGCGGTCGATCCAGCCGCTGCTGAGCGTCAGGACGTTGCCCACCGACTCGCGCGGCCGCTTCGTGACCACGTTGACCGCGCCGGTCATCGCGTTCGCGCCCCAGGTGGCGGACGCCGGCCCGCGCACGACCTCGATCTGCTCGACGTCGGCCGGGTTCGTCGGGACGAGGTCCCACAGCACCATGCCGAAGAAGTCCAGGTACACGCTCCGCCCGTCCACCAGCACGAGCTGCGAATTGGCCAGCGTGCCGGTGGACTGGCGGCTGGTCACGTTGACGTCGCGCGCCGAAAGCTGGATCACGTTGACGCCGGGCACCGAGCGCAGCGCCTCGCCGACGTTGGCGGACGCCGACGTCGCCAGGGTGGCGGCGGGGATGACCGACGTGGTGACCGGCGCGTCGACCACCCGCACCTCGGTCCGCGACGCGGTGACGACCACCGTGTCGCCGAAGCTGGCGAGCGACAGCGTGACGGGGGGCGCCTCGACGGGCGCGTCGCCGACGACGACCTCCACCGCCGCGTCCGAGAAGCCGGACAGGGCCGCCGTCAGCGTGTAGCCGCCGGCCGGAACCGCCTCGAACAGGTATTCCCCGCCGCCGCCGGTCTGCGTCGCGCGGGCGCCGCCCGGGCCGCTCAGGGTGACCGTCGCGCCCGGCAGCACGGCGCCGGTCTCGTCGAGGACCGCGCCGCTCACCTGCCCGGGCTGCGCGGCGGCCGGAACCGCCCCCAGCGCCAGCAGAATCAGGCCGATCGTGGCGGGATGCACTGGATGTCGCGTCAACTCGTCCTCCTGCGGTCGGTCCGGTGGTGGGGTCCAGCCGATCAGTGTAGCAGGAGGAGCGCCCGCGCGCCGCGCGCCGCCGGCGCTTCCCGGCCGCGAGACCGGCCGGGCTCCGGGGCCGCGCGGCGCCGGGCGGCGCCCTGAGATTGCGTCTCAGTTGCAGGGAGGGATAGAATCCCGCCGTGCAGACCGCCGCGACGCCCGCGACGCCGCGCACGCCCCGCGGCCCGGAAGGGTTCGTGTGCGCCTGCCTGCGGATCACGGAGCGGCAGTTGCTGGACACGCTGGCGCGCACGCCCGCCTGCTCGCTGCGCGACCTGCGGCGCACCCTCGGGGCCGGCGACGGCTGCACGGCCTGCCACGACGAGCTCCGGCGCTACCTCGACGCTGGCGCTCAGCCGTCGTGCCCGCCCATCTGCTCCGACAGGTAGTTCTCGATCCCGACCTTCTCGATGCGGTGGAGCTGCGTCTCCAGCCAGTCGACGTGCTCCTCCGACTCGGTGAGGATCGGCGCCGCCAGCTCGCGCGTCCCGTTGTCGCCGAGCCGCACGCTCAGCTCGACGAGGGAGTTGTAGTGGGCGACGCCCTTCATCTCCAGCCGCAGGTCGTTCTCGAACTGCTCCTTCACGTCGGAGCCGACGCGGATGACGTCGTAGCGCGCGATCTCGGGCGTCCCCTCCAGGAACAGGATGCGCTCGATGAGCTTCTCGGCGTGCTTCATCTCGCCGATGGACTCCTCGCGGTGCTTCTTCGCCAGGTGGTGGAAGCCCCAGTCGGCGCACATCTTCGACTGGCAGAAGTACTGGTTGATCGCGGTGAGCTCGACGGTCAGCGCCCCGTTGAGTCCGGCGAGGATCTCGGATTGTCCCTTCATCGTTCTCTCCTCTCGGTCCGGCGGACCGTGCAGGGCCCGCTCTCGTTCCACGCTAGCGCGCGGGCGGCCGGAGAGGTGAGAATGCGACTCAGTCGCGCAGGCAAGGGAGGCCGGCGGCCGCTCCGGGGCGGCCGCCGGCGGCCGGACTCGCCGTCAGTGCGCCCGCGCCACGTGTTCGCGCAGCAGGTCGCGCCCGAGGTCCCCGTCGAAGTCGCGGTACGCCGCGTGGATGTGGTTCGGGTCCTCCTGCGTGTTGTCGAACTCGATGAGGAACTCCGGCCCCTGCACGCGGTAGTAGGCCACCTCGCCCCGCTCGATCGGCCCCGCCCAGGCGAACCGGACGTCGTCGAGCCCGCCGGCCAGCACCGCGGCGCGGCGCAGGGCGGCCACGTCGTCCGCCATGAGTCCGACGTACGACTCGATCACGGCCGTCAGCAGGTCCCGCTGCCCGCCGGTCAGGGCCGCCCCCGGAATGCCGATCGGGTCCAGCGGGTCGACGACCAGCTCCGCGCCGGTCACGACGTTGGCCGGGGCGACGTCGTCGAAGACGGCGACGGCGCGCTGATCCTCGTTGAGCGCGGCGAGCAGCGCGCGGGCCGTGTCCTCCTGCTCCTTCATCGCCCGCAGGCCGCGGCGCGGCCCGGACGGCACGGTGGCCGGATTCGCGCCCAGGAAGGTGGGCGTGCTGACGGTGATCTCCCCGTCGACGATCGTGTAGTGCAGGGACAGGTGATGGCCTTCCCACCGCCAGCCCCACGTGCCGCCCGCCTCCGGCGTCCCGAACACCGAGACCCAGTAGGCGTCCTGGTCGCGGGCGAAGCGGCGGCCCTCGCCTTCCACGAGGACGCCCAGGATCCCTTCGACCTCCATGATCCGCTGCGCCGTCAGGTAGCCGGTCCAGCTCAGGCCGGAGCGCAGCAGGTCCAGGGCGCGCACCCTCTGCTCGAAGCCCATCTCGGCGTACGAGACGCCGCGGCGCTCGAACACCTCGGGCGGGATGAAGTGGTGCCGCGACCGTTCCTCGGAATCGAAGGCGAAGGTCGCCTTCTCCGCCTGCGCGTCGGAGAACGACGCCAGCAGCGCCCGGGCCGAGGCGGTCATCTCGTCCACCGCCCGCGCCTGCTGGAGGGACTCGACCGCCGCGACGCCGCAGAGTCCGGCCGCGGCCGCCGCCACCGCGAGCCGGGCCGTCCGCATCATCTTCACCGCCTGCATGCTGCACCCCCTGACCGCGTTCCCGTGATCGCGCCCCCGCCGCCGCGCCCCGGCGCCGACGCACGGCCGGGAGGCCGACGCCGGCGCGCTCCGCATGGAAATGCTACCGCCGCCGCGCCCCCCGGCGCCGGCGCGCGATCGCCAGCGCCGCCAGCGCGGCCGCGGCGCCGGCCGCGAGGGTCAGCCCGGCCCGAGGCCGCCCCGGCGCGGCGGGCGGCGCGGCGCCGTCCCCGCCGCCGGCCTCGCGGACTTCCGCGGTCTCCGCGGCGGCGCCCGGTTCCCGCCCCGCCGGGGCCGTCCGCGCCGCGGGCGCCGGCGGGCGGCGCTCGCCTATGGCGTGGAGATGACCGGTGGTGCGGATGAAGATCTGCCCCTCGGACACCGCGGGCGAGCTGAGGCAGTAGTCGTCGAGGTCGTTCTCCGCCAGCACCTCGAACTCGGGCCCGGCCCGCAGGACGGTGGTCAGGCCGCTCTCGCTGGTGACGTAGATCCGGCCGTCGGCGAGGACCGGCGACGCGCTGTAGGTGCCGCGGCGAATGCGCTCGGGGCCGTAGACCGGCGCGCCGGTCTTCGCGTCCATCACGTGGACGATCCCGCGGTCGTTGACGACGTGGAAGTACTCGCCGTCGGTCACCGGCGACGGCACGTCGGGGCCGTCGTCGGTCGACCAGACGACGTGCGTGTCGAGCACGTCGCCCCGCCCGCCGGGCCGCAGCGCCAGCAGCGGGCGGACCCGCGTCGGCGCGTAGATCAGGCCGTCCCGCACGAGCGGCGACGCCACGATGCGGTAGTCGCGCTGCCGCGTGGGGTTCAGGCCGTCGGCCCGCCACAGTTCCCGGCCGGTCTCCGGGTCGTGCCCGGTCACCGCGTCCCCGCCCGTGACGACGATCTCCGTCGTCCCGCCGTACTCCAGCAGCGCGGGCGTCGTGTACGCGTCCGGGGATTCCCGCACCGCCAGCGACGGCCGCTCGACGCGCCACACGGTGTCGCCGGTGAGGGCGTCGATCCGCAGAACGTAGGACGGGTCGTCCGTCCGCATGCCGTGCAGCACCTGCACGAACAGCGCGCCGCCGTGGAGCAGCGGCGACGAGGCGTAGCCCCAGTTCAGACCGAACGGGCCGTACGACGCCGGGACGTCGCGCATCCACCGCTCGTTCCCGTCGAAGTCGAATGCCTTGAGGACGCCCGTGCCGGTCATCACCCAGACGTGCTCGCCATCGGTCACCGGCGACGGGGACGACATGTTCTGCTTGCGGAGCCGGCGGTTGCCGCCGCCGAGGGGCCGCTTCCAGATCGGCTGACCCGTGTCGCGGTCCACGCACCAGAGCTCGAGGCGGTCGTCGTCGACCGCCACGTTCAGGAAGATGCGGCCGCCCCAGACGATGGGCGTGCTTCCCGACCAGGCCGGCAGCGGGAGTCTCCAGGCGACGTTCCGCTCGGTGTCCCACTCCACCGGCAGGCCCGTCTCGGTGCTGACGCCGTCGCCGGTCGGCCCGCGCCAGGCCGGCCAGTTCTCCGCCCGGGCGACGCCGGCGGCCGAGGTCGCGGCCAGCAGCAGCGCCGCGGCCGGAACGACGAGAAGGGGTTGCGAACGCATGGACGTCCTCCGGCCCGGCTCTCGCGGCGCCGGGCGCGCGCACGTAGAGGATAGAACATCGCCGCGTCCGGCGGCTATTTCGCGCCGCGCGAGAAGAAGCCGTGCGAGAAGCGTCCCCGGGTGTCCGCGGCCTCCTGCTCGAGGTCGGGGCCGCCCGCGATCCCGAGGCCCCGCGCGGTCAGTCCGCCGACCGCCTCCAGCAGGCGGTAGGCGCCGACGACGGCGTCGCGCTCCGCGCCGAGCGCCTCGACCTGGCGCGAGACGAGGCGCCGCTCGGCGTCGAGCACCTCCCGCGTCGTCCGTTCGCCGACGTCGGCCTCGCGGCGGATGCCGTCCAGGGCCGTGCGCGACGCTTCGACCGCGGTCCGCAGCGCCGCGAGCCGCTCGCGGGCCGAGCGCAGGGCGAGCCAGGCCGCGGACGCCCGTTGCGCGGCCTCCCGCCGGGCGGACGCCTGCTCGTTCCGGGTGCGCCCCTGCACGCGGTGCGCCTGCCGCAGGCGCGCCCCCACGGCCCCGGCCTGGTAGAGCGGCATGCTCACCTGGACGGCCACGGTCACGTCGGTGCTGTTCGGCAGGAAGGAGAGCTGTCCCTGGCCCAGGGTCCTCGTGACCGTCCCCAGCAGGTCGACGCGCGGCCCGAGCTCGCCGCTGACCGCCCGCACGGCGTGGCCGGCGGCGCTCACCGCGTAGCCGGCGGCGCGCACCGCCGGCCGTTCGCCCTCGGCCCGGCGGATCGCCTCCTCCAGGGTGGGCGGCAGGCCCGCCGGCTCGCCCGGCGGCGTCAGGTCGCGCGGTTCCACGCCGGCCAGCATCGCGAACAGCGACCGCTGCGTCTCCAGGTCCGCCCGCGCCGCGGCCACCTCGGCCGCCGCCACGTCCCGCTCCGCCAGCGCCTGGGCCCGGTCGGCCGCCGTGCGGTCGCCGACCGCGAACTGCGCCTCGGTCTCGCGGACGCGCTCCTCGAACGCCGTGAGCGACGCGCGCCGCAACGCCACCGTGCGCTCGGCGCGCAGCACGTCGAGGTAGGCGGTGGCGACGCGCAGGAGCACGATCTGTTCGGTGTCCTCGACCGCGGCGTGGGCCTGCCGCACCTCCTGGCCGGCCCGCCGGATCAGCGCGGGGTTCCGGCCGCCGCGGTAGAGGTTCTGCGCGGCGGTCAACGTCATGATCCGCTGGTCGGTGACCAGGGGGGCGAACGACGCATCCGCGAACCCGCCGGAGAAGTCCAGGGCGCTCCCGATGCGGGTGCGGCTGGCGTGGACCTGGGCCTCGACCGTGGGCATCCAGGCCGCGCGCGCCAGGGGGACGCCTTCGTGGACGGCGCGCGCCGCCTCGCGGGACGCGCGCAGGTCGGGGTTGGTCCGGACCGCCTCGGCGAACGCCTCCTCCAGCGTGAGCGCGCGCGCCGGCGCCGCCGCCAGCGACAGCGCGGCCAGCCCGGCCGCCGCCCGTCTCCACGCCCCGGCCGGTCTCCCCCGTCCCGTTTCGACCGTTCCGTCCATGATCGATCTTCTCCGTCTGCGGAGGTGTCGGAACGACGCGCACGGGGCCCGGCGGGCGGGCGGCGGGCCGTTCCGATCGCCCGGCGCCCCATTGTGTTTCGGCCGTTCGCCCGCGGATGTTTAAAATTCGCGCGGACCGGCGGAGCGGATGCGAGGGGGCGAAAAGAAGCTATACTTCCCCGCACGATGGCCGCCACACCGTTCCGGCAGGCAGCCCTGGACCGGCTCGCGACCCCGGAGCAGCTCGACCGCGCGCTGTTCGTGACGACGCCCCGCGGGTGGCTGGCGATCGCGGCGCTGGGGACGATCGCCGGCGTGGTGATCGTCTGGGCCTTCCTGGGCGAAGTGGCCACCTACGTCAACGCCAACGGCATCCTGCTGAGCCGCGGCGGCACGGTCGTCGACGTGGTGGCGGCCGGTTCGGGGACGGTGGCCCGCATCGCGCCCGCCGTCGGGGACGTGGTCGAGGAGGGCGCGGTGGTCGCGGAGATCGCCAACCTGGAGGTCTCCGAGCGCTACGCCGGCGCGCTCGCGCTGGTGGAGGAGCGCCGGTCGGGGCTCGAGGACACCCGGGCGGCGGTGGCCGGGGAAGACGCGCTCATCGCCGGCAACCTCGCCCGGCAGCGCGAACGCCTCGACAGCCTGGAGCAAAGCAGCCGCGAAGCGCTCGATACCGCCCGGGAACGCCTGGAGAGCCACCAGCAGCTCTTCGCGGACCGCGTCGTCACCCGGGTGACCGTGGAGCGCAGCCAGACGGGTTTCGACGAGGCCCGGCGCGCGCTGTTCGGGGTGCTGAGCGAGCGCGACAACCTGGAGTCGGTCGAACTCCAGCGCCGGAATCGGAACAACGCCCGCGTCGGCGAGGCGGAGGCCCGCCTGCAGGCGGCGGAACGCCAGGTCAACGAGCTCGGCGTGCTGCTCGACACCCGGCAGGTGGTGGCCCCGGTCTCCGGCCGCGTCACCGAGATCAAGACGCAGCTCGGCGCCGTGATCCAGGCGGGACAGCCGACGCTCAGCATCCAGTCGGGCGCCGAGCGCCTCGGCGTGCTGATCTACGTGCCGCCGGCCGACGGAC
This sequence comes from Vicinamibacterales bacterium, assembly GCA_965242835.1. Lineage (GTDB taxonomy): Bacteria > Acidobacteriota > Vicinamibacteria > Vicinamibacterales > UBA8438 > WTFV01. The sequence continues at coordinate 791,882 of OZ251506.1, forward strand.
GCAAGGTCGAATCGGGCATGGAGGCGCTCGTCTCTCCGTCCACCGTGCGGGCCGAGGAGTACGGCTACGTGCGGGGCCGGATCGAGAGCATGTCCGAGTTCCCGGCCAGCGTCGAAGGCATGGTCGCGGTGCTGCAGAACCGCGCCCTCGCGCAGACGTTCTCGGCGAGCGGGCCGCCCTATTCCGGCCGGGTGGTGCTCGAACCCGATCCCGCGACGGCCAGCGGCTTCGCCTGGACGACCCCCAGGGCGTCGGGCGAGGTGCTCACCGACGGCACCCTGGCGTCCATCGAAGTCAAGATCGAGAGTCAGGCGCCGATCACCCTGGTGGTGCCGTTGCTGCGGGAGACGTTCGGGTTGTGAGCGGCGACGTCTCCGCCTTCCGGGGCAACCTCACCCGCAAGCGCGGCGGGCGCCGCGCCGTCCCCACCGTCCTGCAGATGGAGATGGCCGAGTGCGGCGCCGCGTGTCTCGGGATGATCCTCGCCCACTACGGACGCTGGACGCCGCTGGAGGAGCTGCGGGTGCGCTGCGGCGTCTCGCGCGACGGCAGCAAGGCGGTCAACGTGCTGCGGGCGGCGCGGGAGTACGGCCTCCGCGCGAGCGGCTTCCGGCGCGAGCCGCAAAGCCTGTTCAACCTGCCGTTCCCGATGATCGTCTTCTGGAACTTCAACCATTTCCTCGTGCTCGAAGGGATCCGGCGCGAGACCGTCTACGTCAACGATCCGGCCGAGGGGCCGCGCCGCCTGTCGTGGCGGGAGTTCGACGAGGGCTTCACCGGCGTCTGCCTGGGTTTCGTCCCCGGCCCCGAGTTCCGCCGCGCCGGCGCGGCGCCCAGCGTGGCCCGCGGCCTGCTCGCCCGGATCGGGGACGCCTGGTCGCCGCTCGGCTTCGTCTTCCTGGCGACCCTCGTGCTGGTCGTGCCGGGCCTCGCCGTCGCGGCGCTCTCGCGGGTGTTCGTGGACGACGTGCTGATCCCGCGCAACGACGACCTGGTCATGCCGATGCTGCTCGGCCTGGCGGCGGCCGCCGCCATGCAGGGCGGACTGACGTGGCTGCAGCAGCACTGTCTCGCCCGCCTGGAGATCAAGCTCGCGCTGGCCGCCACCTACCGCTTCTTCTGGCACGTCGTGACCCTGCCGATGAACTTCTTCAGCCAGCGGTTCGCCGGCGACGTCGCCCACCGGGTCGCTTCCAACGACCGGGTCGCCGAGATCCTCTCGGGGCAACTGGCCACCAGCTTCGTCGGTCTGCTCACCATGGCGATCTACGGCGTCGTCATGGCCTCCTACGACCTGGCGCTGGCGCTGGTCGTCTTCGCGATGGCCGCCGTCAACCTGGTGGCGTTGCGCCAGGCGTCGCGCGCCCGCGAGGACGGCAGCCGCCGGCTGCTCAAGGAGCAGGGCGCCCTGGCCGGCGCATCGGTGAACGGGATCCGGATGGTCGAGACGCTGAAGGCGAACGGCTCCGAGGACGAGTTCTTCTCGCGCTGGTCCGGCCTGCAGGCCAACGCGCTCGGCGCCCAGCAGGAGATCGGCGTCTACACCAACCTGCTGAACGTCCTCCCGCCGTTCCTCTCGTCGGTCACGACGGTCTCCCTCCTCGGCGTCGGGGGCCTGCGGATGCTCGGCGAGGGCGCGATCACCGTCGGCGGCCTGATCGCCTTCCAGAACCTCGCCCGCAGCTTCCTCCAGCCGGTCGACGGACTGGTGAAGTTCGCCGCCGACCTGCAGACCGTGAAGGGCGACATCGCCCGGCTCGACGACGTGCTCAACTACGAACCGGACGCCCGCACCCGGCGCGGCATGGACCAGCCGGCGCCGGCCGCGCCGGCCCCGGCGCGCGGATTCGTCCACGTCGAGAACCTCACGTTCGGCTACAACGAGCAGGAGCCGCCGTTCATCCACGACTTCAGCCTGTCGATCCGCCCGGGCCAGCGCGTGGCGCTGGTCGGTTCGTCCGGCTGCGGCAAGTCGACGATCGCCAAGCTGGTCTGCGGCCTGATGACGCCGTGGTCCGGGACGGTGAGCATCGACGGGCGGCCGGTGACGGACATCCCGCCGAGCCACCTGACCGGGACGCTCTCCTACGTCGACCAGGACGTCATGCTGTTCGACGGCAACGTGCGCGAGAACGTCACCCTCTGGAATCCGACCGTTCCGGAGAGCGACGTCACCAGCGCCCTGCGCGACGCCGTGATCCACGACGAGATCGCGGCCCGGCCCGGCAAGTACGACGCGCGGGTCGAGGAAGGGGGGCGCAACTTCAGCGGCGGCCAGCGCCAGCGTCTGGAGATCGCCCGCGCGCTCGCCTCCAATCCGACGTTGCTGATCCTCGACGAGGCGACCGCGGCGCTCGACCCGATCACCGAGATGGAGTTCGACGACCGCATCCGGCGGCGCGGCTGCACGTGCCTGATCGTCGCGCACCGGCTGAGCACGATCCGCGACGCGGACGAGATCGTGGTGCTCGAGCGCGGGCGCATCGTCCAGAGCGGCACGCACGAGGATCTCATCAAGCAGGACGGCGCCTACCGCGCGCTCGTCACGTCGAACTGAGACATGGGCGCCGCCGCGGTCATCGAACGCGTGAAGCAGTGGTCGTTCACCCTCGGCGCGAACCAGCCGATCCTGCTGAACGATCCCACGCGCGCCTTCTACGTCGAGAAGGGGCACGTGGACGTCTTCGCGGTCGAAGTGGAGGAGGGCCGGCCCTCCAACCGCAGCCCGTTCGTCGGCCGCATCCCCGCCGGTTCGATCGCCTTCGGCGCGCCGCCCCTGGAGTGGGCCGCGGAACACTGCTCCGTCAACCTCCAGGCCATCCCCGCCCGCCGCACGGTGATCGTGGCCTGCGATCGCGCGGGCCTCGCGGACGCCGAGAACTTCGACCTCGACGTGACGATCTGGATCGACGACTGGATCTTCCGCCTCTCGGAGTTCGTGGTCCGGGGCCGGCGCCCGCCGTCGCGCGACGTGCGGCTGCTCGAAGCGGACCCGGACGTGCACTGTCCCGCGGCGTCGGCGGTGAGCGTGCACCACTCGGACGTGCTCTGGGTCAGCGCCGACCGGCCGATGCGCTTCACCGGCCGCGCCGACCTGCTGCTGGAGGCGGGCGCGCTGCTGCCCCTGTCGGAACGGAACTGGTTCGAGCTCGACGCGGACACCGCGGTCTCCGCGATCCACACGCCGACCGCCGTCGTCACCGGACGCCTGTGGCCCGCGTTCGATCGTTTCAGCCTGCTGGCCCTGCGCCACTCCCGCATCCACTCGCAGGAGCAGATCGAAGCCACGCGCGACCGGCACCGCCGCGCGGACCGCACGCGCCAGGCGACCGCGTCGATGATGTCGCGCGCCCTCGGCGGCGTGCTGCGCCCGGCCGGGTCCGGCGCGGGCGCCGCCTCCCGGACCGGCCGGACGCCCCTGCAGGCGGCGGCCGGTCTGGTCGCCGACTCGATGGGGATCGCCCTCGACGTCCCGGCCGGGATGACCGACCAGGGTGACGCGATGGAGTCCGTCGCGGCGGTCGCCCGCCGATCCGGGATGCGGGCGCGCCGGATCACCCTGGCCCCCGGATGGTGGCGCCGGGGTGGTCCTTCCTTCGTCGGGCTGGAGACCACGGACGGCGGGGACCGGCCGGTCGCCGTGCTGTCGAACCGTAGCGGCGCGTACCGCGCCGTCGACCCGGCGAGCGGCGAGGACGCCGCGGTGGACGGCGAGCGGGCCGACCGGCTCGGGCGCCGCGGGGCGGTGTTGTACCCGCCGATCCCGGACGGCGTCGAGACCGGGCCGGCCCTGCTGCGCGACGCCGTGCGCGGGTGCGAACGGGACCTGCGGACGGTGGCCGCGATGGGGGTCGCCGGCGCCCTGGTCGCGCTGCTGACGCCGGAGCTGACCGGCCGCCTGCTCGCCCAGGTCATCCCGCGCGTCGACACCCCGATGTGGATCGCCATGCTCGGCGCGCTGTTCCTGGGCGCGCTCGGCTCGGCCGCGTTCGAGATCGTGCGCGCGCTGGCGATGCTGCGCATCGAGGGCCGGATCGACGAGCGCCTGCAGGCCGCGGTCTGGATCCGGCTGCTGGCGCTGCCGGTCCCCTTCTTCCGCAACTACACGGCGGGCGACCTGGCCGACCGGGCGAACGGCATCAGCCTGATCCGGCATCTGCTGACCGGCGCCACCGCCGCCGCGGTGGTCAGCGGCATCTTCTCCCTCTTCAGCCACGCCCTGCTCTTCTACTACAGTTGGCGGCTGGCGCTGATCGCCACCCTCCTGGTGGCGCTGCTGGTCGGCGTGACCTGGTTCCTGGCCCGCGCCCAGATGCGCCACCACCGCGCGGCGTTCCGGATCCAGGGCGCCATCGACGGCCTCGTGTTCCAGATGATCTCCGGGCTCTCCAAGCTGCGGATCGCGCACGCCGAACACTACGCGCTCGCCCGCTGGGCGGAACGGTACGCCGAACAGAAGCGCGAGACGCTCGCCGTCCGACGCTGGACCGCGGGGCAGCACACGCTCAACGCCCTGTTCCCGCCGCTCGCCTCGCTCGGCCTGTTCGCGTTCATCTGGTACCAGCTCCTCGAAGGCGAGTTGCAACCGCAATTCGACCTCCAGGCGTTCCTCTCCTTCAACGCGGCGTTCGGGCAGTTCGCGGCCGCCCTGACCGGTCTGACGGCCGCGTGGACGACCGTCATCGCGGCGCTCCCGCTCTTCGAGCGCGCGCAGCCGATCCTCGACGCCCGGCCCGAGACCGTGGCCGGCGGCCATCTGCACGAGGTCTCCGGGGACGTCGAGTTCGCGAACGTCGTGTTCCGCTATCTGCCGGACCTGCCGAACGCCGTCGACGGGGTGTCGTTCCACATCCGGCAGGGCGACTACGTGGCGTTCGTCGGGCCTTCCGGGTCCGGGAAGTCGACGATCTACCGCCTGATGCTCGGTTTCGAACAGCCGAACACGGGCGCCGTCTTCCTCGACGGCCACGACATGGCGAGCCTCGACCTGCCGGCCGTCCGCGCCCAGCTGGGCGTGGTGCTCCAGACCGGGCAGCTCCTCGCCGACACCATCTTCAAGAACATCGCGAGCACGGCGCCGCTGACGATGGACCAGGCGTGGGCGGCGGCGCGCGCGGCCGGCCTGGCCGACGACGTCGAGGCGATGCCGATGGGCATGCACACGATGCTGCCCGAGGGCGGAGGCGGACTCTCCGGTGGGCAGAAACAGCGATTGCTGATCGCCCGCGCGCTCGCCCACAAGCCCCGCATCCTGCTGTTCGACGAAGCGACCAGCGCCCTCGACAACCGCACCCAGGCGCAGGTGCAGGCTTCGCTGAAGAAGCTGAACGTCACCCGCGTGGTGATCGCGCACCGTCTCAGCACGGTGCAGGACGTCGACCGGATCTTCGTGATGCAGGCCGGCCGCATCGTCGAGAGCGGCCGCTACGACGAGCTCATGGCGCAGGACGGCGCGTTCGCCGCCCTCGCGCGCCGGCAGGTCGTCTGACCCGGGGTGGAGCCGCCCCGATTTCGTGGACGCCCGCTCGGGGCGACCTCGGCGGATGTCTGGCAGGTCGTTGCGTAAACGGCACGGAAGGAGCCGCGGCATGGATACACCGAAGGAAATGCGGGAGAAGGTCGTGGAGCGGGCGAACGGGGACGCGGACTTCCGCGCCCGGCTTCTCGACGATCCGAAGGGCGTGATCGAGAAGGAGCTGGACGTCAGCCTGCCGGAGTGGCTCTCGGTCCACGTGCACGAAGACAGCGCCACGAGCGCGCATCTCGTGCTGCCCCCCGACGGGGCGCTGAGCGACGACGACCTGCAGGAGGTCACCGGCGGCTGCTACACCTGGGACGACTTCAGGCAGGGGCGGGGCGTGCTGGACTGGTGAGTCGGCGCAGACTTCCGGGCCGGCCCTGCTTCCTGGCGATCTTCGACCAGGTGTCGCGCAACGTGACCGTGCGGTTGAACACCGGAGCGCCGGGCGTCGAGTCGGGGTCGACGCAGAAGTACCCCTGCCGCTCGAACTGATACCGCGCGCCGGCCGGCGCGCCGGCGAGGCCCGGTTCGACGACCGGCCGTTCGGGCCGTCCCGGCGCGGGCCGCTCCACGAGCGAATCGGGGTTGAGACCCGCCCTGTAGTCCGCTCCGCCGGGCGGGTTCTCCGGGTGCTCCGCCCGGAACAGATGATCGTAGTAGCGGACCGCGGCCGGGAGCGCGTGCCGGGCCGACACCCAGTGGATCGTCCCCCGCACCTTCCGGCCGTCGGGCGCGTATCCGCCGCGCGTCTCCGGATCGTAGGTGCAGCGCAGCTCCCGGACGGCTCCCGCGTCGTCCTTCACGACTTCCCGGCACGTGATGAAGTAGGCGTACCGCAGGCGCACCTCCCGCCCCGGCGCAAGCCGGAAGAACTTCCTCGGAGGGTCTTCCTCGAAGTCGGCCCGCTCGACGTACAGCTCGCGGGAGAACGGCACCCTGCGCGTCCCGGCGCTTTCGTCCTCCGGGTTGTTCACCGCGTCCAGCTCTTCGACCCGGTCCGGCGGGTAGTTCTCGATGACCACCTTCAGCGGACGCAGCACCGCCATCACCCGCGGCGCGGTGCGGTTGAGCTCTTGCCGGACGGCGTCTTCGAGCTGCGCCATCTGCACGACGCCGTTCGCCTTGGCGATGCCGATCCGTTCGCAGAAGCCGCGGATGGCGGCCGGCGGATAGCCGCGGCGCCGCATGCCGCTCAGGGTCGGCATCCGCGGGTCGTCCCAGCCCCGGACGTGCCCTCCCTCCACCAGTTCCAGCAGCTTGCGCTTGCTCAGCACCGTGTGCGTGAGGTTGAGCCGGGCGAATTCGATCTGCCGCGGCGGATCCTCGACGTCGAGCGCCTGCAGGCACCAGTCGTAGAGCGGCCGGTGGTCCTCGAACTCGAGGGTGCACAGCGAATGGGTGATCCGCTCGAACGCGTCCGACAGCGGATGCGTGAAGTCGTAGGTCGGATAGATCACCCAGCCGCCGGCCTGCCGGTAGTGCGGCCGGCGGCGGATCCGGTAGAGGGTCGGATCGCGCAGGTTCATGTTCGGCGCCGCCATGTCGATCTTCGCCCGCAGCGTCCGCGCGCCGTCGGGGAACTCGCCCGCCCGCATCCGCGCGAACAGGTCCAGGTTCTCCGCCACCGTCCGTCCGCGGTACGGGCTGTCCCGCCCCGGCTCGTCCCACCGTCCGCGGTAACGGCTCACCTCGTCGCCCCGCAGGTCGTCGACGTAGGCCAGCCCCTTGCGGATCAGCGTCACCGCGCGGTCGTACAGCCGCTCGAAGTAGTCCGAGGCGTAGTAGCAGCGGTCTTCCCAGTCGAAGCCGAGCCAGCGGACGTCCCGCTCGATCGCCCGCACGAACTCGACGTCCTCGGTCTCCGGGTTCGTGTCGTCGAAGCGCAGGTTGCAGAGCCCGCCGAACTCCCGGGCGACGCCGAAGTTGAGGCAGATCGACTTCGCGTGGCCGACGTGCAGATACCCGTTCGGCTCGGGCGGGAACCGGGTGTGGACCCGTCCCCCGCGCCGGCCGGCGGCCCGGTCGGCGGCGACGATCTCGCGGATGAAGTCGAGGCCGGAGGTGTCGGAGGCGGCGGTGGTCAAGCGAGCTCCCCTCGTTCGGGCGCCCGGCCGACAGCGGACCGGGCCCGCTCCCATTCTAGCGACAACCGGTGCGCGGCCGGTCGGCCGGGAATCTTCGCCGGCGCGGCCTGCGTCCGGCGCCGGACGCAAATCCGCTCCTTCCACCAGCGGTCGTCGAGTTTTCTAGGCGCCGTCCCACGTGCGCCCGATGAGCCTCCATGAACGGACGCTCCTGTTGGTCCACGCGATAGCTCGGTTCAATTCCGCGAGCCTTCGTCAGGAACGGGCCGACCCCACGGTCCCCCATCACCGACGGACTGGCGCGGCCCGGCCGCCGCGCCTGCCGTTCAGCCCGTTCAGCCGCCGGGAGTGCCCGGCCCCGGCGGCGGCGCGGCCGCCCGCCCGCCCGCATCCACGAGCGCCAGCGCCCGGTCGATGCGGGCGAGGCAGGACGCGCGGCCGAGGATCGCCAGCGCTTCGAACAGGCCGAAGCCGACCGCCGCCCCGGTGACCGCCACCCGGACGGCGTGGACGATCTTCCCCGCCGGGATCCCCTCCGCCTCCACGAAGCGGCGCAGCGCGGCGTCGAGCGTCGCGGCGTCGAACGGCTCGACCGTCTCCAGCACCGGCCGGAACCGCCGCAGCCGCTCCGCGGCGCCCGGCGCGCGCAGGCGCTTGGCGAACGCCTTCCCGTCGTAGGGGAACGCCGCGTCGTCCTGGAAGAACGCGGCGTAGCGGACGACGTCCGCCGCCACCGTGATCCGGTCGCCCGCGGCCGTCAGCACCGAGCGGACCCGCTCCCGCTCCGCGGCGTCCGGCTCGGCCGCCGCCAGTCCGAGCCGGGCGAGGCAGGGAAGGACCGCCGCGACCTTCTCGTCGAGCGGGAGCGCGCGCATCCGGCGCTCCTCGAACGCGGTCAGCTTCCCCGGGTCGAAGGCGGCCGCGGCGCGGTTGACCCGGTCGAGCGAGAAATGCGCGATCATCTCCTCGCGGGTGAAGTCCTCCGTCCGGCCGTCGAGCGACCAGCCGAGCAGCAGCAGGTAGTTGAGCAGCGCGTCCGGCCGATAGCCGACGTCCCGGTAGAACTCCACCAGCACGGGATTGAAACGCTCCGGATCCACTTCCTCGCCGAGCGCGGCCAGCAGGCCGGCGCCGTGGTCGTGCATGCGCTTGAAGTCCGGCTGCTTCAGGTACGTCCCCAGCTTGCGCTTGCTCAGCTTCTCGGCGCCGCCTGGCGCCGCGACGTACGGCAGGTGCGCGTAGCGCGGCCGGCCGTGGCCGAGACCCTCGGCGATGAAGATCTGCCGCGGCGTGTTCGACAGGTGCTCCACCGCGCGGATGACGTGGGTGATCCCGAAGTCGTGGTCGTCGACGGCGCTGGCCAGGTGATAGAGGGGGCTGCCGTCCGCGCGCTGGATCACGTGGTCCTGCTCCAGGGCCCAGTCGAAGGCGACCGGTCCCCGCACCAGATCGTCGAAGCGGCAGGCGCCCTCGCGCGGCATCTTCAGCCGGACCACGGCGGCGCGGCCCTCGCGCTCGAACCGCGCCGCCGCGGCGGGGGTCTCCGCCATCCAGCGCCGGCTGCAGAGGAACCGCCGCTTCTCGCGTTGCGCCGCCTCCCGCTCGGCCGCCGTCTCCTCCGCCGTCGCGTAGTCCCGGTACGCGAGCCCGCGGCCGAGCAGCGCCGCCACCGCCGCCCGGTGCCGGTCCGTCCGCTGCGACTGGCGGTACGGCGCGTGCGGGCCGCCCACCTCCGGCCCCTCGTCCCAGTCGATCCCCAGCCAGCGGAAACCGTCGAGGATCGGCCGCAGCGCCTCTTCGACGTTGCGCTGCCGGTCGGTGTCGTCGATGCGCAGGATGAACCGCCCCCCGTGCCGGCGGGCGAACAGCCAGTTGAACAGCGCCGTCCGCACCCCCCCGACGTGGAGGTATCCGGTCGGACTCGGGGCGAAGCGGGTGCGGACGGTCATGGCGTCGGGCGCCGGCGCGGCGGCGATCGTCTATTATGCCCTGCCGGGCGGCGCGGCCGGGCGGACGCGGACACGGGCGGGAAACGTCGTGGAGGGGCCGATGCGAACGTGGGCAGGAGCGGGCGTCGTCGCGGCGGGGATGGCGTTGGGCGCGGCGCCGGGCGTCCACGCCGGCGCGCCGGCCGGGGCGCGGGGGGAATCTCCGGGCGCGGCGGCGCGGGAGACCCAGGCCGGAGGGCGGCCGACGGTCGAGCACCTGACGTTCGAGATCGAAGGACACGGCGAGATGCCCTACGCGGTGTCGACGCCGGCCGGCTACGATCCGGCCACGCCGCATCCCCTGATCCTGGCCCTGCACCCGGGCGGCGCGCGCGGGCCGTACTACGGCAGTCTGCACATGCGGCAGACCTTCGAGCCGGCGTTGCGGGGACTGAACGCGATCGTGGTCGCGCCGGACGCGCCGGCGCGGCGCTGGACGAACGAGGTCTCCGAGCGCGCGGTCATGGCGCTGCTCCGGCGGATCGTCGAGACCCGGGCCATCGACCGCGCGCGCGTCCTCGTCACCGGGTTCAGCCTGGGAGGGCGCGGGACGTGGTTCTTCGCGACCCGGCATCCGGACTTCTTCACCGGCGCCATCCCCATCGCCGGGCGCCCCGGCGACGACCCGCTCGACGCGCTCGGCGACATGCCGGTGCACGTCATCCACGGCCGGGCGGACGACGTGGTCCCGTTCGGTCCCGCCGAGGACGCGGCGCGGCGGCTCCGGGAGGCGGGCCGCCCGGTGGCGTTCACCGCGCTCGACGGGGTGGGTCACTACGCGATGGGCGGCTACGTCCGCGCGCTGCGCGACGCCGGCGACTGGATGGCCGCGCAGTGGGACGGCCGCTGAGCGGACGGGCCGCCGCAACCGGCGGGCTGGCCGGAGCCGGCGTCCCGTGGGCGTGGCGTAGCGACGATGGATCCCAATCCGCTTCTCGACCGAGGATCCTGCTCATCGGGCCTCTTCCCGGTCCGGCCGAGGTCATCGGCGGCACCAAGGTGCACTTCGCCGAGACGCTGCGCCATCTGGAGGGGGCGGGTCTCGACGTCGCGTCGATCAGCACTACGCGGCCGCACGCCAACCTGCCCCGCCCGCGGCAGTGGGTCAACCAGGCGGTCGTGTTCTTCCGTGTAGTCCGCGGCCTCCTGCGGAGCTTTCGGCACGTGCGGCTCGCCTTTCTCAACACCTCGGGGGATTCGGCGCTGATCGGGGCTTCGTCCATCTGGTTCCTTTGCAAGGCCCTGGGCTTGCCCCTGGCGCTGCAGTTCTTCGGCAACGGATACGCCTTCCTTCAGTACGGCCCGGCGGCCCGCTGGTGGGCGAAGCGGACTTTCCTGAGCTCTTCCCGGGTGTACGTCCAGACGCGGCAACTGCACCGCCTTCTCGGCGGCGCGCCCAACGTACGCTGGTTTCCCAACACGAGGGACTTGCGGGTTTCCGCGCCGCGCGAGCGGCGCCGGGTCGAGAGGCTGCTCTTCGTGAGCCAGTTGCGCATGGAGAAGGGCTTGGCCGAGGCGCTCGAAGCCTGCCGCCGCCTGCCCGAGGAGTGCCTCCTCCGGGTGTACGGGCCGCGGATGCCCGACACGGACATGTCGCTGTTCGAAGGGCATCCCCGGGCTTCGTACCGCGGCGTCCTGGACCCCGAGGACGTGCCGCGGGTCCTGCAGGAACACGATCTGCTGTTGTTCCCGAGCTATTGGAGAAACGAGGGTCATCCGGGCGTCGTGCTCGAAGCGTTTCAGTGCGGGCTGCCCGTCGTGGCGACGCGCTGGGGCGGCATACCCGAGGTCGTCGAGCACGAGAAGAACGGCCTGCTCGTCGAACCCCGTTCCGCGGCCTCGATCGAGACGGCGATCGACAGGGTGCGGCGGGACCCCGATCTGTATCGGCGGTTGTGCGCGGGAGCCCGTGAACGGGGCGAACTCTTTCGCAGCGGGCCCTGGCACCGCCGCATGGCCGAGGACCTGCGGGGTCTCGCGGGCGGCCGAATGCGCCGGACCCGCCCGCTGATCGGCGGTCCGGCGCGTATCTCGCCGGCGGAGGCGGGCCGCGCCGGCGCGCCGCCGGACACCGGGCGCGGCGGTCGTGACGCGGGGGAACCGCCCTGCCGATAGAATGATCGGATGAAGCTCGCGGCGCTCCTGAAGAAGAAGCAGCTCCCGCGGAAGGGAACGGAGGAGGCGAGGCCATGTCCCGGCAACCGGACGTCCACGAAAGGCTGGAGCAATTCATGGCCGGTCTCGTCCGGCGCAACCCGGGCGAACCGGAGTTCCATCAGGCGGTCCGCGAGGTGGCCGAGTGCGTCATTCCGTTCGTGACGGCGCACCCCGAGTACGAAGAGGCCCGCATCCTGGAACGGCTCACCGAGCCCGACCGGATCATCACGTTCCGGGTGACGTGGCAGGACGACGCGGGCGGCATCCGCGCCGCGCGGGCCTGGCGCGTGCAGTTCAACAACGCCATCGGCCCCTACAAGGGCGGCCTGCGCTTCCACTCCACGGTCACCCAGAGCGTGCTGAAGTTCCTCGGCTTCGAGCAGATCCTCAAGAACAGCCTGACCGGCCTGCCGATGGGGGGCGCCAAGGGAGGCTCCAACTTCAACCCTCGCGGGCGCAGCGCCAACGAGGTGATGCGCTTCTGCCAGGCGATGATGCGCGAGCTGCACCGGCACATCGGCGAGGACACCGACGTGCCCGCCGGCGACGTCGGGGTGGGCGCGCGCGAGATCGGCTTCCTGTTCGGCCAGTACATGCGTCTGGCCAACCGCTTCACGGGCGCCCTGACCGGCAAGGGTCTGGCGTTCGGCGGCAGCCTGGTGCGGACCGAGGCGACCGGCTACGGGGCCGTCTACTTCCTGCAGAACATGCTGGCGGCCCGCGGCGGCGGCATCGCCGGCAAGACCGCGGTCGTCTCCGGCTCCGGCAACGTCGCGCTCTACGCCATCGAGAAGCTGAACGAGCTCGGAGCCACCGTCGTCACCGCCTCGGATTCGGACGGCTTCGTCCACGACCCGCACGGCATCGACGCCGAACGGCTGGCCTGGCTGAAGGACCTCAAGGAGGTGCGCCGGGGACGGGTGCGCGAGTACGCCGGGCACTTCGGGTGCGAGTACCACGAGGGGGCGCGGCCGTGGCGCGTCCCCGCCCAGCTCGCCCTCCCCTGCGCGACGCAGAACGAGCTCGACGCCGACGACGCGAAGACCCTTCTCGACAACGGGCTTCTGGCCGTTTCGGAAGGCGCCAACATGCCGTCCACCCTCGGCGCCGTGCGCGCGTTCCTCGCCCGCCGGATCCTGTTCGGCCCGGCCAAGGCCGCGAACGCCGGCGGCGTGGCCGTGTCGGGCCTCGAGCAGAGCCAGAACGCCCTGCGGATCTCCTGGTCCCGCGAAGAGGTCGACGGGCGGCTCCAGACCATCATGCGCGACATTCACGAGAAGTGCCGCGAGGAGGGAACCGACCCGGACGGGTTCGTGAACTACGTGCGCGGCGCGAACGTCGCCGGCTTCCGGAAGGTCGCCGACGCGATGCTGGCCTGCGGCGTCGTGTAGCGGGACCTATTGCTGACCGGCGCGCATCGCTTCGAGGAACGCCGTAACGGCCTGCGGAAGCCGGGACAGGAGCCAGGCGATCACCGTTGCGAGCCCGCCGAACAGCCACGGGCGGTTCCTTTCGCGCCAGCTCCCGGCTGCCGGGCTACCGCGTGACCGGCCCGAAATAGTCGGGCAGGGCCGGCTTCGTGTCGCGCAGGATCTCCACGATCGCCCGCCGGTCGGCGAGCGCCAGACGGTCGTAGGGCGCCTCCGAAACCCGGCCGGACAGGATCGCCCACAGGCGCCGGTAGATCGCGTCGAGCGCGGTGTCGGGCAGCGCGTCGAACGCCTCGGTGTGGATCATGAAGCTGCACGGGTAGCGGAACAGCCGGCCGTCCAGCGACGTCTCGCGCAGCGACCGCCCGCGGCGGTCGCGCGGCCCGCGCGCCGAGAACGCCTCCGCGAAGCCCGAGCCGCCCGCGACGCCGGGCGGCAGCGGCGCCTCGTCGACGAACAGCAGGTAGTCGACCAGCTCCACCGCGGCCTCGTCGATGATCTCGGCGAACCGGCCGTCGTCGGTCGAGCGCCCCCGGTCCGCCGGGGCCACCCTCCCGGCGCGGTGCTCCACCCGCCGCGCCTCCCAGCCGATGCGCGTGATCAGGTTGGTCATGTGCGCCTGGTGCTCCAGCACCATCAGCGCCACGACGTCGCTGTAGGGCGTCGGGAAGCCCTCGAGGTCGAACCGGCCTTCCAGCGACTCGACGACCGGCGGCACGACGCCGAACGTCGCGTGCGGATCCTCGACGTCCTCGACCTCCACGTTGCCCATGTGCGCCACCGAGCCGTGCGAACCCGTCACGTACCAGCCGCCCCAGCGGTCCTCCAGCCGGCTGCGGTGGTCGGTGGCGTGCCCGCTGGCGTAGGCGTGCGGATCGTTCGGCATCGGGAACATGCTGAGGACCTGCAGGCCGGGCACGCCGAGCGTGTCCCACGACAGGTGGCACGCGAGGCAGGTCTCCCGCCGCCGGAACCGCGGCGCGGCCGAGGGCGTCTGCTCCAGCGTGTAGAAGATCGTCCCCTGCCGCCGGTCCTGGGCCGCCAGCTCCAGCACGTCGGCCCCCCGCACCCAGCCGAGCGCCGCGTCGTCGCGGAAGAAGATGGCGCGCGGGTTGTCGAAGGAAATGTGGTCCTCCTGGAAGCTCGTCGGCGAGAAGACGAGCACCTGCGACTCGACCGGGACGTCGAGCGCGTCGAGCACCGAGCGCAGATACCCGCTCCGGCCCTCGAAGACGAGCGCGGCGGAGCCGTCCTCCAGCCGCCGGTTCAGGTCCGCGACGGCGTTGTCGACCGCGCCTTCCGTGTAGCGGATGGCCGGGTGGTCGCGCGACGCGCGGAACGCGCCGCCGCGCTGTCCCGGGACGGACGTGACCGCGGCGGCACCGAGGAGGATCGCCGCCGCGCCGATCGTGGTCGTCTTGCGCATGACGTCTGACCTCGCGGATCGCTTCACTCGCCGAGAGCCGGCGACGGCCGAACCGGCCGCGGGCGGCCGATCCACTCGGCTTCGGCGCGCGGCCGGCGCACCGGCCACGATTATAATGGTGTCCGCCAGAGCGGCCTGTCGGCACCGATCGACGCTCGCCGGGCGCGCATCCGCGAGACAGCGACGCTCGTCCACGCAATGGCCAGGCAGTCCGACCTTCGCTATCCCATCGGGCGGTTCTCCTCCGCCGATCCGGTCACGCAGGATCAGGTCGACGCCTGGATCGACGACGTCGCGGCGCTGCCCGCCGATCTCCGCCGGGCCGTCTCCGCGTTGACGAACGAGCGGCTCGACACGCCGTACCGCCCCGGCGGCTGGACGGTCCGGCAGGTGGTCCACCACCTGGCCGACAGCCACGTGAACAGCGTCGTCCGCTTCAAGTGGGCGCTGACCGAGGACCGGCCGGTGATCAAGGCCTACGACGAGAAGGGCTGGGCGGCGCTGCCCGACTGCCGTGGACCGGTCGCGCCTTCCCTGGACCTGCTCGACGCCCTGCACCGGCGCTGGACCAGCCTGCTGCGCGGCCTCGCGTGGCCGCAACTCCAGCGCGAGTTCGTGCACCCGGAGTCGGGCCCCGCCACGCTGGCCGTCACCGTCGGCTCCTACGCCTGGCACGGGCGCCACCATCTGGCGCACGTCGAACGGCTGATCGAGCGCGAAGGCTGGCCCCGGACGCCGTGACGGCGCCGCCAATCGTCGCCTTGCGGCTCCGCTTGGCGCCCAACCAACCGGTGCTCGATCCCTGGTCGGGATGAACCGGCCGCGGTCAGCGCGCGTCCGGCGGGACCGGGTCGTCGAGGGACCAGTCGGAGATGGTGTTGTCGGCGCCGGCGGCGCTCGACGGGTCGGCGCCGAGCTCGAGGAGCAACTTCTCCATCTCCGGCCAGCGCTTGCCGGTGTTGGAGTAGAAGACGCCCCGGGCGATGCGCAGCGGCGTCCAGCCCTTCTCGTTGACCGCCTCGATGTCCGCGCCGTGGTCGAGCAGGAAGCGGACCAGCGGCTCGGAGCCGCGGATGACGGCGCCGTGCAGCGCGGTGTCGCCGTTGTCGTCGACGGCCGGGACGCCGCCGCCGAGTTCGAGCGCGTAGCGGACCGCGTCGAGCGCCTCCTCGTTCGTGCCGGGGCTCTCGCCGACCGCCCAGATGCCGACCCCGGCCGCCGCCATCAGCGGCGTCGTGCCGTCCTCGTTGGGCAGCAGCGGGTCCGCGCCCAGCTCGACCAGCAGGCGCATCATCTCGACATCGGCGGCCTTGGCCGCCAGCAGGAAGGGCGTGGCGCCGATGCGGTTCAGGACGTTGCGGTAGCGGTTGTTCGGCTCCTTCGTCAGCCGCGCGTCCAGGTCGGCGCCGTGGGCGGCGAGCGCGCGGACGAACTCCAGGTCGGACGTCGAGCCGGTGACGACGGGCGGCGGGTTGTTGAAGCCGAGGTTCGGCCGCCGCGTCCACTTGACCTCGTGGAGCGCGGTCCAGCCCTGGTCGTCGGCGTTCGGGTCCGCGCCGGCGTCCAGCAGGTACGCCCCGAGCTCGTAGTGGCCGTTCGCCGTTGCGAGGACGAGCGCGCTGGTCCCGTCGAACAGCGTCTCCTCCGGGCTCGCGCCGGCGTCGACGAGCAGGCGCGTCATGGCGAGGTGGCCGGCCCGCACCGCGAACGCCAGCGGGCTGAAACCGCCGGTGGAGCGCGCGTGGACGTCGGCCCCGGCGGCGAGCAGCGCCTCCGCCGCGGCCCGGTTGTCCTCCGCCGCGGCCCACATCAGCGCGGTCTGCCCGCGCCAGCCTTCCGCGCGGTTCGGGTCCGCGCCGCGGTCCAGCAGAACCCGCACGGCGTCCGCGCGGCCGGTCCGGGAGGCGGTCATCAGGGCGGTCTCGCCCTCCGGGGTCGCCGCGTCCGGGTCCGCGCCGGCGTCCAGCAGCAGATCGAGGAAGGCGGCGCCGCCGTTCTCGGCCGCGAGCGCCAGCGGCGTCGCGTCGAAGCGGTTGGCCGCCTCGACGCGCGCGCCGGCGGCGATCAGGGCCCGCGCCGTCTCGAGGTCGTCGTTGAGCGCGGCCCAGTGCAGCGCCGTCGTGCCGTCCCCGTCGCGGCCGTCGACGTCGACGCCGTCCGCGATCAGCGCGCGGGCGCGCGCGGCGTCGCCGGCCCGCGCCGCGTCGACGAGCGGGAGGTCGGCCGCGGCCGCCCGCGCGGCCGCGGCGGCGAGCAACGCCAGGACGACGGCCGCCAGGCTCACACCGTGTCGCGTCACCGATCTCGTCATGACCACCTCACGGCGTGGAGCGGGCGCGCCGCAACCCCGCTCACGGGATCCATGATGCGCGTCGCGCGGCCGACCACGCGCAGCAGGCGGACATGGAGAAGAGCGCCGTAAAGAGCAGGACTCCGACGATGGAGAAATCCACCACCACGGTCGCTGTCAGGGACGCGATGAAGAACAGCGCGATGAAACTGCCGCCGATGCTCATTACACACCACACGGCCCTCGGGTACGGCCCGTCATCGACAGCGCTGCTCCCGCGGCGTAGAACTGCGCCATCAGACCGAAGACGAGAGTGATGGACATTCGGTCGCGCCCGCTACACGTCGGTCAGCGCCGCCAGCCGCCCGGTGCTGTCGCCGAGCCGCTCCTCCGGCACGCCCGCCTTGTGCAGCATGCTGACGAGCAGGTTGGTCATCGGCGTGTCCTTCGGGTAGCGCAGGTGCCGCCCGCCGCGCAGCCCGGCCGCCCGGCCGCCCACCGTCAGCACCGGCAGGTCGTAGTGCAGGTGGTCGTTGCTGTCGCCGAGGCCGGCCCCGTAGAGCACCATCGAGCGGTCGAGCAGCGTGCCGTCGCCGTCCGGCGCGTCCCGCAGCCGGCCGAGCAGGTGCGTGAACAACTCCACGTGGTGCCGGTTGATCTTCGACAGCCTGGCCAGCTTCTCCGGATCGTTGCGGTGGTGCGACAGCCCGTGGTGCGGGTCGGGCACGCCGATCCGCGGGTAGGTGCGGCCGCCGAGCTCGCGGCCCACCATGAAGGTGAAGACCCGCGTGAGGTCCGCCTGGAACGCGAGCGCGATCAGGTCGTACGTCAGCCGGACGTGATCCTCGTAGGAGTCGGGGATGCCGGCCGGCCGGTCGAGGTCGTCCGGCAGCGCCGCGCCGGCGCCCTGCGCCTCCGACAACCGGATCCGCCGCTCCACCGCGCGCACCGCGTCGAGGTACTGGTCGAGCCGCCGGCGGTCGGCGGCCCCGAGACCGCGCTCCAGGTGCGCGAGGTCGTCGGTCACCGAGTCCAGGATGCTGCGGTCCGCGCGCAGCTCCGCCAGCCGCTCGCCGCGCGTGCCGCCGTCGCCGAAGAGCCGCTCGAAGACGACGCGCGGGTTGTTCTCCATCGGCAGCGGCGTCGTGGGCGTGCGCCACGCCACGGTGTTCATGTAGACGCAGCTGTAGCCGTTCTCGCAGTTGCCGACCAGGAAGTCGAGGTCGATGGCCAGCTCCAGCGACGGCAGCGGCGTGTCGGCGCCGACGGCGGCCGCGGCCACCTGGTCGGCGGTCACGCCGGCCCGCACGTCCGCGCCCTCGGTGTGCTTCGGATGCACCCCGTTCAGCCAGACCGAGCTGGCCCGCGAGTGCTCGCCGTTGCCGTCGCCGAGCGGCTCGGCCTGCCCGTGGGCCAGCCGCGTGTAGACCAGCGTCTGGTCGCGGAAGGGAGCCAGCGGGCCGAGGGTCGGCGACAGCTTCAGGTCGGTCCCCGCCCCGGACGGCGTCCACGACTGCATCACCGCGCCGTTGGGCAGGTAGATGAAGCCGAGACGTTTGACCGGCGCGGCGGCGGTCTTCGAGAGCGCCGTCAGCGCCGGCGCCATCGCGTCGAGGAGCGGCAGCCCCACGGCCGCGCCCAGACCCCGCAGGAACGTGCGCCGCGGCAGCGCCGTCTTCGTGATGATCATGATGCGGATCTCCTCATCTGGAAGGGCAGGCTTTCGACGATGCCCAGGACGATCGACGAGAACCGGAAGCCGCCGCGTTCGGCGTCCCGGACGACGGCGCGCACGGCCGGCGCGTCGTAGTGTTCGACGCCGCGGCCGAGGGCGTAGGTCAGCAGCTTCTCGGTCAGCGTGGTCACGAACAGCTCGGGACGCTGCAGGAGCGCTTCGCGCAGGCCGGCCGCGCCCTCGAAGACCGTGCCGTCCGGCAGCGCCCCCGAGGCGTCTATCGGCGCCCCGGCCTCGTTGCGCGTCCGGTGGCGGCCGACGGCGTCGAACTGCTCGAGCGCGAAGCCGGGCGGGTCCATCAGGCGGTGGCAGCTCGCGCAGACCGGGTTGGCGCGGTGCCGCTCCATCGCCTCGCGCATGGAGAGCGGGCGTCCGTCGCCGGCCGTCTCCTCCAGCGAAGGCACGTCGGGGGGCGGCAGCGGCGGCGGCGTGCCGAGCAGGTTCTCCAGCACCCACTTGCCGCGCAGCACCGGCGACGTGCGGGTCGGATAGGCGGTGGCGGCCAGGATGCTGCCGTGGCCGAGCAGCCCGCGGCGCGCGGGGTCCGGCAGGGCGACGCGCCGGAAGTGGCTGCCGCGGACGCCCGGCATGCCGTAGTGCCGCGCCAGCCGCTCGTTGACGAAGGTGTAGTCGGCGGTCAGCAGGTCGAGCACGCCGCGGTCCTCGCGCAGCACGCTTTCGACGAACAGCTCGGTCTCGCGCCGCATCGCCCGCCGCAGCGCCTCGCCGAAGTCGGGGAAGCGGTTCTCGTCCGGGACCAGCGCGGGCACGTTGCGCAGGTACAGCCACTGCCCCGCGAAGTTCTCGACCAGGGCGGAGGCGCGCTCGTCGGCGAGCATGCGCCGGACCTGCGCCCGCAGCTCCTCCGGCTCGCGCAGCCGGCCGGCAACCGCCGCGTCGAGCAGCGCGTCGTCGGGGATGCTGCTCCACAGGAAGAACGAGAGGCGCGAGGCCAGCTCCAGGCCGGTCAGCCGGTAGTTGGTTCCGGGCGCGGCGCCGACCGGGTCGCGCACCACGCGGAACAGGAACTCGGGACTCGCCAGCAGCCGCCGCAACGCCCGCTCGACGCCCGCCTCGAAGCCGCCGCCGCGCGCGCCGTCGTCGTAGAACGACAGCAGCACGTCGAGGTCGCGGCCGGTGACCGGGCGCCGGTAGGCGCGCCGGGCCAGCGTCGACAGGATCTCGCGGGCGCATTCCCGCGCGGCCGGCCCGCCGCCGGCCGCGGGCCGGCAGGTGAAGACGCGGGCGCGGCTCGGCGTCTCGACGGCCGGCGGCGCCCCGCCCGCCTCGTACGGCCCGGTGACGACGACGCTCTCCACGTACGGCTGGTAGCGGGTGTCGCCGCCGGTGGTGTTCGTGTACGGCCGCAGGTACGGCTGCCGGAGCGTCTCGGGGTAGGCCGAGGTCTTCTTGCGGAACGCCACGCGCAGCGTCCGCGGGCCGGCCGGCACGGGCACGCGGAACACCCAGTCCTCGTCGGCGAGCCGCTGCCGGGCGCGCCACTCGCGGTACTCCGGGCCGTTCCGCGGCGCGCCCTCCGGGGCCGGCTCGCCGACCGTGAAGGTCCGCAGGCGCTCGCCGTCCAGGCTCACGTCGAGCTCGTGCCGGTCGGGGAACGCGGCCAGGTTGTCGGCGGTGTCGCGGCCGAGCCGCACGCGGATGCGGTACTCCGCGTCGGCCGGAAAGTGGTAGGGGATCGCCATCCCCCCGCGGGTGCCGAACGGCAGGCCGGCGAGGCGCGCGTCCTGCGCGTCGTCGGCCGCGCGGCGGAAGGTCAGCGCGGTGGGCGGCAGGCCGGGGCCGCCGACCGCCAGCCGGCTCACCCGCTTCGCCGCCGTCAGGTAGCGTTCCAGCAGCGTCGGCGAGACGCCGAGGACGCCGGCGACGTTGTCGAAGCCGTAGCTGCCGTCGTCGGCCGGCAGCAGCTCCGCCACGTCGACGTCGAGGGCCAGCAGATCGCGGACGGCGTTGCGGTACTCCGCGCGGTTGAGCCGGTGGAACGCCTCGGTGCGGCCCGGGTTCGGGTCGGCCGCCGCGGCCGCGTCGAGCCGCGTCTCCAGACCCTCGATGAACCGCGCGTAGGCCGCCGCGTCCGGCCGCGGCCGCGGCGCCGGCGGCATCGCGCCCGCGCGCAGCTTGCGGACCACCTTCTCCCACAGGGCCGGGTCGGCGGCGACGTTCGCCGGGTCCGCGGCGTCGAGCCGCAGCCCCGCGGTCCGCAGGCGTTCGTCGTGGCAGGTGACGCAGTAGCGGTCGAGCAGCGCCCGCCCCGCCCCGGCGGCCGTCTCCGCGGCGGCCTGCCCGGCGGCGGCGCTTCCGGCGCCGGCCGCCAGCATCGCCGCCGCGACGCCGGCCCGCAACGGCGAATTCCCGCGCTTCGTCATCAACGGCGCCCCCGCCACCCCACGATTCAGGACCCCACGCGACCGCGAACGCCCATTCTACCCGCCCGCGCCGATTTCACAAGCGCCGTTTTCGGGGGATTTCGTCACGCGCGCCGGCGGCCCCGGTCAGGGAGCGGCCGGTGGCCGGCCGGCGCCGGCCACGCTTCCCCGGATTCCGTCCCCCGGCGGACCGACCGTCTCCCGCAAGGGGATCTCCTGCAGGAACCAGGAGAGCGCGAAGGCCGCCACCATGACGGGCGCCGCCGACAGGAACACCGTCTGGAGGGCGGCCTCCACCGAGCCGCTCACCGCCGCGGCGGTCTCGGCGGGCAGGGCCCGGATCGCGGCGGGACTGCCGAGCAGGTCGGAGACCCGGCCGCCGACGCCGGCGAGCGCCTCCGGCGAAAGCCGCGCCGGCAGCTCGGACGCGACGCGCGCGTTCAGGATCGCCCCGAAGACGGCGACGCCGAACGAGCCGCCCATCGACCGAAAGAACTGCGCGGACGCCGTCGCCACGCCGAGGTCCCGATGCTCGACCGCGTTCTGCACCGCCAGCAGCGACACCTGCATGACCATGCCGACGCCGGCGCCGAGGACCACCATGGCCGCCGAGACGGCCGCGTGCGGCGTCCCGGCGTGCAGCCCGCCGAGGAGGAACAGGCCGCCGGCCGCGCAGGCGCTGCCCGCGATGGGATGGACGCGGTAGCGTCCGGTGCGGGACGTCAACCGGCCCGAGCCCACGGAGCCGACGAGCACGCCGGCCGTCAGCGGCAGCAGCAGCAGGCCGGAACGGGTCGCCGACGCCCCGGCGACCACCTGCAGGAACAGCGGCAGGAAGACCACGGCGCCGAAGAGCGCGCTGCCGACGAGCAGCGCCAGCGCCGACCCGACGGCGAAGATGCGGTTGCGGAACAGGCGCAACGGCAGCAGGGGGTCCTCGACGCGCGCCTCCCGGCGGACGAACGCCGCGAGCAGCGCCGCGCCCGCGGCGGTCAGCCCCCCGGCCGTGTTCCAGGCCGGCGCCCCGCCTTCCTGCACGCGCACGAGGGCCAGCAGCAGCAGGCTGACCCCGGCCGTCAGCAGCGCCGCGCCGCCGAGGTCGAGCCGCGCCGGCCGGCGCGTCGGCGGCAGCTTCAGCGCGAAGCGGATCACGGCCAGGGCGGCACCGCCGATGGGCAGGTTGATCAGGAACACCCAGCGCCAGGTGGCGCGATCGACGAGGAAACCGCCCAGCAGCGGGCCGGCCACGCTGGCGAACGCCCACACGCCGGCCAGGTAGCCGACGTACCTCCCGCGCCGCCGCGGCGAGACGACGTCGCCGATGACGGCGAACGTCAGCCCCATCACGCCGCCGGCGCCGACGCCCTGCACGCCGCGCGCCAGCACCAGCGCCGGCATGCCGGGCGCGAGGCCCGCCAGCACGGACCCGAGCAGGAAGACGAGGATGGCGGCCTGGAACGTGACGCGCCGGCCGTAGACGTCGCCGAGCTTGCCGTAGAGCGGCGTGCAGACGGTGGCGCACAGCAGGTAGGCGTTGACCACCCACGAGTAGTGGTCGAGGCCACCCAGCTCGCCGACGATGGTCGGCAGGGCCGCGGCGACGATCGTCTGGTCGAGCGCCGCGAGGAACAGCCCGGCCATCAGGCCGGCGAAGACGACGAGGATCCGCCGGTGGGTGAAGGGCGCCGGGCCGGGGGCGGGCGTCACGCGGGCCGCCCGCCCCCGCCGACCCGCCGCGGCGTCCCTGGGCGCGGGGCCCGGCGCGCCAGCTTCGCGCGTCACGCGGAGCGCCCGCCCCCGCCGATCCGTTGCGGCTCCGCCCTCTCCGGGCGCCGCGCGGCCGGGGCCTTCCCGTTCTCCCCGCGCCGCTCCGCGAAGACCGCGTCCGCGAAGCCGCGCACCCCTAGTGCGCCAGCTCGATCGGGACGGTCGCCAACTGGTCGTCCCACTGGACGTACAGGGAGCCGCCCTCGCGCGTCACGTCGACGAAACCCACCTGCAACTGGTCCATGGACCAGTCGACGGTCTCCACCGACGCCGTGGCGCGCATGACGTCCTTGCTGTCGTCGTAGCCGTAGGCGCCCCACAGGGCGTTCGGGTCGTCCTCGCGGAAGTCCTGCTTGACGCCCCAGGTGGTGAAGATCAGCGTCCAGGCCGCCGGGTCCGAGAGGTCGGCGAACAGGGTGTACTCCCCGGCGTTCAAGCGCTGTCCGCCGATCAGCAGGTCGGCCTCGGTGGTGAAGGTGGTCGTCTGATCCGCGCCGACCCGCCACAGCGGCGCCCCGGCGTAGATGCGCCGGCCGTACTCCTCGCCCTCGCCGAAGATGCCGCGCCGGCCGCGCAGGATGGGACGTCCGTAGTGGACGTCGATCCAGTAGCCGCCCTCGTAGCGGCCCTCGTCGTCGTAGCCGCCCCCGAGCTGCGTCGCCGCGTGCCCGCGGGTGCTGAGCGGCCGGTCCTGCGCCGCCGCCTCGCCGACCATCACGCCGGCCGCCGCGATCGCGGCGGCGAATCCCAGGCCCTTGACCATCGAACGCATGTCGTTCCTCCTCGCTGGCGCCGAAACTCCGTCCCTGAATTGCCGAGATGCGGATCGCGCTAGCGTATCAACGTGGCCGGCCGCTCGGCCAGCAACCGGGCGAAGAAGTCGTTCCCCTTGTCGTCGACGACGATGAAGGCGGGGAAGTCCTCGACCTCGATCCGCCAGACGGCCTCCATGCCGAGCTCGGGATACTCCAGCACCTCCACCTTGCGGATGCTGTGGTCGGCCAGGCGGGCCGCCGGGCCGCCGATGGACCCCAGGTAGAAGCCGCCGTGCCTGCGGCAGGCCTCGGTGACCTGCGCCGAGCGGTTGCCCTTGGCCAGCATCACCATGCTGCCGCCGTGCGACTGGAAGAGGTCGACGTAGGAGTCCATGCGGCCCGCCGTGGTCGGGCCGAACGACCCGGACGCGCGCCCCTCCGGCCGCTTGGCCGGGCCGGCGTAGTAGACCACGTGGTCGCGCGCGTAGGCCGGCAGCCCGCCGCCGGCGTCGAGCCGCTCCTTCAGCTTCGCGTGGGCGATGTCGCGCGCCACGATCATCGGTCCCGACAGCGACAGCCGCGTCGCCACCGGGTGGCGGGTCAGCTCGCCGAGGATCTCCGCCATCGGCCGGTTCAGGTCGATGCGCACGACGTCGCCCGGCAGCTCGCTCTCGGCGACGTCGGGCAGGAAGCGGGCCGGGTTCTCCTCGAGCCGCTCCAGGAAGACCCCGTCGCGGGTGATGCGCGCCAGCGCCTGCCGGTCCGCCGAGCAGGAGACGCCGAGGCCGACCGGGCACGACGCGCCGTGCCGGGGCAGCCGGACGACCCGCACGTCGTGGGCGAAGTACTTGCCGCCGAACTGCGCGCCGACCCCGATCTCCCGGGCGAGCTCGAAGATCCGCTCCTCCAGGCCGTGGTCGCGGAACGCGCGGCCGTGCTCGTTGCCGCTCGACGGCAGGCGGTCGAGGTACTTCGTGGTCGCCAGCTTCAGCGTCTTCATCGTGAACTCGGCCGACGTGCCACCCACCACCAGCGCCAAGTGGTAGGGCGGGCAGGCCGCCGTCCCGATGGTCTTCAGCTTCGCCTCGACGAAGGCCAGCAGCGACTCCGGGTTCAGCAGCGCCTTCGTCTCCTGGTAGAGGAAGCTCTTGTTGGCCGACCCGCCGCCCTTGGCGATGAACAGCAGCTCGTACTCGCCGCCCGGCCCGGCGTGGATCTCGATCTGCGCGGGCAGGTTCGAGCCGGTGTTCTTCTCGGTGTACATGTCGAGCGGGGCCATCTGCGAATAGCGCAGGTTGCGCTGCTCGTAGGCGTCGAAGACGCCCCGCGACAGCGGCACGCGGTCGTCCCCGAAGGTCAGGACCCGCTCGCCCTTGTGGCCGACGACGATCGCCGTGCCCGTGTCCTGGCAGCCGGGCAGGACGCGGCCGGCGGCGATGCAGGCGTTGCGCAGCAGCTCGAGGGCCACGAAGCGGTCGTTCCGCGACGCCTCGGGGTCGTCGATGACCTTGCGGAGCTGGGCCAGGTGCGCGGTCCGCAGCAGATGCGCCACGTCGTCGAAGGCGGCGCGCGCCAGTTCGCGCAGCGCGTCCGGCTCGACCTTCAGCATCTCGGCGCCGTCGAGGCGCGTGGTCGAGACGCCGTCCGAGGTCAGCTTGCGGTAGGAGGTCTCGTCCGGCCCGAGCTCGAAAATCGGTTGATAATGGAAGTCGGCCATCACGGGGATCTTATCCGCAACGACGGCTCCCGCGACGGAGCCCGAGGACGCCCATGAACACGTTCGCCGCCGTCATCCTCGCCGCGCTCGTCGGGGAGTACCTGTTGCAGCTCGTGTCCGGCGCGCTCAACGTGCGCGCGTTCAGTCCGGCCCTGCCGGCCGAGTTCGCCGGCGTCTTCGACGACGAGAAGTACGCCCGGGCGCGGCGCTACACCGCGACGCGGACCCGTTTCGGGCTGCTCCGGGGCGCCTTCGACCTGGCCGTGGTCCTCGCCTTCTGGTTCGCCGGCGGCTTCGCGTGGCTCGACGCGGCGGCGCGCGGCCTCGGCCACGGCCCGGTGGCCACCGGCCTGCTCTACGTCGGCGCGCTCGGGCTCGCGTCGACCCTGCTCGGCCTGCCCTTCCGCGCGTACTCGACCTTCGTCATCGAGGCGCGCTACGGGTTCAACCGCACGACCGCCGCGACCTTCGCCGCCGACGCGCTGAAGGGCCTGGCGCTGGCCGCCCTGCTCGGCGGCCTGCTGCTGGCCGTCGTCCTGGCGTTCTTCGAGTGGGCGGGACCGCTGGCGTGGCTGTGGTGCTGGATCGCGGCCACCGGGTTCCTGCTGGCCGTGCAGTTCGTCGCGCCCACCTGGATCATGCCGCTCTTCAACGAGTTCACGCCGCTCGAGGGCGGCGACCTGCACGACGCCGTCCTGGCCTACGCCCGCAAGGCGCGCTTCCCGTTGCGGGGCCTGTTCGTCGTCGACGGCTCCCGGCGCTCGTCGAAGGCCAACGCCTTCTTCACCGGCTTCGGCAAGAACAAGCGCATCGGGCTCTTCGACACGCTGGTCGACGACTACAGCGTCCCGGAGCTGGTGGCCGTCGTGGCCCACGAGGTCGGCCACTACAAGAAGCGGCACGTCTGGCAGCGGACGGCGCTGGCGATCGGCCACCTCGGGGCGATGCTCTGGATCCTGTCGCTGTTCCTCGGGCAGGAGGGGCTGTTCGCGGCGTTCCACGTCAGCGAGCCGTCCGTGCACGCCGGGCTGGTCTTCTTCGGCCTGCTCTTCACGCCGGTCGAGCTGGTCCTGTCCGTGCTGGTCAACCTCTTCTCCCGGCGGAACGAGTTCGAGGCCGACCGTTTCGCGGCCGAGACCACCGGGGGCGGCGAGCCGCTGATCGCGGCCCTCAAGAAGCTCTCGGCCGACAACCTGTCGAACCTGACGCCGCACCCCCTGGCGGTCTTCCTGGACTACTCGCACCCGCCGGTGCTGCAACGGATAGCCGCGCTGCGGCGGCTGCCGGCGGGGTGACGCCCACCAGGCGCCGCCTTGCGGCTCCGCCTGGCGCCCAACCTGACCGCTCCAGGGGTCCGCGCCGTTCCATGGCGCGGACCCCTGGCCGCCGCAACGCGGGCCGCGGCCGGAACGCCGGCCCGCGGCCCTGCCGATTTCGCTTGCGCCGGGCCGGCCGGGGTACTACCATGCGGGCGTGAGGACATGCCCATGAGGAAGACATCGCTCCGCGCTCCGATTCCGCTCGCCGTGCTCGCGGTCGGGCTCGGCGGACCCCTCTCCGGCGATCTCGCGGCGGCGGCGCAGGAGCCGGCGCCCGTGATCGAGTTCAACCGGGACGTGCGGCCGATTCTCGCCGAGTCGTGCCTGCTCTGCCACGGCCCGAACGAGAACACGCGGCAGGCCGACCTGCGGTTCGACACCGACGAGTTCCTCGAGAGCGTCGTCGTCGCGGGCGACGCCGAGGCGAGCCCGCTGTTCCAGCGGCTGACCACCGGGGACCGCGTCGGGCGCATGCCGCCGGTCTCCTCCGGCCGCGCGCTCAGCGCCGAGCAGATCGACACGGTCCGCCGCTGGATCGACGGCGGCGCGCACCGGGGGGCCGAACTCGCGGCGGCGGACGCGCCGGCGGCGCCGGAGCGGGTCGTCGACTTCGCGCGCGAGGTCCGGCCGATCCTCTCCGAGAACTGCTTCACGTGCCACGGGCCCGACGAGCAGGCGCGGCAGCGCGGCCTGCGGCTGGACGTGGCGGAAGGGCCCTTCGCCGACCGCGGCGCGTTCGGCGGGCCGGTCGTCGTGCCCGGCGCCGCCGACGACAGCCTGCTGATCCACCGGGTCACCGCCCGCGACGCCCGCGTACGGATGCCCTACCGGTTGGGCCTGGACACGCCGGTCATGCCGGGCGCCGACGAGGACGCGCTGGACCCCGCCGAGATCGAGACCCTGCGGCTGTGGATCGACCAGGGGGCCGAATGGCGGTCGCACTGGGCGTTCGTCCCGCCCGAGCGGCCGGCCGTGCCGCCGGTGGCCGGCGCCGAATGGGTCCGCAACCCGATCGACAACTTCGTCCTCGCGCGGCTCGAGCGCGAGGGTCGGCCCCCTTCGCCCGAGGCGGACCTGCTCACGCTGCTCCGCCGCGTCACCTTCGACCTGACCGGGCTGCCGCCGACGGAAGCACAGATCGCCGCCGTCCTCGACGACGACGCGCCCGACGCCTACGAGCGGCACGTCGACCGGCTGCTCGAGTCCACCGGGTACGGCGAGCGGATGGCCGTCGAATGGCTCGACGGCGCCCGCTACGCCGACTCGAGCGGCTACCAGACCGACGCCCCGCGGGAGATGTGGCGCTACCGCGACTGGGTGATCGACGCCTACAACGACAACATGCCGTTCGATCGGTTCACCATCGAGCAGATCGCCGGCGACATGCTGCCCGGCGCGACCCTCGATCAGCGGATCGCCACCGCCTTCAACCGCAACCACAGCCAGAACGGCGAGGGCGGCATCGTGCCCGAGGAGTTCCTGGTCGAGAACGTGGTCGACCGCGTGTCGACGACGGGCACGGTGTGGATGGGGTTGACCCTGGGCTGCGCGCGCTGCCACGACCACAAGTTCGACCCGATCTCGCAGAAGGAGTTCTACGAGCTCTACGCCTACTTCAACAACGTTCCCGAGCGCGGCAACCTGCGCGGCCTGGGCGCCAAGGCGTTCAAGTACTTCAACTCGCCGCCGCTCGTCACCGCGCCGACCGACGAGGACTTCGCCGCGCTGGCCGAGCTCGACGAACAACTCGCCGCGGCCCGGGAGGAGTTCGCGGGCATCGAGGCCGGCGCGGCCGGCGCGCGGGCCGAGTGGGAGAAGGCGCTGCGGGACGCCTGGCCGGTCGACTGGGTCCTGCGCGACGAGCTCCTGGTCCACCACCCGTTCGACGGCGACGTCGGCGGCGTCCACGGCGCCGAGCCGGTGACCCCGCACCAGGGGGTGACCTCCCACCTGCGCACGCCCCGGGAGCCGGTCACCTACACGTTCCCGGTCGACGTGACGCTGGAGGACGGCCTGCCGCGCTTCGCCCCCGGCCGGGTGGGCGAGGCGCTGAGCTTCGACGGGCGGCGCTTCGTCAACGCCGGCGACGTCGCCAACTTCACCTACGCCGAGCCGTTCACCCTGGCCGCCTGGATCCATCCCGCCGCCCCCGACGGCGTGATCGTGTCGCGCGCGCTGGCCGGCGATCAGGGCGAGCAGGGGTGGGGCCTGTACCTGCTGGAAGGGAAGCTGCAGGTCAACCTGTCGCAGCGCTACGCGGACGACGGGCTGCGGATCGAGTCCCGCGACGCCCTGCCGCTCCACGAATGGCGGCACGTGCTGGTGACCTACGACGGCCAGAGGGTGCCGGAGAGCTTCCGGATTTACGTCAACGGCGAGCCGCGGGAGATCGATCCGCTGCTCGACGGCATCAACAACCCCATGCGCGTGCGCGAGCCGTTGCGCATCGGGGCCAGCGGGTCCGCTCCCGAGGGTTCCGGCGCCAGCGATTCGCGGCCCCGCTTCCAGGGGATGATCGACGACGTGCGCATCTACGGCGAGGCGCTGACGCCGGAGCAGGCGGCCGTCGTGGCCACCGGCGAGACGCTGACCGAGATCGCCCGCCTGGCGCCGGCCGCCCGGACGGCCGGGCAGGCCGCGAAGCTGCGGCTCGCCTTCCTCGACCAGTACGCGGCGCGGCCGGTGCGGACGGCGTGGCGCACGGTCAAGGCGCTCGAGCGCGAGCGCGCCGCGCTGTGGGAGAGCTTCCCCACGGTCATGGTGATGGAGGAGATGGAGCCGCGGCGCGACACCTTCCGGCTGATCCGGGGCGCGTACGACGTGCCGGGCGAGAAGGTGGACCCCGGCGTCCCGGCGGTGCTGCCTCCGCTGCCGGAAGGCGGGGAGAACGACCGGCTGGCTTTCGCCCGCTGGCTCGTCCGGCCCGACCACCCGCTGACCGCCCGCGTGGCCGTGAACCGCTTCTGGCAGACGTACTTCGGGACCGGCCTGGTCAGGACGGCCGAGAACTTCGGGCTGCAGGGGGAGTACCCGAGCCATCCCGAGCTGCTCGACTGGCTGGCGACGGCCTTCGTCGACTCCGGCTGGGACGTCAAGGCCATGCAGCGGGCCATCGTGACCAGCTCCACCTACCGCCAGGCGTCGAACCTGACGCCCGAGGCGGTCGAGGAAGACCCGGAGAACCGGCTCCTGGCCCGCGGCCCGCGCCAGCGTCTGACGGCGCAGATGATCCGCGACCAGGCGCTCTCGGTGGCCGGGCTGCTCGTCGACGAGGTGGGCGGGCCGTCAGTGCGGCCCTACCAGCCCGAGGGCCTGTGGGAGGAGCAGAGCAGCCAGGAGTACCGGCCGTCGACGGGCGGCGACCTGTACCGCCGCAGCCTGTACACCTTCTGGAAGCGCACGCTCGGGCCGCCGTCGATGCTGGCGTTCGATTCCTCGACGCGCGAGACGTGCATCGTGCGCCTCGGCCGGACCAACACGCCGCTGCAGGCCCTGAACCTGATGAACGACGTCACCTACGTGGAGGCGGCGCGCCGGCTGGGCGAGCGGATGATCCGCGAAGGCGGAACGACGCCGGACGAGCGGATCGCCCACGCCTACCGCCGGGTGACCGGGCATCGTCCCGCGCCGGAAGCGCGGACGGTCCTGCGCGCGGCCTTCGACGACTTCCGGGAACGCTACGAGGCCGACCGGGCGGCGGCGCTGGAGTTCGTCGACACGGGCGCGTCTCCCCGCGACGAGACGCTGGACGTGGCGGAGCTGGCTTCCTACCAGCTGGTGGCCAGCATGATCCTGAACCTCGACCGGACCATCACGAAGGACTGACCGATGAAGCCGCACACCGACCCGGAGACGCTGCTCACCCGCCGGCGGTTTCTGAAGCGTTCGAGCACCGGACTCGGCGCGGCCGCGCTGGCGACGCTGTTCCACGACGACCTCCTGGCCGCGGGGGGCGGCGGCGCTCCCGAGGCGGCCGGCGGGCTGCCGGGGCTGCCGCACTTCGCGCCGAAGGCCCGGCGGGTCATCTACCTGTTCCAGGGCGGCGCGCCGTCGCAGCACGAGCTGTGGGACTACAAGCCGAAGCTGGCGGACATGTACGGCGAGGACCTGCCGGAATCGGTCCGGCAGGGACAGCGCCTGACCCCGATGACGGCGTCGCAGGCGGGCTTTCCCATCGTCCCGTCGAAGTTCGCGTTCGCCCGGCACGGCGAGTCGGGGGCGTGGATCAGCGATCTCATGCCCCACACCGCGAAGGTGGCCGACGAGCTGTGCTTCATCAAGACGATGCACACCGAGGCGATCAACCACGACCCGGGCATGACGTTCTTCCAGACCGGCGCCCAGCTGGCGGGCCGGCCCAGCGTCGGCGCCTGGCTGTCGTACGGCCTCGGCAGCATGAACGCCGACCTGCCCACCTTCGTCGTCATGGTCTCCAGCCGCGGCGGCAACCAGGTGTACGACCGGCTGTGGGGCAGCGGGTTCCTGCCCTCCGAGCACCAGGGGGTCAAGTTCCTCTCCACCGGGGACCCGGTGCTGTACCTGTCGAACCCGCCCGGGGTGGACCGCGCCGCGCGGCGCCGGTTCCTCGACGCGCTGGGCCGGCTCAACCGGCGGGACCAGGAGGAGTTCGGTGACCCGGAGACGGCCACGCGCATCGCCCAGTACGAGATGGCCTACCGCATGCAGGCCTCCGTGCCGGAGCTGACCGACCTGTCGGACGAGCCGGACTCGGTCTTCGAGCGCTACGGGCCGGATTCGAAGACGCCCGGGACGTTCGCGGCCAACTGCCTGCTCGCCCGGCGGCTGGCCGAGCGCGACGTGCGCTTCATCGAGCTCTTCCACCGGGGCTGGGACATGCACACGCAACTCCCGCGGCGGATCCGGACCCAGGCCAGGGACGTCGACCAGCCGCAGGCGGCGTTGATCCGGGACCTGAAGGAACGCGGGATGCTGGACGACACGCTGGTCGTCTGGGGCGGCGAGTTCGGCCGCACCGTGTTCTGCCAGGGCCGGCTCACCGAGGAGACCTACGGCCGCGACCACCATCCGCGGGCGTTCACCATCTGGATGGCCGGCGGCGGCGTCAAGGCGGGCACGACGTACGGCGAGACGGACGACTTCGGCTTCAACGTCGTCCGCGACCCGGTGCACGTCCACGACCTGCACGCCACGATGCTGCACCTGCTGGGCATCGACCACACGCGGCTGACGTATCCCTACCAGGGGCGCAACTTCCGGCTGACGGACGTCCACGGGAAGATCGTCGACGGCGTCGTGGCCTGACGGCCGCTCCCGGAACGGCGGCGCCGCGGCTCCCGGCGCCGCCGTTCCTCTTCTCCACCGCCCGCCCGCGCACCCGCCGCCGGCCGGCGGTTCCCGGCCGCGCCTCGAAGCCGCGGACCGTTCGTTCCGGCGCCGCCCGGGGCGCCCGCGGGACTTCCTCACGCCGACGGCCTCGGACCTCGACCAGCTCGCGCCGCCCTTGGACGCCCGCGGGACTCCCCCGGGCGGCGCGCTCCCGTTGAACGCCCCGCGGCAAGGTGATAGTGTTCGTGGTTCCGTCGAACGAGTTCACCTGTCGACAAAAAGGAGCCTGGCATGCAGCATCCGGTCCGATTCCTTCTGGCCCTGGCCGTCGTGGCGCTGGTGGCGCCGGCGGCCACCGAGGCCCACTTCAAGCTGGTCGAGCCCGCCCCGTGGATCGTCGAGAACGACCGCGGCGACCCCCAGAAGGCGGGCCCCTGCGGCGGCTCGAACGAGGACTGGGGCACGCCGAGCGGCGTCGTCACCGAGCTGGAAGGCGGTTCGATGATGCCGCTGAAGATCCTCGAGACCATCTACCACCCGGGCCACTACCGCGTGGCGCTGGCGGTCAACACGCCGCTCGAGCTGCCGCCCGACCCGGAGACGAAGACGCGGCCCAGCCACCGCGGCGAATGGGACCGGCCGTGGTCGGTGTCGGCGATGATCGAGGCCCCGGCGCAGCCGCCGGTGCTGGCCGACGGGCTGTTCATGCACTACGAGCGCGAGCCGACGCCGATCGAGTTCGAGACCGAGATCCGGGTCCCGAACATCGACTGCGAGCGCTGCACCGTGCAGGTGATCCAGTGGATGGCGGAGCACGCCTACAACAACCCGGGCGCCTACAGCTACCACCACTGCGCGCACGTGAAGATCACCGCGAACGACTCGCTGCCGCGCGACGAGGGCTGGCCGGCGCAGCAGGGCGCGACGGATCAGTAGACCCGTTCCGCCGGACGGAGATCGACTCCCCCGCCGCACCGGAAGGCGCAACGCCGGCACCGGCCGGTGCGGCGGGGCCCGCGGCGCGTGTTGCCGGCGCGTTGCTGTTCTTCGACCCGCAACGGACGCCCGCCTCGATCTTCCTGCCGCGGCCACCAGGAGGTGGCCGCGAACCGCCTCGCAGAGTCGCCGGGGACACCCGCCCCGATCGCCGCCCTGCTGCCCGACCGCCGCGTTCGACGCGCGGAGTTCGGGATTCCGCCCTGCTGCCCGACCGCCGCGTTCGACGCGGGGGAATCGCTACCGCGCAGGCTCCTGGTCCCGCGGGTCACCTGGAACGTGCAGTGGGCGTCCCGCCCGCGTGCAGCATTTGGCCTTCAGTCTCCTTCGTCGGCGGCGCAGGCCCGGGGCCCCGCAGCAGGGCGCGGCCGCCCTTCGACAGCGAAGACCATCTCGCGCTGCCGCCTCTTCGTCTTCGGGATCGCCGAGACGAAGGCGGCGACCGGGCGGCGCTCCGGGAGGACCCGCTCCGTCGGCTGGCCGTCGGCGTCGAGCTCCCAGTGCCGGGACGGGTACTCGTACGGCGAGTTCAGGATCGGCTGCTCGAAGAAGCGGGGGTTCATCTCACGTCAGGGCCGCGCGATCCACCGCGGTCTCCGACGGCAAGCGATCTTCTGTCGGCGGCGCCGGCGCCGTCGGCGACCGGGCCGTGCGATCCGCCGCCGACCACCCGGAGTGTAGCGCACGTCCGGCAGCCGGGTCGCCGTCCAGCCGGTCGAACAAGGCGTCAAACAACGCGGCCAGAAAACGGATTGCTGTTGGCAACTGCTTTCATTACAATGGTTTACGCGAAAAACGCCGTGTCAGGAATCACGTCAGGAAAGCCGTCACCGTGGCGGACCCAACCGGTGCAGGAGGCGCCGCGGCATGGCGGAACTCAAGACCAGGAAGAACGACGGGGACGTCGAAGCGTTCCTCGACGGCATCGAGAACGAGAAGCGGCGGGCCGACTGCCGCGCGGTGGTCGAGCTGATGGCCGACGTCACCGGCGAACCGCCGGCGATGTGGGGTGACAGCATCATCGGATTCGGCAGCTACCACTACAAGTACCCCACCGGCCGCGAGGGCGACTGGATGGCCGCCGGCGTCTCGCCGCGCAAGCGGAGCCTGACCGTCTACGTCATGACCGGCTTCGAGCGGCACGCGGCGCTGATGAAGAAGCTCGGGCGCTACACGACCGGCAAGTCGTGTCTCTACATCAAGAAGCTCGAGGACGTGGACACCGGCGTGCTGCGCGAGCTGGTGCGGGACTCGTTCGAGCGCGTGTCGAAGGGGCGGTACGGCTGGTGACCCGGCCCGGCGCAGCGCCCGGCCGCGCGGACCGACAGGGGACTCGCCCGGCCGCCGCATCAGGAGATCGTCCGTCGAGCTCCCTGACCGCGCGGCGCGCCATTCAGCCGGTCGCGCAGGGCGTCGATAGAATCAGCCTTGCCGGACGCCGTCGGTTCGCGCGGCCAGACGGCGCGCGTGGTGACGAGCAGGGAGCGGTTCTCGTAGCGGCGGTTGACGAGTTGGAAGAGGAGATCTGCGGCTCGTGCGTCGTAGGCGAGGTAGCCGGGCTGCCGGCTGTTACACGGAGAAACAGAAATCGTGCTCCTCGAAGCGCGACACTCTTGCGCCGCGGAACGCGTTCGCCTGCGTGTTGCCGACTTCCGTCGTCACGCCGTCGTCGACGATCCGCACGCGGCGCCCGAGACCGAGTTCGAGCGACCGCGACAGCCCGTCTCTCAGCTCATGCTTCCGCAGCCGCCGGCCTCCGATGCGAATCACCATCCGCGCGCGCCCCGCCAGAAGCGGCGCCAATCCTTGCATCGACGCCTGGATGAACCTCCAGTAGTCGTCGATGTTGTAGTGCCGGTCGTCGCCTCGGCCGCGGGGAATCAGCGGCTCGCCGCCGAGAAACCAGAGGCGCAACCACTGGTCCTCGCGGTAGTTCGTCGTGTCGAGGTACGGCGGGGACGTGATCACGTCGGTGACGCGGCCGTCGAGGCCCGGGAAGGCAGCGGCGACACGGCGTGCATCGGTCTGCACGATCTCCGCGGACCGTTCCGGGGGACGCGTCCGGAACCGGTACTCGAGCATCCGTTCGAGGATGTCGAAGACGTCTCGCGACGGCGGCGCGTACCCGCGCCGCGTCCACCACCGAACCGAGTAGCCGGGCTTCGTGCTGATGGTCCGCGGCATGCGGTTGCTGAAGCAGTTGGGAGACCGATGCGACTCCCCGTGCAGCGCGCCCAGACACAGGGCCGCGATGAAGCGGTCGTCCTTCCGGTTGCGCCAGTCCAGAACGGACCGCAGCCAGCGCACCTGCAGCAGCGTTTCCTCATGAAAGCAGAGGTTGAAGAATCGATCGAGAGTCCCCTGCCACTCTCCGTCGTCCGGCTCGCGGCATGCCCGCCGCAACTCGTCCAGCCGAGATCGAGTGTCCCGGAACGCAGGCGGGTCGCTCTTCGCGCCGGAGATGCAGACAGCGACCGGATTCATGTCCGAGCCCGCCGCGGTCCGTCCCTGCAACAGCGCCTGAAAGACCGTCGTGCCCCGCCCACAGTACGGGTCGAAGACGACACCGTCATGCGGACTCGCCTCGAGGTGCTTTTCGACGAACGTCTCCGGGAACATTGCGAAGTACGGACAGATCGAGTGGAATCGATGTCTCATGCCGCCGCTCGCGCCCGGGCGCGGTAATCCACGGCCCAGCGGGAGGCATCCGCCAGCCGGTCGTAACCCTCGATCGTTACACCCGTCTCCACCAGTCGCGCCGCCTCCTCCACCCGCCGCGGCACCCGCAGCCGGTGCAGCACGTTGCCCATCACGCGAACGTCGTCGACGAACCGTTCGTCGGCCGTCGCGAACGGAACGATCATATAGGCCATGAAGTCGGTCACCGGCTGCGTCCTGAACCACCGGCTCCTGAACGCACTCAGGTGTCCCTTCAGCGATTTCTCCCGCGCGTTCGCTCCGGTCGCCACCTGCGCAGCGGCAAGCGGGAATCCGGGCAGCCGGTCGCGATGCGGACGGGCGGCAAGAACGTCGACCCGGTCGTCCTTCGGCTGTTGCGGCGCTCCGGGCTGCGGCCCGACGCGACCGTCGCCCAACCGCGCCCAGATCTCTTCCAGCTTCTCGATGAACGGCGACCCGTCCGGCCTCGGATACCCGAACGACCAAGCGTCGCCCTGAATCTCCGCCGCCAGAGCCGCGGTGGCGAAGTACTGAAAGTACACCCGCAATTGCCGAATTTCCGCGTCCCCGGGATGAAGATCCGAACCTCCGAGCACGGGCGTCAAGGCTCGCAGGTTGGACAGCACGAGGCTCAGCACATACGCGGTCCGCCCGAACGACTCATCGTTCATCTCGCAGGTCAGAATGTCGCCCCGGTCATCGAGCGTGAACGGATACGCGGCGCCGAGTGCATCGTACCGCGTCTGAATACGCGACACGGTGCTCGAAACGATTTCCTCCTCTCCGCCGAACATTTCGGCCTGCAGGTCGACGTGATCGTCCGCCGCGCCCAGGGAAGTCGCGTTCGCCAAGTCGGACGTTCGTGCCGCGCCGCCGGCCGCAAAGAAGGCGGAGAGCTCCAGATAGTCGGCGGCCAGATCGACGTCGACCGAGGAACCGATCACCTCGTCCGTGGGCAAGTACAGAGGGGCCATCAGTCCGCCAAACTCGCGGCCCGGCGCTTCGTCGCCATGCGCGAGTGCACGACTTCGGCCGTTTCCCTGACGTCCGCGGCGATATCAAGCAGCGATTGGTCCTGCCCGTCGTAGGCCCGCAGGGAACCGGCGGCGTCGCGGATGGCGTCCCGAGCGCGCAGCAGCGATGCGGTGAACCGCGTGTCAGCGGACATCGTACTCGCGTGCGCCGTGTCCAGGCTTCTCTCCTGCTCCAGCACGTGCCGACCCTCGGCGTTGGCGAGCACCTCGCCAAGCCTCTTGATGTCGGGGTTCTGGCTCTTGACGACCGGTTCCGCGCCGTCGGTCCTGGAACCGTATATCCACACCAGAACCTGCTTCAGTCGTTGGAGTTTCTCGCGCGGAATCTGGTCCGACCGTGGATCGTGCCGCGCCCAGGCCGCTTCCAGGCCCAGGAACTCCATGTACTGCGAGCGGGAGAGCGCCGTATAGAGGTGGGAAAAGTTGAATTTGCGCGCGTAGCGATCCTCGATGGCGAACAGCCCGTTCTCGCGCGCCTGCTCCAGCACGTAGATCGCCGACACCATCCGCTTTATCGTATCGTGGCGGTCGCCGACGGCAGCCGCGATCTGCTCCAAGTCCACGCCGTCATCCCGGCCGGCCCGGTACCAATCCGCCGCAAACCTGGCTTTCGCGTAGGCGTCCCACTTCGCCGGCCCGTTGATGTGCTTGAAGCCGATGAACGCGCGGGCGTGTTCGCGGCTCGCCACCGGGTAGACCGACACGTGCTCGAACGTGGCGCGGAGCCCATCGTCTACGGCCGGCACGGAAATGTGGAGTTTCTCGGCGGACGCGATTCTGCGCTTCAGCGCCGGCTCTCGCAACAGCCGCAACGTCGCGAGCCGCCGGTTGCCCTCCAGCACGATCAGTGCATCATCGGACGGCGCGCGCAGCACGACGAGTGGCTCGATGTCGAGGTACCCGTTCGTGGATATCGACTGAAGAAGCTCGTCGAGCTCGGCCGACCGATAGAGCCGCGCGATGATCCACTCGTCGGACGAGTCCGCCACCTCGCCCACCAGCCGCGGGTTTTCCCGATCTAGCCGCAGCCGGTCGACCGGTACCCTCGTCATAGTTTCACGCATCGTGGCCATCACCTGGCGGCCGGGCTGACCGGGGCGCAGCTCGTGGGGCGCCCCGGTGCCGGACGAGCCGAGAACTGGCCCGCGGTGGTCGTGAGCGACGCCGTCACGACCGCGCTGGCCGCCGCGTCGGCCAGCGCCAGGGAAACGTTCGACCCGTTGAACCGGTTGCGCATCCTGTTCTCCTTCGCTTCGCCGGGGCGCCGCCCGGATCACCGCGCTGCCGCGGTCAGCCTGCACCACCTGCACCCGATCCTACGCGCCCGGCTCGCCGGGCGCCATCGTTCCTCTCGTTCGGGACCACGCACCCGGTTCGCTTGGCCAGACGACGCGCGTCGTCATGGAAGTCGGCGAACGAGTCCGACGCCCCGATCCAGGATTTCAGCGGCGCCCGCGCCACGTACTCGCGCACCTGCTCCTTTGCGGCCTCTCTCCGGTCCCGGCCGGTCAGCCCGAAACGCTGCTTGACGAAATCGGATGGATCGTCCGTCGGAATCTCCTCGGCGCGGCATCCGAGCTCGGCGGCGAGCGCGCCCGGATCGGCCGCCAGCCAGCATTCGACGTTGCGGTCCGCCACGCCGAACAGGGTCAGATGCCGGCAGTCGTCGGGCACCTTGCCCCACTCCCGCCGCTTGACGTCCTGCCAGCGGTTGGCGTCGGCGTCCGTCAGCACGACCAGGGCGTCGCAGGCCTTGCTGTCCTTCAAGTCGAGCAGCGCCTTGCGGATCTCGCGCCGCAACGTTTCGCGCGAAGAGCCCCGGAACGTCCCCGCGGCCAGTTCCGCGCCGGGACACCAGCGGTCCGCCAGTCCCCGGACGACGGCTTCGTCCGCGTCGCCCTGCACGCAGTAGCCGATCCTCACCGCAGCATGTCCCGGAAGTGCTGCTCGCCGAGCGGGAAGTTTTCGAGCCGCGCCTTCACCTTGGCGGGGTCCGGCCGGGTGATCGACGTATGCCCCTTGTCCCGGTCGAACAGGAAGATCCCGTCGAGGTGGTCGTCGAAGAGATCGATGAAGTAGGGGGCGTGCGACGAGAAAACGAGCTGCGGACCGTCCGGCGGCGGGTCCGCCATCTCGAACAGGGTCTTCAGCACGCCGACGTGGAGACCGTTCTCCGGTTCCTCGACGAGGAAAAGCGGAGACGGGACGGCCCTCGGCTGGGCCAGCAGGACGTAGGCCAGGGCCAGGAACCGCAGCGTTCCGCTCGACGCGATCCTGGCGGGCAGCGGATTGCCGTCCCGGTCTTCGAAGAACATGAAGACGTTGTTCTCCCTGCCGCCGAGGAAGTTGATGATGTCGAACGTGGGTTCGACGTGTTGAATGACTTCCTTCAGCTTCCGGTACTGTCGTTCGTCAGCGCTCTTCAATTCGAACAGGACCGACGCGAGGTTGCCGCCGTCCGGATTAACGACTACCTCGCCGGGCTTGTGGAGCGAAGTTTTCAGCGCGGCAGGCGCGAGGTCGTAATACCTCCACCCCGTCAGGTAGCGCTTGAAGTAGTTGGCCGTCGGATTGGCTTCGACGTCGAAGAGGCGCTGCAGCATCGTCGCGTCCGTGGGCGCGGTGGCCCCGACGTACGCGGGCGCATCGGCGGACGGCGGCACGGGGATCCCGGGCTTCTTCTCGTTCAGCAGTCGGCCCTGGCCGGAGACGTTCTCCAGCAGCACGGTGTCGTCGAAAGCGCCGCCGTCGACGCGCAGGACCTCGCGATCGAGTCGGACCGCCGTTTCGGCGGAGCCGGGCCGCGGCGGCGAGACGGTGAGTTCGTACTCGAACGTCAGTCGTTCCTCGCCGCGCGGAAGCTCGGCCCGGACGGTGAAGTCGATGGTGGACTTGTCGAGCGCGAAGTTGGTCATGCCGAACGGCACGCCGGCGGCCACGCGCGCCGCCTCCTTGAGTTCGAGCATGGAGCTCCCGGACACGAACCGCAACGCCTGGCAGAGGTTCGTCTTGCCGGAGTTGTTCCGGCCGATCAGCAGGTTGGCGCCCCCCGGCTCGAAGACGACGTTGATCAGCGACTTGAAGTTGTCGACGCGGAATTCCCGCAGCATGGCGTTCCTCGTTCGGGGCCGCCCACCGGCGCGGCTCGCCGCATCCGGATCTACAGCCCGTCGCGCGACGTCAGGAAGGCGTGCACCTGCCGGATCTCGTCGCGCGAGAGCAGCTCCCGGAACGCGGGCATGTTGGTCCCCTCGCGTCCGTCCGCGACGGCCTCGAAGAAGCGGCTCGGCGAAAGCGCGTTGCGGAACAGACTCGGGCCGGCGCCGCCGCCGGACCGGTGGCAGACGACGCAACGCGCGCGGTAGATGCGCTCCCCGGCGGCGATCGCCGCCGCGTCGCCCGGCAGCGGGCCGGCCGCGCCGTCCGCGTCCGGTGCGGGCGCCGGGTCCGCCGCGGAAGGAGCCGCCGGGGCGATCGGCTCGCCTCCGTCGGTGGGCTCGAATCCGTATCCCGGCAGCACGCGGCCGCCCAGGGTGTGGCCCGGCTCGCCGACCCGCGGCAGGCTGCCCGGCAGCGTCGTCAGGTTCGTGCCCGGCTGCACGGCGTCCGGTCCGCCGTCGAGCGCGAACACCCACAGGTTTCCGGCCTTCGGCTCGGTGTAGTAGAACGTCATGTCCCCGCCGATGCCGCCGGACGGCACGGCCACGTACTGCGTCCCGTCGAGCTCGTAGGTGACGGGGCTGCCGATGATGCCCGAGCCGGTCTGGAACCGCCACAACACGTCGCCGGTGCGGGCGTCGATCGCCAGGAAGTAGCCGCGCATGTCGCCGGTGAAGACCAGCCCGCTGGAGGTGGCCACCGCGCCGGCCCAGAAGGGCGCCGGGCTGACCACGCGCCACAGGACCTTCCGCTCCACCACGTCGAAGCCGACGAAGTTGCCGGGGTTCTCGCTGGTCAGGTACTGCTGGTAGTCCGCGCCGAAATACGCCTCGCCGTTGGTCGGCGGCTCGAACTCGTCCTCGGCCCAGAAGCGGTAGCCCATCGCCCACTGGTTCGACATGAAGTACATCGCGCCGAGATCGGGGTTCCAGGCGAGCGGCTGCCAGTCGATGGCGCCCTCCAGGCTGGGGATGATCGGCCCCACCTCGGGGCCGCCGGACCGCGCCACCATGGCCGGGTTCACGTCCGGGCGGCCGGTCTCCGGGTCGAGGCCGAAGGCCCAGTTGATGCCCGGCACGATCGGCTCGCCGTAGAGGAACCGGCCGTCGGTGCGGTCGAGGGCGTAGAAGAAGCCGTTCTTGTCGTGGTGGAACAGCGCCTTCACCGGCCCGTGGCCGCGCAGGGTCACGTCGGCCAGCACCGGCGTGCTCACCGCGTCGTAGTCCCAGCAGTCCCAGGGGGTGTACTGAAAGCCCCAGCGGATCGCGCCGTCGTCGGCGTCCAGGGCGACGGTGGCGGCCGACCACT
Source organism: Vicinamibacterales bacterium (assembly GCA_965242835.1). GTDB lineage: Bacteria > Acidobacteriota > Vicinamibacteria > Vicinamibacterales > UBA8438 > WTFV01. The sequence continues at coordinate 832,938 of OZ251506.1, forward strand.
GGTTGTCGCCCCTGCGGACCTGGCAGTTCCATGGCGCGGCGTTGCCGGTGTTCCAGTAGACGAGGTTCAGCTCGGGGTCGTAGGCGCCCGTGGTCCAGGTGGGGGCGCCGCCGTTCTTCCAGGTGTCGCCGGGCCACGTCTCGTTGCCCGGCTCCCCCGGGCCGGGGATGGTGTACGTCGTCCAGCGCGGTTCGCCGGTCAGCGCATCGTAGGCCTTGACGAAGCCGCGGATGCCGTACTCGCCGCCGGCCACGCCGGTCAGGACCAGGCCGTTGACCACCAGCGGCGCGCCGGTGATGCTGTAGCCCTGCCGCCAGTCGACGACCTCGGCCTCCCACGCGACGGCGCCGGTGTCCCGGTGGAGGGCGATCAGCCGCGCGTCCATCGTGCCCACGTAGACCAGCTCGCCGAACAGCGCCACGCCGCGGTTGTTCGACCCGCAGCAGTAGACGCGCTCGACCTCGTCGGACATCTCCGGCTCGTAGCCCCACTTCTTCGCGCCGGTCCGCGCGTCGAGGGCGAACACCCGCGATTCGTCGGCCGACAGGTAGATCACGCCCTCGTGCACCAGCGGCGTCGCCTGCAGGCCGCGGTTGTCGCCGCCGGTGGCGAACACCCAGGCCGGGTGCAGGCGATCGACGTTGTCCGGCGTGATCCGGTCGAGCCGCACGAAACGCTGGCCGTGATAGTCGCGGCCGTACATCAGCCACGACGATGTGTCGGAGGCGGCCTGCTCCAGGTCGGCCGTGGTGACCTCCTGCGCCCGCGCGCCCGGTCCCGAGAGACCGGCCGCGGCGGCGAGAACCGCCGCGAGCGCCGTCCGGCGGCGTGAAGTGGACGTCTGCATTTCTTCGACTCCAGCCCTGCTGCGCGGCGCGGGAGACGAAGAGGCGCCGGCGGGACCCGCCCCGTCTCCCGCGCCGCCGGATTGCGCCTAGCGCCCGCCGGCCTCTTCCGGCAGCGCGAACACCCAGATCACGCCGCTGCCCTGCGGCAGCGTGATGCCGGTCAGCCGCGCGTAGGAAGTGGTCTGGCCGATGCGCCCGCCGGCGCCGACCGCGAGGTACTGCCGGCCGCCGACCTCGAAGGTGACCGGGGCGCCCGATACGTCGCCGTTCAGGCGCGTCTCCCAGAGCAGGCGGCCGTCCTCGGCGTCGAGCGCGAAGAGGCGCCGGTCCGCCGTGCCGCCGAAGACGAGGCCGCCGGCGGTGGCGAGCGCGGAGGCGGTCATCGGCGCGCCGCTGTCGGGGCGGTACTCCCAGGCGCGCCGCCCGGTGAGCGGGTCGAAGGCCACGAACTCGCCGATGTAGTCGTAGCCGGGGACCATCTTGACGCGGCTGCCCATGCCCCGGAAGACGCGGCCCGGGCGGTACTCCTCGGAGACGAACGTGACGTCCATGCACGCGTTGTTGATGCCGACGTAGTAGAGGCCGGTCTCGGGGCTGTAGCTCGCCGAGTTGAGGTTGCGGGTCCCGTGCAGGTGGGGGCAGACCTCGAACACGCGGTCCGAGTCGACGTCGTCCAGCGTGGGGATCTGCGCCGGGTCGTAGATGGGGCTGCCGGTGTCGGTCCAGCCGGTGATGACGTTGTCGTAGCCGGTCCGGAAGGCGTGCAGGAAGCGCCCGGTCTCGCGGTCGAGGACGACGCCCCAGCCGATCTTGCTGGTCTCGATGAGCGCCTTGCGTTCGACGCCGCCGATGACGAGGTCGACCAGCATGCTCTCGCCGGTGGCGTCGAGGTCCCAGTTGTCCGCCGGGACCACCTGGAAGTACCACTCGATTTCGCCGGTGTCGACGTCCAGGGCCAGGATGCAGTTGGTGTAGAGCGCGTCGCCCGGGCCGCGCAGCGTCGACGCCCAGGGGGTCGGCTGCCCCGTCCCCATGTAGATCAGGCCCAGCTCCGGGTCGTAGCTGATGGTGCTCCAGGCCAGCCCGCCCAGCGGCGGAATCTCGCGCTCGGTCCAGGTCTCGTAGCCCGGCTCGCCCGGCGCCGGCACCGTGTAGGTGGTCCAGACGTGCTCGCCCGTTTCGGCGTCGTGCGCCACGACCACGCCGCGGCCGCTGCGGTCGCCCCCGGCGAAGCCCAGCACGACCTTCCCGTCGGCGATCAGCGGCGGGTGGCTGTGGCCCAGGCCCGTGGTGTAGTCGCCGGTGCTCACCTCCCAGCGCTGCTCGCCGGTGCGCGCGTCCAGGGCGACCAGCGCGGCGTCGGCCGTCCCCCAGTAGACCGTGTCGCCGAGCACGGAGACGCCCCGGTGCCGCCCGAGCGCCTGCGACTTCTCGACGTCCTCCGGGTAGCCGCGCGTGTGCGCCCAGGCGACGTCGCCGGACTCGACGTCGAAGGCGGTCACCCGGCCGCTGCCCTCGGAGACGTACATCAGCCCGTTGGCCACGATCGGGGTCGGCACCCAGCGGCTGTTGTCGCGCATCGACCACGACCAGACGAGGCGCAGGTCGGCGACGTTGTCCCGGTCGATCTGGTCCAGCGGACTGAACCCGGTCACGTCGTAGGTCCGCCGGTAGCTCATCCAGTCGCCGTCCTCCGGGTCGAGCAGGCGCTCCTCGGTGACGGGCTCCCACCCGGCGTCGTCCGCCTGCCCGCGCGCGGAGCCGGCCGACAGCATCGGGAAGGCGGTCAGGCACACCAGCACGAATCGGCCGCGTCCAGGCTCTCGCATCGCTCGTCTCCTTCTTCGCGTTCCGCGCCGCGGCTTCGAGGAACCCGCGCGCCGGGACCGCCGCGGCGGCGCGCGACAAAGACCGGAACGGCTTGGCCGCGCGCCGCCCGACAGGCGCAATCCGCCGCGGGCGCGGGACCCGGCTGTTCGGTCCGATCCCGCCCCCGGGGATCATCGCCGATGCGCGCGAGCGGTGCAACAGCGGCGCGCGGGCGCCGGACCCGATCGTCGCCGGCGCGAACGGCGACGAGTTCGGGCGGACGTCACCGGCAGTGTCCCTCTTCAGCGCCGTTCCGGCAGCGCGAACACGAACAGGTTGTTGCCGGCGCTCGGACGCAGCTCCGGCGTCAGGTTGAGGAACCGCCCCGTGCCGGTGCTGACCGCCACGTACTGCCGGCCGTCGACGGCGTAGGTGATCGGGAAGCCGGACACCGGCGACCCGAGGTTGATCTCCCACAGGACCTCGCCGGTCTCGTGGTCGAAGGCGCGGAAGCGCCCGTTCACGTCGCCGCCGAACACGAGGCCGCCGCCGGTGGCGACCAGCGACATCGTGGCGGAACGCTGCTCGTGGACCCAGGCGGTTACGCCGGTCTCGGCCGAGATCGCATGCACCGCGCCGACCTGGTCGACGCCCGGCGCGATGCGCGGCCGCCAGGCGATGGCGTAGATCGACGCGGCGTCCGGCCCCTCGGCCCGCATGTTCGCGCAGACGTTGCGCAACGGGTAGTACATCATGTTGGTCAGTGGGCTGTAGGCGCCCGCCTCCCAGTCCTTGCCGCCGCTGGCGTGCGGGCAGACCAGCATCTCCTGCCCCTCGGCGGTGAAGACGAGCTCCGGGTTCTCGGTGACCGCGCCGGTGGCGCCGTCGATGCCGCTGATCACGTTCTGCGCGATGGTCGGCTTCGCCCACAGGAACTCGCCGGTCTCGCGGTCGAGGGTGTAGACGACGCCGGTCTTGCCCGGGATCCCGGTCATGACCCGGCGCACTTCGCCGGGATGCAGCCGCGGGTTGATCCACTCGACCGCGCCGGCGTCCGGGGCGACCGCGGTGTCCACCAGCAGCCGCTCGAAGGGATGGTCGAGGTCCCAGTGGTCGTTCATGTGCTGGTAGTACCAGACGATTTCCCCCGTGTCGGCGTCGAGGGCCAGGGTGGAGTTGTGGTACAGGTGCTGGAGGTCCGTCCCGCCGATCAGGAACTTCGGCGCGGGCGAGGTGACCGAGGTCCCGACGTAGACCAGGTTCAGCTCGGGGTCGAAACTGGGCACCATCCAGGCGCCGACGTGCCGGCGCTCCTCGAACGGCACGCCGCCCCAGCTCTCGTCGCCCGGTTCGCCGGGCGCGGGGATCAGGCGCCGGCGCCACAACTCCGCGCCGGTGGCCGCGTCGTGGGCGGTGACCACGCAGCCGTCCGGCCCCGCCGCCGGCATGCAGCTCCGGCCGGAGATCGCCTTGCCGTTCGCGACGATCGGACCCGAGGTCTGGGTGGCGGGGTTCTCCCGGTAGTCCAGGACGCGGGTCTCCCACGCCAACCGGCCGGTGGCGGCGTCGAGCGCGAAAACGTGGTCGTCGGCGCTGGTGTCGATGACGTGCGAGCCGTGGATCGCCAGGTTGCGGTTGTTCTGCCAGAGGGTGTTGAAGACGTAGTCGCCGATGTCGTCCGGCACTTCCCGGCGGTGCTCCCAGCGCAGATCGCCGGTGACCGCGTCGATCGCCTGGATGACGTCGGCCGGATTGGGCATGTACAGCACGCCGTCGTAGACCAGCGGCGTGCCCTGCTGGCGCCCCTCCGTGAGCGCGCGCGACCAGACCAGGCGCAGGTCGCCGACGTTGCTCCGGTCGACCTGGTCCAGCGGGCTGTAGCCCCAGCCGTCGAGCGTCCGCCGCCACATGAGCCATTCGGACGGGGGCGGATCCTGCAGCATTTCGTCCGTGACCGGCGTGAAGCCGGACGGCGGCTGGGCGTGCGCCACCGGCGCCGGGGCGGGTGCGAGCGCGGATCCCGCGGCGGCCAGGGCGAGGAAGACGAGGGGGCCTCGAACCGTGCGTGCGGAAGACGGCGTCTGCATCGCAAGCCTCCTGCGGGAACCGGGGGTGAACGCCGGGTACGCATTGTATGCGCGCGCGGGGCCGCCCGGCTGGCGGCCGCCGGCGCGGACGCGGCCGGGACGCGCGCCGCGGGCGCGCGGGGCCGCCTTCGACGCCACGTTGCAGGAATACGTTGATGAAGCGCGCGCCGCGGGCGCGCGGGGCCGCCCCGATCGTACAGCGCCGCCGGCTTCTGCGTCCGGCGCGCGCCGCGGGCGCGCGGGGCCGCCCCGATCGCCCACTTCGTTCGCCCCGGCGCCGCTGGCGGGCGCGCCGGGGCGCCGAGGTCGCGCCGCGGGCGCGGCTCAGCGGGCGGCGGCTCGCCAGCGCCGCAGGGCGGCGGCTATCTCGCTTCTCGCGGCCGGCCGCGGCCGCGGGTCGTGGTTGACGAAGTAGCAGAAGACCACGGGGACGTCCGCGTCCGGATCCAGGATGCCCGCCAGGGCCACGGTATGGCGCAGCGTCCCGGTCTTGGCGGCGACGGGCGGCAGGCGCGGCCACGCGGCGAGCGTGCCTTCGCCGGGGGCGGCCAGGGCGTCGATCAGCGTCGCCCCCCAGGGGCGTCCCGCCGCGTGCGCGAGCACGCGCGCGACGGCCGCCGGCGCGATCAGGTTGCCCGAGGACAGTCCGGAGCCGTCCCGCAACGCCGGTCCGGCCGAGTCGGGCGCGCCCCGGCCGGCCAGGTCGGCGGCGAAGTCCGCGACCACCTCGACGCCGTCGTCGAAGCGGCCCGTTCCGGCCACCTCCAGCCCCAGCGTCAGGATCAGGGTGTCGGCGTACCAGTTGTGGCTCTTCGCGAGGATCGCCGGCAACAGCTCCCGCAACGGGGGCGAGCGCAGCTCCGCGAGCGCGGCCCCGGGGGCCGACTCCGGCGGCGGCTGCGCGCGGAGCCGCACCGTTCCGGCCACGGCGACGCCGGCGGCATGCAGCGCATCGCGCAGGCGGCGGGCGGCGCGCAGCACGGGCGCGGGGTCGCTCGCGGGGATGGTGAAGGCCGGTTCGCTGATCGGATACTCGCCGCGCAGCAACAGCGTGTCGGCGCCCCACACCGGCAGCAGGTCCAGGCTGCCGGCGCCGTGGCGGTCGCGGCCCACGGTCAGCGTCCGGTTGATCACGTCGATGCCGCCGGGGGCGCGCACCCGCGCCGGCGCCCCCAGGGAGGGCCCCGGAGCGACGCGCAGCGTGATGGTCGCTTCGTCGACCGCGAGGCCCGCCGGCGGCGCGCCGTGGCGGTAGGGGAGGTCGCCGAGGGTTCTGTCGATCGGATGCGGGCGCCCGGGAAAGCGACCGGCGTTCACCACGAGGTCGCCCGCGACGCGCGTCACGCCGCGGGCGCGCACCTGGCCGGCCAGCGCCGCCAGCGGCCCCGCCGCGCCGCCGTCGAAGAACTCGCCCCAGGTCGGGTCGGCGCCCGGCTCGACGACCAGGTCCCCGGCGAGGGTCTCTCCCGCCCGCTCGCCGCCGGCCGTCAGGCGGGTGCGCCAGCGGTACCCGGGGCCCAGGTGCTCCAGGGCGGCCGCCGCGGTCACGACCTTCAGCACCGAGGCGGGCACGAAGAGCCGGCCGGCGTTCCGTTCGTCGATCACCTGCAGCTCGCCCTCGTCCAGCAGCCGCGCCGCCAGCCAGCCCCGGTGCGCCCCGTCGATCGCCGGTTGCGCTTCCGCCGCGGGGGGCGCGGCCCCGGCGAGCGCGGCCAGCACGATCGCGGCGAGCGCGCGCAACGCCGCCGCCGGCCGGGCGCCCGCGTGTCTCACGGGTGGCGCTCCCGCGCCGGCCGGGGTTCCTGCCGCCGCCGCCGCGTCCGTTGCGTCTCGATCCACAGGTAGAGATGGTGGAGACGGTTGTCGAAGCGATAGGCGCCGCGCCCCGCGTCGGGCTCGGGCGCGATGACGTTCAGCTCCCGCATGCGCCGCAGGAAGCTGTCGAGGACGCGCCGTTCGTCGTCCCGAAGCCGGGCCAGCAGTTCGGAGCGCCTGAACCGGACGTCGAAGGGGCCCGTCAACGACGAGACGGGAAGCGCCGTGTCCCCGATCTTCCGCAGGATGGCCAGATAGCGTTCGCTGCGAATGGCCTGGAGGACGCCGGGTTCCAGATGTTTCCGGCCGACGACGTCGGCCGCGGCGAAGATGCCGTCCCAGGCGTCCTGGAGGTCGACCCGCTCGTCCTGGTCGGTCTTGTAGACGGCGTCGCCTATCTCGTGCGCGAGAACCGGAAGTCCGCCGGCGTACCGGACCAGCACGTCGAGCGCGTCCGGGTCCACGGCGACGCGCACCTTGGAGAACGCGCTGACGAAGAAGTCTCGCGTCTCGGAGTCCGGCCAGGGCTGTATTTCGACCAGGTCGAAGACGCGCGCCAGCGACGGCTGCAACGCCACCAGGGAGCGCCGCCGTTCCGGGAGTCCGACCAGCAGGAGGAAGAGCGGCAGCGGTTCGCGGGCGGTGGCGATCTCGTCGACCAGGCTCTTGAGCCAGTTGGCGAACGCCACCGAGCCGGCCAGGCCGTTGATGTCGTCGAGGACGAGCAGCAGGCCGCCCCGTTGACCGCGCAACGCCGCCAGCAGGTTCCTCAGCGCCGGCGCGAAGTCGTGCACGACCCGGGTCAGGTCCCGTTGCGGGGCCGCGAACTCCAGGCTGAGACCGAACAGTCCGACCCGCTCGACGTGGTCGCCGAAGAACGTCCTGACCTGTTCGTGCCACACCTGTCCGATGCTCTCCTTCAGCAGGCGGTCGAATACGCGGCGCGCCATTTCTTCGAGGGACGAGACGCCGCCGAGGAAGCTGTGAATGCCCAGGACCCGCAGGTCCCGCTCGGAGACGGAGCGGACGATGGAGGCGAGCGAGCTCTTTCCGATCCCCCGTTCGCCGTCGAGAAACGCGACCCGCAGGCGCCCGTCCGCGGCGGCTTCCGCGCTGCCCTGCAGCCGCTCGATTTCCGGGACGCGCCCCACGAAGAACTCCGCGGGCACGGGCTGGCCGGGGCTGAACGGACTGTAGTCCTTCGGCATCGCTGAAACCGGGACGCGCCCGCCGGCGCCGCCCGGGACCGAACCGCTTCGGACCTCGGACCCGCCGGTTCCGGGACCGCCCGCCAATCGTCGAGTCCGCGCCGTTTCTACGGCGCGGACTCCCGGCCGAACCGCTTCGCGTCGGCCGAGGCGTAACTCGCCATCGCGCGGTCGAGTCCGACGGCCGCTTCCAGCGTCTCGACCACCTCCGCGAGGCGCGCGCCCGGGAGGACGCAGGTCATCTCCTCGGGCCGCATGCCGGTGCGGGAGCGGCTGAGGGCGCATCCCACGCTGGCCGCCACCACGTTCCGGTCCCTGGCCAGGGCCACGACGTGGCACTGCGGCTTGCCTTCGATCGGCATCTCCGGGAAGGCGTCCTTCAACGTCATCAGCCCGAGGCCGCTGATGCGCAGCAGCACCACGTCGGGCGGCGTCCGGCGCTCGGCGAGCGGTCCGTAGACGACCGACCCGGGCCGGTCCGCCACGTGCGGCAGGCTCGTGACCGCCGCCCGATCGACCCAGCCGGCCTCGAGGACCGCCCCGACGTCGTCCTTCGCGGCGGCCTCTTCGAGGGTGATGAATCCGTGCGTGAAGCTGCCCACGCTGCAGTTGGCGTGGTCCGCGGCCACGGTGGCGAAGGTGTCGGACGCGCCCCGGATCCAGAAGACGCAGCCGGCCGGGACCTGTCCGGTGCGGCCGTGCTCGTTCGGCTCGGGATAGCGCGGTTCGACGCGGGGCGCGGGCGGCGTCTCGCCGGGCGCGTGGAACGAGATGGCCACCGGCGCCGCGAACGGCTTCAGCGCCGCGACGAGGCGGTCGTTCAGCGCCCGCCAGTCGGTCGCCGGGACGTCGTCGGTAGTCTGCATGCCGCGATTATAGGACGGACGCTTCACGGCGCCCGCCGTACGCGTCCGCGGAACCCCGGCGGCGGACTTTCCTTCGCCGCGGGGACCGCCCGGCGCCCGCGCCCTCTCCGGCGCCCGCGGAAGAAGCGGCGGCGGACCCTCCTCCGCCGCGGGGGACCGGCCGGCGCCCGCGCCCGCCGTCAGTCGGCGACGGTGAACGGAATCGACGCCATCCGGGTGTCCCAGAGCAGCGCCAGACGCCCGCCGCGCTCCGTCACGTCGAGGAACTGCCACGAGAGCTGCTCGAAGGCGGCCGGCAGGGTCTCCAGTTTCATCGGCGCGCGCAGCACGTCGCGGTCGGCCGTGTACTCGAAGGCGCCGAACAGCGCGTCCCGGTTCTCGTGGTCGTAGGTCTCCTGCGCCGGCCACGACGAGAGGATGAAGGTCCAGGCCTCGTCCGACAGCTCGATGAACAGCGTGTACTCCCCCGGCTCGACCCGCGTGCCGGCGACGATCAGCGGCGCCGCGGTGACCAGCCGCGTCGTCCGGTTGGCGCCGGCGCGCCACACCGGGGCGCCGTCGTTGAGCATCTCGGCCCAGTCCGGCGGCCCGAACAGGTCGCGCCCGCGCCGCAGCGGCCGCCCGTAGTGGACGTCGATCCACGGGCCGCCGAGCCAGCCGTACTGCACCGGGTCGAACCGGCCGCCCACCTGCACGGCCGAGTGCCCGGGCGGGCTGAGGACGCGCCGCTCCTGCGCGCGGGCGTCCGTCACGCCGAGCGCCGCCGCGGCGGCGCCGGCCAGGACGGCGCCGCGGACGCCCGGCGACGCCCGGCGAGCGCCCAGCCTGCCGGCCTTCCCGTGTCGACGACGTGTCACGCGATCGCGAGCGAACTCGATGGTGGTGGCGGCCATGCCCTAGTATGGCCAGACGCCGGCCCGCCGATCAACGCGCTTGGCGATCTACCGGGCGTCCGCGCCACACGGGTCACGCCGGCTTCCACGGGCCGCGAGACCGAACGAGATCTCGCGCTGCACGCGGCGTGACGATCGGAACGGCGAACGTCGAGCGCAAGGCGAGCAGGTCTCCGTCTCCCGTGACCAGGGCGTCGGCCCCGCCCGCCAGGGCGAGTTCCAGGAACGGGCGGTCCGCGGGATCACGGCAGTCCGGGACCGCGGGCCGCGTCGACACGGTGACCGTTTCGCACCACGGCAGGTAGTCGGCCAGCAAGTCCTGCCGCTCGCCGTCGGTCAGGCGAAACTTCGGGTAGCACAGGACCCGAAGCAATTCCCGCGTCGTCTCGCGGCTCGCGAGCGGCAGAAGGGCTTCCGACCGCCAGGCGTTCCGGAGCCAGACGCTACGGCCGGCCGAGAAGAGCAACGCCGACAGCAGCACGTTGGTGTCGAGCACCACGCGCGGCGGGGGCATTCATTCCCTCGGGCGGGCCCAGGCCACGGCGTCCGCCACGTCCGCTTCCGAGAGGCCCAGGGCCGCCAGCTTCGCGCGCACCGCGTTGGCGCGGTCGACGCGCACGGGGGTGAGCACGATGCGTCCGTCTTCGGCGGCGACGTCGAAGTACCGCGCTCCCGGGAAGTCGGCGATCACCTTTTTCGGAAGCGTCAACTGGTTCCTGGACGTAAGTTTTGCAAGCATCAGTCAGCGGTTCTTCTCGGGAATGCAGCCCGGAAGAAGGATTCACCGTATCACGGAAAACCAGGATTCGCGCAGCCGGAGGCGGAACGATCGCTGCCCGCCGAGTGCCGGAATGGCCGCCGAGGGAGCGGGCCGACGATCCGCGCCCGTTGCGGCCCGCCCGCCGCGCGGGCTCGCCCGACGGCCGGCTTCCGGGTATCATTCCCCCAGGGTGCCGGCCCGGCCGGCCCGTTCCGCGGACGGCGAGGCCATGCCCGTGAAGACGCCGGTCTACCTGGACTACGCCGCGACGACGCCCGCCGACCCGGCCGTCGTCGCGGTGATGACCCGCTGTCTCGGGCCGGACGGCGTGTTCGGCAACCCGGCGTCGCGGGGCCACGGCTTCGGGCGGGAGGCCGAGGAAGCGGTCGAGCGGGCGCGCGAGCACGTCGCGGCGCTCGTCAACGCCGAGCCGCGCGAGATCGTCTGGACCTCCGGCGCCACCGAGTCGGACAACCTCGCGGTCAAGGGCGCCGCCGCCGCGCACCGCGGCCGGGGCGCGCACGTCGTCACGTCGGCCGTCGAGCACAAGGCCGTCCTCGACTCCTGCCGGCATCTCGAACGCAACGGATTCGAGGTGACGCGCATCGCGCCCGGGGCCGACGGCCGGATCACGCCCGAACGGGTGGAGCCGGCGCTGCGCGGCGACACCGTGCTGTTGTCGCTGATGCACGTCAACAACGAGACCGGCGCCGTCACCGACGTCGAGGCCGCCGGCCGGCTGGCGCGCGGCCGCGGGATTCCGTTCCACGTCGACGCCGCGCAGAGCGCCGCCCGGCTGCCGCTGGACGTGCGGCGCCTGCACGCCGACTTCGTGTCCCTCAGCGGCCACAAGCTGTACGGCCCCAAGGGGGTCGGCGCCCTCTACGTCCGGCGCCGGCCGCGCGCGAAGTTGGAGCCGCAGATCCACGGCGGGGGGCACGAACGCGGCCTGCGCTCGGGCACCCTGCCGACGCATCAGATCGCGGGCTTCGGCGAGGCGGCGCGCCTAGCCGCGGCGCGGCGGGGCCGGGACGCCGCCCACGCCCGCAACCTGGAGCGACGCTTCCTCGACGGGCTGCGGGGCGTCGAGCGGGTCTTCGTCCACGGCGACCGCGCGCATTGCGTCCCCGGCATCGTCAACCTGCGTTTCGCCGGCGTCGAGAGCGAAGCGCTGCTGACGGCGCTCCCGGACCTCGCCTTCTCGACCGGTTCGGCGTGCACGTCGGCGCGCGTGGAGCCGTCCCACGTGCTGCGCGCGATGGGCCTCGACGACGACGCGGCCCACGGAGCGCTGCGTTTCAGCTTCGGCCGGTTCACCACCGCCGGCGAGGTCGACTACGCGGCGCGCCGGATCCGCGAGGCGGTCGCCGAGCTGCGCGCGCTCTGCCCGGAGTGGCACGGGACGTGCTTGACCGATGACCGGGCCTCGGACGCCCCGGCGGGAGCGCTTCCCGCATGAACGCGCCGGCCGCACGCGGTCCGTCCGCCGGGTGGGCGCCGGAACGCATCGGACCGCGAGGTCCCGGAGGCAGCACGTGAATTGGCAGATGATCGGCGCGATCGCCGCCGTGGTGGTGCCCGTCGGCGGCCTGATCGTCGGGTTGATCGTCATGTTGATCAACCGGCAGATCGATCTGGTCAACCGGCGTTTCGATTCGGTCGACCGGCAGTTCGACGTACTGGGCGCCGAGCACACGCAGATCGACGCGAAGGTCACCGCCCTGCGCGGCGACGTCACCGCCCTGCGCGGCGACGTCGCCGCCCTGCGCGCCACGGTCGACGCCCTGCTGCTCAAGCTGGTCCCGGAAGGAGAAGCCCGCCGATGAGCGGCGATTCCGGCGTTTCCGCCCGTCTCGCCGCGGTCCGCGGGGCGATGCGCGCCGCGTTCGCCGAACCGGGCGGCGAGCCCTGGATCGTCGCCTACTCCGGGGGCAAGGATTCGACGCTCCTCCTGCAGCTCGTCTGGGAGATCGCGGCGGCGTCCGACCCGGAGCGCCGGCGGCCGGTCTACGTCGTCGCCAACGACACGCTGGTCGAGTCGCCGCTCGTCATCGACCACCTGCGGCGGAGCCTCGACGTCATCCGCGCCGCGGCCCGCGCCGCCGGCTTGCCGATCACCGTGAAGGTCACCGAGCCGTGCATCGACCAGACGTTCTGGGTCAACGTGATCGGCCGCGGCTGCATGCCTCCGGCGCGCAGCTCCCGCTGGTGCACCGACCAAATGAAGATCTTCCCGATCAACGCTCTGATCCGCCGGCTCGTCCTCGCGCACAAGAGCACGGTCCTGCTGGTCGGAACGCGCCGGAGCGGGTCGCGGAACCGCGGCCGCGCGAGGACGCGGCGCGGCGTCAGCGCGACAGCGATGAAACCGCACCGGAAGATCGAGAACTGCCGCACGTTCACGCCGCTCGCCGACCTGGGCGACGACGACGTCTGGCAGATCCTGATGCAGCGCCGCCCGCCGTGGGGCAGTTCGCACCGCGGCCTGATCACGCTCTACCGCAACGCCGACGGCGGCGAATGCCCGCTGGTGCTGAGCAGGAAGCAGGCGCCCTCCTGCGGTACCGCGTCGCCCCGTTTCGGCTGCTGGACGTGCACCGTCGTGCAGAAGGACCGGAGTCTGATCGACGCCGGCGACGAAGACGAGGACGAGCTGGAGGCGTTCGCGGAGTTCCGCGAGTGGCTGATCGAGCTGCGCGAGGACGAAAGCAACCGGCTTCCGGTCCTCGCCGACGGGAGCACGAAGCGCCGGGACGACGGGACCCTGGTCCGCGGTCCGTTCCGGCTCGAAGTGCGCCAAGCGATCCTGGATCGGCTGCGGGAGCTGGAAACGCGGACCGGCGAGACTCTCCTGCTGCTGGGGGAGATGGAGATGATCGAAGACATCTGGCGGCGGGACCGCATCCGCGAAGAGGGGCGGATTGCGCTTCTGGCCGCGGTCGGACTGCCGCCGGAACCCGTTTCGGCATGACGTCCGGGGACAGGCCGATCCGCAACGAAAGCCGGGGACAGCGCAGGGCCTGTACCGTCGAACGGGATCGCCCATGGCCGCCGCCACTTCCTGGTACGACGCCGACGCCGAGCGGCTCTCGGAACGGTACGAATCGGTCTCGTCCGAGCGCGTGCAGGGCTGGCTGACGCACCTCCTGCCGGCCGCGCCGGCGACGATGCTCGACGTAGGCGCAGGCAGTGGCAGGGATGCGGCGTGGCTGTCGGCCCTGGGATACGACGTCGTCGCGGTCGAACCGTCGCCCCGCATGCTGGCGCTGGCCAGGGAACGCCACGCGGATCGAGAGATCCATTGGGTCGGGGACTCGCTGCCGGTGCTCGCGCGCACGGTCCGGAGCGGTTTGTCGTTCGACATCATCCTGCTCAGCGCCGTCTGGATGCACGTCACTCCCTCCGATCGCGCCAGGGCGTTCCGGAAGCTGATGACCATCCTGAAGCCCGGCGGCCTCCTCGCCGTCGTTCTGCGGCACGGTCCGGCCGAGGCGGAACGCGGATTCCATCCGGTGTCGGTCGACGAAATCCGGATGCTCGCCCGGAATCACGGAGCCTTCGTCGAGCGCGAGGCGGAGGACGAGGACGCCCTGGGCCGTGCCGACGTCCGCTGGACGAAGATGGCCGTCCGGCTGCCGGACGACGGCACCGGCGCGCTGCCGCTGCTGCGCCACGTCACACTGAACGACGACAAGAGCTCGACGTACAAGCTCGGACTTCTCCGCGTGCTTTGCCGTATCGCGGACGGCGCGGCCGGGTTGTCACGGCACGCCGGTGAAGACCACGTCGCCGTGCCGATGGGACTGGTCGCGCTGACGTGGATCCGCCTCTACAAGCCGCTGTTGCGCGCGGACCTGCCCCAGTCTCCGCGCAACCGCGGCTGCGACCGGCTGGGGTTCGCCAAGAACGCCTTCCGCAAGCTGGACGCGGTGTCGCATCACGATCTCCGGGTCGGCATGCGGTTCTCCGGAGACGTCGCCGCCGCTCTCCATCAAGCCGTCAAGGACGCGGCCGGCACCATCGTCCGCATGCCCGTGCGATACATGACCTACCCGAGCGGCCCGAAGCGTCCCATCCTGCCCGTCCACGGCCCGGTCACGAAAGTCGGGGCCGCGCCCCCGCACGTCCGGTTGGACGAGGAGTACCTGGCCGCCTTCGGTGTGATGCGCGTTCCGGCGCACCTGTGGGCGGCGGTTCAACGTTTCAGCGCGTGGATCGAGCCCGCGCTGATCACGGAGTGGATTCGTTTGATGAAATCGTACGCCGAGCGACAGAGTCGGCGGCTCGACGACGCCGTGCTCGCCGCCGCCTTGACGTGGTCGGAACCGACGCGCGACGTGCGCGTCGCCCGTGCGCAGGCCGAACGGCTGCTCGCGGCGCGGCGCCTGCACTGCGTCTGGAGCGGCAGACGCCTGTCGGCGCGCACCCTCGACATCGATCATTGCTTTCCCTGGGCGATCTGGCCATGCGGCGATCTCTGGAACCTGATGCCCTCCCACCGGAGCGTCAATCAGCACGAAAAACGCGGCCGGCTGCCGGCGGATCGATTGCTGCGATCCGCGCAGGATCGGATTCTGACCTGGTGGAACGCCGCGTATCGAGACGAAACGAACCCGCCGATCGCGGATCGCTTCGCGCTGGAGGCCGCGGCGAGCCTGCCGGGTGTCACCTCCGGCGTCACTCCGCCGACACTGGATCTCGACGACTGTTATTCCGCCTTGCAGGTGCAGCGTTTGCGCGTCAAACAGAACCAGCAGGCTCCCGAATGGGACGGGGAACGCTACCTGGCCCCGCCCCGCTGAAGGAGCAGCGTTACTAATCCGGAGGATAACGAATGGCGACCATGTGCGTGGCGATGAGAGGCCGGCTGGGCGACACGGACTACTACGTCCTGTCCATGAAGGCCGAGGAGCTCGTCTCGAGGGTCAGAATCCCCAGGGAAATGAAGGGATGGGACGACGAGTCCGTTGAAGAACGCTACCAGCGTCGGATCGACTACCACGGGATCAAGTCGCGGATCGCACCGTATCTGGCGAAGGACGACTCCCGCTTCTTCGGCGCGTTGATCGTGGCGGCGATGAACTTCGGCGAGTCGGTGTCGTTCGAACCGCTGGCGGACATCACGACGAAGGGCCTCCCCGGCCTGTACCGCGCGGCGGCGGCGAACATGGGGTTCCTCACGTTCACGGGCGGCGAGCTGATGGTCCCGCTGGATGGCCAGCACCGCCTGAAGGCCATTCAGTTCGCCATGACGGGCCGCGACCAGAAGGACCGGCCTATCGACGACCTCACGCCGTGCACGGACCTCGCCCAGGAGGACGTCACGGTCATTCTGGTAGCCTACGAGGGAAAGAAGGCGCGCAAGATCTTCACCAAGGTCAACCGCTACGCCAAGACCACGACGACGGGCCAGAACTACGTCACCGACGACGACGACATTCTGGCCGTCCTGACCCGCGAGGTCGCCAACGAGCTGATCGGCGGGCGGCTGGCGAAGTTCACCAGCAACACGCTGCGGCCGAAGGACGCGGAGTTCACGACGCTCGCGATCCTCTACAACTGCAACGAGGAGATCGTCAGAAGCACCTTCGCGGAAGGGAAGCTGGACAAGACCCACCTGCCGGACACGGCGAAGCAGCGGCTGTTCCGGAAGAAGGTCCTGGACGTCTGGAGGACCGTGCTGGAGGGGATCGAGGTGTTCGCGGACGCGCTCGACGACAAGGAGGCATCCGGCGACGCCAGGCGCCGGGAGATCCGCGGGGCCAACCTGCTCGGCAAGCCGGTGGCGCAGGAGTGCCTGGTGCGCGCGTTCGTGCGGCTCACCGGCGCGCCCACGAACATGAGCGCCGAGGACGCCTGCGGGCGGCTGAACCGCCTGCCGTGGAGCATGACGGAAGAGAACCTCGACAAGTGGCAGCGCGTCCTGTGGAGCGGCGGGACGGACGGGAGGATCATCACGAAGAACCGCAAGCTGGCGACGGCGCTGATCGCCTGGGCGGCCGGGGAGCGCGTCACGGACGAGCGGCGGGCCGAGCTGCTGGAGGAGTACCGCCGACAGTTTCCGGAAGGGGAGCGGGACCGGGACCTGCCGGCGCTGGCCTGACCCGGCGGCGGGTCGCGGCCCGCCGCCGGGGTTCTGTCCCTACCCCCGGGGGGCCGTGGGCCTCGACGAGGCTCTCGTCGAGGCCGCGATCGTTCTATCCCTACCCCCGGGGAGCCGTCTCGGCCGCGGCCCGCGGAACGACGGCGACCACGGTTGCGCGGAAGTCGTCGATGCGCTTGCCGGTCTGCGCGTGCGCCTCGCGGTTCTCCGCGCGCAGGTCGTCGATCCGCTTGTTGGTCTGCGCGTGCGCCTCGCGATTTTCCGCGCGCAGGTCGTCGATCCGCTTGTTGGTCTGCGTGTGGGCCTCGCGATTCTCCGCGCGCAGGTCGTCGATCCGCTTGTTGGTCTGCGTGTGGGCCTCGCGATTCTCCGCGCGCAGGTCGTCGATCCGCTTGTTGGTCTGCGTGTGGGCCTCGCGATTCTCCGCGCGTAGGTCGTCGAAGCGTTCGCCCACGTCGGAACGCAGGCCGCCCATGTCGGAACGCAGGTCGTCGATGCGCTTGTTGGTTTGCGCGAGGGCTTCGCGACTCTCGTCAAAGCGTTCGCCCACGTCGGAACGCAGGTCGGCGATGCGCTTGTTGGTCTGCGCGTGGGCCTCGCGATTCTCCGCGCGGAAGTCGTCGATGCGCTTGTTGGTTTGCGCGAGGGCTTCGCGCGAGTCGTCGAATCGCTTGCCGATGTCCACCCTGACCGCCCGCACGTCGCCCTTGACGTCCCGGAACAGCCCGACCACGAGAGCCGCCAGCGCGACGAAACCGCCGATCATCGTCCAGTCCATCATCGGCATCGTAGGCCGGCCCGGCCCGTTTTTTCAAATCCTGCCGGTGGGGCCGGTCCCGGCCTGCCTCCTTGTCGAACGAACCGAAGCAAGAACGATGCCGCGGGAACGTCCTCCCCGCCGCGGCGTTCACTCCCCGCCGCGCACGACCCGGTGTCCGCGGATCGACACCCCGCGGGCGGCCAGCACCGCCCGCCACCCGTCCCGCGTGCCGATTGCGCTGCCGGCCTCCAGCAGCCCCAGGCGCTCCTCGCGGGCGGTCAGGCGCGCGAAGCGGCCGCGGGCGGGATAGGTGTCCGCCACGAACCGTTCCTTGCGGTGCAGGATCGGCGGATTCGCCGAGCGCCGGTAGTCGCGGCGGTGCAGGTCGAGCCGGCGCAGGTCGGCGACGAACGCCTCCCGCAACGCGGGGTGCGCGCGGCGGTCGAAGTCCTCGTAGACCAGGTACGACACCCGCGCGCGGCGGCGGGCGAGCTTGACGAGCGTCAACCCTTCGACGGCCCCCGCGAGTTGCCGCCCGCAGCCTTCGTAGACCCGCAGCAGCGGCGGCAGGCGCTCGACCGCGGTGTGGTGGACGTAGAGGGCGTCCGGCAGCAGCTTGCCGACGCCCGCGCCGCGGCACGCGCGGTCGACGGCGTCCTGGTCGCCGGCGGAGAACAGCAGGGCGTCGGCCTCGGCGCAGCCGGACCGGTAGGACCCGAAGAAGGCCCGGACGTCGTGCCGCGTCGCCTCGGGCAGCGCGCCGAAGCGGGGCCGCTTCGGAAAGGCGGCCAGGGCCAGGTACGCGAGGACGTCGTCGCGCCGTTCCCGCCGGATGCGGTCCCAGCGGCCGGCGCCGGTGGCCCGGCGGAGCAGGGAGAACGCGCGGGCGACGCTGCCGAAGGTCCGCGCCAGTTGCGGCGCCGCCGGCAGTTCGCCGGCGGCGGGAAGACGTCCGCGCCCGGTGACGAACGCCGCCAGCGGCTCGATCAGTTCCCGGTGGCCGGCGACGATGGCCTGACTGTCGTCGGCGTCCGGGATCGGCCGGCGCCGGGAGACGCGGTTCACGGCGAACGACTGGACGTCGGCCTCGTCGCGGAACACGTAGAAGACGCCCGGCGCCGCGGCGACGGGGTTCCGGTGGAGCACCTGCTCGATCCACGCCCGGAGTTCTTCGTGCCGGAAGAACTTCTGGAAGGTGCGCCGGCCGGTCACGATCCCGTCGCCCTGGAAGTCGACCGCGGCGTCGGCCGCCTCCCAGTCGAGGCGCGCGGACACGACGAGGACCTTGCGGGCGAGGTCCCACGCGGCGGCGAGGACGACCGCCCGCTCGTCCCGGTCCTCGATGACGTTGACGACGTAGCCGAGGTTGACGACGTCCGCCGCGGCGCGCTCTTCGTCGGGGAAGAACGCCGGGTCCCAGCCGGATACGGGGACCCCCATCCGGTGCAGCCGCAACAGGTCGTCCCCGCGGCCGCAGCCGTAGTCGAAGAAGGTGCGGTCCGGGCGCACGAGCCCGTCGTCGAGGGCGACGGCCACCGGGCGGGACAGCGCGTTCCGCCGGATGGCGGTTCGTTCGGCTCGCGCCGCGCTCATGGTCCGATGGGCGGATTCACCGGCCCCGGCCGACACCCGGAGAACCGCGACTCGCCGGCGCTCTCCCGGCTCGCCGGGAGAAGACGGAAGCGCACGCCGGCGGCGCGATCGCGGAAACCGAAATACCGCTCGGCGACCGGCTCGGCCGCCGCTCGCGGAACGAGGGCAACCACGGTTGCGCGCAGGTCGTCGATGCGCTTGCCGGTCTGCGCGTGCGCCTCGCGCGAACCGGCCCGGCCACGTTGAAGACGCGCACGGGCCGATTGTCGCACGTTCTCCGTGTGCCGTCCGGCGCATGCGTCGTCCCCGCCGGAACAGCGACGCGGCGGCCGGGGCCAGTGGCCGCCGACCGCCGCCGTTGGCGGTTGTCGCTCGATTGTGTATCATGTAGGACACATGACATTCGGGAGTCACGTCCGAACGCTCCGCGAGGACGCCCGGCTCCGCGACCGGGCCTTCTCGGTCCGGCAGGTCGCCCGGCGCATCGGCGTGGAGCCGGCGTACCTGAGCAAGATCGAGCGCGGCGTCGCGCCGCCTCCGTCCGAGGCGACCACCCGGCGGCTGGCGGCGGAGATCGGCGAGGACCCGGACGTGCTGCTGGCGCTGGCGGGCAAGGTGTCGAGCGACCTGCGCGAGATCATCCTGCGCCGGCCGCGCCTGTTCGCGGAGCTGTTGCGGCAACTGCGGGAGGCGCCGGACCACGCGATCCTGCGTGTCGTGCGGGAAGTCCGGGACGGCGAATGGTAGGCGGGCGGACCGGCAGGCGCGCGGGCGGCGGACGGCGCGCCGTTCGACCGCGGCGGCGCCGTTCGCCGCGGCCGGGGCGAACGGCATCCGCGCGGTTGGGTGGGCGCCGCGCGGTGCGAGCACGATGGCCCACGACGGATCGAGGAAAGGCGGACAGAACGTGATCACGCTTGACGACGACCAGTTGGTGTTCCGGTTCCCGGACGTGCATCCCGACGCGACGTGCCGGATCGCGTTCCAGCGCACGCTGCGCATCCCGGACGACAACCGGGACTACCCGCTGCCGCCGGGACTCGGCCACTTCCCCCTGCGGCACGTGGACGACCACGCCGACCGGGTCCCGGACGCCTGGCGCGAACACGGCGGCGTCTTCCTGCCGATGCACCAGTCGGAGGCGACGTGGATCGGGTTCGACGGCGCGTATCCGATGGCGGTCAAGGTGGCGGCCGGGAAGATCGACGCGCTGACCGGAGACGGCTGGAAGAACGCCCTGTCGGGCGACCCGCAGGACTACCTCGTCGTCCCCGAACAACCGTGGCTCGACGGGTTCTGCGTGCGGAAGGGGCTGATCCGGCAGTTCGTCGCCATGCGGCTCGGCGAGGGATACACGGCCGAGGAGCAACTGACCGGCGAGGCGCGCCACGGGGGGCTGCAGATCGCGGTCTGCCCGATGAAACGCCCGGCCTGGGACGCCCTGCAGAGCCGGCGGCGCGCTTTCCATGCGGGCGCCGAGGAAGCTGTCTGCCGGATGGCGGACATGGGGTTCGCGCCCGGCGGCCTCATGCGCCAGGAGGTCTACGAGGACCCGCACGGCCTGGATGCCTGGGAGCAGTCGGCGCGCTCGCGCTGCTTCGTGCACGTGCTGAACAGCGTCCAGTTCCTCCACGTCACCGGCGCCGAACCGCCGCACCGGCCGCCGGCCGCGGCGGAGTACTCGGCGGCGGGTCTGCCGTGGTTCGAGTACTACGCCGAAGATCGGCGCGCGCTCGACGGCGCCCGCAAGCTGGCGGGCCTGGACAGCGTGGCGCAGAAGTCGTGGAAGAAAGGTTTCCGGCCGGAGAACGAGCCGGCGTTCCCGAAGGTGGTGAAGACGCTGACCGGCGGCGCGAGCGTCCGGGAAGGCAGGTTCTGACCGGCCGGCCGACGCGGCGTTGGTGGAACGCGCCAATTCTCGACGCGGTCCTCGCGCCGTGACCTGCCGGGGGCCGACGCGCGTTTCGGAATCCTTACCCGTGGGCGATTTCGATCTCCGCGTTGACCGAACCCATCGTTCCGCCGTTGTCGTGTACGGCAACCGACGGCAGCCTGCTACGTCCGGCGCATGCTGTACGATGCGTCGTTCCCGCCGGAACAGCGACGCGCCGACCGGGGCCAGCCGACAGCACCCATGCGCTACGAAGGAAGCGTCAAGCACAAGGAGCCGTGGCAGCCGGGACGCCGGGGAGCGCTCTGCCCGGCGAGGGTGAATCGCCACGCCGCGCAGCGCCTGCTCGACGAGAGTGCGCCGGTCGATGACGCGCGGTACGCCGTTCACGAAGGCCGCGCGTACTGCGCGCGGCGGCACGGCCCGGACGTCTGGCATGGATACCCCGTCGGCTGGGTCCAGGTTCCGGAACCTCTCCGGCGCAGATGGGTCGGCGAAGGCCGCGTCCGCCGGAGGGACGTTCGGGAACACTGGGACTGATCGGTGACTTGATGAGCACCCGCTGGGAGCGGCTCGCCGGGGACACCGGCGCCTTCGCGCTGAAGCTGGCGTTCGCCCGTGACCCCGACGTCGGACAGGCCGCCGACCCCGACGTCGGTCTGTCCTGGGGCGGTTTCCAGATCTGGGTGGAAGGCCGGAACCTGTGCGCGCATCGGGAAGCGGGCGCGCGCATCGAATCCGCGCACTGGTACCTGCTCCCGCTGATCGAGTGGTTCGTGGAGCATTGGAATCCCCTGCTTCACGAAGAACGCCTGCCGGCGCGGAACCTCGGCGACACCGCCTGGGCGTCGTTGCGGGCGACTAGGTTCCCGCCGGCGGCGATCGAAAACGACGAGCGGCAGGCCCGCGGCTGGGACGAGGCCTGGCAGGCATGGTGGATGCGCCATGCGTTGCGGGCGGCGAGCCACGGAGGGTTGTTCCCCGACGTCGTGGTGAGGCGTCTGCGGGACCACGTGGAGGTCTCCTGGGGACCGACGCGCACCGCCGGCATGCCGGAGCACGTCGACTTCGCGGAGTCCGCTTCCGGCTTCAGCCGACTGCCGCCGGCGGCGGTCGCCGATCCGTTGCACGAGTTGCTCGCCGACGCGAGCGAGTACCTGCTGTCATGCAATCCGGCGTCGGACCGCTTCCGGAAGCTGCGCAAGCGCGTCGCGGCCCTGCGCGCGGCGGGACACCGGGAACCTATTGTCTTCCAGCACGACTAGCGAAGTCGCTAGAATTTCCTGACTCACGGCTCCCATCAATCCCCGATGGGAGATATTGTCAATGTTGTGGATCGGGGTTCTGGCGTGAGTCAGGCGGCCTCCTTCCGAACCTCCGTCTCCGTCTTGCCGCGTGCCTCCGGCCGGCCGTCCACGAACTTCACACCGGCCCGCACCAGAGGCAGCAGGCGCGCCCGTTCAGCCGGCGCCACCGCCGCTGCGCCATCTCCAGCAGCTTGAACGCCATCAGCAGTCCCTTGGTCCGGGAGCCGGCCCCTTCGTCACACGCTGCCGCAGCCGGACCGTCGCGAACGGCGATTCGATCAGGTTCGACGTCCGCGGATGCCGCCAGTGCTCCGCCGGGAAGGAACCGTCAGGGGAGTCGCCTTCGACGGGGAGCGCCATCTTCGCTCGGCAACGAATCCAGGAGGAAAGCGCGGAGGCAACCGGGGTGACCCGGAAAGGGCGGTTCAGCCGCCGGCCGCGGGTTCCAGCGCGTCGCGGATGACCTGCTCCAGGCAGCCGCGATCGTCCAGGAAGTACACGCCGTCCGTCCGCCAGTCGGCGACGGATCGCTTGCCGCCGTCGATCGCCGACGCGGGCGTGACGGACAGGACGCAGGCGCGCAGGCGCAGGTTCGGGTCGTCCCGGTGCAGCCGGCGCTCCAGTTCCCGGATCTCGCGGTGCAGCGCCACCTTGCGGCGTTCCCGGGCGCCGAACCGGCTCAGCCCCTTCGGGTCGAGGAACAGGACGTGCTGCCCGCCGCCGTCCTTCAACCAGACGATGAAGTCCGGGTAGTAGCCGAAGTCGTCGAAGAACGACACGCCCCGGCCGCGCGTCAGGTTGCGGATCAGGAACAGCTCCCGCCCCCGGAGGCAGTCGGCGCCGCGGCGGGCGATGCGCTCCAGCCCTTCGACGACCCGCCGCTCGTTTTCGTCCAGGGGGACCGGCCGCACCGTGACGACGCGGTCCTCGCGGACGTGCAGCAGCGGTTCGTACGCGTGCGCCCGCGTGCGGTCGACGCCGACCTGCAGGCCGCCGTGCCAGTACTTCGGGTCGTCGAGCGGGCCATCCCGCAGCTTGCCGGCCAGCCAGCGGGCGTCCTCGACCAGCGTGTCCGCCCGGGCGTCCACGGACAGCTCCCAGGACCGGACGCGGTTCGGATCGTCCTCGTCCAGGGTGACGATCTCGATCCGGCCGTGCTCCCAGCGTCGGCGCTCCCGGCGCCAGAAACGGTCGGCGTACTCGGTGAGCAGATCGAGGGCGATCTCCTCCAGCCGGCGCACGTCCCGGAAAAGGGCAGGGTCCGACCGCTCCGGCGGCAGGAGCAGTTCGTACCAGTCGCCGCTGCGCAGCAGCCGCTCCACGGTGCGCCGCTCGACGGCCAGGTTGCTCCAGCCGCGCCGCCGCTTGCGGCGCAGCAGCCGCTCGTGGACGCGCGCGGCGTCGAACAGCGCCGCGTGCGGGGCCAGGCTGACCCGCTGCTTCCGCGCCTCTTCCCGGGACCCGCCGGCCCCGGACGTCTCGGACTGGAGACGCGAGTAGAGGTCCAGCGCGACCAGCGGCAGGCCGGCTTCGCCGGGGCCCGGAAGGACGAGGCGCTCGGCGGAACGGTCGTAGCGCGCGTCGTCCCGCAGCCGGATCAGCTTCAGGTCGGTCTTGCGCGCGAAGTTCCAGGTGACCGGCAGCGAGACCGTCTCCCGCTCGGCGCGCACCCCTTCGTTCCGCAGCAGCTCGCGGAAGGTCCGCATGTAGTTGGCGCGCAGGCCGAAGACGTAGAGCGTCTCCAGCTCCGCCAGCATCTCGCCGTCCGGGGGCGTCGGGGCCTCGCTCTCGCGGTGGCGCTTCAGGCTCGTGTTCCAGCCTTGCAGCCGCACGCCGCGCCCGAACATCTGGATGATCTCCGGCCCCTCGCCGACGCCGACGTGCATCAGCCCCATCGTGCTGACGCGCCACGAGTTCCAGCCGGCGATGAAGCGCCGCGCCCCGACGACGACGTTCACCGGCGAGCCGGGCCGGTCGACGTCCGCGAACAACCGCTTCGCGAAGCCCATCTCGCGGTCGACGTCGAAGTCGGGGTTGCCGGCTTCGAGCAGCAGCTTGTGGAGCCCCGCCGAGTCGCCCACGTTGACCACGCCGAACGGGTCGTGGTCGGCGGTCCGCAGGTGCAGCTCGCCCTCGCCGGCGGTCAGGTAGACGACGTGCAGCCGCCCCGCGCCGTGGAACAGCGTGTCGAGCAGGTCGGCGTAGACGAGGCCGGCGTCCCGCGGCAGATGTCCCAGGCGGCCGGCGAAGAAGTCGCGGCCCGATTCGTCCAGCAGGCCGGACCGCCCCGCGAGCAGGCGTCCGATCATCGGCCGCACCGCGTCTCCGTGCGCCAGCACCCAGCCCAGGAAGTTCAGGATGCGGACCACGTCGGAACGGGTCGCGCGGTCCGCCTTGCTCGATCCCGAGACCGTCTTGCCGAGCAGCACCCACAGCGGCTTCGCCGGGTTGAACGCCCGCCAGCGCGCGCCGCGGTCGCGCCAGAGCCGGCACTGCTGGTGGAAGGTCAGCAGGCAGCCGAGCAGGTACGCGTCGGCGTTGTCGTCCTGCGCGCCGCCCGGCAGGTTCAGGATGGCGTAGTCCTTGCCGTAGCCGTCGGCGTGGAAGCGCCGGTAGGGGTAGTCGAACAACAGGCACTTGCCGTAGGCGCGCAGCAGGTCGGGGTCCTTGCCGCCCGTCACCTGGTTGAAGGTGGCGGAGTACTCGAACGTGAACCCGCCGCGCGACAGCTCCTTCCGGCGCTCGCGCCACACCTTGCCGGACGCGCCGAGGTGCCCTTCGTCGACCAGCACCAGGTTGTCGCCGCCGAAGTCCGAGACCGCGACCCGCTTGACCCCCTTCTTCTCGGCCAGCTTGTTCAGGTCGATGATCTCGATCGGCGAGAACAGGTCGGCCGCCGCGCCGCTGGAGAACCGCCGCGCGCGCAGGCCGCTGGCCCGCAGGTCGCGCTCGTGCTGCGCCGACATTTGCTCGTTCGGCGTCAGCAGCACGATGTTGTTCAGCCGCCCGCCGGCGCGCTCGAGATGCCGCCGGTACTGCAGCACGTGGGCGTGCATCAGCAGCGTCTTCCCCGAGCCGGTGGCGCTCTGGAAGGCGAGCACGCGCAGGTCGTCCGGCTCGTAGTCCGGCAGGTCCAGGCGCAGACCCTGCAGCCGCTTCGAGCGGTTCAGGTCGGCCCGCAACGCCTCGACGTCGTCGAACCAGCGCCGCAGGTAGTGCTCGGTGAACAGCAGGGCGAGGTACTGGTGGGGCTTCCAGGTGCGGCCGTCCTCGCCGGTCATCCGCAGCCGGCGGCTGCAGGCCAGGATGGCCGCGTCGTACTCGGCGAGCCGGCCCGGGGCGACCCTGGCGACGGCGGGCAAGGGCGCCAGCGCCTCCACGTAGTCGCTCTCGCCGCCCGCCGCGATCTCTCCCCGCGCGGGCCGCAGCCGCCCGAACATCTCGTCCAGGCCGTCGTGGCCGAACTCCCGGCAGACGAAGCGGAGCAGGACGAGACGGTCATCGAGCCGCGCGGTCCGGCTTGTCCGCCTCGTCCCCATCGGTCTTCACGCCGCGCGCCGCGGTTTCACGCGATCCGCGATCCGCTTGCCCGTCTTCGTCTCGGCCGTGCGCAGCTCGAACGTCTTCTGCAGGTTCATCCAGAACTCCGCCGTGGTGCCGAGATAGCGCGCTAGGCGCAGGGCCGTGTCCGCGGTGACGCCGCGCCGCCCGTTCAGTATCGCCGCGATCCGGCCGCTCGACACGTCCAGCGCCTCCGCGAACGCCTTCACGGACATCCGCAACGCGTCGAGCTCGTCGTGCAGGACCTCGCCGGGGTGGACCGGACGCATGTTGTTCTTGATCACGGCGGTCATCTCCTCATGAGTGATAGTCTACGATCTCTACTTCATGGGGGCCGTCGTCCCGCCACCGAAAACACAACCGCCACTGCCGGTTGATTCGAACGCTGTACTGCACGGCCCGGTCGCCGGACAAGGATTCCAGGCGGTTGCCGTGCAAGGCGGCCAAGTCATGCAGCGATTCCGCACTGTCAAGGATCGCGAGCCTGCGCGCGGCCTGATTCTCAAAGCCATGGAAACTCTGCACCCGCCTACCCTCGAAGAATCGCCTCGTCTCTCGGTCTTTGAAGCTTTGAATCATCCCGAATCGGATTCTCCGAACATCAGCTCGCGAAAGGCGGGTTCGATAGTCTCGGCGGTCCAGGTGTCGCCGTCTCGCTGCATGGCTTCGAGCGTGTGGTCGCCGTTGACCCAGATGCGTTCGAACGATCCCGCGAAGCGCTCCCGGTGGCGGTCGAACCAGGCGTCGAGCGCGGCGTGGTCCGTCTGGTCCACGTTGCGCCAGAGGATCAGGCACTTCCGTTCCTCGGCGTCGGTCCCGGTGACCGCGAGCACGCCGTCGATGCGGCGGCGGGACTCCACGCGCAGGCCGAGCAGGTAGTTGAACGTCTCCGGCAGATCGACCGGGACCTCCCGCCGCACGCCGTCGCGCACGACCGAGAGGGTGTGGGCGAAGGGATCCCGGAGCTCCTGGCCGAGCAGGGACGCGCTGCCGGCCGTCTCGACGCCGAGCGCGTAGCGCAGCCGGTAGTCCTCCGCCATTTCGGGATACCTGGCCAGCAGTTCGTTCCGCTCGTCCGACGGCGGCGCCACGACGAGGCCGTCCATCGTGTCCTCGTAGGATTCCAGGCGGACGTACTGGAAACATTGAGTCACGCCGTCACGGGAAATCGGCCGCCCTTCTTTCCAGTCCGGCGAGTGGACGACCTTCTTCATGCGCGGCAGCAGCACCGTGTCGAAATGATGACCGACCTCGACGAGGATGTACTTGCGCCGTTCGCCGTCGACCCGATTGAGGTTGATGACGGCATGACCGGTCGTGCCGGCGCCCGCGAAGAAATCGAGCGCGACGGCGTCCGGGCCGCAACGAGACGCCCGCAGGCAGTCTTCGACGAGGCCGACCGCCTTGGCGAAATCGAAGTCCTTTTCTCCGAACAGATCCTTCAACGCCTTCGCGCCGAGGTTCGCGGATGCGTACCGCGCATCGTCCCACCACGTTCGCGGCAGGGATTCGACGTCCATGTGTATCTTGAAGTCGATGCAGATTTCGCCGCCGTTCCCATTCCGGCGAACCCGGTAGTGCGACGGCTGGCTCGAAACACGATCCGGACCGCGGTGCCAGCGTTTCTCCATCCTTTCGCCGTCTTCGACCCGGATCGGCCATACGGCGATTTCATCTTCCGCCGGCTCCTCGAGGACGTCGTATTCCTGTCCGTCCGGATTCCATCTCATCGACGGCACGCGAAGCGCGTCCTCCGCATTGACGTAAATCGGGTAGAACATCGTCGGCCGATCCTGCCGCCGGTCGCCCGATCCGTGTCGAATCAGATTGTTCCATGCGTACCTTCCGCCCGCCTCGTCCACGAGGGGGTAGCGTGCAATCTCGCTTTCCGTCTTGGCGAGCGTTCCCGGAACGGCGTCGCCGTTGCCGTAGAAGATTGCGTACTCGTGGGACGGCGAGAACTGTTCCGTCGATTTACGTCCGGCGGGGTTCGACCGCACGACGACGATCCCCAATTCCTTCTCGAACAGATCCTGCGCCCTCATCCGCAGCAGGGAGACTTCTTCGTCGTCGATCGCCGCGCACAGAACTCCGTCGCGGGTCATGCAGCCGCGAGCCAACGCCAGTCCACCGCTCATCAACGACAACCATGACGAGTGCTTGTAATTGTTCTTGTAGAGAATCGCCGAAGCATCGGTGTTGTACGGCGGATCGATGTACACGCACTTCACCCGCCCCCGGTAGCGCGCCTGCAGCAGGTTCAACGCCTGGAAGTTCTCGCCGTGGACCAGCAGGCCGTCGGTCTGCTCGTCGAGCGGGCCGGCGTCGGACAGCGCGGCCAGCAGGCGGTCGGTGAAGCCGCGGTCGAAGTGCCGCGTGTCGACCACGAGGTACGGGTTGGCCTCCAGGAACTCCGGGCTCGGCGGATCGCTCCAGGCCGCGCCGCCGTTGGTCAGGTCGCCCGCGATCTCGTCCGCGGCGAACAGCGCGGCCCACTCCGCGCGCTGCGCGGCGTTCAGGGCGATCTCGGGGTGGAGCGCTTCCGGCACGCGGTCCAGGGTGACGCACCAGTGGGTCTCCAGGACGAACTTCTTCTTGAGCCAGAGCCGCTTCTGGAAGTCCTCGAGTTGCGCCAGGAAGTCGATGATCTTCCGGCCGACGTGCCGGACGGCCTTCACGCGCGCCAGGGCGCGGTCCAGCCGGACGGCGTCGCCCCGATCCAGGTCGTCGAGGTTCAGCACGTCGGTGCTCAGGTACAGGTCGAGCTCGCGGCGCAGGAAGCCGCCGAGGTCCTTGTGGATGAAGTAGTCGAAGCTGTTCTTCGCCGTGTAGCGCTCGACGTGCCGCGCCAGCAGCGTGCGCTCGCCGTCGGCGTCGGTCGGGGCGGGCGCGGACAGCGGAACGCGCCAGTCGGGCGGCGCCGCGGCCAGGACCCGCTCCGCCGTCGTCCGGTCGATGCGCCCCTGCTGCGTGCCGCCGTTGCCCGGCCAGCGCTTCTTTTCGCCGTCCGTCAGCGGCCGGTGCGCGAAGCGGACGACCAGGTCGTCCTCCTCGACGGCGGCGGCCCGCCCGCCGCCCGCGAGCACGAAGCGGCGCTGCCGGCCGTTCGCCTCCTTGACGTTGTCCGTCTCGTTGTCGGCCGCCGCGATCTCGAACCGGACGCGCCGCGCGCCGCCGCCGGCGTCGACGGTGAAGACGTAGCTGGCGTAGTTCTCCGTCGTCTTGACGTAGTACTGCTCCGCGTTCGCCCAGTGGAGCTTCACTTCCTCGCCGTCGTGGGGCAGGAGGTAGGCGGACCGGCCGCCGCTGGAATAGCGGCGCTGCGAGACGAAGTCGCCGTCGCCGTAGTAGCGGCCGAAGAAGGCGGCGAGGTGGTTGTAGACGTCGGCCTCGGCGTCCGCGTCCTTCTTCATCGCGGTGAGCCGCCGGTTCATCTCGGTGATCGCGGGCGGCGTGTCGACCTCGGGGTCGATCCACAGTTTCGAAGCCGCCTTGTTCGCTTCTTCCAGATCCCTCTCCAGCGCGGCCCGTTCCTCGGCGGTGGTCAGGTTGAGCTTCGTCTTCACCTGCGGCAGCAGGTCGTGGTCGAGGAACCGCGCGACCTCCGCCGCCTTCAGGTTCATGATCCGGTACAGGCCGAAGTCCAGATCGCCGCGGTCGAGATGGAACATCTCGCGCAGCAGCGCCTTCAACCGGTCGAGATGCTCGGTCGATCCCGGCGCCGGGGGCTCGCCGGCGCGCGGCCGGGGCGGTCTGGTCACGGGTGAACCTGAGAGCAAGAATCGCGCCGTCGTGGGCGGCGCGCCGCGGACGGACGCGCGGGCCGCGAGGCGGATCCATTCTAGCAGCCTCGGTGGCACACTCCGCTCATTCCACGGCCGGCGCGAGCGGTCCCTCCTCGCTCGCCGTCTGGCGCGGGAACGTCGTCATGACCGCGGCCCGTAACGGCCGCGAGCGCGACTCCACGCTCTTCGGGGGCTGTTTCGTCGAGGCGGCGCGGAGGTGGGCCAGGACCGTGACGATCGGATGACCGAGGCCGAGAAGCGGTTCGTCATCGCGGGTGGCGCCGCACGTAGTCGGCCAGGGACGGGATGCCCGCGCGCCAGTCGTCCCCGCTCCGCGTCAGGAAGCCGTTGCCGGCAATGATCCCCTTGGCCAGGCCGGCGTCGTCGGGGGCGATGCCGGCGCGGTCCAGAATCCGGCGCGGTTCCCGCCCGCCGCGCAACCGGGTCTTGATCTTCTGCTTCCACCAGGAAAGGTCCGGAGCGCGCCGCTGCACGCCCGGGACGCCGGCCGCGGCGCCGGCGACGTCGAGCGCCGCACGGCCGGCCGGGTCGGCCAGCTCGCGGGCGAGACACGGCAGATCGGACAGATCGGCGCCGGTCATCCAGTGGACGGCCGCCGGGGCCGCCTGCTGCAGGTCCCGCAGCAACACGGTCTTGCCCATCCCGCGCGGCGCCTGCAGCAGATGAACGGGGCCGGAGCAACGGGCGTGAAGGTCCTCGACGATGGCCTGCAACCGGCGTCGCTCGGCCTCGCGCCCGGCCAGCACGGGCGGGCTGGTCCCCGGGCCGGGAGCGAAGGGATTGCGGGGCGCGTCGGAAGCCATCGTGGCAATCTCGTCCGCCCTCGATGGTACGGAGCCCTCGTGGCGGCGTCAACGCACGGCGCACGGCGCGCTCGTCCGCGGCCGCCCGCCCGGATCGGGGATAATGTCCTTTTTCGACCCGACGGGAGCACACGATGGCCGTCTTCGAATCCAAAGTCCACCGCCTGCGCATCGAACCGCACCCCAACGCCGACCGGCTGGAGCTGGCCGCGGTCGGCGGTTTCCGCTGCGTCGTCGGCAAGGGGTCGTTCGCCGACGGCGACCTCGCCGCCTACGTTCCCGAAGGGGCGGTCTGCCCCGACTGGCTGATCGCCGAGCTGGGCCTCGAAGGCAAGCTGGCCGGCAGCCGCAAGAACCGGGTCAAGGCCGTCAAGCTGCGGGGCGCACTGTCGCAGGGCCTCGTCTATCCCGTGCGGGACGGCGAGATCCGCGGTCGGGCGGTGGCCGAGGGCGACGACGTGACCGAGCTGCTGGAGCTGGTCAAGTACGAACCGCCGATCCCCATCGCCATGCAGGGCGAGGTGCGGGCGGTGCACGGGGCGACGCTGCACTACGACATTGAGAACGTCAAGAAGTATCCGGACGAGCTGCGGGAGGGCGAACCGGTGGTCGTCACCGAGAAGCTGCACGGCACCTGGTGCTGCCTGGGCTGGCATCCCGACCACGGCGCGATCGTCACGTCCAAGGGCATGTCCGACCGCGGCATGGCGCTGATCCTGAACGAGGAGAACGTGAAGAACCTCTACGTGCGCACGTGGCGCGCCCACGAGGCCGCGTTCGAGACGGCGCGCGGCCGCCTAGCCGGCGCGGACCAGCCCTTCTACGTCCTCGGCGAGGTGTACGGCCGGGGCGTGCAGGACCTGCACTACGGCGAACCCAACCCCGCGTTCCGGGTGTTCGACGCCTACGTCGGCGAGCCGCGGCAGGGCCGCTACCTCGCGCCGGAGGAGATGGAGACGGCGCTCGGCGACCTGTTCCCGCTGGTCCCCGTCCTCTACCGCGGGCCGTTCAGCGCCGCCGTGCTGAGCGGGCAGACCGACGGCGCGACCGCCCTCGGCGGCAAGCACCTGCGCGAGGGCGTCGTGGTGCGGCCCGCCGCCGAACGGGAGTCCGCCGAGTTCGGGCGGGTCATCCTGAAGAGCGTCTCCGGCGACTACCTGACCCGCAAGGGGGGCACGGAGTTCGTCTGAGGCGCCCGGCGTCCGCCGGCCGCCGGCTGGAGCAGGCACGGTGGGCGCACCGTGCGCGCGCCCGGCGCCGCCGGAACGAGTGCTCGGACGTTACCGCGATCGCTTGTCGACGCGCGTCTCAAACGAAATGCAGCGGCACGCACACGACTCCAGGCTTTCCGTGGATCAGCAACGAGTACTCTCCGGCCGGCCACCCGTCGGCGTCCGGAGACTTGAAGATGACGTCGAACCGCGCCGCGTGCCGCGCGCCTACCGGCGCATGCCGATCCACCGGGACCTTCCAGAAGTTGACCCGCTGGCACGCCGCGATCAGGCGCTGGCACGAGAACACGTCGTCGACCGTGTCCGTCCGGGACGGCTTCACCCGCTGAAACAGTGCCGTGACCGGGCCGGCGTTCCGGCGCACCTCGGCCGGCGACGGCGGCGGTACGGCCCTTCCATCCGGCATCCGCAGCGCCAGGTCGCCCGGTCTCAGCCAGTATCCTTGCGACGCCCTGATCCCGACGTCGAACAGGATCCACCGGTCCGCGTGGTGCGCCCGCGCGTGGTCGTAGGCGACCACGACGTGGACGCCCTCCCCGGCGTATGCGACGGTCGCCTGCCCGAGCCGGGCGACGTTGGCGGCATGCACGGTGCAGACCAGAACCAGCGCCGCCGCCCACGATGCGATCAACGTTCTGAACTCCAAAGCAGCACCTCCCACCAGGGCCAGGCCGGCTTCCTCCACCAGGGTTCGTCGTGGGCGGAGCCGCCGTCCTCGCGCAGTACCAGCGGTAGTCGCTGTCACGAACTGCCGTCACCCCGCCGCCGCCGGCCGCGCCTACTCCGTCGACACCACCTCGTGGCGGTCCTCGACCGCCGCCCGCAGGGTGTGCCAGGCGAGGCTGGCGCACTTGACGCGGGTGGGAAAGTCGCGCACGCCGGCCAGCACCGCCAGCTTGCCCAGGGCCGCGGCGTCGGCCGCGGCTTCGTCGCCGGTGACCAGGGCCAGGAACCGCTCGGAGAGGAGGCGCGCCTCGGCGAGCGTCCGGCCCTTGACGGCGTCGGTCATCAGCGACGCCGAGGCCTTGGAGATGGCGCAGCCGGAACCCAGGAAGCTGACGTCGCTGATGGTCTCTCCGTCGAGGTTGACGTAGACGGCCAGCTGGTCGCCGCAGAGCGGGTTGTGGCCGTCAGCGTGCCGGTCGGCGCCGTCGAGCTCCCCGAAGTTGCGCGGATGGCGGTTGTGGTCGAGGATGACCTCCTGGTAGAGGTCGCGCAGGTCGATCATAGGGGGAACGTCTCCCGCACGCGCCCGAGGGCGCGCACCAGGGCGTCGATCTCGGCGCGCGTGTTGTACAGGGCCACCGAGGCCCGCGCCGTGGCCGGCACGCCGAAGCGGTCCATGATCGGCTGCGTGCAGTGGTGGCCGGTGCGGACGGCCACCCCCTCGGTGTCGACGATGGTGCCGACGTCGTGCGGGTGCGCCCCCTTCATGACGAAGGCCAGGATGCTCGCCTTGCGCGCGGCCGTGCCGATCAGCCGCAGCCCCCGCACCTCCGAGAGCGCGGCCGTCCCGTAGGCCAGCAGGTCCGCCTCGTGCGGCGCGATGGCGTCGAAGCCGACCCCCGTCAGGTAGTCGACGGCGGCGCCGAGGCCGATGACGCCGGCGACGTGCGGCGTGCCCGCCTCGAACTTGTGGGGCAGGTCGGCGTAGGTGGTCTTCTCGAACGTCACCGAGCGGATCATGTCGCCGCCGCCCTGGTACGGCGGCATCCGCTCCAGCCATTCCTCGCGGCCCCAGAGCACGCCGACACCGGTCGGCCCGTAGAGCTTGTGGCCGGTGAACGCGTAGAAGTCGCAGTCGAGCGCCTGCACGTCGACCGGCATGTGGTAGACGGCCTGCGACCCGTCGATGAGCACCGGCACGCCGCGGCGCTTCGCCATCCCGACGATCTCGCGCACCGGATTGATCGTGCCGAGCGAGTTCGACAGGTGCACCACCGACACCAGCTTCGTCCGCGGGCCGAGGAGCCGCTCGAAGGCGTCGAGCTGCAGCGTGCCGCTGTCGTCGATCGGCGCCACCCGGAGCCGCGCCCCCACCTGCTCGCACAGGATCTGCCAGGGCACGATGTTCGAGTGGTGCTCCATGTGGGTGATGAGGATCTCGTCGCCCGGGCCGACCTGCCGGCGGCCGAAGCTGTGCGCCACCAGGTTGATGCTCTCGGTGGAGTTGCGCGTGAAGACGATCTCGCGCGCGGCGCGGGCGTTGAGGAACCGCTGCACCTTGACGCGCGCGGCGTCGTAGGCGGCGGTGGCCTCCTCGCTCAGCGTGTAGACGCCGCGGTGGATGTTGGCGTTGCCGCTGTCGTAATAGCGCGCCAGCGCGTCGAGCACGGCGCGCGGCTTCTGGGTCGTCGCGGCGTTGTCGAGATAGACGAGGCGGTGCTCGCGGACCCTCCGCTCGAGGATCGGGAAGTCCGCCCGGACGCGCTCGACGTCGAGCGCCGGCGGCGGCGCGGCCTCGGCGGCGCTCAGCGGCGCCATCCCTCACCCTTCCACATGGAACGACCCTCCTCCCGACCCGGGCAACTGCGCCAGCAGCAGGTCTTCGAGCCGTTCGCGGAGCGGCTCGATCGCGACGTGGTTCAGCAGGTCGCTGGCGAAGGCGTGGATCAGGACGTTGCGCGCCTGCTCCGGCCCCAGCCCGCGGGCGCGCAGGTAGAAGAGCGCGTCGGCGTCGAGCTGCCCCACGGTGGCGCCGTGCGTGCACTTGACGTCGTCGGCGAAGATCTCCAGCTCCGGCTTGGTGTTGATCTGCGCCTCCTCGGAGAGCAGCAGCGCCTTGTTGGTCTGCTTCGCGTCCGTCTTCTGCGCGTCGAGCGCGACGACGATCTTGCCGTTGAAGACGGCGCGGGCGTCCCCGTCGAGGATGCCCTTGTAGAGCTCGTGGCTGGAGCAGCGCGGCTTCGCGTGGTGGATCGTCGTGTGGTTGTCGACCAGCCGCCGGCCGTCCGCCAGGTAGAGGCCGTTGAGCGTGCATTCGGCCCCTTCGCCGTCGAGCCGCGCGTGCGCGTCGTGGCGCACGATGGCGCCGCCGAGGGTGATCGCGTGGGACGAGAAGTTCGCCCCGCGGCCGAGCCGGACGCGCAGCGCGCCGACGTGGTGCCCGGCGGGACTCTCGCGGATCACCTTGTAGTGGTCCACCACCGCGCCAGGGCCGGCGACGACCTCCGCCACCGTGTTCGTCAGGTACGGCGACCGCCCGCCGCCGCCGTGGCTCTCCGCGACCCGCACCCGCGCGTTCTCGCCGACCACGATCAGCACGCGCGGGTGGGTGGTCACCGGTTCGCCGCCGGGAGGCGGCGACGTGACGAAGAGCAACTGGATCGGCTGCTCGACCACGGCGCCGGCCGGTACCCGCACGACCGCCCCGTCGTGCAGCAGCGCCGTGTTGAGCGCCGTGAACGCCTCGTTCTCGAAGTCCGCGCAGGAAGCCAGCCGCGCCTCGACCGCCGCCCGGGTCTCGCCGCCCGCGTCCGAGGCGAGCACGTCCGCCAGGCTCGCCACCTCCACGCCGGCCGGCAGCGCGGAGACGTCCGACGCCGGGGCCACGTGGCGGCCGTTGATGAACGTCAGCCCGGCCCCCACGCCGGGCAGGGCATGGGCCGCGGCATGGGCCGCGGCGGCCTCGCGTTCGGCCGGTTCGGCGAGCGTGAAGGCGGTGTCGGCGATCGGCGCGACGTTGGTGAAGCGCCATGCCTCCAGCCGCGTGGTCGGCATGCCGAGCGCGGTGAAGCGCTCGAAGGCGCGGCGCCGCAACCCGGCGATCGCGTCGGGCGCGGTGCGGCGGACGGCCTCGAAGGCGTCGGCCCAGGCTTCGGCGGGCGTGATCGTCGTCATCGGACCGCCCCGCTTACGCGCCGACCCGCTCGGCCGCGCCCTCGACCCAGCCGTAGCCCTTCTTCTCGAGCTCCAGCGCCAGTTCCTTGCCGCCCGACCGGACGATGCGGCCGCCCGACAGCACGTGGACCACGTCCGGCACGATGTACTCGAGCAGCCGCTGGTAGTGGGTGACCACGAGGATGGCGCGCTCCGGGCCGCGCATCGCGTTGACCCCGGCCGAGACGGTCCGCAGGGCGTCGATGTCGAGCCCCGAGTCGGTCTCGTCCATGATCGCCAGCCGCGGCTCGAGGACCGCCATCTGGAAGATCTCGTTGCGCTTCTTCTCGCCGCCGGAGAAGCCCTCGTTGACCGGGCGCTTCAGCAGGTCCCGATCGATGTGCAGCACCTGCATCCGCTCCTGGACCAGGGCCATGAAGTCCATCGCGTCCAGCTCCGGCTCGCCGCGGTGCTTGCGCACCTCGTTGAGCGCCGCCTTCAGCAGGTAGGCGTTGTTGACCCCCGGGATCTCCACCGGATACTGGAAGGCGAGGAAGACGCCCTCCCGCGCCCGTTCCTCCGGCTCCATCTCCAGCAGGTCCCGGCCTTCGTAGGCCACCGAGCCGGCGGTCACCTCGTACTCCTCGCGGCCGGCGAGCACCGCGGCGAGCGTGCTCTTGCCGGAGCCGTTCGGCCCCATGATGGCGTGCACCTCGCCGGCTTTCAGCGCCAGGTCGACGCCCTTCAGGATTTCCCGGCCGGAGACCGAGGCGTGCAGATTCGTGACTTCGAGCATGCCGTGTGACGTTCCTCCCTGCCCGGCCGGCCCGCCGGCCTTCGGCGCGCCCGGGCCGGGCGCGCCGGAAGCCGCGGCGCGGGCGCGGTCCGGCGTTCTATCCGACGCTGCCTTCGAGGCTGACGCCGAGCAGCTTCTGCGCCTCGACCGCGAACTCCATCGGCAGCTCGCGGAAGACGTCCTTGCAGAAGCCGTTGACGATCATGTTGACCGCGTCCTCGGTCGACAGGCCGCGCTGGCGGCAATAGAAGATCTGGTCCTCGCCGATCTTCGAGGTCGACGCCTCGTGCTCGACCTGCGACGACGTGTTGCGCACCTCCAGGTACGGGAAGGTGTGCGCGCCGCACCGGTCGCCGATCAGCAGCGAGTCGCACTGCGAGAAGTTGCGCGCCCCCTTGGCGTTCCTGCCGATCCGCACGAGGCCGCGGTAGGTGTTCTGGCCCTTGCCGGCCGAGATGCCCTTCGAGACGATGGTGCTGCGGGTGTTCTTCCCCAGGTGCAGCATCTTCGTCCCGGTGTCCGCCTGCTGGTGGTTGTTGGTGACGGCGACGGAGTAGAACTCGCCGACCGAGTTGTCCCCCTGCAGGATGCAGCTCGGGTACTTCCAGGTGATGGCCGAGCCGGTCTCCACCTGCGTCCAGGTGATCCTGGCGTTCGCGGACGCCTTCCCGCGCTTGGTCACGAAGTTGTAGATGCCGCCCTTGCCGTCCTTGTCGCCGGGGTACCAGTTCTGGACCGTGGAGTACTTGATGGTCGCGCCGTCGAGGGCCACCAGCTCGACCACCGCCGCGTGGAGCTGGTTCTCGTCCCGCATCGGCGCCGTGCAGCCTTCCAGGTAGCTCACCGACGCGCCCTCGTCGGCCACCAGCAGCGTGCGCTCGAACTGCCCGGTCTGCGCCGCGTTGATGCGGAAGTAGGTCGACAGCTCCATCGGGCACTTGACGCCCTTCGGGACGTAGGCGAACGAGCCGTCGGAGAAGACCGCCGAGTTGAGCGCCGCGTAGAAGTTGTCCGACGCCGGCACCACCGACCCCAGGTACTTCCGCACCAGGTCCGGATGGTCGCGCACCGCCTCGGAGAACGAGCAGAAGACGATCCCGAGCTCGGCCAGCTTGTCCTTGAAGGTGGTCGCGACCGACACCGAGTCGAACACCGCGTCGACGGCCACGCCGGCCATCGCCTTCTGCTCGTCGAGGGGGATGCCGAGCTTGTCGAACGTCGCCTTGATCTCCGGGTCGAGGTCGTCGAGGCTCTCCAGCTTCGGCTTCCGCTTCGGGGCGGAGTAGTAGATGACGTCCTGGAAGTCCACCGGCGGGAAATGCACGTTGTGCCAGCGCGGCTCGCTCATCGTGCGCCAGAAGCGGAACGCCTTCAGCCGCCACTCCAGCAGCCACTCCGGCTCGCCCTTCCGGGCCGAGATCGTCCGCACGATCTCCTCGTTCAGCCCCGGCGGGATGGCCTCGGCGTCGACGTCGGTGACGAAGCCGTACTTGTAGTCCTGGTTCGCGAGCCGTTCTATGTTGTCGGTCGAGGTCGCCATGCGCCTGCTCCCGGTCCACGCGGCGCCGCCGGCCCCGGGGGGCGCGGAGAGCCGCGGTCGATGTCCGATCCGCATTTCCGACCGGAATGGTCGGATATCGGATTCTACCCAATCGGCGGGCGCGCGCGCAACCGCCGGCCGGCGGGTCCGGCGGCCCGGCCGGCTACGCCGCGCGGCGGCCGAGCGCGCTGGCGCCGCCGATCAGGCAGACCGCGGCGACCCCGACCAGGTTGTGCCACATGAAGGAGACGTCCGTGAACGCCGCCACCAGGGCCACCGAGGCCATGCCGCCGATCAGGCCCCAGAACGCGCCGCCCGCCGTCGAGCGGGGCATGCCGACCGCGAGGACGAAGACCCCGAGCAGCGAGCCGTAGAAGAAGGAGCCGAAGCGGTTGACC
The DNA here is from genome assembly GCA_965242835.1 of Vicinamibacterales bacterium. Taxonomy (GTDB): domain Bacteria; phylum Acidobacteriota; class Vicinamibacteria; order Vicinamibacterales; family UBA8438; genus WTFV01. The sequence goes on from OZ251506.1 coordinate 870,833, forward strand.
ACCTCGATGAGCGAGCCGAGGTTGGCCGCGTAGAGGGCGGTGACCGCCGCGAAGAGGCCCCAGAAGCCGGTGGCCGCCTTCGACACCAGCAGGTAGTGCGCCTCCGAGGCGCCCGGCCGGAAGCGGCGGCGGTAGAAGTCGATGGTGCTGGCCGCCGACAGGGCGTTGAGCTCGGCCGCGATGCTCGACATCGCCGCCGCGAAGATGGCCGCGATCAGCAGCCCGACGAGCCCGACCGGCAGCTGCGTCGTGATGAACGTCGGGAAGACGTAGTTGACGTCGTCGTAGGCGGCGTCCCCCGTCACGCCGCGCACGAGGTCCCGCGCCCGCGCCCGGACGCCGTTCACCCGCCCGTCGCTCTCGACGAACGCCGCGGCGGCCGACCGCGCCGCGGCGGCGTCGCCCGCCCGCCGCGCCGCCGCCACCGCCGCCGCGTCGGCCCGCCGCTCGGCGTGGGCGGCCCGGAACTCGTCGCCGAGCGCCCGGTACTCGCCCGCCCGGCCGCTGGCCTCGACCGCCGCCTCGTGCGTCGTGTTGAAGAGCATCGGCGGCTCGGTGAAGAGGTAGAAGCAGAAGACGAGCACCCCCATCGTCAGGATGAGCACCTGCAGCGGGATCTTGGCGAAGGCGCTCATCAGCAGCGACTGCCGCCCGGCGTCGATCGACTTCGCGGTCAGGTAGCGCTGGACCTGGCTCTGGTCGCAGCCGAAGTAGCCGAGCATCAGGAACAGTCCGCCCACGAGGCCCGACCAGAAGGTGTACGTCTCGTTCAGGTCGAAGGTGAAGTCGATGGCCTGCAGCCGCCCGGTGGCGCCCGCGGCGTGCAGCACCGGCTCGAGCCCGACGTCGTCCGGCAGGCCGGCGATCAGGGCGGCGACCGCCGCGGTCACGCCGACCAGGATCACCACCATCTGCTTGACGTCGGCCCAGGTCACCGCCTGCACCCCACCCAGCATCGTGTAGAGCGTCGTCGGGACCCCGATGGCCAGGATGGTCAGCGGCAGACTCCAGCCGAGGACGATGGAGAGGATGACGGCCGGCGCCGCGATGATCACCCCCGCGCCGAGGCCGCGCGAGACCAGGAACAGCAGGCTCGCCAGCGCGCGCGTCCGGGCGTCGAAGCGGCGCTCCAGGTACTCGTAGGCGGTGAACACCCGCGCCCGGTGGAAGAAGGGCACCAGCGTCGCCGAGAGGATGATCATCGCCAGCGGCAGCCCGAAGTAGAACTGCACGAAGCGGATGCCGTCGTCGTAGCCCTGCCCGGTCGTGCCGACCAGGGTGATCGCGCTCATCTGGGTCGCCATCACCGACAGGCCGACGGCCCACCACGGCAGCGAGCGGGACGCCAGGAAGTAGCCGGCGACGGCGCCCGTGCCGCGGGCGCGCTTCACGCCGTCGTAGAGCACCCAGGCCAGGTAGGCGGCGATGATCGTCCAGTCGAGCGGGTGCATCGGCGGGTCCGGGACCGGCGCTCACGCGGCGAAGTGCCGCGAGAGGAGCCACAGCGCCGCGAGAACCACGGCCTCGACGACGACGACCGCGACGTAGGCGCGGGTCACCCGGCAAGTATAGCGGCCCGCCGCGTCGACACCGGACCGCACCCGAGTACGGCCGGGCGCCGGGCGCCGCTCACGGAGCTCGCGGATCCGCCATCTCCCGCGCCAGGCGCTCCGATGCGCGCCAGGAAGGCGGGGTGGTCCGCCGTCAGATCCTTGAAAATCGAAACTGTCCCTTGCAATTTTCAAGGTCGTTGGACGGTCGGCGTCAGCCGGGGGCCGGCGGGAGAAGCCGGAGGAGTTCCGGGCAGGCCGCGGGGATGGCGCGCGTGGCGCTGGCGCCGACGTGGAGCGGCGGTCCGGGCGGGCGCGGGGAATGGCTGGGTGAGCGGGCTGCACGGCGTCGGACGGCGGGGCGTCCCGGGCGGCCGGCGGGGGATGGTACGATCCGGCGCCGATGAGCACGGAGAACCCGCCCCCGAAACCCCTGCCGATCGCCCGCGTGCTCGCGGGCGTGGTCGCCGTGGTCGCCCTGGCCGCGCTCGGCCGGCAGTTCGGCGTCTTCCTGGACCGGTTCGTCGAGTGGGTCGAGGGCCTCGGCGCGCTCGGGCCGGCCGCCTTCATCCTCGGCTACGTGGCCGCGACGGTGGCGTTCATCCCGGGGGCGGTGCTGACGCTGGCCGCGGGCGCCGTCTTCGGACTCGGGCCGGGCGTGGTCTACGTGATGATCGGCGCCACGGCCGGCGCGTCGCTGGCGTTCCTGCTGGCCCGCTCCGTCGCCCGCGAGGCGATCGCGCGGCGGCTGGCCGGCAATCCGAGGTTCGCGGCGATCGACCGCGCCGTCGGCCGCGAGGGGTTCCGGATCGTCCTGCTGCTGCGGCTGTCGCCCGTGTTCCCCTTCAACATGCTGAACTACGGCCTGGGCCTGACGAACGTCCGCTTCGCCGACTACGCGCTCGCCTCGATCGGCATGCTGCCCGGCTCGCTCCTCTATACGTACTCCGGCTTTCTGGCCGGCGACGTCGTGCGCCTGGCCGGCAACGCCGGGCCCGAACGCGGGCCGGGGTACTACGCCGTGGTCGCGCTCGGCCTGGCGGCGACGATCGCGGTCGCGGCCCTCGTCACCCGCACGGCGCGGCGCGCCATCCGGGAGGCGACCGGCGAAGCGGAAGACGCGGCCGGCTGACGGCGGCGCGCCGGCCCCTGGACCGCGTCCGATCCGCCCCCGGCGGTTCCGCCTCGCCCGGTCCGCGCGCGCCCGCGAGCGGCGGAGATCCGACCGTGCGCGTCCGCGAAACGCGCCCCGGTCCGCGCGCGCCCGCGGGCGGTCCGTCCCGGCGGGTTGCGCCGGCCGGTCCGGCCGGCATAGAATTCTGCCCGCGCGGGCGGTTCCCGACGGAGGAGTCGTACGGCCCGCGCCGGAGAGAGGAACGCGGATCGACCTCCCGCGCGCATCCCGCGGAGCGCGCGGCGGGTCGGAGATGGAGGCAGCGTGACGCTGCACGAAAGGAGTCACGACGTTGGCTGACGTGACGACCACCGAGCGCGCCGCCCCGGAGGCGGGCGCGCACGGGCACGACGAACACGGCCACGGCGCGCACGGGCACCACGACCTCGGGTTCTGGCAGACGTACGTCTTCTCCGTCGATCACAAGGTGATCGGCATCCAGTACGCCGTCACCGGGCTGCTCTTCCTGCTGTTCGGCTTCCTGCTGATGATGCTGATGCGCTGGCAGATCGCCTACCCCGGCGAGGCCATTCCGCTGATCGGCGAGTGGCTGGGCGACGAGCGCGCGCCCGGCGGCATCATGCTGCCGGAGTTCTACAACCAGCTCGGCGCGATGCACGGCACCATCATGGTGTTCCTCGGCGTCGTGCCGCTGGCGGTCGGCGGCTTCGGCAACTTCGTGCTGCCGCTGCAGATCGGCGCCCCGGACATGGCGTTCCCGAAGCTGAACATGGCCAGTTACTGGTCGTTCTTCGCCGGCGGCGTCGTGATGTTCGCCAGCTTCTTCGCGCCCGGCGGGGCGGCCAACTCGGGCTGGACCTCCTACGCGCCGCTGTCGGTCTTCGCCACCACCGGCCAGACGATGTGGCTGATCGGGATGATCTTCCTGATCACGTCGTCGCTGCTCGGCTCGGTCAACTTCATCGTCACCACCGTCCAGTTGCGCGCCCCCGGCCTGAGCTTCATGCGCCTGCCGTTCTTCGTCTGGGCGCAGCTCGTCACCGCGTTCCTCCTGCTGCTCGCCTTCCCGCCGCTGGAGGCGGCCGGCGTGATGCAGTTGATGGACCGCGTGGCCGGCACCAGCTTCTTCCTGCCGAGCGGCCTGGTCTACGCCGACGCGCCGTGGGAGGCGAGCGGCGGCGGCAGCGTGCTGCTGTGGCAGCACCTGTTCTGGTTCCTCGCCCACCCCGAGGTCTACGTCCTGATCCTGCCGGCGCTCGGCATCGTCGCCGACGTCGTGGCCAACAACACGCGCAAGCCGGTCTGGGGCTACCGCGTGCTCGTCTACTCGGCCGTGTTCCTCGGGTTCATGTCGTTCGTCGTCTGGGCGCACCACATGTTCCTGACCGGCATGGGGACGACGATGAGCTCGTTCTTCCAGACGACGACGATGATCATCTCGATTCCGTCGGTGGTCATCCTGTCGGCGCTGTTCATCACGCTCCACGGCGGGTCGATCCGCTTCACCGTGCCGATGCTCTTCGCGCTGGCGTTCCTGCCGATGTTCGGCATCGGCGGGTTGACCGGCCTGCCGCTGGGCCTGTCGGCGCCCGACATCCACCTGCACGACACCTACTACGTCATCGGCCACTTCCACTACGTGGTCGCGCCCGGCACGCTGATGGCGCTGTTCGGCGGCATCTACTACTGGTTCCCGAAGGCGACCGGCCGCAAGATGAACGACCGGCTCGGGCGCATCCACTTCTGGGGCTCGTTCGTCGCGATCAACGTCGTCTTCATGCCGATGTTCATCCAGGGCCTGGCCGGGATGAACCGGCGGATGTACGACGGCGGCGCGCAGTACGAGATGAACGCCGAGGTCCTGGTCTGGAACGAGGTGATCAGCATCGGCGCGTGGGTGCTCGGCCTGTTCCAGCTTCCGTTCATCTACAACTTCTTCCACAGCATCCGGAACGGCGAGAAGGCCGGGGACAACCCGTGGAACGCCACCACGCTGGAGTGGCAGGCGCCGTCGCCGCCGCCGCACGGCAACTTCGCGGCGCCGCCGGTGGCGCACCGCGGGCCGTACGAGTACAGCGTGCCGGGCGCGGCGCGCGACTTCCTGATGCAGGGTGAACCCGATCCGGCGGCGGCCGAGCCGGCCAAGGTGTAGCGAAACGTCATGGACATTCCGTACATCGTCGAAGAACGGGCCGACACCGGGCTCAACAACGTCAAGCTCGGCATCTGGCTCTTCCTGGCGTCCGAGGTCATGCTCTTCGGCGCCCTCTTCTCGTCCTACGTGCTGCTGCGCCTGATGGCGGCCGAGTGGCCGTTCGGGGTGGACGTCCTCAACGTCCCGCTGGGCACGGTCAACACCGCCGTCCTGATCGGCTCGAGCGTCACGATGGTGATGGCCTACGCGTCGCTGAAGATGGACGACTTCGCCCGGTTCAGGAAGTGGCTGGGGTTGACGATCGTCCTCTCGCTCGTCTTCATGGTCGTCAAGGGCTTCGAGTACAACCACGAGTTCGACATCGGCAACTTCCCGTCGACGAGCACGTACCTGGCGATCTACTTCACGATGACCGGCCTGCACGCGCTGCACATCATCGGCGGCGTCGTCGTGAACACGTACCTGCTGTTCCCCGGCGCGAAGATGTGGAAGACGAACAAGGCGCAGTTCACCAACCGCGTCGAGGCCGCGGGCCTCTACTGGCACTTCGTCGACCTGGTGTGGATCTTCCTGTTCCCGGTGCTCTACCTGCTGTAGGGCGGCGGACGCGAATCGAGGACCTGTCGAGATCATCATGAGCGAAGACGTTCAGGCGCACGTTCGGACGTACTTGAAGGTGGGCGGCGCGCTGGCGGTGCTGACCGTCCTCACCGTCCTGGTGTCGTACATCGACTTCTGGGGCGTGCCGTTCGCGGTGTTCGTGGCGCTGGTCATCGCGGCGACCAAGGGCTCGCTGGTGGTCAGCTTCTTCATGCACCTGATCGAGGAGAAGACGTGGATCTACGCGACGCTCGCGCTCACGGTCTTCTTCTTCATCGCGCTGATCTTCCTGCCGCTGCTCGGGCACGCGAACCGGCACGGCGAGTACTACACGCTGCCGAACGCCGACGCGCCCGCCGCGGCGCCGGCCGCGGGGCACTAGGCGGTCCGCGAGGGCGGGAGACGGCGCCATGTCGCTGCGGGCCATTCACCTGGTGTTCATCGCCGCGTCGATCCTGCTGGCGGCGTTCACCACCTTCTGGGGCGCGGCGATGTTCCTGTCCGAGCGGGGCGGGGCCGGTCACTTGGCGTTCGCCGGCGGCTCGCTGTGCGCGGCCGTCGGCATGACGTTCTACGCGGTGAAGTTCGTGCGCAAGACGCGCGCGATCGGCATGCGCTGATCGCGCCGGGGACGAGAGCAGGAGCAGGCCGATGACCCGAACCGGAACGAAGGCCGCGCGCGCGGCGGCGCTGGCGGCCCTGGCGGCCCTGGCGCCCGCGGCCGCGTGGGCGTGTCCGATCTGCTTCGGAGCCGACCCCGACTCGGCCACCGGCCGAAGCGTGAACTGGGCGGTCCTGACGCTGCTCGGGGTCACCGGCGGGGTGCTGAGCGGCTTCGTCGGCTTCTTCTTGCATCTGTTGAAGCGTTCCCGGCAGGCGCTAGGGAACGATGCGGCGTTCGAGGCCGCGGCGCGGCGCGGCGAGCCCGGAGGGGAATCGTAGATGGGTGAACTACTGGGACTGCCGATCCAGGCGGCGGAGCACGCCGGCGAGATCGACTACATGATCGTTCTGATCCACTACCTGATGGCGGTGCTGTTCTTCGGCTGGGGCGCGTTCTACGTCTACACGCTGATCCGCTTCCGCGCGAGCGCCAATCCGAAGGCGGACTACGTCGGCGTCACCAGCCACAGGTCCACCTACATCGAGATGGCCGTGGCGGTCGTCGAGGCGGTCCTGCTGATCGGCTTCGCCATCCCCGCCTGGGCCCACCGGGTGAACGACATCCCGCCGGAGGGCGAGGCGACCGTCGTCAACGTGATCGGCAAGCAGTTCGAGTGGATCTCGCACTACCCCGGCGCGGACGGCCGCTTCGGGCGGCGCGACATCAGCCTGATCACGCCGACCAACAACATCGGGCTCGACCGCGGCGACCCGGCCGGGGCCGACGACGTCGTGGCGATCAACCAGTTGAACCTGCCGATCGACAAGCCGGTCATCGTCTACCTGTCGTCGCAGGACGTCATCCACAGCTTCGGCATCGCCGAGATGCGCGTGAAGCAGGACGCCGTGCCGGGCCTGCGGATCCCGGTCTGGTGGGTGCCCAACCGGCTGGGCCAGTTCGAGGTCAACTGCTCGCAGCTCTGCGGCCTGGGCCACTACCGGATGCGCGGCTTCGTGACGATCATGGAGCAGGAAGAGTACGACGCCTGGCTGGAGGAGGAGGCGTCGCTGCTGGCCGGCGAATAGCGGCGGTGCATCACGTCTCAGGCGCGCGTGAGCTGACGTTGGTCATCCCCGCGTCTCCTTTGTGGAGCGTCGCGCGCTGTCGCGCTATGGCGGGCCATCAATGGCGCGCTGTCCGCAGTACTCGCCCTCCTTGATCGTCAGGCGCCGAAATTGGTGTTCGTTTCCGTCCTGGTCACGGAGGCAGAGGACGTAGTCTTCCTCGGGGCGAAAGCCCCAAGCTTCTCGCTGGTCCGGCTCCACGTATACAAGGACGCACTCGTCTCCATAGTCCGGGTGGGAGACCTCGATGTAGTAGCCTTGCCGTATCACGTCCCGGGCGCGCGCCTGCCATTCGGGTTCGTTCCGTGTCTCGGGGGGCGTCCATGCGCCTGTGCACCAGATAAGCATTGCGCAACAGATCGACCTCTGACGACGGGTTCAGAACGTATCGATTGGGTTTCTTGACCCGCCGGCGATCATCCCGAACCGGACACGCCGTGTCGAAATAGTACAGCGTCAACCACTCCCACACGCCGTCCACGTCAACGTCCGCGTCTATCCCGGCCTCGACGAAACGCGCATCCATGTACTCCGCGAACTCACGCCGATTCGTGAACGCTCGCTGCTCGATTTCGACTTCGCCCAGACCGAACGCGGCCGAACTCCGCGGACCTTCCAGAAGATGGTAAGGAGGAGTAACGGACCGGTCTTCCCTGGCTCGAATGAGATACCGCTCGAACTCCCGAACGCCGTACTCGTTCAGGCATCTCAGCCGCGTCATCGCTCAACCCCGCACGGCTTCCGTTTCGAGATTGCGGGCACTTGGTCGGCGCCGTCTCTCTGACGACCAACGTCGCGGCCGACCAACCCTCGACCGGACGCCTGATGGCGACGAGAACGCTCCAGCGCCCGCTCGAAGCTGACCAGCCGCCGGACGAGGCTATTGTAGCGGGAGTGCGCGTCCCGGGGGTGCGCGGCGGCGACCGCGGCGTACAGCGCCAGCTCCGGCCCGTCCGGCAGCTCGGGCACACGCGGAACCTCCAGGCCGGCCGCGCGCAGGCGGCGCGCGCCGACAGCGACCAGCAGGGCCTCGACGGTCCACTCGCCGCGCCGCAGCGCGTCGATGCCGGACGCGACCAGGTCCGCGCCGGGCAGGTCCTCGGGCGCGGTCACGGCGCCATCTCCTGCGCGGCCGAGAGCACGCGGTCCCGAAAGGACGCCGGGTCTATCGCCGGATAGCGGATCAAGGCGGGCTCGATCGCGCCGAACAGCTCGATCAGCCGCGCCGGCTCGATCAGCCGACGCCGGCCCATCGCCTCGACGTCGAGCAGGTCCCGTTCGTGCCCGCGTTCGATCTTCGCGAGAGCCTGCGCGTAGAAGTCGTAGTGGAAGAAGTCGACCGCGCCGTGCCGGGCGACGAACACGCTCCGCTCGCGCCAGCCGGGCAGGGCGGGCATGAAGTCGTCCGGCGCGGCCAGCTCGACGTTGACGTTCATGGCGTCCTTGACGCGGGCGATCGCCTCGAAGACTCCGGCCGGCTCCGGATCGAGTTTGAGGTCGACGTCCACGGTGGTCGCGCGCCAGTCCAGCAGCACCGCCGATGCTCCCCCGACCAGATGGATCCGGCCGGGACCGTGCGATTCGGCGCCGAGCCGCTCCATGAGATCGCGCACCCGCGCCGCCCCGGCCGGTTCCCGCATGCCTTTTCGGGCCGCGCTCAACGCCCGGCCGGGTCGGAGGCGGCGAGCGCCGCCCGGATGTCGGCGGCCGTCTCCTCCATCCGGTCGGCCGCCTCGGACACGTCCTGCAGCGCGGTTCTCGCCGCGGCGTCGATGCGCTGCTGGAACGGGCCGATCGGCAACGCGCGGCGGGCCGCCTCGATCATCAGCCGCAGGGTCTCGACGCGAAGCTGCTGGTAGCGCCGGTGCTCGGGGGAGGACAGCTCGCCGGGGACGGCCGGAGGCCGGGGAACCGGGAGCTCCGGGGCCGGAACAACGCCGTTCGGCCGCGCGCCGGCGGGCGACCCGGCCGATGGCGGAGATCCCGCGGCGCCGGCAGACGGGGCGGCGGACCCCGGCCCCGGCGAGACGCTGTCGGCGGACCCCGCTGGCGGCGAGGCCGCGCCGGCGGACGGGGCGGATTCCGGCGCCGGCGGCGTCGTTCCGGCGGCGCTGTCGGACGGGGCGGCGGACCCCGCTGGCGGCGCGGCGCCTTTAGCGGACGGGACGGATTCCAGCGCTGGCGGCGTCGTTCCGGCGGCGGTGTCGGCAGACCCCGCTGGCGGCGAGTCGGCGTCGGCGGCCGGCGCGGCGGATCCCGGTCCCGGCGAGGCTACGCCGCCGACGGCCGGCGTAGCCTCGTTGCCGCCGCAGGCTCCGACGCCGGCCAGCAGCGCCGCCAGCAGCACGCCGCGAGCACGCCCCGCCGCCTGCATCTCCCCGCTCCCCGCGCCGCTACCGGGCGGCGGCCAGCTCCTCGCGGACGATCTCCACGAACGTCTCGTAGGGCGCCGCGCCGAGGACGGCCCGGCCGTTCAGGAACAGCGTCGGCGTCGACGAGACGCCGTGGCGCATGCCGATGCGCACGTCGCGGTCCACGGTGGCGGCGTGCCGGCCGCTGTCGAGGCACTCGTCGAACGCCTCGGCGTCGAGGCCGAGCTCCGCCGCGTAGCCCTTCAGCGCGTCGACGTCCAGCTCGCCCTGACGGGCGAACATCGTGTCGTGCAGATCCCAGAAACGGTCCTGCTCGTGCGCGCAGTTGCCGGCCTCGGCGGCCTTGAACGCGTTCGGGTGGCTGGGCAGCGGGTAGTCCTTGTAGACGAACCGTATCTGGCCCTCGAACCGCTCCATCAGCCGCTCGACGGTCTCGGTGGCCCGCCGACAGTAGGGACAATCGAAGTCGGAGAACTCGATGAGCTCGACCGGCGCCGCGTCCGGCCCGCGCGCCGGGTCCTCGGCCAGGGCTTCGACTCCGTGCCGCGGCGGCTCCAGCAGCACCGACACGTCGCCGGCCCGCGCCCGCAGCTCGTTCATGTAGGCGTGCAGCGCCTGCATCGGCCGCTGCCGATCGAGCGCGGCGCGGATCTCCGGCCGCATGTCCTCCAGCGTGCGCCCCGGAAAACGATCCCGGTTGGCCTCGTAGATGCGATCGATCTCCGCGTCGGTGACCTCGATCGTCCGCTCCGGCAACTCGGCCTCCAGCAGCTCGTCGCGCGTCAGGCCGCGCGCCGCCGCCTCCCGTTCCACCAGCCGCTCGCCCACGACCACGTCGAGCGCGCGCCGCCGCGTGTCGTACAGCTCCTGCAGCATCCGCAGCCGCGAGGACGCGTCGTTGCGCCGCCAGGCGTCCTCGAGCTCGGCGAACGTCACCGCGGCGTCGCCGATGCGCGCCACGACGGCGTCGTCCCGCTGCTGCGCGCCGGCGGGTGCCGCCGACAGGGACAGGCCGAGAACCGCCGCCGCCGACAGCCCCGTCGTTCTTGAATTCATGAGAAGTGCACTGTATCACCATCCCCCGATCGGCGCGGGGGCGCGGAGGACGCCAGAATCTCGAGCGGCCGCGGGGAGTGCGCCCAGGGGACTTCGCGCCGCGGGCCGTGGGACGCTCGCGGCACCCGGAGAACCCGCTTCAGGGTTGGGTGGGCGCGGGCGCCGCGGGCCGGGGGGACGCCGCCGGCCGGGGTCGGGCGGGGCGGCGCTGCCGCCGCCACGCCGCGGGCCGGAAGGACGCCCCCTATGAAGGACGCCCCTATAAAATGCCGCCCCGATGGCTGCGCACCGGATCCGGGCGCGCGCGCCGCGAGGCGGGATCGTCGACACCGAGGTGCGGCGCGACGCCGAGGCGGTGTCGGCGGTCCTCGAAGACGCGGCCCACCATCCGGGCGGCCGCGCGGCCGGGGTGGCCCGGCCGGCCACCGAGGCCGACGTGGCCGCCCTGGTCGCGGCCGCGCCGCACGTGCTGCCGATCGGCGCCCAGTCGTCGCTGACCGGCGGGGCGACGCCGGCCGGCGGCCTGGTGCTCGACATGCGGCGGTTCGACCGCATCGTCGCCCTGCGCCCGGACGAGGTGGTCGTCCAGCCGGGCGTCCCTGTCGGGACGCTGCAGGCGGCGCTCGCCGCGGCCGGCCGCTTCTATCCGCCGGCGCCCACCTTCGACGGCGCCTGCGCGGGCGGCGTGGTCGCCACGAACGCGGCGGGCGCGGCCACGTTCAAGTACGGGACGACGCGCGCCTGGGTCCGGCGGCTGACGGTGGTCCTCGCGTCGGGCGACGTCCTCGATCTGAACCGCGGCGAGACGACCGCCGGGCCGGACGGTTGCTTCGAGATAGCCGCCGCCGCCGGCGCGATACGAGTGCCGATCCCGACCTACCGGATGCCGGACGTGGCGAAGTGCTCGGCCGGCTATTTCGCGGCGCCCGGCATGGACCTCGTCGATCTGTTCATCGGCTCGGAAGGCACGCTGGGAATCGTCACCGAGGTGACGTTCGCCGTCGTCTCGCCGGCGCCGCGGACGGCGATGGTCTGGGTCCCGCTCGCGGACGAGGCGGCGGCGGTCGCCCTGGCGGGGAAGCTCCGCGCCGCGGCCCGGGAGGCGTGGCGGCGGGGGCCGGCGCACGGCGTCGACGTGGCCGCCGTCGAGTATCTCGACGCGCGGAGTCTGGCCCTTCTGCGGGAAGACGGCGTGTTGCGTCGGCACCAGGCGGCGGCGCCGGACGACGCCCGGGCCGTCCTGCTGGCGCAGGTCGAGCTGCCGGCCGACGCCGCGCCGACCCCGCGGGCGGCCTACGAGCAGATCGGCGCCGCCCTCGCCGGCGATGCGCCCGACACGCCGCTCGTGCGCCTGTGCCGGCTGCTGGCCGCGGCCGGCGTCCTCGATCACACCGAGATCGCGCTGCCCGGGGATCGGCGGCAGGACCATCTGACCGCGGTGCGCGAGGCGGTCCCGGAAGGCGTCAACCGCCGGGTCGGCGAGGCGCGGCGCCGGCGGGGCGCGGGCATCGAAAAGACCGCCGCCGACATGATCGCGCCGTTCGCGCGGTTCGCCGAGAGCCTGGCCCTGTTCCGCCGCGCGTTCGACTCGCGCGGCCTCGACTACGCCATATGGGGCCACATCTCGGACGGCAACGTACATCCGAACGTGATTCCGGCTACGATGGAGGACGCCGCGCGGGGCCGGCAGGCCGTCCTGGAGTGCGGGCGGGAGATCGTCCGGCTCGGCGGCTGTCCGCTCGCCGAGCACGGCGTGGGCCGCAACCCGGTGAAGCAGGCCCTGCTCCGGCAGTTGTACGGCGCCGGGGGCGTCGCCGAGATGCGCGCGGTGAAAGCCGCGCTCGACCCGGACTGGAAGCTGGCCCCCGGCGTGCTGTTTCCGCGCGAAGCGCCGCGGCCGAACGACGCCGTTGCGCGCTGAACGGCCGGCCCGTTTCCGCGGCGGGCCGGCGCGGCCCGGAGGGAGGGTTCGTTCTGGACGCCGCCATGCCCCGGTTCCTCGCGCACTGGCTGACCACCGCGCTGGCGCTCGGCGCGGTCGCCTGGGTCCTGCCCGGCGTGGTCATCACGTCGCTGCCGGCCCTGGCCGTCGCGGCCCTGGTCCTGGGGCTGGTCAACGCTGTCGTCAAGCCCGTGCTCCTCCTTCTGACCCTGCCGCTGACGGTGCTCTCGCTCGGCGTCTTCTACCTCGTCGTCAACGGACTGGCGTTCGCCTTCGCCGCCCTGCTCGTGCCCGGCTTCGAAGTCCGATCGTTCCTCTGGGCGATGCTCGGCGCCGCGCTCGTGGGCTTGGTGTCGATGTTCATCGGCGGATTCCGTTCCCCGCCGCGGCGCGGGCGGATCGACGTCATCGACGTGAGGGCGCGCCGGGACTGAGAAGCGCCGCGGGACGCGGCCTCCGGTCCGACCTCCCCCTCGGGACCGAGACACGAGCGTCGAACGACTCGAGCATGACGTCCCTCCCTTGGGGAAGCGAAGCGCCTGGCCATTCAGGTGCTTCGGAGCGAACGAAAAAGAAACGCCCGCGACCGGCGTCTCGATGGGGCGGCGCCGGGATGCCCCGGGATGCGTCGGCGGGCAACGGAGTGAGCCTCGTGTCGACGTTCCGTGGAAGCGTGAACGCCGCGCCGCTGAAAAAGTCGACGCCGACAGACCAGAGCAACGTGCCGGCCGAGACCAGCCCCGGGTGCATGCCGTCGAAGTAGCTCCGATCGGCGGCGGCCATGGCGCCGGACAACGCCGCGAGCGCCAGATTGCCGAAGATCCAGCGGTTGAGGCGGGGCGCGACCTGGAACTCCGAGGTGGCGAAACCCTCTTTTTCGAAACGAAGCACGACGGCGCGACGGCTGTTTCCCCACCAGTGGGGCCGCTTCCGCAACGGCGCCGTCACCGGTGTCTCTCCGACCGCTTCACCTTCCGCCGTGACAGCCGCAGTCGGCGGGTCCGACGTCAATGTCGTCCGCTCCGGGCGCCAGCCGCCACTCACGGTGGCGCACCCGGCCAGCGCGACGGCCAGCGTGATCACCAGCAGGCGGCGTGCAGGCTCCGGAGCATTGAAAGACATGTTGTCCCTCCCTTGTTCACCCTATTCCCAGCGGAACCAGCGGGCGGCGAGCCAACCGAGCACGGCGCACCAGGCCAGGACCAGCCACGGTTCCCAGGCGTACGGCAGCGGCTGGCCCAGGGCCACGGCGCGGAACCAGTCGAACGCCGGCCGCGCCGGCGAGACGAACGTCAACCACTCGACTTCGGGCGGAAACGGCACGGGGTAGACGCCGCTCATGCCGATGTGGAAGAACAGGAACGGAAGCAAGACCGCTATGGCGCTCTGGGGGCGCGACAGGAACCGGCTCAGCAGCAGACCGAGGGCCGTCATCGTGTACAGACCGACCGCCCAGACCGCGGCCGCGGCGACCGGATTGGCGGGCGGCGGGTGGCCGCCGGTGACCCAGGCCACCCCGTAGACGAGCAAGGCGGCCAGACCCGCGACCGCCGCGTTTCCGCCGACGACGCCGGCGAGCAGGGCGCTCTCCGGCATCGGACTGGCTCTGAACCGGCGGAGCAGGCGGAATTCCCTCCAACTGATCACCACCATGCTCGACGACACGAGGGTCGTGTTCAGCAAGGCCCAGAACGTCATCGCGGCCGGCAAGGACGCCAACCGCGCCGGGTCCGCGGAGAACAAGGGCGTCAACGGCAGAAAAACGACCTGCGCCGGCCCCATGACGAGGTCGAACAGGGTGGCGATGGCGTTCCGCACGGTGGAGCGGAACGTGTAGCGGCTGAAGGCGGCCACCGCCCGTCCCCACAGGACGGCCCGTGAAGAAAGCGAGGCCGCGTCCGCAACCCCGGCCTGCGTCGAGACGGCGCTCGCGTCGGCCACGTTCAATGCGCCTCCGGGCCGGCGTCGCTCATCAGCTCCAGGTACGCCGCTTCGAGCGTCTGCTTGTTCGACTCGATGCTCTGCGGGTGGCAGCCGTGCTCGGCGGCCCAGGCGCCGAGCGCCAGCAGCAGCGCGTCCGCGTCCCGGCCCGTGAGCAGATAGCGGCCGTCCGGCTCCCGCTCGCAGCTCCGCAGATCGCCGGCGTCGGCGAGATGCCCGGCGACGCCCGCCGCGACTTCGTCCTCCCCCACCGCGTCGGCGAGAGCGAAACGGACCGTGCCGACCAGGATCGAGCGCTTGACCGAGTCCGGCGTGCCGGAGGCGGTCACGGCGCCGCGGGCGATCAACACCACCCGGTCGCAGAGCGCCTCCGCCTCGTCCATCAGGTGGGTCGTGATGAGGATGGCGCCTCCGCCGGCGCGGAAGTCCCGCAGCAGTTCCCAGAACCGGCGGCGGGCCACGGGATCCAGACCGGTGGTCGGCTCGTCGACGACGATCATCGCGGGCCGGCCGAGCAGCGCGAGAGCCAGACCGACCCGCTGCCGCTGGCCGCCGGACAGCGACCGCATCCGCCGGCGCCGGCATTCCCACAGACCGACGCTGGCGAGCGCGTCGCGGGTGGACCTGGATTCGGGGTACAGGCAGCGGAACACGTCGACCACCTGCTCGACGCGTTCGTCGTCCTGCAGCGCGGTCGCCTGAAGCTGGACGCCGAGCCGCCGGTGCACCTCGCGCCGCCGCGTCCACGGGTCGAGCCCGAAGACGCGGCACGAACCCCAGGTCGGGCGGCGCAGGCCCTCGACGGTCTCGACCAGCGTCGTCTTGCCGGCGCCGTTGGGGCCGAGGATGCCGACGATTTCGCCCGCTTTCGCCTCCAGGGAGACGCCTCGCAGCGCGCGGACCGGACCGTACTCGACGTGCAGCCCGTCCACGGTCAACGGAACCTCGACCATCGGTGGCTCCTTCCGCATCCGGTACCGTACCGCGTCCGGGAACCTCCGTCACGTCGGTGACGAAGATGCCGGCGGGTCCGAACGTGCGCCCGGGCTCCGCCGGCCCGCGGCTACAGCGCGGCCCGCCGCAGGCGCAGCGCGTTGCCGACCACCGACAGCGAGCTCAGGGTCATCGCCGCGCTCGCCCAGACGGGGCTGATCAGCAGGCCGATCAGCGGATAGAGCAGACCGGCCGCCACCGGCACGCCGACCGCGTTGTAGACGAACGCGAGCGCGAGGTTCTGGCGGACGTTGCGCATCGTGGCGCGGCTCAGCTTCCGCGCCCGCGCGATCGCCCGCAGGTCGCCGCGCACGAGGGTGACGGCCGCGCTCTCCATCGCCACGTCCGTGCCGGTCCCCATCGCGATGCCGACGGCCGCCGCGGCCAGGGCCGGCGCGTCGTTGACGCCGTCGCCGGCCATCGCCACGATCCGCCCGCGCGCCTGCTCCTCGGCCACGAGACGGCGCTTGCCGTCCGGCAGGACCTCGGCCACCACGTCGGCGGGGTCGATGCCGACCTCGACCGCGACGGCCTCGGCGGTCGCCCGGCCGTCGCCGGTCGCCATCACGATGCGGAGGCCCTCGCGGCGCAGCAGGCGCAGCGCTTCCGGCGTGGACGCCCGGATCGGATCCACGACCCCGATGACGCCGCCGGGCGCGCCGTCGACGGCCGCCAGCACCACGGTCTCCCCGCGCCCGCGCGCGGCGTCCGCGGCGGCGGCCAGCTCGCGCGTTTCGATTCCCCGCGCGGCCAGGAACGCGGCGGTCCCGATCGCGACCCGCCGGCCGCCGACGCGGCCGGCCACGCCGCGTCCGGGCTCGGACGCGAAGTCGGCGGCGACCTCCGGCGGCGCGCCGCGGGCGTCCGCCTCGGCGATGATCGCCGCCGCGAGCGGATGCTCGCTGGCCCGCTCCACCCCGGCCGCCAGACGCAGCAGCTCGCCCTCGTCGAGGCCCGCGCCGGGCGCCGCCGCCACGGTGCGGACGCGCGGCCGCCCCTCGGTCAGCGTGCCCGTCTTGTCCACGATCAGCGTATCGACCCGCTCCATGGCCTCCAGCGCCGCCGCGTCCCGGACGAGCACGCCGGCCGTCGCCCCGCGTCCGGTCCCGACCATGATCGCCATCGGCGTCGCCAGCCCCAGCGCGCACGGACAGGCGATGATGAGCACGGCCACGGCGCTGGTCAGGGCCAGCGCCAGGCGCGGCTCGGGCCCCCAGAGCGCCCAGCCGGCGAACGCGGCGGCGGCGACGGCGACGACCGCCGGCACGAACCCGCGGGCCACGCGGTCCGCCACCCGCTGGATCGGCGCGCGGCTGCGCTGCGCCTCGCTCACCATCCGCACGATCCGCGCGAGCAGCGTCTCGGCGCCGACACGCTCGGCGCGCAGGACGAGGCTGCCCGTCCCGTTCACCGTCGCGCCGATCAGCGGGTCTCCCGGCCCCTTCTCCACCGGCAGCGGCTCCCCGCTGACCATCGATTCGTCGACGGCGCTGCGTCCCTCGACGACGACGCCGTCCACCGGCACGCGCTCGCCGGGCCGCACCCGCAGCAGGTCGCCGGCGCGCACGTCGGCGAGCGGCACGTCTTCGTCGGGCGCGCCCGCCGCGTCCGGGTCGCCGGCCCCGGCGTCCGCGGCGGCGCCGGCGATGCGATGCGCCACGGCCGGCGCCAGGCCGAGCAGCGACCGCAACGCCGCGCCGGTCCGCTGCCGCGCCCGCAGCTCCAGCACCTGCCCGAGCAGCACGAGGGCGATGATGACCACCGCCGTGTCGAAGTACGGCTCGACGCCGCCCTCCATCCGGAAGCCGTCCGGAAAGCGGCCCGGAACCACCGTCGCCGCCGCGCTGTAGAGGAACGCCGCCCCCACGCCGAGCGCGATCAGCGTGAACATGTTCGGGCGGCGGTTGACGATCGACGCCCATCCCCGCTCGAAGAACGGCCGCCCGGCCCAGAGCACGACCGGCGCGGCGCAGGCGAGCTGGATCCAGTTCGAGACGGTCCGGCTCAGCGGCAGCGCCCCCGCGCCGGCGACCATCTCGGTCATGGCGATGCCGAACACCGGCGCCCCGATCGCCGCCGCGATCCGGAACCGGCGCGTCATGTCGGCCAGCTCGGGGTTGGGCGCCTCGACGGGCGCCGCGGCGCGCGGCTCCAGCGCCATGCCGCACGCCGGACACGCGCCGGGCGCGCCGCGCACGACCTCCGGATGCATCGGGCACGTGTATTCGACGGCGGCCGGCGGCGGCGCGGCGATCTCCGGCTCCAGCGCCATGCCGCAGCTCGGGCAGGGAACCGGCTCCGTCTCGCGCACCTCCGGGCACATCGGGCAGACGTACGCGGCGGCGCGCCGCGGTTCCGGGGCGCCGGCCGCCGCATGACCGGGGTCGGCGCGGCCGTCGGCCGACGCGGACGGGACGGCGGAAGCGGAGTGGCGGCGGGCCGCGCCGGCGCTCTCCGGCGCGTGGGCGTGGCGGTCGGCGCCGTTCTCCTCCGCCTCGCTGCGCGCGCGCAGGAACGCCTCCGGATCGCTCCGGAACGCCGCCTGGCAACCGCCGCAGCAGAACAGCCAGGTCGTGCCCGCGTGGTCGTGCGTGAACCGGGCCTTGTCCGGGTCCACGGTCATACCGCAGACGGGATCGCGTGTTTCGACAGGCATGGGCTGTTCACCGTCCGGCCGCGGCCGCCGGCGCCCCGATTCCGGGCCGCGTTCCGGCGCCGCGGCCGCGCGCGCCGCACCGGCCGGCGCCGCTCACGGTTCGCGCAGCGCCGTCGCCACCGGCAGCCGGGCCGCGCGGAGGGCGGGGAAGAGCCCGCCGAGGAAGCCCATCACGACCGCCCAGACGATCCCCTGGACGAGCAGCGCCGGCGTGACCGCGAAGGCGAAGGCCACCTGGCTGAAGGTCTGCCAGTTGATCGTGGCGGTCTGGTAGCCGTTGAAGGCGGCCCACGCGAGCAGCCCCCCGACGACGCCGCCGGCGACGCACAGCGCGACCGACTCGACCAGCACCGAGATCACCACCGGCAGCCCGCCGAAGCCCAGCGCGCGCAGCGTCGCGATCTCGCGCGTCCGCGCGGCCACCGCCGTGTACATCGTGTTGATGCCGCCGAACACGGCGCCGATGCCCATCAGGAACGCGATCACGGCGCCGATGCCGGTGATGATGCCGTGGATCGCCTCGGACTGGCCCAGGTAGTAGTCGTCCTCGCGTTCGACCATCACGTCCAGCCGCGGGTCGGAGGTCAGCGCGTCCCTGAACGGCTCGAAGGCGTCCGCCGAGTCGAGCTTCGCGTAGACCGACTGGAACGTGTCGCCGCGCCGGTAGGCCGGCTGCAGCACGCGCGCGTCGCACCAGATCTCCGACTCGGCGATGGCGCCGTCCGCCTCGAAGACGCCGACCACCTCCCACTCGCTCTCGCCCCAGCGCCGCGTCGAGCCGAGGTCGAGCCCCGCGAACTGGCCGGCCGCGGCGCGGCCGACGATGATCTCGCTGGTGCCGGGCCGGAAGGCGCGCCCCTCGACGATGCGGACCTCGTCGCGGACGTCGAAGGCGGCCGGCTCCACCCCGCGCAGCGGGACGTTGGCCGGCGTCCCCGTGCTGCGCTTGGGCACGTCCACCACCACGAACAGCTCGGCCGAGGCGGCCGGCCCGCCGCCCTCTCCCCGCCGCACCCCCGGCGCGTCCTTGACGATGCGGGTGGCGGCCAGCGGGATGCCGCTGCTCAGCTCCGTGTCGCTGCCGCCCCGCATGACGATCGCCGTGTCGGGCGAGCCGGAGGCGGTCAGCGCCGCCCGGAACCCCTCGGCGATGGAGAGCACCGCGACGAAGACGATCACCACCCCGACGACGCCGATCACCGCGACCGCCGACGAGCCGGCCCGTTGCGGCAGCGTGCGCAGCGACAGCGCCGTGACCGTGACCACCTGGGCGAGGAACCGCATCGGCCTACACCTTCCGCAGCGCGTCGACGATCCGCAGGCGCGTCGCCAGCAGCGCGGGGACCGCCCCCGCCGCGAAGCCGAGCAGGACGACGAGCGCGGCGCCGATCACGAGGTCGCGCGTCGGGACGAAGAACACGGCCAGGAAGCCGCCGCTCGGGTCCCCCAGCCCGGTCAGCAGGTAGCCCAGTCCGAGCCCCGCGGCGCCGCCCGCGGCGGCCAGCGCGAACGACTCGGCCAGCACCAGCGCCAGCACCCGCCGGTCGGTGAAGCCGAGCGTCTTCAGCACCGCCAGCTCGTTCGTCCGCTCGCGGATCGACTGCGCCATCGTGTTGGCCGTGATCACCAGGATCGTGAAGAAGACCGCGGCCAGGATGGCCGTCACGATCGCCCCGACGTCACCGATCTGGTCCGCGAAGCCTTGCAGGAACGCCTGCTCGGTGGAGGTCCGCGTCTCGGCCGGCGAGTTGGCGAAGCGCGTGTCGATGGCCGCCGCCACGTCCGGCGCCCGCGCCGGGTCCTCGATGCGGATGACGTACTGGCCGACGAACCGCGCGCCCGCGGCGTTGGCCTCCATCAGGTACTCGTGGTGGAAGTACAACGAGGACGTGTCGTAGCCCTCCTGGCCCGCCTCGTAGACGCCGTCGAGGGTGAACTCCCAGGTCGGCCCGTCGCGGGTGCGGTGGATCGTCCCCTGCAGGGGGATCCGGTCGCCCACCTCCCATCCGAAGCGGTCCGCCGTGGATCGCCCGACGATGGCGCCGGTGCGGTTGCGCAGCCACGCCTCGCGCTCGTCGCCGCGCAGCTCGATCTCGGGATAGAGGCGCAGGAAGCTCTCCGCGTCGACCGCGAACTGCGGGAAGAAGTTGCGCGGCTCCTGGTAGACGCCGCCGAACCACGACTGGTGGCTTACGTCGGTCACCCCGTCGACGGCGGCGATGCGGCCGAGGTAGCTCTCCGGCAGCGGCTGGATCAGCGACACCTTGTGGATCACCAGCAGGCGGTCCGCGCCGGCGATCGACACCCCGCTGCCGAAGGCCACCCGGATGGCGGCCAGGTACGCGAACAGCACGAACGCCACCACGATCGACAGCACCGTGAACAGCGTCCGCGCCTTGCGCCGGAACAGGTTCTTCCAGACCAGCGGCAGGAACTTCATGACTCCATCCCGTTCGCGCCGGCCGCGGCGCCGGCCGCGGGGTTCTTCCGGACCAGCGGCAGGAACTTCACGACTCCGGCTCCGCGGCGAGCACGCCCTTGTTCAGATGCAGCGTCCGCCGGGCGCGGGCGGCGGCGTGCGCGTCGTGGGTCACCATGACGATGGTCTTGCCGTGCTCGGCGTTGAGCGCCTGCAGCAGGTCGAGGATCTCGTCCCCCGACTTGCGGTCGAGGTCGCCGGTCGGCTCGTCGCACAGCAGCAGCGTCGGGTCGGTGACGATGGCGCGCGCGATGCCGACCCGCTGCTCCTGCCCGCCGGAGAGCTGGCGCGGATAGTGCTTCGCGCGGTCCGCCAGCCCGACCACCTCCAGCGCCGCCGCGACGTGCCGCCGCCGCTCGCCGCGCGACAGCGGCGTCAGCAGCAGCGGCAGCTCCACGTTCCGCTCGGCCGTCAGCACCGGCAGCAGGTTGTAGAACTGGAACACGAACCCGACGTGCCGCGCCCGCCAGCCGGCCAGCCTGCCCCCCGCCATGCGGTCGATCCGGTCGCCCCCGACGACCACCTCCCCCTCCGTCGGGGTGTCGAGGCCGCCGAGCAGGTTGAGCAGGGTGGTCTTGCCCGAGCCGGACGGCCCCATCAGGGCCAGGAAGTCCCCCGCCGGCAGGTCGAGGGTGACGCCCTGCAGGACGTCGATCCGCTCCGACCCGCGCCGGAACACCTTGTGGAGGTCCCGGACCCGCACCAACGCTCCGTTCCCGCTCATGCCCTGCGCCTCCGGCGATCCGCCGCCCCCGCTCGCGTTCGCCGCCACTCTAACACCCGTTACGATGATACGCCGGATCGGGTTCGATGCGTCCGGCGCGGCGCATGGCGGCGCTTCGACCCCGCGGGCGGGGTCTGCGCCGTAGAGAACGGCGCGGCTCCCGCGGGCCCGTGGGGCGCCGAGCGGAGCCGTCAGGCGACGATTGGCGGGCGGGGTCTGCGCCGTAGAACGGCGCGGGACTCCTGGAGCGGGTCAGGATGGGCGCCGAGCGGAGCCGCAAGGCGACGCTTGGCGGGCGCTAGGAGTCTGCGCCGTAGAACGGCGCGGACTCCTGGAGCGGTCAGGATGGGCACCAAGCGGAGCCGCAAGGCGACGCTTGGTGGGCGCTAGTCGTCGTTCGCCGCGGCGGCCCGCTCGGCGACGATCCGCTCGTAGTCCTCGTCGGTGAGGTACACCACGTTCACGTGGGCGTGGTACATGTCGTCGTAGCTGCGCTGGCCCCAGCCCACCCACTGCGCCGGGTCCGGGTTCGCCCGGTTGCCGGCCGTGTTGTCGTGCCAGGCGGTTATCTTGATGACCGTGCCGGCGGGCAGGACCGGCGCGGAGTGGTCGGCGTAGACGTAGTTGACGTGCCAGTTGAAGTCGAACTCGCCGACGTAGCTGAGCATCTCCGTCCGGCCGTTCGGGTGGATCGCCTCCATCGCCAGGGCCTTGCCGCGGATGTGCATGTGCGGCTGGAAGTTCTCGAGCCGCGCCGGGAAGCGCAACGGGACGAACGCTTCGTGCTCGGTCACCTGGCCCGGCGGGATGTCGAGGGTCTCCATGGCCTGCCGCACGCCCATCGCCTGCGCGTAGACGCGGTACTTCGGGACGTAGCCCCGCGGATAGAGCCAGATTCCGAGCTCCGTCGAGTCGCTGATCTCCTCGCCGACGGAGTGGTAGTGCAGGTCGAAGCGGATCTTCGAGCCGGCCTTCAGCAGCTTGCCGGTGTTCTCGCGGAAGACGTCGCCGATCTTGCCGACCGCGAACTCCGTGAAGTACGAGCCGGTGCCCGGCACGTCGACGGCCGCCTCGAAGTCCTCCGGGCTCTCCTCCTGCATCAGATAGGTGACCGCGTGGTGCACGATGGGGCGGCCCGGCAGCGACGGCCGGACCTCGAGCGCCTTGACCCAGCGGTCCTCGGTCAGCCCGGTCTCGACGACCGGCTGGTACCACTGGTCCTGGCCCGCGGCAGGCTGCGTCCACGGGGTGGAGCGGACGACGAGGTCCGGCTCGCCGAGCTCCTCGTAGCGGTCGGCGAGGCGCCAGAGGTCGTCGGCCGGCCATTCGACGGGCGGCGGCAGGTCGGCCGGGTCTCCGAGCGGCGCGCCGGCGTCGACCCAGCGCACGACCGCGTCGATCTCGGCGTCGCTCAGCGAGATGTCGTTGGCGAAGTCGCGGATGCCCACCGTCTTGTCGATGTGCCAGGGCGGCATGCTGCGCTCGGCCACCTTCTCGCGGATGGCGCGGGCCCAGGGCCGCACCTCCCGGTAGGTCACGAGCGACATCGGCGCCATGCTGCCGGTGCGATGGCACGCCTGGCAGCTCCGCTGGAGGATCGGCGCGACGTCGCGGGCGAACGTCACGCCGTCCGCGCCGTCCGTCTGCGCCGCCGCCGGCAGGGCGCCGGCCGGAATCGACGCCAGGGCCGCGAGCACGAGTCCGTGGATCTTCATGGCTCTTTCTCTCCGCTCGTCACGCGCCGTTTCGTTTCACTCTACACGAACGTCGACGTACGCGTTGGTCCAGCAGCACTGGAAACCGCCGGCCATGATCGCTCCCTGGCCGCCGGAATCGTCCCAGGCGAGCGCGCGCAGCACGTAGTCGCCCGGCTCGCGGAAGACGACGGTGGTCGCCGCGAGCCCGTCTTCCGGGATCTCCGGCGTCGGGTCGGCGATCTCGACCGCTCCGGGGCCGCGGTACTTGCTCCACGAGAGGCCCAGGCGGGTCGGGCGTCCCCGCAGACTCTGCTTCCGAACCCGGTCGTCCCGCACGCGGACGGCGACGGTCAGCGGCGCGCCGGCGGCGGCCGTCAGCGGCCGCCGCACGCCGCCGGGACCCCGGCCCGTGCGCGGCTGGCCCTCGACGTCGAACGAGAGCTCCGGGGGGCGGTTGCCGCTGGTGACTTCCTCCAGCGCGTCGATGCGCCACTCCGGCCGCAGGTGCCCGGGCACGGCGAACGTCTCGCCGCCGACGGTCAGCGACCAGGTCAGCGTCCGCTCGCCGAAGCCGGCGGGCACGACGACGGTGAACACGCCGGTCTGCCGGCGCGGCCGCAGGTGCGTGGGCTGCCCGCGGTCCTCGGGCCCCGGCGTGAAGTGGTTGTCCGGGCCGACGGGCACGTCGAGCGCCTGCTCGTGGTTGCGGTTGAAGTAGCCGAACGACAGCGAGAACGTCCCGTCTTCGTTGGGGTACCAGCCCTCGAACGCCGGACTCGCGCTCTGGCCTTCGTCGTGCGGGATCGGGGCGTCCCGCGACTGCGCCGCGGCGGGCGGCGCCGCCACCGACAGGACGGCGAGCGCGGCGGCGGCGATCTTCGCGGGCGGAAGCATCGGGCCGATTCTACCCTGCCGCCGGCCGCCGGCTCAACCGCGGGCGGAGATGGCCGGTTTCGGCGGTTTCGCCCGCCCGCGCGAACACCGCGCGCCCGGCCGCCGTCCGCGGGTCTTCATGTGGCAGAGCCGCGTCGACGGCCGGATCTCCAGGCGGCC
The DNA here is from genome assembly GCA_965242835.1 of Vicinamibacterales bacterium. GTDB lineage: Bacteria > Acidobacteriota > Vicinamibacteria > Vicinamibacterales > UBA8438 > WTFV01. The sequence continues at coordinate 894,914 of OZ251506.1, forward strand.
GATCAGCGGGCCTGGAGGTGGGGCGGCGCCCCGGGTGACCGGCGCGGCCGGCTCCCGTATAATTACACGGATCGCCAAGTGCCCGGGAAGGCTCCCCCCGCGGGCCGTCCCGGTTTCCGCCCGGGTCCACATCCGCAGGAGAGAAGCTCGATGCGACACCGCACACTCCCCGTCCTCGTCCCGCTCGCCGCGATCGCGATCGCCGGCGCGTGCAATTCCCGCTCCGACGTGCCGCCCGTCTCGATCGTCCCCGAAGGCGGCGGGGCGGCGGCCTCCGCGGTCGGCGAAACCGGCTCCAGCACCGTCAGCGGCTCGATCACCCTCGAGGGCGCGCCCCCGCCGGCGGAGAACATCCGCATGAACTCGGATCCGGTCTGCCTGAAGGAGGCGACGGACACCGAGACGGACTACTACGCGGTCGGCGACGGCGGCGGGCTCGGCAACGTCTTCGTCTACGTCAAGGAAGGCCTGTCCGGGTCGTACCCGACGCCCGCCGAGACCGTCGTGCTCGACCAGCAGGGCTGCCGCTACACGCCGCACGTCTTCGGCGTGCAGGTGGGCCAGACGGTGCAGATCACCAACTCCGATCCGACGCTGCACAACATCCACGCCACGCCGGCCGTCAACGACGAGTTCAACACCGGCCAGCCGATCCAGGGCATGTCGACGGAACGGACCTTCGACCAGGTCGAGGTGATGGTGCCGTTCAAGTGCGACGTGCACGGCTGGATGAACGCCTACGTCGGCGTGCTCGACCACCCGTACTTCGCGACCACCGGGTCCGACGGCGCGTTCGACATCGGCAACCTGCCGGCCGGCAGCTACGTCATCGAGGCGTGGCACGAGATGCTGGGCGCGCAGACGCAGAACGTCACGGTCGGCGACGGCGCGACGGCCGAGGTCTCGTTCACGTTCACCGTCGGCTGACGGGAACCGGCGGGGGCGAGGTCGACCTCGCCCCCGCCGCCGGCCGCCGCGGCCCGCGCGGCCGCCTCCGATGCGCTGGCTGCACTACTACCTGAGGTTCGTCACCGCGGCGTCGCTGCTGCTCATCGTCGCCGGGGGGCTGGTCACCAGCACCGGCTCGGGGCTGGCCGTGCCCGACTGGCCGAACACCTACGGCGTCTTCCTGTTCGCCTTCCCGTTCTCGAAGATGGTGGGCGGCATCTTCTACGAGCACGGCCACCGCCTCCTCGCGAGCGCCGTCGGGCTGCTGACCATCGGGGCGGCCGTCTGGACGGCGCGCGTCGAGCCGCGCCGCTGGGTGCGCCGCCTCGCCTGGACCGCCCTGGCCGCGGTCGTCGTCCAGGGACTGCTCGGCGGCGTCACCGTCCTGTACTTCCTGCCCACGCCGATCTCCGTCAGCCACGCGGGGCTGGCGCAGCTCTTCTTCGCGCTCGTGACGAGTCTCGCCCTGTTCACCTCGCCGGGCTGGCGTTCGGGCCGCGCCGCGGCGGACGCCCCGGACGACGCCGTGCTGACGCGGCTCGCGCTCGCCGCGCCGGTCCTCGTCTACGGGCAGATCCTGCTCGGCGCAGCCATGCGGCACACGGGCGCGGGCCTCGCGATCCCGGACTTCCCGCTGGCGTTCGGGCGCCTCCTGCCGCCGGAATGGAACGCGGGCGTCGCCGTCCACTTCGCGCACCGCGTCGGCGCGGCGGCCGTGACGGCGCTGGCGGCGGCGACGGCCGGACACGTGCTCTTCCACCACCGGGAGCGCCGCGCGCTGACGCGCCCCGCCCTGCTGCTCGCCGCGCTCGTGGCGGCGCAGGTGGTCCTGGGAGCCTGGACGGTCCTCGGCGGCCGGCCGGTGGCCGTCAACACCGCCCACGTCGCGGTCGGCGCCGCCGTGTTCGCCACCTCCGTCGTGCTGGCGCTGCGCGTGCGCCGCGGCCGGTTCGCGGACGGCGGAGACCGGCGGCGGGCCTCGGACCCGGCGGTGGAGCCGCCGGGCGGCCTGGAGGCGCGGACGTGAAGGACGCCGCGGCCGCGACGGCCGCCGCCCCGCACCGGATCGCCGACTTCCTGGCGCTCACCAAGCCGCGGCTGAACTCGCTGGTCGTCGCCAGCGCGGGAGTCGGCTACTACTTGGGCGCGGCCGGCACGCCCGACGTGGCCGCGGCGCTGCACGTGCTGGTGGGCTCGGCCCTGGTGGCCGGCGGGGCCGCCGCCTTCAACCAGGTCGCCGAACGGGACCTGGACGAAGTCATGCGGCGCACCCGCCTGCGCCCGCTGGCGGCCGGGCGCGTCACCCCCGTCGAGGGCCGCCTCTTCGCGGCGACGCTGAGCGTCGCCGGCCTGCTCGAGCTGGCGCTGCGGGTCAACGCCCTGGCCGCCGCCGTGGCCCTGGCCACGCTGGTCAGCTACGCGGGCGTCTACACGCCGCTCAAGCGGCGGACGTCCTGGGCGACGCTGGTCGGCGCGGTTCCCGGCGCGCTCCCGCCGGTGATCGGATGGGCCGCCGCCCGCGGCGGCCTGTCGGTGGAGGCGGGGGTCCTGTTCGGCGTCGTCTTCCTCTGGCAGCTTCCGCACTTCCACGCGCTCTCCTGGCTCTACCGGGACGACTTCGCGCGCGCCGGCCTGCCGCTGGCGGCCACCCGCGACCCCGGCGGCCGGGCGGCGGCCCTGCAGGCGCTGGCGTTCACCGCGGCGCTCGTGCCGCTGAGCCTGACGCCGACGCTGATCGGGATGGCCGGGCCGCGGCACGCCGCGGCCGCCGGCGTCCTCGGCGCGGCGTTCCTGGCGCTGGCCGTCCGGTTCCTCGCGCGGCGCACCGAGGCGCGCGCGCGCGCCCTGTTCGCGGGCTCGCTGGCGTACCTGCCGCTGTTCTGGATCTCGCTCCTCGCCGGGCTCGCGCCCTGATGGACTCCGCGTGCCGGACGCCGCCGACCTGCCGGGCGTGAACGCGGCGCTGAACGCCGTGGCGGCCGCGTTGCTGTCGGCCGGGTACGTCCTGATCCGGACCGGCCGGCCCGCGCAGCACCGCGCCTGCATGCTCGCGGCGTGCGGCGTCTCCGCGCTCTTCCTGGCCTCGTACGTCGTCTACCACCTCGAAGTCGGCTCCGTCCCGTTCACCCGGCAGGGTCCGATCCGGGTGGTCTACTTCACGGTGCTGATCACCCACGTCGTGCTCGCGGCGCTGATTCCGCCCCTGGCGCTCGTGACGCTGCTCCGGGCGCTGCGCGGGCGCTTCGCCGCCCACGCGGCGCTGGCGCGCTGGACGCTGCCCATCTGGCTGTACGTGTCGGTGACCGGCGTGGCGGTCTACTGGATGCTGTACCGCCTGTGAGCCGCCCCGGCCTTCACGGAAGCGGGCCGACCGCGGCGGCGGCGACGTTCGCCACGAGTCCGCGCAGCCGGACCACGTCGCCCCCGCCGTCCGGGTGCACCCGGCTGGAGAGGAAGACGACGACGGTCCGCGTCCGCGGGTCGATCCGGATGGACCCGCCGGTGAATCCGGTGTGGCCGAAGGAGCGCCGCGAGAACAGGTCGCCGCGGTCGCTGGAATAGCGCGAATCGAGGTCCCAGCCGAGCCCGCGCACGTCGCGCAGGCCGGCCGGCGTAGACGGCCTCGTCATGCGCGCGACGGTGAGCGGCGACAGCACCGCGCGGCCCGCCGCCGAGCGCCCGCCGTCCAGGAACATCGCGCCGAAGCGGGCGAGGTCGTCGGCGGTGCCGAAGAGGCCGGCGTGGCCCGCCACGCCCCCCATGCGCCGCGCGGTCGGGTCGTGCACGGCGCCCCGCAGCATGACCGCGGCGGGGCCGCCGCAGGGCCAGCCGAGCGGCGCGCACGCCTCGGTCGGCGCGGCGCGCGCGACGAGGTCGGCCTCCGGCCGGAACCCCGTGTCGCGCATGCCCAGCGGCCGGAACAGACGTTCCGCGGCGAAGACGTCGAGCGGCCGCCCGCCGGCCCGCCGGACGATCTCGCCGAGCAGGACGAAGTTGAGGTCGCTGTAGACGAACGCCTCGCCCGGCTCCGCCTCCAGGCGTTGCGCGAACACCCGCCGCAACGCTTCGTCCGCGCCCTCGAACTCCTCCTCGAGCGGCAGGCCGGCCGGCAGGCCCGAGACGTGCGTCAGCAGGTGTTCGACGGTCACCGCGTGCTTGCCGCGGCGCTCGAACCCGGGAAGGTGGCGCGCGACGCGGTCGCGCAGCCGGACGGCCCCGTCCTCGACGAGCGCCATCACGCTCGGGGCCGTCGCCACCACCTTCGTCAGCGAGGCGAGGTCGAAGAGGGTGTCGGCGGTCATCGGCTCGGCCGACGGACGCACGGCGCGCAGCCCGAACGCCTTGCGGTAGACCGTCCGGCCGCCGTGCGCGACGAGGACCACCGCGCCGGGGAGCCGCCCCGCGGCGATCGCCTCCCGCACCACGCCGTCGATGCGGTTCAGGCGGCCGGCGTCGATCGAAGCGGGCGGGCCGCCGCGCGCCTGGGCCGCGCCGTGCGCCGCCGGCGGAGGAACCCAGGTGGCCAGGCCGAGAACGGTTCCCAGTACGGCGCATCGGCGGCGGATTGCGTGCATCGGCCCGGCGTCGCCCGAGTGTATACTGTTGCCCCGCTCCAGCGGACGCGGGGCGCTGCCGCCCCGCCGCGGGCGGTCAGGATGGGCGCCGAGCGGAGCCCGCAAGGCGACGCTTGGTGGGCGCTAGCCGGGGGCGACGATGAGGACAACAGCCATGCCACGTTCCGCGGCCGTTCTTTCGATGCTGGTCGTCGCGGCGCTGCTCGCGCCGCCGTTCGCCGCCTCCGCGGCCGCCCAGACCGGGGTGATCACCGGCGCGGTGCGCGACGTCGAAGGCGAACCGATCGCGGGCGCGGAGGTCGTGGGGGAGAACACCGAGTGGCAGCGCCGCGTCGAGACGACGACCAACGACGCCGGCCGCTTCTCCTTCATCGGCCTGCAGAGGGGGCGCTGGCTCTTCCTCGTCCGCCAGCGCGGCTACGAGCCGGCGCAGGGGTTCGCCAACGTCCGGGGTTCGGGGACCGGTCGCGTGAACTTCGTGATGGAGACCGATCCGCTGCACCCGCCGGCGCCGGCGACGGGCGTGCTGGCCAACCTCCGGGGCGTCGAGCTGGAGGAAGCGCTGGACGGGGCCGACGCGCTCTACGACGGCGGCGACTACGACGCCGCCATCGACGCGTACGAAGCGGTGCTGGCGAGCGTTCCGGGGCTGACCGCCCTGCACGTCCAGATCGGACACGCCTACCGCGAGAAGAACGACCTCGACCGCGCCCTCGCGGCCTATCGCGCGGTTCCGGCCGGCGACCCCGCGAGCGCCGAGGCGCGGGGGGCGATCGAAGCGCTCCAGTCCAGCGTGGACCGGTAGCTCGGCCGGTTCCGCGCAATGGAGGCGCGAATCGCGTTCACGGCACTTCGGCGAGCATTTCCGGCCGCGCGCCGGCACCTACAGGAGCACGACATGAGCCTGCGTCCGCACCACCTCCTCTCTTCCACCTTCGGTCTGGCCCTGGGCCTCGCGATCGCCGGCTCGGCGGCGGCGCAGGGCCAGGGGCGCGTCGTCGGCGAGGTCGTCGACGAGAACGGGAACCCGCTGGCCGGCGTCACGATCACGGCGACGAACCCGAACGCCAACCCCACGGAGTTCACGACCACGACCGGGGGCGACGGGAGTTTCGCGATCATCGGGCTGGTGAGCGGATCGTGGATGTTCCGGGCCGACTGCACGGACGCCTGCGGCGAGCGGAACGGGTCGCCGCGCGGCTACGGGCCGAGCCAGGGTCCTTCGAACATCACCCAGACCCGGAACCCGCCCATCAACTTCGAGCTGCTCCGCATCCGCCACCCGCTGGCCGAGCGGCTGGGCGACGAAGCCGTCGCCGGCATCGACCTGGACGCGATCGACGCGCAGATCGAGGCGGCCGACGCCGCGTACAACCGCGGCGCCTGGCAGGAAGCCATCGCCGGCTACGAGGCGACCCTCGGGCAGCTTCCGGCGCTGAACAACCTGCTGGGGAACATCGGCAACGCCTACGTGCAGATGGAGGACTACGCGGCGGCCGTCGCGGCCTACGACCGCGGGCTGGCCTCCGACCCGGGGAACCAGGGCTTGCAGGTCGCCCGGGCCCGGGCGCGGCTGGCGGCCGGCACGGCGGACGCGGCCGACCAGCAGTTGCTGGAACAGGCCGCGACCAGCCTCTCCGCGTCGCGCGAGGACCTCTACAACCAGGGCGAACAGGCGTTCTCGCAGGGCGACGTCGACGCCGCGGCCCAGTGGTACGAGCGCGCGACCATGGTGGACCCGAACTGGGCGAAGCCGCTCTTCAAGCTGGCCCTCGTCGCGTTGAACAAGGGCGACATGGACACCGCCAAGAAGTACTTCCAGCAGACGATCGACGTCGACGACCCCACGTCGCAGGCCGAGGCCGCGCAGGCCCAGGCGACGCTGAACGCGCTGCCCTGACCGACGGCCGCCCCGCGGGGGTCGGAAACTCCCGCGGCAAATCCGGTGGAAACGTGGACGGGCGCCGCGGCACGGACGTGGAACCGGAGACCGAGCCGGTTCGGCGACGTCCGCGAGTGAAGGTCAGCCGGACCAGCGGAGCCGTGGAGCGGCCATGCAGTCGGGTCGCTCGGGTTCGCAACGGCGGCGGCGGTGCTGCTTGCGCCGGGGCTCGGAGCCCGTGGTGGAGTGCGCGCCCGGCCCCGACCGACGCCGACGCGCGCCGGCGGACGCGGACGCGCCCGTGGTAGACTGCTCGCCGTGCCCGGCCCCGATCGACGCGTTCACGCGGCGGAAGTCGCCCCGCTCCGCCACGGTCGACGGAATGGTGCGCAGATTGCGGAGGACACGGCCGTTGCGGTGTGAGATGCGCGGCTTCACGGTCCCCGCGGCGGTGCCCCCCCCCCCCCCCCCCCGCGAGCGCAACTTTTTCGTCCTCTGACGTCCGGCGGCGCGGCGCGCCGGGCGCAACTTTTCGGTCTTCGGTCCATTCGGCCGCATTTCACTGGGGAAAAAACCGGGGGAGTAACCCGGCAACCGAATACCTTTTTCGTTCTCTGACGTCCGGCGGCGTGGCGCGCCGGGCGCGACTTTTCAGCGGGCCCGATCACCGGCTCGTCCTGCCTGGGAGTGCGTGATGCGGAAACCGCTCGTCCTCGCCGCCCTCGGCGCGGCGCTGTTCTTCCATTCGTCCGGTCCGGCCGATGCGCAGACGGTGACGAAGGCATATACGGACCGTTGCGCCGGGTCCCAGTTCGGCGGGCCCGTCGTCCTGGGCGCCTCGGCGGTGACCAGGACCTCGGTGAACAGCGGCGTGACCCTCGGCTACAACTTTCAGGCCGACCCGGCTGTCGCGGTCGGTTCAACTCCCGCTCAGTGGTTTCGGCAGGCTTTCGTCAGGACGGGAACCTCCTCCCAGGGGCTTTGGAGTATTCGGTTCTGGAACCAGGCGTCCGGCGGGAGCGCTCGCGACTATGGTTCGGCGACGACCCCCGCGAGCGTCCGGGTCGTCCTGATCCCGTCGACCGGCACCGGCGTGCACTGGGAGTTCACCGTTGCCGGCGCGCCGTACGGGACCGCCGACAACGTCCCGGCGTCGTCGACGGACTACCTGGCCGCGGCTCAGGCCACCGCGGTGGCCGCCTCCGGCGCGACGTGGCAGGTCATGCTGCTCGACACCTCGGTGAGCGGGCAGACGTGGTCGTCGAACGGGCAGTTCACGACCCTCCCGTCGTGGACGGCGTCCACGGCCGGTTGTCTCCCGGTGGTCGTCGGCGCTCCCCGGCTCGCGAACCCGCCTGCCGGGGGCTACTACAGCACGGGCGACACCATCACGATCGAGCTCGCGTTCAGCCGACGGGTCACCGCTCCGGGGACGATCGGGTCGGTGGACCTCGAAATCGGTGGTGTTGCTGAAGAAACGTCTTGTTCCCTGGGCGCGGACGGCGTCACGCTTTCTTGTACGTACGACGTTCAGGCAAGGAATGAGGACACCGACGGCATCAGCGTTCCCGGTCCTGGTACCCTGGCCGGGTTCGACGGCATGCCCAGCGGGGATTCGGCCGTGACGGGCACGTACCAGGAGGCGTCGTTCACGGCGACGGTGAACCACCAGCCGGCGACGACCGGCCCGACGACACCCGCTCCCACCGGTTCCCTCTCGCGGGTCGCCGGCGTCGCGGTCCGTCCGATTCCCGGCGGGCTCGCCGTCTCCTGGTCCCCGGCCTCGGGCCCGGTCACGCAGTACCGGGTCGACGCGGCGCCTCTCGGCGCGGCGGCGTCACTGGACGCCAACGTGCGAAACCTGGCCGCGGGGCATCGCCGCGTCTACGTGGACGCGGACGTGTTCGAGGCCGAGGTCGACGGTCTCGTCGACGGCGCGGAGTACCAGGTCACCGTCACCGCCCTGGGGGCGGAGCCGGGACAGGAAGGCCCGGCGTCCGAGCCGGTGCGCCGGACGGCGGGGGATTCCGGTTCCGAAGATCCCGGTTCCGAGGAGGAAGAGCCGGTCCCGGCGCTTCCGCTCGCGGGCGCGGCGGCACTGGCGGCCGCGCTGTTCGCCGCCGGCCGGCGGCGCCACCCGGGCGGCCGGGGTGGACGTTAGTCCGCACCGCCAATCGTCGCCTTGCGGCTCCGCTCGGCGCCCAACCTGACCGCGCCAGGGGTCCGCGCCTTTCTACGGCGCGGACCCCGCCCGTCCGCCAGCTCCTGACCGAGAGCGTGATGCTGGGCGTGGGCGGCGGCGCGCTGGGGCTGGCCGTGGCGGCGCTGGCGCTGCGCGCGGCGCCGGCCCTTGCCCCGGGGACGTCGCGCGGCTCGACGGCGTGGGCATCGACGGCGTGACGATACACAGGCGTCCCGTGGGTCCGCCACGACTCAACTGGTCGTTGACACCGTGAACACGCGATACGTTTCGGCCTCCCGGCAGCCGACCACGCCATCGCCTTCCGTCGTCAGCCAGGCGTGGACCTGAAGGTCCGCACCGGGCGGCCGCCGAACCCCGAAGGACAACCGGCTCGCGACGCCCCTGCGCCGCAGCATCCACCGGGCCGCCAGCGCCTGGGGCAGGCAGGCGGCCTCGAAGGGCGCGCCGGCCGCCACCTTCGGCACGATGCGCCCGACCCGGCGCGCGACCGGCCGGGCCGACGGAAGAATGCACCGATTCGGCGGGGGCGCAGCCTCCGCGGTTCCCTCTCTTTCGGCCATCTCCGCCCATCTCCGCCACTGACGCCCGGGCGCGTACGCGACGAGCAACCGCGCCGCCAGGAGGAAGAACGCCGCTTCCAGCGCCATCCGCCTGGTGGCGGCCGGCGCGCGCACGAACGCCCTCAGCCCCCTGACCCGCGGATGGCCGGCGGCCGGCGCGAGACGAACCGCGGCCATCGACGCCAGCTCGCCCGCCGCGGAGCCGACGCCCGGCCCGAGCAGCAGCGCCGCCGCCTTGCCCCGCGCCCGGTCGGCCGTTCGCGGCCGGCTCGCCTTGCTCCAGCCGCGCCCGACGATCCTGCGCGAGACGAAGACCGACCGACCGACCGCCGGCAGGCGAGCCGGAAGGCGGACGTGAAGATGCTCGCGGCACAGCAGCGCCACGCACTCCAGGGCGGCATGCAGCCCCGCGGCGCGGAACCGGTCCCGCAGCCGCTCGAAGGCTCCGGGATTCGCCGCCGCCAACCCCAGGGCCACGCCCGCGTCGCACAACCACTTCAAATCCGCCCACCCGTGACGGAGGGCATGGCACGTGTTGTAGAGGAAATCGTCGTCGGCGCCCAGGACCGCGAAGGACGCGGAGCCCAACCGCACCGTTTCCCGGCCGGCCCAGAGGTCTTCGAAACGGACGTCCAGGAAAGACGGATTCGAGACCAGCCGGTGATGCAGCTCCACCAGCCCGTCCGGCCCGACCAGGGCGCGATGTTTCAGGTAGCGCCGAAACGCGGCGCCGGGGCCGCCTGCAACCTCCGCGGAATGCCGGCGACAACCGGCCCGCAGCAACGCCTTCTCGGCCGGCCAGGCGTCGACGGGGGCCACCAGGAGATCGACGTCGGCCGAGCTCCGCAGCAACGGATGGCCGTACAGACGCCGGCTGAGCGGCACGCCCTTGAGGACGAGATGGTCCACGCCCGCGTCGGCGAGCACGCCGGCGGCCCGCTGGAGTCCCCGCAACCGCCGGCCGGAGCGGAGGAAACGCCGGTCGCGCAACCGGCGCAGCGCGCCGACAGCGGGGCGCCCGGCCAGTTCCGGCCGAGCGTGCAGCCCGTGCAGGAACAAGCCCACCACGCCGTGGCGCCCGGCGAGCGCCGCCACCGCGTCCCAGTCGGACACGCGCGACAACCGCTCCGCGTCCGCGTCCGCGGACCCGGACCCGGCGACGCCGTGCACCTGCTGCAGGACCCGATCGACGGCGAGTCTCAGTCCTGCCAGCAACCCTTCCAGCGGGCCGGAAATCACCTTCATCGTTCCCTTCGGTTCCGTGCGAGCCGCTTTCGTGCTGACACCCTGACGTTCACTAAAATCCTTCAAGGGACGCGCGTACCAGCGGACAGTATATTCTCCACCTTGGGTTTGGCTGGGCGGATTCGACAGGGCCCGCCGGCGAAGCGAGGACCGAACCGCCATGCGCTTCTTCAACACCGCCGGTCCGGTCACGCCCGACGACCACTACTGCATCCCGCCGCTCGAACGCTTCGACCTCGACGAGGTCCTCGCGCTCGTGCGGATGAAGAAGTACTTCGTGCTGCACGCCCCGCGGCAGACGGGCAAGACCTCCGCCCTGCTCGCGCTCCGCGACCTGCTGAACGGACAGGGCTACGCCTGCGTGTACACCACCGTCGAGACCGCGCGCACGGCCCGCGACGACGTGGGGGAGGCGATGCGCACGGTACTCGCCGGGTTGAGCTCGCAAGTGCGGTCAACGTTGGGCGACGACTTCCTGGCCCGGCACTGGTCCGGCATCCTCGCCGATTTCGGCCCGAGCGAGGCGCTGCGCGAAGCGCTGAAGCGCTGGTCGGAGGCGTCGCCGAAGCCGCTGGTGCTGCTCGTCGACGAGATCGACACCCTCCAGGGCGACCCGCTGCTGACGACGCTGCAACAGTTGCGGGGGGGCTACCCCATGCGCCCGGCGGCCTTCCCGCAGTGCGTGGTGCTGTGCGGCCTGCGCGACGTGCGCGACTACCGCATCCGGGCGACCAGCAGCCCGTTCAACATCGTGGCGGAGTCGTTGCGGCTGGGCGACTTCACGCGGGACGAGACGCTGGCCCTGCTCGGCCAGCACACCGGGGAGACCGGACAGGCGTTCACGTCCGACGCGCGGGAGGCGATATGGACGCAGACCCTGGGCCAGCCGTGGCTGGTGAACGCCCTGGCCTACGAGACCTGCTTCAAGCGCAGGGCCGGGCGCGACCGCGGCCGCGCGGTGACCGCGGACGACGTCGCCGAGGCGCGCGAGGCGCTCGTCGTGCGCCGGGTGACGCATCTCGACCAGTTGGCGGACAAGCTGCGGGAAGACCGCGTGCGCCGGGTGGTCGAACCGATGCTGAGCGGCGCGGACGAACGGCGCGCGACCGAGCGCGACGTCGAGTACGTGCGCGACCTCGGCCTGATCGCCAGGGACATGCCGGTGCGCATCGCCAACCCCATCTACGCCGAGGTCGTGCCGCGCGAGCTGGGCCTGATCCTGCAGGAGGAGCTGGACCTGAACACGACGTGGTACGTGGACGCGGACGGCGGCCTGAACCTGCGCAAGCTGCTGGAAGCCTTCCAGGACTTCTTCCGCCGGCATTCGGAACACTGGAAGAACCGCTTCCTGTACGAGGAGGCGTGGCCGCAGATCCTGCTGCAGGCGTACCTGCACCGGGTGGTGAACGGCGGCGGACGCATCGAACGGGAGTACGGCCTGGGGCGGGGGCGGGTGGACCTGCTGATCATGTGGCCGCGGGACGGTCGGTGGCGGGAGTACGTGGTGGAGTGCAAGGTGGTGCGCGCCGGGGACGGTTTGGAAAGCACGGTCAGCCAGGGCGTGGAGCAGACGGCGGGGTACATGGCCCGCTGCGCGGCCGAAGCGGGGCATCTGGTGGTCATCGACCAGCGCGAGGGCCGGAGCTGGGACGAGAAGGTGTTCCACCGGCGGCGGCGGTCCGAGGCCGGCGCGCAGGTGGAAATCTGGGGCATGTGATGCTGCCCTGCCAAGCGATTCGCGCGGCTTCGCCGGCAGCGCCGCCCGCGTCTATCCGCCGGCCCGTAGCGCGCCGGCCGCGGCGGCGAACGCGTCGAGACGCCGCCGGTGCTCCCGCAGGATGGCGTGGCTCCAGCGCGCCGCGGCCAGGTCGTAGACCGCGTTCTGGTACCAGAGCATCTCGTCGAGCCCCGTGGTGAACGCCTCCAGGAAGGCGCCGCCGCGCGCCTCGACGCCCGCGGCCATCTTGGTCAGGTTGTGGATCTTGTCGGCCGAGGCGACGGCCAGCGCGCCGAGCCGCGGAGTCGCCGCGAGGCGCTCCAGGTAGGCGAGCTTGCGGGTCTTCCAGCGCGCCGGCCGCGGCGGCTCGGAGACGTCCTCCACCATGCGCCGCACCAGCGCCCCGAAGCGCTCCTCGATGACCCGCGGGTCGAGGTCGGTGTCCTCCAGCGTGTCGTGCAGCAGGGCCGCGACCACCGTGTCCTCGTCGAACCCGAAGTCGGCCGTGATGAACGCCACCGAGAGCGCGTGGGAGGCCTCGAAGCCGCGGCCCGCCTTGCGGCGGCGCAGGCCGTGCGCCTCGAGCATCGTGGTGACGGCGCGCTCGACGCGGGCGGAGTACAGCCCGGCGCGTTCGCGGGCCGGAGGCGCGGCGGGGCCGCCGTCCGCGGGCGGCGGCGGGGTCACGGACCGTCGCCGGCGGCCGGCGGCGCGGCGTAGGAGCGGCGCGCCCGGGCCTCCATGCCCCGCTGCCGGATGCGCACCTCTATCTCGTGCAGCCGCCCGTCCCGCCGGGGCGTGAAACCGATGACGTACTGGCTGCGCAGCTCCTGGGCCACCCGCGTGAAGGTCGGCCCCAGATCGGCCGCCTCGGTCAGCTCGAAGTAGCCGCCCCCGGTCTCTTCCGCGAAGCGCCGCAGGTTGCGGTCGGGGCGGGTCGTCACGTAGCGCACCCCGTTGAAGTAGTTGCTCTCGAACCCGATGGAGTAGATCATCACCTCGTCGGCGATCGCCCGGTTCAGCACGTCCCGCGAGCCGGCGTCGCTGTCCGTGTCGTCGCCGTCGGTGAACAGCAGCACGACGCGCCGGCCGGGCACGTCCGAGAGCGCCTCGAGCGCGGCGGCGGCGGCGTCGTAGACGCGCGTCGCGTTGCCGAAGTCCAGGCGCGGCAGCCAGGAGACGAGCTCGTCGCGGTCGCCGATGAACTCGGCCGGCTCGATCTCCACCTTGTCGTTGAACGCCCCGACCCGCGCCCGATCGAACGGCAGCATGCGGATCAGGAACTGCTCGGCGCCGGCCATCAGGCGCCGGCGGTTGAGGTCCATGCTGGCGCTGGTGTCGAGCATGACGACGACCGTGATCGGCCGGACGTCGTTCTCGAACACCACGATCTCGGCCGGCGCCCCGTCGTCCAGGACTTCGAAGTCCTCCCGGAGCAGGTCGGGCACGAGGCGGCCGTTGCGGTCGGTGACCGTGACGAAGAGGTCGACCAACTGCGTGCCGCTACGGAACAGAGGCTCCTGCTGCGCGGCGGCGACCACGCCCGCCGCCAGCAGGCCGGCCAGGATCGCCGCGGCCGCGCGGGTTCGTGAAGAGGGCATGGGGGCAGCTTAGCGCCGGCCGGCCGTTCGCGCAACGGCGATCCGAACCTCTCCCCCGCGGCCCCTTGACGCGCGCGCCGCGCCTGGTTCACAATGGATGTGAATGAACGTTCATTCAGAGTCCTTGCCGCCCGAGGCCGCCGCGCCGCGGCGAACGGCGCGCGGATCCGCCGGCGGCGGCGGCAAGCGGGGCGCGATCCTGAGCGCGGCGACGCGCGTGTTCGCCCGCCGCGGCTTCTTCAACGCCCAGGTCGCCGACGTGGCGCGCGAGGCGGGCGTGGCCGCGGGCACGGTCTACCTGTATTTTCGGAACAAGGACCATCTGCTGACGTCGATCTTCGAAGAGTCGATGACCCGCGCCCTCCGGGAGACGGACCGGGCGCTCGACGGCGTCGCCGACCCGATCGAGCGGCTGCGCCGCCTCGCCCGCGTGCACCTCGGCGGCCTCGGAAGCCGGCGCGACCTGGCGGTCGTCTTCCAGGTGGAGCTGCGGCAGTCGACGAAGTTCATGGAGCGCTTCTCGGCCGCCCAGCTCCGGACGTACCTCGATCACCTGCGGGAAGCCGTCCGCGCCGCCCAGGAGGCCGGGACGTTCCGCGCCGACGTCAACCCGACGCTGGCGTCCAAGGCCATCTTCGGCGCGCTCGACGAGATGGTGACCAACTGGGTGTTGAGCAACCGCGACCACCGGCTGGTCGACGACGCGGATCCGGTCATCGACCTGCTGGTCAACGGGATGCGGGCGCAGCCGGGAGTCTGAACCATGCAGCGCATACACTCGGCCGCCGTGCTGGGGGCGGGGGTCATGGGCGCCCAGATCGCCGCCCACGCCGCCAACGCGGGGCTGTCGGTCCTGCTGCTGGACCTCGACGCCGGGACGGCCCGCGAAGGACTGCGGCGCGCCCGCAAGCTGAAGCCCGACCCGTTCTTCACGCCGGAGACGGCGGGGCGCATCGCCGTCGGCGGATTCGACGCCGACCTGGACCGCATCGCCGGGTGCGACTGGATCGTCGAGGCGGTCGTCGAGCGGCTGGACGTCAAGCAGGCGCTGCTGGCGCGCGTGGAGCCGCGCCGGGCGCGGCGCGCCGTCGTCAGCTCCAACACGTCGGGCATCCCCCTCGCCGCTCTCGCGGCCGGCCGCGGCGAGGCGTTCCGGCGCCACTGGCTCGGCACCCACTTCTTCAACCCGCCGCGCTACCTGGCGCTGCTCGAGATCGTGCCCACCGCCGACACGGACCCGGACGTGGTCGACGCCATGACGCGGTTCGGCGACCGCGCGCTCGGCAAGGGGGTGGTGGTCGCGAAGGACACGCCGAACTTCATCGCCAACCGCATCGGCATGTTCGGCGCGCTGCGCGCGCTGGAGCAGCTCGCGGGCGGCGCCTTCACGATCGAGGAGATCGACGCCATGACCGGCCCGGCCATCGGCCGGCCGCGCTCGGCGACGTTCCGCACGCTCGACGTCGCGGGGCTGGACGTGCTGGCCGACGTGGCCGCCAACCTGGCCGAGCGCCTCGACGACGCCGGGGAGCGCGCCTCGTTCGCGCTGCCCGCGCTGGTCGCCGGCCTGGTCGAACGGGGCCGGCTCGGGTCGAAGGCCGGCGGCGGCTTCTACCGCAAGCGGAAGACCCCCGCCGGCAGCGAGATCCTGACGCTGGACCCGTCCACCATGGACTACCGCGCCCGCCGGACGCCGCGGTTGCCGGCGCTGGACGCCGCGGCGGCCGTCGACGACCCCGGCCGGCGGATCCGCACGCTGTTCCGGGGAGACGATCGGGTCGGCGAGTTCCTCCGCGCGACGCTCGCGCCCACGCTGGCGTACGCCGCCGAGGTCGCCCCGGCCGTCGCGCACTCCATCGACGACGTCGACCGCGCGATGCGCTGGGGTTTCGGGTGGGAGCTCGGCCCGTTCGAGCTCTGGGACGCCATCGGCGTCGACGCCGTGCTCGAAGCGGCGGGCCGGGCGGAGCCGCCCGCGCTCGTCCGCGATCTGCGCTCCCCGGCGTCGGCGGGCGGCGCCGTCCGCTTCCGCGAGGGCGCGGTTCCGCCGCGGGCGCCCGATCTGCAGATCCTGCGGCGGGCGAAGGACGAACGTCCGCCGGTCGCCCGCAACGCCGGCGCGAGCCTCGTCGACCTCGGCGACGGCGTGCTCTGTCTGGAGTTCCACTCCAAGATGAACGCCCTCGGCGGCGACACCATCGCCATGATGCGGACCGGGGTGGAGGAAGCGTCGCGGAACTTCGAGGCGCTGGTGGTCGGCAACGACGCGCCGGCGTTCTCCGCCGGCGCGAACCTGATGCTGCTGTTGATCGAGGCGCGGGAGGAGAACTGGGACGAGATCGACCTGATGGTCCGCGCCTTCCAGTCGGCCGTGCTGGGGCTGCGGTACGCCCGCGTGCCGGTGGTCGCGGCCCCGGCCGGCCCGGCCCTGGGCGGCGGCTGCGAGATCGTGCTGCACGCCGACCGCGTGCAGGCCGCGGCCGAGACGTACCTGGGGCAGGTCGAAACCGGCGCGGGCCTGATCCCGGCCGGCTGCGGGACCAAGGAACTGCTGGCGCGGTTCACGGACCGCGCGCCGGCCGGCGGCGACCCGCTGCCGCACGTCCGGCAGGCGTTCGAGCTGATCGGATTCGCCAGGGTCTCCACCAGCGCCGGCGACGCCCGGCGCCTGGGCCTGCTGCGCGACGTCGACGCGGTCACGATGAACCGGGAGCGTCTGCTCGCCGACGCGAAGGCGGCGGCCCTGGCGGCGGCGCGCGCCGGCTACCAGCCGCCGGCGCCGCGCGACGTCCCCGCGGGCGGCGCCGGCGTCCGCGCGGCGCTCGACCTCGGCGTGCACCTGGCGTGGCGCGGGGGGTACGTCAGCGACCACGACGCGCACGTCGGCCGGACGCTCTCCCGCATCCTCGCGGGCGGCGACCTGCCGCACGCCGCGGCGGTGTCGGAGCAGCGGCTGCTGGACCTCGAACGCGAAGCGTTCCTGAGCCTGTGCGGCGAACCGAAGACCCAGGAGCGCATGGCGCATCTGCTGAAGACCGGCAAGCCCCTGAGGAACTGATGACGGACCGCGGAGCCGGCCCGCCGCTCGTGCTCGTGCCCGGCGTCCAGGGCCGCTGGGAGTGGATGCGCCCCGCCGTGGACGCGCTCGCGGCGCGCTGCCGGGTGATCACCGGCTCGCTGCCCGGCGAGGCCGGGGCGCTGCCCGGCGCGGACCCGGGGAACGGCTTCGAGCGGTACGTCGCATGGCTCGACGCGCTGCTCGAACGGGCGGGCGTCGACGGCCCGGTGTCGCTGTGCGGCGTGTCCTACGGCGGCTGGATCGCGTTGCACTACGCCGCGGCGCGGCCGGAGCGCGTCAGGACGCTGACGCTCGTCTCCACGCCGGCGCCCGGCTGGCGGCCCGGCTGCCGGGTGAACCGCTACCTCGCGGCCCCCCGGCTGATGTCGCCGTTCTTCGCCGTCGGCTCCTGCTTCCGCGCGTACCCGGAGATCGCCGCCGCCTTCCCGGCGCTCGGCCCGCGCACCCGCTTCATCGCGGGCCACCTGCGGCGGGTGGTGCGGTATCCCGTCGCGCCGACCTGCATGGCCGAGCGCGTGCGTTGCGCGGGCGGCGTGGACTTCGCGGCCGACTGCCCCCGCGTCGCGGCCCCCACCCAGGTGGTCACCGGCGAGCCGGGCCTCGATCGCGTGGTGGAGGTCGCGAGCACGCGGGAGTACCTGCGGGCCATACCCGGCGCGCGTTACGATCGGCTCGACGGAACGGGACACATCGGACTCATCACGCGGGCCGAGCGCTTCGCCGACGCGGTGACCGGGTTCATCCGGCCGCACGCGGCGGACGGCCCGGCGCCGCCGTCCATCCCGGCCTGATCGGCAGGCCCGAAACAAGCGAGTCAGACCATGAGAGAAGCCGTCATCGCCTCGGCCGTCCGCACCCCGGCCGGCAAGGCGCCGAGGGGGACGCTGCGCACGACCCGGCCCGACGAGCTGGCCGCGGCCGCGATCCGCGAGGCGCTCCGGCGCGCCGAGGGCATCGCGCCCGACACGGTGGACGACGTGATCATCGGCTGCGCCATGCCCGAGGCCGAACAGGGCATGAACGTGGCCCGCATCGCCAGCCTGCGGGCCGGCGTCCCGGTCGGGGCCTCGGCCGTCACCATCAACCGCTTCTGCTCGTCCGGACTCCAGTCGATCGCCTTCGCGGCGGAGAAGATCATGGTCGGCTGGGCCGACACCGTCGTCGCCGGCGGCGCCGAGTCGATGAGCCTCGTGCCGATGGGCGGCCACAAGCTCGCCCCGAACCCGGACCTGGTGGCGGAGTACCCGGACGTCTACCTCGGCACCGGCCTGGTCGCCGAGAACCACGCGCGGGAGTCGTCGATCGGCCGCGAGGAACAGGACGCCTGGGCGCTGCGCAGCCACCAGCGCGCGCTCGCGGCGCGGGACGCCGGCCGCTTCGAGACGGAGACCGTGCCGGTCACGGTCCGCGTGGCCGACGGCGGCGGAGACGCGCCGGCGGTCCGGGAGGTCACGCTGGAGCACGACGAGGGGCCGCGCGCCGACACGTCCCTGGAGGCGCTCGGCAAGCTGCGCCCGGCCTTCCGCGCCGGGGGTTCGGTGACGGCCGGCAACTCGTCGCAGATGAGCGACGGCGCCGCGGCGGTGGTGGTCACGACCGCCGAGCGCGCCGCGCGGGCGGGACTGAAGCCGCTGGCGCGCCTGGTCACCTACGCCACCGCGGGCGTCGAGCCGGAGCGGTTCGGCATCGGCCCCGTGCCGGCGGTCCGCAAGGCGCTGAAGGCGGCCGGGCTGACCCTGGACAACATCGACCTGGTGGAGCTGAACGAAGCGTTCGCCGCGCAGATACTGGCCTGCCTGCGCGAGTTGCCGATCGACCCCGACAAGCTCAACGTCAACGGCGGCGCCATCGCGCTCGGCCATCCGCTCGGCTGCACCGGGGCCAAGCTGACGGCCACGCTGCTGCACGAGCTCGAGCGGCGGAAGGCGCGCTACGGCATGGTCACCATGTGCGTGGGCGGCGGCATGGGCGCCGCCGGCATCTTCGAGCGTCTGTGAACGCCGGCCGCGCCGGCCGGGGACATCTCCACGACGAGGACATCATGACCACCACGGCAATCGGAACCGTCCCGCGCGGCGGCGCGTGGCTCCTGGAGGCCGCGCCGCCCGAAAGCGTCTTCACTCCCGAGCGCATGACCGACGAGCACCGGCTGATCCAGCGGACGGCGCAGGAGTTCACCGACGAGGTCGCCGGGCACACCGACCGGCTGGAGACGAAGGACTGGGACCTGACCCGCGAGCTGCTGCGCCGCGCCGGCGAGCTCGGGTTGCTGGCCACCGACGTGCCGGAAGCGTGGGGCGGCCTGGCCCTCGACAAGGCCAGCGCGGCGATCATCGCCGGATGCTTCGGCCGGTGCGCCTCCTTCGGCGCCACCTACGGCGCGCACGCCAACCTCGCCATCCTGCCCATCCGGCTGTTCGGCACCGAAGAGCAGAAGCGGCGCTACCTGCCGGGCCTGGCGGCCGGCGAGATCGTCGGCGCCTACTGTCTCAGCGAGGCGGGGTCCGGCTCGGACGCGCTGGGGGCGAAGACGCGCGCGGCGCGGCAGGCGGACGGCGGCTTCGTCCTCAGCGGCGAGAAGATGTGGATCACCAACGGCGGGTTCGCCGACCTCTACGTCGTCTTCGCCAGGGTGGACGGCGAGCACTTCACGGCGTTCCTCGTCGAGCGCGGCTTCGAGGGCGTCTCCACCGGCAAGGAAGAGCACAAGATGGGCCTGCACGGCTCGTCGACGACGCCGGTGATCCTGCAGGACGTGCGCGTGCCCGCCGGCGCCCTGCTGGGCGAGGTCGGCCAGGGGCACAAGGTGGCCTTCAACGTGCTGAACTACGGCCGCCTGAAGCTGGGGGCCTCGACGGCCGGCGGCGCGCGCGGCGCCGTCGGCGAAGCGGCGCGCTACGCGGCCGGCCGGCGGCAGTTCGGGCGTCCGATCGCGAGCTTCGGCGCGATCAGGCGCAAGATCGGCGGGATGGTGGCCCGGACCTACGCCCTCGAGTCGATGGTCTTCCGCACCGTGGGGCTCATCGACGAGACCCTGGAGGGGACCGACCCCGGCGACGGCGGCGCCCAGCTCCGGGCCCTGGAGGAGTACGCGGTCGAGTCGTCGATCCTCAAGGTGGCCGGCAGCGAAACGCTGCACGAGGTCCTCGACGAGAACGTGCAGATCCACGGCGGCAACGGGTTCGTCCGCGACTACCCGGCCGAGCGGCACTACCGCGATTCGCGGGTGAACCGCATCTTCGAGGGGACGAACGAGATCAACCGGCTGCTCATCCCGGGCATGCTCGTCAAGCGCGCCGTCAAGGGAGACCTGCCGCTGATTCCCGCCGCCAGGCGGCTCGAGGACGAGATCCTGGCCCCGTCGCCCGCGGCCGTCCCGCCGGACTCGCCGCTGGAGGCCGCCGCGGCGGCCGTCGGCGCGTTCCGCAAGGTCGGGCTCGCCGTCGTCGGACTCGCGATGCGGACTTGCGGCGAGAAGCTGAACGAAGAGCAGGAAGTGCTTTCGTTCGCGGCCGACGCGCTGATCGACACCTACGCGGCCGACAGCGCCGTCTCCCGCGCGCGGGCCGCGGTGGAGGCCGGGGCGGCCGGGGCCGGCCTGCAGGCCGACGCCGCCGTGTCGTACGTCGACGGGGCGGCCGTGCGCGTCGAGTCGGCGGCCCGCTCGGCGTTCGCCGCCCTGGCCGAGGGCGACGCGCTGCGGACGCACCTGGCGGCGCTCCGCCGCCTCTTGAAGGTGACGCCGGTCAACGACGTGCGCCTGCGGCGGCGGCTCTCGGACGCGGCGGTGGAGCGCGGCGCGTACCCCGTGTGAGCCGGCCGTCCGCCTTGGTGCCGGAACCGGTGAAAAACCCGGCGGCGCCGCCGCGGTAGCGCCGCCGATTCGACTCCGGTGCGGGCGTTTCGCGCGCACGGCAGCCCTTGACCGTCAAGCTGGAATGGTCAATCGCCGCCGGGGACAAGAGGACCGGCGTCAGGCCAGAGCCAGGAAATCAGACGAATGATGAGCACGAGGATGGACGTCCACGCGGCGAGCAGGCTCGCCATGCCCCACACCTTCGCACGCTCGACCTCCACCTTCGTCGCCAGGCTCTCCTGTCCCTTCTCCAGCCTGGCGACCCGCTCGCGGATGCCTGGGCCGATCTCGCCCTGCATCCGCGCCAACGAGAGCTCCGCGTCGCGGAGCCGCGCTGGTTCGCTGGAGTCTTGCGGCGGCGGGGCGGCGCCGTCGTGAGGCGGGGCCGAGTCAGTCTCCAAGCCACTCCCACAGATCACGCGACGTGTAGCCGGAATAGGCGTGGTTCAGCTTGAAGACCGCGCCCCTTGAGACTCGGTCGTCGGACTTGATTCCGGCGCGCTCGGCCACGTCGGTGCTCAGCTTGTCGCTCCTGACGAGGTACACGGTGTCGGGGACGAGCTCGTACGCGCCCGCGAAGACCGCTTGCAGATGCTTCGCCGCCCGGGGGCTGGGGTCGGTGAAGACCACGGCGAACACGTTCATGAACCCAAGTATCCGACGATTCGACGGGCGTGATCAACCGGGAACAGAAGGCGAACCCCGCGCCGACTCGCATCTCGCCGGTCAAGGACGCGGCCGTGCCGGCGTCGCGGTCGAGTCAGGGCATGCCGATCCGTCGCCGCAGGCCAGCCGAAGCCCGGCCCCTGCCGGCCCGGTTCGTACGTTCCGAACCAGCCGCCGCGGGTTTGCTGGACATCGGGGATATATTGGTAGCGTGCCGGGCGAGGATCGAAGGCCGGGGCGCGGACGCGCCGGCGGGACGGCCGCGGAGGGGCGGCGGACGGCCGCCGGGATACTGCTGGGCGCGTTGCTGCTGGCGGCGGCCTGCGGGCCGCCGCGGCCGGACGAGGGCGGCTACGTGGAGCGGCTCCTCGCGGCCCGCGCGTACAAGGACGAGTTCCTGCGGAGCGACCCGGAGTCGTTCGTGCCGCTCGACCGGCGTTCCTGGATGGTGCCGCTGCGCTACTACGAGCCCGACCCGTCGTACCGCGTGCCCGCGCAGCTCGACGTGGCCGACGAGCAACCGATCTTCGACGTCCCCACGTCGACCGGGCAGTTCCGCCGCATGCAGCGCATCGGCCGGCTGGAGTTCGTGCTCCACGGCGAACCCCGCCGGCTGACGGCCCTGCTGTCCGACGAGGAGGGGCTGTTCGTGCCGTTCCGCGACGAGACGAGCCGCGCCGAGACCTATCCGGCCGGACGCTACATCGATCTGCCGTTCAGCCCGACCGGCGTCTACGACCTCGACTTCAACCGCGCCTACCATCCGACGTGCTACTTCGACGAGCAGTACGACTGCCCGTTTCCGCCTCCGGAAAACCGGCTACGGACGGCCATCCGCGCCGGGGAGAAGCTGCCTCCCGAAGAGGAACGCCGGCTGCCGATCTTCGCCCCGGAACCGCCGGACGGCGCGCCGGGGCCATGAACCCGCCGGGAATCCGGAACCCCGGCGGGCGGCCCGCCGGCCCCGGGCCGCTGCTCGGCGTCGTCTTCGACTTCGACGGCGTCATCGCCGACACCGAGGGTCTGCACCTGCGCGCCTGCCAGGACGCTCTGCGCCCCCGCGGGATGACCCTGCCGCGCGCCGACTACGAGGCCCGCTACCTCGGCTTCGACGACGCCGGCTTGTTCACGGCCGTCGCGGCCGACCTCGGCGTCCCGCTCGGGCGCGGCGAGCTGGACGGCCTGATCGAGACCAAGGGCCGGCGGTTCGCGGAGCTGGCCGGGGCCGGCGGCGTCGTGTTCCCGGACGCCCCCGCCTGCCTCGAACGGCTGGGCGCAGATCTCGTCCTGGGAATCGCCTCCGGGGCCCTGCGCCGGGAGATCGACGCAATACTGAACGCCGCCGGACTCCGCGGCCATTTCTCCGCCGTCGTCGCCGCCGACGACGTCGAGCGCGGCAAGCCGGCGCCGGACGGCTACGCCCGGGCCGTGGAGCTGCTGAGCGCGAAGCTCGCGCGGCCCCCGTCTCCGGACGGCTTCGTCGCGGTCGAAGACTCGCGCTGGGGCGTCGAAGCGGCCCGCGCGGCCGGTCTGCCGTGCATCGGCGTGACGACGACCTACGGCGCCGACGATCTGCCGGGCGCGGCGCCCGTCGTCGCGGGTCTGGCCGACGTCGATCACCGCGCGCTGGCCGCGGCGCGGCGCCGGGCAGACGCGCGCACGCCGCCGGCGCGCGGGGGAGAGCCATGACGAACCTCGTGTCCGCGGACTTCATCCGGCGCTTCGCGGAGGTCGCCCGGGCGCCCTCGCCGGACCTGGCGCCGGCCGCGCTGGCCGTCGCCCGCATGGAGTATCCGCAGCTGGACGCCCCGCGCTACCTGCGGGTGCTCGACCGGATGGGCGCGGCGGCGGCGGGCCGGCTCGCCGCGCTGGGCGGCGGCGCGGACCTGCCGCGCCGCGTCGCCGGCCTCAGCGCCTACCTGTTCCGGGAGCAGGGCTTCGCGGGGAACCGGAAGGACTACGACGACCCCCGCAACAGCTTCCTGAACAACGTCCTCGACCGCCGGACCGGCATCCCGCTCACGCTCGCCCTCGTCTACATCGAGGTGGCCCGGCGGGCCGGCCTGCGCATCGACGGCGTCAACTTCCCCGGCCACTTCCTGCTGCGCGTCCATCCGGGCGCCGCGGACGGCCCGGCCGGCGGCGGACCGATCATCGTCGACCCCTTCCACGGCGGCGCCGTCCTGTCGGAACTCGACTGCCGGAAGCTGCTCCGGTCGCACGCGGGCGAGGAGATCGCCTTCGACCGCCGCCTGCTGGCGGGGGCCACCAAGCCGGAGATCATCGTCCGCATGCTCGTCAACCTCAAGCGCATCTACGTCCGCATGCGCTCCTTTCCGCAGGCGCACGCGATCACCGAGCTGCTCCTGGCCCTCGACCCCTCGGCCACGACCGAGCTGCGCGACCGCGGGCTGCTGGCCTACCACCTGAACGACTACCCGGCCGCCCTGCGCGACCTGGAGGCGTACCTGCGGTTCTCCCCGCGCGCGGCGGCGGCAGAAACCGAGGGCGCCGACGCCGATTCGGAGGAGGACGAGCACAAGGAGATCTGGGAGCACGTCAAGGCGCTCCGCCGGCGCGTCGCGAACCTGAACTGATCGTCCGCCCCCTCGATTCTCGTTGACAGCCCCTCCCCGGTGTGGTGCAGTGGGGCTCCTCATCGCGCTGGCGAGAAGTCCGGCCCTTCGGCGTGCGGCGGGAACCCGTTCGTTTCTCGGGAGGATCGTCGAATGAGAAGCACGTCGCGGCTCCTGTTCACCGCCCTGCTCGTCCTGCACGGGGCGCCCGGCGCGAACGCGCAAACCACCACCGGCGGATTTTCGGGGAACGTCGTCGACGACAGCGGGCTGGTCCTGCCGGGCGCGACGGTCACCCTGCTGCAGGAGGAGACCGGCGCCCTGCGGAACACCGTGACGAACGAGGTCGGCGCCTTCACCTTCGCCGCGGTGCAGCCCGGGCCGTACACGGTCCGCGTCGAGCTGCCCGGCTTCTCGATCTACGAGCTGAGCGGCGCCCGGCTGGCGACCAACCAGCAGTACGACGTCGGCACGGTGGAGCTGTCGATCGCCGCGCTGGAGGAGACCGTGCAGGTCACCGCGCAGCGCATCGTCGAGACGATCAGCTCCGACCGCTCGGCGCTGATCACCGAGGAGACGATCGACGCCATCACGGTCCGCGGGCGCGACGTCACGTCCATGCTGCGCATCCTGCCGGGCGTCGGCTACCAGCCCGACCCGGACGCGATCGGCGAGATCGTCATCGGCTCGTGGCTGCCGAACGTCGGCGGCACGCGCCAGGGCTGGAGCACCGTCACCATCGACGGCATCCCCGGCAACGACATCGGCCTGCCGGAGGTCTCGAGCCACTCGATGAACCCCGACGCGGTCGGCGAGGTGAACGTGCAGCTCACCAACTTCACCGCCGACACCGGCCGCAACGGCGGCGCGCAGATCAACCTGGTCACCAAGGCGGGGACGAACGACTTCTCGGGCACGGCCTACACCTACGGCCGCAGCGAACGGTTCCGCGCCGAGAACCACTTCGACAAGGAGGCGGGCATCCCCAAGCCGGAGTACCGCTACTGGACGCTCGGCGCCAACGCCGGCGGCCCCCTCGTGCGGGACAAGGTCTTCTTCTTCTACAGCTACGAGCAGTGGGGCGTCCGGACGCCGCAGAACCTCGCCCAGCTCACCGTGCCGAGCGCGCTGGAGCGGACGGGCGACTTCTCGCGCAGCTTCGATCAGTCGGGGAACCTGATCCCGGTCATCGACCCGGCGACCGGCATGCCCTTCCCGAACAACGTCGTCCCGGCGGACCGCATCAACCCGCACGGGCAGGCTCTGCTGAACTGGTTCCCGGACCCGAACGTGGATGGGCAGTCCAACTACAACTACCAGTTCCAGGGCCAGCAGCGCGCCCCGCGGATCAACAACGTCACCCGCTTCGACGTCCGGCCGACCGCGAACGACTCGATCTACGCGCGCTTCTCGCACTGGCTGCAGCCCACCAGCTCGTGGCGCGGCAACTGGGAGTCGCTGGAGCGGACGTTCACCTACAACGACTACGCCGTCTCGGTGAACTACACCCGCGTCATCGGCGACAGCATGGTGAACGAGGCCAACTTCGGCTGGCGCCACTCGTCGGAGCACAACCCGTGGGCCGACTCGTTCGACATCAACCGCAACCGGCGCGTCGACTCGCACACCGCCTTCCCCGGCGACGACGGCCGCGACAACGGCGGGGACGGGTCCAACACGCAGGGCGTCGTGCCCTACACGCTCGCGCAGTGGTATCCGAACAACAACCTGTACGGCATCATCCCGTCGATGAGCTACGGCGCGCCGATCCCCAACCCGGCGAACCCGAGCTGGGACTCGCGCTTCATCAACTACGGCAACGACGACCTCTTCAACTTCTACAACGGGCTGTCGTGGACGTCGGGGCGCCACAACTTCAAGGTCGGCGCCTACGTCGAGCACCTGACGAACATCGAGGGCAAGGGCGCAAGCGCCCTGGCCGGGCACTACGACTTCAACCGCGACCCGGCGAACCCGTTCGACACGGGCCACCCGTACGCCAACGCCCTGATCGGGTCCTTCCGCTCGTACCAGGAGAACACCGCCCGGCTGGGGCAGCGCGCCAGCCAGTGGATCGGCAACGTCTTCGTCCAGGACAAGTGGCAGCCGGCCGACCGGCTGACGCTGGACGTCGGGATGCGCTTCAGCAAGTACACGGTGTTCGAGCAGGCGAACCCCTCGGCGTCGTTCCTGCCGTCGCGCTTCGACCACGCGAACGCCGCGCAGCTCTACGCGCCCACGCTGGTGGACGGCGTGCGGATGGCGGTGAACCCGAACGACCCGGCCGACGTCCAGCCGGAGGTCGTCATCGGCGCGCTCGTGCCGGGGGCGCCGCGCGACAACGGCATGGTGCGCCACGACGACTCGCGGGTGCCGGCGCCGTTCCAGGACCTGCCGGCGCTGCTGCTCGAGCCGCGGGTCGGCTTCGCCTACGACGTGTTCGGCAACGGCCGCACCGCGGTCCGGGCCAACTTCGGCGTCTTCCACAACACGCAGCAGGCGGGCGCGCTCAGTTGGCGGCAGGCGCTCAACCCGCCGCTCGTGGCGACGCCGCAGGTCTGGTACAACACGATGGGCAACTGGGATTCGATCCGCCGGGGCGTGCTGGCCGGCACCGGCGGCATCGTCTATCCGACGGGCACGGTGTACGGCGTCGTCACCGACCACCGGGCGCCCACGCTGTACAGCTTCACGGCCGGCGTGCAGACCGAGATCGGCTGGCAGACGGTGCTCGACGTCGCCTACGTGGGGACGCGGGCCAGCAACCTCCCGCAGTTGTGGGACGAGAACACCATCGAGCGCGGCGCCCGCTTCCGGCCCGAGAACCAGGACCCGACGACCGGCCGGCCGCTGCCCGACAACTTCATGCGCCCCTACCCCGGCTACGCCAGCGTCATCATGACGGAGAACGCCGGACGCTCGCGCTACCACGCGCTGCAGACGCAGGTGAACCGGCGGTTCACGGGCGGCATGGAGTTCTCGGTCTCCTACACGCTGTCGCAGTCGAAGGACCACACGTCGGCCGACATCCTCTACGGCTCCCGCTCGCGCGTGCCGAAGTACGAGGACCGCGACACCTGGTCCTGGGGCCTGTCGGACTTCGACCGCACGCACCTGCTGACGATCAACTACACGTGGGACCTGCCGGACCCCGGCGGCGCGGCGGGATTCCTGCTGAACGACTGGGTGCTCTCCGGCATCACGCAGTTCGTCAGCGGCGCGCCGGCCACCGTCGGCTTCAGCACCACCGACAACCAGGACATCCTGGGCGGCGGCGACCTGCTGCGGCGTTCGACGAACCCGGACGGACTGGCGAGCATCGACCTGGTGACGCCGGCCAACGTCGACCGCAACTGCGACCTGTCGGCGGGCGGCGGCACGATAGACCGCTGGTTCAACACCGACTGCTTCAGCCGCCCCGCGCAGGGCGAGGTGGGCAACGCGCGCAAGGACGACCTGCGGCTGCCGGGCTTCTACGACACCGGCGTCCGTCTGGGCAAGCGCATGCCGGCCGGCGACGGCCGGTTCTTCGAGCTCGGCTGGGAGATCTACAACCTGTTCAACCAGGTGCAGTTCCGCAACGTCGACCTCGACGCGCAGTTCGACGAGGCCGGAAACCAGGTGGACTCGCGGTTCGGGCAGGTGATCTCGGCGCGGCCGCCGCGCACGATGGTCTTCTCGGCGCGTTACCTCTGGTAGCGGCCGGCGGGCGGCGCGGCCCGGCGGCGGGGGCGGAGCCGCGGGGTTCCGCTCCCGCCGCCGCCCGTCCGCCAATCGCCGCCCGCGGCTCGACTCGGCGCCCGGCCAACCCTCCGGGAGTCCCGCGCCGTTCTTCGGCGCGGATTCCCGGCCCCCCGCTCGTCCGCCGCCGGGCGGTCGGCGCCTTCTTCGCGGCCCCGCGGCGCGGCGGGATGTCCGCGAAGACGGCGCGCCCTTCACGCCCCGGGGATCTCGATCGGCAGATCCTCGCGGTCGCCCCACTCCTTCCACGATCCGACGTAGTTGCGGACGCGCGGGTAGCCGAGCAGCCGTAGCGCGGCGTAGGCGTGCGCGGCGCGGTAGCCGCCCTGGCAGTAGGAGACGACCTCCTTGTCCGGCGTGACCCCGGCGGCTTCGTACAGCGCCCGCAGCTCGGCGGCCGGCCTGAACGCGCCGGCCTCGTCCAGGTTGCGCTTCCATTCCACGTGGACGGCGCCCGGGACGGCCCCGCCGCGCCGGGCGCGCACCAGCGCGCCGCGGTACTCGTCGTCGGAGCGGGTGTCGAGGATCGCGACGTCCGCGCGGTGCAGGCGCTCGCGCACCTGCCGCCAGGTGGCGAGGCGCGAGGCGTCGCCCCCGGCCTCCCAGGTCCCGCGCGCCGGCGCCTCCGCCTCCGTCGTCACCGGCAGCCCCGCGCGCTCCCAGGCCCGGAAGCCGCCGTCGAGGATCCGCGCGTCCGGGTGGCCGAAGAACTCCAGGAACCAGAAGGCGCGGGCGGCGCGGATGCCCGACCGCTCGCCGTAGACGATGGCGGGCCGCCCGGCGTCCACGCCTCGCGAGGCGAGCAGGTGCGCGATCATCCACAGGAAGGCCGCCAGCGGCGCCGGGTCGGTGTCGACCAGACTCAGGCCGAAGAGGTCGAGATGCGCGGCGCCGCGCAGGTGGCCGGCCGCGAAGGCCTCGGCGGGGCGCAGGTCCAGCAGCACGGGCGCATCCTCCGCGGCCGGGGGCTTCTCGCCCGCGTCCAGCCCCAGGCGGCGCGCCAGCGCCGAGGGTTCGATCAGCAGCTCCGGGTTGGCGTAGCCCTTCGGATTCTCCACGTCGCTTCTCCCGCCCCCGGGTGCGCGCGGCCCGGGAGCCGCCCCCCCGCCGCGTCCACCCGCGTCCGGCGCAGGGCCGCCTCCGGCCGCTTCCTGCGCCGCGTCTCCCGGCCCCGCCGCCGCGCGCGGCGATCGGGCCGGCTCCCAGTCCGCGCCGCGCTGACGGACGGCGCCCTCCGCCTCCAGCTTCCGCAGATGCGCGAGCACGCTCTCCCGCGCCGCCCCGCGCAACGCTTCCGCCAGCCCCGGATAGACCGCCGCGACGATCGCCGCCGGCGTCGCGCGGCCGAGACGCAGCGCCGACAGAATCTCGCGGCCGCGGCGGCGACGGTGGGCGACGGTGCGATCGATCAGCGCCGCCGCGTCGTCTATCTCGGGTCCGTGCGCCGGCAGCACGCGGGCCGGCCGCAGCGCGCGCACGCGCGCCAGCGACGCGAGGTAGTCGCTCAGGCTGCCCCCGCGGCCGCCGGGAATCACCACCGTCCCGCCCTCGATCAGCAGGTCGCCGCAGAAGAGCACGCCCTCCGTTTCGTCGAGGAAGCAGACGTGGTCCGGGGCGTGGCCGGGCGTGCGCAGCGCCCGCAGCCGGCCGTCCCCGGCGTCGACGAGGTCGCCGTCCGCCAGCGGCCGCCAGGCGGCCCGGTGGTCCCCGTCGCGCTCCGGCCAGGGCGCCTTGAAGAACCGGGCGCCCGGCCAGCGGGCGGCCAGCGCGGGCGCGCCGGAGGCGTGGTCCGCGTGGCCGTGGGTCACGAGCACGCGCGCGAGCGGCGGCCCGCCGAGCGCCGCTTCGAGCGCGGCCACGTGCCGCGGCTCCCCCGTGGCGGCGTCGATCAGGGCCGGCTCGCGGCCGGACAGCAGCCAGGTGTTGTTGCCGGCCCCGGTGTAGGGACCCGGGTTGAAGCCGGGGACGAGGGTGATCTTCACGGGGCCGCGAAGGCGCCGGCCGTCAGCGCCTCGATCTTCGCGCGCAGACCGTCCGGGACCGGCGCGGTCCGGCCGGCCTCGTAGTCGAACACCGCCTGCACCGCCCGGCCGAGGGCCACGACCGCCTCGTCCCGGGCCCGCCGCGCCCGGTACTCGGACGTGAAAGAGGTGCGGCCGACCGACGTCACCCGCGCCTCGACGTCGACCTGATCGCCGAAGACCACCTGCGCCTTGTAGTCACAGGCGGCGTGGACGAGGATGACGCCCAGCCCGGACCGGGCCAGCTCGCGGCGCAGGCCGAGCGTCTCGGCCATGACCGCGCGCGCCTGCTCGAAGTAGGTGAAGTAGACCGCGTTGTTCACGTGCCCCAGCGCGTCGCAGTCGCGGAAGCGGACCTCGATGCGATGGGTGAAGCCGGAAGGCACGGCGTATCATACCGCGTGCGTCCGACGCCCTCCGCCCCCGAGTCGTTCACGCCCGCCGAGGCCGCCGCGCTTGCGCCGTACTTCGGCAACGTCGACCGGCCGGTCTTCGCGCTGACCAACCTGCCCGAGGCGGTCAAGGGCGCGCTCTTCGCGCGCTACTCGCGGTCGGCGAAGTCGGCGCGCCGGCTCTTCCTCGACGAGTTCCTCGACGAGGTCGACGGCGGCGCCGCCCCCGGCGGCCCCGGGCCGGGCCGGGCCCGGGCCGAGCGTCTGTACCACCGCGTCTTCGACCGGTACGGCGACGACTCCGTGGCGCAGCTCGGCGGCGCGCACGTGGCCTGCGAGGGCGTGTCCAACGTCCTGACCAAGGTGCTCGAACGCGGCCGGCTGATGTCGTACCTGGAGCAGTCGACGCGCTACGTGCCGTACACCGACCGGCCGGGCGGCCGCTGGAAGTACGTCGTCCCGGCCGAGATCGAGGACGCCGCCGACCGCCGCGCGTTCACGGAGACGCTGGACCGGACCTTCGAGACCTACGCGCGCTGGATCGAACCGATGCAGCGGCATTTCCGCGAACGGCGCCCGCGGGAACCCGGCGACTCCGAGGCGGCCTGGCGGGCGGCCGTCCGCGCCAGGGCCCTCGACACGCTGCGGGGCCTGCTGCCGGCGGCGACGCGCTCCAACGTCGGCATCTACGGGTCCGGCCAGGCGTACGAGGCGTTGCTGCTGCGGATGCGGGCGCACCCCCTGGCCGAAAGCCGCCGGACGGCCGGCCTGCTGCTCTCGGAGCTGAGGAAGGTGATACCGGACTTCGTGCGGCGGGTCGACGTGCCCGACCGGGGCGGCGTCTGGAGCGACTACTTCCGCCGCCGCGACCGGGCCTGCCGCGAGTTGACCGCGGAGATCGCCGGCGACGATCCGGGGCCGCGCGCCGAGGTGACCCTGAGCGACTTCGATCCGGAAGGCGAAGTCAAGGTCGTGGCCGCGGCGCTCTACCCCCACTCGCATCTCCCGCTCGACCGGCTCTGCGCCATCGCGCGCGGCATGACGGCGGAAGAGCGGACGCGGGTGCTCGGGAGCTGCGTCGGCGACCGCGGGAACCGCCGCCACCGTCCCGGCCGGGCGTTCGAACACGCCGTCTACGCGTTCGACGTCGTGGCCGACTACGGCGTCTTCCGGGACCTGCAACGCCATCGCATGCTGACCCTGGACTGGCAGGGACTCACGCCGCGCCACGGCCACGCGCGCTCGGAGGCCGTCGAGGCGGCCGGCGCCCTGGCGGACTGGGAGCGCGCGATGGCCGACTCGGCCGCGCTGCACGAGCGGCTGGCGCGGCGCTGTTCCCCGCTGGTGGCGCAGTACGCCGTCCTGATGGCCTACCGCGTCCGCTTCTACATGCGGATGAACGCGCGCGAGGCCATGCACGTCCTCGAGCTGCGGACGTCGCCGCAGGGCCACGAAGCCTACCGGCGGGTCTGCCAGCAGATGCACCGGCTGATCGCCGAGCGGGCCGGGCACCGGGCCATCGCCCACGCCATGCGCTTCGTCAACACGAGCGGCGCCGAACTCGGCCGGCTCGAAGCCGAACGTTCCTCCCGGCGGGGCCGCCTGCCGCTCGAAACCACCTGAGGTGGAATCGGGGAACCCGGCGTGGTAGGCTCGTCCTGGAGACCGGCATCGAGGAGCAGCGTGATGGAAACGGAAAATCGGACCGCCCCGGCGGCGACGCGCGGCCCGAGCAGCGACGCCAAGTGGATCATCGGGATCCTGGCGCCCCTGATGCTCGGCATCGGAGGTCTGTTGTGGTCGCAGAACAACGCGATCAGCGGCGCGATCAACAGCCGGCTGGACCGGATCGAGACGGACCTCCGGCGGATGGACGACCGGCTCCGCGCCGTCGAGATCGGTTTCGCGCAGATCGAACAGCGCCTCTCGACGCTCGAGCGGCTGCACCTGCCGAGCGCCGCCCATCCCCCGCGGCTCGACGACCCCGCGCCCGGAGAAAGTGGACACGCTTCGCCGCCGCCGCCGGGATCGAACGACGAACGCGGCCCGTCAGACGCCCTTCAGTAGAGGCAGTTCGGCCGTCTCGTCGTCAAGGTGACCTCGATAGTCTTCGAGCAGCTTGGTCGAGTCGACCCGGCCAGGGTCGAGCATGTAGCACGCCACCCGAAAAGCCAGGGATCGAGCCCCGGTTTCCATCTTGTTGTTCCTGAAGATCGTTCAGGCATCCCGATCGTGCGTCCGGCGGAATTCCGAGCCCGATAGCAACCGCCATGCATGGGTCTCTCTTCGCCGAGGATCTCCTCGCGGACCACGTCGGCGAACTGATCGAATGGCGGGACTTCGACGCCGCCGGTCTTGATGGGTTCGTCGACGACCTGCGGGCGATCGTCGAGCGGTTGCCGGCCGATTCGCATCCCAACGAGAGCCAGACCGAGGACGACCTGATCTGGCCGATCCTGCATCGGCTCGGCTGGACTTCGAGCCTGCGGCAGCAGAACCTCGAACCGCGCGGGCGGCGGCACGTGCCGGACGGCCTGCTGTTCACGAGCGAGGCGGTGAAGCGGCGGGCCGTCCGTTTCGCCGCGGAGTGGGAGCGCTACCGGTTCGGCGCGGCCGTCGTCGAATCGAAGCGCTGGCGGCAGCCGCTCGACAGCCGTTCCGGGCGTCCGGGCGAGCAGACCGCGCCGTCGAGTCAGATCCTGCGGTATCTGCGGCGGGTGGACGACCTGACGCGGGGCGCTCTGCGCTGGGGCATCCTGACCAACGGGGCGCAGTGGCGGCTCTACTGGGCCGGGGCGCAGTCCGTCTCCGAGCAGTTCTTCGAGATCGACCTCGCGGCGGCGCTCGGCTTGTCCGGTTCCGGCGGAGGGCCGTCCACCCTGTCGAACGAAGAACGGCGCCGCGAACTGACCCTGTTCGCGCTCTTCTTCGCCCCCGCCGCCTTCGCGCCGGGCGCGGCCGACGCGCGGACGTTCCACCGGCGCGCGCTCGACGAGGGCCGCCTGTATCAGGAGCGCGTCACCGCCGGCCTGTCGCAGGTGGTGTTCGAAGAAGTCTTTCCGCGGCTGGCCCGCGCCGTCGCGTCCGCCGCCCCCGACACGCCGCTCGCCGAAGTGCGCGACGCCGTGCTGACGCTGCTCTACCGCCTGTTGTTCATCCTCTACGCCGAAGACCGCGGCCTGCTGCCGGTGAACGACGGGCGCTACGACGACTACGCGTTCCGCAGCCGGGTGCGGGAAGACGTGGGACGCCGCCGGGAGCGGCTCGGCACCTTCTCCCCGGCCGGCTCGAAGTACTGGTGCGCGGTGGACGACCTGTGCCGCATCATCGGCGGCGGCGACCCGGCCGTCGGCCTGCCGGCCTACGACGGCGGCCTGTTCGACCCGGACCGCGCCCCGCTGCTGGCCCGCGTCCGGCTGGGCGACGACGTGATGGCCGACGTCGTCGACGCGCTGTCGTTCGAGAGGACGGCCGGCAGACGGCGCTACGTCAACTACCGCGACCTGAGCGTGCGGCAGCTCGGTTCGATCTACGAACGGCTGATCGAGCACGAGGTCGCGCGTGTGGAGGGCGACAGTGGCGGAGAGGCGGTCGCCGTCCGCCTCAACGTCTTCGCGCGCAAGGACTCGGGGAGCTATTACACGCCCGACGACCTGGTCGGCCTGATCATCGACGAGACGGTGGGGCCGCTGATCGACGCGCGGCGCGCCGCCTTCGACGAGCAGGCCCGGGCGCTCGCGCGCCGCCGGCGCCGGCAGCCGGGCCAGCTCGACGAGCTCCGCCCCCTCGACCCGGCCGAACGCATCCTCGATCTGAAGGTATGCGACCCGGCCATGGGGTCGGGCCACTTCCTGGTGGGGCTGGTCGACTACCTGGCGGACCGCGTCATCGCCGCCATGGCCGAGGCCGAGGCGGCCCTGGACGGCTACGTCTCGCCCCTCGCCGAACGCATCGACGACGTGCGGCAGACCATCCTGCGGAACGCGGAGACGTTCGGCTGGGCCGTAGACGCCGCGCAGCTCGACGACCGGCGCATCGTGCGGCGCATGGTGCTCAAGCGCTGCGTCTACGGGGTCGACAAGAACCCGATGGCGGTCGAGCTGGCCAAGGTGTCGCTGTGGCTGCACACCTTCACCGCGGGCGCGCCGCTCGGCTTCCTCGACCACCACCTGCGCCGCGGCGACAGTCTGTTCGGCGCCTGGGTGCATCAGGGCTTCGACGCGGCGGCCGGGGGGGCGCTGTTCCTCCACGAGCCGCTGAACCGGGCGTCGCGCGCCGCGCGGTCGATGCGGACCATCGAGGAGCTGACCGACGCCGAGATCGCCGAGGCGGAGCAGTCGGCCGGCTTCTTCGCCGAGATGGACGACATGACGTCGCCGCTGGCGTCGTTCCTGTCGCTGGCGCACGCCTTCGACTGGCTGACCGGGCTCGACGACGCCGACCGGCAGGTCTGGGGCGAGTTCCTGTCGGCGATCTTCGGCGACCCGGTGGACATCGCCGCGGGGCGGTCTTCCGCGAGCGGCCCGGCGGACCGCACCGAGCGGCTCGCCAGCCTGCTGGCGCGGATGCGGGAGGTGATCGGCGAGCAGCGCTTCCTGCACTGGCAGGTCGCCTTCCCCGGCATCTGGCGCGACTGGGAAGCGCGCGAGCGGCAGGGCGGTTTCGACGCCGTGATCGGCAACCCGCCGTGGGACCGGATGAAGCTGCAGCAGGTGGAATGGTTCGCGCAGCGGCGGCCGGAGATCGCGCACGCCCCGCGCGCCGCCGACCGCAAGCGGATGATCGACGAATTGCAGGAGCGCGGCGATCCCCTGTACGCCGAGTTCGCGCGGGCGGACGAGCGGGCCGGCCGCGCCGCCCACGTGGCCCGGACGGGCGGCGACTACCCGCTGCTGGCCAACGGCGACGTCAACGTCTACTCCCTGTTCGTCGAACGGGCGATGGCGCTGCTCAACCCGGAGGGAGTGATGGGGTTGCTGACGCCCTCCGGCATCGCCGCCGACAAGGCCGCGGCGCGCTTCTTCCGGGGAGTCTCGACCGGGGGCCGGCTACGGGCGCTCTACGACTTCGAGAACCGGAAGGCGTTCTTCCCCGACGTGCACGCCTCGTTCAAGTTCTGCGTCCTCGTCGCCGGCCGGTCGCCGCGGCCCGAGCCCGCGCGTTGCGCCTTCTTCCTGCGGGACGTCCGGGAGCTCGCCGACCCCGACCGCTGCTTCCCGCTGGCGGCGGAAGACTTCGCCCGCGTCAACCCGAACACCGGCACCGCGCCGGTCTTCCGCACCCCGCGCGACGCGGAGATCACGACCGCGATCTACGGGCGGCTGCCGGTCCTGGTGGACCGTTCGGGCGGCGGGGAAGCGAAGGCGTGGCCGGTGAAGTACCGGCGCATGTTCGACATGACCAACGATTCCGGCCGCTTCCGGCGCGCGGACGAGCTGGAGGAGAAGGAAGGCGCGTGGCGCGTCGGCATGGACCGTTCGGGCGGCGGGGAAACGAAGGCATGGCCGGTGCGGTACTCGACGATGTTCCACATGACGAACGATTCCGGCCGGTTCCGGCGCACGGACGAGCTGGAGGAGAAGGAAGGCGCGTGGCGCGTCGGCGGCAACCGGTTCGACAGTCCGGCCGGCCCCTGGCTGCCGCTCTACGAAGGCAAGATGGTGCAGGCGTTCGACCACCGCGCGGCCAGCGTGGTCGTCAACCCGGACAACCTGCACCGGCCCGGGCAGCCGGAGACGGCGACCGCGGAGCAGCATCGCGACCCGGCCTGGCTGCCCGCGCCGCGGTACTGGGTGCCGGCGTCGGCGTGCGGCTGGCCGCCGGAGACCGGCTGGGTCCTGGGGTTCAAGGAGATCACCGCTCCGACCAACGCCCGGACGTTCATCGCCGCGCTGCTGCCGGCGGTCGGCTTCGGCAACAAGATCCCGATTCTGAGACCGGAGACCGCCGAGCGCCGCGAATGGCTGCTGGCCGCGAACCTCAATGCGACGGTCTTCGACTTCGTCACCCGCCAGAAGGTGCAGGGGCAGACCCTCAACCTCTACATCGTCGAGCAGCTTCCCGTCGTCCCGCCGGAGCTTTACGACACGGTCCGTTTCGGACCGCGGTCGGCGGCCGAGATCGTGCGAGAGGCCGTGCTGGAGCTGACGTACACCGCCCACGACATGGCGCCCTTCGCCTGCGACCTGGGCCACGTCGACGCCTCCGGCGCGGTGCGGCCGCCGTTCCCCTGGGACGACGAGCGCCGCCGGCGCCTGCGCGCGAAGCTCGACGCCGTCTTCTTCCACCTGTACGGCGTCACCGATCGCGACGACGTGCGCTACGTCCATTCGACCTTCCCGATCGTCGAGCGCCAGGAGACGGCGGCATACGGCCGCCACCGGTCCTTCGATCTGTGTCTGGCGTACATGAACGCCCTGGCCGCGGGCGAACCGGACGCCGAACCGGAAGCGTGAACAAGCGCATTCGCCGGATGGGGCCCGACGGACCACTTGGCGGCGTCCCTGACGGCCGCCGCAGGCCGTGCGCGCAGCATCGCAGCGGGTTGCCGGGGTTGCGGAGCGAGGCGGTCATGGCTATTATAGCCACATGAAAGAGATTGCGGCCCGGGAAGCCAAGAACCGGTTCGGACGTTTGCTGGACGCCGCGCAGATCGCGCCGGTGCGCGTCACGAAGAAGGGCCGTCCGGTCGGAGTGGTGATGTCGGTGCAGCAGTACGACCGGCTGCGCGGCGCGGCCTGGGCGCGGCTGGCCGAAACCATGGACCGGTTGGGAGCGGAAGCCGCCGCGCGGAGCCTGACGGAATGCGGACTCGAAGCGCTTCTCGCCGATGATCGCTGAGCGTGTCGTTTTCGACACGAACGTCCTGATCAGCGCGGCCCTGCTCCCGCAGGGGTCACCTCGTGCGGCGCTGGACGCGATCCGTGCGGCGAGCGGTGTCCTGCTGTTTTCCGACGAGACGTTCGAAGAACTGCATACCCGGATCCTGCGGCGGAAATTCGACGAGTACGTCAGCCGCGGGGGACGGTTGCTCTTTCTCGCTCAGATCGAGGCGGTCTCGGAATGGGTGTCGATCGTCGGCGTCAAGTTGGGATGCCGCGATCCCGCGGACGACAAGTTGCTTGAGACCGCGCTGATGGGACAAGCCGGCTGTCTGGTCACGGGAGACCGGGATCTGCTGTCGATGTCCCCGTTCCAGGGCATCCCGATCGTGCGTCCGGCGGAATTCCGAGCCCGATAGCAACCGCCATGCATGGGTCTCTCTTCGCCGAGGATCTCCTCGCGGACCACGTCGGCGAACTGATCGAGTGGCGGGACTTCGATGCCGCCGGCCTCGACGGATTCGTCGACGACCTGCGGGCGATCGTCGAGCGGTTGCCGGCCGATTCGCATCCCAACGAGAGCCAGACCGAGGACGACCTGATCTGGCCGATCCTGCATCGGCTCGGCTGGACTTCGAGCCTGCGGCAGCAGAACCTCGAACCGCGCGGGCGGCGGCACGTGCCGGACGGCCTGCTGTTCATGAGCGAGGCGGTGAAGCGGCGGGCCGTCCGTTTCGCCGCGGAGTGGGAGCGCTACCGGTTCGGCGCGGCCGTCGTCGAATCGAAGCGCTGGCGGCAGCCGCTCGACAGCCGTTCCGGGCGTCCGGGCGAGCAGACCGCGCCGTCGAGTCAGATCCTGCGGTATCTGCGGCGGGTGGACGACCTGACGAGGGGCGCTCTGCGCTGGGGCATCCTGACCAACGGGGCGCAGTGGCGGCTCTACTGGGCCGGGGCGCAGTCCGTCTCCGAGCAGTTCTTCGAGATCGACCTCGCGGCGGCGCTCGGCTTGTCCGGTTCCGGCGGAGGGCCGTCCACCCTGTCGGACGAAGAACGGCGCCGCGAACTGACCCTGTTCGCGCTCTTCTTCGCCCCCGCCGCCTTCGCGCCGGGCGCGGCCGACGCGCGGACGTTCCACCGGCGCGCGCTCGACGAGGGCCACCTGTATCAGGAGCGCGTCACCGCCGGCCTGTCGCAGGTGGTGTTCGAAGAAGTCTTCCCGCGGCTGGCCCGCGCCGTCTCGTCCGCCGCCCCCGACGCGCCGCTCGCCGAAGTGCGCGACGCCGTGCTGACGCTGCTCTACCGCCTGTTGTTCATCCTCTACGCCGAAGACCGCGGCCTGCTGCCGGTGAACGACGGGCGCTACGACGACTACGCGTTCCGCAGCCGGGTGCGGGAAGACGTGGGGCGCCGCCGGGAGCGGCTCGGCGCCTTCTCCCCGGCCGGCTCGAAGTACTGGTGCGCGGTGGACGACCTGTGCCGCATCATCGGCGGCGGCGACCCGGCCGTCGGCCTGCCGGCCTACGACGGCGGCCTGTTCGACCCGGACCGCGCCCCGCTGCTGGCCCGCGTCCGGCTGGGCGACGACGTGATGGCCGACGTCGTCGACGCGCTGTCGTTCGAGAGGACGGCCGGCGGACGGCGCTACGTCAACTACCGCGACCTGAGCGTGCGGCAGCTCGGTTCGATCTACGAACGGCTGATCGAGCACGAGGTCGCGCGCGCGGAGGGCGACGGCGGCGGAGAGGAGGTCGCCGTCCGCCTCAACGTCTTCGCGCGCAAGGACTCGGGCAGCTACTACACGCCCGACGACCTGGTCGGCCTGATCATCGACGAGACGGTGGGGCCGCTGATCGACGCGCGGCGCGCCGCCTTCGACGAGCAGGCGCGGGCGCTCGCGCGCCGCCGGCGCCGGCAGCCGGGCCAGCTCGACGAGCTCCGCCCCCTCGACCCGGCCGAACGCATCCTCGACCTGAAGGTGTGCGACCCGGCCATGGGGTCCGGCCACTTCCTGGTGGGACTGGTCGACCATCTGACGGACCGCGTCATCGCCGCCATGGCCGAGGCCGAGGCGGCCCTGGACGGCTACGTCTCGCCCCTCGCCGAACGCATCGACGACGTGCGGCAGACCATCCTGCGGAACGCGGAGACGTTCGGCTGGGCCGTAGACGCCGCGCAGCTCGACGACCGGCGCATCGTGCGGCGCATGGTGCTCAAGCGCTGCGTCTACGGGGTCGACAAGAACCCGATGGCGGTCGAGCTGGCCAAGGTGTCGCTGTGGCTGCACACCTTCACCGCGGGCGCGCCGCTCGGCTTCCTCGACCACCACCTGCGCCGCGGCGACAGTCTGTTCGGCGCCTGGGTGCATCAGGGCTTCGACGCGGCGGCCGGGGGGGCGCTGTTCCTCCACGAGCCGCTGAACCGGGCGTCGCGCGCCGCGCGGTCGATGCGGACCATCGAGGAGCTGACCGACGCCGAGATCGCCGAGGCGGAGCAGTCGGCCGGCTTCTTCGCCGAGATGGACGACATGACGTCGCCGCTGGCGTCGTTCCTGTCGCTGGCGCACGCCTTCGACTGGTTGACCGGGCTCGACGACGCCGACCGGCAGGTCTGGGGCGAGTTCCTGTCGGCGATCTTCGGCGACCCGGTGGACATCGCCGCGGGGCGGTCTTCCGCGAGCGGCCCGGCGGACCGCACCGAGCGGCTCGCCCGCCTGCTGGCGCGGATGCGGGAAGTGATCGGCGAGCAGCGCTTCCTGCACTGGCAGGTGGCCTTCCCCGGCATCTGGCGCGACTGGGAGCTGCGCGAGCGGCAGGGCGGCTTCGACGCCGTGATCGGCAACCCGCCGTGGGACCGGATGAAGCTGCAGCAGGTGGAGTGGTTCGCGCAGCGCCGGCCGGAGATCGCGCACGCGCCGCGCGCCGCCGACCGCAAGCGGATGATCGAAGAGTTGCGGCGCCGCGGCGACCCCCTGTACGCCGAGTTCGCGCGGGCGGACGAGCGGGCCGGCCGCGCCGCCCACGTGGCCCGGACGGGCGGCGACTACCCGCTGCTGGCGAACGGCGACGTCAACGTCTACTCCCTGTTCGTCGAACGGGCGATGGCGCTGCTGAACCCGGAGGGGGTGATGGGGTTGCTGACGCCCTCCGGCATCGCCGCGGACAAGGCCGCGGCGCGCTTCTTCCGGGGAGTCTCGACCGAGGGCCGGCTACGGGCGCTCTACGACTTCGAGAACCGGAAGGCGTTCTTCCCGGACGTGCACGCATCGTTCAAGTTCTGCGTCCTCGTCGCCGGCCGGTCGCCGCGGCCCGAGCCCGCGCGCTGCGCCTTCTTCCTGCAGGACGTCCGGGAGCTCGCCGACCCCGACCGCTGCTTCCCGCTGGCGGCGGAAGACTTCGCCCGCGTGAACCCGAACACCGGCACGGCCCCGGTCTTCCGCACCCGGCGCGACGCGGAGATCACGACCGCGATCTACGGGCGGCTGCCGGTCCTGGTGGACCGTTCGGGCGGCGGGGAAGCGAAGGCGTGGCCGGTGAAGTACCGGCGCATGTTCGACATGACCAACGATTCCGGCCGCTTCCGGCGCGCGGACGAGCTGGAGGAGAAGGAAGGCGCGTGGCGCGTCGGCATGGATCGGTCGGGCGGCGGGGAAGCGAAGGCATGGCCGGTGCGGTACTCGACGATGTTCCATATGACCAATGATTCCGGCCGGTTCCGGCGCACGGACGAACTGGAGGAGAAGGAAGGCGCATGGCGGGTCGGCGGCAACCGGTTCGACAGTCCGGCCGGCCCCTGGCTGCCGCTCTACGAAGGCAAGATGGTGCAGGCGTTCGACCACCGCGCGGCCAGCGTGGTCGTCAACCCGGACAACCTGCACCGGCCCGGGCAGACTGCGCCCGCGACCGATGAACAACGACGGGACCCCGGCTGGCTGCCCGCCCCGCGGTACTGGGTCGAGGACGCGCAGGTCCCGGCCGGCTTCCGCTGGTTCGTCGGATGGAAGGACGTCACGGCCCCCACGAACGTCCGCACGGTCATCGCCGCCGTCGTGCCCCGGTCAGGTGTCGGCAACACCTTCCCCGTGCTGCTGCCGGCCGACGACGCCGACCCGGCCGCGTACGCGGCCGTCGCGGCGCTCGTCGTGGCGAACCTCAACGCCGTCGTGCTCGACTACGTCGCCCGCCAGAAGGTGCAGGGCCAGCATCTCAACCTCTACATCGTCGAGCAGCTTCCCGTCGTCCCGCCCGACCGCTACGACGCGGTCCGCTTCGGACCGCGGTCGGCGGCCGGAATCGTGCGCGACGCCGTGCTGGAGCTGACGTACACGGCCCACGACATGGCCCCGTTCGCCCGCGACCTGGGCCACGTCGACGCCTCCGGCGCGGTGCGGCCGCCGTTCCCCTGGGACGACGAGCGCCGCCGGCGCCTGCGCGCGAAGCTCGACGCCGTCTTCTTCCACCTGTACGGCGTCACCGATCGCGACGACATGCGCTACGTCCATTCGACCTTCCCGATCGTCGAGCGCCAGGAGACGGCGGCATACGGCCGCCACCGGTCCCTCGATCTGTGTCTGGCGTACGTGAACGCCCTCGCCGCCGGCGAACCGGACGCCGAGCCGGAGGCGTGACGGCCGCGTGGACGCGGCAGACCGGTCAGACGGTCGTCGCGAGGCGCCGGGCGCGGCCGGCGACGTGATCGGCGAGTCCGGCCAGAACGTCCTCGTCCAGGCCCCGGCCGGCCAGCTCGCCGGCGATGGCCGGCGCCCGGACCACGGCGAGGTCGGCCAGCTCGCGGACCCTTCGGCGAACGAACGGCGCACCGAGTCCGGCGCCGCCGGCGAACCGGTCCCAGTCCCCCCGCCGCAGCTCTTCGAGGGTGGCGCGCCGCGCGACCCGCATCGCGAAGCCGGGGGACAGGTCGGGCCAGACCACCGTCGAGAGCAGGTCGTACAGCGGCGCCATCTCTATACGTCCGTCCCGATGCAGCAGGCTGTAGTTCTTGCCGTGCGCGTCGGCGTTCCCGAGCAGCACGTGGACGATGGCCGCGTCGAGCAGCCCGAGCGCCGCGACGGCCGGCCGCGAGCAGGCCCGCCGCACGAGGTCGAAACACTGCCGGAAGCCGGGGCCGCCGTCGGCGGCGTACTTGCGGTCGGCGACGACGCCCAGCGCCTGGCAGAAGTCCTCCTGGTGCAGGCGCCGGACGGCGCCGCCCGGCTCCGGCCGCCGGTCGTAGCGGGTCACCAACAGACAGGCCCGCCCGGCGGCGGCGTACGGTTCGACCCGGGCGGCGGCGAGTCCCAGGCCCGCGGCGAGGCGCATGGCGAACGTCTCGTTCTCGACCGCCGCCGGATAGCGGGGGATCGGCGGCTTGAGGACGTGCGTGGTCGGCTGGCCGGGCGCGGGCAGTCCGACCCGTCCATCGACGAGCACCACCGGCATCTTGGACTGCGCCCCGGCCAGCGAGAGGCGAAGCCCCCGGGCGCCGGCCAGCAAGGGCCGCGCCTCGAGACCGTCGAGGAGGGCGGCGAACTCGCCGTCGGTGAGCGCGGCGGCCGGTCCCGGCGCTTCGAACGGCGGCGGCGTCTCGCCCGCCGGCCACAACGTGAGCGCGCCGGCCACCTCGCCGCCGAGCCGTTCGAGCAGCCGGAACTCGTTGGCCCGCGATATGCCAAGGGCGGCCGCGGCCGCGTCGCGCTGCGCGCCCTCGGGCAGCAACCCCTCGAAGAACGGCCGGCACTGCCGGGGCGGATACGGCTCGGGCCGCTTGGGCAGAGAGAACGAGAGGGCCGGCGCGTCCGGGTCCGCGAGCCAGTCCCCGCCGTAGGCGAAGCGCATCGCGCCATGGCGGTCCGCGGTCAGCGAGCCGACGGCCGCGCCTTCCCACCAGACGGTGAGCGCGCGCGTCATCCCCGCGGCTCGTCACCGGCCGCGTCCGGCGGCTCGATCCGCAACGCGCAGCCGAGCGCGGCGAGCACCGCGAGCGCCTTGCCGAGCTGGGCGGTCGCCTTGCCGGCCTCCAGCTCCACCAGGAACCGGACGCCGACACCGGCGGCGCCCGCCAACTGATCCTGTCGGAGACCC
Source organism: Vicinamibacterales bacterium (assembly GCA_965242835.1). Taxonomy (GTDB): domain Bacteria; phylum Acidobacteriota; class Vicinamibacteria; order Vicinamibacterales; family UBA8438; genus WTFV01. Next base: position 937,874 of record OZ251506.1, read on the forward strand.
TGCGCGCGCCGCGTCCGGCGAACGATCCGTCCGATGTCCTCCGGTGTCACGAGCGGGCTTCCCGTTCGGGAAATACAGGCGCCCGGCGCCGGCCCGGCAAGCGGGGTTGTCCCGGCCGGGAAGACGCGATGCGGCAGGGTCTCCACCTCCGGGTCCAGTGCTCGTCGGTCTGCACGTGGCCGGAGCGGACGCTCTTGCAGACGCTGTCCTGGAACCGCGCCGCCGGGAACCCCCGCGCCAACCGCAGGACGACGCCCTCCCGCTGGCCCCCGAGCACGGACGGCTCGCCGTGGGCCCGCCGCACGAACGCGCTGATCTCGGCGACCGCGCCGAAGCGCCCCCGGAACAGGACCGGCACGACCGGAATACCCCGCTGCGCCGCGTACGACTCGACGTCCGCGAAGGCCGCGAACGCGCCGTCTCCGTCCCGGAGCGCAAAGGCGTAGAACGTCTCCTGTTCCGGCACGGGTCCGTACTCGATGCTGCGCACGCCGTAGACGTCCTCGCCGTAGAGCCAGACGTCGGGCTCGGTCACCTTCCAGGCGTGGTGCTTCTTCACCATCGCCATCCACTTCGCTTCGGAAGGAACCGACACGCTGCGCGCGCGGACCGTGCCCGCGTGCAGGAGCGTGTTCCCGCCGTCCAGCTTCTCCGTCACCACCACGTCTTCGCCGACGACGAACCGTTCGGGATTCGCGTGCACGTCGTCGCCGCGGCCGATGGTCGGCGACCACGGCCAGTACGGGGTGCGGGGATACCGCGCGTTCCACGACGAGCCGGAACCCCCGCTGCTCACGGTTCCTGCCACGCCTTGAAATTCTCGATCTTCAGGCGGCTCAGCATCTCGACGTTCCTCCGGCCGTGGATTCCGGCGCCGCGCGGCCGGGGGCAATCTCCGATCGCGGCGCGCGATCGGCTTCCTTCACCCGCCGGACTCTCCGTCTTCGCGCCAGTGGCGGTCGTACTCGGCGAGGAAGGTCAGGCTGTCGAACGAACCCATGCGGTCGAGGAACAGCACGCCGTCCAGGTGGTCCGTCTCGTGCTGGATCACGCGGGCCGCGAAGCCGTCGGCGGTCATGCGTTGCGGGGCGCCGCGGCGGTCGAGCGCGCGGACCCGGATCCGCGACGCGCGGGACACCCGGCCGCGGACGTCCGGGATGCTCAGGCAACCCTCCCAGTCCTCTTCCTCCGCGGGACCGAGGATCTCGATCTCCGGGTTGATCATCACCACCGGGGGCAGGCCGCCGTCCGGGTCGTCCACGCCGGCGACGAAGATCCGCCGGCTCTCGTGCACCTGCGGCGCGGCCAGCCCGATGCCGGCGTATTCGTTCATCGTCTCGAACATGTCGTCGATGAGCCGCTGCACGGCCGGGGAGCCGACGTCGGCGGGGTCGAGAGGCGGCGCGCGGCGGCGGAGCACCGGGTGCCCCATCCGCGCCACCTTCAGGATCGACATCGATCCCCATTATATTCGCCCGGTGAACCACCCCCACGTCCACGGCGCCGCGCCCCGGTTCTGCTCGTCCTGCGGCGGCCCCCTCGCGCCGCGGCGGGTCAAGGAGGGCGAGCCGGAGCGGCCCGTCTGCGCCCGTTGCGGGCAGGTGGTCTACCTGGACCCGAAGGTGGCCGTCGGGACGGTGATCACCGACAACGCCGGCCGCATCGCGCTGGTCCGGCGGTCGATAGAGCCGGGCTACGGCAAGTGGGTCTTCCCCGGCGGCTACGTCGACCGCGGCGAGACGCCGCCGGCCGCCGCCGTCCGCGAGGCGCGCGAAGAGGCGAGCCTCGACGTGCGGCTCGACGGACTGATCAACGTCTACTCGTACGCCGGGGCGGCGCCGATCGTCCTCGTCTACAAGGCGTCGGTGGCGGGCGGCACGCTGGACGCGGCCGACGAGTCGCTGGAGGCGGCGTGGTTCGCGCCGGACGGCCTGCCGTGGTCCGGCCTCGCCTTCCGCAGCACCCGCGACGCGCTGCGCGACCACCGGCGGGGCCTGCTGCACCCGGACCTGATCTGACGCCGCCGACGACTCGTCGCGCCCGGGGACGGCGGCGGGACAGGATTCCTGCTGAAGGGACTGATCCGCGCCGCCAGGCCGCGCCGGCGGCGGGACAGGATTCCTGCTGAAGGACTGATCCGACGCTACCGGCGCTCAGCCCGCCGGTCACGCGGACCGGTCCGGCGCCTCCGCCCCGGCGCCGCCTTCGGGAACCGGCCCGGCCGGGGGAGGAAACGAGAAGTCCCGGCGTTCGGCCTCCGCCGCCGCCCGGTCCACCAGGTCCGCGACCGGCAGGTTCCGCTCGGCGCGCTCCACGTCCTCCCGGCGCGCCCGGGTCGCCGGCCGCCGCGGCACGAACAGGGTGCAGCAGTCCTGGTCCGGGACGATGGAGACGGGATACGTGCCGAGACGGCGCGCCTCGCGCGTGATCTCCTCCTTGTCGGAACCGATCAGCGGCCGCAGCACCGGCAGTCCGACCCCGTGGTTGATGACCGCCAGGTTCTCGACGGTCTGCGACGCCACCTGCCCCACCGACTCCCCGGTGACGAGCGCCTTCGCGCCGCAGGCGCCGGCGACGCGCTCGGCGATCCGCATCATCATCCGCCGGTAGAGGACGACCCGCAGCGGAGGCGGCGCCGAGAGCACGATCGTCCGCTGGATCTCCCCGAAGCGGATGGAATAGAACCGCGAGCGCAACTGGTGGCGCGTCAGCAGCTCCGCGATCTCCAGGGCCTTGTCGAGCGACGCGCGGGAGAGGATCGGGTACGCGTGGAAGTGGACGAAGCGCACCCGGCAGCCGCGCTTCATGAGGCGCCAGGCGGCGACCGGCGAGTCGATGCCGCCGGACAGCAGGCAGAGCGCGGCGCCGCTCGTGCCCGTCGGCAGCCCGCCGGGTCCGGGCTCCTTGCCCAGCGTGTAGAACACCCGGTCGGGGAGGATCTCGACGCCGACGGCAAGGTCCGGGGCGTCCAGGTCCACCCGCCAGCCCGTCGCCGCCTTGATCCGGCCGCCCACCTCGCGCTCGACCGCCGGCGACGTCAACGGATAGGTCTTGTCCGCCCGGCTGGCCCGCACCCGGAAGCTCGCGACGCGGTCCGCGCCGGCGGCGGGCTCGTCGAGCCGCCGGAGGATCGCGCCGGCGATCTCGTCCACCTCCCGGCCGGCGCTCCCGGCGCGCGCGAAGTTCGCCACGCCGAAGACCCGGCCGAGGCGCTCGCGCACGGCGGGCCAGCGGGCGGCCGGGCCGAGTTGCAGCTCGATGCGCCCCATGAGCGGGCGCACGCGGGTCACGTCCAGGTCGGCCGTCGCGGCGCGCAGGCCGGCGGCCAGACGATCGATGAACCAGGGGCGGTTGCGCCCCTTGAGCGCGACCTCCTGGTAGTGGACCAGGACCGATTCCATGGAATGCAAGCGGCGGTGCGTGCGGGGCGGATCGTACCCGGCGGCCGGGCCGCGGTCCAGCGGCCCGCTCCGCCCGGTTCCGCGGCCCGCTCAGGCGTTACCATGAAGGCATGCGCGACTTCGTGGCCGCCCTGTTCGCGATCGGGCTGATCTTCTTCGCCCTGCGGCTCGCCACGGCGCTGACCCGCGACCGGCGCCAGCGCGGCCGCGAGCGCGAGGCGATGGCCGCCGGCGGGCGCTCGATCCTCGCCGAGATACCGTCGGACACGGGCCTCCGCTTCTTCACCGAGGACGCCGAGGCGTTTCACTTCGGCGAGCGGCCGATCCCGAAGGCGGAGATCGTCGCCGCGCGCGTCCTGATCAACGGCGCCCCGATCGCCGTCGCCGCCCGGCCCGGTCACCGGGAGGCGGCCGCGATGTCGAGCGAGCTGGTCCAGCAGAGGCCGGAGGGACTCTCCCGCGACCGGTGGGACGTCGCCATCGACACCGGGGACGACACCGTCCTCGTGCCGTGCGGCGCCATCCGCGAGCAGATCTCGCAGGAGCTGGCCCGCGCCGTCTTCGACGCGGTGAAGCGCGCCCTCGAGGCCCGCGGCTGACCCCGCGCCGCCGCCGCGCGTCACCATTCGACCTCGGCCGCCCCCGACCGGTGGTTCACGGCGCGCGCGAGGGCGAACAGCAGGTCGGAAAGGCGGTTGACGTAGCGCAGCAGCTCGGGATCGACCGCGTCCACGCCCAGACCCACGATCGCCCGCTCGGCGCGGCGGCAGACGGCGCGGGCCTGGTGCAGGGCCGCGCCGGGCGGGCCGCCGCCCGGCAGGATGAAGCTGCGCAGCGGCGGCAGCGCGCCGTCGACGCCGTCGATCCACCCCTCCAGACGCTCGACGTCCGCCCGGCCGATGCGCGCCTTGGTCACGCGCTCCGAGATGCGGGACCGCGGGTCGGCCAGGCGCGCGCCGATCGCGAACAGGTCGCGCTGCACCGCGGCGGCCATCTCGTCGAGGTCGCCGGGCAGCCCGGCCGCGCGGGCCAGGCCGACCGCCGCGTTCAGCTCGTCGACGTCGCCGTAGACGGCGACGCGGGGATCGTCCTTCGGGACCGTGGCGCCGTCGAACAGCGCCGTCGCGCCGCGGTCGCCGACGCCGGTGTAGAGCCTCATGGGACCGCGATCATCCCCCGCGCGGGTCCGCGGACACGAACGGCAGCGCGGTGACGACCGCCGGCGCGCGCTCCGCGCCGAGCGCGACGTCGACCCGCGGCCCGTCCGCCTCGGCCAGCTCCCGCCGGACGTATCCGAGCGCGACGACCGCCCCCGCCGCCGGCGAGCGCACGGCGCTGGTCACGCGGCCCACCCGCTCGCCGCCGCTGAAGATCGCCGCCCCGGGCGCCGGGAGCGGCGCGTCGGCCGCCGCGGACCGCTCGAAGGTCAGCCCCGCCAGCCGGCGCGCGACGCGCCCCTGCCCCCGGTGGAGGATGCGGACGATGACCTCCTGGCCCACGTAGCAGCCCTTGTCGAAGCTGACGGCGCGGTCGGCGATGCCCGCTTCGAGCGGGATCGTGTCCTGATCGAGGTCGGCCGGAAACCGGGGGCGGCCCGATTCCACGCGCACCACCTCGGCGGCGGCGGGTTCGACGGCGGCCGCGCCGGCCGCCGCCAGCGCCCCGCGCAGAGACTCGGCGGCGGGCCGCTCCACGATCACCCGGTAGCCTTCCACGCCCAGATCGTCGGTGCGCGCCAGCAGGCCGGCGCCCGACCCGAAGTCCACGGCGCGATGCCCGCAGACCGCCAGCCGGGGCGCCCGGCCGCCGGTCAGGGCCGCGGCCACGCCGCCGGCGCCCGGCCCGTGCACGGCGTACGCCGCCCGGCCGGGGGTCAGGTCGTCGATGCGCACGTCCTCGGTGAAGACCAGGTCCTCAAACCGTTCGCGGAGGCGGTCCACCACGCCGCCGTCGACGTCCAGCAGCAGACGCCCGCCGTCCGCGAAGACGTACATGTCGGCGGTCATGCGCCCTTGCGGCGTGAGACAGGCCGCGTAGCAGCCGCTCCCCGGCGTCAGGGCGGCGACGTCGTTGGTCAGCAGGCCCTGCAGGAAGTCGGCGCGGTCGTCTCCGGAGACCGCCAGCCAGCCGCGGCCCTCCAGCGGGAAGAAGCCGGCGCCGCCGCGCAGAATCCGGTAATCGTCGAGGTTCATCGCGCCGTCCGCACCGCGGGTCGATGATATGCTGATTCTCGTGCGGCGACGACTTCTGCTTCTGCGCGCGGGCGCGCGCCTGGCGCTCCGGCTGACGGCGGCGGCGGCCGTCGGCGTGACCGCCGCCGCGGCGCAGCCGGCGGCCGACGCGGCGGCCGGGGAAGCCCTCTTCAACGTCTTCGTGGGCTCGACGCCCGTCGGCTTCGAGCGGGTGCGCGTCGCGCGGACGGAAGACGGGTGGCTCCTCCAGGCGAGCGGCCAGCTGACGGCGCCGGTCCCGGTCGACACCCGGGTCTTCGAGGCCGCCTACGACGCGGAGTGGCGCCCCCGGCGGCTGACGATCGAGGGTTCCCGGGGCGGCGTTCCGTTCCGTCTCGACAGCACGTTCGCGGACGGCGTGGCGGCGAACACCCTGATCGAGGGCGATCGCCGGACCACCAGCGACGACCGCATCGATCCGGCGGCGGTGCTGCTGCCCGACTCCGTCTTCGTCAGCTTCGAGGCGCTGGCGATGCGGCTGGCCGGGTCGCAACCGGGCCGGGAGCTGCCGGTCTACGTCCCGCCCCGCGGCCTGCTCTCCGCCCGGGTCGATGCGGCCGGCATCCAGCACATCGAGACGGCCGAGCGGATCATCGAAGCGCGGACCTACCGCATCACGTTCGTCGACCCCGGCCGGCCGCTCGAAGCCGACGTGTGGATCGACGAGAGCGGCCGGCTGCTGCGCGTGAGCCTGCCCTACGCCTCCCTGGAAGTCGCGCGCCGCGACGTCGCGTCGGTCTCGGCGCGGCTGACCACCGACCCCCCGCATCCGGGAAGCGAGCGCCTGCGCGTGGAGGCGGCCGGGTTCAGTCTGGCGACCACGCTCATCACCCCCGTGGACGCCGCGCCGCCGCCCGGCGGGCGCTGGCCCGCGGTGGTGCTGGTGCCCGGAACCGGCCCGGTCGAGCGCGACGAGACCGTCTCCGGCGTGCCGCTCTTCCGGCAGCTCGCCTGGGCCCTCGCGGACCGCGGATTCGTCGTCGCCCGCTACGACAAGCGGGGCCACGGGCAGAGCGGCGGCCGGGCCGAATCGGCGACGCTGAGGGACTACGCCGAGGACGCGCGGGCCATGGTGCGGCACGTCGAGCGGCGCGACGACGTCGACGGCGACCGCGTCGTCGCGGTGGGCTACGGCGAGGGCGGCTGGGTCGGCCTGCTGGCGGCGCGCCGCGAGAACCGCATCAAGGGACTGGCGCTGCTGGCCACCCCGGGCAGCTCCGGAGACGCGTTCGTGCTCGAGCAGCAGCGGGACGAGTTGCGGCGGCTCGGCACGACGGGGGACGAGCGCCGGGAACGCATCGACCTGCAGACCCGCATCAACCGCGCCGTCCTGGGCGAAGGCGGCTGGGACGGCGTCCCCGACGCGCTGCGCCGGCAGGCGGACACGCCCCTCTTCCGCAGTTTCCTGGCCTTCCGCCCCGCGGCGGAGCTGCGCCGCGTGCGCCAGCCGCTGCTGCTGATCCAGGGTTCGGAAGACCGGCTCGTCCCGCCCTACCACGCCGAACGGCTCGAACGCGCCGCGCAGCGTCGGGACCGGCGGGAGTCGACCGTAGAGCGGGTCACGCTGGACGGCGTCGGTCACCTGCTGCTGCCGGCGGCCGGCGCCGACGGCCCGGCGGGAAGCCGGGAGATCACGCCCCGCGTCGCCGAGGCGCTGATCGACTGGATCGAGCGGACCCTGCCCGCGGAATAGCGCGCCACGTCCGGCGCGCGGCCGGCGCCCGCGGCGTCAGTCGCCGCTCTCGCCGTCCTGCCCCGGCTCTCCCCGGCTCACGACCAGCTCCACCTGGCCCACCCGCAGACGGTCGCCGTCTTCGAGCAGCGCCACTTCGATGCGCTTGTCGTTGACGAAGGTGCCGTTCGTGCTCTTGAGGTCCTCGACCTGAAGCTGCAGCTCCGACGCGGTGAACCGGCAGTGGATGCGCGAGATGAGCGCGTCGCCGACGATGAAGTCGGCGTTCGTGCCCCGGCCCAGCGTCCGGCCCGGTCCCGGCGGCAGGCGGAAGGTGCGTGTCTGTTCGTCTATCGTCGCGCGAATTATCCACATGGCGCTTCCGGTGTTCAGCCTTTCCGCGGCTGCGACGGACGGATTTCCACACGACTCGGCAAGCTGCGCGACTCGTGGCGCAGGAGGTCCACGACGACCTGCGCGACGTCGCCGGCCGTCAGCTTCCACGGCGCCGCCGCGTGCCGGTCGTCGCCGCCCGCGAACGCGGTCCCGACGGAGCCGGGCGCGACCGCGCTCACCCGGATGCCGTCGAAACGGACCTCCTGCATGAGGGCGGCGGAGAACGCGTCGAGCCCCGCCTTCGACGCGCAGTAGGCGGCGCCGTTCGCGAACGGATACGTGCCCGCCAGACTGCTGACGTTGACGATCCAGCCGCCGCCGCGCCGCCGCAGGACGGGGATCGCGGCCCGGCAGCAGTAGAAGACCCCGCTCAGGTTGGTCTCGACCACCTGCGCCCAGTCGTCGACGGACTGTTCGGCGACCGCCTCGAAGCGGCCGACGCCGGCGTTGTTGATCAGGACGTCGAGGCCGCCGAAGCGGTCCACCGCCGCGGCGATCAACCGCTCCGCGTCGGCGGGGCGCCGCACGTCGGCGGCCACGGTCTCGATCCGCCCGACGCCGGTCTCCGCCAGCTCCGACGCCGCCTCGGCGAGCGCCCCGGCCGAGCGCCCCGAGATCACGACGTCGGCGCCGTTCCGCAGAAGGCTCTCGGCCACCGCGCGGCCGATCCCGCGCGAGCCGCCGGTCACCACGGCGGCCGATCCCGCGAAACTCCCGCCCCCCGTCTCCCCGCCGGCCTGGACAGTCATCGCACTAGAATACCGCGAGCCTCGCGGGGAGTCTCGCCGGGCCGCCGATCATGCCGGTCATCGCGATCATCGGCGCGGGCACGCTCGGCGGCGCGCTCGCCCACCTCGTGGCCTCGCGCGACCTCTACCGGGAGGTGCGGCTGATCGACGACGATGTCGGCGTGGCCGCGGGGAAGGCGCTCGACATCCGGCAGGCGGGCGCGATAGAGCGATTCGGAACGGCGGTCGTCGGCGACGGCGGGGCCTCGGCGGCGTTGGGGGCGGACGTGGTGGTCCTGACCGGCCCGGCCGCCGACCCGGACGCCGAGTGGGACGGCGGCGCCGGCCTCGACCGGCTGCGCCGGGCGGCCCGGTTCGGCTCGCGGGCCGTCATCGTCTGCGCCGGCGCCGGCCAGCGCGGGCTGATCGAACGCGGCGTGTCGGAGGCGGGGATCGACCGCCGGCGGCTGATCGGCTCGGCGCCGGAAGCCCTGCGGGGCGCGCTGCGCGCCGTCGCCGCGCTCGAAGTCGGCTGCGAAGCCTCGGAGGTCGCCCTGACCGTGCTCGGCGCCCCGCCGCGGCGCGTCGTCGTGCCCTGGAGCCAGGCGTCGGCGGGCGGCCTGTCGCTGGAGGCGCGCCTCGCGCCCGCGCGGCAGCGCCGCCTGCACGAGCGCGCGGCCGCCCTGTGGCCGCCCGGCCCCTACGCGCTCGCCGCCGCCGCCGCGCGGGTCGCGGCGTCGCTCGCCGCCGGGAGCGGCCGGCAACTGTGCTGCTTCGTCGCGGTCGACGGGGAATTCGGGGTGCGGCGGCAAGTGCTGGCCGCCCCGGTCCGACTCGGCGCGGGCGGCGTGGCGCGCATCGTCGAGCCGCGACTGAACGCCCGCGAGCGCGGTCAACTCGAAGCCGCGTGCAGCGGCTGACCCGACGCGGCGGCGGGGCGGTCGAGACCGTTCCCGGGCCGCATCTCGCGCTCGAACACCTCCGCGAACCGCCGGGCGACGCGGTCGGCCGCCGCGGCGTCCGAGACGTCGCCGCCGGTGAGCCGCCGGAGCGAGGTCACGCCGCGGTCCGCGAGTCCGCAGGGCCTGATCAGCGCGAAATCGTCGAGGTCGGTCGTCACGTTGAGCGCGAACCCGTGGCTGGTGACCCAGCGCGACAGGCGCACGCCGATGGCCGCCAGCTTGTCGTCGCCGACCCAGACCCCGGTGAGCCCCGGCGCGCGCGCCGCGCGGACGCCGAAATCGGACGCCGCCCGGATCAGGACCTCCTCGAGGTCGCGGACGTAGCGGCGCACGTCGCAGCGGTCCGGCTTCAGCAGCACGATGGGATAGCCCACGAGCTGCCCCGGGCCGTGGTAGGTCACGTCGCCGCCGCGGCGCGCGTCGTGGACCTCGACGCCGCGCCGGCGCAACGCGGCCGGCGAGGCCAGCACGTTGCCCGCGTCGGCCCGTGCGCCGAGGGTGATGACGGGCGGATGCTCGAGCAGCAGCAACTGGTCCGCGACGAGGTCCCGCTGGCGATCGGCCACGAGTCTCCGCTGCAGGTCGAGCGCCGCGCCGTAGCCGACCACGCCGAGCCGCCGCACGTCGAGAGGGCGTTGGCGCATGGCGTCCCGGAAACCGCGTTTACAGCAGACCGCCGTCGAACCGCTCGATGCCCGACTTGACCAGGGCCATGAAGCGGTCGGCGACCGCGCCGTCGATCAGTCGGTGGTCGAAACCGAGCGTCAGGTACGCGCCCGGCCGCGCCGAGATCGTGCCGGCGTCGTCGACCACCGCCGGCCGGCGCTCGACCGCTCCCACGCAGAGGATGGCCACCTGGGGCTGGTTGATGATCGGCATCCCCAACAGCGACCCGAACGCCCCGGGATTGGTGATCGTGAACGTGCCCCCCTGCACGTCCCCGGGCGCGAGGCGCCGGGAGCGGGCCCGCGCGGCCAGGTCGGCGATCGCCGCGCTCAGCTCCAGGACGCTCTTCGCGCCGGCGTCCGCGACCACCGGCACGATCAGGCCCCCGTCGTCGTCCAGCGCCACGGCGACGCCCAGGTTGACGCCCGCCGCGTGCACCACCCCGGCGCCGTCGCCGGTGAGCGAGGCGTTGAGCACGGGCATCTCGGCCAGGGCGTCGACGACGGCCTTCGCGACGAACGACAGGAAGGTCAGCCGGGCGCCGCGCGCGGAGTACGCGTCCCGGTGCTCCTCCCGGAGGGCCGCGACGCGCGAGAAGTCGACCTCGAAGACGGTGTGGACGTGGGCCGCGGTGCGGCGGCTGCGGACCATGTGCTCCGCGATCTCGCGCCGCATGACCGACAGGGGCTCGATCCGCCGGCCGCCGCCCGGGGCCGACTCGACGTGCTTCAGGAGGTCGTCCTTCGTGACCCGGCCGCCGGCGCCCGTCCCCTGCACGTCGGCCGGGTCGACGCCGTGCTCGCGGGCCAGCCGGCGGACCACCGGCGAGACGTGGCCCCGGCCGCGCCGCTCGCCGCCGCCGGACGCGGGCGCGTCCGGGCGAACCGGCGCGTCCGGTTCCTCCCGCGGCGGCGGCGGTTCGCCGGTCTCGATCTCTTCGCCCGGGGCGGCTATGGTGGCGACGACGCTGTCCACCGGCACGGTCTCGCCGGCCTGCACGCGCACCTCCGCCAGGACGCCCCCGGCGGGAGACGGCACCTCGGCGTCCACCTTGTCGGTCGACACCTCGAACAGCGGCTCGTCCCGATCGACCCGTTCGCCGACGCGCTTGTTCCACCGTACGACCGTGCCCTCGGCGATGGACTCGCCGAGCTGCGGCATGAGCACGTGGGTTGCCATCGGCTGGTTCCGGCCGGCGGGGCGAAGGATGGACGGCTCGCGCGGGGGGCGCGCCGAAACGCGCCTCGGGAGTCACGTACGGCGCGGAGCGAGGCTGGACCGACGCCGATCCAGCCTCGCGCGCGGATCGAACGGCCGGGCCGGCGTCCTACGCCGGAGGAAGAACGGCGTCCTTGAGTTGCTTCGCGATACGCGCCTTGACCACCTGCTTCGCGGGGATCTTGATGGCCTCCCCGGTCGCCGGGTTGCGGCCCATGCGCGCTTCGCGCTTCTGCAGCACGAGCTTGGCGACGCCGGGCAGCGTGAACTCGCCCGAATCCTGAAGCTGTTGCTGGCACAGCCCCTGCAGCTCGTCGAAGAAGGCGCGCACGTCGTCGCGCTTGAGGCTGACACCGCGATCGGTCATGTGCTCGACGAAATGCGCGAACAACTCCGTCTTGCCCATCTTGCGGGCTGCGGCCATCGACGCTCCCCCTTGCTGTTGGCGCGCTGTCCCGGACGCCTCGGAAACCGCGCGCGCTGGCGATCATCCGGACGAAACACCCCGACAGAGGCGGGAAAATCCTAGCGTGGGCGGCGCCGTGTGTCAATCCGCCGCGGCCGGCGGCCCGCCGCCCCCGATTCGCGCCAGCGCCCACCCAAGCGTCGCCTTGCGGCTCCGCTTGGGCGCCCATCCTGACCGCTCCAGCAGTCCGCGCCGTTCTACGGCGCAGACTGCCAGCGCCCGCCAAGCGTCGCCTTGCGGCTCCGCTCGGCGCCCATCCTGACCGCTCCAGCAGTCCGCGCCGTTCTACGGCGCAGACTGCTAGACTCGCCGGATGCCGGACCCGCCGATCGAGACGTTTCCCAACCCCCGGCGCGAACGAGACTACGAGATCGCCGTCCGCTGCCCCGAGTTCACGTCGGTCTGTCCGAAGACGGGGCTCCCCGACTTCGGGAGATCCGCATCACCTACGTGCCCGGCGAACGCTGCGTCGAGCTCAAGGCGCTGAAGTACTATCTGGTCGGATTCCGCAACCGGGGCATCTTCTACGAAGACGTGACCAACCGCATCCTCGACGACCTCGTCGCGGCCTGCCGGCCGCGGCGGATGACCGTGGTCGGCGACTTCTCCGTGCGCGGAGGCATCACGACCCAGGTGACGGCCACGTATGAGCGACCATGAGGCGCCCCACGAAGTACCCATCGAAGCGGAGCTGGACCTGCACGCCTTCGCGCCGCGCGACGTCCGGTCGGTGGTCGAGGAGTACGTGCGCGCCGCCGCCGCGGCCGGCCTGCGGGAGGTGCGCCTCGTGCACGGCCGGGGCTCCGGCGTCCAGCGGGGCAACGTGCAGGCCGCGCTCGAGCGCCATCCCCTGGTCACCGCCTTCCGGGACGACCCCGGTTCTCACCTGGGGGCGACGGTCGCCGAGATCCGGGCCGGCGACCCCGAGTGACGGCCGCGGCGGCCGGCGGCGGCCGGGCCGCCCGGCCACCCGGGCCGCGGCGGCCGCCCGCCTCGCCGCTTGCCTGACCTTGCTGTGCGCCGCGCCGGGCGACGCCCAACCGCGCCTGCCCGAGCTGGTGATCGAAGCGCCCGACGGCCTGCGCCCCGCCGCGGAGCGGATCCGGCGGTTCGACGCCGGCCGCCTGGGAGCGGTCATGCGCCTAGTCGGGTTGCGCGACCCGGGCGCCCGGATCCGGGTGCTGCTCGTGCCCGAGGACTCCCGCGTCGCGCGCGACACCGCTCCGTGGGTGGCGGGGTTCGCCGACCCGCCCCACGACCTGGTCGTCCTGTTCCCCGGCCGCATCGGAAGCTATCCGCACGAGGCGCTCGAAGTCGTGCTGCACCACGAGGTCGCCCACGTCCTGACCGCGCGCGCGGCCGGCGGCGGCCGCCTGCCGCGCTGGTTCAACGAAGGGCTCGCCAGCGCCGCGGAGCGCACCTGGGGCCTCGGCAACCGGTCCCGGTTCCTGTGGGCGACCCTGGCGGCCGGCCAGCCGACGGTCACGGCGCTCGAAGGGCTGTTCGCGGGGGACGGCCGGGACGCGGCGCGCGCTTACGTCATCTCCCACGCCATCGTGCGGGACGTCCTCCGCCGGCACGGCGCCGCCGTCGTGCCGCGCATCCTCTCCGGCGTGGCGGCGGGCGCCACCTTCGACAACGCCTTCCTGGCCGCCACCGGGACGACGGTGCGGCGCGCGACGCTCCTGTTCTGGCGCAGCTCCGGCGGCTGGGAGGAGTGGATCACCTTCCTTGCCAGCCCCTTCACCCTCTGGACCGTCATCAGCAGCCTGGCCCTGGCCGCGATCTGGCGCCACCGCCTGCGGCGCGCGGAACGCCGGCGGCGCTGGGAGGCCGAGGAGGCCTTCGACGCGGAGCCGGGGCCGGAGCACCGCGGCGGCTACCGGCTGCACTGACGGCCGCGGCGCGGCCCCTGCCGGTACCGGCCGCGGAACGTCTCCCCGCTCGATGCGCCGCCGACGCCCGCCGCGGCGCCGCACCCAAGTCGACGCATGCTTCGTTCTCTCTTACCCGGCGCCCGCCGCGGCGCGGCCCCTACCAGGGGTCGAGCCCGATCAGCCGCGCCGGATTGCGGCGGGCCATGACGTCGATCTCCTCCTCGGCGACGCCGGCGTCCAGCAGGGCGCGGATATACACGCGCAGGCCGTCGGCGTGCAGCGGATTGCCTTCCTGGCCCAGGTCGGAGGACAGGAAGAACGCCTCGGCGCCCAGGTCCCGGATCGCCGACACGTAGTCGTCGATGGTCCGGCCGCCGGAGTGCACGGCCAGCCAGTCGATCTCCAGGAGGGCGCCTTCCTCCGCCATGCGGCGCATCTGGCCGCGGGTCGCGCCCTGGCTGAACACGTGCGTCACGAGAATCCGGGGCACGCCGAGACGCTTCGCCTCGGGGATCAGACGCAGCACCTCGACCGGGGACGAATGCCCCGTCGCCAGCGTCAGGTCGTGCTCGGCGAGCAGCGCGAAGACCTCCAGCACGGCGGGCAGCGGCTCGCCGTCCTCCAGGACCGGCACGAACGGCCCGCCGCCGCCCGCCGACGTCACCGCGTGCTCGGCGTCGAACGTCGGCAGCCAGACCACCTTGCCCCGGCCGCCGGAGAACGCGGCCATCTGCCGCACCGCCTCGGGGTTGATCCCGCCCACGGCGCGGTTGAGGACGAGCCCGCCGAAGATCTCCAGGCCGTCCACCTGCCGCATCGCCAGCGCGGCCCGGTCGGCGGTCATCGTGAAGTGGTTCTTCAGCAGGATGGCGCGCAGGCCGGCCTCGGCGGCCAGCCGCGACGCCTCGACGTCGTCCACCGAACGCGGGCGCGAATCGGGTCCGGTGTGGAAGTGCAGATCGACGACGCCCTCCAGGGAGACCTCCGCCTCCCGACCCTGCGCCCGTCCGGCCGCGCCGGCGCCCGCCGCGACGGCCGCGGCGGCCAGCAGCGCGGCGACCCGCTTCATTCCGTCCATCGCAGACCTCCCGTCGTCATCGGCCGTCCTCCCGCCGCGCCTCGGCCCGCCTTTCGGCGATCAGCTCGTCGACCACGGAAACACCGCCGGGCGAGTTCTCCCGCGCCATCCGCCGCAACTTGAAGAGGGCCGCCTTCGGCGCCAGCACCCTCAACTCGCCGTCGACGACACGCGCCGTCAGGCGCCCGCTGTCGTCGACGAGCATCGCCGAGCGCATCGCGGCCGGGATGACGATCCGCCCGTCTTCGGCCACGCGGAGTTTCTGCGACGTGACGTCTCCCGGCCGATCGGACGCCCCGGGCCGGGCCGCAACGTCCGCGGCCCTCCGCGGAGCCCGCGCCGGAACGCCGGGCGCCCGCGGGCGACGAGCGGGTGAGCGGTCGTTGCTTGACGGCATTGGTCCTGGGCGGATCCGAGGCTACCGCGGGGTCACGCGGGTGCTGTGGGACGACACGCACTGCCAGCGGCCGTCGCGCATCACCCACACGTCGGTGTAGCGCAGCGTCAGCTCGGCCCGCTCCCCGCGCCGGACGCCGACCACGCGGAGCGTGAACCAGACCACCGCGGCGTCTCCGTGGACCTGCACGATGAAGTCGTCCTGCGTGGCCGACAGCACCCGCTGGTTGAACGACTCGGCGAGCGCCAGCTCCCGCGCCTTGTCGCCGCGGGCGCCGTCGTCGTAGGTGACGATGAACTCGTCGGCCAGGACGCTGTCGAGGAACTCGACGTCACGGGCGTAGAACGCCTCGTTCCAGCCGCGCTCCAGCGCGACGAGGGTCTCCTCGGCCGAGACCTCGGGCGGCTGGGCCGCGGCGGCGGGAACCGTCCAGACGGCCGCGAGCGCGAAACACCAGCCGTACCGCGTCCATCGTCGTCGCATTCGTCACCTCCCCGGTCGCCGTGCCCCGCCCATTGTGCCATCAGTCCATGTGCTACACTGTGCGCCACCATGACTGTTGCCGTTGGCGCTTCCCGGGTCGGCATTCGCGAATTGCGGCAGAACCTGAGCGTCTACATGCGGCGCATTCACCGGGGCGAGCGTTTCGAGGTCACTGAACGCGGCAGACCCGTCGCCCTGCTCGTTCCGCTCGCCGGCGCCACGTCGCCGCTGGCGAAGCTCGTGGCCACGGGACGGGCGCGCATGCCGGACGGGGACCTGCTGGATCTCCCTCCCCCCGCCGGCGAGCCGTCCACGGAGGCGAGCGCGGCGATAATCGCCGGCCGTGAAGACCGCCTCTGAAGCGCCGTGGTCTATCTGGACTCCTCCGCGCTCGTCAAGCTCGTAGTCGCCGAGCCGGAGTCGACGGCCCTGCGGCTGTACCTGGTCGATCACCGGGAACGCGTGTCAAGCGCGTTGGCGCACGTGGAAGTGTGCCGCGCGGTGCGGCGCAAGGGCGCTTCGGAAGCCGCGTTGCGGCGAGCGGCGCAGGTGCTCGCGCGCATCGGCCTGGTGGCCGTCGACGAACCGTTGCTGCGCGACGCCGCCGCGCTGTCGCCGACGGGACTGCGCAGCCTCGACGCCGTGCACCTGGCTACCGCGCTGTCGCTGGACGGCCTCGATGCGGTCGTGACGTACGACCGGCGGTTCGACGAGGCCGCGTCCGAGGCGGGCCTGGCGGTGGAATCGCCCGCGTGAGCGGCCGTCACCGCGGCAGCGGAAGATGACCGCCGACGTAACCGATCTCGACCGTTCGCGCGACGGCGTCGAACCGCAGGTGGATGCGTTCGCCTTTGCCGAAGCGGGCGTGCCATTCGAACAGCACCCGCTCGCCGCGGGCGGAGCGGAACCGGCGCGCTTCGCGCAGTCTCCCTTCGTTCATCACCGAGTCGCTCTCGGGCGTCACCTTGCACGTCCATGACGGAGCCGGGCCGCCGGCTTCCTTCCATGCCGACGCCGCCTCGTCGAGGTCCGCCAGGCGGTTGACGACCGTCGTCAGCCATCCGGGATTCAGCCTCCCGAGTTGATCCTCGACGTCCGGCCCGAACGTCAGATGCGGGAACGCTTCCGCCCGCTCGCTCCAGAGGTCGGCGGGCGCCTCGATTCGGCTGCGCGCGCGCCGGGCGTGACGATCCGCGATCGGTCCGGCGTGCGCGGTCCGGGTGAGCTGGTCGATCGCTTCGTCCGCTTCTCCGAACGTCTCGTTCGGCAGCAGCTCCCGGAACGCGACGGTGATCCGGTCCCGGTCCCAGACCGGCTCCGAGGGAAAGCCCACGGCAACCGCGTCCGTGACGGCGCACAGCACGAGCGGCGCGCCTTCTTCCGGCTGCAGCGTCTTCGCCTCGCACGCTGTCGCTTCGCACGCCAGGAATCGGTCTTTTGCGTCCCAATCGACGTCGCTCAGAAGCGGATATTTCGTAGCCAACCTCGCGAGATACTGAAAGGCGTCCCGCACGTCCGTTTTCTGCAGCTTCAGATACGCCTCGTACAACGACGGGTAGCCCGGGCAGGGGATCTGGTGCATCGGCTTGACCATTCGCAACATGGACCGCGCAACGCCATCTTGGACAAGCGCCCTCATGCCGGCCGCCATGTCCACCAGGGACGCCGTCACCTCATGCCGCCCGGCCGACGCCAAGCTCGCGTGGTTCAGGATCATCTCGCGCATGGCCGCTCTCCGTCAGGCCCGAGGCGCCAGCAGCCTCGCGAGGTTCTCGTCGTGCTGATCGAAGAACCCCGCCGGCCAGTGCGAGAGGCGGCCGTCGGCGTCGACGGCCGGCGACGAGACGGCGGCGCGGCCGTCCCGCCGCTCGAAGTAGTGGACCGCGGCGTCCGCCGGGGCGATCAGGCCGTCGCGGGCCGCGATGCGGACGCCGTCCACGAAGTGGTCGCCGTGGGTCTCGGCGAACACCTGCACGCCCGCCTTCGCCGCGCGCGCCGCGAGCTCCGCCAGCTTCGTCTGCCCGCGCGGATGCAGATGCGCTTCCGGGTTCTCGACGAGGCACATCGCGCCGGGCGGCGCGAGCAGGGCGAGCACCACGGGCAGCACGTAGGACAGGCCGAAGCCGACGTTGGTGGCGCGATGCCGCCGCGACTCGACGTCGCCGGGCCGGTCGAACGCGAAGCCGGCGAGAACCGCGTCGGCGGCGGGGACCGCTTCGAGTTGCAGATGGGCGCCGGGGCTCACGTCCTGCAGCCAGTGGTCGACGACGTCGACCAGGCGGCGTCCCGGGGCGTCCGCGCGGCGCGGATCGTCCGCCGGCAGCAGGTCGCTCTGGTGGTCGTTCAGGTAGTTCCAGGCGTACTCGCCGCGCGCGCCGAGGTCGCCGCGGCGGGCCGCCACCTCCGACAGCGGATACGACTTGCGCGGCCCGACGCGTTCCGCCTGCACGTAGTGCAGGTCTCCGCCGAAAGGCGGAGCGCCGCGCCAGGCCGACAGCGCGTCTCGACTCGCCGCCTCCGATTCGACGGCCGTCAACTGATCGCCGGTTCTCGAATAGCGAAACGTCCCGGCCCATGAAACGTCGACAATCGAAGTCGAGAAGTACTCGGAAGGCCGCCGCACCCTCTCCACGCCGTCTGCGCGGGCGCGCGCGAGGGCGCGCCGGAAGGCCGACACGTTCATTCCGGGATGGTCTCGCGCCAGGCGCCCGTCCGCCAGCTCGTCCTCCTTCATCTCGCCCGAGAGCAACCGGTTGAGAACGGACCCGGCCGCGGCGTCCGCGCCGCGCGCGAAGAAGCCGCCGGTCGACTGGCCGGTCACCGGGCACCTGCCCGGCTCGCCCGGCTTCCTCGGCCGCTCGTCGTCGAGCACGAACTCGATGATCTCCTCTTCGGCGTCCTCGAACAGCACGTCCGAGCCTGCGCCGAGATCGATCAGCTCGCCGCCCAGCACCAGATGGCCGGCCTGCAGCTCCCGGGACGCGAACGACTGCCGCAGCACCAGCAGCGCCTGGATGACGCTGCTCTTGCCCATCCCGTTCAGGCCGCACAGAAGGTTCAGCGGCGCGCACGGCAGGTCGAGCCGCTCGAAGCACTTGAAGTTGTTCAGACCGACCCGCCGCAGCATCAGACCAGCTCCTGCACGAATTCCCGGATGGCCGCGAAGCGCTTCCGAATCCGCCGCGGCGTGCCGGTGGACACCGAGATCGCCTTCTCGAACTCCTGGTCCCGGTTCAGCAGCGCCATGAAACGCTCGCGCACCTCGTCCCGCCGCTCGACGAGCCGGTCGAGCTGCTCCTGCGAGCAGCGCGCCAACTGCACGCTCCACGCTTCGAACAGCGCCATGCTGATCGGGCGGCGGAAATCATCCGGACCGTACCGCTTGCGGAACGCATCGTCTCCGAAGATGGCCGCCGCGGCCCGCATGGCCTTCCTGAAGTCCTCGGCGAGAACGATTCGCCGGTCCTGCCCCATCCTGTTGATCGCCTTCATGGCCGCGTCCAGATGTCCGTCGAGAGAACTGCCCGAGTACTCCTCCCAACGCGTCAGGTGGAAGGCGAGGAAGCGGAGCACGCACGCGCGGTCGTCCATTCGGGTCGTCCTGATCGACCGGTCCGTCGCCTCGGCGAACTCGTTCGATCCGGCGAGGCCCTTCAGGAACGCCCGTACCGGGCCGGGGTTGAGCGCGTGCCGTATCTCCTGTCCGTTGAGGGTCATGCCGCCGGTGTTGATGCGGCGGAAGATGTTGAACGTCACCTCCGGCGGCGTGCCCGGCTCGATGACGTTCACGACGAACTGCGTCTCGCTGATGCGCCGCTGTTTGGCCCGCGGCAGGTCGGCGAAGCGCCGGCCGTCGAACTCGCTACGGTACTCCAGCCGGCTCAGGGGAAACCGGCCGGCCACGTAGTCGCGGATGGTCGAGAGGCGCTGGACGCCGTCGACCACCGCCCATCTCTCCTCCTCGTCCGCCGCGACGTAGAAGACCGGGATCGGGATGCGCAGCAGGAGCGATTCGATCAACCGGCTCTTCTTCTCGGCGTTCCAGATTCCCGACATGCGCTGGAAGTCGGGCGCCAGATCGATCTCGTCGTGCTCGATCCGAGCCAGGAGCTGACCGACGACGGCCGGTACCGTATGCACCTTGATCTTCGACGGATCGAACGGGTGCTCGATGGCGGCCCGCGGATCGTCCCGTTCCTCCTCGACGCCGACGTCCGATGTCCCACCGTCCCGGTAGGCGGGGCCCGCGTCCTTCACACCGTCCGGCGATCGCCGCCGCGGTTCCGTCGCGCCGTAATCCCGGACCGTTCCTGCCGAACCGGCTTCCACATCGGTTCGGCGGTCCGGTCCGGTGACGGGGCGCCCGATGCAGGCCAGGAATTCCTCTCGTTGAGAAACACGAAACACCGACCGCGCGGACCCGAGCGTGTTCTGAAACGCTTCCGAAAAGCGGTTCCGTTCAAGTGTCGCCGGTTCCCAGTCCACCTTGCGCCGATTCCGGTAAGGGCAGTCGTCGTCACCCGCGGCGGACATGCACGGACCGATGATGCGACCGTAACGCAACCGTACCGCGTCGGGCGTAATCACGTAGTCGCCCTCGCAGATGTCGAACACGAAGGCGCGGTACTGTCCCATTATGTTCTGGATGCGGCCGGAGGATTCGGCGGGGCGAGCATCCTCGTAACGAAGGCGGAGCTCGTTGCGGTCGCTTGCCGACGCGAGATCCAGCAGACCGAACCCCGCGTAGCCGTGGGCGACGAAATGCGCCGTGTACTTGCCTTTGTCGGCGCGGACCACCCAGATGTTGACCTGCCTCGCGGGCTCCGTTCCGGCGGCGGCGCGACCGACCGGCGCGTCGGCTCCCGCGTCGACGCGCCGGTCAGTCGGTCCGCCGGCCGTAGACGCCCGCATCGATGCGCTCGTTCCCGTAGCGCCTGCGTCGACCGGCCGGGCGGTCGGTTCGCTTGGAGTCATGGCCACCGCTCGACGGAAACCGCCCCCCTACGAGCGGAAGACGCGCAGCAGCCGGCTCAGCGGGTCGTAGAGCTTGTCGACCACGCGCTCCTTGAGCGGGATGATGGCGTTGTCGGTGATGGTGATCTCCTCGGGGCAGACCTTCGTGCAGCACTTGGTGATGTTGCAGTAGCCGACCCCGAAGTCGTTCGCCAGCTCGCCGGTGCGGTCCGCGGTGTCGAGGGGGTTCATCTCCAGCGCCGCGCTGTAGACGAAGAAGCGCGGGCCGATGAACTCGTGGTGCAGCCGGTGGTCGCGCAGCACGTGGCAGACGTCCTGGCACAGGAAGCACTCGATGCACTTGCGGAACTCCTGCACGCGCTCGGCGTCGGACTGCCGCATGCGCCACGTGCCGTCCTCGGCGTCCGGCGGACGCGGCGCGAACGGCTTGATGCGCTTCTTGACCTCGTAGTTCCACGACACGTCGGTGACCAGGTCGCGGACCGGCGGGAACGCCTTCATCGGCTCGATGGTGACCGGCTCGTCCAGGTTCAGGCTGCTGAGGCGCGTCATGCACATCAGCTTCGGGTGGCCGTTCACCTCGGCGGAGCACGAGCCGCACTTGCCGGCCTTGCAGTTCCAGCGGACGGCGAGGTCGTTGGCCGACTCGGCCTGGATCTGGTGCACGGCGTCGAGCACCACCATCCCCTCGCTCACCTCGGTGGCGTAGTCCCGGTACTCGCCGCCCTCGGCGGCGCCTCGCCAGATTCTGAACGTCGCGGTCGCCATGGGAGTGTCTCCGGGCCGGGCGGCGCCGCCCGGCCGTCTCGCTACGGGTTGTCGTCGATGACGCGCCGCGGGGCGCGCGCGGCCGGCCGGGCCGCCGCGCCCGAGTCCGGTTTCATTTCTGGTTCTCTTCGATGATGCGCTGCAGGTCCTCGCGGGGCGGCGCGATCGCCTCGCGGCGGATCTCCATCGAGCCGTCGGCTCCCCGGCGGACGACGAGCGTGGTCCGGCCCCACTGCTCGTCCTTGCCCAGGTGGTCCTCGCGGAAGTGCGCGCCGCGGCTCTCCCGCCGCTCGATGGCCGCGCGCGTCACCGCCTCGGCCACCGGCATCAGGTTGCGCAGGTCGAGCGCCGTGTGCCAGCCGGCGTTGTACTCGCGGTTGCCCTGCGCCTCGACCCGCTTGACCCGCTCCTGCAGGCGCTGCAGGGCGTCGAGCGCGTTGCGCAGCTCGGCGTCGTTGCGCACGATGCCGACCTGGCTCTGCATCAGGTCCTGCAGCTCGTACTGCAGCTGGTAGGGCGCCTCGCCGCTGCCCTGCCGATCGAGCGGCTCGAGCGCCGTGCGGGCGGCGGCTTCGATCTGCCCCTCGTCGACCGCCCCGGCGTCGTGCTCCCGCGCGAACGCCGCGGCGTACTCCCCGGCGCGCTTGCCGAAGACGAGCAGGTCCGACAGCGAGTTGCCGCCGAGCCGGTTCGCCCCGTTCAGGCCGCCCGCCACCTCGCCGGCCGCGAACAGTCCCGGCACGGCCGACATCTGCGAGTCGGCGTCCACCCGCACGCCGCCCATGACGTAGTGCGTCGTCGGGCCGACCTCCATCGGCGTCTCGGTGATGTCGATGCCGGCGAGCTGCTTGAACTGGTGGTGCATGCTCGGCAGCTTCCTGCGGATGTGCTCGGCGCCGTTCGGCAGCTTCGACTTGATCCAGGCGATGTCGAGGAAGACGCCGCCGTGCGGGCTGCCCCGGCCCTCCTTGATCTCGCGCACGATGCAGCGGGCGACGTGGTCGCGGGTGAGCAGCTCCGGCGGCCGGCGGGCGTTCTTGTCGCCCTGCGTGTAGATCCAGCCCTCCTCCTCGCTGTCCGCGGTCTGGTGTTTGTACAGATCGGGGACGTCGTCGAACATGAAGCGGCGGCCCTCGGCGTTGCGCAGCACGCCGCCTTCGCCCCGCACCCCCTCGGTCACCAGGATGCCCTTGACCGACGGCGGCCAGACCATGCCGGTCGGGTGGAACTGGACGAACTCCATGTCGATGAGCTCGGCGCCGGCCCGGTAGGCCAGGGCCTGCCCGTCGCCGGTGTACTCCCAACTGTTGCTGGTCACCTTGAAGGCGCGCCCGATGCCGCCCGAGGCCAGCACCACGGCCTTCGCCCGGAAGACGCGGAAGCGGCCCCGCTCGCGGTCGTAGCCGAAGGCGCCGGCCACGCGGCCTCCGTCCTTCAGCAGCTCGACGACCGTGCACTCCATGTGCACGTCGATGCCCTGGTGCACGCCGTGGTCCTGCAGGGTGCGGATCATCTCCAGGCCGGTCCGGTCGCCGACGTGGGCCAGCCGCGGATACTTGTGGCCACCGAAGTTGCGCTGCAGGATGCGTCCGTCGCGGGTGCGGTCGAACACCGCGCCCCACGCCTCCAGCTCGCGCACGCGGGCCGGCGCCTCGCGGGCGTGCAGCTCGGCCATGCGCCAGTTGTTGAGGTACTGGCCGCCGCGCATCGTGTCGGCGAAGTGCGTCTCCCAGCCGTCGCGGTCGTCGACGTTGCCGAGCGCCGCCGCCATGCCGCCCTCGGCCATGACGGTGTGCGCCTTGCCGAGCAGCGACTTGCAGACCAGCCCGACCGAGACCCCGGCCGCCGAGGCTTCCACCGCCGCCCGCAGCCCGGCCCCGCCGGCGCCGATCACCAGGACGTCGTGTTCGTATGTCTGGTAGTCCATCCTGCGCTTCGCTTCGATGCGGCCGCGGGCGGTTCCCCGCGAGACTCAGAGAATGCGGAAGTCGGTCCAGACGCCCATTGCGCAGAGCCGCACGTAGACGTCGGAGAACCCGACCCAGACGAGGCTGAGCCAGGCGAAGAGCATGTGGCGCCGGTTCAGGCAGCTCACGCAGTCGTACGCGCGCCGCTGCACGGGGCTCGCCGAGATGCAGTCGCGCCGGCCGCCGACGAGGTGCCGTAGCGAATGGCAACTGAACGTGTAGCCGCCGAGCAGACCCACGTTGAGCGCGAGCACCAGCGTCCCGACGCCGACGCCGAACGACGCGCCGCCGGCGGCGTCCTCGAACCACAGCGCGTTCCAGACGTCGTAGCTCAGGAACACGATGAAGCCGAGCGCCAGGTACAGGAAGTAGCGGTGGACGTTCTGCAGGATCAGCGGGAACGAGTTCTCGCCCCGGAACGCGTTGCGCGGCTCGCCGACGGCGCACGACGGCGGGTCGGCCCAGAACGCCTTGTAGTACGCCCCCCGGTAGTAGTAGCAGGTCAGCCGGAAGCCGGCCGGCGCCCAGAGGATGAGGAACGCGGGCGAGAACGGCAGCCACGCCGGCCACCACCCGGGCCGCGGCCCGAACAGGGCGTGCGTCGAGTCGCCGAAGATCTCCGGCGAGTACATCGGCGACAGGTAGTTGCCGAAGGCGTAGTGCTCGCCCTGGAACGCGGCCCAGGTCGAGTAGACGAGGAAGGCCGACAGGCCGGCGAAGACCGCCGCCGGCTGCACCCACCAGGCGTCGCGCCGGGAGGTCTCGCCGAAGCCCCGCACCGGTATCGCAATCTGCACCCGATCCATCTCGCTGCTCCGTTCGCGACGGGAACCGGGCCTGCTGAAAGCGACCCACGACCGCCGGATTCGTCGATCAGGATATCACTTCGGCCGCGCGCGGGATCCTCCGGGCCGGGCGCGGCGGCGTCCGGCACGGCTCCGCGTCGGCGCGCGGACCCGTGGAAGCCGCCCCGGAGCGCGGGCCGGCGGCCTTGTGAGAGCGCGGCGAGGACAGGCCGCCGAGAACCGCTTCCCCCGTGAACCGGCCGGCCGGCGGCGCGGCTCCGCGCGGTCGCGGATCGGCGGAGTGAGCGCGCCGAAACCGAGACGAACCGGCCGGCCGGCGGCGCGGCTCCGCGCGGGAGCGCGGCGGGAGCGGACCGCCGAGAGCCGCCCCGGGCGCGCAGGCGGCCGGCGCGCCCGGCCGGCCGGCCAGCGTCTCGCCGATGCACGATCCGCCGGTCGCGCCGCGGGACGCGGGCGACGCGGGCGGCGGGCCGCCGGGACAGGTTCTATAATCATCGACTCGAAAGCGGCGCCGGGACCGGCCGTCCCGCCGCGCCGGACGACCCGCGACAGAGGAGAAGAAACATGTCACTGCGCATCAACGACGTGGCCCCCGATTTCGACGCCGACACCACCGAGGGCCCCATCAGCTTCCACGACTGGATCGGCGACGGCTGGGCGATCCTGTTCTCGCACCCGAAGGACTTCACGCCGGTCTGCACGACCGAACTCGGCACGGTGGCCGGGCTGCGGCCGGAGTTCGCCAGGCGCAACTGCAAGGTGCTCGGCATCAGCGTCGACGGCGTCGGCGACCACCGGCGCTGGTCGAAGGACATCGAGGCGTCGCAGGGCCACGCGCTCAACTACCCGCTGGTCGGCGACCCGGCGCTGAAGGTCGTCAAGGCCTACGACATGCTGCCGGCCGACGCCGGCGACACGTCGGAAGGGCGCACGCCGGCCGACAACGCCACCGCGCGCTCGGTCTTCGTCATCGGCCCGGACAAGCGCGTCAAGGCGACGCTGACCTACCCGATGAGCACCGGCCGCAACTTCGACGAGATCCTGCGCCTGCTCGACTCGTGCCAGCTCACCGCGGCGCAGAAGGTGGCGACGCCCGCCAACTGGAGCCAGGGCGAGGACGTCATCATCCTGCCGGCCGTCTCCGACGCCGAGGCGCGCGAGAAGTACCCCGACGGCTGGCGCTCGCCGCTGCCGTACATCCGCGTCGTGCCGCAGCCGAAGTAGGGCTGGCGCGGGAACGCCGTTAGCGTGACGCTGGGCCGCGTCGCGCTCGCGTCATCGCACGAGCTTCGGGGGCGGCATCGCGCTTCCGACAAGGCGGATCCGATTGCTCGATGGGCAGGATGTCGAAAATCGAGATTCTTCGCCGTCAGGTTCCGGTCGGCGCCCACGTCACGCTTCGCTTGACGCGAGGCGAAGACGTCTCCGGCCGGGTCCTCGAGCTGCAAGGTGGAGACGATGCGTACATTCGTCTCGATCGCGACGGCGACGTCGACATGGTCTTCGAAGATCTGGTTGCTGGTTGGGTGGAACACCGTCGGGACACGCCCGGCGATGCCGCGGCGACCGACGACGCGGCATCCCCTGAAGACGCCGCCGACTCGAGGAAGCCGCCCGGCGAACCCGACAACGGGCGCGACCCTGCCGCCGCCCCCGAGGTCCTGCAGCGGTTCGAGCAGGTCAAGGCCAGGTTCTCGACCGCCGTGGAACACGCCCGGCTCCAACCTCCCGAACCGGATTTCCAGTTCCCGGAGACGGAATTCCCGTCACCGCTCGCTCCGGACGCGCGGCGCGAGTGGGACCGCGCGCGCGACCAGTACAACTACGCGCTGAAGGTCAAGGAGCTCGGCCGACTCAACAGCGTGGTCGCGCAAGTACTCGATCCGCTGGCAAGGCGTCACCCAGAATCGGCGACGACCAGATCCCTGCTCGGTCGAGTGCTCCTGAAACTCGATCGTCCGTCCGACGCCCTCGGTCACCTGTCGGCGGCGGCCGTCCTGTCGAATGCGCCCGCGCACTGGCTGGCCCTCGCATCGGCGGCCGGGCGGGACAGCGCCGTCGAATGCTGCGCGCTTCGCCGGTACTTCCACCTGACGCCGCCCCTGCAGGCAGACGACGCGTGGTTTCGATACCTCGCTGTCGCCGTCGAGCACCACGACCAGCGGGGCGTCGCCCGAATCGTCCGGCACTGGCACGAACAGCGCGCCGGCGACTCCGGCGCGCTTCGCACCCTTCGCGAATCCGTGGTCCATCTTCTCTCCCTGTCGAAGGCCGACACGCTTGCGTTGCAGGTAACGGCCGGGGTCGTGCACGGCGCCGCGGATCTTCCTCCCGGGTGGGACGCGGCGTTCGAAAACGACACGTCGTCCTCGGAAGAACTCCTCGCGGTCGAGCGGCGATTCGTTCGTCCCGCCGTGGGGCGTTCCTCCGACACGCAACCGATCAGCCCCGCTGACGGCGCCGATGGGGTGCCCCACGGGCGTATCGTGTCATTCGGCAACCAACGGTTCGGATTCATCGATGCACGGCAGAGAACCTATTACTTCCGCATCGACGACGTCGCTGACGCACGGCTGCGGGACGCCCTGATCGACGGAAGCTGGAGAACGTTCGGCACGGTCGAGTTCGAGGTTCTGCCGTCCCACGGACACAAGTACAATCGGGCCGCGAGCATCGTCCCACTGCAGGACAGCGAGTCACTGTTGCGAAAGGCAAGGGATCTCCTCGACCGCGGCCAGTTGCCACAGGCGATGGCGCCGGTCCGGCGTGTGCTCCGCACCGACCCGACCGACGAGACGGCTTGCCGACTCGAAGAGGAGATCAAGGACGGCCTCGAGAAGCAGCTCCGCGATGGAACCGCGTTGCCGAAAGGCCGTGGACCCTACGCGCGGGCCAAGCGCGCGCAGCTCGTCAATCTGGACCTGGAAGCAGCCGAGAGGCTGCTGAAAGAGGCTGTCCGCCAGGGCGACAAACCGGAAAGCGCAATCAAGGATTTGGCCTGGCTGCATCGGCAGCAAGGGCGAACCGACGACGCCATCGCGCTGCTGGAGGACAACGCCAGGCGCTTCGAGGGCGACGGATCGTATGACAACATGTTGGCGACGCTCTACCAGCATGCCCATCGGCATGTCGACGAAATCAGGGTTCTCGATCGGCTTGCGAGTGTAGCGGCCGCCCACGAAAGAGGTCGTTTGCTGGCGCGAATGGCGCTGGCCCAGCTTCGATGCGCCAGATACGACGACGCCGAGCGGGTGCTGCGGAAACTCCGCGCCGACGCACCGAACGATAGAACCGCCATCCGCCTGCAGGAGACGCTCGATGATGCTCGGCGAGCCGGAAGTGACGACGAAATCGAGGAAATCATCGAGGGCCTGGGCGTGCTGACCGAGGAAGGCATCGAACTCAGCTCGCTCGCGCGCGCGGCGATAGACCATTGCACGTTCGAAGGCGTCGACCCGGCCAGGGTCCATGCCGGCGCCGCGGGCGCCGGGGACGTCCCGCACGTCGAGGAACTCGCCAAAAAACTGGGCACAAGGCGTCCACGCGATCGGGCCGCATATTATCTCTCCGCGGCGGCGTTGCTCAAGCGGGATCCCGGGGACCGTGGACCGGCGCGCGTCCACACCTATCTCCGGCGGTACTTCGCGTCGATGGCGGACGCGTCCTGGATCGACAGGAAGTCCGCGGACGTGGTTCGTTCCTATTATATCGAATCCCTGGCGCTGGCCTCCGACGACAACCTCGACGAAGCGTGGCGTAGTCTTGTGCGATATCTCGCGACTTATTCTACGGCAAAACCGGGAGATCTCGTAGAAACGCTGCCTCGCGGTCGCCGAGTGTCTCGCGAGAAGTACATCGAGTCCCTGCAGAATACGTTACGGCGGATCGAGCCCGACGCGGACGGCGGCTGGGTGGACGGCCTTGTCGCCGTCGGATCGCAAAGCAGCTTCGCCAGGGGCCGTCTCGGTGATGCGTTCGTGACGAACCCGGAACTGCGTTCCACGTTCGGAAGGTTGCTCGGGAGCCCCGGTCACGATGCCGGCCACGTTCGAAATGAATGGCAGTCACGATGCCGGGAACACGCGCGCAAGCACCGGCGACGTCTTTCCGTGTGCCGCACCTTGACGAAGTACCAGGCCGTCGCACCCCAGATGGAGGAGCTTGGCGAACAGATTCGCAGCGCGGCCACGGAGACGACGATAGAAGTGGATCGGCTGCGGCTGAACGCTCTCGGCGACATCGTCGCATCCGCGCTGGCGTTTTGCCGGGCGTCAGACTTCGAAGAACGGGAGCGCAATTTCTGGCTGGTCACTACGCAGGCGGAACATTTCAGGGAAGAGGTTGTCGACGCTCCAACCCAATATTCTCACGAAGGTCTTCTGTCCGTCGCCGATCACCTCAAGTCGCTGATTGAGGAAGAGTACGCACAGATGGATCGGACGTCCGGGGCCGAACTGAGTCTGCGGCTGCTCGTGGACAAGTACCTGCGAGGACAGCAAGGCGATCTGCGGCTTCAGATCGAAGTGTCCAACAAAGCCGGGTGCAGCCCCGCCAGCTCCGTTCGAATCGGACTTGGTCCGGCGGACTCCGCGTACTTCGCCGCCGACCGTTGGGAACGTGAAGCCGTCTCGACGTTGCGCGGCGGGCGCACGGAGATCGCGCAGATGGCCGTCCGTCCGAAGGAGGATGCGGTTCGGAACCGTGCATTTCCAATCAATGCCTGGGCCATTTACCGGAATCGACTCGGCGAAGAAAAGCGCACCGACGACCACTCATGGACCGTTCGCCTGTACGACGACACGGAGTTCCAGCACCTGGAGAACCCGTACGCTCCCTTTGCCGAAGGCGGACCGGTTGACGAACCGGAAATGTTCGTCGGACGTGACGACATGCTGGCGCGCCTCGAGAGTTCGCTTCTTTCCGGCGTCGGGAGCAAATCGATCGTCATGTTCGGCCAGAAGCGGGCGGGCAAGTCATCGCTGATCGAGCATCTTCGTCGGCGCCTTGCCCGCGTAGGCAACGTTGTGCCCGTGTGCTTCAGTCTTCAGGACATCGCGCCGCAACTGTCGGTGCCCGCGCTGTTGCATCGCATCCTGCACGGCACCGCGGAGGCGCTGGAGGACCTTCGATTCGACGGCATGGACGTGCCGGATTTCTCACCGCCGGGGATCGAGGCGCTGGAGTCTCATCCGACCCCGCGGTTTCACGAGGCGATGTCTCGTGTCGTTCGGACGATGAAGCGTCAGGCGACGGGGCTCAAGATCGTGCTGCTGGTGGACGAGTTCACGGACGTCTTCAAGGAGATTCGAAAGCAACGGATTCCCAGGGAGTTCATGAAGGCGTGGAAGGCGATCATCGAGAAGAAGTACTTCGCCTCCGTGCTGGTCGGGCAGGACGTCATGCCGGCATTCAAGGACGAGTTTCCAAACGAGTTCGGGGTCACGGAGGACGTTCGTGTAACCTATCTCGATGATTCCGCTGCGAAGACGCTGGTGCGGAAGCCGATCGGGGAAGAACGTTTCGCCGGAAGTGCGGTGCAGCGGCTCCTCGGTCTCACCGCCAACAGTCCGTACTACACGATGATGTTCTGCGCCCGGCTCGTGGACTACATGAACGACACGCGATCGGTGATCGTCACGGAAGCCGATATCCGCACGGTCGAGGATGAAATGCTGCGCGGCGGCCGGCGGCTGACCCGGGACAAGTTCGACAACCTGCTGTCGGCGGGTGACGGTGTTCTGGACTCGGGCATCGATCCGTCCGAGACACATGCCGTGTGCGCCGCGATCGCGCGGGGATCCGAAAGAGATGGATGGTGCCTCCGCGAATCGGTGCGGGAATCCTTCGACGGCGCGGCGCTCGACGAGCTCCTCGCGGATCTCGAGACACGCGACGTCGTCGAACGCAAGGGAGCGGCGTACCGGTTGCGCGTGGGGTTGTTCCGGGACTGGCTGGTTCTTCGGGATTGATTCGGATGGAGCGGTCGAATCCTTACGCGGACTTCGGGGGAACCGTTACGGGCGGTCGGTTCATCGGCCGGGAGGCCGAGTTGCGCACCGTTGCGAGCCGGGTGTTCGGCACCGGCGGTTTCGGATCGATGGCGGTGGTGGGCCTTCCCCGTATCGGAAAGACCAGTCTGGTCGAGGAGGCGATCCGGCGGGCCGAAGCCGGCTCCGCGTTTCGGAGCACGGTGGTGGTGCGTTTGAACGTCGGCGCGGTCGATTCGGTCGACGGCCTGTTCAAGAGTCTGGTCGAAGATCTGGCCGAGAGCGTTCGCAACCAGGAACTTGGGGACGACTTGATCGATCAGCGGACCACCCGGATCCTGGCGGCGCCCGTGGTCGACTTCCGCATGGTCCGGGGGGTGTTCAAGGCGCTTCGCCGGGCGGGGATACGCCCTGTCTGCGTCCTGGACGAATTCGATGCCGGCCGACGTGTCTTCGAAGACACGCCGCGGTGCTTTCACTGGCTGCGCGAGCTGTGTTCCAACCCGGAGTTCAAGGCGGCCGTCGTGCTGCTCGCCAAGCGCCGTCTGCAGGACGTGGCGCGGCTGGCCGGACACGAGTCGGACTACTGGGCGAATGTGCTGATGACGCTCCCGCTGAAGCCGCTGTCCGACGTCGACGTCGCCAGTTTCTTTTCGCGGCTGGATGACGAAGGCGTTTCCCTGAACGGATCGGAACGGGCCGAAGTTCTTTCTCTCTGCGGGGGGCATCCGTACCTTCTGGACGCCTTTGGCTTCCACGCATGGGAACGTGTGGAACGAGGTGAGCGGATCGGCATCGAGTGGATCGAATCCACCTGCGGGATGCTGGTTCGCGAGTATTTTCAACAGGTGTCGACCGTTCTCGACGATGGACCGATGCTTTCCAAAACCGTCCAGGTGATCGTCGGCCCGCAATGGGACGTCACGGAGGACGACACGGACGCCCTTTGCGAACTTGGCATCTTGTTGCGCGACGAGGACGGCGTGCCGCGGGGCTTCTCGCGGGCTTTTGAAGACCACCTGCGGGTCGTGGAGCGCAGTATCGACGTCTGGCCGCTGTGGCGCGACACGGAACGGGTGCTGCGAGAAGTCCTCCAACTGCGCCTG
Organism: Vicinamibacterales bacterium; assembly: GCA_965242835.1. GTDB lineage: Bacteria > Acidobacteriota > Vicinamibacteria > Vicinamibacterales > UBA8438 > WTFV01. Next base: position 969,057 of record OZ251506.1, read on the forward strand.
GAGGAGTCGTTCGGATCGGATTGGCCCGATGCGTTGGGCGGCCACAAAAAGCTGATCGCCTTGATCGCTTCCTGTCGAGAGAAACGAGATCGGGACCGAAAGCGCTTCGGGGCGCGTGCGGAGGCGTCGCTGCTCGCGTACACGTATCCACATGAGTTGTACCAACTCATGTGCGCCGACTGGGCGAGGCTCGGCGAGCCGTTGCTCGGACGTGACCAACAGGGCTGGGCCGGGAAGTTCAGCGTGCTGGCGAAAGTGAGGACGCCGCTTGCTCACAACCGGGAGGAGGCCGTCAGCGACGGCGAGCGCGAGCAGGCGAAGGGCATCTGCCAGGAAATCCTCGAGCTGTACCGCAAGCTCGGCCCGTGAGGGAAGGACCGCACCGCGCGCGCCGACATGGATCGGCACGTCGTGAGAACCGCGGCTACCGCGACGCCGCTCACTCCCTGTTCGATTGATTGCTCCGGATACGCCGGCCGCGGTCGAACGGCCGCGAGGCTGCGGAAGTCCTGCTCGTGCAATCGGATCGTTCGAAAACGGGACCAATCCGCCGCGGTGAACGAGTCCGTCCCTGTTTCCTGTCCCATGCCGCCCGCGCAGGCGACCGCCAGGCAGCTTCCGACCAGGACCGCCCACGTCCGAATGGCCTTCATCATCGCCCTCCTCCCTTCGATCGGATCAACTTCGCAGCGCCGCCATCGGGTCCACCCGCATCGCCCGCGCGACCGGCGCCGCGGCCGCCAGCGATACGCTGACCGCCACCACGCCGCAGGCGGCGGCGAACGACGGCCCGTCGAGCGGGGCCACGCCGAACAGCCACGCACGCAGCAGCGGAGCCGCGGCGGAAATCGCGGCGCCGCCGAGCGCCATGCCCGCCGCGAGCACCGCCGCGTCGCGGCGCAGCATCCAGCGCACGACGTCCATGCGCCGGGCGCCGAGCGCCATCCGGACGGCGATTTCCGGTGTTCGCCGGCGCACGGTCCAGGCCAGCGACCCGTAGACGCCGACGCCGGCCAACAGCACGGCGACGCCTCCGAACAGGCGGAACATGAGGACCGCGACGCGCCAGGACCGCATCTCGGCGTCGGCCCGGCCGGAGAGCCGCTCCACGGATACGAAAGGCAGGTCCGGGCGCGCGCCGCGAACCGCGGCCGCGACGGCCGCCAGGGCTCCATCCCCGGTGTCGCGCGGGCGAACGAAGAGCGCGCGAGGGCCGTCCACTCCGTAGCGGGACGCTTGCTCCAGGGGCACGAAGAACTCTTCCTCGTAGTCCTGCACCGATCGGTGCCGGCGGGACTCGGCGACGCCGACGACCTCCACGCAGCCCGCGTTCCCGACGAACGCGTAGCGCCCGGTCGCGTCGCGGCCGGGCCAGAGGCGCCGGGCCAGACCGTCGCTGACGATCATCACCGGCCGGCTGCCGGCTGCATCCTCCCGAGTGAACGCCCGCCCCTGCGCCAGACGGGTTCCGACCACGTCGAAATAGGACGGCGACACCGCGTTGACCGTCGCCGCGGGGACGCTGCCGAACGATCCGGGCGCCGTCACCCCCATCATCGGGGTCGGCTCGTCGGGACTCAGAAGCGATCGCGACGCGAGCGACGCCGCCTCGACGCGCGGGAGGCGGACCATCCGCTCCGCCAGCAGGTCGAACGTGGACCGCATGTCCGCGCTCCCGAATCCGGCGCGTTCGAGGTCGGCGGTGAGCACGGCGACGCCGTCGAGGTCGAAACCGAGTCCGCGCCGGAGCTCGGCGGTGCTGCGCACGAAGAGCTGCGCCACCATGATCAGGACCAGGACCGCGGCCACCTGGCTCGCCAGCAGCGCGTCGCGCCCGAGCGAGGGCCGCGCCGCGGCCGGCCCGCCTCCCGGGACGGACCGCAACGCCGTCCGTGCGCCGGCCACGGCCGGGGCCGCGCCGGCGAGGCCGCCGACGGCCAGCGCGACGGCGGCCAGCCCCGCAAGGCCTTTCGGGCTCAGCACCGCCTCCGCGGATCCGACCGGGAAGAACGCCTCCAGCGTCCACGCGGTCCAGAGCGCGACGACCACCGCCGGCGGTACGCACAGAGCGGTCAGCAGCAGGGTTTCGACCCACAGCGCCCCGCCCAGACGCAGACGCGTCGCCCCGAGTCGACGCCGGACGGCGAGGGCTTCCCGCCGGTCGGCCACCTGCAGCGAGCGCAGCGACGAGACGTTCACGCACACCACGAGCAACATGAACACGACGCCCGCGGCCAGCCACCGGCCGATCCGCCCCGCCGGGGACCCGTAGGCGGCGCGCCCGCCGTAGAGCGGCTCCACGACCCCGCGGCTGAACCTCCGCTCCGCTTCCGCCTCGACCGCGAACAGCGCGGCGATCTCGGCGTCGGCGTGCGCCACGGTGAAACCCGGCCGCACGCGGCCGACGGTTCGCAGCCACGCGCCCTGGTCGAGGATCGGCCGCCCCGACCCGGAACAGAACGTCGGAGAGGCCGCCAGCGGCGTCCACGCGTCGGCCGGCGGCGAGTCCACGCCCCCGAAGTCCGGCGGCGCGACGCCGATGATCGTGTGCCGCCGGCCGTCGATGCGCAGGGTCGCGCCGAGCACGGCGAGGTCGCCTTCGAACCGGCGCAGCCAGAAGCGATGCGCCAGCAGTACGGCCGGCGGCCCGCCCTCGACGTCGTCACGCGGGTCGAAACTTCGCCCGGCGAACGGCTGCACGCCGAGGACCTCCCAGTACCTTCCGGCGACGCACTCCAGCCGCAGCGGCGCCGCGAAGCGCCCGCGGCCGAGACTGGCCGGGACCCGCAGGTACACGGCGGCGTCGAGCGTTTCGAGGCGCCGGGCGATCTCCGTGTACGACCCGTAGTTCCGAACCGGACGCACCCGGACCAGCGCGTGCGGAGCCGCCACGCGCGCCGTCCAGCGCGGCGGCGTGTTCAACGAGGCGAGAAAACCGGCGACCGCCCCGGCGACGCCGATTCCGGCGATCAGGGCCGCCATGGTCACCAGCGACGCCGCGGGCCGCCGCCCAAGGATCCGGCCGACGGCCCGGACGCGGCCACCCGTCTTCATCGTTCCCGGGCCTCGTCCGGGGCAAGAACGCCGACTTGGCGGAAACCCGCCAGGTAGAGTGAACGGGCGGCAGTCCGGCACCTGCGCCACGAACCCACTGTGCAGTCGACGACCAACAACGCCTTCGTGGACAGTTCCACACGAGCCCGCACCGCGAGTTCATCCCACGGGATGTTGATCGCGCCGTCATGACGACCCGCTCCGTACGCAATGCGATCCCTGACGTCCAGAACCTGAACGTTCCCCGCACGGACGAGCTGAATCATCTCCTTGCTTCCGATGACCGGAGGATCCCGCAGATTGTCAATGGGATCGTCACTCGTTCCGCCCAGAAATGAAAGGAATGCGATCTCCTGATCCGGCGAGAGTTTCCCAACCACGACATCGAGAACGACGCCGCGATCATCGATCGTCAGCAGGGTTGGAGTGGCTGGAATGCCCAACGAATGAAGACTCGGGACACTGGGACTCGTCAATACCTGATCCACTGCGACGGCATGCCCGACAAGACGTCGACGCCGTTCGTGATCACCCGGCAGATTGCCCTGCCACGCATGGCGTAGTTTTGGCAGCCGATCACCGCTCGGTCCCCGTACCCGAAGGCGCTGCACTCCCAGCAGCCGGCGGATTCTCCCACCGGGTCTCCCCAGCTGACGCCTGCACCGGAAGCGACCATCATCACGGCGGCGATGACCGCCATGAGCAGACGCCACGCCAGCGCAGGCCTGGTGACGAGATCGAGTGTCTTCATCGCCTACCTCCTTCGTGTTCCCCGTTGTGCCGTCCGGGAGTCGGTGCCGGAACCGGGCGGCCTCCGCTTTGGAGAACCGCTCCGGCGCCGTTCCGATCCGCGAGCCTCATGTCTGTATAGAGTGCCCGACGGCCAGATCGGTCACACTTTTTTTTGAAGTCGATGCCGGGAGGGATGAAAACCGACCGACGCATCCACGCCGAGCCGCTGTAGAAGCCGCCGTCTGAGAAGCCCGTGAGCCCTGTTCAGCCGCGAAGACACGTTGGATTGGGAGATGTGAAGACTGGCGGCCACGGTCGCAGGCGGAAGGTCTTCGATGTCCCGCAACAGGACGACTTCCCGGTACGCCTCGGGAAGTCGATTGACCGCCTCGAGCAGGATGCGCACCAACTGGCGGCGGTGCTCGTCGGCCTCGGGGTTCGCGCCTTCCGGAACCGGCGGCATCCGTCGGCGGGCCGGAACATCGGGGTCGTGCTCCGCGGTCAACGGAACGTCCCGCCGCCGCCGCGTCGCCTCGTGCAGTGCTTCGTGCCGTACGATCTCGCGGACCCAGGCGCACGCCGGCGACCGGCCTCGGTACCCGCCGATCCCGCGGAGCACGGCGATCCAGCTTTCCTGCAGGGCGTCCTGCGCCGCCGGGTCGTCGCCTGCCACGCGGCGCGCCAGCGGCAGGAACCGGGCCGTACAACACCGAATCCATTCTTCGTGACGACCGTCGAGGAGTGGGTACTGGACGGCGTCTTCCAGAGTCGGCAACGTCGTCCGCGATCGGCGTTCGGAGGGCGGGTCGGCCATCTCGGGTTCGTCGGATTCTATAGCCGAACCCGTCTGGAGGCCGGTGGGCCGCTTTGCGCGGCGGTGTTGCCCGGCGTCTCCGACACCGTCCCGAGACCTGCGCCGCCACAACGTGGCGCGACGCCGCCCCTCGAAGGGCGCGAACGCGCGCCCACCTCAGCCTGCTGCCGCAGCACGCGGCCATCGAACCGGGTGCGTCGGCAAGTCCGCCAGCGACGCGAACGGCCACGCGCCGCGCACCACCGCAATCCGCCGCAACAGCGGCCACTCAGTGGATGACCGTGTCGTCGCCCATCTCCTCCAGCGACTCCAGGTGCGGGATGTCCAGATCGCGCACGGCGTGGATGGCCTCGTCGAGCGCCTCCACCGCGCGGCAGGGTCCGACTTCCTCCCGAAGCCGCCGGCGCTCGGCGCGCAACGCGCGGAGCACCCGGGCCCGATCGAAGCGTTGACCCGCGCAGTGCTCGCAGAAGCTCATGATCCGTCTTCCCGCATGTGGGGGTAGCGGTAGTCGCTCGGAGGCAGGAAGTTCTCCTTGGTGGTGCGCGGACTCACCCAGCGGATCAGGTTCAGGAAGCTGCCCGCCTTGTCGTTGGTGCCCGACGCGCGCGCGCCGCCGAAGGGCTGCTGGCCGACCACCGCGCCGGTCGGCTTGTCGTTGACGTAGAAGTTCCCCGCGGCGTTGACGAGCGTCCGGTGGGCGAGGTTGATCGCCTGCCGGTCGGTCGCGAAGATGGCCCCGGTCAGGGCGTACGGCGACGTGGCGTCGCACAGTTCGAGGGTCTCCCCGTAGGCGTCGTCGTCGTAGACGTACACCGTCAGCACCGGGCCGAACAGCTCGACCTGCATCGTCCGGTAGCGCGGGTCGCGGGCCCGGATGATGGTCGGGGCGACGAACCAGCCCTTGCCGTCGTCGTACCGGCCGCCGCAGACGACGTCGGCGTCGGCGTCGGCGCGCGCCGCGTCGATCGCCGCCGTGAGCGTCGCGTAGGAGGCGCCGTCGATCACCGCGCCCATGAAGTTCGTCAGGTCGGCCACGTCGCCGTAGCGGATCGCTTCGATCTCGTGGCACCACTCGTCGCCGTGGCGGTCCCACAGGCTCTTCGGCACGTAGGCCCGGCTGGCCGCGCTGCACTTCTGGCCCTGGTACTCGAACGCGCCGCGAATCAGCCCCGCCGCCAGCACGTCCGGGTCCGCGGAGGGGTGGGCGAAGATGAAGTCCTTGCCGCCCGTCTCGCCCACGATGCGCGGATAGCCGCGGTAGGCGGCGATGTTCGCGCCGACCGTCTTCCACATGCCCTGGAAGACCTCGGTGCTGCCGGTGAAGTGCACGCCGCCGAGCGCCGGGTGGTTCATCGCCGGCTCGCCGATCCGCGACCCGCTCCCGGGCACGAAGTTGATGACCCCGTCGGGCAGGCCGGCTTCCTTCAGCACCTGCATCAGGAGGTGCGCGGCCAGGACGGCCGTCGACGCCGGCTTCCAGACGACGGTGTTGCCCATCATCGCCGGGCCGGTGGGCAGGTTGCCGGCGATGGCCGTGAAGTTGAACGGCGTGACCGCCAGGACGAACCCTTCGAGCGGCCGGTACTCCACGTAGTTCCACACCGCCGGGCCGCTGGCCGGCTGCTGCTCGAAGATCCAGGGCATGTACGAGACGTTGAAGCGGAGGAAGTCGATCAGCTCGCACGCGGCGTCGATCTCGGCCTGCATCGCCGTCTTGCTCTGGTTCAGCATCGTCGCCGCGTTGATGGCGGGGCGGTACGGACCGGCGAGCAGCTCGGCCGCCCGGAGGAAGATCGACGCGCGCGCCTCCCAGGGCATCGCCGCCCATTCCGGGCGCGCCTTCGCCGCGGCGTCCACCGCCTGCCGGACCGTGTCGGCGTTCCCCTTGTGGAACGTGGCCAGCACGTGCTGGTGGTCGTGCGGCATGACGCAGCGGCCGAGATCGCCGGTGGTGACCTCGGCGCCGCCGACGATCAGCGGGATCTCGATCCGCCGGCCGGCCTGCTCGGCGAGCCGCGCGGTCAGCGCGCGCCGCTCCGGCGACCCCGGCGCGTAGTTCAGCACGGGTTCGTTGACGGGTGTGGGCGCCTGAACGCGAGCGTTGATCATCGAGAACTCCTTGCCTTTGTTCCTGCTTCGGTCCGCGTCGTCAGCACGCGCCGAAGCGGGACGGACTCGTGACGTCGAGCGCCGAGTCCAGCCGCCGGTCGACCATCCAGTCGGCGACCACCGCCGCGGTCAGCGGCGCCAGCAGGATGCCGCTGCGGAAGTGGCCGCAGGCGTATACGAGTCCGGGCACGGCGGCCGACGGACCGATGACCGGCAACGCGTCGGGCGTGGCCGGCCGGAGACCGACGCGGGCCTCCTTGAAGGAAGCGCCGCCCACCGCCGGGGCGACCCGCTGCGCCGCGTCGATCAGCTTGCGGACGCCGGCCACGGTGGCGCGCTCGTCGAAGCCGACGTCCTCGCTCGTCGCGCCGGCGAGCAGCGAGCCGTCGCTCCACGGCACGAGGTAGCAGTCCGGCGACCACACCACGCGCCGGAGGGGCGGCGCCGGACGGCCCAGGTGCAGGAGCTGCCCGCGCACCGGGCGGATCGGGACGGGCGAAGCGCCGTCGATCTCCACGTGCCCCGACCAGCTTCCGGCCGCCATGACCGCCGATTCGCAGACGAACGCGTCGCCGGACGTCTCGACGCGGAGCCCGGCGCCGTTGGCCCCGATGCGCGTCACCGCCTCCGACGTCCGGAAGCCGACCCCGTGCGCCGCGGCGGCCCGCCGCAACGCCGCGGTCAGCTCGGCGGCGCCGATGAAGCCGTGCGAGTCGACGACCACGCCCCCCTGCACCGTCGGGGCCAGTTGCGGCTCGACCTTCCGCACCGCGTCCGCGTCGAGCAGCTCCGCGCGGATGCCGCGCTCGACGCAGGCCGCGTGGATGCCTTCCAGACGCGCCATGCCGCCCGGCCCGGCGGCGACCTCCAGGGTGCCCGTGCGCACGTACTGCACCGCCTCGCCCGAGTCCTCGACGATGCGCGCCACGAACTCGTCGTACAGGTCCAGGCTGCGGGTGGTCAGGTCGAGCAGCGGCCGGCGGTCGTGCGCCTCGATGTACGGCGCGAGGACGCCCGCCGAGGCCTGCGTCGCGCCCTGCCCCACCTCGCGGCGGTCGATGACGCGCACGTGGACGCCGCGCCGGGCGAGCTCGTAGGCGATCGCGCAACCGACGATTCCGGCCCCGACGACGACGACCTGCGATGTCTGTTCCACGGTCCGGTCTTCCGCCCAATCGTTCAGTGTACTACGGGCGGGCCGTGAAAGGCCGGCGGCTACTCGAACAGGCGCCCGACGGCGATCAGGAGCGCGGGAAGACCGTAGAACAGCAGGGCGACCCCCGCCACGGTGAGCTTGCGCGACTTCAGCGCCAGCCGCGCCACGCGGCGGGACGCCTCCAGGGGAACGCGGCGAATCCGCTCGACGGGATAGATCAGCAGGACGCCGCTCAGGTTGAACAGCAGGTGCACGAAGGCGATCTCGAGGCCGGCGGCCGCGTTCGGGCCCGAGACGGCGAGGGCGGCGAGAAGCGCCGTCACCGTCGTGCCGACGTTGGCCCCGATGGTGACCGGGAACGCCTGATCGAGCCGCAGCAGTCCGGCCCCGGCCAGCGGCACCAGCAGCGACGTCGTGATGGAGCTCGACTGCACCAGGACGGTCACGATCGCGCCGACCAGCATGGCGACGACCGCGCTCGAACCCAACGCCCGGTCGACCATGCCCTCGACCCGCGAGGTCACCGCCGACCGCAGGACCTTCACCAGCAGGAACAGCGCGAAGAAGATGAAGGCGCCGCTGACGCCGACGAGAAAGACGGCCTGCCCGCCCTGGGCCGCGAAGAGCGCCTCGGCCGTCGCCGCGACCGGCGCGAAGCCGGCGCCGAGCGCCGTGCTCAGAGGGCTCTCGTACTCCACTCCGCCCACCTGGCCGAGCGCGCCGGCCAGCCGGCTCGCGGCGCTTCCGAGGTAGCCGGTCAGCAGCTCGACGGGGAGCAGGATCACCACCGTGAGGTAGTTGAAGACGTCGTGGCAGATGCCGACCGGGAAGGCGCGTTCGAACTCGTCCCGGCGGCCGACGTGCCCCAGCGAGACGAGGGTCGACGTCACCGTCGTCCCGATGTTGGCGCCCATCACCATGGGGATGGCGTTGGCCAGCGGCAACGCGTTCTCCGGCGCCGCGACCAGGGCGACGACCATGGACGTGGTCACCGACGAACTCTGCATGACGGTCGTCGCCAGCAGTCCGACCACCAGTCCGATGAGCGGGTTCGACGTCGCCGCGAAGAAACTCTCGATGAGGTCCTGGCCGATCAGCTCGAAACCATCGCCCAGCCCCTTGACGCCCAGCAGGAACACGAAGAGCAGGGCCGCGACGCTCAGCACGCGCGGAAGGACCGGGGACGCGGGACGTTCGCGGACGGGGGCTGTGGGCAAATCGGTCCGGACGCTCGTCGGTGTCCTGCCTCTTTTTGCGACCAGGCTGCCGGAGCGGCCCCCCAACCGATCCGGCGGGTTATTCTACATGCTCGGCGTCCGCGGCGAAACCCGCGCGGCGGCGCCGTAGAACGGCGCGGACTCCTGGAGCGGTCCGGTTGGGCGCCAGGCGGAGCCGCACGGCGACGCTTGGCGGGCGCGAGGCCGGGGACGGCGCCGCGGCGACGGTTCGGGGGGCTCCGCGGGGACAGGCGGTCACCTCGCGGGGACACTCCCGGCTGCGCCGTTTCGACCCGGGGGCGCGCGGAACGCTTGCCGCCGGAAGGAATCCGGGCATAAGGTTGCGGCACGGCTCTTGCTTTCTCCGTCAGCAGGGGAGGAGTCTTCCGCATGGGCACGACACGCACCGCCTTCCTCGTCACGGCCGCCGTGGCGCTCGCGCTGGTGGTCGCCGCCGCCGGCATCGGAGCCTACGTCGCGGTCCGCCGGAACGCGGCGGAGCCGACGGCCGCGGCGGCGAACCCGCTGCCCGAAACCCGCGCGGCCGACGCGCCGGGGGGAATCGACGCGCTGACGGGCGGCGGCGGGACGAGCCCGGAACCCGTCGCCGTCGAGTCCACGGAACAGACCGTGGACGCCGCGGCCGAACCGCCGTCCGTGGAGACGCGGAGACCCCGGAGGACGCGGGACGCACCCGCGGCGCGGCCGGAGCCGGAATCCCCGCGCGCCGCGGTCCGGCCGGAGCCCGCGCCGAGCCTCCCGCGCCGGGAGCCGCCGCCGGAGCCGGCGGCGGAACGAATCGCACGGGCCGAACCGCCGCCGGAGCCGGAACGAATCGCACGGGCCGAACCGCCGCCCGTGGCGACCCCGCGGCCGGAGCCCGAGTCGACGGCGGAAAGCGCCGCGCCGGCCGAACGTCGGGCCCCGGCGCGGGCGAACCGGGATCTTCCCGAGATCGAAGGCTGGCGGCCGGCGGATCCCCTGCCCCCGGAGGCGGAGACGCGCGACGGGTCCGCCGCCCGGGACGCGCCCCCTCCGGCGTTCGCCGGCCTCGACCCGCCCGGCGGGCGCGGCGGATCCGGGCCGGCGCGCGCGGCGGCCGAGGAACTGCTGATTCCCGCCGATTCGGTGATCGGGTTGCAGATCGACACGTTCGTCACCACGGACCACGCCGAGGTGGAGGACGACGTGGCGGCGCGCGTCACCCGCGACGTGACGGTGGCCCGCCGCGTCGCGATTCCCGCCGGCAGCGTCGTCAACGGTTCGGTCGTCCTGGTGGAGCGGGGCGGGAAGCTGCGGGGAACCGCCCGCCTCGGCGTCCGCTTCCATACCGTCGTGCTCGACGACGGGGTCGAAGTGCCCATCGCCACCGAGACCGTCTATCGCGAGGGCGGCTCGCGAGGCCGCGACAACGCCGCGAAGATAGGCGGCGGCGCGGTGGCCGGGGCCATCCTCGGAGCGATCTTCGGCGGCGGCCGGGGGGCGGCGATCGGCGGGGCCGCCGGGGCGGCAGGAGGCACCGCGGCGGCGGCCGCGGGCGACGCCGAGGCGGCGACCCTGCCGGCGGGCGCCACGCTGACCGTCCGTCTCTCGCGGCCGAGCAGCGTGTCCGCGGCCAGGTAGTTCCCCGGAAGGCGGGCGGCGGCGGCGGGGCCGCGCTCCGCCCCCGTGCTATATTGCTGCCCGTGGCGCAGGACGAGATCACGCAAGCCGTGCTCGCCCGCGAAGAGGTCGTCAGGTATCTCGAAGGCCGTGGCGGCCGGACGCGCGATCAGGCGCGGGCCGCCATCCACGGCTACCTCGACGAGCTGCGGACCACGCAGCGGTACCGCATGTACCGCGCGCTCCAGCACCCCTTGTACCCGTTGCTGCGCAAGATCACCCGCACCAGCGAGGGAATCGACCACGTCCGCTCCGCGACCCGCGCCGCCCGGGTCGTCTACGCTTCGAACCACCGCAGCCACGCCGACTGGATGGTGCAGCCGCTCGTGCTGGACGACAACGGCATCCGGCCGCCGGTGATCGCCGCGGGCAGCAACCTGTTCGGCGGGGCGCTCGGGCTGATCCAGAAGCACGTGACCGGCGCCGTCCCCGTCCGCCGGGACGTGAAGGACCCCGCGTATCTGGTCACGCTCAAGGCGTACGTGGCGGAGCTGCTGCGCCGGACCGAGCTCCTGCTGTACCTGGAGGGCGGCCGCAGCTACAACGGAGCGCTGAAGCCGTTCAAGACCGGGTTGCTCCACGCGGCCGCCCAGGCCGACCGCAACGACCTGGTCATCGTTCCGACCGCCATCGCCTACGACCTGGTGCTCGAGGACTTCGTGCTCTCCCGGCAGGGCGTCAAGCGCGTCCAGCGCCCGTTCCCCCAGGAGCTCGCCGAAATGCTCCGCTACACGGTCGGCTACCAGTCGCGCGGCATCGTCACCTTCGGGCCTCCCATCCGCTTCGACGACTACGACCCCGACGACCGCCGCGACATGGTGCGGCTCAAGCGCCGCGTCCGCGACGCGATCGGCCGCCTGTACAAGGTCGTGCCGACGGCGCTGGTGGCGGCGGCCGTCCGGCCGTCCATCACCCGCTCGGAGCTGGAGGACCGGATCGATCAGCTCATCGGGATCCTGCGGTCCGCGGGCGCGAACCTCGACGTGGAGACCGGCCGGGAGGCCGTCGACGCGGCGATCGGCCCGCTGGCGGTCCGCGGCGTCATCGTGGTGGAGGGGCAGCGCTTCCGCGTCCGCGAACGTCTGGTCCTGCGCTACTACGGGAGGTCGCTCGATCACCTGCTCGCGCACCGCGGCGAATCGGCCCTGACCCACTAGTGACCCCCTCGACCCTGCTGGACGCCCTGTCGCGGCGGCTGTTCCTCGCGCTCGCCGGCAGCCGCGCCCTCAAGCGCCTCGCCTCGCGGTACGGCATGCGCGGACGACACGGCGCGGCCCGCCGCTTCATCGGCGGCCGGACCGTGAACGAGGCCATCGACACGGCCCGCCGGCTGGAGCGTCAGGGTCTGCTCCACACGTTCAACTACCTGGGCGAGCACGTCCGCAGCCGGGAGGCCGCCGAGGCCGCCACGATCGCCTACCAGTGGGTGATCGAATCGGTCAGTCTGGCCGGCATGAGCTGCCACCTGTCGGTGAAGCTGACGCAGCTCGGCCTGGAGCTCGACGCCGGGCTGTGCCGCGCCAACCTCGAGCGCATCCTGACCCACACGGACCCGCGCCGCTGTTTCGTGCGGATCGACATGGAGGGGTCGCCGCTGGTCGACCGCACGCTCGACGCGGCGGCGGCGATGCGGCAGCGGGGCCACGGACACCTCGGCGTCGTCCTGCAGTCGGCCCTCCGCCGCACGCCCGGCGATCTCGCCCGCGTCGTCGAGCTCGGTCTCCCGGTGCGGCTGGTGAAGGGCGCCTACAGGGAGCCGGCCGCCGTGGCCTACCCGGACAAGAGCGACGTCGACCGCGCCTTCGTGCGCCTGGCGGAGACGCTGCTCGACACCGGCGTCCACCCCGCGTTCGGCACCCACGACCCGCGCATGATCCGGGCCGTGCGGGCCGCCGCCGCCGCGCGCCGGCTCGGCCCCGAGCGGTTCGAGTTCCAGATGCTCTACGGCGTCCGGCGGGACCTGCAGGCCGCGCTGGAGGCCAGGGGCTACGCGGTGCGCGTCTACCTGCCGTTCGGCGGCGACTGGTTTCCGTACTTCATGCGGCGGCTCGCCGAGCGGCCGGCCAACGTGCTGTTCGTGGCGCGCAGCCTGCTGCACGAGCAGCTCGGAGACCAGCGCGGTTTCGGGGACCAGGAGTCTGCGCCGTAGAACGGCGCGGACTCCTGGAGCGGTCAGGATGGGCACCGAGCGGAGCCGCAAGGCGACGCTTGGTGGGCGCTAGGAGTCTGCGCCACAGGAAGTTCACGAAACGCGGATTGCGGCGCTGACGTTGGGCGGGGAAGGCTCATCCCGCGGGGTCAAGGGGTGGATGATCGCGGTCGGCCGGCGATGCGAGCCGAAAACGGCCGTGACACGGCTCCAACCACCCCCAACGCCGCGATTCGCACCCTGATCTCCCGCGGGGAGGCGCAAAGCCGCCCCTTTACGCCGCCGTCAGCAGGTGCAGGCGCTTGACGTTCACCGCCAGGCACACCAAGTCCCACTCGCCCCGCACCTTCGCCAAGCCACGCAGGCTGAAGCGCCGGAAGCCCAGCACGTGCTTGACCCAGCCGTACGGCGCCTCCGACAGCCACTTCCGCTCCGCATACACCGCCCGGCCCGCCGGCGCCGACAGCTTCTCCACCATGCGGCCCGTCGCCGGGCGCTTCTTCAGGTCGCGGCCGGTGACCGCCTTGTCCTCCCGGCCCGCCGCCACATACCCGTCAACACCCCGCGTTTCCAGGTCCGCCAAGTCCCGCTCGTTGCAGTACCCCGAATCCGCAAGCACCGACTCCGGCTGCGTGTCGAACCGCTCCCGGACCTGGTCGAGCAACACCGGCAGCCGGCCCTGGTCGCTCGCGTTCGCCGTCACGTCCGCCGCCACCAACAACTGATGCTCGGCGTCCACCGCCGCCTGCGCGTTGTAGCACTGCTGGAAGCCCTCGGTGCTCGTCTTCATGATCCCGCTTTCCGGGTCCGTGAAGTTGCTCTGCGCCCGCTCGTCAGGCTCCCCATACGCCCGCTTGTACGGCGGACCCCCCTTCGGATTCCGAGCCTGACCCGGCTGCCGCCCCCGCGCGGCGTCCGCGGACCGTTGCGCCGCCTCCAACCGCGCCTTCGCCGCCCGGATCGCCGCCAGACGATCCTCCCGCCGCCGCAACTCCGCCGGCAACTCGTCGCCCCGTACCGCCGTCCCCAACTGCACGTCCTCGGCTGCGTCGGCGGCGTCCGCGGACCGCAACAGCGCGTCGATCTCGCCCGCCAGACGCCGTTCCTCCGCCTCCATCCGACCATGGCTCATCGCCTTGCGCTTGCTCGCATTCGCGCGCATCTTCGTCCCGTCGACCGACAGCCGACCGAACCGCGCCAAGCCCAGTTCCCGAGCCAGACCGACCACCTCCACGAACAGACGCTTGAAATCCTCCAGGTGCCGACGCCGGAACTCGCAAATCGTGCGATGCCGCGGGAAGTTGCCGGCCGCCAGCACCCGGAACGCGACGTCCTCCTCCAGCTTCTTCGCAATCCCCCGCGACGAAAAAACACCCGTCGCGTAGGCGTACAGCAGAATCTTCACCATCATCCGCGGCGAATACGGCGCGTTCCGCCGGCCGTCCCCCTCGTACGGGGCGTAGAACGCCGTCAGATCCAGACCGTCAACCAGATCGCTGACGTGGTGCGCCAAGTGGCCCTCGGCCAGCCACTCCCGGACATCGGGCGGCAACAGCCAGGATGAAGTCGGCGCCAATCGACAGAATCTCACCCACGTCGAAATCATCAACTCGTACTCGCGCGCCGGATTCTTTTGCAAGGACTTGTTCGTCGTGGTCCGCCCGAACAAAACCCGGCATGAGCCGGGTTCTGAAACAAGTTCACGCGAGAAAGAACCATTCGTATTTCCTGGTGTTCATAAAGGTGCCGAAAGGTAAAAAGGCTTCTCAGGTTCGATTCTGAATGATTTCGTTCATCAGCGTAAACGGCCATCCGGGAATGAAGGCTTCGTCGGTCGGTGAGCTTCGACCAGCGTCGCCGGATCATCCAGGGAGATCGGTGCGACCCGCGGCGACGGGCGCGGCGCCTGGATCCTGCACCGCGACGGCCGCGACCTCCCGCGTCACGGCGGGGACCGCCGGCGAGCGCGGCGGCCAGCCCACGGTCATGAACGGACACATCCTGTTTCGGTTCCCGGCGGCCAGCGCCACGGTCATGAACAGGCGCGCCGCCCCGCGCTGATCAGCCGGTCTGTTCGCGGGCCGGATTCGGCCCTTCACCCAATGACCGCGTGGAGATCCGCCGTCTCCATCCAGGTCCGCACGTACCGCAGGCTCTCGGCGGCCGGCATCTTCGTGATCGGATGCTTGAATCCAATCCTGCGCTCGAGAATGCGCGCCACCTCCTGGGTCCAGTACGTCATGCTCATCTGAACGATGTCGCCGTCGATCGCTCTCGCCATCTCGGCGATTCGGCTTTGTTCGCCGATTCTATCGACGAGCACGATGGTCGACATGTAATGCACCTTGCTGCCGCGCTCCATTTCCCGCTCGAATCGCGACACCTTGTCGAGAGAAATCTCCGTATTGCCGGGACCGATGAACCCGATGTCGAACCTGGCGCCCACGCCGGGCTTGTAAAGAAGCGTCGCATCACTTTCCCGCTTGCCGCCCCGAGACGAGAGCCAGAACACCCGTTGTTTTTTTTCTGCGTCTCCCGGGTCGATCCGCTGGAATCCGAGCAGCGTGAGCAAGGATCCGAGAACGAGTTTCTCGAACAACTTGCCGTATTTCGACTTCTCGGAACCTCGAATCGCCAGGGTCTGCGCGCCTATCGCCGTGAACAAATAAAGGATGAACGGCCAATCCACGCGGCTTTCCACACCGTGAATCCTGAGAACACCTTCGAGATCACCGTACTCCACGTTGCATTGTCTCGCCGCTTCCCCGATGGATTTCTCGAGAACGTCGAGGTAATTTCCGAATTCGTCTCCCTTTCCTCTCAAGACGTTCTGTATGCCTTTCTCCGTGAGGCCGATGCACCACTTCAGAAACAGTTTTCGTTCGTTCGAAATTCGTGAATCCAGTCCCGCCTTTACGATATGCGGGATGTTCCGGGCGAAATTTTCGATCTCATGGTTCGACCTGAGAAAAGTCACAAGCAATTCAGCGTTGGACAGGGCCAGCCGCCGCCGGGTCAACCCCTCGGTCAAGGATCGAACGTTCCCTCCACACAGCACCGAAGTCACGACGTCCTTTACGGCATCGTGACCGATTCTGTCTATAACTTCCATTCCGCCGTATTTCGCAAGCAGTTCGCCGGCGCGCGGAATGTTCCGAATGACGCGTTCGTAGGTCATGCGGAGTCTCCACGTCCCTGGTACTCGAGGTACTGATTCAGCGGCCGAACGGGGTCGCAATTTATCCAGTTGACGTCGCCAACGCCGTTCTTGAGCCAGCCCTCGATCCTGTTCTTGATCTCGCATACGTAGTCTTCGTTGATTTCGAAGAGCACGAAACGCCTGTCGAGCCTCGCCGCAACTTCTCCCACGGTGCCGATGCCGCCGAACGGGTCGAGCACCACGTCATGCATGAACGAGTAGTACCTGATCACTTTCTCGGCCAGCTCGGCGGGAAACACGGCCGGGTGTTTCCTGCTGTGAGCCGGATGGATTTTCCACACGTTCGTGGCTTCATACCCGTCAGCAATGCGTGACGCATTCACGAGTCGTTGATCGGGGTGCTTCCTGATGTGCCAGTCGATGAGTTTCTCGGTTTTTTTACGATAGACCAGGACGTACTCCGTGACTGGAACCGCCTTGTACTGAAGCGGGTGCCTGTCGGCGGCGAAACGACGCCCCCGGCCCGTCGCCCAGCCGGCGCCGTCCGGCTTCAGCCAGATGATGTCGTCGACGAACTCGAACCCTTCGTTCACGAATATCCCGTGAAAATCGAACGGAACGGCGATCCTTCTCGATGCTTCGCTGCGGCTCGATCGGCGGATCAATACCGGAGAGACGTTCATCACGAAAAACCGACCTTCGTTGAGAACACGGTGACACTGATGAATTATTTTTCGCATCTTCAGCAGATATTCCTCGTACTGGACGTAGTCGGAATATTCCGGCCTGGCGTTGTAGTAGGGCGGCGACGTGAATATCAAGTCGACGGATTCGGACGGTGTTTGCGAAAGCAAGTCCTCGCTGTCTCCGAGGCCAATCGTGTTCCTCAAATGCGAAATCCTGGGAGCGCCGGCGTCTCGGCGTTTTTTTGTTTTCCCGACCGTCCGCCCCAGCAGTCTGGCTTCCAGCACGCTCCTGCCGGTCGTCTTCTTTTCCTGGATCAGGCTCGTATGGGCGTCTATAACCACTTCTCCTATCTTGTGGCCTCCATGGTTCAGCAGCGGCACGCGCCATACGTGGTACCGGTCGTCGACTTCCGGCAAGCCGAAGTCGATGACGTTTTCCAGTTCGATGCTCCCGAGATAGTTGGCGGAAACCTCCTTCGCTTCCGCCACGCTCCGTACCCGATATCGGCGTTTGTCGTATACCGTCGCCTTCATGAGCATCGCCTTTGCCAAAAAATCGCTGGTTGATGCTACACGGATGACGTTATAATATACGCCGTTCTGCCCGGGCGGATTCCTACGCGGCGCCTTCCGCCAGCCGGTCCATGACCGCTTCGTAGATCGCCCGCACCTGCCCCGTGACGTCGCGGTAGCGCTCCAGCAACTCGGCGCCGGACAGGGGCTCCCGCAGCCGGCGCGCCAGCGGGTCCACCGCGTCGGCGTCCGTGGCGATGGCCCCGCCCGACGTGTCGGTGTGGATGCGCAGCACGGTCTCGAGCTCGCGCAGGAACCAGTAGGCGCCGCGGAGGGTGTCGGCCTCGGCGGGGCGCAACCGGTCCGTCTCGGGCAGCGTCTCGATCAGCCAGCGGGTTCCGGCGACGCGGAACCCGGGGTTGGCTGCCCCCTCGCGGATCTGCAGCACCTGGAGCAGGAAGTCGACGTCGGCCAGGCCGCCGCGGCCGCGCTTCAGGTCCAGGTGGCCGCTCTCGGCCTCGCGGGCCAGCTCGCGCTCGATGCGGGAGCGGACGCGCCGCGCGTAGGACGGGACCTCCGCGGCCCACGGGCCGTAGACGAAGTCGTTGACGGTCTCGTGGACCCGCGCGCCGAGCGCGGGGTCGCCGCCGACGGGGCGGCAGCGGGTCCAGGCCATGCGCTCCCAGATCTCGGCCCGCTCGCGCAGGTAGCGCTGGAACGCGGGGAAGGGAATGGCCAGCGCCCCCATCTTGCCCTCGGGCCGCAGCCGCGTGTCCATCTCGTAGGCGGACCCCGCGGCGGTCTTTCGGGAGAGCAGGTCGTAGATCCCCCGCACGAACTTCTGGTGGGCCTGGAACCGGCCGGCGTCGGTCGTCTCGCCGGCGTAGACGAAGACCAGGTCGAGGTCGGAATGCACGGTCAGCTCGCGGCTGCCCAGCTTGCCGAGGGCGAAGACGGTCCAGCCGGCGTCCGGGTCCGGCGCGTCCGGGTCCGGCGGGTGGTCCCGCGCCACGGCCCGCGCGGCGGCCCGGACGGCGCAGTCGGCGACCAGCGACAGCCGGTCGTTCAGCAGGTGCAGGCGCCGGCCGTTCAGCCACTCGGCGAGCGCCTTGAACTCCTCGATGGCCTTGACGCGGCGGAACGGGTCGAAGCGCGCGGCGAGGCCGGAACCGGTCGCGGCGACTTCGTCGAAGGCCGCGGCCACCGCCGCGCGAAAGGCGTCGTCGTCGAGGTCCACGGCGGTCAGGAAGTCGAGCAGCTCGGGGTACGCCGCCAGCCGCGCCGCGAACAGGTCGCCGGCGTCGAGGCCGACGAGCAGCCGGCGCCGCAGCGCGTCGTCCTCCAGCAGCGTGCGGTACAGCGCGGCGGGGGCGCCCGCGCGGGCGACCACCTTCTCGAGGCGGATGAGCACCTGGCCGCGCGCGCACAGCGGCGGGTCGGCGGAGAGGACGGAGGCCAGCAGGTTGGCCAGCAGGTTGCGCGCGGACGACCGCCCCTGGGACGGCGCCGCGTCGAGCTGCCGGATGGCCTGCAGCGCCCCGTCCGGGTTCTCGACGCCCGCCTCGGCCAGCCGCGCGCGCCCCTTCTCGTCGTCGATCTCGCCGGCCAGGAGCCGGAACAGCTCGCGCCCGGCCAGTCCCTCTTCGCCGGTCTCGCCGTGGAACAGGTTGGCGTAGACGGCGTGCACCCGCTCCCGGTGGCGGTCGAGCGCGCCAGTGAGCGTTTCGATCTCGTCGAACCCGAGGCGCCGCGCCAGGGCGCGCAGGCCGCGCGCGCTGGCCGACAGGCTGTGCGTCTGCTGGCCCTCGGCCGCCTGCAGGCCGTGCTCGACGTTGCGCAGGAAGATGTAGGCGCTGGAGAGCTTCTCCTGCACGTCGGCGTCGACGAAGCCGTGGGCGCCCAGCTGGTCCAGGGCGGTCAGCGTGTGGCCGGTCCGCAGCGCCGGCTGGCCGCCGCCGTAGATCAACAGGAACACCTGGGCGAACAGCTCCACCTCGCGGATGCCGCCGCGCCCTTCCTTGATGTTCACGTCGAGGTCGCCGTGGCGGGCGTGCTCCCGGTCGGCCCGCGCCTTGTAGCGCACGAGCTCCTCGATGGCGGCGTGGTCGAGGTACTTGCGGTAGACGAAGGGCGCGACCATGTCGACGAAGCGCCGGCCCAGCTCCAGGTCGCCGGCGATGGGCCGCGCCTTGAGGAGCGCGAAACGCTCGAACGTCTCGCCGAGGCTCTCGTAGTACTGCGCCGACTGCTTCAGGGAATAGACGAGGCCGCCGCCGCCGCCCATCGGCCGCAGGCGCATGTCGACGCGGTAGAGGTAGCCCTCCGCGGTGTGTTCGGACAGCAGCGCGGTGAGGCGCCGCCCGAGCCTCTGGTAGCGTCCGTGGGCCGCGCCGATCTCCTCGGCGGAGACGTCGTAGACGTAGATGAGGTCGATGTCGGAGCTGTAGTTGAGGTCGCCCCCGCCGAGCTTGCCCATGCCGATGACCGCGAACCGCCCCGGCAGCGGGCCCTGCTTGCCGGCGGCCTCCGCCGCCGCGATGCGCAGCGTGCGGTCGACGATCGTGTCGGCCAGGTTGGACAACTGCGTGGTGGTCGTCGTCAGCGACTCCCGGTTGAGCATCCCGAAGAGGTCGCGCGCCGCCACGCGCAGCATCTCCCGCCGCTGGAAGCGCTTGAGGACGTTCACCTGCTGCTCGACGGTCTGCTCGCCGTCCACCATCCGGTCGAGTTCGGTTTCGTAGTCGACGCGGTCGGGCGGCGCCGCGTCGAGCCGCTGGCGCAGCCAGTAGAGGTACTCCGGGTTGCGGATCAGGATCTCGCTCAGGAACGGCGAGGTGCCCAGGATCTGCATCAGGATGTCGAGCAGGCGCGGGTCGGCGGCCAGCTCGTGGACGAACCCCGCCTTCGGCGTGCGCGCGCCGACGTAGCGGCAGAAACCGACGAGCGCCGCGTCGGGGTCGGGCGTCGTCGAGAGGATGTCGAACAGCGTGGGGGCCAGCTCGCCCAGCGCCAGCCGCGAGGGCAGGTCGTCGGCCAGCTCCTGCAGGTGCTGGTCGGCGGCCTCGCCGTCTCGCGCGCCGTAGCGTTCGAGGAAACGGGCCGCGGCGTCCGCCGGCAGCTCCTTCGCCAGGAAAACGTCGCGCGGCGTCAGGGTCTCCATGTCGGTGCGGTCTCCCGGTATCACGCGCGGCGGGCCGGGGAATCCGCCGCCGCGCGCCAGCCGTCCAGGTCGGTGCGCTCTCCCCGCGGGATCATACGCCGACGTCGGCCCGGCCCGGGCGCGCCGGGGCCGGAGCCCCCGGCTGGTGAGTGACGAGCAGTGGGTCCCGGAGCGCGCAGGCGCCCCGGGACCGGGGAGGGACCGAACTCCGGCCCGGGAGTCCACGCCGTAGAACGGCGCGGACTCCCGGAGCGGTCAGGTTGGGCGCCGGGCGGAGCCGCGAGGGCGACGCCTGGTGGGCGCTAGATGTCGAAGTAGAGCGCGAACTCCCACGGGTGCGGCCGCAGGCGGATCGCGTCGATCTCGTGGTGCCGCTTGTAAGAGAGCCAGGTCTCGATCACGTCCTTCGTGAAGACGTCGCCCTTCAGCAGGAACTCGTGGTCCTTCTCCAGGGCGTCGAGCGCCGCGGCGAGGTCGGGCGGCGTGCTGTCGATCTGCGACATCTCCTCCGGCGGCAGGTCGTACAGGTCCTTGTCGAGCGGCCCGGGCGGCGTGATCTTGTTCTGGATGCCGTCGAGGCCGGCCATCAGCAGCGCGCTGAAGGCCAGATAGCCGTTGCAGGTCGGGTCGGGGAAGCGGGTCTCGATGCGCTTCGCCTTCTCGCTGCTCGAGTAGACCGGGATGCGGACCGCGGCGCTGCGGTTGCGCATGGAGTAGATCAGGTTGATCGGCGCCTCGTAGCCGGGGACCAGCCGCCGGTAGGAGTTGGTGGTCGGGTTGGTCAGCGCGAGCAGCGCCGGGGCGTGCTTGAGGATGCCGCCGATGTAGTAGAGCGCCGCCGGGCTCAGGTCGCCGTAGGTGCCCGCCTCGAAGAACTGGTTGCGGCCGTCCTTCCAGAGGCTCTGGTGCACGTGCATGCCGGAGCCGTTGTCCTGGAAGATCGGCTTCGGCATCAGCGTCACCGTCTTGCCGTGGCGCCGCGCCACGTTCTTGACGGCGTACTTGTACTTCAGCAGCTTGTCGCCCATGCTGACGAGCGAGTCGTAGCGCATGTCGATCTCGGACTGGCCCGCCGTGCCCACCTCGTGGTGATGCACCTCGGCCTCGACGCCGATGTCCTCGAGGGCGAGGAGCATCTCGGTGCGCAGGTCCTGGTGGCTGTCCATGGGCGGCACCGGGAAGTAGCCTTCCTTGAACCGCGGCTTGTAGCCGAGGTTGCGCGAGTTGCCGGCGGCGTCCGGATTCTCCACCCGCCCGGCGTTCCAGAAGCCCTCGGCCGAGTCGAGGTGGTAGTAGCCCTCGTGGTGGTTCTGTCCGAAGCGGACGTCGTCGAAGATGAAGAACTCGGGCTCGGGACCGAAGTAGGCGGTGTCGCCGATGCCGGTGGAGTTCAGGTACGCCTCGGCCTTCTGGGCGATGTTGCGCGGGTCCCGCGTATAGGACTCGCCGGTGATCGGGTCCTTGACGTTGCAGATGATGCACAGGGTCGGCTCGGCCGTGAACGGGTCGGCGAACGCGGTCGCCGGATCCGGGAACAGCAGCATGTCGCTCTCCTGGATCTGCTGGAACCCGCGGATGCTCGAGCCGTCGAAACCGATGCCTTCCTCGAAGACGTCCGCGGAGAACTCCTTCGCCGACACGGTGAAGTGGTGCCACAACCCCGGCAGGTCGACGAAGCGCAGGTCGATGACCCGGATCCCCTCGTCCTTGATCTTCGCCATCACGTCGTTCGCTGTCATTCAGTTACCTCTCGTTCTGCGAATGGTGTCCACGCTGCGTGAGACGCGGCGCCGTGCGCGTGCGACGGCCGTCACACGACGTCCCGCTCACCCGTCCGAATGATCCGGCTCTGTTCGACCGGCAGCACGAAGACCCGTCCGTCTCCGATCTCCCCCGTCCGCGCCGCGTCCATGATGGCGTCGATCGCCGCGTCGACCCGGTCGTCGGCCACCACGATTTCGACCTTGGCCTTGGGCAGCAGGCTGATGTCGTACTCGCGGCCGCGGTACACCGTCGTGTGGCCGCGCTGCCGGCCGTGGCCGCGCACCTCGCTGACGGTGATGCCCGATATGTCCTGCTTCGACAGGGCGTCCTGAACGGCCTCGACCCGGTTGGGCCGCACGATGGCTTCGATCATCTTCATGGCGACATGCTCCGCGGGTCACGGATTCGTGGCGAGCGTCCGCTGCAGTTCGTCCTTCAGCGCCTGCTGCTCGGCGTCCGACAGCTTGGCGCGGTCCTTCGTGACGTGAAAGACGTCGATGGCCAGCGCGCCCTCGGTCGAGATCAGCACCAGGTCGATGTCGCAGCCGCGGGCCGACAGGGTGCGGCTGAGGCGGTACAGCAGACCCCACGCGTTCGCGGCCACCACTTCGAGGACCGTGAACCGCCGGGAGTAATGGTTGTTGAAACGCACGGTCGGCCGGGTCCGCCGCGGGCGGGCGTCCGCCCGCGAACCCCAGCGGCCGCGCAGCTTGTCGGCGACGTCCACCCGCCCCGAGACCACGTCCGCGAGCAGCGCCGTGAGCTCGTCGCGCGCTACCCGGTTGAGGCGCAGATAGCCTTCCTCGTCCGCGAACTGGAAGACGTCGATCACCAGTCCGCGCCGGTTGGTCATGGCCTGACCGCGCAGGATGTCCATGCCGAAGTACGAGAGGACGCCGCACACGTTGGCGAACAGTCCGGGCTGGTCGAGCCCGATCGTGCTGAGCTCCCAGGCCGCGTCCTTCCGCTCGAGCAGCGGCCGCACCTCCCCCGGCCGCAGGCCGCGGGCGAGCCGGACGTGCTCGTAGACCCGCGGGCGGTCGACCATGCGCAGGTAGCGCTGGGGCAACCCTTCGACGAAGGCGTCGAGGTCCTCCTGGGAGACGTCGGCGGGCCGCCCGGCGCGCAGCTCGCCGCGGGCGGCGTCCGCGTCCTCGATGGCGTCCTCGCTGTACCCGAGGGTCAGCCGGTTGTAGGTGTCCACGTAGAGACGCCACAGCATCTCTTCCTTCCACGGCGTCATGACGCCGGGGCTGACCGCGTCGACGTCGGCCAGGGTCAGCAGGCAGAGCAGCTTGAGACGTTCCTCGGTGCCGACGAGCCGGGCGAAGCGCGTCGCGGTCTCCGGATCCTCCACGTCCCGCCGGAAAGCGAGCACGGACATCTGCAGGTGGTGGCGGATGAGGAACTCGACCGTGGCGACGGCCTTCTCCGGCAGCCGGATGCGGCGCAGGGCCCCGACGGCCATCCGCACCCCTTCTTCCGAGTGGTTCTTGTTGGTCCACTTGCCGACGTCGTGGAAGAGGAGGGCCAGCACCAGCAGCTCGGGCCGCTCGAGCTCGCGCAGCACGGCGGCGAAGCGGCGGCGGCTGTCCGTGCGCGGCGCGCACAGCGACTCCAGGCTGCGGATGGTGCGCAGCGTGTGCTCGTCGACGGTGTACTTGTGGTAGAAGTCGTGCACGACGAGACAGTAGACCTTCTGGAACTCGGGGAACATCCGCCCGAGCAGGCCGCGTCCGTGCATGTCGGAGAGGCGGTCGTAGAGGCCCGGCCGGGGCCGCAGCACCCGCAGAAGCCGGTCGCGTTCCTCGTCGCCGGGGAAGAAGCTCTCCGGCGCGTAGCGTTCCCCGTGGCGTTCGATGCACGTGAGCACCTGCTCGGAGACCTCGACGTCGTGCTCCAGCGCCGCTTCGAACGGCCGCAGCCAGCCGTGCGGCTGGAGCGAGGCGAGGGTGCCGTCGAGGAACCGGACGCCGTCCCAGGCGATCTCGAGTTCGCCGCCGATGCGGATGACGGTCTGGTTCGTGTCGGGCGGCGCCGCCGAGGACTTGAGCGCCGTCGCCATGGAGCGGTCGATCCGCCGCGCATGGTGGTAGTAGGTGCTCATCAGCAGTTCGACCTGGCGCCGTTTCCGTTCGCCCGGCGAGCCGAAGCGCCGCGCGACCGTCTCCTGCAGTCCGTGGGCCAGGACGTTGACGTTGTGCCCGCGCTCCATGTGCAGGATGGAGCGCACCCGCAGCATGAAGTCCTCGGCCTCGTCCAGGCGCCCGGCGTCGCCCGGCGGCTCGCCGCCCGTCAACCGGGCCAGCAGCCGGACGGCCGTCGCGTCGCGCAGTCCGCCGGGCGCGTCCTTGATGTCCGGTTCGAGCTGGAACACGGTGTGGTTGAACTGCCCGTGGCGCTGGCGCGCGAGGCCGACGAGCGCCGCCCGCATCGGCCCGCGCCACGGGGATTCCGCGGCCAGGCAGGCCTGGACGGAGCGGTCGAACACGCTCCGGTCGCCGGCGAGGAAACGGGCGTCCAGCAGCGCCGCCAGGTACTCCGGATTGTCGTTCTCCGGCTCGGCGAAGTCGGCGACCTGCCGCACCTGGTGCCCGACCTCCAGCCCGAGGTCCCAGAGCGGATGCAGGATCGCCCGCAGAAACCGTTCTTCCGGCGCGCCGATCGCGCCGTCGACGACGATCAGCAGGTCGACGTCGGAGTACTGGCAGAGGTGGCCGCGCCCGTACCCGCCCAGCGGGACCAGGGCGGCCGGCTTCGCCGCCAGCCCGCCCGCGGCGCCGTGGATGTCCTTCAGGATGCCGTCGATGCGGGTCGAGTAGCGGCGCAGCGTGCGGACGCCCGCGCCGGCGCGCTCCGCCTCGGCGCGCAACTCCTCGCGGGCCTCGGCCAGGCGGGCGGCGAGACCGGACAGGGCGCCGTGCGGCGCCCGGGCGGCCGGCGCGGGCGCGTGGTCGGTGGACGGCATCGACGTTCCGGGCGAAGCGGCTTACTCCGGATCTCCTTCAAGACGGAGCGGTGTCGAGCGTTCCCCGCCCGCTCCGGCGGCGCCCCGGGGCCGCTTCCAACCGGCGTATCTTATCAGCACGCGCGGCGAAGCGGCGGGGCCGGAGGCTGGCGCGCCTCCGGCTCCCGCCTGACGAACCCTGCCGAGGAGGAAAGCAGAGTCCTGACCTGCCGGCGGCCGGCGTGGGTTCACCGGGCCGGCCAGCGCCCACCAAGCGTCGCCTTGCGGCTTCCGCTCGGCGCCCAACCTGACCGCTCCGGGAGTCCGCGCCGTTCTACGGAGCAGATTCCTAGTAGCCGAGACCGAGGCCGAACAACGCGATGATCTTCGGGCCGTCCTCTTCGTTGATCTGCTTGAGCCCCTCCCCGAACACGAGGGCGCTGACGCCGAGGCCCAGCGACCACTCGCCGTACTCCGCGGGCACGTTCAGCGGGACGCCGACGGACGCGCCGACGCTGAAGAAGCCGAAGGCGTGGTTGACGCCGCCCGGGTTGTAGTAGTCGCTCGCGCTCAGGCCGACGGCCACCGGAAACGACAGGCTGACCGGCGCGTCGAGCGGAGCCGACGGCTCGATCCCCAGCTCGACGTACGTGCCGCCGCTGTCCCCCGCGGCGTTGCCGGCGAGTTCGAAGGCGATCGTCGCGTACGGCGCGGCCACGTTGTCCACGCTCAGGCCGAGGGCCAGCTCCTTGACCGTGCCCCAGCTCCCGCGCGGGCTCATGTAGGCGGTGTAGGTGACGTCGAGGCCGACCGGCCCGGCCGCCCCGCCGACGCCGGCGTAGAAGTCGGTCTCGTAGAAGCTCCCGGGCGCGCCGTCGAATCCTTCGTCGCCCCGGGAGTGCAGGCTGCTCCACGTGCCCGCGGTGATCGACGCCGCGCCGAGGCCGATGCTGCCGTCGAGGAACGGCTGCGCGATGAAGCCGCCGGTCTCCTGGACGATGCCGCGGAAGTAGTACTGGTTGACGACGTCCACTCCGCTGGAGAGGCTCACCGCGCCGTTGTTGCCCACGTCCTGCGCCGCCGCGGGCGCGGCGGCGAGGCCGGCCGCGGCGGCGCAGGTGAATCCGAGAACGATGATGCGACTGGCTGATCTGTGCATGACGTTGACGCTTCCTCCAAAGTGGGGAGCCGCCCCCGCGGGGGCGGCTCCGATTCGGTTTCCGTTGTTGCGAACGACGGCCGGGTTTGCGGACGCCGGGCGTCGGCGCCCGCCCCCGGCCTCGGGGCGGGTCTAGTGCGAAATCTGGAACCCCCCGTACGCCTCCATGCCGTGCTCGCCCACGTCGAGGCCCAGCCGCTCCTCTTCCTCGCTGACGCGCAGGCCGATGCTCTTGTGGAGCGCGAAGAAGATGAGCAGGGCGCCCAGGAACGAGAAGGCGCCGTAGGCCAGGACGCCGACCAGTTGCGTCACGAACGAGTGGTCGGCGCTGAAGATCCCGACCGCCAGGGTGCCCCAGACGCCGCAGACCAAGTGCACCGAGATCGCCCCGACCGGATCGTCGAGCTTCGCGCGGTCGATGAAGAGCACCGAGCCGACGACGATGACGCCGGCGACGAGGCCGATCAGCATCGAGGCGTCGACGCTCACCACGTCGGCCCCGGCGGTGATGCCCACCAGGCCGGCGAGCGCGCCGTTGAGGACCATCGACAGGTCGGGCTTGTGCTGCACGGACCACGACGTGACCATGGCCCCGACGACGCCGGCCGCCGCGGCCAGCGCCGTGGTCACGAAGACCAGCGAGACCAGGGCCGGGTCGGCGCTCAGCACCGAGCCGCCGTTGAACCCGAACCAGCCGAGCCAGAGCAGGAAGACGCCGATGGTGGCCAGCGGCATGCTGTGCCCGGCGATCGGCCGGGCGTGCGCGCCGTACTTCCCGAGCCGCGGACCGAGCACGATCACGCCGGCGAGCGCGCCCCAGCCGCCCACCGAGTGCACGAGGGTGGAGCCGGCGAAGTCGTAGAACCCCATCTGGTCCAGCCAGCCGCCGCCCCACTTCCACGACCCGGCGATGGTGTAGAAGACGGCCACGTAGAGGGTCGTGAAGATCAGGAACGAGTTCAGCTTGATCCGCTCGGCCACGGCGCCCGACACGATCGTCGCTGCGGTCGCCGCGAACATGGCCTGGAAGATGAAGTCGGTCCAGTAGGTGTAGCCGGTGTTGTAGGCGCTCGTCACGCCTTCCGGGCCCGCGTCGATGCCGAAGCCGGCGAACCCGAGGTAGCCGTTGAAGTCGCCCGGATACATCAGGTTGAAGCCGACGAAGGCGTAGGTGATCAGGCCGATGGAGATGACGCCGGTGTTCTTGAACAGGATGTTGACGGCGTTCTTCGCCTGCGTCAGCCCCGACTCCAGGCAGGCGAATCCGAGGTGCATGATGAAGACGAGGAACGTCGCCACCAGCATCCAGGTGTTGTTGACGGCGAACATCTCGTCCGACACGTCCTGGGCGAGCGCGGCGTGCGGCAGGAGCGCGACGCCGAGCAGCGCGAGCAGGAGCGGGCGGCCGAATGAGCGGCGATGTGCGTGTTGCATGACGTTGTCCCCTGGTCGTGCGTGGGTTTGCTACAGGGCCGCCGAGTCGGCCTCGCCCGTGCGGATGCGGACCGCCTGTCCGACGTCGGCGACGAAGATCTTTCCGTCACCGATCTCGCCGGTACGGGCCGACTCGGTGATCGACGCGATGGCCGAGGCCACGTGCTCGTCGTCGCTGACGATCTCGATCTTCACCTTGGGCACGAAGTCGACGGAGTACTCCACGCCGCGGTAGACCTCGGTGTGGCCCTTCTGCCGACCGAAGCCCTTGACCTCGGTGACGGTCAGTCCCTTGATCCCCGACTTGGAGAGCGCGTCGCGCACCCCGTCGAGCATGTGCGGCTTGATGATGGCCGTGATGAGTTTCATGAGCTGCCTCCGGATTCGGGTTTCGTTCACGCGGACGAGCCGTCGCGCCAGGGGACAAGCAAGATGCGGGCCAGGTCCGGCGAACGGCGCGACGTTTTCGGGGAAACCCCGAAGGAATCGTGTCGCGAAGCCCGGCCGGCCGGCCGGCGGCCGCGAAGCCCATTCTACAATACTGTGTCTGTTTTTGCCGGCAGTGACATTTTTGCAGAATCGGATTCGGAACGAGTTGGTCGATCCGGGAAGACGCGCGCCGCCGGGTCCCGAGGACGTCCGATCGGCCCGTTTTTTTCCGAGCGGGAACGAGCACGGGCGCGGCACAGGCGCCGGCGGCGCGTCGCCGATCGATTCCTGGATTCTACGAATACGTATGCATCGGTCCGGGATTCTACATTTTTGATGACCGGATCTACTGCCGAAATCGTCGGCAGTCGATCTCGTACTTCTTGACCTTGTAGCTGATGATCCGCTCGGTGGAGTCGAGGAGTCTCGCCGCCTTGACCCGGTTCCCGCGCGTGGTCTTCAGGGCGTCCTGGATCAGGTCCTTCTCGTAGGCGCCGACCGCCTCGGACAGCGAGACGCGGGTGACCGTGCCCGAGGCCTCGCTGGTCTGCAGGCTCGGCGGCAGGTGGTGGGCGTGGATGACGCTGCCGTCGCAGACCAGCAGGGCGCGCTCGATGCTGTTCTCAAGCTCGCGGACGTTGCCCGGCCAGTGGTACGCCATCAGCATGTCGATGGCCGGCGTCGAGATCCGCTTGACGCTCTTGCCGTGCTCGACGGAGTACTTCTCCAGGAAACTGTCCGCGAGCAGCAGGACGTCGGTCTTCCGTTCGCGCAGCGGCGGCACGAAGATGGTGAACACGTTGAGCCGGTAGTGCAGGTCCTCGCGGAACGTCCCGGCCGCGATGGCCTTCTCGAGGTCGGCGTTGGTGGCCGCCATCAGGCGCACGTTCGTCCTGACGGGGGTCACGCCGCCGAGCCGCTCGAACTCCTTCTCCTGCAGCACGCGCAGCAGCTTGACCTGCGTCGACAGGTTGATGTCGCCGATCTCGTCGAGGAACAGCGAGCCGCCGTCGGCCAGCTCGAAACGGCCCTTCTTGCGGGCGGCGGCGCCGGTGAAGGCGCCCTTCTCGTGGCCGAACAGCTCCGCCTCGATGAGCGAGTCGGGCAGCGCGGCGCAGCTCACCTTGATGAACGGCTTCCGGGCGCGCGGCGAGTTGTAGTGGATGGCGTGCGCGATGAGCTCCTTGCCGGTGCCCGACTCCCCGCGCACGAGCACCGTGGTGTTCGTGCCGGCCACCCGCGCGATCTGTTCGTAGACCTGCCGCATCGGCCCGCTCGTGCCGATGATGTGCGAGAAGTCGTAGCGTTCCTTCAGTTCCGCCTTCAGGTGGGTGTTCTCGGCGAGCAGCCGCTGGCGCTCCGCCTCGGCCGCCTCCTTCAGGCGGATCGCCTGCCCGAACATGCTCGCCACGACGCGGCAGACGTGCAGGTCGCGATCGTAGTGGCGCGTCCGCTCGAACGGGAAGTCGATGTTGAGCGCGCCCAGCGCCTTGCGCGCGCCCGGAATCGGCACGCACATGAACGTGATCTCGGAGCGGCTGCCCCGGGGCCGGCGGCCGGTCCGATGCAGGAACGCCGGCTCCTGGCTGATCCGCGGGACGACGACCGGCTTGCCGCTGGCGACGACGCGGCCGGTGATGCCCTCGCCCATCTCCCACTCGGCGTGCCGGCCCTCGTCGGACACGCCGGCGGAGTTCTCCACGCGCAGGCGCCCGGTGCCGGCGTCGGCGAGGACGACGGCGCTCCGGACCACGCCGTAGTCGTGGTCGAGGATCTCCAGGGCCCGCTGCAGGCCGGCGCGCGGCGTGCGCCCGACGGTCAGCGCCTGGTTGATCTCGGCGAGCATCGCCAGCGGCTTCACCTCGCCCGTCAGCTTCTCCGGCCCGGCCTTCGGCATCGTCTTGCCGGCGGGCGGCGGCGCCGGCCGTTCCCGGGCCGTCGCGGCGTGCGCTGTACGTGTTCTTGTAGCCATCCCCCCGTGCAGTATCAAAGAACGTGCCAACACGGGCGGGCGGCGTCGGGGCGGGCGGGCGGCGCCCGCCCCTTGTACGCCTTCAGACGGGAGCCGGCAGGTCGGACCGGCCCATCAGCCAGGCGTCGATGCCGCGCGCGGCGCTGCGGCCCTCGGCGATGGCCCAGACGATCAGCGACTGGCCCCGCTGCATGTCGCCCGCCGTGAAGACGGCCGGCACGCTGGTCATCCAGTTCTCGTCGCGCCACACGTTGCCGCGCTCCGTCAGGCGGACGCCGAGCTCGGTCAGCAGGCCCTGCCGTTCCGGTCCGAGGAACCCCATCGCCAGGAGCACCAGATCGACCTCCATCTCGAAGGCGGTGCCCGGCACGGGGTCGAAACACAGGCGTCCGTCCCGGCGCCGCGCCTCGACCCGGGAGCCGTGCAGTCTGGCGACGCGGCCGTCCCCGGTGCCCGAGAAGCGCTCGGTCGACACGGAGTAGACGCGGTCGCCGCCTTCCTCGTGCGCCGCCGAGACGCGGAAGACGTTCGGCCAGTTCGGCCAGGGGTTGTCGGGGCCGCGCTGGTCCGGCGGCCGCGGCAGCAGCTCGAACTGCGCGACGGAGGCCGCGCCCTGCCGATGCGCGGTGCCCAGGCAGTCGGCGCCGGTGTCGCCGCCGCCGATGATCACGACCCGCTTGCCCTTCGCGGTGACGGCCTCGGCGGCGGGCACCTCGTCGCCTTCGTTCCGGCGGTTCTGCTGGGTCAGGTACTCCATGGCGAAGTGGATGCCGCGCAGGTCCCGGCCCGGGACGTCGAGGTCGCGGGGCCAGCCCGCGCCGCCGGCCAGCAGCAGCGCGTCGTGCTCGCCGCGCAGCGTCCCGGCGGACACGTCCACCCCGACGTCGACGCCGGTGCGGAACCGCACGCCCTCGGCCGCCATGACGTCCAGCCGCCGGTCGAGGAAGCGCTTCTCCATCTTGAACTCGGGGATGCCGTAGCGCAGCAGCCCGCCGACGCGGTCCGCCTTCTCGAAGACGGTGACGGCGTGTCCGGCCCGGTTGAGCTGGTCGGCCGCGGCCAGCCCGGCCGGGCCCGAGCCGACGACGGCCACCGACTTGCCGGTGCGCACGGCCGGCGGCGCGGGCGAGACCCACCCTTCCTCGAACGCGCGCTCCGCGATGGAGAGCTCGACCGACTTGATGGTCACCGCCTCGCCGTCGATGGCCAGCACGCACGCCCCCTCGCAGGGGGCCGGGCACAGGCGGCCGGTCCACTCCGGGAAGTTGTTCGTCTTGTGCAGCCGGTCGCTGGCGCCGCGCCACTTGCCGCGGTAGACGAGGTCGTTCCAGTCCGGGATCAGGTTGCCGAGCGGGCAGCCCTGGTGGCAGAACGGAATGCCGCAGTCCATGCAGCGGGCGCCCTGCGCCTGCATGTCGCCCTCGGCGTACGGCAGGTACACCTCGTTCCAGTCGGCGACGCGCTCGGCGGCCGGCCGCCGGGGCGCCGCCTGCCGTTCGATCTCCAGAAACCCCTTCAGCTTGCCCATCGGTCTTCGTGCGTCACCGCGCGCCGATCAGCTCGGCGAAGCGC
Source organism: Vicinamibacterales bacterium (assembly GCA_965242835.1). Classification (GTDB taxonomy): domain Bacteria; phylum Acidobacteriota; class Vicinamibacteria; order Vicinamibacterales; family UBA8438; genus WTFV01. The sequence continues at coordinate 1,000,749 of OZ251506.1, forward strand.
GGCCGCCGCGCCTCGGCCCGCGCCCGCGCCTCGGCCGCCAGCACGCGCTTGTAGTCCCGCGGCATCACCTTCACGAAGCGGCGGCGCGCCGCGTCCCACTCCGCGAGCAGCCTCTCGGCCACGGTGCTGCCGGTCAGCTCGGCGTGGCGCGCCAGCAGGCCCCGGACCAGCCCGGCGTCGTCGTCCGCCAGCGCCTCGAGGTCCACCATGCCCGGATTGCAGCGGCGCTCGAAGCCGCCGTCCCCGTCGAGCACGAAGGCGACGCCGCCGCTCATGCCGGCGGCGAAGTTGCGCCCCGTCGCTCCGATCACCACCACGCGCCCGCCGGTCATGTACTCGCACCCGTGGTCGCCGACCGCTTCGACCACCGCGTGGGCGCCGCTGTTGCGGACCGCGAAGCGCTCCCCCGCGACGCCCCGGACGAACGCCTCGCCGCCGGTCGCGCCGTACAGCGCCACGTTGCCGATGACGATGTTCTCCTCCGGCGCGAAGGTGGACCCGGCCGGCGGACGGATCACCAGGCGCCCGCCCGACAGCCCCTTGCCGAAGTAGTCGTTCGCGTCGCCTTCGACCGTCATCGAGACGCCGCGCGGCGCGAAGGCGCCGAAACTCTGGCCGGCCGAGCCCGTGAACGCGATGCGGATGGTGTCGTCGGGCAGCCCCGCGGCGCCCCAGCGGCGGCTGATCCGCGAGCCCAGCATCGTGCCGACCGTCCGGTTCACGTTGCGGATCGGCAGGGCGACCTCCACGGGGCGGCGGTGCTCGACGGCCTCCGCGCAGCGCTCGATGAGCGTGTTGTCCAGCGCGCGGTCCAGGCCGTGGTCCTGCGGCCGCACGCAACGGCGGCCGACCGTGCCGGCCACGTCCGGCCGGTGCAGGACGGCCGACAGGTCCACGCCCCGCGCCTTCCAGTGGTCGACCGCCTGGCGGGCGTCCAGCCGGTCCGAGCGGCCGATCATCTCGTCGAGGGTGCGGAAGCCGAGCCGCGCCATCAGCGCCCGGACCTCCTCGGCGACGAACCGGAAGTAGTTCTCCACGAACTCGGCCTTGCCCGAGTAGCGCTCGCGCAGCTTCGGGTTCTGCGTGGCGATGCCCACCGGACATGTGTCGAGGTGGCAGACCCGCATCATGATGCACCCGGAGACCACCAGCGGGGCCGTCGAGAAGCCGTACTCCTCGGCGCCGAGCAGCGCGGCGACGACCACGTCGCGGCCGGTCTTCATCTGCCCGTCGACCTGCACGACGATCCGGTCGCGCAGGTCGTTGAGCACGAGCACCTGCTGCGTCTCGGCGAGGCCGAGCTCCCACGGCACGCCCGCGTGCTTGATGCTGGTCAGCGGCGATGCGCCGGTGCCGCCGTCGTGCCCCGAGATGAGCACGACGTCCGCGTGCGCCTTCGACACGCCGGCCGCGACGGTGCCGACGCCGACCTCCGCCACCAGCTTCACGTGCACCCGCGCGTCCGGGTTCGAGTTCTTCAGGTCGTGGATCAGTTGCGCCAGGTCCTCGATCGAGTAGATGTCGTGGTGCGGCGGCGGCGAGATCAACCCCACGCCGGGGGTCGAGTAGCGCACCTTCGCGATCCACGGATAGACCTTGAAGCCCGGAAGCTGACCGCCCTCGCCCGGCTTCGCGCCCTGCGCCATCTTGATCTGCAGGTCGTCGGCGTTGACGAGGTACTCGCTGGTGACGCCGAAGCGGCCGGAGGCCACCTGCTTGACGGCGCTGCGCCGCAGGTCGCCGTTCTCGTCCGGGGTGAAGCGGGCCGGGTCCTCCCCCCCTTCGCCGGTGTTCGACTTGCCCCCGAGCCGGTTCATGGCGATGGCCAGCGTCTCGTGCGCCTCGGCGCTGATCGAGCCGTACGACATCGCGCCGGTGGAGAAGCGCGGGAAGATCGCCTCGGCGGGCTCCACTTCCTCGATCGGCAGCGGCTCGTCCGCCGGCTTCAGGTCGAGCAGGCCGCGCAGGGTCGCCCGCTGCCGGTTCTGGCCGTTCACGAGCTCCGCGTACTCGCGGTAGACGTCCGCCCGGTTGCTACGGCTGGCGTGCTGCAGCTTGAAGACCGTGTCGGGGTTGAACAGGTGGTACTCGCCGTCGCGGCGCCACTGGTACTCGCCGCCGGAGTCGAGCTCGCCGTCCTCGCGCCCCCGCTCCACGAAGGCCCGCGCGTGCCGCCGGACGACCTCCTCGGCCACCGTGTCGATGCCGATGCCGCCGATGCGCGACGCGGTCCAGGTGAAGCAGCGGTCGACGAAGCCCTTGTCGAGGCCGACCGCCTCGAAGATCTGCGCGCCCCGGTAGCTCTGCAGCGTGGAGATGCCCATCTTGGACATCACCTTCAGCACGCCCTTGGTGCAGGCCCTGACGTAGTTCCCGACCGCGCGCCGGAGGTCGACGTCCCGGACCTCGCCGGCGGCCAGCAACTCCCCGATGGTCTCGAACGCGAGATAGGGGTTGACGACCGCCGCGCCGTAGCCCACGAGCAGGGCCATGTGGTGGCACTCGCGGGCCTCGCCGGTCTCGACGAGCAGGGAGCAGCGCGTCCGGGAGCCTTCGCGCACCAGGTGGTGGTGGACGCCGGCCGTGGCCAGCAGCGCGGGCACGGGAGCACGTTCGCGGTCGACCCCGCGGTCGGAGAGCACGAGCAGCGTGACCCCGGCGGCGACCGCCTCGCTCGCCGCCCGGCACAGCTCGTCGACGGCCCCCTCCAGGGCCCGCGCGCCGCCGCGCGGGTCGAAGAGCATCGGCAGCGTGGCGGAGCGGAACGCCGGGTCGGCGATGCGCCGCAGCCGGGCCAGCTCGTCGTTGGTGACGATCGGGGCGTCCACCTTGACGTGGCGGCACGAGCGCGCGTCCGGCGCCAGCAGGTTGGCCTCGGCGCCGAGCGTCGAGCCCATGTCGGTGACCAGCTCCTCGCGGATGGCGTCGAGCGGCGGGTTGGTGACCTGCGCGAAGAGCTGCTTGAAGTAGTCGTAGAGCAGCCGCGGGCGGTCCGAGAGCACCGCCAGCGCCGTGTCCGTGCCCATCGAGCCGATCGGCTCGGCGCCGTTCTGCGCCATCGGCGCGATCAGGATCCGCAGGTCTTCCTCGGTGTAGCCGAAGACGCGCTGCCGGGTGAGGACGGATTCCGCCGGCGCGGGCGCGGCGGCCGGGGCCGGCGGCAGGTCGTCGACGTGCGTCAGCTCCCGCTTCAGCCACGCCGCGTACGGCTTCTCGCGGGCGAGGCCGCTCTTGATCTCCTCGTCGTCGACGATCCGCCCCTGCGCCGTGTCGACCAGGAAGATGCGGCCCGGATGCAGCCGCCCCTTGACCCGCACGTTCTCCGGCGGCACGTCGAGGACGCCCACCTCGGACGCCATGATCACCATGTCGTCCTTCGTCACGTAGTAGCGCGACGGCCGCAGCCCGTTGCGGTCGAGCACCGCCCCGATGACCGTGCCGTCGGTGAACGCGATCGACGCCGGGCCGTCCCACGGCTCCATCAGCGAGGCGTGGTACTCGTAGAACGCCTTGCGCTCCGGGCTCATGGATTCGTGGTTGCTCCACGGCTCGGGGATCATCATCAGGACCGCGTGCGCCAGCGGCCGGCCGGTCAGGACCAGGAACTCCAGCACGTTGTCGAACGTGGCGGTGTCGCTCTGCCCCTCGCGGACCAGCGGGAAGAGCTTCCGCAGGTCGTCGCCGAAGAGGTCGGAGCGGCACAGCGCCTCGCGCGCCCGCATCCAGTTGATGTTGCCCCGCAGCGTGTTGATCTCGCCGTTGTGGGCGCAGTAGCGGTACGGGTGGGCCAGCGGCCACGACGGGAACGTGTTCGTGCTGAACCGGGAATGGACGAGCGCGAGGGCCGACTCGACGTCGGCGTCCGCCAGGTCGGGGAACATGCGCTCGACCTGGTCGGCGATCAGCATCCCCTTGTAGACGATGGTGTTGGACGAGAGGCTGGCGACGTAGAACAGGCCGCGCTCGCGCAGCCCCAGGCGGTCGGCCTCGTGCGCCGCCCGGTTGCGGATGACGTACAGCTTGCGCTCGAACCGCCGCCGGGCGTCCGGCGCGTCCGCCGGCGCCGAAGCGCTCCGGATGAAGATCTGGCGGATGACCGGCTCGCCGCTCCGGGCGGTTGCGCCGAGGTGCGCGCTGTCGGTGGGCACGTCGCGCCAGCCCAGCAGGCGCTGGCCCTCCTCGTCGACGACGCGCTCGAAGGTCTCCTCCACCCGCCGCCGTTCGGCCGGGTCGCGCGGCAGGAAGACCATGCCGACGCCGTAGGCGCCCGGTTCGGGCAACTCGAAGCCCGCGGCGGCCGCCGCCTTGCGGAAGAACTTGTGCGGGAGCTGCAGCAGCATGCCGGCGCCGTCGCCCGTGTCGGCTTCGCAGCCGCACGCGCCGCGGTGCAGGAGGTTCACGGAGACTTCGAACGCCTGCCGGACGAGCCGGTGCGAACGCTCGCCCTTGACGTTGACGACGAACCCGACGCCGCACGAGTCGTGCTCGAAGCGCGGGTCGTACAGCCCCTCGGCGCGCGGCGGCGTGCCGGCAGGGCGGGCTCCGGCGCGGGAGTTCTGCATGATCGCCTTCATCGTTCGAGAAACGCGGGACGGCCGCCGGTCACGGCGTGGCCGTCGCGGGCCGTCCCGCGGCGGCCGCGGGCCGGGGCGCGGCCCCCGCGGCGCGCTTGCCCCGCGCGCCGTCGGCGGCCCGTTCGGAGCCGTCGAGCCGCAGCAGCCGGATGAACTCGGTCACCGCCGGATTCAGCCGGCGTCGGCGCCGGTGGACGATGCTCAGGGGCCGCACGAACGGCTCTTCGCCGTCCAGCCGGTCCAGCGGGACGGCCACCAGCGTCCGGCGCTCCACCTCGCGCCGCAGGGTCGGCTCGGGCAGGATCGCGACGCCCGCGCCGTCCTCCACCGCCTGCTTGATGTTCTCGATGGTGTCGAACTCGGCGACGACGTCGACGTCGGCCCCGTGCCGCCGCAGGTAGCGGTCGAGCGCGCGCCGCGCCGGCAGGCCGCGATCGAAGGTCACGAACGCGGCGCCGCCCAGCTCCCACGGCCCGATCGCCGCCGTCCGGGCCGCGAACCGGTGCGCGGGCGGGCAGGCGACCGCCATCGCCTGCCGCCGCCACGGGACCACCGTCAGGTCGCGCCCCCGCGCCGCGAACGCCAGCAGCCCGACGTCCGACTGGTCGTTGCGGATGCGCGTCGGGATCTCGTCCGGGTGCATGTACTCGATGTCGACGTCGGAGCCGGGCGCCGCCTCGCGGAAGCGGTCGACGTACCGGCCGAGGTCGTGCAGCCCGACGGAATAGATGGACGCCAGCCGCACCGTGTAGCCCGACGGGTCCTGCCGCCTCCGGACCGCCTCCTCGAGCTCGTGGTAGCGGTCGACGATCTCCTGGCAGCCCTGGAAGAAGATCTTCCCCTCGGGCGTCAGCCGCCACGGCCGGCGCGAGCGGTCGATCAACTGCGCGCCGAGCCGCCGCTCGATCTGCCGCACCGCCTGGCTGGCGGCGGACTGGCTGACCGAGTTGGCCAGCGCGCCCCGCGAGAAGCTCCGGTGCCGGACCACGTCGCAGAAGACGTTCAGCGCCTCCAACTGCATGAGCCGGCCACTGTACTCACGCCCGGCGCTAATGGCAAGTGTTCGTTGTATCAGAAATACTGATTCGGTGCCCCGGTTATGATAGATGCCCGGCGGGAACCGCGCGAGGCATCGAGCCGGGACGGGAGTCCTTCCTCTCCAGGGGACCGCGCCGAGACGAAAGAGCATGCTCCGGGAGCCGCGGACGGGCCCGCCGGATCGAATCGGGTTCCGGTTCTCCGGAGCCGTATCGTCAGTCGTCGCCGGCCGGGTGCTCGTCGAGGTGGTCGATGCGCTGGTGCGCAGCGCCCACCAGGCGTCGCCTTGCGGCTCCGCCTGGTGCCCAAGCTGACCGCTCCGGGAGTCCGCGCCGTTCTACGGCGCAGACCCCGCCCGCCAATCGTCGCCTGACGGCTCCGCTCGGCGCCCATCCTTTCCGAACAGGAGTCCGCGCCGTTCTACGGCGCAGACCCCGCCCGCCAATCGTCGCCTGACGGCTCCGCTCGGCGCCCATCCTTTCCGAACAGGAGTCCGCGCCGTTCTACGGCGCAGACCCCGCCCGCCAATCGTCGCCTGACGGCTCCGCTCGGCGCCCATCCTTTCCGAACAGGAGTCCGCGCCGTTCTACGGCGCAGACCCCGCCCGCCAATCGTCGCCTGACGGCTCCGCTCGGCGCCCATCCTTTCCGAACAGGAGTCCGCGCCGTTCTACGGCGCAGACTCCTGGCCGGCCGCTCCGAGGTCGCGCGCCGCCAGGCCGTGCAGGAAGAACGTCGCCGTCCCGCGCACGGCGGCGCTCCAGCCGAGTGCCCGCAACTGCGCCTCCAGCTCGTCGGGCCGGTGAAAGATCTTCACGATCTCGAACTCCCGCCCGTCCCGCAGCCGCCGGCGGCTGCGCGAGGGCCGGTCGGCGGGCCGGTCGGCGTAGCCTCCCTCCCGGGCCGCCGGATGGTTGCGGCTGTCGACGAAGAAGACCCGCCCGCCGGGAGCCAGCGCCCGCGCCACCATGCTCCAGAACGGAAGGAACGCCCCGGCCGGCACGTGGGACAGCCAGAAACCGAAGAACACGAAGTCGTAGTGCCGCGCCGGCTGCCACGCGAACAGATCGGCGCAGACGTACTCGACCCGCTCCGCGCCCACCCGCTCCCGATTCAGCGCGATCACCTCGGGCGACGCGTCGACGCAGGTCAGCTCGTCGGCGCGGCGCGCCAGCCGCTGGGTCCACAACCCGGTGCCGCAGGCCAGCTCCAGCACGCGGCCCGACGGGCGCGCGGCGTCCAGCGCCCGCCGCAGCTCGGCGACCTCGCGGCGCCAGCGCCGGTTCCAGCCGGCGCCGTGGTCGTACTCGCGGCGGCGAAAGAACCAGTCGTCGTACTCCGGCGCCCGCGCCCGGTAGTACGCCACCTGTTCGGCGATGACGCGCCGCTCCTCGCCGGCGCCCGGCCGATTCACCGCGCGGCCGCCTCGGCCGCCAGCGCCCGCAACGGCTCCCCGGTCAACCGGTACACCGTCCACTCGTCCATCGGCACGGCCCCCGCCCGCCGGTACGACGCGATGGCCAGCTCGTTCCAGTCGAGCACCGACCACTCGAACCGCCCGCATCCCCGCGCGACCGCGATGCCCGCGAGGTGCGCCAGCAGGCGGCGCCCGAGGCCTCGGCCCCGATGCGCGGGCCGCACGTACAGGTCCTCCAGGTAGAGCCCGGGCCGCCCGAGGAAGGTGGAGAAGCTCTCGAAGAAAAGCGCGAAGCCGGCGGCCTCGCCGCCCAGCCGCGCGATGACCGCCTCGGCGCACGGGCGCGCGCCGAACAGCGCCCGCTCGATGTCCGCCTCGGTCGCCACCACCTGGTCGGCCATGCGCTCGTAGTCGGCCAGCTCCCGGATCAGCGCCAGGACGAGGGGCACGTCGGCGGCAGTGGCGGCGTCGATCCGCGGTGGCGGGTCCGGGGTGGCGGGCATCGTGCGCACAAGCGTAACCGATGACCGCCGCGGCGCTACGGAACGCGCCGTTCGGCGGCGCGGACTCCATAGTAGAATCCCGCCCGATGGAGACGATCTCGCGCGGCCTGCTCTGCACGGATCTGCTGCACCGCGGCCGGCCGCGCGTCATCGCGGCGGCCGTCGTCCGGAGCGCCGCCGGCGTCGCGATCATCGACCCGGGGCCGACTTCGTGCCTGGAGACGCTACGGGCCGCGCTCGCGGGGGCCGGCATCGCGATCGCCGACGTGCGCGCCGTGCTGCTGACCCACATCCACCTCGACCACGCCGGCGCGACCGGCTCGCTGCTGCGCGAGAACCCCGACGCCGTGGTCTACGTCCACGAGCGGGGCGCGCCGCACATGATCGAGCCGTCGAAGCTGCTCGCCAGCGCCGCGCGGCTGTACGGCGGCGAGATGGAGGAGCTGTGGGGCGCCTTCCTGCCGGTGCCGGAGGCCAACGTGCGCGTCCTCGCCGGCGGCGAGCGGATCGAGGTCGCGGACCGTTCCTTCGAGGTGCTCCATACGCCGGGGCACGCCTCCCACCACGTCAGCTTCTTCGACCGCGGCAGCGGCGTGGCCTTCGTCGGCGACGCGGCGGGCGTCCGCACCGGCCGGGGCCCGTTCGTGCTGCCGCCGACCCCCCCGCCGGACATCGACGTCGAGACCTGGCGCGAGAGCATCGAGGCCGTCCGCCGCTGGCGGGCGTCGACCCTGTTCGTCACCCACTTCGGCGCGCACGAGGACCCCGACGCGCACCTCGACGCCCTGCTGACGCACCTGGACGCCATGGCGGACGTCGCGCGGAAGTGCATCGAGTCGGGCGCCGCCTCCGAGCGGCAGAGCCGCTTCGTCGGCGCGCTGCGGGCGTACGTCGAACGGCGCGTCCCCGCCGACGAGGCCGCTCTCTACGGCGCCGCGGCCCCGCTCGACCAGTGCTGGCTCGGTCTGGCCCGCTACTGGCGCAAGCGCGGAGTGACCGGCGAATAACGGATTCTCTCTCGCGTCCGCGGTGGAAGCTGCTGTCACGAGATCGATCTGCCGGCCTCGCGGCTGGCCGACGCGAATCGCGGTCGGCCGCTTCCGTTCAGCCTCCGGCGTCCGCGCGTTCGATCACGATGAACCCGTTGTACGCCGTTCGTCCGCTGCCCGGCAACAGTGGTTCATGGTCGAGTTCGTTCACGTCCACGTTCCGCAGGAACCGTCCGGCCAAGCCGACGTCCTCGCGTAGATCGAACCGAATTGCATTCGGCTCGATGCCTTCACGCTCCAGCAGCCGTGCGGTGTAGTAGTTGAATATGATTTCGGCTTCCTGCGTGCTCACGCCTATCGGATGGTGGCTTCGGACTTCGTATCCCAGGTATCGCGCGAACTTGACGATGACGCTGAAGTAGAAAGTGGAAGAGTACCGCACGATCGCGATCCCGTTCGGGGCCAGATGATTTTCCAGGCCGCGCACCATCGAAAGACCGAGGTCGCCCGTGTCGATGGAGTTGGTGGGGCCGTCGGCGTCCAGATCCAGATAGTAGGGCGGGTTGGACAGTATGACGTCGAACCGCTCGTCCGGCTGGATGATGGAGTAGGCCGACATGTCGCTCGCGGGCACGAGCCTGACGTCCGTCACGTCGGCGAACCCGAGGACCGCGGCGTTGCGCCGGGTCGCTTCGACAGCCGCCGGATCGACGTCGGTCGCCACGAGCGTCCGGGCGCCGAGGGTCGCCGCGTACAGGCCGAGGATTCCGGAGCCGGATCCTATGTCCAGAACCGACTTTCCTGGAAACAACTCCGCATTGTCTTTCATCATGTGCAAGAACATGCGGGCGGCCCCCGCCGGGTGTTCCGCCATCCCGGGCGGTATGGTGAATTCGCCCTCGAAAAAAGTGGCCAGGGGCGGCCACGGCGTCGTCGGCCTCGTCGGCCGGTCCTCCCCGGCGGCCGGGCCGTTCCCTCCGCCACAGGCGGCGAGGAACGCGGCGACCAGACTCGTCGTCCAGACGCGCCACCGTGCGCCGCGAAGGTCAGGCCGTGCGACGTGGGCGCGTACGCAAACACGTTTGCGGGGGGGGGGGGGGGGGGGGGGCACGGGGGAATGTATCACAGATGGACCGTGGCGGTCGGCCAGGCGCGGTGGTCGCGCGCCGTCCCCCGCTACCCGCGGGCGCGTTCGAATTCGGCCATGAACGCCGCCAGGGCGTCGACGCCGGCCTCCGGCATCGCGTTGTAGATCGACGCGCGCAACCCGCCGACCGAGCGATGCCCCGCGAGGCCGGCCAGCCCCGCCGCCTCCGCCTCGCGGACGAAGCGCCGCTCCAGCTCGGGCGCGGGCAGCCGGAACGTGACGTTCATCAGCGAGCGGCTGCCCGGGTCGGCCACGCCGCGGTAGAAGCCGGTCCGGTCGACGGCCGCGTACAGCTTCGCCGCCTTGCGCTCGTTGCGGGCCGCCGCGGCCCCGAGGCCGCCCTGTTCGCGCAGCCACGCCGTGACCAGCGACACGACGTAGACGGCGAAGACGGGCGGCGTGTTGGGGCGCGACCCGCCCTCCACGTACGTGGCGTAGCGCATCAACTTCGGCAGCGAGGAAGGCCCCCGGGCGGCGAGGTCGGGACGGACGATCACCAGCGTCACGCCGGCCGGGCCGAGGTTCTTCTGCGCGCCGGCGTAGACGAGCCCGTAGCGGGCCACGTCGATCGGGCGGCTGAAGACGTCCGACGAGGCGTCGGCCACGAGCGGCCGGCCGCCGGCGTCGGGCGGCGCCGGCCACTGCGTCCCCGCGATGGTGTTGTTCGTCGTCACGTGGACGTAGGCCGCGTCCGGCGCGACGTCGATCTCCGCGGCCGTCGGCAGGCGCCGGAAGTCCTCCGCCCGGGTGCTGGCCGCCGCGCGCACGGACCCGAACTTCTCCGCCTCCCGCGCCGCCTGCGCGGCCCAGGACCCGGTTATCAGGTAGTCCGCCGTCCCGTCCGCGGGGAGGAGGTTCATGGGCACCATGGAGAACTGCAGCGTGGCGCCTCCCTGCAGGAACAGGACGTGGTAGTCGTCCGGGACGCCGGCCAGGACCCGGACGTTCTCCTCGGCCGCCGCCAGGATCTCGTCGAACGCCGCCGAGCGGTGGCTGATCTCCAGAACGGACGCCCCGACCCCCGGCAGGGCCGGCAGGTCTTCGCGAATCCGCTCCAGGACCGGTTCCGGCAGCACCGCGGGACCGGCGCCGAAGTTGAAGACCCTTTCCGCCACGGGCTCCCTCGAAATCGTGAAGTCGGCCGGTCAGATGCGGTGGATCAGCAGGCCGTCGCGCAGCTTCGGCTCGAACCAGGTGGACTTGGGGGGCATGACGTCTCCCGCGTCGGAGACCGCCAGCAGCTCGCCGGGGGTGACCGCGGCCAGCGAGAAGGCGACGGCCGCGGCGCCCGAGTCGACCGCCTGCTCCAGGGCGGCGACGCCCCGCGCCCCGCCGACGAACGCCACCCGCGGGTCGGTGCGGACGTCCGCCACGCCGAGCAGCGGAGCCAGGACGTGGTCCTGGAGCAGCGCCGCGTCGAGCCGCGCGGCCGGCCCGCCGGCCGCCGCCGTCCGCGCCGCGGCCAGGTCGACGGAGCGCCAGACTCCCGCCAGGTACATCGCCAGACGGCCCCGGGGCGGGACCCGCCGGCCGTCGGCGGCGACCGGGAAGCGTTCGCGCAGCGCCGCCAGGAATTCCGCCGGGGTCCGGCCGGCCAGGTCCGCGAGCGTGCGGTTGTACGGCAGGATGCGCGTCCGGTCGTCGGGGAACGCCACGCCGAGGAAGAACCGCGACTCGTGCTCCGGGTCCGCGCCGGCGAGCTCGTCCCGCGCGCGGGCCGCGCTGGCGATCCGGTGGTGCCCGTCGGCGACGTACACGGCGGGCACCTCGGCGAAGGCGGAGACGGCCGCGTCCGTCGCGGCGGCCGACAGCCGCCACACGCCGTGGCGCACGCCGTCCGGCGCGGCGACGTCGAGCAGCGGGGCGCCGTCCGCCGCGCGGCGCGCCACGCCGTCGACCGCCGGCGCCGCGCGGTAGGTCAGGAACACGATGCCGGTCTGCGCCCGCAACGCCACCATGTGGCGGGTCCGATCGTCCTCCTTGTCCCGGCGCGTCCGCTCGTGGCGCCTGACGACGCCGCGGTCGTACTCGTCCAGCGAGAAGCAGCCGGCCAGTCCCACCTGCTCGTGCCCGTCGGCCTGCATGCGGTACAGGTAGAGGGCGGGCTCGGGATCGACCACCAGCGGGGCCCGCGCGGTCAGCGCCTCCAGGTTGCGGGCGGCCCGCTCGTAGACTTGGCGGCCGTACGGGTCGGCGCCGTCCGGCAGGTCGATCTCGGCCCGCGACACGCGCAGGAAGCTGAGCGGATTGCCCGCCGCCAGGCCGCGGGCCTCGCTCGTGGAAACGACGTCGTAGGGCACGGCCGCCACGGCCGCGGCCGCGGCCGGCGCGGGACGGAGCGCGCGGAACGGACGAATGATGGCCAAAAGGGACGGTTCGCTAGTCGGCGGCGAGGGAGGAGGCGGCGGGCGGCGCCGCGCCGAGCCGCGCGAGCGCCGCGTCGCGCACGGCGTGGAACGCCTCCAGATGCTCCCCCGGCACCGGATCGCCGGGCGGGAGGTTGCGGTGTTCGACGAGCGGATTGACGAACACGCCGTTCTTGCGCATGCGGTAGTCGAGGTGCGGCCCGGTCGACAGGCCCGTCGAGCCGACGTAGCCGATCTCCTGTCCCTGAAACACCCGCGCCCCGCGGCGGACGCCGCCGGCGAACCGCGACAGGTGCAGGTAGTAGGTCTCGTAGCCGTTGGTGTGCCGCAGCCGGATCATGTTGCCGGAGCCGCCGCTGCGCCCGGCCGAAACGACCGTTCCGGTGGCCACCGCGATGACCGGCGTGCCGGTCGGCGCGCCGTAGTCGACGCCCAGATGGGGGCGCACGCCGCCCAGGACCGGATGCACCCGGCGGTAGGAGAACCGCGACGTGACGCGCGGCTCGAACCGGAACGGCGAGCGCAGGAACAGACGCTTCATCGAGCGGCCGTTCTCGTCGAAGTACTGCGCCTCGGGTTCGCCGGGCACGTGGAAGCGGAACGCCTGCAGGCGCCGGCCGTCGTTGACGAAATCCACCGCGAGCACGTCGCCGTAGCGGGAGAACGACAGGTCGTCCTCCTCGCCGCCGCCGAACCGCGCCTCGCGCAGGACCTCCTCGTAGAGCAGGCTGAAGCGGTCGCCGCGGCGCAGGTCGTTGTTGAAGTCGATCTCGCCGCTCAGCACCTCGGCGAGGGCGACGGCCAGCAGCACGCCCTTCCCCCGCGCGTCGAGCGCGGCGCTGAGCGAGTTGTTCGCGGCGTCGATGCCGGCTTCGAGCGCCTGCTCGACGCGGGCCTGGCGGTAGGGCACGAGCCGCGCCTCGAACCCGTCCGCGGCCCGGTTCACCCGCAGGAACGCGTCGTCGTCGACGTGGTACTCGAAGGTCTCGAGCGCGCCGTCGTCCAGACCGAACGTCAGCCGATAGGGGTTGCCGACCCGCAGGCGGCGCGGATCGAAGACGCCGCGGATCGTCTCGATCAGCGGGTGCGCCGCGCCGCCGAGGTCGTGCGAATCGAACAGCGCCGCCAGCGTGGAGCCCCGCGGCACCGCCCCGGAGACCGACCGCGAGAGCGGCGGCAGGAAGACGTCCTCGCCGCGGGCCGGCGCCTCGGCCCGCGCGCGGGCCGGCGTTTCAGCCGCGGGCGCCGGCTCGAGCGCGCACGCCGCCAGCGCGCAGGCCGCCAGCGCGAGAACGGCGAGGGGAGGGCAACGGCCGAGCATGCAGGGGCTTCAGTGTAGCACACGCCCCGCGCGGCGGCCGGACCATCCCGAGAACAGCCCCGCGGAAGGTCGCCCGGTAGCACACGCCCGCGCGGCGGCCGGACGCGGGTTTCATCCCCGCAGCGCCGCCAGGCGCGCCGCGACGTGTTCGGCGTGCCCGGCCGCCCGCACCTTCTTCCAGTGGTGCGCCACGTTCCCGTCCGGGTCGATCAGCGCGGTCGAGCGGACGACGCCGACCGACTTCCGGCCGTAGAGGACCTTCTCGCCCCAGGCGCCGTATTCCTCCATGGTGGCGTGCGCGGGGTCCGACAGAAGCTGCACCTTCAGGCCGTGCTTCGCGATGAACTTCCGGTGCGACTCCGCGTCGTCGGGGCTGCAGCCCAGGATCACCGCGTCGAGCTTCTCGAACCCGGCGACGCCGGCCGTGAACTCGCACGCCTGCGTGGTGCACCCCGGCGTGTCGTCCTTCGGATAGAAGTACAGCACCACCCACCGGCCCCGGAGACCGGCGAGGCTCACGGATTCGCCGTCCTGGTTCGGCAGGGTGAAGGCCGGCGCCGGCTTCCCGACTTCGATCATGACTCGCGGTCCTCCCGTCGTTTCAGGTGATGGTGATGGGCGGCGCGCCGCGGTCCCGCCCGGCGACGGCGCCGATCACCGCCGCCCGAGTGTAGCCCAGCGCGTGGAGCCGGCCGACGCACGCCGCGGCCCGGTCCGCGGGCACCCCGGCCAGCAGGCCCCCGGCGGTCTGCGGGTCGAAGAGCAGAGGATAGCGGGGATCGGCCCCGGCCGTCTCGACGTTGGCGACGGCCCGGCGCAGGCGGACGTTCTGGGGCTGCAACGAGCTGAGCAGCCCGCGGGCCGCGGTGTCTTCCGCGCCGTCGAGCAGCGGCACGGCGTCGAGCGACAGCGTGGCGTCGACGCCGGAGGCCCGGGTCATCTCGACCAGATGGCCGAGCAGCCCGAACCCCGTGACGTCGGTGCACGAGCGCGCGCCGTGGGCGCGCAGCGCGCCGGCGGCGTCCCGGTTGGACTGGAGCATCGCCCGGATCGCGCCGTCCACCCAGCGCGCCCGGGCCCGGCCCCGCATGTCCGCGGCGAGCAGCGTGCCCGTGCCGATCGGCTTGGTCAGAACGAGCCGGTCGCCGGGCCGCAGACCGCCCTTGCGGAGAATCCGGCCGGGGTCCATGAACCCGCTGACCGAGAGCCCGAGCTGCAGTTCCGCGCCCTCGCCGGTATGCCCGCCGAGCAGCGCCGCTCCGCCCTCGTTCAGCGCGGCCACGGCGCCCGACAGGAGGTCCTCGAGCAGGACCTCCATCTTCGATTCGAGGCCGTGCGGGATCGTGACGATCGCCAGCGCCGAGCGCGGCTCGGCGCCCATCGCGTACAGGTCGCTCAGGCAGTGGTTCGCGGTGATCCGGCCGAACAGCCAGGGGTCGTCGACCATCGACCGGAAGGCGTCGACCGACTGCACGAGCAGCTTGCCCGGCGGCGGCGCGGACACCGCGGCGTCGTCCGGGGCGTCGAGGCCGACCACGACGTCGTCCCGGCGCAACGGCTCCAGCCGGGCGACGACCCGGTCGAGCAGCGTGGCCCCGACCTTCGACCCGCAGCCGCCGCAGCGCATGGCGGCCACCGACAGCTCGCGCACGACGTCCGGCGGCGCCAGCCCCGGCGGCACGGCCGGCGCGCGGCGCGCGGCCGCGGCCTCCGTATCCATCTCCGGCAGGTCGCGGAAACGCCGCATGAACCGCCGGTCGATCCGCTCCTTCCAGCGCCAGACCCAGGCGCCCTCGGCCGACCACCGGCCGCGCGAGGCGACGGCGTAGCGTCCGCCGGCGCCGATCAGGCTCAGGAAGCGGCGTTGCGGGCGGAACGGCCGCAACTTTTCGCCCAGGAGCGCCCGCCGCAGGTTCGCCGCCAGCGGCTTGCCCTGGCGGACGGCGAACACGCCGGCCTTCTCGCGCGGGTGCTCCTCCACCGCGGCCACGTCGCCGGCCGCGAAGACCCCGGGGTGCGACGTCGATTGCAGCGTGGCGTCGACCGCGATGAACCCGGCGCCGTCGACCGCCAGCCCCGACGCGGCGGGCCAGGCGGGCGGCGCGGCGGCGCTGGCCCAGACGATCTCGTCCACCTCGAACGATGCGCCGCCCGCGGTCTCCAGCCGTCCGGCGTCGACCCGCGTGACCCGCGCGCCGAGATGCGCGCGCACGCCCCGCGCGGCGAGCAGGCGGCCGAACCGCCGTTGCGCGCCGCGGTTGTGCGTCGGCAGCACGGCCGGGGCCGCGCCGAACAGGTGGAACTCCGGCGCCGGGAAGGGGCCTGAACCCGCCGCGGACGATGCGCCCGGCGCGGAGTCCGGCGCCGGGAAGGGGCCGTCCCCGTCCCGCGCGGCCGCCGCGAGCGAGTGCTGCATCGACAGCGTCAGCTCCACCCCGGCCGCGCCCGCGCCCACGACCGCGATGCGCAGCTTCCGCGGACTCGCCCGCACGCGCCGTTCGAGCCGCTCCCAGCGCGCGACCAGCCCCCCGATGGGCTTGACCGGCACGGCGTGCTCCGCCGCGCCGGGCGCGTCGAGCCGCGGCGCGATGCCGGTGTCGATGGACAGCACGTCGTAGGGGACCGGCGGACGCTCGCGGCACAGAACGGCGCGCCGTTCGAGGTCGAGCCCGACCGCCTCGGCGTGGAACAGCCGCGCCCCGGCGAAGCGCGCCAGCGGCCCCAGGTCGACGTGCGCCTCGTCGAATCCGTAGTGGCCGGCGATCAGGCCGGGCAGCATCCCGGAGTACGGCGCGTGCAGGTCGCGCGCGACGACCGTGATCCGCACGCCCGGGATCGGCCGCATCCCCAGCCGGCGGAGCACGATGACGTGGCCGTGGCCGCCGCCGACGAGGACGAGATCCTTGAGGACGGGGGAGCCGGCGGTCATGGCGCACCTTGCCGCGCCGCGGGCCGGCCTCCGGCCGTCCGTTCCCCGCGATGCCGCGCGGCGCCGAATCTTTTGCCGGAAGCCCCCGGCGAGTCAAGCGCGGTCCCGGAAGGGCCGAGACCGTCCTGGCGCGGCATCGAAGCGCTTTTATGACGAAAATACGTTATGATCGCGGAGTGATCCACACGTTTTCCGTGTCCAACTACCATTCCGTCCGCGAGGAGGTGGTGCTCGACCTGCGCATCCCGAGCACGTCCCCGGACCTCCCGCGCTTCCGGCGCAGCGCCGTCCGGTCGGACGTCCGGCTCCCCACCGTCGCGGTGCTGATGGGACCCAACGGGGCCGGCAAGACGACGTTGCTGAGAGCGTTGACCGTGATGGCTCACTGCGCGTCGACCGTTGCGGCGTCGGCGGACAAGGCGGTCATCGGGGCGCTCGTTCCTTTCTGGTCAACGGAGAACCGGGCGGAACCGATTCGGTTTCGCCTCGATTTCGAGGGGGACTGGCTGATGCCCGGGAAGTCCCCGCAACTGTTTCGCTACGAGGCGGAGGTGGGTCCTGCCGCCCCCGACTCCAGGGAAACCGTTTATCGCCATGAAGGGTTGTTCCACTTCCCGAAGGCGCGGGCGCGCCGCCTCTTCGAGCGGGGAGGGCCGGGTGAGCCGATCCGCCTCGCCAGGGAGGTCGCCGTCGAGTTGGGACTCGGAGCCAATGGCCGCCTCAAGGCGATCCGGAACGACGCCTCGGTGCTGGCTACGCTGGCGGTGCTCGGCGTGCCCCTGGCGAAGCGCATCTCCGCCTGGATCCAGGGAATCCTGGCGTGGAGCAACATCTCCTGGTTCGAGCCGCAGGAGTTCTCGACCAGGAAAGTGATCGACATGATCGACAAGAACTACCCTGTGAAGCCTTGGATCGAAGAACGCATCCAGGCCAGCGACCTGGGAATTCATGGCCTGGAGATCCATGACGTCGATGATCCCGGAAACAGTGAAGGAAAGATAGTCTTCTTCAAGCACAGGGGGCTCGACTTCCCGGTTCCCATGTACTTCGAGTCCAGCGGCACGAAACGCCTGTTCCACCTGCTGCCCCGAGTGCGCAGGGCGCTCGATGCGGGCGCGCCCCTGGTCCTCGACGAGATCGACGGCGACCTGCACGTGGACGTCGCCGGCGAGATCATGGACTGGTTCCGGTCCGGGGAGACCAATCCCCGCAACGCGCAGCTTCTGGTCACGTCTCACAACGTCGGGTTGCTCGACGACCTGGAGAAGGAAGAGGTCTTCATCGTCGAGAAGACCCGCGACGGCGCGACCCGCGTGCACGGCGCCCAGGACGTCCGCGGTCTCCGCCGCGACGCCCGCCTGTACCCCAAGTACCGGGCGGGAGTGCTGGGCGGCGTCCCGAAGATCGGTTGAGAAGGCATGCGGCGGCGCCACGCGATAGAACCCCGGCGAGTCGTCTTCATCGGGTGCGAAGGGAAGAGCGAGCAGGCCTTCGCCCGGTTTCTGGGAGATTGTTGCGACGCGGAGGGCCTGCATCTACACTTGGACGTCAAATCGATGCACGGTGGCGATTCCCTGTCGGTCGTCGAAGAGGCCGGACGGTACCTGGCGAGACATCCGGGGAGGCGGAGCATCGACGCCCGGCTGGTGCTGCTGGATCGGGACCGCATGCCGGATGACCGACGCGCCGGGCGCGACGCGGAGCGGGCGGCGAAAAATCACGGAATCGAGGTCATAGTCCAGAACCCGAACCTGGAAGGAGTGTTGCTCCGGCTGCATGCCGGCCACGAGCGGCGACAGGTGGCGGCGCGCGACGCGGCGGCCGCGCTTCGGAGAGTCTGGCCCGAATACCGCAAGCCGCCGCCGGCGGACCGTCTGATCGAGCGTTTCGCTACGTCCGACCTGCGGCGGGCGGCCCGGCACGACGGCCGGTTGCGGCGGCTGTTGGACGTCCTCGGCCTCCGGTCTCCGTGCGGCGAGAGCCACTGACGGTCGTCCCTCACCGTCCGCACGCGCGCGCCAGCACGCGTCTGATCGCCGGCTCGAAGCGGCCGGGTTCCGGCAGCAGGCTCGTCACGAAGAACGCTTCGCGCGGGAAGTCGAAGAAGTAGCCCGGGTGCACGAGGACGTGGTCCCGCTCCAGCAGTTCGAGCGCGAGCGTTTCCTCGGGCGTCGTCGCCGGCGCCCGGATCACGCCGTACCAGCCTCCCTCGGCGCGCAGCAGCCCGGCCGCCGGGTGCTCGGCCACGAGCCTGGCCAGCGTTCGGTGGTTGGCCGCGACGCGCTCGCGAATCTGCCGCGCCACGGACGCGCCCCCGGCCAGGAGCCGTTCGGCGGCGAGCTGCGCGGGCGTGGAGACGGACAGGTAGGCGTCGAGCAGCAGGTCCAGCGTCCCGAGCGCGGACTCCACTTCGCGCGCGGGACCGTCGACGGCGATCCAGCCCAGCTTGACCTGCGGCAGGCCGACGGCCTTGGACAGGCCGCCGAGCACGAACGTGAGCACGTCGGCGGGCCGCTCCAGCACGCTACGGGCGTGTCCGGGCAACGGGTCCAGCGGGTAGTCGTTGAAGACCTCGTCGACGATCAACGGCAGGCCGCGCTCGCGGCAGAGTGCCGTCAGGGCTTCGTGGTCGCCCGGCGCGAGGAACGAACCGGTCGGGTTGTTCGGATTCACGACGACGATCGCGCGCGCCCGCGCATCGGCCGCCGCGCGCAGGGCCGGAAGGTCGATCGTCCACACGCCGTGCCAGACGAGCGGGTACGCGACGGGCTCGACCCCTTCGAACCGCGCCAGCAGCTCCAGGAGCGGATAGCTCGGCCGCGGCGCCAGCACGCGGTCCCCCGGGTCGCAGAGCAGCTTGAAGAGGCAGGAATAGGCTTCGCTGGTGCCGGCGGTGAGGGCGACGCGGTCGGCGGCGACCGGCCGGAACGGGGACCCGCCGCGGGGTCCGGCGTCTTCCGCGGGTCTCGCCGCGGCGGCCGGACGGGGGTCGTGAAGCGGCCGCGAGAGCCACGCGGCGACCGCCCGCCGCGCCTCCGGCAGCCCCCGCGGGGAGGGCCGGTAGCGCAGTCCGGCCGGCGACGCGAGGGCGTCGAGCAGGTCCGGCGGATAGGTCAGCCCGACCCGGGTGGGGTTCGACTCCGTCAGGTCGGTCACGTCGACGCCGCGCGCCGCGCACCGGGCGTGCAGCTTCGACAACCGGTTGATCGTCCGGGCGGCCGGCACGCGCGAAGAGAACGTACGGTTCACGTCAGGACTCGTCCGGCATCCCCGCGGCGGCCGTGACGGCGGCGCTGCCGCGCGAAGA
This sequence comes from Vicinamibacterales bacterium, assembly GCA_965242835.1. GTDB lineage: Bacteria > Acidobacteriota > Vicinamibacteria > Vicinamibacterales > UBA8438 > WTFV01. Next base: position 1,020,339 of record OZ251506.1, read on the forward strand.
GAACGTACGGTTCACGTCAGGCTCGTCCGAACGGGCGAGGCGCCGCCCGCCGGCCGGTCGCCGTAGCGCGCCGGCAGAAGTTCGTACGGCCGGCGCAACTGACGGCAGGCGGATTCACGGGATTCACGGCAGGACCGGCGCGCCGTCTGAGCGATAATGCCACGGATCGGAAGAGCCGACGGAGCACACCATGAGATTTACCGCCCGCGCCGCGCTGCCGCTCGTCCTGCTCGCCGCCGCCCCGGCCGGGGCGCAGCCGGAGGCCTCGAACGAGACCGGCTACCTCACCCCGCCCGAGGTCATCGTCGACGTGCTCGACGCGCCGCCGACGCCGGCCGTCATCGTGGGGCCGACCCGCGACGTGGCGGTGTTCGTCGAGCAGGCGGGCATGCCGCCGATCGGCTGGCTCGCGCGGCCGATGCTGCGGCTGGCCGGCCACCGCATCGACCCGCGCAACAGCGGGCCGTGGCGCGCGCCGCGGATCGCCGCGTTGACCGTCGTCCGCCTCGACGCCGCCGGCGGCGCGCCGGACGGCGGCAGCGACCTGCGGGTGGCCGCGCCCCGCGGAACCACCCTCGGCTGGCCGCGCTTCTCGCCCGACGGTTCGCATCTGTCCTGGGCGGTCCTCCGCGACACCGGGATCGAGCTGTGGGTCGTCGACCTGTCCGACCGCCGGCCGCGTCCGCTGACGAGCGCGTCGCTGAACGCCGCCTGGGGCGAGCCGTGCGAGTGGCTGGCGGACGGCGGCGGGGTCCTGTGCCGCTTCCGGGCGCCGGCGCGCGGGGCGCCGCCGACACCGCCGCGGCAGCCGGCCGGACCCAACGTGCAGGAGCACGACGGCGACCTGTCTCCGGTCCGCACCTACCAGGATCTGCTGGGCGACGCGCACGACGAAGCGCTGTTCGAGCACCACTTCACCAGCCGGATCGAAACGGTCGCCCTGGCCACCGGGGCGCGGACGGCCGTCGGCGAGCCGGGCCTGTACGCCCGCGTCTCCGGCGCGCCGGACAGCCGGCACGTGCTCGTCGAACGCATCGAGCGGCCGTTCTCGCGGCTCCTGCCGGCGAACCGCTTCGGCCGCGCCGTCGAGGTCCGGACGCGCGGCGGCGGCGCGGTCGTCGTCGCGCGGCGGCCCCTGGCCGACGCCGTGCCGATCGGCGGCGTGGCCACCGGGCCGCGCGGCCACCGCTGGAACCCGGCCGCGCCGGCCACGCTGGTCTGGAGCGAGGCGCAGGACGGCGGCGACCCGCGGGTCGACGCGCCCCACCGGGACGTCCTGTTCGCGCTCGACGCGCCGTTCGACGGAGAGCCGCGCGAGCTGCTCCGCACCGAGCACCGCTTCTCCGGCGTCGCCTGGACCGAGGACGGCACGGCGCTCGTCACCGAGACGGACCGGCCGACGCGCTGGACCCGCACGTCTCTGCTCTATCCCGGCGGCGGCGATGCGCGCCGGCTGTTCGACCGCAACGCCGAGGACGTCTACGGCGACCCCGGCGTCCCGCTGCGCCGGCCCGGCGGCGGCGCGGCGAGCGCGGTCGTCCTGCAGGACGGCGACGCCGTCTACCTGACCGGCGCCGGCGCATCGCCCGCCGGAGATCGGCCGTTCGTCGACCGGCTCGACCTGAGGACCCTCGAGACGGAGCGGCTGTTCCGGGCGGAGCCCGGGACCTGGGAGACGGTGATCGCGGTCCTCGGAACGGACGGCGGAACGCTGCTGACGCGCCGCGAGAGCCGCACCGAGCCCCCGAACTACTTCGTGCGCGACACCGCGAACGGTGCGCGGCGGGCGCTGACCGACTACGAGGACCCGGCGCCGATCCTGCGCGGCGTCGAAAAGCGGCTCATCACGTACGCGCGCGGCGACGGCGTCGCCCTGTCGGCCACGCTGTACCTGCCGCCCGGCCACCGCGCCGGCGACCGCCACCCGCTGCTGGTCTGGGCCTACCCGCGCGAGTACACCAACGCCGCGGCGGCGGGCCAGGTGCGCGGCTCGCCCCACCGCTTCACGACGCTGCGCGGCGCGTCGCACCTGCTGTTGCTGACGCAGGGCTACGCGATCCTCGACGGGCCGGCCATGCCGATCGTCGGCGAGGGCCACACCGCCAACGACACCTACGTCGAACAGCTCGTGGCGAGCGCGGAGGCCGCCGTCGACGCGGCCGTCGCGGCGGGCGTCGCCGACCGCGGGCGGATCGCCGTCGGCGGGCACAGCTACGGGGCGTTCATGGCCGCCAACCTGCTGGCGCACTCCGACCTCTTCCAGGCCGGCATCGCGCGCAGCGGCGCCTACAACCGGACCCTGACCCCCTTCGGGTTCCAGAACGAGCGGCGCACGTTCTGGGAGGCCCGCGGCGTCTACGCGGCGACGTCGCCGTTCTTCCACGCCGAGAAGGTGAACGAGCCGATCCTGCTGACGCACGGCGAGATCGACGACAACTCGGGGACGTTCCCGGTCCAGTCCGAGCGCTTCTACCACGCGCTGAAGGGGCACGGGGCGACGGTGCGCTACGTCACGCTGCCGCACGAATCGCACGGCTACGCGGCGCGCGAGTCGGTGCTGCACGTCGTCGCCGAGATGCTGCGCTGGTGCGACGAGCACCTGGGCCGGCCGGCGGAGGGCGGCCGGCCGTGACGCCCGGCCGGCGCCCGCGTCGGCGGCCGGCGGGAGTCATCCGCGGCCGGCGGCGGTCTAGCAACCAATCACAGTTGACACAGGGCGGGTGTTCCGACGTCCGCGGCTGGGTCGTGGTCCTGGCGCGCATGGCCGGCTGGCGGCCCTCGAAACGACAGCCGCTGCCCGGCAACGAAGTGCTGTGGCGCGCCTGCGTGCAACTCCAGATGATGGTGCGCGTGCTCCAGGCAGCCCGGGCGCCCTGAAGTCGCGCGACTGCGCCGACCCGCACGCACGCTGGCGGAAACGGCCTGGGTCAACTGTGATGTAGTGCTAGGGCGGCGGTGAAACTCCGGCCCGGACGCGGTACAATGGGAGGTCGGGCAGATCGACGAGACCCCCAACCGCAGGTGAAGACGCGATGTCAGAACATACGCACGAGGTCACGGACGGCAACTTCGAGGAATCGGTGCTCCGGTCGGCGCAGCCGGTGCTGGTCGACTTCTGGGCGGAGTGGTGCGGTCCGTGCCGCATGATCGCGCCGACCGTCGAGGCGCTCGCCGCGGACTACGACGGCCGCGTCACGGTCGGCAAGATGAACGTCGACGACAACCCGGCGACCCCCGGACAGTACGGCGTCCGCTCCATCCCGACGTTGCTGCTCTTCAAGGGCGGCCAGGTGGTCGAAACCGTCGTGGGGCTGGCCGACAAGGCGAAGCTGCAGTCCGTCATCGACCCGCACGTCGGCGACTGAGCGCCGCGTCCGCCGGCCGTCGCCCCGGGGACCGACCGCGGGGCCGCTCGGCGCGTGGGCGCGCTACCCGCTCTGCGCCCCCGGCGGGGGCCGCTTCGCCGGCCCGCCGGGGGCGTTCCTCGAAACGACCCGCGCCGCGGACCGCGCGGTCCCGCAAGCCGCCGCGTGGGCGCGCTACCCCGCTCTGCGCGCGAAGCGGGGCCGCTTCACCGGCCCGCCGGGAGCGTTCCTCGAAACGACCCGCGCCGCGGGACCGCGCGGTCCCGCAAGCCGCCGACGTCGGGGTCAGGCCGGCTTTTCGTCCGTTGGTGCGCCGGCTCGTTCCCGGTGGCCGTTGCGGGGGCGGTGTCGGACGTTGGGCGGCCGGGTTTCGCCGCGGACGCATGACCGACACGCGCGGGCCGCGCAACGGCAGCCGGGCGCCTCCGCCGCCGGCGTTCACCGTTGCGGCTTGCGTGGACATTCGGCGAGCATCGCGTTGATCGTCCGCCACGTCGCGCCGTGCTCGCTCACGAAGACCCGCCGAGCATCGCCGGGCCGGAATCCGTGGTAGCCGCCGTCCCGCAGAAGGTCCAGCACGCGGCTTGCCGCCTCGTCGCCGCGGATACAATGCGGGTGCGAATCCTCGAAGTATTCCGCCGCCCGAACCGCGCGCGCTTCCCGTTCCGCTTCGCGCAGGGCGCGCATGACGGCATCTTCCCAGTCCTGAAGCGTCACCCGATCCGTTTCCACGGCCGGCGGCGGCGGTGCTGCCGGCGTCGTCATCAGTACCGGCGGCGTTATTGCCGGCGGCGCTTCGATGTTCGCCAGCGGAACGCGCGCCGTATCCGATTCGGCGTCCGCACGCCGCCCATGGGACGCCAGACCACCCGCCACGGCGACGGCCGTGCTCACCAACCGTTGCAGTGATTGGTCGAAGAGGTTTGTTTCTTCCACCATCATCACACAGCCGAATATCCGACACGTCGATGCATGTCGAAGGACACGGTCCTGAATCCGAATCGCCGCCAGTTTCGCGGAACCCAGCCGCTGCAACATGGCGTCGTGGCGAACGTCGAATCCAATGAACCGCGGCGTCAGTGATTCAAGGCCGTTCGCCGCTTCCACCATCGCATCCGCCGCGGCAGACAGGCAGCGTACGCACCATCGGTGTCGGAGGCCTAGAAATATATCCACTATCGTCGCCGTGTCCCTTATTTCTTCCTGATACAGGAACACGGACCAGGCGCGTTCGACGTCGTGCCGCACGTCGGCGAGCCGTTGCGGCGAAGGGTTCGACTGCGCCGCCCGCACGGTGCGCGCCAGCCTGTTGAACGCATCGCGTTCGACCCGCGTTTGCGCGTCCGCCACGGGCGCGAGTGACGGAACGACGGCGAACAGAACGACGGCGAAGGTGAAAATTCTCCTCATCGTCTTCCCTCCCGTCCCGGTGCTCGCCCGACATTTTATAACACCACGGGCCGGGAGACCGGACGGCCGGACGGCGCGTCGAGGGGCCGCCCGCGCCATTGCTCCGCAACTCTTCACCGGCTCGTTCCCGGCGGCCGTTGCCGGGGTGGTGTCGGATGCGGGGCATGACCGACGCGCGCGGGCCGCGCAACGGCCGGGGTCCGGCAAACCGCTCTTCGCCACGCGCAACGGCCGGCGGGGTCCGGCAACCGCTATTCCCCCCGACGCGGCGGCGGTGCGGACCGCGGCCGAGGCCCGCGCAACGGCCGGCGGGGTCCGGCAACCGCTATTCCTCCCCGCTCTCCGCCGTGGCCGCGGCGGTCAGGTCCTGGCTGTCGATGGAGTACTTGATCCAGCCCTCGAACATCTCGTCCCAGCTCTGTTCGCCCCAGTACACCTCCTTGTGCGGTGCCGGGTTGTAGCGGTTGCGGTACGAGTTGTCGTAGTGGCCCTCGACGATCAGGGTGCTTCCGCCGGGGATGCGCAACGGGTCGACCAGCTCGAACTCGGTCTGCCAGTTGAAGTCGTAGCGCGGGACGTCGAGCAGCACCTGCTCGCGGCCGTCCGGCCACCGCAGGAGGAACCGCATGTCCTTCCCCCGCAGGTGCATGTGGGGCGAGATGGCGTAGAACGTGATCGGCTCGGCCACGTCCGTGCGCATGACGATCTCCCAGTCGTCGGCGTGGGGCGGAATCGGCGGCACGGCGCGCCGCGGCACGTCCTCGCCGTTGACCGTCACCGGCAGGGTCCGGCCGGGCGCGGTGGGCAGCGGACTCCCGATGGTGCGCGACAGCATCTCGTGCGTGACCGGGCCGGCGGCCTTCCAGATGCCGATGCGGGAGTGGTCCGTCTCCGGCCGGCCGGTCACGTTGTAGTGCAGGCTCCAGCGCAGGAACTTCCCTGCCGGCACCCGCTTGGCGACCCCGTCGTGGAACATCTCGAACCCGCGGCCCGGAACGAAGCAGATGAGCTTCGCCGCGCCGGCCCCGAGCACGTTCGAGTCCCGGCCGCTCGCCGCGCGGATCTCCTCGGCGCTCAGCGGCCGCCCGTCGAGGCGCGGCACGCCGTCGACGACGGCCGTCCCCGCGGGCAGGGTCGTCACGTGGGCGCTCATGTGGTGGACCACCGACCGGTTGCCCGGCAGCATCTCGACGGCCTCGGCGAAGACGTCCTCCGCGAACGGGATCCGTGAGTAGACGTTGTAGTACGGCAGCTCGCCGTCGGCCGGGATCTCCATGACCACCGGCAGCTCCAGGACGACGTCGGGCGGACGGCCGCTCGGGTGATGCCACTCGTTCGCCGTGAAGACGGGCAGCGGCGGCAGATCGGCGGGATTGCCCAGCGGCGCGCCCGCGTCGACCCACGCGGCGACGGTGTCGATCTGCTCCTGGCGGAGCGAGCGCACGTTGCGGATCGGCACGCCCCCGGGCGCGGCGTGCCAGGGCGGCATCTCGCGCGAGACCACCTTGTCCCGGACGGCCCGCGCCCACGGCCGCACCTCGCGGTACGACAGGAAGGACATCGGGGCGACGTCGCCCGGCCGGTGACAGCTCGCGCAGTGTTCGAAGACGATGGGCGCGACGTCGCGGGCGAACGTGGGGCCGGCCGCGGCTTCCCCGCCCCGCGGCTCCTGCGCCGCGGCCGCAAGGCCCGTCATCGTCAGCAGCGCCGCCGCGCCGATCGCCGGGAAACGCGCTTCAGGCATGTCGGCTTCTCCTCCGCGGCGCCCTCCCGCGGGGCGCCGCTCCTTTCATTCGGTCAGCCGGCCGCTGGCCGACACCACGTAGCGCAGCCCCAACCGGAGGACGTCCACCTGAATCCGGCCGGGCGGCAGGTCGCCGGGGCGCTCGAAGCGCACGACGTGCTGTCTCGACAGCTCCCGGTTCCGGCTCCGTATGCGGCTCGCGACGTCGCGAGCGGGTTCTCCAGCCGCGAGCCGAGGAAGACGGTGGCGTAGGACCCGTCGGTGAACTTCTCCAGGTCCCGGCCGATCGCCTCGGCCGGCGACACGCGCCGCTGCAGCGACGCCGGGTTCGGGGGCAGCATGAGCAGCGTGTGCGCGGTCACGCCCTGGCGCAGCAGCCGCCGGGCCACGTCGAGGAACCTCTCCGCGGGATCGTCGCTCCGGTCGCGGCCGGACGAGGCGACGAGCACGATCACCGGGCGGTGCGGCCCCGAGTCCTCGGCGATCCACGCGCTGGCCTCCTCGATGCCGTCGACGAGCCGCATCGACCTCCCCCCGAGCTCCATCCGGCGCAGGCCGGCTTCGATCTCCTCCGGCTCGATGCCTCCCCGCACCTGCCAGCGGGGCCGGGGCGCAAGGGTGAGCAGCGACACCTCCTGGTTGGGCAGACGCCCGAAGAAGCTCCGCAGTCCGTCGCGCACCCGATCGAACGCGCGCGCCGCCGTGCGGCTGTTGTCCACCAGGACCACCAGCTTCATCGGCAGGTTGGCCGGCCGCACGTCGACCACCGGCAGGGCGGCGCCGTCCTCGCGGACGATCACTTCCGGCACTTCGAGATCGGTCACGATGGCGCCGGTTCCCCGCTCGAACGCCTGGACGTAGAGCCGCCACTGGGCCTCGGCCGGCGCGGCGCAGAGCCCCCAGACGGCCGCCGCGGCGACCGGCGCGGCCACGCGGCGCATCCCGCCGGCCGCCCGCCGGCGGAGCGCGGTGAAGGTCACCGGACCATCCTACTCCCATCGCGGGCCGCTGTCTCCAGGGGAACGCGCGGCAACAGCCGAGGACAGCCTGTGCCCCCCAAGGGGACCTGGGGAGACTCGAATCCTGGAGCCGAAGGCTGCAACAGCCGAGGCCAGTCCGTGTGGAGACGTTGCCCCGACGGAAGCCGCGAAACCGGCGAAACCGGCGTCCGCGGGCCGAAGATGGTATGATCTCGGGCCTTGCGTGTTCCTCAGTAGCTCAATTGGCAGAGCATCCGGCTGTTAACCGGAGGGTTGCTGGTTCGAGTCCAGCCTGAGGAGCCATTTCCCCGGACCGTTCCCGGTCCGGCGCGGTCAGTCGTCCGCCCGTACCCGCCTCGACGCGAGAAGCTGCACGACCGATCCGAGCAGGCCGAGGACCAGCCAGCCCGACGCGAAAGCCTCCTGCCCGGCGAGCGGCACGAGCGGAAACAACCCGGAGACGTCGCCCGCCGTCGCGGCCGTCGCGGCCTCGTGCCGCGAGAGCGCCAGGCCGCCGACGAGGGTGGTCCAGCCCCCGGCGAACGCTGTCGCGAGGATCACGACGTAGCGGCGGACGAGCAGCGACGTCAGCGCGCCGAGCACGCACGCGGCGACCACGATCCAGACCCGCGGGTCGCCCTCGACGGCGAGCTGCACCAGGAAAGCCGCCACGCCGGCGCCGAGGATCGCCACGGTCGCGAGGTACACCGCCAGGGCGACGGCCGCCCCCGCGAGTCCGCCCGCCAGCGTCGCCGCGATGAACCACCACCCTTCGAGCTGATCGGTGAACGTCGGCGTGACGATGACGCCGCCGATGAAGCCGTACAGCGCCAGCAGCGGCCGCAGCAGCGGGTACCCGGCGAAGCCGGCCACCAGTCCGCCGCCGAGTAGAATGACGGCGACGGGAAACTGGAGGGAAACCGACTCCATCACCCGTCGATTATGGCAGCGAGCCGCCGATGGTGTCCCCGGCGCTCCCCCACGCTTCATGCGCACGCCCGCCACCGCGTCCCGCCGGCGCCCCGGCGCGATCGGCCTCCTCGCCGCCCTCGGCGGGCTGGCGCTCTTCGCCTACTACCTGCGCGAGGCCGGCGCCGCGGAGGTCGCCGGCCGGATGCGGCAGCTCGGCGGGACGTTCGTTCTGGTTCTCGCGTTGTCGGGCCTCCGCTTCGCGGCGCGGGCGCTGGCCTGGTTCCGGTGTCTGCCGGCGGGACATGGTCTCCGCCGGCGCGGCCTGGCGGCGGCCTTCCTCGCCGGCGACGCCGCGTCCAACCTCACCCCCCTGAGCTTCGTCGCCGGCGAACCGGTCAAGGTGCTGTACCTGCGGCGGCGCGCTTCCGTCGGCGTCACGGCGCCGGCCCTGGCGGTAGAGACCCTCTTCTACGCCCTGTCGACGGCCGTCGTGGTCGGCGCCGGCGCGGCGGCCGGGATCCTGGTGGTCCGGCGTCCGGCGTCGGACTGGCTCGCGATCGGACCGCCGCTGGCCGCGCTCGTCCTGCTGGCCGGGAGCGCGCACTGGCTCATCGGGCGCCGCGTCCGGCTGGCCGGCGCGGCGTTCCGCCGGCTCGCGAAGGCGAGTGGAAAGTCGGCCTTCCTGGAGCGGGCGGCGGCGCGCGTCGAGGACGCCGAGACCCGCGTCCACCGGGCCTATCCGCGCACGTGGCCGCGCGTGCTGTCCGTGGCCGCGCTCGAGACGGCGTTCCACGTCCTCGCGGTCGCGGAGGTCTTCGTCGTGCTCGCGGCCCTCTCCGGGCGGACGCCGACGCTCGTGGAAGCATTCGTCTTCGAAGCCGCGAACCGCGTCGTCACCGTGGTCTTCAAGGTGGTCCCGTTGCGGATCGGTGTCGACCAGGCCGGCGCCGCCTGGGTCGCCGCGCTGCTCGGGTTCGGCGAAACGACCGGCGTCACGCTCGCCACCACGCGCACCGCGCGCATGCTGGTCTGGACGTCCGCCGGCCTGGCGCTCCTGGTGCGCCGCGGATTCTCCGCCGCCGGGCTCCCGGCCCGGACGCCGGGACCGTCGGTGGTGGCGATCATGGCCCGGGCGCCGGAGGGCGCCCGGGCGCCCAAGAGCCGTTTGCGGCGGGCGATCCCGGTGGAGTCGGACCGGCGGCGGCTCTACGCGGCGTTCCTGGCGGACACGGTGGCCGCCTGCCGCGCGCTCCCGGACGCCGCGGTGCGGGTCGCGTACGCGCCCGACGGCGGCACGGACGGATTCGCCCGGCTCGGCATCGACGAAGCCGACCTGCTCGCCCAGCGCGGCGACGACCTGGGCGCGCGCGAACGCCACCTGTTCGAGGACCTGTTCGCGGCGGGCTTCGCCAGGGTGGTGATCGTCGGCTCGGACCTGCCGACGCTGCCCGGCGCCCACGTCGCCGAGGCGCTGGCGCGGTTGAAACCCGCGGCGGTGACGCTCGGACCGGCCGCCGACGGCGGCTACTACCTGATCGGCTTGCAGGCGCCCGAGCCGGGCGCCGCGGTTCCGGATCTGTTCACGGACGTCCGCTGGGGCTCGCCGGCCGCCTTCGACGACACCGTGCGCGCCGCAACGCGGGCCGGGATGGGCGTCGAGCGGCTCCCGGCCTGGTACGACGTGGACGACGAGGACGGCCTCGCGCGCCTGCGGGCCGACGTCGGCCCGGCGCGGGAGGAACGGCGCGCGCCGGCGACGGCGCGCGTGCTCGAGAGCCTGGCGGCGCCCGGCGGCGGCCGGGAGTCCGCGCCGTAGACGGTGCGGCGATTGGCGTGCCCCTACAGCTCGCGCCGGCCTTCCAGGGCCTTGTGGATGGTCACGTCGTCGGCGTACTCGAGGTCGCTCCCCACCGGCAGTCCCATCGCGATCCGGCTGACGCGCACTCCGAGCGGTTTCAGCAGCTTCGCCAGGTAGATCGCCGTCGCCTCTCCCTCGACGTTGGGATTCGTCGCCAGGATGACCTCGGCCACCTCCCCGCCGCCTACGCGCTCGACGAGGCTCCTGACGCGCAGGTCGTCGGGCCCGATCCCCTGCAACGGCGACAGCGCCCCCATCAGGACGTGGTAGACGCCGTTGAACTCCTTCGTCCGTTCGACCGCGGTGACGTTGTGGGGATCCTCCACGACGCATATCACGCCGCGGTCGCGGCCGTCGTGCGTGCAATAGTGGCAGGGGTCGGTGTCCGTGACGTTGTGGCAGATGGAGCAATGGGCGATCCGCTCCTTGACGTCGCGGATGGCTTCGAGCAGCGCGTCCACGTCGTCCCGCGGCTGCCGCAGAAGATGGAACGCGAGGCGCTGGGCGCCCTTGGCGCCGATGCCGGGCAGCCGCTGGAGCTGCTCCACCAGCGCCTGCAGGGGGCCCGGCTCCGTCATCTTCCGAGTCCCGGAATCCGCAGGCCGCCCATCATGCCTCCCATCCGGCCGGCGACCACCTCGTCGACCTTGCGCTGGGCGTCGTTGACCGCCGCGACGATCAGATCCTGCAGCATCTCGACGTCGTCCCGGGTGACGACCTCCGGATCGATGGTGACGGCGCGCAACTGCTTGGCGCCGTTCATGACGACGGTCACCATGCCGCCGCCCGCCGTGGCCTCCACCTCGGTGGCGGCCAGCTCGCGCTGCAGGCGTTCCTGCATCTCCTGCGCCTGCTTCATCATTTGCTGGATGTTCATCAGATGCTCTCGATGTCGGTGATTTCCGCCGGAAACAGCTCCAGCATCGCCTTCACCATGGAATCGCCGAGCGCGCGCTCGCGCTGTTCCGCCGACGGCCCGCCCGCGGCCGCGCCGCCGTCCGACGACGCGCCGCCGTCCGACGACGCGCCGGACGCGGGCGCCACCTGCGCTCCGGCCGGCGGCTCGGCCGCCACGGCCGCCGCCTCCGCGCCGACCGCCCCGCCGGCCCCGGGCGCTCCCGTCCCCGGACCGCCCCCCGCCGGCCCGGGGGCGGCCGGCTCCTGCGCCGCCTCCACCGTCAGCCGCCGGCCGACGACGCGCGAGGCGACTTCCGCCACCCATTCCCGTTTCGCCTTCAGCCGCGCGGCCGCCGTCCGCCGGTCCGCCGGGAAGGTGAAGACCAGGCGGTCGCCCCGCAGCTCGATCCGCCGCGCCGGAACGACGACCATGCCGTGAAACACCGGATTGGCCTGCTTGATCTCCGCCACCAGTCTTTCTTCCGGGCCGCCGTCCGCCGGCGCGGGGGCGGAACCGCCCGGCTCCGCGCGCCGGCCGCCCGGCGGCGGCGCGGCCGCCCGGCGCGGCGCCGGCTCGCGCGGGGATTCGCGCGGCGGCGCGATGGAGCTTCCGGCCGCGCGCGCCGGCAGACCGCGTCCCTGCAGCAGGTCGGCCAGCGGCACGAGCTTCCGCAGGTGCATCCAGCGCAGCAACGCCATCTCGAGGTGGTAGCGGGGCGGCGACGCGGTCCGGATCTCGGCCTCGGCGCGCGTCATGGCGTCGAACGCCCGCAGCAGATCCTCTCGCGAGAACCGTGCCGCGAGCTCGACGAGCCGGCCGCGCTCGCCTTCGCCGGCGATCTCGGGGTCGTCGGCCCGCGACGGGTCTATCGACAGGACCAGCAGATCGCGGATCGCGCGCGACAGTTCGCGGCAGACGAGCCGCAAGTCGTATCCCGCTTCGACGAACCGCCCCACGAGCGTGAAGACCGCGGCCGCGTCCTCGTCGGCCACCGCGGCCACCGCGTCGAGCACCGGGTCGCGGCCGATCAGACCGAGCACGGTCGAAACGTCCTCGACCCCGATCCGTTCGCCGGCGAAGGCGATCACCTGATCGAGGGCGCTCTGGGCGTCGCGCATGCTGCCGTCGGCGGCGCGGGCGACGAGGCCGAGCGCCGCGTCGTCGACGGCGACCGATTCCGCGTCGGCGATCTTCCGCAACTGCTCGGCGATCCGTTGCCGGCCGATCGTGCGCAGCTCGTAGACCTGGGACCGCGACAGGATCGTCTCCGGAATCTTCTCGAGCTGCGTCGTCGCCATCATGAACGTGACGTGCGGCGGCGGCTCCTCCATCGACTTCAGCAGCGCGTTGAACGAATGGCTGGAGAGCTGGTGGACCTCGTCGATGATGTAGACCTTGTAGCGGTTCCGGACCGGCGTCGTCGCCAGCCCGGCGATGATCACCTCGCGGACGTTCTCCACCTGCGTGTGGGTGGCGGCGTCGATCTCCAGCACGTCGATGTCGCGCCCCTCGGCGATCTCGACGCAGGCGTCGCACGTCCCGCACGGATCCGGCGTCGGCCCGCCGGCGCAGTTCAGGGCGCGCGCCAGAATCCGGGCGGTCGTCGTCTTGCCGACGCCGCGGGGACCGGCGAACACGAACGCCTGCGCGATCCGCCCCCGGGCGAGGGCGTTGCGCAACGTCTTCGTGGCCGCCTGCTGCCCGACGACGTCATCGAAGCGTTGCGGCCGGTACTTGCGCGCGAGAACCTGGTAGGCCATCCGTCGCCCGGGATCGTTCGGCGTGGCGCCGCCCGCGGCGACGGCCCGTCGGGCACGGGCCCCGCCGCGACTCGGAAGGCCTGCGGCACATCCCGGTGACTGCTTAGCGCTGCTGCCTTCCGGCCCTGACGCGGTTCGCAGGCCGAGATTGCACAGGTTCCGAGCCGCGGCGCGACCCGTCACCGCGCGCGGACGCCCCAGTGTACGCCGCGCCGCGGGTCCGATCAAGAACGGCGCCGCGCAGCTCAACGCTCCAGCACGACGCCCGTGCGGACCGCTTCGTCCCGCGCGTCGGCGGCCGACCTCCGCTTCACGCGGTACCGGCGTCCGTTGCGCGCCAGCACGAGCAGGGCGAACTGCATCGCCGCCGCGCCCAGGGCCAGGTACGCGTCGCCGCGGTGGACGGCCACGGCCGCCGCGCCGCAGGACAAGGCGACGACGCCGTACAGGGTCAGCACCACGGTTCGATGGCTCGCGTCGGCCAGCAGGACGTGATGGACGTGCCGGTGGTCCCCCTGAAACACGCGCCGAACGCGCGTCAGCCAGGGGCGGTCCGGCGCCTCGCGGTAGCGTTCCCGCATGACGAGCAACGCATCGAACACCGGCAGGCCCAGCACGAGCAGCGCGACGGGGCCGGCCGCGCCGGAGCCCGTCTGGACGTTCAGCGCGAGCCACGCCAGCACGAAACCGGTGGTCAGCGAACCGGTGTCCCCGAGGAAGACGCGGGCGGGTTTCCAGTTCCAGGGCAGGAACCCGGCGCACGCCCCGAACAACGCCAGCGCCACGGCCGTCGACGCCGCATCGCCCTGCAGCGCGGCGATCGCGGCGAGGCCGGCGGCCATGATGCCGGCCAACCCTCCGGCCAGACCGTCGAGGCCGTCCAGGAAGTTGACGGCGTTGGTGACGCCGACCAGCCAGCCGACCGCGACGATCGCGCCCGCCAGGCCGAGGAGGGTCCCGTCCCCGGCCGCGACCGGGCCGAAGGGCGTGTCCACCCCCCCGAGCGCGTATCCCGCGCCGACGACCGCGCTCGCCGCCGCGCTTTGCCAAAAGAGCCTCGCGCGGATCGAACAGCCGCGGACGTCGTCCAGCAGGCCGATCGCGCCGACGGCCGCGGCGGCGGACACGAAGGAGAGCATTCCGGCCGACACGGGGAGCCCCCCCTGAAGGTGCGCCGCCAGACACCCGGCCGCGAGGCCGCCCGCCACCGCCAGGCCCCCCGTCCGGGGCACGTCCGGCGCGTCGGACCCGGGGCCGTCGGTACCGTTCACCCACCGCCGGCGACGACCGAGGCGCACGGCCGCGGGAACTACGAGGCAGGAGACGACGAGAGCCAGGAGGGGGACGGTCAGGATCGTCAGCGCCGCTTCCATGATCCCTTCGGACACGACCTCTCTACGGGGTGCGGCGAGCACACCGGACAAGGTTCACCGATGGCGGAGAGAGTGGGATTCGAACCCACGGCAGGAGGATTACCCCTGCACACGCTTTCCAAGCGTGCTCCTTCAACCGCTCGGACATCTCTCCGCGCCCATCGGAGCCCCGAACCCGGCGCGCCGCCGCCGCGCGGGCCGCCCCGCGCGGCCCCGGACGTCCCGGCGCGCCCTTCGGAACCCGATGCCGTCGACAGTCTATCAGCCGGCGCGCGGAGGGGCACGCCGCCGAGGTCGAGTTGTCGATGAGTTGGCGGAATCCGGTGGCGGAGAGGGTGGGATTCGAACCCACGTGCCGGTTTCCCGACAAGACGCTTTCGAGGCGCCCCCGTTACGACCACTTCGGTACCTCTCCGTCCCCCTATTGTAACGCCCGGGTCGCCGGACCGCGGCGGACTCCGCGTGCGCTTCGACTCGGGCGGTCTTCATGGGCAGTCCCGGCGGCCGCGGCCGGACGATTTCCGCCCCGCGCGCCTTCGCGCGCCGAAGAACGCCTGCATCAGGGCGCGGCAGTCGGCCTCGAGCACGCCGGCGACCACTTCCACCCGGTGGTTCAGGGCCGGGTGGTCGAGCGCGCGCACGGTGGAGCGCACGGCGCCCGCCTTCGGCTCCGGGGCGCCGTAGACGAGGGCGCCGATGCGCGCGTGCACCAGGGCCCCGGCGCACATGAGGCACGGCTCGACGGTGACGTACAGGGCGGCCCCGGTGAGACGGTAGTTTCCCGATCGGCGGGCCGCGTCGCGCAGGGCCGCGACCTCCGCGTGGGCGGTCGGGTCGACTCCGCCGACGGGGTGGTTGCATCCCCGGCCGATGATCCGTCCGGCGGGGGCGACCACCACCGCCCCCACCGGCACTTCCCCGCGGGACATCGCCCTGGCGGCCTCCACCAGCGCCTCGCGCATGTACGCCTCGTGATCGAGCATCGACTCGCCGTCCCCGCGCCCGAGCGTGCCGGCCGTCATGATCGGGATCCACGATGAAGGGGCTCGTCCTCGGCAGACGGCGGCGGTCGATCCAAGGGCGGCCGGCGCGCCTTGGCGCGCGTAAGCCCGGCCGGCGCGGATGACCGGCCGGCGGCCGGGGCGCGTCGGCCTGGCCCGCCAATCGTCGCCTGACGGCTCCGCTCGGCGCCCATCCGGGCCCGCGGGAGTCCGCGCCGTTCTACGGCGCAGACCCCGCCCGCCAATCGTCGCCTGCCGGCTCCGCTCGGCGCCCATCCTTTCCGAACAGGAGTCCGCGCCGTTTTACGGCGCGGACTCCTGGCGTTCCCCGGACGGCTGCAGGTCGAAGACCTCGGCGCGCTCGGCTTCCGCGCCCGCGGCCGGCTCCGGGCCGCCGGCCACCGGCGGGCGCCGCACGAACGGGCGCGCCGCATCGGGTCCCGCCGGAACCCGGGCGGCCAGGTCCTTTCCTCGCATGACCAGCAGGCCGCGCCGGCCCGCGACCTCCTCGACCACGGCGCGCACGCCGGCCTCGACCCGCGCGATCCGGCGGCACAGGGCGGCCGCCGCAGTCAGGCCGCCGCCGAGGAACAGCGCCGCGGCCGGGCCGGCGTCGAGCAGCAGGCTCGCCGCGAGTCCCGCGCCGATCAGCATCCCCACCGCGGCGCCCAGGGGAGCCAGCCGGTGGCGCACGCCGACGCGGAAGAGACAACGCCCCTCTTCGTGCTCTTCCAGCAGCGTCCGCAGATCGAGCCAGCCCCAGCGGCCGGTGGCCACGGCCAGGTCGCGTTCCTGCTGCCACGTGTCGTGCGCGTCCAGCGCGCGCCCGACGGCGCGCGCCCGCAGCTCGCGCGTGATGCGCGTCAGCAGGTCGGCGCGGTCGACCCAGCGCTCGCTCCAGAGCTCCATCCGGTCCTGCCCGCGGCACATCAGGCGGACCGCCCGGCCGATCCCGAGCGGCTCGCCGCCGCCGCGGCCCCGGACGGCGGCCTTCCGGGCGCCGACCTCCGGGGGCCAGAGCTTCCCTCGCAAACGGCCCCAACCGCGCGCGATCGGTTGCAGCAGGTGCAGCCAGGCGATGGTCGCGCGGTAGAGGATCCGGCTCGCTAGGAAACCCAACGGGCCGACGGCGGGGAGCTCGCGCACGTCCGTGCGGCGGCCGTAGCCGATGCACTTGGCGGCAGTGGTCGCCAGCCCGGCGACGCCGCCCAGGCCGGCCGCGACGGCCAGCGCCGCGTGCCCGAACCAGGCGCTCGCGGCCGCGGCGCACAGCAGCAGGACGGATCCGGCCTGCCACTCCATCAGGTGCGGCACGTAGGTCATGGAGGGGATGTGCGCGCTGTAGACCGAGGGGAACGCGGCCGTGCCCCAGACCCCGGCGTTGACGCGGACGCGCGAGATGGCCCGCACGAAGGGCAGCGCGCTGTAGATGCGCCCCTTCCAGACGGCGTGGCCGTTCAGGAAGCGCTCCGGGTGGTTGTCCATGAGCTGCGTCTCGGCCTCGCCGTAGCCGACCTGCTGGCGCCAGTAGCCCCGGACCGTGCGCCGGTGGCGGTGCCGGACGAGCGCCGAGGGCGCGAAGCCGATCGACCGGCCGCGCGCCTGGAGCCGCCAACAGACGTCGACGTCGTCGCCCGCCGCGTGGTAGGCCGGATCGAACCCGCCGATGGCCAGCAGCGCGTCGCGGCGGAACGCCATGTTGCAGCCCGGCACGTGCTCCGCCGTGCGATCGTCGAGCAGGACGTGGGTCGGCGCGCCGGGTGACCGCGCGACGCACTGCGCCATCCACGGATCGTCCTCCGGCGCCACGTTGGGGCCGCCCGCGCCGGCGGCGTCCGACCGCAGGAACGGCTGCACCAGGTAGATCAGCCACGCCGGGTCGACGCGCACGTCCGCGTCGGTATAGGCGACGACGGCGCCGCTGGCGCGATGCAGCGCCGCGTTGCGCGCCGCGCTCAGGCCGCCGTGCGGCGTGTCGATGACCGTCACGTCCGGATGCCGGCGCGCGATCTCCCCCGTGGCGTCGGTCGAACCGTCGTTGACCAGGATGACCTCGTAGTCCGGGTAGTCCAGCTCGGCCACCGAGCGCAGGCACTCTTCGAGCGTCTCGGCGGCGTTGCGGGCGCAGATCGCCACGGAGACCTTCGGCCATTCCCGGCGGCCGCCGGGCGGGAATCCCGCGTCCGCGAACGCGCGGGCCACGTCGGCCAGGGCGGGCTTGGGCCGGCGCCGTTCGTCGGTCAGGCCGAACCGCCAGTCGTCGACCGCGTGTCCTCCCCGCCACCAGTCGTCGGTCCACGAGAAGACGACCGCGCCGCAGGCGCCCTCCTCGAACGCGATGCGGAGCTGCGCCGCCGTGAGCGCCGCCTGTCCCGCTTCGCCCTCGCGGAGGCTGTCGGCGCCCCCCTCGGCCAGCAGCAGGGGCCGGTTTCCGGCGACGACCTGCAGGTGGGCGACGTAGGCCCGCAGGTCGTCCCCGCGGTGCAGGTACACGTTGAACGCGCAGACGTCGAAGAACGGCAGGTCCAGGTAGTCCGTCGGCGGGTAGTTGACGTAGGCGAGCAGCGCGTCGGGCGCGGCCTGCTTGGCGTCGTCGTACACGTCGCGCAGGAAGCGCTCGATGCGCGAGGCGCCGTGCCAGCGCACCACGCCGGACGGGATCTCGTTGCCGGCGGCCACCAGCAGGGTCGCCGGATGACGGGCGAGCCGCCGCGCTTCCCGGACGACGTCCTTCCGCACGGCGCGGGCCAGCTTCCGATCGTCGAGGAACGCGACGTGCTGCGCCCAGGGCACGCCCGCCGCCACGCGCAGCCCGTGCTCCGCCGCGGCGTCCAGGAAGTCCGGGCGCGGCGCCGTGTAGGTCCGCACGGTGTTGACGCCGGACGAGGCCATCAGCGCGAAGTCCGCGGCGACCCGCGGCGCCGGCGGGAACTGGTAGCCGTCGGCGTCGGGCGCGAACGTGCCGTAGGCCACGCCCTTGATCAGAAAGCGCTCCGACCCGACCCGGAGGAACTTTCCGGCCACGCGGGCGCGCGGTGCGGCGGCTTTCGGCGGCGGCATGTGCTCCGTAATGGTACCAGCCCCGGGCGCGCGCCGCCGGACGGATGCCGGCCCGGCCGCGGCCGGCCGGTCCTCGACCAGCCCGGCGCGCGCCGCCGGACGTCTTGGGCCGCGCCGGACGCTTCCTGGGTTCCCGACCACCCACCGGGCGCGCGCCGGACGACCGGGCGCGGGATGGTGGGCGGCGCCGGCGTCGGCACCCCCGGGCGCGGGCCGGCCGCGGGCGGTATAATCCGGCCGCCCATGCGTTGCGGGGGTGAGCGCAAGTCGCTGGCGGCCGGTGTCGTGGCCCTGCTGGTCCTGGCGGCGGCGCCGGCGGCGGCGCAGCAACCGGCGACGTTGCGGACCGACCTCACGCTGTACGGCGACAACACCGAGTTCTTCGGCCCCTTCCGGGACGGCGAGACCTTGTTGGGGGCGGCCGGCACGGTGGCCGTCGACGTCGAGCTGACGGATCGGGCGACGCTCCGCGGCGGGGTGTTCCTGAACCACCGCTTCGGCTCCGCCCGATTCGCCGAGCAGTGGCGGCCGGTCATCGGTCTGGCCGTCGAGAGCGGAGCGTCGCGTTTCGTCTTCGGCGCCCTCGACACCGTCCCGCACGATTTCCTGGCCGCCCCCGACCTCGGCGGGCCGCACGGCCTGCTGCCGCCGTTGCAGGTCGAGACGCTGGCGTTCACGCGCCCCCACGAGTCCGGAATCCAGTGGCGGGTGGCGTCGGACCGGCTCGCCCAGGACGCCTGGATCAACTGGCAGCGCCTCAACACCGCGGAGCACCGCGAGCGCTTCGACGCCGGCGTGCGCGGCCGGCTGGCGTTCGGCGCCGGGCCGCGGATCGCCCTCGGGTACCAGTTCCACGTCGTCCACGAGGGCGGCCAGCTCTTCGACTCGGGACCGGTCGCCGACAGCTTCGCCGGGGGGCCGGGCGTGGTGATCGAACCGCTCGTCGACTTCCTCGACGCCACGTCCTTCGAGGCCTGGGGCCTGCTGTCGAAGCACGTCCCGGACCGGGCCGCCCCGGAATCCGCCGAGCACGGCCACGGCTTCTTCCTGCGCGGCGCCGCGGTGAAGCGCGGCTGGCGCGCGCACGCGATCCTGTGGCGGGCCTGCCTGTGGCTGAAGGAGGAAGGCGACCTGAACTACGGCTCGCGGCTGCAGGACGGCTCGGTGTTCCGGGCGACCCGCCGCTACGGGGAACTGGGGTTGTCGAAGGCCTTCTACGAAGCCGAGGGGGTCATGCTCGCCGGCTCGCTGCGGCTGCACCGCGTCGAGCGCAGCTACGACTACTCCTTCCGCATCCTCGCGCGGGTCGACGCCGCGCTGGCGATCTTCACGCCCTGATCTTCCGCGGCGCCGCGGCGCGCGGCGGCGGCGGCCGCGGACCGGGATCTCCGGCAAGCAACCGGCGGCGGCCCGCCGTTTCCATCCGGCGCGCGGCCGCGGCGCCTGCGACCGGAAGCTCCGGCAAGGGGTCCGGGGACAGGAAGGTGGCGCGCCCTGCAGGATTCGAACCTGCGGCCTCCTGGTTCGTAGCCAGACGCTCTATCCAGCTGAGCTAAGGGCGCGTTCGTTGCGACCGGAGCCTGCATTATATCCGACGCGCCCGGCCGGCGGGCAGCGTCAGTCTCTTCCAACGACAGATGAGCCTGAACGGGGGCCGGGTCGCGGATCATCGGAGGATGATCCGCCCTCCGGAGCTTCCGGGTGCAGAGCCACCGGTTCGACGCCCGGCGATGCGAAAACCGTGCGGCCCTCGGTCAGGGCCGCCGCGTAGACCGTGCCCCCCGCCAGCCGGTTCTTCTCGAGTAGTTCCCGCGACACCAGCAGGACGTCGACGACGACGCCCGTTTCCGCGCAGCGCCAGCGGTGCTGCGTCGGGTCCCGGTTCGGCTCCGGGTACCCCGCCCGGACCGACAGGAAGTCGAGGTCGCCGCGTTCGGTCATCTCGCCGCGGGCGGCGGAGCCGTGCAGGATGAGCTGGTCGGGCCGCAGCCGGTCCACCAGCATGGCCGCGGCCGACCGGATGCGCGCTTCGCCGGAGCGGGTGAACGGCCCCGAGCGCAAGACCCGCCGCGGAAGGATGGCGGCCATCGACGCCACTGTACAATGGACCCGTCTGAACGCCGGACGCTCGGTGAGCCCCTTCGACGTTCGTGACGCCCCGGACAGCGGCCGGCCAGAGGAAGTCGCATGATCCGCCGAGTCGCGGTTCGACATTTCAAGCGGTTTCGGGACCAGACGTTCGATCTCGCCGAATCGGTCGTGCTCGCCGGACCGAACAACGCCGGCAAGTCGACCCTGCTGCAGGCCATCGCGGCCTGGAGGCTGGGGCTCGACCGGTGGGTGGCGCAACGCGAGGGGAGCCGGGCGGTCGCGCGGTCGGGCGTGGCCATCACGCGCGGCGACTTCACCGCGGTGCCGCTGCGCGAGATGAACCTGTTGTGGGAGGACCGCAAGGTCACCGGTCAGAAGGGGATGGCGGGCGAGCGGCGGCTGATCGAGATCTCCGTCGAAGGAAAGACCGGCGACGAACCGTGGGTCTGCGGCATGGAGTTCCAGTACGCCAACCGCGACCTGATGTACGCGCGGCCCCGCGGCGCCCGCCATCTTGACCGCGAAGCGATCGGCGGATTCCCGCCGCCGCCGGCCCAGGAGCTCGGCATCGTCCACGTGCCGCCGCTGTTCGGCATCGAGCGCGACGAACCGCGGCGCGACCGCGGCATGCAGGACTTGCTGGTCGGACAGGGGCGGCCGGGCGAAATCCTGCGAAACCTCCTGCTGGAGATCGCCGAGAAGGACGACGAAGGCTGGCAGGCGCTCGCGGACCATCTGCGGGAGCTGTTCCGGATCGAGCTGACAAGGCCCGTCTACTCGCCGGCGCAGCCCTACATCGTCTGCGAGTACCGGGAACCGGGCCACCGCCGCCCGCTGGACCTGACCAACGCCGGCAGCGGCACGCTCCAGGTCCTGCTCCTGCTCGCGTTCCTGTACGCGCGTCCCGCGGCGGTGTTGCTTCTCGACGAGCCCGACGCGCACCAGCACGTCATCCTGCAGCGACAGGTGTACGACCGGGTCCGAACCGCGGCCCGCCGGCGCGGAGGGCAGGTGCTCGTGGCCACCCACTCCGAAGTCGTGATCGACGCGACCGAGCCGACCCGGGTGATGGCCTTCTTCGGCGAACGGCCGCGGCCGCTCGCGACGAAGGGGGAGCGGGCTCGGCTGCGGGAGGCGCTCAAGCGTTTGACCACCACCGACCTGCTGCTCGGAAGCGAGATCGGCGCCGTCCTGTACGTCGAAAGCGAGACGGACGAGAGAATACTGTCGTGCTGGGCGCGCATCCTCGATCACCCGGCGAGGCGCTTCTTCGAGCGGCCGTTCGTGCGTTGGCTGCGCGGCCGAAGCCTGCGGGAGGCCAGGGAACACCTCTTCGCTCTCGGGGCCGCGTTTCCGAACATCCGCGGGCTTTGCCTGCTCGACGGCGACAATCGAGACGAGTCGGACGAGACGACCGCCGCCGGTCTGGTCGTGCTGCGTTGGCGGCGGTACGAGATCGAGAACTACCTCATGCAGCCGAACGCCATCGGCCGATTCGCGTTTCCGGAGAATCTTCCGCTGCTGCGCGAGCAGGTGGACGCGGCGTTCCGCGAGCAGGTTCCCCAGGGAACCGATCTCTTCGGCGGCCACGTGGCGCTCACGCGGATCAAGGCGAGCGAGGAGTTTCTCGTGCCGCTGCTCGAAACTCTGGACCGCCCCACTCCCAAGAGAGACCTGTACCTGCTCGCCGAAGGGATGACGGCGGACGAGATCCATCCCGAAGTCGTCGAAAAACTGGACCGGCTGGCGGAAGTCCTCCTGCCCGGCGACGAGGCGTGATCTTCGCGGACGGAGCAATCAACCATGTCCACCACCGAGAACAACCGGCGCCGGCTCGCGCGCATGGACATCTGGATTTCGCACGCGGAGAAGGCCTCCGGCGAAGATGACTCCCATCTCCGGTTCCTGTTCTACTGGATCGCCTACGAGGCCGCCTACCAGCCGTACGAAACCTGGAAGGCGGAGGGCAGACGAAAACGGCTGCACAAGAAGCTGGCCCGTCATGACCCGGGGAAGCTTCAGAGCATCTTGCGCGAACAGCGGGAAAACGTCGTGCAGATTCTCGAGTTGCGGCAGGCGCATCCGTCTTTCTGGAAGAGGTGGAAGGAGGATGCGGAAGTGCGAACGCCCAAAGCGTGGGAGACCGCCTTTGGGGAACGAGTTCGATCGGCAAAGAAGCATCTGAACGAAGCGATTCACAGTGGCGCCAAGAAGGACATCTCGGCAACCCTGAACGACCTGTTCAGCAACTTGAGTATCGTCCGCCATCAGATCGCGCACGGGGCGAGCGCCGGCCCCGAGAGCCGAGGCCTGACACAGGTCATCCTGGGCGCCTGGCTGTTGAAGGCGTTCATTCCCTGCTTTCGGGACGCCATCAAGGCCAACATCCACGAAGACTGGGGCGAGCCCCCTTACCCGCGCGTGGGCTCGGGACCGGATGACAAGTGTGCACCGCCCTGGCTGTCCTGACGGGCTGGGCTGGTGCCCAGCCTCGGTGCCTGCCGGCGGCTGACGAGTCCGCGAATCAGTGGGTGTCGAAGTCGTTGTATTCCGCGTCGGTGGCGACGGCGACGTAGATCTCCAGCAGCGTTTGGCGCACCGGATGCGGTCGGATACGTACCGGACGTGCATGTTGCGGATTCTCTTCCTCGCGTCGTCGTACGCTTTCCTGAAATCCGGGTCCTCGAGCAGGGCCTTGCGTGATCCTTCTTTCTTGTACGTGGCCGTCCTGCCCGTAGTCTTGCGGGCGATCAGCCACGGAAGGGACGCCGCGCTTGAATTCGCGCCGAACTGATTGCGTACGCGCACACCGATACGCCGCTTGGTGCGGCCCGCGTAGAGGTGTTTCTCGCCTTCCGAAAACAAGTAGACACCTCCGGTCGGTGTATCGCCCGGAATGTCCCGAAGCGGTGACGGGCCGCATCTCCAGCAGCTCGCGGCGCCTGGCTTCCAGTGTCTTCAGCAACTCCCTGAATTTCGGATTCATCCTGTCCATCACGTCCCCCTGCCACGGGCCGCGGCGGCCGCGCGTGCTTTTTCGGCGGCCGCCGCCAGGGGCGGGACCCGCCGCGCCGCGTAGTCGTGAAGGTCGCCCACGACGGTGCGGGCCCGGCCGTACAGTTCCGCGGGGTCGTGGTGCATCGCGGGGGCGTAGGAGTACCGCCCCGCGTACAACGTCAGCAGGTCGAGCAGATTCCCGCCGGCTTCCGCCGAGATGCGTTCCCCGAGGACGGCTTCGGCCCGGTCCCACAGATCCCGCAGGTTGTGCGTGTGCTCCACCGGGCGCCCGCAAGCGATGACGAGGGCCTTCAGCGACCGCTCGGCGGACTCCTGCAAGTTGCGGCAGCCGGCTTCCGGAGCCTCCTCGGCCGCAACGTCGGCGCTCCGCAGAAACGCCCCGGCGAGCTTCAGGTCATAAGCGGCGTTGTCCGGCGCGAACAGGGTCGTCCTGACGTTCTTGCGGCCCACCATGGATGCGACATCCCGGGCTTCCGGATGAAGAGCCACCGGCTCGATGCCCGGCGATGCGAAGACCGTGCGGCCCTCGGTCAGAGCCGCCGCGTAGACCGTGCCCCCGGCCAGCCGGTTCTTCTCGAGTAATTCCCGCGACACCAGCAGGACGTCGACGACGTCGCCGGTTTCCGCGCAGCGCCAGCGGCGCTGCGTCGGGTCCCGGTTCGGCTCCGGGTACCCCGCCCGGATCGACAGGAAGTCGAGGTCGCTGCGTTCGGTCATCTCGCCGCGGGCGGCGGAGCCGTGCAGGATGAGCTGGTCGGGCCGCAGCCGGTCCACCAGCATGGCCGCGGCCGACCGGATGCGCGCTTCCTCCGGGCGGGCGAACGGCCCCGAGCGCAAGACCCGCCGCGGAAGGATGGCGGCCATCGACGCCACTGTACAACAGGCCCGCCCGCCGCAATCGCCGGTGGCCGGACCGGGTACCGCGGCGTTCGACTCGGCGCCGTGAGTCGAGTCCGTGGACGACGTGATTCGTCAGGTGCGGGAGCAGGTATCATGAGGAAGCACGAACCGGCTCGGGATGGATGATGTTCAAGTACGGGATCGTCCTCTACTGGAGCAACGACGATGGCGCGTTCATCGCCGAAGCGCCGGAACTTCCGGGCTGCATGGCGCACGGCCGCACGCCGGAGACGGCGCTCCGGGAGATCAAGGAAGCGATGCGCCTCCGGATCGAGACGGCGCGCGTGCGCGGCGAGCCCGCGCCGAAACCGAAGGGCGGGCGGCCGATGCGCGCCTGAGCAAGTTGCTCCGGCCGCTCGGTGAGTCGTCCTCCGACGGATGAGCGAGCGGGCTCGGCCGCGGGAGGCGCTCGAGCGCGTAACACCACCGACCTTCTGGAGGAATCGAGCATGTCCAACACCGA
This sequence comes from Vicinamibacterales bacterium, assembly GCA_965242835.1. GTDB lineage: Bacteria > Acidobacteriota > Vicinamibacteria > Vicinamibacterales > UBA8438 > WTFV01. The sequence continues at coordinate 1,045,172 of OZ251506.1, forward strand.
GAACAACCGGCGCCGGATCGATCGCATGGACTCCTGGATCGGCCACGCGGAGAAAGCCTCCGGTGAAGGTGAAGCTCACCTCCGGTTCCTGTTCTACTGGATCGCCTACGAAGCGGCGTACCAAACGTACGAGACTGAAAAGCCAGATGGTGGAGATTGGACAAAACGACAAGAACTACACCGGAAACTGGCCAGTCATGACCGGGGGAGGTTGCAGGGCATCCTGCGCGGGCAGAAGGACGACATCGTGCGCCTGTTCGAATTGCGACAGGCGCGTCCGTCCTTCTGGAAGAGGTGGTGGCCGGAGAATGCCGGTGTTACAAAGCCCGAGGAATGGAATGCCGTCTTTCGGAAGAAAATTGGATCGGCGACCGGGAGGCTGAACGTCGCGATCACCACGAACATGGCAGGCAGCCGCCGCAGGGTCCGGGAAGTGGTCACGGACACTCTGGACGACATGTTCGATAGTCTGAATCTCGTCCGGCAGCAGATCGTGCATGGTGCCAGCGCCGGACGCGAGAGCCGCGGCCGAACGCAGGTCATCTTGGGCGCCGGGTTGCTGAGCGCGTTCATTCCGTGTTTTCGCGACAGCATCGCATTCAACCGGGACAAGGAATGGGGCGCGCCGCCCTTCCCCCGCGTGGGCTTGGCGCGGGACGAGAAGTGCCCGCCGCCCTGGTTGACCTGACAGCCGGGGCCAAACGACGCGAGTAGTTCGGGCGGCGGCGGTCCTTCGCCACGGCGCGTGACGTCACCGCGGTCACCAGAGAGGTAGCCGCTGACTGCGTGACAGCGAGATCGTCCCGGAACGGTCGTCCTCGATTTCGTGATCCGCGCTCAGTTGCCTGACGACCTTCGTCAGGTGGGTCGGCCGCCACAGTGTCGATCTGATTGCGTCCTTGAGTTCGTCCCGCGTACGAGGTCGTTGCTCCAGTCGCTCGATGAGCCATTCCTTCAGCGGTTCCAGATCCGGTACCGGCGTGATGAGCAGTGGTTGTTTTGGGTCGTCGCGCTGAAAAACTTCGTAACCTCCGTCCGGGGCGGCGTTCCAGATGCACTCCTTCATGAGTTCGCGTCCCTGGTCATGGTTCGTCAGATGCAGCAGCAGGTATCTGACGGCGCCGCCTCCGCTCTTCATGCGGACGTGAGTGGACCACTTCGCTCCAACCAGGCTCGACAACAACTCAACCGTTCGACGAATGCGTTCCTCGGACGTGCCGTCGATCGCGCGCCAATCGTTTCCCGCGAAAATGTCGTCGAGCGTAGCTGCCATCCCGTGTCCGGGTGGCTGCTTCTGCTGGATCGCCATGTCGAGTTCCCGCCAGATCACGTTCACGAACAGCTCGACACGGCCGGCGGCCATCAGTTGCGCCAGCAAATTTCCGGGCACCTTGAACCCGTACGGATCGACGAAGATGAACGCGGGCGCCATCTGTTGTCCGCTCGATCGGAGGTCGTTCAGGACGCCCGACAACAACGCGTAGGCGTCGCCCGCGCGGGTGCGGACCTGGACGCGGTCGGGCAGCTTTCCCACTGCCTCGAGTTCCGCATCCAGACGCTTCAGGTTCGTGGGATCGCGTTCGATGAAAAAGAACTGGACTTCGGACCTTTCGAGCAGCTTCCTGCGGGAGGAATGGCCAAGAAGCGTATCGAGCGCGACCAGTGGCGATCCGGTTTCGCCGGACAAGTGCCGGCCGCGTCCTGCATGAGTGTCCACGTACAGCACTCGACCAGCTGGTGTGCCAAGCACGAGCTTCGGAAACCATCCATTCAGATAGTTCCGGATCAGGTCGTGCTTGACCTTCTGGAACGGACCGTACTCCAGCCAGTAGGACGGGTTCGGATCGCGTGCCGTCATCGCTGGTCCTCGTCAGCCGTCCCCGTGCGGTCCGGTGGAAACTCGTCGTAGGTGCGGCCGTTGAGCGTGCGGCCGGTCGCGTGCTTGCGGACGCCTCCCCACTGCTTGAAGAAGAACGGCACTCCCTGTTCGCGGCACTGGCGCTCGACGCCGACGACCCAGTCGGTCCGCATCGCCCGGGCGCGCGGGCCGCTTTCGCCCCCGGCGATCACCCAGTGGATGTCCGTCAGATCGACGTCCCCCAGGTCTTCAAGCAGGGGTTCCATCGAGACGAAACGGACGACGGCCGGCGTCCGGCGCAGGGCTTCGATGCGGGGCAGGCCGTGGCGGCGGTTCTCGGCGCTCACGCCGAACCAGACGTTGGCCAGCGCGCCCATCCAGCGCAGTTCGCCTTCGAGCAGGCGCCGCATCCGGTCGTGGCGTTTCGTCAGCACCTGGAACGTGTGCCGGCCGGCCCGCCGCATGACCTGTCCGACGGAGGCGACGTAGTCGGTCGGCACGGCTTCGTGGAAGAGATCGCTCACCGAGTTGACGAAGATCCGGCGCGGGCGGCTCCACGACAGCGGCTGGTTCAGCTTCTCCGGCACGGTGCGCAGGGCGAAACCGTGCTCGAACGGGTGCCCCGGCACGCCTCGAAATCGTTCCGCGAACGTTTCGGCGTAGCAGTGCCGGCAGCCGGGGCTGACCTTGGAGCAGCCGCGGATCGGATTCCAGGTGGCGTCGGTCCACTCGATCCGCGATCTGTCGCTCACGGGGCGAAGATAACACGAAAAGCGCGGTTCGCCAAGACCGCTAGCCGCGGTGTTCGCGGGAGCCGGCCGATCCCGGCGCGCCGTCGGCGCTGAAGCTCACCGGCTCGAAGTAGGCGAAGAAGCCGTAGTTCAGAACCCGCTCGTCCGCGCAGACCGGCGCCGGGGCCTCGGCGCAGGCCGACAGCGCGGCCGCGGCCGCCGCGGCGAGGCCCGCGGGCGCTCGCCGCCGGGAACGGTTCCCCGCGCGTCGTCTCACGCCGCCCATGGTGACACGGCCGCCGGCCGGCGGGCTACTCCGGCAGGCGCTCGAGGCCGACCAGCTTCCAGCCGGCGGCGGCCCGCCGGAAGTAGACGTGCACGGGCCGGGTCCACGCGGCGCGCGGCGGGTCCACGGCGCGGACCGCGGCGCGGACGAACGCGCCGGGGCGCGCCGGCAGCGCGCCGGGCGCCTCCAGCCGCGTGCCCGCCGAGCGGCTCTCGCCCAGCGGACGCGATTCCCCGGTGTCGTCGTCGTACTCCGCCCACGCGGCCCGATAGCCGCCGGGCGCGCGGGCGGCGCCGGCGTCGACCGCGGCGTTGGCGAACGCCAGCACGCCGCCGGCGTCGAGGGTGAAGTCGACCAGCGGGTTGATCCGCGGCAGGTACGCCGCGCCGATCCGGTCCCGGCGGGCGATGAGCACGTCGGCCAGATGCCGCTCGGCGGCCGGGTCGCTGAACCGGCCGGCGGTGACCACCGCGCGCAGCATCTCGTCGGTGAACGCCGTCACCCGGCGGGCCGCCCAGAACGTGTCGTCGTCGCGGGCGTTGAGGAACGCGCCGTTCGGCGTGCGGGGGCGCCACGCGTCCGGGTCGAACGCGGCCGCCTCGAAGCGCCCGATGGAGACGTGGTCCTCGTAGCGCGCCGTCTGCCACGGCCGCAGCCAGAAGCCGAACGAGACGAGCCGCTTCCAGAACGGCTCGAGCTCGAAGAGGTACTCGTGCCCTTCGTCCCAGTCGTGCGGCCCGTTGGCGCCGCTGCCGAAGGTGGAGCCGACGTCCTGCAGGTAGTGCCGGACGCGCGCCTTCCCGTCCTCGACGATCAGCGTGTCCAGCGTGTTGCCCGCCTTGACGTCGACCAGGTTCGTCCAGGCGCCGAAGACCTTCAGCGCCCGCAGCTCGCGGCGGTGCTCGTGCGGCACGACGTCGTTCGGGTCGTCGGGCCGGGTCCCGTGGTAGCGGAACCCGCCGATGACCCGGCCCGGAATGCCGCGCGCCGCCACCATGCGGTAGGACCCGTCCGGCCCGCGGTGCGCGCGGGCGAGGACCGCCTCGAAGTCCGGCCGCCGCAACGGGCGGCGCCGGCCGGAGGGCATCCGCACCGTGGCGTCGGGGGAGATGCGGATCCCGTCCGCGACGTCCGCCGCCGTCAGCTCCGTCAGGTACTGCTCCACCTGCCAGTAGCCGAGCGCCCAGAACAGCTTGCTGGCCACCATCAGCGCGCCGGTGGCCGCCTCCGGGTGGCCGGCCGCGTCGAAGGTGACGAACCAGAAGTCGCCGCCGCCGGTCCGCCCCACGAACCCGGGGGCCGCGCCGACGCTCTTGAGGCCGGTGACCACGCCGCGTTGCCGCTCGACGCCGTCGAGGGTGTTGGGGCCGCGGAGCAGCTCCGCGATCGTGACCGGCCGCGCCAGGATCCGGTTCGTGAACCAGCTCGAGTCCGGCACCTCGTCGATGGTGTTGACGTTCTGCGCGCGGATGCTCTCCGCAGACCCGCCCGGCCGAGCGAACAGGTTGTACGGCAGGTCGTACAGCAACTCGACGTCGCGCGCCGCGACCCCCGACGCGTCCTGCGTCTCCGGCTCGCGGAGGAGCGGATCGTCGTCGTAGAACTTCCGCCCGCTGCCGGCCGCCGCCGTCAGGGCCAGCGCCGCGCACGCGGCCGCGGCGGCGATCGCCCGGCGGACGCCGGCGCCGGGCCGGCGGCTCCCGATCGTCAGAACGCGGGCGACGCGCTGAAAATGTAGCCCCATCCCTCGCTTCCTTTCGCCACCTCCACCCGCAGCGGAGTGCTGGACGGGCCGTGGAAGCGGGCGCCGACGCCCCAGTTGGTCCGCAGCCCCCGCAGGTCGAGGCCGCCGCGCCGGGCGGCCACCTTCCCCGCGTCGAAGAACAGCGCCATGTCGAAGAAGTGCCGGTTGGGCGTCCAGCGCCACTCCGCCGAGAGCAGCAGCGCGTGGCGGCCGCGGAACCGATCCGTGCCGTAGGCGCGCAGCGTGCGGCCGCCGCCGAGGGCCGGCAGCAGGAAGAACGGCACGACGTCCTCGTCGTCGAGGATCGACTGCGCCCGTCCCCGGAACGCCAGCACCCACGTCTCGCGCAGTAGCGGCACGTGCTGCGCCAGGTCGATGTCGAGCCGCTCGAAGGCGTAGGCCGAATCGCGGTGGATCCACGTCTGCAGGGTCGCGCCGTAGTAGCCGCCGGTCCGGGTGTACCCCGGCGACCGCCGCCAGTCGAACGCCGCGGTCCCGCCCACGCGCGCGAACGCCAGGGTCTCGCCCAGGCCGGGCACGGCCGACGCCGCGTGCGCGGTCTCGATGGACGGATGCGGGCCGCGCCCCGGCCCGAGGGCGTAGCGCTCGACGTCCGCCTCCGCGCGCAGGCGGATCCAGCGGTGGGGCCGCGCCCGCAACGCCCCGCCGGCGTAGGCGTGCCGGACCCGCGCGTCGGTCCGGTCCGCGGCGGACGTCTCCATCCCCGCGCCGTAGTACGCCAGGCGGGTCAGGTCGCGCCATCCGGCGCGCAACTCGTAGCCGGCCCGCTCCGGCGCCGGCGAGTCCGCGACCGACTCCGCGCGCACCTCCACCCGCTTGTAGCCGCGGATCGAGTACAGCCCGTGCACGTCGACCCAGGCGTCGCCGCGGTAATAGCTCCGGTAGCCGCCGCCGAGCGCGAACCCGCCGCCCGACCGGACGCTGCCCGCCAGCGGATACCATCCGCCCGGCGATTCGAGAAGGACCGTCTGCACCTTGCGGACGACGGCCTCCCCGACCGACGGCTCCTCGGGCGCCAGCACTTCGGCCTTGGCCGCCTGCCGCGCGGCGATGACCGCGGCCCGCGTCGCCGGCTCGTCCTCCGTCCGGCCGTCCGCCGGCGCGGCCAGGCATCCGGCGGCGGCCACGGCGGCCAGGACGCGCCGGACGTTCATCGCGTCTCCATCTCCGCCAAGCGTATTACACCGGAAGACGCGGCCGGACTCCATCCGCCCGTTGCGGCGCCGCGGGGCAGGCGGCGCCACGGGGCCGCGCCCGGAACGGCGTCCCCCGCGCGCTGCGCCCGACGCCGGAGGGCGGGGCAGGTCCCGGCGGGAAACGCCGTGTCGTCCGCGTCGCCGGGCGCGAACCCGCCGCCGTCGCGGACCGCGCGCCCGGTGTCCATCGCGCAATACTCGAACCGCTCCGCGGTGGCGCGCACGTAGACGAAGTGGTTGAACCGGCCGCGGTCGCGGCGCGGCCAGGTCCGGCCGTCCGGCTCGAAGGCGTCGGGCCGGCGGCTGCCGGCGCCGCTCACGAAGTAGCGGACGCCCCGTTGCGGCCGAAGGCGGGCGTACAGATGCTGGTGGCCCTGGAAGACGGCGGCGACGCCGTGCTCGACGAACAGCGGTTCGAGCTGCGCGCGCAGCCGGCGGTCGGGCCCGCGCCGGCCGAAGATCCAGAAGAGGTTGCGGGCCGGCGAGTGGATCGGGTGGTGCATGGCGACCACCCGCCAGCGGGCCGTGGACGCCCGCAGCGCGCCGTCGAGCCAGGCGAGCTGCGCCGCGTCGTCGCCGTCCTCCAGCAGGGTCTGGTCCGCGCCGAGCGTGTTGGTGTCGAGCACGAAGACCTCGACCAGCGGCGGTCCGCCGGCCGGCGCGCGGACCGAGTAGTAGCGGTCGTTCCCCACGTAGCCGAACTCCGGCGTCGCCAGGTGCGCGGCCGCGTGGCAGCGCGGGGACGGGACGTAGGCCGCCGCGCCGCGCGGAACCGGCCGGCGCGCGGCGGTGGCGCAGCGCCCGACGTCGTGGTTGCCGAGCGCCGCGTGGATGCGCACGCCGAGACCGAGGACGGGGCGGTAGACGTCGAGGAAGCGGGGCGCGACGTGGCGCGCCTCGCCGTCGGGATAGACGTTGTCGCCCAGCAGGAACAGGTGCGACGCCCCGGCCGCCGCGACCGTGTCGCGGATCGCGTCGCGCACCCGCCGGGCGCGGCCGTCCCCGGTTCCGGTGTCCCCGACGAACACCATCCGCGCCTCGCCGTCCGCCGGGGCGGGCGCGCCGCCGCCGGCCGCGGCGCCGCAGACCGCGAGAACCGCCAGGGCCGCGGCGACCCGCGGCCGCGTCCCCGGTCTCATCGTTCCCTGCCCCCGGATTCCGGCGCCCCCGCCCCGGCCCGCCGGCGCAGGGCGGCGTAGCGCTCCATCGGCGACGATTCCTCCCAGGCCGCGAAGATCTGCCGCAGCAGCGCCGGGCGCTGGCTCAGCAGGTCGAAGAAGTCGTCGCGCGCGATCCACAGGATCGAGCAGGCGTCGGTGGCGACGAGCCGCGCCGGCCAGGCCCAGTCGTCGAGGCCGGCGAAGGAGCGCTGGCCGACGACGTCGCCCGGGGCCGCCCGCATGACCGTCCGCCGCTCGCCGTCGCCGGTCCGCAACCCGAACGCGCCCGACAGGACGAGCGCCAGGCCGGCCGGCGTGGTCCGCTCGGTGAACGAGGCCCCCGGCTCGACGTCCTCCTGCCGCGCGATGGCCGTCAGGTGCCGCATCTCGCCGCCGGTGACCTTGGAGAACAGCGGGATCCAGCGCAGCGCGAGCCCTTTCTGTCCCTCCGTGAGCGCTCCGGCGAAGGCGTCGAGGTCCGCCGGCGCGGCGCTCCGGACGGGGCCTTCCGGTATGTCGGCCGCCGTGGCCACCATGCGGAACAGTCCCTGCGTGAGGCCGAGGTGGTTGGAGAGGAGCGTGCGCAGCACGCCGTCGCTGAACGTGAGCAGCAGGGCGGGTCCGGCCGTCCGCACCAGGTCCGGCGCCGCGCCGCCGGCCAGCGCCTCCACGAAGCCGAGCGTCGCCGGGGCCGCGATCCGGCGCGTCTCGGCGTCCGGCCGCCCCGCGATCGCCTCGCCCTCGAGCAGCAGGTGCAGTTCCTCGGGCCGCGCCCCCGCCCGCAGCACCGTCGCGCCCGCCGCGCAGCGCGTCTGGCGGCCGGCGTGGGCGACGCGGAACAGCTCTTCGACCTCCACCGAGGAGAACAGCGGCAGCGTCCGGATCCGGTCCGCCAGCACGGTCGCCGGCAGCGCGTCCCGCCGCAGTCCGGGAAGCCCCCGCCGGGCCGCCGCGTGCGCCGCCAGGGACCACGACGCGGCTTCGACGACGTGCGGGTCCACGGCGTCGTGCGCGGCCAGGACGGTTTCGATCCGCTCGCGCAGCGTCCAGACCTCCTGCTCCCCGGCCAGGTGGATGGCTGCCGCCGCCAGCACCGGGTCGTCGTCGTCGAACAGCTCGGCGAGCGTCGCCTCCACGTCGCGCGGCCCGGTCTTCAGGACCGCGCGGGCGTGCCGGACCTTCTCGTCCCCCGGCGACGGTTCGAGCACCGGCAGCAGCGCGCCGCGCAGCGGCCCGGCGAGCACGTTGTCGAGGTACTCCAGCGCGCCGGCGCGCGCGCGGGCGTCGCCGCGCTCGATCGACCAGCGGGCCGCCGACACGTCGCGCCAGCCGTGGATCAGGCTGAGCAGCCGGTAGATCCGGTCCAGCGCCCGATCCGTCTTTTCGCGCAGCGCCTGCGCGAGCACGGCGTCCTTCGGCAGGCCGCCCCGCTCGAACAGCGCGTGGCGCTGATCGAAACGGCGGCACCAGACGCGGCCTTCCGCCAGGGCGAGCCGCTCGACCGGGGCCGGGTCGAAGGTCAGCGCCGGGTGCTCGCGGCGCAGCTTCTCGGCCGCGCTCAGGGCCTTGAACCGCAGGAAGCCGTCGCCGTCGCCGAGCAGCCCCATGACGGCGTCCATCGAGGCCTGGCAGGGGATGCGCGCCAGCGTCTCCGGCACGTGGCGCCGCACCCAGACGTCCTCGCCCGGGTCGTGGAGGACCGGCTTCAGGAGGTCCACGGCCGGCTCCCCGTAGCCGACCAGCGTCTCCCGCGCCGCCCCCTTCCGCCGGCGGTCGCCGAGAAAGGAGATCAGGGCCGGCGCGAAGCGGGCGTCGGTCGTCCCGAGCGCCCGGATGGTCCGCATCGCCTCGTCGGCGACCGCCGGGTCGGGGTCCTGCAGCAGCGCCGCGAGCAGGTCGCGGGACCGCTGGTGGTCCACCTGCCGAACGGCCGCCGCCAAGTCTCGCCGCACCTCGGCGGCCCCGCGCGCGTCGGCCGCGAGCGCGGCGAAGACCCGCGCCGCGGCGCGCTGGTCGGCGGCCTCCGCGCTGCCCGAGAGCACCAGCGCGGCGGTGGCGGCGATGCGGAGGTCGGCGTCGCCGACCAGCGCCCGCGCGACCGCCGGCGCGTCTTCGTGGCGGATGGCGGAGAGCGCCTGGACCGCGGCCATCCGCACCGCGGGGCTCGGATCCGAGATCAGCCGCTCGACCGCGGGCGCCCAGCGCAGGGCGAGGTCCGCGCTCGCCGCGCCCAGCGCGCCCAGCGCCCGGGCGCGCACCGCGGCCGACTCGTGATAGACCAGCAGCGGCGTCACCAGGTGGCGCTTGTCGAGCGACTCCAGGACGTCGATCGCGTAGAGCACCCGCCGCTCGTCGGGATGGGCGAGCTCGGCGACCAGCGTCTCCACCGTGGAGAGGTCCGCCACGTTCAGCCGCACCTCCGCCGGCAGGACGCCCTGCCGCGCGATCGACTGCCGGAACGACGCCAGGTACTGCCGGCGCGCCCGCAACGCCGCGCCCACCCACAGCGCGGTGACGGCCAGGCTCACCCAGCTGAGCTGCCGCCAGGCCAGCCCGAAACCCCAGGGCTGGATCAGGACCAGCGTCAGCACCGCGCCGAGGCCCTTCGCGAACCGGTCCACGGTGACGTCGATGAACGGCTTGGCCCGATGCTTCAGGTCGGCCGGCAGCGGCAGGAACAGGATCTCCCGCGTCGTCTTGTCCACCGAGTAGCGCAGCGACGAGTCGAGGATGCGTCCCGCCGCCGCCGCCCACAGCGCGCCGCTGACCAGAATCAGGCCGCCCGTCGAGCCCAGCCCGATCGGCAGGATCAGCAGGGCGAACCCGATGCCGAGGCGCCGGTGGATGCGGCTCGTCAGGCCGACCTGGACGACCAGCCCGGCGAGCGACAGGAAGAGCTGCACCCGGCCGAGGAACGCCGCGATGCGGTCGGCGCCGCCGGCGCCCGCCGCCTCCTCGACGGCCATGTTCAGTTGCTGGTCGAGCAGGCCGGCGCCGACGGCCGCGAAGCCGATGATCAGGGCGATGAGCTGCAGGTGGCGCGAGCCGCGCAGCATCCGTAGCGCCTCGGCGCCGCCGACCCCCTTATTCTCGCCGCCGGCCGCGGCGCCCGCCGCCGGCAGGCCGCCCGCCCGCCGCAGGACGGTGGTGACGACGCCGGCGCAGGCGGCGAGCAGCACGCTGCTGACGAGCAGCAGGTTGTTCGCGCCGACGGCGTCGACGGCCAGGACCACCACCGCCGACGCGGTCATGCCGCCGAGGCTCGCGCCGCCGCCGATGAAACCGAACAGCCGCTTCGCCTGGCGGGCGTCGTAGACGTCGTTGGCCAGCATCCAGAACTGGCTGATGAGGAGCAGGCCGAGGATCTGCCCGACCAGATAGAAGGCCACCGCGGTCCCGGTGACGCCGAACCGGAACGCCGCCCAGAATCCGATCAGCAGCGCCGCCAACCCGATCTGGGTGACCGCGACGACCGCCTTCGGCGGCAGCCGGGCCGCGCCCCGCGCATAGGCCTGCATCACGACGCCGACCAGCACCCCGGAGACCAGCAGCACCCACGGCAGGTTGTCGGCGCCGAGTTCGCCGATGAACTGCGCGCGCGTGAGCGGCTTGACGATGTTGTAGGCGGTCATCACGAGGAACGAGTAGAGGAACATCAGCAGGAGGGATCCCGCTTCCTCGCGCCGCACCTCGACGAGGGGCGACAGCAGCCGCTGAACGGCCGGCGGCGGCGGCGTCACGCGCCTCTCCCCGGCTTCCTCGTCCGCGGTCCGGCGCAACGCCCGGAACCGGCGGGCGCGGGTCCGCGGGGACGCGGACCCCGGGGCGCGGGCCGGCGGCGGAAGCCCGTGGGCCGCCGGCCTCCGGGACCGACCAGGGTCATGGCCGCGAATCCCCTTTCCATCTCGCAGTCCGTCCCCGCGCGACTCCTGCCTGACGCGATGGTACACCCGGCCGCGCGCGGCGGGGGTGTCACATGTCGACGCCCATGCGGCGGATGACCTTTCCGCATGGCGCCGGTCGCCGACTCGACCGGAATGACGAGGCGCTTGCCCGCGCCGCGGCGCGTCGCCCCCCGTCGGCCCTTGACACTTGACAAGCGCCGTTTCGCGTGTTCAGGATGAGATCCGTCCGCGCGGGCACGCGGCAATCCGCAATCGTCCAGCGGGGCGTACCGTCAGCCATGGACGCACCCCCCATCCAGCGGCTGTTCACGCCCGGCACGGGCGCTGTTCCGCCGGCGCTCACCGGGCGCGAGCGGGAGCAGGCGGTGTTGTCCACGTGCCTCGCCGACTTGATCGGCGGCAGCTCGCCGCCGCACGACGTCGTCCTGGTGGGGCCGCGCGGGAACGGCAAGACCGTGTTGCTCAACTGGTTCAGGCGCGCCTGCCGGAATCGGCGGGCGCCCGTGGACGTGGTGTCGCTGACGCCTCGGGACGTCCCCTCCCGGGAAGACCTGATCGATGCGTTGTCGCCGCGGGCGGGGATGGCGAAGCTGCTTCCCCGGAAGGTCGGGCTGGCCGCGGTGGGCTCCGCCGAGTGGCCGGCGCCGGGCGGGGGGCCGAGGAGCCTGTCCCGGGTGCTGGCGGCCCGGTGCCGCAAGCGGCCGCTCGCCGTGCTGCTGGACGAGGCCCACGCGCTCGACGTCGACGTCGGCGGCACGCTGCTCGACGCCAGTCAGCGAATACGCGACGAAGCGCCGTTCCTGCTGGTGTTCGCCGGCACTCCCGGACTGCTGGCGCATTTCAACGCGATGAACGCGTCCTTCTGGGGCCGCCTCGGCGACGGACTGCTGGGCATCGGCCGGCTGAGCGCGGACGCGGCCGCGGAGGCCCTGGCGAAACCCCTGGCGTCCCAGGGTGTCGACGCCGGCGCCGACACCCTGGCGTCCGCCGTCGAACACAGCCAGCGCTATCCCTATTTCGTGCAGCTTTGGGGCCACGCGCTGTGGCGGCAACACGTCACGACCGGCGCCGCGCGGCTTACGGCGGCGCACGCCGCCGCGGCCCGGGCGCACGTGAGCGTTCGGGTGGCGGAGCACTACCAGACACGCTATCGAGAACTGGAGGCCGAAGGCCTGCTGGCGGCGGCCGTGGCGGTGGCTCCCGCGTTCCAGGGCGGCGCCGCCGCCGAGGCCACCGACCGGGGCGTCGACCTCGCGCTCGCCGACGGCGGCGTGGGGGACGCGGGGGCGCGGCTGACGTTGCGGGAGGGTTTGAACCGGCTCGGCTACATCTGGTGCCCGCCGGGGCAACTGCCGCCGGTCAGGTGGCGCGCCGGCATCCCGTCGCTGACGACCTACGTGGTCGATCAAGCGGGGGCGCGGGAGAAATAGGGGTGTGGCCGCCGCTACCCCGCTACCCCGGCGCGGCGGGTCAGCGTGGACATCGCCACCGAACGTCGGTCGGGCTGCGTCGGCGGCGGGAGGGCGTCATGAAATACACGGTGATTCTGGAGAAGGGCGAGTCGAGCTACGGCGCGTACATCCCCGATCTTCCCGGTTGCGTGGCGGTCGGGGAAAGCAGGGAGGAAACCTTGACCTTGCTGAAGGAGGCTGTCGATTTCCACATCGACGGGCTTTTGGCTGATGGGATGCCGTTGCCTCGTCCGCGCTGCGATTTCGCGCAAATCGAGGTGACGGATCGGTAGCGGCCAATCCCGCCCGCGCGGCCCCGGCTGGTCGACACGGTGGTCGACAAGCCCCGGCTCCGCGCGGCGATCGACGGCCTGCTCGAAAAGAAGCGGCGCACTCCGGAAGTCGGCCGCGGCCCGCGAATCGAAGCGATCGGCGCGTTCATCGAAGGCGAGCTCGCCCGGCACGAGTCCGGCTTCACGATCGACGCCGCGCCGCCGCCGGGGCTGGACGAACTGGACGCGCTGTTCCGAACCGTGCTGGAAGAAGCCTAGCCTCCCGTCTCCGGCGCCGCGGTCGGCGTAGTCGGTGGTGGATGACCCGGCTATCCGGCGCATCGTCGCGCGCCGTCTTCAGGTCCCGGTCGCGAAGTGTGGCCGCCGCTCGGTCCTTGGGATCGGCACAGCCAGTTCACGGCGTAGGGCTTCAGCGGGGGATCTCGAACAGCGCTTCTTCCGCTTCACGCCCTTCCGACCGGCCGAGCGCACGGGCGATCTGGACGGAAGCGCTCTCCACGGCCACGACCTTCGGCGGCAGATTCCGGACGCCGACCTTCGAGCCCCGCTCCTCGGTCACGCCGGCAGCGGACCAGACGCTCGTGCAGGAACCCGGCGTATTCCGCGTGAGACGCCCACACGTCCCGGAAGGAGAACTCCCTGCGGCGATCCCGCGTGCGCAGGCGGTGAGACTTCTGCGTGAAGAACGGCGGGTCGAGTAGACCAGGCGCACCGATCTCTCCGGCACGTCGGCGAGGACGTCAAGGCAGTCTCCCTGCCGAACCTCACTGCCCATGCGCATCCGCCGGTCTCCGTTCGGCCGCCAGCTCAATCTGCGTCCGGGAAACCATAGAGCGCATGGACCAGACGGTCGATCTCTTTCTCTCGGGCCGTGACGTCGGCGTGCGGGTCAGCCGCCTTTGCGGCGAGGACGTCGTCGACGAGGCGGACGAGCGGCTGTTGCGCGTCGGGCGGAACGTCGGGGATGGGGAGTTCCTTCCAGTCGTCCGGGTAGAGATGGATGTTGCTGCGGCGACGGGAGCGCAGAAAGTCCCGGGCGGCGGCCGAGTTCATGACGCCGAGCAGGTACTTGATCGAAAAGCGGCGGCTGTCCACCTCCAGGTGCTCGCGCGACGGAAGCTCGCCGCGCCTGTTCTCGTCCGCATAGCGGGCCTGCTTTCGTATCGACCGGTTGCGAACGCCTTCGAGGTCCTTCCAGAGCACGAAACCGACGCTGCTTGCGTCGAAATGCAGGCGGCCGTCATCGTAGCAGGCTTTCGGATCGGGACCGGGGCTGCGCTGGACGAGAACCTTCTCGTCGACTTCGTAGAGCTCCGGGAACGTCCGCCGCCTGAACAGGGCCGGCGCGCGCCCGGTTCCCCATTCGAGCCAGCGGTTCCTCGCCGGCAGCCAGCGGTCGAGATGCTTGCCCTCGACGAACGGCTTCGGGTGGCGCCTGTCCTTCCGGTCCGACACCACGTCCTCCAGCGTGAACGCGCCGGCCGCGGTCTTCTCGTGCGCGTGGACGACCATGCCGACGGACACGTAGCACAGATCCGCGAGGCGGACGGTCCGCGCGGGCGGGGGCCGGTGCAGGTCTTCCGGGAAGAAGGCCCGCTCGCCGAGGTCCTTCTGCCGGGCGCTGGACAGCGCCGTGACCTCCCCGAACGCGGGCTCGTGCAGGCGCCGTAGCGGCTCGTTCTCCGCTCCGTCGGCCTTGCGGAGCAGATACGACAGGTTGCGCACGGCCGCGTCGAATATCCGGATGCGGCTGAAGAAGTCGACGCGCTCCACCAGCGCGTTCCGCAGGAACCACTCGCGCGCCCCGAGCGCGTACTTCGCGTGGCCGAAGGCGTCGGAGACGATCAGGCTCGACACGCCGCCGGCGCGGAGCAGTCTGAAGCTCCTCTCCATGAAGGGAACGAACAGGTCCCACTTCTCCCGGAGCGTCTCGTAATCGCCGCCGGCCAGGATGGCCGCACGGGCGGCCCTGTGGCGTTCGTCGCGGAAGTCCGCCCGCACGTAGGGCGGATTGCCGATCGTCACGTCGAAGCCGTCCGCGACGCCGAACATCCATCCGGGGTCGAACCAGTCGGCGCGCGCGTTCTGGTCGTAGGGGTCCCAGTCCGCGACCTTGCGGGCGTCGGCGAGGTTCGCGTCGTACGCGCGCCGGCGCCTGGCGAGCTTCGCGAGCTCGGCCGACCGGAACGCCTCGCGCACGCCGTGGTTCGGCAGCTCCCGCGCCTTGCGCTCGATGCACCGATTCTGGGCCGCCGTCCACGTCTCGCGTTCGTTCTCCAGGATCTTCCGCAGCTCGTCGCGATGCCTCTGTTCTTCCTTGATGCGGTCGAGCTTGTCCCGCCGGTTGTCGGCCAGGAAGTACCGCTCGCGCACCTCGGCGATCATCCGCCGCTTCGTCGCCACGTCGTCGTTGACGAGCAGGGACGCGGTTTCGGGCCGCAGTCCGATCAGCGCGTCGGCGGCGACGAAGCGCGTCTCCAGGTTGGGCAGCGGACGGATGCCGTGGTTGTCCGCGGGGTCGCCGTTCGGGTTCTGCTCCACCGTCAGCGAGACGAAGAACCGCAGCTTGGCGATCTGGCAGGCGACGGGCTGCACGTCGACGCCGTAGATGCCGTTCTGGATCAGATACAGCTTGCGGCCGAAGTCCGAGTCCCGATAGGTCTCGAAAATCCGGCTGATCTCCACCAGTTCCGCGCTCCGCGCCGCCTCGTCGCGGGTGTCGAACGCCCGGCCCGCGCGCGCCGTCGCCAGTTCCTTCTGCAGCGCTTCCCAGCGTTCGTTCCGCGGGTCCAGCCGCCGCAGCGCCAGCGTGAGCCGGTGGAGCACCCCCATCGGGAAGGCGCCGGAGCCGGCGGCCGGGTCCAGCACCCGCAGGCCGGCGACCGCGCGCACCAGCGCGTCGATCTCCTCCGCGTCGAAAAACTCCGCCGCGTCGTCGTCGGCGTCTTCCCAGTCCAGCAGGTAGCCGAGCCGGGCGCGCCACCAGTGCGCTTCGCCGTCGGTCGGATGCGCCCGGGCGGCCAGCGCCGCCGCCAGCGCCTCGCCGACCATGTAGTCGACGATGCGCCGCGGCGTGTAGTACGAACCGGTGGCCTTGCGCGCGGTCTGCCGCGTCTCGGGGTTGTAGGCGGCCAGCAGGTTCTCGAACGCCCGGCCGAGCAGCTCGGGGTCGAGCGCCACTTCCTGGTCGAGCGGCGTGTTCTCCTCCACCGTGAACTTGTAGCGCCGGAACAGCGGGAACAACCCCTCGCCGGGATCGAGGAACAGGCGGGCCGGCACGTCCAGGTCCTTGCCGTGGGTGTCGACGTTGTCGGTGAAGGCGTCGATGCGCCGCCCGCCCCGGCTGACGCCGGCGAAGTCGTCCAGGCAGTCGAACAGGCCGCCGTTGACGAAGGGGACGGAACGCAGGAAGTCCGTGAAGCCGTCGGGGGCGGCCAGCATCCTGCGATAGCGGTAGCGGGTGAAGTCCCGGTGGGTCGTCCGGGTCCGCGTGCTGAAGCCGCGCTTGGCGATCTCCGTGTTCAAGGTGGCGAAGAACAGGTTCTGGAGCACGGCGCGGTAGTAGTCCGTGCCGTCGGGCGCATGTTTCTTGAGCGTCCGGCGGGCGAAGTCCTCGTCGAACAGCTCCTCCGGGACCAGCCGCTTCTCCTTCAGGAACCAGATGAACAGCAGTCGGGTGACGAGGCGGATGACGTGGCGCTCGGTCGAACCGTCTCCGGCGCCGTCGTCGGGGAAGCTGCAAGTGGCGACGGCGTTCTGAAACCAGGCGAACAGCTCCCGGTAGAAGCGCCGGTTCAGCGCCTCGACGTCGAGGACCGTCTCCCATGCCGCGTGCAGGCCGTCGAAGTCGCGCACGCCGGCATCGATCAGGCCCGGCAGCGCGAGGTCGGCGAGGATGTCGACGTGCGCCCGGTGCGGGTCCGCGGCGCGGACGTCCTTGACCAGCGTCACCCTCTCCAGCACGTCCCGGTCCGTGTCCTTCTTGTGGGCGCGGCGGTGGACGGCGGCCAGCGTCACGGCCGGGCCGTGGCGGAACAGGACGACGACGGGCATCGCGAAGCCGCGGTTGACCGCGCGGGCGGTGTCGGCCAGATGCGTGCGGGTGTAGGCGCGGTCCTCCAGATCGGCGGCCACGAACAGGAAGGACTTCGCATGGCCCGCGTCGAAGCCCGCGGCGGCATCGAACAGTCCGCGCTCGCCGCCGATCTCGCCGTCGGTGATCTGAAACACGACCTCGACGGCGCGCCACGGCTTGAACAGGGCGCGCTGCCGGTCGGTCAGCGGCCCGGCGGGTGCGGAATCCAGAAGAGCGCGGAACTCCGCGACGCTGCCCATGTCGGCCGTGCGCCGGCTGCGGTAGCCGAGCGCGCCCAGCAGCGTCGCCGCCCCCTCGCGCAACGGCGCCCCACCGCCGAGGCGCGACAGGGCGGACTGGATGCGATTCCGGTTCGATTCGGTCATCGATCTCCGCGGCCGGCGCCGATCCGGCGGCCCGGGTCCGAGCGCCGCATCATCTTCGGGCCGCGCCGCCCTGGTCTCCGCCGGGCCGTTTGGCGTCCAGGATGACCAGCCACGTGACCAGCGTGAACCCCTCGCCCGAACCGGGGCGCGCCGGCTTTTCGATGAGCGCCGCGCCGCGCTGCCGGATCAGGTCGCCGAGTTCCGCGTGCCGGAACGTGCCGGAGATGCTGCGCAGCGCCGCGGCGAGAAGCCCGTCGTACCGCTCCATGCGCCGGCCGTGCCCGGTCTCCCGGTCGAAGGCGTCCTCCAGCGCGGCGTCCGCCTCCGGCCGCCCGGCGGCGAGCGACCGGAACAGCGCGAGGCACTGCCGCGCCTGGCGGAAAGTGTAGCGCACCGACCCGTCGCCCCGGACGTGGACGAGGAAGTAGGGCCACAGCCGGTTGGGGGTGCGCGCGGCGGGGTCGCCGTCCTGCTTCAGGCAGAAGACGGCGCCGGGCCGCACCGGTTCGGAGGGGCCGTCGGGCGGCGCCGCGGCGGGCGGCCCGTTGTCCACGACGGCCTGGATGCCCGGCGGCGCGGCTTCGAGGGCCGCCCGGTGCTGCTGGACGTAGCGCAGCAGGTCGGCCACGAAGTCGTCGAGGGTCAGGTCGTTCAGGGTGACGCCGTCGTCGGCCTCCTCGAGGTCGAGCACTTCTTCGCGCATGCGCGTCAATTGCCGGTCGCGGAAGGCCAGCTCGCCCTGGACCGCCTCACCCGCCTTGCCTTCGGCCGGGGCGTCCCGGTTCAGCGGATCGTCGAGGCCGGTCGCCGCCGCGTCGGCCAGCGCCATGCGCGCCTCGACGCGGTTCTTCAGGTCGAGGTAGCGGTCGAGGTCGGCCGTCGGCCAGAAGTTGGTCATGGCCACCCGCCGGTTGCGGCTGCCGAGCCGGTCGATGCGCCCGAAGCGCTGCATCAGCCGCACCGGGTTCCAGTGGACGTCGTAGTTCACGACCAGGTCGCAGTCCTGCAGGTTTTGGCCCTCCGACAGACAGTCGGTCGCGATCAGGAGGTCGATTTCTTCGCTGTCGCCGCCGGACTGCTGCGCCCGCGGGGCGAACCGCGCCAGGACCTCGAGAAACCCGGTGTCGCCGGTGCTGCTCCGGTTGCCGTCGCCGCCCGTGACCAGCGCGGCGTGGACGCCGAGGTCGCGGCGCGCCCAGTCCGCCACGTTGCCGTAGAGGTAGCGGGCGGTGTCGGCGAACGTCGTGAAGACCAGCGCCTTGCGGTTGGCGCGCCCGTCCCGGTCGGCGGGGGCCGCCTCGACCTTGCGCCGCAGGACTCGCTTCAACTCGGCCAGCTTGACGTCGCGTTCCACGGTGACGCGGGCGGCGCGGCCGCGCAGTTCGTCGAACACGCGCCGGTCCTGGCGCAGGTCTTCCTGCCAGCGGTCGACGTCGAGCTCGTCGAAGCGGTAGCGCCGCCCGCGGCCGGCGGCGAACTCCTCGTCCTCGTCGTCCACGTCGGGGCGCACTTCGACCTCGTCCCCCGTCCCGCGCTCGCGCCACGTCTCGATCCGGCGGTCCAGCTCGTCCATCTTGCCGAGGATGCGGCCCATGGTCAGGGCGAACGAATGGACGGCGCTTTCCAGGCGCTTCAGCAGGTTGACGCGCATCATGCCGATCAGCCAGCGTTCGCGGTCGCGCTGGTCGAAGCGCAGCTTCTTCCTTTCCTCCTCCAGGGCGGACGTGTCCTTCAGGTATTGCGACGGCATGTAGACGGCCAGCCGGAAGTTCCCGATCCGCTCGTGCAGGTCGTCGTACGACAGTTCGCCCCCGCGGTCGGCCGCCGGGTGCAGGTTCTCCGGCTTCGCGCGCTCCGGGAAACCGCCGATCTCGGCAGTCACCTCCGGGTAGAAGCGGCGGACGTGGTCGCGCGAGCGCGCGATGGTGACCGCGTCGAGCAGCGACAGGAAGTCGGCCCCCAGTCGTTCGAGCAGGGCCGCCTTGTCCGCCTGCCCCCCGGCGCGGCGCGCCGCCTCCCACTGCTGGAACTCGCGCTGCGCCACGCCGAACATCGACTGCACGTCGCCGATGCCCAGGGCCTCGCTGAACGCGTCCCGCCGCTTCTCGGTCATCAGGTAGATCTGATTGCGCAGGTCGCGCAGGCTGGTGTTGACCGGCGTCGCCGACAGCATCAGCACCTTCGTGCGCACGCCGCCCTTCAGGACTTCCTCCAGCAGCCGGTTGTAGCGGCTGCGCCGGACGACGCGGCCGGCTTCGTCCGTGCGGTCCCGGCCTTCGTTGCGGAAGTTGTGGGATTCGTCGATGACCACCAGATCGAACGCGCCCCAGTGGAAGGCGGCGAGGTCGATCTGCCCCGACCGCCCCTCGTAGCGGCTCAGGTCGGTGTGGGCGAGCACCGTGTAATTCAGCCGGTCCTTCTCGAAGGGGTTGTTGCGCAGCCCCGCCCAGGCGGTGTAGCGGACCCAGTTGTCCACCAGCCGCTTCGGGCACAGCACCAGGACGCGCTCGTTGCGCAGCTCGAAGAACTTGATGACGGCCAGCGCCGTCCAGGTCTTTCCCAGGCCCACGCTGTCGGCCACGATGCAGCCGTTGTGCCGCAGCAGCCGGTTGACGGCGCTGGTGGCCCCGTCGCGCTGGAAGGCGTAGAGGGCCCTCCATATCTCCGTGTCGTAGAGGTGGACGTCGTGAAGCAGGCCCTCCCGCTCGCCCTGCCGCGCGAGCCGGCTCTCGAAGACATGGAACAGGGTCTTGTAGTAGACGAACTCCGGCGCGTAGGGCCGGCCCAGGCGGGCGAGCGCGGCCAGCACGTCGGGCTTGGCGTCGCGGGTCAGGCTCTCGTCCCGCCAGAGGCCGTCGAACCACCGCAGCAGCGCCTCCCGGCCGGCGTCGTCACCGACCTCGATGTTGAGCTCGACGTTCGGCGTCGCGCCGAAGCCCAGCCCGCGGCGCGTGAAGTTGGAACTGCCGACCAGGGCCGAGGCGCCTGATGCACCGCCTTGTCGGGCAATATGGTAGAGCTTGCCGTGCAGGAAGTTGGCGCGGTCGATGGTCCTGATCTCGACCTGCTTCTCGATCCAGGCGGCGCAGGCGCGGGCCAGCGGCTTCTGCGCCAGGACCCGCCGCAACTCGATGCCGTCGTCCTGATTCAGCCGGAACGCCTTGCCGTCGTCCCCGCCGGGGTCGAGCAGCCCGACTCCCCGCGGCTCGCCGTGGAGAAAGCGCGTGCGGCCGGCGTTCTCCAGCACGTCGCGCAGCGCCTCGTAGGCGTAGATGGTGAAGTAGGCCGAGACGATGGACAAGTCGGAGCCGGCTTCGATGCGCTCCCGCAGAAAGTCCCCGACGCGGCGGGTGGCGTTGTCGACGATGGCGGTCATGTCGGTGTGATGCTTTCTCCGCTGCCATGCGACCCGTGCAGCGTCCCGTGCCGTCTGCAGGTCCCCGGCCGCGAAGTGTGTCCGGCGGACGTGATCGAGAACGGCGCGCTCCACCGGACAGTATACGTAGCCCACCCCCGCCGGGAGGAAACAGCAGGAACAGCGCCCGATGCGCTTGACGGACTTCACGTCCGGGCCGTCGCGGCGGATCCCGGGTCGTCGCCGTGGCGGGAGCGCGGCGTCACTCCGCCGAGCCGGTGCCACCGTGCAGCACCAGCAGGGCCTCCCGCTGCGGCGGGCGCAGGCGAAGCGGGCCGGGCGTGGTCTCCCAGCGGCGCACGGTCGACGGCGACACCCGGAGCAGGTCGGCCAGCTCGGCCACGGTGAAGCCGGTCCGCTCACGGAGGCTCGCCACGAGCGGCCCGGTGGGGTGTCCCGCGGCCGCCGATCGGCCGGGTGGGGGGGCCGGTTCGGTGGCCGGGCCGCGTCCCGGCTTCCCCGCCGCCCCGTCGCGTCCCGCTTTCCGGTTCGCCGCGGCGGTATCGCCGGGACGGGCCGGCGCGGGCCCTTCCGCGGGGGCGTCGTTTCCGGGGCCGCGGTCCCCGGCGAACGTCTTCCTCTTCCGCGGGCCGGCCACCGGCGTCCGACGGCGATGTGAGAAGGCCGGCTCCTCCGGACCGGGCTCGAGAACGATGTCGAAGATTTCGGCGAGGGCTTCCTCGGCGAGCACGCCGGGCCGCCCCCTCGCGACGACGTGCGGCATCAGGTTGCCGATCAGCTCCGCCGGGCGGACGCCGCGAAGACGGAAAAGCAGGAGCGGGTCGGTGTCGAAATAGCCGCCGACGCCCCAGAGCACCGCCATCACGTGCTTGCAGGGGAGCGTCCAGTCGCCGCACATGCAGTGTGGCTTGACGTCGTCCGGCGCCGGAAACAGGCCGCGGCCGGGGTCGGTGAGGACGTCTCGCACGTGCCCGGACACGCGTCCTTCCCGCAGGTCGCTCTCCGAGCCGATCTGGCCGAGGCAGGCGATCCGGATGGCCTGCCAGGCGTCGGGCCCGAGCTTCCGGATGCGCACGTCGACGTGCTTGACGTCGAACCCGCGCACGATCATTCCCTGGACGCGCCCCGTGCTGATGCCGAGGCGTTGCACGGTGCTCTTCCTCCAGCAGGCGCGGCCACCCGGCAGACGCCTGGCGAAGACGGGCGCCGCCTCCAGGTGCTCCTGCCAGCGCCGGCCCCAGAAGTGCCGCGCGGCCGTTTCGTCCGCTTCGGCCGGCCGCGCGGCGCCGACCGGCCCCCGCCTCGCCGCGGATCCGCCCGGACGGGGTTCCGGCCGCCGCGCGGGATCCGGCGGCGCGGCCTCGCTCAGGCGCCGCGCGTACAGCTCCTTCAGCCGGGAGGAGGCCCGATCGAAGAGCGGCAGCGGGAGTTGTCGCCGCGGCATGGTCAGCGCCCGCGCACCTTCAAGGCTGCGCCCGCGTGACGTCGAGCCGCACCAGATCGATCAGCTCGTCGTCGGACAGCTCGGTCACGTCGATCTCGCGGCCGCCGTCGAGCAGGTCGGCCGCCAGCGCCTTCTTCTCCTCGATCATCCGGTCGATTCTCTCCTCGATGGTGCCCGTGGTGACGAACTTGTGCACGAGCACGTTGCGCCGCTGGCCGATGCGGAACGCGCGGTCGGTGGCCTGATTCTCCACCGCCGGGTTCCACCAGCGGTCGAAGTGGATCACGTGACACGCCGCCGTCAGGTTCAGCCCCGTGCCGCCCGCCCTGAGCGACAGGACGAAGAAGGGCGGGCCGTCGCCGGCCTGGAACCGGTCCACCAGCGCGCGGCGCCGCCCGACGGCCGTGCCGCCGTGCAGCGCCAGCCCCGGCCGGCCGAAGATCGCCGCCAGATGCGCCGACAGCGCGTCGATGATCTCCCGGAACTGGGTGAAGACCAGCGTTCGTTCCCCGCGCTCGGCCAGCTCCCGGCACACTTCCGCCAGACGCGCGAACTTGCCGCTGTCGGCCGGCGCGTAGCGGCCGTCGCCCGACGCCTGACTCGGATGGTTGCAGACCTGCTTCAGGCGCATCAGCGCCCGCAGCACCGCGCCCCGGCGGGCGATGCCCGCGTTCGCTTCCAGGTCGCGCCGCAGGTCGCGGACCACGCGCTCGTAGAGGACGACCTGCGCCCGCGTCAATCGGCAGTAGCGGGTGGTCTCCGTCTTCTCCGGCAGGTCGGCGACGATGCGGCGGTCCGTCTTCAGGCGGCGCAGGACGTAGGGCGCGACCAGTCGGCGCAGCGGGGCGAAGGGGTTCTCCGGACGCTCCTGCAGGCGCTTGACGAACGCCTGGAACACCGCCCGCGAGCCGAGCAGTCCGGGGTTGAGGAAGTCGAACAGCGCCCAGAGATCGTGCAGGCGGTTCTCCACCGGCGTGCCGGTCAGGGCGATGCGGGCGCGGGCCGGAAGGCGCCGGACGGCCCGGCTCTGGCGGGTCGACGGGTTCTTGACGGCCTGCGCCTCGTCGAGCACGACCAGCCGCCAGCGCACCTTCTCCAGCCACGGCTGGCGGACCAGCATGGCGTAGGTCGTCACCGCCAGATCGACGCCGGCCAACTGCCGGCCGGGGTCGGCCGCGATCTCGGCGATCCGCCGCCGGTCGGTCTCGGCGGGGTGCAGGAACCGCAGCGTCAGCGTCGGCGCGAACCGCTCGGCCTCCTGCCGCCAGTTCCCGAGCAGCGACGCCGGGATCACCAGCAACGACGGCGCCCGCGCCCCGTCCGGGGCGCCGCGCCGCTCGCACAGCAGCAGCGCGAGCACCTGGATGGTCTTGCCCAGGCCCATGTCGTCGGCCAGGCAGGCCCCCAGACCCAGCCGCGACAGGAAGCGCAGCCACGTCAGCCCGTCGCGCTGGTACGGCCGCAACGCGCCCCGCAGGTCGCCGTCGATCTCCGCCGGCGCCAGCGCGTCCGGCTGGCGCATGCCCCGGAGCACCTCGCGCATCGCCTCGCCGGCCGCGACGTGCGCCCACTGGCGTTCTTCCTCCGCCTCGTCCTGCAGGTCCGCCGGCGCGCCGGCGAGCAGGCGCATGCCCTCGATGAACGAAAGCCCGCCCTTGCGGGCCCGCCGCTGCATCTCCTGCCAGTGATCGAGAGCCTGCCGCAGCCGCTCGCGGTCGACCTCCGCCCAGCGGTCCCCGACCCGCACCAGCCCGTCGTCGCCGTCGAGCAGCGCTTCCAGCTCGTCGCGCGTCAACGTGTCGTCGCCGAGGGTGACGTCGACGTCGAAGTCCAGCACGGCGTCGGCGTCGAGCCGCGCCGGCGTCCGGGCGCCGATGGTGACTTCGACCCGGGGCCGCGCCCCGCGCCGCCACCAGTCCGGCAGCCGGAGCGACAGTCCGGCTTCCTCGAGGGCCGGCGCGCTGCGCAGGAGCTGCATGGCCCGCTCCGGCGGCCACGCCAGCGGAAGGTAGACGTCCCCCGACTGCACCAGCTCCCGGACCCAGTCGCAGGTCCCCGCGGCCCGCCGGAGGGGGGCGAGAAGAGCCGCCAGCGCCTCGCCGCCCTGCACGCCGATGCGTTTCCGCATCACCGGGAGCAACGGCTGGTGCTTCATCCGTCCGGCCGCGTCGAACCCGGCGCCCCAGGTGGCCAGGAAGGCGAACGGACGCGCTTCGTCGTGCGGGTGTTCGGCGAGATGGAAGCAGATCCGCCCCACCTGCCGCCAGCGGGGCGCGCGCGCCGCCAGGAACGCGGCCAGGCCACCGGCGGCCTGCGCGCTTTCCGACGCCCAAGCGGACAGATCGCGCCAGATGCGCCGCAGGCGGGCCACGGAGAGGTGCTCGCCGCCCGCCATGGGCGGCGCGGCCTGCACCCATTTCGCCCATTGCCACGTCGGCGGCCCGGGGACCTTCAGAGGAGCCGCGTCGTCGGGGACCTGGCAAAGCGCCGTCAGATGGCGATCGGCGATCTCCCGCCAGAACGGCAGGACGGGCGAACCCGGGAGGTCGATTCCCTCGGCCGCCATCGTGAAGAGGGCTTCCCGCCAGTCGTCGTCGAAGGCGCGCCGCAGGCGCGGCGCGGCGTCGTCGTCACCCGGCAGGGGAGCCCAGCGCGGGCGCCCGGCCGGTGTCAGTCCGATGCTCATGCGGGCAGGCGCGGACTTCCCCTACCGCGGCCGTTGCGCCTCCCGGGTCGCCCGGAACTCGCTCGTCTCGCTCCACGCCGGCCACGCGCCGCCCGCCGCGAGCCGGGCGCCCACGTGGTACAGGAAGGTCAGATCCTCGAGCGCCCCGGACAGGTCCCAGTCAGGCTTCACCTCGTCCGACACCTTGTGGTAGTCGTTCGCGGTGTACTCCGTGCGCTTCTCGAGGCCGTACCCCTCCGGCTTGTCGAGGTACTCGACGCCGGGGTCGGCGTAGAACGCGGGGATGCCCGCCCGGGCGAACGAGAAGTGGTCCGAGCGGTAGTAGAAGCCCTTCTCCGGCTCCGGGTCCGGGGCCAGGGTGCGGCCCAGCCGCGCCGCGACCTCGGCGGCGACGTCGTCGAGCTCCGACTGCCCCATGCCGACGATGGTCACGTCGCGCGTCCGCCCCCACTGGTTGAGGACGTCCATGTTGAGCGCGGCGACCGTCTGCGCGGCCGGGTAGAGGGGATTCTCGGCGTAGTGCCGCGAGCCGAGCAGGCCCTGCTCCTCCGCGGTGACCGCGAGGAACAGGATCGAGCGCCGCGGCGGCTCCGGCGCGCGGGTGAACGCCCGGGCGATCTCGACGAGCCCGGCCGTGCCGGTGGCGTTGTCGGCCGCGCCGTTGAAGATCCGGTCGCCGTCCAGGGTCGGGTCGACGCCCAGGTGGTCCCAGTGGGCGACGTACAGGACGAGCTCGTCCGGCGCCTCGCGGCCCTCGATCTTCGCGGCGACGTTCCGCGAGTCGATGCGCCGCAGCTCGTTGCGGACCCGCAGCGAGCCGCGCACGCCGAGCGGCACGGGTTCGAACGCGCGGTCCGCCGCCCGCCGCTTCGCCTCCTCGAAGTCGAGTCCCGCCATCTCGAACAGGGTCTCGGCGGTGGCCCGCTGCACCCAGCCCTCGAACGCGGCCCGGCCCAGGTTGCGGTCGGCGGCGACCAGGTCGAACGACTCGGCCCACGGGGCGCCGCCGACCACCTCCCACGGATAACCGGCCGGCCCGGTCTCGTGGATGACCAGCGACCCGGCCGCGCCCAGCTCGGCCGCGATCTCGTGCTTGTAGGTCCAGCGGCCGTAGTAGGTCATGGCCGACCCGCCGAAGGCGTCGGCGATC
Organism: Vicinamibacterales bacterium; assembly: GCA_965242835.1. GTDB lineage: Bacteria > Acidobacteriota > Vicinamibacteria > Vicinamibacterales > UBA8438 > WTFV01. Next base: position 1,070,934 of record OZ251506.1, read on the forward strand.
GGCGGATCGTTGACCAGGAAGAGCAGGATCCGGCCGCTCAGATCGGTTTCGCCGAAGTCGTCCCAGTCGTACTCCGGTGCCCGCGCGCCGTAGCCGACGAAGACGAACTCGGCGTCCGACACCTCGACCTCCTCGACGACGCGCCGGGTCGCCGCCACGTAGTCCTCCCCCGGCTCCAGCGCGCGGCTCTCGCCGCCCGCCGTCACCACCAGGGCGTCGCCCGGCAGCGGCGTGATGCCGACCAGCGGCACCTCCTGCACCCACGTCCCGTCCGGGTTCCCCGGCGTCAGGCCGAGCGCGGAGAACTGCTCCGTCAGGAACGCGACGGTCTTCGCCTCGCCCTCGGACCCGGGCGCGCGCCCCTCGAACTCGTCCGAGGCGAGCGTCGTGGTCGCGGCCAGCAGCGTGTCGGCGCCGATTCCCGCCGCGACTCCCGGCGGCCGACCGACCGCCGCGCCGCCGGGCCTTGAAGCGCCCGCGGTCCGCTCCGGTTCCGGCTCGCGCGCCGCGGCGTCCCGCCGGGGGCCTCCCGTCCGTTCGTCGATGCGTTCGACGACCCGGGCGATTCGTTGCACTTCCGTCGTCAGATCGGCGACCGCGTCGCGCAGGTCGCCGACCTGGGCGCGCAGGTCGCCGATCTGATTGCGCAGGTCGCCGATCTGATTGCGCAGGTCGCCGATCTGGGCGCCGACCTCGTTACGCAGAGCGCCGATCTGGTCGCGCACGTCGTCCCGCAGGTCGTCGATACGCAGGTTGATCGTCACGATCAGCAACGTCAGGACCGCCAAGGTCGCGCCCTTCTCCTTCAGCCACTCCTTCATGAGGATGCCTCCCGTTCCTTCTCCGCATACGGCGGCACCGGGCGCGGCGCTCTCATCGCCGATCCCGCCCGACCTGCCACGACAGGAAGCTCACCGTATCCACCAGCTCGTCGATCTGCCGGCTGACCGGCTGGCCGCCGGAGTGGCCCGCCCGCGTGTGATACCGCAGCAGGATCGGGTTGTCCGAGCCGTTCTTCGCCTGCATCAGCGCCGTCATCTTGCGCGCGTGCAGGGGCGCGACGCGCGTGTCGCCGTCGCCCGACAGGTACAGCGTCGCCGGGTAGCCGCCGCCGTCGATCACGTTGTGGTACGGCGAGTAGGCGTGGAGGTAGGCGAACTGTTCCGCGTCGTCGCTGGACCCGTACTCCGGGACCCAGAAGCCGGCGACGAGGAAGCGGTGGTAGCGGACCATGTCGAGCAGCGGGTAAGTGCAGACGACCGCCCCGAAGAGGCCGGGCCGCTGGTTGGACACGGCGCCGACGAGCAGGCCGCCGTTGCTGCCGCCGCGGATCGCCAGATGCTCGCTGCTGGTGTAGCCCTCGGCGATCAGGTGCTCGGCCGCGGCGATGAAGTCGTCGAAGACGTTCTGCTTGTTCTCCAGCATCCCCGCCCGGCGCCATTCCTCCCCGAACTCGCCGCCGCCGCGCAGGTTCGCCAGGGCGAAGACGCCGCCCGACTCCAGCCACGTCGTGGCCAGGGCCGAGAACGCCGGCGTCATGCTGTTGTTGAAGCCGCCGTAGCCGGTCAGCAGCGTCGGGTTGCTCCCGTCGAGCGCCACGCCGGGCCGGTGGACGACGAACATCGGCGCCCTCGTTCCGTCCCGGGACGTGAACCAGCGCTGGGTCACCGCGTAGGCCGCGGGGTCGACCGGCGGCTCCGGCGCGGCCCAGACCGACCGCTCGCCGGTCGCCACGTCGTAGCGGTAGACGGTGCTCGGCACGTGGAACGTCTGGAAGGTGAAGAACGCCTCGCCGCTCGTCCAGCGTCCCGCGCCGCCGCCCACCGAGCCGAGGGTGTCGAAGGCGACGTCCCGGACGTGCGCGCCGTCGAGCTCGTGGATGGCCACCCGCGGCCGCGCGTCCCGCAGGTACGACACGGCCAGCTTCCCGCCGAGGGCGACGGCCGATTCGATCACGGCGTCGGCGCGCTCCGGGATCACCTCGCGCCAGCGCTCGAACGAAGGGTCGGCCGGGTCGGCCAGCACCACCCGCTTGTTCGGCGCGTCGAGGCTGGTGACGATGACCAGCTCGCCGCCCGCGAAGCCGGCCCACGACTCGGAGACGCCGTCCGCGACGGCGGTCACGAACGGCGTGTCCCGTTCGAGGTCCTTGACGTGGATCTCGGTCGGCCCCGACGAGCCCTCGATGACGTGCACCACCATCCAGCGCCCGTCGTCGGAGACGACCGTGACGGGGATCCGGTGGCGCTCGTAGCCTTCGCCGAAGAGCCGCGCGTCGTCGGCCGGCGGAGCGCCGAAGGCGTGGAACATCACGCGCGGCGTCACGTCGCCGTAGCGCTCGTAGTAGAGTCCGCCGCCGTCCGCGGCCAGGGTCACCTGGCCGTAGCGGGCCGGGGGCAGCACGTCGTCGAGGTCCTCGCCGGCGTCCACGTCCCGGACCCGGATCGAGACTTCGTCGACGCCCCCTTCGCGCACGGCGTAGGCCACCCGCCTCCCGTCGTCCGAGACGTCGCGCAGTTCCACGCTGGTCGTGTGGTCCGGGCTCAGCGGATGCGGATCGATCAGCACGAGGTCTTCGCCGTCCAGCCCCTCGCGCACGTACAGCACGGCCAGCTCCTGGTCGGCGCGCCGCCGGGTGTGGAAGTACCGTCCCCCGCGCTCGTACGGCAGGCCGATCGTCTCCCGCTCCAGCACCGACGCGGCCAGCGCCCGCAGCTCCGCGCGCCCCGGCAGCGCGTTCAGCACCCGGTCGGTGTAGGCGTTCTGCGCGTCGATCCAGGCCCGCGTCTCGGGCGCCTCCTGGTCCTCGAGCCAGCGATAGGGGTCCGGCACCTCCACGCCGTGCAGCGTGTCGACGACTTCCCGGACCTCGGTGGGCGGCGGCGGCGGCACGTCGATTCCCGGCTCCCCGGCGGCGCACGCCGCCGTCAGCGCCGCACCGGCGATCCCTGCGATCCGTCGCGGTCCGGCCATGTTCTCCTCCCGGGCGTGGTCAGGAACACCGAGCGCGACACCATTATGACACCGCGCGACCCGGCGCCGGCGACCTGCATCCCTGTGCCCGATGACCCGTCGACGCGCCCGCGCGGCCGGGGGCCGGCCGCGGCCACCCAGTCCAGGCGCCACGCCCCGTCGACGCGTCCGCGCGGCCGGGGCCGGGGGGCGAAGCGCGCCGCGGCGCGGTTCGGGCGCCGCCGGCGGGGTCAGTCGAGGACGCCGGTCAGCCAGTCGCCCACGTCGCGCACCTCTTCGTGGCAGAGCGCGTGCGCCATCGGGTACTCGTGGTAGTCGACCTCGTAGCCGGCCCGCTCCAGCTCCTCCCGGGTGCGCCGGGCCGCCGCCACGGGCACCATCGGGTCCGACGCGCCGTGCGCCTGGAAGATCGGGACGGAACGGTTCGCGTCGGACGCCTCCGCCGCCAGGGCCTCGGGCAGCAGGAGATAACCGGACAGGCACAGGACGCCGGCCAGCGCCTCCGGGCGCCGCAGGCCCGCGAAGAGGGCCATGGCGCCGCCCTGCGAGAAGCCGCCGAGGACGACCCGGCCGGCCGGGACGCCGCGCTCCCCCTCGCGCGCGATCAGCTCGTCGATCCATCCGGCCGAGCGCCGGATGCCCGGCTCGTCCTGGTCGCGCGCGCCGAACCCGGCCACGTCGTACCAGGCGCGCATGATCAGGCCCTGGTTGATCGTGACCGGCATGCGCGGCGCGTTCGGAAAGACGTGGCGCACGCGCAGGCCGGCCGGCAGGCCGAGTTCGGGCGGGAGCCCGTGGAAGTCGCGGGCGTCGGCGCCGAGGCCGTGCATCCAGATCACGGCCGCGGCGGCGGGGCCGCCGGGTTCGATCTCCAGCGTTTCGAGGTGCGGCGTGGTGGTCAGGGCGCCCGTCCGGTTGCGCGCCGTTCCGAAGGCGCCGCGCCATTCTACCCCGGCGTCAGTTCGTCATGGCGTGAATGACGGTGTTGATGCCCACCGCGTACGCCCGCACCGAGAAGCGGTAGAAGAACTCGTAGTCCTCGCCCTCCCGCTCCCACCCGTCGGCGATGTCGGTGTTGTGGCTCATCAGCACCAGCAGGCGTCCGCGGCCGTCGGCGATGCCCCGGAAGTGCACCTCCTCGCTGCGCCGGCCGCGCTCCGAGGTGGTGAAGCCGCCGCTACGGCGCCAGTGCTGGATCGAGGGGATCTGCGGGACGTCGTCCACGTCGTACTGGATGCGCCGGATCGGATGGTCGTCGGGAATGTCGAAGACGGGGTACGCGGCCGGCGGAAGCACCCGGGAGATCTCCCCGGTCCATTGCTCCCAGGCCCAGGGGCCCCAGAAGTCGTCGACCCACAGGAACCCGCCCTTCTCCAGATACTCTCGCAGGCGCTCCACCTCGGCGGCGCTCAGGCGCAGGGTGCCGACGTCGGACATGAAGATGAACGGATAGTCGAACAGCGCGTCGTCCGTGAGGCGCACGACGACGTGATCCGGTTCGTCGCGGCGGTCGAAGCCGACGTCGGTGGTCGTCATCTCCGACAGGCGGATCATCAGGTTCCGGTCGGCCGTGGGGTAGTCGGTGTACCAGCCCTGGCCGCCCGGCTCGCGGCGGTCGCTGTCGTAGAGGATGTGGGAGAAGGTGAAGGCGCGGTGGGTCGGCGACTCGACGGGAAATTTGGGCGGCGTCCGGTACCAGCCGCCCCGCCAGCCGCGTTGCGCCGCCGCCGCCGTGGCGCCGACGATCGCGGCCACGGCCAGCGCCGCGGCGAGCCTGCCCCGCATGTCGCGTCCCCGGGACCGCCGTCCCCGTCCCGACGCGCGGGCGGACGCCCGGCGTCGAAAGCTACTGGTCCTGCGCGAGCGACCGGAAGTACTCCTCCACCAGCTCCCGGAACTCGGCCGGCATCTCCTCGTTGCCCGCGAGGAACAGGTCCTCGTTCTCCTCGGTGATCTCCCGCCGCAGGCGGTACTCGAAGCGCTTGAGCTCCTCGAGGACGAAGGTCTGCAGCCGGGCGATCTCCTCGGGATCCTGGTAGCGGCGCAGGTCGTCCAGCTCGCGCATGCGCTGGATGACGGTGTCGAGGTCGCCGGTCTCGAAGTCCTGCTCGCCGAGCAGCCGCCGCAGCTCCTGCGCCTCGCCGGCCCGCTGCTCGTACTCGCGGCTCCACTGGCGGACCTCGCCCGGCTCCCAGGCGGCCGCGCCCGGACGGCGGTCGCCGGTGTAGCCGCCCCAGTCCCGGCCGAAGTTGCTGGCGTCGCCGCCGCGCCAGCCGTCGGCGGCCCCGCCGGCCCGGGCGTTCCGACCCGGCTGTCCGCCTTGCCGACCGGCCTGACCCTGCTGGCCGGACTCGCCCTGCTGACCGGCCTGACCCTGCTGACCGGACTCGCCCCGGCGGCCCTGCTGACCGGACTCGCCCTGGCGGCCCTGCTCGCCGGCCTGACCCTGCTCGCCGTCCTGGCCCCGGCGCCACATCCGGTGGTCGAGCGACTCGAGGCTCCGCATCAGGTCGCGCGTCCGATCGAGCGCCTGCGCCATGCGGTCGCCCTCGGACTTGCCGATCGCCGCCGCCGCCTCGGTCAGCTCCTCGACGAGCTGCTCGACGTTCTCGCCGATCTGCTCTTCGAAGGCGTTCGCGGTCGGACCGGGGCGGCTCCGAATCAGGCCCCGGGTGTAGCGGATCTTCTCCTTGAGCTTGTTGTCGCGGATCCCGCCCGCCGCCTCCTGCAGCTCGCGCGAGGCGTCGCGCTCGTCGCGCCGGAACTCGGCCGCGGTCGAATCGATCCGCCGCTCCAGGTCGGCGACCTCCTCTTCCATCGCGCCCTTCTGCTCGAGCAGACGCCGCAGCGCCGCGAACCGCGCCTCGTCCTGCAAGCCGGGGAGCTGCTCCACCTCGGCCCGCATCTCGCGCTGCTGGTCGGCCAGGCGGTTGGCGCGCCGCAACTGGTCGGCGACGTCGCGCTCCAGCCGGCCGCGCTGCTCGCTGTTCAACCTCTCCTGCACTTCGCGCAGGCGGTCGAGGGCCGTGCCGGCCTCGGCGAAGCCGAGGTCGTCGTCGTTGGCGGCGGCCCGCCGCATCGCGTCGGCCGCCTCCTGCAGCCGCCGCGCGGTGTCCATCAACCGCGGCGAGTTCTGCTCGCGGGCGAGGCGCTCCAGCCGCCGCGCCGCCTCCTCGGCCTCCTCGGCCAGGGCCCGCTGGCCGGCCCCGCCGCCCTGCGTCGACTGCTGGCCGCGCGCCCGCCGCCGCTGCCGCTCGGCCTCGCGCTCCTGCCGGCGCGCCAGCTCGCGCAGCCGCTCCATCAGCTCGTCGATGGTCTCGTCGGCCTGCTCCTGCCCGGCCCGCTGCAGCGTCTCGTACTGGTTGCGCATCTTGTCGAGCTCGAGCTCGAACAGATCCGCGAGGTCCTCGGCCGCCTGCCGGCTGCCTCCGCCTCCTCCGCCCCCGCCGCCGCCCATGGTGACCATCACCTCTTCGTAGGCTTCCTCGGCGCGCTGCAGGTGCTGCAGCGCGCGCTGCTCGGGCGGCAGCGCGCCGTCGGCGTCCTGGTCCTGCAACTCAGCCTCGGCCTCGCGCATGGCCCCGGCCGCCCGCGGCAGGATCTCCTGGATGGCGCGGAAGGCGGGGTCGGCGGGCATGACGCGGCTGTTCATGCGCCGGACCAGCGTCTCCACCTGCTCGCGCAGGCGTCCCTGGGCGAGGGTCAGGAAGACGACGTTCTCCTCGAACTCCTCGGCGTCGTACCGGTCGCGGTCGCGGATCAGGTTGAAGGTGGCGGAGATGATCTCGCGCTGCGCCTTCGAGAGCTCGCGGGCGTCGGCCCCGCCGCCCATGCCGCCGCCGGCGCCCCCCTGCGACGGCTGCATCCGGTAGTCCTGGCTGTAGCGCCGGATCTGGATGAAGAAGAGGTCGCTCTTGACGTCGGCGCCCTGCTGCAGCAGGTTGCGGTCGGCCGCCCGCGCGTAGTACGAGAGGAAGTCGCCCGGCTCCAGCGCCAGTTCCTCCAGGAAGAACGTGTGGCCGGCCGCGACCTCGCGGAGCGCGTCCGCGCCGCCGGCCGCCCCCGGGGGCGCGTCCGCGCCGCCGCCGAACAGGGCGACCGTCTCTTCCGGGCCGCCGTTGACCGACCAGACCAGGTCGAGCGAGTGCAGCCCGAAGTCGTCGTCGGCCCGCGCCTCGACGAAGACCTCCTCGATCGCGCTGGCGGTCGTGTCGCGCCCCGGCCGGACGAACATCGCCGAGGGCGGCTGATCGGTCAGCACGTCGATGGTGTACTGCGGCGACGCGGTCACCAGCTCGCCGGACGGCGCCGCGAGGTCGACGCGGTAGAAGCCCTCTTCCTCGACCGTGAAGGCGGCGGTCAGCGTGCCGTCGTCCTCCAGCGCCAGCTCGATCCGCCGGCCGTCGTCGTCGAAGACGAGCCGGCCGCCCGCCGTGCCCATCGTCGGGACGGCGCGCAGCCGGACCTCGGTGCCCCGCAGGACGGCGACGTCGCCGCCGTCCTCGACCGTCCGCGGCTCCAGCCCCGTGTACTCGGGGAAGTGGTACTCCAGCTCGATCCGCTCCGCGTACGGCAGATCGATCACGTCGAGCCGGTAGGTCGGCGACTCCACGCCGATCGACTCGACGAAGTAGTCGATCGGCTCCTGCAGGTCGAACAGCAGGACCTCGAAGCGCCCCGCCTCCACGCCGCCGTCCTCGGTCAGGGCGGGAATCAGCGGCAGCCGGTCGAACGAGCCGCCGGCCCCGCCGCGCATGAGCAGGTTGACGTCCTCGGCCTCGAACCCCACCAGACGGGCCGTGACGGCCTGATCCGCGCCGCGGGCGACGGTCGCGTCGCCCGGCAGCACCTCGATGACGTAGGGGCTCGCCGCCTCGACGCTTCCCATCGGAGTGAGCAGCGCGTTGACGCCGTGCCGCAGCCAGGCGGGCCCGAACGTGAAGAGCAGCAGCGCGGCGAGGCCGGCCGCGGCCAGCATCCCCGTCGAGATCCGGAGCCGGCCCGTCTCCACGCGGCGGCCCACGTCGATGGCGCGGATCTGCCGCACCGCGGACTCGATGAGCCGGCGCACGAGCTCCGGCGAGTGATCGGCCGCCCGCGTGCGCACGCCCTTGCGGGTCTCCTCGACCGCGCTCAGCACCGTCGCCTGCAGCTCCGGGGCGTGCTCCTCGATGTAGAGGGCGACGCGCTCGTCGGATACGCGGCGCGCGACCGGCCGGACGAAGAACCACCAGCCGCAGGCCAGCAGCGCGGCGTAGGTCACGAAGCGGAACGCGACGATCGCCGCCGGATCGAAGCGGAACAGTTCGAGACCGAACGACGACGCCAGCAGCGTCCCGAGCGCCGCGGCGACGAGAACGGCCACGCCGCGCAGGGCCAGCCGCAGGCGCCAGCGGTTGCGGACGTGCCGAATCGCCCGCACGACCTCGTCCCGGTCCCCGGTCAGCAGCGGCTCATGGAGCATTTCAGCCTCGTTTCGAGCGTGTGACTCCGCGCCCCCATCTTTAGTGCGCGGGCGCCGCTCGTGTCAAGGCGCGCGGCCGGCGCGGACGCCGCGTCGAAGGGCCGGGCCGCAGGCTACTCGGCGCTCAGCACGGTGCGCGAGAGCCGGTTGGACACCAGCGTCTCGGCCACGAACAGCAACGCCGCCGCCGCCAGCAGGTACCACCAGACCGACTGCCGCCGCTCCAGGTCCTCGGGCGGGATCACGCGCGCCGGCCCGCCCGCCGCGCGGCCGCCTCCGGCCCGCCCGGTCACCATGCCGGCCAGCTCCATCGGGTCGACGGTGGACGGGTCCGCCTCCGCCAGGTCGACGTTGACGGCCAGGACCAGCGGCTGCGCCTCGGCCGCGTTGGCGTCGTGCACCTCGTAGACGCCCTGCTCGGTGAGGTCGATGAACCCCGCCCGCCCGCCCACCGCGACCGGCAGCCGCTCCCCCGTCGGCGACATCACCACGTACTCCGCGGCGGCGGTCCCGCCCGCTCCGAGCGGCACGTCCTGCTCGGCCAGGTTCAACACCTGCCCGGCCAGGAACCAGGGCGTCGGCGGCGCGTAGTCCGCCAGGTGCTGCACCAGCCGGTGGACGAACGGCACGTAGACCGGCTTCTTGGCGAAGTCGTTCCAGAACGTGTCGATGGTCGAAGCCCACAGCAGCACCCGGCCGGCGCCGGCGCGCCCCTCGATCAGGGCCGGGTGGCCGTCGTCGAAGCGGGCCGCCACCGCCGCCTCGGGCCCCGGCTCCACCGGCCGGAAGCGGAAGAAGCGGGCCGCCGTGACGTCCCCGCTGCGGGGCGCGGCGAACACCTCGAACACCGGGTGGCCGTAGTCGACGAAGCCGAGCGACCCGCCCCGGCCGGCGCGGTCCGCCGGCGGCCCGAGGCGGCCGGGCAGCAGGCCCGAACCGTCCGGCGGCCACGCGGTCCGTTCGCCGGACACGACGAGCAGACCGCCTCCCGCCTCGACGAACGCGGCCAGCGCCTCGCCCGCCGCCCCCGCCGGCCGCGGGACGTCGTTGAGCACCACCACCTGCCGGTCCGCGAGGTCCGCCGCCGAGAAGCTCCCGGGCGTCGTCGCGCGCACGTCGAACGCTGGCTCGGACCCGACGCCGAGCGCGCGGGTCAGGAACAGGCTGGCTTCGTCCCCGGCCGTCGGGTCGCCGACGACCAGCACCGTGATCACCTGGCCCGGCGAGACGACGAAGTGGAACACGTCGTCGGCCGGCAGCGCGTCCGGCGTGATGCGGACCGCCCCGGCCGTCCGCGCGTCGCCGAGGGTCACCGCCGCGAAGTCGACCGTCGTGGAGCCGGCCGGCGGCAGGTCCGCGGTCCGCGTCTCGATCTCCCGCCCCTCCATCTCCAGGGTCACTTCCAGGTCTTCGACCGCGGCGGGGCCGCGGTTCGTCAGCCGCGCCACCACCTGAACCCGCTCGCGCCCGGAGAAGTGCTCGCGCTCGAAGAGCGCCCCGGCCACGCTGACGTTGGCCTCGGCTGCCTCGTCCGGCCCGACCGGCATCGGCGTCAGCACCGTCCCGGCCGGGAACCGGACCCCGACCGCGCTCTCCACGCCCGCGCGCTGGAAGTCGCTGACGAGCACCGCCTCGAGGCGCGGCAGGTCCGAGGCCTCGAAGATGCCCTCGGCGAGCTTCAGGGCCGGACCGTAGCGGGTCACGCCCGAGCCGACCTCCGCGTTCGCGACCAGGCCGCGGAGGGTGGCGCGGTCGGTCGTCGAGCGCGGCCCCGTCCGGGCTCCGCCGTCGAACAGGATCACCGTCCCCCGGTCGCCGGCGTCCAGCGCGTCGACGACATCGGCGGCCAGCGCCTGCGCCTCCGCCCAGCGGCCGCCGGCGCCCATGCTCCAGGAGCGGTCCAGCAGCACCACCACTTCCCGCGCGCCGCCGGTCACGGCGGCCAGGGCCGCGGCGCGCACGAACGGGCGGGCGAAGGCGAACAGCAGCAGGAACAGCGCGGCGCAGCGCAGCAGCAGCAGGAACCAGTGCCGGATCCGCTGGCGGCGGAACGACCGGTAGGGCACCTTCCGCAGGAACATCAGCGAGGGGAACTCGACCTCGTCCTTCCGCTCGCGCTGGATCATGTGCAGGACGACCGGCACGGCGACGGCCGCGAGCCCGAGCAGGAAGAGGGGGGCCAGCAATCCCATCAGCGCACCCGATTCAGCTTTTCGCGCATCGCCAGGAACCGGAACAGGGCGTGGTCCATCGGTTGCGCGGTGTTGAAGAAGGCGTAGTCGATGCGGTTCTCGGCGCAGAGCTTCGACAGCCGCTCGACGTGTTCGGCGACGAGCGCGCGGTACTGCTCGCGCAGCTTCTCGGGCACCACCGGCATCCGCTGACCGGTCTCCAGGTCGCGGAAGTTGCCCGCCTCGGCGTAGGGGAAGTCGACCTCGGCCGGGTCGAGCACGTGGAAGACGATCAGGTCGTTGCCGCCGTAGCTGAGCGGCTTCAGCCGGTCGACGATCTCCTCCGGCTCCTCGTAGAGGTCCGAGATGAGCAGCAGGATGCCGCGCCGCTTGAAGAACTCGGTCATGCGGAACAGCGGCTTCGCGAACGACCCGGGGCGCCCCGCCTCGATGCGGTCCAGCGTGCGCAGGACGACGTCGAGATGCTTCGCGGACGGGGGCACGCGCGTCACGACGTCGTCGTCGAAGGTCACGATGCCGACCCGGTCGCGCTGCGTGGTGGCGAAGTAGGTGAGGCAGCCGGCCAGACAGCGCCCGTAGTCCAGCTTGGAGATCCCGCGGCTGCCGAAGCTCATCGAACGCGAGACGTCGAACAGCACCGAGAAGTTGGCGTTGGTGTCGGCCTCGAACTGCTTGACGTAGAAGCGGTCCGTGCGGGCGAACACGCGCCAGTCGATGAACCGGACGTCGTCGCCCGGCATGTAGCCGCGGTGCTCCGCGAAGTCGACGGACACCCCGAGGTACGGGGCCTTGTGCAGGCCGTTGATGAAGCCGTCGACCACGTTGCGGGCCAGCAGCTTCAGGTTCCCGATGCGCGCGAGCACCCGCGGATCGACGAACCGGGCGCCGGGCGTGGACGGAGGAGGATCCGCCACGTCACATCCGCGACGCCGGGACCGGCACCGCCTCCAGGAGCTCGTCGACGACCTGGTCGGACGTGACCCCCTCCGACTCGGCGTGGAAGTTGAGCAGCACCCGGTGCCGGAGCACGGGCCGCGCGAGCGCCCGGACGTCGTCGAAGTTCACGTGGTAGCGGCCCTGGGTGAGCGCCCGCGCCTTGCCGCCGAGGATCAGGTACTGCGCCGCGCGCACGCTGGCGCCGTACTGCACCCACTTCCGGACGAATTCCGGGCCGCCGCCGTCCTTCCGGTTCAGCCGGCTCGTGCGGACCAGCTCCAGGGCGTAGCGCATCACCGCCTCGGACACCGGCACCTTGCGCACCAGCTTCTGGAACGCCACCAGATCGCCGCCGGTCACCGCGTGCCGGAAGTCCGGGTCGTTGGTGATCGTCGTGGTGCGGACGACCTCCAGTTCCTCGTGCTCCGGCGGGTGCTCGATGACGATGTGGAACATGAAGCGGTCGAGCTGCGCCTCGGGCAGCGGGTAGGTCCCCTCCAGCTCGATCGGGTTCTGGGTCGCGAAGACGAAGAACGGTTCTTCGAGGTCGTAGGTCCGTCCCTGCACGGTCACCCGGTGCTCCTGCATCGCTTCGAGCAGCGCCGACTGCGTCTTGGGCGGCGTGCGGTTGATCTCGTCCGCCAGCAGGATGTTCGTGAACACCGGGCCGGGCGCGAACACCATCCGCCGGCCGCCGGTCTCCGGATCGTCCTGGATGATGTCGGTCCCGGTGATGTCCGACGGCATCAGGTCGGGGGTGAACTGGATGCGGGCGAACTTCAGGTCGAGGACCTGCGCCATCGTCTGGATCAGCAGGGTCTTGGCGAGTCCCGGGACGCCGACGACGAGGCTGTTGCCGCCGACGAACAGGGTCAACAGCGCCTGCTCGATGATCTCGTCCTGGCCGATGATCTTCTTGTGCAGCTCCGACAGGATCTGCTCGCGGCCCGCCTTCAGCCTGTCGGCGAGGGCGACGTCGTCCGGCGACTCGAGATCGGCCGGCTGCGCCGCGCCGGTCACCGCGGGCGCCCCGGCCGCGTCCGGCGCCGCCGCCGGCGCGGCGCGGGCGTGGTCCCGGCCGGCGGCCGCGCCCGCGGCAGCCGGCTCCGCCGCGCCCGCCGCCGGCGCCGTTCCCGGCGCAACGTCTCCCCGCCCCGCCCCGGCCGTTTCCACGCCGCCGCCGGCCGGCTCCGCCACGCCGGCCGCCCCCGCTACGCCGGTCCGCGCTCCATCGGACGTCTCGTCGGTCACGAATTTTCTCCTCGCGTCTGCGGTCCCCGCCGACGGTCCCGCGCCCACCCGCCGGCGCCTCGCGGCGACGCCGGCTGCGCCGCGATTCGATCCGCGGCTTCCCCGACCGTTCGCCGCGTCTGCCTGATGGTGTTCCATCGCGCGGCGGCAGTCAATGGTACGATGCGGGCATGGCCGTGACGTCGGCGCCGCCGTCCATCCCGCGAAGGAGCTTCACCCGAGAGGACATCCATGCCATGGGGGCGGCCGGGATCCTCACTCGGGAAGACCGTGTCGAACTTCTGGAAGGCGAGGTCGTCGTCATGTCGCCGATCGGAAGCCGTCATGCCGCGTGCGTCGATAGACTCAACCGGGCCTTCTTCGCCGCGGGCCGGCTCGCCGGCCGCGCGCTGGTGCGGGTGCGGAACCCGCTGGCCGCCTCTCCCCGTTCCGAGCTGCAGCCCGATCTGATGCTGCTGGCCGCCAGAGACGACGACTACGCCTTCGGCCACCCCGAACCCGCCGACGTCCTGCTGCTGGTGGAGGTGGCCGATTCGTCCGTCGAATACGACCGCCGCACGAAGATCCCCCTCTACGCGGCGATTGGCATCGGCGAAGTGTGGCTGGTGAACCTCGCGGACGACCGAATCGAAGCCTGCTCCGAGCCGATCCCGGATGGATATCGCGTCACGCGGCGCTACCGGCTCGGCGAGTCCCTGTCGCCCGCCGCTTTTCCCGATCTGATCCTGGAAACCGACGCGATCCTTCCACGCGGCCGGCCCGGCGGCTGACGTTCCCGAGGCGGCGGATGCCAAGCCGCCCGGACCCGACGGCCCCGTGCCATCCCGCGCCGTTGACATCACGACATCAGCAGCGAGAGGGCGAAGGTCGTCTTGCCCACCTGACGGGGTCCGCCGACGAACACCATCGTCTCGGCGAGGTCCGCGTTCACGGCCTGGTGAACGTACCGCGGCTTGAGGTTCCGGCGCATGAGTATTTTCAGGTCTATCTGAATATACTCATGACTGTTTTCCGGTCAACCCGAAAATACTCACGGTCCGCCGGAATGAAGAGCGTGACGGAGGATGCGCCGGGAGAACTCGCTGGCGCAACGCGGCGGCCTCGGCGCGAATCGGCGCCCGCGGGAAGAACGGCGAGAGCCGCGGCCTGTCGGCGGGGCGGAACCCGCCGCGTTCAGTGCGTCAGCGCGTACACCACGTAGTTGACGCCGAACTTGTAAGCCTCGTTGGTTACGTCGACGGCGTACCAGCCGGTGTCGGAGAACTCCCAGTACTCCCCGACGTCGTTCTCGTAGTTGGCGATGCCGTACATCCGGCCGGCCGCGTCGTTGTCCTCGAAGAGGCCCCAGAAGGTGGGCGGCGGCCCGTACATCGGCTCCATCTCGAGGGTCTCGATCTCGAAGAACGCATGGAAGATCGGGTGCGAGACGTCGAGCCGAATCGGCCGGACGCCGGGCAGCACGCGGGCGATCTGCGTCGTGAAGTTCTCCCAGTGCCAGCCGGTGAAGTCGTCGAAGATGACGAAGCCGCCCTTGAGCAGATAGTCGCGCAGGCCCTCGACCTCCGCCTCGCCGGGATGCCAGAAGCCGGGCTCGGCCATGTAGGCCACCGGGAAGCGGTGCAGCTCCGGATCGTCGAGCGGCAGCACGTTGCCCCCGTTCGGCGCCCGGTGGACGTCGATGCGGCTGATCTCCTCGACTATCCGGCCGAAGTTCCGCTCCGCCCGCGGGTAGTCGTGCGCCCACTTGACGTCGCGCTGGAACAGGCCGCTCCGCAGCCCCCACTGCATGTCGTAGCGCAGCCGGACGAAGGTGAACCGGCCGTCGTAGGCGACGTTGCCCGGCAGCACGTCGGCGCCGGCCCCGCCCGCGGAGGCCGAGGCCAGCGCCGCCAGCACGACGGCCGCGGCCGCCGCGGTGATCGCGCGCCGGACGCCGAACCGGGGGCGCTGCGCCGCCATCAGGCGCGTGCCCCCGCCGTTGCGGAACGCCCCGAGAGTCGGACGGCGCGGGCAGCCGCGGGGCCGCCGTGTTGCCCCGCCGCCGCGGAACGTTCCCGGCCGGCCGAGCGGCGGCGGCCGCGCTCGAAAACCGGCGCCGGCGCGCGCTTCATCGCGGGTCCGGCGCCCCCTTCGCCGCCTCCAGTCGCCGGATCCGCCGGCTCGTCAGCGCCAGCTCGATCAGCAGCCGCTCGAGCTCCGCCTCGTACCCTTCCCGCTCCGCGCCGCCGCGCAGCAACCGCAGTTCGTCCACGCGCGCCTCGATCTCCGCCCGCTCCGCGTACAGGGGCCGCAGCTCCGGATCGTCGGGGAACGCCGCGCGGGACGCCGCGGCGCCGGCGCCGCCGGTGAGGAAGGCGGTCCGGGCCAGCATGCCGTCGCCGGCCAGCGGGTCCGGCGCGTCCGTGCCCACCCCGTCGCCGTCGTCGTCGAGCAGGGCGTGCTCGGTCAGCAGGGTCCCCTCCGCCTCGTACGCCGCCGTCACCATCCGCCGCGCGTAGGTGAACGCCTCCAGCATCGACACCCGGCCGTTGCGGTCCTGGTCCGCCTCTTCCGCGCCGTCCGCGAACGCTTCGACGAAGTAGCCTCCGAAGAGCGTGGCGTTCCGCTCGCGGCCGTTGCGGGTCGCGGTCATGACGACGCGTCCCGCGCCGGACAGCGCCTCGATGAAGGGGCCGCTCGCGCTGGCCGTGTTCACGAACGTGAGCCGCTGGACGTCCAGGCGGTCGAGCAGCGGCGCGAAGTCCTCCGCCGACGGGTCGCGGCCCGGCAGGTTGATCCGGGCGGCGTCCGTGAAGCTGCCGTGGCCGAAGAGGACGATGGCGACGTGGTCGGCGGGGTCCGCGCGCCCGGCGAGCGCCTCGACGGCGGCGGCCACGTTCTCGCGCGTCGACCGATCCGCGATCAACCCCGGATCGAGGTCGGTCCTCTCGCCCAGGTAGGTGACGTTGCCGGCCGGCACGCCGTGGCGTTCGGTGGCCGCTTCGACCAGCGTCGCCGCCCAGGCGTGGAAGCGCTCGGTGTAGGCGGGGTCGCCGCCGAGACCCGCGACCACCAGCAGGTGCGTCTGCTGCGCGTGCGCCGCCGCGGCCGTTCCCGCGAGCAGCGCCGCCGCCAGCGCCCCGCGCGCCGCGCCCGCGCCGCGGGCCGTCACGCCAGCCCCCGGAACCGGCGGAAGGTCCACTCCCCGAGCACGAGGCCGGCCAGCAGCAGCAACAGGACCGGCATGTCCCACAGGTCGAGCTCGTCGACCACCGTCACGCCGCCGCCGACGTAGCGGACGTCGTCGGCCAGCGCCGAGGCCGTCTCCGCCGTGTAGAAGCGCCCGCCGGTCTCCTCCGCGATCCGTTCCAGCAGCGGGGCGCGCATCGTCGAGTCGTGATACTCGGCGTCGCTCGGGGCCACCTGCAGCCAGGTGACGTCCTCGCCGAGCAGCTCGCCGCCGGCCAGCGCCTCGACCCGCACCTCGTAGAACCCCTCGGTCGACGGCGTGAAGCTGGCGCGGTACTCGCCGTCGCGCTGCGCGGTCCACTCCATCGGCAGGTCCGTGAACTCGCCGTTCGGATGGGTCACCGACGCCATC
This sequence comes from Vicinamibacterales bacterium, assembly GCA_965242835.1. GTDB lineage: Bacteria > Acidobacteriota > Vicinamibacteria > Vicinamibacterales > UBA8438 > WTFV01. Next base: position 1,087,330 of record OZ251506.1, read on the forward strand.
ACGACGCCGTTGTTCAGTTCCTCGAAGTTGGCGTCGCCCACCGCGGCGAGGACGACGGCCGGCTCGCCCGGCTGCACGCGGTCCCGCGGCAGCTCGGTGACCACCTGGTCCGGCACGCCGTCGATCAGCCAGCGGAGCAGCCGCCGCCAGTAGGTCTCGTGGGTCATGTCGTCGACGGCGACGTCGGCGTGCATCTGCCACGTCCACGAGTCCTGCACCGGAAACGCCATCGACTTGCCGGCGCCGTAGCGCTGGAACGCCAGCACCACCAGATCGCTGTCGGCCGCCGTCAGCAGCGTCGTCGCGCCCGGCTTCACCTCGGTGACCGGATTGACGATGGTGATCGGCGGCAGCTCCCGCCAGCGGGCGGCCGACGCCTCCTCGGTGTCGGCGATCTGCGTCGAGGCGTGGGCCGCCCCGGCGCGGGTGGTCTCCACCGCGACCTCGACGAAGAAGGCTCCTTCGCCGCCGCCCCGCGGCTCGCCGACGACGACCGGCAGCGCGTCGGCGACGGGGGTCCCGGCGTACCCGCCCTCGGCGAACGAGCGGCGGCTGCCGAGCATCAGCAGGCCCCCGCCGCGGTGGTTGACGAAGTCCGAGATCATGCGCAACTGATCGGGCGTGAAGTAGTTCGCCTCGATGCTGCCGAGGATGAGTCCGCGGTACTGGAACAGCTCCGCGCGGGTGCGCGGGAAGCCGCCGGCCAGGTCGTCCGGCCCGTCGACGTTGAACCGCATGAACTTGTTCTCGGCGGTCCGCTGCAGGATGGCGACCTGCAGGTTCTCGTCGTCCTCGACCGCGCGCCGCAGGAACTTGACCTCGAAGCGCGGCTCGCCCTCGAAGTAGAGGAGCTTGTCGCGCCGGTCGTCGACCGCGATCAGCGACTCGCGGACGTTGTTCTGCGTCACCATCTCGCCCGGCTGCGGCGAGACCCGGAAGGTGAAGAGCCGCGGGCCGGCCTCGCCCGCGGTGAAGCGCAGGCGCACGGTCTGCAGCTCGCCGTCCCGCTGCAGCGTGACGTTCTCGGACCCCACGATCCGCCCTTCGTCCTCCACCTGGATCGTGACCGGCCGGCCGGCGTAGCCGCGGTGGGTCACCACCACGTCGGTGACGAGCGAGGCGCCGCGCAGCACGCGCCGCGGCGTCTCCACCCGGCCGAGCTCGACGTCGCGCTCGTACGATTCGCGACCCAGGCCGACCGGGAAGATCGGCACGCCGGCGGCCCGAATCGGCAACAGCGCCTCTTCGAGTTCCCCGCCGGCGTTGTCGGCGCCGTCGGTCACCACCACGAGTCCGGACAGCGGCACGTCGGCCAGCTCGTCGTGGGCGCGGGCGAGCGCCTGGCCCAGGTGCGTCCGCGTGCCGTCGAACTCGAGCTCGTCGACCACGTCCAGCCGCTCCGTCCCGGAAGAGAAGCTGAAGAAACGGAGCGCGAAACGCTCGTTGAGCGCGGCGCGCAGCTCGCCTTCCGGCGTCGCCAACTGGTCCTGTACGAACTGCAGCCGCGGCGTCTCGTCCCGGTCCGCGATCCGCATGCTGCGGGAGTCGTCGACGAGCACGCCGAGGAAGTTCTGTTGCGGCACGACCGACGACAGCACCAGGACCGGCCGCATCAGGCAGAAGGCGAGCAGGGCGAGCGCCGCGAGGCGCACGCCGGCCAGCACCGCCCGGTCCGGCGGCCGGCTGCCGCCGCGCGCCCGCGCGTAGGACCGCCACGTGACGACGCCGGCCGCGGCCGCCGCGGCCAGCGCCAGCCCGCCCGTCCACGGAGCGCGGAAGGCGAAGTCCCCCTGCTCGAAGATCAGCGGGCGGTACTTGAAGAACGCCTCGAACAGCGCGTCGAACATCTCGGTCGTCACCACCGGGAGCCGGCGCGGCGCGGATGCGCGCCGCCCGAGGCGAGCCTATCACGCGCCGGCCCGCGATGCGACGCCCGACAGGCGCCCGACAGGCCCGTGCCCGCTCGTCGCCGTCGGGTGACGCGCGGATCGCAACGATCCGGCGGGCGGATGCGGTACCCTTGCCGTGACGCCGTTCCGCGCGCCGAGGTCGCGGAGGTCCGGCCGCCGCGCGTGCGACGAGCGCGCTCCCGGTGGTTCGCCCACGGCATCAGGACGAGGATCGCAACGGCCGATGGCACACCCGGCGGACTTCGTGGACGCTCACCGGCGGCACTGGGAAGACGCCGAGCTGCTGTTCGGCAATGCCCGTTGGGCGAGCGCCGACCAGATGTACGGGTTCAGCGCGGAATGCGGTCTGAAGGCGGTCATGAAGGCGTTGGGAATGCGCGTGGACAACGCCACCGGGGCTCCCGAGGAAAAGAAGTACTGGAAGCACGTGCAGGATCTCTGGCCGGTGTTTCGGACGTTCGCCCAAGGGCGTGGCGGGGCGCGCCATCTGCATCGGCTCCCGAAGGACGACCCGTTCCGTGACTGGTCGCACCACGACCGCTATGCGCATCGCCGGCATTGGAAGAAAGCGAACCTGGGGCGGCATCGCGACGCGGCCCGAGGGGTCCGGAACATGGTCCAGCTCGCGCGGCAGGACGGCCGGTCATGAGCAGCGGCTTCGTCCGGTTCGACGACGTCCGGGAACTCGTCGTCGACGCGGTCGGGCGGTCGGATCCGATCCCGGAGGAGATCGGCCCCGTCTACCTGGTGCGGAACCTCTACGGGAAGGTCGGCATCTCGGCGCCGGAAGACGCGGAAGGCGACGCCTCCGGCCGGCAGGCCCTGGAGCGTCTCGCCGTCCGCCTGCGCGAGGCGCTCGGCGCGCACGGCGCCCCCGCCGGCGAACCCGTGCTGTTCGTCGACCGCGCCCTGCTGGACGACCTGCGGGACGCCGCGTGGAAGATCCCCGGCGCCTCCTGCGTGTACTTCGTCGACCGCCTGGTGACGGCGTCCGGGTGGTGGACCGTCGGCGGCTCCGACGCGGGCTCGGCCGGCGGCGGACCTCCGCGCGCCAGGACCCCGGCGCGCTGGACGCTGTACTCCGTCAAGGGCGGCGTCGGACGCAGCACCACCGCCGCGGTGCTCGCCCGGCATCTGGCGCGCACCGGCCGGCGCGTGCTGGTGATGGACCTCGATCTCGAATCGCCGGGCCTGTCGTCGGCGATGCTGGAACCCGGCCGCCGGCCGGAATTCGGCGTCGCGGACTGGTTCGTGGAAGACCTCGTGGGGCAGGGCGAGCGCGTCTTCGAGCACATGACCGCGGCGCCGCGCTGGACGCAGGATTTGGACGGCGACGTCCGCGTCGTCCCCGCGCACGGCGCCGACGCCGGCGAGTACCTGGCCAAGCTCGGCCGGGTCCACATGGACACCGACGTGGCGTGGACGGCCCGGCTTCGGCGTCTGCTGGAGCGCCTCGAGTCCCGCTTCGAGCCGGAGGTCGTCCTGCTGGAGAGCCGTAGCGGCCTGCACGACGCCGCCGCGGCGACGGTGACCGACCTCGACGCGCAGGTTCTTTTGTTCGCCGCCGATTCGGAGAGCCACTGGACCGACTACGGCCTTCTCTTCCACCACTGGGAGCGTCACGATCTGGCCGCGCGGATCCGCGAGCGCCTGTCGATCGTGTCGGCGCTGACGCCCGAGCTCGGTACGGAGCGCTATCTGCAGCGGTTTCGGGAACGCGCGTGGGACCTGTTCCGCGACCGGCTGTACGACGACCTGTCTTCGCCCGGCGACGCCGGTGACGCCTTCTCGTTCGACGTCGGCGAAGACGACGCGCCTCACGCGCCGCTCCCGATCCACTGGAGCCGCGGCCTGGCCGCCGGCGCGTCGCTGCGCGATTTGGAGGAATCGACCGTGCGCCAGGCGTACCGGCCGTTCCTGACGCGGTTCGACCGGCTGATGCCGGGCGGCGGCGGCGGAGAAACACCGTGACCGGCCCCATCGACGCCGACGCCGCCCGCCGCGCCCTGGCCGCGCTGCCGGACGGCACGAGCCACGGCGGCGAGTCGCGGCCCGAGCACGTCTACCTGCCGCCGTCTCACGCCCGGGCGCTGGACCCCGACAGCATGCTGGTGACCGGGATGCGGGGAGCCGGCAAGACGTTCTGGTGGAGCGCGCTGCAGGACGCGAACGTGCGCCGCCTGGTCGGGAGTCAGACAGGGCCGTCCCGGTTGAGCGAACAGACCGAGGTGCGGACCGGTTTCGGCGTCACGCCGGCGCTCGACGACTACCCGGGCAAGGACGTGCTGGCGCGCCTGATGCGCGAGGGCGTCGCCCCGCGCCTCGTCTGGCGAACGGTGCAGGCATGGCAGCTCGCCGAGAAAGACCACCCGCTCAGGACGCGAACGTCCTGGAAAGACCGCGCCACGTTCGTCGACGGGGATCCGGAGGCGATCGAGCGTCTCTTTCAGGAACGCGACGCGGCGCTGGACCGCAAGGGAGTCCACCTGCTGATCCTCTTCGACGCCCTGGACCGCTGCGCGGACGAGTGGAAGGACATGTACCGGGCGATCCGCGGCCTGCTGCAAACCGCACTCGACGTGCGGTCGTACCGGCGGCTGCGGGTGAAGGTGTTCCTGCGCTCCGATCAGGTCGCCGAGACCGAGATCGCCGACTTCCCGGACGCCTCGAAGGTCCTGTCGTCGGCCGTCGAACTGAACTGGCCGCGCCGCGAGCTCTACGGCCTGCTGTGGCACTACCTGGCCAACGGGGAGCGGGGGCGGGATTTCCGACGCTTCTTCGGAGGCGGCGACTGGCGGCGTGCGCGTGTCGGTGACCGGGACGTGTTCGCCGTCCCGCGGGAGATGATCGCCAATGACCACCACCAGCGCGAGAAATTCCACGCTCTCGCCGGCAAGTGGATGGGACGCGGACCCAAGCGCGGCTTTCCCTACACCTGGATTCCCAACCACCTGGGGGATACGGAAGGCCGGGTCAGCCCCCGTTCGTTCCTGGCGGCGTTGCGTCAGGCGGCCGACGATACGGAGAGCCGCAACCCGGGGTGCGCGACCGCGTTGCATTACGACGGCATCAAGAGCGGCGTGCAGGCAGCCTCGAAGATTCGGGTCCAGGAAATCCGCGAGGACTATCCCTGGATGGACCAAGTGCTGCGTCCCCTTCGGGGTCTGGTCGTCCCCTGCCGGTTCGACGAGGTCGCGAAACGCTGGCGCCATCAGGGTGTGTTCGACCAGTTGACCACGGCGGTGGAGAAGGACGAGGTCAAGCTGCCACCCGCCCACATCGACGACGGCCCGGACGGCGTGCGCCGGGACCTCGAAACGCTGGGCGTCTTCCTGCGCCTGCGCGACGGCCGCGTCAACGTCCCCGACGTCTTTCGGGTGGGATACGGCATCGGCCGCATGGGCGGCGTGAAACCCGTTCGGTGATGCCCGACGCCGCCGCGCGACACCTTCCCGAACGTGATCCCGAGCCGGGCGAGCTGGCGCAGGTGCGCACGCGGCGCGACTTCACGGGATTCGAGGCCCGCCCGTTCACCGGTCCCGCGGGGCGGCGGCCGGATCGCCGATGACGTTCGATCCGCGTCGAGCGGACCCACGACTCCGCGCCGTTCTACGGCGTTGACTCCTGCGCCCCGCGGCGCGATGCACCGCCGTCGTACGCCCGCCGCACCTCTTCCACGACCACGTCGATCCCGCGTTCGGTCCGCTCCCGGTCGTCGGCGTAGCTGATGCGGATGCACTCGCGCTTGTGCTGCCAGTCGTCGTCCTCGCGCCCCGGAAAGAAGTAGTGGCCGGAGACGACGATGACGCCGCGCTTCCGGAGCCGCTCGTAGAGCGCCGCGTTGGAGACGGGCAGCCCCGGCATCCAGAGCCACAGGAAGAACGCCCCTTCCGGCTTGTGGATTCGCGTCGGGTAGCCGCGCAGTCCGGCGCGCAGTCGATCCAGGGCGCCGGCCGCGCGCGCGGCGTAGTGGGGCCGGATGACGTCGCGGACCAGCGGCAGCAGCGCGCCGCTGGCGAGGAGCTCGGTGGCCAGGGCGGGGCCGAGCCGCCCCGGCGACAGGCAGAAGACGGCCGTGGCGGCGGCCAGGGCCTCGACGATCTCCTCGTTCGCGATCACGATCCCCGTGCGCAGGCCGGGCAGTCCGAGCTTCGACAGGCTCATGCAGACGACCGTGTTCTCGTCCCACGCCGGCGCGCCGGCGCCGAAGACGAGCCCCGGAAACGGCTGGCCGTAGGCGGCGTCCAGTATCAGGGGCACGCCGCGAGCGCGGGCGGCGGCGCCGAGGCGTTCGACCTCCGCGTCGGTGATCACGTTGCCGGTGGGGTTGGTGGGACGCGACACGCAGACGGCGCCCACGTCCGCGACCTCGTCCAGCCCCTCGAAGTCCACCCCGTACTTGAAGAGCCCGTCGTCGAGCTCGTGGATGGTCGAACGGCGCGCGGTGAACAGCCCGGGCGTGAAGCCGAGGTCCGCGTAGCCGATGTACTCCGGCGACAGCGGCAGCAGGACGCGGCGCGCCGGCCGGCCGGCGCCCATCGGCCCCGCCAGCAGGTTGAACAGCGGCAGGAAGGCGGACTGGCTGCCGTTGGTCAGGGCGACGTTGCGCTCGGTGACCGGCCAGCCGGTCTCGCGCCGCAGGAATCCGGCCAGGGCGTCGGCGAAGCGCCGGTCGCCGTCCGGCCCGCCGTACAGGCCGACGGCCCGCTCGAACGCCCCCGCGCGGCGCAGCAGCGCCTCCATGTGGCGGCGGAAGACGGCCTCGGCGGCCGGGATCAGGCTGGGGCTGCCGCCCCCGAGGTTCATGATCGCGCCGCCGGCCTCCGCGGCGGCGCCGAGGTCGTCCATCAGCGAACGCGTGCCCGAGTCGCCGAGCAGCCGCCGGCCGAACGCCGAAATCTCCATGGCCCAACGATAGCCGAAGCGATTCCGGCGCGCCGGGCGCCGGCCCCGGGAACGGCGTCCGCCCCTCCTCGACGCCGCCATCCACCGCCGAGGTCCCGATGCGCGCCGGCCGCCGGCGCACCTGGCGGAACGGCGTCCGCCCGCTCGGCGGGTCAGCGCCCCAGCAGTTCCGAGGGGCGGTGCAGCACGTAGCGCACCAGCCGGCGGCGGCTGACCTCGCCGGCGTAGATGTTCCCGTCGAAGTCCACGCCCAGGAACTCGATGCCCGCGCCGACGTCCTCGTCGTGCTGGGGCACGAAATGGGTCACCCACGCCTGTTCGGTCTTCAGGTCGCCGATGCGGACGCCCTTCTCCCAGCCGAGGTTGCTGCGCCAGTCGTCGGGCGGCCCGCGGCGGACCATGCCGGACAGGCCGTCGCCGGCGTAGAGGACGTCGTTACGGTCGATGAACAGGCCGCTGGGCTTGCCGTAATGGGTCCAGATGTGCAGGAGGCCGCCGTCGGAGTCGAACACCTGGATGCGGCTGTTGCCCCGGTCGGCGACGTAGACGCGCCCCCGCGAGTCCATCTTGACGTCGTGCGGATCGCTGAAGCGGGCCGCCTCCTTGCTCTCCGAGCCGACCCCGCCCCCGACCGCCAGCAGGAACGCGCCGTCGCCGGAGAACTTGACGATGCGGTTGTTGCCCCCGCGGTGCCCGTCCGCCACCCATATGTCGCCATTGGGGGCGACGACCACGCCCGACGGCCCGTTGAAGTGGCGCTCGTCGTCGCCCCAGACGCCCGCCTCGCCCAGGCGCATGACGACCTCGCCCCGCTGGTCGAGCTTCAGCACCTGGTGCCCGATGCCGATGCGCTCGCCCGGCGTCGCGCGGGCGTCGCCGTGCGAGCCGCCCTCGGTGACCCACAGGAAGCCCTCGTGGTCCAGGAAGAAGCCGTGCGGGAACCCGAACAGCCCGGCCCCGAAGCTGTCGACCAGGTTGCCCTCGAGGTCGAACTTCAGGATCGGGTCCAGGTCGGACCCGGCGCACTGGTTCGCGCCGCAGCGGTCGAGGATCCACAGGTGCCGGCCGTCCGGGTCGGGGAAGACCCCGCTCACCGTGCCCAGCACGCGCCCCTCGGGCAGCTTCTCCCAGCCGAACGTCGCCCGGTACGGATTGGTGGTCGACGACTGGGCCTCGGCGTCCGCGCCGGTCCCCGTCATCGGCCCCGCCAGCACGATCAGCGCCGCCGCGACTCCGACACGCCGCCCCGCGTTCCGCATCGGCCTTCCTCCTTCTCCGCCGGCTGGAGAACGACACCCGCGCCGGCCCGCGTCCCCGGGGTCACGCGGACTCCCGGCGTCTCTCCCGCGGGGAAGACGCCGGGGCGCCGGAGCATCGCACGATCCTCACCCGAGCAGGCGGCGGGCGCCGGCCTCACGGGGCCGGCCGTTCGGCCCGCGCGAGCAGGACCGCGTCGATGCGGCCGTTCAGCGCCCGCACGTCGCGCCGGATCCCGGCGACGTCGTGCCGCGGATCGCGCCGGATCCAGAGCAGCGCCCCCACGACCGCCAGCGCCGCGCCCAGCACTTCGTAGTCCATCGTCATCCCCTCCATCGTCCCCCCAATCGACCGGCGGCGGCTCGGGACATTGTACCGCCGCTTCAGCGCGCCGGTGTCCGGGCGCGGGTTCGGCGGGGGGCGTAGCGGGCGCAACGGCCGGCAAACCCCGTATACTGGCGCTGTCGGACATACCGATTCCGCCGCCGACCCATGGACGTCACCGAGACCGCCCGGTTCCTCCAGTCGTTGCGCACACGCCGCGAACGCGTCGACGAGCTGCCGCGCGCGCTCCTGCCCCCGGACCTCCCGGCGGCCTACCGCGTCCAGGCCGCGCTGGTCGACGGGCTGTGCGGACACTGGGGCGGCGGGACCGCCGGCTACAAGGTGGCGCTGACCAATCCCGCCGCCCAGCGCATGCTGGGCGTGCCCCATCCGGTGTTCGGCCGCCTGTTCACGGCGCGGCTGCACGAGTCGGGGGCCGCGCTGCGCGCCGCCGACTACGTCGTCCGCCTGATCGAGGTCGAGATCGGCTTCCGCATGGCGGCCGACGTCCCGCCGGTCGCGGGGGGCCACGACCGGCGGTCCATCGCCGAACACGTCGGAGCGCTGTATCCCTCCATCGAGCTCGTCGAACACCATTTCGCGGCCCTCGACCGGTTCACGCCGGAGTCGCTGGCGGCGGACGACGCCATCCACGGCGCATGGATCCACGGCGCGCCGCTCGCCGACTGGCGCGGTCTCGACCTGGCCGCGCAGCCGACACGCCTGATCGTCAACGGCCGGGAGCGGCTGACCGGCTCGGGCGGCGCCGTCCTCGGCCACCCGCTGGAGGTCGTGGCCTGGCTCGCCGACGAGCTGCCGCGCCACGGACTCGCCCTCGCGCGCGGCGACTTCGTGACCACCGGGGTCACCACCGACGCCATCCACCCCGCCGAGGCCGGCGACCGGCTGGAAGCGGACTTCCCGGGGATCGGGCGCGTCGAACTGCGCTTCGAGTGAGCGATCGCGCGCAGATCGCCCATGCCGCGCTCGAACTCCGTGCGCGCGTCCTCGCCGGCTTCGATGCGCCGCTCGACTTCAGGCCATTCCATCGCCGTTCATTCCGCCGCCGCGCCCGTCACGAACCGCCGCCCGGCTCCGCGGCGTGGATCGTCAATCGCAGCTCGTCGCCGAACATCTCGTACACCGGCTGCCGGCCCGAGAGACGCCGGCTCCGGGCCAGGATGGCGGGCACGCCCTCGCCCCGGCGGTCCATCATCGTCAGGCGCGGCGTTTCGATTTCCTCCGGGACGGGGCAGCGGTCGAGCAGGTTGACGACGGCCGGGTTCCTCGCATTCCGCTTGTACGGGAGGTCGTCGATGCTCATGCCGTTGGGCAGCGCGCCGGGAGAGAACAGTTCGATGCGGTCCGAGAACAGGCGAAGCCGCACCTTCGAGCCGCGGATCGAGTAATCGCGGTGCGCGACGGATTGCGGCCAGTCCCGGCGCCCCATCGCCTTCGACGCTTCGACCCGCTGGTTCCTCGCCACGAACCGGCAGGCGTACGCGATCTGGTCGTCGAGGGATCCGTCGTGGTCCTTGGCGTCGAGTTGGTAGCGCGGCGCGTCGAGCGCCTCTTCGATGCTCGCGCCGCGGTACGCCACCGCCTGGACGTACGCCTGCGGCAGCCAGCGCTGCGGCCGGCGCGTCCCGAGCAGCACGCCGGCCACGGTCGGGCGCAACGCGCCCGCGTCGTCTTCCCGGACCATGTCCAGCTTCGCGAGCGCCGTCGTCCGGTCGTCGCCGCTGATCTCCCCCCGGAAGCGGTCGACCAGACGGCCGTCCAGGTCGTCGATCGAGGCGTCTTCGACGATCCGCCGGTCGAAATGCTCGACCTGGCCCCGCCGTTCGAACAGCCGGCCGAGAACGGCCGGCTCCATCTGGCGTTTCGAGCTGCCGACCCGGTGCAAGTAGCCGCCCGGACTCTGGTGCACGAACCGCCCGCGGGGCACTTCGACCCGCAGCACGGGCCTCATGCCGCCGTCGTCGTCGGGCAGCTCCAGCTTCTCGATCAGCGGAACCAGCGGCGGCGTGATGGAGTCGCGGACGATCTCCGACACGTAGCGCTCCACCGCGTCGAGGCGTTCGATCGGGATGCCCGTAACCGCGCGCGGCTCGTCCGACACGCCCAGCACGACGACCCCGCCGGAGGAGTTCGCCAACGCGGCCAGTTCGTCCGCCAACCGGTCGCGCCCCGGCCCCTGGATCCGGCCGCCGGCGAACACGACCTCCTTCAGCTCCAGCGAGCGGTCTTCCCCGAGCCGGATCTTCCGGAGCAGGTCCTTCCCGTCAGCCATGCCGCGGTTCCCCTCCCGTCGAGTCCCCGCCGCCGGACGGCGCGGGCGGCGCGTGGATGGTCAGCATCAGCTCGGCCTCGTCGATCTCCCGGTACTCCGGTTCCCGCCCGGAGAGGTCGCGGCTGTTCTCCAGGATGAGACGCACGCCCTCGCCGCGTTTCTCCATCAGCGTGGCGCGGCCGGTCTTCAGCCACGGGACGCCGGACGGCACGGGGCATTTGGCCAGCAGGCTCGTGACCACCTCGTTGCGCGACGATTGCAGGTGCTCGAGCCGCTGGACGGAGATGGCGTTGGGAATCGCGCCGGGAGAGTGCAGCTCCAGGCGGTCGTCGAACAGACGCAGGCGGACCTTGGAGCCGTATATCGAATAGTCCCGGTGGGCCACGGCGTTGACCACCGCCTCGAACACCGCCTCCACGTCGAACCGCGGGCGGTCCACGCGCCCCAGGTGCTTGAACGCCGCGACCTTCATGTTCCGGGCGACGAAGCGGCACGCCTGCTCCACCTGGGCGTCGAGCGGGCCGGTGAGGTCGGCGGCGTCCAACTGGTACGGATCGCCGGACAGGTCCGGCCGGACCCGCGTCCCCCGGTAGGCGACGGCCTGGATGAAGGCGTTGGGAAGCCACCGGCGCGGGTCGGCGGACGCCAGCAGCACGCCGGCGACCGTCGGCCGGAGGATTCCGTCGTCGTCCTCGCGCGCCATGCGGAGGTTGGACAGCAGCGTCTCGGCCCCGGCCCCGGTGCGTGTCGTCCGAAACCGCTCCCAATGGGGTGTCGAGAGATCTTCCAGCCGTGCGCCGGGCACGATCTGCTCGTCGAACCGGATCAGACGCGACTGACTGCGTTGCTGGAACAGCCGCGAGAGATGGTCCGGCGACATGGACCGCTTCGCATCCCCGACGCGATGCAGATAACCGCCCGGGCTCCTGTGCACGAACAGGCTGCGCGGCACGTCGATCTTCACGACCGCGAGCTCCTCCCCGGTTTCCGCCGGCAACCAGAGCGACTCGATGGCCGCGTTCAGCGGCGGATCCAGCGAATCGGTACAGATTTCGCCGGCGAGCGCCACGACCGTCGCAACCCGATCCACCGGGATGCCCACGATCTCGCGCTCGTCGGTCACCCCGAGCAGGCAGACGCCGCCCCGGGCGTTGGCGAAGGCCGCGATCTCGTCCGCCAGATCGTCGCCGGCCGGCTCTCGGACCTTGCCGCCGGCGAAGCGCACCTCCTTCAAGGCCAGGAACTTGCCCGCGCCCAGCCGGATCCGGTCGAGTAGTTTCTTCCGGCTATCGAGCATGGGTCGTTTCCGGTTCCGGCGGCCGGCGGCGGTCGAACGACGCGGAGCCGGCCCCGGCGTCGGCCGGCGTCAGCACCTTGCGGAACGTCAGCGACAGGCGGCGTCCGCGCGCCAACCTGCCCGGTTCGTACTTCCGCTTGGGTATCTCGTGGGTCCATCGGTAGCGCGCATCGCCGGTCAGGATCGCCGCGCACCGCCGGTCGAGCCGCAACGCCACGTCGCGCCCGCGCGGCTCGCCGCGTTCGCGGAACACCATCTCCCACGATTCCAGCAGGCTGATCGTGGCGATGCCGTCGGCAAAGCTCGTCTCGGCGTCGACGTGCCGGCCGATCCCCTGGTCGCCGACGTACTCGTTGACGATGGCCTGATCGGGAAGGTCGGCCAGAAGCCCTCTCGAAACCAGGCGCCGGGCAAGGCGCGCGGCCCATTCCGGGAGCGGACCCAGGCGCATCGACGCGTCGACCTGCCGCGCCCGGTAGTCGTACCGCCAGCCGTAATGCTGCACGCGGCGCCGCAGATCCGAGATCCACCCGGCCCGGTCGATCACGGCAACGAGGTCGGTTTCCTCACGCTCATCGAGAAAGTCCGGCACGTACGTCAGGCCGGGAACCTCGTTCCGCTCCGGTTCGCGGCGTACGGCCAATGCGCCCTGCACCGGCGCCGGCGCGTCGGCGGGCGGGCCGGGGCGCGGTTCCCGGGGCGAACGGTCGTCTGCGACGTAAAGCGTCTGACCTTCAGCCGTCACGAGTCTCCAGCGCCGGACGGCGGCCGGCGTCGCCAGCGGCTTCGGACCCGCCGACGCCTGCGCCCGCGCCCGCATTCCGCCGCCGAGAACGACGTCGTCCGCGCCGTTGCGCGCCAGCTCGGACCGGACAACCCGCGGATCGGTTCGCGGCGGAACGGCCAGCCGCTCCGCGCCCGCCGGCCCCGCCGCGACCCGGCCCGCCATCCGCCGCAGGTATCCGGCGTCCTGCACGTCGAGCCATGGACGCGGCATCCACTCCAGGCCGGCCAGACACCCCAGGAGGCCCCCGGTCGTCGCCGCGAGCGTGTCGGTGTCGGCCCCCGGCTCGAAGGCGGCCCGGAGGACGCCCTGCGCGGGCTGCGCGGCGTGCCGGGAAGCAAGGTACGCCGCGCCGGCAGCGGTGACGGCACCTGCGCTCTTCGCGGAACCGAAACAGCCCAGTTCGGCCAGCACCGCGCGATCGTCCGCCAACGCTCCAGCCCGAACACCGCGCCGCGCTGTCTCGAGCAGCGCCCGCATCTCGCCGACCGTCCGGGTCCAGAGCCGCTCGTACCCGCCGCTCGCCCGCTCGGCCGCGGCCAGCCAGGTTCCGCCGCCGCGGTCCGGCCGCGGGAAGGCGCCCCACGCCGCCGACTCGTCGAGCAGCAGATCCAGCAGTTCTCCGTACCCGAGCGTCCGGGTCCGGCGGACCAGCGACCACGCCGCGTAGGCGTACGCCGCCGCGCCGACGAGCGCCCGCGGATGGCCGTGGGTCGCCAATCCGTCGAGCACCACGTCACGCACCAGACCGCCTGGATCTTCCAGGCGCGCGAGAAACACCGCGTGCGGCAACGCCCTCATCGCCGCCCCGTTGCCGTCGGCGTCGAAGTACCGCCGCACGGAGTCCGGTTCCGCGGCCTTCCACGGCGGACGGCCGTCCCTCCACGCCCGCGCCGCGCGCTTCGTCGCCCCGCCGCCGTCCCGCTGGTAGAGCGTCCACAACGGAAGCTCCACCGTCGCGAACGCCTTCCACCAGTCGGCGCCGTACGTCGTCCGGCAGCGGGCGACCGCGAGAAGCAGTTGCGTGTCGTCGCTGTACTCCCCGGCGCCGACGACCTCGTCGAAGGGCCGGCTCGGTCCGCCGCTCCGCCGCGCCCACGGCCTGAACTCGACGTGCAGCGCCGGCTGGGCCGCGCGGGCGCGTCCGGTTCCACCGAACTCCCGCGGCCAGCCCAACGCGTCGCCGGCCGCGAACGCCAGAAAGGCTCCTTCCGCCTTGTCTCCCGCCAACGCGCTTTTCACCCCACCCTGGAGAACGGGTAGCTGTCCCGTATGTAGGTGTTCAGAAACCTGCCCTTCGACGGCGTGCTCATGATTTCGTTGTACATGTGCTCCGGCACACCGTAGTACTGGTACACGGCGCCCTTCAGAAACTCCACTTCCAGAGTACCCGTCGGTCGGTCGTATCCAATCGCCACGACGTTCGACGACGCAACCGTATCCTTGGCCATGCTCATCTCCTGCATCGTCTTCGACCGAAATGCATCATCGGTCCTCGACACACTCACAACAGTTCTTCTCCATTTATCGGCGTCGGCCGTGTCGGACCAAGTTCATCAATGAATCGCGAGGTTCTGGTCTGTACGTTCCATCCGCGACCCCTTCCACGTATACCGAGCCGGTGCGCTTCACTGCGCGGGAAATTTGTAACGCTCGACAAAAGCAATCACCGCGTTCGTGTAGTGCATGTCGTTCCAGCGGTTGCCGTCGAACTCCTCCCCTCCCGTGAAGTCGGCCCGCTCGTCCAGTGTACCACCGCCGAGGCCGCTCCAGAACCACGGGAACTCGTCGCGAGGGCGCAGGGCGGCCGGCTCCTTGCCTCAGACGACGTTGGGTTCCAGCGCAGGAAGCCGGCGCCGGCGCGGCCGCCGCGGGAGAGCTCGGCGGAGAGGAAGGGCGGAGGTTGAGGCGGACGCCGCCGTTGCCGTCAGGCGACAGCGGCGCCAGTGCTCGCAAGCCACTTCGTGCGCGAGGCGGTCGATGCCGCGCCGTCGAATCCGCCCAGGTGAGCGAGGAGCTGATCGGCGTCGCCCGCGAGCTGCGCGAGGCCGGCGCCCGCGGCGCGGCGCTGGGGCTGTCCGACGACGAGCTCGCCTTCTACGACGCGCTGGGCGTCAACGCCGGACCAGGCCCGCGGCGGCGTCAGGGCTCCGATCCGCCTTCGAGATCGGCCGCCGCCCGCTCCACCTTCTCGGCGAGCCCGGCCTTGTAGGCGGCCAGCTTCTTCGCGACGCGGGCGTCCGCGAGCGCGAGGATCTGCGCGGCGAGCACGGCGGCGTTGACCGCCCCGGCCGAACCGACCGACACCGTGGCCACGGGCACCCCCGGCGGCATCTGGACGGTGGCGAGCAGCGCGTCCCAGCCTTCGAGCGGAGACGAGTCGATCGGCACGCCGATGACCGGCAGGGTCGAGTGGGCGGCGACCACGCCGGCGAGGTGGGCGGCGGCGCCGGCGCCCACGATGAAGACCCGAACGCCGCGCCCCGGCGCCTCTTCGACGAGGCGTAGCACGCGCGCCGGCGAGCGGTGCGCCGAGGCGACCGTCATGTGCGACGTGACGCCGAGCGTGTCGAGCACGCCGACGGCCTTGCGCATGACCGGGGCGTCCGAATTCGATCCCATCAGTATCTGCACGTCTCGTTCCGCCATGCGCCGTCCGCCCTCCCTGCTCCGCGAAGCCCCCGCCCGCCAAGCGTCGCCTGGCGGCTCCGCCCGGCGCCCGGCCAAGCCTACAGGAGTCCGCGCCGTTCCACGGCGCAACCTCCCGGCCCCGCCGCGGTCACGCGCCGGCGCGGCCCGCCGCCGCCAGCGCCCTGCTTCCGATGTCCGTGCGCGCGTGCGCGCCCTCGAACGAAATGCGTCCGACGGCGTCGTAGGCCCGCGCGGCGGCCTGCTCCCAGCTCTTCCCGCGCGCCACGACGGTCAGCACCCGGCCGCCGGCGGTGACGACGACGCCGTCCCGGACCGCCGTGCCCGCGTGCGCGACGTGCGCGCCGGGCACGGCGCCGGCGGCGTCGAGACCGCGGATCGGCCGCCCGGCCGCGTACGGCCCGGGGTATCCGGCCGAGGCCATCACCACCCCGACGTGCGGCTCCGGCGTGACGCGCCACCCGGAATCGGCGAGGTCCCCGCGGGCCGCCGCGAGCAGGACCGGCGCCAGGCCGCTCTCGACCATCGGCAGGACGACCTGCGCTTCCGGATCGCCGAGGCGCACGTTGAACTCGATGACCCGCGGGCCGTCCGGCGTCAGCATCAGGCCGGCGTAGAGCACGCCGCGGTACTCGCGGCCCTCGGCGCGCATGCCCTCGAGCGCCGGCTCGACGACCTCCCGCAGGACGCGCGCCTCCAGATCGCCGTCGACGAGCGGACTCGGCCCGAACGCCCCCATCCCGCCGGTGTTCGGCCCCGCGTCTCCGTCGAAGACGCGCTTGTGATCCTGGGCCGCCGGCAGCGCCAGAAAACGCCGGCCGTCGGAGACGGCGAAGAAGGAGACCTCGGGGCCGGTCAGACACTCCTCGACGACCACCGTCGCGCCGGCGTCGCCGAAGCGCCGCGCCACCATCGCCTCGCGCACGGCGGCCTCGGCGGCCTCCCGGTCCGCCGCCACGGTGACCCCCTTGCCCGCGGCCAGACCGTCCGCCTTGACGACCACCGGAAACCCGAACCGGTCTCCGGCCACCGCCGCGAGCGCCTGCCGTTCGTCGGCGCACACCTCGAAGCGGGCCGTCGGAATGCCGTGGCGCGCCATGAACGCCTTGGCGAACGCCTTGCTCGACTCGAGCTCGGCGGCCGCCCGCGTCGGTCCGAACAGCAGCCGCCCGGCGGCGGCGAACACGTCGGCCACGCCCTGCGCGAGCGGCGCCTCCGGGCCGACGACGGTCAGGTCGGCGCCCTGCCCGGCGGCCAGGGCCAACAGGGCCGCCGGATCCGAGACGTCCACCGGCGCGCACGCCGCGGCTTCCGCGGCGATGCCCGCGTTGCCGGGCGCGCAGACGATCCGCTCCACGGCGGCGTCGGCCGCCAGGGCCCGGACCAGCGCGTGCTCGCGGCCTCCGCCGCCGACGACCAGCACGTTCAACGCCGCGTCTCCCCGCGCATGACCTGGCCGCGACACCTCGTCCGGGCGCAGCCGCTCCCGCCCGCGGCTCCGCGGCGCCGGTTTGACGGCCGGGAAGGATTCGCCCTATCCTGTGCGATCGCGGGCCGGCGCGTCGAGCCTAGCACAAGGGCCGGCGGCCGGGCAGGCTCACGCGGCCCGCGGTCCGACGGAGGGGGTGAAATCGCACGTGGCCGAGGTTCGAGTTCAGGAAAACGAGTCGATCGAGAGCGCTCTCCGCCGTTTCAAGCGGAAGGTCCAGCAGGAAGACATCATCAAGGACATCAAGAAGCACTCCTTCTACCTGAAGCCGGGCGACAAGCGGCGCGCCAAGCAGGCGCTCGCCCGAAAGCGATCGCGCAAGAAGATGCGGCGGGACGCGGACTGACGGCGCGGCCCGCGGCCGCGCGTCGTTGACCGCGGCGGCGGGCGCGTGCTAGGTTTGCGGTTCCTTGCGCGGCGTCATCGGGGTCCGTCGGCGGCCGCCGCCGCCGCGGGTCCGGGTGGTTCGTCCGGCCGTCGGAGACTCGGAGTCGGAGGTACAGCAGCGATGCAAATCGAAGAGCGTCGGTCCGGCGACGTCATGATTCTGGATCTGACGGGGAAGCTGACGATTGGGGAAGGCGACGAACTGCTGAAGGACAAGATCAACAGCGTGCTCCACCAGGGGCACAAGAAACTGCTGCTCAACCTGGCGAACGTCCCGTACGTCGACAGCGCCGGGCTCGGCCAGATGGTCAGCACGCTGCACAGCGTGAACCGCCAGGGCGGAAAGCTGAAGCTGCTGAACCTGACCTCGCGCATCGAGGACCTGCTGTCCATCACGAAGCTGCTGACCGTCTTCGACTCGTTCGACGACGAGCGGGAGGCGCTCGCCAGCTTCTCGTGATCGGCGGCCGAACGCCGGGATCCGCGAGCTTCACCCCAGGGCCGGGCGGCGGCGCCGGTTTCCCGCGCCGCGGCCCCCGGCCGTCCCGGTTGCGTTCGTTTCCCTCCGATTTCGGGCAGTCGCGCCCCCTGGTCGAGGGTTCGTCACCGGGGCGCACCGGGCGTCGGCGCCCGCGCCGGCGGGCGGGCGGCCGTGCCGCGCGAACCCGCGGGCAGGATGAGCTGGGAGAATGGCCGAGTTCAACATCCAGTGCGAGGCGGTGGACGTCGAGCGGATCATGGAGCAGATCCGCGCCCGCGTGCGGGAAAAGCGGGGCGTGGACTACACGGAAGAGGAGATCCGCGAGCTGGCCGACGTGAAGCTCGACCGCTTTCTCGACCCGCGGCGCGTCCGCTCGGACCTCCTCGATCACTTCCGCAAGCGGAGCCGGCCCGCGGAAGCCCCGGCGCCGATCCCGCCGGCCGTCCTGGAGACCGTCTCCGCGCCGCGGCGCTTCGAGCCCGACGACGTGTACCGCTCGTCGCGCGGCGGCGTAGGCCGCGTCCTCCACGCCGTGCGGCGCATGCTCAAGCCGGTCCTGAAGCTGTTCATCAACCCGGGGCCGATGCTGGAGTCCCTGCGGACCGTCTCCGGGCACGCCGACGCGACGAACAAGGCGCTCGAAACGATGAACCATTCGCTGAACGACGCGCTGAACACGCTCAACCGGACCCTCGCGCTGCACGAAGAGAGGAACCGCCGCCGGGCGGAGCTCGACGTGCTGATGTACGAGGTCCTGAACAACCTCGTCGTCGAGATGACCCGGCTGGCGATCGACGTGAAGAACCACAGGATGCGCGTCGAATCGGTAGCCGCGCGTCTCGACTTCGACGAACGCCGGGCCAGGGCGCTCGAACAGATCGTGCAGTTCCGGACACCCTCCGCCGGCGGCGGGAGCGCGGCGGGGAACGAAGGCTCCGCGGGCGCCCCGGACGGCGGCGGCGAAGACGGCGCCCCGGAGAAGCGCCGCCGCCGGCGGCGGCGGGGACGGCGGCGATCGGGCGGCGCCGCCGCGGCCGACGCGGCGCCGGCGGACGCCCCGGCCGGCGAGCCGGCGGACGCAACGCGATCGCCCGGCGCGGACGGCGGACCGGCGGCCGACGCGGCCGGCGAGCCGGCGGACGCAACGCGATCGCCCGGCGCGGACGGCGGACCGGCGGCCGACGCGGGATTGCCGGCCGACGCGGCGCCCGCCCCGGCCGGCGACGCCTCCGAACCGTGAAACTGGCGATCGTCGTGCAACGCTACGGCGCCGACGTC
This sequence comes from Vicinamibacterales bacterium, assembly GCA_965242835.1. GTDB lineage: Bacteria > Acidobacteriota > Vicinamibacteria > Vicinamibacterales > UBA8438 > WTFV01. Next base: position 1,106,384 of record OZ251506.1, read on the forward strand.
AACGGCGGAGCCGAGCTGCACGCGCGCTACGTCGCCGAGCGCCTGTCCCGCCACGTCGAGGTCGAGGTGCTGACGACCTGCGCCAGGGACTACATCCGCTGGCGCAACGAGCTCGCGCCGGGCGCCGACGTCGTCAACGGCGTCCCGGTGCTCCGCTTCCCGGTCCGCCGGGAACGCGACCCGGCGGACTTCGCCCGCTGGTCGGAGCGGGTCTTCGAGCGGCGGCACTCCATCCGGGACGAGTTGCGGTGGCTCGAGTCCGAGGGTCCGGCGGCCCCCGCGCTGATCGCGCACCTGCGCGGGGCCGCGGACCACGACTTCATCGTGTTCTTCAGCTTCCGCTACTACCACTCCTACCACGGGGTCCGCGCGGCGCCGGCCCGGGCCGTGCTGGTCCCGACCGCCGAACGCGACCCGGCCCTCGGACTCGCGACCTCCGCGCGGACCTTCCGGAGCGCGCGGGCGCTCATGTACAACTCGCACGAAGAGCGGGCGCTGATCCAGGCGGCGGCGGGCAACCAGCACGTCCCGGGGGTGGTCGTGGGCGTCGGCTCGGAGATCCGGGAGGACGCCAGCGCGGCGCGGTTCCGCGAGCGGACCGGCATCGAGGAGCGCTTCGTCCTCTACGTGGGGCGCATCGACGAGAACAAGGGCTGCCGCGAGCTGTTCGACCACTTCGGGCGCTACTGCGCCGATGTCCCGCGGCCCCCGCTGCTGGTGCTCGCGGGCGCGCCGGTCATGGAGGTTCCGCCGCATCCGCGGATTCGCCACCTGGGATTCGTGAGCGACGAGCAGAAGTACGACGCGCTGTCGGCCGCCGACGCGCTGCTGATGCCCTCGCGCTACGAGAGCCTGTCCATGGTCACGCTCGAAGCCTGGGCCATGCGGTTGCCGGTCCTGGCCAACGGGCGGTGCGACGTGCTGAGGGGCCAGGTCGTCCGCGCGAACGCGGGCCTGTACTACGAGTCGTACGAGGAGTTCGCCGCGGCGCTCCACCTGCTGGCGGCCGAACGCGGCCTGCGGCAGGCGCTCGGCGCGAACGGCCGGGCCTACTTCGACCGCCACTACACCTGGAGCGTCGTCGAGCGGAAGTACCTGACGATGCTGGAGCGGCTCCAACGCGCGAACCGGGACGGCGAGCGGCCCCGGGTGGAGCCGGAACCGGGCTGGCTCCGGCGGCGCCGGCGGACGCGGGAGCCGGCGCGGGCGATCGTCGACCGGCTCCCCACCGGACCGGCGGCCCGGACGTGGGACGCGGGCGGGGCGGAGCCGGAACTCTCCGCCCGCGGCGGGGCGGCGCGGCGATGAAGACGCGCGGCGCGGCGCACCAGGTCCTGGCGACGCTCGGCTACGGCGACGCCATCGGCAACGAAGTGCTGGCGATCCAGCGCATCCTGCGGGACGCGGGCTACGAGTCCCGGATCTACGTCGAGACCGTCGAGCCGCGCCTGGAAGAACGGACGGAGGACTACCGGAGCCTGATCGACGACAGCCACCCCGACAACGTCCTGATCCACCACTTCTCGATCGGGTCGCGCGCGTCGCGGGTCGCCTTCGCGCTGCCGGACCGCATGATCCTCGTGTACCACAACGTCACGCCGCCCCTGTTCTTCCGCGACGTCCGCTCCCCGCTCGTGGAGCAGTGCTACAACGGCCGCCGCGAGCTGCGGGCCTACGCCCCGCGCTGCCAGCTCGCCCTCGGCGATTCGGCCTACAACCGGTCCGAGCTCGACGCCCTGGGCTTCCCCCGCACCGGCGTCCTCCCGGTGGTGCCCGACTTCGGGCATCTGGACGTCACGCCGGACCGCTGGCTGGCCCGGCAGTTCGACGACGAGGCGACCAACGTCCTGTTCGTCGGCCGCGTCATTCCGAACAAGCGCATCGAGGACCTCGTCCGGTTCTTCCACGTCTACCGCCGCCGCTACGACCGGGCCTCGCGGCTCCTGCTCGTCGGCTCCCACGCCCTGTTCGACGAATACCGGGCCGCGCTGGCCGATTTCGTCGAGCGCCTCGGCGCCTCGGACGTGCACCTGATCGGGCACGTGTCGAACGAGGAGCTGACGGCCTTCTACGACGTCGCCGACGTGTTCCTCTCGGCGAGCGAGCACGAGGGTTTCTGCGTCCCGCTGATCGAAGCCTTCTACAAGCGGATCCCGGTGATCGCCTTCGCGGCGGCGGCGGTCCCCGCCACCCTGGACGGCGGCGGCGTGCTCTACGAGCGCAAGGACCCCCGCCACGTGGCGTCGCTGATCAACGCCGTGGCGTCGGACACGGCGCTCGCGGACCGGATCCTCGAGGCCCAGGACGCCGCGCTCGCCCGCCTGCGCGCCCGGGACTTCGCGGGCGCGCTGCTCGGGTTCGTCGAGCGCGCGCGCGCGGCGCCGCGGCTGCCGCCGTGCCGCGTCGCCGAGGACTTCTGGAGCCGGCACGCGCTCTTCGAGCGACTCGACGAGCTGCGCCGGTTCAGGCCCTCGGCCTGGCAGGCGCTCCCCGACCCGACGAAACCCCGGCGCGGGCTCGCGGGTCCCGACGCCGCCGCGCCGGACGCGGCGGCATGACGGGAGCGGCGCCGTGGTGGTGAACCAGTGGCTTCCGGCGGCCCACCGGGGAGACGCGGTCGGCGACAGCGCCCGCCGCGTCCGCGACCTGCTCCGCCGCCGGGGCCACGCGGCGGACGTCTTCGCGCTCTCGGCCGACGCGGAGCTCGCGGGCGAGGTCCGGCCGTTCGCGGACCCGGCGGCGCGAACCGGCGACGTCACGATATTGCACTTCGCCGTCCCGTCGCCGATGACCGAGGCGCTGACCACGCTGCGCGGGCGGCGGGTGCTGCAGTACCACAACGTCACGCCGGCCCGCTTCTTCGCCCCCTACGACGCGGGCATCTTCCGCATCGCGGCCCTCGGACGGACGCAGTTGCGGTCCCTGGCCGGCCGCGTCGACCTCGCCCTCGGCGACTCCGAGTACAACCGCCGGGAGCTCGAGGCGCTCGGCTTCACCGACACCGGCGTGATGCCGATCGTGGTCGACCCGGAACGGCTGGCGGCGGCCCCGCGCCAGCCGGTGCTCGAACGCGCGCTCGACGACGGCCCGGCCAACGTCCTGTTCGTCGGCCGCGTCGCCCCGAACAAGAAGCTCGAAGACCACGTCCGGCTGGCCGAGCACTACAAGCGCTACGTCGACACCGACTACCGCTTCGTCTTCGTCGGCCGGACGGACGCGGTCCCGCGCTACTACGCGGCGCTGCGCTCCCTCCTTCTGCGCTACGAGCTGCCGCCGGAGCGCTTCCTCTTCACCGGTCCGGTGTCCGACGGCGAGCTGGCCGCCTTTTACCGGACGGCGAGCGCCTACGTCTCGCTCAGCGAGCACGAGGGCTTCTGCGTGCCGCTGGTCGAGGCCATGGCCGCGGACGTGCCGGTGCTGGCGTACGGCGCGGCGGCCGTGCCCGAGACCCTGGGGGGCGCGGGCATCTGCTTCACGCCCAAGGACCTGGAGCACGCGGCCGAGACGCTCGGACTCCTGGTGTACGATGACGAACTGCGATCGTCGGTCATCGCCGGCCAGCGGCGGCGTCTGGCCGACTTCAGCACGGCGCGCGCCGCCCGCGCGCTCGACGCCGTGATCGAGTCGATGACCGCGTGAAGCTCGCCCTCATCGTCCAGCGCTACGGCCCCGAGATCATCGGGGGGTCCGAGTACCACTGCCGGCTCGTGGCCGAGCGGCTCGCCGCGCGCCACGAGGTCGAGGTCCTGACCACCTGCGCCCGGGACTACGTCACCTGGGCCAACGAGTACCCGGAGGGTTCGGACCGCATCCGCGGCGTGACGGTGCGCCGCTTCGCCAACGACCGGACCCGGGACATCGAGAGCTTCAACGAGTACTCGGACTGGATCTTCGGCGCCTCCCACACCGCCGCCGACGAAGAAGAATGGCTCCGGCGGCAGGGTCCGTGGTGTCCCGCGCTGATCGAGCACCTCGAGCGGCGCCATGCCGCCTACGACGCGCTCGTCTTCTTCACCTACCTCTACGCGCCGACCGTGCTCGGCCTGCGCGTCGACCCGCGCCGCAGCATCCTGGTGCCGACGGCCCACGACGAGCCGGCCATCCGCCTCGGCATCTACCGCGACGTGTTCGGCGCACCGGCCGGCATGGCCTACAACACCGGCGTGGAGCGGGCGTTCCTCCGCGCGCGGTTCCGGATCCCGGCCGCGGCGGAAGAGACGGTCGGCTGCGGCGTCGACCTTCCGGCGCGGTTCACGGCCCCCGCGAGGGACCCCGACCCGCGCGGGGACCCCGGGGCCGAGGAAGACGCCCTGCGCGCGAACGCCGCCGCGTTCCGGTGGCGGCATCGACTCCACGAACCCTTCCTGTTGTACGGCGGGCGCATCGACCCCGGAAAGGGCTGCGAGGAGCTCGTCGAGCACTTCCGGGCCTACGCCGCGGAGCGCGGCGACGCCGTCCTGGCGCTGATGGGCGTCAAGCTGATGCCGATCCCCGACGAACCGTTCATCCGCTTCGCCGGGCTGCTGCCGGAAGCCGAACGCCTGGAGGCGCTGCAGGCGGCGACGGCCGTGGTCGCGCCGTCGCCCTACGAGAGTCTCTCGCTGCTCACGCTGGAGGCTTTCGCGGTCGGCACCCCCGTGCTCGCCAACGCCCGCAGCGAAGTCGTGCGCGAGCACTGCCAGCGCAGCAACGCGGGGCTCTACTACGCGGACCGCGACGAGTTCGTGGAATGCCTCGGGCTGCTGATCGGCAACGCGGCGCTGCGCGAAGAGATGGGCCGCAACGGCCAGGACTACGTCCGGACCCACTACGAGTGGGACGTGATCCTGCGCAAGTACGATCGGCTGATCGAAGGGGTGCGCGCGGCCCGCCCCGGGGCGCCGCGGCGCTCCGGCGGTTCCCGGGGCGCCGGGCGCGGCCGGCCGCGCGGCCCGCGGAAGCGCTAGCGCCGCGGCGGCTCCCCTTCGGACCGTCCGCCGCGGGAGACACCGGCGCCGATCCGGGCGGCCCGCGCACGGATCCCGTGCCGCTTGATCATCTCGTTGAGGGTCGTCGGCTTGACGCGCAGCAGCTCCGCCGCGCGCTTCTGCACCCCGCCGGCCGCTTCGAGCGCGCGGACGATCAGCCGCACCTCCACGTCGTCGACGATCTTGCGGAAGGGAATCCCCTCCGCCGGCACGTCCACGTGCGGCAGTTCGAACGCCGGCGCGGCCTTGACGACGTCCGGGATCAGCTCGGGGCCGATCCGCCGCTTGACGGACAGCACGGCCGCCCGCTCGATCACGTTCTCGAGTTCCCGCACGTTGCCGGGCCAGTGGTAGGCTTCGAGCAGCTCCATCGCCCGGGGCGTCAGTTCCAGATCCGGCTTGTTGTTCTCCTTCCCGTAGCGGGTGAGGAAGCTCCGCGCCAGGAGGGGCACGTCCTCGCGGCGGTCGCGCAGCGGGGGCAGCTCGATCGCGATCACGTGCAGCCGGTAGTACAGGTCCTCCCGGAACGAGCCCTCCTTGACCATCCGGCCCAGGTCCACGTTCGTGGCGGCGATGATGCGGACGTCCACCTTGATGGTGTCGACGCCGCCCAGGCGCCGGAACTCCCGCTCCTGGATCACGCGCAGCAGCTTCGTCTGGGTCTCGAGGGGCACCGTCCCGATCTCGTCGAAGAAGATGCTCCCGCGGTCGGCCATCTCGAAGAGGCCCTTCTTGGAGGTCACCGCGCCGGTGAAGGCGCCCCGCAGGTGGCCGAAGAGGTTCGATTCCAGCAGGTCCGGGGGGAGGCTGCCCGAGTTGACCGTGACGAACGGCCGGCCGGCGCGCGGGGACTGGGCGTGCACGGCGCGCGCCACGAGCTCCTTGCCGGTGCCGCTCTCCCCGGAGACGAGGATCGTGGCGCGGCTCGGCGCCGCCTGCGCGACGACCTGGAACACGCCGCGGATGCGCGGGCTGTGGCCGATGATGTCGCTGAAGCGGCCCGCCTGGGCCCGCAGGTTCTGGCGCAGCACGCGGTTCTCGCTCGCCAGACGCTGCTGCGCCACCGCGTTCCGCACGACGAGCAGGACGTCGTCGTTCTTGAACGGCTTCTCGATGAAGTCGAAGGCGCCGCGCTTGAACGCCTCACGGGTGTTCCTCGACGTGCCGAACGCGGTGATCATGATCACCGGCGGCGCTTCGTCCAGCCGCGTGATCTCGTCGAGCGCGGCGAGCCCGTCCATGCCCGGCATCATCACGTCGAGCAGCACCGCGTCGACGCCGCCGGCGCGGGCGATCTCCACGCCCTCCTCGCCCGAGGCGGCGAGCCGCACGCGCCCCCCCTCGCGCTCCAGCAGCGACTGCAGGATCTCCCGCATGATCGCTTCGTCGTCGACGACCAGGAGGGAAGCCCCGTCCAGCATGCGCCGCGCCTCGCCGCTCAGCGGGCCGCCTCGCTGGCCGGGGCCCGGTCGGGGGCCGCGAGCGGCAGGGTCAGGGTGAACCGGGTTCCCTGTCCCGGCCGGCTCGCGCACTCCAGGGTCCCGTGATGTTCCTGCACGACCCCGTAGGTCACCGACAGCCCGAGCCCCGTGCCCCGCCCGGCGGTCTTGGTGGTGAAGAAGGGGTCGTAGATCCGCGAGAGGTGCTCCGGCGAGATGCCCGCCCCGGTGTCCGCCACCTCGATGACGACGCTGCCGCCCTCGACGCGGCTGCGCACCGTCAGCCACCCGCCGCTCGGCATCGCGTCGCGGGCGTTGAGGAAGAGGTTGAGGAACACCTGCTGCATCTTGAACTCCAGGCCCTGCACCACCGCGGCGGGGGTCGCCAGCTCGCGGCGCACGCGGATCCGGCCCGTCTCGAGCTGGTGCTCGAGCAGCACCAGCACGTCGGCGATCACCGCGTTGACGTCGACGGGCCCCAGGGTGTCCGTCCGGCCCGGCCGCGCGAGGTTCAACAGCCCGGTTACGATCCGCGCCGCCCGGAACGTCTGGTGCTCGATCTTCTCCAGCAGCCGGGTCCGCGGGTCCTCCGGCTCCGCGTCCTCCAGCAGCATCTGGGTGAAGCTGGAGATGCCGGTCAGCGGCGTGTTCACCTCGTGCGCGACCCCGGCCGCCAGCAACCCGATGGAGGCCATCTTCTCGGAGATCTGCAACTGCTCCTCGAGCTGCACGCGGGCCGTGCTGTCGACCACGATCAGCATCGTCCCGCTGGTCCGGCCGGACGGCGTCAGCAGCGGCGCGGTGGCGGCCTTCACCCGCAGGCGCCGCGGCTCCTCGTGTCCGGAGAGCAGGGGCACGCGGTAGAGCTCCGCCCCGGCCGGCCGTTCGGCGCGCGCGGCGTTCAGGCGCGCGACGAAGTCCGCGTCGAAGAGGTCGTCCAGCGGGCGGCCGACCGCCTCCTCGCGCGAAATCCCGTGCAGGCGTTCGAAGCCGGCGTTCCAGCGGATGACGCGATCGTCGAGGTCCAGCACGGCGAGACCGTCGCTCAGCGATTCGATGATGTCCTCGCTGAACTGCCGCATGCGGTCCAGCTCGCCCGCCTTCTCCCGGAGCCGGCCGTACAGGCGGCCGTTCTCCAGCGCGGTCGCCGCCTGACCCGCCACGGCCGCCAGCAGCGCCATGTCCTCGCTGCTCAGCGGCGCGCCGCTCTCCTTGCGGCCGAGCGCCAGGACCGCGATCGCGCCTTCCTCGGAGACGCAGGGCACGAAGTAGTACAGACCCCGCGCGCGCCAGAACGCCGCGTCGCCGGGGGCGCACGCCCGTCCTCCGGCGGGATCGTCGAGCAGCACGGTCTGCCGGCCGAGCAGCAACCGGCCGATGCTCGATGCGCCGGCCAGCGCGGACGGCGGGCCGTCGAACCCGACCCAGCGAATCGGATGAAAGCCGCGGTTCCCGGGTTCCCCGTCCGATGCGCCGGAATCGCGGGCGAGCAGCAGCGCCATCCGCTCGACCCCGAGCGTCTGCGCCACCCGGTTCACCAGCCGCTCGCTCAACCGCTCGAGGTCGAGGTCCGTGTTGAGGTCCCGCGCGAACCGCGTCAGGGCGCGCCGGTAGTCGAACCGCTCCCGGTAGTAGACCCGGTCGAGCATGGTCTGGATGGTCTTCCTGACCGGTCCCGCCAGGAGCACCACGACGGTCGTGGCCAACAGGGCGATGATCGAGTCGTAGCGGTCCGAGTCGTCGAGGAAGACCTCGGAGACGAGGCGTTCGAAACCGAAGTAGATGACGACCATCGCCGCCACGACCGCCGCGTAGCCGACGCTCCGCTTGACGATCACTTCGACGTCGCGCAGCCGGTACTGCGCGATGGCGCACGCGAACGCGAGCGGAATCAGGCCGACGGGCAGCGCCAGTCCGAAGGGCGGGTCGAAACCGAGGGCCCACGGGATCAGGTACCCGAGCGCGAACGGAAGGCCGCCGAGCGCCGCCCCGGACACGATCCAGCGCAACTGCCGGCGGGAGGTCGTCGATCGGACGCGGCGCAGGGCGAGCACCATCGCCGCGAACCCGCCGAGCATGCAGGCCGCCAGATAGAAGTGCTGCAGCCCCCAGATCCGCTCGACCCCGCGCACGAAGCCCGGGCCGTTCTCGGGACCGAGCACGAGCGCCGCCTGCAGCGCTCCGAGGACGGCCGCCGGCGCGTAGACCAGCGGCAGCAGCCACGACCCCAGCCGGTGGCGCAGCCGGCCCGGCGTGCGCTCCGGAAAGACCAGCGCGAAGTGCAGGAAGAGGGGGGCCAGCAACAGCGTGGACACCTCGTCCGCCCAGAAGAAGACCCAGTCGAGCCGGCCGGGCCGCCCGATGTAGGAAAACGCGAGGGCGCCGAAGAACGCGACGGTCAACCAGAAGAAATGCAGGGTCGCCGGCAGTCCCGGCCGCTGCACGCGGACCGCGGCACCGGCGAGCAATCCGAGCAGACCGACCCCGGCCAGCAGGAAGTAGGTGGACAGGGCCGCCGGGGACGTCCGCTCCAGCACGGCGGAACGCAGCCGCGTTTCGCCCGGGCGGAGGAGGGAATAGCGGACCCGCGCGCCCGCGGGAACCGAGCGCAGCGCGCGGCGCAGGCCGGCGCGGTTCTCGACGGGCGCGCCGCCGACGGCCAGCAGCACGTCGCCGGCCGCGATGCCGGCGCGCGCCGCCGCGGATTCCCCGGTCACCGCCGCGGCGACGAGTCCGCCGGCGCCGTCCCGCCAGAGCACGCCGTCCTCCACGCCGCGGCCGCCGGCCCGGGCGGCCGCGTTGGCGATCGCCAGACACAGCAGGGCCGCGACGACGACGGCCGCGAGCAGGGCCCGGCCCCACTCGACCCGATAGCGGCGGGAGTCCACCGCGCGCCCGGCGAGCTTCATTGACGACTACCTGAACGTCAACGCATGCAAACGGCACGCCGTACGCGGCGTCAGCAGGTTCGCGGTCCTCTCACCATGCGGGCGCGCCGCGTGCAACGAATTGAACCGGCGATCCAACATGCTGGATCGGACGGCGCGGCCAGGACCAGTCAGAAGTGAACGACGAGACCACCGACGAGTTGTCTCGGCGGGTCCACGACGAGCAACTCGTCGTAGAGCGACGCCCCCGGGGTCGGCTCGTGGAAGAGACTCCGCAGGGCGACGAGCAGCTCCCAGCTGCTGCCTTCCAGGGGAGCGAACGGGAGGGTCTGGGTGACCTGCACGTCGAAACGGGTGTCGAGGCCGGAACCCGCGCCCTCCGGCGTCAGCCGGGCGAACGCCGTGCTGATCCGGCAGCGCGCGACGACGCGCGTCGACGTCTCGGGAATCGACGCCTGGAGCGTCGCCGACACGTCCTGGAAGTAGTCGCGGTCCCGGCGGAACGCCTCGGCGGCCCCGGCGCCGCGCGCCGCGCCCGGCCGCGTCCACGCCGAGCGCACCAGGCGGTAGTCGACGGAGCCGCGCAGCCGTTCTTCGAGCTCGTGGTCGAACGCCACGCCCCAACCGTCCACGTCGACCCCGCCGGCGCCGGCCAGATAGTAGTGCCCGCCCGATGCCGGCAGCGGTTCGAGCGGCGCGTGGCCGCCGGGCGCGAACAGGGCCATGAGCTGATCGTCGACTTCCTGGCTGAACCGGCGCAGGCCGAGGACGGAGCGCTCGCCGATCTCGTGCTCCACCCCGACCTCGACGTGGCGCACCCTCTCGGCGTGCAGGTCGTCGAGGCCGGAAAGGGACGACCAGGTCCGCTCCGGGGGCAGCCACGCGCCTTCGAGCGGCGGCAGGAACTGCTCGCCCCCGGGGGCGGCCGCGTTGCGTGACGCGGCCGCGCGCACCCGGGTCCCGGCGGCCGGCGAGAGCGTGACTTCCGCCCGCGGGCTGAGCAGCCGGCCCTCCTCCAGGTACCCGTAGCGGGCCAGCTCGGCCCCGAAGCCGACTTCCAGCGCCGGCCCGACGGTCCACCGGTCGGACGCCTCGACGCGGCCGACCTCGCGGCGCGGCACGCCGGCGTCGGCCGCGCCCGCGCCGTCGAACCGCAGGTCGGCGGCGGCCGCGTACGCCTGCCGGCTGTACGACACGGCCACCTGCACGTCGTGGTCCTTCCGCGGCTCCGCCGCGTACCAGCCGGCGACCGCCCACGACGAGGTCTCTCCCGTCGTCACGTCGACGGTCCCGCGCAACGCCCAGTCCCCGGCGTCGGCCGGCGCCACGGACACGTAGGCCACCTGTCCGGGCCAGGCCGCGGACGGCCACAGGAAACCCGGGCCGGACAACGTCGCCCGCGTCAACAGCTGCACCTGGCCCGAGATCGGAAGGCGCGCAAGACCCGACAGCGGATGATCCGGCGGCGCGTACCCGGCCGCGGTCCAGCGCCCGCCGGCCGCCGGCGGCTCCCCGGGGCCGGAAGCGGACGGGGCGCCCCGCCGGACGAGCGACGTCCCGTTCCCGCGGTCCTTGAGGACGCTGCGGCGCGCCCGGCGCAGCCACCGCATCTTCGAGTCCCGCTCGGGCGCCGCCGCCGGGTCGACGGACCCGTCCGGACCCGCCGCGCCGGCGGCCGGGCCGCCGCGCGCCGGCATCTCGTTCTCCACCGGCGCGCGGGCGGCCGGCGCGCTGCCCGGCTGGAGGGCGCCGCCGGCCAGCAGAAGCCGCCGCTCCGATTCCCCGGCGGCGCGCAGCACGACGGACTCGAAGACCGCCGCGCCCGGCTCGATCTCGACGAACCGGCGGCCGTCCCCGGCTTCCGCCCGGTGCGTCCGCAGAAGGTAGCGGCCCGCGGGCAGCCCGTCGAACCGGAAGCGCCCGGCGGCGTCCGAAACGGCGAGGGACGCGCCCCCGGGTCCGGACAGCGAGATCGGGACGTTCGCGGCCGGCGCGCCGTCCGGCGTCGTGACGGTCCCGGCGAGTTCGCCCCGGGCCGCCGCGGAACCCTCGGCGGACGGCGGCGGCGAGCCGGACCGTTCCCCGGCGGCCGAGACGGCCGGGGCCGCGCATGCGGCCACCACGAAAGCGCCGGCGGCGACGAGGAACCCGCGGGTCATGTCGTTGGCGGTTGCGGCTCCGGAGACGCCCGCGCGGCGGGCGCGGGAGCCGCTCCCGACGCCTCCTTACGACTCCAGCACGGTGAACATCACGTTCTCGACGACCTCCGCCGAGTTCGTGTTGTCGATGACCTTGATCTCCAGGCGATAGTCTCCGGCCGGGAAGAGCGAGAGCGGCACCGTCTGCCCGGCGATGATCTGGTGGCCGAGCGTCAGATCGAAGCCGGGCGGCAGCGTCTGGCCGTTGAACTGCTGCGGGTTCGTCCGGTTGAAGTACTCCTCGCCCCCGTCCGTCCGCGTGTGGAACGCGTACTCGATCGTGACGTCCGGTTTCGATCCGTCGGCGATGCCGGGGTTGTAGACGAGAAAGATCGGCGACAGCTCCGCCTGCTTGCCGAAGTCCTGGCCGGACTTCGGGACGATGCGGGTGGTTCCGAGGCTGTACGGACTGAGCACCTGTTCTTCCGGCGTCAGCGGGGCCGCCAGCGGCTCCACGACCTCCGGCAGGATGACCGAGCTCAACTGGAGCCGATCGTTCCAGAAGTCCGGCACGTCGACGCGGGTCCGCAGCATCATCATCGCCGCGTACTCCTCGTTCTCGTCGAAGTTGCGCCGCGGGCGCCGCTGCAGGCGGTACGCCCGGTACTCCTGCTCCTGGCACGCGAAGCGCATGCCGACGTCGTCCGGGAACTCGGCGGCGCAGTAGTCGTCGATCTGCTCCCGGTCCCGGTCGCCCGGGCGGTTGTCGTCCGGCGCCAGGTCCTCGTCGCTCTCCCGCAGCACGACGTACACGTCGTAGGCGCCGCCGGGAACCGCGAACGCCCGGCTGATGCGGATCGGTTCGCCCCCGCCACCCGCCGCCGCGTTCGCGAAGAACGCGTCCTCGAAGACCGCCGCGTCGTCCCCGGGCTCGACCACGTAGAGGTACATGGCCAGCGTCGGGGTGTCGACCCGGGCCGGATCGATCGACAGGGTGAACGGCACGTAGGCGTTGCCGTCGGTGCCCTTGAGGAAGTCCGGCCGGAACGCGAACGGTTCGCTGACCGGCTCGATCCGGCCGTCGAGGCCGGCCTGGATGGCTTCGAGCATCGCGCGCAGCTCGGCGCGCTGCCAGTCCTCGAGGTCGTCCTGGGCGGCGGCGGGCGCGGCGGCGAGCAGCGCGGCCGCGGCGCACGCAGCCAGGATTCTCAACGGCCGGATGACGTGGTTCATGGGATGCGGATCTCCTGCCGGGTGGACCTTCCGGTTGACCCGTCCATCATATGCGACCACCGGCGCGCAAGTCAAAACCGGACCCGGATCCCTAAAGCACTCATTCCAAAGGGGTTGTGCGCCGCGGCGGCCCGTCCCGGCGTCTTCCGGCGTATCATGACGCGGCTTTCGCCGGCCTCCGCCCCATGCCCGCCGCCCGCCGCCCGCCCGCGGTCCTCGTCGTCCTCGACGGCTGGGGCCTGAGCCCCGAACGCCGCCACAACGCGATCGCCCAGGGCCGCACGCCGACGTACGCCGAGCTCCTGGAGCGCTTCCCGCACGCGTCGCTGGTGGCCGGCGGCGAAGCGGTCGGCCTGCCGGCGGGCCAGATGGGCAACTCCGAGGTCGGCCACATGAACCTCGGCGCGGGCCGCGTGGTCTATCAGGACCTGTCCCGCATCGACCGGAGCATCCGCGAGGGCGGCTTCTTCACGAACCCGGCGCTGGCCGCGGCCATGGATCGCTGCGCCGGCGGCCGCCGCGCCCTGCACCTGCTGGGCCTGGTCTCGCGGGGGGGCGTGCACAGCCATCTCCGGCATCTGGAGGCGCTCGTCGAGATGGCGCGGCGGCGGAAGGTGGCGCGGCTGTTCGTCCACGCGCTGACCGACGGACGCGACACCGCGCCCACCGCCGCGGCCGGCGACGTGGCCGCGGTCGAGCGCGCGCTGGCGGACGCGGGCACGGGACGCATCGCGACGGTCGTCGGCCGCTACTACGCGATGGACCGGGACCGGCGCTGGGACCGCACCCGGCGCGCCTGGGCCGCGCTGACCGGGGAGGCCGGGCGCGGCGCCCCGTCCGCCGGCGCGCTGGTCGCCGCCGCCCACGCCGCGGGCACGACGGACGAGTTCATCGAACCGGGCGTGGTGGCGGACGGCGGCGGGCGGCCGGTGGGCCCGCTGCGCGACGGCGACTCCGTCGTGTTCTTCAACTTCCGCGCGGACCGGGCGCGGCAGTTGACCCGGGCGCTGGCGTTCGACGAGCGCCGGTTCGACGCCTTCGAGCGCCCGCGCCGCCCCACGGTGGCGGTCACCACGCTGACGGAGTACGACGCCACCTTCGGCCTGCCCGCCGCCTTCGACCCGCCGTCGTTCACGGGCAACGTGGCGGAGGTCCTGGCGGCGGCCGGCCGCACCAACCTGCGCCTGGCGGAGACCGAGAAGTACGCCCACGTCACCTATTTCTTCAACGGCGGCGAGGAACGGCCGTACGCCGGGGAGGACCGCATCCTGGTGCCGTCGCCGAAGGTCCCGACCTACGACCTGCAGCCGGAGATGAGCGCGGCCGGCCTCACGGACGCGCTCGTCGACGACGTGGAGCACGGCCGCCACGACGTGATCGTCTGCAACTTCGCCAACGCCGACATGGTCGGGCACACGGGCAACCTGGACGCCGCCGTCCGCGCCGTCTCGACCCTCGACGGCTGCCTCGCCCGCATCGCCGGCGCCGTCCGCGGGGCCGGCGGCACGCTGATCGTGACCGCCGACCACGGCAACGCGGAGAAGATGTGGGACGCCGAGCGCGGCGAACCGCACACCGCGCACACCGGCAACCCCGTGCCGGTGCTGATCGCCGCCCCGGAACTCTCGCGGGCGCGCCACGCGCTGCGGGACGGCTCGCTGCGCGACGTGGCGCCCACGCTGCTGACCATCGCGGGCGTCGACGTCCCGCCCGAGATGACCGGCCGCGACCTCCGCGCGTGGGTGGACTGACGGCGGACGGCCCCCACCGGCGGCCGTGGTCGTCGGCGACCTCCGCGCGTGGGCGGTCTTCCACGCCGGCCGCGGCGCGCACCGGTTCGGGCCGGCGACCTCCGCGCGTGGGTGGACTGACGGCCGCCGCCCCGGACCGCCGGCCGCCGCGGTCCGCTGCTAGCGCCCACCAAGCGTCGCCTTGCGGCTCCGCTTGGTGCCCATCCTGACCGCTCCAGCAGTCCGCGCCGTTCTACGGCGCAGACTGCTAGAATCCCCGGCGTGCGTTCACGTCTCGATCGCCCGCGTCCGGACGCGGGCCGCGCCCCCGACCGCCTCGGCGTCCCGGGCAGCTTCCCGTTCACGCGCGGAATCCACCCGACGATGTATCGAGGCCGGCCGTGGACGATGCGCCAGTACGCCGGCTTCGGCGACGCGGCCGAGTCGAACCGCCGCTACCGCTACCTGCTCGACCAGGGGGTGACGGGCCTGAGCGTCGCCTTCGACCTGCCGACGCAGATCGGCTACGACTCGGACCACGCGCTGGCGGCCGGCGAGGTGGGCCGCGTCGGCGTGGCGATCGATTCGCTCGAGGACGTGGCGCGGCTCTTCGACGGCATCCCGCTCGACCGGGTGTCGACCTCGATGACGATCAACGCCACCGCCATCATCCTGCTGGCGCTGTACGTCGCGGCGGGCAAGCGCCAGGGCGTCGAACCGCGGCGGCTGGCCGGCACCGTGCAGAACGACGTCCTGAAGGAGTACGTGGCGCGCGGCACCTACATCTACCCCCCGCGGGCCTCCCTGCGCATCGTCACCGACGTCGTCGCCTTCTGCGAGCGGGAGATGCCGCGCTGGCATCCGATCTCCATCAGCGGCTACCACGTCCGCGAGGCGGGCTCGACGGCGGCGCAGGAGATCGCGTTCACCTTCGCCCACGCCGCGGCCTACGTCCAGGCGGCGGTCGACCGCGGCCTCGACGTCGATTCCTTCGGCAGCCGCCTCTCGTTCTTCTTCAACGCGCACAACGACTTCCTCGAAGAGATCGCCAAGTTCCGCGCCGCCCGCCGCCTCTGGGCCACGCTGATGCGCGACCGCTTCGGCGCGGCCGCGCCGCGCGCGCAGCAGCTCCGGTTCCACACGCAGACGGCCGGCAGCACCCTGACCGCGCAGCAGCCGGAGAACAACGTCGTGCGCGTGGCGCTGCAGGCCCTGGCGGCCGTGCTCGGCGGCACGCAGTCGCTGCACTGCAACGGGCGCGACGAGGCGCTCGGGCTGCCGACCGAGGAGGCCGCGCGGATCGCGCTGCGGACGCAGCAGATCATCGCCGCCGAGACCGGCGTCACCGACACCGTCGACCCCGTCGGGGGCGCCTGGACCATCGAGGCGCTCACCGACCGGCTGGAAGCCGAGGCCGTCGCGCTGATGGAGCGCATCGACGAGCGGGGCGGCGTCCTCGCGGCCATCGAATCCGGCTTCATCCAGGGGGAGATCCAGGAGTCCGCCTACCGCGCGCAGCGGGCGGTCGACGCCGGCGACGCGGTCGTGGTGGGCGTCAACCGCTTCGCCGCCGGCGAGACG
Organism: Vicinamibacterales bacterium; assembly: GCA_965242835.1. Lineage (GTDB taxonomy): Bacteria > Acidobacteriota > Vicinamibacteria > Vicinamibacterales > UBA8438 > WTFV01. Next base: position 1,122,360 of record OZ251506.1, read on the forward strand.
GCGCCGATCGAGACGCACCGGATGGACCCGCGGACGGAGGCCGAGCAGGCCGCGCGCGTCGCCGCGCTGCGCGCCGCGCGGGACCCGGCGGCGGCGCGGGCCGCGCTCGCCGCGGTCGAGCGGGCGGCGCGCGGCGGGACGAACCTGACGCCGCCGATCGTCGCGGCCGTCGAGGCGCTGGCCACGGTGGGGGAGATAGCCGACACGCTGCGCGGGGTCTTCGGCGAATACCGGGCCGCCGACCGGTAGTCCGCGCCGTGGACGAGCTCGCTGAAGAACTCCTGGTCGAACCAGTCGGGATGCTGACTTGAATCGTCGGCGGGAATGGCTGGCGTGGCGGGTTCGCGCAGTCCGCGCGCCGCGCGGCACAAGCGCGCCGCCGTGGCGGAGGCGGCGAGCGAAGCCGCCGCGGCCCGCGAGGCGGAAGAGCGGCCCATCGGACAGACGCCGAACTTCCTGCTGACGGGGGCGGATCAGCCGAACTTCCTGCTGACGGGAGCGGATCAGATGCCGGCCGCTCCCTCCACGGCCGGGCCGGCGGCCGGCGTGGTGGCGTCGGTCTCGACCGCCCCGTCCAGGATCCGGATCACCCGGTGGGCGTGCCGGGCCACGGCCGACTCGTGGGTGATCAGGACGATCGTGTTGCCCGCGCGGTGCAGACCTTCGAACACCGCCATGATCTCGACGCCGGTCTTCGAATCGAGGTTGCCCGTCGGCTCGTCGGCGAGCAGCAGGGAGGGCTCGTTCACCAGCGCGCGCGCGATCGCCACCCGCTGGCGCTGCCCCCCGGAGAGCTCGTTCGGCCGGTGGTTCATCCGATCCTGGAGCTCGACCAGATTCAACGCCGCGGTCGCCCGCTCGCGCCGGGGCCCCGCCGGAACGCCCGCGTAGATCAGGGGCAGCTCGACGTTGTGCAGGGCGGACGCCCGCGGCAGCAGGTTGAACGTCTGGAAGACGAATCCGATCTCCTGGTTCCGAATGCGGGCCAGCTCGTCGTCGTTCATGCGGCTGACGTCCTTGCCGTTCAGCCGGTACTCGCCCCGGGTGGGGGTGTCGAGACAGCCGACGAGGTTCATCAGCGTCGACTTGCCCGACCCCGACGGTCCCATGATGGCGACGAATTCGCCGCGCTCGACGTCGACCGAGACGCCGCGCAGCGCGTGGACCGCCTCGGTCCCGATCCGGTAGGTCTTCCAGAGATCGCGGGTGTGGATCAGCGGCATCGGTTCGCCTGTCGGGGCGCGGCCCGCCCGGCGCCTCCCGCGCCTCGTGACGCACCCCCCTTGCCAAAGACGGAGGACGGGGCCTTCCGGTTCCTTCTTTCAACCAGCCGACGGCGAAGGTTTCAATCAGCCGGGGCCGAACCTTTCAATCAGCCGACGGCAAAGGTTTCAATCAGCCGAGGCCGACGGACCACGTTCTCTTCGCCCGCGCCGCGGCCGGACCGCTCCGCGTGAGGACGGCCGGCGTCAGACCGTCGGCGGCGGCGGCACGATGTCCCCGCCTCCCGGCGGCGGCGCGGCGTACGGCCCGCCCGGCGGCGGGTCCTTCCGGAAGAAGAGGACGCCGAGCATCCCGCCGACGGTGGAGAAGACCGCGCCGGCGATCAGCATGAAGACGAACGTGAACAACGCCATCAGGGCCACGCTCTCGGACGCCTGCTGAAAGAACTCGACCATCTCGATGACCTCGGGCGGGGCGTCGAGATCGTCGAGCGGGAATGCCTGGTCCGCCAGCGACCCGGCCGCCAGACGGATCGGCACGGTCAGCAGCGCGCAGATCGCGGCGCCGGCGACGCCCGCGAGAAACCCGCCCAGCGCGCCGTCGCCCATCTCGATACGTTCCGCCTGCCCTTGCTGAAGCAGGTACGCGGTGATGACGCCGCCGCCCACCACCCACAGACAGCACGCGCAGTTGCCCAGCTCGATCAGGGGCAGCGCCGACAGCACGCCGTTGAACGCTCCGCCGACGAGGATCGCCTGGGCGCGGCCTGAGATCATGTCGAACCGCCTCTCGAAGTCCCGCGGCCCGCCGGGGGCCGCCCCCGCCCCGTCCCGCGGGCGCGTCAGTCGTAGTACTCCAGCCCGAGGTGCGTGATGAGCTCCTCGCCCCGCAGGTGCCGCAGGGTGTTCTTGAGCTTCATCAACTGGATGAACAGGTCGTGCTCGGGATAGAGGTCGCGGCGGTGGATGGGACTCTTGAAGTAGAACGACAGCCATTCCTGGATGCCGCTCATGCCCGCCCGCGCCGCGAGGTCGAGGAACAGGGCGACGTCGAGCACGATGGGCGCCGCCAGGATGCTGTCCCGGCAGAGGAAGTTGATCTTGAGCTGCATCGGGTAGTCGAGCCAGCCGACCAGGTCGATGTTGTCCCAGCCCTCCTTGTTGTCGCCGCGCGGCGGGTAGTAGTTGATGCGGACCACGTGGTGCAGGTCGTCGTAGAGCGTCGGGTAGAGCTCCGGCTGCAGGATGTGGTCGAGCACCGACTTCTTGCTCTCCTCCTTCGTCTTGAACGACTCCGGGTCGTCGAGCACCTCGCCGTCGCGGTTCCCCAGGATGTTGGTCGAGTACCAGCCGGACACCCCGAGCAGGCGCGCCTTCAGCCCGGGGGCGACCATCGTCTTCATCAACGTCTGGCCGGTCTTCAGGTCCTTGCCCGCGAGCGGCGATCCGGTCCGCAGGGCCAGCGCTTCGAGCGCGGGCACGTCGGCGCTCAGGTTCGGCGCCGCGTTGGCGTAGGGAATCCCCTCCCGGAGAGCGGCGTAGGCGTAGATCATGCTGGAGGGGATGGCCGGGTCCGACGCGTCGAGCGCGCGCTCGAACGCGTCAAGCGACTGGTGCAGCGGCTCCTCCTCCCGGTACACTTCCGTGCTCCCGCACCAGATCAGGACCAGCCGCTCGACGCCCTGCGTCTCCCGGAACCGGCGGATGTCGGCGCGCAACTGCTCGGCGAGGTCGCGCTTGCTGGCGCCGGTCTTGACGTTCGGGCCGTCGAGCTTGCGGACGTAGGACCGGTCGAAGACCGCGGGCCAGGGCCGCACCGCCTCCAGCTCGGCGCGGACCTGGTCGAGCAGTCCGCGCCGCAGCACCTCGGCGTTGCGCGCCGCCTGGTAGCAGTCGTCCTCGAAGATGTCCCAGCCGCCGAAGACGAGGTCGTCGAGCGCGGCGAGCGGGACGAAGTCGCGGATCAGGGGCGAGCGTCCGTCGGTCCGCCGGCCGAGCCGGATCGTGCCCATCTGCGTGAGCGACCCGGTAGGCGCGGCGAGCCCCTTGCGGATCGCGTGGACACCGGCGATGAGGGTCGTGCTGACGGCGCCGAGACCGGCGAGCAGAATCCCGAGGCGCCCCGCGGCCGGAGCGATTCGGCGGGAGCCTTGCACAGGCGGAGACTATATCATGGGGGTATCGGCTCGGCGCGCGGCCGGGCGCCCCCGCCCGCGGCCCTGCACGCCGGACGCGCGATCATCGGCTCGGCGCGCGGCCGGGCGCCACGGCGCGAGACGGGCGCCGCGCGCGGAAATGGACGTGGCCAGTGTTCAAGCTGAAGAAGAGCGGAGGTCCCCGCGACCTCGACGTGTCGATGGTCGGCCTCAAGCTCGGCGCGTCCGTTCTGCAGCTCGGCGGCCGGGACGGACAACTGATCGCCGAGCTGGCCCGGGCGGCCGGCATCAGCGGCGACGCCCGCGCCGTGGCCGAGACGGAGGCCGAGCGCGAGAACGTGCGGCGCGCGGCCGGGCGCGCCGGGGTGCTGGTGGAGGTCGCCGCGGCCCGACTCGGGGCGCTGCCCTTCGACTCCGAGTCGTTCGACGTGGTGGTGGCGCCCGACCTGCTCGGCGGGCTGCGCATGAACGAACGGGTCCCGTGCCTGCAACAGGCGCTCCGGGTGCTGCGGCCGAACGGACGCTGCGTCGTGATCGAAGCGGCCCAGCGCGGCGGCCTCGGGAGCCTCCTGTCGCGGCGCACGCTCGACCGCGCCTACCTCGTGAACGGCGGCGCGGCGGGCGCGCTCGAGGCGGAGGGGTTCCGCGCCGTGCGCCTGCTCGCCGAACGCGAAGGCAAGAGCTTCGTCGAAGGGACCAGGTAGGGTGAACCGGGGATGTCCGCGCACCAGCCGAGACAGGCGGCACGGGGTTCCGGGTCATCCGCCCCGGAGGTCTATTCGGCGGACGAGCTCGCGCGCGCGTCCGGCGCCGCCCCCCGCGTGGTGCGGCGTCTGATCGCCGCCGGCGAGATCGCGACCCTCGACGGGGCGCTCGTCGCCCAGCGGGAAGCGATCCGGGCCGTGCGGAGACTGCGGCGCGCGCCGTTGCTCCCGCGCCGCCCCGTCTTCGGCGGCGCCCTGATCGAGCGGGGCGCGGAGGACCCGTCTTCCGCCGCCGTCTCGGCCGCGGTGTCCGCGCTGGCCCACGGCGCCGTCGTCACCTTCGCGCTCCTGCTGACCGCGGCGCAGGCGTCCCCCGCCGCCGACCACCCGCCCCCGGACGCGGCCCCGCCGCCGCGGCTCGTCTTCGTGGCCGAGCCCGGGCCGGGCGGGGGCGGAGGCGGGGGCGGGCTGCGCCACCCGGCGCCGCCCCCGCGCGCCGAACGGCGCGGCGACAGCCGCGTGGACAGCCCGGTTCCGCCGCGCGAAGAACCGGCCGCGGTCGAGCCGCCCCCCGAACCGCGCGAGCCCGAACCGCTGGAGTCCGAAACGCTGCCGCGCATCGCGGCGCCGCTGACGGCGATGCGCGCGAACCACCGGGACCTGCGCGGCCTGCTCGATCCCCCGCCGGAGACGGACGGCGCGTCGCAGGGACCCGGCCGGGACGGAGGCGTCGGCGCGGGCGCCGGGCGCGGCGTCGGGTCCGGCTCGGGCGCCGGCGTCGGACCCGGCTCGGGCGCCGGAACGGGCGGAGGACCGTACCGCGCCGGGAGCGGGATCTCCCCGCCGGCCATCGAACGCGAGGTCACGCCGCTCTACACGGCCGGCGCGCTGCGGCGCCGCGTCGAGGGCGACGTCGTCCTGGAGGTCGTCGTCCTCGCCAGCGGCGCGGTCGGGGAGATCCGCGTGGTCCGCGGCCTCGGCCACGGTCTGGACCAGGCCGCGGTGACCGCGATGCGCCAGTGGCGGTTCCACCCGGCCCGCCGGGCGGGCGTCGCGGTCGACGTCGTGGTCGAAGTGGCGATGGAGTTCAGGTTGCGGTAGACGTCGACCAGGAAGACGACGTGGAGACCACGCTGATCGCGGTGACGATGCTGTCGCTGTTCCTGGCCGCCGCCATGGGCGTCGTGGCGTGGCGCGTGGTCCGGGAGGAACGCCGCCGCTCGGATGCGCGGCTCGCGGCGCTGGCGGCCGAGCTGCGGCGCGGCGGCGGACCGGCCGCGAACGAGGGTTCCGACCCGGCGGAGGCGGAGCCGCCGGCCGATCCCGCGGCCACGGCCGATCCGGCGGCCGGCCGCGGCCTGTTCTCCCCGCCCTCCGAGCCGGCGGGGAACGGCCGGGCGGCCGCGGCGGCCCTCGGCGGGGCGGTCGTCGTGCTCGTTGCCGCGGCGGCCGTGTTCCTGCCCTCCGCGTCCGACGACGGCGGCGCGGACGCGCCGGCGGACCCGCGGCCGCCGCTCGACCTGATCGAGCTGCGGCACGAGGAGGCCGGCCCGTTCCTCGACATCAGCGGGTCGGTGCGCAACCCGCCGCGGGCGGCCGGCGTCGAGGGGCTGTCGGTCGTGGCGGCGGCCTTCGACGAGACCGGCGCGCTGATCGCCACCCTCCGAACGCCGGTGGAGGTCCCCGCGCTCCCGGCGGGCGCGGACTCGGCGTTCCTCGTGCGCCTGCCGGCCGCCGGCGTCAGCCGCTACCGGATCAGCTTCCTCCTCGACGACGCCACCGTTCCGCACGTCGACCGCCGTCCACCCGCGCAACCGCCGCGCCCCGGGGGAGACTCGTCATGACCAGCGCACGCGCCGGCTTCCGCTCCGTTCCCGTCCTGCTGGCCGCGCTCCTGGCGGCGGCGCCCGCTCGAAGCGCAGCGCAGGACGCCGACAGGCCCGCGTTCCGTTTCCGCACCGGCGTCGACCTGATCAACGTCAGCGCGACGGTCACCGACCGGCGCGGACGCTTCGTGTCCGGCCTCGACAAGGACGACTTCCTCGTCTACGAGGACGGCGTGCCGCAGACCCTCACCCACTTCAGCCGCGAGCGCGTGCCGGTCAGCCTGGGCATCGCCCTCGACACGAGCGGCAGCATGGAGGGCGAGCGCATGGCCGCCGCGCGCAGCGCGCTCGACCGCTTCCTGTTCGACCTGCTCGGCCCGGACGACGAATTCTTCCTCTACCGCTTCAACTACGCGCCGCGGCTGGCGCACGACTGGACCAGCGACCCCGAACGGGTGAGCCGCGCCCTCGGGGGCGTCCGCCCCCGCGGCGGGACCGCGCTGTACGACGCGGTGGCCGACGCCGTCGTGATGGCCGAGCAGGGCCGGCGGCGCAAGAAGGCGGTCGTGGTGATCTCGGACGGCAACGACACCAACAGCGAGATCCGCGTCCGCGACCTGCAGCGGCTGATCCGCGAGACCGAGGTCATGGTCTACGCGATCGGCATCGACGGCCCGGGGCGGCCGCGGTACGCCGGCGGCCGTCCGCCGGCGCCGCCGGGCCGCCCCCCGGTGCGGCTCCCCTTCCCGGTCCCCGGCGGCGGCGGCGGCGGGCGGCTGCCGTTCCCGCCGACGGGCGGCGGCGCGGTGTTCGGCGCCGGCGAGCGCGTCAACGCGTCGGCGCTGCGCGACCTGACCGACGACAGCGGCGGCCGGACGGAGGTCATCCGGGGCGCCGGCGACCTCGACGCCGCCACCGCGGGCATCGCCGACGAGCTGAGCCGGCACTACTTCCTGGCCTACCCCGCGCCGGGCCACGCCGACGGGCAGTGGCACGAAATCGAGGTGGAGCTGCGCGATCCGCGGCTGCGCGTCCGGGCCCGCCGGGGGTACATCGCCACGCCGTAGCGCCCGCCGCCGCTCGACGCGGGCGCCGCCGCGCGTTCGGAACCGGGTGGTACACTCCAACCGCTCGATGGACGCCAGCAACACCGTCTTCCTCATAGACGGCAGCTCGCAGATGTACCGGGCGTATCACGCGATACGCGGGCTGACCGCGCCGGACGGCCGGCCGACGAACGCCGTCTTCGGCTTCGTCAACATGCTGCGGAAGCTCATCGCCGACCACCGGCCGCCCCTGATCGCGGCCGCCTTCGACGTCCGCGGGCCGACCTTCCGGAACGAGCTCGCCGCCGACTACAAGGCGAACCGCGCGCCGATGCCGCCCGACCTGCGCGAGCAGGTCCCGCACGTGCACGAAGCCTGCGCCGCGCTCGGCGTGCCGGTGCTCACGCACGAGACGTTCGAGGCCGACGACGTCATCGGCGCCCTGGCCGTGCGGGCGCGGGCGGCCGGGTTCGAGGTGGCCGTCGTCACCGGCGACAAGGACTTCTTCCAGCTCGTCGGCGACGGCGTGTCCGTCTTCAACCCCCGCGACCCCGGCACGTGGTACGACGCGGCCGGCGTGGAGGAGAAGTTCGGCGTCCGCCCCGAGCGGGTGATCGACGTGCTGGCCCTGATGGGCGACTCCGTCGACAACGTGAAGGGCGTGCCGGGCATCGGCGAGAAGGGCGCCCGGGAGCTGATCGCGGCGCACGGCGCCCTGGACGACCTGCTGGAGCGCACGGCCGACGTCCAGCGGAAACGCTATCGGACGGCGCTCGAGAAGCACGCGGACGAGGCGCGCCGGAGCCGCGACCTGGTCACCATCCGGACGGACGTCCCGCTGGAGTTCGAACCCGACGCGCTGCGCTACCGCGGCCCGTCGCCGGAGCGCTGCTTCGCGCTCTTCACGGCGCTCGGCTTCCGGACCCTCGTCGCCGAGTACGCGCCCACGGCGGCGACCGTCGAGAAGGACTACGGCGTCGTGCGGTCCGCGGCGGACCTGGCCGCGCTGCTCGACGCGGCCGGAAGCGCCGGGCGGGTCGGCCTCGCGGTGGTGGCGGACGGGGCCGACGCGATGCGCGCCGGGCTGGTGGGGATCGCGCTGTCGGCGGGTCCGCGCCACGCCCGCTACGTGCCGCTGGGCCACCGGACCCTCGGCGCCGGCGACGGCCTCGCGCCGGACGCCGCGCTCGGCGCGCTGGCCAAGCCGCTGGCCGACGCCGGGCTGGCGAAGATCGGACACGACCTGAAACGGGCCGCGCTCGTCCTCGGCCGCCACGGCGTCGCGCTCGACGGATTCGACCTCGACACGCTGATCGCCGGCTATCTGCTGGACGCCACGCGCCCGGGCCTCGACCTGCGCGACCTCGCCCTGGAGGAGATCGGCTACAAGGCGATCACCCTCGAGGAAGTGGTCGGCAAGGGCGCGAAGGCGCCCGGCCTCGCCGACGTGCCGGTCGACGCGGTGGTCGAGTACGCCGGGGAACGGAGCGATCTGGCGCTGCAGGCGGCGGAGCGGCTGGCCCCGCGCCTCGCCGCCGACGGCCTCGAGCGGCTCTACCGCGACGTCGAGCTGCCGCTCGTCCCGGTGCTCGTGGACCTGGAACGGGCCGGCGTCCGCCTCGACACCGGCGCGCTGGCCGCGCAGTCGGTGGCGATGGCCGCGCAGTTGTCGGCGTTGCAGGCCGAGATACACGCCCTGGCCGGCGAGCCCTTCAACGTCAACTCGCCGCGCCAGCTCGGGACCATCCTCTTCGACAAGCTGCAGCTCCCGTCGTCGAAGCGCACCGGCAAGACGAAGGCGGCCTCGACGTCGGTCGCCGTCCTCGAGGAGCTGGCGGCGGCGCACGAGCTGCCGCGCAAGGTGCTGGAATGGCGGGCGCTGGCGAAGCTGAAGGGGACCTACGCCGACGCGCTGCCGCAGCTCGTCAACCCCGACACCGGCCGGCTGCACACGTCGTTCAGTCAGGCGGTGGCCGCGACCGGACGCCTCAGCAGCCACGACCCCAACCTGCAGAACATCCCCATCCGCACCGCGGTCGGCCGCGAAATCCGCGCCGCCTTCACCGCCCCGCCCGGGTCGGTCCTGATCTCGGCCGACTACTCGCAGATCGAACTGCGGGTGCTGGCCCACCTCTCCGGCGACCCCAACCTGAAGGACGCCTTCGAACGGGGCGAGGACATCCACGGCCGGACGGCGCTGCACGTCTTCGGCGCCGACAGCGGACTCGACCCGCACGAGCTGCGGCGGCGGGCGAAGATCATCAACTACGCCCTGCTCTACGGCAAGACCGCCTTCACGCTGTCGAAGGACGTCGGCGTCACCAAGAAGGCGGCGCAGACGTTCATCGACGCCTACTTCGAGGGGTTCCCGGCCGTCCGCGCGTACCTCGACCGGACGCTCGACGCGGCGCGCGAGACCGGCGTCGTCACCACGATGTTCGACCGGCGCCGGCGCGTGCCGGAGATCGCCAGTCGCAACGCCCAGCTCCGCGGCGCGGCCGAGCGCGTCGCCGTGAACATGCCGATCCAGGGCAGCGCCGCCGACGTCCTCAAGCGGGCGATGATCGACGTGCACGCCGCCCTGCCGCCGGACGCCCGGATGATCCTGACCGTCCACGACGAGCTGCTGTTCGAAGCCCCGGAGGCCGAGGCGCGCGAGGTCGCCGACCTGGTCCGCGACCGGATGGAGTCCGCCGTCGAGCTGTCGGTGCCCCTGACCGTGGACGTCGGGATCGGCCGTAACTGGAAGGAGGCGAAGGGCTGACGGCCCCTGCTCGACGGAAGTCTTCCGCGAGCGGGGCGCTGGCGCTTCGGAAGCGCCGCCACGAGCGCATCGCGGGAGGCCCGGATCCGACGACGCTGACGGGGGACGAGGCGCAACGCGCTTTACCCGCCGACCTCTCCGTCATCGCGGCGGACGTCCCCGGTCCGGCTCCCCGTGGGACCGAACGCGCCGCCATCCACGCGCGCTTCGCCGACCGCCTGATCGTGCGGCGTGAACTGAGCCGCCGCCTGGTGTCGTATCAGGGAAACCGGACGCAGCCCGGGCTGCGCTGGCTCCGCTACAAGGAAGGTTTTTCCGCGGATCTGGTGCGCGGTTTCCTGGAGGCGGCGGACGGGCCCGTGCTCGATCCCTTCGCGGGCATCGGCACGACGGCGCTGGTGGCGGGCGGCGCGGGCCGTGAAGTCACCGGCATCGAGATCATGCCCGTCGGCGTGCGTGTCGCCCGCGCGATTTCGCTGGTGGCCGCCGGCGTGGGCGCGGACGAGATCGAGGCCGGCGGGCGCGCGCTCGTCGCCGCGCTGCGGGACGGTCCTGCCGGGCGCCGGTTCCGGTTTCCCCACGTGCCGATCACGGAACGGGCCTTTCCGCCCGAAACCGAGGCGGCCATCGCGAAGGCGCGCGCCTTCCTGTCCACCCTCGACGGTCCGCTCCGCACGATCCTCGACGTGGTCTGCATGAGCGTTCTGGAGGACGTCAGCTTCACGCGCAAGGACGGACAGTACCTGCGGTGGGACGACCGTTGCGGGCGCTCGCTGCGCGGGGGCATGGACAAGGGGCCCGTCCCCTCCTTCCCGGACGCGGTCACGCGGCGGCTCGGCGAAGTGCTGGCGGACGCCCCCGAACTGGCGCGGCGTTACGGCGGCAGGCCCCCGCGCCTGATCGCGGGGTCGGCGCTGGAGGAGCTGGCGAAGCTGCCCGACGATTCGATCGGGCTCACGATCACGTCGCCGCCCTACGCCAACCGCTACGACTACACGCGCACCTACGCGCTGGAGCTGGCGTGGCTCGGCCACGACAAGCCCGCCTTCGGGGCGCTGCGGCAGGCGCTGATCAGCGCGACGGTGGAGAACCGCCCGAAAGAAGACCTGCTCGCCCTCGAATACCCGCGCCCCGAAGTGCTGGAACGCGCGCGGGACGCCGTCCGCGCGCAGGGCGCGTTGCAGGAGCCCCTGCGGGTCCTGCGCGGGCGCCGCGCCGAGCTGGGCAACCCGCACGTGATCCGGCTGGTCGAGAACTACTTCCTCGAAATGGCCGTCGTCATTGCGGAACTGGCGCGCGTCACGCGGCCCGGCGGCGCCGTGATCATGGTCAACGACAACGTCCAGTACCACGGCGAGGAAGTGCCCGTGGACCTCATCCTCTCGGACGTCGCGGAGCGCTGCGGCTTCACGTGCGAGGAGATCGGCGTGCTGCCCCGCGGCAAGGGCAACGCCAGCCAGCAGATGGGGCGTTTCGGGCGACGCGAGCTGCGCAAGTGCGTGTACCGCTGGCGGATTGCCGATCGCGCGGCGCAACGCGCGTTGACGCTTACCGGGGTACATGCGCCCCTCGTGCCGCCGCTCGTTGACACGCCCGCCGCCCCGAAACGTGGGCGGGCTCGCCGGGGGCGGGAAACAGTGGGGACCTCGCCGGGCAGGCACGTTCTTTGCTTGCCAGTGGTTGACGGTGGCTCCGCCGGCCGAACCGATGAGACCGATGAGAACACCCGCCACATCGGCGAGCTAAACTGAGAGCTTGGCGGCAGGTCGCGGGCCTTCCCCGCGGGGAGGGAGCGATAGATCAGGCGCCGACGGAATCACCAGGAGCAAGGACGACATGACCACGCACGGAGTCAAGCCGACAATCGTCGCCGAACACCTGTTGTGGCATGCCGGCGAGGCGTCGCGACTGCTGACGCCCATGCAGATTCTCAAGCTCGTCTACATCGCTCACGGATGGATGCTCGGACTGTCGAGTCGACCGCTCATCAACGAGCCGGTCGAGGCGTGGCGCTACGGTCCGGTCGTACGCAGTGTGTACAAGCGGTACAGGAAGTATCGAGGCAACCCGATCAGCGATCCGCCCGTCGACGGCAGGGCCCGCCTCGACGACGGCCAGCAGGATCTCCTGAGACAGATATCGGAGAATTACGGGAACTACTCGGGGATCCAGTTGTCACGCCTCACCCACCAGCCGGGCACCCCGTGGAGCCTCGCGTGGAACGCCGGGCTGGCCGTCATCCCGGACGAACTCATCAAGGACTACTACCGCCGCCGCGCGGAGGCGCAACGATGACGCCTGCCGTTTCCGGACATCCGTCGGTGCCCGTCGAACCTGAACCCGTCGACGGCGACGCCGAACCCGCGTTCACCGAAGCTCGACTCATCGAAGAAGGCAAGCTGGCCGCGCACCGGCATCATGCCACGTTCCAGAGGCACATCCACTGGATCGCCTTGTGCGCCCTGTGGGGCGCCGCCGTCGTCGGCGCAGTGGTCTTCTGGCATCTCGTGACGCCTCCGGCCTTCCACTTCCTCGGCGGCGATCAGCTCAGGGAACTGCGGACGGTGGCCCTCACGATCTTCGGATCCTCCGTCGCGACCGTCTATTTCGAGAAACGAACGGTGTGATCTTCGGATGCGACTAGGCGAACCCGCCCTGCCACGGAGGGAGGGTCGCAGTGCGGGGCGCCGGCATCCTCCGCCGTCGGCGCCCCGGCGGAGACGGCCTACTGGCGGGTGAAGGTCAGCGTCCCTTCGTCGACGGCCGGGGCCCGGCACGAGTCGTTGGTCGTCCAGGTCGCCTCCAGCGTGGTCTGGCTGAAGGACGTGACGGTCACGGCGATGGCGCACTCGGTGCTGCCGAAGTAGTCCGCGTACGCGGCCAGGAACCCGAAGGTCAGCGCCGCCGTCGTGCCGCTGACGCTTCCCGTCACCGGTCCCGTGAGCGGGACGTCCGCCGGCGCGCCGACGAGGACCAGCGCGGCCGGCATCGGCATCGACCAGTCGCCGGTGACGTCCGTCCCGGTCTGGGTCATCTCGGCCCGGGCGTCGCCGTCGACCAGCACGCCGTCGACCGGACCGGTCCAGGTTCCGGAGAGCGTCACCGGCTCGGGGTCGGGCGCCGGCGTCGTCGGCGCCGCCGGGGTGGAGTCGTCACCGCACGCGGCCGCGGCCAGCGCGAAACAGAGGACGATCGCCGCGCCGGCGCGGCGGTTGCTGGACGTGAACATGATCGGTCGCATGCCTTTCCGACGCCGGCCGCGCCGGCGCCCTGCCGTCGGCGCCCTCACAGGACGAGCGGCGCCGTGTCGAGAAGTCCCGTGCTGTCACCGAGCTTGTCGGCCGGAACGCCGGCCTTGTCCAGCACCGTCAGCAGCAGGTTCGCGTACGGCGTGTCCTCCGGATAGGCGCGGTGCCGCCCGCCGCGCAGCCGCCCGCCGCCCCCGCCCGCGACGAGGCACGGCAGGTTCGTGTGCTCGTGGAGGTTGCCGTTCCCGATGCCGCCGCCGTAGACGATCATCGAGTGGTCGAGCAGGCCGCCGTCCCCGTCCGGCGTCTCCCGCAGCCGGCCGAGCAGGTACGACAGCAGCTCGACGTGGTAGGTGTCGATCTTGGCCTTCTTGGCGATGTACTCCGGGTCGTTGCGGTGGTGCGACACGGTGTGGTGCTGGTCGGGCACCCCGATCCGCGGGTACGGCCGCGGGCTGGCCTCGCGCGCCATCATCAGCGTGAACACCCGCGTGACGTCGGCCTGGAACGCCAGGGTGAGCAGGTCGAACATCAGCTTCGCGTGATCCTCGAACTCCTCGGGCACGTCGACCGGCCGCTCCGGCAGCTCGACGAAACCCTCGTCGCCGCGCGCCTCCGTCCGCTGCACCCGCTGCTCGACGCCGCGCACCGCGTCGAGGTACTCGTCCAGCTTGTTGCGGTCGCCCGGGCCGAGCGTCCCGCCGAGGCGCGCCGCCTCCGCGGTCACCGAGTCGAGGATGCTGCCGGTCCGCCGGTTCAGCGCCCGCCGGTCGGCGGCGCTGCCCCCCTCGCCGAACAGCCGCTCGAAGACGACGCGCGGATGCGCCTCCATGTCGAGCGGGGTCGTCTCGTTGCGCCACGAGATGGTGTTCGAGTAGAAGCAGTCGCCGGAGTCGCAGGCGATGGCGGTCGGCTGCTCCAGGGCCAGCTCCAGCGACGGCAGGGGCGTCCGCCGGCCCAGCTCGCGCGCCGCGATCTGGTCGGCGGTGACGCCGAGCTTGATCTCCGTCGGTCCCTGGCGCCCGCGGCGCTCCCAGGCGTGGACGCCGCTCAGCCAGACGGCGGTGGCCCGCGGGTGGTCGCCGTTGCCGTCGCCGAACGAGTCGGCCTGCCGGTGCGCGAGCCCGCTCAGGACCAGCAACTGCTCGCGGAACGGCGCGAGGGGGCTCAGGATCGGCGAGAAGTCGAACCCGCGCCCGGTGCGGGCCGGCACCCACTGCTCCTGGATGACGCCGTTCGGGACGTAGACGAACCCGAGCCGGCGGGCCGGCGCGGCCGCCGCGCGGGCCGCCGGGGCCATCGCGTCGAGGAACGGCAGGGCGAGCGTGGCGCCCACGCCGCGCAGGAACGTCCGCCGGGGCAGGGCCTTCTGCGTGATGATCATGATCGCGGCATCCTCATCTGAAACGGCGTGCTCCGAACGATGCCCAGGACGAGGGACGAGAACCGGTAGCCGTCCTCCTCGGCGGCGCGCACGACGGCGCGCACGGCGGGCATGTCGTACGACTCGACGTTGCGGCCGAGCGCATACGTCAGCAGCTTCTCGGTGACGGTGGCGGCGAACCGCTCCGGGTCGCGCAGCAGCGCCCGCCGCATCCCCTCCGGGCCGTCGAACGACGTGCCGTCGGGCAGGACGCCGGACGCGTCGATGACCTCGTTCGACTCGCCGCGGGCGCGCCAGCGGCCCACCGCGTCGAAGTTCTCCAGGGCGAAGCCGAGCGGGTCCATCCGGGCGTGGCAGCTCGCGCAGGCCGGATTCGCCCGGTGCCGCTCCATCGCGGCCCGCATCGACAGCGCCGCGCCGTCGCCGGTCTTCTCCGCCAGGGACGGAACGTCGGGCGGCGGAGGAGGCGGAGGCGACGCCAGCAGGTTCTCCAGGATCCACTTGCCGCGCAGCACCGGCGAGGTGCGCGTGGCGTACGACGTCAGGGTCAGGATGCCGCCCTGCCCCAGCAGCCCGCGCCGCGCCGTGCCGTCCAGCGAGACGCGCCGGAAGTGGCTGCCGTAGACGTGGGGCATCCCGTAGTGCTTCGCGAGGCGCTCGTCGACGAACGTCCAGTCGGCGGTCAGCAGCTCGGCGACGCCGCGGTCCTCGCGCAGCACGCTGTCGATGAACAGCGCGGTCTCGCGCTCGAACGCCTGCCGCAGGTTCTCGTCGAAGCCGGGGAAGAAGCCGGGGTCCGGCTCCTTCGCCTCGACGTCGCGCAGGTACAGCCACTGCTCGGCGAAGTTGTCGACGAGGGCGCGCGAGCGGCGGTCGGCGAGCATCCGCCGCACCTGCGCTTCCAGCACGGCCGGGTCGCCGAGGGAGCCGTCCGCGGCGCGGTCGAGCAGCTCGTCGTCCGGGATGCTGCTCCAGAGGAAGAACGACAGGCGCGAGGCCAGCTCCAGGCCGCCGACGCGGTACGGGACGCCGGGGGCGGCGTCCTCGGGGTCGCGTTCGATGCGGTAGAGGAACTCCGGGCTGACCAGCAGACGCTCGAGGGCCCGCTGAACGCCGCGCTCGAAGCCGCCCTCGGCGCGGCCTTCCTCGTAGAACGGCAGCAGCAGGTCGAGGTCGGCGCCGGTCGCGGGCCGCCGGTACGCGCGGCGGGCCAGGGTGGAGAGGATCTCGCGCGCGCAGGGTTCGGCGGCCGCGGCCGCGGCGGGGCGGCACGTGAAGATGCGCCGGCGGCTCGGCGTGTCGCCCGCCCCGTCGACGCCGTAGGGGCCGCTGAGGGTCACCGCGGCGATCGCCGGCTCGCGCCGCTGCCCGCGCCGCGCCGCGCGCACCAGGCCCTCGTGCCGCGCGCCCGTCTTCCGCAGGAAGGCCACCGCGATCTCGCGCGGCCCGGCTCCGAGCGGGATCCGCACGTCCACCGGGGGCTCGGCCTCGAACGCGAACACGCCGCTCGCTCCCCGCACCAGCGGCCGTCCGCCGACGGTGAAGAGCCGGGCCCGCTCGCCGTCGACGCTCACCTCCACCTGGTGCTCCTCGCGCGCGGCCGCGGCGAATTCGACGGTCAGGACGTACTCGCCGGCCGCGGGCAGATGGCCGCGGATCAGCGTCCCGCCCCGCGTGCCGAGCGGCAGGCCCTCCAGGTGGCCGTCCTGGATCAGGTCGCGGTCGAGCGGGTAGCGGTCGACGATCGGCGGCATGCTCGCGTCGCCGACGGCCAGCCGGCTGATCCTGCGCGCCGCGGTCAGGTAGCGCTCCAGGGTCGCCGGCGAGACGAACAGCAGGTCGGCCAGGTTGTCGAAGCCGCTGGTGACGTTGTCCGCGGGCAGCAAGGTGGAGACGTCGAACTCCTTCGGGAGATGATCGAGCGCCAGCAGGTCGCGCACCGCGTTGCGGTACTCGGTGCGGCTCAGACGATGCAGCGCGGGGCGCCGGCCCGGGTCGGGCGCCTCGGCGGCCGCCCGGTCGAGCGCCGTCTCCAGCCAGTCGATCGCCGCGCGGTAGGCGGCTTCGTCCGGGCGGGGACGCCCCGCCGGCGGCATGGTCCGCGCCTCCAGCTTGCGGATGACGCGCTCCCACGCGCCGGCGGCGCCGGCCACGCGGTTCACGTCGAGCGTGTCGAAAGCGAGGCCGGCGGCGCGCAACTGCGAGACCAGCATCGACGGCGCCGCGCCGCGGCCGGTCACGACGCGCTCGTTGTGGCACGTCACGCAGTAGCGGTCGAGCGTCGCCGCCACGGACGCGGCGGCCGCCTCGCCGGCGGCGGAAGACGCGGGCCCCGCCGCCGCGGGAGCCGCCGCCAGCGCGCAGCCCGCCGCGAGCGCGGCGGCCGCCACCCGGCGCGGAACCGGCTTGCGTCGCCGCGTCGTCATGGCTTCACCTCCGGGCATCTTTCACGTCCGCTTCCTCTCCGACCTTCCGCGGCCTGCGCCGGCCGCCCGGTCATCGCCCGCCGGCCTCGGGCCGCGACGCACCGTCCCCACCGGCTTCCCGTCGGCGCTCCGCCCTTTGTACGCTTCCCGCCGGGTGTTGTCAACGCGGAACGCCACGCGATAGCATCCGCAAGGGCTCGTATCCGGTCCTCGAACATGCCTGGAAGGGACGTTCCCATGCGCGAAGAACGGAGCCGCCGGAGGGCGGCGCGCGCGGCGGCCGCGCTGCTCGCCGGCGCGATCGCGGCGCCCGGCGGGGCGGCCGCGGCCGATGCGCCGCTGATCGCGGCCGCGAAGTCCGGCGACGCCGCCCGCGTCGGCGCGCTGCTCGCGGAAGGCGCAGACGCCCGGGCCGCGTCGCCGGACGGCACCACCGCGCTGCACTGGGCGGCGCGCGCGGCGTCGGCGGAAGCCGTGGAGCGCCTGCTCGACGCCGGGGCCGACGCGGAGAGCGCGAACCGCTACGGCGTCACGCCGCTGGCGCTCGCCGCGCAGAGCGGGGAGCCGGCGGCCGTGCGCGCGCTGCTCGCCGCCGGCGCCGACGCGAACGGCGCCACGCCCGCGGGCGAGACGGTCCTGATGGTGGCCGCCCGCACCGGGAACGCCGCGGTGCTCGACCTGCTCCTGGAGGCCGGCGCGGCCGTGGACGCCGCCGAGGGCTGGCGCGGCCAGACCGCGCTGGCGTGGGCCGCCGCCGAGGACAACGCCGCCGCCGTGGAGCGCCTGCTCGCGGCCGGCGCCGACGTCGCTGCGCGCTCGGCGGGCGGGCTGACGCCGCTGCTGTTCGCGGTGCGGGAGGGGGCGGGCGCCGCCGTCCGGGCGCTGCTGGACGGCGGCGCCGCCGTCGACGCCGGGATCGACGCCACGACCGCGAGCACCGGCTCCTACACGCCGGCCGCCACCGGCCACACGTCGCCGCTGGCGCTCGCCGTCATCAACGCGCACCACGCGCTGGCGGCGGAGCTGCTCGACGCGGGGGCCGATCCGAACGCGTACGACGCGCGCGGCTCGGTGCTGCACGCCCTGGCCTGGATCCGCCGCCCCGGCTCGGGCCGCCCGCCGCAACCGACCGGCGCCCTCGACAGCCTCGAACTGGCCCGGCGCCTGCTCGCGCGGGGCGCCGACCCCGACGCGCGCATCGCCTGGCGGGAGATCCCCTTCGAGGTCGACCTGGGCATCGTCAAGCCCCCGCCGAACGTCTCGGTGGGCCGCAACTACGTCAGCTTCGTCGGCGCGACGCCCTTCTACCTGGCCGCCAAGCACGCCGACCTGGAGCTGATGCGGCTGCTGGTCGACTACGGCGCCGACCCGCTGACCCCGACCGGACAGGGGGTGACCCCGCTGATGGCGGCGGCCGGCCTGGGGTTCTGGGACGGCGAGAGTCCGGGGCCGCTCAACGGCACGCCCGAGCGGGTGCGGCTGGAGGCCGTGAAGATGACCCTGGCCCTCGGCGCGGACCTGCACGCGGTCTCCGACTTCGGCGGCGCGAGGCTCGAAGGGGACGGCGTGGACCTGCTGCTGCGCCACCCGCTGAACCTGCTGGAGCTGGACCCGCAACGCGACCGCGGCGACATGCGCTGGGACGGCAGCACGGCGCTGCACGGCGCCGCGATGATGGGATCGAACCTGATCGTGCGCTACCTGATCGAGCGGGGGGCGGACGTCAACGCCCGCAACACGCTCGGCTGGACGCCCCTGATGGTGGCCGAGGGCGTCTTCGTGGCGAACACCGAGAAGGCGTGGCCGGAGACGGCGGCGCTGTTGCGTGGACTCGGCGGAGAAACCGTGGAGCGACGATGACCAGCAGACAAGGCAGGAGGCTGACGGCCGCGGCGGCGTGCGCGGCCCTCGCGGCGGCGGCCGGCCCGTTCGGGGTGGAGGCGGCGGAGAACGACGGGGTCATCCGCGGCACGGTCACCAGCGCCGCCGGCCCCGAGGCGGGCGTGTGGGTGATCGCCGAGACCGGCGACCTCGAAACGGTGTTCCGCAAGATCGTCGTCACGGACGGCGGCGGGCGCTACGTGCTGCCGGAGCTGCCGGACGCGGCCTACGAGGTCTGGGTCCGCGGCTACGGCCTCGTCGACTCCGAGCCGGTCGCCGGGCGGCCGGACCAGGAGCTCGACCTGACCGCGGTGGTGGCCGCGACGCCGCGGGAGGCGGCGCAGGTCTACCCCTCCAACTACTGGCTGTCGCTGATCGAGCTGCCCGCCGCGCACGAGTTCCCGGGCACCGGGCCCGAGGGCAACGGCATCAACCCGGCGATGGGCAGCCAGAGCGAGTGGATCAACAACCTGAAGGGCTGCCAGCGCTGCCACCAGGTGGGCAACCGGCGGACGCGGGAGATCCCCGACGTCGACGACTTCGACTCCGCCCGCTCCGCCTGGGCCCACCGCGTGCAGCGCGGGCAGCGCGGCGCGCTGATGAACAGCTTCGTCACGCGCTTCGGCCCCGACGCCGGCCTCGACATGCTGGTGGACTGGACGGACCGGATCGCGGCCGGCGAGGCGCCGCCGGCCCCGCCGCGGCCGCGGGGCGTCGAGCGCAACCTCGTGCTCACCATGTGGAACTGGGGCGACAACGTCGCCTTCGTCCACGACGAGATCGCCACCGACAAGCGCAACCCGCGCGTCAACGCCGACGGCCCGCTCTACGGCGTGGACATCGGCAACGACTTCCTGCTGGTCACCGACACCCGCGAGCACCGCTCGAAGATGATCAAGATCCCGCTGCGCGAGAACGACCCGCCGGTCCCGTCGATGTTCCGCACCGAGGGCTTCCGGCCGTGGCGCGACTTCGGCGCCGAGGCGGTCTGGAACGACCCCGCCAACCCGCACAACCCGATGATCGACGCCGTCGGGCGCGTCTGGCTGACCACGCGGGTCCGCCATCCGGACAACCCCGACTGGTGCCGCGAAGGGTCCGGCAACGCCTACGCGCGCTACTTCCCCCTCGACCGCGCCGGCCGCCACACCGGCTACTACGACCCCGAGGCGGACGACTTCGTCCTGATCGGCACCTGCTTCGGCACGCACCACCTGCAGTTCGCCGAGGACGCCGACGACACGCTGTACTTCAGCGGCGGCGGCCCCGTCGTCGGCTGGCTCGACACGAAGCTCTACGACGAGACGGGCGACGAGCGCCTCGCCCAGGGCTGGTGCCCGACCGTCCTCGACACCAACGGCGACGGCGTGATCACGAAGCCGTGGAACGAGCCGGCCCCGCGCGGCGCCCGCGAGGAGCCGCCGTTCGACCCGGCGCTGGACACCCGCGTGGTGGTCGGCGCCTACGGCGTCATCGCCAACCCGCTCGACGACGCGGTGTGGATCGTCTCGGACGACTTCCCCGGCCGCATGCTGCGGCTGGAGCGGGGCGAGAACCCGCCCGAGACGTGCATCAGCGAGCTGTACACGGTGCCGGTGGAGAAGGGCTACCGCACGCGCGGCCTCGACGTGGACCGTAGCGGCGTGCTCTGGACGGCGCTGGCCGGCAGCAGCCACTTCGCCTCGTTCGACAGAAGCAAGTGCTCCGTCTTCGGCGGCCCCGAGGCGCGCGGCGGGCGCCAGTGCGACGAGGGCTGGTCCTTCTACAAGGCGCCCGGCCCCAACTTCCGCGGCACCGACGTCGGGACCGACTTCCACTACTACAACTGGGTCGATCAGTTCGACACCCTGGGCCTCGGCGCGAACGTCCCGATCGCCAACGGGTCGAGCTCCGACTCGCTGCTGGCCCTCGACCCGGAGACCGGCGAGTGGACCATCCTGCGCGTCCCGTATCCGCGGGGCTTCCACAGCCGCGGGCTCGACGGCCGCATCGACGACCCGGACGCCGGCTGGAAGGGCCGCGGCGTGTACGCCACCTACGGCGCCGACGCCGCGTGGCACGTCGAAGGCGGCCCGGAGGAGCCGGGGAACCTCGTCAAGTTCCAGATCCGGCCCGACCCGCTGGCGCATTGAGGGGGCGGCCGGGCGGTGGACGCCGCCCGGCCGGCGCCATGTTCGATCCGGACGAGTCCCTTCGCGCCGCGGCCTTCGCCGCCGTCGAGAAACTGTCCCGCCGGTGGGCGGGCCGGATTCCGTGGAGCGCGATCGAGGCCGGTTTCCCGACGGCGGACGGGAAGCGGGTCCGCTTCGCCAGCCGGGCGAACGGCATCTTCAAGCCGAAGGAGATGGGCGCGGCGCTCAGCATCAAGACGACGGCGCCGCGAGCCGGCCGGTCCACGCGGTACCGTGACCAGGATCGCGATTCGGCCAACCTGGATCGCGACACCGGTCTGGTCCGCTACGACCTCGCCCGCGGTGGACTGAACGACCCGACCAACCGCGCGCTCCGCGAAGCCATGCGGCGCCGGGCGCCGCTGATCTACTTCATCGGGCTGGCCCCGGGAGAGTATCGGCCGATATTTCCGGTCTGGGTCGAGCGCTTCTTCGAGGACGGGGGCCACGTGCTCCTGGCGACCGCCGATTCCGACGAGGCCCGGGAGCCCCCGGCGGCCGCCGTCCGGGACAGCGTCGAAGCGTCGTATTCCCTGACGGCGGCGCGCTCCCGGAACCACCAGGCGTGGTTCAGCGCGCGCACGAAGGCCGCCTACGTATGGAAATGCGCGTTCAGCGGATTGCCGGTGCGGGAACTGCTCGTCGGGGCGCACATCGTGCCCGACGCGGCCGGCGGGCCGGCGTCGGTCCGCAACGGGATCTGCATGTCGGCGCTGCACCACGTGGCGTTCGACTCGCACATGATCGGCGTCGATCCCGACTTTCGAGTCCACGTGTCGGCTCCGCTGCTGGACAAGCAGGACGGCGAACTGCTGGCGGTCCTCAAGGACCTCGACGGAACGCGGCTCCGGCTTCCCCGCGATCGCGCCGACTGGCCGGACCCCGCGTTCCTGGAGCGGCGGTTCTCGGACTTTCGCCACGCGCGGCAGGATGGCCGTTGACGCCAGGACCAACATCCGTTCCAGCCCGCCAATGTGCGGCAGTGCGGCGGTGTTTCCAGCCATGACGACGACCAGCGCGTACGGGAGACCGGAAGAAGGCGCCCGAGGCCCGTCCGCAATTGTGCAACAGGCGGTTGCACAATTGCGCGGAACAAGGATCGCGGCGTGGGACGTCATAGTACGGAAGGGATGGAAGGGATGGACCGGACGTTGAAGAAAGAAAGAGCGATGCAACGCCGCCCCGCAACCGGCGGGCGCGTTTCCCGCAACCGTGAGCGTGCAGGCGCATCCTTTCCTGCACGGCCGTCCGGGCACGTGCCCGACGGTTACGCCGCCGGCTTCGCGCAGATCAAGGAACGCATCCGCGCGCAGCGCCTGCGGGTCGTGCTGGCGGCCAACGAGGCGCTGGTGCTGCTGTACTGGGACGTGGGCCGCATGATCCTGGAATACCAGGAGCGTGAAGGTTGGGGCGCCCGGATCATCGATCGCCTTTCCTGCGACCTGCGCGACGCCTTTCCGGACATGCAGGGTCTGTCGCCCCGCAATTTGAAGTACATGCGGTCCTTCGCCGCCGCGTGGCCGGATCGCCGAATTGTGCAACAGGCGGTTGCACAATTTCCCTGGTCGCACAACGTCGTCCTGCTGGAAAAGGTCAAGGACGCGCGAACGCGGCTGTGGTACGCCCGCAAGGCCCGCGAAGAGGGTTGGGGCCGCAACGTGCTGGCCATGCGGATAGACGCCCGGCTGCACGAGCGGGAGGGCGCGGCCGTCACCAACTTCGCCGCGACGTTGCCTCCCGGCGACTCCGACATGGCGGCGCAGGCGTTCAAGGACCCCTATCTGTTCGACTTCCTGGGCACGGCCGCCCCACGGAGCGAGCGGGAGATCGAGCAGGCCCTCGTCGACCACATGCAGAAGTTCCTGCTGGAGCTGGGCGCCGGCTTCGCGTTCGTCGGCCGGCAGGTGCTGCTGGAAGTGGGCGGCCGCGACTTCTACGCGGACTTGCTGTTCTACCACCTGAAACTCCGCCGCTACGTCGTCGTCGAGCTCAAGGCGATCCCGTTCGACCCCGCCTTCGTGGGTCAGATGAACGTGTACCTTTCCGCCGTGGACGACCTGATGCGCCATCCCGACGATCTGCCGACCATCGGGCTCCTCATCTGCAAGAGCAAGGACCGACTGGTGGTCGAATACGCCCTGCGCGGCTTCGACAAGCCGATGGGCGTCGCGGATTGGGAGACCCGCCTGGTCGACTCGTTGCCGTCCGACCTGCAGGGAAGTCTGCCGAGCATCGAAGAAATCGAGGTGGAGATGAACGGCGGCGCCGGAGTGGACGGCGGCTGAACCCGGTTATGATGGAGCATGAATCGGTCGGCACTCGACAGGAGCGCACCATGGCCGTAGCGGCAGCCCGGGATCGCGTTTCGCGCGTCCAGCGGTACCGGTTCGACGTCGACGAGTACGCGCGCATGGGTGAAGCCGGAATCTTCACCGAGGACGACCGCGTGGAGCTCATCGACGGAGAGGTCCGGGAAATGACGCCGATTGGACCGCCGCACGGGGGGATCGTGAACCGCCTGAACGAGCTGCTGGTCACGCGCCTGGCCGGCCGGGCGACCGTGATCGTGCAGAATCCGATCCGCCTGGACCGACACACCGAGCCGCAACCCGATCTCGTGGTGGCGCGGCGCCGGAAGGGCTTCTACGCCGACCGTCATCCCGAGCCCGGCGACGTCCTCGCCGTCATCGAGGTGGCCGACTCCTCCCTGCGCTACGACCGGACGGAGAAGGCGCCCCGGTACGGCCGCGCCGGCATTCCCGAGACGTGGCTGGTCGACGTCGGATCCGGCACGGTCACCGTGTACTCCGATCCCGGCCCGGAGGGATACGCGCGAGAGGAGGGTCGGCGGCGCGGCGAGCGCATCGTCTCCGCCAGCGTCCCGGATTTCGATCTCGCCGTGGACGACGTCTTCGGCGAGTGACGCCGGCGGCGCGGCGAGCGGACGTGACAGGCACGTCACCTGTCGGTGCTGGCGCCCGGAACCGGTCGGCCGCGCGCGTGTTCACGGAACCAGCAGCAGCTTCCCGACGTGGACGCTCGACTCCATGACCCGGTGGGCCTCGGGCGCATCGTCCAGCGGGTAGGAAGCGTGGACGACCGGCCGCAGTTCGCCGGCCGCGAACCGCGGCCAGACGCGGGCGCGCAGCGCGGCGAGAATCGCCGCCTTCTCTTCCACGGCCCGCGCCCGTAGCGTCGACCCGGTCACGGTCAGGCGGCGCGACATCAGGCGCGCGAGGTCGAGCTCGGCCCGCGCGCCCTCCATCAGGCCGATGATCACCAGCCGGCCTTCGACGGCCAGGCTGGCGACGTTGCGTTCGAGGTAGGCGCCGCCGACCACGTCGAGGACGAGGTCGACGCCCCGGCCGCCGGTCGCCTCGCGCAGCGCCGCCGCGAAGTCCTCCGCGCGGTAGTCGATCCCCCGCTCGGCCCCCAGTTCCACGCAGGCCGCGCACTTGGCCGGCGTCCCGGCGGTGGCGAAGACGCGCGCCCCGAACCGGCGCGCGAGCTGGATGGCCGCCGTGCCGATGCCGCTCGACCCGCCGTGCACGAGCAGCGTCTCGCCTTCCTTCAGCCGGCCGCGGTCGATGACGTTGGTCCAGACCGTGGCGTACGCCTCCGGGAGCGCCGCCGCCTCGACGAGCGACACCCGCGCGGGAAGCGGCAGACACTGGACCGCCGGGGCGAGGCAGTACTCGGCGTAGCCTCCGCCGGCGAGCAGCGCGCACACCTCGTCGCCGGCCGCGGGCCCGGACACCCCCTCGCCCGCCGCGGCGATCGTCCCCGACACTTCCAGCCCCGGGACGTCGGACGCGCCGGGCGGCGGCGGGTAGTGTCCCCGGCGCTGCATGGTGTCGGCCCGGTTGACGCCGGCCGCGGCCACGTGGATCAACACTTCGCCCGGGCCGGGGGACGGCGTCGGCCGGGCGCCGACCCGCAACACGCCGGGCGGACCGGGCTCGGTGACCTCGACGACGCGCATGGTCTCGGGAATCGTCATCCGCATGCTCCTCGACGCCGCGCCCGGTCCACGGCGCCGCGAACCGGGCCGGGCGCGGCCGGCGCGCGAGTATAATTCGTGTCCGATGCCCAGGAGCCCGTGGCCGGAGCCCCGCGGCGGTCGAGCGGCGGCGCATCCCGCCCGGACGGTGCCCGGGGAGGCGGCCCCGCCATGAGCGTGCGGATCCTCCTGGTCGGCTACGGCCGCATGGGCAAGGCCGTGGACGCGCTGAGCGCCGAGTACGGCTGCGAGGTGGTCGAACGTCTCGACGTCCACAACAACCGCGGCGGCGAAGGCATCGATTCGCCGGCGCTGCCCGCCGCCGACGTGGCGATCGAGTTCTCCCTGGCCGATTCGGCCGCCTCCAACGTGAAGAAACTGGCCGCGCGCGGCATCGACGTGGTGGTCGGCGCTACCGGCTGGGACGCGCAGGAGGAGGAGGTTCGGCGCGCCGCGGAGGAAGCCCGGATCGGCGTCGTGCACGCGGCGAACTTCTCGCTCGGCGTCAACCTCTTCGCGGCCGTCGTCGAACGGAGCGCGGCGTTGTTCGCGCGCCACGAGGACTTCGGAAGCTGGATCCACGAGGGGCACCACGCCGCCAAGCGGGACGCCCCATCCGGCACGGCCCTGGCCCTGCGGGCCGCCATGCGGACGGCGGGGTACGAGCGGAACGTCGACGTCTCGTCCACGCGCGCCGGCCGGATGCCGGGCACGCACACGGTCGGGTACGACGGTCCGTTCGACACGATCACCCTGACCCACGCCGCCCGCGACCGGGCGACGTTCGCGCGGGGCGCGCTGGAGGCGGCGCGCTGGGTGCGCGGCAGGAGCGGCTGGTTCTCGATGCGCGACGTGCTCGGCATCGACTGATTCGCGGGGGACGCCATGCGGACACGCTGGGCGGGATGCGGCACGGCCCTCGTCACGCCGTTCACGGCGGCCGGCGACGTGGACGAGCGGGCCGTCCGGCGGCTGGCGCGGCGGCAGGTCGACGGCGGCGTGCGCTTCCTGGTCCCCTGCGGGACCACGGGCGAGAGCCCCACGCTGTCGCGCGCCGAGAAACTGCGGGTCGTCGAGCTCGTCGTCGAAGAAGCGAACGGCGCCGTCCCGGTGCTGGCGGGCGCCGGCGGCTACGACACGCGGGCCGTCGCCGGCCTCGTCCGCGACCTCGCGCGCGCCGGCGCGGCCGGCGTCCTCTCGGTCACGCCCTACTACAACAAGCCGACGCCGGAGGGGCTCTTCCGGCACTACGGCGTGATCGCCGACGCCACGGACCTGCCGATCGTGGTCTACAACGTGCCGGGCCGGACCGCCTGCAACGTCGCCCCGGCCACGCTGCTGCGGCTCGCGGAGATCGCCAACGTGGTCGGCGTGAAGGAGGCCTCCGGGGACCTCGGACAGATCGGCGAGATCTGCCGCGCGGCCCCGGACGGCTTCCGCGTCCTCTCCGGGGACGACGCGCTCACGCTGGCCGTGATGGCCCTCGGCGGCGCGGGGGTCGTCTCGGTGGTCTCGAACGAGGCGCCGGACCGCATGGCGGCGCTCGTGGAGCAGGCCGCGGCGGGCGACTTCGCCGCGGCGCGCGCGGCGCACGAGCGCCTGCTGCCGCTGATGCAGGCGAACTTCATCGAATCGAACCCGATCCCGGTCAAGGCCGCGCTGGCCGATCTGGGGCTGCTCGACCTGCACTACCGGCTGCCGATGACCCCGCCGTCCCCGGCGGCCCGGGCGCGCATCCGCGCGGCGCTCGCGGCGGCGGGGCTGTCGACGCCCGACGGCCCCGCGGCGCGGCGGCCCTCGCTCGCCGGCGCATGATCATGGAACTTGCCGAACGGATACGGCGGCTCCACGCCCAAGCGGCCGACGCCGGCCGGGAAGAGGCCCGCGCCGCGTTCGCGGAGCTCCGCCGGGAGCTGTCCGCGGGCCGGGTGCGCGCGGCCGAACCCGACGCGTCGTCCCCGACCGGCTGGCGCGTCAACGCCTGGGTCAAGCAGGGCATCCTGGTCGGGTTCCGCCACGGCGACGTCGTGGCGTTCGACTCGCTCAGCCCCGACTCCCCGTACCTCGACAAGGACACGCTGCCGCTCCGGCCGCTCTCCCCGGCGTCGAACGTGCGGCTCGTCCCGGGCGGCTCGTCGGTGCGGGACGGCGCCCACCTCGGCCGCGGGGTCATCTGCATGCCGCCGATGTACGTCAACGTCGGCGCCTGGGTCGGCGACGGCAGCCTGATCGACTCCCACGCGCTCGTCGGTTCGTGCGCGCAGGTGGGCCGCGGCGTGCACGTCAGCGCCGGGGCGCAGATCGGCGGGGTGCTGGAGCCGGTCGGCGCGCTGCCGGTGATCGTGGAGGACGACGCGCTGGTCGGAGGCAACACCGGCCTCTACGAGGGCGCGGTGGTCAAGCGCCGGGCGGTCGTCGGCGCGGGCACGGTGCTGACCGGGTCGACGCCGATCTACGATCTGCCGCGGGGACGGATCATCCGGCCGGCCGCGGGTCAGCCCGTGGTGGTCCCGGAGGGCGCGGTCGTCGTGCCCGGGGCGCGCGCCGTCACGAGCGGAGCGGGACCCGGCTGGGGGCTGTCGCTCGCCACGCCGGTCATCGTCAAGTACCGCGACGACCGCACCGACACGCGGACGGAGCTCGAAACATGGATCCGCTGACCGCCCCGCTGGTCGAACTGGCCCGCAACCTGATCGACGTCGAGTCCACCAGCGGCGGCGAAGCCGCGGTGACGACGTGGCTCGCGGATTGCCTGCGCGATCGGGGCTACCGGGTCACCGAGCAGCCGGTGGTCGACGACCGCGTCAACGTCCTCGCCGTGGTCGGCGCGGCCGAGCCCGAGGTCGTCTATTCGACGCACGTCGACTGCGTGCCGCCCTTCTTTCCGAGCCGGGTCGAGGGCGGCGTGCTGTACGGCCGGGGCGCCTGCGACGCCAAGGGGATCCTGGCCGCCCAGATCACGGCCCTGGACCGGCTGCGCGAGGCGGGCGAGACCCGCGTCGGCCTGCTCGCCGTGGTGGGCGAGGAGGACGGCAGCCCCGGCGCCCGCGCCGCCAACCGGCTCTCGAACCGCTCGCGGTACCTGATCAACGGCGAACCGACCGACAACCGCCTCGCCGCCGCCACCAAGGGCGCCTACCGGGTCCGCCTGTCGGCCGCCGGCCGCGCGGTCCACTCGGCGTACCCGGAACTCGGCGATTCCGCGGTCGAAAAGCTCCTGGACGCCCTGCTGGCGTTGCGGGGCCTCGACCTGCCCGTCGACCCGCTGCTGGGCGCCACCACCTACACGGTCGGCGTGCTGTCCGGCGGCGTGGCCCCCAACGTCGTCCCGCCGGCGGCGGAAGCCGACGTGAACTTCCGCACCGTCGAGCCGGCGGAGCGCGTGCGCGAGCGCCTCGAGGCGGCGCTGCCGCGCACGGTGTCGATCGACGACGTCATGGTCGTCCCGCCGGTCCGGCTGACGACCCTGCCGGGTTTCGAGACCGCGTCCTTCTCGTTCACCACCGACGTCCCGTTCCTGACGGCCTGGGGCAAGCCGCTGCTGGTCGGCCCCGGGTCCATCCACGTGGCCCACACGGCGGAAGAGCACGTGCGGCTCGACGAGCTGGCGCGGTCCGTGGACCTGTACGAGAAACTCGCGCGGGACCTGCTGGCCGCCGACTGACTCCCGGCCCGGCGCCGGCGGCTACCGTCGCGGCGGATCGTCGACGCGGATCGTCGGCGCGCCCGCGTTGCGGTCCTGCCACACGATCGAGCTTGTCGCCAAGAATCTGAAGGTTGGCCAAATCCCATGCCCTTCGACGTCATCGAGAGCGGTGCCCTCGGGCGGAATGGGAACAGTGCGCCAGATGTCGAAACGACCTCTGTCCTCGATGGAAGACTTCGGATGGACGTGTTCCGGTTCGGTAAGGATCACCTTGCCAAGACGCGGATTATAGTCGACCTTCCAGCCCTCTGACGGCAACGGGCTGTCGATCAGCTGCTCATACCACGAATTCAACCGGGGACCCGATTCGAGAACAAGGTCAAGATCAGCGCTTCTGCGGTGACGCCACCGCGCCGCGAGCGTAGTGCCGCCGCCAAGCGCAACGTCCTCGGTTGCGATGCCGGCGCGGAAGGCGGCATCCCGAACCTCCGGCCAGCCGGCAAGAAACGTCGTCCGGGCGGGCTCGGGTTCCGCCAGCCGGCCGTGCTCGACGCCATGCGCATCCGGAGAACCTTGCTCGACAGACCCTTGTCACGAACGTCGTGATGCCACGCCCGTGACTCGAGGAACTCGGACTCGCTGACATAGTCGTCCGAAAACCGGTCGGGCGGCAACAACACCTCGGCATGATCCGGGTTGTACAGGACGAGACCGCGAAGACCATCCTGACTCGGCAGTTCCCACTCGGTGACAATCGCCATGTCGCTCATGAGATCGTACACCGGATCCACGATCGGTGCCAACGGCCACGTAGCCTGAACCCGCCAACCTGCTCGCTAGGCTCGACGACCAGCAGCACGCCGCCCCGCCGCATTCGGTCCGCGACAGCGCGTCTCGTCCGCGGCCATACGCGTCGAGCACCGCCGACGATCGCGTGGTCCTTGCTTCTCGTGTTGCCGTCCCTCCTGCTCGTCCATCGATTGTTGCGTGCATCTCTTCACTGATGCCGTTCTCTACGAAGCCATCACCAAGCGGGCAGCGTGAAACCCGGCCTGCCGGGTGCGGCTATCGGCGCGCCACCTCGGCGTCGACGATCTCGATCCGCTCGACCGGCGTCTCGCCCTCCGTCGGCGCCGCCTCGATGCGGTCGACCACGTCGAGGCCCTCCACCACGACGCCGAAGACCGTGTAGACGCCGTCGAGCGCGGGCGCGGCGGCCGTGACGATGAAGAACGAGGTCGACGCGCTCGCCGGGTCGTCGAGCCGCGCCATCGACACGATGCCCCGCACGTGCCGCGTGGCGCTGAACTCCGGCTCCAGGTTCCCCACGAACCGCTGCTGGCGGTCGGTGAGCGGCTCGCGGCGGGTCGGCAGGTGGCCGCTCTGGATCACGAACCCGGGCACGACGCGGTGGAACGCGACGCCGTCGTAGACGCCGGCGTCGACGAGGCGCAGGAAGTTGCGGACGTGGTTCGGGGCGCGGTCCGGGTACAGGTCGATCGCGATGCGGCCGTGGGTGGTGTCCAGGACCGCCCGGAAGGCCGCCAGCTCCGCGTCGGTCTCGGTAGTGAACGGCGGCGTCTCGGGCGGCGGCCGGTCGCGGATCGTCACCCGGCGCACGGCCACGCGCTCGGCGGCGCGGCCCTCGGCGTCCACCGGCGTCCGCGAAATGCGGGTGACGACGTCCATGCCGTCGGCCACCTGGCCCCAGACGGTGTGCCGGCCGTCGAGACCCGGCTGCTCGACGACGCAGATCAGGAACTGCGAGCCGCCGCTGTCCGGCCGCCCCGGCGCCAGCACCGCCGAGACCGCGCCCCGCACGTGCCGCGCGCCGCTGAACTCGGCGTCGACCAGACCGAGGCCGCCCCGGCCGTACTCCGCCGCGCGCGCCGGGTCGGCCGTCAGCGGATCGCCGCCCTGCACGATGCCGTCGGCCACCATGCGGTGGAACGTCGTCCCGTCGAAGCGCCCTTCGCCGGCGAGCCGCATGATCAGCCCGACGTGGTTGGGCGCGAGGTCCGGCCGCAGATCGACGGCGATCACGCCGAGGTCGGTCTCGAACACCGCCTGCTTGCCGCTCATCTCCTCGAGCGTGAGCGGCGTGACGAACGGTTCGCCGGCCTGCGCGGCGAACGCCGGAACCGCGGCCAGGCCGGCCAGGAGCGGGAGCGCGCGCCGGGCGCCCCCCTGCATTCGAAGCAGGACACGGGATTTCATGTGCGCACCTCGCCCTGATCCAACAGCACGATGATCGTCCCGCCGGTCCGGCTGACGACCCTGCCGGGTTTCGAGACCGCGTCCTTCTCGTTCACCACCGACGTTCCGTTCCTGACGGCCTGGGACAAGCCGCTGCTGGCCGGCCCCGGGTCCATCCACGTGGCCCACACGGCGGAAGAGCACGTGCGGATCGACGAGCTGGCGCAGTCCGTGGATCTGTACGAGAAGCTCGCGCGGGACCTGCTGGCCGTCGGCGACTGACTCCCGGCCCGGCGGCCGGCGGCTACCGTCGCGGCGGATCGTCGACGCGGATCGTCGGCGCGCCCGCGTTGCGGTCCTGCCAGCCCGTGATGCGGCCTTCCAGGTGCGCCAGCCGCTCGCCGAGTGTCCGGATTTCGCGCACGATCCACAGCGCCGCCGCGAGAATCATCGCCGGCGTGACCCAGGGCGGCCATTCCATTCATTCAGGATACCACGTCCGGCGGCGAGCGTCCGGGCGCACGTCAGCGTCAACGCGAGGGGCCCTTCTCGCGTCTTCTGGTTCCGGTCTCCTTGCGGTGACGGTCGTTCGGGCGCCGGTTCAGGCCCACGGTCCCGGGACTGGTTCTCGTTCCGCGGGGAAGGTCCCGCACCTCGTCGTCCACCATCACGTCCAGGTGGCTTCCTTCCGGCATGTCGTCGTATTCGAGACGTTGCACCGTTCCCTGTTTCAGGAAACGGAGTCGTCCGTTGGTCGCGGTTCCGATGTCCTTCACGATCCGGACGGCCTCTTCCAGGTCGACACCTTTCAGGATCACGTCCACGTCGCTGCTTTCGCGGTGGCCCCCTTGGGCGGCCAGCAGGCTTCCGCCCGCCAGGTGATGCGTCACCTTGTCTTCGAGCCGCATCCGGTCCGCGACGGCGCGTCTCGTCCGCGGCCATACGCGTCGAGCGCCGCCGACGATCGCGTGGTCCTTGCCGCTCATTCGTGCGCCGCCCAGTCGTTCAGCGTGCTGAAGTGATGGCGCCTGGTCAACCCGACCCGGTGCAGCGCGGCCGCCAGCCGGCGCCAGGTGTAAGCGCCTTCCGCATGCGCCTTGATCAGGTCCGTGAACGAGGCGTCCGCCAGGAAGACGCCCAGCACGAACACGTGGTCGTCGACGTCTCCGCGTCCTTCCAGCGCGTCTTCGAAGTCCTGGGCTTTCGGCGGCGTCTTCCATGAACCGTTGCCGCGCAGGAGCACGTCCTCCACCGTGGCCGACGTCGTTGCGTTCGTGGCCGATCCGTCAGGAAATCGCTCGGGCCGCGCGAGTCCGTATTTCCGACTGGTCCATTGGGCTGTGTGGCAGGTGGTCGCAAGATTGTCCTGGTTCATTTCGAACGTAGCACAGGCTTTTCTCGTGCTCGGTGAATGGGCGCCAGCACCGGGCGTGTCGGCGCCGGCGTGCGTGCCGCGGCGCCGAGCGCGCAGAGAGCAGGCGTGGACGGACCGAACAGCCGCAATGCCGCGCGTCGGTCTCGGCTGGCCGTCCGCGGCGCTGGCGCGCTGGTGTAACGCAGCGCAGCGCCGACCGGTGAAGTGGCCTGGGCGGGCCGATCGAGGCGGTCGACGCCGGCGGCCGGCGAGTCCCGTGGCGGAAGCCGGGCGCCGGGAAAGTGGGTCGCGTAGTAGAATATTCGCCATATTCGCCATGGATGCCACCGCCTGGACGGTAATCGGGGCCGCGGTCGCGATTCTGGCCGCGGTCGGTGTTTCGTTTCGGAGTCTGCGTGACGAGATGCGGGCTCAGCGAGAGGAATTGCGCGACCAGCGCGAACGGATGGACGCCCAGGGGCGCGACCTGCGCGAGCGGATGGACAACCTGGGCGAACAGGTCGGTCAACTGCGCGAACGGATGGCTCACCTCGAGGGTCTGCTCGACGGTCTCCGCGAGGCCATCACCAGGCGGGCAGCGTGATTTCATATGCGCACCTCGCCCTGATCCAATAGCATGATCGCATGCCGTTGTTGAACGCGCCCGAACCGGCGCCCCGCGCGCGGCGCCGCCGCTGGCTGTACGGACTCGTCCTGCTCGCGCTGGCGGCCGGCGCGGGCTACCACATGTACGTCCCAAAGCCCCCGGCGCCGGCGGAGGACGCCGAACGCCGGGCGGCGGCCGAGGCCCCGGCCCCGGCCCGGCCCGCCCCCGCCGCGCCGGCCGCCCCGGACCCCGAACCGGCCCCGGCGCCCGCGGCGGAGCCGGAGCCGGAACCCGAGCCGGAACCGGAGCCCGAGCCGGAACCGGCCGCGCCGCCCCCGCCCTCCGCCGGGCTGCGCGTGACCAGCGACGTCGAGGGCGCCGAGGTCTTCATCGACCGCCGCTACGCCGGCGTGACGCCGTTCGAATCGTACGAGGTCGAGCCCGGGCGCCGGCGGATCAACGTCTCCGCCCCCGGCTACGAGGGCCACGCCGAGGACGTGGAGATCGGCGGCGGGCTGACGGCCGTCGACGTGCGCTTCCGGCAGGTCCGGCTCGACCGGCGCATCCCGGTCGTCCACAAGCACCGCTTCGGCGACTGCGAGGGACACCTGGTGGCGACCCCCGCGGGCATCGAATACGTGACCGGCGGC
Source organism: Vicinamibacterales bacterium (assembly GCA_965242835.1). Classification (GTDB taxonomy): domain Bacteria; phylum Acidobacteriota; class Vicinamibacteria; order Vicinamibacterales; family UBA8438; genus WTFV01. Next base: position 1,155,642 of record OZ251506.1, read on the forward strand.
GGCGACGCGTTCCAGGTCGGCCTGAACGGTCTGGAGGAGTTCGCCGTCGACTACCTGGAGCACAACCTCAGGCTGAAGGTGCGCGGCGGACGGACCTACGACTTCACCGACGGCGAGGAGAACGCGGACGCCCTGTTCGTGTTCCACCGGGCCGTGACGGAGGCCCGCGAGCGCCTCGCCCGCGGCGAGCCGGCGGCGGCGCCCTGACGCATGGCGCGGACACGCTGCCCGTGGGCCGGGTCGGACCCGCTGTACGTCGCGTACCACGACGAGGAGTGGGGCGCGCCGCTGCACGACGAGCGGCGCCTCTTCGAGATGCTGGTGCTGGAGGGGGCGCAGGCCGGGCTGAGCTGGCTGACGATCCTGCGCCGGCGGGAGGGCTACCGCCGCGCCTTCGACCGTTTCGACCCCGAGGCCGTGGCTCGCTACGGCCGGCGCGACGTCGAGCGCCTGCTGGCCGACGGCCGGATCGTCCGCAACCGGCTGAAGATCGACTCGGCCGTCAACAACGCCCGCGCCTTCCTCGCCGTGCAGGAGGAGTTCGGGGGCTTCGACGACTACGTCTGGCGCTTCGTGGACGGCAAGCCGAGGCAGAACGCCTGGACGGCGCCGGAAGAGGTGCCGGCGCAGACGCCCGTGTCCCACGCGATGAGCAGGGACCTGCGCCGGCGCGGCTTCACCTTCGTCGGCCCGACCATCTGCTACGCCCACATGCAGGCCACCGGCATGGTCAACGACCACCTGGTGGGCTGCTTCCGCCACCGGGAGGTCCGGCTCCTCGCGGAGTGACGGCGCACCGGCCCGCGCGGCCGGCCGTCCCGCCCCCGGACCGCCGTCACTCTCCCGCGGCGAACCCGCGCGGCCGGCCGTCCCGTCCCCGGATCGCCGTCACTCTCCCGCGGTGAACCCGGTGTAGCGCAACAGGCCGGCCGCGAACCCGCGGGCGACGCGCGACGGAGCCGCCTCGCCGTCCGCGCCGGCGCTTTCCGCCTCGGCGCCGCCGGGCGCGGGGCGGAGTCCGATCTCGCCCATGACGAACTCGTCGCGCGGCCGGTCGGGGCCGGCGTCCGTCCAGCGCACGAAGGGGTCCCGGCAGCGGATGCCGGCGGGGTCGCCGGGATGCGCCAGCCACACCTGGCGGACCACCTGCCGCAGACCCGCGACGGTGCGGATCCGCGTGTACTTCTCGACGCGCGCCCAGTGGTGGTCCTGGATTCGCCTGGAGTACTTGCTGTCGACCACCACCGCGTAGTCCACGTCGCTCCCGTCGATGAACTCGATCAGCACGTCCGGCCGCCACGCCGGCCCGGCCCCGGCGCCCCGGCAGAGCAGGTCGCCGCGGCGCCGGGCGGCGTCCGCGGAGAGGATCCACGGCTCGTAGCGCACCCGGACGCGGCGGCGCTGGTCGACGCGGAACGTCACGACCATGTCGTCGTCGAGGTCCAGCACGAAGCGGTGGCGCGACAGGCGCCGGACCACCCCCTCGACGTCGTCGCCGCGCAGGCCCGCCGCCCGGAACGCCGCGCCCAGCCGCAGGAACACCCAGTGTTCGTAGAGCCGGCTGGTTTCCTTCAACCGCTCGTCGGCGCCGGTCTCCAGGACGACGAGCTTCGACGCCAGATAGCCCCGCATGGCCCGCGCGAAACGGTAATAGGGTTCCACGTGGGTGAACACCGGGGTGTCCGGCTCGCCGCCCTGCGGCGCCAGCCCCCCGAACAGCGGCAGCCGGATCGCCCGCCGGATCTGCGCGGCGAGTTCCCCGCCCTGCCGCACCGCTTCGCGGAGCCGTTCGATCTTCGGCAGGTCCACCTCCTCGTAGAGGGTCGGCCCCGCGCCGATCGCCACGTGCCGCCACTCCCGGTCTTCCTCGATGCGGTCGACGTCGCGCCGCGCGGCCTCGACGCACTCGCCGACCTGGGCCAGCAGCAGCCGCAGGAACCCGAGCATCAGGCGGTGCTCGACGGTGTCGCTGGTCTTCGTCAGCACCCGGGTCGGGACCGTCACCGGCCAGCGCGCGTTCCGGCTCCGCGGGTCGAATCCCCGCGCGGCGAGCCACGCCGCCGCGTCGGGGTCCAGGACGTCGGCCCCGGTGCAGGGGCGCGGCCGGACACGGCGTCCGACGTGCAGGTGGGGGTCGGCGTCGATGCGCTCGATCAGGCCGGACAGCTCGCGCCACACGTCGCGCAGGCCGCGGAGCTCGACGTGGCTCGACCGCGACTCGATGCCCTGCAAGCCGCGCGCGTAGCGGACGCCGCGCAGCATCTTCGAGACGAGGTCGAAGATCAGCCCCGCCGACACGCGCCGGATGTCGTCTTCGAGGGCGGCGCAGCGCTCTTCGCTCAGCTTGGTGGGGACGACGGTGACGTCGAGCCGCGCGCAGTCCCGCCACTCCGCGCCGGACCCGGCGGCGCGGCCCAGCAGACTGACGGAGACGCGGCCGCGGGTGCTTTCGAGGTACGGCTCGTCGGCCCAGTAGACGTTGGGGCCGAACGGCGTGCCCGCGCCCAGCGGGACGTCGCCGATCGCCACCTCGTATTCCATCTCCGGAGGCCGGCGCTCGATCGCGAACCCGATCGGCTGCAACTCGCTGATGGTCACCGGGGCGGCGTCCGGCGCGTCGGCCTCCCGGCCCAGGTCCGCGCGGGCGACGGGGTTGCCGTTGCGCGTCAGGGCGAAGACGGCCCCGTCCGGCGCGGCGCCCGCTCCGCCCCCGCCCGCGTCGAACCGGGCGTTCGACGCGCCGTGTTCCCGGCCGGCGCCGTCCATGGTCGTCGTCGCAAGTCCCGGCGCAACGCGAAAGCAGCCGCGGGCGGCTACGCCAGCGCGTCCTCGGCCTCGCGCAGTTCCTCCAGCGCGCGGACGGACTCGGCGTAGCGGTCGCCGCGCTTGAGCAGCAGCGCCCGCAGCTCGTCCACGGCCTTCCGGGCCTCGCTGCGGAACAGCCCCCGGATCTGCGGCAGCAGCCGCTGGGTGATCTGCAGGTCGAGCGCCTCGTCCTGCGTCAGCAGCCCGGGCGGGGCGCTCGCCAGGAACCGGCACAGGGCGCGGTAGCGCCGCGGATTCAGCGGACACCCGAGGGCTTCGAGCGGCCCGCGCAGCTCGTCGAGCAGCCCCGCGACCGCGCCCGGCTGGCCGGACGTCCGCCACGTCTCGAACACCCGGCCGGTCACCGGCGGCCCGGCCGCCGGAACCGCGGCCGGCCGCGCGTCGCTCAGGTCCAGTTCGGCGAGCGGCCCGGGACGCAGGGTGATCAGGTTCACCCGGTCGAGCACCCGCAGGCTCAGGGGCCGGGTCGTCTCGTCGAAGTTGACGGTGCCGGCGAAACGGAGCGACGGCGGCAGGTCGAGCTCCGCCCACTCCGCGAAGTCGCTCCCCGGCGCGACCGCCTCGCGGGCGAAGCAGCGCAGGCGGCGCCGGTCCGGCGGCAGCTCCAGCACCTGCAGGAACGCGCTGAAGTAGTGCTCGACCTGCGCCAGGTTCATCTCGTCGAGACAGACCACGTAGATCCCGGAGTCGGCGGCCCGGCTCCGCCATTCCTCGTGGGCGTGGATCAGCAGGTCGTAGAGGCCGGAGTCGGACGGCAGGAAGCGTCCGTCCAGCACGTTCACCCGGCCGAGCAGGTCGCCGGCGTCCAGCCACGACGGGTTGACGCCCACCATCCGGTAGCGGTCGTCTCCGCCGCCGGCCTCGCCGGCCAGCGCCTGCGCGTAGAGGCGCGGCAGGCTCGACTTGCCGGTGCCCGACACGCCGCCCAGCACGGTCAGGTCGGAGATCTTGACGCTGACGTGGAAGGCCGCGAGGTCCTTGCGCCGGTACACGTAGCCGGACTCGCGCACGTGCCGTTCGAACCGCTCGAAGAAGGCGGATTCCGCGAGCGGCGCGCCCGGCAGCGGCTCCGACAGGTAGGGGCGCAGGGCGAACGCGGGCCGGCCCGGCGCCACCGGCGCGGCCACCGCGGCGGGCGCCGCCGGCCCGGCCGCCGCGGCCGGGACGAATCCGGCGCCCTGCAGCAGCGGCGCCACCGTCAGGACTTCGTCGACCACCTCGTCGCGCGCCGAGACGAAGCGGTCCGTCGCCGACTTCAGCCGCTGCTCGACCGCCCGCTTCTGGCGCTCCAGGACCTGCTTCTCCTTGTCGAACGCCGCGCGCTGCGCGTCCATCTCGGCGCGCTGCCGGGCCCGCGCCTCCTCGCCCTCCCGCTCGACCCGCTCCGTGGCCTCCCGCGTCTTCGTTTCGATCTCCGCCGCCAGCCCGTCGCTGCGCCGGCGCAGCTCGTCGAACGCCCGGCGCTTCTCTCCCACCTGCTTCTCGATGTCGGCGGCGACGGCCGCCGCGTGGTCTTCCAGGTACTTCCGGTGCCGGGCGTCGATTCCCGCCTCGATCCGCTCGTCGACGGCCCCGGAGGCGATCAACGACTTGGCGATTTCGTCCCCCGCCTCCGCGTTGCGCCCCAGCACGGACCGCGTCCGGCGCAACACTTCCTTCACCGCCGCGAGGTCGGTGTTCGGCTCCCGTCCCGCCAGCTCGTTCGCGAAGGCGTCGAGCAGGCCGGTCAGTTCGGACCGCTGCTTCCGGTGCCAGCCCAGCAGCTCCTTCGCCGCGCGGCTCAGCATCTCCGCGTCGCTCTCGAGGTGCACCTGCTCCGCGCCGCGGGCGAGACGCTCGTAGACCTCCGCGGGGATCAGCTCGTAGCGGCAGGTCGCGACCCGGTCGCTGTGGTCCCGCGCCATCGCGTCGAGGGCTATCTCGGCCTCGAACTCGCGGTCGCGCCGGAACCGCTCGGCCTCCAGGGCCTCGTCCGGCAGGCGGTGCACGCGCCGGTCCGGGGCGGGATTGGCGAAGCGGACGGAGAACGCGCCCGGCAGGTCGCGTTCGCTGTGCTCCACCACCTGCATCCGCCCGTAGACGTGCCCCGACCAGCGGACGAGCACCAGCGGGCAGGGCGGATGGTCCGCGACGCACGACGCGGCGCCGACCAGGTCGCTCTCCCGCGCCCCGCCCCCGGCCGGCACGGTCAGGATCTCGACGGCGTCGGACGGCGCGAGCGGCTTCACGGTGTCGCGGCGGGCCTGGTAGATGCTCTTGCCCTCGCGGTGCTCCTTCGCCGGCTCCAGCACGAACGACACCAGGCGTCCCGGCGCGGCGAAGCGGTGGGCGTCCGGGGCGAGCATCCACCAGACCAGGCCGTTGTCCGGAAACTGCTCCCGCTCGGTCCGCTCCCCGTCCCGGAACAGCAACGGCAGCAGCGTGCAGAAGGAGGACCGGACGCCGGTGGACGACGGCTCGAACGGCTGCTGGGCGACGACGCCGATGATCGATTCACCGACCTTGGGATTCCGCATCTTCCGATAATCCTGACGATCCGAAACGACGATCGCCCCGCGCCCGCCGCGGGAACGCCGTCCACAATGGTAACAGCGGCCGGAGGTCAGCGCGGGGCCGCCGCCGACGCCGCGCGGATCCGTTGCAGGGCGATCGCCGCCGCGGTGGCCACGTTCAGCGAGTCGACGGCCGGATCGAGGTCGATCCGCACCCGCTCGCCGCACAGGTCGAGCGCGGCCCGGCTCACGCCGTCCCCCTCGTTGCCGAGCAGGAGGGCGACGCCGGCGCCGGCGGCGCGCCGCGCGAACGCCTCGACGCCGGCCGCCGGCTCCCGCGGCGTGAGCGCGGCGACGAGCGTCCCCGATTCCCGGAGCCGCGTCAGGACGCCGGGCCAGTCGCCCGCCACCCGGAACGGAAGCGTCAGCGTCGTCCCCATCGAGGTGCGGACGGCCTTGCGGTAGAGCGGGTCCGCGCAGGCCGGCGACAGCACCACGCCGGCCGCGCCGAAGGCCGCGGCGTTGCGGAAGATCGAGCCCACGTTGTCCGGGTCCGACACGCCGTCGAGCGCCACCAGCGGCCGGCCCGCCGCCGCCGGGGGCGGGCCGCCGCCGTCCCCCGGCGCCGGACGCTCGCCGAGCGCCAGGCAGCCGCGGTGAAAGCGGAACCCGGTGACCCCGCGCAACAGCGCGGAGTCGGCGACGTACGCGTCGAGCGGCCGGCCGTCTCCGCCGGCCGCCGCGGCCGCCTCCAGCGCGTCGAGCGCGCCGTCGAGGACCAGCAGCGCCCGCGTTCGGAAGCGCGACGCCAGCAGGCGCTCGACCGCCAGCCGCCCCTCGGCGACGAAGAGCCCGCGGCCGCGCATCAGCGCGGGGTCGGAGACGACGCGGAAGTCGTCCAGGCGGGGGTCGCCTCCGTCCGTGATCCGGATGCGCCGGAGGGGCACGGTCACGCGCCGCGCACGGCCTGCCGCCGGCCGCGGCGACGGTCCGGCGCCTCCACCGGCCAGGCCGCGCGCGTCGGCACGGCGAAGACGAAGGCCGGGAACCTCATCGGGAACGCTCCGGCCTCGCGACGGGCGGCGCCGGATCAGCGCGCCGCGCGCCTGCGCCGCGCCAGGACGGCCAGCACGGCCGCGAGCGCCGCCGCGCCGCCGAACGGGAGCGCCGGAACCCGATCCGGATCATCCGGATCGTCCGGGTCCGCGGGCCCGCCGGCCGCCGACGGCGTGGCCTCCGCCGGCTCGCTCGCCGGGCCCTCGACGCCGGGACCGCTGCCGAGCGCCGTGACCGTGACGCGGTACTCGACGCCGTTCGTCAGGCCGTCGAGGACCGCCTCCGTGACCGTGGCCTCCGTGTAGACGCGGCGCACCAACGTCTCCCCGTCTCCGATGCCGCGGGCCGAACCGGACGCGGGCGCCGCCAGCAGCGCGTCGACCCGGTACTGACTGACCGCGCCGCCGGCCGGAGACCAGCGCACGCGCAAGCCCCCGTCCAGCGCCTCGGTGGTGACGCCTTCCACCCTGGACGGAGCCCCTGTCGGATCCGGCTCGGGGTCGGCCGGGGTCGGCGACCGCGGCGTAACCGCTACGCCCTGGATACCCGTGGCGGCGGAGGAGTCATAGCACAACAGCGTTATCCCCGTCGGGCTGCAGACCGTCACGACGTAGCGCGTGCCCGCGGTCAAGCCGGTGACGGCATGCGAAGCGCCGGTGACCGTCGTCGATCCACTCGACGTATCCATGTCCAGCCCTGACAAGATCTCCTCGACGAACAGTCGGAACGAACCGTCGGTGGCCCCCGAGACGGCGCCGGACCACCCCACGGTGAACCCGGACGTCGTCACCCCGCCAGTGGTCACGGAGGTTGGAGCCGTCGGCGCCAGCGTCGTCATGACCTCCACGCCCTGGACACCCGAGTCGGAGGAGGCGTCGTAGCACGACTCCCCCGCCCCCCCTGTCCCCAGCCCGCTGCAGACCGTCGCGACGTAGCGCGTGTTCGCGGTCAAGCCGGTGACGGCATGCGAAGCGCCGGTGACCGTCGTCGATCCACTCGACACGTCCACCGTCAGCCCCGAAGCGACCGCCGAGACGAACAGGTGGAACGAACCGGCGGAAGTCCCCGTCCAGCCGCCGGACCACCCCGCGGTGAAGCCGGTCGAGGTCGCGCCGGTCGCGGTCACGGTCGTCGAGGCCGCGATGTTCGGAATCCAGGTCAACGCCCCGCTGCAGCCCGACTCGGTCCCGGTGACGCAGAGGGTTCCGCCCGATGCGCCGGTGTGAACGACCAGCACGCGATCCGCGGTGCGCGCGTGAATCGCCGTCCCCTCGCTCGTCGTGATGGCGGTTTGAGTGCCCGACCGCGTATAGCCGACCGTGGACGACCAGTAACTCGAGTCCATGGCGAACCGGGCGACCACGGACGCCGGCGGGCCGTCCTCGACGACCACGACGACGAGGCCCGTCGCCGAGACGGACCCCAGACCGTTCGTGCCGCAGTTGGGGGCAGCATAGTCGGCAGTTCGAACACGCATTTCCCATCCACGATCCGCGCCGACCCGGAGGAAGCAGAACCACCGATCCGGACTCACGCCGGGTATCTGCACGCTGTTTCCCGTATAGGTCGTCGGACCGTTCCCGGAACCGGCAACGCTCCACCCGCTGGACCCGAACGCCTGGTTGATCCGCACCGGCGACGACGAGGACGGCTGAACCGCCGCGTGGGAGCCGACCAGCGACACCGCCTGCGCCGCCGCCGACGCCGCCCCGCCGATCAGGTGACAGGTCAGCGCCGCGGCCACGAACAGCCCACGGAACCTCGCATCCTCACAGGCGGGCCGGGCGAGACGCCGCGTCCGGCGGGCGGGCGACGACGCCGACGCACCCGACCGAGGGACGCTCAATGCCCCCCCCCCCCCCCCCCCCGGACCGCAGGGAGATCGGGACCGCGATGCTTCCGCTCTTCAACCTGCCTCGTTCCGGTCGCGGTCATCCAGCACCTCCGAGGCGAATTCTATACGAGACGCACGAGACCGGATCCCGGTCCGCGGACGCCGGGCCGCCGCCGGGCGCGTTCACGCGCTGCGCACGACCTGCCGCCGGCTGCGGTGCCGGTCCAGCACTTCGAGGCCGATCCGCTTGCTCAGGTAGACCTTCGACTCGCGGTTGTCCCCGGAGTCCGGCTCGTACTTGACCACGTCGAACTCCAGGTGGTCCAGCGTGCTGCGCATGCCGTAGAAGCAGTTCTTCGTCTTGACCACGATCTCGCTGAACCCGTTGTCGTGGGCCCACGCCTCCTGCTCCTCGGTCAGGGCCCGGAAGAAGCCCTGCCCGCGCCAGTCGCGCCGGGTGCCGCCGATCCAGCCGTAGAGCACCTTGCGGCCCTCGAAGGCGACCGACGGCCGCAGCCGCTCCACCAGGTCGGCCAGTTTCGGCTCGGTCTCGCGCATCCGCAGCTCGTGCGAGACCTTGTAGGCCACCGGGGCCACCGTGGACGGGTCGTCCGGCAGGGGCGCCTCCGCCATCAGGATCTGGTGGTCGCGCCCGTCCAGCCGGCGCATCACCTCGGCCGCCGTCTTCTTGCGCGGGAACTCGCCGAAGTACTCCTCGATGTACTCGATTTCCAGGGCGCCTTGCTGCAATCCGTACTGCCGGATCCGGTATTCCATGCCGATCGCGCGGGCATCATACCCCGAGCGCGCCGCGCGGCTTCCGGACGCCCCGGGCGCCGGTTCCCGCGGCGGGCGCCCCGCGGCGGGAACCCCCGGGAGCGAACGGCCCGGGCCCGCGCCGCGCGCGGCGGCGCCCCGCAGCAGCCCGTAGTGCTCGCCGCGCACCGCGTCCAGCTCGTGCGCGATGCGGCCGGCGGGGATCTCGTAGCCTTCGAGCGCGCGTCCGAAGAGCGCCAGCGAGGCTTCGAACTCCTCCACGACCACGGCGTCCGCGCCGAGGCGTTCGAGCTCCTCGATGGCCCGCACGTAGCGGGTGCGGACCACGATCCGCGCGCCGGGCGCCAGCGCGCGGGCCGCGGCCACGCCGCGCCGCTCCTCCCGCGAGGACGGAATGGCGAAGACGACGATCCGGGCGCGCGCGCCCGCGACGCGCTCCAGCAGCGCGTGCCGCGTGCCGTCGCCGTAGACGGCCGGCAGGCCGTCGGCGCGCGCCTGGCGCACCAGGTCCAGGTTCTGGTCGATCACGGCGCAGCGGATCCCGGCCGCCTTCAGCATGCGCGCGAGGTAGCGCCCCGCCACGCCGTAGCCGATGACCACGGCGTGATCGCGGTAATCGGCGGCGGCCCGGCCGCCGGCGGGGTCCGCGGCGCCGCCGGACGCGCGGCCGCCGACGCCGGCGAGCCGCGCGGCCAGCGCGTCGGCCGCGGCCGGCGCGGCCGCGACGAGGAACGGCGTCGCCATGAGGGAGAGGACCGCGACGGACAGGAACGTCTGGTAGTGGCCGCCGGCGAACAGGCCCAGCGGCAGCCCGGCGGCGGCCAGCACGAACGAGAACTCCCCGACCTGGGCCAGTCCCAGTCCGCTCCGCAGGGCGGTCTCGAGACGCCGGCCGCGGACCCGGATCGCGGCGGCCGCGACGGCCGCCTTCACGGCCACGATCAGCAGCGCCGCGCCGCCGACGGCCAGCGGCTGCCGCACCAGCAGCGACACGTCGAGCAGCATGCCGATCGACGTGAAGAAGACGCCGCTGAACAGCACGCGGAACGGAATGACGTCGGAGAGCGCCTGCTGGCCGTACTCCGACTCCGAGATGATCAGCCCCGCCAGAAACGCCCCGATGGCCAGCGAGAACCCCGCCGCGGCGCTCACCAGCGCGGTGCCGACGGCGAAGAACCCGACGCACAGCGTGAAGAGCTCGCGCCGCCGCTGGGCCACCACCCGGTCCAGCGTCCAGCGCACCACGAGACGCCCGCCGGCCACCAGCGCCGCCATCACGCCGAGGCTGAACGCCATCCGCGGCCAGAAGGCGGACGGGACCGGCCCGCCGCCGGCCGCCGCCAGCAGCGGCAGCAGCGCCATGAACGGGACGATGCACAGGTCCTGGAACAGCAGCACCGACACGGCCTCGCGGCCGTGGGGCGTGTCGAGCTCGCCGCGGTCGGCGTAGGCCCGGGTCACCGCCGCGGTCGACGACATGGCGGCCAGGGCGCCGTAGAACAGGGTCGGTCCGAGCGGGGCGTCCAGCGCCGCCCCGGCGGCCGCGGCCAGGCCGAGCATGCCCGCCACCTGCACGCCGCCGGACACCAGCACCGACCGTCCCGAGCGCAGCACCTCCGAGAGCGACAGCTCGAGGCCGATCTCGAAGAGCAGCAGCACGACGCCGATCTCGGACAGCGCCGCCACGGCCTCGGGGTCGGGGATCAGCGCCGCGCCCGACGGCCCGATCAGCACGCCCGCGGCGAGGAAGCCGACCAGCGGGGGCAGACGCAGGCGGTGCGCGAGGGCCACCACCGGCAGCGCCAGCCCGACGATGATCGCCAGATCGCGGAGAACCCCGAGGTCGTGCAACGGTCAGCCCGCGGCGGCCGCGGCCCGGGCGCCGGCCGGGTCGTAGGCGAGTTGGGCGCTCAGCCAGCGCTCGACCTCTTCGACCGGCCGCCCCTTGCGGCCGGCGTAGGCGGCCACCTGGTCCGCGCCGATGCGGCCGACGGTGAAGTACCGCGACTCCGGATGCGCGAAGTAGAGGCCGCTGACGCTGGCCGCGGGCGTCATCGCGGCGCTCTCGGTCAGGTCGAGACCGGCCGCGCGGGCGTCGAGCAGCTCGAACAGCCGGAACTTCTCGCCGTGGTCCGGACAGGCGGGGTAGCCGAACGCGGGCCGGATCCCGCGGTAGCGCCCGGCGGCGAGGTCTTCGGGAGCAGGCGCCGCGCCGGTCTCGTAGCCCCATTCGCGGCGGACGCGGGCGTGCAGCATCTCGGCGAACGCCTCGGCCAGGCGGTCGGCCAGCGCCTTGACCATGATCGCGCGGTAGTCGTCGTGGTCCCGCTCGTAGCGGGCCGCCAGCTCGTCGGCGCCGATGCCCGCGGTCACCGCGAACGCCCCGACGTGGTCGGTCCGCCCCGGGGCGGCGGGCGCGACGAAGTCCGCCAGCGAGCGGTACGGCCGGCCGTCGCCCGACGACTCCTGCTGGCGCAGCATGGGGAACCGGGCGGCCTCCGCGCCGCCGGACGCGGCCGGGTCGAGCAGGACCACGTCCTCCCCGTCGGCGTGCGCGGGCCAGAAGCCGTAGACGCCGCGCGCGGTCAGGCCGCGCGCGGCCGCGATTTTGGCCAGCAGCTCCCGCGCGTGGCCGTACAGCTCCCGCGCCGCCGCGCCCCGCGCCGGGTCGTCGAGGATGGCGGGAAAGCGGCCCCGCAGCTCCCACGCCGCGAAGAAGAACGTCCAGTCGATGAAGGGCGTCAGCTCGTCGAGCGCCGGCGCGACCGTCCGGCGGCCGGTGAACGCCGGGACCGGCAGGTCGGCCGCCTCCCAGTCCGTGCGGAACGGGTTGGCCCGCGCCTCGGCCCACGCCGCCAGCTTCCGTTCGCCGCGGCGGGCGAACCGCTCGCGCAACCGCGCCTGCTCGGCGCGGTTGTCCGCGTCGAAGGCGGCCCGGCGCTCCGGGCGCAGCAGGCCGGAGACGGCGTCCACCACGCGGGAGGCGTCGGCCACGTGGACCGTGCTGCCGTCGAACTCCGGCGCGATCCGCACCGCCGTGTGCTGCCGCGACGTCGTGGCGCCGCCGATCAGCAGCGGCGTCGGCAGGCCGCGGCGCTTCATCTCCCCGGCCACGAAGACCATCTCGTCGAGCGACGGCGTGATCAGCCCGCTCAGCCCGACCAGGTCCGCCCGCTCGTCCACCGCGGCCCGCAGGATGCGGTCGCAGGGAACCATCACCCCCAGGTCGATCACTTCGTAGCCGTTGCAGCGCAGCACGACGGCGACGATGTTCTTGCCGATGTCGTGCACGTCGCCCTTGACCGTCGCCAGCACGATCCGCCCCTGCGACGACGCCGCGGTCCGGTCCGCCTCCATGAACGGCTGCAGGCAGGCCACCGCCTTCTTCATGGCGCGGGCGCTCTTGACCACCTGCGGCAGGAACATCTTTCCCGCGCCGAACAGGTCGCCCACCACCTTCATGCCGTTCATCAGCGGGCCTTCGATGACGTCGAGGGGCCGCGCGGCCCGCCGCCGCGCCTCCTCCACGTCGGCCTCGATGAAGTCGACGACGCCGTGCGCGAGGGCGTGGGCCAGCCGCTCGTCGACCCCCGCCTCGCGCCAGCCCGTGTCCGCCTCGCGCCGCCGCGCGGCCCCCCGCGCGCCCTCGGCGCGGCGCACCAGCCGCTCGGTGGCGTCGGGGCGGCGGTTGAAGATGACGTCCTCGACGCGGGTCAGCAGGTCCGCCGGGACGTCCTCGTAGACGGCGAGCTGGCCGGCGTTGACGATCCCCATGTCCAGGCCGGCGCGGATCGCGTGGTGGAGGAACGCCGCGTGCATCGCCTCGCGCACGGCGTCGTTGCCCCGGAACGAGAACGACAGGTTGCTGATCCCCCCGCTCACCTTCGCGCCGGGGCAGCGCGCCTTGACGAGCCGCGTCGCCTCGATGAAGGCGGCCGCGTAGCCGGCGTGCGCCTCGAGTCCGGTGGCGACGGCGAGCACGTTCGGGTCGAAGATGACGTCCCCGGGGGGCACCCCGGCCCGCTCGGTGAGCAGCCGGTAGGCGCGTTCGCAGATCTCCACCTTGCGGTCGACGGTGTCCGCCTGGCCGGTCTCGTCGAAGGCCATCACGACCATCGCGGCGCCGTAGCCGCGGATGCGCCGCGCCTGGTCGAGGAACGCGGCCTCGCCCTCCTTCAGGCTGATGGAGTTGACGACGGCCTTGCCCTGGACGCACTTCAGCCCCGCCTCGATCACCGACCACTTCGAGCTGTCGATCATGATCGGCGCGCGGGCGATCTCCGGCTCGGTGGCGATCAGGCGCAGGAAGCGGGCCATGCACGCCTCCGAGTCCAGCATCCCCTCGTCCATGTTGACGTCGACGACGTTCGCGCCGCCGCGCACCTGCTCCAGGGCGACGGCGGCCGCCTCCGCGTAGTCCCCTTCGCGGATCAGCCGGGCGAAGCGGCGCGAACCGGTCACGTTGGTGCGCTCGCCCACCATCAGGAAGGGGCCGCCGGGCCGCATCTCGAGCCGCTCGAGCCCGCTCAGCTCGGTGACCCGCGCGTCGGCGGCGGGGGGGCGGCGGCGCGGCGGCACGTCCGCCACCGCCTCGGCGACGGCCCGCACGTGGTCCGGCGTCGCGCCGCAGCAGCCGCCGAGCAGGTTCACCAAGCCGGCCTCCGCGAACTCGCGCAGCAGCGCCGCCGTCTCCTCGGGTCGCTCGTCGTACTCGCCGAAGGCGTTCGGCAGGCCGGCGTTGGGATAGCAGCTCACCCAGGTGTCGGCGACGCGGGCCAGCTCCGCCAGGTACGGCCGCATCTCGCGCGCGCCGAGCGCGCAGTTGAGGCCGACGGAGAAGGGCCGGGCGTGGGCGACCGACACCCAGAAGGCGTCGATGGTCTGGCCCGACAGGGTGCGGCCGCTGCGGTCGGTGACGGTCACCGAGAGCATCAGGGGCAGCTCGCGCCCCCGCTCGTCGAACACCTGCCGCACGGCGGAGATCGCCGCCTTCGCGTTCAGCGTGTCGAAGATCGTCTCGATCAGCAGCAGGTCGCAGCCGCCCTCGACGAGCCCGCGGGCCTGCTCGGCGTAGGCGTCCCGCAGGGCGTCGAAGGTGGACGCCCGGAAGGTCGGGTCGTCGACGTCGGGCGAGATCGACAGCGTCCGGTTCGTCGGGCCGATCGCCCCGGCGACGTAGCGGGGGCGGTCCGGCGTGCGCGCGGTCCAGCGCGCGGCGGCCCGCCGGGCGATGCGCGCCGCCTCGACGTTCAGCTCGTGGACGACCGTCTCGAGCCCGTAGTCGGCCTGGGCGATCGACGTCCCGTTGAACGTGTTGGTCTCGACGACGTCCGCGCCGGCCGCGAGGTACTCGTCCGCGATCTCCTCGACCACGTCCGGCCGGGTCAGCGCCAGCAGGTCGTTGTCGCCCTTCAGGTCCCGCGGATGATCGGCGAAGCGCGTCCCGCGGAAGTCGGCCTCCTCCAGCCCCCGCCGCTGGATCATCGTCCCCATGGGGCCGTCGAGGATCAGGATCCGCCGGCGCAGGGCCTCGTCGAGCGTCGTTCTGGCGCTGTCAGGCATCGTTCACGCACGCGGGACTTCGCATCCTCCGCGTCCAGGACGCGCCATTCCTTCGAGGCCACGGGCTCGCACGGACGGTCGCAACGGTACGCCGCCCCCTCGGAGGACAGGGTTCCCGCCCGGCGATTCCTCCCGATCGCCCGACGGAGCCGGCGAGCCCGCTTCCGCGCCGGGCCGCCGCGGAGGCCGGCGCTCCACTACCGGAACTCGCCGCAGGTCAGCATCATCGATCCGTAGAACGGATTGCGGATCTCGCCGGCCGCCTGGAGCCACTCCCGGTCCACCATCGGACAGTACGCCAGGCGCAGCTCGCCGAAGCCGACCTCCCGGCCGTAGGCGGCGAGGGCGTCGCTCAGGGGGCCGAACGCGTCGCGCGCCGACTGCAGGTCCCCGGCCGCCGCGACGGACTCCGCCGCCGCGGCGATCGCCGCGGCCGGCTCTCCCATCTCCGCCGCCTCGGCGGCGATCGCCCGGGCCGCCTCGGCCACCCCTTCCGTCGAGTCGTTGGCCAGCGCCACCTGGATGCGCAGGTAAGGCGCCGCCAGCCCGTCGGCCACCGCCGCCGAAGCCGGAGACGCGGCGGCGGCCACGGCCAACCCCGCCGCGAGCATGATCCTGATCATCGTCTTCCCCCTCGTGATTCCCGCCCGGCGCGCCGGGCTTCCCTGCAGGTAAGGTACTCTTCCCGGCGCGCCGCTGACAACGCGGCGGTCCGGCGGCGGCCGATCAGGGCCGACTACCGGTGAGGGCCGGACCATGAAACCAGGCGCAACGAACCGAGGAGGTCGTAGTAGTTGGTGCGGAACGGTGGTTCGACGAGAGCGGAGCGAAACCTCGCTCTGAGCTTCTGGTCCTGCATCCTGGCCTATTCCTTGGTCAGTTCGGGGTGGTGCTCGACGCAGTGTTGGAACCACCAGGATTCCCGAACGATCTTCTCTTCGGGGGGAAGGGGATCCGTCGTCTACTGCTGGACCACCGGCTCGCGCGCGCCGAGGGAGCGCAGCAGGTTCGCGGTGCTCTCGGAGGGGGCGTTGGCGTTGCCGTACTCGACCAGGTGGAGCGGCGTGCGGCCGCGGCGGTCCTCGGCGTTGACGTCGGCGCCGTGTTCGACGAGGAGCTGGATGACCCCGTCCTCCCACATCGACGCCGCGCCGTGGAGGGCGGTGGCGCCGGCGGGCGTCGCGGCCGTCACGTTCGCGCCCAGGGCGAGGAGCAGCGCCACGGCATCGACGACCCGGTGGTCGGGCGGGCGGCGCGCGTCGTTCTCGCCGAGGCCGGAGGCGACCATGAGCGGCGTCGTGCCGAAGGCGTTCGGCAGGAACGGGTCGGCCCCGGCGTCGAGCAACAGGCGCATCAGCTCCAGGTCGGCGGCGCGGGCGGCGAGCCAGAACGGGGTGGCCCCCTTGTACGGCGCGCGCGAGACGTAGTCGCCGCGCAGGGCCGCCACGCGGCCGGTGAACCGCGCGTCGACGTCGGCGCCCGCCTCCAGCAGGGCGGCGGCCAGCCGCGGACGGCCGGTCTCGACCGCCGCGTGCAGCGCGGTGCGGCCGAGGCGGTCCGCCGCGGTCACGTCCGCTCCGCGTTCGATCAGGTGGAGCGCCGTCTCCTCGTGGCCGCTGGCGTAGGGGATGACCCGCCAGTCGATGCCGGCCAGCGCGTCGGCGCTGCGGCTGGCGACGAGCAGCGGCGTGCTGCCGTCGATGGCCCGCGCCTCCAGGTCCGCGCCGGCCTGCAGAAGAAGCCGCGCCGTCTCCAGGTCGCCGGCGCGCGCCGCGAACAGGAGGGCCGTGAACCGGCCGGCGGTGCGCGCGCGCACGCCGCCGCCGGACTCCAGCAGCCGGCGCGCCACGTCGGCGTGGCCGCCCGCGGCGGCCCACATCAGCGCGGTCTGGCCCCGCTCGTGCTCCGCGAGCCGCGCGTCGGCGCCGCGCTCCAGAAGCCGGCCGACGACGGTCCCCAGTCCGTGCCGCGCCGCCGTCATGAGCGCCGTCTCGCCGGTCGGAAGGCGCGTGTTCGGGTCGGCGCCGCCCTCGATGAGCCGCAACGCCACGTCGACGTTCGCGTCGTCGAGCGCGATCCACAGGGGCGGCACGCCGAGGTCGTTGACGGCGTCGACGTCGGCGCCGGCGGCGACCAACCGCCCCGCCGTCTCCGCGTCGTTCCAGTGCGCGGCCCAGTGGAGCGCGGTGGCGCCGTCCGGCTGGGCGGCCGTGACGTCGACGCCGGCGGCGACCAGCGCCCGCACCCGCTCCCGGTCCCGGCGCTCGGCCGCCTCGACGACGCGGAGGTCCTCGCCGGCGCCCGCGGCCCGCGCCGACGCGCCGGACGCGGCCGGCAGGAAAATGGCGGTCAGGGCGGTCAGGACCGCGGCCCGGACAATGCTGCTCATCTGATCCGTCTCCGTTTCCACGCGCTGGATCCGACGGCCAGGAACCAGACGGAGGCGGCTGCGATCAGCGCCCACTCCGCCAGAAGGCTCGGCTCGACGCCGGTCGTCACGTCGTCGAGGGCGAGCAGCGCGAGCAGCCCCGCGAGACCCGTGACGATCCGGCCGGCGAGCCGCCGCGGGCGAGCGAACCTCCCCGCGAAGGCCCGATCGATCCTCGCCGCGCGCCCGCCCGCATCCGCGGAACCGCGGCGCGGTGCTCTGCCCGGCTCGCCGACGCTGCGTCGGCCGGCGCCATCCCTGCCGGACGCCCGGCCCTGGTCAGACGCCGGACAGCTCCTTCAGCTCCCCGGTGCTGTCGCCGATCGATTCCGGATGCACGCCCAGCTTCCCGAGCAGGCTCATGAACAGGTTCGTCACCGGCGGATCGTCGTCGTAGCGGAAGTGCCGCCCGCCCCGCAGCGTGCCCGAGCCGCCGCCCGCCACCACGATCGGCAGCTTGTGGTGGTTGTGGGTGTTGCCGTTGCTCATCCCGGCGCCGTACAGGATCATGGCGTGGTCGAGCAGCGAGCCGTCGCCGTCCTCGGTCGCGTCGAGGCGCCCGAGGTAGTACGAGAACTGCTCCGCGTGGTAGGTGTTCACGCGGATCAGCTTCCGCACCTTGTCCTGGTCGCCGCCGTGGTGCGACAGCGGGTGGTGGGCGTCCGAGACGTCGATCTCCGGATACGCGCGGTTGCTCGTCTCGTGCGCCACCATGAAGGTGATGATCCGGGTCAGGTCGGCCTGCCAGGCCAGCGCCTGCAGGTCGAACATCAGCCGGGCGTGCTCGCCGAAGGAGCCGGGAACGCCGGCCGGCTGCTCCATCGCCACCGACAGGTCGGTCAGTCCCTGCCGCTCGGCCATCCGGATCCGGCGCTCGACGTCCCGGATGGCCTCGGTGTACTCGTCGAGCTTGGCCCGGTCGCGCGCGCCGAGCGACCGGCGCAGCCGCGCCAGCTTGTCGGCCACGGCGTCGAGGATGGCGCCGTCCTCCTCCATCCGCGCCAGCCGCGCCTCGGCGTCGGTGGCGCCGCTGCCCCCGAACAGCCGCTCGAAGACCACCCGCGGGTTGTTCTCCATCGGCAGCGGGGTCGTCTCGCCCAGCCAGTTCAGCGTGTTGGCGTAGACGCAACTGTAGCCGGGGTCGCAGGCCCCGAGCGGCTCCTTGGAATCGAGCGACAGCTCGAGGGAGGCGAGCTGGGTCTCCTTCTCCAGCACCCGCGCCGCGATCTGGTCCATCGAGACGCCGGCCCGGATGTCGGCCCCCGCGGTCTTCTTCGGATGCACGCCGGTCAGGAAAGCCCCGGCCGCGCGGGCGTGGTCGCCGGCCCCCTCGCCGGGCAGCGCGTCGCCGTGCTTGTTGGCGAGGCCGCTCAGCACGGTCAGGCGGTCGCGGTACGGCGCCAGCGGCCGCATCACCGGCTTGACGTCGAAGGCTGCGCCGGCCTCGTCGGGCGTCCACTGCTCCATGACGATGCCGTTCGGCACGTAGACCACGCCGAGCCGCCGGACCGGCGCGGCGGCGGACAGCCGTTGCGGCGTGAACGCCGGGACCATGCCGTCGAGCAGCGGCAGCGCGAGCGTCGCGCCGACGCCGCGCAGGAACGTCCGCCGCGGCAGATGCGTCTTGGTGATGATCATTGCTCTCGCGCCTTCCTCATCTGAAACGGCGTGCTCTCGACGATGCCGAGAATCAGCGACGACCAGCGGTAGTCGTCCTCCTCGGCCCGCCGCACGATGCGCCGGATCCACGGACGGTCGTAGTACTCCACGCCGCGGCCGAGCGCGTAGGTCAGCAGCTTCTCGGTGACGGTCCCGACGAACTCCTCGCGGTTGGCGAGCAGCATCTCGCGCACGCTCGCCGGCCCGGTCAGCTCGCGGCCGGAGGGCAGCGTCCCGGAGGTCTCCTCCACGGGCAGCTCGCGGCGCCCCCCGATGGCGTCGAAGCCCTCGAGCGCGAAGCCGAGCGGGTCCATGCGGACGTGGCAGCTCGCGCAGACCGGATCCGTGCGGTGCCGCCGCATCCGCTCGCGGACCGAGCGCGGGCGGCTCTCCGGGTCCGACGGGTCGGCCACCGAATCCGAATCCTCCAGCCCCGGCACGTCGGCCGGCGGCGGCGGCGGCGGCGCGCCGAGCAGGTTCTCGAGCACCCAGACGCCCCGCTTCACCGGCGACGTCCGGTTGGCGTAGGAAGTGGCGGTCAGCAGGCTGCCGTGGCCCAGGATGCCCCGGCGCCCCTCGTCGGGCAGCTTCACGCGCCGGAAGTGGTTGCCCGCGACGTCCGGGATGCCGTAGTGCCTCGCGAGCCGTTCGTTGGCGTACGTGTAGTCGGAGGTCAACACCTCGAGGACGCTCCGGTCCTCCCGGATCTGGCTCTCGAACCACAGCTCGGTCTCGCGCGTGAACGCCTCGCGCAGGTTCCCGTCGAACTCCGGGAACGCGACCGGGTCGGGCTTGACCGACCGCATGTTGCGCAGGAACAACCACTGGCCGGCGAAGTTGTCCACCAGGGCGCCGGCCTTCGGGTCGGCCAGCATCCGCCGCACCTGGGCCGCGAGCGCCCCCTCGTCCCGCAACGTCCCGCGGGCCGCCGCCTCCAGCAGCTCGTCGTCGGGAATGCTGCTCCAGAGGAAGAACGACAGGCGCGAGGCCAGCTCCAGGTCGGAGACGCGGTAGGGCGCGCCCGGCGCGGCGCCGGGCGGATCCGCCTCGATGCGGAACAGGAACTCCGGGTCGACCAGAATCGCCCGCAACGCGAACTCGACGCCCGACTCGAACCCGCCCTGCGCGTATCCCGCGTCGTAGAACGCCGTCAGCGCGTCGACGTCGGCGCCGGTGACCGGACGCCGGAACGCCCGCCGGGCGAGGGCGCCGAGGATCTCGGCCGCGCAGGCCGGCTCGGCGGCCGGGCCGTCCGGCCGGCAGGTGAAGATGCGCTCGCGGCTCGGAGAGGCGGCGCCCGCCGCCGCGGCGCCGTCCAGAGGCCCTTCGACCTCCACGATCCAGACCGCCATCGGCGCGTCGCGATCCCCCGCGTAGTGGTAGGTCTCGGCCGCGCTCACCGGCTCGAGGACCCCTTCGGGCAGCGCGCCGCGGCGCAGGAACGACAGCGCCACCTCGCGCAGGCCCGCCTGCACCGGCATCCGGAAACGCAGGCCGGCGTCCGCGTTGCGCTCGTAGGGGGTGAGGTTGAAGACCGCGTTCCAGGCCTCCCGCGGCCCGTCGGCGCCGACCTCGAAGCGGGCGACGCGGGCGCGGTCGAGCCGCACCTCCAGCGTGTTGCGGCGCTGCAGACCCTTGACCGCGTCCCCGTGCGTCCGCTCCAGCGTGACGCGGACCTCGTATTCCCCGTCCACCGGGAAGTAGTGGCGGGTCGCGAAACCGCCGCGGCTGCCGAACGGGTGCAGTTCGCTCATCCGCGCGTGCTGCATCAGGACCGGCGACGTGGTGTAGACCGCGGTCGCCGGCCGGATGGACGGATCGCCGACGGCCAGCTCGGCGACCTTGCCCGCCGCGAGCATGTAGCGCTCGAGCAGCGCCGGCGACAGCGACAGGACGTCGGCGATGTTGTCGAAGCCGTAGCTCAGGTCGTCGGCCGGCAGCAGCTCGCGGCCGTCGATCTCCAGGGCCAGCAGGTCGCGGACGGCGTTGACGTACTCGGTCCGGTTGAGCCGGTGCGCCGTCTCCGTCCCCGGGTTCGGGTCGGCGGCGGCCGCGCGGTCCAGCCCGGTTTCGAGCCAGTCGACGAACGCCGCGTAGGTGGCCTCGTCGGGCCGCGGCCGGCGCGGAGGAGGCATCTCGCGCGCCCGCAGCTTGCGGACGACCTTCTCCCAGACTTCCGCGCCGACGCCCAGACGGGCCACGTCGAGCGACTCCAGCGCCAGCCCGGCCGTGCGCAGGCGGTCGTTGTGGCAGGCGGCGCAGTAGCGGTCGAGGACCGCCCGATACTCCGCGGCCTCGGACACGGCGGACGCCGCGGCGGCCTCCGGCGCCTGGCCCGCCGCGGGCGCCGCGGCGAGCAGGGCGGCCAGGGCGATGACCGCCGCCGGAGCGAACGAACGTCGGAACGTCGCCAGCACTGGACGCCTCACTCTCGCGGGATGGCGGCCCAATCCGCCCGGGCATTATCCGAACCGCCGCCCGGCAGTGTCAAGGGTGTCACAAGGACCCGCGCCGGATCCGCGGCTTCGCCCGTTCGAGGCGCCCGGGCGACGCCGCCCCTCACCCGGGACACCCGGGACACACCCGGGGGCCGCCCCGGGGCGCCCGGGTCACCCGGGGGGCGGCCGGTCCACCGCGTCCCGCAGCTTCCGCAGCACGCGATCCTCGATCCAGTGCTCGTCCCACCATTCCATGGGCGTCACCGGCCGACCCTGCAGCAGCATCGCGAAGTGCAGGTGGTCGCCGCCGGCCAGGCCGGTCCGGCCGCTCAGGCCGATGGTCCGGCCGCGCTCGACCGGCGTCCCGGGCGCGACGTCGATGGACGACAGGTGGGCGTAGAGCGACTGGAGGCCCATGCCGTGGTCGATCACGACGCAGCGGCCGTAGATGCCGAGGTACTCGGCGAAGATCACGGTCCCGGCGTTCGCGGCGCGCACCGGCGCGTTGGCGGTCGACGACAGGTCGAACCCCAGGTGCACCTGCTGGTCGATCTCGTTCCCGCCGTAGAGGTACGTCCGGTGGTCGGCGAAGCCGGACTCGACCTGCGAGTTGGCGAGCTGCCGGAAGGGGCCGCTCCACAGCCGCCGCGGGGCGGTCTCGGCGGCCAGCGCGGCGACGGCGGCGCGGTTGCTCTCGCGGAGCTGCCCGTTGATGAGCAGGTACAGCTCGAGCAGCTCGGACGGCGGCGTGGAGGCGTCGGCGTGCTCGCCGGCCAGCTCCGGGGACTCCGCCACGATGCCGGGCACGACGCGCCGCAGGAACGCGTCGCCCACCGGGATGCGCGAGCGCCGGAACCGCCGCTCGAAGACCCGGTGCGCGAAGTCGGCCGTCGCCTCGTTGCCGGCGGGGTCCCGCGCGTAGAGCTCGATGCGGGCGGCGAGGTCCTGGTCGTGGAGCAGCGCGAAGAACGCCAGCCGCAGGCCGCCGCGGTCCTCGACCCCGGCGCCGGAGGCCGGGTAGCCGGGGTACTCGACGCCGCCGACGCGGACTCCCGACTCCGCGTCCTCGGGGCTGACCCGGTAGACGACCGCCTCCGAGCCGCCGTGCGTGACGTAGTGCAGGGTCGACGTCGGCGTCAGGCGCGGCGGCGTCAGGCGCACGGTGACGTCGACGGCCGTCTCGGCCCGGCTCTCGCGAAGCCCGAACAGCACCGGCCGGGTGGCCGCGACGACGATGCGCGCCGGCCCCTCCACCAGATCGGGATGCGATCCGCGGTCGAACGTGCGCGAGACGCGCAGCCGGTCCTCCGTCTCCTGCTCCATCGCGGCCCCGGCGGGGTCGGCGAGCGAAAAGAGCGGGTGGACGACGCCCTCCTGCTCGACGTGGGCGTCGAGGTGGAGCAGCTCGCCGCCGGGCGCCTCCACCGTCGCGGCGAAGGTCGCCGAGCGTCCCACGACGCCGGCCGGCTCCAGGATCTCCAGGACCGGGCCGCTGACCCGCCCGGCCGATATCCAGGCGGCGACGGCTGCGCCGAGGAGCAGTCCGGCGGCGAGTCCGAGGGCGGCGCGAACCATGCGCCAATGATAGCGCCCCCGTTGACCGCCGGAACGGCGCGTTGCTAAAATACTTGCGCGGCCTGAAGTGGCGGTATCGTCTAGGGGTCAGGATACGTGGTTCTCAGCCACGGGACCGGGGTTCGAATCCCCGTACCGCTACCATCCCCAACCCGTGCCCGAGGAGGAGGCGGCGTGCATCAGGGCCTCCGAACGCTCGATCGGCTTCCGATTGGCGAGAGCGGCGTCGTCCGGCGCATCGACTGCGGCCGGCGGGTCGGCGGCCGGCTCATGGAGATGGGGCTGCTGCCGGGCACGCGGATCGAGATGGTCCGCCGCGCGCCGTTCGGCGACCCGCTGGAAATCCGCCTGCGCGGCTACCTGCTGAGCCTGCGCTCCGCCGACGCCGCCGAGGTCTCGCTGGCGCCTCCCGGCGAGGCGGATTCCGTCCCCGACGAGTCGCCGTCCGGGGCCGCGGCCCGCTTCGACGCGCATCCGCCGCGCGGCGCCGCCCCGCGCACGCGGGCGCCGCGCGTGCTGGTCGCCGGCAACGCCAACTCGGGCAAGACCACGATCTTCAACGCCCTGACCGGCGCGCGCGCCCGGGTCGGCAACTATCCCGGGGTCACCGTGGCCCGGTCGTCGCGGGAGATCGCCCTGCCGGGCGGCGCCCGCGTCGAGCTGGTGGACCTGCCCGGCACCTACAGCCTCAGCACCCACTCGCCGGACGAGCAGGTCGCCGTCGACGAAGTGCTCGGCCGCCGCGGGGAGGCGCCCGACGCGGTGGTGGTGGTCGTCGACGCGGGGACGATCGAACGCGGACTGTACCTCGTCCTGCAGATCGTCGAGACCGGCGTGCCGGTGGTGGTCGCGCTGAACATGATCGACGAGGCCGAGGCGGCCGGCGTGACCGTGGACGCGGCGAAGCTGAGCGGCTGGCTCGGCGCGGCGGTCGTGCCGACGGTCGGCTCCACCGGCGCGGGGCTCGACGACCTGCGCGCGGCCGTCGCCGGCGCCGTCGAGCAGGCTCCGCGCGGGGACGTGGCGTGGACCGGGTTCCCCGCCGCGGTGGAGGACGCGGTCTCGGAGGTGGAAGGCGTCCTGCGCGGCGGGGCGTTCGACCGGACGCGGGCCGCCCGCCGGTCGTGGGCGGTCTGGTCGCTGCTGTCGCACGCGGCCGACGAGGACGACGTGGAGGGCCTGCCCGCCGCCGCCCGCGAGACCGTCGACGACCTGCGCCTGCGGGCCGCCGGCGAGCAGGTGAACCTGGACCAGGAGGTCGTCGCCGCGCGCTACCGGTGGATCGAGACGGTCGTGCGGGACGTGCGCAGCGTGTCCGCGGCCCGCGGGGGCGCGCGAAGCTGGACGGATCGGATCGACGGCGTCCTCACCCATCGCTTCTACGGCCCGGGGGTCTTCGCCCTCGTCATGGCGCTGCTGTTCGAGGCCCTCTTCGCCTGGTCCGAGCCGTTCATCGGGATCATCGAATCGGCCACCGGGGCGCTCCAGGCCGGCGTCACCTCGGCGCTGCCGGCCGGGCCGCTGCAGGACCTGATGGTCGACGGCGTGATCGCCGGCGTCGGCAACGTCGTGGTGTTCGTGCCGCAGATCGCGATGCTGTTCCTGTTCATCGCGGTCCTCGAGGACGCCGGTTATCTCGCGCGCGTCGCGTTCGTCATCGACCGTCTGATGGGCCGCGTCGGGCTGCACGGCAAGGCGTTCGTGCCGATGCTGTCCGGTTTCGCCTGCGCGATCCCGGCGGTGATGGCCACCCGGACCATCGAGAGCCGCCGGGACCGGCTGATCACCATGCTGACCCTGCCGATGGTCTCCTGCAGCGCCCGGCTGCCGGTGTACGCGCTGGTGACGGCCGTCGTGTTCGCGCCCGACGCCCGGGTGCTCGGCCTGTTCAGCGCCGGCGCCGCGGTGCTGTTCTCCATGTACGCGCTGTCGGTGGCGGCGACGCTGGGGGCCGCGGCGGTCCTGCGCCGGACGGTGCTCCGGGGGCCGCGGCTGCCGCTCGTGCTGGAGCTGCCGCCCTACCGCGTCCCGCTGTGGCGCAACGTCGGGCTGTCGGCGTGGCGCGGGCTGCGGAAGTTCCTGGTCGACGCCGGAACCATCATCCTCACGATGACCATCATCCTCTGGGCGCTGCTCTCCTACCCGCGCAGCGGGGAGGTCGCCGAGCGCTACGCCGCGCAGCGGGCCGAGGTGGAGGCGTCGGCCATGGACCCCGACGCCCGCGCGGAGCGCTTGTCGCTGCTCGCCGGCCGCGAGGCGGGGGAGAGCCTGGAGCACAGCGTCGCCGGGCGGGTCGGGCGCCTGATCGAGCCGGCCATCGAGCCGCTCGGCTTCGACTGGCGCATCGGGGTGGGCATCCTCGGCGCGTTCGCCGCGCGCGAGGTGTTCGTCTCCACCCTCGGCATCGTCTTCGGCATCGCGGAGGCCGACGAGGAGAGCCAGTCCCTGCGCGCGTCGCTGCGGGAAGCGACGCACGCGGACGGCTCCCCGCTGATGACGCCCCTGGCGGGGGTCTCCCTGATGGTCTTCTTCGTGCTGGCCTGCCAGTGCATGAGCACGATCGGCGTCGTCCGGCGGGAGTCGGGCTCGTGGGGCTGGCCGGCGTTCATGTTCGCCTACATGTCGGTGCTGGCCTTCGCGGCGTCGCTGCTCGTCTACCAGACGGGATCCCTGCTGGGGTGGGGCGTGTGATGGACTGGCAGGAAGCGGCGGTGGCGGTCATCGTCGGGACGGCCGCCGTCTCTCTCTACCGCCACCTGCGCGGCCTCTTCGCCGCGCCGAAGACCGGCGGGGGCGCGTCGTGCCACGGGTGCGGCGACTGCGCGGACGAGGAGGGCGGCCGGCCCGCCGCCCCGGCGCGGGACGTGTCCGGGACGGTTCACTGACGGCGTCCTGACGTTTCGCGGAGGTCGGCCGGGGCGCGCGGTCGTCCATCGTCCGCGACGCGGGAAGAGTGGATCGCGTTCATTCATCCGCCTGCATACCGGCCGAATCCGGAACGGACGGGCCGTCCGTGTGAACGTGATCACGTCGTCGGGACGGCCGGCGGGGGCGGCGAGCGAGGCGGTCATACTCGTTGACGACCTGCAAGCGGTCCATCGCCGGATTCGGGCAGGGCGCCGCCGGCAGGTAAAGCGGGAACCGAGCCATGCGTTTCTTCAACACCGCCGGTCCGGTCAGGCCAGACGACCACTACTGCATCCCGCCGCTCGAACGTTTCGACCTCGAAGAAGTCCTCGCGCTCGTGCGGATGAAGAAGTACTTCGTGCTGCACGCCCCGCGGCAGACGGGCAAGACCTCCGCCCTGCTCGCGCTCCGCGACCTGCTGAACGGGCAGGGCTACGCCTGCGTGTACACCACCGTCGAGGAGGCGCGCACGGCCCGCGACGACGTGGAGCGGGCGATGCGGGTGGTGCTCTCCGGACTGGGCTCGGACGCGCAGTGGGCGCCGGGCGACGACTTCCTGGCCCGGCGCTGGTCCGGCATCCTCGCCGAGTTCGGCCCGGACAAGGCTTTGCGCGAGGCCCTGAAGCGCTGGTCGGAGGCGTCGGCGAAGCCGCTGGTGTTGCTCGTCGACGAGATCGACACCCTCCAGGGCGACCCGCTGCTGACGACGCTGCAACAGTTGCGGGGGGGCTACCCCATGCGTCCGGGGGCCTTTCCGCAGTGCGTCGTGCTGTGCGGCCTGCGCGACGTGCGCGACTACCGCATCCGGGCGACCAGCAGCCCGTTCAACGTCGTGGCGAAGTCGCTGCGGCTGGGCGACTTCACGCGGGACGAGACGCTGGCCCTGCTCGGCCAGCACACCGCGGAGACCGGACAGGCGTTCACGGACGACGCCAGGGAGGCGATCTGGACCCAGGCCCTGGGCCAGCCGTGGCTGGTGAACGCCCTGGCCTACGAGACCTGCTTCGAGCGCAAGGCCGGGCGCGACCGCGGCCGCGCGGTGACCGCGGACGACGTCGCCGAGGCGCGGGAGGCGCTCGTCGTGCGCCGGGTGACGCATCTCGACCAGTTGGCGGACAAGCTGCGGGAAGACCGCGTGCGCCGGGTGATCGAACCGATGCTGATCGGCGCGGACGAGCACGCCTTCTCCAACCGGGACATCGAGTACGTGCGCGACCTCGGCCTGATCGCCAGGGACAAGCCGGTGCGCATCGCCAACCCCATCTACGCCGAGGTCCTGCCGCGCGAGCTGGGTTCGATCCTGCAGGAAACGCTGGACCTGAACACGACGTGGTACGTGGACGCGGACGGCGGCCTGAACCTGGACAAGCTGCTGGGGGCGTTCCAGGACTTCTTCCGCCGGCATTCGGAGCATTGGAAGAACCGGTTCCTGTACGAGGAGGCGTGGCCGCAGATCCTGTTGCAGGCGTACCTGCACCGGGTGGTGAACGGGGGCGGACGCATCGAGCGCGAGTACGGCCTGGGGCGGGGGCGGGTGGACCTGCTGATCATGTGGCCGCACGGCGGACGGGTGCGGGAGTACGTGGTGGAGTGCAAGGTGGTGCGCGCCGGGGACGGTTTGGAAAGCACGGTCGGCGAGGGCGTGGAGCAGACGGCGGGGTACATGGCCCGCTGCGCGGCCGAGGCGGGGCATCTGGTGGTCATCGACCAGCGCGAGGGCCGGAGCTGGGCGGAGAAGGTGTTCCACCGGCGGCGGCGGTCCGAGGCGGGCGCGCAGGTGGAGGTCTGGGGCATGTGACGCGGCCGTCCGCGGCCCCGTCCGCCGGTCGGACGACGGTGACGGTCCCCCGGCCGTGCCGTCGGTCGGGTGCCCGCATTTGGCGGCGCCCCCTTGAAAAAATCCGGACCGCCATGCAGCACTGACAGGAAACCGTCAGCGGCCAGCTCGATACCATGGGCTCGCACCACGATCCGCCGCGAGGTGTACGACGATGAAAACGTCCATTGACACCAACCCGACGGCGTTCTTCCTGTCCGCCGATTGGAGCAAGGATGCCAGGAAGCGCTCCGTGCACGTGGCCGACGTCCACGAGCGGCGCATCTGTCGCGCGACGTGCGGCGGCTGGAATCTGCCGAAACTGCTGGCCCTGGCCCGCGAACGGGCGCATCGAGGACCAGTGCTGATCGGTATCGACCTTGCCATCGGGCTGCCGGCCCCGTATTGGCAGGAACTGCTCCGTTCCGGGGCGCACGGACGTCCGTCGTCGTTCGTCGAATGGCTCGGCGGGCGGGATCCGGGCTCCGACTTCTTCAGGCGCGTCTATTCGCCATCGGAATGGCGCGTCGATCGTCCTTTCTTCCAAGTGCTGAAAGGCAAGGACGGGAGGAAGTCATTCGAGGAGAAGCTGGTCGGCGGGTTTTATCGCCGGGTCGACGCGAAGACCGGAGCGAAGACACCGTTCGCCGTCAGCGGCATCCCCGGCACCGTCGGGTCGGCCACCCGCGCGTTCTGGAAGGAGCTGATTCCGTTGCTGCGGTCGTCGGGCCGCGACTTCGCGGTGTGGCCGTTCGAAGGAAAGTGGAACGAATTGCTGCGCGGCCGGCGCATCGTGCTGGCCGAGACCTACCCCGCGCTCGCATACGGCGCGGCACTGGCCGGGGTATTGCCCACGAACCGCGTGCTCGTCTCGAAGACCAAACCCGAGCAGCGCCGTGCCGCTTGCGAGGAACTCGAGGCGGCGCGGTGGGTCGAGCGCGGGCGCGTCGACCCGGGCGATCTCGATCCCGCACAAGCCGACGAAGATGCCTTCGACTCGCACCTGACGGCCGCTGCCGTCCTGCGCTGCATGATCGAGGGCCGCCCGCTCGTTGCACCGGACTGGATCGATCCGATTGCGGAAGGAGCGATGCTTCTGGCCGGCCCGGTCGATCCGGACCAACCCGCCAAGAAGTTCCAACCCGCCGAGAAGTTTGTCCTGCCGTCGGCGGTCCACTCGGGCCGTAGCGAAGACCGGGGCCTTGGGCGGATTCGGCAGGATCCGCCGACGGCAGCGAGGAACCAAACCATGCGCTTCTTCAACACCGCCGGTCCGGTCAGGCCCGACGACCACTACTGCATCCCGCCGCTCGAACGTTTCGACCTCGACGAAGTCCTGGCGCTCGTGCGGATGAAGAAGTACTTCGTGCTGCACGCCCCGCGGCAGACGGGCAAGACCTCCGCCCTGCTCGCGCTCCGCGACCTGCTCAACGGGCAGGGCTACGCCTGCGTGTACACCACCGTCGAAGAGGCGCGCACGGCCCGCGACGACGTGGAGCGGGCGATGCGGGTGGTGCTCTCCGGACTGGGCTCGGACGCGCAGTGGGCGCCGGGCGACGACTTCCTGGCCCGGCGCTGGTCCGGCATCCTCGCCGAGTTCGGCCCGGACAAGGCTTTGCGCGAGGCCCTGAAGCGCTGGGCGGAGGCGTCGCCGAAGCCGCTGGTGCTGCTCGTCGACGAGATCGACACCCTCCAGGGCGACCCGCTGCTGACGACGCTGCAACAGTTGCGGGGGGGCTACCCCATGCGCCCGGCGGCCTTTCCGCAGTGCGTGGTGCTGTGCGGCCTGCGCGACGTGCGCGACTACCGCATCCGGGCGACCAGCAGCCCGTTCAACATCGTGGCGGAGTCGTTGCGGCTGGGCGACTTCACGCGGGACGAGACGCTGGCCCTGCTCGGCCAGCACACCGGGGAGACCGGACAGGCGTTCACCGACGACGCCCGGGAGGCGATCTGGACGCAGACCCTGGGCCAGCCGTGGCTGGTGAACGCCCTGGCCTACGAGACCTGCTTCAAGCGCAGGGCCGGGCGCGACCGCGGCCGCGCGGTGACCGCGGACGACGTCGCCGAGGCGCGGGAGGCGCTCGTCGTGCGCCGGGTGACGCATCTCGACCAGTTGGCGGACAAGCTGCGCGAAGACCGCGTGCGCCGGGTGGTCGAGCCGATGCTGAGCGGCGTGGACGAACGGCGCGCGACCGAGCGCGACGTCGAATACGTGCGCGACCTCGGCCTGATCGCCCGGGACATGCCGGTGCGCATCGCCAACCCCATCTACGCGGAGGTCGTGCCGCGCGAGCTGGGCTCGATCCTGCAGGAGGAGCTGGACCTGAACACGACGTGGTACGTGGACGCGGACGGCGGCCTGGACCTGGACAAGCTGCTGGGGGCGTTTCAGGACTTCTTCCGCCGGCACTCGGAGCACTGGAAGAACCGGTTCCTGTACGAGGAGGCGTGGCCGCAGATCCTGCTGCAGGCGTACCTGCACCGGGTGGTGAACGGGGGCGGGCGCATCGAACGGGAGTACGGCCTGGGGCGGGGGCGGGTGGACCTGCTGATCATGTGGCCGCACGGCGGACGGATGCGGGAGTACGTGGTGGAGTGCAAGGTGGTGCGCGCCGGGGACGGGCTGGAGCGCACGGTCGGCGAGGGCGTGGAGCAGACGGCGGGGTACATGGCCCGCTGCGCGGCCGAGGCGGGGCATCTGGTGGTCATCGACCAGCGCGAGGGCCGGAGCTGGGACGAGAAGGTGTTCCACCGGCGGCGGCGGTCCGAGGCGGGCGCGCCGGTGGAAATCTGGGGCATGTGACGAGGCCGTCCGCGGCCGATCGCGGAAGCTGCGCCTGAACTCCGCTCGTCCGGCCGTCACCGCCGGGCCGTGGCGCCGACGGGTACACGCCTCATGACATCATCCCGTCGGTTGCGCTAACATGGTGTCATGATTCGCACGCAAGTCCAACTGACCGACGTCCAGGCTCGCTCCCTCAAGGAGCAGGCCCGGCTGCAGGACCGCTCGGTGGCCGACCTGGTGCGCGAGAGCGTCGCCGACTACCTGATCCGCCACGGCGGCGAGGACCGCGACGCGCTCGTACGCCGTGCGCGCGAGCTGGCGGGCCGTTTCCGGTCGGGATGCCGCGATCTCGCCGAAGAGCACGACCGCCATCTCGACGAGGCGTTCGACTCGTGAAGCTCTTCGTCGACACGTCCGCGCTGCTGGCCTTTCTCGACGCGGACCAGCCCCGCCACCGCGACGTCGCCGCCGCCTGGCATCGGGCGGCGTCCGGCGAACGGACCCTCGTCAGCTCGAACTACGTGCTGGTGGAGACGTTCGCCCTCGTGCAGCGACGCCTCGGCATGGATGCGCTGCGCGCCATGGCGGAGGTTATGCTGCCGCTGCTGCACCCGTTGTGGATCGACGAGTCGATCCACGCGGCCGCCGAGGCCGCGCTGCTCACGGCCGGCCGGCGCAAGCTGTCGCTGGTCGACTGCACGAGCTTCGAGTTGATGCGCCGCCACGGCATCACCGAAGCGCTCGCCCTGGACGACGATTTCGCCGAGCAGGGCTTCCGGCTCGTCCCGCCGCCGGAACCGGGCCGCCCGGCGTGAACGCGGTCACGGCGAGACGGCCGCCACCGCCGGCGAGCGCAAGCGGTCATACTCGTTGACGACCTTCAAGCGGTCCATCGCCGGATTCGGGCAGGACGCCGCCGGCAGGTAAAGCGAGGACCGCTGCACGCGCCGCGGCAGACGGGCAAGACCTCCGCCCTGCTCGCGCTCCGCGACCTGCTCGACGGGCAGGGCTACGCCTGCGTGTACACCACCGTCGAGACCGCGCGTACGGCCCGCGACGACGTGGAGCGGGCGATGCGGGTGGTGCTCTCCGGACTGGGCTCGGACGCGCAGTGGCACCGGGCGACGACTTCCTGGCCCGGCACTGGTCCGGCATTCTCGCCGAGTTCGGCCCGAACAGTGCCTTTCGCGAAGCGACGGTTTCGCGGCTGCGCCCCGGCCGGCGTGACCGCTCCCGGCGACGCCCCTCGGAAATTCTCGGACCGCCGTGCGCAATGACAGGAACTGTCAGCGGCCGGCGCGATACTGGTTGGCTGGCCATCGCGCGAGCCGCACAAGGAGGATCATCACCATGCATCGCAGGAACGTCATCCGCGCGCTCCTGGGTCTGCCGATCGTCGAAGCGATCGCCCGCCGCAAGGCCGACGCGGCGCCGCGGGAGATTCTGCTGGCCCACATGGACGTGGCGGGCACGCCCTACTACCACGCGGAGCGGCTGGCCGGCCGGATGCGCCGCGGCGACCGGTTCACGCTCCGCCGGCAGCCGGACAACCCGCACGACGCGTACGCCATCGAAGTGCTGGGATCGAAGCGCCGCAAGATCGGCTACGTCCCGCGCCGCTTCAACAAGATGCCCGCGCGGCTGATGGACGCCGGCAAGCCGTTGTCCGCGCAGATGACGTCCATCGAGAAGAAGGGCGGCTGGCTGCGCATCCGGTTCGCCCTGCGCCTGGTGGACGGCTGACCGATCCGCCGGCTGGTCCGTTTGGCCGCGGCGGCGGCTTCGCCCGGTCACTGTCCGTAGATGCCGCGCTACCGGAAGGTCCGGTGTTTCGCTGTCCGATCCCGCGATGCGGCAAGGTCTTCCGCGGGGCGCGAAGCGGATGGATGCGCACGTGGGCGCGCCCGACAGGCATCCCGCGTGGCATCCGGACGTCGGCGACGGCGCGAGACGGAAGGCCCTGTTCAGGCGGGAGTATCCCGACTGGTTCTGACTGCTCCGGCGGCCAACCGAGCACCGACGCGGGGCCCGGCCCTACTTCTTGTCCTTCTTCAGGAGCGCCGCCAGGTCGCGCGCGGTGCCGGGCCGGCGGTCGTCGCCGAGCGACAGCATCCAGGCGGGGTAGGGCGCGGGCGTCGCGCTCGCCGCGTCGAGCCGTTCCAGTTCGTCGCGGGTCAGGGCGAGATCGACCGCGCCCAGGTTGTCCACGAGCTGGTCCATCCGCTTCGCGCCGATGATGACGCTGGTGACCGCCTCCTTGGCGAGCAGCCACGCCAGCGCCACCTGCGCGACCGACGCGCCGTGGGCGTCGGCGATCGGACGCATGACGTCGAGAACGTCGAACGCCAACTCCTTGTTCAGCGGCGGAAAGTCGAACCCCGCGCGGCGGGCGTCGGGGTCGCGGGCGCCCTCGCGGGTGAACTTGCCGGAGAGGAAGCCGCCGGCCAGCGGACTCCAGACGAGCAGGCCGAGGCCCTGGTCGCGGATGAGCGGGATCGTGTCGCGCTCGACGTCGCGCCCGGCCAGCGAGTAGTAGGACTGCGTGCACTGGAACCGCTCGAAGCCCCGCCGCTCCGACACGCCGAGCGCCTTCATCAGTTCCCACGCTTCGAGATTGGAGCAGCCGACGTAGCGCACCTTGCCGGCCCGCACCAGGTCGGTCAGCGCGCTCAGCGTTTCGTCGATGGCCGTGTCGGGGTCGGCGCGGTGAATCTGATAGAGGTCGATGTAGTCGGTGCCGAGCCGCTTCAGGCTCGCTTCGCAGGCGGCGACGACGTGCAGCCGCGACAGGCCGACCCGGTTGGGGCCCGGGCCCATCCGCCCGCGCACCTTGGTGGCGACCACCACGTCGCGGCGGCGGGCGGCGAGCGCACGCCCGAGGATCTCCTCCGAGTCGCCGGTCGAATAGACGTCCGCGGTGTCGAAGAAGTTGACGCCGGCGTCGATCGAACGGCCGACGAGCGCATCGGCCTCCTGCTGGCCCAACGCGCCGATCATTTCCCACTGGGTGCCGAAGGTCATCGCGCCCAGGCAGAGTTCCGAGACGTAGACCCCCGTCGTGCCCAGTCGTCTGTACTTCATCCGCCCATTCTATACAGTCGGCCCGCGCCGCCGTCTCGACCGCGTTGACCGCGTTGACCAGAGTCCGTAACCGACCTGCTCTACAATGCGGGTGGCCGGCGCGGCCCGATCGGGCCGCGCCGAAGACCAGGGGCCCCGGGCGGATTCGACAGGGCCGCCGGCGAAAGCGAGTCACGCCCGACGACCACTACTGCATCCCGCCGCTCGAACGCTTCGACCTCGACGAGGTCCTCGCGCTCGTGCGGATGAAGAAGTACTTCGTGCTGCACGCCCCGCGGCAGACGGGCAAGACCTCCGCCCTGCTCGCGCTCCGCGACCTGCTGAACGAACAGGGCTACGCCTGCGTGTACACCACCGTCGAGACCGCGCGCACGGCCCGCGACGACGTGGGGGAGGCGATGCGCACGGTACTCGCCGGATTGAGCTCGCAAGTGCGGTCAACGTTGGGCGACGACTTCCTGGTCCGGCATCTTCGCCGATTTCGGCCCGAACAGTGCCTTTCGCGAAGCGCTGAAGCGCTGGTCGGAGGCGTCGCCGAAGCCGCTGGTGCTGCTCGTCGACGAGATCGACACCTTCAGGGCGACCCGCTGCTGGCGACGCTGCAACAGTTGCGGGCGGGCTACCCCATGCGCCCGGCGGCCTTCCCGCAGTGCGTGGTGCTGTGCGGGCTGCGCGACGTGCGCGACTACCGCATCCAGTCCACCGGCAGCCCGTTCAACATCGTCGGCCTCAAACTCATTCCGTCAGTTACGCCAACATGCTGTCATGTGACAGTGGATTCCCCGTTACCGCGCCCGCGGCAGCAGCTCGGCGGTCATCCGCTCGCCGCCGCGCAGGAAGACCACCTCGGCCGGCTCGTCCACCTTCAGCAGGTCGAGCGCGTACATGTAGTCGTAGACGTTGGTGACGGTCTGCCCGGCCAGGCCGACGATCACGTCGCCCCCGCGCAGGCCGGCCGCCTCGGCCGGGCCGCCGCCGACGACCCCCGACAGGGCCAGGCCCTCGACCTCCCGCGTGTAGTCGGGGATCGTGCCGGTGAAGATGCGCATGGTGGCGCCGCCGCCGCGCCGCTGCGCGCGCTCCACGCGGATGAAGTCGGGGGCTTCGGGCCGCGTCGCGAGGTTCGCCGCCACGGCCGTGGCGAGGTCGACGATGCGGTCGAGCCCGGCGTAGTCGAGCCTGTCGGCGTCGTCGGTCGGCCGGTGGTAGTCCTCGTGGCTGCCGGTGAAGAAGTTCAGGCTGGGCACCTCGGCGGCGTTCAGGCTCCCGACGTCGGTCGGCAGCCAGGGGTCGGCGACGAACGTCAGGTCCAGGCCGATCGGCTCGTTCAGCTCCTCGGCCAGCGGGGTCCAGACCGAGCTGCTGCCGACGGCCTGCAGGTTGAGCGCGCCGCCGCCCAACCGCCCGACCATGTCGAAGTTGAGGTACGCGGCGATCCGCTCCATCGGCGCCGGAGCCTGTTCGACGAAGGCGGCGGACCCGAGCAGGCCGAGCTCCTCTCCCGACCAGAAGGCGAGGATGATCCCCCGGCCCCGCTCGGCGTTGGCCAGCCGGGCGCCGGCGGCCAGCACCGCGGCCACGCCGGAGGCGTTGTCGTCGGCCCCGTTGTGGATCTGACCGGTCTCGTCGCCGCGGGCCAGCGAGTCGCCGCCGCGCCCGTAGCCGAGGTGGTCGTAGTGGGCGCCGAGCAGCACGTACGGCTTGTCGAGCGCCGCGCCCTCCGTCGGCGGCAGATAGCCGATGACGTTGTGGCCGGTCCCCTCCCGCTTCTCGATCCCCACCTCCAGCGCGCCCTCCAGCGGCAGGTCGAAGCCCGCGGCGTGGGGGTTGGCGGTGTCGAGCGCGGCCTGCACGTCTTCGATGGACTCGCCGGCGCTCCCGATGATCGCCGCGCCCAGCGCGCCGTCCACGGTGGCGGCCACGATGCCCGAATCGGCGACCGCCGCGTCGAAGGTCAGCGGCGCCAGCGCGCCGGCGTTGGGCGACCGGGGCCCGGTGACGACGATCAGCCCCGCCGCGCCCCGCTCGCGCGCCGCGAGCGCCTTGTAGCGCAGCCCCGCGTAGCGGGCCAGCGTCGCGCGCAGCTCGCCCTCGGCGTCCTCGGGGAAGTAGCGGAACACGACGACGATCTTGTCCGTGACGTCCAGCGTGGCGAAGCTGTCGTACGAGAAGTCGTCCGTCTCGGGCACCGAGAGGCCGTACCCGGCGAAGACGAGCGGCCCCTCCACCCGCCCCGAGGCCGAGAACGACAGCGCCCGGATGGGCGGCGCGCCGGCGTCGGGGGAAGCGGGAGACGCCGCCGCGTCCGCCGGCGGGACGGGCGCCGAGCCCGCGTCCGACGACGCCGCGGCGCGGGACGACGCCTCGAGGCGGATCGTCTCTCCGCCGCTCTCGTTTCCCCCGGTGCTCCGGACGCGGAGCGTGCTGCCGGTGTCCGTCACGCCGGCCGTGTAGGCGAACGCCTGCCGGAAGCCGCCGACGCCCGGCAGCGGCCCGGCGCCGACGGCCTCGAGCCGTTCGACGATGTAGTCGGCCGCCTTGCGGATACCCGGCGACCCGGTGAGGCGCCCTTCGAGATCGTCGTCGGCCAGGTACTCGACGATCGCCCGGGTGTCGAGCGCCGCCGGCTCCTGGGCCGCCGCGCCCCCGGCGGCGACGAGCGGCACGAGCAGCAACGGGAGAAGGGAAAGCGGTCTGGTGGATGCCATGTCGTTCCTCGCAATCGTCGGCGGCCGGCGCCCCGGCTCACGGGAGCCGGACCACGCGCGGCCCCAGGCGCAGGGAGCGGGAATCCGCCTCCCATTCGAACTCGCGGGTCTCCGGATCCGACGCGAAGCGGCGCGCTCCGCTACGGGCGTCGACCACTTCGACCCATTGCGTCCGGCCGTTCGAAACGACGAACGCCAGGGCCGAGCCGTCGGGCGCCCAGCGCGGCCCGCTCAGCGCGCGGCGCTCGAAGCCGGCGCGGGACCCGCCGACGCGCCGCAGGTCCACGACGTGCGTCGTCCGGCGCAGGTCCGCGGACAGCACCCACAGACCGTCCGGCGTGACGACGGCCAGCCGTTCTCCGTCCGGCGACCAGGCCGGATGGCAGGCGCCGGGCCCCAGCGCCAGCTTCCGCGTGGCCGTCCCGTCCCGCACCCAGACGCGCGTGCGGGCGATCGAGCGCCCGCTCCGCTCGACCGGCGGCCCCGGTTCCTCGGCGCAGACGGCGGCCCGTCCCCGGCGCCAGGCGGCCTCGACCACCCGCAGGGCGCCGGGAGGCACCACCGGCGTCGGGGACAGGCGATCCTGATGGCCGGACGGTTGCGCCGGCGGACGCGCCGGCCCCGCCGCCACCGGAGCGGCGGCGATCGCCAGCGCCAGAACGGCCGGCAACGGGCGGAGCGGGGGCCGGACGAGCGGACGCATGCCGCCCACTGTACCCGATGCGCCCCCCCGCCACGCCTTCGCCGTCCGGTTCAGGACGCGGCCGCGCCGGCCGGGGCCGCCGCCGGCGCCAGCAGGTCGACCGTTTCGCCCGACAGCGCGCTGACGCGCGGCCCCGGCGTGACGACGCCAGCCAGGTTGAGCGGGTCGGCGGCGGCGACCCGCACGCCCGGCTCGCCGCCGGCGTCCCGGCGCACGATGCGGAGCAGCTCGACGGCGTCCGGGCGCGCGAACTGCTCGCCGACGAAGCCGGATACGAACCGGCCGCCGCGCACCTCGCCGCGCGCCTCCATGCGCCGGAGGGCACCGAGCACGTCGCGCCACGGCGGCAGCAGCGTCTCGCGCCGGGCGAGGTCCCGGAACACGACGCCCCAGCGCTCCAGGAGCTGGCGGGCGAATGCCTCGGCCCGCTCCGGCCGGCCGCCAGGCGAATCCTCCGCCGCCGGCGCCAGCAGCGCCCAGCGGCCCGCGGCGTGGCGGGGACGGGCGGCACGGAACCGCCCCTCCCCCCGGCGCCGCCGCGGATCGACCAGCGCGCGCAGGTTGTCGAAGCCGTCGGCCGTCACCAGCCCCGCCGCGACGAGCTCCCACAGCCCGTCCTCCACCTCGCTGGCGAGCCGGCCCGTCTCGGCGACCAGCTCGCGCAGGAACGACGCCCCGCGCCGGCCGAGCGCCTCCCGCACGGCCTCGGCCGGGTGGGACAGGACGCGGCCCGCCTCCCCGCCGCCCGCGCCCTCCCCGTCCGGCGGCGTCAGCCACTCCCGGTCCTCCCGCAGGAAGAGCGTGACCGGCGCCACGCGGGTCGGCCGCACCCGCCGCCGACGCGCCGCCGGCCCGGCGGCGGCGTCCGGTGGCGCGCCGTCGAAGGCGGGATGCGGAGACAGCCGGCCCCACATGACCTCCCCCGAGAGGCAGAGCCCATCCAGCATCTCCGGCTCGTAGCCTTCGACGCGGGCCGGCAGCACGTGGCGTTCCCAGGCCGCGGCCGAGACCTCGCAGCCCTGCAGCTGCCGCACGACCTGCAGCAGCCCGCCCGCGCCGTGCAGGCGCGTCCCGGGGACCAGGCGCTGCCAGCGGGCCAGGAAGCGCACGAGGTCCGCGGTCGACACCGGCGCGATCTCGCGGCGCAGCCGTCCCAGGGTCGCGCGGTGGATGCGGGCCAGCACGCGCCGGTTGCACCACTCGACCTCGGCCGCCTCGCCGCCGCCGGCCGTGAAGCGCCCGCGCAGGACCTGCCCCTCGCCCTCCAGCCGGGCCAGCCCGGCCGCCACGCGCCCGACCGGCACGGCGAGCAGCGCCGCCAGCTCCGACGCGCGCCGCGGGCCGCTGGAATCGAGCCAGCCGCGCAGCGCCTCGGTCACGGCCGCCTCGGGACCGTCCGGCGCCGGCTGATCGACCTCCGGCACGGCGGGCTCGACGCGGCCCTCCGGGTGGACGAGCAGCGCGGTCCGCGAGCGCTCGGCGGCCATCCAGAAGACCGCGCCGCCGGCCCGCAGCGCCGCGGCGCGGCGGGTCTCGACCAGCCGCTCGAACCAGCTCCGCCACTCGCCGCGCGGCGGGACGAGCACCAGCGTCAGCAACGCGTCGTGCAGCTCCTCGGCGTCGCGCACCACCGGCCACGACTCCGCCGCGACCCGCGCGATCGCCTCGGCGTCGAGCGCCCCCGTCCCGTCCCCGCCGTCCCCCAGGGCGCGGCGCAACTGCACCGCCCGCGCCCGGCGCTCCTCCAGCGGCGCGTCGTCGAGGAAGGCGTACGGATTGGCGTTCAGGATCTCGTGGCCGAACGGGGACGGTTCGGCGCTGTCGACGGCCCGCGTGGCGATCGTCCCCCGCTCGATGCCCGCGAGGACCGCCCGCAAACCGTCGACGTCCATCGCCTCGTGGAGACAGTCGCGGATGGTCTCGGCGACGAGCGGATGGTCCGGGATGCGGACGTCCTCGCCGCCGAGGTTCTCCGGACACGCCGCCTGGTCCGGGAAGACCGCCGCCAGCAGGTCGTCCGAGCGCATGCGCAGGATGGGCGGCGGCACCTTGCGCCCGCCCGAGAAGCGGAGCACGGCCAGCGCCCGCGACGCGTTCCAGCGCCAGCGCGCCCCGAACGTCGGGGCCGGCAGCATCGCCTGCGTCAACACCTCCTCGACGGTCTCCGGGCGCAGGAAGCGGAAGACGACCTCCAGCGGGAAGCTGTGCCGCTCCGAGAGCGAGATCACGATGCCGTCGTCGGTCGCCGCGGCCTGCAGCTCGACGTTGAAGCCGCGGCAGAACCGCTTGCGCAGCGCCAGGCCCCAGGCGCGGTTGATGCGCGCCCCGAGCGGGGCGTGCAGCACGAGCTGCATGCCGCCCCCCTCGTCGAAGAAGCGCTCGGCCACCAGCGTCCGCGCGGACGGCACGGCGCCGAGCGCGGCGGCGCCGGACCGGACGTAGGCCGCCGCCTGCTCCGCGCCGGACCGGTCGAGGCCGCACTCGCGCTCCAGATACGCCGCCGCGTCGTCGCCGCCACGAAGCTCGTCGTCCGGGGCCGCCAGCCGTTCGCGCAGGTCCGACACCTCCGCGGAGAGCTCGCGCGTGCGCCCCGGCGCCTCGCCGCGCCAGAACGGCACCGACGGCGCCGCGCCGTGCGCGTCCTCGACGCGCAGCCGGCCGGACTCGACGCGCCGGATGCGCCACGAGGTCGTGCCCAGCAGGAAGACGTCGCCGGCCATGCTCTCGACGGCGAAGTCCTCGTCGACGGCGCCGACCGTCGTCCCTTCCGGCTCGGCCACGACCGCGTAGTTCGCGTTGTCCGGGATCGCGCCGCCCGACGTGACGGCCGCCAGCCGCGCCCCGCGCCGGCCGCGCACGAGGCCGTTGACCCGGTCGCGGTGCAGCCAGGCGCCGTGCCGCCCGCGGGAGGACGCGATGCCGTCCGACAGCATCTCGACGACGGCGTCGAACTCGGCCCGCGGCAGGTCGCCGTAGGGCGCGGCGCTCCGCGCCAGGTCGAACAGGTCGTCCTCGCGCCAGGCGTCGGTGGCCGCGGCGGCCACGATCTGCTGGGCGAGCACGTCGCGCGGCCACGGACGCTGCCGCCGCTCGTCGAGCAGGCCGCGCCGCATCGCGCGCACGAGGGCGGCGCACTCGACCAGCTCGTCGCGGGTCGTCGCGAAGAAGCGGCCCTTCGGCACGAACGAGCGGTCCACCTTGTGGCCCGAGCGGCCTACGCGCTGCAGCGCCACGGCGATCGACCGCGGCGTGCCGATCTGGCACACGAGGTCGACCGAACCCACGTCGATGCCGAGCTCCAGCGACGCGGTGGCCACCACGGCGCGCAGCCGGCCCTCCGCGAGCGCCGCCTCGGCCGTCTGCCGAAGCTGCCGCGACAGGCTGCCGTGGTGCGCCAGCACGGCCTCGGCGCCGAGCCGCCCGGCCAGGTGGTGCGCGACCCGCTCCGCCAGACGCCGCGTGTTGACGAAGACGATGGTGGTGCGGTGGGCGCGGACGAGGTCGGCGATGCGGTCGTGGATCTCGCCCCACGTCTCGTTGGTGGCGACCGCGCCGAGCTCGTCCCGCGGCGTTTCGACGGCCAGGTCGAGGTCGCGGCGGTGGCCGGCGTCGACGACGGCGGCCGGCGGCCGGGCGTCCCCGGACCCGGCGCCCGAACCCGCGGCCGGCCGCGCGCCCGTCAGGAACCGCGCCACCTCGGCGATCGGCTTCACCGTCGCGGACAGGCCGATGCGCTGCGGCCGCGCGCCCCCGGAGCGGACGGCCAGGTCGTCGAGCCGCGCGAGGCTGAGGGCCAGATGGGAGCCGCGCTTGTCGTCGATGAGGGCGTGGATCTCGTCGACGATGACCGTCGCCGCCGTCGCCAGCATCCGCCGGCCGCGCTCGGCGGTCAGCAGGATGAACAGCGACTCCGGCGTGGTGACGACGACGTGCGGCGGGCGGCGCGCCATCCGCTCGCGGTCCCCGGCGGGGGTGTCGCCGGTGCGGACCGCGGCGCGGATCTCCGGAACCGGCCGGCCGGCGGCCGCGGCCGCTTCGGCCATCTCGCCCAGCGGCGTCCGCAGGTTGCGGTGGACGTCGGCGCTCAGGGCCTTGAGCGGGGACACGTAGACGACCGCCGTGCGGTCCTCGAGGGCGCCGGCGGCGGCGCGCGCCACGAGCCGGTCGAGACAGATCAGGAACGCCGCCAGCGTCTTGCCGGAGCCGGTCGGCGCGGAGACGAGCACGTCGCCGCCCTCCCGGATCCGCGGCCAGGCCTCGGTCTGCGCGGGCGTCGCGGCGGCGAAGCGCCGCGCGAACCACGCCGCGGTGAGGGGATGGAAGCCGTGCATCGCGGGTCCCGTCCGCAAGTCTACGCCCCCGGCGCGGGCGCCGCGGCGGCGATTGCGGGTATTCTGCCCCGTTCGCCGGCCCGCGCGGCCAGGATTCCGCACCGTGGAACGGCGCGGAATCCTGCGGGCCCGGTTGGGCGCCGAGCGGAGCCGCAAGGCGACGGTCGGCGGGCGGGACGGGGCGGAGACCCGCGTCGGGAGGCCACCCATGAGCCAGGACGAGCACTATCTGAAGAAGGAGCTCTACGAACGGGTCCGCGGCGACCCGGCGATCTTCGAGTTCCTCCAGGCCGGCTCGCTCGACGGCATCTGGTACTGGGACGTCGAGCGGCAGGACCAGGAGTGGATGAGCCCGCGCTTCAAGGAGCTCTTCGGCTACCGCGACGACGAGATCCCCAACACCTCCGAGTGGTGGATGGCCAACATCTTCCCCGAGGACCGCGACCTCGCCCTCGACAACTTCGCCCGGCACCTCGCGGACCCCGGCCATCCGTACGACCAGATCGTGCGCTACCGGCACCGCGGCGGCGGCACGGTCTGGGTGCGCTGCCGCGGGCTGGCGATCCGCAACGAGCGCGGCGAGCCGATCCGCCTCCTCGGCTGCCACACCGACGTCACCGCGCTCAAGCGCGCCGAGGAGGACCTGCGGAACCAGGCGGCCGAGCTGCGGGAGGCCCGGGACGCGGCCGAACGCGCCAACCGGGCCAAGAGCACCTTCCTGGCGAACGTCAGCCACGAGATCCGCACGCCGCTCAACGCGGTCATCGGCACGGCGGAGCTGCTCGACGACACCGGCCTGACGCCGGTCCAGCACGAGTACCTGGGCGCCATCCGCGAATCGGCGGAGGCGCTGCT
This sequence comes from Vicinamibacterales bacterium, assembly GCA_965242835.1. Lineage (GTDB taxonomy): Bacteria > Acidobacteriota > Vicinamibacteria > Vicinamibacterales > UBA8438 > WTFV01. The sequence goes on from OZ251506.1 coordinate 1,197,478, forward strand.
GGACGTCATCAACGACATCCTCGACTTCTCGAAGATCGAGGCGGACAAGCTGCAGCGCGAGCGCCGCCCGTTCCGGCTGCGCGAGCGCCTGGGCAACCTGGTGAAGTCGCTCGCGCCCCGGCTGCACGGCCGGCCGGTCGCGCTGCGCGGCGACGTCGCCGACGACGCGCCGGACGCGCTGCTCGGCGACGCCCGCCTGCTGCGGCAGGTGCTGGCCAACCTGCTCTCGAACGCGATCAAGTTCACCGAGCGGGGCGAGATCGCCCTGCGCGTGCGCGTGCAGGAGCGGAGCGGCGAGACGGTCACCCTGCGCTTCGAGGTCGCCGACACCGGCATCGGCATTCCGCCGGACAAGCAGCGGGTGATCTTCGAAGAGTTCGTGCAGGCCGACGCCTCGACGACGCGGCGCTACGGCGGCACGGGGCTGGGGCTGGCGATCGCGTCCCGGCTGGTCGAAGCCCTGGAAGGCGAAATCGGGCTGGAGAGCGAAGCGGGGAAGGGCGCCACGTTCCACTTCACGGCGCGCTTCGGCCGCGACGAGGCCGCCCCGGCCGAGGCGCCGCGGCCCGCCGCGCCGGACGCCGCGCCGCGGCCGCTCCACGCGCTGCTGGTCGAGGACAGCGTGGCCAACCAGCGGGTCGGGGCCGGCCTGCTGCGGAAGCTGGGCCACACCGCGCGGATCGTCACCGACGGCGCGGCGGCGGTGGAGGCGTGCGCGGCCGAGCGTTTCGACGTGGTGCTGATGGACCTCCAGATGCCGGGGATGGACGGCTACGAGGCGACCCGCGCCATCCGGCGGCGCGAGCGCGAAGAGGGCGCCCCGCGGACGCCGATCGTGGCGCTGACGGCGCGGGCGTCGCGGGGCAGCGAGAAGCTCTGCGCCGCCGCGGGTTTCGACGGCTATCTGGCCAAGCCGTACCGCTCGCGGGAGCTGGGCGAGGCCATCGCCGCGGCCGCGCCGGCGGCCGACCTGGCCCGCGGGCGAGAAGCTCCGCCGGCGGCCCCGGCCCGTCTCGACGCCGCGGCGCCGCCCGGCCCGGGCGCGGGGGGCGGCGAAGCGCCGCCGGCGGCCCCGGCCTCCCGTCTCGACTGGCGCGCCGCGCTGGAGGCGGTCGACGGCGACCGCGAGCTGCTCGGTCTGATGATCGACGGGTTCGTCGGCCAGCAGCCGGCCCTCGTGGCCGAGCTCCGGGAGGCGTTGCGGGCGGGCGACCTGCCGGCGGCGCGCCGCGCGGCGCACACCATCGGCGGTTCGCTGCGCTCGTTCGACGGCGCCCGGGTGGTCGCCCTGGCCGCCGAGCTCGAAGATCGCTGCCGCGAAGGCTCGGCCGAAGGGGCCGCGGCGGCCTGGCGGGCGCTCGAGCCGGAGCTCGACGCGGTCATGACCGAGCTCCGGAACCGGCCCCGAACGCCCTGAGACCCCCGCCGTGGCCTGCATCCTGGTGGTGGACGACTCGGCGGCCGACCGCGAGATGGCCGGGCGCCTGCTCGCGCGGCAGTCGTGGGACGTGCTCTACGCCGACGACGGCCGGCAGGCGCTCGAGCGGCTGCGGGAGCACGACGTGGACCTGGTGCTGACGGACCTGGTCATGCCCGGCGTCGACGGGCTGGCGTTCGTCGAGCAGGCGAAGATCGATCACCCGCTGGTTCCCGTGGTGCTCATGACCGCCCGCGGCAGCGAGGAGAGCGCCGTGCAGGCGCTCGAAGCCGGCGCCTCCAGCTACGTCCCCAAGAAGTTCCTCGTCCGCGACCTCGTCGACCTGGTGCAGCGCATCCTCGACGCGTCGCGCGAGCGCAAGAGCTACACGCGCCTGCTCGGCCGGCTGCGGGACGCGACGTTCGTGCTGGAGAACGACCTCGACCTGATCTCGTCGCTGGTCAGCTACCTGACGCAGGTGCTGCGGGACTCCGGCGCGTTCGGCGTGTCGGAGTGCCAGCGGATCTCCACCGCCCTCGACGAGGCGCTCACCAACGCCTACTACCACGGCAACCTCGAGGTGCGGTCCGAGATCCGGGAGCACGACGCGCGGGCCTACCGCCGGCTCGCGGAGCAGCGCCGGCTCGTCCCGCCCTACCGGGACCGGCGGATTCGCGTCAGCGTCAACCTGGACGCCGACGAGGCGCGGTTCGTCATCGAGGACGGCGGGCGGGGATTCGACGCCGGCGCCGTCCCGGACCCGACGGCGCCCGAGAACCTGGGGCGGCCCAGCGGGCGTGGCATCTTCCTGATGAAGACCTTCCTGGACGACGTGCGCTACAACGACGCCGGCAACCGCGTGACGCTGCTGAAGCGGCGGCGGAGCTGACCGCCCGCGGCCGGCCCGCACGGGCGGCCCGTCTCAGGACTTCAGCGCGCGGACGACGACGACGGTCTTGTCGTCGCCGGGGTCCGGGTTCTCGCGCTCGAAGTCCTCGGCGGCGTGGCAGATGTCGCGGGCCAGCTCGACGGCCGGGAGGTCGAGGCGCCCGGTCATCACCGCGCGCACCCCGGCCAGATCGAAGAACTCGTCGGCGTCGTCCTGCGCCTCGGTCACGCCGTCGCTGTAGATGACCAGCCGGGCCCCGGCGCCGAGCGTCACCGTCCGCTCCTCCCAGGCGGCGTCGGCGAAGAGCCGCAGGGGCGGCCCGGTCGACACCAGCGTCGACTCGCCCGCGCCGTCGAGCAGCAGGGCCCGGGGGTGCCCGGCGTTCACGAACGTGAACCGCCCCGTCGGAACGGCCAGCACGCCGTAGAAGAGCGTGACGAAACGGTCCTGGTCCTGGTCGTGCAGCAGCGCGCGGTTGAGCGTGCGGACGAGCTCGCTCGGCGAGGCGCAGCTCGCGGCCTCCGCCCGCAGGACGCCCTGCGTCTCCGCCATGAGGATCGCCCCGGGGATCCCCTTGCCCGACGCGTCGCCGACGGCGATCGCCACGCGGTCCGGCGGCAGGTCGATGAAGTCGTAGAAGTCGCCGCCCACCTGCCCGCTGGTGTGCAGGTGGGCGCCGACGTCGTGCCCGGGAACCCGCGGAACGCTTTCGGGCAGGAAGGACTGCTGGACGAACGCCGCGATCTTCAGCTCGTGCTCGAACCGCCGCGTCTGCTCGGCGAGCAGGCGATGCCGCTCGCGCGCGTACCGCATGCTCCGCACGAGCAGGTCGACGGTGAGGCGGTCCTTGACCAGGTAGTCCTGCGCGCCGCGCTGCACGGCCTTGACGGCCACGTCCTCGTCGTCGAAACCGCTGAGCACGATCACGGGCGCGGCCCGGCCCAACTGCCGGACCGCCTCGAAGCCGTCCCCGCCGCGGAGCGCCGCGCGCGCCAGCCCGAGCAGGACCACGTCGTACGAGCCGGCGTCGAGCTCCCCGGCGGCGGACGGCCCGGGCGCCGTCATGACGGTGAACGGGGCGGCGGCCCGATCGAGGACGGAGCGCACGCGAACGGCGTCGTCGGCGTCCTCTTCGACGAGCAGCACGCGGATGGGCCGTGCACCGGTCCGATTCGACAAGCGTTCCCGTCCTCTCCCGCCGCTCAGCGCGGCGCGAAGTCCTCCAGCGCCTCCGCCTCCGAGCGGAACGTGTCGAACACCAGCTCGAGCTTGGTCGTGACCATCAGGTCCCAGACGCGCTCGGTGAGGTTGAGGAGCCCGAGCCGGCCGCCCGCCTTCGTCACCGCCGAGCGCTTCGACAGCAGCCCGCCGAGCGCGGCGCTGTCGATGAAGGTCACGCCGCCGAGGTTCAGGATCAGACTGGCGCGTCCGGTGTCGAGGAGATCGTCGATCCGGTCCGCGAGCGTCTCGCCGGCCTCGCCGGCGAGCTTTCCGGTGAGATCGAGAATCGTGACGGAACCGACGTCCCGCTGAGCGATCCGCAACGCCATCGACAGCCTCCCCCGCCGGAATGCTGACCGAAACGCGGACGGAACGCAACCGGGCGCGGGCGGCGGCACCGGCTCGGAGCGGGCGGTCAGGCGGGATTCTGGCGGAAGACGCGGTCGCACGCCTGCTGGAACCGCGCCTGGAGGGCCTCCGCCTCGGAGCCGGTCAGCGCGCCCAGCCGCCGGCGCTCGGTCTGCAGCCGCTTGACGTCCTCGCGGGCCGCGCGGCGCTTCGCCCCCTCGTCGACGCGCGCCCCCATCGTGTTGGCCGCCATCTGCGCGCGCCACTTCCGGGCGAGCAGCTCCGCGGGCGACACCGCGGCGGCGGCCGGCGACTCGGATTCGACGAGGGCCTCGGCCTGCCGGCACAGCCGCTCGAGCCGCTCGATACGCCGGGCCGGGTCGTGTTCGGTGCCCCGGAACCGTTCCGCGTGCGCCTCCACGACCCGCGCGAGGGCGCGGCTGAAACGCACGGTGAGCTTGCGCTTGACTTCGGGCGGCACGGCGGGCGCCTGCCGCCACCGGTCCTGAATGCCGCGGACGGTCCGGACCGGATCTTCGGGAGCGGGCGGCGCCGGGACGGCGGCGGCGGACGCCTCGCCGTCCGCCGCCGACGCGGGCTCGGCGGCGGCCGGGCCGTCCTTCGCATCCGCGGGCGCCGGCGGCGGCGCCAGGGCTTCGAGCTCGGCGCACAGGGCCTCGCGCGCCGCGATGCTCTCCGCGGCGGCCTGCCGCGCCCCCTCGTTCAGGCGATCGAAGACGCCGTCGCACGCCTCCCGAAACCGCTGCCAGACCGTGTCGGACCGATTGCGCCGCACCGGGCCGACGGTCTTCCACTCCTGCTGGACGCGCTTGACTTCCTCGATGGCCGCCTTCAGGTCCTCGGCCTCGCGCAGCGCCTCGACGCGCGCGCACAGCGCTTCCTTCTTCTCGTAGTTGGCGGCCCATTCCTGCTTGCGGCCCGCCAGGTCGGCCTTGCGCCGCTTGAAGAAGGCGCCGCACGCCTTCCGCAGGCGGCCCCACAGCGCCTGCTGCTCCTTGCGCGGGGCCGGCCCGAGGGTCTTCCACTCCGCCTGCAGGGCGGTCAGGCGCTGCGCCGTCCGCAGCCAGTCGGTCGACTCGCTCAGCCGCTCCGCCTCCTCCACGAGCGCCACGCGGCGGGCCAGGCTCTCCTCCCGCTCGCCGCGCTGCGCCGCCAGCACCGGCTCGCAGCGCGGGTACACGAGGTCGTGCGCCTTCCGGAAACGCTCCCAAAGCCGCCGGCCCTCGTCCGGCGGCGCGTCGGCGGCCTGCCGCCAGCGCTTCATCAGGCCGGTGAACGCGCGGGAGACTTCCTCGTCCGTCCTCTCCGGCGCGCCTTCCGGCGGCGAGGCCAGCGCCTCCATCTCGCGGCAGAGTTCCTCCTGCACGCCGAGGTTGGCCCACCGCTGCCAGTCGGCGAGTTCCCGCAACTCGCGCACCCGCCCCGTCAACGCGCCGACGGCCTCCTTCAACCGCCGCGTCAGTTGCTCCTGATCGCGGCGCGACGGAAGCGCCGGCGGCTGTTCCAGGGCCCGGCGCGCGGCCCGCAACTGCCGTTCGGCCTCGGCGAGGCTCGACCGCTCGCCGGCCGCCGCGGCCTCGACGCCTTCCACCAGCTTGTTCACGCGGGTCAGGTTCTTCCGCTTCCGCGTGTCCTGCTCGGCCCTGGCGTCGCCCTCCTGCGCCTGACGCCGCTGATCGACGGCGGCCTTGCGCGCCTCCAGCGCGGCGAGGGCCTCGGCCGTCTCCCGGTCCGGCGGCGCATCCTCCCGCGCCGCCGCGGCCCGCTCGCGCCGCCACGCGAGCTCCAGGATCCGCCAGCGTCCGCGGTCGGACGGCGGCCCGGCCGCGAGCTGCTCCAGCTCGGCGGCCAGGCCGTCCAGCGTCCGCAGCCTCTCGCCCTGCCGCAGGAACGCCGCGTGGCGCGCCTCGCAGGCGGCCGCCGCGGTCTCGAAGCGGGTCGCGAGGGCCTCGGCGCCCCCCCGCGTCTCCGCGTCGGCCTCGGCATCGACGCCCAGCGCCGCCCACTCCGCGCGGGCCTGCCGGAGTCCCTCCGGCGCGTCGGCGCCCGCCAGCCCCTCGACGCGTTCGCACAGGGCGACGCGCGACGACTCCGCCGCGGACCGTTCCGCCGCGGCGCGGCGCGCCTCGACGGCCGTCGCGTCCAGCGCCAGCAGGCGGTCCTCCAGCGCCCGCCGGGCCGCCCGGAACCGCTCGGCCACCGCGGGATCGATCGGCTCGTCGACGGCCGCCCAGCTCCGCACGGCTTCGTCGAGCGCCCGGCGGCCCTCCTCCAGGGAGGCGACGGACGCCGCCCGCGCCTCCAGCCGGCCGCACAAGTCGACGCCCGGCCGCGGCGCCGCCTCCGGCGCCCGGTCTTCGGAACGCGCTTCCAGCGCCGCCCGCGCGCGCCGCGCCACGCCCTTGTGGCGGGCCTGCCGGACCATCGTCTCCAGCCGGGCGGCGTCGACCTCGCCGGCGTCCAGCAGGCGTTCGCAGGCCGCGAGCGCCGCGGCCCGGTCGTCCGCCTTCACGGCCACCGAGAGCAGCTCGTCGGGCTCCGTCAGCCGCGCAACGGCGGCCAGCGCGATCCCGGCGGTCCCGGCCCGCCGGGCCACGGCGGCGACCATCCGGCCGCTCGACAGCCGCTCCAGCGCCGCCCGGCCCACCGCCTCGAGCCCGGCGGCGCGGGCGACGGCCGCCAGATCGCGCTCGTCGGCCAGCACGTCCAGCGCGCCGGCGGCGGCCGCGGCGTCCCGCGCCTCGACGAGGGTGTCCCGCACGGCGGCCCGCGCCTCGGCACGGGCGTCGCCGTCCGCGTCGCCGGCGTCGCCGGGGTCCCGCAGAAAGGCGACCAGCGTGGCCAGGTCCGGCATCCGCTCGACCGCGGCGCGGCGCACCCCGGGCGCCGGGTCGCCGCGGGCGATCTCGAGCAGCAGATCGCGGCCGTCCTCGGGCAGGTCGCGCACCGCGGCCTCCCGCACTGCCGGGTCTTCACTCTGCCAGGCCGGTTGGGATCGGAGTCGTTCGAGCAGCTTCATGACTCGGACAAGTGGACAGCCCCCCGTGGATCATGCATACTCGGGGCCGGATTCGTCACGGCGCGCCGGGGGACGGAAACCCGCGTTCCGCCGCTCGACACGGAAGTCTTCGTCACGCGGACGCCGTTCCGGATCCCGATTGTTGGATCCAGAATCCCAAATCCCGGAACCACGACGCGATCGGCCGCGATCGCGGGGAGCAAGCCCGATGTCGTCTCGCATGCTGGCCGGCATTCTCGGATTGGCAGGAATCATGACGCCAGGAACACTCGACGCGTCGGCGCAGGATAACCCGGTGGTGGTCATGGAGACCACCCTCGGAAGCATCACGATGGAGCTGCTCGCGGACGCGGCCCCGGTCACGGTGGAGAACTTCCTGCAGTACGCCGGCGACGGTTTCTTCGACGGAACCGTCTTCCACCGCGTGATCCCGGGCTTCATGATCCAGGGCGGCGGCCTGCTGCCGAACCTCACGGAGAAGTCCACGCGCGAGCCGATCCGCAACGAGGCCGACAACGGGCTGAGCAACGCGCGGGGCACGATCTCGATGGCCCGCACGAGCGTCGTCGACAGCGCCACCGCGCAGTTCTTCATCAACACCGTCGACAACGCGCGGAGCCTCGATCACCGGGGCACGTCCCCGCGCGACTACGGCTACGCGGTCTTCGGCCGCGTGACGGACGGGATGGACGTGGTGGACGCCATCTCCGGGGTGGCGACCGGCCGCCAGGGGCCGCACCAGAACGTGCCGGTCGAACCGGTCGTGATCAACTCCGTCTCGGTGCAGTAGGCGAGGCGCGTCATGCCGCGATCCTTCCTTGCCGCCGGAGCCGCCGTCCTCCTGCTCGCCGCGCCCGGCGCGGCCGGGGCCCAGGACCCGCCGCCGAACCCGCGCGTCGTCATCGAGACGTCGATGGGCGACGTCACCGTCGAGCTCTTCCGCCCGCGGGCGCCCGTCTCGGTCGTCAACTTCCTGACCTACGTGCAGGCCGGCTTCTACGACGGCACCATCTTCCACCGCGTGATCCGCAACCTGATCATCCAGGGCGGGGGCCTCGAAGAGGACCACTCGCCGCGGGTGGAAGGACTCCGCGGCGGCATCCTGAACGAGGCGACGAACCGCCTGCAGAACCGCCGCGGCACGATCGCCATGGCGCGGCTGGCGGAGCCGAATTCCGCGCGGGCGCAGTTCTTCATCAACGTCGGCCACAACGACGTGTTCAACCACCGCAACACGACGCGGGAAGGCTACGGCTACGCCGTCTTCGGGGAGGTGGTGGACGGGATGGACGTCGTCGACGACATCGCGCGCGTGCGCACCACGCGGGTGGGCCGCATGAACGACGTGCCGCGCGAGAACGTCGTCATCCACACCATCCGCCGCGTCGACCCGTAGCGGCCGCGCGCGTCGGCCGCGGGCCGCGGGTTCGGGCCGCCGGGCGCCCCGGGCGAAGATACAGGTCGATGCCGCATCCGCCCCCGGTCTTCGCCGACCCCGGCGTCGAGGACAAGGTGCTCGCCGTCGTCACCGAGCTCGTGACCGAGCTGCGGGGCGGCGCGCCGGCCGCCGTGGCGCGCGGCGACTCCCTGGAAGCCGACCTCGGCATCGGCAGCCTCGAACGCGTCGAACTGCTCGTCCGGCTCGAACGCGCGTTCGGCGTGCGCCTCGGCGACGCGGCCATGACGGACGCGGAGACGCCCGCCGACCTGGCCGCCGCCGTCGCGGAAGGCGGCGACGCCCCGGCCGAACGGCCGCCGGAACGGCGGGCGGCGGGCGCGCCCGCGAGCGGGCCGGCCGCCGCCCGGACGGTCGTCGAGGCGCTCGCGTGGCACGCCGAGCGCGCGCCCGAGCGCGTCCACGTCCGTCTGCGGGAGGAGAGCGGCGCGGAGACGCCCCTCACCTACGGCTGGCTGTGGCGCGCGGCGCAGGCGGTCGCCGGGGGGCTCGCCGAGCGCCGCCTCGGCCGCGGCGACAAGGTCGCCATCATGCTGCGGACCGAGCGGCGGTTCTTCCCGACCTTCCTCGGGACGCTGATGGCGGGCTGCGTGCCGGTGCCGCTCTATCCGCCGTTCCGCCTCGACCGCATCGAGGAGTACGTCCACCGCCAGGCGGCCATCCTGCGGAACGCCGAGGCGCGGCTCCTCGTGACCTTCGCGGAGGTGGCGCGGGTCGCGGGGCTGCTGGTGCGGCAGGCGCCGACGCTCGACTCGGTGGTCACCGCCGAGAGCGTGGAGGGCGAGCCCCGGCGCCCGGCGCCCGCGGCGGCCGGCGACCCGGCGCTCATCCAGTACACCTCGGGCAGCACCGGGCGGCCGAAGGGGGTGCTGCTTACCCACGGCAACCTCCTGGCCAACGTCGATGCGCTGGTGCGCCGCTTCGACGTCACCTCCCGCGACGTGGTCGTGAGCTGGTTGCCCCTCTACCACGACATGGGACTCATCGGCGCCTGGCTGGGGCCGCTGTGTTTCGGCGCGCCGCTGGCGTTGATGTCGCCGCTGGCGTTCCTCGGCCGCCCGGTCCGCTGGCTGCGGGCGCTCGACGCCCACCGCGGCACGCTGTCGCCGGCCCCCAACTTCGCCTTCGACCTCTGCGCCACCCGCATCGCGGACGAGGAGCTCGAAGGGCTCGACCTGAGCAGTGCCCGAGTCCTGCTGAACGGGTCCGAACCGGTGTCCCCCGAGACCCTGCGCCGGTTCGTCGAGCGCTTCGCTCCCCACGGCCTCGACCCCGGCGCCGTCTATCCGGTCTACGGTCTCGCGGAGTGCGCGCTCGGCCTCGCGACGCCGGCGCCGGGCCGCGCGATACGGATCGACCGCGTGCGGCGCGCGAAGTTCCAGGCGTCGGGCCGCGCGGAGCCGGCCCCGGACACCGACGCCGGCGCGTTGCGGTTCGTCTCCTGCGGCCGGGCGCTGCCCGAGCACGAGCTGGCGGTCTTCGGGGACGACGGCCGCCGGGCGCCCGAGCGCGTGGAGGGGCGCGTCCGCTTCCGCGGCCCGTCGGCGACCCGCGGCTACTACCGCAACGAGGAGGCGACGCGCGAGCTGGTCGGCGCGGACGGCTGGCTCGACAGCGGGGACCTCGGCTATCTGGCCGGCGGGGACCTCTTCCTGACCGGCCGCGCCAAGGACCTGATCATCAAGGGGGGCCGCAACTTCCATCCGCACGAAGCCGAGTCCGTCGCCGGCGGCGTCCCGGGCGTGCGGACCGGCTGCGTGGCCGCGTTCGGCGTGACCGACCCCGGCCGCGGCACGGAGCGGTTCGTCGTCGTGGCCGAAACCCGCGCCGTCGGCGACGCCCGGGCCGCCCTGGCGCGGGCCGTGAGCCGGGAGGTCGGCGCGGCCCTCGGCGCCGCGCCCGACCGCGTGGTGCTGGCGCCCCCGGGTTCGATCGCCAAGACCTCCAGCGGCAAGATCCGGCGCGGCGCGACCCGCGACGCGTGGCTCGCGGGGCGCATCGGGCGCGGGCGGGCCGCGGTGGCCGCGCAGTGGCTGCGGCTGGGCGCGGCCTGGGCGCGGGCCGCGGCGGCCGAGTGGTCGGGGCGCGCCGCGCGGGCGGCGTTCACCGGCTACGTGCTGGCCGTCGTGCTCGCCACCGCGCCGATCGGCTGGGGCCTGCTGCTCGTCATCCCGCGCGGCGGAGGCGCCGACCGCATCGTCGGGCGCTGGAACAGGCTGGTGATGCGGCTCGGCGCTTCTCCCCTGCGGGTGGTCGGGCGCGAGCGGGCGCCGGTCGACGCGCCGGTGGTCTTCGTCGCCAACCACGCGAGTTTCATCGACTCGACGGTGATGATGAGCGCGCTGCCCGCGAAGGTCCGTTTCGCGGTCAAGGCGCGCCTCGGGACCTACCCGCTCATCGGCCTGGCCGTCCGCAAGGGGAACCACGTCCCGCTCGGCAAGCGCGACCGGTCCGAGCGCGTGGAGAACGCCGCCGCCCTCCGCGCCCCGCTCGACGCCGGCACGTCGCTGTTCGTCTTCCCGGAGGGCACCTTCGAGGCCGCGCCCCGGTTGCTCCCGTTCCGGCTCGGGGCGTTCCGGGCCGCGGTCGACGCCGGTTGTCCCGTCGTCCCGGTGGCGATTCGGGGCACGCGGCGCATCTGGCCCGCCGGGACCTGGCTGCTGCGCCCGGGCCGCGTGACGGTGACCTTCGGCGCCCCGTTGCGGGCGTCGGGGCCCGACTGGTCGGAGATCGTGCGCCTGCGCGACGAGGCGCGCGCGTTCATCTCGGAGCACTGCGGGGAGCCGTACCGCTAGCGCCACCAAGCGTCGCCTTGCGGCTCCGCTCGGCGCCCATCCGGGCCCGCAGGAGTCCGCGCCGTTCTTACGGCGCGGACTCCTGGCCGCGGTGCTTCTCGATCTCCACGAACAGGGCCAGCAGCGCGTCCCGGGGCCGCGCGTGCAGATTGAGGGAACCGGACAGGCTCTCCCAGCGGCGCACCGACGTCGGGGTGACCTGGAGCAGGTCCGCGAATTCGGCGACCGAGCATCCGCACTGCGCGCGCAGATCCGCAACCAGTTCGCCCGTGGGCTCGAAGACGAGCGCGTCGTCGGCCGCGCGGGCGAGGGCGCGGGCCGGCGCGGCGCGCGGCAGGCCGGCGGCCGGAGTCGGCGGCCGATACGTCAGCGTCTTCTTCACCCGGCGCGGCGGCGGCGCCTCGGCCGGGCCCGCGGGTTCGGCGGCGGATGCGTCCGGCCCCGGCCACCCTTCCGCGGGCGATCCCGTCAGGACGGCCGCGGTCGGCGACCGACCGTTTCCCACTTCGAACCCGGCGGCGCCGGCCGCCGCCCCGTCCTCCGCCGGCGCGGGTTCGCCGGAGAGCAGCTCGGTCTCGTCCACGCCGCGCAGCCGGAAGAGCAGTTCCGGACGGTCGTCGAGGCGGCTGCCGACGCCGGACAGGACGGCCGCCGCGTGCTTGCACATCGCCGCCCGGTCCTTGCATTCGCAGGAAGGCACGATCTCGCCGGGTTGCGGAAACACGCCGGCGACGCGGCTGGTGAGGACCGCGGCGACCGGTTCGGGCAGCCGGCCCTCGTGCAGGTCCGCCAGCGAGCCCATGCGGCCCGCGCAGGCCCTCCGAATGGCCGTCCAGACGCGCGTTTCGAGTTGCCGGACGCGAATCGTGACGCGGTAGAGCGCCGACCCGGAGACGAGCGCGTCGACACCGCCCGGCTCCACCGCCAGGTGACAGATGGAGCCGCTGCGCACGTAGGCCCGGCCGTGCGCCAGACGCGCCGCGTGTTCGGAGAACGACTCCAGATGTTCGCACCAGCGCCGTCCCCAGAAGTTGCGCGCGATGGTCCGTCCCCGCAGTTCTATGGGCTGCACGCTTACGCCGCGCGCACGCAGATCCTGTATCTCGGAAACGGCTCGCGCCCGTTGCTCGTCGACCGGTACGTAACGTGGATACCAATGCACTGTTCAGATCCTGTGGTTCCCTTTCGTGGTTCTCACGGGCGGAAAGGCGGCGCCGCGGATGGACCGGCAGGACGAATTGGTTCCCGCGCCCGCGCGCCGCGAGCGTTCGCCGATAGCCGGGGAGTTCCGATTGCGCGATACGGCGCGGGGCGGGATGCGGTAAGGACGGCCGGCCGCGGGGAAGGGCTTTCGGCGGGGCGCCGTGCGCGCCGACAGGATCTCCCCGGCGACGCGCCGCGTCGCCGTCGAATCGATCCGTGCGGGCATACGCGGACAGGCGGCGGAGGCATCCCTTTCGGCACGTCTCTATACTGCCGGTCTTCGCCGCCGCGCGCTGGGCAAGAGCGCCATTCTCTTCGGGACTCGGTCCGCGACAGCGGGCGGGCGCGCGGCTTCCGAAGCCGGGGAGCGGCCACTCCGTTACACGGATGGGCACAGTCTACCATCATCGGCGCCTCGACGGGCAAGCGCGCTGGCGAACGTCTTCCCCGGTCCGCCCGCCCGCCGCCGGCCGTCCGCGCCCGGAACGACGCCTGGTGCGCGCTACACGTCGAGGTCCAGGGCCTCGTCGGCGCGTTCCATGATGAAGCGGAACCGGGCCGAGGCGTCCTTGCCCATCAGGTCCGCGATGACCCGGTCGGTGAGCGGCTGGTCGCTGACCGCGACGCGCAGCAGGCGCCGCGTCCGCGGGTTGAGGGTCGTCTCCCACAGCACCTTCGGCATCATCTCGCCCAGCCCCTTGAAGCGGGTGATCCCGGGCGCGCCGCGGCCGTTGGTCCGCGCCTCGACGATGGCGTCGCGGTGCGCGTCGTCGAGCGCCCAGAAGGTCTCCTTGCCGACGTCGATGCGGTAGAGGGGCGGCTGGGCCAGAAACACCTTGCCGTGCGTAACGAGCCGCGGAAGGAACCGGTAGAAGAACGTCAGCAGCAGCGTGGCTATGTGGTTGCCGTCCGAGTCGGCGTCGGCGAGGATGATGATGCGGTCGTAGCGCAGCCTGCCGACGTCGAAGGTCTTGCCGAGGCCGCAGCCGAGCGCGGTCACGACGTCGGAGAGCTCCTTGTTCGCCAGCACCTTCGACGCCGAGGCGCTCTCGACGTTGAGCACCTTCCCGCGCAGCGGGAGGATGGCCTGCCGGGTCCGGTCGCGCCCCTGCTTGGCCGAGCCGCCGGCCGAGTCTCCCTCGACGATGAACAGCTCGCTGTCGCCGCGGGCGCTTCCCGTGCAGTCGCTCAGCTTGCCGGGCAGGTTGAGGCGGTTCGACGTCGCGCTCTTGCGCGACACCGCCTGCTGCGCCGCGCGGCTCGCTTCGCGCGCGCGGGCGGCCAGGACGATCCGTGCGACGATCGCCTCGGCCACGCTGATGTTGTGGTTCAGCCAGTGCTCGAGGGCGGGCCGCAACGCCCCGTCGAGGACCGGCGCGAGCTCGGGGTTGTTCAACCGGTCCTTGGTCTGCCCCTGGAACTGCGGGTCCGGGACGAAGATCGAAATGACGCCGGCCAGTCCTTCGCGAACGTCGTCGGCGGTCAGGGACACGCCCTTCGGCATGAGGTCGTGCGTTTCGATGAAGTTCCGCACGGCCTTGCCCAGGCCGGCGCGCACGCCGTTCTCGTGCGTGCCGCCGGACGCCGTGGGGATGCCGTTGACGTGGCTGCGCAGGTGCTCGTCGGTCGCCTCCGTCCACTGCAGCGCGACCTCGAACCGGGAGCCCGTGTCCGCGTGCTCCCGCGAGAGGACGAACGGCGCCTCGTGGACCGGGCGGGCGCCCCGCTCCCCGACGATGCGGGCGAGATAGTCCGGCAGGCCGTTCTCGTGCCGGAACTCCTCCCGCGTGTCCCGCGCCTCGTCCGCGAACACGAAACGCACGCCGCCGTGCACGAAGCTGGCCGTCTCCAGCCGCTGCCGGATGAGGCCGGGGTCGAAGGCCGTCTTCGGGAAGATGCGCGGGTCGGGGTGGAAACGGATCGTGGTGCCGGAGCCGCGCGCCGGCTTCAGCCTGCGCAGCGCGTCCGCGGGCTGGCCGCGGCGGAAGGTCTGCCGCCAGAGGAAGCCGTCCCGCTTCGACGTGGCCACCAGCTCCCGCGACAGCGCGTTCACCACGCTGGCGCCCACGCCGTGCAGACCGCCGGCCGTGCGGTAGGTCCGGTTCTCGAACTTGCCGCCGGCGTGGAGCGTCGTGAAGACGACCTCCAGGGCGTTCCGGCCGGTCTTCGGATGCCGGTCGACCGGCATGCCGCGGCCGTCGTCGGCGACCGTCACCGACGATCCGTCGCCGTGCAGCGTCACCGAGACGTTCGCGGCGTGGCCGTTCATCGCCTCGTCGACCGCGTTGTCGAGGATCTCCCAGACCAGGTGGTGCAGCCCGGCCGGCCCGACGCCCCCGATGTACATTCCGGGCCGCTTGCGGACCGGCTCGAGGCCCTCGAGTACGGTGATGTCCCTGGCCGAATAGGAGCTGGCCATCGTGTTCCCGGCGGCCCGGCTGGGGTCCGGGCATCCCGTCCCCCGCGCGCCGTTCGGCGGGCTGCGCGCGGGCGGACCTCGCTGGAAGGAGTCTCAGTGTAGCACGGCGTCCGCGCGGACCGGCCGCGGGACGACGCGCGTGAACTGCCCGCGCTGCAGCAGCTCCCGGCCCCGGCCGCCGCGGCCGACCCGCTCGTACTTCGCGGTGCTGATGGTCTGCTCGGCCCCGCGGCTCGTCTCCACGGTCAGCAGGTCGCGGTCGCCGCGCGAGGCGATGAAGCCGATGACGCGGTCGCCGTCCTTCAGCTTGACGAGCAGCACGCCCTTGCCGGGCCCGGACAGGAAGTTGACCTCCCGCGCCGCGCAGAGCATGGCCCGCGCCCCGCGCGTCGCCGCGATGAGCGTCTCGCCGCCCGTCATCCCGGCCACGCCGACGATCTCGGCGCCCCGGGCGGGCCGCGCGAAGCGGCGGCCGGCGCGCGTGCTCGGCTCGCGGAACGCCTCGAGGCCGAACCGCAGGGCGTAGCCGTCGCTCGACACGGCCACCGCGTGGCACGGCGGCTCCGCGGCCGGCGCCGCCGCGGCGTCACCGCCGGCGCGGGCGTCGAGGCCGAGCACGGCCACCACGCGTTCGCCGTCCTTCAGCTTGAACAGCCGCTGAATCGGCTCGCCGTAGCCGGTGGTGGCGGGCACGTCGATCAGCCGGCAACCGTAGGCGACCCCGAAGTTGGTGAAGAAGACCACCGTGTCGCGCGTGCTGCCGGCCACCGCGGCCAGCAGCGCGTCGCCCTCGCGCAGCCGGGTGGCGGACGGGTCCCGGACCTCCCGCTGCCGCTTCACCCAGCCGTTGCGCGAGACCAGCGCCACCGCGTCCTCGTCGACGATGAAGTCGTCCGCGCTGAACGCCGTCTCGTCGGCGGGCGGCCCCTCGACGGCGGTCCGGCGGGGCTCCCCGCGGGTCTCCCGCACCTCGACGAGCTCGTCGCGCACGATCCGCCAGCGCCGCTCCTCGTCGCCGAGCTCGGCGTCGATCCGCTCCGCCCGCCCGCGCTTCTCCTCCAGCTCCCGGCGGATGACCAGGATCTCGAGGCGCGCCAGCCGGTAGAGCTTCAGCTCCAGGATCGCATCCGTCTGCTCGGCGTCGAGGCCGAAGGTCCGCGTGATCTTCGCCGCCGCGTCCGCCTTGCCGTCCGACTGCCGGATCAGCGCGATGACGGCGTCGAGCGCGTCGAAGACCTTCTCGAATCCCCGCAGGACGTGGATCCGCTTGCCGAGGGCGGCGCGCTCGTGCTCCAGGCGCCGCGTGACCACCTCCAGGCGGAAACGCAGGAAGTGCCACAGCAGTTGCCGCAGGTCGAGCCGCTCCGGCCGGCCGACGCCCGGTTGCTCCGTCGGCGCCAGGCAGGTGAGGTTGACCGGGAAGGTCGTCTGCAGCGGCGTGTGCCGGAACAGGTAGGCCATCACCATCCGCTCGTCGGCGTCGGCCTTCAGCTCCAGCTCGATGCGCACGTCGTCGGCCGAGACGTCCTTGACGTCGAGCAGGGACGGGAGCTTCCGCCCGACCACCACCTCGGCGATGCGCTCGACGAGCTGCGCCTTGTTGACCCCGTAGGGGACGCTGGTGACGTGGACGGTCTTCGAGGACCGGCGCCGGCCGCCCGGCTCCCACGTGGCGCGGACGCGCACGGTGCCGCTCCCGGTGGTGTAGACGCGGGTCAGCTCCTCGGCGGTGTTCACGAGCTGCCCGCCGGTCGGGAAGTCGGGGCCGCGGACGTCGCGGGCCAGCCGGGCGCTGCTCAGCTCGGGGTCGTCGAGCAGGTTGACGAGGGCCGTGGCGACCTCGGCGAGGTTGTGAGGCGGGACGTTGGTCGCCATGCCCACGGCGATTCCCGTGGAGCCGTTGACGAGCAGGTTCGGCACGCGGGCCGGCAGCACCACCGGCTCCTCGCGCGTGCCGTCGTAGTTGGGCTGGAACGGGACGGTGTCCTCGTCGATCTCCCGCAGCAGCTCGTCGCTGATCGCCGCCAGCCGGCATTCCGTGTAGCGCATGGCGGCGGCGCCGTCGCCGTCGAGCGAGCCGAAGTTGCCGGAGCCGTCCACGAGGGGCGCGCGGAGGGTGAACGGCTGCGCCATGCGGACCAGCGTGTCGTAGATGGCCGCGTCGCCGTGCGGGTGGAAGCTGCCCATGACGTCGCCGACCACCTTCGCGCACTTGCGCGGCTTGGCGTCGGAGCGCAGCCGCTGCCGCCACATCGTGTAGAGGATGCGCCGCTGCACCGGCTTGAGGCCGTCGCGCACGTCCGGCAGCGCCCGCGACGTGATGACCGAGAGGGCGTAGTTGAGATACCGGGTCCGGGCGGCTTCGTGCAGCCCGACGACCTCCTCCCCGCCCCCGCCGCCCGCGAGCACGTCGAGCCCGCCGCCCGCGGCGCCGCCCCCGCCGCCCGCGGCGTCGAGCAGCGGCGTCGGGTGCTCCGCCCGGGCGCTCGTTCCGTCCCGTCCGGTGGTCCGCTTCGCCATCGGATCCTCCTCGTGCGTCGTGCGTCGTGTCGTCGCGGGCGGCGTCCGGGAGCGCGCCGCCGGGGGCGGGACGGTGGTGGCGGGGGCCGCGCGCGGCCTGCGCCCAATGTATCACCAAACGGTCATGGCCCGCGCGTGCGCGGCCGCCCCCCGCGGGGAGGAAGCGGGCGCGCTGTTTTCGCGGTAACCCGCGGGTTCGCGCGGCGGCGCGCGGATCCCCCCGCCGTCACCAGGGGTCGCGGGGGCCGAGGCCGAGCATCGCGAGCAGCTCGGCCAGCACCATCGCGGTCGCCCCCCACACGCGCTCGTTGCGCACCTCGAAGTACGGCACGTCGCAGTGCAGCTCGCCGCGGCGGCGCGTCCCGCGCCGCAGGTTGCGCGGGTCGGCCAGCGCCGCCAGCGGCGCCGGCACGAGGCGCGCCACCTCGGCCGCCGACGGACGCAGGGACGGGGCCGTCCCGGCGACGCCGGCCACCGGGTGGATCGCGAAGTCGCTCACCGTGACGTAGAGGGGCGACAGCGCGCCGGCGACGCGCACCGCCGTCCGGTCCAGGCCGACCTCCTCGAACGCCTCGCGCAGCGCCGCCTCGCGCACCGACTCGCCGGCGTCGATCAGGCCGCCGGGGAACGACACCTGGCCGGCGTGGTTTCCGAGTCGCCCCGCCCGCACGGTCAACAGGACGTGCGGCGCGTCGTCCAGGGGATAGACGAGCACGAGCGCGGCGGCGGGCGTGGCGTGGTCCGGGACCGCGCCGGGCCGCCAGCCGGGGCGCGGCCGCGGGGCCAGCCGCCGGTGGGCGTCGGCGCCCGGCAGCGGCGCCCGGCACGCCGACCGGAGCCGGGCCTCGATCTGATAGAGTGTCGGAGAGTCGACCGGCACGGCAAGGCTCCGATCCTACCGCGGCCCGCGCCGCCGTCCCCTGTCCATGAGCGCCCAGGGCCGTCCCGTCAAGACGTTCGACCGCGCCATCGTCGAGGGTCCTCTCGGCCGCGCCGTCTGGAAGCTGGCGTGGCCGACGATGCTCCAGAACGTCTTCGGCGGCCTCCAGGGCATCGTCGACCAGGCGATGGTCGGCAACTACGTCGGCCACGTGGGCAACGCGGCGATCGGGGTCAGCGTCCAGATCTTCATCCTCGTCCTCGTCTTCGTCGCCTCCGTCTTCAGCGGCATGGGCGTGCTGGTGGCGCGTTTCGCCGGCGCGGACGAGCCGGACAAGGTGAACCGGACGGTCTACCAGGCGTTCCTGACCGCGGTCTTCATGGCGCTCGGCGTCCTGGCGCCGCTCGGCTACGTCTTCGCGCCGACGCTGCTGGAGCTGATCAACGCCGCGCCGGAGGTGCGGAGCGAGGCGCTGGCCTACCTGCGCATCACGTTCGTCTTCAGCTTCGGGCATCTGATGTTCTTCATGATGGCCGGCGCGCTGCGCGCGGCCGGCGACGCGCGCACCCCGTTGCGGTTCGGCGTCGCCATGACGGTGCTCAACGTCGTCCTGAACGTGGTCCTGATCGGCGGGCTGGGGCCGATCCCGGCGATGGGCACGGTCGGCGCGGCGATGGGCACGGCGATCGCCAGCGGGCTGACCGCCGCCGCCTTCCTCTGGCTGCTCTTCTCGGGGAGTCTGGTCATCCGGTTCTCGCGTTCCATGTCGTTCGCCCCGGACTGGCGGATCATCCGCGAGCTGTTCCGCTTCGGGCTGCCGACCGGGTTCCAGGGCGTCGTGATGAACCTGGCCGGCGTGCTCCTGCTGCGGTTCGTCGGGTCGCTGGCGCAGAGCGCCGAGGCGCAGGCGGCCTACGCGGTCGCCTACACCGAGCTCTTCGCGCTGGTCACCTGGACGTCGGTGGGCCTGATGGGGGCCACCGCGGCCGTGGCGGGGCAGAACCTGGGCGCGGGCCGGCCCGAGCGCAGCCGGCGCGCCGCCGTGGTGGCGTCTTCGATCGGCCTCGGCGTGGCCTGCGTCATCGGCCTCGCGTTCGTCACCGCGCCGCGGCCGCTGCTGGCGGTCTTCGGCATGGACGACGGGGTGCAGTTCGAGCTGGCGCGGCAGTTGCTCGCCTACCTCGCCGTCTCCGGGCTGTTCGTCACCGTGGCGCTGGTCCACACCGGCGGCCTGCAGGGGACCGGCGACACCCGAAGCCCGCTCTACATCTCGATGATCTCGCAGGTCGCCGTGCCGATCGGCCTCTGCAGCTACCTGCAGATGACCCGCGGCCTCGAAGCGCCGGACATCTGGCTGGCCATCGTGCTCGGCCACGTCGCGCGCGCCAGCCTGAGCGTGATCCGTTTCCGCCAGGGCAAGTGGCGCGACATCGCGGTGGACATCGGCCCGGCGCGCGCGTGACCGGAGCCCGGCGCCGGTTTCCAGCAGGCGGGGATTCAACTCCGCGAGATACTGGATCTCCACCGCTTCGAGCAGCGCGCCGGCCGCTGCAGACGTCGGCGGATGATCGCGGGCAGTTCCCCGCGTCCCCGGAGGTTTCGGCATGTCCCGTTTTCCACCCGGCCAGAAACCGGCCACGCGCGCCGCGCAGGCGCTCGGCTGGACCGATCCGGCGACCGGCGCGCTCGTGCCGCCCGTGCATCCCGCCGTGCAGTACCAGCGCACCGCGGAGGGCGCCGCGACCGGCGGGCGCGTCTACACCCGCGACCAGAACCCGACGTACGAGCCGGCCGAGGCGCTGCTCGCGTCCCTCGAAGGGGGGCGGGCGGCGCTGCTGTTCAGCTCCGGGATGGCGGCGGCCGCCACGGTGTTCGAGACGCTGTCGGCGGGCGACCACGTCGTCGCCCCGGAGCAGATGTACTGGATGCTGCGCCGCTGGCTCCAGGACCAGGCGGCGCGCGGCCGGATCGCGCTGGATCTGGTCCCCGCCGGCGACGTGAGCGCCCTGCGGGCGGCGCTCAGGCCGGGCTCCACGAAGATCGTCTGGGCGGAGACCCCCGCCAACCCGGGCGGGGCGATCACCGACCTCGCCGCCGCGGCCGGCGCGGCGCACGACGCCGGCGCCCGGCTCGTGGTCGACAACACCGTCCCGACGCCGGTGCTCTGCCGGCCGCTGGAGCACGGCGCGGACCTGGTCATGCACTCGGCCACCAAGCAGCTCAACGGACACTCGGACGTGCTGGCCGGGGCGCTGGTCACGGCGCGCGAGGACGATGCGTGGAAGCGCTGCCGCCGCGAGCGCGCGTTCCGCGGCGCGGTGCTCGGTCCGTTCGAGAGCTGGCTGCTGCTGCGCGGCATGCGCACCGTCTGCCTGCGGGTCGCCGCGTCCGCGCGCGGCGCGCAGCGCATCGCCGAGGCGGTCGACGGCCATCCGGCGGTGTCCACCGTCCTCTATCCCGGGCTGGCGGGGCATCCCGGCCACGACGTCGCGGCGCGCCAGATGGACGGCGGCTTCGGGGCGGTCGTCTCGCTGCGGCTGCGGGGCGGGGCCGCCGCCGCGCGGCGCGTGGTGCGCGCGCTGCGCCTGTTCCACGACGCGACGTCGCTCGGCGGGGTCGAGAGCCTGGCCGAGCACCGCCGCCCGGCCGAAGGCCCGGGCTCGCCCGTGCCGGACGATCTGGTCCGCCTGTCGATCGGCGTCGAGGACCCCGGCGACCTGATCGCCGACCTGCGGCAGGCGCTGGCGGACGTGGGTTGATCCCGAGGGGACGGAGGTCAGCCCACCGCCGCGGCCGGCCGCAGCTCCACGGCGCACGCCTTGTACGAGGGCTGCTTCGAATACGGATCGAAGACGGCGTCGGTGAGCCGGTTGGTCTCCTCGTAGTGCATCGGGACGAAGACGTGCCCCGGCTGCACCGAACGGGTGACGAACGCGGTGGCGGCGACGCGGCCGCGGCGCGACTCGATGCGGACCGTGTCGCTCGTCACGACGCCGCGGGCCTTCGCGTCGGCCGGGTTGACCTCCACGTAGACCCGCGCCGGATGGAGCTTGCGCAGGACCGCCGACTTCCCGGTGCGCGTCTGCGTGTGCCACTGCGCCGCGCTGCCGCGCCCGGTCAGCAGCAGCAGCGGATAGCGCTCGTTCGGCGGCTCCGGCAGCGGGCGCGGGTCCTCGTGCACGAAGCGGGCGCGTCCGTCCGGGTGGTAGTAGCGGCCGTCCTCGAAGAGGCGCCGCTCGGTGGGCAGGGCCGCCGCGGACGCCCCGGCCGGGCAGGGCCACTGGATGCCGCCGTGCTCGTCGAGCGCGCCGTAGCCGTCGATGCCGGTGACGTCGCACGGCTGGCCGGCCGAGAGCCGCTGGAGGATCTCGAACACCGCGGCCGGCGAGCTCCACTTCCGAAACATCTCGCCGCGGCCCCAGTACTCGGCCACCAGCTTGAAGATGGAGAAGTCGGCGAGCGCCTGCCCCGGCGCGCGGGCCACCTTCCGGATCCGCCCGATGCGCCGCTCGGAGTTGATGAAGGTCCCGTCCTTCTCGCCCCAGCCGGCGGCCGGCAAGAGGACGTCGGCCATGCGCGCCGTCTCGGTCGTGGCGTACATGTCCTGCACGACCAGGCAGTCGAGGCGGCCGAGGACGTCGCGGGCCTGCCCCTGGTTGATCCACGAGTGGGCGGTGTTCGTGCAGACCACCCACAGCCCCTTGATCCGCTCCCGGAGGATCCCCTCCATGATCTCGTCGTAGGTCCAGCTCGCGCGCGTCGGGATGACCGCCGGGTCGATGCCGAGCACCCGCGCCACCTTCTCCCGGTGGCCGGGGTTCGCGAAGTCGTGGCCCCCGAGCAGGTTGGTGGTGTTGCCGAACAGGCGCGAACCCATCGCGTTGCACTGGCCGGTGATGGAGTTGGCCCCGGTGCCCGGCCGCCCCATGTTGCCGGTCATCAGCGCCAGGTTGATGATGCTCTGCGCGGTGCGCACCCCCTGGTGGCTCTGGTTGACGCCCATCGTCCACCAGAACGACACCCGCCGGCCGCGCCGGATCGTCTCGGCGAGACGGCGGACGGCTTCGGGTTCGAGTCCGGTGGCCTCGGCCGTCCGGTCGAGGGTGTACGGTTCGACCGCCGCCGCGTACGCCTCGAAGCCGCGCGTGTGCGCGTCGACGTAGGCGCGGTCGACCCCGCCGCGTTCGATGAGCAGCCGGGCCAGGCCGTAGAAGAGCGTCTGGTCCGACTTGGGGCGGACCGCCAGGTGCTGCGTGGCCTGCATGGCCGTCTCGGTGACGCGGGGATCGATGACGACGATCGCCGGGGCGCGGCGGTTGCGGAGCACGCGCTCCCACAGGATGGGGTGCGCGAGGCACGGGTTGGCCCCGACGAAGACGATGACGTCCGACTCCTCGAAGTCGCGGTAGGCGTACGGGGGCGCGTCGAATCCGAACGCCTGCTTGTAGGCCACGACGGAGGTCGCCATGCACTGGCGGGTGTTGCCGTCGCCGTGCGCCATCCCCATCCCGAACTTCGCCAGCGCCCCGAGCAGCGCCAGCTCCTCGGTCGGCAGTTGGCCGGTGCCGAGGAACGCCACCGACTCCGGCCCGTGCCGCGCCTGGATCGCCTTGAAGCGCCCGGTCATCGCGCGCAGCGCCTCGTCCCAGTCCACCGCGCGCCGCACGCCGTCCGCGCCGCGGCGCAACGGCGCGACGGCGCGGTCGCCGGCCCCGAGCACGGCCAGCGCCTCCCAGCCCTTGGGGCAGGCGGCGCCGCGGTTCACCGGGTACGCGGTCGAGGGCGTCAGGTTCACCGCCTCGCCGTCCTTCAGGTGCACGGTCAGGCCGCAGCCGGTCGAGCAGTAGCCGCACACCACGTCGGCGGCGGCGTCGGGCGCGAGCTTCGCCGGCACCTGTCCGAGCCCGAAGCCGGCGGGCGCGCGCAGGAGGTCGCGGGTCAGGTGTCCGTCGCGTTCACGAAGCATCGGTCACAGCGTTCCGGGCATGCGCGGCGAGGCGACCGCGGTGAAGAACAGGTAGCGCTCGAGCAGCTCGCCGGCCAGACACGCGGCGAACAGCATCCCCACGAGCACCAGGAAGGCGAGGTCCGGACCCTGGCCCGCGGGCGCCGGGACGCGGCTCCACAGGAGCAGCCCGGGCATGGCGAGACCGCCGAGGAGTCCGGCGGCGAAACGCGCCGTCGTGACGTTGGAGAGCGCGCCGGTCATCAGCCACGCCGTGCGCTTGAGCGACGTGGTGGACCGCGACGCCAGATGGCGGAACAGCGCCGCCTCGAACAGCAGTTTCACGGCCGTGGCGGCGATGAGGCCGCGGCACAGGACCGCGCCGTAGCGGTCGACGGCCGCCGCCGCCGGCCCCGCGTCGCCGCCGGCGGCGGCGATCAGCAGCGGCAGCCAGGCCGCGGCGAGGCCCAGCACCGCGGCCGTCAGAAAGAAGCGGCCGGCCGTGGCCGGGCCGTTCCAGAAGTCGCGCTTCGTGTAGTCGTAGACCATCACCGAGCAGAACACCCCGGCGGCGCCGGACAGGGCCACGCTCCAGCCGAGCCACCACCCGGGCCCGGCCCCGGCCGGCGGCCCGGCGCCGGGGAGCCCCCGGCTTCCGCCGCCGGCGAGCCATCCCGCCGATTCCGTCCAGGTCCACGCGGCGTAGACCACGGCCAGCCCGGCGAAGACCCCGAAGGCCAGGATCTCGCGGCTGAGCCAGGAATGCCGCAGTCCCAGAACGGCCCGGAAGGCGTAGCGCGGGCGGCCGAGGTGCAGCACGCTCACGCCGAGGGCCAGCAGGCCGGACACCAGGGCGCCCGCGCTGTGCACCGGCCGGATGCTCGCCGTCAGCGCGCCCGGGACGAGCAGCTCCAGGAACCGCTCCACCAGGAACGCCCCGACGGAGAGTTGCGTGAGGGTCAGCATCAGGATCAGCGGCCAGTGCGCCTGCTCCGGACGCACCGCGTGGTAGTCCGCCGGGACCATGTTGCGCGGCAGCACCCGCCCGGTCCGGTAGACGGTCGTGGGCAGCGTCAGGGCCGGCTCCGGCGCGCCCGGGACGAACAGGTGCGTCTCGGACTCCTCGATCACCTGCTCGACGTCCACCACCCGGATGGCGATGGCGCCGTTCGGGCACGACTGCACGCAGGCCGGGGCCTCCCCTTCCGCGAGCCGGCCGCTGCACATGTCGCACTTGCGCACGATCCCCTTCGAGCGGCTGTACTTCGGCGCCTCGTAGGGGCAGGCCAGCGTGCAGTACCGGCAGCCGAAGCACTGGTCGTCGAGATGCTTCACGATCCCCGTGACCGGGTCCTTCTCGTAGGCCTCCACGGGGCAGGCGTGCAGGCAGGCGGGGTCGAGACAGTGGTGGCAGGCCGTCGTGACGTGCTGGACGACCGGAAGACTCCGGCTCCCGCCGTGCAGCAGGCCCACGTCGCGCCAGGACTCCTGCTCCTCGAGGCCGTTCAGCGCGTGGCAGGCGGCGACGCACGACTTGCAGCCCGAGCAGGCGTCGAGGTCCACGTCGAAGGCGTACTGCTGTCCGGCGGCCGGCGGCGTGGCCGGCAGGAGGGCCGAATAGCGTTCCGCGAGGGCCGGGCCGCCGGCGCGGGCGGCGTCGTGCGCCCGCGCGAAGCGCTCCGCGGCGGTGACTTGCTGCTCCTCCAGGTAGCGGTCGACGAGCGCCGCCGCCGCCGGACCCGGCTCCGGCGCGGGGGAGGGCCCCGACCCGGCCGGCGCGGCGCGGCCCGCGGCGGTCAACGGGACGGCTCCGCCGCCGCCGCGTCCCGGCGGAGCTTCACGTAGACGGCGCCGTCTTCGACGAGGGTCGGGTGTTGCGCGAGGTCGCGGCCGGCCGGGTCCAGGCCGCGGCCGGTGCGGGCGTCGAACGTCCAGCCGTGCCACGGGCAGGTGACGATCCCCTTGTCGACCGCGCCCTCCGCCAGCGGTCCTCCCGCGTGCGGGCACAGGCCGTCGAACGCCCGCACGCGGCCGTCGACCCGGAACAGCGCGCAGGCGTGGCCCCCGACGTCGACGGCCGCCGCGCCGCCCTCGCCGAGGGCGGCCTCGCGGGCGGCGAACACGAAGCCGTCGCCGCGGGCGGGCGGAGTCCCGGCGGGCGCGGCGGGCGGGGCCGCGGCGTCGTCCTCGACCCGCGCGAAGAGTCGGCGGACGCCGGCGCAGCCGGGACAGAACACCGGCGGGTCCTCGCCCCGGTGGCGGTGTCCGCAGCGCTCGCAGACCCAGGTCTCCGGCCGGTATTCGTCCTCGCCCACCTTCGCGGCCTCGGCCTCGCGGAGCCGCGCGCGCCAGTAGGCGCTGAAGGTCTGCCCCGCCCGGCGCCGGAGGTAGTACTCGTCGACCACCTCCTCGATGACGAGCGGAAGCTGGTCGACGTCCACGCCGAGCCGGTAGCGCAGCCCGAGGTGGACGTCGCCGGCCACCCCGCCGCCGAGATAGACGTCGAAGCCCTCCCGCGCGCCGAGGAGCCGCCGCACCCGGACGCCCTTCAGGCCGACGTCGGCCGTGAAGTGCTGCGCGCAGCTCGACGGGCAGCCGCTCATGTGGATGCGGATGCCGTGCAGGGCGAGCGTCCGCCGGCGCAGCGTGTCGATCAGGCGGAACATGGCGCCCTTGGTCTCGGTCACCGCGATGTTGCAGAACTGCGTCCCCGTGCACGCCACCGTGTTGCGGGCCAGCGTGTCGGCGTGCATGCTCAGCCCGACCGCGGCGGCGTCGGTGGCCGCCGCCTCGCGGAAGCCGCCCGGGACGTCGATGACCGCGATTCCCTGCTCGTGGGTCGTCCGCAGCCGGCCGCTGCCCCAGCGTTTCGCGAGCACCGCCAGCCCCTCGAGCTGCCGCCAGCTCAGTCGGCCCAGCGGGACGCACAGGCCCATGGTCCACCGGTCGGCCTGCGCCTGCGGGAACCAGCCCACGAGGTCGTCGTTGCGGGCCGCCGGCTCCGGGGCGGGCAGGTCCGGCCACGGGCGCAGGGCCGCCCGCTCTTCGACCCAGGCCCGGACGGCGTCGATGCCGATCCGCTCGACGAGGTACCGCAGGCGGGCCCGGTGGCGGTTCTCGCGCGAGCCCCGGGCGCGGAACAGGTCGAGCAGCGCGGCGGTGACCGCCACGACCTGGTCCGGGGGGACCAGCACCGGCAGGAGCCGCGCCAGGCTCGGGTTCTGCCCCTGCGTGCCGGCCACGAGCACCTGGAACAGGACCTCGCCGCCGACCCGGCAGGCGAGGAAGCTCAGGTCCTGGGTCCAGAAGTGGACCGAGTGCTCGGCCGTGCCGTTGAGGCAGACGTTGAACTTGCGCGGCAGGTCGGAGTAGTCGCGGCTGTCGAGGAACAGGGCGGTCACGTCGCGGCAGAGGCGCCGCGTGTCGATCAGCTCGCCGGGCGACAGGCCGCTGAACGGGTGCGCGAAGACGTTGCGGACGTTGTCGTGGCCGGTCTGCTTCGAGGTCAGGCCGGCCGCGGCGAGCCGCTCGGCGACCTCGGGCAGGCGCTCGACGCCGAGCCCCTGCACCTGCAGGTTGGCGCGGGTGGTGACGTCGACGATGCCGTGGCCGTGTTCGCAGGCGATCGCCGCGATCTCGCGCGCCTGATCGGAGGTCAGCTCCCCCGCCGTGACGCGGATCCGGTTCATGTAGCGGCCCGGCGCGTCCCGCTTGCGGTAGAAGAAGCCGTGCCACTTCATGCGCTCGAGGTCGGGAGTTTCGATCTCGCCCATCGGCGTGCGCGCCGCGGCGTGGCGCAGCACGTCGGGCCAGACGTCGAAGCCGTGCTTCTTCGATTTCCAGACTTCCGCCGGGTTGACCATCGTCCTTTCCCGTCTCCCTGATTCGTCGGCCCGGGAGTCCGCGCCGCGGAACGGCGCGGACTCCCGGAGGGTTGGTTGGGCGCCGATCGACGCAGACTCCTAGCCGGCCCCGACCGGTTCCGCTTCGCCGGCGCCCGCGACCCCGGCCCGCCGCTCGGCCAGCGCCGCGTCGAGGGCCGTCCGCGCCTCGGTCTCCGTCTCGCCGTCGAAACGCACCGCGAAGGCGAGGAACGCGGTCACCGTCACCAGCGCGCCGATGACGAGGAACGCGGTAGGCCACGGGACGGCGCCGCGGAAGAGGAATCCGGCCGCCACGGCGCCGGCGTTGCCGCCCGCTCCGACGATGCCGGCCACCGACCCGAGCGCCTTCCTGTCGATGAACGGCACCACCGAGAAGGTCGCTCCCTCGGACATCTGCACGAACAGGCTGAAGACGATCAGCGCGGGGACGGCCAGGGCCAGCACCGGCATCTGCGAGAACGCCATCAGGGCCAGCCCCTCGGCGAAGAGCGCCATGAACAGCCAGCGCACGCGGCCCGAGAGCCCCCAGCGGCGGCCGAACAGGTCGCCCATCGCGCCCCCGAGGGTGCGGGCGAAGACGTTCATCAGGCCGAAGAGCATCGCCGCCGCGCCCGCCCACTGCACCGCCTGCACGGCGCTCATCGACGAGAAGAAGTCGAAGTAGTCGATGAAGTAGAGGGCGAGGACGTTGTTGACGGTCAGCTCGATGCCGAAGCAGGCGCCGTAGATGACGAACAGCGCCCAGACCCGGGAATCCTTCGCCGCCCGCGCGAACGAGCCCTTCACGCTCCGCTTCGGCGGCAGCTTGCCGGCCGCGCGCAGTTCCCGGTAGTCGCCCTCCGGCGCGTCCTGCGTCAGGAACCAGTAGGCCGCGCCGGCCAGGGCGCACGTCGCGCCGGCGAGCGCCATCGCCAGCCGCCAGCCGGCGGCGTCGCTCAACCCCAGGCCGGGCAGCAACTGGACGTTCGTGAAGGGGACGTAGGCGCCGGCCGTCAGGACGCCGAGCACGACGGGCATGACGAGCTGCGTCACGCCGCCGCCCAGGTTGCCCCACCCCGCGGTGGTGGCGTTGGCCGTGCCGACGACGTTCGGGGCGAACATCACCGACGTGTGGTACTGCGTGATCACGAACGACGCGCCGATGATCCCGATCAGCACCCGGAAGATCAGGAACGTCCGGAAGTCCTCCGCGAGGCCGATGCCCATCACCGGGAGCGAGCCGGCGAGGAGCAGCCAGGTGTAGGCCCGCCGCGGCCCGATGCGGTCGCACAGCCAGCCGACGAACAGCCGGCCGACGACGGTGAGGGAGACCGACCCGATGACCAGCCAGCCGATCTGCGACTGGGTCAGGGCCATCTCGTCGCGGACGATCTTCATCAGCGGCGCGATGCCGAACCAGGAGAAGAAGCAGAGGAAGAACGCGAACCACGTCATGTGGAACGCGCGCATCTGCGGGGTGTCGACGCTGAACAGCCGAATCCGCGTTGCCTTTCCGGTGACTTCCATGTGCGCGGCGCCTCCGACGCCCGAACGAGCGGGAAACGCAACGCTTCCCGACTCGGCGAAGGAGGAAGCAAGAAACGGGCCAAGTCTGCGAGGGGACTGCGCCTGTCTCTCCAACCGCTTTCCGGACAAGGACTTGCGGCGTATCCGGGGCGCGGGGGGCGCGCCCGCCGCGACCATGCCGCCGGGCTACAGGAATGTCGAGACTTGCCTTTCCACCGACACGGTCGTCGCCGCGCTCGGCCGGGCCGGACCGTTTTCGGCCCGCCGCGGCCGTGGGCGCCGCGCCGCGGCCTCATCGAAGCCGTTCACGATGACGTGAAGCGCCGAACCGGGAAGTCTTCGAGCAGACCGAAGGCGGCTCGGGCATCGAATCCAGGCCTGGCTACCGCTTCGGGAGGGCGGCCTCCACGGCTTCGACTGCAAAAACGTCGGAAGGCGCCCGGCCCTGCAACACGCCTGTAGAGGCCGGGCGGCGAAGACCTCCCGGCCGGTCCTGCCGCTCGACTGCCGAACGCACGCCGGACGGGGTCCGCGAGAATGGCATGTGTCTTGCTGCACCGGTGGCGCATGGCTGTTCACGACCCGGTTCCCGCGGTGAAGTCCACGCATCTCTCTCGCTCTCGCGCCGCGGCGCTCGCGCTCTGCCTGACGGCCGGCTTCGCGCCGGCGGTGGCGGCCGGCGCCGATGACGGCGCCGACGCGCCGCCGGCTCCCGAAACGCCGCGCCCGGCGTCCGCCGCGCCCGGCGCCGCCGCCGGCGACAGCGCGCGGGACGCCTCGGCGGTCCCCCCGGCGGCGGCTTCGACGGCCCGGACGGCGATCGAGGAATCGTCCGGCCGGCGCGAGCTCCTGCCGGGCCTCACGATGGGCTCGCAGCTTCGGCTGCGGACCGAGAGCCGGCGCAACGCCAGGTTCGACGGCGCCCTCCCCGGCAACGACGAGGACTACCTGCTCTCGCGGTTCCGTTTCGATCTGACCTGGGAGCCGAACGACCGGATCGGCGGCGTCGTCGAGCTGCAGGACGCCCGCATCCACGGCGAGCGGGCGATCAGCGAGACGCGGACGCCGAACGTCTTCGCCGACGAGCTCGACGTCCACCAGGCGTACCTGGACGTCGGGTCGCCGGCGTCGGGAGCGGTTCCGCTCACGCTGCGCATCGGGCGCCAGAAACTGGTCTACGGCGCCCAGCGGATGGTCTCGCCGCTCGAATGGGTCAACACCGCGCGCGTGTTCGACGGCGCCCGGGTCGGCGTCGGCGCCGGGCCGGGCCGCCGGCTCGACGTCTTCGCCACCCGCCTCGTCCCGGTCACCCCGACGGCCTTCAACGGCCACGGGCCGACCGGGAGCCGGATGTTCAACAGCCAGCTTCACGGCGTCTACTACACGGACACCGCGCTGATCGCCGGCTCCACCGTCGAGGGGTACTGGCTGCTGCGCCGCGCCGCGGGCTTCGACGACGCCGTGCGCACCGCCGGCGCGCGCGTCGACACGCGCCGCGGGCCGTGGGCGTTCGACGGCGAGGCGGCCGTCCAGACCGGCCGCCACGGCGGTCTCGAACACCGCGCCGCGCTGGTCCACGCCGGCGGCTCGTACGCGACCGGCCTGCCGGGCCGGCTGAAGCTCGGCGCGGCGTTCAACCTCGGCAGCGGCGACGACGACCCGGCCGACGGCGTCCACGGCACGTTCGATCAGCTCTACCCGCTGGGCCACGCGTACTACGGCTACATGGACTTCTTCGCGCTGCAGAACCTGCGCAACGTCGAGGTCACGGCCGAGGCGGCGCTGCCGCGCCGCGCGCGGCTGCGGGTCGCCCTGCAGGACTTCGTCCTGCTTTCCCCCGGCGCCGACGCCTGGTACGACGCCGCCGGCGCCGCCGTCCACCGGGCCGCCGACGCGCCCCTCTCGCCGCGCGTCGGCGCCGAGCTCGACGTCACCGTCCGGCTTCCGGCCGGACCGTTCGGCCTGGAGGCGGGCTACGGCCGCTTCTTCGGCGGCGCCTACCTGCGCGACGCCGGCTTCGCGGTGGACACGGCGGACTTCTTCTACCTGCAGACGATGGTCGGGTTCTGACTCGGCGTCCGGGCGCGAGGCCGTCGTCCGGACGCCGTAGCGTGCCGGACCGGCCCGCCGGCCAGGAGTCTGCGCCGTGGAACGGCGCGGACTCCTGCGGGCTTGGTTGGGCGCCGAGCGGAGCCGTCAGGCGACGATTGGCGGGCGGGGTCTGCGCCGTGGAACGGCGCGGACTCCTGCGGGCCTGGTTGGGCGCCGAGCGGAGCCGTCAGGCGACGATTGGCGGGCGGGGTCTGCGCCGTGGAACGGCGCGGACTCCTGAAGCGGTCGGCTGGGCGCCGAGCGGAGCCGCAAGGCGACGCCTGGTGGGCGCTAGTGCGTCAGCCCGTACACCATGTAGTTGATCCCCAGCTCGAAGCCGTTGTTCATCGGCTCGATGGGGAAGAACCCGGTTCCGCCCGACTGCCAGAACTCGGCCAGGTTGGTGTTGTAGCAGGCGATGGACATCAGCCGCCCCTCGGGGTCGTTGTCTTCGAAGAGGCCGAAGTACTCCGGGACGAGGCCGGCGAGGTGGTGGTTGTACGGGTTGGGGAGATCCAGCTCCTCCACCTTGAAGAAGGTGTCGAAGATGCGGTGGCCCGGGTCGAGCCGCAGCCAGCGGCCCTCCGGGAGCACGCGGCGCATCTGCGCCTCGAAGTTCTCCCACTGCCGGCCTTCGAAGTCGTTGAAGATGACGAAGCCGCCCTTGAGCAGGTACTCCCGGAGCCGCTCGGCCTGCCGGTCGGTCATCGCCCAGAAGCCCGGCTCCTGCATCAGGGCGATCGGGTGCCGGAAGAGCTGCGGGTCGTCGAGCGGCAGGATCAGGCTGCCGGTGTCCTTCGCGTCGACGGTGGTGAAGTCGGCGAGCAGCGTCATCAGGTGCTGCTCGGCCCGCGGGAACTCGTGCGCCCACATCATGCGTCCGCGGCCGTACACCCGGGCGCCGAACTCGCCGCGGTCCCAGCGCAGGCGCACGAAGGTGAACTCCCCGTCGTAGCGCAGGTTGGGGCGCCCCCACGCGCCGAAGCCCAGGAAGGGCTGCGCCGAGACGCTGACCGCCAGCAGCGCGCCGCCGAGCGCGGCGAGGACGAGCGTCCGCGGACCGATCGGGCGTCGGCGCATCGCAACTGCCGATGGTAGCGCGGCCGGGAAGCCCGCGCCAGCGGGATCGGCGCCTGCCTTCCGGCCCGGCCGCCGCCCCGCGCGCCGCGCGGACCGTTCCGGGGTTCGACCGCCCGGCGCTCGGAGTCGCCGGGAGCGCGCCGGCGCCCGCGGCACCCGCGGTCAGGGCGTCCCGGAACCGGCCGGCGCGGCCTCCGGGCGCCGGACGAGGGGCCGCTCGTCGATCGGCAGGTGGATCACGGCGGCGGCGAGACCCAGGGCCGCGCCGGCCCACCACACGCCGTCGTAGGACCCGGTGGCGTCGTGGAGCCACCCGCCCAGCCAGACTCCGAGGAAGCTGCCGACCTGGTGGCCGAGGAAGACCACCCCGAACAGCGTGGCCAGGTAGCGCACGCCGAAGATCCGCCCGACGATCCCGGTGGTCAGCGGCACCGTCGAGAGCCACAGCAGGCCCATGACGCCGGCGAACAGGTAGACGACCGCGGCCGTCTTCGGCAGCAGCAGCAGCGCCGCGATGGCCGCAGCGCGCGCCGCGTAGATGGCGCTCAACCCGCGCTTCCTGCTCCAGCGCTGGCCGGCGGCGCCGGACGCGAGCGAGCCGAGGACGTTGAACAGGCCGATGACCGCGATCGCCCCCGCGCCGACCGAGGCCGGGAGCCCGACGTCGCGGACCCAGGCCGGGAAGTGCACCGTGATGAACGCGACGTGGAAGCCGCAGACGAAGAAGCCGGCGGTCAGCAGCGCGTAGCCGCGGTGGCCGAACGCCTCGCGCAGGGCGGCCGGCAGCGGCTGTTCGGCCGGCGGCGGCCCGCCGCGCGCGGCGGGCGAGCCCGGCAGCACGAAGGCCAGCGGCGCGATCAGCAGCGTCGAGCCGGCCAGGAACAGCAGCGCGGTCTCCCACCCGCTGGCGGAAATGAACGCCTGGCCGAGCGGCGAGAAGACCACCTGCCCCGAGGACCCCGCCGCCGTCCCCAGGCCCAGGGCGAGGGAGCGGCGCTCGGGGCCGACCACCCTGGCCATGGCGGCGAGCGCGAGGGAGAAGGCGGTGAACGCCACCCCGACGCCCACCAGGACGCCGGCCGTCAGGTGCAGCACCGGGGCGCTCTCGGCGATCGTCATGCCCCAGATGCCGGCCGCGTAGACCGCCGCGCCCGCCGCCAGCACCCGCGGCGGCCCGAACCGGTCGCTCAGGCCGCCGGCGAACGGCAGGGCCAGACCCCACGTCAGGTTCTGGATCGCCAGGGCCAGCGCGAACGTCTCGCGGCCCCAGCCGCGCGCCGTGGTCATCGGCTCCAGGAAGAGTCCGAAGATCGAGCGCGCGCCGAACCCGAGCATCGCAACGGCGCAGGCCGCGGCCAGGACGATCGCGGGCGTCCGCCAGCGCGGCGCGGGGAGGCGGCCGCTCGGAGCGCCGGCGGGATCGTTCGCCAATTCGGCGTTCAGCTTATCAGCCTCCGCTCCGCCCGCGGAACGGGGTAGCATACGTCACCATGACTTCGAAGACCGCCGTCGGCGCAAGGGACGTGCGCTACGAGCCCGAGGAGCAGCCGCCGCCCGCGCTCGCCCTGGGCCTGGGTTTTCAGTTCGCGATGCTCACCGTGGCCGGCATCGTCCTGACGCCGGCCATCGTGGTGCGCGCCGCGGAAGGCGGCGAGGACTTCCTGTCGTGGGCGGCGTTCGCGGCGCTCGCGATCAGCGGCGTCACGACCGTGCTCCAGGCCGTGCGGGTCGGACGCGTCGGCTCCGGCCACGTGCTGTTGATGGGGACGTCGGCCGCCTTCATCGCGGTCTGCGTAACCGCCCTCGCCGAGGGCGGCCCGGCGCTGCTGGCGACGCTGGTCACCCTCTCCGCGCTGTTCCAGTTCGGGCTCGCCACGCAGTTGTCGCTGCTGCGGCGGGTGCTCACGCCGACGGTGTGCGGCACGGTGATCATGCTGATCCCGGTCACGCTGATGCCGATCATGTTCGGCATGCTCGGCAACGTGCCGGAAGGCTCGCCGCCGGCCGCCGCGCCGGTCAGCGTGATCGCGACGCTGGTCGTCACGGTCGGGGTCACGCTGCGCGCCACCGGCGTCGTGCGCCTGTGGGCGCCGGTCATCGGCATCGCCGGCGGCTGCGCGGCGGCCGGCGCGTTCGGGCTGTACGACACGCGGCTCGTCGCCGAGGCGGGCTGGGTCGGACTGCCGGCGGGCGGCTGGCCGGGGTTCGACCTGCACTTCGGCCCCGCGTTCTGGTCGCTGCTGCCGGCGTTCGTGTTCGTCACCCTGATCGGAGCCATCGAGACCATCGGCGACAGCGTCGCCATTCAGCGCGTGTCGCGGCGGCAGCGGCGGGCCACCGACTACCGCGTCGTGCAGGGCGCGGTCACCGCCGACGGCGTGGGCAACCTGCTGTCGGGCCTCGCGGCCACGGTCCCGAACACGACCTATTCGTCGAGCGTCTCGGTGACCGACATCACCGGGGTCGCCTCCCGCGCCGTCGGCATCTGCGTCGGCGCCCTCTTCGTCGTGCTGGCCTTCCTCCCCAAGTTCATGGCGCTCATTCTCGCCATCCCGGGTCCGGTGGCGGGGGCGTACACCATCGTGCTGATGTCCACCCTGTTCGTGCTCGGCATGCGGGTGGTGGTCGAGGACGGCGTCGACTACCGCAAGGGGATCGTGGCCGGCGTCGGGTTCTGGATCGGCCTCGGCTTCCAGAACGGGCTGCTCTTCGCCGACCGGCTGGGCGCCTGGAGCGGACTGCTGGAGAACGGGATGACCGCCGGCGGTCTCGCGGCGATCGTCATGACGCTGTTCCTGGAGCTGACCCGGCCCCGGCCGCACCGTCTCCGGACCGCCCTGAGCACGGGCGCCTGGCCGGCGATCGACAAGTTCCTCGCCGAGTTCGCCGCGGCCCGCGGCTGGAGCGAGGCGATGACGGACCGGCTGCGCGCGGTGGGCGAGGAGACGCTGCTCTCGCTCATCCGGCAGGACGAGGAAAGCGGGAAGCGGCAGTTGCGGATCAGCGCCCGCGCCGACGGCCGCGCCGCCGAGCTGGAGTTCGTCGCGGCCACCGAGGAGTCGAACATCGAGGACCGCATCTCGCTGCTCGGGGACCGCGTGGCCGGCCAGCGGGCCGAGCAGGAAGTGTCGTTGCGGCTGCTCCGGCACCTGGCCTCGTCCGTGCGCCACCAGCAGTATCACGGGACCGACGTCGTCACGGTCCGCGTGGAGGCGTCCGCCTGAGGAGTCCGCGCCGTGGAACGGCGCGGACTCCTGCGGGCCCGGTTGGGCGCCGAGCGGAGCCGTCAGGCGACGATTGGCGGGCGGGGTCCGCGCCGCAAGAACGGCGCGGACTCCCGGATCAGGCGAGGTCGTAGCGGTCGAGGTTCATCACCTTGCCCCAGGCGGCCGCGAAGTCGCGCGCGAACGCCTCCTGCCCGTCGGCGCACGCGTAGACTTCCGCGAGGGCCCGCAGCTCGGAGTTCGAACCGAAGACCAGGTCCACCTCGGTGGCGGTCCACCGGACGGCGCCGGAGGACACGCCCTCGAACACGCCCTCGGCCGAGGACCGCCGCCACTCGGTGTTCACGTCGAGCAGGTTCACGAAGAAGTCGTTGGTCAGCGCCCCCGGCCGATCCGTGAGGACGCCGTGCGCCGACCGCCCCGCGTTGGCGTTCAGGACGCGCATCCCCCCGACCAGCGCCGTCATCTCGGGCGCGGTCAGGGTCAGCAGGCAGGCCCGCTCCACGAGCCGCTTCGCCGCGGACGCTCCGCCGCCGTCCCGGGCGTAGTTGCGGAACCCGTCCGCCGTGGGTTCGAGCACGGCGAACGACTCCACGTCCGTCCACTCCTGCGAGGCGTCCGTGCGCCCGGGCGCGAAGGGGACCTGCACGTCGAGCCCGGCGTCGCGCGCGGCCTGCTCGACGCCCGCGCATCCGGCCAGGACGATCAGGTCGGCCAGGGAGACCCGCTTTCCGCCGGTCTGCGCGGCGTTGAACTCCGCCCGTATTCCCTCCAGCGTCCGCAGCGCGCGCGCCAGCTCGGCCGGGTCGTTCACCTCCCAGTCCTTCTGCGGCGCGAGGCGCAGGCGGGCTCCGTTCGCGCCGCCGCGCTTGTCGGTGCCGCGGAACGTCGCCGCCGACGCCCAGGCGGTCGCCACCAGCCGCGGCACGGACAAGCCGGAGGCCAGGACCCTGCCCTCGAGCTCCGCCTCGTCCTGCCCGTCGATCAGCTCGTGGTCGACGTCGGGCACCGGGTCCTGCCACAACTGCGGCTCGGCGGGGACCAGCGGCCCGAGATACCGGCTGCGCGGCCCCATGTCGCGGTGGAGCAGCTTGAACCACGCCTTGGCGAACGCTTCTTCGAGCTCCGCCGGGTTCTCGAGGAAGCGCCTGGAAATCGGCGCGTAGACCGGGTCCACCCGTAGCGAGAGGTCCGTCGTGAGCATCATCGGGGGGTGCTTCCGGGCGGGATCGTGCGCGTCCGGCACCGTGGCCACGGCGGCCGCGTCCACGGGAGCGTACTGCGACTTGCCGGCGGGACTCTTCGTCAGCTCCCACTCGTGGTTGTGCAGGTTCTCCATGAACTCGTTGTCCCAGCGCGTCGGATGCCGGGTCCAGGCGCCCTCCAGGCCGCTGGTGATCGCGTCGCCGGCCTTGCCGCTGCCGTGGCTGCTGCGCCAGCCGAGGCCCTGCGCCTCCACGCCGGCGCCCTCGGGTTCGGGGCCGACGCGCGACTCGGGGCCCGCGCCGTGCGCCTTGCCGAAGGTGTGGCCGCCGGCGATCAGCGCCACCGTCTCCTCGTCGTTCATCGCCATGCGGGCGAACGTGTTGCGGATGTAGCGGGCGGCCGCCGCGGGGTCCGGGTTGCCGCCCGGCCCCTCCGGGTTCACGTAGATCAGCCCCATGTGGTCGGCGCCGAGCGGGCCCTGCAGTTCGCCGTCCGCGTCGTGGCGCTCGTCCGCGAGCCAGGTGGTCTCGGCCCCCCAGTCGGTCTCGTCGGCCTCCCAGACGTCGGGGCGGCCGAAGGCGAACCCGAACGTCCGGAACCCCATCGACTCCAGGGCGCAGTTGCCGGCGAAGATGATCAGGTCGGCCCACGACAGGCTGCGCCCGTACTTCCGCTTGACCGGCCAGAGCAGGCGGCGCGCCTTGTCCAGGTTGCCGTTGTCGGGCCAGCTGTTCAGGGGCGCGAAGCGCTGGTGGCCCGAGCCGCCGCCGCCGCGGCCGTCGGTGATGCGGTACGTGCCGGCGGCGTGCCACGTCATGCGGATGAAGAGCGGCCCGTAGTGGCCGTAGTCCGCCGGCCACCAGTCCTGCGACGTCGTCATCACCCGCTCGACGTCGTTCTTCAGTTCTTCGACGTCGACGCTCCTGAACGCCGCGGCGTAGTCGAAGTCCCCGCCCGGCGGGTCCGATTCGGAAGTGTTCCTGCGAAGG
Organism: Vicinamibacterales bacterium; assembly: GCA_965242835.1. Taxonomy (GTDB): domain Bacteria; phylum Acidobacteriota; class Vicinamibacteria; order Vicinamibacterales; family UBA8438; genus WTFV01. Next base: position 1,234,591 of record OZ251506.1, read on the forward strand.
GCCTTCAGGTCGAGCTGATTCGGCCACCAGTCCTGGTTCGTGGTCATGGCTTCTCTCCGTGCGTCAGGCGGTCGTCCGTGGGGCAGGCCGCCGGGCGCGGCGCGGCGCGCCCGGCCTCCGTCGTGCACGGCACATGATAGATCGGGCGGGCCACGCCGCGGTAGAATTGCGCCGATGTCCGTCCCGCGTCCGGTCCTCCGTCCCGCGGCGGCGGCGCCCCTGGTGCTGCTGCTGGCGGCGTTGTCCACCGTCTTCCTGTTCGGCAACGACCGGGGCCACTTCTACCGGCCGGGCCATCACGACCGCGTGTCGGCCGAGCACATGGCCGTCGCCGTGAACCTCTCGCCCGCCCATCACTTCCTGATGGTCAGGTACCTGAACGCGAACGCGAGCGGTTACGCCATGTACAACCGCTTCCCCGTGGGCGGCTATGCGCTGATCGCGCTGGCCACGTCGCCCTTCCGCGGCGATCAGTCGCTGCGGCTCCACGCCGCCAGGATGCTGATGCTCGGGTTCTTCGCCGCGGCCGCGGTGCTGGCGTACCTGGCGACGTCCCGGCTGGCGGCCAGCCGGTGGACCGCCTTGACCGCCACCCTGCTGGCGTTCTCTTCGTATTACGGCCTGTATTACAACGACATGATCCACTCCCAAACCATGCCGAACCTGTTCGGCGTGCTGCTGACGTTCCACGGCGTCGTCGTGTTCCTTCAGGACGGCCGCTTCCGGCAGTTGCTCGTCAAGGCGTGCGCCGCCTTGCTTTTGGGCTGGCACGTCCTCGCGGTGGTGGCGGCCTTCGTCGTGCTGGGTCTGGCGCGCGCGAGGGGTGAGGGAGGGAGCGGCCTGCCCCGACCGCGGCACTGCCTGTATTCGGTTACCGGGTTGCGGGACCGGTTTTGCTCAGTGAAATGCGACCGAATGGCTGCGGCCGACGGAAAGTTGCGACGGTGCAAATTGGTCGCCTTGGCAGCGCGTGGCGAAGTCCCCGCTGCCTTCGAGCGGCGATGCATCCCGCCTGACGGCGTTGTTCGTCGGTTGCCACGGGCGGCCGGGCCAGATTGTCAAAAGCGCCGCGCGCGGCCGGAGCGGACGTTACGTCTGGCGGCGCGCCTCCGGTTCTTCCGGGGTTCCGGCGCCGAGCCCGTCGCGCGACGGGCGCACGGGGGCCGCGGCTCGGCGTGAGACGGGGTGCGGAGCGGGGTCGGCCGGGCCTGCCGCCGTCAGGCGGGCGGCGGCAGGGCCAGGGCTTCGGGTTCGACGGGTTTGGGAGCGCAGAGCAGGGTGGTGATCAGCGCGCGCAGGTCGAGTCCGCGTTGGCGGGCGGTACGCACGACGCTGGCCAGCACCTGCTGGGTGTTGGCCCCGCGCCGGGTGCGGTTGCCGCCGCACACCTTGCGGGTGACCACCGCGGGTCGGATGGCCTGTTCGGCGCGCCAGTTGGTGGCGTCGATGGACGGGTCGCAGAGGAAGAGGAACACGGCCGGGAACTCGTTGGTCAGGTGCTTGGCGAAGCGCTCGGCGTCGGCCAACGGCGGCGGGTCGGCGAGCAGGCGTTCGAGCCGGGCGACGAGTCGTCCGCGGGCCGACGCCAGGCCGTGCTCGCCGATCTCGTCCGCGTTCGCGCGGTCCCGCAGGGCGAGGCCGTCCTGCAGGACCGCCTGCACTTCGCCCGCCCAGGGGCTGTCGGGATGCGCGGCCTGCAAGTGCTTGCACCGCCGCAGCAGGTGGGCCAGGCACGTCTGGTGCGGCGCGTTCTTGAAGCCGCGGTAGGCGACCCACCCGTCCCGCACCAGCACGCCGGCGAAGTCGGGGCCGAGAATCTTCGCGGCCTCCTTGAACCCCCGGCCCTCGCAGATGGCGTAGACCGTCGTCTCCGGCGTGGTGAAGGCCCACAGCCAGTGCTTGACCGCCTTCACCCGCCAGCCGGTCTCGTCCGGCGTGACCACCGGACTGCAACGGACCTGCTCGCACAGCTTCGCATACGCCGGCGCCGCCATGGCGCCGGTGCGGTGCAGCAGCCGGACCACGGCGCCCTTGGTCACGTGCAGGCCGAACCGGGTGCGCAGAACGCGGACGACCTTCTCCAGCGGCATGCCCAGTTCGGTGTGCAGTTCGACGACCAGCGCGGCCACGTTCGGACCCAGTTGGACGGAGGCCGCGCCCAACGCGTCGGAAGTCTGCAGAGCGTGCCGGCCCTGCACCCGCCGCCGGCACGCCGAGCAATGACCCACCTCGACGTCGAAGCGCCGCACGAGAGGACGCACCTCCGGCAGGTCTTCCTGATACTGCGACGCCGTGCGGGTCACCACGACCGCCTTGCCGCAGTCCGGACACGTCGTCGGGGCCGGCGCCGCGTGCGTCTCGTCAACCCGCGTCGGCGGCCGGCGGCGCCCCTGCTTTCCATACTCCGCCCCGGCGCGCCGGCCGGGGCGCCCGCCGCAGCCCTGCGGACGGTCCTTGGCGAAGGGGGCCGCCTGCCGGCGGCTGGCGCGCTGCGCCGCCTCGAGCTCCTTCTCCAGATGCTCGCTGCGGCGCTTCCAGTGGTCCCGCTCCTCGATCAGCCGCGCCTTGTCTCGTTCGAGACGTTCGATGATCCGCACGTCCCGAGGGTCCCGCTGCCGCCGGGAACCGGTCGAATCGCCGCGGCCGGCCTGCTTGCGCGCCATGATCCACGTATCGGCACGTGCCCGCCGCACCTGCACACCTTTTCAGGGATTTTCCGTCACAACCCGGTAACCGAAGACCACTGCCTGATTCTCGGCGCCGTGACGCTGTCGTTCTTCGCATCGCTTCTGACGTTCAACCTCGCCAACGAATACGCCGGCATGGGCGGCAAGCAGGCATGGATGGACCTGCCGAGCGTCCGTTCCCTGCATTTTCGCACCGGGTACCACTATCAACACGTGCAGTGGCGCCCCTTCCTGGAGGAAGAGTTCCGGCGCATCGGCACGTCGTCCATCCCCTGGGCCCTGCTCCGCGGCTTCGAGTCGGACGGAACACCGCACCGGCCGGGCGACGATCCGCACCCGCCGCGGGCCCTCGCCGCCGGCGTCGTCATGACCGCGGCGGCCCTGGCCGTCCTGCCGTTCGCCCGCGGCTGGTGGTTCCCGGCCGCCGTCCTGGCGCTGTCCGGCTTCTGCTGGTCGTTGCCGATGCGTCACCAGACCGCGTACCATGATTACTACGTCCTGTTCCACGTCGGCGTTCCGCTGGTCGTCTTCGCCGCCGCGGCGGCGGGGCTGCGCCGGCTGGCGGGAGACCGCGCGGCCGTCGTTCTGTCCGCCGCCGCCGCGGCGATCTTCGTCCTGTCGAGCCGGGACATGAGCGGCGTGGGCCATGACGCCGAGGCCGTCAGGAAACACGAAGCGCTGACGTCCGACTTCGAGAACATCCGCCGGATGACGGAGGGACATCCGGTGTACATGAGCTGGGACGACCCCATCCCCGTCCCCGCGCTCAGGTCGCCCTATCCACTGATGTACTATCTCGCGCGGAGCCGTTTTTCTACGGTTTTCCTTACTCGGCCCCGACCGTGCCGTCCCGGCTTCGTCGTGACCCACGAGCGCGTGGCCGGGGCGACCCTGCTGACCCCGGACAGTCGGCGCGTGTTCCTGTACGACCGGGGCGACTACGACAGGAACACCGCCCGCGACGTCGGGCCGCCGGAGGACCGGAGGCCCGACCGCCCGAGAGGCGGAACCGACTGCAGCCACCTCGGGCGGCCTTCCGGCCCGTCATCGGCATCGCCGCCGTCGGGATGATCGCACGCGGCGCCGAAGGGTCCGGGGTTTGCGACCGTACCTTGTAAAATCGGCAGGTGCCCCTTGTCCGGCGTTGGAGCCTGACGCCGCTCCCCGGCTCCGAGTTCCCGCGGCGGTGGCGGCCGGCGGCCGGCTTCGCGGCGGGACGCAACGCGCCGGCGATGATCGTGCTGGCGGTGTTCGCGGCGGTGGGCGTGGCGGTCCTCGACGACTACGGAGTGTCGGTTGACGAGGACGAGCAGCGCCGGATGGGGCAGACGGCGGCCCGCTACGTGCTTGGTGACGGCGCCCTGCTGACCGATGCCGACCGGTACTACGGCGTCTCGTTCGAAGCGCCGCTGCTCCTGGCCGAGCGTCTGCTGGGCCTCGCCGACAGCCGCGCCGTCTACCTCCTCCGCCACCTGCTGACCCACCTGTTCTTCCTCACCGGCGGGTTCTTCTGCTGGCTGCTGGCGCACCGGCTGTGCGCCGACCGACGGCTGGCCCTGTTCGCCCTGCTGCTCTACCTGCTCCATCCCCGGCTGTACGCCCACTCGTTCTTCAACAGCAAGGACGTCCCGTTCCTGGCGACGTTCATGATCGCGCTGTGGCTGGTGGAGCGCGCCTTCCGCCGGGACACCGCGGCGGCGTTCGCGCTGTGCGGCGCGGGCGTCGGCGTGCTGGTCGACCTGCGCGTCATGGGGCTGGCGCTGTTCGCGGCGGTGCCGGGGTTGCGGGCGCTGGACCTGCTGCTGGCCCGCGACAGGGCCGGGCGCCGCCGCGCGCCGGTCACCGGGGCCGCCTTCGTGCTGGCCGCCGCGGGAACGCGCTACGCCGTCGCCCCCTGGCTCTGGAGCGACCCGCTCGCCGTCGTCGACGCGTTCGAGACGCTGGCCCGGCATCCGCGCCACCTGGGCACGCTCTTTCAGGGCGAGATCGTGCGCTGGCCGTCGATTCCGCCCCACTACCTGCCCACGTGGATGGCGATCACCACGCCGCCGGCCACCCTCCTGCTGGCCCTCGCCGGCGCCGCGGCGGTGGTCCGGCGGGGCGCCGTCCGCCCCCGCGACGTGCTGCGCAACACCGGGTTGCGCTTCGAGTGGCTGCTGCTCGCCTGCCTGACCCTGCCGCCCGCGGCCGTCGTGGCCCTGAACTCCAACCTCTACGACGGCTGGCGGCAGATGTACTTCCTCTACGCGCCGCTGTGCCTGCTGGCGGCGTGCGGCCTGCGCGGGCTGCTGGCCGCCGCGCGGCGGCCGTGGGCGCGGCGTGCGGCGGGCGTCCTGGCGGCGGCGGCGCTGGCCGGCATGGCCGTGGACGTCGTGCGCCTGCATCCCCACCAGGCGGCGTACTTCAACTTCCTGGTCGACCGCTGGACGCCGGAGCGTCTGCGCGCGCGGTATGAAATGTTGTACTGGGGGGCCGAGCGCCGGGAAGGGCTGGAGTATCTGCTCGCCCGCCATCCCGACGAGACGCTCTACGTGGACGCGGTCAGCTATTCCCGGGACATCCTCCCGCCCGCGGCGCGGGAGCGGATCGTCCTCGCCGGCGAAGCCGGACGGCCGGTCGACTTCTTCATCTCTTCCGCCCGCCGACCCAGGGCTCCCTTTCCCCCTCCGTTGGACCGCCTCTACACGCGCCGCGTCTACGGCAGCACCGTGCTCACGGTCAGAGCGGTCGACCTCTCCCGGGTGGACGAGGCGGCCGCCGAACACTACCGCGCCGCGTACCGCGCCGCGGCGGCCGGCGAGCCGCTGTTCCGGTCGCCGGCGTTCGACCTCCATCTCGACGGCAGGACCCTGACCTGGGTCAGCGGGTCGTGCCGCCCGGAGGACACCTGGCGGACGTTCCTGCTGGAGGTCGTTCCCGTCGACCCCGACGACCTCCCGGTGGACCGCCGGGAACGCGGGTGGGTGGGAACAGGCTTCCGATTCGGCCGTTTCGGCGTACGCTTCGACGGCCGGTGCCTGGCGCGGCGCACCCTGCCCGACTTTCCGATCCGGGCGCTCCGCGCCGGCCGCTGGTTCCGCGAAGCCGGCGAGTGGCGGCGGGAGGCGACGACCATCGACGTCTCCGCGGCGCGGCGCCGGTGAGACGGCGGAATCCGCGAGCATCAGCATGACAGGGATGGCGACGTTGCGCTGGCGCACAAGGCGCAGAATGCTGGCGCCGCTCCCCGGCGCCGAGCTCCCGCGGCGGTGGCGGTCGGCGGCCGGCTTCGCGGCGGGGCGCAACGCGCCGGCGCTGGTCGTGCTGGCGGTGTTCGCGGCGGTGGGCGTGGCCGTCCTCGACGACTACGGAGTGGCGGGTGACGAGCCCACGTCGCGCAACAGGGGGGTCGTGGCGGCCCGCTACGTGCTTGGTGACGGCCCCCTGCTGACCGATTCCGACCGGTACTACGGCGTCTCGTTCGAAGCGCCGCTGCTCCTGGCGGAGCGTCTGCTGGGCCTCACCGACAGCCGCGACGTCCACCTCCTCCGCCACCTGCTGATGCACCTGTTCTTCCTCACCGGCGGGTTCTTCTGCTGGTTGCTGACGCACCGGCTGTTCGGCGACCGACGGCTGGCCCTGTTCGCCCTGCTGCTGTACCTGCTCCATCCCCGGCTGTACGGGCACTCGTTCTTCAACCCCGCGGACGTCCCGTTCCTGGCGGCGTTCCTGATCGCGCTGTGGCTGGTGGAGCGCGCCTTCCGCCGGGACACCGCGGCGGCGTTCGCGCTGTGCGGCGCGGGCGTCGGCGTGCTGGTCGACCTGCGCATCATGGGGGTGGCGCTGTTCGCGGCGGTTCCGGGGCTGCGGGCGCTGGACCTGCTGCAAGCGCGCGGCCGGGCCGGGCGCCGCCGCGCGCTGGTCACCGGGGCCGTCTTCGTGCTGGCCGCCGCGGGGACGCGCTACGCCGCCGCTCCCTGGCTCTGGAGCGACCCGTTCGCCGTCGGCGACGCGTTCATGACGCTGGCGCGGCATCCGTATCCCGTCCCCACCCTCTTTCAGGGCGAGTTGGTGCGCTGGCCGTCGATTCCGCCCCACTACCTGCCCACGTGGATGGCGATCACCACGCCGCCGGCCGCCCTCCTGCTGGCCCTCGCCGGCGCCGCGGTAGTGATACGGCGGGGCGTAGCCCGCCCCCGCGACGTGCTGCGCAACACCGGGTTGCGCTTCGAGTGGCTGCTGCTCGCCTGCCTGACGCTGCCGCCCGCGGCCGTCGTCGCGCTGCACTCCAACGTCTACAACGGCTGGCGGCACATGTACTTCCTCTACGCGCCGCTGTGCCTGCTGGCGGCCTGCGGCCTGCGCGGGCTGCTGGCCGCGGCGCGGCGGCCGTGGGCGCGGCGCGCGACGGGTGTCCTGGCGGCGGCGGCGCTGGCCGGCATGGCCGTGGACGTCGTGCGCCTGCATCCCTACCAGGAGGCGTACTTCAACTTCCTGGTCGACCGCTGGACGCCGGAGCGCCTGCGCGCACGGTACGACACGTTGCATTTGGGGACCGAGTACCGGGAAGGGCTGGAACATCTGCTCGCGCGCCATCCCGGTGCGACGCTCCACCTGGCCTGGGATCAGTGGGTGTGGAACAATCGGGCCATCCTCCCGGCCGCGGCGCGGAACCGGATCGTCCGCGCCGGCGAAGCCGGTCGGGCGGTCGACTTCTTCATTTTGACCGCCCGCCACCCCAGGGCTCCCTTCCCGTCCTCTTCGTTGGAACTCCTCTACACGCGCCGCGTCTACGGCAGCACCGTGCTCACGGTCAGGGCGGTCGACCTCTCCCGGGTGGACGAGGCGGCCGCCGAACACTACCGCGCCGCGTACCGCGCCGCGGCGGCCGGCGAGCCGCTGTTCCGGTCGCCGGCGTTCGACCTCCATCTCGACGGCCGGACGCTGACCTGGGTCAGCGAGTCGTGCCGCCCGGAGGACACCCTGCAGACGTTTCTGCTGGAGGTCGTTCCCGCCGACCCCGCCGACCTCCCGAGGCGCCGCCGGGAACGCGGATGGCTGGCGATGGGCTTCCCCTTCGGCTATTTCGGCGTGCGCTTCGACGGCCGGTGCCTGGCGCGGCGCACCCTGCCCGACTTTCCGATCCGGGCGCTCCGCGCCGGCCGCTGGTTTCGCGAAGCCGGCGGGTGGCGGCGGGTGGCGGCGACCATCGACCTGTCCGCGGCGCGAGGAAACCCGTGAACGAGAAAGTGCTGACGCCGCTTCTCGGCGCCGAGCTCCCGCGGCGGTGGCGGCCGGCGGCCGGCTTCGTGGCGTCGCGCAGCGCACCGTCCGCGCCGGCGCTGGTGGTGCTGGCGGTGTTCGCGGCGGTCGGCGTGGCCGTCCTCGACGACTACGGAGTGTCGGCTGACGAGCACCAGGAGCGCCGCAGGGGGGGCTTGGTGGCCCGCTACGTGCTTGGTGACGGCCCCATGGTTGGTGACAGCTCCCTGACCGGTCAGTTGGGCCAGTACAGCACCCGGTACTACGGCATCTCGTTCGAAGCGCCGCTGCGCCTGGCGGAGCGCCTGCTGGGCCTCGCAGACAGCCGCTCCGTCCACCTCCTCCGCCACCTGCTGACGCATCTGTTCTTCCTCACCGGCGGGTTCTTCTGCTGGCTGCTCGCGCACCGGCTGTTCGCCGACCGGCGGCTGGCCCTGTTCGCCCTGCTGCTCTACCTGCTCCATCCCCGGCTGTACGCCCACTCGTTCTTCAACTCCAAGGACGTCCCGTTCCTGGCGGCGTTCCTGATCGCGCTCTGGCTGGTGGAGCGCGCCTTTCGCCGCGACACGGCGGCGGCGTTCGCGCTGTGCGGCGCGGGCGTCGGCGTGCTGGTCGACCTGCGCGTCATGGGGCTGGCGCTGTTCGCGGCGGTGCCGGGGCTGCGGGCGCTGGACCTGCTGCAAGCCCGCGGCCCGGCCGGGCGCCGCCGCGCGCTGGTCACCGGGGCCGTCTTCGTGCTGGCCGCCGCGGGGACGCGCTACGCCGTCGCCCCCTGGCTCTGGAGCGACCCGTTCGCCGTCGTCGACGCGTTCGCGGCGCTGACCCGGTATTCGTATCACGGACCCACGCTCTTTCAGGGCGAGATCGTGCGCTGGCCGTCGATTCCACCCCACTACCTGCCCACGTGGATGGCGATCACCACGCCGCCGGCCGCCCTCCTGCTGGCCCTCGCCGGCGCCGCCGCGGTGGTCCGGCGGGGCGCCGCCCGCCCCCGCGACGTGCTGCGCAACACCGGGTTGCGCTTCGAGTGGCTGCTGCTCGCCTGCCTGACCCTGCCGCCCGCGGCCGTCGTGGCCCTGAACTCCAACCTCTACAACGGCTGGCGGCAGATGTACTTCCTCTACGCGCCGCTGTGCCTGCTGGCGGCGTGCGGCCTGCGCGGGCTGCTGGCCGCCGCGCGGCGGCCGTGGGCGCGGCGCGCGACATGGGTCCTGGCGGCGGCGGCGCTGGCCGGCATGGCGGTCGACGTGGCGCGCCTGCACCCCCACCAGGCGGCGTACTTCAACTTCCTGGTCGACCGCTGGACGCCGGAGCGTCTGCGTACGCGGTATGACGTGTTGTATTGGGGGACCGAGCACCGGGAAGGGCTGGAGTATCTGCTCGCCCGCCATCCCGACGAGACGCTCCACGTGGACGCGGTCGACGATTCGTGGTTGTGGAACAACCTCCTCATCCTCCCGGCCGCGGCGCGGGACCGGATCGTCCGCGCCAGCGGAGCCGGACGGGCGGACTTCTTCATCTCCACCGCCTACCGACCCAGGCGTCCCTTCCCGCCCCCCTCGTTGGGGGTCCTCTACACGCGCCGCGTCTACGGCAGCGCCGTGCTCACGGTCAAGGCGGTCGACCTCTCCCGGGTGGACGAGGCGACGGCCGCTCCCGCCCGCGCCGCGTACCGCGCCGCGGCGGCCGGCGAGCCGCTGTTCCGGTCGGCGGCGTTCGACCTCCATCTCGACGGCCGGACGCTGACCTGGGTCAGCGAGTCGTGCCGCCCGGAGGACACCCTGCAGACGTTCCTGCTGGAGGTCGTTCCCGCCGACCCCGACGACCTCCCGGTGAACCGCCGGGAACGCGGGTGGGTGGGGACAGGCTTCCGATTCGGCCAGTTCGGCGTGCGCTTCGACGGCCGGTGCCTGGCGCGGCGCACCCTGCCCGACTTTCCGATCCGGGCGCTCCGCGCAGGCCGCTGGTTCCGCGAAGCCGGCGGGTGGCGGCGGGAGGCGGCGACCATCGACGTCTCCGCGGCGCGGAGCCGGTGAGACGGCGGAATCCGTGAGCATCCCAACAGGGACAGCATGACAGGGATGGCGACGTTGCGTTGGCGCAGAATGCTGGCGCCGCTCCTCGGCGCCGAGCTCCCACGGCGGTGGCGGGCGGCGGCCGGCTTCGCGGCGGGGCGCAATGCGCCGGCGCTGGTCGTGCTGGCGGTGTTCGCGGCGGCGGGCGTGGCCGTCCTCGACGACTACGGAGTGTCGTGGGACGAGCCCGCGTCGCGCGGCAGGGGGATCGTGGCGGCCCGCTACGTGCTTGGTGACGGTCCCCTGCGGACCGGTCACAACCGGTACTACGGCGTCTCGTTCGAAGCGCCGCTGCTCCTGGCCGAGCGCCTGCTGGGCCTCGCCGACAGCCGCGCCGTCTACCTCCTCCGCCACCTGCTGACGCACCTGTTCTTCCTCACCGGCGGGTTCTTCTGCTGGCTGCTCGCGCACCGGCTGTTCGCCGACCGCCGGCTGGCCCTGTTCGCCCTGCTGCTCTACCTGCTCCATCCCCGGCTGTACGCCCACTCGTTCTTCAACCCCAAGGACATACCGTTCCTGGCGACGTTCCTGATCGCGCTCTGGCTGGTGGAGCGCGCCTTCCGCCGGGACACGGCGGCGGCGTTCGCGCTGTGCGGCGCGGGCGTCGGCGTGCTGGTCGACCTGCGCGTCATGGGGCTGGCGCTGTTCGCGGCGGTGCCGGGGCTGCGGGCGCTGGACCTGCTGCTGGCCCGCGACAGGGCCGGGCGCCGCCGCGCGCTGGTCACCGGGGCCGTCTTCGTGCTGGCCGCCGCGGGGACGCGCTACGCCGTCGCCCCCTGGCTCTGGAGCGACCCGTTCGCCGTCGTCGACGCGTTCGAGACGCTGGCCCGCCATCCGACCCACCTGGGCACGCTCTTTCAGGGCGAGATCGTGCGCTGGCCGTCGATTCCGCCCCACTACCTGCCCACGTGGATGGCGATCACCACGCCGCCGGCCGCCCTCCTGCTGGCCCTCGCCGGCGCCGCGGCGGTGGTCCGGCGGGGCGCCGCCCGGCCCCGCGACGTGCTGCGCAACACCGGGTTGCGCTTCGAATGGCTGCTGCTCGCCTGCCTGACCCTGCCGCCCGCGGCCGTCGTGGCCCTGAACTCCAACGTCTATGACGGCTGGCGGCAGATGTACTTCCTCTACGCGCCGCTGTGCCTGCTGGCGGCGTGCGGCCTGCGCGGGCTGCTGGCCGCCGCGCGGCGGCCGTGGGCGCGGCGCGCGGCGGGCGTCCTGGCGGCGGCCGCGCTGGCCGGCATGGCCGTGGACGTCGCGCGCCTGCACCCCCACCAGGCGGCGTACTTCAACTTCCTGGTCGACCGCTGGACGCCGGAGCGCCTGCGCGCACGGTACGACGTGTTGTACTGGGGGACCGAGCACCGGGAAGGGCTGGAACATCTGCTCGCGCGCCATCCCGGCGAGACGCTTTCCGTGGACGCGCACGAAGTGCTGTTGCGGAACAACCTCCTCATCCTCCCGGCCGCGGCGTGGGACCGGATCGTCCTCGCCGGCGAAGCCGGACGGCCGGTCGACTTCTTCATCTCTTCCGACAGCTCGAACAGGATGCCCCCCCCCTCCCCGTTGGGGAGCCTCTACACGCGCCGCATCTACGGCAGCACCGTGCTCACGGTCAGGGCGGTCGACCTCTCCCGGGTGGACGAGGCGGCCGCCGAACACTACCGCGCCGCGTACCGCGCCGCGGCGGCCGGCGAGCCGCTGTTCCGGTCGCCGGCGTTCGACCTCCATCTCGACGGCCGGACCCTGACCTGGGTCAGCGGGTCGTGCCGCCCCGAGGACACCTGGCGGACGTTCCTGCTGGAGGTCGTTCCCGCCGACCCCGCCGACCTCCCGCGGCGCCGCCGGGAACGCGGGTGGTTGCCGATGGACTTCCAGTTCGGCCAGTTCGGCGTGCGCTTCGACGGCCGGTGCCTGGCGCGGCGCACCCTGCCCGACTTCCCGATCCGGGCGCTCCGCGCCGGCCTCTGGTTCCGCGAAGCCGGCGGGTGGCGGCGGGAGGCGGCGACCATCGACCTCTCCGCGGCGCAGAGCCGGTGAGCCGCTGCTCGTCTACCGCCGCGTCGAGGTTGCGCCGTCAGCGCCCCTCGTAGATCAGCGGCTCGTCGGCGTGCCCGGGGAGGATGGTGTCGACGGCAGCCGGATGCGCGCGCGGGTTGCATTCGGCGGCCGTTGGGCTACACTCTTCGGGCCGTCGGCGATCGCGCGCCGATTCCCGAGCCGCGGCGCGGGCCTGCGAGGAGAGCCGAGATGACTGGATCAGGATCACGTGCGAGCTTGCCCGATCGCGGAGCGAGCCGGCGGGAGTTCTTCCGGCTGCTGGCCGCCAGCCCCTTGCTGGGCCTGGCCTCGGCGGGCCTGCCGGCCGGCTGGCGGCGCGCGCTGGCCCGCGAGGCGGAGCGGCGCGCGTCCGCCGGACCCGCGGCGCCGCGCTGCGCCGCGTGCGGAGCGGAAGTGTTCCCGTCCCTGGAGCAACCCCGTTTCAGCGCCCTCCAGGACCCCGTGCCGCCGCCCCAGACGGCCCAGGAAGACCAGTTGACGGGACAGCTCGTCGAGTCGCCGGACGAGGCGATCAACGTCTGGGACTTCGAGCGCGCGGCGCACGCCACCAGCCTGGCCCAGCACTGGGACTACCTGCACATGGGGGTCGACGACTACGAGACGCGCAAGGCGAACCGGGAAGGGTTCCAGCGCCTGATGCTGCGCCCCCGGCGGCTCGGCGGCGAGGCGCTGGCCGAGATCGACACGTCGGTCGAGTTGTACGGCCGCCGCTGGGCCTCGCCGCTCTTCCTGTGCCCGGTGGCGAGCCTCGAGGCCTGGCACACGCAGGGCGAGAGCGGCGCCGCGCGGGCGGCCCGGCCGCGGGACGTCCTGCAGATGCAGTCGCACCAGAGCTCGCAGTCGTACGTCGAGATCGCCGAGGCGCGCGGCGAGCCGCACTGGTTCCAGATCTACACGGTGCCCGACTGGAACGTGAACAAGCGGGTCATCGACCGCGTCGCCGGCGCGGGCTGCCCGGCCCTGGTGTGGACCATCGACCTGCTGGGCGGCAGCAACCGCGAGCTGCAGCGGCGCACGCTGGCCGGCGAGGGCTATTCGTCGGCGCTCTGCCAGAGCTGCCACCAGCACCACCCGGACTACCTGCGGCCGATGCGGGCGGGGCTGGAGGGGCCGCCCGGACCCCGCCATCCCTACACCTGGGACTACGTCAAGCGCCTCAAGGACGCCACCGACATGAAGGTCGTCCTGAAGGGCATCATGACGGCCGAGGGCGCCGAGCAGGCGATCGAGCACGGCGCGGACGGGATCTTCGTGTCCAACCACGGCGGCCGGGCGGTGAACAGCATGTGGTCGTCGATCGACTCGCTGCCCGAGGTCGTCGGCGCGGTCCGGGGCCGGGTCCCGGTGTTCATCGACAGCGGCGTCCGCCGCGGCACCGACGTGTTCAAGGCGCTGGCGCTGGGCGCCGACGCGGTCGGCATCGGCCGCCCCTACGTGTGGGGTCTCGGCGCCTTCGGAGAGGACGGCGTCGGGAAGGTCATCGACCTGCTGCTCGCGGAGCTGCGGATCGCCATGCGGCAGACGCGCACGGCCTCGACCGATCAGATCACCTCGCGCTTCGTCATGGAGGGGAAGAACCCCATCATGATGCGCGACAACCGGTTCGGCTTCGGGCTGTAGTCCGCCGGCGCGCGGCCCTGCCCCGCCGGGGTTGCGCGCCGCGCCGGCGCCCGTGGAGGATCCAGCATGCCCGCCGCCTCTCGAACACGTCTCCTGTTGCGCTTCGTGGCCGCCGCCGGGGTCGGTTTCCCGTTGCTGGCCGGGTCTCCGGCGGCGGCGCAGGCGACCTCCCGCGTCGACTTCACCGTGTCCGGCACGTCGACCGTCCGGGGCTGGACCTGCACGGTGAGCGGGACGGCCCGGGTGACCCCCGGCTCGTCGCCCCCGGCGCCCGGCTTCACCGCCGGGGTGCGGTCGGCGGCGCTCACCGTGCCGGTGGGCGGCTTCGAGTGCCCCGACGAGACGATGACCGAGCATCTCCTCGAGGCGATGAAGCCGGACGAATTCGCCGAGATCACCTTCCGGCTCGACGGGTACGAGGCCGCCGGCGGCGGCGCCGAGGCTCGCGGCGCGCTCACGATCCAGGGCGTCTCCAGGCCCGTGAGTTTCCCCGTCGCGCTGACGCCGTCCGATGCGGGGGTGGAGGTCGCCGGCGAGCTGCGGATCGACATGACGGAGTACGGCGTGGAGCCTCCCGTCGTGCTGCTCGGCCTGCTGAGAGTGGCGCCGGAGATACGCATCCAGTTCGAGGGGCGCGTCGTCCCGTAGCCGCCGACATCCCGCGGTTCGCCTGTACGAAGAACGCCGGCGGCGGGCTTTCGCCGTCCGCCCCGCGGCGGTATACTGCCCGGGGAGGTCGAAACGAATGGCGGCAGCCAAGTCAGGCCGGAACGCCCCCTGTCCGTGCGGCAGCGGGCGCAAGTACAAGCAGTGCTGCGCCGGAAAGCGGGACCGCGGATCCCGGCTCGGCACGTACGCGCTGGTCGCGGTGCTCGTGGCCATCGCTGGAGTGCTGGTCTACACCTTCACCACGGACGGCGGGGCCGGCCCGCGGCAGGTGTGGGATCCGGCGCACGGCCACTACCACACCGTCCCCTGACGAGCCGCGGGGCGGCCGGGGCGCGTCGGCCGATCCCGCGGGCGGGAGCGCGTCCGGCCCCGCCGCATCGCCGCGGCGGCCGATGTCGAAGGCGCGCCGCGCGACCGGTGCGCGTCGGCGCCTCGCCCCGGTTTCGCGCCGCGAGGACCATGGAGCACGTCAACCTCGGCCGCACCGGTCTGCGCGTGTCACGTCTGTGCCTCGGCGCGATGACCTTCGGGTCGACCGCCTGGCGCCCCTGGATCCTGCCCGAGGACGCCAGCCGCCCCTTCGTCCGGCGCGCCCTCGACGCCGGCATCAACTTCTTCGACACGGCGGACATGTACTCGCGCGGCGTCAGCGAGGAGATCCTCGGACGGGCGCTCGCGGACTTCACGACGCGCGATCAGGTGGTGATCGCCACCAAGGCGTTCTTCCCCATGGGCGAGGGGCCGAACGACCGCGGCCTGTCGCGCAAGCACCTGTTCGACGCCGTCGACGCCTCGTTGCGGCGGCTGGGGACCGACCACGTCGACCTCTACCAGATCCACCGCTTCGATCCCCATACGCCGATCGAGGAGACCCTCGAGGCGCTGAACGACGTCGTCCGGGCCGGCAAGGCGCGCTACGTCGGCGCGTCGAGCATGTACGCGTGGCAGTTCGCGCGGATGCTGCAGGTGAGCGAGCGCCGCGGCTGGGCGCGCTTCGTGTCGATGCAGAACCACTACAACCTCGTCTACCGCGAAGAGGAGCGCGAGATGCTCCCGCTGTGCCGCGCCGAGGGCGTGGGGATCCTCCCCTGGAGCCCGTTGGCGCGGGGGTTCCTGGCCGGCAACCGCGGCCGCCCCGCCGGAGCCGGCGGGGAGAAGGGCGGCGAGACGCTGCGCGCCCGGACCGACGAGTACGCGCGGTCGCTCTACTACGCCGACTCGGACTTCCGCGTCGTCGACCGGGTCGTCGAGGTCGCCCGCGAGCGCGGGGTCACCCCGGCGCGCGTGGCGCTGGCCTGGATTCTCGGCCAGCCGGGGGTCACCGCGCCGATCATCGGGGCGACGAAGGTCGAGCAGCTCGACGACGCCGTCGCGGCCCTCGACCTCACGCTCGACGACGAGGAGCGCCGCCGGCTGGAGGAGCCCTACGTGCCCCACCCGGTGCTCGGGCACCAGTAGAGGCGCGGCCGGTCCGCGACGGGCCAGCGGTCGATCGCCGATCCAGGACCCTGCTGTCGCAGCTCGTGTGAAGGGCCCGGGGCGCGCGTGGATTCTCCTACGGCAACGCCAGCGCGACCCATTCGCCGGGATGCCGCAACGAGCCGATCGGCAACACGACGTACTGCCTGCCCTCGTGCAGGTAGGTGATCGGCGACCCGTTGGTGCCGGCCGGGAACTCCGTCTCCCAGACCACGCGGCCCGACTCCTTGTCGAACGCCCGGAACTTGCGGCCGGCGTCGGGGCCGGCGCCCGGCGGCGTCCGCACCATGATCGGGTCCCCCTCGCTGACGAAGAGCAGCGTCTTCGTCAACAGGCTCATCGAGCGGCCCGGCTGTCCGAGCGGCGGCAGGTCGAGGTGGGCGATGGCCGGGTGGTCGCGCGGCCCGTCGCCGTTGGGGACCATCCAGACGTGCTCGCCGGTGTTCATGTCGATGGCGGTGATGCGGCCGTAGGGCGGCCTGGTCAGCGGCAGCCCGCGCGGACCGTCCGGGAACGCGCGCGTGCCGCGCGTGTAGCGCACGTTCATGCGGTCCGGGTTGCCGGGGGTCAGGTCGGCCGCGAACGCGCCGGTGACCGAGGGCACGTAGAGCATGCCGGTCTCGGGGTCGAAGCCGGCGCCGCCCCATTCGGCGCCGCCGACCGAGCCGGGGAGCTGGAGCGTCCCCCGGGTGTCGGCCGGACCGTCGCCGCGGACCGACGGCGGGGTGAAGATCCCGCCCAGGACGTACGGTTCGACGATCTCGATCGCCTCGGCGCGCAGCTCCGGCGTGAAGTCGATCAGGTCGTCGACGCCGATGCCGTGGCGGTCGAAGGGGAGCGGCTTCGTCGGGAACGGCTGCGTCGGCGAGATCCACTCGCCCGGCGTGTTCGAGCCGGGCACGGGGCGTTCGACTATCGGCCAGACCGGCTCGCCGGTCACCCGGTCGAAGACGTAGGCCATCGCCTGCTTGGTGAGCTGGACCACCGCCTTGACTTCGCGGCCGTCGACGGTCAGGTCCATCAGGATCGGCGCGACGTTGTTGTCGTAGTCCCAGAGGTCGTGGTGGACCATCTGGAAGTGCCAGACGCGCTCGCCGGTCTCGGCGTCGACGCAGACCAGGCTGTTCGCGTACAGGTTGCCGCCCGGCCGGTGCCCGCCGTACATGTCGTTGGTCGGGGCGCCGGTCGGCAGATAGACGTAACCGAGGTCGAGGTCGGCGCTGAACATCGTCCAGACGTTCGCCATGCCGGAGTACTCCCACGAGTCGTCGAGCCACGTCTCGACGCCCGGCTCGCCGGCCCGCGGTATCGGGCTCCACGTCCAGCGCAGCGCGCCGGTGCGCGCGTCGTACGCGCGGACGTCGCCCGGATGCTGCTCCTTGGTGAAGGGATGGTCGGCCATCGCGCTGCCGAGGATCACGACGTCGCGGACCACCAGCGGCGGCGACGTGCCCGAGTAGCCGGTCTCGGCGTCGTAGCGCAGGTCGACCAGACCGCCGTCGCCGAAGGTCTCGATCAGGCGGCCGGCCGCGGGATCGACGGCCATCAGGTACGGCGGGCGGATCGCGAAGATCCGCCGGTCGGCGTCCGACTCCCACCAGGCGACGCCCCGGTTGGGCGCGCCGCGCGGCGTGTCGTCGCCGAGGAACGCCGCGTCCTGCACCCAGAGGGTCTCGCCCGTGCCCGGGTCGAAGGCCTCCACGAGGCCGATGCCGTTCGAGGCGTAGAGCACCCCGCCGACCATGATCGGCGTCGAGCGGAGCTGGTTCGAGTAGCGCAGCTCCGGCCAGCGCTCCCGGAGCGACGCGTCGACCGCCTCGCGGCGCCACGCGACCCGCAGGTCGCCCACCGTGTCGGCGTCGATCTGGTCCAGCGCCGCGTAGCGCGTGAAGCCGGCGTCGCCGCCGTGCACGCGCCACTCGCCGGCGACGCCCTGCTGCGCCTCCGCCGCCGCGGTTCCGGCGAGCGCCGCCGCCAGAACGAGGGCGCCGACGCGCGCCCGGCGGGACGTGGGTGCGATTCCTGCCCGTTGCGTCATTCTTCGCCTCGCTTCCGCTACGCCCGCCCCTCGCCGCCGCGTCTCCAGCGAGACGAAACCTGCCGGTCCGCGCCGCCGGCTTCTTCCTTCGAGACGCCCGCGTGCGTCGAGCCGGCCGGCTATCGGAGCGCGGAGTACGACGTCGGCTCCAGGATCCGCGCGTCGATGCTGTCGACCAGCTTGCGGTCCGCGTCCCGCTCGACCGCGACGATGATCTCCTGGAAGTCCTCGAAGGTCCCCAGCTCCCGCCACGTCTCGTCGCGCGCCTCGCGGGACGGATACGCGAGCAGGTAGACGAACGTGTCGTCGGCGTCGTCGCCGCTCGCCGCGTTCCAGTAGCCGACGTTGGTCATCCCGGCCCGCTCGAACATCGCCGCCGTGTGGTCGCGGAAGCGGTTCGCCAGCGCCTCCCGCTTGCCGGGCATCGTCTTGTAGACGCGCAGCTCGTAGACGCGCGAAGCGGCGCGCTGCCGCTCGGCGACCGCCCAGGCGGAACCGGCGATCCCGAACGCGAACCCGACGAGCGCGAGAACCTTCCACAGCATCGCAGCCTCCCGTGCAGTGCGGTCCCGGGAAGCGCGTACCCGCTCCCCCGAACGATGGATTATAGGCTGACGACGAACCCGAGGATGGCCGCTCGACGGGCCGTCGTTCGCCGCCGCCCGCGGCGTTATTTCCCCGGGTGGAAGAGCCGAGGATTCGACCGCCACCCGCGGTCTCGCCCGGCAGGAGATCGACCGACTCCGGTCCGTGCCGGACTGGCATGAGCGCGACTGGCTGATCGCGGCCGTCGCTCCCTGAATCCGGTTCGGTGAGCCGAGCGCGCCGGGCGCCGTCGGGGCGTGCGGAGAGAGGGCGCCCGGCGCGGGCCAGGTTGGGCGCCGAGCGGAGCCGCAAGGCGGCGCTTGGTGGCGCTAGTGCGCCGTCCCGTCCGGTTCGTCGAGCCACTCGAAGTCGCGCCAGCGGCGGAACTCGGCGCGCCGCGTGCGCTTGAAGACGACGCGCACGTCGCTGTAGATCTCGAACTGTATGCGCGCCCAGACGTCGCCGGCGGCGTCCGGGCGCACGCCGGCGGCGTCGAGCACGGGGCCGCGGTCGAGCGAGCCGCGGGCCTGCTGGATCGAGCCGAGCACGCCCCACCAGAGCCGCACGCGATCGAGCAGCTCGAATTCGACTCGCGCCGGCTCGCGCGTCTCGCGGTCGATCCAGATCCGGCCCCGCGCCTTGTTGAGCGCGTGGTCGATGCGCCGCCGCACCGGAAGGCGGCCCGGGCGGGGCTCGAACGCGATGCGGTAGCTCGGCCGGTTGCGGAACCGTTCTTCGCCTTCGAGCACGAACACGTAGCGCGCGACGAGCTCCTCGTCGAAGACGAGGGCGTCGTCGTCCTCGTCGGGATCGCCCCGCTCGCGCTGCCGGCGCAGCTCGTCGCGGAACTCCGCCTCCCGTTCGTCCTCCCGGCCGCGCTCCTCGTCGCTCAGCGGCCGGCCGTCGATGGTCAGCCGCCGCTCGAACGGCACGCCGTCCACCGGCGCCACCTCGTAGTCGCCGACGTCGCGGGTGCGCACGTCGCCGCCGCCGTCGAACCGCCGCACTTCCTTGGTCATCCGCGCCCGGAAGCGGGCGGCGACGTCGTGTTCTTCGTACCAGACGGCGCGTTCGAGCGCCTCGAGGACGAGCGCGCGGGCGTCGTCGTCCGAATCGGCCGGCGCCTGTGCGGCCGGGACCCCGCCGGCGAGGAATGCGGACAGGAGCGCCGGCAGGACGGCCGGGAGACCCCGGCGAGCGTCCCGCCGCGTTCGACCTCCGCGGACTGCCGCGCCCATGGCGGAACATTCTGCCCGATACCGCCCGCGGACGTCAGCCGGGCGCACGCGCGGCCGGAGGGACCGCGGTTCCGAGCGGCGGCCGCATCCGGCCCGCGCGGCGCCGCTCCCCGTCGAATCCCGCGGCGGCGCAGTCTCCGGCCGTCAACGCGACTCGCCGGCGGCGGGGGGAAGCCGCCGCGGCGGCGGATCGATGACGAGCAGCGCTCCGCGGACCACCACCTGACGGCGCCCCGACGCGCTGATCAACTCGCCCACCACGTCGTACTCGCCGGCCGGGAATCCACGCCACTCGAAGGTGTGGACCCGCCGGGAATCGTCGCCGGCCAGGCCGATGGTGGTGCTGCGGAAGAACGAGCCGGAGTCGGCGGCCACCCTGAGCTCGCCGGTCTGCGCGGTCGGTTCGATCAGGATCTCGAACTCGATCGTGCCCGGGGACTGCACGACGAGCCGGGCGGGAGCCGCGGCGGCCGGCGGCTGTCCGGCGCGGGTTGCGGCTCCGGCGGCCGCGGCCGGCGCAACGAGCGCCAGGGCGAGCGGACCGAGCGCGAGGACACGAAGAGTCGCCTGCATGGTTCACCTCCTTCGTTGCAGGCCGGGCCGCGGCGGGCGCGGACCGGGATCCGCAATATTAACATCATGTAAATTCCGTGTAACGTAAAATTTTGCGGATGCGCCGGCCGCGCTTCCCCCGCCGCGAGTCTTGAAGGCGGCGCGCGGGATTCGCTATCCTGTTCGACCGAACGAACCATGACATCCGAACCGATGCCGGTGATGATCGAGGCGAGCGGGCTTTCCAGGTACTACGGGTCCTTCGTCGCCGTCGAGGACGTCTCGTTCTCGATACCCCAGGGACAGATCGTCGCGTTCCTCGGCCCGAACGGCGCCGGGAAGACGACGATGATGCGGATGCTGACCGGGTACCTGGCGCCCAGCGCGGGCGAGGCGGCCATCGCGGGCCACGACGTCCGGCGGGACCGCATCGCCGCTGCGCGGCGGCTCGGCTACCTGCCCGAGAACGGCCCGATGTATCCCGACGTGACGCCGCTCGAGCTCCTGCGTTTCTTCGGCGAGGCCCGGCGCATGCCGCCGGCGGCGTTGCGGGAGCGCATCGACGCGGTCGTCGACCTGTGCGCGCTCGGGCTGGTGCGGGAAAAGCCGATCGGCAAGCTCTCGCGGGGATACCGGCAGCGCGTCGGCATGGCGCAGGCGCTGCTGCACGATCCGGACGTGCTGATCATGGACGAGCCGACCGCCTCGACCCGAACCAGATCCGCCAGTTCCGCGAGAACATCCAGCGGCTCGGCCGGACCAGGACCCTGTTGATCTCGACCCACATCCTGCACGAGGCCGATGCGGTCGCCGACCGCGTGCTGCTGGTCAACAGCGGACGCCTGGTGTTCGACGGTCCGGTGGACGAGCTGAAGGAGGACGGGTCGCTGGAGCAGCCGTTCTACCGCCTGACCGGCGGCGCCGCGCCGGCCGGCGCGGCGGGGAACGCTGCCGCCGGGGACGGCGGCGCGGCGGACGGCGGCGAAGCGGCCGGGGACGGCGCCGGGCCGGGCGGCGGGGCGGACACCGCCGCGGCCGGGGACGCCGAGTCACGGGAGGAGAGTGCGCCGGAGGCGCGAGGGTAGCGATGGGAGGCACGTTCAACACGGCGGTCGTCAGCGCGCTGGCTCGCCGGGACCTGAGGATGTACTTCAGCAATCCCAGCGGCTACGTCTTCATCACGCTGTTCATCTTCCTGAGCGCGGCGGCGGCGTTCTGGCAGGACCGCTTCTTCCTGCAGAACCTCGCCAACCTGGACCAGTTGAACTCGGTGTTCCCGTATCTGCTCCTCTTCTTCATCCCCGCCCTGACCATGGGGGTCTGGTCGGAGGAGAAGAAGCTCGGGACGGACG
This sequence comes from Vicinamibacterales bacterium, assembly GCA_965242835.1. GTDB lineage: Bacteria > Acidobacteriota > Vicinamibacteria > Vicinamibacterales > UBA8438 > WTFV01. The sequence goes on from OZ251506.1 coordinate 1,256,185, forward strand.
AGCTGCTGCTGACGCTGCCGGGCGCCGACCTGGAGGTGGTGCTGGGCAAGTACCTGGCCGTGCTCGGCATCTACAGCGCGTCGCTGGCCCTGTCGCTCAGCTACGTCGCGGTGCTGTTCTACCTGGGGACGCCCGATCTCGGCCTGATGGCCAGCAACTACGCCGGCTACTGGTTCGTCGGGGCGGCGCTGATCGCCGTCGGCATGCTGGCGTCGCTGCTGACCCGCAACGCCACGGTGGCGTTCATCGCGGCGGGGCTGCTCTGCGCGGTGCTGGTCGCCGCCGGCCCGGCCGCGGCGGCCGTCGCGCCGGGCCTCGGCCGCGCCGTCGAGGCGCTCGGCGTGTTCCTGCACTTCGACGACTTCGCCAAGGGCGTCGTCAGCCTGAGCGCGCTCGTCTACTTCGTGTCGGTCGGCGCGTTCTTCCTCTACCTGAACGTGCTGGTGCTGAGCCGGCGCCACTGGCCGCGGACCGTGGACGGTTGTCCGATGGGCCTGCACCAGGCGGTGCGCGGCGTAGCCGTCGCGGCGGCGCTCGTCGCCGCGGGCGTGCTGGTCACCAACCGCGGCGTCCGCGTCGACGTCACCGCGGAGCAGCTGCACTCGCTGAGCGGCGAGACGCGGCGGCTGCTCGACGAGCTTCCGGCCGACCGGCCGGTCTTCATCCAGGCGTTCGTCAGCCCGAACGTCCCGGAGCCGTTCGTGCAGACGCGCTCCAACCTCATCAGCATCCTCGAGGAGATCGACGTCATCGCCGGCCCGCGGGTGGAGGTGCTCGTCCAGGACACGGAGCCGTTCACCGACGCGGCGCGCGAGGCGCGCGAGACCTTCGGCATCCAGCCGCGGCCGATCCGCAACGTCAGCACCGCGCGGTCGGAGGTGGAGGACGTGTTCCTCGGCGTGGCCTTCACCTGCGGCGCCGAGGAGCAGGTGATCGGCTTCTTCGACGTGGGGCTGCCGGCCGAGTACGAGATCGTGCGCAGCATCCGCGTGGTCGCCGGCGCCGGGCGGAAGCGGGTCGGCGTCGTCGCGACGATGGCCAACCTGTTCGGCGGCACGAACTTCCAGCGCAACCAGTTCACGCCGCAATGGTCCGTCGTCAGCGAGCTGCGCAAGCAGTACGACGTGGTCGAGATCAGCCCCGAGATGGCGATCGAGCAGGACGTCGACGCGCTGCTCGTGCCCCTGCCGTCGTCGCTGCAGACCGACGAGCAGGGCTTCGTCGCCGACTACGTCCGCTCGGGCACGCCGGCGCTCATCCTGGTGGACCCGCTGCCGGCCGTGAACCCGACGCTGTCGCCCGCGGAGTGGGTCGGCGACGGGAATCCGTTCACGTATCCGCCCGGGCAGCCGCGGCCGGGGCCGCGCGGCAACGTGCGCGAGTGGATCCGCGGCCTGGGGGTCGACTGGGAGCCGACGCGGATCGTCTGGGACGCCTACAACCCGCATCCCGAGCTGGCCCACATGCCGGAGGACGTCGTCTTCCTCGGGGCCGGAAACGAGAATCCCGCGACGTTCGACGCCGACGACCCGATGACGGCGCGGCTCCAGGAGCTGGTCCTTCTCTTCCCCGGGTCCCTCGAGGCCGTCGACGACCCGCGCTTCGACTTCCAGCCGCTGCTGCGCTCCGGCCGGGTGTCGGGCGCCAACGGCTACTTCTCGCTGGTGCGCGGCACGCCCTTCGGCCCGCAGGTGAACCCGAGTCCGCCGCGCCGGCAGGACGACGGCGACTACGTCGTCGCCGCCCGCGTCCGGTCCGTGGGCGGCCCCGCGGCCGGGGGCGCCCCGGACGAGGCGGACGAGTCCGGCACGGCCGGCGAGACGCCCGGCGCGGCCGAGGCGCCGGCCGGAGCGGAGCCGGATGAGACGGCGGCCGAGTCGCCGGAATCCGCGGCGGCGGATCCATCCGCCGGAGCGGGGGAATCGCCTGCCGGGGCGGAGTCGGGGGAGACGGCGGCCGAGTCGCCGGAATCCGTAGCGGAATCCGCTCCACGCGAGCAGCCCGCCAGACCCGCCGGCGAGTCCGGGGATGCCGGCGCCGCGGCGGACCCGCGCGAGCAGTCCGGCGAGTCCGAAGAGGGGGACGGAGCGGAGATCGAGGAGTCGGTTGCCGGAGAGACGCCCCCGGTCGAGGCGGCGGCCGGCGAGGATGCCGAAGCGGCGGCCGGCGAGTCCGGGCCTCCAACGGCCGCCGCCGAGTCCGCTTCCGAAGCGCGGGCCGGAGAGCCTGACGCCTCGTCCGAGTCGGCGCCCGAGGAGACGTCGAGGACCGCCGCCGAGTCCGCTTCCGAAGCCGGGTCCGGAGAGCCTGACGCCTCGTCCGAGTCGGCGCCCGAGGAGACGTCGAGGACCGCCGCCGAGTCCGCTTCCGAAGCCGGGTCCGAGTCGGAGGCTTCGGACGCCGCGGCGGCCGAGGAGCCGGAGACCGCGGAGTCGGAAGCCGCCGGCGCCGCCTCGTCGGAGACGTCGGCCGCGGCGCGGGCTGCCGAGGCCGTCGAAACCGCGGCCCCGCCCGCGGAGACTGCGCCGCCGGCCGGCGGCGAGGAGCCGCGGCCCGAAGCGGTGGAGTCCGGCGAGCCGGCAGCGGCTACCGGGCAGGCCCGGTCGTCGGGGCCGGCCTCCGGGGCGACAGAGGCCCCGGCCGAGCGGCAGGAGCCGGACGCCGGGGAACCCGAGGCGGAGTCCGTAGCGGATCCGGCCGCCGAGTCCGCCGCGGCGGATCCCGGGGACGGAGCCGCCGAGACGGATCCCGCCGGGACGGAGTCCGCCGAGGACACCGCGGAGGCCGTTGCGGCCGAGGAGCGGACCGAGTCCGCCGAAGAGACCGTGGAGACCGCCGCGGCCGATGCGCCGGCTCCGACCGAGTCCGAGTCCGCGGCCGCCGGCGCCGCGCCGGACCCCGCGGGCGACGTCGACGTCATCGTCGTCGCGGACCTCGACTTCATCAGCGAGCAGTTCTTCCAGATCCGCGAACAGGCGTCCGGCGGCCTCAATTTCGACAACGTCACCTTCTTCCTGAACGCGATGGACACGCTGCTCGGCGAGGACGCGTTCATCGATCTCCGCGGCCGGCGCGCCCGGCACCGCACGCTGGAGCGGGTCGAGGCGCAGACGGCGCAGTTCATCGAGCAGCGCACGGCCGACGAGCAGCAGGCGGAGGCGGACGCCGAGCAGGCCCTGACCGAGGCGCAGCGGCGGCTGAACGACCGCGTGGCGGAGCTGCGGGGCCGCGCCGACGTCGACGCGCAGACCCGGCAGATCATGGTGCGCAACCTCGAAGAAGTGGAGAACCGGCGGCTGGAGGTCCTGTCGGCCAACATCGAGGCCGAGAAGGACACGCGCATCCAGGCCAGCCGCGAGAACATGGAGGCGCAGATCCGCCGCATCCAGACCTCCATCAAGACCGCGGCCATTCTGCTGCCGCCGGTGCCGGTGGTCGTGCTCGGCGTCGCGATCTTCCTGCGGCGGAACCGGCGCGAACGCGAGGGCGCGGCCGCCGCCCACCGGTTGCGCGAATAGGGAAGAGGCGATCGCATGATGGGACGGACGCTTCTGCGCAAGGTCTGGGACCTGCACACCGTCCGGCGCCTTCCCACGGGGCAGACGCAGCTCTTCGTCGGGCTGCACCTGATCCACGAGGTGACGACGCCGCAGGCGTTCGACATGCTGCGCCGGCGGGGCGTCGGGGTGGCCTTCCCCGAGCGCACGTACGCGACGGTCGACCACATCGTGCCGACCCTGGATCGGACCCGGCCGTTCGCCGACGAGCTGGCCGAGGGGATGATGGCCGCCCTGGAGCGGAACTGCCGCGAGTTCGGGATCCGCTTCTCGGATCTGGGCTCCGACCGGCAGGGCATCGTCCACGTCATCGGTCCCGAGCTCGGCCTGACGCAGCCGGGGATGACCATCGCCTGCGGCGACAGCCACACGTCGACGCACGGCGCGTTCGGGGCGGTGGCGTTCGGCATCGGGACCTCGCAGGTGCGTGACGTGCTGGCGTCGCAATGCCTGGCCATCGACCCGCTGAAGGTGCGCCGGATCTCGGTTTCGGGCGCGCTCGGGCCGGGCGTCTACGCCAAGGACGTCATCCTCGAGATCATCGCCCGGCTCGGCGTGCGCGGGGGCGTCGGTTTCGCCTACGAGTACGGCGGGGCGGCGGTCGAGCGGATGACGATGGACGAGCGGATGACGATGTGCAACATGTCGATCGAGGGCGGCGCCCGGATCGGCTACGTCAATCCGGACGAGACCACGTTCGCCTACCTGGCGGGCCGGCCGTTCGCGCCCGCCGGCGGCGCCTTCGAGCGCGCGAAGGACTGGTGGCGGTCGATGGCCTCGGACGCCGGCGCGGACTACGACGACTTCGTGGAGATCGACGGCGCGGCCATCGAGCCGCGGGTGACCTGGGGCATCAACCCGGGCCAGTCGGTCGGCGTCTCGGAGCGGGTTCCGGACCCCGCGTCCGCGGCGGACGAGGCGGCCTCCGCCGGCGAGGCGCTGGAGTTCATGGGCTTCACGGCCGGCGCGCCCATCTCCGGGACCCGCGTCGACGTGGCGTTCGTCGGCTCGTGCACCAACTCGCGGCTGTCGGACCTGCGCGAGGCGGCGCGGGTCGCCAGGGGGCGGCGGGTGGCGAAGCACGTCCGGGCGCTCGTCGTCCCCGGCTCGAAGAACGTGCGCCGCGCCGCCGAGGCCGAGGGCCTGCACGAGGTCTTCCGCGAGGCGGGCTTCGAATGGCGCGGCGCGGGCTGCTCCATGTGCCTGGCGATGAACCCGGACCGCCTGCACGGGCGCGAGGTGTGCGCCTCGTCGTCCAACCGCAACTTCAAGGGGCGGCAGGGCAGCCCGACCGGCCGCACGCTGCTGATGAGCCCGGCGATGGTCGCCGCCGCCGCGGTCAGCGGCGAGGTGACGGACGTGAGGACCCTGCTGTGAGCGAATTGCGGCCGGTGGACCGGATCGCCGGGACCGCCCTGCCGCTGCGCGGCGACGACGTCGACACCGACCGGATCATCCCGGCCCGCTACCTGAAGGCGATCACCTTCGACGGGCTCGGCGAGCACGTCTTCGAGGACGACCGGGCGTCGATGCCCGACCACCCGTTCTCGAACCCGGCGTACGCGAACGCCTCGATCCTCCTCGTCAACGAGAACTTCGGCTCCGGCTCGTCGCGCGAACACGCGCCGCAGGCGCTGAAGCGCCGGGGCATCGACGCCTGCGTCGGCCAGTCGTTCTCGGAGATCTTCCGGGGCAACGCCACGGCCATCGGACTGCCCTGCGCCACGGCCGCGGCCGAGGACGTCGAGGCGCTGATGGCGGCCGCCGAGGCGGCGCCGGAGACGCCGATGACCATCCGCGTCGGCGCCGGCTCGATCGAGGCGGCCGGCCGCCGCGTGGCGCTCGACATGCCCGCGGCGCTGCGCGACGCGCTCGTCAGCGGGCGCTGGGACGCGACGGGCCTGCTGCTCGACGGGTTCGACGACGTGCGCGCCGCGGCGGGGCGTCTGCCGTACGTCAACGGCTTCTGAAGAACCGCGGCCATGGGTTACGAAACGCGATACCGGCTGCTGAATCCGAGGCGCCGGCGTGTTTCTTGACCCGCCGAACGGGTGCCGGTACGCTGGCGGAGCGTCACCGGGGTCGCCTCGGGACGCGCCGCGAGCATGACTGCGAAAGACGGCGGCCGGCAGCCCGGCGGAGCGGTGGCCGAGCGGACGCGCGGCGAGACGGTCACGCCGAAGCTCTACCGCGTCCTGCTGCTGAACGACGACTACACGACGATGGAGTTCGTCGTCGCGGTCCTCGAAGAGGTGTTCCGCAAGACGCCGGCCGAGGCGTTCCGGCTGATGATGCAGGTGCACACCGAGGGGCGGGCGGTCTGCGGCGTCTATCCGTACGAAGTGGCCGAGACGAAGGTCGACACGGTCCGGCGGCTCGCCGAGCGCGGCGGGTATCCGCTGCAGGCGGCCGTCGAGGGCGGCGGGTAGGCCGCTCTCCCGGGTTCCGCGGATGTTCAGCGCCTCCCTGGAGTTGATCCTCAACGTCGCCTACCGCGAGGCGGCGTCGCGGCGTCACACGCACCTGACGCTCGAGCACCTGCTCTACGCGCTGGCCCACGACACGGAGGCGGAGCGCATCCTGGCCGCGTGCGGGGCGGATCTGCGCGGGCTCCGGCGCGCGCTGGACGACTTCCTCGGCACGCTGGAGACGGTCGGCCGCCGGGACCGGAACGGCGAACCGGCCCAGACCCTCGCCTTCCGCCGGGTGCTCCAGACCGCCGTGCTGCACGTGCAGAGCGCCGGCAAGGACGAGGTGCGGGCCGGCGACGTCCTGGCCGCCGTCCTCCAGCAGCCGAAGACGCACGCCGCCGAGCTGCTGGCCGCGCAGGGGATCACCCGGCTCGACGTCCTCAACTACATCTCGCACGGCATCTCCAAGGTCCCGCCCGGAGACGGCGGGGCGGAGGGCCGCGGAGAGGGCGCGGAAGCCGGCGCGGGCGAAGAGGGCCGCGCCGCGGCGCGCGACCCGCTCTCCGCCTATACGGTGAACCTGACGGAACGGGCCCGCGCCGGGGCGCTCGACCCGTTGATCGGGCGGACGCGGGAGCTGCACCGAACGCTCCAGATCCTCTGCCGGCGGCGCAAGAACAACCCCGTGTTCGTCGGCGACGCGGGCGTGGGCAAGACCGCGCTGGCCGAGGGGCTCGCCGGGCGCCTGGCGGAGGAGGACGTTCCGGCGCGGCTCGCCGGCGCCGAGGTGTTCTCGCTCGACACCGCGGCGCTGCTGGCGGGGACGCGGTTCCGCGGCGACTTCGAGGAACGGTTCAAGGCGGTCACCGGCGCGCTGGCGGACCATCCGCTGCCGATCCTGTTCATCGACGAAGTGCACGCGACGGTCGGCGCGGGCGCGACGTCCGGCGGGACGATGGACCTGGCGACGCTGATCAAGCCGCTGTTGTCGGCGGGCGAGTTGCGGGTGATCGGGTCGACCACCTTCGAGGAGTTCAAGCACGTCGAGAAGGACCGCGCGCTGGCGCGGCGCCTGCAGAAGGTGGTGGTCGAGGAGCCGTCGGTCGCCGAGACCTCCGAGATCCTCGAGGGGCTGCGGTCACGCTACGAGGAGCACCACGGGGTCACGTTCGGTCCCGAGACCGTGCCCGCCGCCGCGAAGCTGGCCCGGCGGCACCTGCGCGACGCGCGGCTCCCCGACGGCGCCATCGACATCCTCGACGAAGCGGGCGCGGCGATCGGCATGCGCCGGACGGCGGCCGCCGCGGCCGGGGAGGAGAACCCCGCGGCCGAGCCGCCGGAGGTGACCATCGCCGACGTGGAGCGCGTCGTCGCGCGGATGGCGCGCATCCCGGAAAAACAGACCACCTCGTCGGACAAGGAACGCCTGCGGACGCTCGACGAGGCGCTCGAGCGCGTCGTCTTCGGGCAGTCCGAGGCCGTCGCGGCCGTCGTGACCGCCATCAAGCGCGCCCGGGCGGGGCTCGGCGCGCCCGACCATCCGGCCGGCTGCTTCCTCTTCACCGGGCCGACCGGGGTCGGCAAGACCGAGCTCGCCCGGCAGCTCGCCATCCACCTGGGCAACGAGTTCGTCCGCTACGACATGAGCGAGTACATGGAGAAGCACGCGGTGGCGCGCCTGATCGGCGCGCCGCCGGGGTACGTCGGCTTCGAGCAGGGCGGCCTGCTCGTCGACGCGGTGCGCTCCCACCCCTACAGCGTCGTGCTCCTCGACGAGATCGAGAAGGCGCACCCCGACGTCTACAACGTCCTGCTGCAGGTGATGGACCACGCGACGCTCACCGACAACGGCGGGCGGCGGGCCGACTTCCGGCACGTGATCCTCATCATGACCTCCAACGCCGGCTCGCGCGAGGCCGCCGCGACGCCGATCGGCTTCGGCGACGACCGGGCCGCGGCCGCCGGGGGGCGCATGAAGGCGGTCCTCGAACGCATCTTCAGCCCCGAGTTCCGCAACCGGCTCGACGCCGTCGTGCCGTTCGCTCCCCTGGCGCCGGCGACGATGGAGACCATCGTCGAGAAGTTCATCCTGCAGCTCGAATCGCAGCTCGCCGAGCGCAAGGTGGCCATCGCCCTCGACCCGGCCGCGCGCGCGTGGCTGGCCCGCGAGGGGTGCGACCCGAAGTACGGCGCGCGGCCGCTCGCCCGCGTGGTGCAGGCGGAGGTCCGCAATCCGCTGACCGACGAGATCCTGTTCGGCCGGCTGGAGCACGGCGGGACGGTCCGGATCGGGCTGGCCGGCGACGTCCTGACGTTCGCCGTCGAGCCGGCGGAAAACGCGGCGCGGACGCCGGAAGAGGCGACGAGCGAATGACCCCGGGACCGGCGGCCCCGCGCCCGCGGCGCGACGCCCCCCGGCATCTCCCGGCGACGGGCCGGCGACGTCCGCGAGCAACCGTTGCGCCCTGCTGAAGTCACGCCCCCGATGCGCCTCTACGTGGAGCCGATGGACGCCGTGCTGGTCGAGTTCGACGAGCGCGGGCGGGTGCGCTTCGACGGCGAGGACTGGTGCGCGCCTTCGCTCCAGGAGACCCGCGCCATCCTCTACGCGGCCGAGAACGAGACAGCCTCGTTGCGGGAGCTGATCGACGCTCTCGAAGCCGCGGCGGCGCCGCGGGCCGGGAATTCGGGCCGGGAGTCCGGGCCGTAGAACGGCGCGGACTCCCGCGGGCCCGGTTGGGCGCCGAGCGGAGCCGTCAGGCGACGCTTGGTGGGCGCTGACCGGACGGCCCGTGCGGCCGGGTTCCCGCCCCCCGGCGAGGGCCGGTCCGAATCGCCCGGCGCCGGGAGCCGGCGCCGAAGCTGCGGTATCATCAACGGGATGATCGTCGATGCCGTCGATGCGCCGTTCCGTGTGCCGGTGGCGAAGCGCAGCGCCGCGTTCGACTACGCGATCCGCGGAATCGTCGCCGAGGCCCGCAAGGCCGAGGCGCGCGGGCGGCGCGTCCGCTACCTGAACATCGGCGATCCGATCCTGTTCGGTTTCCGGACGCCGCCGCACCTGATCGAGGCGGTCGAGCGCGCGATGCGCGACGGGCGCAACGGCTACACGCCGGCGGCCGGCGTGCCGGAAGCCCGCGAAGCGGTCGCGGCCGACTTCGAGTCCCGCGGCCTGGCCGTGCCGCCGGACCGCGTGGTGCTCACCGCCGGCGCCTCCGAGGGCATCGACCTGGCCCTGAGCGTGCTCGTCGACCACGGCGACGAGGTGCTCGTCTCGGTGCCGACCTATCCGCTGTACACCGGGGTGCTGGCGAAGCTCGGCGCCCGCGCGGTCTACTACCGGACCGACCCCGCGCGCGGGTGGCAGCCCGACGTCGCGCACGTCGAGAGCCTGATCTCGCCCCGGACGCGGGCGCTGGTCGTCGTCGACCCCAACAACCCGACCGGGGCCGTCTACACGCGCGAGAACCGGCGGGCGCTGATCGAGCTGGCCGGCCGCCACAACGTCGTGCTGCTCTCGGACGAGGGCTACACCGACCTCGCCTACGACGGCCGCGTGGCCCCGATCGGCTCGTACGATCCCGACGCGCCGGTGATCTCGTTCTCGTCGCTGTCGAAGGCGCACCTCGCGCCGGGCTGGCGCGCCGGCTGGATGGCGGTCGGCGGCGGAGCGCGGCTCGACGGCGCGCTCGCCGCGATCAAGGACATGGCCGACGGGCGGCTCTGCAGCGTGGGGCCGATGCAGTACGCGGTGGCCGCGGCGCTGAACGGGGACAAGACGCACCAGGTCGAGTTCCTCCGCGCGCTGCGGGCGCGCGCGGAGGTCACGACCCGCCGGCTCAACGGGATCGACGGCGTCTCGTGCGTGCGCCCCGCGGCGGCGTTCTACGCGCTGCCCCGGGTGGACCTGCCGCCCGGCCGCACCGACGAGGACTACGTCATCGGCCTGCTGCGCGCCACCGGCCTGCTGTGCGTGTACGGCTCGGGCTTCGGCGCGCGGCCCGGCGACGGGTACTTCCGCATCGTCTTCCTGGCCCCGCCGGCGGAGCTCGAGACGTTCTACGACGAGATAGAAGCGTTCACCGCGGAGTTCCGGGCGGCGTAACCCATGATCCGCTTCCGCGCCGGCCTGGGGGCGTTCGCCGTGCTGTCCCTGACGGCAGCCGGCGCCGGCGCGCAGACCGTCTCGCTCGCCGACTTCGAGCCGCTCGCCGCCCGGCTGGCGGCCGCCGCGCGCGCCTCCGACGTCGAAGCCTACGTGGACCTGCTGGCGGAGGACGCGGACCGCTCCGGGGCGCGCGCCTTCGCCGCCGACGCCCTGCGGCCGGGCGTCGGCGCGGCCGCCGCGCGCGCCCGTTTCGTGCGCCCGCTCGACGACGGCGAAGGCGGCGGTTACGAGCTCACGCTCGAAGTGTTCACCGAGCGCGGCGCGGCCGGCCGGCTCCAGACGTGGAGTCTCGACATCGTGCGCGGCGAAGGCGGCGGCGAACCGGGGAACGGCTGGCGGATCGCCGGCCAGGAACGCGTCGACGTCGTCGACGGCCTGCTGCACCTCGCCCTGCGGCCCGACGTGGCGTACGACGCCGCGGACTTCGCGATCCGCGGCGAGGACATGACCCTGCGGATGGAGCGCGGCACGCTGTTCGTGGCCGAGACCGAGCGGGGAGGCGTCACCGGGATGGTGCTCCTCGGCGACGGCGTCCTCACGTTCTCCCCCGCTCCCGAGGCCGAACGGGGACAGGTGCGCCTGCTGACCGGGAGCGAGACCCTGGAGGCGGACTTCTCGGCGGCGTTCGTGCGGGTGAACCCGGTGGCCTTCGCGTCCCGGGTCTCGACCCCCGGCCTGACCCGGCGCCCGGCCCGCGGCGGCGAACTCGCGCGCGCCCGGGAGGTCTTCGAGCGCTTCGCGCCGCTCTCCTTCGGAATCGACCTCGGCGACCTGAGCGACCGGGCCTGGTCGCTGACGCCCGGCGGCAGCGACTTCATCGCCGACGTGCAGACCGACCGCTACGGCGCGCTGACGTTCGCGCAGTCCGCCAGCCAGCCCGAGGACGTGTCGCTCTACGAGCGCGAATCCCAACGCATCATCGCCCTCTACCCGTCGGCGCGGAAGCGCGCCCGGCAGGGCCGGTACTTCAGCGACGACGACGGCGTCGCCTACGACGTGCTCGACTACCGCATCGCGGCGGCCTTCGAGCCGGCCGGGGTCGAGCGGCAATCGCTGCGGGCCCGGCCGCGGCTGCGCGGCTGCTTCATCACCGGCCGGGCGCGGCTGGCCGTGCGGGTCCGCGGAGAGAACCTGACGTCGCTGACGCTGCGCCTGGCCGCGGAGCTCGACGTGCATTCCGTCGTCTCGGACGAGCTGGGTCCGCTGCTCTTCTTCCGCATGCGGGACCGGGACAACCTGGTCGTGAGCCTGCCGAGCGGGGTCCCGCCGGTCGGCGCCGAGTTCACCCTCGACGTCGAGTACTCCGGGCTGCTCGAAGCCCAGGAGCTCGAGGAGAACTGGCTGGGACGGCGGGGGTTCGGGCTCGACGCCGCGGGCGCGACGGCTCCGTTCGGCTTCGCGGCGCGCCGCTACGTCTACAGCAGCGCGACGCACTGGTACCCCCGCGCCAGCACCTCCGACTACGCGACGGCGACGATGGACCTGACCGTGCCGGCCGACTACGCCGTCGTCGCCAGCGGCGAGCCGGCGGAGACGGAACCGCCGCCGGAGCCGCCCGGGGACGGGGGCGCGGCCGGGACGCGCCGCTTCCGCTACGTCACGCTCCAGCCGGCGCGCTACCTCTCGTGCGTCATCAGCCGCTTCCCGCCGCCCGGCGCCGACACCCGCCTGGTGACGCTGGCGCCGCGGCCGGGAGCGCCCCCGGCGGCGCGGCGCGGCGTGTCGTACGACAGCCTGTCGCTCGCCGTGACGTCGACCGAACGCACCCGGGACCGGATACCCGACTACACCGAGACGGCGGCGGACGTCCTCGGCTTCTACGCCTCCCTGGTCGGCGACGCGCCCTACCCGACGTTCACGCTGGCCCTGACCGACGCGGTCCTGCCCGGCGGCCACAGCCCGGCGTACTTCGCCATCCTGAACCAGCCGCTGCCGTCGCCGCCGGGCGCGATGGTGTCGTGGCGCACCGACCCGGTGGCCTTCAGCCGCTTCCCGTCCTTCTTCGTGGCCCACGAGCTGGCGCACCAGTGGTGGGGCCAGGCGGTGGGCTGGAAGAACTACCACGAGCAGTGGTTGAGCGAAGGGCTTTCGCAGTATTTCGCGGCGCTCTACGCCGAACACCGCCACGGCCCCGAGGTCTTCTCGGACGTGCTCTCCCAGATGCGGCGCTGGAGCCTGAGGCATTCGGATCGGGGGCCGGTGTACCTCGGCAACCGTCTGGGGCGCATCGAGGACGAGCCGCGGGTGTTCCGCGCCCTCGTGTACAACAAGGGCGCGATGGTGCTGCACATGCTGCGGCGCCTCCTCGGCGACGAGACGTTCTTCGGCGGCCTCCGGCGCTACTACGACGAGATGCGGTTCCGGAAGGCGGGCACCGACGACCTGATCCGGGCCTTCGAGACGCAGTCGGGGCGGTCGCTCACGGCGTTCTTCGAGCGCTGGATTCACGAGGACGACCTGCCGGACGTGGCGTTCAGCTACCGGATCGAGTCCGGGGCGGGCGGCCGGGACGCGGTCCTGCGGTTCGAGCAGCGCGGCAAGCTGTTCGAGGTGCCCGTCACCGTCACGCTCCGGTATCGGGGGAACCGCCGCGAGACGCTGATCGTGCCGGTCGCCGGCGAGGTGACCGAGGTGCGCGTGCGGCTCCGCGGCCAGCTTCGGGACGTGGAGGTCAACGAGGATGGAGGGGCGCTTGTCGAGGTGGGGTAGGCCCGCGCGGGCCGCGCTCGTGTCGCTCGGCGCCGTGGCGGCGCTGTCGGGACCGGGGGGCTTCGCCGCCGCGCAGCCGGGGCGGATCTCGATGGAGGTCGCCCCCCTGGCGGAAGCCGACGTGGCGCACGCCGGCGCCGTGCACCGCGTGGCGCTCGAGGCCCGGCTGCAGCCCGCGGGAACGGGTCTGCACGTCAACTCGAACGCGCCGCTCGAGGACTTTCTGATCCCCACCGTGCTCACGCTGGAGCCGCCCGCGGGCATCGAGGTCGGGGGCCTCGCTTGGCCCGAGCCCATCCTGCTGGAGCAGCAGGGGGCCGAGAAGCCGCTGGCCGTCTACGAGGAGACCTTCGCCGTCGGCGTCGCCCTGGCCGTCGGCCCGGACGTGGCGCCGGGAGACTACGAAGTGCCGGCCGCGCTGCGGTATCAGGCCTGCGACGAACGCATGTGCTACATCCCGGCGACCGCGCGGCTCACGCTCCCCGTGCGCGTCGCGCCGGCCGGGCAGGCGCGCCGCTTCACGGAAACGGAGCGGTTCGACCGGATGGCCTTCGCCGCGTTCGAAGCGGCGGACCCGCCCGGAACCGCTCCCGCGGCCGTTGCCGGCGGCCCGGCCGACGAAAGCGGCGCGCTCGCGCGGCTCGAACGGTTCACGGTCGCGGCCACGGCCGGCGGGTACCTGAACGAGGAGCAGTTCCTCGAGTTCGTCCGGCGGGCCGAAACGGGCGAGGCCGAGCGGGGCTGGTTCGAGGGGCGCGGCCCGCTCGCCGTCCTCGCGCTGGTCCTTCTCGGCGGGCTCGCGCTGAACCTGACGCCGTGCGTGCTGCCGATGATCCCGATCAACCTGGCCATCATCGGGGCCGGGGCGCGCGCCGGCTCCCGGCTGCGCGGGTTCTCGCTCGGCAGCGCCTACGGCCTGGCCATGGCCCTGGCGTACGGCGTGCTCGGCCTCGCCGTGATCCTGACCGCGGGCACTTTCGGCGCGCTCAACGCCTCTCCCTGGTTCAACCTCGGCATCGCCCTGCTCTTCGCCGCGCTGGCGCTGGCGATGTTCGACGTCTTCACGATCGACTTCTCCCGCTTCCAGAACCGGTTCGCGGGCGGCGCCGGCGGCGGCGGCTCGCTGCTGCTCGCGTTCGGCATGGGCGGCGTGGCGGCGCTGCTCGCGGGCGCCTGCGTCGCGCCGGTGGTGATCCAGGTCATCGTCTTCTCCAGCAACCTGTACGGCGCGGGCGTCACGGCCGCGCTCGCCCTGCCGTTCGTGCTCGGCCTCGGGATGGCCGTCCCGTGGCCGATCGCCGGCGCCGGCCTGACCTTCCTGCCGCGGCCCGGCCCGTGGATGGTGCGGGTCCGGCAGGCCTTCGGCGTGTTCATCCTGGGCACGGCCGTCTACTACGGCCACCTGTCCTGGGGCCTGTTCAGCCAGCGCTGGGTCGACCCCGCGCTGGTCGCCGAGAGCGTGCAGGAGATGGTCGCCGAGGGCTGGCGCCCGTCGCTCGCGCGGGGACTGGCCGAGGCCGAGGCCGAGGAGAAGCCGGTGCTCGTCGACGTCTGGGCGACGTGGTGCAAGAACTGCCTGACCATGGACCGCACGACGCTCGAGGCGGACGGCGTGCGGGCCGCCCTCGCGGACTACGTGAAGGTGAAGTTCCAGGCGGAGGACCTGGGCGTCACGCCGGCCCGGGAGGTCATGGAGCGCTTCGAGGCGATCGGCCTCCCGGCCTACGCCATCCTCCACCCGCGGGGCGCGGCCCCCGGCGCCGGGGCCGGCCCGGAGCCGCCGCCGCGGGGAACGGCGCGGCGGACGGCGGCGCCCTGAACCGAGGGCGCGCGCACGCGCAGCGACCCGGGGAGCACGCGCACGAGGAGGCGGCGCCCCCCGGCGTGCGCCTCGCCGTCGACGTGAAACGCGAGCGGACGGTCCGCGCTCAGCTCGATCTCCGCCGCCGACAGGCTACGAATCCCCGGCGTCCGGTCCACCGTGCCCGCGAAGAGCCGGAACGAGCGCAGGAGCAGCCACGGCAACGGCCGGGACGGGACGCAGACCAGATCGAGCAGGCCGTCGTCCAGGCGCGCGCGGGGGGCGATCACGGCCCCGGCGCCGTATTCCCGGCCGTTCGCGACGGCGACCAGAAACGCGGACAGGGTGAAGGTCTCCCCCGCCGCGCGGAGGGTGCACGTCTCCCCGCGCCAGGAGCGCAACTCCCGGACGCCGGCCCGGAAGTACGCGGCCGCCCCCCGCTCCGGCAGCCCGTTGAACACCCGCGCCAGGTGGGCGTCGAAGCCGATCCCGGCCACGTTGACGAACCGCCGGCCGTCGACTTCCCCCGTGTCGATCCGGCGCACGGGTCCCGTCAGCGCCGTCCGCAGGGCGGCGCCCACGCGCCGCTCCAGCCCCAGGCCGCGCGCGAAACCGTTGCCGGAGCCCGCGGGCACGACGCCCAGCGCGACCCCGGCCTCGGCGGCCTCGGCGGCCACTTCGTTGATGGTTCCGTCGCCGCCCCACGCGACGACCGTGGACGCGCCGGCGGCGATCACCGCGCGGGCGATCTCCCGCGCGCTCCCCCGTCGCTCGGTGAGGCGCACGACGCCCTCGACGGAACATTCCCGCAAGGCCGCCTCGGCGCGCGCGACGGCGCCGCCGATCCCCCGGCGCCTCCGCGGCCCCGCCGCCGGGTTGATGATGATGCCGGCGCTCATGGCGGCGCGGCCGGCCGGCGCCGGGCCGATCGTCGTCCGGCGGCCGCGGGCGCGATGACGATACCGGCGTTCATGGCGAGGGCCACCGCGGCGGCCGGGCGCGCCGGCGAGCCGCCGCCGGCCGCCCGTCTTCCCGCGGGGCTGGTGCTATAGTAGGCCACGAATGCGCCGGAAACTGCTCGGGAGAGCGCTGCTCGTCATCTTTCTGGGAGCCGGCGTCGCATCGGGTTCCCAGGCCTGTCTCGCGGGTCCGCGGATCGCGGAGGCGCGGCGCGAGGCCCGCGCCTTCGACGCCCGCGCATGGGCGCTGGCCCTTTCGCTGGCCGATTTGCGCGCCGCGCAGCAGGCCTACGTCGCGGCCGGACAGGACGCGGCCTACTGGATGGCCGACGCCGCCGAACGGATCGCGGACGTCACGGCCGGGCTGTCCGACCTGACCGCGGCGGCGACCCGGCCGGTCACGAGGGACGCTCTCGCGGAGGCGGCGTCGCGCGTGGCGGCGCTGGCGCGGATGGACGCGCGCGCGCGCGACCACGCGGCGGCCGGCGAGGCCGTGATGGCGTCCGACCTCATCTTCGCCGACGGGCTGGAGCTGTCCCGCTCCGCGGCGGAACACCTGGAGCGCGCGCGGTCGGTGGAACGGGAAGCGCGTGACGGCGACGTCGGCGTTCGGGAGCGGTCGCGGAGTCTGGCGGCGGGCGCGGCCCTGGGAGCCGGCGTGCTGTTCGCGCTGCTGCTTTCGCCCCTGCCGCCCGCGCGCCCGCGCGCGGAGAGCGCGCCGGCGCGCCCGGAGGGGGACCAGGCGGCCGAGGATTCGGCGCCCGCGCTGCCCGAGGGACGCCTGTTCCTCGACGCCGACGCCGACAGCGGGACGGCCGCGGCGGCCGAAGCGGATCCCGGCCCGCCGGACGCCCCGGCGCCCGACCTGAGGTCGGCCGCCGACCTGTGCACCGACCTGGGCCGCTCCGCGAGCGCGGACGAGCTGCCGCTGCTGCTCGCGCGCGTCGCGCAACTGCTCAACGCGAGCGGTGTCATCGTCTGGGTCCGCGACGGAACCGGCGCCGCGCTGCGTCCCGCCGTCAGCCACGGGTATCCCCCGGCCGCGCTGGCCCGGCTGGGCACGATCGCCTGCGATGGCGACAACGTCACCGCCGCCGCCTACCGCGAGGCGCGGATGCGCGTCGTCCCGGCGGACGGGGAAACGCCCGGCGTGATCGCCGCCCCCCTGGCCTCTTCGCAGGACAATCCCGGGATCATGACGCTCGAGGTGAGCGGCGGATGGGAAACCAGCGAGGCCGTGCAGTCGACGACGACCATCATCGCCGCGCAGCTCGCCACCCTCGTCGCCGCCGACCCCGCAAGCGAGTCGGCCGACCAGGCCCACGGCTAGGCGTGTCGTCCTGTAAATTCAGCGGCCGGCTTCGCGGCATCGCGCTGCGCGCCGGCCGCGTCGGCGCTGGTCGTGCTGGCGGTGTTCGCGGCGGTCGGCGTGGCCATCCTGATTCTCGCCAAGACCGAGAACCGGCGGAAAAGGCGTTGGCTCCGCGAAGCCGGCGGGAGACGGCGACCATCGACCCGTCCGCGGCGCGAGGAAACCGGTGAAAGAACGAACCGTCCCTCCCTCCCGCTGGCGTTGGCAGAGTGCTGAAGCCGCTCCGCGGCGCCGAGCTCCCGCGGCGGTGGCGGCGGCGGCCGGCTTCGCGGCGGGACGCAACGCGCCGGTGCTGGTCGTGCTGGCGGTGTTCGCGGCGGTGGGCGTGGCCGTCCTCGACGACTACGGAGTGTCGTGGGACGAGCCCACGTCGCGCAACAGGGGGGTCGTGGCGGCCCGCTACGTGCTTGGTGACGGCCCCCTGCTGACCGATTCCGACCGGTACTACGGCGTCTCGTTCGAAGCGCCGCTGCTCCTGGCCGAGCGTCTGCTGGGCCTCGCCGACAGCCGCGCCGTCTACCTCCTCCGCCACCTGCTGACCCACCTGTTCTTCCTCACCGGCGGGTTCTTCTGCTGGCTGCTGGCGCACCGGCTGTGCGCCGACCGACGGCTGGCCCTGTTCGCCCTGCTGCTCTACCTGCTCCATCCCCGGTTGTACGGGCACTCGTTCTTCAACACCGTGGACGTCCCGTTCCTGGCGATGTTCCTGATTGCGCTGTGGCTGATGGAGCGCGCCTTCCGCCGGGACACGGCGGCGGCGTTCGCGCTGTGCGGCGCGGGCGTCGGCGTGCTGATCGACCTGCGCATCATGGGAGTGGCGCTGTTCGCGGCGGTTCCGGGCCTGCGGGCGCTGGACCTGCTGCAAGCCCGCGGCCCGGCCGGCCGCCGCCGCGCGCTGGTCACCGGGGCCGTCTTCGTGCTGGCCGCCGCGGGGACGCGCTACGCCGTCGCCCCCTGGCTCTGGAGCGACCCGCTCGCCGTCGTCGACGCGTTCAAGACGCTGGCCTGGCATCCGTATCTCGGAGCCACCCTCTTTCAGGGCGAGATCGTGCGCTGGCCGAATATTCCGCCCCACTACCTGCCCACGTGGATGGCGATCACCACGCCGCCGGCCGCCCTCCTGCTGGCCCTCGCCGGCGCCGCGGCGGTGGTCCGGCGGGGCGCCGCCCGGCCCCGCGACGTGCTGCGCAACACCGGGTTGCGCTTCGAGTGGCTGCTGCTCGCCTGCCTGACCCTGCCACCCGCGGCCGTCGTGGCCCTGAACTCCAACGTCTACAGCGGCTGGCGGCACATGTACTTCCTCTACGCGCCGCTGTGCCCGCTGGCGGCGCGCGGCCTGCACGGGCTGCTGGCCGCGGCGCGGCGGCCGTGGGCGCGGCGCGGGGCGTGGGTCCTGGCGGCGGCCGCGCTGGCCGGCATGGCCGTGGACGTCGCGCGCCTGCATCCCCACCAGGCGGCGTACTTCAACTTCCTGGTCGACCGCTGGACGCCGGAGAGCCTGCGCGCACGGTACGTAATGTCGTATCAAGGGACCGAGCTCCGGGAAGGACTGGAGTATCTGCTCGCGCGCTATCCCGGCGAGACGCTCTACGTGGACGCGAACGAAAGACTGTTGTGGAACAATCGAGCCATCCTCCCGGCCGCGGCGCGGGATCGGATCGTCCATGCCCGCGAAGCCGGGCGAGTGGCCGACTTCTTCATCTATTCCGACAGCTGGGACAGGTTCTCCGGCCCTTCCCCCTCGTCGGGACTCCTCTACGCGCGGCGCATCTACGGCAGCACCCTGCTCACGGTCAAGGCGGTCGATCTCTCCCGGGTGGACGCGGCGGTCGCCGCTCCCGCCCGCGCCGCGTACCGCGCCGCGGCGGCCGGCGAACCACTGCTCCGGTCGGCGGCGTTCGACCTTCACCTCGACGGCAGGACGCTGACCTGGGTCATCGAATCATGCCGCGCGGAGGACACCTGGCAGAGGTTCCTGCTGATAGTCCTTCCCGTCGACCCCGACGACCTCCCGATGCGCGACCGGGAATACGGGGCGGTGCGGATGAGCTTCCAATTCGGCCCGTTCGGCGTGCGCTTCGACGGCCGGTGCTGGGCGCAGCGTATCCTGCCCGACTTCCCGGTCCGGGCGCTCCGCGTCGGCCGCGGGTTTCGCGAAGCCGGCGGGTGGCGGCGGGAGCAGACGACCATCAACATGTCCACGGCGCGGCGCCGTTGAGACGCGCATCCACGCGGAGACGCGCCAAGCCGCCACCTGGAGCGCCGCGCGGCGCGTGGCCGTCAATTGGAATTCGCCCCTGCCGCCCATGCCCTCGCTCCCCTTCCCCAGGATACGGACGGCTGGCGAGCGCCGCGGCCGCGTTCTCTCCTCCCGCGGCGGTGGCGGCCGGTGACCGGCTTCGTGATGGCGCGCTGCGCGCCGGCCGCGCCGGCGATGGGCGTGCTGGCGGTGTTCGCGGCGGTGGGCGTGGCCGTCCTCGACGACTACGGAGTGGCGCTGGACGAGACCGCGGCGCGCGGCAGGGGGATCGAGGCGGCCCGCTACGTGCTTGGTGACGGTCCACTGACCGATCGATACAACCTGAACCACAACCGGTACTACGGCGTCTCGTTCGAAGCGCCGCTGCTCCTGGCGGAGCGCCTGCTGGGCCTCACCGACAGCCGCGACGTCCACCTCCTCCGCCACCTGGCGACGCACCTGTTCTTCCTCACCGGCGGGTTCTTCTGCTGGCTGCTCGCGCACCGGCTGTTCGCCGACCGCCGGCTGGCCCTGTTCGCCCTGCTGCTCTACCTGCTCCATCCCCGGCTGTACGCCCACTCGTTCTTCAACCCCAAGGACATACCGTTCCTGGCGACGTTCCTGATCGCGCTCTGGCTGGTGGAGCGCGCCTTCCGCCGGGACACGGCGGCGGCGTTCGCGCTGTGCGGCGCGGGCGTCGGCGTGCTGATCGACCTGCGCGTCATGGGGCTGGCGCTGCTCGCGGCGGTGCCGGGGCTGCGGGCGCTGGACCTGCTGCAGGCGCGCGATGCGGCCGGCCGCCGCCGCGCGCTGGTCACCGCCGCCGCCTTCGTGCTGGCCGCCGCGGGGACGCGCTACGCCGTCGCCCCCTGGCTCTGGAGCGACCCGCTCGCCGTCGTCGACGCGTTCGAGACGCTGGCCCGCCATCCGACCCACCTGGGCACGCTCTTTCAGGGCGAGATCGTGCGCTGGCCGTCGATTCCGCCCCACTACCTGCCCACCTGGATGGCGATCACCACGCCGCCGGCCGCCCTCCTGCCGGCCCTCGCCGGCGCCGCGGCAGTGGTCCGGCGGGGCGCCGCCCGCCCCCGCGACGTGCTGCGCAACACCGGGCTGCGCTTCGAGTGGCTGCTGCTCGCCTGCCTGACCCTGCCGCCCGCGGCCGTCGTGGCCCTGAACTCCAACGTCTACGACGGCTGGCGGCAGATGTACTTCCTCTACGCGCCGCTGTGCCTGCTGGCGGCGTACGGCCTGCGCGGGCTGCTGGCCGCGGCGCGGCGGCCGTGGGCGCGGCGCGCGACGGGCGTCCTGGCGGCGGCGGCGCTGGCCGGCATGGCCGTGGACGTCGCGCGCCTGCATCCCCACCAGGCGGCGTACTTCAACTTCCTGGTCGACCGCTGGACGCCGGAGAGCCTGCGCGCGCGGTATGAAATGTTGTACTGGGAGGCCGAGCACAGGGAAGGGCTGGAGTATCTGCTCGCCCGCTATCCCGACGAGACGCTATCCGTGGACGGCAATTCCTGGACATCCCGGGCCATCCTCCCGGCCGCGGCGCGGGACCGGATCGTCTTCGCCGAGGAAGCCGGACGGGCGGTCGACTTCTTCATCTCCACCGCCCGCCGACCCAGGGCTCCCTTTCCCCCTCCGTTGGACCGCCTCTACACGCGCCGCGTCTACGGCAGCACCGTGCTCACGGTCAGAGCGGTCGACCTCTCCCGGGTGGACGAGGCGGCCGCCGAACACTACCGCGCCGCGTACCGCGCCGCGGCGGCCGGCGAGCCGCTGTTCCGGTCGCCGGCGTTCGACCTCCATCTCGACGGCCGGACCCTGACCTGGGTCAGCGGGTCGTGCCGCCCCGAGGACACCTGGCGGACGTTCCTGCTGGAGGTCGTTCCCGTCGACCCCGACGACCTCCCGGTGGACCGCCGGGAACGCGGGTGGGTGGGGACAGGCTTCCGATTCGGCCGTTTCGGCGTGCGCTTCGACGGCCGGTGCCTGGCGCGGCGCACCCTGCCCGACTTTCCGATCCGGGCGCTCCGCGCCGGCCGCTGGTTCCGCGAAGCCGGCGGGTGGCGGCGGGAGGCGGCGACCATCGACCTGTCCGCGGCGCGAGGAAACCGTGAGTGACCCGCGCGGCGCGCCGGCCGCGCCGGCGCTGGTCGTGCTGGCGGTGTTCGCGGCGGTGGGCGTGGCCGTCCTCGACGACTACGGAGTGTCGTCTGACGAGCTAGTGTCACGCAACTATGCGGTCGTGGCGGCCCGCTACGTGCTTGGTGACGGCCCCCTGATTGGTGAGGGTCCCCAGATCGGTCCGGGGTGGTGGAGCGAGTACCACAACCGGTACTACGGCATTTCGTTCGAAGCTCCGCTGCTCGTGGCGGAGCGCCTGCTGGGTCTCACCGACAGCCGCGCCGTTTATCTCCTCCGCCACCTGCTGACGCACCTGTTCTTCCTCGCCGGCGGGTTCTTCTGCTGGCTGCTGGCGCTCCGACTGTTCGCCGACCGCCGGCTGGCCCTGTTCGCCCTGCTGCTGTACCTGCTCCATCCCCGGCTGTACGCCCACTCGTTCTTCAACAGCAAGGACGTCCCGTTTCTGGCGATGTTCCTGATCGCGCTGTGGCTGGTGGAGCGCGCCTTCCGGCGGGACACGGCGGCGGCGTTCGCGCTGTGCGGCGCGGGCGTCGGCGTGCTGGTCGACCTGCGCGTCATGGGGCTGGCGCTGTTCGCGGCGGTTCCGGGCCTGCGGGCGCTGGACCTGCTGCTGGCCCGCGGCCGGGCCGGGCGCCGCCGCGCGCTGGTCACCGGGGCCGCCTTCGTGCTGGCCGCCGCGGGGACGCGCTACGCCGTCGCCCCCTGGCTCTGGAACGACCCGGCCGCCGTCGTCGACGCGTTCGAGACGCTGGCCCGGCATCCGAATTCCGCGCCCACCCTCTTTCAGGGCGAGGTGGTGCGCTGGCCGAACATTCCGCCCCACTACCTGCCCACGTGGATGGCGATCACCACGCCGCCGGCCGCCCTCCTGCTGACCCTCGCCGGCGCCGCGGCGGTGGTATGGCGGGGCGCCGCCCGCCCCCGCGACGTGCTGCGCAACACCGGGTTGCGCTTCGAGTGGCTGCTGCTCGCCTGCCTGACCCTGCCGCCCGCGGCCGTCGTGGCCCTGAACTCCAACCTCTACAACGGCTGGCGGCAGATGTATTTCCTCTACGCGCCGCTGTGCCTGCTGGCGGCGTGCGGGCTGCGCGGACTGCTGGCTGCCGCTCGGCGGCCGTGGGCGCGGCGCGGGACGTGGGTCCTGGCGGCGGCGGCGCTGGCCGGCATGGCCGTGGACGTCGCGCGCCTGCATCCCCACCAGGCGGCGTACTTCAACTTCCTGGTCGACCGCTCGACGCCGGAGCGCCTGCGCGCACGGTATGAAATGTTGTATTGGGGGACCGAGTACCGGGAAGGGCTGGAGCATCTGCTCGCGCGCCATCCCGACGAGACGCTCTACGTGGGCGCGGTCGAGGATTCGTGGCTGTGGAACAATCGGGCCATCCTCCCGCCCGTGGCGCGGGACCGGATCGTCCTTGCCAGCGAAGCCGGACGGGCCGACTTCTTCATCTCCCCCGCCCGCCAATCCAAAGAATCTCCCCCCCTTCCTCCCCCCGGAGTCCTCTACACACGCCGCATCTACGGCAGCACCGTGCTCACGGTCAAAGCGGTCGATCTCTCCCGGGTGGACGAGGCGGCCGCCGAACACTACCGCGCCGCGTACCGCGCCGCGGCGGCCGGCGAGCCGCTGTTCCGGTCGCCGGCGTTCGACCTCCATCTCGACGGCAGGACCCTGACCTGGGTCAGCGAGTCGTGCCGCCCGGAGGACACCTGGCGGACGTTCCTCCTGTTGGAGGTCGTTCCCGCCGACCCCGATGACCTCCCGGTGGACCGCCGGGAACGCGGGTGGCGGCGGATGGGCTTCCAGTTCGGCGAATTCGGCGTGCGCTTCGACGGCCGGTGCCTGGCGCGGCGCACCCTGCCCGACTTTCCGATCCGGGCGCTCCGCGCCGGCCGCTGGTTCCGCGAAGTCGGCGGGTGGCGGCGGGAGGCGGCGACCATCGACGTCTCCGCGGCGCGGAGCCGGTGAGACGGTGTCGGAAAGGCGCGGCAGGCGGCCGCCGCGGGCGATGGGCATCGCGGTTGCCGGAGCCGCAAGGCGACTTTTTGCGGGCGGGCGCACTCTCCGGAGGTCACCAGGCTCCTGGAGAGGACGCTTTGCCGCGGGCGCGCTTCGCGCGAACGGCCACAATCCGGGTGTTTCCGCCGAATCAAGTTGGCACGTGTCTTGATAGGCACCAGGGTGGCCGCACGAAGCGTGCGGGGTGCAGTCAATCACAGGCAGGCGCTGGCACCGCCGCATCCCGCGCCGTCGGACACTGACGCTTCGTCGCGGCCGTTCTCCGGCTCGCCGCGCACGGATCGGATGGATCGTGGCGAAGTCCGGCGACCGCCTTCGAGCGCGCGCGGACCGGACGTCAAGGCTATACTTCCCCGCGTGACCACGAGCCTGACGCTTCCGCTCGACAACGCGGCGATCGAACGCATCCTCCCGCACCGCTATCCCTTCCTGCTGGTCGATCGCATCACGGAGTTCGAAATCGACAAGCGCATCGTCGGCATCAAGAACGTGTCTCTGAACGAGAGGTACCTCTCCGACCGGCGCGGGAGAGCGCCGGCGCTGCCGCCGACCATCCTGACCGAGGCGGTCGCCCAGGTCGGGGCCATCCTGATTCTCGCCAAGACCGAGAACCGGCGGAAGCTGCCGTTCTTCACCGGCATCGAACGTGTCCGCTACCTGAGGCCCGTGCACCCGGGCGACGTGGTGGTGATCGAAGCGGAGGTCGTCCGCCTGCGCAGCCGCATGGGGCGTTTGAAGGGCTTCGCCCGGGTCGGCGACGACGTCGTCATCGACGGCACGATGACCTTCGCGCTGGGACCGCGGTGAACGCGGCCGGGGCGGCCCGCTCCGCGTGCCAGCGCCCACCAAGCGTCGCCTTGCGGCTCCCTTGGCGCGCCCAACCTGACCGCTCCAGGAGTCGCGCCATGCCGCCACCCGGAGCGCCGCGCGGCGTGTGGTCGTCGATTTAGAATTCGCCCCTGCCGCCCATGCCCTTGCTCCCCCCTCCCCAGGATACCGGCGGCTGGCGAGCGGCGCGGCTGCGTTTTCTCCTCCCGCGGTGGCGGTCGGCGGCCGGCTTCGTGACGGCGCGCAACGCGCCGGCGATGGTCGTGCTGGCGGTGTTCGCCGCGGTCGGCGTGGCGGTCCTCGACGACTACGGAGTTTCGGTTGACGAGAGGAGGCAGCGCGAGATCGGGCAGGCGGCGGTCGACTACGTGCTGGGTGACGGCCACCTGCTGACCGATCACGACCGGTACTACGGCGTCTCGTTCGAAGCGCCGCTGCTCCTGGCGGAGCGCCTGCTGGGCCTCACCGACAGCCGCGCCGTCCACCTCCTCCGCCACCTGGCGACGCACCTGTTCTTCCTCGCCGGCGGGTTCTTCTGCTGGCTGCTCGCGCACCGGCTGTTCGCCGACCGACGGCTGGCCCTGTTCGCCCTGCTGCTCTACCTGCTCCATCCCCGGCTGTACGCCCACTCGTTCTTCAACTCCAAGGACATACCGTTCCTGGCGGCGTTCCTGATCGCGCTCTGGCTGGTGGAGCGCGCCTTCCGCCGGGACACCGCGGCGGCGTTCGCGCTGTGCGGCGCGGGCGTCGGCGTGCTGGTCGACCTGCGCGTCATGGGGCTGGCGCTGCTCGCGGCGGTGCCGGGGCTGCGGGCGCTGGACCTGCTGCTGGCCCGCGACGCGGCCGGGCGCCGCCGCGCGCTGGTCACCGGGGCCGTCTTCGTGCTGGCCGCCGCGGGGACGCGCTACGCCGTCGCCCCCTGGCTCTGGAACGACCCGCTCGCCGTCGTCGACGCGTTCGAGACGCTGGCCCGCCATCCGAGCCACCTGGGCACGCTCTTTCAGGGCGAGATCGTGCGCTGGCCGTCGATTCCGCCCCACTACCTGCCCACGTGGATGGCGATCACCACGCCGCCGGTCGCCCTCCTGCTGGCCCTCGCCGGCGCCGCGGCGGTGGTCCGGCGGGGCGCCGCCCGGCCCCGCGACGTGCTGCGCAACACCGGGTTGCGCTTCGAGTGGCTGCTGCTCGCCTGCCTGACCCTGCCGCCCGCGGCCGTCGTGGCCATGAACTCCAACCTCTACAACGGCTGGCGGCAGATGTACTTCCTCTACGCGCCGCTGTGCCTGCTGGCGGCGTACGGCCTGCGCGGGCTGCTGGCCGCGGCGCGGCGGCCGTGGGCGCGGCGCGCGGCGGGCGTCCTGGCGGCGGCCGCGCTGGCCGGCATGGCCGTGGACGTCGTGCGCCTGCATCCCCACCAGGCGGCGTACTTCAACTTCCTGGTCGACCGCTGGACGCCGGAGCGTCTGCGCGCACGGTACGACGTGTTGTACTGGGGGACCGAGCACCGGGAAGGGCTGGAACATCTGCTCGCGCGCCATCCCGACGAGACGCTCTCCGTGGACGCGGCCGACAAGTGGTGGTTGTGGAACAATCGGGCCATCCTCCCGGCCGCGGCGCGGGAGCGGATCGTCCTCGCCGGGGAAGCCGGGCGGCCGGCCGACTTCTTCATCTCCACCGCCCGCCGACCCAGGGTTCCCTTCCCCCCTCGTTGGGGACGCCTCTACACGCGCCGCCTCTACGGCAGCACCGTGCTCGCCGTCAAGGCGGTCGATCTCTCCCGGGTGGACGAAGCGGCCGCCGCTCCCGCCCGCGCCGCGTACCGCGCCGCGGCGGCCGGCGAGCCGCTGTTCCGGTCGGCGGCGTTCGACCTGCATCTCGACGGCAGGACCCTGACCTGGGTCATCGAGGCGTGCCGCCCGGAGGACACCTGGCGGACGTTCCTCCTGCTGGAGGTCGTTCCTACCGACCCCGATGACCTCCCGGTGGACCGCCGGGAAAGCGGGTGGCGGATGAGCTTCCGATTCCACCGGTACGGCGTGCGCTTCGACGGCCGGTGCCTGGCGCGGCGCACCCTGCCCGACTTCCCGGTCCGGGCGCTCCGCGTCGGCCGCCGGCTCCGCGAAGCCGGCGGGTGGCGGCGGGTGGCGACGACCATCGACGTCTCCGCGCACCGCCGGTGAAACGCCGCGCGGCGTGTGGGCATTCATTAGAATTCGTCTCCATACCGTCCATGCCCCTGCTCCCCTGGTGCCGAGAGCCGTCCTGGCCCGGCTGGCCCACTTATTAATAGAATTCGTCTCCATACCGTCCATGCCCTTGCTCCCCCTCCCCGAGATACCGGCGGCTGGAGAGCGCCGCGGCTGCGTTCTCTCCTCCCGCGGCGGTGGCGGCCGGCTTCGTGGCGCCGCGCCGCCGATGGTCGTGCTGGCGGTGTTCGCGGCGGTGGGCGTGGCCGTCCTCGACGACTACGGAGTGTCGGTCGACGAGGACGAGCAGCGCCGGATGGGGCAGACGGCGGTCGACTACGTGCTGGGTGACGGCCACCTGCTGACCGGTTCCGACCGGTACTACGGCGTCTCGTTCGAAGCGCCGCTGGTCCTGGCGGAGCGCCTGCTGGGCCTCGACAGCCGCGCCGCCCATCTCCTCCGGCACCTGGCGACGCACCTGTTCTTCCTCACCGGCGGGTTCTTCTGCTGGCTGCTGGCGCACCGGCTGTTCGGCGACCGGCGGCTGGCCCTGTTCGCCCTGCTGCTCTACCTGCTCCATCCCCGGCTGTACGCCCACTCGTTCTTCAACAGCAAGGACATTCCGTTCCTGGCGACGTTCATGATCGCGCTGTGGCTGGTGGAGCGCGCCTTCCGCCGGGACACCGCGGCGGCGTTCGCGCTGTGCGGCGCGGGCGTCGGCGTGCTGATCGACCTGCGCGTCATGGGAGTGGCGCTGTTCGCGGCGGTTCCCGGGCTGCGGGCGCTGGACCTGCTGCTCCAGGCCCGCGACGCGGCCGGGCGCCGCCGCGCGCTGGTCACCGCGGCCGTCTTCGTGCTGGCCGCCGCGGGAACGCGCTACGCCGTCGCCCCCTGGCTCTGGAGCGACCCGCTCGCCGTCGTCGACGCGTTCGAGACGCAGGCCTGGCATCCGAATCGCAGACCCCAGCTCTTTCAGGGCGAGTTGGTGCGCTGGCCGTCGATTCCACCCCACTACCTGCCCACGTGGATGGCGATCACCACGCCGCCGGCCACCCTCCTGCTGGCCCTCGCCGGCGCCGCGGCGGTGGTCCGGCGGGGCGCCGCCCGCCCCCGCGACGTGCTGCGCAACACCGGGCTGCGCTTCGAGTGGCTGCTCCTCGCCTGCCTGACCCTGCCGCCCGCGGCCGTCGTGGCCCTGAACTCCAACGTCTACAACGGCTGGCGGCAGATGTACTTCCTCTACGCGCCGCTGTGCCTGCTGGCGGCGTGCGGCCTGCGCGGGCTGCTGGCCGCGGCGCGGCGGCCGTGGGCGCGGCGTGCGGCGGGCGTCCTGGCGGCGGCGGCGCTGGCCGGCATGGCCGTGGACGTGACGCGCCTGCATCCCTATCAGGCGGCGTACTTCAACTTCCTGGTCGACCGCTCGACCCGCTCGACGCCGGAGCGCCTGGGCACACGGTATGACGTGCTGTATTGGGGGACCGAGTACCGGGAAGGGCTGGAGTATCTGCTCGCGCGCCATCCCGACGAGACGCTCTACGTGGACGTGAACGACCATGTTCAGTTGAGATCCAGTCGGGCCATCTTCCCGGCCGCGGCGCGGGACCGGATCGTCCTCGCCAGGGAAGCCGGGCGGGCGGCCGACTTCTTCATCTCTCCCGACCGCGAGACCGTCCGCCCGCACTTGATCGCCGACAACCCGGCCCCCCGCGCCCCCCGTGGGGTCCTCCATACGCGCCGCATCTACGGCAACACCGTGCTCATGGTCAGAGCGGTCGATCTCTCCCGGGTGGACGAGGCGGCCGCCGAACACTACCGCGCCGCGTACCGCGCCGCGGCGGCCGGCGAGCCGC
This sequence comes from Vicinamibacterales bacterium, assembly GCA_965242835.1. Classification (GTDB taxonomy): domain Bacteria; phylum Acidobacteriota; class Vicinamibacteria; order Vicinamibacterales; family UBA8438; genus WTFV01. Next base: position 1,284,436 of record OZ251506.1, read on the forward strand.
TGTTCCGGTCGCCGGCGTTCGACCTCCATCTCGACGGCCGGACGCTGACCTGGGTCATCGAGGCGTGCCGCCCGGAGGACACCCGGTGGACGTTTCTGCTGGAGGTCGTTCCCGTCAACCCCGATGACCTCCCGGTGGACCGCCGGGAACGCGGGTGGCGGCGGATGGACTTCAAGTTCGGCCAGTTCGGCGTGCGCTTCGACGGCCGGTGCCTGGCGCGGCGCACCCTGCCCGACTTCCCGGTCCGGGCGCTCCGCGTCGGCCGCTGGTTCCGCGAAGCCGGCGGGTGGCGGCGGGAGGCGGCGACCATCGACGTCTCGCCCGGTTCGGCGACGACGTCGTCATCGACGGCACGATGACCTTCGCGCCGGGACCGCGATGAAGGCGGCCGGGGCGGCCCGCTCCGCGTGCTAGAATCAGGTCATGGGTGGACGCAAGAGATCACGCGTGTCGAGCACGGCGGCCGGCGAGCCGCAACCGGCCGGCGGCGGGCCTCCGTGGATCCTGATCGGCGGACTCGCCGCGGTGGCGGCCGGCGGCGGGCTGGCGTTGCTGCTGTCGAGCGGCGGCGCGACGCCGCCGGAGAGCGAGGCCGCCGCGGCCCCGTCCGCAACGGAGGACGAGGCCCCGCGGCGGGACCGGCCCGCTCCCCCGCCGGCGGGGGAGCCGACTCCGGTTCCGCCGGCCGACGCGGCGCTGCCGCCGCTGCCCTCCGTGCCGAACCTCGTGCCCCGGTCGCCCCAGGTCATCAGGGACGCGTACGTCTTCGCCGCGCGGAATCCCCACGTCCTGGAGTACGTTCCCTGCTTCTGCGGATGCGAGACCCGGGGCCACAAGGGGAACGCGGACTGCTTCGTGCAGTCGCGCAACCCTGACGGCAGCGTCCGCGAGTGGGACACCCACGGGATGGCCTGCATCGTCTGCATCGACGTCGCGCGGGACGCGATGCGGATGCGGGCGTCGGGCGCGCGGGTCGAGGACATCCGCGGCGCCGTCGAGTCCAAGTACGCGGCCTACGAGCGGCAGACCCCGACTCCGCTTCCGCCGGCCCCGGCGAACCAGGCGAACTAGCGCCCGCCAAGCGTCGCCTGGCGGCTCCGCTTGGCGCCCAACCTTACCGCTCCAGGAGTCCGCGCCGTTCTACGGCGCAGACTCCTGGAGCGCCGCGCGCGGACGGGCTATAATCGGCGGCGGTGTCGCCCAGCCCCGCACGACACACCCCTTCCGCCGTTCTGCGGACTGCGCTGGCGGAGCTGTTCGAAACGGCCCACGAGGGCATCTACCTCGGCACGCTCCCGGGGCGCGGCGCGGGAACGACCCTCGGCGCCAATCCCCACTTGAAACTGATGTTCGGCTTCCCGCCGGACGTCGACGACCGCGAGGTCCGGCCCTTCGACGACGACCGGTTCGTCCACCCCGAGGCGCGGCGCGGACTCACCGAGCGGCTCATGCGCGACGGCGCCGTGACCGACTACCTCCTCCGCCTGCGGCGGTCCGACGACAAGCCGATCTGGGTCGAAGTCACCGCGCACTTCGCCGCCGGCGGCGCCGAACCGGCGCGCATCGCCGCGCTGCTTCGCGACGTGACCGAGCGGCGCAGGATGGCGGACCACGGCCGGGACGTCTATCACGAGCTGCTGCAGAACGAGAAGCTGGCGGCGCTCGGCCAGACGGTCTCGGGGGTCGCGCACGAGCTGAACAACCCGCTGGCGACGATTCTGACCTGGTCGGAACGCTTGGCGGGACGGCCGCTGGACGCGCGGACCGGACGCGGGGTGGGCATCATCCTGAGCGAAGCCGAGCGGGCCGCCAGGATCGTCCGCAACCTGTTGACGTTCGCGCGCAAGCACCACACGACGCGCGGACTGGTCGACCTGAACCAGGTGGTCCGCGAGACCCTGTCGCTCCGGTCGTACGACCTGCGGGTCTCGAACGTCACGACGATGGACGCGCTCGCCACGGGCCTGCCCCCGGTGTTCGCCGACGCCCAGCAGCTCAAGCAGGTGCTGTTGAACCTGCTGATCAACGCCGAGCAGGCCATGTCGTCGGCCGCCGGCCGGGGCACGCTCATCGTCCGCACGTGGCACGAGGCGGCGGACGATCGCGTGGTTCTGGAGATCAACGACGACGGGCCCGGCATTGCGGACGACGTGCAGCCGAGGATCTTCGATCCCTTCTTCACGACGAAGTCGGCCGGCGCGGGAACCGGGCTGGGACTGGCGGTCGCCAGCCGCATCGTCGGCGACCACGGGGGCGAGCTGCGGATGGATTCGACGCCGGGACAGGGCGCGTCGTTCTTCGTGAGGCTGCCGGCCGGCGCCGGCCGGCCTCGGCCCGGACCGTCCGCCGTGTCCCAGGAGGCGCCGGCGGCCGGGCAGGGTTCCGCGGTGCTGGTCGTCGAGGACGAGGCCGCGCTGGCCGAGGCCGTCGGCGACACGCTGGCGGACGCGGGGTTCCGCGTCGATCGCGTCGAGGACGGGCAGGCCGCGCTCGAGCGCGTCCGTAACCGGCGGTACGACCTCGTGATCTGCGACCTGAAGATGCCGCGGCTCGACGGACAGGCGTTCTACCGGGCCGTCGCCGGCTGCGCGCCGGGACTGAGCCGGCGGATCGTCTTCGTGACGGGCGACGTCGTGGCCGCCGACGCCGAGGCGTTCCTCGAAGACAGCGGCTGCCGGTGGCTCCGCAAGCCCTTTCGCCTGGCCGATCTGCTGCGCGTGGCCCGCGAGGTCGGCGCCGGGCGGCTCGCCGCGTCCTGACCGCGGGCGCGCCGGGGAGCCGCCGACGGGCCGGCCCCGGCGTCTTCAGCTTCGGCCGCGGGTCTCGTGGCCGGTCGCGGCCAGCGTCGCCGTCAACCGCTCCGGCGCGAGGTCCGGCGCGAGGTGCTCCCGCAACCGCCGGATCGCCCGGGCGTGCAGCTGCGAGACGCGCGATTCGTTGACCCCGATCTCCGCGCCGATCTCCTTCATCGTGGCGTCGCCGTAGTAGTAGAGGCCGATGATCCTGCGCTCGCGGCCGGGCAGGGCGGCGATGGCCGCCCGCACGCGGTCGTCCACCTCCGTCTCCTCGCAGATCCGGTCGGGCGGCGGCGACTCCGACGGCTTCAGCACCGGCGGCAGGTCGACACCCTCCACCGTGTCGGCGGTCGCCAGCGGCGAGGTCGACTCGATGACGTTGATGCGGTTGATCGTGCGTCCCAGCGACGCTTCGTCCGTCCCCAGGTAGCGGGCGAGGTCGGACAGCGAGGGCTCCCCGCCGAGCTCGGCGCGCAGCGCCTGCCGCGCCGCCTCGAGCTCGCGCCGCGCCCGCCGGATGCCCCGCGGCCAGGCGCCGCGCCGCAGGGCGTCGATCATCGCCCCGCGCACCCGCCGCTCGGCGAACGTCTCGAACTTGATGCCGCGCGCCTCGTCGAACCTCTCCACCGCGTCGATCAGGCCGAGCATGCCGTCCTGGACCAGGTCGCCGAGATCGATGGAGTGCGGCATCGACGCGGCCAGGCGCCGGGCCATCGCGCCGACGAAGGGGACCCCGGCCTCGATGCGTTCCTGCTGTGCCTTGGTGCGTGTTTGGTTCTCCATGCCCCTTCACGAGGGCAATGGCCGTGCCAACGCGAAGGAGCCGGTCCGCGCCTTGCCTCCCGCCGCCCGAGAACCGGCGTAACTACATGCAAACACAATGGTTGCCTGCATGCGGGGCGCCCGCCTGGACGACCGGCGCGGGCCACGGAAGCCCGCTCGGCCGTCAACGAACTGACGGTCTTTCAGCCCCGACCGTCAGCGGCTTGACTCGCTCGGCGGCCGGCGCGCACGAGCCGCGGCCCGATCGCGGAACCAGCCTGTGTCCGCCGGCGCCCGGCGGCTTGACCCCCGTCCGTGCGCGGCGTCAAAATACCGACACTCCCGCCGCGGGCGTGCGACGATGACCGAACCGGAACGACACCTGCTCCTCGTCGAGGACGAGGCGCCGTTGCGCGAGGCGACCGCCGAGCGGCTCGTCGAGCACGGCTATCGCGTGACGGAGGCCGAGAGCGGCGAGGCCGCGCGCGACCTGCTGGCCGACTTCGCCTTCGACGTCGTCGTCACCGACCTGCGGCTGCCCGGCATCGACGGCGCCGCGGTGGTCGAGCTCGCGCTCGACCGCTATCCCGAGATCGTCGCGGTGGTCGTCACCGGCTACGGGACCGTGCAGGACGCGGTCGCCGCCATCAAGCGCGGGGCCACCGACTTCGTGATGAAGCCGTTCCCCTTCGATCACCTGCTGCACGTCCTCTCGACCGCGCTGGAACAGCGGCGGCTGAAGTCCGAGAACGAGTACCTCCGGCTGCAGCTCCAGGAACGCTACCGGTTCGAGGGCATCGTGGGGCGCAGCCGCCCGATGCGGGATCTCTTCCAGCTCCTCGAGACCGTGGCCGGAACGACGAGCACGATTCTCGTCACCGGCGAGACCGGGACCGGCAAGGAGCTGGTGGCCCGCGCCATCCACCACAACAGTCCGCGCCGCCGCCAGCGGTTCGTCGCCATCAACTGCGGCGCCATTCCCGACACGCTGCTGGAGGCGGAGCTGTTCGGCCACGTCCGCGGCGCGTTCACCGGCGCGTTCCACAGCCGGCCGGGACGCCTGGAGCAGGCCCACCGCGGCACCCTCTTCCTGGACGAGATCGGCACGATGAGCACGAGCCTGCAGGCGAAGCTGCTGCGCACCCTGCAGGAACGCGAGTTCGAGCCCGTCGGCGGCAACGAGACCCGGCGCGTCGACGTCCGGGTGATCGCGGCGACCAACGCGGACCTGATGCAGCGGGTCCGGGAGGGACACTTCCGGGAGGACCTGTACTACCGGCTGAACGTCATTCCCATCCACCTGCCGCCGCTGCGCGACCGCCGCGACGACGTTCCGCTGCTCGTCCGCGACTTCGTCGAACGGATCGGAGCGGCGCAGACGCCGCCGCGCCGGGGCGTCGTCGTGTCGCAGAACGCGATGCGCCGGATGATGGCGTACGAGTGGCCGGGCAACGTGCGGCAACTCGAGAACGCCGTCGAGCGGGCGCTGGCCCTCAGCCCGGGGCGTTCCCACATCGACGCGGCCGACCTGCCGGGCGAGGTCCGGCAGGCAGCCGAGGGTCCGCCGGACCCGGAGATCGTCCTTCCCGAAGCCGGTCTGGACCTGCCGGAGCACCTGCAGCGCATCGAACGGACGCTGATCGACGAAGCGCTCGAGCGCACCGGCGGCAACAAGCAGCAGGCCGCGCGCCTGCTGGGCCTGAAGCGCACGACGCTGGTCGAAAAGACGAAACGCCGGCCGTGAGGGGAGAAGGGGAAGCCCGGGGCGGGGACGTCCGCTCGGGACCTCCCCGGCCCCGGGCCGCGGCGCGGCCCGGCGTCTACGCGAAGACGCCGAGCGGATCGAACGATCCCTTCAGCACCGCCGCGGAATCGTCGAACCGCAACCACTCCTCGATCATCGTCGCGTAGACGCGGCGAAAATCGGTGGTCCTGACCAGGTTGCCGTCGTCGAGCTCGGTCAGGCTCGGGTGCCGCCCGTAGAGCCCGCCCCGGACGTGGTTCCCGACGACGAACATCGGCGTCGCCGTGCCGTGGTCGGTGCCGAGGCTGCCGTTCTCCTCCACGCGGCGCCCGAACTCGGTGAACATGACGATCGCCACGTCGCCGGCCCGGCCGATCCGCTCGAGGTCCTGCGTGAACCCGCGCACGGCGTCGGCGGTGTAGGCGAGGAGCCGCGCGTGCGGGTCCGCCTGGTGCACGTGGGTGTCGAACGAGTTGCCCTGGTACGCCACGTAGTAGATGCGCGTCGGCATCTCGGCGTGGATCAGTGAAGCCACCCGGCGCAACGGCCCCGACAACCCGCCGATCCCGTAGTCCACCGGCGTCCGGTACGCGGCCTCGGCCCGGCGCACGAAATCGGAGCTCCGCTCCGCGTTCCGCGCGGTGGCGGCCAGGAACTCGAGGGCCGCGTTCCCGCCGTCGCCGCCGCCCTGCATCTTCGCCAGCGCGTTCTTCTCGCCGTCGGTTCCGTCGCGGCGGAACGTGCGCGGATCGTTGAAGACCAGCGGCGGGTGGTGGCGGCTGCGGACCGCCAGCGACTGCCTCGTCCCGACGTTGACGATGCGGTTGCCCTGTGCATCGTGGTCGTACGCGCCATCCGCCAGCCGGCCCAGCCAGCCGAGCGTCTCTCCGCCGTTGGGCACGCCGGTGTGCCAGTAGCCCATCGACGAGAAGTGCGACAGGCTCGGGTTGTCGTAGCCGCAGCCGTGGACGACCGCCATCTCGCCGTCCTTGTAGAGGCGTTCGAAACCGACGAGCGACGGGTGGAACCCGTAGCCGTCCTCGATGCGGATGACCTCCGACGCGGGGATGCCGATGGTCGGGCGCGCGCGGTAGTAGGCGTCGTCGCCGTAGGGGACCACGGTGTTCAGACCGTCGTTGCCGCCGGACAGCTCCACCACGACGAGGATGCGCTCCGGGCTCGTCTCCATGCTCGTGCCCTCGAGCGCCCGGGCCGCCAGGGCCGCCGAGGTCCGGCCGAGCAGCGTCGGCAGCGCCGCGCCGACGCCCAGGCCGTACAGGCCGTTGACCAGGAATTCACGCCGCGAACGTCCACACTTGAATCGAGCCATCGCTTGTCCCCCCACTCCGGCGGCCCTTCTCCGGCGGCCGCCCGCCTCGTCTCTCTCGGCCTCGCGCGTGTTCCGCGCGTCAGGCCAGTTGATACTCCGGCGTGCTCAGGATCAGGTACAGCAGCGCGCGCACCGCCGCCTCGCTCCGCGGCGAATCCGACTCGATGCGCTCGCCGCCGAGCTCGCCGCGCAGGAAGCGCAGCAGTTCGGCCCGGCCGGCCGCGCTCAACTCGACGCGCAGGAAGCGCCGGAGCAGATGATCGACGACGTCGCCGGCCTCCACCGCGCCGGCGTCCGACAGCAGCCGAACCAGGTCCAGCTCCGCCGGCCGGCGCGGGATCGGATGCAGCTTCTCGAAGGCCATCAGGTAGCCCATGTACCCGCCGTAGCGCGTGTTGTAGTCCTCGTCGCGGTCGGCGAGCCGGCTCGACTCGGCGTCCCCCTGCCGCGTGGCCTCGGTGATGTTCATGCCCCGGGCCAGACGCTCCTCGACCTGCCGGTAGATGCCCGGCACCACCCGGTCGGGCGCCCGGAACCCGTCGACGTCGGGGAAGAGCACGCCGCGGAACAGGTTGCCGCGCTGCAGCAGCGTCGCCGGCGTGATCCAGGTGCGGCCGCCGGCCCAGCCGGCCACGTTGGGCGGATTGAACAGCGTCTGCCCCAGGCCCGCGACCAGGCGGTTGAAGTCCGGAACCGTCGGCAGCCGGGTCAGTCCGAGCTTGCGGTAGGTCGACACGACCAGGTGCGCCGGACTCTTGATCCGCGTGGCGTACGAGGCCGGACTGTAGAAGTCGCGCGAAAGCAGGATCCTCGTCAGCAGCGGCTTCAGCGCGTAGCCGGCGCCGCGGAACGTGGCCGCCAGCTCCGCCCGCACCGCGTCGTCGAGCTCCTCGCGGACGAAGTAACGGTACAGCTTCCCGCTGATGAACTCGGCCGCGGCGGGCTGCTCCAGGATGATGCGGATGACGTCGCCGCCGTCGAACGGCCCGGTCCGCCCGAGGAACGTCTTCTCGCCGAAGTCGTGCCGCTCGGCGTCGAACTCGAACTCCAGGACGTCGTTGGTCCAGCCGGTGAACGCGCGCGCCGCCTCGCGGATGTCCCGCTCGGTGTAGTTGCCGACGCCGAGGCTGAACAGCTCCAGCAGCTCGCGCCCGAAGTTCTCGTTCGGGTGGTCCTTGACGTTCTCGCCGTTGTCCAGGTAGACCAGCATCGCCGGGTCCCGGAGGATGCCCAGCAACAGGTCCTCGAAGTTCCCGTTGGCGTGGGCCCGCAGCATCTCGTTCTGGCGGAGCATCATCCGCGTGTCGCGGACCTTGTTGTTGCCGGTCGCGAAGTGCCCGTGCCAGAAGAGGGTCAGCTTCTCCTCGAGCGGGCGCGTGCTCGTCAGCATCCGCTCGCCCCACCACGTCGCCAGGCGCTGCGTCTCGACGGCGTTCGCGCGGAGCCCGTAGAAGAACTTGTCGACCACCGGCTGGAGGCGGCGCGACTCGCCCTCCGGCAGCACCTTCACGCCCATCGACTCGCCGCGCTCGCGCGCGATGCGGACGGCCTCGGCCCGGCTCTTCGGGAACGGGTCCATGCCCGGGTCCCAGATGGGAGAAGGCTCGAACGGCTCCAGGGTGTCGGCGTGCCGCTGGTAGTCGACCAGCCACGCGACGGCGTCGGCCGGCGGCATGCGGGCCAGGTGCTCGACTTCCGCCGGGGTCCCGCCGAACCCCGCGCGCTCGAGAAGGTGGGCCGCCTTCCGGGCGTCCCAGTCTTCGGGGCCGATCGGCGCGAGGTCGTTGCGCCACGAATCCGGCCCGGCGCCTTCGCCGGCGGCCCCGCCCGGAACGGCGCCGGCCGTCAGCAGGAGAATCGCGAAGAGTATCCGTCGTGCCACGGTGTCCCCCGTTCGCCGGGTCCGGAGCGCGGGAACCCGGCCAGTACGCAGAGAGTTGGCATGATACGCCACCGCCGACGCTTCGCCAACCCTCCGGCGGCGCGGCGCGCGGGCTCTACGACACGACGTCGAGCGTGTGGTCGAGCATGCGGTCGCCGTCGAAGATCCAGCGTCCGGCGAAGCGCCGGCCACTGACGACCAGCGGCAACCAGTAGCGATCGTCCTCCCACATGCGGTCGAACGGTATGGCGTCGACGCCGCACCAGAGCGGTCGGGCCTCGTCCGTCTCGACCGGGGTCCCGGACAGGTCCGCCGCCCGGTAGACCTGCACGAACGTCGAGTAGCCGTCGACGAACTGGAAGGCGTGACGCCCGAGCTTCACGAGCCGCAGGGGCGTGACGCCCAGCTCTTCGCGCACCTCGCGGACCGCGCAGCGCTCGAAGGACTCGCCCGCTTCCAGCCGCCCGCCGGGGCCGTTGACCTTGCCGGCCCCGAGCCCGCGCTTCTTGTGGATGAGCAGGATGCGGCCGGCCTTCACCACGAAGACGAGCGTGGCCGGATCGGCGGCGCGCCAGCGGGTCCAGTCCATCTCCCGCACGCGCCGGATCGCGGTCTTTCCCTCAGGCGGCCGCGTCATCGGCCGGCTCCAGGAAGTGCCGCGCGACGACGCCGCGCAGGGCCTCGACGGATTCCGCCCGGTTGATGGCCGTGCGCAGCCGCGATCCGCCGAACAGGCCCTTCGTGTACCAGGAGCCGAGCGCCCGCAGCTTGTTGACGACCCACCGTTCCCGGCTGCGCGCGGGCCTCGGACGCCGCGACGGGGGCATGCCGGGCGCGCGGTGGCGGAACCCGCGCAGCTCGCCGAGGCCCTCCCGCAGCAGCATGTCGATGTACTCGAGGAGGAAGCGGCCCCGTTCCGCAAGCGGCACGTCGGGCGCCGCCCGGCCCGAGGCCAGCGCGGCCGCCTGCTGGAATATCCACGGGTTGCGCAGCGCGCCGCGGCCGACCAGGACGCCGGCGACGCCCGCGCGGCCGCGCTCGACCATCTGCTCGGGGGTGACGCAGTCGCCGCTGCCCAGCACCGGAATCGCGACCTCCCCGGCGACCGCGCGGATCAGGTCCCAGTCGGATTCTCCGCTGTAGCGCTGCGTGGCGGTGCGCCCGTGCACGGCCACCGCCGCCGCCCCGGCGTCCTCCATCCGGCGCGCCAGCGCGGGCGCGTTGATGCTGCCGTCGTCCCAGCCGGCCCGCATCTTGACGGTCACCGGGATGTCGACCGCGTCGGTCATCGCGCGCACGATCCGCGCCGCGCGCTCCGGTTCGCGCATCAGGCCGCACCCGGCGTCGTGCTTCGCGATCTTCGGCACCGGGCAGCCCATGTTGACGTCCACGACGTCCGCCTTCATGGCCTCCACGACCTGGGCCGCGGCCGCCATCCGGCCGGGGTCGCCGCCGAAGATCTGGATCGCGACCGGCCGCTCGGCCTCGGTGTACTCCGCGTACTCGAGCGTGCGGTCGATGCCGCGCACCAGCCCTTCCGAGCTGACCATCTCCGTCACCACGAGGCCGCAGCCGCCCCGCGCCTTCACGAGACGGCGGAAGGCCGTGTCCGTCATGCCCGCCATGGGGGCGAGCGCGTAGCGATGGTCGAGGGAGACCGAGCCTATGCGCATGGAACCCGGATCCATTCTAGCAGTCTGCGCCGTACGGCGCGGACTGCTGGACTGCTGGAGCGGTCAGGATGGGCGCCAAGCGGAGCCGCAAGGCGACGCTTGGTGGGCGCTAGCAGTCTGCGCCGTACGGCGCGGACTGCTGGAGCGGTCAGGATGGGCGCCAAGCGGAGCCGCAAGGCGACGCTTGGTGGGTGCTGGCGGCGCGGGATCGGCTGCCGCCGACCCCGCGCCGGAACACCTGACGGTGCGACGCCCGCGGCCGCGGGCGGGATCTACCGTCCGCGCGTCACTGCGCGGTCCGGCCGGCCGCCGCCACGGCCGCGTAGGCCGTGACGTTCATCACCGCCGGCGCGGCGTCCGCCGGATGGTGCGGCGACGTCACGCTGGCCCAGGCCCCCTGCGCCAGCGTCCGGACGGCCGGCAGGCTGGCCTCGGGAACCGCGACCTTGAAGGTCAGGTACCCGCCCGCCGCGTCGGTCTCGACGAACGTCGCCCGCAGCAGAAAACGGTTGCTCCCCCACAACCCCGAACCGTCGTCCGGCATCGCCGAACGGATGCCGCTCGCCCGGGTGTCGTACCCGGACCAGGTGATGACGATGGCCTCGCCCGGCCGCGCGTCCGCGACGCGGTCCAGCCCCGAAGGCGAAGCCGCCCGCGACTTCACGGTCAGCGTCCCCTCGGCCTCGTCGAACGCGACGAACTCGCCGTCCCAGCGATACGTGGCGCCCGGCCGCGGGACCGGACGGCGCTCGGGCGACGGCACGTAGGCTTCGACCGACAGCATCGCCGCCTCCGCGTCCGCCGGGTGATGCGGCGACCGCACGCTCGCCCAGGAGCCCCGCGTCAGCGACCGCACCGCGTCCAGGCTCGCGGGGGGGACCCGCGCCTCGAAGGTCAGGGTGCGGCCCGCCGCGTCGGCCTCGACGAACGTCGCCCGCAGCAGAAAACGGTTGCTCCCCCACAACCCCGAACCGTCGTCCGGCATCGCCGAACGGATGCCGCTCGCCCGGGTGTCGTACCCGGACCAGGTGATGACGATGGCCTCGCCGGCCTTCGCGTCGGCGACCGCCGACAGACCCGGCTCGGAGACCACCCGCGACTTCACGGTCACCGTTCCGGCCGCCTCGTCCAGGGAGACCAGCTCGCCGTCCCAACGGTACGTGCCGCCCGGCGCCGGCGCCGGGCGGCGTTCCCGCGGCGGGACGTACGCGGCCACCGACGACACCGCCGCCGCCGCGTCCGCCGGGTGGTGCGGCGACGTCATGCTGGCCCAGGAGCCCCGCGTCAGCGCCCGCACCGCCGCCAGACTCTCCTCGGGAACCGCCGTCCTGAACGTCAGGTAGCGGTCGTCGGTCTCGACGAACGACGCCCGCAGCAGGAAGCGGTCGCTGCCCCACAGCCCCGAGCCGTCGTCCGGCATCGCCGAACGGATGCCGCTCGCCCGACTCGAGTAGCCCGACCAGCGGATCACGATCGGATCGCCCGCGGCGGCGCCGGCCACGGCGGCCAGACCCGACGGCGACGACGCCCGCGCCTTCACCGTCAGCATGCCGGCCGCCTCGTCGAGCGCGACGAGCTCGCCGTCCCAGCGGTACGTGGCGTCCGGCGGCGGCGCCGGACGGCGCTCCCGCGGCGCGGCGGCGTACGCGGCGACCGACAGCACCGCGGGAAATCCGTCGGCCGGATGGTGCGGCGACGTCACGCTGGCCCACGCGCCCCGCGTCAGCGGCCGCACGGCCGCCAGGCTCTTCTTCGGCAGGCGGGTCTCGAAGGTCAGGTAGCGTTCCGCCGCGTCGATCCCGACGAACGACGCCCGCAGCAGGAAGCGGTCGCTGCCCCACAGCCCCGAGCCGTCGTCCGGCGCCGCCGAGCGGATGCCGCTCGCCCGGCTCTCGAACCCGGACCAGGTGATGACGATGGGATCGCCCGCCTCGGCGCCGGCCACGGCGGCCAGACCCGACGGCGACGACGCCCGCGCCTTCACCGTCAGCGCGCCGGCCGTCTCGTCGAGCGCCAGCAGCTCGCCCTGCCAGCGGTAGGCCGCTCCCCGCTCCGGCGCCGGCCGGCGGCGCGGCGGCCCGCCGGCGGCGGCGACCGCCCGCACCGCCGCGTGCGGCCGGCGAGCCGTCGTGACGTCGACCCGCGCGCCGCGCGTCAGCGCCCGCACCGCCCCCAGGCTGGCCGCCGGCAGCGCGACCTCGAACGTGAGGCCGGCGCCGTGCGCATCCGCGGCGACGAACGCCGCCCGCAGCAGGAACTCCTCGGCCTCTCCGCCGCCGGCCGGCTCGGACCCGGCCGTCCGCGCATCCACGATGGCGGCAAGCTCCGTCCCGGCGTCGCGCGCCACGGCCCGGATCCCGCCCGCCCGGCCCTCGAAGCCCGACCAGGTGATGACGATCGGCTCGCCCGCCCGCGGATCGGCCAGCGCTTCCAGAGCGTCCGGCGCGGCCACCGGCGCCGTGAGCGTCACCGTCCCGGCGGCCTCGTCGAGCGCCAGCAGCTCGCCCTGCCAGCGATAGGTCTCCTCGGGCGCCGCCGCCGCGGGCGCCGCGGCGGCGAGCGCGCACGCGAGGAGGGCGCAACGCCACGGGATCGCGGCCCCCGGGTTGGACATCCTTCGCCGAGCTCGTGTCTCGTTCATCAGACTACTCCTTGCATCGCCACCGCGGAGCCGAGTGGCCGCCGCGCGGCGCGCGGCCCGCCCCCCGGCCTTCGTCCGACGACCTCCCCGAGGGGAAGGGCGCCCGACGCCGCCCGGCGGGGTTCCGATCGGCGAACCCGCGCCTCATCATCCGCGTCGTTCCCGACACCGCATCGGGCGACGCACACCGACTCGAGACTGGCTTGGGAGTAGCCGTCTGCAGGAAAGGGCGGGCCTGGACCGCTGCCCGCGGAAAGCATTATGAACCTGCCCGCCGCCGCGGTCAAGCGAAATCGCGGCCGTTCCGGAATTTTTCAGCGGGGCGCCCGCCCGCCCGCGATCGGCCCGGCGCTTGACAACGTCGGGGGGCGGTGTACAATGAATGCACTGCCAGATTGCTGGCGGCCCTGCCTGCCCCGCACGACGGTCCTCCCAGGCCGCGAGGGGTGCTCCGATTCCGAAGCGTGTCGTGTCGTCGGCGCCCGAATCGCCCCGGGCCGCGCAGGCCGGGGGTCGGTACGCATTGAACCAGCCGGCGGGCGCCGTCGTCCAAAACCACAGGGAGGGCAACGATGTCGACCAAACCACCCGCGGATCCCCCGATGGACCGAGGCTCCAACCCGGTGCGCCCCGCTCCCGCTCCCGCTCCCCGGAAACCCGCCGCGCCGCCGCCCAGGTCGGGTTCGGGTTTCCAGCGGTTCGTGCTTCTGCTCCTGCTGCTGGTGATCGCCTTCGGAGGAGCCTTCGGCGCCGGCTACCTGGTCAAGGCCAACGAGATGCAGCTCGATCGCAACGACCTGCTGCAGCAGCAGCTCGACGCGCAGGAGAGGATTCTGGCGCTCGAACAGCAGATCGCCGAGATGCAGGAAAGGCGATCGAGCGGCAACCGCGTGGAGCTGGACCTGACCGAGGTGTTCGAGCCGATCCGCGAGGCGGTCGGGCGCATCGCGCTGGTGCGCATGGGCGAGATCTCGCGGGAGCTCACGACGGAGTTGACGCGGATGGTGGAAACCGACCTCCCCGCTCTCGATGATCCGGCGAACGCGGCCGGGGCGGCGGACCCCGGCGGCGGCGCCGTATCCGATCAGGCGGGGCCGGAGGCCGCCGCCGCGGGGGACGAATCGCCGCCGGGCGCCGACGGCCCGAATGCGCTCCAGCCGAGCAGCGCGGCCCTGGACGCCACGGAGCCCACCCGGCCCGAAGCCGCCGACGGCGCCGGCGAGGCCCGGGAGACAGCGCCGGCGGCGTCCCCGGCCGCGTCGAACCGTTCGTCACCGGCCGACGAGCTGCCGCTGGCGGCGATCGAGAGGGAGCCGGACGGGGTCGCCGGTGAAGCGGGGACCGTGACCGCCGGCGCATCCACCTCGCGGGAACCCCCGCTCGTCGCCGACCTCGGACCGCCGCGCGCACCGGACTCGTCCGGCGCGCCGGCCACCGAACCCTGACGCGGGTTCCACGCCCCGGCGCACCGGGAGGCGAAGCTCACGGCTCGATTCGTCGCGTGAGTCTTCGCCTCCCGGACACCCGCGGACCTTCCACCCGATCCGACTTCACTCCGCCGCCTGCCACGCCGCCGGCCGATCCCTCACCCGCCGCCGCTCGCGAGCCGCGCCGCGCGCACTTCCTCGTAGGCCTCGAACGCCTCCCGGAGTCGTTCGTTCCGCCACTCGAAGTCGGCTTCGCCGCGCAACCGATCGAGGTACCGTCCGTACTCGGCCAGGCGGCGGTCGTTGAACACGTTCTCGGAAATCCGGTCCTGCACGTCCTCGAACGGCCGCGGCCGCGGCTCGGTCCGCGCTTCGAGCCGCAGGACCTGGTAGCCGAGCGGCGTGCGGATCGGCTCGGTCACGTCACCCACCTCGACGCCGGCGAGCACGTCCAGCAGGACGCTGCTCAGCAGCGAGACGTCGATGGGACCGATCAGGCCCCCGTTCGCCTTGGACGCGGCGTCCGAAACGGCCACCGCGACCAGCTCGAAGTCCTCGCCGTCGATCACCCGCTGCCGCGCTTCTTCCGCCCGGTGGCGCGCCGTGTCGTCGGCCGTCACGCCGACTCCGCCCCGCCCTTCCCGCGGCCGAACCAGGATCTCGCGCATGGTGACCGTCGCCGGCTCGGTGTACCGTTCGATGTTCGCCTCGTAGTGCTCGCGCGCCTCCACCTCGGTGAGCGTGACCGAACCGAGCACCTCGATCTGCTGGACCTGGCCGATCAGGATCTGGCGCTCCAGCACGCGCCGCAGGTCTTCGATGGTCATGCCCTCCGACTCCTGGAGGGCCTCCCCGAACTCCTCCTCGGTCTCGAAACCGTTCTCGTCCATCAACTCGCCGAGGATCTCGTCGAACTGCTCGTCGGTGACCTGATAGCCGAGCTCCCGCGCCCGCTGAATCAGCAACAGCTCGTCGACTGCGCCGGAGATCACCTCGGGCGTCACGTCCTCGAGCGCGCGCGCGATCTCCGCGTCGTCGAGCGACTGGAGGCCGCGCTGCCGCAGCAGGCCGACCTGCCGCTCCTCGAGTTCGGTCTGCGTGATGATGTCGCCGTTCACCTTGACGAGAATCTGCTGGAGGATCTCGCCCCGCGGGTTCCGCGGGGACGTCCCGCCCAGCAACTGCGCCGACGCGGGAGCGGCGGCCAGCACGCCGGCGGCGCCCAGGGCGAGCCGCCGCGGCCAAGTCTTCCACGTTTCTCGTCTCATCGTGTCACCCTCCAGCTTTCCCGCCAGTGTACCTTCACCCGGCCTCCGCGAGCCCGTCGAGGCAGGCGTTGACGCGCGCCAGCAGATCGAGGTCGCGGGCCACGGCCGGAGGAGCGCTGCCGGGCCGCCCGCCGCCGGAGGCGTCGGCGCCGGCCTCCAGGTCCAGCCGCATGACGCCGGCCGGGGTGAGCGCGGCCCCCGGACGGGACCGCACGAAGGCGACGAGGCGGCCCGGATCGATCGGCGCGTCCTCGCCGAAGCGGATGACGAGCCGCGACGCTTCCCGATCGAGGGACTCCACCCCGATGCCGCTCGCGCGCACGCGCACGCGGCCGTACTCCGCGAGACGGACGAGCGACGGATGCAGCGGCCCGTAGCGGTCGGCCACCTCGTCGAGGGCGGCCGCCAGGGCCGGCTCGTCGGCCGCCGTGGCGATCTTGCGGTAGACGGCCAGCCGCTGATCGGTCTGCGTCACGTAGTCTTCGTCGATCCGCAGGTCCACGCCGAGGTTGACGCGCGCCCGGCGCTCGTCGCGCACCTCCTCGCCCTGCAGCTCGCGGACCGTCTGCTCGAGCAACTTCACGTACATGTCGAAGCCGATCGCCTCGATGTGTCCGCTCTGCTGCCCGCCGAGCAGGTTCCCGGCCCCGCGAATCTCCAGGTCGAGCGCCGCCACCCGAAAGCCGCTGCCGAGATCGCTGAACTCGCGGATGGCGGCCAGGCGGCGCCGCGCCACCGGCGACAGCGCGTCGTCCGCCGGAACGACCAGGTAGGCGTAGGCCCGCCGGTCGGAACGCCCGACGCGGCCGCGCAACTGGTAGAGCTGGGCCAGCCCGTAGCGGTCGGCGTGGTTGACGATGATCGTGTTGACGTTGGGGATGTCGAGCCCGTTCTCGATGATGGTGGTGGCGACGAGGACGTCGTACTCGTGGGCCACGAAGGCGATCATCGTCTTCTCCAGCGCCGCCTCGGCCGTCTGGCCGTGGGCGACCGCGAGCCGCGCCTCGGGCACGAGCTTTGCGATCAGCGCGGCGACGGAGTCGATCGACTCCACGCGGTTGTGCACGAAGTACACCTGCCCGCCGCGGCCGAGCTCGGTGCGGACGGCGCGCGCGATCACTCCCGGGTCGAAACGCACCACGCTGGTGCGGATCGCCATCCGGTCCTTCGGCGGCGTCTCGATGACCGACATGTCCCGGATGCCGGCCAGCGACATGTTGAGCGTGCGGGGAATCGGCGTCGCGGTCAGCGTCAGCACGTCGACCTGCCGCCGCATCTGCTTGATGCGCTCCTTGTGGGCCACGCCGAAGCGCTGCTCCTCGTCGACGATCAGCAGGCCGAAGTCGCGGAACTTCACGTCCCGGGACAGCAGGCGGTGAGTGCCGACGACCAGGTCCACCCGGCCGGCCTCGACGTCGGCGAGCACCTTCTTCTGCTCGGCGCGGTTCAGGAAACGGCTCAGCACCGCCACCCGGACCGGGAAGGCCGCGAATCGCTCGCGGACCGTCTCGCCGTGCTGGAAGGCGAGGACCGTGGTCGGCGTGAGCACCGCCACCTGCTTGCCGTCCATCAACGCCTTGAACGCGGCCCGCAACGCGACCTCGGTCTTGCCGTAGCCGACGTCGCCGCACAGCAGCCGGTCCATCGTCGACGGCCGCTCCATGTCCTGCTTGACGTCCGCCAGGGCCGTCCGCTGATCGGGCGTCAGCTCGTACTCGAAGGCGGCCTCGAATTCCCGTTGCCAGTGCGTGTCGGGGCCGAACGCGTGGCCCGGCAGCGCCTGCCGCGCGGCGTACAGCTCGAGCAGCTCCTTCGTCATGTCGCGCATCGACTTGCGGACGCGCGTCCTGGTCCTGGCCCAGGTCGTTCCGCCCAGGCGATCCAGGTTCGGGTGGGCGGCGCCCGAGTACTTCTGCAGCAGCTCGAGCTGCTCGACCGGGACGAGCAGCTTGTCGCCGCGCGCGTAGCGCAGCTCCACGAACTCCTGCCGGCCGCGGGTCTCCGGGACCCCGATCTCCCGCAGCCCGACGAATTCGCCGACGCCGTGGTCGACGTGGACGACGTGGTCGCCGACCTTCAGATCGCGGAAGTCGGACAGGAACGACTTCGCCACCGAACGCCGCCGGCGGCGGACGACGTGCTCGGCCTCGAAGAGGTCGGTCTCGGCGTAGATCCGCAGGCCGGCGTCAGGGAGCCGGAACCCGCGGCCGAGGACGCCGGTCGCCACGAGGACCGTCGCCCCGGCGGTGTCCTCGGCTCCCTCGAGCGGCACGCCGACCAGTCCGTGCTCGGCCAGCAACTCCACGATCCGCTCGGCGCGGCCCGCGGTCTCCGCCACGAACACCTGCACGTCCTGCCGCTCACGCCCCCGCTGCACGTCGGCCACCCAGTCGGAGAGGCGGCCGCGGAACTCCATCGCCGGCTGGCAGGCGACGTGCCGGTGACCGGCGGCCGCCGCGGGCCGCTCGTCGATCTCCAGCGTGTCGAGCGTGGCGCCGTCGGCGAGCCAGGCGGCCGCCTCGGCGTCGTCCACGAGCAGCTCGGCGGGAGGCGGCGCCGGGTCGCCGCGGGCGACGGCGTCTTCGTAGCCGGCCGTCACCTGCTCCACCGCCTTCCGCAGGCGCTCCGCGGTCTCCGCCGGCCGGCTGACGACGAAGCGGGCGCCGGCGCGGCGGACATAGGCGTCGAAGGTCGCCGTGCGGTCCGCCGCCGGGCCGCGGCCGTCCCCGGGACCGCCGTCCTCCGCCGCGAGGTCGAGCCGATCCGTCAGCGGGCGGATCGAGGCGCGGTCGAGCGTGGCCACGGATCGCTGTGTCGCCGGGTCGAAGCGCCGCAACGACTCGACGTTGTCGCCGACGAACTCCGCCCGGATCGGGAAGGCCTCCCCGGCCGGAAACACGTCGACCACGCCGCCGCGCCCGCAGAACTCGCCGTGCGCCTCGACCGGGTCGCACCGGCTGAAGCCGGCGTCCACGAGCCGGTCGGCCAGGTCGGTGGGCGAGCAGGTTCCGCCGAGCCGCAGATCGACGGCGGCGAGCACGAGGCGTTCGGGGGGGGTCACGCGCGGCAGGAGCGCCGACGCCGACGCCACGACGATGCGCGCCTCCCCGAGGGCCAGCGCCGCCAGGGCGCGCGCCCGCGACGAGGCGACGTCGAGGTGCGGCGCCATCCCGCGGTAGGGATCCACCTCCGGCGAGGGAAACGGGAGCACGCCCCGTTCGACGCCGCCGCGGCCCAGCCCTTCGAGCCCGGCGAGGAAGAACCGGGCGTCGCCCGTCATGCCCTCGACGTCCCCGTCCGCGGGAACCACGAGGACCAGCGGCCCGCCACCGGCCAGGGCGGCCGCGGCCAGCGCCTGCGCCGGCGGGGTCAGGCCGCCGATCGACTCGCGGGAGATGGCGGGGCCCCGCCCGAAGCCGCAACGGGCGGCGGCCTCGTGGAGCAGGGCGCGAAGCGTCAGCGACGCGGTGGCGGGAGGCACTGGCCAGCCTGTTCGTTCTGTCGGCTCACGTCCGCCGCGGCGCGAGACGAACCGCCGGACTGAACGACCAGCGATGCCGGGGGCGGTAGATGCCGGCGTCCTTGGTGCGGGACTTCACCCGGAACGTGTACAGCAGCCGGTGGTAGTCGTACTGCACCCCGTGGCGCGTGTGCGCCGCGACGTCGAGCTTGTACGTGCCCTCGACGAGGTCGAGGCTGTCGATGGCGAACGTCACTTCGCCGGCGCCCGCCAGTTCGACCGGCTCGAACTCCTCGATGTCGGTGTTCGTGCCGTAGCAGCACACCCCTTCGCCGTTGAAGATGCTGATCCCGAAGACGAAGTCGCGCACCGGCTCCGGCGTCTTCACCGCGAGCCGGATCGCGAGCCGGTCGCCGCTGCGGAAGACGTGCGCCTCGGCGCCGTCGCGCTCGATGGTGACCCGTTCGATGCGCACCGGCCCGGAGCCCCAGCGGCCCTGCGCGGCCCGGAACATGTCGGCGGGCGGCTCGGCGCCCGCCGGCGGCGGCGGCTCCTCCTCGCCCGCCGCGGCATCGGGCTCGACGCCCGCCGCCGCCTGGGCCTTGCGGTCCGCCGCGGCCAGGATGCGCTCCTCGCTCCCGGCGACGTCGGTCGTATAGGCGTGCACCACGTGGCGCGGGTCGCCGCGGCCGCGGACGCGCCCCGCGTCCACCCACACCGCTTCGTCGCAGTACCGCTCGACGAGGCTCAGCCCGTGCGTCACCAGCACGATGGTCTTTCCCCTCCGCTTGAAGTCCGCGAACTTGTCGAGGCACTTCAGGCTGAACCCCTCGTCGCCCACCGCCAGCACCTCGTCGATCAGCAGGACGTCGGGGTCCACGTGGACCGCGACGGCGAAGCCCAGCCGCATGTACATGCCCGACGAATAGGTCTTGACCGGCGAATCGATGAAGTCCTCGATCTCGGCGAACTCCACGATCTCGTCGAACCGCCCGGCTATCTCGCGCTTCGTCAGCCCCAGCATCACGCCGTTGATGAAGACGTTCTCGCGCCCCGAGATCTCGGGATGGAATCCCGCGCCCAGCTCGATCAGGGCCGAGATGCGCCCCCGCACGTCGACCGTCCCGCTGGTCGGCCTGGTGATTCCCGCCACCAGCTTGAGCAGGGTGCTCTTGCCCGAGCCGTTCCGGCCGACCAGACCGATCGTCGCGCCCGGCGCCACGTCCAGCGACACGCCGTCGACCGCCCGGAGCACCTCGCGCGGTTCGAGCTCGCTGGCGAGACTCCCCCGCAGCAGCGCGCTCTTGAGCGTCGAGAACTGGCGGCGGTACGCGTAGCGCCGGTACAGCTTCGTCACGCCGCGCAACGCTATCGCCGGCTCCGTCACACTTCCTCCGCGAACGAGTCCCGCAGCCGATCGAAGAGCGCGTAGCCGGCCAGGAACAGGGCCGCGGAGGCCGCGGCCAGCGCCAGCAACCACTTCCAGTGCCCGAACGGCCCGCCGAAGAACAGAATCTCCTGGTACGAGATGGCGACGTGGGAGAACGGGTTCAGGTCCATCAGCACCTTGCCGGCGGGCGGCAGGCCCGCGAGCGCCGGCCCGCGTGACGACACCTCCGTCCAGGGATAGAGGATGGGCGTGGCGAAGAACCAGAGAGTCAGCACGTTCGCCAGCAGGTCCCGGATGTCCCGGAAGTGCACGGTGAGGGCCGCCAGCATCAGCCCCAGCCCGAGCGTCAGCAGGAACTGCACCGCGACCACGGCGGGGAACCACGCCAGCTCCCCGAGGGTCGGCGGCGCCGAGACGAACAGCGCCAGCGCGGCGATCAGGATCGGCAACGCCAGGAAGAAGTGCACCATGTTCGCCAGCACCGCGACCACCGGCAGGACCTCGGCCGGAAAGAGGACCTTCTTGATCAGGTTGCCGTTGGCGAGCAGGGAGTTGGCCGATTCGGTGAGCGCGGACGAGAACCACGTCCACGGCAGCAGCCCGCAGAAGAGGAAGAGCGCGTAGTTGTCGACCCCCTCGAAACGGGCCGGGAGCACGACCGAGAAGACGAAGGTGTAGACGAGCAGGAGCAGCAGCGGGTTGGCGAACGACCAGAAGAAGCCGAGCACCGAGCCCCGGTAGCGCGCCTTCAGCTCGCGCACGACCAGGGTCTGGATCAGGACGCGGTATCCGAACAGCCGCCGCAGATTAGTCAGCATGCACGTCGACCAGCACGACGGTCACGTTGTCCGGCCCGCCCTCCGCGTTGGCCAGGCGCACCAGCTCCGCGCAGAGGTCGGCGGGCGGGCGGGCTTCCTCCAGCACCGCGGCGATCCCGGCGTCGGAGACGACGGACGACAGCCCGTCGGAGCACAGCAGCACCCGGTCGTCCGGCTCCAGCGCCAGGTCCACCACCTCGACGTCGAGGTCGGGCGTGCCGGCGAGGGCGCGCGTCACGACGTGCCGCCAGGGATGCCGGCGCGCCGCGTCGGGCGTCAGCACGCCGGAGCGGATCTGGTCCTCGACCCAGGAATGGTCTCGCGTAAGGCGCGCGAGGCCCCGCGAGCGATAGCGGTAGGCCCTGCTGTCGCCGACGTGCGCGAGCGCGGCAGACCGGCCGCCGGCCAGCAGGGCGACCGCCGTGGTCGCCATGCCGTGCAGGGACGCGTCCGCGGCCATCCGATCCGCCAGCGCGCGGTTCGCCCGGGCGAACGCCGCGTTCAGGCGGGAACCCGGTCCGCGGCCCGCGCGCGGCTCTTCCGCGCTTCCGGGCGCGGGGCCGGCGGTCGCCGCGATCCGCCGCTCGACCTCGTCGACGGCCAGCTTCGACGCGATTTCGCCCCCGACGTGGCCGCCCATCCCGTCGGCCACGAGGAAGAGGCCGAGGTCTTCCCGCACGCAGAAGCTGTCTTCGTTGTTCTCCCGGCGGCGGCCCGGGTCCGTCAGCGCGGCGCAAGTCATTCGCATCTGGAACACCGACGCCGGCCGGCGAGACCCGCCCGGGTGGACCGGCCGCGCGCCGGCGGCGCGTCCCTCCGCCGCGAATCACCGCTTCCGGACCGCCCGCGCGCCCATGCGGCGGGCCACGTCGAGGCGCGCCAGCGACTTGAGCAGCGAGATTCGCGCCCGCTCGAAATCGACGTCCGAGGCCGTGGACTCCAGGCGCTCGCGGGCGCGGGCGGCGGCCGCCTCCGCGCGTTCCAGGTCGATCTCCTCCGCCCGTTCCGCGGTCCGCGCGAGGATCCGGATCCGGTCGGGGAGTATTTCCGCGAAGCCGAAGGCGGCGTGGAGATACGTCTTCTCGGAACCCCTCCGGAACCAGATCTCGCCGACCCGCAGCTTCACCAGCAGCGGCGTGTGGCCCGGCAGCACGCCGAGGTCCCCCTCGGCGCCCGGAAGACCGGCTTCGTCGACCGTCTCGTGGACGATCGCCCGATCCGGCGTCACGATCTCGATGATCAGGTGCTCGGGAAGCGGCATCGATTCCAGGACCCGCCGGCCTTACGCGGCCGCCGACTGCTCGGCGGCGGCGATCGCTTCCTCGATCGTGCCGACCATGTAGAACGCCTGTTCGGGCAAGGCGTCGTGCTTGCCCTCCACTATCTCCCGGAAGCCGCGGACCGTGTCGGCGATCGACACGTACTTGCCTTCCTTGCCGGTGAACTGCTGGGCGACGAAGAACGGCTGCGACAGGAACTTCTCGATCTTGCGGGCGCGCGAGACGGCGAGCTTGTCGTCTTCCGACAGCTCGTCGATCCCGAGGATCGCGATGATGTCCTGCAGGTCCTTGTAGCGCTGCAGCACCTGCTTGACGTTGCGGGCGACTTCGTAGTGCTCTTCGCCGATCACGCGCGGGTCGAGGATGCGCGAGGTCGACGCCAGCGGGTCCACCGCCGGGTAGATGCCGAGCTCGACGATGCGCCGTGACAGGTTCGTCGTGGCGTCGAGATGCGCGAAGGTCGTGGCCGGCGCCGGATCGGTGTAGTCGTCGGCGGGCACGTAGATGGCCTGCACCGACGTGATCGACCCCTTGCGGGTCGAAGTGATCCGCTCCTGCAGGGCGCCCATCTCGGTGAGCAGCGTCGGCTGGTAGCCGACCGCCGAGGGCATCCGGCCCAGCAGCGCCGAAACCTCCGAGCCCGCCTGCGTGAAGCGGAAGACGTTGTCGATGAACAGGAGGACGTCCTTGCCCTCGGCGTCGCGGAAGTACTCCGCCACGGTCAGCGCGCTGAGGCCGACCCGCAGGCGTGCGCCGGGCGGTTCGGTCATTTGCCCATAAATCAGGGCGGCGCGCGACTTCTCCGGATCGTTCAGGGTGACGACGCCGCTCTCCTGGAACTCGAGCCACAGGTCGTTGCCCTCGCGCGTCCGCTCGCCGACGCCGCCGAACACCGACACGCCGCCGTGCTTGAGGGCGATGTTGTGGATCAGCTCCTGGATGATGACCGTCTTGCCGACGCCCGCCCCGCCGAACAGCCCGATCTTGCCGCCCTGCAGGTACGGCTCGAGCAGGTCGATGACCTTGATGCCGGTCTCGAACATCCTGAGTTCGGTGGACTGGTCCTCCAGGCTGGGCGCGGCGCGGTGAATCGGCCAGCGTTCCTTCGCCTCCACCGGCTGGTCGGGGAAGTCCACCGGTTCGCCGAGCACGTTCAGCACGCGGCCGAGCGTCCGCGGCCCGACCGGCATGGAGATCGGCGCCCCGGTGTCGACCGCCGCCATGCCGCGCTGCATGCCGTCCGTCGGCTTCATGGCGACCGCGCGGACGCGCCCCTCGC
The DNA here is from genome assembly GCA_965242835.1 of Vicinamibacterales bacterium. Taxonomy (GTDB): domain Bacteria; phylum Acidobacteriota; class Vicinamibacteria; order Vicinamibacterales; family UBA8438; genus WTFV01. Next base: position 1,308,185 of record OZ251506.1, read on the forward strand.
CGAGGTGCTGCTCCACCTCGGCGATCACGTCGACGGCCTCCGCCCCTTCTTCGCTTTTCGAGCGGATCTGCAGGGCGTTGTAGATCGGCGGCAGATGCCCGCCCTCGAACTCGACGTCGACCACCGGACCGATCACCTGCACGACCCGCCCGACCTTGTTTCCCTGCGCCATCGTCCGGCTCCCCCTCCTAGCGCCCACCAAGCGTCGCCTTGCGGCTCCGCTTGGTGCCCATCCTAACCGTTCTCCAGGAGTCCGCGCCGTTCTACGGCGCAGACTCCTGGAGCGCCTCCGCGCCCGACACCACCTCGATCAGCTCGCGGGTGATCGCGGCCTGCCGCACCTTGTTCATGTGCAGGGTCAGCCCGTCGATCATCTCGCCCGCGTTGCGGGTCGCCGCGTCCATCGCGGTCATCCGGGCCGCGTGCTCGGCCGCGGCCGATTCGAGCAGGGCGTGGAAGAACTGCGTCTCCACGTAGTGCGGCAGCAGGTCCGAGAAGATCCGCTCCGCCGGCGGCTCGAAGAGATGGTCCGCCGGCGGCTCGTCCGCGTCGCCGTCCACCGCGTCGAGGGCCGGGATGGGCAACACCCGGTCGACCACGACCTGCTGCTGCAGCACGCTCTTGAACTCGTTGTAGAGAATCGACACCCCGGACGCCGCGCCGCCGACGTACTGCTCGATCGCCGTCTCGGCCAGCGACTCGGCGTGGCCGTAGCGCAGGTCGTTGAACAGGTTCACCATCTCCAGGCGGACGTCGACGCCGCGCCGCGCGAAGAAGTCGCGGCCCTTGCGCCCGACCAGCCCCATCGCGACCTCCCGCCCGGCCCCGGCGGCGAAGGCGGCCGCCTCGCGGACGAGGGTGGAGTTGAAGCTGCCGCACAGTCCCTTGTCGGCCGTCACGACGAACAGCAGGATCGGGGCGTCCGGGGCCGCCGGGGGCGCCAGCAGCGGATGCGCGGGCGCCGCTTCCGTGCGCGCCGCGAGGTCGGCGAGCACGCGCTGCATCATGCGGGCGAACGGCCGCGCGCCGACGATGCGCTCCTGGGCCCGGCGCAGCTTGGACGCGGCGACGGTCTTCATCGCCTTCGTGATCTGCTCGGTGGACTTGACGGCGCGGATCCGGCGCCGGAGGTCGATGAGTGACGGCATCGCTCCCCCGCGCTACGCGGCGGCGCCCTGACGCGCCGCGGCGAACTGCTCGCTGAACTGCCGGACCGCCGCCTCGATTTCGGCTTCCAGCTCCTTGCTCATGGTCTTCTCGGCCGCGAGGCGGGCCACCGCGTCGGCGTGCCGGTTCTCCATGAACCGGTACAGTTCCCGCTCGAACGCCTCGACGTCGCCCTCGGCCACGCCGTCCAGGAAACCCCTCGTCCCGGCGAAGATGACGAGCACCTGGCGCTCCACCGCCAGCGGCGCGTACTGCGGCTGCTTCAGCACCTCCACCAGCCGGCGGCCGCGGTCGAGCTGCTGCCGGGTCGCCTTGTCGAGGTCGCTGCCGAACTGCGCGAACGCCTGCAGCTCGCGGAACTGCGCGAGGTCGAGGCGCAGCGTGCCGGCGACCTGACGCATCGCCTTGATCTGCGCCGAGCCGCCGACGCGCGACACCGAGTTGCCGACGTTGATGGCCGGCCGGATCCCCTGGTGGAAGAGGTCCGACTCCAGGAAGATCTGCCCGTCGGTGATCGAGATGACGTTGGTCGGGATGTAGGCCGACAGGTCGCCGGCCTGCGTCTCGATGATGGGCAGCGCCGTGAGCGAGCCGCCGCCCTTGTCGGCGTTCAGCTTCGCCGCCCGCTCAAGCAGCCGCGAGTGCAGGTAGAACACGTCTCCCGGGAACGCCTCGCGCCCCGGGGGGCGGCGCAGAAGCAGCGAAATCTCGCGGTAGGCCTGCGCGTGCTTCGACAGGTCGTCGTAGATGCACAGCGCGTGGCGCCCGCCGTCGCGGAAGAATTCGCCGAGGGCGCAGGCGGAGTACGGGCTGATGTACAGCAGCGGCGCGGGGTCCGAGGCGGCGGCCGCGACCACGATGGTGTACTCCATCGCGCCTTCGTCCTCGAGCGTCTTGACGACCTGCGCGATGGTCGACTGCTTCTGCCCGATGGCGTTGTAGATGCAGACGACGTCGAGCCCCTTCTGGTTGATGATCGTGTCGACGGCGACCGCGGTCTTGCCGGTCTGGCGGTCGCCGATGATCAGCTCGCGCTGCCCGCGGCCGATGGGGATCATGGCGTCGATCGCCTTCAGCCCGGTCTGCAGCGGCTCCTTGACGGGCTGCCGGTCGACCACGCCGGGGGCGATCCGTTCGACGGGCGACTGCCGCTCGGCGGCGATCGGGCCCTTGCCGTCGAGGGGCTGGCCGAGGGCGTTGACCACCCGGCCGAGCATCGCGTCGCCGACGGGGACGGACATGACGCGCCCGGTCCGCTTGACGGTGTCGCCTTCCTTGATCTCCGTCGACTCGCCGAGCAGCACGGCGCCGACTCCGTCCTCCTCGAGGTTCAGGGCGATGCCGAAGATCCCGTGCGGAAACTCCAGCATCTCGGTGGCCATGGCCCGGTCGACGCCGTGCAGCCGGGCGATGCCGTCGCCCACCGACACCACCGTGCCGACCTCCGCGACGTCGACGTCGAGCGAGTAGTCGCCGAGCTGTTCCTTGATGATTCGGGAGATCTCGTCTGCTTTTATTGCCATCGTCCTGTGTTGCGTCACGCCGTCAGGAAGCGCTGCCGGAGACGGCCGAGGTGATGCGCGAGGCTGCCGTCGAAGACCGTGCCGCCGATCCGGGTCACCATGCCGCCCACCAGATCCTCGTCGACCGCGGTCTCGACGGTCACATCGCGGCCGGTCGCCGCGTTCAGTTGCCGGTTGATGGACGCGACGCGCTTCCCGTCCAGCGGCTCGGCCGTCGTCACGCGCGCCCGCACGACGCCGAGATGCTCCCGCAGGCGTTCCCGGTACGCCGCCAGCAGCGCCGCCAGCAGGTGGAGCCGGCCCCGCTCGGCGAGCATCAGGAGCAGCCGCTTGACGACGTCCGCGGTCTGCGTCCGCTCGAGGATCGCCGCGACGACGGCCTTCTTCACGACGGGCGAGACGGCCCGGTTGCGCACCACGCGCCCGAGCGCCGCGTGACCGTCCACGAGCTCCCGAAACGCCGCGAGATCCCGCTCGGTCCGCCGCGGATCGCCGCCGTCGAGGCTGACCTCGAACAGCGCCCGCGCGTACCGGCCTGCCGCCGCCTGTTCCGTCATCGCTGCTACCCGATCGTCTGAACGAAGGTGGGACCCACCAGCGCCGGGCCAAACGGCTATTGTACAACATTCCGCCCGCTTGGCGGGCAAGGCACGCAAGGCGCGCCGCCGAGGCGGTGAAAGGGGCTTCGAGGAAGCGCTCGGGGCCGAGGTCCGCGCGGAAATCGACGCGCTCGTAGCGCCGGGCGCGGCCGGGAGCAGGATTTCGAGGCGTTCGAACAGGCGGTCCGCCGCAAGGCGCTCGCCATCGCCGCGCGGGCGTGTGAGGAGCGGCTGAACGCGGACCGAAGCGACCACGACGGCCCGGCGGCGCCCTGCGCCCGCGGACAGACGGCGCGCACCGTCGGCCGCCGCGCGAAGACCTTCCGGAGCGTGCTGGGCCCGTTGCGGAAGCGGGGAGGGAGGAGCGTCCCCGCGCTCAGTCCATCTCCGCCCCGCAATCGAAGGATGCAATCGAACGCACCGCTTCCGCCCCATACTCGGCGTCCAGGTAGCGGCTTGCCCGTATCTCGTAGACCATCCCGTCGGATGCTCGATTGACGTACGACCAGACCCGCTCGCCGTCCGGCGACAACTTCAGGATCCGGCCGTGGCTGCTCTCCTCCAGCATCAGGCTGCCGTCCGCGAACAGGGTTGCCCCTCCCTTGACCGGGGTCCGCACGTCGTGCCGCCGCATGGCTTCCCGCCACGGCGACCGCGTTTCGCCCGTCGCGAAGTCGTGGACGTAGACCTCGTTCCACATCGCGCGATCTATTCCGCCAAAGAGGGTGTTGTTGCTGTAGATGGATATCTCGCTGTCGCTCACGACGTCGACGTCGTGCTGGTGCAACCACGGACCTGCCTGAAGCCAGAGCACCTCGTCGGTCGCCGGCCGGTAGAGAAGCACGGCCGAGCTGTTGCGAAGGCTGACGAACAGGTCGCCGCGGCGCCAGAACGGGCCGTCCTGCAACACGGGCTCGACGTCGTTCATGTGGAACGGTGATCTATAAGAATGCGCCGCCACGCCGTAGAGAAGATGACGATGGCCGGCCCGTATCAGCGCGCCCGACAACGTGATCCGCGACAGGGCCTCGCCCCCGGGCGAGAACCTGACGAGCCCGTCCTCCACGAAATTCGGCTCCATGTGGGGGATCGTGCTCGGCTCCACGCGCCACGGCGACCAGATGTTGCCGTCCGCGTCGCGCTCGAACGAATGATGGGCGCGAAGACGCTGCTCCCACACGACGTTCGAGCAGGCGTCCATTCGGAACGTCGCGATCCCGTTGTCCGCGGCGGCGAGCAGGGAGCCGTCGGGCAGGACGTTGAAACGGCTCAGTCGGTAGCCTGAAACCGGCCCCCAGGAATGCACGACCTTCCGTTGGTTCAAGTCGATGATTTCGACCACGACCGGGATGATTACGGCTGAAGCCTCCGGCGGGTCAGCGACGTCCGTCCCCGGGAAGCCGGGGAAAGGCGCATGGCGCGCAACGACCAGATATCCCGCTTCTCGGGCTTCCGCTCTTGCCGCGTCCTCCGGGGAGGGAAGTGAAGACCGGGCGAAAGCCAGCCCGTTCCTGCCGTGGAAACGCTGTTCCCTCGACATGCCCTGGACATGTGGCGGTAGCCCAGGAGGACGAAAGAACCAACGGTAGAGGTTCACCGGCATCGAGCCGATCCCGAAGGCGATGCGGCCGAGAGCGCCCCCGCGAGGGGTGAGACGTTCCGCGCCTTCCTTCATGAAGGCCCCGAAACCCAGCGTCGCCAGCGACAGCACGATCACGACGATCCAGAGATCCACCTTCGAGAGCAGGACCTTCTTCAGGATCTTCAGGATGACCCGGCATGATTGCATGGCGCTCGATTATACGGGTTCCCGGGGGGCCGGGCCGGCCGCCGTCGCCGACGTCGGCGGGCGGCGGCAGGGCCAGGGCTTCGGGCGCGGCGGGTTCGGAAGCGCTCAGCGCAGGGTGGCGATCAGCACGCGCAGGTTGTGAGTTTGCGTTGGCGGGCGGCACGCACGACGCTGGCGGCGGCGTGTCGAACAGGGCGACGAGTCGTCCGCGGGAGATCAACCGCGGGCCAGGAGGTCGTACAGCCGCTGCAGCTCGTCCTCGGACGTATACGTGATCTCTATCCGGCCGCGCTTGCCGCGCTGCACGATGCGGACCCGTGTGCCGAGCGAGAGGCGCAGACGCTCTTCCGCGGCGCGCACGTGGACGTCGGGGGGCGGCTTCCCGGCCGCCGCCGGTTCCGGTTTCGGAGCGCCGGCCTGCTTGACGAGCTCCTCCGCGGCCCGAACCGACAGCTCGCCTTCGAGGATCCGTTGCGCCGCGGCGCGCTGGTCGTCCGCGCCGCTCAGGCCGGCCAGCGCGCGCGCGTGCCCCATGCTCAGGCGGCCGGCGGCGACGGCTTCCTGGACTTCGGGCGGCAGGCCCAGCAACCGCTGATAGTTCGCGACCGTGGCGCGCTCCTTGCCCACGGCCTCGGCGATCTGCTGCTGGGTCATGCCGAATTCGCCGGCGAGCTGCCGGTAGGCCGCGGCCTCCTCGATCGGGTTCAGGTTCTCGCGCTGGACGTTCTCTATCAACGCCACTTGCAGCCGCTTCGTCCGCGGCAGTTCGCGGACGACGACCGGGACCCGCAACAGTCCGGCCCGTTGCGCGGCCCGCCAGCGCCGTTCGCCGGCGACGATCTCGAAACCCGGCTCCCCGGCCCGCTTCGTCACCACGATGGGTTGAATCACGCCGTGCGCGCGTATCGACCGCGCCAGCTCGTCGAGCTTCGCGTCTTCCGGCGCTTGGCGCGGCTGATCCGGGTTGGGGCGCAACCGATCGAGGTCGACCTCGTGGGGCGCCCCGCCCGCGGCCGCCGGGCCGCCGGGCGGGGCGTCGGGAAGCGGCCCTTCGGGAATCAGCGCGCGCAATCCGCGTCCGAGCGCCTTGCGCTTCTCAGCCACGGAGGGCGCCTCCCGCGGGCAGGGGCATGGACCGCGTGCACGCCAGGAACTCGCGGGCCAACGCGACGTATGCCTCGGTGCCCTTCGACCTCGGGGCGTGCAGGACCACCGGCTTGCCGTGACCCGGCGCCTCGCCCAGCCGCACGTTGCGCGGTATGGTGGTCTCGAAGACCTTGTTGCCGAACACGCTCTGCACTTCCGCCGCGACCTCCTTCCCCAGGTTCGTCCGCAGATCGGTCATCGTCAGAACGACGCCGGAGATTTCCAGACCGCCGTTGAACACCTTCCGAACCTGTTGCAACGTCGCCGTCAGGGCGGCCAGGCCCTCCAGCGCGAAGTACTCGCAGACCACCGGGATGATCACGCCGTCGGCGGCGACCAGCGTGTTCAGGGTGAGCAGCCCCAGCGAGGGCGGCGTGTCGACCAGGACGTAGTCGAAACGGCCGCGCACCTGTTCCAGCAGCCGCCGCAGCCGCTGTTCCCGGTGGTCGATGGAGACGAGCTCGATCTCGGCGCCGGTGAGGTTGCGGTCCGCGGGCAGGAGCCAGAGTCCCGAGACGCAGGTCGAGACGATGTAGTCCTCGACCGCCGGCGTCGATTCGGCCGTCAGCGCGTCGTAGATGGTCCCCGAAGGCGCGTGGTTCCCCTTCTGCCCGACGCCGCTCGTCAGGTTGCCCTGGGGGTCCATGTCGACGATCAGCACCGACTGATCCCCCAGCGCCAGCGAGGCCGCCAGATTGATCGCCGTCGTGGTCTTGCCGACTCCGCCCTTCTGGTTCGCGACGGCGAATATGCGGGACCTCACGCGGCTCCTTCCGGGTCACGACGGCCGACTCGGCGAGCAACCAGCGCGCCGGCGGCACCGGTCGCGATCGTACGCGCCCGCCCCTTCGGCGGTCAACTTTGTTCCACGTGGAACGTCCGCATGCCCGCGGCCGGACCGCCGAAGGGTGGCGCCGGAAGCAGCGATTTCCACTCGGCGCCTGCGCGGTCGCCCGGTGCGAGCGGCGTCCACGGCTTTGCCGTCCGAACCGGGCGAGCATGCAGGAGGGTGGATGGTCGGCGAGGCGGGCGCGCGGGCGGGACGCGGGGCCGGGCGCGCGGCGGGGGCTCAGCAGGGCGACAGCCGGTGGTTGTTCGCGCGGGACGACGGGTGGCGGCTGGTGCCCGAGGTCGAGGCCGGCGTGGCGCGGGTGATCACGTTTTTCACCAGCGCGGCGAGCCGCGGCGCGTGAAAGGACGCTGAGGAAGGGGAAGTGTTCTCGGCCGCCAGCGGCGCCCCCGGACCGCCCGGTCGTCCTTACAGGCGTGTTTCATCCAAGCCAGGAACGGTCAGCTTTATTTTCCTGGTTCAACGGCCGAGAACGGCTTCACGATACCACGCCGCCGGATTTTGAATCAAACGGTCCCGCGCTCGCGGCGCGGCGTTCCAGCTCACGGGGGCCGGCGTGCAGACCTTCTCGGCGAATCTCCAGGAAATGGAGTCCGCCTCCGGCGCGACCGGGCGCGCGTTCGAGGTCCGGACGCGCGGCGTCAGGTGCCGCCCGTCCCCGCCGCGCCACCTTGGCCCCGAGCCGTCAACGGGATCACCCGCGGCCGGGGCGGCCACGCGGCCGGATCGGGGTCAACCGTCGTTGACGAAAGCGTTCCCCCGCGCGTATTCGCTCCCCCGGACCTGATCGAGTTCGACCAGGGGCCGCGCGGCGCGCGAGCACGCGCGGATTCGCTCCCCCCGGACCTGCCACTGGGAGGATATCCACGCTGAGAACCGCGCGGATTCCTTGACAAAAGACGTCCAGACGTCTTATAGTCGGAACCATGCATGAACGCCTGAGACCCGGCGTCGTGCGGGACGCGATCGACCGCTGTCTGCGCGGTCTGAAAGGCGACGCGTCCGTACCCGACATCCGTTCGGCCGTCCAGGAGGAGCTCGGCAAGCCGGTCGCGCGATCGACCGTTCAGTCGCACCTCAATCTGAACCTCGGCAAGACTCTTGAAAGGACGTCCCGCGGCCGGTACCGCCGGTCGTCCCGATGAGTCCCACCCCTCCTGTTTACCGACACGGCAAGGCGACGCTCTACGAGAGCGACTGCCTCGTCTGGCTGCGGGCCCGAAAGCCGAACAGCCTGCACGCGTGCGTCACGGACCCGCCCTACGGCCTCGTCGAGTACACGCCGTCGCAGCAGGAGAAACTGCGGGCCGGCCGCGGCGGCGTGTGGCGTCAGCCGCCGTCCTTCGACGGCCACCGGCGGGCGCCGCTGCCGCGCTTCACGACGCTGAAGCGGAAGGACCTCGAAACCCTGTCCCTGTTCTTCCGCGAGTGGGCGGCGGCCCTGCATCCGGCTCTCGTGCCGGGCGCCCACGTGCTGATCGCCTCCAATCCGCTCGTCTCGCACTGGGTCGCGCACGCCGTGCGCACGGCCGGCTTCGAGCGGCGGGGCGAGATCGTGCGTCTCGTGATGACCATGCGCGGCGGCGACCGGCCGAAGAACGCGCACACGGAGTTCCGCGGCGTGACCGTGCTCCCGCGGTCGATGCACGAGCCCTGGCTGCTCTTCCGCAAGCCGCTCGACGGGCGCGTGCAGGACAACCTGAGAAAGTGGAAGACCGGCGGGCTTCGCCGCGTGTCGGAGCTGCAGCCGTTCGGCGACGTGATCCGCTCCAGCCCCACCCGGCCGGAGGAGCGCCGGTTCGCGCCGCATCCGAGCCTGAAGCCGCAGGCGTTCCTCCGGGAGGTGGTCCGCGCGGTCCTGCCGCTCGGCGAAGGCGTCGTCCTCGACCCGTTCGCCGGCTCCGGGTCCACGCTCGCCGCCGCCGCGGCGCTGGGGTACGAGAGCATCGGGGTCGAACGGGACCGCCGCTACGCGGCGATGGCGAAAGAAGCCGTGCCTGCATTGGCCGCACTGCCGGCCGGCCGTTCACCGGCGCGGCGCCGCGGAGCGGCTACGCTCCGGGAAGGCCGTAGATCGTCCCCGCCCGGAGCTTCCGAAGTCCCCACCGGTTGACGGACGCCGTGGGTGTCCGCCGGCTGCCGGGACCCCGGCCGGCGAAGTTCCAGTCGCCGTCTTCCAGCCTGGCGAGCATGACGGCAACCATGGTTGTCGGTTCCCGCTCGTACACGGGCTCCGTTCGGTCGTCCAGCAGTCTGCGCCGTAGAACGGCGCGGACTGCTGGAGCGGTCAGGTTGGGCACCAAGCGGAGCCGCAAGGCGACGCTTGGTGGGCGCTATCGCGAATCGAAGCACCATCAGCCACCCGGACTCCGGGTTGTGCCCTTGGTAGCTGCCCTTCGAGCGGCTGGCCTTCACCTCGACGCCTTCCGCGCCCTGCCGCACGGCGTCACCCTCGTACCGCGCCCGGGGCACGAGGTCCGGCCGGCCGTTGTGGTGACGGTTGACCGCCAGCCCGGGTCTCGCGCTGCCCGTGCGGGCCGCGACCGCCCGCACGAACACGTTCGACAAGAAGCCCGAGAAATTCGCCGGCGGCTGGACCAGTTCTTCCAGACGACCGTAGTTGGAGTCCACGCTCGCGCCGTTCAGGACGTGAAGGTACGCGTACACGTCGTTCACCGCCTTGACGATGGCGCGCGCGGTCATCCCGTACGGCAGGTCGAGGCTCGAATTCAGATGCTCGGGACTCGCGCTCGGTCTGTCCAGACATCGGGACGGCATTCCATCTCCAGTCCGCCCGGCCGCGGGCGAACCCGCGGCGGTTCCCGCCGGGGTTATCGGCCCGGCGCGACAGGCGACGACGTCATCGGCGGCGGGAAGGTCTCAACCCGCGAGGCACGCGGTCGGGAAGCACGATGGCCGGGTGCGGCGGCGAACGCGCATGGCGGCGGGAGCTCGCAACGGTTCCCGCGAGCATCGTCCTGCCCTGGCGCGGCCCCGGTTCACGAAGATGCGTCCCGCTCCGACAACGCCTCGTCGATCTCCTCGATCACGCGCCGCGCCGCTTCGTCCGGCCTCGGCGCCGTCCGAATCGGGCGGCCGACGACCAGATGGTCCGCCCCGAGCCGGATCGCCTCGGCCGGCGTCGTCAGACGCTGGTGATCGTCCGCCTCTGCCCAGGCCGGCCGAACGCCGGGGCTCACCAGCGTCACGTTCGGCCCGAAGGTCGACCGGCACGCGCCGATGGCGGCTCCCGAAACGATCAGCCCGTCGCAGCCCGCCGCGAGCAGTTCCCGGCCACGATCGAGGATGTACTCCTCGGCGCTCAGATCCGGCCGCCCGAAGTCCGCCGGCACGAGGCTGGACAGCAACGGCACCATGAGAAATTGCGGGAAGGCCGCGTCCCCCCGAGCCTTGCGGCCGGCCGCGAGGCTGTGCCGCGTGAAGACGTCGTTCCGGCTCTCCGCCAGCGTGATGAACCGGACGCCCAGCTCCGCGGCGCGCTCGACGAAGTCGCCGATCGTGTTGCTGATGTCCCCGGCCATCTTCAGGTCGATGAAGATGCCCCCGCGCCGCCGGGCCTGAATCCGCCCGACGAGCCCGTACAGATCGCCGGCCAGGAACAGTCGCAGGCCGATCTTGAAGAACGACACGTTCTCCAGGGCCTCCACGAGCCGTTCGGCCTCGGCGTGCGTGCGCACGTCGAGCGCGACGATGAGACGATCGCTTCCCCGCATCCCCATCGAACTCAACCCGCCCTCCTTTATCGTGGTCCGCCGCCCCTCGACCTTGGCCGCGCCGCGGACGACCGGGCACGCCGCACACGCCGCCGAATCGGCCGCGGGCGCACATCGCCGCGCCGCGGACGACCGGGCACGCCGCGAATTCCGGCTCCGTCTTTCGCCCCGCCGGCCGCTGTCTGTTCCACCGGCGCTCCCGGTCACTTCCGCCGTTCGATTGTTCCACGTGGAACACCAGAGACGAGCGCCGGGCTGGTCTCCGCCAACCGCCGTCGACAGTTCGAAATCCGCCGACTTCTACTGGAGGCGAGCCTTGCGGACCACGACCAGCTCGCTCCCCGTTTCGCCGAGCGGAACGCGTGTTTCCCCGGCCGCGGCGCCCTTCGCGCCCGCCTCGCTCCCGCTCCGGCCTGCCGCGCGGAACATCAGCACCCGCCCTTCCGGCTTCAGCAATCCCCGCAACCCGTCCACCGCGTCGTCCACGCGAACCCCGCGCACCGTGATCACGTCTTGCGAGTCCCTCATCCCCGGCCGTTCCGCCAGGGCTTCGTAGCGGCAGTTCTCCACCTCGACACCGCTCAGCGCCAGTTCCCGCACCGCGTGTCTCAGGAACGCCGCCTTCCGCGCCCGGCTCTCCACCATCCGCAACCGCGGCTCCGGCCGCCCGATCTTCATCGGGATCGCCGGCGACCCGCCGCCGGAACCTACGTCCAGCATCGTCGCCGCGCCCGGCGGGACGTGGCCCGCGGCCAGCAAGGGCTCGATCACCAGACGGCGCAGTCCGCGGCCGCCGCCGTCGAGAGCCGTCAGGTTCATGCGCTCGTTCCACTGAAACAGCAGGGCCACGTACTCCCCCAGCCGCTTCCACCGCTCTCCTTCCAGCGCCAGCCCCTCGCGCTCCCCCAGCTTCCGCAGGCGCTCGGCCAGCCGTTCCCGGTCCGGCGTCACCGTGCGCCCGCCTTCGCCCCGATCAGCGCCACCGCCGCCGGCGTCACGCCCGGAATCCGGAGCGCCTGGCCGAGTGTTTCCGGCCGTACCGCGCCCAGCCGCTCCACCATCTCGAGCGACAGCCCCGGCAGGCCCTCGTACCGGAATCCCGACGGAATGCGGCGATCCTCCATCCGGCGCGCCCGTTCGATCGCCGCCTGCTGCCGCTCCAGGTAGCCCGCGTACTTGAAGTGCGTCTCCACGCTCCCGAAATCCACCTGCTCCTGCCCCGGCGCCACGTCCAGCCGCAACCCGGCGCCGCGCGCCAGATCCCCGAGCGCGACGTCCGGGCGGCGCAGCGCCCGCGACGCCCGCGACCGCGTCCCGCCGGCAAGGTTCACCGTCGCCTCGGACACGCGCCCCACGTTCGTTTCGAACCTCGACCGCCGTTTCCGGAACCTTTCCCACCGCCGGTCGTCCACCAGCCCGACCCCGCGGCCCCGTTCGGTCAGGCGCAGGTCGGCGTTGTCGATCCGCAGCAACAGCCGGTGCTCCGCCCGCGACGTGAACATGCGGTACGGCTCCAGGCATCCCCTCGTCGTCAGATCGTCCGCCAGCACGCCCAGATACGCTTCGTCGCGGCCCAGCACGAAGGGGTCCGCGCCGGCGGCCGCGCGCGCGGCGTTGATTCCCGCCACGATGCCCTGCCCGGCCGCCTCCTCGTACCCGGACGTGCCGTTGACCTGCCCGGCCAGAAAGAGCCCCCGCACGTCCCGGGCCTCGTACGTCCTCGTCAGGGCCGTCGGCTGCACGAAGTCGTACTCCACGGCGTAGCCCGGCCGCAGCATCACCGCGCGTTCGAGCCCCGGCAGCGCGCGCACCAGCCGCTCCTGGACGTCGGCCGGCAAGCTCATCGAGCAGCCGTTCACGTAGATCTCCCGGACGTCCCGTCCTTCCGGCTCCAGGAGGATCTGGTGCCGCTCGTGATGCGGAAACCGCATGACCTTGTCTTCGAGCGACGGACAGTAGCGCGGGCCGATGCCTTCGATCTGCCCGTTGTAGAGCGGAGAACGGTCGATGGCGGCCCGCACGAGGTCGTGCGCGCGCTCCGTCGTATGCAACCGGTGACAGACGATCTGCGGCCTCTCTATGGGGTCCGACAGGAACGAGAACGGCACCGGATCCTCGTCGCCGCGGGCTTCCTCGAAGCGGTTGAAGTCGATGCTCCCGCGGTCGAGCCGCGGCGGGGTCCCCGTCTTCAGGCGGCCCCACGGCAGACCGAGCCCCTTGAGCGACTCCGCCAGGCTCCGTGACGGCGGCTCTCCCGCCCGGCCGGCCGGCGTGCGCCGCTCGCCGACGTGCACGAGGCCGTTCAGAAACGTGCCCGTGGTCACCACGACCGCCCGCGCGGCGAGCCGCCCGCCGCCGGCCGCGCCGCTCCCCGACTCCAGCTCGACGCCGCGCACCGCGCCGCCGCGGACGATCAGGCGGCCCACGCGGCCGAAGACCCACGCGATCCGCTCTTCGCGGCGCAGCGCCTCCACTACCCACGCGGCGTAGCGGCGCTTGTCGGCCTGCGCCCGCGGCGACCTCACCGCCGGCCCGCGGCCGCGGTTCAGCAGCTTGAACTGGATGCCGGTGGCGTCGATGGCCTCGCCCATCAGACCGCCGAGCGCGTCGATCTCCCGGACGAGGTGCCCCTTGGCCGTGCCGCCAATCGCGGGATTGCACGGCATGTGGGCGACGGTCGAGGCGGACGGCGTGCACAGCCCCACGCGGCATCCCATCCGGGCCGCGGCGCGGGCCGCCTCCACGCCGGCGTGCCCGGCCCCGACGACGACGACGTCGAACCGCTGGCCCACTGGAACTCCCCCGGCTCACTTCCCGATGCAGAACCGTTCGAAGATCCGTTCTACGACGGCGTCCGGCGTCCGCTTGCCGCCGATCTCCTCAAGCGCGCGCCGCGCCTCCCCGAGATCCGCCAGCAGCAGCTCCTCCGCGGCGCCGCCGGCCGCCGCGGAGGCGGCGCGGCGGAGAGCCGCTTCCGCCGCCGTGAGCAGGCCGACGTGCCGGGCGTTCGACAGGGCCGGGGTGTCCCTGGGCAGGTCTTCCCCCTCGAGGACGGGCGCCAGCGCGCCGCGGATCGTCTCCGCGGCGCCGTCGTCGAGAAGGCACGTCTCGACCACGCGGCCCCGGCCGCCCGCCCGCCACCGTTCGTCGGGAGACCAGGCGGCCGGAAGGTCCCGCTTGTTGACCACGACGAGCCGCGGCCGTCCCGCCGTTTCGTTCAGCAGAAGCCGATCGTCCTCGTCCAGCGCCCGCGACCTGTCCAGCACGACGACGACGGCCGACGCCACGTCCAGCGCCCCGTGCGCGCGCCGCACGCCCTCCGCCTCGACCGCGTCGGTGGCCGCGCGCACGCCCGCCGTGTCCACCAGGGTGACGGGGATCCCCTCGACGTCGATGGTCTCCGTCACCAGATCCCGGGTCGTGCCCGCGGTGTCGGCCACTATCGACCTCGGGACGCCGCACAGCACGTTGAAGAAAGACGACTTGCCCACGTTCGGCTTGCCGGCGACGGCCACCTGGCGCCCCTCCCGAATCAACCGGCCCCGGCGCGACGAGGCGATCAGGCGCCGCACCTCGTCCGCCAGGCCCACGACCTCCGCCCCGGCGGCCCTGGAATCCACGAAGTGATACCCCTCGTCGGGGAAGTCCAGCGACGCCTCGAGGCGCGAGACCAGGTCGAACAGGGCCTCTTCGACCGCGCCGACGGCCGCCGTGGCGGTTCCTTCGAGCTGATCGAAGGCGACGCGCGCCTGCCGCGGCGTCACCGCGGTCACCAGGTCGTGCACCGCCTCGGCCTGGACCAGGTCGAGGCGTCCTCGCAGGAACGCCCGGAAGGTGAACTCGCCCGGCTCGGCCAGTCGGGCTCCGGCCGCCGTCGCCGCTTCGACGATCCGCCGCAGGATGACCGGGCTTCCGTGTCCGCTGATCTCCACGACGTCCTCGCCGGTATAGGACCGCGGGCCCGGGAAGTACGTGGCCAGCACCCGGTCCAGGGGCCGGCGGTCGGCGGGGTCCAGCGCGTCGGTCAGGGTGGCCCGCCGCGGCTCCAGTGTGCGCGGCCCCGAGAGGACGGCCGCCGCCACCCGCGCGGCCTCCGCGCCGCTCACCCGGACGACGCCGATGCCGCCGGGACCGGGGGGCGTGGCGATGGCCACGATGGTGTCGTCGGTGGCGAACATCGGCGTCTTCGCGGCGGCGGCGCGGGGCCGCTGCCGCGGGCGGTCGCGTTCACTCGCCGGGCGCGATGAGAACCGTCTTCAGGAAGGCGTCCCCGATGCTCTCCGACGACACGCCCGGCACGTCGGCGACCACGAGGTGGACGATTCGCCGCGCGTAGGGGTTCAGGGGGCCGATCTCCTGCGGCTCGCCGGTCTCGCGCGCCCGGTCCGCGAGTATCCGGGCCGACTCGCGCAACTCCCCGTCCTTGCCCTGCCGGTAGTCGAGGCAGTCGACGACGATGTGCCCCCGTTCGTGCTCGCGCCGGAAAACGGCGTTGACGACGTGCTGCAGGGCGTCGAGCCCGGCCGCCCGGCGCTGGAGAAACACCTCGGCGCCTTCTCCCGCCAGGCGCACCCGCGTGCCGTCCTCGATCTCCTCGACGTCGACCTGCAGGGTCATGCCCAGGGCCCGGCCGATCTCCTTCAGCAGCCCGGCCATCCGCGTGTCGAGATCGTCACTCACCCGCCCCCGCCTTCCTTCTCTTCTGTCCGCCGGCCTTCCCGCTCTTCTTCGGGCGGCGTTCGGCCGGCGCGTTCACGCGGCGTTCGGCCGGAGGGCGCACGGTGCGCGTCTTCGGAGGGCCGATCACGCGATTCGTCACGACGGTCTGCAGGATGCCGATCACGTTGCTGGTCAGCCAGTACAGGACGAGGCCGCTCGGCGCCCAGACGAACATGAAGGTGAACACCACGGGCATGATCATCATGATCTTCTGCTGCATCGGATCGGTCTGGGCCGGCGTCATCTTCTGCTGGAGCACCATCGACGCGCCCATGACGATCGGCGTGACGTAGAGCGGATCCTCCACCGACAGGTCGGTGATCCACCCCACGAACGGCTGGCCGCGGATCTCGACGGCCGACCGCAGCAGGCTGAAGAAGGCGAACAGGATCGGAAACGTGAGGATCATCGGCAGGCAGCCGCTCGCGGGGTTCACCCCGCGCTCGCGGTAGAGCGCCATGATCTCCTGGTTCATCTTCTGCTTCTCGGGATCGGTCGCCTTGAGGTGCGCGTACCGTTCCTGGATCGCCTTCATCTCCGGCTGCACTTCCTGCATCTTGCGCATGGAGACGACGCTCTTGTGGCGCAGCGGAAAGATGACGACGTTCACCAGCACCGTGAGGATGATGATGGCCCAGCCCCAGTTGCCCACGTACCCGTGGATCCAGGTGAGGGAGCGGTGGAGCGGGACGACGAGCCAGCCCAGCCACCCGAAGTCGATGGACCGGATCAGCGCCGCGTCCACCCGCTCCAGCGTGTCGAACTCCTTGGGTCCGATGAAGAAGGGCAGGTCGATGCCGCCGCCCGGGGGCCGCAGGCTGAAGGCCATCAAGTCGCGGGACGGACCGTCGGGCGCCCGAGGCGGCAGCGGCACGTAGCGGTACGTGACCTCCGCCTCCTGCCGCCCGGTCAGCGCGACCGCGGCGAAGTAGTGGTTGTCCACGCCCGCGAACGCGATCTGCCCGCGGTACGACGGCCGCGCGGCCACGTCCGACGCGGTCGGCCGGGTCATCCCTTCCTCCGCGAGGCCGGCGGCGTCGAGGAGACGGCCGAAGACGACGCCCCGCGGCCCTTCCCGGTAGACCATGCCGGTGCTCGACGACTCCACGCCTCCGAGGGCCGGGCCCCACTCGACGGCCGGGGCCAGGCGCCGGTCCCCGAGGAACGCGCTGGCGCGGAACCGAACGACGTAGCCGCCGGCGGCCGGATCGAATTCGTACTCCTTGCGGAGCCGGAAGCCCGACGAATCCGAGAACTCGAACCCGAGCGTCTCCGCGCGGTCCGAGAGCGAGACGCGGGCGGCGCTGGGCCGGAACAGCGCGTCGGCGGCGCGCGCCGTGAGCTCCGGGTCGTCGAACACCAGCGAGAACGGCGGCAGCTCGGCGGGCGGCAGGTCCGGCGGCACGACGTCGATCGGCCGGCCCGTCTCCGGGTCCAGGTGCTCCTTCAGCTCCCAACGGACCGGCGACGCCCCGCGGTTCCGGAAGGTCGCGCGAACGCGGACGCTCTCGACGACGACGTCCCGCGGCGCCGCGTCGGCGATCAACGGCGTGACGCCGCCGGCGACGGAACCGGCCGCAACGGTGGTCTCCGGCGCGGCCTCGGCGGCCTCGGCGGCGGCGCGGGGCGGAGGATCGGCGCGGGCGGCGGGCAGCGGGTCCGGCGGCGGCGTCCCGGCCGTCACCGGGCCGGGCGGCGGCGGGACCACGAGGGTCTGGTACACGAGCAGCACCAGGAGGGAGAGGAGAAAGGCGAGCAGAACTCTTCGTTCCATGAGCGTGTGTCCGATTCCGTGCGCCGGCGGTCCCGGAACGCGCGCTAGGGAGCGTCCCCGCGCCGGCCGCGCGGGGCGGGAACCTGGTCGAGCCCCCCGCGGCACAGCGGATGGCACCGCGCGAGCCGGCGCGCGGCGAGCCAGCCCCCGCGCAGGGCTCCGTGCCGCGCGACCGCCTCGGCCGCGTACGCGGAGCACGACGGCACGAACCGGCAGCGCCCTCCCAGCATCCCGGAAAGAGTCACCTGGTAGGACCTAACGGCGGCCAGCATCAGCCGCGCGGCCGGGGACGCCGCCCGGCTTGCGCCGTCCCGGCCCTCCGCGGCGGGCCCGTCCCTGCCGCTCGAGCGTGGCACGATAATCGGATTCGAGAGCCGCGAACCGCACGTCCGGAAACTCGGGCCGCAGCAGCGCGACGAGGTCGAATCCCGGCACGCCCCCGCGAACCCGGAAGAGCTCCCGCATCAGGCGCTTCGCCCGATTGCGGCGAACCGCGCCTCCTATCCGGCGCGTCGCGATGATCCCCAGCCGGCCGCGGCCGAGGCCGTTTGGGAGCGTGAACAGGGTCAGGTAGCGGCCCCGGACGCGGAGGCCCTGCCGCTGAACGCCGAGGAACTCCCGGCGGCGCCGGATCCGGTCGGCCCTGGGCAGTGTGCGGTCCACGTTTCCCGCCGCCGCGGGCGCCCGCCGGACAGCGGCCGCGCCCGCTCCCTCACGACACGGAAAGGCGCTTGCGCCCCTTCGCGCGGCGGCGCCTCACGATCTCCCGGCCCGCCTTCGTGCTCATCCGCTTGCGGAACCCGTGCGTTCGCTTGCGCCGCCGGTTGTTCGGCTGATACGTGCGCTTCATGCCCCCGTCATCCCCGCGGTCCACCCGCCGGACCGGCCGTACGCGAAACGATCATCATAGGGGGTTCCGCCCCTCGAGTCAACGGCCCCGGGAACCCGCGCGCCCGCCTTCACGGGGTCGGATTCCCGGTTGTCCCGGCCCGCGAGGTGTGGTACATTCCCGGTCCCGGCAGCCGGGCGCCCCCCTCCCGCAAATTTTCCACAGGGTGTGGAAGAAACTGTGGAAATTCACCGAGGGCGCGACGCGCGGCCACCCTGCTGATCGGCGCAGCGGGGGCGCCCCGCCGGAAGGTTCGTTCCGGTCCCGGCAGGGATTCCGCCGCCGCGCGCGGGCGCGGGCTGACGCTCTCCTCGTTCAATGGCGAACAACGTCTGGACGGAGCTTCTCGGGCGCATCGAGACGAAGGTCAACCGCTACAACTTCAACACCTGGTTCGGCCCGACCGTCTTCATGGAGGACACCGGCGAGCGCGTGACGGTCCGCGTGCCCAACGAGCTGAACCGCAACTGGCTGACCCAGCACTATTCCGGCGTGATCCGGGAGGCCGCCGCCGAGGTGCGCCGCGGCGGCGTCGAGGTGGCGTTCGTGATCGCGGGCGGGGCCGACGCCGGCGCCGAGCGCCCGGAGCGGCGCGCCGCGGACGCGGGGGCGTCGACGCCGGCCCCGCCCGCGGCGACCTACGGCCTCAACCCCCGCTACACCTTCGACACGTTCGTCGTCGGGTCGTCGAACCAGTTCGCCCACGCGGCCGCCGTGGCCGTCGGCGAAGCGCCGTCCCGTTCGTACAACCCGCTGTACGTCTACGGCGGAGTCGGCCTCGGCAAGACGCACCTGATGCACGCGATCGGCCACTGCCTTCTCGGTCAGATGCCCGATCTCAAGATCACCTACATCTCGTCCGAGCGCTTCATGAACGAGATGATCAACGCCGTGCGCTACGACCGGACGCTCGACTTCCGGGAGCGGTACCGGAAGCTGGACGTCCTGATGGTCGACGACGTGCAGTTCCTGTCCGGCAAGGAAGGCACGCAGACCGAGTTCTTCCACACCTTCAACTCCCTGCACGACGCGCAGAAGCAGATCGTGATCAGCAGCGACTGCCCGCCGCGCGAGATCCAGGCGCTCGAGGAACGTCTCCGTTCGCGGTTCGAGTGGGGGCTGATCGCCGACATCCAGCCCCCGGATCTGGAGACCAAGGTGGCGATCCTCAAGAAGAAGGCCGAGACCGAGACCGTCCCCCTGCCCGACGACGTGGCCCTCTACATCGCCAGCGGCGTCCGGTCGAACGTCCGCGAGCTCGAGGGTTCCCTGACCCGGCTCATCGCGTACGCCTCGCTGACCGGCGTCCCCGTCTCGCTCCCGCTCGCCCAGGACGTGCTCCGCAACCTCCTGCACCACGAAGAGCAGCGGGTCAGCATCGACAAGGTCCAGAAGTTCGTCGCCAGCCACTACCGGCTCAAGGTCGCCGACCTCAAGGGCCGCAACAGATCGCGGTCGGTGGCGGGTCCGCGGCAGATCGCCATGTTCCTGTGCCGAACCCTGACCGGCTGCTCGTTTCCGCAGATCGGCAAGAGCTTCGGCCGGGACCACTCCACGGTCCTTTCCTCGTTCCGCAAGGTCGAGGCGCAGTGCCGGAAGGACCGCGAATTCCACAACCTGATCAACAGCTTCATCGAGAAGTTTCGCTAGCCGCCGCCGTGCTCGATCCCCGTTTTTTCCCGGATCTCGACAACCGCCACGGCCCGAGACGGGCTCCGGCCGTGGACGAACGCGCCGCCCGCCCGGCTCCCCCGCGCCGCGGCGATCCATCAACATCGCGGTATCCCGGCAAGTCGTTGACCCAACGGCACTTGCGGGCGCCGTCCCCACGTCCACAGCCCTTCTGGATCCTGTTATATACTCAGATGATCTTCATGATCCCGGACACCACGATCGGCCGTCGATTCGCGCTCGCCGGCCCGAGGTCGCCAGCTCCATGGAACTGACCGTCAAGAAGGGCGATTTTCTGCACGAGCTGCAGCTCTGCCAGGGGATCGTCGAACGCAAGAACACCATCCCGATCCTCGGCAACGTCCTGCTCGAGACGGGCGACGGCCACGTGCGGCTGCTCTCCACCGACCTCGAGGTCGGGCTGCGCAGCCGGTGTCCGGCGTCCGTCGCCCGCGCCGGGTCGGTGACGGTTCCGGCGAAGAAACTGTTCGAGATCGTGCGGGCCCTGCCGGACACCGAGATCAGGATCGAGGCCGTAGTCGAAGGTCTCGCCGGCGAAGCGGTCGGCGCCGCCGGCGCCGTGAACGTGTCGGCGGAGCGGTTCGACTCGCGGATGCAGACGTTGCCCAGGGAGGACTTCCCGACCGTGCCCGACGCGGGGGGCGACGGCGCCGAGACGGTCGCGCGGGAACCGTTGCGGAGCATGGTGACGAAGACCCAGTTCGCGATCACGGGCGAGGACACGCGCTACTTCCTGAACGGCGCGCTGTTCGTCCTCAAGCCCGGGACGATGAGCCTGATCGCCACCGACGGCCACCGCCTGGCGAAGGCGGTCGCGGAGCGGGCCGGGGGCGGGGGCGGCGAAGAAGTGCAGGCGATTCTGCCCAGGAAGACCCTCGGTGAACTCTCGCGGTTGCTCGCCGGCGGCGAAGGGGAGGTCCGCTACACCCGCGGAGAGAGCCACCTGTTCTTCGAGATCGACGGCCGGCAGCTCGTTTCGCGGATGATCGACGCGCAGTTTCCGGCCTACGAGCGCGTGATTCCGACCGGCAACGACAAGGCGGTCGAGTTCGAGCGGGACCGCCTGGCCGGTGCGATCCGGCGCGTCGCGCTGCTGTCGAGCGAGCGCTCGCAGGCGGTCAAGTTCCAGCTTGCGAAGGCGTCGGCCGAGGTCGCCTCGAGCAGTCCGGAGCTGGGGGAGGCCCGCGAGGAGCTGCCCGTCGACTACGACGGCGCCGACCTGGAGATCTGCTTCAACGCGCAGTACGTGCTCGAATTCCTCGCCGTGGCCGATACGGACAGCGTGACGCTGGAGCTCAAGGACGAGCGGAGCCAGGCCGTCATGTATCCGTCCGGCGAGAAGGCGGCCTACACGTACGTGATCATGCCGATGCGCGTCTAGCCGGCGTCCGGCCGCGGGCCGCCAGCGGAAACCGAATGACACGACTCGATCCCGAAGCAGCGGAGGGCGCGCCGCCTTCCGAGACCGGCGCTCCCGTTCCCGCCCCCGGCGGTTCGGCGGCGCCGCCCGACGTTCCGGACGAATACCGCGCCGAGCAGATCAAGGTCCTCGAAGGGCTGGAGGCGGTGCGCAAGCGGCCGGCGATGTACGTCGGCTCCACCGGCGCGCAGGGGCTCCACCATCTCGTGTACGAGGTCGTCGACAACTCCATCGACGAAGCGCTCGCCGGCCATTGCGACTCGGTCCGCGTCACGCTGCACATCGACAATTCGGTGACGATCGCCGACAACGGCCGGGGCATTCCCGTCGATCGCCACGCGAGCGGCAAGTCCGCGGCGGAGGTCGTGCTCACGGTGCTCCACGCGGGGGGCAAGTTCGACAACGAGAGCTACAAGGTGTCCGGCGGCCTGCACGGGGTCGGGATCTCGGTGGTCAACGCCCTGTCCGAGTCGCTGGACCTGGAGATCTGGCGGGACGGCCACGTCTACCGGCAGCAGTACGAGCGCGGCCGGCCGCTCGCCGGGCTGGAGGTGACGGGCCGCACCCGGCGCCGCGGCACCAAGGTCACGTTCAAGGCGGACGAGCAGGTCTTCGAATCCGTCGAGTACAGCTTCGACACGCTGGCCCACCGGCTGCGCGAGCTGGCGTACCTCAACGCCGGAGTGCGGGTCACGCTCGACGACGAGCGCACGGACAAGCACCACGAGTTCGCCGCCCCGGGCGGCATCCGTTCGTTCGTCGAGTTCATCAACACGAACAAGACGGTCGTCGGCGAGCCGATCTACATGCGCGGCGCCCGCGACGGCGTGGACGTCGAGATCGCGCTGCAGTGGAACGACGGCTACGCGGACACCGTGTACGCGTTCGCCAACAACATCAACACGCGGGAGGGCGGAACGCACCTGTCGGGCTTCCGGGCCGCCCTGACGCGCACGATCAACAGCTACGCGAACCGCAACAACCTCGCCCGCGACCTCAAGGAGAGCATCGGCGGCGACGACATCCGCGAGGGTCTGGTGGTGGTCGTCAGCGTGAAGATCCCGCAGCCGCAGTTCGAGGGTCAGACGAAGACGAAGCTGGGCAACACCGAGGTCAAGGGGATCGTCGAGGCGATCGTCAACGACCGGCTGGGCGCCCACCTCGAGGAGAATCCGGCCGTCGCGAAGCGGATCGTCCACAAGGCCATCGACGCGGCGCGGGCGCGCGAGGCGGCGCGCAAGGCGCGGGACTTGGTGCGGCGCAAGGGGGCGCTCGACAGCAGCGCGCTGCCGGGCAAGCTGGCCGACTGCCAGGAACGCGACCCGGCCCGCAGCGAGATCTACATCGTGGAGGGCGAGTCCGCCGGGGGTTCGGCCAAGCAGGGGCGGGACCGCCGCTTTCAGGCCATCCTGCCCATCAAGGGCAAGATCCTCAACGTCGAGAAGGCGCGGTTCGACAAGATGCTGGGCAGCGACGAGATCAAGACGATGATCGCGGCGCTCGGATGCGGCATCGGCCGGGAGGACTTCGACCTGTCCAGGCTGCGCTACCACCGCATCGTGATCATGACCGACGCGGACGTGGACGGCTCGCACATCCGCACGCTGCTGCTGACGTTCTTCTACCGCCAGATGCGCGAGCTGATCGAGCACGGCCACGTCTACATCGCGCAGCCCCCGCTGTACCGCGCCAAGCGCGGCCGGGCGGAGCACTACATCAAGGACGACCACGAGCTCGAGGCCTACCTCATCCGGCGCAGCAGCGAGTCCCGGGTGGTGAGCGTGCCGGGGACGGACCGGACCTGGTCCGGGGAGGACCTCGAGAGCATGCTCCGCCGGCTGATCTCGTTCCAGCGGCTGCTCCAGGTGGTCGAGCGGCGGGGACCGAGCGCCGAGGTCGTGACGGCGGTGCTGGACCACGGCGCCCGGGACCGCGCGTTCTTCGCCGACCGCGGCCGCGTCGACGCCGTCCGGCAGGCTCTCGAGACGGAGGGCCGGGAAGTCGCCGTGGCGGACGACGAGGAGCACGATGCGAACGCCCTGGTCGTCGACGAGCGGCGGAACGGGTTCTCCCGCCGCCACACGGTGGGCGTCGACTTCGTCGAGGGAGCCGAGTACCGGACGCTTCTCGCGCGGTACGGCGAGATCTCCTCGTTGCGCGGACCCCTGCTCGTCGGCGCCAGGCCGGCGGATCCGCCCGTGAACGGCGGTTCCGGCGCGGACCCGGGCGCCGCCGCCGGCGAGGCCCCGCCCGCCGCGGACGGTTCGGCCGCCGGCGCGCCGCGGACCGAGATCGCTTCGATGGACGAGCTGATCGAGCACTTCATCTCCGCCGGCAAGCGGGGCGTCGCCATCAACCGCTACAAGGGGCTCGGCGAAATGAACCCCGACCAGCTCTGGACGACGACGATGAATCCGGAGCACCGCACCCTGCTCCAGGTGCGCGCGGAAGACGACGCCGAGGCCGATCACATGTTCACCACGCTGATGGGCGACCAGGTGGAGCCGCGGCGGAGGTTCATCGAGGACAACGCGCTGGACGTGAAGAACCTCGACGTCTAGCCCTTCGTCCCGGGGCCGCGCGGCCGGCCCCGTCCGGCTCCCGAACGACCCGCGAGGAAACTCCATGCCCGACGACGAACGCTCGAACGTTCCCGTCACCATCGAAGACGAGATGCGCCGGTCCTACATGGACTACGCGATGAGCGTCATCATCGGGCGCGCGCTGCCCGACGTCCGGGACGGTCTGAAACCGGCCCACCGGCGCGTCATCTACGGCATGCGCACGATGGGGCTCGCCTCCAACCGCGCGTACCGCAAGTGCGCCAAGATCGTCGGCGAGGTAATGGGCAACTTCCATCCCCACGGGGACGCGTCCATCTACGACACGCTCGTGCGCCTCGCGCAGGGCTTCAACATGCGCTATCCGCTGGTCGACGGCCAGGGGAACTTCGGGTCCGTCGACGGGGACCCTCCCGCGGCGATGCGCTACACGGAAGCGCGGCTCCAGGCGCTGTCCGACGACCTGATGGCCGATCTCGACCGCGAGACGGTCGACTTCGTACCCAACTACGACGAGACCACCGAGGAGCCGTCCGTCCTCCCCGCGCCGTTTCCGAACCTGCTCGTGAACGGCTCCGCCGGCATCGCCGTCGGCATGGCCACGAACGTCCCCCCGCACAACCTGCGCGAGGTCGTCGACGGCATCGTCCGGGTGGCGGAGCGTCGCGGAGCGCCGCGGAAGGACAAGGAACGGGAGCTGCTCTCCCTGGTCCCGGGTCCCGACTTCCCCACCGGCGGGTTCATCGTGGGGCGGGCGGGCATCGTGCAGGCCTACCTGACCGGCCGCGGCTCGATCACGGTCCGGGCGCGCACCGCGATCGAGGAGGCGAAGAAGGGCGAGCGGACCGCGATCGTCGTCAGCGAGATCCCCTATCAGGTCAACAAGTCGCGGCTGCTCGAGAAGATCGCCGACCTGGTGCGGGAGAAGGTCGTCGAAGGCGTCGCGGACCTGCGCGACGAGTCCGACCGCCGCGGGATGCGCATCGTGATCGAGCTGCGCCGGGGCGAGGTGCCGGAGGTGGTGCTGAACAACCTCTACAAGCACACGGCGCTGCAGACGTCGTTCGGGATCATCGCCCTCGCGATCGTGGCCGGCCGGCCGCGCGTCCTCCCGCTGCTCGACCTGGCCGAGCACTTCCTCGACTTCCGCAGGGAGGTGGTCCGGCGCCGCGTCGAGCACGATCTGGCGAAGGCCGAGGCGCGCATCCACGTCCTGGAGGGCCTCGCGGTCGCGCTCGACCATCTGGACGCCGTCATCGCGCTGATTCGCGCGTCCCGGAACCCCGCCGAGGCGAAACGCGGCCTGGTGGAGCGCTTCTCGCTCACCGAAATCCAGGCCCAGGCGATCCTCGACATGCAGCTCCAGCGCCTGACCGGCCTCGAGCGCGAGAAGATCCTCGAAGAGCTGGCGAAGCTCGCCGAGAAGATCCGCGAGTTGCGGGCCATCCTCGAGAGCGAGTCGCTGCTGCTGGGCATCGTCATCGACGAGTTGAAGGGAATCCGCGACAAGTACGGCGACGAGCGGCGCACCGAGATCCTCGAAGGCGAGGACGGCGAGTTCAGCATCGAGGACCTGATCGTCGACGAGGACGTCGTCATCACGGTCAGCAACACGGGCTACGTCAAGCGGACCGCGGTGACCGAGTACCGCAACCAGCGGCGGGGCGGCAAGGGCCGCATCGGCATGCGGACGCGGGACGAGGACTTCCTGACGCACCTGTTCGTCGCGTCCACGCACGCCTTCCTCCTGATCTTCACCGACCGCGGCCGCGTCTATCCGCTGAAGGTCCACCGCATTCCGGACGTCGGGCCGGCGGGGCGCGGCAAGGCCATCGCGAACCTGGCGCCTCTCGACCCGGAAGAGAAGATCGCCGCGCTGGAGACCCTGCGCGAGTTCCCCGCCGACCCCGGCCGGCGGTTCGTCGCCCTGGGGACGCGGCGGGGCGTCGTCAAGCGGGTGGACCTGAGCGCCTTCCGCCACGCGCGCGCCGGCGGCGTCATCGCGATGGGGGTGGAGCCGGGCGACGCGGTGGTCGGCGCCGAGCTGACCGACGGCCGGGGCGAGATCTTCATCGGCACGCGCGCCGGCCAGGCCATCCGCTTCCGGCAGGCGGACGCCCGGCCGATGGGACGCGCCGCGCGCGGGGTGCGGGGCATCCGGCTGCGCGCGGGGGACGAAGTGGTCGCCATGACCGTCGTGCGGCCGGACGCCACGCTCCTGACGGTGACCGAGAACGGCTACGGCAAGCGGACCGAACTCGGAGAATACCGCGTGCAATCGCGCGGGGGAGTCGGTATCATTAGCATCCAGGCGAGCGAGAGGAACGGCCGGGTCGTCGGCGTCGCCTGCATCGACGCCGGCGACGAGGTGCTGCTGATCACGCAGCAGGGCAAGGTTCTCCGCATGGTCGCCCGGGACGCGCGGCCGATCGGCCGCGCGATCCAGGGAGTTCGGCTGATCGGCATCGACGCGGACGACCGCGTCGTCTCCGTGGCCAGGCTCGTCGAGAGAGAGGGTGACGCAGGCGAGGATGCCGGCGAGGCGAGCGGCGAATCGGCCGCCGGCGACGACTAGGTCCGGTACCGGCGTTCGTGATGGCGCCGGTCGCAGCAGCAAGGAGGCAGGGATGTCTCGTTCGATGGTCAAGAGGTCGTTGGTGCTGACGGCGGTGATCCTGTCCGGAGGATTGCTGGCCGCGGCTTGCGGGGGAGGAGGCGACGAGTTGTTGATCGCGCGCTCCTTCTTCCAGGCGGCGCGGTTCGACGACCGCACTTCCCTCGGCAACATGTCGCTGGTTCCCTTCACGCCGCAGGACGACGGCATCGCGTCGAGTCCCGGCGTCGAGTTCGTCGGGGAGGAGGAGCGGCGCCCCCTGCGGATGATCGAGCTCAGC
This sequence comes from Vicinamibacterales bacterium, assembly GCA_965242835.1. Taxonomy (GTDB): domain Bacteria; phylum Acidobacteriota; class Vicinamibacteria; order Vicinamibacterales; family UBA8438; genus WTFV01. Next base: position 1,334,942 of record OZ251506.1, read on the forward strand.
CAGGCCCTCACGGAGACGCGTGACGCCGAGACGAACTTCCGCGCCGAAAAGAAGGCGTACCAGGACCAGAACGAGGAGCCGATCACCCTGGCCATCGAGTCCGGCCGCGAGGGCGAGGACCCGAGCAACGCCGACGTCCGCCGGGCCGCTCAGGCCTGGGCCGGCCGCACGGAGGAGCGCGCGCCGGGGAACAACCGCCTGCGGCGGGAATGGTTCGACGGGATTCGCGACTCCTGGAGCGAGCAGGTCGCCATGGAGCGCGGTTGGGCCCGCAAGGTCTCCGACGCCCAGAACGCCCTCAACGAGGAGCGGCGCATCGTCGACGTCAGCCTCTACGACTTCGTGCGGGATTCACCCGAAGCGATCGAGGTCACCGCGTACGGCGGGGAGCTCGTCACGAAGCAGTTCACCGTCACCGCGACCGTGACGATGAACGAGGTCGCCGAGGAGAAGACGATGTGCTTCACGATCCAGAAGGCCGACCTGCACGGCGTCCCGATGCCGAGCGAAGAGGGCGAAGAAGGCGGAGAGCAGGAAGGCGTCGTCGAGGGCCGCTGGATCATCACCGAGATCGACAAGACCAGCAACGCGCCCTGCGCCGGGCACGAAGCCGCCGGGTAGCCGCGTCGCCGGGCCCGGCGCTCGCCGGGTCACCTGGTCACGGATATCGGAAGGACGGTCGGCCGGTCCCGCGCGCCGGCCGTCCCCCCTCGCCGGCCCCGGTTCGGCCGGTTCGGGGATTCTCCGCGCCTGGCGTCCCCGCCCGCGTTCAGGCCGCGCCGCCCATCGAGCGGCCCGGTCCGGGTGGTCAGGCCCTGCCCTCACTCGATCGCGGCGCCGTCGCAGCCCATCAGGTCGCGGTGCATCCGGAACGGCAGGCAGCCCTGGCCGAGCAGCCGGTCGTGGAAACGCGGCAGCGAGAAACCGTCGCCCTCGGATTCGGCGACGTCGGCGCGCAGCTTCCGCAGCATCAGCTTGCCCAGCGAGTGCAGCACGTAGCCGGGGTCGAAGGTGCCGCGCTCGGCCTCCTGCCGGGCGCGCGCCTCCTCCAGGTAGGCCTCTTCACAGAAGAACCGCACCCCCTGCTCGACGGACAGGTCCTCGGTGTGCAGCCGGATGCCGACGATCGTGCGGGCCAGACGCACGAGCGCCTCCGCCAACTGGCCGAGCCGCGTCTCGGGGTCGCCCCGCTCGAAGCCTTCGTCGAGGACCAGTTGCTCGGCGTAGTGCGCCCAGCCCGCCGCGAACGAGCGCGCCGCGAAGAATCCGGACTTCCGGCACGGGGACTCGACGGCGCGCAGGTGCTCGAAATGCAGGAAGCGGCCGGGAAACACCTCGTGCGCGGCGATCGAGGAAAGGGTGGCGCGGTTCAGGCCGCGCAGGTGCTCCTGGCGCCGCGCGGCCGGCCACGCCGGGTCGGCGGCCGTGACGTAGTAGTACGCCGGGAGTCTCGCGGTCTCGAAGGGCCCGGGGGGCCGCAGGCTGGCCGTCGTCCCGCGCTGGAAACCGGGCGTCGGGCGCACCTGAACGCCGGCGTGCTCGGGAAGGCTCACGATGCGCTTGCGCGTCAGGAACGTCTCGAGCGCGTCCAGCCGCTCGCCGGCCTCGCGGACCAGCGCGTCCGGCGCCGGATGCCGTTCCCGGGTCCGGCGCCAGGCCGCGTCCCGGTCCGAATCGATCTCGGCCGCGGTCCGCGCGAAGGCGTCCTGCGTGGCGTGCAGCTCGCGCCGGGCGATCTCGAGCAGCCGGACGGCCGGCAGGTCGATGCCTTCTTCGAGACGCAGCTTCCGCTCGAACCGCGCGGCTCCGAGGCGGAACGAGGCGCGGCTCCGAGGCGCCACGGTGTCCCGCAGGTGGGCGACGTGCTCCCGCAGGGCGTCGCCCGCCTCCATCGACGTGTCCGCCAGCACGCCGAGCAGGTGCATGTCCTCCAGGTCGCGGAAGACGCGGGGCAGGTCGCGCTCGACGAGCCCGAGCACCCCTTCGAACGACTCGACGGCGACCCTGACGAACAGGCCGGGCGCCTCGGTGACGTTCCGCCGCGCGGACTCCAGGAGCCGCGGGACCTGCCGCAGCTTCGAGCCGACGCGGCGCGCGCGTTCCGCCAGGTCCGCGTGGGCGAACAGGGTCTGTCCGGACAGGCTGGCGGCGAGGACGTCGGCGTAGTGCAGGGGGTTGCGTTGCCAGTCGCGGACCTCCTCGAGCGCGAACAGGTGGCCGCGGATCCGATCCCCCAGCATCCGCCGCTCGAGCGCCTCGACGGGCGTCAGCGCCGAGGGGCTGATGCCTTCGAGGCGGCGCGCCCAGCCGCCGAGTTCCCGGATCCGGTCGTCGACGGCCGAACGGCTCAGGTCTTCCAGCAGGTCGTCGTGGGCGTGGATGCCGTCGGCGGCCGCGGCCGTCGGGTACATCTCGTACAACCGGGCGAGGTGTTCCTCGACGAAGTGCGGGAGCGGCTCGGAGGCGTGGGGCGTCGGCGGCTGGCGCATCGGCGTGTCGGGCGGACGGTGAAGGTGCGTCCCCGGCCCTTGATGGTACAATACCGCGGTGGCCGGCCGTTCGGCGCGGCGGCCTGCTGAACCTCGTGCCTTCCGCGCTCACGCCCGGCACGCTTCACATCGTGTCGACCCCCATAGGCAACCTCGAAGACGTGACCTTTCGGGCCGTCCGCGTGCTCCGCGAGGTCGACCTGATCGCGGCGGAGGACACCCGGCGGACGGCCCGGCTGCTCGGCCACTACGGTATCCCGACGCGCTGCGTCAGCTTCCACGAGCACAACGAGGCGCGCAGGACGGCGGGCCTGCTGGCGCGCCTGGGGGACGGGCGGACGCTGGCGCTGGTGAGCGACGCGGGCACGCCGCTGATCTCCGACCCCGGCCGCAGACTGGCGCGCGCGGCGATCCGGGCCGGCTTCCGGGTGGAGGCGGTGCCCGGGGCGAGCGCCGTGCTGACGTCGCTGGTCGCGTCGGGGCTGGCGGAGGACAGCTTCACCTTCGCCGGGTTCCCTCCTTCCCGGCCCGGAGCGAGAAGGAAATGGTACGGTGCGCTGGCGCGCGAGCCCCGCCCGGTCGTGTTCTTCGAGGCTCCGCACCGGATCCGGGCGTCGCTGGCGGATCTCGAGACCGTCGGCGGCGATCGGACCGTCGCGGTCTGCCGGGAGATGACCAAGGCCCACGAAGAATTGGTCATCGGACCTATAAGCGACGTCCTCGGCTCCCTGCGCGAGCCGCGCGGGGAGTTCACCGTCGTCCTGACGCGGGCCGAAACAGCGGCCCGCCGGACGGATGTCCCGCCCGAAACGGAGATTTTCAAGGAATTCTGTCATTTGACAGAGTCCGGTCTTTCCCGGCGCGCGTCGATCCGCGCGCTGGCGGCCCGCTACGACGTGTCGAGCCGCCGCGTGTACCGGGCGCTGGAGGACGCGAGGGAGGGCGATTGACCGAGCGGCACGTTCTGGTGCTCGCGGCCGGCCGGGGCACGCGCATGCGGTCGAGCCGCCCGAAAGTGCTGCATCGACTGGCCGGCCGCCCGCTGGTGGAGCACGTCCTGCGCGCGGCGGACCCGCTGGGCGCCGCGTCGACGACGCTGGTCGTCGGCCACCAGGCCGAGGCCGTCGAGCGCGAGCTCGGCGCGGTTCGCGGGGACCTCGGGTTCGTGCGCCAGGAACCGCAGCTCGGCACGGCGCACGCGGTGCTGCAGGCGGAGCCGGTGCTGGCCGGACGAAACGGCACACTGGTCGTCCTGATGGGCGACGCGCCGCTCGTGTCGCCGGCGACCACCCGCGCGCTCGCCGAGACCCACGAGCGCGCCGGCGCGGCCGCGACCGTCCTCACGGCGACGATCGAGCGGCCGTACGGCTACGGCCGCGTCGTCCGCCGCGGCGGGCGCCTCGCCGAGGTGGTCGAGGAAGCGGACGCCACGCCGGCGCAGCGCGCGCTGCGCGAAGTGAACAGCGGCATCTACGCCTTCGACCTCGCGCCGCTCTTCCCCGCGTTGCGCTCGGTGCCCGAGGCCGGGCCGCGGCGCGAACGCTACCTGCCGGGCATCCTGCGGCGCTACCGCGAGCAGGGTCTGACGATGGCGACCGTGACGGCGGACGGCCCCGAGATCCGCGGCATCAACAGCCGGCGCGAGCTGGCGGAGGCAGGCTCCCTGATGCGTCACCGAAAGAACGAGGAACTGATGGCGGCCGGCGTGACCGTGGTCGACCCGGCGACCGCCTACGTCGACGTGGACGTCGAGGTGGGGCCCGACACCGTGATCCATCCGGGCGTCCTGCTCGAGGGGCGCACGTCCATCGGCGCCCGCTGCGAGCTGCACGCGGGGGTGCGGATCGTGAACTCGGTGGTGGGCGACGACGTCACCGTCGACAACCACTCCGTCATCGTCGACGCCGAGATCGCCTCCGGCGCCCGCGTGGGGCCCTTCGCGCACGTCCGGCCCGGTTCGACGGTGGGCGCGCGGGCCCGGGTCGGCAACTTCGTCGAGCTCAAGATGGCGGCCCTCGGGGCCGGGTCCCGGGCGGGGCACCTGAGCTACGTCGGCGACGCCGCCGTGGGCGCCGGCGTGAACATCGGCGCCGGGACCATCACCTGCAACTTCGACGGCGCGGAGAAGCACCGCACGACGATCGGGGACGATGCCTTCGTCGGCAGCGGCACGCAACTGATCGCCCCCGTCACGGTCGAGGACGGGGCCTACGTCGCGGCCGGTTCCTGCATCACCGAGGACGTCCCGGCCGGCGCCCTCGCGGTGGCGCGGGGCCGCCAGGTGAACAAGGCGGGGCGGGCCGCGGCGGTGCGCGGGAAAAGCGCGGCCCCGGCCCGGGGATAAGCGCCCATGTGCGGAATCGTCGGCTACGTCGGGACCAAGCCGGTCGTTCCGGTGCTGATCGGCGCCCTGCGGCGGCTGGAGTACCGCGGCTACGACTCGGCCGGCGTCGCGCTGGTGGCGGGCGGGCGGATCGAGGTTCGGCGCAGCGCCGGGAAGCTGGAACGCCTGGAGCGCGTCATCCGCGGCGACCCGGTGGACGGCGACTACGGCGTCGGGCACACGCGCTGGGCCACGCACGGACGGCCGACCGAGGAGAACGCCCACCCGCACCGCGACTGCAGCGGCCGGCTCGTCGTGGTGCACAACGGCATCGTCGAGAACTACCTGGAGCTGAAGCGCGAGCTGCAGCAGGCCGGCCACCGTTTCGAGACCGAGACCGACACCGAGGTCATCGCGCACCTGGTCGAGCGCGAGATGCGGAGCGACGGGCTCGAGAACGCCGTCCGCCGCGCGCTGCGGACGCTGCGCGGGCTGTTCGGGATGGTGCTGGCGCACGCCGGCGACCCGCGCAAGCTCGTCGCGGTGCGCAACGGCCCGCCGATCGTCGTGGGCGTCGGCGACGGCGAGTTCCTCGTGGCGTCGGACGTCCCCGCCATCCTCGATCACACCCGCGACGTGATCTTCCTCGGCGACCGCGAGATGGCCGTGATCTCGCACGGGGGCGTCGAGTTCACCGACTTCACCGGCCGCGCCGTGTCCCGGGCGACGCAGCGCATCCAGTGGGACCCGGTCCTGGCCGAGAAGGCCGGGTACAAGCACTTCATGCTCAAGGAGATCTTCGAGCAGCCGTGGGCCCTGCAGGAGACGGTGCTCGGCCGGGTCTCCGAGGAGCGGGCGCGCGTGTTCCTCGGCGAGCTCGAGATCGCGGACGCCGCGTTGCGGGAGGTGGACCAGGTGGTCCTGGTCGCCTGCGGCACGTCGTGGCACGCCGCCCTCGTCGGCAAGTTCCTGATCGAACGGATCGCCCGCGTCCGCGTCGAGGTCGACTACGGCTCGGAGTTCCGCTACCGCGATCCGATCGTCGGCGGCCGCACCCTGGCGGTGGTCGTCACGCAGTCGGGCGAGACCGCGGACACGCTCGCGGCGCTGCGCGAAGCGCGGGCGAAGGGCGCCCGCGGCATCGCCGTCTGCAACGTCGTCGGCAGCATGGCCACGCGCGAGTCCGACGGCACCGTCTACACCCACGCCGGGCCGGAGATCGGGGTGGCGTCGACCAAGGCGTTCACGGCGCAGTTGCTCGCGCTGCACCTGCTCGCGCTGCACCTCGCGCACGCCCGCGGGGCCGTCGAGGCGCGGGCGGCGCGGACCCTCGTCGAGGCCGTCGCGCGCGCGCCCGTCCTCGTCGAGCACGTCCTGAAGTCGGACGCGCTCGTCCAGGCGGTCGCCAAGCGCTTCTACCGGAGCACGGACTTCCTGTACCTCGGACGCGGCGTGAACTATCCCATCGCGCTCGAAGGAGCGCTCAAGCTGAAGGAGGTCTCCTACATCCACGCCGAGGGGTATCCGGCCGGCGAGATGAAGCACGGCCCGATCGCGCTGATCGACGAGCACATGCCGGTGGTGGCGCTCATGCCGCGGGACAGGGTCTACGAGAAGATGCGCGGGAACCTGCAGGAGATCAAGGCGCGGGGCGGCGCGGTCATCGTCGTCACCGACGCGCCGCCGGAAGAGTTCGACGGGGTTCTCGACCTCGGGCGCGACGCCGTCGTCCCGGTCCCGCCGGCGCATCCGCTGCTGATGCCGATCGCGATGGTCGTGCCGCTCCAGCTCCTGGCCTACCACATAGCCGTGCTGCGGGGCTGCGACGTCGACCAGCCGCGCAACCTCGCGAAGAGCGTGACGGTTGAGTAGCCATACGGCGCCCGCGGCGCGGGCCGGCGGCGCGCCGCTGGCCGGACTCAATCCGGAGCAGCGCGAGGCGGTGCTGCACCGCGACGGGCCGCTGCTGATCCTGGCCGGCGCCGGGTCCGGCAAGACGCGGGTGATCTGCTGCCGTCTCGCCGCCCTCATCGGCGGCGGCCACGCGCTTCCGGAGCGGGTCCTGGCCGTCACGTTCACCAACAAGGCGGCCGAAGAGATGCGCGGCCGGGTCGAGCGGCTCCTCGGCGCGGCGGCGCCGCGTCTGCAGGTCTCCACGTTCCACGCCTTCTGCGCGCGGCTGCTGCGGCGGGAGGCGCCGCGCATCGGGCTGTCGCGCGACTTCGCGATCTACGACGGCGTCGACCAGCTCAACGTGGTGCGGCAGGCCATGAAGGAGCTGGACGTCGACCCGCAGATCGCGCCGCCGAAGGCTCTGCTGTCGCGCATCAGCCGCGCGAAGAACCGCCTCGAGAGCGCCGCGGACCTGCGCCGCGCCGCGAGCGGCTTCGCCGACGAACAGCTCGCCGCGGTCTGCGAGCGCTACGCCCGGACGCTGCGGACCAACCGGGCGCTCGACTTCGACGACCTCCTGCTGGAGTCGGTGCGGCTGTTCCGGGAATCGGACGAGGCGCGCGAACGGTACGCCGAGCGCTTCCGCTACGTCATGGTGGACGAGTACCAGGACACCAACCGGCCGCAGTACCTGCTGGTGCGCGCCCTGGCCGAGCGGAGCCGCAACCTCTGCGTGGTCGGCGACCCCGATCAGTCGATCTACAAGTGGCGCGGGGCGGACCTGCGCAACATCCTCGACTTCGAGAGCGACTTTCCCGAGGCGGTGGTCGTGCGGCTCGAACGCAACTACCGGTCCACGCAGGTGATCCTGGACGCGGCGTCCGGGCTGATCGCCCACAACCGGCAGCGTCGGGAGAAGCGGCTCTACACCGAGAGCGGCGGGGGCGAGCCGATCGTCTTCCGCCGCGCCGCCGACGACCTCGAGGAGGCCGACTTCATCCTCGGCCAGATCCGCGGCGCGGGCGGCCGGGCGGCGGTGCTGTTCCGCACCAACGCGCAGTCGCGGGCGATCGAGGAGGCGCTCGGGCGCGCGGGCGTCCGCTACCGCGTGGTCGGCGGGGTGCGCTTCTACGAGCGCCGGGAGGTCAAGGACGCCCTCGCGTACCTGAAGCTGCTGCTGAACCCCGACGACGACGTCAGCCTGCGCCGCGTCATCAACGTCCCGGCGCGCGGAATCGGCCCGGGCGTGATGGCGGGCCTGGAGGGCGTCGCCCCCCCCGGGCGCGGCGCCCCGCTGTTCGACGGACCGTCCGGGGCGGCGCCCGAGGCGGACTGGTCGCTGTGGAAGCGGCTGCGGCGCGCGATCGACGAGCGGCTGCTGCCGACGCGGGCCCTGACCGCGCTGTCGACGTTCCGGACGCTGCTGGAGTCGTTGCGGGCGGCCGTTTCGACGCGGCCGGTGGCGGACACGCTGTCGGCGGTCCTCGCCGAGAGCGGCTACGCCGCGGCCCTGCGCCGGGACGGCAGCGAGGAGGCCGAAAGCCGGCTGTCCAACCTGATGGAGCTGGTGTCGGCGGCCCAGGACTACGAGCTGCGGGAGGAGGACCCCGGCCTGGGCGGCTTCGTGGACGCGTACTCCCTGCAGTCGGAGGCCGACGAAGGCAAGGGCCCCGGCGACGCGCGGGTCTGGCTGATGACCCTGCACGCGGCCAAGGGCCTCGAGTTCCCGCTCGTGGTCCTGGCCGGGATGGAGGACGGGCTCTTCCCCCATTCCCGCGCCCTGGAGGACGAGGAGGCGCTGGAGGAGGAGCGGCGGCTCTGTTACGTCGGGATGACCCGGGCCGAGCGCCGCCTGGTGCTGACCAGCGCCGCCCGCCGGCGGCTGTTCGGCGAGTACCGGGCGACCGAGCCGTCCCGCTTCCTGCTCGAGATCCCGCACGAGCTGGTCCGGGTGGTCGAGCCGGCGTACGCTCCGCGTCCGCCGTCCGCCGGTCACGAGCCCCGGCGGGGCGCGTACGGCGGCCGGCGTACGCGCCCGGAGCCGCACGGCCGGTCCGCCGCCTTCTACGACGACGCGGACGAGGATCAGTCCGCGGGCGGCATCTCGCCGGGGGCGCGGGTGCGGCACCCGAAGTTCGGCGTCGGCACGGTGACGGGCGTCGAGCCGGCCGGGGGCGGCCTGAAGCTCTCCATCCGCTTCGCCGGCGTCGGCGTCAAGAGGGTCCTGGCCCGCCACGCGAATCTGGAACGGCTGTGAGCCGCCGCCGCCGGCTCGATTTCCGTCCGCCGGCCGCGGGTGTGGCCCGGCCCGGCCGCGCGGGGCCGCTCCGGCCGCGGCGGCGGGATTGACGTTCGGTCCCTGCCCGCCTACGATGAATGGTTGCGGTTTTCGGCTTCGGGCAGGGAGAGGCCGGATCGGCTGAGACGATGCCCCTTTACGAGTACGAGTGCAACGACTGCGGACACCGCTTCGAGCGGATCCGGAAGTTCTCCGATCCGCCGCTGTCGACCTGTCCCGTCTGCAACGGCGCGGTCCGCAAGCTGCTGTCGCCGCCGGCCATCCAGTTCAAGGGCAGCGGGTGGTACGTCACCGACTACGCGCGGAAGCCGGGCGGCAAAAAGGACGGCGACGAAGCCCGGGGCGGCGGCAAGAAGGACGGCGCATCCCCGTCGAAGGACGCCTCGTCCGCGGCGTCGAAGACCGGAGCGTCCGCGGCGTCGGACTCGTCCGCGGCGTCGAAGTCGGCGTCGGGCTCGTCCGCGGCGCGCCGGGAGTCTGCGCCGTAGAACGGCGCGGACTCCCGCGGGTCTGGTTGGGCGCCGGGCGGGAGCCGTCCGGCGACGCTTGGCGGAGGTGTCTGCGCCGTAGAGCGGCGCCGACGCCAGCCGCAAGGTTGCGAGTGGCGGGTGCGCGCTCTTCGTCAGCCGCCGGCCGGCTCGGTCATGCCGTCGAGCGCCGCCCGCAGCTCCGCGGCCAGTGCCGGCTGCTTCGCCGCGAAGTGGACGGTGGCCCTCAGGAACCCGCCGCGGCCGCCCGCGTCGAACCGCGTCCCGCGCAGCGCGCAGGCGTGGATCGGCCGGGTCCGCAGAAGCCGCCGCAGCCCGTCGGTCAACTGGATCTCGCCCCCGGCGCCGCGCCCGGTCGATTCCAGGGCGTCGAAGACGTCGGGCGTGAGGACGTAGCGGCCGAGGACGGCGAGGTCGGATGGCGCGTCGGCCGCGGCCGGTTTCTCGACCAGGTCGGTCACGCGGAACACGCCGTCGCCGACCGGCTCGGCGTCGATGACCCCGTAGCGGTCCACGTCCGCGCGCGGCACGCGCTCGACCAGCAGCACCGGACCGCCGCACGCGGCGAAGACGTCGAGCATCTGGCCGAGGGCCGGCGGCTCGGCGTCGATGACGTCGTCGGGCAGCAGGACCGCGAACGGCTCGTCCCCGACGGCGTCCCGGCCACACCGCACCGCGTGGCCGAGGCCGAGCGGCGCCGGCTGGTGGACCGTGGTGACGTCGGCCAGGGCCGCGAGCGCGCGGACGGCGGCCAGCGTCTCGGGCTTGCCGCGCGCCCGAAGCTCCGCCTCCAGCGCCGCGGCGGGCGCGAAGTGCGAAGCGGTCAGCGTGTTGCCCGGGCTGGTCACGAGCACGACGCGCCGGACGCCGGCGCGCGCCGCCTCCTCGACGCCGTACTGGATGATCGGGCGGTCGACGAGCGTGAGCAGCTCCTTGGGGACGGCCTTGGTCGCGGGCAGCATCCGCGTGCCGAGGCCGGCCGCCGGGACGAGGAGGGTCCGCACGGCGGCGTTCGTCGGCATGCGGTCCGGGATCGTATCATTACGGGTTCCGCCATGCTGGATCCCGCTCTGCTTCGTGAACGCCTCGACGACGTCCGCGCGCGCCTGAGGACGCGCGGCGAGGACCACGACGCCGACCTCGACCGGCTGGCGCGGGCCGACGCCCAGCGCCGCGCCATCATCCCGGAGCTCGAGACGAACCGCCGGGCCCGCAAGCTGGTCGGCGAGCAGGTCGCCCGGGCGCGGAAGGCCGGCGAGGACGGTGATCGGCTCGCCGAGCTGATGCGGATGGGCCAGGAGCACGGGGCCCTCGTCAAGGCCCTGGAGGCCCGGCTCGGGTCCGTGGAGGCCGAGCGCGACGCCTGCGCCCGCGCGTTGCCCAACCTGCCGCACGCCAGCGTCCCGGTGGGCCGCTCCGAGGCCGACAACGTGGAGGTCCGCCGGCACGGTGAGCCGCCGCGCTTCGACTTCGAGCCGCGGCCGCACTGGGAGATCGGCCGGGCGCTCGGGATCCTCGACTTCGAGCGCGCCGTCCGGATGGCCGCATCGCGCTTCGCCGTGCTGACCGGTCCCGGCGCGCGGCTGGCGCGGGCGCTCGCCAACTTCATGCTCGACCTGCACACCGGCGAGCACGGGTACACGGAGGTCGAGCCGCCGTTGCTGGCCAACGGGGCCGCGCTGACCGGCACGGGCAACCTGCCGAAGTTCGAGCACGACCTGTTCAAGGCGGCGGGCGACTGGGACCTGTACCTCATCCCGACGGCGGAGGTCCCGCTGTGCAACCTGCACCGCGGGGAGATCCTCGACGGCCGCGCGCTGCCGGCGCGGTACGTCGCCTGCACGCCCTGCTTCCGGAGCGAGGCGGGGTCGTACGGCAAGGACGTCCGGGGCCTGATCCGCCAGCACCAGTTCCACAAGGTGGAGCTCGTGGCGTACGCGGCGCCGGAGACGTCCCGGGACGTGCACGAGGAGCTGACGCTGCACGCCGAGGAGGTGCTCAAGCGCCTGGGCCTGCCGTACCGCACGGTCCTGCTGTGCGCCGGCGACATGGGGTTCGCCGCGTCGAAGACCTACGACCTGGAAGTGTGGCTGCCGGGGCACGACGCCTGGCGGGAGATCTCGTCGTGCAGCAACACCGAGGCGTTCCAGGCGCGGCGGGCCGGCATCCGCTTCCGCCGGGACGGGAAGGGGAAGCCCGAGCACCTGCACACGCTGAACGGCTCCGGGGTGGCGGTCGGCCGCGCGCTGGTGGCGATTCTGGAGAACCGCCAGCAGCGGGACGGATCGGTGGTGATCCCGGAGGCGCTGCGCCCGTACATGGGCGGCCTCGAGGTGATCGAGCCGGTGTGATGACGTGCGCCTTGCCAAGGATCTTCAGACTTGACAGTCACATCTCACGTGGGCAGCAGGACGATCGTCCGTTTCGCCGCCGTGCTCGCGCTGCCGGCCCTGGTCACCGCCGCCGGCGTCGCGATCGCCTACTTCGTGCGCACCGGCCTCTGGTCGCCGGAGCCGGCCGTCGCAGTCCTGCTGTGCGCCGCGTCCGGTTTCGCGCTTTTCGTTGCTTTCCGTGGCATCGGCATGCGTCTTTGTGGAGGGCTGGCCGAGCGGTCCTTGACAAAGCCTCTTCGGGAACGGGACGGCAGGCATGGCGTCGACATGGAAGATCGTCCGTTCGCCGCCGCGTTCGTCACCCTGGGGCTCGCGGTCGCCTACGCCTCCTCCGCCGATGTCCTTTCCGACGTGAGGACCGTCGCGGTGTTCGGTCTGGCGTTCCTTCTGCTTTGCGGACCCTCGCCGACGCTGCTGGCCGTGATCGCCCTCGCAGGCGCGCTCGTCACCCTGGCGTTCGCGGTCACCGACGCCGCCTTCACCGACGCCATCTTCGATTTCGACGCAAGGACCGTCGCGGCGTTCGGTCTGGTGTTCCTCCTGCTTTGGGCGCCCTCGCCGACGCCGCTGGCCGTGGTCGCCCTTGCCGCCGCGTTCGTCACCCTGACCCTGCTGGTCTTCCATGCTTTCTCCGCCGAGACTCTTTCCGCCCTTGCCGGCTTCGACTTGCGCTCCATCGCGGAGACGTTCGGCCGGCCGGTCGACGCCGCGCTGCTGTCCGCGTGTTTGTTCTTGTTCTTCCGGGTCCCCGCCGCCGCTCTGCTGGCCCGGGTCACCGGGTCGGCGGCGGGGACCCGGTGGGAGGATCGGCATGGCGCCGGTACGGACCATCGTCTCAAGCTCACGTTCGCCGGAGCGCTCGTCGCCCTGGCGCTGGCGGCCACCTACGCCTCCTCCGCCGACGCCTTTTCCGATTTCGACACGACGACCGTCGCGGCGTTCGGCGTGACGGTCAACGCCGCTCTGGTGCTCTTTCTGCATTTCCGTACCGCCGCCGCCACGCTGCTGGTCCTGATCACCCTGGCCGGCGGGTTCTTCACGCTGGCGCTCGCCGTCAACCATGCCTTCTTCGCCGAGGCGTTTTCCTCCGAGGCCGCAAGGACCGTCGCGGCGGCGCTCGGCGCGACGGTCGTCGCGGCTCTGCTGTCGGGGGCGTTGCTCCTGCTTCGCCGGATCCCCGCCAACGCGCTGCTGGCCCTGATCGCCGCCGCCGGCGTCACGACCGCGTACGGCGTCTTCACCGACCTCTGGGCGGCCGGGCCGGCCATGGTCCTCCTGCTGGGCGCCGCGTCCGGTTTCACGTTGTTCGTCGCTTTCGGTGTCATCGACGATCGGCCGCGGACCGGCGCCGTGCTGTCCGCGGCGGTGCTCGCCGTGCTTGCCGCCGTGCTCACCGGTCATTCGGAGCCGCGTTTCGAATCCGTGCCCGGGGACGTCTCGAACATCCGCGGCGTCTCCCTGTCGAAAACGCCGAACCTCTACTTCATCTCGTTCGATTCGCTGGTTCCGCGGGCGCTGTTGAAGAAGTACTTCGACGTGGACGGCACCGGTTTCCACACCCTGTTCGACGCGAAGTTCCGGCGCTTCCCGAATCTCTTCGTCAACGCGGTCTCCACCAGGAATTCGCTCTACACCGTGCTGGCTCTCGATCCGCAGGTCCACAACAGCCAGACGGTGGCGGTGCGCGACCCGGGGACGTTTTCCGGCCGGAGCCCGAGTCCGTTGCTCGGCATTCTGCGCGGGAACGGCTACGAAACCTCCACGCTCTTCGACAACAGCTATCTCGGAAGGCGCAAGGGACCCTGGGTCGACAACTACGTCTATTTTCAGAACAGGACTCTCTGCAATCTGCTCGACGAGGCGATACACCCCTGGGCCTTCTGGGGATACTGCCGGTGGTTCCACCGCGAGGGCTCCCATTTCACCCCGTTCCTCGAGCGGATCACCAGCGTGGACACCGGTGGCGATCCGCGGTTCACGATGGCGCACTTGTACATTCCGGGCCACACCTCCGACACGTACCGCCACGGCGAAGCGGCGGCGTTCGAACGGTACAGGGCGGAGTATCTGCGCCTCATCGAGAGGGCGGCGGAATACCTCGACCGCATCGTCCGCCACGTGGAGGAAGACCCGGAGGCCATCCTCATGGTGTACGGCGACCACGGCATGTACCTTTCCAGGGACGTGGAGGAGTTCGACGACGATCCCGAGTTCTTCGTCCAGGATCGCTACGGCGTGCTGGGCGGCGTCTTTCCGCCCGATGCGTGCGCGCCGTGGTTCGACGCCGCGGCGGCGCCGGGCTGGATGACCCTGCTGGACGCGGTTCACGCCGTGCTGTCCTGCCTTTCCGACGGAGAGCGCGCGCTCGTCGAGCCGCGCACCTATGTGATCGACCCCAGCGGCTTTCCCGCGATCCGGCCGCCCTCGGGGTACAGGAGGGCTGCCCGTTATGCCGATTTCGAAGATTTCCTTTATGAATAGCGAGGGGCGCGGGCGGCGGCGGGTTGGGGCGGGTTCGATGCATGATGATCGAGCCGATACCGATGCCGAGGCATGCGTCTTGCCGAGGGATGTTCGAGCCTTGACGGTCACTTCTTGCGTAGCAATGGTCCTGGCCGTGATCGCCCTTGCCGCCGCGCTCGTCACCCTGACTCTGCTGGTCGTCCATGCCTTCTCCACCGATGCCTTTGCCACCCTCCCCGGTTTCGACTTGCGGTCCATCGCGGAGACGTTCGGCCGGACGGTCGACGCCGTTCTGCTGTCAGGGTGTTTTTTTCTGTACTACCGGCCTCCCGCCAAGGTGCTGCTGGTCTGGATGCTCACGTTCGCACTTCGCGGGTACCGCGCCCGTGGCGCGCACGGCGCCAACGCGCTGGTCGCGAAGCTCACGTTCGCCGGCGCGCTCGTCGCTCTGGCACTCGCGGTCACCTACGCCTCCTCCGCCGCGGCTTTTTCCGAATTCGACACAAGGGCCATCGCGGCGCTGGGCGGGACGTTCTACGCCGCCCTGTTTCTGATCCCCTCCAACGCGCTGCAGGCCCTGGTCACCGTCGGCGGCGTCACGACCGCGCACGTCGTCTTCACCGATCTCCGGACGGCGGAACCGGCCGCCGTCGTCCTGCTGTGCGCCGCGTCGGGTTTCGCGCTGTTCGTCGCCTTCCGCGTCATCGACGATCGGCCGTGGGCCGGCTGGCTGTCCGCCGCGGCGCTCGCGGCGCTCGCCGTGCTCGCCGTCCATGCGAACCCGCGCGCCGAACCGGTGTCCGGAGACGTCTCGAACATCCGGGACGTCTCCCTGTCGAGAACGCCGAACCTCTACTTCATCTCGTTCGACTCGCTGGTTCCGCGGGCGCTGTTGAAGAAGTACCTCGACGCGGACACCACCGGTTTCCACACCCTGTTCGACGCGAAGTTCCGGCGCTTCCCGAACCTCTTCGTCAACGCGGTCTCCACCAAGAATTCGCTCTACACCGTGCTGTCTCTCGATCCGCGGGTCCACAACAGCCAGACGGCGGCGGCGCCCGACCCGGGGACGTTTTCCGGCCGGAGCCCGAGTCCGTTGCTCGGCATTCTGCGCGGAAACGGCTACGAAACCTCCACGCTCTTCAACAACAGCTATTTCGGAAGGCGCAAGGGACCCTGGGTCGACAACTACGTCTATTTCCAGAACAGGACTCTCTGCAATCTGCTCGACGAGGCGATACGCCCCTGGGCCTTCTGGGGATACTGCCGGTGGTTCCAACGAGAGGGCTCTCATTTCACTCCGTTCCTCGAGCGGATCACCAGCGTGGACGCCGGCGGCGATCCGCAGTTCACGATGGCGCACTTGTACGTTACGGGCCACACCTCCGGCACGTACCGCCACGGCGACGCGGCGGCGTTCGAACGATACAGGGCGGTGTATCTGCGCCGCATCGAGACGGCGGCGGGGTACCTCGAACGCATCGTCCGCCACGTGGAGGAGGACCCGGACGCCATCCTCATGGTGTACGGCGACCACGGCATGTACCTTTCCAGGGGCGTGGAGTTCGACGACGACCCCGAGTTCTTCGTCCAGGATCGCTACGGCGTGCTGGGCGGCGTCTTTCCGCCCGATGCGTGCGCGCCGTGGTTCGACGCCGCCGTTGCGCCGGGCTGGATGACCCTGCTGGACGCGGTTCACGCCGTGCTGTCCTGCCTTTCCGACGGAGAGAGCGCGCTCGTCGAGCCGCGCACCTACGTGATCGACCCCGATGGCCCCCCCGCGATGCGGCCGCCATCGGGGTACAGAAGGGCCGCCCGCTATGCCGATTTCGCCGATTTCCTCTATGAATAGCGGCCGCCGCGTGAACGGCGTCCGTCCGCCTTCGCCGGTACTCTCCGGCGGTCGATCGTGGGCGGTGGCCGCGCTGGGCGCGGCGGCGTCCGCCCTGACGTCCGGCGCTCACGAACCTCGTCCGCCGGAGCTCCTGCTGGCCTACGTGGACCCCGGCTCGGCGGGTTTCATCATCGTGTCCGTGCTGGGGTTCCTGTCGGCCGTCGGCTACACCCTGCGCAACGCGTTCGGCCGCCTGACGGCCAGGTTGCGGCGGCTTCTTTCCGGCGGCCGGCGCGCCGCGGCGGGAAGCCCCGCGGACGCTTCCGCCGATGACGTACCGCCTCCGTCCTGACGACGGCTCGTTCCGGGACCCGTCCGGGCGCGTGTACCGGGTCTTCGGAGAACGGGGCGAGGCCGTCGTCCGCGGGCTGCGTCTCGACGCGGCGGACCGCATGGCGAAGCTGCTCGCCGAGCCGTTCTTCCGGGAGCTCGTCGACGGCGGCCACGTCGTCGAGACGGCCCTGCTCGACGCCGACGACCCGTACGCCCGGCCGGTCCTCGAAGCGGGCTGGGACGCCGCCGTTCGACACGCCGCCGTGGATTTCGTGACCTGGCCGTACGAGTGGCCGTTCTCGATGCTCCAGGACGCGGCGCTGCTGCAACTGCGGCTGCTGGAGACGAGCGTGGCGAACGGCTGGACGCTCCAGGACGCGACGCCGTTCAACGTGCAGTGGCGCGGCGCGCGGCCGACGTTCGTCGACGCGCCGTCGTTCGTGCCCTGGGACGGCGGGTACTGGCGAGGCTATCGTCAGTTCTGCGCGACGTTCCTGACGCCGCTCCTGCTGACCGCGCACCTGGGCATCCCGTTCCAGCCCCTGCTGCGCTCCCGCCTGGAAGGGATTCCGCCCGAGGAGGCCGTGCGGTATTTTCGGGGACCGCGGCGCTTCAGGCGCGGCGTGCCGTCTCACGTCTGGTTTCCCGCGCTGGCGGAAGGCGGCGTCCGGCGCCGCCGCCGGCAAGCCCCGGCGTCTCGCCGGCGGTCCGGGCGGCAGCCGCGGACGGCACTGCTCGCGCTGCTGGACGGCTTGAAGCGGCTGATCGCCGGGCTCTCCACCGGACCGGCGCGTTCGGACTGGGCCCGCTACGCGGACGGCCACTCGTACGACGATGCGGACTACGGCCGGAAACGCGACTTCGTCGAGCGGCACGCCGCCGCGCGGCGCCCGCGCCTGACCTGGGACCTGGGCGCCAACACCGGGGCGTTCTCGCGGCTCGCGGCGCGTTGGTCCGGCGCCGTGGTCGCCGTGGACGGCGACCCGGAGGCCGTCGATCTGCTCTACCGGTCGCTCCGGGCGTCGGGCGGCGACGCGCCGCGGAACGTCGTTCCGCTCGTGATGGACGTCGCCAACCCGTCACCCGGGCAGGGTTGGGCAGGACGCGAGCGGGCGGCGTTCGAAGCGCGGGGCCGTCCGGACCTGGTGCTGTTCCTGGCGCTGATTCATCACCTGCGCGTCTCCGCCAACGTTCCCCTGGCGCTGTGCCTGGAATGGCTGCGAAGCCTGGGCGCGGCGGTGATCCTGGAGTTCGTCGGCCGCGAGGACGAGATGTTCCGCGCGCTGGTCGAACACCGGCGGGAAGACTACGCGGACTGCACCGCCGAGCGTTTCGAAGAAGAGGTGCGCAGGCGGTTCCGCGTGCTCGATCGGCAGCAGTTGAAGGGCGGCGCGCGTGAACTGCTGCTGCTGGAGCCGGCCGGCCGGCCCGCGGCCGGTACCGCGTCCGGCCGAGCGCCGCGAACGCCGAACCTGACGGAGGTTCCGCGGTGACGGGTCCCGTGGACGGCGCCGAAGCCGGGCGGAGCGTCCGGGAACGGGAGCGGGTGGATGCCGTGGCGGCGCGCGTGAAGCCGGAGTCCGCGTCGGCGCAGGCTCCGGCGGGACTTCCGTCCCCACGGGCGGTGGCCGCGATCGGCGTGCTCGGATTCGTGCTCTGGGCGTACGCGGCCGCCGCGCCGAGTCTCTCGCCGCGGCTCGAAGTGAACCGCTCGGAGGCCGAGGCGGCGGCCCGCGAAGCGCTCGCGGCGCAGGGTGTCGATCCGCAAGAGTGGACCGAGTCGAGCCGGGTGTTGAGCGGCTTCCAGTTCGATCGCCGCGGACGCACTCTCGAGCACCTCTTCGTGTGGAACGAGGCCGGAGAGGAACGGCACGCCGCGCTGCTCGGCGAGTATCTGGCCGTGCCGCACTGGCGCGTGCGCTACGCCCGCTTCGAGGGCGACGATGCGGCGCGGGTGGAGGAGCACGTCGTCCACGTCGGCCCGGACGGTGCGCCGAGGCAGCGTGACCACCAGCTCGCGCGGGGCGCGCCGGGCGTCCTGTCGAAGGAGGAAGCGCGCACCCTGGCCCTCGCTGCGCTCGGGCGGCCCGGGGCCGCCGCGAACCTGTCCGAGCCGTCGGTCATCGAGACGCGCCATCCCGCGCGGACGAACTGGACGTTCACTTTCCGCGACGAGACCGTGGGCGACGTCGCCGGCGGTGCGGCGTTCGTGATGGTGCAGATCACCGGTGACGAAGTGGGCTTCGTGCGCCGCCGCGTCGCTCTGCCGAGGGCGTGGAGGGTCGCCGACGGCCACCGGCGGTGGAGGCTGGCGCTCGCCCCCGTCCCGTCGATCGTCGCCCTGGAGTTGCTCCTGGTGGCGGGCGCGGCCCTGGGCTGGACGCGGCGGGCGTTCGACACCCGCGCCGCGGCGGCGGCAGGCGGGATTGCGCTGGCCGCCGCGCTCGCCGCCCTGGCGAACGACTGGCCGGTGCTCGTGCACGGCCTGTCCACGGACCGGCCGCGGCCGGCGCAGATCGGGACCGCCCTCGCGGCCGGCCTGATCGACGCCGGCGCGGCGGCGGCCCTGCTCGGGCTGCTGGCCGGCGCGTCCGCGGCGCTCGCGACCAGGGCGTCGGCGGCCGGCCGCGGGGCCGCGGCGTGGACGGGTCTGGCCCTCGGGTCGGGGTTTCGGGGCGCGTTCGCCCTGGTCGAAATCGCGCTCGGCGGTTCCGCGCCTCCGTGGTCCGAGTACGGCCCCGCGTCGGCGGCCGTTCCGTGGCTGGCGGCGGCGCTCGCGCCGGTGCGGGGCTATCTCGTCCTCGCGGTGGCGGGGTTGCTGGTGGTCACGTCGATGAACACGCTGACCGCGCGCTGGCCGCGTCGGCGGCCGGCCGCCGCGGCCGCGCTGGTGTTCGCGGGGGGGCTGCTGGCGCCCTGGGCGTCACCGTACGACCTGGCGCCGTGGGCGGCGGCGGGGCTGCTCGGCGGCGTCCTGCTGCTGGCCGCCTGGCATCGGGTCCTGCGGCATCGCCCGGCCCTCGTCGTTCTGGCGGCCGCGGCGATGACGGTCCCGGACGTCCTGGACGGGGGATGGGACCGGGCCTACGGCGGCGCGCTCTTCGGATCGCTGCTGGGCGCGGCGGCGATTTCCTTCATCGCCTGGCGCTGGTTCGCGCGCCTGACGCCCGCGCGATAGACCTGGACCAATGTCGAAGGAACTCGCGGCGGCGCAGGCGGATCGAGGCCGGGCGGAACGTCCGGGGAACGGGGGCGGGTGGATGCCGTGTCGGCGCGCGTGAAGCCGGAGCCCACGCCGGCGCCGGCGGGGCTTCCTTCCCGGCGGGCGGTGGCCGCGATCGGCGTGCTGGGAATTGGGCTCTGGGCGTACGCGGCCGCCGCGCCGAGTCTGTCGCCGCGGCTCGAAGTGAACCGCTCGCAGGCCGAGGCGGCGGCCCGCGCGGCGCTCGCGGCGCAGGGCGTCGATCCGCGAGAGTGGACCGAGTCGAGCCAGGTGCACAGCGGCTTCCAGTTTCATGGCCGCGCACGCACTCGTTGGCACCTTTTCGTGTGGAACGAGGCCGGGGAGGAACGGCACGCCGCGCTGCTCGGCGAGTATCTGGCCGTGCCGCACTGGCGCGTGCGCTACGCCCGCTTCGAAGGCGACGATGCGGTCCGGGAGGAGGAGCACGTCGTCCACGTCGGTCCGGACGGTGCGCCGAGGCAGCATGACCGTTCGCTCGCGGGGGGCGTGCCGGGCGCCGCCCTGTCGGAGGAGGAAGCGCGCACCCTGGCACTCGCTGCGCTCGGCGGCCCGGGGGCCGCCGCGAACCTGTCCGAGCCGTCGGTCATCGAGACGCGCCGTCCCACGCGGACGGACTGGACGTTGTTCTTCCGCGACGAGACCGTGGGCGACGTCGCCGGCCAGAACGCGAACGTGATGGTGCGGGTCGCCGGCGACGAAGTGGTCAGCGTGCGCCGCCGTTTCGGCCTGCCGGGGGCGTGGCGGGCCGCCGACGGACAGCGGCGGTGGAGGCTGGCGCTCGCCCCCGTCCCGTCGATCGTCGCCCTGGAGTTGCTCCTGGTGGCGGGCGCGGTCCTGGGCTGGACGCGGCGGGCGTTCGACTTCCGCGCCGCGGCGGCGGCGGGCGGGATTGCGCTGGCCGCCGCGCTCGCCGCCCTGGCGAACGACTGGCCGGTGCTCGTGCACGGCCTGTCCACGGACCGGCCGCGGCCGGCGCAGATCGGGACCGCCCTCGCGGCCGGCCTGATCGACGCCGGCGCGTCGGCGGCCCTGCTCGGGCTGCTGGCCGGCGCGTCCGCGGCGCTCGCGACCAGGGCGTCGGCGGCCGGCCGCGGGGCCGCGGCGTGGACGGGTCTGGCCCTCGGGTCGGGGTTTCGGGGCGCGTTCGCCCTGGTTGAAACCACGCTCGGCGGTTCCGCGCCTCCGTGGTCCGAGTACGGCCCCGCGTCGGCGGCCGTTCCGTGGCTGGCGGCGGCGCTCGCGCCGGTGCGGGGCTATCTCGTCCTCGCGGTGGCGGGGTTGCTGGTGGTCACGTCGATGAACACGCTGACCGCGCGCTGGCCGCGTCGGCGGCCGGCCGCCGCGGCCGCGCTGGTGTTCGCGGGGGGGCTGCTGGCGCCCTGGGCGTCACCGTACGACCTGGCGCCGTGGGCGGCGGCGGGGCTGCTCGGCGGCGTCCTGCTGCTGGCCGCCTGGCATCGGGTCCTGCGGCATCGCCCGGCCCTCGTCGTTCTGGCGGCCGCGGCGATGACGGTCCCGGACGTCCTGGACGGGGGATGGGACCGGGCCTACGGCGGCGCGCTCTTCGGATCGCTGCTGGGCGCGGCGGTGATCTCCTTCATCGCCTGGCACTGGTTCGCGCGCCTGACGCCCGCGCGCCGGGAGTCCGCGCCGTAGACGGCGGGCCGACGCGCCCTCGCCGGTGCTGGCGCCTCCGCCGGGTTGGTGGTATAAGGGCGGCACGAGGGGGCATCGGCGCGCGGGGCCCGGCCGGACCGGCAACGAGGAGCGGACCATGTCGAAGGGAACTCGCGGCGGCGCAGGCGGATCGCGTCGGCAGGGACCGGGCCTCGCGGCGGCCCGGGTCCGGATGGCGGCCGCGGGATCGATTCTGGCCGCGGGCCTGAGCGGCGGGGCCGCCGCCGCCGAGGCCGCGCAGGACCGGGGCGCCGACGGGGCCTTCACCACGGATCAGGCGGCCAGCGGCTGGTCGGTCTACGGCGTGCAGTGCGGCCAGTGCCACGGGCCGAGACTGGAGGGCCTGGCGCACGCCCCGCCGCTCACCGGCGTGGACTTCCTGAACGGTTGGCTGGGACGGACCACCGACGACCTGTTCGCCTACCTGCGGGACGAGATGCCCCCGGGGCAGGCCGGCGTGCTCGGCGATCGGGTCTACGTGGATCTGGTGGCCTACCTGCTCGAGGCCAACGGCGCGGCGCCCGGCGAGCGGACCCTGACGGCCGATGCGGGAGTCCCGATCGGCGCCGCGGCGGACCTCGAGGAGGCCCGCCGCGCGGCGGCGGCGGGCGAGCGGCCGCGGCGGCGCTCGTCCCGCTGGGTCAACCGGGTGGCGCCGCGCGACCCGGGCCCGGTGACCGACGCGCTGCTCGCGGACCCGCCGCCGGGCGACTGGCCGAGCTGGCGCCGGACGCGCGACGCCCACGGCTACAGCCCGCTCGATCGGGTGACGCGCGACAACGTGGCCGAGCTGCAACTCGCCTGGTCCATCTCGGTGCGGCCGGGCAACCACCAGACGACCCCGCTGGTGCATGACGGCCTCATGTTCCTGGCCCACCCGGGGAACGTCGTCCAGGCGCTCGACGCGGCGACCGGCGACGTGATCTGGGTGTACCGCCACCGGCTGCCGGACGACGCCCGCGCCGGGGCCACGCGCACGCTGGCGCTCTACGGCGACAAGGTCTTCCTGGCCACGGCCGACGCCCAGCTCGTCGCCCTCGACGCGCGGACCGGCGAGGAAGCGTGGAAGACGGTCAAGACCGACTACACGCTGGGCTTCCGCCAGAACGCCGGCCCGGTCGTCGCCGACGGCGTCCTCGTCACCGGCACCAACGGCTGCGAGCGCTACACGGAACGGACCTGCTTCATCACCGGCCACGATCCCGACACCGGCGAGGAGCTGTGGCGCACGTCGACGATCGCGCTGCCGGGCGACCCGAACGACGGGTCCTGGGGCGACACGCCGCCGTACCTGCGCGCGGGCGGCGACGCCTGGATCCCGGGGAGCTACGACCCGGAGCTCGGCCTCTTCTACGTCGGCACGGCGCAGGCGAAGCCGTGGGTGGCGGCCAGCCGCGGCATGACGACGCGCCAGGACGCGCTCTACACCAACTCGACGCTCGCGTTGAACCCCCGCACCGGGCAGGTGCAGTGGTACTTCCAGCACGCGCCGGGAGAGACGCTGGACCTGGACGTCGTCTACGAACGGGTGCTGGTGGACGCCGACGGCGAGAAGTGGCTCTTCACCATCGGGAAGGACGGCATCCTCTGGAAGCTCGACCGGCGGACCGGCGCCTTCGTCGACCTGCGCGAGACGGTCCACCAGGACGTCTTCGAGTCGATCGACAGGACCACGGGCGCGCTGACCTACCGGGAAGACCTGCGGGACATAGCGATCGGCGAGCGGGTGTTCGCCTGCCCCAGCCTGCTCGGCGGCCACAACTGGCAGGCGTCGGCGTATCACCCGGGCGCCGGCGCGCTGATCATCCCGTTGCACCAGGCGTGCATGCACCTGACCGGACGCGCGGTGGAGTTCGTCGAAGGGGGCGGGGGGACGGCCGGCCGTTACGAGCTGCTCGAGATGCCCGGCAGCGGCGGCAACGTCGGGAAGCTGGCCGCCTACGACGTGCGGACGATGGAGGAGCTGTGGAGCCGCGAGCAGCGCGCCGCGTTCCTGACCTCGACGCTCACGACGGCCGGCGGCCTCGTCTTCGCCGGCGACGGCGACCGCTACTACCGGGCGTTCGACGTCGAGACCGGGGAGATCCTCTGGGAGACCCGCCTCGGCGCCGCGGCGCACGGCTATCCGATCACCTACGAGGCGGCCGGCCGGCAGTTCCTCGCCGTCCCGGCCTCGCTCGGCGGCGTGTTCCGGACCCTCACCGCGCGGCTCAGCCCGGAGATCTACCAGCCGGAGGGAGGGAACGCGCTCTACGTCTTCGCGCTGCCGGAGTAGCGCCCACCGCGCGGACAGGCGCCGCCTGACGGCGCCGGGGGAGTTGCGGGTCATGGCGGAACGGAATCGCGTCGGCGGACGGCGGCCGCGAAGGCGGTTTCCCGGAACGGCGGCGATGCGGACGGCGGCCGCCGCGCTGATCGCGGCGGGCGGCCCGGGCGCCGCCCCCGCGGCCGCGCAGGCCCCCGAGACGGACGGAGGCTTCACGGCGGAGCAGGCCGCGGCCGGGTGGTCCGTCTATGCGCGGCACTGCGGCGAATGCCACGGGACGGCCCTGGAAGGGGCGGAAGCGCCGGCGTTGCGCGGGGTCGACTTTCTGAACGGCTGGGCGGGCCGGACGACCGACGAGCTGTTCGAGTACGTGCGGGCCGGGATGCCGCCCGGGCTCGGCGGTTCGCTCGGCGATCCGGTCTACCTGAACCTGGTCGCCTACGTCCTGGACGTCAACGGGGCCCGGCCCGGCGACGCGCCGCTGACGGCCGGCGCGGGGGTGACGATCGGCGACGCGGCGGACGTGGCCGAGGCGCGGCGGGCGGCCCGGGCCGGCGAGCGGCCGCGGCGGCGCCCGGCCCGCTTCGTCAACCGCGCGGTGGAGCGGCCCCTGCGTCCGGTCACCGACGCGTCGCTCGCGGACCCGCCGCCCGGCGACTGGCCGAGCTGGCGGCGCACCCGCGACGGCCACGGCTACAGTCCGCTGGCCCAGGTGACGCGCGGCAACGTCGACCAGCTGCGGCTCGCCTGGGTGCTGTCGATCCGGGAAGGGAACCACCAGACCACGCCGCTGGTGCGCGACGGGGTGATGTTCCTGGCCAGTCCGGGGAACGTGGTGCAGGCGATCGACGCGGCCAACGGCGACGTCATCTGGCAGTACCGCGCGCCGCTGCCGGAGGATGCGCCGCAACGCGCGCCGACCCGCACCCTGGCCCTCTACGGCGACAAGGTGTTCCTCGCCACGGCCGACGCGGCGCTGGTCGCCCTCGACGCGCGGACCGGCGCGGAAGCGTGGCGCACCCGGAAGGCGGACTACACGCTGGGCTTCCGCCAGAACGCCGGCCCGGTCGTCGCCGACGGCGTCGTCGTCACCGGCACCAACGGCTGCCAGCGCTACAAGGAGCGGACCTGCTTCATCACCGGGCACGATCCCGACACCGGCGAGGAGTTGTGGCGCACGTCGACGATCGCGCTGCCGGGCGACCCGAACGACGCGTCGTGGGGCGACACGCCGCCGTACCTGCGGGCGGGCGGCGACGCCTGGATTCCGGGGAGCTACGACGCGGAGCTCGGCCTCTTCTACATCGGCACGGCGCAGGCGAAGCCGTGGGTGGCGGCCAGCCGCGGGATGACGACGCGCCAGGACGCGCTCTACACCAATTCGACGCTCGCCCTGAACCCCCGCACCGGGCAGGTGCAGTGGCACTTCCAGCACGCGCCGGGCGAGACGCTGGACCTGGACGTCGTCTACGAGCGGGTGCTGGTGGACGCCGACGGCCACAAGTGGCTCTTCACCATCGGCAAGGACGGCATCCTCTGGAAACTCGACCGGCGGAACGGGGCGCTCGTCGACCTGCGCGAGACGGTCCACCAGGACGTCTTCGAGTCGATAGACCGGACCACCGGGCGGTTCTCCTACCGGCAGGACATCCGCGACGCCCGCGTCGGCGACCGCGTGCCGGCCTGTCCCAGCCTGCTGGGCGGCCACAACTGGCAGGCGTCCGCGTATCACCCCGGCGCCCACGCGCTGGTGATTCCGCTGCACCAGGCGTGCATGTACCTGACCGGCCGCGAGGTGGACTTCACCGAGGGCGGCGGCGGCGAAGCGGGCCGGGCCGAGTACCGCGAGATGCCGGGCACGGACGGCAACGTCGGGAAGCTGGCCGCCTACGACGTGCGGACGATGGAGGAGCTGTGGAGCCGCGAGCAGCGCGCCGCGTTCCTGACCTCGACGCTCACGACGGCCGGCGGCCTCGTCTTCGCGGGGGACGCCGACCGCTACTACCGGGCGTTCGACGTCCGGACGGGCGACGTCCTGTGGGAGACCCGCCTCGGCGCCTCGGCGCACGGCTACCCGATCACCTACGAGGCCGCCGGGCGGCAGTTCCTCGCCGTCCCGGCCGCCCTCGGAGGCGCGTTCCGGAGCCTCACCGCGCGGCTCACCCCGGAGATCTTCCAGCCGGAGGGAGGCAACGCGCTGTACGTCTTCGCCCTGCCGGAGTGAACGGCCGCCGGGGCGAATCCTGGCCGGGGCGCACGCTCCGGGCAAGGGACGCCGACGCCGGTCGGGCCTCGTCACGAGCCCGGACGCCGACGCCGGTCGGGGACCCGCCACGCGGGCTCGATCCGCCGGTTGGGTATAGTACGCCGTTCATGGAGACGCGGCGTCCGCCGACCGTGATCGACACGGTTCTGCTGAAGGTGGCGAGCAGGTGCAACCTCGATTGCGCCTACTGCTACGTCTACCACATGGGCGACGACGGCTGGCGCGCGCAGCCGGCGCGGATGCCGGACGCCGTGCAGCAGGCGGCCGTCCGGCAGTTGGCGAACGTCTACGCCTACCAGGGGCGGCCGTTCAGCGTGGTCCTGCACGGCGGCGAACCGCTGTTGCTGGGCGCCCGCCGCCTGCGCGGCCTGTGCGGCCGGCTCCGGTCCGCCCTGCCGACGCCCTGCGGCATCCATCTGCAGACCAACGGCGTGCTGCTGACCGACGAGGTCGTCGACGTCTGCGTCCGGTTCGACGTCGGGGTGTCGATCAGCATCGACGGGCCCCGGAGCGTGCATGACCGTTTTCGCGTCGACCACGAGGGGGGCGGTTCGTTCGACCTCGTGCGCCGCGGCATCGGCCGCATGACCGCGCGCGACGACGCCCGGCCGCTCTTCGCCGGCGTGCTGGCGGTGATCGACCCGGAATCCAGCCCCGACGCCGTGTACGAAAGTCTCAAGGCGACCGGCGCTCCCGCCGTCGATTTCCTGGTGCGCGACGGCAACCACGCGCGCCTGCCGTTCGGCAAGGCGCGCCCGGAATCGACGGAATACGGACGGTGGCTGAGCCGTCTGCTCGACGTGTATCTCGGCGACCCCGATCCTCCCCGTGTCCGGGTCCTCGACGACATGCTCCGGATCCTGCTGGGCGGAGCGGCGCGGAAGGAGGGCGTCGGCGCCGACGACTACGGCATACTGGTGATAGACACCGACGGCCGCGTCAACAAGAACGACACGCTGAAGGCGGCCCGCCCGTCCGCCGATCGTTTCGAGCGGACCTCGTGGTCCGTTCTGTCCGACAGTCTGCTGGACGTCGTCCAGAGCTCGGAATACCGGGAATACTACCGCCGGCAACGGCCGGCCGCCGCCGCGTGCCGCTCCTGCCGGGAGCGGGACGTCTGCGGCGGCGGCATCGTGGCGCACCGCTGGAGCGCCGAGCGCGGCTTCGACAATCCGTCCGTCTACTGCGCCGATCAGTTGCTGCTGATCGGACGCATGCGAGAGTGGGTCGCGGCGCGTGGCGCGGCCCGGACGACGACAGGAGTCTTCGATGGCTGACCCGAGAGAATCGACCGATCCGGGGCCGGTTCCGGACCCGGAGGACCTGGACCTGCGCCTGAAGAGCCTCGGCAGCGTCGCGCTGGCTCGCCTGATCGACGAAGTCCGGAACGACGATCCCGAAAAGCCGCTCTCGCCGACCGCGTACAACCGGATGTACCACCGCCACAACCGTTGAGCGGCGCCATGTCCTCCGCCGTCGCGACCGTCGAGGGCGTCTCCCGCGCCGTGTCTCCTTTCCCGGAACGGTCTGCCGCGGGCGCGATCGAGGTGGTCGAGTCGCGCCGGACGCCCTTCCGCTACTTCCTTGCGCGGCGCTGCCTCGCGCGGGACGTCGAACGGGCGCTCCTCGAGTGGTTCGAGACCGCCGCGCCCTGGCGGCTCGTGGAGACCGGCTTCTACCAGCAGCACGAGTTCGACGTGCTCGACGCGGCGCTGCCCGCGAACGCGGCTTCCGTGGCCGCCCCGGACGACCTCGCCGCGATGCGTCGAAGGGTGGCGGCGATCTTCGGCGTGGAGTTCGACGATCGGGTCAGGCTGGCGGCGCACCGACTGACCCGCGGCCAGCGGATCGCCATCCACAACGACTACCTCGCCGGCGAGGAGACCCACCGTCTGATCGTGCAGGTCAACCGCGGCCTGCGCGACGAGGACGGCGGGCTGTTCATGCTGTTCGACGGTTGCGACCCGCGCGACGTCCATCGGATCGTTCGTCCGGTCGCCGGCGCCGGCATCGGGTTTGAGATCGGCGAGCGTTCGCACCACGCGGTTTCGCGGGTGCACGGCGGAGAACGCTATACGCTTGTCTATTCCTTCTACGCCAGACCCGGGCCCGGCCGACCTGCGCCGCGAGGTCAGGGCGACGCTCGCCCGCCCGGGCGAGCCCTGGCTGCCGGACGCCGCTCCGCCGTTGACCGCGGGGACGTGGCGGCGGCTCGCGCGCCGAGGGTTCCGTCCGGCGAACTACGGGACCCATCGCTGGCTGGCGGGCGACCCCGCGGCGGAACGCTCGGTCCTGGGCGCGCTCGATCTCGGTGAGCCCCCGGTGTGCCGGATCGAAGCGCTGCCGGCGTCGAGCCGGAACCGCTACGAGCGTTCGGGTCTGGTCTTTCCACGCTCCGTCCCCTCCTCCGCCGCCGGCGCCGTCCGGTCCTCGTTGCCGCTCCTCGCCGCCGCGCCGAGCCTGCGGGCGGCCGTGGCCGCGTATCTGCGTTGCGTGCACGTGCTGCAGCCGCCCGGAGCGGACGTCGACGTCAGCTACAGCGATCCCGACGTGCCGTTCTCGGTCTTCGTGTCGATACCGGGTCCCGGGCGCCACGCCGCGTTGCGGCTCGCCGAGTCGCTCGTGCACGAATGCATGCATCTGCACCTGACGCTGATCGAGGCGGTCCTGCCGCTCGTCGGCGACGTCCGCGCGTCGATCTTCTCGCCCTGGATGCGTCGGCCCCGGCCGCTCCGGGGCGTGCTGCACGGCCTGTACGTGTTCTCGGTGATCGACGCGTTCCTGCGGGTTCTGGAAAGCGGTGGTTTGCTCGGACCGGACCAGGCGGCGTTCGCCGCCCGACGCCGCCGGCGGATCGCGGGAGAGATCGGGCGCGTCGACCACGCCGCCCTCGCCGCGGGATTGACCGGGGACGGGAAGGCGCTGGTCGAACGGCTGCTACGGCGCTTCGGCGCCGACGATGTCGTGTCCGTGCAGAAAGTCGGCGGCCATGGCGCTGAAGATCGCCGAGGGTGACGGGGCGCGGGCGAGCTCGCGACGAGCCCGTTCTCGAAGCTCGATCACGTCCGGTTCCAGGCCGTCGGGATCCAGCCGTTGGACCACTTGAAGTTCTCGTAGCCGCCTCAAACGCCTCTTCCGCTCCTCGATCAACGCGGGTCGATTCAGATCGAGCACATCGATCGTCCTGCGTCCGGCGTCGGTTTGGTCGACGGCGTACTCCAGTCGGAACCGGACGTGCGCGCGCGGGTCGTCCGTACCACCTGGATCGAGCAGCAGCGGACTCTCGCGGGCAACGTCGTCCCGGTGAGAACGGGCGCGCTCGGCGTCGTCCATCAGCGGGAACAGGTCCTTCTTGCCGCTTCTATTGCATACCTGGCAGCACCAGTACAGGTTTTCCCACGAATACGCCAACCAGTAGTAACCAGGACGCAGCGTCTGCGATTCTCGATCCTGACGCACCGCTCCCTTGGGCCGATAGTGCTCGACGTCGGCCGCCGCGAACGCCTCGAACCGGCCTTCGCAATAGCAGCACTTGCGATGCTGGGCTTTCCGCAGCGCCGTTCTGACGGTCTCATGACCGTAGATCGCCTGCTCGAAATCGAATCGCCGCATACCGCCCGAGTACGCGGCGGCGTTGGCGTCGTACGCGTCGCAGTCCGCCCTCGTGCGGTCCGCGCCGGCGCGCAGCGCAGCCGGCGGGCGGGGAGGCTTGGTCACCCGGATCACGACGTCTCCTTGCGCGACCGCAGCAGGTCGGCCGCCTCGCGGATGATCGCCATGGCTTCGTTGTCCTCGTGCGATTCCTCGGTGGGCATCGCCAGGGCTTCCTCGTTCAATCTGTCGAGTTCGTCGCGTTCCGCGGGCGTCAACTTCGGTTTCTCGAGCAGCGCAGCCCGCTCCTGCTGCTGACGCGCCACCGTCGGCGAACGCGCCGAATCGAGGCCGAACAGGTCGCTCGTGATCAACTGATCGAGCCGCCACGCCCTGATCACCGTCGGATCGTTGACGATCTCGGCGTGGTCGCCCGACCGCCGGACGACGGCCACGTTGGCGTCCAGCGAGCTCTGCGCCATCAGGGGGCTGTGCGCGGTCGCGATGAACTGAACACCGGGAAAATGGCGCGCCAGAGTCTCGCGGACCGTCCGCTGCCAGCGCGGGTGCAGGTGGAGGTCGACTTCGTCGACCAGCACGATCGCCGGCTCGTGGAGCGGGTTTTGGCTGTGCGGGTAGCGTTGGATCAGCCTCCACCCGATGTCCACGGTCCAAGCGAACATGGTCCGGTAGCCGAGGCTCACCTGCTCGAGAGGCACACGTCCGTACGGCGTCCTGACGCGAACCCCGCCGGGGCGGGACGGATCGTCTTGCGGCGGACCGAGGATCTCGATGTCGTCAGGATCTTCTACGTCGGGCAGCATTGCAGCGATCGCCTTCTTCAGGCTGTCGAGCTGCCGCGCGGCTACGGGATCGTCCTTGAAGGTCCAATGGTCGAGTCGAGCGAGAAGGATCTCGGCGTCGTGCAACCCCGCCTCGACCCTGGACAGCGATTCGACCGGGTCGGTCGCCACATCCTTTCCGGCGTTGATCGTCGGGTGCCGGCCGGCGCCGTAGCCGAGGACGAGAGGCTCCTCGACGCCGTGCTCGACGTCTTCTTCCACAGCTTCTCCTCCCGCGTGGACGTCCGTCACACGGCCGCCGGACCGCACGTCGGTGACGACGCCGGCGACCCGTTCGATGGAGAACCACGTCGAAAGGCGGCGCGGGCGAGCACTGTCGTGCGCTCCCAGCCCTACGCCGACGGACAGATCTCCCTCCAGCCGCGCCGGTGAATCGTTGCCGGCGCGGGCAAGCGCCGCCAGCACGCCGTTGTCCTCCTCGGCCGCCAGCTCGGGTTCAATCGGCCGGCGAGCCGATGCGCCCGGTTCGTGCTCGCCGGGCTCGTCCGGCGGCGGGTTGAAGCGCGGGCGCATCCACGCGAGGCACTCCAGCAGCGTGGTCTTGCCGACGCCGTTGTCGCCGACGAGGAGCGTCCAGCGGGCGGGACGCCCGTCCGCGTAGGCGAGCTTCAGCTCCTGTCTCTCGCCGAAGGCCCGGACGTTCTCGATGGACAGATTCGTGAAGTAGAAGGGCGGTTCCAGTCTGTTCGGCATCGCTGGCGGTGCTCGACGATCGGGACGGGGGACGGGCAGCCGCCATCATATATCGGAGACTCGGCGCCCGGCCCTTCGACGTCGAGTGGAGGAGCCACGGTCTGTCCGGGTGGGAGGCCGTCGACCTGGCCACGCTGGCGCTCGTCGGCCGCGCCCCTCTTCCCGCCGCCCGGACGGCGCCGCGTGATCGCCGACCCGCCGCCGTGCCGGCGCCGGGCTCTTCCCGGCGCCCGGACGGCGCTGCGAGAACGGCCGGCCGGCGGGCTCGGGTTCCTCCGGGCCGCGGACGGAAGCGTCAAGGATTGGAACGGCGGGAACGCGCCGGCCCCGACGACTTCCGGCAGGAAACGCCGGCGGCCCATCCCGGATCGTCGAAATTGCACAACTATTACATCGGCGGCCCCCCGGAGCGCGGCCGGCTTGATACCCTCGATCCTCCTTCGGGCGGGGCGCCGGCGCCCCGCCCGTTCCCAGGGAGGCGCCATGCCCGCACGGGAGATCGATTTCGCCAGCGCGGACGGCGTGAGCTGGAGCACCGCCACCGCCTTCGCCGTCTTCCACGTGCTGGCGGTCGCCGCCCTGTTCTTCACGACGCGGGAGGCCGTGCTCGTCGCCGCGGCGCTGCACTGGGTGTGCGTCGGGTGGGGCATCGGCCTGGGCTACCACCGGCTCCACACGCACCGCTCGTACAAGACGCCGAAGGCCGTCGAGTACTTCTTCGCGCTCTGCGCGACCCTGACCCTGCAGGGCGGGCCGATCTTCTGGACGGCGCTGCACCGCATCCACCACCAGAAGTCCGACCGGGACGGCGACCCGCACACGCCGCGCGACGGCAAGTGGTGGTCGCACATGCTGTGGACGGTCTTCGGCGAGGCGCTGCACGGCGACGTCGAGACGATGGGCAGGTACTCGCCCGACCTGATGAAGGACCCCTTCTACCGGGCGCTGACCAGGTGGCACTGGGTCCCGCTGGTGGTCCTCGGGCTCGCGCTGCTGGCCCTCGGCGGCCTGCCGTGGCTGCTGTGGGGCGTCTTCCTGCGCGTCGTCGTCGGCCTGCACTGCACGTGGATGATCAACTCGGTGACGCACATCTGGGGCAGCCGCCGCTTCCGGACCCGCGACGACTCGAAGAACTCGTTCTGGGTGGCGCTGGTCACCTTCGGCGAGGGCTGGCACAACAACCACCACGCGTATCCGACGTCGGCCCGGCACGGGATGACGTGGCGCGAGGTGGACCTGAGCTGGATGCAGATCCGGCTGATGTCGTGGCTGGGCCTCGCCTGGGACGTGAAGGTGCCGACCGCGGCCCAGATCGCCAACCGGGAGATCACCGCCGAGGAGGACGTCGTCGGGACGGCGCTCGATCCGGCCGGCCCGGTCCTGGGAGGCGCGGCGCGGTGAGCGCGGCGCGGGCGCGGTATCCTTCTCCCGCATGCAACGATTCGGCGGCGGCAACCGCAAGCGGTCCATCGTCCTGGCGGCGCTGTTCGGCAGCGGCCTGATCGCCGTCGCCGTCTTCCTCAACGTCAGCTTCATCGTCGTCAACTGGCGCGCCGGCCTGCTGGTGCTGCTCGGCGCGCTCAGCTTCGTCGTCCTGGTCGGCGGCCTGGTGCTGAACACCCTGTTCCTGATCCGCGAGATCCGCCGCGGCGAGCAGCACGACGCCTTCATCCACGCGGTGACCCACGAGCTGAAGACGCCGCTGGCGAGCATCAAGCTGTACCTGCAGACGCTGCGCCAGCGGGACCTGCCGCCCGGCACGCGGCGCGAGGTCATCGACACGATGCTCGACGACTCCGACCGCCTGCAGCGCACCATCGACCAGATCCTGCTGGCCGGCAAGACCGGGGACGCGCGCCGGGTCGCCCACCCGGCCGACGTCGACGTGTCCGAGGTCGTGGGCGAATGCGTGTCGCTGGCCGGAAAGCGGCATCACCTGGCGAACGGCGAGCTGGCCTGGGTCCACCGCCCGCCGGACGGGGCGCTGGTGGTCCGGGGCGACCGCGACGAGCTGCTGGCGGCGGTCACCAACCTGGTCGACAACGCGATCAAGTACTCCGGCTCGCGGGTGCGGGTGGCGGTGGAGGTGGCCCGGATCGGCGCGCGGCGGGTGGCGATCAGCGTCAGCGACCAGGGCATGGGCATCACCGGCGGCGAGCTGAAGCGGGTGTTCCGCCGCTTCTACCGGTTGCCGGCGGCCCTGCGGGCGCGGGTGCGGGGGACCGGGCTGGGGCTGTCGATCGTGCGCGCGGTGGCGCGGCGGCACGGCGGGCGGGCGTTCGCCGAGAGCCGCGGCGCCGGCCGCGGGAGCACCTTCACCCTCGAGTTGCCGCTGAAGGCGTGATGAGCCGCGTCCTCATCGTCGAAGACGAAGAGCATCTCGCCCGCGGCCTGAAGCTGAACCTCGAGGCGGAGGGCTTCAGCGCCGAGGTGGAGGAGAACGGCGCCGCCGCCGTGCGGCGGCTGGTGGGCGCCGGCGCGGGCGGGTTCGACGTCGTCCTGCTCGACGTCATGCTGCCCGGCCTCGACGGCTTCGAGGTGGTGCGGCGGCTGCGCGCGGCGCGGCAGTTCGTGCCGGTCATGCTGCTGACCGCCCGCTCGGACACCGACGACGTGCTGCGCGGCTTCGAGGCGGGGGCCGACGACTACCTGCCCAAGCCCTTCGACCTTTCCATCCTGCTGGCGCGCATCGCCGGTCTCCTGCGCCGGCGCCGGTGGCTGCGGGGCGGCGCCGGGGCGGGCGGGGAGCGCGAGATCGACGAGTACCGCTTCGCCGACGTCGCCGTCGACTTCCGCAACCAGGTGCTGCGCCGCGGCGGGGTCGAGCAGCCGCTGACGGTGATGGAGGCGACGCTGCTCGGCTACCTGGTGCGGCACGCGGGGGAGACCGTGACCCGCAAGGCGCTCCTGGAGGAGGTCTGGGGCGTGCGCCACGACACGGACACCCGCACCGTGGACAACTTCATCGCCCGCCTGCGGCGCTACGTCGAGGAGCAGCCGGCCCGCCCGCGGCGCCTGCTGACGGTGCGCGGGGTCGGCTACCGCTTCGTCGGCGACCCCGGCGGTGACGGCGGCCGTTCCTGACGTCCGGACGTCCGAGGCCGGCAGGCCGATTCCGGCCCCCTGCGACCGGCCGCGGCCCCTCGTCATCGTGTCCGTTCAGCGGCGAACGCCGCCGGAAACCGCACTTCGTACCGGCCGCGCAGTTCCCGGTACGCGGCCCGGCCGCGTTCGCGGCGCAGGTCCTCGCGCAGGTCCGCCGCCACCCGCTCCCGCACCTCCGCGAGCGTCGGCGCGCGGGAAGCCGTCCGGCCGTTCACCCGCACCAGGTGCCGGCCGTACGTCGATTCCACCGGTCCGCGCCAGCCGCCCACCGGGAGCTCGGCCACGGCGTCGGCGAAAGCGCTTCCGAAGAGCGCGGCGATCTCCCGGCCGCTCCTGTCCGCGTACGTCCGCGCCAGCATGAAGGGGTCGCCGAGCCGCCGCCAGCCGCCGCCGCCAGCGCGCAGCTCGGCGAGGAGCGCCTCGGCGTCGCCCGCCGGGTCGGTCCGGCCGTCCCCGGACAGGAACACGTGGTCGAAGGTGGTCCGTCCCGGCCACAGGTAGCGTTCGGCGTGCCGCGCGTAGTACTCCTCGACCGTCGCCGCCGCCGGAGGCCCCGCGCCGCCGGCGTCCTCCAGGAGGAACGTCATCTTCCGGGCGAGCCGCCGCCGCACGATGGCGTCGTCGCGGTCGAGGCCCAGGCGCTTCGCCTCGCGGTACAGGATCTCCTCGTCGACCGCCCGATCGATCAGCGTCCGCCGTTCGGACGCGGTGGGCTCCCGGCCCCACTGCGCGATCCAGCGCGCGCGGAGCCGGTCTGCCCGGCCGGGCGTGATCTCGATCACCGGCCGCGCCGTCTCGCGGCCGGCCAGCCAGCCGTCGGCCGCGAACACGCCGCCGCCCAGGAGCGCGAAGACGACGAGCGGGTCGCGCAGCCGGCGCGTGAGGCGGCCGGACGGCGCTTCACGCGGGTCCGCCGCGGATCGGGAACCGTCGGGAGAAGTATCCGAAGGCATCGGTCGAGCTCCCGCCGCTCGGGGATTCCGACCCGAGCAATCCTACAGGAGTCCGCCGCGGCCGGCCGCGGACACGGAGGAACCCGGGGCGCGCCCGCATCGTCCAAACCTGGCAGAGGACGTCGGCGCGGCGGGAGATCGGTTCCGGGCCGGCCGGCGCGCGGGAGCGGCGCACGAGCGCGGCTCCGGGGTCGAGCGGAGGGATTCCGGCGACGAAGGGAGGAAAGGCGCCATGACACGACAGGCATCGCGGAGCGCGTTCTTCGCCATCCTGCTGACCGGCGCGGCCGCGGCGGCCGCCGGGCAGACCGAGGAGCTGCCGCGGACCCTGCGGATGGAGCCCGGCGCCCGGCTCGAGATCGACAACGTCCGCGGCGAGACGGCCGTGACGGGGGTGGACGGCGACGAGCTGACCATCCGGGCGGCGAAGCGGCTCGTCGGGCCCGGTTCCGCCGAGGCGCTCGACCACGTCGAGGTCCGCATCGAGGAGCGCGGCGGCCGGGTCGTCGTCAAGCCCCGGTATCGGCGCTCCTTCCCGCGGTCGCCGGGCGACCTGTTCGGCGGCCGGCCGCGGGTGGCCGTGGACTTCACGGTGACCGTCCCGCGCCGCGCCGGCGTCACCATCGAATCGGTCGCGGGCGGCGTCGCCGTGGAAGGGGTGGACGGCGAGACGCGCGTCGACGTCGTCAGCGGCGACGTGCGGCTGGCTTCGCTGTCGAGACTGGTCCACGTGGAGACGGTGTCCGGCGACCTGCATCTCCGCGGCGTGGGCAGCGACGATTCCCTGTCGGCCGAAACGGTCAGCGGCCGGCTGCGCGCCGAGACGGTCCGCGCGCCGCGGATCGAGGTGGAGTCGGTGAGCGGCGCGGTGGCGTTGCGCGCGGTGGAGTCGCGGCGCGTCGAAGTGGAGACGGTCTCGGGCTCGGTGACCTTCGACGGCGCGTTCGCGGACGACGGCCGCTACGAGTTCGAGTCGCTCTCGGGCGACGTCCACCTGTCGGTTCCGGAAGGTTCCGGGTTCGAGATCGAGGCCGTGTCCTTCAGCGGCGAGCTGCGTTCCGGCTTCCCCATCCGCGTCGGCACGGGGGAGCGGGCCGGCGAAGTGACCGCCTTCGAGCGGGGAAGTCGATCGCTGCGCGGGGTCGCGGCCGGCGGCGGCGCCCGTGTCAGATTGTCCACCTTCAGCGGCGACATGTCGATCGGCGCCGACGCGCTGGAGATCGACCCGGGATCGGAACGCTAGCAATCTGCGCCGTGGAACGGCGCGGACTCCCGCGGGCCCGGTTGGGCGCCGAGCGGAGCCGCCAGGCGACGCTTGGCGGGCGGGGGCAGCCGCGGGATGGCCGCGGCGCGGCGCAGCGCCGAGCGCATCGGACGCGCGCGTCAGGCAGGCTCCGGTTCGCCGGTGTAGAACGCGGCGGTGCGTCCGGCCGCCGCCCGCGCGGCGGCGGGGTCTTCTCCGGCCGCGGCCGCCGCGCGCGCCCATCCCGCGCTGGCGCCGGTGACGAGCGCCCTGCCGTCCGGGGAAGCGGTGAAGGCGGCTTCGTCCGGTTTCGGCTCGTTCGGTTGCGCGAGATGGAGCGCGAGCCCCAGGAAGCCCAGCTCCCAGCCGACGCCGGCCGCGCCCGGCCCGTACCGCTGCCAGTGGTCGGACAGGTGAGCGGTGTGCGTGAGCGTGAGCCGCGCGCCGCCCGCGCCGGCGTCCGCGACCCGCAGATCCACCCGGCTCGTGTCGCCGCCGAACTCCCAGGTGAACGCGCAGTGCGCGGGCGGTTCGCACGTGGTGATCGCGCCGCCCGCGTTGCCTTCCAGCTGAAAACGGCCGCCCCGCTTCAATTCGCCGCGGACCGGCAGGAACCAGCGCGGAATGCGCTCGGCGTTCGTCACGGCGTCCCACAGGTCGTCGACCGTCGTGTCGAAGGCGCGCGCGAGAGTGACCGCCCGGGCGGGCCGCCCTTCCCGTTCGAGCCGCGCCACGGAGCGCTCGACGGCGCCGAGGTGGCCTTTCACGTCGACGTTCATGCTTCCTTCTCCCGTCCGCGGCCCGATCCGCGGACCTTCGGTGGCGGCACGAAGCCCGCGGCGACCGGCGGTCTGCCGCGAGCGGAACCCCGCGTGGTCTCCCGAGTCCGGATGGTCGCACAGGACACCCGGCCTGCCGCGGGCCGGAACCCCGCCATGCAGCGCGTTCCGGGCCGCCGCGGCCAATCGTACACGCGTGTTCGGCGTCGGCGCGTCCCCGCTGGTGGGCGAACAGTTGCCGGCCTTCCGCAAGACCCGCGGCCGCAAGCCGGTGGCCACCGCCAAGTTCTACTTCTTCGACGCGGGCGTCGCCAATACGCTCCGGCGCTCCGGCGCTGTCGAACGCGGGTCGGACGCTTACGGGCGCTCGCTCGAGTGAAGGCGGATGCGCCGGGAAGGTCTCTTGCGGCAGTCGCCGACGCCGCTGCCTCTGCGCCGGGAAGGTCTCTTGCGGCAGTCACCGACGCCGCTGCCTCCGTCCACCGGGCGAAGCCCTTCGGCGCCGGCGTTCCGGCTGCGGCCGGACCACGGCCCCTCGATCGGCCCCTCCTCGCTGCACCGCGTCCCCCGCGGAATCGTGCTACCGTAGAGATACGCCACCGACGACGACCCCGACCCCGCCGAGACCCGCCCGGTGAAGCGAATCACTGCAAGCGACCCGGAGAGCAAGTCTCCCGACGTGGCTGCCGACAACGTCGCGCAACTGGCCCGTCTGTTTCCCGAAGCGTTCACCGACGGCAAGGTGGACTTCGCCGTCCTCCGCGAACTGCTGGGCGACGCCCTGGACGAGACCGAGGAGAAGTACGGCCTGCATTGGCACGGCAAGCGCCTCGCGCGCCGACGCGCCCTGACGCCGAGCACCGGCACGCTGCGCCCGTGCCCCGACGAGAGCGTCGAATGGGACTCGACGCAGCACCTCATGATCGAGGGCGACAACCTGGAGGTGCTCAAGCTGCTGCAAAGGAGCTACACCAACAAGGTGAAGCTCATCTACATCGACCCGCCGTACAACACCGGCAAGGACTTCGTGTACCGGGACAACTACAAGGACGGGACAACCCACTACCTCAAAATCACCGGGCAACTCGACGGCGACGGCGACAAGCTCCGCTCGAACACCGACGCCTCCGGCCGGTTCCATACGAACTGGCTGAACATGATGTATCCGCGGTTGAAGGTCGCCAGAACTCTTCTCCGGCAGGACGGCGTGTTGATCGTCTCGATGTCGGACGCCGAGATACACCATCTTCGCGCCGTTCTCGACGAAATTCTCGGATACGACAACTTCCTGGGATGCGTGGCGTGGAACTCGACGAAGTCGGTGACGAACACCGCGCTGATTTCCGTCTCCCACACGCACAACGTGATCTACGCCCGCGATCGGGACTATTTCGTCCGCAACCGGTCCCACTTTCGTCTGTCCGAGAGC
Source organism: Vicinamibacterales bacterium (assembly GCA_965242835.1). Taxonomy (GTDB): domain Bacteria; phylum Acidobacteriota; class Vicinamibacteria; order Vicinamibacterales; family UBA8438; genus WTFV01. The sequence continues at coordinate 1,373,566 of OZ251506.1, forward strand.
GGGGAAGGCTTCGCAAATCCGGACAACGACCCGCGGGGACCCTGGAAGGCGGATCCGTTTCAGGTCGGCGGCGAGCGACCGAACCAGATGTACCCGATCACCAACCCGAAGACCGGCCAGGTATATCGCCCCAACGCCGGGAACAGTTGGAAGAACGAACTCGAAGTCTTCACGCGGCTCATGGCCGACAATCGCATCGTCTTCGGCGTCAGCGGGGAGGCCGGGCCCCAGCGCAAGCGTTTCTTGAGCGAAGCCGAGGATCGCGGGAAGGTGGCCAAGACGTGGTGGGACGACGTGGATACGACGACGAATGCGACCAGGGCGGCCAGGAACCTGATGGGCGCGGACGTATTCGACAACCCGAAACCGGTCTCGTTGATCCGGAGGTTCATCCAGCTTGGAGTTCACGATCCGTCGGACGCAATCGTGCTGGATTTCTTCGCGGGTTCGGGCACGACGGCGCAAGCCGTCGTGCAGCAGAACGAAGCCGACGACGGCAGTCGGCGCTACGTCCTGGTGCAGTTTCCGGAACCTCTCGACCGAGAGAAGAACGAGCAGCGGGCGGCCTTCGACTACTGCGAACGGATGAAGGCGCCGGCGACGATCGCCGAGCTGACGAAGGAGCGGCTGCGTCGGGTCGGGCGGCAGATGCGGGATGCGTCCTCGAAGGGCGTGGACGCGGGTTTCCGCGTATTCAAGCTCGACAGCTCCAACGTCAAGGCGTGGGAGCTCGATCGGGCCAGGTTGGCCGATTCCCTTCTCGGCCAGATTGACCACATCAAGCCGGACCGCGGCGAAGACGACCTGTTCTACGAACTTCTGCTCAAGCTCGGCTACGACCTTTGCGCTTCCGCCGAGCAACGCGGCATCGCGGGCAAGCGCGTGAACGCCGTCGCCGGCGGCGCATTGATGACCTGCCTCGCCGAATCGATCAAGGGCGCCGACGTCGATGAATTGGCCCTGGGCATCGCCGCGTGGCGGAACGAGATGGAGGCGCAGGACGTCACCGTGGTCTTCCGGGACAGCGCCTTCGAGGACGAGGTCGCCAAGGCGAACGTGACCGAGCTGCTGCGGCAACACGACGTCAAGGACGTGCGGAGCCTGTGATGAAGTTGCGGTTCGAGCCGGATCTCGACCATCAGCAGGACGCCGTCGCCGCCGTCTGCGACCTGTTTCAGGGCCAGGAGCATCACATGGTCTACCGGCTCAACGCGGTGGACGCCTGGGGAGCGCGGAGAACGGCAGCGCGGATTCGAGGTGAACACGTTGACCCGTCGTCGCCCGCGAGAGCTCTCCGGCCGCGGCCGGACTACGGCCCCGCGATCGGCCCCTCCTCGCCGGGCCTCGCTGAGCCGCGTTCCCCGTGGAATCGTGCTACTGTAGAGATGGCGCCACCGACGACGACCCCGAACCCGCCGAGACCCGCCCGATGAAGCGAATCACTGCAAGCGACCCGGAGAGCAAGTCTCCCGACGTGGCTGCCGACAACGTCGCGCAACTGGCCCGCCTGTTTCCCGAAGCGTTCACCGAAGGCAAGATCGACTTCGCCGTCCTCCGCGAACTGCTCGGCGACGCGCTCGACGACGGCGAGGAAAAGTACGGCCTGCACTGGCACGGCAAGCGCCACGCGCGCCGACGCGCGCTGACGTCGAGCACCGGCACGCTGCGCCCGTGCCCCGAGGAGAGCGTCGAGTGGGATTCGACGCGGAACGTGATGATCGAGGGCGACAACCTGGAAGTCCTCAAGCTGCTGCAAAGGAGCTACACCAACAAGGTGAAGCTCATCTACATCGATCCGCCGTACAACACCGGCAAGGATTTCGTGTATCGGGACAACCACACGGACGGGACAACGAATTACCTCAAGATCACCGGACAGATCGACGGCAACGGCGACAAGCTCCGTTCGAACACCGACGCCTCCGGCCGATTCCACACGAACTGGTTGAACATGATATATCCACGGTTGAAGGTCGCGCGTACCCTCCTGCGACACGATGGTTTTTTGTTCATGACGGTCGATGACATGGAAGTGCATCATCTTCGTCAAGCCGCGGATGAAATCTTCGGAGAAGAAAACTTCATTGCTAATGTAGTCTGGGAGAAGAAATATACCAGATCCAACGATGCGCAGTTTTTTTCGGACAACCATGATCATGTGCTGATCTTCGCAAAAAACCGCTCGGATTCCCGGCTGTCGCCCCAACGCAGGACGGCTGGCCAAGAAGCGGCATACAGTAATCCCGACAGTCATCCGAAGGGATCCTGGAAGGCTACCCCCTTGCATGCAAAGAGTGGCGGCAATACATCACCGTACACATTCAGGAATGGGCGGACTTGGGCGCCCCCGCCAGGTACATACCGGCGTTTCTCGGATCAGACGATGGCCAGGATGGACGAAAACAACGAGATCTGGTTTGGAGCCGACGGTCAAGCAACACCGTCGAGGAAGACATTTCTTTCCGAGGCCAAGTCCGGGATCAGCCCGGTGACCATTTGGCCTTGCAAGGAAGTAGGTCATAACCATGAAGCGAACAGCGAGGTGAAAGAGCTGCTTGCCCAAGGCGTTTTCAGCAACCCGAAGCCAACGCGGCTGGTCCAGAGGATGATCGAATTGGCGGCAAGCAACTCCGACGAGCCTTGCATCGTGCTGGATTTCTTTGCCGGCTCCGGCACGTCGGGACATGCCGTGATGAAGCAAAACGTCATGGATGGCGGATGCCGACGCTACATACTTGTTCAGCTTCCAGAAAAAATCGATTCCGAAAACAGGGAACAGAAGACGACCGCTGAGTACCTGACCGGACTTGGCAGGCCTCACAACATCGCGGAGCTCACCAAGGAGAGGCTTCGCCGGGCGTCCTCGATCCTGCGGGGATCGGGATCGATGACGGATGTGGACCTCGGCTTCCGCGTATTCAAGCTCGACAGCTCCAACATCAAGGCGTGGGAACTCGATCGGGCCAGGTTGGCCGATTCCCTTCTCGGCCAGATCGACCACGTCAAGCCGGACCGCGGCGAGGACGATCTCTTCTACGAACTTCTGCTCAAGCTCGGCTACGACCTCTGCGCCCCGGTCGAACGGCGGGAGATCGCCGGCAAGCGCGTGAACGCGGTCGCGGACGGCGCGCTGGTGACCTGCCTCTCGGAGTCGATCAAGGGCTCCGAGGTCGATGATCTGGTGTTGGGCATCGCGGCGTGGCGGGACGAGATGGGCGGAGCGGACGATCTCACCGTGGTCTTCCGGGACAGCGCCTTCGAGGACGACGTGGCCAAGACGAACGTGGTGGAGGTTCTGCGGCAGTACGAAATCAAGGACGTGCGGAGCCTGTGATGAAATTGCAGTTCGAACCGGACCTCGACCATCAACAGGACGCCATCGCGGCCGTCTGCGACTTGTTCCAGGGACAGGAGACGTGCCGCACGGAGTTCACCGTCTCCCACGATCTCGCGGCTCGACTCCCCGGATTCCAGGAAGGCGAGCTCGGCGTCGGGAACCGGCTCCAACTGGAACCGAAGGCGCTGCTGGACAACCTTCGGCAAGTGCAGTTGCGCAACGGCCTGTTCCCGGCGGAGTCGCTCCAGTCCCGCGACTTCACGGTGGAGATGGAGACCGGCACCGGCAAGACCTACGTGTACCTGCGGACGATTTTCGAGCTCAACCAGCGGTACGGATTCACGAAGTTCGCCGTCGTGGTGCCGTCGGTGGCCGTCAAGGAAGGCGTCGCCAAGTCGCTGGACGTCATGGGGCCGCACCTTCGCGCGTTGTATTCGGGCGCGCCGTTCGAGCACTTCGTGTACGATTCCGCGAAGCTCGGGCAGGTTCGGAACTTCGCCACCAGCCCGCACGTGCAGATCATGGTGGTGACGGTCGGCGCCATCAACAAGCGCGACGTCAACAACATCTACCAGCCGAACGAGAAGACGGGCGGCGAGAAGCCCGTCGACCTGGTGCGGGCCACCCACCCCGTGTTGATCGTGGACGAGCCGCAAAGCGTGGACGGCGGCTTGAAGGGGCAGGGGCGGCAGGCGCTCGAGAGGATGAATCCGCTGTGCACCCTGCGCTACTCGGCCACCCACGCGGACGAGCACCACATGGTCTACCGGCTCAACGCGGTGGACGCCTGGGAGCGCAAGCTGGTCAAGCAGATCGAGGTCGCCGCCGGTGTGGTCGCGGACGATCACAACCGGCCCTACGTCCGCCTGGTGGCCACGCGCCGGCAGCGGAGCATCATCTGGGCCGAGGTCGAAGTGGACGTGGCGACGCCGGGCGGCGGTGTGCGAAGGCGCATCCTGAAGGTGACCGACGGCGACCAGTTGGAGCGGAAGACGCGCCGCGCGGTGTACCGAGGACATCGCATCGGCGAGATCCGCGTGGAGCGCGGCAACGAGTACCTGGAACTGCGGCTGCCGGGCGACGAACACTGGATGCGGCCCGGCGACGTCCACGGCGGCGTGGATCCGGCGGCCGTTCACCGGGAGATGATGCGCAAGACGATCCGCGAGCATCTGGACAAGGAGGCGCGGCTTCGGCCACGGGGCGTCAAGGTGCTCACGCTTTTCTTCCTCGACAAGGTTTCGCACTACCGGCGCTACGACGACGAGGGCGCTCCCGTCAAGGGCGAGTACGCGCGCATCTTCGAGGAGGAGTACCGGCGCGCCGCGAGTCGGCCGGAGTACCGGGCGCTGTTCGAGGACCGGGACGTGCAGGAGGCCGCGGAAAGCGCGCACGAAGGCTATTTTTCCATCGACCGGCGCGGCGGCTGGACCGACACGGCCGAGAACAACCAGACCCACCGCGACAACGCCGAACGCGCGTACCGTCTCATCATGCGCGACAAGGAAAGGCTGCTCGGCTTCGAGGAGCCCTTGCAGTTCATCTTCTCCCATTCGGCGTTGCGCGAAGGCTGGGACAATCCCAACGTGTTCCAGATCTGCGCCTTGCGGGACATCTCGACGGAGCGGGAGCGTCGGCAAACCATCGGCCGGGGCTTGCGCCTGTGCGTCGACCAGACCGGGGAACGGCAGCGCGGATTCGAGGTGAACACCCTGACCGTCGTCGCGCGCGAGAGCTACGAGGAGTTCGCCGAGAACCTGCAACGGGAGATCGAGGAGGAAACGGGTGTCCGGTTCGGCCGGGTGGAACGGCATTCGTTCGCATCTCTCGTCGTCGAGGACGAGGACGGCCATGCCGGACCCCTCGGCGTCGAGCGGTCGCAACGGCTCCGGGACCATCTGATCTCGCAAGGCTACCTGGACGGCAGAGGGCAAGCGCAGGATGCGTTGCGGGAAGCGCTTGACGGTGACGGCGTGGTTCTGCCCGACGAATTCGAGCCGCTGCGCGAAGCCGTCACCCGGGCGCTTCGCGGATTCACGACCCGCATCAAGATAAGGAAGGCGGATGAACGCCGCCGCGTGAAGCCCCGCGAGGCGGTGCTGGACGGGGCCGAGTTCCAGGCCCTCTGGGATCGCATCAAGCACCGGACGACCTTTCGAGTCCGCTTCGACAACGAGGCGATGCTCGAATCCTGCTCGCGGGCGCTCGCCGCCGCGCCGCCGATACCGCGGCCCCGCCTGCTGTGGCAGCAGGGCGGCCTGAGCCCGGGGCGGGGCGGGTTGACGGGATCGGTGCGCGAATCGGGCGCCGCGTATCTCGACGACACGGGCATGGACCTGCCCGACCTGCTGACGGCCCTGCAGGACCGGACGGGCCTGACCCGTCGCGGCATCGGCCGCATCCTGATCGACAGCGGACGCCTGGACGACTTCGCCGTCAATCCCGCCAAATTCATCGAGGTCGCCGCCGAGACGATCAACCGCCGCAAGCGCCTGGCGCTGGTGGAGGGCGTCAAGTACCAGCGGCTCGGCGGCGAACGGTACTTCGCCCAGGAACTGTTCCGGAACGAAGAGCTGATCGGCTACCTCAAGAACACGATGGCGGCCGCGAAGTCGGTCTACGACCACGTCGTGTACGACTCGGACAACGAGGCGGCCTTCGCGGCGAAGCTGGAGCAGTTCGCGGTCGTCAAGGTCTATGCGAAGCTGCCGCGCTGGTTCCAGGTCCCGACGCCGCTCGGCCCCTACAACCCCGACTGGGCCGTGCTCATCGAACACGACGGCGGCGAGCGGTTGTACCTGGTGGTCGAGACCAAGGGCAGCGCCTTCCTGGACGATCTGCGGAACGCCGAACGGGCCAAGGTGGAATGCGGCAAGGCGCACTTCGAGGCGTTGAAGGCGGGGGAATCGCCGGCCCGCTATCGCGTCGTCCACACGGCGGACGAGCTGCTCGCGTAAAGGTGCCGCGATGGCGGACGCATGGGGCCCGGCGCCGGCTCGACGATCATCGAGAGGAGGGCGGATGCGTCCCGGGAGAGTCTCGTCGTCCCCGCGCCGCGGCGGACGCGCCCGGACGGGGCGCCGCCGCGCGTCACGGTTGACGGCGGAACGTTCCGCGTGCACGATCGAGAGCCTTTGAGCGTGCGCCGAGCCGTCGACGCCCGCTCGCAACCGTCCAGGGAGAAACCCATGTCTTCCCGTCACCTGCTCCGGACGGCCGCCGCCGCGGCGTGCGCCGTCTGCCTCGCGACGATCGGCCTGCGCGCCGAGGACTGGCCGCAGTGGCGCGGCGTCAACCGGGACGCGGTGTGGAACGATACCGGGATCGTCGAGCGCTTCGCCGCCGGCGGCCTGCGCGTCAAGTGGCGGACGCCGGTTCGCGGCGGCTTCGCGGGGCCGGCGGTGGCGGACGGCCGGGTCTTCGTTCTGGATTACCAGGAGACGCCGGGCAGCCGCACGATGGACGGCCGCGAGCGCCTGCTCGCCCTCGACGAGGAGACCGGCGCGGTGCTCTGGACGCGGGAATGGCCGGCGACGTACCGCAACGTCCACTTCAAGTTCGCGATCGGCCCGCGGGCGACCCCGACGGTGGACGGCGGCCGGGTGTACGTCCTCGGCGCGGCCGGGACGCTGTCGTGCTTCGACGCCGCGGCCGGGGACTTGATCTGGCGGGTGGACACCGTCGCCGACTACGGCGTGACGGTGCCGGTCTTCGGCGTGTCGCAGTCGCCGCTGGTCGAGGGCGGCCACCTGATCGCCCTGCTCGGCGGCGAACCGGACGCGATGGTCGTGGCCTTCGACAAGGCGACGGGAGCGGAGGCCTGGCGCGCCGTCGAGACCACCTCGGAGCCGGGCTATTCCTCGCCGATCGTGATCACCGCCGGCGGGGTGCGGCAGTTGATCGTCTGGCACGCGGCCGCCGTGACCTCGCTGGACCCGGCGACCGGCGACACCTGGTGGCAGTACGACTTCCCGGTCCCGAGCGGGCTGACCATCGGCACGCCGGTCCGTAGCGGGCGCTACCTGCTGGTGACGCAGGTGGAGAACGGGGGCCTGATGCTGGCGCTGAACGCCGACCGCCCGGCGGCGCGCATGCTCTGGGAGGGCGTGAACCCGAGCCGGACCGACCGGCCGCCGCAGGGGGCGACCCTGTCGACGCCGGTGGTGGCCGGCGGCGCCCTGTACGGCCTCAGCAGCTACGGCGAATTCCGCGGCCTCGACGCGGCGACCGGCGACCGGCTGTGGTCGACCGACCGCCTGACGCCGCACGAGCGGTGGGCGAACTCGTACCTGGTCCGCAACGGCGGCCGCTGGTTCGTCGTCAACGAGACGGGCGAGCTGGTCATCGCCCGCTTCACGCCGGCGGGCTACGAGGAGGTCGACCGCACGCTGCTGCTGACGCCGACCACGCGCACCCGCGGCGGCGCCTCCGGCCGCTGGGACGACCGCGCCGTCCTGTGGGCGCACCCGGCGTTCGCCAACCGCCACGTGGTGGCGCGCAACGACGCCGAGGTGGTGCGCCTGTCGCTGGCGGCCGAGGACTACGAGTGACTGAACGAGGGATGCGATCTCGCGCCCTTCGTGACGGTGAAACGCCGATGAGGATCCTGACCGTTTTCGTCGCCGCCCTCCTCGCGTGGCCGGCCGCGCCCGGCGCCCAGGAGGTGGACTCCGCGCGCGACTGGTGGCAGTGGGGCGGGCCGAGCCGCGACTTCCTCTACGACACGTCCGGGCTCGCCGACGCGTGGCCCGCCGACGGGCCGCCGGTGCTCTGGAGCCGGCCGCTGGGGGCCGGGCACTCGGCGATCGTCGCCGCCGCCGGCCGGCTGTACACGATGTACCGGGCCGCCCACGGCGAAGGCGGCGGCGCGCCGTGGAGCGGCGAAGAGGCGGTCGTCGCGCTCGACGCGGCGACCGGCGAGACGCTCTGGGAGCACGCCTACCCGTCCGCCGTGCAGGACTTCGACCAGGGCGCCGGTCCGCACGCCACGCCGCTGCTCGTGGGGGATCGGCTGTTCACGGTCGGGACCAACAAGGAGATGCACGTCTTCGACGCGGCCACCGGCGAGATCGTCTGGGAGCGGAACTTCGTGACCGACTTCGGGGCGCCGCCGCTGCTGATCCGCTCGATGATCAAGTCGGGCTACGGGGTCAGCCCGCTGCCCTACGAGGACACCGTCATCGTGCAGGTGGGCGGCCCCGGGCAGGCGGTCATGGCGTTGCGGCAGGACGACGGCGGCGTCGTCTGGCGCAGCGGCAGCTTTCTGGTGTCGGAGGCGCCGCCGGGGTTGATCGACTTCGACGGCGAGCGGCACCTGGTGGTCTTCGCCGGGCAGGCCGTGCACGGCCTCGACCCCGGCACGGGAGAGGTCCTGTGGGCGCATCCCCACGACGCCGGCAACGACTTCAACTTCCAGATCCCGCTCTGGAGCGACGAGGACGACGTCCTCTTCCTCTCGTCCGGGTACATCGGCGGCAGCCGGGCGGTCCGGCTCGCGAAGGACGGGGACGTGACGCGCGTCACCGAGCTCTGGAGCGACCGTCAACTCCGCTTCACGTTCCTGAACCCGATCCGCCTCGGCGACTTCGTCTACGGCACGAGCGGACAGGGGGCGGCCGCCGTGATGACCGCGACGCACGCCGCCACCGGCGAGACGGCGTGGCGCGAGCGCGGCTTCAGCCGGGCGAGCCTGCTCCACGCCGACGGCAAGACGTTGATCCTGGAGGAGGACGGCGACCTGAGCCTGGCCGTCCTGGCGCCCGGCGGCCTGACCCGGCTGGCGTCGACGCCGCTCTTCGACACGCGCGCCTGGACCGCGCCGACGCTGGTCGGGACCACGCTGTACGCGCGCGACCGGGAGCGGATCGTCGCGCTCGATCTGTCGGAGTAGCGGTCCCAGCCCCGCACCCGAGGCCGTTGGGGACCGGCGCCCCGGACGGGAGGCGGGCGGATCCGCCGGCGACGGCGGTCAGGCCGGGCCGAAAATCTTCGCGGCCTCGTCGAACCCCCGGCTCTCGCAGATGGCGTAGACCTCCCCGCCCCGTCGATCAGATGGCGCCGCCGCCGCGCAGGCGCGCCACCTCGGCGTCCGAGTAGCCGAGTTCGGCGAGGACCTTTCCGGTGTGCTCGCCCAGCACCGGCGGCGGCGTGCGCACGGCGCCGGGCGTGTCGCCGAGCTTGACCGGCACCCCGAGCTGGCGGATCGCGCCGGCCGCGGGGTGGTCGAGGGCGACGACCATCGCGCGCTCGACGATCTGCGGGTCGGTCAGCACCTGCTCGAAGTCGCGGACGCCGCCGCAGGGGACCCCGGCGGCCTTCAGCTCCGACAGCCACTCGGCGGCGGGCCGCGTGCGGAGCCGCTCGACGAGCAGCGGGCGCAGCGTCTCGCGGGCGCCCACCCGGTCCTTGTTCGTCCGGAAGCGCGGGTCGTCGGCCAGGGACTCGAGGCCCAGCACGCCGCAGAACGTGCGCCAGAGCGCGTCGTTGCCGGCCGCGACGACCAGGTCGCCGTCGGCCGCCTCCAGCGTCTCGTAGGGCGTGATCGTCGGGTGCAGGTTGCCGAGGCGCCCCGGCGGCCGGCCGGTGGCGAAGTAGATGCCGGCCTGGTAGGTGAGCAGCGCCGCCACCGAGTCCAGCATGCCGACGTCGACGAGCTGGCCGCGGCCGGTGCGCTGCCGCGCCAGCAGGGCGACGGCGACGCCCCAGGCCGAGAACATCCCCGATGCAATGTCGGCGATGGCCACGCCCAGCCGGTAGCCGGGGCCGTCGGGCGCCCCGGTGATGCTCATCAGGCCGCCCTCGCCCTGCATCACCGCGTCGTAGCCCGGCTCGCGCCGCCGGGGGCCGGTCTGGCCGAATCCGGAGATCGAGCAGTAGACCAGCTCCGGACGCCGCCGGGCGAGGTCCGCGTACCCCAGTCCCATCCGGTCCAGCGTGCCGGGCCGGAAGTTCTCGACCAGCACGTCGGCGCGCTCGATCAGGGCGTCGAGCACCCGCCGCCCGTCCGCGTGCTTCAGGTTGAGCGTGACGCTCTCCTTGTTGCGGTTGACGCTCATGAAGTAGGCGCTCTCTCCGTCCTGGAACGGCGGTCCCCAGGCGCGCGTGTCGTCGCCCTTGCCCGGCTGCTCCACCTTGATGACGCGCGCCCCCATGTCGGCGAGCATCATCGTGCAGTAGGGGCCGGAGAGCACGCGGGTCAGGTCCAGCACGGTCAGGCCGTCGAGGGCGCCGGGGGCGGGCGTCTTCTGTCGATCGCTCATCGTCTTCGGGTTCCTGGTCATGGCGTCTTCAGGCGGGGGCCGGCGCGCCCCGTCGCGGCAGGGCGGCCAGCACGCGGTCGAGCCGGGCCAGTCCTTCCCGCAGGGCCGCGGCGCGGCCGCCGTACCCGATCCGCAGGTGGCCGTCGAGGCCGAAGTGGTCGCCGGGCACGACCAGCACGCCCTCGGTCCGCCGCAGCCGGTCCGCCAGCGCGGTCGAGCCGGCGTCGTGGCCGTAGCGGACGAAGCCGATCGCCCCGGCTTCGGGGAGCGCCCACGCGAGTTCGCCGGCGTGCGCGTCGATCCAGGCGCCGACGATGCGCACGTTGGCGGCGATGATCCGCCGGGCGCGCTCCAGCAGGGCCGTCCGGCGGTCCGGGGCCAGGGCGTGGCGGGCCAGCCGGTCGCTCAGCGCGCTCGGCGCGATGGTCGTGTAGTCGCGGCGGCTCCACAACTCGGCCGCCATCTCCGGGGCGGCGACCGCCCAGCCGATGCGCAGTCCCGGCAGCCCGTAGGCCTTCGACAGGCCCCCGGTGACGATCGTCCGCTCCGTCCGCCCCCACGCCATCGGCGTCTCGACGCCGTCGTGCTCGACGCCGCGGTAGATCTCGTCGGAGAGCACCCAGGCGCCGTGCCGGTCCGCGATCCCGCAGACCGCCGCCACCTCGGCCTCGGTCAGCCGCGCCCCGGTCGGGTTGTTCGGGTTGCAGACGGCGACCAGCTTCGTGCGATCCGTCACCAGCGCGCGCAGCTCGTCGACGTCGGGCGCCCAGCGGGGGCGCGGCGCGGACCACTCGGCGCGCAGCGGCCAGGGCCGCACGAGGGCGCCGAACCCGGCGGCCAGCCCCTGCGCCTGCCCGTAGTTCGGCTGCATCACCACCACCTCGTCGCCCGGCTCGATCAGGCGCCAGCAGGCGGCGAAGTTGGCCTCGGCGCCGCCGTTGGCGACGACCACGTGCTCTTCCGCGGCGCCGGGGAAGCCGGCGGCCACGGCGGCGCGCAGCTCCGGCGTGCCGTTGGACTGCGTGTAGGCGAGCGGCTGGCCGAGCAGCGCCGCGGCCTCGTCCGGACCGACGAGCTCGCCCAGCTCCAGCGGCTCCACGCCGCTCTCCGTCAGGTTGATCTCGACCTGGTGCTCGTGGACGGACTGGAAGCGCTCGAGCTCGAAGGTGGGGATTCGCAAAGGGCCGGATCTCCTGACGGTCGTCCGCGCCGGCCGACTCCGGCGGTTCAGGCGGCGTCCCGATCACGCCGGCCGGCGAGAAAGCCGTCGAGGGACCCTTCGAGCCTGGCCATGCGCTCGCGCAGGCCGGCGAGCTCCCGATTGACCTGATCGAAGCGCTTGTTCATGCTCCCGGCAAGGTCGTTCATCTCGCGGCGCAGGTCGCGCAGGTCGACGCGCAACCAAGCGCCGAGGGCGATGACCAGAGCCGGCGTGATCCACGGTGTGACGGCATCCATGTGCGCAGCCTATCACGGCGGCCCGCGCCGGGTGCGCGCGTCCCGGCCCCGCGCCGGGTGCGAAGACCGCGATCGGGTAGAATCGGAGGCCATGGACGACCACCGGTTGCGCGTCTACGACTCGATTCTCGGTCTGCTCTCCGGCGTCGACAACCCGACGCCGCTGGTCCGCCTGAACCGCGTGACCCCGTTCCGCCACACGGCGGTGTACGGCAAGCTGGAGTGGTACAACCCGTTCGGGGCGGTCAAGGACCGCGTGGCGGCCAACCTGATCGCGGACGGCGAGGCGCGGCGGACGGTGCGGGAGAAGCAGAAGCTGGTGGAGCCGACGTCGGGGAACACCGGCATGGCGCTGGCGATGATCGCCAACGCGAAGGGCTACTCGCTGACGACGCCGCTCTCCAGCGAGGTGCCGCTGGAGAAGCGCACCATGCTGCGCTTCTTCGGGGCCGACGTGCTGGAGCTGGCCGACACCCTGTGCCCCGCCCCGGGCGCGCCGGAAGGGGCCATCGCGAAGGCGATGGAGATCGGGGAGCGCCCCGGCTTCCACATGCTGAACCAGTACGTCAACGAGGCGAACCCCCAGGCCCACTACCGGACGACCGGGCCGGAGATCTGGAAGCAGACCGGGGGCCGGGTGACCCATTTCGTCTCCGGGCTCGGCACCTGCGGCACCATCACCGGCACCGGGCGGTACCTGAAGGAGCGGAGCGAAGCCGTGCGGGTGCTCGGCGCGCACCCGGGCGAGGGGCACGACATTCCGGGCGTCCGCAGCATCCGGCAGCTCCGACAGACCAGGCTGTTCCGGCCGGACGAGTACGACGGGCTGGTGGAGGTGGACAACCAGGAGGCGTTCGACCTCTGCCTGCGGCTGAACCGGGAGGAGAGCCTGGTCGCCGGGCCGAGCTCGGCCATGGCCCTGGCCGGCGCGTTCAGGCTGGTCCCGGACGAGCCGGGGAACCTCGTGGTGGTGATCTTCTGCGACAGCGCGTTCAAGTACGCCTCGTCGGTCGTGAAGCACCTGCCGGGGCTGGCCGCGCGGGAGGCGCAGGCGGCCGCCGCGCCCCGCAACCCGCTGCTCGACACGATGGTGGAGAACGTGCGGGGCAACCCCGACCTGACCATCGACGTCGACTCCGCCCACGCGCAACTGCGGAACGGCAAGCCGTTCGTGCTCGACGTCCGGCCCCGGAAGCAGTACGAGGAGGCGCACGTGCCGGGCGCCGTCAACCGGCCGCTGGCGGAGTTGCCGGAGAACCATGCCGGACTGCCGGCGGACCGCGGCGCGCCGATCCTGAGCGTCTGCCAGCGCGGCAACGCTTCGCTGTCGGGGCTGCTGTTCCTGAAGTCGCTCGGCTACCGCAACGTGCGGAGCGTCAGCGGCGGCACGCTGGCGTGGCGGGAGAAGGGCTACCCCACCGAGTCCGGGCCCGGCGCGGAGCCGGCCGGCTGAGCGGGCGGGGGCGACCGATGCTGACGCTGTGCGCCGAGGCCGACGCCGGCATTCGGCGCCACGGCCGCGAGACGTACCCGCACGAATGCTGCGGGGCGCTCATCGGCCGCGGCGGCCGGGTGGTCGAGGCGCTGGCCCTGCCCAACACCGCCGGCGAGGGGACGCGGCGCCGCTTCCGGGTGCGGCCGGCCGACTACCGCGCGGCCGAGCGGCGGGCGGACGCGTTGCGCGGCGAACTCGTCGGCTTCTATCACTCGCACCCGGACCATCCGGCGCGCCCGTCGCAATACGACCTGGACCACGCCTGGCCGGTGTTCGCCTACGTCATCGTCGCGGTCGCCGGCGGCGAGCCGGGGACGCTCACGTCGTGGCGGCTGCGCGAGGACCGGTCGGCGTTCGACGAGGAGCCGGTCGCCATCGAGGACACACCATGCCAACCAGGATTCTGATTCCGACGCCGCTGCGCGTCTACGCGGACAAGCAGGAGGTCGTCGAGGCCGAGGGCGCGACGGTCGGCGAGCTGCTCGCGAACATGACCGCCCGCTACACCGACCTGCGCAAGCACCTCTACAACGAGGAGGGCAAGCTGCGCAGCTTCGTCGCCATCTACGTCAACGACGACGACATCCGCTTCCTCGACCGGGAGGCGACGCCGGTGGGCGACGGCGACACCGTCAGCATCATCCCGTCGGTGGCGGGCGGGTGGCGGCCGTGACGGCCGCCGCGCCGCCGGCGCTCAGCAACGACGAGGTCGCCCGCTACAGCCGCCACCTGATCATGCCGGAGGTCGGCATGGAGGGGCAGTTGAAGCTGAAGGCGGCCGGCGTCCTGTGCATCGGCGCCGGCGGCCTCGGCTCGCCGGTGGCGATGTACCTGGCCGCGGCCGGCGTCGGCCGGCTCGGGATCGTCGACTTCGACGTGGTCGACTACAGCAACCTGCAGCGGCAGGTGATCCACGGCACGCCGGACGTCGGGCGGCCGAAGCTCGAGTCGGCCCGCGACACGCTGAACGCCATCAACCCCGAGGTGCGCGTCGAGACCCACGAGGTGGCGCTGTCGTCCGCCAACGCGCTCGACGTGCTCGGCGGCTACGACGTCATCGTCGACGGCACCGACAACTTCCCCACCCGCTATCTCGTCAACGACGCCTGCGTCCTCCTCGGCAAGCCGAACGCCTACGGCAGCATCTTCCGCTTCGAGGGGCAGGCATCGGTCTTCGCGGCCCCGGGCGGTCCGTGCTACCGCTGCCTGTACCCGGAGCCCCCGCCGCCCGGCCTCGTGCCGAGCTGCGCCGAGGGCGGGGTGCTCGGCATCCTGCCCGGCGTGGTCGGCACCATCCAGGCGACCGAGACGGTCAAGCTGGTCATGGGCGTCGGCGAACCGCTCGTCGGCCGTTTCCTGGTCTACGACGCCCTGCGGATGCGCTTCCGCGAATTGAAGCTGCGGCGGGACCCGGAGTGTCCGGTCTGCGGCGACGCCCCGACGGTCACCGGGCTGATCGACTACGAACAGTTCTGCGGCGTCCCGCCGGCGGCCCCGGACGGCGCCGCGGCCGGCGACGGCGCGGCGCCGGACAGCGGCGAGGTGACCGTCGAACAGCTCAAGGCGCGCCTCGACGGCGGGGACGGCGTCTTCGTGCTCGACGTGCGCGAGCCGCAGGAGCACCGCATCTGCTCGATCCCCGGCGCGGCGCTGATCCCGCTCGGCGACCTGCCGTCCCGCCTCCACGAGCTCGCGGGGCGCGGCGAGATGATCGTCCACTGCAAGTCGGGCGCCCGCAGCGCCCGGGCCGTCAAGCTGCTCCGCGAGGCGGGCTTCGCCGGGGCGAAGAACCTGCGCGGCGGCATCCTGCGCTGGATCGACGCCATAGACCCGTCGCTGCCGAAGTACTGAGGGAGGCGCGCCACGGGCGACACGGCCGTCGACACGCCGCTCGAGCGGTTCGTGCCCGAACCGTTTCGGAAGCTGGACGACCCGGCGCGCGATCTGCCGCGGCTGGCGAAGGACCCGTCCGCCATGAGCCGGCTGGCGGCGGCCGTCGCGCGGGCGCCGACGGCGCACCGGCTGTTGCGGGGCGACGCCCGCCGCGCGCGCCTGCCCGCCGGGTCGGTCCATCTCGTGCTCACCTCTCCGCCGTACTGGACGCTCGAGGAGTACCGCCGCTCGAACGGTCAGTTGGGCTGGATCGAGAGCTACGACGCGTTCCTCGACGCGCTCGACGACGTCTGGCGCCGATGCCGCGCGGCGCTCGTGCCCGGCGGACGGCTCGTCTGCGTCGTCGGCGACGTCTGCCTGTCGCGGCGCAGGAACGGCGGACGGCATACCGTCGTGCCGTTGCACGCCTCCATCCAGGAGCGCTGCCGGGCGCTGGGGTTCGACAATCTCGCGCCCATCGTCTGGCACAAGATCGCGAACGCCGCGCACGAGGTCGAGCGCGGCGCGGGCGGGTTCCTCGGCAAGCCGTACGAGCCGAACGCCGTGATCAAGAACGACGTCGAGTTCATCCTGATGCAGCGCAAGCCGGGCGGCTACCGGCGTCCGAGCGTCGCGGCCCGAACGCTCAGCGTGCTGTCCGAGTCCCACTTCCGGAAGTCGTTCCGCCAGGTCTGGACCGACGTCGCCGGCGCTTCGACGCGCGACCATCCGGCGCCCTACCCGGCGGCGCTGGCCGAGCGCCTCATCCGCATGTTCAGCTTCGTCGGCGACACCGTGCTGGACCCGTTCTCCGGCACCGCCTCGACGCAGGTGGCCGCCGCCCGCTGCGGCCGGAACAGCGTCGGCATCGAAGTCGATCCGGTCTATTTCGAGCACGCCCTGTCGCGGCTGCGCCGCGAAACGGGCGATCTCCTGACGACCGCCGACGTCCGCGCCGGTGAACTCGACGACGGGTGCGAACTTCCGCCCACGGCGTGATGCCCCTGATTTCCGCCCAGGACGCCGTCGACGAGCTGTATCGAATCGCGGTGGCCGAAGGAAAGAAGACTTCGACCGCGCGACTCGACACCCTCGCGGCGTTCTGCTTGCAGGAGTTGCGCCGCCGGGGCTTGACCGGAGTCGAACGGGAAGCGGCGATTCCCGGCGCGGGCCGGGCCAAGTCGTGGGACGTCGCGTGGCGGTACGACGGCAAGTATCGGCTGGGAATCTCGCTGAAGTCGCTGCTCAGGAACCTCCCGGCCGTTGACGCGCCGCGTAACGGTATGCCGTGCGCTGCCGTCTTACGCGGCGCCGGCCATGAACGTCGGTGTGAAGATAAGGCGTGGTAAGCTCTGTCAATATGGACCGGCTCGAGAATCCGTACCAGCCGGGAGCGGGCGCCCGCCCGCCGGCCCTGATCGGTCGCGACGACCTCATCGACGGGTTCGGCGTCACCTTGCGGCGGACGCTGAGCGGCGGGTCGGGCAAGAGTTGCATGCTCGTCGGCCTGCGGGGCGTCGGCAAGACGGTGCTGTTGAACCGCTTCGCCGAAATCGCGGACGCGGAGGGCGTGAAGGTCGGGTTCGTCGAGGCGTCCGAGAGCGGCGACTTCCGCGTGCGGTTGGCGGTTCGGTTGCGGAGGATTCTGCTGGAGTGGAAAAACAGCCGGATCCGCCGGGCCGTCACCACCGCGCTGGGCGTGCTCAAGTCGTTCACGCTCCGCTTGCCGGAGGGAGCGTCGATATCCATCGGCGTGGACCCCCTCGTGGGCCGGGCGGATTCGGGTCTGCTGACGGAGGATCTGACCGACCTTCTCGTGGCGGCCGGCGAAGCGGCGACCGCCTGCGGAGCCGGTCTGCTGGTGGTGGTCGACGAGGTCCAGTACCTGTCCGCGGACGAGCTCGCCGCCCTGGTGACCGCCGTTCACCGGACGACGCAACTCGGGCTGCCGGTCATCCTGACCGGAGCCGGTCTGCCGCAACTGCCGGGACTGGTCGGCGCCGCGAGGTCCTATGCGGAGCGGCTGTTCGAGTTTCCGGCCGTGAGTTCGCTGCCGCCGCCGCAGGCCGCCGCCGCGATCGTCGTTCCGGCTCGGGACCGCGGTGCGGAACTGACGCCGGCCGCGGTCGACCTCGTCGTGGCCGAGTCCGGCGGCTACCCGTACTTCCTGCAGGAGTGGGGTCATCACGTCTGGAACGCGGCCCCTTCGAGTCCGATTACCGACGACGACGTCCGCTCGGCCCGGGCGGGGGTCATCGAAACGCTCGACCGCGACTTCTTCCGCGTCCGTTTCGACCGGTTGACGCCGAAGGAGAAGGACTATCTTCGCGCCATGGCCGTCCTCGGACCCGGCAGTCACCGATCCGGGGAGGTCGCGGCGGCGCTCGGGGTCAGGGTCGAGTCGGTCGCGCCGCGCCGGTCCGGTCTCATCGCCAAGGGAATGATCTACAGCCCGGCCCACGGCGACACGGCGTTCACCGTTCCGCTTTTCGACCAGTTCCTCCTGCGAGCGTTGCCGAACGGTTAGCCGCCCGCCGCCGACGCGGAACCGAGGAGGATCGGCGTCCCCCCAAGCATGGGAGCACGGTGGAGACCATTCAGGAAGCCGCGCAAGACCGGCAAGTCGACGTTGCCCGGCGCGCGGTTCCCGGGATCTTCACGTCGTTTCGGGTTCGAAGTAGACCATTTCCATCGTCAGTCCGACGGAATCCGTCGGGGGATTCGAAGGCAGGGTCCGCAGAGCGGCGGCTTTCGCGGAGGCCGTCATCGCCGCGGCCATCGCGTCGAGCGCGTCGTCGCGGGCAACGTCCCGGCGCTTGAAGCGGTTCGACAACCCGTCGATCTCCTGTTCCGACGCAGGCCGGAGCCTGTTGAGCACCGCGATGCGTTCCTTCCATCCCTCTGTCGTCTTCTTGTAATGCGTCATCGGCTTGCGTCCGGCCAACGCCCAGAAACAGACTTCCGGGTGGATCTCCCGCACGATCCGCCGCGCCCTGGCGTCGGCGCGCAACAATTCGTCGACTTCCTTGCACTTGCGAATGAGGCCGAACGCTTGTTTGCCGAGACCGACGCCGGCGGCCTTCCGGCTGCGCCGCTGGGCGTCCTCGTAGTCGCCCGCGTCGAGCACGGCCCGCGCCGGAGCCGAAAATACGCTCGATCGACGGGGGCCGAGCACGCGCCGCGCGGCTCGGTCGCAGTCGCGCCCGCCGGGTCCGTCCGGGAGTCCGATGGGGACGTCGACCAGGACGAGAGCCGGCTCGCGGGTCTCTCGTATCAGTTCGCCGAGAGTCCGGACGATTCCGCAACGCAGGGCTCCGGACGGCTCCAGCGCGACGTAGAACCAGCCCGCGGGGCATCCGTCGACGCCGATGGCCAGGACCGGCTCGGCTTGCCCGGACGACGGCCGATCGCGCGGCGCCGGTGCGACGGTTCCGGCGAGCCAGCGCTCCACGTGCCGGGCGAACTCCTCGAAGTCGTCGAGAGACTCGGTCAGCATCCGGCAGATCAGGTCGAGGTCTACGTCGAGGTAGCCGTGCACGAGCACGTTGCGGAAACCGGCGACGCCGCGGAAACGCTCGCCGAAGACCGGCGGCAGCACGTTCGCCTCCACGAGACGGTCGATGGACGAGCCGTAGGTCGCCGGGTCGAGCCCGGCCGCGGAAGCGACGTGGCTCGCGACGTCGAGCGCGTTCTGCGCACAAAGCTGGAGACCGCGTTCGACGGCCCAGCGCCGATCGGAGTCGGCGCGCAGCGCGGGCGGCGAGACGTCGGCGTGCCGACGCAGCGCGGCCAGCGTCCGGCGGAGGGCGGCGAGGTGGCGGCCGACCACGTCCGGGTCGGCACGGCCCGGGGTCACCGGCGGTCCTCGTTCGCCGCGCGGCGCCGCGCGGCGGCCATCTTGCCCAGTTGCGGAAGGAAGTCGAAGTAGCGCGAGAGCGCGTAGCCGGCGCGCGCGGTGGTCGCCTGCAGGTCCCGCGACAACAGCCGGACGCCGTCGCGCAGCACGCGGTGATAGAGCAGGGGCGGCGCCCGGTTGAGCACGACGACGTCGAGCGCGTCGGTTCCGAGCGCCGTCATCAGATGGGTCGTCAGGTCGGCCTGGTATCCGAAGGGACCGGCCGAGGCGCGGGCGTCGTCGACGTAGACGGCTACGTCCACGTCGCTCCACGAGTGCGCGTCCCCGCGCGCGCGGGAACCGAACAGGTAGGCCTCGAGGATCTCCGGCCGGGGTTCCAGCGCCCCGGTCAGGCGCGCCGCCAGGGTCCCGCCGGGCCGCGCGGGCTGCATGCCTGCATGATGGGACATCGAAGCGGGGTGGGGCAAGGGACGCGTCGGCGGTCCGCCGCCCGACCCCGCCGGGCGCGGGTTGGCGCGGCCGTCCCGGCCGGCTAGAATGAGGGCGGTCGTTGCGCCCGCGGCGGGTTCCGATGCTGCGATTCTCGAAGAAGGCCGACTACGCGCTCATCGCGCTGAAGGATCTCGCATCCCGCCCGCCCGGAAACTCGTCGAACGCCCGCGAGATCGCCGGCCGCTACGACGTCCCGGTCGAGTTGATGGCGAAGGTGCTGCAACGGCTCGTGCGGATGGGGATCGTCGCCTCGCACCAGGGCACCCGCGGCGGCTACCAGCTCGCGCGCGACGCGGCGGCGATCTCGGTCGCCGACGTGATCCAGGCGATCGACGGGCCGGTCCTGGTGACCGCCTGCTCGGACGAGGACGAAAGCTGCGAGCAGTATTCCAAGTGCAACGTCCGCGATCCGCTCTGGCGGCTCAAGGACCGCATCGTGCAGTCGCTGGCCGCCTTCACGATCGACGAGCTGGTCAGCGACGACGCGCCCGAGCCGCTGCCGCTGGTTCGCCGGCCCGCCGAGTCGGCGTGCTCCGCGCCGGCCGCGGCCGATCGATGATTCCGTCCCGTCCGGGCCTGCGCGCCGCCGGGTTCCCGCTTCCCCCGGCGCGGCGCGTCGGCGTCCCGATCCGCCGGAACCGGAGTCCGCAACGCCATGCGCGAGCCGCCCGTCTACCTGGACCACCACGCGACGACGCCCGTCGACCCCCGGGTGGTCGAGGCGATGCTGCCGTTCTTCGGTGAACGCTTCGGCAACGCCTCGAGCCGCCACCACGCGTTCGGCTGGGCCGCCCGCGACGCGGTGGCCGCCGCCCGCCGGCAGGTGGCCGGCCTGATCGGCGCCGACCCGCGGGAGATCTGCTTCACGAGCGGCGCCACCGAATCCGACAACCTCGCGCTGCGGGGCGTGGCGGCGGCGGACCGGCGCCGGCCGCTGCACGTCGTGACGATGACCACCGAGCACCACGCGGTGCTCGATCCGTGCCGCCGGCTCGAACGCGAGGGCGTCGAGGTGACCCGCGTGGCGCCGCGGCCGGACGGCCTGTGCGACGTGGCCGGCGTCGAGCGCGCGTTCCGGCCCCACACCCGGCTCGTGTCGATCATGGCCGCCAACAACGAGATCGGAGTCCTGCAGCCGCTGGCGCGCATCGCGGAGCTGACGGGGCCGCGCGGCGTCCTGCTGCACACCGACGCCGCGCAGGCGGTGGGACGGACGCCGGTCGACGTGGACGCGCTGGGCGTCGACCTGCTGTCGTTCACGGCGCACAAGATGTGCGGCCCGAAGGGCGTCGGGGCGCTGTACGTCCGGCGCCGCCGCCCGCGCCCGGCCATCGAGCCGCTGGTCGACGGCGGGGGGCACGAACGGGGCCTGCGCTCCGGCACGCTCAACGTGCCGGGCATCGTCGGCTTCGGCGCCGCGGCGGCGATCTGCCGGGACGGACTGGCCGAGGAGGCCGTCCGCGTGGGACGCCTGCGCGACCGGCTGCTCGCCGGTCTCCGCGAGCGGCTCGACGGCGTGACCGTCAACGGATCGCTGACCGCGCGCCTGCCGCACAACCTCAACGTGAGTTTCGCGGGCGTGGAGGGAGAGTCGCTGCTCGTCGGGCTCGACGACGTCGCGGTCTCGTCCGGGGCCGCGTGCGCGTCGGCGAACCCCGAGCCGTCGCACGTGCTCCGGGCGATCGGGGTCGGCGGCGAGCTGGCCCGCGCCTCCCTCCGCTTCGGACTCGGGCGCACGACGACGCGGGACGAAGTCGACTACGCGATCGACAAGGTGGCGAGTCTCGTGAACCGCCTCCGGGAGCTCGCGCCGCCCGCGGCCTGACGCGGCCGCGGGCAATCGGCTACACTGGAACCCGACGATGATCGAAGTGACGGCGGCGGCGGCGAAGCGGATCCGCGAGGCCATGGCGAACGACGGCGTGGCCGGCGGCGGCCTGCGCGTCGGGGTCAAGGCCGGCGGCTGCTCGGGCTTCAGCTACGTGTTCCGGTGGGAGACCGAGCCCCGGCCGAACGACGAGGTCTTCGAGGCCGAGGGCATGAAGATCTTCGTCGACCCGAAGAGCGGCAAGTACCTGCGCGGCACCGTCCTCGACTGCGACGCCTCGATGCTCGGGCAGTCCCTGATCTTCCGCAACCCGAACGCGAAGAGCGAGTGCGGGTGCGGATTGTCGTTCGACGTGTAGTCCGGGGGCCGGACGCCGCCGGCGAAACCGGCGTCCGCCGCCGTGCGCGTTCATGTCCGCCACAACCGACGCAGCCGAGGCCCACCCGCGCCGGCCGCTCGTGGTCGTGTCCAACCGCGAGCCCTGGCAGCACACCCGCGCCCGCGACGGGTCCGTCCAGTGGTCGCCGACCACCGGCGGCGTCGCCGTGGCGCTCGACGCGCTGATGCGCGAGCGGGGCGGGGTCTGGATCGCCCACGGGTCGGGGGACGCGGACCGCGACGTCGTCGACGCGCACGACCGGGTCGCCGTGCCGCCCGACCACCCCGGCTACACGCTGCGCCGTCTCTGGCTGACCGAGGAGGAGGCGAAGCAGTACTACGAGGGCTTCGCCAACGAGGGGCTGTGGCCGCTGTGCCACGAAGCGCACGTCCGGCCCATCTTCCGCAAGCGGGACTGGGAGCGGTACCAGCAGGTCAACGGCCGCTTCGCGAACGTCATCGAGGCCGAGCTGCCGGATCTGTCGGCCCCGGTCTTCATCCAGGACTACCACCTCGCGCTCGTCGGGGCCCGCCTGCGCCGCCGCCGGCCGGGCGTGAAGACGGCCTTCTTCTGGCACATCCCGTGGCCGAATCCGGACCGGCTGCGCATCTGTCCCTGGCGCCGCGAACTGCTGGCGGGGCTGCTGGGCAACGACCTCATCGCCCTGCAGCTCGAACGCGACCGCCGCAACTTCCTGGCCGCCGCCCGCGAGAGCGGGCTGGAGGTGACGCGCAGCACCGTCCGCGTGGGCAACCGCATCGTGGCGGTCAAGGCGGCGCCGATCGGGATCGACTACGACCGCATCCAGCGCATCACGCAGGACCCGGGCGGGCCGGCGGAGCGGATGCGCCTGCGGCAGGAGCTCGGACTCGACACGCCGCTGATCGGCATCGGGGTCGACCGCCTCGACTACACGAAGGGCGTGCTCGAACGCCTCGACGCCCTGGAGCTGCTGCTGGAGCGGCGCGGCGACGTGCGCGACCGGCTGACGTTCGTGCAGATCGGCGTTCCGTCGCGCAGCAGCCTGCCGAGCTACGTGGACGTCGTCGAGGCGATCGACCGCAAGGTGGCCGACATCAACGCCCGGCACGGCTCGGGCCGCACCATCCGCTACCGGAAGTCGTCGTTCCGCATCCGGCGTCTCGTCGCGCTCTACCGTCTCGCCAACTTCTGCGTCGTCAGCTCGCTGCACGACGGCATGAACCTAGTGGCCAAGGAGTTCGTGGCGGCGCGGGAGGACGAAGACGGCGTGCTCGTCCTGAGCGAGATGGCCGGCGCCGCGCAGCAGCTGCACGACGCGCTGCTCATCAACCCCTACGACGTGGAAGGCTTCACCACGGCCATCGAGCGGGCCATCGACATGCCCCTGGAAGAGCGCCGCCGCCGCATGCGGGCCATGCGGCGGATCGTCGCCGGGCGCGACATCTTCGGCTGGGCCTCCGACATCCTCGAGGGGCTCGAGCAGCTCGACCCGCGGGCGCTCCCGCCGGTGCCGGGCCTGCGCCCGGGCGAACGGGAGCGGCTGACCGGCAGCCGCGGCCGGGTTCCGCCGGGCCCGCGGCCCCCGTAGCGGCGCAACGCGGCTCGTGCGCGGCGCCGGCCGCCGGCTGCCGCTGCCCGCGGCCCCCGTAGCGGCGCAACGCGGCTCGTGCGCGGCGCCGGCCGCCGGCTGCCGCTGCCCGCCAGCCTGGAAGCGGTTTCGGGGCGCAAGGCGGTTCGTGCGCGGCGCCGGCCGCCGGTGCGGGCGCCGCCGCGGTCCGCGTTCCGGCGCGGCGCCGTGCCAGCGCCCACCAAGCGTCGCCTTGCGGCTCCGCTCGGTGCCCATCCTGACCGCTCCAGCAGTCCGCGCCGTTCTACGGCGCAGTCTGCTAGCGCCCACCAAGCGTCGCCTT
Organism: Vicinamibacterales bacterium; assembly: GCA_965242835.1. GTDB lineage: Bacteria > Acidobacteriota > Vicinamibacteria > Vicinamibacterales > UBA8438 > WTFV01. The sequence goes on from OZ251506.1 coordinate 1,397,434, forward strand.
GCGGCTCCGCTCGGTGCCCATCCTGACCGCTCCAGCAGTCCGCGCCGTTCTACGGCGCAGTCTGCTAGACTGCGGGGAATGGCCGGGGCCGCCCTCCTCTCCCACGGCATGCGCGCCTACTATCTCCCGCTCGCGGCCGGGCTGGTGCTGGCGGGCAGCGCGTTCATGCCCTGGATGCTCGTGGGCGAGCTCGGTCTCGGCGGCGTCCCGAGCATCGCCGGGCTGTGGGTGCTCGGGCTCGGGATCCTGGCCGCCGTGCTCGCCTTTCTGAGCGTGGTCACCCGCAAGAATTCGCGCCATCCGCTGCTGATCGTCGGGCTGGCGGCGTTCGGCATCGTGCTGGTCAGCGAGCAGTGGATGGAGCGGACCGCCGCGGATCGGGTCTGGGCGCAGTCCCAGGCCCGCGCGATCGTGCAGGGCACGCGGACCGCCGTCTCGCTTCCGGACCCCACGATGGCCCCCGGCGGCTACCTGGCGCTCGGCGCGGCCGGCGTGATCGTGCTGTTCGGCCTGACCATCGTCGTCCGCCAGGCATCGACCCCGTACGCGGTGCCGGAGGACGACGACGCCTGAAGGCGCCGCGCGGAACCCGGGCCCTGTTCCCATGCGCATCACCGTCGCCCACAGTCCGGACTCGGACGACGCCTTCATGTTCTACGGCTTCGCCTGCGGCGCGGTGTCCGCCGGCGGCTTCGAGATCGATCAGGTGCTGGCCGACATCGAGACCCTGAACCGGGCGGCCTTCGAGGGGCGCTACGAGGTGACGGCGGTCTCGTTCCACGCCTACGCGCACCTTCTCGACCGCTACGCCCTGCTGCCCCACGGCGCCAGCATGGGCGACCGCTACGGCCCGATCGTCGTCACCCGGGCCGGCGGCCCGCGCTCGCTCGAGGGCGTCACCGTGGCGATCCCGGGCGAGCTCACCACGGCCTGCCTGGCGTTGCGGCTCTTCCATCCCGGCGTCGCCTGCCGCGTGATGCCGTTCGACGAGATCCAGCCCGCGGTCGTCGACGGCGCGGTGGAGGCGGGCGTGCTGATCCATGAAGGGCAGTTGACCTACGGCGACGACGGGCTGCGGCGCCTGGTCGACCTCGGCGTCTGGTGGGCGGAGCGGACCGGCGGCCTGCCGCTGCCCCTCGGCTGCAACGTCATCCGGCGCGACCTCGGGGCCGCGGCGATGCGCGAAGTGTCGCGCCTGCTGCGGGCGAGCATCGCGCACGCGCTCGACAACCGCGAAGAGGCGCTGGCGTACGCGCTCGACTTCGGGCGCGGCCTCGACGCCGAGCGGACCGACCGCTTCGTCGGCATGTACGTCAACGGGTTGACCCTGGACTACGGCGAGCGGGGGCGCGCCGCGGTGGAGCGCCTGTTCGCCGACGCCTGGGACCGGAAGGTGATCCCGGCGCCGGTGCCGGTCGAATTCGCCGAGTGAACGGGCGGGGTTCGGAAGTCATGTACGCGCGGATCGCCTCGGCGGGGTTGCGGGAGGTGGCCGACAAGCTGGACGGGGGCGTCCGTCTGGACATCGAGGACGGGGTCCGGCTGTTCGCCGCCCCCGACCTGCTCGCGGTCGGCTGGCTCGCCAACCGGGAACGCGAGAAACGCCACGGCGGGCGCGCGTTCTTCAACCACAACATCCGTCTGGAAGCGACCAACGTCTGCGTCGCGAGCTGTCTCTTCTGCTCGTTCGCGCGCCTGCGGCCGGGCGACCCGGGCGCCTACACGATGAGCCTGGAGCAGGCCTGGAGCAAGCTGCGCGAGCGGGCCGGCCAGCCCCTGACCGAGGTGCACGTGGTCAACGGGCTGCACCCGGACCTGCCCTGGGACTACTACCTGGAGATGCTCCGCGGCTTCAAGCGCATCCGGCCCGACGTCCACCTGAAGTGCTTCACGGCGGTCGAGATCGCGTTCTTCGCCGAGCTCTACGGCATGACCGACGAGCAGGTGCTCCGCGGCCTGATGGACGCCGGGCTCGACTCGCTGCCCGGCGGCGGGGCCGAGGTCTTCGCCGAGCGCGTGCGCCGCAAGATCTGCCACGACAAGGCGGACGCCGACCGCTACCTGGCGATCCACGGCCTCGCCCACCGGCTCGGCCTGCGCTCGAACGTCACGATGCTCTACGGCCACGTCGAGACCGGCGAGGAGCGCGTCGACCACATGCTGCGCGCCCGCGCGCTGCAGGACGAGACCGGGGGGTTCCAGGCGTTCATCCCGCTGGCGTTCCATCCCGACAACAACCGCATGGAGAAGCTGCCGCCCCCGACCGCGGCCGACACGCTGCGCGTCCACGCCGTCGCCCGCCTGATGCTCGACAACGTGCCGCACGTCAAGGCGTTCTGGATCGCCACCGGCGTCGGGGTGGCGCAGACGTCGCTCTGGTTCGGGGTCGACGACCTCGACGGCACGGTGCAGGAGGAGCGCATCTACCACATGGCCGGCGCCCCGACCCCCGAGGCCATGACCCCGGCCGAGATCTCCCGGCTCATCCGCGTCGCCGGCCGCGAGCCGGTCGAGCGGGACACGTTCTACAACGTCGTGTCGCTGCCGGCGTGAACGGACCGCGGCGAAGACGGCCCATGCGGCGTGACACCCCTGCACGCGCGCGGTCACGGCCGCCGGACGTCATGCCGTCCTCGGCGCGGAGGTGACGCATGGCCGGTTGCACGCTGCGCCGGATGGCGTTGTTCGGTTTCCGGAGCATTTCCGGGCAGGAAGTGGACTTCGACAACCCGACCTTCGTCGTCGGCAGGAACGGTTCCGGCAAGAGCAATTTCGCCGACGCCTTCGCGTTCCTCTCCGAGGCGATGACCTCCTCGTTGCAGGGAGTGGTCGAACAGCGCGGAGGATTCCCTGCCGTGTCCCACCGGAGCTCGGCGAGAGGCCGTCCGGCGAACCTGACTCTGAAAGTGTCGTTGCAGCACCCGGATGGCGATACGGTCGCGGCGGACTACTACCTTGATCTGCGCCCGCGTCGGGGCTACGACTTCGAGGTCGCGACCGAATGGTGCGAGGTGCAGCGGCCCGGCGGGGCGACCGATTCGTTCCACCGCGTTACTGCCCGGGGAGCCACGAGTTGGGAGAGCAGCGTGGAATCCCTGGTGCCGGCTCTCGAACCGAACGCCCTGGCCCTGCCGCTGGTCGGCGGCGACCGGCGCTTTCGACCGGCGCTTCGTTTCCTCGCGGGCATGCGGACGTACCGTATCGAGCCGGCGGCGTTGCGGGCGATGCAGGATCCGGACGGCGGCGTGGGATTGCGTTCGGACGGCAGGAACGTCGCCAGTGTATTGCGCGAGATCCAGCGGAAGTCGTCGACGGAAGACCGGACACGAATCCGCGAGCTGCTCGAGAGCGTCGTGCCCGGGACCGTCGACGTGCGGCCGAAGAAACACGGCAACAAGTTGACGCTGGAGTTCACGCAGAAGCGGGTGGGGGCCGAGCCCGTCAGGTTCGAGGCCTTCAGCATGTCCGACGGAACGCTTCGTGTCCTCGGATTGATCGCGGCCGTGTTCCAGCGCCCCGCGCCGTCGCTCCTGGTGATCGAGGAACCGGAGGCGTCCGTTCACCCGGGCGCGGTCGGATCGATCCTCGACGTGCTGCGGCTGGCCAGCCGCTCCATGCAGGTGGTGGTCACGACGCACAGCCCGGACGTTCTCGATGCCAAGTGGATCGAGGACCGACACCTGCGGATCCTGAACTGGGAAGATGGTTGCACCCGGATCGGTCACGTTTCGCGGGCGGTGCGCACGGTGCTGAAGGACCATCTCATGGGCGCCGGCGAGCTGCTCCGCTCGAACGCCCTGACCGCCGAGGAAGAGTCCGACGGGGATTCTCGGTGAGCCAGGTCCGCCCGACGGCCGGACCGACGTTTTGAAGATCCAGCCGATCGTCGAGGGTCACGGGGACGTGGCGGCGCTCCCGATCCTGCTGCGCCGGCTCGTCGACGAGGCCGGAGTTCGGACGGTGGGCGTCGGGAGGCCGATTCGACGGCCGCGCCGTCGGCTGGTGGACGAAACCGGGGTCCGGCAGGCCGTCCGACTGGCCCTCGCGCAGCCGGACCGCGGGGCCGTGCTGCTGCTGCTGGACGGAGACGACGACTGCCCCGCCGACCTCGGGCCGGCCGTGCAGGACTGGGCCGCGGCGGCGGCCGGCGGAGCGCCGTGCCGGGTCGTGCTGGCCCACCGGGAATACGAAGCCTGGTTTCTGGCCGCCATCGAATCGCTGCGCGGCCGGCGCGGCATCAGGATCGATGCGGAACCTCATCCTGTCCCCGAGGAGCCGCGCGGCGCCAAGGAGCAACTGGAAGCGCGGATGCGGCCCGGCGCGACCTATCTGGAAACCACGGATCAACCGGCGTTCAGCGCCCTGTTCTCGCTGCCCGCCGCGTACCGCCGATCCCGTTCGTTCCGCAAGCTCGCGGATTCGTTCGCGCACCTGGTCCGCGCCGCGGGGCATGACGTCGGCGCGTGGCCGCCGCCCGCCTGGACCGGCGGCCCGTGAAGGTGTCGAGCCGCATCTTTCGACGAAGCGCCGGCGTCGCGGCGGAGGGCGTGGCGGGGGCCGCGCGACCCCGCGGCGCGGGCGGGCGCGTCCGAGATGGACGGGGACGGCCGGGACGCCCCGCGGCTGCGCGCCCCCGCGGCGCGGGCGGGCGCGTCCGGCGGGCGGGACGGAGGCATGGTAGAATCCTCGCTGGCGTCGGCTCCCGCAAGCGGGCCGGCGCCTTTTCTTGACGCTTGCTTGAGAAAAGTTTCACAAGCCGGGAGCGCGCGGAACATGGGCGCCCCGGACGGCCGGTAGCGGAAAGGGGCCGAGCACCCGGACCGCTCGGAGCGCACACGGAGCACGGTGATGAACGTCGAGGAACTGACCCGGTTCGAGGAGTCGCGGATCGGAGAGCGGCAGCCGCTGCCGGACCGCTACCTGGGGCTCTCCGACGAGGAGATGGCCGAGCGCATCGCGCGGGCGCGGGCGGATCTCGGTGAGCGCCTGCTGATACTGGGGCATCACTACCAGCGCGACGAGGTGATCCGCTTCGCCGACTGCACGGGAGACTCGTTCAAGCTGGCGCGGCAGGCGGCCGAGCGGCGCGACGCGGACTACATCGTGTTCTGCGGCGTCCACTTCATGGCCGAGAGCGCGGACGTGCTGAGCGCGCCGCGCCAGCAGGTGATCCTGCCGGACCTGGCGGCGGGGTGTTCGATGGCGGACATGGCGGCCGAGGAGCAGCTCGAGGTCTGCTGGCGGGAACTGCGGGCCATGGGCGCCGACGACGTCGTGCCGGTGACCTACATCAACTCGGCGGCGGCCATCAAGGCGTTCTGCGGCGAGCGGCGCGGGGTGGTCTGCACCTCCGGCAACGCCGAGCCGACGCTGCGCTGGGCGTGGGCGCGGGGCCGCCGGATCCTGTTCCTGCCGGACCAGCACCTCGGCCGCAACACCGCGTACCGGATGGGGGTGCCGCTCGACGAGATGGTCGTCTGGGATCCGGACCTGCCGTACGGCGGCGTGGAGGCCGACGCCCTGCGCGACGCGCGGCTGATCCTCTGGAAGGGCCACTGCTCGGTGCACACGCGGTTCTCCGTCGCGCAGGTGGAGCACGTGCGGCGGACGCATCCCGGCGTGCGGGTCATCGTGCACCCGGAATGCACCTGGGACGTGGTGCAGGCGGCCGACGACAGCGGCTCGACGGAGTACATCATCGACCGGATCGCCGGCAGCCCGCCCGGGTCCGCCTGGGCCGTCGGCACCGAGATCCATCTGGTCAGCCGGCTGGCCGCCGAGCTGGCCCCCGAACGCACCGTCCTGACCCTCGACCCGATCGGCTGCCTGTGCTCGACGATGTTCCGGGTGTCTCCGAACCACCTGCTGTGGGTGCTCGACGCGCTGCGCGGCGGCGTGGTCCACAACCGGATCGTGGTCCCGGAGCGCGAGAAGGAATGGACCCGCGTCGCCCTCGACCGCATGCTGGAGATCCACTAGCAGTCTGCGCCGTAGAACGGCGCGGACTGCTGGAGCGGTCAGGATGGGCACCGAGCGGAGCCGCAAGGCGACGCTTGGTGGGCGCTAGCGGCGCCCGCTCGTCTGCTACACTCACGGTTCGCGCAGCAACGGCCGCCGCCCGACGGGAGCGGTCCGATTCCCAAGGAGAACGCACCGCGATGGCTCACGAACTGCCCCCGCTGCCGTACGACTACGACGCCCTGGAGCCGCACATCGACGAAAGGACGATGCGCATCCACCACACGAAGCACCACCAGACCTACGTCACCAGGCTGAACGGTGCGCTCGAAGGGCATCCGGAGCTGGCGGGGAAGAGCGTCGACGAGCTCGTCGCCGACCTCGGCGGCGTTCCGGAGTCGATCCGCGCGGCGGTCCGCAACAACGGCGGCGGGCATTCGAACCACGCGATGTTCTGGCGGATGATGCGCCCCGGCGGCGGCGGCGCGCCGACCGGCGCCGCCGCGCGCGCGATAGACGCCGCGTTCGGGTCGTTCGACGCGTTCAAGGAGCGCTTCGCCGCGGCCGGGGCGGGCCGCTTCGGGAGCGGGTGGGTCTGGCTGATCGACGCCGGCGGCGCGCTCGCCGTCGAGAGCACTCCCAACCAGGACAGCCCGATCATGGACGGCAGGAAGGCGGTCCTCGGTCTCGACGTCTGGGAGCACGCCTACTACCTGAAGTATCAGAACCGGCGTCCCGACTACATCGCGGCCTGGTTCGAGACGATCGACTGGGACGAGGTGAACCGGAGGCTCGGCTAGCGCCCGACGCTCCCGGCCGCCGGCGCCCGATGCACGAGACGGCAGGAGGAGAAACGCCGCGACATGGCCTCGGTGCTCTTCCTGTTCCTCGCGCATCTGGGGGTCGGCATCGCCGCGTCGCTGCTGCTGGTGGGGCCGGCGGCCGGCGTGAAGTTCTTCCGCTTCAACGCCGGGCTGGCCGCCGTCCTGCTGCTGATCGCGCTGGCGGTCCGGCCCGACCCGCCGGCCGGCGCCCCGGGCGCCGGGCCGGGGTACGCGGCGCTCCTCGCGGCGACGGGCGCGCTGCTGGTCTACCGGGCCACCGTCGGCCGCGCGCTCGCCTCTCTGCGGCCCCTGCTGCTCTGGACCGCGACGCTGGGCGGCGGGGCGGCGCTCGTGGCGCAGGCCGTGGGCTGGTCGGCGGTCGAGGCCGGGCCGTCCCCCGCGCTGGCCGCCGCCAGTTTCCTCTCGTCCGCGGCGCTGCTCGGGGGAAGCTGCACCGCGATGATCCTGGGGCACTGGTACCTGGTGCTGCCGTCGATGGACGTCTCCCTGCTGCAGCGGATCGTGAAGTTCCACATCGGGTCGACGATCGTGCGGGTCGCGGTGGTCGGCGCCGTGATCGCGGCCGCGCTGGCCACCTGGCGGGCGCCGTCCGGGGCCGGCTTCGAGCGCTACGCGCTGTCGATCGAGGGGGTCTTCCTCTGGCAGCGGGTGCTGTTCGGATTGCTCGGCCCCGCCGTGCTCTCGTACCTGACGTGGGAGACGGCCAGGATCCGCTCCACGCAGTCGGCCACCGGCATCCTGTACGTGGACTTCTTCACCGTAATCGTCGGCGAGTTGCTTGCGAAGTACCTGCTGGTCTCCCAGCGCGTGCCGCTGTAGGCGGGCGCCGGACCGTCCTGGCCGTGAACCTGACCCTCATCTGCCCGGACTGCGCCGGCCGCCTGCCGCTGCCGGCGGCGGAGGCCCCGGACGCCGTCGAGTGCGGCGCGTGCGGCCGGACGATCCCGCTGGCCGTGAGCGGCAAGGTTCGGGCCGGCGAGGAGGTGGACCGCTGCCCGGTCTGCGGGGGCGGCGAGGTCTACGTCCGCAAGGACTTCGACCCGAAGCTCGGCCTGGCCGTGATCGCCGCCGGAGCGCTCGTCAGCGCCGGCTTCTACTGGCGCGGAATGGACCTGGCGGCCTACGGCGTGCTCGGCGGGGCCGCCCTGCTCGATCTCTTCGTCTACGGCCGGCTGCGCGACATCGAGGTGTGCTACCGCTGCCACACCGAGTTCCGCGGCTACCGCCGGCGCACCGGAGAGGTCTTCGATCTGCACACGGCGGACGTGCTCGAGCTGGAGTGGGCGCGGCGCACGGGCAAGCGTTGAGTCGGGATCTCGACGTAGCCGTCGGTCTGCGACAGGCTGGTGACGTCCGGGTCTCGATTCCGGCCCGCAACGCGCCGCGCACCCGTGCCGGTCTTCTGCGAAGCGGCAACCCTCCAGCTTTTCGCATATGCGCCTGTGTCCAAAGTGCTTGTATGTCATATGTCCTGATTGTCAATGTTGCAGTCGTCGATGCGCGATGTGCCCACCGGTCCGTGCTTGACAGGAGCGAGGACAGAAGGTATAGTCCAAAGACTGCCAAAGGGAGGGAGATGCACAACATGGACGAGCCTTTCAGGAGAAGTATAAAAGAGATAGAGAATCTGCATGCGCGCAAGGATGTGGAGACGGCAAGGCAACGAGTGCAGTTGCCTCATCTGGTGACAAAGGGGCTCGAGTGGTTCGGTGGAACGACGCCGGAGGCCCGCATCGAGAACAACGACCTGTTGCCCTGCATCACCTACGCCAGTACCGGGTGCGAGATGGACATCTGGTACGAAGAGGCGAGCCTGACCGCGCATCATCCCGTATGGACAACGGGGACTCCGCCATTCGGCGAAAAAGGAATGCCTCCAGTGGATTGGGATGCAGGAACCTGGCTGGTGAAGGTGGCGCTCGAAAGCGCCGCGAACGGCGGACCGGCGGTGCCCGATGGACAAGAAGAGCTGCGGCCGGTGTTCGAGGCCAAGTGCAGACAACTGCTGGAGAACAAGAGATGATCGAGGCCGTCGCAATTGCCGGTCTGGTTGTAGCCGTTCTCGGCCTGACACAGGCCAGGCAGGCGACAACCCTGCTGCGCCAGGTGCAGGCGGTCTGCAAGGTGCAGGCGCAGAAGATCAGAACACTGGAGCTCAGACAAAGTGAATCACGGCTGAACCGGGTCTGGATGACGCCCGAGGAACGAACGAAGATCCGAGGTTCGGGCGAGTATCTGACCGACGTGCTGACGGGACTATTGAACAGGCGGGGCGCGGCGACGACGCCGCAGATGGCGATCGCGGCGACGTACGCCGCCGCCCGGATCAGGGAGCTCCACGACTCCAGGTCATTGGACGCCGAGTGTGTGAACGACAAGCGGACAGGCGGACGGATAGAGCAGGTCCCGGACCGGTGCTGGAACAAGCCGGTGGTTCGAGACACGCGCGCGAGCGTGGCTGACATACTGGACGAGATCGGCGCGGGCGCGACGGTTCAGGAGATTGGGGAAACGTTGAACATAACAGCGGATGACGTAACGGGCGCGGTAGGTTACGCAGTCGCCGCGCTCGAAGCAGACGAGTCAGGACACGCGATAAACACGGAGGACCGCCGATGAACGGCGCAAAGACACCGGCAAAACCAGCCGTGCTGGTGGACCAGAACTGCCTTCACGTAGGCCGATTTCTTAAAAGAAAGGGTTATACGGTAGTAGAGGCCCTGCCGAGCATCGGGAACGGCGCACTGCAAGACATGGCGAACAAGGGCGGACTGGTCGTGGTGACACGCGATACCGATTGGAGGGACGAAGCCATGCACGGAAGGCGGCGGACCGGAGCCATATTGATCGAGAACAACATCCCGAGACAGGGAATGAGCGATGACGCGCTGTACGTGCTGACACGTCACGCCGAAGACCTGGCCAGCGGAAAGGGACTCGAGGCCATGCACCGGGGACGAGGGATCGCGCCGGAAGTCAAAAGCATGGAGAAGAGACGAGTAACGAGACCCGACAAATAACGGAGCAGCCTCGCCGGCCCGCGGACGCTCTTGCGACAGACACGGCTTCCATCCACAACTGCCGTTCCTGCAACGCCACGTGCCCCGCCTGTACCCGTGCCAGTACAGCACCGGTAGCGCCGGTCGGCGTCGCGCCGGTCCTGCTCCTTCAGGTAGCCGCTGGCCGCCGCGTCGCTCCTCAACCGCCTGCAGGCGGCGGCGGAGGTTCCGCTGCTGGTCACCGCCGACTTCGAGACCGGGGCCGGGTTCCGGATGGCCGGCGCCACGAACTTCCCGTGGGCCATGGCCTTCGGCGCCGCGGGCGACCGCCGTTCTACGGCGCAGACTCCCGGCGCCGGCGCCAGCCCGCGTTGGTCGACGGGCGGGACGGGTTCAGAACAGCGTGACGTCGACCCGCTCGCCGGCCTCGACCGCGGCGACTCCCATCGGAATCTCGACGTAGCCGTCGGCCTGCGACAGGCTGGTGACGTCGCCCGAGGCCTTGAAGGCGCCGACCGCGGCGCCGTCGACCACCCGCACGGAGTAGATCTGGTGTCGGGCGCCCACCGAGACGATGCGGTGCGCCGCCGGCACGGTGATCGTCCGCGTCGGCGGCGGCGGCAGATGCGCGAGGCGCCGCAGGAACGGCGCCAGCAGCAGGTACGCGTTCGACAGGCACGAGGCCGGGTAGCCGGGCATGCCGAACACCGGCGTCGCGCCGACGTGGCCGAACGCGGTCGGCTTGCCCGGCTTGACCGCGATGCCGTGGAACGCCACGTTCCCCTTGCGGTGCAGGACGTCGCGGGTCAGGTCGCGTTCGCCGACGGAACTGCCGCCCGAGAACACCAGGACGTCCGCCCCCCGGGCGACGATCGCGTCGACGGCGGCGTCGAGCGCCTCGATCGAGTCGGCGGTGACGGGATGGGCCGCGGCGACCCCGCCGTTCTCGGCGACGACCGCGGCCAGCGTGTAGCGGTTGACGTCGTGGATCTGCCCCGGGGCGAGGGGCCGGCCGGGTTCGACCAGCTCGTCTCCGGTCGACACGACGGCGACCCGCGGCCGGTCGTAGGCTTCGACCTCCGCGAGGCCGAGGGCCGCGACGGCGCCGACCCGGCTCGGCGTCAGCACGTCGCCGGGGCGGAGCACGGTCTGCCCGGCGGCGACGTCGGCGCCCCGCCGGCCGACGTGCTGGCGCGGCCGCACCGGCTCGAACACGTCGACCCGCGCGCCGCGCCGGTCGGTCCGCTCCACCATCACGACCGCGTCGGCGCCGCCGGGCATCGGCGCCCCGGTCGCGATCTGGATGCACTCCCCGGCGGCGACCGCGCGGTCCGCCGCCGCCCCGGAGTGGATCGTCCCGACGCAGCGCAGCCGGGCGGGCTCCTCCGCGCTCGCGCCGGCCGTGTCCGCCGCCGCCACGGCGTAGCCGTCCATCGCGGCGCGGTCGAACGGCGGCACGTCGCCGGCCGCGACGACGCCCGCGGCCAGCACCCGGCCGTGCGCCTCGGCCAGGCCGATCCGCACCGTGCGGTCGAGCGGCCGGGCGGCCGCCTGCACGATGCGCAGCGCCTCGTCGAGCGGGATCGTCTCCCGGAAGGGACGCATCCGCGTGCCGCGCCCGTCGCCCGCGCCCGCCCGCGGGTCCGTCCCGGCCTTCGCCGCGCCGCGCCCGGTCACCGGCGCGCCTCGCGCACCATGTGGCCGATCTCCGGCACGACGAGCTTCGTCATGGCCAGCCGCACCGCGTTCTCGGAGCCGGGCAGGCTGATGACGATGGTGCCCCGGGCGAGACCGGCGCAGGCGCGGCTGAGCATCGCCGCCGGTCCGATCTCCTGGTAGCTCAACGCGCGGAACAGCTCGCCGAAGCCGTCGATGCGCTTGTCGAGCAGCGCCGAGACCACCTCGTACGTGCCGTCCCGCCGCGTGATGCCGGTCCCGCCGGTGGCGATGACGACGTCGACGTCCGGGGTCTCGATCCCGGCCCGCAACGCGTCGCGCACCCGCGCCGGATCGTCCGGCACGATGGTCTTCCCGGCGACCTCGTGGCCCTGCCGCGAAAGGAGCTCGACGACGGCGCCGCCGCCGCGGTCGGTCTCCTCGGTCCGAGTGTCGCTGACCGTGACGACGCGGCAGCGCACCGTCCGCGGCGCCGCGGCGCGGTGGGCGGCGTGGCTCACGGGCGCCATTATAACGGCCGGCGCTCCGGCGGAAACCGGTGGAGCCGCCGCCCGCGCACGTTGCGGGGAGGGTCGATCCGCGGATTCCGTCGCGCTGACGGGACGCCCCCGACCGGCCGGGCGGCATCCTGGCGCAGGCCCGGCCGCCGGCCGTAAGATCCGCGGATGCGGACGGGATGCAGGCGGTCGTTGCGGTGGGCGGCGGCGGCGCTCGCCGTCCTCGTGCTGGCGGCCCCGGGGACGGCGCGTCTTCGGGCCCAGGACGATCTCGACCCCGCCGCGCGGCGCTGGGTGGAGGAGACGCTGGCCGGGCTGAGCCTCGACGAAAAGGTCGGGCAGCTCGTCACGACCTCCCTCCGGGCCGTCTACGTCAGCAGCGACGGCGCGGTCCACGACGACCTCATGGCGCTGGTGCGGGAGCACCGCGTCGGCGGCGTGCACGTCTTCGGCGCGCGGCGGGAGCGGCCGGACGTCCTGCTCAACCCGACGTATTCACGGACCGCGCTCGGGCAGCCGCTGGCCGCCGCGTCGCTCCTCAACCGCCTGCAGGCGGCGGCGGACGTTCCGCTGCTGGTCACCGCCGACTTCGAGACCGGGGCCGGGTTCCGGATGGCCGGCGCCACGAACTTCCCGCGGGCCATGGCCTTCGGCGCCGCGGGCGACCCCCGCCTGGCGTTCGAGGCCGGCCGCGTCACGGCCGTCGAAGCCCGGGCGATGGGCGTCCACGTCAACTTCGCCCCGGTGGTCGACGTCAACAACAACCCGCGCAACCCGGTGATCAACACGCGCTCGTTCGGCGAGGACCCGGCGCTGGTCGCCCGGCTGGCCGCGGCCTACGTCGAAGGGCTGGCGGCCGGCGGCATGATCGCCGCGCTGAAGCACTTCCCGGGCCACGGCGACACCGACGTCGATTCGCATCTCGATCTGCCGGTCGTCCGGCATTCGCGCGAGCGGCTCGAGGCGGTCGAGCTGCCGCCGTTCCGGGCGGGCATCGCGGCCGGGGCGGGCGGCGTGATGACGGCGCACGTCGCGCTGCCGGCGCTCGACCCGGACCCGCGCCGGCCGGCGACGTTCAGCGCGCCGATAGCGGCGGGGCTGCTGCGCGGCGACCTCGGATTCGACGGCCTGGTCTTCACCGACTCGATGCGGATGCGCGCCGTCACCCGCGCGTGGCCGGCGGCCGGCGCCGCCGCGCGGGCGGTCGCGGCGGGGCACGACGTGGTGCTCCACTCGCCGGACGATCGGGCCGCGCTGGCCGGCATCGGAGCGGCGGTGGCGGACGGGAGGATCGGCCGCCGCCGGCTCGACGGGTCGGTGCGCCGGATACTGCGGGCGAAGGCGCGCCTCGGCCTGCACCGCGGCGCACGCGTCGACCTCGACGCCCTGCCGGAGGTCGTCGGCACGCGGGCGCACCGCGCCGTGGCCCGCGAGGTCAGCGAGCGGTCCGTCACGCTGATCCGGGACGCGGCCGGGAACGTTCCGCTGCGCACGCCGCGCGGCGGGAGCCTGCTCTACCTGTCGATACTCGACTATCCCTCGGGCTGGGGCATCGGCGCGCCGAGCCGGTTCGCGATTCCCGAGCTCCGGGCGCGCTGGCCCGACGTCACCGCGGTCGAGCTCTCGGACCGCACGCCGCCGTCCGAGCTCGAGCTCGTGCGCGAGACCGGCGGCCGCTTCGACGCCGTGGTCGCCGGCGTCTTCGTCCGCACGGCGTCGTTCAGCGGCCGCATGGACCTGGACGAGGACCTGGCCGCGTTCCTGCGGTCTCTGGCGGAGGACGCGGCCGGGCGCGGCCAGCCGCTGGTCGTCGTCCTGTTCGGCAACCCGTACGTGGCGCGCTCGTTGCGCGAGGCGCCGTCGGTGCTGCTCACGTACGACTACCGCGGGACGTCCGAGGTGACGGCGATACGGGCGCTCGCCGGCGAGATTCCGATAACCGGGCGGCTGCCCGTCACGCTCGGCGACAGCCTCCCGGCCGGTCACGGGTTGACGCGGCCCGCCCCCTGACGCGGCTGACACGCAAGCTGACGCAGTCATTTCCAGTCCAGAAACACCCGCGCGGGCGGAGTCTCTGCGCGCCGGCGCCGACGGGTGCACGATGTGCGGCGGAGGCGGGACAGTGGTCGTCGTTTCAGTGGTGGCGCCGTCCCCGCAGGCGCCGTCGCGGGCCGCCCTTCATCCCCTGCGGAAGTAGCCGGCGACCCGCGGCCATGACGGTTGCCAAGGCGCCGTCACGCCGGCTACGAGAGTCCCGACCGGCGCGAAAGCACGAGATCAGGTGAACGATCCGGTTCCCTCCGCCAGCAGGGGCGCCGGGTCGTTCGCCGACACGGGCGCGGCGCCGAGCGCCATGAGATGGGCGTTGTCCGGCGAGTCGAGCGTGAACACCCGCCGGCCGCGGGCCAGGGCGTCCCGGCACAGCCGCTCGGTCTTGCCGCCGGGTTCGGCGTGGGCGACCAGCAACCGGCCGGCGAGAGCGGCGACGCGGGCGTTGCGTTCGGCGGCGATGGCGGCGGTCGGGCGGCGGAGGGTGTCGTCGAAGAACGACAGGACGAGCAGGCGGCCGTCGGCGAGAGCCGCCTTCCGCGCCGGCGAGAGCCGCATGACGCCGATTCCCCGCGCCGGCACAGGACGGCCCGCGCCGACCCGCGCAGCAGCAGGTCGAGAAACTCCTTTTCCATCGGCGACTGGAACCCGCCGACCAGCGTCACGTCCCGACCGCGGAGCGCCCGCGCCAGGTCGTAGGTCTCGAGCAGCGCGTCGCCACGGGCGCGCACCGAACAGAAGAAGCCGAGCAGCGGCCCGCCGAGCGCGTCGAGGCGGCCCCAGGCCGTGACCGGAACCGGCCGCCCGCCCGGGACACGCCGCCGCAGCGCCGCGGGATAGCCGGGCGCGTCGGGCGTCAGCCTTCTTCGGCCCCCGGATTCCGCCGCGTCCGATCGTGCTGGAGTCACGCCCACGAACCGCCGGCCCTTCCATCGTCTGCACTCGGGCGGCGCGGGTCTTCCGCCCGAGCCGACCGACGCCCACGAACCGCCGGCCCTGCCGTCGTCTGCACGGCCCCTCGGGTGACGGTAACATGGAGACCATCAACGCGCGGTCACCCTTGCCCCGGTCATGACTGGTCACGCAGCCTGATCACGTGGAACCATCGACGCCTCGGACTTCAAGGCTCGGTGCCTGACCATTCTCGACCATGCGCAGACCACGGGCGAAGGGTGTTCATCCTGAAACGGGGTCGGCCGGCCGCCGAGCCGTCGCCGGCGACACGAACGGGGGGCGAGTATCCCCGGACGGAGCTGGAGGGCACGGTCACCGTGGTTGGCGACGTCGTCGGATCGGCGGTTCCGGAGGATGACCGGGAGAGCCTGCGCCGATGACGGCGTTGCTGGACACGCACGTGCTGGCGTGGTCGCTCGACGACCGTCAGCTCTCGGCCGCCCAGCGTTGCGTGGCGGCCTCCGCCGCGCCGCCCACCGACCACCCCGCCGCGACCGCTTCGCCCTGCCCGGCGGGCGCTGAAGCAGGAGCGACTTCTTGCCGACATTGAACGAACTGCTCGCGTTGATCGAGGACGGGGAGTCCGATCACGCGGAGTTCACGACTTCGACGACGAACACCGACAAGTTCGGCGAAGCCGTCTGCGCCTTCGCCAACGACTTTCCCAACAGCGGTCAGCCGGGCTATCTGATCATCGGGATGCGCGACGACGGCACGCCCGACGGCCTGACCGTCACCGACGACCTGCTGAAGAATCTGGCGGCGCTGCGCTCCAACGTCAACATCGAGCCGCTGCCGGCGATGACCATCCGGAAGTACCCGTTGGCGGAAGGCGATCTGGCCGTCGTGGAAGTTCTGCCTTCCGACCTGCCCCCCGTCCGCTACAAGGGCAGGGCGTGGATCCGCGTCGGTCCGTCCCGCCGGAGCGCGAACCGGCAGGAAGAACGCATTCTGACCGAGAGGCGGACCGCCTCGCAGCGGACCTTCGACGTGCGTCCGTGCATCGGTTGCGCGATGGACGATCTGGTTCTCGATCTGTTCCTGGTCACCTACCTGCCCGCCGCCGTGGACCGCTCGGTGATCGAGGAAAACGACCGCCCCCGGCCCGAACAGATGGCTTCGCTGCGGCTGTACGACCTCGCCGCCGGCTGCCCGACGAACGCGGCCGTCCTGCTGTTCGGCCGCGATTCCCTGCGCTGGATTCCCGGCGCCCGCGTGCAGTTCGTCCGCTGGGCGGGGACGACGATGGCGGACGCCCCGATCGCCGAGAAGAGCTTCAGCGGCGACCTGATTTCCGTGCTGAGAGACCTGGAGACCTTCGTTTCGCTGCCGGCGCCGCCCCGTCCGGTGCCCGCGACCGCGCTCCGCGAGCGCACCGTGGCCGACTACCCCCGAGTGGCGGTCCGCGAGCTGCTGCTGAACGCGATCATGCACCGGTCGTACGAGTCGAACGCCCCGGTCCGGTTCAACTGGTACGACGACCGCGTGGAGATCCAGAATCCCGGCGGACTGTACGGCGCGGCGGCGCCCGAGAACTTTCCGCGGCAGACGGATTACCGCAATCCGGTCCTGTCCGAGGCCCTGGCCACGCTGGGGTACGTCAACGCGTTCGGACGCGGCGTCTTCCGCGCGCAGGAAGCGCTGCGCCGGAACGGCAATCCCGAGGCGGAATTCGAATTCGACCCCTCGCACGTGCTGGCGACCCTCCGGAGGGCGCCGTGAAGACGATCGCGTTCTTCAACAACAAGGGAGGAGTCGGCAAGACCACCCTGGTATACCACCTGGCCTGGATGTACGCCGAGCTCGGATTTTCGGCGCTCGCCGTCGACCTCGACCCGCAGGCGAACCTGAGCAGCATCTGCCTCGACGAGGACCGGCTCGAACGGCTCTGGCCCGAAGGAGACCATCCGGACAGCATTCTCGGAGCGGTCTCGCCGATTCTGCGCGGCCTGGGAGACGTCCGGGAACCGCACGTCGAACACCTCGCCGCCAACCTCGGCTTGATCGTCGGCGACCTGGGGCTGTCGAGTTTCGAGGCGAAGCTGTCCGCGGCATGGCCGGCCTGCCTCGACCGCGACGAATCCGCGTTTCGCACCGAGTCGGCGTTTCACCGCACGATTCTCGACGCCGCCGGACAACGGAACGCGGACCTGGCCTTGATCGACGTCGGTCCGAACCTGGGCGCGATCAACCGCGCGGCGATCGTCGCCGCGGATTTCGTGGTCCTTCCGCTAGCGCCGGACCTGTTCTCCCTCCAGGCGCTCCGAAACGTCGGACCGACGCTTCGCGAGTGGCGCCGGGCTTGGCGCGACCGCCTCGATCGTCGCCCCGACGATCCCGATCTCTCGCTGCCGCCCGCGGAAATAGAGCCGGCCGGCTACGTCGTGATGCAGCACGCGGTGCGGGCGGGGCGCCCCGTGCAGGCATATCAGAAGTGGATCAAGCGGATTCCGAACGTCTACCGTCGCGAAGCGCTCGACGAACCCGTCGACGGCCCGCCGTCGACAGGCGACGACGCCGAGTGCCTGGCCACGCTCAAGCACTATCGCAGCCTGATGGCGATGGCTCACGAGGCCCGCAAGCCCATGTTTCAGCTCCGCGCGGCCGACGGCGCCCTCGGCGGCCACATCTACGCCGTGCAGGACTGCTACGCGGACTTCAAGGCCCTCGCCGCTTCGATAGCCGGCCGATGCGGCGTCGATCAGTCCGCCGACGCCGACCCGACCGGGCGCCCTTGACCGTTCACGACTGGTCACGTAGTCTGGTCACATGGAGACCATCAACGCGTCGGACTTCAAGGCTCGGTGCCTGGCCATTCTCGACCGAGTGCAGGCCACCGGCGAAAGGGTGCTCATCCTGAAACGGGGGCAACCGGTCGCCGAGCTGTCACCGACGACACGAACGGCTGCCGAGCATCCCCAGACGGAGCTGGAAGGCACGGTCACCGTGGTCGGCGACATCGTCGGACCGGTGGTTCCGGAGGACGACTGGGAGAGCCTGCGCCGATGACGGCGTTGCTGGACACGCACGTGCTGGTGTGGTGGCTCAACGACCGGCGGCGACTCTCGGCCGCCCAGCGCGCCGCGGCGGCCTCGGCCGACGCCGGGTCGCCCTTGCTGGTATCCGATATTTCGCTCTGGGAAGTGGCGACCCTGCACAGCCTGGGACGCATCCGCCTGACCATTCCGTTGCGCGAATGGCTGGAGAAGGCGACGGCGCCGCCGCTCGTCCGGCGACAGGGGATTTCGCCGGCGATCGCGGAAGCGGTGGCCGCGCTGCCCGATTCGTTCCATCGGGACCCGGCGGATCGGATTCTCGTGGCGACGGCCCGTGTGCTCGGCGCGACGCTGCTGACGCGGGACCGCAGGATCATCGACGCCGGGCTGGTCGCCGTCGTGCCGTGACAGCCCGTCGAGAGACGAGATCGAAGCCATGTGCGTCGAGGCCGGCCCGGCAGCCCGTGGCTCAGGCGAGCATCAGGCGTTCGCGCTTCGGTTCCGGCACCGGATCTCCGCTCTCCCGGGCGGTCTCGACCCAGAGGCGCATCGCCTCGTTGACTTCCCGGAGCGCCTCCTCCCGTGTGCGGCCGTGCGCCATGCAGCCCGGGAGTTCCGGCACTTCGGCGACGAACGCGGCGGCGTCGTTGCTCCAGTAGAGGATGATCTCGTACTTGTACATCACTCCTCCCGGGCCAGTCCGTACTTCACAGCCCGTGGTGAAAGCACCGCGTCGCACCGAGACGGGCGGAAAACCGCTCAGGACGATTCATACACGACCCGCCCCTCGTCGAGCGCCGGCTTGATCACGAGCGCGTGATTGTTCCCGTAGCGCTCGACGTCCGCGGGAGTGACCACGACCACGTCGACGGCCGCGCCGACGCCGTACAGGTTCTCGTAGATCCGGCCGGCCAGATCTCGTCGATGCGCTCCCTGCTTCACGACCAGCAGGTCGACGTCGCCGTGAGGCCCCATCTCGCCCCGGGCGGCGGAGCCGAACAGGATGATGCGTTCCGGCCGCGCGACCGCGACGATGCGCCGAACGACGTCGTCCAGCACGCGCGGGTCGAGCATCGCGCCGCCCGCACCCTGACCGCCGCCGCTGACGCTCATGGAGAAGGCTCCAGGATGAACCGCGCCCGCTCCCGGCGCAGCATCCCGTATGGCGTCACGCACGCGACGTCGAGTCCGTCGCAGGCATCGGGAATCTTGATCCTGTTGACGGAGACGGACGCCACTTCGTGCGTGACCACCGCATGCCCGCCGGCCCGCGCCTGCGCCACCAGATAATAGTCCGCCGCCTGCAGGAAGGTACTGACGGCCGCCGGCGTATATTGCCGGCTGGTGGCCCACGCGCTGACGGCGGCCAGCGTCGGAACCACCGATTCATCGAGCGGCAGAAAGAACGAGGCCCCCCGGTCCGCGGCCCATTCCGAAAGTTCGTCGGCGCCGCGCTGAAGTTCGTCGTTCACCTTCTCTACGCTGAAGACCCTGCCCGCGTGGTTGCCCGCGATCAACCAGTCCCAGAACGCCGGACAGAAATCGAACCCGTAGTGCTGGTTCTTCGCCCGAACGAGAACGTCGGCGTCGAGAAGGTACGTCATCGGACGTCGATACCCAGATGGCCGGCCAGTCGATTGAAGGTCGCCATCCTTCGGAACCCGAGCAGGCGGAAGGACTCGGTGAACGACGTGCGCCCCTCCAGGGTGCTGGTCACGACGGCCCGGGCGAACCGTCGGCCGACGCGCGCGCCGAGCGTCAGGTAGAAGTCGCCGCCGCCGCCGGCCGAAGCCGCCCGCAGGCGTCCGAGCTCCGCGTCGTACGCGGCGCGGAACGCGCTTCGCGTCAGACCGTCGGCGTCGTGGATGCGCCGCAGGACGACCAGCGTGCTGACCTTGAAGAGGCGGGCCAGACGCGCGGCCTCGCCCCGCGGATCGGCATTCCGGTCGTACGTTTCCCGCAATACGCCGAGCGGCAGGAGCGCCTCCGCCGCCACGCGGTTGCACCAGCGTTCGACTTCCTGGTTCGGAACCTCCACCGCCCCGGCGTCGGAGACGCCCGACCGCCCCAGCCAGACGTGCGCCAGTTCGTGGGCCAGCGTGAACATCTGCGCCGCCCTGGTGTCCGCGCCGTTGACGAAGACCAGCGGCGCGGCCGGGTCGGCCAGGGTGAAGCCCCGGAACTCGTCCGGGTCGAGAGGGCGCCGGTTGTCGCCGCCGACCACGCCGCTCACCATCGTCAGGACGCCCGCTTCGTCGGCCTGCCGCATGAACAGCCGCAACGCGTCGGTCCACGTCGGCAGACGCCGGCGCCGCTCCAGGTCGACTCCCAACACGCGCCGGACGTCCGCGGCAGTCGAAACGACGTCGTCGGCGACGCGCGCCGAGCCGACGAACGCCGGCGGCGGCGCGCCCTCCGACCGGGCGAAATCCCGGTACCAGGCCTGACGCTGCTGACAGAGGTACACGGTGTCGAGCAGGCCGGCGCTCGGACGGACCGGCGCGGGGCCGGCGACCGTGCGAAAGTCGGGGATCGGCACGCGCTCGACCGGCGGCTCTTCCAGGAACAGGAAGCCGACGGGCGTGAACGTCGCCTTCGCGAAGCGCTCGATCTGCTTGAGCGTGGGCCGCGCCTCGCCGCGCTCCCACGCCCCGGCCTTCGGGAACCGCGCCGCGAGCGCGTCCACGCTCAGGCCGGCGCGCTCGCGCGCCCAGCGCAGCAGGGCCGGTTCGACCTCGACGCGAATCATCGGGACGACCGTCTCCGCCCTTCTCGACCGCGGTCGGTCCGTCCGGGGCCGGATCGGTTCTGTTTCACGTCGACAAAACTTCCCGTGCACGAACGGCTGGAGACGCGACAGCGCCACCGCACTGGTCGACGTCGTGCCGTGATCCGGCCTCGCGTCCGCCGTGCGCCGCGACGGTCACAGACACCCCTCCGCCCATTGCACGACGGCCTCGGCCTTGGCCACGGCCTCGGCGTACTCCTGTTCCGAAACCGGCTCTTCCAATCCCGGATACCGCGTCTGCACGGCGTAACGCGCGTCAGTCCCGCGGCGCGCCTGACCGCATCCGGAACGGATTCTCCCCGCGACTCGAGGATGTCCGTCAACCGCGCCAGGTCATGCACGTACGGAAACTTCACGCCCCGCGAAATCAACACGGCCTCGAGCGCCTTCTCCGCCGCCTGTTGCGCGCCGAAGCACAGGTCTTCGAGGTAGGCGCCCGGCACGCGGGCACGCGCCTGTGCGAGATTGCTCTTCGCGCGATTCAGCCATTCCCGCGGGTCGCCGGGAGGAAACCGCTCAGGAGGACTCATACACGACCCGCCCCTCGTCGAGCGCCGGCTTGATCACGAGCGCGTGATTGTTCCTGTAGCGCTCGACGGCCGCGGGAGTGACCACGACCACGTCGACGGCCGCGCCGACGCCGTACAGGTTCTCGTAGATCCGGCCGGCCAGATCTCGTCGATGCGCTCCCCGCTTCACGATCAGCAGGTCGACGTCGCCGTGGGGGGCCATCTCGCCCCGGGCGGCGGAGCCGAACAGGATGATGCGTTCCGGCCGCGCGACCGCGACGATGCGCCGAACGACGTCGTCCAGCACGCCCGGGTCGAGCATCGCGCCCCCGCGCCCTGACCGCCGTCCCTCGTCGCTCCGGCTCATGCCGTCTTCACCTCCGAAGCCCATCACGCCCCCGCACGGCGCTTCGCACGAGAAGCCCCGGCCCCTGCGCCGCTCACCCCTCTTCGGAGGAGGCCCGGTATCGAGTCGGCTGCCAGAAAATCTCCGGCGCCGGGCCGCCCTCCCCCGCCTGCCGCCCGTCCGCCGACTCCGATTCGCCGCCCCCCGTCGCCGCGCGCGCTTCCCGAGCCTCCCTCTCCCGCTCGCGGCTCCGAATATAGGCGGCGAACCGCCGGACGTCGTAGCCGTGCTCCCGCGCCGTGTCGTCCTTGATCCGCCACAGTTCCTCGATGATCTCATCCGCCATCTTCCCGTCCTCCCATGAGTTCCCCCGGCGTGCAGATCTCGGGACAAGCGTATCCGTACCGGGCGCAGACGCTTCGCATCACCGGTTTCGTCTCCGCGTTGTCGAGATGCCGGAAGTTCCACGTCAGCAGAAAGTCGACGCCGTGAACGGCCGACACGGCCACTTGAACCGCGTCGTTCACGGCCCTGGCTGGAATCGCTCCCTCTCGAATCAGCCTCTCCGACAACTCGTCCACGGTCTCGGTGACCGCCAGCACCGGAATCCCGCGCAGCGCCGCCAGCCTCCGCGCCGCCGCTTCGGGATCGCCCTTGCCGGCCTCGTCGATCGCGACGCCCGACGTGCGGAGGTCGAACCGACTGCGCCGTGTCTCCCACCAGTCGGTGGTGATCGCCCGCCAAGCGGCCGCCATCAGGTCCGCCGTGGGTCGAGCCGTCAGGTAGGACACCACCGACGTCTCGATGTAGACCGTCTTCCTGGGCATCGTCTTCACTCCCCGCGCGGTCGGCGCATGGACCGCGTCCGCGCCGGCCCGCACGCTCGGCTTCACTCCCCGCGCGCCCGACCGCGCACTCGATCGCCTCGGGCGCCTGGACCCCGGAGCTTCACTCCCCGCGCGCCCGGGCCGCCGCGCGCCCGGGCCCTGGCTCTGCGTGCCGCGTTCTTCACTCCTCGCGCGCCCAACCGGCGCTCTAACGGGCCGCGGGCGCGGAGGCTGGCGAGCAGGCGGTCGAGGACGGTGTCGGAGGCCGGTTCGGTCATGGGCGGCTCGGCCGGATGGGGGGGCCGCTCCGTGCCGCGCGCGGGCGCCTCGGCCCCAGCTTGACACCGCCCTTGCGCCGCAGGCCGAGACCGGACAGATAGAGGCTCGACACGTCGACGCGATCGTCGGAGCGGCGACGGAACACGCCGATCTCGATCAAGTAATCGAGGAAGTCGGCCGGCCGGTCCACGGGCGGGCGGATTTCCCGGTCGGACGCTCCCCAGGAGTCGTCCCATTCGGTGTCGAGCAGGTCGACAAGCCGCTGCCGCTCCCAAGGCACGAGTCTGTCGACCGCGAGCCGTTTTCGTACGCCTTCCAGCCACGGCCACTCGCTGGAGATGCCCTGCGTTACATGACCGTCCGACACGTCGTCGAGCGCTTGCCGGAGCGCGGTGGGGTGGAGCAACCGGGGCGGGCGCAGGGACTGGTTCACGTTATCCTTGCGGGCCGCCTGCTCGACGAGGCGCACCAGCGACCGCGGGCTGATTTCGCTGTTGCCGTCGCGCAGGTGGGCCAGGAGCCAGTTGCGGACGTATCCCTTCTTCATCCCCGCGCCCATGTACTCGCCGGCCAGCCGGTGCAGCAGAGGGAAGGCGTCGTCCGGTGTCCCGATCCGAGGCAGCCGCCCCAGCACGTCGTCGACGTCGAACTTGATGCGGGATCCCTTGCAGTATTCGGCCAGGTCGGCGGACGTATTGGCAATCCTCTTCACCAGCATGCCGAGCAGAGCCGCGTCGGACCACCGAAGCTCGGCCCGCGTGGCCGCGAGCTTGGCGAAGTCGGCAGTCCCCATGCCCGCGTGCCGGCGGAACAGGTCGGACCGGAGAAATATCTTGGCGCGGATCCGCTGCCAGCGCCGGCTGTAGTCGGACCAGAAGGCGACGAGTCCGCGCACCATGCGGATCATCAACTTCCAGTCGAAACCGCCCAGGGTGTCGAGTTCGTCGTAGCCGACGACTATCCGGCGATCCGCCTGCTGAAGTGTCTGCTCAAGTGCGTCGAGGGCGGCCGTGGGGTTGTTCTCCGGCGCGTCGTACGCGGAGAGGATCTCGGGCAGGTCCGCAGCCATAGGCTCCAGAATCGGCTTCAGCCTCTCCTTCCGGCCCCCGTCGAACCGACCGGCGACGCGCCGCACCAGCATGGCGTGCCAGATTTTCTTCGCGTCTTCGTCCGACCCGGCGCACTTCACGAGCGCCTGCGTATCGGGAAAGTGCATCGCCGCCGGATACGCCGCCACCCACTCGTCGGCGTCGGGCTGAGTATGCAGGGCCGGCGTCTTCGGAATGCGCGCGGCGACCGCGCGCACCAGGTCCGGGTTGTTGGAGAAGGATGCCTTGAACAAGGCGGTCTTGCCGGAACCTCTCGGGCCGACCACCAGGACCACGTTCGGATCGAGGGCGCGCAGGTGATCGGGTACGGGATACAAGCGTTGCGCAATCTGCTCCGGCGTTTCGTGATCGGCCTGCCCGTAGCCCAGGTCGGTCAGCTCGTGACGCAACGCCCGGCAGTTTTCCTTGGTGAGACGCCTTGCGCCACTCGTCATCTGCCGCTCCCTCTGAAGCTGCTCGCCGCGTAGCGCAAGCGGCTCGCAAGTTGCTGGTACCGTTCTTCGCCGAGCAGAATCCGTTCCGCGACCTCGTTCAGGTCGCGGAATGTGGCCAGCCGTTCGTCATAGGGCGCCACGACGGGAACATGCGGCGCTTCCGTGCTGTCGAGGTCGGCCAGCGTCCAGAAGTCGTCCGACGCATCGAACTCGGCGGGATCCGCGTAATAATGTTCACTGAAGACCTCGCGCGCCCGATCCGTGAACCGCTCCACCAACTCCTTGAACTGTACTACGTCGGATTGCGGCACCATGGTCGCCACAAGCACGCAGTTCGCCTGCCGCTGGCCGGCGCGCACGCGGTCACCGCCGATCCGTTCGAGAATGTGTTCCAGTCCCCGCCAGCTTGCGTCCGCCAAGGTACCGAACAGGACGTGCACGTGACACAGACCACCGGTCAGGAACCCGGAGACCTCGCCGAGCCCGGCGCGGGCGTCCACCAGAATCCAGCCCGGTTCGAGATCCCGGCGTATCTGCTTCAGCAGGGACACGAACGGATGGTCGGCGCCGTCCGGGGGCGCGCCGTAGTCGATGCGCGCGAGCTTCTCGACATAACGTTCGTCGAACGTCCCGGCGGGAAACACCAAGACGTCACCGGCGCTGGCCGAAGAATCGGTCACGTGACGGTGGTGATAGTCGCCGACGTCGAGCGGGTTCCCGTCACCGCCGACCCGCCGCTCCAGCAGATAGTCCACGACTCCGAACGAAGCGACGGCGCCGTCGCGCCCGGCGAGCAGCGACCCGACGCCCGGCGCATCGAGATCGGCGTCGACCACCGTGACCCGCTCGCCGGCGGCGGCCAACTGCAACGCCGCCGCGGCCAGCGCCGTCGACCGGCCGGCGCCGCCCTTGAACGAATAGAACAGCACAATCGCCGGAGCCTTCCTCCCGCGCGCTCCCCGTCCGCCTGCCGCCCACGGCGGAGCGTCCGGCGCCTCGAACCAGCCGGTCTTGCCCAACCGCCGCTCCAGAACCCCGAGCCGGCCGTCTTCGTCGCGGGGGGCCGCCTGCGCCCACGCCTTCTTCTGCCATCCGGCGTCGGGATGGCGCCCGGTCCGGCCTCGAAGCACGTTTCCCGACCAGAAGGCGGTCGCGGCTTCGCGCAGCGTGCGATCGACCTCGGCGGTGGACGATTCCCACTCGTCCGACGGACACCAGAGCACGACGCGCAGCCTGGCCAGCACGTCCTTGACGAGCAGGACGCGCCATTTTCCGCTCGGCTTGCGCCCGACCCACGCCGCGAGTTCGCGCTCGGCGCGCGCGTGGGCGTCGTCCAGGTGTTGCATCAGATCGCTCCTTCGAGGATCAGGCTCCCGACGATCCGCTCGTACGCGGAGCGCGCCTCCCGAAGCCACGTTTCGGCGACTCTCGAAGCGTCTCCGGCGTCTCGCGGGCCGCGGTACCGCATCTCCGGCGTCCAGGCGCGAACGTCCGCCGCCTTGAAGGACGCCTCCGCGCCCACGTAGAGCCGTCCGGTGCGCGTCTTCGCGTGGACCGCGAGGACGTCCAACTCGTCGAGCAGGCTCGTCAACTCGTGACCGCGCCGCGCCTGACCCGACTCCACCTGGATCAGCGTCTTCAGCGCGCATTCGACCACGTACCCGGCCAGGTACGCCGCGCCGTCGAACCGCCGGCCCCGGACGAGCGCGGCCGCGTCCTGCAGGTGCTTCAGCGCCGCCTCCGGGTAGTCGTCGCCGTTCGACCGTTGCAGACGGCTCATGATCGGTCGCCGGTTCCCGTGCGGAACGTCACCCGGACGAAGCGGTCGCGCTCGTCGTTGACCAGCTCCGGCTCGGTGCCGTTGAAGCGCGCCATCGCGTGCCGCATCGTCAGCCAGCCCCGCCCGCGGCGCTCCATCAGGCCGCGGACGACCATCGCGTTGGCCATCATCTCGTTGCGCGAGCGGGGCGCGCCGCCGCGCCGCGCCTGCTCCACCGTCATGTGGTTCGGCAGGGCGCCCGGGCTGGTCACCGCGATCCGGCCGTCGAACACCTCCAGCAGGATCTGCGAGCCGGTGAGGGCGTAGTCGCGGTGGATGACCGCGTTGACCAGCGCCTCGCGCAGGGCCGACTCGGGCATCGGCGGCACGTCCCGGCGCCGGAGCCCGTCGTAGACTTCGCGCCGGCCGAGGCCGCGGAACCAGCCGACCGCCCGCTGCACCTGGTCCTCCAGGCGGCCCCGGCCTTCCCCGGCGCTCAGCACGTCCGCGGCCTGATCGACGCCGCCGTACGCGGCGCACTGCACGAACAGACTCAGCGTATGCGGAAACGCCTGCGGGTCGCGGCCGAACACCATCAGGCCGTACAGCGTGGGGCGCAGCACGCCGTCGAGCTCCTCGGCGACGCTGGCGTTGCGCAGGTCGTCCTCGCGCGCCGGTTGCGGCGCAGCGTCCGTTTCCAGCCCCTGCGCCTTCATGAAGGCGCGCACGGCGCCGAAGTCGACGTCGTCGACCACGGCCGACGGGATGATCTGCCGTTCGGTGAGGACGAAGCCGAAGGCGTTCAGCAGCTCCTGCAGCTCCGACGGGGACGGCGCCGCCGTCGCCCGGCCGCGGCGAATCCAGAACCGGCCGTCGTGCGAGAACGGCTCGCAACCCCGCTGGTGGCGATGCACGTCGACCCAGTGCACCCACCCGCCGCCCGTGTCCCGCCGCCCGCACCGCGCGGTGACCGGCTTTCCGCACCCGGTATGGAGCAGGCTCGTCAACCGCTCCTGCACATCGTCGGGGTCCGCGCCGACGCCGACCACCGTCCGGTCGTCGTCGACGCCGAGCACGAGCAGTCCGCCGACACCGTTGGCGAACGCGCACAGGGTCCGGCCGATCGCGCGCAGATCGCCCATGCCGCGCTCGAACTCCGTGCGCGCGTCCTCGCCGGCGCCGATGCGCCGCTCGACGTCAGACCATTCCATCGTCGTTCACGTTCGCCGCGGCCGCGCTGCCGCTTCGGGACCGCCCTTGCCGGCCCGGCCGCAGCGCGCCCGGCCCGCCACGCGCCCGCGCCCTGGCTCCGCGGCGCCGCGGTCCTTCACTCCCCGCGCGACTGGGCCGCGCTTTCGCGGGCCGCGGGCGCGGCGCTCGCGGCGGCGCACGCCCGGTTTCATTCCCCGCGCGCCCGGTCGCCGCATGGACCGCGTCCGCTCTGGCGCGCACGTCCGGCTTCACTTCCCGCGCGTCCGGCCGGCGTTTTCGCGGCCCATGCGGTACTTGATGTCGTAGTTGATGATGAAGTCCAACTCCTCGTCCGTGAAGCCGTAGTGCTTCGCCAACGTCAGATCGATTTCGTCCATGATGAATTTGGACTTGTACGCAAAGTACTCGGCATATTCAATCGTGTCGCCGTCCCGCGTCTGAATCGTCTTGTTCGCCGCTCCTGTTCGCAAATTGCGCATCAACTTCTTGTTCAGTCGAACCAAAGCTGTGTCCTGGGCCATGTCCCTCGTGATCGGAAAGTTGTTTACGAGCTTGTCGCTGAGATGAAAACAATCTCCATGAGCGATAAAATAAGCATAGAAAATCGAGCTGTTCAGGATCGCGCATACAGCGTGAGCCGTCCTTGAATCCGGGAAATAGACATACCGACCGTGCGCCGGGGCGCAAACGACACTGTTCTTTTGGAAATAGGGAAGTCCGAACGTAACTTTCGTCCAGTACTGAGTTGCTTCCTGGTAGAAAATGAACGCCTTCGTCCTGTGCTCGACACGCAACGAGGCTATCTGAGAGTCCGCCGCCGCGATCCGCGCGAAGATTTTTCGCTCGGTCTCGCCACCGTACTTTGGGAATATTCCCAGATCAACCCCTTCCGCCCCGTGCGTGGGATATTGAATTCCATGAAAAAGTTGGTCTCGTGCGCCCGCGTGCCATCTTTGGTAACGAGTAGTGCGGAGGTTGGAATCGTGCCGTGCCGCTTTGGGCCGGTGGGCGATAAAGATAACGCTTCGGCAATGTTGCAGTCCGTCAAAGAGCTTTCCCGGGCGATCGTCGAACGGGACAATGTACAAGTCCGCCGTGCTCTCCCGCAGCACGTCGCGCAGCGAACCCATGCGCGAAGAACTCACCATCGGGAGCTGAACAATGAAGCTGAACCGCCCGCCCGTTGTCGTCAGTTTCAGACTTCTCTCAGTGCAGAGTCCGTGAAGATTGCCGCATTTTTCCGTTTGATATCCCAATACGTTGTAGTCCTTCTTGACAGCGGACAGTTCCCTCCAGGGCGGGTTCCCGATGATCACGTCGAACCCGCCGCCGTTCATGATGCCGTGGAACTCGACGAACCAGTGGAACGGCTGGTGGCTCTCGCGCCACTTCCGGAACGCGCCCCGGTTCCCCGACTTCACGCCGTAGTCGCCGGCCAGGTACTCGTCGAGCTCGTCCCGCAGCTCGTCGAGCCGGCGGCGCAGCTCCCGCTTGGCGCCGGCGTGCGCGCCGGCTTCCATGCCGTGCTCGGTCTGCATGGCGCGGAACTGGCGGAAGGCCCGGTCGGCGACCTCCGCGCGTTCCTCGATTTGCGGCAGCGACAGTTGCTTCACCAGGTCCGCGCCCAGGGTCCGCTTCACCTCGTCGAGCGACGTGAAGCCGACCAGCGTGTTGCCGGCGCGGACGTTGAAGTCGACGTCGGGCAGCGGCTCGATCTGCTCGTAGCCGTCGAGTTGCGCCACCAGCTTGAGGAACAGGCGCAGCTTGCAGATCTCGACGGCCTCTTCCATGACGTCGACGCCGTACAGGTTGTCGATGACGATCGACTTGAGGACGAAGTAGCGTTCGCTGGCGTGCCGGCCCACCTGCTCCAGCACCGCGCGGAAGTCGCGCAGGTACTCGGGGCGGCGCGGACGCGGCAAACGCTCCGCGTCGTCGAGGAAGCCGCGCATGGCGTCGAGGCAGGCGTTGTACAGCGGCTCCAGGACGTTGAGCGCGGCGAACAGGAACGCGCCGGAGCCGCACGTCGGGTCGAGGACGGAGACGCCGCGCAGCGCCTTCCAGAAGGCGCGGACCAGCTCCGGCCCCTCGCTGGCGGCGACGACGTCCTGGGCGAACTTCTCGACGTCCAGGTTGTAGGTGATCAGGTCGTTGACGGACGCGACCTCGCCGGCGGCGAGCCGGGCGCGGACCTCCTCATGGCGCCGGCGGCGGGCGACGTGCTCGCGCCACGTCTCGGTCGGCAGGCCGTAGTCGGGCGGGGCCGGTTCGTTCCAGCCGCCGCGCCGCGCCGCGTCGTCCACGCCGGCCGCGACGTCGGGCGGCAGCGCGCGCGGCTCGGCGAGCGCCTGCCCACCTGCCTTGCAGTTGACGTCCCACGTGACGCCGTGGCGCACGGCTTCGTGGAAGTAACGGTCGGGGTCGTCGGACAGCAGCCGCCACACGCCGCCGCCGGGCCCGAAGGCGATGGCGCAGTCCTTCTTCGCGCGGTCGAACAGGAAGGGGACGACGGTGTTGCGGCTGATGTAACCGGTGATGTCCTCCTTCGTGTAGTAGGCCCCCATCTGCTTCTGGTTGACGTACTTCTCGAAGATGTAGCCGAGCACGTCGGGGTTGATCTCGTTGTCCCGGCGCAGCGGCCGGTCGTCGAGGTGCCAGTCGTACGCGTCGAAGAACGCGAAGATGCGCTCGAAGGCTTCGTCGGGGATGCCGATGCGGGGGTTGTCGCGCTCCAGATCGTGGACGTCGAACAGGCCGCCGTTCAGGTAGGGGATGCGGCCGAGCAGTTCGGCCAGCTCCGGGGCGCGCTCGGCCGCGGGCTGGCCCAGGCCCTCGTGGAACAGGCGCAGCAGGAACAGCCGGTAGAAGCGGTGGAACCGGCCGCCGCCTCCGGCGCCGCGCACGCGCGCCAGACGGTTGCGCAGGTAGTCGGGGTCGCTGTCGAGGAAGCCGCGCTTCTGGATGAAGTAGATGAACATCATCCGGTTGAGCATCAGCGAGGCGTACCATTCCCGGTCGGCGGCCGCCGCGACGCCTTCGATGAAGCCCAGGAACGCGCGGTGCTCCTGCCGGAAGCGGTCGTAGAACCGGCGGGTCACCTTCTCGACGTCGAAGGCGGCGCGCACCCGGCCGGACACGTCGACGAGGGTGAGGTCTTCTTCTTCGTCCAGGGTGAAGACGAGCTGTTCGAGCTTCCGGATCAGCGCCTCGCCCGTCTGGTCCGGGCGGCGGATGTGCGTGCGGGCGCGGTCGGGGCGCCCCGGCTCGCGCTTGACCCACTGCCAGTACTGCGCGCCGCCGGGCGCGGCGTACACGATGATGTGCTCGCGGACGGCGCGGGCGACGGCCTTCTCGATCTTCTGGCGGGTGGGGTGGTCGGGGAAGGCTTCGTCCGAGTCGGCGGGGCAGCGATAGGCGACCATGCCGCGCTTGTGGGCGACGGCTTCGAGCGCGAACGTCCGCCCCGCGGCCTCGGCCTCGACGTCCGCGCCGCCGTGGTCCCAGCCGAGGTCTTCGATGAACAGGCCCCGCAGGTCGCCGCCGTCCAGCCGGCGCTTGACGGCGTCCCGGTCGAGTGAGGTCGGCATGAGGGAACCCGCCGCTCGTCCGCCTGCAGCCGCCGCGCCTCGGGCAGTGGGACGGGCTGCGCGCGCCAGCGAGATTATAGTTGCTTCGCCGCGCGGGGCGTGCGGCTCAGGACGGCGGCGCCGGCCCCGCGGCGCCCGGGTCGTCGCCGGCCGGCGGCGCCGGCGCGTCGGCCACGTCCCAGCCGCCGCCCAGCGCGCGGTAGAGCGTCACCAGGTGGCCGACCACCGCGCCGTTGGCATCCGCGAGCTGGTCGCCGAGGTTGAAGAGCGACCTCTGGCTGTCGAGCACGTTCTGGAAGTCGGTGAGGCCGGCGACGTACTGCGTGCGCACCAGGTCGACCGCCCGCTGCGCCGCGGCCACGGCGTCCTGCAGCCGGACGCGGCGCTCCTGCTCGCGGCCGTAGGCCACCATCGCGTTCTCGACGTCCTCGAGCGCGGCGAGCATGGTCCGCTCGTAGTCGGCCAGCGCCTGCGCCGCGCGCTCCTCCTCGACGTCGATGCGGCGGTGGATGCGGTCGCGGTCGAACAGGTTCCAGCGGAGTCCGGGCAGAAGGTTCCAGCCGAAGCCCGTCCGCTCGCCGACGTCGGCGACGTCGAACGAGAACGCGCCGCCGAGCGAGAAGCGCGGATAGAGGTCGGCCGCCGCGACCCCGATGCGCGCCGTCTGCGCCGCGAGCCGCCGTTCGGCCCGCCGCACGTCCGGCCGCTGGCGGACGAGGTCGGCGGGAATGCCCACCGCCGCCGGCGCGCGCGGGGCCGGGATGGGGCCGCCGTCCCGCAGTTCGCCGGCCAGCGCCCCGGGCGCCTCCGCCAGCAGGATGGCCAGCCGGTTGAACGCCGACGCCAGCGCCCGCTCCAGCGGCGGGATGCGGGAGCGAGTGTCGTAGAGGTTCGTTTCCGCCTGCGCCACGTCGAGCGCGGAGGTCAGACCGGCGTCGAACCGATCCCGCGTCAACCGCAGGCTCTCCTCCTGCGCCCGCAGGTTGTCGCGCGCGACGGCGAGCCGCTCCTGCGTGGTGCGCGCGTCGACGTAGCGGAGCGCGACTTCCGCCGACAGGGACACCAGCACGTCCCGGACGTCTTCGACCGCGGCGTCGTAGTCGGCGATCGCCGCCTCGACGCCGCGGCCGACACGGCCGAAGACGTCCGGTTCCCAGCTCAGCGCCGCGCCGGCCGTGGCCGACACGGTGACCGCCGGGTCGAAGCCGGCGGGCAGCGCGGCGGGGCTGGCGCGGCTCACGGAGACGCCCGGCGCCGCGTCGATCACCGGCAGACGCCCGCCCGCCACCACGGCCACCGCCGCCCGGCTCTCCCGGACGCGCGCCACCGCCCGCCGCACGTCCAGGTTCGCGGTCCGCGCCCGGTCGACGAGCCCCACCAGCGTCGGGTCGTCGAACAGCTCCCACCAGCGCTGCAACCGCGCCTCGCCGGTGTCGAGCCCCGCCACCGCCGCGGCGTGCCAGACGTCGGGCGCCGGCGCGCCGCCGGGCAGCGGCGATGCGGGGCGGACGTAGTCCGGACCGGCCGTCGCGCAGGCCCCGCTTGCGCACGCCGCGGCCAACAGGACCGCGCCGGCGGCGGAACGGGCCGCGCCGCCGTGACCGGACGTCCCGCCCGCCGGCGGAGCGGGCGGCGCCGCGGCGGGCGGCCCGGCCGGGCGCGCCCGCCGATCGCGGATCTTCTGCACGAGCACGTAGAACACCGGGATGAAGATCACCCCCGGCAGCGTGGCCGCCGCCATGCCGGAGAAGACGGCCGTCCCCAGCGCGCGCCGGCTCGCGGCGCCGGCGCCGTCGGCGACGAGCAGCGGCAGGACGCCGAGGATGAACGAGACCGCGGTCATGAGCACCGCGCGGAAGCGCAGGCGCGCGGCCTCGACGGCCGCGTCGAGCGTGGTCCGCCCCTCCTGCTCCCGAAGCTGCTTCGCGAACTCGACGACGAGGATCGCGGTCTTGGCGGAAAGCCCGATCAACAGCACGAGTCCGATCTGCGTGTAGACGTTGTTGTCGTAGGCGCGCAGCAGGGTGCCGCCGAACGCGCCGATGAGCGAGAACGGGATGGCGAGCACCACCGCCACCGGTATCAGCCAGCTCTCGTACTGCGCGGCGAGGAAGAGGAACACGAGGACGAACGCCAGCGCGAAGAGCAGCGGGGCTTGGTTGCCGGCGGCGATCTGCTGGTAGGTGGTCCCGGTCCACTCGAAGCCCATCGACGGCGGCAGCAGGCGCGCCGCCAGGGTCTCCATCGCCTGCCGCGCCTCCCCGGCGCTGAACCC
This sequence comes from Vicinamibacterales bacterium, assembly GCA_965242835.1. GTDB lineage: Bacteria > Acidobacteriota > Vicinamibacteria > Vicinamibacterales > UBA8438 > WTFV01. The sequence continues at coordinate 1,430,534 of OZ251506.1, forward strand.
CGGGCGGGGAGAGCCGGTGATGGTGGCCGACGGGAACAGGTTGTAGCGCGTGACCGCCTGCGGCCCGACGGTGTCGCGCACCGCCAGCAGCGTGCCGAGCGGAATCATGTTGCCCTCGGCGTCGCGCACGTCCAGCGCCCGGATGTCGTCGATGCGCCGGCGGAACGGCGCGTCGGCCTGGATCATGACGCGGTAGGTGCGGCCGAAGCGGCTGAAGTCGTTCACGTAGGCGGACCCCAGATACGCCTGCAGGGTGCCGAAGACGTCGTCGAGCGCCACGCCGAGCGTCTGCGTCTTCGTCCGGTCGACGTCGAGGTCGAGCTGCGGCACGTTGGCGCGGAAACCGCTGTTCACGCGCGCGAGGACCGGGTGTCCGTTGGCCGCCGCGGCCAGGTCGTCGGCGAAGGTCTGGAGCTGCTGCGGCCCCAGCCCGCCGCGGTCCTGCAGGACGAACTCGAAGCCGGCGGCGTTGCCCAGGCCGGTGATCGGCGGCGGCGTGAAGCCGAACGCGACCGCCTCCTGCATCTGGAAGAGCAGGCCCGAGACCCGCTCGGCGATGGCCGCCGCGTGGAGCGCCGGCTCGTTGCGCCGGCTCCAGTCGTCGAGCACGGCGATGGCCGCGCCCGTGTTGCTGGCGTTCAGGCCGGTCAGCAGCGAGAACCCGCCGATGGTGACGACGTCCCGCACGCCGGGGACCGCCGTCGTCAGCATCCCGGTCACCCGATCGAGCACCGCCTCGGTCCGTTCGAGCGACGCGCTGTCGGGAAGCTGGACGTGGACGAAGACCGTGCCCTTGTCTTCGTCCGGCACGAACCCGCCGGGGACGCTGGCGAACCCCAGCCAGCCCGCCGCCAGCAGGCCCGCGAACACCGCCATCGCGACCGCGACCCGCCGGACGAGACCGGCGACGACGCCGGCGTAGAGCGTGGTGGCGCGGTCGAGCCCGCGGTTGAACCACCGGAACAGGGCGCCGCGGCCGGCGGGCGTGGGGCGCAGCAGCAGGGCGCAGAGGGCCGGGCTCAGGGTCAGCGCGTTGAACGACGAAAGCACCGTCGCCGTCGAGATGGTCAGCGCGAACTGCGCGTAGAGCCGGCCGGTGATGCCGCCCATCATGGCGATCGGCACGAACACCGCCAGCAGCACGAGGGTGGTCGCCACCACGGGGCCGGTGACCTGCTCCATCGCCCGCGCGGCCGCAGCCTTCGCGGACAGCCCCTCGGTGTCGATCAGGCGCATCGTGTTCTCGACCACGACGATCGCGTCGTCGACCACGATGCCGATGGCCAGCACCAGCCCGAACAGGGTCAGCGTGTTGATCGACAGCCCCAGGGCCAGCATCACGCCGAAGGTGCCGAGCAGGGAGACCGGAATCGTGACGGCGGGGATCAGCGTCGTGCGCAGGTCCTGCAGGAACAGGTAGACGGTGCCGATCACCAGCAGAACGGCGATCAGCAGCGTGACGACCACCTCTTCGATCGACGCGGTGATGGCGCCGGTCGCGTCGTAGGCGATGCGGTGCTCCAGCCCGTCCGGGAAACTCTCGGCCAGCGTCGCCATCGCCGCCTCGACCCCGTCGGCCACGGCCAGCGCATTGGCGCCCGGCAACTGGTAGATCGCGAGGGCGACCGACGGCTGCCCGTTCAGGCGCATCGACGTCGCGTAGTTCTGCGCGCCGAGCTCCACCCGCGCGACGTCCCGCAGGCGGAGGATCGCGCCGTCGTCCACCCGCAGGATCAGGTTCTCGAACTCGGCGACCTCCGACAGCCGCCCCGCGGCGTTGACGGTGTACTGGAAGCTCTGTCCCGACGGGGTCGGCGGCGCGCCTATCTGCCCCGCCGCCACCTGCACGTTCTGGCTGCGGATGGCCGCGACCACGTCGGTGGTGGTCAGCCCGCGGGCCTTCAGCCGCGCCGGGTCGAGCCAGACGCGCATGCCGTAGTCGCGCGCCCCGAACACCTGCACGCTGGCGACGCCGGGCACCCGCGAAAGGACGTCCGTGACGTTCAGGTTGATGTAGTTGCTGATGTAGATGTCGTCGTAGCGGCCGCCGGGCGACACCAGGCTGACCATCTGCACCATGTTCGTCGACTGCTTCGTGGTGGTGATCCCCTGCCGCTTCGCCTCCTCCGGCAGCAGCGGATCGGCCGCCGCCACCCGGTTCTGCACCAGCACCGTCGCCATGTCGACGTCGACGCCTACCTCGAACGTGACGGTCACCGCCATCGAGCCGTCGTCGGCGCTGGTCGACGACAGGTAGAGCATGTCGTCGACGCCGTTGATGCGCTGTTCGATGGGGACCGCCACGTTCTCGGCGACCACCGGCGCGCTCGCCCCCGGCCAGACCGCGCGGACCGACACCGTCGGCGGCGTGACGTCGGGCGTCTCCTCGACCGGCAGCACCGGGATCGCGACCGCGCCCAGCAAGGTGACGACGATCGACAGGACCAGGGCGAAGACCGGGCGGTGAATGAAGAACCGCGGCAGCATCACCCTTCCCCGGACGCCGCCGGCGGCCCGCCCGTCAGCGGCGTGACCGGCAGGCCGGGACGGGCGCGCTGGAGCCCGTTGGTGACGTACCGCTCACCGGCGCGGAGGCCGGCGGTGACGACGCGCAGGCCGCCCTCCAGCACCCCGAGCTCGACGTGCCGCAGCTCGACGACGTCGTCGTCGCCCACCACCAGGACGTACTTCCCGCCCAGGTCGGTGCCGATCGCGCGCTCTTCGACCAGCAGGGCGTCCTGCTGCACCGGACCCGGCACCCGCAGGCGGGCGAACAGCCCGGGGAACAGCTTGCCGGTCGGATTCGGGAAGCGCCCGCGCGCCTGGAACGTGCCGGTGTCCGGGTCCACGGCGTTGTCCATGTAGTCGATGACGCCCTCGTGCGGCCAGCCGGCCTCGTCGGCCAGTCCGAGGTGGATGGACAGGAGGCCCTCGGACACCTGCTCCCGCGGCCGGACGTCCTGGTCGAGGATCTCCAGCAGCAGGGTCTCGCTGGCGTCGAAGTAGGCGTACAGGGCGTCGATGCGCCGGATGGTGGCCAGCGGCGCGGGGTCCGACGCCCCGACCACGTTGCCGGCGTCGAGGCGGCTGCGGCCGATCATCCCGCTGATGGGGGCGCGTATCTCGGTGTACGACAGGTCGAGCTCGGCCTGCTCCAGACGCGCCTGCCGGCCCAGCAGGTTCGCCTCGGTCTGGGCCACCTCGGCGCGCGCCCGGTCCACGTCCCGGGCGCTGACCGCGTTGGTCCGCACGGCCTGCTCCAGCCGGGCCAGATCGGAGCGCGCCCGCGCCAGATTCGCCTCCACCGTGCGGACGTCGGCCTCGGCCGCGTTGCGCGCGGCGACGTACGGCGCCCGCTCGATGGTGTACAGCCGCGCACCGCGCCGCACGTCGCTGCTCGGCGTGAAGTGCACGGCCTCCAGCACGCCGTTCACGCGCGCCCGGACGTCGACCGCGGCCACCGCGGCGGTGCGGCCCGTGAATTCCTGGTACCTGATCACGTCGCGCTGGACCGGATGCGCGACGGTCACCTGCGGCGGGGGGAACCGCGGCGGCGCGGGCGGCCCTGAACCGCAGCCGGCCGCCGCGATGGCCGCCGCGGCCAGCAGCAGGCCCGGCCGGTGAACGAACGGTCGATCCCCCGATCCGACCCCCAGGGCCTCCGGCACCCGGGCCAGGAAGGTGCCCCGACGCTTCGACGTGATCCTGACGACCATCGCTTCTTCTCCCTGGCCTCCGCCGGACGTTCCTGCCGGCCTCTTCAGTCTACCGGACGTGGCGTTCCGTCACCCGCCGCACCCGGTCGTCGTCGCAAGGCGGGAAGCATCAACTCCGGTCCTGGACGAGGCCCAGCGAGCAGATGATGCTCGGCTACCGGCGCTCGTTCGGCGAGCGCCCGCCCGCGGCCGGCGTTCCACGTGACGCCGTGGCGCACGGCTTCGTGGAAGTAGCGGTCGGGGTCGTCCGACAGCAGCCGCCACACGCCGCCGCCGGGCTGTCCAGCCCGGCGGCGAAAGCCCCGCTGCATTCGACGGGCGCTGCATCCCGGCTGAACTGCGTTGTTCGTCGGTTGCCTACAGCCGCCGCGCCGCGGGCAGGGCCGCCATCTTGCGGTCCAGCGTGAGGACTTCCAGGCCGGCGCGGGCGTAGTCGTCGGCGATGAGGCGGTCGAACAGCCCCGGGCCGCCGGACGCCTCCAGCGCCGCGACGACGGACCGCCCGTTCAGGGGGGCGACGAGACCGCTACGCAACGTCTTCGACAATTCGGAGCGGGCATCGTCCGCGGAGACGCCGTAGTGATGCTGGACCGTGACGTAGGCTTCCCCGATGACCTGGTTCGACGCGAATATCTCCGCGCCGCTCATGACCAGGGCCTGCAACCGCTCCACGCACTGCGACCAGGTTTCACGGGGCCTGCCCGTGATCAGCCGCACCAGCACGGAGGTGTCAATCCCGTAACGCCGGGTCATACCCCTCCTCCCGGATCTTGTGGATGTCGAACGGCGGGTGATCGGGCGGAATCTTGTCGCGCAGCCCCCCCAGCATCGACACGTCTATCCGCCGGGGCCGGAGCAGGAAGCCGTCCGGCCCCTCTTCCAGCTCGAGTTGATCGCCCGGTCCGACCCCCAGGGCCTCCAGCACCCGGGCCGGGAAGGTGACCTGACGCTTCGACGTGATCCTGACGACCATCGCTCCTCCTGGACTCCGCCGGACGTTCCCGCCGGCCCCTTCAGTCTACCGGACGTGGCGTTCCGTCACCCGCCGCACCCGGTTGTCGTCGCGGTCCTCGAACGACAGCAGGCGAGCGGCGACTTGCAGGAATCGGGCGTCGATCCGATGCGCGTAGACCTCGTGGGTGAACCCCTCGGGAGGGCCGAGCCCTTCGGCGCCGGCGTTCCGGTGGCAGAGCATCGCCACGGGACGCGCGTTCTGGAAGTCGCCGATGGAGACGTCGCCGCGGCCGCGCGAGAGCTTGTCGAGCACCTCCGGGCGCGGCTCCAGGCGCCAGACCGGCGCACCCGAGAAGCCGCCCCAACTCCGGTTGCGGTCCACGCCGATACCGTCGCGTCCGTCGACGCCGTAGCCCACGTACGCCATGCCGCCGGCGCGGTAGCGCCGGCAGGGCCGGACCCAGGCGGTTTCGGTGAACGGCGGCCCGTGTCCGTCGGCCGTCCGACGCAGTTCCTCATGCTGATGGGTCCGCGCGACGGGACCGGTGAACGGCGGCCCGTCGGCCGTCCGACGGTCCTCCGGCGCGCCGACGGCCACGTGGACGCCGGCCAGCGGGTCCGGGGCGACGCGCTCGCCGGCGTCGGCGACGTTCAGCGGTTCCAGGTTGAACTCGGCGCAGGTTGCGCGCACGTCGTCGGCGCGGAGATGGGCGATGCCGACGTCCGTTCGTCCGTGGTTGTCCTTCGGGGTCAAGACCGTGAGTTGGGACGCGCGGAGCGCGACCGCCGGACCATGTCCCTTGTTCCCCTCGGCGTCCGCTGGTCGGGGCGGCCGCATGATGACGGCCCAGATGGGCTCGTCGGTCGGCGCGCCGTTCGCGGCCGGGTCGAGAACGTGGCCGGCGGTCAGCACGCCGTAGCGCTCGCCGTCGGTGACGAGCAGTCCGCTGCCGGCGGCCTTGTCGCCGGGGCCGTCCCGGCCGCCTCGTCGAAGGGGCGTCGGACAGCTCGTCGGCAGGGTCAGGATCCACTTGGCGGCGTTCGCGATCGCGTTCGCACTGAGCCTGTGCTCGCGTCGTGCTTCGACGGAACTGGTTGGGACCGCGGTGAGGTCGTGGATCGAGAACGGCCTGCGCCACCAAGCCAACGGCTGTTGGGGCTCGGCGCCGGACGACAGCGGACCGCCGGGCATTCGCGAGTTCGTTCCGCCCCACCAAGCCGGAGGCCGTTGGGGCTCGGCGCCGGGGGCGGTGGCTTCCAGTTGGCGCATGCGGTCGGCCGTCGTGGTGAATACCGTCAACCACGGGCTGTCCCAGAGAATCGTGGTCTCGGCGGCCGCGCGGGCGATTCCGCGGTTCACGCCGTCGGTGTCGAGTGCGTCGGGCGAGTCCGGGAAAGTGGCGGAGAACGCGTCGGCGAGCTCCACGCGCTCGACGGGCATCATGGGCGTGCGGGCGTGCTCGCGGCTGCGCCGCCGCCAGTGGATCCCCTGTTCGGTGGCGAATCCGAAGAGCCGCCAGTTCCTGGTCCGCGACCACGCCTCGAGCCGCCGCATCTCGTCCCGCATCGGGGTGGCTCGCTGTTCAGCGGCCGCTGTCCGGCGGCAGCCGCTTGTCGAGTTCCTTGAAGCAATTGATGATGTCGTCCCCGGTGAACGTCCTCATCGGTCGGGTTCCCATCCATCGTGGGTTCCGCAGCGCTTGTCGAACTCCTTGGGGTCCGGTATCGCGCCGTGTCTCAGGAACGCGGCGGGCGCCCACGTGTGGCGCGCGCCGTGTTCGTCGGTGCCTCCCGGGCACCATATTTCGTCTCTCGTCAGCCGTTCGTCGACGACCCAGTCGGGAATCGGTATTCCCCGGTCGGCGCACGCGAACTCGACGCCGGCCGCCAGCAGGACGTGCCAGTCGTCCCACGTCTTCAGGCCGGGCTCCTGTTCCACGATGGAACGCAGCGCGTCCGCCGGGGCGGCGTGCAGGTCGCGGAGCAACTGGCACACGAGCATTCGATAGATCCACGGCCATTCCCGGTCCGAGGTCAGGTCCGCGTACTCCTGCAGGTTCGGCGTCGCCGGATTCCCGGCGTCGTCGGTCGACGCCGTTGCGGTGGACGTCGGAACGGGTTCCCCGGCAGGTCTCGCCATCTCCTCGGCCCCCTGGGTTCAGGCTGATACGGCAAGGCGGAAGCATCAACTCCGGTCCTGAACCAGGCCCAGCGAGCAGATGATGCTCGGCTCCCGGCGCTCGTCCTGCTCGTGGGCGACGCACAGCCGGCCGTCTTCCCGCAGGGCGAGGACCAGTTCGGCGAGGACCGCGTCCGACACGCCGCTGCGCAACTGCCGGTTCAGGGTGTCCGCGGCGGCCTGGCGCAGCGGATGGCGGTAGACGTCGTCGACGGCGCGCCGCAGCCCCTCGGTGTCGAACAACGTGCCCCTGACGCTCTCGGCGTAGCGCTTCAGCCGTTCGTAGGTGCGGAAACGCGCGCCCGAGGGCCGGCCGAGCTGGCCGCCGACCTGCTTCTCCTCGCGGGCGACGTGCTCCGCGGCCCCGGCCACCAGCGCGTGGTGGGTCTCGTGGCGCGGCAGGGCCGGCGTGCCGGGCGCGCACTCCGCGGCGCGCAGAATCTCGAACTGGCTCTCGGTGACGCTCCGGCCCTCGCGGTCCATCCGCACCAGCGCGTCGTAGCCCTGCGCGGTCCGCAGGTACACGAGCGCCCCGGCCGGGCGCCCCGGCGCTTCCCGGTGGGCCTTCGACGAATACACCACCGGGGGCAGGGCTTCGATCCGCTTCGCGAGCGCCGGGTCGTCGGCGGTGGCGTTGCGCCAGATCTGATACGCGTACGAGGCGAGGTCGACGTCCGCGTCGTCGTCGCCGTCGAGAACCCCCGCCTTCTCGTGATAGAGGTCGAGCACGGCCCGCTGGTCCTCGTCCTCGAAGAACGCCTCGTCGGCCCCGACCACCTCGGCGTTCTCGCCCAGGCGCGTGCGCACGCGGGCGCGCAGCCGCAGCAGGCGTTCGACGCCCTCGGCGGGGAGGAACGAATAGCACAGGACGTCGCGCGCCCGCTGGCCGATGCGGTCCACGCGGCCGGCGCGCTGAATCAGGCGGATGATGGCCCACGGCAGGTCGTAGTTCACCACGACGGCGCAGTCCTGCAGGTTCTGCCCTTCGCTGAGCACGTCGGTGGCCGCCAGCACGCGCAGCTCGCCGCCGGACGCGGCGACGCGGTCCTCCTTGCCGTTGCTCCTCGGGCTGAAGCGCCACGCCAGGTCCGTGGGGTCTTCCGTCGCGCCGGTGGCGGCCCCCAGCCGCGCCACGCCGCGCGCGCGCAGCTCCCGTTCGAGATAGCGCACCGTGTCGGCGAACTGGGTGAAGACCAGCACCTTCCGTTCCGGGTGCTTCTTCAGGAGCAGGTCTTCCAGGGCGCGGAGCTTGGCGTCCGCGTCCGGCCGCCACGCGCCGAACTCGACCAGCAGGCCGCACAGCGTCGCCGCGTCGGCCCGCAGGTCCGCGCCGAGGGCGGGGGCGAAATGGTGGGCGGCCAGCCAGCGGAAGCGGCTCGCGTACCGCTCGCGGAAGCGCGCGTAGACCTGCGCGGCGCGGGCGCGGAAGTCCGCCTCGGCGCGGGGCGCGGTCTCCGCCGCTTCTTCGGCCGCTGCCGCTTCTTCGGTCTCCCCGCTTTCCTCCGGTTCCTCCCCGTCCTCGTCCGCGCCGAACGGGCCGCCGGCCGCCGCGTCCGCGTCTTCGTCGGACTGCGCGTCGAGCAGGCCCGCGTCCCCGGCGCCGACGGGCAGCGGCAGGCCGTGGTCGAGGGCGTGCAGGAACACGAAGTTCCTCAGCACGTGGCGCTCGACCGACAGCAGGAAGGCGTGGCCGCTGCTCTCCAGGCGCTTGAACAGGTTGGTCCGGCAGAAGCCCATCAGGCGCTTGCCGGCGCGCGACAGGTTGTCGAGGGTCTTCCGTTCGGCGGCCGTGGGCGCCGCGGGAGGCGCCTCGGCCACGTAGTTGCCGAGACCGTAGCGCGGGAGCGCCAGGCCGTTGACGGCGTCGACCACGTCGTCGGCGAACAGCCGGGCGTACTGCGCGTCGACGTCGAAGCGCAGGGTCTTCGGCGTGCGCGCCGGGAAGTACGAGCGCGCGCCGTCCGCGAACGTCAGGTAGCGGCGGCCGTCTGCCGGGTCCGCGGCGGCGTAGTTGTCCTGCACGAAGCCGCGCGTGCGGCGGACGAGGAACAGGCGCATCAGGTCGCGCCAGTCGTCGGCGTGCTCCGACTTCTCGAAGGCGGCCAGCGAGCGGACCGGCGCCTAGTGGCGGCGCATGAACTCGGTCTCGCCCATCTCCCGCAGCAGGCGTTCGGGGCGGACGCCCAGGTCGTCGGTCTCGGGCACGAACAGGCGCAACTGGCTGGAGAGGTCGAGATACGTCTTGTTGTAGGGCGTCGCCGACAGCAGGATGCACTTGCTGTCGTTCTCCCGCACGTACTCCTGGATGGCGCGGTAGCGCCGGCCTTCGCGGTTCCGCAGGTTGTGGCTCTCGTCGATCAGCACCAGGCGGTAGCGGCGCAGGTCGGGCAACTGCCGGAGCACGCGGCTCATCGACAGCACGCGGGCGCGCATCCGGTACCGCTCGCGGTGGTCCTCCCACATGGGGACGAGGTTCTTCGGGCAGAGGATCAGCGTCTCCAGCCCGTGGTCGTCCTCGAACACGCGGGCCAGCGCGGTGGCCATCAGGGTCTTGCCCAGGCCGACGACGTCGCCGAGGATCACGCCGCCCCGCTTGTTCAGGTGGCGCGCGGCGATCTGCACGGCCGCGGTCTGGAAGTCGAGGAGCCGGTTTCCGAAGTCCCGGGGGATGCGGAACTCGGCCAGGCCGGCCCGCGCCTCGTGCGACAGGCGCCAGGCCATCTTGACGTAGACGTGGTGCGGCGGGAGCGCTTCCTCCCGCGCCCAGCTCTCCCGGATGATGGCGGCCAGCTCGTCCGAGACGTCCACGCACCAGCGGTCGTTCCAGCGCTCCTCGAACCACGCCGCGAGCTTCCCGCAGGCGTCGTGGTCGAGCACGTCGACGTTCAGCTCGCCCTGCAGCGACAGCCCGGACTGCGTGAGGTTGCTGCTGCCCAGGTAGCCGGCCGCGGGGTTGACGGGGTCCGGCCGGAACAGCAGATAGAGCTTGGCGTGCAGCGGATGCCGGAGGAACAGCCGGACGACGACCTTCCGCGCTTCGATCTGCCGCGCCAGCCGGCGCAGGCCCGCCTCGTCCTCGTTGGTGGGCGCGCCGAGGGTCAGTTGCTCGCGGAACTCCTCCGCCAGCCTTCTCTTGAGCCGCAGCGCCGTCCGGTTGTCGAGTTCCGGCGCGCCGCCGGCCAGGCTCCGGGCCGCCCGCGGCTCCTCGTGCGGCGGCCGCTGCATGCCGACGAGGAGGCGGCAGCAGCGGCCGGGGCCGCCGGGCCACTTCTCGACGTGTTCGTCCAGCGCCCGCCAGCCCCGCAGGTTGAAGTATCCGACGCAGAAGTCGGCCCGCTCGGCGACGCGCATCGTCTCCGCCAGCGCCGGCCGGAGGTGCTGCGTGATGTTGTCGAAGATGCGGGGCATGTCAGTTCACGGACCGTAACGCGACGGAGACCCTGTCGATCCGTGCGCGGACCTTGTCCGGCTCCGTCGTGCCGACGGTATAGAGGTCCGCGAAGTCCACGTCATACAGAACCGGCTCGATCGCCGCCTTGAAGGCGTTCCGATCCGTGAGCGGGCCGTCCCGCAGCCGCCGCGCGACGCCCACCAGAATCGCGTCCGTTACCGACGCATTCAGCGCATGCTGCGGACGGAACGCCTCGCGGCCGAGCGTCTCGTTGACGAGCGCCATGGTCGGCTCCAGCACGCCGTTCAGCGTGGATTCGTCATGGCGCTTCAGATGCCGGTTCTCGAACATGAAGTCGTTCAGGAACAGCTTCATCGGCCGCTTGTACGAATCGAGCTCGTAGAACAAGGCGAAGAACCGCAGCAGCAGCTCGCGGTCCTTCTGTCTCGCGCTCGGTCTCCCGAAGATCTCCCGCCAGTGCGGATTGCCGTTCGCCGCGGCCAGGTAGTCGTTGAACGGGCCGTGGTAGACGCAGGCCCGGATTTCCTGCGGGCTCAGCGCCGTGCTGGTCGTGTTGAGGCGCTCGAAGACCATGTAGACGCTGCTGTTGTCGTTCCGCGGATCCTCCTGTCGGATGACGATCGCGTGGAGAATGGAATCGTCGAGACGGCGCCGGTCCTCGTCCTCCAGCGCCCGGTAGGTCAGGTTCTCGAACTCCTTGCTGACGCCGTGAAGCTTGAACTCCCTTCCGTGGAGCACCCCTTCATAGAAGAACCGCAGCGACTTCAGCCGCTGCTGGCCGTCGATCACCATCAACTTCTGCGTCTCGCTGTCCTTCGAGAGGAAGATGGCCGGCACGGGCAGCCCCAGCAGGAGCGATTCGATGAACCGCGACGCCTGCGGAAGGGGCCACACGAACTCCCGCTGGAACCTGGGCACGTCGATGTCGCCCCGCTGGAGGCGCCTGACCAGCCCATCGACCGGATAGTCGGCTCCGTAGCTCGATATCTGATACCGGACTTCGGTGGAGGCGTCCTCGTCCTCGTCCGCCGCGGCGTCCCTGACGGCGGGTTCCGCGTCTTCGTCCCGCGTCGGTTCCCGGTCCGCCGCAAGATGCTCCGGCGCCATCGCCCACCCTTCGTCCTGCGCTCTTCGCGTTGAACCCGCCGCCGCCCGGCTCCGCCCGCCGCCCGACCGATCTTATCGAAGTCCGCGCCGGCCGCGGCGCAGACGCTACGCGAAGACGTCGGCGACGGGAAGGCGGAAACCGGGAAAGAGCGGGGCGCCGTCGACGACGTCGGAGTCGACGGCGAACCGCCGGGGCGGCGCGCCCGGTTCGTGGACGGTGACGGACCGGCGGCCGGGGTCGACCACCCAGACGACGCGGGCCCCGGCGGCCAGCCACGCGGCGACCTTCGCGGCCACTTCAGGGCGGGTGTCGCCGGGCGAGACGACCTCGACCGCGAGGTCCGGCGCGCCCTCCCGGAACGCGGCCGGGCGGCCGGACGCGGGGATGCGCTCGCGCCGGACGAAGGCGACGTCCGGGGCGAGCACCGTGTCGGGGCGCCGGGCCAGCACGAAGCCGGTCCCGGCCCCGCAGACCACGCCCAGACCGCGGCGCCTGACGTGCTGCCCCAACGGAACGGCGACGTTCATGACGACCGCGCCGTGGTCGAATCCGGCCGGCGTCATCCGTTGCAGTTCCCCCTCGACCAGCGCGTACCGCCAGCCGTCGCCGGGCAGGTGGAGCAACTCCTCCGCGGTCATGGCCGCGCCGGGCGCGGGGGCCGGGGACGAGAGCGATGCGGGCAGGGACATGCCGACTTCCCCAGTATACGCCCCGCCCGCGTCTCGGCGGTGCCGGCCCACGTCCGCGAGCGCCTGCCGCGGGTCGGCGATCAGGTCGCCGGGGTCCTCGACGCCGATCGACAGGCGGTGCCGGCGGTGTCGGGGCCGCCGGGGGTCACCCGGCCCGTTCGCGCGCGTCGAGGTCGCGGATCGCGTGGTGCGCGGAGGCCACCGCCCCCTCCTGCCAGCCGGCGAGATAGCTCACCTGGTCGCCCACCAGATAGTGGCGGCCGGCGGGCCGCTGCAGGGTCTCGAAGTGGGCGGCGCGCAGCGCGTCCGTCCACAGGACCGGACAGCCTTCCACGTAGGGCATGCGCGCCCAGGCGACGCTGACGCCGTTCTCCACGAAACCGCGGTAGTCGGGATGCACCTTCTCGGCCTGCCGGACGGCGGTCTCGATGCGTTCGGCCGCCGACAGGCGCGTGAGGCGCGCGCCGGTGTCCTCGAAGGCGTAGGCGCCGACCACGACGCCCTTGTCGCCGTGGATGCCGTGCGGCGGGTACCAGATCTGCGTGATGTCCTGGTTCGTCCAGGAGATGCCGCCGTAGATCCGCTCGTCCTCCCAGAAGCGCCGCCGCATCTGGAAGCCGATCTTGAACAGTTCGCCGTGCGGCGGGGCGGCGAGCGCCCGCGCGTAGGGAGCCGGGAAGTTGTGGTCGAGACGGGCGGCGAGGTGCATCGGGATGCTGTTCAGGCAGTAGTCGGCCGACAGGGTCCGCGCGCCGCCGCCGGGCGCGCCGTGGACCACGTCGACGCCGTCGCCGCGCAACCGGATCCGGCGCACCGGCGAGCGCAGGGAGACCCGCTCCCCCACGCGGGCCATGAACGCGTCGATGATGCGGTCCATGCCGCCCGCCGGCTGCATCATCGGCGCGGCCTGCTCGGCCACTTCGCCCCAGTGCATGTACTCGCGCCAGTGGCCGGTCCGCAGCAGCTCCAGCAGCGCGGCGGGGCGCCGGGTGACGCCCGGGGAGACGACCCCGCCGCGGGCGTGGCCGGCGCGGGTGGAACCGCGGTAGCGGCCGTCGCCCGCGAGGTCGCCGTAGGCGGTGAACAGCTCGAAGAGCCGCTCGGCGTCTCCCTCCGACAGGGGCGCGTCCAGCGCCGCGGGGTCGACGGACTTGGCGAGCAGCTCCGCCAGGAACCCGCGCACGTCGGCCCTGTACTGGCGGGCGCGGACCGGCCGGCCGTCGAACGCGGCGTCGTCCTGCACCCAGGCGTTGCGGTTCTCGTTGACGAAGATCTCCAGCGGGACGCGGAACGCGCGGCAGTACCCGAGCAGGTGGACGTGATCCGCCGGGATCCGCGCGGGGCCGGCGTTGAGGTACAGGTCCGGGTGGTCGTCGAACGCGCACACCTGCCGGGCGCCGACCTCGTCCACCACGTCGCCGCCGCGCACCGTCAGGTTGCGCCCGCCGGGCCGCGCGGACGCTTCGAGCACCGTGCAGTCGTAGCCGGCGCGGCCGAGCTCGTACGCCGCGGTCAGCCCGGCGACGCCCGCGCCCAGGATCGCCACCCGCCGCCCGCCGCCCGGCTTCAGGTCGAGCGGCCCGGCCGCGGCCGGCTTCGGCGCGAGGCCGAGGGCGGTGGCCGCCGCGTACACCGCGGCCGAGCCGCCGGCGGCGCCGAGCGCTTCGAGGAATCGGCGGCGGTCGAGCGTCGTGTCTCCCATGCCCTTGATTTTAAGGGGAACGACGACCGGTCGGCGCGGATCGCCGGCCGGCGCGATCCTTTCACGAGCCGGACCCGGCCAGGCGCAGGAGGGCGAACAGCGCCGCGGCCTGCATCCCGGCGATGGCGACCCGGCGCCGACGAGCCGCCACGCCCGGCGCGCCTCGAGGGCGGCCAGCTCGGCGCGCGGCTCCTTCGTGGCGAAGCGCGCCAGTCCGCGTGCGGCTGGTGTGGATGCTCCTCTCCCCGAACCGCGGTCCGGCCCTGACGGCCCCGGCCCCGGCGTCCGCGCCCGCGGCGGCGCGCGTCACGGCGCCACGGGCACGAACTTCTGGATCCGCCGGCCCTCCTGCTCGGCCACGTAGACGGCGCCGGCCGAATCGACGCCGATGCCGTGCGGCAGCGTGAACTGCCCGCGGTAGCGGCCCGGGCCGCCGCCGAAGCGGGTCAGCACCTCGCCGCTGCGCCGGTCGAGGACGTCGACGGTCACGCTGTTCTGGTTGAGGACGAACAGCAGACGCTGCTCCGGGTCGGGCGAGAACGCCAGCGCGACGGCGGTCCCGCGGGTGCCGCCGCGGCCGGCGCCGCGCGGGGTCACGGGTTCGAACGGCACGTCGACGTTGCGGACGAAGCGGCCCGCGCGGTCGAAGACCTGGATGCGGTCCGCCCGCCGGTCGCAGACGTAGACGAGGCCGTCGCGGGAGACGCGCAGACAGTGCGGCAGCGGCGTCAGGTCCGTTCGTCCTCGGCGCGGTGGAGCGGCCACTGGCGGAGGAAGCGGCCCTCGGCGTCGAGCACCGCGATGCGGGAGTTGCCGCCGGGGACCTCGCCGTCGGCCACGTAGACCTCGCCGGTCCGCTCGTCGACGTCCAGGCTCGCGGGCAGGAAGAACTGCGCGCGGTCGGAGTTCAGCGGCTCCCCCTGCCGCGTGCCGTCCGACGAGTCGTACTTCCCCGTCTCGCCGATCTGCAGCAGCGGCTCTCCGCCGGCGGCGGGGTACTTGCGCACCACCCCGGTCCCGGCCGCGACGATCCAGAGGCTTCCGTCCGCCCCGGCGTGGCAGTCGTGCAGCCGGCCGCCGAGCCGCGCCGGGTCGCCCCAGCCGCGGACCACGTTCCCGTCGGCGTCGAGCTCGATGATCGGCGGCGCCGGGCGCGCCCCGTCGAGGTCCTCGGGCACGACGTTGCCGCGGTTGAGGATGAAGATCCGGTCCCCGCCGCCGACGCACATCCCGCCGAGGCCGCCGGTGAGCCAGCGGTCGCCGAGCGGCAGCCGCGGCCACAGGGGCTCGAGTTCGTAGCGCGGAGCCTCCTGCGCGGCGGCCGGCTCCGCGCCGGGGACGCCGAGGATCATCCACAGCGCCAGGCCGGCGCCGGCGCACGATCTCGCGGCGGCGCGGCCCAGGGCCGCCGCGGCGGGGAGCGTCGTTCCACGCGGCTCCGCGCCCGCGCGCGGTCGCCGGAAGGCGTTCCGAAGAGTCGTGGTCATTGCAAACCTCGGCCCGGCCGGGGGGCGGTTGAAGGAATCCACCTGCAGGACGCCGCCGGCCCTGCCGGCCCGCCGATCGTCGCCTCGCGGCTCCGTCCGGCGCCCGGCCGAACGGCCGTCGCCGCGGGCGCGCGGCCACCCCCGCGGGAAACGAACGGGCGCCCGCGTCGTTCCACGGCGCGGACTCCTAGCCCACCAGGGCCCGAACCGCGACCACCGCGATTGTGACACACGCCGCCGCCCCCACGGTCATCACGACGCCGACCTTCGCCATGTCCCGGATGGAGAAATAGCCGGCGGAGTACGGCAGCACGTTCGTGGGACTCTCGGTCACCAGGATGAAGGCGAGCGTCGACGTGAAGGCCGCCGGGGCGGCGATGGTCCAGACGTCGAGACCGAGGTCCTGCGCCAGCGCGATCAGGATCGGCATGATGATGGCCCCGGTGACGGTGTTGCTGGAGAAGAGCAGATGCAGCGCCGCCACCACCAGGACGATGACGAACGGCTGCAGCACGCCCGGCACGTCCGCCAGCCGTCCCAGCATCACCTGCGCCAGCCAGCGCGCCGCCCCCGTCTCGAAGACCATCACCCCGAGCGACAGGCCGGCGACGATCAGGACGACGCCGCCCCAGTCCATGTCGCGCTGCGCCTCCTTCCAGACCAGCACCCGCAGCCCCGGCAGGAACAGCAGCAGGCCGCCGCCGAGGGCCACCGCCTGCGTCGGCGGGTCGATCGCCCCGCCGGTCCAGGCGGCGAGCAGGGGCGTGGTCAGCCACACGGCGATCGTCCCGGCGAAGACCGTCAGCGTCCAGATCTCCACGCGGGTCGGCGGCCCGAGCGCCGCGAGCCGGCGCGCGACCTCGGCCTCGTCGAGGGGCAGCCGTTCGATCTCCGGCGGGAACGCGCGCAGCAGGAGGCGCCAGCCGACCGGAATCATCAGCAGCGCCGCCGGCACGCCGTAGGCCATCCAGCGCGCGAACGAGACGTCGACGCCGGCGAGCTCGCGCAGGTAGCCGACCGCGGCCAGGTTGGCGCCCGCGCCGGCCGGCGTGCCGATGCCCCCGATCAGCGGCCCGTAGGCGCAGGAGATCATCAGCGCCCGGCCGTAGTTGCTCCGCAGCGGCTCCAGTTTCGCGTCGCGCAGGATGCCGACTCCGAGCGGCAGCAGCACCGCGGCCACCGCCATGTCGGTGATCCACATCGACAGCAGGGCGCCGATCACCAGGAACCCGAGCAGCACGCGGTCGGTGCGGGACCCGACGACGCGCAGCATGCGCAGCACCAGCCGGGCGCCCAGCCCCGAGCGCGTGAAGCCGGTCGACAGGAACAGCACGCCGATGAAGAAGGTGACCAGGGGGTTGCCGAAGCCGGCGCGCACGGTCGCGGAATAGTCGGCGACGCCGAAGATCGGGACGAGCAGCAGGACGAACAGGGCGGTGACCGCGAAGGGGACCGCCTCGGTCACCCAGAGGGTGATGGCGAAGGCGAGGATCGCGAGGCACGCCTTGCCGTCGGCGGTCAGGGCCACGAGCTCCCCGGCGCGCTCCACCGGCGCCGGTTCGGGCAGCGCGTGCACGCCGAGCATCAGCAGGACGGCGGCCAGGATGGTCGCCGCGCGGGCGCCGTCCGACGACGGCCACCCGGCCGGCGCGGCGGCGGTCACCGGCGCCCGCCGATCGCGCGCGGCGCCGCGTCGTCGTTCATGCGGGGAACGGTACCACAGGGAATCCGTCGGCGACGGCGAACGGGCGCGTGGGTGCGAGCCGGCGCCGGGACCGGGGCGGCGAAAGCCTCAGAACCGGAACAGGCGGTTGAACTTGACGATGAACGCCCGGTTCGCCGGCCCCGCGAAACGCTGCAGTCCGGTGTCGCGCTCCTCGTTGAACACGACGAACAGCTCGCTGCCCGGCCGGTACTCCCAGCGGAAGCGCACGTTGGCGGACAGGGCGTCGCGGCTGGAGTTGTACTGCACCAGCGCGCTGGCGAACATCAGCGGCGTCATCGTGTACGTGACCCGCGCGCCGAACAGGTTCGTCGTGAACCCGCCCTCCGCGAGGCCGATGCGGTTGATCGAGTACAGCGGCTCGACCGAGAACCGGTCGCCGAGGCTGGCCCGGCCGCGGGTGACGGTCAGGGCCGTCCGGCGGCCGCTGTAGAAGGCGCCGTGCTCGGCGAGGACGTTGGCCGACCAGCGGCGCTGCTGCCCGAAGTTGTAGCCGACGCCGGCGCCGGCGAAGTCGTAGCCGCGGACCGGAAGCGTCACGCCCGGCGAGATCTCGAACGGCCGGGGCAGGAACTCGTACGAGCGCGTGGCGTTCAGGAGGAGCTGGTCGCTGTTCTCCAGCTCGACGGCGAACGAGGCGAGCGCCTCGCGCGTCTCCACCACCCCGGCCAGGTTCTCGACGTAGGCGAACGAGCCGGTCCACACGAACCGGCGCACCAGGTCGATGGATCGCGGCCGGGGGCTGAAGCGCAGCTCGGCGAAGCTCCGGCGCATGTCGCGGCGGCGCACGAAACCGACCTCCGGGTTGAAGTCGTCTCCCACCAGCAGGTGCTCGAGCTGCGCCCCGTAGCGGTCGCCCAGGTACTCCAGGTGCGCGCGGTAGCTGGTGTCGTCGCCGGTCCTTCCGTCCGTGCGGGTGCGCGCCCAGTGGGTGTTGACGTTCAGGTCGTCGTAGAAGCCGAAGACGCCGTCCACGCCGTACGCCTCGTTGCCGCCGCGGCCGTCGAGGGCGACCGACCGGCCGGTGAACATGGCGCCGACGCTGCTGCGCCGCAGGACGTCGCGCCGGATCCGCAGCACGCTGAAGTTGGTGGCGCGGGCGCCGGCCGCCGCGGAGTCCGCGGACTGGATGGCGAGGGCCCCGAGGGTGTAGCGCCCGGCCCGACCCGTCAGACGCCCGCCGGCGCGCAGCGGCACCTCCTGCGCCGCCTGCCCGCCGCCGAGGCCGATGCGGCGGCTGTAGAAGAGGACCGGCGTGTCCGTCGCGCCCGCCAGGCGCCCGCTGGTCGCCGCGCCGCCGAAGCGGAACGTGCCCTGGTTCTCCAGGAAGAACTCGCGCTTCTCGGGAAAGAACAGGTTGAAGCGGGTCAGGTTGATCTGCTGTTCGTCGGCCTCCACCTGCGCGAAGTCCGGGTTGGCGGTGAAGTCGGCGGTCAGCCCCTGGGTCACGCCGTACTTGACGTCGATCCCGCCGTCCCAGCCGATCTCGTTCGCGATCGGGGGCGCGGCGGCCGCGCTGGTCGTCAGGTCCCCGATGCCGTACGGCTTGACCTCGAACAGCCGGGACGCCGGCGGGGCCTCCAGCCCCACCAGGGTGGCGGCGAGCGACGCGCGGAAGTGGCCGCGGAGCCCCTGCGCGGCCGACAGCGGCGTCAGGTAGGACGACTCGTTCTTCCAGCGGTTGACCCGCCGGGCCTGGAAGCCCCACACCTGCGGCCCGGCGCCGCGGTAGCGCAGCGACTTGAAGGGCAGGGCCGCCTCCATCACCCAGCCGCCCTCCATGCGGCCGACCGACACGTCCCACACCGGATTCCAGTCCAGGTTCGGCTGCGACTCGTTGGTGAGCTGCGCGTCGAGCCGGCCGCCGACCGCCGACACCTCGAAGAGGACGACGTTGCGCCGGTCGTAGAAGGTGTCCAGCGACCAGGCGAAGTTGTCGTCGCGCACGATGCGGATGTTGTCGCGGCGCATCTCGCTGGCGATGATGCGGTCGGGGCGGGTCTCCCAGCAGCGGGCGAGGACGTAGACGTTGTCGTCGTCGAAGAGGATCCAGACCTCGGTGCGCTCGGTGGCCGGCTCGCCCTCGGCCGGGTCGTTCTGGATGAAGTCCGACATCGGGAGCACCCGCTCGTAGACGGCTTCGTCCAGGCGGCCGTCGATGCGCATCGCTTCGTCGATGCGCGTGGCCCGGACCGTGACCCCGGAGTCGTCGCGGGCGATCACCTCGGGCGCGACCGGCGGGGGCGGGCCGAAGATCCGCGTGGGGAAGGCCGGGTCCTGCCGCGTTGCGGCGCTCGCCGCGGTGCCGACGGCCAGCGCCGCCAAGCCGATCGCGAGCGCCGACACCGCCCGCCCGCGCATCCTGCCGTGTCGAGCGTGCCGCACGCGCGCAGGCGCCATTCGTCCCTCCATCCGGCCGGGAACCGCACGGGGATCACGCTTCTCGCAGAAGACGCCGCGCGGCCGCCGGCGCGCCGTGACTCACCGCGCTCCGGCCGCCTCGGCTTCCTCCAGCCGGGCGATCTCCAGCAGCGCGGTCATGCCGGTGTTCCCCTCGTGGCAGGCGAACTCGAACATGTCCCCCTCCGTGGGCGGCATCAGGAGGGTGGCCGTCCAGGGTCGCGTCCACAGGTCCGGGTCCTCGAAGGTCACCTCGTAGCGCAGCGCGTCTTCGCCGACGCGCGTGAAGCGCTCGACCAAGCGCATTCCGCCCTGCGGCAGCCCGCGGAACCACTGCGCCGGGCGGAAGCCGGCGGTCTCCACGACCAGCGTGTCCCCCTCCCAACGCCCCCGCGAGTCGCCGAGCCACTGCCGCACGCGGCCCGGCAGGGGCGGCCGTCCGTCGAGCGGGACGATGCGGAACTCGTGGACCATCTCGAAGAGCAGGAGGACGTGGTCCGGCGTCTGCGCGACGTGGACGTTCTGGCTGTAGGGGCCGCCCAGGCGGGGGATGCCGTAGGAGATGCAGCGCTCCCGCGGGCTACGGCCTTCCGGCCCCGCGCTGGTCTGCCCCGGACGCGCCCGGAGGCGCTCGAGACCCGCCGCGGAGTACGGGATGCGGCCGTCCGCCGGATCGACGATCATCGACGTGCGCCCGTCCGACAGGCTGCGCTCCCACCAGACCGCGCGGCGCGCCCCGACGCCGTCGGTCGAGCGCTGGGCGGCGTTGACCTCGGCGACTTCGTCCTCGGTCAGCAGTTCCCGGCCGCCGTGCCGTTCGGGGCGTTCCAGGGGCGTGGCGGTCCCGTGGCTCCAGACGCCGTTCAGGTCCGGGGCGCCCCAGGGCGTGCGGGGGGGCGAGGTCTGGCCCGCGGCGGCCGCCGCGACCAGCGCGAGCGCGGCGGCGGCGGCGAACGTCCGGCGGTGTCCCGAGCGGCCCATCGAAAGTCCTTTCCGGCGGTCCGCGCCGCCGCACCGGGCGGCGTCCGGCCCGGACCGCGCTGCTCCTCCGTCGATCCTACCGCCGTTTTCGGAGCCGCGGCACGGGAGCGGCGCCGTTTTGGGCGCAGCGCGAGGCACTGCTCGATCTCGTCGCCCGAGTCCGCCAGCGCGTCAGCCGCCGTCCCCCGGGAACGGCGCGCCGGCCGGCAGCGCGGTGACCCGCTCGCCGACGTCGTAGCGCGCCTCCCCCGGGTAGACCACGTACAGCGCGTCCAGACGCAGGTCGTCGACGGCGGCCGCCATCGATCGGGTGCGGCGCGGCGCGTCGACGCGCTTGATCTCGACGCCCACCCGCCGGCCCCCGCGCAACAGCAGCAGGTCGAGCTCGGCGCCGTTGTGGGTCGCCCAGAAGTAGACCTCGTCCGGCGAGGACTCGGCGATCGTCTTCTCCAGAACGAACCCCTCCCAGGAGGCGCCGATGCGCGGGTGCGTCTGCAGGGCGTCCATCGTCCCGGCGCCGAGAAGCTGGTGGTAGAGGCCGGAATCCCGGAAGTAGAACTTGGGGCGCTTCACCTGCCGCTTCCGAAGGTTCTCGTGCCAGGGACGCAACAGCCGGATCAGAAAAAGCTGCTCCAGCAAGTCCAGATAACGGCGCACGGTCGCCTGGGCGAGGCTCAGGGCCGTCGCCAGCTCGGCGACGTTGAGGATCTGCCCGTGACAGTGGGCCAGCATGGCCAGGAGCCGGTGCAGCGCCGGGGCGCCGAGCTCGGCCCCGAACTGCGGCAGGTCGCGTTCGACGAACGCGCGGAGGAACGCCCGCCGCCACGCCGCGGCGTCGGCGTCGGTGTCGGCGAGGAACGACCGCGGGAATCCGCCGCGGACCCAGAGCCGCGGCATCCTCCCGGCGCCGACCTCGGCGACCTGCAGGCCGGTCAGCTCGACGTACTCGATGCGTCCGGCCAGCGACTCGGCGCTCTGCCGCAACAGGCTCGGGCCGGCGCTGCCGAGCACGAGGAACCGCGCCGGGGCGTCGTCCCGGTCCGCCAGCACCCGCAGCACCGGGAACAGGTCGGGCCGGTGCTGCACCTCGTCGATGACGACCACGCCGGCCAGGCCCCGAAGCGCGATCGACCGCTGGTCCAGCCGGGCGAGGCTGACCGGATCTTCGAGGTCGAAGTAGTTGGGCGAGTCCGGGGAAACGAGTTGCCGGGCCAGCGTGGTCTTGCCGCACTGGCGCGGCCCGACGACGGCGACGACGGGGGAACGGCGGAGCGCCTGCGCGACCAGGGCCTGCGCGGCGCGGGGGATCAGGGGGTGCGCCATCTGTTCCATGATAATACGCAGCCGACGTGCATTTTTTCATGGTTCCTGCTGGTCGAGCGTCAGGGTCAGGCACTTGGCCGCGCCCCCGGCCTTGATGAACTCGGAGAGCGGCGTCGTGACCACGTCGTACTCCCACTCGGCCAGGCGCCGGCGGAGGTCGTCCGACGCCCGCGGCGCGATCAGCGTGCGGCCGACCCGGACGGCGTTGCAGGCGAACCCCAGGGCGTCGGCGTCACCCACCTCGATGCGCCGGCCGGCCGGCGCGAGCGCCGCCACGATGCGCCGCGAACGGGCGTCGAACGCCGGGGGGTACCAGACGACGCGCCCGGCCGGCAGCGGCGCGAAGCAGGTGTCCAGGTGATAGAACCGCGCGTCGATCAAGCGCAACGACACCACCCGCGCTCCCAGGCGCCCGGCCAGCGCGCGGTGCGCGGCCCGGGCGGTGCGCGGCCCGTATCCCGCGCAGAGCAGCGGCGCGCCGCCCGGCCGCGGCCACCACAGCGCATCGC
The DNA here is from genome assembly GCA_965242835.1 of Vicinamibacterales bacterium. Taxonomy (GTDB): domain Bacteria; phylum Acidobacteriota; class Vicinamibacteria; order Vicinamibacterales; family UBA8438; genus WTFV01. The sequence goes on from OZ251506.1 coordinate 1,452,717, forward strand.
CCTCGCCTTCGAACGGCGCGCCGGAGCCGGTCTCGACGACGTCGAACCCGGCCGCCGCGGCCCACGCGCGGTAGCGCGCCGCCTCCGGCGCGCGCTCCGAGAAGCGGAACGTCGGCGGCACGAAGACGCCGCCCCACGCGAGGCCGCCGTTGGCCGTGAAGCACATGTCGGGCAGGCCGGGCGCCGGCTCGATCGCCGACACGTCGCAATGCTCCGCCAGGACGGCGATCAGCGCGTCCCACTGCCGCTGCGCGACGACGGCGGAGCCGGCCCCGACGTGCTCCGTCATCCACGGGTTGATGACGTACTCGACCCCGAAGTACGTGGGCGGACAGACCAGCACGCGAGGCACGTTGCGCTCCGTCGATCGGCGTCATCCTCCAATGTAGCAGTACGGCCGACCCGGCGGCGCCGTCCTCCAACAACCACGGCGGAGACCGGTCGAATCATCCGACCACGGTCGGAGGCGCCCGGCCGGACACCGTTCCGACGCCGCCGGCTCCGCCCGCCGTCAATCCTCGAGAATTCGAAATGGAACGTTCGCAGCCTCCCACGTCCGCATGTCCGCCCACAACCCCGTCGCCCGCGGATCGGAGCGGGAAAAACCGGCGCGGAGGACTCCGGAAACCTGTTCGCTGCCCACGCTGCCCCCGATTGCGCCGAGCACCCGCCGAAGCCCGATGGTCAGGATTTCCACCACGTCGGTCCAGGTCGAGATCCTTGTGACCTCTCGGCATTCAGCCGGCGTCCCCCAGACCGACCATCAGGTCGCCCCTGTCGCCGACGACGTACGGCGAATGCGTGGCGACCAGCGCATCGAAGTTCGACAACTCCACGATCTTCAGCAAGTCCGGGAGAAACCGCTTCTGCCACGCCACGTGGAGGGAGAGCTCGGGTTCGTCGATCAACACGATCGTATTCGACGGCACCCTGAACAACAGGTCGTAATGCAACACCAGTTCCTGCTGTTCGCCCGACCCGCGCACGATATGCTCGACGTCCCGCTCGTCCATGAACGGCGAGAGGATGAACGGAGCGGCCGCTCCGGCGGCCGCCGCCTCGTCCGGATTCACTCCAGCCGGGACGCCAGATCGGAGAGCGGAACGGCGCCGGCCGTCTTCAGCGTGAACCCCGGGCGGTCCGGGTCGTCGAGCGGCCGGACGTCGACGTCCGCGCCGCCGAAGAGCCGGCCGCCGAACGCGGTCAGCTCCTGCAGCAGGGCGTTTTCCGCGTCGGGGCCGCGCGGCGCGGCCAGGCGGTCGTTGGCCGCGAACTCCAGCTCGTCGCCCGGGAACGTGACGCCGCCGCCGGTCATGCGCGAGGTGTCCCGCTCCAGGCGCCGGGCCGCGGCGATCAGGGCCGCCGCGGCCGCCGCCAGCCGGTCCGCGAACGTCCCTTCGAGAGGCCGCTTGCGCGTGTAGGACAGGCCGGGCCGCCCGTCCGTCTCGTCGATCGCGTAGTTGGCCTCGTGGGCCACGAGCAGCACGCTCGGGCCGTCCACGAGGTGGGTGTAGTCGGCCACGTCGATCAGCAGCCCGGGGACGGCGCGCTCCCGGATCCACCCGTGGAAGACGGGGATGATCGTGCCCGGAGCCCCCGCCGATCCGGGGTCGGCGAAGAGCTTCAGGCGGAAGCGTTGCAGCGCCGCGGCGTCGAATCCCATCTAGCGGACCCGTTCCCCGGCCGCAGCGGGCGTCCCGGCCGCGGCGGGCGTCCCGGCGGCCGGCCGCGCGGCGAGCCGCGCCTGGCACGCGTGGCAGGCCTCCAGGAAGAGCTGCGCCTCCTCGACCAGGTGGCGCGCCGCGTCGGGGTCCGGCCGCGGGCCGCGTTCGTGCCGCCGGAAGAGGTACATGGCGAACTTGCCGCCCGCGTACTTGTCGAAGAAGACCCGCGTGTCGAAGAAACGGGCGCGGAACTCCCGCACGACGTCGTCCGGGGCGTCGCCGACGTCGACGAACTCGGACTTGATCAGCCCCCGCGCGCCGAGCAGCATCGCCCCGTAGGCCAGCTCGTCGGCCCGGGCGAAGGCGCGCTCCTCGAGGTGCGCCTGCGCGTCGAAGATGCGGGCCTCGGCCGCCGCCAGGTCGAACTCGGTCAGAGAGACCACCTCGCCGGCGCACTCGCCGACGCCCATGTCGCCGAGCGTGAACTCGCGGGGGTCGCCCCAGTCGGAGTAGAACGAGGGGTCGTCGTCGTGGGCGGGCACCGCGGCCAGGTCCGCGAACATCTCGCGCAGGGCGCGTTTCCCGATGCGGCGGGTGTAGTCCTGGAACGACTCGTCCCCGCGCCGTTCGGCGACGAAGCGCGCGGTGATGCGCTCGACGACCTCCGGGATGCGCCGCGACGGGACGGCCCCCGAGGCCAGGCCGTAGGCGCCCGCGTTGGCGAGCCACTGGCCGCCGAGCACGACCTGGAAGTGCGGCACCGCGTAGCCCCCGACGTTGCGGCTGACCCCGTAGAAGCCGAGGTCGGCGACGTGGTGCTGGCCGCAGGAGTTGAAGCAGCCGCTGGTCTTGATGCGCAGCCCCTCGACCGCGGGGTCGAACGCCCCGGCGGCGGCGCGCTCCGACAGGCGCGAGGCGAGCTCCGCCGCGAGCCCGCGCGACGAGGCGATGCCCAGCTTGCAGGTGTCGGTGCCCGGGCAGGCGGTGATGTCGGCCAGGGTTCCGGCTCCCGCGCGGGCCAGCCCGGCCGCCGCCAGCTCGCCGTGCAGGGCGGGCAGGTCCGTCTCGCGGACCCAGCGCAGCACGACGTTCTGCTCGACCGTCGCCCGCGCCGCGCCGCCGGCGTAGCGCCGGGCGAGCGCGGCCAGGCGCCGCGTCTGGCGCGCCGTCAGGTCGCCGAGGGGCAGGGCGACGGTCACCGCGGCGTAGCCGTTCTGACGCTGGCGGTAGACGTTGGTGCGGGCCCAGCCGGCGAAGCCGTTCGACCCGCCGCCGTCCGCCGCCGCCCCCGGCGCGGGCCGCGGCTCGGCCGCCGGCGCGGCGCCCGTCAGGTGCGCGGTCCAGCGCGGATCGTCGGGCAGCGCGGCGCGCTCTTCGAGGACCAGCCGCCGGAATTCCTCGATGCCGAGGTGCGCCACCAGGAACTTGATGCGGGCGCGGGCGCGGTTGCGCTTCTCTCCGAGCCGGGCGAACACGCGCGCGACGGCCTGCGCGGTCGGAAGCAGCTCGTCGGCCGGCAGGAACTCGGCGAACCGTTTCGCCTGGTGCGGCACCGCGCCGAGGCCGCCCCCGACCCAGGTCTCGAAGCCCTGCCGCTCGACGCCGTTCTCGGTCCGGGTGACCGCGACGAGGCCGAGGTCGTGCATCGAAACCAGCCCGCAGGCGTGCTCGCGGCAACCCGAGAAGGCCACCTTGAACTTGCGCCCGAAGTCCTGCGCGTCGGGATGGCCGAGCAGGAACCGCGTGCACGCCTCGGCGTGCGGGGTGACGTCGAACGCCTCGTCGCGGCAGACGCCGGCCAGCGGGCAGGCGGTCACGTTGCGCACCGTGTTGCCGCACGCTTCCCGGGTGGTGACGCCGACGGCGGCCAGGCGCCGCATGAGGTCCGGCGTGTCCTCGAGATGGACGAAGTGGAGCTGCACGTCCTGGCGGGTGGTCACGTGGCAGACCCCGTCGCTGTACTCCTCGGCGAGGTCGGCCAGAACGTCCATCTGATCGGGCTCGAGCCGGCCCATCGGGATCTTGATGCGCTGCATGCCGGGCGCGTCCCAGACCGTCTCCGGCCCCTTGGTCAACCCGCCCGACGGATAGGCCAGCGCCCTGGGGCCGGAACCGTCGTTGCGCTGGCCGTTGTCGTAGCGCTGTCCGTAGACGCCGCGGCGCAGGCGCGTCTCGGCGAACACCTTCTCGTCGATCTTGTCCTGCCGCCGCAGGGCGATCTGGTGCTCGAAGGTGTCGATCTCGGCTCCCAGGTCGGCCGGAACGCGGTCGGCGAGCGCTTCTTTCCAGGTCATGTCACACGTTCCTCGCCTGCCCGCGCGCGCCGCCGAGAGTCGGCTCCGGCGGCGCGGCGGCGTCGGGAATGAACAGCGGGGACCGGGCGCCGGCGGCCCGCGTGCTCGGGTTCGCCACCTCGCCGACGACGATCGTGCCGGGCGCGCCGTCCGCGGCGTCCACCGGCGCGGCCCCCAACTCGTCGAGCCGCCCCGTCCAGGCGCGCATCCGCGGCGTCGAGGCGTCCAGCACGACGGCGGCCGGCGTGCTCGGGCGCCAGCCGCGCCCGAGCAGCGCCGCGGCGACGGGGCCGCGGTTGCACAGGCCCATCAGGACGATCACCGTCATCGACCCGGGCTCGATCGCGCGCAGGATCGGTTCGAAGGCCGCCGGCGCGTGTCCCGACACGACGGTGAACCCCGCGGCGACGCCCCGGTGCGTCACCGGGATGCCCGCCAGGGCCGGCGCGGCGGTCGCCGCCGTGACGCCCGGCACGACCTCGAACGGGACGCCCGCCGCGCGCAGGGCGAGCGCCTCCTCGCCGCCCCGCCCCAGCAGGAACGGGTCGCCGTTCTTCAGGCGCACCACGCGCTTGCCGCGCCGCGCGCCGCGGATCATCACCTGGTGGATCGCCTCCTGGTCCACGGACGGACGCCCGGCCCGCTTGCCGACGCAGAAGCGCTGCGCCCGCGTCGCGAGGACCGTGACGGCCGCCGGAACCAGCCCGTCGTACAGCAGCAGTTCCGCCTCGGCGAGCCGCCGCGCCGCCTTCAGGGTCAGCAGCTCCGGGTCTCCGGGACCGGCGCCGACCAGCGACACGAAGCCCGGCCTGCCCGCCGCCGCCCGCGCGCCGGCCCTCATGCCGCCGGCGCTCCCGGGGCCGCGCCGCCGGCGTCGTGCCGTTCCCGCGCGTACAGCTTCACCAGCGCGTCGAGCAGGGCGGGGCGCCGCGCCTCCATCGGCGTCCGTTCGGCCCGCCACCGCCGGCGCAGCCGCGCGGCCTCGGACAGCCAGCGATCGAGCTCCTCCGGCGGCAACAGCGCGTCGAGGCCCTCGCGCAGCAGGCCGGCCAGGGCCGGGGCCCGCCCGTCGGTCGAGACGGCGAAGGTCACCCCCGCGCGGCGCACCACGCCGCCCAGGTAGAGGCTGGCGTTGGGCGGGTCGTCGACCGCGTTGACGAACACGCGGCGCGCCTCGGCCGCCCGCGCCACCGCGCGGTTGACGGCCGGTGTCGCCGCCGCCACGGCCAGCCACGCGCCGTCGAGATCGGAGGCCCGGAACCCGCGTTCGATCCGCGTCACGTCCGCCGCCGCCGCTTCGTCCGCCCGTTCCGGGGCCACGACGGTGACCTCGGCGCCCGCCGCGAGCAGCCCGGGCAGCTTCGAGGCGGCGACGGCCCCGGCCCCGACCACGACCACCCGCCGGCCGCGGAGCTTCAGGAAGGCGGGGTAGAGATGGTGCGGCACGTCGTATCTTCAGGATGCGCCGGGCGTTCTGTTTCGCCCGCCGGCGATGGTTCCCGCTCGCGGCTCGGAGGACACGAAAAAAGGCCCGGAGGGCGTCGCCCCCCGGGCCTTCGGTGTCGTGCGTCGTGCCTGATCTACGTGGCGGCGTGCGACGCGGTACGACCGTCGGCGCGGGGGTTCCCTCGGAACCCCGTACAACAGCAGCAACAGGCGCGGGGGTGCGGCGTGGTCGTCATCGCGGCTCGCAAGCCTTGATATTGTAACGCGGCGAAGGGGCCGCGCGTCAAGCGGGAAGGGACGCGCGTGCTACAGTACGAAGCGCCCCGCGCCGCCGACGCCGCCGGCGAACGGGCGGAGCCGCGCGTCGTGTCCGAACACCTGATCCCCCCGCACGGCGGGACCCTCGTCGACCTCTTCGCCAGCGCCGCCCGCGGGGCCGAGCTGAAGGCCGCGTCCCGCGACTGGCCGTCTCACGACCTGACCCCGCGCCAGCTCTGCGACCTCGAACTGCTGGTCAACGGCGGATTCTCGCCGCTGACGGGCTTCCTGGGGCGCCGCGACTACGACCGGGTCTGCGCGGAGATGCGCCTCGGCGGCGGCGTCCTGTGGCCGATGCCCGTGACGCTGGACGTCCCGGAGGCGCTGGCGTCGTCGCTGCCGCCGGGCTCGCACCTCGCGCTGCGCGACGAAGAGGGCGTCATGCTGGCCGTCCTGCACGTCGCCGACGTCTGGCGGCCGGATCGGGAGGCGGAAGCCGAGGCGGTCTTCGGGACCGCCGACCGCGCGCATCCCGGCGCCGCGCACCTGCTCGACCGGACGCGGCCGTGTTACGTCGGCGGGCGGGTGACGGCGGTGCAGCCGGTGACCCACTACGACTACCGCCTGCTGCGCCATGCGCCGGCCGAGCTGCGCGCCGAGTTCGCGAAGCTGGGCTGGACGAAGGTGGTCGCCTTCCAGACCCGCAACCCGATGCACCGGGCGCACCAGGAGCTGACGCTGCGCGCGGCCCGGGAGGTCGGCGCCAGTCTGCTGATCCATCCCGTGGTGGGCCTGACCCGGCCCGGCGACGTGGACCACTACACGCGCGTGCGCTGCTACCAGGCGCTGCTGCACCGCTATCCGTCGAACACCGCGCTGCTGTCGCTGCTGCCGCTGGCGATGCGCATGGGCGGCCCGCGCGAGGCCGTCTGGCACGCGATCGTCCGCAAGAACCACGGTTGCACGCACCTGATCGTGGGGCGCGACCACGCCGGCCCGGGTCTCGACTCGGCCGGCGATCCGTTCTACGGCCCGTACGACGCGCAGGAACTGCTGCGCGAGCACGAGGCGGAGCTCGGCGTGACGATGGTCCCGTTCCGGATGATGGTCTACGTCGAGGATCACGACGCGTACGTGCCGGTCGACGAGGCGCCGAAGGGCGCGCGCACCCTGAGCCTCTCGGGCACCGAGCTGCGGCGGCGGCTGGCCGAGGGGAGGGAAATTCCGTCCTGGTTCACCTTTCCGGACGTCGCCCGGGAGCTGCGGCGCAGCCACCCGCCGCGGGAGCGGCAGGGGTTCACTGTCTTCTTCACCGGGCTGTCCGGGTCGGGCAAGTCGACCATCGCCAACGCGCTGCTGGTCAAGTTCCTGGAGTTCGGCGGCCGGCCGGTGACGCTGCTCGACGGCGACCTCGTGCGGAAGAACCTGTCGAGCGAGCTCGGCTTCTCGAAGGAGCACCGCGACGTCAACGTCCGGCGCATCGGCTACGTGGCGTCCGAGATCACGAAGAACGGTGGCATCGCCGTCTGCGCTCCCATCGCGCCGTACGACGCCGTGCGCAAGGACGTGCGCTCGACGATCGAGCCGGTCGGCGGCTTCGTGCTGGTCCACGTCGCCACGCCGCTGGAGGTGTGCGAGCAGCGCGACCGGAAGGGGCTCTACGCCAGGGCGCGGGCCGGCGTCATCAAGGAGTTCACCGGGATCTCCGATCCCTACGAGGCGCCCGACGACGCCGAGCTGGCTATCGACACGGCCGCGCTGACCCCGGACGAGGCGGCGCGGCGGATCGTCCTGCACCTCGAGAAGGCGGGCTACGTCGGCGCGGCGGCCGACTGACGGTTCCGGGATGGGGGAATTCGATCCCGCGGCCGGGTCCGAACGCGGCCGGGACGTGACGAGCGGGGCGTTCGAGCCGTCCGGGCGCTTTCGCGACGCCGTGGCGCGCTTCGACCGCGCCAACGCCGAGGACCCCCGCGCCGAGACCGTCGACGGCGTCGCGCATCCGAAGGAGCTGCTCTACGCGCGGCGGATGTCCGCCGCGCTCGAGCGCTTCGCCCCGGAAGCCTCGGAGGTCGTCCGTCTGGCGGCGCGCTGCCAGCACGTCCGGCGCTGGACCGTGCCGCGCGCGGACTACCCGCCGGGGCGCGCCGGCTACCGCCGCTGGCGGACGGATCGGGGGCGCTTCCACGCCGAGACCGCGGGAGGCGTCCTGCGCGAGGCCGGCTACGAGGACGACACCGTGGGGCGCGTGCAGGCCCTGCTGCGCAAGGAGCGGCTGAAGGCCGACCCCGAGGCGCAGCTCCTCGAGGACGTCGTCTGCCTCGTCTTCCTGCGCCACTACCTGGCGCCGTTCGCGGCGGGGCACGAGGACGAGAAGGTCGTCGGCATCCTGCGCAAGACGTGGCGGAAGATGTCCGATCGGGGCCGCGCGGCGGCGCGGGAGGTCGAGCTCGCGCCGGAACTGCGGACGCTGGTCGACCGCGCGGCCGGATGATCCGCGCGCCGCCGGCGCCGCTCCTACCAGCCGAACTTCCGCCGCAGCGCGACCCGCTCCGGCGACACTTGCAGATCGAGGCTCCGCGTCACGCGGTTGTCCGGCAGCGTCAGCAGCACCGCGCCGAGGCCGATGGCGCCGACGCCCGCCCAGGCCAGCTTCGGACGCTTGAACGTCGCCCTGGTCGTCGCGTCGCGGACGTCCACGTCGAACGGCGGGTTCGGGTTGACGTAACGGCACTGCGTGGGTTGATGCTGGATGGTGATCGTGCCGTAGCCCTCGGGGCAGACGTCGGTCTGGTAGTCGAACGCCGCGGCCACGAGGCCGGCTCCCGCCAGGATGGACACGATGCCCGTGGCCGTGCGCGACTGCGCCGCCCCGGGCGCCGCCGCCGACAGCAGGACGAGAACGCACGCCGCCGTTGCGAGGGTCCGCTTCATTTCGTCACCGAATCCTTCCGTCGCTTCCGGCCGCGCGCCCCGGCGCCGCCGCCGTCCGCCAGATCGCGGCGGCGACGCTGCCGACCACCGAGTGCATCACGGCGGACAGGGCGCTCGGGATCGCCACCAGCGGGTTCGCGAAGTTCTGCCGCGCCAGGACGACGCCGAGTCCCGAGTTCTGCATGCCCACTTCGATCGCGGCCGTCCGCGCCGCCTGCTCGCTGCCCGTCCACAGCCGGGCCGCGGCGTAGCCCAGCACGAACCCCCCGGCGTGCAGGCCGAGCACGGCCAGCAGCAGACGGGCGCCCGCTTCGATCACCTGCTCGCGCCCGCCGCCGATGACCGAGGCGGCGATCAGCACGATCGTCGCCACCGCGGCCAGCGGCGCCGCCGGCGCCACGCGGCGGCAGGCGGCGGGGAAGCGCGCCTTCAGCACGGCGCCGGCCACGACCGGCAGCACCACCACCTGCGCCGTGTCGAGCAGCAGGCCCCGGGCCGGCACGTCGATCCGGCTGCCGGCGAGCGCCGCGGTCAGGGTCGGCGTCAGGATCGCCGCCAGCAGCGTGGAGGCCGTGGTCATGGTCACCGAAAGGGCGACGTCGGCGCGGGCCAGGAAGGCGATGACGTTCGAAGCCGTGCCGCCGGGGCAGCACGAGACCAGGACCAGGCCGGCGGCGAACGGCGCCGGCAGGTCCGCCAGCCGGCCGATGCTCCAGCCGAGCAGCGGCATCAGCGTGTACTGCAGCGCAACGCCCGGCAGGACGCTCGTCCGCTCGCGGGCGACGCGGCGGAAGTCCTCGAACCCCACCGTCATCCCCATGCTCAGCATGACGAGGCCGAGGCCGGCGGTGATGAACGGCCCGCTGAACCACGTGAACAGTTCGGGGCGGACGAGGGCGGCGCCGGCGGCCAGGAGCAGCCAGAGCGGAAAGGCGTTGGCGAGCGCGGTCGGCAGCGGCAACGGGGAACCATTGTACGGCGGGCGGAACGCCGGCTTCCAGCGGGGGCCGGGACGCGCGCGAACCAGGACCCGACCGAGAGGATGGCGACGGCGGCTTCCAGCGGGGGCCGTGGCGCGCGGCTCGGGCCGTGGCGCAACCCGAACCCCGGCGGGCGGGACGCCGGCTTCCAGCGGGCCGACAGGACGCACAGGGCGCCGGATCGGCCCCTGGTCGGGCAGCTCGCATGGGATACTCTGAGCGCATGCCGAACTTCCAGATCCGGAACGTTCCCGTGGCGCATCGCGATCCGGCCGCGGCCGACGTCGTCCGCGAGCGGCGCGGCCGCGGCCGCGGCCGGCCGGCCCGCTTCGGCCCCCGCCTTCGACCGGGCGCTCGAGAGTAAGGAGGGACACGCGCGATGGGTTTCGCACCCGATCTGCTGAAGGGCAAGGCGGCGCTCGTGACCGGCGGCGGCACCGGCATCTGCCGCGGGCTGTCGCTGGCGCTGGCCGCGCACGGCTGCGACGTGGCCGTCACCAGCCGCAAGCCGGAGCACCTGGAGCCGACCCGCCGCGAGATCGAGGCGGCGGGCGTCCGGGCGCTGGCGGTGGCGGGCGACGTGCGGGACCCGGCCGCGGTCGACGGCGCGGTGGCGCGGACCGTGGACGCGTTCGGCCGGCTCGACGTCCTGGTCAACGGGGCCGCCGGCAACTTCCTCTGCCGCGCCGAGGACCTGTCGCCCAACGCTTTCGGCGCGGTGGTCGACATCGATCTGAAGGGCACGTTCCACGTGTGCCGGGCGGCGTTGCCGCACCTGAAGAAGCGGGGCGGCGCCGTGCTCAACGTCAGCGCCACGCTGCACTACCTCGGCACGGCCGCGCAGCTCCACGTCTCGGCGGCCAAGGCCGGCGTCGACGCGCTGACCCGCGTCCTCGCGGTCGAATGGGGGGAGTACGGCATCCGGGTGAACGGCGTCGCGCCCGGCCCGATCGCCGGCACGGAAGGGGTGCGCCGGCTGCTCGTCGGACCGGCGAAGGAACGCGTCGAGGAGATGACGCCGCTGCGCCGTCTCGGCGCCATCGACGACGTCTCGAAGGCGGCGCTGTACCTCTGCTCGGACCTGGCGTCGTTCGTCAGCGGCGTCACCCTGGTGGTGGACGGCGGGCTCTGGCTGACGTCGAGCCGCATGGCCGAGGCGTGGGACGCCGCGGTCGCCGCCGCCGCGAAGGACCGGACGTAACCGCCGGGCCCGCCGCGCGCCGGTTCCGCGGAACGAGGCGCGCCCGGGCCGGGGAGGAGACCATGAGTGAACTCGCGAAGCGGCAGTGCGCGCCGTGCCGCGGCGGCGTGCCGCCGTTGGCCGGCGCGGAGTTGACGGCCCTCCAGGCGCGGCTGGGCGGCGGCTGGGACGTCGTCGAACAGCACCACCTGGAGAAGGTCTACGAGTTCGACGACTTCCGCCAGGCGCTCGACTTCACGGTCCGGGTCGGCGAGATGGCCGAGGAGCAGGACCACCACCCGGACCTCGAGCTCGCCTGGGGCCGGGTGAAGATCACGATCTGGACCCACAAGATCGACGGTCTGACGGAGAGCGACTTCGTCTTCGCGGCCAGGGCGGACGCGCTGCGCCCTGCGCCGTAGAACGGCGCGGACTCCCGCGGGATCGGTTGGGCGCCGAGCGGAGCCGCCAGGCGGCGATTGGCGGGACAGGGCGGCCCGGAGTTGTACGGAGTGCCCGGCCGAAGTCGAAAGGAGGGAGAGAACGTGACCGAAAGAAACAGGCTCATCCATCTGGCGGCAGCATTGGCGGCGATCTCGGCGGGCGCGTGCTCCGACGCGCAGATCGCCAGCCAGAATCTCTCGAGGGCGTCCGACCAGTTCGAAGTCGCGCGCAGGGTCGTGTTCTACAACGGGATCACCGACACCTACATGCTCGAGATCACCGGCCGCTGCTCGATCGAGGCGGACACCCGGGACGGGCAGCTCGAGGTAACGTGCCGGCACGGGGACGAGTTCAAGAAGCACTTCCTCGGGCTGTCGGACAACGTCAGCTACTTCGTCGAGCAGATCGACGCCGAGCGGGTGTCGACGGCGCACTACCGAGTCGTCTTCAAGCCTCAGGTGGTCGTGCCGGACATCGACCTTCGGATCGAAGAGCCGTTGCCGGCGCCGACGATCAACAGGTGATCGCGTCCTGCCGCCCGGGCCCGAGCTCGATCACGAAGGGCGTGGACCGCGCGCACGGCCGGGCTGTCGGCGGCCGACGCTCGCGACGACCGCCGTCCACGTCTCCGGAATCATCCGCCGCCTCCTGACGGGGCGGGTCGTCTCCTCCGCGGCCGGCTGCCCGGCCCGTCATCCGCCGCTGCCGGCACGGACCCCGCCGCCATCCGGCGCAGCAGCGCGCCGGCGCCCTCGACGCGCGCGCCCAGCGCGACCGCCCGCTCCCGCAAGCGGCGGTCGGACGTGTAGACGACGGCGTCCGTCCCGTCCGGCAGCGCGGCCAGCAGTTCGACGATGCGGTCGTCCGCCGCGTCCGCGCCCTTGCGCCCGGCGTATTCCACGCGAACGCCCTCCGGCGCCGCGGGCGCTCCCCCGCCCGGCGGCGCGCCGTCGAACACCACCGTCCACCGGCGCCCCGACGACCGCGCGGCGGCTCCGAGTCCGGCGACGACGCGCCGTTGCGCGGCGGGGCGGTCGCGCCACCAGCCGTCCGGGCGCGAGCCCATCACGTTGTTGCCGTCCACGAACGCTTGCGCCGGGTGATGCATCGCCATAGAGGGCCTCGCGCGCGTCCGGTTCGTTCGCGCGATTCCGCGAGATCGTCGAACGCCCGGCCCGGGTTTCTTTCTTCGCGGCGAAGGCGGACGCGTTGCCTGAACGCGGCCCGCCGTTTGTGGGGCCGGGCGGCGGCGTCAGGTCCGGGCGGCGGCGTCCGCATCGTCCCAGCGCACCGGGTCGCCCACGGTGATCTCGCCGTCGTCGAGGACCTCGGCGAACGCGCCGCCGGCCCACGCCGGATGCAGCGCCCCGCGCAGGCCGGGGCGCGCCGCGTCCATGTGCGCGCAGGGCCGGGTCTCGCCGTGGATCAGCAGCCGGCACGGACCGACGCGCAGGGTGCGGCCCCGCGAGTGGTCGAGGTCGATGCCCGCGACGAGCAGGTTCGCGCGCCGCAACGCCGGGTCGACGTCGTCGGCCAGCGCCTCGTTGACGCCGTCCCAGCGCCGGCGGGCGATGATCGTGACCTGCCGCTTGCCGCCCTGATCGGCGTTGCCCGCCAGGCCGCGGCCGGCGCGCAGCCCGGCGCGTTCGACCGCGTCCATCGGCCCGCGGTGAAAGCGCTTGATCCACAGCTTTTCGAGTCTTCCCGCCATCGCTCGTCCCCTGGACGCGAAGCCCGTTCCGATCGTCCCGCCCGGCCCACCGATCGCCGCCTTGCGGCTCCGCCCGGCGCCCGGCCGACCCGCGGGGGTCCGCGCCCGTTCCGCGGCGCGGGCTCCCTAGTGTAAGATCCCCGGTCGATGAGTACGCCGACGACCGATCCCCGGGCCGGCGCCGACGCGGCGCGCGCGGCGCTCGACGCCTGGGTGCGCGAAGTGGTCGAGTGGCACTTCGACCCGGCGACCGGCTGCCCGTTCTGGCTGGAGTGGGCCGCGAAGGAGGGTTGGGACCCGCGCCGGGAGGTCGGCGGCTTCGACGACCTCCGCAAGTTCGGCCACTTCGAGGACGAGTGGCTGCGCGGCGGCCCGGTCCGCCGCTGGGTGCCGCGGGCCTACGCCGACCGGCCGATCTACGTGTTCGAGACCGGCGGCACGACCGGCGTCCCGAAGAGCCGCGTCGCCATCGACGACTTCCGCACCGACTACGAACTGTTCTCGGAAACGCTGCCCGACGAGTGCTTCCCGAAGGGGGCCAACTGGCTGATGCTCGGGCCGAGCGGCCCGCGCCGCCTGCGCCTCGCGGTCGAACATCTGGCCCAGCACCGCGGCGGCATCTGCTTCTGCGTCGACCTCGATCCGCGCTGGGTGATCAAGCTGATCCGCAAGGGCTGGATGGATCACCTGAAGGCCTACCAGGCGCACGTGATCGACCAGGCGCTCACGGTCCTGTCCGCGGGGCACGACGTCAAGTGCCTGTTCTCGACGCCGAAGCTCATCGAGGCGCTGGCCGCCCGCCTGGAGGAGGAAGGCTCCAGCATCCGCGAGGCGGGCATCACCGGCATCTTCGCCGGCGGCACCGAGTTCACGCCGCAGTGGAACCGCTTCGCCAACGAGGAGCTGCTCGACGGCGTCTACATGACGCCCACCTACGGCAACACGCTGATGGGGCTGGCGGCGAGCCCGCCGAGCGGGGCGGCCGAGGGCTACAGGATCACGTACCACGCGCCGCAGCCGCGCGCGGTGCTGCAGGTGGTCGATCCCGACGACGCGGACCGCGTCGTCGGCTACGGCGAGACGGGGCGCGTGATGCTGACCACGCTGACCCGGGAGTTCTTCGTGCCGCGCTTCCTGGAGCGCGACGAGGGCGAGCGCGAGCCGCCGTGCGAACGATATCCGTGGGACGGGGTCAGCGGCGTGCGGCCGTTCAGCGCGCTGGCGTCCTCGACCACCGTCGGAGTCTACTGATCGGGTGACGAGTCTCCGCCCGGCGCGCCGGCGTCGGCCGGCGGGGCGGTGTCTCCAAACTGCGCGGGAACGGACGAACGTCCAGCGAAGGAGCGGGAATGGCGATGCGAACGGAAACCCTGCGGGTCGACGGGAGGGTCCTGGCCGGTCTGGCGCTCGTGCCGGCGCTGGCGGTCTTCGGCTGCGGCGGGGGCGGCGGCGGCATGGACGCGGAGCCGGAGGAGACGGCCGAGGAGCCGACGGCGGAGGCGCCGGCGCCGAGCGGCCCGCCGCGGATCTTCTTCGTCGCGCCCCGGGACGGCGATCAGATGTCGAGCGATCACGACGTGGAGATCGAGTTCGGCGCCGAGAACTACGTGATCTCGGCCATCCCGGAAGGCTTCGACCCGGAGACCGGCGAGCCGCGGGCCGACGTGGGCCACTACCATCTGGGCGTCGACACCGGCTGCCTGCCGGCCGGGGAGATCATCCCGGAGGGCCAGGGCTGGGTGCACTTCGGCGACGGCTCGAACACGTTCACGCTGCAGGTCGAGCCCGCGGCCTACGAGCTCACCGTGCAGATCGGCGACGACCTGCACCGCACGCGGGAGGGGCTCTGCGAGACGATCAGCGTCGAGGTGGCCGACGGGATCTAGCCGGGTCCCGTTCCGGGAAGATTTCGGAATGCGCCCGGGAGGCGGCGGGGCCGCCTTGCCGGGACCGCGGAAGGAGCGAGAGCGTGATGCGAATCCAGGGCGTGAGGACGCTTGCGGCGGTCGGTTCGGCGATCGGGATGCTGGCGGCGGGCGCGGCCGTCGCGGAGGCCCAGGAGGCGCGGGTCTTCTTCGTGGCGCCGGCCGACGGCTCCGCGCATTCGGACGACGTGATCGACATCGAGTTCGGCGCGGAGAACTACCCGATCTCGGCCATCCCGGAGGGCTTCGACCAGGAGACCGGCACGCCGCGCGACGGCGTGGGGCACTACCACCTGGGCTACGACACGGGCTGCCTGCCGGTGGGCGAGATCATCCCGCAGGGCGAGGGATGGCAGCATTTCGGCGACGGGTCGAGCACGACGACGCTGGAGAACGCGCCGGCCGGCCCGTACGAGCTGACGGTGCAGATCGGCGACGACCAGCACCGCACGCAGGAAGGTCTCTGCGCCACGATCCGCATCGAGGTCACCGAATAGGCGCGGCGGCCGCCGCGGACAGCCGGGAGCGGAGAACGCCGTGATTCACTTCCCCGCGCTCCGGTGGGGCTCGCCCTACCGGAGCCTCGACGTCGACAAGGTCGTCCACTTCGACACCGGCGAGCCGGTGGCCGAGGTGAGCCAGGCCAATCCGGGCATCGTCGCGCGCGACCTGCGCAAGGCGGCCCGCGCCCGGCAGGTTCTGCGCGGCGCGCACCCGGCCGACCTCGTGAACATGGTCAAGAAGGCGGCCGAGCTCTTCTCCACCGCCGAGCTGCCGCTCGGCGACGGCGCGCAGACGCCGGACGAGTTCGTCCGGCAGCAGTCCGCCACCACCGGGCTGCCGGAGCACATGTGCCGGATGAACATGGAGAAGCTCCGCTACGTGCTCGACCACATCGACGAGATCCTCGCGTCGCTGACGCGCCGCCTCGACCCCGGCATCCTCGCGCAAGGCTACGGGGAAGAAGACGGCGTGATGCGCAGTTACCAGGCGACGACGTCGGTGCTGGGCATGGTGCTGCCGTCGAACTCCCCGGGCGTGCACAGCCTGTGGCTGCCGATAGTCCCGCTGCAGATCGGCCTCGTGCTCAAGCCGGGGCCGCAGGAGCCGTGGACGCCCTGGCGCATGACGCAGGCGTTCTTCGAGGCGGGCGTGCCGCGCGAGGCGGTGGCTCTCTACCCGGGGCAGGGCGACGTGGGCGCCGCGGTGCTCAACCACTGCCCGCGCAGCCTGATCTTCGGCGGCACGGCCACGGTGGAGCAGTACGCCGGCAACCCGGCCGTCCAGGTGCACGGACCCGGCTTCAGCAAGATTCTCCTCGGCGACGACGAGGCGGACGACTGGGAGAAGCACCTCGACCTGATGGTCGACAGCGTGCTGGTCAACAGCGGCCGGAGCTGCATCAACTGTTCGGGCATCTGGACCCCGCGCAACGGCCGGGCCATCGCCGAGGCGCTCGCGGAGCGGCTCGGGCCGATCGCGCCGCTGCCGCCCGAGGACCCCGGCGCCGCCCTGGCCGCCTTCACGGTGCCGGGGCAGGCGCCGGCCATCTCGGCCGACGTCGACGCCGCGCTCGGCGAGGCGGGCGTCGACGAGGTGACGGCGGCCCACCACCCGGACGGGCGTCTGGTGTCGCGCGAGCGGTGCGACTACCTGCGGCCGACGGTCGTCTACTGCCCGTCCCCCGACGCCGCGATGGCCCGCAAGGAGTACATGTTCCCGTTCGTCACCGTGGTGGAGTGCGAACAGAAGAAGATGGTCGGGGCCATCGGCCCCACGCTGGTCGCGACGGGGCTGACGAAGGACCCGCGCTTCGAGCAGGAGTTGCTCGACGCGCGCAACATCGACCGGCTGAACCTCGGTCCGATCCCGACCATCAAGCTCAACTGGCTGCAGCCCCACGAGGGGAACATCGTGGACTTCCTGTTCAGGCCGCGCGCGTTCCAGCGGGCCTCGTAGGCGGGAGCGGGGGGCTGCCTTGCTCGAAGTCAGCCAGCTCACCAAGACCTATCCGACGGCCCGCGGCCCGTTGCCCATCCTCGGCGGCGTCTCCTTCTCGCTGTCGCGCGGGGACGCGGCGTCGATCATGGGGCCGTCGGGCAGCGGCAAGAGCACGCTCCTCTACGTCGTCGGCGCGCTCGAGCCGCCGACCAGCGGCACGGTCACCCTCGACGGCGCCGACCCGTTCGCGCTCGACGAGCGGAAGCAGGCCGCCTTCCGCAACGCGCAGGTCGGATTCGTCTTCCAGGATCACCTGCTGCTGCCGCAGTGCACGGTGCTGGAGAACGTGCTGCTGCCGACGCTGGTCGCCCCCGCCGAGACGGCCGCCGCGGACCGGGCGCGGGCGCTGCTGGAGCAGGTCGGGCTGCGGGACCGCATGGACCACCGGCCGGCGGAGCTCTCGGGCGGCGAGCGGCAGCGGGCGGCGCTGGCGCGGGCGCTCATCCGGCGGCCGCCGCTGGTCGTCTGCGACGAACCGACCGGGAACCTCGACCGCCGTTCGGCGGAGGCCGTCACGTCGCTCCTGTTCGAGTTGCACGAGCAGCAGAACAACGTGCTGCTGATCGTGACGCACAATCCGGAGCTGGCGGCCCGCTGTCCCATCCGCTACCGGCTCGACGACCAGCAGCTCGCGCCCGCGTCCGGCCGGGAGTCCGCGCCGTGAAACGACGCGGACTCCCGGAGCGGTCAGGTCGGGCGCCGGGCGGAGCCGCGAGGCGACGCCCGCGGCGGGCGCCGGCGCGCGCGGCGGGATGCAGGAGGCGCGCATGAGCCTGCCCGCTCTCGTTCGGCGGAACGTCGTCCACTACTGGCGCACGAACCTGGCGGTCGTCGCCGGCGTCGCCGCGGCGGTGGCGGTCCTGGCCGGCGCCCTGCTCGTCGGCGCGTCGGTGCGTTCGAGCCTGCGCGCCCTGGCGCTGGAGCGTCTGGGGGCCGTCGAGCGCGTCGTGACGAGCGCCCGCTTCGTGCCCGAGTCGTTCGCGGCCGGCGTGCGGGAGGCCGGCGCGTCGGGCGGGCCGCTAGGGACGGCGGCGGCGCTGATCGCGGTCGAGGGGTTCGTGACCCACCAGGCGAGCGGCCGGCGGGCCTCCGGGGTGCAGGTCTACGGCGTCGACGAGCGCTTCTGGTCCTTCCACGGCTTGGCGCCGGAAGGGTTCGCGCCGGGGCGCGACGCGGCGTTCGTCAGCGGCGGGCTGGCCGGCGAGCTCGAGGCCGCGCCGGGCGACGCGCTCCTGGTGCGGGTGGAAAGACCGTCGGCGGTGCCGCTCAGCTCGCTGCACGGCCGGCGGGACGACGTCGGCCGCACCCTGCGACTGGGCGTCGGCCGCGTGCTGGACGCCGCGGAGCTGGGCGAGTTCTCGTTCCGGCCGCAACAGGGGCTGGCGCGTTCGGTCTTCGTGCCGCTGGAGCGGCTGCAGGACGAGCTGGAGCAGGACGGGCGCGTCAACACGCTGCTGCTCGGCCGCGGCTCCGCGGGCGCGGGCGGCGGGGAAGAGGCCGGGGCCGCGCGCGAAGCGGCGCGGCAGGCGGCCGCCGAGGCGGCGGTGCGCGCCGCGGCGACGCTCGGCGACCTCGGCCTGCGGGTGCGGTCGATCCCCGGGCACGGCGCGATCGCCGTGGAGTCGGCGGCGGGTCTGCTGCTCGACGAGACGGTGGCGGAGGTCGAGCGCACGGCGGCGGCGCTCGGGCTGCGCGCCGAGCCGGTGCTCTCCTACCTGGCCAACCGGATCCGCCGCGGGGAGCGGACCACGCCGTACTCGGTGGTCACCGCGCGGGACCTGTCGGTGGTCGGCGGGCCGGACGCGGGCGGCGGTCCCGGCGGACCCGCGCCGGTCGTCCTGAACCAGTGGGCGGCCGAGGACCTGGGGGCCGCGCCGGGCGATCCGCTGACCATCGAATACTACCGGTGGGAGGACGAGGGGCGTCTGACGACCCACGAGGCCGAGCTGCGGGTGGCCGGCGTCGTGCCGATCGCCGGCCCCGCGGACGACCCCGACCTCACCCCCGACTATCCCGGCATCACCGAGGCCACCAACGTCATCGACTGGGACCCGCCGTTCCCGGTCGACCTGGACCTGATCCGGCCGGTGGACGAGGCGTACTGGGACGATCACCGCACGACGCCGAAGGCGTTCATCCCCCTCGCGGCCGGGCAGCGGATGTGGGCGTCGCGCTGGGGCCGGGTGACGTCGGTCCGCCTGACGCCGCCGCCGGGGGAGGACCCCGCGGCGGCCCGCGGCCGCTTCGCCGCCGCCCTGCGCGCGGCGCTCGACCCGCTGGCCCTCGGATTCGTCGTCTATCCGGCGCGCGCGCTGGCGCTGGAGGCGTCGGCCGGGGTGACCGACTTCGGCTTGTACTTCGTCTACTTCAGCTTCTTCCTGGTCGTGTCGGCGCTGCTGCTGGCGAGCCTCTTCTTCCGCCTGGGGGTCGAGCAGCGCCTGCGGGAGCTGGGCCTGCTGCGCGCGGCCGGCTTCCCCGCGTCGGTCATCCGCCGCGTGTTCCTTACCGAGGCGGGCGTCCTGGCGGCGCTCGGCAGCGCGCTGGGCGCGGCCGGGGCGGTGCTCTACGCCGAGCTCGTCATGCTCGGCCTGCGGACCTGGTGGATCGACGCGGTCGGGACGACGCGGCTGACCCTGGACGTGCCGCCGGCGATGCTGGGGGCCGGGGCGGCCGGCGGCGTCGCGGCCGCGCTGGGGTCTATCGGCTGGACGTTGCGCGCGCTGGCGCCGGCTTCGCCGCGCAGCCTGCTGACCGGCGCCGTGGCCGAGGTGACCGGGGCCGCCGGCATCGCCGCCCCGCCGCCGCCCGGCGGGTCGCGGGCGTGGCGCGCCGGCGCGGCGCTGCTCGGCGCCGGAATCGTCCTGGTCGCGGCGGCGGGGGCCGGGGCGATCGGCGCCACCGGGGGCTTCTTCGGCGGCGGCCTGACGCTGCTCGCGGCCCTGCTCGTCCTGGCGTGGGCGGGGCTGAACCGGCGTCCGGCCGGGCGCGCCGAGGGTTCCTGGCCGCTGGCGCGGGCCGGTTTCCGCAACGTCTCGTACCGGTCGGGCCGCAGCGTGCTGTGCATCGCGCTGATCGCGTTCGCGGCCTTCATCATCGTGGCGGTCGACGCGTTCCGCCGCGAGGGGGGCGGCGATCCGCTCGACCGTTCGTCGGGCACGGGCGGCTACGCGCTGCTCGCCGACACGCTCCTGCCGGTGGTGCACGACCCGGCGACGGCCGAGGGGCGGGACGAGCTGTTCATCGAAGACCTGTTCGCCGCGGGCGAGCCGCTGGCCGGCGTGACCCTGGCGCGCTTCCGCCTGCGTCCGGGCGAGGACGCGAGCTGCCTGAACCTGTACCAGGCGAAGGACCCGCGCGTGCTGGCGCCGTCGGCGGCGTTCGTGGCCGAGGGCCGTTTCGGTTTCGGCGCCACGGCCGCCGAGACCCCGGAGGAAGAGGCCAACCCGTGGCTGCTGCTCGACCGGGAGTTCGAGGACGGCGCCGTTCCGGCCCTCGCCGACGCGACGTCGCTGGCCTACGCGCTGCACCTGTCGATCGGCGACGACTTCGTGCTGAACCGCGACACCGACCGCCCGGTCACGCTGCGCATCGTCGGCGCGTTGACCGACAGCATCTTCCAGCGCGAGCTGCTGATCGGCGAACGCCACTTCGAGCGCGTGTTCCCCGACCACGACGGCTATCGTTTCTTCCTGATCGACGCGCCGGCCGAACGGACGGCGGAGGCCGCCGCGGCGCTCGAGGACCGGCTGGCCGACTTCGGGTTCGACGCCGTGTCGGCCGCCGAGCGCCTGGCGGCGTTCCATCGCGTCGAGAACACCTATCTGGCGACGTTCCAGACGCTCGGCGGCCTGGGGCTGGTCCTGGGCACGTTCGGACTCGGCGCCGTGCTGCTGCGCAACGTGATCGAGCGCCGCCGGGAGCTCGCGCTGATGCGCGCGGTCGGCTACGACGCCCGCCACCTGTCGCTGATGGTGCTCGCGGAGAACGCCTTCCTCCTGTTCGCCGGCCTGGCCGCCGGGGCCGGCTGCGCCGTCGTGGCCATCGCGCCCGCGTGGCTGGAGCGCGGCGGCGGCGTGCCGCTGCTCTCGCTCGGCGGCCTGCTGTTCGTCGTCGTCGCCACCGGTCTGGCCGCCTCGCTGGCCGCCACCGCCGCCGCGGTGCGGTCGCCGCTGCTCGGGGCGCTGCGCGCCGAATAGCGCGACAGCGCGGCCCCCGCCGGTTGCCGGATCTCCCGTCGGGACACCGGAGCGGTCAGGTTGGGCGCCAAGCGGAGCCGCAAGGCGACGCTTGGTGGGCGCTACGGCGTCTTCACCGGCGGGGCCGGGCGCTCGGGCAGCGACTTCGGATCCTCCCGCATCATCCGCAGCACCTCTTCGACCGCCCGTTCGAGCTGCGGGTCGCGGCCGGCGATGACCGAGCGCGGGTCGTTCTCGACCTCTATGTCCGGCTCCACGCCGACGTTCTCCACCACCCAGCTTCCGTCGGCGCCGTTGGTGCCGAACTGCGGGACGTTGACCGAGCCGCCGTCGAGCAGCGGACCGTGGCTGGTGATGCCGATGACGCCGCCCCACGAACGCTTGCCGACGAGCGGGCCGAGCCCGGCCTCGCGGAAGCGGTAGGGGAAGATGTCGCCGTCGGAGGCGGAGTCCTCGTCGAGGATGCAGACCATGTGGCCGTGGAACGCGACGGCCGGATACGTGCCCGGCGTGTCGTAGGCGCGGGCGAAGCTGGTGCCGAGGACGCGGCGGCCGAGACGCTCGATCAGCATCTGCGAGACGTTGCCGCCCCCGTTGCCGCGGACGTCGATGACGAGCCCCTCCCTGCGCACCTGCCCGTAGAACCACTTGACGAACTCGTAGATGCCCTGCGCCCCCATGTCCGGGACGTGCAGATAGCCGACGCGGCCGCCGGTCATCTCCGACACCTTGCGGCGGTTGGCCTCGACCTCGGCCAGGTAGCGCAGGCTGCGCTCCTCGGTGACGGGCGTGAACGCCACCTCCCGCGCCCCCTCGAACGCGGGTTCGGCGTTCAGGGTCAGGCGGACCGGCCGGCCGGCGCGGTGCCGCAGCAGGCGGTAGGGGTTGTCGGAGCCGCGCAGCTCCTCGCCGTCGACGGCCAGCACGTAGTCGCCGGGGCGGGCGTCGACGCCGATCTCGGTCAGCGGCGCGCGGTAGCGCGGCTCCTCGTTGTGGCCGGCGAAGATCTCCGCGATGCGGTAGCGCCCGGCCGCGGCGTCGAGCTCGAAGACGGCGCCCGGCAGGGCCACGTCCGGGCGGTCGGGGACCTCCCAGTCGCCGCCCGCGACGTAGGCGTGGCTGACGTTGAGCTCGGCCACCATCTCGCCGATCACGTAGTTCAGGTCCGAGCGGTGGGCGACGTGCGCCAGCAGCGGGCGATAGCGGCCGCGCAGCGCCGGCCAGTCGTAGCCGTGCATGTTCTCGACGTAGAAGAAGTCGCGGAACCGCCGCCAGACCTCGTCGAAGATCTGCGCCCATTCCTCGGCGGGGACCCGGTCGACCATCAGTCCGCGGGTGGACACCTCGGCGGCGTCGCCGCCGCCCGCCGGGTAGACGTTCCAGGCGCCCCCCTCGCGCACCAGCACCTTCTCGCCGTCCCGCGACACGGCGTAGCCGCCGACGCCCGAGGCGATGGTCTCGGTCTCGCGGTCCTCGAAGCCGAAGCGCTGCAGCGCCGGCCGCACGTCGCCGCGCCGGCCGTAATATTGCGCGCCGCCGCGGACGAACAGGACGCCGCCGTCGACCGCGCTCAGCCCGGCGTAGTTGTCGAACGTCACCGGCAGCCGCACGACGCGGCGGGACAGCCCGTCGAAGTCGATGACGACGGCGCCTTCCGCCTCCGCCCCTTCGCCGCCGGTCTCCGCGTCCGCCCCTTCCGCTTCGTCACCGTCCCCGGCCGCCGGCACCTCGTCGCTCTCGGGCGGCAGCGGGTGCGCCACGTCCTTCCGCAACGCCAGGGCGTAGACGCCGGTCTCGCGATCGACCATGTAGTTCCACTCGAACGAGCCGAGCTGCGGCGCGAACTGCCGGTCGGACAGGTAGTAGAGGTAGTCGCCGCCGGGGTCCCACGCCGGATTCCACTCGTGGAAGAGATCGCCGGTGACCCGGCGCAGGGTGCGGTCGGCCAGGCGCCACACCCAGATCGATCGGAACTCGGAAGGGTCGGTCATCGAGAACGCCAGGTAGCCGCCGCGCGGAGACCAGACGTAGTCGCGCAGCGGGCCGCGCGCCTCGTCCGCGACTTCGACGACCTCCTTCGTCTCCACGTCGACGACGAAGAGCTTCCCGTCCTTGTCGCCGAAGGCCAGGTGGCCGCCGGCCGGCGACCATTCGGGCGCGTACAGCATCGCCCGCCCGCCGGACGTGAGTCGCTCCGGCTCGCCGGACCCGTCCTGGGCGACGAGATGGATCTCGTCCTCGCCGCTGGCGTCCGACACGTAGGCGATGCGCCGGCCGTCCGGGGACCAGCGCGCCCACCGGTCGTGCGCCGACGAGCTGCGCGTCAGGTTGCGGGTCGGGCCGTGCTCGACGGGGGCGGTGAAGACGTCTCCGCGCGCCACGAAGAGCGCCCGCTCGCCCCCGGGGCTCAGCTCCGCGTCCTCGATCAGGTCCGCCGCCGACACGCGCGCCGGACGCATCGCCAGTCCGTCGTCCGGCACGGTGATGGAGAGGGGCCGCGACGTTCCCGCGGCGAGCGAGTGGATCCACAGCTCGCCGTTCAGCTCGTAGACGATGCGGTCGACGCCGTCGTCTCCCGGCCAGCGCACGTCCCAGGTGTCGCCGTGGGTGAGCTGCGTCGTCTCGCGCGAGGCGAGGTCGTAGCGGTACAGGTCGAGCGTGCCGTCGCGGTCCGAGGTGAAGACGATGGCGTCGCCGATCCACATCGGGTCGCGGTCGGCCCGCCGGTGCGTCGTCACCCGCTCGACCGCGTGCGTCTCGCGGTCGAAGACGTAGAGCTCCTGCGCCCAGCCCCCCTCGTAGCGCTTCCAGGTGCGGAAGTCGCGGAACAGCGGGGAGTAGACGACGCGCGTCCCGTCCGGCGACAGGTCCCCCGCGCCGGCCTCGGGCATCGGCAGCGGCACGGGCAGCCCCCCGTCGATCGACGCCAGGTACAGGCGGCTGTCGGACAGGTCCGTGCTGTAGCGCAGCGACCGGAACAGGACCGCCCGCCCGTCGGGCGACCAGTCGTAGACCTGGTTGTCGTAGCCCCAGCGCGGGGCCAGCGGACCGCGGGCCGGATAGTACGTGAGCTGCCGCGGCGCGCCGCCCGCCGCCGGGATGACGTAGACCTGCTCGTCGCCGTCGTACTGCCCGGTGAAGGCGATTCGCGCGCCGTCGGGCGAGAACCTCGGGAACAGCTCCAGCCCGGGGTGGGCGGTCAGCCGGACCGCCAGGCCTCCGCCGGTCGACGCGGTCCAGAGGTCGCCCGCGAAGCTGAAGACCACCCGGTCGCCGTGCACGTCCGGAAAGCGC
Organism: Vicinamibacterales bacterium; assembly: GCA_965242835.1. Taxonomy (GTDB): domain Bacteria; phylum Acidobacteriota; class Vicinamibacteria; order Vicinamibacterales; family UBA8438; genus WTFV01. The sequence continues at coordinate 1,477,044 of OZ251506.1, forward strand.
AGCAGCTTCGTCTGCGCGGACGCCGTGGCGGCGGCGAGGGCGCACGACGCGAGCACGAGGGAAGTCCGTCGAAGCATGTCTTTATTCTCCGCTTCATCGCGCCGGCGGCCGGCGAGGGCTCGGACGGCAGCAGTCTACTTGCGCAGCGTACGCTCGACGTACGCGCGGACGGCGGCCTGCACCGGGGCCGACGTCCACGCTTCGAGCACTTCCTCGTCCACCGAGCGCATGTAGCGCACCACGCGGTCCCGGCCGGGCTGGCGGATGAGGCGCTTGGTCAGCGAGAACGAGGCGTGCGGCAGCGAACCGAGACGCGCGGCCACCTCGGCGGCGCGGTCGACGAGGGCCTCGGGGGGCGCCGTCTCGTCGATGAATCCGTTGGCGAGCGCGTCGTTCGGCGCGCACGTGAGTCCCTGGTAGACGACGGCCTGCAACCGGTGCGGCGGCACGACGAGGCGCAGGACCTCCATCGCCATGCTCGGAAACGGGACGCCCACCGACAGCTCGGGCGTGCCGATGCGCCCGCTCCCCTCCGCCATCACGCGGTAGTCGCAGGCGCAGGCGAGGACGCAGCCGCCGGCTATGGCGTGCCCGTTCACCGCGGCGACGAGCGGCTTCGGAAAGGTGAAGGTCCTGAAGAAGGCGTCGCCGAGCAGGGGCAGGAACGCCCGCACGTAGTCGCGGCCGCCCTCCGTCAGCCGGCGCAGGTCCACGCCGGCCGAGAACACCGCGCCGCGGCCGGTCAGGACCACGGCGGACGTGTCCGCCTGCTCCAGCCGGGCGAGCTCGGCGATCCAGCCTCTCATCAATTCGGCGTCGAACGCGTTGACCTTGCCGTGCTCGAGCCGCACGACGGTCACGCGATCACGGGATTCGCTGGTGATCATTTCGGGAACTCCGCGTCCTGCAAGCGCCCCCGGCGCTCGCCGCAACCCGCCGCCCGCCTGGCGCCCCGACCGTCCGGCGCAACGTTCCAATATACATCGCGCGGCGGCGGCGGCGGGGCGGGGCGGGCGGGGCCGGCGGGCCCCGATCCGGCAGGCCGTGGCGGGCGCCGGCCCCCGCTTCCGCTTTGGCCATCCGCGCGGGATCCGCGCCGGCCGCACGGGCGGGTGACAGATTGAAACTTCTACTTTCAATCTGTCACAATCGTGCCCGTGGTCCAGCGCACGATCGCGCCGCTGCTCATCGACCTCTTCGGCCGCTACCCGTTCGTCACGGTCACCGGACCGCGGCAGTCGGGCAAGACGACCCTCTGCCGGACCGCCCTGCCGGACCTCGCCTACGTCAACCTCGAGTCGCCGAACCACCGGCAGTTCGCGGAGCAGGATCCGAAGCGGTTCATCGCGACGTGGCCGGGCGGCGTCATCTTCGACGAGATACAGCGCGTGCCGTCGCTGCTGTCCTGGCTGCAGGTGTTCGCCGACGACCACGGCGGAAACGGCCTCTTCGTCCTGACCGGCAGCGGACAGTTCCTGCTGTCCGACCGCACGGACCAGTCCCTGGCCGGCCGCACGGCCCTGCTCCGGCTGCTCCCGTTCTCGCTCGACGAGCTGCGGAGCGCGGGCGCGGCGGCCGGCGGCGTGGACGACCTGTTGTTCACGGGCTTCTATCCCCGCATCCACGACCAGGGGCTCGACCCGAACCAGGCGCTCGCCGACTACGTCGAGACCTACGTCGAGCGCGACGTGCGCCGCCTGCTCGAGATCCGCAACCTGTCCGCGTTCCAGCGGTTCGTGCGGTTGTGCGCGGGCCGCGTCGGGCAGTTGCTCAACCTCGCGGCGCTCGGCGCCGACGCGGGCGTCACCCACACCACCGCGCGGCACTGGCTCTCCGTGCTCGAAGCCAGCTTCCTCGTGTTCCGCCTGCCGCCGTATCACGGCAGCGTCAGCAAGCGTCTCGTCAAGTCGCCCAAGCTCTACTTCCACGACGTCGGGCTCGCGAGCTGGCTGCTGGGGATCGAGAGCGTGCGGCAGCTTCGGACCCATCCGCTGCGCGGCGCGCTCTTCGAGAACGCGGTGGTGGCGGAAGCCCTCAAGCACGGCTACAACCGCGGGCGCCGGCCCCAACTCTTCTTCTTCCGCGACCGCGGCGGCCTGGAATGCGACCTGCTGCACTCCTCCGAGGGACGGCTGCTGGCCGTCGAGGCCAAGTCGGGAGCCACCATCGCGTCGGACTGGTTCACCGCCCTCCGCCGCGTCATGCCCTTGCTGCCGGACTGCGACGCGGGCGCCGTGGTCCACGGCGGCGACGAGCGCCAAGCCCGCGGCGACGGCGAAGCCGTCCCCCTCGACGATTTCGGACGCCTGCTCGCGCGGTTCGACGACCGGCTCTGACCGCTCGGCCGCCCAGGTCGAGAAGGAGCTTCAAGCTCCTGTGACTATGGCGCGGGCCGGTAACTCCGGAGTATAGTCCGCGGTGTCGCATGAGTCGGCTCGCCGCCTGCCGATCGAAGGATCTCTTCGTCTCTGCCCGTTCGTCACCGGCGTTGGACGGACGGATGCGCTTTCCCTGGCATCGCCGCAATGCTGAATCCGGGGGGGGGGGGGGGGGCGTCGGGCCGCGAACGGACGAGCCGCGGGTCCGGAGCGCCCCCGTGCGTTCGCGCCGCATCGCGATTCGGAGCGGCGCTCGTGCTGGCTTCATGCCTCGCGTCCACGGCGGCGCCCGGACGCCACGGCCGTGATCCCCTTGCCGTCTTCGCGGCGCAACAGCCGCCCGCGGTCTCCATGGCGAACCCGGCGGAGCCGCCGGCCGGGGTCGCCGCCCGCGTCTCCGGCCGGCGGATCACGGTCTCCTGGGATGCCGTCTCCGGGGCGGGCGGCTACGACTACGTGGTCGCCGTCCGGCCGGCCGGCGGAATCGTCCCGTTCGCCTGGACGGAATACGACGCGGTCTCCCCGCCGTACGTCGTCACGGACATGTGGGCGATGAGCGGCTTGTCGTACGAAGTGCGAGTCGCCGCCGCCGCCGGTGGGCGGTCCGCGTGGTCGCCGACGATCACCGTGACCGCGCCCGTGCTGCCACCGGCTCCGGTCGGCGCCGTCCGTGGACCGCGCCCGAATCGGCCGCTCGCGGTGGGAGAGGACGTGGCGGTCGGCCTCTCGCTCTCGCATGGGGGAGTCACGAACCGGTCCCCCTGGCGCTGGTCGGTATGCGCCGCGGACGGATCGGATTGCAGGCTGTCGCCCCTGCGGCGTCCGACCTGGCATACCGTGATCGGGGCGGAGGCGTACGGCAAGCGTCTGCGGGTGCAGGTGGACTACGACCAGGGCGGCGTTTCCCGGAGCGCGTCCGCCGATCTGGGCGTCGTCGGCCTGCCGGCTCCCCTTCCTCCTCCGTCGGTCGCGCAAGCGTCCCGCGCCTGTCCGCGGCGGCCCGCCGCCGGGCGGAAGGATGGGGACGGCGCAGCGCCGGACGCGGCGACGATCGAGACCCACCTGCACGCGCTGACGGTGGAGCAGCCGGTCCGCTTCGAGGTCTCGCAGGCAGGATCGGGAGGAGCCGTCGACGTGCTGTGCGACGACCTGTTCGTCGTCACCGCCTGGGGCCGGATGGTGCTCGTATCCGGCCGCGAGGCGAGGTTTCTGGACGGACGGGTCCCGATGTGGTCGCCGGAGCTGGGCGTCGTCCGCGTCCCGGAGCTGGAGCAGCGCCATCCGGGTTTCGCGCCCATGAACTTTCGTGTCGCCGACGTTCTGCTCCGGCCGCGGGCGGCCGGCCGGTGGCGGTTGTTCGTCACGCACCAGTACGCCGACGCGGAGTGCATCGGGTTCCGGTTGTCGTCCACGGCGGTCCGCCGCGAGGGAGAGCGGGTCGTGGTCTCGCCGGCCTGGACGACGGTGCTGGACTTCGAACCCTGCACGAATTACGCAAGCGGCAACCAGGCGGGAGGACGGATGCTGCCCGACGGGCCGCGCCACCTGCTGGCGGTCGTCGGCGACCACGACTCCGAACACCTGCCCCAGGACCCGGACTCGAACCTGGGCAAGCTCCTGCGGATCGACACCGGGACCGGACGCGCGGAGGTGCTGGCCGTGGGTCTTCGCAATCCGCAGGGTTTCGCACGGGACGCGGAAGGCGTGCTGTGGGAAACCGAGCACGGGCCTCGCGGCGGCGACGAACTCAACGTGCTGGAGGCGGGCGGGAACTACGGCTGGCCTCGGGTGTCCCACGGCGTCGACTACAATCTGCGGCCCGTCGGCCGCGCGGGCCGGCACGACGGCTTCGCGAGCCCCGTGTTCTTCTGGACGCCTTCCATCGGGATCGGCAGCGTGGTGGTCAACGACGCGCGGTTCTTCCCGCTGTGGGGAGACGACCTGCTCGTCGGATCGCTCGTGGGCCGGGCGCTTCTTCGGATCCGCCGCGACGGCACGGACGTGAAGTCCGTGGAGGAGGTCTACGGCGGGCATCCGATACGGGACATGGCGCAGATGCTCGACGGGCGCATCGCCCTGTTCGACGGCCGCGGATCCGTGCGCTTTCTGAGCCGCTCCGCGGCCTGGTGCCGCGGCGAGCGGTTCCGGACGGGGCACGTCTATTCGGTGCAGTGCCCGTCTGCCGACCGGAGCGTGTCGCCCCCGCGTTGAAACCGCGCGCCGCGCGTGGAACAGGATCCGCGTGATGCCTCCTCCCCGCGCCCCGCGCCGTCCCCACCGCCACGAGAAGCACGGCGACGTCCGCGTCGACGACTACCACTGGCTGCGCGAGCGCGGCGACCCGGAGGTTCGGGCGTACCTGGAGGCCGAGAACGCCTGGGTCCGCGAGGTCACGTCCGGCGCCGCCGACCTGGAGGAACGGCTGTTCGAGGAGATCAAGGGGCGCATCCCGCGGACCGACACGTCGGCGCCGTACCGCGAGGGCGGGCATCTGTACTACCGGCGCTACGAGGAGGGCCGGGAGTACGAGATCCACTGCCGCCGGCGGATCGCGGGCGGCGGCGACCCGGAGGACGGCTCGGACGGGGCCGAGCAGGTGATTCTGGACGTCAACCGGGTGGCCGCCGGGCACGAGTTCTGCCACGTGGCGTCGCGCCGGGTCAGTCCGGACGGACGCCTGCTGGCCTACGCCGTCGACACCGTCGGGCGGCGCCGGTACGCGATCCGCGTGCGCGATCTCGCCGCCGGAGAGGACCTGCCGGACGTCGTCACCGACGCCGACGCCGACGCCGCCTGGGCGGCCGATGGCGAGTCGTTCTTCTACGCGCGGAAGGATCCGACGACGCTGCGTCCGTACCGGATTCTGCGGCACCGGCTGGGCGAGGACCCGCGCGGCGACCGGCTCGTGCACGAGGAGACCGACGAGACGTTCTCGTGCGGGGTCCGGCCGAGCCGGTCGAAGCGGTACGTCCTGGTGGAGTCCCGCCAGACGCTCACGACCGAGGTCCGGTATTTCGACGCGGCGGACCCCGAGGCGGCGCTGAAGACCTTCCTGCCGCGGCGCCGGGGCCACGAGTACGAGGTCGACCACTACCGCGGACGGTTCTACGTGCGGACGAACGACGGCGCGCGCAACTTCCGGCTGGTGGAGGCCGAGGGGGACCCGCCGCCGCGGAGCGCCTGGCGGGAGTTGATCCCGCATCGCGAAGACGTGCTGATCACCGGCTTCGAGCTGTTCCGCGGCCACCTCGTGGTGGCCGAGCGGAAGGACGGACTGACCCGGTTGCGGGTGCGTTCCCGGGAAGGCGCCGAGCACCACGTCGCGTTCGACGAGCCGGCCCACGCGGTCTTCATCGGCACGAACCGCGAGCCGGAGACGGCCGCGCTGCGCTTCCACTACGGCTCGCTGACCACGCCGCCGTCGGTCTTCGACTACGACATGGAGACGCGCGCCCGGACGCTCGTCAAGCGGGAGGAGGTGCTCGGCGGCTTCGACCCGGCGCGCTACGAGACCGAGCGGCTGCTGGCGGCCGCGCCGGACGGCGTGCGCGTGCCGATCTCGCTGGTCCGCCGCCGGCGCGGCCCCGCGGCCGGCGGGGCGCCGGACGACGCGGGCCCCGCGCCGCTGCTGCTCTACGGCTACGGCGCCTACGGCATCAGCATGGAGCCGACGTTCCACTCCGCGCGGCTGAGCCTGCTGGACCGCGGGTTCACCTGGGCCGTCGCCCACGTCCGGGGCGGGGAGGAGCTCGGCCGCCGGTGGTACGACGACGGCAGGCTGCGGAACAAGAAGAACACGTTCACCGACTTCATCGCCTGCGCCGAGCATCTCGTCGCCGAGGGTTACGCGGCTCCCGAACGGCTCTTCGCCGCGGGCGGCAGCGCCGGCGGCCTGCTGATGGGAGCGGTGCTGAACATGCGCCCCGACCTCTTCCACGGCGTCGTCGCGCAGGTGCCGTTCGTCGACGTCGTGACCACGATGCTCGACGAGTCGCTGCCGCTGACCACCGGCGAGTACGACGAGTGGGGGGATCCGAACCGGCCGGAGGACTACGCCCGCATCCGCTCCTGGTCGCCCTACGACAACATGCGGCCGGTCACCTGGCCGCACCTGCTCGTGACGGCCGGCCTGCACGACTCGCAGGTGCAGTACTGGGAGCCGGCGAAGTGGGTGGCCCGGCGCCGCGCGCTGCAGCCGGACGACGGCCGGCGCCTGCTGCTGAAGACCCACGTGGACGCCGGCCACGGCGGCGAGTCCGGACGCTTCCGGCGGCACCGCGAGACCGCCCTGCAGTACGCCTTCCTCCTGGAGCTGGCGGGCCTGGCCGACGCCGAGCCGGGTCCTCCCGAGAGGGACGCGGAGGGCGCCGCCGAGAAGCTGCTGTTCAATACCGAGAAGCTGCTGCGCATCGTGCTGCCGGCGCCCTCCGGCGGCTAAAAGGTCACCAGGAAGGTCCCGTCCGGCTCGGCGACGACCGCCGCGAGGCTTCCCTCGGGGATCTCCGGCCCGGTTCCGGGCCCGCCCAGCGGCGCGCCGTCCGCGTCGAAAAGCTGCCACCGGAAGGTGCCGCCGGACCGCCACCCGAAGCCGTCGCCCCAGCCGAGCAGCGTCTCGCCGCGGTGGTTCACCGCGACGGCCGGGTTCTTGCGGCGCGCCGCGGCGGCGCCGGCCGGTGACGCCGCCGGCCGCCCCTTCCCCCCGGCCGCGGCGGAGAAGACCTGCCCCGCGGTCTCCCACGACACGGTCATCCCGGCGGGTCCGCGCGCGAGGCTCGTGGTGGAGATGGGGCAGGCGTTGATCTCCCACGGGTCGAGCAGCTCGTCGGTGAACGTCGCGCCGCCGTCCCGCGAGGTCAGCAGGCGCTGCCCGCGGCGGACGTTCCCGCCGGCGCCGCGGTACGACACGAAGACCGCGCCCCCGGCGTCCGTCATCGCCTGCAGTCCGCAGCAGTCGCAGGCGCCCTCGGCTTCCCCGTTCACCGGGCGGGCGGCCGAGAAGGTGCGGCCGTCGTCGCGCGAGACCGTCATGAAGACGGAGCGTTCGGCGTCGGGAGGCCCGCCGGTGTGCCAGAACACGTACAGGTTGCCCTCGCGGTCGGCGGCGATCGAGGGACCCGCTTCGACGCCTTCCCCGGAGGCGACGGCGAACTGCGGCTCGAATCCGGTTCCGGCGTCGTCGGTCCGCGTGTAGAGGAACTCGGTGCGGCCGAGCTTGAACCAGACCACGTGCAGGCGGCCGTCCCGGCCGAGCGCGATCTGCCCGCCGTCTATCGGGCCGATGCCGACCACCGAGCCCGGGTCGGAATTCACGTGCCGCGGCTCGGACCAGTCTTCCGCGCCCGGCGCGCGGGTGACGTGCAGCAGATCGCCCGCGCGAGGCTCTCCCCGGAAATAGACGACGTGGACCGTGCCGCCGCCGTCCACGGCCGCCCGCGGGAGGCGGCCGCCCTCGGGCAGCGGCAGCAGGGTCACTCCCGCGCTCAACTCCCGCGGGCCGCCGCCGCACTGGAGCAGCGGCAAAAGGCTCGCGAAGACCAGAACCGCGGCTCGAAGGCTCATGACGGCAAGCGTATCAGACGATATACGTCCAGGAAGCTCTATAATGCCCGGCATTCGTGTCCGGGCGGCCTGTTCCCGTTTCGCGCGCCGCCGCCGACGGATCGTCCATCAACGGTAGGTGTCCATGAGAGGCTCAGTCCCGCTCGCCGGCCTCGCGCTGGCCGTCTCCATCCTCCCGAACGGCATCCCGAACGCCCGGGCGCAGGCGCCGCCGGCCGAAAGGGCCGCGCGGGAAAGGCCGACCTTTCCCGGAGCGATCAGGCGGCCGCCGGCGAGGACGGCTCCTCCCGAAGCGCCCGCGCCCGTCGAGACGGCCGAAGCCGCCGCCGAAGCGCCGCCGCCGGCCCGCGGCACCCCCGGGAACCGGGCCGCGCCCGTCGAAACCGGCGCCGCCGCCGAAGCGCCACCGCCGACCCGCCGCGCTCCCGCCAACCGGGCCGCGCCCGTCGAGACGGCCGACACCGCGGCCGAAGCGCCGCCGCCGCCGCCGACCCGCGGCGCCTCCGTGAACCGGGCCGCGCTGCCGCCGACCCGTGGCGCCCCTGCGAACCGGGCCGCGCCGCCGACCCGCGGCGCTCCCGGGAACCGGGCCGCGCCCGTCGAGGCGACCGAAGCGGGTCGGCCGGCCGCCGGACCCGCGTTCAGCCGCCAAGCGCGCGCGCGCCTGGCGGGGGACGTGGAGGCGCTGGCCGAGTTCCGGCCGTCCTATCCCTTCTGGCGGCACGTCTTCACGATTCCGGACGGCCACATAGCTTTCGGGAGCGCGACCGACGGCCGGCTGCTCGTGGCCTTCCCGTCCCGCGGCGACTGGCGGCGCAACGGCGACTGGGCGGACGGCTCCCTGGCCGATGCGCTGTCCGGCCGCGGCCTCCCGCGCCGCCTGCGGGATCGCCGTCGAACCGTCGAGCAGGCGCTGGAGCGGCGCGTCGGACCGGTCGTCCACAACGCCACGCGAGGCCGTTTCGTGGCGCCCCACGCCGCGCGCTACGGCCGCTTCCTGAGCGAATGGAGCGCCATCTACGAACGGTTCGCGGTGCCGGCCGAGATCGGCCTGGCGCAGGCGATGGTGGAATCCGGCTTCAACGGCCGGGCCCGCTCCTCCGCGCGGGCGCTCGGCTTCTGCCAGTGGCTGCCGCGCAACTGGAACTACCTCAAGCGACGTTCGCCGCACGTCATCGAGGGCTACAACCAGACCACCCAGGCGCCCTACTGCGCGGCCTACCTGAGCGTGCTGGCGACGATGTACGGCAGCTTCATTCCGGCGCTGTCCGAGCATCACGCGGGCGGCGCGAACGTCCTGCGGACGGTCGTGAACGGGGAGCGGCTCGGGGCGCGGAACACGCGCGAGCGGTACCTGCGGGGGTCGGACTTCGCCCGCCGGCTGCGGGAGGTCTCGATCCGCCGCTACCGGACGCTGTTCCGCAGCTACGGTCCGCGGTCGGCGCTGTACGCGGAGATGGTCTTCGGCAACGTGACGAACGTAAGGCGCCTCGTCGAGGAGACGCCGCAGTCGAAGATCTTCGCCATGCGCGTGCCGCGCAGCACGCCGATCGAGCGGGTGATGCGGCGCACGGGCCTCTCGCGCGACGAGGTGCGGCGCTACAACCCGGCCCTGGTGCGGCGGGTCCCGGCGCGGGCCCACCTGTATCTGCCCGAGCACGTCGAGGAGTTCGGGCCGGACGTGTCGTTCTGGCATCGCCCCCCGGACCCGCGGTACGCCGCCGTCCTCGACGAGTTCGTCGGGCTCGACGCGAGCATCGACGAGTGGCACACCGACTCGTTCCGGCGGAAGCTGGAAAATTTCCGCCAGCGATTCTCCGACACCGGCACGGAGGCGGGCGCGGTGATGGCGACCGTGCTCGCCTTCACGATCCAGGACCTGCGGACCAGCGGGCGGGCGGCGATTCTCCGCGAGTTCCGGACCAGCGGCCAGATCCAGCGGTTGTTCGACCGCGGCCGGCGCGAGCTGGCCGACCGGGCCGCCCAGTAGCGCGCGCGGCGGGTTCCCGGCCGCGCGGCCGTTCCCCCCGGCCCCGCGGCGGGAGCCGCGCACTGCATCTCCGAGGCTTCGTTTCAGCCCGGTTCCTTCCGTCCCCGCGGCGGGAGCCGCCGTTCGGCCGGGGGCTCCCGCATCCGGCTGCGCCACCGCATGCCGTGCCGAACGGGTTGCGCGCGGCGGTATGATGACGGTGGCATGCGCCTGACCGCCCTCGTCGTCGTTCTCTGCAGTCCGTGGTTCACGGTCTGCGCGGCCCTCGGCCAGCCGGACCCGGCGGTGATGACCGCCGTGCAGGCGGAACGGGAGCCGCTCGTCGACACCATGCGGCGGCTCGTGGGCATCGAGTCCGGCAGCCGCGACCCGCGGGGACTCCGGGAGATCGCGGCCGTGATCGCGGACCGGCTGCGCGGCCTCGGGGGGGAAGTCGAGCTCGTTTCGCACGACGACCCCTACGTGATGGTCGACACGCCCGCCGAGCTCGGCCGGAGCGTGGTGGCCCGTTTCGAGGGCCGCGGGCGGGGCCGCATCCTGCTGCTGGCGCACATGGACACGGTCTACGCGCGGGGTCAGCTCGCGGACCAGCCGTTCCGCGTCGCCGACGGGCGCGCGTACGGTCTGGGCATCGCCGACGACAAGCAGGGCATCGCGCTGATCCTGCACGCGCTGGCCGTCCTGCGCGCGCTGGACTTCGACGGCTACGAACTGATCACCGTGCTGATCAACGCCGACGAGGAGGTGAGCTCGGCCGGCTCGCGCGGGCTGATCACCCGCCTCGGGGCGGAGCACGACGCCGTCTTCTCCTGCGAAGGCGGCGGAGCGCGCGACCGGCTGGCCCTGACGACGGCCGGGATCGGCGCCGTCCTGATGGAGGTCACGGGACGCGCCTCGCACGCCGGGAGCGCGCCCGAACAGGGGCGCAACGCGCTGTACGAGCTGGCCCACCAGGTGCTGCAGACGCGGGACCTGAGCGACGAGGCGGCCGGCATCAAGCTCAACTGGACCATCGCCAGCGCGGGGGGCGCCCGCAACGTCATTCCCGCCGAGGCGCGCGCCACCGCCGACTTCCGGGTGCTGCGGGTAGCCGCCTACGACGAGGTGGAACGGCAGGTCCGGGCGCGGATCCGCAACCAGCTCGTCCCCGGCACGACCGTCTCGGTGTCGTTCGAGCGGCGCCGGCCGCCCCTGGAGGCGTCCGCCGCGTCCCGCGCGCTGGCGGCGCACGCGCAGGGCGTGTACAGGGAGATCGGACGCACGCTCTCCGTGACCGATCGGGCGGCGGGCGGCGGAACGGACGCGGCGTTCGCGGCGCTCGAGACCGACGCGCCGGTGATCGAGGGCTTCGGCCTGATCGGTTTCGGCGCGCACTCCGACGCCCGGGAGTACGTCGAGCTGGACTCGATCGTGCCGCGGCTCTACCTGCTGGCGCGGATGATCATGGACGTCGCCGCCGGCGCCGCGCCCCTGCGCTGACGGCCGGCGCTGGCCCTTGAACCTGAAAACCTCACGCCGGAGCAGTTTCCTTGAAAATCAACACTCCGAAAGAGGATTTTCAAGGATAAGCGGGCCTTATCCTTGAAAATCAACACTCCGAAAGAGGATTTTCAAGGATAATTGCCGCATGCTCATCGAACGGACCGCGGCGGTGGACCGCGTCCGGGCCGCGTTCGCCGTCCATCCGGCCGTCGCCCTCACCGGGCCGCGGCAGTGCGGCAAGACGACGCTGGCGCGGCTGATCGCGGCGCGCGAGCCGGCGAACACGTACTTCGATCTGGAAGCCGCGGTCGATCGGCGGCGTCTCGATGCGCCCGAGCAGACGCTGGGGCGCCTCGGCGGGCTGGTGATCATCGACGAGATCCAGCGCTCGCCGGCGCTCTTCGAGACGTTGCGCGTGCTGGTCGACCGGCCGGGCGGGGACGCCCGGTTCCTGTTGCTCGGCAGCGCGGCGCCGGCGCTCGTCAGGGGCGTGTCCGAGTCTCTCGCCGGCCGCGTCGGGCTCGTCGACCTGGCCGGGTTCGATCTGCGCGAGACGGACGCCGCGGCGTGGCGGACGCTCTGGCTGCGCGGAGGCTTCCCGCGCGCGTATCTGGCGCCCGACCTGCCGGGATCGGCGTTGTGGCGCGAGAGCTTCGTCCGCACGTTCCTCGAACGCGACCTCCCGCAGCTCGGCGTCGCGATTCCGGCGCTGACGCTGCGCCGCTTCTGGACGATGGCCGCCCACTACCACGGGCGGATCTGGAACGCGGCCGAGTTCGCGCGGGCGCTCGGGGCGAACCAGGGCACGGCGCGCCGCTATCTCGACGTGCTCGCCGGGGCGTTCCTGGTCCGGGTGCTGCCGCCGTGGTTCGAGAACCTGAAGAAGCGCCAAGTGAAGGCGCCGAAGATCTACGTGCGCGACACCGGCCTGCTCCACACGCTGCTCGGTCTGGCGCAGGAGGACGAGCTCGCCGGCCATCCCCAGGTGGGCGCCTCGTTCGAGGGCTTCGTCATCGAGCAACTGCTGGCGGCCTTCGAGACGGGCAACGCGTACTTCTGGGCGACCCACGCCGGCGCGGAGCTCGACCTGCTGGTCGTCCGTGGCGGCCGGCGCTACGGCTTCGAATGCAAGCTGGCGGACGCGCCCGGCACGAAGAAGTCGATGCGCGTCGCGGTCTCGGACCTCGGACTCGACCACCTCTGGATCGTCTATCCGGGCGACGAGGCGTACCCGCTCGACGACCGGATCTCGGTTCTGCCGGTCCGGGACGTTCCCGATCTGCCGGCGTCGCTCGACGCGCGGCCGCGGCCGTGACGCGAAACCGGTCAGGCCGCGCTCAACTCGCCAGCCGTTGCCGCAAGGCGGCTTCGGCCTGCCGGCTCGCGGCGAGCAGAAGAAGATCCAGCGGCAGCAGCCCGATCCCGCCGTCCGCTTCGTCCGGCGGCATGCCGACCGGATTCGGACTTACCAGATGACACCGGCCCTCGAAGCGTGGGAACCGCTCCATGAACCGGCGCAGCCCGGCGACCGGATGACGCGGGGACGAGGCGATCTCGAAGGCGGCCGGCTGCTCCGGATGGTCGTAGATCAGATCGACTTCGTGGTTGCCTGACCGCCAGTGATACAGCCGCACCTGCGTCTGCCGGCCGAGCGCGTGCAGATGCCCCGCGGCCAGATTCTCGTACAGCAACCCCATCTCCGCCGCGTCGGTCAGCGGTCCCACGCCGCGCTGCAACGCGGCGTTCCGGACCGCGCCGTCGACGAAATAGAGCCGCCGGCCCCGCCGCTGGACCATGCTCTCTCGACCCGCGTAGTTCGGCAGGGTGAAGACCAGAAAGGCGCGCTCCAGATAGGAGAGATAACGATCGAGCGTCGGCTGCGACAGCCCGTCGAGCTCCTGGCACAGGCGTTGCGGCGACAGCAGCCCGGTCACCTGGCCCGCGAGCGTGTAGAGCAGACGTTCCAGCATCATCGGGTTGTCGACGCCGAAGACCTGCTGGATGTCCTTGTAGATCGCCCTTTCGACCGCGTCGCTGCGCAGGATCCGCTGCGACCGCAGCAGTGTCGAGACCTCGTCCTCGCCGCCGGCCGCCACCAGGAGTTCCGGAAACCCGCCGGCGAGCAGGAATCGCCGCCGAAGCGGCGGGAGCGCGGTCAGATCGCAGCGGGCCTTCAGCGCGGCGGTGAGGGTGGCGCTCAGCGTCGCTTCGACCGGGATCGAAACCTCGCGGGCCGCAAGGTCGAGGAACTCGCCCAGCATGCAGGGCGCCAGGTACTGTTCCTCCCAGCGCCCCACTCCGCTCTCGAGCCGCCGCTCCCGCAACGCCGCCGTGGAGCTCGACGAGCCGGCGATCCGCAACGGCCACCGTTCGTCGTGGAAGGTCTTCAGCCAGAGGTCCCAGTCCCTGGCGTACGTCAGCTCGTCCAGGAACACGAACGCCGGTTCGTTCGGATCCTCGACGCGGTCACGTACTACACCGAGCAGCGCGTGCAGGTCGACGCGCATCAGCAACGGGTGGTCGAGCCGCAGCCACCAGACGCGAGCGGGGGCGATGCCCGATTCCAGCAACCGGCGCACGGCCTGGTACAGGCAGGTCGTCTTGCCCACGCGGCGCGGCCCCAGGACGAGCTGGAACCGGCGGGGCTCGGAGGCCGCCAGACAACCGGCCAGCCACGCCGCGAGCGGCCGCTCGACCGGCGGCGCCCAGGACGCGGGCACCGCGCCGGTGGACTTCCACGGGTTCTGCTCGGCGAGCACCTGCGCGTAGTCGGCCGCGGAGGGCCGCCACGTCGGTCCGCGTCCGTTTCGTGGATCTCTCTTCCCGGGCATTCCAACCAACGGGCGTCCGGCCGCCTGTTTCCTGTTCTTCGTTTAGCATACACTGGCTGAATGCTATTCGGAGAACAACATAATCCGAGCCTCGATCCTGATGCTTGCCGCCCGTGCGGACGGCGTTCGTCCACCCGATACCGCGTGGCTCGGACCCGTGGCGCGTAGCTCGGCAGCCACGGCCGGCCGTGACGGCGCGGCCGTTCACGGGAACAGCCGCTTGACCGGGCAGCGGAAGCCGGGCAGCACGTCGCCGCCGGTCAGTTCGCCCTCCTCGCCGACCACCTGCACGGCGCGCGGCGAGCGGTAGACGTGGACCACCCGCGTCTCCGGCTCGACGACCCAGACCAGCCGGGCGCCCGCGGCGAAGTAGTCCGCGATCTTCACGGACAGGTCGGACAGCCGATCGGAGGGAGAGACGACCTCCACCGCGAGGTCCGGCGCACACGGCCAGTAGCCCGAGGGGATGCCGGCCGCGGGCACGCGCGCCGCGGCCACGAACGAGACGTCCGGGGCGCGAACCACGTCCGGGTTCCGCCGCAGGATGAACCCCGCTTCGCCCGCGCCGCCCACCCCGAGGCGATGGGCTTCGACGTGCTCGTCCAGCAGCCGCGCGATTCGAAACGCGACGGCGCCGTGCCGCGCGCCCGCGGGCGTCATGGGAAGCAGCTCTCCTTCGACGAGCTCGTACCGGCGGCCGTCGTCCGGAAGCTCGAACAACTCCTCCGCCGTGGTGAGCCGGCGCCGGCCGGGAACCGCCATCGATTCATCGACTCCCGCGGTACTTGCGCCCGGACTCCTGGTCATGGCGCGCCGGCCCGCGGCGCAAGAAGGAATGCCGGCGTCAGAAGCAACCGTGCACGAAAGATCACGCGCGGGAAGACCCGCCCCCGCCGCCACCCGGCGCGGCGGGGCGCTTCGACAGGTCGAGCGGCGCCGCGTAGCGCGGATCGGCCGTGGGATGGTCCGCGCTGGAAGGCTCCAGGAACGTCACGGCGTCGTAGAAGTCGTCGAGGGGCACGAAGGCGCCCTGGCGCTCCACCCACTGCCGCATCCGCTGGTTGCAGGAGTGCGCCCACGACAGCACTTCCACCCGCCATCCCCGCCGGCGCATCCGCTCGAGGTCGGCGTGGAACCCCGCGCCGTCGTAGAACCCCTGCCCGTCGCCGGTCAGCAGGACCACGATGCCGGGGTCGCCGTTGTAATCGGCGAAGTCGCGCAGCATCTGCAACTGGAGGACGCGGTCCGGACCCTGCCGCTCGCCGCGCTCGACCGCGCCGCGGTCGAAAAGTTCGACCTGCACGCCCTCGGCGCTCAGGCGGTTCCAGAGCGCCCGCATCTCGGGGGCACCGACCCGGCGGCGATCGCCTTCTCCACCGGCCGGTCGGCGTGCGCAAGGCGGATCATGGCCCTGAAGTCGACCCGCACCCGGAACCGGGCCGCCGGACCTTCGCGCTCCTCCGCCTCGGCTCGCGCCCCGATGAAGACGTTCGAGTTGTCCCAGTAGATGAAGACCCGGTCCATGGGCGTCGACTTCGACACGGGGGAGCGGACCGGCCGCGAGCCGGTCCTCTCCCCGGAACGCCGAACGCGGATCAGTGGCCGTCCGGCAGCCGCAACGCGGCGAGCGAACCCGGCATGACGCCGCCCCGCCCGACCTGCACGACGACGTACTGCCGCCCCTCGTGCAGGTAGGTCATCATGCCGTACTGGCCCGGCGCGGGCAGTTCGACGGAGCCGAGCTTCTCGCCCGTCCGCTTGTCGTGGGCGTTGAGCACCGGCGGTCCGTTCGAGCCCTCGGTGGCCAGCAGCAGGCTGCCCGTGGCCATGAGGATGGCGCGCGCGCGCTCGGCCCCGACGCCCGTGAGGTCGACGCCCTGCAGCGCGGGGTGGCGCCGCATCTGCTCCGACGGCTCGCCGACCGGCACCGCGAAGACGTGCTCGCCGGTGTTCATGTCGATCGCCGTGATCTTGCTGAACGGCGGCTTGTAGATCGGCAGGCCCCGCGGTCCGGCCCAGCCGACGCCGCCGCCCTGCACCCAGTCCGAGATGGTCGTGCCGGTGGTCGTGCACTCGCCGGAGTCCGAGGTGCAGCCGTGGACGTCGGCGTCGACCTCCGCGCCGGGGCGCACCGTGCGGCCCGAACAGCCCTGCCCGTTCGACTGGTACAGGTAGCCGGTCTCCGGGTCGAGCGTCGCCGGGTGCGTGATGTTCAGCCCGCCCGCGCCGCAGGCGATCCAGCCCTGCACCGACTCGGTGTGGTTGTTCGGCAGCGGCGGGACGTAGGGTCCGCCGATCCGGAAGCGGCCCATGATCTCGATCGCTTCCCGCCTGAGCTCCGGCGTCAGGTCGATGACGTCGTCCTCGGTCAGGCCGAGCGGATTCAGCGGCGCCGGCCGGGTCGGGAACGGCTGCGTCGGCGCGAGCTGCTCGCCGGGCACGATCGAAGACGGAACCTCGCGCTCCTCGATCGGCCAGACCGGCTCGCCGGTCTCGCGGTTGAAGGCGAAGGTCATGCCCTGCTTCGTGGTCTGGATGGCCATCGGCACTTCCCGCCCGTCGACGGTGACGTCGACGAGGATCGGCACGTTGGGCAGGTCGTAGTTCCAGATCGGGTGGTGGACGGTCTGGAAGTGCCAGGCCCGCTGGCCGCTCTCGACGTCGATGGCGATGGTGCTGGTGCCGAACAGGTTGTTCCCCGGCCTGAACCCGCCGTAGTAGTCGATGGTGGGCGAGTTGGTGGGGATGTAGACGATGCCCCGCTCGAGGTCGGCGGACAGCGGCGCCCACGACGAGACGTCCCCGGTCCACTGCCAGGCGTCGTTCTGCCACGTGTCGAAGCCGAACTCGCTCTCGGATTGCGGGATGACGTTGAACTTCCACTTGTGCTCGCCGGTCTTCGCGTCGTAGGCCAGGATGTCGCCCGGCACGTTCTCGATGCGCGACTGCGAGTAGCCCTGCTCGTGGGAGTTGCCGACCACGACCGTGCCGTTGACGACGATCGGCGGCGACGAGTTGGTGATGTAGCCGACCTCCATCGGGATGCCCTCGTAGGGGTCGTACTCGTGGCCGAGGTCGGCCAGCAGGTCGACGACGCCGGTGTCGGGGAAGCCGTCGATCGGCACCGGCTTGCCGAAGCCCTCCAGGTGCTCGCCGGTCTTCGCGTCGAGCGCGTGCAGGAAGAAGGCGGGCGTGATGACGTAGACGACCCCGCGCCCGTCGACCTCGGCGTAGCCGACGCCCTTGCCGTAGCTGGCGCGCATCGACTCTTCCCAGCGCCGGGTGTTCGGCTCGCGGTAGGTCCACAGCGTCTCGCCGGTGGCCGGGTCGATGGCCGCGACGGTGCGCCGGTAGCCGGCGACGGTGTACAGGATGCCGTCGATGTAGCTCGGCGTCGAGCGCGACAGGTACAGCGGATGCGGCCCGAAGTTGTCGCCCCGCCAGACCCACGCCACCTCGAGGTCCTCGAAGTTGCCGGCGTCGATCTGGTCGAGCGGCGAGTACCGGGTGCCCCAGGCGTCGCCGCTCTGGTAGCGCCATTCGCCGGGGGGATTGCCGCGCGCCGGCTCCGGCTCCTGCGCGGTGACGGGGGTCGACAGGGCCACCCCGGCGGCGAGCGCCGACAGCAGGCCGAGCGAGCCGGCCGAGCGCCGGCCCGATGTGCGGTTCCTTCTCATCTTCGTTCCTCCAGAGCGGGAAACGCCCCGCAACGGGGCGACCCTTCGCCCCCTCGCCCGAGCTGGCTAGTCTACCGCAGTCCGCGCTTCCGGCCGCGCCGGATTTCGCCGCCGCGCCGGCCGCTCCCGTAGAATAGGGGCGTGAGCGTCGTCTACCGCGACGAACGGGGCGTGGAGTACGTCTCGGTCCCCCTGCCCACGCACGAGGTGACCGAGGCGGTGCCGATCGACGCCCGCCGCCTGCGCCGCCGGTCGCGGGACGAGCTGCCGTTCTACGCGGGCACGGACGGAGCGGAGCTGGCCGAGCAGCCGCGCGGGCACCGCAAGCACTGGAGCGACGAGCAGTGGATCGCGTTCCGGGAGCACCGGACCCTCGAATCCGAGCTGGCCCGCGAGGACCAGCCGGTCGCCGCGGCCGTGGTGGTCAAGATGGACCGGTAGCCCGCGGCGGGACGGCGGAACAGGCCGGACGGCGGGACGGCGGAGCCGCCGGGCGGCGATTCCCGGACGAGGCGCGCCGGGCGTCCCGCGCGGCCGGCGAGGCCCCGCGGGGCGGGAGGAGCCGACAAATGGATTTCGTCGTCTGGGGCCACGACCCGTGGCAACGCCCCGTCCTGCAGCACCTGAACTGGGACCCGCTGTGGGTCTCGATCTTCTGCGTCGTCATGTTCGTGGCGGCCCACGCCGCCTACACCATGCTCTCGTCCGGGCGGAAGCGCACCGCCGCCGAAACCGACGCGCTGGAGGCGGCCGCCCCCGACGCGCCGCCGCGCATCCTGCGCCACTCCCTGGCGGCGCGGTTCTTCCACTGGTCGACGTCGGCCGCGATGTTCGTGCTGCTGGTGACCGCCTTCTTCCCGATCGTCGGCCTGACGTTCGACTGGGTGCCGTGGCACTACTGGTCGGGCATGATCTTCACCGCGCTCATCGCCTGGCACGTCGTCCACACGGCGGTCTGGCTCGACTTCTGGTCGATATGGGCCGGCCCGAAGGACGTCCCGGAGTTCAGGGCGCTGCTGCTGCGCGAGACGGGCCGCGCCGCCGACGCGCCGCGGCCGGCGAAGTATCCCCTGGGCAACCAGCTCTACCACTGGATCCTGACCCTCGTCGGGCTGCTGGTCATCGTCACCGGCCTGCTGATGATGTTCCGCATCGACACGCCGTTCTTCGCCCACGACCAGTACCTGATCGGCGAGCGGGCCTGGGGCTGGGTCTACGTCCTCCACGGGCTGGTCGGCGTCTCGCTGGTCGGTCTGGTGGCGGCGCACGTCTACTTCGCCCTGCGGCCCGACCACTGGTGGCTCACGAAGGCGATGATCTTCGGCTGGATCACCCGCCGGCAGTACCTGGAGCATCACGATCCGAGCCGCTGGCGGGTCACCCGGGACAAGCCCTGGTAGCCGGGCCGCGGCGGCCTCACGAACGGCGTCCCCGGCCGAGCAGGCGCGTCCAGACGAACGCCGCGGCGGCCGTCACGATCATCTGCAGCGCCGTGGCGGCGGCGTCGACGGTCACGCTCCAGCGGCTGACCGCGGGAAGCCGCGGCGCAGCGGCGGCGGCGCCGGCCAGCAGCGCGAGCAGCACGCCGCCGGTCAGCGGCAGCGGATCGTCCGGCCGCGGCGCCGCCCCGAACCCCGCCAGCGCCCGCGCGAAGACGGCCGCGCCGGTCAGGCCGTCGGCGCGGAAGAGGATCCAGCCGGCGCAGACGACGGCCAGCACCCGGGCGCGGCGCAACGGCGCGGGCAGACGGCCGAGCCAAGCGCCCCACCGCGTCCCCTCCAGGGCGACGGCCGCGCCGTGCCACGCGCCCCAGAGCAGCAGCGGCCCGCTCCCGCCGTGCCAGACGGCGATCAGCAGGAACAGCGGGAGCAGGGAGAAGAACGCCGGCCGTTCCCGTCCGAACGAGGCTCCGCCGGGCCGCAGCGCGAGCCGCGGGTAGGTCTCGAACCAGGAGACCAGGGTCATGCTCCAGCGGCGCCAGAAAGCGCGCAGGCTGTCGGCCGCGTAAGGCCGCTGGAAGTGCTCGGGCAACCGGAATCCGAGCATGCGCCCGAGTCCGACGGCCACGTCGGCGTAGCCCGACAGCGCGAAGTGGATCTGCAGCGAGAAGCAGGCGAGGCCGAGCCAGGCGCGCGACGCGTCGAGCTCCTCGGGGGTCATCGAAAAGGCCAGGTCGGCGGGGGGCGCCAGCGTCCCGGCCACGAGCCCCGCCTTCACTAGGCCGATGGTGACGCGCCGCGCCCCGTAGGCGAACCCGGCCATGCCCACGCGCCGCGCCGCGAGCTGGGCGCCCACGTCCCGGAAGCGGACCACCGGCCCGGCCGCCAGGACGGGAAAGAAGAGCAGGTAGGTCAGCGCGTGCGCCGGGTTCCGCGGGGCCGCCGCCTCCCCCCGCCGGACGTCGACGGCGTAGGACACGGCGTGGCAGGTGAAGACCGCCAGGCCGAGCGGCGCCAGCAGGCCCGGGACCGGAAACGACGCTCCGGCCCACGTGTCGAGCCCGGCGAGCGCCTCTCCGGCGAACGGGTTCCACCTCCGGAGGAACAGGAACAGGAAGAGACTGCCGGTGACGGCGAGCGAGAAGCAGATCTCGGGCACGGCGCTGATGCGGTCCGGACGCGCGGCCGGCGGAGGGCGGCGCGCGCCGGCGATGCCGCGGCCGAGGAAGTGCAGCGCCAGGGCCGCGCCGGCCAGGACCGCGGCGAGGCGCCCGGTTCCCGCCGCGAGGAATCCGACGCCGCCGGCCGCGAGGACCCAGTTGGCGGCGTGGAACCGCAACGGGCCGCCGGGCGCGCGGCGCGTGGTCAGCCGCGCGGCCAGGAGATGGAGGCCGAGGACGACCGGCAGGAAGACGAGCAGGAAGCGCCAGTCGGTGAAGGCCACGCGCCCGGGATGTTAGCGGTCCCGGCGCCCCCGGTCCCGGCCGCCGCGGCCGCCGCCTCTCCGGCCGCGCTCTTCGCCCATGCGCACGAGCTCGGCGTCGAAGAGCGCCAGTTGCGCCGGCGTCAGGATCTCGGCGATGGCGGCCCGCAACGTCTCCTGCTCGGCCGCGAAGCGGGCGCGCATCTCGCGGCGCATCTCGCGGCCGAGGGCGCGGAACCGCTCGCGCCGCGCGTCGAACAGCGCCGACAGCCGCGCCCGCTGGTCGCCGCTCAGGTCGAGCCGGGACCCGATCCGCTCCAGCATGCGTCCGCTGATCGGCGGCACGGCCGGGCCGCCCCGGCCGGGTCCGAAACCCGGGCGGGGGCCGAACCCGAGCCAGGGGGCCGCGACGACGCCCGCGCCGAGGCCGGCCAGGAACACGACCAGCACGAACAGGCCGATCCAGACGCGCGTGCGCATCTCGGCGGTCATCGTCCCGCCTCGCTCGCCCCGGCGCGGGCGCCCCCCGGGTCCGCCGCCAGCAGGACGTCGAGCAACAGGTCGTCCGCCGTCTCCCCGCCGTCCCGCCAGAGCCGCGCCACCGCATCGGCCGGCGCCGCGCCCGCGGCCTCGCCGGCCGGCGTCTCCTCGGCCATCCAGGCGGCGGCCACGTCGGCCGGGTCCGACGCGCCCGTCTCGGCGGCGTCGGGCGCGGGGCCGAGACCGATCGCCGCCGCGACGAACGACGCCCCGGCCACCGGCGCCAGCCGCAGGGTCCACGCCTGCCAGTTCACGGCGTCGAGCCACCCGGCCGCCGCGGGCGGATTCCTCTCCGCGGGCCGCGCCGGCGCGCGCCGGTTCGTCTCCGGCAGGCGGGCCAGGACGCGCGCGGCGAAGCCGGCCGGCGCCGGCGTCTCGGGACGCGCGGCCAGCAGCCCGCGCACGGCGCGCTGCGCGTCGAGCGCCGCGCGGCAGCCGGCGCAGGCGTCCAGGTGCCGGGCGAGCGCCGCGCGGCGGTCCGCGTCGAGCGTCCCGTCGGCGGCGCGGGCGAGCAGCGGTTCGGCCTGTCGGCAGGTCATCGGTCTCCCCCTCGTTCGCGTCCATCCCGCGTTTCCGGCCGTCCGCCCGGGGAGCGCGCGGCCACGAGCGGGCGAAGCAGCGTCCGCAGGCGGCGCCGGGCGCGGAAGATCCGCGACTCCACCGTGCCCATCGGCGCGCCGGTGACGCCGGCTATCTCCTTGTAGTCGAGCCCCTCCACGTCTCGCAGGACCAGGGCCGTCCGCAGCTCCTCGGGCAACTCCGCGAGCGCACGGTCGATGGCTTCCCGCGTGACGAGCGCCGTCTCGGCGTCGGGCGCCCCGGACGGCACGTCGTCCGCCTGCAGCCCTTCATCGCCGTCGTCGAGGCTGCGGTCCGCGAAGCGCGCCTGACGGCCGCGGCGGTCGGCGTGGGTCCGCGCGACGTTGGAGGCGATCCGGTAGAGCCACGTCCTGAACGAACTCTCGCCGCGAAACCCGCCGAGCCCCCGCCAGGCGCGGACGAACGTCTCCTGCGCGACGTCCTCGGCGGCGCCCGCGTCGCGCACCAGGGCCGAGGCGTAGTTGACGATTCTCGCCTGGTGCCGCAGCACCAGCGTCTCGAAGGCGCCGGCGTCGCCGGCCCGGGCGCCGGCGACCGCGGCGCGATCCGGATCCGGCGCAGCGTCCGACGCGCTCTCGGGGATGGTCTCCGGAGCGCGCGAGTCGACCGCGGCGCGATCGGGATCCGGCGCAGCGGCCCGGCTCTCGTCGGCCGGCCCGGCCGCTTCGACGGCCGCCGTCCCGGCCCCGGCCGCGACGCTCTCCGAAGTCACCCGCTGTTTCGCCGGCCATGCCGGCCCCCCGGCCGTTGCCGCGAGGATACGCGCACTCGCCTCCACCGAGCATCAGGACTCGCGGAAACACGCGGATATTCCCGAGCCCGACGGATCGGCCGCGGGGGAAGAAACCGGGGCGGTCCGCGGTCGGTACCGACGACAACCGCAAAGGAGGCACGATGCGAATCGACTTGTCGGGAACGCGAAGGAAGGTCCTGGCCGCCGGTCTCGGCCTGCTGCTCGTCACCGGGACGGCCCTGGCGGCGGCGCACGCGGCGCACGCGGCCGAAGAGCAGCGCGGGCGCCGGGGCGGCCGCGGCGCCTGGATGGGCGGGCCGCGCGGCGGCGGGCCGGAGGGCGTCTTCCTGCCGCTCGGGCGTCTGGAACTGACCGCCGAGCAGCGCGAACGGGTACGGTCCGTGCGGGAAGAGAACCGCGAGGCGGCCCGGACGCGGTTGCGCGAGATGCGCGCCGCGCGCGAGGCGCTCGCCGAGGCGGTCTCGTCCCCCGACGTGGACGCGGATCGGATCCGGACGCTGGCCGCCGACCTGGGCCGGCTCGTGGGGGACGCCGCGGTCCGGCGGGCGCGGGTCCACGCCGCGGTCTGGCGGATCCTGACGCCCGAGCAGCAGGCGCGGGCCGGGGAGATCGCGGCCGAACGGGAGGAGCGGCGCAACGCGCGCCGCGAGCGGATGCGGGAACGCCGGGAGCGCCGGGACGACCGGCGCCGGGAACGCGGCGCACCCGAACCCGGATCGCCTGGGGGGAACGACCTGGGCCAGGACCAGGACGCCCGCTAGCGCCCACCAGGCGTCGCCTGGGCGGCTCCGCTTGGCGCCCAACCTGACCGCTCCGGGAGTCCGCGCCGTTCTACGGCGCGGACTCCCGGCCGGGCCGAGTCGGGCGGGGCGGTTCGCTTGACGGCGAACCGCCCCCGTCCGTGTGTCGTCCCCGCCGCCCGAGGGGAGCGGGGACGACGCGCGATCGCCGTCAGCCGGCGCCGCCGGGCGTCTCCGTGGTCTCGGTGTCCTCGTGGCTCCGAACGGGGGCCTCGGCGCTCCCGCCGCCGTAGCCGCGGGCGGGCGTCTCGGAACCGCCGTACCCGCGCCGGAACGTCTCGGCCCCCCGGCCGGCCGCCGGGGGCCGTGTCTCGGGACCGCCGGCGCCGCGGCCGCCTGCCGGGGGGCGCGTCTCGGGACCGCCGGCGCCGCGGCCGGCGAGCGGCGTCCGCGGTTCCCGCGACGACGGCCGGGGAACGAGGGCGAGCTCCTGGGCGGTCAGCTCGCCCGGCTTGGTGGGCGACGGCCGCAGCGTGAACTCCAGGATGTGGCGCCGGCTGGGCAGCTCCTGCGTGCTGATGCCCGCCCGCTGCAGCTCGCTGCTGTGCACGAACGTCGAGGCGTAGGGCGAGTCCCGGCGGGTGGTGTCGGTGACCCACAGCGGACCCGCGAACGAGCGCAGGTAGCGGATGAAGCCGAATCCCTTGACGGCGTCGTACCAGTGGCAGAGTCCGCGCACCCGCGACCCTTCCTCGCCCCAGTCGGACCCCCGCGACTCGCCCGGCAGGAGTCCCGGAATCAGGTAGCCGGAGACGAACAGGTCCGCCTCGCGCCGCAGATCGCCCGACACGTTGTCGAACGCGACCACCTCGACCCGGCAGCCCATGTTCTGCAGCGCGCGGGCCACCTTGACGAAGTCGCCGTCGCCCGTCGCCAGCAGCACGCGGTCGATGTTGCGGGCCTCGAGGAGCACGTCTACGGCCATGTCCAGGTCGCTGTTGGCCTTGCCGATGCGCTTGCCGTCCTCGTTGACGTACCACTTGACGTGCTTGACGATCACCTTGTAGCCGAAGTCCCGTAGCGCCGCCTGAAAGCTCTGCACGTTGCGCTTGTAGTCTTCGTCGGCCTGGGCGCGCTCGCGGTCGAACGAGGTGTAGGAATTCAGCCGCAGCGCATCCGCCCCGTCCCGGCAGGCGAACTCCCGCAGCACGTCGTAGCGCAGGCCCCGCCCGCCGTTCCTCGTGATGTTGTCCGTATCGACGTAGACCCCGACTCGCACGCTTCCTCCCGTTCGATGCCGGCGGCGCGCCGTCCGCGCCAGCCGCCCATTTCAGTATACGCGCCGCCCGGCCGGCAGCGCGCCTTGCTCCCGTGGTGGAGACCCCGCGCCGCTCCGGGCGCGGCGAGGCGCCCGCGCCGCTCCGGCGCCGGTGACCGGCGCGGGTCTCGACGAGGGCCTTGCCGCCGCGCGCGGGGGGTTGCTCGCCGACTGGCTCCAGTCGCGCGCGGGGGTTGCTCCCGGCGGCCGGCGATAGTAGATTGCTTCCGATGCCCCTGACCTGGAAGTCGACGCGGCTGTGCGCGCTCGCCCTCGTCGTGTCGGGCGCGGCCCCGGCCTGGTTCGCGCGTCCCGTCTCGGCGCAGGCGCCCGCGCCGGCCGCGCGGGCGCCGGTGAGCGCCGAGCAGGCGGAGTTCTTCGAGACCACCATCCGCCCCCTGCTGGCCGACAACTGCCACGCCTGCCACTCCTCGCGGGTCGACACGCCGTTCGGCGGCCTGCGGCTCGACAGCCGGGAGGGGTTGCTGGCCGGCGGCGACTCGGGACCGGCCGTCGTGCCGGGCCGCCCCGCCGAGAGCGCGCTGGTGCAGCGCCTGCACGGCCGGCCCGTGCTGATGCCGCCGCCCGGACCGCTGGCCGGCGAGGACGTCGCGGCGCTCACGCGCTGGGTCGAGATGGGCGCGCCCTGGCCGGAAGCGGCCCCGGCCTCCGCCGGCGCGGATCTGCCGGACCCGTCCGCGCCGTTCGACCTGGCGGAGCGCCGACGGACGCACTGGGCGTGGCGGCCGGCGCAGGCGGCCGAGCCGCCCGCCGTCGCCGACGAGAGCTGGCCGGCGACGCCGGTCGACCGCTTCGTCCTGGCCGCCCTGGACGAGGCGGGCCTGGCGCCCGCGCCGGACGCCGGACCCGCCGCGCTGATCCGCCGCCTGTCGTTCGACCTGCGCGGACTGCCGCCCACGCCGGCCGAGATCGCCCGCTTCGCCGCCGACGATTCGCCGGCGGCGTACGCGGACCTGGTCGACCGCTTCCTCGCCTCGCCGCGCTTCGGCGAGCGCTGGGCGCGCCACTGGATGGACCTGTTCCGCTACAGCGAGTCGCACGGCAGCGAGGGCGACCCCGACGTCCCGTTCGCGTGGCGCTACCGCGACTACCTGATCCGCGCCTTCAACGGCGACGTGCCCTACGACCGGCTGATCCGCGAGCACCTGGCCGGCGACCTGCTGCCGGACCCGCGCCTCGACGCGGAGGGCCGGACCAACGAGTCGCTGCTCGGCCCGACCCACTTCCGGCTCGTCGAGCACGGCTTCCAGCCGGTCGACCCCTGGGAGGACCGCGTCAAGTGGACCGACAACCAGGTGGACGTGGTTTCCAAGGCGTTCCTGGGCCTGACCGTATCGTGCGCCCGCTGCCACGACCACAAGTTCGACGCCGTCAGCCAGAAGGACTACTACTCGTTCTTCGGCACGCTGTACGGCGCCCGGCCGACGATGCGCGCCGTCGATTCGCAGGCCGTCCTCGACACCAACCGCGACGCGCTGGCCGCGCTGAAGTCCCGTATCCGCGGCCTGCTCGCCGAGGCGTGGAGCGCGGCGGCCGAGTCGCTGGGCGCGAAGCTGCTGGCGGCCCCGGAGCCGGAGGCGGGTGAAGCCGACGGCGCGGACGCCGAGGCGGCGAGCGGGGACGAAGGGGGCGCCGCGCCGGAGCGGGACCCGGCGTCGGGCAGCGTCCTCGCGGCGTGGCGGGCCCTCGCCGCGGTCGACGCCGCCGGCTTCCCCGGCGCGTGGCGTGCGCTGCGCGGCCGCTGGGAGGCCGAGATCGCCGAGCGCGAGCGCTTCAACGCCGAGCACTTCGAACCGGGCTGGGACCTGCGCGGCCCCGACTACGCCGCGACGATCGGCCACGGAACCGGCCGCGCCGCGGCGCCCTCGAAACCCGGCGAGTTCGCCGTCGAGCCGCGCGGCGACCGGCTGCTGAACGGCGTCTATCCGGGCGGCGCCTACACGCACCTGCTGTCGACCAAGCACCCCGGCGTCATCCAGACCCCCCGCTTCCGGATCGACAGCGACTACGTCAGCTTCCGCGTGATGGGCGGCGGCCTGAGCTTCGTCCAGCTCGTCATCGAGAACTATTCGGTGCCGCGGGGCGGCATCTACCACCTGCGCTACAGTCCGAAGACGGACGAGATGCGCTGGGCGCGGTGGGACACCTCGTTCTGGAAGGGCTTCACCGCCTACGTCGAGTTCGCGACCCAGGACGACGCCACGCGCTTCCAGCTGGACCCCGAGGACAGCCGCCTGCGGCACCGGCCGACGCGGCGCGGCGACGGCCGCTCGTTCATCGGGGCCGGCCGCATCGTGTTCCACGACGGGAAGCGGACGCCGCGGGAGACGGTGGTTCCCCTGCTCGCGCTGCTGGACGGCGGCGCGGAGGCGGCGCCGGCGTCGCGCGAAGAGCTGGCCGCCCTGATCGGCCGCCGGGCGGGGGAGGCGGCCGCCGCCTGGCGCGACGGCCGCCTCGGCGAGCGGCAGGCGGTGTTCCTCGACGAGCTCGCGCGGGCCGATCTGCTGCCGCGCTCGCTTGAGGAGCTGCCCGCGTTGCGGGCGCCGGCGGCCGAGTACCGGCGGCTGGAGCGGGCCGTGCCGGTGCCGCGCCGCGCGCCCGGGGTCATCGACGAGGCGGCGCCGGACCAGCCCCTGCTGGCGCGGGGCGACCACCGGCGCCCCGGCGACGTCGTGCCGCGCGGGTTCCTGGCCGCCGTCGACGGCCGTCCGTACCCCGAGCCGGGGCTGGTCCGCCTGCATCTCGCCGAGGCGGTCGCCTCCCCCGGCAACCCGCTCACGGCGCGGGTGGCCGTCAACCGCGTGTGGCGCCACCTGTTCGGCCACGGCCTCGTGCGGACCGTCGACAACTTCGGCCGCCTCGGCGACCCGCCGTCGCATCCCGAGCTGCTCGACCACCTCGCCGCCGGCTTCGCCGCCGACGGCTGGTCGATCAAGCGGCTCGTCCGCCGCCTCGTCCTCGGCCGGACCTACCGCATGAGCAGCCGGGCCTCGGCCCGGGCCGCGGAGACGGACCCGTCCAACCGGCTGCTGCAGCACGCCGCCCTGCGGCGGCTCGACGCCGAGGCGATCCGCGACGCGATGCTCTCGATCTCCGGGCGCCTCGACACGACGATGTACGGGCCGTCGGTGCCCGTGCACTACGCGGCCCGGCGCGGCCTGACCGAGGGCGACCCCGACAACGGCCCGCTGGACGGCGGCGGCCGGCGGAGCGTCTACCAGGAGGTCCGGCGCAACGCGCACAACCCGTTCCTGGAGGTCTTCGACCTGCCGAAGCCGGCGACGACGCGCGGCCGGCGGGACACGACCAACGTCCCGGCCCAGTCGCTCGCGCTGCTCAACAGCCCGTTCGTCATCGGACAGGCGGCCGAGTGGGGCCGGCGGCTCGCCGAGGGCGAGGCGGCGTCGGTGGACGGGCGCATCGCGCACATGTTCGTCAAGGCGCTCGGGCGCCCGCCGGCCGAGGCCGAGCGCGCCCGGGTCGCCGACTACCTGAGCGCCGCGGCGGAGGAGCGCGGCGTCGACCGCGCGCTGCTGCTGTACGACGCCGCGGTCTGGCGGGACGTCGCGCACAGCCTGTTCAACCTGAAGGAGTTCATCTTCATCCCGTAGCCCGCGGTCCGCGCGCCGGGGCCGCGGCGCCGCCGCGGGAGGGCGGCGCGCCCGGAACGCCCGGACGGAGGATCCCC
Source organism: Vicinamibacterales bacterium (assembly GCA_965242835.1). Taxonomy (GTDB): domain Bacteria; phylum Acidobacteriota; class Vicinamibacteria; order Vicinamibacterales; family UBA8438; genus WTFV01. Next base: position 1,505,484 of record OZ251506.1, read on the forward strand.
CCATGCCTTTCGACCCGCGCCAGCACCCCGGAGCCCGCCCGTTCGTGACGCGCCGCGAGATGCTGCGGCGGACCTCCACCGGCTTCGGCTGGCTGGCGCTGACGGCGCTGATGGCCGACGAGTCCCACGCCGGGCGGGGGCAGGCGGGCGGCGCGGCCGGGGCGGAAGGCGAGGCGGGGTCGGAAGGGCCGCTCGCCGCGCGGGCGCCCGACTTCGCGCCCCGGGTCCGGAACGTCATCTTCTGCTTCATGTCGGGCGGCATGTCGCACGTCGACTCGTTCGACCCGAAGCCGCGGCTGGCGGCCGAGGCGGGCCGGCCGATGCCGTTCCCGACCGAGCGGACGATGTTCAACCAAGACGGCGACATCTGGCCCAGCCCGTGGGAGTTCACCCGCTACGGGAGCAGCGGCATCCCGATCAGCGCCCTCTTCCCGCACACCGGCGGCGTCGCCGACGAGCTGACCGTCATCCGTTCGATGACCGCGCCGTTCATGGAGCACGCCCAGGCCAACTTCTACTTCCACTGCGGCATGCCGTTCACGGGCTTTCCGAGCATGGGGGCCTGGGTCACCTACGGCCTCGGCACCGAGAACCGGAACCTGCCCGGCTTCGTCGTCCTCGGCAGCGGGGGCATCCCGCTCGGCGGCGTCAACGTCTTCGGCAACGGCTTCCTGCCGGCCGTCCACCAGGGCTCGCTGATCTACCCGGAGCACGCCGAGCCGCTGTACAACGTCCGCCCCGCCGAGTCCGACGTCCGGCAGCGCGCGCGGCTCTCCCTCGTCGACGACCTCGACCGGCGTTTCCTCCGGCGCACCGACGGCGAGACGCGCGTGGAGGCGGCCATCGACAACTACGAGATCGCCTACCGCATGCAGGCCGCCGTCCCCGAGCTGACCGACCTGCGCGGCGAGACCGAGGCCACGAAGAAGCTCTACGGCCTGGACTCGCCCAACGCCTCCACCGCCGCCTACGGGCGCCAGTGCCTCGTGGCCCGCCGCCTCGTCGAGCGCGGCGTGCGCTTCGTCGAGCTGACCATGGTCGGCACCGACGGCATGGGCCAGGCCGCCAACCCGTGGGACCAGCACACGAAGCTGGCCGAGGGCCACGCCGCCAACGCCCTGACCGTCGACCAGCCGGTCGCCGCCCTGGTCCGGGACCTGCGCGCGCGCGGCCTGCTCGACGAGACGCTCGTCATCTTCTCGCCGGAGTTCGGCCGCACCCCGTTCGTGCAGGGGACCAACGGCCGCGACCACAACCCCTACGGCTTCAGCCTGTGGCTGGCCGGCGGCGGCCTGAAGAAGGGCTTCGTTCACGGCCGCACCGACGAGTACGGCTACCGCGTGGTCGAGAACGCCCACACCGTGCGCGACCTGCACGCCACGGTGCTGCACCTGCTCGGCCTCGACCACCGCAACCTCACCTACCGCTTCGGCGGCCGGGACTACCGCCTGACGGACGTCGACGGGCACCCGATCCGGGGGATCCTGGCGTAGCGGCGGGGCGGTCAGGCCGACCAGCCGTCCGAACGCGGGTATTGCGAGAATGACCGAACGTCACGAAGTCCTGCACGTCGACTCGATCGAGTACGACACCGACAACCCGAGGATCAAGAAGGCTCTCGAATTGGTGTCCTCTGGATATCTCGATACGGTTACCGCGCGGAAGCTGATCATGGACAAGATCCTGGAAGCCGCCGGTTGGAGCGAAAAGCGGTCGACGCTTGCCGGCAGCGAAGCCTTGACGGCGGCGCTGAACGGGGTTGCCGATAAACTGAACGACATGAAAACGCACGTCGAAACGAGAAAGATTCCGGGCGTTGGAATGGCGGAGGAGCACGTGTATCGGGAGGCATTCGGAGTTCTCACGGAGATTCTGGATCGACCGGAGCTGGCGAGACACACGATCGAGGCGATCGTGGACCGGATGAAGGAACGACGCGGGAGGGCCGTGCGGCCAGTGCTGAGCAAGGCTCGGTAGTTGGCTACGACAGCGAGGATGGCCCGGCGCGGTCCCCGGACGGCCGGCCCTGGGCGCGTGGTGTCGTAGATTTGGCGCATGGCGATGGGCAAGAAGCCGGCGGCTCGCGAAGGGTCTCCGACGTGGGTGGCTACGGCGGACCTTCCGAAGAGGAGTCTGTCGTAGGTCAGGGCTCGGCCTCTGGTCATCCGATGCGCCTCTACACCGAGCTCGCGGAATGGTGGCCGCTGCTGGACGACCCGGCGGACTACGCCGAGGAGGCCGGCGTCTACGGCGACCTGCTGGCCGAGGCGTGCGACGGGCCGATCGAGTCGCTGCTGGAGCTGGGCTGCGGCGGCGGCAACAGCGCGTCGCACCTGAAGCGGCGCTTCCGCCATATGCTGCTCACCGACGTCTCGCCGGAGATGCTCGCGGTCAGCCGCGCCCTGAATCCGGAATGCGGACACCGCGTCGGCGACATGCGGACGCTGCGCCTGGGGCGGACGTTCGACGCCGTCTTCGTCCACGACGCCGTCTGCTACATGACGACGGAGGCCGATCTGCGGCGCGCGATGGAGACGGCGTGGGCGCACTGCCGCCCGGGCGGCGCCGTGCTGTTCGCGCCGGACTACGTGCGGGAGAACTTCCGGGCCGGGGCGGCCTCGGGCGGGTGCGACGAGCCGCGGCCCGCCGGGGCCGGCGGGTGCGCGCGCGGGCTGCGCTATCTGGAGTGGGTCCGGGACCCCGAACCCGGGGCCACGGAGTACCGGGTCGACTTCGCGTTCCTGCTGCGCGAGCGCGACGGGTCCGTCCGCGCCGTGCAGGACCGGCACGTCGAGGGCCTGTTCGCGCGCCGCCGCTGGCTGGATCTGCTGGCCGTCGTCGGGTTCGAGGCCCGCGCCGTTCCGCTGGCGCTGTCGGACGTGGAGCCGGGACGGCACGAGACGTTCGTCGGGCGCCGCCCGCGATCTTGTTGATGTCTTGACATCACCGGGTGTCACATATAAGATGCCGGGATGCGGACCACGCTGACCCTCGACGATGATCTGGCGGCGTTGCTGAAGCAGCGCGCGGCGGATCTCGGCGTGTCCTTCAAGGAGATGCTCAACCGGGCGGTACGCGCCGGACTCGGACGGGAGATGGAGCCGGCCGGCGCGTCGGCGCCGAGGACCATCCCGCATTCCTTCGGGTTCCGGCCCGGCGTCGATCTCGACAAGCTGAATCAGCTCGCCGACGAGCTCGAAGCCGAGGACGCCGCCGAACCGCTCGGGCGGGCCACGTGATCCTGCCGGACGTCAACGTCCTCGTGCACGCCCACAACTCCGACTCGGTTCTGCACGGCCCGGCGCGCACGTGGTGGGACGGGTGTCTGGCCGGGACCGAGGGCGTCGGTCTCGCCTGGATCGTGCTGCTCGGTTTCATCCGCATCACGACGCATCGACGGATCCTGATCAGGCCGCTGTCGGTCGGGAGCGTGCTCGATCGCATCGAGAGTTGGCTGGCGTTGCCGCACGTCCACGTGCCGCACCCTTCCGATCGCCACTTTACCGGTTTGCGGGCGAACCTCGAGGGCATCGGAACCGCCGGCAACATGACGACGGATGCTCACCTGGCGACGCTCGCCAGCCAGCGGGGCTACGTGCTTCACACCACCGACGCGGACTTCGCCCGGTTTCCCGGTCTGCGGCGGGTCAATCCCTGCGCCCCCGCGCCGGTGTCGACACGCCGGCCGCGGCCCTCCCGCGCCGGCCGCTCGGACTGAACATCGAACGGAAGGACCCATTGACGACAACGACGCCGGCCGCGCTCCGGCCCGCCCTCGACGAACCGCGGGATTCCCTCCCGGAGGTTTCCCTCGACCAGCTTCCGGACCGGCTTCGGCAGGCGGCCGCCCGTCCCGGGTGGACCTCGCTGATGCCGGTCCAGAGCCAGGCGATCCCGTACCTGCTCGCGGGGCGCGATCTGGTGATCCAGGCGCGCACCGGGAGCGGCAAGACGGCCGCGTTCCTGCTGCCGATGCTGGAGCGGCTCGACGCCGCGGCCGACCGCACGCAGGCGCTCGTGCTGGTGCCGACCCGCGAGCTCGCCCGGCAGGTGCGGCACGACGCGGAGGTGCTGTGGGGCGACAGCGGCTTCCGGACCGTCGCGGTCTACGGCGGCGTCGGCTACGGACCGCAGATCGACGCGCTGAAGGCGGGCGCGCACCTCGTGGTGGCGACCCCCGGCCGGGCCCTCGACCACCTGCTGCGCCGGACGTTCACGCTCGACCATCTGTCGATGCTGGTCTTCGACGAGGCCGACCGGATGCTGTCGATGGGGTTCTACCCCGACATGAAGCAGGTGCAGGCGTACCTGCCGAAGCGGCCGATCCACACGACGATGTTCTCGGCGACCTTCCCCGCGTCGGTGATGCGGACGGCGCGCGAGTTCATCCCCGAGCCGGAGTTCCTGACCCTCAGCCGCGACCACGTCCACGTCACCGACACGGAGCACGTCGCCTACACCGTGCCGCCGATGGAGAAGGACCGGGCGCTCGTGCGGATCATCGAGGTGGAGAACCCCTCGTCGGCGTTCATCTTCTGCAACACGAAGGCCAACGTGCACTACGTCACGGTGGTGCTGCAGCGCTTCGGCTACGACGCCGACGAGTTGAGCGCCGACCGCTCGCAGGACGACCGCGAGCGGATCCTCGAGCGCGTGCGCGCCGGGACGCTGCGCTTCCTGGTCGCCACCGACGTCGCGAGCCGCGGGCTCGACGTCCCCGAGCTGTCGCACGTCATCCAGTACGAGCCGCCGGAGGACGCCGAGGACTACATCCACCGGGCCGGACGGACCGGCCGGGCCGGGGCGGCGGGGGTGGCCCTGTCGCTGGTGAGCGAGGCGGAGACGCTGTCGCTGGATCAGATCTCGAAGCGCTACGGGGTCGAGTTCCAGCCGCGGCCGGCGCCGACCGACGAGGACGTGGCCGCCGTCGTCGCCGAGCGGCTGACCACGCTGCTCGAGGCCCGGCTGCGGGACCGGGACGCCCTGAAGGCCGAGCGGAGCCGCCGCTTCATTCCCCTCGCCCGCGCGCTCGCCGAGAACGAGGACGAATCGAAGATCATCGCGATGCTGCTCGACGACCACTACCAGCAGACGCTGCACGCGCCTCCGGGCGCGCCGGCGCAGACCGCCGCGCCCGCCGCGCAGGCCCCGAAGAGCGACGCCGCCCCGGCGCCCGGCGGGTCCCGGCGCCGCCCGAAGCGCCGCGCGCGGCGCGGGTCCCGGCGGTGAAGAAATCGCCGCGCCCGTTCGGAGACGTCGAAGGAGAAGAAGAGGATGACCACCGCCGTTGCTGAAGCCGTTCACCCGTTCGATCTGGCCGCCGCCGCCGGCCGCCCGCCGTTCAAGGTGGCCGACCTCGGGCTCGCCGAGCACGGCCGGCACGAGATCCGCCTCGCCGAGCAGGAGATGCCGGGCCTGACGGCCCTCCGGCGCGAGTACGCCGGGGAGCGGCCCCTCGCCGGGGCGAGGGTCATGGGCAGCCTGCACATGACCGTCCAGACCGCCGTGCTGATCGAGACGCTGACGGCCCTGGGCGCCGACGTGCGCTGGGCCTCGTGCAACGTCTTCTCCACCCAGGACCACGCCGCCGCCGCGGCCGCGGTCGGCGGGCCGGGCAGCGGCGGCGCCGCCGCCGAGCCGCGCGGCGTCCCGGTCTTCGCCTGGAAGGGCGAGTCCCTGCCCGAATACTGGTGGTGCACGAACGAGGCGCTGGTCTGGCCGGACGGCGGCGGCCCGGACCTGATCGTCGACGACGGCGGCGACGCGACCCTGCTGGTCCACAAGGGCTACGAGTTCGAGCAGGCGGGCGCCGTCCCCGCGTTCGACCCCGGGACGGAGCCGGAGGAGTGGGGCGTCATCCTGGATCTGCTGCGCGAGGTCCGCGCGCGCGACGCGGCGCAGTGGACGCGCATCGGCCCCGCCGTCCGCGGCGTCAGCGAGGAGACGACCACCGGCGTGCACCGGCTCTACGAGATGATGCGCGCCGGGACGCTGCTGTTTCCCGCCATGAACGTCAACGACTCGGTCACCAAGAGCAAGTTCGACAACGTGTACGGCTGCCGCCACTCGCTGCCGGACGGGCTGGCGCGGGCGACCGACGTCATGCTGGGCGGCAAGGTGGCCGTGGTCTGCGGCTTCGGCGAGGTCGGCAAGGGCTGCGCGCAGGCGCTGCGCGGCCAGGGCTGCCGCGTCGTGGTGACCGAGATCGACCCCATCTGCGCGCTGCAGGCGGCGATGGAGGGCTACCAGGTCGCCACCCTCGACGAGATGCTCGAGACGGCCGACCTCTTCATCACCGCCACCGGCAACCGCGGCATCATCAGCGCCGCCCAGATGGGGCGCATGAAGGACAAGGCGATCGTCGGCAACATCGGCCACTTCGACAACGAGATCGACGTGGCCGGCCTCGGGCGCGTCCCCGGCATCGAGCGCGTCCCGATCAAGCCGCGGTACGACGAGTGGCGCTTCCCCGACGGCCACGGCGTGCTGGTGCTGGCCGAGGGGCGCCTCCTCAACCTCGGCTGCGCCACGGGACACCCCAGCTTCGTGATGTCGGCGTCGTTCACCAACCAGGTGCTCGCGCAGATCGCCCTGCACCGCAACCGGGGCGAGTACGGAAAGCAGGTCTACATGCTGCCGAAGCGGCTCGACGAGAAGGTCGCGCGCCTGCACCTCGACGCGCTCGGCGTCCGGTTGACGGAGCTCAGCCGCGAGCAGGCGGACTACATCGGGGTGCCGGTCGAGGGGCCGTACAAGCCGGACCATTACCGCTACTGACGAATTCGCGGCGGCGGACCCCGCCCGCCGCGGAGCGCCCGGCGCCGCGCCGGCCGGTCACGCCGCGCCCCGCCGGCGGAACCCCGCCCGGTCCGGCTCAATCCCCGCGCGGCGGTTTCGCGGACGCGCGCGCGCCGTTCGCGTTCGACGCGCCGGTCCCGGTCCGGCTCAATCCCTGCGCGGCGGGTTTCGCGTACGCGCGCAGCAGCTTCTCCTGCGCGTTGACGCGCCGCGCGTGCGGCTTGCGGGGCGCCGGCCGGTACGAACCGTCGGTCCGCAGCTCCATCGCGCGGTCGGTGTCGGCGAGCAGCGCCTGCAGGACGACGTCGTGCAGCTGCGCCCGCAGGGCGGGGTCGCGGACGCGGCAGAGGGCCTCGACGCGGCGGTCGAGGTTGCGCTCCATCAGGTCGGCGCTGCCGATGAGCAGCTCGGGCCGGCCGCCGTTGGCGAAGTAATAGAGCCGCGAGTGCTCCAGGAAGCGGCCGACGACGGAGCGCACGCGGATGGTGTCGCTGACGCCGGGGACGCCGGGTCGCAGGCAGCAGACGCCGCGCACGACCATGTCGATACGCACGCCGGCCTGGGACGCGCGGTACAGCGCGCGGATCATCTCCGGGTCGGCGACCGAGTTGTTCTTGACGATGATGCCGGCCTCGCGGCCGGCGCGCGCGTGTTCGGCCTCCCGCTCGACCAGTCTCGTGAAGGCCCGGCGCAGGTGGTGCGGGGCGACCAGCAGCTCCTCGTAGTCTTCCTTGCCGGAGTACCCCGTCAGGTAGTTGAAGACCTCCGTCACCTCGTCGAGCACCGCCGGCCGCGCCGTGAACAGGCCGAAGTCGGTGTACACCTGCGACGTGACGCGGTTGTAGTTGCCGGTGCCGACGTGCGCGTAGCGGACGATGCCGTCGTGTTCCTGGCGCACGACGAGGCAGAGCTTGCAGTGCGTCTTCAGGTTGAGCAGTCCGTAGACGACGTGGATGCCGGCGGCTTCCAGCCGGTGCGCCCACTCGATGTTGTTGCGCTCGTCGAAGCGCGCCTTCAGCTCCACCAGCACCGCCACCTGCTTGCCGGCGTCGGCGGCCTGGATCAGCAGGTCGAGCAGCGGCGAGTTCGGACCGATGCGGTAGAGGGTGATCTTGATCGCGATCACGTGGGCGTCGTCGACCGCCGCGCGCAGGAACGCCTCGACGGCCGAGAACGACTCGAACGGATGGTGGACGAGGTGGTCCCGCTCCTGTATGGCGTCGAAGATCGCCTCGCCGCCGCCGTCCGGCCAGAGGGCGCGGGGCGAGAACGGCCTGTCCTTCAGGCGCGGGCGGTGCAGCTTCGCCAGCGCGCTCCAGTCGCCGTAGCCCATCCGCCCGGCGGTCCGGACCACGACGTCCTCTTCGATCTCGAAGTTCTCGATCAGGATGTCGAGGACGCGCGCCGGCATGGACGCTTCGACGAGCAGCTGCGACAGGGCGCCGTAGCGGAGCTCCTTCAGCGTGCGGTCGACCGATTCGAGCAGATCGTCGGCCTCGTCCTCCTGGATCACCATGTCGGTGTCGCGGATGATGCGGAAGAGATGCGCCTCGCGCACCGCGACGCCCGGAAACAGGCTGGCGACGTTCAGCTTGACCACGTCCTCGAGGAGCGCGAAGGAATCGCCGGGCCGGCCGGCGGCCGAGGCCGGAATCGGGATGAAGCGCGCCAGCACGTCCGGCAGCTTGACGCGGGCGAACCGCGTGCGGCCGTCGTGCTCCACGACGACGGCGAGGTTCATGCTCAGGTTCGAGATGAACGGGAACGGATGCCCGGGGTCGAACGCCAGCGGCGTCAGCACCGGATGGACGTTCCGGCGGTAGTGGCCGTGGAGGTACTCCTCCGCCCGCGGCGTGTAGTCCGCCGGGTCGAGGATCCGGATGCGCTGCGCGGCGAGCAGCGGCCGCAGGACGCCGGACCAGCAGCGCTCGACGTCGTCCATCATCCGCTTGGCCCGCCCGCGGATGGCGTCGAGCTGCTGTTCGGTGGTCAACCCGTCCGGCGACGTCGCCTCGCTCTCGGTGCGGTACTTGCGCAGCAGCGTCGCCACCCGGACCATGAAGAACTCGTCCAGGTTGGTCGCCACGATCGAGAGGAACTTCACCCGCTCGAGCAGGGGGTGGCGTTCGTCCTGGGCCTGCAGCAGGACCCGCTGGTTGAACTCCAGCCAGCTCAGCTCGCGGTTGATGTACAGCGCGGGGTTCCGGAGGTCGGCGGGGTCCGGCCCCTGTTCGGTGCGCGGGGACGGCGCGGTCGCCGCGGTCGGGCTGGCCATGCTTCGCCCGCATCTTACAACGGCGGCGCGGCCACCCGGGCGCGCCGGCCGCGCGCGGCTCCCGAACGCTCCGCCGCCCGCGCGCGAGCGAGGCCGCGCCGCGCAGCGCATCGCCGTGCGCCGGACGATGGCGCTCCGCCGCCCGCGCGCGAGGCCGTGTCCCGGCGGACCGATCAGGTCCAGCGCGTCCTCGCGCGCCGCCCCGCGTGCGAGGACGCGCCCGAGCACGGGCGCTTCGAGTCCGAGAAGGAGTACGCGCCGCCCCGCGTGCGAGTACGCGCCTCGGGACATCTCGCTTCCCGCGGCCGGAGGGTCGCGAAAAACGGCTGGCGATTGCGGCCTTGCGAAGGCGTCTCGACCGTAAAGGCTGCCCCAAGTGCCCAGTCGTCGAGTCCGATCCGCCGGACAAGGCGTTCGCACCGTATTGTGCACCAGCCGCGCCGGTGCGCGGCGGGCACCGCGGGCGCCGGGGCGGCCGCGCCCGAGGCGATGACGGTTTCTTGACACAGCGGGGCAAGGCGTTTACACTCCACCAGTGGCGTCGAGTCCCGGCGGTCGGTTCCTCCCCGCCGGTATTCGGGTTCACTGTTGGAGTTCCCTGACCCTGACCAACCGCGGAGTTCACAGTTGATGGATGTTGACCCGGCTCCTTACCGTCGGAATCCGAACGACGACGTCGTCGACCTCCGGGCGTACGCGGTCGTTCTGGCGGCCTGGTGGCGCGAAATAGTCCTCGGCGCCGTGTCGTTCGCCGTCGGGACCGCCGCGCTGGTCCTGGCCGCCCGCGTGGTGTTTCCGACGTACGAAACGTCGGTCGACGTAACGGTGATTCGGATGGCGACCCAGGTGTCCATGGACCAGACGTTTCAGACCGGCGGGCAGCAGCGCGGCGGTCTGGACGGCCGGGAATGGACCGCCCGGCGGGCCGCGCTGTTGGGACTCGTGCACAACTCCGACGTGGCGCAGGCGGTCGCCGAACGATTGCGCGGCCAGTTCAGGGACGAAAAGGAAGGCACGGCCAACCGGCTGCTCCGCCGCATCGACGCCGAGCTGGTGACGGTCGGCATGCTTTCCAACAGGAACATGAGCGATCTGGTCCGCATCACCGCGCGCGGCGATTCGCCGGAGCAGGCCGTGACCATCGCCGACGCCTGGTCGGAGACGTACGTGAACCACGTGAATCGGCTGTACGAACAGGTGCCCGAGACCCTGACCGCATCCATCTCCACCGCCGTGGCGGATGCGCAGCAGGCATACGACACCGCCCAGGCCAGGCTGGAGGCGTTCATCGCCCGTAGCGAGCTCGACCGGCTCGATCGCCAGATCGACGCGAAGACGACCACTCTGAACAATCTGCAGGATCTCTGGCGTGTGGACGTCGACACCCGCATGATGGCGGTGGAGAAACAGCGGGAGACCGCGTTCCAGGCGGTCAGCGAATGGTTCGACTCACGGTTTCAGGCCCTGCAGGTGAACTACGAATCCCGGGGCAAGTTGAACCTGTTGCTGGCCGACGCACGGGGTCTTCGCGCCCAGATCGAGAGCGGCGGCGAAGCCAGCGTCGCCTCGAACGGACTGGCCGTCCTGTTGCTCAAGACGGCGGCGTACGCCTCTTCGGTCGATCCGGTGAGCTCCGTGGAAATCAACGTCGCCGACGGCGTCTCGGTTCACGTCGATGCGACGCAGCAACTCGAAGACGTGAACGCGATCATCGGCGCGCTGGAGGTTCGGGACCAGCAGCTCGCTGACGACATTGCGCGCCAGTCCCGAGAGATGTCGAACGTCTCTCTCCCCGCCGACGAGATGATCCTCGACGTCGTTTCCGGGTTCACCGTGGCGGACGCCTCGAACGGCCAGGGCCTCGGCAACGGGACGAACGCCTCGAACGGCCAGGGCCTCGGCGACGAGGCCCGCGAGCTCGTCATGCGGAGCGCCGCGATCAGCGGCGTGAACCAGCCGCTGCCCGTGCCGCCGACGTCCTGGGCCGCGTCGCACCTGAAGTCGCTTGCGGACTACATCGGGGACGAGCAGGGCGCGGTGATCAGCCTCATCGTCGAAGAAGAGGAGGACCTGCAGGCCCTCAAGGCGGAAAGGGAACAGGCGATATCCGGGCAACGAGTCCTTCAGCGGGAGCGGGATCTCCGGTGGTCGGCTCTGAACTCCCTGCGGAGCGAGGGTATCGAGCTGGAAATGTCGAGCGTCGGCAACGTGTCCGAGGTGCGCCTGGCGTCACGGGCCGTCACCCCTGAGGACCCGGTCGGGCTGCCCGTGTCGCTGCTCGCGCTCCTGGCCGGCTTCGCCGGGCTGCTGGTCATGGTGTGTCTGGCGGTTTTCGCGGACGCGATAGGCCGAAGGCCGTGGCTCCACGAATGGAGAGCGGAACAGGGCGTCGGCGCACGTTGAACCCTCGTGTCCGTCAGCGCGTTCCCCGCGATCTCCCCCGCGGCGGGTCGCAGTCTCCGAGAATCTGAAGGTAGCGATCGACTGCCGTTTCGGCCGAGTAGCGGCGCGCCTTCGCGGCGAGGGTTTCCGAATCCGGCGGCGCGTCCAGCGTCTCCTCGACGGCGTTCGCCAGGGCCTTCCAGTCACCGACCGGCGTCAGCTTTCCCAGCTTTCCGTCCTCCAGTATTTCACCGGGCCCGCTCGGGCAGTCGGTGCTGACCACCGGCGTGCCGCAGGCCATCGCCTCGACGAGCACGGCGGGCAGCCCCTCGTACTTCGACGACGACACCAGCACCCGGGCCTTGGCCATGTACGCGTACGGATTGCTCACGAAACCCGGAAAGTCGACCCGTCCGGTGATGCCGAGTTCCCGCGCCAGGGCGGTCAGCTCGCGCCGCCGCGGTCCTTCTCCGAGTATCACGAGCCGCGCGGGCCGCGACCTGACCACCCGGGCGGCCGCTCTCAGCAAGGTCGGATAGTCCTTTTCGTCACTCAGGCGGCCGACCGCGATCATGACCGTCGTCCCCGGGTCGTTGAACCACGGATGCTCCACGGGCAGCCGCGCCTGGCTTCGAAGCGCCGGTGTGACCACCGGGTTGGGAGCGGTCCGGACCAGATGGGCGGCCCCGGGGACGGCGAGTCTCAGATCGTCGGCGGCCGCGTGCGACACCGCCACTACCGCGTCGGCGTGGGGCAGAAGGCGTCCCACCGCCCTCGTCGAACAGCGAGTCCGGAGACGGGAACAACGCGTGACCATGGAAAACGTGTTTTCGTAGCGGGCGACCACCCGCAGGCCCGGCCCCAACAACCTCTTCGCCAGCAGCGCCGTCAGACTGGCGTTCAGGGTCGACAGCAGCACGTCGGGGCGCTCCCGTCTCACGTACCGCAGCAGCCGGGGCAGACTGGTGACGGCCGGCCGGCGGCGAAAGTCGATGATCCGCACGTCGCTCGGAACCAGTTCGAGAAAGGGTCCCCGCGCCTCCGCCAACAGCAGGTCGACCCGTATTCCGCGGCGAGCCATGCCCGCCGCGATGTTCACCATCGCGCGTTGCGCCCCGCCGAGGGCGAGCGACGGCGCGAATACGGCCACGTGGCCGGGACTCTTCCCCACGGTCTTCGTTTGAGGATACCATCATGGGGTGATGGCGGATTCGACGCTGGAAGAACGACGGTTGCGGGAACTGGCTTTCTGGGCGGACCGATACCGCCGGCAGTGGCCCCGGCGGATAGTGCCCGCCGAAATCGAGGCCAACGAGCTGCGGCCCTGTTTCGAAGGCCGGGGTGACCACAAGTCGGAGAACCGCATGTTCTTTCACGCGATTCTGGACGGCGCGTGGAAGGGCCGGTGCGTGCTGGACTACGCCTGCGGAATGGGCGACTGGGCGGTGTACTTCGCCTTGACCGGCGCCCGGCGGGTCGTCGGTTTCGACGTGAATCCGGTGGGCGTCGAGCTCGGAGGGAGCCTGGCGCGCGAGCACGGCGTAGCGGACAGGGTGCGCCTGGTGCGGGCCGACGCGGTCCATCCGCCTTTCCGGAGCGGCGCGTTCGACTTGGTGATCGGCACGAGCGTGCTTCATCACGTCGTCAAGTACGGCGACGTGTTCGACGCCCTGCATCGGGTGATGAAACCCGGAGGCAGGGCCTTCTTTCTCGAGAACCTGGCCGACTTCCCGGCGTGGCGGCTGCGCTGGTGGCTCAAGGGAGCGGTCCCGGACGGCGACGTGCCCATCTTCTCGCGGGAGGTAAGGCGCCGGGCGCGCCTGTTTTCGAAAGTCGAAATCATCGGCGACACGCTGGTCCATTCGCTGAAGCGCATCATCTACCGGCGGGACGGCGACGGAAAGCTGCCCGCCTGGAGGTCCCGCCTGTTGCGCTGGACGTGGAAGACCGACCAGGCGTTGTTCAGGACCATTCCCGCGCTTCGAGCGTGGGGGTCGTGGTCCGTCATCATCCTCACGAAATAGACGATCGAGTGCCTGCCCTTCGCACGTGGCGGACGATTCGCCACCTGACGCCCGCGCAGATGGGTCGGCGTGCCGTCTGCCGGGGCCGCTTCTTCTGCATGCGCGCGTTTCCGGCCCACGCCCGGCGCCTGGTCGAACGGCACGCGCGCCGGTTGCCGCGGCCGGATCCGGCGCATCCGCGTCTCGAACCCGTCGCGCGGCGCGTGCTGCAGTGGCAGCGGACGGTGCACGGGCGTCATCTCGACGGCATCCCCGGCGGGCGGTTCACGCTGCTCGGCCGCACCATCGACTTCGGCGGTCCGGAGCGGGTCGAGTGGCGCCGGGACCTCGGCGAAGGGAACGTCGTGCTGTGGCGGATGCACCTGTCGTACTTCGGCTACGCGGCGCCGCTGCTGGCGGCGGGCGGTGAGAGCGCCCTGGACACGGTCCGCTCGCTGCTGCGCTCGCTGGAACGCCAGAATCCCTTCTCCGCGCCGGGCGTCTTCCGGGACGTCTGGAACCCCTACAGCGCCAGCCAGCGCCTGATCAACCTGCTGGCGGGACTGCATCTGTTCCTGCGCGACGCTCCGGGTCGGAGCGTCGCCGCGGGGCGTCGCGGAGCGGCGCTGGCGGCCGTGCTCGGCCACGTCCGGTTCTGCGCCGCCTTCGTGCGGCGCAACCTGGAGCGCGACCTCGGCTATAATCACCTGCTGAAGAACCACGCCGCCCTCGCCACGTACGCCTGCGCCGCCGGCGGGTTGCCGAAGGCGTGGCGGTTCCTGAGCCGGGCGGCGCCCCGCTGTGTCGACTCGCAGGTGCTGGCCGACGGAGGCCATGCCGAACGCAGCCCCATGTACCACGTGCTGGCGATGCTGGACCTGATGGCGCTCGCCGACGCTGGCGTGCTCGGCGGCCGGGCCACGCGTTCGATCGGGGCGCGGGTCGCGCGGATGCGGCGCGCCCTCGCGGTGATGATGCACCCGGACGGAGAAGTGGCGCTGTTCAACGACGCCTGGCTCGGCGAGACGCCGCCGGCCCGGACTCTGGTCGCGGAGCGCCCTGCCGCCGGCCCGGAACCGGAGGTGCTGGAGGACTCCGGCTACGTCCGCCTCCGTTCCGGCGGGGACGTGGCGATCTTCGACTGCGGGCCGTGCGGACCGGACGACAACCCGGCTCACGCACACGCCGATTTTCTGGCCGCCGAGCTGTCCGTCGCCGGCCGCCGCTTCCTCGTCGACTACGGTGTGCCCACCTATTCCGCCGGGCCGCGGCGGGACCGCGCGCGGTCGGCGGGCGCGCACAACGGCCCGCGGTTCTCCGGCGTCGAGCCCCTCGAAAGCTGGCTGTCGTTCCGGGTGGGCCGCCGGGGGCGCGCCCGGCGCATCACCGATCTGGATCACGCGCCGGAGACGCCGCTCTGGTGCGCGGGACGGCACGACGGATATCGGTCGATCGGCGGGGCGGTGGCCCGCTGCCTGGCGCTGTATCCGGGCCGGGGGGTGCTGATCGTCGACGTCTGGCGCGGCGGGGCGGGCCGCGAGGCGCTCGCCGACTTCCTGGTGTCCGGCGCGTGGCGTCCGAGCGCCCCGAGGCGTTTCGCGGTCCCCGGCGCGTCCGGAAACGACGTTGTGTTCGAGGCCGTCGCCGGCGTACTCGACGACCTGGCGTCGGCGCGCCACTGGCCCCGGTTCGGCGAGCCGCGGCCCGCCCACCGGTTGCGGGTCCATCCCGTCGGCGCCGGGCGGCGGCGCTGGGCGGCGGTCTGGATCGGCTGGGGTGGAGCGCCGCCCGCGGCCGAGGCGTCGGCGGTCCGCGATGCGTTGTTCGACGCGGCCGCGGCGGCCGGCGGCATGCAGGGTCGGGCGGAGTGAACATCGTCGTCTGCGGACTCGGCTGCGTCGGAACGACTACCGCCGCCTGTCTCTTGCAGGCGGGTCACCGGGTCGCCGGCGTCGACGTCGATCCGGTCAAGAACCGGGCCTTCGCGGCCGGCCGGTCGCCGGTGTTCGAGCCCGGTGTCGACGAGCGGTTGCGGGCGGGCCGGATCGCCGGCCGCCTCGCCGGGGGCGCGTCCGTCGCCGGGCATGCTGTCGGCGCGGACGTGATTCTGGTCTGCGTCGGCACGCCGGTGGGACGCGGCGGCGCGCTGGATCTGTCGCAGGTGCTGTCGGTCACCGCGGAGATCGGGGCCGCGCTGGCGCGGCGCCCGCCCGGGATGCCCGCCCCCGCGGTCGTCTATCGCAGCACGATGCTCCCGGGATCGATGGAACGGGTCGTGATGCCCGCGCTGGCCGAGGCGGCGGGCCCTCCCGGCGGCCGCTACGAGGTCGCTTACAACCCCGAGTTCCTGCGCGAGGGGACGGCCGTGCAGGATTATCTCGCGCCGCCCCGGATCGTGATCGGGGAGCGGCGCGCCGGGACCGCGCGGCAGCTGCGCGAAATGTACCACGGCGTCGAGGCGCCCGTCTTCGAAGTGACGATGGCCGTGGCGGAAATGATCAAGTACGCCGACAACGGGTTCCATGCCCTCAAGGTGGCTTTCGCGAACGAGCTGGGCCGGCTGGCGGGGGCGCTGGACGTTCCCGTGCAGCCGCTGGCGGAGGTGTTTCTGGCCGACACCGCGCTGAACCTGTCGGCGGCCTATCTGCGCCCCGGGGGAGCGTTCGGCGGCTCCTGTCTGCCGAAGGACCTGCGGGCGTTGAACGCGCGCGTGCGCGAAGAAAACGGCGTCGAGGCCCCGGTGATGGAGGCCGTTCTGCGGAGCAACGACGCGCACAAGACGTACCTCGTGGAGCAGGCGGCCGCGCGCGCGCCGCGGGGCGCGCGCGTCCTGCTTCTGGGACTGACCTTCAAGCTCGGCACCGACGATCTGCGCGAGAGTCCGCTGGCGGATCTGGCCGAGAGCCTGCTGGACCGGGGTTTCGACCTGACGATCCACGATCCCGATCTGCGGGTGGAGCGGTTGACGGGCGTCAACCTCGATCTGGCCCGGACGCGCCTGCGGCGCCTGATCGAACGGTTGACCGACGACGTGGCCGGCGCGGTCGACGCCGCGGACCTGATCGTGATCGGCAAGCCGGTCGCCGGCCTCGCGGACCGGCTGGCCGGCGACGCCCGGGTGTTGGACCTGGCCCGGCTGAAATAGCGGCGGCGGCGTCGCGCCCGCCGGGGGCGTCGCCGCGGTCATCGGGAAGCGGGGCGGAGTAGTGACCGGACGCGGGAACGAAGGCGGCGGGAACGGCGCATATCCGCGCCGCATGCAGGTGGACGCGGCGGCGCGGCGGCTGAACGTCGCCGTGGTCTGCCCGCGCTTTCCGTTGCCGATGACGCGGGCCGACCAGATGACCGTCGCGCACCTGCTCGCGTTCCTGTCCGCGCGCGGCCACGCTGTCGATCTGTACAGCCTGTACGACCACCGCCGGCCGTCTGGCGAGCAGCGCGACTGGGTGGCGAGCCGCTGCCGCGAGATGACCCTGTTCGAGCGACCCCGGTGGCGCAGCGCCGCGGGCGCGGGCGCCGCCCTGCTGCGCGGCCGGCCGTTGCAGGTGGGCTGGTTCTACGACCGGCGGCTCGCGCGCGCGTTGCGGCGGGCGGTGCACGAACGGCGCCACGACGTGGTCTATGCCTACACGCTGCGCAGCGCGGAGCCGACCCGCGGTTTCGGCCCCGAGACCGGCGGGCGGAACGGCGCGCCCGACGGCGGGCGTCCGGTGACGTATCTGGCCATGCAGGTGTCGCAAGCGCTCAACACCCGGCGCATCGCGGCCTGCGCGCCGACGTGGGGCGAGCGGCTGGTGTACCGGCTGGAGCACAAGCTGACCTCGACGTACGAAACACGCGTCTGGCGAGACTTCACGCGAACGGTGCTGATCGGCGAGGCGGATGCGCGGGCAATCCGCGAGGCGTGCGCCACCCGGGGCGTGCCCGGCATCGACAACCATCTGCTGGTCCCGCACGGCGTCGACGCGGAGCGTTTCCGGCCGCACCGGGTCCAGGCCGTCGATCCGGGCAGTCTGGTTTTCTGCGGCGTCATGGCGACCAACACCAACGTGAGCGCCGTCCTGTGGTTCACGAAACACGTCTGGCCCCGAATCCGCGCCGACGTGCCCGAGGCGAAGTTCACGATCGTCGGACGCCTGCCACGGCGCGAGATTCTCGGCCTCGCCGGGCGCGAGGGGATCACGGTCACCGGCGAGGTGCCCGACCCGGTCGAGTACCTCGGCCGGGCGGTGGTCTGCGTGAACCCGATGCAGGCGGGCGCCGGCATGCAGAACAAGCTGCTGGAGTACATGGCGATGGGCAAGGCGGTGGTCGCGACGCCGGTGGCCAACGAAGGGGTCGCGGCGCGGCCGGGGCGGGAGCTCCTGATCGAGGGCGAGCCGGATCGCTTCGCGGCGGCCGTCGTGTCGCTGCTGCGCGACGCCCGGCGCTGCACGGCGCTGGGCGAGGCCGCCCGCGCCCGGGTGCTGCGGGACTGGACCTGGGAGTCGCACTTTCTCAGGCTGGAGTCCGACTTCGTGGAGCGGTTGCCGGGTCCGCCGCGTGACTCTCCCGCGCCGGCGGCGGCGGTGCTCCGGGGCGCCGCGAAAACACGCTGATGAGAAGCATCATTCTCTTCGAGCTGAACGAAGTACCGTTCCGGATCATCGACGACTTCTGTCGGCGCCGTCCCGATTCGACGCTCGCGCGCCTCCTGCCGTCGATACGGCAGTACGATACGCGCGCGGAGGACGTCGGTACGCTCACACCGTGGCGAACATGGCCGACCGTGCACCGCGGAGTCGCCAGCGAGCGCCACTGCGTGCGCGACTTCGGTCAGGATCTGACGGAAGCCGACAGGGCCTGGCCGCCGCTCTGGGAACTCCTGGCGCGGCGCGGCGTGCGGGTCGGAGTCTTCGGGAGCCTGCACAGCTATCCCATGCCCGCGTCGCTGGAGAATTACGGGTTCTATTTCCCGGACACGTTCGCCGCGGGCGCCGAGTGCTTTCCCGGCGTCCTTTCCGACTTCCAGGCTTTCAATCTGGAGATGGCCCGCGCCTCCTGGCGGAACGTCGATCGGCGCGTGCCGTGGAAGGCGGCCCTGCGCGTGCTCGCCCGGAGCCCGGCCCTGGGTCTGAAGCCGGCCACCCTGGCCCGCGTGGGCCGGCATCTGGCCGCCGAGCAGGTGCGACCCTGGAAGAAGACCCGGCGTCGCACATGGCAGGCCGTGCTCGCGTTCGACGTGTTCATGAGGCAGCTCCGCCTGAAGAGACCGGATTTCACGACGTTCTTCACGAATCACGTGGCGGCCGCCATGCACCGCTACTGGGCGGCCAGCTTCCCCGGAGATTATGGCGAGTTCGAGTTCACCGACGACTGGGTGGCCACGTACTCGCACGAGATCGACTTCGCGATGTCGGGTTTCGACCGCATGTTCCGGACGCTCGTCGAGTTCGTCGACCGCAACCCGGAATACGCGTTGTGGATCGCATCGAGCATGGGGCAGGAGGCGACCAGCGCCAAGCCGTCGACGACGGAGCTGGCCATGCGGGATCCGGTCAGATTCATGACGCGGCTGGGTCTGCGGGACGGAGACTGGGAGAGCAGGGCGGCGATGTTTCCGAGGTACGTGTTCGTCGTGCGCCCCGAGCGGGTCGGTCTGGTCCGCGAGCGGCTGCGGTCGTTCGCAGTCGGCGGCGAGCCGGTTCCGTGGGTGGACGCGGCGGGCGGCTTTTTCCGCATCACGCTCGGAAGCTGCCACGAACGGTCGCGGTCCGCGCAACTGAACGGGCAGGACGTGCCGTTCGAGGAGCTGGGACTCGAGAACGTCCGGATAGACGCCGGGTCGGGCTCCACGGCGTACCACGTGCCGAACGGCTCCCTGCTCGTCTACGACCCCCGGTCGGCCGCGGCCGGACAGCGGAGATCGAGGCCGCGGATCTCCACCCTGGAGATCGCGCCGGCCATCCTGGCGAACTACGGCGCGCCCGTCCCCGCCTACATGCGGGGGGCCGCGCCGCTCGCATAGCATGTGCGGCATCGCCGGTCTGGTGGGGGCGCCGCCGGACGTCGCCGCCGGCGTGATGGCGCGGATGCTGGACCGGATCGCGCACCGCGGCCCGGACGACCGCCGCACGTTCGCCGCCGTCGGCGTGACCCTCGGCGTCTTGCGGTTGTCGATAATCGACCTCTCGCCGGCCGGCGGGCAGCCGATCGAGAACGAGGACGGCGCCGTGGTCGCCGTCGTCAACGGCGAAATCTACAACTACCGGGAGCTGCGCGAGGAGTTGCGGGAGGCCGGCCACGGGTTTCGCGGCGAGTCCGACGCCGAGGTGGTGCCCCATCTCTACGAGGAGCACGGTGACGACTTCGCCGCGCGGCTGCACGGCATGTTCGCCATCGGCGTCTGGGACGTGCGCCGGTCCCGCCTGGTGCTCGTGCGCGACCGGGTCGGGAAGAAGCCCTTGTTCGTGGCCGATCTGCCCGGCCGCGGCGTCGCGTTCGCATCGGAGATGAAGGCGCTGTTCGAAACCCCGGGCGTCGACCTCGCGGTGCGCCCCGGGGCCGTCTTCGACTTTCTCACGCACGGAGTCGTGCCCGGCCCGCGGACGGTGTATCGCGGCATCCGGCGGGTGCCGCCGGCGCACCGGGTCGTGTACGAGCGCGGCCGGCCGGCGCGCGAGGAGCGCTGGTGGCGCATCCGTTGCCTGCCCAAGCTGCGCATCGGCCGGGAAGAGGCGCGCGAGGAGATCCTGCGCCGGCTGCGCCGCGCGGTGAGGCTGCGGTTGCGGAGCGACGTGCCGGTCGGCTGCTTCCTGTCCGGCGGCATCGACAGCGGACTGGTGGCGGCGCTGGTCAATGAGCAGACCGGGGCGCCGCTGCGCACGTTCTCCGTCGGATTCGAGGACGAACGTTTCGACGAACGCGCGCTCGCGTCGCGCGTCGCCGCGCGAGTCGGCGCCGACCATACGGAACACCTGCTGAGTCCCCCGCCGGCGGAGCGGATCGCGCGGGACTTCGCGCACCACGACGAACCCTTCTTCGACCCCGCCGTGCTGACCACTTCCGCCGCGGCCGGGGCCGCCGCCGCCGCCGGCCTGAAGGTGGTGCTGACCGGCGACGGCGGCGACGACCTCTTCGCCGGCTATCCGTACGTCCCCGCGGCCGTGCTGATCGCGCGGCTTCGGTCCCTGGGACTGGACCGCGCCCGGCCGGTGGTGCGCGCGGCGCTGGCGGCGCTGCCGCTCTCGGCCCGCGAGCGGAGCCTGTACCTGTTCGCCCATCGATTCCTGCGCGTGGCCGCCGAGCCGCCCGAGCGGCGTTATCTGGGCCTGACCAACGACCTGCTCACGCCGCGGGAGGCGCGGCGGCTGTGGCCCGGCGCGCGGGAACTGGCCGAAGGCGGCTGGACGGGCGGCGCGCGCGGCGGTCTCGGCGCAATGGACGAGCTGCTGGTCGGCGAACTGCGTCGGCGTCTCGTGGACCAGCATCTGGTCCGGCTGGACATGGCGACGATGGCGCACGGTGTCGAGGCTCGGTCGCCCCTGCTCGACCAGGACCTGGTGGAGTTCGTCGCCCGCATGCCCGAACGCCTGCGGTATGCCGGCGGCCGCACCAAGCCGCTGTTGCGCGGGCTGGCCGGCCGCCGCCTGCCCATCGCCGTGGCCCGCGGCCCGAAGCGCGGCTTCGGTGTCCCGCTGGCGTCCTGGATCCGCCGGGATCTCGGCGGTTTCGTCCGCGAGCGGCTGCTGGATGCCGGCGGCTACGCATGGAATCGCTTCGACCGCGGCCGGCTGGAAGCGCTCGTCGACGGGCGGGGCCTCGACACCCGGGACCGGTGGCGCTGGGCCAAGGTGGTCTGGGCGCTCGTCTGCCTGGAAATCTGGTGGGCGCGCTTCCGTTCGCTGCGCGCGGCCGACGGCCGGCCGCGTCCGTCATGACGCTGGGCCGGCAGCGGGTACCGCGATTTGACGAGCGGGCCAGGTCGGCCGGCGCTCCGCGGCCTCGGGCCGGATCTCCTGTATACTCCGGGTCGCATTGTCCAAGCATCGTCGCCGCGGGTTCGCGCGTGAGCGTGCTGGCGCCGCCGTGGTGACCGCATGAGCAGCTCGGCGGTCGGACTGCGATTCAACCCGGCCGGTCTGGCGGCCAACTACCTCGTCGTCGTTTCGTTGGCGTGCGTCGTCGACGCGGTGTTCATGGCGACGGGCTTGCCCTTCGTCGGGTTGATCCTGCTGACGCCGCCGGTTGGGTTCCTGCTGTTGCGGTACTGGCGGGTCGCCGCCTCGGACGGCGTCGTGCTGGCCGCGGTCGGACCGTTCCTCGCGTACCTGCTGTTCGCGCTGCTGTACGGTGTGACCCGCGGCGACGATTGGAGGCTGGTGTATGAGTACCTGTTTTCGTGCATGATCTTCGCCGTCATCGCCGCCCACGTCGTCAGGTCCGGCGACGAATCGGTTCGCCGCCTCACGAGGTTGGCCCGAGACGTTCTTTTCATCCCGGCGGCCAGCACCGTTCTCACGCCCTGGTACTATCCGTATCTGGGGAGGAACGTCGAACAGCGTTACGGGGGCCTGCTGGTGAATCCCAACGAAGCGGCGCTGATGGCCGTCGTCCTGTTGAATTTCGTGCTGTACCGGCCCTACCGCCGACTGATTCCGAACGGTCTGGCGATAGCCGCGGCCACGGCCGCGGTCGCGCTCTCGTTTTCCAGAATCGGTTTCGTCCTGTTTTTCTTCAGCCTGGTGCTGTTCCTGCTCCGCCGTTGCCGGCCGCTTTCCGTCGTAATCGGATGCCTGGTCGTGGTGCCGCTGTCGTTCGTATTTCTGTCGGTCTCGTTGGAAATCTTCATGCGGAGCGATCTTCCGACGTATCTGACCCCGGGACAGTTGGTGAGAATCGAGGAAATGCGCGACTTCTACTCGGGCCACTGGTATGAAACGGAGTTCCGCGCGACCAACGTCGGCTACAGGGACGTCCTGTGGACCCGGGCGATTGAAATCATCGTCGAAAATTTCCCTCATGGCGCCGGTTTGGGGTCCTTGCATCATATCGAAACCGGTATGGTCCTCGCCTTTGCGAGCGACGGGAGCGACTGGCTGGGAGCTCACAACCTGTACCTGATGATCGCCGGCGAGGCCGGCGTCGGCGTGCTCGTGCTGCTGGCCGCGTGCTACGGCCGACTGCTGGCGAAGAGCGTGTTCAGGACGGACAGATTGTCCTTTTCCATCCTCTCCGTCATGTTGGCCTACTGGATGACCTCCCATTCGGGCCTGGGTCTGAGGTACGAGATCATGGCTCTCGCCATCGCCGTCGGCGTGCTGGGGAGAACACGGGAGAAGCGCTTCCGGGCCGGCGGCCGCGCGGCGGCGGGCGCGCCGGCCGCGGTGGAGCGACTCGGCCCGGCAACGTGATGGCCGGGACGTCTGCGCCGCGGCCGCGTGGCGGACGCGGCAGGTGATGCACGGATGGAGCGCGGCGGCGGCCGTGCGGCGGCCGGTGGCGCGCCGCCGGGAGGCAGCATCCGTCGATGGCCGCATTCTCCGTTCGTGGATCCAGGTAGGCGCGCTTTCCGCCGGCCTGTCCATCGTGTCGATGGGCAAGGAGATGGTCGTCGCCGCGTCGTTCGGCACGGGCGATGCGGTCGACGCCTTCGTCGTCGCGCTACTGCCGCTCCTGTTCGTGGTCACGGTGACCACGGACGCGTTGGCGCCCGCCCTGATCCCGGCGTACGTGCGGGAGCGGGAACGGCGCGGGCCGGAAGCCGCTCAGGATCTGTTTTCGCAGATTCTGGCCCTGGCCGCGCCGGTGCTGGTCGCCGCCGCCGCGGTGGTTGCGTTCCTGGCGCCGCATTTCCTCCCGTTGCTCGGTTTCGGTTTCGACGCGGGCAAGCTGGCGCGGACGCAACGGCTCCTGTACCTGCTGCTGCCGTTCGTCGTCGTCAGCGGCGTCTCGGCCGTCTGGTCCACGACGCTCCAGGCCGGCGAACGATTCTGGCTGGCGGGCGCGGCGCCCATGCTGGCGCCGGCGGCCTCGGTCCTGGCGGTGCTGGCGTGGGGCCCGGCGATGGGCATCGATGCGCTGGCGGCCGGCCTCGTCGTCGGAGCGTCGCTGCAACTGGCGCTGCTGGGTTGGGGCCTCAAGCGGCGCGGGACGGCGTTGACGCCACGCTGGCGCGGCGGGAGCCCCGCCGTGCGCCGGGTGATCGGCCAGTACCTGCCGATGGTGGTCGGGGCGGCGACCATGAGCGGCCTGACGCTGGTGGACAGCGCGATGGCCGCGGCGCTGGCCCCGGGCAGCGTCGCGGCGCTCAATTACGGAAACAAGGTCGTCGCCGGGCTCACGAGCGCCGGCGCGGGCGCCCTGGGAACGGTGATACTGCCGGTCTTCTCCCGCTTGACGGCGACGGCGGACTGGGCCGCGGTACGGCGGGTGGTCAGGACGTACAGCGGGTTGATTCTGCTGACGACCGTGCCGGCCGCGCTGGCGCTCTTCGTCCTCTCGGAGCCTCTGGTGGGCCTGATCTTCGAGCGCGGGGAGTTCGACGCCGCGGACACGCGGCTCGTCGGCCGGGTGCAGGCGCTGTACGGATTGCAGATGCCGTTCTACCTGCTGGGCATCCTGTTCGTGCGGCTCATCTCGGCGGCGGGGTCGAACCACCTTCTCATGGTCGGAGCGCTGCTGAACCTGGGGCTGAACGTGGTGCTAAACTACGTGTTCATGCAACGTCTGGGGGTCGCGGGCATCGCGCTGTCGACCGCCTGCGTGTACTGTTTCTCCTGCGGTTTTCTGGTGATCGTCAGCTTCAGGACGTTTCCGGGACTGAGGAAGGCCGACGCCCGCGGGAGGCGATGAAGTTGACGCTCGTCGGCGCGTCGTTGTCCGCCGGCGGCGCCCAGCGGGTCATGGCCCGGATGGCCAATCACTGGGCGGAACGAGGATGGCGCGTTACGTTGTTGACCCTTGACGACGGCGCCGAGCCGCCGTTCTTCGATCTGCATCCCGCGGTACGGCATCGACCGCTCGGCATCGCGGTGCGGCGCCATTCGGTCCGTACCGTCACGAGGCAGTTGTCGGTGCTTCGACGGTCCATTCGGGCGAGCGACCCGCGGGCGCTCATCTCCTTCCAGGACAAGATCAACGTGGTCGTCCTGTGGGCGACGCGCGGACTGGACCTGCCGGTCGTCGTCGCGGAAAGGACGGCGGTGGCCCACCGGCCGTTCGGCGGCGTCTGGATGGTCCTGAGGCGGTGGACGTATCCGCTGGCCGCGCGTCTGGTCGTACAGCATCGGGACAGCCTGGCGTGCTTCTCCACGGCCGTGCGGCGGAAGGGGCGCGTCGTTCCGAACCCGGTCGTGCCGCCTTCCGCCGGGGCCGCGGCGCCCGGGCGGAGCGCGAACGTCGTCCTGGCGATGGGAAGCCTGACGGCGCCGAAGGGGTTCGATCTGCTGCTGAAGGCGTTCGCGGCCGCGGCGCCCGGGTTTCCGGAATGGTCGCTGGTGGTTCGGGGCGAGGGAGACCGCCGCGGCGCGCTGGAGACGTTGCGGGACGAGCTCGGCCTCCGCGGCCGCGCGTTCTTTCCGGGACTGACGCGGGAACCGTTCGAAAGGATGCGGCAGGCGGACCTGTTCGTCCTGTCGTCACGATTCGAAGGCTTTCCCAACGTGCTGTGCGAAGCGCTGGCGTGCGGTTTGCCGGTGGTGGCCTTCGACTGCCCCCACGGTCCCGGCGAGATCGTCCGGGACGGGATCGACGGGATGCTGGTGCCGCCCGGCGACGTGGAGGCGCTGGCGGCCGCCCTGCGGCGTCTGATGCGGGATGCGCCGGCGCGCCGCCGTCTCGCGGCCCGGGCGCCGGAGGTGGTGGAGCGCTTCGGACTGGAAAAAGTGATGCGCATGTGGGACGGGGTGATAGGGGAGGCGATGGAGGCGCATGGCCGCTAGAGGGCGCACGGCGCGGCGCCCCGGGACTCCGCCCGCGCGGGATTGAGCGCCATGTGCGGTTTCGCCGGTTTCCTGGGCGAGCCCGGCGCGCTCGGAGTCGAGGCCCTGGAACGAGTGGCGGCGGACATGGCGGCCCGCCTCGAGACCCGGGGGCCGGACGACGCCGGCGCGTGGGGGTCGGCGGCGGCGGGCGTCGCGTTCGGCCATCGCCGCCTCGCGATCGTCGACCTGTCCGCGGCGGGTCGTCAGCCGATGGCGTCGGCGAGCGGGCGATCGGTGATCGCCTACAACGGCGAGGTGTACAACTTCCGGGAGCTCCGCCGGGATCTGGAGAAGGAAGACCGCCGGTTTCGCGGGGACTCCGACACCGAGGTGGTCCTGGAAGCGTGCGAGGCCTGGGGCGTGGAGCGGGCCGTGTCGAAGTTCATCGGCATGTTCGCGTTCGCGCTGTGGGACGGCCGGACCCGGCGCCTCACCCTGGTCCGCGACCGCTTGGGCGTCAAGCCGCTCTATTGGGGCCGTTGCGGCGGGGTGCTTCTGTTCGGCTCGCAGCTCAAGGCGTTCGCCGCCCATCCCGCCTGGCGTCCGGCGGTCGATCGCGACGCGCTCGCCGCGTACGTCCGCTACGGCTACGTGCCCGCGCCGCGGTCCATCTTCCGGGGCGTGGAGAAGCTCGAGCCGGGTTGTCTGGTCACGATCGACGCGGGCGGCGAAGCGGCGCGGCGCCGGTACTGGGATCTGCGCGCGGTCGCGCGCGCCGGCGTGCGCGGCCGCCTCGTCCTGACCGCCGACGCCGCGGCCGACGCGCTCGACGCCCTGCTCCGCGACGCCGTACGCCGGCGGATGGCCGCCGACGTGCCGCTCGGCGCGTTCCTGTCCGGCGGCATCGACAGCTCCACCGTGGTGGCGCTGATGCAGGTCCAGAGCGGCCGGCCGGTCAAGTCGTTCTCCATCGGCTTCGACGACGAGGACCACGACGAGGCGCGGCACGCCCGGCGGGTCGCCCGGCATCTCGGGACCGACCACACCGAGCTCACCGTCACGCCGGACCGGGCGCGGGGGCTGCTTCCCCGGCTCGCCGCCTGGTTCGACGAACCGTTCGGTGATTCTTCGAAGATCCCGACCTTCCTGGTGTCGGAGCTGGCCCGGCGGCAGGTGACGGTGGCGTTGTCCGGAGACGGCGGCGACGAGCTGTTCGCGGGCTACGACCGCTATTTCCGGGCGCCCGCGCAGTGGCGGCTCGTCGGGCGCTGGCCCCGGCCGGCGCGCGCCGCGCTGGCCGCCCTGCTGCGCGCGCCGTCCGCCTCCGCGTGGAACCGCCCGTTCCGGGCCGCGCCGCGCTGCTGGCGGCCGGTTGCAGCCAGGGCGGAGACTCTCGCCGAGCTCCTCGACGTCGAGGGCCCGGACGGGTTCTTCCTGCGTTGGGTCACGCAGTGGCGGCGGGACGGCGTGGTCCGCGGCGGGCGGGCGCCGCGCGACGTCCTCGGGGACCCGACCGTCCGCGACGACGTCCCGGAGCTCGTGGACCGCATGCGGTTCCTCGACTCGGTGACCTATCTTCCCGACGACGTGCTGACCAAGGTGGACCGCGCCAGCATGGCCGTGGGCCTCGAGGCGCGCGTTCCGCTGCTGGACCATCGGATCGTGGAGTTCGCGTGGCGCCTGCCGTCCGCCCTGACGGTGCGCGGGGGCGCCGGGAAATGGCTGCTGCGCCAGGTGCTTCACCGCTACGTCCCGCGGCGTCTCGTCGATCGCCCGAAGAAAGGGTTCGGCGTGCCGATCGACGACTGGCTGCGAGGGCCGTTGCGCGCCTGGGCCGAGGATCTGCTGGACGCGAACCGGCTGCGCCGGGCCGGGTACTTCGAGCCCGGTCCGATCCGCGGCGCTTGGCGTGAACACCTGTCCGGCGTCCGCAACCGGCAACACGGTCTGTGGACCATCCTGATGTTCGAATCATGGCGCGACGCTTGGGACGTCGGCGGCGCATGAAGCGGGTGTTGTTGCGGGTCTCGGCGCCGGCGGCGGCGACGCTCGCGACGCTGGCCGGCCTGGAGGTCCTGCTACGGGTCCTGCCCGCCTACGGAGGCGCGTATCGGACGCCGGTCGACGACCGGCGTCCGATCAGCCGCTTCACCCCGGACCGGGAGTTCACGTGGTCCCGGGACTGGAACTTCTCGGTCGTCAACACCGTGCGGGTCAACAACGCCGGGTTCGTCAGCGACGTCGACTACGAGGCGGACGCGCCCGGTCCGCTTCTCGCGGTCATCGGCGACAGCTACGTCGAGGCGGCCATGGTCCCGTTTCGGCAAACCTGCGCCGGCCGGCTGGCGACGATGCTGGCGCCGGCCGCCCGCGCCTACGCCTTCGGCATGAGCGGCGCTCCGCTGAGCCAGTACCTGGCCTGGGCGAGGCATGCGCGCGACGCGTACCGCCCGGCCGGGCTGTTGGTCATCGTGGTCTACAACGATTACGACGAGAGCCTGATCGAATACGGCGGAGGGGGAGGGTACCATCACTTCGTCGAGCAGGACGACGGCCGGCTCGCCTGGGAGCGGGTGGATCGGGTTCCGAGCCTCGCATACCGATTGGCGCAGCGCTCGGCGTTGGCCAGGTATCTGGCGCTGAATCTGCGCGTGACGGAGTCCTTGGCCGGAATCCGTGCCCGGATCTCGGGAACGGACGTTCCCGGGTCCCATTTTCATGCGCCCGCGTCGTCCCAGCCGGCGCGGGTCGCCGCCTCGCGACGGGCGGTCGACGCCTTCCTCGACAGGCTCCCCGGATACGCGGGCCTGGCGCCGGAGCGCATCGTCTTCGCCGTCGACGGGATGCGGCCGCAGTTGTACGACGACGAGACGCTGGACGCGGCGGGCGGCATCTTCGTGGACGTGATGCGCCGTTACTTCCTGGCGCACGCGCGCCGGAAGGGGTACGAGACGATCGACCTGCAGCCGCGGTTCATCGCCCACTACCGGACGCACCGGCGGCGGTTCGAATGGCCGCGGGACGATCACTGGAACGCGCTGGGGCACGAGGTGTGCTTCGACGCCGTGCGATCGTCGGCGCTGCTGACGGGAGCGTTTCCCTCCCCGGGTCCGGCCGGGGCGCAAGGCCGGCGTCGGAGTCCGGAACGACCTTGACTTCGGGCGCTCCCCGCCGCCCGGCGGCGGTCACGCCCGCCGGACGGCGCTCGGGGACGGCGGATCGGCGGGCCGGAAACGGGTAGCGGTCCCCATGTGCGGCATCTGCGGCATCGTCGACTTCGCCGGCCCCGCGGTGGACGAGGGCGTGGTGCGCGCCATGGCGCGCACCCTGCGCCACCGCGGACCCGACGATCGGGGAGCCGTGGTCGACGGCCCGATGGGGTTCGGTCATACCCGGCTCGCCGTCATCGACCTGACCGCGGCCGGACGGCAGCCGATGCGGTCGGCGGACGGCCGGGTGACCCTGGTCTACAACGGCGAGGTGTACAACTTCGCCGCGTTGCGCGAGACGCTGGAGCGCGACGGACACGTCTTCGCCGGACGCTCCGACTCCGAGGTCGTCCTGCGCGCCTGGTTGCGCTGGGGCGCCGACTGCTTCCGGCGTTTCAACGGCATGTTCGCGCTGGCCGTCTGGGACGCGCGGGCCCGGACGCTCCACCTTGCGCGGGATCGTTTCGGGATCAAGCCGTTCTATTACCACCGCCTGCCGTCCGGGATCGTGTTCGGCTCGGAAATAAAGGCCCTCCTGGCTTCGAACCGCGTGCCGCGGCGGCTGCACGACGCCGGCCTGCACGAATACCTCTATTACGGCGCCGCCCTGGGCGATCGGACCCTGTTCGAAGGCGTGGCCAAGGTGCCGCCCGGCCACTACCTGACGGTCAGCCGGTCGGGCCTGCGCGCCACGCCGTACTGGCGCATCGAGGACGTCGAGCCCACGGCGGCGGGACCGGACGAAGCGGCCGCCGTGGTGCGGGAACGGCTGGAACGCGCCGTGCGGGCGCAGCTCGTCGCCGACGTGCCGGTGGGGATCTTTCTGAGCGGCGGGATCGACTCGTCCGCCGTCACCGCGCTGGCGTCGAGACACTACCCGGGCCGGTTGCAGACCTTCTCCGTCGGTTTCGATCACGACCGGGGGGTGAACGAGCTGGCGAAGGCGCGGCGGGTCGCGCGGCGGTACGGCACGGACCACCACGAGGTCCACGTCGGCGGGCGCGGCCTGCCGGACGTCGTCGAGCGCCTGGTCGACTGTCACGACGAACCGTTCGGCGACGCCGCCAACGTCCCGTTGTACGTGTTGTGCCGTGAACTCGCCGGGCGGCCGAAGGTCGTTCTGCAGGGCGACGGCGGGGACGAAATCTTCGCCGGATACCGGCGCTACAACGTCCTGGCCGCCCGGTCCGCGTGGCGCGCCGCGGCGCCGCTCGCGCGCGCGATGAACGCCTGCGCCTGGTGGCTTCCCGCCTACCCGCGCCGCGCCCGCTTCCTGCAGGCCGCCGGAACGTCCGACGCCGGCCGGCGCATGGCGCTGCTGCTGACCGCGGAGCGGGCCGCCGAACCGTTGCGCATCCTGACGGCTTCGTGGCGGCGGCGTCTGCTGACGACCGATCCCTTCCGGGAGTATCACGAGTGGAACCGGCGCCTCGAGCGCCTCGACCCGGTGCAGCGCATGCTGTACACGGACACGCGCGTGCTGCTGCCGAACGTCTTCCTGGAAAAGGTCGACAAGGCCACCATGGCGCACGGAATCGAGGTCCGCGTCCCGATGCTCGATCACTCCCTGGTCGATTACGTTCTGGGGCTGCCTTCCGGCCTGAAGGTCCGCCGGGGCCGCAAGAAGTGGATCCTGCGCCGCGCCCTGCGCGGCACGGTGCCCGACTCGATCCTCGACGGGGCCAAGACCGGTTTCGGCGTGCCGTACGGCTACTGGCTGCGCGGACCGCTGGCCGGCTGGCTGCGGTCGGTCCTGCTGGACGGCGCCGCGGCCAGGAGCGGGCTGTTCGATTCGCGGCGGCTGCGGCGGCTCCTCGCGGAGCACGTCTCGGCCCGCCGGGACCACGGCTTCATCCTGTGGAAGGCGCTGCACCTGGCCCTGTGGTTCGACGCCCGCCTGGACCGTCGCGGATGACCGCCGCGGTCCGGGCGCGCGGGACGGCCGCCGCGCGGGGTGTCGACGCCGACGGCGCGGCAAAGCTCCCGGGTAGCAAGGGACGTGACGTGAACGTCCTGGTGATCTCGCCGCTGGTTCCGGCGTCGAGCGGCATCGCGTCGTGGACGCGGAGGATCGTCGAACACGGTCTGCCCGGCGGCTGCCGCGTGCAGGTCGTCGACACCGGCATCTACAACGAGGCGCGCGCCCGAACGGTGACCGTCTCCGATCTGAAGGGACGGAACCTGTCGTGGGAGGCGTGGGCCGGCGAGGGAAGCCGCTCGGCGCGCATCCTGGCGTCGCTGGTCCGGCGGCTGGCCGTCTCCCGCCCGCACCTCGTGCACCTCAATTGCAGCATGAGCTCCCGGGGCGTGGCTCGCGATCTGGTCTGCGCCGCCGTCGCCCGTCTGCGGGGAGTGCCGGTGGTCGGCCACTACCACGGGGACGTCGCCCGGTTCGCGGGCGGGCGCCGGGGCGTCAGTGGGCGCATGCTCCGCAAGCTGGTCCGGCTGTGCGCGCTCAACGTCGCGCTCAACCGGGACTCTCTGGCCCGTCTGGCCGACCTGCAGCACGGGGCGCAGCGCGCGCCGGTGCTGCTCCCCAACTTCCTGCCGGACACGATCCTGCGCCGCGGTCCGGACCGCTCCTCCGCGCGGCGCGGCCGCGTCACGGTGCTGTACGCGGGCCGCGTCACGGCCGTCAAGGGCTGCCGGGCCATCCTGGCCGCCGCGCGGGCGTTGCCGGAGGCGGACTTCGTGCTGCTCGGGCAGGTGATGACCGACGTGGAGGACGATCTGCGCGCGCTGCCGGCCAACGTCACGCTCGGTGGAGAGGTCGCCCCGGACGTCGTGCTGCAACGGATGCGATCGAGCGATCTGTTCGTGTTCCCCACCTTTCACGCCGAGGGGCTGCCCTGCGCGGTGATGGAGGCCATGGCCGCCGGCCTGCCGGTCGTCGCCAGCCGCGGCGGGGTGATGCCCGAGATGATCGCGCCGGGCCGGGGCGGGTTGCTCGTGGACGGGTCCGACGCGGCCGCGCTGGTCGACGCGCTGCGGACGCTGATCGCCGACCCGGAGCGGCGGTCCCGGATGGGGCGGTTCAATCGGCAGAGGAGCCGGGAGGAGTACGCCTGGTCGGTGGTGGCGCCCCGGCTCGTCGCGCTCTACCGGGAGGTGGTGGACGGAGCCGCGCGGCCCGGTTCGAGTTGATCGAATTCGGGCCGCGCGTCCCGTGGGCGCCTGGAGGAAGCGGTGGGTCCGCCGCGTCGCCTCGTCGGGGACCTGGACGCGCGTCGGCGGGCGTCGTGGGCGCCTGGAGACGGCCGGCGGGCCTACTGCGTCAACGCGTCGTCGGTCGGGGAGGCTCCGAAACCGACGTAGCCGATGATGCTGAAGCGGTAGTCGGGGGCTTGGCCGCCGGTTTCGTTCCGCTCGGCGCTGGCCTCGACTTCCACTTCCTCGCCGACCTGTCCGAGGCGCAGTCCGAGCCTCAGGCGCCGCGCGGCCCGGTCGGCCTCGGCGGTCCAGCCGGCCTCGGCGAACGGCGCCAGCCGTCCGAAGCCGTAGCCGAGCCTGGCGTCCAGCCCGCCGGCCGCCGCCGACGCGCCGGCCAGGGTCCGGGAGAACGCCTGTTCCTGCCACAGGGCGTCGGCGCCGGCCGCCGGCGCCCCCCAGCGCGGCGAGACTTCGACCTGCAGCCCGCGTCCGGCGCCGGCGGGGGTCAGGCGCGCGGTCACGCTGGCCCCGCGTTCGCGGTGGCCGGCCGCGGTGTGTAGGGCCAGCAGCCGGCCCCGGGTCTCGACTTCGAGGCGTCCGGCCGCGTCGGCCATCCGCAGGCCGCCGGCCAGCTCCACGCCCGCGCCGGTCAGGTCCGTCCCCCCGTCGTAGCGGCCGCCGAGCGCGCCGAACGGGGTCACCGTCAGGCCCTGCCCGAACGGGCGGGTCACTTCGACGCCCAGCCGCGTGCGCCAAGCCGCGGCCCGCCGTCCGCCCAGCACGGCGCCGCCGCCGTCCGCGGCCAGCCGCACCCCGCCGGCGTCGCCGCGCAACGCCAGGTCGAATCCGCCGCCCGAACCGAGCTCCCGCCGCATGCCCGCCAGCCCCAGCAGCAGGCCCAGGTCCGCGTTCTCCTGCCCGGCGGTGACCGACCGCGTCAGGGCCGTCCGGCCGCGGCCCGCCCCGAACACCCCCCACAGCGACGTCCGCTCGTCGAGCATCCAGCGGCCGTAGGGCTGCACCGTCAGCAGCCGCGCGGCCAGCGTCCCGCTCCCGCCGGCCTCGCCCTCGCGGAACGTGTAGGCGGCCTCGGCGCTGCTGCGCGCCACGGCCACGCCGGCCAGCAGCCGGCCGCGCTCGACGTCGGCCCCCAGCCACGCCGCCGCCGGCCGGCCGGTCCATGTCGCCCCCGAACCGGTCTCTCCCTGGAACGACTGCACGTCGCCGGCGCCCCACGCCGTCCACCGCGCCCCGCCGGCGGCCTGCCCCCCGTCCTCCATCCCCGGCGGCGCCTCGTCCCCGCCGAACGACAGCGAGAAGGTGCTGCCCATCAACAGGTCGTCGGCCGTCACCGGTCCGGCTCCGAACGAAGCCCCGGCCGCCACTTGCCGTCCCGCCGCCGCCTGCCGCGCCGCGTGCAGGGGGGCGTCGGACACCGCGCCCGGCGGCGCCGGCAACGGCGGCGGCGCCATTGCGGCCGTCCCGCCGCCGCGCCCCGGCCGTCCCGCCGCCCCCGCCGCCGCGCCGCCGTCCAGCGGCAGCGACTGCCCGGCCAGCGTCATCTGCGACCACCCGGCCCCGCGTTCCTCCAGACGCCGGCCCACCGTGGCCGCCGTGCTCGCCAGCACGCTCCGCCCCACGCCCGCCAGCGCCGCCGACACCACCTCGACCTCCGACGCGGCCGTCACCACCGTCACGTCGAAGCGCTGCCGCGCCGCGCCGCCGTCGTTGACGCCGAACACGGTCACCGCCGCCGTCCCGTCGGCCAGCGCCGTCACCACGGCCGCCGTCCCCGCCACCGCCGCCGACGCCACCGCCGGCGCCGACGACTCGGCCGCGTAGGTCTCGGCCCCCGCGAACGCCGCGGCCAGCTCCACCCGCGCCGGGGGGCCGCCGAGCACCAGGCGCAGGGGCGGCAGGCTCCCCACCGCCCGCGGCCGGCCGTCCACCTTGTGGCCCGCCTGGTCCGCCAGCCGCTCGTGCTCCGGCTCCGCCGCCGTCCCCATCGAGTCCACGAGCGTCGCGCCGTCGAGCGTCAGCGCGTTCGCCGCCACCCCCACGCCGTCGTCGTCGCGGTCGACGCCCACGACTTCGTATCCGAAAACCAGCCGCGCGCCCTCCACCGACCGGAACGCCGTCGCCCGGCGCCGTTCCCCCACCGTCAGCGTCAGCCCCGGCGTCCCCGTCAGCGTCACCGGCTCGCTGAACACCACCTCCACCGCGACCCGCTCGCCGTAGCCGTACGTATCCCCCGCCGCCGGTTGCGACGCCACGCGCAACGCCACCACCACCGGCGGGTCCACCACCGTGATCGTCAGCCCCAGCGTCGCCGTGTCGCCGTCGGCGTCGGTCGCCGTCAGCGTGTAGGAGGTCTCGAACTGCTCCGCCGCCGGCGTCCCCGACAGCTCCCGGCGCCCGGCGTCGAAGCGCAACCCCTCCGGCGGCGCCGGCGACAGCGTGTAGCGCAGCGGCGGGTCGCCCCCCACCGCCGCCGGCAGCGCCCGCGGCTCGACCGGCCGGCCCGCCCGGTAGCGCAACGCCGGACTCTCCGCCTCGAACACCGGCTTGAGGTCCGGGCGCACCTCCAGCAGGAAGGTCACCGCCGCCGTGTCGCCGTCGGCGTCGGTCACCGTCCACGTGCACCGGGTCGCCGCCGTCGCCGCCGTCGGCGTCCCCGACAGCGTCCGGGTCGCCGGGTCCAGGGTCAGGCCCGCCGGCGGCGCGGGCGACAGCGCGTAGCGCAGCGGCCCGTCCCCGCCCGCCGCCTCCGGCAACGTCAGCGGCTCGATCGGCGACTCCGCCTGATACCGCTGGTCCGGCACGCCGGGACCGAACCGCGGCTGCAGGTCCGGGGCCGCGACGTCGATGCGGAAACCCCGCGCGTCCTCCCGACCCCGGGCGTCCCGCACCGACCAGCGGTACACCCGGCGTTTCATCGTCTCGGACGGCGTTCCCGATACGCGGAACCCGCGCCGCTCCACGCCCGCCGGAAGCGGCGGCTCCAGAGCGTGGACGAGCGGCTCGACGCCCCCGCTCCCCCGCGGCAGGTCGAAGGGCTCGACCGGCTCGCCGCGAATCCACGACCGGTCCGACACCAGCGCGAAGCCGAACGACGGTCCGCTGACCTCCGGTTCCGGGTCCGACTCCGACCCGGCGGCGGCCGACGCGCCCTCGGTGATCGTCCCCGTGCCCGTCCCGGCGGCGATGGACGCCTGCGCCGCGCCGCTCAACTGAACCACCACGGTCTCGTCCGGCTCGTCCTGGTCGTCGCCGGTGACCGACACGTCGATGGTCCGCGTGGTGTCTCCCGCCGCGAACGTCAGCGTCCCCGGAGACAGCGCCGCGTAGTCCTCGCCGGCCGTCGCCGTGCCGGTCCCGGCGTCGGCGTAGTCCACCGTCACCTGCTGGCTGCTCGCGGGACTCAGCGTCACCGTGAACGTCAGCGTCGACGTCTCCCCGGCCGCGCCTTCGGCGACGCTGGGCGAGTCGATCGACAGGGTCGGCGCGCCACCGTCGTCGTCGGTGATCGTCCCGGTGCCGGTTCCCGCCGTGCCGGACACGGCCGCGTTGGTCGGGCTGCTCAGGGTCAGCTCCACGGTCTCGTTCGTCTCGTCCTGGTCGTCGCCGGTGACCGACACGTCGATGGTCTGCGTAGTCTCGCCCGCCGCGAACGTCAACGTCCCGGCGGTCAGCGCCGTGTAGTCCTCGCCGGCCGTAGCCGTGCCGGTCCCGGCGTCGGCGTAGCCCACCGTCACCTGCTGGCCGCTCGCCGGGCTCAGCGTCACCGTGAACGTCAGCGTCGCGGTTTCTCCGGCCGCGCCTTCGGCGACGCTGGGCGAGTCGATCGACAGGGTGGGCGCTCCGTCGTCGTCGTTGATCGTCCCGGTTCCGGTTCCCGCCGTGCTGGACACGGTCGCTTGGGTGGGGCTGCTCAGGGTCAACTTCACTGTCTCGTTCGTCTCGTCCTGGTCGTCACCGGTGACCGACACGTCGATGGTCCGCGTGGTCTCGCCCGCCGCGAACGTCAACGTCCCGGCGGTCAGCGCCGTGTAGTCCGTTCCCGAGGTCGCCGTGCCGGTCCCGGCGTCGGCGTAGCCCACCGTCACCTGCTGGCCGCTCGCCGGGCTCAGCGTCACCGTGAACGTCAGCGTCGCGGTCTCTCCGGCCGCGCCTTCGGCGACGCTCGGCGAGTCGATCGACAGCGTCGGGGCTCCGTCGTCGTCGTTGATGGTCCCGGTGCCGGTTCCCGCCGTGGCGGACACGGCCGCGTTGGTCGGGCCGCTCAGGGTCAGCTTCACGGTCTCGTTCGTTTCGTCCTGGTCGTCTCCGGTGACCGACACGTCGATGGTCTGGGTGGTGTCTCCCGCCGCGAACGTCAGCGTCCCCGAGGCCAGGGCCGTGTAGTCCTCGCCGGCCGTAGCCGTTCCGGTCCCGGCATCGGCGTAGCCCACCGTCACCTCCTGACCGCTCGCCGGACTCAGCGTCACCGTGAACGTCAGCGTCGCGGTTTCTCCGGCCGCGCCTTCGGCGACGCTGGGCGAGTCGATCGACAGGGTGGGCGCTCCGTCGTCGTCGTTGATCGTCCCCGTTCCGGTTCCCGCCGTGCTGGACACGGTCGCTTGGGTGGGGCTGCTCAGGGTCAGCTTCACGGTCTCGTTCGTCTCGTCCTGGTCGTCTCCGGTGACCGACACGTCGATGGTCTGCGTGGTCTCGCCCGCCGCGAACGTCAACGTCCCCGAGGCCAGCGCCGAGTAGTCCGCACCGGCTGTCGCCGTTCCGGTCCCGGCGTCGGCGTAGCCCACCGTCACCTGCCGGCCGCTCGCCGGGCTCAGCGTGACCGTGAACGTCAGCGTCGCGGTTTCTCCGGCCGCGCCTTCGGCGACGCTCGGAGAGTCGATCGACAGCGTCGGTGCGTCGTCGTCGTCGGTGATCGTCCCGGTGCCGGTTCCCGCCGTGGCGGACACGGCCGCGCTGGTCGGACTGCTCAGCGCCACTACGACCGTTTCGCCCGGTTCGTCCTCCGTGTCCCCGGTCACCGACACCGTGACGGTCTTGCTGGTCTCGCCGGCCGCGAAGGTCAGCGTTCCGCCGCTCAGCGCCGTGTAGTCCGTGCCGGAAGTCGCCGTGCCGGTCCCCGCGTCGGCGTAGCCCACCGTGACCTGCCGGCCGCTCGCCGGACTCAGCGTCACCGTGAACGTCAGGTTCGTCGAGCCGCTGTCGCCCTCCGAAACGCTCGGCGAATCGATCGACAGCGTCGGGGCGTCGTCGTCGTCGGTGATCGTCAGCGTCACGGCCGCCGGCTGGGTGATTCCCTGGGTGTTCGTGGCCGAGCCGGAGACCGTCACGCTCTTGTTGGGCTCGTCGGCCGTGTTGTCCACCGCCGTCACCGTCACCGCGCCCGTGCTGCTGGTCTCTCCCGCGGCGATGGTCAGCGTCTTGTTCGAGCTCAGCGAGAAGTCGCCAGCCACCGCGTTCGTCCCGGTCGCCGCCGACACCGTGACGGTCGTCGCCGCGCTCGACGGCCGGTCGAGGCTGGCCGTCACCGTCGCCGAGTTGGTCGCGCCGCTCTCGGCGATCGACGTGCGCGACAGCGCTAGGGTCACCGTCGGCGCGTCGTCGTCGTCCGTGATCGTCCCCGTGCCGGTTCCCGCCGTGGCGGACACGGCGGCGCTGGTCGGGCTGCTCAGGGTCAGCTTCACGGTCTCGTGCGGCTCGTCCTCCGTGTCCCCGGTCACCGACACCGTGACGGTCTTGCTGGTGTCCCCGGCCGCGAAGGTGAGCGTCCCGGCGGTCAAGGCCGTGTAGTCCGTGCCAGAGGTCGCGGTGCCGGTTCCCGCGTCGGCGTAGCGCACGGTCACCTGCCGCCCGCTGGCTGGACTCAGCGTCACCGTGAAGGTCAGGTTCGTCGAACCGCTGTCGCCCTCCGTCACGGTGGGCGAGTCGATGGACAGCGTCGGCGCATCGTCGTCGTCGGTGATCGTCAGCGTCACCGCCGACGGCTGCGTGATTCCCTGGGTGTTGGTGGCCGAGCCGGAGACCGTCACGCTCTTGTTGGGCTCGTCGGCCGTGTTGTCGACGGCGGTCACGGTCACCGCGCCGGTGCTGCTGGTCTCTCCCGCCGCGATGGTCAGCGTCTTGTTGCCGCTCAGCGAGAAGTCGCCCGCCACCGCGTTCGTCCCCGCCGCCGCCGACACCGTGACGGTCGTCGCCGCGGACGACGGCCGGTCCAGGCTGGCGGTGACGGTGGCCGAGTTGGTCGCGCCGCTCTCGGCGATGGACGTCCGCGACAGCGCCAGCGTCACCGTCGGCGCGTCGTCGTCGTCGGTGATGGTCCCGGTGCCGGTCCCCGCCGTGCTCGAAACCGTCGCGTCCATCGGACTGCTCAGCGCCACCAGCACCGTCTCGTCCGGCTCGTCCGTCGTGTCCCCGGTCACCGACACCGTCACGGTCCTGCTCGTGTCGCCGGCCGCGAAGGTGAGCGTTCCGGCGGTCACCGCCGTGTAGTCCGTGCCGGAAGTCGCCGTGCCGGTCCCGGCGTCGGCGTAGCCCACCGTCACCTGCCGGCCGCTCGCCGAACTCAGGGTCACCGTGAAGGTCAGGTTCGTCGAGCCGCTGTCGCCTTCCGTCACGGTGGGCGAGTCGATCGACAGCGTCGGCTCGTCGTCGTCGTCGGTGATCGTCAGCGTCACGGCCGCCGGCTGCGTGATGCCCTGGGTGTTGGTCGCCGAGCCGGAGACCGTCACGCTCTTGTTCGGCTCGTCGGCCGTGTTGTCCACCGCCGTGACCGTCACCGCGCCGGTGCTGCTGGTCTCTCCCGCCGCGATGGTCAGCGTCTTGTTCGAGCTCAGCGAGAAGTCGCCCGCCACGGCGTTCGTGCCGGCCGCCGCCGACACCGTGACGGTGGTCGCCGCGGACGACGGCCGGTCGAGGCTGGCCGTCACCGTCGCCGAGTTGGTCGCGCCGCTCTCGGCGATCGACGTCCGCGACAGCGCCAGCGTCACCGTCGGCGCGTCGTCGTCGTCCGTGATGGTCCCGGTGCCGGTTCCCGCCGTGGCGGACACGGCCGCGCTGGTCGGGCTGCTCAGGGTCAGCTTCACGGTCTCGTGCGGCTCGTCCTCCGTGTCCCCGGTCACCGACACCGTGACGGTCTTGCTCGTGTCGCCGGCCGCGAACGTCAGCGTTCCGCCGCTCAGCGCCGTGTAGTCCGTGCCCGATGTCGCCGTGCCGGTCCCGGCGTCCGCGTAGCCCACCGTCACCTGCCGTCCGCTGGCCGGACTCAGGGTCACCGTGAAGGTCAGGTTCGCCGAGCCGCTGTCGCCCTCCGTCACGGTGGGCGAATCGATCGACAGCGTCGGCTCATTGTCGTCGTCGGTGATCGTCAAGGTCACCGCCGACGGCTGCGTGATTCCCTGGGTGTTCGTGGCCGAGCCGGAGACCGTCACGCTCTTGTTCGGCTCGTCGGCCGTGTTGTCGACGGCGGTCACGGTCACCACGCCGGTGCTGCTGGTCTCTCCCGCCGCGATGGTCAGCGTCTTGTTCGAGCTCAGCGAGAAGTCGCCCGCCACCGCGTTCGTGCCGGCCGCCGCCGACACCGTCACCGTGGTCGCCGCACTCGATGCGCGATCCAGACTTGCGGTGACGGTGGCCGAGTTGGTCGTTCCGCTCTCCGCAATCGAAGTCCGCGACAGCGCCAGGGCCACCGTCGGGGCATCGTCGTCGTCGTTGATCGTCCCCGTCCCGCTTCCCGCCGTGCTTGAAACCGTCGCGTTCATCGGACTGCTCAGCGCCACTAACACCCTCTCGTTCGGCTCGTCCGTCGTGTCCCCCGTCACCGACACCGTGACGGTCTTGCTCGTGTCTCCGGCCGCGAAGGTCAGCGTTCCGCCGCTCAGCGCCGAGTAGTCGGTCCCCGACGTCGCCGTGCCGGTGCCGGCGTCGGCGTAGCGCACGGTCACCTGCCGCCCGCTGGCCGGACTCAGGGTCACCGTGAACGTCAGGTTCGTCGAACCGCTGTCGCCCTCCGTCACGGTGGGCGAATCGATCGACAGCGTCGGTTCGTCGTCGTCGTCGGTGATCGTCAGCGTCACGGCCGCCGGCTGCGTGATGCCCTGGGTGTTCGTGGCCGAAGCCGACACCGTCACGCTCTTGTCCGGCTCGTCGGCCGTGTTGTCCACCGCCGTCACCGTCACCGCGCCCGTGCTGCTGGTCTCTCCCGCCGCGATGGTCAGCGTCTTGTTGCCGCTCAGCGAGAAGTCGCCCGCCACCGCGTTCGTCCCCGCCGCCGCCGACACCGTGACGGTGGTCGCCGCGCTCGACGCGCGGTCGAGGCTCGCCGTCACCGTCGCCGAGTTGGTCGCGCCGCTCTCGGCGATCGACGTCCGCGACAGCGCCAGCGTCACCGTCGGCGCGTCGTCGTCGTCCGTGATGGTCCCGGTGCCGGTTCCCGCCGTATTCGACACGGCCGCGCTGGTCGGGCTGCTCAGGGTCAGCTTCACGGTCTCGTTCGGCTCGTCCTCCGTGTCCCCGGTCACCGACACCGTGACGGTCTTGCTCGTGTCTCCGGCCGCGAACGTCAGCGTGCCGCCGCTCAGCGCCGTGTAGTCCGTGCCCGATGTCGCCGTGCCGGTCCCGGCGTCCGCGTAGCCCACCGTCACCTGCCGTCCGCTGGCCGGACTCAGGGTCACCGTGAAGGTCAGGTTCGCCGAGCCGCTGTCGCCCTCCGTCACGGTGGGCGAATCGATCGACAGCGTCGGCTCATTGTCGTCGTCGGTGATCGTCAGCGTCACGGCCGACGGCTGCGTGATTCCCTGGGTGTTCGTGGCCGAGCCGGAGACCGTCACGCTCTTGTCCGGCTCGTCGGCCGTGTTGTCGACGGCCGTGACCGTCACCGCGCCGGTGCTGCTGGTCTCTCCCGCGGCGATGGTCAGCGTCTTGTTCGAGCTCAGCGAGAAGTCGCCCGCCACCGCGTTCGTCCCGGCCGCCGCCGACACCGTGACGGTGGTCGCCGCGCTCGATGCGCGATCCAGGCTGGCCGTCACCGTCGCCGAATTGGTCGCGCCGCTCTCGGCAATCGACGTCCGCGACAGCGCCAGCGTCACTGTCGGCGCGTCGTCGTCGTCGGTGATCGTCCCGGTGCCGCTCCCCGCCGTATTCGACACGACCGCGTTGACGGGGCTGCTCAGCGTGACGATGACCGTCTCGTTCGGCTCGTCCGTCGTGTCCCCGGTCACCGACACCGTGACGGTCTTGCTCGTGTCCCCGGCCGCGAAGGTCAGCGTTCCGCCGCTCAGCGCCGTGTAGTCCGTGCCGGAAGTCGCCGTGCCGGTGCCCGCGTCCGCGTAGCCCACCGTCACCTGCCGCCCGCTGGCCGGACTCAGGGTCACCGTGAACGTCAGGTTCACGGAACCGCTGTCGCCCTCCGTCACGGTGGGCGAATCGATCGACAGCGTCGGCTCATTGTCGTCGTCGGTGATCGTCAGCGTCACGGCCGACGGCTGCGTGATGCCCTGGCTGTTCGTGGCCGAGCCGGAGACCGTCACGCTCTTGTCCGGCTCGTCGGCCGTGTTGTCCACCGCCGTGACCGTCACCGCGCCGGTGCTGCTGGTCTCTCCCGCCGCGACGGTCAGCGTCTTGTTGCTGCTCAGCGAGAAGTCGCCCGCCACCGCGTTCGTCCCCGCCGCCGCCGACACCGTGATGGTCGTCGCCGCGCTCGATGCCCGGTCCAGGCTGGCCGTCACCGTCGCCGAGTTGGTCGCGCCGCTCTCGGCGATGGAAGTCCGCGACAGCGCCAGTGTCACCGTCGGCGCGTCGTCGTCGTCCGTGATCCTCCCGGTGCCGGTTCCCGCCGTGGCGGACACCGTTGCGTTGGTCGGGCTGCTCAGCGCGACGACCACCGTTTCGTTCGGCTCGTCCTCCGTGTCCCCCGTCACCGACACCGTGACGGTCTTGCTGGTGTCCCCGGCCGCGAAGGTCAACGTTCCGCCACTCAGCGCCGTGTAGTCCGTGCCGGAAGTCGCCGTGCCGGTCCCCGCGTCGGCGTAGTTCACCGTCACCTGCCGGCCGCTCGCCGGACTCAGCGTCACCGTGAAGGTCAGGTTCGCCGACCCGCTGTCGCCTTCCGAAATGCTCGGCGAATCGATCGACAGCGTCGGGGCGTCGTCGTCGTCGGTGATCGTCAGCGTCACGGCCGCCGGCTGGGTGATTCCCTGGGTGTTCGTGGCCGAGCCGGAGACCGTCACGCTCTTGTTGGGCTCGTCGGCTGTGTTGTCGACCGCGGTGACCGTCACCACGCCCGTGCTGCTGGTCTCTCCCGCGACGATGGTCAGCGTCTTGTTCGAGCTCAGCGAGAAGTCGCCCGACACCGCGTTCGTCCCGGCCGCCGCCGACACCGTGACGGTGGTCGCCGCGCTCGACGCGTGGTCCAGACTCGCCGTCACCGTCGTCGAATTGGTCGCGCCGCTCTCGGCGATCGACGTCCGCGACAGCGCCAGCGTCACCGTCGGCGCCGCGTCGTCGTCGGTGATTGTCCCGGTGCCGGTTCCCGCCGTGGCGGACACGGCCGCGCTGGTCGGACTGCTCAGCGCCACCAGTACCGTCTCGTTCGGCTCGTCCTCCGTGTCCCCTGTCACCGACACCGTGACGGTCTTGCTGGTCTCGCCGGCCGCAAAGGTAAGCGTTCCGGCGGTCAAGGCCGTGTAGTCCGTGCCGGAAGTCGCCGTGCCGGTGCCCGCGTCGGCGTAGCCCACGGTCACCTGCCGCCCGCTGGCCGGACTCAGCGTCACCGTGAACGTCAAGCTCACGGAACCGCTGTCGCCCTCCGTCACGGTGGGCGAGTCGATGGACAGCGTCGGCTCATTGTCGTCGTCGGTGATCGTCAGTGTCACGGCCGACGGCTGCGTGATGCCCTGGGTGTTGGTCGCCGAGCCGGAGACCGTCACGCTCTTGTTGGGCTCGTCGGCCGTGTTGTCGACGGCGGTCACGGTCACCGCGCCGGTGCTGCTGGTCTCTCCCGCCGCGATGGTCAGCGTCTTGTTGCCGCTCAGCGAGAAGTCGCCCGCCACCGCGTTCGTCCCCGCCGCCGCCGACACCGTGACGGTGGTCGCCGCGCTTGACGGCCGGTCCAGGCTCGCCGTCACCGTGGCCGAGTTGGTCGCGCCGCTCTCGGCGATCGACGTGCGCGACAGCGCCAGGGTCACCGTCGGCGCGTCGTCGTCGTCCGTGATCGTCCCCGTGCCGGTTCCCGCCGTGGCGGACACGGCCGCGCTGGTCGGGCTGCTCAGGGTCAGCTTCACGGTCTCGTTCGGCTCGTCCTCCGTGTCCCCGGTCACCGACACCGTGACGGTCTTGCTCGT
Organism: Vicinamibacterales bacterium; assembly: GCA_965242835.1. GTDB lineage: Bacteria > Acidobacteriota > Vicinamibacteria > Vicinamibacterales > UBA8438 > WTFV01. The sequence goes on from OZ251506.1 coordinate 1,548,555, forward strand.
GTCTCCGGCCGCGAACGTCAGCGTGCCGCCGCTCAGGGCCGTGTAGTCGGTGCCGGAAGTCGCCGTGCCCGTCCCGGCGTCCGCGTAGCCCACCGTGACCTGCCGTCCGCTGACCGGACTCAGCGTCACCGTGAAAGTCAGGTTCACGGAGCCGCTGTCGCCTTCCGAAACGCTCGGCGAATCGATCGACAGCGTCGGCTCATCGTCGTCGTCGGTGATCGTCAAGGTCACCGCCGACGGCTGGGTGATGCCCTGGCTGTTCGCGGCCGAGCCGGAGACCGTCACGCTCTTGTTCGGCTCGTCGGCCGTGTTGTCGACGGCGGTCACGGTCACCGCGCCGGTGCTGCTGGTCTCTCCCGCCGCGATGGTCAGCGTCTTGTTGCCGCTCAGCGAGAAGTCGCCCGACACCGCGTTCGTCCCCGCCGCCGCCGACACCGTGACGGTGGTCGCCGCGCTTGACGGCCGGTCCAGGCTCGCCGTCACCGTGGCCGAGTTGGTCGCGCCGCTCTCGGCGATCGACGTGCGCGACAGCGCCAGGGTCACCGTCGGCGCGTCGTCGTCGTCCGTGATCGTCCCCGTGCCGGTTCCCGCCGTGGCGGACACGGCCGCGCTGGTCGGGCTGCTCAGGGTCAGCTTCACGGTCTCGTGCGGCTCGTCCTCCGTGTCCCCGGTCACCGACACCGTGACGGTCTTGCTGGTGTCCCCGGCCGCGAAGGTGAGCGTCCCGGCGGTCAAGGCCGTGTAGTCCGTGCCAGAGGTCGCGGTGCCGGTTCCCGCGTCGGCGTAGCGCACGGTCACCTGCCGCCCGCTGGCTGGACTCAGGGTCACCGTGAAGGTCAGGTTCGTCGAGCCGCTGTCGCCCTCCGTCACGGTGGGCGAGTCGATCGACAGCGTCGGCGCATCGTCGTCGTCGGTGATCGTCAGCGTCACGGCCGACGGCTGGGTGATTCCCTGGGTGTTCGTGGCCGAGCCGGAGACCGTCACGCTCTTGTTCGGCTCGTCGGCCGTGTTGTCGACGGCGGTCACGGTCACCGCGCCGGTGCTGCTGGTCTCTCCCGCCGCGATGGTCAGCGTCTTGTTGCCGCTCAGCGAGAAGTCGCCCGCCACCGCGTTCGTCCCCGCCGCCGCCGACACCGTGACGGTCGTCGCCGCGGACGACGGCCGGTCCAGGCTGGCGGTGACGGTGGCCGAGTTGGTCGCGCCGCTCTCGGCGATGGACGTCCGCGACAGCGCCAGCGTCACCGTCGGCGCGTCGTCGTCGTCGGTGATGGTCCCGGTGCCGGTCCCCGCCGTGCTCGAAACCGTCGCGTCCATCGGACTGCTCAGCGCCACCAGCACCGTCTCGTCCGGCTCGTCCGTCGTGTCCCCGGTCACCGACACCGTCACGGTCCTGCTCGTGTCGCCGGCCGCGAAGGTGAGCGTTCCGGCGGTCACCGCCGTGTAGTCCGTGCCGGAAGTCGCCGTGCCGGTCCCGGCGTCGGCGTAGCCCACCGTCACCTGCCGGCCGCTCGCCGAACTCAGGGTCACCGTGAAGGTCAGGTTCGTCGAGCCGCTGTCGCCTTCCGTCACGGTGGGCGAGTCGATCGACAGCGTCGGCTCGTCGTCGTCGTCGGTGATCGTCAGCGTCACGGCCGCCGGCTGCGTGATGCCCTGGGTGTTGGTCGCCGAGCCGGAGACCGTCACGCTCTTGTTCGGCTCGTCGGCCGTGTTGTCGACGGCCGTGACCGTCACCGCGCCGGTGCTGCTGGTCTCTCCCGCGGCGATGGTCAGCGTCTTGTTGCCGCTCAGCGAGAAGTCGCCCGCCACCGCGTTCGTCCCCGCCGCCGCCGACACCGTGACGGTGGTCGCGGCGCTGGATGCCCGGTCCAGGCTGGCCGTCACCGTCGCCGAATTGGTCGCGCCGCTCTCGGCGATCGACGTCCGCGACAGCGCCAGCGTCACCGTCGGCTCATTGTCGTCGTCGGTGATGGTCCCGGTGCCGGTTCCCGCCGTGGCGGACACGGCGGCGCTGGTCGGACTGCTCAGCGCCACCAGTACCGTCTCGTGCGGCTCGTCCTCCGTGTCCCCGGTCACCGACACCGTGACGGTCTTGCTGGTGTCGCCGGCCGCGAAGGTGAGCGTTCCGGCGCTCAAGGCCGTGTAGTCCGTGCCGGAGGTCGCAGTGCCGGTCCCGGCGTCGGCGTAGCCCACGGTCACCTGCCGGCCGCTGGCCGAACTCAGGGTCACCGTGAACGTCAGGTTCGTCGAGCCGCTGTCGCCCTCCGTCACGGTGGGCGAGTCGATCGACAGGGTCGGCTCGTCGTCGTCGTCGGTGATCGTCAGTGTCACCGCCGACGGCTGCGTGATTCCTTGGGCGTTCGTGGCCGAGCCGGAGACCGTCACGCTCTTGTCCGGCTCGTCGGCCGTGTTGTCGACCGCCGTGACCGTCACCACGCCGGTGCTGCTGGTCTCTCCCGCCGCGATGGTGAGCGTCTTGTTCGAGCTCAGCGAGAAGTCGCCCGCCACGGCGTTCGTGCCGGCCGCCGCCGACACCGTGACGGTGGTCGCCGCGGACGACGGCCGGTCCAGGCTGGCCGTCACCGTCGCCGCGTTGGTCGTTCCGCTCTCGGCGATGGAAGTCCGCGACAGCGCCAGCGTCACCGTCGGCGCGTCGTCGTCGTCGGTAATCGTCCCGGTGCCGGTCCCCGCCGTGCTCGAAACCGTCGCGTTCATCGGACTGCTCAGCGCCACCAGCACCGTCTCGTCCGGCTCGTCCGTCGTGTCCCCGGTCACCGACACCGTGACGGTCTTGCTGGTGTCCCCGGCCGCGAAGGTCAGCGTTCCGCCGCTCAGCGCCGTGTAGTCCGTGCCCGAGGTCGCCGTGCCCGTGCCCGCGTCCGCGTAGCCCACCGTCACCTGCCGGCCGCTGGCCGCGCTCAGACTCACCGTGAACGTCAGGTCCACCGACCCGCTGTCGCCCTCGCTGACGCCGGCCGAACCGATGGACACCGCCGGCGCCTCGTCGTCGTCCTCGATGGTCAGCGTCACGCTCGACGGATCCGCCGCGCCGCTGCTCCCGCCCACCGTCGCCGACACCGTGACTTCCTTGTCCGCCGAGTCCAGCGCGTCGTCCACGGCGGTGATCGTCACCGTGCCCGTGCTGGCCGTCTCGCCCGCCGCGATGGTCAGCGCCGCGCCCGACAGGGTGAAGTCTCCCGACACCGCGTTCGTCCCCGCCGCCGCGGCGACCGTCAGCGTCACCTCCCGGCTCGACGCATGCGACAAGGAGGCCGTCACCGTGCTGGCGTTGCCCGTCCCGCTCTCGTCGATCGTGTCCGGCTTCGCCGCGTCCGGCTCCGACAACGCCAGCGTCACCGTCGGCGTGTCCTCGTCGTCGGTCAGGGTCAGCGCCGCGCCGCTCACCGTCCCGGCGCCCCGGCTGTTGGACGCCGCGCCGGTCACCGTCCCCGAGCGGCCGTCCACGTTGTCGACCGCGTCGTCCACGGCGGTGATCGTCACGCTGTCCGAGCCGTTCGTCGTCTCGCCCGCCGCGATGACGATCTCCGCGTCCGCGCCGACCGTGTAGAACCCCTCGGCCGCCTGCACGGTCACCGTCGTGTCCAGGCTGGACGACCGCGCCAGCGTGGCCGTGACCGTCGTCGACCCGCCGTTCTCGGCGATGGACGCCTCGGCCACCGACAACGTCACCGTCGGCGTCTCCTCGTTCACCGTGACGGTGAAGGTCAGATCGGCCGCGTCGCCGTTCTCGTCGGTGGCCGTCCAGGTGTAGGTGGTCTCGTCGAGGGCCGCGTCCGGCGTGCCGCTCACCTCGTGGCTGGCGTCCTTCGTCACGCCGCCGGGCCAGTCGGGAGACACCGAGTAGGTGAGCGCGCCGTCGCCGTCCGAGGCGGTCGGGAGCGTGAACGCGGTGATCGCCTGGTTCCGCGTCCACGTCTGGTCCGACACCGCCGCGGAGCCGAACGTGGGCGCGTCCTCGACGGCGATGCTGAAGGTCAGCCTCGCCGCGTCGCCGTTCTCGTCGGTGGCCGTCCAGGTGTAGGTGGCCGCCGGCAGCGCCGCGGCGGGCGTGCCGCTCACCTGATGCCGGCCGTCCCGGGACACGCCGGACGGCAGCGCCGGCGACAGGGTGTAGGTGAGCGCGCCGTCGCCGCCGGTGGCGGACGGCAGGGTGAACGCGGTGATCGCCCGGTGCCGCGTCCACGACTGGTTCGGCACGGTGGCGGAGCCGAAGGTGGGCGCGTCCTCCACCGCGGCGCTGACGACGAGCTCCGCCGAGTCGCCGTCCTCGTCGGTGGCGGTCCAGGTGTAGGAGGTCGCCGGCGTCGCCACGCTCGGCGTGCCGCTCACCCGGTGGGCGGCGTCCCGGGACACGCCGGCCGGCCAGGCCGGCGACAGGACGTAGGTGAGGGCGCCGTTGCCGCCGGTGGCGGACGGCAGGGTGAACGCGGTGATCGCCCGGTGCCGCGTCCACGACTGGTTCGGCACCGCCTGCGTGAAGCGCGGCATGGCGTCGTCCGCCACCTGCACGTCGAAGCCCAGCGTCGCCTCGTCGCCGTCCACGTCGGCGGCGGTCAGCGTGTAGCGGGCCCGCGCGGCCGCTACGGTGGGCGTGCCGCCGAGGCTGCCCCCGCTGGCCGCGCCGCTGGGCTGGGAGAAGGCGACGCCGTCCGGCAGGGCGAGGGCGTTCGACGCCCCCGGTCCCGAGAGCGTGTAGCGGAGCGCGCCGTCGCCGCCGCTGGCCGCGGGCAGCGTCAGCGGCGGGATCGGCGAGTTCCGGGTCCACGCTTGCGGAGCGACGGTGGCGCCGCCGAAGGTCGGCAGGTTGTTCGGCGTGACCTCGATGGTGAAGTCCAGCGAGGCCGAGCCGTTCACGACCGTGTCGGTCATCCGGTAGGTGTACGTGGCCGCGGGCGACACCGCGGCGGGGACGCCGGTGATGCGGAGCGACGCCGGCTGAAAGGAGAGGCCGTCCGGCAGGTCCGGGGTGACGGAGAACAGCAGCGTGTCCGGCAGCGCGCCGAGCGTCGCGCCGACGCCGCAATAGTATCTCGGCGTCGGCAGCCTCGCCGAAACGGACGCGCCCGTCCGCCACCGCTGCGCCGCGATCCGCGCGCCCGTGGAGAAGGCGGGCGTGGGGCCGCAGGCGCCGTTCAGGTTGTAGCCGGACCCGTCTTCGACGGGCGCGCTGCCGAACGTCAGCGAGGCGTCGACGCCGCCGGCCCCGCGGATGGTCGCGCTTCCCGCCAGCGTCACCCCGGTTCCGTGCACGGCGATGCCGTCCGCGACGTCCTCCCGCCGCACGGTGTAGCTGAACTGGACGGAGCGGCCGTCGGCGCCGGCGGCGCCGTCGAGCTGGCGGATGGGCCGGAGGTTCGAATGGATCGGTGAAATGCGCAGCCCCGCGCGCGGCGTCCCGCTCACCGTGATCGGCTTGTTCCAGACCACGGCGAAGGTGACGGTTTCGTCCATCGCGTAGGTGTCGCCGCGCCGCGGCCGGGTCCGCCACACCACCTCGGAGATGCGGGGGGCGGCGCTCGAGCCGCCGTCCACCTTGTGGCTGGCGGAGTTCGTCAGGCTGGAGCCGAGGCCCGGGGCGACGTTCACTCCGCGCAGGCTGCGCAGGGCCCCCGCGCCCAGGAACTCCAGCGCGTCGAATTCGATGGTCAGGCCGGTGGCGTCGACGTCGCGCTGCTGCACGGTGTACTCGAAGATCACCCGGGCGCCCGAGACCCTGGCCGCGTGCGCGACCCGCCGGATCTGCGAGAGGTCGCTCACGTCGTCGCCGATGGTCATGATCAACCGGACCTGGCTGGACGATCCGGACATCGCCACGGCCTCGCTGAAGTTCACCTCCACCTGTATGGTTTCGCCGCGCCGGAAGGTGTCGCCGGTGGGCGGCGGCCGGACCCTCCAGCTCGTCACGGACGGCCGCCGCAGCATGCCGTCCACCTGGTGGCCGGCCTGGTTGCCGAGGGCGTGGGCGCCGAGGCCCGTCAGCGCGGCGGCCAGGGTGTCCTTGCCCCGGAGCGTGCCGCCGTTCAGGTCCAGCGCGTTCGCGCCGATGCCGACGCCGTCGGGGTCCGAGTCGTTTCCGTGCACCGTGTAGCGGAAGCTCAGGGTGCGCTCGGAGGCGGCGCGCAGCGCCATCCGGCGGGTGTTCGCGCCGACGGCCAGCGCCAGCCGCGGCGCCCCGGTCGTCTCCAGCGGCAGGTCGAACGTCAGGTCGGCGTCGATGGCGTCGCCGGCGGCGTACCGGCCGCCCTGGGAGGACGGCGGAGAGGACGTGATGCGCACGCCGGACACCCGCGGCCGGCGGGCGTCCACCTTCCAGGCCGCCGCCGCGGCGGCATGGCTCCCCAGACTCGTGTCGGCGTCCCGGCCGCCGCCCCGAATCGAGCTGCGGTTCACGTTCAGCGCCGTGACGGCCAGACCGTCGGGGTCGTGGTCGTCGGCCTGCACGGTGTACGGGAACTCCAGCGTCGTGCTCGCTGCGTGCATGGCGCCCTGACTGCTGGTGGTCATGCTCAGCAGGCGCGTCCGGGCGCCGATGACGAGGGTCAACCGCGGCCAGCCGGGATTGCCGAACGTGAAGGTCCCGCGGGTCACCGTCACCGGCTTGTCGAACGACACGCGCAGCCGAATGGTCTCGCCCAGGGCGAAGGTGTCGCCGCGCGCCGGCGGCGACGCGAAGGACACGCCGGTCACGAAGGGCGCCGGGTGCATGCCGCCGTCGAGCTTGTGCGCGGCGTCGTCGGTGAAGGCGTGGGCGCCGAGACCCAGGTCGGCGTCGACGGCGCCGCCGCGGATGGTCCCGCCGTTCAGCGCCAGGGCGCCGGCGCCGAGGGAGAGGCCGTCGGCGTCCACGTCGCCCTGCTGCACCGTGTAGCGGAAGTAGTGGGTCGTCGGGTCGGCCCCGGCGCGGTTCCAGGCCGCCGTCCGGGCGCCGCTGGCGATGCCGAGCGTCAGCCGCGGCGAGCCGGTGACGGCGACCGCGCGGCTGAAGCGCACCGCCACTTCCAGGGTCTCGCCGCGCTTGTAGGCGCCGTCGGCGGCCGGGGTGGACGTGACGGTCACCGCCGCCACCGCCGGCGTGGCGCCGCTGCCCCCGTCCACCTTGTGGGACGCCTGATCGCCCAGGGCGTGGACGCCGAGGGACAGCGCCGCGTCCGCGCCCGCCGCGTCGCGGATGCTGCCGCCGTTCAGCGCCAGGGCGTCCGCGGCGACGGAAACGCCGTCGGCGTCGCGGTCGGCCGCCTGCACGCCGTAGCGGAAGCGGACGGCGGCCCCGTCGACGCCGTCGTGGACGGCCGTCCGCGGCTGGCCGCCCACGGCGAGCGCGAGCGTCGGCGCTCCGATGACGCGCAGGGCGCCGGTCCCCTGCCGCAGGAAGCTCACCGCCACGCGGATCTGCTCGCCCGGGCCGTAGGTGTCGCCCGCGGCCGGGGCGGAGAGGAAGCGGACGCCGTCGACCGTGGGGCGGGCGCCGGTCACCTGCAGCGTGAACGGCAGCGCGGCCGAGTCGATCCGCGAAGGGCCGCCGCGCCAGCCGAACCCGTCGTCGGCCGAGGTCAACGTGTAGTTCGTGCGCGGCGACGCCGCCGCCGCCGCGCCGCTGATCCGCCCGTTGCGGACGTCCAGGGTCAGTCCGTCGGGAAGCGCCGGCGTGACGCCGTAGGTGTGGGGGCTTCCGGGGACGGGCGCCGCGGGCAGCGCGGCCGACGCGCTGACGCCGGCCTGGAACGTCAGCTCCGGGCCGGCCGCGGAGCCGAAGTCCGGCCAGCGGCCGTTCTTCGAACCGTTCACCCGGGCGCCGGCGAAGCGGGCGACGGTCAGTCCGCTCAGGTCGAGGACGGCGTCGTTGCCGTCGGCGTCGCGGATGGCCGCTCCGCCCGGCAGGGTGAGCGCGCCGGCGTGGATGCCGATGCCGTCGGTGTCCAGGTCGGCGGCGGCCACGGTGTAGCGGAAGTCCACCCGGGCGGCGCCGCTGCCGGCCGCCGCCGCCGCCGGGCGCGCGGCGCCGCCGACGGCGAGCGTCAGCGCGGGGCTGCCGGTGACGGTGACCGCCTGGTCGAAGGTGGCGCGCACGGTGATCGTCTGGCCGAGCGTGTAGGTGGCGTCCTGCACCGGCGCCGAACCCGACAGGGCGGCGTGGGGCGGGCGGGAGGTGACGGCGAACCCGGTGACGCTGGGCGGCGTGAACACCTTGTGGGCGGCGGCGTTGGTGACGGCGTGGGAGCCGAGGCCCAGCGCCGCGTCGGCGCCGGCGCCGTCCCGGATCGTGCCGGCGTTCAGCGTCAGCGCCCCCGCCCCGATGCTGACGCCGTCGGCGTCCGTGTCGGCGGCGGCCACCGCGTAGGCGAAGATCAGGCTGTCGCCGGCCGCGCCCCGCCGCCGGTACGCGGCCTGGCGCGTGTCGGAGCCGATGCCGAGGGCGAGGCGCGGCGAGCCGCTGGCCAGCACCGCGCGCGGCCAGGTCACCTCCACCTCGATGCGCTCGCCCACGTCGTAGCCGTCGCTGCTCGCCGGCGAACTGACGATGCGCACGTCCGTCGGCGCCATGCCCGGCAGAACGCCGCCGTCGACCCGGTGCCCGCCGGCGTTCGTGATCGCGTGGGAGCCGAGGCCGAGCACGGCGTCGAAGCCGGTGGCGGCGTCGCGGATCGTCGCGCCGCCGGCGAGCGCGATCGGCGAACGGACGCTGATGCCGTCCGTGTCGCGCTCCGCGGCGGTCAGCGCGTACAGGAAGCGCAGGCCGCCGTTCGCCGTCCGTCCGTTGTAGACCGCCGGCAACGTCCGGCCGCCGACGTCGAGGGGCAGCGTGATGGCGCCCGCGGCGCTCGGCGTGACGGCGCGGTCGAAGGTGACCACCGCCTTGACGATCTCCGAGCGTCCGTAGGCGCCGCCGGCGGCGGGCGACGAGACGATGCTCACGCCGTTCACCGCCGGGGCCGGGACCACGTCGACGGCGAACGTCCCCAGCGTCGCCGAGTCGCCGTCGGCGTCCGTCGCCTTCAGCACGTGGGTGGTCCTGCCGGCCGCGGTGGGCGTGCCCGACAGCACCCGGTTCGCCCCGCCGATCGACAGGCCCGCGGGGAGCACCGGCACCGTGGTGTAGACGAGCGAACCGTCGCCGCCGGCGGCGGCCGGCAGCGTCACCGACGCCGCGGCGTCCTTGCGCAGCGTCAGGTCCGCGATCGCCGCGCCCCTCGGGAAGGCCGGCCGCGAGTCGTTCACGGTGTGGCCGGCGGCGTTGGTGACGGTGTAGCCGCCGAGGCCGAGGGCCGCGGCCACGCCCGTGCCCGCGTCGGCGATGGACCCGCCGTTCAGCGTCAGGGCGCCGGCGCCGATGCTGACGCCGTCGCCGTCGAAGTCCGCCGCCGTCACGGTGTAGCGGAAGCCGACGTCGTTCTCCGTACTGCCGCCCGGGCGCGTGGACGCCTGGCGCACGGCGCCGCCGACGGCGAGGGCCAGTTGCGGCGCGCCGGTGACCGTCACCCGGCGGTCGAAGGAGACGAACACCGTGATCGTCTCGCCGTTGGTGTAGTTGCCGTCGCCGTGGGTGATGAGGGTCACCGCCCTCGGCCGCGGCGCGTTCGCGGCCGCCACGGCGATGCTGAACGAAAGCCGCGCGGAGTCGCCGCCGGCGTCGGTGGCCGTCCACGTGTACGAACGCCGGGCGGCGGCGGCCCGCGGCGCGCCGGTGACGCGCCGGGTGGCGGCGTCGAGGGTCAGGCCGCCGGGCAGGGCGGGCGTCAGCGTGTAGGAGACCGCGCCGGCGCCGCCGGACGCGGCGGGCAGTTGCAGGTTCACCGCCGCGCCCACGAAGTACTGCTGCGCGCCCACCGCGGCGGCGCCGAAGGTGGGCGCCGCCGGCACGGGGGGGGCCTGCCCGGCGGCTGGCCGGCCGGCCAGCGCGTCGAAGGAGGCCAGCAGGCCGAGGACGAGCGCCGCCGGTTTCAGGCTCCGGGGGCATCGTCCCGGCGAGCCCGTCGACGGCCACCGCGCGGGGCGGGGGCTCATTTCCGGGGGGGGGGGGGTACGGAAAGCAGGCCGCGGGAGTGGCGCGATCCAGCCTGCCCTCGGGGCGCACGGCCGGCCGTCGGCCGATTGCCGAAGCCGTGCCGCCATGGCCGCCGCGAAACCTGCCTTTTTCAACGTGCGAGACGCGCGCGCCCGGGAGGCGGACGTGCCGCCGTGGCCGCCGCGAAAAACTGCCGACTTCAACCGAGTAGTTTAATGGATATCGCGAGCCTCTGTCAGATCCTGACAGGGCCGTCCACGCCCGGCGCCGGGCCGCCGCGCGACGCACCCGCGGCGGCCGCGTTTCGAGTACGCTCGGCGAGGATTGGCCATAGCCGACAGTGCCGACAGTCTGTCACCCGGAGGGAGGAGCCATGGCTCGCACCATGCTCGCCGGCCTCACGTTCGCGCTCGCCGCCGGCTTCACGCCCCGCGCCCGGCAGAGCGTCGACTGGGACGCGGCGCTCCCGCTACCCTGTCGCCGTCCCCGTTCCGGCCCCGACCCTCGGGCCGGCGGCGGTCGATCGGCGTCGAAGACCTGAACCACCGACGTTGCCCAACAGGCGCAAGCGCAAGCGGTCCACCCCGGCGCGCGCAACGTCCGCGTCCCCCCGCCGCCTGCTGGAGCAGGCGCGCGAAGCCCTCGCCGGCGGGGACGGACGGAAGGCGCTCGATCTGATCCGGCAGGCGCGGAACCGGGACGAGGGCCTGCCCGGCCTGGCGCTGGCGTCCTTCTGCGCCTCCATGCAGCGCGCCCGGCAGCTTGCCGCGAAGGGCATGGACCGGGAAGCGGCGGCCATGCGCGCCACGGCGGACCGGCGGCGGGCGTCGCTCTCCCTGCCGGCGCTGTCCGAGGCCGACTGGGCCGAGTACGTCCGTTGTCTGGACGGCGCGGACGCCCTGGCGGCCTACGCGGACCACGTGCGGCAGGCGCCGCCCATGCCGCGGGTGGAGCGGGCGCTCGCGGACCGGCTCGTCCTCGAACGCGGATGGGAAGGCCTCGAGGTCCTCGACGCCGGCCACCCGCTGCGGCGGGACGCCCCCGCGGTCGCGCCGGGTCTCGACGCCATGGACGCCGGCGACTGGCCGCGGGCCGCGAGCCTGCTGCAGGGCGTGCCGCGGCGCTCGCCGTTCGCCGCCTGGCGTCTGTTCGCCAGGGCGATGGTCCGTTTCGGCGCGGGCGACGAGGACGGCCTGCGCCGAACCGTCGAGCGCCTGCCGCCGGACTTCGCCCTGATCCGCACGGCCGAGGCGTGCCGGCGCCTGCTCGCGGACGGCGGCGGAGCGGCCGGGACGCCGCCGGAGCTGGGCGGCGAGCGGGCGCGGACGACGGCCCTGGCCGACGATCTGAAGCGCGCTCTCCACAAGCGGAAGGCGCCCGCGATCGTCAAGGCGATCGAACGTCTGGCGGACGCCCTGTACCCCGAGGACCCCGTCACGGCCCGGCTCGACCTCCTGGAGGTCGCGGCGCTGGCGGCGGTCCGGATCGGGTCGTCCCCGCGCGCGGTCTTCCGGCTGGCGCAGCGTCTGGCGCCGGCCGATCGACGCGACGGCGTCGCGGCCCGGGTCCTGCTGCTGATGCAGCAGGCGTCGCCCGCGTCGTGGGATCCCGCCCCCGCCGCCGCGCTCTTCGACGCGCTGCCGGCGGAGTTTCCCCGCGCGGAAGAACAGGCCCTCGCCCGAGCCTGCGTGCTGGAAGCGCTGGCGCGGACGGGCCGTGCCGCGGTGCATCCCGAATTCCTGTCCCGGGACATGAAGAAGGCCGTGTCCGCGCTGCTCGGCCGGCCGCTGAAAACCCCCGGGACGGTCTTCGTCGAGCTGATGACGGCGAGTCTCGCGGCCGATCCCGACAACCGCGACGGCTACCTCTTCGCCCTCGATCTGCTGCGCGGACTGACCGGCGCCAAGACCCGGATGGAGAGTGTCCTGGGGGACATGGCGAAGCGGTTCCCCGACGATCCGACGCCCTGGCTGGAACTGGCCGCCCTGCACTACTCGAAGAACGCGTACCGCCGGGCCGAAGGCGCGCTGGCCGAGGCCCGGCAGCGCGCCCCCCACGACGATCGGCTCCTGGACCTGCAGGCCGTGGGCTTCCTGAAGTCCGCCGATCAGAGCCGCAAGAACGGCCGGTTCGCCCTCGCGGAACGGGACCTTCAACGCGCCGAAGACCTCGGACGGAAACTGCTCGGCCTCGTTCCGCCCGCGAAACGGCTGCTGCTGGAGATGGTGTCCGGCCGCGCCGGGGCGGCCGCGGCGGTCGCCAGCCGCCTGGAGGGCCAGCCGCCGGCGGCGCAGCTTCGGACGCTGGGCCTGCTGATCCTCGACCTGGACGCCAACCGGCACATCCGGAACGCCGGACCGGAAATGGGCGCCGCCGCGCGGCTCGTGCTGGCCGGCAAGGCGCCCCTCGCCGGCGAGTGCGGCGCGGAGGACGTCGCCCGGCTGCTCGAGCCGCTGCCCGCCGAACTGGACGTCCTCTACCCGGACCGGCGGGTCGCGCCGATCTTCGCGGACTGGTGGCCCGCGCTCCTCGAGCGCGTGGACACGGAGCGCCTGCCGCCCGTCCTCGACGTCGTGCTGGACTGCGGCGGCCGGCGCGAGGTTCGCTCCGCGATCGAAAGCCGCCTCCGCGGCGTGCGGAAGGCCCGCCGCGACCCGCTGCTGCTCTTCTATCTGGCGGTGCTCCGCCATCTGGACTTCCGCGACCACGACGGCCGGCGTTTCCTCGACGTCGTGAAGAAGGCGGACGCGGCCACCCGCGAGCGGCTGCGGGCGGCCGCCGTCCGCCTCGCCCGCCACGCGCAGGGCCGGTTGCGCCAGGCGCTGTTGACGTTCGACTTCGAAATCCTGGACGCGCCGCCCGCCGCGCCCGGCCCGCCGCCGCGGCTCGAGGACTTTCTGGCCGCGCTGGCCGGGAAACTGGAAGCCGCCGGCGCGCCGGCGGCCGGCCCGACACCGGCGGAACCGCCGGGGCCCGGCGGGCGGGAGGGCGAACGGCTCCTGAACGCGGCGGAGACGGCGGCGCTGCGGGAAGAGATGCGGCAGAAGAGCTTGTTCGAAGGGAATCTGGACGACGAGCTGGAAAGCCTGGAACGAATGATCGACGAAGGCGACCTGCGCGGCGCGCCGGAATCCGAACTGCGGGCGGTCGCCGGCAACATGCGGTCCGAACCGAAGACGCGGCGGGAGCTGGAGCAGGTGGCCCGCGACTGCGAGGCCGCCGGCTTCCGCGACACGCTCACGCCGGAGCTGGAAACCCTGCTGTTTCCCCGGGCGAGAAGGAAAGGCCGCCGCTAAGGAGGACGGAACCATGCTGGCCCCCTACCTGGCGCTGGGACTGCCCCCGTCGGCGACGGGCGCCGAGATCCGCCGCCGCTACCTGGAGCTGGTGCGCGCGCATCGGCCCGGTGACGACGCCGAACGTTTCCAGCGGATCACCGCGGCCTACGAAGCCCTGAAGGACGATCGGGCGCGCGTGAAGACGGCCCTCTTCGGAACGGCCGGCTACGGTGACTTCGAGGTCGCGCTCGACGCGCTGGTCCGGGCGCGCCCGGAGCGCCGCGGCGCGCCCGGACTGCGGACCCTCGCGGCCGTGGAACGGAAGCTGCATGGGTGAACCGGGCGGGGACTGGAAGCGGGAGGCGCTGGAGGACTTCCGGCGCTGGCTCGACGCGCTGGACGAAGAACCGCCGGAGCCCGGCGAAACCGGCGCCGCGGACTGCGATCTGCGCGACCTGTTCGCGGAGTTCGCCGCGTTGCGGCAGGAGATTCGCCTGCAGAACCGGGAGCAGTCCCGGGCGGGACGGGAGCTGGCGGCCGCGGCGGAGCGGTACGACGCGGCGGTCCGCCGGGAGGAGCGTCGCGGCGAGACGCTGGCCGCCTTCGAGAAGCGCGTCTCCGGCGCGGCCGAGGACCGCTGCCTCGCGGAGACCCTGGAGGTGCGCGACGCCCTGGAGCGCGGCCGGGACGCGGCGGTCCGGCTGAACGAGCGGCCCCGGCTGTTCCGGCGTCCGCCGCGGGGCGCCGCCGGCGTCGTCGAAGGGTACGAGCTGGCGATCAGCCGCTTCGACCGCATGCTGTCCCGGTTCGACGTCCGGCGCGTGCGGACCGTGGGGCGGCCGTTCGACGCCCGGGTCATGCACGCGGTGGACGCGCGCCGCGTCGAGCGGGTCGGGGACGGGCTGGTGGTCGAAGAGCTGCGGAGCGGATTCGTGCGGCGGGACGACGTGCTGCGTCTCGCCGACGTCGCGGTCAACCGGCTTGACGGGCAGGAGTGACGCCGATGGCAGACAGGGCGAGCGACACCGACACCATCATCGGCATCGATCTGGGCACCACGAACTCGGAGGTGGCGATCATCTCCGGCGGGCGGCCCTCCATCGTGGAGGAGCGCGGCGAAGCCGTCCTGCCCTCGTGCGTGGGCCTCGACGAGACCGGCGCCGTCGTCGTCGGGCGTCAGGCCCGCAACCAGGCCGCGGCCGCCCCCGACCGGACGGTGTTGTCCGTCAAGCGCCTGATGGGTTCCGGGACGCGCGTGCGGATGGGCAAGGACGCCTACACCCCGCAGGAGATCTCCGCCTTCATCCTCAAGGCGCTCAAGGAGCGGGCGGACCGCGCGCTGGGCGCGGACGTGCGCAAGGCGGTCATCACCGTGCCGGCCTACTTCACCGACGCCCAGCGGCAGGCGACGCGGGAGGCCGGCGAGATCGCCGGCCTGACGGTCGTCCGGATCGTCAACGAGCCGACCGCCGCCGCGCTCAGTTACGAAAGCGGCGGCGCGGAACCCCGCACCCTGCTCGTCTACGACCTCGGCGGCGGGACCTTCGACGTCTCGGTGGTGCGCATGGAAGAAGGCGTGGTCGAAGTCCTGGCCTCCACGGGCGACAATCAGCTCGGCGGCGACGACTTCGACGCGCTCGTCCTCGAACGCCTCAACGCCCACGTCGAGACGGAGCTGGGGGTCGAGGGCGCCCGGGAGGACCGCCTCCTGCAGGCGCGGCTGAGACGGGCGGCCGAACGCGCCAAGATCGAGCTCTCGGATCAACCCCACGTCCGCGTCGAGGAAGACCACGTCGGCGCGGTGGACGGAGAGGCGCGGCATCTCGCCTGCGAGCTGACCCGCGACGATTTCGAACGCGACCTGGAGCCGTTCCTCGACCGCTCTCTCCAGGCCGTGACCACGGCGCTGCAGGACGCCGGGGTGCGTCCGAGTCAACTCGACCGCGTGCTGCTGGTGGGCGGCTCGACCCGCATCCCGCGGATCGCGGCCGTGCTGGCGGAACGGTTGGGGCAGGAGCCGCACGGCGAGGTCGACCCGGACCTGTGCGTCGCGCTGGGGGCCGGCGTCCAGGCCGGAATCGAGATGGGCCGCGACATGCAGGCCGTGCTGGTCGACGTCACGCCCTACACGTTCGGCACCGCCGCCGCGGGGCAGCTCCACGGGGCGCCGTACGCCCACGAGTTCGTGCCCCTCATCCGGCGCAACAGCAAGCTGCCGGCCACCCGCACCGAGGTGTTCTACACGCTGCTTCCGAACCAGGAAGAAGTGGAGATCAAGGTCTACCAGGGCGAGGACCCGGACGCCCTGAAGAACGTCGAGATCGGCACCTTCCTGTTCAGCGGCCTGAACCAGCGGCAGGACGCCTACGACCAGGGCCTGTTGTTCACCTACAGCCTGGACCTCGACGGTCTGCTGCACGTCCACGCCCGGGAGCGGGCGACCGGCCGCGAGATCCGCGCCGTCGTCGAGAACGCCCTGGGCCGTTCCAGCGACGAGGAGCTCGGCGACGCCCGGGAACGGGTCTCGGCGCTCTGGCGCGAGGCCGCCGAGGACGGCGGCGGCGACGCCGGGGACGTCCCTGCCGGCGGCGGGGAGGCTCCGTCGCCGCCGGCGGCGGAGTCCGAGCCGGCGGCGGGCGCGGCCCGGGAGATTCGCGAGACGCTCGCGCGGGCCGAAAAGGCGCTCGAAGCCGCGCCCGCCGAAGACCGCGAAGAGATGATCGACCTGATGGAGGACCTGCGGGACGCCCTCGGGGAGGGCCGCGCCGCGCAGGCGTCCGACCTCAAGCGCGAGCTCGACGAGATTCTCTTCTACCTGGATTAGGAGTCTGCGCCGTGGAACGGCGCGGACTCCTCGAGGATTGGGTCGGGCGCCCGGCGGAGCCGCAAGGCGACGATCGGCGGGCCCGACTGGAACAGCCGCCATGGAACGCTGTCCGACCTGCGGAGCCCGGCACGCCGGCGGGCCGTCCTGTCACCGCTGCCGGACCGACCTCCGGCAGGTGCTGGCGGTCGAACGGGCCGCCGCCCGCCACCGGAGCCGGACTCGCGCCGCCCTCGAGCGCGGCGACGCCGCGGAGGCCCGCGCCTGCGCCGAGCGCGCCTGCGCGCTGCACCGGTCCCCCGCGTCCGTGACCGCGCTGGCGCTGGCCGCCCTGGCCGGCCGCGACTTCCCGGCCGCGCTGCGCCTGTGGCGGGAGGTCCGCGCCGGGTCCGCGCCGCGGCGCCCGGCGTGACCCGCCGCGTGCAGGCGGACTGGCCCCGCTCCGCGAGCCGCGCGGCGGCACGGATCGTGCTTCGACGAGACACCGGGATTGCACCCACGCCGTGTTGCCGGCCCGCCGGGGCCCGTGCGATCATGGACTCGGGCGGTGAGCGAGGCGGCGCGCCACCGCGGACGTTTTCGGAGAATCACTCGATGAAGTTCTTCCGTGACGCCTGGCCGGTCGTCGTAATCGCCGCAACCATCGCCGGAGCAGCCTGGACGGCGGCGTGGAACGTCAGGGACTTCCTGACGGCGCAGATCGCAGCGAGCGAAACCCGGCTCGCGAGCCAGATCGCAGCGAGCGAAACCCGGCTCGCGAGCCAGATCGCCGAGCTCCGCCGGTACGTCGTCGACCATCTCGCCGATCACGCCGGGCGCGGTTCGACGCCGGACGGCGGCGGCGCCCGGCCGCGGCCCTGAGCGCATGCCCCGCCCGGCAGGCTCGCGGACGGCGCAGACTGCTACGGCGGTCCCAATTGCAGACCGACGCCGGCCGTGAATCCCCGCAGCCGCCCGCCGTCGGATCCGGCGCGGCCGACGAAGCGATAGCCCGCCCCGCCCCCGACGCGCAGCCAGTCGCTCGCGTTCCAGTGCACGGAGATCTGCGGTTCCGCCACCAGGAAGTGCTCGTGGTAGCGGAACGTGATTCCGTCCAGCCACGAAAAATCCTCCCACGGAAATCCCTCCCACGGCGGATGGTCCGCCCACCGCGCGCGGCCTTTCGGGCCATGCCCCCGCCGTCCGTGCAGACCGCCGGGGCCGGGGAACGCCGTCCCGGCCCCGGCCTCGAACGCCGCCGGGCCGGCCCCGAACAGGCCCGCCCCGAGGGGCGGTAGTCCGGCCCCGGTGATGAACGTCTCGAAATCGGAAGTCAACGTCGCCCGGCCGGCCCCGAACAGGCTCCGCACGCTGACGTCCAGCCGGCCGCCCGGGTTCGCGAACCACTCGACGAGACCGCCGCCGTAGGCCAGGTCGACGCTGCCGGGTCCGCCGGTCAGCCAGTAGGCGCCGGCGCCGAGCAGGAGCCGGCGGTCGGTGACGAATCCGCCGTACAGACCGGCCAGCGGCCCGGACCCGCCGTCGACGCCCGTGATCTTCAGGTCGGGCGCGATCACGAACCCGCTGCGGATCCGCTCCACCACCGGGCCGGCCGCGGCCTCCGGCTCCTGCGCCATCGCCGCTCCGCCGAGCGCGCACGCGCCCAGCGCCAGCGCCAGCACCCGGCGGAGGCTCCGATCACGCGTCGTCGCCGCTCCGCGCCGGAGACCTCCGCGCGCGTCGGCGTCTCTCGCGTCGGCGTCGTCCGGCCGCGTCGCCGCTCCGCGCCGGAGACCTCCGCGCCGGCCGTTCCGCCGTTCCCGCCCGCAAGGCTTCGAGTCGCATCGCATCGTCGTTCCTCCGATTCGTCCTGCGCGGCAAGCCGCCGCGGGTCCCCACCGGGCCGCCCCCGGCGCCGCGCGTGGTTTCCGTTCCTCCGGCTGCCCTCCGTCCGGCCTCTCCATACGCCGCTCACGCGCCCCGACGCC
Source organism: Vicinamibacterales bacterium (assembly GCA_965242835.1). Classification (GTDB taxonomy): domain Bacteria; phylum Acidobacteriota; class Vicinamibacteria; order Vicinamibacterales; family UBA8438; genus WTFV01. The sequence goes on from OZ251506.1 coordinate 1,566,645, forward strand.
CCGGAGGTTCCTCCGGCTGCCGCGCGCCCGGCCGCTCCAGGCAGGGGGCCGCCCCCGGCGTTGCGCCGTTCCTCCGGCTGCCCTCCGTCCGGCCTCTCCATCGCCGCGCACGCGCCCGGCATCCCGGCGGTTCCTCCGGCTGCCGCACGCGCCCGGCCTCTCCAGGGGCCGCCCCCGGCATTGCGCGTGATTCCGTTCTTCCGGTCGCCCCGTGCGTCCGGCCGCCGGTTCGTCCTCTCTCCGCGGCGCGGCTCACGGTTCGTCGTCCTCCCGCGGCAGGCCCACGTTGACGACCGTCCGCTCGCCCGGAACCACCTCCACGTCGGCGGCGTAGGTTCGATGGCCGGTCCGGCTCACCTCCAGCGCGTGGACCCCGGCGCCCAGATCGAGAACCAGCTCCCCCATGCCCTCGTGCCCCACCCAGCGCTCGCCGTCGACGGTCACGACGGCGTCGAGCGGCCGGACCCGCACGACGAGCGTGCCGAACTCTTCGGCGGCGGCGGGATGCGCCAGCGGAGCGGGCGGTCCGGCCCAGGCGTCGGCGGACGGCGGCGGCGCGGGCGGTTCGGGCCGCACCGGCGGCGGCGCGCCCTCGGGCAGCGGCTGCATCCGGTGGCGGATCCGGTAGGTCTCGCCGGGCGCCAGGTACAGCGTCTGCCGAACGCTCTCGTGCCCTTCCAGGTAGAGCTCGATCTCGTGCTCCCCGGGGGGCAGGCGCAGGCGTTGCAGGAAGCCGTCGAAGCTGTCGACGACGCCGGTGTAGTAGCCGTCGACGTAGACCTCGGTCTCCTCCGGGTCGACCTCCAGCCGGACGGCGCTGCTGTAGCCGTAGCCGCCGTAGGCGGGAGCGAGCCAGGGACCGTAGCCGTAGGGGCCGTAGCCGTAGGGGCCGTAGCCGTAGGGAAACAGGTACGGTCCGTGGTGGAACGGGTGGAAGCCGGCGTACGCACCGAGGTAGGGGCGATGGAAGCGGACGCCGCCGAACAGGGGGCGGGCCCGGATCACGGCGCGCGCCGGGCCGGCGCCGCCGGCCGCCGGCCGCGCCACCGCGCGCCCCGACGATCGGTCGGTCGGGCGGCGGTCCTGCGCTTCGGCCGCGGCCGCCGCCGCGGCGGCGGCGGCGATGATCGCGGCATGGGCCAGTATCACGGCGGTGAGACGTCTGGTCGTCCTCATCGGTCCTCCTTCGTCGACCGGGGCTGGCGGGCTTCCGCCCGTGCCATGAAATTGCAAACAGCATGCCGGCCGGTGGGCGCAGGCGTCCGGTGGTCCCCCGGCGCCGTGACGCGCGCCGCCGGGCCGGGGACCACCGCGCGTCCGGGTCGCGGCCTTCGCCCCTTGTCCATGTCCCGCGAACAACGACACACCGCTCCCCGTCGGCGGGTGGAGCTTGGCCCGGGCCGTCGCTATCCATGGTCCCGCGGGCCGTGACGCGCCGTCGCCGGGCCGCCGCTATCCATGGTCCGCGGGCAACGACGCGCGTCGCCGCTCCAACGGCGGCCCCTTTCCCGACCGGGGGTGGAATCGGACGTCGCCCGGTTCCGGCGGCGGTGACCGGCCGTGGGCCGAACGTCACCAACGGGCTACCGGGTGTCCGCCGGGGAGGACGCGCGGGCGCCTTCGACGTCAGCCCTCCCGGCGCAGTCACCCGACGACGAGATCGGCGGCGTCGCGCGGGACGGCCGGGGCCTTGTCGAACGCCGCCGCTCGGCGATCATGCCGCCCGGTCGGCCATGCGGGAGCGGCGTCGCGCGGGACGGCCGGGTTTCCTTGTCGAGCGCCGCCATGCGGGAGGTGGTGGAGTGGAGGCGGAAGCGGTCTCGCGCGGCCGGCTGCCGAGCGCCGCCGGCCGGGCCGGCCGGTCATGCGGGAGACGTCACTTCAACCTCTCCCGGCGCGGCGCCCCGACGACGAGATCGGCGGCGTCGCGCGAGACGGCCGAATCCTTGTCGAGCGCCGCCGCCCCCGGCGATCATGCCGCCCGGTCGGCCATGCGGAAGCGGCGTCGCGCGGGACGGCCGGGTCCTTGTCGAGCGCCACGTGCGGGAGGTGGCGGAGTGGCGGAAGCGGTCTCGCGCGGCCGGCTGTCGAGCGCCGCCGCCCGGTCGGTCATGGGGCGCCGTCACTTGTCGCCCCCGGCCCGCGCCGCATTGATTATGCGCGGCAACATAATGATTCGGAGCATAATGACGCCGTGCGCTTCCTCGACCGCGCCGACGAGCTGCGCCGCCTGGATGCGCTGCTCGCGCACCCGGGCGCCTTCGCCGTCCTGTGGGGCCGGCGGCGGGTGGGCAAGACGCGCCTGCTCGTCGAGTGGTCGCGGCGGCGCGACGGCCTGTACGCGGCGGCGGAGCCGTCGGCGCCCGCCGTGCAGCGCCGGTATCTGGCCGCCGCCGTCGAGCGGCGCTTTCCGGGATTCGCCGCCGTCGAGTACCCGGACTGGCGCTCGTTCCTCATGCGGCTGGCCCGGGAAGCGCGGGCGCACGGCTGGCCCGGGCCGTTCGTGCTCGACGAGCTGCCGTACCTGATCGCCGCCGACCCGACGCTGCCCGGCGTGTTGCAGGCGTGGGTCGATTCCGAACCGGGACGCCCGACCCTGGTGGCGAGCGGTTCGAGCCTGCGCATGATGCACGGCGCGGCGCTGGCCGCCGACGCGCCGCTCTACGGCCGGGCGCGCGAAGCGTTCGCCGTGCGCCCGTTCCGGCCGGGACACCTCGCCGACGTGTTCCCCGCCGCCGGCCCGCGCGACCTGCTGGCGCTCTACGCCGCGTGGGGCGGGATGCCGCGCTACTGGGAGCTGGCCGAACCGTTCGGCGCCGACGCCGCCCGCGCGGTCGACGCCCTGGCGCTCGACCCGGCGGGCCCGCTGCACGGGGAGCCGGACCGCCTGCTGCTGGAGGAAGTGCCGCCCGCCGCGGCGCTCCGCCCCCTGCTGGACGTGATCGGCGCCGGCGCCCACCGGGTCAGCGAAGTCGCCGGCCGCCTCGGCCGGCCCGCCTCCGCGCTCGCGCGCCCCCTGGCGGCGCTGGCCGAGATGGGTCTCGTGCGCCGCGAGACGCCGTTCGGCAGCGATCCCCACTCCGGCAAGCGCAGTCTGTACCGCATCGACGATCCGTTCCTGCGGCTGTGGTTCCGGGTCGTCGCGCCGGGGCGGACGGCCCTCCTTCAGGCCCCGCGCGAGACGCGCCTGCGGTACTGGCGCCGCCACCGCGCCGCGCTCGAAGCGCAGGCGTGGGAGGAGCTCTGCCGCCTCGCGGTCCCCTTCCTGCACCGCTCCGACTCCGCTCTCGGCCGGCTCGGTCCCTGGGAGCCGGCCCAACGCTACTGGCGGCGCAACGAGCCCGAGTGCGACGTAGTGGCGCGCTCGGTCGACGGCCGGCGCCTGCTGGTCGGCGAGGCGAAGGCGGCGTCACGGCCGCTGGCGGCGGCCGCGCCGCGGTTCCCTCCGGGCGCGCCGAAGCTGCCGGGCGCTGTCGGCCTCGAGGTCGTGCCGGCCCTGTTCGCGCCCCTGGGCGCCGCCGCGCGGGCCGCCCCGGGCGGCCCGCGGATCGTGGACGCGCGCACGGTCTTCGGGGTGCTGCGCTGACCGATTCGCGGCGGCACCGCGGCAACCCGGTCGAGCCGTGTCTGCTGTCAACGGGCGTCGGCGCCGCTCACCTGGACCTGACGCACTTTCACTTGCTGCCGACGGTTGATCCGGCCTATCATTCCGGCGAGCTGGCGATCTGAACCAGCGGCGTCGGCGCCCGCCCTTCCGGGAACGAGGAAGGAATCCGAGCGATTGACTTTGGAGACCGCGGCATCGCCCAAAGGACTTCATCCATGCAGATCGAGGACTTCATCTACGACGCGGCGGTGCTGAAGATGGGCGTCTGCTTGGAGAGGTTTCTGAAACGTCAACTAAACGTAGCGCAGTCGAATAATCGGAGAAGCATGCAAGGAATGATTGAGGCATACTATAACTGTACAGGACGAGACCGCAAGACACGCTGCTGGATGCGCCTGATTCGGGAAAAACGCAACAAGGTTGCGCACGCATCGGATGAGGAGATCCGTGCAAGACTCACATTCGAGCAGTTCCAAGAGATTCGACAGACGGGGTTGAATCTGGACCAGCGGCTGAGAAATGCAGCCGGACACGATACCGGAATGTCGGAGATCATGATTTCGTCTTCGTTGCCCTACGACATGGGCAACGCGGGCGATCTTCTCAAGCACGGCGCACTAGCCACGTTCGTCGACTGGTTTCTGGAATGCGGAGAGAAAGGGATTCGCTATGCCGATCCCTTCGCCGGACGCCCGTGGGGTTACATTCTCAAGGAGGAGACTCGGCGTCGCATGGAAGGATTTTCGTCGTCGCTTCTCGTCATTGAAAATGCACAACCACACTGGAGGACAAACAGCCACCAGCCACATTGGAGGAAAGATAGATACTACGGCAGCAGTCACGTCGTCCGGAACATCGCCAATGCGAGAGGTAAAGGCGCAGAGGTTTTTGCCTCGGACAAGGACAAGCTCGCCCGCAGCGATCTGGAGGCATCTGGCATCGCTCTGATCGACAAACAATACAAGGGGTACAAGCCAAAACGCGGATTCGACATCCTGGACGAACGGTACTACGGAGCATTCGACCTGATCCTGCTGGATCCGTTCGCAGATTTTCTCCTCAATGAATTCGGCGGATATCGCCGAGAAACGTCGACCGGTCATTTCGAATCCATCTCCGAGGCGGTAAAGCACAATCACAAGCTCTGCGTCATGCTTTTCGTGCTGCACGTCGAAGGACAGCGTTTCCACGACCGCTACGTCGAAGAACGAAAGAACCTACGAGATTGTTCGTTTTCCATGCGCTGCCCCAGGATCGAGCATACTGAAGTCGACGGCGAGGCCGGCTACGACATGGAAATCCTTTTGATTTCCAAGCAATTCGCCGAACGGAGCAACTCGGTCAGCGAGTTGAACAGTCGCTTGCGCGAGCTGAGACGAGCTCTGGAAGACATCCTTCAGGCCGGGAGAATCGAGTTCCAGTCTCCCGATTGGCTCGACACTCGCTTTACCGCCCGCGGAACGTGAAGGTGGCACGTTTTACGGCCCAGCATGTGCGGCCTGACGTTTGACACCGCTGAACGACTGCGTCAGCGCCCGCCCCGCAGCGGACCGCACCCCGGTACCGCGAACCCGGCCCGCCGACTCGGCGCGGGCGGCCACCACCCAAAGCCCCCAAGTCCGCGCCGGCCATCACCCACGTCACCCAAAGCCTGCCCCGTACATCTCGGCGCGGACGGCACCGGCCGCCCGTGTTTCCGGGCGCGCCCTTGCGCGGATCTCCGGGGGATCGTAACCTTGTCGTCAGATGGCCGCGCCTGTTCCGCACTCGGGCTTGACTGCCGAAGAGCTGCTCGTACTGCCCGGCGAAGGCGGTCGTACCGAACTGGTGAGGGGAACGGTCGTCCACATGACTCCGGCCGGGGCCAGACATGGCGCGGTGACGGCTCGCATCGGCCGCCTGCTCGACGAGTACGTCGAAGCCCACGGTTTCGGCGTCTGCTGCGGAGCCGAAACCGGTTTCGTTCTGCGTCGCGCGCCCGACACCGTGCGGGCGCCGGATGCCGCGGTCGTGGCGGCCTCGCGCGTCCCCGCCACGGGCATCCCGGCCGCCTACTGGCCCTGCGCTCCCGATCTGGCCGTGGAGGTGGTTTCGCCGCGGGATCGCCCCGCCGAAATCCAAGCGAAGATCGAGGAGTACTTCGACGCCGGCACGCGACTGGTCTGGCTTGTGGAGCCCGAGAAGCGCACGGTCCGGGTCTGCCGGTCAGCGCACGACGTTCGAGTGCTCGAAGCGAACGACGACATCGACGGCGGCGACGTGATGCCGGGGTTCCGGTGCGCCGTGCGGCGCCTTTTTCCGCCGGTCGGCTCGCCCCACTGAGACCGATCGCCCATCGGATCGCGGCTGCCCGGATCGACGTTCGGCGCGGAAGCCGGCGGGAGCCGCGGAACGGGTTCCGCATCGCGAGTCGGCCGCCCGCCCGGTCCCGTCGAGGAGCGCGTGTCGGACCTGACGAGACGGCCGAGGCAATCCGGATGATCCGCCGCTTCACCATCCACGGCTTCAAGCGCTTCGAGCGGGAGACGGTCGTCGACCTCGACGACGTGACCGTGCTCGTCGGCGCCAACGACAGCGGCAAGTCGACGGTCCTGCTCGCGCTCACCCTGTTTCAGTACTGCGTCGAAACGACCCGCCGGACCAACGGCGACGGCCCCGGGCCCGGACGGCTCGCGCTGGTCCGCCGGACCGTGAGTCCCGACGAGTTCGGCGTCCTGCCGGTGGCTGATCCCGCGGACCTCTGGCCGCACGGGCGCGTCCGCGCGAAGGGCCGGGCGAATCCCCTGTCGTTGCGGGCGGAGTTCGACAACGGCGCGACCATCGGCTTCGAGCTTCGGATGGACTACAACCGCTTCGACGTCGCCCCGAGCGCCGCGGGGCGCTGGCGCGAGGCCGTCGACGGGCGGGAGATCCGGCTCGTTCCCCTCTTCTCGGGCTTCCTGCCCCGCGAGGAGTACCTGACCCTGCCGGCCCGCCGGGACCGGATGCGGCTGCAGCGCCACGGCGAGATGGTGCGGAACCTGTTGTGGGACCTGCGGGAGCACGCCGGCCCGCGCTGGAACACGCTGCGGGAGCTGCTGAAGGAGCTCTTCCCGGAGAGCGCGATCCAGGTGCGCTTCGACCTCGAAGTGGACCGGTTCCTGAACGCCACGTACCGCGACCGGACGCTGACGCGGGAACGAGACCTCATGGCCGCGGGATCGGGATTCCACCAGGCGCTGCAGATCCTGGCGTCGGTGCTCGCGCCCGGGGCGGGCACGGTGCTGCTCGACGAGCCGGACGCCCACCTGCACGCCCGTCTGCAGGACCAGCTCCTGCGCATCCTCGGCCGGCTGGCGCGCGAGGCGCCGATGCAGTTCGTCCTGGCGACCCATTCGCCGCGGCTTCTCGACGCGGCGCCCGAAGGCAGCGTCCGCGTCTGCCTGGAGGGCCGCGTCGCGCCGCTGCACGTCGCCCCCGAGCAGCTCCGGCTTCTCGACGAGCTGGGCGCCGCCGAGCGCATGGAGATCGTTCCGCTGCTGGCGAACCGGGCCGTGGTGTTCGTCGAAAGCAAGCGCGACCGGAATCTGCTGCGGGACTTCGCGCGCAAGCACTGGGGCGAGAAGAAGCAGCAGGAGGTCTGGCGCGCGCTGACGTTCCTCCATACGTACCAGAGTCCGGTCGACGCCGGCGTGCTCGACCTGGGACGGCAGGTCCGCGACCTCCTGAACAGCGCGGGCGGCGCGGCGGGGCGGCCGGTCCGCATGCTGGCGATCGGCGACCGGGACCATCGCACGGACGCGTCGCGCCGCGCGGTGCTGCGCGCGCACGCCGCCCGGGCGAAGACGGACGCCTACCGTCTCGACATCAAGCTGCTGCTGTGGGAGGCCAACGAGATCGAGAACCACGTCCTCGACCGGGCGGCGATGCTGAACGCGCTCGACCGCCAGGCCGCCGAGCGGGGCGCCGCGGCGGAGTGGAAGCGGCAGCGGAGCGCGTTCGCGGCGGAGCTGGACCGCCTGTTGGACGGGCAGCGCGAGCACGTGCGGCAGTCCGTGGCGACGCGCATCCAGCAGGAGGACCGGAGACTCGCGCTGAGCACGGCGCTCGACCGGGCCGACGAGTTCCTGGCCGCGCGGTGGAAGCAGCCCGAACGGTGGTGCGACGCCAAGGCCGTCCTCGGCGGCCTCCGCGCGTGGCTTCAGTCGCGCGGCCTCGCCCTGCGGCTGACGGAGCGGGACGTCATTCTGGCCATGACCGCCGTCCCCGACGACGTCGCGAAGGCCCTCCGCGCCCTGCACGCGCTCGGCCGCGCCGGCGGGCGGCCGGCGGGCGCCGGCGGCGCGAACCGCTGACGGGCCCTCGTACCGACGGCCGGCGCCACGCTGCCTTCGACCGGAGCAGCCGGCGTGTTCGCGCCGCCGGGCGCCACCCGTCGGCGGCCGCGGGCGGCGTGCCGACGTTGGACGCGCACACGGGTTCGGCGTGCCGCGCTGGCCCGATTTCACAGGCCGGCTGCCCAAGCCGTAACGGAACGCGAAGGCCGTCCTCGGCGCGGCCCGGAACCCCGGCCCGCTGCCAGCATCCGGCCGCGGCCACCGCCGGGACCGATCGGCGGCGGCCCCGTCAACCCGCGAGCAGCGCGTTCAGGGGCCGCTCATCCGCCGGCTTCCGAGATCATCCCGAACCCTCAACCCACGAGCAGCGCGTTCAGGCGCTGCTCCCACTCCGCTTCGTCGACGATCTCGAAGCGCACCACCTTGTTGCGCATGGCGCTTGTTGCACATGGCGGGAACGAAACTCCGCTCCCAGTTGGCCCTGCGCGGGTGCTCCGAACAGACGAGGAGGTCCGTATTCCTCCACTCTCACTTGGTCCCGCGCGCACAAGCCGGGCAAGTGACGTCCCCTGTCCAATCGGCCTCCCCGGTGTCCTCGTCGATTCGCTCGAATTCGCCCTTCAACACGCCCGCGATCCGAGTCTTGAAGCTCTCGGGCGCGGCCGCGTACATGCCACCCCTTGCGCCCTTGAACCCGCAGTTCCACGCTGCCAATGCCTGGCCATGCCGTAGCGCCGTCCGGACTCCGCGGGCGCCGGCCCCGCGCAAACCGTCCTGCCCGCCGGCCGCAACCTGGGCGATCAGGCCCGCGGTGCACCAGTCTCCGGCGCCGCAGGTGTCGACAAGCCCCGAAGCGGGAACGGCCGCCAAGTGTATCCAATCCGATACTCCGCGGCCGAGCCGGTGGCGATACTGCAGCCCTCCCTCCCCCAGCGTCCGAACTTCGAGAAGCGCCGCGGAGTCTTTTCCCATCACGCCGCGAATACTGGAAAAGCGATCGCCGGCATACTTGACGACATGGGCGAGCTCCAGCGCCTCCGTCATGAAATTGCCGTTCGTTCTACCGGACGGTTCGAACACCACGATCGCGCCACCGGCCGATGCGTCGGCGGCCAGAGTGAGAGCCGCGCGCGACAGGCGATCGAGGAAGAATACCGACGCATCGGCGAGCGCCGGTTTGATTCTGTCCACCGCGTCCATCGTAATCGCGCGAAATGGTGGAAGCCATTCGCCGCAACGCGGGCAGAACCAGGAAAACCGGTGATCCGGCCGACCATCCTGCCGGCGTCTGATCTCCTGAACGATGATGGGTGTATACTTGACGGGAGCGCAGGTCGTCCAGTCAAGATGAACTCCCCAGCGGGCCATGTCCCGGCGGACGCGTTCGGAGGCGGCGTCGCCGTTCATGCGCGCGATCGGATAGGCTTCCCATCCGAGTCCGGCCAGAATACACAGCACGTTGCCGCACGTTCCGCCCGTCCAACAGCGGACTGGAGCGTCTGGATCGACACCCATCACCATGTCAAGGGCAATCAACCCTGTTCCGAAGATCTTGGGTCGCGTGCCCATCTTCATCCCGCGGCGCTCCCCGCCTGCCGCAAGCTCGGCCTGGGTCTGGAATAGACGTCGCCCTCCAGCCATATATGGATGAGGTAAGGTTTCTCGATCTCCTCCGGCACCGTGTCCCTGAGTTCATAGCCATATGGCTCCACGTAAGCTATCGGAAGATCACGTTCCAGTGCTGCCATCAATGCGCCGAAAGCCATGACTTTGCCACCGAGCGGAGAGAGAACAAGCATCGACCCTCCCGTGTCCTCGAAAACGGGGCGGCGACGGTCTTCCAGTCCGAGAACAGTCCGATAGAGATCCAGTGGATCTCCCTCGTCGGCATAGACGACATTGCGTGTGTCGACCGACCAAGCGTCTTCAAGTTCGGTCAGATACTCCTCCGCCAGCGCATCTCCGAGACGAGGATCGCCGGCTGGGAAGGGTAGAATGGGACAGGTGTCGTGAGGTCCGATGAAATCGTAAAGCCGCTGGAGCGAGGTGCGTCTTCCGGCGGCGAGCTGCGGCAGCCACAGCCTTGCTGCATCGGCCTTGTGGGAAAGTGTTCCGAGACCCTTGAAACCATGAACGTAGCCGGGCGTACCGCTCGCGATGGATTGGATGCCTGCATCCACGCCGGAATCGTGAACGACGAGCACATGCAGGTTTCCTGGTCTCCTGTTGTGGCAAACGTGCTCGATAAAATAGCGGATGATTGGAAAGCTCGTGCCCGCCGACAGCGCGCTGACGTCCACGACAACATCGGTCAGATTTTCCAGATTCTGTCTACTAAGGAAGTTGACAACGTTGCGTCCACCGACGACCGCGTCGTCCGATGCAAAGATCTCTATCGGCTCAACCTGACACTCGGTTCTCCGTGTGTTGAGCATCGCAACGAGAGCAACCGTGTTTCTCTCCGCCCGGTCCGACTGGTTCTGTGACGGATTCGGCCGGCGCTCCCGAAAAAACAACGCGCGCATGTTTGCGGCTGCCTTGCTGAGTCGTGCGGTGCCGACACGTGACCGGGGATCGAAACCGGCGCCCGCGATGAGCAGCACGTTCCTCTCCGGCCGAGCGAAGTAGTCGGCGAAAAAAGCATCTACAGCGTCATCTCGATGCACGATACACGGGTCCCAGCGTTTCCTGCCCATTTCAATCCTCGCGAAGTAACCGCAGCAGGTCATCGGTGCGGCGCTCAAGGAAGCCGCCCCTCCGGAGGGTCAGTCCGTAGTGAAGAAGAAGCACGCCGCCAAGTTCGATCAAGCACCAAGTACGTCTTTTGGTGCCATAATTCCGGACCAATACGAATGCGTTGTAGGCGACACCAAACTTGAGTACACGCGCCAAGTCCGGTTGAGTCTCGGGAATGTCGTCGAATTTTTCTTGCGGAATGCCAAAGGCGGTGGCACCCCCCCCGAGTGATGCGTTGCCCTCCAAACTCTTGGCTAGACACTCTCCAGCGATGCCGTCAGCAAGCCGGCGCACGAACTGAACTTGCGGAAAATTCCATTCGTCCACGATCTGTCCCGCGCGTTCTCGGAGGGCTCGGTGTTGGTCACCGCTCGTAAGCTTCGGGCGTTTGCCCCGAATGATCCTGGTTTGCAATCGAGAAACAAAACCGCCTGCGAGTCGAAGAAACTGTTCTGCGTTCTGCGAGCTCGCATCGCACAGGGTGTCGATGCCAAAAAAATAGGGCCGTCCGTAATTGTGCAGCAGATGAATGCGGGCTCCATCAGCAACGCCTCCGTCCACCGTCATCTGCCGAGTAGGCGTAGCGGCATCAAGGTCGTCTCCGAACAGGCTGCGTTGCGGTATGCGCTTTGCGTAACGCTCGAACAGCACCGACAGTATCCCGAGCCGCAAGTCTTCGCTATTTTCTTCGGCACTTGCGAGATATCCTTCGACTTTGCTCTCGAAATCCAGGCGCCGTTCAGGGGAGACGCTGTACTTGCGTTGCAGGGTATCAACGTGCTTCCCGAGCCGCTGGCGTTTAGCGGCCGACAACGTCTCCTCTGTTGTTGACAATAAGTCACCGAGGTTGTGGAGACGCCGGCGATTGAACACCTCCATCTGGCTTAGATAGTGTCAGCCAGAAAACCCCCCGTGCAGGTGGAGATCCGGAACAGATTTGCACGATTCAGGCGATGTTTCCGCCACGAATCCGGCGGCTCTGGCCGCAACAAGCGGTCCGCGGGCCGAATCGGCCGGAAGCAGCTCGATACACCGGTGTTCAGAGCTGGGAGGAGCGTTGCCGTCTTGTGACGGTCGGAGACCGAGCAGGAATTCGGAACCGCGCCGCTCAGGCGGCGCGGTGGCGTTGTCGTTTGCGCTCTCGCTTCTGCAGGATCGACCCGATGCGATGCAGGTTGGCGGCCAGCACCGACAGGGCGACCATTCGCGCGAAGCCGTCGGCGCCGTGACTGCGGACACGGTCGAGGCCCCGATGCTCCAGTCCGTTGATGGCCGATTCAATCGCCGGATGGGCACGCCGGGCCGCAACGAAGGCCCCGTCCTCTTCCCGTTCCCGGGCCGCCTTCGAAAGATACCCCTTTCCCGGCAGTGCGTTGACGTCGAGCAGCGCATCGAGCCGCACCCGGTTGTCGGGACTGTGAAAGCCGCGGTCGAAACTGCACGCCCGCAACGCCGGGTACAGGGCCTGCGTCTCCTCAACCATCGGCACCGCCACGTTCACGTCCTCCCCCTCCCACAGGATCCGATGGTGCAGGATGAACTGATACTGGTCCTCGATGAGGGCGACAGGCACCCCGAATTCCACCGGCGTGCCCGCCTTCCCTTTTGGAAATCCAGCGCGTGTGCTCTTCGAAGATCGAAAAGACCTTCTCCGCGTGAGGAATCGTTTCGTCCCGCACAAGCCGCCGCTCCACATGGTCCATCTGGCGCCGGGCGTGAGCGAGGAAGCCTTCGATCACCTGACGAGTGCTTTCCCCGACGTTCTTGTCGCGCAGCGCATCGAGCGTTTTCTCCGCCCGTTCGACCAGGCCGCGACAGCGCTCCAGGTACGCCGACACCCGTTCCGGATGGTGCTTCGCCCGCCGCGTCGAACGCACCCGGTTGAACAGATTCCGGACCTCTCGCGTCAGATGGAGCCACTGACGCCACCCGCCCACCGACTCCTGCACGGCCGCACGGCCGGTCTCGCGCAGCAGGCACCGCATCGCGTCCCACAGCAGGTTGACGTCGGTCGGGTAATGCACGTCAGTTTCGACCACGAACGAATCACACCGTCCGCGCAACGGCTCGCCAGGCTTTTTTTTAGCGACCTTGTGCCCGCTCTCCACCACCAGGCGCCCGACCGCCGACAGCAATTCCGGCGTCAACAGAGACACGTTGTCGACCACCGTCTGGTACTCGTAGCGCGTCCGGTCGGCGAAGTCGCCGTGCCCCAGGAACTCGCGGATCTTCCCGTGATGGTTCGCCAGGTCGTGGAGGCGGTCGAAGTCGCAGCCCAGGCCCTGTTTCAAGACGGCCAGCACCAGGACCCGCCACAGGTCCATTCCGGGGCGCCCGACGGTGCGGTCGGTTTCCGGCAGCACATGCTCGTCCAGCAGCTCGAACAGTCGCGCGCGCAGCGCCTCGTCGCACCAGATGTGCTGCAGCCCCTTCAACACCGCCGGGATGTCGTCCCGCGACTTCGGGTCGATTTGGATCTTGTCGATCGACACCTGACCGAGTTGGAAATGCCGCTTGTAGATTTCTCTCATGGAAGTCGATGCCGCAAAGGTTGCCGAACGGTCCGGGAATCGTGCCTCTCACCTGCAAGAATACAACATCGAGGCGATCTTCGCCACTGGAAATCAGGGATAACGTCCTTTAAAATCAACCACTTACCCGTTTTCTGGCGGACACTAGATAGCGTTCCGCCATATCCTTAGCCATTCTACGAAACGTCTGTCGCTGGCTCCTGCGTTCGTCGCTATTCTGCATCCAGATGATGGTGGTTTCGCGCGAGAGTTGCGGGCTGGATTCAGTGACGTTAGCCGCCGGGTTCAGAAGGGCGTCGCTTGGGGTGAGCGAGTCGATTCGGGTCAGAATCCACCTCGCGACCTTGAGTTCACGCCGAGAGAGCCAGGTTCGAAGCGCCGTGAATTGGTCAGTGTGAAGGCTGTGCGCATCGTCGAAAATTACCAAAGGTCGGAATTGCCGCGTCTCCTCGCCGTCGATGACCCGGAAATTTTCGATTACATCGAACGGCTGGTAGGCGGCGCTCGCTATCCGGTCGATCTCCTGGGCGGCCGGAGGCACGAGCGCGGCCGAAACGTTGTAGATGGTGAGCTCGATCTTGCGGGCGCGATCAAGAAGTTCAGGTCCCGTTCTGCCACCGATGGCGGTAAGCGCCGCGTCGGCGTCTGCCCGCGGTACGATCTCGATCCGATCGAGAGGCACACCGGAGGCTTCGATGTTCCGCAACCAAGTCAATACCGCGCGCGCTTGCAGCAATGCGATCATCAGGTTCGTCTTGAGATTCTCCTGGTATGGAAACTCCCAGAAGTCCCGGTACTCGGCTTCAAGAGGAAGCCGGCCTCCCATTAGAGTCGGCCTCTCGTCGGAAATCGCCCGGCAGGTCGTAAGCGCGTCGATCAACGGTTTGTGATTGGTGCTGTCGCGATTGTCCAGAAGGGTCGTCAACGTCGAGAACTGGAACAGCCGTCCGAGTGTGGTCTTTCCGCTGCCTGGTGTTCCGATGACCACCACCAGACGGTCATAGAGGCGGTCTTCTTCAGCCGGTTCCTTGAAGAACGTAATCAGAGGCTTCGGAGTGACGACGGAAAGGAAAGCCTCGTCGTCTCGAAAATATTCTGTTGCTCGCTTTTCAAATGGATTGGCCATGTCCTGGCGCCTCTCAGACGAAGTGCCGCTGTCGGCGACGGAAGAGCGGCCGCATGGCCGGAGCGGGGGTGCCACCTCGACCTCCGCCGTCGGTTTCCGCCCAAAGCAGGGCGACGGAGTTGTTCGGGGTGTTGTGTTCGAGCACGAGGGGCAGCGCGCAGCCGCCGAAACCGAGACCAAGGTGGGGCACGCCGCCGACATCGGTGTGCTTCGTTTGTATTCTCGGGTCGTAGTACGTCCGGGTCAGTCGGATGAAGTCGTCATGCCGGCCTGAAACCTCGTCGATCGGCGTGTCGGACGGAAGGACCATGCCGCGGGACGAGTGCATTTTCCGAGCCCAGCCATCGCGACAGCCGGCGTCCGCCGTTGTCTTCGGCAGGCACTCCTTGATATATTTTTCAGCTTTCGCCGTCACAACGTAGTGGTGGACGCAAAGCTCCCAGTCGTCATTGAACAAGTTGTCCCCATTGTCCCCATTGAGATCCTTGTTGGCGTTGGCGTCTTCGACAGATTGCCTGAAGCGAGCCAGCTTTCCTTTCGCTTCCTCGTCGTCGAAGCGGAGAAACGATTTTCCGGTGCCGGCGAAGTCGTCGATCAGGTAGACCAGTCGGAACCGTGCTTCTGGGTCGTCAAGATCCTTGCGAAGATTGTCGCGGAGATCCCTCCACTTCTCGACGTCGACCTGGGTGCTCGAAACGAATTGCTCGTTGCTGAGAAACCCGGAATTCGCCCGACGTATCGTGTCGATTCTCGCTCCGTCGCTCAGCCCCATGAACAAGGTTTGGCGGCGAAGGCGTTGCTCCGCTTTCTGGGCAGCCTGGGCGACGAGCACGCGGTAAGGCGGGACGTCGCACTCGGCGGCCACCATGTGGACGATGCGGTCCCGAACGGTGCGGGGATAGAACTGCTCGACGAGGTGCTGCATTTCGCCGGGACCGATGTAGACCAGAGCCTTGCGAACGAAGTCATAGGCCGTTTTCCGCTCGCTCAAGTCCGAGAACTGCTGAAGCCACGTTGCCAGACTTTCAACGAAACGCATCCCGGCCTGAAAGTCGCGATAGCCGTCGTACTTGAGACGCGCCATCAGCTTCAGCCACTGGAACTCCTTCCGAGCGTTTTCATCGTCCCAGTGCATGATCTGCGCCAGAACTTTCAGCGCCAAGTCCTGGTTCATTGCAGTGATCCCTTCGCGAATTTGAAATGCCGATCTTGCGCCACCAACGCGGAGAGATACTCCAGGGTGACCGTCGGGCCGCGCTGGCCGGGTTCGCCGAGGTGCCAGCAAGTCGTGGGGTCGGCGTTGATCTCATCGACCCCCAGGGCGAACGGTTCAGCGAGCAGCGCATGGTCGTTGCCGGGCCAACGACCGCGATCGCCGACGATGAGCAAGGGGGCCCCACCGACGGACTCACGCAGCCGCCGGACGACGTTCAGCTTGGACACCTCGGCGGTCACGACGTCCACCGAGTGGCTGGAGCACGTGATGGTCACGCCGGGCGGGCCGGTCGCGTGAACGACTTGACGGACGAGCGCCCAAAGCCGATTCACGGGCATGACGCTGGTGCGGAGCGTGATCTGGAAGACCCTGTTTTCCTGGCACGCCCGCCTCTCGAGCTCCGGTTGCCGGCGCAGGGCGTCGGCGAGCGGCTGAAGGGTCTCGCAGACGTTCGCGGATCCGTCCGGAACGCCGTCGTCTTCGAGCGGTGCAATTTCCGCGCCATTGTAGTATCCGACGGTAAAGAGAGGCCAGATCGTACGCGGCACGCGTTGCTGGAGATCACGCCGGACCGACTTGCCGCGGCCCGTCGCTATCCCGACGCGAACCCCTGTTTCGGCGAGGCGGGTGAGTTCCGAAATCATTTCAGGCGCCGCGGGCTCGGACCGATGCCGCACGTCAACTATCGTACCATCGTAGTCAAGAACGACTCCGGCGAAGCCGGCGGCGCGCAGGCGGACGAGGAAGACCTCGAGCGCGTCGCGCCAGCGGTCGAGATCGCTCAAGGTGGCAAGGCGCTCCGGGACGACGCCCGTCTTCCGCGCTATCGCGGCGGCCTCCCGCGGCGCGAGGCGTGGCGCGCCCGCAACGCGTCGGGGGCGTCGGGGCCGCAAGTTGTAGATCCGGCGGCCGAATTCCGGTACGCCCGGGCGCCCGGGGTCGATGCCCTTGGCGCGTCCGGCCCATTCCGTGATCCTCAGCGCCGCGAGCAGCGCCGCCAGGGCTACCGCGCCCGGCCGGCCGTCGAACACGAGCCGGGCCCGGGGGACGTCGGCTGGGATCAGATCGAGGGTGCGATCGGCGAGCGCGCGATCGGCGCCCGTGACGAAGGCGAGGACGGCGCTCGTCTCGCGCCGCTTGGCGAGCCAGTGGTGCCGGCCGTGGGCGAAGTTGCGGTAGTCGGCGATCTGAACCTGGCCGAGCGCGGCCTCCGTGAACTTCGACTCGACGTCTATCGCCCCGATCCTTGTGGACGGGCCATGCAGGACAAGGGTGGTGGAGCGCGTCCAGAGCGGCATGGTGGCCGCCTCCCACGCTTCGAGAGCGGCGTCGGCGTCCGAAAGCAGCGGCGTCAGTCTGCGGATCACGTCGCGCCAATCGGCGGCGGCGCCGAACGCAGTGGCGTAGGCTCGCGTGAGCAGGGCAGTGAAGCCGAGAAGCGAATTGGTCGCCAGGAAGCCGTCCTTGCCGGCGGGCGGCGGGTAGAGCAGCAGGTCGACGAACGGATGCCGGCGGCAAAGTTCGGCCAAGGGGCTGGCCTCCCGGCCACAAAGGACGCCGATCTGGCGCGGCTCCCGCAAAATCGACGCCTTCGCCGCCGCCAGGATGTCGGCGTTCCCGCCGCCCGCGCTGAGGAGCCAGGTGGCGGTGTCCGCGTCAAGTGGTTCGTCCATTGCTTCGAGCGGAGTGGCGACCGCCGCGAGACGGCCGGTATGACGTTGGTGCAGGCCGCCCATCGCATGGGCGCCCGTAAGGGACCCGCCGGAGCCGACGATGCGGAGCGGCGAGACGCCGGCGGCGCGGACCGCCCGGCACAGCAGCTCGACGTCGACCGTCGCCGCCCAATCGAACGTCTCGGCCAACAGGGCCATTTCTCCTGCATAAGGCCGGGCCATGGTCGTCCTCACGCCCGTCCTCAGCCCGCGAGCAGCGCGTTCAGGCGCTGCTCCCACTCCGCTTCGTCGACGATCTCGAAGCGCACCACCTTGTTGCGCATGGCGGGCACGAACTCGGCCCAGTCGGCCTTGCGCGCGTGCTCGGAGCAGACGTCGAAGACGGAGCGCTTGTAGTCGGTGTCCTCCGAGTGCCCGAGGTGCGCGCCCTTCGTCTCCATGACGAAGACGCGGTGGAACTCGTCGCCCACGCCCGGCTCGTCCGGCTTCAGGGTCAGGACGAAGTCCGCGTAGATGCGGCGGGGCTTCCAGCCCTGCACGAAGTAGTCCTTGCGGGAGCGGTTGCGGTACCAGAAGAACAGCCGGGCCTGGGTGTCGAGATAGGTGGCGACCTTGTTCTCCAGGCCGTTCAGCTCTTCCTCGGTGGTCAGGTCGAACAGGTTGCGTTCGTACTGCCCGCCGTCCTCGCGGTTCGCGCGCCGGGCCGCGGGCGCTTCGATGCGTTGCGGCAGCCGGTTGAACCGCAGGTCGTCGGCGACCACGAGGAAGCGCATGGTCCCCGCGTCGAGCAGCGCCGAGAACACCTGCCGGGACAGGCGGTCGCGTTCCTTCTCCAGTTGCCGGCGCAGCGCTTCGAGGACGAACACGTAGTTCGCGGCGACCCGCGCGCGGGGATGCTTCCGCAGCAGCGCCTCGAACACCCGCCGGGCCGCCGCCATCGCCCGCCACGGATTGGGCACGGCGCCGAGCAGGTGGGCGGCGGCGAAGCGGTAGTCGATGCCGTCTGCGCCGTCGCTGTCGCCATCGGCGTCCGCGCCGGCCGCCGCGGTGGGGCCGCCCGGCAAAGCGGCGTCCGCGCCCGCGCCGGCCGCCGCGGTGGGGCCGCCCGGCAAAGCGGCGCGGGCCGAGGCGTCCGCGCCGTCCGCCCCGCCGGTGGGAGCGGCGCCGGCCGCCGCGCTCGCGCCCGAACCGTCGGCGGGAGCGGCGCCGGCCGCCCCACGAAGCGCGCGGTCCTGGTCGCGGCGGGCGGCGAGACGCGAACCGCGGGCGGGAGCGGCGTCGGCCTCCGCGCTTGCGCCCGAACCGCCGGCGCCCGCAACGCCGGCGGGAAAGTCGCCGGCCGCGGCGCCCTCGCCGTCGATGCCGGCGGCGTCCAGCGCGGGCGCGTCGAGCCCCACGCGCAGCTCGAGGTCGCGGTCGCCGGCGCCGAGGGCGTCGCCGGCACCCAGCTCGAGGTCGAACAGGGGCGACACGTCGGCCTCGTCCCACGGCACGCGCGACAGGATGTCGGCCTCGTAGCGCACCAGACGCCAGCCCCCGCCGTCCCGGATCATGAACGCCGGCAGCACGAGGCCGGCGGCGGCCCGGCGGTAGCGCTCGCGCTGCCGCGTGACCAGCGGCGCGCCCGCCGCGGCGTCGTCCCCGTCGGAGACGATGCGGCCCTCCAGGTCGTGCAGCCCTTCGAGGCCGAAGCCCCGGCGCACCTCGTTCAGCAGGTCCGCGCCGCGCCGCCGGTAGCAGAACACGTAGCTTTCGTCGAGGGCGGCCACGCGCGTCTTCGCCGCGTACGGCTGGCGGAGGATGCGCCCCACCAACTGCGTCAGCGCGCTCTTCGAGCCGGGGTTCGTGAGGATCGCCAGGACGTAGGCGAACGAGCAGTCCCAGCCCTCCTGCAGCGCCTGCTTCGTGATGACGTAGCGCACGGGGCAGTCGCGCCCGAGCAGGCCCCCGGCCTCGTCCACCTCCTTCAGTTCGTCCCGCGCGCTCGTCTTCACCGCGACGTGCTCCGGGGCGATGCGCGGATGGCGCAGCAGGTAGTCGCGCGCGTCGTCGGCGTGCACGACGCCCGCGCGCCGCTGGTCCCGGCCGGTGCGCTCCACCTGCACGAGGCAGATCGGCCGGACGTGGACGCCGCCGCCGGCCTCGTGTTCGCGCGCCGCCTCCTCCAGCGCCTCCCGCCGCTCGACGGCCGCGAGCAGCGCGTCCTGCCAGCCCGCGCTCGCCTTGTTGGTGACGTGCAGGTCGAGCTTGATCATCTCCTCGGCGAGCAGTTCGCGGCCGGATATCTCCACCAGCACGTTGGCGCCCTTCGGCGGCGTCGCGGACAGCTCGACGACCAGGCACGGGTTGAACCCTTCCAGCGTCGCCCGCGCGTTGCGGCTGTACGCCTTGTGGCCCTCGTCGAGGACGACCAGCGGCCGCAGCAGGCGCAGCGCGTTGCCGAGCGACGTCTTCACCGCCCCGCCCCAGGCGCCGCCGGATTCGAACACGTCGAGGTTCGGCACGCGCGCCTTCAGGGCGCGTTGCGCGCCGGCGTCGTCGTCGGGCGGAAAGAAGCGGTCGAAGCCGCCGGCGTCGCGGAACATCCGCAACTGCTCCTTCGTCTCGCGGTTCGCCGACGGCAGCATCAGCAGCAGCACGCACAGCCGCTCGGCCACGTCCCGCGGGCCGAAGCCGCTGGTCTTCTCCAGCACCCGCGTGCGGCCGGCCGACGCCACGTCGAGCTGCTGGCGGTAGGGGTGGTCGCGGTCCTTCAGCGCCCGCAACGTCTGGGCGTAGATCTGCGTGCTCGGCACGACCCACAGCACCAGACCGGTCTGCCGCCGGCGGTAGCGGGTGTTCACGCGGTCGATCACCTTCACCGCCAGCAGCGTCTTGCCGCCGCCGGTGGGCACCTTGAGGCAGAACGAAGGCAGCGGCTCGCCCCGGCCGTCGGCGCGCGGCAGGTAGGGGCGCGCCGGGACCGTCTTCTCCCAGGCGCGGCGCACCCAGTCGAAGGTGAGCTCGGGATCGACCTCGCGGGCCTTCTCCGCCTTCCCGCGCCACTCGGCCAGCGCCTCGACGAACTCGCCGACGCGGTCCAGCGCGCGCTTCTGGTACTCCTTCAGGAACATCGTCCGCGCCGCGTCACCGCTCCAGCCTCTCGACCGATTCGTAGATCTCGAACGGCAACTGCTGGAACCGGATGCGGTACAGGTCCAGCAGCTCCGGATCGAGGTACTTCGCGGGCGCGAACACCAGCCTCGGGCGTCCGCGGTCGGGCAGCGCCCTGGCGATGCCCGTCGTCAGCGCCATGTTCTTCAGTTCCTCCAAGTCGTCCGTGTAGATCAGGAACACGTCGTACACGCGGCCGCGGCCGATGAACCAGTCCTCCCGCCGCGCGGCGTCCGGTTCGAACTCCCGGCCGGTCGCCGTGAAGAAGACGTAGGCGGCCAGCGTCTCCCAGGCCGGCAGCGGCTTGTCTGGGTCGAGCAGCGACTCCTGGCGCAGCGCCTCGCCGAGCCGGAGGTAGCTGAACCCGCCGCCGAGACCGGCCTTCAGCGCCTCGTCCTTCGCCGACGGGACGCCCCGGATCACCCGCCGCACGCGCTCGGCGGTGATCGAGTCGGCGTAGTCCTCGCATTCGATCAGGATGAAGCGGCGGTCGCCGCCGTCCTCCCGGTTCAGCGCGAGGACCGCCTGCGCCGTGGTGCCGGACCCGGCGAACGAATCAAGGACGATGGAGTCCTTGTCGGTGGCGACATGGAGGATGTGGCGAATCAGTCTCGTGGGCTTGACGGTGTTGAACACGTCCTCCGATCTCTCGAAATCCAGGATGCCTACGATTTCCTTCTTGGCTTCCTGTGTGTGCCCCACGTCCGTCTGGCGCCAGAGCGTCCGAGGCACGACGCCCTCCCGGACGTCGGACAAGAACCGCTTCAGTCTCGGCATGCTGTCGCGCTGTCGCCCCCACCAGATTCGGCCGTCTTCGTCGAGTTCGCGGAATCGCTCTTGCGGGACGACGAAGTATCTCCCCATGGAAGGCGTGAATTTCTTGCCGGACGGACTCGTTACTTCGTACGTTCCGAGACTGTAGTAGTTGCGCGCCGTCAAATCGCTTGACGACCATACGCCGCGCGGATCGTCGTCCGGATTCTTGTACCGCTCGACCGCCTGCTCGCCACGTTCGACCAGGTTGGGTTTCCACGCCTCCAGGCTGCGTGCATAAACCAGCACGAAATCGTGATCCTGCGAAAAGTGCTTGCCGTTGTTCTTCGGAGAGAAAACCTTCTCCCAGACCACCGTCGCGACGAAGTTCTCCTCCCCGAACACCTCGTCCATCAGGCAGCGCAGCCGGTGGACCTCGTTGTCGTCGATGAAGACGAAGATCGCGCCGTCGTCGCGGAGCAGCTCGCGCAGCAGCTTCAGGCGCGGCAGCATCATGCAGCACCACTTGTCGTGGCGGGTCAGGTCGTCGCGGTCCACCACCCGGCCGAACCACTCCTTCATCATCGGCGAGTTCACGCGGTCGTTGTAGGCCCAGCCCTCGTTGCCGGTGTTGTAGGGCGGGTCGATGGTGATGCACTTCACCTTGCCGTGGTACGTCGGCAGCAGCGCCTTGAGCGCCAGCAGGTTGTCGCCCTCGACGATCAGGTTGTCGTGCAGGCTCGCCTTGCGGCTCGTCCCGCGGGCGCGGACCGGCGTCAGCGCGTGGAAGGGCGCGCCGAGGTCGAAGTTCTCGACGAACACCCGGCCCTTGAAGTGCAGCAACGGCATGGCGTGACGCGATTTCCTTCAGTCGTCGACCGATCCGGGACGCCGACGATCCGGCCCGGATCCGCCGGGCCGACGGGCGTCCAACGTGCCGCGGCCCCCGCGGGCGGCGATGAACGGCCCATCCGACCAAGCCGGGCCCGGGGCGTCCAGTATATCGCCCGGCCTGACGACCTGTCGCGCGCCGGCGGGCGGCGCGTTTTCGTAGGGCGCCCCGTCAACCCCAGGACCGCCGCCCGGCTCGCCGGCCGGTGCCGGACGCGGGCAGCCGGTTCGGTGGGCGTGGTCCACCGGCGGCCGGGCCTGATCGTGGCTCTGCAGGAACGGTTCGAGTTCGTCGCCCGGTTCGACGACCGCCATGAGGTCGTGCGGAAACCGGGCCGCTGGAGCCGGATCGACGGCCGCGGCCTGATCCAGGATCGACCGGACCAGGGCTTCGAGGCTGCACCCGCGCCGTTCCGCGTGCCGGCGCAGCCGCGCCTTCGTCTCTTCCGACAGGTTGCGGACGGTGATGCCGGCCATGACGCTCTCCCCGCGGCGGCGATGACGACGCTGGTGTCGACGGCCGGCATCACCGCCGTGTCTTGTCGAGCGTGGCCCGGACGAGGTCGTCGGTCAGCGGCGGAAGTTCGCGGTCCGGAATCGCGACGCGGCGCCCGTTCCGCTCCACGAGACGCATGACCGTGGCCGCCGGCTCGATTTCGATGACGCCTTCGCGTTCACGGATCTCGATCGTCCGCCCGCCGGTCAGCCCCAGGCTCTCGCGCATCGATTTCGGAATGACGACGCGGCCTGCCGCGTCGATGGTGATCTGCACGGCAGGAGATTACCACGGCCGGTTCCATCCGACTGTCCGAAAATCGGCGATGCCGAGGCACGATCACGCCGCCGACCCGCCCGAATGACGGGCGCCGCGCCGGAAACCGGACGGCGAGGACGCCATCCGGCCCGCTGTCGTCGCCCGGGAATCGACGCCGCCCGGTCCCCCAAGCTGGGTCGCCGAAGCCGCCGGCGGCCGACCTCTTGCCTTCAATTTTGGCGATCAGGCACGATGGCGCATGAGGACATGTACGGACATGCGTCTGAATCGCAGAACCGAAGAACCACGGAATCGCGCCGCCCGCCAGGCGGTCTTCTGGGAAACGCTCGAATCGGTCTGGGACCGCAACCGGCATCTCTCGGCCGCGGAGGCGCAGGCCCTCGCCGACGCGGCGGTCGCCGAAGCCCGTGCGGATCGTTCCTGACACCAACATCCTGGTGAGCGCGCTGCTGGCGCCGAACGGTCCGCCGGGCCGGTTGCCGGCCGCCGTCAAGCGTGCAGATCCCCATCGTCACCGCGCGCGACGCGTTCGATCAGCTGCCCCGAACTGCCCGTCACCCCGTGACGACGCGCCGCAAGCCCGGCCTCCCACGGTCCAAGCGGACGGTCTACGCGGCGCCGCCGGCGTCGAAGGCCCGCAGGGCGCCCGGAACCGCCTCGACGAAACGCAGGGCGCGGCGGTACAGGGCGTGAATCTCCGCCGTCGTCTTCTCCAGCGGGAAGGCGCCGAAATCCTGATGCACGAGGCGGTTCCGTTCCCGGCCGATCTCGAGGAACGCGCGCACGGCGTCGTCGAGATCGTCGTCCTCCCCGATCCGGCTCTTCATGAAGTCACGGAAGCTGCTCCCGAACAGTCCGAAGAAGCTGTTGGCGTTACTCGCCTCCCATTGAAACCACGTGTGGTACTGGCGGCTGACCGCCTTGTTGCGCACCAGGGCCGTGACCAGCCGGTTACGGTTCGCCGCGTCCTCGACGAACGCCAGCACGGCGTCCGTCATTCGGCGCTCGAAGTAGCTCGCGGCGGCCAGCAGGAGCGACTTGCGGAAGTTGTCGTCCGCGACGGCGCGCAGCGACACTTCGTCGGCTTCGTCGAGGACCGAAAGCAGGGCGCTGAAGTCCTCGTGCAGCACGTCGACCACTGTGCCCGGCACGTCGTTCCCCGGATTCCTCAGAGGGCGCCGACGATTTCACGAGACCTGCTCAGGCGGGTCCGCACGTTGGCCGTGCTCGTCGTGTTGAACGCCGCCGCGGCGGTGAACGCGCCGTCCCTCTTCAGCGCGCGCACGCGGTCCTCCGACAATACGCCGTTCACCATGCGCCGGTCGGCGAACGCCGGCCCGCAGGCCGCCGTGAAGACCGCCTCGTACAGCATGATGTTGAAGCGGCCGTCGTGCGGGTTCCGGAAGGCGTCGCCGGGCAGCCCGCGGCACGCGTCCAGAAAGGACTGAAAGAGTTTCTTCAGATACCCGTTCCGCTCGCTGTCGTCCCGCCTGCACTTCTTCGAGAAACGGTTCAGGAACCGCAGCATCGACGGCGCGTAGGCGTCGCCGTCCACGAGCATGGCGAACCCGCGAAGCAGAACTTCGACGTCCTTGAGGTGGACGTCCGGTTGCGGCGCCCCCAGCAGTGCACGCCATCTCGCGTCCCCGTTCATGCCGTACAGCATCGTGTAGAAGCTGGAATGGTACATGCTGGTGCGAATTTCCTGGGGACGAAGGTTCATCCCGCCGGTGTTCAGGCGGTTGAAGATCTCGAATATCGACGAGTCGTCGTCGGACGGCGACGTCTGCTTGACGACTATGTTTCTGAGCGGACGCAGATCGAACTGCGACTGGTACTCGCCGAGCGATTCGTAGTCGAGTCCGTGAAACCTGCTCGATCCGTCGGCGAACGCTCCCGACAGGTGCAGCTTGAACGGCTTGAAGTAGGCGTCGTCGTTCAGCATCTCGTCCGGAACGCTTCCGGTGTCTTCGAAGACGGAGCGCAGCTCCTGGCGGTGCTCCTGCCGCGGGAAACGCCGCTTGATGAAGTAATAGATGGACATCAGCCGCTGTTGTCCGTCGATGACCAGGAACCGGTTGCGGGATTCTTCGTACAGGAACAACTGCGGCACGGGCAGGCCCAGGATGAGCGACTCGATGAGCCTGGACGCGCGGGGAAGATCCCAGACGAAGTGCCGCTGAAATCCGGGGATTCGGACGGCGCCGCGGTCGATGAAGCTGCCTATCGTCACCAGGTTGAAGTCGTTCGGGGACGCCGTGACGTCGTACTGGTCGATGTGCATGCCGCCGTCTTCGTCCGCGTCGTCCGCGAACCACGTGTTCCGCTCGGCAACGTCCATTTCCTTCTCCGCGTCCTTTCGGCGGGCAGTTCGGCGGTCCCGGCCGTCCACGGGATCGTTCACGGCCGACGGGGCTTTCCGAAGCGTAGCATGGCGGCGTCTTCGAGGCCGCCGGCCGCGGCCAGCGCGGCGAGAGCGAAGATCCGCGGATACGACGCCTCGGAGTACCAGAGTTTGGCGAAATAGAGACCGATGGGCGCCGGCTCGGCCCGCCGCCCGCCGCCGGTGGCGTCGATCAGCCAGCGGACGCCGTTATCGACGGCCTCGTCGAGACCCGGGACGGGGCCGGCGCGCGGAAGCCGCCGGAACGCCGCCAGCGCCGTGACCGTGGCCGCGGTCTCTTCGATGGACGGCGCGACGCCGGGCGCGCCGCCCCAGCCTCCGCCGTCTCCTTGCGCGGCGACGAGCCAGCGGGCCGCCCGGCGCTCGATCTCCGGGGACGCCTCGGCGTCGGCCAGCGCGGCGAGCCCTTCGAGGACCCGCGCCGTGCCGTAGACGGGGTTGGCGTCGTCCGGGGCGCCCTGGTTCCCGAACCAGAGGGGGATCCACGACCCGTCGGCCCCCTGCGTCCGTTCCAGAAACCGGACGGCGCGGGCGGCGGCGCGCCCGGTCCGGTCCCGCAGCGCGTCCGGCAGGGCCGGCCGCCAGGCCGTCCAGGCCCGCAGGGTGTGCGCCGTCAGGTCCGGGCTGCTACGGTCGAAGGGCAATGCGCCCCAGCCGCGGCAGAACGTCGGGATGCCGCCGTCGGCGTTCTGCAGGTCGAGCAGCCAGCGGACGCCGGCGCACGCGGCCTCGCGGTGCTCGGCGTCGCCGGCGTTCAGGGCGTGGAGGGCGAGCAGCGCCCCGGGCGTGTCGTCGGCGTCCGGCACGCCGCCGGGCAGGTCGGTCCAGGCCCAGCCCCCGGGGGCGGCGTCCGTGTAGACGTGCCGCTCCCGGTACTGCTGACCGAGCAGCCAGCGGCTCAGCGCCGCCCGCTCGCCGGGCGCGAGCCGTTCGCGCCAGTCGGGGCGCCGCGCCAGCGCGTTGACGCTCAGCGTCGTCACCCAGGTGGCGAGGTTCGTGTCGATGGGCCAGCTCCCGTCGGGGCGGGCGGAACGGGCCAGGAAGTCCACGCCGCGGCGCGTCACGGGGTGCGTCGATTCCCCGGCCGCGACGAGGCTCATGACCACGAAGCTGGTCAGCGGCGTCGCCTCCAGAAACCCGCCGCCGCGGGGCTGGATCGCCTCCAGCCGGCGCAGGGTCCGGGCGCGGACGGCCCGCCGCGCGAGGCGCGTCACGGGATTGCGCGTGGGGCGCTGCCGGTGGCGCGCCTGCCCGATGGCGATGAGCGCGGGCAGGGCGTAGCTGACCACCGGCAGGCGCAGCCAGCGGTACCAGGCCGGCGGGACGGCGGCCAGCTCGAAGGGAAGCTGCGGAACGTGCTCCCAGCCGCCGCCGACGAGGCCGCTCTCGCCGCCGCGCGCTTTCCGGCCGCCGCCGTCCCCGGGGTGCGCGCGGCCTTCGTGGCCGCGGCCGCGGGAGCGAACCTGCCGGCCGCCGCCGCCGCCGTCCTTCGCGTCCCCTTCGTCTCTCCGTCCGCCGCCCCGTTCGTCCCCGCCGAGGAGTCCGGCCAGGGCGAGCACGGTGAGGATGGGGACCGAGAACGTGCGGTCCTTGCCGTAGCGCCGGCCGATCGTCCCGGCGAGCGCCCGCGGGCCGAGACCGCCGGCGGCGCGGCGCATCCGGCCGCGCGCCCGGTCGAGCGCCGCGCGGGCGGGCGGGTCGTCGATCCCGGCGACGGCGAGGGCCGCCCAGCCGAGGGCCGTCGTGCTGACGTTGCCGGGGCTGTCGGTGGTGTCGCCCCATCCGCCGTCGGGGTCCTGCGTCCGGACGAGCCACGCGACGCCGCCGCGCACGAGCGCGGCGAGGGCGTCGTCGTCGGCCGCGGCGCCGTCAGGGGCGCCGGACGCGCTCCGGCGGACCAGCGCCAGCGCGACGACCGCCGTGGCCGTCGACAGCGCGGACGAGGACAGCTCCCCGGTCCAGTGGCCGTCCGCGGTGCGCGCGGCGAGCAGTCCCGTGGTCAGCCGGTCCAGCGCCGCCTGCCGCTCCCCGCGGCCGGGCAACCCCGCTGCGCCGGGTGCCGCCGCGCCGTCGGCGGTCCGCTTCCGGGCGCCCGACTCGTCGACGGTCGCCGCCGCCGCGCCGCCGCCGGCCCGGTCCGGAGCGCCCGATCCGTCGCCGGGCGTCGTTGCGCTCGCCTTCCCGGGAGACGGCTCCCGCCGGCCGCCGCGCGCGGGGCGCCCGCTCACAGGCTCAGATGCCCCAGGGCGAGCAGGGCGTAGAACGTGTACTCGCAGTCCTGCGCGTCGTCGCCCCAGCTTCCGTAGAAGCCGCCGGAGTTGGTCCAGAGGCTGTCGACGAAGTCGAGGCACGGCTCCCGGACCGGCTCCAGCGGCGCGTGCGCGCCGGACAGCGCGTGCAGCGCCGTCGCGGTGGACAGCAGGTCGGGGATCGGCGCGGCCGGAGACGCGCGGAACCCGCCGCCCTCCGCGTGGCGCGCCCGCAGCCACGCCGCGGCTTCGCCGTCCGCGGGACGGGAGAGGCGCCGCTGCACGGTGACCGCCGCGGCGGTCGCCGGCGTCTGCCCGGCCGGCGCGCCGGGCCGGTTGCCGTAGCCGCCGTCGGCGGCGCGCAGCGCGGCGAGGCAGTCGAGGAGCCGGCCGGGCTCGTCGAGCGCCGCCCCGAGGTCCTCGTGCGCGCCCAGGGCCAGGAAGCAGCCGTACGCGGTGCCGTGGCCGGCGGCGGGGGTCGGGCTGTAGCCGCCGTCCGGCGTGCGGAAGGTCTCCAGCCGTTGGAGCAGCGCCTCGGCCGGCGCGTCGCCCGCGGCCCCGACGTCGGCCCAGCAGCGGGCCAGGCAGGCGGCGTGCACGAAATCCAGACCGGCCGGGTCGTGGTCTTCGAGGAACCGCCGCACCTCGGCCACCGGCAGGTCGCGCCGCAGGGCGGTGAGCGCTTCGAGGCCGAAGACGGTGTAGTAGAGGTCGCTCGCGCCGCCGCGATCCTGAAAACCGCCGTCGGGGTTCAGCCGGGAGGAGAGGAAGTCCGCCGTCAGGTCGGCCGCGTCACCGAGCAGCGTCGGCGACAACCTGGCCACCTGCAGCATTTCGAGCCTCGAACTCACTGCACCAGCCCTGGATCTCGACGCTGAAGATCTTGCCGATGACCCGCCGCAGCAACCCCTTGAGGCTGGGGTTGGTCAGGCCGGGCAGACAGCGGATCGCCTCCTCCTTGTAGCCCTCCATCAGGCGCCGGCTTCGGTCGGCGGCGTCGAAGCGGGTCAGGAGCGCGCGCACTTCCTCGGAGCGGCCGGCGGCGGCCTGCTCGCGGCGCCACGCCGCCTCCAGGACGGCGCGCGCCTCCGGCTCGGACTTCGCCTGTTCGTAGCCGACGGCGAGCGGCAGCGAGGGGCGCAGCGCCGCCACGTCGTCGGGCGCGTCGGCGGACGGCTCGAAGTCGTCGAGGTCGTCGCGGATCTGGTACGCGATGCCCAGCGCGTCGCTGTAGGCCCGCAGCTTCTCGAAGACGTCCTCGCCGGCGCGCGCGCAGGCGGCCCCCAGCTCCAGCGCCACGCCGAACGCGGGAGCCGTCTTCTGCCGGAAGATCCGCAGGACCTGCTGCGAGCCGAGCGGCCGGGGGCTGCGCGCCCAGGCCAGCTCCTCGCCCTGCCCGACGCACAGCGTCCGGTGGCCGCGGGCGGCGATCGCGATCATCTCGGCGCGCACCTCCGGCGCGAACCCGCTCTCCGCGAGCAGGCGGTAGCCCTCGCCGACCAGGAAGTCCCCGACGTTGAGCGCCGCCGGGATTCCGTGCGAGGCGTGCAGCGTCGGCTCGCCGTAGCGCCGCGCGTCGCCGTCCTCGATGTCGTCGTGGACCAGCGACGCCTTGTGGAAGCACTCCACCGCCGCGGCGACCTTGCGGAGCGCCTCCGGCGGCGCAGCGTGCGGGTCGTCCTGCAGCGCCTGGCGCACGCAGACGGTGAGGAAGGGCCGCCAGCGCTTGCCGGCGCGGGTCAGCTCGGCGCGCGCGAGCGTCTCGGTCTCGCCTTCCGGCGGGCCGCCGAACAGCGCGTCGAGCGCCGCGGGCTCGAACCAGCCCTCGACCTCCCGCCGCAGGGCGTCGAGGTCGAGGCGGCGGGTGCGGTCGTCGCTGGTCGCGTGGATGAAGTCCCACACCCATTCGACGTCGACCCCGGTGTCCTTGCAGTCGTCCTGCAGCAGGGGGATCGCCACGCCGGGTATCGCCGCCGCCTCCATGTAGGGGAAGGCGCGCTCCAGCACCGAGAGACAGCTCACGCCGACTATCGCCTCGATCTTGCCGGTCTGGATCAGCGCCATCACCAGCGCCGAACCCTCGGCGACGAGCACCGCGTAGCCGAGCTTCTCCGCTTCCTCCTGCAGGTCCTGGATGGTGCACAGGCCGCACTGCTTGCACAGCAGGCCGAACTCGTCGAAGGGGGCGGGGCAGCGGTCCTCCACGCGCAGGCACTTGGGCAGCAGCAGCAGGCGCCGGTCGTACGGCACGGCGGCCAGGTGCTCGCGCCAGGTCTCGTTGCCGAGCAGCACGCCGAGGTAGTCGAGGTGCTTCGGGTCGATGCCGTGCGCGCGCGCGATCTCCTCGGAGCGCGCCCGCAGCTCGTCGACGACCAGCGGCGGCGTGATCTCGCTCCGCCGCGCCGCGACGTACGCCTGCACCTGCCGCAGCATCGCCTCGCGCTCGGCCCGGGTCTGCGGAATGTTCTCCTGCGGCGGCCGCATCGCCGTCGGCGGCACGGCGCGGGGGAGTGAAACGACCGGCAGTTGGTAACTCACAGGCGTCTTTCGTCGCCATCGAGCGTTCGCGCGGCCGGCGGCCGCGGGACGCGCCCGCTAGCTGTACGCTCCGAATCCGAAGAACCAGTGTTTCTTGGCGAAGGCGTAGGCCCAGTGCTCCTCCGGGATCTCGTTGCCCGGATCGTGCTGGCTGCCGCGCGGGGCGAGCCGCGCCAGCTCCGCCGCCGCCGTCCCCCGCTGCGTCGTGTCGCGCGCGCCGTGGCGCTCCACGATCTCGCGGACGAGGTCCGGACGCTCCAGCACGATGCAGCCGCGCGTGGTCCGCGCCGCCGTCTCCCGAAAGTCCCGGAGGAAGGCCGAGTTCGTCATCGTCTCGTAGAGGCTCGGCCGATCATAGACCGTTTCGGTGGCGAACTGGATGATCGGGCACGGCTCGACGTCGCCGTAGGGGCTGACGTGGTGGCTCACCCCGGTCGCCATCGGGCACAGCGCCTGCCCCTCGTCGTCCCAGTACGCGTCGACGATGGCGATCGGCAGCCGCGCCCGCATGCGGACGATGAAGCGGCGGACGCGCAGCACTTCCTCGGGCGTCAGGGCGATCTCCGCGGCCGGCTTCGGGCCGACGACCCGGTAGGTGTGGAACCAGGCGTAGTGCACCCCCAGGTCGATCAGCCGGCGCAGCCACGACTCCCGCACGAGGTCGTCGATGTTCGTCTTGCAGACGCTCGTGGCCACGCCCGTCACCAGCCGGTTCCGGGCGCAGGCCTCGAGCCCGGCCAGCGACTTGTCGAGCACGCCGGCCCGGCCGCGGCGCGCGTCGCTCGCCACCGCGGTCCCCTCGATGCTGACCAGCGGCGTCACGTTGCCGAGGCGGCGCAGCTCCGACGCGCGGGCGTCGTCGATCAGGTGGCCGTTGGTGAAGAGCTGGAAGTAGCAGTCCGGGTGCGCCGCGAACAGGTCCATCAGGTCCGGGTGCAGCAGCGGCTCGCCCCCCAGGATGCCGAAGTAGCTGTTGCCGTGCCTCTTGGCGTCGCCGACGATGCGGTTCAGATCGTCGATCTCGATCTTCCGGCTCGGCGCCTCGACGTCGACCCAGCATCCCTGGCAGCGCAACTGGCAGCCGGAGATCACCGAAAGGAAGAGGAACGGCGGGAAGTGCTCGCCCCGCTTCAGCCGCCGCTTGTAGCGCTGCACGGAGCGGACGCCCTTGACGCCCATGTTCCAGACCAGCTTGCGCACGGCGCGCGGGTCCGGTTCGGTGACCATCCGTTTCGCCAGTCCCAGCAGCACGCCGTCAACCCTCCTGCCGCGCCGCGGCGGCGTCCAGGGCGGCCTGCGCCCGGTTCCTGGCGGCCTCGGCCTTGGACTGGATCTCGTCGAGCGTCGGCAGGCTCGCCAGCACCTCCGCGGGGACGTCCAGGTTCTTCTGCAGCTTGACGAGGCACTTCTGGCGTTCCTTGAGCGCCCGCTCCTCGTCGCGCTCCTTCGAGAAGCGCGACTTGGCCTTCGCGCTCCGGTCGCGCAGCGCCGCGTAGACGTCGCCGCCGAGCAGGGCCGAGATGTCGACCTTCATCGCCTCGCGGCGCACGTCGTCGGCCTGGACCTCGCCGCCGTGGATCGGCCCGTGGCGATACTTGGGGAACAGGATCGCGACCTCCGGGCAGACCCGCGAGCAGGCCGGGCAGTCGGTCTTGCAGTTGTCGTGGTTCTGCACCTGGATCTGCCCGCCCTTCGACACGCCGTAGACGTCGAAGAGGCAGAAGCTCAGACACTGCATGCAGTTGGTGCAGCGGTCGAAGTCGATGACCGGGAACCACGGCTTCCAGGCGCCGGGTTCGCGCGCCTCGCACTCGGCCCGGACGGCGTCCACCAGGGCGGCCACCGCGTCGGGGGTCTCGTCGCCCACGTCGCGGAACCAGACCCGGCCGCCGGACTCGGCCCCGACCGCCTCGGCCGGCTGGCGCTCGGTGAAGCGGCCGAGCACGGCCAGGGCGGACCCGTCGTCGGCGCGCACGGCGGCGGCCCGGCCCGAGCGCACGCGCGTCACGCGGTAGCCCCGATCGAGCAGCGTCCGCAGCAGGTCGAGCCGGCGCTCCCGGCCGAGCGGCTCGGCGCCGAGTCCTTCGTAGAGCGCCACCCGCAGCACGGGCAGCGACAGGGCGCCGGCGCCGCTCATCGATCACCTCCGCCGTTCCGCTTCAGCATCGCGTCCGTCACCGCCTCGGCCGTCTCTTCCCGCATGTTGAGGACCGTGACCCGCTCCTCGTCGAGCGGCGCGCCGGCCGACGAGAACAGCCAGCGCACGGCCCGCGGATAGCAGGCCGCGATGGTCACGTCCCTGTCCGCCGCGATCTCCGCCAGCCGCGGGTCCCGGCGGGCCGACATCTCGCACAGGTCCGGCACGGCGTCGAAGTCGGCGCCCGAGTCCGCCAGCGCCTCGAGCACGCCGTCCTTCACCGCGCGCGGCACCACGCGCGCGTAGGCGCAACGGCAGTAGACCAGGTTCGGGGCCGCCGCCGGGGAAGTCTCCGTCCCGCCCATCACACCGCCGCCAGACGCCAGGTCGGGGTCGGCCGGCCCGGCCGGAAGTGTTCAATGTGCCCGATCGCCGCGGCCCGGCCGGCGCCGGACGACTCCCACGCCGCGAGCGCCGCCAGGACCGCGTCGTGGAGGCGTTCCGGGTCTTCCTCGGCCCGCAGGTTCACGATCAGCTCGCCGGCGTCGGCCGGCGCCTTCAGCGTGTGCGCCAGCTCCGCGCCGCGGTCGCCCGCGACCAGGTTCAGCACCGCGATGTCCGCGGGCAGTTCTTCCGCCGTCAGCGTCATCTTCAGGTGGGCGATCTCCGCGCCGCCCAGCGCGTCCGTCACGCGCGCCGCGAGCTCCCGCAGCAGGTCGTTGCCGTCGAACGGCGCGCCGCCGGAGACGCGCACCGTCGCGTTCAGCCAGCCGAGACGCGCCTCGCCCTCCGCGTACACGTCGTAGTCTACGTCGGGCGGCGCGCCGACGTTCATCGCGCCGCGCGTCACCCGCTCGAACCAGGCCGCCGTCCCGCTTCCGTCCCGGGCCGACATGGCCAGCACGCCGGCCCGCGGATACCGCGCCGCCAGCGCGCCGCGCAGCCGCTCCAGGCGCGCTTCGTCGAGCAGGTCGACCTTGTTCACCACGATCACGTCCGCCTCGGCGAGCTGCCGGTCGTAGACGTACAGCACCTTCTCCGAGAACGAGCGCCCGGCTTCCAGGCCGAGCACCCGCAGCGCCCGCAGGGGATCGACGAGCACGCTCAGCGGCGCGATCTCGAAGGCGTCGCCGTACATCCGGCGCAGCGGGTAACTGACCGCGGCCCGCAGGTCCGTGCAGCTTCCCACCGGCTCGGCGATGAAGACGTCCGGCCGCGCCTCGGCGTTCAGCCGGTCCGCCGCCTCCACCAGCGTGTTGAAGCGGCAGCAGAAACAGCCGCCGGTGATCTCCTCCACCGGGAACCCCCGCGAGCGGACGAGCGCGGTGTCGACGAGGCCGACGCTCTGGTCGTTGGTGATCAGCCCGACGCGCCGGCCCCGTTCGGTCAGGGTCCGTGCGAGACGGAGTATCGCCGTCGTCTTGCCGGCGCCGAGAAAGCCGCCGACCATGACGTAACGGGCCCGCGCGGCGCCGGCCGTCCCCGGTTCCCGTTCGCGCTCAGGCATCCTCGTCCCCTTCGCGGCGGCTCGCCAGCATCCGGTCCACGGTCGCGTCGAGCACGTGCACGTACTCGTCGACGTCCAAGCTGTCCGGGTCCGCCTTCCCGTCGACGGCGTAGAGCCAGCCGTCGCCGTACGGCGCCGTTTCGGCCAGCGTGACGTCCGCGTCCAGGGCTTCGTTGGCGCCGGCGAAGCGGCCCGACGCCACGGCGTAGACGTCGGAGACGGCCTTGAACCCCTCGATCGCGCCGATCCGCTGGCCGAGCGCCACCGGCTCGCCCGGCCCCGCCGCGAACGTGCATTCTACCAAGTCGCCCAGCATGCGGGTGGCGAAGGTCGTCAATCCGATCCGCCAGCGCCCGGCGTCGTCCCGGTCCAGCCAGTAGTGCGACCGCGTGTAGCGGCGGCCGGCCGGCAGGCGGGTGGCGAACCGCGACCGCTTGTAGCGGACGAAGGAGTCCGCGCCCCGCGTCGTCATGACGGCCGCGGCCCCCGGGCGGCGGCGCCGGCGAGCAGCGCGCCGGCGAGCGCCTCCAGGTCGGGCAGCTCGGACAGATGACACCACGACAGGCGCACGGCCCCGGCCGCCTCCTCGGGAGACACGCCCATCGCGGCCAGCACGTGGCTGCACGCATGGGCCTGCGAGGTGCAGGCGGCGCCGTCGGAGACGGCGGCCAGGCCGCTCCAGGCCTCGATGAGCGCCTCCCTGTCCCAACCCGGGACCGACAGGTTGACGATGCCGGGCAGCCGGCGGCCGGGGTCGCCGTGCAGCCGGGGGGCGAGCGGCGCCAGTCCCGCCAGCAGGCGCTCCCCGAACCGCGTCACCGCGGTCCGGCGGACGCCGTGCTCCGCGGCGGCCAGCTCGGCCGCCTTGCCGAACGCCGCGATCGGCGCGACCGGCAGGGTGCCCGGCCGCAGGCCCATTTCCTGACCCCCGCCGTGGAACAGGGGCGTCAGGGGTGGGCGCGCCCCGTCCCGGCGGCGGGCGATCAGGGCGCCCACGCCCTTGGGTCCGCAGATCTTGTGGCCGCTCACGCTGATCAGATCGATGCGCGGATGCCGGAGCGGATCGAGCGCCTTGCCGAACCCCTGGGCCGCGTCGACGTGCAGGAACGCCTCCGACCCGGCGAGCCGGTCCGCGACCTCGGCGACCGGCTGCCGGACGCCGGTCTCGTTGTTGACCTGCATCACGGAGACGAGCAGCGTGTCGGGCCGCACTGCGCCGGCCACGCGGCCGGCGTCCACCCAGCCGCCCGGCTCGGGATCGACCAGCGTCAGGTCGAAGCCGCGCGCGGCGAGCGCCTGCAGCGGCTCCAGCACGGCGTGGTGTTCGATCCGCGTGCTGACGACGTGCATGCGCCGTTCGGCGCGTCCGTGGGACTCGAGGCCGAGCAGCGCCAGGTTGTTCGCCTCGGTGGCCCCGCTCGTGAAGACGACCTCGTTGCGGCGCGCCCCGGCCACCCGCGCGACGTGGGCCCGCGCCCGTTCCACCGCCTGCCGCGCGGTCCGCCCCCAGGCGTGCGTGCGGCTGCCGGCGTTGCCGAAGTCCACCTCGGAAAAACGGCGCAGCTCGACCTGGACGCGCGGGTCGAGGGGGCACGTCGCCGCGCAGTCCAGATAGACTGGCCCCGGGCCGTCGGGTGTCGCCACGGTGGCCCGGATTGTACCTGGAGAACACCCGCGCCGCCGCGCGGCGGGAGATGCCGCCGCGGCGGCAAGGGAGCGGCTTGGTGAAGAGCCGCGACGCCGCGCGGCGGGAGACGCCTCCGGCTCCCGGGCGGCGTATCGGGAACCGTCCCGCATGCGGATCGAGGATCACGGGTCGCTTGCGCCGCCCCTCGGACACACATCCACCGCCACCACCCGCCGGCACCTGCATGCGGATCGAGGATCACGGGACGCTTGCGCCGGGGCGCGGGCTGGAACTGGAGATCGAGGCGCTGCGCCGGCTGGAGACGGAGGCGGCGCAACGCGGCGTCCGCCGCGGGCCGGCGCGCCCCCGGGCCGCGGCGGCCTCGCGCGGCGCGGCCGAGCCCCGGGACGCCGGCGAGCGCCTGCTCGTCTGGGAGTCGGCGCGGCCCGCCGTGGTGCTGCCCCGGCGCGGGGAGCCCGAGGCATGGGCGCACGGGTCCGCCTGCGCCGCGCGCGGCGTGGCGGTGCTGCGCCGGGAGTCGGGCGGCGGCGCCGTCCTCGTCGGCCCCGGATGCCTCGCCGTCGCCCTCGTCCTGTCGCTCGACGCGCGTCCGTGGCTGGCCGACGTCGAACACAGCTTCGGCTGGCTGCTGGGGAGGCTGGCCGGCGTTCTGGCCCTCGACGGCGTCGCGGTCCGCGCGACCGACCTCGCCCTCGGCGAGCGGAAGTTCGCCGGCCACGCCCAGCGGCGGCTGCGCGGCGCCCTGCTGCACCACGGGGTCCTTCTCTACGACTTCGATCTCGCTCTGATGGACCTGTTGCTGACCGAGCCGGCGCGCCGCCCGGCGTGGCGCGGGAATCGGACCCACCGCGAGTTCCTGACCAACGCGCCCCTGGCGCGGGGCGAGATCGTCCGCCGTCTGGGACGGCTCCCGGCGGCGCTGGCCGCTCCGGCGTAACCCAACCGGTGCACGGGAGTCCGCGCCGTTCTACGGCGCAGACCCCGCCCGCCAAACGTCGCCTGACGGCTCCGCTCGGCGCCCAACCGGGCCCGCAGGAGTCCGCGCCGTTCTACGGCGCGGACTCCTGGTCGCGCCGCCCCCCTTTCGTGCCAAACGGTTAGCGGTGTGCGTCCATCTCCTCGCGGAGCGCATTCTTCTCGGAAGCAGGACCCAGGTTGCGCGATCCGGGAAGCGCACTCCGCCGGAACGTGCCGCAACCCCGGCACGTCCGGCCGTCGTCTGGTTCGATCGTCACGGATGACCACTGCTCGTCCGCGCCGCACACTCTCGGTATCGAAATCTCATCGTTCTGTTCTCCGGCCTCCGGACTGAACCACGTCTCGGTACACGTCGTGCGGAAGGTCCCCTGCGGGAACGTGACCCTGACCCGGAAGCGGCTGGCGGTGACGTGGGCAATCCACCTGAACTCCAACCAATCCGCCGTGTGGATGACGGACCGATACCGAGCCACGTTCGTGATCTCGTAGTCGTACGACACCGCCGGAGCGGCCCGCACG
Organism: Vicinamibacterales bacterium; assembly: GCA_965242835.1. Lineage (GTDB taxonomy): Bacteria > Acidobacteriota > Vicinamibacteria > Vicinamibacterales > UBA8438 > WTFV01. Next base: position 1,603,402 of record OZ251506.1, read on the forward strand.
TCAACGGCATGCGTGAGCCGGCGCGTGTCACCTTGCGTCACGCGGATCTCGGCGCTTCCCGGACCGGTTCCGGTGTAGCGCCAGCGGTCGCCTTCGAGGTCGAGCCGCAGCACGGCCGGCGCCGATGACGTCACGCCTTCGGTGACCCGCGCCCGTCGTCCGTCCCGGACTACGTTCACGCGGAAGTGACCCGTGTCGCCTTCGTCGATCCGGGCCGGCGGTGTCGGGTCGAAGGCGTACGACGCCGTGGGCGCGGTCACCGTCACAGCGTGGGTGAGCCGGCGCGAACCGCCCTGCGTCACGCGGATCTCGGCGGTTCCCGCGGTGATTGCGGTGTAGCGCCAGCGGTCGCCTTCGAGGTCGAGCCGCAGCACGGCCGGCGCCGATGACGTCACGCCCTCGGTGACCCGCGCCCGTCGTCCGTCCCGGACTACGTTCACGCGGAAGTGACCCGTGTCGCCTTCGTCGATCCGGGCCGGCGGTGTCGGGTCGAAGGCGTACGATACGGCCGGAGCCGCCACCACTTCGATGGACACGGAACTGGTGTCGCTGCCGCACGTTTCCGAAATCCGTGCGCGCCCCGGTGCGACGCCGGTCACCAGTCCGTCGTCCACCGTCGCCACGGCCGCGTCGGAGGTTTGCCACGTAGCGGGGATATCGCAGGTGCTTCGCAGTTGAATCGCGCCACCGACCTCGACGGCCGGAAGCTCGATGAGCTTGTGCACCGTCGGCCGGAGGACAGTTGTCACCGGATCGGCGTCGCCGGTCAGCACTGGCGCGGGCGGCGGGGCGTCGATCGGCGTCGGACTGTGGGAGACGTGTCGTCCCCACAAGAGACCAGGGGCATCAGCAATACCGCCAGCGCGGTTGGTGATCGCATTCCTGCTCCTTCCCTTCTCCGAGTGGAGGCCGAGAGTCGGCGGCGACGGGATTTCGCGGGGGCCGTTCCTGGGTGCCGGCAGCAGCGCCCGCCGGTCAGGCGGCGTCGCGGTCGCGCCGCCCGGCCAGGAACCCGTCGAGGGAGCCTTCGAGACGCGCCATGCGTTCGCGCTGTTCGGCGATCTCGCGGATCGTTTCGTCGAAGCGCTTGTTGACGTCGTCGAAGCGCTTGTTGACGTCGTCGAAGCGCTTGTTGACGTCGTCGAAGCGCTTGTTGACGTCGTCGAAGCGCTTGTTGACGTCGTCGAAGCGCTTGTTGACGTCGGTGTTGAAGTCGTCGAAGCGCCTGTTGAAGTCGTCGAAGCGCCTGTCGTTCTCCTTCTGCTGCCGATCTCCGCGAATGATCAGCGTCAGGAGCGTCGCTCCCTGACCGGCGACCAGGGCGGCGAATCCGAGAAGGATCGTGATGGTCTCGGCGCTCATCTGGTCCATGTGTCCCCCGGAGTCCGGGGCAGTATATCGGATCCTGGCTGGCTGCCGTCGACGCGGCGGTCGGGGCGCCAAGCGCAGCTCGTCCCAGCCGTGCCGATCATCGTCAGGACCCGTAAGGGCAGGGGCAGGCGGTTGGCCGCCCCTTGCCCATGGAGGGTTGAGAACACGTCGGGCCGCGCGACCGGCGCGATCATCGCGTCCTGGTAGCCCGGGTCAGGCGGCGTCGCGGTCGCGCCGCCCGGCCAGGAACCCGTCGAGGGAGCCTTCGAGACGCGCCATGCGTTCGCGCTGTTCGGCGATCTCGCGGATCGTTTCGTCGAAGCGCTTGTTGACGTCGTCGAAGCGCTTGTTGACGTCGTCGAAGCGCTTGTTGACGTCGTCGAAACGCTTGTTGACGTCGTCGAAGCGCTTGTTGACGTCGGTGTTGAAGTCGTCGAAGCGCCTGTTGAAGTCGTCGAAGCGCCTGTCGTTCTCCTTCTGCTGCCGATCTCCGCGAACGATCAGCGTCAGGAGCGTCGCTCCCTGACCGGCGACCAGGGCGGCGAATCCGAGAAGGATCGTGATGGTCTCGGCGCTCATCTGGTCCATGTGTCCCCCGGGTCCCGGGACAGTATATCGGAACCGGCGCCGCCGCCGTCAGATCAGGTCGCGCTGCCGGGCGCCCCGGCCGTCGGCGCCCGGCCCGATGCCGGGCAGGCGGCGTTGCGGGCGGGGCGCGGGTCCGGCGGCCGCACGGTGCCGCTCGTACGCGCCGGCGGCGATTTCGGAGACGCGCGCGGCCAGGGCGGGCGGCTCGACGGCGCGGGCGGCGCCGGCGAAGCCGACGATCCAGCGCGCGACCTCATCGAGGTGCGACACGGCTACGCGGTACTCCAGGTCTCCGTTCCCCAGCTTGTCCACGCGCTCGTCGGGGTGGTGCGCGCCCTGCTGGATGAGCGGCGCGAGGGAGACGTCGAAGTGGATGACGACCTGGTGCAGCGTCCGGCCGCGGTACACGCCCCAGGTGGCCTGGAGGAAGGCGTCGAGGTCGAAGTCCGGGGGCTCGAACGATCCGTCGAGACCGCGGGCCTCGGCGACCCGGTCGAGACGGAACGTGCGGGGCTCCCGGCGCGAGTGGCAGTGTCCGACCACGTACCAGGCGTTCTCGCGGTGGAACACGGCCCAGGGGTTCAGGCCGCGCCAGGTCTGCCGGCGGCTCCAGAGCGAGCGGTAGAGCAAGGACAGGGGCGTCCGTTCGCGAACGGCCCGTTCCAGCAGCGGCAGCAGTCCCTTCGGGATGCTGCCGGAGCGTTCGGGACCGGCCAGCGTGAGCGCCCGCGGCGTCTCTTCCAGCTCGCGCGTCGCGGCGTCGATCTTGCGCTCGAGCCCCGCGGTCAGGTCCGCCGCGTCCCGGAACGCCGGGTGCCGCAGCAGCAACGTCAGCGTCGCGCGGTCGGTGGCGTTCAGGGCCAGACAGCGGAGCGTCGCCCCCTCGATCAGCCGGTATCCGTCCTCGTCGCGGGTGATGGGGATGCTCCCCAGGCGGCCGAGGTCCTGGAGGTCGCGGTAGGCGGTGCGCTCCGAGATGCCGAACCGCTCGGCGATTTCGGCCGGCCGCCAGGACCGCCGCCCGCCGAGAAGCTGGAGGATCTCTATCAGGCGAATCGGCTTGTCCATGCGCTGCTCACCCTGTTCGTCCCGGATCCGGCCCGCCGTGCGAGGCGGCCGTTCCGGCCCGATCCGGACCCTCCCGTGCCGGTTGCGCCGCGGCGGACGGCGGCGCCGCGTTCCGGCCCGGACCCTCCCGTGCCGGTTGCGCCGCGGCGGACGACAGCGCGCCGGCCGGTGGGACCCGAGTCCGGCTCTATCCCCCATCAACGTATCGGGCGCGTCTGTCAGATCCTGTCAGGCGCGGGGCGCCTCGGCGTTCCGCAACGCGGCGAGACCGGGGCGCGCTTCGGCCGCCGGGAACGCGCGTCCGCTCGACAGCGTCCGGTCCCCGGCCGGTCTCGCGTGCTACCCTGAAGCAGGGATGCGAACGGTGACTTCAGGGAGGCGACACGTGATGCGCAGGTGGGTGTTGGCAGCAGTTGTCCTGACGGCGGGATGCGGCGCGGATCCGGAACCGGCTCCGGCCCCGGAACCGGAACCCGAGCCGGGCGCGGGCGTCATCGAACGTCTGGACCCGTCCTTCGATCGGCTGGTGCCCGCCGACGCGGTGATCGAGCACTTGGCCGGGGGGTTCGGCTTCACGGAGGGGCCCGTCTGGATCGACGCCGACGGCGGGTTCCTGCTGTTCAGCGACATTCCCGGCAACCGCATCGTGAAGTGGGAGCCCGGCGGCGCGGTGAGCGACTTCCTCGCCCCCGTCTACGAGGGCGAGCCCGAGGAAGGGCGCCTGTCCGGCTCGAACGGCATCACCGTCGATCCGGACGGGAACGTCGTGTTCACCGAGCACTTCAACGGCCGGATATCACGGGTGGCGGCCGACGGCGCGCGCAGCGTGGTGGTCGACACCTTCGAAGGCGGGCGGCTGAACAGCCCGAACGACCTCGACTACCACTCGGACGGCTCGCTCTACTTCACCGACCCGCCGTACGGGCTGCCGAGTCCGGAGGCCCGCGAGCAGGAGGTCAACGGCGTCTACCGGCTGAGCCCGGACGGCGAACTGGCGCTGCTGGCCGATCTGCCCGCGCCCAACGGCATCGCGTTCTCGCCGGACGAGTCGCGCCTGTACGTGGCCGACAGCAGCACGCAGCAGTGGTTCACCTACCCCGTGGCCGAAGACGGCGCGCTCGGCGAGGCCGAGCTGCTGCTGGACGCCTCCGGCTCCGAGGAGAGCGGGGCGGCCGACGGCCTGAAGATCGACGAGCTGGGCAACCTGTGGGCGACGGGCCCGGGCGGCGTGTGGGTCATCCGGCCGGACGGCCTGCACCTGGGCACGATCAAGCCGGACGAGGTCCCGGCCAACGTGGCCTGGGGCGGCGACGACCGGCGCACCCTCTACATGACCGCCCGGACGGGGTTGTACCGGATTCGCGTCAGCGTCGCGGGCGACCGGTAGGAATCCGCGCCGCGGAACGGCGCGGGCTCCTGGAGCGGGTCGGTCGGGCGTCGAGCGGAGCCGCAAGGCGGCGATTGGCGGGCGCTGGTCCGGCGGCGGCCGGGTGACCCGGACGCACGCCGGGGCCGGCGCGCGCGTTCCCGCCGTCTTCGCGGGCCGGCGGAAGGAGGACGATGCGGGAGACCTATTACCACGCGAAGGACCTCGAGCGTTTCGCGGAGATCGGCGGCAACCGTCCCGAGCTGGCGGAGAAGTTCTTCGCGTGGTACGAGGCGGTGTTCGAGGACGGAGCGCTTTCGGCCCGCGAGAAGTCGCTGATCGCCCTGGCCGTCGCCCATGCGCTACAGTGTCCCTATTGCATCGACGCCTACAGCACGGACGCGCTGGAGAAGGGCGCCGACCTCGACCAGATGACCGAGGCCGTTCACGTGGCGTCGGCGCTGCGCGGCGGGGCCTCGCTGGTGCACGGGGTGCAGATGCGCAACCACGCGGACCGGGTCGGCATGTGAGCCGCGCGCGCGGCGGTCCGCGGCGCGGGACCGGCGCCGGACCGGTCCCGCGGGCGGCGCCGGGGGCGGCGGCCGGCCGGTGAACGTTCCGGGGTAGCACGCGGATGGGGACCACGCTCCCGTCGCTCGCCTCGCGGCGGCTCCCGCTGGCGGCGCCGTCCGAGCAGTTGGCGGTGTTGCGCCGCCTGCCGCTGGCGCGCGAATTCCGCGAGGCCCTCGACGGGAGCGGCCTGCATCCCCTGCGCCCCACCGGCATCGAGATCCTGCAGATCAACGTCGGCAAGCTCTGCAACCAGACCTGCCGGCACTGCCACGTCGACGCGGGCCCCGACCGGCGCGAGGTCATGACGCGCGAGACGATGGCGCGCTGCGTCGACGCGCTCGGGCGCACGTCGATCCCCACGGTGGACGTCACCGGGGGCGCCCCGGAGCTGAACCCGGACTTCCGCTGGCTGGTCGAGCGGTGCGCCGGGCTCGGCCGCCACGTCATCGATCGCTGCAACCTCACCGTGCTCGGCCTGCCGTCGCAGGCCGACCTGGTGGAGTTTCTCGCCGCGCACCGGGTCGAAGTGGTCTGCTCGCTGCCGCACTACCGCCGGCTCCGGACGGACACGCAACGGGGCGGCGGCGTGTTCGACAAGTCGATCGAGGGTCTGCGCAAGCTGAACGCGGCCGGTTACGGAGACGGGTCGTCGGGGCTGCGGCTGGTCCTGGTGACCAACCCGGCCGGGGCCTACCTGCCGGCGGGGCAGGCGTCGCTGGAGCGCGAGTGGAAGCGCGAGCTCGACCGTCTGTACGGCATCCGCTTCGACGCGCTGCACGCCGTCACCAACATGCCGATCAGCCGCTTCCTGGAGTGGCTGGTCGACTCGTCCAACCTGGAGCGCTACATGGAGCGCCTCGTGGCCGCCTACAACCCGGCCGCGGCGCGCGGGGTGATGTGCCGCAACACGCTGTCCGTCGGCTGGGACGGCGCGCTCTACGACTGCGACTTCAACCAGATGCTGGACCTGCCCGTCGAGCCGGGCGCCCCGCGGCGCATCGGGGACTTCGACCTCGCCGCCCTCGAAGCCCGGTCGATAGTCGTCGACCGCCACTGCTTCGGCTGCGCCGCCGGGGCCGGATCGAGCTGTTCGGGCGCGACGGCCGCGCCGGAGCGCGCGCCGTAGAACGGCGCGGACCGGTTGGGCGCCAGGCGGCGCCGCGAGGCGACCGAGCGGGCCGGGAGTCCGCGCCCGGGCAAGAAGAAAGCCGGGGGGCGCAAGCGCCCGCCCGGCTTCGACGCGCCGCCTCGCCGGAGCGGCCCCGCGCTACGCGATGATCACGTTGCGCGGGAACTGCTCGTGGGCCTCGAGGAAGGTCATCTTGTCGCCGAGCTCCTCGGCGGTCGGCTGCACGGCGCCGGTGACGTCGGTCACGCGCGAAACGACCGTGTGCTCGCCGGGCGTGGCGCCCTCCCAGCGGTAGTTGAAGAACTTCCAGCCGTACTTCTCGCGCATCGTCTCCGGGTCGAGCGTCGCCGGGCGCCACGGGCCGTCGTCGACGCGGACCTCGACCGAGGCGATCGGCGTGCCGTCGTTCAGCACCACGCCGAAGACGTCGTGGGCGCCGTCGACCGCGGTGACGCGCGCGACGTACGACTTCAGGCGCATGGTCGAGATGGCCGTCTCCACCCACTTCATCTCGCCGTTGATCATCTGGCCCTTCAGCGTGCGGTACGAGCGGGCCTGCCAGCGGCCGAGGTACTGGTCCTTCTGCACGTGGATCTCGGCGACCCACTTGACGTTCGGCGCGCCGTACCAGCCGGGGACGAGCAGCCGCAGCGGGCGGCCCTGGTGCGCCGTCAGCGGCTCGCCGTTCAGGGCGTAGGCCAGCAGCGGCTCGTCGGAGAGGGCCTGATCCCGTTCGAGGCTGCGGCCGTACTGCTGTTCCACGTTGTACGTCCGGCCGCGCCAGAGCACTTCCTCCTCGCCGCGGTCGGCGCCGAAGAAGACGAACTCGCGCGCCGCGTCCTGCACGCCGGCCCGCTGCAGCACCGTGCGCAGGGAGACGCCGGTCCAGCGGCCGTTGCTCGACAGGCCGTTCAGCGGGCCGCGGTTGCCGGAGCACTCGAAGCCGAAGACCAGCTCGCGGCTCGGCAGGGCGCGCAGGTCGTCCATCGACAGTTCGAGGGGCGTGTCGACCAGGCCGGAGACGCGCAGGCGGTACGTCGCCGGGTCGACGTCGGGGTGGCCGTAGTGCTGCGTCGTGAAGAACTGGTCGCGCGGCGTGAACGGGCCGTCGATGCGGCGCACGTCGATGATCCGCAGCTCCGCGTCCCGGATCCACTGCACGTCGTCCGAGACGTCGGTGAACTCCATCAGCGTCTCGCCTTGCGCGAGCGCGGGAAACGCCCACTCGGGCACGCCGACCACGCCGAGCCCCGCCATCGCCAGGCTGCCCTTCAGGATCTCTCGACGGGTGGTTTCCTTGGCCATCTTCGCCCCTTTCCGAGTTCGTCCGTCGTCCCCGTTCAACCGTGCCGATCGACCGCCGACGCGCACGGCCGGCGCCCGCTCATCTTAGCGACAGAACCGCCGCTTCCGCAACCGGCGTTGCGCCGGGGCGCCGGGTGCGGGAAGATGCACCGAGCGCGCGCGGCCGGGGGCGGCCCGCGCCGGTACGGGGGCGGGACGAGCCGCCGCCCCGACGGAGGTGAGCATCATGCAGTCTCGACGTCTCGCGGTCTCGTTGCTGGCGCCGGCGGTCGCGGCGTGGACGGTCCTGCCGTCGTTCGGACAGACCGCGGATGCGTGGGAGCCGCCGCGCACCGCGGACGGCCGCCCCGATCTGCAGGGGGTCTGGCTGAACAACGTGGCCACCCCGCTCGAACGGCTGCCGGAGCTGGCCGGCCGCTCGCATCTGACCCCGGAGGAGGTCGCCACGCTCGCCGCGCGCGCCGACCGCATCTTCGCCGCCGGCCGCAGCGCCTTCGCCACGCCGGAGAGCGCGTTCCGCGCGGCGCTGCAAAACGTCGAGACCTACGTCGCGTGGTCGACCAGCAGCTCCATCGGGATGGTCGACGTGACGTTCACGGACCGGACGTCTCTCGTCGTCGACCCGCCGGACGGGCGCATACCCGCGCTCACCCCGGCGGCCGAGGCGCGCGCGGCGGCCGTCGACCGCGGCTGGGAGTTCAAGACCGGGCCGGAGGACCTGAGCAGCATCCACCGCTGCATCACCACCGGGGTCCCCCGGCTCGGCGGCAACTTCGGCGCCGGGCCGTACACCTTCTACCAGATCGTGCAGACCCCGACGCATCTGGCCTTCGTCAGCGAGGCGTTCCACGAGGCGCGGATCATCCCGATCGGCGCAGGGCCGCGCCTGCCCGCGGGCGTCCGCCAGTGGAACGGCGCCTCCCGCGGCCACTGGGAGGGCGACACGCTGGTCGTCGAGACGACCAACTTCTCGCCCCGCAGCTACTACCGCGGCTCCGCCGAGGGCCTGCACCTGGTGGAGCGGTTCACCCGCGCCGGGCCGGACACGCTGGCGTACCGCGTCACGCTGACCGACCCCGGGACGTGGGCGTCGGCCTGGACCGCGGAAGTCCCGCTGCAGCGCCGCGAGCAGCCGATCTACGAGTTCGCCTGCCACGAGGGCAACAAGTCGATCGTGGGGATGCTGCGCACCGCCCGCCTGGAGGATGCGGACCGCTGATCGGCCGCTCCGGCCCCGGGCGCCCGCGGGGGGCGGCGCCGCGGAGGGCCGTACACGAAGAAGGCCCGCGAGACGGCGGCGCGCCTCGCGGGCCTGAACGAGCGTGGAGAAGGAGCCTAGCGCCCACCAAGCGTCGCCTTGCGGCTCCGCTCGGTGCCCATCCTGACCGCTCCAGGAGTCCGCGCCGTTCTACGGCGCAGACTCCTAGCGCCCACCAAGCGTCGCCTTGCGGCTCCGCTCGGTGCCCATCCTGACCGCTCCAGGAGTCCGCGCCGTTCTACGGCGCAGACTCCTAGCGCGGCGGCTCGGTCGGGTCCCGGCCGTCGCGCGGGGCGCCGGTGCCGGACGAGCCGGCGAAGAGCCGGGTTCCGTCCGGGAACGTCACGTCCCGGCCGTTGGCCCGAAACGCGCCGTCGATCGCCTGGTAGCCCTCGACGAGCACCTCCGTGCCGGGGATGACCGAGTCGCGGCGCCAGCCGCGGCGCACGAGCGCTCCCGGGGGGCCGGCCTCGATCATCCAGCTCTCGACCGTGCCGTCCTCCCGGGTCACGTCGATGTGCATCCAGGCGTGCGGGTTGATCCACTCCATCTTGGTGATCGTGCCCCGCAGGGCGACCGGCTTGGTCGCGTCGAACTCGGCCGAGAAGGCGTGATGCGCGGCGGCCGAGCCCGCCACCAGGAGGGCGAGCGCGGCGCCCGCCAGGGTGAGTGTCAGTCTGTTCCGCATCGGTTGGTCACCTCGCTGCTTCCGCCGACTCGCGGTCGCGCGCCCGCGCGCCGCTCAGGATGTTGAACATGCCGTAGTTGCCCTCGTGGCAGGCGTACTCGACCAGCTCGTACTGCTCGTCGTCCCGGTCGAACGTGAAGCGGCCGGTGAAGGGCGCGGTCCAGACGACGGGGTCGTCCACCGTGAACTCGTACTCGATCCGCGTCGGACTGGTGCGCGTGAACCGCTCGGTCAGGATCATGTCGGGGCTCGACCCGCGGAACGACGCCCGGCCGTTCAGGTTGGTCGTCTCGACCACCAGCGTGTCGCCGTCCCAGCGGCCCTGCGCGCTGCCGAGCCACGACGTGAGCAGCGGCCCGTCCTTCGGCCTCGGCGTCGTCGGGATCACCCGCGTCTCGTGGATCATCTCCTTCTGGATCGCCACGAAGCCCGGACCCTGGAAGATCTGCAGTCCGTTGTTGTAGACCCCCGGGAACATCAGCGCCGGCAGCCCGCGCGTGATGCAGCGGACGAACGGCGTCGCCTCTTCCGGACCGGCGATGTTGCTGTTGGTGTAGCGGCCGCGGTCCGCGGCGAGCCGGGCCGCCCGGCGTTCGCCCTCCGACGTCAGGGCGGGGATGCGGCCGTCGGGCGGGTCGACGATCATCGCCACCTGCGTGGACGGGGCGTTGCGGTCGTAGCCCAGCGTGGTGTCGCGCCACTCGCGCTCGTAGCCCCAGATGCTGCCGAGGGTGCCGCGCTCGCGGCGCGCCGCCGCCTGTTCCGGCGTCAGCGTGTCGAGGTCGGCTAGGTCCTCGGGCCGTTCGAGGGGGATGCCGTGCGAGGCGTTGCCGGTCCAGACGCCCTGCAGATCGGGCTCGTCCCACGGCGTGCGCGGCGTGTCGTAGGGCTCGGTCACGTCCGCGAACACCGGCGCCAGGCCGCTGGCGTCCTCGCCCGCGTACCCGGTTTCGACCACCTCCAGCCGGACGTTGTCGGGCCCGAGGATCAAGGCGCGGGGCACCGCCGCGCGGGCGTTCTCCGGCACGGCCGGGCCTTCCAGGAAATCCACCCCGGCGGCGCGCATCTCGGCCGCGGCGGCCTCGAGGTCGTCGACCACGAAGCCGATGTGGTCGATGGCGCGGCCCTCGGTGGTGGCCGGGACGCCCTCCGGGTGCCGGGAGGCGAAGATCCAGACGTCCCCGAACCGCAGGCCCTCGTCCCGGCCCGCGTGCACGGCCCGCTCGCCGCCGAACGTCCGCTCGTACCAGCCCAGGGTCGCTTGCGGGTCGGCCGCGCTCAGGTGGACGTGGTGGAAGCCGAGGCGCTCGGGGTCTTCCAGCAGCTCGATGCGGGTGCCCCACGGGTCGAAGATGTAGCCGTGCCGGTAGCCGCCCGGCGCCTCGCGCAGCGTCGCGCCGCCGGGGAAGCGCTGCAGCCGCACGCCGGAGCCGCGCACGCCGATCGCCTCCAGCTCGGCCATCTTGGCCGTCACGTCGGGGTACGAGAACCCGATGTGGTTGACGCCGGTGCCCTGCGTGCCGCCCATGGTCGGCTGCGGGACGAAGGTCACCTCCACGCCGTGGCAGTCGGCGGTGTCGCCTCGGTCGGCGACCGCTTCGCAGTCGAGGTGCCGCGCGTACCAGCGCACCGACTCGGGCGGCGCGGACGAGGTGACGTGGACGTGGTGGTAGTCGGCGTCCGCCGCCCGGACGTCGTCCGGGGCGGCGCCGGTGAACGCTCCGACGGCGAGGAGCGCAAGCGCAACGCGTGTCGATTGCAGTGTCATGTCGCGATTCCTCCGCGGTCCGATCGACCGATTCAGCGGGTGGGCTCCCTGCGCAGATGTCCGTACAGCAAGTCCTCCGAGTACTCGACGCACTTGAACTCCAGCACCCGGGCGTTCTCCTCCAGCCGGCGGTAGAGCAGCAGGCTGACGTCCCACGGCCGGGTGAAGACGGCCGGATCCTCGATCGTCGCCTCGTAGCGGATGACGTTCGGGCCCAGCGGCGTGTAGCGTTCCCGCACCCGCAACTGGTTGCTGGCGAAGTTGCCGGCGCGGTCGAACCACGCCTCGCCGTTGAAGCCCTCGGCGTCGACGATCAGCGTGTCGTCCTCCCAGCGGCCGTGCGAGCGGCCCATCCAGCTGTCGATCGGCGGCGGCTCCGGAACATCCTGGTCCACGTGGATGGTCCGGTTCGCGTCGGCGAAGCCGTAGATCATCAGGATCTTGCGGTCGCCCTGGATGATCCGGAAGGGGTAGGGCATGTAGGTGGCGCGCGGCACGCCCGGCATGAAGCACTTCGCCTCGGGGTCGGCGCTCATGCGGTTGGCGAAGTTCTCGTCCCGCTGCCGGCGGGCCTCTTCCCGGTAGGGGATCTCTCCTCCGACCACCACGCCCTGCCCGGGCGGGATCGCGCCGACGGCGCCGAGGTCGGGATGCCCGGGACCGGACGGATGATCCTCGAGGTTCCAGTTCGCCGTGCTCATCGTCTGCCAGACCCCGTTCAGGTCCGGCCGGCCGTCCCAGGCGCGCGGCGCGTCGCCGCCCTGCGCGAACGACGGGACGGCCGCCGACGCCAGGAGGACGGCGGCGAGCCCGGCGGCGGCTCGAAGGATGCGGGAAACGGGGTGCGTTCTTGTCATCGGCGGAGACACTCGCTCGGTTTGGAGACCCGGACCAGCTTTCGGAACACTCGACAATGATACCAGCGTCGGCGCCCGGCGGCGAAGCGCCGCACCCGGCGGGCGTTCGCGGGGTCGGAAGCCGCGGTTTATCATGGGCGGATGAGGTCGACGACGGCCGCGGCGCGGCTGGCCGCCGCGCTGGCGTTCGGGGCGGCCTGTTCCGGCGGCGCCGGGCAGGGCGGAAGCGAGCCGGCGCGGGTCCGGCCCGCCGCGGAGGGCGCGGCGCGGCCGAACGTCGTCTGGGTCGTGGCCGCCGATTCGCTCGCCGCGGCCGACGCCGTCCGCGGCCTCGGGGCGGCCCCGGCGGCGGTCTCCGAGACGGCCGCCGTCGCGTCCGGCCCGGCCGCCGCGCGCGCGGCGTTGCTGACCGGCATGAGTCCGTCGGCGCTGGGCGTCGACGAGGCGTCGGGCCGCTTCGCCGCGCCGCCGCCCGCGGGCGTGAGGGTGCTGCCGGAGCTGCTGCGCCGCGCCGGGTACTACACCAGCCGCGCCGGACCGCCGGGGCACCGTCTGGCGCCCGGCCGGGCGGACCCCGTCGGGATCGTGCGCGTGGACGGCGGCGTCCACGCCGCCGCGCGCGCCCGGCCGGTTCCCGCCGCGGACCTGGCGCAACCCGGCCTGCTGGGCGCCTGGGACGCGGCGGGCCCGGACGCGGACTGGCGCGGCCGGGAGAAGGACTGGGAGTCTCCCTGCACGGTCTCGTTCGGCTGCGGCGGGCCGCGCCGGCCGGGCGCGCGGCCGTTCTTCGCCATGTTCAACCCGCCCGCGGACGGCCGGGAGCCGGATCCCGCCGGGCGGGTGCGCCGCGTCGTCGCGGCGCTGGCGGCCGACGGACTGCTGGAGGACACGGCGGTGTTCCTGATCGGCGCGGACGGCGCGGCGTCGACCGTCGCCGTCCGCTGGCCGGCCGGGATGGCGGCCCTGGCGGACGCCGGCCGGCCCGACGCCTCCTTCGGCGTCCTGGACCTGGCCCCGACCGCGTTGGCGCTGGCCGGCGTGACGCCGCCGGCGTACATGGAGGGGCGGGCGCCGGCCGGCGCCCGCCGCGACGCGCGCCCCGCCGAGACCGGGGCGGCGGATCGCGTCGGGACGGGGCGACGTGGACGATCCGCGCGCCGCGATGCGCGTCCCGCCGGGACCGGGGCGGCGGGGAGGAGCGGGCCGGGCGGCGTTTCGGACGTCTCCGCGTCTCCGCCGGCCGGGCCGGCCGACGCCCCGGCGGCCGCCACGCCCGGCGGCTATCCGGCCGGGGGGCTGTTCCACGTCGCGCCGCGCGTCGACCTCCGCTGCGACACGGCCGGATCGACGATCGTCTACACCACCGAGCGCGAAGCGCCGTTCCACTGGCGGCTGTACACCGGGCCGTTCCGGATGCGCTTCTGGACGCTGCGCTTCCAGTGCGGACGCCTCGGCTACCGCGACAGCGACGTCGTGACCTTCGACTTCGACATCGAGTGAATCAGGCGCCGGGCGCGGCCGGGGGCCGGCGGTTGCAAGTCCGGGCCGGCCGGTCCATGATCGACGCGCCCGGGCGAGTCCGGGACAGGAAAGGAAGGAAAACCTGATGCGTACCCACCCCATCGCGGCGCTGCTGTGCGGCGCTCTGGCCGTCTCGGCGTGCGGTTCCGGCGAGACCGAGCCGCCGGAGCCGATCGTCGAGACCAGCCTGGGGATCCTGGAAGGGGAGCGCGCCGAGGGCGGCGGCGACGTGCTCGTGTTCCGCGGCGTGCCCTACGCCGAGCCGCCGGTGGGGGACGGCCGCTGGCGCGCCCCGCGGCCCGCGGCGCCCTGGGAGGGCGTGCGTCCGGCCGCGGCCTTCGGGCCGGCCTGCTGGCAGCGGCCCACGCCGGAGTCCTCCATCTACACGCGGGGCGACCTCGACCGTGACGAGGACTGCCTGCACCTCAACGTCTGGACCGCGGCCGATCCGGCCGATCCGGGCGAGGCGCGGCCGGTGATGGTCTGGTTCCACGGCGGAGGACATACCGGCGGCTGGGGCGGCGCGAAGATCTTCGACGGCGCGGAGCTCGCCCGGCTGGGCGTCGTGCTGGTCACCATCAACTACCGCCTCGGACCGTTCGGCTTTCTGGCGCACCCGGCGCTGACCGCGGAGTCGGCGCACGCCTCGTCGGGCAACTACGGGCTGCTCGACAAGGTGGCCGCCCTGGAATGGGTGCGCGACAACGCCGCGGCGTTCGGCGGCGACCCGGGCAACGTGACCATCTTCGGGCAGTCGGCCGGTTCGTGGAGCGTCTGCTACCTGATGGCCTCGCCGCTGGCGGCCGGTCTCTTCCACAAGGCGATCGGCCAGTCCGGGGGCTGCTTCCGCGGCGGCCGGCCCGACCTGTCCGCCGCGCACGAGGCCGGTCTGGCGGCGGCGGCCGAGCTCGGGGTGGAGGGCGCCGGCGCCGAGGCGCTCGCGGCGCTGCGCGCGCTGGACGCCGAGGCGGTGCTCGATTCCAGCCTCGGGTCCGGGGCCGTCGTCGACGGCTGGTTCCTGCCGCGGCCCGCTCCGGAGATCTTCGCGGCAGGTGAGCACAACGACGTGCCGGTCATCGTCGGCGCGCTGGCCGACGAGGGGACCACGCTCTACGCCGGCGAGCCGGAGCGGAGCGAGGAGGAGCTGGCCGCGGCGCTGCGCGAGCGGTACGGCGCCGACGCCGACGCCGTGCTGGCCGCCTACGGGCCCGAGATCGAGAAGTCGACCCGGCGGGGCGCGCAGGCGATCCGGGCCGACCGGAGCTTCGTCTGGGAGATGCGCGCCTGGGCCCGCGCGGTGCGGGCGGCGGGCGCCGACGCGTACCTCTACTTCTTCAGCCACGCGCCGCCGGTGTTCCGCCTCTACGTGCCCGAGCGGGCGGCCATCGACCTGCCGGACGGGCCGGACGGCTACGGGGCGTACCACTCCGGCGACCTGGCCTACGCCTTCGGCAACGTCGATCTCGTGGGACTCGACTGGACCCACTGGGACCGCGAGATCGCGTGGACGATGTCGCGCCACTGGGTCAACTTCGCGCGCACCGGGGATCCCAACGGCGACGGTCTCCCGACGTGGCCGCTGTACGAGACGGAGTCCGACGAGTGGCTGGAGTACGAGGGGTCCCGAATCGGGATCACGGTCGGCGTGCGCCGGCAGAAGCTCGATCTGTTCGACCGCCTGGCCGGCGTGGAAGACAGATGAGCCACAACGAGAAGGTCGCGATCCTGGTCGGCGGCGGTCCGGCCCCCGGCATCAACAGCGTCATCGGGGCGGCGACCATCCGCTGCTGCCTCGAGGACGTCGAGGTGGTGGGCATCCGCGACGGCTTCGAGTCGATCATGCGGGGCGACGTCGACCACGTGACCCCGCTGACCATCGACGCCGTCAGCCGGATTCACTTTCGCGGCGGTTCGGTGATCGGCACGTCGCGGGCCAACCCGACCACCGCTCCCGAGCTGCTCGAGAACGTCGTCACCTCGCTGCTGCGGCTGAACGTCTCGCGGCTGATCACCATCGGCGGCGACGACACCGCCTTCTCCGCCATGCGGCTCGAGCGCGTCGGCGCGGGCCGGCTGCGCGTGGTGCACGTGCCGAAGACCATCGACAACGACCTCGACCTGCCGTCGCACGTCGAGACGTTCGGCTTCCAGACCGCCCGCCACCACGGCGTCGAGATCGTCAAGAACCTGATGGTCGACGCCAAGACCACCTCCCGCTGGTACTTCCTGGTCACCATGGGCCGCAAGGCCGGGCACCTCGCGCTCGGCGTCGGCAAGTCGGCGGGGGCCACGCTGACCCTGATTCCGGAAGCGTTCCCCCGGGAGCGGGTGCGCCTGAAGACGGTCGTCGACACGCTCGCCGGCGCGATCATCAAGCGCTGGACGGAGGGGCGCCGCGACGGCGTGGCGGTGCTGGCCGAGGGGCTGGTGCTGAAGCTGGACCCCGACGACCTGAAGCAGCTCGCCGACGTCGAGCGGGACGAGCACGGCAACGTCCGCATCGCGGAGGTGAACCTGGGCGAGATCCTCAAGACGCAGGCCGCGGCCCGCCTCGCGCAGTTCGGACTGCGGGTCACCACCGTCGCCAAGAACGTCGGCTACGAGCTGCGCTGCGCCGATCCGGTGCCGGCCGACATGGAGTACACCCGCGACTTGGGCTACTGCGCGGCGAAGTACCTGCTGCAGGGCGGCAACGCGGCGCTGATCTCGCTCGACGCCGGCCAGTTCGTGCCGATTCCGTTCGAGCGCCTGATCGACGGCGACAAGGGGCGTTTCCGGGTCCGGCTGGTCGACGTCGAATCCACCCGCTACCGCATCGCCCACCGCTACATGATCCGGCTGCGGCGCGACGACTTCGAAGACCCGCACGAGCTGGCGAAGCTGGCGGCGACGGTCGGCGTGTCGCGGGAGCGGTTCGAGAAGGAGTTCGGGTACCTGGTCGAATCCGAGCCGGAGCCGCTGGTGCTGGAGGCCCGCGGCGGGCCGGCCGGGGAGCGGGCAGACTCGTGAAGGCGCGCGCGCCCCTGGCGCGCTGACGCGGGCCGCGACGGTCTCCGCGGGAGCCGCGGGCGCGGGGAAGCGCCGGGGGCGGTCCGGCCGGCCCCCGGCGCAGCGTCTCGCGTCAGCGGGCCTCTTCCGCGTCCTCGGCCCGGCCTCCCGCGAGGATGCCCTCCATGCCGAGGTTGCCCTCGTGGCAGGCGTACTCGTACATCACGTCGGGCGAGAGGCTGAACGGGTAGGCGACCGTCCACGACCGCGTGTACATCCGCGGGTCGTGGACCCGCACCTCGTACTCGAGCGTCTCGGGCCCGGTGCGGGTGAACCGCTCGACGAGCATCATGTCCTCCCCGGAGCCGTCGTGCGAGCTGAAGGCCGACCAGGGCTGCAGCGCGCTCACCCGGTGGTCGAGGTTGGTGGTCACGACCACCAGCGTGCCGCCCTCCCAGTGCCCGCGCGAATCGCCGTTCCACTGGCCGATGCCGTCCGCCAGCGGCGGGCGTCCGTCCAGCGGCACCACGCGCACCTCGTGCACCTGCTCCAGCAGCATCACGACGTGGTCCGGGGTCTGGAAGACCTGCATGTTGTTGTTGTACGAACGCGGGAACATCGCGTTCGGCATCCCGCCGCGCGTCACGCAACGCTCCCAGATGTGCCGGTCCTCCCAGGTGTCGTCGCCGCGCGGCTGGCCGATGCGGGCCTTCTGGCCCTCCGGAGTCAGCGGCGGGAAGCGGCCGTCCGGCGGGTCGACCAGCATCGACGTGCGGTTGGTCCGCGCGCCGCGCTCCATCCAGAAGTTGTTGTAGGCGCCCACGTTGCCGCCGGCCGCGGTGCGCTGCGCCTCGGCGAGCAGGAGCCGCCGGTCGCGCTCCTCGGTCGCTTCCCGAATCTCCGCGACCTCCTCGGCGGACAGGGTCTCGCGGCCCTGGAACTCGCTCGGCCGCTCCATCGGCGTGGCCCCGGACGAGCTCCAGATGCCCTGCAGGTCCGGGTGGCCCCACGGCGTGCGGGTGTCGTCCCCGTTGGACTGCGCGGCCGCGGGCGCGCCCGCCAGCAGCGGAACGGCCAGCGCCGCGAGGGGCATCGCGAACGAACGGAACCGTCGAGCACTCATCTGCAACCTCCTTGGAGACCGCGGGAACGGGCGGCCGGGCTGATTCGTCGGATCGGGGTAACGTCGCACAGGCGGCGCGCGAGGTCAAGCCTGCGCCCCGCTCGAACGTCCGACGCGCCCCGGAACGGCCCCGCGCGGGGGAGCCCCGGGCGGCCGCGTCGTCGCCGCTACCCATGTTCACCGGCAGGTGCTCGCACGGTCTCCGCGGGGGACCGGCCGCACCGGGTCCGCGCCCGTTCCGTGGGCAAGGCTGTACAGTGAGGACGCGCGAACGCCCGAGGAGCCGCTGTGTCGGCTGTGCGCCGCGGCCGGCGTGGGCAAGGCTGTACAGTGAGGACGCGCGAACGCCGCACCGGTCCCGACGGATGACGCCGCCTCCAGCCACGCCCCGCGCAGGGCAGATCCTCAGCGGGCCGCTCTTCGACGAGCCGATGCGGGTGGAGACCGTGGCGCCGGCGGGTCCCGGCGGCTGGTCGCTGGGCCTGGTCGGCGCGCGGTCCGAGCGCTTCCGCAGGGTCACGCTGGGCGCGGCCGAGCTGGCCGGGCTGCGCGTGCGGGACGGCGGCTTCTCGTACGACGGCGACGGCGCGCTGCTGCGCCTCGGCTTGCAGGCCCACGTCCTGGGCATCGCCTGGGAGTTCGACCCGTACTTCGGGCTGTCGGTGTCGCGCGTCGACCCGCTGCCGCACCAGTTGGAGGCGGTCTACGACCACCTGCTGAAGCTGGCCCGCGTCCGCTTCCTGCTGGCCGACGACGCCGGCGCCGGCAAGACGATCATGGCCGGGCTGCTGATCCGCGAGCTGCAGTTGCGCGGCCTCGCCGAGCGCATCCTCGTCGTCGCCCCGTCGAACCTCGCCTTCCAGTGGCAGCGCGAGCTGCGGGAGAAGTTCGACGAGACGTTCGTCGTGCTGAAGGGCGGCGGCCTGCGCGAGCAGTTCGGCGTGAACCAGTGGCTGCGGCAGCCGAAGGTGGTGACCTCGCTCGATCTGGCCAAGCGCGACGATGTCCTGCCGGGCCTGCGGCAGGCGCGCTGGGACCTGGTCGTCGTCGACGAGGCGCACCGCATGTCGGCGCGGGACGAGTCGCACAAGAGCCGGCGCTACAAGCTGGGCGAGCTGCTGCGGGACGCGTCCGACCACCTGCTGCTGCTGACCGCGACGCCGCACAAGGGCGACCCCGACAACTTCTCGCTCTTCCTCCAGCTCCTCGACCGCGACGCGTACGCCGACGTGCGCTCGATCCGGCAGGCGATGGACGACGGGCGCGCGCCGTTCTACCTGCGGCGCACCAAGGAGGCGATGGTCCACTTCCCGGAGCGGGACGCGGACGGGCGCCGGGTCACGCGGAAGATCTTCACCCGGCGCATCCCCCGCACGGTGGACTTCGCCGTCGACGGCCCGGAGTTCGCGCTGTACGGCGACGTGACGCGCTTCGTGAAGCGCCAGAGCGCCCGCGCCGCGGCGGCCGGCGACGACCGGCGCGCCCGCGCCGTGGGCTTCCTGATGGCGCTCTACCAGCGGCGCCTGACGTCGAGCGCGCGAGCCATCGGGCGCAGCCTGTCGAACCGCGCGGAGCGGCTGGAGCGCGGGCTCGCCGAGGCCGAGGACCTCGCGCGGGCCGCGCCGCCGGAGATCCCCAGCCTCGACGAGCTCGACGAGATGGAGGACCGCGACCGCGAACGGCTCGAGCGGCTGCTCGACGCGGTCACGCTGGCCGGCGACGCCGGCCGGGTGCGCGAGGAGGTCGCCGAGCTGCGGGCGCTGGCCGTCCGCGCGCGGGACGTCGAGCGCGCGGGCGCCGAGGCGAAGCTGGCGAAGCTGGAAGACCTGCTGCGCGGCCAGGGCTTCTTCGACCGGCCGGACCGGCGTCTCGTCCTCTTCACCGAGTTCCGGGACACGCTCGACCACCTCGTCGAACGGCTCTCCGCCTGGGGCTTCCGGGTGGCGAGCATCCACGGCGGCATGAAGCCCGGCGGCCGGGACGAGCCGGGCACGCGGCTGCACGCCGAGCAGCGCTTCCGCGACGGCGCCGCGCAGGTGCTCGCGGCGACCGAGGCGGCCGGCGAGGGCATCAACCTGCAGGTCTCGAACGTCCTCTTCAACTACGACATCCCGTGGAACCCCAACCGCCTCGAGCAGCGCATGGGGCGCATCCACCGCTACGGCCAGCGGAAGGACTGCCTGATCTTCAACTTCGTGGCCACGAACACCATCGAGGGGCGCGTCCTGCAGCGGCTGCTCGACAAGCTGCAGGAGATCCGCGACGCGCTCGACGACGACGCGGTGTTCAACGTGGTCGGCGAGGTGCTGCCGGCGGCCCGCGTCGAGCGCGTCCTGCGCGACTACTACGCGGGGCGGCTCGGCGACGAGGACCTGGAGGAGCGCCTGCTGCGGGACGTCGACGAGGGGCGCTTCCGCGACATCTGCCGCAACGCCCTGGAGGGGCTGGCGTCGAAGAAGCTGAACCTGGAGATGCTGGTCGAGCGCCGCGCCCGCGCCCGCGAGCGGCGCGTGGTGCCCGAGACGATAGCGCGCTTCCTGCGCGACGCGGCCCCGCTGGCGGCGTTGAAGCTGGCCTTCTCCGGCAGCCCGCCGCACACCTTCGAGCCGGGCCGCACGCCCGCCGCGCTGCGCCGCTACGAGCGCGAGCCCGGCTGGCGGCTGCCGCCGCTGGCCGCCCGCTATCCGCGCTGCACCACGGACCGCGGCGCCGCGCGGAAGCACGGGCTGGAATGGGTGACGCCGGGGCATCCGCTGTTCGAGGCGCTGCGCCGCCACGCGGGCGAGCGGGCCCGGGAGCCGCTCGCCCGCGCCGTCTTCCACTCGCTGGCGCACGACGCGCCGGCGCGCATCGACTTCTGCCGCGCGCGGGTCGTCGACGGACTCGGGCGCGTCGTCCACGAGACGGTCTTCGCCTTCGAGCTGGCCGGGGACGGCGAGCCGCGGCCGTGCGAACCGGGCGCGCTCGGCGACCTGACCCCGGCCCCGGCCCCCGGCGAGTTGCCGGCGGCCGCGCGCCGGCCCGAGCCGGCGGCCTGGATGCAGGAACACGTCCTGCGGCCGCTCCTGGAGGCGGCGCGCGCCGAACGCGCCGCCGAGACCGGGCGCGTCGCGCGGCACGTGGAGCTCTCGCTGACCGAGTTGCTGCAGCGCGCCGACGACGAGATCGGCCGCGCGGCCGCCGACGCCGCCGAGGGCCGGCCGGGGGCCGAGGGCCGGCTCGCGCGGGCCGAGGCCCGGCACGACGAGCTCTCCGCCCGCCGCGCGCGCCGCCGCGAGGAACTCCGGCGGCAGCAGGCCCTCTCGCTCCAGGCGGTGGAGCGCCTGACCAGCGTGCTGGTCCTCCCGCACCCCGGCCGCGCCGCCGCCGAGGTCCGCCGCCACCAGCCCGACCCGGCGACCGAGGCGGCGGCCATGCGCGTCGTCACGGAGCACGAACGGGGCCGGGGGCGGCGCGTCGAGGACGTGAGCGCGAAGAACCTCGGCTACGACCTGACCAGCCTCGACCCCGACTCGGGCGACCTGCGCCTCATCGAGGTCAAGGGCCTCGCCGCCGCCACCGGGACGGTTCTGCTGACGCCCAACGAGCGCCGGGTGGCCGAGGACCGCCCCGACTGCTACTGGCTGTACGTGGTCACCGACTGCCGCCGGACGCCGACGCTGCAGGAGCCGGTGGCGAACCCCGCCCGTTTCCCCTGGCGCGAAGTGACGCAGGTGCGGCACTACTATCTGGACGTCGGCGCGATGACGGGGCCGCCGGGCGAAGGAAACGAGTGAGCCGGCCGCGCCGCCGCGCGGCGGTACCCGGGCCGCCGATCGTCCGGCGTTTCGGGGCTCAGCCGGCTGGCGGCGCGTCGGGCAGGATGGCTCGCTCGAGCGTGGCCAGCCGTTGGTTGACCTTCCCCAACTCGATCTCGACGGCGCGTACGCGGGCGTCAAGCTCGCGGATCTCGGCACGGATCTCGGTGCGGAGATCGCTCATCTCGCTCCGGAGATCGCTCATCTCGCTCCGGAGATCGCGGATCTCCGCGCGGTTGTCGTCCACGGCGACTTCCAGCCGCCCCAGGCGAGCGACGATCTCGTCCAGCCGGGCGTTGGTCGCGCCGTTCTGCGTCCAGACCAGCGCGGCGAAGGCGAGCATCGCGCCGATCAGCCATTGCGTGTTCCGATCCGGCATCTTCGGCATCGTAGCGCATTCGGCGCCGGGGCGCCACCCGCCCGCGCGCGGCGGCGGCCTGATCTTCTCGTCCGGGTGGGCGATCCACGTCGCGCCACCCGCCCGCGCGCGGCGGCGGCCTTGCCGACGCCGGCGATGGCCGCGCCGGCCAAGCGCCACCCGCCCGCGCGCGGCGGCGGCCGCGGCGCTGTCGGCCGACGCGGCCGCGCACTAGCGCCACCCGCCCGCGCGCGGCGGCGGCCGCGCGCACGGCGCCGACAGCGTTCCTGGTTCGGCGCCACCCGCCCGCGCGCGGCGAGCGGCTACCTGGTAGATCGAGCCGGTCCGTGCGGCCGCCACCCGCCCGCGCGCGGCGGCGGCGTTGCTTCGTCCCGGCGTCACGGACCGATCGGGTACGCTACGCGCCGTCGGCAACCGTCGTTTCCCGACCCGGGCGCAGGCTTGGCCGGAGGAGTGGTTCGCGAATGCATGAAGTGAAGTCGATCCAGGACCTGCTGAACCAGATCGGCCGCGGCGAGATCCTGCTGCCGGAGTTTCAGCGGGGTTACGTCTGGAACAAGGACCAGGTGCGCGGCCTCGCGCGGTCGCTCTACCGGAAGCACCCGACCGGGCATCTGCTGGTCTGGCGCACCTACAAGCCGTCGCTCGTGCGCGGCGGGGCGGCGGCCGGCGACGGCCACTCGCTGATGCTGCTCGACGGCCAGCAGCGGCTGACGACGCTCTACGTGCTGTTCCGGGGCAAGGCGCCCGCCTTCTACGAGGGCGAGGAGCTGTTCTTCGACCTGTACTTCAACGTCCAGACCGGGGAGTTCCGCTTCTGGCAGAAGACGTTGATGGAGAAGAACCCGGCCTGGATCGGCGTCCACGAGTTTCTGGCGGAGTCGCTCAACGGGCTGCTCGAACGCCTGCCCACGCTCGACGCCGAGAGTCAGCAGGTCCTGCAGGCCAACCTGGCGCGCCTGAGCCGGCTGGACCAGATCCGAAGCTACGTCTACACCGTCGACCAGGTGACCGGTGACGAGTTCGGCGTCGACGAGGTGGTAGAGATCTTCAACCGGGTCAACCGGGCGGGCACCCCGCTCACGAAGGCCGACCTCGCCCTGGCGCACGTCTGCAGCATCTGGCCCGAGGCGCGCGGCGAGATGCGCGAGTTCCGGGCTGAGATGGACGGGCAGGGGTTCGGCGTCGACTTCGACTTCCTCGTCCGCTGTCTGGCGGCGGTGGCGACCGGCTCGGTGCTGCTCGAAGGGTCGTTCGTCAGGACGCCGGTGTCGGACCTGCAGCGGGCGTGGGTCGAGATGCAGTCGGCGTTCCGGTACCTCGTCGGCGTCCTGCGGCACGAGGCGTTCATCGACGGCCTCGACGACCTGCCGACGCACAACGTGCTCGTGCCGGCGACGGTGTACCTCGCCCGGCGCGGCGGGAACTTCCCGACCGACGCGGTGCGGCGGCGCTTCATCCGCTGGCTCTACCTCGCCGGGCTGTGGGCGCGCTACTCCGGCTCGACCGCAACGAAGCTGCAGCAGGACGTGGCGCTGGTGTCCGGCCGCGACGTCGATCCGACGCACGAGCTGGAGAACGCGATCCTCCGCGAACGCGGGCGGGTCGTGCTGGAGGCGGCGGACCTGGCCGGCGCCCGGATCGACTCGGCGGTCGGCCGTTTCAGCCAGGTGCTCGCCCGCGCGAACGAGGCGCGGGACTGGTTCACCGGCATCCGCCTGTACGACCGGCCGGTCGGCCGGCGCAACGGATCCGTCCGCCACTACGTCTTCCCCCGCCGCGTGCTCCGCCAGGCCGGGTTCGACGGCCGCGCCGCCACCAAGTCGATCAACGAGCTGGCCAACCGCGCGGCGCTCGCCCGGGAACCGGACCGGGCGCGGGCCGGCGTCCCGCCGAACGAGTACCTGCCGGAGGTGGAGGAGACCCAGCCGGGCGCGCTGCGGGCGCAGTCGATCCCGATGGACCGCAGCCTCTGGGCCCCGGAGCGTTACCAGGACTTCCTGGCCGCCCGCCGCCGGCTCCTGGCGCAGGCGATGAACGAGTTCATCGCGGGCTGGGCCCCGGACGACGCCGCCTCGCTGGTCGACGAGTCGCTGGTGCGCCGCCTGATGGCGACCGGCGAGAACGACCGCATCGAGTTCAAGTCGAGCCTGCGCTGGGACCGGCGCGAGGAGCGGGTCAACAAGCAGCTCGAAAAGGTGATCGCCAAGACGCTCGCCGGCTTCCTCAACGCGGACGGCGGCACGTTGCTCGTGGGCGTCGACGACGCCGGCGCCCCCGCCGGGCTGAAGGCCGACTACGAGACGCTCCGGAGGAAGGACCGCGACGGGTTCGAGCAGCACCTTCAGCAGATCGTCGCGCGGGACCTCGGCGAATCGGTGTCGACGTTCCTGACCGTCACCTTCAACGAGATCGACGGCCAGGACGTCTGCCACGTCTCGGTCGACCCGAGCGACCACCCGGTCTACGTCGACGAGCAGCAGCAGGCGGTCTTCTTCCTCCGCGCCGGCAACGGCACGCGGCCGCTGCCGGTGGACGAGGCGGTGAAGTACGTGCAGCACCGCTGGGGCGGAGCGTAGCAGCCGGGGCGCTGTCGGCCGCCGCCGGTCTGCCGGCGCCGGAGATCGAGGAAGGCGGCGGGTGCGTGACCGTCCGGTTCCGGCCTGCCCGGGCCGCCGTGCCGCTAACGCAAGGCGAGACCGTGCCGGCCGATCTGCGGATCGCGATTCTCAGGTTGCTGGAACGCGCCGACGGCGGGTTGACCCGCCGGGAGCTTCACGCCGGTTTGGGTTCGTCCGTCAGCGATCGCAAGTTGCGAAGAGCGCTGGAAAAGTTGAGGGAGCTCCAGTTCGCCATGTCCACGGGCCGCGGGCCGTCGGCGCGCTGGAAACGCCGGGTACGAGAGCAGGATCGCTGAATAGCGCCCGGGGGGGCGCCATAGGGGCGCTATGGGGGCGCTATGGGGGCGCGATAGGGGCGCGATAGGGGCGCGATAGGGGCGCGATGGGGGCGCGATACCTGGAATCGCCGCGGACTTCCGGCCTCGCGGAGCCGGAGACGAGGGCCTGACGACCAGGCTTGCGCCGCGCCGCGCCACGCCTTACAGTCTGGCCATGGGCTCCAGGCGCGCCGCGGCGTCCCTCGCCGAGAAACTGCGCGTCACCCTCGATCTGGCCGATGCAGGCATGGCGTTGCAGCGCCAGAACCTCCGCCGCCGCCATCCCGGCGCGAGCGAGGCGGAAATCGATCGGCTGTTCGAGGAGTGGCTCTGCGACCGGCCGCCCGACAGCCCCGGTCGGCGCATCGACTGGCCCCGCCGCCGCGCATGACCGCGATGAACCTCCACATTGAAAACGAGGAAACCTGCCGGCTCGCCGGCGATCTGGCCGAACTGACCGGCGAGTCGGTGGCCGGCGCGGTAACCGTCGCCTTGCGCGAGCGGCTTGCGCGCGAAAGGCGCCGGCGGGACGTGCGTGCGCGCGCCGAGGATCTGCTCGCCATCGGGGAACGCTGCGCCAAGTTGCTCGGGCCGGGATCCTCCGCCGCCGAGCATGGCGACCTGCTCTACGACGAACGGGGTTTGCCCAGGTGATCATCGACAGCTCGGCGGTGTCGGCGACCGATGCGGAACTGCTCGAACGCATCACGGTGCGCGCCGGCGTGTTCGGCGGCAAGCCCGTGATTCGCGGCATGCGGGTCGCCGTGGAGCACGTTCTGGCCATGCTCTCGGCCGGAGACACCCCGGAAACGATCCTCCGGGAATACCCTTTTCTGGAGCCCGAGGACATCCGGGCCTGTCTGCTGTTCGCCTGTCGCACTGTCGCCGGTGAGCAGGTGTACGATCGCGTCGCGGTCATCGAGCGGTGAGGTTCCGCTCGCCGCCTGCGCGGCGTCCGCGGCCTGCCTGATCTCCGAGGGGTTGGTCCGCGGCCGGCGCGGTACGGCGTACGACGACGAAACAGGGGGCGACGATGGTTCGTGAACGGCCGGCCGGGAAGGACGGCGTGAACCGCCGGCCCGCGACACACGACCGGCGCGCGCCCGGCGGTTCAACCCTCGATCCGGACATCTGGACGAGATCATTCGCCGCGTCGTTGAAGTCGCGCAACCCGAGCGCATCGTCCTGTTCGGGTCGGCGGCCCGCGGGGAGATGACGCGCCACGGCGACGTGGACCTGCTGATCGTCAGCGACCGCGCGGACGCTCTCGATCTGATGCGCCGGATCTACGGCCGTCTGGGAGGCGTGGGCGTTCCCGTCGACGCGCTGGTGGTGTCCACGGCCGACGTGGCCCGCTACCGCGACAGCCACGCGCTGATCATCAAGCCGGCGCTACGTGAGGGAAGGACCGTGTATGAATCCGCCTGAGCGCCGGCCCGCCGACGGCCCGCGCGAGTGGCTGATCGCGGGCGGCGGACTCCCGGGAGCACGGAAGAGAAGTAGAATCGGGAAGATCGAGGCGAGGGGAACCAATGAGCACCGATACGGAACTGCTCGAACGCATCACGGTGCGCGCCGACGTGTTCGGCGGCAAGCCCGTGATTCGCGGTATGCGGATCGCCGTCGAACACGTCCTGGCCATGCTCTCGGCCGGAGACACCCCGGAAACGATCCTCCGGGAATACCCTTTTCTGGAGCCCGAGGACATCCGGGCCTGTCTGCTGTTCGCCTATCGCACTGTCGCCGGTGAGCAGGTGTACGATCGCGTCGCGGTCATCGAGCGGTGAGGTTTCTGCTCGACGCCTGCGTGGCGTCCCGCAGCCTGCATGATCTGCTGGAGGGATTGGGCCACGACGTTCTGTCGGGCCGGGACGTGGACCCGCGAGCCGCCGACGAAGCGCTGCTTGCGCTGGCGCGCGAAGAAGGACGGGTTCTCCTGACCGAGGACAAGGATTTCGGCGAACTGGTGTTCGTGCGCCGCTTGCCGCATCCCTGCATCGTTCGCTTCGTCGAAATGAGCGTCGCGGAAAAGGTCGTCGCCATGCGCCAGCTGCTCGAACGCCATGCCGGCGCGCTCAGCACCGGCGCAATCGTCGTCGTCACGAGAGAAAAAGTGCGAATACGCCGTACCGCGGACGACGCCGGAACCCGAAGGAGCCGTTGGGAGGATGAACGTGCACCGTGACCCCATCATGGAGGAACTGCGCGCCACTCGCGAGCGATTGGCCGCGCGGCACGACTACGACGTGCGCGCCCTGGCCGAGGAGGCCAGGAAACGCGAGCGCGCCGGCGACCGGAAGCTGGTCAAGTTGACCCCGCGGCCGGTGGAGCCCATCGCGCCGCGGAAGAGGACCGAGGCCGGACGCGGCCGATGATCCCGCGCGAGTGCCGGCGCCTCGCCGAGGTGGACTTCCCGATCGCTGTCGTGTCGCGGCACGCGGCGCGGGAGAAGTCGATCCGCCACGGACATCCGTCTACGCTGCACCTGTGGTGGGCGCGCCGGCCGCTGGCGTCGAGCCGCGCGGTGCTGCTGGCCCTGCTGCTGCCCGACCCGGGCGACCCCGCCTGCCCGGCGGCGTTCCGGGCGCGGGCGCCGGAGATCCTGGGCGCGGTCCGCCAGCCGCCGGCGGACGTTGCGGAACTGCGCAGGGCGCTGCTCTGGTTCATCGGTTCGTTCGCCGACTGGAACATGGCGGCGGACCGGACGTATCTGCGCGTCGCGCGCGAGCTGGTGCGGGCCGCGCACCCGGACGAAGCGCCGCTGGTGGTGGACCCGTTCGCGGGCGGCGGGTCGATTCCGCTGGAGGCGCTGCGGCTGGGCTGCGAGGCGTTCGCCAGCGACCTGAACCCGGTGGCGTGCCTGATCCTGAAGGTGATGCTGGAGGAGATCCCGCGCCGCGGGCCGGGGCTGGCCGACGAGCTGCGGCGCGCGGGCGGCGAGATCAAGGCGGCGGCCGAGAAGGAGCTGGCCGGCCTCTACCCGCCGGACCCGGACGGGGCGACGCCCATCGCGTACCTGTGGGCGCGGACGGTTCGCTGCGAGGCGCCGAATTGCGGGGCCGAGATTCCGCTGCTGCGGTCGTTCTGGCTGTGCAGGAAGGCGAAGCGTCGGCGGGCGCTGCGGCCCCGCGTCGTGCGGCCCCGGAACGAGCCGCCGCGGGTCGACTTCGAGATCTTCGAACCCGCCGCGGACCGGGACGTGCCCGCGGGCACGGTGGCGCGGGCCAAGGCGGCCTGCCCGTGCTGCCAGGTCGTCCTGCCGCCGGAGCGAGTCCGGGCGCAGCTCGCCGCGCAGCGGGGCGGCGCCGACGCGGTGTTCGACGACGCCGGCCGGCGGATCGGCGGCGCGCGCCTGACGGCGGTGGTGACGCTGCGGCCGGGCGAGACGGGACGGCACTACCGGCTGCCGGCCGACACGGACTACGCCGCCGTGCGCGCGGCGCAGGCGCGGCTGGCGGGGATGCTCGACGAGTGGGAGCGCGGCGGGAAGCAGGGGTTGTGTCCGGTGCCGGACGAGCCGACGCCGACAGGTGGAGGGTCCGGCGCGGGCCGTGCGTTCAGCGTGCAACGCTACGGGATGTTTCAATGGGGCGATCTGTTCACGGCGCGGCAGAAGGCGGCGTTGGTGGATCTTCGCGCCAAGATAGACTGCCGGTCGTTAGGAACTTTGGAAAATTCGCCGGCAACTGACTATCCACCCTTCAATATGGAATTGGCTTGTGCGTTCAACCGTGTAGCAATGAGCAATATGTCCCTGACGCGATGGAATGCGGCCGCCGAGAAGATGCAACACACCTTCGGACGACAAGCGTTACCGATAGTATGGGACTTCGCGGAGATTGTGGTGACGGCCGAGGCTCCCGGCAACTGGAAAAGTGGATATTCCATTTTAGGAGATGTCGTCGGTGCATCCCACAGCGTGCATACCGCGCAGATTCAAGCCGCCGACGCAACTGACCACCCCCTGCCCGACGAAACCGCCGGCGTCTGGTTCACCGACCCGCCCTACTACGACGCGATCCCTTACTCGGACCTCTCCGACTTCTTCCTCGTCTGGCTGAAGCGCGCGCTGCCCGGTCACCCGCTGCTGCGCGACCCCTTCGACCCGGCCAACCCGCTGTCGCCCAAGACCCGCGAGGCGGTGCAGGACGAGACGAAGACGTGTGAAGGCCGCGTCAAGGATCGCGCGTTCTTCGAGGAGACGATGGGCCGGGCCTTCGCCGAGGGGCGCCGCGTGCTGCACGAGGACGGCATCGGCTCGGTCGTCTTCGCCCACAAGACCACCGAGGGCTGGGAGGCCCTGCTCGCCGGCCTGATCCGCGGCGGCTGGACCATCACCGGCTCGTGGCCCATCGCCACCGAG
Organism: Vicinamibacterales bacterium; assembly: GCA_965242835.1. GTDB lineage: Bacteria > Acidobacteriota > Vicinamibacteria > Vicinamibacterales > UBA8438 > WTFV01. The sequence continues at coordinate 1,632,482 of OZ251506.1, forward strand.
ATGGGTTCGCGCCTGCGCGCCCGCGACTCCGCCGCGCTGGCCACCAGCGTCCACCTGATCTGCCGGCCCCGCCCCGCCGACGCGCCGGTCGGCGACTGGGCCGACGTGCTGCGGGAACTGCCGCCGCGCGTCGGCGAGTGGATGGAGCGCCTGCAGGGCGAGGGCGTCCGGGGCGCCGACCTGGTGTTCGCCTGCATCGGCCCGGCTCTGGAGATCTTCAGCCGCCACCCGTCGGTCGAGACCCCGGACGGGCGCGAAGTGGGGCTGGCCGAATACCTCGAACGGGTGTGGGAGGTCGTCGGCCGCACCGCGCTGGAGAACATACTCGGCGCGGCCGAGGCGCGCGCCCGCAACGGACTCGCCGGTGCGCTCGAAGAAGACGCCCGGCTGACCGCGCTCTTCCTCTGGACGCTCCAGGCCACCGACGCGGGCGAGGAAGACGGCGGCGCGGGGGACGCCTCCGACGCGGGCGCGGACGACGGGGACGCCGACGACGCCCCCGGCGGCAAGGCGACGGGCTTCGCGCTGGTCTTCGACGTGGTGCGCCGCTTCGCGCAGCCGCTCGGCATCGACCTGCCGAAGTGGGAGAAGCGCACCATTGAGACGAAAAAGGGCGTCGTCCGCCTGCTGCCGGTGCACGAGCGGGCGCGCACCCTCTTCGGCGAAGGCGGCGCGCGGGCCGTCGCCGCCTGGATCGAGCGCGCGGCGGCCGGCCCCGGCCCCCTGCAGGGCATGCTGTTTCCCGACCGCCCGGAAGCCGCGCCGGCCGCCGTCCGCGAGCCGCGGCCCCGTTACGGCGACCCCGGCGGCCCGGCCGCGGACCGTTCCGCCGCGCCCGCCGGGGCCACGACGCTGGACCGCGTCCACACCGGCATGCTGCTCCAGGCCGGCGGCCAGACGGCCGCGCTGCACGCGCTGCTGAAGTCCGAGCACGAGCGCGGCCCCGACTTCCTGCGCCTGTCGAACGCGCTGTCGGCCCTCTACCCCCGCGACAGCGAAGAGAAGCGCCTGCTCGACGCCATGCTGCTGGCCGCGCCGCGCTGACCGCAACCCGAACCGGCGGCCGGGGAAGGCCGCCGGCCCACGAAAGGAGCCGCAAGCATGAGCCATTCCGAACTGCTGAAGCGCATCACCGTGCGGCCGGACGTCTTCGGCGGCAAGCCGATCGTGCGGGACATGCGGCTGTCGGTCGAGCTGATCCTGAGCCTGCTCGCCCAGGGCGTCACGACGGAAGAGCTGCTGGACGACTACCCGAGGCTGGAGGCCGACGACGTCCGCGCCTGCATCGCCTGGGCGCATGCGGTGGTCGCCGGCGACACGCCGGCCGCCGTCTCGGTGGCGAAGTCGTGAAGTTCCTCGTCGACCACTGCGCCGGCCGCCGCTCGGGCGGGTGGCCGCGCGGGGCGGGCGTTCGTTACGATTCGCGGCGGGCGAATCCGGATCACGCGCCCGCGGCGCACGTGGCCGCACTGAAACACGCTGCGCCCGGCCGCCGCGGGCGCGGACGAACAGGAGCAGCGACATGAACCAAGTCACGCTGGAGAACTTCCGCTGCTTCCGGGACGAGCAGCAGGCGCGCCTGGCCCCCCTCACGCTGCTGGTGGGCGAGAACAGCACCGGCAAGACCTCGTTCCTGGCGCTGCTGCGCGCCCTGTGGGACGCCGCGTACCTGGGCGTGGTGGTTCCCGACTTCAAGGAGGCGCCCTACGACTTGGGCAGCTTCGACGAGATCGCCCACTACCGCGGCGGGCGAAGTGGCCGGGCGCAGGAGTTCAGAGCGGGATTCGACGCCGTACCGAAAGTCGCCGGCCGGCGCCGGAAGGTGGCAGGGTCCGACCGCCGGCGCCTCCGCTTCGAAGTCACGTTCGGCCGCAAAGGGACCGCACCGGCGCCAGTTCGATGGTTCTTTGAACAGAAGAGTGCAAAAGTCACGATTCTGGCCGCCGGCGACGCGCCGCTGGAAATACGCTACCGGACCCGGAACGGTGAATGGTCGTGGTCGGCGCCTGCTGAACGAGACGCGCGATTTCTGGCACGTCATGACTTGTCTTCGTCGCGCTACGCCTATTTCATGTTCAGGGAGGAAGACAACCTGCAACCGGTCGGAGACTCCGCGAGCGTGACCCGCGCCGACGTGGAGCGAGTGGGAGACCTCGTTTTCGAGTTCGATGCCGACTTCCACGATGCCAGACCGTTCGCCAGCGCGCCGGTGCGCTCCAAGCCGCGCAGGACCTACGATCCGTCCCGCCCCGTCCACGACCCCGAGGGCGAGACCATCCCGATGTACCTCTCCACGGCGTTCTTCGAAGACAAGAGATCGTGGAAAGCACTGAAGGATGCTCTCGAGAAATTCGGACAGGAAGCCGGACTCTTCGACGAAATCGCGGTGAAGCCGTTGGGCAAGCGCGGCAGCGAGCCGTTCCAGATGCACGTCCGGAAGTTCGCCCCACGCGCGAAGGGGCCGTTGCGCAACCTGATCGACGTCGGCTACGGCGTCAGCCAGGTGCTGCCGGTCATCACCGAGCTGTTCCGGGACAGCGAGACGCCGATGTTCCTGCTGCAGCAGCCGGAGGTCCATCTGCATCCCAGCGCGCAGGCGGCCCTCGGGAGCCTGTTCTGCCGGATCGCCGGCCGGCGGCGGCAACTGGTGATCGAGACCCACAGCGACCACCTGCTCGACCGCGTGCGCATGGACGTGCGCGACGGCAAGGGGAATTTGAAGCCCGACGACGTGTCGATCCTGTTCTTCGAGCGCGGCAACCTGGACGTGCGGATCCACTCCCTGCGGCTGGACGGGGAGGGGAACGTGCTGAACGCGCCGCCGGGTTACCGCCGCTTCTTCATGGACGAAACGCGGCGTTCCTTGGGGCTCTGATAATGTGCGCCGTTCTGGACAACGATGTCGTACACGAGGTGTTCGGGAAACGCCGGTCGCCGGCCGGCCAGGAGTTCTTCAAGTGGATCGATTCCGGTAGGGGACGGCTGATCGGTGGGGGTAAGTTGCTGAAGGAGCTTGCCCGCAACGAGAGTTTCCGCTTGTGGTGGCAGGCGGCCGCACTCTCGGGGCTGGCGACGCGCGTGGGTGACGCGCTGGTGGAGGCGGAGGCGGTTCGGTTGGCCAACCGGGAGGCGTGTCGATCGAACGACGGGCATGTCGTCGCCTTGGCGTTGGTCGGCGGAGCTCGTTTGCTGTACTCGAACGACGATAAACTGCAACACGACTTCAAGAACAGGCATCTGATCGACCGTCCACCCGGGAAGGTATATTCGACCCGCCGTAGCGGTGCCTTCACGCGGAGAAAGAGGAATCTCCTCGTGAGGAGCTCTTGCAATAGAGGTGCTCAGGAGTCCGTGTCCGGGTAAGAGCGAAATCGATCGTCCGATCCGAGGCAGCAGGCATGCTGAAGAAGCTGACCGTCCGCAACTTCAAGTCGCTTCTGGACGTGAGCGTCGAGTTTCCGCGTCTGACGGTGCTCTTCGGTCCGAACGCGGCCGGCAAGAGCAACCTGCTGGACGCCGTCGCCGCGTTGTCCTGGATCGGTAACGTGCGCACGCTCTCCGACGTGCTGGACCGGCCGCTGCCGGTGCGCGGCCACGCCTTCGAGGCGTTCTCGTTCCCGCCCGGCGGCCTGCCGGCGCTGCTGCAGCAGGAGCACGCCCGGTTCTCGCTCGAGGCCGACCTCGCCGTGGGCGCCGAGCGCTACCGCTACCGCGTCGAACCGAGCATCGAATTGCGTTCGGGCCGTCTCGGGGTCGCCGACGAGTACCTGGCGCTCCTGGGAAAGACCGGCAAGCCCAAGGGCGCGCCGGCCATCGAGCGCGTGGATTCGAAGCTCCGCGTGCGGCGCAAGGGCAAGCCGGCCCACCCGCGCGAGGAGCCGGTCGGCATGAACCATTCGATCCTGTCCGATCGCAGTCTCGCCGGCGACGAGTACCGCGGGCTGGAAGCCGTCCGCGGCGAGCTGGGCGAGTGGTGCGCGCACTATCTCGATCCCGGACTGGCGATGCGGACACCCCGGCCGCCGGCCGACGTCTTCGACGTCGGCGTGCACGGCCAGGACGTCGGCCCCTTCCTGTACAAGCTGCGGGCCGAGGAGCCGAAACACTTCGAAGCCGTTTCCCGTACGCTCCGCGCGCTCGTGCCCAGCGTCGAGTCGCTGGCCGTGGTCCTGGACGAGCGCCGCGGCATGCTCGACATCCTCATCCGGCAGGGCGGCGTGGAGTACTCGTCCCGCATCGTCTCCGAGGGCACGCTGCGCGTGCTGGCCCTGTGCGCCATCGCCGTGAACCCGTGGGGAGGCTCCCTGCTCGCCTTCGAGGAGCCGGAGAACGGCGTCCACCCGCGCCGGCTCGATCTGATCGCCCGCCTCCTGACGTCGCTGGCTTCGGACCGCGGCCGGCAGGTCGTCGTCACGACCCACTCGCCCTTGTTCTGCGACGCCGTGCTGAGGCACGCCTCGTCCGCGGCCGGGGACGTCGGTCTGTTCAACGTGCGGCGCATCGGCCAGGCCACGGCGGTCGAACCGTTCGACGTGACCGGACCGTTGCTCAACGACTCCGAGATCGCCGCGGCGCTCACCAGTCCCACCGAGGACGGTCCGTTCGAGAACCTGCTGCTGCGGGGCCTGATCGATGAGTAGCGATCCGCTGACCGTGGATCTGTTCGTCGAGGACGTCGCGCACGAAGTGTTCGTCCGCGCGCTGGTCGCCCGGGTCGCGCGGGAGGAGCAGGTTTCGGCGCGGGCGCAGGCCCGCTCGGCGCGCGGCGGCCACCCGCGCGCGCTGGCCGAGTTCGGCGCCTATCAGACGTTGGTCGAAAAGGGGGCGTTGGCGGACCGAGTCCCCGATCTGGTCGTCGTCGTCATCGACGGCAACTGTTCGCCGGCGCGGAAGAAGCGGGAAGAGATTCGGAAGGCGACGCGACCCCGGCTCCTGGACCGGCTCGTCATCGGCAGTCCGAATCCTCACGTCGAACGCTGGTTCCTGGCGGATCCCGATTCGTTTCACGCGGTCGTCGGGCATCGGCCGGTGGTCGGCCGCGAGAAATGCGAGCGTGCGCACTACAAGCGACTCCTCGCGGAGGCGATCCGCCGGGGGAATCAACCGGCGACGCTGGGCGGCATCGAGTTCGCCGCCGAGCTCGTGAACGCGATGAACCTCTACCGCGCCGGCCGAAGCGATTCGTCGCTGAAGTCGTTCGTCGACGATCTTCGGGGGCGATTCCGTAACCGACGCGCATCACACCGGTGACTCCTTGCGGTCCGCACCCGCGGCGCGGTACCGCCGACTCGCCGAGCGGGCGCCCGTGCGACGCTGCACCGACCGGGCGTTCCAAGAGTTCGGAGCACGCTGCCGCGCAGGTTCCCGCCGCGACGCCTGCCGTAGCCGACGAGGCGCCCGCGGCAGGCGACTTTTGTTGACCCTTACGGCGCCGAGGCGGGAATCTGATTTCTGGTCACCTCGCTGTAGCGCCCCTCCGAAAGCTGATATGCCTCGCCGTCCGGTTCACCGGCGACTCTGCAGATCCAGGCGAACATGGTCCGCAGGGAGGAGCACGTCTCTTTTCGCGACAGTACATGGACCGCATCGAGCGTATCGAGAATCCGGCATCCGTCCTCCACTTCATCGAATCCCGGAGACAGCCTCGTCAGTTCGTTCTTGGGATGTCGAATCGTTTCGACGTCTCCCTGGTAATCCTCGATCTCCGTGCCGAGCGCCGCGTTCACGGCCCGCGCGTCCGCGAAATAATAAGCCTCCAGCATGTTCACGAGAAAATGCACGGATGCCCGGCGGGCCTGGTCCGGCCGAAGCATCGTGTCCAGGGCCGAGCGGTACCGGTCGAATATCTGCCGGCTTTTCCTGGACCTTCTTCGTTCAAGATCGTCGACCAGAATCACGAAGTTCGTATCGGTCCCGGACGACAGGAACCCGCGGGCCGGAAGACCTATCTCCTCCTCGTCCCTGTTGGGAATTGCTTTTCCGCTTCCGATCATTCGAAGCCGGCGTCTCGACGATTCGATCGGTGATCGCTGACCGATTTTCCTGATTACCTCGAAAGAACATCTTCCGGTCTTCAAGAACGATCGGAAGAGTTTCGGCAAGCACTGCTCCTCGGTCTTTCCGGTCACTATCAGACCGAAGCGGCAGAAACGCCAACCTCGACCGTCCGATGAAACGTCCGGGTCTTCGGTTACCGGGTTGTGACGGAAAATCCCTGAAAAGGTGTGCAGGTGCGGCGGGCATGTGCCGATACGTGGATCATGGCGCGCAAGCAGGCCGGCCGCGGCGATTCGACCGGTTCCCGGCGGCAGCGGGACCCTCGGGACGTGCGGATCATCGAACGTCTCGAACGAGACAAGGCGCGGCTGATCGAGGAGCGGGACCACTGGAAGCGCCGTAGCGAGCATCTGGAGAAGGAGCTCGAGGCGGCGCAGCGCGCCAGCCGCCGGCAGGCGGCCCCCTTCGCCAAGGACCGTCCGCAGGGCCGCGGCGGGCGCCCCGGCCGGCGCGCCGGGTCGGAGTATGGGAAGCAGGGCCGCCGCCGGCCGCCGACGCGGGTTGACGAGACGCACGCGGCTCCGGCCCCGACGACGTGTCCGGACTGCGGCGAAGCGGTCGTGGTGACCCGCACGGCGTCGCAGTATCAGGAAGACCTGCCGGAGGTGCGTCCTCTCGTGCGGCGCTTCGACGTCGAGGTGGGTCATTGCTCGGCGTGCCGGCGGCGGGTGCAGGGCCGGCACGCTCTGCAGACTTCCGACGCGTTGGGCGCGGCCTCCGTCCAACTGGGTCCGAACGTGGCCGCGCTGGTCGTCGAACTGCACACCGAACTGGGCATGCCGCTGGAGAAGGTCGTCCGCGTTCTGCGCACCCGGTTCGGCCTGCACGTGACCAAGGGCGCCGTGGTCCGGCTGCTGCACCGCACCGGCGCCATGGCGGCGCCGGCGTATGCGAAGCTGTGCGAGCAGGTCCGTTGCAGTCCGGTGGTCACGCCGGACGAGACCGGCTGGCGGGTGAAGGCGGTCAAGCACTGGCTGTGGGCCTTCACCACGCCGGAGACGACGGTCTACGCCATCTGCGAGGGCCGGGGGTTCAAGGAGGCCGCGAAGATTCTCGGCCCCGACTTCGCCGGCGTGCTGGTGCGGGACGGGTGGGTCGCCTACCGCGGCTTCAAGAACGCGCCGCACCAGACGTGCCTGGCCCACCTGCTCCGGCGGTGCAAGCACTTGCAGGCCGCACATCCCGACAGCCCCTGGGCGGGCGAAGTGCAGGCGGTCCTGCAGGACGGCCTCGCCCTGCGGGACCGCGCGAACGCGGACGAGATCGGCGAGCACGGCCTGGCGTCGGCCCGCGGACGACTCGTCGCCCGGCTCGAACGCCTGCTCGCCGACCCGCCGCCGTTGGCCGACGCCGAGCGCTTCGCCAAGCACCTGACCAACGAGTTCCCGGCCGTGTTCCTCTTCCTCTGCGACCCGTCCATCGACGCCACCAACTGGCGCGCCGAACAGGCCATCCGACCCGCGGTGGTCACCCGCAAGGTGTGCGGCGGCAACCGCACCCGGCGCGGGGCCAACACCCAGCAGGTGCTGGCCAGCGTCGTGCGTACCGCCCGCCAACGCGGACTCGACCTGCGCGCGCTGATCACCACCCTGCTCTGCGCTCCCAAACCCGTCGAACCCGAAGCCCTGGCCCTGCCGCCGCCCGCCTGACGGCGGCAGGCCCGGCCGACCCCGCTCCGCACCCCGTCTCACGCCGAGCCGCGGCCCCCGTGCGCCCGTCGCGCGACGGGCTCGGCGCCGGAACCCCGGAAGAACCGGAGGCGCGCCGCCAGACGTAACGTCCGCTCCGGCCGCGCGCGGCGCTTTTGACAATCTGGCCCGGCCGCCCGTGGCAACCGACGAACAACGCCGTCAGGCGGGATGCATCGCCGCTCGAAGGCAGCGGGGACTTCGCCACGCGCTGCTAAGGCGACCAATTTGCACCGTCGCAACTTTCCGTCGGCCGCAGCCATTCGGTCGCATTTCACTGAGCAAAACCGGTCCCGCAACCCGGTAACCGAATACACGTCCGGAATCATTCTGTTCCCCTGACGGAGACGCCCGGCCCTTGCGGCGCCACGGCTTCACCCATGTACAGCGAACCGGCCGCGTAGTCCTCGAGCAGATCGCGAATCTCGTCGATTTCATCCAGCCGGTCGAATCGGGCGCGGCCGTCTTCGATGCGGGCGACGAGAACGTCTTCCAGTCCGAACTGGCTGATGAGCACGGGTGAATGGGTGGCGAGAAAGATCTGCTTGTTCCATCGCTCCGCGGCGGCCTTGACGGCCTTCGCGAAGACGGCGAGGGCCCAGGGATGCAGGGACACTTCGGGCTCGTCGAAGAGCACGACGGACGGTCGCTCTCCTTCCGAAAACAGCGCGGTCAGAAGCAGCAGCAATTGCAGGAATCCGTCGGAGACTCCGGAAGCGAGGATTCCGCGCCGGCGCCCCTTCTCCAGGAAGCTGGCGTACACGGAGGCCGGCCCCGTTTGTTCCAGCAGCATGCCGTCGAAGACCGGAAATGCTTCGGTCATGTACCGCATGATCGTATCGTAGCGTGCGTCGATGCTCCGTTTGTCGTGAAGATTTCTGAGCACGGACCAGGCGTTGTGGCCGAGATCCCAGAGCCGTGTTTCGTGACTGCTTTCCGAACCCTGCCGCTTCAGGCGGTGCAGAAAAAACGACCTCGAGTGATAAAAGCGCATGAAATGGAGAAGTCCGTCGAGGCGTCCGGCTTCCTCGTCTCCGCGGTTGAAGTCCAGGAAGAGTCCCAGGCTGAGCTTCTGCGGCTCCCGCAAGTTCACCTGCACGGTTTGTCGTACATCCGTGTGGTACAGGGATGCGCTGTCGGACCCCGTGCTTCGGTCGATGAGGGTCCGCTGGCGGGAAGTCGATCTCAGTTTCTCGCCTGCGAACGCCTCGATCCGCCCTGCCGAAAGAGAAAACGTGAGGTCGTACGCGGCGCTGTCGGTCGCCAGCCCGATCGAGATGCCGCCGCCGTCGTCCGCGCCGTCCCAGAGGATGCCGATGCCGTGGCTGCGTTCGGATGATGCGACTTCGACGCCGCGGATTGCGCAGTCGCGGAAAAAATACAGCGTGTCGAGCAACGTGGACTTGCCGGCGCCGTTCGGACCGAAGATCAGGTTGATGGGGCGCAGGTCGAGATCGACGGCGGCGAGAGCGCGGTAGTTCCGGACGGCAATCTTCTTCAGTCCGTGCAACGGATCGTCTCCTTCGTCGTCGAGCCGCTCCGGGTTTTCCGCATCGGTGTCCCGATGAGGCCCGCGCTTTCCACGCGCCATGATACCCCCGCGGACGGTGACGGGCGGCCCTCCACGCGATCGGCGATCATGCCGTCGTCAGGACGTCCTGCTTCGTTCCCCGCGGACGGTGGCGAATTCCGGATGCCTCCGGGGCTCGGCGCAGGAGCGCCTCGCTCGCTCATGTCGACCATGTCGACAGGACTTGTGTGAGAAGATGCCGCTTGCGGGTCTTCGGCCGGCTGCCGGCGGATCCGGGAGGCACGGCAGGAGGAGACAGGCGGAATGGCGCTCGAGCCCTGGTACAAGGTCGCGCTCCCGCGCGAGGAGGTCCGCGAGGGCCGCTCGTTCAACCCCGACGAGTTCGCGATCGCCCTGGAGCAGGTGGTCGGCGGGACGGCGCCGGCCGACTACCGCGACCCGGCGGCGTTCTTTGCCCGCACCTGCTTCACCCGCGCGCTGCGGACGCACGCCGGGATGGTCCTGCGGCGGCTGGCGGGGAAGACCGCCGACACGTCGCCGGTGATGACCCTGGTGACGCAGTTCGGCGGGGGCAAGACGCATACGCTGACCGCGCTGTACCACCTGGCGACGGCCGGAGAGCGGGTCGCGGAGCTCGACGACGTCGCGGCGCTGCTGCACGAGGCGGGGTTGCCGGCCGCGCCCGCCGCCCGGGTGGCGGTGTTCGTCGGCAACGCCTGGGACCCGCGGGAGGGAAGCGAAACGCCGTGGATCGACGTCGCGCGGCAGCTCGCCGGCGAGCGGGGCGTGGCGGAGCTCGGCGCGGACCCGCGGACGGCGCCGCCGGGCACCGACGCGCTCGGGCGCGTGTTCGCGGCGGCGGGCGCGCCGGTGCTGGTGCTGTTCGACGAAGTCCTCAACTTCGTCAACCGCCACCGGGGGATGGCCGACGCGTTCCACGCCTTCCTCCAGAACCTGACCGTCTCCATGACCGGGACCACCCACGGAGCCGCGGTCGTCAGCCTACCGCGCAGCCAGGTCGAGATGTCGGAGTTCGACCTGGCGTGGCAGGACCGGATCACCAAGGTGGTCCGCCGCGTCGCCCGGGACCTGCTGGCGAACGACGAGGCGGAGGTCGCCGAGGTCGTCCGCCGGCGGCTGTTCGACGCCCTCGGCGCGGAGCGCGTCCGCGGGAAGGCGTCGAAGACGTACGCCGACTGGTGCTTCGAGCGGCGCTCGCAGTTGCCGCCGGAATGGACGCGGGTGGACGCCGCGGCCACCGAGGCCCGGGCGCGCGACCGTCTGCGCGCGCGCTTCGAGGCGTGCTACCCGTTTCATCCCGCCACGCTGTCCGTCTTCCAGCGCAAGTGGCAGATGGTGACGCACTTTCAGCAGACGCGCGGCACGCTGGCGATGCTGGCGCAGTGGATCTCGTGGGCGCACCGGGACGGCTTCGGCCGGGCGCGCGCCGAGCCGCTGATCACGCTCGGCTCGGCGCCGCTCGACGTGCCCGAGTTCACCAGCGTCGTCCTCGGCCAGCTCGGCGAGCCGCGGCTGGCCGCCGCCATCGACGCCGACGTCGCCGGCGAGCAGGCGCACGCCCGCGCGCTCGACGCCGACGCGAAGGGCGCGCTCCGCGGCCTCCACCGGCGCGTCGGCGCGGCGATGCTGTTCGAGTCGTCGGGTGGCCAGGTCGACCGGGTGGCGCATCTGCCGGAGCTGCGCTTCGCGCTCGGCGAACCGGCCGTCGACACGACCTCGGTCGACGGCGCGGCGGCGCGGCTGGAGGAGCGGGCCTACTTCCTGCGCCGCGTGGGAACGGACGGGTTCCGCATCAGCTACCGGCCGACCATCCGGAAGGTGGTCAACGACCGGCGCGCGTCCCTCGACGAGGAGAACGAGGTCCGGCCCGCCGTCCGCGCCCTGGTCCAGGAGAGCTTCGACCGCAGCGCAAGCCTTCCCCGCCTCTGTTTCCCCGCCGACGCCGCCGCGATCCCGGACACGCCCCGGCTGACGCTGGTGGTGGTGGAGCCGGAGGCGGCGTGGACCGGCGCGGACGGCGACGGCGTCCGGGCGCGGATCGCAAGCTGGACGCGCGCCCGCGGCGGCGCGCCGCGGCTGTATCCGGGCGCGCTGATCTGGGCCGTCGGCAAGCCCGGCCGCGCCCTGCGCGAGCGGGTGGAGCAGTGGCTCGCGTGGAAGCGCGTCGCCGCCGAGGCCGCCTCGGGCGCCCTCGGCCGCGAGTTCGACGCCGCCGGCCACGGGGAGCTGCGCGCGAAGGTCCGGGAAGCCGGCGAGTCGGCCCGCGAAGAGGTCTGGGGGAGCTACCGCTTCGTGGTGCTCGCCGACGCCGCGGAACCGGACGGCCTGAAGGCCATCGATCTGGGCGTCGGGCACTCCAGCAGCGGCGAGAACCTCTGCGGGCGGGTCGTCGCCGCGCTGAAGTCCAGCGCCCTGCTCAACGACTCGATCGGCGCCCGCTACCTGGAGCGCAACTGGCCCCCGGCGCTGAAGGCCGCCGGCGCCTGGCCGCTCGGCAGCCTGCGCCAGAGCTTCCTCGACGGTTCGCTGACGCGGCTGGCCGATCCGGACGCGGCGCTGCGCCGCAAGGTCGTCGAGTGGGTCGCCGGCGGCGAGTTCGGACTCGGCTCCGGACGGGGCGCCGACGGCCGGTTCGAGCACGTGTCGTTCCGCGAACCGGTGGCGGCCGAGGACGTCCTGTTCGAGTCGGACGTCCACCTGCTGACCCGGACGGCCGCCGAGAGCGCGAAGGCGCCGTCCGAGTCCGGGCCGGGGACGCCGGCGGCGCCGCGGCCGGAAGCGGCGGCCGCGTCCGGCGGCGCGGCCGTACCCGCCGTCCCGGACGACGCCGTCCCGGTGGTTCCTCCACCCCCGGCGCCTTCCGAGCCGTCCGCCGGCCGCACGATTCGCGTCGGTGGAACGATCCCGGCGGAGACCTGGAACCGCGTGGGCGCCCGTCTGCTGCCGAAACTGCGCGGGAACTCCGGCGGCGAATTGCGGGTGGCTGTCTCGTTCGAGTTGACGGCCGGCGGCCCCGGAACCGACGCGCTGCTGGCCGACCTGCGCCGGATCGTCGACGACCTGCGGCTCGGCGACTCTCTCGAGGTCGAGACGGAGACGAAACGATAGCAACCGGATCCGGTCGGAGTGTCCGCGATTCAACGCCCGGGTGATGCGTCCGGAGTCCCCGGTGGACGGAGAGGAGGAGGAACGATGAAGACACGTTGGATCGGCGCGCTCGCCGGCGGCGTCCTGGCGGTGGTCCTCGCGGCGGCGGGACGGCCGCCGGCGTCGGCGCAGGAGCCGTCCGCGCCCCCGCTCGTGAGCCAGGAGCAGTTCGACCGCTGGCTCGTCGAGCTCTCCAACTGGGGCCGCTGGGGGCCGGACGACGAGCTGGGCCTGTTCAATCTGATCACGCCGGCCCGGCGCGCCGCCGCCGCGGCGCTGGTCAGCGAGGGGTTCACGGTGTCGCTGGCGTCGAACGCGCAGAACTACGAAAGCGTCGACGTGCCGTGTCCGGTCGAGTGGCGCATGGTGCGCGCCACGCGGACGGGCGCCAGCGACCGGATCGCCTACCCGTGCATCCACGGGCCCGGCACGACGCACCTCGACGCCTTCGCCCACGTCTTCTTCGACGGCCGGATGTGGAACGGTTACGACGTCGAGGGGCTGGTGACGATGGAGGAGGGCGCGAAGAAGAACTCCATCATGACGATGAAGAACGGCATCGTGACGCGCGGCGTGCTCTACGACATCCCGCGGCTGAAGGGCGTGCCGTGGCTCGAGCCGGGGACGCGCATCACGGTCGCGGATCTCGAGGCGTGGGAAGAGAGGGCCGGCGTCCGGGCCGGCCCCGGCGACGCGTTCCTGATCCGCTGGGGGCGCTGGGCGCGGCAGGACGCGCTCGGGCCGTTCGACACCGGTCTCGAGGCGGCCGGCCTCGACAACAACGTGATCCCGTGGCTGAAGGAGCGGGACGTGGCGGTGGCGGGCTGGGAGACGCCGGGGTACGCGCCGCAACCGGCGGGCGACCTGCCGCGCACCGCGCTCCACAACTTCGCGCTGACGATCCTCGGCGTCCAGGTGCTCGACCGCGCGGACTTTCAGGCTCTGGCCGAGGCCGCGGCGGAGCGCAACCGCTGGGAGTTCATGGTGACCATCGCGCCGCTGCCGATCCCGAACGGCACCGGCTCGCCGGTCAATCCGATCGCGATGTTCTGAACGGGGCAGCCGGGTCCGGGCGGCGTCCCCGCCTGCTCCGTCCTGAATGACGAAAGGGGCGGCCGGCCCGCGTGTGGTCAGCCGCCCCTTTCCCCCGGTTGCGGTCCGGCGCGCGGTCCTCCCGCCGCCGGACTCAGTTCGTGGCGCCGGCGACCCCGGACAGCTCCTCGAGCCGCTCGCCGGTGCTGTCGCCGAACGTCTCCGTCGGGACCCCCAGCGTGTTCAGCAGCGTCAACTGCAGGTTGGTCAGGCGCTGGGTGCGGTCCGGGTACTTCACGTGGCGTCCGCCCCGGATGCGGCCGGCGCCGCCGCCCGCCAGCAGGATCGGCAGGTTGCGGACGTCGTGCCGGTTGCCTTCGCTGATGGCGCTGCCGTAGAGGATGACGACGTTGTCGAGCAGCGAGCCGTCGCCGTCCGGCGTCTCGGCGAGACGGTCCAGGTAGTAGGCGAAGAGCGACGCGTGGTAGGCGTTGATCTTCCGCAGGGCGGCGATCTTCCGCTCGTCGCCGCCGTGGTGCGAGATGGGGTGGTGCGAGTCGGAGACGCCGATCTGCGGATAGGTCGCGCCGCTCTGCTCGCGGCCGATCTGGAACGTGATGATGCGGGTGGTGTCGGTCTGCAGCGCGAGCGTCTGCATGTCGAACATCAGCCGCGCGTGCTCGTCGTAGCTGACCGGGATGCCGGCCGGCGAGTCCACCAGCGGCAGCTCCCGCCCGCGCGCCTCGGCGGTCTGGATGCGCCGCTCGATCTCGCGCACCGAGTCGACGTACTCGCCCAGCTTGAGCCGGTCGCGGGGCCCGAGGCCGCCCTCGAGCGCATGCACCTTGTCGAGCACCGAGTCGATGATGCTGCCCTGCCGCCGCAGGCGCGCCTTGCGTACCGCCGGGTCGGTGCTCTCGACGCTGCCGAAGAGACGTTCGAAGACCACGCGCGGGTTCGACTCGACCGGCAGCGGCGTCGTCGGGCTGCTCCAGGCCAGGCGGTTCTGGTAGGCGCAACTGAAGCCGACGTCGCAGGTGCCGACGCCGTTGACCGTGTCCGTGCCCTCGAGGCCGAGCTCCAGCGACGGCAGCGGCGTGTCCTGGCCGATGGTCCGGGCCAGGATCTGGTCCATCGAGGTGCCGAGCTGCAGGCTCGAGCTGCTCGTGGTCCGCAACGGTTCGACGCCGGTCATGAACGCGCCGGCCGGCTTGGCGTGGGCGCCGGAGCCGCCCGTGCGCGAGTAGGCCCCCGTGTTGTCGAGGCCGCTCAGCACCAGCAGGCGGTCCCGATGGGCCTCGAGCGGCTTCAGCGTCGGGGTGAACTCGAAGCCCGCGCCCTCGGCAGCCGGCGTCCACCCGGCCATGATGATGCCGTTGGGCACGTACACCGTGCCGAAACGGGCGATCCGCCGGGCGGGGGTCTTCGACAGCGCGGTGAGCGCCGGCGCCATGCCGTCGAGGAGCGGCAACGCCAGGCTGGCGCCGAGGCCGCGCAGCACGGTCCGGCGGGGAAGGGCCTTCTTCGCAATCATCATGACTCTGACCTCCGCATGAGGAACGGTGTGCTCTTGACGATGGACGACACCAGGGTCGACCAGGTGAGCTCGCCGGGGGCGGTCTGCCGGGCGATCCGCCGGACGGCCGGCATGTCGGTGGGCTCCAGGGTCCGTCCGAGGGCGTACGTCAGCAGCTTCTCGGTGACCGTCTCGACGAACTGGTCCTCCCGGCCGAGGATGACGTCCCGCAGCCCGGCCAGCCCGTGGACCTCGGTCCCGTCCACCAGGGTTCCCGACGCCCGGATCGGGATCCCGGTGTCGAACGGCGTGCCGCCGCCCTGGGTGGCCCGCCAGCGCCCGATGGCGTCGTACTGTTCGAGGGCGAAGCCGAGAGGGTCGATCGTGCTGTGGCAGCTCGCGCAGACGGGGTTGCCGCGGTGCTGCTCCAGACGCTCGCGGACCGAGCGGGGCGCCCCGGCCGCGCCGGTGGCCGGCAGGCTCGGCACGTCGGGCGGCGGCGGCGAAGGCGGCGTGCCGAGGACGTTCTCGAGCAGCCAGACGCCGCGCACCACCGGCGACGTCCGGTTGGCGTACGACGTGATCGTCAGCAGGCTGGCGTGGCCGAGCAGCCCGCCCCGCGTCCGGTCGGGATACTCCACGCGGCGGAAGCGCACGCCGTGCACGTCCGGGATGCCGTAGTGGCGCGCGAGACGCTCGTTGACGAAGGTGTAGTCGGCCCGCAGGGCGTTGACTATCGGGCGGTCCTCCCGCAGCTCGTGCTCCAGGAAGAGATGGGTCTCCCGCCACATGGCCTCGCGCAGGTTCTCGTCGAACGCGGTGTAGGTGGCCGTGTCGGGCGCCGCGTTGCGCAGCTTGCGGAGCTGCAGCCACTGGCCGGCGAAGTTCTCGACCAGCGCCGCCGAACGCGGGTCGGCCAGCATCCGCTCGATCTGCCCGTCGAGCACCGCCGGCTCGCGCAGCCGGCCCGCCGCCGCGAGGTCGAGCAGCTCGTCGTCGGGGATGCTGCTCCAGAGGAAGAAGGACAGGCGCGACGCCAGCGCCAGGTCGCTGACGCGGTACGGCGCGCCGGCCGGGACGTCCGGCGGATCGGTCTCGATGCGGAACAGGAACTCCGGGTCCACCAGGAGCCGCTCGACCGCCGCCTGGACGCCGGCGTCGAAGCCGCCCTCCGCGCGGCCGTCGCGGTAGAAGGGCAGCAGCGCCTCGACGTCCGCCGTGGTGGACGGCCGGCGGTAGGCCCGCCGCGCCAGGTTCGAGAGGATCGCGCGGGCGCAACGCTCCTCGCCGGCCCGGCCGCCGGCCGGCTCGCAGACGAAGAGACGGTCCCGGCTCGGCAGGCCGGCGCCGCCGCCCGGGTGGTACGGGCCGATGATCTGCACCTCGGAGACGGCCGGGTTGCCTTCCTGGAACTCGTTCTGTCCGTAGGAGTACGTCGAGCGGTCGAGCGGCAGGGGCAGAATCCCTTCCGGCAGCGCGGGGCGGCGGTGGAAGGAGAGTCCGACCGTGCGCCGACCGGCGGCGACCGGCGTGCGGACCTCCAGCCCCTCGTCGGCGTGCAGGGCGTACATCTCCCATTCCGGGAAGGAGCTCGAATCGTAGATGGACTCGAACTTGCCGGCGTAGCCCATCGGCGGACGCTGGCCCTCCGCCCAGTCGCGGCCCACCGTGAAGCCGCCGACGCGCTCGCCGTCCACGCGCACGTCGAGGCGGTGCGGCCGGCCGAGGCCGCGCACGTAGCCGTACTCCTGCTTCCGCAGGCTGAAGCGGATGACGTACTCGCCGTCGACCGGGAAGTGGTGATCGACGGCGACGCCGCCGCGCGACCCGAACGGCAGGTCGTCGCTGACGGGGCCGTCCTGGTCCGCCGCGCCGTGGATCGGATAGACCTCGGCCACCGCCCGCATGCTCGCGTCGCCCACGACGAGCCGGCTGATGCGGCGCGCCGCGGCCAGGTAGCGCTCGATCAGCGTCGGCGAGACGGTCAGCACGTCGGCGATGTTGTCGAAGCCCTCCTGCTCGTCGTCGGCCGGCAGCAGGGCGTTGACGTCGACCTCGATGCCGAAGAGGTCGCGGACGGCGTTGCCGTACTCCGCGCGGTTCAGGCGGTGCACGGCGGGCCGTCCGGGGTCGGGGTTCTCCAGCCCGGCCCGGTCGAGACCGGTCTCCAGCCACTCGATGAACCCGCGGGCCGCGGCGGCCGCGGGCCGCGGCCGGCCGGCCGGGGGCATGGCGTCGGCGCGCAGCCGGCGGATCACGTGCTCCCAGGTGGCGGCGTTCGTCTCGACGCGGGCGACGTCCAGCGTGTCGAGGGCCAGCCCGGCGGTCAGCGTGCGCTGGTTGTGGCACGCCACGCAGTAACGGTCGAGCAGGGCGCGCGCCTCGGCGGCGCCGGTCCCGGCTTCGGGCCGTCCGGCGGGCCGGGCCTCCGCGCGCAGGTCGAGCTGCGCCGCGCCGGCCACGACCGCCAGCCCCACGCTCGCGAGTATCCAGCGTGACATCGTTGCGCCTCCGTGAGAGTCGGCCTCGGCCGCCGACTCCGGTCTGCTCCGGCGGTTCCCGTCAATCCCGGCTCGCCGTGCGCGCCCGATGCTGCTCCAGCAGATCGCGCGGCGTCGTGCCGTCCTCGGCCTCCCGGTCCGGATCGGCCCCGATGCCGGCCAGGAAGTCGAACACGCTCGTGAATCCGTGGCGCGCCGCCGCGTGCAGCGCCGTCTCGCCCGCGCGGATCGTCTCGTGCAGGACGGCGCCGGCCCCCGCGTCGACGGCGGCCCGGACGGTTTCGAGGATGCGCTCCTCGTCGCTCCATTCGGCGATGACCAGCTCGGGGGCGATCAGCCGGCCGCGGCGGGTGGTGCTGCGGCTCAGCCCGTGGCCGACCGCGGCCATCAGCGCCGTCGCGCCGTCGTCCCCGCGGACGAGCGGGTCCGCGCCGCCCGCGGCGAGCATCCGCGCCAGCTCCGGCTCCAGATACTTGGCCGCGAGCAGGAACGGCGTGGCGCCCTTCTCCTTCAGCGTGAAGACGAACTCGTAGGTCCAGCGCGGCACCGGGGTGCCGCGGGTGAGACGGGCGTCGGGGTCGGCTCCCCGGGCCAGCAGCATTCTGACCAGGGACCGGTCGGCGCGCAGGACCGCCGCGTGCAGCGCCGTGTAGCCGGCGCCGTCCGCGCCGGGGTCGGCGCCGCGGGCGAGCAGGAACTCCGCGAGCCGCGGATGACCGCTCATGGCCGCCAGCGCCAGCGCGCCGTTGCCGTCGGCGCCGGTCTCGTCGACGTCGGCGCCCGCGTTGAGCAGGAGGCGGGCGGTGTCGACGTCGCCGTGGCGCGCCGCGAAGAGCAGGGGGGTGAATCCCCCGGCCTCGAAGTATTCGGAGCCGGCGGGGCTGGTCGTGCTGCGCAGGCCCGTGCCGCGGAACTGCCGCCGGGTGAGCGTGCGGGCGTCGACGGCCGCTCCGTGCTCCAGCAGCACGGCGGCGACGTCCGGCTGCCGGTGGGCCGCGGCCCACATCAGGGCGGTCTGCCCGTTCTCCGGTTCGGTGGCGTCGACCTCGGCGCCGTGTTCGACGAGCGCCCGCGCCGCCGCGGGGTCGCCCGTCGCCGCGCAGCGCATGAGCGCCGTCTCGCCGGCCAGAAGCCCGCGGTCCGCGTCCGCGCCGGCCGTCAGCAGCCGCTCGACGACCTCGGTGTTGCGGCTGGCGCACGCCACCCACAGCGGCGTGGCGCCGAGCTCGTTCGCCGCGTCGACGTCGGCGCCGGCGGCGATCAGCCGATCCACCGCGCGCAAGGCGTTCCAGTGCGCCGCCCAGTGCAGCGCGGTCGCGCCGTCGCCCTGCGCCGTGTCGACGTGGACGCCCCGGTCCAGCAGGGCGCCGACCCGGGCCCAGTCCCGATCCTTCGCCGCGTCGGGGAGCCGGCGGTCCGGACCGCCCTCGGCCGAACCGGCCGCCCACGCGCCGCACAGCACCGCCGCGGCCGCCAGCCGGACGCACCGTTGCCTGATGGTCACGAGCATTCGCCATGATAGCGCCGTCGGGCCTTCGGTCCAACATTTTTTCGTGCGGCCGCCTGGTGGTCGACAGCGAGGCCCGAGCGGCCCGATCTCCGGGAAGTCGAGCAGCCGCTCGGCGTACGACTTCGCCCGGCCCGCGCGCCCCGCGAAGCCGCGGCAGACCGCGTCGACGAGGGTCACCGGCGACCGGCGCTACGCCGCGCGGTGCAGCGCGGTGACGAGCGCCTTCGGGCGCCCCGAACCGGGCGCGACGCCGACTGTCGTGGATCGGTAGCGTTGACTGTCGTGGATCGGTAGCGTTGAAAGCCGTGGATCGGTAGCGTTGAAAGCCGTGGATCGGTAGCGTTAGAATGTGCGCTTCGGTAGCGTATGACGAAGGCCGGCCAAACCCGGATCGGAGGCGCCGTGCCCGCGGCGGGTCCGGACGGCCCCGGGTACCGGCGGCGCGTCGTGGACGGGGAACTGGACCTGCTCCTCGACGAACTGCCGGCGGTCAGCATCGAGGGGGCGCGCGCGGTCGGCAAGACCTGGACCGCGCGCCGCCGGGCCCGCACCGTCCACAACCTGGACGACCCGCAGACGCTCGCGCTGGTGGAGGCCGACCCCGCGCGCCTGACGCGGGGACCCGAGCCGATTTTCATCGACGAATGGCAACGCTACCCGCCGGCCTGGGATCTGGTGCGCCGGGCCGTCGACGACGGCTCGGGGGCGGGGCGGTTCCTGCTGGCCGGCTCCACGGCCCCGGACCTGCCGCCCACGCACTCCGGGGCCGGACGGATCGTCACGCTGCGCATGAGGCCGATGAGCCTGTCCGAGCGGGGCGTGGGCGAACCGACGGTGAGCCTGCGGCGTCTGCTCGCCGGCCGGCGTCAGCCCATGGACGGTGAGACCGATGCGACGCTCGAGCGCTACGCGGAAGAGATCTGCGCGGGAGGCTTCCCCGGACTGCGTTCGTTCCGGCCGCGGGCGCAACGGGCGGCCCTGGACGGGTACCTGCGCCGCGCCGTCGATCACGAGGTCGCGGCGATGGGCTACCGGGCGCGGCAGCCGGGCGCGGTGCGGCGCTGGCTGACCGCCTGCGCGGCGGCCACGGCCACGACGGCGACCTACGAGACGATCCGGGACGCGGCCACCGCCGGCGAGGCGGACAAGCCCGCGAAGACCACCACGACGGCGTACCGCAACCTGCTCGAAGCCATGTGGATGGTGGAGACGCTGCCCGCCTGGTGGTCCGTGGAAAACCCGCTCAGCCGGCTCAAGCGGGGGCCGAAACACCACCTCGCCGACCCCGCGCTGGCCGCCCGCCTGCTGGACGTCACCGCCGGCGACCTGCTCGCCGGACGCGGTAACGGGCCGGACGCCGCCCGGGAGGGATCGCTGCCGGGGGCCCTGTTCGAATCGCTGGTCACGCTGAACGTGCGCGTCTACGCCCAGGCCGCGCAGGCCCGCGTCAGCCACCTGCGGACCTGGAACGACGGCCGGGAGGTGGACCTGATCGTCGAGAAGGGGCAGCGGATGGTGGCCGTCGAAGTGAAGCTGGCCGCCGTTCCCCGGCGGGAAGACACCCGCCACCTGCGCTGGCTGGTCGAGCGGCTGGGGGCCCGGGTCGCCGACGCCGTGCTCGTCACCACCGGACGCCACGCCTACCGCGACCGCGACGGCATCGCCGTCGTGCCCGCCGCGCTCCTCGGTCCCTGAAGCGGCGCGGATTCCAGCGCGCCGGCGGCCGAGATCACCCGTGTCATCGACGAGCCGGCGGCGCTTGCCGCGTTCTCGGAGGGTCGATCTCCCTCCATGTCATGGCGCCATTCCACCGTTTCCACAGAATCTCCGACGCTTTCTGTAGCCGGTCACGGTGGGTTGGCTGACCGCCCAGGAGAAACAACACATCCTGGCTGTGGACGGTGTACACGAACGCTCCTGGCGGCATTCGATCACGCAATTGCGATGAGGCCCGGCGAAGAAATTCGTCCCGTGGCTCAGCTCGGGGCCGATGCCAGTAGACCACGACGGACACCTCTCTGCACGAAACTCGATCTGCTCCGCGCGAAACTTGGTCTACTTCATCCCATCGCAGGTGTTTCGAGGAACTTCTTGCCGCAGAAGGCGGCGCGATTCCGATGTCCGGGTCGAAGAAGATCACATCCGCGGCACGGAAGGCTGCCGATGCTCGATCGAAGTACCCTTTTCTGTCGACCGCCGCCTTGGGCAGAGTCTCCGAAAAAAACTTCGCGCCCGGGAGCATCGTCTTGGAAGCCTCCTCCAGTTGGCGCACGGCTCGGTGACCTGAAACAACGCGATCCTTCAGGAAGTCGAAGAGCCGCGGGTCGCGGTGTCGGTGCTCGCGCAGCTCGTTGAGATAATCGACCTTTCCGCCCTGGCCGCTGTCGTCTCGCGGTGTGTACATCCAGCAGACCCCCACGCAAAGTTTCACTTCGCACAGACACCGAAGCAGACCATATTTGTGATAGTCGTTTATATCGCCGAAGAATTGGTCTTGCATCTGGAGAACTCCTCTCGTCCGGGTTGGTCACCGCGACAACCGATTTCCGCATCCGCCGGCTCCGACTACTGTAGCACATCCATTCTGCCGTCGCCCTTCCCCCGCGCGCAGGGCCGGGTCAGTCCCGCTCTGCCCTCGCCTTCTCGGCCCGGGCGCCGCTCAGTCGGACGGTTCGAGGGAGAAGGGCGTGAACGAGGTCTCGCGGTCGTACACGTCGACCTCCTCGACCGCCTTCAGCCGGTTCACCAGGAGGTACGTCAGCGGCGTGGCGGCCACCTCGTAGAGGACCTTGAACAGGTAGCCGGACCATACGGCGGTGAAGAGCACGGCGGCGGGCAGCACGCCGCCGAACGCCGCCACGGTGAAGATCACCGTGTCCACGCCCTGGCCCACCAGCGTCGAGCCGATGGTCCGGACCCACAGGCGCCGGCCGCCGGTGGCCACCTTGAGCTTCGCCAGCACGAACGAGTTGGCGAACTCCCCGGCCCAGTAGGCCAGGATGGACGCGGCGACGACGCGCGGCACGAGCCCCAGGGCGGACGCGAATTCCTCCTGCAGCGCCCAGCCCGGCGCCGGCGGCAGCTCGACCACGAGGGCCAGGAACGCCGCCATCAGCGCGTTCGCGGCGAAGCCCACCCAGATGATCTGCCGCGTTCGGGCGTAGCCGTAGACCTCGGTCAGGACGTCGCCGAACACGTAGGTGACGGGAAACAGCAGGATGGCGCCGGCGAAGACGAACGGGCCCAGCGCGATCAGCTTCTGCGCGGCGACGTTGGAGATCAGCAGCGTCGCCACGAACGCCGCGCCGACGACCGCGAAGTAGCGGTGTCCGGGAGGAGAGCCGCGTCCAGCCATGATGATCGTCGGGACGACCGCCCGGTCAGTGGCCGAGCGACCGGCAGTGTCCGCTGTCGGCGCATGCGACGGACGGCTCGATCACGCAACGGCCGTCCCGCGGGTCGCCCGCGAGCAAGGCGCGGTCGAAGCGCGCGTGGGAAGGACCGTTCGGCGCCGGCGCGGCGGACGGTTCAGGACCCCGTTCGCCGCGCCGGGTGGCGGGAAGGCGGGAAGGACCGTTCGACACAGGATCCGCGACCGGCTGCGACTCGCCCGCGGCCGGTGCGGAACGGCGCGCGTCGAGATGCCGCCGGATGGCCGCCTCGACGGCGGCGCGCACGTCAGGACTCGTCACGGTTCTCTCCCGGGGCGCCCTTCGCCTCCGCGGCGTCGAGACCGTCGACGCGGTCGACGATGCCCACGACAGCGGTGTCCACGGGCGCGCCCGCGCGGCGGACGGCCGCCCCGGCGGCGCGCCCTTCCGCGACCACCAGCACGCGCTCGCCGACGCCGGCCTGCGCCGCGTCCACGGCCAGCAGGGGGACGCCGCGCGCCGTCCCTCCGGCGTCGAGCGGCTGCACGAGCAGCAGCTTCGCGCCCAGCAGCTTCTCGTGCTTCCTCGTCGCGACGACGGCGCCGGTCACGCGGGCGAGCTGCATGTTCGCGATCAGGTGGACGCCGTGGCGTCCGGCGGCCGGGGATCGACGATGCCGACGACGCTCGCGTCGGTCGGGACCCGCTCCGGGAGAAACGGAAACGACGCCTCGCGTCCGCGCACGAAGAACACCGTTTCGCCCGCGCCCGCGCCGGCCGCGTCGACTGCCACGAGCGCCCGGCCGGCCGCCGAACCCGCCGGCGCGAGCGGCTGCAGCACGAGCAGCTTGCGGCCGTGCAGGCCGCGGTCCTTCATCGTCGAGACGACGGAGCCGATGACGCGCGCCAACTGCATGTTGCCTGCACGGCGCCGCGGGCCGTCAAGGGGGTCAGCCCCGGCCCGCGGTCACCTCGATGGAATCCACGATGCCGACGATCGCCGCGTCGACGGGCGTTTCCTTCAGCTCGCCGGCCATGCGGGCCGAGCTGCCGCTGACGACGAGCACCGTCTCGCCCGCGCCCGCGTCGACCGTGTCGACCGCGACCAGAGGACCGCCCCGCGGCGCGCCGTCGGGCTCGATCGGCTGCGCCAGCAACAGCTTTGCGCCGACGAGCCGCTCGTCCTTGCGCGTCGCGACGACCGTGCCGACGATCCTGGCCAGAATCACCGTTCAGGCGCCGGACCTTCCGATGGGCAGGGAGTCTTCGAGGTTGGAATGCGGCCTCGGGATCACGTGCACCGACACCAGCTCGCCGACCCGCCGCGCGGCGGCCGCGCCGGCGTCGGTCGCCGCCTTGACGGCCGCCACGTCCCCCCGCACGATCGCCGTGACGTAGCCGGCGCCGATCTTCTCCCAGCCCACCAGCGTCACCTTCGCGGCCTTGACCATGGCGTCGGCCGCTTCGATCATCGCTACGAGACCCTTGGTCTCGACCAGTCCCAGCGCTTCGCCCATGCTGTCCTCCGCACGCGCCCGGCGTCCGCCGCCGGCACGAGGCGTGCCCGCCTACCCGCGCAGACGGTTGACGGCGTCTTCGACGATGGCCGCCAGCTCGCGGTATGTTAGACGAATTTCCGCGTCGCCGTCCGCGGGCGGCGGCGCCCCGGGCGCGGCCGGGACGTCGTCGACGAGCTGCCGGCCGGGCGCGGACGGCGCCTCGACCGTCTGGCAGGCCGGCTCGCCGGACGCGGCGCCGCCGCCGGCGTCCGGCGGGCAGATCGGGGCGGGGGCGGCGATGCCGTAGCTGCCCCGCAGTTCCTGCAGGCGGTCGACCTCCTCGCGCGACAGCAGCCGCTCGCGGCCGAGGAGACGCGCCACCACGCTGATGCGCGCGAAGTGCTCGATCGTCTCCATCTTGTAGTACGCGCGCAGCAGCCCGTCGGCCACCGTGATCGCGCCGTGGTTGGCGAGCAGCAGGCCGTCGTGCGCGCCCACGTGCTTGTCGACCGCGGCGGCGAGCTCCGGCGTCGACGGGGTCCCGTAGTCGGCGATCGGGATGCTGCCGAGCGTCGTCACCACCTCGGCCAGCACGGCGCGGTCGAGCGCGATGCCGGCCACCGCGAAGCCGGTCGCCGCCGGGGGATGCGCATGGACGACGGCCGTGACGTCCGGCCGGCGGCGGTACACCGCCAGGTGCATGGGCAGCTCCGAGGACGGCTCCCGCTCGCCGGCCAGCTTGCGCCCCTCGTAGTCGGTGACCACGAGCATGTCGGGGGACATGAAGCCCTTGGAGACGCCCGCCGGGGTGGTCAGAAGGCGCCCGGCGTCGAGCCGCGCGCTGACGTTGCCGTCGTTGGCGGCGACGTAGCCGCGCCGGTGCAGGCGGCGGCCGACCTCGACGACGTCGGCGCGCCGGGCTTCTTCGGAACTCATGGGAAACGGACGGGCGGCCCGCCGGGCGTCACGTGGTCTCGACGAACGACTGCTGGCACTTCCGGGAACAGAAATAGCGCGTCGTCCCGCCCGTCCGCGTGCGCAGGGCCCGCGCCGGATCGAGGTACGTCCCGCACACCGGATCCCGGACGAGGGCGCCCCCCGCCCGGGCGCGGCGCGGCTGCGCCTCGCGCACGCCCGACACCCGGCCGGCGACGAACTTCCAGATCAGGCGCAGGATCAGTACCGCGAACAGCAGACGCAGCATCCAGGCCATCGTGCCTCTTCCCGGCTCGGGCGATGATACATCCGGCGTCGCTCAGGCGAGCTCGCGCCGCGCGCACGCGGCGACGCCCTCCGCGAGCCTCTCGACGACGCCCCGATCCCGTCCTTCGATCAGGACGCGCAGCACCGCCTCGGTCCCCGAGTAGCGTACCAGCACGCGCCCGCCGGCGGCGAGGCGCGCTTCGGCGTCCCGGACGGCGTCGGCCAGCGCCGGCACGTCGTCGAGACGCGGCTTGCGGGCCACGGGCACGTTCAGCAGCACCTGGGGATGGACGCGCAGCCCGCTCAGCAGGTCGGCGAGGCCGCGCCCGCTCTCGGCGACGATCCGCAGCACGGACAACGCCGTGCCGAGGCCGTCTCCCGTCGGCAGCAGGTCCGAGAAGATGACGTGCCCCGACGGCTCGCCCCCCAGGCGGACGCCGCGGCGCTCCATCTCCGCGCGCACGTGCGCGTCCCCGACCGGACAGCGGTGGAGCGCGATGCCGGCCTCGCCGAGCGCCGACTCGAGCCCGAAGTTGCTCATGACGGTCGCCACCACGCCGCCGCCCGCGAGCCGGCCGGCGCCGTGCAGATGGCGCGCCGCGACGAAGAGCACGCCGTCGCCGTCGACGATCCGCCCGCGGCCGTCGACCAGCACCGCGCGGTCGCCGTCCCCGTCCAGGGCGAAGCCCATCCGGCAGCCCTGCTCGACCACCGCCGCCTGCAACGCCTCGGGATGCGTCGAACCGCACCCCCGGTTGACGTTGCGGCCGTCCGGCGCCGCGTGCAGCTCCACCACGCGCAGGCCCAGCCGCCTCAGCACGCGGGACGCCAGTCCGCTGGCCGCGCCGTGGGCGCAGTCGACGGCGACCCGCAGGCCGGCCACGGAGACGTCCCCCAGGACGCCGACCAGGTGATCGACGTAGACGCCGAGCACGTCGGCTTTCTCGAGAGCGGGCCCCCGCGCGGGCGGCGCGCCGCCCGCCGCGCGGATGCCCGCGACCCGCGCCTCCAGCCTGCGCTCGAGATCGGCCGACGCCTTCGCCCCGCCGGACTCCAGGATCTTGATCCCGTTGTCGGGCCAGGGGTTGTGGGAGGCCGAAACCACGACGCCCGCGTCGAAACCGCGGCGCGCCGCGGCGACGGCGACCCCCGGCGTCGGCATGATCCCGACGTCGACCGGTGACCCGCCCCGCGCCCGCACGCCGGCGGCGAAGGTCTCCTGGACCCGGAGGCCGGAGTCGCGCGTGTCGCGCCCGCAGGCGATGCGGGGCGCGCCGCCCAGCTCCTCGGTCAGGGCCGCGCCGAGACAGGCGACGGTGGCGTCGTCGAGCGGAGGCGCGCCCGGCACGCCGCGCACGCCGTCGGTGCCGAAGAGGACGCTCGCCATGAAACCCGCGGCGGGAAGACGTCCCTCAGCGCACGGTGACGGTCACCCGCGAAGGGTCGATGCGCGTCACGCCGATACCGGCCCCGCCGACGACGGTGACGGGCAGATCGTAGCGGCCGGGCGGCAGCCCCGCAAGGTCGACGAACGCCCCGACCCCGCTGTCGTCGAGGGCCTCCACGCGGTCCGAGGCCCCCCGTACGCCCACCGTGACCGACCCGGGCTCGATGGACGCGTCGCGGGCGCCGCCGTCCGCCCGCACCGGAACCGCGCGCAGGACCCGCTCGGCCGGCGCGCGCACGATCTCGACCGTCACCTGCGCCGACACGGGGGTTCGGAGCCTGACCAGGGGGTCCGCCACGCCGACGGTGACCGTCGCCCGCACGCGGCCGGACGCCCCCTCGACGGTCACCGGCTCGGTCAACGCCTCCGTCAGGGCGGCGAGCCGGCTCTCCGGACCCGTCACCTGCACGGCCGCCGGCGTGGTGCTGATCCGGCCGACCGCGAACCCGTCCGCCGGCCGCCCTTCGACGTCGGGCACCACCGTCACCGCCCGGGGCGCGCCGGCGGGTTCCAGCGACACCGTGATCGTCGCGGGAAAGACCTGCGTCACCTCGACGCCGAACGGGACCCGCACGCGCCCCGCGAACATGTCGAACAGGCGGCGGCGGCCCGGGCGCTCGCCGGCCAGGTCGATCGCCGCGACGACGTCGCCGGGTTGCAGACCGCTGACGATGTTGGCGGCGCCGCGCACCCGGACGCGGACGCTGTCGGGCATGTCGCTCCCCACGTACAGGAGTTCCGGCACGTTCTCGAACGCGAGCGGCACGTCGATCCCGCGCTCGACGACCGGCTGCCCCGCCACCTGTATCCAGAACGCCACGGCGAGCGCCAGGGCCAGCAGCTTGAGCCCGAGGTCGCGGACGAACAGGCGGCGGATCATCAGAGGCCGTCCCCGGCCTGACGGGCGCGGCGCGCCGGCCGCACCAGCGCCTCGAGCCGCGCCGCGAGACGGTCCGCGTCGAGGTCGCGTTCGATCTGCCCGTCCACCGCCAGCGACACCGTGCCGGTCTCCTCGGACACCACCAGGGCGACGGCGTCCGACTCCTCGGTCAGCCCTATCGCCGCGCGGTGGCGCGTGCCGAGCTCGGTGCTCTGGGGACTGACGGTCAGCGGCAGGAAACAGGCGGCCGCCGCGATGCGATCGTCCTGCACGATCACCGCGCCGTCGTGCAGCGGCGACTCCGGCTGGAAGATGCTCACCAGCAGATCGTAGGTCACCCGCGAGTCCAGCGGGATCCCGCTGTCGACGTAGTTCCTGAGCCCGATCGCCCGCTCGACGGCGATCAGCGCCCCGACCTTGCGGCCGGCCAGCTGGCCCGCGGCCGTGGCGATCTCCTCCAGCGCCTCGTCCGTCGTGGCGCGGCGCGTGAAGTAGCGGAAGGCGGGCGCGCGGCCCAGCCTCGACAGGCCGCGCCGGATGTCGGCCTGAAACAGCACGATGGCCGCGAAGACGACGTAGGCGAACACGTCGCCGACGATCCAGTGCACCGTCCGCAGCGTGGCGAGCTCGGAGGCGTAGTAGAGACCGACGAGCAGCACTCCCCCGAAGACCACCTGCGCGGCGCGGGTGTGGCGGATCATCTTCAGGAGCTCGTAGAACAGGAACGTGACGACGGCGACGTCCAGCACGTCGCGCCAGCCGACGCGAATGCCGAGCACGCCGCCGACGGCGTCGAACGGCACGTCAGCCCCCGGCTCCCGCCGCGCGCGGAACGGCCGGCTCCCCGCGTCCCGCCGCCGCCTCGGCCGCCGCGCGGATCGCGTCCGCCACCCGGACCACGTCGACGTGCGCCGCGACCTGGTGCACGCGCACGACGTGCGCGCCGAGCCACACCGCGGCCGACACGGCCGCCGCGGTCCCCCATTCCCGCTCGGCGGGCCGGCGGCCGCCGAGCGCGGCGGTCAGGAACGACTTGCGGGACGGCCCCACCAGGATCGGCCGGTCCAGGCGGCGCAGGGCGGGCAGGTCCGCGAGCGCCGCGAGCGTGGCGTCCGCGCGCTTCGCGAAGCCGAGTCCCGGGTCCACCACGACCTGCTCGCGGGGCACGCCGGCCGCCACCGCGCGGTCGACGGCCGCGCGCAACTCGGCCGCCACCTCCGCGCCGACGTCGCGGTAGCGGGCCCGGCGGTACATCTCGCGCGACCCGCCCCGGTTGTGCATGAGCAGCAGCGGCGCGCCGGCGGCGGCGGCCGCGGCGGCCAGCCCCGGCCCGGCGGCGAGTCCGGAGACGTCGTTGATCAGGTCGGCGCCGTGGTCCAGCGCCGCCCGCGCGACCTCGGCCTTGTACGTATCGACGGAGACGGGCACGCCCACGCGCCCGGAGAGCCGGTCGAGAACCGGCAGAATCCGCCGCAGTTCCTCGTCCGCCGGCACCGGCTCGGCGCCGGGCCGCGTCGATTCGCCGCCGACGTCGACGAGGTCCGCCCCGGCTTCTTCGAGCGCCAGGGCCCGTTCGACGGCCCGTCCGGGGTCCGGGGTGACGCCGCCGGTGAACGAATCGGGCGTCACGTTGACGATCCCCATCACGAGGGTGCGCGCCCCCAACGCCAGGACGCGCCCCCCGGGCAGCGCGAGCGTGTACCGCGTCCTGGGCGTCATGCTCCGTGGAACGAACCGCCGCCCTTTCGCGGAAAGGGGCGCGGGACGGGAAGGGGGCCGACGGGGCTGACCCCTAGGCCTCCGAGGGCACCGCCGGCACGATCGGCGCGGGTTCGGGCTCGTCGGCGGACGGCGACACGGTGCCGGTGGGCGGCGCGGACCCGGGCGCCGGATCGGGCGCCGGATCGATCGGCAACCCCCTGGCCAGCCGCTTCACCTGCTCGGCGTCGAGCACCTCGCGGATGAGCAGCTCCTCGGCGATGCGAACCAGCTCGTCCTTGTGCGAGCCGAGCAGCTCGCGCGCCCGATCGTAGTTCTCCGTCACGATCCGCTTGATCTCCTGATCGATGCGGATCGCGGTGCCTTCGCTGTAGTCCTGCGACTGCGCGAAGTCGCGCCCCAGGAACACCTGCTCTTCCTTCTTGCCGAAGGTCAGCGGGCCGATCGACTCGCTCATCCCCCACTCGCACACCATGCGCCGCGCCATGTCCGTGGCGCGGTCGAGGTCGTTCCCGGCGCCGGTGGTGACGTTGCCGTTCGTCAGCTCCTCGGCCAGACGCCCGCCCAGCAGGATGGCGATCTGATCGTTCAGGTAGTCCCGCGAATAGTTGTGCTTGTCGTCGACCGGAAGCTGCTGCGTGACGCCGAGCGCCATCCCGCGCGGGATGATGGTGACCTTGTGGATCGGATCCGCGTGCGGCAGCAGCACCGCCAGGAGCGCGTGCCCGCCCTCGTGCACGGCGGTCACCTGCTTCTCCTCGTCGCTGATGATCATCGAACGCCGTTCGGAGCCCATCAGCACCTTGTCCTTGGCGAACTCGAAGTCCTGCATCTGGACGACCTTCTGGTTGTAGCGCGCCGCGTTCAGCGCGGCTTCGTTCACCAGGTTGGCCAGATCGGCCCCCGAGAACCCGGACGTGCCCCGGGCCAGAACGTTGACTTCGACGTCGTCCGAGAGCGGAATCTTGCGCGTGTGGACGCCGAGGATGCCCTCGCGCCCCTTGACGTCGGGCCGGTTGACGACGATGCGCCGGTCGAAGCGGCCGGGTCTCAGCAGCGCGGGGTCGAGGACGTCGGGCCGGTTGGTCGCGGCGACCAGGATGACCCCCTCGTTCGACTCGAAGCCGTCCATCTCGACGAGCAACTGGTTCAGCGTCTGTTCCCGCTCGTCGTGCCCTCCCCCGAGCCCCGCGCCCCGGTGCCGGCCCACCGCGTCGATTTCGTCGATGAAGACGATGCACGGAGCGTTCTTCTTGCCCTGCTCGAACAGATCGCGGACCCGCGACGCGCCGACGCCGACGAACATCTCGACGAAGTCGGAGCCGCTGATCGAGAAGAAGGGCACGTTGGCCTCGCCCGCGACGGCGCGCGCCAGCAGGGTCTTGCCGGTCCCCGGAGGCCCCATCAACAGGACGCCCTTCGGGATCCGGCCGCCGAGCTTCTGGAACTTCTGCGGCTCCTTGAGGAACTCGATGATCTCCTGCAGCTCCTCCTTCGGCTCCTCGACGCCGGCGACGTCCTTGAACGTGACCTTCTTCTGCGAGCTCGACGACAGCTTGGCGCGGCTCTTGCCGAACGAGAGCGCCCGGTTGCCCCCGGTCTGGACCTGCCGCATGAAGAAGATCCAGAACCCCACGATCAGCAGGAGCGGACCCCACGTGTAGAGCAGCGTCGCCCAGGGGCTGCCCGCCGCGTCGCGGGCGCTGACGGCGACGTCGCGCTCGACGAGCTTGTTGACCAGCCCCTCGTACTGCGGCGGCGCGAACGACCGGAACGACTCGCCCGAGGTCGTCGAACCGCTGACCTCGTTGCCGGTGAGCGTGACGCTCTCCACCTGGCCGCTGTCCACCATGCGGATGAACTCGCTGAAGGAGACCGACTCGTCGCGGGCCTGGAAGTCCGTCGAGAAGTTCCAGATCAGCACCACGACGACGACGAGCACCATCCAGAAGGCGAAGCTTCTGACGGACGGATTCAAGCGCTGCCTCCCGTCTTCACGATCCGCAAGGTTATCACGTCCTGGTCCGCGGCGGCGAGCCGCGCGCGTTCGGACACCGCGTACCCCGCCACCCAGACGATCCCGAGCCGGCCGTCGACCACCAGCGGAACGGTCCCCCGCCGGCCGCGGGGGACCTTGCGGTCCACGAAGAAGTCCTGCAACTTCTTCCTGCTCCCGCGCATCCCCAGCGGCCGGAACGCGTCGCCGGGACGCCGGTTGCGCACCGTCAGCGGCGCCGCGACCCGCGCCGCCGGGAGCGTGGCGGCGTCCCCGCGGCCGGCTAGCCGAACCGGCCGCGCGCCGCGCTCGGCCGTGATGCGCAGACCCGCCCCGGCGATCTCCACCGCGCCGGGCACCGCCAGCCGCAGCTCGAAGTCCCGGGGCGGGACCGGCCGCGCCGGCCGGCCCCGCCGGGGCTCGAGCCGCACCACCGCTCCGCGCCGCTCGGCGCGGCAACCGGGGAAGTCGGCCCCGGCCGGCCCCGGCCCGGCGGCTTCCGCCAGACGCCGCAGGCGCTCGGCGTGGTCGAAACCGACCCGGTTTCCCCCGGCCTCTTCCAGGACCCGCCGGGCGACGCGGCGCGCCACGGCGGGCGGCGCGCCCGACAGCCGCGCGGCGTCGACTTCGACGCCCTCCCTCCCGGATTGGACGATCTCCGCCGCCGCCGAGTTCACCGCTTCGTCGAGCCAGTCGGCGTCGTCGCGGGCGATCGCCGCGCCGCGGGCCAGGACGTCGATGACGGCCGGGTTGAAATGGTCGGCCAGGAACGGGATCAGCCGGTGGCGCACGCGGTTGCGCAGGATCCACTCGTCGCGGTTGGTCGGGTCCTCCCGGTGCCGCAGGTCCCGCGACCGCAGGTACTCGCGCAGCTCGTCCCGCCGCGCGTCGAGCAGCGGGCGCACGACGGCTCCGATGCGCGGCCGGATGCCCGCCAGCCCGCCGGGGCCGGCGCCGCGGAGCAGCCGCAGCAGCACCGTCTCCGCCTGATCGTCGCGCGTATGCCCGGTCGCCACGCGGTCGGCTCCTCCATCCCGCACGATGCGCTCGAACAGCTCGTAGCGGATTCGATGTCCGGCCGCCTCGATCGAGATCCGCTCCGCCGCGGCCCGCGCGGCCACGTCGACGCGCTCGACGGCGATCGGCAGCTCCAGGTCCCGCGCGAGATCGCGGCAGAACGCTTCGTCTTCATCGGCCGACGCGCCCCGCAGGCCGTGGTTGACGTGCAGCAGCCCCGCCACGGACCAGTCCGCTTCCAGCTCGATCTCGCACAGCAGCGCCGCCAGCATCACCGAGTCGCCGCCGCCGGAGCACGCCACCACGACCCGGGCGCCCGGCGGCAAAAGCGCCTCGCGCTCGACGTACTGCCGGACGCGCCGCACCAGGGGCCACTCGCCCATGGACCACGTTCCCGGCATCCGGCGGGCCGCCAGCTTCCGGACGCCGTCCCGAAACTCCTGGAAGCTCTTCGACCGGTTCCCGTTCACGTTCATGTGCGGAGCGATTCGGCGCGCCCACTCGCACTTCGCCTTCCCCGCGACCGGATACCCGGCCCGCTCGAGTTGCGCGGACCCGCCGGGATGAACGGCGTCCGCGAGAACCTCCCACGTGCCGCAAATGCTGTCCTGCCTGTAATCGTTCAGAACCGAATCCCTGGCGTTCGGATAGGCCGTCTTCACGGCCTCCCGATCTCCCAGCAGCCATGCCTCGATCTCCTCGACGGCGATTCTGAACAGCGTGCTCGGCCTCGGGTTGCACGCGTTCAGCACGGCCGCCAGTTCCCGCTTGAACGCCACGCAATCCCTGTCGTCCAGGTCCACGACGACGACCACGCAGGCTTCCCCTCGCAGGAAGCTGCGCCCATAGCCGCGCAGCAGCCGGAGCAGGTGATCGAGCAGGAGCCGCTTTCGCGGATCCGGCGCGGCGTGCAGGTCCTTCGGTATCCGGCCGACGCCCCCGCAGGCATGCAGCCTCCAGGAATGCTGCCCGTTCGCGCCCAGAATCTTCTCCAGCACGACGTCGAGCGCGATGCTTCCCGACCTGTCCTCGACCAGCACCTCGAAACGCATGCCTCTACTTCCGATCGAGGTATTCGCTGTACCAGAGGCCGCCGAGCGGCAAGCCCTGCTCCACCATCGCGCTGACCACCCTGTCGTCGCTGGCCCGAGATACCGCGGCGAAACCGTCCGCCCGCTTTTCCAGAATCCACGTCTCGTCCGGCTTCAGCGCGTCGACGAAATACGGCTGGTGCGTCGTGACGAAGATCTGAGGCGCGTCTTCCCCTGCCGTGGCGCGCTCGCGAAGCTCATCCGCCAGGACCTCCAGCAGCTTGTGGTGAAGACCGTTCTCCGGCGCCTCGATGAAGATGAACGGCGGCGGCTGCGGATCCTCCAGCATGACCAGGTACGCGAAGACCTTGAGCGTGCCGTCCGACATCTGCTGCGCATGGAAGGGGGCATCGAATCCCTTGTCGTTGAAGCGGAGCAGCAGGCGCCCGTCGGGACTCCGTTCCGTGTCGATCCGGTCGATGCCGGGAATCCTCCCGGCGATGCGTTCCAGGATGCCCTGCAACCTCCGGGGCTGCTTGCGCTCCAGGAACTGCACGACGTTCCCCAGGTTGTCACCGTGCACGTTCAGATGCTTCTGCGGCCCGGCCGGCGGCAGGCTCCGCGCGGCATCGGGAGTGAAGCAGCTCAGGTGCCATCCTTCCACGAACCGTCGGACGGACCGTATTCTGAGGTGCTGTCGCACATACACGCCATACGCGCCGAGGACCGCAATGCCGAGCTTGCGCTTGTCCAGCTCGACGATCTCCGCCTCCGCGGTTTCCTCTCCCGCCAGCCCTTTCTGGATGCGGACGATCAACGACTCCACGTCGAACGTGCGTCCCGGCTCCTCATCGATCTGCCGGCCCGCGGCGAAGCCACTCCACGCGATCCCCCTGCCGTCATTCATCATCAGGAACGAAAAGGGCCGCCCGTGTCTCTGTTTCCAGCGCCGCTGGCGAAGCCGCTCCCGGGAGACGCAGGGCCGTCCCGAGTCGTCCCTGTCGATCGCCACTTCGTACGTGATGGGCTGGGCCTTCGGTTCTTGCCGGTAGCACACCTCGAATTCGATCGGGCCCGTGCTCCCCTGCGAGCGGATGCGCTCGAATCCGCCGCGCCCCCGGGCGTCGCACGCCTCCTCGACCCCCAGCTTCAGGCAATCCGCCAGAAAGCCGAAGGCGTCGAACAGCGAGCTCTTGCCCACCCCGTTCTTGCCGATCACGACGGACAACGGCGTGAGGGGTTGAACGTGCTGCGTGTTCCACAGCCTGCCGAGCGTCAGGTCCTTCAGCACCCGGTAGTTCGCGATCCGGACGCCCTCGATCTTCGCCATGTCTTCGGTTGGTGGTGCCGGTGCAGGGACTTGAACCCCGGACCTAGCGGATATGAGCCGCTTGCTCTGACCAGCTGAGCTACACCGGCACGAGATCCGCACCATTATACGCCGAGCCGGGCCGATGCCGACCCGCCGCGCGCGGCGCGCCCGACCCTACAGGATCAGCATCGCGTCGCCGAAGCTGTAGAACCGGTAGCGGCGCTCGACCGCCTCGCGGTAGGCGGACAGGACCGCCCCGCGGCCGGCGAAGGCGCAGACCAGCAGCAGCAGGGACGACCGGGGCAGGTGGAAGTTGGTGAGCAGGCCGCCGACGACCCGGAAGGGGAAGCCGCCGTGGATGGTGAGGTCCGTCTCGCCGCCGCCCGGCGCGAGCCGGCCGCCGTGGAGGCGGGCGGCCGCCTCGAGCGTGCGGGTGGTGGTGGTGCCGACCGCGACGACCCGGCGCCCCTCGTCGAGGGCGCGGTTGACCGCCGCCGCCGTCGCGGCGGGCACGGCGTAGCGCTCGGGCGCCACCCGATGCGCTTCGACTTCCTCCGTCCGCACCGGCTCGAACGTGCCGTAGCCGACGTGCAGGGTGATCGCGCGCCGCTCGACGCCGCGCGCCCGGAGCCGGTCGAGCAGCGCGGGCGTGAAGTGCAGCCCGGCGGTCGGAGCGGCCACCGAACCGCGCGCCGCCGCGTAGACGGTCTGGTAGCGTTCGCGATCCGCGGGGCGGTCGGGGCGCTTGACGTAGGGCGGCAGGGGCACGTGGCCGACGGCGTCGACGGCGCCGTCCACGTCGCCGTCCTCCGCCGCCAGCCGGATCGTGCGCCGGCCGTGGTGGTGGCGGGCCAGCACCTCCAGCTCCAGCCGCCGGCCGCCGGCTTCGAACACCGCCCGGGAGCCGACCTTCAGCTTCTGTCCGGGATGGACGAGCGCGTCCCAGCGCCCGCCGCCGAGCCGCTGCAGCAGCAGACACTCGACCCGGCCGCCGCTCGGGTCGCGGCGGCCGATCAGCCGCGCCGGCACCACGCGCGTGTCGTTGAGGACCAGCACGTCGCCGGGCGTCAGCAGCGCGTCCAGATCCGACACGCGGTGGTGCGAGCGTCCTCCCGTGGCGCGGTCGAGCCGCAGCAGGCGCGCCGCGTCCCGGACCGGCGGCGCTTCCTGGGCGATCAGCTCGGGCGGGAGCTCGTAGCCGAAGTCCGACAGGCGCATGGACCCGGCGGGCGGGCCTCAGCCGGCCCAGCGCAGCAGCACGGCGCCCACGGTGAAGCCGGCCCCGACGGAGGCCAGCAGCACCCGCGCCCCCTTCCCCAGGCGGCCCTCGCGCCGCGCGTCGGCCAGCGCGAGCGGGATGGTGGCGGCCGTGGTGTTGCCGTAGCGTTCGATGTTGATCACCACCCGGGCGCTGTCGACGCCGAGGTGCTGCGCGGCGCTCATGATGATGCGCCGGTTCGCCTGGTGCGAGACGAAGAGGTCGACGTCGCCGGCCGCGAGTCCGTTGGCGTCGAGCACGCGGCGGCAGATCTCGGTCATCTTGCGGACCGCGAACTTGAACACCGCGGGACCGTCCTGGTGCACGTAGTGCAGCCGGGCGTCCACCGTTTCGCGCGTGGCCGGCCGCAGGCTGCCGCCGGCCGGCATGCAGAGGGCCGGCCCGCCGCTGCCGTCGATCTCGTGCGCGAAGTCGATGATCCCCGGCTCGCCGTCGGCGGCCGGGGAAACCACCACCGCCCCGGCGCCGTCGCCGAACAGCACGCACGTCGCCCGGTCCCGGAAGTCGATGATCGACGACATCACGTCGGCGCCGATGACGAGCGCGTGGTCGTGCGCCCCGCTGGCCACCATCTGCGCGCCCGTCGTCAGCGCGAACGTGAAGCCGGAGCAGGCGGCGCCGAGGTCGAAGCCCCAGGCGTTCGACGCCCCGATCTTGTGCTGGACGAGACAGGCCGTGCTCGGGAAGAACATGTCGGGCGTCGTCGTGGCCACGACGATGAACCCGATCTGCTCCGGGCGCATCCCCGCCTCGGCCAGGGCGGCGATCGCGGCCTCCTTGCCGAGGTCCGACGACGCCACCCCCTCGTCGACGACGTGCCGCTCGCGGATGCCCGTGCGCTTGAGGATCCACTCGTCGGTCGTGTCGACCAGCTTCTCGATGTCGGCGTTGGTCAGCACGCGCGGCGGCACGTAGGTGCCGAGCGACGTGACCTTGACGCGCCGCCGCGCGCCCCGCCCGTCGAATCGCCCGCCGGTTCCGTTCGCCACTCGCTCTCCGTCCTTGTCTCCGACAGCCGCTGCCGGTGGTGCCCCGCCGCCCGCGCCTCCCTACAGCAGCCGCGGATGCCGCTCCGGGCTCGGAAGCCCGAAGTAGTCGTAGGCGCGGGCCGTCGCCACGCGCCCGCGCGGCGTCCTGTCCAGAAACCCGGCCTGAATCAGGTACGGCTCGTAGATGTCCTCGATGGCGTCCTTCTCTTCGCTGATGGCCGCGGCGAGGCTGTTGAGCCCGACCGGCCCGCCGCCGAACTTGTCGATGATGGCGTGCAGCAGCCGCCGGTCCGCCTCGTCGAAGCCGTGCTCGTCGACCTCGAGCAGCGCCAGGCCCCGGCGCGCGACCTCGGCCGTGATGGCGCCGTCGGCCCGCACCTCGGCGTAGTCGCGGACCCGCCGCAGCAGGCGGTTGGCGACGCGCGGCGTCCCGCGCGAGCGGCCGGCCACCTCGACCGTCGCGGCGGCGTCCGCCGGCGCCCCGAGGATGCGCGCCGAGCGGGTCACGATCTCGACCAGGTCGCGCTCCGCGTAGAAGTCGAGCCGGTGCACGATGCCGAAGCGGGCGCGCAGGGGCGAGGTCAGCAGCCCTGCGCGGGTCGTGGCGCCGATGAGCGTGAAGCGCTGCAGGGGCACCTTGACGGAACGCGCGCTCGGTCCCTGTCCGATGACGATGTCCAGCTCGTAGTCCTCCATCGCCGGATAGAGGATCTCCTCGATGGCCGGGCTCATGCGGTGGATCTCGTCGATGAACAGCACCTCCCGCGCCTTCAGGTTGGTCAGCATCGCCGCGAGGTCTCCCGGCTTCTCCAGCACCGGGCCGGCGGTGCCGCGCACCGGCACGCCCAGCTCGTTGCCGACGACGTGGGCCAGGGTCGTCTTGCCGAGCCCGGGCGGACCGTAGAGCAGCACGTGGTCGAGCGCCTCGCCGCGCTTGCGCGCCGCGGTGATCGCCACGGTGAGGTTCTCGCGCACGCGGTCCTGGCCGACGTAGTCGTCGAGGCAACGCGGGCGGAGCCCCGCCTCGTACTGGGCGTCCTCGTCGACCCGGACCGTGCTGAGAACTTGCTCGGTAGCCACCACCGCCCGGGACATTCTACGCGCCGGGCCGGAGCGCCACCGGGCCGGCGGCGGGGCGCGTCATCCCGCCAGCTCCCGGAGCGCCTGCCGAAGCGCCGCCTCGAAGCCGCCGGGGTCGCGCTTCAGCACCGCGCTCACCGCGCGTTCCACGGGCGTCCGCGGGTAGCCGAGGTTGAGGAGGGCCGAGATGACGTCGTTCCGCAGGCCGCCCGCGCCGGCCTCCGCCCCCCCGTCCGATTCGCCGGCCGGCGCGGCCGCGGGCAGCTTGTCCTTCAGCTCCAGCGCGATTCGTTCGGCGGTCTTGCGGCCCACCCCGGGAATGCCCGTCAGACGCGCGGCGTCGGACGCGCGGACGGCCTCGACCAGGGCCGGCGGCTCCATGCCCGACAGCACCGCGAGGGCGAGGCGCGGCCCCACGCCGTTGACGCCGATCAGCCGCTCGAACAGGTCGAGCTCGAGGCGCGTCAGGAACCCGAAGAGCTGCAGGGCTTCCTCGCGGACGTGGGTGTGGACGCGCAACGAC
This sequence comes from Vicinamibacterales bacterium, assembly GCA_965242835.1. Taxonomy (GTDB): domain Bacteria; phylum Acidobacteriota; class Vicinamibacteria; order Vicinamibacterales; family UBA8438; genus WTFV01. The sequence goes on from OZ251506.1 coordinate 1,670,830, forward strand.
GCTTCGTCCCCCCGCTCGCCGAGCTCGTAGTAGGTGGAAAGGGGGATGCGGACCTCGTAGCCGACGCCCCCGACGTCGACGACCACCCGGTCCGGCCGCTTCTCGGCGAGTGCGCCGCGGAGCCTGGCGATCATCGTGCCGGCCGTCAGCCGACGGCGCCCGGCGGACGGTACCGCCGCCACGACCGCGGCGCCTCCCGCGGCCCGGACGGGGGCCGGCCGCCGGTGTCCGGCCGCATCGAGTGGGCGTGGCACACGGCCACCGCCAGCGCGTCGGTCACGTCCAGGCGCGCGGGCGGCGGGTCGAGGCCCAGCAGCAGGCTCACCATCTGCTGCACCTGCCGCTTCTCGGCCCGCCCGTAGCCGACCACCGCCCGCTTCACCTCGGCCGGCGCGTACTCCGCCACCGGCAGCCCCGCCTCGGCCGCGGCCAGCAGGACGACGCCGCGGACGTGGCCCAGCTTCAGCGCGCTGCGGGCGTTGCGGGCGTGGAAGAGGTCCTCGACGGCGACCGTCTCGGGCCGGTGCTCGGCGAGCAGCGCGGCCAGACCGTCGTGAATCGCGCGCAGCTTTTCGGGGAAGGCGCCGCCGGCCGGGGGGCTCAGCGCCCCGCGGGCGACGACGCGGTGTCGGCCGCCCGACGCGTCGATGCAGCCGTACCCCGTGTGGGCCGAGCCGGGGTCGACGCCGAGGATCCTCACGCGAGGGAAGCCTCGATCTCCCGGGCCTCGACGTCGAAGTTCGACCAGACGTGCTGGACGTCGTCCTGGTCCTCGAGCGCCTCCATCAGCTTGAGCATCTGCTGGGCGGCCTTGCCCTCCACCTTGACGAAACTCCGCGGCAGCATCGCGATCTGCGCCGAGAGCGGGGTGACGCCGGCGGCCGAGACCGCCTCCCGCACGGCTTCGAAGGCCTCCGGGCTGCTGACGATCTCCCAATTGCCGCCGTCTTCGCGGAAATCGTCGGCGCCGGCGTCGATCGCCGCCGTCATCAGCGTCTCCTCGTCGGCGCTCCCCTGCTCCACGACGACGTGGCCGTGCTTCTCGAACATCCACGCCACCGAGTTGGTGGTGCCGAGGTTGCCGTTGTGCTTCGACAGCAGGTGGCGGATCTCGCCGACCGCGCGGTTGGTGTTGTCGGTCAGGCACTCGATGAGGAGCGCCGCGCCGCCCGGGCCGTACGCCTCGTAGGTCACCTCTTCGTACGAGACGCCCGGCTCCTCGCCGGTCCCGCGCCGGATGGCGCGCTTCACGTTGTCGGCCGGCATGTTGGCCGCCTTGGCGTCGGCGATCACGGTGCGCAGGCGGGGGTTCATCGACGGGTCGCCGCCGCCGTCCCGCGCGGCGACCGTCAACTCCTTGATGATGCGGGTGAAGAGCCGGCCGCGGCGCGCGTCCGCCACGCCTTTCTTGTGCTTGATCGAAGCCCACTTGGAATGCCCGGACATGGCCCCATTATCGCAAAAACGCCCGGCCGCGGAAAACCACCGGGGTCCGTTCGGGCCGCGCGGGACCCGGGGCGGCCGCCCGGATCGTAGTATAGGAGGGCTTCGGCGCCGCCGCGCGGGCGGCGCGGCAGGTGGAGGACTCGCCCGGACGGGCGGAAGGAGAGGAACCGGAATGAGGTTGCTGCCGATCGTTTCGCTCGTCACGCTGGCCGCGGCCGGCGCAGTCTTCGCCCAGGAGCCCCGGGAGCGGGCGTCCGGGGGGCCGTGGCAGACGTACGGCACCGAGGACGGCGAATGGCGCAGCTACGCCGGCGACGTGGCCGGCACCAAGTACTCGCCGCTCGACCAGATCGACGCCGGCAACTTCAGCGACCTGGAGATCGCGTGGGAGTGGACGTCGATCGACAACTTCGTCAGCCGGACCACCCCCGGCGGCGGCGAGTGGTCGGCGCCGCTCGACGTCATCGTGGACTCGCTGGTCGAGGAGACCCCCGGTCTCTACCGCGACAGCCAGCCGCCCAACCCCTCGCGGCTGCAGGCGACGCCGCTGATGGTGGACGGCGTGCTCTACTTCAACACGCCGCTGTCGCAGGGGGTCGCGGTGGACGCGGCGACCGGCGAGACGATCTGGATCTTCAATCCGAAGAGCTACGAGGAAGGGACCCCCTCGATGAGCGGGCCCTGGACGCAGCGCGGCGTCGCCTACTGGACGGACGGCCGGGGCGACGAACGCATCTTCTGGGGCACCGGCAACGGCTACGTGGTCTGCGTGCAGGCGAAGACCGGCCGGCCCTGCCCCGACTTCGGCCCGGACGGCAGCGGCATGGTCGACGCGATGGTCGGCATCCCGCGGGTCGAGCGGGAGGCGCGCGACTACCTCAACGCGCTGCTCTACTCGATCAACTCGCCCCCGATCGTCGTGCGCGACAAGGTGATCCACGGCTCGCAGATCGCCGACCGCCGCATCACGAAGGAAGCGCCGCCGGGCTGGGTCCGGGCCTGGGACGTCCGCACCGGCGAGCACGCCTGGGACTTCCACACCGTGCCGAACAGCCCCGACGAGTTCGGCGCCGACACGTGGCTGAACGAATCGTGGCGCTACTCGGGCAACGCCAACGTCTGGTCGATGCTCGCCGGCGACAACGAGCTGGGCTACGTGTACCTGCCGACGGGCACGGCCACGAACGACTACTACGGCGCCGACCGGCCGGGCGACAACCTCTACTCCGAGTCGATCATCGCCGTCGACGTCGAGACCGGCCAGCGCATGTGGCATTTCCAGGCGGTTCACCACGGGCTGTGGGACTACGACTTCCCCACCCACCCGAACCTCGTCGACCTGGTGGTCGACGGCCGGCCCGTCAAGGCGCTCGTGCAGGTGAGCAAGCAGGCGTTCGTCTACGCCTTCGACCGGGTGACCGGCGAGCCGCTGTGGCCCATCGAGGAACGGCCCGTGCCGCGGGAGACGAACATGCCGGGCGAGGTCCCGTCGCCGACGCAGCCGTTCCCGACGAGGCCGGCGCCGTTCGACTACCAGGGCGTGACCATCGACGACCTGGTGGACTTCACGCCGGAGCTGCGCCGCATGGCCGTCGAGGTGGTGAGCAACTACCGGATCGGACCGCTGTTCACGCCGCCCGGACGCCCCGTCGAGGGCGGCACGCAGGGCACGCTGATGCGCCCGCCCGACTTCGGCGCCGCCGGCTGGGCCGGCGCGGCGGTCGATCCCGAGACCGGGATGCTCTACGTCCCCTCGCGCAACGTCGCCGTCGCCATCCCGCTGTACGCGCCCGATCCGGCCCTCGGCGCCACCATGCGCTACACCCACGGCGCCCCCGAGGAGCAGCGGCTGCGCCAGATCCGGGAAGGACAGTCGTACCGCGCGCAGATGCCGCAGGGGCTGCCGCTGCTCAAGCCGCCCTACTCGCGGATGACGGCCATCGACATGAACACCGGCGACCACGCCTGGATGGTCCCGCTCGGCAACGGCGACCGCATCCGCAACCACCCGCGGCTGCGGCACCTGAACCTGCCGCCGCTCGGCGACGGCGCGATCGCCGGGCCGCTGCTGACGAAGACCCTGCTCATCGCCATGGTCCCCACCGCCGGCAGCGAGGGCGGCCCGGCGCTGGTGGCCTGGGACAAGCGGACGGGAGAGATCCGCGGCGCGGTCGACCTGCCCGCCGGCGTCGTCGGCACGCCGATGACCTACAGCGTGGACGGCCGGCAGCACGTCGCCGTGAGCATCGGGGGAGGCCCGCGGGTCGTGGCCTTCGCGCTGCCCGAGGACGGGTGACCATCCGGCCCGCGCGCCCCGCGGGGCTTCCGAAACCGCACGGGGCCCGCGGGCGGGGGACCGACGAAAACGGCCCGCCGGCCCCGCCTTCCGGCTTTTCAGACCCGGAAGAAGGCGTGGATCTCCTCGATGACGCGATCCTGGGCCGCCGGCGTCAGCTCCGGGTAGATCGGCAGCGCGAGCGACCGGGCGGCGGCGTCCTCGCTGCGCGGGAACGCGCCCGCCGCGTGCCCGAGATGCCGGAAACACGGTTGCCGGTGGAGCGGCACGGGGTAGTAGACCATCGTGTCGATCCGCCGCGACGCGAGATGCGCGCGCAGCTCGTCCCGCCGCTCCGGCACGCGGACGACGTACTGGTGGTAGGTGTGGCGCGCGCGGCCCCAGGCCGGGACGGGCAGGTCCAGCCCGGGAACGGCGAGGCGCTCGTCGTAGTGCGCCGCCCGCTCGCGGCGCAGTTCGTGCCAGCCGTCCAGGCGCGGCAGCTTGGCGGAGAGGATCGCCGCCTGCATCGTGTCGAGGCGGAAGTTCCCCCCGACCTCCGGGTGCCGGTACGCGGCGCGCCCGCCGTGGCTGCGCAGCCGGCGCACTCGTTCGGCGAGTTCGGCGTCGCCGGTGACCACGAGGCCGGCGTCGCCCATGGCGCCCAGGTTCTTGGTGGGGTAGAAGGAGAAGCAGGCGAGCCGGCCCATGCTTCCGGCGGCCGAATCGCCGCCGGCCGCGCCGGTCCGCCCGCCGTCGGCGCCGGGCGCGCCCCCCGCGCCCGCGGCGCCGGTCCGGCCGCCGTCCGCGACGCCGGGATAGCGCGCGCCGAGCGCCTGCGCCGCGTCCTCCACGACCGGAACCCCGTACGCCGCGGCCACGTCCAGGATGGGTGCCACGTCGGCGCACTGTCCGAACAGGTGCACCGGCACGATCGCCCGGACCCGCGTCCGGCGCTCCGGTTCGCGCTCGAACCACTCGGCCAGGCGCGCGGGGTCCATGTTGAACGTCCGCGGCTCGACGTCGACGAAGGCCGGGTCGGCCCCGAGCCGGGCCACCGCCCCGGCGGTCGCGAAGAACGAGTACGGCGTCGTGACGACGAGGTCGCCGGGGCCGACGTCGAGGGCCGTAAGGGAGACGAGGAGCGCGTCCGTCCCGGACGACACGCCGATCGCGTGGTCGACGCCGACGTAGCCGGCCATCGTCCGCTCGAAGGCATCGAGCGCCGGCCCGCCGACATAGCGGCCGGACCCGACCACGTCGAGCACCGCCCGCTCGACGTCCTCCCGCGTGGTCTCGAGCTGGGCGGCCAGGTCGAGGAACGGGACGCGCACGCTCAGAGGTCCACGTCGAGCTGCTTCGCCATCGGGATGAAGGCGATGCCGTTGACCGTGCGTTCCGGCCCGGTCTGGCGGAAGCCGAGCTTCTCGTACGCGGGCACGCCGTAGCGCGACGAGTTGACGGTCACGCGCTCGACGTCCGGGTCGGCGGCGCGCGCGTCGGCGAGGGCCGCGTGCAGCAGGCCCCTGGCGATGCCGTGGTGCTGATGGGACCTGGCGACGAAGAGGAGCGCGACGTGGTCGTTCCCGCGGACCTCGATCATGCCGGCCAGGGCGCCCGCGACGGTCGCCACGCGGACGAAGTGGTCTTCGGCGGCGCGGGCCTCGATGGCCGCGGGCGCGGCGAACCTGCGGAACTCGGCGATCCCCTCGTCGTCGAGGTCCGGGCCGATGAACTCGTCGAACGACGAGAGGATCAGCGACGACACGGCCGCCGCCTCCCCCGGGCGCATGGCGCGGTAGCGCACGTCCCCGCTCATCGAGATGCCCGCGAGCCGCCTACCGGGACAGGCTCTTGACGTAGTTGACGAGGTTCCAGATGTCCTCGTCGCGGAGCTGGTTGCCGTAGCCCTGCATGTCGGCGCTCACGCCCTCCTTGATCACCGTGAAGATCTCGCCGTCGCTCGCGCCGTGGTCCCAGACGTCGTCGGTGAAGTCGGACGGGGTGCCCCCGGCGTGCGACATGTCGCCGTCGCCGGCCCCCCGGTTGCCGTGGCACTGCCGGCACAGGAAGACGTAGCGTCGGCGCCCCGCGGTCAGCGACTCGCGGGTCGCCTCCACCGGGTTCTCGAGCGCCCGGGCGTCCTGACGCTCTTGCGGCTCCGCCGCGGGCTCCCGCGCGGAGAGGGCCGCCGCCGCGCCGGCCAGCACCAGGGCGGCGAAGGCCGCGCCGGCCGCGGCGCGCCCCCCCGGATTCCGGAGCGCCGGCCGCGGCGGGCGCGCGTTCTCATTCCTGGGGCGCATCGAAGTTCTCCCACATGTACTCGGGAAAGTAGGCGTGCAGATGCATGAAGACCTCGTGGACCAGGTTGACGGCCCGGTTCACGCCGTAAGCGTGCTGGTTCTCCCGCGCCAGCACTTCTATCGACACGGCCGACCGCCGGACGAAACAGCGCACCCCGGCGCGCTCCGGGTCGACGCGGCGGTGCGCCGGCAGGCCGGCCGACGCCCGCCCGCGGACGAACCGCCGCAACGCGCCGGCCAGCGCCGACCGCGCCGGCACGTTGGGGAGCAGGTCGCGGAACGCCAGCGTGCCGGAGGCGGGGTCGTAGTTCAGCGTGAACGGCGACGGCGCCAGCCAGCGGAACGTGAACTCGTAACGCCCGCGGCGGGCCGGCCGCTCGGCCAGCCCCCGAAAGACGCCCCGCTCGGCGTACTCCTGCAACCCGGACCGCACCTCGTCCAGGCCGCCGGGCGACCCGCGCCCCTCCGTCCGGCCGCGCCGGCGTCCCTCCACTAGTGGTAGTACGACATGACGCCCGGCTCGATCTTGCCGAGGAACCCGGGCGGATACCGGTCGCGCAGCCAGAACTCCTTCCTGGCCTGCACGTTGACGACGCTCGGGCGGCTCTCGTCGAGCGCCACCTGGTACGCGCGCTCCAGCGCCGGCCGCATCTCGCCGGGCCGCGTGACGTACTCGCCGTGCGCGCCGAGGGCCTCGCCGAGCTTGTCGTAGCGCAGGTTCTCCTGGAACAGGTGCACGGGCAGCCCGATGGTGTTGTCGCGCTGACCGGTCCACGTGCCCCACGCGTTGTTGTTGTAGACGACGATGACGGCCGGGAAGCGGTACTTGGACAGCGTCTCGACTTCCATCGCGGTGTAGCCGAAGCCGCCGTCGCCGGTGATGCCGATCACCGGGTGGCCCTCGAAACCGGCCTGCGCCCCGACGCCGTGGCGGACCGCCGCGGCCACGCCGAGCGTGTAGCCGACGTCGGGTCCGATCGCGCCGTACTGGTACGCGCCGTTGACGATCTGCGCCGGCCGGAACGCCCGCAGGTAGCGCCGCGTGTAGCGGGCGATGCCGTAGCCGCCCTGCAGGATCGTCGTGCGGTCCGCCGGCAGGCCGCCGTGGTGCAGGAAGTCGGCCAGTTCCTTGCCGACGACCGCCGGATGCACCGCGTCGGAATAGCCCCGGCCGGTCCGGTAATACTCCTCGTTCTCCGCCTCGAACGCCTCGCGCGCCGCGGCCACCTCGGCCACCCAGGCTTCGCGCCGCTGGCGCGGCATCGCGTCGGCCAGCGCTTCGAGCGCGGCGCGCTCGTCGCTGACGATGCCCACGTCGATCGGCAGGTTGCGCCCGACGTCCTCCGCCGCCGGATCGATGCGGACGTAGCGCGCGTCGGGACCGAAGGCGAACTCCCCGAGCGTCGGCATGCAGTACTGGCCGACGAGCAGGACGACGTCGGCGCTCATCAGCGCCGTCGGCGCCGCGTCGGCCGACAGCTCGTGGTCGGCCGGGAACTGGCCCTTCATCGCCCCCGACTCGACGACCGGGACGTGGGCGCGCTCGGCCAGCTTCCGCAACGCGTCCCACGCCTTGCTGTACAGGACGCCGTTGCTCGACACGATGATCGGCCGCTCGGCGCTCCGCAGCAGCTCCACCGCCCGGTCGACGGCCCGCGGGTCGGGATGCGGCCGCGCGTCGGTGCGGTAGCGGGTCTTGTCGTAGAAGTACTCGACGTCGATGGGATCGGCGAACCGGGCGCGGGCGACCTCGGCCGGGAAGTCGAGGTGCACCGGCTTGGGCACGCCGCTCTTGAGCTGCCGGAACGCGTAGCCGGCGTACTCCCAGGTGCGCGCGGGCGTGATGAGCCGCTTGCCGTACTTCCGGATGCCCTCGGTCAGCGGCTGCTGCTGCTGGTCCTGGATGCCCTGCTCGGTGTCCTCGGCGAAGATCGTCTTGTTGCTGGCGAGGACGAGGACCGGCGAGCGGGCCGAGTTGGCGGCCGAGATCGCGCCGATCATGTCGGTGAAGCCGGGTCCCTCGGTGCCGGAGGCCGCCGCCACCTCGCCGGTCGCGCGGCAGAAGGCGTCGGCCGCGTGGCACAACGAGCCCTCGTGGCGGCCCGAGTAGGTCGGAACGCCCACGTCGCCGAGGGCGTGCACGACGTCGTAGTTGCCCGGGCAGCAGAACAGCGCCTTGACGCCCTCTTCCTTGCAGGCGCGCGCGAACACCTGCGCCCCCGACATCGGAAAGTCGATCTCCGGCAGCGGGGCCGCCGCGGCCTTCTCGAACTCGTCCGGGATCGTGATCGGCCTGACGTCCTCCTCGGCCGCCCGGGCGGTCCGACCGGCCCCCAGCGCGGCCGCCGTGGCCCCGGCCCCGCCCAGGACCGCCTGGCGCATGAACGCGCGCCGCGACCCCGCCGCCTCGCCCCCGGACCGCTTCGCGCTCCGCGTCTTCGTCTTCATGACAGGTCCTCCACGCGCTCTTTCCGGGCCGGCGCCGCGGGCGCCGCGCGCCCCGGCATGCTAGCCGCGCGCCCGCGGCGTGTCAACGCACGCGCCCGGCGTGAAGCGCGGCGCGAACGCCGAGCCGGATCGGTTCTCCACGCCGGCCGCCGAATCAGTGGAAGGCGACAGTCTCGCGCCAGACGTCGTACTGGCCGACGGTCAGGGAATCCACCGCGGCTTCGGGAAGCTCGACCGCCGCCACGCACCAAGTTCCGGCCGCCACGCCCCAGAATCCGAAGCTGAAGGCGACGTAACGGGCGCCCCAGGCATCTTCGACGTTCACGAAAAAGTCCGCCTCGGTATCGGCCGGCCCGCACGCCTCCCTGACCAGGAACGCCAGCCGGGTCCCCCGAAATTCCTCGACGTAGACGTCCCAATGCGATCGGACCTCCGGCTCTCCCGCCCGCGCGATGATCCGGGACAGGATCCCCGCCATCCATTCATCCACGTCGTACGGCGCATGATACACGACCCAGCCGTAACGCGACTTGTCGCCCGGCGCTTGAACACCGTAGTCCCGGACCACGCGCGGGGCTCCCTTCTGAAAAAACCCGCTCACCGTTCCGGTCCGGGACAGGAGCCGGTAATCATCGAGCATCGGAACGACGGTGACCGTCGCCGCGTTCACGAACCGCGGGTCTCCGTACAGGTCGACGACCCGGAGACCGCCGTTCGGCCGCGGAGAAGGCGGCGTCAAGCCCGCGGACCCGTACAGGGAAACGACCCAGCGCGGCTGATCGGCTTCGAGCGGGGGAGATTCCGCGTGCATCGCGTCCGTGCCCGCGTATGTCTTCAGGTGCTTCGTGCCAAGAAACCGCGGCTGGAAATCGCGGTAGTATATGTCCAGGACGTCGATCACCTCCACGTGCGAGTACAGAGGGCTCTCCTGCCGGCGAATCTGGACGCGCTGATCCCCGTCGAGCAGACGATTCACCATCGCGATCAGATCGGATTCAGCCCGGCGCAGGCTGTGCTGCACGACGGTCTGGAACAGGAAGTTGTGGTAGTTCACCAGGATGAAGAAACAAACGAAGGCCGCCAGCGCGCCGGCGGCCGCGCGGCGGAGCGCGGCCGCCGGGCCGGCGAGCGAGACGAGGATGAACCTGGCGCCGAAAGCGAGCAGGGTCGCGAAGCACGGCACGAGGACGTACCTGTACCGCGGAGCCATGACCGGCGAAAGGGCGAGCATGAAATACAGGCTGAAGAACTGACCGAGGAGGAACAGGACGAAAAGAAGCTCGCGGCGGTCCGCTCGGGGGAGGCGCCGAAACGGGAAGAGCCCGGCGGCGACCCCGAGCAGCAACGCCGCCGAGAGAATGACGAAGGCCGCCGCGAGCAGGACGGAGGTGTCGAGCAGAAACAGGTCTTGGAGTATGAATTGCAGATTGGCCGCGAACCGATCGAAGCCGACAGTCTCGTGATACTGTGACGCCGCGGACACCCTCGAGAGCGTGAAACCGAAAATCAGCGTGATCGGCGCGCCGCGGGCGAGCTTGCCGATCGAGGAACCCGGTTCCGCCGCGAGAAACGCCCCGTACGCGATCAGAATCCAGAGCAGGGGGGCGACGTTCGTCTCCTTGGACAGGGACAGTCCCAGCACCGCCAGCAGGAACAGGCCGTACGCCCGGGGCGTCTGTCGAACGAAGAGGGAACCCGTGCGCGCGGCCGCCGCCGCGGGTCGAAGCAGGCAGGCGAACATCCAGCTGCACAGGCCCAGGAAGAAAACCGACGGCACTTCCATGGGCCCCAGCCGCGCGGCGGGAACGTTGGGGTAGAAGACCCAGACGTGAACCAGCAGGGCCAGAGGCAGAAGCGTCCGCACGCCGGTCGGCGGCGCGGGGCAAAAGCGGAGGAAGGCCGCCGCGAACAACAGCACCGAGACGAAATGGAGAACCCACCGGAACAAATGATGCAGCCAGGGTTCCGCGCCGAAAATCAGCGCGGTGACGGCGTGGTTGAGTTCGATGAGAGGCTTGTAGCGGAAGGGTCGCGGTTCCAGAAAGTTCCGATGGCTCCATCCAAGAAACTGCCGCGGGCCGTCCAGGATCTCGACGAACAGCAGCTCCCGGTAGTCGTCGATCAGCCCCAACGGCGTGGTCAGCGAGTAATACAGGGCGGGGGCGAACGCCAGCAGCGGGAGGGCGGCGAGCGCGGCCCGCAGGGTCGACGCCGGCACTCGCGGCCATCCCGACGTCGAGCGCGGCGACCCACCGCCGCCGCCGGCCCCCGACTCGGACGCGAACGGCCGATCCCGTCCGTCGTCCAGGGTTGCGCCGGTTGCGTTCCGCGACCGGCGCCCTTCCGGTTCCATGCCTTCGATTCTCACCTTTGCGGTTGCGGCTACCTGGCCCGAGCCGTCGGCCCAAGTGATCGGCGATGGCGGCGCGAACCCTGCGATCCCCGTTCGATCCCCAACTGGAACCCATGTCCGTCACCCGGCGGGCGAACGGCGGGAACCTGCGCCAGTATAGACTTGCGGCATGTCCCGCACAACCGACGACGGCATGGGCCGGCCTTCGCGCCGGAGGTTTCTTCGCGGAGTCGGCGGATTCGCGGCGCTCGCGGCGTCGTTCGGCGCGCCCCGCGGCGCGGCCGGCGGGGCGCGGCCGGAGACGGGCGGCGCGGCCCTGGCGCTGCAGGGGCCGCGCATCACCGTGCGCGAAGTCGAGGCCTACCCCGTCTACATCAACCAGCGTTCGGAGGGACTGCTCGACCCGCCGGAGTTCGATGGCGACGACGACCCGCGGCGCTGGCGCTGGGGCGGCCCGTTCGAGCAGCTCCCCTCGGCCATCATCGCCGTCGTCAAGACCGACCAGGGGATCGTCGGCTTCGGCATGGGCGCCGGCGGCACGGCGGCGGTGGAGATCATCCGCGGGCACCTGCGCCATCTGCTGATCGGCGCCAGCCCGCTCGACGTCGAGCGGCGCTGGGACCAGATGTACAGCGCCGGCCTGCTCTACGGCCGGCGCGGCCTGTTCCCGATGGCGCTGAGCGCGGTCGACAACGCGCTGTGGGACGTCGTCGGCAAGTACGCGGAGCGCCCGGTCGTGGAGCTGATCGGCGGCTGGCCGCGCGAGCGGCTCGCCGTCTACCAGACCGGGGGCGACGTCCCGGAGGCCCTGGCCCGCGGCGTCCGCCACTTCAAGGTCGGCACGCGGGTCGGTCCGCACACGCCGCCGGACGAACAGCGGCGCGTCGTCGACCGGGTCCTGGCCGTCCGCGACGTGGTCGGGCCCGACGCCAACCTGATGATCGACTGCGTCTCGCGCAACGGGACCGCCGACTGGGCGGTCGCCTACGCGCGGCAGTTGCGGCCGGCGAACCTGTACTTCATGGAGGAGCTGCTGTCGCCCGACGACGTCTTCGGGTACGCCGAGCTGGTGCGGCGTATCGGCGGCGGCGGCCCGGGCTGGACCCGCGTCGCCTGCGGCGAGCACGAGTACACCGAGTACGGCTTCGACGTGCTGGTTCGCAACCAGGCCGCCGAGGTGCTGCAGCCCGACGTCACGTGGTGCGGCGGCCTGACCGCCGGCAAGCGCATCCGGGATCTGGTCGAAGGCGCCGGGCTGGAGCTGATCCCGCACCGGGGCGGGAGCGTCTGGGGGCTGCCGATCGCGTTGACCGCGCGGACCTGCACGATGGCCGAGAGCTTCCCGGCCGGATCGCCCATCCTCGAAGCGATGTCGCCGCCCTTCGACGACGGCGACTACGTCGCGCCGGCCGCGCCCGGCTTCGGGAGCACGCTCACGGAAGAGATGGTGCTCGACGCGCGCCTGCCGGGCACGTTCCGGGAGTCCACGCCGTAGAACGGCGTGGGGACTCCCGCGGGCCCGGTTGGGCGCCGAGCGGAACCGTCAGGCGACGATTGGCGGGGCGCTAGCGCGGATACCAGTCGCCGTCGCGCACCTCGATCGGCTCGCCCTCCAGCGCGTCGCGCAACGCCTGGATCGTGCCGGCGACCTGCTCGGCGTTGTCCGGGCGCGGCATCTCGCGGTTCCCGAACCAGCGCGCGGTGGCGTTGTCGTAGTGGATGAGGTAGACCACGTCCGGCCGGAACGTCTTGACGCACTCGGCGACCGGGATCGGGCGCATGCGGTCGACCGGCAGGTTCATCGGCATGAACGCCACGTCGACGTCCGCGAGGGCCTGGATCTCGGGCACGCACTCCCCCACCCCGGAGAAGAAGAGCCGCTTCCCCCCCGAGCGTCAGGACGTAACCGTTCGCCTCCCCCTTCGGGTGCCACGGCTGCCCGGGGGTCATGTCGTAGGCCGGAACCGCCTCCACCGGCACGCCGGCGAAGACGCCCTGCTCGCCGTTCGCGAGCACCTCGCCGTCACCGAGGGCCGCGCGGGCCGACGCGGTCAGCACGACCGGGGCGCCCGGCTTGCGGAGCCGCTCGATGGCCGCCGGATCGAGATGGTGCCCCGGATCGTCGGTCACCAGGATCAGGTCGGCCGGCTTGGCGGACGACAGGTCGCCGGCGCTCCAGGGGTCGATGTGCACGACCGTGCCGGCGTGTTCGATCTGCACGCTCGAATGCAGGATCGGCGTGATGATCACGTCTCCGCCCTCGGCCGCGATCCGGCCCGGCGACTGCGCCGAGGCGGTGGCGGCGGTCAGGAGGAACGCCGCGCTGAACGCCGTGAACCCGGTGAGACGCATGATGCCCCCTGCCGGCGGGAATCCTCCGCCGGACGCACGAAACGGTGAAGTCGAAAGCGCCGGCCCCTCTCCGCCGACGCCGACGGTCCGTGAGCGGCCGGCCACGGGACCACCATGCTAGCAGACTGCGCCGTAGAACGGCGCGGACTGCTGGAGCGGTCAGGATGGGCGCCGAGCGGAGCCGCAAGGCGACGCTTGGTGGGCGCTAGGGCCGCGGTGTCGCGCCGTCAACGTCTCCGGCGCGCATCCGAGGCGCCGGCCGGAGGTCTCCGGACTCGAGGGGCGATTCGTCCGCGCCGTCATCGTGACGGCAGGAGCCGCCCGACGAGGTAGCGCAATGCCGACGACCCGGGCGCGTACTGCTATACAATGCGGCCCGGTGGATGGCCTGATTCAGAGTGCAGGAATGCGTCCCGGCGCCGCGCTCCGCTCGCCGGTCCTCGCGGCCGTCTGCTCGGACGACGTGTTCCCCCGGCCCCCGCGGACCCGCGGACAGCGATGTCCGGGGGGGGGGGGGGCGTCCTCCCGTCCTGACGAGGGCGTCGTACGGTGAGGCGTTCCCGCCGGGCTCGGGAGCCGGCCGCCCGGCCAGGTTGCCCGGTTGGGCGTGCCGCCCGACTTCTCCATCCGCAAGGAGCCGCCGCCCGCGGCGGAACGGGACCGTGCCCCTGACGCGCGGGCGGCCTGTGTCCGGTTTCCCCGCCGCTCCCCCGCCGGACGCCCGCGCAATCGGCGCAGAGGCGCGGCGTGGGAATGCGCCCGGTCAACCCGTCCACCGCTCCCCCGCCGGACGCGGCCCGTCCCGTTCGGCGGAGGTTCGCCGGTCCGCGCGCTCCGCGCTGGACGCGCACGCGGGCGGCCAGGGCGACGGCTCGCGCGCCTCGAAGGCCCGGGTCGACGCCGGGCGGAATCCGTCAACTCGTTCGTGAAGAAGCAGCAGGAAACCCCAATGATGCGCCGTGGTCCGATACGGTTGTTCCGAGTCGTCCTGTTCCTGGTCCTCGCGGTCGCCGCGGCCCCGGACGAGTCGCGGGTGCACGCGCAAAGCGTGCGGGAGAGGGACCTTCGTTTCTCCGCCGGGGACGACGCGATTCCGGTGCGGGCGACGGGCGTGGACAGCCCGATCCTTTCCCGGGGCGGCCCGGTGACCGCGACCTTGCAATCGACCGGCGTGTACCGGGTTCCGAACAGCGGCACCATCAGCCTCGCGAACCTGCCGACCGTCACCAGCCTGTACGTGAACTTCTGGACCAGCGGCAATTGGGTGCTGCACCCCACTCCGGTGCCGAACGCCGCCCAACGCGGACAGTTCCAGAGCGGGGTCGCCCTGATCGTCACCAGGCTGAACGCGGCCGGCGACGCGCTGGCCGCATCGGGTCAGGACACGTTCCTCCTGGAGCCGACGGGCTCCCTGTGGAACCCCGCCAACTTCTGGACGACGGGCGTCGGCGCCGACGGAGCCGGAACCGGCTACGGAACGCGGGTCACGAGCGCCTTCGTCTCCGGCTCTCTCTCCAGCTGGCACGTGATCGCGGTCGACAAGACCTATACGGGCGTGGTGCTCGACGAAGCGAACCAGAGGTTCGTGTTGCAGGAGATGATCCCGGCGCCGCCGGAGGATCCGGAGGGGCCGGAAGATCCGGAGGATCCGGAGCCCGCCGTCCCGTCCCGGGTCACCGGCGTCCGCGTCGCGGCGCTCGACGGCGGTCTGCGCGTCTCGTGGAGCGCCGCCGCGGGGGCGGTGTCGCAGTACCGCGTCGACGCCGCGGACGCCTCCGGGGAGCTGGCGCGCCGGGTCTACACCGACGCCACCGTCTTCGAGGCGCTGGTGGACCGCCTCGCCAACGGCGTCGAGTACACGGTCACGGTCACGGCGCTGACGAGTCAGCCCGGCGTGGAAGGACCCGCGTCGGAGCCGCGGACGATGACGCCGCTCGCCGGCGCCGGCGACACGGGCGAGACTCCCGACCCGGTGCCCGCCCTGCCGCTCGCCGGCGCCGGCGTCCTGGCCGGGCTGCTGTACGGCGCCGCGCGCCGGTTGCGGAAAGCCCGGCTTTCGAGCAACGGCTCCGGCCGCGACTGCCGGTAGCGATCGACGCGCTGGCGACAACGTGGCCGTCGGCCGTTCGATTGAGCGGCGAACGGCTCCGTGTCGGACTGTCGATGCGGGACTCGGCGGGCGGGACTCGGCGGGGAACTGGCCGGTTTCCCGCGGGACGCGCGCGGCGCCTTTCGGAAATCCGGCGGCGTGTTCACCGCATCCACAACAGCGCCCGCAACGACACCGGGACGATCCGGGGATCGTCCACCACGACGTCCTCGTCCCGGGTCACCAGCACACCGAACGGCGCGTTGTAGACGGCCGTCTCCAGGAACGAGCGCAGGCCGCGGGTGTCGCGGTGCGGATCGATGCGGCGCCGGAACTTCACTTCCAGCGGGATGCGGTGCTCGCCGGCCGTGATTACGAAGTCGACCTCGGGCTCGTGGCTCCGTTCCGGAAAATGGTGGAGCCGGATCTGCCGCACGTCGGCCAGGAACGCCCCGACGGTGCTCTCGGCGACCCGGCCCGCCAGATCCGCCAGATGCGGTGAGCGAACCAGCCCGGCGCCGTCGAGCGGGACCACTTCGCCGAGCCAGCTCGCGCGCAGCGCGTGATCGGCGATGCAGATCTTCCGGTGCCCGAACCCGCGCCGGAGGCGGAGACCGAGCGGCTCGATCAGTCGAACGATCAACGTATCGTCCAGCAACTGCAGGTACTCCTGCACCCGCCGCCAGGAGACTTCCGTTTCGAGAGCGCGGGCGAGTTCGCCGAGCCACGGGTTGCGGCCGGGCGCCTGTCCGGCGTAGCGGCAAGCCATGCCGACGAGCTCCTCGAACAGCCGGCCGTCGCGGCCGCGGCCGCCCGCCGCGCGCAGGTCGTGGGCGATGACCCGCCGGATGACGGTTTCGTTGAGCTGGTCGGCGACGTCGTGCCACGGCAGGTCCGGGCGCAGGTGTCCCAGCGGATATCCGCCGCGCTCGGAGAACGCGGCCTCGGCGCGGCCGACGACGTCCGCCCGGGCGCGCACGGCGGGATTCAGTCCGCGCCAGAAATCCGCCGAGCGCAACTCGCCGAAGCCGTTGTCCGGCAGGGCCGGGGGCGCGTCCACCCCCCAGCGGAGGCCGGCGATCTCGCGGAGCAGCAGCGGTCCCATCTCCACCGTGGACACCCGTCCGGCCAGGCTGTCGCGGCCGGCCGCGATCCGGAAGGCGCTGCTCCCGGTGACGACCACCCGGACGTCGTAGTGGTCGACGAGCGCCTTCAGTTGCGGCGCCCACTCGGGGACGTTCTGCAGCTCGTCGAAGAACAGGTACGAGTGCTCGTTCGCCCGGGCGGCCCGGTTCAGCGGCTGGGCGAGGACGGCCTCCTCGTACCACCAGACGATCGCCAGAATCGGCTCCGGCTCGTCCCGGAACCTCGGCAGCGCGTCGAACTGCACGCGGAGCACCCGCCGCGGCTCGAAGCCCGGCTGTCGCAGCAGATCGTCGACGACCTGCATCTGGATCGTCGTCTTGCCGATCTGCCGCGGGCCGCGCAGCAGGACCGCCGGGGCGAGCCGGGCCCGGAGCTTGCGTTGAACGGCGTGATATCCCCAGCGCCGGAAGGGAGGCGGCGCCGGCGGCGGGCGGCCGTCCCACCACGGGTTGGTCTCCCGAAGATACCGTTCGACCGGCGGTGGAAGCGCCTTGTCCCCCGTCCGCTTCGGCTGGCTGACCACGGCATGCCGACCGTACACGGGAGCCGCCGGGAACGGCAAGACCGCGCTCGGGAACCGCCCTGGCATCCGCTACCGGCAGGGCAGCGCCCCCCATGACCACGCCCGCGTCATGACTCCTTCACGGTGAACGCGGCGGGCACTCGCGCAGCTTGTTCGTCTCGTTGCCGTTGCTGCTCGCGCTCCGTCATGCGGTCCTTCTACCGCGGCGGATAGCCTCCCACCCAGACGGGGCTCGACCACGCCAGCGCGTCGTTCACCTGGCGGACGCGGACGTAGTAGTAGTCGCCCTGCCGCGGATCGTCGTCGTCGGTGTGGCTGAAGCTCACGTCGCGCGGGCCGTCGCGGATCAGCCGGCGGAGCGTGATGCGGTCGTCCGGGTAGCCGTCGGCGGGCACGTCCCGCTCGACCCCGCCGGCGGCGAGGGTGAGCCGCACGCGGCGCTCCGGGACGTCGGCCGGCGGCCGGAAGAAGGGCGGGGCGGAGCCGGTCTCCCGCGCCTCCTCCAGATCGAGCGTGATCGACGCGCTCGGCCGGATGCCGGACAGCGTCATCCGCAACGAACTGGCGTCGCCGCGCGTATGGGTCGCGAAACGGGCGCCGTTGCGGTCCGGCTCGCGCTCCACGCCCTGGGTCGTCGGGTTGAAGAAGTCCGTGCCGGCGATCGCTTCCAGGACGGCCCCGTTCACCCGCAGGCGCCCGCGCCAGTGGCGCCAGCCGCGCGGCGCGTCGCCGGGATGCAGCGGCGCCGCGCCGGACGAGAACGAGAGCAGCCATTCCTCGGTGTCGGCCGGCCGGCCGCGGCCCACGCCGTGGGTTTCGCTCCAGATCGGCTCGTCGTTCTTCAGCAGCGTGACCGATTCGATCGGCGCCGTGCCGATCACCCGGCCCTCGACGGCGCGGACGTCCGCGTAGTCGGCGCGCTGGCCCATCGGCGTGCCGTTGACGGTCACGTCGAGGATGATGCGGTCGCCGGTGGTCGCGTACGTCCGCCGCTCCTTCATCGCGTCGAAGATCGCGTCGCGGGACTTCTCCGGCGCCAGCACCGCGCCGAGGCCGCCGCGCTGCGCCAGCGTGTCGCGGTTCGGGGCCGAGTAGCCGGGGTGCGACAGGTGGTCGTCGGACGCCGCCACCAGCCCCACCTGGTGGCCGTGCGACAGGTACCGCCGGGCGAACCACTCGAAGGTGCCGTGCATCGACATCATCTCGATCAGCGGCTCCAGCCGCGGGTCCGACTGCCGGTAGTCGCCCGGGTTGTGGGCGTGCGGGATGACCAGCACGTCGGCCGGGTCGTAGCGGGCGTGCAGGGCCTGGTACAGCTCCGACAGCGTCGGGTGCTCCAGCGCCGACACCCGTTCCCGGCCCTCCGCGTCGCGGAACAGCACGTTGTGGTGGCCGCCGAAGCGGGCGTGCCGCGTCCACTCCCAGCCGAGGTAGGGGATGAACCGGCCCGGCTCGTCGAACGCCTGCACCGCCCGGCGCGACAGCTCCCACTCGGCGTCGTCCAGCCAGACGTCGTGTTCGGAGTGGGTGACGAAGTCGAGCCGCGCGTCGTCGCGCGCGAAGGTCATGAAGAAGTCGATGGTGCCGATGCCCTCGGCGTAGCCGGAGTGTCCGTGGGTGTCGCCCCACCAGATGCGGCGGTCCGGGTTCTCCTCCACGAGGATCGGGTTCGCCTCGCCGCGGATCGCGCCGTCCTCGGAGCGGATCTCGATCCAGCGCGGCCCCGGCTCGTCCAGCGTCAGCTCCACCACCGTGATCGGTTCGGTCCCGGCCGGGGTCGTGGCGCGCACGTCGCCGTCCACCCGCACCTCGAACGCCGGGACCGCGCCGGACGCGCGGTTGAAGAACCGGTCCTCGGCGCGCACCGACAGCTCGAACGGCTCGCCCGGGGCGACGATGCTCGGAGCGAAGCCGTGCACGCCGGCCACCTCCGTCCCGCGGACCGCGAACGGCAGGATCGGCAGCGGCCGCCACTCGCCGGACGCGTCGAGGTCGACGTACAGCGGCAGCGGGATCCGCGCCCCGGACGTGTTCGTCATCAGCAGGCCCGGCCCGCCGCCGCCCGTGTCGCCGTAGGTGACGGTGACCGACTCGCCGGGGTCGACGCGGCCCGCCGCCACCCGGAAGACCAGCGCCGGCTCCGGGGCGCGGAAGCCGCCGTGCGGGCCGCTCGCCATGTGGACATTGGTCTCGAACGCCGCGTCGCCGTCGGTCGTCGCGATGGTCACGTAGCCCTCGCCGGCAGGGTCGTCCGTCTGGAACGGGCCGTGGTTGACGCTGAAGTGGCGCGCCACCCAGAACCCGCCGCCGGTCTCGACCGGGCGCGTCCCGGCGGTCCAGGTCTGGCGGATGGTCTGGTGGCTGCGCGCTTCGAACGGGCCGAGCGACTCGGCGGTCAGCGCCCCGAGCGCGCCGGGCTCGTCGTGCAGCGTGAACTGCCGCACCAGCCGGTCGATGATCGCCCCCTGGGCGAGGGCCGCCTGACCGGTCGGCGGCCGCGTCGCCTGCAGCCGCACGCGCGGGCCTTCCAGGCCCACCTCGTTGCCGGCGAGGGCGTAGGCGTCGACCCAGTCGGCGAGGATCCGCGCGCGCTCGGCGACCGTCGTCTCGTCGGTCGGGCGCGCCGCCACGTCCTCCTTGAGCCGCTCGACCGCGGCGCGCAACTCCGGCGTCAGGTAGTCGCCGGCGGGGGCGTCGTTCCCGGCGCCGCAGCCGGCGGCGAGGAGGAGGCAGAGTAACGTGAACCGGTTGACGCCGGTCTCGGGCTTCCGGCTCGGCGCCGGTTTCGCCTCGTTCATCGATGGACCGTCCGACGCGCCGCGAAGCCGCTGGGCGGGACCCTCGGCTGAATGGGGTTCACGAGCTCGTCGACGAAGAACTCGGCATCCACGCTGTACACGCGGTAGCCGCCGTACCGCGACTCTTCGAAACGCGTGATCGCGCCCTCGGCGCCCGGCGCGGATTTCCGACGACGGATCTCTTCGAAGACTTCGTCGATCGTATCGCAGTAAAAGTCCTGGGCAAGACCTCCCGTGGACGCCATGTATCCCCTCCTGTAAACGGCCTTCATCGTACTACGACCGCGCCGCCGGTGCACGACCTCGACGAGCCCGGCGCCACCGACGCGCTCCGCGTCCGCGCCGCCAGGAAACGATCGCACCCGGGACACCGCGGCCCCGACGCCGGACTCGATCCGTGATAGTTTCCGGCAAAGCCTCGGGCCGGCGACAGGATCGTGATCCGCGGCGCCGCGGCCGGCCCACGGCGAGCGGGGGGATCGCATGCAGTTGTCGGACGTGAACTTCCTGGCGGTGGGGTTGGCGGCGATTCTCACTTTCGGCCTCGGCGCCCTGTGGTACTCGCCGCTGCTGTTCGCCAGGGCCTGGATGGCCGGGCACGGTCATACCGAGGCGGACGTCCAGGCGCTGCAAGCCCGCATGGGGCCGAACTACGCCGTCTCGTTCGTCTGCTGGCTGGTGATGGCGACCATGCTGGCGCTGATCGCGCCGCACTTCGGCGACGGCGTCGGCACGACCTTCGCGGTCGGGCTCCACATGTGGCTCGGGTTCTCGGCCACCGTGGGACTGACGAACAACCGCTTCTCGAACAAGCCGCTCGGCGCGTGGTTGATCGACGCCGGCTACCAAGTGGCGTCGATCGCGGTCATGGCGGTGGTTCTGGGCCTGTGGCGGTAGCCTTCAGGGCGTCGGCGTCCCTGTCGCTCCCAGCGAACGGAGGAGCGCGGCGATGGCCGGGGCGGCCTCGACGTTGCCGCGCGGGCGGCCGGTCACCAGCGAGAGCGGCGTCTGTCCGCGGTGGTTCACGGCGTTCGGGTCCGCGCCGTGCTCGACCAGCAGCTCGACGACTCGGCCGAAGCCCTTGTCGGCGACGTGGTGGAGCGCGGTGGCGCCGGTCTCGTCGACCGCGTCGACGTCGCCCCCCGCGACCAGGGCCGCCCGCACGGCGTCGAGCGTCCCCTCCTCGTCGGCGTGCTCGGCCTGGAAGGCGAAGTCGCGGTGCAGCGCCCGGTCGCGGCGGTCCCACACGCCGTAGCGCCAGCTCGCGCCCGACGCCAGCATCAGCGGGGTCCAGCCGTTGCGCAGGGGCAGCACGCCGTCGGCGCCCGCGGCCAGCAGCGCGCGCATGATGCCGCCCTCGGCGAACTTGGCCGCCAGGGCGAACGGCGTTGCGCCGAGCAGGTGGTCGCCGATCATCAGCACCTGGCCGTTGCGGGTGACGCGCGTGGCCTCGACCACCTGCGCGTCCGGCCGGGCCCCGGCGGCCAGCAGCGCCTCGACCATGCCGGGGTCGCCCTGCAGCACGGCGGCGTGCAGGGCCGTGTAGCCGGCCGCCGACGCGTTCGGGTTGGCGCCCGCGGCCAGCAGGAAGCGGACGAAACCGGCGTGGCCGCCGTGCGCGGCCAGCAGCAGCGCGCCGCGGCCGTCCGGGGCGGTGTCGTCGACGTTCGCGCCGGCGTCCAGCAGCCGGCGCGCGGCGTCGACCGCGCCGTGCCGCGCCGCGAACAGCAGGGCCGTATAGCCGCCGAGGTCGGTCTCCTCGGCGTCGGTGCCGTAGCGCCGGCCGAGCTCGCCGTAGCGGAGGTTCGACTGCAGCCGCCGGCTGATGACCAACCGCCGGACGCGCGACCGGCGCCGCACGTCCGCGCCGTGGTCCAGCAGCGCCTGCACCACGGACGGATGGCGCCGGGCGGCGGCCCACATCAGCGCCGTCTGGTCCTCCTCGGACTCGGCCGCGTTCACCTCCGCGCCGGCGGCGAGCAGCGCCGCCACGGCCGCCGCGTTCCCGGTGCGGGCGCAACTCATCAGCACCGTTTCGCCGGTTCCGACGGCGGCCTTCGCGTCGGCGCCCGCCGCCAGCAGCAGGCCGACCAGAGCGTCGTTGGCGTTCGCGCAGGCGAGCGTCAGCGGCACGACGCCGTGCGTGTTCGCGGCCCCGGCGTCGGCGTCGGCGTCCAGCAGCATCCGCGCCGTCTCCAGGTCGTCGAGATACGCCGCCCAGTGCAGCGCCGTCGCCCCGTCCGCCTGCGCGGCGTCGACGTCGGCGCCGGCCGCCAGCAGGCGGTCCACCGCCGCGGCGTCCTGCCGCCTGACCGACTCGATCAGACGCAGGTCGGGGCCCCGCGCGGCGACGGCGGTTCCCAGCACGGCGAGGACGCCGAGAACCGCCGGGAGTCCGCGCATACGCCGCCCGGCGGGAACCGGTCCGAACGCCCCCGGCGCCGCGGGACTCCCGCGTCCGGCCCGGCGGCGCGCCGACGGCGGGGACCACGCCGCCCCGAGAGCCGCGAACGTCCGGCGCGGACCGCGCATGGTGTCTCCTCCTCCGCTTCCGGCCGCCGCGATCAGACGCCCGACAGCCGCGGCAAGGCCCCCGTGCTGTCGCCGATGCGGTCCACGTCGACGCCCAGCTTGTCGAGCAGCGAGACGTGCAGGTTGGCCAGAGGCGTCCGCGCCGGGTAGGTCAGATGCCGGCCGCCCTTCAACCGTCCCGCCCCGCCGCCGGCCAGCAGGATCGGCAGGTCGTAGGGCGAGTGGCGGTTGCTGTCGCTCATGCCCGCCCCGTAGACGATCATCGCGTGGTCGAGCAGCGAGCCGTCGCCGTCCGGCGTCGCGGCCAGCTTCTCCAGGAACGACGCGAAGAGCGTCGTGTGGTGCGTGTTGATCTTCGTCAGCTTCGCCAGCGCCTCCGGCACGTCGCGGTGGTGCGACAGCGGATGGTGCGCGTCGGGCACCCCGATCTCCCGGTAGGTGCGGCCGCTGAGCTCGTGCCCGGCCATGAAGGTGCAGACCCGGGTGCGGTCCGTCTGCCAGGCCAGGAGCTGCAGGTCGTACATCAGCCCGGCGTGCTCGGCCAGGGTGGCCGGGACGCCGCGCGGCCGCTCCAGCAGCGGCGCATCCTGCTCGCCCTGCGCCTCGGCGACCTCGATGCGCCGCTCGACGTCGCGCACGGCGTCTAGGTAGGCGCCCACCTTGACGCGGTCGCCCGCGCCGAGCTCCCGCTGCAGCCGGACGACGTCGTCGCGCACCGAGTCGAGGATGCTGCGCTGCGCCTTCCGGCGGGCGCGCCGCGCCGCCGGATCGGTGCTGTCGGCGTCGCCGAACAGCCGCTCGAACACCGCGCGCGGGTTGTGCTCCATCGGCAACGGCGTCGAGCCGCTGGTCCACGAGATGGTGTAGGAGAAGGCGCAACTGAAGCCGCCGCTGTCGCACGAACCGGCGAAGTTGGCGCCCTCGAGGCCGAGCTCGAGCGAGGCCAGCGGGGTGTGCTTCCGCAGCTCCCGCGCCGCGATCTGGTCCACCGAGACGGCGTCCGGAATCCACCGGCCCGGATGCTCGGCGGTCAGGAACTTGGTGGAGGCGCGCGAATGCGAACCGCCGCTGATCCCCGGCGGCGGCGTGGAGTTCAGCCCGGAGAGCACGAGCAGGCGGTCGCGGTACGGGGCCAGCGGCTGGAGGATGGGCGTCATCTCGAACCCGGCGCCCGTGGCCGCCGGCGTCCAGTTCCGCATGACCATCCCGTTCGGCACGTAGACCGCGCCGAAACGGAGCGCCGGCTTCGCGGCCGTCCCGCGGAGCGCGCTCAGCGCCGGCGCCATGCCGTCGAGCAGAGGCAGGGCGACCGCCGCGCCGACTCCGCGCAGCATCGCCCGGCGGGAGATCGCCTTCTTCGTGATCATCATCTTTCCGCACTCCTCATCTGGAACGGCATGCTCCCGACGACGCCGAGCACGATGGACGACCAGCGGTAGTCGTGCGCCTCGGCCTCGGAAACGATCCGTCGAATCACCGGCTGGTCGCGGTGCGTCATCGTGCGCCCCGCCGCGTAGCCGAGCAGCTTCTCGGTGATGGTCCGCACGATGCTGACGTCGTAGGCCAGCAGCGCCTCGCGGAAGTCCGCGGGGGTCTCGACGCGCGTGCCGTCGGCCAGCGCGCCCGCCGTGTCCACCGGCGCGCCCGCCTCGTCGGTGGCGCGCCAGCGCCCGATGGCGTCGTAGTTCTCCAGCACGAAGCCCGGCGGGTCCATCACGCGGTGGCACGACGCGCAGGCCGGGTTGGCCCGGTGCCGCTCCATCCGGTCGCGCATCGACAGCACCTGGCGCCCGCCGTGGTTCTCCTCGAGCGCCGGCACGTCGGCCGGCGGCTCCGGCGGCGGCATGCCGAGCACGTTGTCGAGTACCCACTTCCCGCGCAGCACCGGCGAGGTCCGGTTGGGATAGGCGGTCAGCGTCAGCAGGCTGGCGTGGCCCAGCAGCCCGCCCCGCCGGGCGGGGTCGACGCGCACCCGCCGGAAGCGCTCGCCGTGGACCCCCGGGATCCCGTAGTGGCGGGCGAGCCGCTCGTTGACGAACGTGTGGTCCGCGGTCAGCAGCTCCAGCAGCCCGCGGTCCTCCCGGAGCTGGCTTTCGAGGAACAGCGTCGTTTCGCGCTCCATGTCCGCCCGCAGGTTCTCGTCGAAGTCGAAGAAGACGTCGGCGTCCGGGGCCACGCCCCGGATGCGCCGGAGCTGCAGCCACCGGCTCGCGAAGTTGTCGACGAGCGCCCGGGCGCGCGGGTCGGCCAGCATGCGGCGCACCTGTCGCTCCAGCACGTCCGGCTCGGCGAGACGCCCCTCCTCGGCCGCCCGCAGCAGCTCGTCGTCGGGAATGGAGCTCCAGAGGAAGAACGAGAGGCGCGAGGCCAGCTCCAGGCCGGTGAGCCGGTACGCGGCGCCGGCCGGGACGTCCACCGGGTCGCGCTCGACGCGGAACAGGAACTCGGGCGCCACCAGGAGCCGCTCGAGCGCCTTCCGGACGCCCTCCTCGAAGCCGCGCTCGGCGTAGCCCGCGTCGTAGAAGCGCATCAGGGTGTCGACGTCCGCGCCGGTGACCGGCCGGCGGTAGGCGCGGCGCGCCAGCGCCGCCAGGATCCGCCGCGCGCACGGCTCCGCGTCCGCCGCGTCCGCGGGCCGGCAGGTGAACAGCCTCCGCCGGCTCGGCGTGTCGCCGGGGCCGGTGGCGTCGTACGGCCCGGAGATCTCCACCCGCTCCACCGCCGCGTTGCCGTGGTAGAAGCCGAGCCCGCTCAGCGAGAACCCGGACAGGCGGCGCTCCAGAACGCCGGTCGGCTCGGCGCGGGCGTCGACGAACGAAACGCCGACCACGCGCGGTCCCGCCGGAGCCGAAAACCGGACGACCAGGTTGGCGTCCGCCCCGTTGGACACGTACTCCTCCCAGGCCGGGTCGCCGCGGATCGTCCCGAAGAAACTGTAGGCCGAGGGGTAGCCGTGGCGGTCGGCGCCGCCCACCGTGAAACTGCCGACGAGCGCGCCGTCGAGCCGCGCCTCCAGCGTCTGGGAGCGCCCCATGCCGACGACGTAGTCGTAGATCATCCGGCGCAGGCGGATGCGCGCCTCGTAGTCGCCGTCCAGCGGAAAGTAGTGCCGGACGGCCATGCCGCCGCGCGAGCCGAACGGCAGCTCCTCGGCGGCGCGGCCGTCCTGGTACAGCAGGCGCGGCGTGCTGTACGTGGCGGCCGCGTAGCCGGGGCCGATCGTCGGATCGCCGACCGCGAGGCGGCTCACCCGGTTGGCCGCCGCCAGGTACCGCTCGAAGAGCGCCGGGGAGACCGACAGCACCTCGCCGTTGGTGTCGAAGCCCTGCGGGTCGACGTCGTCGTCCGGAAACAGCAGCCAGCTTTCGTCGACGTCGAAGTCGAGCAGGCTCCGGACGGCGTTGACGTATTCCGCCGACGTCATCCGCCGCACCGGGGGGCGGCCCGGATACGGCGCCGCCGCCGCGGCCCGGTCGAGCTCCGTCTCCAGCCACGTCACGAAGGCGTCGTGGGCGGCCCGGTCCGGCCGCGGGCGGCCCGCCGGCGGCATCATGCCGAGCCGCAGCTTGCGGACGACCTTCTCCCACGTCTCCGGGTCGGCGCCGACGTCGGCCGGGTCGAGACCGTCGAAGGAGAAGGGCACGGCTCCCCGGCCGCTCATCCTCTCGTTGTGGCAGGTGACGCAGTAGCGGTCGAGCAGCGCCCGGTGCGCTACGGCCGGCGCCTCCGGCTGCGCGCCCGACGCGGGGCCGGCAACGGCCGACCGGCCCGCCGCCCCGGCGGCCGCCAGCGCGCACAGGACGACCGTCAACGTCCGCGCGGATTCCATGATCCGTCCATTGTGGCGGGTGGCCAGGCCGCTGTCAACGACGTTCCCGTTCGCGCGCCGAAGACGGAACTGGGTCCTGTTGTAGAATGAGCTGATGGCGCCGCCGACCAGGACCGCCGCCGACGCGGCCGTCCCATGGAACCGGGGGCCGGCGGCGTATTGATGAACAGCGCCGGAGGACCCGTCCGGCATGGCCGCCGCCATGAAGCTGGCCGTCGGGCGGGTCGCCGCGCCACGTGTCCGGGCGCATCCCCCGCAAGCGCTACGCCACGGCCAGCAGCCGCTCGAAGACGTGGTCGGCACGTAGGCGGCGTCGATCCGTACGGGCCAGCACGGGCCGGCGCGCAGGAGGCAGGCAGCATGAGAACGGGCTTGGCGGTCTTCGTCGCTTTCGTGATCGTGTCCGGGGGGGGGGGGGGGGGCGTCGGCGCAGGTGTCGCTGTCGACGCTGAGTCAGTCCTCGGACGGGCCCGTGTGCTGGTCGTGGTCCACCCCGACCCCTCTCAATGACAGGTTCCCCGGTACCGAGCGGTACTGGGAGTTCGACATCCCGCAGGAGTCGCGCAGGGATCTCTGCGGCGCGGGTTTTTCTCTGAGACGGTTCCCGGGCGGAGGTGGTTTCCCGCCTCTGGTTGCGGCCTACGCGCAGTCGGGGATCGTCTACGTCAACGTAACCGCGTTCATCGATCCCAACCGGTTCGTCGTTCTCTTCGCGCCGACTGGAGGTCCGCTTCTCGAGCTGCCGCTGAACGTGGCCGATCGGCTCGGATCGCCGCCTGCGACGGCTCAGTACCGCAGGGCTCACACGGTTCCGAGTGGAGACAGGCTGGCCGCTGGATCTCGTCACTTCGATCTCGTCCTCGTTGACCTGGACCACTGCGCCGTCGAGCGCAGCGACTGGACCTATCACCCCGGTCGATGCGCTTCTTCCGATCCGCCGCCTTCACCGCCGGCTCCGCCCGGCTCGGTTGCCGGCGTCCGTGTTCTCCCTCGCGACGGCGCCCTTCACGTCTCCTGGAGCGCCGCCGCCGGCGAGGTCTCCCAGTACCGCGTCGACGCCGCCGACGCCTTCGGCGCGCTCGTCCGCCGCGTCTACACGGACGCGAACGTCTTCGAGGCGGTGGTCGACGGCCTCGTCAACGGCGTCGAGTACACGGTCACCGTCACGGCGCTGACGGGACATCCGGACGTGGAGGGGCCGGCGTCGGAGCCGGAAACGGAGACGCCGCGCTCGAAGGTCGACCCGCTCGGCGACGATCCGATCCCGACGCCAGCGCTCCCGCTGGCCGGCGCCGCGGCGCTCGCGGCGCTGTTGGTTGCGGCGGCGGCTTCCTGGAACTCCGGCGGTCGATCGTTCCGAGCCTCGGTCTTGAAGTAGCGGCGCAGCGCCGTGAACGCGGGTCCAGGTGTCCGGGGAACGAACTCGGACCATTCCGCCGCGGAACCTGCCGGTATAGACTCGCGGCATGTCCCACGTCTCCGGGTCGATGCCTGCGTCGACCGGGTCGAGCCCGTCGTAAGGAAAGGGTACGGCGCCCCGGCCGCTCATGGCTCGTTGTGACAGGTGACGCAGTAGCGGTCGAAAAGCGCCCGATGCGCCGCGGCCGGCGCATCCGACTGCGTGCCCGCCGCGGGCAGCGGCCGGTCGGGCCGCCGCCCCGGCGGCCGTCGGCACGCACAGGACGACCGTCAACGTCCGCGCGGATTCCATGATCGGTTCCGCCAGCGACTCGTCATCGACGAGGAGACGGGGTTCATGATCGAGCCGGCCGGCTGGAAGCCGCGCCTCGCCGCGCTGTTCGGATCGCTCGCCCTCGTCTGGGCGGTGTCCCTGTACGTCCTGTTCGTGGATCCGGGCCTGCGCTTCGAGCTCGCGGTGCTGCCGCGCCGGACCGAGGGTCTCCTCGGCGTCCTGACCGCGCCGCTCGTGCACGGCTCGTTCGCCCACCTGGCGGCGAACACCGGTCCGCTGCTGATTCTGGGCGGCATGACCGCGGCCCGCGGCGCCGCCTATCACCTCGCCGTAACCCTCGCCATCGTCGTGCTCGGCGGCCTGGGGCTGTGGGCGATGGGAAGAAACGCGGCGCACGTCGGCGCCAGCGGCCTGGTCTTCGGGTACTTCGGCCTGCTGGTCGCCCGCGGGTACTACGAACGGAGCCCGCGGTCCATCGCCGCCGCGGCCGTGGTGGTCGTCGTCTACGGCGGCATGCTCGCCGGGGTCCTGCCGCGCGGCGACCACGTCTCGTGGGAGGCGCACCTGTTCGGGCTGCTCGCCGGCGGGCTGTGCGCCCGCGCGGCGCGGGGCCGGGCGCGGTGACCGCGGCCCGGGGGGCGCCGCGTATACCGTAAGCTTGTGTCCGGGAATCACCATGAAGACGATCAAGGCCGTCCGCTGTCACCGTTACGCCGGCCTCGACGATGCCGGCAGACCCGTTCCGAAACCAGACCCTCTACGGGACGTCCTGTCGCTCGACGAGATCCCGGCTCCGGTCCGCGAACCGGGCCACGTCGTGGTCCGCACGCACTTCGCCGGCGTGCAGTACCCCGACGCGTTGCAGGCGCAGGGCCTCTACCAGCACAAGCCGGACCTGCCCTACGTGCCCGGCATGGACGTCGCCGGGACGGTGCTGGAGGCCGGCGACGGCGTCGACCACGTGCGGGCCGGCGACCGGGTCGTCGCCCAGATGAACCTCGGCGGGCTCGCCGAGGCGGTCAGCGTGCCGGCGGACTCCGTCTGGAAGGCCCCCGACGGAGTGCCTCTTGAACGCTGCGCCAACCTGGGGCGCAACTTCCTTCCCGCCTACCACTCGCTGAAGGTGCTGGGCGAGGTCGGCCCCGGGAGCCTCGTGCTGGTCGACGGCGCGTCCGGCGGCGTGGGCCTGGCCGCGGTGGAGCTCGCGAAGGCGATGGGCGCGAAGGTCGTCGCCGGGGTGAGCACGCCGGAGAAGCAGGGGCCACCGGCCGTGGCGGGGGCCGACCGGGTGCTGTGCTACGGCCGCGACCTGCGCGGCCACCGGCGGTTCAAGAACGACGTGCGGCAGGCGGCGGTCGAGCTGGGCCGCCCGGACGGGGTCGACGTGGTGGTCGACGTGGTGCAGGGAGAGCTGTTCGAGGCGGCCCTGGTGTCGGCCATCCGGCCGCTGGGGCGCATCTGCCTGGTCGGGTTCACGGCGGGTCAGAAGCCGATCCGCCCCGGCCTGCTGCTGATCAAGACGGCTGTCGTCATGGGCAGCATGTGGGCCGCCTGGGCCGCGCGGAACCCGGAGGCGCACCAGCGGCACGTCGCGCGGATACTCGACTACATGGCGACCGGCGCGATCCGGCCGCGCGCCGACCGCGTCTACGCGCTCGAAGACTTCATCGCGGCCTTCGAGCTCTTCGAACGCAACCAGGGCCGCGGCAACACGGTGGTCCGCTTCGCCGCGCGGTGACCGCGCGCCGCGGCGGCCCGTGATAGCCTCTTCGGGCCGGACGGCCGCGTGCAGCGGCCCGCGCGCTCCGGGAGAGGGAAAGGTCACGAAGGAGACGACCATGCTGACGAGAAGAACGATGCTGCTGACCCCCCTGGCCGCTTCCCTGGCGCGCGCGGCCGGCGCGCAATCCGCCGCTCCGGGCCGGATGCTGCTCGCGATGCACCAGAACACGTCGAGCGGCGCCGGTTTCCGCGGTTCGCTCGAAGGCTGGTCGCGGGCCGGCATCCGCTACGTCGAGCTCGGCTCCCCGCTGCTGCAGGAGTTCCTCCGGAACGACACGCTGCCGGCCGCGCGGCGGCTGCTCGGCGACCTGGGGCTGACGCCGGTGTCCGCGGCGGTCGTGCTGCAGGACATCTGGCTGCCGGGTCCGGCGCGGGCCGAGTCGCTGGAGGCGTGGCGGCGCGGCTGCGATCAGTTCGCGGAACTGGGCCTGGGAAGGATCTACTCGCCGTCGGTGACCCGCCGGCCGGTCACCGCCGACGACTTC
Organism: Vicinamibacterales bacterium; assembly: GCA_965242835.1. GTDB lineage: Bacteria > Acidobacteriota > Vicinamibacteria > Vicinamibacterales > UBA8438 > WTFV01. Next base: position 1,700,884 of record OZ251506.1, read on the forward strand.
GCGGCGACGCCGGACTGCATCCGCGAGGCGGGCGACGTCGCCGCGGAGTACGGCCTGACCGCGATGATCGAGTTCACCCGCACGTCGACGCACCTGGCCACGCTGACTTCGTCGCTGCAGGTCATCCGCGCGGCGGCGCATCCGAACGTGCGGCCGATGCTCGACTTCTTCCACTTCTGGTCGGGCCTCGGCAAGTTCGAGGACCTCGACCTGCTCGAGCCGGGCGAGCTGGCCCACGCGCACTTCCAGGACCTGCTGGACACCCCGCGCGAGCTGATCGACAACGACTCGCGGATCATCCCGGGCGACGGCGTCGCGCCGGTGGCGCGGATTCTCCGCAAGCTGGCCGAGAAGGAGTTCACCGGCGCGCTGTCGGTCGAGCTGTTCCGGGCGGAGTACCAGCAGGGAGACCCGTACGAGGTCGCCGCCGAGATCCGCGGGAAGTGTGAAGCCGTCATGCGGGAGGCGGAGGTCCTGTAGCCGGCCGGGCGCCGAGTACGCGCGGGACCCCGCAAGCGCATGACGCCGCGACGCTCGACGCCCGCCCTGCTCGCGCTGGCGGCCCTTGCGGCGGGCGCCGCGGGCTGCGCGGGCGAGCCGCCCCCCGGCATGGAGCCGGCCGCGACGGTCGAGGAGCTGATGCGGTCGATGATCGACCCGGCCGCCGACGCGATTTGGGACGCGGTGGTCACCGAGGCGACCGCCGACGGCATCGTGGAGACCCGGCCCGAGAGCGAGGGGGACTGGCTGCGCCTGCGCGGCCACGCGCTGACGCTGGCCGAAGCGTCGAACCTGCTGCTGATCGAAAGCCGCCGGATCGCGGCGCCGGAGTCACGCTCGGAGCTGCCGGGGATCGATCTCCACCCGGAGGCCATCGAGGAGCTGGTCGCCGAGGACTGGAACGGCTGGGCCGCGGCGTCGCGCGGGATGCGCGCGGCCGGCGGCGTAGTGCTCCGGGCACTGGAGGCCCGCGACGTGGACGCGCTGCTCGAAGCCGGAACCGCGCTCGACCTCGCCTGCGAGGACTGTCACGCGCGCTACTGGTATCCGGGCCACGCCGACCCGCGGCCGGCGGCGCCGGAGGATTGACAAGCCGCCGGGCGGCCGGGGCCGCCGCGCCGGCGCACCCGGTTGCATCGGGCGCCCGGAAGTCCGTTCTACGGCGCCGACGCCTGGCGCCACCAAGCGTCGCCTTGCGACTCCGCTTTGGCGCCCAACCTGACCGCTCCAGGAGTCCGCGCCGTTCTACGGCGCTGACCCCGCCCGCCAATCGTCGCCTGACGGCTCCGCTCGGCGCCCAACCGGGCCCGCAGGAGTCCGCGCCGTTCTACGGCGCTGACCCCGCCCGCCAATCGTCGCCTGACGGCTCCGCTCGGCGCCCAACCGGGCCCGCAGGAGTCCGCGCCGTTCTACGGCGCTGACTCCTGGCCTAGTCTCCCGGCTGGATCGGGCCGCCGTCCGGGCGGGTGATCTCGGCGCAGCAGATGCCGTGCGTGCCGGGGTTGCGGGACGGCTGGCCGACGACGCGGATGCGGTCGCCCACCCGGATCGTCTCCGGCGTCCAGCCGCGGCGGCTCATCGAGACGGCGGTCCCCATCTCGACCTCCCAGGCGATCGTCTCGCCGTCGTCTCCCTCGCCGTCCAGGAAGAGGAACGAGTGCGGGTTGCGGAACAGGAACCGCGTGACCACGCCCTCGGCCTCGACGCTCTTCGTGTTGTCGTAGAACGGGGCGCTCGCGTGGTGCGCGTCCGCCGGCGCACCGGTCAGAAACACCGCGGCCGCCGCGGCCGCCAGCGCCGCCGCCGTCCCAAGCAGAATCCTCACCGACCTACCCTCCTTCCGAATTGCCTTGTGACGGTCAGCCTGCGCCGCCCAGCCCCGCACGCCGGCCGCACGGACGGCGCCCTCCGAGCGTCCTGCCGCCCGCCAATCGTCGCCCGCGGCTCCGCTCGGCGCCCAACCCGATCCTCAGGAGTCCGCGCCGTTCCGCGGCGCCGACTCCTAGCGGTACTTCGGCACCATGAACTTCACCGGCATCCGCGCGATCTCCGGGTCGCAGCCGTACGGCGCCAGCTGGTAGCCCTCCGGCGCCGGCAGCCAGCGGGTCGCGTACGACGCCGGCTCGCGCAGGAACAGCTCGTCCTCGACGGTCACCGTGGCCTTCAGTTCGCCGCCCTCGCGCCAGTAGCGCTCGGTCACCTTCTTGAGCTGCGACGACGGGATGCCGTTGTAGTCGTCGAAACCGCTGACGTCGAAGGTGAAGTGCGTCGTGGTCACGTGCAGCGCGCCGCCCTCGTAGTAGCCGACCGAGACGCCCTGCAGGCTGTAGTCCATCGGCGTCGGCTCGCGGCCGTCCAGCCAGACGGTGCGGAGCTGATCGTCCTTCTCGTAGCGCAGCAGGACGCGGTCCGGCCACTGCACGATCTCCATCATGTAGGGGTCGTACTGCAGCGCCGGCGGCGTCGACGGCACGCAGTCGTACTTCGCCGCGATCGCCTCGTCGAACACCTCCTGGTAGGCTAGGCCGCGTTCGTTCAGCACCGGGAAGTTCTCGCCGCGCACCCACGGCATGTTCGGCCCGTTCACCGGGCGGACCCGGGGGCCGCCGTCCCAGACGCCCGAGAGTTGCGGGATCTCCTCCGCCTCGTCCTGCGCCTGCAGCGGCGCGCCGGCCACGCCCCAGGCCAGCGCCGCGCACGCGGCGAGCCCGGCAAGGCGCGCCATCGATTTCCGGTCGATCGTCTGCGTCATGTTCTCGGCCTCTCGTCCCTGGTCCCCGTCGCCCTGCGCGTCCGCGCGCCGGCTGCCTCGATTCTACACCGGTTCCCGCGGCGCCCCGCGATCCCTCTCCAGCCACGGCGCCGGGCATTCGTCGTCCGGCTTCGAAGTCACGCGGGAAGGGCGGTCTCAGCCCTGGCGACCGGCGAGGTCGGCGGTCCCGGGGAAGTCGTCATGGGAGAGAGCGCCGGGTTCGAGCCGGGGCCTGGAAGCCAGGACGCGCGCCCCGGACGTGCCAAGGTCGTCCGGCGTCAGGTTCGCGAAACGCGGCGCCAGTTCGCGCCGGTCGATCTCCGACGGGGTTCGCATGCGCTTTTCCCTGTCGATCCGGTAGCCGCATTTCACCAGCAGGCGCATGTGCTCCGAATGGGGGAGCCGGTTCAGCGAGTAGGGCCTGTCGGCGCGAATCCGCGACCACTCCCGGTCGGAGTAGGCCCAGTGCCCGTTCCAGCGGGAAGACGTCCGATGGCACCGGTAGTCGATGACGAAGGACGCCGATCCGCCGGGACGCAGCCACCGGAAGATGGCCGCATAGAGCGATTCGGCTTCATCCACGTGCTCCATCACCGCGTGCGAGACGACGAAGTCGACGAAATTCTCCTCGGGCAAGTCGGCGATGCGATACGGCGCGACGTACGTCACGAGGTCACTTGCCGCGCCTGCCGCGCCCGCGGTCAGTACGGATTCCCGTATGCGCCGAATCCGCTCCGGCGAACAGCGGACGCCGTTCGCGGCCACCCGGCCGGGGAAACCGTCGTCGCCCGGTATCGACGCGCGAGCGGCGAACAGCGCGAGGAGTTCGTCGAATACGCGGAGATTGTCGGCGACGTCCGTGTGCGCGACCCAATCGACGGCGACGTAACGCTCCACGCCGGACAGCAGCGCCGCCAGCCCGACGCCGATGGAATCCCCCGGACCGACTTCCAGCACGGTGCCCAACTTCGGCTCGACGCGCTCGACGCCGCTCTCGCCCAGCGCCGCCAGATGGCGCAGCCAGACCGCGTAGCAATATCGGGCCGAGGCCTTGCCTGCGCCCTCCCGCCTGAGCCGTTCCCGCCAGCGGGGCAAGCCCGGCACGCGGTAGAGAACCCCGGCGAGGTTCGCCCGGAGCCGATTCCAGCTGATCTCACCTATGGCTATGGACAAGATTCCTTCATTCGCTCTTCGGCAGCGCGAAGCTCAGAATCAGGTCCCCGCCGCGGCGGCCGCGGTCGCCGCCGCCCGACGCCACGGTCACGAACTGCTCGCCGTCGACCATGTAGACGGCCGGCGACGAGAAGACCCCGGCCCCGGTGTTGAACCGCCACAGCTCCTCGCCGGTCCGCGCGTCGAAGGCGAAGAAGTAGCCGGCGACGTTGCTGCCGGTGCCGACGAAGACCACGCCGCCCGAGGTCACCACCGGACCGGCCTGTCCGTACCCTTCGCGGATCTGCCGCCAGACCAGCTCGCCGGTGGCGGGGTCGTAGGCCGAGAAGAACATCCGCGGGCCGCGGCCGGAATCGAACGGCTGATCGATGGCGTTGACGTACAGCAGCCCGGTGTCGGGGCTGTGGGCCAGCGGCCCGTAGCTGGCCCCGCCGCCGAAGCCCGGCGCGAAGATCTGGTTGGGCGCGATCGGCGTGAAGATCGGCACCAGCGTCTTCCCCTCCGCGTGCTCCGGCGGGATCTCCTCCGGGAAGATCGGCGACACCGGCTCCATCCGCTCGCCGTCCGCCTTGTGCGGGATCGGCTGCGTCGGCCACGGCTCCTCCCCCTCGCGGTCGGTCTCGGTCGGCACCGGGGTCTCGACGATCGAATGGATCGGCCGCCCCGTCTCCCGGTTCAGCAGGTAGAGGAATCCGTTCTTGTTGGCCTGCCCGAGCGCCCGCACCGGCTCGCCGTCCACCTCCACGTCGAAGAGGATCGGCTGGCTGCCGTTGTCGTAGTCCCAGACGTCGTGGTGCACGAGCTGGTAGTACCAGCGCAACTGCCCGTTCTCGACGTCGAGGGCGAGGACCGAGTCGGTGAACAGGTTCATGCCGTCGCGCTCGGTGCTGTCGCCGAACGGGTTGCCGACTGCCACGTAAAGCAGGCCGAGCTCCGGGTCGAGCGACGGCGTCTCCCAGATGCCGCCGCCGTTGCGGACGCTGCCGACCCACGTCGGCCCGGCGATCTCCCAGCCCTGGTCGTTCTCGTCCTGCGGGATGGTGTTGAAGTGCCAGAGCACCTCGCCCGTCGCGGCGTCGACGGCCAGCACGTGCCCGCCCGGAATGCGGCTTTCGCTGCGCGTCGAGCCGACGTAGAGCACGCCGTCGTGGATCTGGGGGGCCGTCGTGAACCAGTAGCCCATTGAGATGGCGGTCTCCACGTCGGGATAGCGCAGGCGCAGCACGTCGAGGATGACGCTGGCCTGACCGTCGTCGCCGAAGGTCTCGATCGGCTCGCCGGTCTCGGCGTCGAGGGCGAAGAGGAACGATCCGGCGGCGCTGTACACCACGCCGTCCTCGTAGGTGACGCCGCGGTGGCGGAAGATGTAGCCCTCGCGCCGGCCGCCGCCTAGCAGGTCGGTCACGTCGTAGGTCCACAGGTGATGCCCGTCCGCCGCGTCGACGGCGTAGACGCTGCCGCGCGAGTCGGTGACGTACATCACGCCGTCGACGATCACCGGCGTGGTCTGGTTGCTGACGCCGTCGATGACGCCGTGCTGGAAGAGCCAGCGGGGGGTCAGCCGGTGCGCGTTCTCCGGCGTGACGAGGTCGATCTCGGCGTAGCGGCTGCCGTGCAGATCGAGGTTGTGCAGGCGCCAGTCGACGTTCTGCGCCCCTGCGGGCGACGCAAGCGCCAGGGCGGCGGCGCACGCCGCGAGCAGCGGCGCGCTGGACGGAACGGCTACGCGTATCGGGATCATCGGGTCGTCCTCCGGCCACGGAGCATAACCCGAATCGGACGAAACGGCTGCCGGCCCCGGACGCCGGACCCGATTCCGGCGCGGCGCGACGTCGCCGGCTCCAGGCGTCGAAACGAGGCCGCCGCCGCGCCGGCGCGGGGCGTCACCGGGGCGGAAGACCGAGACGGCGCCGGAAGTCCGCCTCGTCGGTGCAGGCGACGGCCGCGGCCGTCACCTCCTCCCGCGAGACGCCGGCGAAGGGGTCGGAACCGGCCAACGGGTCCGCCAGTCGAATCCCGCGCGCCTGAAGCACCCCGCGCACCGCCGCGACCAGCTCCGCCGTGCGGCCCGCGGCGCGTCCGGCCGCGTAGGCTTCCTCGTTCAACGACCGGATCAGCGGCACGTCGTCGGGCCGGGTGCCCGCCCGCGCGCCGAGCGTCCGCCCCACCCGCTCGAGCACCCGGTCGGTGCGCGCCGACGGAACCCGCTCCGTCAACGCCGCGTGGATCTCGGCCACCGTCCATCCCGGCAGCGCCACGCTCGCCGCCGACGAGCGGTACCGCCCGCCCACCAGACGGTGGATCGTCACCCCCGGCCGCCGCCGGCGCGCTCCCTCCGGCACGACCGCCCACAGCTCCGGAACGCCCCACGCCTCGTACACCGGCAGCTTGCCCGGACGAACGTCGGTCGTGTAGTCCACCTCCAGAACCACGTCCGGCAGGTCGTGCTCGCCGATGACGAGCGACCCGGCCGGGATGACCGTCCGGTCCGGATGCAGGTACAGCGTCTCGTCCGGTTGCATCGCCCGCACCGGGGCGCCGCCGGCGTCCCGCTCGATCAGCCCGACCGAGCCGAGGGAGACGATCGGCGCCCCGCGGGCCATGGCGATGCGCTCGGCCAGATGCGGCAGCCGCCGGGACGTGCCCTCGTGGGCGGCGCCGGGCGTTTCGGCGACCCACGCCGTCTCGGTGCGGGCGTCCCAGTACTCGAGCCGCTCGTCGAAGTCCTCGAACCGGTCGCGCGGCAACGGCAGGGGGCGGCAGCCGGGAAAGCGCAGATTCTCCAGGGAAGGACGACCGACACGCGCGGCCGGCGCAACGGTGCCGACGCCGGCCGGCGCCGCGTCCCTGGTGCGCGCCGAGCGTGGATATACCTTCATGACGCCATCATAACGCCGCCGCGGGGGCGCGTCGAGTCGCGTCGACCGGCCGCCGCTCGGCGAAGACATGCGCCATACGCGAGACGTCGGGAACGTCGGGAGCGAGCCCGCCTCGAGGTGGTAGAGTGCGGTGACCGGCGGCGACGAAGGAGCGACGAGGCATGTTCAGCATCCACCGGCGGCGATTTCTGGAGGCCGGCGCGCTCGGCGTCGGATACGGGCTGACCGCGGCGGCCGGGCGGCCGGCGCACGCGCAGGCCGAACCGGCCGCGGCCGGCGCGCCGGAGCGCACGGTCCGCATGAGCGGCGACGGCCTGGGGCTGACGCCGGAGGAATCGGCGCGTCTGTGGACCGCGCTGGCGGCCGGCGGCGGCATCGCGCGCGACTCCTACTCGAACGGCGGCGCGGTCGAGCGGCTCGAACACGCCTTCGCGGAGCGGCTCGGCAAGGAGCGGGCGGTCTTCATGCCGACCGGCACGCTCGCCAACCACCTCGCGGTGCGCGCGCTGGCCGGCGGGAGCGGACGCGCCCTGGCGCAGGCCGACAGCCACCTCTACAACGACTCCGGCGACTGCGTGCAGACGCTGAGCGGCATCACGCTCGTCCCGCTCGGCCCCGGCCGTCCCGACTTCACGCTCGACGAGGTGGAACGCGCCCTCGACCGCACGGCGAGCGGCCGCGTGCGGACGCCGGTCCGCGTCCTCTCCATCGAGACGCCGGTCCGCCGGCATTTCGGCGCCACGTTCGACCGGCGCGAACTCGGCCGCATCGCCGCCCGCGCGCGGCGCGAGGGCATCGGCCTCCATCTCGACGGGGCGCGGATCTTCTTGCAGGCGGCGTACGAAGGACGCCCCGTCGCGGAGTACGCGGCGCCGTTCGACACGGTGTACGTGTCGCTCTACAAGTACTTCAACGCGCCCTCCGGCGCGATCCTCGCCGGTCCCCGCGCGCTGCTTGACGGCATGCGCCACACGCGGCGAATGTTCGGGGCGGGCCTGCCGGCGGCGTGGCCCTTCGCCGCGATCGCCCACCACTACCTGCCCGGTTTCGTGGACCGCTTCCGGCGGGCCGTCGCCGTCTCGGAGGCGTGGATCGCACGGCTCGCCCGCCACGACGCGTTCTCCGTCGAACGGGTCCCGAACGGCACCAACCTGTGCCGGCTGCGCGTGAAGACCGCCGACGCCGACGCGTTCCGGCGCCGCCTGCGCGGCCGGGGCGTGGCCGTCGGCCCGGCGCGGGGCGGCCGCCTGCTCGTCGGGGTGAACGAGACCTGGAACCGGCGGTCCGGCGACGAGCTGGCGGAACTGTTCGCGGCGTCGCTCTGACGCCCGGGGAAACCGCGGAAGGCCGGGGCGGGAGACCTCCGCCGCGCAGGGGCACGCGGCCCGGCGCCGGCGGATCAGGACGCGCGCAGCGCGGCGGCGGCCAGCAGCCCCCAGCCGGCGATCATGCACAGGCCGCCGAGGGGCGTGACCGCGCCCAGCCAGCGGACGCCGCCGATCGAGAGCACGTAGAGGCTGCCCGAGAAGATCAGGATGCCGGCGACGAAGAGCCAGCCGGCGGCGCCGACGAGCGGGCCGGGCCAGCGCGAGGCCGCCCACGAGACGGCGAAGAGGCCCAGCGCGTGGATGAAGTGGTAGCGGACGCCGGTCTCGAAGACGGCCAGCATCTCCCCGCTCAGCCGCCCGCGCAGCCCGTGCGCGCCGAACGCGCCGAGCGCCACGCCCAATCCGCACAGCACCGAGCCCGCCGCGAACCAGCCTGCCGCCATCGCTCTGTATCATACAGCGGTGCTCCCGGACTGGACGGCGTTCGCCGCGTTCCTGGACGCGCAGCTCCTGGAGCTGATCGAGACCGACTTCGCGCAGGTGCGCTACGGCGACGCCGGCACCGCGGCGCTGGCCGCGCTCGCCGTGGCCGCCGCGGCGCTGTTCACCGCCGGCCGCCTCGTCCTGCTGCGCCGCCGGCACGCCCGCCAGCATTCCGGCCACGACGTGCCGCGCCGCTACCGGCGCGGCCTCTTCGGCCGCGCCTGCCACGCCCTGCCCAAGGTCGTTCTGGGCCTGGCCACCGCCACGGGCCTGTTCGCCCTCTCCGACCCGTTCCTCACGTCGACCGAACAGGTCGCCGGCGCCGTCGAGTCGCGGGTCCGCATCGACCTCGTCGACACGTCGCTCTCGATGGCCTGGGAGTTCGCCGACACCGAGCGGTCGCGCGCCGAGGTGGCCCGCGAGGCGCACCTCGAGTTCCTGCGGATGCGGCGCGACAAGAACGACCGGGTCTCGTTGTGGCTGTTCTCGTCGTACCCCTACAAGGTCGACGACTTCGTGCTCGACGACGAGCTGTACTACTTCCAGGTGCTCGACGCGCCGTGGGTCACCGTGAAGATCCTCGCCACCGAACCGGGCGCGCGGCGCGACCGGCACTTCGTTCCCGAGGACAAGGTGCGGATCATCGAATCGGAGGGCACCACCAACATCAGCGCGGCCCTGCGGTCCATCGTCAGGCACTTCGACGTCGACGCGTCGGCCGTCGGCCGCGGGGCGAACCGCAACCGCGCGCTGCTGATCATCACCGACGCCGACGTGGACGAGATCCCGGAGGCGGAGCTGGCGGCGCTCGCCGCCCGCAACGTGGTCCCGTACGTCATCTACATCGACACCGGCCGCGGGCGCTCGACGCTGGAGGGGGTCGAGCCGCCGTCGCTCATCGAGAGCATCCGGGAGCACGGCGGCGACTACTTCGACGTGTCGAGCGAGGACGGCCTGCAGCAGGCGTACCGGGCGATAGACGAGCGCGAGACGGTGGCCGTCCCGCTGAGCCACCGCGCCCTGAAGGTCCCGATCTACTCCCGTTTCCTGCTGGTCAGCCTGGCCCTGCTCGTGGTCGGCATTCCGGCCGGCTTCCTCGCCGAGCTCGTCTGGGGCACCCACCCGTAGCCGGCCGGGGACGCGGAGACCGCCGCCGGCGCCGCGGTCTTCGCCCGGGACCTCGCCTACTGCTGCGACGCGGCGTCCCTCTCCGCGGCGCGCGCGCCCGACAGGATGTTGAACAGCCCGTAGTTGCCCTCGTGGCAGGCGTACTCGAACATCCCCTCGCCGCGTTTCATCGGCAGCACGGCCGTGAACGGCCGCGTGAAGGTGGTCGGATCGTCGACCGTGAATTCGTACAGCAGCGTGTCGTCCGCCGCGCGGCGGAAGCGTTCGGTCAGGCGCAGCGTCGAGCCGTCGCCGACGGACGTGGCCACCGAGGGGTTGAAGCTGGCCACCTTGTCGCTGAAGTTCGTCGACTCCACCACCAGGGTGTCGCCGTCCCAGTGGCCGCGCGAGTCTCCCATCCACTGGGAGATGGCCGCCGGCAGGCGGCCGCGGCCGTCGAGCGGGACGATGCGGGCGTCGTGCACCATCTCGTGCAGGATCACCACGTGGTCCGGCGTCTGGAAGATCTGCAGGTTCTGGTTGTAGCCGGCCGGCACGATCGGCGGGCCGGAGTTGAACCCGAGCAGGCAGCGCTCGGCGAGCCCGCGGTCCTCGAAGCCGTCGGCCCCGATGCCGGCGGCCCGGACCCGGACCGGGCGCGTGCCGGGACGGTCCTCGCCGAGCGAGAGTTCGACCAGCTCGAACCCGGGCTGCAGCGCCGGCAGGCGGCCGTCCGGCGGATCGACGATGAGCGACGTGCGCTGGTCGTCGACCACGCCGGCGCCCTGGTCCACCCAGTAGTGGTTGTAGCCTCCGACGGCGCCGCCGGCCGGAAGGAGCTCGCCGGTGCGTTCCGTCGGCGCGTTCAGCTCGGCGCTGCGCGCGGCCGACCGCGCTTCGATCGCGGCCGCTTCTTCGTCGGACAGCACCGCGCTCTCCTGATCCTCCGGCCGCTGCAGCGGCGTCAGGGTCCTGAAGTCCCACACGCCCTGCAGATCCGGCCTGCCGTCCGGCAGGCGCGGCGGTTCGAACTCCTGGGCTCCCGCCGGCGTCGACACACCCGCCGCCCAGGCGATCAGCACGCCGGCGGCGGCGAAACCGCGAATCGTCATCTCGGACCTCCCCGCGTTCGCTCGTCGGAAACCGTGGTTCTCTCGATGCAACAGCCTGCCGCGCATGATCGCCCACTCGCGGGCCGGACGCAAGCGGCCGGCGGCGCGCGGCCGGCCCGCTTGTAGTATCCTTCGGGTTTCGCCGGCCCGGCCGCGGGCGGCCCCGGGAGGGCACGCGCTCATGCGCATTCATCTGATCAACCCCAGCCACATCGCGTTCGGTCTGGCTGTCATCACGCCGCGCTGGCTCTACGTGCTGGCCCACGCCACGCCCCGGAAGTGGGGCGACCCGCGCATCGTCGACGAGACGCTCGAAGCGCTCGACCTCGAGACCGTCGAGGCCGGCGACGTCGTCGGCATCGGCATCCATACCGGCAACGCGCTGCGCGGCTACGAAGTGGGCCGGCTCTGCCGCCAGCGGGGCGCGCGCGTCGTCTTCGGCGGCATCCACGCGACGTTGTACCCGGACGAGGCGCACGAACGGGGCGGCGCGCACGCCGCGGTCAAGGGCGACGGCGACGGAGTCTGGCCGCAAGTGATCGAGGACCTCGCGGCCGGGCGCCCCGAACGGATCTACGAGGGCGGCCGGGTCCCGGGCGCCTCCCTGCAGAAGGCGCGCTGGGACCTGATGCCCCGCGACCGCTACATGTGGGCCTCGGTGCAGACCGTGCGCGGCTGCCCGAAGCACTGCTCGTTCTGCTCGGTCTGGCGGACCGACGGCCAGGAGCCCCGGCAGCGGACCGTCGACGCCGTGCTCGAAGAGGTCGTGGAGCTGCGCCGCATGGGCTTCCGCTTCATCGCCCTGGCCGACGACAACTTCTACCCGGTCACCCTCGAGGACCTGGCCATGGCCCGCCGGCGCGAAGACCGCTCCCGGCTGCGCGAGCTGGAGGCGTTGCGGGAAGAGCGCTTCGAGCTGATGGAACGGCTCGCGAAGCTGCCCGGGGACACGGTCTTCTTCACGCAGATCACCATGGAGGCGGCCGAGGACCCGGCGTTTCTCGACGCGATGCGCGACGCCCGCATCCGGGGCGCCCTGATCGGCGTCGAGGCGGTCACCGAGGCGGGCCTGAAGGACGTCTACAAGGGCTTCAACCTCGCCGGGGACGCCCTGGTGAGCCGGCTGCGGAAGTTCCGCGAGCACGGCGTGCACGTGCTCGGCTCGTTCATCTTCGGGCTGCCCAGCGACCGGCCGGACAGCTTCGACGCGACCGCGGCGCTGGCGAACGCCGCGGACATCGACTTCGCGCAGTTCCTCACCCTGACGCCCTTTCCCGGCACGGTCGATTTCCTGAAGTGGGAGAAGACCGAGGCCGCCGGGCTGCCCGACGTGGACGGCCTGCCGGTGAGCCGCTACTGGCTCATCCCGCCGATCAAGCGGCCGAAGATCTTCTCGCCGCACCCGGCGATGACCGCCGAGGAGATCCGCACCGGGACGCAGCGCGCCTGGGACCGCTTCTACTCGCTCGGCAAGGTCTGGCGCCGCTCGCGCTGCGTCCGCTCGCTTCGTTACCGTCTGGCGTTCCTGCTCGTGTCCAAGCTGTACCGCCAGATGTACGGCAACACCGGCATCGCGACCGACAGCGCGCGGGTGTCGCGCTCGGCGGCCTGGGCGCGCTGGCTCGCCGTTCCGCTGAAGCGGCTGTTCGCGGCCCGGCCCATGCCGGAGCTGCAAGTGCCGGCGCGGTGACGGGCGCGCGAGACGGCGGCGGCGGTTCCGCGCGCTCCTCCGCCCGCCGGCCGACGTGCGCGGCGTAAACGGGATCGGGGGCGGCGTCGTCTCCGAGGGAGCCGCGGCGAGGCGCGGGATCCGGGCGGAACGCCGGTCGGCGCCGCGGCGAGACAGGAGGTCCATGACTGCCGCCCCGCGGCGTGCGACCCGGTCGATCGCCCTCGCGGCCCTGGTCTGCGCCGCGGTCCCGCCGGCGACTTGGAACGGCTCGCGCGCCCTGGCGCAGCCGGGCGGGAGCGCGGACGCGGCCGGAGGGGCGGTCGCCGTCCTCTCCTTCATCAACGTCTCGAACGACGCGGCGGACGCCTGGGTCGGCGTCGGCATCGCCGAGAGCCTCGCCTCCGAACTGAGCCGCGCCGGCGTCGCCGCCCGGCGCACCGAGACGGCGTCGCTGCCCCGCGCGACCGAGGTCGGGCTGGGCGCGCCGGACGCCCTCGTCGAGACCGGCCGGGCGCTGGGCGCTCGCTGGATCGTCACCGGCGCCTGGCGGCGGACCGCGGACCGCCTGCGCGTCACGGCCCGCGTCTTCGAGACCGGAACGGGCGCGGAGGTCGACGCGGCGACGGTCGACGGCGCGTTCGACGATCTCTTCGACGTCCAGGATCGGATCGCCGCCCGACTGCGCGACGCCTTCGGGCCGGCCGCCCGCCGGGCGGCGGCGCCGGGCCCGCCGGCCGCGGCGGAAGAGGGCGGCCTCCTCTCGCGCCGTCCTCCCGGCGGTTTCGCGGCCGGCCGGCGCGGGCCGGGCGGCGGCGGCCGCGGCAACCCGGACGCAAGCGGCCGGCGCGGACCGGGCCCCGGCGGCCCCATGGCCCGGCCGGGGTCCGCACGCCGGCCCGGCGGCCCGGCGCCGCGGCCGGGGTCCGAACCGCGGACGCCGCCGGCCGGCTTCCGCGCCGCGGCGTCCACCGCGATCATCGACGGCCCCCCGCCCCCCGCCGCCCCGGAGATCGTGAACCGCGACGAGCGAGGCCGGGCGACCGTGCGGGCGGTCCGGGTGAACACGCCGTTGCGGGTGGACGGCGTCCTCGACGACGGGGTCTACGAAACGGTCCCGTCCATCGAAGGCTTCGTGCAGCAGCTTCCCATCGAGGGCGCGCCCACCACGGAGCGCACCGAGGCGTGGGTCTTCTTCGACGACGACAACGTCTACGTGGCCGCCCGCCTCTGGTCCGCCGTTCCCGAGTCGGAGTGGATCGCCAACGAGATGCAGCGCGACTCGTTCCAGATCATCAACAACGACTACTTCAGCGTCGGCTTCGACACGTTCTACGACCGGCGCAACGGCGTAGCGTTCATGGTGACCCCGATCGGCGGCTTCTTCGACTACGAGATCACCGACGAGGGCAACCCCAACAACGACTGGAACCCGATCTGGGACTCCAGCACCGGCCGCTTCGACGGCGGCTGGACGGTGGAGATGGAGATCCCGTTCAAGTCGCTCCGGTTCCGGCCCGGCCTGGAGCAGATCTGGGGGCTGCAGCTCGGGCGGCGCATCCGCTACAAGAACGAGACCACCTACCTGACGGCCGTGCCCATCTCCGCCGGCCCGGGCATGTTCCGCCTGTCGGCCGCCGGCACGCTGACCGGACTGCAGGTGCCGGGCGGCAACCGCCGGTTCGAGGTCAAGCCGTACGGCATCGGCGCGACGAACACCAACCTGACCGCTTCGCCGCGGATACTGAACGACACGGACTACGACGGCGGCGTGGACGTCAAGTACGGCGTGACGCAGAACCTGACCGCCGACTTCACGGTCAACACCGACTTCGCGCAGGTGGAGGCCGACGAGGCGCAGCTCAACCTGTCGCGCTTCAACCTCTTCTTCCCCGAGAAGCGCGAATTCTTCCTCGAAGGCCGCGGGATCTTCGACTTCGGCCGCGCCGCCGGCGGCGCCCGCGGCCAGTTCCGCGCCACGCGCCTGGGCGGGTCGGGCTTCTTCGGCGGCGGCGACGTGCCGACCGTCTTCTACAGCCGCCGCATCGGTCTGAGCGGCGGCGAGACCGTGCCGATCCTGGCCGGGGCGCGGTTGACCGGCAAGGTGGGCCGCTACTCCGTCGGCGCGCTGAACATCCAGACCGAGGACGCGCCCGGGGCGGCGGCCGGGACCAACTTCTCCGTCCTGCGGATCAAGCGGGACGTCCTGCGCCGGAGCCGGATCGGCGGCATCTTCACCGGGCGGTCGGTGTCGACGTCCGGCACCGACACCAACGAGGCGTTCGGACTCGACGGCGCCTTCTCTTTCCACGACAACGTCAACTTCTACGGCTACTACTCCCGCACGCGGACGCGCGGATTCGATCCGGAGCCGGGCGCCGAGGGGAACGAGCAGAGTTACCAGGTGGCCTTCAACTACACCGGCGACCTCTACGGCCTGCAGGCCGAGCACCTGGTGGTCGGCGACGCCTTCAACCCCGAGGTCGGCTTCGTCCGCCGCGACGACTTCCTGCGCAACTACGTCCTGGGACGCTACAGCCCGCGGCCGGATCTGGAGACCGTGCGGCAGTTCACCTGGGAAGGCAGCTACGACTACTTCGAGAACGGCGCGGGCGTGCCCGAAACGCGGATCGCGCAGGGTGTCTTCGGCGTCGAGTTCGAGAACAGCGACCGGCTGAGCGCCAACTTCGAGCAGCGTTACGACCTCGTGCCCGAGGAGTTCGACGCGGCCGGCGTCGTCCCCATCCCGGTCGGCGCGTACGACTACCGGAGCCTCTTCCTCTCCTACGCCCTGGGGCAGCAGCGCCGGGTGTCGGGCACCGTGTCGCTGTGGCAGGGCGGCTACTACCACGGCGACATCACCGCGGTCGGCTACCAGCGGGGCCGGGTCGAGATCACGCCGCGGTTCTCCCTCGAGCCCGGCATGTCGGTCAACCGCATCTCGTTGCCGGACGGGATGTACACGGTGCCGCTGGTGACCAGCCGCGTCACCTATACGTTCACGCCCCGGATGTTCTTCGGCGGGCTGGTGCAGTACAGCCCGATCAGCGAGACCATCAGCGCCAACCTGCGGCTGCGCTGGGAGTACCAGCCCGGCAGCGAGCTGTTCGTCGTCTACAACGACCAGCGCGACGTGGCGGACTTCTCGTTCGGCGCCCGGCGCTGGCCCGACCTGCAGAACCGCGCGTTCGTGATCAAGTTCAACCGGCTGTTCCGCTTCTGACGCGGGTCTTTCGGCGCGCGCGGCGCTCGTGGGGGGACCGGTACCGCCGCCCCCGGCGGAGCGGCTGACTCTTGGCCGCGCCGGCCGATGGCGGCCGCCCCGCGGAGCCGCGGTTCGGGGAAAGAGGCTGGAGAGAAGGGCGCGGGACCCGCCGGCGCGGCTGACTCGGCCGCGCCGGCCGATGGCGGCCGCCCCCGCGGAGCCGCGGTTCGGGAAGAAGCAGGGGAAGGTGCGGGACCCGCCGGCGCGAAGCCGGCAGGTCCCGCCGCGGATCGTCAGTCGCGGTAGCTGCTGACCGGGGGAAGCTGCGCGCCGGTGAGCCCCTTCGGCTCCTCGCCGGCGACGACCGGCATCCGCAGGACGCCGATGCCGTCGATGCTCGCCTCGACCACCTCGCCCGGCTTCAGGTAGCGGTCTTCTTCGCCGCGCGTGTCGGCCGCGCCGGCCGCCGTGCCGCCCGACGTGCCGTTGTTGATGACGTCACCGGGGTACAGCGTGATGATCGACGAGGCGTACTCGATGATCTCCCACAGCGAGTGGATCATGTCGCCGGCCCGCGCGTCCTGCAGCGTCCGGCCGCCGACGCTGAGCGTCTGCCGCAGGTTCGCCATCGGGTCGCCGTAGAACTCCTTGGGGGCGATCCACGGCCCCTGCGGCGCGAAGGTGTCGTGGCCCTTGCCCACGAACCAGTCGGAGCGGGTGGCGTTGCCGCCCGGCGGCCGGCCGCCGCGGTCGGAGACGTCGATCGACACCATGTAGCCGAACACGTAGTCCTGCGCGTCGTTCGCCGAGACGTACTTCGCGGTGCGGCCGATCACGGCCCCGAGCTCGACCTCCCAGTCGGTCCGGTCGCGCCCGTGCGGGATCACGATCGGGTCGCCGGCGCCGACGACCGCGCCGCGGCTCGGCTTCAGGAACAGGTACGGCACGCCGCGCTGCTCCCGGCGCCGACGCATCTCGGCCGCGCGCTCCTCGGGGGAGGCGCCCTCGCTGACGTGGCTGTAGAAGTTGACCGCCGCGTTGAGGATCTTGCCCGGGTACATGATCGGCGGCCGCGTCCGCAGGTCGCTCACGTCGTGGACGTAGCCGGCCCGGCCGGCGCCCATCAGCATGTCGTTCCCGACCACGTGGTTGACGATCTCGTACAGCCGGTACTTGAGACCGTAGTCCCAGCGGCCGATCAGCTCGAGCACGTCCTCCGGCATCGGAACCCTGGGATAGGCCGGATCCGCTTCCAGGGCCGCGTTGGCCTGCTCGACGTCGATGACCAGGCTGTCGCGCAGGACGATCCCGACGTGGGGCACGCCGTGGATGTCGAAGGTGCCGACCTTGAACCACTCGGCCACCTCGGCGTCCGGCCCCTGCGCCGCGGGGACGACCGGGGCGAACAGCGCGATGACCGCCGCCAGGACAAGAATTCGTCGCATGATTCTCCTCGTGGGTATCGGGATGTACCAGTGAGCGCGCAACCATCGGGTTGTACTCCCGGCCCGACCCCCTGTCAAGACGGCGGCGACTCCGCGGCCGCCCCCGAACGCCGCCGTTCCGCCGCCCGATCCCGGCCGGCGCGCGGACGCGGCGCGCGCCGGAGCCGTCACGACAACGGCACCGGCCTCCGCGCGCTCATTCACGATCGCCGGTTGCGCGCGGCACGCCGTGCGCGGCCAGGGCATGGGCGCCGACGACCAGAAACCGGACCTCGGCCCGCGGGAAGGCGGCCAGCAGATCGAAGAAGTCCGGATTCACCGCTTCAGGAACGGTCCGCGGCGGTCCGCCGGACGACGCGCGCGGGCGCGCGGTCCCGTCCGTACGTTGGAATGCGGCGGCCGGCGGCGGCCCAGGCCTCGGCCGCGAGCGGCCACATCATGGCGATCCGCTCCTCCGGCGTCGTGCTGCCGCTCAGGTCGTCGCCGGGCTCCTCGCCCAGACGAAACACCCGAACCGGCCACGATCCGCGCGCCCGCCGCCGGGCCGCTGCGCCATCGTCGTGCGGCATCACCCTATCATAGCGACAATGGAAGTCGAACGGTCGAAGCCGTCGAGGCGGCGCGACGACGGCGCAGCGCCCAGGACGAAGTGCAGGAGGAAGAATGGCGAGCATGATTCCCCGCGTCCTCGACCCCGATGCCCCGGACTCCGAAAAACTTGTGTACACGCGGTTGCGGGATCGGCTTCCCGCCACCTGGAAGGTGATCCACGGCCAGCGTTTTCTGCTTCCCGCGAAGCATGGGGATCGGACTCGGGAAGGAGAGCTCGACTTCCTGCTCTTCGACCCTTCCCGCGGTGCGCTCGGACTCGAGGTCAAGGGCGGGCGTGTCGAAAGACATGCCGGCGGGTGGGTGTCCACCGACCGCGACGGCGAGCGGCACGAGGTCAAGGACCCCGGAAGACAGGCCCAGCAGGCCGTCCACGCGATCCGGAAATACCTTGAAAAGGCTCCGGATTTCGGCGGCAAGGGCTGTCGGTGCCGGTTCGAATGGGGCGTCGTGCTGCCGGGTGTCGTGTCGCCGCCGGACATGGGACCGGATCTGCCCCGCGCCCTCGTCCTGGATTCGAGGGACCTCGACGATCCAGGGAGGGCGGTCGATCGAATGTTCGGCTATTGGGAGAACAGGGGCGGCGCCTCCGGGTCCGGCAACCGCGCACTCTCCGGCGCGTGCGCTGACGCGTTCGTCCGCGTTCTGTGCGAACGTCATCCGCCCGCGTCGTGGCTCGCCCGACGATTCGACGAAGAGAACCGGGAACTCCTGCGCCTCACCGAAGAGCAGAAGATCCTGCTCGACAGCCTCGCCGAGCATCCTCGCGCCGCCATCAGGGGAGCGGCGGGCACGGGCAAGACCGTGCTGGCCATGGAGAAGGCGCGTCGCATGGCCCTGGCCGGCAAGCGGGTGTCGCTGCTCTGCTTCAACAAGCCGCTGGCCGCGCACCTCGACCGCGAGGCCGGCGGTGAGTTCACCGTCGAGACCTTTCACGATTTCTGCCGCCGCCTGGCGCAGCGAGCGAAACTGCCTTTCAAGCCGCCGAAGGGCAGCGAACGGTTCTGGAGGGAGGACGCCGCGATGCTGTTGCTGGAAGCGCTGGAGCGGCTTCCCGACGAGCGGTACGACGCCGTCGTGGTGGACGAAGGGCAGGACTTCCTGCCCGACTGGTGGCCCTGCCTCGACGAGGCGCTGCGGGACGGACGCGAAGGCACGCTGTATGCGTTCTACGATCCCAACCAGGACATCTACGAAGGTGGTCCTCCCAGGGCGCTGGAGATACTTCCGCACCAGCTCAAGTACAACTGCCGCAACACGAAGAAAATCGCGGAGTACGCCGCGAGGCTCGTCGGCAGTGAGGAATCCGTCAAGCCGGGGGCGCCCCCGGGCGAGAGAGTCGAAGAAACCACCTGCCGAAGCGGCGCAGAGGTGGTCCGGGTGGTCAGCGAACGGATCGACCGGCTTGTCGCCCACGAACGGATCCAACCCGATCGGATCGCCATCGTCTCGACGCGCACGCTGAAGAACTCTCCGTTCGCCGGGGATCACCGGGCCGGCCGCTTCTCGCTTCTGAACCTGGACGACAGCAGGAGCTGGAAGAAGACACCGTCGTCGCGAGGCGGTTCAACAGAACACGTCGTGTTCGACACGCTGGATCGATTCAAGGGCCTCGAACGGGACGTCGTCATCCTGCTCGATCTGCCCAGCGAAAGCCGATCCATCACTCCTCGTCATCGCTACGCCGCCGCGTCACGCGCGAGGAACCTGCTGATCGTGATCCGTCTTGCCGCCGCGGAGCCGCGCGCGGGCAGGACTCGCGGAACGTTCCGACCTCCGGGAGACGACCGGGGCACTGGTTGAGCGCGGGCCGACCCGGGGCGTTCCACCGGCCCGGATCCGCGGCTCCTGGCGGCGCCCCGCCGGCCCCGGGCCGGCCGCCTGATGCCGAATGCCGAAGGCGCCGAAGTGCGCCGGCAGCGGCGCGGGTGTATCCTGCCCGTGGACACCATTCACCGGCGGCGGAGACCCGGTTCGGCCGCGGCGGGCCGGACCGGAGAGGAGGTCGAGATGATGCAGCGACTCGTCAGGCGATCGGCCGCGCTCATGGTCGTGCCGGCGTTCGTGACCCTGGCCGCGGCGGCGGCCGAGGCGCAGGCGCCGGACGCGGACTGGACGGCGCCGCGCACGCCGTGGGGCCATCCGGACATCCAGGCCGTCTGGAACAACGGCACCATCACGCCGCTGGAGCGTCCGGAGGACCTCGCCGAACAGGCCTTCCTGAGCCCGGAAGAAGTGGCGGAGGTCGAGCGGCGGGCCCAGGAGCGGGTGGACCGCGAGAACGCGCCCAGCCCGGTGCGCACCGAGCCGTTGCCGGCCGGCGGGAACGTCGGCGCGTACAACAGCTACTGGACCGAGCAGAGCACGTCGGTGGTCGGCACCCGCCGCACCTCGCTCATCACCGATCCGGAGAACGGCCGCCTGCCCCCGCTGACCCCGGAGGCGCTGGCCCGCATCACGTCGCCGGAGTCGCGGCGGCTGGCCGACGTGCAGAACGGCGCCGCGCCGGCCGGCGGCCCGGAGGAGATGGGCCTGAGCGAGCGTTGTCTCTGGTACCGCGGGATTCCGTCGATCCCGACCGGCTACAACAACAACTACCACTTCTTCCAGACGCCCGACGCCGTGGTGATCCTGCAGGAGCACATCCACGACCTGCGGGTCATCCATCTCGACGGCCGGCCGCACCTGCCGGACGGCGTCCGCCAGTTCGCCGGCAGCTCGCGCGGCCGCTGGAAAGGCGACACGCTGGTGGTGGAGACCACCAACCTGCGGGAGCCCTTCATCCGCCGCTGGCGCCGCCCCGAGCACTCGCTGTCGCGCGGCAAGCTCAGCGAGACCGCGACCGTGGTCGAGCGCTTCACGCGCACCGGTCCCGACACGCTCGACTACACGTTCACCGTCGACGACCCCGAGACATGGACCACACCCTGGTCGGGCGCCCTGCCCTATGCGCGTCAGCACCAGCCGATGTTCGAGTTCGCCTGCCACGAGGGCAACTACGGCATGCTGAACATGATGACCGGGTCGCGCGCCGAGGAGGCCGAGGGCGGCGAGGGCCCGCAATGACGGCTCGATGACGCCGGCCAGGCGGACGGGGCGACGGCCGGATCCGCGATCCGCCTGCGTTCGCGGGGCCTCGCCGCGCCCGCCGAGGCCCGTTCTCTTTCCACGATGGGATCGAGGCCCGCCCGATCGACACGTGGTCTGGCCCCGGATCAATCCCAAAAAAATTCGATTTCCGTGTAATCGGAAGGGGGTTCGAGCCCTCTATACATGGAGAGACCGGGGAAGACGGGTCCCGGCGCCCGCGGATTTCGGCGCACGCCGTTTCCGGGGACGCCGCCCCGGCGCAAGGAAGGGGTGCGGCATGATGAGGGACTTCCGGGTCACCCTGCGGGGGTTGCGGCGCCGGCCGCTGTTCACGGTCGTGACGATCGCCACCCTCGGCCTCGGCATCGGCGCGACGACCGCGGTCTATTCCTTCGTCGACGGCGTCCTGCTGTCGCCGCTTCCGTATCGCCAGCCGGACCGGTTGATGAACGTGCAGCTCGTCATTCCCGAACTGGGCGAGCGGCCCCGGGCGCCCAACCCTCGGGCCGTCGACGCGTGGTGGCGGGGATGCGGAACGAGTTGCCGCGAGGTCGCCGCAATGTCGGTGGGCCGGTCCATCGTCGGCGGCGGCGGCGGGGCGGCGGAAGCGCTCGACGGGTGGCTGGTCACGCCCGGCTTCTTCGAGGTGCTGGGCGTGGAACCGCTGCTCGGGCGGGTCTTCGCCGCCGGCGAGCGGGAACCGGCCGTGGTCCTGACCCACGGCTTGTGGCAGCGCCGCTACGGAGGCGACCCGTCGGTGCTCGGCCGCATCGTCCCCATCAACGAGCAGCCGGTCGAGATCGTCGGGGTCCTGCCGGCGTCGTTCCGCTTTCCGCGGTTCCAGCATCTGATGCCTATCGAGGTGCCGCCGGGGCAGGCGCAGTTCTTCGCAACCCTCACGTGGCCCGAACGGCAGGTGCAGTCGTTCGGCAATTTCGGCCACCCGGTGCTGCTGCGCCTGCCGCCGGACACGACGGCGGCGCAGGCGGCGGCGGAGATGAACGCGGTCCTGGAGCATGCGTTCGCGGGCGGGCCGTATCACCCGCGGGTGCGGCTCCGGCCGCTGTCCGAAACGGTGACCGCCGCCGCGCGCGGCCCGCTCTGGCTGCTGCTGGCCGCCGCCGCGGCCGTGCTGCTGATCGCCGTCGTGAACCTGTCCGCCATGCTCGGCGCCCGCTGGCTGGAACGCCGGCGGGAGGTCGCGCTGCGGCGGGCCGTGGGCGCACCGCCGCGCGACGCGATACTGCTGGTGCTGCGGGAGTGCCTCGTGCTCGCCGCGGCGGGCGGAGTGGGGGGCGTGGTGGTGGCCCACGCGGGGCTGCGGGCGCTGCTGGCGTCCCTGCCGGCCGACCTGCCGCGGGTCGAGGAAGTGGCGATCGACGGGTCGGTGCTCGCGGCGGCGGCCGGCGTCACGCTCGTCTGCGGGGTGGCGTGCGCGCTGGCGCCGGCGTGGCAGGCCCGCCGCGCCGACTCGATGGAGACGATCCGGACGGAACACGCCGCCGCGCGGCGCCAGGGGACGGGGCCGGGCATGCTCGTCGCCCTCGAGGTCGCGTTCGGAACCGGACTGCTGCTCGTCGCCGGACTGCTGCTCGGCAGCTTCCTGCGGGTGCTGGACACGAACCGCGGTTTCGACGTGGAGAACCTGCTGGCGGCGACCGTCCTGC
This sequence comes from Vicinamibacterales bacterium, assembly GCA_965242835.1. Taxonomy (GTDB): domain Bacteria; phylum Acidobacteriota; class Vicinamibacteria; order Vicinamibacterales; family UBA8438; genus WTFV01. The sequence goes on from OZ251506.1 coordinate 1,723,403, forward strand.
TTCCGCCCGGGCGCTACCAGGACCCGGAACGCATCACCCGCTTCCACGACGAGGTCCTGCGCGAACTGCGGGACACGCCGGGGGTGCGCGGGGTCGGGCTCGTCCAGCGCCTCCCGCTCGAGGGCAGCTTTTTCATCGACATGCTGGCCCGGGCCGACGATCGGCGGCCGAGCGCGGAACGCCCGCTGGCGAACTACCGCTTCGTGAACCCGGACTACCTGCGGACGATGGGCATCGCCCTCGGCCGCGGCCGGACGTTCACCGAGGCGGACCGGGCGCGGCGGCCCATCGTGATCAGCGCGCAGGCGGCCCGGACCCTGTGGCCCGGAGAGGACCCGATCGGGCGGCTGGTGCGTCGTGGGGACAAGCTCCCGCCGCGGGAAGTGGTCGGTGTGACCGTCGACGCGCGGATCGTTTCCCTCGAAGACGACGCCGGTCCCGTCGCCTACGTCCCGTACTGGGAAATGCCCATGGGCGGCGGTATGTACGTCGTGCGGACCGCGGTCGCGCCGGGGGCGATGGCCGCGTCGATGACCGAGGCGGTGGGGCGGGTCGACCCGGCGGCGCCGGCGCACGACTTCCGGACGATGGACGCCGTCCTGGCGCGCGCGGTCGCCCTGCGCCGCTCGCAGTTCTCGCTGACCGCCGCCTTCGCGCTGGCGGGCGTGCTGCTGGTGGGCCTCGGGGTCTACGGGGTGGTGGCGGCGTGGGCGGCGCGGCGGCGGATGGAATTCGCGATCCGCCTCGCCCTCGGCGGCGGCGCGGGCCGCCTGGTCGCGATGGTGCTCCGGCAGGGCCTGCGGCCGGCGGCGGTCGGGGTGGTCCTCGGTCTGGGGGCCTCGACCGTTGCGGGCCGGGCGCTGGCGGCGCTGTTGTACGAAGTGTCGCCGCACGACTGGGTGGTGCTGAGCGCGGCGGTGCTGGTCGTCCTGGCGGCCGTGGCGGCCGGGTGCCTCGTGCCCGCCGTGCGCGCGGTCCGCATCCCGGTCTGGGGGCTTCTCCGGTCCGAATGACGGCCCGGCGCCTGCGTAGCGCCGTCGACCGAAGCGTTGGGGGACGGTGTCGTCCCCGCGCGGTCTCGGTGACGGTCGGGAAAGCGTGTCTCCGCGGCAGCCGCGCGGTCAGCGTCCGTCGTCCGCCGAGGCGCCGAGCGGGGCGCCGCGCAGAAAGTCGGTCAGGGACTGGTGGCGGACGCCCTGAAGGTCGGCGGGCTGATGCGGGTCCAGGGAGAGCAGCACGCGGGGGTAGGCGTCGCGGACCGCGGCGAAGGCCGCGAGTTCGCGCGCGATGGTCGCCGGCGATTCGAGCAGGTAGGCGACCTGCACGTAGCTCCGCCCGGACCTCCGTTCCGCGACGAAGTCGATCTCCCGCGGCCCCGCCGCGCCCACCGTCACGGTGTAGCCGCGGCGGCGCAGCTCCAGGAAGACCAGGTTCTCCAGGACGCCCCCGACGTCGCTCTCGCGGTAGCCGACCATCCCGTGGCGCAGGCCGACGTCGCCGAGGTAGTGCTTCCGATTCACCTGCAACAGCTTTCGTCCCTGCAGATCGAAGCGCGGAACGGCCGTCAGCAGGAACGCGTCGGCCAGATGCGCGAGGTAGTTCAGCACCGTGTCCACGGCCGCGGTCCTGCGTTGGCTCTTCAGGAAGTCGGCGATGCGCTTCGCGGACACGAGGCTGCCGACGCTGTCGGCCGCGAACCGCGTGACGGCCTCGAACAGGGCCACGTCGCGGATGCGGTGACGCCGGATCACGTCGCGGATGACGATGGTGCTGACCATGTCCGCCAGCATCTGGTCGACCACCAGGTCGCTCAGGTCGGTGTGGAGCAGTCCCGGCAGACCGCCGATGCGCAAGTAGAGCCGGAACAGCTCGGCGTCGTCGGCCGCCGCGCCGGGACGCTGCCGGTACAGGGCGCCGAACTCGGCCAGCGTCAGCGGGAAGACCTGCAAGGTGACGTAGCGGCCGGCGATCAGCGTCGCCAGCTCGGCCGACAGCAACGTGGCGTTGGAGCCGGAAACGACGACCTCGGTGCGGTCTTCGCCGTTCAGCGAGGCGGCCGCGCGTTCCCAGTCGGAGATCTGCTGCACCTCGTCGACGATCACCACCCGCGGCTCGCCCCGCGGCGCGGCGGACTCCACGTGGTCGATCAGATCGCGCGCCGTCCGCAGCGACTCGAACGCGAACGATTCCTTGTCGACGTAGACCACGCGCCGTTCGCCGCGCAGCGAGGCCGCGAACTGCCGCAGCAGAACGCTCTTGCCGACCCGCCGGATGCCGGTCACCGCCGTGATCGCGGGGGCGTCCAGCAACTGCCGGAGGCGGTCGAGGTAGTGCCGGCGCGGAATCTCCATTTCTTCGGATACAGGCGAAAGAAAACGCGGATCTGAACGAATTTCGATTATAGACGAAATTCGGACGGTGCTCCCGCCGGACGAACCGCGGGCTGGGAAACCGCCCCAGCGCCAACGGCAGACGTCCGCGAGGTCACGATCCGGCGTCTGGTGCTGCGCTTGGCGTGCGCGTGAGCCATTCGCCGTGCTCGTCCCTGAAGATCCGTTTCCGTTCTTCGGGATCGGGAACGTCGGGATGCCAGCCCGGATGTCTCCGTAGCGATCCGACGTGTGCGTCCCACCCTCCCCGCGAAACGTGAAAGACCTTCGAACAACCCGGAATCGGACATGGATACTCGCCGCCGCCGGATTCCCAAGACGTGTTTCGCCGGACCGGCCGCCGGTCCACGCGAGCTTCACGGCAGAGTCCGATCCCCGCCGCTTCATTCAGCGGCCGTTCAACGTCCTTCGGCCAGGGGCCGTCGATCGGCACGTCCTTTTCGTCCGCTGCTCTTTCGAGAATCTCCCGGCTCGAGGGCGACACCGGGGTGACGACGTAGCCTGTCCGCGAGTCTCCGATCACGGCCGAACGGTCCGGCCGTGATCGGCGCCACTGCAAGGCCACGAGCAGACAGATGGCCGCGTCCAGACGATCCTGATCGATCTTCCTCGGCGCGGCGAGCCTCGCCGCTTCACCAGCCCATCGCGACAGCGGCGCGACGCCCAGGTCGAAGGCGTGGCGCAGCACTGCCGTTGCCACCAACCTCCAGTCGGAGAGGGAAAAGTTGCGATTCTTCGGGTTGTAGCACGCCGCGCGCCCGCGCGCCATGATCCGCGGTTCCAGCGCGGGCAGGGCAAGCGCCGGGAAAACCTCGATCAGATGCAATCCGTCCTTCGCCGTACGGGCGGCAGGCGGATTCTCCCGGGCTCCGATCCGATCCAGGAATTTCCAGACGGGCGCGTCCGAACCGAACGTCGCGCGCTTGTCGCGAAAGGCCGGCTGCACTCCACTGCCCAGGCTCCCGATCAGCGACGCCGCCACTCGTTCGACCGGACGCATGCCGGTCTCGTTGGGCACCAGCGTCGGTTGATCGATGGCGACGAGCACGTAACCACGTTCGTCTCGAAGCCGTTCGATGATCAGCGCAGCTTCTTCGAAGTGGGCGAGCCGCGGCTCGGCAACAGCATGGAGACGACCGTCCTCGAACGTCGCACACGCGATGCCGCCGGGCGCCTTGCCGGCCCAGGCCGAATCGAATCCGACGAACGCTTCGCGCATTGCTCGGAAGTTCCTCGGAAGCAAAGGACCGATGATGGCGCGGCGTTCGAGGCCGTCCCCCGCTACGGGCCTCCGCCTCCCGGCATCGTCACGGCGCCCGCCACCCGTCGACCGGATCGCTACCGGCGCCGGGGGCGCGTGGGATCCTCCTGGCCGAGCCGCGCCCAAAAGTCGCGGCCGAGGTCGAAGCCGAGCGTGGTGTCGGCGCCGAGCGCCTCGAGGACCTCTCCGGTCTCCTCGTGGCGGTAGAACGAGCCGGCGCGGTACTCGCCCCGGGCCGCGATCATCCACGGCGTCTGCCCCCGCAGGTTGACCACGTCCATCTCGGCGCCCCGCTCCACCAGGTACGGCGCGATCAGCGTGCCCCCCATGTAGACGGCGCCGTGCAGCGGGGTCTGGCCGGCGTCGTTCACGGCGTTGACGTCGAGGCCGAGCTCCAGGCAGTACTTCGCCGCCTCGAACGCGCGCCGCTGCAGCGTTTCGTAGTAGGCGGGATACGAACGCCGGCCGTACTTGTCCTGCCCCTCCACGTAGTCCGCGCCGGCCGCCACCATCAGCGCCGTCGTGCCGTCCTCGGTGGTCAGGAACGGGTCGGCGCCCGCCGCCACGAGGACGCGCATGATCTCGACGTCGCCGAAGCTCGCCGCGAGCAGGAACGGGGTGGCGCCGATCGTGGTCGGCGTCAGCCCGTTGTCCTGCCGGATGCGGCGGGAGACGAGCGGCAGCGGCCTCTCCAGGCGGGCGTTCGGGTCCGCGCCGGCCGCCAGCAGCGCCCGCGCGACGTCCGGCATCGCGCGCTGGACCGCCGCGTGCAGCGGCGTGCGGCCGGCGCCGGCGTGGCCGGGGTCCGCGCCGCGCGCGAGCAGGAAGCGGGCCATCGCCGCGTGGCCGCTGTCGATGGCGACCAGCAGGGCCGACGCCTCGGTGTCCGCCCGGAACAGCGCCCGCGCGTTGGTGTCGCCGCCGATGCCGTCCGGCGCCGCCTCGTCGACGTCCGCGCCGGCCGCGAGCAGCAGCCGGGCCACCTCCACGGCGCCCTGCTGCGCGGCGAACAGCAGCGGCGTGAAGCCGTTCGCCGTGCGCGCGGCCGCGCCGCCGCCGGTCTCCAGCAGGACGGCGGCCACCCGCGGATGGTTCTCGGCTATCGCCCACATCAGGGCGGTCTGGCCGCGCGTGGACTCCGCCGCGGCCGGGTCCGCGCCCGCGCGCAGCAGGCGGCGGACGACGCCGGCGCCGCCGACGCGCGCCGCGGTCATCAGCGGCGTCACGCCGCTGGTCCGGGCGGCGTTCGGGTCCGCCCCGGCCCCGAGCAGCAGATCGACCATCGCCGCGCTCCCGTTGAGGCACGCCAGAGCCAGCGGCGTCACGCCGTGGTCGTCGGCCGCGTCGACGGCGGCCCCGGCGCGGACCAGCAGCGCCGCGACGTCCAGCAGGTCCCCGTGCGCGGCCCAGTGCAGCGCCGTCGCGCCGTCCCCCCGCGCCTCGTCGACGTCCGCTCCGGCGGCCAGCAGGCGCTCGACGCGAGCCGGATCCGCCTCCTTGACCGCGTCGATCAGGGGCCGGTCGACGGCGGCCCGGACCGGCGGTGGCCCGAGTGGTCCGGCCGCCAGCAGCGCAACGAACATCGGCAGGATCCGCATGGCGGGACTCCCCTTCCGCGTGACACGCTTCTCGTAGAGTCCGCGCCGCGGAACGGCGCGGACTCCCGGAGCGGTCAGGTTGTGCGCCCGGCGAAGCCGCAAGGCGACGCCCGGCGGGCGCTTGACCTCTCGAAACGTCGTCATGATAATGCACCCTGACGCGACGGACGCCTCGCGGATTGCGCCCCGGCCGGGACGGCCCCATGAGATTCCACCTGTCCGCACGCCGACGACGACGGATCGTCTTCGCGTGCCTGGCCGCCGCGCTCGGCGCGCCCGCGCCGCTGGCCGCGCAGACCGCGGCGGCGGAGGATTCGGCCGCCGAGCACGGCCGCGTCCTGCGCCGCTACTGCGTCGGCTGCCACAACGACCGGACCCGGACCGCCGGGCTGACGCTCCAGAGCCTCGACCTCGCGCGCATCGGGGCGGACGCCGGCGAGACCGCGGTCTGGGAAAAGGTCATCCGCAAGCTCGGCGCCCGTTCGATGCCGCCGGCGGACCGGCCGCGGCCCGACGAGGCGACCTACGCCGGGTTGACCGCCTGGATCGCGGACCGCGTCGACGCGGCCGCCGCCGAACGTCCCGACCCCGGCCGGCGCCACGCCGTGCACCGGCTGAACCGGGCCGAGTACGCCAACGCCGTCCGCGACCTGCTGGCGCTGGAGGTCGACGAGCGGACGCTGCTGCCGCCGGACGATTCGGGCTTCGGCTTCGACAACATCGCCGACGTGCTGTCGGTGTCGCCGATGCTCACCGAGCGCTACCTGGCCGCGTCGCGCCGCATCGCCCGGCAGGCGGTGGGAGATCCGTCCCTCCGGCCGACGGCCGAGGTCTTCGCGGTCGACAAGAACCTGCGCCAGAACGAACGGGTCGGCGACGACCTGCCCTTCGGGTCGCGCGGGGGCCTGGCGGTCCGCCACCACTTCCCGGTCGACGGCGAGTACGTGGCGAAGATCTTCCTGTTGCGGACCTACGACGGCCGCGTGCGCGGGCTGCTGGAGCCGCACACGCTGGAGGTGCGCCTGGACGGCGCGCTGATCGAGTCGCTGACGGTCGGCGGCCCGGTCTTCGACGAGGACGGACAGCCGGTTCGCCGCGACCTGCGGAACGTCCCGGACGACGGCCAGGAGGTGCGCTTCGCCGCCCGGGCCGGGCCGGCGACGCTGACCGTGAGCTTCGTCGACCGGCAGGCGTACCGGGAAGGCATGCGGCGCCCCGACTACCGCGTGACCAGCTACGAGTACGCCGGCGACCAGACCGTCCCGCCCGGCGTCGGGAGCGTGGAGCTGCGCGGTCCGTACCACGTCGCCGGCCGCGGCGACACGCCCGCCCGGCGGCGGATCTTCACCTGCCGCCCGGCCGCGGCCGCGGACGAGCTCCCCTGCGCCACCGGGATCGTCGCGCGCCTCGCGCGGCTGGCGTTCCGGCGGCCGGTCACGGACGGCGACGTCGAGATGCTGCTCGGCTTCTTCGAAGCCGGCCGCGCCCGGGGCGGCTTCGACGCGGGCATCGAGATGGCGCTGCGGCGGATCCTGGTCAGCCCGGACTTCCTCTTCCGGCGCGAGACCGACCCGCCCGGCGTCGCCCCGGGCGCGCCGTACGCCGTCAGCGACCTGGAGCTGGCGTCGCGCCTGTCGTTCTTCCTGTGGAGCAGCATCCCGGACGACGAGCTGCTCGCCGCCGCCGAACGCGGCGCGCTGCGCGACCCGGACGTGCTCGGCGCCCAGGTGCGCCGGATGCTGGCGGACCCGCGCACGGGCGCGCTGGTCGAAAACTTCGGGGGCCAGTGGCTGTACCTGCGCAACATGCCGCTGGTGACGCCCGACCCGCGGGCGTTCCCCGAATTCGACGCGAACCTGCGCGGGGCGCTGGCCCGCGAGCTGACGCTGTTCCTCGACAGCCAGATCCGCGACGACCGCGGCGTGCCGGATCTGCTGACCGCCGACTACACGTTCGTCAACGAGCGGCTCGCCGAGCACTACGGCATGCCGAACGTCTACGGCGACCACTTCCGGCGCGTCGAGCTGCGCGGGCCGCACGCGGTCCGCCGGGGCCTGCTCGGCAAGGGCGGCCTGTTGACGGTCACCTCCTACGCGCACCGCACGTCGCCGGTGCTGCGCGGCAAGTGGCTGCTGGAGAACGTCCTCGGCACGCCGCCGCCCCCGCCGCCCCCCGACGTCCCCGCGCTCGAGGAGAACGACGAGGCGGGGGCCGCCCCGCGCTCGGTCCGCGACCGCCTCGAACAGCACCGCGCCAACCCCGTCTGCGCGAGCTGCCACCGGGTCATGGACCCGCTCGGGTTCGCGCTCGAGAACTTCGACGGGGTCGGACGCTGGCGCGACGCCGGCGAGGACGGCGCACCGATCGACGCCAGCGGCACGCTGACCGACGGAACGCCGGTCGACGGGCCCGGCACGCTGCGGCGGGCGCTGCGCGGCCGGGGCGAGAACTTCGTCACGACGGTGGCCGAGAAGCTGCTGACCTATGCCCTCGGGCGCGGCGTGGAGCCGTTCGACGGGCCGGCCGTGCGGCGCATCGTGGACGACGCGGCCGGCGAGGGGTATCGTTGGTCGGCCCTCGTCGAGGGCATCGTCCGCAGCACGCCGTTTCAAATGAGGAGATCCGCGGAGCCATGATCATCACCAAGCACTCGCTCCCCCGCCGGACGTTCCTCCGCGGCGCCGGCGCCACGCTGGCGCTGCCGCTGCTCGACGGCATGGTCCCGGCGTTCGCGGCCGTGCGGCGCTCGGCGGCGAAGCCCGTCCCGCGGCTGTTCACCGGGTACGTGCCGAACGGCGTGATCATGGACCGCTGGACGCCCGCCGCCGAGGGCGCCCTGACCGCCCTGCCGCCCACCCTGGAGCCGCTGACGCCGTTCAGGGACAAGCTGCTGGTCGTCAGCGGCCTCGCCGACGCGCCGGCGTTCCCGCTGCCGGGCGAGGGCACCGGCGACCACGTGCGCGCCGCGGCGACGTTCCTCACCGGCGTCCATCCGAAGAAGACCGACGGCCCGGACATCCGGGGCGGCACGTCGATGGACCAGATGGCCGCGGGCGTGCTCGGCCGCGAGACCGTGCTGGCGTCGCTGGAGCTGGCCATCGACCCGAACGAGCTGATCGGCGCCTGCGAGGCGGGCTGGAGCTGCGCGTACGCGAACACCCTGTCGTGGCGCAATCCGACCACCCCGCTGCCGATGGAGAACCAGCCGCGGGCCGTCTTCGAGCGGCTGTTCGGCGACGCCGACGACACGACGCCGGAGGCGCGGCGCGCCCGCCTGCGGGAAGACCGCAGCATCCTCGACTCGCTGGTGCGCGAGGTGGCCGACTTCCAGCGCGCGCTCGGGCCGGGCGACCGGACCAAGGTGACGCAGTACCTGGACGCCATCCGCGACGTCGAGCGGCGCATCCGGCTCGCCGAGACGCGGAGCCACCGCGAGCTGCCGGAGCTGGCGCGGCCCGGCGGCGGCATCCCGGACACGTTCGAGGAGCACGCCCGGGTGATGCTCGACCTGCAGGTGCTGGCGTTCCAGGCCGACCTGACCCGCGTCGTCACGTTCATGATGTCGCGCGAGGTGAGCCCGCGCACCTACCCCGAGCTGGGCATCCCGGACCCCCACCACGGGCTGTCGCACCACCAGAACCGCCCGGAGCAGATGGCCAAGCTGGCCAAGCTGAACCGGCACCACGTCGAGCAGCTCGCCTACTTCATGGAGAAGCTCGCGGCGACCCCGGACGGCGACGGCACGCTGCTCGACCAGGTGCTGATCCAGTACGGCTGCGGGATCAGCGACGGCAACCAGCACCTGCACGTCAACCTGCCGGTGCTCGTGGCGGGCGGCGCGGCCGGGGCCGTCAGGGGCGGCCGCCACCTGCGGGTCGCCGAGGAGACGCCGCTGACCAACCTGCAGCTCGCCGTGCTGGAGAAGATCGGCGTGCCGACGGAGAAGCTGGGCGACAGCACCGGCGTCGTGAAGCACCTGTCGGGCGTCTGATCGCGACGCGGCCCGTGACCGAATCCCCCGTGATGATTCAGGCCGAGGGCCTCGTCAAGCGCTACGGCGACGCGGTCGTCGTCGACGACGTGAGCCTGTGCGTCCGCGCCGGCGAGCTGGTGGTCCTGCTCGGCGGCTCGGGCTCCGGCAAGACCACCACGCTCAAGATGATCAACCGGCTGATCGAGCCGAGCGCGGGGTCGGTGCGGCTCGACGGGGTGGACACGGCCGACCTGCCGCCGCACGAGCTGCGCCGCCGGATCGGCTACGTGTTCCAGCGCGTCGGCCTGTTCCCCCACATGACGGTCGGCGAGAACGTCGCGGTGACCCCGGGCCTGCTCGGCTGGCCGCCCGAGCGGATCGCCGCGCGGGTGGACGAGCTGCTCGATCTGGTGGAGCTCGACCCCGCCGTCCGGGACCGCCGGCCGGGCGCGCTGTCGGGCGGGCAGCAGCAGCGCGTCGGGGTGGCCCGCGCCCTGGCCGCCGAGCCCCGCGTCATGCTGCTCGACGAGCCGTTCGGGGCGCTCGATCCGGTCACCCGCGAGCGGCTGCAGCAGTCGTTCCTGCGCATCCGCGAGAAGCTGGCGCTGACCGTCGTCTTCGTGACCCACGACATGACCGAGGCGCTGACCCTGGCCGACCGCATCGCCGTGCTGCGCCGCGGCCGGCTCCTGCAGGTCGGCACGCCCCGCGACCTGCTGACGCGCCCCGCCGACGACTACGTCGACCGCCTGATGAGCACGCCGCGCCGCCAGGCGGCCGCCGTCGACGCCCTGCTGGCCGGAGCGCCGGCATGAGCGGGCGCTGCGCGCCGCCGGTCCTCTCCGGGGACGCTCCGCCCGGCGCCGGCGGCGGAGCGCCGGCGTGAGCGAACTGCTGGCGCTGCTGCCCTCCTACCTGACGGCGCACCTGCAACTGACGCTGCTGGCGCTGGCGCTGAGCGCCGGGGTCAGCGTCCCGCTGGGCGTCGCGGCCACCCGCGTCGCCTGGCTCGAGCAGCCCGCGCTGGCCCTGGCCGGGATCATCCAGACCGTCCCCAGCCTGGCCCTGCTGGCCGCCATGGTGCCGGTGCTCGCCGCCCTCGGCATGCAGAGCATCGGGTTCCTGCCGGCCATCGTCGGGCTGACGCTGTACGGCGTGCTGCCGGTGCTGCGCAACACCGTCACCGGCATCGCCGGCGTCGACCCGGCCCTGAAGGAGGCGGCGCGGGGCGTGGGCATGACGGCCCGGCAGCAGCTCCTGCTGGTGGAGCTGCCCCTGGCGATGCCGGTCATCGTGGCGGGCGTCCGCACCGCCACGGTCTGGCTGGTGGGCATCGCGACGCTCTCCACGCCGGTCGGGGCGACCAGCCTCGGCAACTACATCTTCAGCGGGCTGCAGACCCGCAACTACGGCGCGATCCTGCTGGGGTGCGTGGCCGCCGCGGGTCTGGCCCTGCTGCTCGACGGCCTGGTCCGGGCGGTGGAGGTCGGTCTGGCGGGGCGCCGGCGCGGCCGGACGGCGGCGGCGCTGGGCGCCGTCGTCCTGCTGTACGCCTATGCCGGGATCACGTTCGCGGCCCCGTGGTTCGGCGACCGCGAGCGGCCGATCGTCGTCGGCGCCAAGAGCTTCACGGAGCAGTACGTCCTGAGCGCGGCGATCGCCGGCTGGGTCGAGCACCGGACCGGCCGGCCGACGGCGCTGGTGCAGTCCCTCGGCTCGCTGGTCGCCTTCGACGCCCTCGACTCGGGCGAGATCGACGTCTACGTCGACTACACGGGCACGCTCTGGGCCAACGAGATGGGGCGCGCGGAGATCCGGGCCGGACGCGCGGAGATGTTCGACGGCGTCCGCGACTTCCTCGAGACGGGACACGGCATGACGCTGGCGGCGACGCTCGGCTTCGAGAACACCTACGCCCTCACCGTGCGCGCGGCCGACGCGCGGCGCCTGGGCCTGCGGACCATCGGCGACCTCGCCGGCCACGCGCCGCGGCTCGCCATCGGCGCCGACGTCGAGTTCTTCGCCCGCCCGGAATGGCCGGCCGTCCGCGACACCTACGGGCTGGACTTCCGGGAGCGGCGCGCGATGGACGCGTCGCTCATGTATCAGGCCGCCGCGACCCGGGAGGTGGACGTGATCAGCGCCTACACCACCGACGGGCGCATCGCCGCCTACGACCTGCGCGTGCTCGACGACGACCGCGGCGCCATCCCCCCGTACGACGCCATCGTGCTGGCCGGCGCGCGTCTGGCCCGCGAGGCGCCCGACGTGCTCGACGCGCTGGCGCGCCTCGACGGCGCCATCGACGCGGACCGGATGCGCGGGATGAACCTGCGCGTGGACGAGCGGGGGGAGGATCCCGCGTCGGTGGCCGCGGCGTTCGTCGAGTCGCTGGCGGCGGGCGAAGCGCCGCGGTGACCCGCGCGCCAGCGCCGGGCCGCGCCGCGCGGGAGAGGACGGCATGCCGATTCTGGAGTTCCTGGGACTCGCGGGCGCGCCCCGTGACGAAACGCCGGCCGAGGCCGACGTCATCCGCCACATCGTCGCCGAGCTGGAGGCGCTGCCGGAGGACCGCGCCCGGTACCTCGCCGCGTTCGCCTGGGTGCTCGGCCGCGCCGCCCACGCCGACTCCCACGTCAGCGACGACGAGACGCGCAAGATGGAGGAGATCGTGCGGGTCCTCGGCCACCTGCCGGAAGCGCAGGCGGTGCTGGTCGTGGAGATGGCCAGGCACCAGGTGCGCCTGTTCGGCGGCACGCAGAACTACGTGGTCACGCGCGCGTTCCGCGACCTGTCGACCCCGGAACAGCGCATCGAGCTGCTCGAGTGCGTCTTCGCCGTCTCGGCCGCCGACGAGTCGATCACGGTCGTCGAGGAGGGCGAGGCCCGCCGGATATCGAAGGAGCTCGGACTCGACCACGCGGAGTTCGTCCGCGCCCGCGCCGCCTACGTCGAGCACCTCGAAGCGCTGAAGGCGCTGCGCGGCCGGCGCCGGGACCCCGCCTGACCGCCGCGAACCGGGAACCGCCAGCGCAACGGCCCGCGCACCAGAATGGTGTATAGTGGTGCACAGGCGGGGAAAAGAAACGGCGAAGCTGGAATCCACGGCCGGAGTGAATCGGAAAGCGGACGTCCCGGTCCGGGTGTCGATCTCGTTCGCCGCGGCGGACTACGCCGCGATCAGGAACATCGCACGAGAAAAGCGGGTGTCCGCCGCCTGGGTGGTTCGTGACGCCGTCACCAGCTACCTCGATGCCCGCGCGCCGCTCTTCGCCCGTGATCGCCGGGGGAACGAGTGACGGAACCCGCCCTGTCGACGGCCATCCCCTGGGAGCGGCCCTCGGTTCCACGTCCCGGATCGTCCCTCGCCGCCGTCACGGAGGCGCGTGCCGCGCACGTCCGACGAGCAGTCGGATCCGTGGGGCGCGCCCTGGCCGGCCGCGAGTCCACGGCGTACGCCTGGTCGGCGGTTCTGGCCAACCGCTGGAGGTTCGAACCCGTCTCGCCGGCCGAAATCCTCGCCCGACGGACGGCGTGGGCTCTCGTCAGCATGCGCATCGTCGGCCGCAGCGTGGGCGCATTGCCCGCCGGAGCCTCGTTGCGCGACGGCGAGACCTGGTTCGTGGGAGAAACGAACACCCCGGGACCGCTGTCCGACGCCGTTTCCGAGTTCACCGACCGCGAAGCCGTCCACGCGCTCGAGTCGTTCCCGTACGACGAAGACCTGCGGGATCTGCTGCCGTACGTTCTCGACGCCCACGGCCCCGGCAGCCGCGCGAGCGTGATGAAGGACCCGAGTACGCGGAAGGCCCGCCGGGCGAAGAGAGCGGCGGGGGTTTTTTATACGCCGTCGGACGTGGCCGAGTTCATCGCCCGCGAGACCCTGGACGCGCTCGGCGAAGTCCCGGAACCCGCCGGCATCCTCGATCCCGCCTGCGGTTCCGGAGTGTTCCTGAAAGCGGTTCTCGACCTCGCTCGAACACGGACGCCGAACCTGAACCGTTCCGACTTCGTCGAACGGCGTCTGCACGGCATCGACGTCGACCCGTTGGCGGTCGAGGCCGCCTGTTTCGTGCTGCTGCACGAGTGCCTCCGCGCGGGTCACGGCCGGCGTTCCGGGCCCCCGTGGTCGCTGTGGCATCGAATCCGTTGCAACCTGTGCGTCGCGGACGCATTGACGTTCCAGCTCGCGGCGCCCACCCGCGACCATTCCAGCGACCTTGCCGGCCTGCGCAAGCGGCTCGACGTCTCGTACGTCCCACCGGCGCCCGATCGCCCTGAATCGCGGACCGCGACGACGTTGTTCTTCGAGAGCCCTTCACTTGGAGACGTCTTTCCCGCGCTCTCCGCCGGTGCGGACGTGGTCATCGGCAACCCGCCGTACGCGGCGATCGGCCCTCGTCGGGACGCCGCCGCGCTGGAGCGGCGTTTCGAATCGCTCTCCGCGCGTACCGCGGCCGGGTCCGACTTGTTCCCGGTGTTCGTCGAGATGATGTGGCGGTTCGCCCGACCCGACCGCAGCGCAGCCGGCATGGTCGTGCCGCTCTCGCTCGCTTGCAGTCGGCGAGCGCAGTTGCAGGCGGTGCGGCGAGCCATCAGCGCCAGCGGCGGGAGGTGGCGCTTCGCGTTCTTCGATCGCGAGCCGCACGCGCTCTTCGGCGAGGACGTCAAGACACGCAACACGATTGCGCTCCGCCGCAAGGGTTCGAGCGACCCCGGCCTGGCCGTGGCGACCATCGAGACGGGTCCGCTCCGCAAGTGGACCAGCCGGCAGCGCAGCCGGCTCTTCGACACGATCGCCTTCACGCCGCTCGGCGACGGCGCGATCTCGATCACGGCCGGCATTCCCAAGCTCGACGGCCCGGAACCCGCCCGCGTCTTCGGGCGGCTCGCACGCCGGACGTCACGCATGCGCGAGATGTGCCGATCCGTCGGTTCCTGCCTTCCCGAGGACGTCGCGCGCGGCCGTGGAGACGCTCACGTGTTCGTCGGCGGGACGGCGTACAACTTTCTCAACGTGTTCAGGCCGCACCGCGGTCTGCCGAAGCCACGCGCGCCGTGGAGCGCCAGCACGGTGCTGGAGCTGGGATTCGCCGGCGAAGACGAGGCCGCTCGCGGCTTCGCGCTTCTTTGCAGCCGGGTCACGTACTGGCTCTGGCGCGTGACCGAGGATGGATTCCACGTCGGACGCTCGTTCCTGACGGGACTGCCGTTCAACGACGGGATCTTCAGCGCGTCCGAACGGGTCGCGCTGACGGGCCTTGGATCCGAGCTGTGGGATCGTGTTCAGCATCAACAGGTCGTCAGCGTCAACGGCGGTCGTCAGACCGTCGCGTACAAGCCGAGCGCCGGCGAGGATCTCCGAGACCGGATCGATGCGCTGCTCCTCGCCGCTCTCGGCGCCGCCCCGTCCTTCATCGACTACTTGCGCGCGGTCACCCGCGGCACGGTGCGGGTCGATGAGCAGGGCGAAACTCCGCAACCGCGTTTCGCGTTCGCCGACCGAGAGCGCCGATGCCGTCGGTGAGCGACGCCGTCAAGGCGAAGAGCAGGCTGACCAGGGACGAGTGGCGCGAATACACCAAGACGGTGTGGCGCATCGCGAACACGACCCACGCGGAGCACCCGGCCGTGTTCCCGGTGGAGATCCCGCGTCGCCTCATCAAGCTCTTCACCTGGCACGGCGAAACCGTCCTCGACCCCTTCGCGGGCGCCGGCACGACCGCCGAAGCCGCCGTGCCTCTCGGCCGCAAGGTGCTGTGCATCGATCAGAGCCGGAAATACGTCGGCATCATCCGCAGGGATTGCCGCCATCTGAAGAACGGCGACCTGACCGCGGCGCAGCTCATGAACGTGGTTCACGGCGACAGCCGCGACCTCTCGTTCATCGACGACGACTCCGTCTCGCTGATCGTGTCCAGCCCGCCCTACTGGAACAAGGTCGACTACGGGTCCGCGCGCGCGAACCTTGGCCGAGTGGCAGGCTACCGCCGTTTCCTCGACACGATCAGGCCGGCTTTCGAAGAGTGCTTCCGCGTGCTGCAACCCGGCCGGAAATGCTGCCTGATCACCGCGAACGTGAACCAGCACACCGACCACGGGCTCCTGACGTTTCCGCTGCCGGCCGACTTCGGCGCGATCCTGCGTGACGTCGGCTTCGTGATGGTCACCGAAATCATCTGGTCGAAGGACGGCACGGGCGGCCGGTGGGGATCGGCGAATGCGCAACGACCCATCTTCGGCAGCTACCCGTATCCCCCGAACTTCCTGTTCAAGAACGTCCACGAGTACATCCTGGTCTTCTCGAAACCTCCCCTGCGAAAATCCAGGGGTCCCAAGGTCGTTCCGTACGACCAGCTCATGACGGCAGCCCGCCGGCGCGCGTGACGGACCCGGCAACCTGCATGGACTGCGAATTTCATCTTCAGGATCCGACGTCGCCGGAGACGGTCTACCTGTTCGAAGCGATCATCGAGGCCGCACGCGGCGCGGCGTCCTGCGAGGGTCTGTTCGCTTTCGCTTCGCGAGCCGGTGTCGATTCCCTGATCGGCGATCAGGAAATCCAGGACTACCTCGGCCGATCCACGATGGCGTTGCTGGTCGGCATCGACGCCGTGACGGACCGCCGCGCGCTCGAGCGTCTCCGGGAACTCGAACTCCAGCACGAACGCTTGAGCGTCCGGGTGTTCCGGAACCCGGTGGTTGCGCTCTTTCATCCGAAGGTCGCCCGCTTCGACTACCCGGACGGGCGGCGGTCGCTGATCGTGGGGTCGGGCAACCTCACCCCCGGTGGTCTTCGTCGGAACTTCGAAGCCTTCAGCGTGATGCGCTCCGGTCCGAACGAGCGCCTGGACGTCACGTCGTGGAGCCGCTTCGTCGCCGACCACGCCCCCGACATTCGCTCCATCGACGGGGAGATCCTCGAACAGGCCGCGCGGAACGTCCTGCGCCGACGCCGCCCGCCGCCCGCCGTCGAACCCGAGCCCGGCACGCCGCCGGTTGTCGAACCGCTGGTTCCGGACGAGGACCCGGCCGGCCGTACCGACCGGTTCCTCGTCGCGCAGGTTCCCAGAGCCGGAGATCGGTGGCGCCAGGTTCACTTCAACAAGGAGATCATCGAACGGTTCTTCCGAATCCGGCACGGCACCGCTCAGCGGGCGTACCTCGTGGAATGCCGGCAGGACGGCACCTTCGCGGAGCAGGAAGTGCGGCCCTGCGTGTACAGCGCAGCCAACATGAATCTGAAGATCGAAGTCGCTTCGCACCACGGCTCCCCCTACCCGGACACCGGCCGGCCGGTCGCCGTATTTCGCGAACTTCAGGCCCGCTCGTTCGCGTACATGCTCCTCATGCCCGGCGAGCCCGGCCACGACGAGATGTCGGCGTTGACCGGAACTCTCGAAAGCGTCGGCCCCGGGGTGCCGCGAATCGTCACCGACGGCGGGGCGGTTCGCGGCGCGTGGCCGGCTTGTCCGCTCGTCACCGCCATCGACGCACCGGCCGAGGCGCGGGTCTGAACCGGCGAGCCGCGCTCGCCGCCGGCGTCAGCCGCCGGCCTTCGCCTTGCGCGGGGGCGCCGCGGGGTTCGCGTCGAGCATCACGGCCAGCCAGCGCAGGTCGGGGGTGTTCTCCAGGGCGATCTTCACCACCATCGTGAGCGGCACCGAGAAGAGCATGCCGACCGGCCCCCAGACCCAGCCCCAGAAGACGAGGGACGCGAAGACCACCAGCGTCGAGAGCCCCAGGCGCCGGCCGAGCAGCGTCGGCTCGATCAGGTTCCCGAACGCCACGTTCACCACCATGTAGCCGGCCGCGATGAGCACCGCGGATCCGATCCCGAGGTCGGGTTGCACCAGCGCCAGCAGCACGGCCGGGACGGCCGCGAAGACGGAGCCGAGGGTGGGGATGAAGTTGAACATGAACGCCAGCACGCCCCACAGGAGCGGAAAGTCGAGCCCCATGATCGCGACCCAGACCCCGATGAGGGTCCCGGTGGCGGCGCTGACCGCGGCCTTGGTGACGAGGTAGGTCTGGATCTGCGCGGAGATGCGGCCGAGGTGGCCGAACGGGTCCCCGTCCGAACCGAAGGCGAGCTTGATCTTCGCGGGGAAGCCGGCCGCCTCGAACAGGATGAAGACCACGGTCAGGAACACCAGGAAGGCGTTCGACAGGAAGGCGCCCACCGTGCGCACGGCGTTGCCGACGATCGCGCCGGTGTTGCCGATGACCGCGCCGATGGTGTCGACGGTGCCGAAGGCGGCCAGGGAGACCGATTGCAGGTCCGCCCGCATCTGCTCCACCGGCAGGCCCAGGGACGCGGCCAGCGCGGTCAGCGACGCCGCCAGCTCGGCCACGCGGGCGCGGTAGGGGGGGATCACCTCGGTGAGCTGGTTGACCGACTGCGCCAGCAGCCCCACCAGGACGCCGATGACCGACGCGGCGGCGAGAACGGTCAGCAGGACCGCCAGCGGCTTGGGCACGCGCATGCGCACCAGCCAGTTCATCAGCGGCACGTTCACCACCGCGAGGAACATCGCGATCAGGAACGGCAGGATGAGGGCGGCCGCGGCGCGCAGGCCCGCGATGACGACGACGATGCAGGCCGCGGCGACGAGGAAGCGCAGGCCGGCGTCGCGGCGCGCGCGGGGCTCGGGACTCATGGCGCCTCGAAGAGGGTCAGCGCGAACGCCGCGTCCGGCTCGATCCACTGCGCGCCGCGGACGAAGCCGGCCCGCCGGCCCAGTTCCGCGGCGTCGTCCGGGCGGTACTTGCAGGAGCTCTCCGTCCAGATGGCCTCGCCCGCGTCGAACCGGACGCAGCAGCCGGCGGCGGGGATGCAGACGGTCTGCTCCGCCCGGCTCACCAGGTACGACTCCACGCGCGACTCCCGCGCGTTCCAGACGACGCGGTGCTCGAAGCGATCGACGTCGAAGTCCGCGTCGAGCTCGCGGTTCAGGCGGACGAGCAGGTTGCGGTTGAACGCCGCTGTCACCCCCAGGGGGTCGTCGTAGGCCAGGACGAGGTCCCGCTCCGGCTTGACCAGGTCGGCGCCCAGCAACAGGCTGTCGCCCGGCCGTAGCGCGGCGCGGATCCCGGCCAGAAAGCGGTCCGCCTCGCCGGGGGCGAGGTTGCCGACGTTCGAACCCAGGAACAGCACCATGGCCGAGCGGTCCGGATCGAGCGCGGCGACCGCCGCCCGCAGGCCGTCGGCGTACGCCGCCCGGTGGCCGCGCACGGTGACCGAGGGGTAGCGCGCGACGGCGCGGCCGGCCCGGGTGAGCGCCGTCTCCGAGACGTCGATCAGATGGACCGTCGCGGCGCGCCCCCGCTCGGCCAGCCCCGCGGCCAGGATGGCGAGCTTCTCGCCGTCGCCGCCGCCGAGCTCGATCAGCGTGGCGGGGTCGTCGAGCCGCTCCAGGATGGCGCCGCGTTCGCGCGCCAGCAGCGTCCGCTCGCCGCGCGTGATCGGGTACCACGGGAGCTCGCAGATCGCCTCGAAGAGCCGCGAGCCCAGCGCGTCGTACAGGTACTTCGCGGGCAGACGCTTCGGCCGTCCGGCGAGCCCCTCGCGCACGTCGCGCGCGAACGCTTCGCCGGGGGCCGCCGGCGAAGCGGCCGGGCGGCCGGACACCGCCGCGGGCGCCGTCACCGGGCGTCCCCGGCGCAGCGGAACGTCGTCCAGGCGTACGGATAGTGGGGCCGGAACCAGTTGCGGAAGCTGCGCCGCAGGAGTCCGCGGGCCGTCGCCGGAGACCCTCCCTTGACGACGTAGTGCTCGCCGTCGAAGAAGTCCGCGGAGTACTCGGGGTACGACGCCATGGGCTCGAAGCCGGGGAACCCGGCGAAGGGCGTGGAGGTCCACTCCCAGCCGTTGCCGATCAGGTCGTGCACGCCCCAGGCGCTCGCGCCGGCGGGGAACGACCCCACGGGGACCGGATCCCAGCGCCGGAAGTCGAAGTTGCCGCGCGTCGGATCCGGCGGCGCCGCGCCCCAGGGATACGCCCGCTCGCCGCCGTCGGGGGTCCCGAAGGCGGCCCGGTGGTACTCGGCCTCGGTGGGCAGCCGCAGCCCCTTCCAGCGCGCGAAGGCGGACGCCTCGTCGTGCGTCACCCAGACCGGCCAGGCCGGCGGCAGGGGCAGCGGCCCGAACAGGCCGCGCCAGAACCACTCGCCCGCCCGGCGCTCCCAGAACGGCGGGTGCGCGCGCCCGGCCGCCGCCCGCCGGCGCCGCGCCTCCGGCGTCCACGGCGCGTCGTCGTCGTAGCCCCCGGCGTCGACGAAGGCCAGGAAGTCCGCGTTGGTCACGTCGTGCACGTCGATGCGGAAGGCCGGCACGTCGACGGCGTGCGCGGGGAACTCGTTGTCCCAGCCGAAGCGGGTCCGGGCCCGGTCGGCGCCGAGGGTGGCGCGGCCGGCCGGGATCTCCGCCATCTCCCGCCGGGGCGGGGCGGGGTCGCCCGCCCCGGCCGGTTCGTATCCCGCCGGCCGGCGTTTGAAGCGCGGGTCGAGGCGATGCCACATGTAGAGCAGCGTCTCCTGGTGCATCTCCTCGTGCTCCAGCATCGTGAAGACGCCCTGGCCCCGGCGCAGCACCGGGTTCGCGTCCCCGTCGAGGGGGCCGGACTCGAGCGCGTCCAGGATGGCCGCGTCGGCCCGCTCCCCGTAGCGGCGCACGACCTCGCGCGGCGGCCAGCCCGCGACCGCCGCGGCCGAGGCGGCGGCGCCGTCCGCCGGATCGATGCCCCGCGCGAACAGGGTCTCGAGGCCGGCGTCGAGGCCCGGATGCCCGAGGCCCTTCTTGAGGAACGCGTTGACCGCGAACGCGGGGACGTGGCCGTCGTAGAAGACGACGGGATGCCGGAGAGGGATCGGCCGCTCGTAGTAGGCGCCGGGTTCGAGCAGCGCGAAGATCTCCCGCGTGCGGGCCCGGTTGCCGCGGTAGGCCCGAACGGCCCGCGGGCGGTCGACGGCGCCGGCGGGCGGCGGCGGAACGTGCATCAGGACCTCGTCTCCTCCCCGGATCCGCCGAAGCGGCCCGGCGGATCGTACCAGAACCTCGCCGGGCGGCGCGGGCGGCGGACCGGGCGGGTATGCTAGATTGATCGGCGGCGGCGCGGGAGGGTCCGCGGCGCCCCGCGCCGACGCGGGACGCGAAAGTGGCGGAACCTGGCAGACGCGCCGGATTTAGGATCCGGTGGCCGCGAGGCCGTTGGGGGTTCGACTCCCCCCTTTCGCACCACCCGGGACGCGGCCGCCGCGCCGCGGCGGGACCGGCCGGCCGGCGGCGCAAGACGACGACGAGATGAAATCGGAAGTCCGGGACGTCGGCGCGTGCCGCAAGGAACTGACCGTCGAGATCCCCGCCGCCGCGGTCGACGCGGAGATCGACCGCCTGGCGAGGCGCTACGGGAAGTCGGCGAAGTTGCCGGGCTTCCGGCCCGGCAAGGCGCCGCCGCGCATCGTGCGCGCGCGGTTCCGGGATCGGATCCTGGAGGACCTGGCGCGGGACCTGATACCGGACGCCGTCGGCGAAGCGCTGACGGAGCACGCCATCGAGCCGGTGGACACTCCGCGGATCCGCGACGTGGAGGTCGTCGAGGGAAGGCCGCTGACCTTCACCGCGCAGCTCGAGACGCTGCCGCCCGTCGATCCGGGCGACTACAGCGCCTTCACCCTGCGCGGGGCGCCGGTGACGCTGGCCCCCGACGCGGTCGAGCGGGCGATCGAGCGGCTGCGGCGGGCGCGCGGGCGCCTCGATCCGGTGACCGGGCGCGGGGCCGGGCGGGGTGACGTGCTGACCATCGACTGCGAGCGCCGGCTGACGGACCGTCCCGCGGACCCGCCGGAGCGGATGCAGGGCGTGCGGGTGGAGATCGGCGCCGACGCGAATCCGCCCGGGCTGGACGACGAGCTGCTCGGGCTCGAACCGGGCGCCGCACGCTCGTTCACGCTCCGGCACGCCGCCGACGACGACGTCCGCCGGCTCGCGGGCCGGCAGGTCGCCTATGCCGTCGAGGTGAAGACCCTCCAGCGGCCGGTGTTCCCCGACCTCGACGACGACTTCGCGCGCTCGATCGGCGAGTTCGACGGCCTGGCCGGGTTGCGCGCCCGGGTGGAGGCCGACCTGCGGGCGGAAGCCGACGCGGAGGCGCGCGACGAGGTGCGGCGGGACCTGCTGCGGCAGCTCGCGAACCGGATGACGGCCGATGTGCCGGAAGCGCTGATCGCCCACGAGCTCGACCGGCGGGTCGATCGGGTCCGCCGGGGCCTCGCCGCCGACGGGATCGATCCGCGGCGGGCGCGCATCGACTGGGACGCCTTCCGCGAGCAGGAGCGCGGGGCGGCGGCCGACGCCGTGCGCGGCGCGCTCGTGCTCGACGAGATCGCCGGCCGGGAGGCGGTCGAGGTCACCGGCGAGGACGTCGACCAGGAGGTCGAGCGCCAGGCCCGGTTCCTCGGCCGCGCGCCGCAGGCGGTCCGGGCGCTGATCGAGAAGGACGGCGGGCTCGAACGCCTGAAGGCCGGCCTGCGGCGGGACAAGGCGGTCGCGCTGCTGATGAAGCGCGCGACCGTCGTCAGCGTGTGAGACCCATCCCCATGGCCGAATCCAGATCGCAGCTCATCCCGATGGTGGTCGAGCAGACGAACCGGGGCGAGCGCGCCTACGACATCTACTCGCGCCTGCTGAAGGACAGCATCGTCTTCATCGGCTCGTCGATCGACGACGCGCTCGCCAACCTGGTCATCGCGCAGATGCTGTTCCTGGAGGCGGAGGACCCCGACCGCGACATCCTGCTGTACATCAACAGCCCGGGCGGCGTGATCTCGGCCGGGCTCGCGATCTACGACACGATGCAGTTCATCAAGCCCGACGTGCAGACGTACTGCATCGGCCAGGCGGCGTCGATGGCCGCGGTCCTGCTGGCGGCCGGCGCCGGCGGGAAGCGGTTCTCGCTCCCCAACTCGCGGATCATCATCCACCAGCCGCTGATGACCGGCCTCGGCGGGCAGGCCACCGACATCGACATCCACGCCAAGGAGATCCTCCGCACGCGGGCGCGGCTGAACGAGATCCTCGCCGAACACACCCGGCAGTCGCTCGACCGCATCGCGGAGGACACCGAGCGCGACTACATCATGAGCGCCGAGCAGAGCCGCGAATACGGTATCATTGACGACGTGATCCGCGAGCGGGCGTAGCGTCGGCGAAGCGTGCGTCAGGCATGGCCAAGAAAAAGGGCGCGGGCGGCGAAACGCTCCGTTGCTCGTTCTGCAACAAGGACCAGAACGACGTCCGGAAGCTCATCGCCGGGCCGACGGTCTTCATCTGCGACGAGTGCGTCGACGTCTGCAACGACATCATCGCCGACGACAGCCGCTTCGAGGGCAAGGGCGGCCTCCGTTCGAGCCTGCCGGTCCCGGCGGACGTCAAGAAGTTCCTCGATCAGTACGTGATCGGCCAGGAGGTCACCAAGAAGAAGCTCGCCGTCGCCGTCTACAACCACTACAAGCGCGTCGAGATCCGGAAACGGAGCCGGAACCGGCACGACCCGGAGCTCACCAAGTCGAACATCCTGCTGATCGGGCCCACCGGCACCGGCAAGACGCTGCTGGCGCAGACCCTGGCCCGGCTGCTGGCGGTTCCGTTCACGATCGTCGACGCGACGACGCTGACCGAGGCGGGCTACGTCGGCGAGGACGTCGAGAACATCGTCCTCAAGCTGCTGCAGGCCGCGGGCGGCGACATCGAAAAGTGCCAGCAGGGGATCATCTACATCGACGAGATCGACAAGATCTGCCGCAAGGACGAGAACCCGTCGATCACCCGCGACGTGTCCGGGGAGGGCGTGCAGCAGGCGCTGCTGAAGATCCTGGAGGGCACGGTCGCCAACGTCCCCCCGCAGGGCGGGCGCAAGCATCCGCACCAGGAGTTCTTCCAGGTCGACACGACCAACGTCCTGTTCATCTGCGGCGGCGCCTTCGTGGGCCTCGACAAGATGATTCAGCGGCGGCTCGGCCGCAAGACGCTCGGTTTTCGGGCGGACATCCGGTCGGCGCGGGAGTCGGGCGTCGGCGCGCTGCTGCAGCAGGTCGAGCCGGAGGATCTGATCCGCTACGGCCTGATCCCGGAGTTCGTCGGCCGCCTGCCCGTGCAGGGCGCCCTGCACGAGCTGGACAAGGAGGCGCTCGTCAAGATCCTGACGACGCCGCGCAACGCCATCACACGGCAGTACCAGAAGCTCTTCGAGTACGAGGACGTGAAGCTCCGCTTCGACGACGACGCGCTCGACGCCATCGCGGAGTCGGCGCTCCACCGCCGGATCGGGGCGCGCGGACTGCGGATGATCATCGAGGATCTGATGCTCGACGTCATGTACTCGCTGCCGGGCAACAAGAAGGTCACCGAGTGCGTGATCACCCGGGAAGCCGTGCTGGCCAAGGACAAACCCATCACCCTCATCGAAAAAAAGGCCGGGTAACCGGGCCAGGACCTGACCGCATGGAATCCTACGAAACGCTGCCCATCGTCCCGTTGCGAGACGTGGTCGTGTTCCCGCACATGATGATGCCGTTCGTCGTCGGCCGGCCGTCGTCGACGCGGGCGCTCGACCACGCGCTCTCCCACGACAAGCGCATCTTCCTGGCGGCCCAGAAGGACGCCGCCAACGACGATCCGAACCCCGGCGACATCTACACGATGGGCTGCGTGGCCAACATCGTCCAGAGCCTGCGGCTGCCGGACGGGAACGTGAAGGTCCTCGTCGAAGGGGTCGACCGCGCCCGCACCGTCGAATGGAAGGAGGACAAGGGGTTCTACCGCGTCGTCGCGAAGGTGATCGGCCGCGCGAACGAGCCCGGCGAGGACGTCGAGGCGGCGATGAACAAGGTCATCTCGCAGTTCGAGCAGTACGTGAAGCTGTCGAACAACCTGCAGCACGACGCCATGATCGCCGCCGTGCGGGTCGACGAGCCGAGCAAGCTGGCCGACACCATCGCCGCGCACCTGGCCATCGGCGTGGACGAGAAGCAGAACCTGCTCGAGATCATCTCGCCGCTCGAACGCCTGACGCGCATCGCCGGCATCCTCGAGGCCGAGGTCGACAAGCTCCAGGTGGACCGCCGCATCCAGTCCCGCGTCAAGAAGCAGATGGAGAAGGCGCAGAAGGAGTACTACCTCAACGAGAAGATGAAGGCGATCCAGAAGGAGCTGGGCCGCAAGGAGGAGCGGGGCAACGAGACGGACGAGCTGCGCAAGAAGATCCACCGCGCCCGCATGCCCGGCGAGACCGAGGAGAAGGCGCTGCAGGAGCTCAAGCGCCTCGAGGCGATGCCGCCGATGTCGGCCGAGGCGACGGTCTCCCGCAACTACCTGGACTGGCTGATCGCCGTGCCCTGGCACAAGCGGACGCGCGAGAGCCGCGACCTGTCGCGGGCCGAGGAGATCCTGAACGAGGACCACTACGGGCTGGACAAGATCAAGGACCGCATCCTGGAGTTCCTCGCGGTCCGTTCCCTCGTCCGCAAGCCGAAGGGCACGATTCTGACCCTCACCGGCCCGCCCGGGGTCGGCAAGACGTCGCTCGCCAAGTCGATCGCCCGCGCCACGCGCCGCAAGTTCGTGCGGCTGTCGCTCGGCGGCGTGCGCGACGAGGCCGAGGTGCGCGGACACCGCCGGACCTACATCGGGGCCTTCCCGGGCCAGATCATCCAGATGATGAAGAAGGCCGGCACCGTCAACCCGGTGTTCCTGCTCGACGAGGTCGACAAGATGTCGATGGACTTCCGCGGGGACCCGTCGGCCGCCCTCCTCGAGGTGCTCGACCCCGAGCAGAACAACACCTTCCTCGACCACTACCTCGACGTCGAGTACGACCTGTCGCACGTGATGTTCGTGTGCACCGCGAACGTGCTGCACACCGTGCCCCAGGCCCTGCGCGACCGCATGGAGGTCCTGCAGCTTTCGGGCTACACGGAACTGGAGAAGATCGAGATCGGCAAGCGCTTCCTGATGCCGAAGACGCTGACCGCCACCGGGCTCAGCGGCCGCAACGCCACGTTCAGCGACGACGCCTACGAGACCATCATCCGCCGCTACACGCGGGAAGCGGGGGTGCGCAGCCTCGAGCGCGAGATCGCGTCGGTCTGCCGCAAGATCGCGCGTCAGGTCGTCGCCGACGGCAAGGACTACCGCACCGAGGTCACCGGCGAGCGCGTCACCGAGTACCTCGGCGTGCCGAAGTACCGCCCGACGGACGCCGAGGAGCGGAACGAGGTCGGCATCGCCACCGGCCTGGCCTGGACCGAGGCGGGGGGCGAGCTGCTGCTGACCGAGTCCACGCTGATGCCGGGCAAGGGCCAGCTGACGCTGACCGGCAAGCTGGGCGACGTCATGCAGGAGTCGGCGCAGGCGGCGATGAGCTACATCCGCGCCAAGGCCGAGGAGTTCGGGATCCCGAAGGAGTTCAACAAGAAGACCGACGTGCACGTGCACGTCCCCGAGGGCGCCATTCCGAAGGACGGCCCGTCGGCCGGCATCACGATCGCCACGGCGCTCGTCTCCACCCTCACGCGCATCCCCACGCGGCGCGACGTGGCGATGACCGGCGAGATCACGCTGCGCGGCAAGGTGCTGCCGGTCGGCGGCGTCAAGGAGAAGGTGCTGGCCGCCCACCGGGCGAACCTGAAGACCATCGTCCTCGCGAAGGACAACGAGAAGGACCTCGCGGACATCCCCAAGGCGGTGGTCGACTCGCTGGACCTCTACATGGTCGACACCATGGACGAAGTGCTGAAGATCGCCCTCGCCGAGCCGCTCGCGTCGAGGCTTCCGGCGCCCGATGCGCCGGCGGTCGAGGAGACCGTGGCGGACGACCAGATCACGCACTAGGCGTCCGCGCCGTAGAACGGCGCGGACTTCCCGAGGCTCGGTCGGGCGCCGGGCGGAGCCGCAAGGCGACGATTGGCGGGCCAGGCGTCCGCGCCGCGCTGCCCCCGGGGGCGCCCCGCCCCCGAACGGGCGCGCGGACGTCCCGGTGAAGATACTCGACGCCGACTTCGTCGCCAGCATGCCTGCCGGCGGACGCCTGCCGGCGGACGCCGGACCCGTCGTCGCGATGGCGGGGCGTTCGAACGTCGGGAAGTCGAGCCTCGTCAACGCCCTGATCCGCCGCGGCCTGGCGCGGGCCGGCGCGAAGCCGGGCACCACGCGGCTGGTCAACCTCTATGCCGTGCGGGCCGTTCCGGCGCCGGGAAGGCGCGCCCTGCGATTCACGCTGGCCGACCTGCCCGGGTACGGCTTCGCCCGCGGCGGATCGCGGGCGCGGCGCGAGTTCGAGGCGATCGTGCGGGACTTCTTCGAGCAGGTGACGGGCCCGGCCCGGCCCGGCGCGCCGCGGCTGGCCGGCGTCATCCTGCTGATCGACGGCCGGCACCCCGGGCTCGACAGCGACCTGGCGGCGCACGCCTGGCTCGCCGGGCAGGACCGCGCGAGCATCGTCGTGACGACGAAGAACGACCGGTTGCCGCGCGGCGCGCGGGCGCGGGCGCACCGCGCGCACGAAGCGGCGCTCGGCCGGCGCGTGCTTCCGGTGTCCAGCCGGACGGGGGCGGGGGTCGCCGCGGTCCGCGCGGCCGTCGGAGCGCTGCTGAACGCGGCCGCGTGATGCCGCGGCCGCGCGAAATTGCTATAATCCGTCGCTACGTCAGTCGAAGAGGGAGCCGAACGTGAGGGCAGACATTCACCCGCCGTACCACGAGGTCGACGTCCGGTGCGCCTGCGGCGCCACCTGGAAGAGCCGTTCGACCAAGAAGGAGCTGCACCTCGAAATCTGCTCCAGCTGTCACCCGTTCTTCACCGGGCGCCAGAAGCTGGTCGACACCGAGGGCCGCGTCGAGCGCTTCATGAAGAAGTACGGCCGGGTCACGGTGGAAGGCCGCCGCCGGCAACAGCGGGCGCGCCGCTGACCTCCCCGGGGAGCGCGTTCTCCCGTCCGCGCCGGCCCGGAACCTCGCAAGGGCTCGATCGGAACCACCGGCGCGGCGTCAAATGAGCGACCGCGACTGGCAGCCGTCGACGGGCACGCACGCGCCGCTCACCCAGCTCGCCTGCGGCGAAGCCAGAAACGCGACGACGGCCCCGACCTCCTCCGCTTTCCCGAAGCGGCCGAAGGGCATCTGCTCCCTGACGAACGCCGCCATGCCCTCGGGGTCCTCCTGCTGGCGGCGGTGCCAGGATCCGCCGGGAAACGATATCGACCCGGGCGCGACGCTGTTCACGCGGATGCCGTCCGCGGCCAGTTCGCGCGCCATCGACTTGGCGAGGCTTATCTCGGCCGCCTTGACCGCGTTGTAGGTCATCCGCCCGCCCGACTCGCGGCCCCAGATCGACGCGATCATGATGATCGCCCCGCCGCCGCGGCCGCGCATGTGCGGCACCGCGAGACGCGAGGCCCGGATGGCGGGAAAGAGCGTCTCGGCGAGCGCCGCCTCCCATTGCGCGTCGCCCGTCTCGACGATGCCCGCGCCGCCGGCCCGGCCGACGTTGTTGACCAGGACGTCCAGCCCGCCGAACGTCTCCACGGTGCGGCCGACGACCGCCGCGACGCCCTCCGCGGCCGACAGGTCGGCCCGGACCGCCAGCACGCGGTCCGGGGCGGCTTCCCGCCGCAGGGTCCCGGCCGTCTCCTCGAGCCGTTCGCCGCCGCGGGCGCAGATGGCGACCCGGCACCCCTCCCCGAGCAGCGCGCGGGCCGCGGCGAGACCCAGGCCGCGGCTCGAACCGGTCACCAGGGCGGCCTTGCCCGTCAGTTGCAGATCCATCGCATCACCGGGCGGGACGGTCCCGGCCCCCGGCGGCGCGGCCGCCGGGCCGCGCGGGTCCCTCCGCGCCGGGCGGCATGATACAACAGGGGACCATGCTCAGAGCCGCCGCCCTCGGGATGCTCCTCTACGGCCTGCACGACGTCGTCGCCGGCGCGGTCGACCTCGTCGGCGCCGGCGTCCTCGAATGGTGGGCCGACGCGTGGCGCATGCTCGCGGGCGCGACGCTGGCGTTCGCCGCCGTGCTGGTGCGCGTGTCGCTGCCCGGCGGCCTCGCCCTCGCGGTCGCCGCGCTCCTCGGCCTGCAGTCGATCAGCCTGCACAACGACCCGCACTTCTACGGGCGCCTGCTGCTCCTGCCCCAGTTGACGCGGGCGATCTTCTCGGCGGCCCTCGTCGCGCTCGCCTGGTTCGGCTGGGGCCTGGCCGGGGACGAGGACTCCGCCGTTCGTTCCCCGCGGGCGCGCGTCGCCGCCCCCGACGAGGACACCCCGTAGCCGCCCGGGAGTCTGCGCCGCGGAACGCGGGCGGGCTACGCGCACCCGCTCGTGGCGCCGCAGTTGACGCACTTGTAGCAGGCGCCGTTGCGGATCATGATGGCGCCGCACGTCGAGCAGGGCGGCGCGTCCTCGTCGTTCCGGATGGCGTACCCCGGGGCCCGCGAACCGTCGCTCCCCCTGCCCGGGGCCGGAGCGTCCGTCGGAACCGCCTCGCCGAACGTCAACTGCCGGCCGTCCCCGGCCGCGGCGCCGCCGACGTTGACCCCGGCGTGGTACTGCGCCTCCGGCGAGAGGAACTTCGTCGCCAGCCAGCGGAAGACGTAGTCGACGATGGACTTGGCCACCCGCACGTCGGGGTTCTTCGTCAAGCCGGCCGGCTCGAACCGCACGTGGCTGAACTTGTCGACGAGCACCGGCAGCGGCACGCCGTACTGCAGCGAGTAGGACACGGCCTGCGCGAAGGCGTCGGCGAAGCCGGAGATGGTCGATCCTTCCTTGGCCATCACCAGGAAGATCTCCCCCGGCGTGCCGTCGTCGAACAGCCCGGCGGTGACGTAGCCCTCGTGTCCGGCGATGTCGAACTTGTGGGTGATGGCGCTGCGCTCGTCGGGCAGCTTGCGCCGCACCGGCTGGCCGCCGGCCGCGGCCTCGTCCCCGGCCCGCCGGGCCGTATTGAGCGGCTGGGTCCGCTTGCTGCCGTCGCGGTAGATCGACACCGCCTTCGTGCCGAGCCGCCAGGCGTCCAGGTACGCCCGTTCGACGTCCTCGACGGTCGCCTCGTGGGGGACGTTGATGGTCTTCGAGATGGCGCCGGAGATGAACGGCTGGACCGCGCCGATCATCTTCAGGTGCCCCGTGTAGTGGATGAACCGCGAACCCTTCGCCGGCTTGAAGGCGCAGTCGAACACCGGCAGGTGGACGGGGTCGAGGTGCGGCGCGTCCTCTATCGTGTCGTGTTCGTCGACGTACTGCACGATGCCGTTGATCCGGTCGTCCGGATACCCGAGGCGCGCGAGGGCCACCGGCACGGTGTGGTTGACGATCTGCATCATCCCGCCGCCGACCAGCCGCTTGTACTTCACGAGCGCGATGTCCGGCTCCACGCCGGTCGTGTCGCAGTCCATCATGAAGCCGATCGTGCCGGTCGGGGCGAGCACCGTCGCCTGCGCGTTGCGGAATCCGTGCTTCCCGCCGAGCTCGATCACGTCGTTCCAGGACTCGGCAGCCGCCCGGAGCAGGTCTTCCGGCACGTCGCCCCGGGCGATTCCCTTCAGGGCGCCGCGGTGCTTGCCCATGACCCGCAGGAACGGCTGCTCGTTCTTCGGATAGCCGGCGAACGGCCCCCCGCAGTCGCGCGCGATGCGGGCCGACTGCGCGTACGCCTCGCCGGTCATCAGCGCCGTGACGGCCGCCGCGAAGGAGCGTCCCGCTTCGCTGTCGTAGGGCACGCCGCGGGACATCAGCAGGGCCCCGAGATTGGCGTAGCCGAGACCGAGCGGGCGGAAGTCGTGGCTGTTGCGTTCGATCGCGGGGGTCGGGTAGCTGGCGTTGCCGACGATGATCTCCTGCGCGGTGACGAGCGTCCGGACGGCGGCCCGGAAAGCCTCGACGTCGAACTCCCCCGGCTCGTCCGTCCTGAGGAACTGCATCAGGTTCAGCGACGCGAGGTTGCAGGCCGAGTCGTCCAGGAACATGTACTCGGAGCACGGATTCGAGGCGTTGATCCGCGCCGTGTGCGGACAGGTGTGCCAGTCGTTGACGGTGGTGTCGAACTGCATGCCGGGATCGCCGCAGACGTGCGTCCCCTCGGCCACCGCCCGCATCAGATCCCGCGCCCGGTGCGTCTCGACGACGCGCCCGTCGCACCTGGCGCGCGTCTTCCACTCGCCGTCGTCGACCACGGCCCGCATGAACTCGTCCGGCACGCGGAGGCTGTTGTTCGAGTTCTGGAAGAACACGGAGTTGTAGGCGGGACCGGTGAACGAGCCGTCGTATCCGGCGTCGATCAGCGCCCAGGCCTTGCGTTCCTCGTCGACCTTGCAGTTGATGAACTCCATCACGTCGGGGTGGTCGGCGTCGAGGACGACCATCTTGGCCGCGCGCCGCGTCTTCCCGCCGGACTTGATCACGCCGGCGAACGCGTCGTAGCCCTTCATGAACGACACCGGACCCGAGGCCGTGCCCCCGCCGGCCAGAAGCTCGCGCGACGAGCGGATCGGCGACAGGTTCGTGCCGGTGCCCGACCCGAACTTGAAGAGCATCCCCTCGGTCTTCGCCAGGGTGAGGATCGACTCCATCGTGTCGTCGACCGAATTGATGAAGCAGGCCGAGCACTGCGGCGCCTTCTCGAATCCGCAGTTGAACCAGACCGGGCTGTTGAACGCCGCCTTCTGCCGCACCAGGAGGAACTTCAGGTCGCCGCCGAAGGCATGCAGGTCGTCCGCCGAGGCGAAGTACCCCTGCGCGCCGGCCCACCCGACGATCGTGTCCACCACCCGGCCGATCAACTGCCGGACGCTGTGCTCCCGGTCCGGCGCGCCGAGCTGCCCGCGGAAGTACTTGGAGACCACGATGTTGGTCGCCTGCTGGGACCACGACGCGGGAACCTCCACGCCGTGCTGCTCGAAGACGGTCTCGCCGCTCTCGTTGGAGATCACCGCCGAGCGCGTTTCCCACTTCAGCTCGTCGAACGGGTCGACGCCGGCGCGGCTGAACACGCGGGGGAACTCGAGGCCCGGCCCCGCCGAACCGGCCGACTCCACGGCCGGCGGCGTCAACTGCACGGTGGATTCCTGCACGGCGCCTCCTGACATCTCCCCTCCTCGATTCTTGCGATCGCCGCCGAGCCCGGACGGCCGGACAGGACGCGGAACGTCGATCCGCGCGGCGCCGTCCCTGCTTCCCGGCCGGGCCGCGGCGACGCTCGATACGCCCGGCCGAGTACCGGCGGGACGTCCAAACGGTACGCCAGTCGAGCGCGCCTGTCAACTACATGTAGTGCCTCCCTCGCGGATCGAACCCAACATGTGGACGTCCGTGTGGGCAGGCTGTGGGAGAGTTGTGGACGGCGGCGGGCGCGGCGTCGGCCACAAGTGCTAGCGCCCACCAAGCGTCGCCTTGCGGCTCCGCTCGGTGCCCATCCTGACCGCTCCAGCAGTCCGCGCCGTTCCACGGCGCAGTCTGCTAGAGTGGCCGCGTGTTCGACCCGGGACGGGAAGCCGGCCTCGGCCAGCCGCCGGCGGTGACGGAGACCGCTCCGGCGACGGACCCGGCCGCGCGGACGGCGGCGGATCCGGCCCCCGCCTGCGCCGCGTCGGAGACGGCGGATCCGGCCTCCGGCCGCGTCGCGGCGTCGCTCGCCGAGGTGATCCTCTGCTCGGGGTTCCCGACCCAGATCGTCCTCTCCGCGCTGCTGACGGCGGCCGGGTTCGCGGCGCTCACGCCGGCCGGCGATCCGTCGTTCGGCTACGTCGTCACCCTCACGCTGCTCGACGTCGTTCTGGTCGTCGGCCTCGTGGCGGCCTTCCTGCGCGCGCGCGGCGAGTCGGTCCGGGAGCTGCTGCTCGGCGCCCGCCCGGTGGGGCGCGAGGCGGCGCTGGGGATACTGATCACGCCCCCCGTCGTGGCGGCGGCCGCCGCCGGTCTCCTGCTCATCGGGTGGCTGGCGCCGGGCCTGCGCAACGTGCCGGACAACCCGTTCGGGGCGTTGCTCGACACGCCGGGGCGCGCGCTGGCGTTCGCGCTCGTGGTGGTGCTCGCCGGCGGGCTCCGGGAGGAACTGCAGCGCGCGTTCATCCTGCGGCGCTTCGAGCGGCACCTCGGCGGAGGCTGGTTCGGTCTCGCCGTGTTCAGCGTCGCCTTCGGCCTCGGCCACGCCGTCCAGGGCTGGGACACGGTCATCGTCACCGGCGCGCTCGGCGTCCTCTGGGGCGCGCTCTACCTCACGCGCGGGAGCGCGGTCGCGGCGATGACCAGCCACACCGGCTTCAACCTCACGCAGATCGCGCTGGCCGTGGCCGGCACGCAGTCCTGACCGAAAGACCGCGGCCCGCCCCTCGTCACCTTGCGGCTCCGCCCGGCGCCCGGCCAATCCGCCGGGAGGCCGCGGCGGTCCGCGGCGCAGACGCCTAGCGGTCGACCCGCAGGACCTCGGCGCGGCGCAACAGCCCGGCGATCCAGTCCTCCACCCGTTCCGCGCGGCCGCCCAGCCGTTCGGCGACGTAGGCCTCGATGCGGATGTCGTCGCGGACGATCTGCCGCAGGTCCTCGGGATCGAGTCCGACCGCGGCGAGCACCGCGGCGAACGCGTCGTCGTCGGCGAAACGCGCGCGCACCGCCTCCAGGCAGCGGTCGACGCGGGTCGGGGCGGGCGCCGCCTGCCGCAGCCGATTGACCTCGTCGAGCGCGAGCCGGCGCTCGATCAGGCGGCTCAGCGCCGCCCCCTCGCGCCGCGCGGAATCCTGCTCCGGGATTTCCCAGAGGCCGTGCTCGTGCAACCCGAGAGCGAGGAACGCCCGCACGTCCGAGGCCAGTATGACCTGCCCGGACACCATCGCCAGCACGCGGTCGAGGATCTGCGCGTGTCCCCCGGACAGCCAGACGGGCCCGGCGATCGACAGGCAGACGAGGAGCCGCAGGAACGGGAAGTCAGAACGCCTGCCCGAAGCTGAAGTGCAGCGCCCAGAGCTGCTCCTGTTGCGGATTGGTCTCGTCACCGAAGAAATGGCGCTCGCCGAGCTTGAAGCCGACGTCGAATCCCAGCGGCCCCACCGGCGAGTTGTAGCGCAGCCCGAACCCGGCGCCGCTCCGGATGCGGCCGAGACGCACGTTCTCCACGCGATCATAAACGTTGCCGGCGTCGAGGAACGTGACGACGCCGAGGGCCGGGGTCACGCCGATGCGCAGCTCGCCGTTCAGGACGATCACGGCGTTCCCGCCCTGCGGAAAACCGTCCTGGTCGATCGTGCCGCCCGTCTCCGTGCGGGGAGCGCCGAGCCGGTCG
Organism: Vicinamibacterales bacterium; assembly: GCA_965242835.1. GTDB lineage: Bacteria > Acidobacteriota > Vicinamibacteria > Vicinamibacterales > UBA8438 > WTFV01. The sequence goes on from OZ251506.1 coordinate 1,756,946, forward strand.
AGGGCGAACCCGCGGACCGTGGTGTTCCCGCCGGCGAAGAACCGCTCGCTGATCGGCAGGGAGAGGGAGCCCGCCGCGGGGCGCGGCCCCGGCGCCGCGGCCGCGTCGAGGGTCCGCGCGAACCCCCAGGCGACCCCGAGGCGCGCGCCGGCCGCCACGACGATCGGGGCGGCGCCGGGCGCCCGTCGATACACGGAGCCCGACAGGAAGCTCTTGGAGTAACCGACTTCCGAACCGATGCCGCGGGCGGCCACCTCGGATTCCAGGGTGACGAACAGGCCGCGGGACGGATTGACCGGATCGTCGCGCGTGTCGAGCACCCGGCTCGCGGTGAACGACGACAGCCGCACGTTGGGGAACAGGCGGTCGACGATGTCCTCGTCCTCGCGGTTCAACTCGCGGTTCGACGTGTCGTTGTTGCCCAGACGGTACCCGACCGCGGCGCCCGCCCCCGCCCCCGGCGACCGCGTCACCTGCGCCGTCACGCCGCGGCTGAAGAGGTCGAACCCCGGACGAATCGCCTGTTCGACGAACCCGGAGACCAGCACGTCCCAGTCCCGGCCGACGGCCCGCGGCTCGCGATAGGTGGCGAGCACGCGGTACTCGTTGAATCCGAGCGCGCCGCCGGCCGACGGCCCGGGCGGGAGCGGATCGTTCTTGCGCCGCACGCTGACGCGCGTGAACAGGTCCAGCGACCGGTTCCGGCCCCACAGGTTGCGGCGGCCGATCGCGAACGAGCCCCGCGGCGCGAACTCGATCCGCTCCACGGCCCGGCTGCCCGCCGCCCGGACCTCCCGGCGGAGCCTCTGCGACAGCTCGAAGCCGCCGCCGTAGGCGAGCGTGGTCGCCGGCGCCTCCTCGACCTCGATGATCACGTCGCGCCGGTCGAACCGGCCGTGGCTGAACTCGCGGACGTCGATCCGCCGGAACATGCCGAGCGCGTTGAGGCGGCGGCGCGTCTCGGCCACGTCGTCGAGTCCGAGCGGCTCGCCCGGGACCAGGGCGACCTCGCGCCGGATGGCGGCGGTGTCGACCTGCCGGTTGCCGACGATCAGCACGTGGTCGACGAGCACCCGCGGGCCCGGCTCGACCCGGAAGACGAGGTCGACCGTGCTCAGGTCGTCGGCGAAACGCGCATCGACGTCCACCCGGGCCTGCTCGTAGCCGTCGTTCAGGAAGCGCTCGAGCAGGGCGTCGCGATCGCGCTCGACCCGCGGTCCGTAATACGCGTCGCCGCTCCGCGTCTCGACGACGGGCGGCAGGCCGGCCGCCCCGGCGGCCGGGACGCCGTCGAACTCCACGGCCCCGACGATCGTCCGCGCCCCCTCCTCGATCGCGATCTCCACGACCCGCACGGCCGCGCCGCCGGGGCCGGCGGCTTCGACCGCGCCGAGGGAATGCGCCGCGCGCACGGTGGCGAAGCCGAGACGGCTGTAGTGCTCCTCGACGGCGGCCAGCCCGGCGTCGATTTCCCGCACCACGAGCGGGTCGCCCGCGTCGACGCCGGCGAGGGAGCGGACCGCGGCGTCCGTCACCGCCCGGTTCCCGCGCACGACGAGGCCGCCGACGCGGTACAGCGGACCTCGCGTCACCCGAAACACGATGGAGAGCCGCTCCGCGCCGCCTTCCCGGGTGTGCGTGACCGCGGCGTCGCGGTAGCCGAGTCCCCGCAGGTGCGCGGCGATCCGCTGATCCGCGTCCTCGAGCAGGTCCTCGTCGGCGCTCGCCTCGCGGGCCAGCGGAGCCAGGTCCTCGATACGGGCGCCGGGCACCTCGTCGCCCTCGAACGTCACGGTGATCCGCGGGCCGCGGCGCACGGCGAGGCGGACGTCGACCTCCGTGTCGCTCAGCCGGACGACCTCGTGGGACAGGCGGGCCTCGTAGTAGTCCCGCCGCCTCAGGTCCGCCTCGTAGCCGTCGAGGCGCCGCGCGAGCTCCGGCCCGTCGTACGGCTGCCCGCCGCGAAGCCCGAGCCGGGCCCGGACGGCGTCGTGGAACGACGGCGACTCGCCGGCGACGGGCCAGTCCCGGACCCGTGCGCGCGGCCCGGCCGCGATCGAGAGCCGCAGCACGCGCGCCGAGGCGGCCCCGCGGACCTCGTGCCGCACCCGAGGAGTGAAGAACCCCTTCTCGGCGTACGCCCCGCGCACCGTCGCGGCGACCGCCTCGGCTTCGCCGGCGAGGAAGGCCGCGCCGTGACGCCGGGCGATCAGCCGGCGCAGCCGCTCTTCGGATACGCCCCGGCCTCCTTCGAACACGACCCGGTCGATGGTGTCCAGCGACCGCAGTTCATAAAGCAGCGCGACGCCCCCCCCGCTCGCGCCGGCGCCGGCCTCGACCGTCCGATAGCGTCCCAGGCTGAACAGGTGGGCCAGCGTCTCGCGGACCTCGCGCATCGACAGCGGTTCGCCGACGCGGGTTTCGACCATCTCGCGGACCGCGGCGTCCTCGAGCGGCCGGCCGTCCACGGCCAGCCGCACCTCGACCACGTTCTTGCCGATGAAGTCCGCGACGGCCTGGGCGGCCGGCGCGGGAACGGCCGGCCCGCAGAAGGCGGCGAGCGGAAACAGGATCCACCCGCGCATCAAAAGGCGTGCCGGACCCGCACGTCGAGGGCGTAGGTCCGATCCTCGTTCTGCGACAGGACCCACGACAACCGATCGGTGGCGTCGTACTCGAAAACGACGATCAGGTCCTGGTTGCTGCCGCTGACGGCGCGGGAGAACGTCAGGTGCGCCCGGTCCGAGATGCGCTTGCCGATCAGCACGCGCGCCGTCGGCGCCAGCGCCGTCGACTGCCGCGCCGCCGGATCGTCGAGCGACGGCGTGATCTCGAACGTGTCGACGCCGAGAGAGCGCTCCACCACGCCGCCGACTCCCGCCAGCACCGGATTGTTCAGCAACCCCGTGCCGATGCCCTGCACCAGCAGACTCTGCTGCGACGCCTCCGGGGCCCGCAGGGACCGGATCTCGGCCTGCCGCGGGTCGCGGACGTCCCCGAGCAGAAGGCCGACGATCTCGAACTGCTGCAGCGGCGGGTCCGACTCGAGGGTCGGCGGCTGCAACCGGTCGAGCGGGCCGGTCAGGCCCAGCGTGACGCGGTACGTCTGCCCCGGCACGCGGACGTCCGTTTCGGCCTCGACGTCGAGGAACGGCTCCAGCTCCGCGGGGTTCGTGAACCCGACGCTCCCGCGCGTCAGCCGGTACCGATTGCCCTGGAAGTGGACCTGCCCCCGCTCGATCTCGGCGTTGCCCAGCAGCGACGGACGACTCCAGGAGCCGGTCAGGGTCAGGTCGGCGCTGGCGACGACCTGCGCCCGGTTGTCCGCGATCCGCAGGCTCGACGGGGCCGAGATCCGCAGATCGAAGCGCAACGGCAGGCCGCCCTCCGCCGGCTCGGCCGCGGCCGGACCGCCGAGGAAGTCCAGAAACCCGCCGTCCGCCTGAAAGAGCTCCATCCAGATCGCGTCGCGCACGGTGACCAGACCGCCGAGCGTCGGCGCGTCGACCGAACCGCGCAGGCTCAGGTCCGCGTCGATGCGCGAGCGGATGCCCTCGGGATAGCGCAGCGCGACGTCGCGCCCGACCGCGGTCACGTCGAGGTCGCCGGCGCGGTACCCTTCGAGGCCCACCCGGCCGCCGAAGCGCACGGGGCCGCCGCCGAGCACCGCCGACAGCTCGTCGAAACGGATCCCCCCCGGCTCCAGCACCACGCGGCCGTTGACGGCGTCGAGGGCGTGGGGCAGCGCCAGGTGGCGGATGCGGCCGTCGCTCAGCCGCGCCTCGCCGGTGAGGGTCGGCGCGTCCAGGGTGCCCCCGACGTCGGCCGCGAGCCGCATCGTCCCCCGGCTCCGGACGTCGGCGATCAGCCCCTGCAGGATGCCGAGACCGGCGTCGCCGTCCGCGCGCAGGGCGATCCGCCCGTCGGCCAGCGTCACTTCGCCGCCCAGCGCCAGGTTCGTCCCCTCGCCGCGCAGCCGCATGCGGTCGACGCGCAGGGCGTTTCCGGCGAGGGAAAGGCGAACCGGGCCGTCGTTCTCGAGATCGAAGCCGAACACCGTCAGCGCCAGTCGATCCGCGGCGGCGGCCACCTCCAGCCCCTCGGCGTCGAGCAGCGTCCCGTCGATGGCGACCGTTCCGCTGGCGACCAGCGAGGTCAGCTCCGACAGGCCGGGCCGCACGGCCCGGGCGAAGGGGTCGAGGCGGGTGTTGGTCACGCTGAACCGCAGCCGCGACGGCGCCCCGTCCGCGAGCCCGACGCGGCCCGAGCCCGAGACGGCGACGCCGGGCGACGCCGCTTCGAGCTCGACGGCCATGGCGCCCTCCTCGACGGCGAGCCGGCCGGTCACCTGACCGACCGCGGCGCCGGCGATCGACACGTCGGTCATCGCGCCCCGGATCTCGTAGCGCGGGTCGTCGAACGCGCCGGCGCCGGAGACGGCCGCCTCGATGCTCCCGGTCACCGGCCACGGCAGCCGCTCGGCCATGCGCGACGCCGACAGGTCCAGGCCGCGCACGTCGGCGGCGGCCGAATAGGTGCCGTCCCACTTCACGTACATGGCGCCGCTGACCTCTCCGTCGCCCTGCCGCACGGTGAGGCCGTCGAGGAAGACCCCGCCGCCGTCGAACCGCAGGCCGGCCTCGGCCTCGTCGAACGGCTCGCCGTAGGCGTCGCCCGCGCCCAGCCGCAGCCGGCCGAAGCCGAGCGGCGCGCGGTAGGCGCCGTACAGCCGGATCTGCCCGTGGGCCGGTCCGTCGATGGCGTAGCCGTCGAGTCCGAAGGCGTCGCGGATGGTGCGGGCCGGGAGGGCGTCGACTTCGAAGCGCGCGTCGATCTCCTCGCGTCCCGGCCGCGCCGCGCCGATCGCGAACCGGCCGTCGACGGCCAGACTCGACGCGGCCTGCGCGAAGCGGGCGCCGGCGACCTCCAGCATCCCGTCTTCGACGACGACCTCGCCCTCTCCACGGCCCCAGTCGACGTTCCAGGCCCGAATCCCGTCGCCGGCGAAGGCCGCCTCGATGCGCGGCGACGCCAGCGCCCCCCGCATCTCGCCGCTCATCGTCCCGCGCCCCTCCAGGGCGAGCTCCCCGGTCGGACGTCCGAACGCCGTCAGGACGGCGGCCATGACGCGATCGCTCTCCTGCCAGTCGGCGCTGAGGACGTCGAACCGGATCCGCGAAGCCTCCCCCCAGGCCGTGCGGCCCTCGAACGACGCCGCGGTCAGCGGCGTCGCGAGCCAGCTCGGCGCGACGTCGACGCCGTCCGCGTCGAAGGCGAACCGCAACGCGCCGCCGAATGGAAAGCGCCACGGAACCGCGGACGGCTCGAACCGCTGCCCGCCGTGGAGCCAGCCCGCCGCGGGTTCCGGCGCGGCGCTACGGGGCAGCAGCGCGACGCCTCGCGGCGGCGTGACCGAAAGCGCGCCGCCGCCGCTGCGCTCGGCGAAGCGCCCGAGCGGCCAGGAGAGGTTCAGCTCGCCCGCGAGGCGGCCGCGCGGCCGCGCCCCGCGCACGCCGAGGTCGTCGAACAGCCGCTCCAGGCTCGCCGACCGGACCCGCGGACGGAACGTGGCGACACCCGGTTCCGGCGCGCCCAGCGGCTTCATCGCGTACGTGAAGTCGAGCGCGCCGCCGTAGAAGCCGGAGCGCGCCCGCGTCATCTCGAAGCGGTCGCGGGTCCAGACCAGGTCGCCGTCGAGCTCGGGAAACCGGAGGCCGGCGAGCGTGGCGTCGGCGCTCGAGAACGAGCCGGCGAGCTCGCGTCCTCCCTCGAACAGGCGCCATACGCCGCGGAACGCGCCCTTCCCCGTCACCGTGAAGTCGTCGCCCGCGAAGAAGATCTCCTTCATCGCGGGCAGATCGATGGACATCTCCCGGACGTTGTACGTCGACTCCGGCCAGTTCAGCATGTCGACGCGGCCGTCGACGCGCGCCCGGAAGCCGTCGTCCGGCGCCCACAGGTCGATGCGCGTCAGGTCCACGAGGCCGCCGTCGAGCACGTAGTCGGCGTCCATGTTCAGCGTCAGCGGCTCGAAGCCGCCGATGACGAGCGTGCCGCCGCGGAACGAAGCCGTGCCGCCGTAGCCGGCGGTCTTGCCCAGCGTCAGATCGATGTTCGGCGCCTTGATGCTCCAGGGCGCTCCGTGGTCCTCGTACACGAACTCGCCGTCGTAGGCGCGCAGGCGTTGCACGGTGGTCACGATGCGGCGGCCGGCGTCACCCTCATCGAGGCTGGCGCCGCCGGCTTCGCCGGGGGGAGAGGACGGGCCGCCGCGTTCGGCGTCGTCCGCCCGCGGGACGAAGCGCGGGAAGGTCTGCCGCCCGTCGGCGAACCCCTCCACCAGCATCCGCCAGCCGCTCAGCTCGACGGCGTCGACGAGCACCTCCCCCCGCAGCAGAGGCCCCCAGGCGGTCGAGATCGTGAGCCGCTCGGCCTGGAAGAAAGGCCGGTCGCCGGGATCGAGGCCGCCGATCTCCAGGTCCTCGACGAGGAAGCGCCCCGGCGCCAGCCAGGTGCTGAGGCGGCCGATGGTGACCGGCCGGTCGACGTAGTCGGCGAACGCCTGCTCCGCCTGCGCCCGCAGGCTGGGGCCGAGGTCGATGGTGGTGACCGACACGACGCCGCCGGCCGCGGCGGCCACCACGGCGATGGTCGTCCACACGAGCGCGCGCCGCACGCCCGGCCCCGGCCGCCGCCCCCGGGGCCAGCCGAGCGGACGCAACCCCAGCCGCCGCAGGCGGCGCATCCAGCGCCCGGCGGCGCCCGGAGCGGTCCGTACGGGCTCCTGCGCTGCCGGTTCGGCCGCCGGGGCGGAGTCAATCCGGCGGCGCGGGGTAGCGGTCCGTACGGGCTCCCCCTCCGCCGCCGGCTCGGGGCCGGTGCGGCGGGGCGGGGTCGGGGACGCGCGGGCGGGCCCATCGGGCGACGAGGCGGCGCCGAAGAGGACGCTGCCGGGACGCGGCGGCTCGCCGGGCATCGATCACTCCACGGCGGCCAGCAACCGGCCGGCTTCGACCGACGCGCCCTCGGTGACCGGAACCTCGGTGACGACGCCGGCCCTCGGCGCCGTCAGCTCGTTCTCCATCTTCATGGCCTCGACCACCACCAGCGGCTGGCCGGCCTCGACCCGGTCCCCGGGCGCGGCCAGCACCCGCACCACCTTGCCGGGCATCGGGGCGGTGAGCCGCGACGCGCCTCCCGCGGCGTCCCCGGCGGCGTCCCCGGCCGCCCGCCGGCCGTTGATCAGCGCCTCGACCACGACGCCGCCGAGATGCACCGCGGTCCGGCCGCCGCGTCCCGCCGCCACGCAGCGCGCCTCCCGGCTCGCGGGGGCGCCGCCGAGCCGCACGAGCGACAGCAGCACCCCGTGCCGATCGCGCTCCACGACGCGCGCATCGACCTCGCGCGTCGTTCCGTCCCAGGACACCCGCGTCCGGCCGGGGCGCGCCGCGTCCGGCTCGACGGTGACGTCCCGCGCCGTCCCGCGGATCTCGATCTCGACTCGCATGCCCGCTACGCCTATCGTAGCGCCTCGACCCGCGCGGCCTGCTTCCATCGCCCGCCGGCCGCGGAGGAAGCGGCGGGCGGCCCGGCCGCGGAGTCCGGGCGGCCCAGCGTGACGGACAGGGCCGCGGCGATGACGGCCAGCTCCTCGGCGTCGTCCGGCGGCTCGACGAACGCGGCCCCGTTCCGCGCGGCCAGCACGCGGTCGAGGAACGTCGTGTCGAAGCGCCCGGCGACGAAGTCGCCGTGGCCCATGAGCCAGCGGAACATCGGGATGGTGGTCGGCACGCCGCCGACCTCGTACTCCGCCAGCGCGCGCGCCATGCGGTCGATGGCCAGACGCCGGTCCGCCGCGTGGGCGACGAGCTTGGCGACCATCGAGTCGTAGTGCACCGGCACCTCGAAACCGGCCGCCACGCCGGAATCGACCCGAATCCCCGGGCCCTCCGGCGGCCGGTGCGCGCGGATCGACCCCGGGCAGGGCAGGAAGCCGGCGTCGGGGTCCTCGGCGTAGACGCGGCACTCGATGGCGTGACCGTCGGGCGCGAGCGCCCGCGCGGGGTCGACGTCCAGCCGCTCGCCCTGCGCCACGAGGAGCTGCCAGCGCACCAGGTCGACGCCGGTCACCATCTCGGTGATCGGATGCTCGACCTGCAGCCGCGTGTTCATCTCCAGAAAATAGAACTCGCCCGCGTCGTCGAGCAGGAACTCGATGGTGCCGGCGTTCACGTAGCCGACCTCCGCGGCCAGCCGGGCCGCCGCCGCGGCCAGCGCGCGGCGGGTCTCGACGCCGACGGCCGGCGACGGCGTCTCTTCGATCACCTTCTGGTGGCGCCGCTGGATCGAACACTCCCGCTCGACGAAGGGCACCACGGCGCCGTGCGCGTCCGCGAGCAACTGCACTTCGATGTGCCGTCCCCGTTCGATGCAGCGCTCCAGGTAGACCGCGCCGTCGCCGAAGGCCGACTCCGCCTCCGACCGCGCGCCCCGGATCGCGCGCCGCAGCCCGTCCGGCTCGCGCACCAGCCGCATCCCCTTGCCGCCGCCGCCGGCGACCGCCTTGACGAAGATCGGATAGCCGACCGCGTCGCCGGCCTCCTGCATCTCGGCGTCGCCCGCCCCCTCCGGCAGCGGGCCGCCGCTGCCCGGCACGATCGGCACGCCGGCCCGGCCGGCCGCCTCGCGCGCCGCGGTCTTGCCGCCCATCAGCTCGATGACCCCGGCCGGCGGACCGATGAACCGCAGCCCCGCGTCGGCCACGGCCCGGGCGAACCCGGCGTTCTCGGCGAGGAACCCGTACCCGGGATGCACGGCGTCGGCGCCGCTGCGGCGCGCCGCGGCCAGGATCTTCCCGACGTGCAGATAGCTGCCGGAGGGCTCGTCGGCCTCGAGCGCCACCGCTTCGTCGGCGTACCGCACGTGCGGCGCCAGGCGGTCGCAGTCCGAGTAGACCGCCACGGTCGGCAGCCCCATCTCGCGGCACCCGCGCATGATGCGGACGGCGATCTCGCCGCGGTTGGCGATGAGCACCTTCATCGGCATGACGGTTCTTCCCTATCGTACCGCATCACCCGCGGCCGATACGGTGCGCGGGAGCGGACCCGGTGGCGGCCAGAAGCCGGTCTCCCCCTCCCGGCGCTCACAGCGGGATGTTGCCGTGCTTCTTCGGCGGGTTCCGGTCCCGTTTGCCGTCGAGGCCGCGCAGGGCCGCGACGATCCGCGGGCGGGTGGCGCGCGGCGGGATCACCTCGTCGATGAAGCCCCGCCCGGCGGCGACGAACGGATTGGCCAGCTTGTCGCGGAACTCCCGCACCCGGGCGGCGCGCGCCGCGTCGGCGTCCTCCGCCGCGTCGAGCTCCCGCTTGTACAGGATGTTGACCGCCCCCTCGGGGCCCATGACCGCGATCTCGGCGGTCGGCCAGGCGAGGTTGACGTCGGTGCGGATGTGCTTGCTCGCCATCACGCAGTACGCGCCGCCGTAGGCCTTGCGGGTGACCACCGTCACCTTCGGCACCGTCGCCTCGGCGAACGCGTAGAGCAGCTTCGCGCCGTGCTTGATGATGCCGCCGTACTCCTGCACAGTGCCCGGCAGGAAGCCCGGCACGTCCTCGAAGGTCACCAGCGGAAGGTTGAACGCGTCGCAGAAGCGGACGAACCGCGCCCCCTTGATCGACGCGTCGATGTCGAGCGCGCCGGCGAGGTGCGCCGGCTGGTTCGCCACCACGCCGGCCGGCCGCCCCCCGAACCGCGCGAAACCGACCACGACGTTCCGCGCGAAGTGCCGGTGGACCTCCAGGAACTCGCCGCCGTCGGCGACCGCCCGAATCAGCTCCAGCATGTCGTAGGGCTGGTTCGGCGACTCCGGCACGAGGGTGTCGAGGTCCGGGTCCTCGCGGTCGACCGGATCGGACGTCTCGACCCGCGGCGGATCGTCGAGGTTGTTGCCCGGCAGGTAGCCGAGCAGCAGCCGCAGCAGCGCCAGGCAGTCCTTGTCGGTCGGGACCGCGAAGTGGGCGGCGCCGCTCTTCATGTTGTGCGTCATCGCCCCGCCGAGCTCGTCCTTGGTCACCTCCTCGTGGGTGACGGTGCGGATCACCTCCGGCCCGGTGACGAACATGCAGCTCGTCCGCTCGACCATCACCGTGAAGTCGGTGATGGCCGGCGAATAGACCGCTCCGCCGGCGCACGGCCCCATGATGGCCGAGATCTGCGGGACGACGCCGGAGGCGAGCGTGTTGCGCAGGAAGATGTCGGCGTATCCGGCCAGCGAGGCGACGCCTTCCTGGATCCGGGCGCCGCCCGAGTCGTTCAGGCCCACCACCGGCGCGCCGTTCTTCATCGCCAGGTCCATGATCTTGACGATCTTCGCCGCGTTCGTCTCGGACAGCGACCCGCCGAACACGGTGAAGTCCTGGGCGAAGGCGTAGACCGGCCGGCCGTCCACCTCGCCGTGTCCGGAGACGACGCCGTCGCCCGGCACGAGTTGCGTCTCCATGCCGAAGTCGCGGCAGCGGTGGGTCACCAGCTTGTCGAGCTCGCGGAACGTGCCGGGGTCGAAGAACAGGTCCATGCGCTCGCGCGCGGTCAGCTTGCCCGCGTCGTGCTGCCGCCGCCGGCGGGCCTCGCCGCCGCCGGCTTCCGCGCGCCGCTCGTAGTCCGAAAGCGTTTCCAGTCTGTCCATGCCGTGAATCCGTCGCTTCGCTAAACCTTGCGAGCCTGCGCCTCGTTCCAGTCGGCGAGGAACTTCGCCAGGCCGGCGTCGGTGAGCGGGTGGTCGAAGAGCATGTCGATGACCTTCGGCGGGCAGGTGCAGACGTCGGCGCCCCGGCGGGCCGCCTCGACGACGTGCGCCGGGCCGCGCACGCTGGCCACGAGCACCTCGGTCTCGAAGTCGTAGTTCTGGTAGATCTCGACGATGCGGTCGACCAGGTCCATGCCGTCGGTGGCGACGTCGTCGAGCCGGCCGACGAACGGGCTGACGAACGCCGCCCCGACCTTGGCCGCCAGCAGGGCCTGCGCGGGCGAGAAGACGAGCGTCACGTTGACGCGGATCCCCTCCCCGGAAAGCGCCGCGCAGGCCTGGACGCCCGCCTTTCCGAACGGCGTCTTGACCACGACGCGCTCGTCGATGGACGCCAGCCGGCGCCCCTCGGCCACCATCCCCTCGGCGTCGGCCGCCAGCACCTCGGCGCTGACCGGACCGTCGACGGCCCGGCAGATGCGCGCCAGCGTCGCGCGCGGGTCCCCCGGCTCCCGGGCCAGCAGCGAAGGGTTGGTCGTCACGCCGTCGACGATCCGCAACGGCGTCAGCGACTCGATGGTCTCGGGGTTCGCGCTGTCCACGAAGATCTTCACGCGCTGCTCTCCTGCCCCGCGGATCCGCTTCCGCGCTTCAGCCGGCGGCCACGTCGTTGGCCAGCTCGCCGACGCCCTCCACGGTGACCACCACCCGGTCGCCCGGCGCGAGGGGGCCGACGCCCGGGGGCGTCCCCGTGGCGATGACGTCGCCCGGCAGCAGCGTCATCACGTGACTGACGAACTCCACCACGCGCTCCGGCGGGAAGATCATCTCCCGCGTGCTCGACGCCTGCCGCGTGACGCCGTTGACCGTCGAGCCGACGGCCAGCGCCGTCCCGTCCAGGCCCAGGGCGATCGCCGGCCCGATCGGCGCGAACGTGTCGAAGCCCTTGGCGCGCGTGTACTGCACGTCGCGCTTCTGGAGGCCGCGGTCGGTCACGTCGTTGACGCACGTCAGCCCGAGCACGTAGCCGGAGGCCTCGGCGGCCCGCACGCGGCGCGCCGCGCGCCCGATGACGATGCCCAGCTCCGCTTCGTGGTCCACCCGGCCCGCCCCCGGCGGAATCACTATCGGCTCCCCCGGTCCGATCACCGCCGACGGCGGCTTCAGGAAGATGAGCGGCTCGCTCGGCAGCGCCTTGCCCATCTCCCGGGCGTGGTCGCGGTAGTTCAGGCCGACGGCCACGATCTTCGACGGCGTCACGGGGGACAACACGCGGCATCGCCCGGGGTCGAGCGCGGCGCCCGGGCGGAAGTCCGCGAAGAGGTCGCCCTCGAGCGCCCGCCAGGCCCCGCCGCGCTCCAGCACGAGCTGCTCGCGGCCGTCGACCTCGACGCGGTACACGCGATCCATACGCAACCGGCTTCCCTCTCTCCGCGCGCCGTTCCACGGGCGCGGACCCTAGCGCCCACCAAGCGTCGCCTTGCGGCTCCGCTTGGTGCCCATCCTAACCGCTCCAGGAGTCCGCGCCGTTCTACGGCGCAGACTCCTAGCGCGCGATCTCCGTGACGGTTTCCGACGGCGGACTCGCGTTCGGCGGGACCGCGTCGTCGACGGCCAGCACCTGGTAGAAGTAGCGCTCGCCGGCCGTCACGTCGGTGTCCTGGTACGCCGTTCCGACGACCGGTTCGGCCGTGAGCGGTTGGAGTGTCGCATCCACGGCGGTTCCGCGCAAGACCAGGTAGCCGGCGACGTCCTCCTCGGCGTTCTCGTCCCAGACGAGGCTGACGCCGGCGGTGTCCGCCACGGCGATCACGCCCCGCGGCGGGACGGGCGGAAACGTGTCGGTCAGGACGACGCAGGTGGCGGGCGAGGGAGGACCCAGGATTTCGAGTTCGCCGACGGAGTCCATGACGCGCACCTCGTAGCAGCGCGTGTCCGGGAACGTCGGGCCGGCGTCGGCGTGGAGCGGCGCTGAGGACGGCGGGCCGAGCCGTTCCGGCCGCTCGACGTCCGGGTCTCCGGAGGCCGCCACGTCGTGGACGACGTACCGCGACGGCGGAACCCCTTCCAGGACGGGGCTCGACCGCAGGGCGGGCGGCAGCACCCGCTCTTCCTGCACCGGCAGCCGGAACGTGGGCGGCTCCTCCCAGGCCACCTGCACCGACCCGCCGGTGTAGGTGACCGTCGGCGGCCCCGGCGGCGGGGGCGGCGGGACGAGCGGCACGGCCGCCAGGCCGGAGGCGTCGCCCGGGCGCCCCCGCGACGAGACCGCGAACGCCACGTACGAACGAATCAGCGGCGGGGGCGTCGGCGGCGACACCAGCGGCATCGGCAGGACGCGCTCCGGCTCGTCGTCGTCCTCTTCCTCTTCCTCGTCTTCCTCCGGGTCTCCCACCGTGACCGGCGTCAGCGCCTCCGGACGCAGGCGCTCGACCACCGTCACCTCTTCGCCCTGCGCGACCTCGAAGAAGGCGACCGGGCCGCCGGCCGCGTCCCGGTTCCGCACGTCGTCGAGCAGGTCGCTCAGCTCCGGAAGCGGATCGGAGGGCGGCGCATCCGGCAGGCGCACGGGCAGGACCGCGACCAGGGTCGCCGCGTCGAGCCAGTCCTCGGAGAACTCCTCCTCCGGGCGCCGCTCGGTCGGCTGCGTCGTCACGGCATAGACCTCGATCCGGGCGACGTCCCCGGGCGTGGCCCGGTCGCTGTCCCGGTCGGGCGCCTCGAACTCCAGGTACACGCGCTCGCCGAGACGCGTCGCGGTGAGCGGGGCGATCCGGTCCGGCACGATGTACAACGGGGGGCGCGGCGCGCCGCGCGCGCCGCAGGCGGCCCCCAGGGCCGCGAGCGCCCCCAGGGCCGCGAGCGGGATGACGGTCCGGAGACGAGTCACAGAATGTAGCGGGAGAGGTCTTCGTCCTTCACGATTTCCGACAGCATGCGATCGACGTACGGGCCGTCGATGACGACGAGCGTCTCCCCCATCTCGGGCGCGTCGAACGAGATCTCGTCGAGCAGCTTCTCCATGACCGTGTGCAGGCGGCGCGCGCCGATGTTCTCGCTGCGCTCGTTGACGAGGCTGGCGATCTCGGCGATGCGCCGCACGGCGTCGTCCTCGAAGCGCAGGTCGAGGCCCTCGGTGCCGAGCAGCGCCCGGTACTGCGTCACCAGCGCGCCCTGCGGCTCGGTCAGGATGCGCACGAAGTCGTCCGTGCCGAGCGCCTCGAGCTCGACGCGAATCGGAAACCGGCCCTGCAGCTCGGGAATCAGATCCGACGGCTTGGCCAGGTGGAACGCCCCGGCGGCGATGAAGAGGATGTGGTCGGTCCGCACCATCCCGTGCTTGGTGTTGACCGTCGTCCCCTCCACGATCGGCAGGATGTCGCGCTGCACGCCCTCGCGGCTCACGTCGGGCCCCTGCCGCCCGTCGCCGCCGGCGATCTTGTCGATCTCGTCGACGAAGATGATGCCCGCCTGCTCGACGCGCTCGATCGCGGCGCGTCCCACGCTCTCCATGTCGACGAGCTTCTGCTCTTCCTCGCGGGCGAGGTGCTCGGCCGCCTCCGGCACCTTCATCCGGCGCTTCCGGCTGCGCCCCTGGAACAGCCCCGGCAGCATGTCCTTCATCTTGACGTCGATCTCCTCCACCGAGGATCCGGCGATGACCTCGAAGGAAGGGAACGACGAGTCGCGCACCTCCAGCTCGACGACGCGGCCGTCGAGCCGGCCCGAGCGGAGCTGGCCGCGGAGCTTCTCGCGCGTCCGGCCGGCCGCCTCCCGCGCGGCGGCCGCGTCGGGCGGCGCGTCCGGCGGGGGCGGCGGCAGCCGCAACGGCGGAACCAGCAGGTCGAGCAGACGCTCCTCGGCGTTGGCGCGCGCCTTGTCGCGCACCTCGACCGTGCGCTCGTCGCGCACCATCGTGACGGCCAGCTCGACGAGGTCGCGCACCATCGACTCGACGTCGCGGCCGACGTAGCCCACCTCGGTGAACTTCGACGCCTCGACCTTGATGAAGGGCGACTGCGCCAGACGCGCCAGACGCCGGGCGACCTCGGTCTTGCCGACCCCGGTCGGCCCGATCATCAGGATGTTCTTCGGCGCGACCTCCTCGGCCAGCTCGGGCGGCAGCTTCTGGCGCCGCATGCGGTTGCGGAGCGCGATCGCGACGGCGCGCTTGGCCCGCTGCTGTCCCACGACGTGGCGGTCGAGCTCGGCCACGATCTCGCGCGGCGTGAGGGCGCCGACGGAGGAAGCGGCCGTTTCCGGCAGGTAGATGGGCACGGCTACAGTTCCTCGATCGTGACATTGGCGTTCGTGTAAATGCAAATGTCGGCGGCGATGCGCATCGCCTCGGCGGCGATCGTGCGGGCGTCCAGCTCGGTCCGGCCCGCGAGGGCCTTGGCGGCGGCCATCGCGAAGGGGCCGCCGGAACCGATCGCCACGATCCCGTCGTCCGGTTCGATCAGGTCGCCGGTGCCCGACAGCAGGAACGTCGCCTTCCGGTCGGCCACGACGAGCATGGCGTCCAGGCGGCGCAGGGCCTTGTCGGTGCGCCATTCCCGGGCCAGCTCGACCACCGCCCGCTCGAGGTTGCCGCGGTGCTGCTCGAGCCGGGCGTCGAAGCGGGAGAAGAGCGCGAAGGAGTCGGCGGCCGAGCCGGCGAAGCCGGCGAGCACGCGGTCGTCGTGGAGCCGCCGGATCTTGCGCGCGGTCTGCTTGACCACGGTGGCGCCGAGCGTGACCTGCCCGTCGCTGGCCATGACGGCCTTGCCGGCGCGCCGGACGGCCAGCACCGTCGTGCTCCGAAACGCCTCGGACCTGTCCGTCATCCGGACTCCTCCCCGGCCGCCGCCCGGCGGCGAAACAGCAGGTACAGCGGAATTCCCGCCAGGATGAGCAGCGCGCCGGCGCCGGACGCGGCCGGCTCGCGCCAGACCGCGTTGACGACCATGGCCGCGCCGGCCGCGACGAAGACGCCCGGCGCCGCGGGGTAGCCCCAGGCCCGGAACGGACGGGGGGCGGAAGGCTCGCGGCGCCGGAGCACGAACAGCGCGGCGACCGCGGCGCTGGAGAACGTCACGACGGCGAAGCCGGTGTAGAGCAGCAACTGCTCGAAGGCGCCGGCCAGCACGAGCAGGCCGCTCCAGACGCTCTGGGCGACGATCGCCGCGGCGGGGGTGCGGAACCGCGGGTGCACCCGCGCGGCCGCCGGGAAGAACTGGCCGTCGCGGGCCATCGCGAAGTAGACGCGGGGTCCGGCCAGCACCATGGCGCTCACGCTGGCGGCGATCATGACCACCGACGCCGCGGACAGGACGGCCGCGAATCCCGGACCGAACAGGCGTTCCCCCGCGGCGTCGACGACGCGGGCCTCCCCCGCTCCGAAGTCGGCCGGCGGCAGGGCGTAGACGTAGAGGAGGTTGAGCAGGAAGTAGACGACGACCACCGCGCCGGTCCCGAGCGCCAGCGCCCGCGGGAGGTTGCGGCCGGGGTCGCGTATTTCTTCCGCGACGTAGGCGGCGGCGTTCCAGCCCGAATAGCTGAACATGATCGGAACCAGGGCCAGAAGCCAGAGCGCCGGGGAGACCGCGCCCCCGGGCGCGGTGAAGTGCGCCGCCGACCCCTCGCCGATCGTGAAGCCGAGGGCGACCAGGGCGGCCAGCACGACGACCTTGGCCCCCGCCAGCAGGTTCTGCACGACGCGGCCCGGGCCGAGTCCCAGGACGTGGACGAGCGTCAGGCCGCCGATGACGGTCAGGGCCACCACCGCCCGCGGCGAGATCGACAACGTGACCACGGCCAGCGGGACGCGGACGAACGGCGTCGCGTCGCCCGCCGCCGGCACGAACCGCCCGAGATAGCTGGCCACCCCGACGGCGCCGGCCGCGATGGCGCCGGAGAACCCCGCGACGAAGGAGGTCCACCCCGACAGGAAGCCGGCGGCCGGTCCGAACGCCTCGCGCAGGTAGACGTATTCCCCGCCGGCCCGCGGCCGGAGCGCCGCCAGCTCGGCGTAGGCCGTCGCGCCGGCGAACGCAAGCCCGCCTCCGGCCAGCCACGCCGCGAGCATCAGCCGGACGTCCGGCACCCAGACGGCGATCAGGGCCGGCACCAGGAAGATGCCGCTGCCGATGACGTTGGAAACGACGATCGCGGCGCCGTCGAGCGCGCCGAGGCCGCGGACGAGCGTCGGGGAGGACGATGCTGTGGGCACGGCTGCGGCGCGGCCGCTTCACTGGGTCAGCAGCCGGCGCTCGATCGGGAACTCGCCCAGCTTGGCCCACTGCTCGGCGCGGTGCTTGACGAACAGCTCGATCTTGACGTCGACGAAGTCCCGGTGATCGAGCATCTCGGCCAGCGCCTGTTCGCCGGTGTAGCCGAGGCTGGACTCCATGGTGAAGGGGCCGAGGCCGTCACCCGCCACGACTCCTTCGCGGCCCACCGCGCGAACCAGCGCGCTGCCCCATTCGCGATCTTCGCCCAGGCACGTCCCCGACGCCGCGTCGGCCGGCGACACCGGCTCCTCCGGCGCCGGCTGACCGGCGTAGAGGATCTGGCAGCGCCGGAAGACGCCGTTCAGCTGCAGCGTCCGCAGGCGCTGCTCGGACACGTTCCGAAGCCGGAACTCGATGGTCGGCACCAGCTTGTTGCGGCCCAGGTCGTCAAGGCCCGTGTCGAGCCAGCCCGTCGTGACGTCGGTGACGTCGAGGGCGGCGCGGACGTCGAGCGGCGCGCAGGCGCCCGCGGAGAGAAGGACGGCGGAGAGGACCGACGCGCACACGGCGCGCGCCGGGCCGCGCGGCAGAAGCATGTCCCGATTGTAGCGCAGAACGAGGACTCGTCCACCCGAAGGCGCGCTTTCCGATCGTGGCGTTCTGCTATAGTGGAAGGCAGGAAAATGGCACTGGATCCCGAGTTGCTGGAGATTCTCGCCTGCCCCGCCTGCAAGACCCCGGTGACGCTCGTGAACGAGGGGACCGGGCTGCGGTGCGGCGAGTGCCGCCGGGTCTTTCCGATCGAGGACGACATCCCGGTGATGCTGATCGACGAAGCCACCGTGGAACCCTGACCCGCGCCGCCGGCGCGCCGCCCCCGCCCCTGCGCGGCGGAACGCCGGCCGCCGCCGCGGCAGCGTGGCGCGCGGCCGGCTGGCCCGTGCTGCTGCTCTTCGTATTCGCCCTGCCGCTGTCGATCGCCGTCTCGCAGATCTTCCTGACCGTGCTGGTCGTCCTCTGGCTGGCGGCCGGCGCGCCGGGCGCCAGCGGGCCGGCGGCGCCGGCGTTCCTCCGACCGCTGGCGGCCTACGCCGCGTGGACGCTGCTGGCGAGCGTGCCGTTCTCGCTGGCGCCGGGAGCCAGCCTCGTCGAATCCCGGGAAGTCCTGCTCTTTCTGGTCGCGCCGATCGTCGGCGCCCTCGCGCACGGCGCGCGCGCCCGGACGGTCGTCACCGTGGCCCTGGCCTCGGGCCTGGCGGCCGCGGCCGCCGGCCTCGCGCAGTACCTGTTCCTCGGCTACGACCATCTCGGCCGGCGGCCTGCCGGATCGATGGGCCACTACATGACCTACGCGGGCGTGTTGATGCTGCTGACCGGCGCCGCCCTCTCTCGCCTGCTCTTCGATTCGCGCGGCCGCGCCTGGGCCGGCGCCGCGCTTCCCGCGCTCGCCGCCGCGCTCGCCGTCACGCTGACGCGCAGCGCGTGGGTCGGCGCCGCCGCCGGAGCCGGCGTGGTGCTGGTCCTGCGCGACCGCCGCCTGCTGGCGGCCGCGCCGGTGGCCGCCGCGCTGTTCCTGGCGCTGGCCCCGGCCCAGGTCGCCGGGCGCGTGTACAGCATCTTCGACCTGAACGATCCGTCCAACCGGGATCGGCTGGCGATGGTCACGGCCGGGGCCGGCATGCTGCGCGACCATCCGCTGACGGGCGTCGGCCCCGGCCAGGTGGAGACGGCCTACGGCGACTACCGCCCCGACGACGCGGTGAACGCCACCAACCCGCACCTGCACAACGTCCCCCTGCAGATCGCGGCCGAGCGCGGACTGCCGGGACTCGCGCTCTGGGGCTGGTTCATCGCGGCGGCGGCGCTCGATCTGATCCGCCGGCTCCGCGCCACGGAGTCGCGCGCGCTCACCGTCACCGGGCTGGCGAGCCTCGCGGCGATGCTGGCGGCGGGGTTCTTCGAGTACAACTTCGGCGATTCGGAGTTCCTGATGCTGCTTCTCGTCCTGTTGAGTCTGCCGGCGGCCGCGGCCGGCCCGCCGCCGCGAACCGCCTGATCATCCCGTCGCCGGGGGCCGCGCGCGGTTCCGAGCCGCGGCCCGCGCGCGCCCACCAAGCGTCGCCTTGCGGCTCCGCCTGGCGCCCAGCCTGACCGGCCGTCAGTGGCGGAAGTGCCGGCGGCCGGCGAAGACCATCGCCAGGCCGTGCTCGTCGGCGGCGGCGACGACCTCGGCGTCCCGCTTCGAGCCGCCCGGCTGCACCACCGCGGTGGCCCCGGCCGCGGCGATCGCGTCGAGCCCGTCGCGGAAGGGAAAGAAGGCGTCGGACGCCGCGACCGTGCCGGCCAGCCCGCCGCCGGCCTTCATCTTCGCCGCGGCGACGGCGTCGACGCGGCTCATCTGCCCGGCCCCGACCGCGGCGATTCTGTCGGCGTGCGCGAAGAGGACGGCGTTGGACTTGACGTGGGCGCATACGCGCCAGGCGAAGCGCAACGCCGGCCATTCGTCGTCCGCCGGCCGGCGCCGGGTGACGACCCGCGGCGCCGCGCCGGGAGCCGCCTCGGCCCCGGCCGGCCACGGCTCCGCGCATTCGACGACGCGGTCGCGCTCCTGCACCAGCCACGCGCCGAGGATGGACCGCACGTCGCGCCGCGCGGCGTCGCCGCCCCCGGCGAAGTCGGCCGTGACCAGGCGCAGGTTCTTCCGGCGGGCCAGAATCTCGCGGGCCCCGTCCTCGACCCCCGGCGCCACGACGCACTCGATGAAGGTCTCGGCGACGGCGGCGGCGGTCGCGGCGTCGAGCGCCCGGTTCAGTCCGACGATGCCGCCGAACGCGGACAGCGGATCCACCTCGCGCGCCTTCACGTAGGCGTCGCGCAGCGCCGGCGCCGTCGCGGCGCCGCAAGGGTTCGTGTGCTTGACGACCGCCGCCGCCGGCGCGTCGAACTCCAGCACCAGCCGCGCCGCCGCGTCGAGGTCCAGCAGGTTGGTGAACGACAGGGCCTTGCCCTGCAGGACGTCCGCCCGCCCGAAGCCCCAGGCGCCGTCCGAGTACAACGCCGCGGGCTGATGCGGGTTCTCGCCGTAACGCAGATCCCGCGCCTTCGCGGCCCGGACCGCGAGGTGGCCGGGTGCGATTCCCGTCAGCGCGAACGGCGCGCGGGTGAAGCCGGGGCCGGACGTGTCGACGGCGGCGAGCGCCGCGGCGACGGCCGCGTCGTACTCCGCCGTATGCGCGAAGGCCTTGCGGGCGAGCTCGAACCGCAGCCGCCGGCCCGCGCCGCCGCCGGCTTCGAGCGCCTCGACCACGCGGCCGTAGTCGGCCGGGTCCACGACGACCAGGACGTCCTCGAAGTTCTTCGCGGCGGCGCGCACCATGCTCGGGCCGCCGACGTCGATCTGCTCCAGCAGCTCGTCGAAGGCCGCCGGGGACGCCGCGGTCCGCGCGAACGGATACAGGTTCACCACGACGAGGTCGATGGGGCGGATGCCGAGGGCGCCGATCTCCTCCAGGTCGTCCGGCCGGGCGCGGCGCGCCAGGATTCCGCCGTGCACGGCCGGGTGCAGGGTCTTGACCCGGCCGTCGAGGAGCTCCGGAAACCCGGTCACGTCGGACACGGCGGTGACCGGCAGGCCGGCCGCCGCCAGCTCCCGCGCGGTGCCGCCGGTGGACAGCAGCTCGACCCCGCGCCGCGCCAGGGCGCGGCCGAGGTCGACGAGACCCGTCTTGTCCGAGACGCTCAGGAGGGCGCGCATCAATCCGCTACGGCCCCGGGCGCCTGGAGCACGCACCAGACGAGCGGCAGCCAGAGCTCGCGGGCGAAGGGGACCGGCCGGTCGTCGATCAGCACCTCGCACTCGCCCCGGCGGTCCACGAGCTGGAAGAGCTCGTGGAGCTTCTCCGCGTCGTTCGGGGAGAACCGGGCGCGGTGCCGCAGAGTCTCGCCGGAACCGGCGGCGCGGTAGTCCGCGGCGCGCGCGAGCGCCAGCGCGCGTTCGCCGTCGGGTCCGTCGAACGGACGGAAGCTCAACGTGATCGAGAAGGGCCGCTCCGTGCGCCCGAAGAGCGCGTCGTGCAGTTCCGGATCGAGCGCCGCCAGCTCCTCGGGCGTCGGCTCCTCCGGCACGTCGGCGTAGGGCCAGAACGAATCGCCCGGCCGATGCTCCGGGGGTTCGCCGGGCACGTACCCGTCTGGAATCCGGCTGTCGCTCATGGCGGGGATGAGACCGGATGGTATGCTGAACGCTTCGCCGCCGGCAAGCCGGCCCGGGCCTCGTCCCGGGTCGGGCGCGGGCCGCGCGCCCCTTCCTCGATGCCGTCCCATCCGCGCCTCATTCCCTCCATCGAGAAGCTGCGGCAGCGCCCGGCGGTGCGCCGCATCGAGTCCCGCTACGGCCGCGAGACCACCGTCGAAGCGTTGCGCGGCGAGGCGGCGGCGCTCCGGCGGCGGCTCGCCGGCGACACGGCCGCGGTGCGCGACGCGGAGGACGCGGCGGAGCGGATCGAAGCCGCCCTGGCCCCGCGGCTCGCCGCCGCCCTCGCCCCCTCGCTGCGGCCGGTCGTCAACGCCACGGGCGTCATCGTCCACACGAACCTCGGCCGCGCCCCGCTGGGCCGAACCGCGATCGAACGCGTCGCCGCGCTGGCCGGCGGCTACACGAACCTGGAGTACGACTTGGCCGCGGGCCGCCGCGGCTCGCGGGCGGCGCACGCGTCCGCGCTCGTCAGGCGCCTGACCGGGGCCGAGGCGGCGGTCGTCGTCAACAACAACGCCGCCGCGGTGCTGCTGACGCTGGCGGCGCTGGCGGCGGGACGCGAGGTGCTCGTCTCGCGCGGCGAACTGGTCGAGATCGGGGGCGGCTTCCGGGTGCCCGACGTGCTGCGGCAGTCGGGCGCGATCCTCCGCGAGGTCGGCACGACCAACCGGACCCGGGCCGCCGACTACGCCGCGGCGGCCGGCGACCGCACGGCGCTGCTGCTGCGCGTCCACCCCTCGAACTTCCGCATCGAGGGGTTCACCGAACGGCCGTCGCTGGCGGAAGTCGCCGGCCTCGGAGAGCGCTTGCGCATCCCGGTGGTCGAGGACCTCGGCAGCGGATGCCCGCGGACGATCGACGGGCTCGACGAACCAGCCGTGGACGAGAGCATCGCGGCGGGCGTGGCGGTCTGCACGTTCAGCGGCGACAAGCTGCTCGGCGGGCCGCAGGCGGGCGTCATCGCGGGCCGGCGCGCGGAGATCGACCGCATCGCGTCGCATCCGCTCATGCGCGCGCTGCGGGTGGACAAGCTGACCTGCGCGGCGCTGGAGGCGACGCTGCTCGCGCACGCCACCGGACGCGCGGGCGAAGAGGTGCCGGTGGCGCGGATGATCGAGACGCCGGTGGCGCGCCTCGAGGAACGCGCCGAGGCCCTGCGGGCGCGGCTCGCGGAGACGGCCGGCCTCGCCGTCTCGGTCGCGGCCGCCGAGGCCGCCGTCGGCGGCGGGAGCACGCCCGGCGTCACGCTGCCGAGCCGGGCGCTGGCCGTCGAGGCGGCCGGCCGTTCCGCCGCCGCGCTCGCCGCCGCGCTGCGCGCCGGGTCTCCGCCGGTGGTCGGCCGCATCGCCGACGGCCGGCTGCTGCTCGATCTGCGGACGGTGGACCCGCGCGAGGACGAGGCCCTCGCGGAAGCCGTCGTGAACGCGGCCCGCGCCTGAAGGCGTGTCCAGCGCGGGGCGATCAGGGTCCGCTACGCGCTACGCCCGCCGGAACGCCAGCGGGCCGAGGCGGAGGCCGCCGCACGCACGGGGCGATCAGGGTCCGCACCGCGCGCCGCCTCCCGCCGCGGGCAGGCGTCGCAGCGCAGGGACCGCCCCCCGGCGTCGCGCACGTCCGGGCCGCCGCACGAACCGCGCAGGCACGGGCGCCTGAACAACAGCCCCACCGCCATGACGAACATGACGGCGGCGATCGTGCCCGCGCTCAGGAGGAAGAGGCCCATGCAACGGCTCGCACGGTACTCATCGTGCCGCGCGGCCCCGCCGTTGTCAATCGCAACCGCCAACCGTCGCCTTGCGGCTCCGCTCGGCGCCCAGCCAAGCCTGCAGGAGTCCGCGCCGTTCCATGGCGCAGACTGCTAGCGCCCACCAAGCGTCGCCTTGCGGCTCCGCTTGGTGCCCATCCTGACCGCTCCAGCAGTCCGCGCCGTTCTACGGCGCAGACTGCTAGACTGCGGCCATGGCGATGGTCGAGCGGCGGCCGCGCGCGCCGGCCCCGGCGGAGGAGTCACGAACCCCGTCGGCGGCCGGCATGGATCGGGCGCAGTTCTTGCGTTACTGCCGACTGAACCGGGACGCGCGGGTCGAGCGCGACGCGGAAGGAGGCGTCGCCGTCATGGCGCCCACGAGCGGGGAAACCGGGGCGCGGAGCGGGCGGGTGTTCGCGGCCGTCTTTCGCTGGGCCGAGGACGACGGCTCCGGCGTGGCCTTCGACTCCTCGACCGGGTTCGAGCTGCCCGGCGGCGCCGTGCGCTCGCCGGACGCCGCGTGGGTCGTCCGGACGCGGCTCGCCGAGCTTTCGGCCGAGGACCGGCAGGGGTTCCTGCCGCTGTGCCCCGACTTCGTGGTCGAGCTGCTGTCGCCGTCCGATTCCCTCGCCGTCCTCCGGCGCAAGATGGAGGAGTACCGGGAGAACGGCGCCCGCCTGGGCTGGTTGATCGATCCGCTCCGGCGGGAGGTGACCATCTACCGCGCGGACGGCAGCCTGGACCGGCGCGCCGGCTCGGGCCTGCTCGGCGGCGAAGCGGTGCTGCCGGGATTCGCGCTCGACCTGTCCGCCGTCTGGAAACCCGCCTTCTGACGCGCGTCCGCTACTGGTGTATCGGAGAATGACCGCGGCCGGGGCGCATGCCGCCGACCGATTCGAGTCCATCGGAGAGAAGCGCGCTCGCCAGTTCAGCACCGTCGGCCGCCCGATGGGCCGACTGGAGGACTTCATGGCGCTGATCGAGAATCTGGAACGGACGAACTGGCGGGAATTCCTCGGGGACGTCTTTCGGTACGTCCTGGACGTACTGAAGGAGGACCGGCACCGGCCCCTCGGGAGCTCCGGGGATGATCTGAGGGCCTGGCTGACCATCGGCGGGGTCGCCCGGGTCCGCCGCCACCTGAAGGATCAGATGAACCGGCGCGGATTTCCCCCGTCCCGGCAGGCGGAGGTGATGGAAGCGATCGAAGGGCTGGTACGGGAGAATCGGCAAGCACTCGTCGAGCTGATGGCGAACGGGATCGTCCCGGTCCAGGACCGGACGCCGGGCAGGGCCGAGCGCGTGTCGAGCGCGGACGTCCGGACGTTTCTCGACCGGATGATGAAAGGGGAACGTCCCTTCGAAGAATGGATGTACGCCCACGGCCGTTCGGACGAAGAGATCGCGGAAATCTACGGGGTGATCGATGAATGGCTGATGCGGCACGGCATCATCGAAAAGCCCGGGCCGATACCGCGGCGGCATTGAACGTTCAATACGGCGGCGTCATCGGCGTCAGCGGGCGGCGCCCCGCGGCGCGGATGTGACCTGGGGCCGCGGCTGCCCGCGAGCCGGGCCGCCCCAGCGGGTCCGGGCGGAGGGGAATAGAGCATGAGTGTCACGTCCGGGGCGTGGTTGTCGAGTCTGTTGGAGTCCATGGGGCTTCCGACTCCCGACGAACGCCCCCTCTATGCGTACCGGTGCTCGACCGAGCGATTCGAGGAGGCGCGCGACGTGCTCGCCGGGTGGAGCCCCCGGCGGAATCCCGGCGCGGGCGGCCGGGTCTTCGCCGTCTACGCCGCCGAATGGTGGCGGCGGTATTACGAAGGCGGTCCCTGGGCATGGCAGCCGCTGCTCGACTCCATCCGCTGCGAGGCGCCGTTTCCCGAACTCTACGAGCCGCTACGGGACGCCTGGCGCTGGTGGCGCATCCGGCCCGTCGTCCTCGGCGCGAGCGTCCGTTACCTCGGCACGTGCGCCTGTCAGGGTGGGCTTCCGCTCCGCTTCGTATCGAGCCCGCACTCGAACGTGCGCCGTTTCCTGCGGGCGTTGCTGCGCGAGTACCGCCTCTTTCGCCGAGTGGTCGACGACGGCTACACGCTCGCGGAACCGCTTCGCTCACACCTGCCGCGCTCACTGCGTCAGGAGCCGGTCTACCGCCTCTGCGCCGACGTGATGGATCAGATCTGGGAGCTGCGAGACGTCGGAAGGCAGCAGGACGATCCGGTTGCGATCCTGGACCGGCAGACTCCGGAGTGGCGATCGCGGATGCCGATCGACTTGGGGGACGGGCAGGCGCGTGGATTGATCGATTCGCTGCTGCGCGACGCCGCCACGGGAGAGAGCGCGGAGACCGGAGAATTCCGGGTGCTTCGCTACGTTACCGACACGGCCTCCGGCCGAAGCCTTGTCGTGGAACCGCGTGTGCCGCGACGCATGTCCGCGGCGGTCGTGGCGCGGCTGGTCGACATCCCCGGGGATGACTTGCCCGGTCGGTTCCAACTGCGCGTCGACGGGAGCCGCCCCCTGCCGATAGCCAACGGCAGGGTCGCCGGCGATGACGTCGTGTTCTCGGGCGTGCTTGTCGAACCCGATGACCTGGCGCCTCTCGCCGACCGGGAGATCCGCTGGTTCCTCCAGGCCGGACGCCGGATCGGGGACAGCTTCGCGCCGCGGGGAGGAGGGGCTCCCGCCGATGATTTGCCGTGGGTGTTCGCCGCCACCGAGGATGACGATCTCCGGCTCGATCTCTACGCCGAAGGCTCGGTCCGCACCCGTTTCCCGCGCGTCGCGGTCGCGTGCCACGACGAGACGGCTCAAGCACTTCGTCATCATCCGGGCTGCCGTCTCTGGGAGACGCAACCGATCGCCGGGCGCGTGATGTTCGACGTCGAAGGAGACGTCAGGCTCGACACGCCGGTCGGAATCTGCAGGATACGCACCGCCCAGGAACAGGAGAGGCAGTTCGAACACCGTCTCGTCGGCGCGCGCTGTTTCGACTTCGATGCGCCGGTGCCCGTGTACCGCGGCGCGCCGAAGCTGTCGTCGATCGATCCCGAAGGCGCACAGCACCGCGTTCCCGCCGCCCAAGTCTCATGGCGCGGGTCGCGCGGCGATGAATGGCTTCGGAATCCCGACAGTGCAGGGGTATGGCGGGTCCGGCGAGTGGTCGACGGAGAGACCGTGTTCCTGTCGAAGATCTGCTGGGCCGGCGCGGACTTCAGCGCGAAGGTGGTGCCCGGACGGGAATCGACTCGCGGTTTCGTGGACGTCATCGGCGCGTCGCTCGACGTCGCCTGCGAACACCCGCAGATGAACGTCGAGACCGACCGGCGGACGGACCGCCTGCGCGTCACGTTGCGCTTCGTACCGGACGCCGCCGGCGGCGCTGGAGGCGGTCCGAAAAACCCGCCTCCGCACGTGAAACTGGCGACGCGTTGGCCGAACGGATCGACCTTGCCCGTAACCGTGCCGTTTCCGGGGCGCGGCGCCCGGTTCGTGCACCCTGACCACGGGGATGCCGACCGGCGGCGCAAATTGTCGGTGGAATCGCTGTACGGATGGCGGGCGCTGGCGATTTCACCGAAAATCAGCGACGCCTTTCGCCTCGTCGGAGAGTTGCGCGCCAGCGACCTCGACGCACGGATGCAGGCCGCACACCACTTCAACGTCGCACTGCCGAAGATCGGCGAGGGCGTTTCCGAGTTGCCGCTGATTCTGGTCCACGATGAGCTCGAATCGCTGTTCGCGGTCACGAAATTGCTCGATGCCCGCATCCATCTTGAATTGACTTCGGGTGGCTTCAAGGAAGCGCAAACCGTCGTACGCAGATTCGCGTGCGACGTCGAGGTCTCCTCCGACGCGTCGGTCTATTCGGTTCCGGCCCGCTGCGTGCCGGACGGCGCGCCCGTGACGTTCGAGGCGTTCAGTCTGGAAAATCCTGGCCTTGGGCGGACGCCGCTGGAGCCTGCCGAGAACGATGGCGAGGTGAAGGGCTGGAAGATCCCGGAGTCGGCGCTTCGGCGGCAAACCCGGGTCGTGCTGGCGCGGTCCGGGGATCAGTACTTTGCTCACCCTTCCGTCGATGCGGGCGACCGGTCGCCGCTCGGCGCGGCGGAGGCGCGCTCTCTGGCGGAGGCCGCGTCGATCGCGGACATGGAGGCTCGAATCGCCGCCATGAGGCGGATCCTGCAGGACATGGTCGAAGGCGGAGACGGCGAGAACCGGGAGTACCTGGCGGACCTTCTCGACGTGAGCCGCGGGTTACCCGCCACGACGTTCGATGCTCTGGACTGTCTGTCGGACGATCCTGCCGCGCTGGTCCGGCTTCTGCTGCGGACCCCGCGGGAAGAGGCGCGCGCGAGGATCTGGCGGCTCGAGCGCGAGTTGCCGTTCACGTGGCTGCTCGTTCCCGTCCGGGTGTGGCGCGACGAAATGACCGCGACGCACCGGGCGATTCGCACCGAACTGGAGGACGTCGGTGTCTTCGCGGCGGACGAGGTGCGGCGGCGGGCTGATGAGCGCCTCACGCAAGTGGCGGCGGAGGCGGCGCGTTTCCATCGTGGTCTGATACCGCTGGAGCAGTTCGCTGACGATATGGTCTCCGACCGCCGAGACGATCCCCGGGCGTCTGCGACTCCTCTTCCGCTCGGGGCGTTCGACGAATTGTTTCGAGCGGAAGGCCCCTATCAGGTTCTGCTGAAAGCCGGCCAGGATTTCCGCTGGCCCGCCGGACCGGACCGGAAAGACTGGGCCGCGGAGATTGCTTCGTTGAAAGTATCGCCATGGAACTCGGTCTGGGCAGACTGCAAAGGCGTGGGATACCGCCGACCGCTGACCGATGCCCCGTTCGGCGCCGCGTTCGCGGCGGCGTCGGGCGCCCACGTGTCCCGCCGTCTGGTCCACGCGGTGAAGCTGCTCCGGTCGCACGCGCCGGAGTGGTTCGACGCCGCGTACGCCGCCGCCGTCGCCCGGCTCTTCGACGTCGATCTCGACGCGCTGAACCATGACTGAACAGCCGCTTTCTTTCGCCGCCGTCGTTCGCGATCTTTCGCAGCGTTCTTCGCGCGCGCTGTCCAGCCAACTGGCCGTGCGGTCGCCGGAGCTCCGGCGCTTTCTGACCGACACGTTCGAGGCGCCCGCCGGCAGCGACGGCGCGCTGCTCGCCGACCCGGTCTTCGAGGCCACGTTCGGCTGGCGCCCCGCGCGGGAAACGATGGCGGAGCTCGCCGAGTCCGGCACGCTCACGCGGCGGCTGGTCGGGGCGATGGACAACCCGCCCCCGGACTGCGCCGACTACCGCTTCGGCCGCGACCGGCGTCCGTACGAACACCAACTGCGCTGCTGGCGGCGGCTGGGTCAGGCGTCGGCCCGGTCGGTGCTGGTGACGAGCGGCACCGGGTCGGGGAAGACCGAGTGCTTCCTCGTGCCGATACTCGATCAGCTCGCCCGCGAGTGCGCCGACCGCGGGCGTCTCAGCGGCGTGCGCGCCCTGTTCCTCTACCCGTTGAACGCACTGATCAACAGCCAGCGCGAACGCCTGCGCGCGTGGTCGTCGGCGTTCGGCGGCGACATCCGGTTCTGCCTGTACAACGGCGAGACGCCGGACACCCTGCCGGCACGCAAGCTGCGCGATTCGTCGCCGGCGGAGCAGCGTACGCGGCAGGCGCTGCGTGAGGACCCGGCGCCGATCCTCGTCACCAACGCGACGATGCTCGAGTACATGCTGGTCCGCGACGCGGACGCGCCGATCGTCGACAAGTCGCGGGGAACGCTGCGCTGGATCGTGCTGGACGAGGCGCACACCTACATCGGTTCACGCGCCGCGGAGATGGCGCTGCTCGTCCGGCGCGTCCTGCACCGGTTCGGGGTCGAGCCGCGCGACGTGCGGTTCGTCGCCACGTCGGCCACGCTCGGCGGCCGGGACGAACACGAGGCGCTGAACCGCTTCCTGTGCGACGTGTCGGGCGCGCCGCCGTCGAGCGTGCACGTCATCGCCGGTGCGCGCCTCCTGCCGAACCTGCCCGCGGCGACGGACGCCGCGCCGCTCGACGTCGACGCTCTCCGGACGCTGCCGCCCGGGGAGAGGTTCTCGCGTCTCGCCACCAGCCGCGAGGCGCGACGGCTGCACGGCCTGTTCGTGTCGTCACCCAACGTGGCCACGCTCTCCGACGTCCGGCGCCGGTTGCGTTCCGACGCCTCGGTGGACGACCTCCTGCGGCTGATCGACTTGTGCACGACGGCGCGGCGCGGCGACCAGGTCTTTCTGCCGCTTCGCGGGCATCTGTTCTGCCGTACGCAGGCCGGTCTGTGGGCCTGCGCCAATCCCGCCTGCCCGCACGGCCTGGGCGGCGACTGGGCGTTCGGCGCCGTTCACACGGTTCCCCGGGACTTCTGCCGCCACTGCGAGCATCCGGTCTACGAGGTCGTGCAGTGCCACGCCTGCGGCGAGGTGTACCTGGCGGCCGAAGAACGCTACGCCCCGGATACGGACGTGATGACGTTGCGGCCGTGCTCCGTGCAGGCGGCGGTCGATGAGTTCCAGCTTGAAATCGACGCGCCGGACGACGAGGCCGGCGCGGGAGACGCGGGCGACGAGGCGGCGATACTTCAGCCGGGAGAGCGTCGGCTGATCACGAGCGTCAGCGGCGCCGAGACCGTGGCGCTGGCCGCCAATACGTGGGAAGTCTCCGCCTCGTCGACGCCCGTCCGCGTCTCGATCGTGGCGCCGGAAGACGACCCTGGTTCGCTTCGGTGTCGGCGTTGCGGCCGACGCGAGTCGAGGAATCCTCTTTTCCGGCCGCTGCGGATGGGGGCGCCGTTTCTGTTGTCGACCGTCACGCCGACGGTGCTGGAGCACACGCCTCCGGCGGAGCAGTCGCACGACGTTCCGTTCGGCGGTCGGCGGCTGCTCGCATTCAGCGACTCCCGGCAGGGGTCGGCGCGGCTGGCGGTCAGGCTCCAGCAGGAATCGGAGCGGAACTACGTCCGCGGCCAACTGTTGCACGGCCTCGCGGCGGCGCGCCCGCGGGATGGCGTGTCGGAACACGAGGTGCAGAAGCTCACGCGCGAGGTGGGCGAGCTGGAGAAGCTCGAATCGCGTTCGCCCACCGTCCAGGCGATCCTGGACGAGAAGAAAGGGGAACTGGAGGCGGCGCGGGCGGAATCGCGGGAGGAGCCGTTGGGACGCCTCTCCTGGCAGGACGCCGTGTCACAGCTCGCCAACGGCACGGACATCGGGAGGATGCGCGCCGAGTACCGGCGCCTGAGCGGTGTGGACATCCCGGCGGCGGAGTACGCGGAGTTCTGCCTGTTCCGCGAGTTCTTCCGACGCCCCAAGCGGATGAATTCGGCCGAGACGCTCGGTCTCGTCGCTCTGCGGTACCCCGGTATCGAGAAACGGGCGGTCGAACTGACGCCGCCAGGGTGGACCGGTCCTCTCGGTGCGCCGCCGGACGAGTGGCCGCGGTTCGTCAAGCTCCTGATCGACTTCGTGCTGCGCGCGCGGGGCGCCACCGACGTACCTGAAGAGCACCTCCACTGGATGGGCACCAGGACGTACCGAAGCTACGTGCAGGGGCCGGATTTCCGAGACCAGCTTGCGCGGGGGCAAACGTTGTGGCCACGCGCCCGCGCCGGGGGTAACCGTGCGGCCGTGCTGGACGTGCTCTGCCGCGCCTTCGGGCTGGACCTGACGGACGCCGTGCGCCGCGATGCGGTCGACGAGTGTCTGCGATCGGCATGGACGGTGGTGTCGCCGCGCTTGCGGCAGGTCGAGCGCGGCTACCTCTTTCGGCTGGACGACGCCTGCGTGCTGGAGGAGGCGCGGGACATGCACGTGTGTCCCTTCACGCGGCGGATGCTCGACACGACGCTCGCCGGTCTGTCGCCCTACACGCCGCTCCGCGGCGGAGACGACCGTTGCGAGAACGTCCGCATGCCGCGGTTGCCGCACCCGTTCTGGCGGGACGAGAACGGCGGCTCGTTCTCCGCGGCCGAGGTGGCCGAGTGGCTGAACCACGACCCTGACGTCAGGGACGCCCGCGCCCGGGGGCTCTGGTCCAACCTGAACGACCGCGCGGCGGCCATGAGTCCGTACTTCGCGGTAGGCGAGCATTCGGCGCAAATCAGCGGTCAGCGCCTGAGACAGCAGGAAGCGTTGTTCAAGCGCGGCGCGATGAACGTCCTGAGCTGTTCCACCACGATGGAGATGGGCATCGACGTCGGCGGTCTGGCCGCCGTGATGATGAGCAATCCTCCGCCCCACGCCGCGAACTAGTGTCAGCCAGAAAACCCCCCGTGCAGGTGGAGATCCGGAACAGATTTGCACGATTCAGGCGATGTTTCCGCCACGAATCCGGCGGCTCTGGCCGCAACAAGCGGTCCGCGGGCCGAATCGGCCGGAAGCAGCTCGATACACCGATGTTCAGAGCTGAGAGGAGCGTTGCCGTCTTTTGTGACGGCCGGAGACCGAGCAGGAATTCGGAACCGCGCCGCTCAGGCGGCGCGGTGGCGTTGTCGCCGTTTGCGCTCTCGCTTCTGCAGGATCGACCCGATGCGATGCAGGTTGGCGGCCAGCACCGACAGGGCGACCATTCGCGCGAAGCCGTCGGCGCCGTGACTGCGGACACGGTCGAGGCCCCGATGCTCCAGTCCGTTGATGGCCGATTCAATCGCCGGATGGGCACGCCGGGCCGCAACAAAGGCCCCGTCCTCTTCCCGCTCCCGGGCGGCCTTCGAAAGATACCCCTTTCCCGGCAGTGCGTTGACGTCGAGCAACGCATCGAGCCGCACCCGGTTGTCGGGACTGTGAAAGCCGCGGTCGAAACTGCACGCCCGCAACGCCGGATACAGGGCCTGCGTCTCCTCAACCATCGGCACCGCCACGTTCACGTCCTCCCCCTCCCACAGGATCCGATGGTGCAGGATGAACTGATACTGGTCCTCGATGAGGGCGACAGGCACCCCGAATTCCACCGGCGTGCCCGCCTTCCCTTTGGAAATCCAGCGCGTGTGCTCTTCGAAGATCGAAAAGACCTTCTCCGCGTGAGGAATCGTTTCGCCCCGCACAAGCCGCCGCTCCACATGGTCCATCTGGCGCCGGGCGTGAGCGAGGAAGCCTTCGATCACCTGACGAGTGCTTTCCCCGACGTTCTTGTCGCGCAGCGCATCGAGCGTTTTCTCCGCCCGTTCGACCAGGCCGCGACAGCGCTCCAGGTACGCCGACACCCGTTCCGGATGGTGCTTCGCCCGCCGCGTCGAACGCACCCGGTTGAACAGATTCCGGACCTCTCGCGTCAGATGGAGCCACTGACGCCACCCGCCCACCGACTCCTGCACGGCCGCACGGCCGGTCTCGCGCAGCAGGCACCGCATCGCGTCCCACAGCAGGTTGACGTCGGTCGGGTAATGCACGTCGGTTTCGACCACGAACGAATCACACCGTCCGCGCAACGGCTCGCCAGGCTTTTTTTTAGCGACCTTGTGCCCGCTCTCCACCACCAGGCGCCCGACCGCCGACAGCAATTCCGGCGTCAACAGAGACACGTTGTCGACCACCGTCTGGTACTCGTAGCGCGTCCGGTCGGCGAAGTCGCCGTGCCCCAGGAACTCGCGGATCTTCCCGTGATGGTTCGCCAGGTCGTGGAGGCGGTCGAAGTCGCAGCCCAGGCCCTGTTTCAAGACGGCCAGCACCAGGACCCGCCACAGGTCCATTCCGGGGCGCCCGACGGTGCGGTCGGTTTCCGGCAGCACATGCTCGTCCAGCAGCTCGAACAGCCGCGCGCGCAGCGCCTCGTCGCACCAGATGTGCTGCAGCCCCTTCAACACCGCCGGGATGTCGTCCCGCGACTTCGGGTCGATTTGGATCTTGTCGATCGACACCTGACCGAGTTGGAACTGCCGCTTGTAGATTTCTCTCATGGAAGTCGATGCCGCAAAGGTTGCCGAACGGTCCGGGAATCGTGCCTCTCACCTGCAAGAATACAACATCGAGGCGATCTTCGCCACTGGAAATCAGGGATAACGTCCTTTAAAATCAACCACTTACCCGTTTTCTGGCGGACACGAACTACCGCCAGCGCGCGGGGCGCTCGGGACGGCGTGGGGAAGGCAGCTCTCTCGCCCTGACGCTTTGCCGGAACACGCCGCACGGTGTCGAAGTCCTCAAGAACCCGCGCTGGCCGTTCGACGCGTCGATCAGCCCGCCGCGCGTCGGGCTCGACAGCCGGCGGCTGGTCCAGCGGCACGTCAATGCGCTGCTGTTGGGACACTTCCTCGACGGCTCCAACGCCCATCGGTTGGAGGCGGGATGGTTCTTCGAGTCGGAGGGCGCTGCGCCGTCGCCGGCGGCTCGGTTCCGGGAGTGGTGTCCGTCCGCCGCTTCCGATGACGAGCACGTCGCCCGCGGGCTCCGGCGTCTCGTGGTCCGCACCGCCCTCGAGGGCGAAGAGGTCGGCAAGCTGCTCCAGGGCGCGGCGGCGGCGGTCGAGAATGCCGGAGCCGAGTGGACGAACGAGCTCGATGCCCTCGAGGCCGACGCCGAATGGTTCGAGGAGGCGCCGAGCCACGAGAGGAACCCCGCGTTCCTCGCCGTGAAGAGGCAACTCGACCGGCACCGCGGCGAGTACCTGCTGGGCGAACTCGTGCGCAGAGGCGTGCTGCCGGGCCACGGTTTTCCCACCGGCATCGTCAGTTTCGTGACGACGACCAGAGCGGAGCTGCGCCGCCGGGAACAGGAGGCTCCGACGCGGGACGAGTCCTTCGGACAGCGGACCGGCTTCCCCACCCGCTCGGCGCCGGTCGCCATTCGGGACTATGCGCCGGGCGCCGACGTGGTCGTCGACGGCCGCGTCCACCGGTCGGAGGGCGTGACGCTCAACTGGCGCCTGCCCGCCGACGCGGACGGCGCCCGCGAGATCCAGTCGATCCGCTCGGCTTGGCGTTGCCGCCGCTGTGGCGCGACCGGGGACCGCGCCGGCTCGCAGTCGGGATGCGACGTGTGCGAAGCGGACAACGTCGAGTCGTACGTGTTCCTGGAGCCGGCCGGATTCGCGGTGGACTTCCAGCGCCCGCCGCACAACGACGTGACGACGGCGGCGTACCTGCCGGTGAAAGCGCCCTGGGTGAGCTGCCCGACCGAGGATTGGACGCCTCTGCCGGATCCGACCCGCGGGCGCTTCCGCTACACGGAGGACGGGCACATCTTCCACGGCAACGACGGCCCCGGCGGGAAGGGCTACGCCGTCTGTCTGCGCTGCGGTCGCGCGGCGCCGGAGTTCGGATCCGAGAATCCCCTGGGCGAGAGCCATTCGCGTCTGCGCGGCGGACGCAAGCCGGCCGGGACGTCGAATTGCGCGGGGAGCGGCCAGCCGTGGGCCGTCAAGAGAAACGTCAATCTGGGTTGCTCCAGCCGCACGGACGTCTTCGAGTTGCAGATCTACGGCGACCCGTCGCACGCTGCGATCTATTCGCTGGCGGCGGCGTTGCGCGGCGGGGTGACGCAATTGCTCGGCGTGGACGAACGCGAAATGGGGGTCGCGGCCGCGCAGAGCAGGACCGACGACGAACAGGTGACGCGCTCGGCCTTCCTGTTCGATGCGTCGTCCGCGGGCGCCGGCTACACTGCCATCCTGCAGCGTGAGCTCGGTCGAGGCGCCCAACTCGCCCGGAAGATTCTCGATTGCAGGAACGACGATTGTGACCGTGCGTGCCACGGTTGTCTGTTGACGGCCGATACCCAGTTCGCCGCGAGCCTGCTCGACCGTCGGGCGGCGACGGCGTTGCTCGACGCGACGTTCGCCACCGGAAGTGTTCCTGACGGGTGAGTTCCGCAGCCGGTCGAAGGCCGCCCGTCATCACCTGCGGCAGCCGATTCGGCCTCGGACGGAGTTCCGTCGGCGGCGTACACCAACACGTTGGTGTCGAAGACCGGCGGTCCGGTTCGGATCGCACTGCTCGCCCCGGGGAATGCTCGGAGTGTGACTGCCGCCTCGATCCAGTCCGCCGTCCGGATGCCGGTCGGCGCGGGCAGGCGCCGGCGGCGGGCGCGGCCCGGACGGCGCGCCGGGGGCGGTATCATGCGTGCGAGACCGCGAAGGCCGGCGGCGCGCCCCGTTACCAGCGGACCGGGGGAATTGCGCGCCCCGCGGCGACGGCATGACCGATGCGGAACTGATCCGGCGCATTCGACTCGGCGAGGATTCCGCCCTGGAATTCAAGCGGGTCACCCTCGCGGGAGGCCGCGTCAGCGGGCCGAAACGGGACGGATTCGCGGACGAACTGGCCTCGTTCGCCAACGCGAAGGGCGGCGTGGTGGTGCTGGGCGTGGACGACCGGACCCGGACGGTCACCGGCATCCCGCTCGACGATCTGGACGCCGTCGAAGGCTGGGTCCGCGAAATCTGCAACGACTCGGTGACGCCGCCGCTCGACGCCGACGTCTACCGGCGGGAGTGGCGCGACGCGGCCGGGCGGCCGGCGGCGGTCCTTCGCGTGGACGTGCCGCGCAGCCTGTTCGTGCACCGGAGCCCGGGCGGCTGCTTCCGCAGGCTCGGCAGCTCGAAGCGGGAAATGTCTCCCGAGCTGCTGGCGCGGCTGTTCGAAGAACGCAGCCGGAGCCGGGTGATCCGTTTCGACGAAACCGTGGTCCCGCGCACCGCGCCGGGCGATCTGGACTACGCTCTGACCCGCCGGTTCCTGCGCGGCGACGCGGGCGAAACCGGCGTCACCGAGACGGCGGCCCGCAAGCTCCGCCTCGTGGCCGACGACGGCGGCGCTGCGCGGCTCACGCTCGCCGGCGTCCTCCTCTGCACGCGCGAGCCGCAACGCTGGCTGCCGCACGCGTACGTGCAGGCGGTCAGCTACGCCGGCGAGCGCACCGACGTCGACTACCAGACCGACGCCCGCGACGTCGGCGGGCCGCTCGACGAACAGGTCGCCGACGCGCTGCACTTCGTGCGCCGGAACATGCTGGTGCGCGCGACGAAGACGACCGCGCGCACGGAGCACCCGCAGTTCAGCGAGCGCGCCGTGTTCGAGGCGCTCGTCAACGCCGTGGCGCACCGCGACTACTCGGTGGCGGGCGCGCGCATTCGCCTGCACCTGTTCGGCGACCGCCTCGAGCTGTACGTCCCCGGCGGGCTGGCGAACACGCTCACGCCGGACAGCCTGCACCTGCGGCAGGCGAACCGCAACGAGCTGCTCGTGTCGCTGCTGGCGCGCTGCCCGGCGCCGGCCGGCCTCGGCCGCGTGAACCTGATGGACCGCCGCGGGGACGGCGTGCCGATCATCCTGCGGGAGAGCCGGAACCTCGCGGGCCGCGCGCCCGAGTACAGTCTGATCGACGACAGCGAACTGCGGCTCGTCATCCCGGCGGGAGGCCCGGACGCCCCGACGCCGTGATGGACGGGGATCGCCGATGCCGAACGTGAAGCGCATCGTCTGCCTGGCGAACTTCCGGAAGCTGCACGGGCGGTGCGTCGCCGGCCGGGAGTGGCGCGGTGGCCGGGCCGGTCCCTGGATCCGGCCCGTCAGCGCCCGCGACGGCCAGGAGGTTTCCGAATACGAGCGGCAGTACGAGGACGGCAGCGACCCGCGGGTGCTCGACGTCGTGGACGTGCCGTTGCTGGAGCCGCGGCCGCACGGATATCAATCCGAGAACTGGCTGCTCGATCCGAAGCGCTATTGGGAAAAGGCGGGCCGCCTGGCGCCCCGCGACCTGGCGGCGCTCGCCGACCCGGCGGCTCCGCTGTGGATCGACGGACACAGCACCTGGAACGGCCGGAACGACAAGGTTCCCCTGGAGGCCGCCGGTGCGGTGGCGGATTCGTTGCGGCTGATTCGCGTCGAGAGCCTGTCGATCACCGTCGGCCGGCCGGGCGAGGCGTTCGGCAACGACAAGCGGCGGGTGCAGGGCTGGTTCACGCACGCGGGCCGCGGTTACGCGCTGTGGGTGACCGATCCCGGAGTCGAGCGGCGCTATCTGGCGAAGCTCGACGGTGTCTACGCGCTCGGCGCATGCCATCTCACCATCAGCCTCGGGGAACCGTACGGGGACGCCTGCCACAAGCTGATCGCGGCGATCGTCGCCGACGACGCGCGCGCCGGCTGAACGCCGGACGGACGACGATGCCCATCTTCACCGTCGGTCACTCCACCCACGCCGCCGAGGCGTTCACGGCGCGGCGGTTCTTCGAGATGCTGCGGACGGCCGGCGTCCGGCGCGTCGTCGACGTGCGGCTCTACAACGTCTCGCAGCTCGCCGGTTTCGCGAAACGGAAGGACCTCGAATACTTCTTCGACGAGATCGGCGGGATCGGCTACGCGCACGTGCCGGAGCGGGCGCCGACCCGCGAGATGCGGCGCGGCGCGGAGACCGGGCGGTGATACCGGTGGAACTCGGTCCCGTGCAGGAGACCCTGCTGATTCCGCTCCTGGCCCGCGCCCGGGAGACGGAGAGGCCGCGCGGTCTGCTCCGCGACCCGAGGGCGGCGGCCATCGTGCGCGGCCTCGACTACGACTTCTCCAAGTGGGAGGGCGGGCGCAGCCTGAAGGGCGCCGTCCTCCGCGCGCGCATGTTCGACCGCTACGTGGAGGACTTTCTCGTCTCGCACCCGGGCGGCACGGTCGTCGAAATCGGCTGCGGACTGGACACGCGCTTCGACCGCGTCGACGACGGCCGCGTGCGCTGGTTCGATCTCGACCTGCCGGACACCATCGCCCTGCGGCGGCGCTTCTTCGACGACGAGCCCCGGCGGACGATGGTCGCGGCTTCCGTCCTCGACACGGACTGGATGGACCGGGTGGCCGCGGCCGGCGGCCCGTGGATGTTCGTCGCCGAGGCGGTGCTCATCTACCTGGACGGGCCGGATGCCCGGCGCGCCCTCGCCGGCCTCGCCCGGCGCTTCTCCGGCGCCCGGATCGCCTTCGACACGACGGCCGCCCGCATGGTCGACACGCAGGACCGGCACGACGCGATGCGCCACCTGCCGCGGACGAGCTGGTTCCGCTGGCGGTGCGACGATCCGCGGGAGATCGAGTCCTGGGGCGCGAACCTCCGGCTCGAAGCGTCGAAGACGTTCCTCGACGCCGACGGCGACCTGCTGTCCCGCCTGCCGCTGCCGCTCCGCCTGGCGGCCCGCTTCGCGCCGTTTCTGCTGCGGCGGCAGGCGTCCCTCTACCGGCTGAATCTGGCGCGGGCCGCCCCCGGCGCGAAGACCGCGGCGGAGCCCTGACGGCCGCTACTCGACGCCGAACGCCAGCAGGACGTTGCCGGGGCGGCCGCCGAACGCCGCGTAACCGGAGTTGACGTAGACCATCCCGTCGACCACCACCGGGCCGGGGCCGTTGATGGAGCCGCCCCGGGCGCGGACGCCGTTGACCGTCTCGTGGGCGCCGTTGGTGTCGAACTCCCAGAGGACCGAGCCGTCGTCCGACGAATAGGCGCGGAACAGGCCGTCCCAGGCGCCGGAGAAGACGACGCCCGGAATCGCCGTGACGGCCGCCAGCAGCGCCGGGCTGCACCCTTCGCAGACCGGCTCGTGCGGCTCGGCGTGCCACACGAGCTCGCCCGTGCGCAGGCGCACCGCCGCCAGTCCGCCGGGTTCCGGCGTCAGGAGGTCCGAGTTGGCGAAGTAGGCCTTGTCGGCGTCGGCCGCGAAGCCCCATTCGATGCCGCCCAGCGCGCTGCCCGCCCCCACCCGGTAGCGCCAGACGACGGCGCCCTCCCGGTCCGGGTCGAGGCCGTAGCCGACGCCGGACTTCTGGCCGGCGACCAGCAGGTCGCGGCCGTCGCGCAGCGTCACGAGCGCCGGCGAGGAGCCGAAGTCGAAGTCCGGGCCCTCGTCGTCCGGGCAGTTGGGATTCGCCCCGGCGCAGTTGAGGACGAACGCGTCGCCCGGCGTCAACTGGCGCGTCCAGCGGACCGCCCCGGTCTCGAGGTCGAACGCGACGATCGCGTCGCTCGCGGCGGCGGCCGGCTCCGTGTAGGCGTTGCCGGTGGCCGCGTAGACGAGCCCGCGCTCCGCGTCGACGGTCGGCGCCGACCAGACCGCGGCGCCCGCCGGCCCCATCAGGAAGAAGCCGTCGGGGTTGCGCCCGCGCGGCCGCGGCGTCTCCGGGATCGTGAAGCTTTGCCAGATCGGCTCGCCGGTCGCCGCGTCGAGCGCGGCGACGCTGCCGCGGAACGTGCAGCAGGGATATTCGGGGTCGGCGGCCAGCAGCTCCTCCAGCGAGGAGACCGGCACGTACAACCGGCCGCCGTGCAGCACCGGCGCCCCGGTGATGCGCGCCCCCGGGTGCGTCTCCACGTCGCGGCGCCAGACCTCGGCGCCGGACGCGGCGTCGAGCGCGTAGACGTTGGCGTTGAAGTCGCCGAAGAAGAGCGCGTGCCGGCCGGACGGGAGACGGCCGACGGACATGGCGCCGCGGACGCCGCTCTGCGCGGCGAACGACCAGTGCGCGCAGCCGGTCCGCGCATCGAGCGCGTGGACCACGCCGCGCTCGCTGGCGACGAACAGCCGCCCGCCGACGACCGTCGGCTGCGACTGCGCGGAGGCCGAGTCGGGGTACCCGAACGCCCACCGCGGCCGCAGGCGCGGCACGTCCCCGGCCGCGAGCCCGGCCTGCGCCGCCGGCTGGAAGCGGCGGTTCGTGACGTCGACGCCCCAGCCGTTCCACGCCGGGCCGTCGTCCATCCCCGGCCATTCCGACGGGGGCGCCGCGCAGGCCCCGGCCGCGGCGCGGGCCTCCGGCGCGGCGCGCCGCCCGGTGATGAACTCGGCGACCGCCCGCCGCTCCGCCGCGCTCAGCTCCGCCCCCTGCGCCTGCATCGCCCCGTCGGTCAGCGCGCCGACGACGGCGGCGGGCGGCAGGGCCCGCATGTTGTCGATCGCCAGCGCGCGCGGGACCGCGTCGGCGAGGTGGCAGGCCGCGCAATGCGCCTCGAACAGCGCCGCGCCATCGGGAACCTGGGCGGCCTCCGCGGCGCGGACCGACAGGATCCACGCGATCGCGGCCGCGGCCGCCACGACCAGCGACGATCCGCGCATCGGGACTCCTGCCGGCTTGGGGGACGATCTCGGCAAGGAGTCATTCTACTCCCGCGGGGAAACACGCCGTTTCAGGTGCGCCGCGAACGCACCACGCCGTCACCCGCGCCGTCCGGCCCGCGGGACGACGCCGCGATCTCGGCGGCTTCGTCCCCGTCCGGCTCCGCCCGCGCCGTCTTGCGCTGTCCTCCCGGCGCCGCTTTCGTCCCGGTCCGGCGTTTCCTGCCGCCGTCCAGCTCCAGCAGCGACTCGATCCGCCCGTCGCACGCCTCGGCCAGCAGGTCGCCGTAGACGCCGGCCTCCTCGGCGTAGTCCGCCGGGTCGTCGAGGAGCGGCACCATTCCGCGAGCTCGGTGTAGAGGCGCATCGGATAACCAAAGGTCGATCCTTGACTTCACGAAAGCGCCTTGATCAGCAATTGCACACGGTGCTCGTCGTTCACACCGCCCAGAACCTCCGTCAATCGTTCGTGCGCTTCAACGCTGACGGCGATGGAAATCGCGGATTCTTCTTCGTCCCGCACCGCCACCGACGTCCCCGCCTCGCGTCGCACCGCATCGAGAATCGCCGTACTCACGACATCGCGGCCGAGAGATCCGAGTCGCACTTTCAATTCTCTCGCGGTCGACGTGGTCACCCACAACAGCACCGTATCCCGATCGATCGGCTCACTTTGAACTCGGAAATAATACAAGTTTTCGTCGGACGGCGGCGGCACGTCGAAATACGGCTGGATCTTGATGCCCGCGCTTGTCGTGATCGAGTATCTCTTCTGCTGCGTGACCCTGTCATATATCCACAGGCTCCGGCTGGGTTTTCTCATTCCCCGGCCAACGCTTTCGTGCCACTCCGCGAAGTACCTCTCGGGCTCCGGCGCACGCATCGGTTCCTCGAAATAGAGAAACTCGACCAGGTTCTTCTCCCATATCAACCAACCGGTTCGCATGTCGACGTCCACGCCCTTCGGGGTCTTGGCCCAGACGTGCGCAGTGCGTTGACGGATCAACGCGCCGTACTGCTTGAACACTTCGTTCATGACTTCCTGCGCCGCGCCTCCGGTATTCCGTATGCGAATCGATCGCGTGGCCGACGGGTGCATGAGGGTCTGCCCGCACACGTTCTTCAGCGTCCCGTTACCCGAACCCCGCGCGCGCAGCAGCTTCATTTCGACGCCGATTCCATTGTAGTTGACGTCGATGTGCAGATTGCTCCAGCCTTCTTCCGGGAATCCTTTCGCCCGGCAATAGACCGTATTCCAATCCCCTTCCTCGAGTTTCCGACCCATCATCGACGCCACTTGCGCCGCCAGGAGAACTTTCGCCCGGGCCATCTCGGTTCCCGTGAACGCCCGCAGTGTCCTCACGGCCAACCTATTCCTCCTCCAGGAAAGCCGCGGCGATCATGCGGAAGGACGCAAAATCGACCAGCCCGCCGCGGCTTTTCAAATTGGCCGCGAGAAATTCGCTGTACAGCATCCGGTAGTCGATTTCCTCCTCCCGGGGCACATGAAGATAAGCATGTGTCGGGATTCCACCGCGCCTTGACTTCAAGAAGAGACGAACTTCGTTCCCGATGCCCTCACCGTCGCAGGAATCTCCATCCGGCAGACTCGCAGACGCCTTTCTGCAATGCAAAAGGAGATCACAGCCGGCCGTGTTCTCGCTCACGAATTGCTTGAACGTGCCGTGCTGCTTGTCGAAGAGGTCGACTTTCTCGATCGAGAAACCTGACGCGAGGACGGCGTTCCGCATGGACTTCCATATTTCCCGGGATGAATTCATGAACACCAGAACCAGCCAATGCCCGGCGCGAAGCACTCGATGGCATTCCCGAAGACTGGCCGTCATCAGAGTTTCGTATTGCTCGGCGGTCTTGCCCTGGTGTCTGTTGACGATCGCTTCTTCCAACGCGTCGGTGAACACGCCGAACCACGCCTCCCACAGGAAGTTCATCTCACTGTAATTGATATTGGCTCCGAACGGCGGATCCGTGAAGATGAAGTCGATTGAATCGTCCGGCAGGAACCGAAGATCCGTGGCGGACCCGGTTCGCACCACGCATCGTCCCGTGTAGTTTCCAGCCGTCGTGTCCAGGTGGTCCAGGATCGTTCGGGCCTTTCGCTCGAACGTCACGAAGACGTTGGCCTCGTTGAATATGTAGGGGACGTTCAGGTTGGCGGTATTTCCGCTTCCGCCCCAGAAGCGGAACTCCGACAACTTCGTCACTCTCTTGTACAGCGACGTAAATGTAAACGCCAGAAAACCCGCCAGCGCGTCGTCGTTGATGCAATGTATCGCACGCCACAAATGACTCATTGCGGCGAGATTGCGGCCAGTGTAGAAGTCGTCAATCGTCGTCAGGCCGTGACGTCGTGGCTGACAAAGATTCACACCGTCCGGCAACGGCGTGACGGGATAAAATCCGGCGGCCAGAGGCGGATTGTCCTCCGTCCTCCGGAGACGACACAGATCGTCGTCCGTCAGGGAGTGCTCAACCTGACGCCTGGAACAACAACGGTAGCCGAGACGCACCGGAGCCGCCACCGTTCGTCGAAGACGGGATTTCCGGATGTTCCGACGGCACGCCGGGCAAGGAAATTCCCCGAGTATCTTGTGGTCCCGCACCGTCCTTCCGTATCGGCGGCAATGGTCCCACAGCAGGAATTCGTGGTCGCACTCGGTGCAACGCACCCGATACGACCAGATGGTAAAGAGAACCTCGACCTGTTTTCCGCACTCTCGGCATATGGTTCCATAGAGTCGGCGCCTGATCTCGTCTGCTCCCGTTCGGACCGCGTCCACCGCCGCGGCGAATAGTTCCGGGTCACAGGAGCGAGTGAATCTGTCGGCGATGAAACTCGCGGCCGGCGACAGTTCATTGAGGACGGCGTCCAGACCGAGCGCGCACGCGGCTACTCCGGTCATCCCGCTCCCGGCGAACGGATCGAGCACAACTCCCCCATCGGGCAGGTAACCCCGGAGAATCTCGGCGATCCCTTGAGGCGGAACCTTGGTGTGGTACGTATGGGCGTCATACGTATAAGTGTTCTTGCCGGCGGACACGCCGCCGACGATCGGTTCGTCAGTAGTGAAAGCTGGCCCGGCATGATCGGCCAATATGGAGGCGAGCACGTCGACACCGTCACCCCATACAACGCCGCCTTGCAGGCGCGACAGTATCGGTGACAGTGGGCGTGTTTCCAGGCCCACCCGCGTCCCCCGTTGAAACAGCGGCATGGCGTTCAGCGGTCGGCGGGCGCCTCGCGACGCAAACATGCGCGCAGACGGAACTCCCTCGGTCATGAGATCGCGGACTTCATTTTAACGATACACGATCCCGCGACCGGGAAGGTGGGAAGATCCGAGAAGCCCGGGGTGGCGTCCAGGCAGCCGTACTCGAGCGGGCGCATCGAGAGCCGACAGCAAGACGCTCGGCTCGTTGCCTTCTCGACCGGGCGAAGATGGAGGACCGATCTGGTCGGGCGAGAACTCGCTGCCGAAGGGAAGGTCGCTCCGCGGCATGGAAGTCGTTCAAGCAAAATCCGGGCCAGAGGCTTGTCACGGACCCGAAGCGGCCCGGGGGCGTGCAGGCGCCCGGCGCCCATTCTACTCGACGCCGAACGCGGTTCGTGACGTCGACGCCCCGGCCGTTCCACGCCGGTCCGCCGTCCATCCCCGGCCATTCCGTCGGCGGCGCCCGCAAA
Source organism: Vicinamibacterales bacterium (assembly GCA_965242835.1). Taxonomy (GTDB): domain Bacteria; phylum Acidobacteriota; class Vicinamibacteria; order Vicinamibacterales; family UBA8438; genus WTFV01. The sequence continues at coordinate 1,800,655 of OZ251506.1, forward strand.
CACCTGCCGCGGCGCCGCCTCCGACGCGACGCGGCTCCCGGCGATGAACTCGGCGACCGCCCGCCGCTCCGCCGACGCCGCCTCCGCGCGAGAGGCGCGCGCGAGCCGCGCGGCGCGCGCGTCCGCGGAGCCGCGGCGCCGCCCGGTCCCGGCCCGGCTCCGCTCCAGGCGCCCAACCGGCGGCGGCGCCTGCGCGGCGCGCCGCCCGACCGCGATCCGGCCCCTTCAGGCGCATCCGTCGCTGGAACGAGACTGCGTCTGGCCGCCGGCGGCGGCGGCGCGGTATGCTTGTGCCGCGGCAAGACGGAGGACACCGAATGCGATACGTCTGCTCCCGGTACGGCTGGATGGCGGCCCTCGCCGCCTGTCTCGTCGCGGCTCCGCTCGGCCTCGCGGCCCAGGAGGAGGGCACGCGCAACGGGGAGTGGCCGAGCTACGGCGGCGACCTGGGCCATACGCGCTACTCGCCCCTCGACCAGATCGACGGCGGCAACTTCAACGACCTGGAGGTCGCCTGGACGCTGAACACCGACAACTTCGGTCCGCGTCCGGAGTTCCGCCTGCAGGCGACGCCGCTGATGGTCGGCGGCGTCCTGTACACGACCGCCGGCACGCGGCGGGCGGCCGTCGCCCTCGACGCGGCCACCGGCGAGATCCTCTGGTTCCACCGCTACGACGAAGGCGAGCGGGGCGAGGCCGCGCCGCGGCGGCTGTCGGGCCGCGGGCTGACTTGGCTGGACGACGGCGGCGCCGGGAAGATCTTCTACGTCACGCCCGGCTACCACCTGATCGGCCTCGACGCCGCCACCGGCCGGCCCCTGGCCGGCTTCGGCGAGGACGGCGTCGTCGATCTGAAGCGGAACCTCGACCAGGACGTCGACCTGGTGACCGGCGAGATCGGCCTGCACTCGGCGCCGGTCGCCGTCAACGGCACCATCGTCATCGGCGCGGCGCACCTGCCGGGCGGCGCTCCCCGCTCGATGAACAACGTCAAGGGCTTCATCCGCGGCTTCGACGTCGACACCGGCGAGCGCAAGTGGATTTTCCACACCATCCCGCTCGGCGACGAGTACGGCAACGACACGTGGGAAGGCGATTCGTGGCGCTACACCGGCAACGCCGGCGTGTGGGGCCAGATGACGATCGACCCCGAGCTCGGCCTGGTCTACCTGCCGGTCGAGATGCCGACCAACGACTACTACGGCGGCCACCGGCTCGGCGACAACCTCTTCTCGGACAGCCTGGTCGCCCTGGACCTGGAGACCGGCGAGCGGCGCTGGCACTTCCAGATCACCCACCACGACGTCTGGGACTGGGACCTGCCGGCCGGGCCGGTCCTGGCGGACATCACGGTCGACGGCCGCGACGTCAAGGCGGTGGCGCTGCCGACCAAGCAGTCGTGGCTCTTCGTCTTCGACCGCGAGACGGGCGAGCCGGTGTGGCCGATCGTCGAGCGGCCGGTGGCCGCGTCGGACATCCCCGGCGAGGTCCTGGCCCCGACCCAGCCGCATCCGACGAAGCCGCCGGCCTTCGACCAGCAGGGCATCGGACCCGACGACCTGATCGACTTCACGCCGGAGCTGCGGGCCCGCGCCCTCGAGGTGCTCGGCCGCTTCCGCTACGGACGCTCCATCTACACGCCCCCCTCGGTCGGGACCGCGGACGGGACCCTGGGCACGCTGCAGGTGCCGGCCTCGACCGGCGGCGTCAACTGGCCGGGCGGCTCGTTCGACCCCGAGACCGGCGTCTTCTACCAGTACTCGAAGACCGAGGTCACGAACCTGGGCCTCGTCAACGACCCCGAGCGCTCGGACATGAACTTCATCCGCGGCCGGCCCGAAGGGGTGAGCGCCCGGCAGGAGGCGCTCAACGTCGAGGGCATCCCGATCGTCAAGCCGCCCTGGGGCCGCATCACCGCCATCGACCTGAACGAGGGCGAGATCCTGTGGCAGGTGGCGCACGGCGAGACCGCCGACAACGTCCGCAACCACCGGCTGCTGCAAGGGGTGGACGTGCCGCGCACGGGCCGGCCGGGGCGGGTCGGCACGCTGGTCACGAAGACGCTGGTGATCGCGGGCGACGGCGGCAACTTCACGGACGAGGACGGCGTGACGGGCGCCATGCTGCGGGCCTACGACAAGCGGACCGGCGCCGAGCTCGGCGCGGTGCGGATGCCCACCCAGCAGACCGGCTCGCCGATGACCTACTCGGTCGACGGCCGGCAGTACGTCGTCGTGGCGACGAGCGGCGGCGGCCACGGCGGCCGGCTGGTCGCCTACCGGCTGCCATGATCGTCGGCGTCCCGAAGGAGACGTTCCCGGGCGAGCGCCGGGTGGCGCTGACGCCCGGCGCGCTGCCGGCCCTGAAGAAGGCGTCGCTCGACGTCCTGATCGAGGCGGGCGCGGGCGCGGAGGCCGGCTTCCCCGACTCCGCCTACGCGGAGAAGGGCGCGCGGACCGCCGAGTCGCGCGAACGCCTCTTCGCCGAGGCGGACGTCCTTCTGCAGGTCCGCGGCCCCGGCGCGGCCGGGGAAGCGGGCCGGGCGGACGTCGGGCGGCTGCGGCCGGGGCAGGTCCTCGTCGGCTTCTCCGACCCGCTCGGCGAACCGGCCGCCGCCCGGGCCGTCGCCGAACGCGGCGTCAGCGCGTTCTCGATGGAGCTCGTCCCGCGCATCACGCGCGCCCAGGGCATGGACGCGCTGTCGTCGATGGCGACCATCGCCGGCTACAAGGCCGTGCTGCTCGCGGCGGGCGCGCTGCCGCGGATGTTCCCGATGCTGATGACCGCGGCGGGCACCGTCACCCCGGCGCGCGTCTTCGTGGTCGGCGCCGGCGTCGCCGGCCTGCAGGCCGTCGCCTCCGCGCGCCGGCTCGGGGCGCGCGTCGAGGCCTACGACGTGCGGCCCGCCGTGAAGGAGCAGGTCGAGAGCCTCGGCGCGGCGTTCGTCGAGCTGCCGCTCGAGACCGGCGCGGCGGAGGACGCCGGCGGCTACGCGAAGGCGCAGGACGAGTCGTTCTACCGGCGGCAGCGCGAAACGATGACGCGCGTCGTGGCGAACAGCGACGTCGTCGTCACGACCGCGGCCGTGCCGGGCCGGACCGCGCCGGTGCTGGTGACGGGCGAGATGGTGGCGGGCATGGCGCGGGGGTCGGTGGTGGTCGACCTCGCGGCCGAACGGGGCGGGAACTGCGAGCTCACCCGGGGCGACGAGACCGTCGTGTCGCCCAACGGCGTCACCGTCCTCGGCCCGACGAACCTGCCGGCGACGGTGCCGTACCACGCCTCGCAGATGTACGCGAAGAACGTTTCGACGCTGCTGCTGCACCTGGTGAAGGACGGCGGTCTGGCCCTCGACCTCGACGACGAGATCACGGCCGGCGCCCTGGTCTCGCACGAGGGCCGGGTGGCGCATCCGCGCGTGCGGGAGCTGCTCGCGGGGTGATCCGGTCCACCGCCGCGGACGCTCGCGGCCCCGCCGGCCGGGCCGGATGCGCGCGGGAGCGGATCCGCGGCGCGGGGCGCCCGCGCGCCGGCGGCGGGCCGCGCCCGGGATCGAGAACGAGAACAGGAAGGGAACCGACGCGATGGATGCGCTCATTCCGCTGCTGACCATCTTCATGCTGGCGGTCTTCGTCGGCTTCGAGATCATCACCAGGGTGCCGCCGCTGCTGCATACGCCGCTGATGTCGGGGAGCAACGCGATATCGGGCATCACCCTCATCGGCGCGATGCTCTCGGTCGCCTCGCCCGACGAGACGGCGATGGTCCTGGGCCTGGCGGCCCTGGTGATCGCGACCATCAACGTCGTCGGCGGCTTTCTGGTCACCCACCGCATGCTCGGCATGTTCCGCAAGAAGGACTGAGCCGCGCCGCCCCCGTCCGGCCGGACGCGCCGGACCCAACGGAGTCAGGACAGCTCGTGGACAACGTCATCAACCTCGTCTACCTCGCGGCCTCGGTGCTGTTCATCCTCGGCATCCGCGGCCTGACCCATCCGCGCACCGCGGTGCGCGGCAACCTGCTGGGCGCCTCCGGGATGCTGCTGGCGGTGGTGGCGACGCTGCTGGACCGGGAGATCCTCGGCGCCGGCGGCGGGGCGTTCGTTCCGATCCTCGCCGCGGTCGCGCTCGGCGCCGCGATCGGGGCCGTGCTGGCCCTGCGCATCGAGCTGACCGCGATGCCCGAGATGGTCGCGCTGCTCAACGCCTTCGGCGGCGGCGCCTCCGCCCTGGTGGCCGGCGCGGTGCTGGTCGACGCGATGCATCCGCCGGCCCTGACGCGGGTGGCCGCCGTGGCCTCCGGACTGATCGGTTCGGTCACCTTCTGGGGCAGTCTGGTGGCGTTCGACAAGCTGCGCGGACTGCTGTTGCCCGACCGGCCGGTGCTCTTCCCCGGCCAGCAGATCCTGAACGGCCTTCTGGGCCTCGCGGCCCTCGCCTGCGGGGCGATGCTGGTCGGCGACCCGGACGGAACCGTCCTCTATCCCGCGCTGATCGGCATCGCGTCGCTGCTCGGGTTCCTGCTGACGATCCCCATCGGCGGGGCCGACATGCCGGTCGCCATCGCCCTGCTCAACTCCTACTCGGGGCTCGCCGCCGCCTCCACCGGGTTCGTGCTCGGCAACGACATCCTCATCATCACCGGGTCGCTGGTCGGCGCGTCGGGGCTGATCCTGACGCGGATCATGTGCAAGGCGATGAACCGGTCGCTGGTCAACGTGCTGGTCGGGGCGATCGCCGAGGGGAGCGGAGGGAAGTCCGACGCCGACGCCGTCTACGCCGGGCGGGTCAAGAGCACCTCGGCGGAAGAGGTGGCCATGCTCTTCGACGGCGCGCGGCGGGCGGTCATCGTGCCGGGCTACGGCCTCGCCGTGTCGCAGGCGCAGCACCAGGTGCGCGACCTCGCCAACCTGCTGGAGTCGCGCGGCGTGGAGGTGGAGTACGCCATCCACCCGGTCGCCGGCCGGATGCCGGGCCACATGAACGTGCTGCTGGCCGAGGCGGACGTCGACTACGACAAGCTCCGGGAGATGGACGCCGTCAACCCCTCCTTCGAGCAGACCGACGTCAGCCTCGTCATCGGCGCCAACGACATCGTCAATCCCGCCGCGCGCACCGACCCGTCGAGCCCCATCGCCGGCATGCCCATCCTGAACGTGGACCAGTCGCGCACCGTGGTGGTCGTCAAGCGCAGCCTCTCCCCGGGGTTCGCGGGCATACCCAACCCGCTGTTCGCCGCCGACAACACGCTGATGCTCTTCGGCGACGGCAAGCAGGCCGTGCTGGACCTGATCGCGGCCGTCAAGGAAGCGGACTGACGCCGGAGGCGACGTGCCGGAGCTGCCGGAGGTGGAACGCGGGCGCAGGCTCGCGGAAGAGACGGCGGCCGGGCGCCGCATCGAGCAGGTGTGGTGCGCCGACGACCCGCTGGTCTTCGACGGGGTCGATCCGGAGCGCTGGCGCGCGCTCGAAGGCCGGCGGGTGGAGGCCGCGAGACGGTGGGGCAAGCAGATCTGGCTCGAACTCGACGCGCCGCCGCATCCGCTGTTCCACTTCGGCATGGCGGGCGGCTTCAGGACACCCGGCGCGACGCCCTTGCAACTCGCGTCGGGACCGCGCGAGGACCCCGCCGTCTGGCCGCCGCGCTTCGCGAAGATCCGGCTGCGCCTGGACGGCGGGGGCGAGCTGGCGATGACCGACGCGCGCCGCCTGGGACGGATCCTGCTGCGCGGCGACCCGCGGCGCGAGCCGCCCGTCGCGAAGCTCGGCTTCGACCCGCTGCTCGCGATGCCGTCGCCGAGGCGGTTCCGCGCGCTCCTGCGGGAGCGCGGCGGCGCCGTCAAGCCGCTGCTGCTGGACCAGTCGTTCGCGGCCGGCGTCGGCAACTGGATCGCGGACGAGGCGCTGTTCCAGGCCGGGATCGCCCCCCGGCGGCGGACGTCGTCGCTGACCGACGCCGAGGCGGGCCGCCTGCGCGCCCGGCTCGGCGCAATCGTCAGGCGCGCGGTGGCCGCCGACGCCGATTCCGCGCGTTACCCGCGCGCCTGGCTGTTCCACCGGCGCTGGGGCAAGCGGGACGGCGCGCGCACGACGCGCGGCGAGCGGATCGAACACGCGACGATCGGCGGGCGCACCACCGCCTGGGTGCCGGCCCGGCAGCGCTGACGGACGGGGCCGCGCACGGGCACGCCGCCGGACGGGTTCGTCCCCTGGCCCCGGCCCGGACCCGGGAAGGGCCGCGGCGTCACGAACCGAACAGCCACGTACCGCCCGCGACGTAGAGCGCCACCACCGGGATCTCGCCCAGCGTCACGCCCAGCACGAACTTCCCGATCGGCATCCGCAGGGAGCCGGCGACGTAGCAGATGGCGTCGGTCGGCACGAACGGGAAGACCGACCACCCGGCGACGATCCAGAGGCCGCGCCGGTCGATCTTCCGCTCCAGCCAGCGCAGGCGCGCCGCGTGCCGGCGCTCGAACAGCTCCGCGAGGCCCAGGAAGTCGAAGAAGTAGTAGACGAGCGTGGACGACGCGACCACGCCCGCGAGCGAGACGGCGAAGACCGTCCAGTAGCGATCCGGAAAGAGCAGCGTTCCGGCGACCACCAGGGCGGTGCTCGGAATCAGGGTCACCGGACGCACCACGCTCACCACGACGTAGCCGAGCATCACGAACGGACCGGCCTGCCGGAGCACGCCGACGAGCCGCGCCGGCTCGACGAGGTCCGGCCGCGCGGCGTACAACGCGCCGAGCCCGATCGTGACCGTCAGCCAGAACCCGAAGGCGATGCGCCGGCCGGTGGTCACGACCGCAGCGGCGGCGGGTCCTCGCCGGCCGGCACGAACCGCAACGCCGCGCCGTTGTTGCAGTAGCGCTGCCCGGTCGGCCGCGGGCCGTCCCTGAAGACGTGCCCCTGGTGCCCGCCGCAGCGCGCGCAGTGGTACTCGGTGCGCGGCAGGATCAGCTTGAAGTCGGTCTTCGTGGCCACCCGGCCGGGAATGGCGTCGAAGAAGCTCGGCCAGCCGGTGCCGCTGTCGTACTTGGCGGACGACTCGAAGAGCGGCAGGTGGCAGGCCGCGCAGACGAACGTCCCCTCCCGCTTCTCCCGGTCGAGCGCGCTCGAGCCCGGCGGTTCGGTCGCTTCCCGGAAGAGGACCGCCCAGGACTCGCGCGAGAGCAGTTCGCGCCACTCCGCGGCCGGCTTGTCGAGCTTCTCGAAGTCGTCACCCATGCGTCACCCGGCGTCAGTAGCGGAACAGAATCCGCAGCTTGGTGAAGAGCGCGCGGTTCGTCCGCCGGTAGGCGGCCGACTGGAGGAACGGGGAGTCGCGCGCGTCGATCGGGTCCTCCTGCCGGTAGTGATCGTCGTAGCCGACGTAGAACACCGTCAGGGCGTTGACGCGGTAGGTGAAGAGGAGGTTCGTCCCCAGCGCGCCCCGGAACGAGTCGTACTCGGTGATGTTCCGCAGCAGCAGCCGGTCGGTGAACGTGAACGTCGACAGCGCCCGCAGCACCTGGACGTCGAACACCTGGCGGCGTCCCTCGCGGACGTCGAAGAAGCGGCTGGTGACGAGGTTGAGCTGCGATGTGAGCCGCGGGTCCGGCCGGACCGTGGCGGACAGCGACGCGCTGGCGCCGCGGCCGAGGTACGGATTCCGCCGGTCGACGTAGTAGATCTCGTCGCCCCAGCGGAAGGAGCCGCCCAGGGAGAACAGGCGGCTCGTGCTCATGAACGTGGAGACGTCGTAGTTGCGGCGGTCGAAGTCGACGCCGCCGAACCGTTCGTGCGCCTGGACGGCGTTGACGTCGACGCTGACGTTCCGGGAGAACTGCAGATCGACCCCCGCGTCGATCCTCTCGTCTTCCCGAACGCCGCCGTGCGTATAGCCGATCTCGTAGTCGAGCGTCGGCCCCCAACTGATGAGCCAGTGCTCCGGCCACCAGCGGTATCCCACCTCGGCGCCCCCGAGCCGCTGGTCCACGCGCTGCAGGAACCCGACGCCGGTGCGGAACTCGGGGTCGATGCGCGCGCCGTACGCCGAGGCCTCCAGGTGGCGCCCCTCGTGCGCGACGCGGGCGCCGAGCATCGGCCCGCGGCGCTCGACGCCCTGCTCGTCCCGGTCCCGCGACTGGAACGCGGCGAAGTTGAAGCGGGTGGCCCGGCCCAGCCGGAACTGGCCGTCGACGCCCGCCACGCGGTTGTATCCGTCGAGGAACTCGCGGTCCGTCACCAGCGCCCCGACGTGCGACTCCGAGTAGAGGTCGTACCGTGCCCGGCCGATCACGACCTGCGCGCTCCGGCCGAAGCCGGGGTCGTTCGCGTCGTCCCGCTTCCCCGGCGCCTCGTCGTCGGTCACCATCACGCCGAGCGTCGCGCCGCCCACCTTGCCGGTCAGCTTGGCCCCGACGTTCGGGTCCACGAGCGTCCGCGTGTGCACCAGGTCGACCGGCGAGACGAAATCGAAGATCTCCGCTCCCTCCAGGAAGAACGGCCGCAGCTCGGGAAAGAACAGGGGAAAGCGCTGGTTGACCTCGATCTGCGGCAGGTCCGACTCGATCTGCGAGAAGTCGGGGTTGACCGTGAAGTCGGCCGTCAGGTTCGACGTGATGCCGTACTTGACGTTCACGCCTCCTTCGGGGTCGGCGCCCCGGTTGACGAAGTCGCCGGTCCGTTCGTCGAGCGAGCCGTACTGGATGGCCGTGAACGACGGCAGGATCTCCAGGTTGCGGCTGGTGGACAGGTCGGTCATCCCCTCGAGCACGCCCATCTGCGCCATGAAGCTCTGCACGTCGCGCGACATCGGCGCCCAGACCACGTTCTCCTGGTCCTTGCCCTTGATCTCGCGCACGATCTGGAAGCCCCAGCGGTGCTCCTCGCCGGGCGGGCGTTGCGGATAGCGGAAGCTCTTGAAGGGGATCGCCATCTCCGCCGTGTAGCCGTCCTCGACGATCCGCGTCCCGCTGTGGAACAGCGCCTCCCAGGAACGGTCGGCGACGGGGATCGGGCCGCCGCGCGTCTGGCTGGCGTTGATGACGCCGTCGCCCTGCACGTTGTAGGCGTTGACGTCGAAGTCGTAGCAGACCTGCTGATCCATGAACGTGTCCAGGTAGATCGTCATCAGGTCGTCCTGCCACGCCGTGTCGCGGTCCACCCGGTTGGCCCGCATCAGACTCGGGTCGGAGTAGTGCAGGTAGAAGGCGAAGTAGATGTGTTCGCTGTCGTAGGAGACGTAGATCTCGGTCTCCTCGGTCGCCGGCGCGCCGTCGAGCGGCGACTGCTGCACGAACTCCGAGAGCATGGCCGCCGTGCGCCACACCTCGTCGTCGAGCCGGCCGTCGATCTCCGGCGGCGCGTCGGTCCGGGAGACCCGGATCCGCGGCCGGCCGGCGAGCGCGCCGTAGCCGCCGCCGGGCTCCGCGACGGTGCTGTCGTCCACGCGCGGCCGGTCCGGCCCGTGGACGCCCATCGGGAACCCGGCGCCGGACTGCGCGCCGAGGTCGACGGCCGCGGCGGCCGGCAGGCACGAAGCGAGCGCGAGAACGGCGCGGAGTCGCGGCATGGATCGACGCGGAAGCCTGTACAGTCTACAGTGTCGGCGGGGACGGACGCCGATTCGCCCTTCCTTCACCGACCGGCCGTCCGGCCGCCCGACGCCGCTTGGGAGCTTCGGGTAGAGTACTCCCATGCCGACACTGCGCCTCGTCCTCGCCCTGTCGCTCGTGCTGCCCGGCGCGGCGGCCCGCGCGCAGACTCCGAACTTCTCCGGCTTCTGGACGCTCGACCGCGAGGCCAGCCGGATCACCCCGCCCGCCTTCAGCGGCGGCCGCGGCGGCGCCGCCGTCGACCGGCTCTTCATCACCCACGCCGCCAACGGCACGCTCGTCATCGGCGCCGAGACCAACGGTCTGAAGGCCTGGTCGTACACGCCGGGACGGGAGGGGACGATTCCGGTCGGGCGCGACACCACCATGCGCGCCGTCTCGCGGTGGGACGGCGCGCGGCTCGTGGCGGAGGGCGGGCGGGGCGAGATGCGGATGCGCGAGGTGATGGCGCTCGGCGGCGGCGGAACCCGCCTGACGATCGACGTGACGACCACCACGCCGGAGGGCGTGACGAAGAACCGCCTCGTCTACCTGAAGGACCGGCCGGTCGGCGCCTGCGAGACGTGGGCGATGCCCTGCAAGGACTTCAGCCACCAGCAGCGGTGATTCGGACCGCCGTCCAGGATTTCGCGCGACGGCCGTTCACGGGCGCGGAGCCGGCGGTTCCGCGTCGGACGCCTCGTCCTGCAGCTCGACGAGACCGGCCTCCCGGAGTTCCTCCAGCAGAACCGCCACGTCCTTCAGGCAGGTGTCCGCGTCGACCTCGAACTCCTCGCACAGCGCCGTGACGACGGCGCCCACCGTCACCCCGCCGTCGTCCTGTCGAAGGAGTTGCCAGACCCGCAGACCGGTGTCCCGCAGGCTGTGGAACCGGAATTCCAGAACGTTCATGAACACGAGCTCGCCGTCGACCGAGACGTCGACGAAATCGTCGCTCGTGGGCCGCACGCGGCTCGTCGCCCCCAGCGCCATGGCACAATTATAGCGGAAGCCGGACTGACCGGAAAAACGGCGTCAGCCGGTACGCCTCCCGCGGCCGTCGGCGCAACCAGTTGCCGGCCACGTTCACGCAGCCATGTCCGGCGGCAGCTCGAGCAGCGGGACCCGGCCGGCTGCTCCGAATCGGCGATGTCATAATCGTTTCCATGCGCTTCTTCAACACCGAAGGGCCGGTGCGCCCCGACGACCACTACGCCATCCCGCCGCTGGACCGCGTGGACGTCGATGAACTGCTGGCCCTGATTCGGGCCAAGCGCTACTTCGTGCTGCACGCGCCCCGGCAGACCGGCAAGACCTCCGCCCTCATCGCCCTGCGCGACCTGCTCAACCGCGGCGAAGCCGGCGACTTCCGCTGCGTGGACGTGGACGTCGAAGTCGCCCAGGTGGCGCGCGACGACGTGGCGCGGGGCGTCCGCGCCATCCTGAGCAGCCTGGCCTCCAGCGCGCGGTTCCTGGGGGACGGCTATCCGGACGAGGTCTGGCCGGACGTTCTGGCGAAAGCGGGGCCGGAGGACGCCCTCAAGGAACTGCTCGCCCGCTGGTGCGCGGCGGACCCGACGCCGCTCGTGCTGTTGGTCGACGAAATCGACACCCTGGTCGGCGACACCCTCCTCTCGGTGCTGCGCCAGCTTCGCGCCGGCTACCAACGGCGCCCCGAGGGCTTCCCGCAGAGCGTGGTGCTGTGCGGGGTGCGCGACGTCCGGGACTACCGCATCCGGTCGACCACCGGCGAAGTGATCGCCGGCGGCAGCCCCTTCAACGTCGCGGCGAAGTCGCTGCGCATGGGCGACTTCACCGAGGCCGAGACGCACGCGCTGATGGCCCAGCACACCGAGGAGACCGGCCAGCGCTTCACGCCGGCGGCCCTCGACGCGGTGTGGACGCAGACCCGGGGCCAGCCGTGGCTGGTGAACGCGCTCTGCGCCGGGACCTGCTTCGAAGACAAGGCCGGCAGGGACCGCTCGCGCACCATCGAAGCCGACGACGTCCATGCCGCGCGGGAAGAGTTGATCCTGTCGCGGCGCACGCATCTGGACCAGTTGGCGCACAAGCTGGAGGAGGAGCGGGTGCGGCGGGTCGTCGAGCCCATCCTGAGCGGCGGGGAGGTACGGCACCATGCCCGCGACCTGGAGTACGTGCGCGACCTGGGCCTGCTCGCGCCGGACTCGCCGCCCCGCATCGCCAACCCGATCTACGCGGAGGTGGTGCCGCGCGAGCTGGGCTACGTGCTGCAGGACAGCCTGGACGTGCGGACGGCGTGGTACGTCGACGCCGACGGCCGTCTGGACCTGACGAAGCTGCTGACGGCGTTCCGCACCTTCTTCGGCGAGCACTCCGAGCACTGGCTGGGGCGCTTCTCCGAGTATCCCGAGGCGGGTCCGCAGCTCATCCTGCAGGCCTACCTGCACCGGGTGGTGAACGGGGGCGGGCGCATCGAGCGGGAGTACGGCCTGGGGCGGGGACGGACGGACCTGCTGGTGCTGTGGCCGCGCGAGCCGGGCCAGCCGTCGGACCTGTGGGAGCGTTTCGTGGTCGAGTGCAAGGTGCTGCGCGACTCGGACCGCCGGGGCCTCGCGTCGACGGTCGAGCAGGGCGTGGAGCAGACGTCGGCCTACATGGCGCAGTGCGGGGCCGAGGAAGGGCACCTGGTGGTGATCGACCGCCGCGGCGAAGACCGGCGGCGCGGCGAGGGCGAACCGGCCGGCGGCGGCCGGCGGCGGCAGGACGGGCGCGGAGTGGTCGTCTGGACGCTGTAAGGCTGGTGATCGGATCGTGGACCGCGCGGTCAGGCCGCGTCCCCCGGCCGCGGTTCGTCCGGCGGCTTCTCGTACCCGCGTCCGACCCAGCGGATGAACGTTCCGGTGGCGAGGGCGTAGCCGAGACCGGCCCTGGCGAGTCGGTATTCGGGGTGGTCCCGGGCGCTCAGCGGCGTCTCGGCGGGCCACGTGTCGAGCAGCCGCCACAGGCGTTCGAGGTCGATGCGCTCCGCCACCTCGGGGTCGCCGCGCCAGTCGTCCAGCGTCGCGCGGAGGCCGGGCAGCGCGCGGGTGAAACGCACGTGCCAGTCCGCGGACTGCAGGCCCCGCGGCGCGGAAAAGAACGCCGGCGGCACGCGGCCGCGCAGAAGCCGGCGGGCCAGCAGACGCGGCCGGCCGCGGGCGAAGAACGCCTCGGAGGGCAGGCCCAGGAACCATTCCACCAGCCGGCGGTCGCCCCAGGGGTCGCGCCACGTGACGCCGTGCAGGGTCTCCAGCGCCCGCGTCAAGGCCCGCGCGTCGCCCTGGCGCAAGGGAGAGTTCAGGCCGCGCAGTTGGATCTCCGCACAGGATTTCGCCAGCGGCTGATACAGCGCCCCGAACCCTTGCGCCCGGGCTCGTTCGGCCAGCCGCGTCGCGCGCGCGTAGCCGGGGTGGATGGGGCTGAAGGGCGGGGGCATCCGCCGCCCTTCGACGCACCGCAGGAAGGCCCGCTGGAACGGCGGCGGCAGCCAGGGCAGCGCCGCGCGGCGGAGGAGAGACCGCGCCGCGCCGAAACGCCCCCGGACCGGCGCGCCGGCGGCGCGCCACAGGGCCCGCGGGCGGGCGGCGCCCAGCAGCTCGGCCAGCCGTTCGAAACCGGCCAGCGAGAAGCCGTGGTTGCCGGACGCGCCGGTCAGGACCACGCGCCGGCCCGCGGCGCGCGACGTCCGCAGGCATTCGTGGATCCACGGCAGGTTGGCGGCGCCGCGCAGCGGCGTCTCGGCCAGGGCGATCGTCGGTTCCAGCAGATGGTCGAAGCCGAGGTCCGCGGCGTCCACGAACCGGGCGTCGAGAGCCGGATGGCGCGCCGCCAGCTCGCGCACGAGCGGACGTTCGTCGGCCATCCGGCGCGCGGGAGCGCGGCCGTCCCAACCCGGCTCGGGGTGGGACGTGAACGAGACCAGGGTCGAGGACCGCTCGGCCAGCACTTCGAGGGCGACGGCCGGGGAGTCCAGGCCGCCGCTGAGCAGGACGGCGGGGTCGCCGGCGCGGAGCGCGTCCCGCACCGCCCGCCGCAGCAGGTCCCGGGTTTCTTCGACGTGGCCGGCCGCCGCCGGCCCCGCCGGCCGGACCCGCTCCGCCGGATCGTGGTGCCGGCGGACGCCGTGCGTCTCGGGCGTGACCGTCAGCATTTCGCCGGGGCACAGAGCGCGCACGTCCCGGTAGTAGGTGCGGCGCGGGTCGCCGAAGAAGTTGATCAAGCTGTTGGACAGGCGTTCGTCGTCGAGGCGCCGCGGCAGGTCGCCCAGGGCGAAGACGCCGCGGGGGGTGGTGGCGACGACGGCCCGGCGGCGGTTCACGTGGAAGCACAGCGGCGGCGACGTCCAGGGCGAGCAGGCGGCGACGAGCGTTCGGGCGGGCCCGTTCCAGACCACGAAGGCGAACGCGCCGTCCACCCGCGCCGCGGCGTCGGCGCCCCACCGCGTCCACGCGCGGGCGAACAGGGCGTCGTCGGGCTGCCGGTCCGCCTCGCCCGGGGCCAGGCCCAGGGCCGCCGCCAGCTCCTCGCGGGAAGTGAGGAACCCGTCGAAGAGGAGCGGACTGCCGTCTCCGGCGATGGCGGGAGCCCGGTCTCCGGGCGCCCGCGCCGCGGGCGTTCGAGCGGCCCTCCGGATCAGGGCCGCCGGCCCGTCTCGCCACACGTCGGCGTGCGCCCCGAACGGGCGCAGCGCGGCGGACAGGGCGCCGGCCCGCTCCCTCGACACCGTCCCGCCGTCACGCAGGAACACGGCGGCCAGAGCGGAAGACGAAGCAGACAAGGCGTTCACCGATCAGGCGCGCCGGACGCCGCCCGAACGCCCGAGATCCAGCCGTTGACCGTGAAGCGCCCGTCTCCGAACTCGGCGCCGCACGCCACGGGGGTGATCTCGTGCAGGCAGCCGCTGGGGAAGAACACGATGCTGCCGCAAAGCGGCTCGACCCGCGAGAAGGCGCCGGCCGTCCCCCCGCCCGCGCGGCCGGCGTCGTGGAGCAGCAGGTCTCCGCCGGCGAACGGCCTCGGCGCGCGGTGGAAATAGCAGACGTAGCTGACGACCCGGTGCCGGGCGCTTCCGAGGTGGGCGTCGTCACGATGCGCGGCGTAGAAGCCCCCGTGCGGATGGACCGTCACTTGCGTGTCGATGCGCCCCACGTCGAGATCGTCCATCCGCAGCCGCCACAGCGCATCCGGCAGCACGGCGCGCAGCTTCGGGAGGAACCAGGATCGGACGTCCCGCGTGGCCGGTTCGTCCTTGTCCAGCACGAGGGCGTTTCGAACCTCGCGGTTCCGATTCCTTTCGTTCCTTCTTATCCTCGCCGGAGCGAACCGTTCGCGCGCCGCCAGCACGTCCCGCAGCAGCCGATCGCACGACGCGGGCGGCAGGAAGTCCGTCATCCGCACGAACGGCGCGGCGCGGCGGGCCGCCGCCGGCGCCTCCGGCAGACGGTCTCCGCCCAGGACGGCGGCCGCCCACGCGGCCGCCGCGTCGTCCGGGGCGACGGCGAGCAGGCGCCGGTAGGCCGTCAGGGCGGCGGAGAAGTCCCCCCGCGCGCGCCCGAGGTCGCCGAGCCTCGCCAGCGCCGCGGCGTTGCGCGGTTCGGCCGCGAGCATCCGCCGCAGGGCGGCCTCGGCCTTGTCGAACAGTTTCCCCCCCGCCGCGTGCGGCGGGGGGGTCAGCATCCCGCCTCCCGCGGGTCGTAGCCGCAGGTCCGCATCACCGCCCCGTGGCGGCGCGTGACCCGCAACGCCTGCGCCGCGCTCAGGTGACGCCGCCAGTCGCCCGACCGCCCCGACCGGAAGAAGCGCCGGCAGCGCGGGTGGCGCTCGTGGAAGCCGTCCCGCGCTTCCTGCTCCCGCAGCCGGGTGAAGTCCGAGGCCTCGGCGGCCCGCCGCAGACGCCGCCCGTCCGCCGCGCCCTCCAGCCCCAGGAACCGGGTCATGCGCGCGAGCTGGCCGGCCGTATCCGCCAGCAGGTCCTCGTAGCGCACCACGAGCACCGGGAACGGCGCGGACCGCCAGCTCTCGACGTGACCGGACCAGTCGAGCAGACGCTGCCGCAGTTGATCGCCGCGCCCGTCCCCCAGGACGCAGCGGCGATCGTTCATGCGCGTCACGGCCTCGGAAAAGTCTTCCTCGCCGGCGTGGAAAGCCCAGGAGACCGCCACGTCGAGGGGATTGCGCACCAGGTAGACCGCGCCGGCCGAAACGTCTTCGGGAAACAGCGGCTCTCCCGCGGCCGTGTCGTGCAGGGCGTCGTGGACCTTGCAGAACCGCCGGCCGCCGACCGCCTCGGCGGCGCGCGCCCGAAACGCGGCGGGGCGCAACGGCTCGATTTCGTCGTCGGTGAAATCGGACGACGACAGGCCCGTCGCCCGGTCGAACCAGTCACGGACGCACGGCTGAATGCCCAGCAGCGTCTCGTGGACGTGGTTGATGCGCACGGCCTGCTCCGAATCGGCGACGAAGTTCGCCAGCAGCAGCCGCGTCCAGGTGCTGCCCGACTTCATGTAGGAAGCGAGCCAGACGAAGGGCCGCCGGCCGTCCGCCCGGTCCGCGCCGCGCGGGGCGTCGGCGGTCACGGCGCGGACAGCTCCGCGGCGAGATGCGCCACGTCCTCGTGGAACCACGCCGCGTCCCCGGAGAACCGCCGGCGATGGAACGTGGACACCCGCGTATGCGGGATCAGGCCGGCCAGCCACCGCAGAATGCGCCGGCGTCCCACGATCGCGGCCCCTTGCCGCGGCGCATGGACGGCGCGGTTCAGAACCAGGAGCGCCTCTCCGCCGGCCCACCGCTCGACCCGGCAGTCGTTCCGGAACGACAGGAGGCACACCGTTCGCAGCCTGGCGGCGCGGCGCGGCGCGGACCGGGCGGGAACGGCGTACCATTTGGTCAAGCCCCGCCTGACGGGCAGCGGCCGGCCGGCCCGGGAACCCGTCAGCGCCATGCTCCGCCGGCACAGGCGCAGGGCGCCGTGGCCGTGGCCGAGCGGCCCGGCGTCGAACGAGGCGGGGTCGAGGAGCACCACGTCGTCGGTGAACAGCGGGTAGCCGTGTCGGGCCAGGGCCGCCGCCAGCGTGGACTTGCCCGCCCCCGGCCCGCCGGTGAACGCATGCAGGTCCCGGCCCCGGGTCACGGAGCTCGCGTGCAGCGGGAGCAGGCCGCGCTGCCACCCGATGACCGCCCATACGTTGCCGAGCAGCGCGGCGCGGACGTCGTCCTCCTGCGCGCCGCGCTCCGTTTCGTAGCGGACGGTCCGGCCGTCTTCGACCAGGATCCGCACGCCGGAGGGAAAGCGGAACAGCGTCCGCCGGCCGGCGTGCCGCCAGACGACGCCGCTCCCGGCCTCCGGGTCCGGCAGGGCCGTCGGCGCGCCGCCGCGCCGGACGGCGACGTCGGCGCCGGAGACCCGCGGCATCCGCCGGCCGGCATGCGGCCGGACGACGCCCCCGGCCTCCGGGTTCGGCAGGGCCGTCGGCGCGCCGCCGCGCCGGATGGTGACGTCGGCGCCGGAGACCCGCAGCCAGGGTTCCATGAAGGCTCCCAGGTCCAGGTCCGCGTCGAGGGTGAAGGGGACCGCCGGTAACGCCGCGGCGTCACGCGCCTCGTCAACGGGAGCGACAAGAGAAGCCATGGTCGCCGACGCCAGGACGGCCGAGGAATCGATACGCCGGCCCGTCTCACTCCGGGGGACTGTAACACGTCGTCCCGTCCCCCGTAGGATCGGCCCCGGTCAGGCCGACGGCGCTGCGGGTGATCGTCTTCAGTCGCGGCGCCGTCCACGGCTTGCGGCCCCGGCGCTCAGCCCCTGGGGAATCCTGCCCCCCCCCCCCCCCCCGAATGAATGAATGAAGGGAGGAATCCTCTCGTCCGACCAGTCTGCCGGCTCTAGTCATTTGCCCTCTTCTCTCTTGCCCTCTTCCCATGCCACTCGACAGCGAGCGTCCACCCCCGCGCCGCACAACCAC
The DNA here is from genome assembly GCA_965242835.1 of Vicinamibacterales bacterium. GTDB lineage: Bacteria > Acidobacteriota > Vicinamibacteria > Vicinamibacterales > UBA8438 > WTFV01. The sequence continues at coordinate 1,818,220 of OZ251506.1, forward strand.
TTCGATTCCGCCACCCGTGACGGAGAGGATGACAAGTGTACATCGATCAGGTGCAGCAGCCGCGTCCAGGTGCTGCCCGACTTCATGCAGGAAGCGAGCCAGACGAAGGGCCGCCGGCCGTCCGCCCGGTCCGCGCCGCGCGGGGCGTCGGCGGTCACGGCGCGGACAGCTCCGCGGCGAGATGCGCCACGTCCTCGTGGAACCACGCCGCGTCCCCGGAGAACTGCCGGCGATGGAACGTGGACACCCGCGTATGCGGGATCAGGCCGGCCAGCCACCGCAGAATGCGCCGGCGTCCCACGATCGCGGCCCCCTGCCGCGGCGCATGGACGGCGCGGTTCAGAACCAGGAGCGCCTCTCCACCGGCCCACCGCTCGACCCGGCAGTCGTTCCGGTACGACAGGGAGTGCACCGTCCGCAGCCGGGCGGCGCGGCGCGGCGCGGACCTGGCGGGAACGGCGTACCACTTCGGGAAGCCCGGTTCGTCACGTAGCGGGCGGTCGGCCCGGGAGCCCGTCAGCGCCATGCTCCGCCGATACAGGCGCAGGGCGCCGTGGCCGTGGCCGAGCGGCCCGGACCCGGCGTCGAACGAGGCGGGGTCGAGGAGCACCACGTCGTCGGTGAACAGCGGGTAGCCGTGCCGGGCCAGGGCCGCCGCCAGCGTGGACTTCCCCATCCCCGGCCCGCCGGTGAACGCATGCAGGTCCCGACCCCGGGTCACGGAGCTCGCGTGCAGCGGGAGCAGGCCGCGCTGCCACCCGAGGACCGCCCATACGTCGCCGAGCAGCGCGGCGCGGACGTCGCTCTCCTGCGCGCCGCGCTCCGTTTCGTAGCGGACGGCCCGGCCGTCTTCGACCAGGACCCGCACGCCGGAGGGCAGGCGGAGCAGCGTCCGCCGGCCGGCGTGCTGCCAGACGACGCCCCCGGCCTCCGGGTCCGGCAGGGCCGTCGGCGCGCCGCCGCGCCGGACGGCGACGTCGGACCCGGAGACCCGCAGCCAGGGTTCCATGAAGGCTCCCAGGTCCAGGTCCGCGTCAAGGGTGAAGGGGACCGTCGACGACACCACCACGTTACGCGGCTCGCCAACGGGAGCGGCGAGAGAAGACATGGTCACCGGCGTCAGGACGGCCGAGGAATCGATACGCCGGCCCCTCTCACTCCGGGGGATTGTAACACGTCGTCCCGTCCCCCGTAGGATCGGTCCCGGTCAGGCCGACGGCGCTGCGGGTGATCGTCTTCAGTCGCGGCGCCGTCCACGGCTTGCGGCCCCGGCGCTCAGCCCCTGGGGATTCTGTCCCCCCCCCCCCCCCCCCGGATGGAAGAAAGGAATTCTCTCCGACCGGCTGCTGTTCCCTGTCATTTGCCATCTTCCTGCCATCTTTCCTTGCCGCGCTGCTTCGACAGCGGCCGCGGCGCGCAACCAGTTCAACTCCGCCAACTCCGCCCACCCGTGACTGAGGGAATGGCAAGTATACACCAGCCTCCCGCGGACTTCGGACCCGGCCGACGGACGCCGGCGCCGGCGTCCACGACGTGGCGCGCGGGCAGGTCGGCACGTCCGCCGAGACGATCCACCCCGCGGACCCCGCGCGGGCGCGAAATGGGCCGCCGTGACTTGACGCTTGGGTCTCGCGGCTCCGCGGGGCAATCCGACGCGGCGATGTCATAATCGTTTCATGCGCTTCTTCAACACCGAAGGGCCGGTGCGCCCCGACGACCACTACGCCGTCCCGCCGCTGGACCGCGTGGACGTCGATGAACTCCTGGCCCTGATTCGGGCCAAGCGCTACTTCGTGCTGCACGCGCCCCGGCAGACCGGCAAGACCTCCGCCCTCATCGCCCTGCGCGACCTGCTCAACAGAGGCGAAGCCGGCGACTTCCGCTGCGTGGACGTGAACGTGGAGGTCGCCCAGGTGGCCCGCGACGACGTGGCCCGCGGCGTCCGCGCCATCCTGGGCAGCCTGGCCGACAGCGCGATGCTGCTGGGCGACGACTACCCCGCCGGGGTCTGGCTCGACGTTCTGGCGGACATGGGGCCGGAAAACGCGCTCAAGGGGTTGCTTCTCCGCTGGTGCGCGGCGAACCCGACGCCGCTCGTGCTGCTGGTGGACGAGATCGACACTCTGGTCGGCGACACCCTGCTCTCGGTGCTGCGCCAGCTTCGCGCCGGCTACCCGCAACGGCCCGGAGGCTTCCCGCAGAGCGTGGTGCTGTGCGGCGTGCGCGACGTCCGCGACTACCGCATCCGGTCGAGCAGCGGCGAAGTGATCGCCGGCGGCAGTCCGTTCAACGTGGCGGCGAAGTCGCTGCGCATGGGCGACTTCACCGAAGCCGAGGCGCGGGCGCTGATGGCCCAGCACACCGAGGAGACCGGCCAGCGCTTCTCGCCGGCGGCGCTCGACGCGGTGTGGACGCAGACGCGCGGTCAGCCGTGGCTGGTGAACGCGCTGTGCGCCGGGACGTGCTTCGACGACAAGGCGGGCAGGGACCGCTCGCGGACCATCGAAGCCGACGGCGTCCACGCGGCGCGGGAGGAGTTGATCCTCGCGCGGCGCATCCATCTGGACCAGTTGGCGCACAAGCTGGAGGAAGAGCGGGTGCGGCGGGTGGTCGAACCCATCCTGAGCGGCGGCGAGGCGCGGCACCATGCCCGCGACCTGGAGTACGTGCGCGACCTGGGCCTGCTCGCGCCGGACTCTCCGCCCCGCATCGCCAACCCGATCTACGCGGAAGTGGTGCCGCGCGAGCTGGGCTACGTCCTGCAGGACAGCCTGGACGTGCAGACGGCGTGGTACGTCGACGCCGACGGCCGTCTGGACCTGACGAAGCTGCTGACGGCGTTCCGCACCTTCTTCGGCGAGCACTCCGAGCACTGGCTGGGGCGCTTCTCCGAGTATCCCGAGGCGGGTCCGCAGCTCATCCTGCAGGCCTACCTGCACCGGGTGGTGAACGGCGGCGGGCGCATCGAGCGGGAGTACGGCCTGGGGCGGGGACGGACGGACCTGCTGGTGCTGTGGCCGCGCGAGCCGGGTCAGCCGTCGGACCTGTGGGAGCGGTTCGTGGTCGAGTGCAAGGTGCTGCGCGACTCGGACCGCCGGAGCCTCGCGTCGACGGTCGAGCGGGGCGTGGAGCAGACGTCGGCCTACATGGCGCAGTGCGGGGCCGAGGAAGGGCACCTGGTGGTGATCGACCGCCGCGGCGAGGGGCGGCGGCGCGGCGAGGGCGAACCGGACGGAGGCGGCCGCCGGCGGCAGGACGGGCGCGGGGTGGCCGTCTGGACGCTGTAAGGGCCGGGTGGTCCTGGCGAGTCGGTCCGCGCGTTCCCGGTGGTCCCGCGGGCCGTGATGCGCCCGCGGTCGGCCCGGGCCGCGGGCCGCGGCGCCGAACGCGCGCCCCGTTCACTCGCCGATCAGGCGCCGGCACGCCGCCGAACGACCGAGACCCAGCCGTTGACCGTGAAGCGTCCGTCTCCGAACTCGGCGCCGCACGCCACGGGGGTGATCTCGTGCAGGCAGTCGCCGGGAAAGAACACGATGCCGCCGCGGAGCGGTTCGACCCGCGAGAAGGCGCCGGACGGGCTCCCCTCCGCGCGGCCGGCGTCGTGGAGCAGCAGGTCTCCGCCGGCGAACGGCCTCGGAGCGCGGTGGAAAAAACAGACGCAACTGACGATCCGGTGTCGGGCGTTGGGACTCTTGTCACGATGCGCGGCGAAGAAGCCCCCGTGCGGATGGACCGTCACTTCCGTGTCGATGCGCCCCACGTCGAGATCTTCCATCCGCAGCCGCCACAGCACGTCCGGCAGCACGGCGCGCAGCTTCGGGAGGAACCAGGATCGGACGTCCCGCGTGGCCGGTTCGTCCAGCACGAGGGCGTTTCGAGCCTTGCGGTTCAGAATTTTCCCCGCGTCCTTTCGCATCCGCATCGTCGCCGGAGCGAACCGTTCGCGCGCCGCCAGCACGTCCCGCAGCAGCCGATCGCACGACGCGGGCGGCAGGAAGTCCGTCATCCGCACGAACGGCGCCGCGCCGCCGGCCGCCGCCGGCAGGCGGTCTCCGCCCAGGACGGCGGCCGCCCACGCGGCCGCCGCGTCGTCCGGGGCGACGGCGAGCAGGCGCCGGTAGGCCGTCAGGGCGGCGGAGAAGTCCCCCCGCGCGCGCCCGAGGTCGCCGAGCCTCGCCAGCGCCGCGGCGTTGCGCGGTTCGGCCGCGAGCATCCGCCGCAGGGCGGCCTCGGCCTTGTCGAACAGTTCCCCCGCCGCCGCGTGCGGCGGCGGCGGCGTCAGCATTCCGCCTCCCGCGGGTCGTAGCCGCAGGCCCGCATCACCGCCCCGTGGCGGCGCGTGACCCGCAACGCCTGCGCCGCGCTCAGGTGACGCCGCCAGTCGCCCGACCGCCCCGACCGGAAGAAGCGCCGGCAGCGCGGGTCGCGATAGTGGAAGCTGTCCCGCGCTTCCTGTTCCCGCAGCCGGGTGAAGTCCGAGGCCTCGGCGGCCCGCCGCAGACGCCGCCCGTCCGCCGCGCCCTCCAGCCCCAGGAACCGGGTCATGCGCGCGAGCTGGCCGGCCGTATCCGCCAGCAGGTCCTCGTAGCGCACCACGAGCACCGGGAACGGCGCGGACCGCCAGCTCTCGACGTGACCGGACCAGTCGAACAGACGCTGCCGCAGGTGATGGCTGCGCCCGCCCCCCAGGACGCAACGGCGATCGTTCATGCGCGTCACGGCCTCGGAAAAGTCTTCCTCGCCGGCGTGGAAAGCCCAGGAGACCGCCACGTCGAGGGGATTGCGCACCAGGTAGACCGCGCCGGCCGAAACGTCTTCGGGAAACAGCGGCTCTCCCGCGGCCGTGTCGTGCAGGGCGTCGTGGACCTTGCAGAACCGCCGGCCGCCGACCGCCTCGGCGGCGCCCGCCCGAAGCGCGGCGGGGCGCAACGGCTCGACTTCGTCGTCGGTGAAGTCGGACGACGACAGGCCCGCCGCCCGGTCGAACCAGTCGCGGTCGTACGAATAAACACTCGGCAGCGCTTCCCGCAGGTCGTTGATGTGCACGGCCTGCTCCGAATCGGCGACGAAGTTCGCCAGCAGCAGCCGCGTCCAGGTGTTGCCCGACTTCAGATAGGAAGCGAGCCAGACGAAGGGCCGCCGGCCGTCCGCCCGGTCCGCGCCGCGCGCGGCGGCGGCGGTCACGGCGCGGACAGCTCCGCGGCGAGATGCGCCGCGTCCTCGTGGAATCACGCCGCGTCCTCGGAGAACCGCCGACGATGGAACGTGGACACCCGCGTATGCGGGATCAGGCCGGCCCGCCACCGCGGACACGTTACGCAGCTCGTCAACGGGAGCGACGAGAGAGCCATGGCCACCGGTGTCAGGACGACCGAGGAATCGATACGCCAGCCCTTCTCAGGGACTGTAACACGTTGTCCCGTCCACCGTAGGATCCCCCCCGCTCAGGCCGACGGCGCTACGGGTGATCGTCTTCAGTCTCGGCGCCGTCCACGGCTTGCGGCCCCGGCGCTCAGCCCCTGGGGATTCTGTCCCCCCCCCCCCCCCCCCCGGATGGAAGAAGGAATCCTCTCGTCCGACCGGCTGCTGTTCCCTGTCATTTGCCATCTTCCTGCCATCTTTCCTTGCCGCGCTGCTTCGACGGCGGCCGCGGCGCGCAACCAGTTCAACTCCGCCCACCGTGACGGAAAGCATGGCAAGTATACACCAGCCTCCCCGCGGACTTCGGACCCGGCGGACCCGGACGCCGGGCGCCGGCGTCGGCGTCCGGAGCGGATGGGGGCGGCCAGGGCGGCATCCGGGGAATCCGACGCGGCGATGTCATAATCGTTCATGCGCTTCTTCAACACCGCGGGTCCGGTGCGCCCCGACGACCACTACGCCGTTCCGCCGCTGGACCGCGTGGACGTCGACGAGCTGCTGGCCCTGATTCGGGCCAAGCAGTACTTCGTGCTGCACGCGCCCCGGCAGACCGGCAAGACCTCCGCCCTCATCGCCCTGCGCGACCTGCTCAACCGCGGCGAAGCGGGCGACCTCCGCTGCGTGAACGTGAACGTGGAGGTCGCCCAGGTGGCCCGCGACGACGTGGCCCGCGGCGTCCGCGCCATCCTGGGCAGCCTGGCCGACAGCGCGATGCTGCTGGGCGACGACTACCCCGCCGGGGTCTGGCTCGACGTTCTGGCGGACATGGGACCGGAAAACGCGCTCAAGGGGTTGCTTCTCCGCTGGTGCGCGGCGAACCCGACGCCGCTCGTGCTGCTGGTGGACGAGATCGACACCCTGGTCGGCGACACCCTGCTCTCGGTGCTGCGCCAGCTCCGCGCCGGCTACGAGCATCGTCCCGAGGGCTTCCCGCAGAGCGTCGTCCTGTGCGGCGTGCGCGACGTCCGCGACTACCGCATCCGGTCGAGTACGGGCGAGATCATCGCCGGCGGCAGTCCGTTCAACGTGGCGGCGAAGTCGCTGCGCATGGGCGACTTCGCCGAGGCGGAGGCGCGGGCGCTGATGATGCAGCACACCGAGGAGACCGGCCAGCGGTTCTCGGCGGCGGCGCTCGACGCGGTGTGGACGCAGACCCGGGGTCAGCCGTGGCTGGTGAACGCGCTGTGCGCCGGGGCCTGCTTCGAAGACAAGGCGGGCAGGGACCGCTCGCGGACCATCGAAGCCGACGACGTCCACGCGGCGCGGGAGGAGTTGATCCTCGCGCGGCGCACGCACCTGGACCAGTTGGCGCACAAGCTGGAGGAAGAGCGGGTGCGGCGGGTCGTCGAGCCCATCCTGAGCGGCGGCGAGGCGCGGCACCACGTGCGCGATCTCGAATACCTGCGCGATCTGGGCCTGATCGACGGCGGCGAGCCGCCGCGCATCGCCAACCCGATCTACGCCGAGGTGGTGCCGCGGGAGCTGGGCTACATCCTGCAAAGCAGCCTGGACGTGCGGACGGCGTGGTACGTGGACGGCGACGGACGGCTGGACCTGACGAAGCTGCTGACGGCGTTCCGCACCTTCTTCGGGGAGCACTCCGAGCACTGGCTGGGGCGCTTCTCGGAGTATCCCGAGGCGGGGCCGCAGCTCATCCTGCAGGCGTACCTGCACCGGGTGGTGAACGGGGGCGGCCGCATCGAGCGGGAGTACGGCCTGGGACGGGGGCGGACGGACCTGCTGGTGCTGTGGCCGCGCGAGCCGGGTCAGCCGTCGGAGCTGTGGGAGCGTTTCGTGGTCGAGTGCAAGGTGCTGCGCGACTCGGACCGCAGGAGCCTGGCGTCGACGGTCGAGCGGGGCGTGGAGCAGACGTCGGCCTACATGGCGAAGTGCGGGGCCGAGGAAGGGCACCTGGTGGTGTTCGACCGCCGCGGCGAGGGGCGGCGGCGCGGCGAGGGCGAACCGGACGGAGGCGGCCGGCGGCGGCAGGACGGGCGCGGGGTGGTCGTCTGGACGCTGTAAGGGCCGGGTGGTCCTGGCGAGTCGGAACTCGAACCGCATCGCTTCGAGACACTCGCGCCGGTGGCCGGCTCGCGCGGTTTCGTGGCCTTCGTTCGATCTCGGCCCTCTCTTCGTCGCGCCATGCCGGTGAGTACGGAATGCAAGTGGCGGAGGGACTGGGATTCGAACCCAGGAGACGCTTTCACGTCCAACGGTTTTCAAGACCGCCGCCTTCAACCGCTCGGCCACCCCTCCGCGGGAACGCAGGCTCCTGTCATCCTACCCCGTCCGCGGGCGCCGCGATCTTCGATCCGGAGTCGAACGGCGCAGGACGTGGTCGATGCATTGCGGTAGACCCGCCGACCGGCGTACGATGTGTGCGTGGAGCGCCACATGACCCTCTCCACCGTGCTGCAGGTGCTCACGCTCCTCGTCTCGCTCGTGAGCGCGGCCGGCGTCCTGATCGTCAACGGCAAGGTCGACCGGCTGACCGGCCAGGTCGCAGCGCTGCAGGAGCTGCTCGTCACGCACGTGACGAGCCCCGGCGTTCACTCGGACTAGCGCCCTGCCAATCGTCGCCTCGTGGCGACGCTCGGCGCCCAACCTGACCGCTCCGGGAGTCGCGCCGTTCCACGGCGCGGACTCTAGTCCTCGAACAGCATCACGAGCAGCGCCTTCTGCGTGTGCAGGCGGTTCTCGGCCTGATCGAAGACCACCGACGCCGGGCTGTCCAGCACCGAATCGGTCACTTCCTCGCCGCGGTGGGCCGGCAGACAGTGCAGGAAGCAGGCGTCCGGCCGGGCGCGGGCCATCAGCGCGTCGTTGACCTGATAGGGGGCGAACAGCCGCCGGCGCACGGCGGCCTCGGTCTCGCGGCCCATCGAGGTCCAGACGTCGGTGTAGACGGCGTCGGCCCCGCGCACCGCGGCCGCCGGGTCGCGGAAGCGGGTCAGCTCCGCGCCGTGGCGCGCGACGCGCTCGACGCCGCGGTCGACCTCGGGCGGGAGCTCGAAGCCGTCCGGCGACGCCACCCGCACGTGGATGCCGAGCATCACGGCGGCCTGCGCGAACGAGGTCGCCACGTTGTTGCCGTCGCCGACGAAGGCCACGGTGCGCCCGCGCGGATCGCCCCAGCGCTCCTGGAGCGTCAGGCAGTCGGCCAGCGCCTGGCAGGGATGCTCTTCGTTGCTCAGCGCGTTGATGACGCGGAACGAGGTGGTCGCCAGCGCCAGGTCCCGGAGGCGCGACTGCTCGTAGGTCCGGACCACGGCCCCCGCCACCCAGCGCTCGAGGCTGCGGCCGACGTCGGCCAGCGACTCCCGCTGCCCGAGGACGACCTCCGCGGCCGGATCGATGAAGTCGCCGCCCAGCTCCCGGATGGCGATCTCGAACGTGGAGCGGGTGCGCAGCGACGGCTTCTCGAACAGCAGCGCGACGTAGGTGCCTTCCAGAGCCGCCGACGTCGGGGCTTTCCGGCCCAGCGGCCGGTCGCGCTTCACGCCGGCGGCCAGCGCCAGGCCGTGCTCCAGGTCGGCGGGCTCGAAGTCGAGGACCGACAGGAAGCAGCGGCCTTCGAGACCGCCGCCGTGCGGCGCGCGGGCCGCCGATGCCAGGGGGGCGGACGTGGTCACCGGGCCCGGTTTCAGGTGCGGTAGTCCGCGTTGATGCGCACGTACTCGGCGCTCAGGTCGCAGGTCCACATGGTGGCCGCGCCCGCGCCGCCGACGCCGAGGTCGACGGAGACCTCGACCTCGTGTCCCTTCAGGTGCTCGGCCGCGGCGCGCTCCCGCTCGGTGAAGACGGTCTCGCCGTCGTAGAGCGTGACCCGGCCGATGCGCACCACGGTCCGTTCCGGATCGAACGCCACGCCGGCCCGTCCGGCCACCGCCACGATCCGCCCCCAGTTCGGATCGCCCCCGTTGACCGCGGTCTTGACCAGCGTCGAGTTGGCGATGAGCCGCGCCGCGCGCCGGGCTTCCTCCTCCGACGCGGCGCCGGTGACGCGCACGGTGACCAGCTTCGTCGCGCCCTCGCCGCCGCGCACGATCTCGCGGGCCAGCCCCGCGCACAGCTCGCGCAGACCGGCCACGAACGCGGGGCGCGTCTCGTCGTCCACGGCGACGCCGCTGGCCCCGTTGGCCAGCAGGAAGACCGCGTCGTTGGTCGACGGCTCGCCGTCGATGGTGATCGCGTTGAACGTGTCGCGCGCCGCCTCGCGCAGCGCGGCGTCGAGGGCCGCCGGCTCGACCGCGGCGTCGGTCGTCAGGAACCCGAGCATCGTCGCCAGGTTCGGCTCGACCATCCCGGCGCCCTTCGCCATGCCGCCGATGGTGAAGCCGCCGCGGGGCGTCGCGACGCGCACGGCGGCTTCCTTGGGGACGATGTCGGTGGTCATGATCGCCTGGGCCGCGTCCAGGTGCGCGTTGCGGCTCAGGCCGCGCGCGGCCTCGTCGATTCCGGCGGTCACCTTGCCGGTGTCGAGACGCATCCCGATGACGCCGGTCGAGGCGATGAGCACGTGGGCCGGGTCGCAGCCGACCGCGGCCGCCGCGGCGGCGACCATGGCGCGGGCGGCCGCCAGACCCTCGGCGCCGGTGCAGGCGTTGGCGCACCGGCTGTTGACGGCGATGACCCGGGCGCGCCCGCCGGAGCGCTCGAGCTGCTCGCGGGCCACCACCACGGGCGCGGCGACCGCGAGGCTCGTGGTGAAGAGGCCGGCGGCGCTGGCCGGCTCGTCGGAGACGACGAGGGCGACGTCGAGTCCCGACGGCTTGAGCCCGCACGCGACCCCGGCCGCGCGATAGCCGGCCGGAGCCGTGATCCCTCCCGATGCTTGCGTGACGGCCGGTTCGGTCATTGCCATCCTCTCGGCGTCCGCTGCAGGTCGAGCACGACGGCGTACTGCCGGCAGCGGCGAAACAGATCGCAGGTCCGGCAGTCGGCCGCGATCTTGGCCGGCACCCACGGGTGCGGCACGATGGAGAATCCGGCGCGCACGAACGGCCGGGCCTGGTGCGTGAAGGCGCAGATCCGCGGGACGCGCTGCGCCACCGCCTCGGCGATCAGCGCATCGAGCAGACGCCGCCCGACCCCCGTCCCGCGCCGCGGCCCGTCGACGACCAGCGAGCGCACCTCGGCCACGGCGGGACTCAGGCGGGCCAGCTCGCCGCAGCCGACGACGGCGCCGCCGTCGTCGGCGACGAGAAAGCGGGGGACGTGCAGCTCCACTTCGCCGAGCGGCCGGGCCAGCAGGTGACCCGAGACGAGGTTCTCGGTGATGAGCTGGAATACGCGCCCGGCGTCCGAGGCGGCGGCCGGACGGATCACGGCCTCGCGGCCGGCCGGGGCCGGCGGGGCGGCGGTTGCGATTCGGGTGCTGGCGGCCATCGTTCGCCGTTGCGCCGCTTCAGGCCGCGGGCCGCGCGGCGCCCGCGTCGTCGAGCGCCAGGCGCAGGCGCCGCAGTCCTTCGTCGAGGTCGTCGTCGGAGACGTTGAGCGGCGGCAGCAGCCGCACCACGGTCCCCGCGGTGCGGTTGATCACCAGGCCGCGCGCCAGGGCGCAGTCGACCGCCCGGTCGGCCACCGCCCGGTCGACCTCGACGCCCCACAGGAGCCCTTCCCCGCGCACCTCGTGGACGGCTCGGCGGTCCGCCGCCAGCGCGTCGAGCCCCCGCCGCAGGCGGCGCCCGGCCGCGGCGACCCGCTCGATCAGGCCGTTCTCGAGCGCGTCGAGGAAGACGAGCGCGGCGCGGCAGGCCAGGAGGTTCCCGCCGTAGGTCGTGCCGTGGTCGCCGAACGACACCGCCGCGGCCACGGCGTCGCTCAGCAGCGCGGCGGCGACCGGAAAGCCGCCGCCGAGCGACTTGCCGACGGCCGCCAGGTCCGGGGAGAGTCCGAGCGCCCGGGCGTGGAGCGGCCGGCCGGTGCGCCCGAGGCCGCACTGCACCTCGTCGGCGATCAGCAGCGTCCCCGTGCGCGCGCAGGCCTCGGCGACCGCCGCGGCCGTCTCTTCCGGGATCGGCCGCACCCCGCCCTCGCCCTGGATCGGCTCGAGGATCACCGCCGCGGCGCGGTCCGTGACCGCCGCGCGGACCTGTTCCGGCGCGGCCGGGGAGACGAAGCGCACGCCGGGCAGCAGCGGGGCGAACGGCGTGCGGTACGGCTCGCCGGAGGTGATCGACAGGGAGCCGAACGTCCGCCCGTGGAACGCGCCCTCGAAGGCGACGATCTCGTGCCGGCCGGGCGCGCCGCGCGTCCGCCAGTAGCGGCGGGCGAACTTCAGGCAGGCCTCGACGGCCTCGGTCCCGCTGTTGCAGAAGAACGCCCGGGGCAAGCCGGACAGCCGCGCGAGGCGCTCGGCCACTTGACCCTGCAACGGGTGGAAGAAGAGGTTCGAGGTGTGCAGCAGCTCGCCGGCCTGATCCGTCAGCGCCGCCGCCAGTTCCCGGGGCGCGTGGCCCAGCGAGGCGACCCCGATGCCCGAGAGCAGATCGAGGTACTCCCGCCCCTCGGCGTCGATCAGGCGCGACCCGGCGCCGCGCACGAACACCACCGGGTGGCGGTTGTAGTTCTGCAGCACGTGCGCGGCCTCGGCCGCCTTGACCTCCTCCGCCCTGGTCGTCATCTTCCGTCCCCGCGCCGTCCGTTCCCGCGCGCCGACTCGTGCGCCGCGCCTTCCGTCTCCGTGCGCCGATTCGCGGGCGCCGCGCCCGCGATGAAAGTGCCGCCCCGGCCGTTCCCGGCGCCCGGGTCGAACATCCCGCGGCGCGGACGCCGGCCGTCGACGACGAGGACCGCGCCGGCGCCTCCCCGCAGCGCGGCGCGGCAGGCGAGCAGCTTGGCCACCATGCCGGCGCTGGCCTGCCCGCCGCCGATCAGCGCGTCGATCCCGCGGTCGTCCACGCGGGGGATCGTGCGGCCGTCCCCGTCGAGCACCCCCGCCGTGCCGCCGGCGATGACCAGGCGCCGCGCGCCGAGCCGGGCGGCCAGGAACCCGGCCAGTGTATCGGCGTTGACGTTGAAGATCTGTCCCCCGGCGCCGACGCCGAGGCTGGCGACGACCGGCACGTGGCCCGCCGCCAGCAGATCCGCCAGCAGCGCGGGCGGACGCGCGCCGACCGGCCGGCCCACGAAGCCGAGGTCGACTTGCGTCCCGTCCGCCGCCCGGTAGCGCCGTTCCCGCCGCACCCGCGCCAGGCCGCCGTCGGCGCCGGTCAGGCCGACCGCGCTGGCGCCGGCCGCGCCGAGCGCCGCGACCAGCCGCGTGTTGACGCGCCCGGCCAGGACGCCGGTCACCGCGTCGAGGGTGGCGGCGTCGGTGACGCGCAGTCCGTCGACGGTCCGCTTCGGGATGCCGAGGCGCGCGGTTTCGGCGTCCACTTCGCGCCCGCCGCCGTGGACGACCACCAGCGGCTCCCGCCCGGCCGCGTCGGCCAGCGCGCGCGCGAGCCGGCGGAGCCGCGCCGGCTCCTCCAGCAGCTCGCCGCCGAGCTTGACGACCGCCGGCGCCGCCGCGGCCGTCAAAGCAGCCCCTCGCGCTCGTCCAGCCCGTGCGCGACGTTGAAGCTCTGCAGCGCCTGTCCGGCGGCGCCCTTCACCAGGTTGTCCAGGCAGCACACCAGCACCAGCCGTCCGCCGTCGACCCGCCAGCCGACGTCGCAGAAGTTGGTGTGCGCCACGTGCTTTATCTCGGGGGGGCGGTCGCCGGTCAGCCGCACGAACGGGGACCCGCCGTAGGCCCGGGAGTACTCCTCGCCGATCGCGGCCGCCGTCACCCCGGGGCGCAGGCGGACGTAGATGGTCTCCAGGATGCCGCGGTCGAGCGGCACCAGGTGGGGCACGAACGTCACCGGCCGGCCCAGCTCCTGCTCGATCTCGGCGCCGTGCCGGTGCGCGAAGATGCCGTAGGCGGCGACGCTGCCGTGCACCTCGGAGAAGTGCGTGCGCGCGCTCGGCTTCTTGCCCGCCCCCGATACCCCCGACTTGGCGTCGATGCAGACGTCCGCGCCGGCGGCGACCAGGCCGGCCTCGACGAGCGGCTTCAGGGCCAGCAGCGCCCCGGTCGGATAGCAGCCGGGGCAGGCCACCAGCTCGGCCGCGGGCAGCGCGCCGCGGTTCCATTCCGTCAGCCCGTAGGCGGCGGGGCGGTCGAGCGCCGGCGCCGCCGGATACCAGCGCCGCCGCGCGCCGGCGTCCCGCAGCCGGAAGGCGCCGGACAGGTCGAAGACCCGGCGCCCGCGGTCGAGCAGGGCGGGGGCCAGCTCGGCGCTGACCGCGTCCGGCAGTCCGAGGAAGATCACGTCGGCCCGGTCCGCCAGGGCGTCCAGGGAGAACGGTTCGACCCGTCCGTCCCAGATGCCCGCCAGCGCGGGCAGCTCCTGCGCGTCCGGCGCGCCGTCGCCGGCCCCCGAGCGCATGGCGACGGTCACCTCGGCCGCCGAGTGGCGCGCCGCGAGGCGCAGCAGCTCCTGGCCGCCGTAGCCGGTCGCCCCGGCGATGCCGATACGGATGGTGGACATTGACCGTGTGTTCAGGGACGCCGCCGCGCGGCGCCTGGATATCCATGCGCGTGACGCATAATTATACGGGTCCCGGCCGCGGGTGGTCAACCGTGGCCGCGCGGGTCTTTGCGCCCGGCGCCGCGCGCATGTATACTGATGCGTCCGCGTGCATATCTATGAAGCGGTATCGACAGGCGGCCATCCTCGATCTCGTGTCGCGCGAAGCCGTCTGCAGCCAGGAGGCGCTGGGGCGGCAGCTTCGCGAGCGCGGCTTTCACGCCACGCAGGCCACCATCTCGCGGGACGTCAAGGACCTGCAGCTCGTCAAGCGCGCCCGTGACGGCGCGTACGAGCGGCCCGGGGCCGGCCCGGCCGCGCGCGGGCCGGACGACGCCGCGCTCCGCCGGGCGATCGCCGAGTACCTGCGGCGCGTCGATCTGGTGCAGCAGTTGCTGGTGCTGCGGACCGACCCGGGGCAGGCGCAGCCGCTGGCCCTGGCGATCGACAAGGCCGAGCTGTCGGAGGTGGTCGGCACCGTGGCCGGCGACGACACGATCCTGGTGATCACCCGCCACGCGCGGGCCGGCCGCGAAGTGACGCGGCTGCTCGAAGGATGGGCCATGGACCACCGCGCGCATCCGCGCCGGACGCCGGTTTTCGCGGCACGGGAGCCTGCGCCCTGGAACGGCGCGGACGGCGGCGGGTGAGCGGACCGGCCCGGTGTGGAAGGTCCGAGGGTGCTCGTGGAGGATGGGTCGGGAGACGGGCGGAGCCGCAAGGCGGCGGCCGGCGGGCCAGGAGAACAGGCATGGAACGGATCGTGCTGGCGTATTCGGGCGGACTGGACACCTCGGTGGCGGTCAAGTGGCTCGCCGACCGCTACGACGCCGAGATCGTGGCGGCCACCATCGACCTCGGCCAGGGCAAGGAGCTCGACGACGTGCGCGAGCGCGCCCTGGCGGTCGGCGCGGTGCGCGCCCACGTGGTCGACGCGCGCGAGGAGTTCGCGCGGGAGTACATCCTGCCGGCCCTGCAGGCCGGGGCCGTCTACGAGGGCCGCTACCCGCTGGCGACCGCGCTCGGCCGCCCGCTGATCGCGAAGAAGCTGGTCGAGATCGCGGAGATGGAAGGCGCCGGCAGGATCGCCCACGGGTGCACCGGCAAGGGCAACGACCAGGTGCGCATGGACGTGTCGGCGCGCGCCCTGAACCCCGCCCTCGAGGTGGTGGCCCCGGCGCGCGTCTGGGGCATGACCCGCCCCGAGGAGATCGCCTACGCCCGCGAGCACGGCATCCCCGTTCCCGCTTCGGTCGACAGCCCCTACAGCACCGACTCGAACCTGTGGGGCAAGTCCATCGAGTGCGGCGTGCTGGAGGACCCGTGGCGCGAGCCGCCCGAGGAGATCTACACGCTGACGAAGCCGCCCGCCGGCGCGCCCGACGCGCCCGCCTACGTCGAGGTCGAGTTCGAGCGCGGCGTCCCGGTCGGGGTCAACGGCGTGGCGATGCCCCTGACCGAGCTGATCAACTCCCTCGAGACGATCGCCGGCGCGCACGGCGTCGGCCGGATCGACATGGTCGAGAACCGCCTGGTCGGCATCAAGTCGCGGGAGATCTACGAGGCCCCCGCGGCGACGGTGCTGCACGCCGCCCACCGCGAGCTCGAGACGCTGGTGATTCCGCGCGACCTCGAACGGCTGAAGGCCGGCCTGTCCCGCGCCTACGCCGACCTCGTCTACGACGGGCTGTGGTTCTCGCCGACCCGCGAGGCGCTCGACGCGTTCGTCGCCAGCGTGCAGCAGCACGTCACCGGCGCCGTGCGGGTGAAGCTGTCGAAGGGCGACTGCCGCGTCGTCGGACGCAAGTCGCCCGCGTCGCTGTACGACACGGCGCTGGCGACCTACGACGAGGGCGACCGGTTCGACCACGGGGCCGCGCAGGGCTTCATCGAGATCTGGGGCCTGCCGGTGGCCGGCGTGGCGAAGCGGCGGCGGGCGGCCGGGGCCGCGGCGCCCGAGCCGGCGGGCTCGGCGACGTGAGCGGCGAGCCGCATCTGTGGTCCGGCCGCTTCGAGGGCGCTCCCGACGAGGAGGTCTTCCGCTTCCAGGCCTCGTTCGGGTTCGACCGGCGCCTGTTCGAGGACGACGTCGAGGGCAGCCTGGCGTGGGCCGAGGCGCTGGCCGGGGCCGGCGTGCTGTCGGCGGCCGAGGCCGCTTCCATCCGCGACGCGCTGATCGAGATCCGCCGGCGCGGCCGCGACGAACCCGGGTTCGTCGCGGGTCCCGACGAGGACGTGCACGCGTTCGTCGAGCGGCAGCTCGTCGACCGTCTCGGCGACGTCGGGCGCAGGCTCCATACGGGCCGTTCGCGGAACGAGCAGGTATCGCTGGACCTGCGCCTCTACCTGCGCCGGCGGGTGCCGGCGCTCCAGCGCGAAGTCGTGGCGCTGGTCGCCGCGCTCGCCGGCCGCGCGGCGGCGGCGGGCGAGGCGATCATGCCGGCGTACACGCATCTGCGGCGCGCCCAGCCGGTGCTCGCGGCCCACTTCCTGCTGGCCCACGCGGCGGCGTTCCAGCGCGACCACGCGCGGCTGGCCGCGGCGCTCGGGGAGACCGACGCGATGCCGCTCGGGTCGGGGGCGGTGGCGGGCACGAGCTACGCGGTCGACACCTCCGCGCTGGCCCGGCGGCTCGGTTTCTCCCGCGTGGTGGCCAACAGCATCGACGCGGCCGCGGACCGCGACTTCGTGGCGTCCACGCTGCACGCCTGCGCGCTGATCATGGTGCACGTCAGCCGGCTGGCCGAGGACCTGATCGTCTTCACCGGCGAGGAGTTCGGCTACTTCGAGCTGCACGACCGGGTGGCGACCGGCAGCAGCCTGATGCCGCAGAAGAAGAACCCCGACCCGCTGGAGCTGGCGCGGGGCAAGAGCGGCCGCGTGATCGGCCGGCTGGCCGGCTGGCTGACGACGATGAAGGGGCTTCCGAGCGGCTACAACAAGGACCTGCAGGAGGACAAGGAGGCGCTCTTCGACGCCGAGGACCAGGTGCTGGCGTCGCTGCGGGCCACGGCCGCGGTGGTGGAGAGCATCGAGCCGCGGCCGGCGCGCGCGGAGGCCGCGGCCGGCGGCATGCTGCTGGCGACGGACGTGGCCGATCATCTGGTCGGCCGCGGCGTGCCGTTCCGCCGCGCCCACGAGACGGTGGGCGCCATCGTGCGCGACCTGCTCGCGCAGGGGCGCGATTTCGATTCGCTGGAGCCGGAGGAATGGCGCGGCTACGACGCCCGCTTCGGGGCCGACGTCGCGGACCGCGTGACGATCCGGGCGTCCGTCGCCGCGCGGCGGACGCCGCAGTCGACGGCTCCCGGGGCGGTCGCCGACGCGCTGGCCGCGGTCCGCGCCTGGGTCGGCGAGCACGGCCGCCGCTAACGGAGGTTGCGCCGGCGGCGCGCCGGTGCGCGACAATCGCCTCCGGCCGGAGCGGTGAGCACAGTCGCCAGCGGGAGGTTGCGCCCGGGACCTTGACGCCGGCCGGTTTCCGGTCATGCGCGGGCGGTGAGCACGGCCGTCAGCGGGAGGTTGCGCCGGGCCGGGGCGCGGTTTGCTCCCGTTCGCCGGCTCTGCTAGACTCGGCGTCCTTGCGCGCCGGCTTTTCCAGGTCCCGCCTTTTCCAACGGCGTTCTGATTGTTCGGGGGCACCAGATGGGGCAGCGGCAGGTCCGCGAGGGTGACACTGTGGACGAGGGTTCGCGCGAAGACCGGGTGACGCCGGCGGCGGAGGCCGGGGGCGACGCCGAACGCGAGGGGTCGGTCCGCCGGCCGTTGATCCGGGCCACGCTGAAGCACCCGGACGGCGCGCCGCCGCCGCCGCGCGAGCCGCCGGTGTTCACGATGCACCAGCAGGCCGACGGGAACGTCCGGGAGGGTCCGCCGGCCGACCGGAAGCCGGGCCGCGGGCGCGGCGGCCCGCCCCGCTCGTCCAATGACCGCCGGCACGCCGGCGGCGCGCCCGGCGGCAATCGCTCCTCCGGCAACCAGGCGCCGCGCGAGGCGCGTCCGGGCGCCCGGACGCGGCCGTCCCGGCGCGGCCGGGGCCGGTCCCGGTGATGACGCCGCATGGGTGAGCTGGCCGGCAGGAACGGTCTGATCGTCGGCGTCGCCAACAAGCGCTCACTGGCCTGGGCCATCGCCCGGGCCGCGGACGAGGCCGGCGCCCGGCTGACCCTGAGCTACGCCACGGAGCGGTTCGAGTCCAACGTCGTCAAGCTGGCCGAGACCCTCGCCACGCCGCCGCAACTCGCGCCGTGCGACGTGACGGACGACGAGGCCGTCGCGGAGTTGTTCCGGCGGGTCGAAGAGGCCCACGGCGGACTCGACTTCCTGGTGCACGCCGTGGCGTTCGCCTCGCGCGAAGCCATCTCGGAGCCGTTCTTCGAGACGCGCCGCGCCGACTTCGCGCAGTCGCTCGACGTCAGCGCCTACTCGCTCGTCGCGCTGGCCCGCGGGGCCGCGCCGCTCATGGAGCGCCGCGGCGGCGGCAGCATCGTGACGCTCACCTACCTCGGCAGCGAGCGCGTGTTTCCGCACTACAACGTCATGGGCGTCGCGAAGGCCGCGCTCGAGGCGTCCGTGCGCTACCTGGCGAACGACTTCGGGCCGCGGAACGTCCGCGTCAACGCCGTCTCCGCGGGGCCGATCAAGACGCTGGCGGCCTCCGGGATCCCCGAGTTCAGCCGCATCCTGCAGCACTACCGCGACAGCGCGCCGCTCGCGCGCACCGTCGACGCCGACGAGGTCGCCGCCGCGGTCCGTTTTCTGCTCGGGCCGGGCGGCCGCGGGATCACCGGCGAGGTGCTGATGGTCGACGGCGGGTACCACGCGACCGGCATGTGACGGCCGGCGGGGGCGCTCGAACCGTGCCGACACCGATCCGCCGGCTGCGCGGGCTGCTCCTGCGACTGGCCTTCAACCGGCCTGCGGCCCTGGCCGCCGGGCTCGCCTGCGCCGGCGGGGCGGGCTGGCTGGCGGCGGTGGACGCCCCGTGGGAGAGCTGGGTGTCGGACGGCCTGGGCCTGGTGGCCGGCGCGACCGGCGCGGCCCTCGTCCTGGCCGCGCTCGGCGGGCGCCGCCCCGACTGGGTGGAGTGACCCCGGGCGGGTCCCGGGATCGACGAAGCCGTCTCCATGGGCCGGCGGGCGCCGTCCCGGCCGGGTGGAGTGCCCGGGCGGGTCCCCGGGATAGACGAGGTCGCCTCCATGGACCGGCGGGCGCCGCCCCGGCCGGGTGGAGTGACCCGCGCGGCGCAACGTTCATAATCGTTCCGGGAGCACGCGGCGCGGCGTCGCCCCGGCCGGGTGGAGTGACCGCGGGCGGCGTGACGTTCATATCCTTCGGGAAGCACGCGGCGCGGCTCCGCCCCGGCCGGGTGGAGCGCCGCCGGGCGGGTGCTACGATTCCGGTCCATGCCGCACCGCTCGCCCGGAACTGCCGCCACGCCGCCCGGCGCCGCCGACACCCCCGCTGGCGCCGCCGACACCCCGGCCGCCCGCCATCTGCGCGGCAAGCCGATCCGCTACTACCGCCCGCGGGGCGACGCGGGCGTCCGCGCGCTGATCGACGAAGGGTTCCAGGCGTTCAACGCGGGGCGGCTGTCGGAGGCCTGCCACGTCTTCACCGACCGGATGCTGGACCCGGCCCACGACACCACCGTCGGCCTGACGATGGCCGGCGCCCTGACCCCCGCGGGGCTCGGCGGCTGCGTCATCGAGCTGCTCGACCGCGGTCTCGTCGACTTCGTGATCAGCACCGGGGCGAACCTCTACCACGACCTGCACTTCGCGCTGAACTTCACCCTGCACCGCGGGTCGCCCTTCCTCGACGACGTCGAGCTGCACGAGGACGGGGTCATCCGCATCTACGACGTGCTGTTTCCGGCCACCGTGCTGCTGGAGACCGACGCCTGGGTCCGGGAGTTCCTGGCGCGCTCCGGGCTGGACGGCCCCACGTCGAGCGCCGAGCTCCACCACCGCCTCGGCCGCGACCTGCTCGACCGGCGGGCCGGGTGCGAGGAATACTCGGTGCTGGCCAAGGCGGCGGCGGCGGGCGTGCCGATCTACACGTCCTCGCCCGGCGACAGCTCCATCGGCATGAACGTCGCCTACCACCGTCTCGTCGAGCGCGGCGGGCTGATCCTCGACCCGAGCCGCGACGTCAACGAGGTGTGCGCCATCATCCTGGCCGCCGAGAAGAACGGCTGCGTGATCCTGGGCGGCGGGTCGCCGAAGAACTTCTATCTCCAGGGGCAGCCGACGCTGTGGGAGGTGTACGGCATCCCGAAGGGCGGCAACGACTACTTCATCCAGATCACCACCGACCAGGTGGTGTGGGGCGGGCTGTCGGGCGCCACCCCGGCCGAGGCGGTGAGCTGGGGCAAGGTCAATCCGGGCGTGCTGCCGGACACCGTCGTCGTCTACGCCGACTCGACCATCGCGTTCCCGTTGTTCTGCGAGTACGCGGCCGGTTCCGAGCGGGGCCGCCGCAAGCGGAAGGAACTGCTGCGCCGGCGGGACGCGCTCGCCGAGGCGCTCGAGCGGCGGGCGCGGGCGGCCCGCGCGGCCGGCGCCGGGTCGTAAAGCGGGATCGGCCGGGCCGCTTCCACCGGACGCGGCGCTGACCGACGTGCTGGCGCGCCGGGCCGCCGACGTAGCGGAACCGGCCGGTGTCGCTTCCACCGGACCCGTCGGGAGGGTCGGATGCCGGCCGCGACTTCCCACCGGGCACCGGACGGACCGCCCCGGTGGGACGCGGGGATGCCCTCGCCCGGGGACCTTCCCACCGGGCACCGGACGGACCGCCCCGTCGGGAGGCCGAGCGGGGTTCAGACGCCGGTCGCGGCGTCGGCCGGCCGGAACGCGTACGGCGCCGGGTCGGCGACGCCGGCCCTCTCGAACGCCTCCAGGCGTTCGCGGCACTTGCTGCAGCGGCCGCAGTGCCGCCCGTCCGCCGGGTTCATGCACGACAGCGTCAGCTCGAAGGGCACGCCGAGCGTCCGCCCGCGCGCGATGACCTCGGCCTTCGAGAGATGCCGGAACGGGGTCGCGATCCGCAACCCGCGGCCGAGGCCGAGCGACAGCGCCCGCTCCATGGCCGCGAAGAACTCGGGCGTGGCGTCGGGGAACGGATTGCCGGCGAGCGGCCCGAGGGCGATGCGGTCCACGCCGTGGACGGCGCACCAGGCCGCGGCCTTGGCCAGCAGGAGCACGTTGCGCCCGATCAGATAGACCTCTTCGTCGGCCGTGGCGTAGGCCGGCGCCCTGCCGGTCAGCGCCCAGTGGCCGGGCCGGTAGGTGTCCGTCACGGGACAGTCCAGGCGGACCGGCGGCGCGACGCGGCCGGCGAAGGGCGGCGCCGCGATCAGCCGTTCCGCCAGCCGGAACTCCTCTGTCTCCCACGCCAGGCCGCTGCGCACGTAGACCGGCCGCACGCGGGCGGCCCCGCCGGCCTCCCCGCCGGCCGCTTCCATCTCGCTCGCCAGCAGCACGGCGCTGTCGAGGCCGGCCGAGCACAGCACCGCCGTGCGGATCGTCTCCGCCGTGTCCGTCTCGGCCTCCCCGCCGTCCGGCCGGGGCGTCCCGGAGTCCTCCGTCATGGGCGGCCATACTAGCACCGCGGTTCCCCGGCCCGCGCCGTCCCCGCGCGGGCGCGCGCGAACCGTTCCTCGGTGTGCCGCGCCCACCAGCTACGCGCTGCAGAGCGCCGTCCCCGCGCGGGCGCGCGATCCGGCCGAAGGAAGGAGCAGGAGATGATGGATGACGCGCCGTCCCCGCGCGGGCGCGCGAGCCCCCATCAAGAGCATCCAGAAGCTCAACGATCGGCGCAGGGGGCACCTGCTCTACCGGAGAGGGGAAGCGCCGGCAGAGGACTGAGAACCTGCGTCAGTCAGGCGCGCGGATTCTTCACGGAACAGGCCGTGTGCGTACACCCACGCCGGGCGCCCTGGCGGGCGCCCGCACTTCCGCGCCTCCGGCTCCCTGTATTCTGTCGCGCATGCGCATCGAGATCAAGTACGACGACCGTGAAGTCCGCAAGGCCCTGGAACGCCTGCGCAAGGCGGGCGCGGACCTGAAGCCGGCCATGCGCGAGATCGCCGGCCACCTGGCGGACGGCGTCGCCGAGGCGTTCGCGCGCCAGGAGAGTCCGGACGGCACGCCCTGGCGCCGTCCCCGCGCGGGCGCGCGAGCCGCGCGTCTTCGGCGGCCCGTCCGAGGCGGAGGTGCGCCGTCCCCGCGCGGGCGCGCGAGCCGTTCCGGACGAACGTCCCGATCGCCGTGTGCTAGCATTCGACGCGCCGCCGCCCCTGGGCCGGCGTCGCGAGCATGCCCATGTACTCGGTCACCAAGCGCATCGATTTCTGCTACGGGCACCGCCTGCTGAACTACGACGGCGTCTGCAAGCATCCCCACGGGCACAACGCCGTGGCCGAGGTTGAGGTGCGCGCCGAGTCGCTCGACGACCGCCACATGGTGTGCGACTTCAGCGACATCAAGCGCAGCATCAAGGGCTGGATCGACCGCGAACTCGACCACAAGATGATCCTCCACCGCGACGACCCGCTGATCGAGCCGTTGCGCGCGCTCGGCGAGCCGGTCTTCGTCAGCGACGAGAACCCGACCGTGGAGCACATCGCCCGCCTCATCTTCGAGAAGACCCGCGACCACGGGTTTCCCGTGGTGCGGGTCACGGTCTGGGAGACGCCGACCTCCTTCGCCACCTTCCGGCCGGGCGGCGGGCCGGGAGACTAGCGTCCACCAAGCGTCGCCTTGCGGCTCCGCTTGGTGCCCATCCTGACCGCTCCAGGAGTCCGCGCCGTTCTACGGCGCAGACCCCGCCCGCCAACCGTCGCCTGACGGCTCCGCTCGGCGCCCATCCGGGCCCGCAGGAGTCCGCGCCGTTCTACGGCGCAGACTCCTGGCCAGGGTTGCGGGTCGGCTTCGACGTCAAAGTCGCCGACCTGGTGAATTGACCGCCACGTGGCGTACAGGTCGCGACGCGAAAGCTCGGCGAGAGGCGGCGGTTACGCGCCGGGCGGTCCAGATCCAGCCCTCGCGCTCGGCCAGCCGTCGATCGGGCGGGGGCATCGCCCGCCCGGTGATGAAGTCCACGGCGGCCAGCGCGCAAACGGCGGCGTCCAGCATGTCGGCATTACGGGAGAGATCGTCCAGTACCGGCGGTTCCATGTTCCGTACGTTCGATTTCGAATGCAGGTCCTCCAGCATCCTGCCACGGAGATCCCTGTCCTTCGTTGCCTTGTAGCCGCTCGACCGGATTCCATGAGCTTCCAGCGTCGCCGCGGGATACACCTCGATCACCGCGTGTTCGGTTGCGTCCGACGGTTGCCAGACCAGGGGAATCGCGGCGCCGAGTTCGTCTCGCAGTTCTCCCAGTAGACGAAGGGCTGCATGAGCGGTCCGCGCTATGCGGTCAGCACCGACGTCGAGCGGCGTCTTGCGGAGCTCTCGCTGGACGAACCTGTCGGTCTCGCGACGAAACATGCAATTGGCCGGCGCAGCTATCCTGGCGCCGGCAGTGTGTGACGTGAGCGACGTCACCAGCGGTTCCGGCCAGCCGAGCGGAGCATCGATGGCCAGCAACGTCGCGTCGTCGGAGTCGGTCAGCCATTCCAGCACGATGGACCGGGGGCAATGGCGTCGGTCACCGACCGTCGCCTGGTCGATCCGCAGTTCGCCGTTGTCGAAGACGGCCAGCGCCAGACCCGTCCTGGAGCCTTCGGTGGCGAAGTCGATGCCGATGATGCGGCGGCGGCTGGCCGCTGCATCGTCGGTCATGGGGCGGCGGCTGCCTGATTGCGTGGGCGGCCAGTGTCGAGCCCGCTCGATCATCCGTCGTCCGGCGGCCGGCCAGTCGTGGAGGGTGGCGGGATCGAAGTCCGCGCCGTTCGGCCATACGAGAGTGCGCGCCACCGGATCTATCGCGACCCGTTCGAACGTCCCGACGTCGCGAAGAGGGCCGTACAGCTCCCCGCGCAACACCGGCCGGAAGTCGATCCGCTGTCGCGTTCCGTCGTCGAACCCGACGTTCAGCACGAACGGACCGACTATCGTGAACGACGTGACGCGATGGAGAGCGTGGTCCGTCCGAACCTCGGTCATCGCAGGGGCTCGATCCCGTAGAACCGCGATATCTCGGGCATCAAGCCACAACGCTGACAGGCGGGACCGGGCGCGGGTGACCGCGGGACGATCGTTCAACCGCCTGCGTCCGATTTCTCGCGGGCATCGTTGCACGCCGCCCTGTGTCGCGTCAATTCCGGTCCGGGTGTGCAGGACTCGGCACGTGGCCGCTGAACCGCGGGCTGCACGCGAATGCGGTCCGCCACGCGCCGGCCCGCCTTGACAGCGGCGCGGGGATGGTTTTGAATACTCAAAACACAGAGCATGCATCGCACGAAAACACGGTTCTCGGCCCGCGGAACGGCGGCGGCGCTGCTGCTGGCCGGCTGGGCGGCGTCCGCGTCCGCGCAGCCGCCCGCGGCGGCGGGCGGCGCCGCGGCGTCCCGGACCGGCCCGATCTCCGGGTACATGGACTTCCACGTCAACGACGCGCAGCACGCCGACCCCGTGCTCGACTTCCACCGCTTCGTGCTGCTCTTCACCCACGCCTTCTCGGAGCGCGTCCGCTTCGTGTCGGAGCTGGAGCTGGAGCACGCGGTCGTGTCGCCGGAGACCGGCGGCGAGCTGGAGCTGGAGCAGGCGTACGTCGACTTCCTGCTGAGCCGGCCCTTCAACCTGCGGGCGGGGATGGTGCTGGCGCCGGTCGGGATCATCAACGAGCGCCACGAGCCGCCGGTGTTCCACGGGGTCGAGCGGCCGTTCGTCGAGACCCTCGTCATCCCGACCACCTGGTTCGGCGCCGGCGCGGGCGTGCACGGCGAGCTGCGGGGCGGGTTCCGCTACCGGGCCTACGCGATGGAGACGCTCGACGCGTCGCGGTTCGGCGCGGAGGAGGGGTTGCGGGACGGGCGGCAGAAGGGCGCCGAGGCGAACGCCCGCCACGTGGCCGGGACCGGGCGCGTGGAGTACGTCGGAACGCCGGGCCTGACCCTCGGGGCCAGCGTCTGGAGCGGCGAGACGGGCTTCGCGTTCCCGCGCGCCGATTCGCGCGTGACGCTGGTCGAGGCCGACGGCCGCTACCGCGCGGGCGAGCTCGCGCTGCGGGGACTCTGGGCGCAGGTGTTCCTCGACGGCATGGGGGAGCTGAACCGGGCCGTGCAGCGGCTGACGGGCGTGAGTCCCAACGCGGCCGAGCGAATGCGCGGCTTCTACGTGGAAGGATCCTGGTTCGTCGTTCCCCGTCCGGCGCCGCGCGAGGTGGCGGTGTTCCTGCGCTACGAGAACTTCGACACGCAGCACCGGATGCCGGCGGGGTTCGAGCCGCTGCCCGCGTTCGACCGCGACGCCTGGATCGTCGGCGCCACGTGGTTCCCGGACCCGGACGTCGCCGTCAAGGTGGACTACACGGTGCTGCGCAACCGGAGCGCCGTCGTCGCGGCGCCGAACTCCCTCAACGTGGGGCTGGGGTGGTGGTTCTGAAGCGCGGGCGGTTCGCCGCGGCCGGGCTGACCGCCGGCGCGCTCCTGCTCGGCGTCGACGCCGGGGCGGACGGCGAGCGCCGCGTCGTCCGCATCCTGGCCGAGCGGTTCGCCTTCACGCCGTCCGAGATCCGCGTGGCGCGCGGGACCACGCTGGAGCTGCGCATCCGCAGCGACGACACCCTGCACGGCTTCCGCATCGTCGGCCGCGACGTGAACCTGCTGGTGCCCAAGCGGCGGCAGGGCGAAGCGGTGGTCGTCTTCGAGGCGGCCGAGGCCGGGCGTTTCGAGTTCGAGTGTTCGCGGTTGTGCGGCGCCGGCCACAACTTCATGCGCGGGGCCGTCGTCGTCGAGGAGCCCGCCGGGGAGCGATGACCCGGGGGCCGGCATGGGCGCTGGCGGCCGCGGCGGTGCTGGCGGCCGCGGTGCTGGCGGCCGCGGTGCCGGCGGCCGCGGCGCTGCTGCTGGCGCCGGCGGTTCCGGCGTCGGCGCAGACCCCGGCGCGGCAGGTTCGGCCCGGCGATCCGCTGCCGGGCCTGACGCCGGCGGAGCTCGAGGAGTTCAGGCTCGGCCTCGAGGACTTTCTGGAGGTGGAGGACGTCGAGGAGGGGCTGGGGCCGGCCTACAACAACACGAGCTGCGCGGGCTGCCACAACGTGCCGGCCGTCGGCGGCGTCGCCCCGATGACCACCACCCGCGCCGGCGTCCGCGAGCCGGACGGGACGTACCGGGACGTCGAGCCGGGCCGGGGCTCGCTGTTCCAGATCTTCTCCATCCCGACCCACGCCTGCCAGTCCGTGATCCCGGCCGAGGCGAACGTCATCGCCCGGCGCGTCCCCATCCCGCTGTTCGGCGCCGGGTTGATCGAGGCGATCCCCGACGCGGCCCTGCAGGCGCTGGCCGACCCCGAGGACCGCGACCGCGACGGCGTCAGCGGCCGCGCTCCTTTGGTTCCCGACCTGCTGACGGGGGAGTGGAGGGTCGGCCGCTTCGGGTGGAAGTCGCAGCGCGCGACGCTGCTCGACTTCGGGGCCGACGCCTACCGCAACGAGATGGGCATCACCAACGACCTGTTCCCCGCCGAGCTCACCTTCCGCCTGTCCGCGCGGCAGCTCGAGCTCTGCGACGCGGCGCCCGACCCGGAGGACGTCGCCGAACCGTCCACCGGGCGGCGCGGCATCGACAACTTCGAGTCGTTCATGCGACTGCTGGCCCCGCCCGCCCGCGGACCGGCCACGCCGCGGGCGCGGGCCGGCCGCCGGGTCTTCGACGCCATCGGCTGCGCGGCGTGCCACGTGCCGGTCCTCGTGACCGGACCGAGCCGCAACCCCCTGTTCGACCGGCGGCCGGTCCCGCTGTTCTCGGACCTGCTGCTGCACGACGTCGGCGCCGGCGACGGCATCGGGCAGGCCGGCGCCGGGCCGGCGGAACTGCGGACTCCGCCGTTGTGGGGGCTGCGGTTCCGCCGGCCCCTGCTGCACGACGGCAGCGCGGCGACGGCGCTCGACGCCGTCCGGCGGCACGCCGGCGAGGCCGCCCCGGCGCGGGAGGGCTTCGAGCGGCTCGCGCCGGCGGACCGCGAGGCGCTGGCCGCCTTCCTCGACTCGCTCTAGGAGTCCGCGCCGCAGAACGGCGCGGACTTCCGGCCCGCGCCGTGGTACGCTTCTGGCGCCGATGGCGCCGTCGAGCACGGTCGAGAACTACCTCAAGGCCATCTATCAGGCCGCCGTGGCGCAGGGCGACGAGGGGTCCCGCGTCCCGATGGGGCGGCTCGCCAGCGCGCTGCGCGTCGTGCCGGGCACCGCGACCACCATGGTCAAGGCGCTGGCCGATTCCGGGCTGGTGCGCCACGAGCCGTACGCCGGCGTGCGGCTGACGCCGGCGGGCCGCAAGCAGGCCGCGCTGGTGCTGCGCCGCCACCGTCTGATCGAGCTGTTCCTGGTGAAGGTCCTCGACATGAGCTGGGCCGAGGTGCACGACGAGGCGGAGCGGCTGGAGCACGCCGCCTCCGACGGTCTCGTCGAACGGATCGACGCCCTGCTGGGCAGGCCGGCGGTCGACCCCCACGGCGACCCGATCCCCGACCCGCAGGGCGCCATCGCCAGGCCGCGCTACGACAGTCTGCTGACCTGTCCGCTGGACACGCCGGTCGTCCTGACCCGGGTGACGGATCAGGACGCGGCGTTCCTGCGGTTCCTGGAGAGCCACGGCCTGACGCCGGGGCAGTCGATCCGCGTCGCGGCGCGCAACGAGGCCGCCGACCACGTGGACGTCCGCGCCGCGTCCGGCCGGCCGGTCATGATCGGGATGCGGGCGGCGGCCAAGCTGCTGGTGGCGCCGGGCCGTTGAAACGGGCGGAGTCGATGGACGTCGATCGGCAGGGGTGGTCGGGCGAAGGCGACTTCACGGAGCAGTTGCTGGCGTGGCTCGCCGAGCGCGGCGACGTGGCGTTCCTGCGGGTCGAGGACGCCGAGGCCACGCGGGCGGAGGTCGACTACAACTTCATCAGCAACGAGATCTACGTCCGCTTCCGGACCCGCGAACGGCGGGAGCGCCGCCGCCTGTGGGGCGTGGTCCCCGTCCGGCGGACCGTCACCGAGAAGGTGATGACGATGGACGGGTTGGAGGCGGCCCTGGCGGAGGAGCCGGACCTGGGCGAGCCCGACTACGCCGACCCGGGCATGATCCAGTACCTGCGCACCGAGCGCGTGGTCCCGCCGTACCAGACGCGCGGCTACAAGCTGATCGAGCTGGTGCGGATCTACGAGGCGGGCGCGGCGCCCCGGAGCGGACGGGCGGATGGACACCGGTGAAGTGCGCCGCCGCGTGCGGCGCGCCCTCGACGACGCGCGGGCGAAGGCCCGCGAGAGGCGCCTCGCCTCGGCCGCGGCCGAGGAGGACGCCGAGCGCGTCCTGCACGCGGTGGCGGCGCCGCTCTTCCGCAAGGTGGCCGCCGCGCTCAAGGCCGAGGGGCATCGCTTCGCGGTCGAGACGCCGGTCGGAGCGGTGCGCCTGGTGGCCGCGGGGTCGAGCCGCGACGCCATCGAGGTGGCGCTCGACGGCAGCCGCGACCCGCCCGTGCTCGTGGGGCGGACGGCCTACGTGCGCGGCCGGCGCGTGTTCGACGACGAGCGGGTGGTCGCCCGCCATCCGGGCATCGGCGAGCTCGCCGCCGAGACCCTGCTGGAGTTCGTGCTGGCGTCGCTGGGGCCGCTCGTCGAACGCTGACCTCGCTGTCGCCCGCGTGGATCTGTATTCGATCGGCGGGGAACGGCGCTGCCTCGCCTATCCGAAGTAGTCGGGCTCGTTCCCCGGCTTCCACTTGACGTTGCAGCCGAGGCTGGGCTTCTGCTCGCCGGCGGGCGCCTGGCCGGCGAGGACGGTGTCGACCGCCGCCCGCAGGTCGCGGCCGGTCACGGGGACGCCGTTGTCGGGCCGGCTGTCGTCGAACCGTCCCCGGTAGACGAGGCGCAGGTCCGCGTCGAAGACGTAGAAGTCGGGGGTGCACGCGGCGCGGTAGGCCCGGGCGACCTCCTGGGTCGCGTCGATCAGGTAGGGGAAGGCGTACCCGAACTCGGCCACGTCCCGGAGCATCGCGTCGGGGCCGTCCTCGGGATGCGTCTCGGCGTCGTTCGGGTTGATGCCGACGACGGCCACCTCGCGCGTCGCGTACTCGTGCGCGAACTCCGCCAGGGCCGTCTTCAGGTGCTTGACGTACGGGCAGTGGTTGCACAGGAAGACGACCACGGTGGCCGGCGCGCCGGCGAACTCCGCCAGCGCCACCGGGTTGCCGCGGGCGTCGGGCAGCGTGAAGTCGGGGGCGCGCGTCCCGAGCTCGAGCATCGTGGAGGGCGTCAGGGCCACGGGCGCCCTCCACGCCGGGCCTTCGCCGCCCGCGCTTCCATCATCGTGGAGCGGCTCCGCATCAGAACGGCTCGGACCGCGCGCCTTCCCGGAACGCCCAGATGCGGTTGCGGGTCAGGACGTAGAGCACCCCGTCCCGGGTGACCGGCGTGCAGTAGACGGCGGCGCCGAGGTTGTACTCGCCGATGACCTCCAGCTCCCGGCCGGCCCGCAGGACCACCACGTCGCCGTCCTCGTCGCCGAGGAAGACCTTGCCGTCCACCACGAAGGGCGAGCCCCAGACGGCGGCGAAGGTGTCGTAGGTCCAGAAGTGCTCGCCGGTTTGCGGGTCGAGCGCGTGCAGGAAGCCGGACAGGCTGGAGATGTACAACACGCCGTCGGCGATGGCCGCCGTCGACATGGTGCGGTAGAAGTCCTCGCCGCCGCGGTGCCAGACCAGGTGCGTGTCGGTCACGTCGCCCGCGCCGGTGGCGTCTATGGCGTAGAAGTGGCCGGGCGCCTCGCCGTGCTCCGGGTCCTGGCCGACCCCGATGTAGACCTTGTCGTCGTGGACCACCGGCGTCGCCAGGATGTTGTTGCGCGTGCCGCGGCCGCCGAGGATCCACTCGGAGCCCTCCGGGTTGCAGTCGAACTGCCAGACGAGCTCGCCGGTCTCGGCGTCGAGGCTGTAGACCACGCCGTCCCCGCCGGGGAAGATGACCTGCCCGCGGCCGCCGATCTCGGCGTACGCCGGGTTCGTCCAGGCGCCGTGCAGGACGTTCTCGCCCACCGGGTTGCTCTCCCACAGCAGCTCGCCGGTGTTCTTGTCGAGCGCGATGAAGTCGGGCGAGAAGGGCGACGGGACGTTGACGTGCCCCTCGTCGACGCCGTTGCTCGTCACCGTGTAGAGCACGTCGCCGACGACGAGCGGCGAGCCGGTGGCGAGGTTGTGCGGGAAGACGTCGAGCTCGCTGATCATGTCGTACGACCAGATGACGTCGCCCGCCAGGGGGCCGGTCTCGATCTCGTCCAGGAAGGGGCCGTCGTTGCCGTCGGCCAGCCCCTCGGCGTCGAGACAGACCACGTGCGCCTCGTTCGACACGTAGTAGATGCGGCCGTCCTCCAGGAAGGCGGTCGAGCAGACCCCCTGGAGCGGCCAGTCGTTGACGCGCCCGGACGACAGCTTCGGGTGGACCATCTGCCAGATGAAGTCGCCGGTGGCCGCGTCGAACGCCATGACGACGCCCTTGTCGCCCTCGATGGACGGGTCGCGGCGCCCCTCGTTGTTGGTGCCCACGTAGACGCGCCCGTCGGCGACCACCGGGCCGCCGTAGGCCTGCGAGCCGACCGGCTGCGACCAGAGCACGTTCCTGCCGCTGTCGACGTCCCACTCGCTGACGATGCCGGTGTCTTCCGACACCATGTTCCGGGACGGCGTGTTGCCGAACATCGCGACTTCCTGGGCCGCGGCGGGGGCGGTGGCCAGCAGGAAGGCGGTGGCTGCGATCGGGGCCTGTCGAGTCATGGGTTCTCCATCACGCGGACGTTGTCGTAGTAGATGTCGATCGGCGAGTAGCCGATGAGGCCGGGGCTTCCCGCGCGCACCGGCTCCGGGTCCTCGACCGTCACCGTCCAGTCGGCGGGCTCGTCCTCGCCGCGCGGCCAGACCTTGCCGCGGATCAGCGCCCGCTCGTCGTCGGTGTCGACGCGCAGCTTCATGGTGTACCACACGTCCGGCTCCCACGCGAACGGGAAGCGCTGCGCCATGCGCAGCTCGGCGGCCCAGGAACGGACCTCGATGCGCTGGTGGTTGCCCTGCACGTCCAGGGTGTAACCGCTGTTGATCAGCCCGACGTCGGGCCGCCGCCGGCCGCGCCGGGTGGACATCACGTCGGCCTGCACCGTGTAGTTCGACAGGTACGACGGGCCGACGTAGATGGCGTGCCGGTGGATGCCGGTGCGCGACGCCCCCTTGCGGAAGACCTGCTCGCCGTCGAGCTCGACCGCCGCCAGGCTGCCGCCGCCGCCGATCCAGTGCGCCGGGCGTCCGTTCTCGAAGTTCTCGGTCCACGGCAGCGGAGAGAAGACGCGCACGCGCGCCGAGGCGGAGACGCCGCCGGCCGTCGCGGTCACCAGGCCGGCCTGGTTGGTCGACCGCGGGCTCGACTGGAACTCGCCGTTGACGCGCAGCCGCGAGCCGGTCAGTCCCTCCAGGGTCCAGGACGCGCCCGGGACCGGCGCCGGCTGCCCGTTCTCGTCGAACGCCAGCAGGCGGAAGTCGATGGTCTCGCCGGCGGCCGCGATGACCTCGGCCGGCACCACCTGCAGGTTCGCCACCGTGCCCGTCGGCGCGGTCTCGGGCCCCAGCGCGGGAGAGGGAGCGGGCGCGGCGGAGAACGGCGCGTCCGGATCGCCGATGCAGTAGACGCCCGACTCGGCGGTGACGTAGAGCCGCCCGTAGGCGGGGGCGAACGAGCCGTAGATCTCCGCGTAGCGGCCGTCCGCCACCGCGAGCTCGTCGTGGTCGAGGACGGCCGGGCCGTCCGGACCCGGCCGCAGGACGTGCACGTTGCCGTTGGTCTCGGTCAGGTAGAGCTTGCCGTCGGCCCAGACCGGCGAGGACTTGCCGACGTTGCCGATGCTGTGCTCCCACCGAACGGCCCCGCTGGCCGCGTCGACGGCGACGAGGTTCGCGGAGTTGTCGATGACGTAGAGCGTGCCGTCGTGGATGAGCGGCGAGGAGAACCCGACGGCCAGGTCGTCGATGCGCCAGAGCTCGCCGCTGGCCGTCACGTCGCCGCGGCCGCGCGCGTCGATCGCCACCACGCGGCCCATCGTGCCCCGGTCGACGTTCTCCTCGCTGTGGGCGACGTAGACGGTCGCGCCGTCGACGACCGGCGACACGTTGATGCCGCGCTGGCTCAGGTGGAACTCCCAGACCTTGACGCCGGTGCGCGCCTGCAGGGCGTAGACGTGTCCGTCGGCGTTGCCGTCGATGATCAGCCGCCGGCCGTCGACGACGGCGACGACGGGCACCGACTGCGTGTTCATGTCGGCGGGCTGCCCGCCCGGCGTCGACACCCAGCGCACCCGGCCGGTCAGCTTGTCGAAGGCCACGTACCGGTGCCGCGGGGGACCGCCGAGGCTGCCCCAGGCCGAGCCGATCACGCCGAGGATCAGCCGGTCCTCGTCGATGATCGGCGTCGACGTCCGCCCGCCGTAGCCGGACGCGCGGCCCAGGTCCTCCGCCAGGCGCCAGCTCCAGACGACGGCGCCCTCGCGGTCGAAGCAATGCAGGTGGCCGTCGACGTTCAGCGCGTAGAGATGCCCGGTCTCGGGATCCCCGGTCACGCTGCCCCAGCCGACGCGGTTGAAGGGCACGGTGGTGTTGAGCACGCTGAAGGTGCGCTCCCACAGCTTCGAGCCGTTCTCGGCGTTCCAGCAGGTGACGACTTCCTTCTTCTCGACGCCGTCCCCGGTGCGGCCGTTGGCGCACACCCGCCCGTCGAAGACGGCCGGCGTCGAACGGCCGATATACTCCTGGAACCAGATCAGGTTCTCGCCGTCGGCCGACCAGCTCGAAACGAGCCCGGTCTGGTCCGAGACGCCGGTCTGCTGCCGGCCGCGCCAGCTCGGCCAGTCCTGGGCCGCCGCGGCGGCGGCGAAGAGCATGAGGCACGGCACGAGGACGGTCAGGGCTCCCGGGCGCGGGGTGACGCCGTGGGCAGTCTTGGTCATCCGGCAATCCTTCATTGATGTGGAATGTTTCGATCCTGCGGCGGGAAATCTTATCACGCCGCCCCGCGGCGTCCGGGGCGTCCGGGGCCGCGGCCCCGTTCCGGCCGGCCGCTCCCCGGCGGCCCGGCGCCGGTTTCCGGCCCGGGTGCGAACGGCCGTGATATCGTCCCGTTCGGGCGCGGGACGGTGTGTCCCCCACCAAGCGGTCGAGCGGCTGCATCATGTGGCGTCCCGTTCGGGCGCGCGCGGGACGGTGGCGGCCGGCCGGCCCGACGTCGACGCCCGAGCGGTCCCGTTCGGGCGCGCGCGGGACGGTGGTAGTCAGACAATGCTTTCACGTCCCGTGGTAGTTCCCGTTCGGGCGCGCGCGGGACGGTGCGCCCGGCGTCGCGTATGCCGATGCGAAGAAGGTCCCGTTCGGGCGCGCGCGGGACGGTGCCCGCGGCCCCACTCCGTCACGTGCTCACCCAAGTCCCGTTCGGGCGCGCGCGGGACGGTGCGTCGGCGACGAGGAGGAGGAGGTTGCGCGTCTTGAGCGGCAAGTCACGTTTTGCGGATCGGGCCGGGACGCCGCCCCGGCCGTGCGGCGCAGCGGCCGGGGCGTCCGCTCCGGGGCGGGCGCGCCGCCGGCCGCGGCGGACGCCGCTCGGCCGGGGTGCGGGCCGGTGAGCGTCTTCGAGCGGATGAAGGCGCGCTGGGGGGTCGGCTTCTGGGGCCTGATCGCCGTCCTCGCGGCCTTCTCGCTCGCCGGCCTGACGACGCTCCGCCTGAAGGGGCCCGTGATCGCGTACCTCCTGCCGGAGACGGCGCCCGGCTGGGTGCAGTGGACGGTCTATCTGGTCGTGATGCTGCCCATCTACCAGGTCCTGCTGCTCGGCTACGGCACGCTGCTCGGGCAGTTCGGCTTCTTCTGGGGCAAGCTGAAGGCGGTGGGGCGTCTCGTCAGCGGCCGGCCGGCAGGCGCGTCGGGCTGACCGGCGCGTGCTGGCGACGCCCGTGGACGCGCCCGGCCGGGCCGGCAGGCGCGTCGGGCTGACGGCCCCCGCGGTCCGATCCGGCCCGTCAGGCGAAGAAGATGCGCTCCACCGCCCAGGCCGCGCCGGCCGCGGCGACGGCCGCCGAGGCCGGCGCGGCCAGCCGCCGCCGGTACCACGGCGCGGACCGGAACCAGCCGCAGGCCGCCGCGGCGCCGGCGAGCACGGCGAGCTGACCGAGCTCGATCCCGGCGTTGAAGGCGGCCAGCGCCAGCAGGCGCTCCCCCTCCGGCAGACCCAGACCGCCGAGCGCGCCGGCGAAGCCGAGCCCGTGCAGCAGGCCGAACCCGAAGACGGCGGGCAGGCGCCAGCGGGTCGTCCGGCCGGTCAGGACGTTCTCGACCGCCACGTAGACGATCGACAGCGCGATCAGCGGCTCGACCACGCCCGGCGGCAGGGTCACGCCGCCGATCGCCGCCAGGGTCAGCGTGGCCGCGTGGGCCGCCGTGAACGCCGTCACCTGCCAGACGAGCGGCCGGAGCGGCGCGCTCGACAGGAAGAGTCCCAGCACGAACAGGACGTGATCGAGTCCCTCCGGGACGACGTGGACGAACCCCAGGCGCAGGTAGCCGCGGGCCGTCTCCGCCGCGCGGGGCGCCGCGGCCGGCGCGGTCAGGTCCAGTGGGTCGCTACGGGCGCCGGGTTCGAGCACGGAGCGCGCCTCGACGCCGCGCCCCGGGTCGCGGATCGTCAGGTGCACCTCGCCGAACGCCCGCGACGCGAAGAACCCCACCGTGGCCGCGCCCTCCGGGACCGCTCCGGCGAGCCGCGCGGTCAGGCCGAGGACGGTCGGGACGTCCGCCTCGGTGGCGCGGGGCGTGCCGTGGTCGGGAAACGACACCCGGAACGGGGCCGGTTCGCCGTCGAAGCGGATCCGCACGCGCCGCTCGAAGAGGCGGCGCAAGCGCGCCAGACGCGTCTCGAGCTCGTCCGGGGAGAGGCTCCCGAGCGCCGCGGCCAGCTCCGCGTCGTCGGCGTCGAGGGGGACGCCGAGCGCCAGGGCGTCGAGGTCGTAGATCAGATCGGCCTCGAAGGCGCCGCCGGCGCCGAGCGTCAGCGTCACTTCCGTGAACGACAGCGGATGGGCGGCCGGGCGGGGCGGCCCGATCAGCCACGCCGCGGCCGCCAGCGCCGCGATTCGCGGGAGAACGGTTCGCAGAGGACCCACCGGACGAGGATAACGCGCGGGCGCCCGGACCGTCCCTTCAAGGACGATCCGCGGGCGCGGGTGTCGAAACGGCCAATCGCTCGCGGGCGTCGGGATGGAGGCGACGATCCGCGGGCGCGAGTATCGGAAACGGCCGGCGGCGGGTCAGCGCCGCAACTTGATGCGGTACGGGCGGCCCCGCCGCAGGAAGTTGATCTGGGTGTCACTGGCGCTGCCGACGCCGGCCAGCCCCGCCGCGGCCTCGGCGGCCCCGGCCACGTCGACACCGGCGACGCGGTAG
Source organism: Vicinamibacterales bacterium (assembly GCA_965242835.1). Lineage (GTDB taxonomy): Bacteria > Acidobacteriota > Vicinamibacteria > Vicinamibacterales > UBA8438 > WTFV01. The sequence goes on from OZ251506.1 coordinate 1,853,813, forward strand.
ATCACGTCCCCCGGCTCGGTTCCGGCGCGGGCGGCGACGCCGCCGTCCCGGACCCCGACGACCAGCGCGCCGTCGCGGTTCTGCAGGTTGTCCGGTTCGGCGCGCTCGGCCAGCCGCGCCGTCGGCTCCGAGTCGCACAGGTCGAGCCCCAGGGCGGCGACCTCGACCGTCGCGGCGTCCGCGCAACGGTACAGCGCCGCCGCGGCCGGCCGGGCGGGCGCCGCGGCGGCCGGCAGCAGGACGCCGGTCGCCGCGAGGAGCGTGAACGCGCGGCGCATGCGCATGACCGCCCAGTATACGCGGCCGATCCTGCCGCCTCCTGCCGCGGAGGCGCGGACCGGCCCGGGGGCGAACGTCGGGTTACGACTCCAGCACGGCGTTCAGGGAGATCTCGGCGTTCATCAGCTTCGAGATCGGGCAGCCGGCCTTCGCTTCGTTCGCCTTCTCGTCGAACGCCGCCCGGCTGATGCCGGGCACCCGCGCCGAACACTCGAGGTGGATCTTCGTCACGGCGAACCCGCCCTCGACCGATTCCAGCGAAACCGTGGCGGTGGTGCTCACGCTGTCCGGCGTGTGGCCGCCGGAGGCGAGCCCGTGCGACAGCGCCATCGAGTAGCAGCCGGCGTGGGCGGCCGCGACGAGCTCTTCCGGATTCGTCCCCGCGCGCCCCTCGAACCGCGTCGCGAACGTGTACTCCGCGCCGGACAGGACGCCGCTGGGGGCCGATATCGCGCCGCTGCCGCCCTTCAGATCGCCCTTCCAGACCGCCGATGCCTTGCTGTCCATGCTTCCTCCTCGCTGCCCGGCCGCGGCCCGCGCGGCCCCGGGCCGGGCATCGTCTTCGTCGACTGTCGTGTGTTGTGCGGTGCACCCGGAGCGCGGGAGCCGAAGCGCACAGGACTGTAGATCGACCCGTTCGCGCGGCGCAAACCGTGCCCCGGCGCGGGCCGGCCGGCGGGCGGCCCGGTTTCACCGGCCGGGTTGCAGAATCCCCTCCCGGACGAGCCGCGTCACCAGGGTCAGCTTGCCGTCGGCGTCCAGACAGTCGGGCAGGTCCGCGACGGCGAACTCGCCGGCCGCGGTGGCGAAGCGCAGCGCCGGCCACGCCGCGGCCGGCAGCCGAAGCTCGCGGCCGGCGAAGCGGACGACGCACGTCTCGCCCTCCCGCGCGGCCTCGGTGAGCAGCCCGGCGCGGCGCCTCACGCGCGAGCGGAGCGTCAGCGGGTCCGCGCGCAGCCGCTGGCTGAACAGGTCCGTGAACAGCGGTGCGCCGGCGGCCAGGACCTCGTCGGCGAAGCGGCGCCAGACGGCCGCCGGATCGAAGCGCGACCGCACGAACGCCAGTTTTTCGTCGAACAGGCGCTCCCGCTCCGCGGCGGGGAACCCCTCCCCGGCGAACCCGAGCGGAAGGTTGCGGCGCAGCGATTCCTCCTCGAGCGCCGCCGCGGCGACGCTCTCGACGAGGAACTCGGCCCAGGTGAACGCCGTCAGCCCCAGCGTGACGTGCAGCGACGCCCGGCCGGTCGACCGGGCCGAGTGCATGAGTCCGCGCGGCAGGTAGAGGGCGCTGCCGGGGCCGAGATCGAACTCGTCGCGGACTTCGCCGGGCGGCGCGCCGGGTTCGAATCGCTGGCCGCGGAGCGGCAGCCTCACCGGCGTGTCGTAGATCGACCAGCGTTTCGCGCCGTGGATCTGCAGCACGAAGACGTCGTGGGTGTCCCAGTGCGGGCGAAATCCCTGCGCGCCGGGCGGCGTAAGATAGACGTTGGTCTGGACCCGCGACGAGAAGCGCCGCCCGAGCGCGGCGCACAGCCGCGCCAGCGCCGGCACCCGCGTGTGGAGCTGGTTGAAGACGACGGTCGCGCCGTCGTCGAAGTGCCTCGCGACGTCGAGCGGCTGGACCCGGCCGGCGTCGTTCGCGTACTCGCGGGGGGCGACGTCGCCGTCGCCGCGGACCAGCTTGACGTCGCGGTGGCTGGCCGCGTGGGCGCCCAGCACGACGTCGAGGTCGGCCGCCGAAAGGAGCTCGGCGTAGTACGAAGCCGCCTTGCGCCGGACGTGGAGAAGCCGCTGCTCGTAGTAGTGGCGCTCGAACTCCGCGGCCGGCAGCGGATCGAGGAGCCAGGCGTACCAGTCGCGGCCGGCCGTCCGTTGCGGCTCGGTGGGGCCGGTCATCCGCCGGGCGCTCCGCCACGCCGATCGCGGCGCGCGCCCGCGCGGCGGTTCCTGGGAACGCGCCGCGGCTTGACAACCGCCGATCCCGCCGCTACGATACTAAGACTCAATCTCACTTGTTCAGGAGAATACCATGCCCAGAGCGGAGAACGGCAAGACCAGCGCGCCTCGTCCGGGATCGCCGACGCCGCTGACCGACGCGGACATGACCACCGTGCGGGTCGACCGCCGCTCGTTCTTCTCGCGCGCGGTCGCCGCCGGCTCGATCGCGGCGGCCGCCGTCCTGACCGCGGCCTGCCCCGGCGGGACCGACTCCGACGGCGGCGGGGACGCCGGCGCCCCGGCGACGGACTCCGATCAGGCGACGGACTCCGATCAGGCGACGGACTCCGACCGCTCCCAGTAGGGAACGCTCGCGGCGCCCGTGGTCTCCGTCCCGGGTCGGGCGCTCGCGGGACGGCGATCCTTCCTCGGCCGGTCCCTTGCCCGACGCCGTGTCGTGCGAAGGCCGCGGCGTCGGGCTTTCCCCGTCTTGAACCCCGCCGGCCACGTCCGTGCGCAGGGCGATCTTCTGGGTCCATCTGGCGGTCGGCGTCACGGCCGCCGGCGTGGTCCTCGTGCTGGCGGCGACCGGCGCGCTCCTCACGTACGAGGCGCAGATCGACCGCTGGGCGCTGCGCGGCTACCGCGCCGGGCCGCCCGCCCCGGACGCCGCCCCGCTGGGGGTCGACGAGCTGCTCGCGCGCGTCGGCGGGGAATCTGTCGTCACCTCCATCACCCTGAAGCGGGACCCGCGGGAGCCGGCCGTCGTGCGGCTCGACGACGGCGCCGACGTCCACGTCGACCGCTTCACCGGCGCGGCGCTCGGCGACGGCGATACGCGGACGCGCCGTTTCTTTCGCGGCGTCCTGTACTGGCACCGGTGGTTCGCCCTGGAGGGGCCGTACCGCATCGTCGGCCGGACGTTCACGGCGACCGCCAACCTAGGGTTCCTGTTCCTGCTCGTCAGCGGCGTCTGGCTCTGGTGGCCGGCGACCCGCCGCCGCGCCGCCTGGAGGAACGCGCTGTGGTTCCGCCGCGGCCTCGGCGGGCGGGCGCGCGACTTCAACTGGCACGCCGTGATCGGCTTCTGGTCCGCCGTTCCACTGGCCGTCATCGCCGCCAGCGGCGCCACGATCTCGTACCAGTGGGCCGCCGACCTCGTCCACCGGCTGGCGGGCGAAGCGCCGCCGCGGCTCACGGCGCCGCCGCCGGAACCGGCCGCGCGGGGCGGCCTGCCGGACCCGGCGGCCCCGCCGGTCGCGCTGCAGGCGCTGGTCGCGCGGGCCGCCGCCACGGCGCCCGAATGGCGCACGATCACGGTCCGCCTGCCGGAGTCGCCGCGCGACCCCGTCGCGGTCGCGGTCGACCGCGGGACGGGCCGCCAGCCGTCGAAGATCGAGGACCTGCTGTTCGACCGGACCAGCGGCGCGCTGGTGGGCCGCGGCGGCTATCCGACCTTCAGCCGCGGCTTCCGGATCCGCCGCTGGCTGCGGTTCGCGCACACCGGCGAGGTGTACGGCGTGGTCGGGCAGTCGATCGCCGGCCTGGTCTCCCTGGGCGCCGCCGTCCTGGTCTGGACCGGTCTCGCGATGAGCTGGCGCCGTTTCTTCGGCCGCGCCGGTCGAGCGTGACGCTCCGGGAACACCGTAGCGGGAAGGCTAGACCCGCGGCGTCGCGCGGCCCCCGGGCGGCCCCGGCCGGGGCCTTCAGGCCCCCTGTCCGGCCTCCGCCAGCGCCGCGTCCGGCAGCGTCCCGCCCGCGAGGCCGCCCGGCCGCAGCATGCGCAGGCCGTTGAAGGTGACCAGCAGCGACGCGCCCATGTCGGCGGCCACGGCCATCCAGAGGGTGGCGGCCCCGGCGGCCATGACGGCCAGGAAGAGCGCCTTGGCGCCGAGCGCCACGCTGACGTTCTGGATGATCACCCGCCGCGCGCGGCGGGCGTGGTCCACCAGGAACGGCAGCTTCCGCAGGTCGTCGTGCATCACCACGACGTCGGCCGATTCGGCCGCGACGTCGGTGGCGTTGCCGCCCATGGCGACGCCGACCGAGGCGGCCAGCAGCGCCTGGCTGTCGTTGATGCCGTCGCCGACCATGGCCGTCGGCCCGTGGCGCGCGACGAGCTCGCGGACCGCCTCCGCCTTGCCGTCCGGCAGCAGCTCGGCGCGCACGTCCTCCACCTGCACGCGGGCGCCGACGTTGCGGGCCGTCGCGGCGGCGTCCCCGGTGAGCAGGGCCGAGCGCAGCCCCTGGCCGTGGACCCGCGCCACGCTCGCCGCCGCTTCCGGGCGGACGGGGTCCGTCACCGCCACGAGCGCCCAGACCTCGTCCCCGGCGCCGCAGACGACGAGGGTCTCGTCGCCGCGCCGCATCGCCGCCAGCTCCGGCTCCAACGGCCCGAGGGCGGTCCGCTCGCGGGCGAAGCGCGTGCTCCCGACCCAGAACCGCCGGCCATCGATCAGCGCCTCGGCGCCGCGGCCCTCGATGGCCGCGAAGCCGGTCGCCTCGGCCGGCTCGATCCCGCGCTTGCGCGCGTGGCGGACGATGGCCCGCGACAGCGGATGCTCGCTGCGCAGCTCGATGGACAGCAGGCGGGCCAGCACTTCGTCCTCCGAGCGCCCGTTGACCGGCCGCAGCTCGCGCACGTCCGGTTCGCCGCGGGTGATGATCCCGGTCTTGTCGAACGCCACCGCGCGCAGCCGCGCGAGCGCCTCCAGGCGCGAGCCCCCCTTGATCAACACGCCGTGCCGCGTGGCCGACGTGATGGCGGCGGCGATCGTCACCGGCGTCGAGATCACCAGCCCGCAGGGGCACGAGATCAGCAGGATGAGCATCGCCTGGTAGAACCAGTGCTCCCAGTCGCCGCCGAGCAGCAGCGGCGGCGCGGCCCCGACGGCGAGCGCCACCGCGAACATCAGCGGCGTGTAGTAGCGCGCGAACCGATCGATGAAACGCTCGGTCGGCGCCCGGTGGTGGTGGCTCTCGCCGACCATGCACGTGATGCGGGCCAGCATGGTGTCCGAGGCGGCCCGCGTGGTGCGCAGATCGACGACGCCGTGGCCGTTCACCGTCCCCGCGAACACCTCGTCGCCGGCGCTCTTCCAGGCCGGCACCGACTCGCCGGTGACCAGCGTCTGGTCCACGTACGAGGCGCCGCCGGTCACCACGCCGTCGCAGGGGATCCGCTCCCCCGGACGAACGCGCACGTGCGCGCCGACCGCGACGCGGTCCACCGGCGTCCGGTGCTCGTGGTCGCCGCGCACCACCGCCGCCGTCGCCGGGGTGATGCGCAGCAGCGAGCCGATGGCGTTGCGCGCCCGCCGCGCGCTCCAGTTCTCCAGCAGTCCCGACAGCCCGTAGAGGAAGGCCAGCACCGCCGCCTCGGACCACTCGGCCAGGAACACGGCGCCGGTGACCGACACCAGCACCAGCGCGTTCATGTCCGGCCGCAGGCGCGCCAGCGACGCCACCGCCCGCGGCGCCGAGTGGAAGAGCCCCGCGACGATGCCCGCGAGCAGCAGCAGGACCACGGAGCGGTCGATGCCGTGCTCCCCGTGCGCGTGCGCGAACAGCGTCTCCAGCACGCCGTCGCCGGTCGCCGCGACGTGCAGGACGAGTCCGCCGGCCAGCGCCAGTCCGCTCGTCGCCACCAGCGCATGCCGGCCGTGCGCCTCCCACCACGACTCGACGCGCGGCGCAGCGTCCCACGACTCGGCGCGCATCCCCAGCCGCGAGACCGTTTCGGCGACCTGCCGCGGACCGAACGTGTCCGTGTCCGCGTCGACGGTCATGCGCCCGTCGACCAGGTGGAACGAGACCCCGTGGACGCCCTCCACGCCCGCGAACGCGTCGCGGAGCAGGGTCGCCTCCTCGTTGCAGTCGAGGCCCTCGACGCGGAAGTCCAGTTGGCGGCGGATGGTGTCCTCCTCGTTTGCGGCCGGCGGCATGCCGAGCCCCCCGATCATGACCCGAACGAGGCGGCCGCGTCCACCGCGTCCACGCGCCGCGCCCGGTCAGTAGCGGAACAGGTACGACAGCCTCCCGAAGAACGCCGCAATCGGCAGCGGATCGAGGAGCCAAGCGTACCAGTCGCGGTCGATCGCCCATTCCGGCTCGGTGGGATCGGGCGTCCGCCGAGCTCCAGCATGCCGATCATGCCCGCGTACTGTTGAGGCGGTTCCCGGGGAGCGACACGGCTTGACAACCGCAGCGCCCATCACTGCATACTGACTGATCATGAACAGATTACATGGCGCCGCCGCCCCGGAGGACACATGAACCACACCCCGTTTCACAGCGAATTCGGCGACAGCGCATGGCGCGCGGACCTTCCGCCGGCGGCGACGTATCCGGCAGACACGGTGCTGGTGCGGCAGGAAAGTGTCTCCGACTGGGTGTTCTTCATCGAGCACGGCGTTACCAAGCTCGTGGCGGTCTCGAGCGGGCACGAGCAGATCGTCGGATTGCGCGGGCCGGGTTGGTTTCTGGGAGCCGCGCTCGCGGTGACGAGGCAGCCTTGCCCGGTCAGCGTCGTGACCGTGGAGCCGTGCGTGCTCCGGCCGCTGTCAGGAGCCTCGTTCCGTCGCTGGATCGCCGCCGACGCGCGGCTCTCGTGGTACGTGCACCGCATGCACGGACTTGAAGTGCTCAAACAGTTCCGCCACTTGGCCGAGATCGGCCTACCTTCCGCGCGCCGACGCTTGGAGCACATCCTGTGGCACCTCGCTGCGGTGGCCGTCCAGGACCATCCGGGCCAGACCGTCGAGTTGGTGCTGCCGCTCAAGCGCACGGAGATGGCGGCGCTGCTCGCCATCCGCCCCGAGCACCTGAGTCGCCTCATCAAGCAGCTCCGCGCGGACGGCGTCATCGACGTCCGCCGGGGATGGATGGTCATCCCGGACGCCCAAAGGCTCGCATCGCAAACGGACGCCTTCGGCGGGTTGACGAACCCACTGGCCATGTCGTGACCGCGCCGGCCCGCGCCGGCCCCGTGTCAGGTCCCCTGGACGTCATTGAGGAGGGTGCGACCGAGGAGGTCGGGGCGGCCCGTTTCCGCGCCGGTCCCGCGTCATTTTCCGGTCAACCGCCGGACGGGATTCCGAAAAGGAATCGGTGATAAATGTCAAGATCGGAGGTGACAATGGTCATTGACACCCATCCCGAACCAGCCAGATAATACCAGCGAAGGAGGTGAAATGTCGAAGAAGTTCCGCCACGCCCTGGTCGCAATCATGGTGATCGCATCGTCCATCGTCGGCGTCGCCCTGGTAATCCCGGTCGCTCACCAACGGTTGGTCGCGCACGGAGGTCGAAGTTGCCGGACCGAGATCGTCATCCAGAACCGGAACAGACGTGCCACGGAGGGCGCGCAGCTCCGGGCCGAATGCCCTGGCATCATACACTCAGCGCCGTTCGGCAACTGGGGTGTCACTTCCGCGTACGCCGGGCGCTCGAATGGCAAACAGTTCATGGGCTGGAAGCGTAGTGGCAGCCAGTACCACTGGAACACCTGCACGGTAAGCCCGTACCGCTGGCAGGCGCCGGATCGGAGACTACCGGGCAAGGCTCCGTACATGAACGCCACCAGGAGAAATGGCTGGTATTGGTCGCAGCAGAGCAACACGAACCAGAGGCAGTCACGTACCGTCCACTACAGTTGGATCAGCCTCCGGGACACCTGCCGTACGCTGTACCAGGGCGTTTACGATTCACGAGACCTGACGATGCAGGTCTTCGAGCTCGACCCGGCTTGGCGCGACGAGAAGATTGCCGAGATCGAGTACGAGGACGTGGGCATAAACCTGCGCTGTTCTTCTGATTGGAATTGTTCCGGTCAGACAAGTTGGATGTCACCGACCAGGGTGTCGCCGTCCAGCTCGAAGGTCACTGCGTTGCTCCACATCCGAGTCCGTACGTCACGCCGCTGAATCGCCCGTGCCTAAGGAGGAACCCAATGCGCATGATCACGGGAATAGTGCTCGTGGCCGTCCTCGCCATCGTTCCGTTCGCGCAGACTGGCAGGAAAGTGGTAGGGGGCGTCTATTCCGCAGCCACCGGTCGCCCGATCGCTGGCGCCCACGTTCAGTATGATGACGACGAGAGTCTGCGACAGACGACGGTCACAGATGCCAAGGGCGCCTTCGAACTTCCCGGCCCAGCCACCCGCGGGGTCGTCACCATCACGGCCAGCAAATATGGGACGCAGCGCAAATCGTGGCCACCGTACGCCGGCAGAACTCTGGACGTATTCCTGCGGGCCCCAGCCACCTTGGATGGCTCCGTGCTCGACGCAGTCAACCGTCGCCCCGTAGTTACGGGCATGGTGACCCTGCTAGTCCGCTCCGAGGCCGGGATGGTGTCCCTAGCGGACAGCATCCAAGGCGGCAGCTTCGAGATCGACGATCTGCCATCAGGCCCGGCGCTTCTGATCGCTCGCGGCGAAGGGTATGCGCCGGCCGCATCAACCCTGACTATCGACGCCGGCAAGCGCAGCAGCGTGCAAGTCAGACTGTCGCTGGAGGCAAGGGTGTCCGGCACGGTTTACGGCAGTGACGGCTCGCCGGTCGACGACGCTGAACTGCACGTCAGGTATCCCAACGAGGCAGTCGGAGAGATGCTGGCCAGTATGGCGAACAGCGCATCGGGAGTCGAGCCCGGCTCCTTCCGTCTCTACGCGCTTGTACCCGACACGCAGATGGAGGTCTACGCGGAACTGGACGGTCGGCATGCGCCAGCTGTCGCCGTGCAGGTGGGTCCAGGCATGGAGCGGACGGGGGTCGTGCTGAGGATTCCATGACGCGCGGACCTACGTTTCTTGCGGTGGTGGCCTTCGTCTGGTCGCCGCCGGCGGCTGGCCAGACCGTGGAGTGGCGGGCGGGTGCCAGTCTGATCCCTGCGATCGAGGAGTCCATTCGCCTCCTCCCCGGCGCCGAGATCGGTCTCGTGCGCTGGAACACCGAGTCCGCCCGCGGTCTCGGCTTCCACTCGGCGATCTATCATCGGGTGTGGCCTGGGACCCCGGGCTGGGAAACGATCACCGGCTGGCGGAACTTCTCCGTCACGCAACGCCGGCGGCGGCGCTTGTCACCCGCCGTCTCGCTGGAATTCAGTCTCGGCGCTGCCGTCCACCAACGCCTCTTTGCGGGCAGTCGAATCAACGACACCCACCACTTCGGTCCGCTGGCCGAGCTGTTCATCGTCGACGACCGCCCGGACGGGCCGGACTTGATGGTGGGGGTCTCCCAGTTCCTGCCGTTGGTGCCATACGTGGCCTACATCCCGCCACGTGTCGTCGTGCTGGCCGCCTTCCGGTGATCAGCCCGGCCGCGTTCGCGCCAAGCCCGGGGTGGACCAAAGCACCGACGCCTCGGCTTCGCGGCCCTCGAGGGCCGCGAAGTCGGTCGCCTCGGCCGGCTCGACCCCGCGCTTGCGCGCGTGGCGGACGATGGCCCGCGACAGCGGATGCTCGCTGCGCAGTTCGATGGACAGCAGGCGGGCCAGCACCTCGTCCTCCGAGCGCCCGTTGACGGGCCGCAGCTCGCGCACGTCCGGTTCGCCGCGGGTGATGATCCCGGTCTTGTCGAACGCCACCGCGCGCAGCCGCGCGAGCGCCTCCAGGCGCGAGCCCCCCTTGATCAACACGCCGTGCCGCGTGGCCGACGTGATGGCGGCGGCGATCGTCACCGGCGTCGAGATCACCAGCCCGCAGGGGCACGAGATCAGCAGGATGAGCATCGCCTGGTAGAACCAGTGCTCCCAGTCGCCGCCGAGCAGCAGCGGCGGCGCGGCCCCGACGGCGAGCGCCACCGCGAACATCAGCGGCGTGTAGTAGCGCGCGAACCGATCGATGAAACGCTCGGTCGGCGCCCGGTGGTGGTGGCTCTCGCCGACCATGCACGTGATGCGGGCCAGCATGGTGTCCGAGGCGGCCCGCGTGGTGCGCAGATCGACGACGCCGTGGCCGTTCACCGTCCCCGCGAACACCTCGTCGCCGGCGCTCTTCCAGGCCGGCACCGACTCGCCGGTGACCAGCGTCTGGTCCACGTACGAGGCGCCGCCGGTCACCACGCCGTCGCAGGGGATCCGCTCCCCCGGACGAACGCGCACGTGCGCGCCGACCGCGACGCGGTCCACCGGCGTCCGGTGCTCGTGGTCGCCGTGCACCACCGCCGCCGTCGCCGGGGTGATGCGCAGCAGCGAGCCGATGGCGTTGCGCGCCCGCCGCGCGCTCCAGTTCTCCAGCAGTCCCGACAGCCCGTAGAGGAAGGCCAGCACCGCCGCCTCGGACCACTCGGCCAGGAACACGGCGCCGGTGACCGACACCAGCACCAGCGCGTTCATGTCCGGCCGCAGGCGCGCCAGCGACGCCACCGCCCGCGGCGCCGAGTGGAAGAGCCCCGCGACGATGCCCGCGAGCAGCAGCAGGACCACGGAGCGGTCGATGCCGTGCTCCCCGTGCGCGTGCGCGAACAGCGTCTCCAGCACGCCGTCGCCGGTCGCCGCGACGTGCAGGACGAGTCCGCCGGCCAGCGCCAGTCCGCTCGTCGCCACCAGCGCATGCCGGCCGTGCGCCTCCCACCACGACTCGACGCGCGGCGCAGCGTCCCACGACTCGGCGCGCATCCCCAGCCGCGAGACCGTTTCGGCGACCTGCCGCGGACCGAACGTGTCCGTGTCCGCGTCGACGGTCATGCGCCCGTCGACCAGGTGGAACGAGACCCCGTGGACGCCCTCCACGCCCGCGAACGCGTCGCGGAGCAGGGTCGCCTCCTCGTTGCAGTCGAGGCCCTCGACGCGGAAGTCCAGTTGGCGGCGGATGGTGTCCTCCTCGTTTGCGGCCGGCGGCATGCCGAGCCCCCGATCATGACCCGAACGAGGTGGCCGCGTCCACCGCGTCCACGCGCCGCGCCCGGTCAGTAGCGGAACAGGTACGACAGTTTCCCGAAGAACGCCCGGTTCGTCCGCAGCAGCGCGGTGGTCGGGAACGTCAGGCCGTCGTCGATGCGCGAGCCGCGCTGGAAGCGGTCGTCGTAGCCGAGGAAGACGACCGTGCCGGCGTTGATGCGGTAGGTGAGCAGGACGTTGTTGCCGACCGTCACCGACTGCGTGTTGTGCTCGGCGATGTGGCGCGCGAGCAGCCGGTCGGTGAACTGGTAGGTGGTGCGCGTGCGGAAGATGCGGACGTTGAAGACGTCCGCGCCCCCGGCCGGGTTCACGAAGTCGCTCGAGACCATCGTGAACTCCGTCCGCAGCCGCGTGGTGGGCTGGAAGCGGAAGTTGACGTTGCCGATGGTCGAGCGGCCCAGATAGGGGTCGTCGGCGTAGAGGATGCCGTCGCCCCAGTTGTAGCCGCCGTAGATCGAGAGGATCCGCGCGCTCATGACGCCGAAGAAGCCGTAGCCGTTCTTGCGGAAGTCGATCTCTCCGTAGCGCTCGAGGTCGCGGCTGACCATGCCGTTGACGGCCATGTTGTTGCGGAACGAGAAGCTCGCCGTGCCCTGGACCTGCTCGTCCTGCAGGACGCCGGCGTGGTCGTACAGGCGCAGCCAGGTGGCCGACGGCCCCCACGTCATCAGCGTCGACTCCGGCCACCAGCGGTACGAGACCGTGCCGCTGGCCTGCCGCAGGTCGACGCGCGGCAGGAAGCCGCTGCCGGCGTGGAAGCCGGGATCGATGCTGCTGTAGGCGGCGTTGTAGCTGAAGTTGCGCCCCTGCCGCGAGAAGTCCGCCTCGATCGCCGTCCCGGAGAGCGAGCCGAGCGTCTCGTCCCGGGTCCGGGAGCCGGCCGCCAGGAAGCTGACGCGGTGGGTCCGGTCGAGCCGGAAACGCCCGTCGACGCCCGCCACGCGGTTGTGGTCCGGACCGAACTCGCGCGCGGTCATGATGGCGCCCAGGTACGACTCGGCGTAGAAGTCGTAGCGGGCGCGTCCGAGGACGGTCTGCGCGGCGGCGCCGTATTGCGGATGCGCCGCGTCGTCCAGCCGCCCCGCGGCCTGGTCGTCGGCCACGACGACGCCCAGCGTGGAGTCGCCCACCTTGCCGGTCAGCTTCGCGCCGAAGAGCGGATCGACGATCGTGCGGGTGTGGACCAGGGTCAGCGGCGTCGCCGTCTGGAAGATCTCCTGCCCTTCGAGGAAGAACGGCCGCTGCTCCGGATAGAAGAGCGCGAAACGCTGGTTGGTCTCGACCTGCGGCCGGTCGGACTCGATCTGCGAGAAGTCGGGGTTGAAGGTGACGTCGGCGGTCAGGTTGGGCGTGATGCCGTACTTGACGCCGAGCCCCGGCTCGCCCCGCGGGTCGCCGGGCCGGAACGCCCCCGTGTCGGTGTCGAGCGAGCCGAGCCGGAAGCCGGTCAGCTCCGGGAGGAACTCCAGGTTGCGGCTGCGGGACAGGTCCGACAGGCCTTCGAGCACGCCGAACTGCGTGAGCTGGCCGGCCACGCCGCGGGAGATCGGCGACCACGACTGGGCCTCGGACTTGTCGCGGATGACGCGCGTGATCTGGAAGCCCCAGCGGTGTCCGGCGCCTCCCGCCCGCGACGGATAGCGCAGGCTCTTGAACGGGATGCGCATCTCGGCCGTCCAGCCGTCGGCGACCACCCGCCCGCCGGTGTCGAAGAGGGCGTTCCACGACTGGTCGCCGCGGATGCCGAACTGCCCCGAGCTGCTCATGCCGCTGCCGCCGCCGCGGCGCGGCCCGCTGCCGCCCCGCGTGGCCGACGAGCTGCCGCTCGACCGCGAGAACCCGGTGCTGCCGTCGGCGTTGACGAGCGAGTCGGCCTGCACGCCGTAGCCGTTGACCTCGAACTGGTAGGCGCGCTGCTGGTCCATGAACGGGTCGAACAGCACCGACATCCGGTCGTCGCCGCGGATCTCCTCGCGGTCGGCCCGGTTGATGCGCATCACTTCCGGCCGGGAGTAGTGGGCGTAGAAGGCGAAGTAGAGGTGGTCGTCGTCGTACGCCATCCAGACCTCGGTCTCCTCGGTGCCCGGCGCGCCTTCCACCGGCGCGATCTGGATGAAGTCGCGGACGTAGGTGGCGGTCTCCCAGACCGAATCGTCGAGCCGGCCGTCGATCTCGGGCGGAGCGGCGGTCCGCTCGATCACCACCGTCGGCCGCTCGCGCGGCGTCGGAATGAACCCCCCGCCGCCGCGGCCGCCCGGCCGGGGCCGCCGCGGCGGCCCCGCGCGGCCGCCCGGAGCCCCGAAGGCCAGCGCGCCGCTCACCTCGCCCCCGGACCGCGGCCCGTCGGTCCCGGGGCCGGAAACGGGCGGGAAGGTCGGCCCCGCGCGGCCGCCCGGCGGCGGCGCGAAGTCCGTCCGCGGCCCCGCGCGGCCCGCGGATCCACCCGCGATTCCGCCTCCCGCGGCGCGCACCGCGTCCGCCGCGCGTCCGGCGCCCGGCCGCGCATCGTGATCCACGCGGTCCGCGGCGAGCCGCGCGGCGAGCGCCGCGCCCACCTCGTCCTGGAGGTCGAACAGGTCGCCGAACGCGCCGTCCACGCGCGTGCCGAACGCGACGGCGCCGGTGGCCGCGTCCACGACGCGCGTCGTGATCCGCAGCCGGTCTCCCACGCGCTGCAACGCGCCGTCGACCAGCCACCGCACCCCGCGGCGGCGCTCGGCTTCGAGCGCGCCGCCGCCCGCGGACCAGCCGCCGCCGAAGCCGTCGCCGTCGCCGTTGCCGGCCCGCGGCGGATCCGGGGCGTCGGCCCGCGGCGCGGCGACGCGCAGTCCGGCGTTCCGCAGGTCGGCGGCGATGGTCTCGGCCAGCCCGGCGCCGATCCAGTCGTCGGCCGGCCGCCCGCTGACGTTGGCGAACGGCGCGACGACGACCGCGCCGGACGGTTGCGCCGCCGCGGGCGGCGAACCGCACGGCAGAAAGCCGGCCACGGCCAGCGCGGCCGCGCCCCGGCGGATGTCCCTGGGCATATGTCCGTACAGTCTACCGGCGTTCGACCGCTCGCGCCGGCGAATACGGCCGCGTCGGAAAAAACGCAAGGGCTTCACTCTACGGCGGCGCGCGCGGGCCGTCAAAGGCCGCGTGCGCGCTCGCGCCGGCGCCGAGTGACCGCGGGGAGGACCCGCGCGAGACCGAGCCACAGGCCGATGCCGGCCGACGCCAGCCCGCCCGACAGGAGGACGAGGACGCCGACGTCCCAGAGCGGCCGGCGGTCGTACCAGAAGGCGAAGTCCAGGCTGTGCAGGCCGTTGAACAGCCAGCGCTCGATGCGGCTGTAGCGGTGCACGGTCAGGACGATCCGGTTCACCGCGGGGTCGACGTAGATCCAGGTCCGCAACGGGTCGGCGAACCGGATGCGGACCACCGGCAGCGGCGGCCGGCCGGACCCGCGGCCGTAGTAGTAACCGTCGTACGACTCCAGCAGCGTCGCTCCGGTTACGGGGACGGCGGGCAGCGCCGCGCGCAGGCGGCCGGCCAGCGCATCCGCGTCCGACGGCGCGCGCCGCGGCGTGAGCGTGCCCGCATCGACCACCAGCCGGCCGGGGCGGCTCCGGCCGGCGGACGTCCCCGGGACACGCCCCGGACGCACCTCGTAGTGCGGCTCGCCGTCGATCCGCAACAACGTGACCTCCTTCACCGCCCTGCCCGCCGTCGCCCGGGCCCAGGCCGCCCGGTCGATCGCCGGAAAGCCGGCCAGCTCCAGCGCCCCCCCGCCCAGCGCGCCGGACGGAACTTGCAGCCCCCGCATCGTCATCCACGCGAACGGTTGCACCGACAACATGCCGCTGAAGACCCACGTCAACGTCGAGAGTCCGAAGACGACGCCGCCGAGGTAGTGCCAGCGGAGCCAGCCGGCGTACGGCACGCGCCGCTGCGCGCGATGCGCCCGGCGCCACCGGAACCGCGTCACGCCGAGGAGCAGACCGGTGACCGCGACGAGGCAGCCGACGGCGGAGGTCCCGACGATGACCGCTTCCCACCGCGGACGGTCGTTCCTCAGGGCGGGAAGATAGAACCAGTGCGGAATCGCGCCGAGCCACGCGAGGGCGCGGCCGCGGCGCGTCGTCACCATCGCGACGTCGGCCGTCCTCTGCGCGACGTACAGCTCGGTGCCGGCGCCGTCGGACACGCGCAGCTTGTGGGCCGGCAGGAACTGCCGCGCGATCAGCATCCACTGGTCGGGCGTCTCGACCAGCCGTTCGTGGGCTATCGCCGACAGCGGCGCACCGGTGAACCGGCGCGCCGCCTCCCGCGCCTCGTCCGGCCCGATGGGTGGCAGCCGCTCGCCGGTGTCGGCGAAGACCGTCACCTCGTCGAAGCGGTACGCCGGCCGTCCGAGGACCGACAGCAGCTTCGCCCGCGCCGGCGGTCGCCGGACCCCTCCGCGCTCGGCGGCCTCCGCCGGCGTCAGGCGCACCCGTGCCGGATCGACGTCCGCCCTGCGCTCGGTCCGCACCGTGGGCGACAGTTCGGGCATGCCCCCCGTGTACATCATCACGACGCCGGAGACGAACCAGATCACGAACAGCGCGCCGAGGGGGATGCCGACGTAACGGTGCGTCAGGATCAACCAACGCCGCGGCGGGATCGCCATACGCGCGTGTTGCCGGCGCGACCGGCCTAGAAACTCGTCTGCAGCATGAGCGACCAGGTCCTCGGGGCGCCGAGCATGAGGGTGTTGGCGTAGAAGAACGACGGGTCGGTCTGTCCCAGGTAGAAAACGTCCGACCACGAGGCGTACGCCGTATCGGTCAGGTTGTCGACGGTGAAGGTCACCCGCACGCGATCGCGCACCCACGCGACCCAGGCGTCGGCCAGCGCGTAGCCGTTCAGGACGATCGTGTTGGCGTTGTTGGCCTGGCGGCCGCCGACCACCCGCACCGCGCCGCCGACCTCGATCGGAACGCCGCCCGTGTTCCGATGGCTGCCCCAGATGTTGGTGAGGACCGTGGGCACGTTCGGCGGCGTGTTCCCGGCGAACTGCACGAAGTTGGCCGACGGCGCGAAGACCGCATCGGTCCAGGCCAGGTTGGCGCCCAGGCGCACCGCGTCCGACGGACTGGCCGCGGCCGCCAGCTCGAGGCCCCGTGAAGCGATGCCGCCGATGGTCGTGGCGCTGTCGCGCGCGAACTGCTCCAGCACGTCGTCCCGCTCGACGTCGAACCAGGCGGCGGTCAGTTGCGTCCGTCCGCCGGCGAGATCCGCCTTCAGGCCGATCTCCCACTGGCGGGCGTCGGTCAGGTCGAAGTCCCGGTTGGCGTTGACCAGGAAGACGTTCGCATCGACCGGATCCTTCGCGTTGCTGTACTGTCCGTACGCGGCCACGTCGGGGTGGAGGTTCACCACCGCGCCGGCGCGCCAGCTCCACCATCCGAACGCCCGTTCGAACCCGCCCCCTTCGACCTCGCGCGCCGCGTTCAGGTTGACGCGCTCGAGGTCCATCGCCTCGTACCGCAGGGCGCCGGTGACGCGGAAGCGGCTCGTCAACGCCAGGGAGTCCTCGACGAACAACGCCCGCGAATCGATGTAAGTCGGCGCGATGCCGCGCAGCTCCCGCGGCCCGTAGACCCCGGGCGCCGGGTTCAGCAGGTCGACGCCGTCGCCCGGCGCCTGCGGCACGTTCATCCGGAACCCGCGCGTCCGCTCGAAGTCGAGGTTGGAGGCTTCGAATCCGATCGTCGCGCGGTTCTCGCCCCCGGCGGTCGGCGTACGGACGTCGAGGAACGCGCGGTTGCCGACGAGCCGCTGATCGTGGTCGAGCCAGAAGTACCCGTAGTAGCGCTGCACCTCGCCCACCCGCCGGCAGACGTCGAAGACCGCGGCGCAATAGGCGAAGCCGTCGCCGTTCTGCCAGTCGCGGTCCGCGTTGAACCCGTACGTCGTGTTGCGGAGCGTGACGGAATCGCTCAGACGGACGTCGGCGTCGGCGCGCAGCAGGAGCTGGCGCGAGTCGTTGACGGCGTCTCCGACGTTGTAGTTGAGGAAGCGCGTCCGTGCGTCGATGCCCTCTCCGGTCGTCGTCGTGATCACGTCGAGCGGTTCGACGACGTGGTCGGCCGGAAGCAGCGGCGTGCCGAAGTACGACCCGACGTCGTCGTCCAGAAGGTCGAAGCCGAACGTCAACTCCGCGCGCGGGGCCGGCCTCCACAACAGGCTGCCGGTGAGGTTGGACGAACTCGGGCTCATCCGCTCGACGTGGCCGTCGGAGCCGTGGTTGCTGAAGTCGAGCCGATACCAGAGCGATTCGCTGACCGGTCCGCTGACGCCGACCGCCGCCTGACGCGTGTGGAAGCGCCCGTACGAGAAAAGCCCGTTCCACTGGTGCGTATCGGCCGGGGCGGCCCGCTTCGTGACCGCGTTCACGGCGCCGGCCACCGCGCCCTGGCCGTTGAGGACCGTCGACGGGCCTCGCAGCACCTCGACCCGCTCGAGGTTGAAGGTGTTCTGCGGCCGCATGACCATGTTGGCCGGCCCGAGCCAGATCCCGTCGCGCAGCACGGTGATCTGCGAGCGCGTGAAGCCGCGCATCGAGAAGCTCGACGGCGCGGCCGGATTCTGCCCCGCGAGGACGCCCGGCGTGGTTTCGACCGCGTCGCTGATCCGCTGATGGCCGCGCGCTTCCATGACCGCGCTCCCGACGACGTCGATCGACGCGGGCACGTCCATGGCGTTCAGACCCAGGCGGCTGCCGGTGTCCGTCCGCTCGGCAAGCCCGAGCTCGCCTCGAATCCCCGTGACCACCACGCGCTCCTCGAACGCCGCGGCGGAGAGGCGCAGGTCGAGGCGCACGGGAATACCGGGCGCCACCTCGACGCGGGACGAGAGCGGCGCGAATCCCTCGCGGGTCACCGTCAGGCCGTAGTCCCCGGCGGGGACCTCGTCGATGACGAACGCCCCGTCCGAACCCGTGGTCGTCGACAGACCGATTCGCTCCAGCGTGACGACGGCTCCCGCGAGCGCCGCGCCGCCCTCGGCGTCCACGACCGTTCCCCGCACGGCGCCGGCCGCCTGCCCTTGCGCCGCCTCCACGACGCCGAATCCCGCCGCCCAAGCCGCAAGCCAAACCAGGCCCGCCGCTGCTCCCCGCCCGTTCCGCCGAATCGCTGAGATCAACTGCACTCCTCCGTTCCTGAGACAACCTCTCACTATCCATCGGAGCCACCTCCTCATCAACTTAAGATTAAGTAAGGATCCGATTACCGAGCCGTGGCCGGAATCCATGTTGGATTGTTTTCGCGGAGCCCGGACTTGCCCGGCCGGCAGGATGGTACGATGGCCATGACGCGGGGCGGGCCAGCGGGAGACCGATGACGGGGACGGATGCGGGGTCGGGCGCGGGCGGGGCGCGGCGCAGGTTGCCGATCGGCATCCAGACCTTCCGCGAGATCCGCGAGGAGGGCTACTACTACGTCGACAAGACCGACTACGTCGGGCGGCTGGTCGACGAGGGCAAGCACCACTTCCTGTCGCGCCCGCGGCGCTTCGGCAAGAGCCTGCTGCTCGACACCGTCAAGGAGCTGTTCGAGGGGGCCGAGCCGCTGTTCCGGGGCCTCGCCATCCACGACGGGTGGGACTGGTCGGTCCGCCATCCCGTCGTCCGTCTGAGCTTCGGCCACGGCAACTTCAAGGATCCGGACTATCTGGCCGCGAACCTGGCGGCCCAATTCGACGAGATCGAACGCCGCGCCGACGCGGCCCGCGGGTACGCGGCCGGCCCCGACCGCTTCGCCCATCTGCTGCGAACGCTGCACGAACGCGCCGGCCGGCGGGTGGTGGTGCTGGTCGACGAGTACGACAAGCCGATCCTCGACGCGCTGGACGCGCCGGACGTGGCGCGCGCCAACCGCGACTTCCTGCGCGGCCTGTACTCGGTCGTCAAGGACTGCGACGCCCACGTGCGGTTCACGCTGCTCACCGGCGTGAGCAAGTTCTCGAAGGTCAGCCTGTTCTCGGGCCTCAACAACCTGATCGACATTACGCTGGACGCGGTCTACTCGGCCGTCTGCGGCTACACCGAGGCGGACCTCGACGCGGTGTTCGCGCCGGAGCTGCCGGGTCTCGACCGGGACGAGATCCGCCGCTGGTACAACGGCTACAACTGGCTGGGCGCCGAGAAGGTGTACAACCCGTTCGACGTCCTGCTGCTGTTCCGCCGCCGCGAGTTCGGCGCCTGGTGGTTCGAGACCGGGACGCCGACGTTCCTGATCGACGTGCTCGTCGAGCGGGGCGTCGGCTCGCTCGCGCTGGAGCGGATGACCGCCAACGACGCTCTGCTGTCGGTCTTCGACGTGGGCGCCGTCGGCGCCGAGGCGCTGCTGTTCCAGACCGGCTACCTGACCATCGTCGGGACCGAGCGCCGCGGCGCGAAGACGCGCTACCGGCTGGGCTACCCGAACCAGGAAGTGCGCGTCGGCCTGAACGAGAGCCTGCTGCACCGTCTCGCGGACGACCCGGCGCGGGCAAGCGGGCACGCCGACCAGTTGTACGACCTGCTGCAAGCCGGCGACTTCGACGGCCTGGAGGAGCTGCTGAAGGCGTTCTTCGCGGGCATCCCCTACCAGTGGCACGTGCGCAACGACGTCGCCGACTACGAGGGCTACTACGCCAGCGTGTTCTACGCCCTGTTCGCGGCGGCGGGCCTCGACCTGATCGTGGAGGACAGCACCAGCCGCGGGCGGGTGGACTTGGCCGTCCGGCTCGACGGCCGCGTCTTCCTGTTCGAGTTCAAGGTGGTGGAGTCGGCCCCGGAAGGCGCCCCGGCCCGGCCCACGGCGGCGATGGCGCAGTTGCGCGGGCGGGGCTACGCGGAGAAGTACCGCGCCGCGGACGGGCCGGTGCACCTGATCGCGGTCGAGTTCAGCAAGCGGACCCGCAACGTGGCGGCGTTCGAGGCGGCGCCGGCATGGACACGGACCCCGGACGCCTGAAGACGGCGATGCGGACCCGACGGTTGACAGCGGCGGAAACGGTCGTAACGATAGGAGTCGTGTTGCGCCGCACCGCCCGCGTGCTGCTCGCCGCGGCGTTGGCGTCGTCCGGCGCCGCGGCGCCGTTCCTGCACGTGCACGCGCACGGCTCCGCGCACCCGGCGTCCGCCCACGCGGGCGCGTCCGGCGAGCATTGCGCGCACCATCACGCCGCGGGCGCGCACTGGCACCCGGTCGGCGCGCCGGCCTCCGAGGGGAACCGTTCGCCCTCCGCGGCCGACCCCGCGGGCCGGCACGCCGCGGTCGCGCTGTCGGCGGAGGCGACCGAAACGCCGCCCGTGCGGCCGGCCGCGGCGGCGGTTCCGGCCGCGGCGCCCGAGGCCGACGCCCCGTCCGCTCCGCGGGGCGCGCGCCGGCCCGTCGATCCGACCGCCGGCCCCGACCCGCCGCCGCGGGCCGTCGACGCCGCCCGCGCCCCTCCCGCGCCCTTCTGACGTTCCGTCCGCCGCGGCCGCCGTCCGCGCGGACTTCGCAGGGGAGGTCCCGTCCGCCCACCGCCCGGACGGGCATCGTCGAAAGGGCGCCGCCATGTTTCGATCGCCGTTGCTGCTGGCCGGACTCCTCGGCGCGCTGCCGCCGGCCGCGGCCGGTCAGCCGCTCACCGAGGAGCAGGCGCTGGAGCGGATGCGCGCCGGCCATCCGTACCTGCAAGCCCTGCGCGAAGGCGTCCGGGAGATCGAGGCGCAGGCCCGGGAGCGGAGCCTGTCGCCCAACCCCACCGTCGGCTACACGCGGGAGGATTCCGGCCTGGGAGTCGACGACTTCCTCCTGTTTTCGCTGGACCTGCCGCTCCGCGGCCGCGCGGGCCTGCTCCGCGCGGCGTCGGCGCGGTCGGCGGCCACCGCCGAGGCCCGGGCCGACGCCGCGCGGCTGGACTTCGAGGCGCGCCTGCGGTTCGCCTTCACCGACCTGCTGCTGGCCCAGGAACGCGCGGCGGCGCTGGAGGCCGGCACGGCCGAGCTCGGACGGCTGGTCGACGTCCTGCGCGCCCGCGAGCGGGAAGGGGAGGGTTCGCGGTTCGACCGGCTGCGCGCCGAGCGCGAGGCGGCCGACGTCGAGACCGACCTGCTGGCGGCGGGCATCGAACGGTCGGCGGCGCAGGCCCGGCTGGCGTCGTTCCTGGGGCCGGAAACCGATCCCGACGGGCTGTCCGCGGTGGGACGGCTGCTGGCCGACGCCGCGGTTCCGGGCGCCCCCGGGCTGCTGGCCCGGGCGCTCGCCCGGCGCGCCGACCACCGGGCCCTGAAGCTGGGGGAGACCCGCTGGGCGCTGGAGCGGCGCGCCGCCGAGCGGCTGCGGCTGCCCGCGCCGGCGGTGACCGCCGGCCTGAAACGCAGCAGCACGCCCGGGGCGCGCGGGTCGGGATACGTGATCGCGGCGACGCTGGCCGTGCCGCTCTTCAACCGGGGGCGGCAGCAGGTGACGCGGGCCGAGGCCGCGCGCGCGCGGACCGGCGCCGAACGGGAGGCCCTGCGGATGCGCATCGCCGGCGAGGTGCGCGCCGCGCGGGCGCTGGCCGAACGCTACCGCGCGCTGGCCGAGCGCTACCGCGGCGCGTCGGTGGAGCCGGCGGCCGAGCTCGTCGAGATCGCCGCCGCGGCCTACGAGGAAGGCGAATACGGCATTCTGGAGCTGCTCGACGCGCACCGGGGGGTGCTGTCGGCGCGGCTGCGCCTGCTGGAGCTGTCGGCGGCGGCGCGTCGGGCCGCCGTCGATCTGGACCGGGCGGTGGGAAGGGAGGCGGTCCCGTGACCTGCACGAGACGGATGCGTATCCACGGCGCAATCGCGGCGCCGGCCTGCTTCGCGCTCGGATGCGGCGGCGGCGCGGGCGCCGTCGAGCCGGGCGGTGGAGAGGAACGGCCGCCGGTGGTCGAGACGCGCTGGACCGGGCGCAGCGAGCTGTTCCTGGAGTATCCGCCGCTCGTCGCGGGCGAGACCAGCCGCTTCGCCATCCACTTCACCGATCTGGCCACCTTCGAACCGCCGCGGGCGGGCCGCGCCGAGGTCCGGCTGGACGGCGCCGGGGGGGAGGCGTTCGCGGTGGACGCCCCGGGGCGCCCCGGCATCTTCGGCGTCGACGTCACTCCGCGGCGGGCCGGCCGCTACCGTCTCCTCGTCGCGCTGGACGCGCCGGGACTCGCGGACCGCCACGACCTGGGCGCGGTCACCGTGCTCACGCCCGCCGCGGCGGAGGAACCCGGCGCGGCGGGCGAAGAGGACGACGGCTCGATCACGTTCCTCAAGGAGCAGCAGTGGACGCTCGACTTCGCCGCGGCGCCGGCCGCCGAGAGCCGCATCGCCGAGAGCCTGGTGATCGCGGCCGAGATCGAGCCGCGGACCGGGGGCCGCGCCGACGTCGCCACGCCGGTCGCGGGCCGGCTGGCCGACGACCTGCCGGCCCGTCCCGTCGGGTCCCGCGTCTCCCGCGGCGACCCGCTGGCGGAGGTCGTTCCCCGCAGCGGTCACGGCGAAGACCGGCCGGCGCTGGCCCTCGCGGTGGCCGAGGCGCGCAACGCGCGGGAGCTCGCGCGGGCGGAGCGGGCCCGGGTGGAGCGGCTGGCCGAGGCCGGGGCGCTGCCCGAGCGGCGGCGTCTCGAGGCCCGGGTCGCGGAGCGGACGGCCGAGGCGCGCGTGGCCGCGGCCGAGGCGCATCTGGCGCAGCTCGACGCCACGCGCGCCGGCGCGGGCGGCGGCGGGCGCGACACCCGCTTCGTGCTGCGGGCGCCCATCGGCGGCGTCGTGGCCGCGTCGGACGCGACGCCGGGGGCCAGCGTCGAAGAGGGGACCCGGCTGTTCCGCATCGTCGCCCTCGACCGCGTCCACGTGGTCGGGTCCCTGCCCGAGGCGGCGCTGCCGAGGATCGGCGAACCGACCGGGGCGGAGCTCGACGCGCCGGGCTTCGACGCCCCGATCGCCCTCGACCGGCTGGTCGCGGTCGGCCGCGTCCTCGATCCCGAGGCGCGCACCGTGCCGATCATCTACGAGCTGCGCCGCCCCGACCGCCGGCTGGCCGTCGGGCAGGCCGTCTCGCTGCGCGTCTTCGTGTCCGCCGCGGCCGAGGCGCTGACCGTGCCCGAGAGCGCGGTCGTCGACGACGCCGGGCAGCCGGTGGTGTTCGTGCAGGTGGGCGGCGAGAGCTTCGAGCGGCGGCCGGTGCGGCTCGGCAACCGCGAGGCGGGGCAGGTGCAGATCGCCGGCGAGGTCGCGGCGGGCGAACGCGTCGTCGTCCGCGGGGCGCCGTTCATCCGTCTGGCCGCGCTGTCGCCGCGGGCGCCGGCCCACGGCCACACGCACTGACCCGGCCGCGGAGACGCGCCGGGGGGCGGACCTCCGGCCGTCCCGCCGCCTGACGACGCCGAACCCGCGCCGCCCGGCTGATCGGAGGTCGGAGCCATGCTGCTCGATGCGTTGATCCACTGGTCGCTGCGCAACCGCCTGGCGGTGGTCGGGGCCGCGGCCGCCTTCCTCGTCTGGGGCGGCTGGCTGGCGGCGCGGATGCCCGTCGACGTCCTGCCCGACCTGACCGCGCCGACGGTGACGGTGCTGGTCGAGGGGCGCGGAATGGCGCCGGCCGACATGGAGGCGCTGGTCACCTTTCCCCTCGAGGCGGCGCTGAACGGGGCGTCCGGCGTGCGCCGGGTGCGGTCGTCGACGGCGGTCGGCATCGCGGTCGTATGGGTCGACTTCGACTGGGGCGCCGACGTGCGCCGCGCGCGGCAGACCGTGAGCGAAAGGCTGGCCGCCACCGCGGCGACGCTGCCCGAGGAGGTCGACGCGCCGGTGATGGCGCCGCTGTCGTCGATCATGGGCGAGATCATGTTCGTCGCCCTGCAGTCGCCGGCGCACACGCCGCGGGAGCTGCGCGCGGCGGCGGAGACGATCGTCCGCCGGCGCGTGCTGGCGACGCCGGGCGTCGCGCAGGTGACGGTGATCGGCGGGGAGCGGCGGCAGTTCGAGGTGCTGGTCGAGCCGCGCCGGCTGGCCGGCTACGGCCTGTCGCTGGATGCGGTCGAGGCGGCGCTGCGGCGCGCGAGCCGCAACACGTCGGCCGGGTTCCGCCGCGCCGGCGGGCAGGAGTACCTGATCCGGGGAGCCGGCCGAGCGCGCGACGCCGAGGGCATCGGCGCCACGGTCGTCGCCACCCGCGGCACCCGTCCCGTCCGGGTGCGGGACGTGGCCGCGGTGCGGACGGGGGAGTCGCTGAAGCGGGGCGAGGGCTCGCGCAACGGCCGGCCGGCGGTGATTCTGGGCATCCACCGGCAGCCGGACGTCAACACGCTGGCCCTGACCGCCGAACTGGACCGCGTGCTCGACGAGCTGCGGGCCGAGCTGCCGGCGGGGATGCGGCTCGACACGCGGCTGTTCCGGCAGGCCGACTTCATCGAGCGGGCGCTGGCGAACCTGAACGGCGCGCTGCGCGACGGCGCGCTGCTGGTGGCCGCCGTCACCCTGGCGTTCCTGGCGAACTTGCGGGCCGGCGCGATCACGCTGCTGGCGATACCGCTGTCGCTGCTGGCCGCGGTGGTCGGCGTGCGGGCGGCGGGCCTGTCGATCGACAGCATGACGCTGGGGGGGATGGCCATCGCGGTGGGCGCGCTCGTGGACGACGCGATCGTCGACGTGGAGAACGTCGTCAAGCGGCTGCGGGAGAACGCCGCCCGGCCGGAGGCGGCCCGGCGCCCGGCGCTGGAGGTGGTCTATCGGGCGAGCCGGGAGGTCCGGGCGTCGATCGTCCACGCGACGCTGGTCGTGATGCTGGTCTTCGCGCCGCTGTTCTTCCTGGCGGGGGTCGAGGGGCGCCTGCTGCAGCCGCTCGGATTGGCCTACCTGATCGCGCTGGCGGCGTCGCTGGTGGTGGCGCTGACGGTGACCCCGGCGCTGTGCGCGTACTGGCTGCCGGGCGCGCGGCGCATCCGCGAAGGCCGCGAACCGGCCCTGGCGGCCGCCCTGCGGCGCGGATACGCGCGTCTGCTGCCCGGCGCGCTGCGGCGGCCGGAGTGGGTGCTCGCCGCCGCCGGCCTGCTGTTCGCCGTCTCGCTGGCGGCGGTTCCCCGGATGGGCCGCGCGTTCCTGCCGGAATTCAACGAGGGGGCCCTGGTGATCAGCGCCGTGACCCTGCCGGGCACGAGCCTGGAGGAGTCGGACGCGCTGGGCAGCGCCATCGAGCGGTTGCTGCTGGACGTGCCGGAGGTGGCGGCGACGGCGCGGCGGACGGGGCGCGCGGAGCGGGACGAGCACGTGCAGGGCGTCGAGTCGGCCGAGATCGACGTGCGGCTGACGCCGGGCGGCCGGCCGCGGGAGGCCGTGCTGGCGGAGATCCGCGAGCGGCTGTCGCTGGCGCCGGGCACGAGCATCACCATCGGCCAGCCGATCTCGCATCGCATCGACCACATGCTGTCCGGGGCGCGCGCCAGCATCGCCGTCAGGATCTTCGGCCCCGACCTGGCCGTGCTGCGGAGGCTGGGGACCGAGAGCCTGGCGGCGGTGCGGGGCGTGCCGGGGCTGGTGGACGCGGCGCTGGAGCCGCAGGCCGACGTTCCGACCGTGCGGGTCGGCTTCGACCGGGCGGCGCTGGCCCGCCACGGCCTGTCGGCCGGGCAGGCCGCGGCCACGCTGGAGACGGCGCTGCTGGGCCGCCGGGTGGGGCGGATCATCGACGGGCAACTGGCCGTGCCCGTGGTGCTGCGCTACGCGGCCGGCGACATGGCGGACCTGGAGGAGATGCGGCAGACGCGCTTCGACACGCCGGCCGGCGCGCGGGTGCCGCTCGGCGGCGTGGCCGAGGTCGTCGAGGACCGCGGCCCGAACTTCATCGGGCGGGAGAACGCGCAACGGCGCATCCTCGTCACCGCGAACGTGGCCGGCCGCGACCTGGGCGGCGTCGCCGCCGACGTGCGCGAACGGGTGGCGGCCGGCGTGACCCTGCCGGAGGGCTACCGCGTGGAGTACGGCGGCCAGTTCGAGGCCGAGGCGCGGGCCGCGCGGCTGCTGCTGGGGCTGGGCGCGGCGGCCGTGGCGGGCATCTTCCTGATCCTCTACAGCGCGTGCGGCTCGACGCGCGACGCGGCGATCATGATGCTCAACCTGCCCCTGGCGCTGATCGGCGGCGTGGCGGGCGTCTTCCTGGGGGGCGGCGTGCTCTCGATAGCGTCGCTGATCGGGTTCATCGCGCTGTTCGGCATCGCCACGCGCAACGGCATCATGCTGGTGTCGCGCATCCGCGGCCTGCGCGAGGAGGAGCCCGGCATCGACGCGCGCGAGGCGGTCGTCCGGGGCTCCGTCGACCGGCTGGCGCCGATCGTGATGACGGCCCTGTCGACCGGCCTGGCCCTGCTGCCGGTGGCGCTGCGCTCCGGGGCGCCGGGCAGCGAGATCCAGGCCCCGCTGGCGCTGGTCATCGTCTGCGGGCTGTTCTCGTCGACCGCGCTGAACATGTTCGTCGTGCCCGCGGCCGTCTTCCTGCGCCACCGGCCGCGCCCCGCGGCGGCGGCCCGGCCGGCGCGCCGGCCGGAATCGGACGAAGAATAGATCATCGAGAGAACCGTCCTGCCGCCCGATACTTCCCGCCCGGAACAGGCCGCTCGACTGGCCGCGCTGAGCCGGTCACCGGAGCGCTACCGGACGACGAGCTTCGTCGACGGGACGGTGCGTCGAGCCCGAAGGCGTCGGCGAGCGCCCGGGCTACTTCCGCAGTTCCACCGCCCGCGCGACGAAACTCACCTCGGTGGCGGTCCCGTCGGGATTGCGCGTCAGCGCCACGCCCTCGGCGATCAGATGGTCGGCGTCCGCCTTCGAGAAGGTGTTCCGCGCGAACTCCCCCTCCAGCCGGGCCGCGGAGCCGCGCGAATCGGTCGGCACGAAGAAGGCGTAGTCCCGGAACGTGACCCGGACGCCCCGCTCCGCGTCGTCCGGCGCCAGCTCCATCCAGCAACCCTTCATCTGGCACACCCGCTTGACCGTGCCCTCCACCGTCACCGTCCGGCCGGCCCACGAGGAGGGGGACCGCAGGGCGTCCGCGAGGTCGACCCGCGGCGAGTCGCCGAGGGCCTCCCCGCGCTTGACCACCGTGTCCTGTGCGCCGCCGGCAAGCGGCAGACCGACAACCAGAACGGCGGCGAGGGCGAGCGTGCGGGTGAGCCAGCGGTGCATGAGGGTCCTCCTCCGGCGGCCAAAGGGAGTCGCGCCGGTTCCCTGATGATAGCAGCACGGCGGCGGAAGCAACCCGTCCCGGCCGTCCCGTCTTCCAACGCCCTGGGCGGCCGGACCGCTGGACGGAGGCGGCAGTCCTGGTTTAGACTGGGCAAGAACTATTTTTTGATTCCTCAAAACACCATGCCCGACCCCGCGCTGGCTCTCGTCGTCTTCGGCATTCTGGCCGCCGCCGCGGCGGCGGCGTTCTGGCCCCGGATCGGCCTCGCGCCCCGCCTGCGGCGCCTGCTGCGGCTGAGCGAACGGGTCCTCCTGGAGGACGCCGTCAAGCACGTCTACACCTGCGAGCGGACGGGCCGCGTCTGCTCGCTGGAGAGTCTGGCCGGCCGGCTGGAGGTCTCCCGGACGCGCGCGGCGGCCCTGTTGTCGCGTCTGGCCGCGCTGGCGCTGGTCCGTACCGGCGGCGCCGGGCCGGCGCTGACCGGCGAAGGGCGCCGGTCGGCGCTGCGCCTCGTCCGGACGCACCGCATGTGGGAGCGCTACCTCGCCGACCGGACCGGGGTGCCGGCCAGCGAGTGGCACGACGAGGCCGAGCGGATGGAGCACGCCCTGTCGGCGGCGGACGTCGACGCCCTCGACACGCGGCTGGGCCATCCGCGCTGGGACCCGCACGGCGACCCGATCCCCACGTCCACCGGCGACGTCCCGCCCGACGAGGGCCTCGGCCTGTCCACGGTCGAGCCGGGACGGACGGTGGAGATCCTGCACCTGGAGGACGAGCCGCGGGAGATCTACGACGCGCTGATCCGGGACGGGCTTCTTCTGGGCGCCCGCCTGGACGTCGTCGCGCGGACCGGCGGCGCCGTCCGCGTGCGCAGCGGCGGGCGGGAATGGGAGCTCGACACCGTGGCCGCCGGCAACGTGACGGTGCGGCGCCTGCCGCGGGGCGAACGGGCCGAGACCAGCCGCACGACGCTGCTCGACGCGCGGTCCGGCGAGACGGTCCGCGTCACCGGCATCTCGCGCGCCTGTCAGGGGACCCGGCGGCGCAGGCTGCTCGACCTCGGAGTGGTGCGCGGCACGCCGATCACGCCCGAGCTGGCGAGCGCGGCCGGCGACCCGATCGCCTACCGCATCCGCGGCGCGCTGATCGCGCTGCGCCGGACGCAGGCGGCGTGGATCCACGTCCAGCGCGCCGAGGGCGGGGAGGGCGCCTGATGGCGCGGCCGGCCCCGGCGCGCGCCGGACGCGCCGATCATCGGACGCGGAGCCTGATCCGCCTCGGCCTGCGCCCCGACAAGTGGGACGTCCTGGTGGCGCTCGCCGGGAACCCCAACGTCGGCAAGAGCACCGTCTTCAACGCCCTGACCGGCCTGCGGCAGCACACCGGCAACTGGCCCGGCAAGACCATCGCGCGCGCCGAGGGCGCCTTCGCGCACCGTGGCTCGCGCGTGAAGGTCGTCGACCTGCCGGGCGCCTACTCCCTGCAGGCGGGCAGCGCGGACGAAGAAGTCGCCCGCGAGTTCATCCTGTTCGGGCGGCCCGACGTGACCGTGGTGGTGGTCGACGCCACGCGGCTGGAGCGCAACCTGAACCTCGCGCTGCAGATCCTCGACATCACGGACCGGGTGGTCGTCTTCGTCAACCTGATGGACGAGGCGCGGCGCCACGGCATCGCGGTCGACGCGCCGAGGCTGGAGCGCGAGCTCGGCGTGCCCGCCGTGGCCGGTTCGGCCCGCTCGTCGACCGGCGTCGACGCGCTGCTCGACGCCGCGCACGGCGTCGCCACCGGCCGGACGCGCACCACGCCGCTGCGCCTCGCGCGGCAGGCGCCCGGCGTCGAGCAGACCGTCGCGTCGCTGGCGGACGAGGTGGCGGAGGCGTTTCCCGGCGTACCCAACGACCGCTGGGTGGCGCAACGCCTGCTGAACGCGGACGACGCGGTCGCCGAGGCCGTCCGCTCCGGCGAGCTCGGCCAGCTCGGCGGCGGCGACGGGAGCGCCCCGCCCGCCGCGCCGCCGGAGTCGTCGCGGACCCGGGTGCTCCGGACCGCGCAGCGCCTGCGGTGGGACCTGCCGGCGGACTTCCACGACGCGTTGATGGAACGCACCTACGCCGCGGCGCACGACGTCGCGGCGCGCGCGGAGGTCCGCGGGCTGCGCAAGGCCGGCCTGAACGTCGACCGCGCCCTGGATCGACTCCTGACCAACCGCTGGCTCGGCTTCCCCCTGATGCTGGCGATCCTCGCCGCGGTCTTCTGGATCACCATCGAGGGCGCGAACGTTCCGTCCGGCCTGCTCGCGGCGCTGCTGATCGACACGGCGCATCCGGCCCTGAAGGGGGTCGGCGACGCCGCCGGCCTGCCGTGGTGGCTGAGCGGCTTCCTCTTCGACGGCGTCTACCTCGCGACGGCGTGGGTGGTCGCGGTGATGCTGCCGCCGATGGCCATCTTCTTCCCGATCTTCACGCTGCTGGAGGACTTCGGCTACCTGCCGCGGGTGGCCTTCAACCTCGACGCGCTGTTCCGCCGGGCCGGGGCGCACGGCAAGCAGGCGCTGACGATGTGCATGGGGTTCGGCTGCAACGCGGCCGGCGTCGTGTCGGCCCGCGTCATCGACAGCCCGCGCGAACGGCTCATCGCCATCCTCACCAACAACTTCTCGCTCTGCAACGGGCGCTGGCCGACGCAGATCCTGATCGCGTCGATCTTCATCGGCGCGCTCGCCCCCGCCCACCTCGCCGGCCTCGTGTCCGCCGCCGCGGTGGTCGGCATCGCGGTGCTCGGCGTCGGCGCGATGTTCCTCGCGTCGTGGTTCCTGTCGACCACCGTCCTGTGCGGCGAGGCGACCAGCTTCAGCCTGGAGCTGCCGCCCTACCGCCCGCCGCGGGTGCTGCGGACGTTGTACACGTCGCTCATCGACCGCACCCTCATCGTGCTCTGGCGCGCGGTGGTGTTCGCCGTGCCGGCCGGGGCCGTCATCTGGCTGGCGTCCAACGTGACGGTGGGCGGCGCGAGCCTCGCGGAGCACGCCGTCGGCCGGCTCGACCCGTTCGGCCTGCTGATCGGCCTCAACGGGGTGATCCTGCTCGCCTACGTGGTCGCGATCCCCGCCAACGAGATCGTCATCCCCACCGTGCTGATGCTCACGGTCCTGACCGCCGGCGGCGCGGCGGCGGGGACGGGCGCCGGCCCCGGGGTGATGTTCGAGCTCGACGGCGTGGAGGCGACCGGCGACCTGCTGCGGGCCGGCGGCTGGACGCTGTCGACGGCGGTCAACCTGATGCTCTTCAGCCTGCTCCACAACCCCTGCTCGACGACCATCTACACCATCTACAAGGAGACCCGCAGCGCGCGCTGGACGACCGTGGCGTCGCTGCTCCCGGTGGCGATGGGCCTCATCGTCTGCTTCCTCGTCACGCAGGTGTGGCGCCTGCTGGCCTGACCGGCCCGGCCGGGCGCCGGCGCGGTGGATCCGCCGGCGCGGCGCAACTCCTGCCCGCCCCGGCTTGACCCCATCGGCCGCGGGCGGCAGACTGGAGGCGGACCTTCGGGGCCGTGCCGCGGCCCCGGCCGCGAAACCCGTTTCCGGGGCCCGGATCCGGCGGAGCCCGGCCCGCGCCCCGCTCCGGAGCGAACCGATGCGACGACAACGAGTCCGGAACCCCTGGACGGCGGGCCTGTCGACGGTCCTGGCCGGCGCGCTGGCCGCGGCCGGCGCGGCCGGTCTCGCGGCGCAGTCCGGCCCCGGCGGCGCGGCGCCGGTCATGCCGCGCTACGACGCCGGCGGCGCGCTCCACCTGCCGGAAGACTACCTGCGCTGGACCCTGGCCGGCGCCTCGCTCGGCCTGAGCTACGGGGACGAGGCGCCGCGGCGCGAGTCGTTCAACCACACGCTGATCGAACCGACCGCCTACGACCACTTCGTCCGCACCGGCGAGTTCCGCGAGGGAACCATGCTGGCGCTGCTCGTGCGCCGCACCGAGGCGGACGCGATGCCGGCGCGGCACGGCCGGTTCGCCTCCGACGTCCTGGCCGTGGAGCTGGCCGTGAAGGACAGCGGGCGGGTCGAGGCCGGCTGGGCCTACTACGACTTCGGCGGCGGGAGCGGCGCCCGGACGATCGCGCGGCCGCAGCCGCCCGGGAACCGCTGCTACGCGTGTCACGTCGAGCACGCGGCGCGCGACAACGTCTTCCTGCAGTTCTACCCGCTGCTGGCGGACGCGGCCGGCGTGACGGTCGATTGAACGGCGCGCCACGGGTAGCCGGCCGCGGCCGGCCGCTGCTGGCGGCGCGGCCGGCGTGACGGTCGACTGAACGGGGTCGCGGCGGCGGCCGCCCCCGCGCCGCCGCCGCCGGGCTCGTGATCGGCCGCCGCCGCGTCACTGCGCCGCGGCGGCCCGCGCGAGCGCCGCCGGGTCCGCGAACAGCGTCAACGCCACGCCGTCCCAGCGCCCGTCGCCGGACGGGCTCCCGGCGGCCTCGGCGCCGAGGGCCAGCGCGCCGGTGTCTCCCGCGCGGCGGAACGTCCGCGCGAGATGGCGCTCGACCAGCTCGGCCCGGGCGTGCGCGTCGAGCAGCCGCCGCCCGACTTCGCCCGCGGTGGAATAGCCCTCCACGACGATCGGGCTGGCGCGCGGGTACCGGAGCAGCTCGCCCATCGCCTCCTCGATCCGCCGCCCGGCGCCGTCCCGCAGACGCGGAACGCCCTCGGCGTCGGTCTCGAACAGCCGCTCGGCGGAGAGCCAGACGCGGATCGGGGCGTAGCGGCCGTCGCCCAGGAGGGCGCGGTACTCGTCGACGGTCAGTTCGTCCAGGTTGTAGAAGCCGCGCTCCTGAAAGTAGCCCCGGAAGAGCCAGTTCCGCTTCAGCGCCTCGGTGTTGTCCGCGACGTCGGCCAGCGCCTCGCGCGCGCGGCCCATGACCTCCCCGGCTTCGACCAGCAGCCGCTCGGCGGCGCTGTCGGGGCCGCTGAAACGGGCGATCGCCTCCTCGACGCGCTCGGCGCTCCCGCGCACCGCCCGCATCGTGCCCTCCGTCTCGCCGAGCACGCGCTCCACCGCGTCCTGCCCGGCGGTCACCGCGCCCATCACGCCGCGCACCTCGGCGACCATGTCCCGCGTCTCGCCGATCAGGCCCGCGCTGGCGGCGGCCACCTGCTCCACGTTGGCCCCGAGGCCGTCGACGAGGCGGGTGGTGCTCGCGATCGTCTCCTCGAAACCGCGGAAGGTCTCGGACAGGTCGGCCCGCATCCGCACCATCTCGGCGGCGGCGATGCGGAAGGTCTGCCGGCCTTCCGCGATCAGGTCGGCGACGGCCACCGCGTCGACGCCGGCCAGCGCGCCGCCGTCGGCGACGAGCGGCGCCGCCTCGCTGCCGGCGCGGAGCTGGATGAACGCGGAACCGAGCAGGCCGTCCGACAGGATCGCGGCCTCCGAGTCGGCGCGGACCAGCGCGTGCAGGTCCTCGCGGACGCGCATCCGCACCACGAACCGGCCGCCCGGCCGGTCGGGAACCGCAACGTCGATCACCTCGCCGGCGGGCAGCCCCGACAGCCGCACCCCGGTGCCGATCCCGACGCCGGCCACGTTGCCGAAGTCGGCCTCTACCTCGAACTGCTCGCTGAACAGCAGGCGGCGGTCGCCGATCAGGAACAGGCCGACCGCGAACAGCAGCAGTCCGCCGATCACGAACGCGCCGACCAGCGCCAGACGTGGGGACCCCATCTCGTCCTCCTCTTCCGCGCGCGTCCCCGCGCGCCGCGGGCGTCCCGCCCGCGATGCGGACCGCCGCCGCGGCGGCAGCCCGTCAGCCGCCCGCCTCCGACCGCATGAACCTCCGCACCAGCTCGTGCCGGCTGCGCTCCAGCTCCGCGGGCGCGCCGCGGGCCAGCACCCGGCCCTCGTGCAGGAACAGCATCGTATCGGCGAGGCGCCGCGCGCTGGGGATGTTGTGGGTGACCACGATCAGCGTCGCGCCGCGCTCCTGCTTGACCCGCGCCAGCAGGTCGTCGATCTCCTCCGACGTCACCGGGTCGAGTCCCGCGCTCGGCTCGTCGACCAGCAGGATCGCCGGATCGAGGGCCATCGCCCGCGCCAGCCCGGCCCGCTTGCGCATGCCCCCCGACAGCGCCCCCGGCATCGATTCGGCCGCCCGCGCCAGCCCGACCGCGGCCAGCTTCTCCCGCGCGCGCGCCCGCACTTCCGCGTCCGGCAGCGTCGTATGCCGCCGCAGCGGGAAGGCCACGTTCTCGGCGACCGTGATCGAGTCGAACAGCGCCGCGTTCTGGAACAGGAAGCCGATCCGCCGGCGCACGGCGGCCAGGGCGGCCGGCGGCAGCGCGGTGATCTCCGCGTCGTCCACGAAGACGCGGCCGGCGTCCGGCCGCAGCAGGCCGACGACGTGCCGCAGCATCACGCTCTTGCCGGTCCCGCTGCGGCCGAGCACCACCGTCGCGCGGCCGCGGGGAACGGCCAGCGACACGTCGTCGAGCACCCGGAACGCGCCGAACGCCTTCGACACCCGGTCGAGCCGGACCGCCGCGTCCGGCCCGCCCGCCCCGGAGACGTTCACTCCGCGGTCTCCGGAAAGAGGAAGAAGATCAGGCGCACCAGCACCACGTTGGCCGCGATCATCAGGATCGACGCGGTGACCACGGCGCGGGTCGCGGCGTAGCCCACCCCCCGGGTGCCCCCCGAGGCGTGGACGCCGAGGTACGACGCGGTGACCGCGATGATGAACCCGAAGACCGCGGTCTTGAGCGTGCCGGGCACGTAGTCGGTGAACTCGACCAGCGAGAAGGCGGCCCGGAAGTAGGTCCGGAAGCCCATGCCGGAGACGGCCGATTCCGCCGTCCAGCCGCCGACGATGCCCATGAAGTTCATGACCGCGGTCAGGATGGGCATGGCGATCACGCACGCCACGACGCGCGTCACGACCAGGAACTTGAACGAATCGACGGCCACCGCCTCCAGCGCGTCGATCTGCTCGGTGACCTTCATCGCGCCGAGCTCGGCCCCGACGCCGGCGCCGACCCGCCCCGAGACGAGCAGACCGACCACGAGCGGCCCGGTCTCGCGCACCAGGGCGAGCGCGAGCGCCGCCGGGATGAGCGCCTCGGCGCCGAAGCGTTCGAGGGACGCCCGCGTGTGCATCGACATCACGACGCCCACCGCGTAGCCCGCGGCGGCGATCAGCGGCAGCGAGCGCCAGCCGATCTCGTGGACCTGCCGCGCGGTCTCCCGGAGCTCGAACGGCGGCCGGAACATCTCGCGCAACGCGCGTCCCGCGAAGGTCACGGCGCGCCCGCCCCCCGCCAGGCCCGACACGGCCGCCGCGCGCAGGAAACCGGACGTCACCTAGAAGATCCAGTACGCGACGCCCACGCTCGCGACAGCCGAATTCGCGTTCACCCGCTCGGTGACGATCGCCGCGTCGCTCGCGAACGTCAGCTCGGGTTCCGTGAACAGGTACCCGCCGAACACGTTGATCCCGACCCGCCTCGTCACGTCGACCCAGACCGCGGCGCCGGAACGCCAGACGAAGCTGTTCCCCACGGCGACGGCCCGGCCGGGGCCCGCGCGCGCCGTGTCGACCCGCAGGCGGTTGAACGAGTACCCCGCCACGACCGAGCCGCCGGCCCAGAACCTCCCCCGCGCCGCGCCGAGCGCGACGCCGCCCATCACCGGCCGCAACCGCATCGCCGCGAGCCCCGGCCGCCCCCCGGGACCGACCTCGATCTCCGCGTTCGTCCAGTTGAACGCCGCCGCCGGCCCCAGCCCGTTCCGCGGGCGCAGGCGCAGCAACGGCCCCACGGCCAGCGCGCGCCCCAGGGCCGCCTCCGACGGCCGCGTGACGCGCACCGAGGCCCCCAGACCGACGAGACGCAACGGACCCTCGCCGGGACGAGGCGCCAGCGCGGGCCGCCGCGGGCGGGCCGGCGCGCGCCCGCTTCCTCCCTCCGCCCGCCGCCGGCGCGCGCCCGGGGGCGGCTCCGCGGAGCCGACCGCCAAGGCCGATTCGACCCGGGTCACCCCCGGGACGCCGCGCGCGAGGGCCAGCGCCAGATCCACCTCGGCGGCCGACGGCGCCGTACCCCGCAGGGTGACGACGCCGGCCCGCGCCCGGACGTCGATCGGCAACGTGCCGAGCACCGGGTCGTTGACGAGCGCCGTCCGGACCCGCGCCGCCGTCCGCGCGTCGGCGACGGCGGCCGACGTGTTCGGGACGGCGCGCGCGCTGCAGCCGGCGGCGATCAGCAGGAGCATCGCCGCGGCGATTCCAGGCCGGACCCCGCTGGTGGTCCGCCTTGCCGCCTCGCCCCGGTGAGGCATGTCGCTGAGCAGCTTCAACGTGAACCGAGGCCAGTATATGCGGTTGCCGGCCGCCGGCGAGCCGATGCGCCGCGCGCGTCACCCGCCGGACCGACCCGCCCGCGCGGAACGGGCGCCGTGACGAAACCGTCGTTCGCGCCGAACGATCGCGGCCCGAACGACCGAAAAGAACGAAGAGGAGCACGCTCCGCCGCTCCGGCGAAGACCCGCCGCCGGCCCGGCCGGCCGCGCGTGGTTCGCGCCGGCGCGTATCGAGCGCGCGTCCCGGCCCGTCCCGGACGGACGCCCATGAGCAACGCACGCACGAAGAAACCTTCTCCCGGCGCCGGCCGCGGGCGGCGCGCCGGGCGCGGCGGCCGGCCGAAGGACGCGCCGGCGTCGAGACCCGCGGCGGCCGGCCGCGGGCGGCGCGCCGCCGGCCGGAAGCCCCCCCGCCGCGCGTGGCGCGCCCGTCTCGGGCGGACCGCCGGGCGCGCCGGTCTGCTGCTGCTGGCCGCCGGTCTCGTCGTTCCGCCGGCGGCGGTGCTGCTGCTGCGCTGGGCGCCGCCGCCGACCACGGCCTTCATGCTGCGGGACGCGCTCGCCGCGGCGGACGGCGGCGCGCCCGCGCCGCGGACGCCGTACCGCTGGACCGCCTGGGACGGCATCGCCCGCCAGGCGGCGATCGCCGTCATCGCGTCCGAGGACCAGAAGTTCCCGGACCACAACGGCTTCGACGTCGAGGCGATCCGCATGGCGCTGGGCGACGCCCTGCACGGCGAGCGGCTGCGCGGCGCGAGCACCATCTCCCAGCAGACGGCCAAGAACCTCTTCCTGTGGCCGGGCCGCAGCCTGTTCCGCAAGGGACTCGAAGCGTACCTGACGATGCTCATCGAGCTCTGCTGGAGCAAGCGGCGGATCCTGGAGGTGTACCTCAACGTCGCCGAGTTCGGGCCGGGCGTGTTCGGGGTCACGGCGGCCGGCGAACGGTTCTTCGGCAAGCGCCCGCACGAGTTGAACGCGGACGAGGCGGCGCTGCTGGCGGCGGTCCTGCCGAATCCCCGCGGGTGGCGCGTGGAGGACCCGTCGCGGCGCGTCCGCCGGAGACAGCGCTGGATCCGCGCCCAGATGGACCGGCTCGGCGGCGCCGCGACGATCGACGAGCGGCTCGCCGATTGAGGGCCGGGCCGGGAGGACGGCCGGCTATACTGACCGTCGACGGGTCTCGCCCCGGCCGGCGCGGCTGCCTCGATGCGGCCCGGCGCACGTTCCCTTGCGCGACGCGGGCCCGGGAGTCGCGGCGATGACCTGCCGCGTGGCGAAGACGGCCGGGGCGGCAGATGCCCCTGATCGACCCATGC
This sequence comes from Vicinamibacterales bacterium, assembly GCA_965242835.1. Taxonomy (GTDB): domain Bacteria; phylum Acidobacteriota; class Vicinamibacteria; order Vicinamibacterales; family UBA8438; genus WTFV01. Next base: position 1,890,797 of record OZ251506.1, read on the forward strand.
GCTTCTTCAACACCGAAGGGCCGGTGCGCCCGGACGACCACTACGCCGTTCCGCCGCTGGACCGCGTGGACGTCGACGAGCTGCTGGACCTGATTCGGGCCAAACGCTACTTCGTGCTGCACGCGCCGCGGCAGACCGGCAAGACCTCCGCCCTGATCGCCCTGCGCGACCTGCTCAACCGCGGCGCAGCGGGCGACTTCCGTTGCGTGGACGTGAACGTCGAGGTCGCCCAGGTGGCGCGCGACGACGTGGCGGAGGGCATGCGCGCCATTCTGAGCAGCCTGGCCATGAGCGCCCGGTTCCTCGGCGACGGCCACCTGGAAGGCACGTGGCGGGACACGCTCGCCGAGGCCGGCGCCGCCAACGCCCTGCGGCAAGTGCTTGCCCGCTGGTGCATGGCGAACCCGACGCCGCTGGTGCTGCTGGTGGACGAGATCGACACCCTGGTCGGCGACACCCTGCTCTCGGTGCTGCGCCAGCTTCGCGCCGGCTACCCGCAACGGCCCGGAGGTTTCCCGCAGAGCGTCGTCCTGTGCGGGGTGCGCGACGTCCGCGACTACCGCATCCGGTCGAGCAGCGGCGAAGTCGTCGCCGGCGGCAGCCCGTTCAACGTGGCGGCGAAGTCGCTGCGCATGGGCGACTTCACCGAGGCCGAGACGCACGCGCTGATGGCCCAGCACACCGAGGAGACCGGCCAGCGGTTCTCGGCGGCGGCGCTCGACGCGGTGTGGACGCAGACCCGGGGTCAGCCGTGGCTGGTGAACGCGCTGTGCGCCGGGGCCTGCTTCGAAGACAAGGCGGGCAGGGACCGCTCGCGGACCATCGAAGCCGACGACGTCCACGCGGCGCGGGAGGAGTTGATCCTCGCTCGGCGCACGCACCTGGACCAACTGGCGCACAAGCTGGAGGAGGAGCGGGTGCGGCGCGTCGTCGAGCCCATCCTGAGCGGCGGCGAGGCGCGGCACCACGTGCGCGATCTCGAATATCTTCGCGACCTGGGCCTGATCGACGGCGGCGAGCCGCCGCGCATCGCCAACCCGATCTACGCGGAGGTGGTGCCGCGGGAGCTGGGCTACATCCTGCAAAGCAGCCTGGACGTGCGGACGGCGTGGTACGTCGACGCCGACGGCCGTCTGAACCTGACGAAGCTGCTGACGGCGTTCCGCACCTTCTTCGGGGAGCACTCCGAGCACTGGCTGGGGCGTTTCTCCGAGTATCCCGAGGCGGGGCCGCAGCTCATCCTGCAGGCGTACCTGCACCGGGTGGTGAACGGCGGCGGGCGCATCGAGCGGGAGTACGGCCTGGGGCGGGGGCGGACGGACCTGCTGGTGCTGTGGCCGCGGGAGGCGGGTCAGCCGTCGGACCTGTGGGAGCGTTTCGTGGTGGAGTGCAAGGTGCTGCGCGACTCGGACCGCAAGAGCCTGGCGTCGACGATCGAGCGGGGCGTGGAGCAGACGTCGACCTACATGGCGCGGTGCGGGGCCGAGGAAGGGCACCTGGTGGTGTTCGACCGCCGCGGCGAAGACCGGCGGCGCGGCGAGGGCGAACCGGACGGAGGCGGCCGGCGGCGGCAGGACGGGCGCGGGGTGGTCGTCTGGACGCTGTAAGGGCCGGGTGGTCCCGCGGGCCGGATGGCCACGTCGGCGCCGGAGACCCGCGGCCAGGGTTCCATGAAGGCCCCCCGGGTCCAGGTCCGCGTCGAGGGTGAAGGGAACCGTCGGAGACGCCGCACGGCGTCACGCGGCTCGTCAACGGAGCGGCAGAAGCCATGGTCGCCGGCGTCAGGACGGCCGAGGAATCGATACGCCGACCCGTCTCACTCCGGGGGACTGTAACACGTCGTCCCGTCCCCCGTAGGATCGTTCCCGGTCTGGCCGACGGCGCTGCGAGTGATCGTCTTCAGTCGCGGCGCCGTCCACGGCTTGCGGCCCCGGCGCTCAGCCCCTGGGGAATCCTGCCCCCCCCCCCCCCCCCCGGATGGAAGAAGGAATTCTCTCTCCGACCGGCTGATGTTCCCTGTTATTTGCCATCTTTCCTTACCGCGCTGCTTCGACAGCGGCCGCGACGCGCAACCAGTCAACTCCCGCCCACCCAGGACGGAGAGCACGGCAAGTATACAGCAGCCTCCCCCGCGGACGTCGGACCCGTCGGACCCGGACGACGGGCGCCGACGCCGGCGTCCGGAGCGGAGGGGCGGCTATTCGACGCGGCGATGTCATAATCGTTTCCATGCGCTTCTTCAACACCGCGGGTCCGGTGCGCCCCGACGACCACTACGCCATCCCGCCGCTGGACCGCGTGGACGTCGACGAACTGCTGGCCCTGATTCGGGCCAAGCAGTACTTCGTGCTGCACGCGCCCCGGCAGACCGGCAAGACGTCCGCCCTCATCGCCCTGCGCGACCTGCTCAACAGAGGCGAAGCCGGCGACTTCCGTTGCGTGGACGTGGACGTCGAAGTCGCCCAGGTGGCGCGCGACGACGTGGCGCGGGGCGTCCGCGCCATCCTGAGCAGCCTGGCCTCCAGCGCGCGGTTCCTGGGGGACGGCTATCCGGACGAGGTCTGGCCGGACGTTCTGGCGAAAGCGGGGCCGGAGGACGCCCTCAAGGAGATGCTCGCCCGCTGGTGCGCGGCGAACCCGACGCCGCTCGTGCTGCTGGTGGACGAGATCGACACCCTGGTCGGCGACACCCTGCTCTCGGTGCTGCGCCAGCTCCGCGCCGGCTACCAACGGCGCCCCGAGGGCTTCCCGCAGAGCGTGGTGCTGTGCGGGGTGCGCGACATCCGCGACTACCGCATCCGGTCGAGCACGGGCGAAGTGATCGCCGGTGGCAGTCCGTTCAACGTGGCGGCGAAGTCGTTGCGCATGGGCGACTTCACCGAGGCCGAGACGCACGCGCTGATGGCCCAGCACACCGAGGAGACCGGCCAGCGCTTCACGTCGGCGGCCCTCGACGCGGTGTGGACGCAGACGCAAGGTCAGCCGTGGCTGGTGAACGCGCTGTGCGCCGGGGCCTGCTTCGACGACAAGGCCGGAAGGGACCGCTCGCGCGCCATCGAAGTGGACGACGTCCACGCGGCGCGGGAAGAGTTGATCCTGTCGCGCCGCACGCATCTGGACCAGTTGGCGCACAAGCTGGAGGAGGAGCGGGTGCGGCGCGTCGTCGAGCCCATCCTGAGCGGCGGCGAGGCGCGGCACCACGTGCGCGATCTCGAATATCTTCGCGACCTGGGCCTGATCGACGGCGGCGAGCCGCCGCGCATCGCCAACCCGATCTACGCCGAGGTGGTGCCGCGGGAGCTGGGCTACATCCTGCAAAGCAGCCTGGACGTGCGGACGGCGTGGTACGTGGACGCCGGAGGACGACTGAACCTGACGAAGCTGCTGACGGCGTTCCGCACCTTCTTCGGGGAGCACTCCGAGCACTGGCTGGGGCGTTTCTCCGAGTATCCCGAGGCGGGACCGCAGCTCATCCTGCAGGCGTACCTGCACCGGGTGGTGAACGGGGGCGGCCGCATCGAGCGGGAGTACGGCCTGGGACGGGGGCGGACGGACCTGCTGGTGCTGTGGCCGCGCGAGCCGGGCCAGCCGTCGGACCTGTGGGAGCGGTTCGTGGTGGAGTGCAAGGTGCTGCGCGACTCGGACCGCAGGAGCCTGGCGTCGACGATCGAGCGGGGCGTGGAGCAGACGTCGGCCTACATGGCGCAGTGCGGGGCCGAGGAAGGGCACCTGGTGGTGTTCGACCGCCGGACCGGGGACCGCCGGCGGGGCGGCGAGCCGGATGGAGACGAGAGCGAACGCCGGGAGGACGGCCGTGGGGTGACCGTCTGGAAGTTGTAGCGCGCGGCCGGCGTGACGAATTCACGGAGGCTGAAGGAGTAGCCGCATGAGTGCGAAGAAAAGACTGGCCAAGCTCGTTGCTCTGTCGTCGAGGGCTGCCGTTGCCGCTGCCGAAGGGTCGAAAACAGGCGCAGCGGTCGTCGCTGGAACGGCGTCGAAGACCGCCGCCGCGGCGGTGTCTGGCGGTCAGTGCGCTGTCGGCGCAGTTGCGGACGGAGGGTGACCGCCGCTGCCGTTGACACAGCGTCGCGCGGACCGGTTGTTCGACAGCGGCTACACGCTCGGAGGCGCGTTTCAGGCGGTGCGCGGAGCCTCGGCGGAGGATACGGTCCTGCAGGAGGCCGTCGGCGGCATGCAGGGCCTCTTCCGCGACCTGACGACCCCGCGGGGGCTTCCGCTCGCGAACTGGGACAAGGGCGCCTACGACTAGGTGTCGGGGTACATGCAGTCGCAGTTCGGGGTTCCGAAAGGCTGGTTCTACGACGTCAACAGCTACGATGCGGCCGAGGTGATCGGCGCGAGCGCGGGCGTGCTGGCGCTGATCTTCTGCTGGAACCGTTCGGACTCGGAGGAGCTCGCGCGCCTTGCGGGCGGCCTGGGGCTGGCGGCAGCCCTCGGGGCAAACCCGCTGCTCCTGATCGTCACCGTCGCCGCCGTGGCCCGCGCGCTTCAGAAGAGTCGGCTGGAAGGAAGCGCGGCCGGCGTCGTCGACGGGCTGTTCCGGGGTTCCGCGACAGCGGCGGCGTCGCTCGGGTCGGCGGCCCTCGTGACGGTTCTGGGCGGGCCGGCGGGACTGGCGCTGCTCGTCGGGCTCGCCGCCGGTGTCCTGGCCGTGATGGCGGTGTCGCACGTGAGCGTCGCCGAGGTTGCGCAATACGCCGCCGGACAAGCGAAGCGGCTCGGCGCGTACGTGTCGCAGTCCGTCTTCCGACCGGCGACCGCGCGGGCATGAGGCCGGGGCTGCGCGGTATCCGTGGGGCCGCCGGGCAGGAAGAGGTCGAACAAGCGGGGGATGCCTCATAATCGGCCCATGCGCTTCTTCAACACCGCGGGTCCGGTGCGCCCCGACGACCACTACGCCATTCCGCCGCTGGACCGCGTGGACGTCGACGAACTGCTGGCTCTGATTCGGGCCAAGCAGTACTTCGTGCTGCACGCGCCCCGGCAGACCGGCAAGACCTCCGCCCTCATCGCCCTGCGCGACCTGCTCAACAGAGGCGAAGCCGGCGACTTCCGTTGCGTGGACGTGGACGTCGAAGTCGCCCAGGTGGCGCGCGACGACGTGGCGCGGGGCGTCCGCGCCATCCTGAGCAGCCTGGCCTCCAGCGCGCGGTTTCTGGGGGACGACCATCCGGACGAGGTCTGGCCGGACGTTCTGGCGAAAGCGGGGCCGGAAGACGCCCTCAAGGAACTGCTCGCCCGCTGGTGCGCGGCGAACCCGACGCCGCTGGTGCTGCTGGTGGACGAGATCGACACCCTGGTCGGCGACACCCTGCTCTCGGTGCTGCGTCAGCTCCGCGCCGGCTACCCGCGGCGCCCCGAGGGCTTTCCGCAGAGCGTGGTGCTGTGCGGGGTGCGCGACATCCGCGACTACCGCATCCGGTCGAGCACGGGCGAAGTGATCGCCGGCGGCAGTCCGTTCAACGTGGCGGCGAAGTCGCTGCGCATGGGCGACTTCACCGAGGCCGAGACGCACGCGCTGATGGCCCAGCACACCGAGGAGACCGGCCAGCGCTTCACGCCGGCGGCCCTCGACGCGGTGTGGACGCAGACGCAAGGTCAGCCGTGGCTGGTGAACGCGCTGTGCGCCGGGGCGTGCTTCGACGACAAGGCCGGAAGGGACCGCTCGCGCGCCATCGAAGTGGACGACGTCCACGCGGCGCGGGAAGAGTTGATCCTGTCGCGCCGCACGCATCTGGACCAGTTGGCGCACAAGCTGGAGGAGGAGCGGGTGCGGCGCGTCATCGAGCCGCTGCTGAGCGACGCGGACGAGCCGGGTTGCGGCGTGTCGGACATCGGCTTCCAGCGCGACGTCGACTACGTGCGCGACCTGGGGTTGATCGCGCCGGGCACGGGCATCCGCATGGCGAACCCGATCTACGCGGAGGTGGTTCCGCGGGAGTTGACGGCGGCGGCGCAGGAGCGTCTGGCGAACGTGCAGGCGGCGTGGTACGTGGACGACGCCGGCCGGTTGAACCTGACGAAGCTGTTGACGGCGTTCCGCACCTTCTTCGGCGAGCACGCGGAACACTGGATGGCCCGCTTCGACTACCGCGAGGCGGGGCCGCAGCTCCTCCTTCAGACGTACTTGCAGCGGGTGGTGAACGGCGGCGGCCGCATCGAGCGGGAATACGGCCTGGGTCGGGGACGGACCGACCTGCTGCTGCTGTGGCCGCGGGAGGCGGGTCAACCGTCGGACCTGTGGGAGCGGTTCGTGGTGGAGTGCAAGGTGCTGCGCGATTCGGACCGCAAGAGCCTGGCGGGGACCGTCGATCGCGGCATCGAGCAGACGTTGCGGTACATGGAGCGGTGCGGCGCGGAAGAAGGACACCTGGTGGTGTTCGACCGCCGGACCGGGGACCGCCGGCGGGGCGGCGAGCCGGATGGAGACGAGAGCGAACGCCGGCAGGACGGCCGCCGGGTGACCGTCTGGAAGTTGTAGCGCGCAGCCGGCGTGACGAATTCTCGATACCGCCGCCGGACGCCTTGACCGGGACGAGACCGGCCGCCGCCGTGAAGTTGCGTTTGCGCGGCTCGGCGGCGCCGCGACGGTCGACGAGCGGCTCGCCGACCGAAGGCCGGGCCGGGAGGACGACCGGATATACTGACGTCGTCGACGGGTTCGCCGCGGCCGGCGCGGCTCCCTCGACGCGGACCGGCGCCACGTTCCCCTTGGGCGACGCGGCCGGGAGAATCGCTGCGATGACCTACTGCGTGGCGATGAACGTCGAAGACGGCATCGTCGGTCTCTCCGACACCCTCATCACGTCGGGCCGCGAGGTGACGACGTTGCGGAAGGTGACCGTCTATTCGCCGCCGCGGGGCACGTTCTTCGTCATGACGTCCGGCCTGCGGTCGCTGCGCGACAAGACCCTCACCTACTTCGAGGAGCGGCTCGCCGAGCGCGCGAGCCGCGACCAGCCGTTCGAGCGGCTCTACCAGGCGGTCAACCTGCTGGCCGAGCAGGTGCGGGCGGTGGCCCGCGAGGACAAGGCCGCGCTGCGCGACAGCGGCATGAACTTCAACATCCACGCGCTCGTCGGGGGGCAGATGGAGCGCGACGGGCGGCAGAAGCTCTACCTGCTGTACCCGGAAGGGAACTGGGTGGACACCGGCCGTCTGACGCCCTACCACGTGATCGGCTCGACCGGCTACGGCAAACCCATCCTCGACCGCGCGCTGAAGGTCGGGGACCCGCTGCGCCACGCCTTCAAGGTCGCCTGCCTCTCCTTCGATTCCACCCGCATCAGCGCCGCCGACGTCGACTTCCCCATCGACGTGGTGCTGTACCGCCGCAACTCCTTCCGGCTCGTCGAGCGCCGTTTCGAGAAGCGCGATCTGGAGCCGCTCTCGCGCTGGTGGGACGAGCGCATCCGGCGCGCGATCGAGGAAACGCCGGGCGAGTGGTTCGACCGCGCCTGCGACGAGCTCGACACCGCTTCCCCGGCGCCGGTCTCCCCCGTCTCGTGAGAATCACCATCCGCCACCGGACGTCGTACGCCTTCGACGCGCCCGTCCACCTGGAGCCGCACGTCGTCCGCCTGCGCCCGCGGGCCGACGGTTCGCTCCGACTGGTCGACTTCGCGCTACGGATCGATCCCGAACCGGCCGTGCGCGCCGACAACCTCGACGCGGAGGGCAACGTCGTCACCCGCGCGTGGTTCGAGGGCCGCTGGCCGCGGCTGACGCTCCGCACCCGCGCCGTCGTCGAAACGCTGCGCGCCGACCCGTTCCGCTTCCTCGTCACCGAGCCGGACCGGCGGCTGGACGACGCCTACGCGCCCGACGTCCGCGGGCGGCTCGCGCCGTACCGGCGTCCGCCGGACGCCGCGCACCCCGCGGTGCGCGAGCTGGCCCTCGCCGCGGCCTCCGAGTCGCAGCACGACCCGGCGCGCTTCCCGCTGGCCCTGGCGCGGCGCATCCGCGAGCGGTTCACGCTGAGGTCGCGCCGGGACGGCTCCCCGCGCCCGCCCGAAGCGACGATCGCGGCGGGGCGCGGCGCCTGCCGCGACCTGGCGGTGCTCTTCGTGGCCTGCTGCCGGGCCGCGGGGCTGGCGGCGCGCTTCGTCAGCGGTTACGCCTGGACCGAGGCCCCGGAGGAGACCGATCTCCACGCCTGGGGCGAGGTGTTCCTGCACGGCGGCGGCTGGCGCGGCTACGACCCCGGCCTGGGACTCGCGGTGGCCGACCGCCACGTCGCCGTCGCCGCCGCCGCCCATCCCCGCGACGCGGCCCCGGTCACCGGCACGTTCCGGGGGGACGGCGCAACCGCCACCCTCGCCGCGAAAATCGAGCTGCGGGCAACCGCCCGATCACCCGCGTAGAGGGTGCGCCAGCGGCGGAGCGCCCGAAGCACGGCCTCCCGGACACGGCGAAGCGGATGCGAAGCGGTGGCTGGGAGGCAGGGATTCGTGCCCGAAGCCGCGCCAGCGGCGGAGCGCCCGAAGCACGGCCTCCCGGACACGACGGAGCGGATGCGAAGTTGTGGCTGGGAGGCAGGGGTTCGTGCCCGAAGCCGCGCCAGCGGCGGAGCGCCCGAAGCACGGCCTCCCGGACACGACGGAGCGGATGCGAAGTTGTGGCTGGGAGGCAGGGATTCGTGCCCGAAGCCGCGCCAGCGGCGAAGCGCCCGAAGCACGGCCTCCCGGACACGACGGAGCGGATGCGAAGTTGTGGCTGGGAGGCAGGGATTCGAACCCCGATTCCACGGTCCAGAGCCGCGTGTCCTACCGTTGAACGACCTCCCAGCAAGAAGGCGCGACAGGCAGGAAACGTCATTATACCAGCGGTCGTAAAATGGACCGGCCCGTGCGCGGCAGCCTCATCCCGGCCGGCGACTCCCCCCGGTTCGCCCTCTCCCGCGGGCTGTTCCTGCGCCTGCTCGGCCTCGTCTACTTCACGGCGTTCGTCTCGCTGGCGCCGCAGCTTCGCGGTCTGGTCGGAGCGGACGGCCTGCTGCCCGCCGCGGACTACCTCGGACGGGCGTACGACCTGTGGGGCCGGGACGCCTGGGCGCAGCTCCCGACGCTGCTCTGGCTGTGGCCCGGCGACGCGCTCCTCCTGACGCTCTGCGGGCTGGGGATCGCGCTGTCCGCCGCCGCGATGATCGGGTTCGCCCCGATCGTCGTCTTCCCGGCCCTGTGGGCCCTGTATCTGTCGCTGACCGTCGCCGGCCAGGACTTCCTGTCCTTCCAGTGGGACCTGCTGCTGCTGGAGACCGGCCTGCTGGCCGTGCTCTACGCGCCGCCGGGCCGGCGGCCGCCGCTGGACGCCCGGCGCCCGCCGCGCGCCGCGGCGCGCTGGCTGATCTGGGGCCTCGCGTTCAAGCTGACCTTCCTGTCGGGAGTCACCAAGCTGCTGAGCGGCGACGAGACGTGGCGGGGCCTCACCGCCCTCCGCCACCACTACGAAACGCAGCCCCTCCCGACCCGGGTGGGCTGGTACGCGCACAACGCTCCCGACTGGTTCGGCGCGTTCTCGGTCGGCGTGATGTTCTTCGTCGAACTGGCCGCGCCGTTCGTCATCTTCGTTCCGGCCCGCTTCCGGGCCGTGCGGACGGCCGGCTGCGCGCTGCTCTGTCTGCTGCAGGCGCTGATGGCGGCCACCGGCAACTACGGCTTCTTCAACCTGCTGGCGGTGGTCCTCTACGTCTCGCTGCTCGACGACGCCGTGCTCGCGCGCGCGCTGCCGTGGCTGCCGGCCGCTTCCGGACGTGCGCGGCGCGGCGAAGCACGCCCGGACGCGCTGCGCGCGGCGGGCCGCGGACGGCCGCGGTGGACGAAGACCGCGGCCGTCCCGGCCGCGCGGCGTGGAGCCGCGGCGGCGCTCGTTGCGGCGCTGGCGGGGCTGAGCGCACTGACGTTCGTCCGGGAGATGCGCCGGCCGGCGCCGATGCCGGACTGGTCGAACGCGCTGCTCGGGGCGGTGGCGCCGTTGCGCTCCGTCAACGGCTACGGCCTCTTCCGCGTGATGACGACCGAGCGGCCGGAGATCGCCGTCGAAGGCTCCGCCGACGGCGTGACCTGGATCGAGTACCCGTTCCGCTGGAAGGCGGGCGACCCCGCGCGGGCGCCCGGCTTCGTCCAGCCCCACATGCCGCGCCTCGACTGGCAGATGTGGTTCGCGGCCCTCGACCCGCAACGGCAGGCCCACTGGCTGTTCGCCCTCGTCGACCGCCTCCTGCGGAACGACCCGGCCGCGCTCGGACTGCTCGGCGGCAATCCCTTTCCCGGCGAGCCGCCCGCCTTCGTCCGCCTGGCGCTGTACCGCTACCGGTTCACGACGCCGGACGAGAGCGGGGACGGGCGCTGGTGGACGCGCGAGCCCACCGGCCACCTCACGGAGCCGATCCCCCGCCGGCCGTGAGCGCCGCGGCGGGCTGACGGCCGGGCGACCTCGTCGGTCCGCGCGCCGCGAGTCCCCGGACCTTGCGGCCAGCCCCCTGAACGCGCGGGCGGCAGGGCCGCCGGCGGCGCGTTCCGCGAGTCCCCGGACCTTGCGGGCCAGCCCCGTCGAGCGGCCGGGATCAATGGGTCCGGCCGACCCGGAACTTCTGCCGGGCGGCGACGTCGGCCAGCGCCCGGCGGGCGTGGTCCGCCGTCTCGGGATGCGGATCGGCGTCGAGCACGGCCACCAGGTGCTGGTAGGCGGCGGTGGGCTGGTTGCGCGCGTGGAGCTGCACCAGTCCCGCCCCCAGGTGCGCCTCGGCGGCGTACGGGCCGAGCGGGTAGTCGCGCAGATGCCGCTGGTAGACCACCAGCGCCGCGTCGGGATGGCCGTTGTTGGCCAGCCAGCGCCCGAAGTTGATGGAGTCGACCGGCATCAGCAGCCGGGCCGTGCGCGCCGCGCTCAGGCGAAAGTAGGCCGGCGCGGCCCGTTCGTGCTCCCCGGCCGCCATCAACTGCCGGATTCCGCGCACCGACGCCGGGTCCGCGTCCAGCGCCGGGACCTCGGGGGGCGGCTCGAAGTCCGCGGGCCGGCGCCGCACTTCCCGCCGCCCGCTCCACCAGGCGCAGGCCAGGCCCCCGACGAAGCCCCCGACGTGCGCGCCGTAGGCCACGCCGCCCCCGCCCGCGCCGTGCGTCACCAGGAACGGCAGCAGGTTGTCGACGATCAGGTACAAGCCCAGCACCAGCCGCGCCGGGGCGTAGACGACGTTCATGAAGATCGGGAACAGCATGACCCACAGCCGCACCCGGTTTCTCGGGAACCAGATGAAGTAGAACCCGAGCACCCCCGAGATGGCCCCCGACGCGCCGACCATCGGCAGCACGGACCCGAAGTCGAGCGCGGCGTGGGACAGGGTGGCCAGGACGCCGGCGCCGAGATACGCCGCCAGGTAGCGGGCCGGACCGAGCCGATGTTCGACGTTGTCGCCGTAGATCCAGAGGAACAGCATGTTGCCGGCGAGGTGCAGGAACCCGCCGTGGAGAAACATCGACGTCAGCAGCGCCAGCACGCCCGGATCGGCCGGGCGGAAGCCGTACGAGAAGACGACCAGGTCGTAGGCCGAGACCTGCAGCAGCAGCCTCTCCAGCGCCATCCGCCCGGAGAGTTGCGGGCCGACGGCCCGCAGATACTCCACGAGAGCCGGATCGTCGAGCGCGGGGCGGACCGCGCCCAGCGGCAGCGTCACGAACAGGAACACCGCGACGTTGACGCCGATCAGGGCGTAGGTGACGGCCGGGACGCCGCGGGGGTTCGGCTCGTCGCCGAGCGGCAGGAACATGGATCAGCCGGGAAGCAGGGCGTCCAGGGCCGGCAGCCGCCGCGCTATCTCGTCACGCACCGCCCGGAACCGATCGAGCCGCTCCGCGGCCGGCCCGGCCGCGCCGGCCGGGTCCGGCAACGGCCAGTGCAGACGCCGCGCCCCGCCCGGAAACGCCGGGCAGACTTCCTCGGCGCACAGCGTCACGACGACGTCGACCGACCCGGGCGCGATCGAGTCCACGCTCTTCGACCGCTGCCCGCCGGCGTCGATCCCGACCTCGCGCAGCGCGGCGGCGGCGAGCGGATGGACCGCGGCCGGCGCCGAGCCGGCGCTGGCGACGCGGACGCGGCCGCCGAAGCGCGCCCGCGCCAGACCCTCGGCCATCTGGCTGCGCGCGGAGTTCGCGACGCACAGGAAGAGCAGCCCCGGCATCGTTGTACGCTATCACGTGGAGGCATACATGACGCGCCGATTCGTTCCGTCGATCCCGGCCCTGCTGCTTTGCGCCGCCTGCGGCGGCGGCGAAGGCCCGACCTCCCCCGGCGCGCCCACTTCGCCGGGCTCGCCGAGCGTCGGGCTCGACGTTCCGTTCGGCATCGAGGACCTCCGCGTGGGAACGGGACGGGAGGCGATGAACGGCGACGCGCTCTCCGTGACCTACACCGGCTGGCTCTACGACCCGGCCGCGCCGGACGCCAAGGGCGCGCGGTTCGATTCCGGCGCCATCCCCTCGGCGGGGTTCCCCGAGTACGTGCTCGGCGCCGGACAGGTCATCGCCGGCTGGGACCGGGGGCTGATCGGCATGCGCGTCGGCGGTCTGCGCCGGCTGGTGATCCCCCCGGCGCTCGGCTACGGCGCGTCGGGACGACCGCCCACGATCCCCGGAAACGCCACGCTCCTCTTCGAGGTCGAGCTGCTCGGCATCGAGTGACGGGCGTCAGCGCACGTGCGCGCGGATCTGGTGGTTGATCCGGTGCATTCGGCGCCGCAGCGCCTTCACCCGCGCGCGGTCCCCGGACTCGAACGCCGACCGCTTCTCGGCCTTCAACTCCCGCAGCTTCTTCTTGGCGGCGGCCTTGTCGAACCCGCCGACCACGTGGTGGTGCTCGTGGGTGTCGATGCCGAGCGCCTTGCAGAGCCCCGGCAGCAGGTGCTCCTTGTTGAGCTGCGAGAACCCCTCCACCGCCTCGTGGTCGAGCCCGCGGGCGATCTCGCGCAGATCGACGATGGTCTTGTGCTTCAGCTCTTCGTAGGTGTAGTCGGCCATGCGACCTCCCGGTCCCTCTCCGGCCCGCCGCCGCGCCGGCGGGGGTGACGCCCGCGCTACCCGTCCGGCAGCGCGAACACGAACAGGCCGTTGCCGCCGTTCGGACGGCGCTTCTCGGGGGTCAGCTCGAGCGGGATCGTCGTCCAGCTCCCGCCCCCGGTGCCGGTCCCGATCGCCACGTACTGCCGTCCGTCGACCGCGTAGGTGATCGGGAAACCCTGCACCGCGGTCGGCAGGCGGGTCTCCCAGAGCTGCTCGCCGGTCCGCACGTCGTAGGCGAACGCCCGCCGGTCGAACGTGCCGACGAACGCGAGGCCGCCGGCCGTCGTCAGCGCCGCGGAGATGTACGGCGTCCGCTTGCGGTGCGACCAGAGGACCTCGCCGCTGACGTGCAGCGCCACGAACTCGCCCAGGTTGCCTCCGCTGTCCGGGTGCAGGTAGTTCTCGCGGAACACCATGCCGGCGCCGCCGCCCCCTTCGCGGAACTCGACCTCGCCGTAGACGGTCCGCTGGCAGTTGAGCGTCAGGGGCACGTAGAACGCCTCGGTCTCCGGGCTGTAGGCCATCGCGCGCCAGCTCTTCAGACCCGAGTGGCTCGGACAGAACGACAGCTCCTCGTCGAGCACCGGCATCATGCCGGGCCGGAACGAGATGCGCCCGGTCCCGGGATCGACGTCGACGATGTTCTGGTAGCCGAGGTCGGTGGCGTTGACGAACGCCCCGGTCTCGCGGTCGAGCTGCCACAGGATGCCGAGCTTGCCCATCGTGAAGACGGACGGGCGGCCGTCGACGTCGACGAGGATGCGTTCGAACGTCTCGTCCATGTCGTGCGATTCGCCCGGCAGGTGCTGGAAGTACCAGCGCATCTCGCCGGTGGCCGGGTCGAGGGCCAGGGTCGAGCTGGTGTAGAGCGCGTCCGCGTCGGTGCGGCGGCTGACCTGGGCCCACGGCTTGGCCTGCGCCACGCCCCAGTACGCCAGCCCCAGACCCGGGTCGAAGCTGCCGGCGATCCAGGCGTCCCCGCCGCCGCGGAACATCATCGGCAGGTCGCCCCAGGTGTCGCCCCCCGGCTCGCCCGGCCGCGCCACGGTCGACGTGCGCCACAGCTCGCGCCCGGTGTCGGCGTCGTGCCCGGTGATGAAGCAGCCCTCCTCCCAGAACCGCAGGCAGCCGGCCATGCCCGAGATCACCACGCCCTGCGCCACCAGCGCGCCGCTGCTGTAGAAGTAGCCCCTGGAAGAGTCGGCCACCTCGGCCTCCCAGACGACTTCGCCGGTCCGCGCGTCGAGGGCCACGACGTTGGCGTCCGCGGTGTTGAGGATGATCCTGTCCTGGTGGATCGCCAGGCCGCGGTTGGGCCGGCCGCGGCCTCGCGCGGCCGGGAACTGCCGGCGGTACTCCCACAGCAGGTCGCCGCCGGCGGCGTCGAGCGCGTGCACGACGTTGCCGGGGCTGGCCAGGTACATCACGCCCTCGTGCACGAGCGGCGTGGTCTGCTGCGACCCCGGCTCCATCGCCCAGGACCAGACCAGGCGCAGGTCCCCGACGTTGCCGCGGGTGATCTGCTCCAGCGGGCTGTAGCCCCAGCCGTCCTGCGTCCGGCGCCAGTTCAGCCAGCTCTCCGGCGGCGGGTCCGCCAGCAGCGCGTCGGTGACCGGGCTGACCGCGGGCGCCTGACCGGCCGCCGGCGCGGCGAGAACGGCGAACGTGACGACCGCGGCGAGACGAAACGTCGTGGACTCCCTCGTCGGACGCGCCGCGAGGCCGCTGCTCTTGCTCATCGTGGTCCGCTCCTCCCTGTCGGCCGCCGCCGCCTTCTTCCGGCAGTCAACATACCACACGGCCGCGCCGCACCGGGGCTGGTTCGCCCGGCCCGGCTCCCTGAACCCGGCTCCCGCGCCGCCCCGGGAGGTCCGCGGCGATTCTTTCCACAGAAATTGTGGAAATCCTGTGGAAGAACGCGCCCTCGGGCGGCGGCGACCCGCGTCATCCGCGCCCGTTCACCAACTTGCACCATCGTCGGGCGCGGCCCGATCGCCGGCGCCGGACGCCGGCGCGCGGCCCGGAGACCGGGGCCGAGAACGCAGGATTCGCCGCCCGCACGGGCGCGGCGCCGCAACGACGGGGAGGGCCGGCGGCCGGGACGGCCGGCCGGGCCACGGCCGCTCGAAGGGCTGATTTCCCGCGGTCCGGACGGGCGAAAGCGGCGCTCCGCCGTTCGGCGCGCGGCGAGAAGGGCGGAACCGGCGGCCTCAGGGATCGACCTCGGCGCGCTCCCACCAGACGCTGCCGAAGTTGACGAACGGACCGCCGTCGGTCGACATGCGGGTGCGGACTTGGTAGGCGAACGGCGACGTCACGTAGGTGCGGCCGCGCAGGCGGATGCGGGACTCCCCGCGGGTGATCGGCGCCGCCTCCCAGTGGTGCGAAAAATACCCGCCGGGGTCGCCGCCGACCCGGCCCAGCTTCACCAGGCGGAAGCCGCGGCTGTCGTCCTCGACGCGCACCAGGTACTTCGCCCGGCGGTCGTAGACCATGAGCGCCTCGATGGTCACCGGCTCGTCGTCGACCGTCGCCTCGATCGTGCTCTCGTAGGTGCAGCCGCCCGCGTGGCGGACGGTCTCCGTGCCGCTGAAATGGCCGGCCGGCGCCAGGGGCGACTCCGGCAACACGCCCTCGATGGTCCAGGCGCCGACCAGATAGTGCGGGTCGAACGGCGCGGGGTCGTCCCCCTCGCCGTCGCGCTCGACGCCGACGGTCGGCCGCCGCAAGGCGTTCAGCGCGTCGATCAGCTCCCGCTCCTGCTGCGACAGGCACTGGCCCGGCGTCAGCGTCTCGCCCTCCCGCAGCTTGACGATCGGCTCCGCCTCGATCTGCGCCCGCGTCTGGGCTCCGAGCGGCGCCGCCGCCAGCGTCAGGAGCACGGCGCCTGCAACCAGCCTCGTCATCCTCGATCTACTCCTGCCCGCCGCAGGCGTCGGCCAGCGGGACGACCGCCAGCAGGTTGATCCGCGCGCCCGCGTCCGCCTCGATCAGCAGCCCCTTCACCAGCACGCCGCGGCCCTCGCGCAGCGCGCCGGTGGCGTTGACCTGCTCCGGGGTCGTGAACGACGCCCGGTCGAACGACCGCAGCAGGGCCTCGGCGCCGAGGAAGTCGGCCACGCCGACGAGCGCGAACTCCCGTTCGCCCAGGGATTGCGCCCGCGCTTCGTCCACCTGGTCGCGGTTGAACACGCCGGCGCGCGCCACGGCCGGTTCGGCGGCGCGCGTCAGCCACCACTCCGCGTCCCCGGCGCGGCGCTCCACGCAGCCGACCGTCCGCACGATTTCGACCGCCGGTTTCGCGGCCCGCGCCGCCGGCCGCTGGCCGAGAGCGGCCGCCGGCGCGGCCCCGACGGCCGCCGCCGCCAGCAGAACCGGCGTCTTCCAGTACGGCATTTCTCGATGCTCCCCGCGCCCGCGCCCCGGGTAATGAAGGGGCCGGCGCTCCCCGCGCCCGGCCCCTCCCGGCGTGCGGCCGGCCACGCGAACGGCGTCAGTCCTGTCCTTGGTTTCCGTCCGCCGCGGAGGCGCCCTCGTCCTCCAGCGTGTACTTCACGTTGGCGAGGAACATGTCGTCCCAGCTCTGCTCCGACCAGTAGACCTCCTTGTGCGGGGCCGGGTTCAGGCGGTTGGCGCGCGAGTTGTCGTAGCGCGCGATCGCCTTCACCGTGCTGCCCGCCGGGACCCGGATCGGCTCGACGAGCTCGTACTCGAACTGCCAGTCGAAGCTGTAGTTCGGCACCCGCAGCAGGATCTCCTCGCGGCCGTCCGGGTAGGTCAGCACGTAGGTGACGTCCCGGCCGCGCACGTGCATGTGCAGGAACAGGCTCTGCAGCAGGGCGTCGTTCCGGAACGCGCCGATGCCGGTGACCGTCCAGTTCGGATCGTTGGGCGGAATCGGCGCCAGCAGCGGGTTCAGCCCCTGACCCGCCTGCCGCTCGCGCGCCGCGGCCCGGCGCTGTTCGGGGGTGAGGGGCGGCGGCGCCACGAGCTGCTCGTTCTCGGACGTGTATTCGCGCAGCGACAGCGTGCGCTCGTACTTCGCGCCCGGGTCCTTCGCGAACCAGGCGCCGATGGACGGCCGCGCCACCTCGGGCCGGCCGGTGGCCTGGTAGTGCAGGTTCCAGATAATGTAGTCGAACAGGTCGCCGCGCACCTCGCGGACCTGCCCCTCGCGCACCAGGTTGGCTCCCACGCCCGGGATGTACGGGCCGAAGCCGGCCCGCGCCCGGGCGCGCTCCTCGGCGTCCGGCGTGCCCGGTTCGGGGCGGTTCTCGCGCAGCGCCTTCCGCTCGGCCGCGGCGGCCTCCGGGTCGGCGTCGGGATCCTCCACCGGCACGTAGTCCACCAGCGGCCCGCCGGGCCACGCCGGCCCGCGGCCGAGCTTCATCCCCGGCGGCATGTTGACCAGACCGGTCGTGATGTGGTGCGTCGCCGCGTAGTTGCCCGGCCGCACCTGCGTCGCCGAGACCTGCATGACGTCGTCGAACGGCAGCGGGGTGTACAGGTTGAAGTTGGGGGTCTCGCCCTCGGCGTCGACCCGCCACGCGATCGGGAACTCGATCACGTAGTCCGGCTCCAGCCCGTCGGGATGGCTCCAGCCCGCCGCCGAGAAGTCGGGCGGCGCGGGGGCCGGCCCGCCGCCTTCCGGCGCGCCGCCGTCGACCCAGGCGGCGATCGCCTCGATCTCCTCGCCGCTCAGGCTGACGTCGTTGGAGAACTCGCCGAACCGCGGGTCCGCGAACCACGGCGGCATCTCGCGCGCGACGACCTTGGCCTTGATGGCCCGCGCCCACGGCCGCGCGTCCCGGTAGGACAGCAGCGCCATCGGCGCCACCTGGTTCGGCCGGTGGCAGCTCGCGCAGTTGTCGAGCAGGATCCGGCCGACGTGCTCGTTGTACGTGGGGGTCTGCCCGGCCGCGGGGACGGCCGCGAGCGACAGGGCGATCACGACGCCGGCGGACGATACGGCCATTCGCGTCATCGATCTGATCTCCAACGGTGTTGCCGATTCTCCGGCGCCGCGCCCGCCGCGTCGCGGGCGCGGAACGCCGACGGTGACCGTCGCTGATCGTAGCGCCTTCCGCGCGCCGGTTCAACGCCGATCCGCGCGCCGGGCTACTCGGGGCTGTCGCCGCGCGGCGAAGTGGGGTATCGTAGGGGGAGGGGCGGTCGGTTCGACGGGTCCGACGCGCTCTACTCCTCGGTGCGGTGAGGTGGCCGAGAGGCTGAAGGCGGCGGTTTGCTAAACCGTTGAAGGGGCAACAACCTCTTCCCAGGGTTCGAATCCCTGCCTCACCGCCAACACTCCGCTATCGCTCCGTGTCGGCGGCTCGCAGGAATTCGGGCACGCCGCGGCTGTCGCCGCGCGCGGGCGCGAATCCTCGCTCTTCCTGGCCAACCCTCTGCTTGCCCTCCGTGTCGGCGGCGCGGGGCGGCGTGCAAATTGTTCGATGCGGTCGTAGAATTTGCGCGATGTGGATCGACCGGCACATCGAACCGCTGTTGCGGCGGCGCGCGGCGACGCGGCCGGTGGTCGTGCTGACGGGCGCCCGCCAGACCGGGAAGACCAGTCTGATGCGGCGGCTGTTCCCGGACCACGCCTTCGCGACCCTCGACCTGCCGAGCGAGGCGGAGCAGGCCGAGCGCGATCCCGGCACGTTTCTCGCGCGGCACCCGCCGCCGGTCATCCTGGACGAAGTGCAGTACGCGCCCGGCCTGTTCAGACATCTGAAGGCGGCCGTCGACCGCGAACGGGCGCGGTACGGCGCCTTCCTGCTGACCGGGTCGCAGCCGCTCGGCCTGATGAAGTCGGTCTCGGACTCGCTGGCGGGCCGCGCCGAGGTCGTCGAGCTCGAGCCGCTCTCGTTCGCGGAGGCGAAGGCCGCGCACCCCGACCTGACCGCCGAGCAGTTCCTCCTGCGCGGCGGTTTCCCGGAGCTGTACGAGAACCGGGACATCGACGCGGAAGGCTTCCTGCGGTCGTACGTGGCGACCTACCTCGAGCGGGATCTGCGGCAGATCCTGCAGGTCACGAACCTCCGGGACTTCGAGCGCTTCCTGCGCGCGGCGGCGCTGCGCTCGGCGCAGTTGCTCAACCGCGCCGACCTTGCCCGCGATACGGGCGTCAGCGGCTCGACCGCCGCCGCCTGGCTGTCGGCGCTGGCCGCGTCGCACCAACTCGTGCTGCTGGAGCCGTGGTTCGCGAACCGCACGAAGGCGCTGGTCAAGCGGCCCAAGCTGTACCTCCGGGACAGCGGGCTGGCCGCGTTCCTGTGCGGCGTGCGCGGCGTCGCGGAACTGCGCTCCTCACCGCTGGCCGGCGCGCTGTGGGAGACCTTCGTCTGCGCCGAGATCCGCCGCGCGCAGTCGAACCGGCGCGGCGGCTGGGACTTCCACTTCCGGGCCGACCGCGCGCGCGAGGCCGACTTCCTGCTGCACCGGGCGGGAACCTTTCGCCTGGCCGACGCCAAGTGGACGGAGCACCCGAACGGCGGCGACGCCGCCGCGCTCCGCGGGATCGCCCGCGATCTGCCGCCCGGCTCGGTGCGGTCGCTGTCGATCTTCTGCCGGGCTCCGAACGCCTATCCGCTCGGCGGCGGCGCGGACGCCGTGCCGCTCGACGCGCCGGATGCGCTCGACGACTGGACGTAAAGGTCCGTGCCGCGGCACGGCGCGGACTCCTGCAGGATTGCCGGGCGCCGGGCGGGCCGGCTCAGCGGATGAGCCAGAGCTCGGTCTGCGGACCGGACAGGTACTCGACGCGGCCGTCCCCGTGGACGATCGTGTCTTCCTCTCGCAGGATGGTCACCGCCTGCCCGCCCCACTCCGGGACCGGCGCGGTGACCGAGAACTCCAGCGAGATCCACTCCCCGGCTCGCAGCGGAAACCGGGGGTGGCCGCCGTAGCGTTCCGGCCAGTCGAAGACCATCCAGACGCCGGCGTCGTGCACCCAGTTGCCCTGGGCGTGCGAGTAGACGAGCGCGTCGATCCCCTCGTCGGCCGCGCGGGCCTCGGCCGCCGTCTTGATCGCGATGCCGGTGCGGCCGGGCACGAACTCCTCCCGGAGGATCTCCGCCATGCGGTTCGACCGCTCGAACGCCGCTTGCAGCCCCGCCGGCGGCTCCTCCTCGCCCGGCCGCAGGACGTAGGCCATCTTCTGCTGGTCGGCCACGACGCCGGAGCTGCGCACGCCGAAGTCGACGTGCAGCAGGTCGCCCGGTTCGATGACCGCGTCGTCGGCGTCGTCGAGCGGTTCGGCGCCGGCGCGCTGGAGATCGACCGACGCCGGGAAGTTGAACTCGAAGCCCTGCCCCTTCCACTCGGCGGTGATCCAGTAGTGGACGTCGAGCAGGGTGGTGCGGCCCGGCGTGATCGCCTCGTTCGACAGCGCCCGCCGCAGGATGGCGAAGGTCGCCGCGGACGCCTCCCGCTGGATCGCGTCCTCGGCCGGGGTGCGGGTGGAGACGTACTCCACGAGCAGGGGTTCGGACGAGACGATCCGGTCCCGGTAGCGCGGCCCGATAGCCGCGAGCAGGTACTCCTTCAGCTCCGCCGTCAGCCCGTCCGCCATGCTGATGGTCCGCGACTGGTTGACGGCGATCCGCCGCGGGTCGCGCGCCTCGACGTAGCGGCGCAGGTGGGGCGCGAGCCCTTCCTCGCCGTAGGGCAGGCGCGTGTCGTAGAAGCGCGCGAGGTGGCCGCTCAGGTGCGTCCCGAGCGCGGCCGTCCGCAGGCCGTCCTCGCCGGCGTCGTGGAAGAGATAGGCGTTGCGGTGGCCGTACCAGCCGGTGATCCCGTGGCCGCCGAACAGCTCCAGGGCCGGGTCGGGCGCGTTCTCGCGGCTCAGGATGATCCAGAGGTCGACTTCGTGCGCCCGCATCAGCGGCAACAGGCGCCGCCGCATCTTGTCGGCCTTGACGTCCCACTCGCGCTCGGTCCGCGCCCGAAGCAGCTCGGGGGTCGGCTGGCCCGCCCCGGCCGGCGCCGGCGCGGCCAGCGCGGCGAGCGCCGCGACTCCGCACGCCGCGATCCGCCGCGTCCAGCCGGCCGGGTTCATGCGCTGCTCCGTTTCTCCACCCGCCGGGCCGCGGCCGCGCGGCGCCGAACGCGCACCCGGGCCGGAGCCTTCGCCCCTCCCCGGGGCGTCCGCTCCGCCCGCCGGGCCGTCTACTCCGAGTAGGTGATGCGGTAGATCGCCCCGGCCGTGTCGTCGCTGACGAGCAGCGCGCCGTCCGGCATCACGTGCACGTCGACCGGCCGCCCCCACCACTCGTTGGTCGGCTCCAGCCAGCCCTCGGCGAACACCTCGTAGTCGGTCACCTCGTCGCCGTCGAGCTTCGCCACGGTCAGCCGGTACCCGGTGTGGCCCGCTTCCGGCGTCCGGTTCCACGAGCCGTGCTCGGCGATGAAGATCTGGCCGTGGTACTCCGCCGGGAACATGCCGCCGGTGTAGAAGCGCATGCCGAGCGAGGCGACGTGGGGGCCGAGCTTCCGCGCCGGCGGGCGGAACTCGCTGCACGGACGGGTGTCGAACTCGGGATCCTGGATGTCGCCCTGATGGCAGAACGGGAAGCCGAAGTGGAGGCCGGGTTCCGGCGCGTGGTGCAGGGTGTCGGCCGGCCGCGTGTCGCCCAGCCGGTCGCGGCCGTTGTTGGTGAACCACAGCTCGTCCGTCTCCGGATGCCACGCGAAGCCGACCGTGTTGCGGATGCCGCGCGCGTAGATCCGCAGGTCGCTGCCGTCCGGGTTCATGCTGTTGATGGTGGAGTAGATGGGCGTCGTCGCCTCGTGGTCGCAGACGTTGCACGGCGCGCCGACCGGCACGTACAGCCGTCCGTCGGGTCCGAACGCGATGAACTTCCAGCCGTGCGCGCGGTCGGTCGGGAACTCGTCGTTCACGACCACCGGCTCGGGCGGCGCCTCGAGATTCTCTTCGATGGCGTCGTAGCGCAGGACGCGGCTGACCTCGGCGACGTACAGGTCGCCGTCGCGGAACGCCACGCCGTTCGGCATGTTGAGGCCGCTCGCCAGCGTCAGCACGCGGTCGGCCCGCTGGTCGCCGTCG
The DNA here is from genome assembly GCA_965242835.1 of Vicinamibacterales bacterium. Lineage (GTDB taxonomy): Bacteria > Acidobacteriota > Vicinamibacteria > Vicinamibacterales > UBA8438 > WTFV01. The sequence goes on from OZ251506.1 coordinate 1,912,943, forward strand.
TCGTCGAGGACCGCGTAGACGTTGCCGAGCCGGCGGGTGCTGACGAACAGCGTCCCGTCCGGGCCGGGCGCCATCTGCCGCGCGTTCGGCACGTCGGCCGCGTAGACCTCGATGGAGAACCCGGGCGGCAGGGTCAGCTTGTCGAGTTGCGGTCCGCCCTCCTGGGCCGCGGCGGACGCGGCGGCCGCAAGAACGAGGGCGAACGGGATCGGGAGCGTGCGGGCATGCATGGCGTGGACCTCGGGCGCCGCATCCGGCCGGCGCGGAGAACGGCGAGAACGGTGAACGGTTTCATGGCCAGTCGGGTCAGTAGCGGAACAGGTACTGCACCTTGGTGAAGACGGCGCGGTTGGTCTGCTGCATCATCGTCAGCGCCGGGAAGAGCTGGTCGTCGAACCCGTCGCCGTCGACGTCTCCGTAGAGCCGGTCCGCCTGCTGGTAGTGGTCGTCGTAGCCGAGGTAAAAGGCGGTCCCGGCGTTCACGCGGTACGTCAGCAGCCAGTTCAGATCGAAAGTCCGGTCGAACGTGTTGTACTGCGTGATGTTGCGCAGCAGGAAGCGGTCGGTGAACTGGTAGGTGCTCAGGGCGCGGAGGATCTTGACGTCGAAGATCGTGTCGGCGCCGGCGCGCAGGTCGACGAAGTCGCTCACGCTGAGGTTCAGCTCGGACTGGAAGCGCGGCGCCGGCCGCAGCGCGGCGAAGAAGCTGCCGCTGCCGCCCTCGCCCAGATACGGGTCCTCCTGGTACTTGACCTCGCCGCCGCGGCGGTAATAGCCGCCGAAGACCAGCTTCCGGCTGGTGTTGACCTGCCCGCCGACGGACACCGCGCGCTTGTGGAAGCGGACGCCGCGGTAGCGCTCCATCTCCTGGCGCACGTCGGTGTTGAAGCTGACGTTGCGCGCGAACCGGGCCGTGAACCCGAGGCGGACGTCCTCGTCTTCGAGCTCGTTCGCGAAGTTGTGGTTCCGCCCGTACTGGATGCTCGGCCCCCAGTTGACCACCCGGCCCTGCGGCCAGAAGTTGTAGCCCAGCCGGCTGTAGAGGCGCCGGGTGTCGACCCGCCGCACGAAGCCCACGTCGTGCCGGAAGTCGGGCGACAGCGTGTAGACCGCGACGAAGCTGTTCCAGTGCCGGCTGTTCAGCCGGTAACTGAGGTCGATCATCTGCCCCCGCCGGCGGACGCCGTCGAGGTCGCGGTGGTCCGTTCGGGCCACCTTGAACCCGACGCCCTGGGTCTGCCCGACGCGGAAGTTGCCGTCCAGGGCGCCCAGCGTGCTGTGGCTGTCCAGGAAGCCGCGGTGCGTGAAGATCGCGCCGAGGTAGGACTCGGCGTACAGGTCGTAGCGCGCCCGCCCGATCAGGTTGTTCGCCTTGCGGCCGAAGGCCGGGTCGCCCGGCTCGACGCGGCCGGGCGCCTCGTCGTCGGCCACGATCATGCCGAGGGTGGTGTCGCCCAGCTTCCCGGTCAGCTTCGCGCCGAACTCGGGATCGACGATGGTCCGGGTGTGGACGAAGGTGAGCGGACCGAGTATCTGGAAGATCTCGGCCCCCTCGAGGAAGAACGGGCGCAGCTCGGGATAGCGCAACGCGAAGCGCTGGTTGACCTCGATCTGCGGCAGGTCCGATTCGATCTGCGAGAAGTCGGGGTTGACCGTCACGTCCGCGGTCAGGTTCGACGTGATGCCGTACTTGACGTTCAGCCCGCCCTCCGGCGCCGGGTCCTTGCCGACGAAGTCGCCCCGGGCGTCGAGCGCGGCGTGCTGGCTGGCGGTGAACGTCGGCAGGATCTCGAGGTTGCGGCTCAGCGAGAGGTTCGTCAGCCCCTCGAGCACCCCCACCTGGGTGAGGAAGCCGGAGACGTTGCGCGTCACCGGCGCCCAGACCTGGTTCTCGTCCTTGCCGCGCACCTCGCGCACGATCTGGAAGCCCCAGCGGTGCGGGACGTCCGGGCCGCGCGCCGGGTAGCGCAGGCTCTTGAACGGGATCGCCATCTCGGCCGTGAAGCCGTCGCCGACGATCCGCCCGCCGCTCTCGAAGAGCGCGTCCCACGAGGAGTCGCCGGTGGGGATCTCGTTGCGGGTGGACGAGTAGCTGCCGGTCCGCCGGCCGCGCGAGCTACGGCTGTATCCGCGCGCGTTGACGATCGCGTCGCCCTGCACGCCGTAGCCGTTGACGCTGAAACGGTAGGCGCGGTTCTGATCGAGGAACGTGTCGAAGTAGATCGCGACGTTGTCGTCCTCGAACGCCTGGTCGCGGTCGATGCGGTTGGCGCGCATCAGGCCGGGGTCGGCGTAGTGGGCGTGCACCGCGAGATAGAAGTTCTGGCTGTCGTAGGCGATCCAGACGTCGGTGGCCTCGGTCGCCGGGGCCCCCTCCACCGGGTTCTGCTGCACGAAGTCGGTTACGTGGAGCGCGTCCCGCCAGACCGCGTCGTCGAGCCGGCCGTCGACGCGCGGCCGCTCGCGGGTCCGCGGCGGACGCAGGGTCGGGCGCCCGGTGAGGATGCCCAGCCCCTCGGCCACGCCGAACCCGGCCGAGGGGCGCGCCCCGCCGAGGGCGAGCTCGCCGTTGACGTCCGTCTCCACGGGCGCGGGGCGGGGCGGCGGGGCCGCCGCGGCGGCCGGCGCGCGGCGCGGTTCGGAGAAGCCGTCTCCGTTTCCGCCGGCCGCGGCCGCGGCCGGCGCGCGGCGCGGCGCGAAGAGGCCGTCACCGTTCCCGCCGCCGGCGACGTGGCCGAGGAGGTGGCCGGCCCCGCCGCCGGCGCCGCGCTCGCTCGCGAGCGGCGGCCCGGGGCCGCCCGCCAGCGGCGCGAGCGCCCGCGTCATGTCCGCGCCGATGCGGTCCTGGAGCGCGAAGACGTCGCCGGCGGCGCCGTCCGCCTTCGCGCCCGCCAGGACGGTTCCGGTCGCGGCGTCGACGAGGCGGGCGGTGACGCGGACCTGCTCGCCGAGGCGCTGATATCCGCCGGTGACGAGCCAGTCGGCGCCCCGCCGCCGGCTGATTTCGCGCCGCGCCCGCGGCCCGCCCGCGGCCGGCGGCGATCCGCCGGCGGCCGCGCCGGCCTCCGCCCGCGGTCCATCGAGGCCGACGACCGACACGGCGGCGAGCCGTTCGAGGTCGGCCGCCAGCGTCTCCGCGAAACCGGCCCCCATCCAGTCGTCGGCCGGCGCGGCCGAGATGTTCACGAACGGGGCGACGGCGACGGACCGGCCCGCCGGCCCCGCGCCGGAGGCCGCTTCCTGGGCCCTGGCGGGCCACGGCAGGCCGGCGGCCACCACGGCGGCGAGGACGAGAATCCGATGGCGCACTCGTGTCACCTTGCTTGCAAGCCGCGCGCCGGACGACGGGCGGCTCCTGATCATAACGGATGCGCGGCCGCGAACGTCTCGCCCGCGGCGGGCGCGTCCCGGCAGGCGGCCCGCGTCGCCCGGCACTGGCCCGCCAACCGTCGCCTTGCGGCTCCGCTCGGCGCCCAGCCAAGCCCGCGGGAATCCGCGCCGTTTCCACGGCGCGGATTCCTGGCCCGCGCCGCCGGGCGGGCGTTTCCCGCGCCGCCGGGCCGTCAGCCGGGCTTGCGCCCCACCACCACCGTCATCCCCGCCTCGCGCCAGACGCATTCGGCGTCGAAACCGGCGGCCGCGACGGCCGCCAGCTCGTCCTCGAGCGGGAAGTAGGTGTCTTCCTCCGCCCACTCCTCGAAGTGCTCGAAGGCCCGCTTCCGGGCGATGCCCTGCCGCACCATGTGGTCGGCCCAGCCGCGCCACACCGCCTCGCGCGCGCCGGGCTCCGCCGGCATCGTGGCGTCGGCGTTGACGAAGACGCCGCCCGCTTCGAGCGCCTCGTATATCCGCCGGTAGAGGGCGCGCTTGGCGTCCAGCGTCGGCACGTGGTGCAGCGCCAGCGACGCCGCCGCGCCAGCGCAGCGCGGCAGCGCCCCCAGAAAGGACCCTTCGGTGAACCGGACGCGCCCGGCCCAGGGCGCCAGCCGCGTCCGGGCCCGGTCGAGCATCTCGCGGTCCACGTCGAGCAGCTCCACGGTCCCGGACGCGCCGGACTCGAAGACGGCCTCGGCGAGCGCGCCGGTGCCGCCCCCGAGGTCGATCACCAGGCCGGAGGCGGCGGGCGCCAGCTCGCGGGCGGCGGCGGCGAGCATCGCCTCGTAGCCGGGAATGAACCGGCGGATGGCCGCGTCGTAGGCGTCGACGGCGACGCGCAGGTGGCGGCGTACGGAATGCGGGCCGTCTTCCGTCATGTCGGAATCGAATCGCGGCCCCGTCGGGCCGAAGCCCCGGAATCCCGAAAGACGCCGGGGCCTAAAGACGCAAGGCTGCAAGGAAGCCGCGGGCCGCCCCGGGAAACGCCCGTGCGGGCCGTCGCAAGCCCCGGAGGCGCGGGCCGCCCCGGGAGACGCCGCTCCGGGACCGGGACCAGCGAAGCCGGCATGCCGCCGGGATTCAGGGGGTCACGACGACGGTGACGTCGGCGCTCGCGGCCAGTCCTCCGTCGTGCGCGAGGCCGCGCAGCACGTAGACGCCGGGTTCGGTGAAGGTCGCCTCGGCGACCCAGCGGCCGTCCTCCGGCGCCTCCGGCGTCTTCCAGCCCGGCGACCAGGGAGATCCGCCGGTGTCCCGCGTGTCCTCCCAGACCTTGGTCTGCGGCGGCTCGAACACCACCTCTCCCGCCCCGCGGTAGACGAACCAGGAGAAGCGGTGCCCGGTCGCCGTGTCGGTCGTGATGCGGCCCGGGTCGCGCGGGTCCGACGGCGGCATGGAACGGGCGCGCGGCCTGCCGTCGTCGGTCGAAACGGCGGCCAGCGTGATCGGCTCGCCGACCCGCGCCGTGCGCTCGCCGGGGCCTTCGATCACGACGGTCGGCGCCTCGTTGACGGCGAGCTCGGGCGTCGTCGCCGCCGCGCCGCCCGCCCCGTAGTTGGCCTGGATCACCAGGTCGTCGATGAAGTAGTCCCGCTTCAGCGTGCCGTACGCGCGTTCGGTCCGCCCGTGGGTCGTCAGGCTCCAGACCAGCTCCTGGTCGCCGAAGCCGGCCGGCACGCGGACGCGGAACACGAACCGGTTCCGGCGCGGGTGGAAGCGCGTCGGCTGTCCCCGATCCGGGCCGCCCGGCTCGATGCGGTTGCCGGGGCCGACGGGAACGTCGATCACCTCTTCCCAGTTGCGGTTCATGTACCCGAAGACCAGGTCGAAGGACCCGTCGTCGTTCCGCTCCCAGCCTTCGTAGGCGGGCGCGACGGTCTGGCCCGCCGCGAACGACTGCTGGGCGGGCGCGCTCGCCGGCATGGCCGCCGCGGCCGCGGCGGCCGCCGCCGCGAACCCGAATCGCACGGTGCGGCTGCTCATCGCGCCGACCTCAGTTGCCGCCGCCGGCGCCGGCCTCGGCCGCCTCGTCCGGCACGCCGCAGGTCAGACAGCCGACGTCGGGCGCGCCGCCGGCCTCGGCCGCCGCCTCGCGCCGGGCGACCTCCTGGGCGAACTCCTCGTCGTCGAGGTAGATCGCCTGCATCAGGTTGATGAACATGTTGTCCACCGAGCGATGCCCGGAACCGGACCAGTTGCGCGGGTCGACCACGTTCGGGTTGGCCGGCGAGTTGTCGAAGTACCCCGTCAGGTGCAGGATCGTCCCCTTCGGCAGCAGCGGCGCGGCGTCGTCGGCGTACTTGTAGACGCGCACCCAGTTGTGGTCGTAGCCGGCGCAGTTGAGGGTCTGCACCGTCGTGCCCCAGACCGCCTCCAGGCACATGCGGACGCCCGGGGCGTGCATGTGCGGCTCGAAGACGCTGATCTTCGCGTGCTCGGGCAGCGTGAAGTAGGCGTCGGCGCGCTGATCGGCCTCCATCGGGCGGATGTCGAGGTCCGGGCCGTTGCCGAAGAAGAGCAACTGCATCTCCTTCTCGGGCTCGTAGCCCCGGGGATGGAACTTGAAGCCCACGTCGATGTGGGCGCGCGTATCGGTCCCGTTCGCGTGCAGATGCGTGGTCGGGAACAGCAGGGTCGCCCCCGCCTCGAGCAGGCGGCCGGCGTTCTCGTCGAAGACGTCGGCGTTGCGGCCGACCTCGTGCACCGGCCACGTGCGCGGCGGGGCCTGCGCCGCGCCGTCCTCGCCCGTCACGATGCTGTACAGGGCCGAGTGGTGGACGACGAAGAGACCGCCGACGGTGTCGGAACGAACCCCGCGCGGCAGGTCGTTGCGCTCCTTGTACTCGATGGCCGCCACGTAGCGGTCCTCGCTCAGCCCGGTCTCGGACTGCCCCAGGCTGCCCCACCAGTCGGGCGCGTCGCCTTCGACCTCGAACGGCGGCGACGAGACGATCAGGTCCGGCTCGCCGATCTCCCACTCGTCCACGTCGATGAAGGGCGGCGGCTCGGGCATGTCGGCCGGGTCGCCCCGCGGCGCGCCGGCGTCGGCCCAGCGCGCGAGCGTGGCGACCTCGTCGTCGCTCAGCGACCAGTCGTCCTTGAACCGCTGGATGCCGATGTTCTTCTCGATGTACCAGGGCGGCATCACGCCCGGCTTGTCCCGCAGCCCCGTGCGGTACTTGATGGCGCGCGCCCACGGCCGCACCTCGTCGTACGAGATGAGCGGCATCGGCGCCAGCGAGTTCGGCCGGTGGCACTTCTGACAGCTCCGCTGCAGGATCGGCGCGACGTCGCGGCTGAACGTCGGGTCGTCGGGAACCGCGCCGGCGGACGCGGCGAGCGGCGCGGCGAGGGCGGCGACGCTGCTGAGACCAACCCGTTTCGAGATCGTCATTTTCGAATCCTCACTCCTTGCCGGGCACCGAAGCTGTCCTCGATTATATCGCAGCCCCGCGGCGGGCGGGCGAAGCACGGCCCCGAACGCAACGCGGCGCCCGAACGTCGCACCGACGCGGCGCCAGGCCCTGTACGCCCGGGACTCCGCGCGCCGCGTTCGGACGCGGGACGCCGAACCCGGCTGGAAGACACGAACTGCCGGACGCCAAACCCGGCTGGAAAGCGGATTCGCCGTGCGCCAGGGGTCTGCGCCGCAAAACGGCGCGGACGGACTCCTGTAGGATTGGGTCGGGCGCCGAACGGAGCCGCAAGGCGACGGTCGGCGGCGGCATGCCGGGCACGCCATGAAGATGCGGGCGACCGATTGAGCGGGGGCGCGCCGTCGCGGTTCCGGCGCCTCCTGCGCCGCTACCGGCGCTTCACCCTGCTGGCGCTGGTCACCGCTTTCTTCTTCGCGGTCCTGTGGTCGCTCCGCGGCCTGCTCCTGCCGGCGCCGCGGCCGCGGCGCCGGGCGCGCAACGCCGTCTTCCGCGCCTGGGCGCGCGTCTGTCTGCGCGTCATTGGAGGCCGTCTGCGCGTGGAGGGGCCGGCGCCGCGGGCGCCGTTCCTGCTCGTCTGCAACCACCTCGGCTACGTCGACGTGCCGGTGCTGGCGGCGTGCACCGGCGCCTGGTTCGTGGCCAAGATGGAGATCCGGGGCTGGCCTCTGGTCGGCGTGCTGTGCCGCTCGGCGGGGACCCTCTTCATCGACCGCAAGCTGTCGCGGGACGTGCTGCGCGTCAACGCCCTGATCGAGGGAGTGACCACCCGCGGAGACGGCGTCGTGCTCTTCCCGGAGGGCACCAGCACGCAGGGCTTCGAGGTGCGCCCCTTCCACGCCTCCCTGCTCGACCAGGCGGCGCGCGGCGGCAGGCCGGTCCACGCGGCGGCGCTCACCTACCGCACGCCGCCGGGGGAGCCGCCGGCGCATCTGTCGGTGTGCTGGTGGGGCGACGCGCCGTTCTTCGCCCACGCGCAGCGGCTGTTCGAGCTGCGCCGCTTCGACGCCGTCGTCCGCTTCGGTCCCCGCGCCGTGACGGCCGGCACGCGCAAGGAACTGGCGGCCCGTCTCCGCCGGGAGGTGGAAGACGTCTTCGAACCGGTGGTCGCCCCCGCGGAGCGCGCATTCCATACCGGGTTCTGAGAACCTCTATCGTGTCGCGTGGATGACGCCGCGTGGCTCATGCCTCCCGAAGCCGCCGGACCTGACGAGCCCACTGGGCGCCGCCGGGCTGCCTGGGACGCGCTGGCTCCGTGGCCTATTCTGGCCAGTGCTTCCGCCGGTAATCGAGCAATGCCTGTCCCGACATCTCCTCCGTCGAATTGTTGAGGCGGACGAAGAAAACCTCCCGCGGCCCGTCCTTGCGGGTGGCGAACACCGGCTTCACGCCGGGGCGGACGTCGATGCGGGCGACCGTCGAGTCGTCGATGGCGCAGAATCGCACGTGCAGATCCGTGGCCGCGTTCTGTCCCAACGCGGTCCTGACGACGGCGGTCAGCCAGAGCTCCCAACCGTCGCGGTCACGCCCCTTGACGAGCGGGTAGTCCCGCTCGATGCCGACCGCGCGGCCGTGATCGTCGATGCCTACGAGCAGGGCGCCCCCGTGTGTGTTCATGAAGGCGGCGATGGTCTTGATCACCGCCCATGAAATCGCCGGATCCGACGCCCCGGTATGCAGGTTGCAGCGCGCTGTCGACTTGAACTCGACCACCGCGGATTCACCGTCTTCGACGAGCGACCGCACGCCTTGTTCGACGTCCCCTTTCGTCTCGGCGAACGGACTTTCGTCGCGATCCGGCCGCCGGTTCACCGGCTTGCCCATTGCGCGTTCGGCGTGGCGGAGCAGGCTCTCGAACCGCTGGTTGAAGAACTGCGCGAAGTCGTTCCGGCGCAGCGCCGCCGGATCGATGTCGTGGGAGCGCAGGAAACCGTCGAGCACGTGCGGCTCGATGCGATCCGCCGACTCGATCCGCGACAGGTAGTCGCCGGGCGCGGCGCCGCCGATGCGGTGGCCGGTATGCGCGTCGAGCGCCGTCTTGTTCACGATGCAGTCGGCGGTTGACCACTCGACTCGCTGGTTGTCGCACCACTGCCGCGGAAACACGTGATGGACGTCGATGGCGTCCTCTTCGCAGGCGACCACGTCGATGGTCCGGCCCGTCCTGAAGTTCCGGCTGCCCTGCTTCATCTGCAACGCGTACAGCCCCTTGTAGGCCGCGCTCCGGCGCGTGCGCAGCGTCAGCAGCCGCTCGGCCTGAAACTGCGCCGACTGCACCGTGCGCGGTTGGGCGCCGGCCGCATCCTCGATCCACGCGACGCAATCCTCCAGATCGTTGGCGAACCGCGTCTACATGCCGGATCGCGGCCTTGCAAGAATCCAGATGCCCCCGGCCGCCGGGGGCGGCCTCCGGCCGGCTTCCCGTAGCGGTCGAGCGCGCGACAATCGGACAGCCGGCGGTTCGTGCTTCGATGGACTGAACCGCATCACCGCGCGGCGCAGCCGAGCTCGGTTGCGGCCGCCTTCAGGCGCTTGTCCATCGTCCACAGCGCGCATCCCTCCAGGAGGGCGGACGCCAGCAGGTGCACGTCGACCCAGCCGAGGCCTCGCCCGTGGATTCTCCGGACGCGGACGAGCTGCAGCACTTCCTCGTGACCAGCAACCCGCGCCGCCGGCAGTGCGCCCAGCAGTCCGAGAAAGCGGTCACGATGGGAGAGGGAGCCGCACGCGAGCTCCCCGGCGACGAACGGATGACGGAGCACCCGGCCTTCCTCCAGCAGCGCGGCGAGCGGATGACCGCCGCGGCGCAGGTGGTCCACCCAGATCGACGTGTCCACCAGCGTCATCGGCCGTCCGTCGGCGGCCGGCGCCGGGGCGCGGGATGGAGATCCTTCTCGCTGCCGCCCAGGGCGGCGAGGCGGCGGGCGCTTTCGCGCGCGATCAGCTCTTCGAGCCCGCGCCGCACGAGCGCGGTCTTCTCGTTGACGCCCGTCAGCCGCGCGGCTTGCCGGATCAGACCGTCGTCGATGTTGATGGTGGTTCTCATGTGTATCAATATGCATGGATCACGTGCATTCGTCAACGCCGCCCAGGAGGTGGGAAGCGCCCTGCCGTTCCTGCTGGTGCTCGCCGGCACACCGGACCTGCCGGCGCATCTGGGCGCGCTGAGCGCCTCGTTCCGGAGCCGCGCCGAGCGGCTGCGCATCGGCCGGCTGGACGCGGAGGCGGCCGCGGCGGCGATCGAGAAGCCGCTGACGGACGCCGGCATCGCCATCGCCCCCGACGCCCTGGCCGACGTCGTCCGTGACAGCCACGGCTATCCGTACTTCGTCCAGCTCTGGGGGCAGGCGGTGTGTCGGCGTGCTGTGCCGTTCGGCGGGAACCCTCTTCATCGACCGCAAGCTGTCGCGGGACGTGCTGCGCGTCAACGCCCTGATCGAGGACGTGACCGCCCGCGGAGACGGCGTCGTGCTCTTCCCGGAGGGCGCCAGCACGCAGGGCTTCGAGGTGCGCCCCTTCCACGCCTCCCTGCTCGACCAGGCGGCGCGCGGCGGCACGCCGGTCCACGCGGCGGCGCTCACCTACCGCACGCCGTCGGGGGAGCCGCCGGCGCATCTGTCGGTGTGCTGGTGGGGCGACGCCCCGTTCTTCGTCCACGCGCAACGGCTGTTCGAGTTGCGCCGCTTCGACGCCGTCGTCCGCTTCGGTCACCGCGCCGTGACGGCCGGCACGCGCTAAGGAGCTGGCGGCCCGTCTCCGCCGGTGAGGTGGAAGACGTCTTCGAACCGGTGGTCGCGCCCGCGGAGCGCGCGATCCATACCGGCTTCTGACTCCGGACACCGCGGCAGCCGTGTCCACCGCCGCGGCGCCCGATCACCCTAAGAACCAAGCCCCGTCTGCGAAATGCCGATGTCATAGAAGCGTCCCTCGGGACTCCGCCCGCGCGCTCACGGAGCTCCTGGTTCGGCGCGTTTTCCGGTGTGACCACCACGACTTCGAGCTTGCTGATCAGCCGCGTCAGGTCGATGCCCAGAGGAAGGCCCGAATGATGGCAGTCGCGGGCGACGTAGTCGAGCTTGTCGGCGTCTACGGGACCGCTGATGATGCCGGAAAGGTAACCGGCCTTCAGACAGCTCCGGGAGCCAAGGATCCGGGCCGCGACGGCCACGGGCAACCGGTCCGATCCCGTGTCAGCAGCCAACTGCGAATGCGTGAGAATTTTGTCCATCGCATCGCTCAGCACGATGAGCGATGCGATGGCCTCACTGGGCGCGATAGACGTCACTCCTTCGAAGGAACGCCGGAACACGTGGGCGGCTTTCTCGAACTCCGGCTTGCATCTCTCCTCGATCAATTGCTCGGTGGCGTGACTGAAGGGTCCGTGCCCGATGTCGTGCAGCAGAGCGGCAAGGCGGGTGGCATAGCGATCTTCGTCGCTCACAAGGGGTACGTTTTCGTCGCGGTCCGAGCCGAAGCGCCGTCGATGGGCGGCGTTCCTCTCGAGCGCCCGGATCATGCGCTCCGCGGCTTCTACGACGCCCTTTGCGTGCTCGAGATCGGAACGAAGTTTCGCGGGATCGATGGGTGTCAAATCTCGCCGTTTTCGGCCGTATACGGAGATCCGTCGGCAGCCTTGCAGGAAGGTGAACGCCGACTGGTCAGTATTCTTCTATCGCCGGTTCCGGATAGTCAATCATCGACTTGCGCTCCGCATCGGCGGCCTCTCGCAAAATCCTGCCCCACTTCATGGCTTCTTCCTCGGAGACATCGAGCTCCGGCAGGATCTTTAGAGCCGCCCCACGGCTGATCTGCACCTGAGTCCAGTGGTAGGTGGGGTTCGGCGCCGTCGTGAGCTGTGCGCGCTGCGCCCAGTTCAGCAGAGCGGGCAACTCCACGCATTGCAGTCCGATCCGGGAATCGACGAAGTTGAGTTCGTCGTGAACCCACGGCGGGAACGCGCCGCGCTCGATGGCGGCCCGGAGCGCACGATCGAGAACGCCGTGCGACGTGGGTATCCGGTCACGGTCGCCCCCGCCCCCCAGGATCCAGCTCGTGATGAGAACCTCTATCGTGTCGAGTGGATGGCGCATGGCTCCGATCCGTCTGGACGGCGTTGCTCCGGTCACGGCCTCCTCGCCCGACCGCCAAGGGGTAGTCTACGTGCACGACCGGCTGCCCGGCAAGATCCGGGCAGCCGCCGGGAGCGATTGGACGGCGCAAGGCGCCGCCTCCGTGCATCAGCGAGGGCGACGCCCGCCAGACCCGGCAGTGGGGAACGGACTACGATCCCGCTTCGACCTCGGCCGGACGCCTGTCAAGCCGCCCTTGGCGGTCAGGACCAGAGCATCGGCCAGCCGGTGAATCTTGCGGCGAAACGGCGGGCGGGGCGCGGCTATACTGCGTCGATGGAGCCGGGGAACGGACCGTTCCGTCCCGGGCCGGGGCGGCTGCCGCCGTATCTCGCCGGCCGCGCCACCGAACAGGCGCGGTTCCGGGCGCTCGTCGACGCTCTGCGCCGGGGCGCCGCGCCGCCGAGCGAGGTCGTGCTGTACGGACCGCGCGGCAACGGCAAGACGGCGTTGATCGTCTGGCTGCAGCAGACGGTCGAAACCGGGGCCGGACTGGACGTGGTTCGTCTGACGCCTGCCGACGCGCCCACCGAATCCCGGCTCCTGCAGGCCGTCCGGCCGTGGTGGGCCCGGCTCCCGCTGCCGCGCCGGTTCTCCGTCTCCGGGTTCGGCGTCGAGCGCGGCGGGGCGCGTCCGGCGCGGTTGACCGACGCCCTTCGGAAACGGGCGCGGAGGAAGCCCCTCGTCCTGCTGCTCGACGAGGCGCATACGCTGGACCCGGCGGTCGGCCGCGCGTTGCTCAACGCCGCCCAGGAAGTGGGAAGCGCCCTGCCGTTCCTGCTGGTGCTCGCCGGCACACCGGACCTGCCGGCGCATCTGGGCGCGCTGAGCGCCTCGTTCTGGAGCCGCGCCGAGCGGCTGCGCATCGGCCGGCTGGACGCGGAGGCGGCCGCGGCGGCGATCGAGAAGCCGCTGACGGACGCCGGCATCGCCATCGCCCCCGACGCCCTGGCCGACGTCGTCCGTGACAGCCACGGCTATCCGTACTTCGTCCAGCTCTGGGGGCAGGCGGTGTGGCGGCGGGCCGCGGGCGGCACGGGCGTGCGCCCGCGCGTCACCCGGGCCGACGTGGACGCGGTCCGGCCCGCCTTCGACGAAGTGAAGAACACGTACTATCTGGACCGCTACGAAGAGCTGCGGCGGGCCGGACTGCTGCCGGCGGCGCGGGCGGTGGCGGAAGCCTTCGCCGCCCGGCCGCTGCTGACCGATCCGCAGGTGGAAGCGGCCATTCGGCAGGCGCTCCGCGCGGCGGCCTCCCCGGTCGGGGCGGCCGAGGCGGAACGGACGTTGCGGCGCCTGGGTTACGTCTGGCGCCCCGGGGGAGAACCGGCGTGGGAGCCGGGCATCCCGAGCCTGATGGACTACATGCGCGAACACGTCCCCGCGCCGCCGGCCGGCGCCGTGCCCGGTTCGGGGTGAGCCGCCGGCCGCAACGAGCCGCGCCCCGCGCTTCCGCGGTGTCGAATGCTCGCCACACCGGCCGACCCCATGGCGCGACTTGGGATCCAGGCTATCCCGAGCCGCTCAGCCACGACGGAACAGCGGCCGAGGGGAATCCAATCGGCGTGGCGTTCATACCCGAGCAGGGAGAGCTTCCCCCATCTCTCCCCGCCTTTATTTCGCTGTCGCGAGCCGCGCCCGGAACTCGGCCTCCAGCTCGGCCTCCCACGCGACGCGCTCCTCGATCTGGTCACGGCGCGTCTGCAGGCAGTCGAAGCAGAGCGTGCCGGGGATGGCGTGTCCTTCGCCGTCGGCCGGGATGCCGCGGTCCTCCATCAGCCTGCGCAACAACGCCGCGGTGTGCTTCTGCGCCTTGTAGAAGTCCGAGTAGCTGAAGCCGTCGGCGACGGCGAGCGGCGAGTAGCCGAGGTCCGTCCGGGCGTCGAGGTCGGCGCCCTGCTCCACGAGGTGCTCCGCGACGCCGTTGACGCCGCGGAAGGCGGCGCCGTGCAGGGCGGTCATCCCCCGGTAGTTGGCGGCGTTGACGTCGGCGCCCCGTTCGAGGCACAACTTCACCGCGGCGAGGACCTCGTCCTCCTGCCCCGGCAGCGATCCGCCGTCCTCGCCCGGGTTCCAGATGGCGACCCCGGCCGCGGCCATCAGCGGCGTCGTGCCGTCGGCGCTCGGGATCGTCGCGTCGGCGCCGGCGTCCAGCAGCACCCGCATCGCCTCGGTGTCGGTCACCTTGGCGGCCAGGAAGAAGGGCGTCGCGCCCAGCCGGTTGAGACGGTTGCGCTGGCCGTCCTTCATGCCGTTGGTGGTCATCCGCGCGTTGACGTCGCCGCCGGCCGCGATCATCTTCTTCAGCACGTCGATGCTGTCGACGCGGCCGCTCGGAACGGGGCCGGGGAACCCGAAGCCGGTGTTCATCCGGCGCGTGCGCACGAGCTGGTGCAGCGCGTTCCAGCCGGCCCCGGCCAGGTTCGGGTCGGCGCCGCGGTCGAGCAGGTAGCCGGCGAGCTCCCAGTTGGCGTTGGCCGCCGCGACCACCAGCGCGCTCTGGCCGTCCGACAGCGTGTCGTCGACGTCGGCCCCGGCCGCCAGCAGCATCCGCACGGCGTCGACGTGGCCGCCGCGGGCCGCGAACAGCAGCGCGGTGAAGCCGGTGGGCGGCGGGGCGTAGAACAGGCGGTTGCCGAGCGGCGGCCGGGCGGCCGTCTCGGTCCGCGCATGCACGTCGGCGCCCAGCTCGGCCAGCGCGTGCACGGCGTCGGCGTTGTTGCGGGCCGCCGCCCACATCAGCGCGGTCTGGCCCCGGAAGCCGTCGCGCAGGTTCGGGTCCGCGCCCCGCACCAGCAGCACCCGGACCGCCGCGGCGTCGCCGGCGCGCGCGGCGGTCATCAGGACCGTTTCGCCCCCGGGCAGCACGGCGTTCGGGTCGGCCCCGGCGTCGAGCAGCGCTTCGAGGATCCCGGCGTCGCCGTTCTCGGCGGCGAGCGAAATCGGCCGCACGCCGTAGCGGTTGGCGGTCGAGACGCCGGCGCCGGCCGCGAGCAGCAGATCGACCAGGGCGGCGTGGCTCCGGTGCGCCGCCCAGTGCAGCGCCGTGGCGCCGTCGGGCGCGGTCCGGTCGACGTCGACGCTCCGGTCCGCGAGCAGCGAACGCGCCGCCTCGACGTCCGCCGCCTTGACCGCGGCGATCAACGGCGGGTCGCGGCGCGCGGCCGCCGACGCCGCCGGCGCGGCGAGCACGCCCGCGAAGAGACCGGCGGCGGCCACCAGCGCCGCCGGCGCGTACGACAGCTTCTTCTTGACGTGCATGACCGCCTCGTTCCCGATCGTCGGCCGATTCCCCGGACGAACGCCTCATGCTAGCAGACTGCGCCGTAGAACGGCGCGGACTGCTGGAGCGGTCAGGATGGGCACCGAGCGGAGCCGCAAGGCGACGCTTGGTGGGCGCTGGCACGGGCGCGCCGGCCGGCCCGGGCCGTTCGCGCCGCCGCGGGAGTGGCGCGGCGTCGCGTCCCGGGGGACGTCGCCATCACCGGCCCGACGAGGGCGCGGCGTCCTTCGACGGCTCCGGAGACGTCGCCATCACCGTATCCGGCCCGAGGACGGGGACTCCGTCCGGACGGTCGCCGAGCGGGCGCTTGAACCACAGCGCGTAGTGCAGCCGGCGCCCGCGCCGGAAGGGGATGCGTTGCGCCTTGCGGACGAGCCCGGCGAGCACGCCCGCGGCGTCGGCATGGTCCGACCACTTCGCTTCGCCGAGCAGCAGGTGGCGTCCGTCCGTGGACTCCGCCGCGACGTCGATCTCCAGCGGCGCCCCGTCGGCGCCCCGCCCCCACCAGCGCGAGCCGGGGTTCCAGCGCAAGCCGTCCAGCGGCAGATACGCCGTCGAACGCCGGGCCAGCCCCTCCCATACTTCCGCCACGTGCCCGGCGAGCCGGGCGAGCGTCTCCGCCCGGACGGGCTCGATCAGGTCCATTGCGAGGCGCGACCGGTTCGGCGCGACGAACCGGTACCAGAACAGCAGGAAGGGATCGTCCAGCCGGTACAGGCTGCGTCTGGTGGAGCGGACGCTCTCGCCGAACGGCGTTTCGCGGCGCAGGTAGCCGAGATCGATCAACCGGCCGAGGGGACGGCTCAGGCTGGTGGCCGGCTGGCCGACGCGGCCTCCGATCTCGCTGAGCCGGTGACACCCGGAGCCGATCAGCGCCAGCAGCGTGTTGGCCTGCACGGCGCCGCGCACGTCGTCCAGCAGGAGACGCCGCGGCTCGCCGTGCAGCACGCCGTTGCGGTCCAGAACGAGCGCGGACAGCGCCTCCGCCGTCGAGCCGTAGTCGGCGGCGAGTTCCCAGTTGCGCGGCAATCCGCCCCAGACGGAGTACGCCTCGACGCCGCCCTCGGCGTCGAGATGCAACGCCCCGGGCAGCGCTTCCGGCGGCATCGGCGCGACCTTGACGATCTCGGCGGCGCGGCCGTACAACGGCGCCGTCTCGTCCAGCACCAGGCCGTGCATCATGCGCTGGGACGACCCGCACGCCAGCAGCCGCAACGGCCGTTCGCCGGGCGTGTCGAGGATTCTCTGGACGATGCTCGGAAGCGCCGGCGAGACCTGCACCAGATAGGGCAGCTCGTCCAGCACCAGCCAGGCGCCTTCGGGAGCGCGCAGGCGCCACGTCTCCAGGATGGCCGCCCAGTCGCCGTAGGACGCGGCGGCGAAACCCGGGACGACGCGCCCGGCCTCGACGGCGAGGGCGCGCCGCTGCACGCCGGCGGCGCCGAGATCGGCCAGGTAGTAGGCGTGCTCGTGCCCGCGCAGCGCTTCCTGCAGCAGCCGCGACTTGCCGCACCGGCGCCGTCCGTACACGACGATCAGGGAGCCGCCCGGCCGGGACAGGGCGCGCCGCAGGCGGGTCAGCTCGCGGACCCGGTCGAGGAACGGGAGACGCACGCGGAATATTATGATCAACGAACAGTATGCTCGTCCAGCATAATAATCGAACCGCGGGAGGAAACGGCCACCCGCGCCCCCGGCCGTACCGCCGAAAGACGCGCCGGGAGTACGCGCCGTAGAACGGCGCGTACTCCCGCGGGTCCGGATGGGCGCCGAGCGGAGCCGTCAGGCGACGATTGGCGGGCTACACGCCCGTCAGCGGCCCGGTGCTGTCCGAGATGCGGTCCACCTGCACGCCGACCTTCTCGAGCAGCGTCAGCCCGAGGTTCATGAACGGGGTGTGCATCTCGTAGACGAGGTGCCGGTTGCCGGCGAGCCGGCCGCAACCGCCGCCCATCAGCGTGACGGGCAGGTTGTACGGCGTGTGCTGGTCGCCGTCGCCCATGCCGGCGCCGTGCAGCAGGATGACGTGATCGAGCAGCGTGCCGTCGCCGTCCGGGGTGGCGTCCAGCTTGTCGACCAGCCCGGCGAAGAGGCTCGTCTGGTACTGGCTGATCTTCGTGTACTGCGCGATGTTGTGGGGGTCCTGCTGGTGGTGCGACACCGTGTGGTGCGCCTCTGGCACGCCGACGTTCGGATAGGTGCGGCCGCTGGTCTCGCGCGCCATCTGCATGCAGCTCACGCGCGTGACGTCGGCCTGGAAGGCCAGCACCAGCATGTCGTGCAGCAGGCCGACGTGCTCCTCGTAGTCGTCGGGGACGCCGGCCGGCTGGTCGACGGCCGGCAGCGGCGTCGCGGCGTTGGTCTCCTCCGTCCGCCGGATGCGGCGCTCGACGGCGCGGATCGACTGCAGGTACTCGTCGACGGCGGCGCGGTCCCGGGCGCCGACGCGCCGTTCGAGGCGGTGGATGCTTTCGGTCACCGAGTCGAGGATGCTGCGGTCGGTCTTCATCTGCGCGAGGCGCGCCTCGACGCTGCCGCCGTCGCCGAACAGGCGCTGGAAGACGACGCGCGGGTCGCGCTCGTGCGGCAGCGGCGTCGTCGGCGTCAGCCACGACGTGGAGTTGCGGTAGGCGCAGCTGTAGCCGTTCTCGCAGTTGCCGACCTGGTAGTTCGACTCCGTGGTCAGCTCCAGCGAGCGCAGCGCCGTGTCGGCCCCCAGCCGGTCCGCGGCGTACTGGTCGATGGTCTTGCCGGCGCGGATGTCGGCGCCCTCGGTGCGCTTCGGCAGGATGCCGTTGAGCCAGCCGCCGTGCGCCCGGGTGTGGACGCCGCCCCCCTCGTTGGGGCTGACGACGCCGGAGTTGCTCAGGCCGGTCACGACCGTCATGCGATCGCGCCAGGGCGCCAGCGGGCTCAGCACCGGGGTCAGGTCGAAGTCGGACCCGCCGCTCCCCCGCGGATGGAAGTCGCGCGGCAGCATCCCGTTCGGCACGTAGAAGAACGCCAGGCGCGGCGCGGGCGCGGTCACCGTCCGGGCCGCGGCCGACAGCGCGGGGACCATGGCGTCGAGCAGCGGCAGGGCGACCGTGGCGCCGAGGCCGCGCAGCACGGTCCGGCGAGACAGCGACTTGCGGGTGACGATCATGACTGCGCTCTCCTCATCAGGAACGGGTCACTCCGGACGATGCCGAGGATGACCGTCTGGAACCGGTAGCCGTCCGCCGCCGCCTCCCGCACGATGCGGCGCAGCGCGGGCATGTCGTTGGCCTCGAGGCCGCGGCCGAGGGCGTAGGTCATCAGCTTCTCGGTCACGGTCGTGACGAACTGCCCGGGGTCGCCGGCCAGCGCCCGCCGCATCTGCGCGACGTCGGCGAAGGCGCGGCCGTCGGGCAGCGCGCCGGACGCATCGATCGGGTTGAACGACTCGTCGACGTCCCTCCAGCGGCCGATCGCGTCGAAGTTCTCCAGCGCGAAGCCGGTCGGGTCGATCATCGAGTGGCAGGCCGCGCAGGCCGGGTTGTCGCGGTGCGCCTCCATCCGCGCGCGCAGGGTCGGCCGCTTCGCCTGGGTCTTCCGGTCGTTCAGCGCCGGGACGTTCGGCGGCGGGTCCGGCGGCGGCGTCCCCAGCAGGTTGTCCAGGATCCACTTGCCGCGCAGCACCGGCGACGTGCGGATGGCGTGCGACGTCAGGGTCAGGATGCTGCCGTGCCCCAGGAGGCCGCGCCGCCGGCCGTCGGCCGGCAGCTCGACGCGCCGGAAGTGGCTGCCGGCCACGCCCGGGATCCCGTAGTGCTCGGCCAGCCGCTCGTTCAGGAACGTGTAGTCGGCGGTCAGCAGCTCGACCATGCCGCGGTCGCCGCGCACGACGCCGTCGACGAAGAGCTCGGTCTCGCGCAGCATGCTCCGCCGCAGCGACTCGTCGAAGGCGGCCGAGAACGGATCGCCCGGGCGCACCGTCGTCTCCAGGTTGCGAAGCTGCAGCCACTGGGCCGCGAAGTTGGTGGTCAGCGTCGCGGAGCGCGGGTCGGCCACCATCCGCCGCGTCTGCCGCTCGAGCTCGCCGGGGTCGGCCAGCCGGCCCTGCTCCGCCGCGGCGAGCAGCTCGTCGTCCGGGATGCTGCTCCACAGGAAGAACGACAGCCGCGAGGCGAGCTCGACGTCCGGGACGCGGTACGGTTCGCCGGGGGGCGCGCCGGGCGGGTCGGACTCGACGCGGTACAGGAACTCGGGACTCGCGAGCAGGCGCCGGAGGGCCAGTTCCACGCCGTCCTCGAAGCTCCCGCCGCGGCGGCCCCGGCCGTGGAAGTCCAGCAGGACCTGCATTTCGGCGGCGGTCACCGGCCGCCGGTAGGCGCGCCGGGCCAGCCGCGCCAGGATCTCGTGGGCGCACGCGGCCTCGGCGGCGGCGTCCGCGGGGCGGCAGGTGAAGATGCGCCCGCGCGACGGGGTGCGGCTCACGCCGGACCCGCCGTGAGGGCCGGTGATCGTCACGCTGCGCACGAACGGCTGCGGTCCGGCCGGGCCGCCGGGGTTGCCGGCCACCCGCGGATTCGGGAACGGCTCGCGCACCTGCTCGACCAGCGCGGACGGCTTCCGGAAGAAGGTGACGCCCACTTCGCGCGGGCCGGCGGCGACGGGCATCCGGAAGTCCACGGCCGACGCCGGCGCGTAGGGGCCGGCCGGCGCGCCGTCCGGCCGCGGGCCGAGGGTGACCCGCTTCACCGGCTCGCCGTCGAGCGTCACTTCCAGGTCGTGGTTCTCGCGCAGGCCCCCGGCGCCCGTCAGCTCGACCCGCACGCCGTACTCGGCGTCGCGCGGAAACAGGTGCTCGACGCGCAGGCCGCCGCGCGTGCCGAACGGCAGCGCCTCGACGCGGCCGTGCTGCGGCAGGTCCTGCGCCGCCTCGTACGTGTCGGCGGACGGCGCGGGCGGCGGGCTGCCGACGGCCAGGCGGCTGACGGCGCGGGCCGCCGCGAGGTAGCGCTCCAGCAGCGACTGCGACATCTTCAGGACGCCGCCGACGTTGTCGAAGCCGAAGCTCGAGTCGTCGGCCGGCAGGAACTCGTCCGCGTCGATCTCCACCGCCAGCAGGTCGCGGACGGCGTTGGCGTACTCCGTCCGGTTCAGGCGGTGGAAGGCGGCCGTGCGGCCCGGGTCGCGGGTCTCCGCCCAGGCGCGGTCGAGCGCGCCTTCGAGCCACGCGAGGAACGCCTGCCGCTCGTCCGCGGACGGCCGCGGCCGTCCGGCCGGCGGCATGACCCCGCCGCGCAGCTTGCGGACCACCTTCTCCCAGGACTCGGCGTGGGCGCCTACCGCGGCGAGGTCGAGCGTGTCGAGGGCCAGCCCCGCCGCGCGGAGCTGCGCGGCGAGCGGCGAGGCGGCGCGGCCCCGGCCGGCGGCCATCCGCTCGTTGTGGCAGGTGACGCAGTAGCGGTCGAGCAGCGCGCGGTGAGCGGCCACGTCGGCCCGCGCCGCCGACGCCGCGGCCTCGGCCGCCGGTTCCTGCGCCGCGGCCGCCCTTCCGCCGGCCGCCAGCAGCGCCGCCGCCAGCAGCGCCGCCGCGCCGACCCGGGCCACGGGGCGCGCCTCGCCCGGCATGCTTCTCAAGCCCGCATGCTATCGGCTGGCTGCGGAAGAGTCAACGGCCGCCGCGTCGGTGGGTGCACGTCAACAAAATGAGGGGTGTCGTTCGGGGGTGTAGAGCCGGTCGGGATCGTCCGAGATCTGCCAGCAAGGCGGGCTGTTGGTGGTGGAAGGAGGTCCCGATGCTGTCCGAGACGCAGAAGATCAGCACGTTGGAACGGCGGCGCGCGCAGGTGCTCGACCAGCTCGCGTCGGTGGGCGAGATGCGCGCCGGTTCGCTGACGGCGCGTTACCGTCGCTGCGGCAAGTCGGGTTGCCGCTGCGCGCGGCCTGGCGATCCGGGGCACGGTCCGGTGCTGTCGTTGACGCGGCACGAGAACGGCAAGACGGTGACGCGGATCATCCCGGCGCATGCGGAAGCGGAGACGCGGGCGCGGATCGCGGAACATCGGCGCTTCCGGCAGTTGACGAAGGAGCTGGTGGCGGTGAGCACGGCGCTGAGCGAAGCGCGTCTGGCGGCCGGTTCCGAACAGACCGCCGGGGCGGTGAAAAAGGGGGCTTCGAGGAAGCTCTCAGGACCGAGGTCCGCGCGGAAATCGACGCTCTCGTAGCGCCGGGCGCGGCCGACGAGCAGGATTTCGAGGCTCTGGAGCAGGCGGTCCGCCGCAAGGTGCTCGCCCTCGCCGCGCGGGCGGTGGAGGAGCGGCTGAACGCGGACCGAAGCGACCACGACGGCCCGGCGGCGCCCTGCGCCTGCGGACAAACGGCGCGCTACGTCGGCCGCCGCGCGAAGACCTTCCGGAGCGTGCTGGGCCCGTTGCGGCTGGAACGGGCCTGGTACCACTGCGACGCCTGCCAGTCGGGGTGGAGTCCACGCGACCGGGCGTTGGGCCTGCAAGAGACGTCGCTGTCACCCGGCGCTACGCGGATGGTCGGGTTGGTGGCGGCCGAGGTCAGCTTCGCCAAGGCGGACGAACTGCTGGGGACGTTGGCCGGAGTGCCGATCGACGCCAAGCAGGTCGAACGCACCGCCGAAGCCCTGGGACGCGAGGTCGCCGACGACGAGCGCGCCGTGACCGAGGCGGCGCCCGCCCCCGCGCCGACGATGTACCTGGGGCTGGACGGCACCGGCGTGCCGGTGCGCCCTTCCGAGGTCGAAGGCCGACGCGGAAAGCAGCCCGACGACACGGCCAGGACCCGCGAGGTCAAGCTGGCCGTCGTCTGGACCGCCGAAGCCCGCGACGACGACGGCAGGCCCGTACGCGACCCCGGCTCGGTCAGCTACAACGCCGCCGTCGAGAGCGCCGCCAGCCGCGACACCGACCCGCAGACGCCCCCCTTCGCGCAGCGCGTCTCTCGCGAGACCCAACGGCGAGGCTTCGACACCGCGACCCGCCAGGTCGTCCTCGGAGACGGCGCCAACTGGATCTGGAATCTGGCCGGCGAGCAGTTTCCCGACGCCATCGAAATCGTCGACATCTACCACGCCAAGCAATATCTGTCCGACGCCGCCAAGGCCCTCCACGGAGCCGGAACCGACGAAGCCGACGCCTGGGCCCGGCAGCGCCATCACGAGCTGGACAACGGGCGGCTGCGCAAGATCGTGGCCGAACTGCGGACCCACGCCAAGACCTCCGACGAGGCCCGCCGGTGCATCGAATACCTCGTACGCAACCGCCACCGGATGCGCTATCCGCGCTTCCGGGCGAGAGGACTCTGCGTCGCCTCGGGGGTCGTCGAGGCCGGATGCAAGCACGTGGTCGGTGACAGGCTCAAGCGCGCCGGAATGAGATGGACCCTCGCCGGAGCCAACGCCATCATCGCCCTCCGATGCTGCCAGCTCAGCGGACGTTTCGAAGACTTCTGGGAGCGGAGAGCTGCCTGACCGGGGCACCTCCACAAATCTGACGTGCACCCCGCGTCGGTCCGCCGGGTCCGGCGGCGCCCGCCGGCCGGCTCTCCGAAACCGGTACGCGGCGGACGTCAGCAGCCCGGCGAGGACACCCGCGCCGACGAGCGGCAGGGCGGGGACGGGGACGTCCTCCGTAGCGCCGCCGCCCGCTTGCGGCGTCGCCGTGGCGGTTTCCGACGCCGGCCCTTCCACGTCGGGATGACTCGTCAGCGCCGTGACGGTGACGGTGTACTCGACGCCGTTGACGAGGCGGTCCACCAGCGCCTCGAAGACGTCCGCGTCGGTGTAGACCCGGCGCGCCAGCTCCCCGGAGGCGTCCGCGGCGTCGACGCGGTACTGCGACACCTCCCCCGCGGCGGCGCTCCACGAGACGCGCAGGCCGCCGTCGACCGGCGAGACGCGGACGCCGGCGACCCGGGACGGCGGAGACGGTGGAGACGGTGGAGACGGTGGAGGCGCCCACACGAATCTCTGCGCCGTGTCGTCGATCACCACTCCGCGGGTGGTCTTGTCGACCGCGATGACGTACCACTGCCCGCCGACCACCCCCGGCGGGAGGAAGGCGGTGAAGCGATCCGCGTCACCCGATCCGGTCCAAACCTGCGTGCCGTCGAAGCTCGTCGTGGACAGCTCCAGGACCAACGTGTCCTGATTCGCCCCGTACAGCGCGGTTCCCGCCGCGTTCAGTCTGGTGAAGAGAAGGACGACGGTGTCCTCGATGCGCTGGCGCTGCGCACCGGGCGCCGGTTGCACCCATAATTCCCAGTCACCGTTGTCGCGGTAGAGCTGCAGCCGAAGCTCGTTGACGGGGGGAAGGTTCGTGACGCCGCTCGTTATGGGGATCCGGGCCCCGCGGACGGTCTGTTGGTTCGTGAGGGGGCCCAACCGGGTGAGAATGGGGCTGTCGTGGTCGGCCGTCCGAACCGGAAACACGTCGGGCCCGGCGGCGAAGCGAAGGTCTACCTCTTGCGCGAGCGCCCGCGGCGCGCCGGGCGCCGTGACCGCGAGCAGGAGGACGGTTCGGACGAGTCGCAGCATCGTCATTCCTTTCGATCCTGGTCCGGGGGGGGGGGGGGGGGCATCGGTCCGCCGGCGCCCGCGAAGCCCGCCGGCTTCCGAACCTGCACGCCGCGGACGTCGGAAACCCGGCGAGAACGCCGGCGCCGGCCAACCCAAGTCTGCGCATCGTCCGTTCCCCTCCCGGTTTCAGGTGGACGCTCGACCTGCCGCCGCCCGCGAAGCCTGTCGATCGCTTCTCCGGACGGAAGCCAGGCAAGTCCGGGCCGCGCCGGCGCCCGCTCGCCGCGGAGCCCGACTGCCCGCCGAGGATTATAGTGCCTGGGAACTCCGCTGTCCCGCGTGGCGCGCATGGTTTCCGGACGTCCGCGTCGGCGCGCTGCCCTGTACGGGTATCGGCCATGGTCCGCTCGGCGAGCACCGCCCGGTCGAGAACGCTCACGGCAGGGCCTCCAGGACTTCGCCGTGCCCGCGCTCGAAGACGGCCGTGTTCTCGCACCAGAACCGCACCGCCTGCAAACGGCGCAGATCGAACAGGCCCGCATACCGCCTCGGCGGACCGGCCGGCCGCCGCGCGGTACAGGCGACCGCGGACGGCGCAGAACGTGTCACCGGCCGCCGCGTCGGTCCGCCGGGTCCGGCGGCGCCCGCCGGCCGGCTCGCCGAAACCGGTACGCGGCGGACGCCAGCAGCCCGGCGAGGACACCCGCGCCGGCGAGCGGCAGGGCGGGGACGGGGACGTCCTCCGTAGCGCCGCCGCCGGCTTGCGGCGTCGCCGTGGCGGTTTCCGACGCCGGCCCTTCCACGTCGGGATGACTCGTCAGCGCCGTGACGGTGACGGTGTACTCGACGCCGTTGACGAGGCGGTCGACCACCGTCTCGAAGACGTCCGCGTCGGTGTAGACCCGGCGCGCCAGCTCCCCGGAGGCGTCCTCGGCGTCGACGCGGTACTGCGACACCTCCCCCGCGGCGGCGCTCCACGAGACGCGCAGGCCGCCGTCGACCGGCGAGACACGGACGCCGGCGACCCGGGACGGCGCAGGCGGCGCAGGCGGCGCAGGCGGCGCAGGCGGCGCAGGCGGCACGTACAGGAACCTCTGCGCCGTTTCGTCGATGTCCACTCCCGGGACGGTCTTGTCGACCGCGATGATGTACCACTGCGACCGGTTGCCCACGGTCCCCAGGCCGAGGGCCGAGATGCGCGAGCCGCGAGCCGCATCGTTCGGGGCATTCCATCTTGCTGCGCTCCAGCCGATCGGCTCCAGGACGAACGTGTCCTGATCCTGCGCGAACAGCCCGTTGCCGGCCGAGTTCAGTCTGGTGACGAGCACGACGAGTCCGTTCTCCACCGCCGGGCGCTGTGAGTCGCTTATCACAGGGGGGTTCGGCCAGGGGGACAGCACATATGAACCGTTGGTGGCCCACGTCACCCGAATGCCCGTCAACCCGGGATAACCAACCGAGAAAAGAGATCTCTGGCTGGGCATCCTGAACCCGGTTGAGGTTACACCCCACGTGTGGCCGTTTCGGGCGAGGACCGGACTGTCCGGCGCGCCCGGGCCTCTCACCGGAACCGCGAAACGAAGGTCCCCGCCTCCCTGCTGCGCGAGCACGCGCCACTCGTCAGGTGCCGCGACGGCCGCCAGGACGAGGACGACTCCAGCGGCGGCGGCACGAAGCATCATGCCCCCCCCCCCCCCCCCCGGAGAGCGCGGACTGCAACCACGAAGACGGGCTCGGCCGTAGCGTGAACATCGTCGGTTCCTCCCTCATCCAGGTCCGCGGCGACCGGCCCGCCGGCCCCCGCGAAGCCCGCCGACTTTCCGAACCTTCCGACCTGCACGCCGCGGACGTTCGGAAGCCCGGCGAGAACGTCCGCGCCGGCCAACCCAGGTCTGCGCATCGCCCGTTCCCCCTCCCGGCCAGGTGGACGCTCGACCTGCCGGTGCCCGCGAAGCCCGTCCGGCCCGCGCCCGCGCCCGCTCGTCGCGGATTACCGGCTGCCCGCCGAAAGCATAGCACCCGGGAACCCTGGGAAGAACTTCGGCAACTTCGGCTATCGCGCATGGTTTCCGGACGTCCGCGTCGGCGCGCCGCCCTGTACGGGTATCGGTCGCGGGGACTCCGGGCTATCGCGCATGGTCCTTCAGACGGGCCAGGAACTTCAGGAGGTCGGCGGGTCCGTCGGCGGCGGCCCGGTGGACGCGTTTCAGGTCCAGCGACTCGTACGCGTGGGCCACGACGTTGCGAAATCCCGCCGCCCGCACCAGACGGTCGGCCAGGGCGGGTTCGACGATCCCGGCGTTCTGCAAACGCCTGAACGCGTCCGCGTAGCTGCCGGGGGCGCCCAGCCGCAGCGCCAGGCAGGCCCCCAACGCCACGTCGATCACGATCTGCGTGGCCTGCCAGAGATGCAGCACGACGGCGTCCGACGCATCGGACGCCGGCTGCAGGCCGGCCGCCGACGCCGGCAACCGGTCCGCCACCCTCGCCAGATGACGCTGAACGGCCATGGTCCGCTCGGCGAGCACCGCCCGGTCGAGAACGCTCACGGCAGGGCCTCCAGGACTTCGCCGTACCCGCGTTCGAGGACGGCCGTGTTCTCGCACCAGAACCGCACCGCCTGCAGACGGTGCCGCTCGAACAGGCCCGCGGCGGTCTCGTGCACCAGCAGACCGTCGCGGGCGGACCGGTACCGCAACAGGCCGCCGGCTCGACGAAGGTCCACCAGGTCGACGTGGTCGTCCTCCAGCGCCTCGACCAGGGCGGCCAGCAGAGCCGGCACGTCGGCGGCTTCGTCCGCCAGGTATCCGAAGTCCCAGTCCGCGCCGGGCCGCGCGTCGCCCCGGGCCCGCGAACCGAACAGGATCAGCAGATCGAGCCCGGCCGTCGCGCGCGCCGCCCCGGCCACCGCCGCGAACACCGGATCCGGCAGCATCGGCCGCATGCCGGCATCGTATACCGCTACGGCGGACCGGCCGTCCGCCGCGCGGCACAGGTGACGGCGCGGCGCCGGCTCTCCGGAGCCGGTACGCGGCGGCCGCCGCATAGAACCGAGCCCTCCGAGCCCCCCGAGCCCCCGAGCCCGGCTTCCGCGGCTGGTAAGCTTGCGGGATGGACCTGACGCGACGCTCGGTCATCAAGGGCGCCGCCGGCTCGCTGCTGCTCGCGGGAGGACTCCCCCTCCGCGCGGAGGGGGAGCAGCCCGCCGCCGGCGCCGCGCCGCGCGGCTACGTCCGGCTGTCGTCGGCGCTGATCGGGGTGGAGCCCGCCGCGCTGGAGCCGGCGCCGCGGCCGGGCGCGGCGCCGCTCGCCGACGAGTTCCACGCGCTGTGCCGCGAGGCGGCCCCCGCGGCGCTCGACGACATGCTGGCCGAGTTCTCGGAGGCCGCGGCCGGCGGCGGCGCGCCGGCGGCGATCGCCCGGCGCCTGCTGGAGACCGCGGGAACCCCCAGGCCGGGCGGCGTGGGCGCGCTGGCCCGGCTGACGATGCTGATGTGGCTCTACGGCGTCTGGTACGGCGCCACGGAAACGGCCCGCGTGCCGGGTTCGGCGACCGCCCTGGCCCCGGGCCACCGGACCGACGCCGTCGTGTCCGTCCACGCCTACCGCAACGCCTGGATCTGGCGCTTCGCCCAGGCGAGCCCGGCGGGCGTCGCGGCCGCGGCGCCGGGGGACTGGGCGGAGCCGCCGCCCGGCCTGGCGCGTTTCCTGGGCGGGGCCTGACCCGCCGCGCCTGTCATGAACACGCCACGACGAACCCGCCACGACGTGGTCATCGTCGGCTCCGGCTTCGCCGGCGCCAACCTGGCCTGGATCCTCGCCCGGGCCGGCAAGCGCGTGCTCGTCCTGGAGGCCGGACCCGGCCTGGACGCCGCGCACGGCGAGTTCCTCGAGCGCTACGTGCTCAGCACGCTGAAGACGCCCTCGGCGCCGTACCCGCCGGACGCCGGCGCGCTCGACCCGAGCCGCACGAACGCGCCCCGGCCGACGGCCGAGGCGCTGATACAAGCCTGGAACGACCCGGCCCGCTCCTACCTGGAGTACGCGCCCGGCTCGCTGCCGTTCGGGAGCACCACCGAACGGCTCGCCGGCGGGACCGGGAACCACTGGATGGGGACCGCGGTCCGCATGGACGGCGCCGACTTCGCCCTGCGGTCCACCTACGGCCACGGCCTCGACTGGCCCCTCGGCTACGACGACCTGGAGCCGCACTACCGGCGGGCGGAGCGACTCGTCGGCGTCGCCGGCGACCGGGCGGAGCAGGAGGAGGTCAACGGCATCCCCTACGCCGCGGGGTACGACTACCCGCAGGGACCGATCGCGCCGTCCCACGGCGACCGCCTGTTCCGGGCGCGGGTGGACGGCGCGGCCCTGGCGGCCGACTCCCCGGCCGCCGCGCGCACCACGTCGACGCCGGCCGGCCGCAACGCCGGGCCGTTCGGGAACCGGAGCGCGTGCCGCGGCAGCGCGAGCTGCGTGCCCATCTGCCCCGTCCGGGCGAAGTACGACCCCCGCGTCGCCCTCCGCGGGGCGCTCGACACGGGCCGCGTCGAGCTGCTGGCCAAGGCCGTGGTCGACGCCGTCCACGTCGACGACGGCGGCGCCGTGACCGGCCTCCACTACCTGACCTACGACGACGTCTCGGTCCCCGCCGCCGGCGGCCGGACCGGAGAGGGCGTCGCCGCGGGCGCCGTCTACGTGCTGGCCGCGCACGCCATCGAGAACGCGCGCATCCTGCTGAACACCGAGCGGGTCACGGGCCGGCCGGTGGCCAACTCCTCGGGCCTGGTCGGGCGGCACCTGATGGACCACCCCGTCTACCTCGCCTGGGGCCTGACGCCGCCGGGGACCCCGTTCTACGCCTACCGCGGCCCGCAGTCCACCTCCGGCGTGGAGACGCTGCGGGACGGCCCGTTCCGGCGCCGCCGGGCCGCCTGGCGCATCGAGATCGGCAACGCCGGCTGGACCTGGCCGATCGGCGACCCCTACGTGACGGGCGCCGACTTCGTCTACGGAAGCAACGACAGCGGCGTCAACCCGGAGCGGCGCATCCTCGCCAACCGCGAGTACGCGGAGGCCGTCAACGGCTTCCTGACGCGGCAGTTCCGGCTGGCCTTCCTGATCGAGCAGGAGGCGGACCCGTCCAACCGCGTCGAGCTCTCCGACGACTGGACGGACAACCTGGGGATCCCCCGGCCGCGCGTCACCTGGGGCGTCTCGGACTACGTGCGGGCCGGCTTCGCGTCGGCGCGCGCCGCCGCCGCGCGCATCATGGACCTGCTCGGGGCCGCGGACCACACGGCGACCCGCGCCGACGCCCCCGCCGCGTTCCGCCACGGCGGACAGGACTTCAACTACCGCGGCGCGGGGCACGTGTGCGGCACGCACGTCATGGGCAGCGCCCCGGCCGACTCGGTGGTCGACGCCCGGCAGCGGACCTGGGACCACCCCAACCTGTATCTGGCCGGCTGCGGCTCGATGCCGAGCGTCGGCACCCAGAACCCCACGCTCACCATGCTGGCGCTCGCCTGCCGCACGGCGGACGACGTCCTGGCGCGGCTGGCGTAGCCCGCGTCGGCGTGTTGCGGTCCCCGGCACGACGCGCGCTGGAAGTATCCCTCACCGCCGCTGGCAGCGCGGACAGTAGTGCGTGCTCCGCTGCGCCACGAGGATGCGCCGCACCCGCGTGCCGCAGGCGGGGCACGGCTGGCCGTCCCGGCCGTAGACCCGGAGCTGCCGCTGGAAGGCGCCCTCCGCGCCGCGGCCGTCGCGGTAGTCGCGGATGCTCGCGCCCCCGGCGTCGATGGCGCCTCGGAGCACGGCCTGTACGGCCTCGTGCAGGCCGCGCGCCTTGCGCGGCCCCACGCCGCGCGCGCCGCGCAGCGGATGCAGGCGGGCGCGGAACAGCGCCTCGTCGGCGTAGATGTTGCCCACGCCGCGCAGGAACTTCTGATCCAGCAGCAGGGCCTTGAGCCGCGCTCCGCGGGACCGCAGCCGGGCCGCGAACTCGCCGCTCCCGATCTCGAGCGGCTCCGGGCCCAGGGCGGCCAGGCGGGCCGGCAGCCGCTCGGACCACTGCCAGCGTCCGAACTTGCGGACGTCCTGGAACACCACCACGGCGCCGTCGTCCAGGGTCATGCGGGCGCGGGTGTACTCGCCGGGCGCGCCGTTCACCAGCAGCCTGCCGGTCATCCGCAGGTGGACGACGAGCAGCGACCCGCGGCCGGCCCGGCGCAGCCGGAACAGCAGATACTTCCCGTGGCGCTGGAGCCGCTCGATGCGCTGGCCGGCCAGACGCGCCTCGGTCGCGCGCGGGTCGCCGAGGCAGGTCCGGGGCCAGAGGAACGAGACCTCGGTGATGGTCCGTCCCTCGACGGCGGCCGCCAGCGTTCGGCGCACGGTCTCGACTTCGGGCAGCTCGGGCATCGGGCCTCTCCGCGGCAGGCCGGGGCGCGGTACGGCGGTTCGTCACGTCCCGGCGGGCGTCACCCGCCGCGGCTGACCAGCGCGGGCAGCACGGCGCCGATCTCGCCGCGCGCCACCGCGTCGGCGAGGCCGTCGAGCGGGGTCGGTTCGCGGTTGACGATGACCAGCCGCGCACCGGCCTGACGGGCCGCCCGCGGGATCGACGCGGCCGGTTCGACCACCAGCGACGAGCCCACCGCGAGGATCAGGTCGCAGGACTCGGCCGCGGCCTGCGACCGCCGCATGACGTCGTGCGGCATCGCCTGTCCGAACGAGATCGTGGCCGGCTTGAGGAACCCGCCGCACGACCGGCAGCGCGGCGCCCGCTCGCCCTCCTCGATGCGCCGGCACGCCTCGTCGGAGGTGATCCGGTCGCCGCAGGACAGGCAGACCGCCTCGGTGGTCGTGCCGTGCAGCTCCAGGACCTTGTCGGCGGGCAGTCCCGAGCGCTGGTGCAGGCGTTCGACGTTCTGCGTGATCAGCGCGTCGAGGCGGCCCTGCCGGTGCAGCTCGACGAAGGCGTGGTGCCCGGCGTTCGGCCGCGCGTCGCGCATGGCCGGCCAGGCGGCGGCCTTCTGGCGCCAGTACTCGATGCGGCCCGCCTCGCTGGAGACGAACTCCCGGAAGTCGACGATCCGGTTCCGCGCCCACACCCCGTTCGGGCTGCGAAAGTCCGGCACGCCCGATTCGGTCGAGATGCCGGCGCCGGTGAAGCCGACGATGCGCGCCGCCGCCGCCACCAGCCTCCGGGCGGCCTGCGCCTCCATGCCGGGATCCTACACGCGCGCGGCCGCCGTCCCGTGATCCGCGAACGGCACGCCGGCCCGTTCCGCGACCGCGCGGGCGAGGCGGCGGAAGTCGGTCCGGGTCGGTGCGTGGGTTCCCTCGTAGCCGCGGTGCGTCACGGCGTTCCAGCCGAGCTGCTGCAGGGCGGTCACCGGATAGTCCGGCCGCCTTGCCTCCCGCGGCCGGCCGGCGACCTCGGTCCGCACGCTGACGTTGAGTCTGAACAGCTCGTCGAGTCTTCGCAGCACGTCGTCGAGCCTTCCGGTGAGCGCCTTCTGATCGCCTGCGCGTGACATTCGGTGCCTGCAAGCCGTAGTGTACTCTCCCGCCGTCCGAAGTCTCCGCTCGTCACCCCGAGGTCCGGCCCGCCCCGGACGGCCCGCCGCCGCCCCGATAACCGAGGCGGTACCAGAGCGGCACGAGCGCCGCGCCCGCCGCGATCAGTCCGCCGCGCCACGCCGCGTCGAACGGAAACCACGCCGGGGCCGGGCTGTCCGCCAGCCACGAGCCGAGGCCGACGAGCAGGCAGAATACCGACAGGGCGCAGCTTCCGGCCGCCGCGAGCGCCCGTCCCAGACGCCGCGGCCCGTCGTCGGCCGGCGCGCCGGCCTCCCGCGCGATCGGCCCCCAGAACCCGACCGGACGCACCCGGCGGTGGAACGCCACGAGCCGGGCCCGGTCCTCCGGGCCGGCGACGCCGACGGCCGCCAGCGCGGCCGCCGTGGCCACGGCGGCCGCGAGGAGCAGCCGCAGGGCGTGCCGGCCGTCGTCGATCCCGACCATCAGCACGGGAGCCGCCGCCATCGACGCGAGCACCGCCGCCAGCTCCGCCCAGGCGTTCATCCGCCACCAGATCCAGCGCAGGACGAGGACCACGCCCATCCCCGCCCCCAGCAGCAGGCTGGTCTGCCAGGCGGCGTTTATCGAACCGACCTGCGTCATGATCGCGAGCGCGATCCCCGCCAGCAGCACGTTCGCCCCGCGCGCCACCCGGACCAGCGCCCGGCCGCCCGGCTCCCGGCCGAGCCACGACCGGCAGACGAACCGCTTGTATACGTCGTTGGTCCAGTACGACGCCCCCCAGTTCAGGTGCGTGTCGACGGTCGAGGCCAGCGCGGCGAGCATGCCCGTGACCACCAGCCCCCGGACGCCGGCCGGGAGCAGTTCGGCCATGCCCCGCACGTACGTCGCCTCGCGGTCGGCCTGCAGCGCCTCGGGCGCGAGGCCGGGGTCGGGCGGAAACAGCAGGAGCAGGCCGAGCCCGATCGGGATCCAGAGCAGGCTGCGCAGCAGCACCTGCGTGAACGTGAAGACGACGGCCGCCGTCTTCGCGTCCCGGTCGCCGCGGCAGGCCATCGAGCGCTGGGCCAGGTAGCCGCTGCCGTCGGCGTTGATCTGGATGAGCCACTGCAGGCCGAACAGCGCCAGCACGGCCGCCGAGGCCCCGCGCGCCCGGTCCGGGGTGAACGCCAGGATCTCGTCCGGCCGGATCCCGCCGGGTCCGCCGCCGGCGAAGGCGGCGCGGAGCCGCTCGGGGACCGCGCCGAGGCCGCCGGCCTCCGCCACCACCACGGCCGCGAACGCCGCCGTGCCGAGCAGCATGACCGCGAGCTGCAGGACGTCGGTGGCGACCACGCTGCGCAGCCCGCCGGTGGTCGAATAGAACGCGGCCACGGCCAGGACGAGGAGGAGCGAGATCAGGTTGCTCGCCGTGCGCGTCCACACCTCGGGGTCGTCGGGCGATCCGCCGGTCAGCGGGACGCCGACGCCCCGCGCGAGGTCGGCCACCGGGAGGAAGACTTCCTCCGGCAGCCAGACGTGCCACATAAGGAACGGCTCGGCGATCCGCGCGGCGGCGAAGAAGACGAACGCCAGCACCGTGCAGTTGAAGACCGTGCCGAAGTAGACGGCCTTGACGCCGCGCAGCACGGCCGCGGGCCGGCCGCCGTAGCGCGCCTCGGTCAGCTCGGCGTCGGTCAGCACCCCCGCCCGCCGCCAGCCCGGCGCCAGCACGAAGCCCATCAGCAGGAACGCCAGCGCGTAGATCCAGAGCTGCCAGAGCGCGAACAGGCCGGCGGTGGCGATGAGGCCGGTGACCAGCAGCGGCGTGTCGGCCGCGAACTGCGTGGCGGCCATGCTCAGCCCGGCCTGCCAGCCGGGCAGGCCGCGGCCGGCGAGGAAGTACTCGTCGAGGTTGCGCGACGCCGCCCGCCGGTTGCGCAGGCCCGATCCGGCGGCGCAGGCGATGAACGCGGCGAGGATCAGGAAGTCGAGGGAGGTCATGCCCGGCGCCTCGGCCGCGGCCGGATGCGCTGCACCCGACGAACGCCGGAACCACGCACGGAACCGCCGCCACGCAAAGCCAGCCTTGCTGTCGCCACCGGCTCGTTCGCGCGCGCGTGAACGTGAAGCGGCCGCGCCGCTCGGCCGCTTCCGGTTCGGCCGAGCCCTGCCGCCGCCCGCCGTCCGACGCGCCCGTGCCCGGAACGACGGGCGCGAAGACGAAAACGGCCGGGAGTCCGCGGCTCCCGGCCGTCCCGGAACCGCGGGCGGGGCGCCCCTACTGGAGCGAGGTCACCTTCTGCGTGTTCTTGCGCCGCGCGCCGCCGAGGATGCCGGTGAGGCCGTAGTTGCCCTCGTGGCAGGCGTACTCGTAGAGCACGCCGTCGGTGCGGCGGAACGGGATGGCGACGCTGAACGGCCGGGTCAGGTTGTTCGGATCCTCGAAGGTGAACTCGTACAGCACCGTGTCGGGATCGACGCGCGTGAAGCGTTCGACGAGAAAGCTGTCGCGCGACGAGCCGGCGAAGTTGGTCTCGCGGGCGTAGTTCTTCGTCTCGACGACCAGCGTCTCGCCTTCCCAGCGGCCGCGCGAGTCGCCCACCCACTGCCGGACCCCGCCGTGCGGCCGGTCGATGGGGATGATGCGCACGTTGTGGATGTGCTCGTTGAGCAGCGCCACGGTGTCCGGCGTCTGGAAGATGTGGACATTGTTGTTGTACGAGCCGGGGCGCATCGGCGGCCCGGAGTTCGAGCCCATCAGGCAGCGGTCGCCCAGCGTGCGGTCGGTGTAGTGGTCGGCGAAGCCGTTGCGCATGTTGAGGCGTCGGATGGCCCGGGCCTCGCGGTATTCGTCGGTGTACGGAATGCGTCCGTCCGGCGGGTCGACGACCAGCGACGTCCGCTTGTCGCTCGTGAGCTCGATGCCGCGTTCGTACCAGAACTCGTTGTACGAGAGCACCCCGCCCTCGGCGCGGGGCTGGTACCCGGCGCTCGGCGCGCCCTCGATCGGGTCGAACAGGTCGCGGTTGAGGCGCACCCTCTCCGACGCTTCGAAGGCCGCGGCCTCCTCGGCCGAGAGCGTCTCGCGGCCGGCCAGCGCCGCGGGCCGCTCGAGCGGCGTCAGCGTGCGGAACGTGAAGATGCCGGAGATGTCCGGCTGCCCGTCCGGGGTCCGCATCGGCATGGCCGGCGCCTCCGACGGCTGGGCGAGGGCCGGAACCGGCGCGAGCAGGACGGCCGCGAGCAGGGCGGCGAGCGCGGCGACGCAACGGGGACTGGTCATCTCGATACTCCCTCTTCGAGTTGCGGTGCGTGTCCGGCGATCCTACCGCGAAACCCGCCCGGCGGGAATCTGCCGGAGCGCTGCGCTAGCGCCCACCAAGCGTCGCCTTGCGGCTCCGCTTGGCGCCCAACCTGACCGCTCCAGCAGTCTGCGCCGTTCTACGGCGCAGACTGCTAGACTGTGACGAAACGCGGGAACCGTCGGACCGGGGGAAGACGCCATGCACGCACGCCATGCCATCGCCGTAACGCTCGCCGCGGGCGCCGCCGCGGCCTGCGGGGGAGCCGCCGCGCCCGACCCGGACCTGCCCGACGTCGTGGCGCGGTCCATCGCGTACCACGGCGGGGACGTCTACGAGAGCTCCCGGATGACGATGACGATCACGTCGCTGTCGGGCAGTTTCGACGTCGAGGCGACCCGCGACGGCGGCGAGTTCGAGTTCGTCGTGACCGACCCGCCCCGCGGCGGCCGTCCGGAGCGCCGCGTCCGCCTGAACAACGACGGCGTCACCGAGTGGCGCGGCGGCGAAGAGGCCGAGCTGGACGCCGAGGGCGAGCGGCGGGCCGCCGCGTTCGTCAACGCCCGCGTCTTCTTCCCCCTGCTGCCCTACACCCTGAAGGGGGGCGACGTCCACTTCGAGGACCGCGGCCTCGACCGCTGGAACGGCCGCGACCTCCACCGCGTGAAGGTGTCGTTCACGCCCGGCACGAGCAACGACGCCGACGACGCCTACACCTTCTGGTTCGACCCGGAGACCGGCCGCGTGGAGCAGTTCGGCTACGACTTCGACGACGGGCTCCGGTTCCGGCGGGCGACCTCGTTCGAGCGGGTCGGCGGCGTGCTCTTCTCCGACCAGGACAACTACGCCGTCGACGGCGGGAAGGTGCCGGTCGACACGCTGACGCCCGACTACGTGGCCAGCAACATGCGGCTGCTGTCGCGCGTGGTGATCGGCGGCGTGACGGTCGAGCCGCTCTGACCGCGCCGTCCGCGGCGTCGCCGGCGCCCGGCGCCGGTGCGGTTCGCCGCGCGGCGGGCCGATCGACGACAACGAACCCGTGGCGACGCGCGCGGGACAGGAGACCGACGATGACGAGAAACACCCCGGGCGCCTTCTGCGCTTCGATCCTTCTGTTCGTGCTGGCCGCCCCGGCCGCGTGGGCGCAGGCGGACGGCCGGATGCCGCTGCGCACGCCGGACGGACAGCCGGACGTCTCCGGCATCTTCACCTTCCGCACGCTGACGCCCCTGGAGCGGCCGGAGCGGTTCGAGGGCGTGGAGACGCTGGGGCCGGAGGAGGCGGCGCAGTTCGAGGCGTCGGAGCGCATCCGCCGCAACCGCGACCTCTTCGACCCGGAGAGGGGCGCGCTCTTCTACCGGCCGCGGTCGGAAGGCGGCGTCCTGTCGTACAACGAGTTCTGGTACGAGCGGGGGATCGAGCTGACCTCCGACAAGCGGACCTCGCTGATCGTCGATCCGCCCGACGGGCGGCGGCCGCCCCGCACGCCGGAAGCCGTCGCGCGCCGCCGCGAGGCGGCCGCGCACCGCCGCGAGCACATGTACGACTCCTACGAGAACCGCAGCATGTTCGACCGCTGCATCATGGGCTTCAACGCCGGCCCGCCGATGACGTCCGGCACCTACAACAACAACGTGATGATCTTCCAGGCGCCCGGCTACGTGGCGATCCTGAACGAGATGGTGCACAACGCGCGGATCATCCCGATCGGCGACACCGCGAAGCCGCCGTTCCCGCAGCGCAGCGGCGTCTCCCGCGCGCACTGGGAGGGGGAGACGCTGGTCATCGAGACCACGCGGTTCGCCGGCGGCAGCAGCAGCCTGTCGTCGACCGGGATGCACCTGATCGAGCGCCTGACGCGGATCGACCCCGACACGGTGGCCTACGAGTACACGGTGACCGACCCGGCCGTCTACACCGCCCCCTACACGGTGATGATGCCGTTCCGGCGCCTCGACGGCACGCTCTTCGAGTACGCCTGCCACGAGGGCAACTACGGGCTGTACGGCATCCTGGCCGGGGCCCGCAGGATGGAGCGGCTGGGCCGCGAGCTGCGCCCCTGAACGGCGTCGGGTTCCGGCGTTTCCCCGTCCGTCCGGCTCGGCGCGCGAGCGAGGCGCGGGCCCGAGAACGGCGTCGCCCGTCCGTCCGTCCGGCTCGGTGCGCGAGCGAGGCGCGGGCCCGAGGACGGCGTCGCGTTCCCAGCGTTCCGGGGGGATTCGGCCCCTCGGCGCGCGCCTCCGAGGTTCGGCGCCCGGTCGGCGTCCGCGCCGGGCTACGGCGCGGAGTCCCGGCGCGGCCGGGCGGCGGCGCGCAGCCCCTTCCAGGTGCTGAAGCACATCGCCACCAGCACCAGCGCGAAGGGAAAGCCCGTGGCCAGCGCCGCCGCCTGCAGCGCCGCCAGCCCGCCGCCGAGCAGCAGGGCGATCGCCACGAGCCCTTCGAACGCGCACCAGAAGACGCGCTGCGCGACCGGCGGATCGAGCTTGCCGCCGGCCGTGATCGTGTCGATGACCAGCGACCCCGAATCGGAGGAGGTGACGAAGAAGACGATCACCAGGACGATCGCCAGGCTCGATGTGACGCCCGCCGCCGGCAGCGCCTCCAGCATCCGGAACAGGGACAGCTCGGGCCGTTGCGCCTGCACCGCGTCGACGACGCCGGTGTAGCCCCCGTCGACGTACTGCGACACCGCGGTCCCGCCGAAGGCGTTCATCCACAGGACGGCGATCAGCATCGGGACGACGAACATGCCGGCGACGAGGCCGCGCACCGTGCGGCCGCGCGAGACCCGCGCGATGAACGTGCCGACGAAGGGGGACCACGAGATCCACCACGCCCAGTAGAACGTGGTCCAGCCGTGCATGAAGTCGAGGTCGCCGCGGCCGGCCCAGTTGCCGAGCGGTCCGATCACCGCCAGATAGGCGCCGAGGCTGGTGAAGAACCCCACCGCGACGTCGCGGGTCGGCCCCGCGGCCAGCACGAACGCCAGCAGCAGCAAGGCCAGCGCCAGGTTGACCTGACTCAGGCGCTTGACCCCCTTGTCGAGGCCGGCGACCACCGACGCCGTGGCCATCGTCGTGATGGCCGCGATCAGCAGCACCCGCGTCGCGTCGGTGGCCGGGACGCCGAACAGATGCTCCAGCCCCGCCGCCGTCTGCCCCGCGCCGAGGCCGAGCGACGTGGCCAGTCCGAAGAGCGTGGCGAACACCGCCAGCGTGTCGACGACGTGCCCGAACGGTCCCCACACCGCGTCGCCGAGGACGGGATGGAACGCGGAGCGCAGCGTGAGCGGCAGGCCGAGGTTCCAGGACGCGAAGGCGAGCCCGAGCGCGACCACCGCGTAGATGGCCCAGGGGTGCAGGCCCCAGTGGAAGACGGCGGCGGCCATGCCGACGCGGCGCGCCGCGTCGGTGTCCGCCGGATCGAGGCCGAGCGGCGGCGCGCGGAAGTGCTCCACCGGCTCCGCCACGCCGAAGAACATCAGGCCGATGCCCATCCCCGCCGCGAACAGCATGGAGAACCAGGCCGGAAGGGAGTAGTCCGGCCGCGCGCCGGCGCCCCCGAGCCGGACGCCGCCGAGCGGCGTCGCCACCAGCAGCAGGCAGAAGAGGACGAAGAAGTTGCCCGCGCCCATGAACACCCAGTCGAAGGTCGCGGTGAGCCAGGCGCGCAGCGTCTCGAAGGCGGACGACGCTCCGTCCAGGAAGGCCAGCACCCCGGCGACGAACGAGACGATGGTGAGGCTGGAGACGACGAAGACCGGGTGGTGAACGTCGAGGCCGAGGAAGCGGACGTTGTCCCGGCCGATCTCGTAGCCGGTCTGCGCGGCGCTGGCCATGCGGGACGTGCGGGTCCCCCGGCTCAGTCCAGGATGCCGAGCTGCAGCTTCGCCGCGTCGGACATCCGGTCCTTGTCCCACGGCGGCTCCCAGACCACGTCGACGCGGGCGTCGGCGACGCCTTCTATCGCCTTGACCTTGCCCTGCACCTCGGCCGGCAGGGTGACCGCGGCGGGACAGCCGGGCGCGGTCAGGGTCATCCGGATGACGGCCAGACCCTGCTTGTCGACCGCGACGTCGTAGATGAGGCCGAGCTCGTAGATGTTGACCGGGATCTCCGGGTCGAACACGGTGGCGATCTGCTCGACGATGCGCGGCTCGAGCTCCAGCGTCCTGACCGGGTCGGGCTCGATCGGCGGCGGGGGAGTCGATGCGGAAGCGCCCGCCGGCGCGGCCGGTTCGGCCGGACCGGGGCCGGTCAGCGCGCTCGTGTCGAACGCCGACGATTCCGCGGGGGGCGCCGCGTCGGCCGCACCCCATGCGCCGCCCGCGCCGGTGGAAGCGGACGACGACGCGCCCGCGTCGAAGCCGGAGGACGCCGGCGGCTGTCCGGGCGCGGGCGGAGCCGGCGGCGGCGGCGCGGACCCGTCCACGTGCGGCGGCACGGCGAACCCCGCGCCGGCCGGCGGTGTGCCGGCCGGCGCGCCGGAAGCCCCGGCCGCGGCGGCGGCGGCCTGCCCGGACGGGGACGGACCGACGCCGGCCGGCCGACCGCCATCCCCGCCGCCGGCGCCGAACGGCGGCGGCACGTCGTCGATGTTCAGGATGCCCATGCGCTCACTCCTTCGTCCCGTGTACGCTCCGAGCCGCGTCGCGGACGCCGCGCGTGAACAGACCATATCACGCACGCGGCGCCCGGCCGCGCCCTGCGCACGTACGCCGAGACCCTGTCTGGCGCATGCTGCGCCGCGCGGCTCTCCGGGACCGGACCGCCGACGCGCTGCCGCGCGTCCCGATCGGTCCGTGCGGACGATGTATTCTGGCGAATCCCGCATGACCCGGATCGACGCGACCATCCGCCCGTTCGCCTCCCGCGGCGACTACGACGCCTGCGTGCGCCTGCAGCGCGAGGTGTGGGGCGCGGACTTCGCGGACGTCGTGCCGGCCACGATCCTGATGGTCTCCCAGAAGGTGGGCGGCGTGGCCGCGGGGGCGTTCGACGCGGACGGCCGCCTGCTCGGGTTCGTCTTCGGCATCAGCGGCCTCCGCGGCGGCGAGCCGGTGCACTGGTCGGACATGCTGGCGGTGCGGCCCGCGGCCCGCGGCGCCGGGCTGGGCAAGCGGCTGAAGCGCTTCCAGCGTGAACAGCTTCTCGAACGAGGTGTCCGCCGCATGCTGTGGACGTACGATCCGCTCGTGGCGCGCAACGCCAACCTGAACCTGAACGGCCTCGGCGCGGCGCCGGTGGAGTACGTCGTCGACATGTACGGCGATACGCGCAGCACGCTCCACGCGGGGCTGGAAACGGACCGCTTCGTCGTCGAGTGGCGACTCGACGCGCCGCGCGCGGCGGCCGGGGACGGGACGCCGCGCGGCGCGCGCCCGGCCGACGGGCCGCGCGGCGCCGGCGACAGCGCGGGCGAAGGCGTTCCGATCGTCGGTCCGGACCCGGTGGGGAGCGAAGCCGGCGATCCGCCGCCGGCCGCGCGGGTCCGGGTGGCCGTCCCGGCCGACGTCGAAGCGCTCAAGGCCGCCGACCCGGCGCGCGCCCGGGCGTGGCGGCGGGTCCAGCGCCGCGCGTTCACGTGGTATCTGGCGAACGGCTACCGCGTCGCCGGGTTCGAGCGCCGTCCGGCGCCGGCCGATTCGTACTACGTCGTCACGAAGGCCGTCGGCGGCCGGGGCGCGGCGCGCGGCGGAGCGGGCCGATGAGCCTCCGCCTGTCGCGCGTCACGTTGCGGGAGATCCGGATGACGCTGCGCGAGCCGTTCGAGATCTCGTCGGGCCGCACGACCGAACGGCGGATCCTGCTGCTCGAACTCGAAGACGCGGACGGCGCGGCCGTCTGGAGCGAGTGCGTCGCCGGGGAGCGGCCGAACTTCTCGGCCGAGACCGTCGACACGGCCTGGCTGGCGCTGACGGAGTGGATCGTCCCGCGCACGCTCGGCGTGAGCATCGTCCACCCGAGCGCGATCGACGGCATGCTCCGGCGCGGCATCCGCGGCCATCCGATGGCGAAGGCGGCGGTGGAGATGGGGGCCTGGGCGCTGTGGGCCGGGCGCGAAGGGACGAGCCTGTCGCGGCTGCTCGGCGGGACCCGCGACGCGATCCCCGCCGGCATCTCCATCGGCATCCAGGAGCGCCCGGCGGCGCTGGTCGACAAGGCGCGCGCGGCCCTGGCCGAGGGGTACCGGAAGATCAAGATGAAGATCCGGCCCGGGGCCGACGTCGAATACGTCGGCGCGGCGCGCGAGGCGCTCGGCCCGGACGCGCCGCTGGCGGCCGACGCCAACAGCGCCTACACGCCCGGCCACGCCGAGCACCTGGCGGACCTCGACGCCTACCGGCTGCTGATGATCGAGCAGCCGCTCGCGCAGGACGACCTCCGCCGGCACGCGCAGTTGCAGGACCGCCTGGAGACGCCGATCTGTCTCGACGAATCGATCCCGCACGCCGCCGCGGCCGAGGACATGCTGGCCCTGGGCGCCGGCCGGATCGTCAACGTCAAGCCGGGCCGGGTGGGCGGCTTCACCCAGGCGCTGGCGATCCACGACCTCTGCCGGCGCCACGCCGTGCCGCTCTGGTGCGGCGGGATGCTGGAGAGCGGCGTCGGCCGCGCGTACAACGTCGCGCTGGCTTCGCTGCCCCACTTCACCCTGCCGGGCGACGTAAGCCCCAGCGCCCGCTACTGGACCGAGGACGTCGTGACGCCGGAATGGACGATGGACCCGGCGGGGATGGTGGCGGTGCCGTCGGACCGGCCGGGGCTGGGCGTCGCCGTGAACGTGGACCGCATCGACGGCCTGACGGTGCGCTCGCGGACGCTTACGGCCGACTGACGCCGAAGCGGGCCGGCCGCCGACCCGCGCGGGACCCGTTCGCGGCGCCCGCCCGGCCGGAGCCGCGGCGCCGGCGCGGCCGGGCTCCGCGTATAATCGCGCCGGCAAACACCTGACGTCGAGGGAGAGATCCGATGCCCCATGCACCCTTCCGTTTCGCCGCCGCGGCCGTCTTCGCCGTTCCGCTCGCCGCCGCGCCGCTCCACTCCGCCGCCTCCGAGAACTGGCCCGCCTTCCGCGGCGCCGACGCCCGGTCCGCGGCCGGCGACGACCCGCGCCTGCCCATCACGTGGAGCACGACGGAGAACGTCGTCTGGAAGACGCCGGTCCCCGGGCTCGGCTGGTCGTCGCCGGTGATCTGGGGCGACCGCATCTTCCTGACCACCGTCGTCAGCGACGGCGAGGAAGAGGAGCCGCGCATGGGGCTCTACTTCCCCTACGGCTCGCCGCAAGCGATGCCTTCCGGCGGGCGGTTCCGCGACCCGGAGCCCGGCGACCTGCTGGAGCGCTCCGCGGCCGTCCACCACTGGCTGGTGCAGGCGATCGACTTCGAGAGCGGCGGCGTGCTGTGGACGTCGGAGGTGCACGCCGGCCGGCCCGACTTCGACCGCCACCTGAAGAACACCTACGCCTCGTCGACGCCGGTCACCGACGGCGAGCGGGTCTACGCCTACTTCGGCAACGTCGGCGTGTACGCGCTGGACATGGACGGCGCCGTCGTCTGGGAGCGGCGCTTCGCGCCGGCGGACACGCGCCTGGGGTGGGGGCCGGCGGCCTCGCCGGTGCTGCACGGCGGCACGCTGTTCATCGTCAACGACAACGACGAGCAGTCGTTCCTGGTGGCGCTCGACGCCGCGACCGGGGCGGAGCGCTGGCGCGTGGACCGCGACGAGGGGACCAACTGGTCGACGCCCTTCGTCTGGGAGCACGAGGGCCGCACCGAACTGGTGACGACGGGCAGCGACCGGGTGCGCTCGTACGACCTCGAGGGCCGCGAGCTGTGGAGCTTCCGCGGCATGAACTCCATCTCCATCCCGCAGCCGTTCGCCGCCGGCGGCCTGCTCTACGTCATGTCCGGCTACGTGGGCGACGCGGTCCGGCCGGTCTACGCCGTCCGCCCCGGCGCCGAGGGGGACATCACCCTGCCGGACGGGGCCGCCGGCAGCGACTACGTGGTCTGGTACCAGGACGCGGCCGGACCGTACCACCCGACCCCGCTCGTCACCGGCGACTACTACTTCACGCTGCTCGACCGCGGGTTCTTCACCGTCCACGACGCGCGGACCGGCGAGGAGCTGTACTTCACCGAGCAGCAGATCCAGACGCGGGAGGCGCGCCGCCGGGTGGCGCGCGGGGCGACCGGCTTCACGTCGTCGCCGTGGGCCTACAACGGGATGGTCTTCCTGTTGAGCGAGGACGGCGACACCTACGTGCTCGACAGCAACGACCGGTTCCGGCTGGTCGCCACCAACGCGCTGGAGGAGGTGGCCATGGCGACGCCGGCCATCGTCCGCGGGAACCTGTTCGTCCGCACCCGCTCGCACCTCTGGAAGCTGAGCGACCTGTCGGCGTCGAGATAGCGCCCACCGGGGAGTCCTCGCCGTTCTACGGCGCAGCCTCCCGGGCGGGGTCCGGACCGCCGATGCGCGGCCGAACCCGGCTTCTCCGAGCGGGCGGAGCAACGGCATGCCGGGAGGACCGCGCTTGCCGCGCGTCGGCGGGTGTTGGTGGACGAGGCGGACCCGATGTCCTGCGCGTCCGGCCGGGAACCCGTGCCGCGGGCCGAAGTAGAGCGGTCAGCCGGCTCGCCGCCAGCCCGGATGCGCCCGCCGGCCGGCTCGCCGAAACCGGTACGCGGCGGACGCCAGCAGCCCGGCGAGGACACCCGCGCCGGCGAGCGGCAGGGCGGGGACGGGGACGTCCTCCGTATCGCCGCCGGCGCGCGGCGTCGACGCCGCGGTTTCCGACGCCGGCCCTTCCACGCCGGGATGACTCGTCAGCGCCGTGACCGTGACCGAGTACTCGACGCCGTTGACCAGACGGTCGACCAGCGCCTCGTGGACGCCCGCGTCGGTGTACACCCGGCGCGCCAGCTCCCCGGAGGCGTCCACGGCGTCGACGCGGTACTGCGACACCTCGCCCGCAGCGGCGCTCCACGAGACGCGCAGGCCGCCGTCGACCGGCGAGACGCGGACGCCGGTGACCCGGGACGGTGGGGGCGGTGGGGGCGGCACGGACGGCGGGGGCGGTACAGCGGCACGTAACAGGAACCTCTGCGCCGTTTCGTCGACGTCCACGCCCGGGACGGTCCTGTCGACCGCGATGAGGTACCACTGCGACCGGTCGCCCGCGCTCCCCAGGGCGGCCGCGATGCGCGTCGCGCGAGACGCATCATTAAATGCCCGTCACTCCGGAATAAACCGTGAAACTCGCGGACGCGAGAGGAATACTGTATTGAGAAGCCACCCGAGCCGCCGACAGGGGGCCGAGTCGGGCGAGAACCGGACTGCCCGGCGCGTCGCCGTCTCTCACCGGAACCGCGAAGCGAAGATCTCCGCTCCCTTGCTGCGCGAGCACGCGCGACCCGTCAGGCGCCGCGACGGCCGCCAGGACGAGAACGACTCCGATGGCGGCGGCACGAAGCCGCGTGCCCCCCCCCCCCCCCCGGAGCTCGCGGACTGCAAGCACGAGGACGGGCTCGGTCAAGTACGAACATCGTCGGTTCCTTCCTCATCCCGGGCCGGGGGGCGATCGGTCCGCCGACGCCCTCGAAGCCCGCCGACCGACCGCGCCCACTCGTCGCGGCGTGCCGGCCGACCGCGGGAGCATAGCACGGGTGGATTCCGGAGACTCCGTGCCGTCGCGCACGCACCGGACGGCTGCGCCGCGCACCGCGGCGGAGCTCGTCCGCGAAGCCGGGCCTGGCCCTCTACCGAGCGTCCAGGCGATCGATCACTTTCCGACGTGCGCCCGGAGGCGCGCGTAAAAGTCCCGCTCGCTGCCGCTGGCCAGCGCCGCGGCGGCGGCGACGCGGTCGGGCACGCCGTCCGGGATGCCGGCCGACAAGTCCTCCGAACAGGGGACGCCCCGCGCCCGCAGGACCTCGCGCGCCATCTTCGCCAAGCCTTCCGCCCGTCCCTTTGCTTCACCTTCCGCCCGTCCCTTCGCTTCGCCTTCCGCCAGCCCCTCCGCGCGGCCTTCCGCCCGTCCCTTCGCTTCGCCTTCCGCCCGTCCCTCCGTCCGGCTCTGGTCCCGCAACGAATACAGCAGCGGGTCGTCGTCCGGCCCCGTGCCGTCCCGCTCGCCCAGCGTCCGGCCCAGGTGCTCCAGCATCGCGTGCGTCCAGCCCGACGGCTCCGCCTCGTTCAGCGCCGTGTGGATCGCCTTCGCACGCCAGCCGGGGAACGCCCGGCTCACCGGAGACTCGCGGTACGCGCCATCCTCCAGAAGGTGAATCGTCAGCCCCGCGCGGCGGCGCCGCGGGCGGCTCGGCGCGCGGCGCTCCGG
Organism: Vicinamibacterales bacterium; assembly: GCA_965242835.1. Taxonomy (GTDB): domain Bacteria; phylum Acidobacteriota; class Vicinamibacteria; order Vicinamibacterales; family UBA8438; genus WTFV01. Next base: position 1,957,861 of record OZ251506.1, read on the forward strand.
CACCTCCACCCACAACTCGGGGAACCCCCACGACTCGTACAGCCGCAGCTTCCCCCGCCGAACGTCCGTCGTGTGGTCCACCTCCAGCACCACGTCGGGGAACGGATGCTCACCCACCACCATCGCCGGGGATCCCAGCAGGTCCACCCGCGACGGATACAGATAGACGACCTGATCCGCCTGCATCACCCGCCGCGGTTCGCCGTCGGCGTCGCGCACCAGCAGGTCCGTCGAACCGTAGCAGCGGATGGGCGAACCGCGCACCGCGGCGATGCGCTCGACCAGCCCGGCCAGACCGTGCGCGGGGCTCTCGTGGGCCGCCGTGGTCGGCGAGCGGACCCGCCAGGCGGTCTCGGTCTCGGCGTCCCAGACCTCCAGCCGCCCCTCGTGGCGGCTGTACTCGCCGCGCGTCAGGGGAAACGCCTCGCAGCCGGCGAAATCCAGTTCGGACAGCGGCAGCATCGGCACGGCGACCGGCGGTCCGTCCGGCTTGGACTTCGCGGGCGCGACCGATACGGGCGTCCAGGAGGTCCAAGAGTATGTGACGGCCATACGGCATTATAGCGCCCGCCGAGCGTCGCCTGACGGCTCCGCTCGGCGCCCATCCGGGCCCGCGGGAGTCCGCGCCGTTCTACGGCGCAGACTCCGGGCGCCGCCCTTGCGGCTACGGCCGGAGCGGGAAGCGGAGTCCGCCGGCCCGGGCCGGCCGGCAGGGCTCCGGAGGAGTCCGCCGGCCGGATCGGCGATCGGCCGGGGGGCGGCGGCGCGATCCCCGGCCGCCCTCAGTTTCCGGTCGCGCAGCCGTACGTGCCGAGGCACGACGGAATGGTGCTGGCCGTGCTGGCGGAGTTGGCCACCCCGTCGAGGTGACCGTGGCTTCCACCCGACACGCCCTGCAGCATCGTGTCGGAAAGCGAAGCGTTGGGGTTGGGCGGCATCGCCAGATGGAACACCTCCGCCGTGTTCCGGACCACCCGGACGTCGGTGTCCTCCGGGAGAGGCAGTCCGCGGCCGGCGAACACGGAGCGCGGATCCGCGTCGACCTGCCCCGCGAACTCCGGGTCGTCGCGGCAGTCGTCGGCCATCGACTGCAGGGTGGCGGAAAACCGCCCGTGCAGCTCCGCTCCGATCGCGTGTCGTGTGTTCGGCATGTTTCGTTCCCGCGGCGTCAGCGCGCCGCCTCGGCCTCCTGCCGCTCGATGTTGCGGTAGACCTCCTGGATGTGCCGGATGTCGTGATTGCCCTCGTGGCAGGCGTACTCGAACATCGGGCCCTCGGTGGCCGTCAACGGGATCTCGGCGCTCCACGGCCGGTCCCAGGTGGCCGGGTCCTCCACCGTGAACGTGAAGTGTATGCGGTCGTCGGACACGCGGGTGAACCGCTCGGTCACCTTGAGGTGGCGGCTGGAGCCCTGCCACGCCGTCTTGTCGTTGAAGTTGCCGCTCTCGATGATCAGGGTGTCGCCCTCCCAGCGCGCGCGCGAGTCGCCCGGCCACTGGCGGATCTTCTCCGACAGGGCCGGCCGGCCGTCGATCGGCACGATCCGCGGCCCGTTGGTGCTCTGCTCGGTGAAGATCACGACGTGCGTCGGCGTCTGGAAGATCTGGTGGATGTCGTTGTACGAGGGCGGCTGCATCGGCGGCGCGTTGTAGCGGTAGTTCAGGCAGCGCTCGCTGTGCGGGCGCAGCTCGTAGCCGTCGAAGGCCCCCCGGCCGCCGCGCGCCGCGCGCCGCGCCTCGGCCCGCGCCTGCGCCTGTTCGTTGCGCGGGGGGATGCGGCCGTTGGGCGGATCGACGATCAGCGAGGTGCGGCGGGTCGACAACCCCTTCGGCACCGGGGTGGCGAGCCAGATGGCGTTGTCGTAGTGGACGTAGCTCTCGTCGCGGTGGGTCTGGTCGAGCGCCCGCGCCCGCTCCTCGGGGTCGGCGATCTCGATGGCGAAGCGCGCCAGCGGATCGGCCCCGTCGACCGTCAACTGCGACTGGAGCAGCGCGAACTCCTCCTCGGTGTAGAACTCCTGGTCGCCCAGGTACTCGGGGCGCTCCATCGGCGTGAAGGTCTGGGTCGTCCAGTAGCCCTGCAGATCGGGCTGGCCGTCCGCCAAGCGGGGCGCCTCCCAGACCGGATCCGCGTCCGGGGCGCTTTCGCCCTGCGCGAAGACCGGCGCGGAGACCGGCAGAACGAGCGCGAGCGCCGCGGCGACCGTTCGAAGACGATGGTCCATCTTGAATCCTCCCTGCGAGGCTGCCGTCGTTTCCGGGGATTCGCCCATCATCGCTCATGTCGCCGCCGGCGGCAAGCCCCGGCCGGTGGACGCTGGTAGGATCCACGTCCGTGAACCTGCTTTTCGACGTCTTCGTCACCGTGCACGTCGCCACCGGCTTCGTCGGGCTCGGCGCGTTCTGGATTCCGCTGTTCGCGCGCAAGGGGGGTCGCGCGCACGTGCGGGCGGGCCGCGTCTTCACCTGGTGCGCCTACGTGGTCACCGTGTCGGCGGTCATCGCGTCGGCGGGGCGGATCGTCTACTATCGGGGCCTGGGCATCGGCGTCGCGGAGCAGCCGGAGCGCTACGGCTTCGCGTTGTTCCTGGGCTACCTCGGGGTGGTGACGTTCGCCACCGTGCGGCAGGCGATGCGCGTCGTGGCCACGCGGCGGGAGCCGGAGAAGCTGCGGACCCCGTTCCACGAGGCCCTCGGCTGGGCGTCCATCGCCGGCAGCGTCACCGTCGTCGCCTTCGCGCTGGGGGCGTGGTCCGACGTCTCGCCGATCCTGCTGGGACTGAGCCCGATCGGGATCTTCACGGGGCGCGGCATGCTGCGGCTGATGCGCGACCCGCGGGCGCGGCGCATGAGCTGGTTCTACAGCCACCTGGGTTCGATGCTCGGGGGCGGCATCGCCTTCCACACGGCGTTCGCCGTCTTCGGGGCCCAGAGCCTGTGGGGCTACGAGCTCGCGGGGCCGCTGGCCGCCGTGCCCTGGATCCTGCCGACGGCCGTCGGCATTCCGGCGATCGTCGTCTGGACCCGCTACTACCGGCGGAGGTTCGAGCGGGCGGCGCCGGCCGCCTGAGCGCCGCCGGGGCTTTTCCTTCCGCCGGCCGCCGCCGCGACTCTCCCCGGCGCGCGTCAGCGGCCGCCGGTCTTCAGCCGGTACCAGACGCGCAGACCCTGGTCGCGCAGCCGGCCGAACACCTCGTCGCGGTCCGCCCACACCCGGCGGCGGGTGACGTCGACGCCGGCCCGGTCGACGAAGACCAGCGCGAAGGCGGCGGCGTACTGCGCGGGCAGCAGCGGCCCCGCGAGGTGCGGGGCCATCGACGCGTAGTCCGCGTCCTCGTCGGCGATCCAGACCGCGGCCTGCTCCATCGCCGGCGTGCGCGGCGGATAGAGGACGGGCGAGTTCGAGACGGTGTAGGTCCCCGCCTGGATCTCCTGGAACAGACGCTCGAGGACCGGCGCGGAGGACGGCGGGCGGATCGTCAGCCGATCCCCGGCGTCGGGAGGCGGCAGGCCGCGCTGCCGGCCGACTGCCCGCAGCGTCCATTCGCGCCAGCCGCCGCCGTCGAGCACCGCCCAGCCGTCGCGCCGGGCGATCATGCCGCTCACGCCGCGGCCTTCTTCGGCCTCGAACCACGTGGCGGCCGGCGACGTGACGACCAGGGGTTCGTCTCCCGTGCGGCGGATGCGCAGGGTCACCGCCTCGGCCCCGGCGCCGCGCGCCTCGACCTCCACCAGGCCGGCCTCGACCGCGTCGAACAGGTCGTGGTCGGCCAGCGCCGCGCCGTCCTGCGCCGCGCCGGCGGCGCGGAACACGAAGAAGTGCTGGCTCGGCAGGAAGTCGTGCAGCGCGAGCAGCTCGAAGCCGGCGGCCCGCCATTCCAGCAGCACCTGCCGCGCCGACATCGTGTGGTCCGCCTTGATCCGGTCGCCGGTGCCGTCCTCCGCGCGGTACTCGAGCAGCGCCACCCGGCCGCGCGGGGCCAGGGCGCGCCGGATCCCGGCCAGCATCGGCTCGGGAGCGGACATCTCGTGGTAGACGTCGGCGATGACGACCCAATCGACGGCGCCGGCCGGCAGCCTCGGGTCGGTCGGCGTCCCCAGCACCGCCTCGATGCCGGCCACGCCCTCCTCCGCCGCCCGCCGCCGCATGATTTCGAGCATCTCGGGCTGGATGTCCTGGCAGTACACGGTCCCGCCGGGCTGCACGCGCCGCGCGATGCGCCGCGCGTAGTAGCCGGACCCGCAGCCGACGTCGGCGGCCACGTCGCCGCGGCGCAGGCCCAGGACGTCGAGGACGCGCCCGGGTTGCTCCTCCTCGACGCGCTCCGGCCGTTCGAGCCAGTCCGCGCCGAGGTGGCTCATGAACTCGGCCGGCGCGCGGCGCCGCGGCTCCCGCTCGTCCTGGCCCCGGACCGAGGCCGCGGGCCAGCCCGCCGCGAGGAGGCCGGCGAGGGCCGCGGCGGCGGCCGTGCGTCCCGTGCTGCGCTTCATGGCTCGGTCTCCCGCCTTCCGAAAACTCCCGCCGCCGCCCCGCCGTATCCGGCCGGCGCGAACCGGGGCGCCCGGCGCGGCGGCGCCGGTCCCCTGCATGGTATCCTGCCTCGCTCATCCGACGACGGGACCCTCACGCCAGGAAGCCGAGACATGTCCATCCGCCTGCTCGCGGTCCTTGCGTTCGTCTTCTTCCTCCCCGCCGCCGCCGCCGGCGCGCAGGCCGTCCCGACGCCGGCGCGGTTCTTCGGCTTCGAGATGGGAACCGACGGGGAGCTGGCGCGCTATCCGCGGGTGCTCGAGTACATGCGGCTCCTGGCGGAGCGCACGGATCGGGTGGAGTACGAGCACCGCGGGACGACGACCGGCGGCAATCCGTACGTGCTGTTGAAGATCAGCTCGCGGGCGAACCTGGAGCGCCTCGGCCGGCTGATCGAGATCAACCACCGGCTGGCGGACCCGCGCGGCCTCTCCGAGGACGAGGCGCGGGCGCTGACGCGCGAGGGCGTGCCGTTCTACTTCGTCTACGCGACGATCCACTCGACGGAGGTCGGCAACGGGCAGGCGATCGTCAACGTCGCGCACCGGCTGGCGACGGAGGACTCGCCGGAGATCCGGGAAATACTCGACAACACCGTCGTGCTGCTGGTGCCGTCGCAGAACCCCGACGGCCAGATCCTGGTGATCGACCACTGGTACGCCACCGAGCACACCGGGCTGGACCGCGTCTATCCCGACCTCTACCAGCGTTACACCGGCCACGACGACAACCGCGACTGGTTCATGTTCACGCAGAAGGAGACCCGGCTCGCCATCGACGTCCACCGCGAGTTCAAGCCGCAGATCACCCACGACATGCACCAGATGGGCAGCCGGGGGGCGCGGATGTTCGTGCCGCCGTACAAGGACCCGCACGACCCGAACATCCACCCGCTGCTGCTGGAGGGACAGGCGCAGGTCGGCCGGGCGATGGCGTCCGCGCTGGTCGCCGCCGGCAAGAAGGGCATCATCTCCAGCGACCAGTACGACATGTGGACCCCGGCGCGGCAGTACATGGTGTACCACGGGCAGGCGCGCATCCTGACCGAGATCGCCAGCGCCAACCTCGCCGACCCGTACGTCAACCCGAGCGGCCCCGGCCGGCCGCTCGGGCCGCGGGAGGCGCGGACGAACTTCCCCGTGCCGTACGACTCGTCCGTCTGGCGTCTGCGCGATATCGTGGAGTACGCCGAGATCGCCACCTTCGCCGCGCTGGAGAACGTGGCGAAGTACCGCCGGCGCTGGATGGAGAACTTCCACCGCGTCCACCGCGACTGGGTCGACCGCGACGAAGCGCCCCGGGCGTTCGTCGTGCCGGCGGAGCAACGGGACCCGTTCGCGGCCTGGGAGCTGCTCGAAATCCTCCACTTCGGCGAAGTCGAGATCCACCGGGCGCGGGCGCCGTTCCGCGCCGGCGGCAGGGACTACGACGCCGGTTCGTGGGTCATCCCGCTCGCCCAGCCGTACGGGGCCTTCGCCAAGACGATGCTCGAGCGGCAGGTGTATCCCGACCTGCGCTATTACCCGGGCGGGCCGCCCATCCCGCCGTACGACGTCACCGCGCACACCCTCGGCCTGCTGATGGGGGTCGACGTCGACCGGATCGACGAGCCGCTGGAGGCCGACCTGACGCGGCTGGAGACGGTCGAGCCGCGGCGGACCCCGCTGCCCGGCCGGCCCGCCTGGGGCTATGCGATCCCGCCCTCGTCCAACGCCGGCTTCCTGGCCGCGGCGCGGCTGCAGGCGGCCGGGGTCCCGGTGTACCGCGCGGCCGGGCGCTTCGAATCGGGCGGCCGCGGCCACGCCCCCGGGACGTGGCTGGTCCCGCCGACGGGCGACGCCGAGCGGATCCTCCGGCAGACCGCGGAAGAGACCGGCCTCGTCGTGGCGGCCGCCGGCCGCGCGCCGCGGGTGGACGGCCACCGCCTGCGCCGGCCGACGCGGGTCGGCCTCTGGCGCGCCCCGAACAACATGCCGGCCGGCTGGATGCTGTGGCTGTTCGAGCAGTACGAGCTGGACCACGCGGTGATCTCGTCGCTCGACTTCGCGGGCGACCTCGCCGACCGCTACGACGTCATCGTGCTCCCCTCGGGCACCAGCCGCGCCCGGATCGTCCGGGGACTGAGCCCCGCCCGGCACGACGAATCCTGGCGCTGGGCCTACGGGGTCGGCCGCGCGGGCTGGCGCAAGCTGCGGCGCTGGGTCGAGGACGGCGGCACGCTCGTCGCGCTCGGCTCGGCCGTGGCCACGGCCCGCCAGTTGCTCGACCTGCCGATCGAGCCGGTGCTGCCGGGCCGCGGCGTCTCCGCGCGGAACGGCGCCGGCCGGCGCCCGGCGCGCATCACGCTCGGCGAGGCCGAGCGGCGGCTGCGGGAGGTCTTCCGCAGCCCCGCGACGCTCGCCCGGACGCTGCGCGACCGGGTCGTCGATCCGACGTCGCTGTTCTACTCGCCCGGCACGCTGCTCGAGCAGGAGTTCAATCCGCGGCACCCGGTCGCCTGGGGCATGCCGGAGACCTGGCCGGTCTTCTTCCGCTTCGATCAGGCCTACGAGCTGTCGCCCAGCTTCGACGTTCCGGCCGAGGTGGTCTCGCGCTATCCCGACGCGGACGACGTGGTGGCGAGCGGCTGGATCCTCGGCGGCGAGCTCCTGCGCGAGCGGGCCAACGTCGTCGCCTTCGACGTGGGCCGCGGGACCGCCGTCACGATGGGCAGCCAGATCGCCTTCCGCGCCCAGACCCGGGCCACGTTCAAGCTGCTGTTCAACGCCATCTACCAGGGCCCCGCCGAGCCGGTCACGGCGGACGAGCTGGCCGCGTGGCGCTGATCCACGGACGCTGCTCGACGACCGCCCCGGCGGGCCGCTGAAAACGGCGGCGGCGCGGACCTTCGGGGACGATCCCGGTGTCGCGGCGCGGGCGGTCCGCCACGCGGCGGCTCGGCGGTTGCGGATCGCCGCCCGCCGCTGCCCGCCTTGTCGATGGCCGGGCGCGGGCCTACACTGCCGACGTGGCGATGGAGAAGCGGCTGTTCATGCCCGGCGACGGCGCTCCGCCGCCCGTGCTGACGGGGCGCGAGCGGGAACAGGAGGTGCTGTCCCGGTGCCTGGCGGATCTGACCTCCGGCCAGCCGCCGCCGCACAACGTGGTGCTGGTCGGGCCGCGCGGCAACGGCAAGACGGTGTTGCTGAACTGGTTCGAGGGCGCGTGCCGCGGGGTGCGCGTGGACGCGGCGCGCCTGGCTCCGAGCCGGGTGCGCACCGGACAGGACCTGTGCGACACCTTGTTGCCCGCCGCCGGCCCGCGGTGGCTTCTACCCGCGAAGTGGCGCGTAGCGTTCGGGGCCGGCGCCGAATGGGTGACGTCGCCCCCCGCGGTGCGGGAGCTGGCGGAACGGTTGATCGCGCGCTGCCGCGGGAAGCCGGTGGCCGTTCTGCTCGACGAGGCGCACACGCTGGACCTCGAGGTGGGCCGGATCCTGCTGAACGTCAGCCAGGACGTGCGCCGCGAGGCGCCGTTCCTGCTGGTGCTGGCCGGCACGCCGGGGCTGCTGGCGCATCTCGGCCGGATGAACGCGTCCTTCTGGGACCGCCTGGGCCGCGGCCTGCTCGGCATCGGCCGTCTGAGCGAAGCCGCCGCCAGGGACGCGTTGCGCAAGCCGCTGGCCGCGCACGGCGTCAGCATCGACGACGAGGCGCTCGACTCCGTGGTGGCGCACGGCCAACGCTACGCCTACTTCATCCAGCTCTGGGGCGAGGCGCTCTGGAGCCGGCGTCTGGCCGCGGGGGGAACCCGCCTGAGCGCCGCCGACGCGGCCCGCGCGCGGCCCGAGGTCGCGGCGCGGGTGGCGGAGTACCATCACCACCGGTACCGGGAGCTGGAGGCGGAGGGGCTGCTGCCGGCGGCCCTGGCGGTGATACCCGCGTTCCGGGACGGCATGGACGCATCCGCCACGGATCGGGAGATCGACGCGGCTCTCGCCGCCGCCGGCATGGATGCATCCGGCCGGCTGGCGGCCCGCGAGGCGCTGAACCGGCTCGGCTACGTCTGGTGCCCGCCGGGCCAGGAGCCGCCGGTCGTATGGCAGGCCGGCATTCCTTCGTTGATGGGCCACCTGCTGGACCACGCCGCGGCGTAACCGCACGGCCGGCCGTCCGCGCACGAAAAGGGCCGGCGCCGCCACGGGCGCCGGCCCTGGAACCGTTCTTCGGACGCCGGGCGGACTCTCCCGCTACCCGGCCAGCGGGGCGAGCGGCAGCTTGCCGGTGGCGTGGCCGAGCGCCTCGGCCGGCACGCCCAGCTTGTCGAGCAGGGCGAGGTGCAGGTTGGCGAGCGGGGTGTCGGCCGGGTGCCGGACGTGGCGCCCGCCCGTCCCGGCGCCGCCGCCGGCCAGCAGGATCGGCAGGTCCTGCGAACCGTGCGTGTTGCTGTCGGCCATGCCGGCGCCGTAGACGATCATCGAACGGTCGAGCAGCGTCCCGTCGCCGTCCGGGGTCGAGCGCAGCCGTTCGAGGAACCGCGCGAACAACTGCACGTGGTACTGGTTGATCTTCGTCAGCTTGGCCAGCTTGGCGGGGTCGCGCTGGTGGTGCGAGATCGGGTGGTGCGCGTCCGGCACGCCGATCTCGGCGTACGTCCGGCCGGTGATCTCGCGCCCCATCATGAAGGTGGCGACGCGCGTCAGGTCGGTCTCCCAGGCCAGGGCCAGCAGATCGAACATCAGCTTCGCGTGCTCGCCGAAGGTCGCCGGAATGCCCGCGGGCTGATCGACCACCGGCAGCTCCCGCTCGCTCTGCGACTCGGCCATGCGGATGCGCCGCTCGACGTCGCGGACGGCGTCGAGGTACTGGCCCAGCTTGGCGCGGTCGCCCGGGCCGATGCGGCGGGAGAGGTCGGCGGCCCGCTCGGTCACCGAATCGAGGAGGCTGGCGTCCTTGCGCAGCCGCGCCCGGCGCACGGCCGGGTCGGTGCTGCCGGTGTCGCCGAACAGCCGCTCGAAGACGACCCGCGGGTTGTTCTCCATCGGCAGCGGCGTCGTGTCGTTCGCCCAGGCGATGGTGTTCGTGTAGGCGCAACTGAAGCCGTCGTCGCACGAGCCGGCGAAGTCGCGCCCGTCGATCGCCAGCTCCAGCGTGGCGAGCTGCGTCCGGCGTCCGAGGGCGCGCCCGGCGATCTGGTCCATCGAGACCGCGGCCAGCAGGTCGGAGCCGTTGTCCGGCTTCGACGGCACGCCGGTCAGGAAGCGCGTCGACGAGCGCGCGTGCGGGCCTTCGCCGTCGACGCCGTGCATCCCCGACAGGACCTCGACGTGCCGGCGGAACGGCTCCAGCGGCTTCATGACGGCCGGGAACTCGAACCCGGTCCCCTCGGTCTTCGGCGTCCAGTGGTTCATCATCATCCCGTTCGGGACGTAGACCACGCCGAGCCGCTTCACCGGGGCCGCCGCGGTGTTGCGGAGGGCCGCCGCCGCCGGAACCATGCCGTCGAGCAACGGCAGCGCGAGCGAGGCGCCCAGGCCGCGCAGGACGGTGCGGCGGGGAATCGACTTTCTGGTGATGATCATGATTCTGACCTCCGCATGCGGAACGGCGTGCTCTGCACGATTCCGGTGATGATGGACGACCAGCGGTAGTCGTCCGGGGCGGCCGAGCGGGTGATGGCGCGCACGGTGGGGCGGTCGTAGTGCTCCGGCCCGCGACCGAGCGCGTACGCCAGGAGCTTCTCCGTCAGGGTGCCGACGAACTGCCCGCGCCGTTCGAGCAGCAGCGTCCGCAGGCCGGCCGGGCCCTCGAAGGCGGTTCCGTCGGGCAGGGCGCCGCTGGCGTCGATCGGCAGGCCGGCCTCGCCGGTCGTGCGCCAGCGGCCCACGGCGTCGTAGTTCTCCAGGGCCAGCCCGAGCGGGTCCATCGGCGCGTGGCAGACCGAGCAGGCGGGGCTCTCGCGGTGCCGCTGCAGGCGGTCGCGCACCGTGGCGGCGCGGCCGTCCTCGCCGCGGTCCGGCAGGTCCGGCACGTCGGCGGGCGGCGGCGGCGGCGGCGTGCCGAGGACGTTGGCCAGCACCCACTTGCCCCGCAGCACCGGCGACGTGCGGTTCGGATACGACGTCACGGTGAGCAGGCTGCCGTGGCCGAAGATGCCCCCGCGCCGCTCCGCCACGTCCGGGGGCAGGGTCACGCGCCGGAAGCGGCTGCCGTAGACGTTCGGGAGGCCGTAGTGCCGGGCGAGCCGCTCGTTGACGAAGGTGTGGTCGGCCGCGATCAGGTCCAGGACGCTGCGGTCCTCGCGGATGAGGCTCTCGACGAACAGCTCCGTCTCCTGCAGGAACCCCTCGCGCAGGTTCTCGTCGAACTCGGGAAACACCACCGCGTCGGGCACCACGCCGCGCAGGTTGCGCAGGTAGAGCCACTGGCCGGCGAAGTTGCGGACCAGCGCCTTCGAGCGCGGATCGGCCAGCATCCGGCGCGCCTGTTCCGCCAGGACCTCCGGCTCGGCGAGCCGGCCCCGCTCGGCGAGCGCCAGCAGCTCGTCGTCCGGGCCGGCGGACCAGAGGAAGTAGGACAGCCGCGACGCCAGTTCGACGCCGCTCAGCGCGTAGGCCGAGCCCGGCCGGGCGTCGACCGGGTCGCGCTCGACCCGGAAGAGGAAGTCGGGCGAGATGAGCACGCGTTCGAGCGCGAGCTGGACGCCGGCGTCGAAGCCGCCGTCCTCGCGGCCGGCGCGGTAGAAGTCCATCAGCGTCTCGACGTCCCCGGCCTCCAGCGGCCGGCGGTAGGCGCGGCGGGCCAGCGACGCCAGGATCTCCTCGGCGCAGGTCTCCTCGTCCTCCGCCGCCGGGCCGGCCGGCCGGCAGACGAACAGCGCCCGGCGCGCCGGCGTGTCGCCCGGCCCGGCGCCGGCGTACGGCCCGCCGATCACGACCTGCTCGACCGCGGCGTCGCCGTCGCGCATCTCGTTGACGGCCACCGCGAAGATGCTCTGGCGCGGCTGCAGCACGCCTTCCGGCTCGGTGAAGCGCCGCACGAAGGCCACGCTGACCACGTGCGGCCCCGCCGTCGCCTGGAACCGCGCGCGCATGCCGGCGTCGGCGTAGAGCATGTACTCTTCCCACTCCGGGTCGCCGAACTGGTTGCCGCCGTAGCTGGCCGGCGCCTGCACGCCCTCGGGCTCCTCGCCGCCGAAGACGAACGTCCGCACGAGCGCGCCGTCGAGCCGCGCCTCCAGCTCGTGGCGCGAGCCCATGCCGCGCACGTAGTTGACGTAGTTGCGGTGCAGCCGGATCCGCAGGTCGTACTCGCCGTCGACCGGAAAGTAGTGGCGGACGGCGACGCCGCCCCGCGAACCGAACGGCGCGTCGTCGCCCATGCGGTCGTCCTGCACCAGCAGGATCGGCACGTCGTAGGTCGACGTGGCCGGCCCGGCGGGCGTCTCGCCCACGGCCAGGCGGCCGATCTTGCGCGCCGCCGACAGGTACCGCTCCATGAGGGCGGGCGAGACGGTCAGGACGTCCGCCATGTTGTCGAAGCCGTGCTCGTCGATGTCGTCGGCCGGGAGCAGCGCGGCGACGTCGACGTCGAGGGCCAGCAGGTCGCGCACGGCGTTGGCGTACTCGGCGCGGTTCAGGCGGTGGAACGCCTCGGTGCGCCCCGGGTTCGGCCGCGCGGCGGCGAAGCGGTCGATCTCGTTCTCCAGCCACGCGGCCAGCGCGTCGTAGGCGTCCGTGTCCGGGCGCGGCCGGCCGGCCGGCGGCATCGTCCGCGTCCGCAGCTTCGTGACCACCTTCTCCCACGTCTCGGCGTGGGCCCCGACCTGCGACGGGTCGCGGCCGGCGAGGGTCAGTCCGGCGGTGCGCAGCCGGTCGTTGTGGCAGGTGACGCAGTAGCGCCCGACGGTCCGGCGGAGCAGCTCGGCCCCGGCGGCGTCCGGCCCCGGCTGGGCGGCGGCGGGCGGAGGGCCGGCGAAGACCGCGCCGGCGATCAGCGCGGTGGCGGCGACCGCCGGTGACAATCGACCACGCGCAGACGCCATGGTTCGAACCTCTCTCCCCGGTTGACCGTCCGGCGGCCGAGACGCGGCGGCGCGGGCGGGATGCACGTTCCCCGCGCCGTCCGCCTAGTCTGTCCGAACGCCGCCGGGAGTGTCAATCGCCGGGTCCGCCGCGCGGCGAAGACGGCGGGTGCAACACGGGCGCGACTGCGGTAGCATAGCGGTCATGACCGAAAGATTCTCGCCGGGCCGGTTCGTGCCCGCGGCCGCCGCGGTCCTCCTGCTCGCTTCCGCGGCGTCCGCGCGCGCCCAGGCCCCGGACGTCGCCGCGGCGGTCCGGGCGGGCGACCTCGCGGCCGTGCGCGCGCTGATCGCCGCGCGGGCCGACGTCGACGCGCCGGGGGGCGACGGCGCCACGGCGCTCCACTGGGCGGCGCACCGCGGCGACCTGGAGGCGGCGGCCCTGTTGATCGAGGCCGGCGCGGACGTAGACGCCGCCAACGCGCTCGGCGCCACGCCGCTGTGGCTGGCCGCCCGCAACGGCGCCGCGCGCATCGCGGGGCGGCTCCTCGAAGCCGGCGCGGACCCGGACGTCAGGCTCCGGATGGGGGAGACCCCGCTGATGAGCGCGGCCCGCGGCGGCAGCCTGCCGGTGGTCGACCTGCTCCTCGAGCGCGGCGCGGACGTCGACGCGGCCGAGTACGAACGCGGACAGACGGCGCTCATGTGGGCGGCGGCCCAGGGCCACGCCGGCGTCGTGCGCCGGCTGGCCGCGCGCGGCGCGGACCCGCACGCCCGCACGCGGGTCTGGGAGCAGCTCGAGAACACCGCCGGCAACACCAACACGAGCGGCAACTTCCGCATGCGCCACGGCGGGTCGACGGCGCTGCTGTTCGCGGCGCGCAACGGCGATCCGGAGACGGCGCGCGCGCTGATCGCGGCGGGGGCCGACGTCGACGACGCCGCGGCGTCCGGCGCCAGCGCCCTGGTCGTCGCCGCGCACAGCGGCCACGGGGCCCTCGCCGTCGAGCTGCTCGAGCAGGGGGCCGACCCCAACGCCGCGGGCGCCGGCTACACCGCGCTGCACGCGGCGGCGCTGCGCAGCCAGGCCGGGCTCGCCGCGGCGCTCCTGCGGCACGGCGCCGACCTCGACGCGCCGGTCGAGCGCGGCACGCCGGGCCGGCGGTTCAGCGCCGACTACAGCATCCGCCACCAGGCGGTCGGCGCGAACGCCTTCTGGCTGGCCGCGCGCTACGGGGAGCCGGAGATCCTGCGCCTGCTGGCCGAGTGGGGCGCCGACCCGCACGTCTCGCCCGCCAACGGGATGTCGGCCCTCCAGGCGGCCATGGGCGTGCCGCAGATCTCCCAGGAGGACCGCCGCAACCGCGTGGACGCGCCGGACCCCATGGAACGCGGCGACCTGGAGCGGTTGACGATCGAGCTGGCCCGCGTCGTCCTCGGCCTCGGGGTCGACGTGAACCGGGCCGACGACCGGGGCAACACCGCGCTTCACGACGCCGTGCGGACCGGCTTCGCGCCGGTCGTCGACCTGCTGGCGGCGCACGGGGCCGCTCTCGACGTTCCGAACGGCCGGGGCCAGACGCCGCTCGTCCTGGCCGAGACCAGCCTGCCGGTCCTCGGCACCAACGGCCTGCGGTCGACGCAGCCGGGGATCGCGGCGCGGTTGCGCGAGCTCGGCGCGAACGACTGACCGCCGCGGCGCGGCCGCCGTTCCCGGGGGCCGCGCCGCCCCCCGCGCGCCGGGGTCCTGACCGTACAGGGCCGCCGGCCGCCGCCGGAGACGGGCGCCGTCCCGCGCGGGGCTTCGGCCCGGCGCGGGGAACGATCCTTGCAGTCCGCGCCGGTTGCGGCCGATACTTTCTGGTAGCGGAGCCAGGATTACCCTTGCAGGCGGCGCCCGTTCGCCGCCGACACCGATGCCGGACCCAGGCCGCGCGGCGGCTCGGCCCGGCGTGTCGACCTTCGCGGCCGGCCCGATCGCCATGGACACCGGCACGCGGATCCGCGCCGGACAGTGACTTCAGGAGGAGAATCGACATGCTCGCCAACCGGCGAATCCCTGCCCTTTCCCGCGCGTCGAAGGTGGCGCCCGGTCTCTTGATCGCCGCGTTGTGCGTCACCAGCTCGCCATCGTCGGCCCACGCCCAGGACGGCGGGATCACCGGGGTCGTCTCCGACGACACCGGCGGCGTGCTGCCGGGGGCGACCGTCGAGGCGTCGAGTCCCGCGCTGCCCGGCGGCGTCAGCGTCGCGTTCAGCGACGGGGACGGCCGCTACGCGCTCACCGCCCTGCCGCCCGGCGTCTACGACCTGCGGTTCGTCATGCCCGGCTTCGAGGAACTCGAACGGGCCGGCGTCGAGGTGGCGGCCGGCGCCACGGTCACCGTCGACGCCCGCCTGCGCCTGGGCGGTCTGTTCGAGGAAGTGACGGTGGCGGTGACCGGGACGGCGATCGACGCGCCGGCGATCAACATGCCGCACGCGGTCACGCTGGTCAGCCGCGAGACGCTGGAGCAGCAGGGGGCGACGCAGCTCGTCGATCTCGTCAAGAACCTGAGCCAGAGCCACGGCGTGGTCGGCGAGCGGAGCAGTTGGTACAACTCGAACCAGCCGGCGACGCTGACCGAGAACGTGGCCAACGTGAACCTGCGCGGCCTCGGCGCGTCGCGGACGCTGGTGCTGATCAACGGCCGCCGCCACGTGCCGGTGCCCGCGCGTCTCATCGGCGGCCGGTTCGTCGACGTCAACACCATCCCCGGCATCGCGGTCGGGCGGCTGGAGGTGCTCAAGGAGGGGGCCTCGGCGACCTACGGCTCGGACGCGGTGGGCGGCGTGGCCAACTTCGTCACGCGCCGGGACTTCCGGGGCTTCGAGGTGAACGTCTCGCAGGAGTCCTTCGCCGACGCCGGCGACACGACGGTGGCGGGCATCTGGGGCGGCCGGATCGGGGCGTCGAGCGCGGTCTTCTCCGCGGAACGGGTCGGCCGCCGCGAGCTGCAGTTCAACGAGCGGGAGTACCTCCTCGACCGCTTCACCCCGCACGTTTCCGGAAACCGCGCCGGCTGGTCCAGCCTGGGCAACCCCGGCACGTTCTCGGTCGGCGCTCCCGTCCCGTTCACGGCGGACGTGTTCGACCCCCGCTGCGAGGACCTGGGCGGCCAGGACGAAGGCTGGACCTGCCGGTTCCGCTACGCGCCGTACGACAACCTGGTGGAGGAGCAGGATCAGACCCGGGCCTTCGTCGAGTTCAACGGCCCCGTCAACGAACGGACCAACTACCACCTGGAAGGGCTGTGGGCCGAGGCGGTGATTCCGAACTGGTACACGACGCCCTCGTACCCGCCCTTCACGGTGACGAGCACCACCATCCAGCAGGTGGCGCCAGACCACCCCGGCCGGACGGCGTTCTGCGGCCAGTACGCCGGCGACGCCAAGGCCGACCCGGCGGGCGCCTGCGCGGGCGGCGAGAACTGGTACTTCAACGGCCGCCCGTTCGGGAACTCGGGGCCGGCCCGCACGCTGCGCCGGCAGTCCCGCACCTGGCGGCTCGCCGGGTCCGTCGACGGCGACTTCCGGATGGGCGGCCGGGACGCCAACTGGGACGTCGGCGTCACCTACGCCCGGGCGCGCGGGAACCTCAACCTGCCGGCGGTCTACACGGACCGGATCTTCCGCGCCTTCCGGGGCTTCGGCGGCCCGAACTGCGGCGTCGGCGTGACCGCCGATCCGTCGTCGCCCGCGGGCATGGCGCTCGGGCCGCTGAACGGGCAGGTCGCCGGAGCCGGCGGCTGCATGTACTACAACCCGTTCAGCAGCGCCGTCCAGTACGCCGACCAGCAGCCGGGCGCGCGGTTCGCGACGGCCGCGAACCCCGACTACCGGGCCGGCCTGGCGAATTCGGACTCGTTGCGGAACTGGCTCAACGAGGAAGTGGACCTGGTCAGCACCACCGACCTGTTCGTGGCCGACGCCACGGTCAGCGGCAACCTGGTCCCCAACGTCGCCGACTTCGCGGTCGGCTACCAGTACCGCGCCACGAGCGCCGACGGCGATCCGAACGACGCCGGCGACGTCACCGTCAATCCCTGTCCGGTGGCCGGCGACACGGGCTGCTCGGCGGGCGACCGGTTCGGCCCCTTCCTGTTCACCAACGTCCACCGCCCGTACTCGGCGGACCAGCAACTGCAGCGGATCTTCGGCGAGCTGGCGTTCAACGTCGGCCCCCGGCTCGACACGCAGCTCGCCGCGAACTACGAGTTCTACAACGTCGCGGGCCGCACCGTGAGCAGCTTCGACCCGAAGGTGGGCGGGCGCCTGCAGCTCGCCGAGAGCCTGCGCTATTCCCTGTCGCTGCGCGGTTCGGTGCAGACCACCTTCCGCACGCCGTCGCTCGACGACCTGAACACCAGCCCGCTGACCACCCTGGAGTGGATCGGCGAGACCGGGGCCTACCAGGCCGTCGACCGCTACGGCAGCCCCGACCTGCTGCCCGAGCGCGCGTTCACCTACAACACGGGCGTCGTCCTCTTCCTCGAAGGCGGCGTCGAGGCGACGGTCGACTACTGGAGCTACGACTTCGAGAACGTCATCGGCTCGATGCCCTACGACGCCGTCACCGCGCTGTACAACGATCCGGCCACGCAGGACGCGGTGGCGCGGTTCGTCATCTGCCCGGGGGGCGTGGCCTCCGGGCTGGCTCCCGCCGCCCGCTGTCCGGCCGCGGCTCTGGAGCGGGTGCAGATCGATCTGGTGAACTGGCCGGGATTGACGACCTCCGGGATCGACACGCACTTCGCCACCCGCGCCGCGGTTGGCCCGGGACAGTTCTCCGCGAGCTGGGACACCACGTACACGCTGGGCTACACGACGAAGGAGCTGACGCTGGACGGCACGGACCTGACGCTCTACGCGGAACGGGAGACCGCCGGCTACCTGAACTTCGCCCACCCCATCTCGGTGCCGCTGCCGCGCTGGAAGAGCCGCTGGTCGGCGATCTACACCTGGAGCGACTACACGCTCTCGAACTACCTGAACTACGTCTCGTCCTACGAGGACCGGGCCCCGGGCACCACCGTGCCGGTCATCGACCCGTTCTTCACCTGGGACGTGAGCTTCGGGTGGCGCTTCCCCGGCAGCGGGATCAACCTCGGCCTGTACGCGCTGAACCTGACCGGCGCGCGGCCGCCCTGGGCCAACATCGAGATGGGATACGACGGCTTCACCCACGACCCGAAGGGCCGGCGCCTGAAGGTGGGGCTGACCTACCGCTTCGGCGGCTGAGGACCGGCGGCGCGCCGCCGATCCGGCGCTCGCACGGCTCCGGGAGGATATCGACGCCGGGCGGGCCGGGGCGCGCCGACTCCCCGTTGCGGGGGCGCAGCCGCTACAATGGCGGCGGTTCATGTCCCGCCTGCGTGGCAGACGTTTCGTTCCGCCGGAGCGCATTCCGCCGGGGCGCCGCTAGTGGGCGCCCCGACCATCGTCTCCCGCGCCGACCATTCCATCTCGCGCCGGCGGATCGACCCCGACGCGCTGAAGGTCCTCTACCGGCTGCGGAAGTTCAACCACACCGCCTACCTGGTGGGCGGCGGGGTGCGCGACCTGCTGCTCGACCGCCGCCCGAAGGACTTCGACGTCGGCACGTCGGCCCATCCGCACGAGGTCAAGCGCCTCTTCCGGAACTGCTGGATCATCGGCCGGCGCTTCCGGCTGGCGCACGTCCGGTTCGGCGACAAGACGATCGAGGTGGCGACGTTCCGCCGCCAGGTTCCGGCGGACGCGCCGGCCGCCGGCCGCGCGGACGGCGGCGCGCCCGGCCCGGCGGCGGACGCCGCTCCCCCCGGCGCGGGCGGGGAGCGGCGCGCGCGGCGGCCGGTCCGGCGCGACAACACCTTCGGCACCCCCGAGGAGGACGCCTTCCGCCGCGACTTCACGATCAACGGGCTCTTCTACGACATTGAAACCTTCGCGGTGATCGACTACGTGGGCGGGATGGCGGATCTGCGCCGGCGGCTCATCCGCTGCATCGGCGACCCGGACGAGCGGTTCGTCGAGGACCCGGTCCGCATGCTGCGGGCCGTCGCCTTCGCCGCGCGGCTCGACTTCCGCCTCGAAGCGCCGGTGCGCGAGGGCATCGCCAGACAGCGCGCGCAGATCCGCAACGCCTCTCCGGCCCGGCTGATCGAGGAGGTCTACAAGCTGCTGCGCAGCGGCGCCTCCGCGCGGATCTTCAGGCGGCTGTCCCGAACCGGGCTCCTGCGCCACCTCGCCCCCGAGGTCAACCGCCCGCGCTCGGCCGCGTTGTGGCGGTCGCTCGAAGCGCTGGACGCCTACCGGGCGCGCTTCGACGCGGCGCCCGACTCGCTCTCGAACGCGGTCCTCCTCGGCAGCCTGGTGGCGCCGGTCCAGGAGCTCGCCCCGGCGGCGCCCCGCCGAGGCCCGCGCGGAACGCCGCCGCGCGTCTCGCTGGGCGATCTGCCGGTGGCCCGGCGCGACGTCGAGCACCTGAGCCAGGCGCTGGCCTTGCAGCCGCTGCTCGCGGACCCCGCCCTCCCGCCGCGCCGGATACGGGGGATCCTCGGGCGCGCCAGTCTGCCCGACGCGCTCACGTGGCTGGAGATCCACGGCGGCGACCCGGATACGCTCGCGCGCTGGCGGGACCTGGCGGCCCACGGCGTGCAGGCGCCCCGCCGGGGCCGCCGACGCCGCGGCCGGCGGCGGCCCCGGCGCGCGCCGGCCGCGGAGTGAACGGCGCGCCAACGCCGTGCAAACGGGCGTACGGCCGCCCGGTGCGAGCGCCGGGACGGGACTCGCCGCCGGGAGGGCGGGCGACGGCCGCTCCCGATGCCCTACCCGGCGAGCAGGATGCCCGTCACCTTGAAGAACGACAGCCCGATCCCGACGGCCGTGACCGCGATGAGCGCGAGCGCCGCGAGCAGGTCGCGCGTGCTCTCCCGATGCTGGTCGTGGAAGCCCAGCAGGTGCGCCGCGATCCATCCGCCGGCGAAGCCGCCGCCGTGCGCCCAGTTGTTCACGCTGGGCACCAGGAAGCCGAATATCCCGAGGATGATCGCCCACTGCCAGAGCTGCTGCGTCATGACGGAGCTGCCCCGCTTGCGGCCGTAGACGATCAGGGCGGCGAGCAGGCCGAAGATCGCGCCCGACGCGCCGATGGTCGGCGCGCCGGACATCTGGTTCGACAGCAGGAACCCGGACGCGCCGGCGGCGTTGAACAGCAGGAACGTCCGGGCGGGGCCGTAGACCTCGGCCGCGGCCGGGCCGAGGTTGCGGATCCACATCACGTTGAACGCGATGTGCAGCAGGCCGCCGTGGAGATAGGTGGCGGTCAGCAGCGTCCACCACCAGCCGAGCTCCCACGCGAGCCCGCCGGTCATGCCGAGCTGATACAGGGCGCGCCCGCCGGGCGACAGCAGGGAGAGGAATCCCGACGACTCGAAGATCGCCTCCGGCTGCAGCAGCAGCGCCAGGGCGTACAGCGTCACGCACGCGCCCATGACGAGAACGAGGGGGTCGAGCCGCCCGCCGACCAGCGTGCGCAGGAACGGCGCCCAGCCGAACAGCCCGGGCCGCCAGGCGCCGCAGTACGGGCAGCGCTCCTCGTTGACGCCGACCAGCCGGCTGCACTCGCCGCAGACGAGGGAGCCTTCGGACTGCCGCACGAACAGGGTCCCCGGGACAGCGGCCGTCAGACGCCCGGGACGCGGTTGCCCGCGATCCAGACCGACTCGATCGTGCGGCTGTTTCCGATGTCCTCGGCGGGGTTCTCCGCGTAGACGACGAAGTCGGCGAAGTTCCCGGCCTGGAGCGTGCCGACCCCCTCCAGATCGAGACAGGCCGCGGCGTCGCGGGTCGAGGCGACGATCGCCTGCATCGGCGTCAGTCCCGACTCCACCATCAGGTCGAGCTCGCCGTGCTCGAAGTAGCCCTGGAAGCGGGCCGCGGGTCCGGTGTCGGTCCCCATCGCAATCCGCACGCCGGCGTCGTGAAGCGCCTTGACGTTGCGCATCGCGGTCGGGAGCTGCGCCTTGTAGGTCTGGGCGCTGCCGCTGTTGCGGACGCCCTCCTGCCGCTCCGGGTCCTCGAGCGCGGCGATCACCTCCGGGTCGGCGTTCTTCAGGAAGAAGGGGTCGTCGAACCACTCCGGCCGCTCCTCGTAGACGTAGGTCGAGACCTCCCGCATGAGCGTCGGGCAGACGCAGACGCCGCTGGCCGTGAGCAGGTCGATCAGCTCCTGGTCCACGTCGGCGTCGCGGACGCTGTGGGCGATGAAGTCCGCGCCCGCGTCGAGCAGCGCCTTGGCGTCGTCGAGGTAGTAGAGGTGCGCGGTCAGCTTCAGGCCGCGCTCGTGCGCCGTGTCGATGACCGCCCGGTAGACCTCGGGGGTCATCTTCTCGGTGGCGCCGAGGTTGTCGTCGACGCGGATCTTGATGAAGTCGACGTCCATGTCGGCCGCCGCGTTCACCCGCTCGGCCGCCTGCTCCGGCGTGTCGGCGACGATGACGGGGCCGGCGACGCGGATGCGCGCGTGGTTCAGGCCCGGACCCTCGCGGCCGCGCACGGCCACGGCCTCCGGCCCGTCGCCGCCGAGGCTGGCGACCGTGGTGACGCCGTAGCGCGCGTACAGCGCGAGCTGGTCCACCACGTGCTCCTCGGTATAGAAGGAGGGGTCGGACCGCAGCCCGACGACGTCGTTGACGTGCCCGTGGGCGTTGATCAGCCCGGGCGTCACCGTCCTGCCGGCGAGGTCCACGGTCGCGGCGTCCTCGGGCGGAACCACGGCGCCGCTCGCCCCGACCGCCTCGATGACGCCGTCGCGGACCACGATGGTCCCGCTCTCGACGGTGCCGCCGTCGCCGATGATCAGACGCGCGCCGGTGAAGGCGGTCAGGCCCGGCGTCGGCTCGACCGGCTCCGGCTGGCCGCCGCACGCCGCGGCGAGGACGGCGAAGGTCAGCGTGGCTGTTGCGCGGCGGTGCGGACTGTGCATGTTCTTTTCTTCTCCTGCCTTCCGTATCGGACCTTCGTCAGCGGAGCGGGACACCGGGGCGAATCCCGTCAGTTTTCGTCGCCCTGCAGTTCCTCGATGACGTCTCCGAGCCGCTGGATCTCCGCGCCGTAGAGCGCCCAGTCGCCGTCGCGCTGGGCGCGGAGCGCGCGCGCGTAGTGATCCTGGGCGCGGCTGGCCAGCGAGCCCGCCGGCAGCGCCGGCGCCGCGGGGTTCGATTGCGCCGACACGTTCGCCAGCAGCGTGGCCGCGGGGGCCGCCGGCGGCCGTTCCGGCCCGCCGAAGAGGCGCGCGAGCGCGTCGTCGAGCGTCGCCTCCATGACGATCCGGTTCTGGTACGCCACCACGACCCGCGTCAGCTCGGGGATGCGCCCGCCGGACGCCCGCAGGTACAGCGGCCGGATGTACAGCAGCGCCTCCTCGATCGGGATGACGAGCAGCGTGCCCTGAATCACTTCCGAGCCCTGCTGGTTCCAGAGCGTGATCTGCGGCGAGATCTCCTGGTCCTGGTTGATGCGCGCGACGACCTGCGACGGCCCGAACACCAGTTTCTGCTTGGGGAACTGGAAGACGAGCATCTTGCCGTAGTTCTCGCCGTCGCTGCGCGCCACCATCCAGGCGGCCAGGTTGTTCTTGCCGCGCGGCGTGAACGGCAGCATCTGGATGAACTCGGCCCGCTCCTCCCCCGGCAGCCGCATGATGGTGTAGTAGGGCTCCATCTGCTCGTTGTCGATGACCGGCACCTCCCACTCGTCCTCGCGGTTGTAGAAGACGCTGGGGTTCGTCATGTGGAACGTCGAGTACATCGACGTCTGCAGCGAGAAGATGCCCTCCGGATAGCGGACGTGGCTCCGCAGCGCCTCCGGCATGCGGTCGAGCGGCTGCAGCAGGTCCGGGAAGATCTTCCCCAGGGTGACGGCCAGGGGGTCGTCCGGCTCGGCCAGGTAGAAGGTCGTGTCGCCGTCGTAGGCGTCGATGACGATCTTCACCGAGTTGCGGATGTAGTTGACGCCGTTGCCGGCCGGCGTGGAGTACGGGTAGTCGCCGGAGACGGTGTAGGCGTCGCGCATCCAGTAGAGCCGCCCTTCCGCGATCACCAGATACGGATCGGCGTCGTAGCGCAGGAACGGCGCGATGGTGGCCACCCGGTCGGAAATGTTGCGGTGGAAGATCACGCGGCTGTCGGCCTCGAGCTGGCCGCTGACCAGGATCTCGTACGACTGGAACCGCAGGCTGAGCAGCAGGCGCCGCAGCAGGCCGCCGATCTCGACCCCGCCCGCGCCGTCGTAGCGGGTGGAGACGTTGTCGTCGCCCTGCGGATAGTGGAACTCGTCGGTGTTCGTGTTGACGAGCACGTAGTCGTTCGACAGCTCGCCGAAGTAGATGCTCGGCTGCTCGACGGACAGGTCGGTCCGCGAGGTGGGCGGCAGGTCCTGGATGAACAGGACCGGCAACCCCTCCTCGGTCACCTGGTTGACGGGGCCGAGGGCGACGCCGAACCCGTGCGTGTACTGCAGGCGCTCGTTCACCCACGACCGGTTCGGCAGGCTGTCGGAGTTGAGCTCGCGGCTCGACAGCATCGTCTGGCGGTACTCGCCGTCGACCACGTAGCGGTCGTTGTCGACCGACGCGAACTCGTAGTAGGTGCGGATCTCCTGGATCTGGCCGAACGTGTCCAGCAGCGGCTGGTGATCCCACAACCGGACGTTGTTGATCGTCTCGGCGTTGTTCTCGATGTCCTCCATGGTCAGGAGGGCGTCGCCCGAGACCTGCCGTTCCTCCACCACGTCGAGGTCGAACGCGGTGCGGGTCGCCGCGATGTTGTGGGCGATGTACGGCGCCTCCTTCTGCTGTTCGTCCGGCGTGACCACGAGGCGCTGCAGCGCCGCCGCCGCCGCGCCGCCGCCGATCCAGACCAGGAGGTAGGCGCCCGCCGCGGCCGCCACCGGCCACAAGCCGCGCGCGAAGGCCGCGTAGACGCAGGCGCCCGCCGCGAACACCGACACGGCCATCAGGATCCGCAGCGCCGGCAGGCGCACCTCCACGTCGACGTACGAGGCTCCGTGCACGATGCCGGCCGGCGTCGTCAGCAGACGCGGCATGTCCAGATACGCGGCCCAGGCGAACAGGAGGAACACGGCCGCTCCGAGCAGCAGCAGATGGCGGCGGGCCCGCTCGCCGATCCGCGGGCCGTCCGCCTCGAGCGCGATCTCGCCGGCGGCCACGTAGGCCGCGCCCGAGCCGACCAGGGCCAGCGCGACGACCGCGAACAGGCCGAGGCGCACGAAGTCGAGGAACGGCAGGGTGAAGACGTAGAAGGAGGCGTCGCGTTCGATCAGCGGGTCGGCCTGGCCGAACGGCGTCGCCTCCAGGTATTGCAGCACCAGCAGCCACTGGCTGGAGGCCACCCCGCCGATGAAGAGCGCGGCGAGGGCCGACACGCCCAGGGCCAGCCAGGCCAGGTGCCTGCCCTCGAGCGCCACCGGCTGGATGTCCCCGCCGCCCGCGAACAGCACGAACGGCCGGGTGGCGCCCCGGACCGCCGCGCGCAGGTTGGCGTACAGCAGGCAGAACGCCGCGGCGGCCGCCGCGGCGCCGAGCAGCCACCGCGTCGCCAGGCTCTTGACGAAGACGCTCCGGTACTCCACTTCGCCGAACCAGAGCCATTCGGTGTACAAGTCGGCCAGCGCCGGCAGCGCGACGAAGAGAATCAGCGCCGCCAGCGCGACCGCGAGTCTCGTCGGCATGGTGAACGTCCTTCCCGAAAACCGGGTGCAACGGCCCGCGCGTCCGCGACGGGCTCGCCCGCGTACCCGAAGAGTAGGTTACGGATCGATTCCGCGCAACCCCGCGGGCCGCGGCGGCCCGGCGCGGCGGAGCGGGATCACGCGCCGGCCTGCAGGACCTGCGCCACGAACTCGGCCTCCGGCAGCGCGCCCATGATCTCGACGCGGTCGTCGACGACGGTCTTCGGGACGCCGGTCACGCCGTACCGCTGAGCCAGCTCCGGGAACGACGTCGCTTCGATCACCGACGCCGTCACGCGCGGGCTCGCGGCGGCGAGACGCCAGGCCAGGCTGACCGCCTGGGGGCAGAACCTTCAGGTGGGGGTGACGAACACGCGCAGGTGCACGTCCCGCTCCAGGGCGTCGAGGGCGTCGAGACTGTCGTCGGTCAGGGTCGGCCCGCCCCCGGCGGCGATCTCGACGGCGTCCACCAGCGACTCGATCTCGTAGCCTTCCGGGACGCCGTAGTAGCGCATCCGCGCGTCCTTCGCCCCGACCACGGCCAGCGCCGGCGCCCATTCGACGCCGTACTCGGCGACCTGCTCGTGGTCGAGCACCAGGTTGTGCTCCTCGACGGTGACCTGCTCCGACAGCGCGGCGATCCCGTCCACCGCCTGACGCGCCGGCAGGCAGGTGTCGCAGCCGAAGGTCTGCGTGAAGAAGACCAGCTTCACCGGCGCCGGCAAGGCCGCGAGACGCCGTTGGAGGGCGGTGGCCGCGTCGTGGGGGTGCATCGGTCGGGCTGCCTGCCTACTTGAAAAGGTCGTCGAACGCCTGCCGCGCGCTGGCCGCGGCGGGCCTCGACGGCCGGGTCGGCGCGTGAGCGGCCGCGGGCGGCGGGGGCGCGCTCGAATGGGTCTCGCGCTCCACCGTCACCCGCGCCTCGAACCAGGTGCAACTGTTGCGGGCGTCCTTGGGGGAGACGCGCTTCGGGATCGGCTTGGCGCACTCCCGCGTCCGGCTGGTGTCGAACCACGTGCACTGCGCGCAACTGTGCAGGTCGGCCGCGCACCTGGCGCAGCGGCTGTCGAAGCGAATCGACGGCGAGGCGAGCGCCGCGCCGCAACGGGCGCACTTCAGCACCTCGCGGAAGGCGGGCACGTTGACCGCGCGCGGCTCGCGCGGACCGTAGCCGCGCCGCGGGCGGCCGTCGCCCTTCGGCCCGCGGTCGCCGCCGCGCTCCGGACGCGGGCGTTCGTCGTCCTGGTACCCTGGCTGGCGGTATTTCCTCGACATGGAGCCGGAAAGACGGACTACGGGATCATCTACCCTACCCGGCCGCCGATTGTCCAGTCGATCGGCTCCGGGCGGCGCGATTCGCGCTACGGACGGGCTGATACTCTACAACAGGAGGGACGATCGATGCACGCCCGGGGACGCCAGGACACGGGGGCGTAGTGCAGGCGGACGCCGGGCTGGCAGATGTTCCGCCCGGGGACGCCAGGACGCGGGGCCGCGGCCCCGCGGATCTGGTATATCGTCAGGACGGCAAGGATCATGGCGGCATCGCTCGACGATCTGAAGATCGACCGGTCGCGGGACGGGCGGCCGCGGGTGGCCTGGATCGCGTGGCTGGCCGCGGGCCTCGTGGTCCTGGGGGGCGGCGGGGCGGCGGGCTGGCGCTGGTGGGAGGAGGCCCGGATCCCCGCCGTGCGGACCGCGGCGGTGCGGCAGGCGGCGCCGGCCGACGGCCAGCCGACGGTCCTCAACGCCTCCGGCTACGTGACGGCGCGCCTGCAGTCGACCGTCTCGTCGAAGGTCACCGGGCGCATCGTCGAGGTGCTGGTCGAGGAGGGGATGGCGGTCCGCCGGGGGCAGGTCCTGGCCCGGCTCGACGACACCACCGAGCGCTCGTACCTGGCCCTGGCCGAGGCGCAGCTCGGCGCCCGGCGGGGCGCGCTGGCCGAGCTGGAGGTGCGGCACGAGGAAGCCCGGCTCGACCTCGAACGCCAGCGCCGGCTGCTGGAGCAGCGCCTGATCGGGCAGGCCGACCTGGACGCGGCGCTGGCCGAGGCCGACTCGCTCGGGGCGCGCATCGCCAACCAGCACGAGCAGATCGTCGTCGCCGAACGCGAGATCGACGTGCGGCGGACCGCGCTGGAGGACACCGTCATCCGCGCGCCGTTCAGCGGCGTCGCCATCTCGAAGGACGCGCAGCCGGGCGAGATGATCTCGCCGGTCAGCGCCGGCGGCGGCTTCACGCGCACCGGCGTCTGCACCATCGTCGACATGTCGTCGCTGGAGATCGAGGTCGACGTCAACGAGAGCTACATCAACCGCGTCTCGCCGGGTCAGCGGGTGGTGGCCACCCTCGACGCCTATCCCGACTGGGAGATCCCGGCCCGCGTCATCACGACGATCCCCGCCGCCGACCGCCAGCGCGCGACCGTGCTGGTGCGCATCGCGTTCGACGAGCTGGGCGACCCCCGCATCCTGCCGGACATGGGGGTGAACGTGGCTTTCCTCGAGGCGGGGCCGCCGCCGGAGGAGGCCCTTGCCGACGCCGCCCCCCGGCTCTGGATCCCCGCCGCGGCGCTGCGCAGCGACGGCGGCGCGCGGGTGGTCTTCGTGGCCCGCGGCGGCGCGGTCGAGCGGCGGGCGGTCACCACCGGCGTCGAGGACGGCGGCGACGTCGAGGTGCTGGCCGGCCTCTCGGCCGGCGAGCGGGTGGTCGTCGAGGGGCCGGAGCTGGCCGACGGCGACCGGGTGACGGACGGCTGAGACCAGAGCGCCTGGCGCCCACCAAGCGTCTCCTTGCGGCTCCGCTCGGCGCCCCACCGGCCCCGTCCGCGCCGTTCTACGGCGCAGACTCCTAATAGCGGAACAGGTACTGGAACTTCGTGAAGAACGCCCGGTTGGTGCGCTGCATGCTCGTGACCGACGGGAACAGGTAGTCGCTGACCCCGTCGCCGTCGAAGTCCTCGCCCAGGATGCGGTCGGCCTGCCGGTAGCGGTCGTCGTAGCCCACGTAGAAGACCGTGCCCGCGTTGACCCGGTAGCTCATCAGCAGGTTCAGCCCGGCCGTGCGCTGCAGCGTGTTGAACTCGACGATGTTCCGCAACGCCAGCCGGTCGGTGAACTGGTAGGTGTTCAGGGCGCGCACGATCGTGACGTCGAAGACCAGCTCGCCGTCGTTGCGCGGGTCGATCAGCCGGCTGGTGTTGAGGTTGATCTGCGACTGGAAGCGCGACGCCGGCCGCAGCGTGACGAACATGCCGCCGCTGCCGCCGCGCCCGAGGAACGGGTTCTCCTGGTAGCGGACCTCGTCGCCGTAGCGGTAGAACCCGCCGACGGAGTAGCGGCGGCTGGCGCTGACGCGGCCGAAGGCCCGGTAGCCGACCTTGTCGAAGTTCACGCCGAGGTAGCGCTCCATGTCACGGCTGACGCTCACGCTGGCGCTGACGTTGTTGACCCACGTCGTGTTCAGGCGGGCCTCGAACTGTTCGTCCTCGAGCACGTCGCCGTAGTTCCAGTTGCGGCCCCAGGTGACGCTGGGGCCCCAGTTGATCACGCGGCCCTCGGGCCAGAAGCGGTACCCGACGGTCGTGACGTTGCGCCGCTGATCGGTGCGCTGCACGAACCCCACGTCGGTCCGGAAGTCGGGCGAGAGCAGGTACGTGCCGTTGAAGACGCTCCAGTGCCGGCCGTTCAGCCGGTAGTTGACGTCGAACAGCGTGCCGCGGGAGTCGACGCCGTCGAGGTCGCGGGCGTCGGTCCGGACGGCCGCGAACCCGAGGGCCTGCGTGCGGCCCAGCCGGAACGCGCCGTCGGCCAGCGCCATGCGGCTGTAGCCGCCGAGGAAGCCGCGGTTGGTCAACATCGCGCCGACGTGCGACTCGGCGTAGAGGTCGTAGCGCGCCCGCCCGATCACGACGTCCGCCGCCGCGTCGCCGGCGGGTCCGGCGAGGCCGGCCACCGAGCCGGCCGCGGCGTCGTTGGCGGCCAGGAAACCGACCGACGTCCGCCCCACCTTGCCGGTGATCTTCGCGCCCCAGTCCGGGTCGCGGATGGTCCGCGTGTGGACGAAGGAGATCGGCCCGAACACGTTGAAGATCTCGGCGCCCTCGAGGAAGAACGGCCGCAGCTCCGGATAGAAGAGGGCGAACCGCTGGTTGGTCTCGATCTGCGGGCGGTCGGACTCGACCTGCGAGAAGTCGGGGTTGAGCGTGAAGTCGGCGGTCAGGTTCGACGTGATGCCGTACTTGACGTTGACGCCCCCTTCCGGCTGCGCCCCGCCGGTCACGAACGCCCCGTTCGCCGTGTCGAGCGCGTCGAGCCGGATGCCCGTCGCCACCGGCATGATCTCCAGGTTGCGGCTCAGCGAGAGGTTCGTCATCCCCTCCAGCAGACCCATCTGGGGCAGGAAGCCGGCCACCCCGCGCGAGATCGGCGCCCAGACCACGTTCTCGTCCTTGTGCCGGATCTCGCGGACGATCTGGAACGCCCAGCGGTGCGGGACGCCGCGCCCCCGCCGCGGGTAGCGCAGGCTCTTGAACGGAATCGCCATCTCGGCCGTGAAGCCGTCGTCGACCATCTGCGCGCCGCTTTCGAACAGCGCGTCCCACGAGCTGTCGCCGAAGGGGATGCCGCGCCGGCTGAACCCGCCGCCGCCGCCGCCACCGCCCCGGCGGCTCCGGCCGGTGCGCCCGCGCGCGTCGATGATCTCGTCGCCCTGCACGTTGTAGCCGTTCACCGAGAAGGCGTAGGCCCGCTGCTGGTCGAGGAACGGATCGAAGTAGACGGTGAAGTTGTCGTCGCGCCACGACTGGTCGCGGTCCACCCGCGTCGCCCGCATGATGCCCGGATCCTCGTAGCGCGCGTGCACCGCGACGTACAGGTTCCGGCTGTCGTAGGCGATCCGGACGTCGGTCTCCTCGCTGGCCGGCGCGCCCTCGAGCGGCGACTCCTGGACGAACTCGGTGACGCGCAGCGCGTCGCGCCAGACGAGGTCGTCGAGGCGGCCGTCGACGACGGGGGGAACGTCCGTGCGCGTCGGACGCAGCGTGGGGCGGCCGGTCAGGATGCCCGCGGCGGCGGCGAGCCCGGCGGCCGGCGCGCCGGCCCGCCCCGCGTCGACCGCGGCCCCCGGCTCCACGGCGCCGCGGACGCCGGCGGGCGGCAGACCGGGGAACCGTCCGGGTGCGCGGCCCGCTCCGCCGCCGCCCGCCGCGGACGCCGGCGCGCCCACCCCGCGGCCGTCGCCGTTTCCGTTCCCGCCGCCGGCCGGGGAACCGCGCGTTCCCTCGCCGGCGCCGTTTCCATCGCGGGAGAAGCCGGGCGCCCGGGCTCGGCCGGCCCGCGCCGCCGCGTCGAACGCGGCGCCGAGCTCCTCGACGACCCGATCCTGGAGCGCGAAGAGGTCGCCGGCGAGGCCGTCGACCTTGACGCCGGCCGCGAGGCCGCCGGTGGCCGTGTCCACCAGGCGCGCCGTGATGCGGAGCCGGCCGCCCAGCCGCTGGTAGCCGCCGGTGACCAGCCACTCCGCACCCAGCCGCCGGGCCGCGTCGCGCGCCCGCCGTTCCGGGTCGTCGGCGCCGGCCCGCGCCGGATCGAAGGCGGCCGCGGCGAACTCGCCGCCGAACGCTTCCCGCCCGACGACCGAGACCGCGTCGAGCCGCTCGAAGTCGGCGGCCACCGTCTCCGCGATACCCGCGCCGATCCAGTCGTCCGACGGTTCCGCGGAGACGTTCGCGAACGGCGCGACCACCACGGTGTCCCGCCCGCCGCCGTCGAGGCCCGACGGCCGATCGACGCCCGGCGACTGCGCGAGCGCCGCGGCCGGCAGCGCCGCGGCGAGCCAGGCGACGGCGGCGCCGGCCAGCGCCCGGGGTGGGCCGCAAGGTCCGCCGATCGTCGCAAGGTGGATCCGCACGAGTACTCCCTGCAATCTACGCTGCCTACAGACGCCCGATTCCCGGTGTCCGTTTACGCACGCCGGAATCGCCGCGGCCGCACGACTTGGGGCGCGGCGCGGAAACCGCGCTCCGGCTGGGCGGCCGCCCGGCAGACGTCGGAGGGCTGGTGACGAGCCGGCTACCCGGAACCGATCCGCTCGACGACGGCGCGCGTCATCTCCGCGCAGCTCATGGCGGATTCTCCCTCCCGCGCCAGGTCGGCGGTCCGGCAGCCGGCGTCGAGCGCCGCGCCGATCGCCGCCTCGACGGCGTCGGCCTCGCCGCCCAGGCCCAGCGCGTGGCGCAACAGCAGGGCGGCCGAGGCGACGGCCCCCACCGGGTTCGCGACGCCGCGGCCCGCGATGTCGGGCGCCGAGCCGTGGACCGGCTCGAACAGGCCGCCCCGGCCTCCCACGCTCGCCGACGGCAGCAGACCGAGCGAGCCGACCACGGCGCCCGCCTCGTCCGAGAGGACGTCGCCGAACAGGTTTCCCGCCAGCAGGACGTCGAACGAGGCGGGGTCCGTGACGAGGCGCATCGCGCACGAGTCCACGAGCTGGTGCTCGAGCCGCACGTCGGGATGGCGCGCGCCGACGTCGGTCACCACCTCGCGCCACAGCCGCGAGGACTCCAGCACGTTCGCCTTGTCGACCGAGGTCACCAGCTTCCGCCGGCCGCGGGCGCTCTCGAAGGCCACGGCGGCGATGCGCTCGACCTCGTGCGCCGAGTAGCGCATCGTGTCGAACGCCGTGCGCCCGCCGTCGGTCCGGCCGCGCGGCTCGCCGAAGTAGATGCCGCCGATCAGCTCGCGCACGATCAGCACGTCCACGCCCCGCAGGGCCTCGGGCCGGAGCGATCCGCCGCGTTCGAGTCCCGGCCAGACCCGCGCCGGACGCAGGTTGGCGTAGACCCCCAGCGCCTTGCGCAGCTCCAGCAGGCCGGTCTCGGGCCGGCGCTCGCGCGGGCCTTCGGCGAAGGCGGGGTCGCCCACCGCGCCGAGCAGCACCGCGTCGGCGGCCAGGCAGGCGTCGAGCGTGGCCGGCGGCAGCGGCGGCTCGCCGGCGCGCAGGGCGGCCGCCCCGAACGGCCAGCGGGTCAGGGTGAAGGCGTGTCCGCGGCGGGCGGCGACGGCTTCGAGGACCTCGGCCGCCGCGTCGACGACCTCCGGGCCGATCCCGTCCCCCGGCAACAGTGCGATGGCGGCGCGCATCGGCTCAGGCGCCGCCCGCGGCGGCGGCCGGCGCGGCGGCCCGGACGCGGCCGACGATGGCCTCGACGTCGTCGTCGCTGACCGACTTCCGGCGGTCGGCCAGGGCGATCACCTCGCGGTACACCCGGTCGAGCTCGAAGCGGCTCAGCGCGTGCCCCAGGTCCTCGCAGCGTTTCTTCACGGCGTGGCGCCCCGAGTGCTTGCCGAGGACGAGCGTCGATTCCACGCCCACGTCGGCCGGCGTCATGATCTCGTAGGTGCGGCGGTCCTTGATCACGCCGTCCTGGTGGATGCCCGCCTCGTGCGCGAACGCGTTGCGGCCGACGACGGCCTTGTTGGCCTGCACCGGTTCCCCGGTCAGCTCCGACAGCAGCCGGCTGGTCTTCACGAGCTGCGTCGTGTCGATGCCGGTCGCGTAGGGCAGGCGGCCGGGCTTGACCCGCGTCGCCATGACGATCTCCTCGAGCGAGGCGTTCCCGGCGCGCTCTCCGATGCCGTTGATGGTGCACTCCACCTGGCGCACGCCGGCGCGCAGCGCGGCCAGCGAGTTGGCCACCGCCAGCCCGAGGTCGTCGTGGCAGTGGGCGCTGAAGACGACGCCGCCGGCGCCGCGCACCCGGCCGCGCACCTCGGTGAAGAACTCCTCCACCTCCTCCGGCGTGCAGTAGCCGACGGTGTCGGGCAGGTTGATGGTCGTCGCCCCGGCTTCGACGGCCGTCTCGACCACCCGGCACAGGAAGTCGACGTCGCTGCGGGTCGCGTCCTCGGCGGAGAACTCGACGTCGTCGGTGTAGCCCCGGGCCTGGGTCACGCCGGCGGCGACCGCCCGCAGGCATTCGTCGCGGCCGATCCGCAGCTTGCGCTCCAGGTGCAGGTCGGAGGTGGCGATGAAGGTGTGGATGCGCGAGCGCTCCGCCGGCCGCAACGACTCGCCGGCCCGCTCGACGTCGGCCGGATTGCAGCGCGCGAGCGCGGCGATCACCGGGCGCCGGATCTCGCGCGCGACGAGCTCGACGGCGTGCGCGTCGTCGTCGGACGCGATCGGGAACCCGGCCTCGATGACGTCCGCGCCGAGCGCTTCGAGTTGCCGCGCGAGGCGGATCTTCTCGTCCGTGTTCATGGAGAACCCGGGCGACTGCTCGCCGTCGCGGAGGGTCGTGTCGAAGATGATCAATCGGTCCCTGGACATTGATGCTCCCGCCTGACCTGGATGTGACCCTCCTACTGTACCCCGGCTCGCGGGCAGCAAGTCAAAGTTATAGTTCTTACCCAACAATGCTATTCATTTATGCTTCGCCGCCGCTCGGGGCCGCCGCCGGTTCCGGGCCGCGGGCCGCGCGCGGGCGGCCCGCCGCAACCGCCGCCCGGGCGCGCGGCGCGTTACGTCGATTTAACGGATCCGTCATGGACGGGATACAGCCCCTCGGTATCGTGTGTCGTTCCTGCCGGCGGGCGTTGCGTACGTGCCGCCGGACGCCACGTCCACCACGTCGGAGAACGGAAGTCACATGCGCAGAACGATGGGGTCGATCCTGGTGTGCGCGGCCGCCGCCGCGCCGGCGCAGGCCCAGGAAGTCGGCTGGATCGCCGGCGAGGTCATCGACACGAACCTCGCGATCACGCTGCCGGGCGTCCCGGTCGAAGCGGTCGGCACGGGTCAGGTCGCCTATACCGACCTCGACGGGCGGTACCGTCTCGAGCTGCCCGCCGGCACGTACGACGTCCGGATCGTGATGGCCGGCTACGCCGAGACGAACGTGACCGTCGAGGTGACGGCCGGCCAGTCGGTCCCGGTCCAGGTCGCCCTCGGCTCGAACGTGTTCGCGGAGGAGCTGGTCGTCAGCGCCCCGACCCTGGAGGCGGACTCCTCGACGGCCGCCGCCCAGATGATGATGCGGATGCGCGCCCCGTCCGTGCAGGACAACATCGGCGCCGTCGAGATGTCGGCCAACGACGACTCCAACGCCGCCGACGCCATGCAGCGCGTCACCGGCGTCTCGGTCGTGGAGGGCCAGTCGGTCTTCGTGCGCGGCCTCGGCGAGCGCTACAGCAACACGACCCTCGCCGGCGCCACCCTGCCGACCACGGAGCCCGACCGCCGCGTGGTGCCGCTGGACCTGTTCCCCACCGGCCTCATCGACAGCGTGCAGGTCAGCAAGACCTACACGCCCGACAAGCCCTCGCAGTTCGCCGGCGGGCTGGTCGAGATCGTGCCGATGAAGCTGCCCGACGCGACCTCGTTCGAGGTGTCGGCCGGGGGCGGCTGGAACAGCCTGACCACCGGCGCGGCGGGACTCGGCTATCCGGGCGGCGGACGCGACTGGGCCGGCTTCGACGACGGCACGCGCGCGCTTCCGGACGGCTTCCCCGGCCGCAAGCTGACCCGCCGCGGGCGCTTCTCGCCCGATGGCGTCGGGTTCACCCCGGCGGAGTTGCAGGAGATAGGCCGCTCGTTCGACAACGTCTGGGACCCGCGGCCCGAGACCATGCCGCTCGACCAGTCGTACAGCGCGACTTTCGGCGGGCGCTTCGGCCGGCTCGGGGTGGTCGCCACCTTCCGCCACGCGCAGAGCGCGCAGCACAACACCGAGCGGCAGACCTACTACAAGGTCGGGCAGGGCGGCGTGGAGCCGTTCAACGGCCCCTACGACTTCGAGATCAGCGAGCGGTCGGGGGTCGTCGGCGGGGTCGGCAACGTCGCCTACCAGTTCAACCCCAACCAGCGGCTGTCGTTCGAGAACTTCCTGACCCACGTCGGGACCGACGAGACGCGCCGCTTCGAGGGCTACAACGACGACGTCGGCGAGAACCTCCGCAACCAGCGGCTGTGGTGGGTCGAAGAGCGGATCTCCAGCCACCACTTCGGCGGCGAACACCTGTTCCCGCGGCTCTCGAACAGCCGCCTCGACTGGAAGGTCGCCCTGTCCCGCGCCGGCCGGGAAGAGCCGGACCTGCGCGAGGCGCTCTACGAGTTCGACCCCGCCCGCTCGACGTTCGTGCTCGCCGACGAGTCGCAGAGCGGCCTGCGCCAGTTCAACGACCTGCTCGACGACACCATCGAGACGTCGGGCAATTGGAGCACGCTGTTCGAGCAGTGGGACGGCCTGGCCTCCCAGGTGAAGTTCGGCGGCACCGTGCTGGACCGCGACCGCGGCTTCCTGTCGCGGCGCCTCCGCTTCACGCCGCGGAACGCCGCGAAAGTCGACCTGTCGGCCCCGGTGGAAGAGATCTTCGCCCCGGCCAACGTCGGCCGCGCCTTCGAGCTGCGCGAGGAGACGCGCGGCACCGACCGCTACGACGCCGCGCAGAACGTCGGGGCGTTCTACGGCATGACCGACCTGCCGCTCTCCGCCCGGACCCGCCTCGTGGCCGGCGCGCGCGTCGAGCGGTTCTCGCAGCAGGTCGAGACGCTCGATCCGTTCGCGGGGACGCTCGACCAGCAGAGCAGCGAGATCCTGACCGCGTCGCTCGACGAAACGAACCTGTTCCCCTCCGTCAACTTCATCTACGCCGCGACGGCGGAGCAGAACGTCCGGATCGGCTACAGCCAGACCGTCAACCGCCCCGAGTTCCGCGAGGTGTCGCCGTTCGAGTTCACGGACGTGGTCGGCGGGCGCGCGGTGGTGGGCAACCCCGACCTGCGGCAGTCGCTGATCGAGAACTTCGACGCGCGCTGGGAGTGGTTCCCGGGCGCCGAGGAGGTCGTCTCGGCGAGCTTCTTCTTCAAGCGCTTCGACGACCCGATCGAGCGCATCGTCCAGCCGACCGCGCAGTTGCGCACGTCGTTCACCAACGCCGAGACCGCCCGCAACGCCGGCCTCGAACTGGAAGTGCGCTCCCTCGTCGGCCCGTTCGTCCTCGTCGGCGCCAACTACACGCGGGTCCATTCGGAAGTGACGCTGTCCGAGGCCTCCCGCCAGGTGCAGACGTCGCTCGTCCGGCCCCTCGCCGGCACGTCCGCCGACCTGTTCAACGCCCTGTTCGAGGTGCGCGGCCCGGGCTTCTCCGGCCGCCTGCTCTGGAACTACTTCGGCGACCGGATCAGCGACGTCGGCTCCCTGGGACTGCCCGACGTCATCGAGAAGGGACGCCGGTCGCTCGACCTGATCTTCTCGAAGCGCTGGGAGCGGATCAGCCTCAAGGCCTCCCTGTCGAACCTCACCGACCAGGACTACGTGTACACGCAGGGCGCGGACGGCCCGACGCAGCGCATCTACAACCTCGGACGCTCGATCGGCTTCGGGGTCACCTACCGCCCCTGACCCGGCGGCCCGTTTCGGACGGCTGCCCGTCGTTCGCACGCAACCCACACAGGAGGAACGAGAGATGACTCGCGCACCACGGCATTCCATCCCGCGGCCGGCCGGCCGCCTGCTCGCGGCGGCCTTCCTGGCCGCGGCCGTCGCCTGGAGCGGCCCGGCGGTGTTCACGCAGGCCGAGGTCGCGGACGGCGTCAACTGCGACGGCGACGACGTCTGCACCATCAAGGGCTCGTTCACGGCGGACGTGGAGTTGCACGCCGACAACGAGTACCGGCTGATCGGCGCCGTGTTCATCGAAGAGCCCGCCGTCCTGGAGATCGAGGCCGGCACGACCATCTACGGCGATTCGGCGACCAACGGCACGCTGGTCATCGCGCGGGGCGCCCGGATCCACGCCCGCGGCACGGCCGCCGCGCCGATCGTCATGACCAGCGACCAGTTCGCCGGCGAGCGCGCGCGCGGCGACTGGGGCGGCCTCATCCTCAACGGCCGGGCGCCGCTCAACATCGAGGGCGGCGAGGCGGAAGGCGAGGGCGACACCGGCGCCTACGGCGGCGGCGATCCGAACGACACCAGCGGGATCCTCGAGTACGTCCGCGTCGAGTTCGCCGGCACCGAGTTCAGCCCCGACAACGAGCTGAACGGCATCGCCTTCCAGGGCGTCGGCGCCGGGACCACGGTGAACAACGTCATGGTCAAGTTCAACAAGGACGACGGCGTGGAGTTCTTCGGCGGCACCGTGGAGGTCAAGCGCGTCGTCTGCTTCGGGATCGCCGACGACAGCTTCGACTGGACCGACGGCTGGACGGGCAAGGGGCAGTTCCTCCTCGGCATCCAGGTCGGCGACGACGCGGACCAGGGCATCGAGGCCGACAACAACGGCGACAACAACAACCTGACGCCGCGCTCCAGCCCGACCCTCTACAACCTGACCCTGATCGGCGACCCGGACACCGCCGAGGGCGACGAGAGCGACATCGGGATGCTCCTGCGCGAGGGCACCGCGGCGACGATCCGCAACTTCATCGTCACGGGCTTCAAGGAGGCGGCGATCGACGTCGACCACGACGCCACGTTCACCCAGGCGCTCGAAGGGGATCTGTCGCTCGCCAGCGGGCTCGTCCACGGCAACTGCTCCGTGGACGGATGCACGGGCGAGTACATGATGGACGAGGACGACCTGGCCGCCATGACGTCGACCCGCGAGCTCGTGACGGACAGCCCCTACGTCTTCGTGATGGACCCCGAGCTGGCCGATCCGTTCAACGTGGACGCCCCCGACCCGACGCCGGGCGCGCGTTCGCCGGCGGTCACCGGCTACGTCCGGCCGGCGCTCCCCCCGCACGACGGCTTCTTCGAGGTGGCGAACTTCATCGGCGCCGTCGGTCCGGCCAGCGACGACGACGAGCACGACACATGGTGGACCGGATGGACCGACTGGTCGCGCAACTAGTCCTCCGGCGCGGCCGCGGGGGTCCCGCGTCGCGCGGGGCCTCCGTCCTTCTCCTGTGCGCCTTCGCGCTCGGCGGCCTCGCGGCCGCCGGCTGCCGCGGACCGGCGGCGGACGAGCCGCCCCGGGCGCCGCTCCGCAACACCCTGCCGTCGCCGGAGGCCCTGAGCGAGGCGGTGCTGGCGGCGCTGGCGGCCCGCGACGTCGACCGGTTGCGCGCGCTGGCCCTGGACGAGGACGAGTTCAGGACCGCGGTGTGGCCCGACCTGCCGGCGAGCCGCCCCGAACGCAACGTGCCGTTCGACTACGTCTGGGGCGACCTGCGCCAGAAGAGCGCCAACGCGCTGCGGCGGCTCGTCGCCCGCCGCGGCGGACGCCGCTACCGGCTGACCGGGGTGGGCTTCGCGGGCGAGACCACCGAATACCGGACCTTCCGGGTGCACCGCGAGACCGTCCTCGACCTGCTCGACGAGGAGGGCGAGGCGATGCGTCTCGCCCTCTTCGGCTCGATCCTCGAGCGCGAGGGCGAGTTCAAGCTCTTCAGCTTCGTCGTCGACTGACCCGCGCCCGGCGCGCCCCGCCGCGGCTTCCTCGCCCTGGCCGCGTATAGTTGGTCACCGGCTCGGCGCCGGCGCCGAGCCGGCCCGGAGAGCCTCCGCCGCGCGGCCGCGCGGCCGCGCCGGAACCACCCAATGGATCTCGCCGAGTTGCGGGTCTTCCTCGCCGTCGCCGCCGAGCGCAGCTTCTCGCGCGCGGCGGAGCGGCTGCACCGGACGCAGCCGGCGGTCAGCCAGGCCATCCGGCGGCTCGAGGACGAGCTGGACGAACGCCTGTTCGATCGCACCGCGAAAGGGGGCCGGCTGACCGAGGCGGGCGAGCTGCTGCTCGACTACGCGCAACGCCTCACGGCGCTGAGCGCGGAGGCCGCGAGCGCGGTCCGCGAGATGCAGGACCTGCGGCGCGGGCGCGTGCTGATCGGGGCCAACGAAGGGGCCGTGCACGTCCTGCTGCCGGTCATCGAACGTTTCCGCGCGGACCATCCCCACGCGCAGGTCGAGGTGCGCCGCGTGGCGGCCCGCCAGGTGGCCGGCGAGGTGCTCAGCCGCGCGCTCGACTTCGGCGTGCTGACCTTCGCGCCGCGCGAACGGGGCCTGCAATCGCTCCCGCTCGGCGACGACGAGCTGGTGATGCTGATCGACCCCCGGCATCCTCTGGCGGCCCGGCCGCGCATCACGATGGAGGAGTTCGGCCGGCAGACGGTCATCGCGCACAACGAGGCGTCACCGGCGCGCGAACGGGTGCTGCGCCTCTACGAGCAGCGGCACGCGTCGATCAACATCCAGGTCGGACTGCCGAGTCTCGACGGCATCAAGCGCGCGGTGGAGATGGGTCTCGGCGTGGCGCTGCTCCCCAAGCGCTGCGCCCTGGCCGAGATCGCGCGCGGACAGCTCGCCGCGGTCCAGGTCGCCCAGCTCCGGCTCCCGCGCCAGGTGCGCCTGGTCCACCGGCGCGCCGGCGAGCGATCACACGCCGCGGCGGCCTTCCTGGACGCCGCGCGGGCCGTGGCGTCCGCGCCGCCGTAGCGCCCCACCAGGCGTCGCCTTGCGGCTCCGCCTGGCGCCCAACCTGACCGCTCCGGGAGTCCGCGCCGTTCTACGGCGCAGTCCCCGTCCGCCAATCGTCGCCTGACGGCTTCGCTCGGCGCCCAACCGGGCCCGCGGGAGGCCGCGCCGTTCTACGGCGCGGATTCCCGGCGTCCCGCCGCGTACCGCTCCCACCCGGCCGCGTGGTAGCGCACCAGGATCTGGTTGTTCAGTTGGTTCACCTCCACCGGCAGCGCGGCCATGTCGGCGGGGAACTCGAAGAGCGTGCGGGCGACGGACGGTGTCAGATAGCGGAGCCCCGGCGGGAACGCCTCCGGCGCCGCCAGCGGCGCGTGCGAAGCCAGCACGTAGCCCCATTCGCCGAAGGTCGGGACGGGAGCGTGATACGGCGCGGCCTCGAGACCGGCGGCGCGGACCGTCTCGACGACGCACCAGAACGCCCGCCGGGAGACCAGCGGCGAGGTGCTCTGGAGCGCCGCCGCGCCGCCGGGGGCGATCCGCCCGCGGAGACGGCGGTAGAACGTCGTGGTGTAGAGCTTGCCGAGCGAGTAGGTGCGCGGGTCGGGAAAATCGACCACGATG
The DNA here is from genome assembly GCA_965242835.1 of Vicinamibacterales bacterium. Classification (GTDB taxonomy): domain Bacteria; phylum Acidobacteriota; class Vicinamibacteria; order Vicinamibacterales; family UBA8438; genus WTFV01. The sequence continues at coordinate 1,997,205 of OZ251506.1, forward strand.
AAGTCGTAGCGCGCCGTGTCCGACTCGACCCACACGAACGCGTCGGCGTTGACCACCTCGACCCGGGGGGATCGCAGCGCGTGATCGTTGAGCGCGGCGAAGGCCTCGTGGCCGCGGAAGATCTCGGTCATCAGCGGGTCTAGGTCGACCAGCGTGACGGTCTCGACGCGATCGTCCTTCAGGACCTCGCGGACCGCCATCCCGTCGCCGCCGCCGAGCACGAGGACGCGGCGCGGGTCGGCGACCGCCGCCAGTCCGGGATGCACCAGCGCCTCGTGATAGCGGTATTCGTCCAGCGACGAGAACTGCAGGTGGCCGTCCAGGAACAGCCGCACGCCGCCGTCCCCCCGCGTCAGCACGATGCGCTGGTAGGGCGACGAGCGCGACAGGACGACCGGGTCGTCGTAGAGCCGCCGCTCGGACCAGTCCACCAGATCGTCGGAGAACACGGCTCCGAGCGCCAGCACGCCGAGCGCCGCCCAGGCCTGCGCGGTCAGCCGCGGCCGGCCGTGCTGCGCCCGGAAGACGTGGCAGGTCCACACCGCCACCGCCACGTTGAGCCCGCCGAACACGAAGGACGAGCGCATCAGCCCCACTTGCGGCACGAGCCAGAGCGGAAAGAGCAGCGCCGCGGCCAGCGCCCCCAGGTAGTCGAGCGCCAGCACCCTGGACACCAGGTCGCGCAACGGGAACTCGTCCTTCAGGATGCGTATCAGGAACGGGATCTCCAGCCCCACGAGCACGCCGGTGGCGGTCACCCACGAGTAGAGCACGATCCGGAACGCGTCGAGCTCGCTGAAGGAGAAGAAGAGCGCCGGCGACGAGAGGCCGCCGACGAGGCCCACGAGGATCTCGACCTCGATGAAGCGGGCGATCAGATCGCGCTGAAAGCAGCGGGACAGATACGACCCCACGCCCATCGAGAAGAGGTAGACGCCGATGACCGTCGAGAACTGCGTGACGCTGTCGCCGAGCAGATAGCTGGCGATGGCCCCGGACAGCAGCTCGTAGACGAGTCCGCAGGTGGCGATGGTGAAGACGGCGATCAGCAGGACGCGGGTCCGGGGGCCCGCGCGGCCGGTCGCCTCGGCGGGCCGCTCGTCCATGGGGGCTGCGATCTTGCGGCAGGCTCCTGCCGGGGGCCGTCCGAAGCCGGCGGGCGGCAGGGGAACGAAGGGGCGGACGCCGGGCCGAACGGCCGCGGCGCCCGCCCGCAACGGCGCCTACAGTCCTTCGGCCTGCTTCAGCAGGTTGCCGTGCGTCCGGGCGACCTCGAGGCCGCCCTCGCCTTCCTGCCACCCGGTGCGGCCGTCGCCGTTCGCGTCCACCCCGGCGAGCAGCGCCCGGGCCAGCGCGTCGAGCTCGGCCACCAGGCTCGCGGCGTCCTCGGCCGACGCCGCCATCTCGATCTTCCCGGCCAGCATGACGATCTCGTCCGCGCGCGCCACCGTGTTCCGCGCCGCGGTGGCGACGTGGTTGGCGTGGGTCTTCACCGCGCCCGATGCGTCGTCCGCGGCGGCCGCGGCCATGATGTGCTTCGCCGCGCCTTCCGCGGCGCGCTTTACGCCGTAGCCGGCGCCCGGCCCGTTCTCGATTCGCGTCGGGTCGACCGCGTGCAGCACGTGCGCCGTGTGGCGCTTGATGGCGTCGAGGTCGCTCGGGTCGGCCGCCGCGAGCGAGGCGTGCCGCGCCGCGATCTCGGCCTCGGCGATGGCCGCCGGCAGCAGACCGGCCATTTCCGGCGTGTCGTTCCAGCGGTCCATCACGTGGCCGACGTGGTTGTGGGCCTGCGCGGCGGCGCTCCCGACGCCGGCGGCGAGCGCGAAGACGAGAACGAGGGCGATGCCGGTTGCGCGTGTCATGGGTCCTCCTCGGGATCGGACGGCGGCCCCCGAACCTCCGGAGACCGCGGGTGAATGCGAGCGTCCCCTAATATACCGTGGGCCGCGCGCGGCCGCGGCGCCGCCGGCGGGGACGAAGGCCGGCCCGCGGGAACGCAACAGGTGAAGCGCGCCGGGGAGTGCCGCCTCCCGGGTCATGCGCCCGCGGACGCGGCAGGACGCGCCCACCTGTCGACGCCGGGACTGTACGGCCCCCACGTGTCGAACGGGCTACGGGGCCGTTGCCCCCTCGTAAAATGACGAACGGTGGGCGCCCGCGGCGCGCGCTTTCCGATTATGCTTGAGGGGGTACGGTTTCTCGTCCTCTTCCCATGCTGGAGCCCCGCAGACCTTCCGCGCTGTTCCTCGTGGCCGCCGCCGCGCTGGCGTCGACGGCGACCGAATGCGAACGCTCGCCGCGCGGTCTGGTGCCGTCGCCGCTCGTCCGGGTCGAGGTGGGCCTGCGGAGCGAGCCGGCGGCCGAACCCGCCGCCGGCCGGCAGGCCGACTTCGAGCGCTGCCTCGAGCGCATGGGCGGCAACCACGTCAAGCCGAGCTGGCGCGACTACGCGTCGACGACGCTGAACGAGACGGCCCCGAACGTCTTCGCGGCCGGGTTCCCGGACGTGCCGGCCGACGCCCTCCACACGATGACCGTGCACGACCGCAACCAGTGCCGGCGCGAGCCGGGGGGAGAGGGCCGCGTGACCGCCGGGGTCAGCGTCAACGGGACGGTCCTCGAGCGGGTCGTCCCGGCGACGGGCGCATTGCAGTTCACCGTCGGGGCCGACGGCGTCGTCACGTCGCCGGCCGGCGGCCAGTAGTCCGCGCCGTGGACCGGGCCGGCTTCCGGGCGGCGCGGCCGGACTCCGGGCGGATTCCGCCCCGCGCGGCGCGGGCGCTACAATTCCGGTGACCATGCACGACGCGCGCCGTTCCTTCGCCGGGGCCCTGGCGGCCGCCGCCGCGCTTCTCGCCGCGGCCTCCGTCCTGCACGCCCAGCCCGACCCCCGGGTCCTGCGCGCCATCCGCGAGGAGGGGTTCCAGCGGTCGCAGGCCATGGAGATCGTCAGTTGGCTGAGCGACGTCCACGGGCCGCGCGTCACCGGCACGCCGGCCATCGAAGCGGCCAAGGACTGGGCGGCCGGGCGCATGCGTTCGTGGGGGCTGCGGGTCTCGGAGGAGCGCTTCGCGTACGGCCGCGGCTGGTCGCTGGAGCGTTTCCACGCGCACATGATCGAGCCGCAAGTGATGCCGATCATCGGCTACCCGCGGGCCTGGACGCCGGGCACCGGCGGCATGCTGACGGCCGAGGCCGTGCGGGTCGACGTCCGCTCGCGCGCCGCGCTGGAACGGCTCCGCGGCACGCTGCGCGGGAAGGTCGTGCTGACCCAGGATCCGCGCGCCGTGCGGATGCTCGAGGGCGACCTGGTCCTGCGGATGGACGACCGCCTCCTGGAGGAAGCGTCCCGGCCCCCGTCCGGGCGCTCGCGCCAGGCGGGCAGCGGCGGCAGCGGGGCGCGGCTCCCGGACCACGTGCAGGCGTTCTTCCTGGAGGAGGGCGTCGCCGCGGTGCTCGACCGGGGAAGCGACCTCTCCCTGGTCGGCGGCGCGCCGCTCGGCAGCGGCCTGGTCCAGCCGACGCAGCGCACCGACGGCGGGACGCTGTTCGTCGGCCGCGGCGGGCCGCGGGCCGCGGGCGCGCCCGAAGTGGTCCCGGCGGCGACCATCGCGGTCGAGCACTACAACCGGATGATCCGCGTCCTCGACAAGGGCCTGCCCGTCACCGTCGAACTCGAAATCCGGACCCGGTTCCACGACGAGGTCCGGCCCAACGGCTTCAACCTGCTCGGCGAGCTGCCCGGAACGGACCTCGCCGACGAGGTGGTCATCCTCGGCGCGCACTTCGACTCCACCCACGCCTCGACGGGGGCCACCGACAACGCGGCCGGCGTGGCCGCGATGATGGAGGCGGCGCGCGTGCTGCTGGCCGTGGACGCCCGCCCGCGGCGCACGATCCGGGTGGCCCTGTGGGGCGGCGAGGAGGAAGGACTGCTGGGCTCGCGCGCCTACGTCCGGCGCCACTACGGGAACGGCCGGACGATGGACCTGCTGCCGGACCACGAGAAGGTGTCGGCCTACTACAACCTGGACAACGGCGCGGGCCGCGTCCGGGGCGTCTGGCTGCAGGGCAACGAGGCGGCGGCGCCCCTCTTCCAGGCATGGATGCGCGACCTCGCCGACCTGGGCGTCACCACGGCGGGGCGGCGGTCGACGCGCGGGACCGACCACGTCTCGTTCGACGAGGTCGGACTGCCGGCGTTCCAGTTCCTGCAGGACCGCCTGGAATACAACTCCCGGACGCATCACTCCAACATGGACGTCTACGACCGCGTGCAGAGAGACGACCTGCTGCAGATGGCCGTGGTGGCGGCGACCTTCGCCTACCGCACGGCGATGCTCGACGAGCGGCTGCCGCGCAAGCCCCGGCCGGCGCGCCGGCGGCGGTAGCCGGTCGCCCGCGGCGTTCACCCGCCATCGGCGCGCCAGAAGCGGAGCTGGTCCGGCTCGTCGATCTCCCGGCTCCAGGCGAGGCGGTAGAGGTGGTACAGCGCCTCGAAGTCGCCGCCGGCCGCCGCCGCGTCCCCCGTCAGCGCCACGCCGGTCAGCGCGCCCGCCGGCAGCACCTCCAGCACCGCCTCGAGCGCCGCGAAGAAGCGCGGGTCGCGGTCCACCCCGGCCTCCTCCAGCAACTCCCGCGCCGCCGCCAGCGACGCCGTCCGCGCCGCGTGCGCCGCGTGGTGCAGCGCGTCGATCAGCCCCCGCGAGCCGTCCACCGGCCCCAGCGCCCCCTTCGCCGACCGCCGGCCGCTGTCCCACAGCAGCAGGTCCGCGCCCTTCTTCTCCGCCAGACGCCCGGCCACCTCCCGCTCCGGGTCGATGCCCACCGCCCGCGCCAGCCGCAGCGCCTCGTCCCACGCGAACGCCGGCGCACGAAAGGCGTCCCACGCCAGCACGAAGAACGCCGTCGCCGGGTCCAGGTCCGCGTTCGCCTTCCGGTGCGTCAGCCGCTCCAGACGCCAGCGCTTCACCTCCCGCCGCGCCGCGTCCAGCGCGTCCTCCGGCGTCGCCGCGTACGGGTCCCACGGCTCGTCGAACAGCGCCGCCGTCCCGCCCCCGCGCCGCGTCTTCCCCTCCTCCGGCCGCCGCCGCGGCGTCCCGCGGCGCACCGGCCAGTGCCGCGAGAACTCCTCCAGCGCCGGGCCGAACGACGCCAGGTAGAGGTCGACCCCGCGGATGCCCGCGTCCTGGAACGCCGGCGCCCGGCGCCGCACCGTCTCGCGCACCCGCGGCTCGACGTCCTCCCAGTAGACCGCCCCGGCCGCCGGGTCCGCCGCCGCCCGCGGCCGGCAGACCAGGAACACCGTGCTGTTGGCCGCCGCCTTGTCGCGGATGTGCAGGCTGCCGCCCGCCTCGGTGTTGACCGGCCATGACGCGGTGATGACGAAGCCGGCCTCGATCAGCCCCGTGGTCAGCGCGTCCCACGCCCCGGTCGCCTTGTGCGTGAACATCAGCGTCATGACGCCGTCGGGCTTCAGCACCCGCCGGCACTCGGCGAAGACGGCCGCCATCCGCTCCTGGTAGTCGCGCCCGGCCCGCGCCCGCGCCCCGGCGCCGCGGAGCGCGGCCGCGGCTTCTCCTCCGCCCGCGGCGGCCGCCGCGCTCCGGACGCGGGCGGGATTGGCGACCGCCTCGGCGTCCTTGTCCGTCAGCCGGCGGCGGAACAGCTCCGGGAAGACCCGCCCGGCGGTCCGCTTCAGCCAGACGTAGAAGAAGTCCGACAACTCGGCGTACATCACGTTGTCGTAGTACGGCGGGTCCATGACCACCGCGTCGACGCTGCCGTCGGCGAGATGGTCGAGGCTGTCGCCGGACTTGCAGGTGATGGTGACCGGCGGCGGGGCGGCGGGCGGACCGGGCGGATCGAACGGCTCGGCGGGTGCAGCACGTCCGCCGGGGGCGGCGGGGGCTCCGTCTGCGCGCGCACCGTCTCCACCTCGTCGTTCGGCGGGTGCAGCACGTCCGCCGGGGGCGGTGGAACCACGGTCGGAATCGGCGGCCGGCGTGAGCGGGTCGCGGCGGCCGGCGGCGGGGACGTCGAAACGGTCACCAGCGGCCGGTGCCGGGAGCGGCGGGCCGGGAGCGGCGGGGTCCGCGTCGCCGGGGTCGGGACGGCGGGCGGCGGCAGCAGGCGGACCGGGGCGGCCGGCGACGGCAGGCGGGCCGCCGCCGCCAGGTGGATCGGACGTGTCGTTTCCGGCAACGGGTCGACCTGACGGATCGGCGGTCTCGGCGCGTCCTCCGCCGACGCGGCCGCGGGACCGTTCGCCGCGGTCCGGACGGTCTCCGGACGGATCGGATCGGCCGGGGCGGCCGCGCTGGTTGAACAGGCCGGGTTGCCCGCTACTGCCGGCATCAGCATCCGGGCGGACCAGCGCGACCAGCTCGCGGATGCACTTGGCGGTCTGGCCGAGGGCCCAGTCGTAGCCGAGGCCGGTGACCAGGGGGGCCATCTCCGCGTAGGACCACTTGAAGGAGAAGTCGTGGCGGTCGAACGTGCCCGCCACCACTTCTCGGCCGCTGTGCCAACGGGTCATGCGGGAGTTGTAGTCACGCAGCTTGTCCAGGGACAGCGCCAAATACCCGTAGGCCGCCTGCCGCACCTCGTCCAGCCTCCCCGCCTCGCGGTCCGCGTCCAGCAGCTCGCGGAACACCTCCACGCTCGTCCCGTGGCACAGCAACTGCCGCGGCGAGAACAGGTCGCGCCAGCGCGGCATGCCGTACTGGATGGGCCGGTCGTCGTTGCCGTCCGCCGGGAACCGCTCGTTCGGCACGAAGTCGAAGGCGTCCCACTCGACCAGCTTCTCGTCGAGCGCCGCCCGGACCGCCGCGCCGTCGTCGTCCTCCGGCCGCGGCGCGCGGTAGCCTCGGACCCACTTCTCGCGCGCGCGGCCCGTCTTCGTGCGGGTCGTCTCCCGCCGCTTGTAGACCACCGCGAAGAGCTGCTCGCCCATCTCCCCCGCCCGCGCCTGCGCCTTGATCGCCGCGCCGTCGATGATCCGCCCGCAGTCCGGGAACGGACACGTCCCGTCGCCCCGCGCCACCGTGCCGGAAGACTGCTCCTTCGCGGACGCGACGATCTCGAAGCCGCAGACCCGGCCCGCCGCGCCCGGCCCCGCCCCGGTGTCGGGAACGAGCCGGACGCCCGCGCCGCCCGGGGCGAGACGCCAGTTCGGGGACAGCGGGACGAGACCGTCGCAGTAGGGGCAGGTCACGGTGCGCGCCCAGAGGTAGGTCAGATCCATCCGGTCCGGCGCGTCCCGTTGCGCGAAGAACAAATCGAGCCGTTCTTCTATCCGGCGCCGCAACTCCGCGGCCAACCCGTCGAACGCCCCCGCGATCTCTTCGGAGAAGCGCACCGGCCATTCGACCGTCGCCTTCATGATCAGCGCCGCGACCGGGTTGAGATCGTTCGCCAGACCGCCGAGCCCGACTCGCGCCGCTTCGAACGGAATGCTCCCGCCGCCGCCCGTGGGGTCGAGCACCGTGAAGCCGTCCAGCGCCCTGCCGATGCTGGCCTTCAACCAGTCCGCGTCCCGCCGATCCGGGCTGTGCTTGAAGGCGCGGTCGTAGCCGTACGGGTCCTTGACCCGCACCCCGCTCTTCAACGCCCCGTCGATCGCCCGGCGCGCCTTCAGCGGGTCCCCGTGGATGCCGAGCACGCGCAGGAACCGGTTCCGGTCCGCGTCCGCCGGCAGCAGCGACGCCAGGACCGCCGCCCGAGACGCCACCAGCGGACGGCGCGCCCACCAGACGTGGAGGCGGTTCGGCGCCGGGAACGGCGTCATCGGCGTCCGCTCGCGCGTGCTCTCGACGCCGATCTCGGCGATCGGCAGCCAGCGTTCGATCAGGCGCGTGTCGGGCAACGCTCTCGTCCCCTCTGTCGCCGATGTCTTTCAACCGCGGGCGGGACAGTCTTCGATCTCCGACGTCACGGTCAGAATTTTCCCACTTCTGTCGCTCTCCCTTATCGCTGTTCCCACCACTTGCGCCAACCGGGGTGGAACTGCGTCTCCTACCTGTTGCTGCCTGCTGTTAAGTGGACCGACAAATTCGTGATCATCGCAAAACGACTGAAGTCGAGCAGCTTCCCGAATCGACAATCCCCGATCCTGAGACGGGTGAATCAACATGTTCTTCCGAAAATTCCCGATCACCTTCGCCTGCTCGTCCCAGCGCAGCCGATAGTAAATTCCCGTATGGCACAGATCGAGATTCGCGTAGTTTTTCATCAAATCTTGCGGTATCGCACGCCAGTTTTGCCCCATTCCAATGTGCCGATACCTCTCGAGAACCTTTTCCGAATTACGACTGACTTCATTCCCGGTCACGTCGCGGCGCTCTCTGGACCTCAACTGTTGGGCATATCCACTCGCCTCTCCCCAACCATCACCATAGCTCATTCTCCCAACACTCGCGCCGTTATCCAGTCCTGGAAGATCCATGATGGCGTCGCGTACCGTCGGGCGGTCGCCCCGGCCTGGTTTCGGAAATCCAAAAACCTTTTCCGTGCTTGTGCCTACAAGAAACGCACGCCTTCTCATCTGCGGCACGCCGTAGTCGCCCGCGTTCAGGACGGCGGTTTCCACCCGGTATCCTGCCGTCTCGAACTCACCCACCATCTCCTTCAGGAATCTGCCGGATTTCAGTGTCGCTATACCCGCGACGTTTTCAATGACAAACCATCTCGGCTTGATTTTTCGCAAAAGTCTCACCACGTGTCGATACAGCAGGTTGCCGGGATTGCTTGTAGTCCTGGTGCGCCTGTTTGATTCCGAAAACCCTTGGCACGGCAAACCGGCCGCAAGAACATCCAACATTCCCGTCTCGATGCCTAGTTTCTCGAGAATCATCTTCCCGGTGACAAGCGCAACATCCTCCTGGATAAAATCAACGTCAGGAAAATTGCGGCGATAGGTCGCCGCCGCGTACTGGTCTCGATCCACCGCGATCGCCACGTCGATGCCCGCCGCAACGAGCCCTCGCGTCAACCCCCCCGCACCCGAGCACAATTCAACAGCCCGCATGGTCCGTCACCGCTCCATGCTCTTTCGCCATTCGACCGCGCCCTCTATCGCATCCCCCAAGCCGTCAGAGTAGTTCATGTTGTATTCCTTGCACCCAATATACGCAAGCGCAGTCTGCGGAAACTCTCGTTGCAGTCTGTACAATGCAATCGCCGACGGCTTCGGCCCGAAAGAACAGAGGATTACGTTGTGTTTCCGGGCCAGCTCTTCCACGTGCTCCCGCAACGCCGAATACCCGTGATCGCCATGGAACGCGTCAACCTGAACGTCCGTGCTGGGAACACTGCCAGCAATAAACTTCGACCCGACATTTCGAGCGTCGTTGCTGTACTGCCCGCCGCGTTGAGTGGCAACTACCACCCGCGCGGGCTCGTAATACTCCACGGCTTGTCGGCATCTGTTTTCGTCGAACCCTGTGACTGCAACGAGGGCCGTTGGCCTGTCGACTTCGAGCGTGCCCGCAAGTTTGAACACCAGCCTCGGCTTGTTCGGATTCCTGGCCAACCAGGCGTCCGTGTATCTTTCCGGTCGGTTGTACACATAGCGCATCTCCACCGACGAGGTCTCCAGCCAGAACAGAGCGCCCCATATTACGTCCCGCGGCATGGTCGTCACGTCGACAAGCACCCGTCGCCCGACGTCGGAACCCGGTCCAAGATCATCTTCCAGAGTCCGCCAGGTCTTCTCCGGCGATTTGAAACTCAGTTCGCGTTCCTCGAGCTTCATGCCCGGATGATCGTCCAACAAGAGCTTGAGGCGCTCTCGGTTCTCTTCCGTCTGACTCCGGTACTCCCCGACGAAGTACACCAAAAGCCTCGGCGCCCGATACTTGTCCAGGATCCTCTTCATTCCCTGCACGAACCGGGGCTCCCAACTGGCCAACGTCACGATCGTGTCGAAACCGTCTATTTCCCTAGTCATCGAACAAGCCTCTCTGGGTGTCTCGCCCGTTCTTGACATCCAACCTCACTTCTCCTCGTGCCGCCGCCAACAAGCGTGACGCGGTCAATGCCACTCGCGCATGTTGGCCTTGAACGTCGAGTCCGCGGACCGGCCACAGCATGCGGTTCGGAACATAATATTCTTCTCGCGATCCGTGATCTTTCGCCGGGCCCTCCCTGACATAAAGCAACGTAGCCTTTCTTGCAAATTTCAACAGCCGCTCCAGTTCATCGATGTCCTGTTCTCGTTCCCGTCCGGATATAGAAAACGACGTCGCGCGTGGTTCCGAACAGGACGTCGACAGGCGCGCGCGAAACAACTGTGCGATTTGCTCGAACAGTCGCTTCAATCTGGTCGCATCGTCATCACTGCAACCGACCACCACTCTGTCAAGGCCGTCCTGCAGCCGCGTCCAGGCTTTTTCACTTTGCTGCATGATGATCTCGTTCTGAATGGTTGGACTTATGACGTCCGGCGCAGCCTCTCCGCCGTTCTCGGCGTCTATGGACATGGCCTTGTCATACATCGAGAAGCATGGCTCCAACAGGTTTCTCACGACGCCTGTCGACAAGTACGTTATTGTCTTGAACCCTGAATACACGGGCAGGTTGGCTTTGTCCTCACGGCGAAAATAGATCGCGCGGTGGTGCTTGTAGACATAGTCATTGATTTGCGTAGCGGTGCCGTCCGGAAACTTCCTGAGGGCATCGGACCGCGCTTCCTTCTTGGCCTCTTCCAGGCCGCTCGCGACCGTCTCATGAAGCGGAAAGAACTGGTCGGGCGTCTTGTCGCACTCAATCCGCTCGAGTCGCCTCTTCACGATTCGATTCGCCAAACGGCCGAAGTCCGATCGTTCATTGTGAATTGGTTTTTCCATGTCGACCACGGTGAAATCGTGTCCTTCCAGAATGGAACCGCCGGTCGTGGTGATCGACGGCGGCTGATCCACCTTCACCGTGGCGACCTTGAAACTGAACAGCGAGTGGTCCCTGTATGCAATCCACGTGTTCAACACTTGAACTTGATGCTTGTTGAGGTCATGCGCGTCGTCGACCATGAGCAAGAAATGCGACTGCGACAACGCGTCGATTCGCCGAAGTGTTTCAAAAAACGGCATCAGCAAGGTGGAAAAAGACAAGGCCTGGCCATAGAACGCCCCGGAATCCGCCTTGTTGATTGCGCGCTGAGTTTCCAGAATCTCGTTGCGCGCAAACACGAGAACTTGCTTGAAGAAGGAACTTTCGTCAGGCAGATCCCTGCCAATCGCGGATCCCAGGTCGTCGCCCAGATCGTCAAGAGTCTCCCTCGATATGTGGCCAACAAGATCCGCGTGCTCATCCAGGACTCCGGCCACTCGGTGGGCGACCAACAAGGCCAGGATGTGCTCCGAGAGCACTTCAGCCTTGAAAGGACTGAGCAGCTCGTGTTCCGTCCGATGAATCAAGGGGGTGTTGCAGGGAATATATACACCAATCTGATCCAGTGAACATTCTTCGCCGTCTCGCTTTGCCTTGCACCGCTGGGTGTCCAGGGTGTGATAAAGCAGCGCCATGGTCTTGCCGGAGCCCCGTTCGCCGAGAATGAATATGTTGCGCCTGGAATTGATGAACCTCGAGTAGTTGAAATCCTCGACGTAGTACTCCAGGACTTTCCCCGGCGAGAAGTCATTCGCGGCTCCGAACTGGAACGGGTTGGAATTAGAAGCCATTCCGCCCCTCTCGGCCGGCACGCCGACCCGCTTCTTCTCTTATCCGGCCCGCTATCGTGTCCGGGCTCCACTTCGAGTCCCGGTCAGGCAGTGACACGAGATCATCGTCTGGGCTGACTTCGTCGGAAATGGTCGCCTCCAACGGCGGATCATCAACATACTCTCCGTCAATCTGCACTTCCAGGCGGACAGTAATGTTCTGAAACGAATCCAGCGGCCTTGAGCAGTGGAACCGGGCGTACTTCCGTTCGAAATCCATTTTCCCGAGACGACCGTACGCAAACTTAAGAAACTCCTTCAACTTCGACAACTCTTCCTCAATACCTTTTTCGGTGACGACGTTGAATTGATAGGCTACGGCTATTCGCTTGTTTCCCTTGTCAATGGCTATGTCGGTCGCAGACGAGTAATCGTGATGCGGAGCGCTCTCCGGATCGTACCTTGCGTGACTACGCATGTAACTGGACGTTCGTCGCGGTCCTTCGGCCAGTTCGTCGGCAAAGCGGACAATTGCTGCAACTTCTCTGGCTCGAACGGGCCAGCCGTCCAATTGCGATGTTTTGGGCACGTCGGCAAGGGTATTGAGACTGCCGTCTCGTGTTTTTCCGGAATGCGCCTGTGAAATTCGGACGACAACGGATTTTTCCTGGGCGTATTCGTCTTCTCCACGAACGTGGTCGTAGAACTGCGCAATGCGCTTGTCGTGATCCCTGCGTCCAAGAAGATTGCCCACGTCGTGGAACAAAACACCCAGACCAAGGACATAATGCTCTATCGGCCTGAAGTAGTCGAGGTCGTGTTCCAGCAGCTTGAATACGTTTTCCAGCACGTGCTGTATGTGCCGGGGGCCGTGGTCTGTCAAACCCGGCTCGCTGCCGCGGATTTCTTCATACACGCCGCCAAGAAGAACCGTCCTAGCGTGCACGTAACGCGACATGTACTCGGCTCCCTTTTCCTTTCCGAACCCCGTCGTCAACGTCTCTTCAAGGTATTTCTCGAAGGACGTGTTGTTCCACATCGCCAGCGTTGCTCTCCTCTCCTCGGTCCCCGAACCCCTTTGCGATGGTGGAGTGTACTTGGGGTGGTTTCCGGCGTCAAGTCGCCCGAGCGGGATCGGCTCCGATCCCGATGGCGCTGACCAGATCGCCCGGGACAAGGCAAACCGCGGCGTCCCCATCAGCGACTCCCGCAAGGTAAGGGGAGGTGCATCGGTGATGCGGACGGCAGGTGCGGGTGTTCGGCCTGGTCGCCGCGCTGGCCGGGGCCGGTTGCGGCGGGGGCGAGCCGGCGGCGGGCGCGGACGGCGGCGGCGCCTCACCCCCGTCACGGCGCCGGGGCGGGCGCTTCCAGCCGTTCCGCCTCGGCGTAGTGGCGCCGGGCGCCGGCCGTGTCCCCCAATTCCTCGAGCGCGATGGCGAGGTTGCGGTGCGCCCGCGGGCCGGCCGGGTCGAGGCGGACCGCCTCCCGGAACGCGTCCGCCGCTTCTCCCATGCGGCCCGCCGAGGCGAGGGCGATGCCGAGGTTGTTGTGCGCCTCGGCGTCCTCGGGCCAGGCTTCGACGGCGAAGCGGAACTGCTCGGCCGCCTCCGCGTGGCGCCCGGCGGCCAGCAGCGCGTTGCCGTAGTTGAAGCGCAGGTCGCCGGTGTCGGGGTCGGCCGCGACGGCCCGCCGGTAGTGTTCGAGGGCGCGTTCCGGCTCGCCGGCCGCGGTCAGGGCGCTGCCGACGTTGCTGTGCGCCTGCGGGTAGTCCGCGTCGAGGGACAGCGCGGTCCGGTAGAGCTCGACGGCCCGCGGCAGGTCGCCCCGCTCGCGGTAGGCGGTCGCCAGGTTGTTGTACGTGACGGCGCGCATGTGGTCCTTCGACAGCAGCGGCCAGTTGGCGCCCACGGCGCACGCGAGCGCGGCGGCCGCGGCCAGGGGAGCACGGGGGAGCGCCGCGGCGCCCCGCGCGGCGCGCAGCAGGTGGCCGCCGCCCGCCGCGGCGAAGAGCAGGAGGAACGGAACCAGCGGATAGCGGTAGCGCGCGACGACGTAGAACGCGATCACGCTCGCCGCGTAGAATCCGAACATCAGGTACAGGGGCAGGAGCCGCCGGCGGCGCGGCCAGGTGGCGGCGGCGCCGATCGCGGCCAGCGGCGCGAGCACTCCGAAGTGCGTCAGCCATCCGGTCGCGGCCAGCGGGAACGAATGCTCCGCGTGCGCGTACTGGCTCTCGGTGTCGACGCCCTCGACGGCGTTGAAGGTCAGCGCCGTCTTGCGGACCAGCAGGCCCAGCCAGCGGCCCGGCGCCGCGGCGACGTCGTCGAGCGTCCGGCCGAACCAGTAGCGCGACACCTCGGCCGGCGTCAGGTCCCGTCCCGCGGCCGCCTCGGCCAGCGCCCGCGCGTCGCCGCGCTCGAACGCCGCGTCGCCCCGGCCGTAGCGCAGCGGGCGGTAGGCGCCGTGGGCCCCGTCGCCGTTCCCGATGTAGAAGTTGGACCCGAACTGCGACGTGGTCAGGTGCCACTCGCCGCCGACCACGCCGTTGCGCGCCGCGACCGGCCCCAGCGCCAGGCCCACGCCGAGCGCGGCCAGCGCCGCCTGCCGCAACCAGTCGCGCCGCGCGCGCCGTTCCAGCCAGAGCCAGAGGCCGAGCGCCGCCACGAGGATCAGCGCGTTCTCGCGGGTCAGGCACAGCGCCCCGAGCGCCGCCCCGGCGCCGACCCAGCGCCCGGCCGCCGGCGGGCCGTCCAGCATGCGGCTCAGCAGCCAGAGGAGTCCGGTCAGCAGGAAGACGTCGACCACCGACTTCTGGAGCGTGGCGTCGATGAAGATCGCCGGCGCGTGGAACGCCAGCGCGAAACCCGCGGCCACGCCCACCCGGGGCGAGAAGAACCGGCCGCCGGCCGCGGCGAGCAGGACCGCGGACCCGGCCCCCAGCGCGGCCTGGCAGACGCGCACGACGCCGACGTCCGACCCGAGCACGGCGTAGACCACGCCGAGCAGGTAGGGATAGAGAGGCGCCTGGTAGAAGACCTCCGAGCCGAGCCAGTCGCCCGCGGCGAGCTCCCGCGCCCAGCGGTCGTATTCGGCCGAGTCTCCGAGCAGGAGGTCGGCGAACGGCGAGGCGCCGAGTTGCCACGCGTGGATCAGGCGGACGGCGAACGCCGTGACGAAGACGGCGGCCAGCGTCGGCGCGCCGGCCGCCGGCGGGACGCCGGCCGGAACCGGCCCGGCCGGTCCGCGGCTCCCGCGCTCCCGGCGCGCCCGGCGTCTCTGGGTCGCCCGCCGTCCCATCTTCGGTCCCCCAACAAGTAGCCGCCCGCCAATCGTCGCCCGGCGGCTCCGCTCGGCGCCGGCCGATCCTGCAGGAGTCCGGGCCGTTCCAGGGCGCAGACTCCCGGCGCCGGCGATTCCCGGTCCCGCTACGCCGACGGCTCGCGGCGCGGCTGTTTCATTTCCGGTTCTTTCAGTTCCGGTTCTCCAGCAACGCCCGCGCCTCCGCCGTCGCTTCCTCCAGCGTCGTGACGGCGCCGTCGAGCTGCCGCTCGTAGACCCGCCGCAGGATCGACCCGACGCCCGGGCCGGGCCGCGCGCCGAGGGCCAGCAGGTGCCTTCCCATGAGGATCGGCGCCGGCGGAGCGTGCTGGACCCCGAGCGACCGCGCGCGCCCGAGGAACCAGTCCATCGCCGAGCAGTCGAACGCGCCGGCGCGGCCCCGGCAGTCGGCCCGCGCGAGCCGGGCGAGCAGCTCCAGGTCCACCTTGCGCGCCAGACGCCGGAACGCGCCGTCGCCGACCTTCGGCGCGGCCCGCCACATCCCCGGCTTCAGGTGGTGCGCCACCAGGCCGAGCACCTGGCCCCGCACGTCGTAGCCGTCGAACGAATGGACGTTGAGCCGGTCGAGGAACGCCGTGGCCGGCGGCACCCCCATCTCCTCGTGGTTCAGCGACCGGATGCGGCCGTCGACGAACGCGGTGGTCGCGGGCTTGCCGAAGTCGTGGCAGACGGCGCCGAGCATCACGGCGAGCCGCCGCGGGCGCGGCAGGTCGTCGATGCGCCGCCGCGCCTCGTCGATCACGAGCAGGGTATGGGTCCAGACGTCGCCCTCGGGGTGCCACTCCGGCTCCTGCGGGCAGTCGACGAGGGCCGCCAGCTCCGGAAACAGCCGCTCCACGACGCCCGTCTCGCGCGCCAGGACGAAGCCCGGCGACGGCCGCGCGGCCAGCAGGAGCAGCTTCTCGAACTCGCCCCACACCCGTTCGGCCGGCAGGTCGTCGAGGGGCGTCGCGCGGCAGGCGGCGCGGGTCGCTTCGTCGACCTCGAATCCCAGGCGCGCGGCGAGCTGCACCGCGCGCAGCACGCGCAGGCTGTCGTCGCCGAAGGTGGCCCGGTCGACCATGCGCAGACGCTTCCGCTGCAGATCGTCGCGTCCGCCGTGCGGGTCGAGGTGCTCGTCGCGCAACGGGTCCCAGGCGATGGCGTTGACGGTGAAGTCGCGGCGGCGGGCGGCTTCCTCCAGCGGCAGGTGCGGATCGCCCCGGACCACGAATCCGCGGTGCCCGCGGCCCGCCTTCGATTCGCTGCGGGGGAGGGAGACGTCCAGCGGGCCGAGCTTGAACACGGCGAAGGCGGCCCCGACGGCGTTGACCTGACCGAGTCCGGCCAGCACCGCCCGCAGGCGCTCCGCGGGCAGGCCGAAGACTTCGAGGTCGACGTCCTTCCGTTCGGCGCGGCCCGCGGACGCGCTCCGGTTCGCCGCGCGGTCCAGCAGGTCGTCGCGCACCCAGCCGCCGACGATGAGCGCCCTGCCTCCCGCGTCGCGCACGGCGCGGGCCACGCGGCGCGCGAGTTCCAGCTCCTCAGACATCGCGGGCGACCCGGAAACCGTAGTCGGTGTAGCGGAACGACGGGTCGAGCCGGCTGCGCGCCGCCGCCCGGCTGATGGTCACCGCGTGGCGCCACGAGCCTCCCCGCGACGCGCGCCGCCGGCCCCGCGGCGGGCCGGCCGGATTGCGCGCCGGCGAGCGGGCGTAGTAGTCGCCCGCGTGCCAGTCGGCGCACCACTCGTGGACGTTGGCGGCGATGCCGCGGACGCCGAAGCCGTTCGGCGGACCGAGCGTGACCGGCCACGGGCCGTCGAGCGGGCCGCGGCCGCCGTTCGGAATCCAGGACGGGACGCCGCCGCCGTCCGGACCGGCCCGGCCGCCCCGTGGACCCCGCGCCGCCCGCTCCCATTCCGCCTCGGTCGGCAGGCGGACCGGCCGGCCGCCGCCCGACGAGCGCCAGAGACAGTAGACGGCCGCGTCGTTCCAGCTCACGCCCACCACCGGCAGATCGGGACCGGCGAACCGCGGATCGTCCCACCCGCGCGGCGCCGCCCGGCCGGTCGCCTCCCGGAAGCGGGCGTACTCGGCGCGCGTCACCGGGTCGACGGCCAGCTCGAAGGCGTCGACCCAGACCCGGTGCGGGGGCGCTTCGTCCGGCCGCCCGTCCGCGCTGCCCATGACGAACCACCCGGCGGGAACGAGGGCGAAGCCGGCCGCCTCGGGCCTCCCGCCGTCTCGTCCCGCCGTGCGTGTCCCGGTTTCCGCGCCGACTGCCACGACGTCTTCCCACTCCCGGCCCGCCCGGCGCCGGACGCGCCGGACCGGGGCGGCCGCTGCAAGATGATATGATCCCCGTAGCGGTATCCAGGTGACCGGACCAGCATCCAGGCTCGGCGTTCATGCCGTTCTGTTCGCCGCGGCGGCCGCCGCCGGTTGCTCGTTGCGCACCATGGCCGTCAACGCGGTGCTGCCGACCCTGGTGAACCCCGCCGTCTACCTCTCCGAGGAGGACCCGGAGCTGGTCCGCGACTCGCTGCCGTTCCTGCTGAAGACGATCGAGTCGATCATCGACGCCGATCCGGCGCGCCGGGACGCGCTGCTGTTCGCGAACACGGGGTTCGTTCTGTACGCCAACGCCTTCCTGCAGGCGGACGCGGCCGTCGCGGAGTGGGACGACTACGATCGGGCGCGGGAACTGAACGACCGGGCGCGCCGGATGTACCTGCGGGCCCGCGACTACGGGCTGCGCGGCGCCGAGGCCGCCCATCCCGGCGTCACCGCCCGGCTGCGGTCCGATCCCGAAGCGGCGGCGGCGGTCTTCGAAGCGGAGGACGTCGAGACCCTGTACTACCTCGGCGGCGCCTGGATGCTGGCCATCTCGCTCGGCCTGGACCAGCCGCGGCTGGTCGCGGACCTGCCGGCGGCGCGCGCCCTGCTGGACCGGGCGCTGGCGCTCGACGAGGACTTCGAGCGCGGCGCCCTGCACTCCGCCTTCGTCACCCTCGAGTCGGTGGGCGAGGCGATGGGGGGCTCGTACGAGCGGGCGCGGGAGCACTTCGCGCGGGCCGTCGAGCTGTCGGACGGCCAGGACGCCGGCCCCTACGTCGCGCTGGCCGCGGGCGCGGCGCTGGCCGAGGAGAACCGCGAGGAGTTCCGCGGCCTGCTGGAGACCGCCCTGGCGATCGATCCGGACGAGGCGCCCGAGAACCGCCTGCTGAACCTCGTCGCGCAGAAGCGGGCCCGGGTGCTGCTGGACCACGTCGACGACCTGTTCTTCGAGCCGTTCGACGAGCTCGACGAGGAGCTGGAGATCCGACCATGAGAGCGTTCCGTCTGGCCGTCGCCGCCGCGCTGCTGGCGAGCCCCGCCCTGCTCGAGGCGCAGCGCGTCAACCTGCGGCTCGGCACGATCCTGCCGGCGAACTCGGTCTGGGACCGGTCGCTGCGCCAGATGGCGTCCGAATGGCGGCGGGCGACCGATGGGCGCGTGCGCCTGCAGGTGCGGGGGACCGCCGGCGACGAGTCGACCATCATCCGGCGGATGCGCCTGAACAATCCGCACGTGGCCGCGCTGACCCTGCCGGGGCTGACCGAGATCGACCCGAACTTCAACGTGTTCGGCATCCCGTTCTTCTTCGAGTCGGACGCCGAGGCGCTGCACGTGCTGCGGGCGCTCACCCCGCGGCTGCGCGATTCGCTCGCGGACACCGGCCTCGTCCTGCTCAACTGGGGGCACGGCGGCTGGGCGCACATCTTCTCGGCGCAGCCGATACGCGACCTGGGCGGTCTGCAGTCCGCGAAGCTCTTCACGTCGGCCGGCGACGACGGCATGGTCCGCTGGTACCGGGAGAACGGCTTCGAGCCGGTGCCGCTGGAGCTGACCGACGTGCTCATGGGGCTGAACACCGGCCTCATCGACGCCTACCCGAGCCCGCCGTACGGCGCGCTGGTGTTCCAGTGGTACCGGCAGACGCCGCACATGCTCGACGTGCCGCTGAGTCCGGTATTCGGCGCCACGGTGATGACCGCGCGGGCCTGGTCCCGCATCGGCGAAGCGGACCGGGCCGCGCTGCTGGAGGCCGCGGCGGCGACGCAGGCGTTCCTGTTCGACGAGGTGCCGCGCCAGGACCGGGAAGCCGTGGCCGAGATGCGGCGGCGCGGGCTGACCGTGTCGGAGGTCGGCGAATCCGAGGCGGCCGCGTTCCGGGCCGAGGCCGAGCGCATGACGGCTTCCTGGCGCGGCGGCCGCGTGCCGGCCGGCGTCTACGACGCGGCGGTCGCCGCGCGCGACTCCTTCCGGGGGGGGGGGGGGGGGGCGAATCCGTAGATGAACGGCGGGCACGGCCCGCCCGGCCCGCCCGCCCGCCGCGCGGCGCCGGGCCGCCGCGCCGTTGACGCGGCGCCGGCCGATCGGGTCCGTTTCGCAAAACCGGTGTCCGGATTTCGAATCGTCACGAACGGCGCGCCGGGTCGTGACCCCCCGCGTTCGGCATGACTCCACCATCCCCCGCCGCCCGCCCGCCGCGCGTCCTGGGGTTCCTCCACCGGACGGAAGAACTGCTGGCCGCCGGCGCCCTGGCCGCGATGGCGCTCCTGCCGCTGGCGGAGATCGTCGTCCGCCCGCTCGTCACGGGAGGCATTCCCGGCTCCATTCCCTTCGTCCAGCACCTGACGCTGTGGGTCGCCTTTCTCGGAGCGGGCCTCGCCGCGCGGCGGAACAAGCTGATCGCGCTGGCCGCGGCCACCTTCATTCCGGAGGGGGCGGCGCGCCGGGCGGCGCAGGCCTTCGCCGCGGCGGTGGGCGCGGCGGTCTCCGCGCTGCTGTCCCGGTCGGCGATCGACGTGGTCGCCATCGAGAGGGAGCTGGGCGGCGAGATCGCGCTCGGCGCGCCGACCTGGGTCTTCCAGTTGGTGCTGCCCTTCGCCTTCGGGCTGATCGCGCTGCGGCTGGCGTGGCGGGCCGGCGGATGGGCGGCCCGCGCGGCGGCAGGGGCCGGGCTCCTCGCCGGCGTGTGGCTGGGCGGCGCGGGGGCCGCCTGCGCGCTGGGGGACGACGCCTCCTGCGTGCTGGCCGGCGGCCCCGGCTGGCCGTGGGTGACGCTGGTCGTGCTCGCCGCACTGGCCGGGGCGCCGATCTTCACGGTGCTGGCCGGGGCGGCGGTCTTCCTGTACATGGTGGACGCGTTCGACCCGGCGGCGGTGCCGCTGTACGCCTACGACCTGGCGACCGAGCCGCACCTGCCGGCGATCCCGCTCTTCACGCTGGCCGGGTTCATCCTGGCCCAGGGGCGGTCGTCGGAGCGGCTGCTGCGGGTGTTCCGGGCGCTGGTCGGCTGGATGCCGGGCGGGACCGCGGTGGTCTGCGCGGTGGTCTGCGCGTTCTTCACCATCTTCACCGGCGGCTCCGGGGTCACGATCCTGGCCCTGGGCGGGCTGCTGCTGCCGGCGCTGCTGCGGGACGGCTACCGCGACCGCTTCTCGGTCGGCCTGCTGACCGCCTCCGGGTCGCTCGGGCTGCTGCTGCCGCCGGCGATGCCGCTCATCCTGTACGCCATCGTCGCGCAGACCGCGCCGGAGAACCTGTTCATCGGCGGCATCCTGCCCGGCGTGCTGCTCGTCGCGCTGGTGGCCGCCTGGGGCGTGCGCGAGGGCGTCGTGACCGGCGCGGGACGCCACGCCTTCGCCGGGGCGGAGGCGCGCGCCGCGCTGTGGGCGGCCAAGTGGGAGCTGGCCCTGCCCCTGGTCGTCCTGGGCGCGCTGTTCAGCGGCCGCGCCACCCTGGTCGAGACCTCGGCCCTCACCGCCCTCTACGCGGCCATCGTCACCGGCGCGGCGCACCGGGACTTCCCGCCCTGGCCCGGGCTGCGGCAGGCGTTCGGAGAGTGCGTGGTGCTGATCGGCGGCGTGCTGATCATCCTGGGCGTGGCCAAGGGGTTCACGGCCTGGATGGTCGACGTCGACGTGCCGTTCCGGCTGCTGGAGTGGACGCGGGCGCACGTCGAGTCGCCGCTGCTGTTCCTCTTCGCGCTCAACGTCTTCCTGCTGATCGTCGGCTGCGTGATGGACATCTTCTCCGCCATCGTGGTCGTCGTGCCGCTCGTCAGCACGATCGGGGCGGCGTACGGCATCGACCCGGTGCACCTCGGCATCATCTTCATCGCCAACCTGGAGCTGGGCTATCTGACCCCGCCGGTCGGGCTGAACCTGTTCCTCGCCTCCTACCGCTTCGACCGCCCGCTGCTGGAGGTCTACCGCGCGTCGGTTCCGCTGCTCGTCATCCTCGGCATTGGCGTGCTCGTCATCACCTATGTACCATGGCTGACCCTCGGGCTGCTGGAGCTCGTGGGCCGGCGATGACACGGGGCCGGCGCGTTGCGGCGCGCCGGGTTTCCCTACCGGGAGGATGCGTCGTGCAGAACCCTTTCCACGTCCGTTCGGCGGGCGCCGCGCTGGCGGCGGCCGCGGTCCTCGCGGTCCCGCCCGCCGGCGGCGCGCCCGCCGGGGAGCCGGCCGCGGCGCGCCCCGCCGCGCAGACGGCGGACGGTCCGGGCCGCGAGACGCGCCTGGCCAACGTCCGCCAGCTCACCTTCGGCGGGGAGAACGCCGAGGCGTACTTCTCGTTCGACGGGCAGCGGATCATCTTCCAGTCGACCCGCGAAGGCGTGCCGTGCGACCAGATCTTCACCATGAACCTGGACGGCTCGGACCCGCGGATGGTGAGCACCGGCGCCGGCCGCACCTCCTGCGGCTACTTCTATCCGGACGGCGGCTCGATCCTCTACGCCTCGACGCACCTCGGCGGCGCCGAGTGCCCGCCGCCGCCGAGCTTCCGCATGGGCTACGTGTGGGCCGTCTACGACAGCTTCGACGTCTTCCGCGCGAACCCGGACGGCAGCGGCCTGACGCGGCTGACCGACGAGCCGGGCTACGACGCCGAGGCGACGGTGGGGCCGGACGGCCGCGTCGTCTTCACCAGCGTGCGCGACGGCGACATGGAGATCTACTCCATGAACGGCGACGGCTCCGACGTGCGCCGGCTGACCCGTCGGCAGGGGCCGGACGGCGGCGCGTTCTTCTCGCCCGACGGTTCGCGGATCGTCTTCCGCGGCCGGGAGATCCCGGACGGCCCGGAGTACGACGACTACAAGCGGCTGCTCGACCAGGGGCTGTGGCGCCCCACCGCCGTCGAGGTCTTCGTCATGGACGCCGACGGGAGCGACGTGCGGCAGGTGACCGACTTCGGCGGGGCCAGTTTCGCCCCGTACTGGCATCCCGACGGCGAGCGCATCATCTTCTCGTCGAACCTCCACAACCCGGACGGCCGGAACTTCGACCTGTTCCTGATCGACGCCGACGGAACCGGCCTCGAGCAGGTCACGTTCACGGACGTGTTCGACGGCTTTCCGATGTTCTCGCCCGACGGCTCGAAGCTGCTCTTCGCCTCCAACCGCGACGCCGCCGCCGACGGGGACACGAACGTCTTCATCGCCGACTGGGTGGACTGACGGACGGCCCGCGGAGGAATCCATCACAACCGCGCGAACCGGCCGCCGACGCTGCGCCTATTCCAGCAACCCGGCCAGCGCCGACGCGGCCTCGGCGCCGGCGTCCGACTCCGAGAGCCGCCGACGCTGCCGGTCCGTGAGCCATACCGCCTGGCTGCCGGTCGCGCCGCGCGTCACGGCGAGGACGTGATCGATCTGTTCCGCCACGGCGCGGACGTGCGAGATGACGCCGACCATGCGCCCCCCCGCGGCGACCGTCCCCAGCGCCTGCACGGCGGCGTCGAGGTTGTTGCGGTCGAGCGAGCCGAAGCCCTCGTCGAGGAAGAGCGACTCCAGCCGGCCGCCGCCGCGCGCCATCATCTCGACCATGCCGAGGGCGAGCGAGAGCGAAGCGATGAACTGCTCGCCGCCGGAGAGGCTGGCCGGCGTGCGCGCCTGGCCGGAATCCCGGTCCAGAACCAGCCATTGCGCATCCGTTTCGCCCGGTTCCGCGAAGGCGTACTTGCCGCCGCTCATCTCGCCGAGCATCCGGGAGGCGTGGACGAGCAGGCTGCGCGAGCGCCGCATGGTCAGCCACTTCGGAAACGCGCCGGGCTTGAGGGCGTCGTCCAGGTCGCCGAGCGCGCGTTCCCGCTCCTTGACCGCATCGAGCAGCGTGCGGAGGCGCTGGACGTCGTCGAAGATGGCGCGGAACGCCTCCACGGTGTTCCTGGCGTCGAGCTCCGCGAGGCCGGCGACGCGCGCGCTCGCGCTCGCACGGTCCACGATCGCGTCGAAGTCATGCCGGTCGGTGTCGGCGTCGAGCCGTTCGCCAATCCCGGCCAACGCCGACCGGGCGGCCTCCGCGTCCGAGGCGGCCGTGTCGGCCTGCTCTTTCGCGGTTCGAGCCAGGTCCGCCGTCAGGGTGCGGAGATCTTCCAGACGCGCCTCCAGGTTCTCGACGTCGTCCATCGTCACGGCGGGCGGCGGGTCTGCCGGGACTTCCAGGTCCTCGATCGCGCCGACGATCAGAAAACGATGCGTCAGCAGCTCGTGCGCCGCGGCCGCCCTCGGTTCGTCGACTTCGGCGGACTTCCGGCTCGCCAGCGCCGTCAGTTCCTTCTCCACGGTCTGCATGCGGCCGGCCAGGCGCGCTCGCTCGGCCGCTCGTTGCGTCAGCACGCGCTCGCGCTCCCGCGCGGCCGCGGTCCGCTCCGCGACGGCGGTCACGTCCACCGCGTGCAACTCGGACGGATCGGCCGGCAGGTCCAGCCGCGGCCGGAACGGGCCGGCAACCGACGCCGCCGTGTCGTTCAGTTGCGTCAGCGCCTTGACCGCGGCCGCCCGAGCCGCATCGGTCAACCGGTCGGCGCCGGCCGCCGCTTCGCGGGCCGTGGCCGCCGCCGCCGACGACCTGCTCGACTCCTCCTGCAGTGTCCGATGCTCTTCGTCGTGCGCCGCGAGCGCGCCGGACGCGTCGCGCAACGCCGCGTCCAGCGGGGCGAGCAGGGGCGCCGGGTCGGACGGGAAATCGGTCAGGCCGGTTCCGACGGCTTCGCCGAGCGTCTGCAGGGCAGCCGTGAATTCCCACTTCGCGACAGGAACGCGCTTCGCCGCCTCGTCGTTGTTCCGCTCCGCCGCCTGCAGGCGCGCATGCAGATCGACCGCGCGGCTTCGGGACGCCTCGGCTTTCTCCCGGGTCTCGTCATGCGTCTCGTTCGCGGTTCGAAGCCGGCGGTCGAGATCCAGGATCCGCGCGTCGTGCTCGCGCTGATGCCGGTCGCAGGCTTCCGCCGCCCGCCGTACCGCCTCGTCGGCCGGAGCGAGAAGAGCTTCCGCGGCGGGCAGGGAACGGTCCAGCTCGGTTCCGACGGCCTCGCCGAGCGCATCGATCGCCGCGCCGAACCGGCGGTCAGCTTCCTGGGCGCGCGGTGCCGCCGCGTCGATCTGCTTCTCCGCGCCGGTCCGTTGCGCCGCGAGATCCGCCACGTTCCTGCCGAGCCGCGCGGCTTCGTCCCGCGCGGCCCGCGCCGCCCGTTCCGCGTCCTGCAGGTCCGCGGCGACCGGGGCCTGCCAGTCGGGAGGCAGGTCGCGCGCGCAGACCGGGCATTCGTCTCCTGCGCGCAGGCCGCGGGCCGCCGCCGCCGCCGAGTCGGAGCGGTGTTCTTCCGCCAGACGCTCCTCCGCGCGCTCCCGCGCGCGGAGGGCGGCGCGTTCCTTCGATTGCGCTGATTCCAACCGCGTCCGCAGATCGTGATGCGTCCGCCGCAACGCCTCGAGTTGGCGCTCGGCGTCGTTCCGGTCGTCTTCCCGTGCGCGGCACTCGTCATGCCGCAACCCGACGTCCCGGCGCCGACCGCGAGCCTCGTCAAGCGCATCGCGCAGCCGTTGTTTCTCCTCGGGGTAGGCGGCGGCCGCCGCCGCGTGCGCGCGGCCCGCCGCTTCCAGACGTTCACGCGCCGCCCGGGCCGCCCGGTCGTCCGACTGCGCCTCGGACCGCGCGGCCGCCAGTCGGTCCGTCAATTCCGCCGCGTCTTTCCGAGTCGCTTCGAGTTCCCCCTCCCTTTCCGCCAGACGGCGCTCGGCGGCACGGCAGTCCGTGTGCAACGCGGCCACCCGCCCGCGCCGCTCACGCGCCGCCTCGACCGATTCGGCGAGCGGGGACCTCCGTTCGCCGTGTCGGGCCGTCCGCTCGGCGGCCCGTTGCGCGGATTCGGACTTCCGCCCTGCTTCGCCGTGCCGTCCGGCCGCCTCGGTGGCGCGGCGCCGCAGTTCGTCGGCCGCGGTTTCCGCCGGTCCGACCAGTGCGTCCATATGGGCCAGCGTCGCGAGCGCCGAAGCGACGTCGCCCGGTCCCGGACCGTCGTCGTCGCCGGGAATCCGTGCGATCTCTCCGCTTATGTCCGTCCGGCTTCGCTGGATCCGGTCGCGCTCCCCGTCGAATGCCCGCGCGCGTTCCCGGACGGCCGCCAGCCGCTCCGCCACCTGTTCGATTCCGGATTCCCGGAGCCGTTCCGCGACGCCGGACGCCTTCTCGCGCACTTTCCCGGCCGCCTGGAGCCGGTCGCGGGCGGCCCGGGCGGCCCGCTCGATCCCGGCGGCCGCTTCGGCCCGCCGACGCGCCTGCCCGAGCTCGTCTTCGATTCGAGCGAGGTGCGCCGCCGGGTCGCCGGGATGGACGGAGGCCGCCCCCTCCAGCCGTTCCCGCAACGCGGTGGCCTTCACGCGGGCGTCGCCGGCCAGCGCCCCCGCCTCCTCCAGGTCGTCCGTGCGCCAGACCTGCCGCAGGATCCTGCCGCGCTCGGTCGGCTTGTCCTCCACCAGGAGGCGCGCGAAACGTCCCTGCGGCAGGATCACGGTGCGCAGGAACGCGTCGCTGTCGAGTCCGATCAGCTTCTCGATCCGTTCGTTGACGGGCCTGACCTTTTCGATCTGCTCCACCGCCGCGCCGGCGTCTCCGATGCGCCGAAGCTGCGCGCCGGCCGGCGTCACCCTGCCCTGTCCGTCCCGCCGCAGCGCCCTGGCCACTTCCCACGTCTCGCCGGACACCCGGAACCGGAGCACGACCCGCAGGTGCGTGGACGTGTCGTTCATCAGCTCCTGGTTGCCCTGCGCCGTGAACGTGCTCTGGCCGTACAGGGCGTAGGTGATCGCTTCCAGGATGGACGACTTGCCCGCCCCGGTGTCGCCGACGACGGCGAGGTGGTCGCGGTCCGTGAAGTCGATCGTCGCCGCGGGCGACCGGAACGATCGCAGTCCTTCGACGGCGAGATGGAGGGGGCGCACGTCAGCTCCCGCCGCCGTTCGGCGGCGCGGCGAGCGCGGCGAGCGTCCGTTCGGCCTCCGAGCGCAGCGCGGTCAGATCGAAGTCGGGCACGGCGTCCTGGCCGACGCCGTCCAGGGCCTGTGCGAAGAGCGCGCGCACCGCGTCGTGCGGCGCCTTGACCCCCTTCGCCGCGGTCGTGCGCCATTCGAGGAACAGGGCTTCGAGCGGCGGTTCGTCGCCGTCGTCGGAGCCGCTGTCGTCGATCGGCTTCACCGGCGAGTTGCGGACGGCGTTGAGCAGCTCGAACACATCGCACGTCGGAGCCCGCTCCGCGAGCCGATCCGCCAGATCCGGGATGGGATCGTCGGAGACGACGCGGGCCTTCAGGATGCGGCCGTCGAAGTCCCCGTTCGCGGCCTGCGTCTGCAGCTCGTCGAGCGTGCCGGCGAACTCGGCGAGCGGCCGCCCCTCCGGCAGGTCGACCGGTTCCACCTGCACGTCGTCTTCGATCGTCACCAGCACCGCCTGCTTCGTCTGGCTGGACTCGCCGAAGTCGAGCGGGATGAGCGAGCCGGCGTAGCGCCCCCGCGCCGTGCCGCCCGGCAGGAGCTGCGGATCGTGGATGTGGCCGAAGGCGCAGTACAGGGCGCGCTGGAGTCCTTCGACGTGGGTGGCGTAGTCCTCGCCGACCGTGATCCGCCGCTCCGACTTGCCCGGCTTGGCGTCCTGCACGTGCAGGTGCGCGGCGTAGAGCACGAAGCCGCGGGCGCCCGCCGTCTCGTGCGCCTCGTCCAGCAGACGCCGGTTCAGGGCCTTGACGCCGTCGGCGTAGGTCCCCTCGAAGCGCTCCTGGTCCGCCGCGGCGAAGTCGACGAGCGCGCTCGGGGCCAGGAACGGCACGCACGCCACGGCGACCGGTGCGGAGGCGACGTCCGGGAACGTCACCACGCCCGGCCGGGTCGCCAGCCGCAGACGCCGGGGCGTCGCCGCGTCCGCCAGATCGCCGATCACGTCCAGCAGCATCGACGAATCGTGGTTGCCCGACAGCACCAGCGTCGGCGCGACCTCCGAGAGCCGCCGCAGGGCGCGCACGCCCATCCGCAACGCCTCGTACGGCGGCCGGGCCGCGTCGAACAGGTCCCCCGTGTGCAGGATCAGGTCCGGCCGGGCCGACTCGGCGACCGCCAGCAGCCCCCCTATCGCCGCCAGGTGATCCGGCGCGCGGTCGTGCCGGCCGAGCTTCGCCCCCAGATGCCAGTCGGAAGTGTGCAGCAGCTTCACGGATCCGCCTCCTTCACATGTCCAGCTTCGGCCCCGCGAGGGCGTCCACGGCGCGCAGTATCCGGTCGGTCTTCTTCCGGTCCGCGGCCGCGTCCTCCCCGGCCTCGTCCGGGTTGGTCGCGAACGGCGGGAAGGGGAAGCGGACGGGGATCGGCTCGGGCACGATGGGCTGGGAGACGACCATCGTGCCCGGCATGAAACGGGTGGCGCGCTCGCGCAGGGCCGGCGTCAGGAAGCGGTAGGCGTCGGACTCGCTGGCGTCCAGCCGCCCGGCCACCTTCAGCGACGCGTTGCGCGGCAGCGCCTGCGCCACCGCGGAGGCGGCCTGCTGCGCCCCGATCAGCAGCACGCCGAGCGACCGGCCGCGCTCGGCGATGTCCACCAGCAGGTCCTTGAGCGGGGAGTAGCCGTGGGCCGGGGCGTACTTGTTCAGCTCGTCGAGGACGACGAAGCGCAACGGGGTGCGGCCCGTCCCCTGCTTCTCGCGCCACACGCGGTCGAGCAGCGCGCCGACGACGAAACGCTGCGCGTCGTCGTGCAGCGTCGAGACGTCGACGACGTGCAGCCTGGCGTTCTCGGCCGAGACCGGCTCGAGGCCGCAACCGATCAGGGGGCCGACGTGCCGGCGCAGTTTCAGCAGCCGGCGGAGGAACGCCTGCCGCGTCCCGGACTGCGCCCGGCCGAACCACTCGTTCGTCAGGGCCTCGTCGTCGGTCGCCGCGACGCCTTCGAGCAGGTCGATGAGGTCGCCGAAGTCGCGCAGCACGTGCCCGGCGCCGGCCGGCGCCGCGTCCGGTTCGCGCTCGGCCAGCCGGTCGGGGTTGAAGCCGGTCTTCGGCGGGACGTGCTCGACGACGACCACCGCCCCCGAGAGGTCGCCTTCCAGCCGCCGCAGCCGCCGCAGGAGCTGGATGCGGACCTGCTGCTCGACGAAGCCGACCTGCGTCGAGCGTTCGTCGTCGGCCGTGAAGCAGAACTGCAGGAGCTGCTCGCGGACGAACCGCTCCGGGGTCCAGCCGTAGGGGTTGACGTCGGCCGTCTCGCGGGTCTTCACGTCGGCGACGCGGGTCTGCACGCCGGCGCGGCGCGGGGCGTGGAGCCGGACGGAACGGAACGGCCCCGGCGCGTCGATGCCCAGGGCGCGCCACTTCGCGATCTCGTCCGGCCTGGCGGCGAACTCGGCGTTGGGGCGGTCGACGTGCAGCAGGTCCTCGCCCTTCGTGTTGAAGACCAGCGCCCGCGCGCTCTCGCGTCCGGCCCGGCCGCCGAGCAGGTCCATGCCCCGCTCGGTCTCCAGAAGCTGGTAGAGGAGGAACAGCGCGTAGGATGTCTTGGTGGCGACGCCCGAAATGCCCGAGATCGAGACGTGGCCGCCGGAACGGCCGTCCACGAAGCGCACGTCGGCGTAGACGGGGGCGCCGCCCAGGTCGAGGCCCACCGGCAGCTTGCCGCGCGTCATCTCGTCCTCGAACAGGGCGGCGGCGCGGTGCTTGCCGACGGCCCGCGCCGCGGGCGCCCCGGCGTGGGGCGCGACGAACAGCTCGGGGACCACCCGCAGAACGCGGACCTCGGCCCGCCGGACGTGCTCCGCCGGCAGGGTCCGGCCGACCACCCGGCCGGTGTCCGAGGGCAGGTCGGCGCCTTCGAACCGGGAGCGCAGCTCGGTGACGATGCCGTAGTGGGAGACCTGCCGGCCGTCGGGCAGGTCGGTGGTGACGGCGAGCAGCTCGTCGAGCTGGATCACCACTTCCGGGTCGAGCACGACGTGAAAGGTGCGCGAGTCGCTGTCGACCGATCCGTCGACCAGGCCGACGCGTGCGCCGCCGCCGCTCATGCGGGTCCTCCTTCGCGGTTGCGCCCCGGCCCGGGCGAACGCCTCGCGCCGGCGGGCGCGCCGCCGTTGCTCATGCGGGTCCTCCTTCGCGGTTGCGCCGCAGCACGGCTTCGCGCACGGCGCGCAGCGCCAGGCGCGGGTCGCCCTGCAGATGGTGCAGCCGCCGCTCCAGCCCCGCGATCGGGGTCAGGTTGACCGGCGCCCGGGCGTCCCGGTGGAGGGCCGAGGCGAAGTCCGGCAGCCAGCCCGCGGCCCGGTCCGCGGCCTCGACCGCCGCGGCGAGGCCGATTCCGGCCGGCATCTCGATGCGGGCGACGCCCGCCCACGGCCCGGCCCACGGCCCGGGATCGCCGACCCGCAGGTAGCAGCCGTACAGCTCGCCGCTCATCGCGAACAGGCCCGACCGTTCCCGCACGGCCAGCCGCGGCGTCCGCGCCCACGGCTCGGGGGCCAGCATGCGGCGGCGGTGCGTCTTGACGTAGCCGACGACCGGCAGGCCGCGGCGGTGGCGGATGCCGTGCAGCGGCCCGTCGAGCACGGTCAGCCACCCGTCGGCGCAGAGCCGCTCGGCGACGTCGGACTCGGCGTCGCGCATCAGGCGCTGGAGATGCTGCCGCGCGGTCTCCACGTCGGCGCCCTCGACGGCGTACGGCTCCCACCGCCAGCCGTCCCGGTGGTCGGGCAGGCGGACGGCCCGCCCCCCCGTGAAGATGGCGGCGCGCCCGACGGCCAGCCGCTCGAAACGCGCCGGCGCGTCCTCGGTGACCAGCACTGCGCCGGCCGCCCAGCTCCCGGCCAGCCCCGCGGTCACGCCGCCGTCCGGGCCGGTGCGGGTCAGCCGCGCCTCGGTGCGCATCGTGCCGTCCACGAAGGCGAGCCGGTGCGGGCGTCCGGCGGCGGGCGGGCGGTGGGCCGCGAACGCTCCGCCGTCCTCCACCAGCTCGCACTCGAGCGCGTGCGGCGAGTCGTCTTCCGCCTCGAATCCCGCCCCGTAGGCGGCGTCGAAGGCGTCGACGCCTATCGTACCGATGCGGTCCGGGGAGTTCGGGTCCTGCGCGTGATCGGGAGCCATGTTCTCCGCGCCGTCGATCGTACGACGCCGCCGTGACGGATCATGACACGGCCCGGCATGGACGGCGCCCCGGTCGATGGCCGCGGGCCGCGGAACGCGCCCGCAACGTCGCTCGTGAACCCGGGAGAAGCTCGCCGCCGGAGCCTGCGCAGCCGCCGGCCTTGCGAGTCGCGCTCAGAGGGCGCGCGCGACATCGGTTCGCGGGAAGTCGTCTCCCTTGAACAGCAGCGGATGTCCGGTGTGGCGGGCGAGCGCGTACGCGCAGCAGTCGCCCAGGTTCAGTCCGGCGGGGTGACGACCCTTGCCGTACCGTTCGTATGCATCGCGTGCGAACCGGAAATGGTCGGCGGTGAAGGAAACCACCTCGAACTCGGCGCGATGCAGCAACAGATCGAGCTCCCGCGCACCGCGGGGGCCTTTGCGTGACGAGATGACCACCGCGGTCTCCAGCACGTTGACGCTGCTCATCAGCCGCACGCGGCCGGCGGCCAGCGCGTCGGAGAACAGATCTCGCTCCGGCTCGTTGAAGAGGATGGCGAGCACGGCCGACGAATCGACGACCATCAGCGGAAGCCGCCGCGTTCGTCGTACCCGAGAATCTCGTCGGCCGTTCTCGTGTCGAGGTCGGGCAGTGCGCTGCAGCGCTCGGAGGTCTCGCGAATCGCATCCCGCATCGACGGCGCGTTTCTCGGACCCCGCGTGCGCCGAAGCGCGTCCTCGAGGGCGGCGATGACGGCGCGGGTCACGGTGGTGCCCCGTTCCTTCGCGAGCTCTCTGGCCAGCCGCTCCGCCTCGACGTTCTTGATGCTCAGCGCCACGAATGCCACCCTGCAACCGGGAACAGGCGGATTCTACCACCGCGCCGCGGTCTGATGGCCTGATTGCGGCGATCAACGGGACACATGCCGCCCCGTGATGCGGGTCGTACCGGCGCTCGGGGCGAGGTCGCGCCGCGAGTCGTCGATGCTCGACTCGCGGGACTCCGGCGACTCTCGGGTCCACGGCCGCCGCGGCCCGTCTCGCCAACCGGCGCGGGCGCTCCGGATTTCAGCCCCCGCCGCCGCCCGGCGGTGACATAATCGGCGGGAACCGCCAACTCCGAGGAGGGTCCATGCTCGCATCCGGCTGGCCGTCGTTCCGGTTCCGTCCGGCGCTCGGGGCGTTCACCGTGCTCGCCGCCCTCGCGGCCGCCGCCGCGCCTCCCGCCGACGCGCAGGAGGAGGAGGACCGCATCCGCCCGGTCACCGACGCCGAGCTGGAGAATCCGGCTCCCGGCGAGTGGCTGATGTGGCGGCGGACGCTGGACGGCTGGGGCTACAGCCCGCTCGACCAGATCGATCGGGACAACGTCGGCGGCCTGCGGCTGGTCTGGTCGCGCGCGCTGACGCCGGGCCGCCAGCAGGGGACCCCGCTGGTCCGCGGCGGCGTGATGTTCATGCCGAATCCGCGGGACGTCATCCAGGCCCTCGACGCGGTGACCGGCGACCTGATCTGGGAGCACCGGCGCGACCGCCCGGACGACCTGGCCGACTACATGATCGGCACCCTGATCGACACCAACCGCAACGTCGCCATCCACGGCGAGCTGATCATCGACACCAGCATGGACGACCACGTCTTCGCGCTCGACGCGGAGACCGGCGAGGAGGTGTGGGACACCGAGATCCTCGACTACCGGGTGAACCCGGCCAACCAGACGTCGGGGCCCATCGCCGCCGGCGGGAAGGTGTTCTCGGGGCGGAGCTGCGACCCGCGCGGCGGGCCGAACGGCTGCGTCGTCACGGCCCACGACGCGGCGACGGGCGAGGAACTGTGGCGGACGCGCCTCATCCCCGCCCCCGGCGAGCCGGGCGACGAGACGTGGGGCGACGTGCCGTTCGAGGAGCGGGCGCACGTCGGTTCGTGGATGGTGCCGAGCTACGACCCGGAGCTGAACCTGCTCTACGTCGGCACGTCGGTCACCTCGCCGGCGCCCAAGTACATGCTCGGCGGCGTCGACCTGACGCACCTCTACCACAACTCCACGCTGGCCCTCGACGGCGACACCGGCGCGATCGTCTGGCACTACCAGCACATGAACGACCACTGGGACCTCGACCACCCGTTCGAGCGCCTGCTGGTCGACACGGCGGTGCGGCCGGACCCGTCCGCGGTGAGCTGGATCAATCCGCGGCTGCACCCGGGCGAGCGGCGCCGGGTGGTGACCGGCATCCCCGGCAAGACGGGCATCGTCTACACCCTCGACCGGGAGACCGGCGAGTTCCTGTGGGCCACGCCGACCATCGTCCAGAACGTGGTCAGCGGCATCGACGGGGCCACCGGCGCGGTGACCGAGAACGCGGAGCTGATCTTCACGGCGGCGGGGCAGACGGTGCTGGCCTGCCCGCACGCGAGCGGGGGCAAGGACTGGGAGGCGGGCGCCTATTCGCCGCGGACCCACGCGATGTACATGCCGCTGCGCAACGTCTGCTCGCGGATGCGGGCCATGGCCGCGCCCGACGAACAGGACGAGGCGCGCCGCCTCTACGCCATCGCCTGGCGCCCCGAGCTGGCGCCCGGCTACGACGACGTGGGCAGCGTGCAGGCGATCTCCGTCGAGACCGGCGAGGTGCTCTGGAACCACCAGCAGCGGGCCGCCACCATGGCCCTGGCCGCGACCGGCGGCGGACTGGTGTTCGGCGGCGACGTGAACGGGCGCTTCCGGGCCTTCGACGACGTGACGGGCGAGGTCCTGTGGGAGATCAACCTCGGGTCGCCCGTTTCCGGCTTCCCGATCACCTACGCCGTCGACGGCCGGCAGTACGTGGCGGTCAGCACCGGCTACGGCCGCTTCCTGGAGCTGACGCCGGAACTGCGCCCGAGCTCGAACAACAACCTGTTCGTCTTCGCCCTGCCGGAGTGACCGGCGCACCGGACCCGCGGCGAAATTCGCAAACCCGAACCGAAGAGACCCGAGGAAGAGAAGAACCATGACCAGACTCACGATTCCCGGCGCGCTCGTCATCGCCCTGCTGCCCGCGGGCGCCCCGGCCCCCGCCGCGGCCCAGGACGGCTGCGCCCCCGACGGCGACGTGCGGTTCCTCTGCGGGCCGGTCAGCCCGGAGGACTTCGCCCCGGTGCCCGATTCGCCCTGGGTCATCGTCGCCAGCATGATCGACGAGGGCTCCATCTACGCCGTGGACACCCGGGACATGAGCGCCGCGGTCGTCTTCCCGGCCGAGACGTCCGGGGCGCGCCACGACACCGCCGCCTACGGCGCCTGCCCCGGCCCGGTGACGCGGCAAATCCGGCCGCACGGCCTCAACCTGCGGGTCGGCGGCGGCGGGCGCCACACCCTCTACGTGGTCGGCCACGGCGCCCGCGAGGCCATCGAGGTGTTCGAGCTGGACGTGACCGGCGAGACGCCGGCGCTGACCTGGACGGGCTGCGCGGTCGCGCCCGAGCCGCTCGCGCTGAACTCGGTGGTCGCGCTGCCGGAGGGCGGCTTCACGGCCACCAGCCCGCGCACCGGCGACATCTGGGAGTGGGGGTCCGGCGCCGGCTGGACCCGCGTCCCCGGCAGCGAGGACATCGGACCCAACGGCATCGAGCTCTCCCGCGACGGCGAGTGGTACTACGTCGGCGGCTACGCCGCGCGGGCGCTCATCCGCCTGTCGCGCAACCGCACCCCGCCGGAGAAGCACCCGATCCCGGTCGACCACTACGTCGACAACGTCCGCTGGGGAGCGGGCGACACGCTGCTCGCGGCCGGCCACGTCGGTCCGACCCGGGCCTCCATCGGCGAGTGCATCCGCGAGGGCCGCTGCGACGGGGTCGCCTCCCGCGTCACGCGCATCGACCTCGACACCCTGACCGCCGAGCAGGTCGTCGACTACCCGTCGAACGAGCTGCTGATCCTCGGCACCGCGGCCATCGACGTGGGCGACGAGATCTGGGTCGGTCAGGTCGCCGAGGGGGACCGCATCGCCCGCTTCCCGGCGCCGTAGCCGGCTCGCCGTCCGGGCCGCGGTTGCGCCGGCCGCCCGCATCGGTGATGATGCGCGGGGGCGGCGTCCGGTCGCGGGAGGGCAGATGACGAAGCGGAGAGGGTGGATGCAGGCGGGGCGCGGCGCCCGGCGGCGCGGCGGACGCCGTCCGCTGCCGGCCGGGGTGGCGCTGGCCGTCGTCCTGGCCGGGGCCGGATGGGTGTCGGCGCCCGGCGCGGAGTCGGGCGGGCGGGCGGCGGCGCCCGCGCCGCGCGGCGTCATCGGCGGACAGTCGGGCGGCTCGGTGCTCGACGGCGTGTTCACGCCCGACCAGGCGTCCCGGGGCGAGGCGACGTTCCGGCGGGTGTGCGCCGCCTGCCACGACGCGGGCGAGTTCACGGGCGGCCGGTTCCGGCTGGCCTGGGTCGGCCAGAGCGCCGGCGACCTGTTCGACACCATCGCCACGCTGATGCCCGAAGGCGATCCGGGGAGCCTCACCCCGGCCCAGTACGCGGCGGTCGTGGCCTACCTGCTGCAACTGAACGGCTACCCGGCCGGCGAGGCCGCCCTGCCCGCGAGCCTTTCGGCGCTGCGGGCGCTGGAGATCGTGGAGGCGCCGTAGCCGCCGTCGGCGCCCCCCACCCTCTTTCGACGCCTGCCGCCCGCGGCCGGACGTGCTCGACGGCAGGTCGGCGCGTCGCCGAGGAGCGGCAGCACGCCGGCCGGCATCGCCGCGGTGACGACCAGGCGTCTCTAACTTCACGGGGCGCGTCGCACCGGGCTCCGCGTCCGGCCCGGCCGCGCCACTGCCCTCACCCTTGCGGCACGAAGGCCAAGAAACGCCGCGGATTGTCGACCAGGATCTTGCGGATGGCCTCCTCCGGGACGCCGGCGTAGCGCAGCTTCGGCACGAACTGCATCAGCACCGACGCCCATCCGTGGCCGTAGTAGCGCTTGAACTGCCGCACGTTGCCCTGGTCGGACGAGAACAGGACGTGGTCCTCCAGGCCGGCGTCGAGCAGGTCCTGCACCATCCGCACCTTGTCGGCGGCCGGGATGTCGGAGCGGCTCATCTCGTGGCCCAGCGTGTCGAGGCCGACGAAGGCGCCGCGCCGCGCCACCGCCGCGTGGGTGGCCAGCGGGTCGTGCTCCGGCCGGATGGTCGCCATGTGCCCGATCACGACGCGCGACAGATCGACGCCCGCTCCCTCGATGACGTCCAGTTGCTCCAGCGCGCAGCTCGGACAGCTTTCGTGCGGCGTGTGCGTGAAGATCGGCAGCCCCGTCCGCAGGTGGGCGCGGGCGACCGCCCGGTGCACCTTGCGCTCGTCCGGCCGCATCTCGAGCGACGAGGCGATCTCGCCGAACGCGCCCCAGCGCTGCGCCGCCGCGTCGGTCACCAGCTCCTCGACCAGCGCGTCCTCGGACATCTCGGCCACGCGCACCGGGTAGACGGCGAAGCCCACGTCCTCGAAGTAGCCGCCGGCCATCACGACGCGCACGTCGCTGCGCGCCGCGATGGCGTTCAGATGCTCCACCTGCTCCGGCGTGCGGCGGCCGGTCGCCGCGTCGACGATGCAGCCCAGCCCGTCGAAGGCGCAGGCGCGCAGCTCCTCGACCGCCAGGTCGACGTCCGCGCGGCCGACGTGTTCGTGGAACAGCGTCGCGCCGCCGGCGAGCTCCCGCGGATCGACGTCGCCCTGCAGGGTGCGGACGATCGCGCCTTCCGGAAAGTCGGGCGGCTCCACGCTGGTGAAGCTCTGCTGCGCCCGCAACGGCGGCAGGCCGGCGCCGAACGCCGCGGCCCCGGCGCCGGACGCGGCCGCGCCGAGCAGGCCGAGGGCTTCGCGGCGCGAGTACGGACGGCGTCCGAGGGGTCCGGGTCTCGAATCGGTCATCGTCGTTCTCCCACAAGGTGCAGCGTCCCGCCACGGAGCGCGAGTCATCGTACTCCATGCCGCCGGCCGGACGCGGCGTGGAAGATCCCGTTCCCTGAAGACGGACACTTGTCGGCATCGCCGCGGGTAAGGCATCCTAGGCGGCTGATGGCGATTCCGGCGACACCTCCCGCGCGGCCGTCCGAGGACTCCGCCTCCGCCCTGCGGATGCTCCGCGCCCTCGAGCGCAAGGTCCTCTGGCTGTCGGTCTGGATGATCCACCACGCCAACCACCTGCGCCCCTCGCGCGACGGGCTGAAGGTGGGCGGCCACCAGGCGTCGTCCGCGTCGGTGGCGACCCTGATGACCGCGCTCTACTTCGACGCCCTGCGGCCGGAGGACCGGGTGGCGGTGAAGCCGCACGCGAGCCCGGTGTTCCACGCCATCCAGTACCTGCTCGGCAACCAGACCCGGGATCAGCTCGCGCGCTTCCGCGGGTTCGGCGGCGCGCAGTCGTACCCCTCGCGCACGAAGGACGCCGACGACGTCGACTTCTCCACCGGCTCGGTCGGCCTCGGCGTGGCGATGACCAGCTTCGCGGCGCTCGTGCAGGACTACGTGCGGCTGAAGGGCCTCGGGCCGGAGCGGCCGCCGGGCCGCATGATCGCCGTCGCGGGCGACGCCGAGTTCGACGAGGGCAACGTCTTCGAAGCGCTCGTCGAGTCGTGGAAGCACGACGTGCGCAACGTCTGGTGGATCGTCGACTACAACCGCCAGAGTCTCGACGCGGTGATGGTCGAGCGCTTCTCGGACCGGCTCGAGACCGTCTTCCGCAACCTCGACTGGCGCGTGGTGGTGCTGAAGTACGGGCGCCTGCTGACCGCCGCCTTCGAACGGCCGGGGGGCGGCGCGTTGCGGCGCTGGATCGACGAGGCGGACAACTCGCGCTACTCGGCCCTCGCCTACCGGGGGGGCGCGGCGTGGCGCGCGGAGCTGCTGCGGGACCTCGGCGACACCGGCGGCGTCCGCGCCCTGCTCGACGAGCACGACGACGACGCGCTCGGCCGCCTGATGACCAACCTCGGCGGGCACGATCTGGCGACCCTGCGCGAGGCCTTCCGCGCCGTGCCGGACGACCGGCCCACCTGCTTCATCGCCTACACCATCAAGGGCTACGGCCTGCCGTTCGCCGGCCACAAGGACAACCACGCCGGACTGGTCACGCCGGATCAGATGGCCGCCTTCCGGCAGCGGCTGGGCATCGCCGAGGGCGAGGAATGGGACCGCTTCGCCGGCCTCGACGCGCCGCCGGGCGAGCTGCGGGCGTTTCTCGACGCCGTGCCCTTCGGGCGCGCGGCCGGGCGCCGGCGCGCCGCGGCGCGCATCGCGGTGCCGGAGCGGTTCGCGCCGCCGGCCGGCGAGAAGCTGTCGACGCAGGACGCGTTCGGCCGCTTCCTGTCCGACCTCGCGCGGCGCCACCCCGAGCTGGCGGATCGCGTCGTGACGTCGTCGCCGGACGTGACGGTCTCGACCAGTCTCGGCTCGTGGCTGAACCGGCGGCGCATCTTCGGGCGGCGCGCCCGCGGCGACCTGTTCCGGGACGAGCGGATCCTCTCGGCCCTCAACTGGGAGGTCTCCGCCGAGGGCCAGCACATCGAGCTGGGCATCGCCGAGAACAACCTCTTCATCCTGCTGGCGGCGCTCGGGCTGAGCGCGCCGCTCTTCGGCGAGCGGCTGCTGCCGATCGGGACGCTCTACGACCCGTTCATCAGCCGCGGCCTCGACGCGCTGAACTACGCCTGCTACCAGGACGCGCGCTTCATCGTGGTCGGGACGCCGTCGGGCGTGTCGCTGGCCGCCGAGGGGGGCGCGCACCAGTCGATCTACGAGCCGCTGCTGGGGATGGCCCAGCCCGGCCTGACGGCGTTCGAGCCGACCTGGGCCGACGAGCTGTGCGAGATCCTGCGCTGGAGCTTCGAGCATCTGCAGGCGGACGACGGCGGGGCGGTCTACCTGCGTCTGTCGACGCGCCCCGTGGATCAGCCGCAACGGCGCCTGACTCCCGATCTCGCCGGAGAGATCACCGCCGGCGGCTACTGGCTGGCGCCGCCGGGGCCGAACGCCGAGCTCG
This sequence comes from Vicinamibacterales bacterium, assembly GCA_965242835.1. Lineage (GTDB taxonomy): Bacteria > Acidobacteriota > Vicinamibacteria > Vicinamibacterales > UBA8438 > WTFV01. Next base: position 2,035,600 of record OZ251506.1, read on the forward strand.
CGATCGCGGCCGGCGGCGCGGTGCTGCCGGAGGCGATCGAGGCGCACCGGCGGATCGCCGAGGACGTGCCCGGCGCCGGGCTGCTGGTGGTCACGTCGGTCGATCGGCTGTACCGCGGGTGGACCGCGAGTCACCGGGGCGGCGTGGGCGCGGCCCGGCCCGTCCCGCACGTCGAGCGGCTGCTCGAACCGCTGCCGGACGGGGCGGGGCTGATCACCGTGATCGACGCGCATCCGGCGACCCTGTCGTGGCTGGCGTCGGTCCGCGGGCAGCGCATCGTCCCGTTGGGCGTGGAACGGTTCGGCCAGTCCGGCGACCTGCCGGACCTGTACCGCGAATACCGTCTGGACGCCGACGCGATCATCGACGCGGCGGCGCGCGTCGTGATGCCGGCCGGCGTGTGACGGCGGCGCTCCGCCCGCCCCGCCGTCCGCCGTTCCCCGCGCCGGATCCGTCCGCTCCACGTAAGATAGGCACGCAGGGACATGCCCGATCAGGTTGAAGTGCGCCTCCCGGAGCTGGCCGACGCCATGGCGTCGGCCACGTTGACGGCGTGGCTGAAGGAGCCGGGCGACGCGGTGAGGGCGGGCGAGCCGATCGCCGAGGTCGAGACCGACAAGACCACCGTCGAGCTCGAAGCCCCGGCCGATGGCGTGCTGGCCGACGTGCGCGTGGCCGCGGGCGCCGAGTCCGTGGCGGTCGGCGCCGTGCTGGCCGTGGTCCGCACGCGGGCGCCGGGCGATCCCGGCGCGCCGGAGGCTCCGCCGGAGACCGCCGCGGCCGGCGGCGGATTCCCGGAACCGGGGGCATCCGGGGACGGCGGGGCAGCCGGCGACGGGGCGGAGGCGGCGACGCCGCCTCCGACGGCGCCCGGCCACTCCGGGGACCGCGACGCGGCCGGTGACAGGGCGGCGCCGCGGATCGAACGGGGGTTCCCGGAACCGGGGGCATCCGGGGACGGCGGCGGGGTCGTGGCGCCGTGGACCGAACGGGGATTCCCGGAACCGGGGGCATCCGGGGACGGCGGGGCGGCCGGCGACAGGGCGGAGGCGGCGCCGCCTTCTCCGATGGCGCCCGGCCACTCCGGGGACGACGAGGCCGCACCGCCGACCCTGGCGTCCGCCCGGGAAGAGGCCGGCAAGCCCGCGGCCTCGGCGCTCCGGGTGGAGGCCGCGACGCCGGAGGCCCCATCGTCGGTGGACGTTCCCGCCACGCCGCTGGCGCGGCGCATGGCCGAGCTCGCGGGACTCGATCTCGCGGCCGTGGCCGGCTCCGGGGACGGCGGCCGGGTGATGAAGGTCGACGTGGAGCTGGCGCTCCGCTCTTCCGCCGAAGGCGTCGCGGCGGCCGGTGCGCCCGCTCCCGCCCCGGCCGCTCCCGCCCCGCTACCGGTTGCGCCGACGGACCCTCCCCACGCGGACCGGCCGCTGACGGCGATGCGGCGGGTCACCGCGCGGCGGACGGCGGAAGCGAAGCGTTCGGCGCCGCACTTCTATCTGGAGATCGAGTGCGCGGCCGACGGGCTGCCCGCGCCGCGCGGCGCAGCGGGTCCGGGCGGCGAAAGCGGCGCCCCGACGGTCAACGACGTCGTCGTCCGCGCCGCGGCGCTCGCCCTGCGGCAGGTTCCGCTGGCCAACTCCGCCTGGACGGGCGACGCCGTGCGCGTCTACGGCCGCGTGGACCTAGCGGTCGCCGTCGCGACCCCGGCCGGCTTGGTGACGCCCGTGATCCGCGGGGCCGACGCCCGGACGCTGGCCGAGATCTCCGCCGAGCTGCGCCGTCTGGCGGCGGACGCGCGGGCCGGCCGGCTGCGGCCGGCGGACTACCAGGGCGGCACCTGCACCATCTCCAACCTCGGCATGTACGGCGTGTCGAGCCTCTACGCCATCCTCAACCCGCCGCAGAGCTGCATCCTCGGCGTCGGCGCCGTCCGCGAGCGGCCCGTCGTCCGCGGCGGCGCGGTGACGGTGGGCTCGACGATGACGGTGACCCTCTCGGCCGATCACCGCGCCATCGACGGCGCCACCGGCGCGGAGCTGCTGCGCGCCTTCAAGACGCTGATCGAGGATCCGGGAAACAGCCGATGACCCGAAGAAGACTCGACCCGACGGGCAAATGGATTCCCGAATTTCTGGAAGCTCACGGTCATGGGCCGGGCGGCAGGAACACCGAGCCCGACAGGAGACGCGCGTAGAACATGTCCGCCACGTACTCGACCTTCGCCTCCACCGTGCAGGGAGAAACCGCGTTCACCGTGCTCGCCGCGGCCCGGCGCCTGCGGGCGGCCGGCAAGGACGTCATCGAGCTGGAGATCGGCGACAGTCCGTTCCCGACCTCCCCGGCCGCGCTCGACGCGGGCCTCCGCGCCGTCCGCGAGGGCCACACGCACTACGGGCCGTCGCTCGGCACGCCCGACTTCCGCGCCGCGGCGGCCGAGCACGTCAACCGCGAGCACGGCCTGCCGGCGACCGCCGCGCACGTGATCGCCGGCCCGGGGGCCAAGATCTTCGAGCAGTTGTTCTGCGAGGCGTTCGTCGACCCCGGCGGCGGGGTGCTGGTCTTCAGCCCCCACTTCCCCACCTATCCCGCCAACGTCCAGCGCCGCGGCGGACGGATGGTGGTGTCGCGGCTGCGCGCGTCCCACGGCTTCCGGCCGAGCCTGGCGGACGTGGAGCGCTTCCTGGCCGAGGATCCGAATCCGAAGGCGATCTTCCTCAACAGCCCCCACAACCCGACCGGCGGCATCGCCACCCGGGAGGATCTCGACGGACTGGCCGGCCTGATCCGCGGCCGGGACGTGGCCGTGTTCAGCGACGAACCGTACGACGCGATGGTCTGGCGCGGCCGGCACGACACGCTCCTGAGCCGGCCCGGGATGTTCGAGCAGTGCGTCGCCGCCTACACCTTCAGCAAGTCGTTCAGCATGAGCGGCTGGCGGCTGGGGTTCGCGGTCAGCAGCCCGGCCACCATCGAGGTGCTGGGCACGCTGACCAACACGGCGCTGTCGTGCGTGCCGCCGTTCACGCAGCTCGCGGGCCAGGCGGCGATGGCCCACGACGGCCCGGCGCGCGACGAGCGGATGGCCGATTTCCGGGGCAAGGTCGAGCGGCTCGCCGCCGGCCTGAACGCCATCGACGGCGTGTCCTGCCTGATGCCCGGCGGCACGTTCTACGTCTTCCCGTCCGTCAAGCCCGTCTGCAACCGCCACGGGATCACGTCGCACGGGCTGGCCCTCTTCCTGCTCGAAGGAGCCGACGACGCGCGCGGCGTCGCCTGCCTCGGCGGGGAGTGCTTCGGCGCGGCCGGCGGCGGCTTCCTGCGCCTGAGCTGCGCCGAGCCGGACGAGCGGTTGTCGGCGGCGGTGGCGTTCATCGCCGAGGCCGTGACCCGCGGCGGGCGGATGGCGTCCTGGCTGGCATCGCACCCGGAGCACCGGCTGCCGGAACCGTACGGCGGCGATTAGCGCCCGCCAATCGTCGCCTGGCGGCGCCGCTCGGCGCCCAACCAATCCTCTCCAGGAGTCCGCGCCGTTCTACGGCGCAGACCCCGCCCGCCAAGCGTCGCCTGACGGCTCCGCTCGGCGCCCATCCTTTCCGAACAGGAGTCCGCGCCGTTCTACGGCGCAGACTCCTGGACGTCGGCCGCGCGTGGAAACCAGGTTCGAAGGGTCCGCACGAGTTCGTTGAACGCCGCGTCCCGGCAGTCGTCAACGGCCGCGGCGCTCGCGATCTCGGCGAATATCCGCGCGGAGCGCTTTCTGCGGCATCCGCGGGGCGCATGCTCCATCGCCGTCCGCATGGCCGTTTTCGGGTCCGAGGGTTTCGCGCCGTGCCCCTCCCAGAGGCTTCGAGAGCGCAGACAGCGGCGGAGGCCGGCGGCGTCTTCCCATCCCAGGATTATCGAGGTCCGCGCCAGGTCTCCCCAGACCCACGCTTCCAGTTCCGGATCGATGACGATCGCCTTGGTCCGATCCGTCCAGCCGTTTCTGGACAGGTCGGCTTCCACGTCGTTCTGGATCTCCTCGCGGGAAAGATTGCTGCCGCATCCGTCGCGGTCGAACAGCACGAGGCTGCGCCGGTAGCTCTGCAGAAACGGCCGCAGGAAGTTGGCGGCGCCGGTTCGGCATCCGCCGTCGTGGTTCGGGTGCCGCCGGACTTCGAATCGAAAAGACCCGAGGCCCAGGTCGTCGGTTCGCCGGAGCAGCTCCGCCGCGGCTTCTTCGAGGTCCTTGTCCGCCACGAGCACGACCAAGTCCCCGGCGTCGGCGATCATCCGATCACCCCGGTGGCGAACAGCACGTTCATGTCGACCGATTCGCGCCAGTCCCGAAGGATGGGATGATCGTCGCCGCGAATGACGTCCGTGGCGCCTTCGTCGTTCTTCGCGACGCACAGCACCTCGTGAGGGCTGGACAGCCTCAGGAACGCCGGAGAATGGGTCGCGGCCAGCACCTGGGACTCGTACACCGAGGAGAGCGAGTCGTAGATGGCGTCGAGGGCCAGAGGGTGAACGCCGTTCTCCGGTTCTTCCAGCAGGTACAGCTCGCCGGCGCGGGGCAGATAGGCGATCAACGTGATGAAGAGAAACCGCATCGTGCCGTCCGAAGCCATCCACGACGGAACTTCCACGCCGGTCGCGTAGACGAGCATCAGGTACGTGCTGCGGTCATCCTCCCGTTCCACGACGCGAACGTCCTTCAGGTCCGACAGCACGGTCCGGACGTGCGCCAACCATTGCCTGTAGGCGTCTCCGTGTTGGTCCTGCAGACGCTTCACCATCCAGGGGAGATTCGCTCCGTCGGGCGAGAACTGCCGCCGCCGGAGCCCGGGGGGGCTGGGCTGGCGCATCTCGAGGCTGTCGAGGAACAGAAAGTGCGTGCCTGCATTCAGCACGCGCTTCACGTGCGTCGCCATCGGAAAGCGGTCCGGAGACTCCGGGAGGTTCCGCAGCGTGGAGCGCAACGGGCCGAAGGCGATGCTGGTCGTCCATCCCTTGCCGGGCTTCGGAGAAACCTCGACGTTGAAATTGTCGGCGCCCTGGCGAGACTTGCTCAGTATCGTCCGCGACCCCGGCCGGCCGCCGCCGATCATGAGGGTCTCGCAGGCGTCCGGGGGATTCGGAAAGAAGGACGTCCGCCGGGGGCCGGGTGGTTCGCGCTCCGACATCAGCAGCCCTCGTTCGGAGTCGATGCGCAACTGTCCGTCGTCCTCCCGGACGGCGATCTCGTAGCGGAACGACCGAAAGTCCTTCTCTTGCGGAAGGAGCGCCCTTGTGGTCTCGGGAATCTCGAATTCGACCGCCAGTTCGAAGTGCGGGTCCTGTCTCGGCCGTCCCCATACGAGGTCCTGGAAGTTTCGGGTGCGTCTTCCTATGGCGGCTTCGAGATCGTCCCGAACCAAGTCGCCGAGAAACGCCACGACGTCGAACAGCGTGCTCTTGCCGCTGGCGTTGGGACCGACGAGCACGTGAAAGCGGTCGAGCCGGACGTCCGCGTAGCGGAGACAACGGAAATTGAGCGCCTGGATGCGGCGAATCATGAATACAGAATACCCGAACGGAGCCGCGCGGGACGTCGGCCGGTTCGGGCGCGTGCGCGGCGCCGCGAGCGGCGCGGGGCGGGCCCCGGCCTCCGTCCGGATCGCCCGCGCGCCGGCGAGAACGGGCGGGTGAACGCGCCTTCGGCCGGCCGGGCCGACGTTCGGCGCACGGCGTCCTCCGCCGGACCGGCGCGCGGCGGATCGAAGCGGGTCGGCGGCGGCTCGTCGAACCGGTTCGAGAACGGAAACGGTCTGTGGTATCGTGTCGGGGTCATGCAGGAGAGTCACGTGGCGGTGGAAACGCTTGGCGACGTTGCAACTTCGCCGCGCGGAGGCTCCTGTCCTCCCCCGCTGACCGGCCCCTCGCGCGCGGCGGGGTTCGATCCGGGAGCCGAAGTTCGTCATGGGACTGCGTGAGCGGCTGTTCGGCCGGAAGAAGAGCGTCGAGGACGAGGTGGACCCGCTGGCCGACCTCGTCCTGGCGAAGCTGAAGGTCGGCTACCTCGTCGACTACGACATGCGGACGTGGCAGGTGACCGGCCACTCCCGCTACCGTTTCGCGGGCCTCGACGACGTCGAGGAGTGGGAGCTGAGCGCCAACGGCGAGCAGCGCTTCCTGGAGCGCGCCGGCGGCTCCTGGTCGCTGTCGCACAAGATCGCGGTGGGAGACATCGCCGGGGACGTCCAGCGGCACATCCTCGACCACGAGGATCCGCCGCGGACCATCGTCTTCCGGGGCGCCGCCTACCGCCTCGACGCCTCCTACGCCGGGCACCTGCTGCCGGACGGCGGCGGCGCCCCCGAGCCGGTGGTCCGCTGGGAGTTCGTCGACGAGGCCGAGACCGGCTTCGTCGGCATCGAGCAGTGGGGCGAGACCGAGTTCACGGCGGCGGCCGGCTCGGCGGTGGAAGACTACCAGTTCACGCACATTCTCCCGGGGAGTCCCGCATGAATCGCCGCCGGACCGTTCCGCACCGCGACGCCCGCCTTGCGCCGATCGACCTGCCGGCCGCGGGCCGCGGGCGTCCACGGACCGCCCGCGCGGCCCCCGGCCGCGGCGCCGGACGCGCGGGCGTCCTCCTGGGCGCCGTTCTGCTCGCCGCCGCGGCCTGCGGCGCGCGGTCTCCGCTCGAACGGCTGCGGGCGCAACTCGAGCCGTTCCCGGAGTACTCCGTGGTCCTGCAGGACATGGACGAGAGGCTGTTCGGCTACTCGCACCAGTACCGCGTGGTGGTCGGCGAGCGGCAGTCCGGGTCGGACGAGCTGGTCTACCGCGAGTCGGTCCTGGACTGGCAGGAGGTCGACCGCGCCGCCTACGAACGCTACCGGGAGTCGCTCGGCATGGTCATCCTCTCGAAGGGCGCCGACGGCGCCGTCGACGACGGCGCGCACCCGCCCGGGTACCAGCAGGTGGGCGACGAGCGCTACGGCCAGTGGCGGCAGGACTCCAGCGGGCGGTCGTTCTGGGAGTTCTACGGCCAGTACGCGCTGCTGAGCCACGTCATCGGCGGCTTCGGGCGCCCGATCTACCGCGACGACTGGAACGGCTACCAGGAGTCGCGCGGCCGCGGCCAGACGTACTACGGCCCCGCCACGCCCGGCGGCGGCCGGACGTACGGCTCGAACGGCGCCGCCACCCGCCAGACCAACCCCGACTTCTTCCGCCGCCAGCAGGCGCGGCAGGCGGCGCAGAGCCGGTCGTTCGGTCAACGGGTCCGCGGCCGCATGGCGGGCGGCATGCGCAGCTTCGGCAAGTAGCCGGGGGGAGAAAAACGTCATGTCGGTGGATCAGATCCTGCCCGGCTTCATCCATCTCGCGGCCGTGCTCGTGCTGGTCGCCGCCGGCAAGTTCGTCTACGACGGGTTGCACCGGGGTTTCGCCCTGCGGCGCGAGCTGATCGAGAAGCGCAACCTGGCCGCGGCCCTCGCCGCCGCCGGCTACTACCTGGGGCTGGTCGTCGTGCTGGGCGGCGTCGTCTCCGGCCCCGCCTCGTTCAGCCTGCTCGACGACGTCATCGGTCTGGCCGTCTTCGGCCTGCTCGGCATCGTGCTGCTGAACGTGTCGGCCCTGATCAACGACCGGGTGGTGTTCTCGCGGTTCGCCGTCGAGCGCGAGATCGTCGAGGACCGCAACGTCGGCGTCGGCGTCCTGGAGGGGGCCAACTACGTCGCCGTCGGCCTGATCACGGCCGGGGCGATGTCGGGCGAGGGCGGGCTGGCGTCCGGGCTGGCGTTCTGGCTCGCGGGGCTCGCCGCGCTGATCGCCGCCGGGATGCTGTACGACCGGATCACGCCCTACGACCTGCACGACGAAATAGAGAAGGGCAACGTCGCCGTCGCGGCCGCGTTCGCGGGCGTGCTCGCCGGCTTCGGCAACGTCATCCGGCTGGCCGGCGAGGGCGACTTCGTCTCCTGGAACGAGAGCCTGACCGGGTTCGCCTGGTACGCCGGGGCCGGGCTCGTGCTGCTGCCGCTGGTGCGGCTGTTCGCCGACAAGGTCCTGCTGCCCGGCGCGCGGCTGGGCGACGAGCTGGTGCGGGAGGATCCGAACCTGGGGGCCGGCGTCATCGCCGGGGTGACCTACCTGGGCGCGTCGATGCTGATCGGGTTGACGCTGTAGAACCCGCGGACCGGCGTCCTGTCGGCGGAAGATGAGCAGCTTGAAGTTCGGGGCGCGCCAGCCGGCGGCGCTGATCGCGTTCCTGCGGCGCGAGAACCTCCTGCGTCTGATGGGCGTCATCGCCGTGCTGGTCCTGGGCGGGGCCGCCGGCCTGGCGTGCTTCGAAGAGGGCCGGTCCTTCCCGGACGCGCTCTGGTGGGCCATCGTCACGCTGACGACGGTCGGCTTCGGCGACATCTCGCCGGTGTCGCTCGGCGGCCGGCTGATCGGCGTCGTGCTGATGTTCTTCGGCATCGGCGTGCTCGGCACGTTCACCGCCACCATCGCGAGCGCGTTCGTCGACCAGAGGCAGAGAAAGGACCGTGGCATGGGCGATTGCGAGCTCGAGGACCACGTCATCCTGTGCGGATGGAACTACCGGACGAAGGAGATCCTGAAGGACCTGCGGGCCGATCCGCGCTCGGCCGGCCAGCCCGTCGCGCTGGTGGCCGACGTCGAGACCAATCCGGCGCCCGGCGACGAACACCTCCATTTCGTGCGCGGCGCGGAGACCGAGGGCGACCTGACGCGGGCCGGCGTCCGCAAGGCGGCCACCGTCGTCCTGGTGGGCGACCGGTCCCAGGACCACCGGGCGCGCGACGCCACGGCGGTGCTGGCCGTGCTGACGGTCAGGAGCCTCAACACCCGCGCCTGGGTGATCGTCGAGCTGGCCGGGGAGGAGAACGCGCGCCACTGCCGCCAGGCCGGGGCCGACGAGATCATCGTGGGCGCGGACCTGTGCAGCCGCGTCATGTCGACCGCGGCCCTCGACCACGGCATATCCCGGGTGCTGAGCGAGTTGCTGAGCGCGCGGGTGGGCCACGACCTGATGACCCACCCGGTGCCGGACGGATACGGCGGACGGCCGTTCCTGGACGTGTTCTCCGAGCTGAAACGCGAGCGGGGCATGATCGCGCTGGCGATCATGCGCCGCGGGACGGGGGACGTGCTGACGAACCCGGACGCGGGCGAGCGGGTCGCGGCCGACGACCGCCTGGTGGTCGTCTCGAACCGCGCCCGGTGAAGCCCGTGAACCGGAGGGGGAGCCGGATCGTAGATGCACTTGACGGGCGGCGGGCCGCCCGCCGCCCGTCGGCGGCGCGGAGCGCAGGAACGGGACACGCGGGGAGGCGTGACATTCGATGGCTGAGCATTTCGACAGGGTCAAGGACTATCTGCTCGACCTCGGGCTGACGATCACGGCCGAAAACGAGGCCGAGGAGCTCGTGGTGGTCGACGACGAGGAGAACGGCATCAAGAAGCTGTTCATCGACTGCGAGCCGCCCATCGTCGTTCTCGAACAGTTGATCGGCCACGTGCCGAAGGACCCGGGGAACCTGCTCGTGCGGTTGCTGCAGATGAACAACACGCTGGTGCACGGCGCCTTCGTCCTCGACGAGGACGCGTCGCGCATCTTCTATCGCGACACCCTGCAGCTCGCCAACCTCGACGCGAACGAGCTGGAAGGCTCCATCGACGCCCTCTCGCTGGCGATGGCGGAGCACGGGGCCGAACTGCTCGACCACCTGAAGCGCTGACCACTCCCGGGAACGACCGAAGGAGAACGACGATGGCCGGTATCTTCCGCAGAATGTTCAAGGTCGCCGAATCGAACGCCCACTCCGTGATCGACCATCTGGAGGACCCGATCAGGATGACCGAGCAGGGCATCCGGGACCTCAAGAAGAACCTGCAGACGGCGGTGGTGAGCCTGGCGCAGGTGAAGTCGCTCGCCTTCCGCCTGCAGAAGGAGGCCGACGACCACAAGAAGCGCGCGGCCGAGTACGAACGCAAGGCGATGCTGCTGCTCAAGCGCGTCGCGGCCGGCGAGATGGAAGCCGGCGAGGCCGAGCGCCTGGCCGCCGCGGCGCTGGAGAAGAAGGAGGACGCCATGCAGCAGGCGGCCCGGGTGGGCGGCGACCACCAGACGCAGCAGCGGATGGCCGACCAGCTCCAGGCCAAGGTGGAGGACCTCAAGCGCCGAATCAACAAGTACCAGAACGAGCTGATCACGCTGCGCGCCCGCGCGCGCACCGCGTCGTCGATGCGCAAGATCAACCAGCAGCTCGCCGGCGCGGACGCCAGCGGCACCGTGGCCATGCTGGAGAAGATGAAGGCCCGCGTCCAGGAGGAGGAGTCGCTGGCCGAGGCCTACGACCAGCTCGGCGACGTCGGCGGGACGATCGACGAGGACATCGACAAGGCCCTGTCTTCGCACTCGTCCAGCTCCGGCGCCGACGCGCTGGCCGAGCTCAAGAAGAAGATGGGTCTGGCCGCCCCGGAGTCCGCGCCGTAGAGGCGACGATTGGCGGGCCGGAGGGAACGTCAGAGCGAGCTCGAGAACGGGTGGCCGAGCTCGCGCATGACCTCCTCGGCGGCCCGGACGCCCTGGTACTGCGCCTCCTCGAAGAGCGAGAGCCCGCTCACGTCGGAGTGCGCGAACCGTACCGGGCCGTGCGGGGCCGCCGCCGCGCGCCGCGCCGCGCCCCAGACGAAACCCGGCGCCGGGCGCACCATCGCGTGCCCCCACAGCATGACGTCGGCCCGCGTCACGAGCGATTCGATGCCGGGATGGGCCTGCCCGAGGTCGGCGAGGATCAGCGACACCCAGTCGCGCCAGTCCTGCCGCAGCATCCACGCGCGGGCCGCTTCCGGGTTCGGGACGGCGAGCGGGAGGTAGTAGGTCAGCACGCCGCGGCCGGTGGTCGTCATCCGCAGGTTCTGGTGGGTCGCCACCACGTAGCCGAGCGACGGGCTGTCGTAGAGCACGTTGTCCCAGGCGGCTCCTTCCGGGAGGCGCTCGACCGTGAGGTTCGCCACCAGCCACGGGCTGTAGGTGAACCCCTCGGCGCCCGCGGCCGGGTAGCCGTCGATCACGCGCGGCGCGGTGAACCGCGGCAGGGCGTAGATGCAGCGCCGCGCCCGGTAGCGGACCGTGGTCTCCTCGCGGGTGTCCAGCGCGTCGACCTCGACGCCTCCGGGCGCCGCCGCGCCGGCGCCCGAGGCGCCGGTTGCGGGAGCGGACGGCGCCTCCCCGGCCGGCCGGACGCGGTGGACCAGCATGCCGGTGCGGACCCGCCCGCCCGCGCGGTCCACGAGGTGCCGCACGATGCGGCCGTTGCCCTCCGGCCATGTCAGGTACTCGACCTCCGCGGGGCGCGAACAGAAGTAGTGCCACCCGGCCCAGGCCGACGTGGTGTCGAGCGTGCACCCGTAGTCGTCGCGGCAGCAGTGGTCGACGTACCAGCGCAGCCGCGTCGAGTTCCAGCCCGCGCGGTCGAAGTACTCGCCCATGGAAATGCGGTCGAGGGCCAGGATCTCCGGGTCGGTCCCGCCGGCCGAGATCGGTACCGCGAACGCCCGCCGGCCCCGCGCGTCGCGACGGCCGCGGAACCGCCGGACCTGCGCCTCGAACGCCGCGAGCGCCTCTCCGTCGGCGCCGTCCGGGTCGACGACGTCGCGCGCGGACAGCCCCGGGCGCCAGCGGCCGTCGACGAACACGCGCGCCCACGGGGCGTGGCAGAGATGCCGCGGGTCGTAGATGGTCTCGCCGTCCGGTCCGTGGCCGCGGATCAGCCCCATCTCGGCGACCAGTTCGCGCACCGCGGTCGATTCGGCGGTCGGCGTCGGCAGGTAGTGGGCGCCCCAGGGATACGCGGAGACGTCGTTCTCGCCCCACCGGGCGTTGCCTCCCGGTTGCGGCTCGAGCTCCAGCACGGTGAAGTCGCCGAATCCGGCGCCGGCGAGCTTCCAGGCGGCGGACAGCCCCGCCACGCCGGCGCCCGCGATGACCACCGCCGTCTCGCGGACCCGTTGCGGCTCCGGCAGGGGCCCCTCCCGCAGCCGATGGCCGACCCGGTGGGAGGCGCCCACGATGCGCCCGGCGATGCACCCGGCGTCCAGCGCCCGCTCCGCGTCCGGCCGCGGCCGGGGGCCGCAACCCAGCGCCAGCGCGGCCGCCGCGCCCGGTCCCACGCGCAGGAGCAGATCGCGGCGCGTCAGCCGGCGGTCACCCGCGCGCGGGGGTTCGGGAAACAGCATGTTCCAGCCCGCCAAGCGTCGCCGGGCGGCTCCGTTCGGCGCCCGGCCCATCCTGCAGGAGTCGGCGCCGTTTTCCTCAACTCGCTCGGTTCCGCTTCCCTTGCGAGCTACCATGTTCCGTTCCGCTCGATGACGAAGGCGTCGCGTCGATGGCGCACCCCGGCCAGCACGTCCCCGAGGTTCCCGGCCAGCTCGGCCGCCCCGATCGTGTATTCCATGATTCCGTATTCTACGGATCCCGCCCCCCGTCTTCCGGCAGGCCCGCCCGCCGCGCCAGCTCCCGGAGCATGCCGCCGAACACCAGGGCGTGCAGCGGCCAGAGGGCGTACCAGTAGAAGAGGCCCGCCACCCCCGCCGGGTCGAACTCGGCGGTCTGGCGGATGATCGAGCCGCCGGCGTCGGCGGTCACCTCGAACTCCAGCCAGGCGCGGCCCGGGACCTTCATCTCGGCCGCCAGGCGCAGGCGGCGGCCGGGTTCGATCCGCTCCACCCGCCACCAGTCCACGGTGTCGCCGGCGGCGAGGCGCTCGGGGTCGCGCCGGCCGCGGCGCAGGCCGACGCCGCCGGCGAGCAGGTCCAGGAAGCCCCGCACCCGCCAGAGGACGTCGCCGTAGTACCAGCCGGCCGCGCCCCCGATGCGGCGGATCGGCGCGAACGCGGCCGGCGGGGGCGCCGCCACCCGGACCGTCCGGCTGTCCACGAGCCGCGTCCCGAAACGGACGCCGCCCCAGGCCCGCTCCGGCCCGGACGACGACCGCGCGTCGGACCAGCGGGTCTCGGCGAACGCCCGGTCCTCGTTGCGCAGCGCCGCGGCGATCGCCGCGCGGGTCCCCGCCGGGCGGACGTCGAACGCGGTCCGGGCGGCCGGGTCGCGGACGACGCTGTCGTGGCGCAGGCTCTCGATCAGCTTGCGGCCGACGCGGGCGTACACCGGGGTCACGAGGCCGAGCCACAGGCTCGACAGGCGGGGCGTCAGCACCGGCACGGGGATCAGCAGCCGCCGCAGGCCGCGCTGCCGGGCGTACTCGCACATCAGGCCGCCGTAGGAGACGACGTCGGCGCCGCCGATCTCGAAGGTCCGGTGGCCGTCGAGGGGCAGGTCCAGCGCCGCCCGCAAGTAGCGGAGCAGGTCGTCGACGGCGATCGGCTGGGCGCGCGCGGCGACCCACCGCGGCGTGATCATCACCGGCAGCCGTTCGGTCAGCGCGCGCACCAGCTCGAACGACAGGCTGCCGGACCCGATGACGACCGACGCGCGGAACTCGACGACCGGGACGCCGCCCTCCCGCAGGACGCCGCCCACCTGCCGCCGGCTGCGCAGGTGCGGCGACAGGTCCGCGCCGGCGGCGGCCAGCCCGCCGAGATAGACGATCCGTCCGACGCCGGCCGCCCGCGCCGCGGCGGCGAAGTTGCGGGCGCCGGCCCGCTCCTCCGCCTCGAAGTCGCCGGCCGAGCCCATCGCGTGGACCAGGTAGTACGCCGCGCCCACGCCGTGCAGGGCGGCGTCGAGCGACGCCCGGTCGAGCACGTCGCCCCGCACGATTTCGGTCGCCGGCGCGGCCCGCGCCGCGAGGTCGCCGGGACGCCGCGCCAGACAGCGCACGCGGCGGCCGGTGCGCTCCAGAACGCCGAGCAGGCGCCCGCCGACGTAGCCGGACGCGCCGGTCAGCAGGACGGTCGCCGGTCGATCAGCCATGCTTCAGCTCAACCTGCTCGAACGTCGTCCGCTTCCGGGTCTGTTCACGACGCCGTCGCCACCTCGCCCTCCGAACCCCTTCGGCCCTCAACTGGCGATGGTGTGGGCCGGAGAGGAATGTGGGACACTACTGATCAGCCATACCGCTTCGCGCGCCGGCTCCCCGGCCGCGCGGCCCGCCGCCGTTGTCCGGGCGCCGGCCGCCGCCCCCCGGCGGCGCTGGAGGAGACGCGGCCACCACCGCCCCGGACCCGTCTTTCCGGCTGATTCTATCGGGCCGCCTGTCCCTCGGGAACCCCCCGGGTCGCCGTTGCGGGTAGTGCACAAGCGTGCATATACTGGACCGAGGTGGAGCTTGAATGGGACCGCCGGAAGGCGACAGCGAACCTGCGCAAGCACGGCGTCGATTTCGCCGACGCCGCAACGGTGCTGCACGACGAGCAAGCACTGGCGTTTCGTGACCGCCGCGCGGTCGAGGACGACTCGTGTCGCTCGGCATGGATGCGCTCGGGCGGATCCGGTCGTGGTCTTCACCTGGCGCGGCGACGTCGCGCGGCTGATCTCGGCTCGCAAGGCGACTCGGCGGGAACGCGAACGGTACGAGGCAGGGCTCATGAAGGCGGAATACGATTTCAGCGGCAGTCGGCGGGGCGCTCCGATCGGCGCGTCGACCCGCAAGACGCGGATCACCATCCGAATCGACGACGACGTGCTGGCCTGGTTCAGACGCGCGGCCCACGAACAGGGGGGAGCCAGCTATCAAACGCTGATCAACGCGGCGTTGCGCGGCCACGTCGAGGCCGGCGAGGGACACCTGGAGCAAACGCTTCGGCGCGTGATCCGTGAAGAGGTCCCGCGCGGATGACGCACGACAGCGCCGGCGGGTCGGGGCCTGCCGGCGCCCGCCTGCCTCTCGGCGAGCGCCCGTCCGCTACGATTCCATACTACGATTTCCCGGCGAGGATACCTGCATGACCTGCATGGCCATCAACATCGCGCATCGGCGGGATCGTCGTCGACACCTCGACGATCCTCGCCATCCTGCTGGCGGAGGCCGACTCGGCGGCGTACCGGGCGCGGATCAGTGGCTCATCGCGTAGACGATGAAGTTGATGCCCATCTCCACCGCGAACGTGGAGAACTTCAGCGGGTACTCCGGGCGCTCGGCCCACTCCCAGGCGTCGCCGAGGTCGGTGTTCCAGTTGATCAGCACCATCAGGCGGCCCTTCTCGTCGAAGATGCCGCGCACGTGCGCCTCGTAGCCGTCGCGCTCCCAGGTCCGGCCGCCCCAGTAGTTGCCGATGGCCGGCACCTGCATCACCTCGTCGATGCGGTAGACGGCGTTGAACACCGGGTGATCGAGGGGCACGTCGATGATCGGGTGCTCCGGGAACACCTTGCGGATCTGCTGCTCGAAGGCGGCCCACTCCCACGAGCCCCAGAAGTCGTCGATCACCAGGAAGCCGCCGGCGAGCAGATAGTTCCGCAGCCCGTCGATCTCGGCCTGGCTCAGCGAGATGTCGCCGACCTCCAGGGCGTAGAGGAACGGGAAGTCCCGGATCCGCGGGTCGTCCAGACGGACCGCGTTCTCGTACGGCGAGCCGTCGATGTCGATCAGCCGGTTGACCACGGTCATGAACTGCCGGTCCGCCTTGGGGTAGTCGGTGGCCCACCGCGACCAGCCCCAGCCGCTGCTGTAGATGGCGCGGGTGAAGTAGAACTCGTGCGGGCCGGCCGGCTGCCCGAGCGTGCCCCGCCGGCGCCGGCGGAGCATCTCCCGGGGATCGAACCCCTGCCCGCCGCGCTGCTGCCCGGCCATGATCCCGTCGTCCGGGAGGGCGGCCGGCGGCCGGGTCGGAGCGGACGGCGGCGCCGGTGGAGCGGGCGCCGCGAAGCGGACGGCGAGCGCGGCGCCCGAGAGCGCCAGGGTCACGAGAGCGATCCGCGCAAGGCCTGACGACCGCATCGGCTGCTCCAGATGGTAGGCCCGAGCCTTCGTGTTTCGTGTTTGGCAGCATAGCACAGGCGCCGGCGCCGGCCTCGACGGGTCGAACGGGCCGCGGCCGCTTCGAGAAACCCGCTGGCCCAGGCGCCGCCGGGCCGCGTCACGCCTGACGCTGGAACGGCGGATCGACGACCTGCGCGCCGAGACCCGCGCGGCGCACGCGCAGACCGGGAAGCGGATCGACGACGCGCACGCGCCTCTGCTCGCCATCGTCCGCGCGCGGCGGCCGAGCCCGCCGGCCGGTCACAGCCGTGCGGTTCGCGGCGGTGGAGCCGATTCCGGAGATGCGGCCGCCGGTGTTGACCGGGAGCCGGCCACGGCTTGCGCGGGCGCCGCGGCGTCGAGATACTATCGTGCACATGAAACGCACGAATCTTGTGCTCGACGAACGTCTGCTCGACGAGGCGTTGCGGCTCAGCGGCGAGCGCACCTATTCGAAGGCGGTGGAGCGGGCGCTCGCGGAGTTCGTGCGGCGCGTGAAGGCCGGCCGCATTCTGGAGCTCGCCGGCTCGGGCCTGTGGGAAGGGGATCTGGCCGAGATGCGCGGCGACCGGCCGCGTCGGCCGCGCCGCCGGGGCGCGCCGGGAGCCGGCCGTGTATCTGGTTGACACCTCGGTCTGGATCGAGCTGTTCCGCCGCCCGTCCTCGGCCGCCGTCGAGGACTTCCCGGACCTGGAGGAAGTCGTCATCTGCCTTCCGGTCCTGCAGGAAGTGCTGCAGGGGTTCCGGGACGATCGCGCCTTCCGGCTCGCCGACGAGGCGCTGCACGCGCTGCCGATCGTCGAGGCGCCGTTGCGGACGGAGGTGTTCGAGCAGGCGGTCGACTGCTATCGGCTCGCGCGCAGGGCCGGCGTCACCGTGCGCTCGAGCGTCGACTGCCTGATCGCGGTCTGCGCCGTGCGGAACGATCTCGTGCTGCTGCATCACGACCGCGACTTCAACCGGCTCGCGAACCTCCTCCCGCTCCGCGTTCGTGACGTGGAGCCCCGGCACTGAAAGCCCTGTCCTCGCGCGGACGGACACTCGTTCCGCGGCTCCTCGGATTCGCTGACTGAAGCCGCCGTCCGCGCGCGGACCGACCGGAGCGGGCGCCGGAGCCGGAGAAGCCGCCGTCCGCGCGCGGACCGACCGCATCGAGGCGCGGCCGGGCCGCGGCCGTGGACGAAGCCGCCGTCCGTGCGCGGATCGACCCCGCCGGCCAGTGTCGGCGATGCCGGAAGCGGTAGAATCCGCGGGGGGACGGCCGTACATGTTCGAACGACTGCGCATACGGAACTTCCGGGGCTTCGGCGATCTGCGGATCGACTCGCTGGGCCGGATCAACCTCGTGACGGGCCGGAACAACGTCGGCAAGACGACGCTGCTGGAGGCGATCTTCCTGCTGTCGGGCGCCGCCAACGCGCGCATGGCGCTCAATGTCCACGTCACTCGGAATCAGAGGCAGGGCACGCCCCCGCGATGGATGGCGGACACTTGGTGGAAACCGCTTTTCTCGGGCCTGGACACGAACCGGGCGCCGGAGATTTCCGGTTCCCATTCCAGGGCCGGCGGCATGAAGCTGACGATTCGGTGGGAGAGACCGTCGAAGGAGGAGTTCTCCCGCGACGAAATACCGGCGGCAGGTTTTCCCGAGCGGCGTTCGCTGAAGTTCGAGTACGAGGATCGGAATGTAAAGATCGCAAGCGCTGCGCAAGAGACGGCGGACAAGCTCGATGTCGAGCAGGACGACGACTACGAGCCTTTCAGCGCGGCCATTCTCCAGCCGGGAGGCGGAGTCGTCAACGACGACGCCGTGAGGTTGGGACAGTTGCGGAAGCGGAAGCGCGGGCAACTGATCCTGGACGCGTTGCGGGTGGTGGAGCCGGGCCTGGCCGGCATCGAAGACAACTCCTCCAGCGGCGCGCCGATGATCTGGGTGGACGTCGGTCTGCCCGAGCTCATGCCGTTGCCGGTGGCGGGAGCGGGCATGACGCACGTCGTCCGCATCGTCCTGGCCGCCGCGTCGGTGGAGGGCGGAGTGTTGTTGGTGGACGAGATCGAGAACGGACTGCACCATTCCGTGCTGCCGGACGTGTGGCGCGTGATCGAGAAGGCGGCCGCGGATTTCGGCGTGCAGGTGTTCGCGACGACCCACAGCTTCGAATGCGTCGAAGCGGCGCACGAGGCGCTCGGCCCGGACGGTTTTCGGCTGCACCGGATCGAGGCCGAAGACGGCGGACACCGCTGCGTCACGCCGAGCCCTACGGCGATCGCGGGGGCGGTCCGCCACAACATGGAAGTCCGCTGAACATGGCGCCGGCTGCGATCCGGGAGGAAGCGCAACTCCTGGTGGAGGGCAACGACGAACGCAACTTCTTCGAGGCGTTCACCGCGCATCTGGCGCTCGGGAACGTTCAGGTGCAGGTGCTCGACGGCAAGGATCGATTGCGCGAGTCCCTGGAGACGCTGGCGTGGGCGGTGACCGATTTTCGGAGGGTGAGAACAATCGGAATCGTTCGCGACGCGGACGATTCGGCGGACAGGGCGTTTCAGAGCGTCCGGACGTCGTTGCGCAACGCCAACGACGCCATCCGAAGTTCCGGCGTGAAGTTCCCCGTGCCGGACCGTCCCGAGCAGCTCGTCGGCGAGCGCCCTGCGCTGAGCGTGCTGATCCTGCCGGGGGACGGACAGGAGGGAATGCTCGAGACCCTGCTGTGCAGGACCTTCGCCGGCTCCGGCGTGGACCGCTGCATCGATGGGTTCTTCAGATGCGCCGAGGACTCGGGGAGCGCCATTCACCGCCCGGACAAGGCGCGGGCGCGCGCGTATCTGGCGACGACGCCGGATCCGCACTTTTCGGTGGGGGTGGCGGCGAAGAGAGGCCGCTGGGATCTGGACCACGGCGCGTTCGACGGCGTCAGGAGTTTCCTGACGTCGTTGGAACCGAACGGGACGCGGACGCCGTAGCCCGCGGAACGTCTCCGGCGACTCGGCGTGTGAGGGCCGGCCGTATTCCGACGCTCACACGTTCCCCACGCCGCCCGGCTGGACGGACGAGAACGCGGACCACTCCGCGCTCGATCCGCTGGCGCAAGCCGTGCTCGACGCCCGCGCCGCGTACCCGGACTCCACGCTGGCCGACCTCTACGCCCCCGTCTCAGAGGATTTTCGCGCCGCGCGGCGTCGCGCCAGCTCTTTTCGAATGTCCTGCGCGACTTCCTCGACTTCCCGCGCCACCCGCGGCTCGAGTCCGAGCTCCTCTTCCAACGCCGTCAGGAGAGGCCGCAGGAGGGCGGCAGAGGGCGACCCCGAGATCAGCTCGCGCATGCGCGCCGGCCCGAGTTCGACGGTGAAATCGATAAGGGCGTAGACGACTTCCCCGAACAGCGGGCCATGCTCCGGAAGCAGCGCGAGCATCGACTCGACGTCGCGCTCGCACGCCGATCGTTTCCCTTCCGCAAGAAACGCCCTGGCCCGAATCAGGTGGCCTGGAATCCGGTGGTACTTCAGCGACTCCACGCCGCTCCATTCGATCAACCGCCCCGCCGTTCCGATGGCTGCTCCGAACCGTCGGAGCTTCACTTCCAGATATGCCTTTCCGTCGAGGGCCAATGCGATTACTTCCCCACAGTCTGGCGCCCGGTTCGTTCCGAAGCGACGCAACGCTTCGTCGTATGCCGCCAGTGCGTTGTCTAGCCGCTGCAAAGTGCTTAGCGTGAGTCCCTTGAAGACGAGTGCTTTCGCGACCATCGTCCGCAGAACCGGTGTTTCGCTTGCATCGAATCGATGGACCAGTTCATCTCCAACGGTGAGCGAATCTTCGAACCGTTCAAGTTTATAGAGGACGCCCATCTTGAGGAGGAGAGCGTTACCGACATTTGCCTGCATGGTCGCCGGTTCGCTTTCACCGTAATGACGTACAACGTCGTCCCATGCCGCCAGCGCGTCCAGAGGTCGATTCAGCCTGCGCAGCGCGATCCCTTTGTTCATGCGGGCCTTCGCCACCGCTTCGACGACGATCGGATCGCTCGCCGAGAAACGACGTTCCACCTCGTCCGAGGCATCCAATGCATCCTTCACCTGGTTCAACTGCAGCAATGCAGTTCCCTTGACGACGAGGGCCTTCACGACCCATTCCTGAACGGCGGGATCCTCGCTGTTTCCGAACCGACGTTCCATCTCCTCGCAGCCGGCCAGCGTATCCTCGTCGGACCGCTCCGAACCGCCTGTCGCGATCTTCGTTTCGAAGAGCTCCCTGGCGGCCCGCGCGGCCGGTTCGACCGGCCGAAGGTCCGCGGGCATCTTCGCCACCAGGTCGGCGCGGTACCCGGCCAGGGCCGGCGACTCCATCAACCGTGTGAGCGCGGCTCCGTGCAGCGAACGCGCCTCCGCGTCCAAGCCGGCGAGTTCGCCGACCATGCGAGCGCCGACGTCCTTCAGCTCCCGCGGCGAATAGTACGACTCCATGAAGCGGACGAGGGCTTCGACCAGACGGTCGGGGCCGCTTCGGCGGCGCAGCAGGTAGTAGACGTTGTACAGGCGCTCGGTCAGGTAGTACCGCTTGCGTCTGGCGCTGCCGCCCGCTTCCTGGACCGCGCCGCGCTCGCGGAGGCGCGCGAGCTGGGCGCTGCACGGGCTGGGCGCGAGCCGGGCGCGGTCCGCGACTTCCCGCGTCGTGGCCGGCTTCCACAGCGCGGCGAGCGCGAGATAGACGCGGCGCTCCTGCGCGGGAAGCGATTCCAGGTGGCTCCTGAAGTACTCCGTGTGGTCGTCGACCAGGTCGAGCAGGTCGGCCATCAGCTCGCGGAAGGAACGGCCGGCGCCGAAGCGGGCGACGATGGCGATCAACCGCGGACTGCCGCCGGTGAGGATCTCCAGCGAACGGACCGTTTCGCGCGCGGCGGGGCGGCCGGCCACCGCCTTCCAGAGCACGGCGCATTGATCCGTGTCGAGCGGGCGCAGCGTGCGGACCCGGAACATGTCGTACAGGGCGCGGTCGGGCCGGTCGATCTCGTCGAACCGGCTGGTCGCGCTCGCGAACAGGATGATCCGCGGCTCGGTCTGGAGGACCTTTCGCAGCCGCCACCCGGCGTCCGGATCGGCCACGTCCCTGAACAACGTGTTCAGGTTCTCCACCATCAGCAGGAGGCGTCGGCCGCGCCGGTCCGCGAAGTCCAGCAGCGCGCCGAGGCAACGATCGCCCAGAACGCGGTCGTCCCGGACGGCGCGCAGCTCGCCGACGGTGCGGTCGAGGTCGGGTTCGTCTTCCCGATACGGGGCCGCCCGGGCGGCCAGTTGCGTCAGGCACTCCAGCCAGAACTCTCCCGCGGTGGCGACCTCGTAGCTCTCTTCCGCGAAGACGACCGGGAAGCAGAGCGCGGCCAGCGCGGCGTCCCGGCGCGCCTCGGCCGCGACGCGCAGGAGCAGGCTCGTCTTTCCGCTGCCGCGCGGACCGATCACGATCTGGTGCGGATTCGAGGCGCCCGTGCACTCGCGCAGGGTCTCGACGAGCATTTCGAACTCCGCCGTCCGTACGCGGAACGACGCCACCAGCTCGTCGTCGGTGAGGAAACCCGGGTTGTACTTGCGGACGGGCGCGGCCATCGCGTCATGCTCCCGGGCGCGCCGCGCGCCGCTCGACGGGAACGAAGTGCCGTCCGTGGCGGGCGCGCCACCAGTCCGCCAGCAGGCCCGACACGAAGCGGTAGCCGTCTTCGTGCTTCTCCAGATACCCGTCGTGTTCGAGGACGCCCAGCACGTCGCCGATCTCGACCGGCTCGGCCGCCGCCCGCGCGCGGAAGTAGTCACGGCACCGGTCGATGGCGTCCCGTTTCAGTACGCCGCCGTCGACCGCCGCCTGGGTCAACAGGTCGAGCGCGTCGCGGTAGCCCACGGGTCCGAGGACCAGCTTCAGCCGGCTCTCGTAGTGGTCCAGGTCCGCCTGTCCACGCACGCCGAGCATCTCGTCCGTATAGACGCGCTGGACGTCTTCTTCCGATGCGTTCCGGCGGCCGGCCATGCGCAGGTCTTCGTCCAGGCTGTCGAAGAAGCGCTGCACGTGGTGCGGCACCAGGCACCGCAGCCGGCGGCACATCTCCCGGCGGGCGGCGAGGGGCAGGTCGAGGCCGCAACCCTCGGCCAGCGCGGCGAGACAGGCCCGCGCGGTCTGCTCGTCCCAGGGTTTCAGATCCAGGGGTTCGAAAATGTTCGCGTGGGCGCTGAGTCCCGCCTGGCGCAGGATCGGCTCCAGGCCCACGCTGCCGGAGACGATCAGGCACATCCCGCCCCGGTGTTCCTGACCGTTCCAGCGCAGCCAGCCCAGGAATTCATCGGCGGCCCGCTTCCCCTCCGGCGTGATGCGGTAGTCCTCGTCCTTGAGCATGCGGTTGACGAGGATCGGCAACTCGTCGATCGCCAGCACGGCCGGCCGATCGTGGTCCGCCAGAGCGGCAAGGACCTCGTCGCCCTTCTGCCGCCAGTTGCCGTCGTCGACTCCGGCCCGGAACTTCACGCTCAACTCGGTGACGGACACCTCTTCGATCCGATCGCCGAGCTCATGCACGACGTTGGCGAACCCGGACTTGATCCGGGACCATGCGTGCCGTTCAGGCCGCGACCGAACCGCGATCTCCACCACGGCGTCCGCCGCCGTGGTGGCAGCTTCCAGGTCGACGAACACCGTCCGGAAGCGCCCTTCTTCCTTCAGGCGCCGCAGCAACTCGCGCACCAGACTCGTCTTGCCCATCCGCCGTTGCGCGGTCAGCAGCGTGTGGGTGCCGTTGCGCACCCGCTCCGAGAGCACGTCGAGTTCGGCCTCCCGGTCGAAGAAGCGCTCGCCGTCGACCCAGTTCGCCCCCGCCTTCTTCAACCCCGCCATCAGCCCCCCAACGACTGCGTTGCCAACGACTGCGTTGCCAACGATATTGATGGAAACATGGCGGGGAAGTCAAGTTCGGGCGAGACTCCGGGCAACGGGTTTCCTGCCGTCACCGGCGTCAATTGAACCGGATGCCGAACAGGCCCCCCGTCTCCGTCGCATCCGTCAACCTGGTTTCGACGAAGTGGTCCCGAACGTCGAATCCATCCGTGAACCCCTCCGCCGGCACGGAATCCGAGTTCATCGTCACGATGTACTGAAAGCCGGCGGCGTCCGCGCGTTGCGCCCCGATCCGGAGCGCCTTGGCGACTTGCCGTTCGTCGACGCCGTCGAAGAGATGGCTGTCGTGAATCAGGAATCCCGGCCACCGCCCTTCCCGGGCGCAGAGCTCCGCCAGCATGAGATCGAAACAGAAAATCTGCATGTTCGTGATGCCCTTGCTCCGCTCCGACGCAATGTGCACTTCGAATTGCGGGCCGTTCGGCGTATCGGAGATCCGCAGGCTTCCGGCCTTTTCGTAAAGCGAGCGCGACAGCTCTTCGAAGCCCAGGATGGCTGCTCGAACGATCGACTCGCGTTCGCGGACGTCGTCCCGCAGCGCCTTCAGCAGGCCGGTGCGCTCCATGTCGAGATCCGTCTTCGCGCTGTCGAGGCGCTCGGTCACGCCGCGCCGCTCCCGCAGCATCTCTACGTCTGCTTCGATTCGTCCGAGTTCCTCGCGCATGCCGGTGTAATGGTCCAGCGCGCCGCCCGACTTCAGCAACCCCATGATCCGGGCGCGCCGCTCGTCCAGTTCGTTCTTCGTCCGATCCCGCTCGGCGATGCGCCGCTCCGCGCTCTCGATCTCGCCGCCCAGATGCGAGCGCCGGTTCTCGACGACGGCGCGATGGAATCGCTCGACTGCTTCGATCCGGCGGCGGGGCAGGTCCGGCAACACGATGCCGGCCTCGCGATACACCTTCGCCAGATCCCGGGATTCCGGCGCTTGTTCAACGGCCAGTGACGCTTGCAACTCACGAATCAGATCGTGGTCGACGACGTTCTCGATGTTCAGATCGTCGATCCGCCCGGTGAGGCCGCTGGCCTCGCGCTCCAGTTCCCGGTACTCCGGCACGACACGAAAGTCGTCGAGCCGCGCGCGCAGGCGGGCGGCCCGATCCTCGGCGACGGTCAATCGGGTCCGCAATTCGGCCGCGTTGCCGAAACAGCGTCCGAGTTCGCCCGAACGCGCAACCCTGCGAAGTTCCTTCGAAGCCTTCTCCCGCTCCCGCAATTCCTGAAAACGACCGGGAATCGTCCAGTCGAGACCGACGAGGCAGCAAACCGCCACCTGCCGATCCCACGGCTGCTGCATCGTCGAATGCTGCACGGGATTCTGGAAGCCCCCGCTCTCCTGGCGCCGGGCCGCGAACGAGAACAGCGAGCGGAACGTCGGCCGAAACCGCTCGGCGTCCTCGCCGTCGTCAAGCGGCAATCCGAACCAGCGCGCGCCGAGGATGCGTTTCCACTGCTCGTTCGAAAGCTCCCGGCGAGCCGCCGCCGGCGCCGACTCCGGCCCGTCCTGAAGCAGCGGCAGGCTTCGATTCGACGCCGGCGGCCAGTCGTCGACGCCGCCGGCGACGTGAACCCGTCCCGGGCCGCGGCCGCTTCGAGAAACCGAACAGGCCGCTCCGGCGACGTCCAGGGACGCGCGGAAGGTCCAGTCCCGCAGGGCGGCCGACCGGAAGATGCCGGCGGGCGGGGCGTCCGCGCCGCACAGAAAGTGGATCAGCTCGACGAAGCTCGACTTGCCCGCGCCGTTGCGCGACTGCCGGTCGCTCGCGCCCTGGCTCTTGTCGGCGAGGATGACGTTGAGTCCGGGACCGAACGTCAGCGTCTTGAACGACTCCCGGTCGCTGCTCACTTCCCGGATCATGACGCCGCCCTGCGGATCAGGCCGCGATCGAATTCTATGGCCCGCATGAGGTAGAGCAGATCGAGCGCGAGCACGAACCAGCGATAGTCGATGACCGGGCTGGATGCGTCCGCGGACCGGCGCGATCGGATCTCGTCCCAGAGCTTCGACACCGTCATCGGCGAACCGAGAACGCGAAGCACCTCGGCGCCGACACCGATCAGCGCGCGGTCGACTCCCATGTGTTTCGACGGCAGGATCATGGCTCGTCTCGCGGATCTTCGAAGATGTCGCAGCGCTCGAAGAAGTACGACAGGACGGCCAGCGCGGCCGCCTGCCGCCCGGGGTCACCGCCCGTGCCGGCGTATTGCTGAAGATGTCCGAATATCTGGTCCGGCGATCTGCCGCTCCCTTGAAGTTGCGCGTAACGCCGGCGGAACTCCTGGAGATCGTTCCCGCACTCGGCCGCCAGCCTCTCCCGAACCGCGCGAACCTCCGCAACGCCAGGGTCACGTCCCATCTTCGATGCCCTCCATCAACTCGTCGGGCGTGCTGAACCCTCGCGCGGAAGGAGGCCACACTCGGTCGCGTCATCCAACGTCTTCCCGATCGCTCACGGGGGGTGCGGCCGCGTGGACGGCGCGTCCCCGGGCGCGGGATTCGCCGGGCGCCGCCTCGGACGGACGGGGCGGACACTGCACGTACGTCAGGCCCGATCGGGCCTCCTCCGCCTGGATGTGCCGGAAGATCGCTTCGATGTCGTAGTTGAACCGGGCCGCGAGCCGGTCGCGTGCCGCGCGCAGTTCCGCCATGATGGGATCATCGGTCATCGTCCACCTCCTGGGCTTCCGCGAGTTCCTCGGGTGTGCACAGTACGGGCGGCTCGAAGCCGCTGTCGCGGCAAACGGCTTCGATGCGCCGCCGGGCCGTTGCGTTGGCGATGTGCCGGAAGTTCCACGTGGCGAGGAACTCCACGCCGTGCGCCGCGGCGATCGCGACGTGCGCGGCATCCTGCGCCGCCCGCGATGGAACGCCCCCCGCGGCGACGAGCCGCTGCGCCAGCGCCAACGCTTCTCTGGAGATGGCGGGCGTTGGCGCCGAGGAAGCAGGCGTGGCGGACGAAGAAGCTCTCGTCGCCGTAGTCCGTGTCGATGAACCAGCACGCGATCTTCATCTCCACACTCCTCCTCGGCCTCGGCGAGTCGGCCACGCGCGATTGTACGCCGGGCGTGGCGACCACGGCGACCGCGTCGCGCTCCGCGCGTGGGGAGCGGCCCGCGCGCGGAACGCCGCCCGCGACAGGCGCCATCGTCCCGGATGCGGGGTCGGCTACGGTGTTCGAGACGGGGCGCGGTGGGAGAAATCGTCAGCGTCGGCCTGGAAACTACGTGGACCGCGGCAACGCCAGGAGCGGGTTCCAGGCGGCGCCGTTTCAGACGCTTCGGCCAGCGACGCGGCGGAGCCGGCAGGCCGACACCACTTCCTCCTTCATCAATCCCCGATGGCCCAACCTCTTCGGAGCAAGCAGTCTGTCACGAATGGGATCCCTGGAACCGGTCGAAGAACACGTCCGAAAGTCGACGGACCCGGCGAGTCGCCAGGTGCGGGACTGTCGGCGCAGCCCCCTCCTTTCCTCCGGTTCCCCCGGACGAGGATCACTCGTCGTCGGTTCGCGGGTCCAACCGTCCGACGAGCTGGTTGACCTCATCGCCGCCGTCCCGTTGTTCCGACCGCAACTTCGCCGCCGCCGCGTGCGACGCTCCGGCTCCCGTCACCACCAGATGCGGGGTGTTCCAGACCGCCGGCGCCACGGTTCGCCTGTCCGCGGCGCCGAACGTCTCGCCGACTTCCGTCAACCAGTCGCCGGCCGCATCGCCCCCCCGCGTCTCCGTGACCGCTTCCTCGACCGTTCCGGCGCCCAGGTATTCGACTTCTCCCGCGTCGTTCGTTCTCACGGCGAACGCGACCGCGGTTTTTCCAGTCAGATAGACGTGCCCGCGCACCTTGCGCCGCCGCAGCCTGTCGTCGAGCTCGGCGAAGGACGCCAGCAGCCCTTCGATTCTCCCTTGCCGCGTCATCCCGCTGTCCATCCTGCCTCCACCGCTGCCGATGAACCAGAGAAGCTCGCCCGCCGGCCGTGACGCCGGCTCCGATCCGGGGCGTCCGTCGGCGACGCCTGCGCCATGCTCATCGCTTCTCTTCGCCCAGTCCCCCCGCCTTCGCGGCAAGTTCTTCAAGAAACAGTTGCGTCTTCTTGTTCACCACGCCGCCACCGTAAACTTCCCTGTGCAGCGCAAGCGCTTCCCGCGCCGATCCTATACCGAGAAGGCGCATGAGGACCTCGATGTCCGGCTGATCTCCAAGCCGGCCCTTCTCCAGTTTCATCGCGAGCAGGCGTCTCGGAGACGCGCCGGTCACGACAAGACTCACCGACTCGAATACCCGTTGAGCTTCCGGATCGTCGCCGGTCGGCATGTACGGCGTGTTCTGTTCGTTGAGCCACGTGCCCGGAGGTTCTCCGCCCGCGCGATTTCCAGCACCGCCTCCGTCACCTCCCGATGCCCGTGGTCTATGCGGCCGTCGATGTCCCAGGTGGTTCGGTTCTCGCTCCACGTCAGCGTCATCATGGCGCCCCCGACCAGATAGATGTGCGCCCGCACGCCCTTCATTTCCAGCTTCGCCGACAGTTTTCCGAACAGATCCAGGATCCGTTCACGGTCGAGGCGTCCATGCATGGCGTTCTCCCCCGCGCTGATCAAGGTCCGCCGGGTCCGGCAGCGCGCCGTGCCGGATGAAGGCGGCCGGAGCATAACCGAAGGCTTCCGCCCGAGCGTGGCGATTCTTCGTCGGCATCCACGGCGGGTCGAGAAATCGTTCAGGCTCCTCCACCCATTCCGGCGGCCGATGTCCGTGCAGCACCGCCACGTGTTCGACCGTGGCCGCGAGAAACGCATCCCACGGCGTGCCGGTAAGCGGCGGCCGTCGCCGCAGAATCCGCCGCTGCTGTTCCCGGCTGCTGGCGTGGAACAGGCGGGGCGCCTCGCGGATGATCAAGCGGTACACGTCGCCCGTCTTCCAGCCGGCCCTGATGCCGTCGGTGTACGTCGTCAGGTCCAGAAACGGTTCCTCCACAGGTGACCTCCCGATCATTTCATTAGAGCGGATTCCGGATCAACGCCGTTTCAGACGCTTGGGCCAGCGACGCGGCGGAGCCGGTAGACCGACACGACTTCCTCCTTTATCAGTCCCCGATGGCCCAACCTCTTCGGAGCAAGCAGTCTGTCGCGAATGGGATCCCTGAACCGGTCGAAGAGCACGAATCCCTTCGCTTCGATGATCGCATGCAGGACTTTCCAGGTGCATATCCTCATTCCCCCGATCAGATTGTCCCCGCACACGACTACCAGACAGGCGCCGTCTTCCAACGTTTCCTTCACCGTCTTCAACGCATTGTCCATGTCGAAGAAATACCGGTGGACGACGGCGCAAAGCCGCGGTTTCCGAGCCTGCAAGCGCCTCAACACCGGAGCCAGCATGAAGTCCCGGTCGATGGACTCCCGAGGCACTCCTTCCAGCAGGCGGCCTCGCTCGCGGCCCACGAATCGCTCTCGCAGGCCGCTCACCTTGAACGGCAGAACACCCTCGAGCAGATGCAGCTCGAGCTTGAAGTTCCGAAAATAGTCCTGCGCGTTGACGTACGGCGGCGACGTGATGACGTGCGAGTGCCTGCCGAGGCCGCTCGGGCCGCCGCGCGGAGCGCAGACGTCCGCGCACGCGAAACGCGTGTCGTTCTCCGTTCCGCCGACCTCGCCGTAGAGCACCGAAAGCTCATCCAGCAGGTTCAGCATGATTGCGTTCGGATCGAAATGCCGCCCCGCTCTCGAACGGCGCGCGTGCCGCGATATGAACGGCTTCGGGCTTCGTTGATCGGCTCTCGAGCAGAGGCGGACGGCCAGAACGTAACTGAGAAGAACCGGCCAGCGTTCCGGGGCGTTCCCGAGATCGACGCTTTTGCTGGCGGCTCTCAAGCGTTCGAACTTGTCGAGCGTGCGCGGCGTGAACCAGTAGTCCTTCCCGCTCCAGTCGACCCGGCAGCGGCGTGACGGGGCCTTGCGCCGCCTCCACCCACGCCCTGCCGAGTTTCCGCGCGCCGGCCGGGTCGAATTTCTGCACCCTGGTGCGGCAGAACAGTTCCGAGATCGGATTGACGTCGATGCCCGACACCGGAAGTCCCGCTCGATCGGCAGCGGCGAGGATCGCGCCCGATCCGCAGAACGGATCGAACACCGACCGCGCCCCGTCGGCGTAGCGCCGGATCAGCCGGTCCGCCAGCCTGGACACCATCTTGCCCGGATAGCGGTCCAGTCTCGTCGCCAGTCTCATGCGCCCCCGGCCGTCTTGAGCAGCCACGTCGAACCGATCCCCGTGGAGAACGCGTGGTTGCGCCGCAGCGGGCGCGCATAGACGATCGCCGGCGGGTCGTCCGCCTGCCTGACGTAGTCGTAGATGCCCAGGGTTTGCGGCTTGGTGCCGAGCGGACAGACGATACGCGCGACGCCGCTTCTCCCCGCCCCTCCGAAAACCTCCGCAAGCGTGGCCCGCGCCGCGTCGGGATCCAACCCGTCGGTCTTCCGAACCTCCCGTTCGCCGACCAGCGTCAGCAGGTCCCGGTTGAACCGTTCCGTTCGTCCGGCCCAATCGGTCCTGTCCGGCGGATCGGGAACCGCCAAGGTAGTCCTCGTCGGCTGGATCCGTTCGTGGACGGCCCAGGCCCGGTCGCCCTCGCATCCCAGGAACAGCATCAGGTGAACCGGCCGGCTCAGATCGGGACAGGCGGAGAACCCGGGCACCTGCTGAAAGGAAGCCAGCCCGAACGAAAGCGGGACGTGGTCCGACGCCAGATAGTCGCCCGGCTCGCTGTAGACGACGTGCAGGCCGTCCCAGAGTCCCAGGTCGTCAAGCCACCGCAGCGTCATCAACAGGTGTCGCTTGGTGAAGACGGACATGTCGATGACGACGCCCCGACCGGCGGAACGAGCCACCGCCCCCCGCAGCTTCCCCATGTTCCCGCGGAGACTTTCGACGGGGTCGTCCTCC
This sequence comes from Vicinamibacterales bacterium, assembly GCA_965242835.1. GTDB lineage: Bacteria > Acidobacteriota > Vicinamibacteria > Vicinamibacterales > UBA8438 > WTFV01. The sequence goes on from OZ251506.1 coordinate 2,065,385, forward strand.
GTGAACGGAAGAACCGTCACCCGGGGGGCGATCGTTTGAAATGCTGATTCCATCCACCGCTGGTTATGGTCGCGCACGGGGTTGTCGTCGTCGTAGCGAAACAGAACCGCTTCCCCCGGTGACCAACCCACCGCACGGATCAGCAGCCCCTTGCACCGCCCCTCATGGCTGGAGCAGGTCAGGAGCAACGCCCCGTCCGGCAGGTGTTCGGCCGCCAAAGGCTGCCTCATCGGTCTTCTCCCAATTTGACGGCCCGCCGTCTCGCCCGGCGACGACGATCCGGCTTCCGGAACACCAGGATCTTCTCGTCGTTCATCACATTGTACAGGCCATCCGAAAGTCGAGATATTGTCAATTTGTTGTGGATCGGGGTTCTGGCGTGAATCAGGCAGCCTCCTTCCGAGTCTCCGTCTCCGTCTTGCCACGCGCCTCCGGCTGGCCGTCCACGAACTTCACGCCGGCCCGCACCAGAGGCAGCAACCCACTGGAAAGGCCGGTCCATCTACGCGCTCAACGTTCGTAATTGCGAATATTTTCAAGAAGCACATTGAGCCTCTTCTTGTCTCTTGCCGCCTCCAAGAACTTGGCGTAGGCCGACTCCGCGTTGTCTATCAGCTCGTCATAAGTGATCACACGGATCCGGCGCGGTCGCAAAGAGTCCTCGTCTATTCTACGCTCTTCGGGATTCTCCCAACCTTGCGGCAGCTTGCCTACGAGACAAATGCCACATATGGGCAGTCTGTCTTGATCGGGAACCTTCTTTATTTCCGCGCGCACGGCTCGTATATACTTCGTCAACTGCTCCTCGATCTCCGTTTTTGTCAATCGTCGCGAACCACGTTTCAACTCCAGGACGACATGCTCCGCGGCCACTCTTCTATACCGAATGTCGAGCCGCACGGAGCTTTGCGCGGCGGCTTGAATTCGCTCTTCCATGTTCGCGTACTGAGTGGGCCGTTCCCAAGCCGGATCGAGAAGCCACAAGTGATCGAAGACGTACTCCTGAAGCACTCGTTCGCGTGCGTCTTCCGTCAATTTACCATGAAATTTTCGTATGACTTCCAGCCTCCCCCTGACGATTTCGCCAAATCGCGCCGCTTCGATGGCGTCAACGTCTGCAAGAAAATCAAGAAACGCCTGCAAATTGGATTCATCGATGCCGTCCAGAATTTCCACCGCTGTATCCAGCATGAGCCGTTCGAAAGCCAGAACTCCGTTCGCGTAGAAATCTCTCTTCCTGTCTTCGTCGATATTGGCCTTGTCGATCTCCGCGAATATCTTCGCTGCTCTGGGTTGCAATTTCGGCGGCAGACCTTCGTACCATTCCTTGAGCGGAAGGTTGTCATGGAGGGCCCGTTCGAGACCTTTCCGTTCCTTGAGCTTGTTCGTCCGCGTCCAGATGTACCGCAACTCGTCGCGCAGAAATGACTTCAGCGCCTTGAATCGAGGATCGTCCTCCAAAATGCTCTGCCTGCTGGACGTAGCGATGTCTTCCTTTTGGTCCTGATCCAGGAAGTCCGCGTTGATCTCGCCGAACATGTACTTGGTGATCATCCCGCCGAGACGAAAACCTTGCAGGACGTCTTCCTGGGCCACCTTGCCCCGCACCGCGATCGCGATCTTGTTCAGATTGTCTTCGTCGTCGCCCTTTCCGTCGAGATCGTTGGACCGGCGCGCGATCGCGATCCAGCCACTTATCGCGTGGATTCCGGCCTCGACCTTCCGACCGCTGTCATTGAACCGGAAAGGCCGGTTGTATTTCATGGGCTTGCCATCGTCGCTGTCCAGGTTGGCGCAATGCCGGGCGTAATCCCCGCCGTACTGAAAGATGAACCTGGCCTTGTGGAAGTAATCGCGATCCCTGAAAGTGACTTCGTCGCCGTTGACCGATACTTGAAATTCGTCACCGAGGACACTGAACCTGCGAGCGATTCTTTTCTTGAGGCCAGCGATGGAGACGCTAGTGACGCGGAGCTTCAAATCTTCGATCTTCAGGATCGTCCCATGTTCGGCTATGTCTTGATCGAAATCGATCCTCTCGGGCTCGTATTCCTTCGCTATTGAAGCATTTTCGGCCTCGATGGCCTCCTTGATCTTCACAGCCTCCATGCGAAATGACTCCGGCGGATCTTCCGCCTTTTTCGTGTAAACGGAAATCCTGTTGGCGATGGAGAACAACGACAGCTTGCCGATTCCCTTGCGTCCCATCGGTTTCCGGCCCGCCAGAGTGCGGAACTCATTCACGCCGGTCCGTTTTCGGTAGCCGACGCACAGAAACTTTTCGTTGATGTCATCGAGGTTCATGCCGACGCCGTCGTCCGTCACCGATATGGTCCTGTTGGCCGCGTCCACGTCGACGGCCACTCGATTCGCGTCGGCGTCCCAAGCGTTCGCGATGGCTTCGGCCAAGACGGCGGACGTGTTGCTGTACAGGAACAACCCCAAGTGGTCGAGCACGTTGAGGCTGAGTCGCATCACGTAGCGGCGCTCAGGCATCCAGGGACTCCATGAACGACGCGCCGATGGCGCTGCCGAGAGTGACCGGCACGGCGTTGCCGATATGGCGAGCCAATTCGCGGATCGTTGCCGGATTATCGGGATCGACCAGAACGTATTCGGGCGGGAACGTTTGCAGCAAGGCTCCTTCCCGAACGGAGATCGCACGATCCTGTTCCGGATGTCCGAAGCGGCCTGTGCTGTAATAGCAGAACTGCGTTGTGATCGTAGGAGCGAAATCGTCCCATCGCATGCGGCCGTAAGGCGCGGGATAGTGGGCGTTTCTGTGGCATTCGTTGACTAGGTGGTCGTCCCAATCCTTCCACGATCCGCCCGGCTTGGACTGAATGATTCGTTCGCGATTCGTCCGCGACAGCCGCAGGGCGGTGTGCGCGGGATCATCCGAGCAAACCGCGCCGTCCTCAATGATGGGAAGGTCTCGGATGCAATCGCCGACGGTGCACGGCGCCACGCTTGGTTCGGCCAACGAAATGAAACCACGCCTGGACGCCACGAGGACGAGGCGACGCCGCTTCTGCGGAACGCCGTAGCGTTCGCAGGAGACGATGGCCGCCGTGGACTGGTACTGGAGAGCGGCGAGGGTGTCGAGGAAATCGGCGAACGCTGGATGCTTCGCCAGGCCCGGTACGTTCTCCATGGAGACGAGGTCGGGCGTTCCCTCGGTGACGAGGCGGGCGAACTCGGTGACGAGCGAACAATCGGCGGCCGGTTTCCCTTTGCGGCGGTTGTGGGCGGAAAACGGCTGGCAAGGCGCGCATCCCACGAGCGCGGTGACGGCCGCCGATCGGTAGTGGGGTTCAAGGTCGGTGAAATGGACGTCTCGGACGTCGGTGCAGCGGAACCGGGCGCCGACGTTGTTGGTTTCGTAGGCGTGTCGGCAGGTCGGGTCGTTGTCGAGTCCGGCGGTGACGTTGACGCCGGCCAGGCGGAGACCGTGCGTGAGGCCGCCGATCCCGCAGAAGAGGTCAACAGCGTGGATCGTGGGGGACGTAGCCGTCGCCATCATCGTCTCCGCCCGAGGCGGCGGGGGCCTGCTCATGGACAGTGTAGCGTCATCGGCGGCGAGAATCAACGCCGGGGTGCGTGGTCGGCGGCGTGGCGACAGCGGCCCGGCCCGCCGGGGTGAATGGCCGGAGGAACAGGCGCAGGCGGCGGAGGAGGCGGCGCGGCGGGTTCTCCGCGGCGCGGGAACCGGCGGGCTGAATCCCGGTCATCGAGCAGTTCGTTCGGCGAAGGCGGGTGTCGCGTCAGGGTCGGGATGGGGCGATGGGGCAGGTTGTGGCAGGCGCGCCTCCGGCGTTCGACGGCGACGGCCGGGGCGGCTGCGCGTCGTGGTCGGCCGGCGCGGTCAGTCAACGAGTTCTTGACGGAATCGGCCATGGCGGTGTAGAGAAGCGGTCGTTCACGGTCGGCGGGAATGGGCGGCAACGATGGACGCGATGGACCGGAGCGCGGCGTTCGACTCCCAAAGGGGCGCGCAATGAACGGGGATCAGGGTCTCGGCGAAACCTCCGTCGACGTCGCGCGGTCCGCGGTCATGCGGCGGGTCCGGGCGACCGACACCACTCCCGAGCGAGTGGTTCGCAGAGCGGCGCACCATTTGGGCTACCGCTTCCGCCTTCATCGCCGCGATCTGCCGGGCACGCCGGACCTCACCTTTCCCCGCTTGGGAAAGGTGATCTTCGTGCACGGATGCTTTTGGCATCGGCACGCCGGCTGCGGCCGGACGAGGATGCCGAAGACCCGCGCGGTCTACTGGCGCGACAAGTTCGCGAAGAACGTGGAACGGGATCGACGGAACGTCAGATCTCTACGGGCGCTCGGCTGGAAGGTGCTGGTGATATGGGAATGCGAGACGTTGGACCGGGCGTGGTTGCTGGCGGAGTTGGCGCGGTTTCTCGGTCACGGCCGGCCGGCCGCGCGCATCCAGAACCCGGAAACGGCATGATGCGCCGCGAGTCGATCAGCGACTCGGACGAGACGGCCAACTGGGCGCCCGGGGCGGTTCGGATTCCTGAAGCGTCTGGGACCGCGAGAGCCTGCAAGCGTTGGTCGAGGCCGGTCGACGACTTGACGGGCTTCTCGCTGGCGCGCCTCGTCGTTCCAGTCGCCGAAACCCGCGGCGATGGAGTCGGCGTTGTAGAACCGGGCGGGAAGGGCATCCCTGTGCCTGTTGACCCAGGTGGTCTTTCCCGCTCCGTTTCCGCCGATCACGATGACGAGACGCGGCATCGCTACGGGTGGTTCGGGCGCGGCCACAGCGGGCACGGGAACTCGGTGTCGGCCGTCCGCGTTTCGGTCGCGCCGTCCGGCCATCGCCGTTTCCGCGTGTTTCGCGCGAAATCGACTTCGTCCACGGTTCCGTTCGGCCATTCGGTTCGAATGACTTCAGGGTCGTCCTCGGGTTGGTACACGCACGGCTTGCCTTGCGAGAAGCAGATTTCGCGGTTCGACTCCCGTCGGGGCGCCAGGGTCATCGGGCGATCGCTTTCGTGCGGCGGAAGGGGCCTCTTCGGGGCGGCGTTTCCGGTTCCGGCGTTCTCCTTCACACCCGGAAGACCTTCATCACCTCGTCGCCTAGGTGGTTGATGACCTTGACGGCGATGCGGCCGGACGCGGGCCTCTCGAAGGGCCGCGACGTGTCGCTGTGGAGCGTGGCCCAGGCGTCGGGGTCGATCTCGGCCTTCAGGGTGGTCCGCAGCGCCTTGTAGGGGTCGGCGGCGCCGAGGAAGTAGGCGTGGCGGACGAAGAAGCTCTCGTCGTCGTAGTCGGTGTCGATGAACCAGCAGGCGATGCCGTCGGCGCCGTCGCTGCGGACCTCGCCGGTGCTCGGGTGGAACACGTCGACGCCGTTGATCTTCACCTGGATGCGGCCGTCGGCGGCGGCTTCTTCTCCGGCGGCGCCGTCTCCGCCTGCTTCGCGGCCGGCGGCGGGTTCTTCTCCGGCGGCGGCTTCTTCTCCGGCGGCGCCGTCTCCGCCTGCTTCGCGGCCGGCGGCGGGTTCTTCTCCGGCGGCGCCGTCTCCGCCTGCTTCGCCGTCTCCGTCCGGCCGCAGAATCTCGATGTCCGGCTCGCCGAAGACGACGAACAGGTTGCCCTTGCCGGTGTTGGCGAGGTCGCCGGCCATGTGCAGGTCGGCGTTCATGCGCGCCTTCAGCACCGGGAGGGCGCCGAGGCGGTCGAACTCCGTGGCGTGCGGCTCGTAGTTGAAGGCGCAGGCGATCAGCACGTCGAAGCCGGCGTCGCCGGCCTCGCGGGCCGCGCGCACGAGGTCCTGCCGGGCCAGGGTGCCGAACTCCGGCCCGACGACGATGCCGGCCCGCCGCTCGGCCCCGGCCGCGCCGTCTTCCGCGTCCCCCTCGACGTAGCGGCCCTCGGCGCAGATCAGGACGCCGGGCCACGGTTCGAGCGCGGTGAAGCGGATGCGGTCGGCCTTGCGCGCCTGCTGCACGCCGGCGACGGCGAGGTGGCCGAGGATGGTCGCCGCGAATTCCTCCGCCGAACCGTACGCCGGCGCGCGTTCGGCGACGCGGTCGATCAGCTCGTCGCGCTCGTCGAGGGCCAGCAGGCGGTGCGGCGACAGGCTCTCGACCGTGAACGGGCCGGCGACGCGCACCTTCCGGCCGTCCTCGTACGGCTTGTCGTAGAGGTATTCGACGTCGGCCCGCGCGGCGATGGAGGCGTCGATCTCCCGCTGCCGCGCGATGCGCGCCTCCCACCACCGGCCGTGCGCGCCGGCCGCGGCGGCCGGCCAGGGGTCGCGCGGCTCCGCCGGGGGATCCGCGAGCGTGTAGCCGCGGTCGAGCGCGGCGTTGACGGCCTGCAACGCGGCCGTCCGGGCCTCGTCCGTTCCGGCCGCCTCGAAGCGCTTCCAGGCCGCGGCGGCCGGCGCGGGCCACGGGTCGCCGGCGTCGCGCGGGACCTCCCATTCCTCCCACGAGCGGCCGAGGGCGGCGTTCAGCTCGCGGCGCAGCGGCTCCAGCGTCTCCTGCCAGCGCTCCCAGATGACGTCGATCTCCGCGTTGTTGGCGATCGACTTCAGGGTGACGTGCGGCACGCGCCCGTAGACGAACCCCTGCCGGACGTCGCCGCGCGTCGGCTCTTCGGACGGCGCCCGCCCGGTGACCTCGGCCTCCTTGCGCTGCCCTTCCGGGCTGTCGGCCAGCAGGTAGTAGGGGTAGCGCGCGCCCATGACGCGGGCGCGGGCCAGCGCGAGGGCGACGCGGGACGTGTCGATGGTGATCCAGCGGCGGCCCCACTGCTCGGCGACGTAGGCGGTGGTGCCGGACCCGCACGTGGGGTCCAGCACGAGATCCCCGGGGTCGGTGGTCATGAGGACGCAGCGATCAAGAACCTCTGGATTGGTTTCGACAATATAATTCTTCTCGTACCCAAACCCGGAAGGCTTGAGATCAAACCAAGTGGAGTTAACCGCCGAACGGCGTGTCTCATCTCTGTACCGCTTCCAAAGAAGACTTGTGCCGACAGAATACAGATACCCTGCCCGATCGATCCGTGCCAATCCATCATTTGAAACAGACCACCCCCGTGTGCCGCTTGGGCGATGTGCCCTTCCGTGAAAAATATATGGATCGCGGGAAACATCGCTCCCAGTCTGTGACGTAAGGTCACTCAACCTGAGAATGCGGCCATCTGGAATTTGCTGTTCACCGACCTTCTGCTTGACGGACAGATCAATTATTTTTCCGAGATAAGGTTCAACACAGACATACCTCTCCTTTGGATTATCGATAGGTGGCTTTGGAACCGTCATGGGCCGTCGTTTGATATGCTCTATGCTCTTTGCATACCAAAGCAGGTAATCAGAAATTGAAGGTATGGCACCGCCGGATTGGCCTGTCGTCTTGGAGAATATAATCTGTCCTGCGAAATTCTCCTCCCCGAACACCTCATCCATCAGCGCCCGCACCCGGTGCACGTTCTCGTCCCCGATCTGCACGAAGATGCTGCCGCTCTCGGTCAGCAGCTCCCGCGCCACGGTCAGCCGGTCGCGCAGGTAGGTCAGGTACGAGTGGATGCCGTCGCGCCACGTGTCGCGGAACGCCTTGACCTGCTCGGGCTCGCGGCTGACGTGCTCGGCCTTGCCGTCCTTGACGTCGCGGCTGGTGGTGGACCACTGGAAGTTGGAGTTGAAGCGGATGCCGTAGGGCGGGTCGAGGTAGATGCACTGCACCTTGCCGCGCAGCCCCTCGCGCTCGGCCAGCGACGCCATCACCTGCAGGCTGTCGCCGAGAATCATGCGGTTCGACCAGTTGGCGTCGTGGCGGTAGAACTCCGTCCGGGCGTCGCCGGCGGGCAGGCCGTTGAAGTCGGCGAACAGGTCGGGCTGCCGGTCCCCGGTCTCCGCCCCGGCCCGCCGCGCGCGCGACTCCCGCCGCAGGCCGTCGATCAGGGCCTTCGGGTGCACCTTCTCCTGGATGAACAGCGGCGGGGCCGGCGTCACGAGGTCGGACCAGTCTTCGAGGTCCTTGCCGCGCCAGACGAGCTGCGGGTCGAGGTCGCGGTTGCGGCGCTTCCAGGCGACGCGCGCGGGCTCCCGATCCGCCGGGTCGAGGACCGGCTCGAACTCGGCCGTGGGGATGTTCCTGCGCGACGCCCCGCCGTGGGTGAGGGTCTCGACCTGCTTGGGCTTCCGGGGTGTTTTCGGCATTTCGATCCCGGACGCCTTCACGCCGCGACGCGCTGCAGGAGTTTGCGGTTGAAGTCTTCGTGCGACTCCAGCGACGAAATCATGTCGCCGCCGACGTCCGACAGCCGGGCGAGATCCTGCCTCGGAATCTCCGCCTGGTTCTCGAAGATCAGGATCGACTCGAACCGGAGCGCGTGCCGATGGAAATGAGACAGCATGATCGTGGTCAAGCGCGCCTTGTCGCGATTCGGCACGCCGTACAGGAACAACGGAACGCCGTCCCTGCCCTCGATCCGGTAGTCCACCGGATAGCTTTGCGCGTTAGGCACTTCCGGCTGGTAGTCGCGCCGGATGCTGGACTCGTCCACGAAGCGAGCCAGCAGGCTGGCGAGGTCGTCGTAGAACGTGGACCCGACGTTGGAGCGAGACAGCAACGTCAGGTCGTGGATTCGGGTCAACGCCTGGCCGAACTGGAAGACGGCTTCGGGCAGCCGCTCGGGCGCGGTGTCCAGGCGGAAGGCCCCGCCGTCCCATTGCAGTCCGCCCTCGCCCATGATGCGCTCGAGAAGCATTCCCCGCGTCCCGTCCAGGAACGAGTCGACGTCGTGCTCGTAACTGACGTGCATGAGCGTGTGGCCGCGATCCGACAACCGCAACCCGCCCGAAGCCGCTTCGGACAGATGGATCGGAAAGCGATCGCCGTCGGGGAACTCGAAATGCGTCCTCAGCATCAGCGCGCCGTCCGGGCGGCGCTCCACCCGCACGTCTTCGCAGAGGCGCTTGCGCAGGAGGTCGCGGAGCGCGTCGTGGTCAAGCATCGCCGAACAGCCTCGGCTCGTCGGGGCGGGCCGTCAAACCGCTCACGTTGAAATCCTCGATCAGGCATGCCAGAGCGCCTTCCACCGTCTTGAACCGGTCGGTTTCTTCCGCTTCCGACTCGGGTTTCCTGCCCGCCGCGATCGCACGTTCCGATGCGCGGTGGATGTGCGCCCGGTAGACGATGTCTCCGTGCGCATGGCTGGGCCCATTGTAACGGGCCAGCACCAGCGGATCGCCGCCGGGCGGAAGATGGACGATCCCGCACGAGAAATCGCATTCGTCAACGAGGTTCTGACGCTGATAAATCGAAAAACGGACGTCCTCGTCTCGTCGTCCGGACGCCTGAAAGCCACGCTGACGGTGCGAGGGCCTGGCCCGCGGCTTGTCCGACCAGCGCGCCCCGGGATTGACCACCCGCTTCGGCGCCGACCGCAGCGCGCCGATCTCCTCGTCGGTGTAGCGTCTGATGCTCATTGCTCGACGTTCCCGCACGCGTCGCGAGCCCGAACAAGGTCGATGCCGTCCAGCGGGCAGGCGGCGAGCAGCGCCTTGAAGCCGCGCGCGGACGCGGCGCCGAACCAGCACGCAGCGGTCGCCGACGTGAAGACCTCCTCGACCAGCTCCCGGCGGCCCCGTTCGGCGCCGCGGACCGGACAGCCGGACATGTTCACCGAACGCCCGGCCGCCCCGATGAACGTGCACGATCGTGCCGACGTCTCCCGCCTTCAGGCCGTGACCGGAAACGTCCTCCGTGAGCACGACGCGATCATGTTCTTCCAGCATCTCGCGTCCCGGAAGCCGCGGCGGCGCCGGGCGTGAATTCGAAAACCGCCAGCGGCACGGCGCGGATCGGCTTCGCGTCTCCATGCGCCATGCCCCGCACCCGCTCCGCGGTTTCACGGCTGAACGACCGCTCCCCGCACCGGACGCAGACCCGGGCCGGAACGCGGCCGACCAGCACGTAGCGGCCGTCGACGTGAAAGACCTCTTCCGCCAGCTCTTCGCGGCTCCGTTCGGCGCCGCAGACCGGGCAACCGGGCATGCTCACACCCCCGCATCAGGACGGCGGCGACGGCCCGTGCGCGGCTTCCAACGATCGGCCGGCCAGCACGGTCAGCACCGTCCGCGTCGTGGATTCCAGCGCGTCCACACGGCCCGACAGCCGCGCGATCTGCCACGAGTTGAACAGCGCGCCGCCCGCCGCGATCACCAGAAGCACGTCCTGCACGGTCCACCCATGCTACCGCAAAAAGCGCGGGCCGACACGCAGGGGACGCAGGGGCCGGTCAACCGCGCGGGAGGGACGCGAGGGTCCGCTCGAAGGCGGCGGTGACGGCGGCGTCGAGGTCGGTCTCCATCCCGTGGACGGAGGTGAGCTCGCGGAACGTCCAGCGGCCGTACGCGCCGAGGCGGTTGACGGCCGGGACCCACCAGGTCTCCATCGCCGCCTTCTTCTCCTTCGCGTCCTCGCGGCGGTAGCCCTTGACCTCGACGACGAGGCGCAGCAGGTCGTCCGGGCCCCGGCCGTCGTCGACGAGCAGGACGAAGTCCGGCAGGTAGCGCCGCTGCTCCGCGCCGAAGCGGTAGGGCGTCTCCAGCCCGAGGCCGTGGTTCTTGACGTACGCCCGCACGCGCGGATGCGCCTCGGCGACGCGGCAGAACTCCGCCTCCCAACCGCTGTCGCAGACCGCCCAGTCGACGTGGCAGCGCCGCGCGTCGGTCCGCCAGCGGGTCCGCTTCGACGTGGTGAAGCGCACGTGCCGCGTGGACCCCTCCGGGTTGTAGGGATCGAGCACGGCGGTGATCGGTCGGGTCCCCCGGTGCTCCTCGACGATGCCGTCGGTGATGCGCCGGCACGCAATGTCCGCCAGCTCGGCGAGCATCAGTTGCGCCGGATGCGTGCCGCCCTCGCAGACCAGGTGCTCGTCGAGCCACCGCCGGGCGATCGCCTTGAGCTGGCCGAACAGGTACAGCCGGGGCTCCTGGTTCGGGTCGCGCCATTCGGTCAGCAGCAGGCGCCGGGTCAGGTGGTACAGCAGGGTCGCGCGGCGGATGCGGTTGGCGTGGACCAGGGTCAGGTCGATCCCCTCGCCGATGATCCCCTCGTTGCGGGTGACGGCGGGGCCGACCAGCTCCGGCGTCAGGACCAGCGTCGAGTCGTCGTCGAAGCGGGCGGCCAGCCGGTCGTCCGGGAGCTCCACGCGGTAGCCCCGGACGCGGGGGAAGCGGATCTCGCACGCGTCGCGGTCGGGGACCACCGCCCGGACCTGCACCGTCTCGCGCGGCGGTTGCGGCGGCGCCACGACCGGCCGGGCCGTGAAGTCGAACGGGATGCCGAGCACGTCGGCGTACTCCACGTCGAAGCGCCCGGTCTCCTCGTTCACGGCGTACGACTGCCGGCGCAGCGCGCGGCCCACGATCTGCTCGCACAGCAACTGCGTGCCGAACGCCCGCACGCCCAGGACGTGGGTGACGGTGCGCGCGTCCCAGCCCTCGCTGAGCATCGAGACCGACACCACGCAGCGGGTCCGCGCGCCCAGGCGCCCCTCGACGCCGACGGTGTTGACCACCTCGCGCAGCAGGTCCTCGTCGGACAGCTTCTCCGCCTGCCGCCGGTCGCCGGTGCGCTCGACGATCTCGCGCCGGAAGCGGGCGATCTCGTCGGCCGCGGCGGCGCGGAAGCCGCGGTCGAGCGCCTCGCCGGAATCGAGTTGTCCGCTGTCGATCAGCAGCGTCGGGGGGCGGGCCAGGGGCCGCCCGTGCTCGTCGAAGTTGCGGAAGAGGGCCAGGCGGCCCTGCTCGAACGCGGTCGAGCCGTCCTCGAGCCGCCGCTCGAACCCCGAGACGTAGTCGTAGACCAGCTTCGACGTCGCCGTGTTGTTGCAGACCACGATGAAGCAGGGCGGGACGCGGATGCCGGCCGCCCGCCACTGCTCGAAGGTCCGCCGGTAGTGGCCGTACAGCGCGTCGAGGGCCGTCACCAGCTTCGTCGGCAGGCGCAGCGGGTCGGCCGCGGTCCGGCCGCGGCCCTTCTTCGGCATCTGCTTGCCGACGTGCTTCCACAGCTCGCGGAACTGCGGCATCTCGGCGCCGGGGACGTTGTCGGCCACCGGCACCCGCGGCAGCTTGACGATGCCGCTCTCGATGGCGTCCATGAGCGAGAAGTCGCTCGCCGTCCACGGGAACAGCGTCCCCTCGGCGTAGCCCGAGCCGCGCAGGAAGAACGGCGTGGCCGACAGGTCGACGACGCGCCCGACGCCGAGCCGCCGCCGCACGGCTTCGAGGCCCGACATCCAGATCCGCGCGGTCTCGCGGTTCCTCTTCGCCTCCTGCCGCTCGTCGCCGGTCAGCGCCTCTTCGGCCGGGTCGGCCGGCTTCTCCCGGTAGCAGTGGTGGGCCTCGTCGTTGAGCACCCAGACGCGCTTGAAGCCCAGCAGCTCGGGCATCACCCGCTGCAGCATCCGGCCCTCGGTCTCCCGCGTCGGCGGCGGCGAGCCGTGGCCCTGCAGCAGCGCGCGGCCGACGGCCGAGACGGCCAGCGTCTCGCGCCGCTGGAACGCGTGGTAGTTGGTGACGACGATCTTCGCCCGCTCCAGGTCGCGCAGCATGTCCGGCGGGACCAGCTCGCGGCTCGCGTAGTAGGCGTCGGGGTCGTGGGGCTGCAGGACGCGCAGGCGGCGGCGGATGGTCACGCCGGGCGCGACCACCAGGAACCCGCGGGTGAAGCGCGGACTGCCGGGGCGCCGGACGGCGTTGACGGTCTGCCACGCGATCAGCAGCGCCATGACGGTGGTCTTGCCGGCCCCGGTCGCCAGCTTCAGGGCCACCCGGTTCAGGGCGGCGGCGCCGTCCGCGGCGGCGCCCGCGTTCGCGTTCTCGAGGTGGTCGAGGAACCGGCGGCCGTCCCTGCCCAGGCGCGGCGCGACCTCGGTCAGCCAGATCAGGGTCTCGACGGCTTCGACCTGGCAGAAGAACGGGCGCACGTCCGCGAAGGCGTGGCCGCGCCAGTGGCGCAGCAGGCGCGCGGTCTCCGGCGTGACCCGCCACGCGCTCTCGGGCCGGGCCCGCCAGGCGTCCACGGCGTGGCGGACGCCGTTGATGAACGCGGTCAGGTCGTACTGCTGATCGCCCGTCCCGACCGACCGCGCGGTCTCGTCGGCGACCAGCTCCAGTTGCCGCCCGCGGCGCTTGCGCGGGGCGGGGATCGGCGAGACGTAGGACGACGGCCGGCGCGCGTCGACGACGCGGTTGGTGGGCCGGTTGTCGTCGTCGAGCTCCCAGTGGCGCCCGGGGCGCTCGTAGGGCGAGTTCAGGATCGGTCTGGCGTAGAAGGCGTCCGGATCGGCCACGCGGCGATTGTACGCCGGGTGGCCGTCGAGCTTCTCGGCGGGCGCGTCTCGATTCGGCGGCGGCCGGATCACACCTTGAATACGCGGCGGCCCGGCGGCCCGGCCGGCCTCCGCGACCGCCGCGGCCGTCCACGCCGCGGGACAGCCGTCCGGTCCATCGGACAGGCGCCGAACGGTCCCGCGCCGGTCGTGCGCCGGTGGCGCCTGCCCGACGATTCTGGTACGGTTCGTGCACCCTGCAAGCGGTCATGACCAGAATCTCCACGAACACGTTGCGAATCGGCGCGCGCGCCGCCCTCCTCGCGGCACTCGTCTGGCTGCTGGCGCCGGCCGGCGTAGAAGCCGCCGGGGCATCCGGTCCGGGCGGCGGCGGTCCGGGCGGCGGCGGTTCGGGCGGCGAGCCGGGCGCCACCGCGAAGGCGGAGCAGGAGCCTGCCGCGGCGCCGCCGGCGGCCGTGCGCGCGCCGGACCTCCGCGGGCGCGACGCGGGGACGCCGCGGCCGGAAGCGTCGACGCGCGTCGTCGGCCTCGACGCGCCGCGCCGGCCCGGGCGCAACGCGGCGGCGCCGCGGCCGGAAGCGTCGACGGCCTTCGCGCGGCCGGCCTTCGCCGCCGCCCGCACGAGCCGCACGGCGCAACCGGCGCCCGACTTCTCCTTCGGCCGGCCGAGCTTCTCGATCGGCTTCCACGGACTGCTGCAGCGGCCGCGCGCCCAGGGCGACTTCCACGTGTTCGTGCACGAGAACTTCTTCGCGCGTTCGAGTCCCACGGACGATCCGAACGATCCGGCGGACGGCCTGATGGACTTCGGCGCGACGGGGATCGGCCTCGACGTGGGGTTCGCGGCCGGCGCGCGGCTCGAAGCGCGGGTGGGCCTCGACTACGCGACGACGCGCGCCGAGACCGAGGAGCGGAACTACGACGACGAATTCGGGAACCCGATCGAACAGACCACGGAGCTCTCCCAGTGGGGCGTCCACGGGGAGTTGGCGTTCGCCCTCGCGCCCCGCGGACGGGCCATCGGCCAGTACGTCTGGATCCCCAGCGCCGTGGTCCCCTACGTCGGGGCCGGCGGCGGCCTCGTGCGCTACCGCGCGTTGATGAACGGGCGCTTCGTCGACGTCGTCGACTACACGATCTTCTCCGACACGATCCGGTCGCAGGGGTGGACGCCGAGCTTCCACGTCTTCGGCGGCGTGGACTTCCGGCTGACCCGCCACGTCCTCCTGACCACCGAGGCGCGCTACGCCTGGGCGAAGGCCGAACTCGGCGGCGCGCTGGCCGGATTCGATCACGATCTCGCCGGATTGCGGATTTCCGCTGGCGTTCGATTCGTGTTCTGACGCATAGTAGGGACAGGTCGGGTTTCGAGTCGGGGCGGGGGCGGCGGCCGGCGGACCGCGGGCGCGCGCGTCTCCCCCGCCGGAACGAGGATCGAACGATGCGAATCATGCACTCGACGCTGTGCGTCACCCTCCTGGCCGCCGGGCTGGCTTCGCCGGCCGCGGCGCGGAATCCGCACGGGGCGGCGGCCCCGGCCGGCGTGGCCGACCTCGACGCGCGCTGGCTCCCCTGGATGGGCTGCTGGCAGCTTGCCGAAGAGCGGATCGGGGGAACGGAATCTCCCGACCCCCTGCCCGAACCCATGGAAGTCTGCATCGCCCCGGCGGAGGAAGGCCGCGGCGCGGCGCTGACGGCGAACGGCGGCGGCGAGGCGCTCCTGCAACGGGCGCTGATCGCCGACGGCGCGCGGCGCGACGTGACCGAGGGGGACTGCGGCGGCTGGGAGCGCCGCGAGTGGTCGGCCGACGGCCGCCGCCTGTTCACCCGGGCCGAGATCCGTTGCGGGACCGAACCCCCGCGGCGCATGAGCGGCGTCAGCCTGCTGGTGAACCGTTCGACGTGGGTCGACGTCCAGGGCGTCTCCATCGACGACCGGCGGCACGTCGAGATACGCCGCTACCGGCCGGCGCCGGCGGCCGACGCGCTGCAGGCCCGGCTGCCCGCCGCGCCGCGGGAGCTGCGGGAGGCGCGGCAGGCCGCCGCCGGGCCGCTGACGCTGGCCGGCGTGCGGGAAGCCGCCGCCAGGGCCGACTCGCACGTGGTCGAAGCGCTGCTCACGGAGAGCCAGCCGAAGCTGCCGCTCGACGCCGACACGCTCATCGAACTCGACGACGCCGGCGTCGACGGCGGCGTCATCGACCTGCTGGTGGCGCTGGCCTATCCGGAGCGCTTCGTCGTCGAGCGGCGCGCCAGCGGCGGCGGCGGCGGTTGGGGAACCGGATGGGGCGGCTTCGGGGGCGCGTACGCGCCGATCCACTACAGCCGCGCCATGTACGGCACGTACGCCCCGTGGGGCTACGGCGGGTACTGGTACGACCCGTACTGGGGGAGTTACGGCTACCGTCCCGGCGTCGGCGGTCCCGGCGGCGTCGTGCGGGGCGACGGACTGGAGGCGTCGCGGGTCCGCGCCATCGACGGCCGCGGATTCACGCGCGTCCAGCCGCGGACGGCGGTCCCCCGCCGGAACCCGGACGGCGGGAGCGGCGGCGGCGGCTCCGGCGGCGCGCGCCCCCGGAGCGGCGGTTCGAGTTCGCCGTCCTCCGGCGGCTGGTCCGGCGGCGGCGGCGGCCGGTCGGGGGGAGGCGCAACCCGCGTGACCTCCGGCGGATTCACCCGTAGCGGCGGAGGCGGCGGGAGCAGCGGCGGAGGCGGCGGAAGCAGCAGCAGTAGCAGCAGCAGCGGCGGAGGCGGTGGCGGCCGGGCGGTTCCGCGGCAGCCGTGACCGGACCGTCGAGCCCGGCCCGTTCCCGCTGACTGTCCGGCGCCGCCGGGACCAGGCGCCCGGTCGGCCGCTGTGGCGTCGAACGCCGACTGTCCGGCGCCGCCCGGCGCCGCCGGGACCCGGCGCGTGGCCGGTCGCGGTGGGTCCCGGCGGCTGTCCGGCGCCGCCGGGACCAGGCGCTCGGCCGGCCGGCGCGCCCGCGGGAGCCGCCGGCCGGCTCAGTCCTCGAACGTCACCTCGAACATCTTCGGCCACAGCTTGCCGGTGACGTAGAAGGTCTCGGCGCCGGGGTCGTACGCGATGCCGTTGAGCACGTCGACTCCGCGCGCTTCCTCCCGCGTCAGCAGCCCCGAAGCATCGACGTGGTGCGTCACCCGGCCGCTGGCCGGGTCGATGCGGACCAGGAAGTCCGTCTGGTAGACGTTGGCGTAGACGGCGCCGCCGACGCATTCCAGCTCGTTGAGCCGCGTCAGGGGAAAGCCGCGCAGGGTGACGGCGACCTCCCCGAGCGCGTCGAACGTCCGCGGGTCGCGGAACGTCAACCGGTCGGAGCCGTTGCTCATGACCAGCCGGCGGCCGTCGTTGCACAGCCCCCAGCCCTCGCCCTCGTAACGGAACGTCCGTTGCTCGTCGAAGCGCTCGAGGCCGAAGACGAAAGCCCGCTCCGCCTTCCACGTCAGCATGACGAGCCGGTCGCCGACCCGCGCGAGACCCTCGCCGAAGTAGGCCGGAGAGATGTCGATCCGCTGCTCGACGGCGCCGGTCCGCGGGTCGAGCCGGCGGAGGTCGGAGCGGCCGTACTGCCCGGTGCTCTCGTAGAGCTTGCCGTCCCACCAGAGCAGCCCCTGCGTGTAGGCGTCCGTGTCGTGCGGCAGCTCGCGGTGGACCCGGACCGCGAGCGAGCGCACCACGGCGGGCGGCTGCGCGGCCGGCGTCTCGGCGGACCCGGAGGGCAGGAGCGCCCGGACGCCCAGGGCCAGGGCGGCCGCTCCCGCGAGGACGAGGAGCGGCCGGACGAACCGCCCGCGGCGCGGCCCGGCCGGGGCGCGCCCCCCTCCGCGCGGCGGGGCCGATCCGCCGCGCGCCGCGCGTTTCCTCGTGTTCGGACTCACCGGACTCCTCCCGCGGGCCATTCTGTCACAGCCTCGCGGCGCGGGGCCGGGAGGCGCGGCCGGACCCGCGCCGGCGCGGCGCGGGCCGGATGCGTTTTTCGCCGAGCGGGAGTTCGCCGAGGTCAGACCCGCATCAGCACGGCGCGGGCCGGCTCGCCGGTGGCGCGGGTGATCATCTCCGCGTAGAGGGCCACCTGCCGGCGGTAGGTCTCGACGGCGCGGCCCTTCTCCAGGTCGCGGTCCGTCTTGTAGTCGACCACGGTCCAGACGCCCTCCTCCCGAAAGGCCACGTCGACCACCCCTTCGATCAGGACGCCGTCGTCGGCGCGCATGCTCACCGGGACCTCGCGGCGGCAGTCGCCGCGCCGCGCCGCCGCCCGGGCCCGCGCCAGCAGCGGATGCGCCAGCACGCGCAGCGCCACCTCCGCCGCGGCGGCGACCTCCGCGTCGGCCGCTCCGAACAGCCGGCCGTTCAACTTCGAGATCGCCCGCGCGGCCTCCGGCCGTCCCTCCGGATCGTCGAAGGGCGCGGACGCCAGGACCGCGTGGACCAGCGTCCCGAAGCGGTCGCCGGCCGGGCGCTCCGCGGCGCGTTCGATCTCGACCACGGTCACCGCGCGGCCTTCCGCGTCCGCGTCCGGGCCGCGCTCCCGCCCGCCGCCGGCGTCCTCGTCCCCGCCGGCCCGCCGGCCGGCCTCCCTTCGCGCCCGCGCGGTCACCCTCTCCCACGAAAGGCTGGGCCGGGCGGCGCGCTCCAGGGAAGCCTCGCGGCCCCGGCGCCACGCGCGGTAGCGCGCGAGGTCCGCCTCCACCACCTCGTCGGGGACGTCCTTCGACAACAGTTCCTGGCTGCGGATGCCGACCGGCGCCCCCACGCCCAGCGCGAGCAGGTGGGGGTCCCACCAGACCACCGCGTAACCCGGTTCGGCGGACTCCGCGGACGGGGCGGGAGCACGGAACGGCACCACGTTGCCGGCCGCGGCGTCGTCGCCGCCGGCGTCCGCCGCGGCGCCGGCCTCCCCGGCGGCCTCGGCCTCTTCCGCCTTCTCCCGGAAGCGGTACAGGCCGGGCATGACCGTGTCCGCGCCGGCCTGGTCGCCGTGCGAACGATCCAGCACCGAGTCCCGGCCGAACCGCGGACATCCCTTCGCGGTGCGCGGCCGGCTCCGGGCCGGCGGATGGACGGCCGGGTACAGGGGGCTGACCCAGGCGCCCCGGAGCGCGTGGCGGGCGCCCGCGGCGGCCTCGGCGGGGGGCGCGATCCAGTCGTCCACCCGGGGCGCGTCGCCCACCGCCGGAACCACCAGCAGGTCGCGCGCGCGGGTCGCGGCCACGTAGGCCAGACGGATGCCCTCCTCCCGGTCCCGCTCGACCTCCTGCTCCTGGTGGTCCAGCAGGTCGAGGGGCGCCCAGCCGGCGAGCCGCACGGCGCACAGACCGCTCGCCGAGTCGATGAAGCGGCCGGCGGCGGTCCGGCAGAGTCTGGCCGTCGGGTCGCCGAGGACCACGACCGGGAATTCGAGCCCCTTGGCCCCGTGCACGGTCATGACCCGCACGCCGTCGCTGCTCTCTTCGAGGATCGGCGCCTCGCCCGCCTGCCGTTCCGCCGCCTCGTCGCGCAGACGCTCGACGAACCCGCGGAAGGACAGGCCGCCGCCGGCTTCGTGGGCGCGGGCCATCTCGCCGACGTGCAGCACGTTGGCGAGCACCTGCTCGCCGGCCCGCTGCATCACGAAGGCGGCGTGCGCCCGGGTCTCCTCCAGCAACTGCCCGACGGTGCGGGCGACCGACACGACGTTGCGGCGGCGGTGGAGCCGGGCCAGCAGGTCCAGCCCGTCGGCGATGGGCAGGAACCGTTCGGAGCCTTCCTCCTCGCCGGCCGCCGCCTCCGGCGGCACGCGGAACGGGTGCATGCGCCCGAAGCGCTGCCGCCAGGCGAAGAGCGCCTCGTCGCCGACCGCGAACAGCGGCCCGCGGAGCGTCGCGAAGACGGACAGCTCGTCGTCCGGCCACTCGACGGCGGCCAGCGCCGCCCGCAGCGCCACCACCTCCTCGCGATCGTGGAACGACCGGCCGCCGACCAGCAGGTGGCGGACGCCGCGCGCTTCGAGCGCCTCGACGTAGGGGCGCGTCACGTCGGCGCCCCAACTGTCGAAGCGCCGGAACAGCACGGCCACGTGGCGCGCTTCGACCGGGACGCGGCCGGTTCCCGCGCCGCCGGCCGCGGGCCCGGCCCGCTGCTCCGTCACCGTCCAGCCGCTGTCGTTCACCAGCCAGGCGACGAACGCGCCGACCGCATCGGGCAGGGACGCCTCTATCGCCCGGCCGGTCACGACGCCGCGAAAACCGTACGGACCCGGAACCGGAAGCGCCACCACGGCCGGCTGCGACGGCGCGTCCTCGCGGTGCGGCGCCAGCGGCACGTAGCCGGGGCGCGCCCCCTCCGCGCCGCTCTCCGCGCCGCCGCCGGCCGGGTCCCCGGCCGGGTCCATCAGCGGCGCGAACGCCCGGTTGACCAGACGCTGGATCGCCGGCACGGAGCGGAAGCTGGTCGACAGGGCGACGCTCGCCACCCCGCGGCGGACGAGCCGCTCCGTCACCTCGCGGTAGACCCCGACGTCCGCGCGGCGGAAGCGGTAGATGGACTGCTTCGGGTCGCCGACCAGAAAGAGCTTGCCCGCGCCCGGCGTCACCTTGCGCCAGTCGCGCTCGCGCGGGTCGCCCGACGCCAGCAGCAGCAGGATCTCGGCCTGCAACGGGTCGGTGTCCTGGAACTCGTCGACGAAGATGCGCGCGTAGCGCCGCTGCGCGTCCGCGCGAACGGCGTCGTGGTCCCGGATCAGGTCCCGGGCCTTCAGCAGGAGGTCGACGAAATCGAGCCGCCCCGCCTCCACCTTCAGCCGGTCGTAGCGGGCGACGGGGTCGCGCAGCTCTTCCTGAAGATGCGCCGCGAGGTCGGCGTCGGCCACCTTCGCGAAGCGCTGCAGCACCTCCACGATCTTCCCGTGCTGGTCGAGGACGTGGGCGCGGGAGACGCCCTCCCCGTACTGCGCGCCGGATCCGCGCCGCGGATTCGTGAAGTCCCGGTTCGCCGCCAGCTCGACGAGCTGCGCCTCGATGCCGTCGTAGTCGCGCCGCCGCGGCCGGACGGCCTCGGCGGCCCGGCTCGCCCGCTCCAGGGCCCGCGCCGGTTGCGTGGCCAGGAAGAGCCGGTCGCCGCGGCGGGCGGCGGCCTTGTCGGTCAGCGCGGCGAACTGGGCGAGATGGGCCGCCACCTGGTCGATGACCGCCTCGCGCGGGAAGGTCTCGCGGCGCCAGGGCTTCGTGAAGTCGCGCCACTCCGCCAACTGCCAGGCGGCGCGGCGCAGACGGTCCACCGGTCCGGCGGCCGCGCCCGGCGAGTCCTCGAAACGGAACCCCGCCGGCCGGCGGCGCAGCGCCCGGCGCACGCCCGGCGGCGGCCCCTCGTCGAGCGCGCCGTGCAGCCACTCCTCGAACGCCTGCCGGAAGATGCGCCGGGCGCCGGGGTCGTCCAGGACCTCGAAACGCGGATCGACCGCCGCTTCGACCGGACGCTCCCGCAGCAGGTCCGCGCAGAACCCGTGGATCGTGCTGACCTGCGCCTCCTCCAGGTGCGCGATGGCCTCGTCGAGATGCCGCGCCCGCTCCGCGCGCCGCAGGGCCGCCGGGGCGCCGGCCCCGGAACCGCCGCCTCGCGCCCCGGCCCCGGATTCGCCGTCCGGCGCGGCGGCGTCCTGCCGCGCCCGCTCGAGCGCTTCGCGCAACCGGAGCTTCAGCTCGCCGGCGGCCTTCTCGGTGAACGTGACGGCCAGGACCCCGCCGACGGGGGCGTCGCCCCGCGCCAGCGCCTCGACGATGCGCGCGACCAGCTCGGTCGTCTTTCCCGTGCCGGCCGCCGCCTCGACCACCAGGGACTCGCCGAGCGACTCGCGGATCCGCCGCCGGGCGTCGGCGTCCCCCGCCGGCCGCCCGCCCGCCGAGTCCCCCGCGCCGGGCCGGCCGCGGCGGGGGGCGCCGGGGCGCCCGGTCACGGCAGCCTCCGCAAGGCCGCCAGGTCGGCCAGCCGCGCCTGGTCCTTGCGGGCCGCGCGGCGCTCCTCCGACGGTCCGCAGACGACCTGGAAGTCGCACCACCGGCACGCGCCCGGCCGCGGCGCCGGCGGCAGCGATCCGTTTTCGACCGCCCGGTCGATCACCTCGAGCACCTCCGCGCCGCGCCGCCGCGCCCCCTCGTCGAGCGTGACCGACCGCTGCTCGTAGCGGCCCGCCGCCGTGCAGAACGACAGCCTCGACTCGCGCACCGGCCGCCCCAGCGCCTCCTCGACGGCCAGCCCGTAGAGGACGGGCTGCAACGTCTCGCCGCCCCCGACCACCATGCCCTCCCGCGTGCGGTTCCTGCCGGTCTTGTGGTCCGTCACCCGCAGTTCGCCGCGCGCCGTCGGCCCCGCCTTCGCCTCGACCAGGTCCACGACCCCCCGCAGCCGCCAGCCGCCGTCGACGGTCACCGGCTCGGGCCGGCTCCGCGGGTCGCGCCCGCCGCCCGGCGGCAGGCCGAAGCCCAGCTCCGCGCGCACCGGGATCCACGCGCCGTCCTCGTTCGCGACGTCCCGCAGCCAACCCTTGAGGTCGCCGCGCAGGGTCTCGATCTCGTCCCGCCAGACGCCTTCGATCGCCGGCGCGAGCCGTTCCGCGTACTCGGCCGCGACCCGGTCGAGGGCCTCGTCGGCGGCCGCCTCGGCGGCGGGGACCCGCGCCCGGGTCACCGGCAGCTCCGCGCGCCGCTCCAGCGTCCGGACGAGGTCCGCCTGCACCTCGTGGAACAGGCTGCCGCGCGTCAGCGGGTCGAGCCGTTCGACGGGCGGCTCGACCTCTTCGCGCGGCTTCAGCCTGTGCACGGCGGACAGCAGGAACTTGTACGGACAGACGGCGAAGTGCTGCAGCGCCGACGGCGAGTACGGCCGGGCCGTCGGGCGCTGCGCCGCCAGCAGCGCCTTCGTCCCGGCGTCGATCTCGCAAAGCCCGTCGTGGCCGGACCAGGCGGACTTCCACCGCGCCCAGCGCGCGGCCAGCGTGCGCCGCAAACCCGGATGGAGGGCGAACAGATAGCGCGCCCGCCCGGCGATCTCGTTCGCCGCGCGCTCCGGCGCAAGCAGCCAGCCGAGCGCCGCGAGGTCGTACTCGGCGTCGTCGACGGCGTCCTCCGGTTTCGGCGGCGCGGGCCAGGCCAGCCGCGCCTTCGTCCGCTCCGTCGCCCGCCGCTCCAGCTCCTCGAAGTCGGGGATGCGGCCGGTGCGCGCCCGTTCCACGTCGAGCGCATAGAACGAGGGCACGCGCGGCCGGGCCTTGCCGACCTCCAGCCGGGAGTACGAGAAATGCACGCGCTCGGCCGCCGCGCCGGCCGCGAGCCGCAGCAGCAGCTTCTCCCGCGCGGCGAGGTCGTGCCGTTCCGGCAGTCCGAGCCGCGGCGCGCCGTCCCCCGGCGCGTTGAGCGCGGCCCGCAGGTCGTCGAGCAGCAGGGGGTCGGGATGCTGCTTTTGCGGAAAGACCCGTTCCGCCAGGCCGGGGACGAAGACGACGGCGAAGCGCCGGCCGCGCGCCTGCTCCGGCCCGCCGACGAAGACGCGGCCGAAACGGTCCTCCGGCGGGTCCTCGGGAAGCTCGGTCAGGCGTTCGTGGAGCACGTCGCGGACGTCGGCCAGCGGCGCCGGGCCGACCCGCGCCATCGGCCGCAGATCGCCCAGCACGGCGAGCACCCGGTCGGGCTTCTCCAGCACCATCGGCGCGAGCTCTTCGAGACGGTCCAGCCATTCGCCCCACGGCGCCTCCGCCGGGAAGGCCGCCAGCCGCTCGACGACCGGCAGGGCGAAGCGCCGGAGGTGCTCCAGGTTCGCGCCGTCCCGATCGAGCTGCGCCGCGCGCGGCGACTCCGGATCCTCCGCCCGCAACGCCGCCGCCTTGACCTCGAACTCGCGGGCCAGACCGGCGAGCCGCCGCTCCCAGCGGTCGCGGCCCCCGACGACCGACGACTCGACGAGCAGCCGTTCCCAGCGGAACGGCGCGCGCAGCGTCCCGCAAAGCACCGGTTCGCCGTCGCCGTCCGCCGGCTCCGCCGGGAGCGGCCCGTCCGAGCGGTCGGCGGCGACGAGATCGAGGAGCGACGCCTGCACCGGCGCCGGGGCCGTCTCGGGCGTGCTGTCGGGCGGCGTCCAGCGGGAGCGGCCGGCCGGGGGCGCGCCGGCGTCGTCGAGCCGGGGGAGCTGCCCCAGCGAGAGGTACTCCGAGAAGCGCCGGGCCGAGAGCCGCTCCGCGGCGCACGCCAGCAACGCGAGGAACGCGCGGCCGGCGGGGTCGGGAACGCGCGTGCCCCTGGCGAACCACGCCGCGACGCCGGCGCGCTCGAGGGCCGTTTCGATCGGACCGGCGTGGACGCCCGGCGACCGGAGCAGCACCGCCATGCGGTCGAGCGGGACGCCGCGCGCCGCCTCGGCGCGGATCGCCCGGGCGACCTCCACGGCCTCGCGTCCCTCGCCGGGCGCGGAGAAGAAAGTCACCGCCGGCGAGACCGCTTCGTCGCCGGCCGGCGGCGGATCCCCGGCGTCGAAGAGAAAGCGGCGCACGCGGTCCAGCGGATGGGACGGCGTCTCCTCCGGCGGCGCGGGCGTCTCCTCCGCCCCCGGCAGCCGCCGCAGCGCCTCCCGCGTGCGATCGTCCCCGGCCGGCACGGTCGCCAGCGTTTCGGCGGCGCGGCCGGCCAGCGCGCCGACGACGTCCAGGGCGGCCTCGTCGGCGACGGCCACGTCCAGCAGGACGAGCACGCCATCGAGGGGCGCTCCCGCCGGGCCGCCGCGGCCGGCCCGGACGACCCGCGCGGCCGCGCGGTACAGCGCCGCGTCGTCGACGAGTCCGTCGTCGTCGAGGAGCCGCGCGTAGCGGTCCGCGAGCCGGGCGACGTCGGGGCCGCTCCGGCCGAGCCCCCGCGCGCGCTCCACGTCCACGTCCGCGCACCGCAGCTCGTGGAGCGTCGCGGCCAGCGCGCGGCCGAAGGAGCGGAATCCGGTGATCGGCTGCAGGTAGTCGAGGGGCTTCTTCTTCCGCTCCTCGAAGGCGGCGTGCGTGGCGACCGCTTCCGACGCCAGGGGGCTCGCGGGGACGAGTCCGCGGCGGGCGAGGTCGCCGGCCGCGATGCTCCCGACGAGCTGCCGCAGGCTGAAGCGGTACAGCCCGAACGCCGCGCCGCGATCGGCGACGATCTCCCGCGCGAGGTCGTCGGCCGCCTCCCGCGTCTGGCCGACGAGCAGCACTTCGCCGCGATCGAGGCCGCGCCGGACCGCCTCGGCCGCGGCGTCGATACGAGTCCCCGCCGCCGGGGTCGTCAGAATCGCGATGCGCGGCAAGCGGTCAGCCGGCTAGAGCACGGGGTTGCGGGCCGCGTCGCGCAACGCGCGCCGACACCGGGAGCACAGGTCGTGATGCCGCTTCCGGTTGGCCCGCGGCTTGCGGGCGTCCCGGGAGCACAGCGCCCTGCGCTTGCCGCAACGCCGGCACCGCGTCTCCGTCCGCGCCGCCGGCCCCCGCGCGCCCTTCCTTCGATCGACGTCCGCCGACAGGTCCAGATTCACCATCCCGATCACCTCCACCCGACGTGCGTGTCTTCAGGATCGTCGCTGGTTCTCTCAACCCGCTCCGAGCGCCGCGCGGGCCGCCTTCTGCGCGCGCCGACGCGACCGGGACAGGCGCCGGGACACGGCCTCGGCCGACAGCCCGCTCGCCCGCGGCACGATCAGGCCGCCGGCCGCCCGGCCCGGCCCGGCCGGGTCGCGACCGGCCTCCGCCGAGCGCCGCTGGCGCAGCACCGCGTTGTGGCAGCGCAGGCACAGACGCTCGGGCCGCCCCCCGCGCTCGCGCTCGATCGTCAGCCGCGCCCGCGCCCGCCCGCAGACCGCGCAGAGCCGGGCGGCGCGGCGCCGCGGCTTCGTCATCGGCGTGACCGCAAGCGGCCATGCGCCATCATAGGCCAGGTCGAGCTGCGCGGGAGTCCCCGCCAGAGGTTGCGCCATCGTCGTGCCCCTTCCCGTCCGTTCCGGGTCCACGTCGCCGGCGCGCCGCCCTGTACGGGTTTATCGGCCGGACGCCGGACGCCGCGGATCCCCCTCCTGGAACCGAGCCTAGCGCGGGTGTGTGACAGGCCGGGTCACACCGGCCGTTTTTTTTCATCCTCCTTATGATGGATACGCAGCCGGGGAGGACGAAGTTGCCGCGCAACGCCGAAGTCATCCGCCAGTGGACCATCCTGCGCGAGCTCGAGGCCTCGCGCGGCGCCACCATCCGCGGGCTCGCCGAGACGACCGGGGTGACGACCCGCACGATCCGCCGGGACCTGGAGGCCCTGCAGGAGGCGGGCTTCCCGCTCTACGACGTGGCCGGCGACACGGCGAAGCGCTGGAAGCTCGACACCCGCCCGTTCCGGCGGCTCGACGACACGGCCTTCACCCTGGCGGAGCTGTCGGCGCTCTACTTCAGCCGCACCCTGGTCGAGTGCTTCGCCGTGCCGCCCTTCGGCCACGACCTGCGGAGCGCGTTCGCCAAGCTGGAGGCGGCGCTCGGCCCCCGCATGCGGCGGTTCCTCGACCGCCTCCCGGACGTCATCCAGGCCAAGGCGCCGCCCGCCCGGCGGCTCGACGTCCGGCGCCAGCGCGAAACGACCGGCCGGTTGATCGAGGCCCTGCTGCGCCACCGGCGCATGGACATGCGCTACCACTCGCGCTCCAGCCGCCGCGAGAAGTCCTACCGCATCGATCCGTACCGCCTGGTGTACGCGGAGGGCGGGCTGTACCTGTTCGCCTACGTGCCGCGGTACGGGCAGGTGCGGACGTTCGCGGTCGAGCGGATACGGAGCCTGAGCCCGCGGGACGAGCGGTTCGAGCCGCTCGAGGACCTCGGGGACGCCGCCTTCCCGCATTCGCTCGGCATCCACCAGGGGACGCCCGAGCGGGTGGAGCTGGAGTTCGCGCCGGAGGCCGCCCCCTGGGTCCGGGAACGCATCTGGCATCCTTCGCAGACCGTCGAGGAGCGCGCGGACGGCTCGCTCGCGGTGACGATGCGGGTCTGCGACGACGGGGCGCTGCGCGGCTGGATCCTGAGCTTCGGCCCCGGCGTGCGGGTGACGGCGCCGCGGACGCTCGCGCGCCGCGTCGCCGACGACCTGCGGAAGGCGCACGCCCGCTACCGCGATCGGGAGCCCTGAGTCCGATGTCGCGCCGGGCGGCTCTCGTTCTCGCGGCGGCGGCCGGTCTGGCCGGGGCGCTCCTGGGCGGCCTCGCGGTCTCGCGCCGGCCCGCCCCGCCGCGGGAGCCGCCCGCCCGGCAGGCCCTGTCGATCGCGATCCCGGAAGATCGCGCCCTGCTGGACCTGGCCGCCTCCCCTGACGGGCGGCTCCTCGCCTACACCGCCGTCGCGGACGGCCGCGTCCGGCTGTACGTCCGGCGGCTGGGCGGGTTCGAGACGCGGGCCGTGCCCGGCGCGGAAGGCGCGCGGCAGCCGTTCTTCGCGCCCGACGGCTCGGCCGTCGGGTTCTTCGCGGACGGCTGGCTGCGGACCGCGCCGCTCGTCCCGCCCGCGGAAGGCGGGCGGGACGAAGGACCCGGCGAAGGCGGGCGGGGCGGGACGACGGCCGTCTGCCGCGTGACCGGGGAACCGGCCGGCGGGGCCTGGGACGCCCGGGGCCGGATCGTCTTCGGCGGCCCCGGGGAATCCGGCCTCCGGCAGGTTCCGGCGGCGGGCGGCGAACCGGCCGCCCTGACGGTCGTCGACACGGCCGCCGGCGAGACCGCGCACGGCTGGCCGCGGGTCGTCGACGAGCGCCGGATCCTGTTCACGGCCGGGCGGCGCGGCCGCGACCCCCGTCTGAGCCTGCTCGACCGCGAGACCGGCGAAACGCGGCCCCTGTCGCTCGCCGACGGCGGCGGGTGGGTGGTCGAACCCTCCACGGTCGTCTTCGCGCGCCGCGGCGAGATCTTCGCGGCCCGCCTCGACCTCGACGCCGGCGGCCGGAGGCGCGGCGCGCCGTCTCCGCGGCCGGTGCTCCGGGGCGCGGCGTCCAGCGCCGCCGGCTACCGCGGCCTCGGGCGCGCGCTGTTCTCGGCCGCGCGCGGCGGCGCCCTGTTCTTCGCGCCGCCGCCGGCCGCCGGGAGCGGGAACCGGCTGGTGCGGGTCGACCGCCGCGGACGCTCCGAACCGCTCGACGGCGTCGCGGCGCCGCATCGGACGCCGCGGCTCTCGCCGGACGGCCGGCGGGCGGCGGTCAGCGTGGTCACCGGGTTCCTGCGCCGCGACCTCTGGCTGCTCGACCTGGAGACCGGGGACCGGCGGCGGCTCACCGCGGAAGCCGGCGACAACCACTCGCCCCTCTGGTCGCGCGACGGGACGACCTGACCTTCGCCTCGTCCCGCGCCGGCCCGCAACGGCTGTTCCGCCTGCGGGCGCGGAGCCCCGGCGTCCCCGCGCCCCTGCTCGGCGGGGACCGGCGCACCCCCGGGTCGTGGTCGCCGGACGGCCGGCTCGCCTTCCACGAGCTGCACCCCGAACGCCGGCGCGACGTCCTGACGTGGCGGGAGGGCGCCGCCCGGGCGGCGCCGTGGCTCGTGACGGACGCCAACGAACGGTCCCCGGCCTTCTCGCCGGACGGCCGCTGGATCGCCTACGTCTCCGACGCCGCCCGCGGCGAGGGCGATCAGGTGTACGTCCGCGCCGCCGGCGAGACGGCCGGCGGGGCGGCGTTCCGCGTCACGCCGGCCGGCGGGACGGAACCGGTCTGGGCCCGGTCGGGCCGGGCGTTGTTCTTCCGCCGGGGGCAGGGCGTGCACCGCGTGGCCGTCGGCGGCGGCGCGGCGCCCTTCTCCGCGCCCGAGCGCCTCTTCGACGGCGCGTACCTCCGCGATCCGGCGGGAGCCCTGCCGGCCTGGGACACGGCGCCGGACGGCGGCTGGTTCCTGATGCTGGAACCGGCCGGGCGGCCGGCCGCCGTCTACGTCCTCACCGGCTGGCGGGCCGCGGTCTTCCCGCCCGGCGGGGACTGAACGTTCTCCGGGGAACCCGCGCCCGACGTGACCGCGGCGCCGGCGGCCGGGAGCGACCAGCGGCTCGGGCCTGAACGCCGCTTCCCGGCTTCTCGCCGCGGCGCAGCGCCTCGGTGATGCGCTGGCGACCAGCGGCTCGGGCCTGAACGTCGCTTCCCGGGAACCCGCGGCCGACGTGACCGCGGCGCCGACGGCCGGGAGCGACCAGCGGCTCGGGCCTGAACGCCGCTTCCCGGGAACCCGCGCCGAACTGCTGCGTATCTCCCTGTACCGCCGCCGGCGACCACCCGGGCGCGGTCGCGCGGCGCGGCGAACGGCGGCCGGAGTCCGAACCGCGGGAGAGGCTGACATGACTTGCACGCACTGCCACGCCGAAGCACCGGACCAGGGTTCCTACTGCCCGTTCTGCGGCCGGCGCCGCGGCGCGGCGGCCAGCGTCTTCCCGAAGCCGCTGCGCCGGTCCCGGGTCGATTGCCGGCTGGCCGGCGTCTGCGGCGGCATCGCGCGCTATCTCGGCACCGATCCGGTGTTCATCCGCGTGGCGTGGATCATCCTGTCCATCGTGCCCGGCACGATCCTGCTGGGCATGCTGGCCTACCTCGTCGCCTGGATCATCGTGCCGGAAGCCGAGCCGGGCTCGGAGCCGGCGGCCGACGACGCCCGGCGGCTGCGGCGGTCGGCCGGCGACGTCACGGTGGCCGGCGTCTGCGGCGGCATCGCCGAGCACTTCAACGTCGACCCGACGGCCGTGCGGCTGGTGTGGATCGTGCTCTCCATCTTCCCGGGATTCGTGGTCCTGGGCCTGCTCGCCTACGCCACGGTCTGGTTCATCATGCCCGAGGCGGAGGTGATTCCGGCCGCGCCGCCGCCCGCCCCGACGCCGGACCCGGCGCCGATCGGCCCGGAATGAGGGAGGCCCGCGCGCGGCGGGCGGCTACAGTTCCCGCGCCCCGGCCGTGTCGACGGGGCCGGCGTAGCGGTCGCTCTCGAGGCCGGCCGCCGTGAACGCGGCCTGCATCGCGTCGGCCACCGCGGCGGCCGAGGCGTCCGAATCGGCGAACGCCAGAACGCTCGGCCCGGAGCCGGAGATGGAGCAGCCGAGGGCGCCGGCGTCGAGCGCGGCCCGCCTGACCTCGGCGAACGCGGGCACGAGCGGCGCGCGGATCGGCTCCACCAGCGCGTCCGAGATGCTGCGGCCCAGCAGCGCCAGGTCCCCGGCGTGGAGCGCGGCGACCAGGGCCGCGACGTTGCCCAGGTTGGCCACCGCCTGCCCGATGGTGAACCGCCGCTCCGCCACCAGCTTCCGCGCCTCGGCGGTCAGCACCCGCGCGTGCGGGCGCACCAGCGCCACCCGTAGCGCGGCGGGCGCCGGCAGCCGGATCAGGTCGAGCGGGTCGGAGGAGCGGATCAGGACGATGCCGCCGAGCACGGCGGGCGCGACGTTGTCGGCGTGCGCGGCGCCGGAGGCCGCGGCCTCGCCGCGCAGCGCGCAGGCGACGACGTCGTCGGTCGAGAGGACGCCGCCGAACAGCGCGTTGACCGCCGCGGCGCCCCCGACGCTGCTCGCGGCCGAGCTGCCGAGGCCGCTGCCCAGCGGCATCTGCTTGCGCAGCCACAGCCGGACGCCGCGATCGACGGCGCCCAGCCGTTCGAGGGCCGCGGCGGCGGCGACGCCGACCACGTTCTCGCGCGGGTCGGTGGTGAGCGAGTCGGCGCCGGTCACTTCGACGATCTCGACGCCGGGCGCGCCGCGGACCTCGGCCTCCACGACGTCGCCGGGGCGCTCGAGGGCCAGGCCCAGCACGTCGAATCCGGGGCCGAGGTTGGAGGCGGTGGCGGGGGCGAAGACGCGTACTCGGTCGGGCATCCGGGAGATTATCGACGATGCCGCCGCCGGGCGCGCCGGTTCCGCGCCGCCGGGACTCGACCGCGCCGCCGCCCCGCGGCCGGTTCCGCGCGAATCCGCGCATCCGCCGGCGCGCTCGCGCCGCGACCCGCCGGCGGCTCGCTGGTTCCTGTCCGCGGAGCAGGCCACGCGCCCGCGGCGTTCACGGCAAGAAACGCCGATGAACGATCGTTCGAGCTCGCTGGTTCCTGTCCGCGGAGCAGGCCACGCGCCCGCGGCGTTCACGGCAAGAAACGCCGATGAACGATCGTTCGCGAAGGAACCTCCGGCCGCCGACGCCCGTCACTTGGAGATGGACGACTTCGATTACGGGCGAGGCGCTGTCGCGGCCTTGCCCGGTCGGGGCGCGATGCTCTTCTCGACCCAACGGAGGAGGCGCAACGTGTGGAGAACCCTTCGACGCCGCTTCATCGAACCGCTGTTCCAGGACGTGCGTTTCGGCCTGCGGATGCTGCGCAAGCGTCCCGGCGTGACGCTGATCGGCGCAGCGTCCCTGGCCGTGGGCATCGGCGTCTGCACGTTCTTCTTCGCGCAGTTCAACGCGATGGTGCTGCGGCCGCTGCCCGGCGCGCGCGCGCCGCAAGAACTGGTCGCCACCCGCGAGTCCTTTTCGTACCCGACCTTCGAACGATTCCGGGAACTCGAGGCGCTCGAGGCGGCGGCGGCGTACGTCGGTCCGGCGCCGTTCAACGTGGCCTTCGAGAACGGCCCGGATTCGGAATCGGGCGGAGCGCGCGTATTCGGTCATCTCGTGTCGCCCGACTACTTCTCGGTTCTGGGCGTCGTTCCCGCCGCCGGACGCTTCTTCAGCCCGGAGACCGAACGGATCGGTTCGGAGGCGGTGGTCGTGATCGGCGACCGGTTCTGGCGGCGCCGCCTGAACGCCGACCCCGAAGCCGTTGGACGAACGCTCCACGTCAACGGCCGGCCCGCGACGATCGTCGGCGTCGCCCCGGACGGGTTTCGCGGCGTCTTTCCGGTGAATCCGGCGGACGTCTTCCTTCCGGTCACGGCCGGCGGGTCAGCCGCGCCGGAACTGCAAGGCGACGTCCTGCGCGACGCGGAGGCGGACAGGTTTCAGGTGGTGGCGCGGCTCGCGAGCGGGGTGTCGATGGCCGCCGCCGAAGCGGCTCTCGACACCGTGGCCCGCGGCCGGGACGCGGCGTCGACCGGCGTCGACGACGAGATACGCCGCGAGGGACGGCAGGTGACGCTGCTCCACGCCGGCCGCGTCGGGCGGCTCACGACCCGGCAGCTCTGGCTGGTCGTGGGCCTCAACGGCCTGCTGGTGGCGCTGGTGCTCTCCCTGGCCTGCGCCAACCTGGCCGGGCTGCTGATTGCGCGCGCCGAGGACCGGCGGCGGGAGATGGCCTTCCGTTTCGCGGTCGGGGCCGGCCGCGGGCGGCTGATCCGCCAGTTGCTGACCGAGTGCGTGATGCTCGCCCTGGCCGGCGGCGTCGCCGGCGTCTTCTTTTCCTGGTTGCTCGTGCGGGCCGCCGAGTCCGTCACCGCGGCGGCGGCCGTGCCGTTCGAAATGAATCTGCGGATCGATCCCGCGGTCTGCCTGTTCGTGGCCGCGGCCGCGGTGGCGGCGGGTGTCGGGATCGGACTGGCGCCGGCGTTCGCCGCCACGCGCAGGGGCGTCACGGACGTACTGAAGAGCGGCTTTCCGGCGTCGCTGCGCGGCTATCGCCGGTTCGGATTCCGGAACCTGTTCGTCGGCTACCAGGTCACCGTGTCGGTCATGCTGCTGCTGGTGGTCGGCTACCTGGTGATCGGCTTCCAGAGGTTCAGCGGCGTCGATCCCGGATTCGACACGGCGCACCTGACGATGTTCGAGATCGATCCGGCGCGCGACGGATATTCGCCGCCGCAAGCGGCCGAGATGCTCGAAGAGATTCCGGAAAGACTCGGTGCGCTCGGCGCGGTGGCGGCGGCGGCCGTCGCCGGCCGCGCGCCGCTCGGCGACGTCTTCGGCTCGGCCGCGGGGCGATCCGGCTTCCGCGTGTCGACCGCGGCGTCGGCGGCCGGCGCCTCCCCGGTGGAGGAAAGCGTCGCGCGTCGGCGCGTCGGCGCCGGCTACTTCGCAACACTCGGCATACCCGTCGTCCGGGGGCGCGAGTTCGCGAAGCGCGACCAGGAACGGTCGGAGGCGAGCGAAACCACGCCGACGCCGGCCGTCGTCAACCGGACTCTGGCGCGTCGCCTGTTCGGCGGCGACGGCCCCGGCCCCGTCGGACAACCGTTGCGGTCGGCGGATCGACGCTACGTGGTCGTGGGGGTGGCGCAGGATTCCCGGTCGTCGTTTCTGGACGCCGACCCGGCGCCGACGATGTTTCTTCCGTTTCCGGAGACACGCCCGGGCGGCGGTCCGCCGCGGGCGGCCACGGTGCTGGTCCGCGGCGTCGCCGGTCTGAATTCCATCGACGCCGCCCGCCGGGAGCTGGCCCGCTTCCATCCGGATCTCACGCTGTTCAACGTGCGGACGGTGAACGAGCATCTGGAGCGCTTCGACCGGATGATCTGGTTCAACTCCGGTCAGTTCGGCGGTCTCGGCCTGTTCGGTCTGGCGCTCGCCTCGATCGGGCTGGCCAGCGTGACGGCGCACGCCGTCGCCCGCCGACGAAAGGAGATCGGCATCCGGCGGGCGTTGGGCGCCGGCCGGTCGGACGTGCTTCGGCTGGTCCTCCGGGAAGGCGCGGTTCTCGCGGCCACCGGCGCCGTGTTCGGCTGCGCGGGGGCGTTCCTGCTTGCGCGCTCGCTCTCTTCGTTGCTGGCCGACTTCGCCCGGATGTTCGCCGCGAGCACCGGCGATCCGCTGTTGCTCGTCGGCGTGCCGGTGCTGCTGGTTGGGATCACGTTTCTGTTCTGCTACGTTCCCGCCCGGCGAGCGGCCGGGATCGAGCCCGCCTCGGCGTTGCGGGCCGAGCAGTGACGCCCGGATCGGCGCCGCCGGAAGTCCCGGCGGCGCTCGGAGGAATCGATGAGGCTGTCGAAGATCCAGCACCCGTCGATCGGATGGTCGGGTTCCCGTCGGGTGGACGATTCCGAGGTGGTTCGTGAATTCGCCGCGTAGTCCCGATCGGGCCGGAAGCCGGCGGCGCCGGGCGGCCGTCGTCCTCGGCTTCTCCTGTCTGGCGGTCCCCGGCCTGCACGGGGCCGCCGCGCAGCAGGACGGGGGCGAGGACAACGAGCTGGACCGCTTCATGGCGCAGGTGCTCGCCCGGCGCGCCGAGAACCGGCTGGCGCGCCGGCAGTACGTGTTCGACGAAGTGGAACGGTTCACGGTGACCGGGCCCGACGGCGCCGTGTACCGGACGTCCACGCGGGAGTACGTCTGGTACGAGCGGGACGGCGTCTTCGTGCGGAGCCCCGTGCGGATCGACGGCGTCGCGGCCAGCGAAACGGACTGGCGCCGCTACGAAGCGGACTGGCTGGAGGCGGAGGCGGAACGCGCCCGGGAAGCCGCGGCCGGGACGCCGTGCGGGACGGGCGATGGGACCGCGCCGGCGGCGGGGGCGGACGGCGCCGGCGGCGAACCCCCGCCCCGGCCGGACGGCTCCGGGAGCGGGCCGGGCGCGTCCGCGGACGGCGTAGCGGCCGGAGACGCAGCGGCCGGCGCGGAGCGGGAGCCGCTCGACCTGGCCGCCGCGGCCGGCCTCCAGCCGCGCTTCCTCTCCGAGGCGTACTGGCTGGACTTCGAGTTCGAGCCGGGAAACTACTACTTCGCCGGCCGCGAGCGACTGGCCGGCCGCGAGGTGCTGCGCATCGAGTACTACCCGGAACGGCTGTTCGCCCGGAACGAAGGCGGCGGCGAGAAGTGCGGCCGCGCCCCGGCGATCACCGTCTCGCGCGACCCCGAAGCGTTCAACGAGAACGCGCTCGTCACCCTGTGGATCGACCCGGCGGAGCATCAGATCGTGCGGTTCACGTTCGACAACGCCGGCTTCGACTTCCTGCCGCTGCGCTGGCTGTTCCGGCTGGACGGCCTGACGGCGTCGATGACGATGGGCCGGCCGCTGGACGACGTCTGGCTCCCGGAGCGAATCGAGGCGTCCGGGCGGATGACCATGGCGGCGGGATCGGCCACCGTGGCCTGGTCCCGCGCGTTCACCGACTACCGGCTGGCGCGCACCGGGGGCCGCGTCCGGCCGGACGCGGCGCCGCGATGACCGGACGACGCCCCGCGCTTCCCGCCGCCCGCCGGCCCGCGCGCCTGACCCGCGCCGCGGGCCGGACGGCGCGGGCGGCCCTGGCCGCCGCGGCGTTGGCGCCCGGCGCGGCGTTCGCGCAGCAGCTTCCGGCCGCCGCGGTGGACGGACGGTCCGCGCTTCCCGTCTCGCTGCACCGCGGCGCGGCGTCCGCGCGGCAGCTTCCGGCCGCCGCGGAGACCGTCGCGGAGATCCGGGTCCACGGCAACCGGTCCGTGCCCGACGCCGAGATCGTCGCCCTGGCCGGCGTCGCCGTGGGCGACGCGTGCGGACCCGACCTGCCCGCCGCGGTGCGTCGGCGGCTCGAAGCGAGCGGCCGGTTCGAAACGGTCGACGTGCGCCGCCGCTTCCGGTCGCTGAGCGCCACCGGCCGGGCGGCGCTGGTGATCGTGGTGCGCGAGCGTCCCGGCGCGCGCTGGTCGAATCCGGTGGCGCGCGCGCTGGCCGGCCTCGGCCGCCGGGTGATGGCGGCTCCCCTGCTCGAACACGAGGAGGGCTACGGCGTGGCGTACGGGGCGCTGACCAGCGTGCTGGACGCGTTCGGGCCCGGAACCCGGCTCTCGGTGCCGGCGACCTGGGGCGGACACCGGCGCGCGGCGCTGGAGCTGGAGGCGCCGATGCCCGGCCGGGTGATCCACCGCCTGCGGGCCGCCGTGGGGCGCGGGCGGCGCCGGAATCCGCACTTCGACGCCGCCGACGACCGGACCCGGTTCCGGGTGGAGGTGGAGCGGCGGCTCCCGCACCGGTTCCGCTTGCGCGGGGAGGCCGCCCGCGAGCGCGTGCGGTTCGCGGACGAAGCCGGCCGGCTGCTGCGGTCGGCCCTGCTCATCGACTACGGCGACTTCCGCGAGAGGCCCGCCGCCGCGCGCCGCGACACGGTGGTGGTCCGCGCCGGGATCGAACGGCTCGACGTCGCGGGCGGCGCCGGCGCCGTCGTCCGGCCGCGCCTGGACGCGCGGATCTACGCCTCGGCCGGCCGCCGGGCGGTCGTCGCGGGACGTCTGCTGTTCGAAGGCGCGTCAGCCCCGTTGCCGTCCTGGGAACGGGCGCTGCTCGGCGGCAGCCCGGCCGCCGGCGGCACGCTCCGCGGCTGGCCCGTCGGCGCGGCGGTCGGCGACCGGCTCGCCGCGGCCTCGATCGAGCTGCGGCTGCCGGTCACCTCGCTGTTGTCGGAAGGGCGGATCGGCCTGCGGTTCTTCTACGACACCGCCGCCGCGTACGACGCGGGCCTGCCGATCCGGGACGCGCGGTTCCGGCAGGGAGCCGGGGCCGGCGTCTTCATCGTGCCGCCGCGTTTCGGGTTGCCGGTCTCCGTCGACGTGGCCCGCGACTTCGCCGGCGGCGCGCGGACGCACGTCAGCGCCGGTTTCGGGTTCTGACGCCGGCAGGTTCGACCGATCCCCGATGCAACGGTTCCACGGGCCGGCCCCGTGGACCATCGTCTCCACGGGATGGGAGAATCGGGGATGGGTTTCATCATCCGGAACGCCGGCGTCGACGACGCCGAGGCCGTCGCGGCGGTGCACGCCGCCGGCCTCCAGGCCGCCTGGCGCCCGCTGATTCCCGAGCGGGTCGCGCATCTCGTCCTGGATCCTCCGGAGGCCGGGCCGCGGGTCCCCGGGTGGAGGCGATGCCTCGCGCGGCCCCGCGTCAGCACGACTCTGGTGGCCTGCGACGGCTCGGCGGTCGTGGGGTTCTGCACGCTGCGCCCGGCGCCCGGACGCCGCAACCGGGACGCCACGGCGGAGATGTGGGCCCTGTTCGTGCGGCCCTCGCACTGGCGCCGCGGCGTCGGCCGTCTGTTGTGCGAACGATCGTGCGCGGAGGCCCGGCGGCGGGGACTGGTCGGCGTGGAGCTCTGGGAGCTGGAGTCCAACGCGGGCGCGCGGCGCTTCTTCCACGCGCTGGGCTTTCGTCCCGACGGCGGGAAGCGGGTCTTCCTGGAGCACGCGGGCGTGGCGTTGCACGAGCTGCGCTACCGGCGCGCCAACCGTCGCCTGGACGACGCGGCGGGCCGCGCGCAACCGGGGCGGAGCCCCGATGAACAAGATCGAACGCAAGAGCGCCCGCGCCAAGGCGCGGGTGCGGATCATCAACGACGCGGCTGAACCGGCTGAACGGGCCCGCATCGCCCAGCAGGAAAAAAGGCTGCGGGAAGAAGGACTCTGGACTGGAACGACCAGCAATGTCGCCAAGAACACCGACAGAGACCGCGAGAGCGGCCAGGGACAGTTGGAAACCGCAAACCGGTACGGAGTTCCAACGGTATTGGCGCTAGTGCAACAGGATTCAACCGACCCGTTTGCGCTCGACGACTCGCGAATAGCAGCACTGCTGTACGGAGACACCATGGCAAAAACAGATGGAAAAAGTGCTCGGGTTGTTGGACATTCCAACGACAGAACAAGGCAGTTCATGGGCATAAGCGCAATCGCGGTGCTGAAAGCATCCAACCCCGCGGTGCCTTGCGAAGAGCGCGGCGTAACGACAACGGATATTCTGCGGCACAAGGACACGCTGCTGAGCGCTCGGATATACCACAACCGGAACGCAAGAACCCGGCTGGAACCGGACGACGTAACCCGGGCCGGTATCGTCCAGTACCAGTGGAAAGAACAACCAGACGAGCAGGCGCACACGAGCGCGCTGCCCGTTGCGAAGGATTCCATGTCTTCGGTTACCGGGTTGTGACGGAAAAATCCCTGAAAAGGTGTGCAGGTGCGGCGGGCATGTGCCGATACGTGGATCATGGCGCGCAAGCAGGCCGGCCGCGGCGATTCGACCGGTTCCCGGCGGCAGCGGGACCCTCGGGACGTGCGCATCGAACGTCTCGAACGAGACAAGGCGCGGCTGATCGAGGAGCGGGACCACTGGAAGCGCCGTAGCGAGCATCTGGAGAAGGAGCTCGAGGCGGCGCAGCGCGCCAGCCGCCGGCAGGCGGCCCCCTTCGCCAAGGACCGTCCGCAGGGCCGCGGCGGGCGCCCCGGTCGGCGCGCCGGGGCGGAGTATGGAAAGCAGGGGCGCCGCCGGCCGCCGACGCGGGTTGACGAGACGCACGCGGCGCCGGCCCCGACGACGTGTCCGGACTGCGGCAAGGCGGTCGTGGTGACCCGCACGGCGTCGCAGTATCAGGAAGATCTGCCGGAGGTGCGTCCTCTCGTGCGGCGCTTCGACATCGAGGTGGGTCATTGCTCGGCGTGCCGGCGGCGGGTGCAGGGCCGGCACGCTCTGCAGACTTCCGACGCGTTGGGCGCGGCCTCCGTCCAACTGGGTCCGAACGTGGCCGCGCTGGTCGTCGAACTGCACACCGAACTGGGCATGCCGCTGGAGAAGGTCGTCCGCGTTCTGCGCACCCGGTTCGGCCTGCACGTGACCAAGGGCGCCGTGGTCCGGCTGCTGCACCGCACCGGCGCCATGGCGGCGCCGGCGTATGCGAAGCTGTGCGAGCAGGTCCGTTGCAGTCCGGTGGTCACGCCGGACGAGACCGGCTGGCGGGTGAAGGCGGTCAAGCACTGGCTGTGGGCCTTCACCACGCCGGAGACGACGGTCTACGCCATCTGCGAGGGCCGGGGGTTCAAGGAGGCCGCGAAGATTCTCGGCCCCGACTTCGCCGGCGTGCTGGTGCGGGACGGGTGGGTCGCCTACCGCGGCTTCAAGAACGCGCCGCACCAGACGTGCCTGGCCCACCTGCTGCGGCGGTGCAAGCACTTGCAGGCCGCGCATCCCGACAGCCCCTGGGCGGGCGAAGTGCAGGCGGTCCTGCAGGACGGCCTCGCCCTGCGGGACCGCGCGAACGCGGACGAGATCGGCGAGCACGGCCTGGCGTCGGCCCGCGGACGACTCGTCGCCCGGCTCGAACGCCTGCTCGCCGACCCGCCGCCGTTGGCCGACGCCGAGCGCTTCGCCAGGCACCTGACCAACGAGTTCCCGGCCGTGTTCCTCTTCCTCTGCGACCCGTCCATCGACGCCACCAACTGGCGCGCCGAACAGGCCATCCGACCCGCGGTGGTCACCCGCAAGGTGTGCGGCGGCAACCGCACCCGGCGCGGGGCCAACACCCAGCAGGTGCTGGCCAGCGTCGTGCGTACCGCCCGCCAACGCGGACTCGACCTGCGCGCGCTGATCACCACCCTGCTCTGCGCTCCCAAACCCGTCGAACCCGAAGCCCTGGCCCTGCCGCCGCCCGCCTGACGGCGGCAGGGCCGGCCGACCCCGCTCCGCACCCCGTCTCACGCCGAGCCGCGGCCCCCGTGCGCCCGTCGCGCGACGGGCTCGGCGCCGGAACCCCGGAAGAACCGGAGGCGCGCCGCCAGACGTAACGTCCGCTCCGGCCGCGCGCGGCGCTTTTGACAATCTGGCCCGGCCGCCCGTGGCAACCGACGAACAACGCCGTCAGGCGGGATGCATCGCCGCTCGAAGGCAGCGGGGACTTCGCCACGCGCTGCTAAGGCGACCAATTTGCACCGTCGCAACTTTCCGTCGGCCGCAGCCATTCGGTCGCATTTCACTGAGCAAAACCGGTCCCGTAACCCGGTAACCGAATACGATTCCATTTACCCGCTGATAAGTGACGAATCGGTCTGGGATGCGAGCCCTCATCCCGACGACGGATTGATCACGACCCAACGACGAACACGGAGGAGAGAGGCGGCCGAAGCATTCTCACACCACTTGAACGAAGGAGCGGCCAAGGCCGCGGCAGAATCGGAACTTGCCGCCACGAAAGACGGCGAATACACCGTGCCAATAACCCGACGGACGTCAGTGGTATGGACGGACCGGAAGAAGAGCGGCCGAACACGACTGCGCGACATCTGGATTACGCCCAACGACCAGGCGACATTGAAGAAGTGCGGGACACGAATAGTAGACGTCCTGAATGGGCTTGAAATGGAGGTCGGAGAGACGCTGACGGACGACGAGAAGACCTCCGTCATGTACGCTGCAAGAAGAATCAGAGAACTGCACCGTCTGAACTGGCTGGAACGAAAGCTCCTCAACGACGAGAGAGCAAAGGGCCTGATATGCCAGACACCAGAACGGTCATGGGGAAAGCCGACAATACAGGCTACTCGGATCGGCGTGGTCGACGTTCTGGAGCTGATGACGGGAACGGAGAGCACGGAAGAAGTGAGAACCGATCTGCGGATCGGAACACAAGCCATGGAGGCTGCAATAGGTTATGCAGCAGCAGTCATCGAGGCGGACGAAGAACGACTTCGCCAACCACCCTCGGGAGATGGAATGACAGACGAGGCGCACAAGACACTCCCGAAAGGCGCCAAGCCGTCGTCTCCGCGGGATGGGAGAATCGGGGGATGAGCTTCACTGTCCGGAACGCCGGCGTCGACGACGCCGAGGCCGTCGCGGCGGTGCACGCCGCCAGCCTCCAGGCCGCCTGGCGCCCGCTGATTCCCGAGCGGGTCGCGCATCTCGTCCTGGATCCTCCGGGCTTTCGTCCCGACGGCGGAAAGCGGGTCTTCCTGGAGCACGCGGGCGTGTCGCTGCACGAGCTGCGCTACCGGCGCCCGACGCCGCCGGCGGCGCCGGACTCCGCTCGCCGACGCCGGGCAGCGTGACGGCTCGCGCCACCGCGAACAGCAGCAGCACGAACAGCAGCGGGATCAGGACGCGGTTCGCCCGTTCGCGTCGGCGCCGCGCCGCCGACAGCCACACCGTCCGCGGCCCGGTCTTGCTGTCGGCGCCGGGGGCGAGCACGGTGCGCGCGCCCGGAACCAACCAGGTTTCCCCTTGCGGAGCGCCCGGCGCTGTGGTACAAGACACCTTCATGAAATCTCCGTACGTGCACGCGTTCGTTTCGGTCGCCAAGGAGACACCGATGAACCTGCAGCGCACGCTCGCCGCCCTGTTCGCGATCGGCATGGTCGCGGCCGCCGCCCCCGGCTACGCGCAGCACGAAGCCGCGGTGACGTACTACAAGGACGTCCTGCCGATCATGCAGGCGAACTGCCAGACCTGCCACCGGCCGTCCGGCTACAACATCAGCGGCCTGGTCGCGCCGATGTCCTTCATGGACTACGGGGAGACCCGCCCGTGGGCCCGCTCCATCGCCCGCAAGGTCGAGTCGCGCGAGATGCCGCCGTGGTTCGCCTCCGCGCCGAAGGGCGTCTTCGAGAACGAGCGCGGCCTGACCGAGGCCGAGATCGACACCATCGTGCGGTGGGTCGACGCCGGCGCCCCCGCGGGCGACGCGGCCGACGCGCCGCCGGCGGCGCAGTGGGCCGAGGACGCCAGCGGCGGCTGGTCGCTCGGCGCCCCCGACTTCGTGGTGAGCATGCCCGAGCCGTACCTGGTCGAGGACGACGTCTACGACCTGAACATCACCTTCTACACGGAGCTGACCGAGGACGTCCTGCCGGAGGACACCTGGGTCCGGGGCTGGGAGTTCCGCGTCGGCGACAACCAGATCACGCACCACATGTGCTCGTCGGTCATCGCGCCGGGCGCCTTCGTTCCGGAAGGCCCCGCCGAGGAAGAAGGGGCCGACGTGGACGACAGCCAGTTGCTGAGCTGCGTCGCCGAGGGCGGCGAGGCGGACATGCTGCCGGAGGGCTTCGGCGTCCTGCTCCGGAAGGGTTCGAGCATCTCCTTCAACATGCACTACCACAAGGAGCCGGCGGAGGGTTCGGCCGCGTGGAGCAATGCGCAGGTCGCCTTCTTCGCCGCCGACGAGCCGGTCCGGCACCAGGTGATCAACGACTCGCTCTTCAACCGCGGGTTCGAGATCCCGCCGAACCACCCCCGCTACCGGGT
The DNA here is from genome assembly GCA_965242835.1 of Vicinamibacterales bacterium. Taxonomy (GTDB): domain Bacteria; phylum Acidobacteriota; class Vicinamibacteria; order Vicinamibacterales; family UBA8438; genus WTFV01. The sequence goes on from OZ251506.1 coordinate 2,106,603, forward strand.
CGGGTCCTCGCGGGTCCTCGAGAAGGACACCCTGGTGCTGACCTACTGGCCGCACGCGCACCTGCGGGCGACCGCCGCGCGCTACACGGCGTTCTACCCGGACGGCCGCGAGGAGCTGCTGCTCGACGTGCCGCGCTACGACCAGAGCTGGCAGGTGACCTACAAGTACAAGGAGCCGAAGCTGCTGCCGAAGGGCACCCGCATCGACGTCGACTTCTGGTACGACAATTCGCCGGAGCGCGCCTCGCGGCGCGACTTCGATCCGAACCTCTTCGTGGGCCACGGGCCGCGGACCGACGACGAAATGTCGCTCGGGTTCATCGGCTACGCCGAGATCGACGACGCCGGGGCCCTGCCCGCCGCGACCAACGACGACTGACGAACCGCCGCGGCTGATTCCGACGGGCTTCCCCAGGGCGGGGCCGCGGGTTCCGCCCTGTTTTCTTCTCATGCGGCATCGAAACGGCGACGGACGCCGCCCGCGGGGCGGCGGCGCAGGCATCCGGCGCGCCCTGCTGACGGCCGGCGCCGCCGCGTGTCTGACGGCCGCCGGAGCCGGCGCGCAGACGCCGGAGCCGAGCCACGAGGCCGACGGCCTCGCGCACGCTTCGCTCACCCTGGAGGCGCGGACGATCTCCGTGGCGTTCCCGCCCGATCTGCGGGCCGGACACCACGCGTACCAGTGGCTCCTCTCCGGCACGGCCGGCGCCCGGGTGCGGGTCGGCGCGCTGGACGCGCACCGCGCCCTGCGTCTCGGCGCGCTGGCGCCGGACGTCGAGGCCGTCGAGGCGGAGATCGCCGCCGCCGTCGCCCGCCGGCAGGCGCAAGCCGAGGCCGGCGAAGCGGAGGAACCCGACGACGAAGCGGACGAGGCCGGCGAGGAGCCGGAACCGGCCGGCCCCGACCTCTGGCTCGCGCGCGACGCCGAGGGCTGGCGCCTGGAGATCCATCCGGGCGGCGGCGGAGACGTCCGCGTCGTCCCGCTGAGCCGCCGCGAGGCCGCCGCCGACGCGCCGACGTTCGCGGCTTCGCTCCACGCGACGGGCGCCGAGACGGGCCGGCTGGAGATGCGCTGGGGCCGCCACGTCTGGAGCGCCGGCTTCCGGTTCGAGGACATCCCGCAGGCGCCGCCCCGGCCGCGCGTGTCGGGCCGCGGCACGGCCCGCGAGGCCGAGGACTCCAACGCGGCGATCGCCCGCGGCAACCTGCTCTCCGAGCGGAACGAGACGGCCCTCGTGCTGCCGAACGGCGCGGGCGTCACCGTCGTGTACTGGAAGGGCGTCGACGTCGAGGACGAGGACTACCCGAACGTGGCGGCGGCCCGGGACGGCGACGTGATCGAGACGATCCGCGCCCCGGTCCTGCGCCTCAAGAGCGACGTCTCGCTGCGGTTCGGCGAAACCGACGTCCCGGCCGGCAACCTCGCCCCCGGCTTCGCCGGGTTCTACGGCGTCTGGCTGCGCAAGTCGGGCGACGGCTGGCGGTTCGTGTTCAACCACGAGGCGGACTCCTGGGGCACGCAGTACGACGCGGCGTTCGACGCGGGCGAGGCCGCGGCCGGCTACACGCGCACGGCGGGATCGTTCCGCCCGCTGGGGGCCACGCTCGTTCCCACCGGCCCCGGCCGGGGCCGGCTGGTCGTGCACTGGGGTCCGCACGAGTGGTCCGCGGACTTCGCCGTCGTGGAATGAAACGGCCGCGCCGGGCCGAACCGGGCGGACCGTCCTGAAACGGGAGTGGCATGATGCGGCGCCGATCCGTGTTCCCTGTCGCGCTGGCCGGACTGATCCTGACGCTCGCGGCGGCGGCCCCGCGGGCCCAGCGCCCGCCCGTGTCCGGGCCGCGCGCGGGACTGGCGACGGGGCATCCGCTGACCACGGCCGCCGCTTTCGAGACCCTGATCCGGGGCGGCAACGCGTTCGACGCGGGCGTGACGGCGCTGCTCGTGGGCGGCGTGGTCGAGCAGGACCTGTACGGGCTCGGCGGCGAGTCGCTGATCCTGGTCTACCCCGCCGCCGAGGGCCGGGTCACCTCCGTCGTCGCCCAGGGCTGGGCGCCGAGGGGCGCCAGCATCGAGTGGTACGAGTCGCGCGGACGCGACCTCTTCGGCGAAGGTCTCGACCCGGCCGTCGTCCCCGGCGCCCTCCACGGCGCGCTGACCGTCCTGGAGCGCTGGGGCACGATGAGCTTCGAACAGGTCTCGGCGCGCGCCGTCGAGTACGCGGAGCGCGGATTCCCGTTGCGCCCGCTCACCGCCCGCGCCGTCGAGGCGAATCTGGAGTTCATCGAGGCGTGGCCGGACAACCGGCGGTTCTGGCTGAAGCCCGACGGCTCGCCCTACGCGGCCGGAGAGACCATCCGCTTCCCGGATCTGGCCGCCACGCTGACGAAGATGGTGGAGGCCGAACGGGCCCACGCGCATCTCGGCCGCGAGCGGGGCGTCGCCGCCGCGCGCGACCGTTTCTACGCGGGGGACCTCGCCGAGGAGATGGTCGCCTTCCTGCGGGAGCACGGCGCGCCGTTCGAGCTCGCCGACTTCGCCGAGTTCCACTCGCGGGTCGAAGAGCCGGCCCGCGCGGACTACCGCGGCTACACCGTCTACAAGCACGGCTTCAACAGCCAGGGCCCGGTGCTGTTGCAGACCCTGAACGTCCTGGAGGAGTTCGACCTGCGGGCGATGGGCCACAACAGCTCCGACTACCTCCACACCGTCGTCGAGGCCATGAAGCTGGCCTACGCGGACCGCGACACCTACTACGCGGACCCGGACTTCGTCGACGTGCCGGCCGCGGGCCTGCTCTCCACCGCCTACGCGCGGGAGCGCGCGGCGGAGATCGACCCGCGTCGCGCGTCGTCCGCGTTCCGGGCCGGCGACCCGCTGCCGCACGACCCGCACGTGGACGAGTGGCCGTTCTGGGTCGCCGACGTCGCGGACGGCGTGGCGGTCAGCGACGCCGACGGGTCTTTCGTGCCGTCGGCCGGCGGGCTGAAGGACACGACGCACGTGGCGATCATCGACGAGGACGGCAACGTCTTCGACGCCACGCCGAGCGGCGGCTGGACCGGCGGCGGGGTCATCCTGGGCGGCACCGGCATCGGCCTCAGCACCCGCGGCGAGCAGTTCTGGCTCGATCGCGGCCGCGCCAACCAGCTTCGCCCGCGCGCCCGCCCGCGCTACACGCTGACGCCGAGCATCGTGTTCGAGGACGGCGAGCCGCTGATGGCCATCGGCACGCCGGGGGGCGACAACCAGGACCAGACCATCCTGCAGGCGTTCCTGAACGTGGTCGAGTTCTGGGAGGACTGGTACCCGAACCTGCACGACGCGCTGGCGTGGCCGCGGGTCCGGACGCAGCACCTGCACGGCTCGTTCTGGCCGCACGCCGCCGGCTTCAACCGGCTGGACGTCGAAGGGGGCGTCCCGCCGGAGGTGGCCGACGAGCTGCGGCGCCGGGGACACCTGGTCAACGAGGTGCGGCCGTTCGGGACGTCGGGCTGCGCGACCGCGGTCCTCGTCGATCCGGCCACCGGCGCCCGCCTGGCGGCGGGCGACCCGCGCCGCGACTGCTACGCGCTGGCGTACTGACTCGCGCGGCGCGCGGGAGAGAAAGAGCGGGCGGCCGGGGGGCGGCGGACGTTTTCCATGATGCCGGCCCACGGGCGGTCCCGTCCCGGCCGAGGTGCGAACATGACCATACGATCCCTGCCGGCCCTGCCTCTCGCCGCGGCGCTGCTCCTCGGCGCCGCGGCGCCCTGGACGCCGGCGCTCGCCCAGGACGACGTCCCCGCGCTGTTGCGGGACTACGTCCCGGTGACCGACGAGATGCTGCGCGACCCGCGCCCGGAGGACTGGCTCACCTTCCGGGGCGGCTACGCCCTCTGGGGCTACAGCCCGCTCGACGGGATCGACGCGGACACCGTCGGCGGCCTGCAACTGGCCTGGTCGCGCTCGATGACCGAGGGCTATCAGGAAGTGGAGCCGATCGTCCACGACGGCGTGATGTACTTCCCGCACGTGGAGGACCGCGTGGAGGCGGTCGACGCGGCGACGGGCGACCTGCTCTGGGAGTACCGGCGCTTCACGCCCGACGAGCCGTGGAACACCACCGGCACGCGCGCCCGCTACCGCAACGTCTCGATCTATGGCGACAGGATCTACCTGGCCACCAACGACGCCTTTCTGGTGGCGCTCGACGCGCGGACCGGCGAGCCGGTATGGGAATCGCAGCGCGCCGACTGGCGAGAGCAGGTGGCGCAGACGACCGGGCCGATCATCGTCGACGGCATGCTGGTGACCGGCTCGCGCTGCAACCCGTCGAGCCCGCGGCCGGGCGGCTGCTTCATCACCGGCCACGATCCGGAGACCGGCGAGGAACGCTGGCGGGTGAACACCGCGGCGACCCCGGATCAGCCCGGCGGCGACACGTGGGGCGGCCTCCCGCGCTCGGCCCGCCGCCACGCTTCGGCCTGGCTGCAGGGGAGCTACGACCCGGAGCTGGGGCTCGTCTTCTGGGGCACCGGCCCGCCGTCGCCGCTGCCGGAGCCGCTGCGCGGGTCCGGCAAGGCCGACCTGCTGTACACCAACTCCACGCTGGCCCTCGACCCGCGGACCGGCGAGCGGGTCTGGTACTTCCAGCACCTGCCGCGCGACAACTGGGACCTCGACCACGTCTTCGAGCGGCTGATCGTCGAGACCGAGGTGTCGCCGGACCCGGCCGCGGTGCCCTGGATCAATCCCGATCTGGAGCCGGGCCGGCGGCGCAAGGTGATCACCGGCATTCCGGGGAAGACCGGCCTGGTCTGGACCCTCGACGCGGCGACCGGCGAGTTCCTCTGGGCGCGGCCGACCGTCCACCAGAACGTCATGACCGGCCTCGACGCGCGGACCGGCCGGCCGATCATCGACGAGAGCACCACCCCCTGGTCGGTCACCGACCCGGTGCTCGCCTGCCCGCACCTGCTCGGCGGCAAGAACCAGCCGTCGGGCGCCTACAGCCCGGACACCGGCGCGATGTACATGCCCATGAACAACGCCTGCATGGACCTGTCGATGTCGGTGGAGGAGGCGGGTCCGAGCGACGGCTACGACGTTCGGGCCGTGGTGCGCCACCATCCCGACCTCGACCCCGACACCGCGCCGGTCGGCCGGCTGGAGGCGATCTCGGCCTCGACCGGCCGGACGCTCTGGCTCTACGAGCAGCGCGCGCCGATCTACGGCTCGGTCCTCGCCACCGGCGGCAACCTGCTCTTCTCCGGCGACACCGTCCGCCGCTTCCGCGCGTTCGACGCCGAGACGGGCGAAATCCTCTGGCGGACCATCCTGAACGGCCCGGTCAGCGGCCGCCCGATGACCTACGCCGTGGACGGCCGCCAGTACGTGGCCGTCGCGGCCGGCGGCATCACGCAGGGGACCGCCTTCCTGCGGATCACGCCCGAGCTGACCACGTCGACCGGCAGCAACACGCTGTTCGTCTTCGCGCTGCCCGGGGTTGGCGCTGACAGGCGATGACGCCGATACTGGTAACATCCCCGGAGGTCGCGCGGCCGGCAATTCCGTCGGCGGCCGGTCTCGTCAGGGGAAGGACGGTCATCGTGCGGCACATCTTCCATGTCGCGGTCTCCTCGGTCGTGGCGTTCCTCTTGCTTGCGGGGGCCGCCGCGGCGCAGCCGCCGGCGCCGACGACCGTGACGCCGGCCTACCCGGCGTCCGGCGCCTGGCCGCCCTGCGAGATCTGGATCTACTGGTCGATGGGCAGCGGGGGGCAGGTGGCCGACCGGTACGAGGTCGTGTGGGAACTGAACCCGAACCCGTCGGAGAGCCGTCCCGCCGTCACGTTCCAGACGGGGGTCGACCCGAACGCCCTCGTCGACCTTCCGACCGACAGCGACCCGTACAAGATCACGTACGCGGACGGCTTGCGGGCGGGGCGGACCTACGCCGTCGGCGTCCGCGCCGTTCGGGGCACGACTCCGTCGCACTCCGGCCGCACCGAGAATCCGGAGATCGGCGGCACCCCCGCGCAACAGGCGGTGGTGTTCCAGGGGACGAACACGGCTCCCGGCGGCGGCTGCGGCGTGGAGACGGCGGAGCCCGGGCCGGCCCCGCGGCTGCCTCGGGTCACCGGCGTCCGCGCCCGGCCGCTCGACGGCGCCGCGCACGTGCGGTGGGCGCCGGTCGCGAACCCGCACGGTTCGCTGTCGCAGTACCGGGTCGACGTCGAGCCCGTCTCCGGCGGCCGTCTCCGGCGGGTCTACACCGCCTCGGACGTTCTCGAGGCGACGGTCGACGGCCTCGTCAACGGCGTCGAGTACTCCGTCACCGTCTCGGCGCTGCCGGGCGACGGCGGGGAGAACGGGCCGCCGTCGGAACCGGTGACGGTGACGCCGCGGGCCGAGGTCCCGGCCCTGCCGCTGGCCGGTCTCCTGGCGCTGGCCGGCCTGCTGGCCGCCGGCGCCGTGGCGCGCCGACGCCGCCTCGGCTCCGGGTGACGGGTCTTCGGGTCCGGCCGGGGCCTATCCGGGCGCGATGACGCGCTCGGCGACGGAGACGACCCACGCGGCGGCGGCGAGGGCCTGCTGCGCCTGTTCGCGCGTGTACGCGTCGGTCGGGATGAAGTCGATCGCGCCGTAGAAGGCCAGTTCGCGCTCCTTCTCAGCGCGGTCGAGACTTCGGCCAACCGTTCGATCTCCGCGTCGGTCACGCCCGGAAACCGGCCCCGGTGCTCGCGGACGAAGCGGCCGACGTCGTGCCAGTGCGGCGGCTCCATGCCGACCTGCCGCAGCATGCCCTCGAGGGCGAGCTCGACGATCTCCTGCGCCTCCCGCACGACGTCCGAATACGCCTCCTTGTTCAGGTACACGGCGAGCACTTCGAGGCGCACCCGCGCCTTGATCAGGTAGCTTGCGGCGAGCGACGTGTTCGTCATGGCGCAAACAGGTCGAAGACGTCGCCGGGCCGGTAGTCGGGCTTCAGATCCCAGTACCAGGCGTTGCCCAACCAGACGCGTTTCGAGCCCAGCTCCCGCAACCGGCCGCGGAGCGTCCCCATTGCCGTCATCCTCCAACTATTGTCCCGATGACCGATGAAAATACACCGCGCCATCGGACAATTTCACCACTCGCTCCACGCCCGGCAACCGGCCTATTTCCGCGGGACCGTATTCGGTGTACCCGTTCGGACGTTCGGTGAACCATACGACGGCCGCGCCGCCGGTCTCCTGCTCGACCTGCCTTCGCAATCTTTCGAAGACGCCTGAAGCGGACGTGGCCGCGGGAGTTGGCTCGATCAGGAAAAACGCGTTCGGATGGTTGCTGAATATCATCGTTCCCGGGGGATTCGCCCGGACGTACTCGAGAGTCTCCGACGTCTCCCACCAGACGTTGTTGTAGGCTCCCGAGCGCCCCGATTCCATGGCCTCGGCCGTGGCGCGCAGGTTCGTCCGGGCTGAAAGAACCGCATCGGCGAAACCGCCCGCCGCCAGGAGGGACACCGCTGTCCACTTCGCCGCCGCGGTCCTCGGCCCGTCGGCCTTCATCCCGAGAAACCTGTCCACAAGAACGGCCGTGCTCAAAAGCATCGGCGCATGGAGCATCGCCAGATACCGCGCCTTGCTGCCGACCGTCATCATCGAGGCCACCGTCAGGATCAGGACGCCATAGACCGCGGCGAACACCAGGAAGGGGACCGCCGGCGTCCAGTCGAAAGACGACGCGGACCGGGAACTCGTGCAGCGGACGTACGCCATCCACCCCCCGGCGGCCGCCAGGGTGAAGGCCGCCAGGGCCGCCAGCAACGGGAACCAGTCCGGGGCGTTCAGAACCTGCATCCACCACTCGAAGCGCGGGAGCGCCCAGTCCCGTTCGTCTTCCGGGCGGAGCCGATGCCCTCCGAACATGCTCCCGTGCGACATGCCATTGTATGCCAGCACCGCCGCCAGCGGAATGGACGAAACAGCGCCGAAGAGAATGCCGCTCTTCAACTTGTCAACGAGCGGCGCGCGGCGCAGCAGCAGGATCGCCAGCACCGATGCCGCGATGACCGTCACGCCCGCGTACCGCGTGACCGAGGCCAGCGCGGCGAACATGGACGCCGACACCCACCAGAGACGTCCCTCTCCCCGCTCCTCCCCCCGTATCGATTCCCCGATGCAGATCAGGGCAAGGAGAAGGAACAACGTGAACAGCGCCTCCGAGTGTATGATCGAAGCATAATAATTGAGCGGAACGGAAACCCCGAGGATCGACGCCGCCATGCAGGTCACGATGCGCGACCTGGCGTGCCTGCGCAGCCAGAACCCCGCCGCCAGGAGGGTCGATCCGAAGGCGGTGACGTTGATCAGCCGAGCCGCTTCCCGGAGATCGATTCCCGCCAGCCCCAACGCGGCGATGAGCAAGGGGTACCCGGGAGGATAATGTCCGTCGTTTCCGTAGCCATCTCCCGCCTGAAAGCCCGCGGCCATGTTCAGATACGCCCCCGCGTCTCCCTGGATGAATGCGCCGTACCGGGAGGTTCGGATCAGGAGATGCACGACACCCGACCCGGCGATCAGGACGAGAAGCAGAGGCAACGTCACCTTCATGGTGGGCCGGACGATGCTCCGTATCAGCTCCATCCCGGTCCTGTTCCTCCCCGTTCTTCAACCTGCCGCGCCGCGGACAGGTCGATGGTCGTCGCCACCCGCCGCCACCCGCCGGCTTCGCGGAGCCAGCGGCCGACGCGGAGCGCCCGGACCGGAAAGTCGGGCAGGGTGCGCTGCGCCAGGCATCGGCCGTCGAAGCGCACGCCGAACCGGCCGAAGTTGAAGTCCATCCGCCGCCATCCGCGTTCCCGGCGGTGCCTCGGGAGGTCGGCGGGGTCGACGGGAACGACCTCCAGCAGAAACCCCTGCCAAGTGTCCTCGGGGCGGCACGACTCGCTGACCCAGGTCAGGGTCCTGCCGTCGAGATGGAGGTCGAACGCCGGCGACCGGAACAGCGGCTCGCCGGCCGCCGCGGCGCGGTACGCGGCTCGGGCGGGAGCGGCCGTCACCTCGTCCACCCGGGAGAGGTCGACCGCCTTGACCGTGAGCACGGTGTTGCCGTAGATGCGGCGCGTGTAGACGACTCCGGGGGGGGGGGGGGAAGAAGCTGGTGACGAAGAAGTCGGCCCGTCCGGCTTCGCTGGCAAGGACGATCCGGTCCCGCGCCGCGGCCGGGAGGATGGCCCGATTGATCCGCAATCGCCACTCGGCGATCGAGCCCACGTAGAGCGTCTCATCGGGATGGCGCGCGAGCAGGTACTCCAGCCCTTCCCGGTACTCGGCCGCCCAATACAACATGGCATACCGCGCGCGCAGGCGCTCCGGCGTCGAGCGGTCGACCAGGAAGTTGAAGTACGCCGCCTGGTGGGGATGCAGGCGCACGACGTCCACGGCCATGCCGGCAAGCGCCGCCGCCGCCAGGACGCCCGTCGCGCGCCGCGCCCACGGCCGCCGCGCGGCGGCCAGCAGCTCGCGCAGGCCGCACGCCGCCAGCAGGCACAGCGGCGCGTAGAGGAAGTACATCTGCCGCCAGCCGTTGTAGAGGTTGGAGTTCAGGGCCACGACGGCCGCGGGCGGCAGGGTCAGGCAGGCGAGCAGCAGCCACTCGAAGCGCAACCCGGTGTTGCGCAGCATGTCGCGGGGGCGGGCGGCGCCCCGCCGGACCACCGCGGCGGCGCCGGCGAGGGCCAGCAGGAGGGCGGCCGGCGGCGTGGTGATCGCCATCCACGTGGGCAGGTAGTGGGGTGGAATCGACGGCCAGCGCACGATCTCGCCCTGAAAGAGCGTGGGTCCGTGATACGAATACCGGGTCAGCGTCGCGAACGCGTCGACGACGGCGGCCGGGTCGCTCCAGAGCCAGGGGGCGACGGCGTAGCGCGTCCCCGCGGCGGCCAGCACGAAGACGGCCGCGGTGGCCAGCGCGCGGCGGCGCCCGGCCGGGCCGCGGGCTTGCAGCAGGTCCAGCGCCCGCAGCCCCGGCACCGCCGCGAACAGCGCCACCCCCATGATGCGCAGGTCGACCAGCACGCCGACGCCCGCGCCGCACAGCGCGAACGCCGCCGCGGTGTCCCGGCGGAAGGCGCGCTCCACCAGCCACAGCGCGATCAGGAACGCCGCCAGGAACGGGACGTCCGCGGGGTTGAAGAACGAGTGCCCGTACAGGCGGGGATGGAGCAGGTACAGCAGCAGGGCGAACAGGGCCAGCCGCCGGTCGGCGAACAGCCGGTGCGCGAGCAGCCAGCAGAAGAATCCGCCGGTGAGGAAGAACAGGTGCATCAGCAGGTGGCGGAGGAGGTGGACGGCGCGGCTGTCGGTGAGACCCAGCAGGCGCTCGGTCAGGAGCAGCGGCGCTTCGAACGAGACGCCGTAGTACCGGTCGGAATCGGTCAGCAGGGGGCCGTCACCAAGCACGTAGTCGATCGCCGCGACTCCCCTGCCGCGCGCCGCGGGCTCGTCAACCGACACTCCGTAGTCGTCGAGGACGGCTACGCCCACCGCCGCGAACACCGCCAGCACGACCAGCGGCGGCGCGGCCGGCGCGCAGTGCGCCGCCGCGAAGCCGGCGGCTGACCGCCACCGCCGCGGGAGGAGAGAACGCAGCCGCGTCGCTCGCCAGCCGCCCACATCATGGGGAGGAGGGAGCAAGGGCATGGGCGGCATGGGCGAATTCTAATGAATACCACACGCCGCGCGGCGCTTCACCGCCGTAGTGCCGCGGACAGGTCGATGGTCGTCGCCTCCCGCCGCCACCCGCCGGCTTCGCGGAGCCAGCGGCCGACGCGGAGCGCCCGGACCGGGAAGTCGGGCAGGGTGCGCCGCGCCAGGCACCAGCCGTCGAAGCGCACGCCGAACTGGCCGAACTGGAAGCCCATCGGCAGCCACCCGCGTTCCCGGCGGCGCCTCGGGAGGTCGTCGGGACCGGCGGGAACGACCTCCAGCAGGAACGTCCGCCAGGTGTCCTCCGGGCGGCACGACTCGATGACCCAGGTCAGCGTCCTGCCGTCGAGATGCAGGTCGAACGCCGCCGACCGGAACAGCGGCTCGCCGGCCGCCGCGGCGCGGTACGCGGCGCGGTAGGGAGCGGCGGCCGCCTCGTCCACCCGGGAGAGATCGACCGCTCTGACCGTAAGCACGGTGTTGCCGTAGATGCGGCGCGTGTAGAGAACCCCCGACGGGGGGGGGAAGGGAGTCCTGGGACGGGCGGTGGAGATGAAGAAGTCGGCCGGCCGGCCGGCTTCCTCGGCGATGACGATCCGGTCCCGCGCCGCGGCCGGGAGGATGGCCCAGGAATGGTTGACCACCGCGTCCACGGAGAGTGTCTCGTCGGGATAGCGGGCGAGCAGATACTCCAGCCCTTCCAGTCGCTCTGCCCCCCAATACAACATGTCATACCGTTCGCGCAGACGTTCCGGCGTCGAGCGGTCGACCAGGAAGTTGAAGTACGCCGCCTGGTGGGGATGCAGGCGCACGACGTCCACGGCCATGCCGGCAAGCGCCGCCGCCGCCAGGACCCATGCCCCACGCCGCGCCCACGGCCGCCGCGCCGCGGCCAGCAGCCCGCGCAGGCCGCACGCCGCCAGCAGGCACAGCGGCGCGTAGAGGAAGTACATCTGCCGCCAGCCGTCGTAGAGGTTGGAGTTCAGGGCCACGACGGCCGCGGGCGGCAGGGTCAGGCAGGCGAGCAGCAGCCACTCGAAGCGCAACCCGGTGTTGCGCAGCACGTCGCGGGGGCGGGCGGCGCCCCGCCATACCACCGCCGCGGCGCCGGCGAGGGCGAGCAGGAGGGCGGCCGGCGGCGTGGTGATCGCCATCCACGTGGGCAGGTAGTGGGGCGGAATCGACGGCCAGCGCACGATCTCGCCCTGAAAGAGGGTGGTCACGACGTTGTCATACCAGGCCAGCGTCTCGAACGCGTCGACGACGGCGAGCGGGTCGCTCCAGAGCCAGGGGGCGACGGCGTAGCGCGTCCCCGCGGCGGCCAGCACGAAGACGGCCGCGGTGACCAGCGCGCGGCGGCGCCCGGCCGGGCCGCGGGCCAGCAGCAGGTCCAGCGCCCGCAGCCCCGGCACCGCCGCGAACAGCGCCAGCCCCATGACGCGCAGGTCGACCAGCACGCCGACGCCCGCGCCGCACAGCGCGAACGCCGCCGCCGTGTCGCGGCGAAAGGCGCGCTCCACCAGCCACAGCGCGATCAGGAACGCCGCCAGGAACGGTATGTCCTTGGAATTGAAGAACGAGTGGGCGTACAGCCGGGGGTGGAGCAGGTACAGCAGCAGGGCGAACAGGGCCAGCCGTCGGTCGGCGAACAGCCGGTGCGCGAGCAGCCAGCAGAAGAACCCGCCGGTGAGGAAGAACAGGTGCGTCGCCAGGTGGCGGAGGAGGTAGACGTCGCGGCTGTCGGTGAGGCCCAGCAGGCGCTCGGCCAGGAACAACGGCGCTTCGAACGAGACGCCGTAGAACCGGTGGGGATGATCCGTCAGCAGGTCGCCGACACCGAACACGTAGCGGGCCGCCTCGACCGCCCTGCCGCGCTCCGTGGGCTCGTCGAACGACACTCCGTAGTCGTCGAGGACGGCCCCGCCCACCGCCGCGAACACCGCCAGCACGACCAGCGCCGGCGCGGCCGGCGCGCCGCGCGCCGCCACGAAGCCGACCGCCGGCCGCCACCGCCGCGAGAAGGGGGAACGCGGCCGCGGCGCTCGCCAGCCGCCCGTATCATGGGGAGAGGGAAACAAGAGTATCGGCGAATTATATTATTCGCTGAACGAAGGACGACCACCGATGACCGAGCACCGAGGAGGCCGCGGCCGGGAAGCGGCCGTTCCGCGGCGCCGAACGGCGGAGCGATTGACGGCGGGACGGGTTCGGGCGCGCCGGTCGGGTCCGGGCGCGGCCGGGATGCTGCCCGTGGCCGTCGTCGCGGCCGTCCTGTCGGCGGCTCGGGCGGCGCCGGCGGCGCAGCTTCCGCCGGGCTTGCAGGAACGCGCCGAACGGGGCGACGCGGAGGCGCAGAACGAGCTCGGCGGCCGCTACTACGCCGGGCGCGGGGTGGAGCGGGACGACGCGGAGGCGGCGCGCTGGATCCGGCTCGCGGCGGCGCAGGGCTACGCGCCCGCGCAGTACAACCTCGGACTGCTCCACTTCCGCAACCGCGGCGTCGCCGGCGACGACGCGGAGGCGGCGCGCTGGTACCGGGCGGCGGCGGCGCAGGGCTACGCGCCCGCGCAGGCGGCCCTCGGCTATCTGCACGTCTACGGCGCCGGCGTCCCCGCGGATCCCGTCCTCGCCTGGATGTGGCTGGAGCTGGCGCGGCGCGGCGCCGCGGACGACTTCGCCCGGCGGCTCTACGCCGGCCGGCGCGACGAGCTGGCCGCGAGGATGACGGACGACGACGTGCGCGAGGGCCGCAGGCGGGCCGACGGCTGGCGGCCCGGACCCGGCCGCTGACGCGCCGGCCGCGAACCGCTATGATGAGCACGTGACCCACGGCCGTTTCGTTCCCTGACGTCACGCCGGGAGGCAGACATGAAGATCCGCCGCGCAAGCATCCTGTTCTCGCTGCCGGTCGTCTTGGCCGCCGCGGCGCTGGCCGACGCGCAGACCCGAACCATCGATCCGACGCGCTTCGAGGAAGCCGTCCGGGCCTTCGAGGCCGAGGACCGCGCCGCGATGCCGCCCGAGGGCGCCATCGTCGTCACCGGCAGCTCCAGCATCCGCCGCTGGCATCCCACCCTGCAGCGGGACCTCGCCCCGCTCACCGCGATCCCGCGCGGCTTCGGCGGGAGCACGATGCAGGACGTCGAGCACTTCCTCGACCGGATCGTCCTGCCGTACAAGCCGCGCGCGGTCGTGATCTACGAGGGAGACAACGACACCGGCGCGTACGGCGTGCCCCCGGCCGAGATCGCGGGCCGTCTCGAGACCATCGTGCAGAGGATTCACGCGGCGCTCCCCGCGGCCCGCGTCTACGTGATGTCCGTCAAGCCGAGTCTGGCGCGGGCGGCGGCGTGGGACCGGGCGCAGGAGACCAACGCGCTCTACCGGCGTCTGGCCGCCGCGAACGAGCTGGTGTCGTACATCGACGTCGCCACGCCGTTCCTCCGCGCGGACGGGAAGGTGATGGACGACGTCTTCATCGAGGACGGCCTGCACCTGAACGAAAAGGGCACCCGAATCTGGGCCTCGACCATCAGGGCGGCGCTGCTGGCCGGCGGCGAGGCGCGGCGCGAAACGACCGAGGATTGATTCGGGAGCCGGGGGCAGGACCATGGACGTCGCCCGACCCGATCTCGCCCGGAAGAAGAAACTCCGCCAGGCCGCGTACGCCGTCGCCGCGGCCACCGTGATCGTGTTCGTCACGGTGGGGGTCTCGCGGCTGGAGCCGGCGGCCCCGCGCGTGGACCGCGACACGGTCTACCTGGACACGGTGCAGCGGGGGCCGATGGTGCGGCAGGTGCGGGGCACGGGCACGCTGGTCCCGGAACGGATCCGCTGGATTCCGGCGACCACCGACGGCGCGGTCGAGCGCATCGTGATCCGCCCCGGCGCGCGGGTCGCGCCCGACACGGTGATCGTCGAACTGAGCAACCCGGAGCTGGAGCAGACGGCGCTGGAGGCGCGCCTCAACCTGGAGGCGGCCGAGGCGCGCTACGGCAACCGGCAGGTGGAGGTGGAGCGCGACATCCTGAACCAGCGGGCGACGCTGGCGACCATCGAGGCGCAACTGAAGACGGCGCGTTTGCAGGCGGACGCCGACGAGCAGCTCTTCGCGCAGGGGCTGGTCTCGTCGCTGGAGCTGCAGCAGTCGCAGGCGTCGGTGCAGGAGTACGACACGCGGTTCCGTATCGAGCAGGAGCGCCTGCGGATGGCGACCGGCACGGTGGAGGCGCAGCTTGCGGTGGAGCGGTCGGAGGTGGACCGTCTGCGTACGCTGCACGAGTTGCGCCGTCGGCAGGTGGAGGACCTGCGGGTGCGTGCGGGGATGCCCGGGGTTCTGCAGCAGGTTCCTCTGGAGGAAGGTCAGCGGGTGACGACGGGGACGAACCTTGCGCGGGTGGGGGACCCGGCGGTCCTGAAGGCGGAGCTGCGCATCGCGGAGACGCAGGCGAAGGACGTGCAGGTCGGGCAGGCGGCGGAGGTGGACACGCGCAACGGGGTCGTCTCGGGGCGGGTGACGCGCATCGACCCGGCGGTGGAGAACGGGACGGTGACGGTGGACGTTGCGCTCGACGGCGCGCTGCCGCGGGGAGCGCGTCCGGACCTGACGGTGGACGGGACGATCGAGCTGGAGCGTATGGACGACGTGCTGTTCGTGGGCCGTCCGGTGTTCGGTCAGGAGGAGAGCGTGGTGAGCCTGTTCCGGCTGGAGGCGGACGGTGCGCACGCGGGGCGCACGCGGGTGGGCCTGGGGCGCGCGTCGGTGAACACGATCGAGGTGCTGGAGGGGTTGCGGCCGGGCGACCGGGTGGTGCTGTCCGACATGTCGGCCTGGGACTCGTTCGACCGGGTGCGCATCGAGTAGGCGCCGCTTCCCGCGCCCTGTGCGCGGGGGGCCGGCCCGTCGTCGGAGCATCACCCCCTGACGGAGCGTGCCGGGATGAACGAAGCCACCGCCCTGATTCGGTTGCAGAACGTCTCGAAGGTCTTCTACACCGACGAGGTCGAGACGCACGCCCTCGCCGGCGTCACCCTCGACGTCCACCCGGGCGAGTACGTCGCCATCTCCGGCCCTTCCGGCTGCGGCAAGTCGACCCTGCTGTCGATCCTGGGACTGCTGGACTCGCCGACGGCGGGCGACTACACGCTGAACGGGCGGCCGGTGGCGCAGTTGAGTCAGTCCGACCGGGCGCGGACCCGCAACCGGGAGATCGGCTTCATCTTCCAGAGCTTCAACCTGATCGGCGACCTGACGGTCTTCGAGAACGTGGAGTTGCCGCTGACCTACCGCGGCATGAAGGCGTCGGAGCGGCGCGAGCGGGTGAACGAGGCGCTCGACAAGGTGGAGATGGCGCACCGGGCGAAGCACCTGCCGAGCCAGCTCTCCGGGGGCCAGCAGCAGCGCGTGGCGGTGGCGCGGGCGGTGGCCGGGCGGCCGTGCATCCTGCTGGCCGACGAGCCGACCGGCAACCTCGACTCGAAGAACGGCGAGGCGGTGATGGGGCTGCTGCGGACGCTGCACGGCGAGGGTTCGACGATCTGCATGGTGACGCACGACCCGCGCTACGCGGAGCACGCCGGGCGGGAGATCCACCTGTTCGACGGCCGGCTGGCGGACGGAGCCGCCCGGGAATCCGCGCCGTAAGCGGGAAGGCGGGAGGCGTCGCGATACGCCGGCTGCTTGCCGCCGTGCGAACCATGCCCGGGCCGGATCATCTTCATGCGACGTCCCGTGCTCTGACGTCACGCGATTACTGGGATCGCACGCACGCCCGAGCCGGCCCCGACGCCGCCGGCGTTCGGCGCAAACCGTGGTGGCGCATTCCCCTCCGGCGCTGGCTGGGCCGCGGCTTCCGTTCGCACGCGGACCTCGTCCGGACCCACGTGCTGGAAAGACACCTGCCGCGGCAGGGGGGCAGGATCATCGAAATCGGATGCGCGCCGGGCCGGGCCCTGCTCACGTTCCGGAGGCGCTTCGGCCTGGAGCCGTTCGGCGTCGAATACAGCCCGGTGGGTCATCGGGCGACGCTCGCCGAGTTCGAACGGCAACGGGTCGATTCGAGCGGCATCCTGCTGGGCGACTTCACCGACCCGGAATTCCGGCGCCGACACCGGGAGCGCTTCGACGTCGTCTTCTCGGACGGACTCGTCGAACACTTCACGAATCCGGCCGCGGCGGTGGAACACCACGTGGAGCTGCTGAAACCGGGGGGACGGCTCGTCATCGGGATCCCGAACCTCCGCGGCGCCATATACCATCCCGTCCTGTCGCTCACGTGTCCGGACATACTCGCCGTGCACAACCTGGACGTCATGCGCCTGCCCGAATTCCGCATGCTGTTCGCGAACCAGCCTCTCGACGCGCACTACTGCGATTACCTCGGGACGGTCAGCCTGCCGCTCATGATTCGATCTCGGCCGACGAGCTCCGTCCTCGATTACGCGCAGGCGGTGCTCGACGTCCTGCTGACCCACGTTCTGCAGCACCGCGATCTTCACAACCGGTTCACGTCGCCGTACCTGCTGTACGTCGGGACCCGGCATGGCCCGTCGAAGGCGTGACGCAGGGGCGGCCGCGCGCCCGGGCCATGGACAGTCACCGTGAAACAGCCGCGGCCTGCGCGCGGCGGAACCAGCCGGGGGCGTTGAACCGGGCGCACACGTCGAAGAACCGCGGCTCGGGTCCCCGCCAGCGGAGCTCGTCCACGTCCTCGAAGACCGGCAGGGTCGTACGCAGCGTCGCGAGGTCGCGGAACAGCGCCGCGTCCTCGCGCGCCGCGCGAAGCGCCCCGGCCAGCCGGGCGGCGCCGCGCACCCGCACGTCCCAGGCCGCGGCGTCGTCCGGGACGTCCTCCAGGCGCGGATAGCGCGCGAGCACCGCCGCGGCCGACTTCGCGCCCCAGCCCTTCACGCCCGGGAACCCGTCGGCCGCATCGCCCGTCAGCGCGAGGTAGTCCGGAATCGAACGCGGACCGACGCCGAACTTCTCGCGGACGCCGTCTTCGTCGCGCACCGCGCCGCCGCGCCGGTCGAACTGCACGACGCGGCTGCCGTCGACCACCTGCGCGAGGTCCTTGTCGGGCGTGCAGACGAAGACCTGCTCGACCCGCCGGTCGGCCGCGGCGCGCAGGGCCGCGGAGGCCAGCGCGTCGTCGGCCTCGTATTGCACCGTCTTCCAGACGACGAGGCCGAGCGCCTCGAGCGCCTCCTCGAGCGGTTCGAACTGGCGCAGGATCTCCGGGTCGAGTCCGGCGCTCGTCTTGTAGCCCGGCCAGAGCTCGTTGCGGAACGACTCGACCACGTGGTCGGTGGCGACCCCGACGTGGGTGACCTCCTCTTCGAGCAGCCTCAACAGCGATCCGACCACGCCGCGCACGGCGCCCGTCTCCACGCCGTCGACGCTCGTCGCCCGCGGCGCGGCGAAGAAGTGCCGGAAGAGCTCCCAGGTGCCGTCCACCAGGAAGACGTTCATTCCGCCATTCTGGCACGCGGCGCGGCCGGCTCCGCCGCGGCCGAAGACGCGCCGCGCCGGCGTGACGGTGAGCGCCCCGGCGACGACCCGGAAGTTAAGAAAAAAGCGCCGGCCCCGCCGCGGGCGGAACCGGCGCTGAAACCATTCCGAAACGGACGTGCTACGCGACGCCCTGCTCTTCGGCGACCTCGGCGCGGCCCCGCCGCGAGCCGCGCGCCTGGCGGGGCTCGACGAACGAGCTGAGACGGTGGCTGAGCTGCGGGTCGCGGAGCTTGCGCAGCGCGGCCGCCTCGATCTGACGGATCCGTTCGCGCGTCAGCGAGAACTTCTCGCCGAGCTCGGCCAGCGTCGGCTCCGCGCCGTCGTTGAGGCCGAACCGCATCCGGATCACCTCGCGCTCCTTCGGGCTCAGCGTATCGAGCACCGAATCGGTCTGCCGCCGCAGGTCGAAGGCCACGGTGGCCTCCGCCGGATTCACCGCCTGGCGGTCCTCGATGAAGTCGCCGAACTGGCTCTCGTCGCTGTCGCCGATGGGCGCATCGAGCGAGACGACGGTCTGGGCGATCTTGCGGGCCTTCCGCACCACCGACAGCGGCAGGTCCGCCCGCTCGGCCAGCTCCTGCGGCGTCGGCTCGCGGCCGAGGTCGCGCGTCAGCGTCTGCATCGCGCGGTTGAGCTTGTTGAGCGTCTCGATCATGTGCACCGGAATGCGGATGGTGCGCGCCTGATCGGCGATCGCCCGCGTGATCGCCTGCCGGATCCACCAGGTGGCGTAGGTGGAGAACTTGAACCCGCGCCGGTAGTCGAACTTGTCGACCGCCCGCATGAGGCCGATGTTCCCCTCCTGGATCAGGTCCAGGAAGGCCAGCCCCCGGTTCACGTACTTCTTCGCCACCGAGACCACCAGCCGCAGGTTGGCCTCGGTCAGCTCCTTGCGCGCCTGATCGCCCTCGATGACCCCGCGGCGAAACGCTTTCTGCACGGCCTTCAGGTTCCGGTCCGACTCGCCGACCTCCACGCGCTTCGCGGCGAGCGCGCGCAGCGCCTCCTCGAGCGCGGGGTTCGGCGCGGACGCCGGAATCGGACGCGCCGCCCGCGCCTGCCGTTTCCGCACCCGTTCGACGCAGCGCTCGGCTTCCTTGAGGCTGCCGGCGGCCCGCTCGACCTTCTCGACGAGCTCGCGCCGCGCCGCGGCGGTGAACGGCAATCCGCGAATGGCGCGGGAAAGCTCGACCCGGGCGCGGCCGATCCGCCATCGCGTGCGGGCCTGCACGCGCTTGCCGCTCTTGCGGATCGCCTCGGCGCGCCGCTCGCGCTTGCGGAGCTCCTTCCGAGCCGCCGCCACTTTCTCGGCGCCCGTCTCGAACTGCTCCCTGCGGGCCGCGACGTGGCGCTCGGTCAATTCGCCGTCGGACAGCGTCACGGTGTCGCGCAGCGTGCGCTCGCCCGCCGCGACCTGCGCGGCGATCTCCGCGACGTGACGCGCGACGAGCAGACTGCGGGACATGGCCTTCTTGATCCGCATCTCGCCGCGCTCGATCCGCTTGGCGATCGCCACCTCGCCCTCGCGCGTCAGCAGCGGCACGCGGCTCATCTGGCGCAGGTACGTCCGCACCAGATCCTGTCCCTGATCCTCCTCGTGCACCGGCAGCGGCTGGTCCGCGGCCGGAGCCTGACTCACGCGCGACGCCGGCCGGCGCTTGATGTCCGGCTGCACCTGCTCGGCGCCCTCGACCTCGATGCCCTGCCCTTCGAGCTCCTGCAGGAGGGTGCTGACCTCCTCCACGTCGAGATCCGGCGGCGCATGCTCGAGCACCTGATCCAGCGTGAGAAACCCGCGCTCCTGACCAAGCGTCACCAGCGCGGTCACGATTTCCTGACGTTCCTGTGTCAACAAGCTGATAGCTCTCCTTCAGGTCGCCGTACCGGGTATCGCCGCAGCCGAACGTCGCTCCTGCCCGGCGCGCGTCGCTCCTGCCAGGTACAGACGCCCGAGCGAGGCTCGATGTTTCGGTCGATCCCGCTCATTTTATCAAACGGGGGGCAGGAATTGCGATCTTTTTCGGGCGTTGCGCCTAATTCGAGGCCGCCCGGCGCGCCCTCCCGGCGGCTCCGTCCGCCGCCCGCGCGGCGGGCCACTCGCGCAACGCCGGCGGCAGGACGCGCCGGGCCGCGCGCAGCGCCGCCGCCGCCGCGCGCAGCCGGCGCGCGTCCCGCGCACCCCACGCGAAGCCGTACTGCTCGCGCAGCGCCGCCGGCAGCAGGCCCAACGTGGTCAGGCGGCCCAGCCACAGGACCGGCGCGGCCCACCGTCCACCCGGCGGGGCCAGAAGCGCCGCCGCCAGGCCGCGCGCCTGCGCCCCGACCGCGAGACGCTCCTCCTGCTCCATTTCCTTCAGATAGCCGCGCAGCCGGGCCGCCGTGTCCGGCAGGGCTCCGGCCGGAACCCCCAGCCGCGGGCCGACCCGGGCTGCCTCGGCGCAGTAACGATCCCTTTCATCGGCCGTCAGCGGCCCGACGAACAGGGCGTACGTCCGAAGCTGGCTGTCGACGAGGGTGGCGTGGACCCACGCGAGCAGCGCCGGATCGGTGGCGTCGTAGGGGGCGCCCGCCGGGTAGCGGCCGACCGCGCGGTCCAGGCGGCCGCGCACCCGCCGGTGCACGGCGTTGATCCGCGCCGCCGTCGCCCGGACCTGCTCCTCGGTCCCGAAGGTGAGCGAGAGCATGGCGCCGATGGTGCTGCGCATGCGCGCGACGTACGCCCGCGCCCCGGCGTCGAACCGGCTGTGCTCGGCGACCCCGGCCGCGACCAGGGGGTGCGCGAGCTGCATCAGGATCGCTCGGCCCCAGCCGAGCACGACGACCGCCTCGCGGTTGACGCGCTGCGCGATCACGACGGCATGGTAGCGGATGCGGGCGCGGGCGCCCCCGGCCGGGGGCGGCCCGACATGCCCCGCGAGGAGGCGGAGCGCCTGCTGAGCGACCCGGCCGGGCGCCGGACCCGGCCGGGGAGTCCCTGCCGAACGCCGGCGCCGCCCCCCGGCAGGGTGGGGGGGCGGCGATCCTCCGCCGTCAGCCGCCCTGGCGCTCGATGTGCCGGCGGTACTGTTCGTTGACGTAGCTGTCCAGGCCGGCGCCGGTGACGCCTTCGAGTTCCGCGTCCCGCAGGGCCGCGTCCTTCTTGCCGGTCTCCTTCTTCACGGTCTCCTTCTCCGCGGCCGGTCGCGCCGTCTCCCTGTTCATGGCGTCCTCCTCGTTCCGTTCACGGGTTCCCGATGCGCTGGTTTCAACGGACACAAGCAGCGTAAAGGACCCGTTCGACCCGATGCAATCGGCGCGGGCTCCGCGTTCTCCGCCCCGCCGGCCGGCCGCGGGGCGTGGATTTCCCAATGGAGACGGCCCTTCGAGCGGGGATCCGGCCGGCCGGCCGGGTGAGGCCCGGACAGGACCGCGGGGCCACCCCGCCCGGTCCCGGACCCTGTACGGATAGCCGGGACCGGCGCGGGCCGGCCGGCGGAGGCCCCCGCCGGCCGCGAACCGCGCCGGCGGGCCGGAGGGATCGACGCCTCCGGCCGCCGGCTCTCCCCGCGGCCGCCGCGCCGGCTCAGCGCCCGAACGAATACCGCAGCCCGAGCTGCGCCTGCCAGCGGCTGCGCAGATCGTCGCGCGTGAAGCGGCCGCCGGTGAAGCCGGGCCGGGCCGGCGTGTTCAGGCCGTAGACGTAGCCGCCGGTCTCGGGGTCGACGCTCGACCGCACCGGCTGCAGGTTCCGGGAGTACGCGAACTCCACCAGCCCGCGCGCGCCGCTGAACGCGTTGACCAGGTTCCGGACGTCGAGGAAGAACTCGACCTCGTTGCGGCCCCACGGCACGTCGACCCCGACGTGGAAGTCGAGCGCGTGGACCCAGGGTCCGCGGCAGGCGTTGCGCGGGACGATCGCGCCCGGCGTCACGTCGCAGCCGTCGCTCAGGAAGCGCATCAGGTCGTCGAAGCTCCCGTCGGTGACCACCACCTCGCCGGCGCGCGGCACGTAGAGCAGATCGTTGCCCCGCGTCCCGTCGCCGTTGACGTCGCTGCCGTCCAGGTAGCTGTAGGGCCGCCCCTGCTGCGCGTCGTAGTAGGCGGCCAGCGTGACGCCGGCCGGCCCGGCCGGTATCCGCCAGGAGCCGGACAGGTTGAACCGGTGGCCGGGCGAGAAGTTCGAGACGGACGGCGGCGCCGCGTTCGGGTCGCCCGGGTGGTAGTTGTAGCGCCAGTTCGAGGTGGCCTGGCTGGACCCGCCGTCGTTGACCGAGCGCGACTCGCCGTAGAGGTACGAGCCGCTCAGGAACCAGTCGTCGCTGAACCGCTTGTCCAGCTTCGCCGCGGCCGCCCAACTGCTTCCCTCGCCGGTGTTGGTCAGCAGGACCACGTCGCTGAAGTCGCGGTGCAGCCGCGTCCAGGTCGGCCTCCCGTCCGGCGCGGCGCCGCTCTCGACGAGGTTCAGGTTGCGGTAGTCGACGTCCTGCAGCGTCTTCGAGAACAGCAGCTCGACGCTGCCGATCAGGTCGAAGAACCCCATGTCCCGGTCCCAGGCCAGGTTGCCGCGCAGGAGCCGCGGGAAGCGGTAGTCGGGATCGACGAGGTTGACCTCGTTGGTGGACGCCGAGCCGAGGTCGCTCGGCTGGCCGCCCGGGTCGGCCGAGAACGGGATCCGGTTGTCGGGATCGAAGAACACCCGGATGCGCTGGAACTCGTTGCCGGTGTTGGAGTACTGGTTGGACAGCCAGACGTACGGCGGGCGTCCGTGAAACACCCCGAGGCCGCCGCGCACCTGCTGGCGCGCGTCCGCGCCGGCGCCGAGGTCGTAGTTGAAACCGATCCGCGGCGACAGGTTGCGGGCCGTCGGCACGACGTCCGTGCGCCGCCCGTACAGCTCCTCCACCCGCGGGTTGGCGGCGGGCGTGTCCGGAAAGAGGGGCGCGTCGAGCCGCAGGCCGTACGTCAGCGACAGGCCGTCGCGCGCCCGCCACTGGTCGCCCGCGTAGAACCCGAGCTGACGGACCCGGAACTCGGCCGCCTGGCGCGGGTCGCCCGTGCGCGAGAAGCTGAAGCTGTAGGACTGCGCGAGCCCCTGCTCGAAGAGTGCCGGGCTGGTGAACTCGTAGACCCCGAAGGCGTCGCGGATGAACAGGTTCCGGAACCGGAACAGCTCGTTGTGGACGCCGACGGTGAACTGGTGCCGGCCGCGCACCCAGGTCAGGTCGTCGTGGATCTCGACGACGTCTTGGTCGAGCGCGTTCGCCGTCGAGAACTGCTCGGTGCCGAAACGGATCTCCTCGCCGCCTTCGAGGTCGATGGTCACCTGCGGGAACGGCGCGGTCCGCGGGCCGCGGCGGTCGCGGATGCGCTGGAAGCCGATCCGGGCCTGGTTCACCGCGGCGCCGAACGCGCTGTCGAGCTGGACGACCGTGGAGTGGGTCTCGCTGTCGAAGCGGTAGAAGTTGTCGGCGAAGCGGTAGCGGAAGTTCGACTGCGACCCGACGTCGGCGGCCCCGCGCACGTAGTTGTGCCGCAACGACAGCCGGTGCCCCGGCGACAGGTTGACGTCCGCGCGGGCGAAGACCTTGTCGTTCGGGTTCCCGCGGACGATCTCGCCGAACCCGCCGGGCACCTCGTAGCCGTAGCGGCGGCTCGCGGCCCGAACGATCCGCCGCGCCTCGGCGAGCCGGCCGAAGTCGACGCCCGACGAGCCGTCGAGCGAGTAGCCGGCCGGGGTCTCGCGGCGCTGGCTCTCGACGTTGGCGAAGAAGAAGGCGCGGTTGCGGACCAGCGGCCCGCCCGCGGCGGCGCCCTGCTGGCGGTCGAAGAAGGCGGCGATCGGCGAGTCGTCCACGCCGCCGCCGACCAGTCCCTGGTCGCGGCCGTAGAAGTAGCCGGTCCCGCTGAAGGCGTTCGAACCGCTGCGCGTGACGACGTTGACGCCGCCGCCGGAGAACCCGCTCTGGCGCACGTCGTAGGACGCCACCACGAGCTGCAGCTCGCGGACCGCGTCGAGGCTGATCGGCTGCGTGTTCGCCTGGCCGCCGGGGGTGCCCTGCCGCGCGAGGCCGAACAGGTCGTTGTGCACCGCTCCGTCGATCCGGACGTTGTTGTACCGCCCGCCGCGTCCGGCCACGCTCAGGAAGCTCTCGGAGTCGGCGTTGCGGCTCGTCTTGACGAAGAACGGGTTCACGCGCGCGAAGTCCTGCAGGCTGCGCTCGAGGGTGGGCAGCGTCTCGATGACGCCGGCGGCGACCCCGGCGGTCGTGCCCGAGCGCGACGGCGAGAACACCGCGCTCGCCTCGGCGACGACCTCCACCGTCTCGCTCAGCGCGGCGAGCCGCAGCGTCACCGGCGCCTCGGTGGCTTCGCCGAGGGTGACGACCACGCCGGAGAGCGTGCGCGTCCCGAAGCCGCTCAGCGCGACCTCCAGATCGTAGGGGCCGACCGGCACGTTCAACAGGTCGAACCGCCCGTCGGCCCGCGTGACCGCCTCGTAGCGCGCGCCGGTCGGGACGTGCGCGGCGACCACCGCGGCCCCCGGCAGCACGCCCTGCTGCGCGTCCCGGACGACGCCCCCGAGGGTCCCGGTGGTGGCGTTCTGCGCCCGGGCGGCGGCCGCCCACGCCACCACCGCGCCGAGGAAGACCGTTGCTGCAATCCACCGCGTACGACGAATCATGCCGGGTCACCTCCAGTGGCCCCACAGCGTACGGCCCGCGTGTTTCCGGCACGCAACGGAAGGGTACCGCCGCGGGAAACGTCGGCGGCGCGGCGGCCGCGGTCCGCCGCGGGCGCGGCAGCGGCTACAATGAGGGCATGGCCATGAGCGACAGTCTGCTGCCGGAGTTCGATCAGGAGATCGCGGGCGCCCGCCGGACGCTGGAGCGCGTGCCCGCCGACAAGTTCGACTGGCGGCCGCATCCCCGGTCGGGCACCCTGGTCTGGCTGGCGGGCCACCTGGCGAACCTCCCCTCCTGGGCCCCGCTGACCATCGACCGGGACGAGCTGGACATGGCGCCCGGCGGCAAGGCCCTGGACCCGCCGCCGCGGCCGGCCGACACCGCGGAGCTGCTCGCCACCTTCGACCGGCACGCCGCGGCGGCGCGGGCCGCCATCGCCGGGGCCGGCGACGCCGAGCTGCTGAAGCCGTGGACGTTGCTGAGCAACGGCCGGAAGCTCATGACCCTGCCGAAGGTGTCGGTGCTGCGCAGCTTCGTCATGAACCACCTGATCCACCACCGCGCCCAGCTCGGCGTCTATCTGCGGCTCAACGACGTCCCCGTGCCGTCGATCTACGGGCCGTCGGCCGACGAGGCCCCGCCCGGCTTCTGAGGACGGAAGACGGCCGGCGCCCCGGATCGCTTCATTCCCGGCTCGAGCGAGTCCTCGCGTCCGCGGTCGACTCCCGGCGCGGCGCGGGGCGCAGCAGGTCCGGGGTCTCCCGCTCGAGGCGGGCGCGGTCCATCCGCAGCAGCATCGCCTCCTGTTCCGGGTCGCGCGGCCGGCGGCCGGGCGGCCGGCCGCGCGGTTCGGCGGCGGCGATCCGCGCCCAGCGCTCCCGCCTGAGCCGCCGCACCTCCGCCTGAAACTCGTCGTAGTCGATCACGATCGCCTCGCTTCCCGTTGCGCGGTGAGCAGTCCGAGCGCGAGCAGGCGCCGCCGCCGCGGGTCCGCTTCGCCGCCCAGCCGGGCGAGCCGCTCCTGGACGTGGCTACGCTCCACCGTCGATCGAAATCGTACGCCATCCGCGGCGTGAATGCGATGCTCCGTTCCGGGTCCTCCACCGGCGGACCCGAGGACGGAAATCCAGCCGGGGAGGTCGACGACGTTCCGGCGCCACGGACGGGGCTACGGCCGCCACGAGACGCCGACGCCCAGACGGACCGAGGCGGCGTCGAAGTCGATCCGGGCGCCCGCGCCGCCGCTCGTCCCGTCCGCCGGGACGTCCCGGAACGCACCCCGGCCCGCCTTGACGTTCACGTCGAGGGCCCAGCCCCCCGACAGGTGGACGGCGAGTCCGCCGCCGCCGCTGAAGACCGGCCCGCCCGTGAAGTCGGCGCCGGTTCGCTTGCCGTCCCTGACGACGTCGCGCACCGGCCAGAACGTGAGCGCCAGATCGCCGTAGGGGACCCACCGCCGGCGGCCGGCGGCGAAGCGCAGCCTCGCGCCGAGGTCGACGTGAGCGAACGTCAACCTGTCGAACGCACCGAGTCCGCGGCTTCGGACGTCGGCGTACGCCAGGCCCAGATACGGCGTGACGACCCCGTTGAGGTCCCGGCCGATCCGGCCGCCCACGAGCGCCGCCCCGTCGCCCGAACCGCCGTCCAGGGAGACGGACGCGGCTCCGGATTCGATGCCGAAGACCCACCCAGGTTTCGTGGATGGCTGCGCGCCGCCCTCGACGGCGCACCCGAGCCAGAACAGCATGGGCCACGGGATGCGCCCGAATCGCCGGCGTCCCGGCCGCGGCGTGGGCGCCCGCGGCCGGCCGCCGGTTCCCGCCGCGCGCCGCCGCGCCGGCGGGAACCGGCGGCCGGCCCTTTCGAGATTCACGTGACGCTTCGCTGCCGGAAACGGCCGAGCACGACTCCCGGCAGCGCACGAACGATACCATCCGGGCCATCCGGGGCGGCCTCGCGCGCGCCGGCTATAATCACGTGATGGCCCTGCCCGATCCCTCTCCGCCGCCCGCGCCGTCCACGCTGCGCATCGAGCCGCTCACGCCGACCATCGGGGCCGAGGTCGCGGGCGTCGACCTGGCCCGGTCGCTCGACGACGCCACGCTCGCCGAGCTGCGGGACGCCTGGGCGCGGCGCCTGGTCCTCTTCTTCCGCGACCAGGAGCTGACGTTCGAGCAGCACAAGGCGCTCGGCCGCCGCTTCGGCGAGCTGCACGTCCACCCGGCCGCCCCGAAGGACGCCGAGCATCCCGAGATCCTCGTCGTCCACGGCGACGACAAGGTGGAGTTCGTGGCGGGAAGCCTGTGGCACTCCGACGTATCCTGCGACGTCGAGCCGCCGATGGCCAGCCTGCTCCGCATCGCGCAGGTGCCGCCCTCCGGCGGCGGCGACACCCTCTTCGCCAGCATGTACGCCGCCTGGGAGGGACTCTCGGACCGGATGCAGCGATTCCTGGCCGGGCTGACCGCCGTCCACGAGGGCGAGCAGTACTACCGCGGGCGGTACGGGGCCGGCGACCTGCGGGACGGCCGCTACCCGTCGGCCGAACACCCGGTCGTCCGCACCCATCCGGTCACCGGCCGGCCGGCGCTCTACGTGAACCAGGGCTTCACCACCCGCATCAAGGACCTGCCGCCCGCCGAGAGCGACGCGGTGCTGGCGTTCCTGTTCCGGCACTGCGCGCAGCCCGACTACCACTGCCGCTTCCGCTGGCGCGAGAACTCGGTCGCCTTCTGGGACAACCGCTGCACCCAGCACCTGGCGATCTGGGACTACTACCCCGAGACGCGCCACGGCTACCGGGTCACCATCAAGGGCGACGCGCCGTTCTTCGACCCCCGCCGCATGTCGTGACGCCCGGCCGGGCGCGGACCTACCCCAGGCGGATGGTCATGTTGGGGCGCTCCGCCGGCGCCGCGTCGAACCAGCGCGCCGTGACGGTCTTGGTCTCGGTGTAGAAGCGCACCGCCTCCTTGCCGTAGACGTGCTGGTCGCCGAAGAACGAATCCTTCCAGCCGGTGAACGAGAAGAACGGCAGCGGGACGGGGATCGGGACGTTGACGCCCACCTGCCCCACGCGCACCTCCCGCTGGAACCGCCGCGCGGCGCCGCCGGACGAGGTGAAGAGGGAGACGCCGTTGCCGTACGGATTGGCGTTGATCAGCTCGATGGCGTCGTCGAGGGTCCGCGCCTCCGTGGCGACCAGTACGGGGCCGAAGATCTCTTCGGCGTAGATCGACATCTCCGGGGTGACGCCGGCGAACAGCGTCGGACCCACCCAGTTGCCGTCGGGGTAGCCGTCCACCGTGCAGCCGCTGCCGTCCAGGAGGCAGCGCGCGCCCTCGGCCTTGCCGCGCTCGATGCAGCCGAGTACGCGCTCCCGCGCGGCGCGGGTGATCTGCGGGCCGTAGCTCGCGTTCGCGTCGTTCCAGGCCCCCGGGCGCGCCGCCGCCATCGCCTCGCGCAGGTCGTCCAGCCAGCCGCGGGCCTCGCCGACCAGCACCGCGGCGCTGATCGCCATGCAGCGCTGACCCGCGGCGCCGCAGGCGGCGCCCACGAGGCTCGCGACGGCCTGCTTCCGGTCGGCGTCCGGCAGGATCACCAGGTGGTTCTTGGCCCCGGCGAGCGCCTGCACCCGCTTGCCGCGGGCGGCGGCCGTCGCGTAGACGCTCCGGGCGACGGGCGCCGAGCCGACGAAGCTGACGGCCCGGACGTCCGGGTGTTCGAGCAGGAACTCGACCTGTTCCCGGCCGCCGTGGACCACCTGAACGAGCCCCGCCGGCGCGCCGGCCTCGGCCAGCAGCTCCACCAGGCGGTTGGGGACGGTCGGGTCTTGCTCCGAGGGTTTCAGCACGAAGGTGTTGCCGCAGGCGACGGCCAGCGGGAACATCCACAGCGGCACCATGGCCGGGAAGTTGAACGGCGTGATTCCGGCGCACACCCCGACGGGCTGGACGAGGCTGTAGGTGTCGATGCCGCGGGCCACGTTCTCCACCGTCTCGCCCATCATCAGCGAGGCGACGCCGCAGGCGTGCTCCACCACCTCGATGCCGCGCCAGACCTCGCCCCGCGCGTCCTCCCAGGTCTTGCCGGTGTCCCGGCACAGGAGCCGGGCCACGTCGTCCTGGTTCTTCTTCAGGACGTCCTGGTAGGCGAACAGCAGCCGCGCCCGCTCCGGGGCCGGAACGTCGCGCCAGGTACGGAAGGCCGCCTGCGCCCCCCGGACCGCGCGGTCCACCTCGCCGGCGGTGGCGAAGGGCACCTCGCAGATCACTTCCTGCGTGGCGGGATCGGTCACGGCGGCGCCGGCGCCGCGGCTGTCGGCGAATCGGCCGTCAACGAAGAGCTTCAGTTTGTCCATGGACCAGAGCTTGCCGCACCCGCGGAGGAACGGTTCAGAAGAGCGCCGCGCGGACGGCCGACGTCCGCGGCTCCGCCCGGCGCCCAACCGGGCGCCGGGCGGAGCCGCAAGGCGACACTTGGTGGCGCTAGTTCGAGCCCTTCCCGTAGCGGGTCAGCCCGCCGCCCGCGAAGGGGCGCGACGCCGGCCCCTCGGCCACGAACACGACGCCGTCCTCGTCGACGGCGACGCCCTCGCCGGCGAGACCCTGCAGCGTGCGGCCCTCCTCGGGGACGTGCGGCGGGATGAAGGCCGTGACCTTGTCCTCGCCCGCGGAACCGATGCGGACGCCGTTCTTCCAGCCGTAGTGGTTGGTCTCCTGCGACTCGGAATCGATGGCGTAGAGCGTGTCGTCGGCCGTGATGAACAACCCGCTGATGCGGCTGAACTGGTGGTAGACGTCCAGCAGCTCGCCCTCCTGATCGAAGATCTGGATGCGGTGGTTGCCGCGGTCCGCCACGAACAGGCGGCCCTGCGAGTCGAACTCCACCGCGTGCGGCGTGCGGAACTGGCCCGGCCGGAAGCCGATTTCGCCCCACTGCTTGATGAAGTTGCCGTCCTTGTCGTACTTCAGGATGCGCCCGGTCCGCCCCGCCGGCGGGTCGGGGTTCTGGCCGCTGTGGCCGTCGGAGACGAAGATGTCGCCGGTAGGCCCCCAGGTGATGACGTCGCACGGCTCGTTCAGGTGCACGCCCTCGGGGTCGTCGCCCGGCTGCCCGGCGACGCCGAGCGTCATCAGGACCTCGCCCTCGGGGCTGAACTTGATGACCTGGTGGCCGATCTCGCCGTTGCCCTGCGAGTCGGTGACCCAGACGTTGCCGTCGTCGTCGACGTGCAGGCCGTGCGGCAGCACGAAGAGGCCCGCGCCGAACTCGGCCAGCAGCTCGCCCGTGTGCCGGTCGTACTTCAGGATCGGGTTCACCTCCGGGTTGGCCGCGCAGCCGCCCGCGAGCGCGAAGCCGCCGCAACGGTCGTAGACCCAGACGTGGCCGTCGGTCGGGTCGACGTCGACGCCGGCGGTCGAGCCCCACGTCCGCCCGTCCGGCAGCTTGGCCCAGTGCAGCTCGACCTCGGGGTTCGGGTTCGGGAGCACCCGCTGCACCAAGTCGGCCGTTCCCTCCTGGGCCGCCGCGCCGGCGGGGGTGAATGCCGCGAGCGACAGGACCAGCAGGGCCGCGCCCGCGCTCTTCAGGACGATCCGTCGATTCTGCGTCATACTGACTCTCCTCGGTTGAAACAGGGCCTATATCCTAGCCGATCTCGGCGAGGGAGCAGACAGCACGACGGATTGGCGCGGACGCCTCGGCGATTTTCTTCTGACGAGGGACCGCGGCGGGCCGCGCCGGGGTATGCTGAACGGATGGACGTGCGCACGAGCGGACGATGGCGGGCGGCGGCGCTGGGGCTGGCGCTGGCGGCGGCGGGCGGATCGCCGGCCGGGGCGCAGGGGCGGCCGGCGGCGGGCGCCGGCCCGGGCGGACCCGGGGTCGAGATCGCCAGGACGAGGATCGACGTCGGCGGCTTCACCTTCGACGTGCGCACGGCGGGACCCGAGGACGGCGAGGCGGTCATCCTGCTGCACGGGTTTCCGCAGACCTCCTACCAGTGGCGTCACCAGATCCGCGCGCTCGCCGCGGCCGGGTTCCGCGTGGCGGCCCCGGATCAACGGGGGTACTCGCCGGGCGCGCGCCCGGCGGACGTCGCCGACTACGCGCTGCCGCTGCTCGTGCAGGACGTGGTCGGCCTGGCCGACGCCGTCGGCATGGAGCGGTTCCACGTCGTCGGCCACGACTGGGGGGCCGTGGTGGCGTGGGCCGTCGCCGTGTCCGCCCGCGAGCGCGTGATCACCGCCAACCCGGTGTCGGTCCCGCACCCGGACGCGTTCGCGCGCGTGCTGAGCGACCCGGCGTCGTGTCAGGTCGAAGCGTCGGCCTACTTCGACGTGTTCGTCCAGCCGGACTCCGAGGACGCTTTCCTGGCCGACGACCGCGCGCTGCTGCGCGGCGTCTACGCCGGCATCGACGGCGAGGCGGTGGACGAGTACGTGCGCGTCCTGGGGTCGAAGCCGGCCCTCGGCGCCGCCCTGAACTGGTATCGCGCGAACGTCGGCGGCCGAAACCCGCGGGGGGAGCCCCTCGGTCCGGTGGAGGCGCCGACCATGTTCACCTGGAGCGACGGCGATACGGCCCTCTGCATCGACGGGGCGTTGCTGACCGGGGAGTACGTCAGCGGCCCGTACCGCTTCGAGGTGCTGGAGGGCGTGAACCACTGGATTCCCGATCTGGCGGCCGAGGCCCTGTCGACTCTTCTGCTGGATCACTTGAGCCGATACACGGAACGTTGAGGCGTGCCGAATCCGGCTGACGGCCCGCCGTCCGCCGCGGTGCGGTGTTGGTGATGTCCCGCGTCAGCGGTCCGAACCGGCGTCCCGGCCCCGGGAGCTTTCCGTTCGCCCCGGCGTGGGCGATCGTCCTGGCGGCGGCCGTCCCGCTCGCCGCCCAGCCCGGCCCGGGAGTCGACCGTTTTCTGCACGAGACGATGGGCTTCTCGGCCGAGGACCTGCGCGGGCTGGACCGCGGGTCGGCCGTCATCCGCAGCCTCGACACGCCGGTCCGCCAGGAGCTGGCCCACGTCGGCGTCGTCCACCTCGACACGCCGCCCGACGAATTCGTCGACCTGTTCCGCGACGTCGAGCGCTTCGAGCGCGGCCCGGGCATTCCGCGCATCGGCCGCTTCGGCAGCCCTCCGCGCCGCGCGGACGTGCGGAGCCTGACCCTGCCCGCCGAGGACGTCGAGGAGCTGCCGAAGTGCCGCGCCGGCGACTGCCGGATGAAGCTGTCGGCGGAGGCGCTGACCCGTTTCCGCACGGACGTGGACTGGTCGTCCGCGGACGCCGGGCGTCAGGCGGACGAGCTGGCCCGCGAGATGGTCCTCGACCTGGTCCGCGCGTACCAGGCGGAGGGCAACGCGGCGCTCGGCGCCTACGTCGACGACGACGATCCGTTGCTCGTGGCCGAGCAGTTCCGGGCCCTGCTCGCCAGCCGCGACCCGCTGCCGGCCGCCGTGCCCGAGCTGCTGCGCTATCTCGACGACTACCCCCGGAGACCGCCCGGCGGCGCCGACGAGTTCTTCTACTGGGCGGTGGTCGACTTCGGCCTGAAGCCGACCATCCGCGTGAACCACGTCGTCATCCACCCGCTGGCCGAACGGCCGTCGACCGGCGTCGCCTACGCCATCGCCACCAAGCAGCTCTACGCGAGCCACTACTTCCACACCACGCTGGAGCTGCGCTTTCTCGTCGACCGCATCGACCCCGCGGGCCGCGCCGGCTCCACGCTGATCTCCGTCACGCGCTCGCGCAACGACGGAATGACGGGCTTCCGCGGGTTGTTCCTGCGGCCGATCATCCGGCGCCGCTCGCGCGACGCGGTGCGCGGCTACCTGGAGCACGTCCGACGGCAGGTCGAGCGGCGGGCGCCGGAGGCGGGACCCGTGTCGGCGGCCGGAGATCCGTCGCTCGGAGAGCGCGCCGCGCCGCCCGGCGTAGGCCGAAAGACGACACACGACACACACGACTGACCGCGCCGGCGTCGCCGGCCGGCGGGCTGTCGTCAGGATATGATCGGGGCGGGGAAACGCGGGCATCCGCCTCGGGCGCGCTCGGCAGGACGGGTACACGGGGCAGGGACGGAGAGGCACGAGAACGAACATGGCGAACGACAAGACGCTCGACGACGTGATCGAGGGGCTGAGCGCCGAGCAGCTCGAACACAACCAGCAGGTTTACGCCGACGTGGTGGCCAAGTACTACGGCGACCCCGACTTCAAGGCGCGGATGGACGCGGACCCGACCGCCGTGCTCAGGGCCGAAGGGCTCGATATTCCGGAGGGGGCCGCCGTGAAGCTGCTGTTCAACACCGAGCAGCTGCTGCACATCGTGCTGCCGGCGCCCTCCGCCGATCAGGAGTCTGCGCCGTAGAACGGCGCGGACTCCTGGAGCGGTCAGGATGGGCGCCGAGCGGAGCCGCCAGGCGACGCTTGGTGGGCGCTAGATGCCGGTGGCCGACCCGAGCCCCATGGCGCGCCGCCACGCGGCGATCTGCCCCAGGTGGCTCCCCTCGTGCGACGAGATCAGGAAGACCGCGTAGTCGCCGATGGTCGGGAAACGCTTGCGGACGCCCTCGTTGGGGTGTTCGCGGGACAGGTTCGCCGGGTCGGCGGCCGCGAGCGCCCCGGCCACGCGCTCGTGCTGGCGGGCGAGCTCCGCGAGCAGCTCGTCCTTCGCGGGGTAGTCCGCCCTTTCTCCGCCGGGGACGCCGCCGGACTTGAAGGCGTCCGCCCACGCGGCCGGAAACGTCGACTCGAGGCCGAGCATCTTCGCGAGCTGGTTCGAAGCCGCCGCGAGGTGCCCCAGCGTCCAGGCCGGATGGTTGACCAGACCCCGGGGCTGCCGCGCCATCTGCTCGTCCGACAGGTCGCCGACGAGCGTCCGGGCGCGGTCGAGGTTGAAGCGGTACGTGAAGAGCAGGTGTTTCAGCATCGGGTCTACGAGGCCCGCGGCGCGAGTCCCATCGCGCGGCGCCACGCCTGGAGCTGGCCGATGTGCGTGCCCTCGTGCGCGCCCAGCATGTAGTGCACCATGTCGCCGACGGTCGGAAAGTACTTGCGCAGCGTTTCGTCCGGATACGGCTGCGCGAAGAACGCCGCGTCGGCCTTCTCGACGGCCTCGGCGACCCGTTCGTGCTGGGCGGTCAGCTCCGCGAGCAGCGCCTCGCGGGACGGCCAGGCCGCCGCGTCGCCGCTCGGCGTCTTCCCGCCCTCGATCCCCGCTTCCCAGTCCGGCGGAAAGGTCGATTCCAGGCCGAGGGCCTTGGCGACGTAGTTCGACGACGACCCGAGGTGGCAGAGCGTCCAGGCCGGGTGGTTGACGACGCCGTTGGGCTGCTGCGCCATCTGCGCGCCGCTCAGGTCCTTGACGAGGGATTCGAGGTGCTCGAGATTGAACTTGTAGGTGAAGAGGAGGTGTTCGCGCATCGTCTGCTCCCGGTTTCCGCCGCGCGCCGGGCGCGGAAGGGCTTCCGTGTAAACGCTTCCCCAGTATACTGCCGGACGTCGCGGGCGGCGAGGGGCGCAGGCGCGTCGGCGGGGGAGGTCGTGCGCCGTCCGCGCGAACGTCGAAGCCCGGCCCCGCGCGCAGGACGGAAGACGCTCATGACCGCTGCGACGAACCGCCAGATCCGGCTGGCCGCCCACCCGGCCGGTTTTCCGCGGGAGACCGACTTCTCGCACGCCGAAACGCCCGTTCCGCGGCCGGCCGACGGCCAACTGCTGTGCCGCACCCTCTACCTGTCGCTCGATCCGTACATGCGGGGCCGGATGAACCCGGGGCCGTCCTACGCCCGCGGGGTCGCCCCCGGCGAGGTGATGGTCGGCGGCACGGTGTCGCAGGTCGTGGAGTCGCGGCTGGCCGGCTACTCCGCCGGCGACCTCGTCCTGAGCGCGAACGGCTGGCAGGACTACGCGCTGTCGGACGGCGCGGGCGTGCGGAAGCTCGATCCGGGGGCGGCGCCGATCTCGACCGCGCTCGGCGTGCTCGGGATGCCGGGGCACACCGCCTACGTGGGGCTGCTGGACCACGGGCGGCCGAAGCGCGGCGAGACGGTGGTGGTCTCGGCGGCGTCCGGGGCCGTCGGCTCCGTCGTGGGGCAGATCGCGAAGATCAAGGGGTGCCGGGTGGTGGGCGTCGCCGGCGCTCCCGAGAAGTGCGGCTACGTGACGGCCGAGCTCGGCTTCGACGCCTGCGTCAGCCACCGCGGCGACGACCTGCCCGGGAGGCTGCGCGCGGCGTGCCCCGGCGGCGTCGACGTCTACTTCGAGAACGTCGGCGGGAAGGTGTTCGAGGCGGTTCTGCCGCTGCTGAACGACTTCGCGCGCATCCCGGTCTGCGGGCGCATCGCCAACTACAACCTGACGGAGCCTCCGCCCGGCCCCGACCGGACGGCCCGGCTGATGGGGCTGACCCTGGTGCGCCGGCTCACGTTCCGCGGGTTCATCGTGTTCGATCACCTGGACCGGCAGCCGGACTTCCTCCGCGACGTCTCGGCGTGGATCCGCGAAGGCGCGGTCCGCTACCGCGAGGACGTGGTGGACGGCCTCGACCGGGCGGTCCCGGCGTTCCTGGGCCTGCTGCGGGGCGAGAACTTCGGCAAGCTGCTGGTGCGCGTCGCCGACGATCCGACCGCATGAACCCGTGCCTCGGCCCCGCCGCGTTCCCGACGCGCTCGTCCTCGTCTTCGCGCTCATCGTGCTGGCGCAGCTCGCGGGCTACGTCCTGCCGGCCGGCGAGTTCGAGCGGGACGGGCGCCGGGTGGTCCCCGGCACCTGGCGCGCGGTGGACGCCGAGCCGCTGCCGCCGCTCGCCTTCCTGACCTCCATTCCCGCCGGGCTGGCCGCGGCGCACGAGATCGTCTTCTTCGTCTTTCTCGCGGGCGGGGTGATCGGCGTCGTGCGCGCCACCGGCGCGATCGACGCCTTGATCGGCGCGGCCATCGGCCGGCTGGCGGCGCGGCCGGGGCCGCTCGTCGCCGGCATGGTGGGGTTGTTCGCGCTCGGCTCGGCGACGGTCGGCATGGCCGAGGAGTACCTGCCGTTCGTGCCGCTGCTGGTGACGCTGTGCCTCGCGCTACGGCTCGACGCCGTCGTCGCCGTCGGCATCGTCTACGCCGGCGCGGCCGTCGGCTACGCCTGCGCCCCGCTCAACCCGTTCACCGTGCTCGTCGCCCAGGACGTCGCGGGGCTGCCGCTGACCTCCGGGCAGCCGGTCCGCTGGGGACTGCTCGTCGTCTGCGCGGCGGTCGGCGCGCACCACGTCCTGCGCTACGCGAACCGCCTGCGCGCCGACCCGGGCGCGAGCCTGGTGGCCGACGTCGACTACTCGACGGGCTTCGAGCTGCCGGCCGACGTGCAGGTCACGGCCCGGCGTCTGGCCGCCGCGGCCGTGCTGGCGGCCGGCGTCGCGCTCTTCGTCCACGGCGTGGCGGCCCGCGGGTGGTATCTCGCCGAGCTGTCGGCGGTGTTCCTCGGCAGCGGGCTGCTGGCCGCCGCGGCGGGCGGACTCGGCCCGAACCGGGCCGCCCGCGCGTTCCTCGAGGGCGCGGCGCGGATGACGTCGACCGCGCTGCTCATCGGGTTCGCGCGCGCCATCCAGGTCGTGCTGTCCGAGGCCCGGGTCATCGACACGATCGTCGACGGGCTGGCCGCGCCGCTGGCCGCGCTGCCGGCGCCCGCCGCCGCCCTCGGCATGCTGGCCGTGCAGACCGCGTGCAACCTGTTCATCCCTTCGGGGTCGGGTCAGGCGTACGTGACGATGCCGATCATGGCGCCGCTGGCGGACCTGACCGGGGTGACGCGGCAGACCGCGGTGCTCGCCTACCAGTTCGGCGACGGCTTCACGAACATGCTGGTCCCGACCAACGCCCTGTTGATGGGGATGCTGGGACTGGCGCGGATTCCGTACCCGCGCTGGGCGGCGTTCGTCGTGCCGCTGCTCGTCAAGCTGTACGCGGTGGCCGCGCTGGCGCTGGTGGCCGCGGTCGCGCTCGGGTATCGGTGATGCAGCGCGAACCTCGCGCGGCTTTCCGAGCCCGTGTCCGCCCCCTTTCGGCGAATGCGGGAAACGGAAGCGCTTGCCGGCTCGAAGACGGGGGCTTGGCGCAGGACCCCGCGAACGTGGCGGTTATAGGCTGGGCGTCTCCGCGCTGGCGTTCCTGCCGATGAAAGGAGGGGGTCAGTCCGGGGCGCCGGGCGGCGAGGGAAGCAGGCTCCGTTCGAGGGTCGACAGGCGCTGATCGATCTTCGCGAAGGCGATCTCGACGGCTCGGAGGCGTTCGTCGAAACCGTCGAGGCGTTGCTCCATGCGGTCCAGGCGTTGCTCCATACCGTTGAAGCGATCGTCGAAGCGCTGTTCGATCTGGCTGAAGCGCTGCTCGACCTGGTTGAAGCGCTGATTGGTGTCCTCGCGCAGGCCGGAGATCATGGAGATCACGAGGGCCATCTGGGCGCTCAGGGCGACAGCGACCGTGATGGTCGTGCCGATGATCCAGCGGGCGTTCCTGTCGGGCATGCGATCCTCCTGAAGCTTGCAGGGTACTACGGATCCCGTCCACGATGACGGCCGATCACGTCGACCGGCCGCGGCCGGCCGTGTTCTCGCTCCGATCCGCCGGCCCGAAGATTCTCCGGAGCGCGGCGCGCCGATACTCGAAGATCCGCTCGAGGTCCGGCCGGACGAGCAGGCGGTCGACCAGCCACCCTCCCGGCGCCGCGTATCGCACGCGGTCGCTCGCCAGCGTCCGCCCCGCCCGCTCCTCGAAGCGGTGTTCGTGGATCCAGAGCCGGTAGGGGCCGCGCCGCTGCTCGTCCACGAACCGGAAGGGCGGCTCCCACACGGTGATCTCGCTCCGCCACCGGATGGGCGCCCCGCGCAGCCGCAGCCGATAGTCGATGGTCGCGCCCGGCCGCATCTCCACCGGTCCCGGCGTCAGCACCTCGAAGCGGAGCCACGGCGGGGTGAGCCGCTCCAGGTTCCCGGCGTCCGCGAAGAACGGGAACACCTCGCCCGGGGGCCGGGGCAGCAGCACCTCGCTGTTCAGTTCGAACGTACGCATTCCCTCGACAGCGCCTCCCGCCGTTTCCGACGCCCTCCACCGCCCGGTGGGTCCCGGTGAATGGCGGTACAATGAGTCGTCGCCGACATCCCGAGGACATCCCCATGCCGACGCGATCCGCTTGCGCCTTGCTCCTGCCGCTCCTGCTCCTGGCCCCGGCGTGCGCGCCGCCCGGCGCCGCCCCGGACGGGGCGGGCGGCCCCGCGCCGCTCTTCGACGTCCCGGACGGCGGCGTGACGCTGCGCTTCGTCGACAGGCCGGCCTCCGTGCCCGACCTGACGATGGAGACGCTCGACGGGCGGACCCTGTCGCTGGCCGAGCAGCGCGGCAAGGTGGTGCTGGTCAACTTCTGGGCGACGTGGTGCGGCCCCTGCCGGGAGGAGATCCCGTACCTGGTGCAGCTCGCCGAGCGGTATCCGGACCATCTGACGGTGATCGGCGTGTCGGAGGATCAGGGATCGCCGGACGCCGTGGCGGCGTTCGCCGGGCGCTACGGCGTCAACTACCCCATCGTGATGTCGACGCCCGGGATCAAGCGCGCGTTTCCCGGGGTCTTCGCGTTGCCGACTTCGTTCGTCGTCGATCCCGAAGGGCGCATGGTCGAAAGCCACGTCGGCCTGATCAGCCCGGTGATCCTGGAGCAGGAGACCCGCTACCTCGCGTCGCTGCCGCACGACGCCACGGTGGAGACGGCTCCCCCCGACGAGCAGATCCGGCTGGCCAACGCCGCGCAGGCGACCGAGATACCCGGCGTGGACCTGTCCGTGCTGACCCCCGGGCAGCGCGAGGAAGTGCTGCGCCGGGTGAACGCGGAGGGCTGTCCCTGCGGCTGCTCGCTGACGCTGGCGCAGTGCCGGATCAACGACTCGTCGTGCGGCGTCAGCCCGCCGATCGTCGAGCGCATCGTCGCCGAAATCGCGGGCGCGGACTGAACGGCGCCCCGGCCCCGCCCGCGGCGGCGGCCCCGCGTTCCTGCTCGTCCGGCGTCACGATGACGCTGGCGCCTCCCTTCTCCGGCGGTCACGACGCCTCGGCGACGCGGGCGGCCGCGGCGCCCTCGGGCGCCGCGAGCGGCGCGTCCGCCGGTTCCTCCCCGTCCGCCGGCTCCCCGCGTCCGAACGTCCGGCGCAGCGCCCGCTCGACGTCGTGCAGGATGAGGTACGACACGGGGACCAGGATCAGGGTGATGAAGGTGGCGAAGAGGACGCCGAAGGCGAGCGAGACCGCCATCGGCACGAGAAACGCCGCCTGCATGCTCCGTTCCAGCATGAGCGGCGCGAGACCGAAGAAGGTGGTCAGCGACGTCAGCAGGATCGGGCGGAAGCGGTTGACGCCCGCTTCGCGCACGGCGACGTCGAGGTCGCCGTGGATCAGGCGCTTGCGGTTGATGAAGTCGACCATGACCAGGCTGTCGTTGACGACGACGCCGGTCAGCGCCACCAGACCGAACATCGACATCATCGTCACGTCGAGGCCCATCACCAGGTGGCCCCAGATGGCGCCGACGAGGCCGAACGGGATCGCGGCCATGATGATCAGCGGCTGCATGTACGACCGCAGCGGCACCGCCAACAGGGCGAAGATCATGAGCAGGGAGAGGAGGAAGCCGCGCTGCAGGCCCCCGACGGCGTCGGCCTGCTCGGCCTGCGCGCCTTCGAAGGTGTAGAAGACGCCCGGGTGCTCGGCGAGCACCTCGGGCAGGATGCGCGTCTGCAGGTCGGCGATGACGGCGCCCGCCGACGTGGTCGCCGGATCGACCGACGCGGTCACGTTCACCGCGCGGTTGCGGTCGACCCGCTTGATCGACGCGAAGCCGCGCCCCGGCACGACCTCCGCCACCTGGCTGAACGGCACTTCCCCGCCGTTCGGGGTGCGGATGCGCATGTTCTCGAGGTCGCCGAGCGACCGGCGATCGTCCCGGGGATAGCGCACCATGACCCGGATGTCGTCGCGTCCGCGCTGGATGCGCTGGGCCTCCTCGCCGTAGAACGCCTGCCGGACCTGCCGTCCGAGGTCCTGCAGCGTCAGGCCCAGCGTCTCGGCCGCCGGCTTGATGCCGAGCTGCATCTCCTGCTTGCCGGCGCGGAACGAATCGGAGATCTCGTACACGCCGGCGTACGCCGCCAGCCGCGCCTTGACGGCCTCGGCGGCCCGGCGCAGCCGTTCGACGTCGGGTCCGGCGAGCTGCACGTCGACGTCGTCACCCGGGCTCATGACCGACGTGTTGAAGTTGACGTCGACCGCCTCGGGGATCGGCGCGGTCATCTCGCGCCACAGGTTGCCGAGCTGCTCGCTGGTGTAGGCGCGGGTCTCCGCCGGCGCGAGCTCGATCGTGACCTCGCCGACGTTGGCGGAGGCCATGGGCTGCACCGGCCCCAGCGGCCCGCCGCCGCGCGACGCCGTCGGCTGATCGCCGACCGACGTCGAGACGTGCCGGAAATAGTCCATGCCGGTGTCCTGCAGCAGCCGCGCGCGCAACCGCGCGGCCCCGTCCTCCAGCTTCTCCACGGCCTGCGACGTCACGTCGACCGGCGTGCCCTGCGGCATCGTGACCGACGCCGCCATGGCGTCGGCCTCGATGGACGGGAAGAAGTGGAAGTTCGTCCAGCCGCCGAGCACCATCCCGCCGGTCAGGATCAGGGTCGAGACGCCGACCGCGGCCGTGACGTAGCGCCAGCGGAGCGCGCTCTCGAGGATCGGCGTGTAGGCCCCGCGGATGAACGTCTTCAGCCCGCCGGCGAAGATCCGCTGGAACCGGCGCCGACGGCCGGGCGCGCCGCGCCGCGGAACGTGCGAAAGATGGGCCGGCAGGATGCCGAGCGATTCGACCAGCGAGAAGAGCAGACAGGGAATGACGACGAGCGGGATGACCCGGAAGATCTTGCCCATCATCCCGGGCACGAACATCAGCGGCATGAACGCCGCCACCGTCGTCAGCACGGCGAAGGTCACCGGTTTCGCGATCTCCCGGGCCCCTTCGACGGCCCCGCGCGGGCCGTCGCCGTGGTCTTCCTGGTGGCGGTAGATGTTCTCGCCGACGATGATCGCGTCGTCGACGACGATCCCGAGCACCAGGATGAACGCGAACAGCGAGATGACGTTGACGGACACGTCGAGGCCCGGCATCAGCGCGATGGCCCCGAGGAACGAGATCGGGATGCCGAGGCTGACCCAGAAGGCGAGGCGCAGCTCCAGGAACAGCGCCAGCACGACGAAGACGAGCGCGAACCCCGTGGCGCCGTTGCGCAGCATGAGCGTCAACCGGTCGTTCAGCACCCGCGACTGGTCCTGCCAGATCGTCAGCGAGACGCCCTCCGGCAGGGTCGCCTGCGCGCGGTCGACGTAGCGCCGGACGGCCGCGGCGACGTCGAGCGCGCTCTGCTCGCCGGTGCGGAACACCGAGACCGTGACCGACGGATCGCGGTCGAAGCGGGCTTGCTGGTCCGTTTCCTCGAAGCCGTCGACGACCGTCGCCATGTCGCCGAGCCGCAGGCGGCTGCCGTCCGAGCGCGTCCAGAGCACGAGGTCCTCGTACTCGGCGCCGCGGTAGGCCTGCCCGATGGTGCGCAGGAGGATCTCGCCGCCGTCGGTGCGGACCGAGCCGCCGGGCAGGTCGAGCGACGACCGGCGCACGGCGTTCGCCACCTGGTCGAACGTCATGCCGTGCCGCCGCAACGCCACCTCCGACACCTCGATCGAGATCTCGTAGGGCGGGGCGCTGACGATGTCGACCTGGGTGATCTCCGGCGTCGCGGTCAGGTCGTCCCGCACCCGCTCGGCGAGCGCCTTGAGCGCGAAGACGTCCGTGTCGCCCGCTATGGCGACGTCGGTCACCTGGTTGCGGGCGGTCAGCTCGCGGATGATCGGCTCCTCGGTCTCGATGGGGAAGGTCGTGATGGCGTCGACGTTGTTCTTCACCTCGTCGACCACCCGGCGGGCGTCGGCGCCGAGCTCCAGCTCGACCATGACCGACGCGCTGCCCTCCGACGCGGTCGACTGGATCTCCTTGATGCCGTCGATCCCCTGGATGGCCTCCTCGATGCGGATCACCACCCCTTCCTCGACCTCCTCGGGGGCCGCGCCGAGGTACGGCACCTGGATGCTGATGCGGTCGAGCTCGATTTCCGGGAAGGTCTCTTCCCGGACCGTCGTGGTGGCGATGAGGCCGCTGACGATGATGAACACCATCATCAGGTTCGCCGCCACCGGGTTCCGCGCGAACCAGGCGATGCCGCCGCTGTTCATGACCGTCTCCCTTCCCGCGGCCGCGCCGCGGCCTCCGCGTTGTCCGCCGCGGCTCCCGCGAGCGCGTCACGGAGGTTCTCGATCATCAGGGCGGCCACCCGCGACCGCAGGTCGGCGAGCGCGTCGACCGTGCCGTCGACCTTTATCGCCGTGACGACCGCGCCCCGGCCGACGTCGGTGAGGCGCGCGGTCACGCGAACCCGCGGCCCGACGCGCTGGATGCCGCCGCCGATCGCCCACGCGGCCGGGTCGGCGGGCGCCACGACGGTCACCGCCGGCAGCGCGCCGGCCCGGGCCGCGATGGCCCGCGCGATCGAGTCCGCGAGGTCGACGTCGAGGGCGGGCGCGTCCCCGGACGTGAGGTCGTCGAAGGGCAGCACGGCCAGCGCGCTCGGCGTCTCCGCGGCCGGCCGCCGGCCCGCGGCCGCCGCGGCCGGCCGCCGGGCGGCCGGCAGGTTGTCGAGGACGGCCGCCGCGACGCCGGCCTCGATGGTCGCCAGGCCGCCGGCCGCGCCGTCGATCTTGACCGCGTGCAGCACGGCGCCGTCCGAGGCGTCGACGATGCGCGCCGTCACCCGCACGGCCTCGCCGACCTGCTGCACTCCGCCGCGGACCACGTAGCGCGCGCCGGCCTCGTCGCCGGCCACGGTGACGCGCCCGGACTCCGCCAGGCGCGCCGCGACCGCGCGGCCGAGATCCGGTCCCAGGCCCGGCCCGCCGGCCGCGCCGAGGCTGGCGAAGGGGGCGACCGCGACCGCGTGGGGCGCGCCGGCCCGCCGCCGCCCGGCGCCGGCCCGTCCTTCTCCGGGCGGCTCCGGCGGCGCGGCCCCGGCGGGGACGACGGCGGCAGGCCGCGCATCGCCGGCCGGCCGCGCCGCGGGGCCTCCGGCTTCGACTCCCGGCTCGCGCGCCGCCCGCGCCGCCTCGCGGCGCCCCGCGCCCGGGCCGCGGCGCGGCGCCGGGGCGTCCTCGTCCAGAAGAGCCGTCAGCCATTCCGGCCGGATCGCGGCGCCGGTCGCCGGGGACCTGCCGGAAGCGGCGTCGCCTGCCGCCCGTTCCGCCGGGCCGGGCGCTTCCGGAGGCGGCGCCGCCGCGGCGGCCGGAACGCCGCCCGCCGGCGCGGCCGCGGACGCGGCGGCCGGAACGCTCTCCGGCGGCGTGGCCGCGCCGCGCGGCGGCCCGTCCGAGTTCGCGCCGGCCCGCGCCCTGCGCGCGATCAGGCCGGCGTCGGCGTCGGCCAGCTGCACCCGCATCCCGTCGGTCGGCGTGTCGAGCGGGGAGACGACCACGAGCTCGCCCGCGCGCAGCCCCGCCCGCACGATGACCGACTCGGTCGACGCGCGCAGCACGTCGACGTCCCGGAACGAGAGGCGGTCGTCGGGGGTGACGACCAGGACCTGGCCGCGGCCGCGCAGCGCCGGGCGCGGCAGCACCGCGACGTCCCGGGCGGTCCGCCCGCCGATTTCGGCCTCGACGTACATCCCCACCGCCAGCGGCGGGCGGTTCGGATTCGGCCCCGGCGCGTAGGGGTCCGCGACCTCGGCGATCGCATGCACCATGCGGCTCACCGAGTCGATTTCGCTCTCGGTGCGCACGACCCGCCCCGCCCAGGCGTGCGTCTCGCCGGCGAAGGTGGCGCGCAGCGTCACCCGGGGCCGCGTCCCCTGCCGGACTCCGCGATAGGACAGCGGCAGGTCGAGGTAGGCGAGCTCGTCGTCGGGGAGCGGCAGGCGGATCTCCGCGACGTCGACCGCGTAAATCGTCGCCACGTCGTCGCCGACCCGGACGTACTGGCCGATGTCGACGTTCTTCGTCCGCACGCGGCCGGCGTACGGCGCGACGATCTCCGCCCGTTCGAGGTCCCGCTCGGCCCGCTCGACGCTCGCCTCGGCGGCGGCCACCGAGGCCCGCGCGTCCTCGAGCTGCGGCTTGCGCAGCGCCAGCTCGCGCGGGTCGCCGCGGCCCAGCGTCTCCCACTCCCGTTGCGCGACCTCCGCCTCGGCTTCCTCCTGCGCGAGCCGCAGGCGCGCCTGCGCGAGCTGCGACCGGGCGGCGACCAGCATCTGCTCGTAGTCGAACGGGTCGATCCGGACGAGGGCCTCG
Organism: Vicinamibacterales bacterium; assembly: GCA_965242835.1. Classification (GTDB taxonomy): domain Bacteria; phylum Acidobacteriota; class Vicinamibacteria; order Vicinamibacterales; family UBA8438; genus WTFV01. Next base: position 2,150,867 of record OZ251506.1, read on the forward strand.
CCCGCTTCGAAGAAGCCGCCTTCCGCGAACGAAGGCGCCACCCAGGTCACGCGGCCGGCGATCTCCGGGACGAGCTGGCTCTCGGTGCGCGGCCGGACCGTGCCCTGGCTGGTGACCGTGAGCGGCACGTCTTCCAGCGTGACCTCGTGCACGCGGACCCCGGGCGGCTCGACCACCGGCGTCAGGGTCTCCACCGGGGGGCGGGTCAGGATCATGGTGACCGCGCCGGCGCCGGCCGCGGCGAGGATGATCAGGGGCAGCAGGAACCGGAGCGTGCGAGCGAGTCCGCGATGCATGGGTACCGTCCGTTCGATGGCGGGCTGCTACTGCCCGCTGGTGTCGGTGTCGTGAAGCCGCGCGATCGTGAGCGGCGCGCCGGGCGGCTCGAAGCCGCCGCCGAGCGCCAGGTGGAGGTCCACGCGGTTCTCGAGGCGCAGCCGCCGGACCGCGATCAGCTCGGACTGGGCCTGGAACGCCGACCGCTGCGAGTCGAGGACCGTGATGTAGGTGTCGAGCCCGGTCCGGTAGCGCTCGCCGGCGAGCCGTTCCGCGGCGAGCGCCTGTTCGACGGACGTCGTCAGGTGGACGACCCGCGCGGCCAGGTGCTCCTCGGCGGCGAGCGCCGTCTCGACCTCGGAGAAGGCTACGAGCGCGGTGTTCACGTAGCTCGCCAGCACCTCGGCGACGCGGGCCTCCGCCCGGTCGATCTGCGCCCGCAGGCGGCCGCCCTGCCAGAGCGGGGCGACCACGTTGCCGACCAGGCTCCAGACGCTGAAGTCGCCGTTTAGCAGCGAGCGGAGCGCGTCGGTCGCGGTGCCGGCGCTGCCGGTCAGCGTGATGTTCGGCAGCAGCTCGCGCCGCGCGACCCGCAGGCGCGCCTCGGACGCCGCCACCAGCCGCTCCGCGGCGGCCAGGTCCGGCCGCCGCGTCACCAGATCGGCCGGGACCCCGGCCGGCGCCGCCGGCGGCATGTCCGGCAGGTCCGCGGGCGGCGCCGCGTCGCCGGCGGCGTAGCGGGCCAGCAGCACTTCGATCTGCCGCGTCGAGGCGTCGAGCTGCCGGCGCCGCTGGGCGAGCCCCGCCTCGGCGTTCGACAGGTTCAGCAGGGCCTGCCGCAGATCGAGCGCCGGCCGGATGCCCGACTCGAACCGGTCCTGCACCAGAGCGGCGGATTCGCCCAGGCTGCGGACCGTCGCTTCCGACAGCCGCACCTGCTGCCGGGCTTCCGCGGCGGCGAACCACGCCTTCGCCGTCTGCCCGGCGAGCGACAGCCGGGCGCCCCGCAGGTCGGCCGCGGAACGCTGCAGGTCGGCCAGGGCCGCCTGTTCCCCGGCGCGGAGCCGGCCCCAGACGTCGATCTCCCACGTCGTTTCGAGCGAGACCCCGTGGTTCGTGAAGACCGTGCTCAGCACGCGGTCCTCGGCGCCGGGAATCGGGAAGCCGATGAAGTTCTGCTTCCGCTGGCTTCCGTTGTACGGCACTCGAACGGTCGGACGCAGCGCGGCGGACGCGACGCGGGCGTCGGCCGCCGCCTGATCAAGCCGCGCGGCGGCGGCCTGCAGGTCGAGGTTGCGCGCGAGCGCGGTCTCGATCGTCGTCGACAGATCATCGTTCCCGAAATCCGTCCACCAGTCCGGATCGAGCCGGCCGGCCGGGACCTCGGCGGCGGTCCAGCCGCCGGGTATCGGAAGCTGGAGGCCGGGATGCGCCACGGGCGGCGCGGCGGCGCACCCGGCGGCGAGGCCGGCGAGCGAGGCTCCCGCCGCGAACCGCAACGCGCGCCGCTTCATCGTTCGTATCGCCATGCGCGAATCAGCCTCTATCGACGGCCGGCCGCCGCCACGGCGGCCGGCGCCCCCGCCGGCGCCGCCATCCCGGCCGCCGCGTACAGCACGAGCGACTCCAGGACGTCCTCGGGCTCGCGCGCCGCGGCGGGCTCGCGCGCCGCGAGCGTCGGCCCCCAGGACATCGTGAACGCCATCGACCCGACCAGGAACAGCATCCGCCAGCGCACGTCCGCGTCGTCGAGGTGCGGCAGGGCGCGGCGCAGGGCCGCCGTGAACCGCCGGAACACCTCGTCGAACCGCTTGACGAACGTCGCGCGGAGGTCCTCGTCGGTCTCGCCGTGGATCCGCCCGACCAGGCGCAAGAACCCCTGCCCTTCGTCGCCCCAGACGCGCTGCATGTGAAAGGGGGGCGACAGAAAGGCCCGGACGACGGCTTCGAGGGCCGGCGGTTCGCCGCCGGCCCGCGCCTCGACCGCGTCGAGCGCCGCCAGGCGGCGCGCGTTGATCGGCTCGATGCGCCGCTCCAGCACCTCGGCCAGCAGCGCTTCCCGCGAGCCGAAGTGATAGCTCACCGCCGCGACGTTGACCCCGGCCGCGGCCGTGATGTCGCGCAGCGACGTCGCCGGGAACCCCCGCTCGCCGAACAGCCGCTCCGCGACGTCGAGGATGCGCTTCCGGGTGTCGATGGCCATCGGGTGGATCTCCCTGCGCTCAAACGCTTGTTTAAATCCTACGTTCGGAAGGCGGAGAAGTTCAATGCCGCGTCGACACGCTCGATTCCGTCCGGCGGGGCCGCCGGCCGCGCCGGCCCGCGGCGGCGGTCCCGGGCGGTCCGCGCCGGGCGAAAACCGGGTCTCGCGCCAAAGTGAGATCAAGTCTCACTTCCAGGGCGGTTTGTTTTCCTCGTAAATTATTCATAAAAAAGGGTTTACAGGTTATTCTGGACACGTGTCAGAAAGTCGCGATCAGGGGTTGGCTTTCGAGAAAACCGGTGCTAGACTTCGCTCTCCGGGAGAGGAATTCTTCCCTCTGGTTCCTGGCGCGCCGGGGCGCGCGACTGAGGAGGTCGTCTCATGGGAGACGTGGCGCACACGCAAGTGCAGACGGACACGGAGCAGCAGGGCGTTTCTCGGCGGGGCTTCATCAAGGGAGTGATCGCCACCGGCGCCAGCGTATCGGCGTCGAACTACGTGCTGCGCAACGGCCACGGCGTGGCTCTCGCGCAGGCGCCGGGCGCGGTCGAGCGGCTCGTGACGCTGAACGTCAACGGCCAGCAGCGCCGCGTCGACGTCATGCCGCAGGAGACCCTGGCCATGACCCTGCGCTACAAGCTGGGTCTGACCGGCACCAAGATCGGCTGCGACCGCGCCGAGTGCGGCGCGTGCACCGTGCTCGTGGACGGCGTTCCGCACTACTCCTGCTCGACCCTGACCCACCAGGTCCGGAGCCGGGAAGTGATGACGATCGAGGGCCTCGAGAGCGCGGACGGCACGCTGCATCCCGTGCAGCAGGCGGTCGTCGACCACCAGGGCTTCCAGTGCGCCTTCTGCATGCCCGGCTTCGTCATGAACATGGTGGCGCTGACCGAGGAGAACCCCAACGCGACCCGGGACGAGGCCGCGCACCACCTCGCCGGCAACATCTGCCGCTGCATCGACTACAACAAGATCCTCAACGTCGCGGAGAAGGCGTGCGAATACACGCGGAACGGGGTGAGGAGCTGACGATGGCTGACTACAAGCTGATCGGCAAGAACTACACGACGCCCGACATCATCGCCAAGGTCACGGGCCGCGCGAAGTACGCCGAGGACTTCCGCGCCGAGGGCATGCTCTTCACCAAGCTGCTCGTCAGCCCGATGCCGCACGCGCGCGTCCGCCGCATGGACACCAGCGCGGCGCTGGCGATGCCGGGGGTCGAGGCGATTCTGACCGCCGACGACCTGCCCGAGGCCGAGGCGCCGCAGGAGGCGGGCCTGACCAACGAGCCGCTGTACGAAGGCGAGCCGATCCTCGCCGTCGCCGCGGTGGACGAGGAGACCGCGGCCGAGGCGGTCGAGGCCGTGCAGGTCGACTTCGAGCCGCTGCCCTTCGTGCTCGACCCGATGGACAGCCTGCGTCCGGGCGGTCCGAACGCCCGGCTCGACGGCAACACGATGGCCGGCCGCGACCTGTCGACGATCAAGTGGAGCGACGTCGACTGGAGCGACGTCGATCGCGGCATCGTGCCGACGGGCGGCGAGGTCACCGACGAGTGGCAGGTCGGCGACGTCGAGGCCGGGTTCGCCGAGGCGGACCTGATTCTCGACGAGTCCGTGTTCTCCGCGTCGCTGTCGCACCAGCCGCTCGAGACCCGGACCGCGATGGCCTACTGGCAGAACGGCAAGTGCTACATGCACTGCTCGACGCAGAGCACGGCCCGCACCGAGGGCGGCATGGCGCGCTGGATCGGCATCGACCCGACCGACCTCGTCCTCGTCGGCGAGTACTGCGGCGGCGGGTTCGGCAGCAAGATCTCGGCCTCCATCCAGGCCCGGATCCCGGCGCTGCTCTCGCGCAAGGCGGGCAAGCCGGTCATGATGCGCGTGACGCGGCAGGAGGAGAACTTCTTCGGCCGCGCCCGGCCGGGCATCCAGGCCCGCGCGAAGTTCGGGTTCAGGAGCGACGGGCGGATCGTCGCCGTCGACCTGACCCTGGTGCAGGACGGCGGGCCGTACGGGCGTTCCGGCGACTACATGTCGTGCGCCGACCAGGCGTCGCTCATGTACCAGCCGGAGCACATGCGCGTGCGCGGCGTGACCGTCTACACCAACACGCCGCCGCGCGGCGCGCAGCGGGCGCCCGGCGGGGTGCAGGCCGTGGCGATGTTCGCCCCGGTCGTCGACAAGGCCGCCCGGCAGCTCGGCGTCGACCGGCTGGACATCGTGCGCCTCAACGCTCCGCAGGGCCAGGCCCTGTTCGGCCGCCCGCGGCAGGGGCAGCAGGGCAACGTCTCGAGCGCCTTCCCGAAGGAGGCCATCGACAAGGCCCGCGAGGAGTTCGACTGGGAAGGCATGAAGGCGCGCAGCGGCCAGCGCAACGGCACGAAGGTGACCGGCGTCGGCGTCGCGATCAGCTCCTACTCCGCCGGAACGTCGGGCATCGACGGCCTGCTGGTCGTTCGGCCGGACGGCATGGTCGAGATCCACACCGGCGTCGGCAACCTCGGCACCGAGTCGTTCTCCGACACGTCGCGGGCCGCCATGGAAGCGCTCGACACGCCGTGGGAGCAGGCCGAGATCGTCTGGGGCGACACCAGCAAGCACCTGCCGTGGAGCGCCATCCAGGGCGGCAGCATGACGACCCACGCCCACACCCGCTCCAACTGGGCGGCCGGTCTGGAGGCCAAGAAGCGCCTGCAGGAGATCGCCGCGGACCGGTTCGGCGGCTCCGCGGACAGCTTCGAGGTCGGCGCCGGCCGGGTCTTCCGCCGCGGCAACCGCGGGCAGGCGATGACCTTCGGGCAGGCGGCCGAGCGCGCCATTCAGCTCGGCGGCGTCTACGACGGCTCGGAGCTGCCCGAGGACATCAACGAGATGACCACGCGGTCCGCGACGGCGCTGGCCGGCCGGGGGCTGGTGGTCGCCGTCAAGGACAACTACGAGACCGGCGGCCGGAACATGTCGTTCTGCATCGGCTTCGCCGAGGTCGAGGTGGACACCGAGACCGGCGCGGTGGAGCTGAAGGACTACAAGGTGGCCTCCGACGCCGGAACCATCCTGCACCCGCAGAACTTCGCCGGCCAGGTGCACGGCGGCGGCATCCAGGGCTTCGGCGTGGCGCTCGGCCAGAAGTGGGTGATGGACCCGCAGTGGGGGCTCCACGTGGCGAAGCGGTTCTACTCGAACCGTCCGCCGACGCTGCTCGACGTGCCGCACGATCGGGAGCTGGGCTGGAACGCCGCGGAGCTGCCGGATCCCTTCAACCCCGTCGGGTGCAAGGGCATCGGCGAGGCGCCGGTCGGCGCGGGCGCGGGCGCGGTGCTCAACGCCATCGCCGACGCTCTGGGCGGCAACGTCGACTTCAACCGCTCGCCGATCATGCGCGACATGATCCTGACGAAGCTCGACCCCGAGCTGGACGAGGCTCACAACAAGCTGTCGACGCACGTCTAGCGCACCACCGGGAAGGTAGAGGGAGAAGACATCATGGCCGTGATTCGCGACAAGATGCCGGCGTTTCAGCTCTTCCAGCCTGCCAGCACGGAAGAGGCGCTGGCGGTGCTCGACCAGTACGGAGCCGACGCCTGGGTGCTCGCGGGCGGGCTGGACACCTGGGACTGGCTCAAGGACCGCGTGAAGAAGCCCGCCGCCGTCGTCGACCTGGGCGGGGTTTCCGAGCTGCGCGAGATCCGTTCCCTGGGCGGCGGGCTCGACATCGGCGCGATGGCGACGTTGCGCGACGTGATCCGCCACCCCGAGGTGTCCGAGCAGTTCAGCATGCTCGCCGACGCCGCTTCGCAGGCGGCCTCGCCGCAGATCCAGAACCAGGGCACCCTGGGCGGCAACGTCGGCCAGGACACGCGGTGCTGGTACTACCGGGACGGCTGGAGCTGTTACCGCGCCGGCGGCAACATCTGCTACGCGGACACGCCGACCGCGATGAACCGCGAGCACGCCATCCTGGGCGCCAGCCGTTGCGTGGCCGTCAACCCGTCGGACACCGCCCCGGTCCTCGTGGCGCTCGACGCCGAGATGGTGGTGCGCAACAGCACGGGCGAGCGGGTCATTCCGGCGCAGGACTTCTTCATCGGCCCGGCCGTCGACATCATGCGCATGACCGCGCTGCAGCCGGGCGACGTCCTGACGTCGATCCGGATCCCGTGGACCTGGGCCAACACGCGGTTCTACTTCGAGAAGGCCCGCGACCGGGCCGTCTGGGACTTCCCGCTCGCCAACGTGGCCTCGGCGGCGAAGATCAACAACGGCGTGGTGGAGGACATCCGCATCGTGGCCAACGGCGTGGCCCCGTACCCCGTCCGGTTCCTCGCGGCCGAGGATGCCGTCCGCGGCCGGCAGGTCGGCCAGGCGGCGGCCGCGGAGGCCGGAGAGATCGCCATCAACGGCGTTCGGCCGTTGCGCCACAACGCCTACAAGGTGACGTTGCTGCGCAACCTGGTCAAGCGCTCCGTTCAGGGCGCCGAGGCGTAGCAGATGGACCTGTTTCAGTGGGGGACCAACCCGTGGGGCCAGGAGACCCTGATCAGGGTCTCCTGGGATCTGCTCTACCTGTTCTTCTGGGCCGGCGTCGCCTTCGTCGTCTTCCACGTCGTGTACGCGGCGGTCTGGCTGCCGAAGCTGGCGAGGGCGAACGGCGGCGGCCAGGAGGAAGCGGCGGCGGGCGTCCCCGAGACCATCGAACGGCATACGCTGTGGGCGCGCATCTTCCACTGGGTGATGGCGGCGTCCATGCTGGTGCTGCTGGTGACGGGCTTCTTCCCCATCATCGGCATCCAGTTCGCGTGGGTCACCATCCACTGGGTCGCCGGCATCGTGCTGACGATCTCGATTCTCTACCACATCGTGCACGCGACCTTCTACCTCGACTTCTGGTCGATCTGGATCCTTCCGGAGGACATGGACGAGGCCGTGCAGCGCGTGAAGCGCCAGATGGGGCAGGAAGCCGGCGAGATCAAGAAGCACGGGAAATACCCGCTGGACCACAAGCTGTACCACACCGCCGTCATGCTGGCGGGGCTGGCCGTGATCGGGACCGGGCTCGTCATGATGTTCCGGATCGAGAACGCGCTGGTTCCCCGCAACGCGTACCTGCTGTCCGAGCCGACCTGGGGCCTGATGTACACGCTCCACGGCCTCGGCGCCGTGCTTTTCGTGATGCTGACCCTGACCCACATCTACTTCGCGATTCGGCCCGACAAGTTCTGGCTGACGAAGTCGATGCTCTTCGGGTCCGTGGACCGCGAGCACTACCTCGACCACCACGATCCCGAGCGCTGGGTCGTGAACAAGGAGTCGGCGTCGAAGAACTAGGCGGGCGGACGGGCGTTTTCGGAGGGGCGGCGCCGGGCCGGGGCTCGGCGTCGCTCCTTTCATGTACGGCGCGGCGATTCCGTCGACGCGCGCAACAGACGAGGTGTCAGTCATGTCGGAGTCCGCGGCCGAGGCGCTCCAGGCGCACGTGAACGTCGTCGAGGAGACGTACGAATTCTGTCTCGCGTACGCCGCGAAGGGTGTGAACGCGCAGATGGCGCTGACGAACGACCGGCCCGTGCGCGAGCGGCTGGAGAAGATGGCGGCGACCCTGGCGGAGCTGCCCGGCAGCTTTCTGGCTCTGGCCGAGGAGCGGGCGGCCCGGAGCGAGGGCCGCTACGAGGCGTTCATCGAGGTCATGCGGCGCGACGCGGCGGCGGGGCTCGCGGCCGTGCAGCTCGTTCTCGCCCAGCCCGGGATCACCTCGCAGATGGTCGACAACCTCAACGGCATGATCCACCTGCGCGCCCTGCTGACCGACGTGTTCCTGCTGGACGAGATTCTGCGGCCCGGCGCCGCTCAGGCGCCCCATACTCCGCCGGCCGAAGACTGATCGCCCGCGGCCGCCTCGGGCCGGCAGCCATGGATCTCAACGACCGGGTGGCGCTGATCACGGGCGGCAGGCGCCTGGGCGTGACGCTGGCCGAGCGGTTCGCGGGCCTCGGGCTGGACGTCGCGCTGGCCTGCAATCGATCCCGGGAACCGGCGGAGCAGGCCGCCGAGCGGGTGCGCGGGGCCGGCCGCGCGGCGGTCGTCGTGCGCGGCGACCTTGCGCGGCCCTCCGACGTGGAGCGGATCGTCGACGGCGCGGTGGCGCGCTTCGGCCGCCTCGACGTGGTGGTGCACATGGCGTCCGTCTATCGGCGCGCGTCCTTCGACGCGCTCACGGACGCCGACTGGACGCGGGCGCTCGACGTCGACCTCACCGCGGCCTGGCGGCTGGCGCGGTCGGCGGCGCCGCATCTCCGCGCGGCCGGCGGCGGGCGCATCGTGAACTTCAGCGACTGGGTCGCGGCCAGCGGCCGGCCGCGGTACGCCGGCTATCTTCCCTACTACGTGGCCAAGCGGGCGGTCATCGGCCTGACCGAGGCGCTGGCGCTGGAGCTGGCCGGCGACGGCATTCTCGTGAACGCGATTGCGCCCGGCCCGATCGTGCCGCCGCCGGACCTGGAGGCGGGCGGGATCGAAGCGGTCAAGCGGGAGACGCCCGTGGGGCGCTGGGGCGGCGCCGAGGCGATCGTCGATGCGGTCGAGGCCGTGGTGCGGTCCGACTTCCTCACCGGCGAGACCATCCGCGTGGATGGCGGCCGGCACCTGCGATGAGGGCGCCGGGCGCCCGAGTGCGCCGGGGAACCGAGAAATGCCGATCCTGATCGAGCGTCCGGCGGTCGTGGAAGCGGCCGGAACGAAGCCGAAGAGCATCCAGGAGTTCGCCGGCCGGGTCAACTCCGGGCATCGGCGGGTGAGCGTCGCCCGCATGGTCTCGCCCGAGGGCTGGGAGGAGCCGGGGCAGCGGCCGGAGTTCGAGGAGATCACCGTCGTGCTTCGCGGCCTGCTGCGCGTCGAGCACGAGGGCGGCCACCTCGACGTGCAGGCCGGCCAGGCCGTCGTGGCCGCGCCCGGCGAATGGGTGCGCTACAGCAGTCCGGAGCCGGGGGGCGCGGAGTACGTCGCCGTCTGCCTGCCGGCGTTCTCGCCGTCCACCGTCCACCGCGACGGCGGCTGACCGCCGGCCGGTTCCAGCCGCCCCGTGTTCGGCGCCCCGCGCATCCAGGCGGGCCGGCAGGTCGGTCTCGTCGCGGCAGGCCAGGGCGGCCGCGACGAGCGCCTCGGTACCGTGGACCGCGAGCGTCCAGCCACGGTCGTCGTCCGGCCCCGTCCCGCGGCCTCTCCCAGCGCGCATGTTTTGCGGCCTGCTGCGCGTCGGGCGCGAGGGCGGCTGCCGCGATTGCCGACGGCCGTTCGAACCGGCCCGCGCGAGCTTCACGAACGGATCGTGGTCATCTTGTCATCCGCCGAAAGCGTTTGCCGCCCGAAAGCGCGAGCAGCAACGCCAGGCCCAAGGCCCACGCCACGGGCAGGGCGGGAACCGTTTCGGCCGCGGCGGTAACGGTCGTTCTTGCACGGGCTCCGGTGTTCCCGTTGACGTCACGGGCGCGTAGCGAGATGATCCATTCCGTCATCGGCGGCGTCGCGCCGCGAGCGGCGCCGGCTCGCGCTTCGCCGGTCGTCAAGTCGATCGTGACGCTGGTGGTGTCGGCGTTGCTGCCGGCGATCCTGCGCCATTCTCCACCCCGCTGCTGGCGTGCTTGCTCCAGCAGGTACTCATAGAAGGAAATGTTGGGGTTTCCCGGATTTTCCCAGATGACCGTCACGGCGCCGGAGCCGGTCGGAGAAGCTTCCAGTTCAGTCGGAGGGTCGGGGGTTCGTTCGGACGGTTCGGACGGTGATCCGCCGAAACCTCCGGCTGAATCGGTTGTGAACGTCACGCTGCCGAACTGCATCCGCGGGTCGCAACCCGGACCCGAGTAAGCGTGGAACGTGTACTCCGTTCCGGGATCAAGATTCGAGGCGAACCCTGGCGCGTCCACAGGAGATGAGTAGTTGCCAAAACGGCAGCCGGAGAGACCGCCGCCGCCGACGATTCTCTTGTACGTGTAATAGAACGAGTAGCCCGGGGGAGGGGAAAAATCGAACCAGAGGGTGTCGGGAGTGTCATCATAGGGAGGATCAGGCGTTCTGGCCACGAAGCGGAAGCCGGGTGGCGGGACGCGAAAGTTCTCCGTGTCCAGTGTCGTCTGACAGGACGAATCACTGTACGCCGTTGCCGTGACGTACGAAGACCTTGCCTGTGTTTCTGTCCCGTCTCCGCCCCAGCTCCACGCGGGATCGTACGCATCGCGCCGGGAGTTGCTCCTTCCGTACAGCGCCCTGTCGGACGTATTGGGTCCGACGCAGGCGTTGCTGCAGGTCGCCGGATACGAGCTCTCGCCGGTGCACACGCGCGCGTACCAATTGCCGGTGTGTCCACCGAGCACCAGATCCCCAGAGTGAAACGTGAGATTTTCGACGGTCAGGGTCTGCGCGTCCACGGACGCGGCGAGTGACAGAGCGGCCAGAACGACGGCGGCGCAGGGTGCAAGTCTCATCACATCTCTCCCTTTGTTCGTTGCTTTCAGCTCCGCGAACCAGCGTTCGAGGGCCAGCGAGGTCAGGGCTTGTCGTTCGTCGTCCGTCAGGACGACCGGTGTCTTCGAGGGCGGTGTGGACGGGGCGACTGGATTGGCGAACCATTCCGCGGGGACCGGCGCAGGATTCGGGGGGGGGGGGGACGCCCATGTCGTTCCGGATGCTAATGCTAGCCGAGGGAACAGCGCACGTCAAGAGGCCGGGGTAGCCGCCGCCGTTCTTCAACGCCCCCGGCCCGCCGTCGATCCCGCCGCGGCGCCCGCGGGACGCAGATGCTCGAGGACGAAGGCGAGCATCTTCTCCCGGCGGTGCAGCTCCAGGTCGGGGCCGCCGAGGCGGTGGCGCGAGCGCGGGTAGATCATCATGTCGAACGGCTTGCCGGCCCGCTGCAGGGCCAGCGCGAACTGCAGCGTGTTCTGCATGTGGACGTTCTCGTCCATGGACCCGTGGACGAGCAGCAGCGCGCCGTGCAGGTCCGCGGCGTCGAAGCGGGGCGAGGCGTTCCGGTAGCCGTCGGGGTTGCGCTGCGGCATCCGCATGTAGCGCTCGGTGTAGATCGTGTCGTAGTCGCGCCAGTCGGTCACCGACCCGCCGGCGATGCCCATCGACCAGCGGCGGCTGTGGGTGAGCGCGTAGCTGACCAGGAAGCCGCCGTAGCTCCAGCCCTCGATCCCGATCCGCTCGGGATCGACGTAGCCCTGGCCGACGAGCCAGTCGAGGCCGTCCTCCTGATCCCGCAGCTCCAGCTCGCCGAACCGCTGGTAGACGGGCCAGGTGGAGACGGCGCCCTTGCCGCTGGCGGTGCTGTTGTCGAGCACCCAGACGACGAGGCCGCGCTGGGCCAGAAGCTGCCACCAGAGCGTTTCGCGGCTCCAGGCGTTGCGGACGCGCTGCACGTGCGGGCCGCCGTAGACGTGCTGATACACCGGATAGCGGCGCGACGGATCGAAGCCGGGCGGCTTGATCAGCAGCGCCTCCATCTCGAACCCGTCGCGGTTGGCGACCTGCAGGAACTCGGGCGCCGGCAGGTCGAAGCCGCGCAGGGCGCGCGCTTCGTCCGCCGCCACGACGCGCGCGACCGAGCCGTCCGCCGCCGCGTGGACCCGCACCCGCGGCGGCGTGGAGACGTCGCTCCAGCGGTCGATGTAGTGCGTCAGCCCCGGGTTGAACGCGGCCGAGTGCGTTCCGGGCGCATCCGACAGCCGGCGCAGTCCGGAGCCGTCGAGGTTCACCCGGTAGACGTCGAGCCCGATCGGGCTGCGCTCGGTGCCGGAGAAGAAGACGACGCCGTTCTCCTCGTCGACGCCGTGGACGCGGCGGACCTCCCACTCGCCGCTCGTCACGGCGCGCCGCGCCGCGCCGGACCGGTCCACGTGGTACAGGTGCTTCCACCCGGAACGTTCGCTGAGCCAGAGGAACGTGCCGTCCTCCAGCCAGACGGGCGGGCCGTTGACGTTGACCCACGCCTCGGTCGTCTCGCGCAGGACCTTCTCGACCGAGCCGCCGTCCGGGTCCGCCAGCAGCAGGTCGAGCCACGTCTGCTCGCGGTCCTGCACCTGGAAGGCGACGCGCGAGCCGTCCGGCGTCCAGTCCACGTCGACGACCAGCGGGTCGGACGGCCGGTAGCCGGCCAGGTCGGCCCACGTCGTGGGGCCGCCGGCCGCGGGCACGATGCCGAGCCGGACCACCGGATTGGCGTCGCCGGCCTTCGGGTACTCCCAGTGTTCGACCTCGGGGCGGTAGGGGATGTGGTCGAGCACGGGGAAGGTCGGGACCGCCCGGTCGTCGAGCCGCAGGTAGGCGATGCGGGACGAGTCGGGGCTCCACCAGTAGCCGCGGAAGTTGCCGCGGCCGTAGATCTCCTCCTGGTAGACCCAGTCGAGGCGCCCGTTCCGGATCCGGCCGCCGCCGTCGGTGGTCAGCGCGCGCTCGCGGCCCCGCTCGACGTCGGCGACCATCAGGTCGCCGCCGCGCACGAAGGCGACGAGCCGGCCGTCGGGGCTGAACGACACCTCGGTCTCGGGTTCCGGCGTCGCCGTCAGGCGCGCGGCCCGCTCCGTGCCGGCGTCGTAGTGGTAGAGGTCGTCGGCGAACTCGAAGACCAGCGCCGTGCGGTCCCGGTTCGCCGCGTGGTCCGCCCGCCGGGCGATGCGGCGGGCGTCGGCCTCGCCCAGGCCCGGCAGGGCCGCCACCGCCGCCTCGAACCGGGCGGCGTCGTAGAGCGGCGCGCGCTCGCCGCCGAGCGCGTCCACGCGGACCAGCGGGCCGGCGAAGGCGTCCCGCGCGGAGCGCGGCTCGACGTAGTGCCGGTCGTCGAGCCACGTCAGGCCGGCCGGCGCGCCGACGTCGAAGTCGATCCGCCGCGCCGGATCGTAGAGGTCGGCGATCGTCAGCGCGCGCTGCTGCGCGGCGCCGGGCGCCGGGAGGACGGCGAGCCACGCGGCCGCCGCCACGAGGAGGACCCGGCGCAGGATCCCGGCCGCAAGGGCTCCCGGGGCGACTCCGGGCGTCGGGGCGGGCGCGGGCGCGGCGTCCGGCGCCGCCCGCGGTCTTAGCGCGCCCCCTCGGAGAATCCCGGGTGCGCGGCCCGCCGGGAGGACGGCGCGGTCGAACGGTCGTGTACGGCGCATGGGTCTCATGGGCAGCCTCCCGGCCGGTATCCGGTGTCGAGTCCCGCATTCTACAGCGGCCGTTGGCCGGCATCGGAGGAACCCATGACCCGTTCCCGACTGCTCCATACCGGCGTCGTCGGGCCGCGCTCCACGGGACAGGACTCGAACGGTGCGAGTCGCGCGCCGTGGTGGTACCATGAGAGCGGTGTGCAGCGTCGTCAGCGTGTCGGGGTCGCCTCCCTTGCAGGTGCCGTTGTTCATGATCGCCACCCGCGGCGCGACGGCGTGCACGAGCGCCCGCGAGTTCGACGTGTTCAGCCCGTGGTGCGAGACGACGTAGAGATCGACGGCGCCGAAAGGGACGGCGTGTACCCGGGCGGCAGACCGGCCGGCGACGTCATGCCGGCGCCGAAGCAGCAGCCAGCCCCTTGCCAGATCGCCCGGCGCCCCACCGGGCGCCGGGCGTCGAGAATCAGGCTCGGGATCGCCGCCCTTGAACTCCGGCTCGTGAAGTGGATCGTCGGGACCGGCGTCGCCTGCGCGGGGCTGGTGATCGCGGCGTTGCGTCTGCTTGGCTGAGTCTCGGTCGACTGGCTGGTCGGCCTCACGGACGACCCGCGGCCGGCGGCTGAGCTCGCGGCCCGGGTGGCCGCCCTGGAGCGTCGGCAGGCCGGCGGACGGCGGCAGTAGGATGGGGGGACCATGTTCGACACGCACGCCATCGCCCGTTCGCTGACGGCCGCCGACCTGACCGAGGCCCAAGCCGACGCCATCACCGCCGCCGTCCGCGAGGCCGCCGAGCACGACGCCGCCGCGCTGGCGACGAAGGCCGACGTCGCCGCCCTCGAGCACGGCATGAAGGCGGACCTCGCGGCCCTCGAGGCGCGCATCTACCGCGCGATGCTGGTGCAGGCCGGCGCCATCGTCGGCGCGCTGGTGGGCATCGCCGGGATGGTGGTCGGCGTCCTCCGCCTGCTGGAGTCCGGCTCGTAGGGGGATCAGGCCCGCCGGCGGCGGCAGGCGGGCGAGCACCAGCGCCGGCGCACGTCGGGCCGCCCGGGCAGCGCCCCGCCGCGGCCGACGCACGTCGTCCGACGCGCGGCCCGCGGCTGAGCCAGCTCGACCCGCCCCGCGCGGCTCGCGCTAGGAGTCTGCGCCGTAGAACGGCGCGGACTCCTGGAACGGTCAGGATGGGCACCAAGCGGAGCCGCAAGGCGACGCTTGGTGGGCGCTAGCGGGTGTCGGACGCCGGGGTTGGCAGTCCAACATCTTTCCGCCATTTCTTCGCCTATTTCTCTGCGTCGATGATCTTCTGCGCAACGTAGGACTCAAGGGCCTCGAGGGCATTGCGGAGCCTCCCTTCGGGCGCCGATTCGTCGACCCATTTCCGCACCGACGAGAGCCTAAGGAACGCGACTGCCCCGAAGAGAGTCTCTGCGACCTTACCCCTCGATCCGAACTCGATGAATCCCCCGGCCGGTATAATCCGGGTGTCGAGTCCCGCATTCTACAGCGGCCGGTTGGCCGGCGCCGGAGGAACCATGACCTGCCCGCGATCCGTCGTCCCGTTGCTGCTCGCCGCCCTGGCCGGCGCCGTCTTCCCGGCGTCCGCGGCCGCCCAGGAGCCCGGGCGGCCGTACCTGCTCGAGCGCATCGGCGACGCCGCCGTCGGCCAGATCTACGCCGACGGCTTCGAGGCCCTCGCACTGCGCGAGAAGGTGCTCGTCTGGCACCTGTACAACGCGGCGCTCGCCGGCCGCGACGTCTTCTACGACCAGCGCTACGCCCACAACCTCGTCATGCGCGAGACGTTCGAGGAGATCCTCACGCACCCCGGCGGCGTCGAGGCGGAGACGTTCGCGGAGATCCACCGCTACGCCAAGCTCTTCTGGATCAACACCGGGCCGTACAACAACCTCACCGCCCGCAAGTTCGTGCTCGGCGCGACGCCCGCGGCGTTCCGCGCGGCGGCCCACGCGGCCGCGGCGTCCGGCGCCGCGTTCCCGACCCGCGCCGGCGAGACCCTGGACGCCCTGCTCGACCGCCTCGAGCCGCTGTTCTTCGACGCCGCCGTCGACCCCGTCCTGACCAACAAGACGCCGGCCCCCGGCGACGACATGCTGCTGTCGAGCGCCAACAACCTGTACGACGGCGTCTCGATGGCGGATCTGGAAGGTTTCGACGAGCGCTATCCGCTGAACTCGCGGCTGGTCAAGCGCGGCGGCCGGCTGGTGGAGGAGGTCTACCGCATCGACGGCGGCGGCCGCTACGCGAAGGAGCTCGCCGAGGTGGTCCGCCACCTCGAAGCCGCGATCCCCTTCGCGACCGAGCCGATGGCGGCGGCGCTGGAGGCGCTGATCACCTGGTACCGCACCGGCGAGCCGGCGGACCGGCGCGCCTACGACGTCGCCTGGGTGGCGGACCGGGCGTCGCCGGTCGACACCATCAACGGCTTCACCGAGGTCTACATGGACGCGCGCGGGGCGAAGGGCGCCTGGGAGGCGCTGGTCTACTACGTCAACCCCGAGAAGACCGAGACCATCCGCACCCTGGCCGAGCACGCGCAGTGGTTCGAGGACCACATGCCGTGGGACCCGCGCTACCGCAAGGCGGGCGTGCGCGGCATCACCGCCAACGCCATCGACGTGGTGGTCGAGATCGGCGACGCCGGGCCGGTCACCCCCATCGGCATCAACCTGCCGAACGACCAGACCGTCCGCGAGCAGCACGGCAGCAAGTCGATCTCGCTGTCGAACGTGATCGAGGCCTACGAGCGGTCGCGGCCGTCCGCCTACCTCGCCGAGTTCACCTGGGACGAGGCCGAGACCGCGCGGGCCGAGCGCTGGGGCGCCCTCGCCGGCGACATGACGACCAACATGCACGAGGTGATCGGGCACGCCTCCGGCCAGCTCGCCGAGCGTCTCGGCGGCAACGCGCAGCCGTTCCTCCGCGAGCAGTACTCGGCGCTGGAGGAGGCCCGCGCCGACCTCGTCGCGCTGTACTTCATCGCCGACCCGAAGCTGGTCGAGATCGGGATCTTCGACGCCGCGGACCAGGCGGACGTCGTGCTGGCGCAGTACGAGGCGTACGCGCGCAACGCCATCCTGCAGCTCCGCCGCGTCCGCGAGGGGAACCAGCTGGAGCAGGACCACATGCGCAACCGGCAGATGGTGGTCCACTGGCTCATCGACAACACGGACGCCGTCGAGGTGCGCCGGCGGGAGGGCAGGACCTACCACGTCGTGACCGACGCCGCGGCCTTCCGCGCCGGCGCCGCCCGCCTGCTGGCCGAGGTGCAGCGGATCAAGTCGGAAGGCGACTACGACGCGGCCCGGTCGCTGTTCGAGACGTACGGCATCCGCTTCGACCCGGCGCTGCGCGACGAGGTGCTCGAGCGGGTGGCCCGCGTCGACCTGCCGTCCTACACCGGCTTCGTGATGCCGAAGCTGGAGGCGGTGACCGCCGCCGACGGCTCCATCACCGACGTCGTCATCTCCTACCCGCGGGACTTCACGCGGCAGATGCTGGAGTACTCCGGGAAGCGGTGACCGAAGGTGGACCGCACGACCAGCCCCTACCGCCTGAGCCGGGCCGAATATGACCGGGCGGTCGAAGCCGGCGTGTTCGAACCCGACGCCCGGCTCGAGCTGATCGACGGAGCGCTGCTGGCCATGACGCCGCAAGGCAGCCGTCATGCGGCGGCGGTCTCCCTGGCGGCCCGCGCGCTGCGAAAGGCGTTCGGCGAGCGGATCGAGATCCGGATCCAGTCGCCGCTGGCCCTCGGCGACGACTCGGAACCGGAACCCGACGTCGCTGTCGTGCCGGGGTCGGCCCGCGACTACCGCGACCGGCACCCGGCCGAGGCGCTGCTGGTCGTGGAAGTGGCTGACAGGTCCCTGCCCCGGGATCGGACCGTCAAGCAGCGCCTCTACGCCAGGGCCGGCATCCCCGAGTACTGGTTGATCTCGCTGCCCGACGCGCGGGTCGAGGTGCGCCGGGAAGCGGGCGCCGACGGCTACGGGCGCCGATCGATCCACCGGGCCGGCGAGAAGATTGCGCCCGCGGCCCGGCCCGGAACGACGATCGACGTCGGCGACATGCTCCCCTGAGGACTCCGGCGTCCCAACCGGTGGGCAACGCATCGTTTCGTCCGCCCCGCTGCACTGCATCGATACCTGTTCGACGTGCTCGAACGCCGGCCGCGGCCCCGCTCGCCCCGCTGCACTGCATCGATACCTGTTCGACGTGCTCGAACGACGGTGCCGCCGGGCGTCCGCGGATTATTATTCGATGGCGATGGAGGTTCACCGATGGCCAAGACGCGACCTGACCGCAAGACCGCCCCGGATGGCGGAGGCTTCGTCGACCGCGCCCTGAACGGCATCGAGACGGTCGGCAACCGGCTGCCCGACCCGGCGATCCTGTTCTTGCTGCTGCTGTTCCTGACCTGGATCGCCTCCGCGGTCCTGGCCCCGATCGAGTTCGCCGAGACGGACCCGCGCACCGGCGAGCCGTTGCGCATCGCCAACCAGTTGACGGGCACGGCCCTCGCCACGTTCATGGTGCGGCTCGTTCCCACGTTCACCGGGTTCGCGCCCCTGGGGGTGGTGCTGGTGGCGCTGCTCGGCGTGGGGGTGGCCGAGAAGACCGGCTTCATCAACGCCGGCCTCAAGTTGATCCTGGGCTGGACCTCGCCGAGCCTGCTGACCCCGATGCTGATTCTGGCCGCGATCGTCAGCCACACGGCCGCCGACGCCGGCTACGTGCTGGTGATCCCCCTCGGCGGCGTCGTCTTCTACGCCGCGGGGCGCCATCCCCTGGCCGGCGTTTCGGCCGCCTTCGCGGGCGTCTCCGGCGGGTTCTCGGCCAACTTCATCCCCTCCGGCATCGACCCCCTGCTGCAGGGCTTCACCCAGCAGGCGGCGCAGCTATTCGACCCCGACCGGCTGGTCAACCCGTTGAGCAACCTGGGGTTCACCGCCGTCTCGTCGCTGCTCGTCATCGGCGTCGGCTGGTATCTGACCGACCGCGTGATCGAGCCGCGCCTGCGGGCGACGGCCGTCGACGGCGATCCCGAGGCGATGCCGAAGATGGAGGAGCTGACCGGCCGCGACCGCCGCGGCTTCGGAGCGGGCATGGCCTCCCTGGCCGCCGGCCTCCTGCTGCTGGTGCTGGCGGCCTGGCCCGCCGACTCGCCGCTGCGCGACGCCGAGGGCTCGCTGACCAGCTTCTCGGCGCCGCTGATGGGCATGATGGTGCCCCTCATCTTCGTCCTGTTCCTGATTCCGGGCGTGGTGCACGGCTACGTCGCGGGCACCGTCAGAACCCACCGCGACGTCGTCGCGGGCATGACCGCGGCGATGGGCACGATGGCCTACTACCTGGTGATGGCCTTCTTCGCCGCCCAGTTCATCGCCGCGTTCAACAACTCGAACGTCGGCCTGCTGATCGCGCTCAAGGGCGCCAACTTCCTGCGCGACCTCGCCCTGCCCCCGCAGGTGACCATCGTCGGCATCATCCTGCTGACCGCCGCCGTCAACCTGTTCGTCGGCTCGGCCTCCGCCAAGTGGGCGCTGCTGTCGAGCATCTTCGTGCCGATGCTGATGGGGCTCGGCATCGCCCCCGAGCTGACCCAGGCCGCCTACCGCGTCGGCGACAGCGTGACCAACGTCGTCACCCCGCTGATGCCCTACTTCCCGCTGGTCGTCGTCTTCTGCCAGCGCTACGTCAGGACCACCGGCATCGGCACCGTCGTGTCGCTGATGCTGCCCTACTCGGTCGTGCTGCTCGTCACCTGGACCCTGTTCCTGATCGCCTACTGGATGACCGGCCTGCCCCTCGGCCTCCAGGCCGCCTACACGTATCCGTGATCGACGCCCTGCCGCCGGCCATCGTGCCGCGGGTGGCTGCGGCCGATGGACGCGCGGCGTCACCCGCGGCAGGCGGCACGGCCCGCGACGCTCTACGTGAACATTCCGAGCGTCTCGAACTTCCCGCCGAGCACGTCTTCCGACTTGCGGTGGCCGAGGTACTCCTCGATCAGCGCGGCACGGCCCGCGACGCTCTACGTGAACATTCCGAGCGTCTCGAACTTCCCGCCGAGCACGTCCTCCGACTTGCGGTGGCCGAGGTACTCCTCGATCAGCGTGGCGTACACCCGCCGGAAGTCGGTGGTGTACTGCAGGTTGTCGCCGAGCACGAGGTCCGTGAGGCTGGGCGGCTCGCCGTAGTGGCCGCCCCGGACCCCGCCGCCGAGCACGAAGGAGACGTTCGCGGTCCCGTGGTCGGTGCCCAGGCTGGTGTTCTCCGGCACGCGCCGGCCGAACTCGCTGTGGATGAAGACGGCCACCTCGTCCTGCTTGCCGAGGCGCTTCATCTCCTCGAAGAAGCCCCAGACCGCGTCGCTGCAGTACTGCACCTGGCGGTTGTGCGGGCTCTCCTGGTTGACGTGGGTGTCGAACAGGCTGTTGCGGAGGCGCACGTAGTAGAGCCGCGCCGGGAAGTCGTTCTCGATCAGCGCCACGACCTTGTCGAGGTCCAGCAGACGCAGCTCGCCGTTGCGGGAGCGGGTGTAGTTGTCCCAGGCCTGGCTGACCAGGGCCGACGCCTCGCGCGCGCTACGGTTGACGTCGAGCAGGAACTCGTGGATCTCGCCGCGCGCGGCCTGCCCGCCGCCCAGCTCGTCGATGTACGGACGCTGCGGGTGGAAGAAGTCGCGGCGGAACGAACCCGGGTCGCTGAAGACGACCGGAACGTGCTCGTGCGCCCGCACGGCCAGCGACTGCGCCGAGGCGACGTTCACCAGGAAGTTGGGAGATCCGGACGGGTCCAGCGCGTCGGCGGTGCGGCCGTACCAGCCGTAGGCCTCCCCGCTGTTGGGAGCGCCGGTGTGCCAGAACGAGCTGGACGCGAAGTGGGAGAACGACGGCTGCTCGTAGCCGGCGCCGTGGATGACGGCGCAGTCGCCCTCCTCCCAGAGCCGGTGCATGCCGACCATCGACTTCTGGAAGCCGAAGTGCTCGTCCACCTTGATGACGTCGCGCTCGCGGACGCCGAGGGTCGGGCGGCGCCGGTACAGCTCGTCGTCGCCCCAGGGCACGAACGTGCTGAGGCCGTCGTAGCCGCCGAACCACTCGAAGACCACCAGGATCCTGCCCTCGGTGGCGGCCAGCGCCTCCGACGCGGCGCCGAACAGCGGCGGCAGGGGGCCGACCCCGCCGCCGAGCAGGCCGAGGCCGAGGCCGCGGGCGCCGATCTTCAGCGCCTGCCGGCGGGACACGCCGCTGGAATCGCACAGCTTCTTGCCGCGGTTGGTCAGGGTCATGGTTTCTTGCACCTCTCTGGTGTCCCGGTGGACGGGTCCCCTAGTCGATCTGATATTCCGGCGTGCTCATGATGACGTGCGTCACCATGCGCAACGGGTCTTCCAGGTAGGTCCGGGCGCGCTGCAGGTCCGACGTTCCGAGCTCGCTCTCCAGCAGCTCCACCAGCGCGTCGCGCAGGCCGGCCGCCACCGGCATCCGCAGGAACCGCCCCAGCAGGTGGTCGACGGCCTCGCCGGTGGTGGCCGCCCCGGAGTCGAGGACCATCCGCGTCACGTCGAAGCGGGCCGCGCCGCGCGGCGTCGGAATCAGCTTGCGCACGGCCTCGGCCCACGCCCGGTAGCCCGAGACGCGGGTGTTGAACAGCTCGTCCCGCTCCAGGGCGGACAGGTCGAACGCGGTCATCCGGTCCGGGTCGCCGTCGATGGCGATGGCGGCGCCGAAGTCGTACCCGCTCCGCAGGCGCTCGCCCACCAGTCCGTCCCCGCCCGGCGAGAGGAAGTTCGGGTCCCGGAAGTCGATGACGTCCGGAAACAGGTAGTCGAAGGCGACGTTGCCCCGCTCCTGCAGCAGGGCCGGCGTGATCCAGGACCGGCCCTGCGCCCAGCCGGCGACCGACGGCGGGTTCAGCAGGTGCTGACCCAGGGCGATGGTCGTGCGGTTGAAGTCCGGCACGCCCGGCACGTCCGGCGCGCCGAGCTGCTTCAGCATGGCGATCACGTGCTCGACCGGCCCCTTGACGTGGGCGCCGTAGCTGGCTTCGCCGTAGAAGTCGCGCGACAGGAAGAGGGTCCGCAGCAGCGGGCGCAGCTCGTAGCCGGCGTCCCGCAGGACCGCCCCCAGCTCGGCCTGCAGCGCCGGCGACGGATCCTCGCGGACGAAGAAGCGGTAGATCTTCGAGGCGACGTACTCGGCCGTGGCCGGCTGCTCCAGGATGATGCGGAGCACGTCGACACCGTCGAAGTTGCCGGTCCGGCCCAGGAAGGTCTTGGGACCGTCGTCGTGCTGCTCCTCGTTGACCACGAAGTCCAGGTTCAGGAAGTTCCAGCCGGTGAAGGCCCGCGCCGCCTCCCGGACGTCCCGCTCGGTGTAGTTGCCCACGCCCATCGTGAACAGCTCCATCACCTCGCGGGCGAAGTTCTCGTTGGCGGCCCCCTTCACGTTCACGCCGGCGTCCAGGTAGTGGAGCATCCCCGGATCCTGCGCGACAGCGACCAGCAGCTCGCCGAAGTTGCCGGCCGCGTGACGCTCGAACGTCTCGATCTGCAGCAGCATCTTCCGGTAGTCGCGGACCTTGTTCTGGGCCGTGGCGAAGTGCCCGTGCCAGAACAGGGCCATCTTCTCCTGCAGCGGGCGGTTCGTGTCCAGCATGCGCTCGGCCCACCAGTAGCCGACCCGGCGGGTCTCCAGCGCGCTCGCGCGCAGCCAGTAGAAGAAGCGGTCCGAGACCGGCTGCACATGGCGGTTGACGAACTCCGGCTTCACCCGGATGCCCATGCTCTCGCCGCGCGCCAGGGCCCGGTCGGTCGCGGCGGGCCGGCTCGGCGGAAAGCGCGTCAGCGTCTCGTCCCAGAAGCCGGAGTGCTCGAACGGCTCGAGGTGGCCGTTGGGGATTTCGTCGTAGTCGACCAGCGCGCTGACCGCCTCTTGCGGCGTCATCTCCGCCAGCCGCCGGACGTCCTCCGGCGTGCCGCTGAAGCCGGCGCGGCCCAGCAGGTGCTCGGCCCGGTCGTAGCTCCAGTCCGCCGCGCCGATCGGGGTCAGATCCCCGGTCCACGAGGCGGGCCCCGGCTCCCAGTCGTTGGAATTGGCCGCCGCGGCGCCGGCGGCGGCGCAGAACGCAAGCGCCGCGCCGGCGACGGCCGCGAACCGGCGCCGTCGAGTCTTCATGGTTCGATCCCTTTCCTGTGCCGCTCCGCGGCCTGCACGGCGCCGGGACTTCTTCTCCCGACCGTGCAAGCCGCTCCGCCGGGCGGATTCACCCGCTTTCGCCCCGGGTCGTTCCATTGTGAGCACCGCGCCGGTGTTGTCAAGTGCAGGCCGGCGCACGCCCCGCCGAGTCCGGCGAACGCTTCGTGCATCCGATATGGCGCGCCCGACCGGAGACGAAGGAGTGCAGACGGGTGCTCCCGCCCGATCGTCGACCTGGCCGGCGGCATCGGGTCGGGACGGTACCCCGGTGCGGCCCGGCGACCCGGCCCATCGGGAGGGTAGAAGCCGTCCAGTCGGAAGCGTAATGGCCGTCCAAAAAGGATCGTTAGAGCCGTCCATATGGTATCGTGTGCGCCGTGGACTACCGGCCGCGGATCGTGGACGCCGAACTCGACGCGCTCCTCGCGGGACTGTCGGCGGTGTCGCTGGAAGGCCCCAAGGCCGTGGGCAAGACCGAGACCGCGATCCGCCGCGCCCGGACCATCCATCGACTCGACGATCCCGCCCGGCTGGAGATCGTCCGCGCCGCGCCGGGACGCCTCGCCGACGGCGACCCGCCCATCCTGATCGACGAATGGCAGTGCCTGCCGGCCTCGTGGGACCTCGTGCGGCGGGAAGTGGACCGCGACCCGCGCCCGTCGCGATTCCTGTTGACCGGGTCGGCCGCGCCGGGCGAGACGCCGACGCACTCCGGCGCCGGGAGGATCGTCACCGTGCGCATGCGCCCGATGGCGCTCGCCGAACGCGCCCTCACCGCGCCCACGGTGAGTCTCGCCGCCCTGCTCACGGGCGCGCGGCCGCCCCTCGCCGGCGGAACGCACCTGGGGCTGACCGACTACGCGCGGGAAATCACGCGGTCGGGCTTCCCGGCGTTGCGGAACCACTCCGGACGCCTGCTCCGCGCGCAGCTCGACGGCTACGTCGATCGCATCGTGGAGCGGGAGTTCGTCGAGCTCGGGACCCGCATCCGCAACGCGGGGGCGCTGCGCCGGTGGCTGACCGCCTACGCCGCGGCGTCCTCGACCACGGCGTCCTACGAAACGATCCGCGACGCGGCGTCCGCGGGCGAATCCGACAAACCGGCGAAGACCACCACGCGGCCCTACCGGGCCGCCCTGGAGCAGTTGTGGATCGTCGAACCGCTGGCCGCCTGGGCGCCGACCCGGAACCGCCTGCGCCGGCTCGCGGCCGCCCCCGTCCACCAGCTCGCGGACCCCGCGCTGGCGGCCCGGCTCCTCGGCGTCGACGCCGGCGCCCTCCTCGACGGCGCGGACGCGGGGCCGCCCGTCCCGCGGGAAGGGACGCTCCTCGGCGCGCTGTTCCAGTCCCTCGTCACGCTCTCGGTCCGGACCTACGCGCAGGCCGGCGAAGCCCGCGTCGGACACCTCCGGACGCGCGGCGGCGAGCACGAGGTGGACCTGGTCGTCGAACGCGGCGACGGCCGCATCGTCGCCCTCGAGGTCAAGCTGTCCGCGACCGTGGACGAGGCGGACATCCGGCATCTCCAGTGGCTCGCCGGCCGTCTCGGCCCCGACCTGCTCGACGCGTGCGTCGTCACGACGGGTCAGGAAGCCTATCGGCGCGCCGACGGCATCGGCGTCGTGCCGGCCGGGCTGCTGACCGCCTGACGCCGGCGACGGCGACAGCGGCGCAGGATTCAGCCGGGCCAGCGCAGCCGGATCACCTTCCCGCAATCGTTGCGGGTATGGTAATATTACCAATGGTATGGTAAAGGTCACCTACTCCCTGGACGACGCCACCGTACGGCGGATCCGGCGCACGGCGGAGCGTCTCGGCAAGCCCCGGAGCCACGTCGTCCGCGAGGCGGTCGCGGAGTACGACGCGCGAACCGACCGGTTGAGCGAAGCCGAGCGGCTGCGCATGCTCGACGTGCTGGATCGCTGGCGCAAGGAGGCGATCACACGCCCCCGGGAGAGCGTCGAGGCCGAGCTCCACGAGATACAAGCGTCCCGCCGCGAGTCGTCGCGGCGCCGTTCGGCCTCATGACGATCCATCTCGATACGTCGGCGCTCGTCGACGCGCTCGCCGGTCCGGGAGATTCCATGGACCGCCTGCGCGCCTTCGTGGACGAGGGCCATCGACTGCGGATCTCGGCCATCGTCCTGTACGAGTGGACGCGGGGGCCGCGGACGGCCGGCGAGCTTCGCGTGCAGGAAGATCTCTTTCCGCGCGCACAGGCCGTTCCCTTCGACGCCGATGCCGCGGCGCAGGCGGCGGCGCTCTACACGCGGCTGCCCCGGCCGCGAGGCCGCGACGTCGATTTCGCCGTCGCCGCCTGCGCCCTCGTCCACGAAGCGGCGCTCTGGACGCTGAACCCGAAGGACTTCGGCGACGTGCCGGGCCTGAAACTCGTCGACCGTCGGCTTCCGCCGGAAGCGAACCCCGAAGGCTAGCAGTCTGCGCCGTAGAACGGCGCAGACTCCTAGCCGCGCGACACCACGCGGAACGACCACCAGTGGCCGGGCCGCGGCGTGCCGAGCGGCGCCGGAGGGTTGGCCGGCTCGGCGAGCGAATGCAGCTTGTCGAGCCGGGCCTCCCATGCCGTGTCCAGCTCGCCCGGGTCCAGGGCGCGGGTCAGGTTGACCGGGTAGACCGTGCCGTCGAGGCGCAACCGCGCCCAGCCGTCCTCGACCGCGATGCCCGACCAGCGCTTGCCGTCGCAGTTCGAGCAACTGAGGTAGAGGTCGCCGCTCTCGGTGGCGAAGCAGTTCAGGTTGATGGAGTGCGGCAACAGGCCGGCCCGGATCTGGATCTGGCACAGCGTCACCTGGTTGGCGAAGGTCCAGTCGCTCACCGGCTCCTCCTGCTCGTCGCCGAACAGGTACGCGCCCGGCGTGTAGTCGCAGGGGCAGGCGTACGACCACCCGAAGAAGCCGATCGCCAGGACGGCCACCAGGACCGCCGGCGCGCTGACGGCCGGCCGCTGCAACGCCTTGTCGAACAGGCCGCGGACATCCACGCTCATCGATTCGCCTCCCTCTCCAGTCGTCGGTCTCGAACCGGGAAATCGTCCGTCCGTCCGCCGGCCCCGGACGGCGGGGCGAGCGGCCGGCGCGGCCCGTCGTCCGGGACACCGACCTCCCCGGAGCCGGGGTCGAAACCGGGCCGCGCCAGCGGCGGCCGCGCGCCGGGCCGCGCCCGGGCGGGAATCGGCGTCCGCGCCACCGGGCGCAGGTCCGCCGCCCGGAACGACCGCGCCACCTGGGCGGCGTCCGGCTCCCCGTACGTGGTGGAGCGCTGCCGCGGCGTGCGGCCGGCCCCGCGGATCAGGGCCTCCATCCGCGCCGGCGGCAGCTCCTGCCCGAACCCGGCCCCGGCGGCCCGCGTGATGCTCTCGTTCATCAGCGTGCCGCCCAGATCGTTCACCCCCGCGTTCAGGCAAGCCTGCACGCCGCGGGGCCCCATCTTCACCCACGATGCCTGGACGTTGGGCACCAGCGGATGCAGCGCCAGGCGGGCCACCGCGTGCATCAGCAGCGACTCGCGGAAGGTCGGGCCGCGGCGCGCCTTCCCCTGGAGGTAGATCGGCGCCTCCATGGGCACGAAGGGCAACGGCACGAACTCGGTGAACCCGCCGGTGCGCGCCTGCAGGGAGCGGATGCGCGCCAGGTGCCGCGCCCAGTGCCGCGGCCGGTCGACGTGGCCGTACATGATGGTCGCCGTCGTCCGGAACCCGACCCGGTGCGCGGTCTCCATCACCTCCAGCCACTGCCCGGCGGTCAGCTTGTCGGGACACAGCTCGCGCCGCACCTCGTCGTCGAGCACCTCGGCCGCGGTCCCCGGCAGCGTCCCGAGACCGGCCGCCTTCAGGCGCCGCAGGAACGCTTCCAGCGGCACGCCGAGCGTGGCCGCCCCCTGCCGGACCTCCAGCGGCGAGAAGGCGTGCACGTGCAGGCCGGGCGCAGCGGCCCGGACGGTCCGGCAGACGTCCAGGTAGGTGTCGCCGGTGTAGTCGGGGTGGATGCCGCCCTGCATGCACACCTCGGTGGCCCCGCGCTCCCACGCCTCCGCGCCGCGGCGGGCGATCTCGTCCAGGGAAAGGTCGTAGGGGGCGCCCCGCAGGTTCTCGCTCAGCTTGCCCTTCGAGAAGGCGCAGAACCGGCACCGGAAGTAGCAGACGTTCGTGTAGTTGACGTTGCGGTTGACGACGTAGGTGACCTCGTCGCCGTTGACCTCGCGGCGCAGCGCGTCGGCCGCCCGCACGACGGCCGCCAGATCGTCGCCCCGCGCCGAGAACAGCGCCGCGACCTCCTCTTCGTCCAGCCCTTCGCCGCGCGCCGCCCGCGCGCACGCCGCCCGCACGGCGGAGGCCGGCGCCGGCGCCGCCGGGTCCGCGAGGCGCTCCAGCAGCGGCGCCGGCAGCACCGCGTCGGCGTCGCCGGGCGACCAGGCGCCCTCGCGGGCGAACCCCTCGGCGTCGGACGCCCGCCGGACGGCCGCCCGCAGCGGCTCGGCCACCCACGTCTCGAGCCGCCGCACGAAGGCCGGATGGACCGTCAGCCGCTCGGTCAGCACCTTGCCCTCGCGCGCCGTCTCGCGGGCCAGCGTCTCCAGGTGCGGCCACGGCGCCTCCGGGTTGACGTGGTCCGGGGTGACCGGCGACACGCCGCCCCAGTCGTTGATGCCGGCCCGGATCAGGGCGCCGAAGCGGTCCGGGGTCAGGTTCGGGGGCGCCTGGATCGGCATGCCGGGACCGAAGAGCAGCCGCGCGCAGGCGATCGTCCACTGCAGGTCGTCGAGCGGCGGGTCCGGCGCGTCCGCCATCCGGGTGTCCGGCTTGGCCCGGAAGTTCTGGACGATGATCTCCTGGAGGTGGCCGTGCTCGTCGTGCAGGTCGCGCAGCGCGAGCAGCGATTCGATGCGCTCCGCGCGGGTCTCGCCGATCCCGATCAGGATGCCGGAGGTGCAGGGGATCGCCAGCTCCCCCGCCGTCCGCAGCGTCCGGAGGCGCGCGGACGGGTCCTTGTCGGGCGAGCCGTGGTGGGCGCCGCCCGGCTCCAGCAGGCGCCGGGAGACGCTCTCGAGCATCAGCCCCTGCGACGGGCACACCTCGCGCAGGGCGGCCAGCTCGTCCCGCGTCACGACGCCCGGATTGGCGTGCGGCAGCAGCCCGGTGGCGTCGAAGACCGCCCGGGCGGCGGCCACGAGGTAGGCGATGGTCGTCGGATGGCCCAGCGCGCGCAGCTCGGCGCGGGCCCGCGGATAGCGCAGCTCCGGCTTGTCGCCCAGCGTGAAGAGCGCTTCCCGGCACCCCGCCTCGGCGCCCCGGCGGGCGACGTCGAGCACCTCGTCGAGCGTCATGTACGCCCGCTCGCCGGGCCGCGGCGGCCGGGCGAACGCGCAGTAGTGGCACACGTCCCGGCACAGCTTCGTCAGCGGGATGAACACCTTGCGCGAATAGCTGACGGGCCGGCCGAACCCGGCGTCCCGCAGCGCCGCGGCGCGCGCCGTCAGGGCCGGCAGATCGGTCTCCCGCGCGAGCGCGAGGGCGGCTTCCCGGGACGGCCGGACGTAGGTGCTGGTGTCCATCGCGGTTCCGGGCGGCGGCGGCCCGCGCCGCCGCCGCCCGGAACGCTTATACCACGTCCATGAGACTCCTCCAACGACAGACGAGCCTGAACGCCGGTCGAAACGCGCCGCCCTTCGCTTGCGCGGCGCCGCCACGACGTCGGGCGGTGTCACGTTCCGGCCGACCGCGCCGACCGCGTACCGCGCACCCCCGGAAGCGCCGCGAAAGGGCGGGAGGGCGCGCGCCGACGGTTTGCGCGCAAGGCGTCTCGGCTTCGGTTCGGTCCGGCGGTCTCGACACGTAGCAGGAAGCCCGCGCACGGCGGGTGAACCGTGCGCAGGCCCACGCTCGCCGATCAGTAGCCCGTGTCGGACGCGACGGCAACCGCCAGCGCCACGAACGCCGCGATGCCGATGCCCGAACCGATCCATGCGCCGCTACGGCGTCGCGATCCGGCGGCGTCGCGGGAGGAGACCTCGTAGCACCGCGCTTCCTCCGCCGTGAACCGCACGACCGAATCGGCCGGCGCCTGGGGACTGGAAACGTGCCAGGAGTCCGCGCCGTTCTACGGCGCAGATTCCTGCCGCTCCGCCGCGGCCGACCCGGCAGCGGGAGCGTCGCCGCCGGCCGGCCCGCGCGCCGCGGCGGTGAACGCGGGGGTCTCCCGCTCGACGAACCGGCCGGTCCCGTCCCCGGTCACGAACAGCGCCGCCCAGCCCCGCGCGACCGCCAGGGCGTAGCCCTCGTCGGGGCCGAGGACGTTCAGCGCGGTCGAGCGGGCGTCGGCGAGACTGCACCGTTCCGCGACGACGCTCACCGACAGCGGTCCGTGGGTGACCGGACGGCCGCTGCGCGGGTCGACGGTATGCGACACCCGGGCGCCGTCCAGATCGTAGTGGTTGCGGTAGTCGCCGGACGTGGCGATCGCGGCGTCGGTCAGGGAGACGATGCGCTGCGCCCCCGCTCCCGGGCCCGGCCGCTCCACGGCGACCCGCCACGGCTCGCCCCGTTCATTGCCGCCCGAGGCCCGGAGCTCGCCGCCGATCTCCACCAGGTGGCCGCCGAACCCGCGCCCGGCGAGCAGGGCCGCCACGGCGTCGACGGCGTAGCCCTTGGCGATCGCCGACAGATCCAGCACCACGTCCGGGCGCCGCTTCCGCAGCGTCGAGGCGGCGAGGTCGACCTCCAGCAGGCCGGAGCCGACCCGCGCGCGGAGCGCGGCCAGCGCCGCCGCGTCCGGCGCCGCCGGCGCGCGTCCCGGCGGCCCGAAGCCCCAGGCGTCCACCAGCGGCCCGACGGTCACGTCGAACGCGCCGCCGCTGGCCCGGCCGACGGCCAGGGCCTCGGCGACGACCTTCAGGGTCTCGCCCGACACCGGCCGCGGTTCGACGGTCCGCGCCCGGTTGAAGCGCGAGATCTCCGAATCGGGGCGGTAATGGGACATCCGCCCCTCGATCCGCTCGAGGACCCGCCGCACCTGCGCTTCGACGGCGGACGGCCGCGGCCCGCCGGCGGCGCCGGGGTCCGAGACTACGGTCACGCGGTAGGTGGTGCCCAGCGCCGCGCCGGCGATCGTCCAGCGGCGGCGGACCTCACCGGATTCCGGCGGCGCCGGCTCCGCGCATCCCGCCGCGAGCAGCGGGAGGATGGCCAAGGCGGCAGCGCGCCGCCGTCGCCGGCCGTTCACCATCCCCCTATCCGAAGTCGTCGAAGAGGATGTTGTCGCGTTCGACGCCGAGGCCGTCCAGCATGTCCATGCACGCCTTCAGCATCATGGGCGGGCCGCAGAGGTAGTACTCCACGTCCTCCGGCGCCGGGTGGTCCTTCAGGTAGTTGTCGTGGAGGACCTGGTGGATGAAGCCGGTCAGGCCGGTCCACCCGTCCTCCGGCAGGGGCTCGGACAGCGCCAGATGCCATTCGAAGTTGGGGTGCGCGGCCGCGATCGAATCGAAGTCCTGCACGTAGAACGCCTCGCGCAGGCTGCGGGCGCCGTACCAGAAGCTGACCTTGCGGTCCGTTCCGAGCCGGCGGAACTGGTCGAAGATGTGCGAGCGCATCGGCGCCATGCCCGCCCCGCCGCCGACGAAGATCATCTCCGCGGCCGTGTCCCTGGCGAAGAACTCGCCGAACGGACCCGATATGGTCACCTCGTCGCCCGGCTTCAGGCTGAAGACGTAGCCGGTCATCCTGCCCGGCGGCGTCCCCTCGGGCGCCCGCGGCGGCGGCGAGGCGATCCGCACGTTGAGCATGATCACGCCCTTCTCCTCCGGGTAGTTGGCCATCGAATAGGCCCTCGTCACCGGCTCGTCGATCGTCGCCGTGTAGCGCCAGAGGTCGAACTTGTCCCAGTCGGCGCGGTACTCCTCCTCGACGTCGAAGAGGCCGTAGTCGTAGGCGCCCGGCGGCGCCTCGATCTGGATGTAGCCGCCTGCCCGGAACGGCACCTCCTCGCCCGGCGGCAGCTCCAGGATCAGCTCCTTGATGAAGGTGGCGACGTTGTGGTTCGAGCGCACCCGGCAGCGCCACTGGCGGACGTCGAAGACCTCGGCCGGCAGCTCGATCGCCATGTCCTGCTTCACCTTGACCTGGCAGGACAGGCGCACCCCCTGGCGCTCCTCGCCGCGGCTCAGGTGGCTCCGCTCGGTGGGCAGGACCGCGCCGCCCCCGCCGCGCACCCGCACCTTGCAGACCCCGCAGCTCCCCTTGCCGCCGCAGGCCGAGGGGACGAACAGGCGGTTGTCGGCCAGCGTGCCCAGCAGGGTGCCGCCCGCGGCGGTGCCCAGGGCCTTGCCCGGGTCGCCGTTGACGGTGATCGTCACCTCGCCGGTGGCGACGAGCCGCCGCCGGGCGGCCATCAGCAGGCCGACCAGCGACACGATCACGAACGTGAACATCGCGACGCCGAGGGCGACGGTGACCATCTGCCTGCCCGCCTCCTAGAGCTGCACGCCGGCGAAGGCCATGAACCCGAGCGCCATCAGTCCGACCAGCATGAAGGTCAGCCCGAGCCCGCGCAACCCTTCCGGCGGGTTCGAGTAGCGCAGCCGCTCGCGGATGCCGGCCAGCGCGATCACCGCCAGGGCCCAGCCGAGGCCCGAGCCGAGGCCGAACACCGCGCTCTCGGCCAGCGTGTAGCTGCGCTCCACCATGAACAGCGACGCGCCGAGGATCGCGCAGTTGACGGCGATCAGCGGCAGGAAGATGCCCAGGGCGGCGTGCAGCGGCGGCGCGAAGCGGTCGAGCACCATCTCGACGATCTGCACCATCGCCGCGATGGTCCCGATGTAGGAGAGGAAACCGAGGAACGACAGGTCGTACTCCGCCAGCGACGGGTGCAGCCACGCCATCGCGCCCGGGCTCAGCAGATGCGCGTGGATCAGGTTGTTCATCGGCACCGTGATGACCAGCACGAAGACGACGGCGCCGCCGAGGCCGACGGCGGTCTTCACCTGCCGCGAGACGGCCAGGAACGAGCACATGCCGAGAAAGAACGCGAGGGCCATGTTCTCGACGAACATGGCCCGGACGGCGAGGCTCAGGTAGTGCTCGAGCATCAGTCCGCCTCCACCTGATCGCGCTTCCAGCTCCGCAGCGCCCAGATCAGGAAGCCGATGATGAAGAAGGCGGCGGGCGACAGCACCATCAGCCCGTTCGGCGTGTACCAGCCCGCTTCGGCCGCCAGCGGCAGCACCGCCGCCCCGAACAGCGTGCCCGAGCCCAGCAGCTCGCGCACGAACGCCGTGAGCATCAGGACGGCGCCGTAGCCGAGGCCGTTGCCCAGCCCGTCGATCAGGCTCATGCCGGGCGGGTTCTGCATGGCGTAGGCCTCGGCCCGCCCCATGATGATGCAGTTGGTGATGATCAGCCCGACGAAGACGGTGAGCTGCTTCGACAGCTCGAACAGGTACGCCTTGAGCACCTGGTCGACGACGATCACCAGCGAGGCGATGATCGTCAGCTGCACGATGATGCGGATGCTGGTCGGGATGTGGTTCCGCAGGGCGCTCACGAAGAAGTTCGAGGACATGGTG
Source organism: Vicinamibacterales bacterium (assembly GCA_965242835.1). Lineage (GTDB taxonomy): Bacteria > Acidobacteriota > Vicinamibacteria > Vicinamibacterales > UBA8438 > WTFV01. Next base: position 2,183,298 of record OZ251506.1, read on the forward strand.
ACGACGACCACCGCCGCGCTCATCACCAGCGCCGTGTCCATGCGGGTGGTCACCGCCAGGGCCGAGCAGATGCCGAGCACCTGCAGGGCGATCGGGTTGTTGTTGAACAGCGGGTCGAGCAGCGCGTCGCGCGTCTTCGCCATCAGCCGTCCCTCCGCGCCCGCAGCGCCTCCAGGTAGGGGCCGAAGCCCTGCTCGGCGAGCCAGAAGCGCAGCATGTTGGTGACGCCGCGGCTCGTCATGGTGGCGCCGGCCAGGCCGTCCACGCGGTGCGGATCGTCGGCGGGCGGGCCGGCCGGCCCCTTGATCACCTCGATGACCGGCGCGCCGCCGGGTCCGAACGCCTTGCGGCCGTTCCACAGGCTCTTCCAGCGCGGGTTGTCCACCTCGCCCCCGAGGCCCGGCGTCTCCTTGTGCTCGTAGTAGGTCAGTCCGCGGATCGTCTCCAGGTCGGCGTCGAGGGCCACGAAGCCGTAGAGGATGCTCCACAGGCCCAGGCCGTGGACCGGCAGCACCACCAGGTCCAGCTCGCCCGCCTCGTCGCGCAACTCGTACACCAGCGCCCGATCCGCCACCCGCCGCAGGCCGGCGTCGTTGGGCGGGGCCGGCCGGCTCGCGCCCGGGTCCGCCGCGGCGGCGCGCGGGTCGAAGCCGGCCGGGTCGACGTCGGCCGCGGCGCCTGTCTCGCGGTCTATGACCACCTGCCGGACGGGCGCGAAGCGCGCCTCGATCTCGTCGGGATCGAGCGCCTCGCCGGGGGCGGCGAGACCGGCCGCCACCAGCACGTTGCGTTGCACGTCGAGGGTCCGGTTGACGGCCTGCCGCTCGCGCAGGGCGACCGCCGCCGACGACACCACGACCGCGCACGCCACGCAGACGAGGGCGGCGAAGATCAGGTTGTAGAAGACGCTACCCTGCATGGCGCGCCCTCCGCCGCCGCACGTTCAGCGCGATCGCCGCGTGGTCGATGAGCGGCGCGAACAGGTTCATGAACAGGATGGCGAGCATCATCCCCTCGGGGTAGGCCGGGTTGACGACGCGGATGAGCACGGTGAGCACGCCGATGAGAAAGCCGTACACCCAGTGGCCGCCGGGCGCCGACGGGGCCGACACCGGGTCGGTGGCCATGTAGACCGTCCCGAACGCCCAGCCGCCGACGACGAGGTGCCAGGCGGGACTCACGTCGAAGAAGGGGTTCGTCGCCGACCCCGCGGCGTTCAGCGCGGCGGCCGTGGCCAGGGTGCCGACGGTGACGCTCGCCATGATGCGCCAGGAGCCGACGCCCGTGCCCACGAGCAGGGCCGCGCCGGCGAGGCAGGCGAGCACCGAGGTCTCCCCCATCGAGCCCGGGACGAAGCCGGCCAGCGCGCGCCACCAGTCGAAGTCGGCCGTCACCGCCGCCGTCCCGCCGAGCGTCGCGGCGGCCAGGACGGTCGCGCCGCTGATCGCGTCGGCCGACGTGTCGGCCGCGATCCACACCGCGTCGCCCGACATCTGCGCCGGGTAGGCGAAGAAGACGAAGGCGCGGGCCACCAGCGCCGGGTTCAGCACGTTCATGCCCGTCCCGCCGAAGATCTCCTTGCCGATCACGACGCCGAACGAGATGCCGAGCGCCACCTGCCACAGCGGGATGGTCGGCGGCAGCACCAGCGGGAACAGCATGCCGGTGACCAGGAAGCCCTCGTTCAGCTCGTGCTTCCGCACCACCGCGAACAGCAGCTCCCAGAGGCCGCCGACCGCGAAGGTGACCAGCAGGATCGGCACGTACCAGAGCCCGCCGTGCAGCAGGCAGCTCGCCAGATCGTCGGGCGCGAAGCCGACGCCGAGCGCCTCCATGACGCCGGTCCGCCAGGTGGCGAGCGGCGCCGCGCCGGCCGCGATGGCCAGGTTCGCCTGGTAGCCGGTGTTGTGCAGCGCCATCCAGACGCACCCGGCCAGCGCGATGACGACGGTGATCATCATCCGCTTCAGGTCCATCCCGTCGCGGACGTGCGACGGACCGGCGGTGACCCGGCCCGGCGTGTAGAGAAAGCTGTCCTGGGCTTCCCAGAGCGGGTAGAGGCGCTCGAGCTTGCCGCCCGGCTCGAAGTGGCGCGCCTGCGAATCGAGCAGGCGCCTGAGGACCTTCATGGCGCGCTCCGCGCTTGTGATTTTTTTCTCAAGCGCGGCGTCAAAAAAAGACGGGGACCCGTCCCCGAGTCCGTTCATCGTACCGCCGGCCCCGGCGCAAGTCAATCGGGGGCGCCGCGCAAGCCGCGCACGGCGGCCCCGGCGCGACCCGGCGGCGGCCGGCCGTCAACCCTCCGCCCGCAGCGTATCCAGCACGCGGCGCAGGTGCGGCGCGAAGTCGGTCTTGCCCGGATCGACGAACGTGCAGAGGGCGAGGTCCTCCTCGTCCAGCTCCAGGCAGCCGAGCTCCTCGGCCCGCTCGACGTCGTGCATGACCAGCGCCCGCAGCATCGCGGTGGGCAGCAGGTCCATCGGCATCACGCGCTCGTACAGGCCGATCGGCACGATGGCCCGCGGCGAGCCGTGCGTGGAGGTCGTCATGGCGAAACGGCGGCCCGGCGTCAGTCCCGCCGCGAAGGCGCGCAGGGTCGAGAAGGTGTCCAGGCCCGGCCGGAGCCAGCCCAGGAACTCCCGCTCGCGGCCCTCCGCCAGCACCGACACCTGCTGGTGGTAGCGGCCGAGGTAGCCGTGGACGTCCCCCGCCGCGGCGCGCCCGGAGAGGACCGAGCCGGAGATGACGCGGCGCTCCGCCGCGCCGTCGACCTCCCCGTCGACCAGCTCCGCCGTCGACGCCCCCGTCCGGGTCCGCAGCAGGCGCGGCCGCGCCACCGGCGGCCCCCCGAGCGCGACGACCCGGGTGACGTCGAGCACCCCGGTCTCGAACAGGCGGCCGACGGCGGCGACGTCCTGCGCCCCGACGTGCCAGACCACCCTGCCGCGGCCCACCGGGTCGAGCGTGTGGATGTGCACGCCGACGGTCCCGGCCGGATGCGCGCCCTCGAACACTTCGTGCCGGATCTGGCCGCTCGCCGCCGCCGGGGGGTCGATCCTCTGATCCGGTCCCGTGCAGACGAAGACCGGGCCGGCCGTGAGCCGCGCCAGCGCCGCGAGTCCCCGCTCGAAGGCCCCCCGGCGGCCTTCGAGGACGAGGCCCACGTCGGGCGCCAGGGGGTTGGTGTCGGCGGCGGTCACGAAGATCGAGCGCGGGCGCGCCGCCGGGTCGGCCACCCGTCCGAACGGCCGCGCGCGCAGCGCCGTCCACTGGCCCGACTCCAGGAGCACGTCGCGGACCTCGCTCTCGGTCATTCCGCTCGGATGGCGGCCCGACCACGAGCGGAATTCCGCCGCTTCCGGCGCGCGGCCCTCGCGTTCCGCCCGGCTCGGCTCGATCACGACCGACTGCAGCGCGCGCCGGGCGCCGCGGTGGACGGCCCGCACGGTCCCCGCGGCGGGGGCCGTGTAGCGCACCCCCGGCATCGTCTTGTCCTCGAACAGGAGCTGGCCCCGGGCGACCGTGTCGCCCACCGCCACGCGCATCGTCGGCCGGAGACCGACGTAGTCGGCCGCGACGAGCGCCACGCGGCGCGGAGGTCGCGCGTCCTCGACGGCGGCGGCCGGCTCCCCGGCGATGGGGAGCGTCAGACCGCGGGTGATCCGGTGGCGAGGCATGGTGGAAGCTCCCAACAGAATACCGCGAACGGCCGGCGTCCCCGGCGCCGGCTAAGATGAAGGCCGCGACATGACGACCGGACGGCGACGGCTTCCTCCGCGCGCGCGGCGCCGCGCGCTGGCGATCGCGCTGAGCGCGATGGCGCTCGCCGGCGGGGCGACCGCCTGGTGGACGGCGACGAACCGCGCGCCGATCACCGGCGACGAACCGCACTACCTGATCATCGCGGCCAGCCTCCTGCGCGACGGCGACCTCGACGTGCGCAACAACTACGAGCACGACGCCCGGACCGCCGAGATCTACGGACCGATCCGAATGCACGCCTGGCGGGCGGGGGACGGCTGGCGGTCGTTTCACGCGCCGGGGCTGGGCCTGCTGCTCGCGATCCCGTTCGGCGTCGGCGGGGTGATCGGCGCACGGGTGGCGCTGGCCGTCCTCGTGGCGGCGGCGCTGGCGTGGACCGTCCGGGTCTGGGCCCGCGGGCGGCTGCCGGCGGACGGCGCGGCGCTCGCCGCGGCCGGGCTCCTGCTGTCGGCGCCGGTGGTGGCCGGCGGCGGATACCTCTATCCGGATCTGCTCGGCGGCGTCCTGCTGGCCGGCCTGACCGTGCGGCTGACGGCCGCGCCGCCGGGCTCCGCCCGCGAGTGGATCGGGCTGCTCGCGGGCGTCGGGCTGCTCTGCGCGCTGCACCCGAAGAACGTCGCCGCGGCGGGAATCCTCGTGCTCTTCGCCCTGTGGCGGAGCCGGCGGGAACGCGCGGCCGGCCGGACCCGGCCGGGGGCCGCCGCCCGGCGGCGCGCCCGGTTCGCGGCCGGCGCCGTGGTCCTCGCCGCCGGGGGCGCGGCGCTCGCCGCCGCGTGGCTGCTCGCGGACTTCTCCGACGTCTTCGTCCGGCGCCTGAGGACCGAGCTGGGCGCGCCGCCGGCGAAGGCGTTGCGGGTCTTCCTCGGTCTGCACATCGACCAGGCCCAGGGCATGTTCTTCCAGCAGCCGCTGCTGCTTCCGGGTCTCGCGGGGCTGGGCTGGATGATCCGGCGCCGGCACCCGTTCACGTTCCCGTGGCTGGCGATCTACCTCTCGCTGCTCGCCACGACCGCCCTGCACGGGTACACCGAGTACGGCGGCGCCGGCCCGGCCGGCCGCTTCGGCTGGTCGGCGATGTGGCTCTGGCTGGTTCCGCTGGGATTCTGGATCGACGCGGAGCGCGCAAGCGTGGTCCCCTGGCTGCGCCGCGCCGTGTGGTGCGCGCTGGGCTACCAGGTCGCGCTCGCCGCCCGCTGGCTGCCGGACCCCTCCGTGTTCCATCCCCGCATCGACGAGCTGGTCTGGAGCCGGAACTCGCTGTTCCCGGTGCCGGTCCGCTATTCGCTGCCGCACTTCTACCACGCGAGCCTGGAATATCTTCCCAACGTCGTCTGGACGCTGGCGCTGCTGCTCCTCGTGGCCGGCGGCGTCGTCCGCAGGTCGCCGGCGGCGCGGGCGCGGCTCCGCGCGGTCTGGGCGGCCGGCGTGGCCGCCGCGGCGATCCTGCTGCCGGTGGAGCCCCCCGCGGACCGGGCGTCGGCCGCCGACGAGCGGCGGGAGGCGGCGCTCGACCTGGCGCTGCGCAGCACCATGGCGCGCCGTTTCGAAGCCGAACGCATGTGGCCGATGGGGACGGCCGCGGAAACGACCCGCCGGGACCCGGGGGCGAGCGCGGGCGCGGCGCGGGCCTCGACCCCGGCCCGGCCGGACGGCTGGGTGGTCTTCGGCCCCTACCTCGAGCTCGGTCCCGGCCGCTACCGCGCCGTGGCGGCGCTGCGGCTCGGAGCCCCCGCCCGCGGCCGCGCGGCGCGTTTCGAGGTGGTCGCGGACAGGTCCGGCCTCGCCGCCCTGGACGTTCCGGCCGCGCACCTGCGGGACGACGGCCGCTGGTCGCTCGCGGCGATCACCTTCGAGGTCGCCGAGGCCGTCCGGGACGTCGAGTTCCGCGTCCAGGCCGCCTCCGGGGTCGACCTGCTGGTCGACTACGTCGATCTGACCCCGGTGCTGCCGCGGCTGGAACCGCTGCAACCGGCCGTCGTCACCGAGCTGCCGCCGCCTCCCGCGTGAGGCGTCCGCCGGACCGTCCGCGCCGGGCGGATGCGCATCGGAGTCCTTACGCACACGGAAGAGAACCCATGTTCCGACGCAGCGTCAGCGCAGACGACCTCGCCCGCCTGAAACGGGAGCGCGAAGAGGCCGACCGGGCCTACAACGAAGCCCTCACCCGGCTAGATCGATCGCTTCCCGCGCCGCCGGCGCCGCCGAGCCTTCCCGCGGGAGGCGACGGCCGGCTGGCGGCGCTGCGCGCGGGCCGCCGGCTGGCGCCGGACTGGGCCGACGCCCCGGTCTCCGGGTGGCGGGCGCGTCTGCGCGCGGCCGCGTGGCGCGCCGCCGCCCCGATCGTGCGGCGCCAGGAGCGCTTCAACTCGCTCCTGATCGAGCACCTCGAGCGCCGCGGCGCGGCCGCGGCCGATCGGCGGCAGGCGGCGGACGCCGCGATGCGGGCGCTCGGCGACCATCTGGAGGAGATCCGCACGTTCCACTCGCGGCTCGTTCAGTACCTGCAGCAGATCACGCCGTTCGTCGACACCAAGGACCGGGAGGCGGCGGGGTTGGCGCGGCGGATCACCGAGGACGCCGCCGCGCACGCCGACGACCTCGACCGCCGCCTGCGGGCGCTGGGCGACCTCGGGACCACCGTGGCTCACCTGCAGCACGAGGTCACCGCTCTGCGCGGCGCCGGCGCGCGGCGGCCGGCGCCGGACGGCGCCGGGACGGACCCGCCGCCAACGGACGGCGCCGGGACGGGTTCGCCGCCGGCGGCCTGGGACCAGCCGGCGGCGGCGCCCGGGCCGCAAGGGATCGACGCCTCCGTGGACGCCTACTCCTACGTCGGCTTCGAAGACCGCCATCGCGGCGCCTGGGAAGCGATCCGCGAGCGGCAGAGCGAGTACGCGCCCCTCTTCGCGGGCGCGTCGGACGTGCTGGACGTCGGTTGCGGGCGCGGGGAGTTCCTGGACGTGCTGCGGGAGGCGGGCGTCGCGGCGCGCGGCGTCGACGCCAACCCCGAGATGGTCGCGGCCTGCCGCGCCAGGGGGCTGGCGGCGAGCGCCGGCGACGCGCTGGACTCCGTCGAGGATCTGCCGGACGGCGCCCTCGGCGGGCTCTTCTCGGCCCAGGTCGTGGAGCACCTTCCCGCGGACCGGCTGGTCCGGCTGATCCGGGCCGCGTGGCGCAAGCTGCGGCCCGGCTCGCGGATCGTGATCGAGACCATCAATCCCGCCTGCTGGCTCGCGTTCTTCGAGACCTACCTGCGCGACTTCACGCACGTTCAGCCCGTGCACCCGGAAACCCTGAGCTATCTGCTGGCCGCCAGCGGCTTCCACGGCCCGGAGATCCGCTACCGGTCGCCCCTCCCGGAGGCCCACCGCCTCCAGCGCCTGGACGTTCCGGACGCCGCCGTCGACGCGCGGCTCGCCGCCTGCCTGCGGACCGTGAACCACAACGTGGACCGCCTGAACGGTCTCCTCTTCTCCAGCATGGACTACGCGGCCGTCGCCGAACGGCGCTGACGCCCCGCCGGACGGCGCCCATCAGGCGCCGACGACGTCCCCAACCGCCACGCCTTTCGCGCCGCGGCACGCAGGTTCTCCCCGCTCCTCCCGCGCGGCCGGTAGTACCCCGACGAGCGGCCGCCGCGGCCACCGGGCTTGGCCCGCCAGTCAGCCGTGGTCCACGTTCGACAGCGCTTGCGGGAACTCGGCCTCGTTGAAGATCAGCCGGAAGGCGCCTTTCGCGGGACCGTCACGGACCTGCATCCGGCCGACGTTGAATGCCCGTTCAAGCGTTTCCAGCACCTTGTGCTTGTAGGTGGTGTCCGGGTTGTCGCGCAGGTGCTCGCCCTTGGTCTCGAACACCAACAGGTGCGGCTTTCCAGAGATCTCGCCCGCCATGGCAAGGAAATCCGGGTAGATGCGCTCACGCCGCCAGCCGTGCAGGTGGTACTCGCCCTGCTGCCGCACCGCCACCCGATGCCACCAGCGGATCGCCTTCCGTTCGTCCAGGTAGCAGGCGAAGCGCCGCTCCAGTTCGGTATCGAACTGCCGCCGCTGCAGGGTCCGGTCGGACTCCGCCACCGGCAGCTCGAAGCTCTCGCGCATCCGGTAGCGGGGAAGGCGCGCGTCCAGGTCGAAGCGGATCTCCCGTTGCGCCAACTTGTCGCGGAACACCCGTTCCGCCATCCGTTCCACGCTGTCGATGACCGCCTCCCGCAACGCGGAAGCGAGATGGGAGCGGCGGTCGTGGATGCCGGCTTCCTCCGCACCCGTCTCCCGCAGTCGTTCCAGCAGACGGCGGGCCACGTCGGCAGTGTGCCACGGGTTGGGCACCACGTCCGCCAACCGGCGCACGAAGTAGGACAGCCGCACGCTTTCGTCGACCGGCAGATCCTGCGACGCTCCCCGTGCGGTGACCGCCGCACCCGCGCCCAAATCCACGCTCGCCGTCTCACGCCGGGCGGCGATCGGCAGCGAGTCGGCCGGGTCCGGCGGTTCGATCCGCTCCCAGGCGATGGCCGGCAGGACGTCCCGATGGTAATCCAGGCCGCGCCAGCCGGCGCCGTCCCGATGCAGCACCCTGGGCAGAAAGACGTCGGCGCCGCGGAACCGTTCCCGTCGGCGCACCTCCACGAGCCGCAGCTCGTCGCCGACGCTCCCGGTCACCTCGTCGCCCAGACCGGTCAGTCCCTCCCGCTCCAACCCCTGCTTGATCTGCCGCACCGCGTCGGCCGCGTCCACGTTCAGGCAATAGACCGCGCACCGATCCAGCCTCCCCCGCCCGGTGCGCCGCGCGTGCGGCTGGCGCATCACCCGCCCCACCAGCTGCGTGAGCGCCCGCTGCGCCCGCGTCGTGTCGAGCATCACCAGCAAGTAGGCGAAAGAGCAGTCCCAACCCTCCATCAGCGCCGCGCGGGTGATGATCCAGCGCACCGGCGAATATTCGGAGAGCAGGTCCTCCTGCCCGATCTCGTCGTTCTCGGCCGACTTCACCCGCACCGCTTCGGCGGGAACGCCGAGGTTGCGGGTCAGGTGCTCGCGCACGTCCTCGGCGTGGATGCGTTCGCCGTCGCGCTGCGCCCTGCCGGTGCGCTCCACCCGCACCACGGCGATGGGCCGGACGTAGCGGCCCTCGCTCATCCGCAGCGATTCGGCTTCGGCCTGCAGCCGGTCGAGTTCCTCGGCCGCCTCGCCGAGCACGTGCCGCCATTCGGCGTTGGTGAACGACTCCACCCGCACCGGCAGCTTGATCATCTCCTCCTGCTTCAGATCGACGCCGGAAACGTCGACCAGCAGGTTGCTGACACCGACGGTCGGAGTGGCCGACAACTCGATCACCAAGCCGGGGTCGAGGCGGTTGATCGAGCGCACGAACTCTTGCGCCGCGGCCGGTTTGCCGTATGCCTTGTGGGCTTCGTCGAGCACCACGACCGGACGCAGCATCTTGAACACGTTGAACAGGCTGTGCTTGACCGGCCCCCGCTCCGAGGCGCGTTCCAGGTCGGGGTAGTCGCGCAGCAGACGGCCGTCGCCGAGCAGATCGTCGTTGTCGGGAAACAGCGTCGGATAGCGCCCGGAGTCGCGGAACATGCGCAGGAATTCCCGGCCCTTCCGGCGGTTGGCCGCCGGGAGCATGAGCAGCATTACGCACAGGTAGTGGGCGACGTCGTCAGCCGTGAACGGGTCGTCCTTCTCCAGCATCCTGACGCGCCCGCCGCTGGCCCGTTCCAGCATCTGGCGGCAGGGATGCTCGCGGTTCCGGAGCGCAATCCTGGTCTGCCGATAGATGGCGCGCGTGGGGGTGATCCACAAGGTGAGGCCGGCGGGCCGATTCATCCGTTCCAGCGCCGCCGCGGCGAGCAACGTCTTGCCGCCGCCGGTCGGCACCTTGAAACAGGCGTGCGGGATGGGGAAGCCGGCGTCCGCGGTGCGGTCGGCGTGGCGCACGCCGCCGGCCGCGACTCCCCCGGTCCGCGACAGCTTTTCCCAAGCCGACCCGGGGTAGTTTCGCAGGTCGGCGGGAACTTCCACCCCGGCTTTCCGCAACGCTTCGACCCCGGCGGCGGACGCGCGGCGAGCGTCGTCGAGGGCGGTCAACCAGCGGCCGAACGCCTCCAGCGCGCGCGTCTGATATTCCTTCAGTTCCATCCGTTCGCGCCGCGCCTGCCGGTCATTCCACCCGGCTGGAAAGCTCGTAAGGGAGCTGACAGAAGGTGATGCCCCAGGCCGACAGTTCGCGCTGGCCGATGTACTTGGCGGCGGCGAACACCACCGCCTTGCGGTTCTCCGCGCGGGCCGCGGCGCTGATCCGCCTGGCGCGATCCTCGTTCAGCACCGCATCGTTGCTGCGCAGAAACTCCAGGTCGGGCCGGTAGAGCAGGTGGTAGTTGAGCTTGTCGGACGAGTGAAAGAGACCGTCATCATCCCGCGGCGCAAGCTCGCCGGCGCCCGCCGACACGCCGGACGCCGTGTGGAGCAGGTAGGCGGCCAGCGCCGCGTATGGCGGCAGTCCCTCTCCGGAAAGCATGCCTTCCAGTTCGATCGGCTCGCCGAGCGTGGCGAACGTGAACGAGCCGCCGAGGCCGTTGCGCGGCGTTGCGCCGCCGGATCCGGGCACACCGTCGATCACCCGCCGCACCCGTTCGGCGGTTATGGTGTCAGCGTAATCCTCGCATTCCACCAGGATGAACCGGCGGTTGCCGCCGTCCGCCCGGTTCACGGCGAGCACCGCGTGCGCCGTCGTGCCGCTGCCGGCGAAGGAGTCGAGCACGATGGAGTCTTCCCGTGTGGATATCCTGACGATCTTCTCGATCATGTCCGACGGCTTCACGGAAGTCGAGAATGGATTCTCTCCTCCGAACAGCGCCATCAATTCTCGAGTTCCTGACGCCGCGGTGCCGACGTCGTTCCACAGCGTGGAGACGTTCACTCCCCGCTCCCGAGCTTCACTGAGAAATCTCTTGTACTGCGGCCTGGACGTTCCTCTTTTTCCAAATACTATCCGCCGTTCCTTCACGGCGGCGGCGTACCTTTCCCTGGAAAATCTCCAGCATCTCCCCGCCGGCGGCAGATGAGTCTTTCCCGTGTCGGGGTTGACGATCTCGTATGTCAGATTCTCCCTGACGTTCGGCGCGTCCATCGGATCGGCGACCCAGGGACCACGCGGGTCGTCGTCGGGGTTGGAGAAATTCGATTCATCGACTCCTTCAGCCCCGAAGGCGAAGGATCTTCTATCGAGACAATAGCACAGCACGTGGTTGTGGGCAAGCGATACGTCTATATCATTCTGGCTCGATTTTCTGTGATTCCATACGACGTTGGCTGCGAAATTACGTTCCCTGAATATCTCATCCATCATCATTCGCAGATGATGCTGCTCGTTGTCATCGATGGACACGAAGATCACGCCGTCGTCCGCCAACAGCTCGCGCAACAGGTGCAGGCGCGGCCACATCATGCAGAGCCACTTGTCGTGCCGCTCCATGTCCTCGTCGTCGACCGGACCGTGCGCCTGCAGCCACTCCTTCAACAGTGGACTGTTCACGTTGTCGTTGTAGATCCATCCCTCGTTGCCGGTGTTGTAGGGTGGATCGATGTAGATGCACTTGACGCGCCCGGCGTAGCGCGGCAACAGCGCCTTCAGCGCATGCAGATTGTCGCCGTGGATGATCAGATTGTCGTCGGCGCCAGCCGGACGACAGGAGCGCGCCGGGTCGGGCAGCAGTGGACGGTACGGCACCGTGAGGTGGTGCGCATGAATATGCTGCGTCTTCGGTTACCGGGTTGTGACGGAAAAATCCCTGAAAAGGTGTGCAGGTGCGGCGGGCATGTGCCGATACGTGGATCATGGCGCGCAAGCAGGCCGGCCGCGGCGATTCGACCGGTTCCCGGCGGCAGCGGGACCCTCGGGACGTGCGCATCGAACGTCTCGAACGAGACAAGGCGCGGCTGATCGAGGAGCGGGACCACTGGAAGCGCCGTAGCGAGCATCTGGAGAAGGAGCTCGAGGCGGCGCAGCGCGCCAGCCGCCGGCAGGCGGCCCCCTTCGCCAAGGACCGTCCGCAGGGCCGCGGCGGGCGCCCCGGTCGGCGCGCCGGGGCGGAGTATGGAAAGCAGGGGCGCCGCCGGCCGCCGACGCGGGTTGACGAGACGCACGCGGCGCCGGCCCCGACGACGTGTCCGGACTGCGGCAAGGCGGTCGTGGTGACCCGCACGGCGTCGCAGTATCAGGAAGATCTGCCGGAGGTGCGTCCTCTCGTGCGGCGCTTCGACATCGAGGTGGGTCATTGCTCGGCGTGCCGGCGGCGGGTGCAGGGCCGGCACGCTCTGCAGACTTCCGACGCGTTGGGCGCGGCCTCCGTCCAACTGGGTCCGAACGTGGCCGCGCTGGTCGTCGAACTGCACACCGAACTGGGCATGCCGCTGGAGAAGGTCGTCCGCGTTCTGCGCACCCGGTTCGGCCTGCACGTGACCAAGGGCGCCGTGGTCCGGCTGCTGCACCGCACCGGCGCCATGGCGGCGCCGGCGTATGCGAAGCTGTGCGAGCAGGTCCGTTGCAGTCCGGTGGTCACGCCGGACGAGACCGGCTGGCGGGTGAAGGCGGTCAAGCACTGGCTGTGGGCCTTCACCACGCCGGAGACGACGGTCTACGCCATCTGCGAGGGCCGGGGGTTCAAGGAGGCCGCGAAGATTCTCGGCCCCGACTTCGCCGGCGTGCTGGTGCGGGACGGGTGGGTCGCCTACCGCGGCTTCAAGAACGCGCCGCACCAGACGTGCCTGGCCCACCTGCTGCGGCGGTGCAAGCACTTGCAGGCCGCGCATCCCGACAGCCCCTGGGCGGGCGAAGTGCAGGCGGTCCTGCAGGACGGCCTCGCCCTGCGGGACCGCGCGAACGCGGACGAGATCGGCGAGCACGGCCTGGCGTCGGCCCGCGGACGACTCGTCGCCCGGCTCGAACGCCTGCTCGCCGACCCGCCGCCGTTGGCCGACGCCGAGCGCTTCGCCAGGCACCTGACCAACGAGTTCCCGGCCGTGTTCCTCTTCCTCTGCGACCCGTCCATCGACGCCACCAACTGGCGCGCCGAACAGGCCATCCGACCCGCGGTGGTCACCCGCAAGGTGTGCGGCGGCAACCGCACCCGGCGCGGGGCCAACACCCAGCAGGTGCTGGCCAGCGTCGTGCGTACCGCCCGCCAACGCGGACTCGACCTGCGCGCGCTGATCACCACCCTGCTCTGCGCTCCCAAACCCGTCGAACCCGAAGCCCTGGCCCTGCCGCCGCCCGCCTGACGGCGGCAGGGCCGGCCGACCCCGCTCCGCACCCCGTCTCACGCCGAGCCGCGGCCCCCGTGCGCCCGTCGCGCGACGGGCTCGGCGCCGGAACCCCGGAAGAACCGGAGGCGCGCCGCCAGACGTAACGTCCGCTCCGGCCGCGCGCGGCGCTTTTGACAATCTGGCCCGGCCGCCCGTGGCAACCGACGAACAACGCCGTCAGGCGGGATGCATCGCCGCTCGAAGGCAGCGGGGACTTCGCCACGCGCTGCTAAGGCGACCAATTTGCACCGTCGCAACTTTCCGTCGGCCGCAGCCATTCGGTCGCATTTCACTGAGCAAAACCGGTCCCGTAACCCGGTAACCGAATACTATGCTGCTTCCCCTTGAAATCGAGCGTCGGCATCTTTCAGGTCTCAGGATGGCGCAAACCCGGGAACGTTTCCAAAGGCGCCACAACTGTCACGAACAACCGGCGCCAGCGCCATCCCGGTCATGCTGTCTCCAACCGGCGCGGAGCGGCGCAGCGTCACGCGGAACCGGCGTCATCATGACCACGCGAGAGGCGATTGTCAAGGGCGAACCGGCGCCCGCGTGCAGGTACGCCTCGCCCGGGGGCGCCTCGCAAACGGGACTCGGACGGACGACGCCGCGGCGCATACGTCGGCGGGGCCACACCAAACCGAAAGCAAAAATCCGTGCCATGCGCTTGGACCGCGGAGTATGGAGACGGGACGGACGGCACGAAGGCGGCCTGCGAAGGGAAGCAACGTCGGTTGCCGCCACACGACCCGCGCGCGCCGTCACTGCCGTCACGGACCCGCAACGCCGGTTGTCACGGTGAACGCCACGCGGTGAAGAATATTGCGCCGGCGGTCGGTGAGCCGGGTGAAGACCATCGCCTGCGCGATGGCGCGGCGGACCCGGCGCGGTTCCGCCCGCCGGACCTTGACGGCGCGATCCACTGGCGGTACCCTCGGGCTTCCGTGACCATCCAGCTCAACGGCGAAGCCTTCGACGCGCCCGGCCCGCTCAGCGTCACCCGCCTGCTGGCGGCTCTCGACGTCGACCCGCGGCGCGTGGCGGTGGAGCACAACCGGCGGGTGGTCCGGAAGGCGGCCTACGACTCGACCGTCGTGGCCGCGGGCGACGAGGTCGAGGTGGTGAACTTCGTCGGCGGCGGCTGAGCGCCCGCGCCGCGCGAATCCTGCATGCCTGACACGCCCTTGACGATCGCGGGACGGACGTTCCGCTCGCGGCTGATCGTCGGCACGGGCAAGTACGCCTCGTTCCCGATCATGGCCGCGGCGCACGCGGCGTCCGGGGCCGAGATGGTGACCGTCGCGGTGCGGCGCGTCGATCTGTCCGGCGGTTCGCGCGAATCCCTGCTCGACCACATCGACACCGGCCGCTACGCCCTGTTGCCGAACACGGCCGGCTGTACCACGGCGGACGACGCGGTGCGCGCCGCGCGGCTCGGGCGCGAGGCGGGGCTGTCGAACTGGGTGAAGCTGGAGGTGATCGGCGACGAGCGGACGCTCTACCCCGACAACGAGGCGCTCGTCGAAGCGACGCGGACGCTGGTCGGGGAGGGTTTCGTCGTCCTGCCCTACACCAGCGACGACCCGGTCGTCTGTCGCAAGCTGGAGGACGCCGGGGCCGCCGCGGTCATGCCGCTCGGCGCGCCCATCGGCTCCGGGCTGGGGATCCGCAACCCGAACAACATCCGCATCATCAAGGAGTTCTCCTCGGTGCCGGTGATCGTCGACGCCGGCGTGGGGACCGCCTCCGACGCGGCCGTCGCCATGGAGCTGGGGGCCGATGGCGTATTGATGAACAGCGCCATCGCGGGCGCGAAGGACCCGGCCGGCATGGCCGCCGCCATGAAGCTGGCCGTCGAAGCGGGCCGCCTCGCCCACGTGTCCGGGCGCATCCCCCGCAAGCGCTACGCCACGGCCAGCAGCCCGCTCGAAGGCGTGGTCGGCACGTAGGCGGCGCCGGTCCCGACGTCGGCGCTCCCGCTGGCCGCCGCCCCGGCGCTCGCGGCGCTGTTGAAGAATCCGCCGCATCCGGGCCTGTCGGTTCGCCGCGATTGCCTGGAGCCGCTCGGGTTGAGCGTGACCGCGGCCGCGAAGGGGATCGGCGTCAGCCGAAAGCAGTTGTCGGACGTCGTGAACGCGCGTTCCGGGATATCTCCCGAGATGGTGATCCGGCTCGACAAGGCGTTCGGCGGCGGCGCGGAGACGTGGTACCGCCTGCAGGCCGCCTATGACCTCGCACAGGCGATGAAGCGAGCCGACCGCATCAAGGTCGCCAGAATCGTTTCTTCCGGGACTCCATCGAGCAGAGCCGTGAAGACGCCGCCCGGAACACCGTAGAGCGACCTGCTGACCGCTGCGCCCGGCCCCGTGTGGGCGCGCCTTTTCACCTGTTCGGCGACGCTGGTCCGCCGGTGATACGATGACGCCCATGCTCGAGGCGCAGTCGCAGGTCGGGTACAGCGATCTCCTGTCGATGCCCGACGATGGCCGGCGCTACGAGGTTCACGGAGGAGAGCTCGTCGTGGTCCCGGCGCCGCGTCTGCGCCATCAGGTCGTCGCCCTGGAGATCTTCAAGCGTCTGGACGCCTACGCGGAGACGCGGGGCGGCCGCGCCGTGGCCGCCCCGTTCGACATCGTGTTCGACGAGCACGACGTGGTGCAGCCCGACGTGGTGTTCTTCCGCGCCGAGCGGGTGCGCCTGCTCGACCCGGACGCCGTCACCCGCGCCGCGCCGGACATCGCCGTGGAAGTGCTGTCGCCTTCGACGGCGAAGATCGATCGGGGGCGAAAGATGCGCCTGTTCGCGCGCTACGGCGTCCCGGAGTGCTGGATCGCGGACCCGCTCCGCCGGAGCGTCGAAGTGCACGCTCTCGATTCCGAACACGCGCCTACCGCCGGGCGCTGACCGCCGGGGACGAGGACACCGTCCGGTCCGTGCTGCTCCCGGACCTGACGGTCGAGGTCAGCGGTATCTTCCCGCTCCCATAGCGGACTGGACGATGACGTGGACGGGCGCATCTCGTACCCATGTCGCCGGCCGAGGCCGGTGGCCGCGGCCCGTCGGCAGAACACGCTTCCGGGCGGCCGGCGTCCAGGGTCTGCGCCTCAGTTCCGCGGCGCGACGCCGGCAAGGCGGGCGAACAGTTCGGCGGGCGTGCGGCACTCGATGATCCAGGCGCCGACCTCCGCCAGGCGGTCCGCGTCGCTGACGCCCGCCAGCGCCTCGGCCAGCCGCCGCCCGGCGGCCGCATCGAACTTGAGCGCCGCCTGGCGGCACAACAGCGCTCGCTCCTCGGCGCGGCCTTTCTCGATCCCTTCTTCGCGCCCCTTCTCGACCCACGGCGCGGCCCACTCCTGCACGGTTTCGGCCAGCATCGTACGCACCTCCTGCAGACCCGGAAGAGGCGCCGGCTCGACCGGCGCGATCAGGTCCGCCACATCCACCGCCGCCGCCCACGGCCCATCGCCGTTGTAGATCACGACCGGCAGCACCGGCGGCAGCGCGCCGTGGGCGCGCAGCTCCCCTTCCCCGATCAGCTTCTCTTACAACAGACCGGTATACGTCAGCATGCGCACGGCCATCGCCCGGTCCACCGCCGACTGAAACTCCAGCAGCAACACCAGGTAGAGCCACCCCCGGTCGTGAAAGCGAACCCGCCACACCGCGTCGCCGTGGCGCTGCCGCAGGTCGCGGCTGACGAAGCCGGCCGGCAGCGGCGTCAGCGAGGAGAAGTCGAGGCCGCCGCTCCAGCCCCGGGCGGCGAAGCCGCGCAGCAGGTCGCGGACCATGCGGGGACGGGAGAACAACTGCTTGTAGGCCGCGTCGTCCATGATCGCGTCCCCATAATATCCGGGAACAGGCGCCCCGGCGCCGCCCGGGCCGCCCGGTGCCGGGGCGAGATCAGCAGGCGGCTGCGGCCCGCCCGCCTGACGAGGCGGTGAGCGGGTGCAGCGGTACTCGATTGCAGCGAGGACTTGCCCCACGGCTGCGAGAATCCGAAGAATGCCTTGGGAACGGCGAACACGTGGGAGGGAAACCGGCGGCGGCCAGCGTCGGCGGGAGACGCCGAGCCCGCGCCGTTCGGTCTGTTCGCGCAGCATGGCGGAGGAATTCGCCCTTGCAACGAGTACGCCGCGCGCGGCGGCAAGGCGAACCGAGAAATCCGGCGGTGGTGCTGGAGCCGAAGCAGGTTGGCGCTGCTGCTGGCCGTGTCGGCGTCAGGAAGAGGGTGCTATCACGTGCGGCCTGTCGCCGCGCGCGGTTCGGCGGAGCGGCTGTAGGTGCAGGGCGGCTCGGCGTAGTACTCGGTGCAGCCCCAGAAGCGGCTGTAGGGGCCTTCGATGAGGCGCAGGGTTCCGAAGCCGCAGCGCGGGCAGGCTTTGACGGGTGCGGCGCAGGCGTCGTTTGAGCATTCAGCCCGGCCGCCGCCCACAATCAGAAAGCCGCGCGAGCAGCGGTCGCAGCGGCGGGCCTGGTAGCCGCGGAGCGGGTGGTTGGTGCAGCGGCGAGTCTTGCCGGTCTGGGAGAGGACGAGGCGTCCGCCGCAACGCGGACAGGGCGGGGCGTCGTCGGCTGCGAACGCGCCGAGTTTGGGGATGGCGGGCTGGTCGCGGCGCAGTTCCTGGACGAACGGGGAGGGGCGCGTTGAGTCGGCGATCACGCTGGTCTTGCCCGTGCCGGCGCCGGCGAGCACGAGGGTGGCGTCTTCGTCGGTGGCGATGGCGGCGGCCTGCTCGTCGGTGGGAGTGATGGCGAACGACGCCGCCATAGCGTCGTTGACGGCAGGCAGCGTTGCCGCGACGAACGTACGGTTGGCGTCGGCGCGGGCGCGCTCGAAGTGGTCGGGGACGGCGAGCGCGTCAAGGCGGTTGCAAGCCGCGAGTGCGTCGGCGTGGAGCTGCGCGCGGATGATCGCGGCGCTCGCGGATTTCAGCGCGTGCGTGGACTGGAAGCGCAGCTGTTCACCGTCGCCGTAGCGGAGGTATCGCTCGCCGGAGAGTGCGCGATCGAGTTCGGCCTGCTGCGCAATGAGCTGCCGGGCGGCCGGTTGGGCGCGCCGGGCGGCTTCGTCTCGGAGAGCGGCCGCAAGCCGGGCGGCGTCGCGTTTGGGCAGGCCACCGATGGTGTGCTGCGCGTCGGCGGTGGTGTGGATGGTGAGGCGCGTCCAGATCCAGGAGCGTTGCTCGCGCACGTCGTCGACGTCGGCGAACGGTATGTCGATGGAGCCGTGGCGGGCTTCGATGCGCAGCACGCCCTCCGAGAAGACGAGCGCTGCTGCGCTACGGGCGATGAGGCGATGGAGCGCGCTCGCTCGGGCGGCGACGGACGAGCGAGGTTGCTCGGTCGGCATTGCGCGATCAGGCAGGGAGCGGTGGACGCCGACGGCATCTCGCGTCGTTCAAGACTTCCCGGGCAATGACGCGGGCTCCGTCGTGCAGGATTTCATCTACCTGTTCGAGGTGGGCGGCGAGATCGCCGCGGCGGCCCCGGATTCGACCGCCGCGGCGACGGCCAGGGTCCGCTTCGCCGAGGCGACGACCGGGCGTTCGATCAGCTTCCCGTCGACGAGCAGCACGCCGCCCCGGTTGCGCTCGTACGCCTCCACGATGCGGCGCGCCCACGACACCTCCTCCGCCGACGGCGAGAACGCGGCCTGGATGACCGCGACCTGCGTCGGGTGGATGGCGGCCTTGCCGCCGAAGCCGAGCCCCCGCACGCGGCGGCTCTCGACGGCCAGACCGCCGCGGTCCGCGACGTCCATGAACGGCGAGTCGAGCGCGCCGACCCCGGCCGCGGCGGCGGCCAGCACGACCCGCGAGCGGGCGTGGAGGACGGCGTCCCAGCCGACCTCGCAGCCGACGTCGGCCGCGAAGTCGATCGCCCCGAAGAAGACCGCCGACACGCTCGGCGCCGCGGCGGCGATCGCCTCGGCCGCGGCCACGCCGCGCGCCGTCTCGACCATCACGATGAGCGGCAGCCCCGGCAGGGTCCCGCCGAGGGCGTCGGCGACGCCGCGGACTTCCTCCGGCCCGCCGCACTTGGGCAGCATCAGCGCGTCGGGGCGGACGCCGGAGCGGCGCAGCGCGTCCAGGTCCCGTCGGCCGAGATCGGTCTTCGGGTCGTTGACGCGCAGGCTCACCTCGGCGCGCGCCGGCCGCCGGGCGGCGAAGAGGGCCAGCGCCTTGTCGCGGGCCTCGTCCTTGGCCGCGAACGAGACGCCGTCCTCCAGGTCGATGCAGACCGCGTCGACGCCGGTGGCGAGCGCCTTCGGGTAGCGGTCGGGACGCACCGCGGGGACGAAGAGCAGGCCGCGGCGCACGCGGAACGCGGGCTGGCCGGACATGTCCTCAGACCGGTTGCGGCTCGCGGGAGGCGGCGGCCAGCCGGCCGGCGAGAGGGCGCACGGACGGCGCGCCGTCGAGCCCCCGCAGAAGGTCGAGCGCCGCGGCGGCCGCCTCGGGGGGCAGGCGCCGCCGGGCGCAGGCGGTGAACTTGCCGTCGCGCTCCTCCGCCGACGCCGGCCGGGACGGATAGCCGCGCGCGCCCCGGACGAAGCGCTCCAGCGTCCGTCCGCCGGCGAGCCGCACCCGCACCCGCGCCTCGGTCAGCGGGGGCGACTCGCGGCCGAGCCGATCGTCGGCCCGCATGGTGACGCGCGGGACCAGACGGGCCGCGGCCGGCGCCCGCAGCGCCTCGGCCTCGAAGGTGTCGATGCCCACGCGGCCGAACGCCAGCGCGGCCGCCGCGCAATAGTGGAGGCTGAACTTCGCCTCGAGCCCGGTGACCGGCCGGGCGTGGATGAGCACGGTCGGCGTCACCGGATCGACGTCCACCTCCACGGCCTCGACGGCCTCCGGTTTGATGCCGTGCTCGCGCCGCAGGTCGATCAGCGTGTCGATGGTCGGGTGCGTCGCGGCGCACGAGGGGTACAGCTTGACGGTGACGCCGCCGTCCAGGACCTCCCAGCGCCGGCCCAGACGGTCGAGGGCCTCCGACGGGTCGCGACCGGCGCTCCGCATGGCCGCAAGGAAGCCCTGCGGGCCGTCGATGGCGCGCTCCGACGCGGTGAACGACTCGCGCGCGAGGAGCGCCGCCAGCACGCCGTTGCGCGCGGCGAGCCCTCCTTGCAGGGGCTTGACCATCGTCCCGAAGTTCTCCTTCAGTCCGCACGCCCCGGACGCCGCGATCGACAGCGCGCGCCCCGCCGTCCCGGCGTCGAGCCCCAGGACCCGGGCCGCCGCGGCCGCCGCGCCGAGCGAGCCGATGGTCGAGGTGCAGTGCCACCCCTGCTCGTAGTGGGCCGGGTTCATCACCGCGCCCAGGACGCCTTCCACCTCGAAGCCGACGACCCAGGCGTCCAGCAGCGCGCGGCCGGACGCGCCGGACGTCTCGGCGGCGGCCAGCGCGGCGGCGACCAGCGGCGCGCTCGGATGCGCCAGCGACACCCAGCACATGTCGTCGAAGTCCAGCGCGTGGGCGGCGGTTCCGTTGGCCAGGGCGGCCCAGGTCGGACCCGCCGTCCACTCCGTCCCCAGCACGGTGCAGGCCCCGGACCCGCCGTCCGCCCGCGCCACCCGCTGCACGATGCGGGCGGCCGGCTCCCCGGCGCCGGCCAGGGCCACCCCCACGGTGTCCTGCACCGCGTCGCGCGCCGCCGCGCGGGCCGCCGCGGGGACGCCGGCCCCGGAGACGAACGCGCCGAACCGGGCGCAGGCCGCCGCCGGCGCGTCCCGCGCGCCGCCGCGGGTCACGCCTTCACCGCCGGCCGCGCGTCGGCGAAGGCCGGCACGCACCCCCGCCGGTAGACCATGAAGGTCCGCTTGTAGGTGATGACCACCGTGCCGTCCTGCTTGAAGCCGCGCGTGCGGACGGTCACGATGCCGACGTTCGGCCGCGACTTCGACTCGCGCTTCTCCAGCACCTCGCTCTCCGAGTAGATGGTGTCCCCCTCGAAGACCGGGGCGGGCAGCCGCACCTCGTCCCAGCCGAGGTTGGCCATCACGTTGACCGACAGGTCCATCGTCGACTGGCCGGTCACCAGGGCCAGGGTGAACGTCGAGTCGACGAGCCGCTGCCCGAACTCGGTCTTCTCGGCGTACGCCGAATCGAAGTGGATCTTGTTGACGTTCTGCGACAGCAGCGTGAACCACACGTTGTCGGCCGCGAGCACGGTCCGGCCGAGCGGGTGGCGGTACACGTCGCCGACCTCGAAGTCCTCGTACACGCGGCCGGTCCAGCCTTCCTTGACGGGCATGGGCTTCTCCTGTGAAACGGGCGCCCGCGCGCGGACCCGTGAACGCCCCGAACGGGAGATTCTAAATCAGCGCCGTCAGACGACGCCCGCCGCCCGCCACGCGGCGACGACGCCGGGCGCGTAGCCGAGCTCGGCCAGGATCGCGTCGGTGTGCTCGCCCACCTCCGGGACGGCGTCCATGCGCGGCTCGGCGCCGTCGAGGGTCGCCGGCGGCAGCAGCGCCCGCGGCGGCCCGGCGCTCGACGGCGCCTCGCGCCAGCGGCCGCGGGCCCGGAGCCGCGGGTGGCCGGCGAAGCGCGGGTTGACGGCCAGCTCCGGCCGGCCGAACACCTCGGCGCGGAAGCGGACCCGTTCCCGCGCTCTGCTTCAGCAGGCTGCGTCTCCGGAATGCAAGCCCATCTCCTGCAAGAACCGCGACGGCGGCTTGGCCCAGCCGAAGTACGAATCGGCATGGGTCAGGGTCAGGCTGGACTGAACGCGGGTGATCGCCACGAAGCAGTTGCGGCGTTCTTCTTCCATGGCGGCGGATCCACCCCGCGCGGCGTGAAACGACGGCAACTGCTCTTCCGCGAGACCGATCAGGTAGACGTGATCGAATTCCTTGCCCTTGGCGAGGTGGATCGTCAGACACTGAACGTCGCCCGCGCTCGGCGGCGAGGTTTTTTGGCGGAGGTCGAGCTGCTGAAGGAACTGGCTCAACGGCGGGTCAACGCCGAGGTGGCGCCGGATCTCGGTCGTCAGGGATCTCCAGATGCTCCTCTCGTCCGTTTCCTCGTCGGAATCGGCATCGACGTCGGTCATGCGCGGCGTGCGATCGCGCCAGTCGAAGGTGTTTCGGATGAAATCGTGGTACTTCCCGCGGTCAACCAGATCGTTTCTCAGAGTATCCAGCAAAGGTCGTGCCGAGACGGGCGCATACGCGGATGCGGCGGTCAGGAACCCGACGAACAGGGAATCTCCCGGGAACGCCTCCGCCTCGGCGTCCGCGACCTGCACGCGGGCCGCGGTGAGCTCGTAGAAGGCCCCGCACAGGTGAGCGAGCTGCTCCGTGTCGCCGGGGCGGCGGACGAGCCGCAGCGACGAGTGCAGGAAACGCAGGAGCGGCGACTCGAATTCCGCCTTTCGCTTGACCACGTAGGACGGCAGGCCGGCCCGCGACAGCACCCCGGCGACCGCACGCACAAGCTTCGTGCTTCCGGCGAGGACGGCGCAGTCTCCGGGATCGACGGAGCGCCGGCGGATGTCCTCGGCGACCCACGACAATTCCGTTGCGCAGTCGGCGAATCGACGGAGCCGGACGTCAGGAGGAGACCCTGAAGCAGCCGCGGCCGCGGACACCAGGGGCTTCTTGTCCGCCGCACGGTCCGAGTTGTGAGCAATGAGGTTGTTCGCCAGGCGCACGACGTTCGGCGGGCATCGATAGCTCTCGGGAAGCTGCACGACTTCCATGTCGTAGTCGGTACGGAGCTGGCGGATGCGCTCGGGACTGGCGCCGTTCCACTGGTAGATGCTCTGGTCGTCGTCCGCGACCACGAAAAGGTTGCTCTTCCGATCGGGATAGAGTGCTCGCAGGAGAAGCTCCTGGACCTTGTTGGTGTCCTGGTACTCGTCCACGCAGGCGAACGGGTACACGATGCCGTAGTCGCGGGCGATCCCGGGGCGTTCGCCGAAGAGCCGCAGACAGCACACCAGGAGCGCGTCGAAGTCGAGATGATTGCCGTCGATCAGGCGGCGGACGTACGTCCTGTAGATCGGGCGGATCCACTGCCGGTCCGGGGCGGCGAACGGCAGCGGCGCATCCGGACTCTCCCGACCGTCCTGGCCTTCCCGGAGAAGGCGGTTGACCATGGGAAGGAGACCCTGTCCGGTTGCGCCCGCCGGTAGCCCCGGGTGGCCGGCCTCGTCTATCGCGCCTTGCAGGATCGAAGTCCGATCCTCGTCCTGGTTGAGGATCGCGAAATCGGGGCGCAGGCCAACGTGGCTGCCATGCTGGCGCAGCACGTCGGCCGCGAAGCCATGGAAGGTCGTCAGGCGGGCACGGCGGATGCGCGGGCCAAGCAGTTGCGCGACCCGGCCCCTCATCTCCTCGGCGGCCTTGGTGGTGAACGTGAGCGCGAGGACTCTGAAGCGCTTTTCGGGCGTCTCCTGGATGAGCCGCGCCACGCGGGTCGTCAACACGCGCGTCTTGCCTGCGCCCGGCCCGGCGAGCACCAGCATCGGGCCGTCGTTCCAGTCGACGGCCCGCCGCTGGTTGGCGTTCAAGGAGTCCGGATCGAGCATGGTCACGCTCCCGCGAGGGCCAGCGCCTTGTTCAGGATACGCGACAGCGCCGCCGGGACCGGGGTTGCGCCGGCCGTCATCCGGGCCGCGGCTTCCGCGGCCACCGCCGGCTTGCTGTAGCCTTCAGGCAGCGCTTTCAGGACCTCCTTCCAGTAGGCCGCGGTGCTTCTCGCGGATTTCGGCGACTGTTTCTGCCTGGACATGCGTGATTCGTAGAGATCGCCGAATCCGCCTTCACAGAGCATCCGCTCGACGTTCTCGTACGGCATGGTCAGGCGATCCGCAACGGCCGCGCCGCCGATCTGCTTCACGCGCCGCTCATACTTGCGCCGCCCGCGGTCGTCGTCGAGCACGCAGTACCAGGCGATGCCGAGGCTGTCGGCCACCTTCGCCAACATGCCGACGTCGGTCTGGCTGAACTCGACACAGCGCACGCCCGCGCGCTCGACGTCGAGATCGAGCGCCTCGGCCGCGCCGGCCAACAGCGTCGTCTCGGTCTCGCCTTCGACGAGCAGCCAGCACCTGGCGAACAGCAACTCGCCGCGCGCGCGGCGGACATGGGAGTCGAACTTCCGGGTCTCTTCCGGCGTGAGCGTCCCCGGCGTTATCCGATGCGCCCGGACACGCCCGCCGTCATGCGCGAAGCGGCGCATGGCCGACGACGGCACGCTCGCGAGCAGGTCGCCGCTGTGGGTCGACAACAGCTTCTGGCCCGGCAAGTCGCGGACGATGCCCATCAGCGAGCGGATGGCCGACGGGTGCAGGTGGGCCTCGGGCTCTTCGAGCGCGGTGACCGGCGCCGCGTCGGGATCGAGGTCGGAGAGCCGGCCGCGGAGAAATGCGCCGAACAGCAGGAGCACCGCCAGGCTCTGAGTCCCCTCCCCCTGGAACTCGACGGGGATTCGGGCGCCCGAACGCGATGCGAGGCTCACCTGGGCCCGGGACAGCAACGAGAAGAGCTTGGTGGGCATCGCGTCGATGGACACGGTCTCGTTGCCGCCGAACTCGATCACCTTGCGGGCGTCGGCGAGGCGGGTGCGCACGTCCAGGAGTGGCTGATGGGCCGCGATCAGGCGCTCGTTCAATGCCGCGAGCGCCGTCTGCAAGTCCTCTCTGGCTTCCTCGGGGAGTCCACTGTCGGCAAGGAACGTCCGCCAGAAACGGCCCTTCGCCGCGAAGTGCCTCGACGCGTCCCGGAGAGCCGAGAGATAGAACGGCGGCACAAGCCTCTGGAGCGTGTTGAGCTGACCTGGCGCCTTCGCGTTCGGCAGGGGATTGCCGGTGGCGTCGAGGAAATCCCAATCCGTCACGAAATCGCCGGCCTCGCGGTCGAACGACGACGTGACCCGGAACGTGACCCGGCGCCGGTCGTCGGCGTCGCGCGCAAACAGGTCTGCAAGCGCCTGGACGACCTCTTCGGTCCAGGGCTCGCCCGCGGTTTCGGCGAACGACAGTTCGATTTCGATGGGGGCGGCGTCCATGGGGGTCGCCGCATCGTCGGGAAGGTGGTAGTCGTACTCGTCGAACGGACCGCGGCCGCGGCCGCGCAGGCGTTCGAGCGGAATGCGGATCGCCTCCAGGAAGGCGGTCTTCCCGGAGTTGTTTTCCCCGATCAGAACCGTCGTTTCGTCGAGGTCGACGGCGAGGTCCTTGATGCAACGGAAGTTGCGGATCTTGACGGTGGTCAGCCTCATCCGGTCACTCCGCCGGGTTCGGGCCTTTCTCCTCGAAGGACAGGCGCCCGCACGGGCGCCCCGAACGGATTCTAGTCCAGCGCCGTCAGACGACGCCCGCCGCCCGCCACGCGGCGACGACGCCGGGCGCGTAGCCGAGCTCGGCCAGGATCGCGTCGGTGTGCTCGCCCACCTCCGGGACGGCGTCCATTCGCGGCTCGGCGCCGTCGAGGGTCGCCGGCGGCAGCAGCGCCCGCAGCGGCCCGGCGCTCGACGGCGCCTCGCGCCAGCGGCCGCGGGCCCGGAGCTGCGGGTGGGCGGCGAACTGCGCCACCGAGTTCATGCGGCCGTTGGCGATGCCCGCCGCGTCGAGCCGGGCGACGATCTCCTCGGCCGTAAGCCTGGCGAAGACGCCGCGGATGGCGGCCTCCAGGGCGTCCCGGTTGGCCACGCGCTTCGCGTTGGCGTCGAAGCGCGGGTCGGCGGCCAGCTCCGGCCGCCCGAGCACCTCGGCGCAGAAGCGGACCCACTCCCGCTCGTTCTGCAGCCCCAGGAACACCGTCTCGCCGTCGGCCCCCTCGAACGGGCCGTAGGGCGCGATGGCGGCGTGCCGGGCGCCGCTGCGGGCCGGCGGCCGGCCGCCGTAGAGCGTGTAGTAGAGCGGAAAGCCCATCCATTCGCCGAGCGCCTCCAGCATCGACACCTCGATGGACGCCCCCTCCCCGCTGCGCTCGCGGCGGAACAGCGCGGTCAGCACGCCGGAATAGGCGTACATGCCGGCCGCGACGTCGGCCACCGAGATGGCCGACTTGACGACCTCGTCGGCGGTCCCGGTGATCGACACCAGACCCGCCTCGGCCTGCACCAGCAGGTCGTAGGCCTTCTTGTCGCGGAAGGGTCCGCCGGCGCCGTAGCCCGATACGTCGCAGACGACGAGCCGCGGCCGGCGGGCGCGCAGCGCCGCGGCGTCGAGCCCGAGCCGACCGGCGGCGCCGGGGGCGAGGTTCTGCACGAAGACGTCCGCCCCGTCGATCAGCTTCGCCAGCACCTCGCGCGCCTCGGGACGCTTCAGGTCCAGGGTCAGCGACTCCTTCGAGCGGTTGAGCCAGACGAAGTGGCTCGACAGCCCCTTGACGGCGGCGTCGTAGCCGCGGGCGAAGTCGCCGACCCCGGGACGCTCCACCTTGACGACCCGCGCGCCGAGGTCGGCGAGCTGCCGGGTGGCGAACGGAGCCGCGACGGCCTGCTCCAGGGCCACCACCGTCACGCCGTCGAGAGGACGGGCCATCAAACTTCCTCCATGTCCCGGGTCCACGGCGGCAAGCGCATCGGCAGCGCGCCCGTCAGAACGAGCGCGGCAGGCCGAGCACGTGCTCGGCGACGTAGGAGAGGATGAGGTTCGTCGAGATCGGCGCCACCTGGTAGAGCCGGGTCTCGCGGAACTTGCGTTCGACGTCGTAGTCCTCGGCGAAGCCGAAGCCGCCGTGCGTCTGCAGGGCCACGTTGGCCGCCTCCCACGACGCGTCGGCCGCGAGCAGCTTGGCCATGTTGGCCTCGGCTCCGCACGGCTTCCCGGCGTCGAACAGCCCGGCCGCGCGCGCCCGCATCAGGTCCGCCGCCTCGACGTTGACGTGGGCGCGGGCGATCGGGAACTGCACGCCCTGGTTCTTGCCGATGGGCCGGTCGAAGACGACGCGCTCGTTGGCGTAGCGCACGGCGCGCTCGATGAACCAGCGCCCGTCGCCGACGCACTCGGCGGCGATCAGGATGCGCTCGGCGTTCAGTCCGTCGAGCAGGTAGCGGAAGCCGCGCCCTTCCTCGCCGACGCGGTTCTCGGCCGGCACCTCCAGGTTGTCGAAGAAGACCTCGGTCGTCGCGTGGTTCATCATCGCGCGCAGCGGCCGGATCGTGACGCCGGCGCCGACCGCGCCGCGCAGGTCGACGAGGAAGACCGACAACCCGTCCGTCTTCCTGGCGACCTCCTCGCGCGGCGTCGTGCGCGCGATCAGCAGCATCAGGTCGGAATGCTCGGCGCGCGAGATCCACACCTTCTGGCCGTTGACGACGTAGCGGTCTCCGCGGCGCACGGCCATGGTCTGCAGCCGCGTCGTGTCGGTGCCGCTGGTCGGCTCGGTCACCCCGAACGCCTGCAACCGCAGCTCCCCGGCCGCGATCTTCGGCAGGTACTCGCGCTTCTGCTCCTCGGAGCCGTGCCGCAGCAGCGTCCCCATGACGTACATCTGCGCGTGGCACGCCGCGGCGTTGCCGCCGGAGCGGTTGACCTCCTCCAGGATGATCGCCGCCTCGGTGACGCCCAGCCCCGACCCGCCGTACTCCTCGGGTATCAGCGCGGCCAGGTAGCCCGCCTCGGTCAGCGTGCGGACGAACTCTTCCGGGTAGGCTTCCTCGCGGTCGAGGTCCCGCCAGTACGTATCCGGAAACCGCCGG
Organism: Vicinamibacterales bacterium; assembly: GCA_965242835.1. Lineage (GTDB taxonomy): Bacteria > Acidobacteriota > Vicinamibacteria > Vicinamibacterales > UBA8438 > WTFV01. Next base: position 2,211,023 of record OZ251506.1, read on the forward strand.
CACAGCTCGCCGACGGCGCTTCGCAGGTCCCGGTGCAGATCGACGTCAGGTGCGGCCACGGTCCTCCTCCATCCGACAGAAAAGCCCGGCCGAGCCGAAATCCGCCGGCCGAGCCACGAACTTCCACCTGCTTGTCACGACATCTCCCCCGGACTCTCCGTCCGATCCCCGGGCCGTCCTCCGACATTCGCCACGTACTCCAGGCCGTCGTTTCCGACCGTATTCACGAACCGTCTCCTCGCGCCGGCGATCGTCTCGAAGTATTCCCTGAACGCCTCTCCCTTCTTCTTCGCCCACTTCTCGTCCGCCGGCTCCGGAAGAACAACCTCTCGATACCGTTCCCCGCAGTCCTCCCGGTTCGTCTGCATGAGCGCGACGCGGCGCCACTGTTCTCTAATCGGCCTCAGCGACAACGCCCACAGCAGATAAAACGGATCCCACACTTTTCCGTCAAGAACCCGCAGCACGAACACTTCCTTCGTGACTACGATCCGCTCTTCGCCCGGCAACAGGATCGCGAACTCGCCGATGTTGCTGCTCGCACGGTTGGGGGTCAGCACGTCCCACGCCTTCAGTCCGCTGGCGACTCCTCCCCAATATCTCTCCGCGACACTCCTCGGCACCAGGTTGGTCGGATTGACGTTCACCCGAAGCCCTCTCACGTCCGACACCTTGATGTAGGGAATGTAGCCGTTCCTCTGATCGTTGCCGGGACTTCCGTGTCCACCCCTGACGCCGATGATCCCCGAATCCAGGAGCTTCCCGATGGTCACTCCTCCGGCGCCGAGCTTGCCGAGCAGCTTCTTCACGCCGGCGTCGAAACGCCTGTCGTAGTACGCAGGCACCAGAATCCGCTTCGCGAACACGTCGCGCAACGAGACATGAGACACGTCTCCGGAGCGTCTTCCCGCCAAATAACGATCGACCGCCTCCATGAGATCGTTGTCGATTTCGCCGGTCCGAACCCCCGTAGAAGGATCCGTCCTGTACCGCGGCGCGCCGTTCTTGTAGATGCCGCACGTTTTCGGGTTCAGAAACGCAACCTTTTCCGCCATCTCACCTCATCCAATCTTCTCGAAGACGTAGAAGTTCGTTTTCGCCCGGCAAAAGCCCTGAAACGCCTCCATGGGCACGTTCGCCACAACCACCGGCCGCAGCCGCGGCTTCATCCAGTCGAAAAGAAACGAATAGTTCGTCGAAAACATGTACGTCTCCGGAAGGACGATTCCAACCCGGCCTCCAACCCGCAGCCAGTCATGCGCCCGCTGAAGAAAAAGCAGTCCGATTTCCATGTTGGAATACGCGTCGCCGCCGCGCCTGGAAATCTCGAGCCGGGACAACCTGCAATCCTTCGCCGACACCTTCAGGTTTTCGCCGAACGGCGGATTCGTGAGGATCTTCGTGAACCGCCCATTCTCCCACAACCGCTGATCGAGGTGCGGCCAGTCGCGCGGCCAGTTGTGAGTCCGGATCGAATCTCCTCGAACACAGTGCGCCGACCCGTCTCCGGCAATTTGCATCATGGCTTTCGTCAGCTTCAGCCCGATTGCATCCTTCTCGATGCCGAAGACGTGCGTTTGCGCCCACCTCGTCAGATCTTCGGCTGAAATATCCGGGTTGGACCGCTGCATGTCGACCATCGTCTGGGTCAAGAACCCTCCCGTGCCGCAGGCCGGGTCCAGGACGATGTCCTCCCACTCGATCTCCATGAGACGAACACCGGCCTCGATTATGGCCCGCGGAGTGAAGTATTGCCCCTCGCCCTGCTTGAGCGCTTCGCTGCGCAACGCCTGGAAGGCCACCGCGACGGCCGATACGCTCTGATCGATGAGATGCAATCCCGCCAACGCCTCCACGCATTCGGCGAGAGTGTCGCTGTTGAACCGCAGCGTCCTGTCCGCTTCGTTCACGAAGGTTTCCGGATACAGCGCCACGAAGGCTTCGTACCGCTCCCGCATCGTGCCGGCGGTTCGTTCGGCATTCTCCAGCGTGCGGAATGACACCGGGGCGGAAGCATTGACCCGCGCCTGCTTGTCACTCTCCAGTTTCAGAAGCAACAGGTTGCACAACTGGTCGAGCTGCTCCTCCCTTCTCGTCACGTTGGCGTCGTGGATGACCACGCGATCGAGCAGGTCGTCGATGATCCGACGAAAGACGTCCTCCGGCGGGCTCAGCAAGTCACGAAACGTGATTCGCTGCGCGTCGGGCCGAATGGCGTCTCCGGGCCGGGGCAGATCCTCCATCCTGCGCTTTCTGGCCAGCAAACTGCCGTTCGGCTTCCTGAAGACGAAGATGCAACTGGACCGCGGCTTCACACTGTTCACCAGAACACCGAGTTTGGCATGCGGCTCGCTCTGCAGGTACGTTTCCAGTTGCTCGACACCGGAGTCGTCGTCCGGCCGCTTGCATTCCACCATGAATATCAAGTGGCGCGGATCGCCGCAATTCGCGGGGTCGTCGAATACGGCGACGTCGACAGGGAACCCCCCGTAGGGACGGCCTCTTTCCCTCATGCTGTGCGCGGATGGATTCCTCGGAACCTTCCATTCCTTCCTGCCGAACATCATCTGGTCGAGCGACCAGCCGGCCTTGCAAAGCCAGGACACCAGCGGGCCAACCACGTCCCGTTGCTCCGGAGTGGCCTTGAGCTTCGCGGACACCGGCGGGGCCAAACCGCCCGAGCGACTTGCAGATCTTGTCGTATTCTTCATCGACGTTCTTTTCTTTCAGGAACCAGTCCACGCACATCAATCAAAGCGTGATTCCTCAAAATCACGAACGCGCCGAATCATGTCGGCAACAGTCGGTCTGCTCTCCGCGGAATAGCTGATCATCTGCGCAATCAGTCCATCAACCACGTCAATTTTCGTGGGAGGCTCAAAGTCTTGAGCTCCAACTGCCCCAGGACCAGGCACTCTGCGGGTCAGCATTTCGTACCATGTTATGCCGAGCGCATACACGTCGCTCCGAGAATCAACATCGTGCGAATCCTGGTACTGCTCTGGCGCCATGTATTTCCACGAACCGAGTGGCATGGATGAACGAGTTATCGCGCTCATATCCGACCACCGAACAATACCAAGATCACCGAGCACCCACTGATTTCCAATCTTCAGAATATTTCCGGGCTTGACGTCTCGATGAACGCAATTCGCACCGTGAATATACTCCAGGCCAGACAAACAGCACTTCACCACATGGAGTGATTCTCTCAAGTCCATTACATCGGTCGTCAACCTGGACTCCAGCGAGTGTTCGGCATGGTCCATCACAAGAAACGGACGACATTTAGTTTCTCCGACATCACGGTACCTGACGACGTGGTCATGTTCCAGCCTCATTCCTTTTTGGGATTCGAGCACAAACCTCTGCCTGACATTCTCAAGCCTACTGGGATCAAGAAGAAACTCGCGCGGGTCCATAATCTTGACAGCGCGTTGTTGATCATTCATGGACTTTGCACTCCAGACTTGCGCAACTGCACCCCGACCGATTTTCTTGTCCAGTGTGTACCGGCTATACTTTCCCTGCAACACGTCGCTTCGGGTTGGAGGAGAATCTTCCGAACGGGTTTGAGTAAACGCCGACGCAAATTCCTCTCTGGAAATCGTATCACCACTCCGAAGAACAATGTGCTTCCCGTCAGCACCAGCGCTGCTCAGAAAAGGGTCCATGTAGTTTTTTCCGAAGTACGTTCTGACCGTCGATTCACTCCAACCAGACGCATTCACGATATCTGTCTTGCTGATTGCATCCCCTTCGGCACATTGCGCAAGAAACGAAAAGAACTTCTCCTGCTTCGCACTCAGCTTTACCATGATCTTCCTCCGTTCCTGTGCGGCCCCTCCAGTTCACGACGTTGGTGCGGCTGATCGTACCACATTGGGATCGCATCTGCCACCCGGCCGCGACCATCGCCTCGAATCGCGCGCATGGCCTCGATCATGGACGGTTGGCGGAGTTCCACGCCGCGGCCGACCGGCGCACCCGGTCCCCCACCCGGACACCCCGGACCCCCCGGACATCGCCTCGCGGCCTAGCAGCCCGTGGAAGAAGTCTGTTCGCTGCACAGGTCCGTTCATGCAGCTTGGCCAGCTTGGCGAGGAGCGACTGAACGGATGATCCCCGGCGGTGTCCTTCTGGCCGCCCAAACGCGTGTCAGACGCCGCCAGAGGTCGCTCAGAGGCCCGATCAGCCCGAAAATCGCCGGCAAAGCCCGCCCCTGCAGGCTCCGGGGCGTGCCGACCCCGAACAGGTCCCGGAGCCACAGTCCGAGGTTGAAGCCGGCCGCCTGGATGAGCACCCGCTTGCGCACCTGCTCGCGGCCGCGCACCCACACGCGACGCAGCCCCCCGGTCTCATACTGGTGCGCGAACGGCCGCTCCACCCGCTCCCCGCGCTTGCGTTGGAGACGACGGCCCCGACCGCCCCGAACGCGCCGACGGTTCCCATACAACGACCGCTGCGCAGCAGCCTTCTCCGCCGACAGCTCGCCCGTCTTCTTGTCCCGCCAGCGGCGCCGGCCCCGGTCCGGCTCCGACAAGTAGCTGCGAACCCCGGCCTCATCGAGCGCCGCCAGCGTCGCGTCGCTGTGGTAGCCCTTGTCGGCCACCACCTCTTCGACACCCTTGCCCGCCGGTTGCACCGCCTCGACCTGTTCCGCTGCCATCGTCAGCGTCTCCGGCAGCGTCGCCGTATCGCCCTTCGAGGCATCCTGCACCGTCACCGACACAATCGCCCCCGTCTCCAGGTCGACCCCCTGCTCGGCCTTGTGCGCCAGGCGCGTGCGGCCGTCCTTCATCTTCGCGACCTTCGCATCCGGGTCCTGCGGAGACTGCCACTCCTCGTTCGACGTCTTCCGACCCTTCCGAGACCGGTCGAACCGCGCCAACTCCGCCCGCGTCGGCGTCGAAACCCCCGAAGCCTCCGCCAGACGACCCACGAACGCCTCGTACGATTCCCCCGTGTCCCGACGCTCGATGCTCCGCATCGCCGCGTTCGCTTCCAGAGTCGTCGAATCGATGCCGACCGTCTTCCCCTCCACCAGACCCGCCTCCGACAACCGCTCCAGAACCCACGTGAACACCGCCACGTGCGTTTCCACGTCGATCAGACGACGGGTCCGAGACAGCGTCGAGTGGTTCGGAGGAGCCTCGGTCACGTCCAGGCCCAGAAATGACCGCAGGCTCAGCGAATCCGCGACCCGCCACGCAATCCCACGCTCCGACGACTGCCCCTCGAAGTAGCCGATCAACAGCAGTCGGAAATACCGTCCGGGACGCAGGCTCGGACGCCCCAGCCGAGCCGAGTAGAAGACCGCGCACAACCCCTCCACGAAAGCATCGAACCCGGATTCATCCAGAACCCGGTTCAGCCGCTCGTAGAAAGGATGGCCCGCGCTCTTCGGAAGGTCCGCCGTCGCCACCCACATCGGCGACCCCTCGCGAGCCGCCGGTTTCTTGCCCATCGCCATGCCGCCAAGTCTACGACACAACGGGGACGCAGGTCGACTCCGATCTGCTGACTTTTACCACGGGCTGCTAGCACTACATCACAGTTGACCCAGGCCGTTTCCGCCAGCGTTCGTGCGGGTCGGCGCAGTCACGCGACTTCAGGGCGCCCTGGCTGCCTGGAGCACGCGCACCATCATCTGGAGTTGCACGCAGGCGCGCCACAGCACTTCGTTGCCGGGCAGCGGCTGTCGTTTCGAGGGCCGCCAGCCGGCCATGCGCGCCAGGACCACGACCCAGCCGCGGACGTCGGAACACCCGCCCTGTGTCAACTGTGATTGGTTGCTAGCCTCGCGGCGGCGGTCGTGGTACCATTCCCTCGTTGATGGGATCGGCTCCTCATCTCGCCCCCGGTGCCCGGACGCCCGCGGCCACGCCCGACCCGGCCCGCGGGCGTCCCGTCGACAGCTCGGCCGTGCGGCCGTTCCTGAAGTGGGCCGGCGGGAAGCGGCAGCTCCTGCCGGTGCTGCGGCGGTTCTACCCGCGGGAGTTCGGGACGTACCACGAACCGTTCCTCGGCAGCGGCGCTGTTTTCTTCGATCTCGCCGGCGCGGGCCGGGTGGCCGCAGGCCGGATACGCCTCACCGACGTCAACGCCGACCTGATCGGCTGCTGGCTGCGGCTGCGCGACCAGCGGGACGCGGTCGTCGCGGGTCTCCGGCGACTCGAGGCGGGCCACCGCGCCGCGCCGGTCAAGCACTTCTACCGCATCCGGAACGAGAAGTTCAATCCGGCGCGTCGGAAGATCATGAACGGGACCGGTCCCCGGGCCGAAAAATACTCCGCGAACTTGGCGGCCATGTTCATCTACCTGAACCGCACAGGCTTCAACGGACTCTTCCGCCTGAACGCCGCCGGGCTGTTCAACGTGCCTCGTGGGAGCTACGCGAATCCCGGGATCTGCGACGAGGACAACTTGCGGCGGGTGTCGTCGACGCTGGCGGAGCTGTCTGCGACCGTGGAGCACGCGCCGTTCGAATCCGTGCTGCGGTCTGCGCTCGAGGGCGACTTCGTGTACTTCGATCCGCCGTACGCCCCGCTGAGCAGCACGGCGAGCTTCACGTCCTATACCGCCGACCGCTTCGGCGCGGACGACCAGCGCCGCCTTCAGCAGGTGGTGATCGCGCTGGCGAAACGCGGCTGCCACGTTCTGCTGAGCAATTCGACCGCGGCGGAGATCTCCGACCTGTACGTCAACAACTGCGACGCGAAGCGGGCCGGCCTGTGGGCGCAGGAGGTTGAGGCCCGTCGTGACATCAACTCCGACGCGTCCCGGCGGGGGCGCGTCAAGGAGTACGTCATCACCAACCTGCCCGAGGCGGAGGACGTAGACGGTTCTCCCGAAACAGGTGTATTGAGGCGGCCACCGGGGACGAGCGGGTGATCGGCACGCAGCGCCGACGCTGACGGAACGCGGTCAGGCGAGATCGGAAAGCGCCTGCGCCAGATTGCCGGGACGGTTGCAGCGCGCGGTCTTGATGGTCAGGCTCCGGCCGCGGAACCGCACCTTGGCGCGGTTGAGCACCTTGCGCTGTTGCGGATGAATGCGCTTTCCGTGGAACAGGATCGGGCGGCAGACGGTTTCCGGCCCGGCCGGCACAACGTCATCGGCGAATCCCGCTCCCCGCTGCAGTTGTTTCGCCACCTTCGATGCGTCGACGCCGCCGCTCTTGAGCTCGATCGGCGCCGCGACGAGCGTCTTCCCGCCGGCCGCGACGAAGAAGAGCAGGAAGTCGCAGTGTGGTTCGCGCTCTGAAAACACGCGGTCGGCGTCCACGACGACCCGCGGAGCCGGCACGGCGTTCATGTACGCCCGACATCCATCTCGACTGCAGGAATCGCAGACGTTGCTCGTTCCGACCGCCGACCGAATCCGGTCGAGCACGTCATCCCGGTTCACGGCCGGCGCCTTTCGCCGCGTCTTCGAGCCGGTTCTGCAAGTCCGCGGAACGGTTGTAGAGGGCCTCGTCGACCTCCTCGTAGTCCGGCGGCTCCACGCCTTCGATCGAGTCGAAGGGGATCTCCTCCACCGTCGAGCCGGATGCCGATCCCCCCTGGTTGAACAGCCAGACCCCGACCTCGCCGCGCCGAAGCGCGCTCGGAGGGCCGTCGTCGGCCGCCGGCCGGCCGGCTTCGTCCAACTCGCCGGCCCGCATCAGGTTCCCGATCTCCTTCAGCAACCAGTCGCTGTGCGTGGTGACCACCACGCGTACCCCGGCGCGGACCAGACGCGCCAGCGCCACGGCCACGCGGGTCTGCGCCGCCGGGTGCAGATGCGCTTCCGGCTCCTCGATGACGAGCGTATCGCCCCGGCCGACCGGCCCCCGGAGGAACAGGACGACCGGCGCCAGTTCCGAGACCATCGACGACGCCCGCGTCAGACGAACCTCCTGTTTCGTCCCGCGCGGGCGGTAGACGAACTCCGGATAGCCGCCCGGCGTCGGCCGCCTGATGCCGATCCGCCCGGCGAGCGCCTCCTGCTCCAGCTTCGCCGCGAGCTCGTTCATCGAACGGTCGTCCGATTCGTCCTCTTCGTACAGGATGAGCCGCTGCATGAAGTCGGCCATGACCCCCGAGAACGTCGGCAGTTCGGGAAAGCGTTCCAGGCCCGCGCGCGTGGACCGCGCCACCAGGGAGCTGGCGATGACGCGATGGCTCTCCATGATGCCGCTCCGGACCGCCGGCAGGTAGTACGCATCGCCGTCCGGCGCCCCGCCGGAACGGAACGCCTCGAAGAACAGTTCCTCGACGAACGCCTCGATCGGATATCCGCGATTCCCTGCGTTGTGCCGCGCGATGTATTCCGCGGCAGATCGCCCACGACTCCCGGCATCGGCGCTCAGTCGTCCTGACAAGCTTCGAATTCGCCGGGCGAACGTCGAATCGGGTCCTTCTTCCGGGAAGAAAGCCACGTCCTCTTCCAGCCGGCCGTCCGCGATGACGCCCGATTCCGAAACGCCCACGCGAAGCCCCCAGAGATCGCGGCCCTTCTCCCTGACCGCCAGCGAAATCCCCGTCTCCGTCCACCGTCCCGGCAAACGCACCAGCTCGGAGGCGGACTCGACGTCGAAGCAGCGCACGAGCTCCCACTCGAGCCCGGCTCGCAGCGTCTCGGGATCCAGGAGGCAGGTCCGAACCGCGTCACGCGCTCTCTCGGGCACGTCGGACAAACTGAACGATGCCGCATCGGCCTCCAGCTTGTCGAGAAGGTCTCGGAGTTCGCCGGGCCGAAGCATCCCGTCGGCCGCCGGTCGCCGGTCGGGGAACAGCGCGCGCTGGTACCCGCGGTGAAACGGGACGGGAAACCGGCGAAATCCGCCCAGGATGCGGTACAGCGCGTAGATCAGAACGGCGAAGTACGTCTTCCCGGTGTTGCTCGGGCCGACGAACACCGTCAGGGGGCGCAGGTCGACGGCGGCGCGCTCGATGGGACCGAAGTTCGCCGCTTCGATCCGAACGTCCGGGCCGGCCGGCGGCGTATCCGGCGGCGTCCGATCTCCAGGGTCGTCCATTGCGCGTGCTCCGGTTTGCGGATCCGGGCGAGCCGCATCGACAATACTAGTCCGACCGGCGGCCGCCGAAGCAGGCGGCGCAGGCGGCGGGACCTTGTGTGCGTTGACGCCGTCCGCGGCGCCGAAGTTCCTGGCGGCGTGCGAGGCGGCGGCGCAGGCGGCGGGACCTTGTGTGCGTTGACGCCGTCCGCGGCGCCGAAGCTCCTGGCGGCGTGCGAGGCGGCGGCGCAGGCGGGACCACGTGAGTTGACGCCCTCGTCAGGCCGGTTCGGTTCGGCGGCCGGGTCGAAGCGGCCGGCGGCCGGCGGACTTGTGTGAGAACATGCCCCCGCGGGCGTGTCCGGAGGACGCCGACGGTTGAACCGTGTCCGCGGCGGCGGGCGGAACGGGAGAAGGAGACAGGCGGATGGCCTCGAACCCCGGTGCAAGACCGCGCTCCCGCGCGGAGGTCCGCGAGCAGGCCGAAGGTCGATTCCCTGCGCACAGCAGCCGTCGCGGCGCCGGGCCGCGCTCCCGCGCGGAGGTCCGCGAGGGCCGCTCGTTCATGCCCGGACGCGCTCCGCGCGGGAGCCGGTGACGCCGTGCCGGTGATCCTCGGCTCCGAACGCCTCCTCGCCTCGGGGCGGCTGGACGGCCGGCGCGTCGGGGTGGTCTCGAACCCCGCCTCGGTCGACGGGGCGTTCCGCCACGTGGTGGACCGCATCGCCGCGCGGCCCGGCGTGACGCTGGCGGCGCTGTTCGGGCCGCAGCACGGCTTCCACGCCGACGCGCAGGACAACATGGTCGAGACCGCGCACGCGCGGCACCCGCGCCTGGGCGCGCCCGTCCACTCGCTGTACAGCGACACCCGGGAGCCGACCGCCGCGATGCTCGACGGCCTGGACCTGCTGGTGATCGACCTGCAGGACGTCGGGACGCGCGTGTACACCTACGTCTACACGATGGCCAACTGCCTGCGGGCGGCGCGCCGCCGCGGGCTGCCGGTGGTGGTCTGCGACCGGCCCAACCCGATCGGCGGCGAGGCCGTGGAGGGCCCGGTCCTCGACCCGGCGTTCGCGTCCTTCGTGGGGCAGTTTCCGATCCCCCTGCGGCACGGGATGACCATCGGCGAGCTGGCGCGGCTGTTCAACGACCGCTTCGGCATCGGCGCCGAGCTGGAGGTCGTCCCGCTGGAAGGATGGTCGCGGGCGGCCTACCACGACGAGGCGGGCGCCCCCTGGGTCATCCCGTCGCCCAACCTGCCGACGCTCGACAGCGCGATCGTCTACCCCGGCGCGGTGCTGCTGGAGGGGACGCTGCTGTCCGAGGGCCGCGGCACGACGCGCCCGTTCGAGCTGTTCGGCGCGCCGGGGATCGATCCCGCGGGTCTGGCCGGCCGCCTGAACGCGCTCGACCTGCCCGGCGCGCTCTTCCGGCCGGCGACGTTCGAGCCGACGTTCCAGAAGCACGCGGGACGGCCCTGCGGCGGGTGCCAGATCCACGTCACCGACCGGCGCGCGTTCCGGCCGGTGCTGACCGGCGTCGCCGTCATCGCGGCCTGCCGGGAGGCCCTCGGCGACCGGTTCGGCTGGCGCGAGCCGCCGTACGAATACGAACGCGACAAGATGCCGATAGACGTCCTGTCCGGGTCGCCCGCCCTGCGGCGGCAGGTCGACGCCGGACGTCCGGCGGCCGACGTCGCCGCGGAGTGGGACCGCGGACTGGCGGCGTTCGAGGCGCACCGGCGGGAGGTCCTGCTGTACTGAGGCGCCCGGCGGCGCCGCGCGGACACGGTGGGTCGCGTCGTCTCCGCGTGCGTCGGGGGACGCCTCGATGGCCGAAACGTCGATCACGGCGCGGGTGGTCGTCTCCGCGTGCGTCGGGGGACGCCCGTAGACGGCGTGTCCGGTGGGCTGCCAGCCGAGGTCGTCTCCGCGTGCGTCGGGGGCGCCCGCGGTCCGGGGTCAGGTTCGGGGGCGCCTGAATGTCGTCTCCGCGTGCGTCGGGGGCGCCCTCGCCAGCCCGGTGGCGTCCGTGCGGATTTCCGGTCGTCCGCGTGCGTCGGGGCGCCCCCGGGCGGCGCCGCGCGGACGATTCGGGGCCCGACGTTCGAGTGATACGATCCGGTGCGGCGCATGGGAAAAGCCAGCGGCCTGCGGGTCGACAGCGCGGTGCGGATAGTCGGCGTGCCGACCCGCGTGCTCGCCGCCTTCTTCGACGCGCAGGCCTTGGCCGCCTGGTGGGGCGTGATGCGCTCGGTCACGACGCCCCGGCCGCTCGGCGTCTACGCCCTGGAGTGGGGCTCCGCGAACGGCTCGGCCGCCGGCGTGTTCCACGGGACGGTGATGGAGTACCGCTCCGGACGCGAGGCGTTCGTGGCCGACGCCTGGTGGTTGCCCGCGGGCGGCGAGCCGCTCGGCCCGATGGGACTCGAAGTCACCTGCCGCGTCGACGGACCCGCCACGCACGTGCGGGTCCGTCAGAGCGGCGCGGACGACGGCGCGCGCTGGAAGCGCTACCAGCACAACATGACCTCCGGGTGGAAGGTGTCGCTCGAAGCCCTGAAGCAGTACATCGAGGACGGCGCGGGGCCGCGGCCGCCCGCCGACGGCCTCCCGACCCGCGGCCAGGGGTCCGCGCCGTAGAACGGGGCGGACCCCTGTTCGGAAAGGATGGGCGCCGAGCGGAGCCGTCAGGCGACGATTGGCGGGCGGGGTCTGCGCCGTAGAACGGGGCGGACTCCTGTTCGGAAGGATGGGCGCCGAGCGGAGCCGTCAGGCGACGATTGGCGGGCGGGGTCCGCGCCGTAGAACGGGGCGGACTCCTGTTCGGAAGGATGGGCGCCGAGCGGAGCCGTCAGGCGACGATTGGCGGGCGGGGTCTGCGCCGTAGAACGGGGCGGACTCCTGTTCGGAAAGGATGGGCGCCGAGCGGAGCCGTCAGGCGACGATTGGCGGGCGGGGTCTGCGCCGTAGAACGGCGCGGCCTCCTGCAGGTTTGGCTGGGCGCCGAGCGGAGCCGCAAGGCGACGGTTGGCGGGCGATGGCGAACCGCCCCTGCGGCCCTCCGCCCCGACTCAGAATCCATGTCCTCCGAGCGCATCGTCATCGTCGGCGGCGGCGTGGTCGGCTCCAGCATCGCCTGGCATCTGAAGACCGGCGGCTTCGCGGGCGAGGCCGTCGTGGTCGAGCGCGACCCGACGTACCGGCGGGCCTCGTCGTTCCTCGCCATGGGCGGCGTGCGGCAGCAGTTCGGGTCCGCCGCGAACGTCCGGCTCGCCCAGCACGGCGTCCGGTTCTACGAGCGGTTCGACACCGCGATGCGGACCCCGGAGCACCAGCCGCGGGCGTGGTTCCGGCAGCGCGGCTACCTGTTCCTGGCCGACGACGGCAACGCCGAGCGGCTGGCGCGCCGCTGCGAGCGGCAGCGCGCGCTCGGCGCGCGCGTCGAACGCCTCGACGTCGACGCCGTCCGCGCCCTGGTTCCGGACCTGGCCCTCGACGACGTCCGTTTCGGCGTCTTCGGGCCGGACGACGGCTACGCGAACCCGCGGGAGGTGCTGGCCGGGTTCCGGCACGCGGCCGCGGCCGCCGGGGCGGCGTACGTCACCGGCGAAGTCACGCGCCTGCGGACCGCCGCGGGGCGGATGCGCGGCGTGACGCTCGCCGACGGCAGGGCGTTCGACGCCCGCGCGGTGGTCAACGCGGCCGGCCCCTTCGCCGCGAAACTCGCCGCCCTCGCGGACCTCGCGCTGCCGGTGGAGCCGGTCCGGCAGCACCTGTTCCGCTGCGCGCTGCCGCGCCGCTGGCCGTACCGCTTCCCGGTGGTGGTCGATCCGGGCGGCGTCCACTGGCGCCACGACGATCCGGCCGCCGAGGACGACCCGGACCGCATCATCGTCGCCCGCACGAGGCTCGACGAGCCGCCGGGAGAACGCTTCGACTGCGACTGGGACCGCTGGACCACCGACTTCCGGCCCGCGCTCGTCGCCCGCCTGCCGGCCTTCGAGGCCGCCGAGCTGGTCGAGGGCTGGGCCGGCCTCTACGAGATGACGCCCGACCACAACCCGCTGCTCGGCGAACACCCGGGGCTGCCGGGCTTCCACCTCGCCAACGGCTTCAGCGGACACGGGCTGATGATGGCCCCGGCGACGGGAGCGGCCCTGGCCGAGCTGCTCCTGACCGGCGCGTCGACGCGTCTCGACGTCGGCGCCTTCGATCCCGGACGCTTCGCGCGCGGCGAGGAGTTCCGCGACGACGCGCTGATCTGACCGCGGCATGCAGCTCGACGACTGGTACGAACGGGCGCGGCGCGACGCCGTCCGGCGGGGCCTGCCGGATCTCGAACCGCTGCTCGACGCGCTGTCGCGGGCCACCCGCGCGCTGCGGGCGGCGGACTGGGCGCGCGGCGGCGACGCGGTCGGGGAAGACGCCGGCCCGGACGGGGAAGACGCCGGCCCGGTCGGGGAAGACGCCGGCCCGGTCGGGGAAGACGCCGGCCCGGACGGGGAAGACGCCGCGAGCGCCGACCCGTTCCCGCCGGGACGCGGGACGGGAGCGGCGCTCGCGGCGCCCGCGGCGACCATCGCCGACGTCGGGCGCGCCCTGCGCGGCGGGAAGACCACCGCGGCCGCGCTCGTGGAGGAGCACCTGGCCGCGATCGAGGAACGCGACCCGGCCCTGAACGCCTTCATCGCCGTGTTGTCCGGCGAGGCGCGGCGGCAGGCGCGCGGCCTGGACCGGGAGCTGGCCCGCGGCATCGACCGCGGGCCGCTGCACGGCGTCCCCGTCTCGCTGAAGGACGTCATCGACCTGGCGGGCGCGCCGACCACGGCGGCCTCGCGGACGCGCCGCGGACGCCGCGCGCCGGCGGACGCCCCGGTCACCGCCTTGCTGCGGGCCGCCGGCGCCGTCTTCATCGGCAAGTGCAACCTGCACGAGCTGGCCTTCGGCACCACCGGCGAGGAGTCGGCGCACGGGCCGACGCGCAACCCCCACGCGCCCGGCCGCGTCCCGGGCGGGTCGAGCAGCGGCTCGGCGGTCTCCGTCGCGGCGGGCATGGCGCTGGCTTCGATCGGGACCGACACCGGCGGCTCCATCCGCATCCCGGCCTCGGCCTGCGGCGTGGTCGGACTCAAGCCCACCCACGGCGAGGTGAACGCCGCCGACGTCGTGCCCCTGGCGCCGTCGCTCGACCACGTGGGGCCGATCGCCCGCTCGGTGGCCGACGCGGCCCTGCTGCACCGCGTCCTGCGCGGCGGATCGGACGCGGGCCGCGACGCCGGGCGCGGGACCGCACCGCCGGCCGGCGCGCGCCTCGGCGTCCCCCGGCGCTACTTCCTCGACGTGCTGGAGCCGGCCGTCGAGCACGCCTTCGCCGCCGCCGTGGAGCGGCTGCGACGCGCGGGCTGGCGGATCGACGACGTCGACCTGCCCCACGCCGCCGACACCGCGCCGATCTACCTGCATACGCAGCTCGCCGAGGCGGTCGAACGCCACGGCGCGGACCTCGACGCCCGGCCGGAGGCGTACGGCCGGGGCGTGCGCCTGCGGCTCGAGCTGGGCCGCGCCGTGCTGGCCGAGGACTACGCGCGGGCGCAACGGGGGCGGCGGGTGCTCGCCGCGGAGGTGGACGCGGCGCTCGCGGACCGCGCGGCGCTGCTGCTGCCGACGCTGCCTGTCGCGCCGCCCCGCCTCGGCGTAGCGTCGATCCGCATCGGGGACGTCACGGACACCACCCGTGCGCTGACCCTGCGGCTGACGCAGCTCTTCGACCTGACCGGCCACCCCGCGATCTCCGTCCCGTGCGGGACGGCGGACGGGTTGCCGGCGGGCGCGCAGCTCGCCGGGCGGCGCGGCGAGACGGACCGCCTGCTCGCCGTGGCCGCCGCCTGCGAGGCCCCCCTCCGCGGGTAGCGCGGCCGGCGGCTCGCCGAATCGTCGCCTTGCGGCTCCGTCCGGCGCCCGACCGGTCCCGCGGGGAGTCGCGCCGTTCTACCCGCCCTTCACCTGCGCCCGCAACTCGTCGTAGCTGCCGCCGGGCGGCGCCTCGGACTCGACCGGCAGTCCGGCCTCCGCCCACCCCTCGTGCAGCACCCGGCCGGTGAACTGGTCGCGGGCGCCGCCGAAGCCGCCGAGCACGTTGCTGACGTCGCGGTAGCCGGCCGCGGCCAGCATCTCGGCCGCGCGCGCCGAGCGGCCGCCCATCTGGCAGCCGATCAGCAGCCCGGCGTCCGGGGCCCGCGCCGCCTGGACGACGGCCAGGAAGTCGGGGTTCGGCCGCATCTGCCGGGTCGCCGGATCGAGGTGCAGCAGCGGCACGTTGAGAGCGCCCGCCGGATGCCCCTGGTCGTACTCGGGCGTCGAGCGGACGTCGATGTAGGTGCAGCCTTCTTCGGTCTGCAGGCGGCGGGCGTCCTTGACGCCGACTTGTTTCACGCTCATGACCCGCGATGGTAGCACTGCCCGGCCCGCTCGAGCGGTGCTTGCGCGGCCGGGAGCCTGCTCCGCAGGAACGGCGCGGACTCGTGCAGGACTGGGTTGGCGCCGAGCGGAGCCGCAAGGCGGCGGTCGGCGGGCTACGCCCACACGTGGAGATAACGCAGCAGGCTCCGGACCGCCTCGTAGAGCAGCCCGGCCAGCTCGCGGACGAGGGGGGTCACGTCGCCCCCGGTCACGGCGTCCGACACGGTCACCGGTTCGGTGAACAACAGCCAGATCGTCGCCGCCGCCAGCACGGCGGCCAGCAGGCCGGCGATCCCGACGAGGCTCATGCTGAAACGGACCAGGGACATGGATCCAGGCGTTCGGAATACAGGACGAACCGGCGCAGGTTCCGGTTTACCATCATCGGACCAATTCGTCCACCGCCGCCTCGGCCGGCTCTCCGAACCCGAGTCCGGCCAGCGTCGGCCGGACCTCCGGCGGGCCGACCACCACCACGCGGAGGGCGTCGGGGTCGAGGCGCCGGCGGGCCGCGCGCGCCGCCGCGGCGGCGTCGACGCCGGCCACCCGCTCGGCGAAGGTCGAGTACTCGTCGTCGGGCAGGCCGAACAGCGCGAGGCGCAGCGCGGCGTGCGCCACCTGCCCGGGCGTCTCGAAGCGGAGCGCGTAGCCGCTCGTCAGCGCGGGGCGGGCCGCCGCCAGCTCGTCCTCCGTCACCGGACGCCCGTCGCGGATCTCGCGGATCTCGCGCACCGCCTCCCCGATCGCGTCGGCGGTCACGGCGGCGTCCACGGCCGTCCGCAGCGTGAACGGCCCCGGCCGGCGGCGGCCCTCGAACGCGGTCCGGACGCCGTAGGTATAGCCCTTCTTCTCGCGCAGATCGAGGTTGAGCCGGCTGACGAACTGCCCGCCGAGCACCATGTTCATGACCGTGACGGCGGGGTAATCCGCGGCGCGCCGCTCGATGCCCCGGTGTCCGATGCGGATCTCGGACTGCACGGCGCCCGGGCGCGGCACGAACGTCAGCCGCCCGGGCGCCGGCCCGTCCTCCTCGCCGCGCGCCGCGGAGCCGCGGGCCGGAGCCGGCGGCGGCGGAGCGGCGGACGCGGCGTCCGCCGCGCGCACGGCAGCGCCCGGCGCGCCAGCGGCCGGCGCCGGCGGCGGCGGGGCGGCGGACGCGGCCGCCTCCAGCCCCGGGCATCGCGGGCGCGCGCCGCCGCCGGCCACGACGAGGGTCCAGCGGTCCGGCGCGTAGTGCGCGGCGTGGAACGCCCGGACGTCGTCGACCGAGGTCCGGGCGAGCGCCGTCTCCCCGCCGGCCGGCGGGTGGCCGTACGGGTCCGTCCCGTACACGGCCCGTAGAAACGCTCTTTCGGCCAGCGCGGGGGCCACGTGCCGCGTCTGGGCGATGCGGTCGATCCGCAGCGCCCGCACCCGCTCGACCTCCCGCGGGTCGAAGCGCGGCTCGGCCGCCAGCTCGGTCAGCAGCGCGAGCGCGTCGCCGGCGTGCCGCGCGAGGGCGGTGACGGAGAGCACCGTGGCGTCGCTCGTGACGTCGACACCCAGACGCCCCCCGATGCGGCCGAGCTCGTCGTGCAGGTCGAGGCCCGGCCGCCGCCGCGTCCCCTCGTCCAGCAGAGCGGCGGTGAAGGCGGCCAGCCCCTCGCGCCCCGGCGGGTCGGCCGCCGATCCGGACGGCACGAGCAGGGCGAGGACGACCAGCTCCGTCTCGCGGTGTTCGAGGGTCAGGACGCGGACGCCGTTCGGCAGGGTCTCGCGCCCGATGCCGGGGAACCGCAACGGGGCCGGCGGACCGACGGGGGGCAGTCGATTCCTGTCGACCGCCACTCAGCGGGTCTCCGCCCGGACGGAGCCGGGGAGCGCGGCGTCGCGGCGGCCGGCCGGGACGACGCTGAGCGCAAGGCGCGGCCCGGCGCCGAGATGCGCGCGCACGGCGCCCGCCACGCCGTCCGGCGTCGCCCGCGGGTAGCGGCCGAGATCCGCCGCGGCGTACGCGGGCGTGCCGGCGTAGACGTTGTACAGGTTGAGCTGGTCCGACCGCCCGCCGAACCCGCCGACCGACTGCCGCTGCCGGGCCGCGTCGGCCTCCAGCAGGTTGCGGGCGCGCTCGAGCTCGGCGGCCGTCGGACCGTCGGCGGCCAGCCGGGCGATCTCCGCGTCGACGACCGTCTCCAGCTCGGCCAGGGTCCGGCCCGGGGCCGCGGTCGCGACCACCGTGAAGTGGCCCGAGATCTCCATCGAGTGCTGGTGCGCCGTCACGTCCGTGGCCAGCCGCCGATCCAGGAGCAGGGCCCGGTACAGCCGGGACGACTTGCCTCCGGCCAGCACCGCCGCGGCCAGATCCAGCTCGGCGTCCCCGGGCCCGAACAGTCGCGGCGTCAGCCAGCCGAGATACAGCCGGGGCGCCTCCACCCGATCTTCCAGCAACAGCGCGCCGGACCCGCCGCCGGCCGGGGGCGGGGCGGCGGCCACGCCGGGCGGCGCCGGGCCCGCCGGGATCTCCTCGAAGTGCTCCCGCGCCGCCCGGACGGCGTCGCCGGCGTCCACGTCGCCGGCGATGGCCAGCGACGCGTTGGCCGGATGGTAGTACGCCGCGAAGAACTCCCGCACGTCGTCGAGGGTCGCCGCGCGCACGTCGCCGGGCCAGCCGATGACCGGCCAGCGGTACGGATGCTCCGGCCCGTGGAGGGCCTCCATCATCGTCATCGAGGCCAGCCCGTACGGCCGGTTCTCGTAGCTCTGGCGCCGTTCGTTCAGGACGACGTCGCGCTGCGTGTCGAGCTTCTCGCGGGTCAGGGCCGGCAGGAGGTGCCCCATGCGGTCCGACTCCATCCACAACGCCCTCTCGAGCGCCCCCCGGGGCGCCACTTCCCAGTAGTTGGTGCGGTCCGCGCTGGTCGAGCCGTTCAGCGCGCCCCCGGCCTCCTGCAGCGGGCGGAAGTACCCGCCGTCGTGGTGCGCGGAACCTTCGAACATCAAGTGCTCGAACAGGTGCGCGAACCCCGTCCGGCCCGGCCGTTCGTTCTTGGAACCGACGTGGTACCAGACGTTGACCGCGACGATCGGGCAGTGGTGGTCCTCGTGCACGATGACGTCGAGCCCGTTGTCGAGGGTCACCTTCAGGTGGGGGAGGTCGGGCGACACGCGGGGCGTCCTATTCTCCGAGGATCTGCACGACGACTTCGCGGCGCCGCGGGCGCGTGTCGAGCTCCGCGAGCACGACCTGCTGCCACGTGCCCAGCCGTATCCGCCCGTCCGTGAACGGCAGGGTCAGGGACGGGCCGAGCAGCGCGGCGCGCACGTGGCTCGACCCGTTGTCGTCGCCCCACCGCTCGTGGTGCCGGTACGCGCCGGCCCGCGGCGCGAGACGTTCGAACATCGAGCCGAGGTCGGCCACCGCGCCCGGTTCGTACTCGATGGTCGTGACGCCGGCGGTCGAGCCGACGACGGCGACGGTCACGATCCCGGCGGCCAGCCCGGAACCGGACACCGCCGCGGCCACCGCCTCCGTGATGTCGATCACGTCGCCCTGCCCGGACGTGCGCGCCTCGTGGGTGACGGTCTGCACCATGGTCCCGCTGGATCCCGATGATAGCAGCCCGGAAGCACGCGCACGGCCGCGGTAAGCCGCGTCAGCCGCCCCGACCCGCGTCCGGCGCCCCGGTGTCGGGAATCGGCGGCGGCGCGGGCGGAGCGGGAGCGGGCGCGACGGCCGGATCGACGGGCGGCGCCGAGGGCGGCGGCGGGACGTGCGCGGCGGGCAGCGGCGGACCACCGGGCGGGAGAGCGCCCGGCGCCGGCGAGAGCGGCGAGAACCGGTTGAGGATCAGGGCCCCGAGCCCCGCGGTCCAGGCGGCGTACTCCACCAGGAACCCGGCCAGCACCAGCAGCACGCCCAGGCCGCCGAAGAGCCCCCCGGCCAGGCCCACCGTCTCGCCGGCCATGCTCGGCAGCAGGATGAGGGCGACGCCGGCCCAGACGCTGGCGAACGCGGCCGAGCCCGGCGCGCCCATGCGGCTCCGGGCCAGCTCGCCCGCGCCGAGCACCGCGCCGCTGAACCCGACCAGCATGACGAGCCCGACGGCCATGACGGCGAACGGCAGCAGGAGGAGGAACGGTATCCCCACGATGGAGATCAGCAAGCCGAGGATGCCGAGCACGAAGGCCGGCACGGTCAGCATCTGCGCCAGCATGCCGACGAGGCCGGCCTTCAGCGGCTCGGCGAGCGCCCGCCGCGCGATCCGCTCGACCGGGACCCGGGCCACGAGCACGAAGCCGCACGCCAGCAGCCCCAGGACGAACAGCCGCATGACCGTGCCGAGCAGGTCCGCGCTGCCGAACCAGCGCCCGCGCGGCCATCCGAACCGCCACCCGCCCGAGTCCGCCGGACCGCGGACGCCCCCGACGCCGATCTCCGTCACCGAGCCCCGCAGCACGGCCGAGGACGCCCGCTGCAACGATCCGCCCACGACGGTGACGTCGCCGCGCGCCACGGCCCGCGGCCCGAAGCGGGCCGACCCGGCGACCACGACGACGTCGCCGGTCACCTCGCCCTCCACGTCGAGCCCGCCCAGAATCACCACCACGTCACCCCGGACCCGCTCTCCACGCTCGATCGTGACCGAGCCGCCCACGCGAACCAGGTCTCCACGGGTGATCCCCCGCGGCTCCGGGGCGTCGGCCGGCGGCTCGTCGTCCCGGGCATCGGGAACGTCGGCGGTTCGTCCGTCGGCCCTCGGCTCCGGAGCGTTCTCCCCGCCGGCCGGTGTCCGCCCGGCCGCGGACTCGGCGGGCTGCCCGGCCGCGGGCGCGGCGGGGTTCACGGCCGCAGGAGACTCGGCGGCCTGCCCGGCGGGGTTCACGGCTGCGGGCCGGCCGGCGGCGGCGGACGCCGCGGTCTCCTCCGCCCCGGACGCTACGGACTCTTCCTCCCCGGACGCCGCGGACTCCGGTGCGCCCGCCGCGGGGGGCGCGGTATCGGCGGCGCCGCGTCCGGGGGCGCTCTCGGCCGAGGCTTGCGGAGCGGCCTCGTTCCCGGCGCCTCCGGCCGCGCCGGCGCCGGAAGCATCGTCCGGCGGCCGCGCTCCGTCAGGCTGGCCGGCCGCCGCCGCGGGCTGGCCGGCCGCCGGGGCGCTCGGCGCCGGCGGCTCGGTCCGCGTCGGCGTCCCGGCGGGTTCTCCGACGGCCGGCGCCGGCTGACCGGCGAGAACGTCCGCCGGGACGAGCGCCAGCAACCCGATCCCGAACGCGGCGGCGACAGCTCCGATGCGGCGGCGGTCGTGGCTGGCCAAGATGCTCCCCCCTTGCTCGATCGTCCCTCTTCAAGGAGTTCTACGCGGGCGGGACGCCGGGAGTTTCACGGGCCGCCAGCCCGCCAATCGTCGCCTCGCGGCTCCGTTCGGCTCCCGGTGAACGATCAGTGCCGCGGGTCAGCAGCCGCCCCCGCGGGGGATGAAACGGGGCGATCTGCACAACCAAACGGTCATGGCCGCAGGCGCGTAGCCGCCCTCGGTTGGCCGCGGGCGGTGTCACCATCGGCAAGATCATGGCCACGGGGCGCGCGGCGCGACGCGGCGCGGTTCCGGCGCGACGGGATCCGCCGGGCGATGGAGGCGGGCGAGCGGGCGGGACGCGGGGCCGGGCGCTCGGCGGGGATGGTCACCGGCGCCGAGGCCGGGCGGACCGCCGGCGAGCGCGCCGCCGCCGAAGTGGTCGGTTCGACCGCGGAGACGCTGCGGGCCGCGGCCTCGATGCTGGACGAGACGGTCGGCCAGTGCGCCGGGCGACCGGGCACGGCCCGGGCTGCTGCGCCGGCCGGGGGCTGACGACGCCGGGCCGGCCGCCCGGCGGATACGTCCCGGTCCGCCGCGGCGAGGCCCGCGGCGTCGACCTCGGCGGCGACGAGGCCGAGTCGCTCGCCCTGGGCGTCCGGGCTGACGCCGGGCCGGGCGGCGCCTGCATGATCTCGCTCGGCGGCGGGGCGTGGACCCCGATCGGGGTCGTCGCGGGAGGGCCGTGGTGATGGCCGCCAGACGCCAGCCCCGGCGTCCGCGCGACGGGTGGCGAGCCGCCGGGTGAGGAGGGCGGGCTAGATGCCGTCTGGCGGATCGGCGAAAAAGGCGCTGACGATGGCGGCGACCAACAAATCCAGCAGCAACACAATCGGGATGGCCGCCACGGCGAGGTACGCGACCGCACCCGCGACGAGTATCAGCGCCTCCATATGCCGACAGTGTAGAACCCGAAGGCGATGGCTGCAAGCGTAATCGGCAAGCTTCAGGTCCGCCTCGAGGCATCCGACGCCTCCTTTACTGCGGGGGTGAGGCGCGCGCGCGCGAGCCTGAGAAGCCTGCGCGCGAGCGCCCAGAACTGGACGCAGGCGGGTCTGGCGCTCGGCGGCTTCTCGGCGGCTCTGGGCGGAGTCGCGGTGGCGGCGGGCCGCGCCAGCATGGCGCTCAACAAGGGGATGGCGAACGTCGCCACCCTCATCCCCGAGAACGCCCGGCGGGTCACCGAGCTCAAGACGGCGGTGCAGGATCTCGCGGTCGCGCACGGCCGGGACTCCCAGGACCTGACCGCCGGCCTCTACCAGACCATCTCCGCGTTCGGCGACCAGGCCGGCCGGACGATGCGGATCCTGCGCATCAACTCCGAGGCGGCCGCGGCCGGGGTCGCCACGACTGAAGACGCGATCGCGCTCACGAGCGCGGTGACGAAAGCCTACGGCGACACGTCGGCCGAGGCGGTCCAGAAGGCCAGCGACCTCGCGTTCGTCACCGTGCGCCTGGGGCAGACCTCGTTCCCCGAGCTCGCCGCGGCGATCGGCAAGACGACGCCCCTGGCCGCGCAGCTCGGCGTCGCCCAGGAGGAACTGGCGGCGAGCTACGCGACGCTCAGCGGCGTCACGGGCAGCACGGCCGAGGTGTCGACGCAGCTCAAGGCGATCCTGATCGGGCTGCTGAAGCCGACGCCGGCGCTCCGAGACGTCATGCGGGGGCTCGGCGACGTCAGCGCGGAGACCCTGATCCAGACCAAGGGCCTGAAGGGCGCGCTCAACCTGCTGATCGGCGAGACCGATGGCAGCACCGAGGCGGTGGCGCAGCTGTTCGGCAGCTCCGAGGTCCTGGGCTCGGTGTTCCAGCTCACCAGCGGGTCGGCCGCGACGTTCGAAGCGAATCTCCAGGAAATGGCGGGCGCGGCGGGGGCGACGGCGCAGGCGTTCCAGGCGCAGACGGGCGGCGTCGACGCGGCCGGCCACGCCTGGCGCGTCCTGCTCGCCGAGCTCCGCCGCGTGCGGGAGGAGCTCGGCGATGCCCTCGTGCCCATCCTGTCGCGCGCGCTCGACGGGATCCGCCCGCTGCTGGACCGCGGCGTCGAGCTCGCGCGCGCATTCGGGGCGCTGCCGCAGGGCATCCAGACGGGGATCGTCGCACTCCTGGCGCTGGCGCCTGTGCTCGGGGCCGTCAGCCTCGGTATCGGGGGGGTGCTCCCGCTGCTGCCAAGGCTGTATCGCCGCCTCGTCCTCGCCGGCCACGCGTGGAAGGGGTTGCTCTTCGGTGTGACGAAGACGCCGCCGGCGGCGGCGGGGGCGACGAAGGCGATCGGCCGGCTCGGTACCGCGATGCGGGTCGCGGCCGGCTTCATCAAGTTCCTCTGGCGGGGACTGCTCGGCCCGCTCGGGATCGTGTGGGCGCTGTACGAGGTGGTCTCCGCCCTGTTCGGCGCCGAGGAGTCCCTCGACGACACCACGCAGGCGACCCGGGAGGGCGACCAGGCGTGGCAGGACTACGGGGACACCATGCAGGAGGTGGCCGGCAGCCACGCGGCGGCCGTCGACCGGATGGCCGTCGACGTCCTGACCGGCGTCGGCAGCTTCGAGGCGCTCTCCGACGAGGCCGCGCGGGTGCGCGGGCAGGTGGGCACGTCCGCCGAGACGGTCCACGCCTTCGCGCGCGCGGCGCGCGAGATGCAGGCCGCGGGCTACCAGCTCACGCCGGCGCTCGAGGCGATGGTCGAGGAAAGCGACCGGCTCGCCCGGGAGGCGCGCGACGCCGCGGGGACGAAAAGGGCCGTTCCACGGTGCGGACTCCGCCGCCAAGTGTCGCCCGACGGCTCCGCTCGGCGCCCGACCGGGCCCGCGGGAGTCCGCGCCGTTCCACGGCGCGGACTCCTAGCGGCTGCGCAGGCCGAGCGCGTGCTCGGCGATCACGCCGCGGTGCAGCTCGCTCGTGCCTTCGCCCACTTCCAGGGTCTTGGCCTCCAGCAGCAGGCGCCCGACCTCGTACTCGGCCGAGAACCCGTAGCCGCCGTGGATCTGGATGGCGTCGAGGGCGTTGGCGGTGGCCGCCTCGCTCGCGGTCAGCTTGGCCATCGAAGCCTCGACGGAGCAGCGCTCGATGCCGGCGTCCTTCATGCGGCCGAGGCGGTAGACGAGCGCACGGGCCGACTCGGTCCGGCAGATCATGTCCGCGACCTTCTGCTGGATCATCTGGAACTCGCCGATCCGCCGGCCGAACGCCTCCCGCTCCGCCGCGTACGGCACGCTGAGGTCGATGGCCCGCTGCGCCTGTCCCACGCAGCGCGCGGCCACCGAGAAGCGCCCCATGTCGAGCGCGGCGGCGAGAATGGGAAACCCCCGGCCCGCCTCTCCGAGCACGGCGTCGTCGCCGAGGGCGACCCGGTCGAAGTGGATGGAGGCCAGGTTGTCCCGCTTCAGCGTCCGCATCGGCAGATCGTCGATCCGCACGCCCGCGGCGCGCGGATCGACCAGGAAGACCGTGACGCCCCGGTGGCGCCGCGCCGGATCGACCGTCGCCGCCACCAGCAGCAGGCCCGCGTGCGCGGCGTGCGAGATGAAGACCTTCGACCCGCTGAGCGACCAGCCGCCGCCGGTCCGCTCCGCCCGCGTCCGCACCGCCGCCAGATCGCTCCCGCCGCCGGGCTCGGTCAGCGCGGCCGCGGTCAGCACCGAGCCGTCGCAGACGCCCGGCAGCCAGCGATCCCGTTGCGCGGCGGTCCCGAAGCGGACGAGGGACCCCGCGACCAGCGAGTTCGTCACCGAGACCACCGACGCCACGACCCAGTCGACGCGGGCCAGTTCCTCGCAGATGACGCCGTAGGTCACGACGTCGGAGCCGCCCCCGCCGTAGCGCTCCGGGAGCAGCGGCGACAGGTAGCCGAGCGGCGCCAGCTTGCGGATCAGCTCGGCCGGGTACCGCTCGGCGCGCTCGTGCTCCTCGACGAACGGCAGGATCTCCCGCTCGGCGAACTCCCGCACGGCGGCCCGCACCTGACGCTGCTCCGGCGTGAGGTCGAAGTCGGCGGCGCGGCTCGGCGCGGCCGGCGGCGCCGCGGCGGCCGTCACGGGCGTCGATCCCCTTCGCCGCGGGCCGCCCCGGCGGGCCTGGAGATCCTGCGCGGCGCCTCGGCGGCCGTCACGGACGTCGATCCCCCTCGCCGCGGGCCGCATCTCCGCCACGCCGGGCCGCCGCCCAGCGCAGCGCGGCGGCCAGCTCGACCGCCGCCCGCGCGAGCCGTCGAATGCGCCCGGCGAGTTCCGGCCGCGGCTCGCGCGACGCGCCGAAGTCCTCCTTCGTCGCGTAGACGTAGCGGGGAACGACGTGACAGCGGAAATCGAACATCAGGCTGTTGGCCAAGCCGATCGGCGCCATGTAGCTCCGGTTCCCGCCCGCCGCGCACAGGAACCCGACCGGCTTCTCTTCCCAGGCCCGCCCCGTCAGCTCGACGAAGTTCTTGGCGGCGGCGTTCAGGTCGTAGTTGTAGACCGGCGCGGCGACCAGGATCGCCGCCGCCGCCGCCACCTTCCCGGTGACCGGCGCGACGGACGGATGGTCGTAGCAGGCCTGCCCGTCGCAGATCGGCAGGTCCCATTCGCGCAGGTCCAGCAGCTCGCGGGGCGCGCCGACGTCGTCCAGCGCCGCCGCCGCGGCGACGGCCAGCGCGTGCGAGCGGCTGGCGGAGTTCAGCGAACAGGACACCACGAGCACCGGCGCGCCGGCGGTGTCCCGCGCGGGGTTCATCGCGCAAGAGTATAGTGGCGCGCCGTCCGGCGCTCAGACCACGCGGCGTTCGTGGAGGGCGGCGATCGCGGGGGCGGAATAGCCCAGGCCGGCCAGGATGGCGTCGGTGTGCTCGCCGAGCGCCGGGGCGCGGCCCCGGACGCGGGCCGGCGCCGCCGACAGGGAGAACGGGGTCTCGGCCACCGGCGCCTCCGCGGCCGCGCCGGGAGAGGCGGCCGACCGCAGGAAGCCGGCGGCCCGCACGTGCGCGTCGTCGAGCACCTGTTGCGGCGAGAGCACCGGCCCGGCCGGGATGCGCGCCGCGTCCAGCGCGGCCAGCGCCTCGGCGGTCGTCCGTTCCCCGCACCAGGCCGCCATCCGCCCGCTGACTATCGCCCCGTGGTCGCCCCGCGACCGGTCGTCGGCGAAGCGCGGGTCGTCGAGCCAGCGCGGCTCGCCGACCAGCTCCGTCCAGCGCCGGAACAGCGGCTGGCCGATGCACTGCACGAGCACCCAGCCGTCGCGCGTGCGAAAGGCGTCGGACGGCGCCTGCGTCTGGCTACGGTTGCCCGTCGCCACCCGGTCGGGCCGGATCGCCGCCTGCTCCATCAGCACGCCGTTGGCGATGGTGAGCGCCGAGGCCAGCAGCGACGCCCGCACGTGCTGTCCCCGCCCCGTGTCGCGGCGGACGAGCAGCG
This sequence comes from Vicinamibacterales bacterium, assembly GCA_965242835.1. Classification (GTDB taxonomy): domain Bacteria; phylum Acidobacteriota; class Vicinamibacteria; order Vicinamibacterales; family UBA8438; genus WTFV01. The sequence goes on from OZ251506.1 coordinate 2,237,205, forward strand.
CCGCCAGCGTCCCGGCCGCCGCCGCGAGCGCGGTCGTGAAGTCGACGTACGGACAGTACGCCTTCGTCGGCTCCCCGGGACGCCCCGACAGGTACATGACGCCGGACATCGCCTGCCCGACCCCGTCGAACCCGAGCCGGTGAGAAGACGGGCCTCCCGCCCCGAACGCCGAGACGCTGGCCAGGATGACGTCCGGCCGGACGGCCGACAGCGCCTCGTAGTCCAGCCCGAGCGTCCGCAGGGCCGCGTCCGGCAGGTTCGCCACCACCACGTCCGCGGTGGCCGCCAGCCGCCGGAGCACGTGGCGCCCCTCCGGCGCGCGCGGGTCCAGCGTCATCCCCCGCTTGCCGCGGTTCACCTGCAGGTGGAAGGCCCCGTCGCCGGCCTCGGTCACCGGCATGAGGAACCGGTCCTCGCCGCCCCCCACCTTCTCGACGCGGATCACGTCCGCGCCGAGGTCGGCGAGCAGCGCGGCGCAGAACGGGCCGGCGATGAAGCGTCCGAAGTCGAGGACGCGGATTCCGTGCAGTGGATCGGGCATGTTGGATGACGCGCGAAGTCCGGCGCCGAGCGGTATCTTCGATCGTTCTCGATCTCCTGGCAATCTTCCCTGCCGCCATGCGCGCGCCCGGCCGTCCCGATCCGCCCCGCGCGCAACCGCTCGGCGACACCGGGCCGGCAATCCGCCGCGGCGCGCGCCCGGCTGTCCGGGAAACCCGAGAATCGGTTTCCCCCGCGCGCCCGGCCGCCGCGAATGTGACAGAATAGGCGGCCAGGAGTTGAGCGCATGTCAGTTTCGATCACGTCCCGTTTCGCTCTCGTTCTGTTCTCGGCCGCGGCCGTGGCGGCGTCGGCGCAGGAGCGCACCGTCAACGACGGCGTCTTCAGCGCCGAGCAGGCCACGCGCGGCCGCGCGGCGTACCGCGCCCAGTGCGCCGCCTGCCACGCCGACGACCTGTTCGGCGGCGAGATGGCGCCCGGCCTGAAGGGTTCGGGCTTCATCGGCGGGTGGAGCGGCGCGACGCTGTGGGAGCTCGCCGACTTCACGAACGCCACGATGCCGCAGGACGCGCCGGGCCGGATGACGGCGCAGGAGTTGAACGACGTGCTCGCGTTCATCCTGCAGTCCAACGACTATCCGGCCGGGCCGGACGACCTCGCGATCGATCTCGCGGACCAGGGCGACCCCATTCGCATCGAGTAGCCGCCGGACGCCTCGGAGAGGCTGCCGCCAAGCCGTCGACGACGGAGGTGGCCATGCGGGGACCCGATCAGGTTTCCGCGGCCGGTTCGTCCGGGATCGGTCGTGACCGCCCGGCGCGGCGCGGGTCTCGCCGGATCGGCGGGGGCCGCCCGGCGGCCTCAGCGCAGACCCGCCCGTTCCAGCTCGGCCGCGATCTCGCGGGCCAGCTCCAGGTTCCGGCGGGCCTCGACGTGGTCCGGCCGGATGCGGAGCGCGCGCCGGAAGTGGTCGACGGCTTCGTCGAGCAGTCCGGCGACCGCCAGCACGGTGCCGAGGTTGTTGTGCGCCTCGGCCGAGCCGGGCCGCAGCCGTAGCGCCTCGCGGTGGTGGGTCAGCGCCTCGTCGAGCCGGCCGAGCTCGCGTAGCGCATGGCCCAGGTTGGTGTGGGCCGCCGCGTGGCCGGGCTCCAGCGCGAGCGTCTCGCGCAGATGGCCGGCCGCCTCCTCCGCGCGGCCCTGGGCGAGCCGCACGCTGCCGAGGTTGTAGTGTCCGTCGGCGTAGCCGGCGTCCAGCTCCACCGCGGCCCGGAACTCCGCCGCGGCTTCGTCCAGCCGTCCCTGCCGCTCGCGGACTGCGCCGAGGCCGGCGCGGGACGGCACGTGCGCGGGGTCGGCGCCGAGCCCCGCCAGGTACTGCGCCGCCGCCTCGTCCAGGCGCTCCTGCTCCAGCAACGCGTTGCCGAGCTCGTAGTACGACCACGGATTCGCCGGGTTCCTGCGGATCGCGCGCCGGTAGAGCGCCTCGCGCAGCGGCACGAGGTCGGCGGCGCGCCGCGGGCGCACCTGGAGCTGCAGGTGCGCCATCTCGTCCGCCGAGCGGTTGCCGGCCCGCACCCGCCGCGGTGGATCGTTCGGGTTGCGCGGGTTGTCCGCGGAGTTGTCGTAGGTGAAGCGCATCGACAGGGTGGTTCCGGCCGGCAGCACGTACGGCTCGCGCACGCGGTAGACGTCCTGCCAGTCGAAGTCCCAGTCGTCGATGCGGATCAGCCACCGTTCGGTCCCGTCCGGCAGCGCCGCGCGGCCCTCCATCGACGTCGCCAGGTAGTGCGCGTGGGGATAGACCGCGTGCACTTCGACGTCCACGGGCAGCGTGACCGCGTCGGAGACGACGAAGGCGGGGTCGCCCGGCGGGACGTCGAGCAGGTGGTCGGCGTCCAGCCGGATCAGGTACAGCGGCGGCCCCGACGGCGGCGCGTCCGCGAAGTGGAAGCCGGCCGTCGGCGCGATGGTCTCCGGGCGTCCCGAAGGCAGCATGTGGAGCTGCACGACGAAGTCGGTTCCCGGGTCCAGGCGCCAGGCGAGGCCGTCGATGCCGGGGTTCGGGGCCATGCCGGGGGTCCAGCCCATCAGGTGGCCGTCCGGCATGAACGCCAGGCCCATCTCCATGCCGCCGAAGCCCGGCTGCCCGGGCTGTTCGGTCTCCTCGGCCTCGCGGCGGCGCGACGACGACGTGTCGTCGATCGCCATGATCGCGTGGTGCACGAAGCGCGGGTCGCCCGGACGCAGCTCCACCGTCCGGACCCAGCGGGTCTCGCCGACCGGCAGGGGCAGGACGAGGTTGCGGAAGACGTCGGGGCCCTCCGCCGGCAGGACGTACGGCGCCGGCAGGCTCACCGTCAGGTCCGGTTCACCCAGCGCCCAGCCGTCGGCGAAGACCGGCGGCGCCGGCAGGTCGGCCGCGTCCCCCTCGGCGGCGCCGGACTCCGCCCACGCGGCCAGAGTCGCGATCTGCGCCGCGGTCAGGCGCCGCTCGCCCACGAACTCGCCGTGACCCGGCTCCGGCAGCCAGGGCGGCATGTAGCGGCTGGCCGTCACCTCGGCGATCTGGCGCGCGCGCCGGGCGGCGTCGCCGTGGCTCAGCAGCGGGAAGGGCCCCGAGCCCCCCGGCCGGTGGCACGGCGCGCAGTGTTCGAAGACGATCGGGGCGACGTGGCGCGCGAAGGTGACGGGACCGTCCGCCGCGAGGGCCGCCGGCGCGGTCCCGGAGCGCGGCTCCGGGGCGGGCGGCGTCCCGCACGCGGCGGCGAGCAGTCCCGCCATCGCGGCAAGTCGGCCGGCACGACGTACACCTGCCAGATCGACCCCGCACGCGGCGGCGAGCAGTCCCGCCATCGCGGCCCTCGCCGCCCGGCGCGTGCCGACGGGACGGATCGCGCCGCGGCCACGCGGGGTCCTGTCGTCTCGCCGCCGATCTCGGCGATCCTCCGGGGCGGTCGGGTGACGGGACACTACGGCCCGGCCCGACGGTCGACGGCCGCGCGTGGAACGAGGGCGTTGACCGTATCCACCTCGTCATCGTAGGAGTTGCGGCTGGCCGCGTCAAACCCCGGGAGGATTTCTCTCGGCGTGAAGATGATGCTCTCGAGCAAGTTGCTTACAAGCATGTTACCGTTCCGGCATGAGTGAATTCGTCAACCGGGTGGGCGAGCTGGCCCTGCTCGAGCGGCTCGCGGCGTCGGACCGCCGGGAGCTGCTCGTCATCTACGGGCGGCGCAGGCTGGGCAAGACGGCGCTGCTGAGGCAGTTCGGCCGCGGCCGGCCGCTGGCGTTCTTCTCGTGCCCGCTGAGCACCGCCCCGGAGGCGCTGCGGCTGTTCACGCGCGAGCTGGCGCGCACGTTCGACGATCCGCTGCTGGCGCGCACGCGGTTCCCCGGCTGGAGCGAAGCCGTCGAGTACGCGCTGGCGCGCTGCGGCCGCCGGCGGGTCCCGCTGGTCCTCGACGAGCTGCCGTATCTCCAGCGCAGCGCTCCCGGCGTCGACGCGCTGCTGCAGCATGCGTGGGACGGCCACGACGACGCGGTGAAGCTGATGCTGACGGGGTCGTCCTTCTCCGTCCTGGACGCCGCGGTGGCCGACCCGCGGGCGCCGCTTTACGGCCGCCGCACGGCGCAGCTCGAGGTGCGGCCGATGTCCTTCGACGAGGTGTCCGGCTTCTACCCGGACTGGCCGTTCGAGCAGCGGGCGGTCGCCTACGGCCTCTTCGGCGGGGTGCCGGCGTACGCCGAGCAGGTGGCGCGCCACGAATCCCCCCGCGCGGCGGCGCACGCGCTGGCGCTGTCGCCCGCCGGCCCGCTCTACGCCGAGCCCGAGTTCCTGGTCCGCGAGGAACTGCGCGACCCCGGCGCCTACTTCGCCGTCCTGCACGCCCTGGCGGCGGGGAGGACCCGCCCGAACGAGATCGCCGGGGACGCCGGCGTCGCGCACGCCAGCGTGGGCAAGTATCTCGACGTCCTGCGCCGTCTGCGCCTCGTCCGCCGCGAGACGCCGGTGACCGAGGTCCGGCCGGAACGTTCGCGCCGGGGTCTGTACCGCCTGGCCGACCCCTTCCTGCGCTTCTGGTTCCGCTACGTCTACCCCCACCGCTCGACGCTGGAAGCGGGCGGCAGCCGGCAGTTGCTCGACGCCGTCGTGCTTCCCGACCTCGACACGTTCATGGGCCCGCCCTGGGAGGACCTCTGCCGCCAGCACTTGATCGCCGACGGGGAGCGGCTGCTCGGCTGGCGGCCGTTGCGGATCGGCCGCTACTGGGACGCCCGGACCGAGATCGATCTGATCGCCGTCGACGCGTCCGGCGAGCGCGCCGCTTTCGTCGAGTGCAAGTGGGGCAGGACCGTCGACGTGGCGCGCGTGGCCCGCCGGCTGCGGGAGAAGGCGCGCGCCGTCGCGCCGTTGGCGGCGGCGTCGCACCGCTACCTCGTCATCAGCCGGACCGACGTGGACGACGAGCACCACGTCCGCCTGGCTTGAAGTCCCCCTTGTCGAACGTCGACAACCCCCGCTGGTGCTTCAGGTTCGGCGCCGGGGTCATGAGCAGATCTCCGTCGAGCAGCTCGTAACGCTTGTCCTCCGGCGTCGTGCGGTAGTCCTCGTACGTGAACTTGAGGACGGGCTGCGCGGTGGCACGTCGTTCGCTCCTCGTCCCGCGGGTGCGATGGCTTCACCACCACGGGCGCTACGGCCCGGACCGACGATCGGCGGCCGCGATGCGCCTGCCGGTCCGTTCGCGAGCGTCCCGGATTTCGAACTCGAGGTCGTCGATGCGCTGACCGAGGTCGTCGATGCGCTGACCGAGGTCGTCGATGCGCTTGCAGGTCTGCTCGTGAGCGGCCTGGAATTCGGCATCGAGATCGTCGAAGCGCCTGCCGATCCGCCGGTCGATCCAGCAGGCGAACGCCACCAGCAGCGCGGCAAGCGGCGCAAGGTCGATCAACGTGCCCACATCGTCATCGTAGGGGGCCGCGGCGGTTGCGTCAAACCCGGAGTCGGCTTCTTTCGCGTGAAGGGCGCAGGGTGGCATTGCACTCCTGGTGCCGCGGGTTCGGAGTCGGCGTCGCCAGCAGATCTTCGTCGAGGAGCTCGTACCAGCCGCAGGCGGTCAAGCACCCGCCACGCCTCGACGCCCATCAATTCGCTGGAATACGCCCGGTCCCATGCTCCCCACTCCGCCATCGGCTCTCCGTCGCGCAGCAGCACGCGAAGCACCGTGCTCGTGTCGAGATGGATCGTCACCGCTGGTTCCGGTCCGCTCGCAGGAGCGCAACGACGTCGATCCGTTTGCCGAGCCTGACGTTCGGGAGCGTCGACAGGCCCGCGGTGTCGATCGGCTCCCGGACCTCGAGTCCCCCGTGGTTTCCGTCGAACGGCACGAGCCGCGCGATCGGCGTCTTGCGGTCGCACACGGTCACCGTGGCTCCACCGCGCACCAGCGCGAGGTATCCGCTCAGCTTCGCCTTCAACTCCGACACCATGGCCGTTCTGGTCACTGATGCAGTCTAGCAGCCAAGCCGGATCTGGTCATCCTGGTCATCTCCCGGATGGCGGGCGGGCGCGCTTCAGACCCGGGAGGTGAGGCCGCGTGCGGGCGCCGGTTCAGGACGGGAAGACGTCACGCAGGTCGAGCGCGAAGCCGGCGAGCAGGGGCGAGCGCAGGGTTTGTCCCCGGCCGAAGGTGTGCGCGACGGCCAGCGCGCCGTCGCGCAGCCGGTGGATCGCGATGGTCTCGTCCGTCGGATCGACCAGCCAGTATTCCGCCACGCCGTGCCGGGCGTAGAGCGCGTGCTTGTAGCCGCGGTCGCGGTCGGCGGTGGCGGGCGAGAGGATCTCGACGACCAGATCGGGCGCGCCCCGCACGGCGTCGCCGCCGCTCAGCAGGTGCTCGCGTTCCCGCGAGACGAACAGCAGGTCGGGCTGCACGACGTCGTGGTCGGAGAGCACGACGTCGCAGGGGGCGAAGAAGAACTCCCCCAGTGCTCGATCCTTGATGAACCGCCCCAGTCTGCTTCCCAACTCGAACTGCACCCGCTGGTGCTTCAGGTTCGGGGCCGGGGTCATGAGCAGATCTCCATCGAGGAGCTCGTAGCGCTTGTCCTCCGGCGTCGTGCGGTAGTCCTCGTACGTGAACTTGAGGACGGGCTGCGCGGTGGCCACGTGGGTCTTTCCTGTCTCGCCGCCGGCCGCGGCAATCATTCATCGTAGGGGCTCCGGCCGGTCAGGTCAAATCGGCATTTACGCGGGTCGTGAAGCGCCTCCGCTCGTGATATCCTGCCGTCAGGATGTTCGACACGCACGCCATCGCCCGCGGCCTGACGGCCGCCGACCTCACCGACGCGCAGGCCGACGCCATCACCGACGCCGTTCGACAGGCGGCCGAGCACGACGCCGCCGCCGTCGACGTCGAGACGCTGGCCACCAAGGCCGACCTCACGGCCCTCGAAGCGCGCATCTACCGCGCGATGCTGGTCCAAGCCGGCGCCATCGTCGGCGCGCTGGTGGGTATCGCCGGGATCGTGGTCGGCGCCCTCCGCCTGCTCGGCTGAGTACCCGGCGCCGCGGGCGGTCCGGTGGCCGTGCGATGCTGCTTGGCCCCGTGCAACCTTCCGCCGCCATTCGCGCTGGCCCTCCTGGACGAGGGCAGAACGCCGCCGGTGTCGGCCGGTCAGGAGGGGAAGACGGCCGCCAGATCGAGCGCGAAGCCGGCGAGCAGGGGCGAGCGCAGGGTCTGCCCCCGGCCGAAGGTGTGGGCGACGGCCGGCGCGCCGTCCTGCAGCCGGTGGATCGCGATGGTCTCGTCCGTCGGATCGACCAGCCAGTATTCCGCCACGCCGTGCCGGGCGTAGAGCGCGCGCTTGTAGCCGCGGTCGCGGCCGGCGGTGGCCGGCGAGAGGATCTCGACGACCAGATCGGGCGCGCCCCGCACGGCGTCGCCGCCGCTCAGCAGGCGCTCGCGTTCCCGCGAGACGAACAGCAGGTCGGGCTGCACGACGTCGTGGTCGGAGAGCACGACGTCGCAGGGGGCGAAGAAGAACTTCCCCAGTGCCCGTTCTTCAATGAACCGCCCCAGTCTGCTTCCCAGTCGGAACTGTACCTCCTGATGCTTCAGGTTCGGCGCCGGGGTCATGAGCAGATCTCCGTCGAGGAGCTCGTAGCGCTTGTCCTCCGGCGTCGTGCGGTAGTCCTCGTACGTGAACTTGAGGACGGGCTGCGCGGTGGCCACGTCGTTCGCTCCTCGTCCCGCGGGTCCGATGGCTTCACCACACGGGCGCTACGGCCCGGTCCGACGGTCGGCGGCTACGATGCGCCTGCCGGTTCGTTCGTGAGCGTCCCGGAATCCGAAATTGAGATCGTCGATGCGCTGACCGAGGTCGTCGAAGCGCTTGCAGGTCCGCTCGTGAGCGTCCCGGAATTCGGACTCGAGGTCGTCGAAGCGCTTGCCGATCCGCCGGTCGATCCAGCAGGCGAACGCCGCCAGCAACGCGGCGAGCGGCGCGAGCTCGATCAACGTGCCCACGTCGTCATCGTAGGGGGCCGCGGCGGGTTGCGTCAAACCCGGAGTCGGCTTCTTTCGCGTGAAGGGTGCAGGGCGGCCTGGCCGTCGTCGTTGGCGGTGCGATCGGCGTGCGTGTCCCGTTCGAGATGGAATGAGCGGCGTTGATCTCCGGTGTCGGCCGGTCAGGAGGGGAAGACGGCCGCCAGATCGAGCGCGAAGCCGGCGAGCAGGGGCGAGAGCAGGGTTTGCTCCCGGCCGAAGGTGTGGGCGACGGCCAGCGCGCCGTCTTGCAGCCGGTGGATCGCGATGGTCTCGTCCGCCGGGTCGACCAGCCAGTATTCCGCCACGCCGTGCCGGGCGTAGAGCGCGCGCTTGTAGCCGCGGTCGCGGCCGGCGGTGGCGGGCGAGAGGATCTCGACGACCAGATCGGGCGCGCCCCGCACGGCGTCGCCGCCGCTCAGCAGGCGCTCGCGTTCCCGCGAGACGAACAGCAGGTCGGGCTGCACGACGTCGTGGTCGGAGAGCACGACGTCGCAGGGGGCGAAGAAGAACTTTCCCAGTGCCCGCTCCTTGATGAACCGTCCCAGTTGGAAGCCCAACTCGAACTGCACGTCCTGATGCTTCAGGTTCGGCGCCGGCGTCATGAGCAGATCTCCGTCGAGGAGCTCGTATCGCTTGTCCTCCGGCGTCGTGCGGTAGTCCTCGTACGTGAACTTGAGGACGGGCTGCGCGGTGGCCACGTCGTTCGCTCCTCGTCCCGCGGGTCCGATGGCTTCACCACCACGGGCGCTACGGCCCGGTCCGACGGTCGGCGGCCTCGATGCGCCTGCCGGCCTGTTCGTGAGCGTTCCGGATTCCGAAATTGAGATCGTCGATACGCCGACCGAGGTCGTCGAAGCGCTTGCAGGTCCGCTCGTGGGCGGCCCGGAATTCGGACTCGAGATCGTCGAAGCGCTTGCCGATCCGCCGGTTGATCCAGCAGGCGAACGCCGCCAGCAACGCGGCGAGCGGCGCGAGCTCGATCAACGTGCCCACATCGTCATCGTAGGGGGCCGCGGCAGGTTGCGTCAAACCCGGAGTCGGCTTCTTTCGCGTGAAGGGTGCAGGGCGGCTTGGCCGTTGTCGTGGCGGTGATGTCGGCGTGCGTGTCCCGTCCGAGATGGAATCAGCGGGCGTCGATCGCCGGTGTCGGCCGGTCAGGAGGGGAAGACGGCCGCCAGATCGAGCGCGAAGCCGGCGAGCAGGGGCGAGCGCAGGGTTCGTCCCCGGCCGAAGGTGTGGGCGACGGCCAGCGCGCCGTCGCGCAGCCGGTGGATCGCGATGGTCTCGTCCGTCGGATCGACCAGCCAGTATTCCGCCACGCCGTGCCGGGCGTAGAGCGCGTGCTTGTAGCCGCGGTCGCGGCCGGCGGTGGCCGGCGAGAGGATCTCGACCACCAGATCGGGCGCGCCCCGCACGGCGTCGCCGCCGCTCAGAAGCTGCTCGCGTTCCCGCGAGACGAACAGCAGGTCCGGCTGCACGACGTCGTGGTCGGAGAGCACGACGTCGCAGGGGGCGAAGAAGAACCTCCCCAGCACCCGTTCCTCGATGAACTGCGCCAGCCGCCGCCCCAGGCGGCATTGCACGTCCTGATGCTTCAGGTTCGGCGCCGGGGTCATGAGCAGATCTCCGTCGAGGAGCTCGTATCGCTTGTCCTCCGGCGTCGTGCGGTAGTCCTCGTACGTGAACTTGAGGACGGGCTGCGCGGTGGCCACGTCGTTCGCTCCTCGTCCCGCGGGTCCGATGGCTTCACCACGGGCGCTACGGCCCGGTCCGACGGTCGGCGGCTACGATGCGCCTGCCGGTTCGTTCGTGAGCGTCCCGGATTCCGAAATTGAGATCGTCGATGCGCTGACCGAGGTCGTCGAAGCGCTTGCAGGTCCGCTCGTGGGCGGCCCGGAATTCGGACTCGAGGTCGTCGAACCGCTTGCCGATCCGCCGGTCGATCCAGCAGGCGAACGCCGCCAGCAACGCGGCGAGCGGCGCGAGCTCGATCAACGTGCCCACGTCGTCATCGTAGGGGGCCGCGGCGGGTTGCGTCAAACCCGGAGTCGGCTTCGCGTGAAGGGTGCAGGGCGGCTTGGCCGTTGTCGTGGCGGTGATGTCGGCGTGCGTGTCCCGTCCGAGATGGAATCAGCGGGCGTCGATCGCCGGTGTCGGCCGGTCAGGAGGGGAAGACGGCTGCCAGATCGAGCGCGAAGCCGGCGAGCAGGGGCGAGCGCAGGGTTCGTCCCCGGCCGAAGGTGTGGGCGACGGCCGGCGCGCCGTCCTGCAGTTGGTGGATCGCGATGGTCTCGTCGATCGGATCGACCAGCCAGCATTCCGCCACGCCGTGCCGGGCGTAGAGCGCGCGCTTGTAACCGCGGTCGCGGCCGGCGGTGGCCGGCGAGAGGATCTCGACCACCAGATCCGGCGCGCCACGCACGGCGTCGCCGCCGCTCAGCAGGCGCTCGCGTTCCCGCGAGACGAACAGCAGGTCAGGCTGCACGACGTCGTGGTCGGAGAGCACGACGTCGCAGGGGGCGACGAACAGCTCCCCCAACGCCCGTTCCTCGATGAACGGCCCCAGTCTGCCGCTCAGACGAAGTAACACCTGCTGGTGCTTCAGGTTCGGCGCCGGGGTCATCAGCAGATCTCCGTCGAGGAGCTCGTAGCGCTTGTCCTCCGGCGTCGTGCGGTAGTCCTCGTACGTGAACTTGAGGACGGGCCGTGCGCTGGTCACGTCGTTCGCTCCTCGTCCCGCGGGCGCGACGGCTTCACCCCCACGGGCGCGACGGCTCGGCCCGGGGCGGGCGGCGGCCGAGCATGGCGGGTGCGGCGGCTTCATCGCCACGGGGCGCTACGGCTCGTTCCGACGGTCGGCGGGTGCGCGGGGAACGATGGCGTTGACCGTGTCGGTGAGCTTGTCGACGCGCTGACCGAGGTCGTCGATGCGCCTGCCGGTGTCGTCGATGCGCTTGCCGATCTGTTCGTGGGCGGCGCGGTTCTCGGACTTGAGGTCGTCGATGCGCTTGCCGGTGTCGTCGATGCGCTTGCCGGTGTCGTCGATGCGCCTGCCGGTGTCGTCGATGCGCTTGCCGATCTGTTCGTGGGCGGCGCGGTTTTCGGACTTGAGGTCGTCGATGCGCTTGCCGATCTGTTCGTACGTGACCTGGTTCTGGGCCTTGAGGTCGTCGATGCGCCGGCCGGTCTGCCGGTCGATCCAGTAGGCGAACGCCGCCAGCAGCGCGGCGACCGGCGCGAGGTTCACCAGTGCATCCACGTCGTCATCGTAGGGGGCGCCGGCCGGGCAGTCAAGTCGGAATCCGCTTAGCCGGCGCGGAGGGGCGCCGGGCGGCTTGCCGTTGAAGCGTGGCGGTCCTGGTCGTCGACGCCGGCGGGAGGGGCGCCGGGCGGCTTTGCCGTTGCCGGCCGCTGATTCGGCCGCAGGTCCGTCGAAGCCGGTTCGCGTGGCGGGCGCGGGCTGCTCGCCGTCGACGCGGAGGCGCGGAGACCGCTGCCGTGCGGCAGACCGGCTCGCCACGGCGGACCGCTGCCGTCGGCGGCCGGCCTCGCCGACGAAAAAGGCCGGCGGGGACGCGCCCCCGCCGGCCCGAAGGAAACGGCTCGGCCGCGAGCCGGGTTCAGCCTACCACTTCACCTGGAACGCCAGGCGCAGCAGCCGCCCCTGCAGGAGGCGCGTCGGCCGGCCGAACGAGCCGCCGTACGAGTCGGTCTCGTCGACGACCACCGCGGAGTTCATCAGGTTGTAGATGTCCGCCTGCACCGACGACTCGTAGTTGCCGAAGCGCAGGATCTTGCGGATCGCCACGTCCACCTGCGTCCAGTAGTCGAGGTAGTTGGTGCCCGGCGCGAACAACTGCACCGAGGCGCTCTGCGTCCGCACGCCGCCCGGGAAGTCGCTGGTCGGAACGGACCAGCGCATCTCCCGCTCGCCGCCCGCGTAGGCCTGGATCGAGCCGCTGAACTCGAAGTCGTACGGCAGCGGGTAGGCGGCGAACAGCTTGAAGTCGTTGCGGAACGGGATGCCGAGCGAGCTCTGGTCGCAGAAGCGGCCGCCCCGCAGGATGTTCTCGTCGGAGCCGCGGATCGGGTCCTCGATGCCGACGCCGTTCGGGTTGGCGGTCAGGCCGCAGGTGTCCTGGATGTGCTGGTGCGCGGTCCAGCCGCCGAAGATGTTCCCTCCGTTCGGCAGCCGGGCGTTCATGCTCACCTCGAACCCGTTGTAGTAGTTGCGGTTGATGTCCGAGGTGACGTCCAGGTTGCGGACCGCGCCGCGGTAGTTCGGGTCGAGGTCGTACACGAGGAACGGACCCGACGACACGTCGATGTCCTGTCCGAGCTCCCGCAGCCGCGCGATCCGGCCCGATGGATCGTTGAAGGTCACGTTGAACGGGATCCAGCTCCCGCAGGGCACGCCCGCCCGCGCGGTGGACACGTCGCAGGCGATCAGCGCCTCGTTGCTGCGCTGCTCGATGTCGCCGAAGACGCGGCGGTACCAGCCGACGTTCAGCGACACGCGCGGCAGCAGCTCGTGCTGGAGGCTGACGTTGTACTCCCAGTTGTACTCGCGCTGCAGGTCGTCCGCGGGCTGCGAGGACGGAACCGCGACGCCCCCCTCCTGGAACACCGTGGAGTTGCCGAGCACGCCGATCTCGTGGTCCTGCGGGATGCCGTCGTAGTTCGTGCTCAGGTAGAAGTCCGGCGACGCCGCCAGGCCGGCCAGGTCGGCCGCGGTGGCGCAGTCGCCGCGCGGGTTGCCGTCCCCGCCATCGGCGTGGACCGACGGCCTGAGGGCGCAGTCGAACCAGTCGCGGCGGTCGCTGACCTCGCGGTAGGGCGAGTAGCGCTCGGCGTGGCCGCTGGCGTACGGCCGCATGTACTTGTTCATCGAGAACTTCAGCGCCGTGCGCGCGTCGCCGAACAGGTCGTAGGTCGCGCTGATCCGCGGCACGACGTCGTTCCAGTACGGCGTGGCCGGAATGGCCGGCGCCGCCCGCTGGCTGATGAACCGGCCGCCCGCCAGGGTGCCGCCGGTGCGGAACGTGTTGATCGTCGACTGGAAGTAGTCCCAGCGCATGCCGGCGTTGATCGTCAGGCGGTCGAGCGTCCAGGTGTCCTGCACGTAGATGCCGCGGTCGGCCCGCACCGTGGTGTTCCAGCTCGTCGGGTAGTTCAGCGCGTCGACGCCGTGCCGGTCCTCGCAGGGGACGGACGGGTCGGGGTCGCAGGGCTGCGGAAGCCCGCCGTAGGGCCGGATGTTGATGTGGCCCGGCCGGTTGCGGGTGTCGCCGTCGTTGCCGAACGACCACTGCATGCCGACCTTGAAGTTGTGCGAGCCGGTGACGTACGACAGCGCCGCGTTCGGATAGCGCCGGTCGGACGGCGTGATCCAGATGTCGCCCCAGTAGTTGTTGGTCTGGCGGCCGGTGGAGAGGTCGCCGATGACCGCGTTGGCGAACCACGGGCCGGTCTGGTCGTAGCTGGCCGGGTGGTAGCACGGCGTCGCGATGCACGTGCGGAGGTTCCCCGGCGCGTCGGGCCGCAGGTTGGGCAGCGGGACGCTGTCGGGGAAGACCTCGCGCAGCGCCGACTCGGGCTGGTTGGCGATGAGCAGCCGCTCGTAGACCTGCGAGTAGCCCACCTCGAGCAGCGCGCGGCTGCTGATGGTCGACGTCCACTTGGCCTGGAACGTGTGGTAGTTCGCCTGGCCCGGGTCGCGGAAGCCGGCCGCCTGGATCGGCTCGCGGGTGGCCGAGAACTCGCGCTTCTTCCACTTGAAGATGCGGTCGAGGTAGGCCGAGACCTTGTTGCGCTGCGAGACCTGCGAGGTCAGGCGCAACAGGGCGCTGCGGACGTGCTGCTCGGCGACGGCCCGGGTGGCCGACTCCACGGCCGGATGGTCCGCGGTGCAGCCGATGCCCGCGCCGGGGTCCGTGCACGAGAACGTCGCGCCGCGCTTGAAGTAGTCCTGGATGACCTCGGGGCTCACGTCGGTGCGCAGGGTCGGCTGGAAGGCGCCGGGGAAGAGCTCGTCGACCGAGATGGCGCGGGCCGACGCGAAGTACCACAGCCGGTCCTGCAGGATCGGGCCGCCGATGGCCGGGTTGATGTCGTGGATGTTGGTGACGCCCTGGTTCGAGGTCAGGCCGAGGTCCTGGACCTCCTGGGTGAAGTTGTCGGCCTGCCAGCCCTCGTTCAGCGTGAACCCGACGTAGTTCGACCCGCTGAGCTGGTTGCCGCCGTCCTTCGGGATCATGTTCAGGCGCAGGCCGCCGGCGGCGACCTCGGCGCTGTTCCCGGAGGTGGTCATCGCCATCTCCTGGCTCAGCGCCTGGTTGTTGTAGTTCATGATCAGGCCGTCGCCCATCTGCGAGTTGACGATCATGCCGTCGACCTGCATGGTGGTGTGGCGCGGGGTGGCCCCGTGCACGGACATGCGGACCTGCTCCATCATCTGCGCCCCGCCGACGTCCGGCCGGGTCAGCCGCACGCCCTGCGCCAGATAGCCGATGGACTGCGTGTTGCGCGGCGTTGGCAGCGCGTCGATGGTGTCGCGCTGCATGACCTCCGTGCGGGCGGCGCTCTGCACGTCGACGATCGGCGCCTCGCCGGAGACGGTCACCGTCTCTTCGAGCGCGCCGACCGAGAGCTGCCCGTTGATGGTCACGTTGGTCGACGCCTGGACCTCGATGCCCTCCTGCACGAAGGTCGAGAAGCCCGGCAGCGTCATGGTGACGGTGTAGATCCCCGGCCGCAGGTCGATGATGTTGTAGCGGCCGGTGCCGTCGCTGATCGCGATGCGCGAGCCTTCGATCAGCGCCGGACTGGCCGCCTCCACGGTGACGCCCGGCAGGACGCCGCCGGTGTTGTCGGTGACTTCACCGGTCAGCGCGCTCTGGGCGAAGCCGGCCGCCGGCAACAGCGCCGCGGCCGTTCCGACGAGCAACGTTTTCACGAGTCGCATACGGGTGTCCTCCTCCGGTCGCCCGCCAAACCGGCGGCATGCCGGTCGAATTCTCGCGGGCGGCGGATTATACAGCAATCGCCGTGCCGTGTCCCGAAGCCGCCTCCGCCGACGCCGCTTGCGCCGTCGAAACCCGTTGCCAACGGGCGTTTCCGCGCGCCGGGGCCGGACACGCGCGGGCCGGGGCCGGCGGCCGGGCGTCCGAATTCCTGGTTTTTCGATCCGGGAATCTGGATTTTCGGGACGGCGCCGTCAGCGGTCCGCGGAACGGGCGTCGGCGTCGATGCTCCCGCGCGGGCCGTCAGGGTTGCGGTCCGCCGAGCGGGGCGCGCGACGGGCGGCCCTGCTCGTAGCGCCGGAGCGCCGCGGCGAGGGCGCGGGCCGCCTCCGGGTTTCCGGCCCGTTCCGCCGCGGCGATCGCGCGGCGCTGCCGCTCGGCCGCCGCGGCGTAGCGGCCCGCCTCGGCCAGGGCCATCGCGGCGGTTTCGTCGCGGGCCGGGTCGGCGGGCGCCGCGAGCAGCGGTTCGCTCAGCGCCAGGGCCCGGCGCCCGTCGCGCGCGGCGGGATCCGGGGCCGCGGCCAGGACCCGGATCAGCAGGTCGGTCAGTCCGGGATGTCCGGGGAAGACGATCAGCGCTTCGTCCAGCCGCTCGCGCGCCTCCCGGTAGCGGCCGAGCTGCGCCAGCAGGAGCCCGCGGGCCAGCCGGACGTCGGCGAAGTCCGGCGCCAGCTCGACGGCCCGGTCGAGCTGGCGCAACGCGTCGCCGGGCCGCCCCGCGGCCCGGTAGGCGTCCACCAGCCCGAGGCGCGCCTCCAGGTAGTCGGGGTCGTGTTCGACGGCCGCGGCGAAACGCTCCACGGCCTCGGCCTGCCGGCCGCCCATGCTCGCCAGCGCGCCGAGGCCGGCGTGCGCGCGGGCGGAGGCCGAGTCGAGCCGCAGGGCCGCCTCGAACTGCTCGGCCGCGCCGGCCGTGTCGCCGGTGGCGAAGAGCGCCGCGCCGAGCTGCTGCCGCAGGGCCGCGTCGCCGGGCGTCTCGGCGACCCCCTCCCGGAAGATCGCCGCCGCCTCGGCCGTCCGGCCGTCGCGCATCGCCGCCACGCCGCGAGTCTCGAAGCTGCGCGGGGTCCGCAGCAGGCTTTCGTAGGCGTCCATCAGCGGGTCCGGCGGCTCGGGCGGGTCGCCGCCGCGCCGGCGCAGGTGCTCCTCCGCCCGGTCCGGGTCCCCCGCTTCGCGGTACGCCGCCGCCAGGTTGTAGTGGACGTCCCAGGCTGGTGGGCCGACCGCCAGCGCGCGCTCGAGGTGTTCGACGGCGCGCGCCGCGTCGCCCCGCGCCAGCGCCGCGCGGCCGATGCCCGACAGCGCCGCGGCGGAGGCCGGGGCGACCGCCAGCGCCTGCTCGAAGAGCGGTTCGGCGTCCGCCGCGCGGCCGTCGTCGAGGTACGCCTCGCCGAGGTGGACGAGCGCGGCGACGTACGTCGGGTCGAGCTCGACGGCGCGCTCGAAGCGCTCGACCGCCCGCGGCTGATCGCCGGTCGCGCGGTGGAGCTGGGCGAGGTAGTACGGCCAGCGCATCTGGCGCGGGGCGAGCGCCTGCGCGTGGCCGAACGCGGTCTCGGCCGCCTCGTGGAAGCGGGTCGCCATCAGGATCAGGCCCAGCTCGCCCCAGGCCGCGGCCCGCGCGGCCGCCGGGGCGCCGGACTCCTCGGCGCGCCGCCGGGCGTCCTGCCGGCGCCGCACCTGCGCCTGCGCCGGTTCCGGCAGCCCGGAGAGGTCGGGCATGACGAGCGGCGCCGGCGCGTTCGCGGGTGCGGACGAGGGGACGTCGGCGGCGGGCGCGCAACCGGCGCTCACGGCCAGGAGGACCGCCGCGGCGGCCGAGGCGAGCGGGAGGGCCGCGGCCGGGGTTCCGCGCGGCGGGCTCGGCGCCGCGGCCGGCTCCGGTTCCGGGTGGCCGGGGAAAGCCGGTGGGTCGGCCGCACGGAGACGCGCCCGCCGCGGAAGGATCGCCGCGCCGCGGCCACCGGCCCCGCTGTTCATCGCCGCCGGCCTCCTCCCTGCGTCAGGGTGGTGTAGCGGCCGGCGGGCACGTCCGTCCACTCTTCGACCTCGCCGTCCGGCCAGACGACGCGCACCCGCGCGGCGGCGCCGGACGCGCCGAGGCCGATCAGCACGCGCGGATCGTTCGCCGACGCGAAGCTGCCGTCGGCGCGCGCCCGGCGCCGGACCGTCACGCCGTCGGCGCGGACCACCTCCACCCGCGCGCCGAGCGCGTCGCGGGGCGCGCCGCGGCCGACCAGCCGCAGGCCGAGCCAGCGGCGCCGATCGCCGGCCCGGTTCAGCAGCAGGCGCGCCGGCCCGGCCGCGTTGGCCACCAGCACGTCGGTGTCGCCGTCGTTGTCGACGTCCCCGAACGCCGCGCCGCGGCTCACCTCCGACAGCTCGAACACCGCCCCCGCGCGGTCCGTCGCGTCCTCGAAGCGTTCGCCGCCGAGGTTGCGGAACACCTGGTTGCGCTGGTCGAGGGCGAACGGGTTGTCCGGCCCGAACGTCTCGAAGTTCAGGACGACCGACCCGTTGACCGCGACGACGTCCAGCCAGCCGTCGTTGTCGACGTCGATCCACGCCG
The DNA here is from genome assembly GCA_965242835.1 of Vicinamibacterales bacterium. Classification (GTDB taxonomy): domain Bacteria; phylum Acidobacteriota; class Vicinamibacteria; order Vicinamibacterales; family UBA8438; genus WTFV01. The sequence goes on from OZ251506.1 coordinate 2,254,847, forward strand.
TCCCGAAGCCGGTGTACGGCAGGCTCGGGGCGCGGATCCCGAACGCGGCGCCGCGCTCGCGGAACAGGCCGGCGCCGTCGTTGACGTAGAGGGTGCTGCCCTGCCCGGACAGCTCGGTGACGAACAGGTCCTCGTCGCCGTCGTTGTCGAAGTCGCCGGCGTCGACCCCCATGTCGGCCTTCGCGTTGCCGCCCGCGCCGAGGGCCGCGCCGGCCGCCAGCGCGCGGTTGACGAACGTGCCGTCGCCCCGGTTCATCCACAACTGGTTCTCGCGCTGATCGTTGGCGACGAAGAGGTCGATCCAGCCGTCGCCGTCGAAGTCGGCGGCCGACGCGCCGAGGGCCGGCCCGAACTCGCGGCCGAGCCCCGCCGCCGCCGTCACGTCCTCGAACGCGCCGCCCCCCCGGTTGCGGTACAGGACGTCGGGGTGCGGCCGGCTCGTCTCCGGCGCGCAGTAGTCGGGCGCGCCGGCCCGGTCGTAGCACTGCGTGTGGCCCGCCAGGGTGTAGCTCAGGTAGTTGCCGACGAACAGGTCGAGCCGCCCGTCGCGGTCGTAGTCGAAGAACGACGCGGGCACGCCCCAGGCGGGGTCTCCCGTGCCGCTCCGGGCAGTGACGTCCTCGAACGTGCCGTCGCCCCGGTTGCGGAGCATCCGGTTGGGGCCGAAGCGGGTCAGGTACAGGTCGATCCAGCCGTCGCCGTCGAAGTCGCCGGCCGCCACCCCCATGCCGTAGCCCTCCGCCGGGATGCCCGCCTCGGCGCTGACGTCGGTGAACCGGAGCGCGCGCCGGCCGTTCCCGGCGACCTCAAGGTCGTTGCGGTAGAGCCGGTCGCCCGGCGGCTGGCCGGCCGGCCGGGGGAGCAGCGGCTCGCCGTCGCCGAGCAGTTCGCCCTGCACGAGGTACGCGTCGAGGTCGCCGTCGTTGTCGTAGTCGAACAGCCCCGCCCCCGGCCCCGTCATCTCGGGCGAGTAGAACCGGCCGGTCATCCCGTTGAAGTGGACGAAGTCCAGACCGGCCGCCGCGGCGCCGTCCACGAACCACCCGCCGCCGGGTTCCGCCGGCGCGTCGGGCGCCGGGGCCGCGCCGGGGCCGCAGGCGCCGAGGGCGCAGACCAGCGCGAGCGGGCGCGGCGCACGGAGAACGACCGGACCCGTCATCCCCCCGATGCGCGCGCGGTCTCCTCGGGTTCGGCGCGGCCGGCGATCAGCCCCTCCGTCCGGGCCTGTCCGCGTTCGACGGCGGACAGCCGCGGATCGAGCGCGGCGACGGCGATACGTGCTTCGAGGTCGGTCTTCGCGTCGGCGATACGCGCTTCGAGGTCGGTCTTCGCGTCGGCGATACGCGCTTCGAGGTCGGTCTTCGTGGCCCGGATTTCGGCCTTCAACTCGGTCCTGGCCGCCTGGATTTCGGCCTTCAACTCGGTCCTCGTGGCCTGAAGGTCGGTCTGCGTGTTCCGGATTTCGGCCTTCAACTCGGTCCTCGTGGCCCGGATTTCGGCCGCGAGGGCGCCGATGCGCGTTTCCGTGCGCGTCTCCATGCGCCGCAGCGCGGTCAGCGTCAGAGCGGCCAGGGACACGCCGACGGCGAGCACCGCGATCACTTCGGCGGACATGCTCGTCTCATTATGCCGGAGAACGGAGCAGGCGCGCGGCCTCGCGCGCGTAGTAGGTGATGACGACGTCGGCCCCGGCGCGGGCGATGGCGGTCAGCGCCTCCCGCATCGCCCGCTCTTCGTCCAGCCAGCCGTTGCGGGCCGCCGCCTTCAGCATCGCGTACTCGCCGCTGACGTGGTACGCCGCGGTCGGACAGCCGAACTCGTCCTTGACCCGCGCGATGACGTCCAGGTAGTGCAGCGCCGGCTTGACCATCACCACGTCGGCCCCCTCCTCGAGGTCGAGCGCCACCTCGCGCAGCGCCTCCTCCACGTTGGCGGGGTCCATCTGGTGGGTGCGCCGGTCGCCGAAGGCGGGGGTGGAGTCGGCCGCGTCGCGGAACGGCCCGTAGTAGGCCGAGCAGTACTTCGCCGCGTAGCTCATGATCGCGACGTCCTCGAAGCGCGCCGCGTCGAGCGCCGCGCGGAGCGCGCCGACCCGCCCGTCCATCATGTCGGAGGGCGCGACCACGTCCGCGCCCGCCTCGGCGTGCGAGACGGCGACGCGGGCGAGCCGGCCGACCGTGGCGTCGTTGAGCACCTCGCCGCCCTCGACGAGGCCGCAGTGGCCGTGCGAGGTGTACTCGCACAGGCAGACGTCGGTGGCCACGAGCACGTCGGGGGTCTCGCGCTTGATCGCGCGGACGGCCGCCTGCACCGGCGCCTCCGGGTCGTCCGCGGCGCTGCCGGCTTCGTCCTTGTCCTCGGGGCGGGGCAGGCCGAACAGCAGGACCGACCGCACGCCGTCGCCCGCCGCCGCGGCCGTCTCGGCGACCGCCCGATCGACCGACAACTGGAACACGCCCGGCATCGACGGCACCTCGCGGCGCACGCCGCCGCCCGCGCAGACGAACAGGGGCAGGACCAGCGCCTCGGCGGAGAGGCGCGTCTCGCGCACCAGGCCGCGGACCGCGGCGGAGCGGCGCAGGCGCCGCGGCCGGCGCGGCAGAACCAGCGTTTCCCCCGACGCCGCCCGGCGCGCGCCCGCAAGCGGGGGAGAAGCGGTCATGGCCGGGCTCCCGGCGCGGGCGGAGCGCGCCGCGGGCGTTCCGGCGAACGGCGGGGGGGCGGGCATGGTCATGGTGCGGTTCCCCGATCGGGAAAGCGCGTGGTCGACTTCCCGGTGTCCGCCGACCCCGCGGCGTGTGTGGTCATGGTGCGATTTCCCGATCGGGACGAACCGCGGCGCCGCCGCCGTGACCGCGAAAATGGTCCGCGAGCGCCTCGGCGAGCGCCTCGGTAGTGTAGGTCGACGGCATGACCGCCGTCTCCACCCCCAGCCGCCGCGCGGCCCGGGCGGTGACCGGCCCGATCGCCGCGACGACGGTGGATCGCAGCAGTTCGACCGCCCGCGCCGCGCCCAGCGACTCGACGGCGTTGCGGACCGCGGACGCGCTGGTGAACGTGACCGCGTCGAGCTGCCGCCGCCGGAGCATCTCGCGCACGGCGCCTCCGGGCCACCCGGGGACGCCGGCCGTGCGGTAGGCGGTCACCTCCACCACGTCCGCCCCCGCGGCCCGGAGCGCGTCCGGCAGCGCCGGTCGGGCGAGGTCGGCCCGCGGCAGCAGGATGCGCGCGCCGCGCAGGTCGCGCCCGGCCCGCAGCGCCTCGGCCGCGCCTTCGCCCCGGTGGTCCGCCGGCTCCAGGTCCACCGGCAGCCCGTGCCGGGCGATCCGCGCCCCGGTCGCCGGTCCGACGGCGCAGATCCGGACGCCGGCGAGCGCCGCCGCCGCGCCGCCGCCCGGGCGCCCGAGGAAGGCGTCGACCGCGTTGGCCGACGTGAACACGATCCAGGCGAACGAGGCCGCGGCCGCGCGGGCGTCGTCCAGGGGCCGCGCGTCGTCCGGTGGCACGATGCGGATCGCCGGCGCTTCGATCGCCTCGGCCCCCAGCGCGGCGAGCCGTTCGGAAAGCGCGGGCGCCTGCGCACGCGGGCGCGTGACGAGGATCCGCTTCCCGGCCAGCGGCGGATTCCGCGGCGTCGTGACGGGCCGCCCGCCGTTCTCTCGATCCGCCCGCCGGCCCCGGCCCGCGCCGGCCTTCGGCGTCATGCCCCCCGGGCCGCCTCCAGCAGCGGCCCGGCGCCGGCGGCGAGCAGCCCGGCCGCGACCTCCGCGCCGAGAGCCGCGGGATCCGCCGCCGGCCCCCGGGCCTCGTGGCGCACCAGTCTCGCGCCGTCCGGCGCGGCGACGACGCCGCGCAGCCGGAGACGGTCGCCGGCGACCGTGGCCACGCCGCCGAGCGGCGTCCGGCAGTCCGCGCCGAGGGCGGTGACGAGCGCGCGTTCCGCCTCCAGCGCGGCCGAGGCGTCACGGTCGGCGGCGCCCGCGAGCAGCTCGCGCATCCGCTGGTCGTCCCGGCGGTGCTCGGCGCACACGATGCCCTGCCCGGGGGCCGGCGCGCAGAGATCGACGGGCAGCCGGGCCGCGATGCGCGCGTCCAGCCCGAGCCGCGCGAGGCCGGCCGCGGCCAGCACCAGGAGGTCGAAGCCGCCCGCCTCCAGCTTGTCCAGACGGGTGCCGACGTTGCCGCGGATCGGGGCGACGTCGAGATGCGGCCAGGCATGGCGGAGCTGCGCGGTCCGGCGCACGCTGCCGGTGCCGACCCGCGGCGCCCCGCCGGGCGTCCGCGTCCGCGCCCCCGGCCCCGCCCCGCCGGGCGCGGCCCGCGGCGCCCCGCCGGGCGCGAACAGCGCGTCCGGGTCCGCGGAGAGGCGCCCGCGCGACCGGGGCGCGACGACCGCGTCGCGCGCGTCCTCCCGCGGCAGCACCGCCTGCACGCGCAGTCCCGGCAGGCGCTCGGCCGGCAGGTCCTTGGCGCTGTGCACCGCGAGGTCGACCCGCCCGTCGACCAGCGCCTCCTCGATCTCCTTGACGAACAGGCGCTTGCCCCCGGCGCCGGACAGCGGCGCGGCCGTCCGGTCGCCGCTCGTGCGGATGATCACCAGCTCGGCGGCGGGCCCGCCGGCGCGCGCGATCGCGGCGGCCACGGCCGCCGCCTGCCAGCGGGCGAGGGGGCTGCCGCGCGTCCCGATGCGCGGCGCCCTCACCGATTCCTCGCCGCCGGGGGGCGCCCGCCGGCGGCTGCCGGCTCGCGGCGCCGCGGCCCCCGCCGGCGCGGGTCGCCGGCGTCGTGCTCGTCGAGTCCGAACAGGCGGCCGAGCGTGTCGGCGTCGGCCGCCACCGCCTCCTCGTCCGGCGCCGCCTTGAGCCGTTCGGTCGGCGCCGAGAGCAGCTTCTCGACCAGCAGCCTGGTGACCTCGTCGACGCGCGCCTGCGCCGAACGGGGCAGGGCGGCCAGCCTGGGGGCCAGCCGCTCCAGCTCCTGCCGCCGCGTGCGCTCGAAGTGCCGGCGCAGCGCCACCACCGTGGGCACGGCGCCCCGCGAGCGCAGCCAGCGCATGAAGCCGTCGACCTCCTCGCGCACCATCAGCTCGGCGCGGTCCACCTGCGTCTGCCGGCGGGCGAGGTTCTCGCGCACGATCGACTGCAGGTCGTCGATGTTGTAGAGGAAGACCTGCTCGACGTCGCTGGCGGACGGCTCGACGTCGCGCGGCAGCCCGACGTCGATCATGAACAGCGGCCGGTCGCGGCGCGGCCGCATCGCCTCGGCCACCTGCGCGCGGGTGAGCAGCCAGCGCGGCGCGCCGGTGGCGGTCAGGACGATGTCGGTCGTGGTCAGCTCCGCGGTGATCTCCGCCCACGGCACGGCGACGCCGTCGACCCGCGCGGCGAGGGCCGCGGCGCGGGCCGCGCTGCGGTTGGCGACGCCGATCCGCCCGACGTTCTGGGAGCGCAGGTGGGTGGCCGTGAGCCCGGCCATCTCGCCCGCCCCGACCACCAGGGCCCGCCGGCCCGCCAGCTCGCCGAAGATCTTGCGCGCCAGCGAGATGGCGGCGTAGCTCACCGACACCGCGCCCTCCCCGAGCCCGGTCTCGCTCCGCACGCGCTTGCCCACGGTGAACGACGTGTGGAACAGCCGGTTCAGCGCCGCGCCGGTGTAGCCGCGTTCCGAGGCGATCGCGAACGCGTCCTTGACCTGCCCCAGGATCTGCGGCTCGCCGACCACCAGCGAGTCGAGTCCGGCCACCACGCGGAACAGGTGCCGCGCGGCGTCCGCCCCCTGGCGGCGGTACAGGTGGGGCGCCAGCTCCGGCTCCGGCACGTCGTGGAACGCGCTCATGAAGGCGGCGAGCGCGTCGCCGACGGGTTCGGGGGCCTCGGAGTGCGTGTAGACCTCGGCCCGGTTGCAGGTCGAGAGCACCACCGCCTCGCCGACGCCCGCGGCCTCCACGACCTCCGCCAGCGCCTCCGGAACGCCCCGGCGGGCGAAGTCGATGCGCTCCCGCAGGTCGACCGGCGCGCTGTGGTGGCTCGCCCCGAGCAGGAACAGATGCATGCCTGGCCGCCGCGCCGGAACGGCTCCTCAGTAGAAGTTGTGGCTGCTCGTGCCGAAGTACCCGATCGGCACGAAGTTCAGCATCAGGATCGCGAACCCCACCGCCGACAGCCACGCCGCGCGGCGGCCTCCCCAGCCGAAGGCGCGGCGCGCGTGCAGCGAGAACGTGTACACCATCCAGCAGAGCAGCACGGTGAAGATCTTCGGGTCGAAGAGCGACATCGCCTGCACCCGCGGGTCCGCCGCGCCGGGTTGCACCTGCGCCAGCCAGATCGCGCCGACCGCCAGCCCGATCGTCAGGAACACCCAGCCGAACGTCACCGCGCGGCCGTTCATGCCGTCGAGGACCTGCAGCGACGGCAGGCGCGCGAAGAAGACCCCGGGGTGCCGGGCCTTGAGCTCCCGGAAGAGGAGGACGTAGGTCACGCTGATGACGCAGGCGAGGGCGAAGGCGGCGTACGCCACCAGCAGCGAGAACACGTGGATCTCGAACCAGCGGCTCTCGAGCACCGGGGGGCGCGCCGCCACGCTGTTGCCGACGGCCGGAATCAACTGCAGGACCGCCATCAGCGGCGCGATGAAGACGCCCATCGCGCGCTCGTCCGTGGTCATCTCGGTGTAGAGGTAGGCGAGGCCGAGGACCCATACGAAGGCCGAGATGGCGCCGGTGGTGCCGGCCAGCGGCACGTGGCCGACCTGCATCGTCTGCATGCCGATGACGAACGTGTGCACGAGCGCGCCGAACACCAGCGACACCGTGGCCACGCGGCCGGAAGCGGCGCCGCGGGTTCCGAAGTGGACGGCGTAGGCGACGCCCGCGACGAGGTAGAGGGCCAGGGGGGGCGCGTTCATCGGGGCCGTCCCGGGCCGCGGGGTCTCAGCCCCGCGGGGCGTAGTACCCCTGCCTAGTCCGCGCGGAGACCGCCTGCCGGTCGACCCGCACGATCACGCGCCGCCACTGGCCGTTGCGGAGCGGGTTCGCGGAGATGTAGCCCACGGAGTACTGGCTGGAGAGCTCGTCCGAGATCCGCCGGTAGATCGCCGGCAACTCTTCGATGCGCTCCGGGAAGAACGCGCGCCCGCCGGTCTCCTGCGCGAGCTGCCGCAGGACGAAGTCCGCCTCGCGGAACCCCGTGCGCGAGCGGCTCTCGTCGGACTGCAGGCCGATGGAGAAGATGGCGGTGTTGGAGCGCTTGGCCAGCTCGAGGACCTCTTCGAAGCTCACCAGGCTCGAGGTGTCCTCGCCGTCCGACAGCACGATCACCGCTTCGCGCCGCAGGTCGGCCTGCCGCAACGGCGCCCGGGCCAGCTCCCGCAACGCGATGTAGATGGCGTTGTAGAGGGAGGTCGAGCCGCCGGCCGCGGTGCGCTGGATGGCGCGCTCGAGCAGCTCGACGTCGTTGGTGAACGGCTGCAGGATGTTCACGCGGCTGTCGAAGTCGACGATCTCGGCGAGGTCCTCGGGGCGCAGCCGCTGCGCGAAGCCGATGGCCGCCTCCTGCGCCGTCGCCATCTTTTCGTCCATGCTCGCGCTGGTGTCGATGAGCAGCGCGAGCGCGACGGGCAACTGCGTCTTCGTGAAGAAGTTGATCTCCTGCCGGACGCCGTCTTCGTACACCGCGAAGTGCGCCTGATCGAGGTCGGTGACGAACCGCCCGCCGCGGTCGGTCACCGTGACGTTGAGGGAGACGACGTCCACCCCGGCGCGGAACGCCGGCGGCTGCGCCGGCTGGTCCGGCGGCTGCGCGCCGGCCGTCCCCAGCCGGAGGAGGACCGCGGCGGCGAAGGCGGCGGTTGCGGCGCGGCGGATCACGTCGGCTTCCGGGCCGCCCCCGGGCCGGCGGCCCGGAGGTCAGCGGTCAAGGTCCCCGTCCTCGCGGAGGAGGGTTCCGCGCGCCTCGAGTCCGGGCCGGTCGACGCTGACCCGGACCTCCTCCGGCGGGACGAGCCGGTCCGGCCGCGCGTAGACCACCAGGTACTGGTTGCGGAGCTCGGCGGCGAGGCCGCGCAACGCCTGCTCGACGCCCGAGCTCGCCAGCAGGTCCCGATGGCGCCCGCCGGTCTCCACGGCGCCCGCCAGGACGCGGTCCCGTTCGAAGACTTGGCGGCGCAGGTCGACGCCGCCGGCGATCCCGCCGAACGCCAGCGGCTGACTCGCGAACCCGCCCCGGCGCGCCTCCACGGACAGCACGTGCAACGCGGCCCCGCTCTCGCCGATGCGTTCGAGGACGCCGCGGCTCCGGCGGTTGCTGTAGTCGAGGCCCTCCACCGTCAGCGCCACCAGGACCGGCCGTTCGGCCCGGCGGCGGGTGAACCCCTGCGCGACCTCGTGGAGGGCGTCGAGCAGGTAGGCGGCCTGGCCGCCCCGCGGGAAGACGCGCTCGATCCCCTCCCGCAGGCGTTCGGCGTCGCCGGTCGTCTCGACCAGGATGCGGGGCGGGCCGCCGAAGGAGATGATCGAGATCCGGTTGCCTTCCCGCATTTCGTCGACGAACGCCGAGAGCCCCCGGCGGAGGTCGGAGACCATCCGCATCGCGGCCTCGCTGGTGTCGACCAGGACGGCGATCCGCCGCCCGCCCCCGGCCGGTTCGACGCGCAGGATCTCCCGAGCGGCGTCGTCCTCGTGGACGGCGAAGCCGGCCGCCGGCAGGCCGGTGACCGGCGCCCCGTCTTCGTCGAGCACGGAGACGATCAGGCGGCGCTCCACCGTCTGCGCGGCGGCCGCCGCGCAGACGGCGAGCAAGGCCGCGAGGACGAACGCGAGCATCCTGAAAGCGTGTCGCAAGGGCGGTTCCCCGTCCCGGCAGTATAGGTCCGCGCGGCGGGGTCGTCAAGGCGCCCGCGGCGTCGCGGCGTCGAAAACCCCGTGAACGCGGGGCGCGAAACGCCGCCGCGCGCGCGCCGGGGCGCGCGGCGGCGGCCGGTGCTCGACGCCCACGGCTGGAACGCCGACGCGGGCGCGCCGGGGCGCGGCGCGGGCCGCCTTGACAGCCCCCGGGCCACGTGCAATGATCCGCGCGGTTTTCGGCCCGCACGTCGCACCCTTCCGGTCCGCGTGGCTCGGCCGGGGCGCCTCGTGTTCCCGCGGCGAGCCGCGGGGGGAGAGCCGCGAGGAGGGTGCGCGACGACGATGCTGGACGCCTACATCCCGATCTTCCTGTTGATCCTGGTGGCGGTCTCCTTCGCCATCTTCACGTTGATGCTGTCCCGTCTCGTCCACTCCCGCCGCTACAGCCGCGTCAAGCTCGAGCCGTACGAGTGCGGGATCGAGCCGGAGACCGACGCCCGAGACCGCTACAGCGTGCGCTACTACCTCGTCGCGATGCTCTTCGTGATCTTCGACGTCGAGACGGTCTTCATGTTCCCGTGGGCCGTGGTCATGGACGAGCTGGCGCTGTTCGGGCTGATCGAAATGCTGGTGTTCCTGTTCATCCTGGTGGTCGGCTACGTCTACGCGTGGCGCAAGGGCGCGCTGGACTGGGCCTGAGGGGCGCGCTGGAAGCGGATCGCATGGCGGACGACACCCAATCGCGGCCGGAACGGGCCGGGGCGGCGGCGGCCGACCCGGCGCCGGCGGCCTCCGCGAAGCCCGAGGCGGACGTGAAGAAGCCGGCCGCCGGGTCCGAGGCGGGGAAGGCCGCCGCGAAGGAGTCCGGCACGGGGAAGGCCGGCAAACCCGCCGCCGGGTCCGAGGCCCAGGAAAAGAAGCCGGTCGGGTCCGAGGCGGGGAAGGCCGCCGCGAAGGAGTCCGGCAAGTCCGCCGCCGCCGGCAAGCCGGCTCCGGCCAGGCCGGCCGCGGCGGCGAAGCCCCGGCCCAAGCCGAAACCGAAGGCGCCGCCCGAACCGCCGAAGGCGCCCGCGGATCAGGCCCCGCCGGAGGGCGCGGAGCTTCCGCCGACGGTGGCCGCCGTGCGGAGGGGCGTGCCGGGGGCGGTCCAGCAGGTCTCGTTCTGGGTCGGGGACTGGACGATCATCGTCGCCGCGGACCGCCTGCTCGACGTCATGCGCTTCCTGAAGGAGGACGCGGCCACGTCGTTCGACTACTGCTCGGACGTGACCGCCGCCGACTGGCCCCCGCGCGAGAAGCGCTTCGACGTCGTCTACTGCCTGTACTCGACGCGGCTCCGCCACCGCCTGCGCGTCAAGACGCGGGTCGGCGAGGAGGATCCGGTCGAGTCGGTGACGCCGCTCTGGCCGGCCGCGGACTGGCTGGAGCGCGAGGTCTACGACCAGTTCGGCATCAACCTCGTGAACCATCCGGACCTGCGGCGGATCCTGATGCCCGATCGATGGCAGGGACATCCGCAACGCAAGGACTACCCGCTGGAGGGGCCGGGCGAGCTGCTGATGGAGAACCCCCAGGACTGGCTCCGCGTGCGGGGCATTCCGGACGAAGCCGGCGCCGGCGCCGCGGCGGACGCCGACGCCGAGATCGAGTAGGACGGCGGAACCCGAGCCGATGACCCTGGAAGCCCCGCGCGCCGACGCGACGCAGTTCGACACGGACGAGCTGGTCATCAACATGGGGCCGCAGCACCCGAGCACGCACGGGGTGCTGCGGGTGGTCCTGAAGCTCGACGGCGAGCGCGTGGTCGACGCCGACTGCGTGATCGGCTACATCCACCGCGGCATCGAGAAGCTCTCGGAGAACCGCGACTGGACGCAGATCATCCTGCTGACCGACCGGATGGACTACGTCGCCGCCGCGACGAACAACCTCGGCTACTGCCAGACGGTCGAGAAGCTGATGCAGATCGAGGTGCCGCGCCGGGCGCGCTACCTCCGGACGCTGCTCGCGGAGCTGCAGCGGATCGCCAGCCATTGCCTCTGGCTCGGCACCCACGCGATGGACATCGGCGCGATGACCGTGCTGCTCTACGCGTTCCGGGAGCGCGAGTTCGTGCTCGACCTGTTCGAGGAGTTCTGCGGCGCGCGGCTGACCTACAACTCGATGCGCATCGGGGGGCTGCCGCTCGACGTGCCGCCCGGCTGGGACCGGAAGGTCCTCTCGTTCTGCGACCTGATGGAAGGCAAGCTGAACGACTACGAGACGCTCCTGACGAACAACCGGATCTGGCTCAAGCGCACCCGGGACGTGGGCGTCATCAGCGCCGACGAGGCGATCGGGCTCGGTCTGTGCGGCCCGCCCCTGCGCGGCTCCGGCGTGCCGCGCGACGTGCGCAAGGACGAGCCGTACGCGGCGTACGACGAGCTCGAATTCAACGTGCCGCTGGGCAGCCGGGGCGACACCTACGACCGCTACCTCATCCGCATGGACGAGTTCCGCGAGTCGATCCGGCTCATCCGGCAGGCCGTGGAGGGCCTGCCCGAAGGCCCGATCATGGGCAAGGTGCCGCGCCTGCTCAAGCCGCCGGCGGGCGAGACCTACCACGCCATCGAGTCGCCGAAGGGCGAGCTCGGCTACTTCATCGTCAGCGACGGGAAGTCGACCAACCCCTACCGCTTCCGCGTCCGGCCGCCGTCGTTCTGCAACCTGCAGGGCCTGAAGCGGCTCGTGACCGGGCACCTGGTGGCCGACGTGGTGGCGCTGATCGGCACCATCGACATCGTGCTGGGCGAGGTGGATCGCTAGCCCATGCTGGAAATCCTCGTTCCGCTGGCGAAGATCGCGGTGCTGCTGAACGCGGTGCTGGTGGCGGTGACCTTCCTGGTGCTCATGGAGCGGAAGGTGATCGCCTGGGCGCAGTCGCGGCTCGGCCCGATGCGCGTCGGGCCGTACGGCATCCTGCAGGCGATAGCCGACCCCATCAAGCTGATCCTCAAGGAGGACATCACGCCGGCGCGGGCGGACAAGTACGTCTTCACGCTGGCGCCGATCCTGAGCCTGGCGCCGGCCCTCGTGGTGTTCGCGGTGGTGCCGTTCGGGCCGGACCCGGTGTGGCACTACCTCGCCGACGTCAACGTCGGCCTGCTGTTCGTCATCGCGGTGACCTCGATCGGCGTCTACGGGATCATCCTGGGCGGCTGGGCGTCGAACAGCAAGTACCCGCTGCTGGCGAGCCTGCGCGCGTCGGCGCAGCTCATCAGCTACGAGATCGCGGTCACGATGACGCTCGTCAGCGTCATCCTGACCACCGGCACGCTCAGCCTGGTCGGCATCGTGGAGGCGCAGCGGGAGGGCGGCATCTGGTTCGCGTTCGTCCAGCCGGTGGCCCTGGTGCTGGTCTTCATCGGGGGGCTGGCCGAGACCAACCGCGCGCCGTTCGACCTGCCGGAGGCGGAGACGGAGCTGACCGGCGGGTTCCACACGGAGTACAGCGGGATGCGCTTCTCGCTGTTCTTCCTGGCCGAGTACGCCAACATGATCGTCATCTCGGCGGTCGTCGTCATCATGTTCTTCGGGGGCTGGCTGGCGCCGTTCCCGAACGTGCCGGCGCTGTCCTTCCTCGGCCTGCTCCCGCCGTGGATCTGGTTCATCGGCAAGATCTTCCTGTTCCTGTACGTCTTCATCTGGATCCGCGCCACGCTGCCGCGCTACCGCTACGACCAGTTGATGGCGCTCGGCTGGAAGGTGCTCATCCCGATCGCCATCGGCAACCTGGTGGTGACCGGCGTCCTGAAGGTGGCTTTCTAGCCGGGCGGGCGGACGATGGCCGAAGCGCTGGTGTTCTGGACGCTCGCGGTGCTCATCCTGGGGCTGGGGATCCTGGTGATCTCGGCCCGCAGCGCCGTGCACAGCGTGCTCTTCCTGGTGATGAACTTCCTGCTGGTGGCGGTGCTCTACGTCACCCTCAACGCGGAGTTCGTCGCGGTCATCCAGGTGCTGGTGTACGCCGGCGGCATCGTCGTCCTGTACCTGTTCGTCGTCATGCTCGTGAGCCTGAAGAAGGCCCCGGAGCGCTACGCCGACCCGCGGCGCCTGCCCTGGACCGGCACGCTGCTCGCCGGCGCGGTGCTCGCCGAGGTCATCGCCATCGCGGTCTACTCGGCCGTCAGCGGCGGCGGATCGGCCGCGGCCGCGGCCGGCGGCGGGTTCGGCGCCGGCACGCCGTTCGCCGACTGCGGGGGGCCGGTGAGCTGCAACACCGAACAGCTCGGCTGGGTGCTGTACACGAGCTACCTGATCCCGTTCGAGGTGGCCTCGATGCTGCTGCTGGTGGCGATGATCGGCGCCATCGTCCTGGCCAAGCGGCACCTGTAGAGGAAAAGCGCGTGCTCGAGATCACCCCGCTGCACTACAGCCTGCTGTCGGCCGCGCTCTTCATGATCGGCGTGATCGGCGTCCTCGTGCGGCGCAACGTCATCATCATCTTCATGTCGATCGAGCTCATCCTGAACGCGGTCAACATCAACCTGATCGCGCTGGCCGACCGGCTTCAGGACCTCTCCGGACAGGTGTTCGTCGTCTTCGTCATCGCGGTGGCGGCGGCCGAGGCGGCCGTCGGGCTGGGCATCGTCATCGCCTTCTACCGCAACAAGGAGACGGTGAACATGGACGAAATCCAGATCATGCGCTGGTGAGCTTGCGGTCATGGAATCCATCTGGCTGATCCCGCTCCTGCCCGGCATCGGCGCGGCCCTCAACGGGCTGGTGGGGATTCGCTTCTTCGGCAAGCGATTCGCCGGCCTGCTGGCCTCGTTCACGATGGGCTGGGCGCTGCTCCTGAGCATCGGGGCGTTCTGGGAGCTGCTCGGCGACGAAGACCGCTTCCACCAGGTGACGGTGGCGAGCTGGATCCCGCCGATTCCGCTCGACACCGTCGACGGCACGGGCTCGTTCTCCGTGGACTGGTCGTTCACGCTGGACCCGCTGTCGGCGATGATGCTGCTCGTCGTCACCGGCATCGGGTTCCTGATCCACGTCTACTCGATCGGCTACATCGAGCACGAGCCGCGCGGCGGCGTCGCCCGCTTCTTCTGCTACCTGAACCTGTTCTGCTTCTTCATGCTCACCCTCGTGCTGGGGAGCAACTTCCTGGTGATGTTCGTCGGCTGGGAGGGCGTCGGCCTCTGCTCCTACCTGCTGATCGGCTACTGGTACCGCAAGAAGAGCGCGGCCGACGCCGGGAAGAAGGCGTTCATCGTCAACCGCGTCGGCGACTGGGGCTTCGTCCTCGGCGTCTTCCTGGTCTTCTTCACGTTCGGCACGCTCGACTTCCGCGCCGTGGCGGAGGCCGCGTCCCGCATGCCGGTCGAGACGGCCGCGGCCGGCTTCGGCGTCATCTCGGCCATCTGCCTGCTGCTGTTCGTCGGCGCGACCGGGAAGAGCGCCCAGATCCCGCTCTACGTCTGGCTGCCGGACGCCATGGAGGGTCCGACCCCGGTCTCGGCCCTGATCCACGCGGCCACGATGGTGACGGCGGGAGTCTACATGGTCTGCCGCAACGCCGTGCTCTTCACCCACGCGCCGATGGTGATGGAGATCGTGGCGGTCGTCGGCGTGCTGACGGCGCTGGTCGCCGCCACGATCGGTCTGGTGCAGACCGACATCAAGCGCGTGCTGGCGTACTCGACGGTCTCGCAGCTCGGCTACATGTTCCTCGCCACCGGCGTCGGCGCGTTCGGCGCGGCCGCCTTCCACCTGATGACGCACGCCTTCTTCAAGGCGCTGCTCTTCCTCGGGAGCGGCTCGGTCATCCACGGGATGAACGAGGAGCAGGACATGCGCCGCATGGGCGGACTGCGGCAGTACATGCCGGTGACGGCGCTGACGATGGTGCTCGGCGCGGTGGCCATCGCCGGCATTCCGCCGTTGTCGGGGTTCTTCAGCAAGGACGAGATCCTGTTCCGCGCCTTCCTCCACCACGGCGTCTTCGTGCCCGACCGCCTGCTGTGGATGCTGGGCGTCGTGACCGCCGCGATGACCGCGTTCTACATGTTCCGGCTCATCAACATGACCTTCTTCGGCGCCTACCGCGGCCCGGCGTGGGGGCCGGGGGCGGAAGCGCACGGGAACGGCGGCGCGGAGCACGGGCATGCCTGGCATGGTCCGCACGAGTCGCCGCGCTGGATGACGATCCCGCTCGTGGCGCTGGCCGCCGGCGCGTTCTTCGCCGGTTTCGTGGGCGTGCCGGTGGCGTTCGAGGCCCTGTGGCCGTGGACGGCGGCGATCGAGCACTTCCTGCACCCGAGCTTCGTGGCCGAGGGCGCGCACGCCGCCGCAGAAGCGCATCACATGTCGCTGCTCGGCGAGCTCGGCCTGATGGCGTTCTCGGTCCTGATCGCGCTCGGCGGCATCTGGTTCGCCTACCGCAACTACGTCGAACGCCCCGAGGAAGCCGACCGCATGGCCGAGCGCTTCGCCGGTCCGCACCGCGTGCTGACCCGCAAGTACTACGTCGACGAGCTGTACGACGCCACCGTGGTGCGCGGCGCGATGCGCGGCGCCGGCGGCCTCTGGACGGTCGACCGCCGGGTGGTGGACGGCGCCGTCAACGGGACCGGCTGGACGACGATCGCCGCGGCCTGGGTGTCGCACTTCCTCGACAAGTACGTCGTCGACGGCCTCGTCAACCTGACCGCCCGGATCTGCGGCGAGGCGAGCTACGTCTTCCGCCGGGCGCAGACCGGCCTGATTCAGAACTACGCGTTCGCCACGCTGCTCGGCGTGTTCGCGTTGGTGACCTGGTTCCTCGTCGCCCGCTGACCGGACACTGTCATGAACAATGACTCCAGCCTGCTGTCGTTGATCCTGTTCACGCCGCTCGTCGGAGCGCTCGTGCTGCTGTTCGTGCCGAAGCGGCAGGAGGACGTGATCCGCGGGATCGCCAACTTCACCGCCGTCGTCGGCTTCCTGGTCTCGCTGCCGCTCTGGTTCCGGTACGACTCGGCGAACCCGGACTTCCAGTTCGTGGAGCGCCTGCCGTGGATCCCCTCCATCGGCGCGGAGTACTTCCTCGGCGTGGACGGCTTCAGCGTGCTGCTGATCCTGCTGACGACCCTGATGGGCGTCCTCGCGGTGCTGTCGTCCTGGACCGCGATCACGATGCGGGTCAAGGAGTACTACGTCTTCCTGCTGCTGCTCCAGACCGGCATGATCGGCGCGTTCGTCTCGCTCGACTTCCTGCTCTTCTTCCTGTTCTGGGAAGTGATGCTGGTGCCGATGTACTTCCTCATCGGCATCTGGGGCAGCGACAACCGGCTGTACTCCGCGATCAAGTTCTTCCTGTTCACGCTGGTCGGCAGCGTCGTCATGCTGCTCGGCATCCTCGCCGTCTACTTCCACAACCACAGCGTGACGGGGGTGTACACGTTCGACGTCACGCAGTTCCACCAGTTGAACATCCCGTTCGACATGCAGTGGTGGATCTTCCTGGCGTTCTTCCTGGGCTTCGCGGTCAAGGTGCCGATGTTCCCGTTCCACACCTGGCTGCCGGACGCCCACACCGACGCGCCGACCGCCGGGTCGGTCATCCTGGCCGCCGTCCTGCTGAAGATGGGCACCTACGGCTTCATCCGCTTCAGCCTGCCGATCCTGCCGGAGGCCACCGTCGCGTTCGTGCCCCTGGTGGCGGCCCTGTCCATCATCGGCATCGTCTACGGCGCCCTGGTGGCGATGGCGCAGCGGGACTGGAAGCGTCTCGTGGCCTATTCCAGCGTCAGCCACATGGGGATGGTGATGCTCGGGATGTTCGCCCTGACGCCGGTCGGCATCACCGGCAGCATCGTGCAGCAGCTCAACCACGGCATCTCCACCGGCGCGCTCTTCCTCATCGTCGGCGTCGTGTACGAGCGCCGGCACACGCGCCTCATCTCCGAGTACGGCGGGCTGTCGAAGATCATGCCCGTCTACGCGGCCGTGTTCCTGGTCATGACGATGTCGTCCATCGGGCTGCCGACGCTGAACGGGTTCATCGGCGAGATCCTGATCCTGCAGGGCGTCTTCGTGGTGCAGAAGACGTGGGCGTTCTTCGCGGCGTCCGGCATCGTGCTCGGCGCCGCCTACATGCTCTGGCTGTACCAGCGCACGATGTTCGGGACGGTGGACAATCCGAAGAACGAGAACCTGCCGGATCTGAGCCTGCGGGAGTTCGTCACGTTCGCGCCGCTGCTGCTGCTGGCGGTGTGGATCGGGCTGTATCCGAAGCCGTTCCTGGACCGGCTGGAGACCTCCGTGGACAAGGTGATGATGCGGGTGGACACCGACTACGCGCCGCGCTTCGCGGCGGCCCCGGACGCCGGGCGCCCGGAGGGGGCCGGAACCGGGCCGGCGGCCTCGACGGAGACGGAGGTCCCGGTGCGCGTCGCCGCGCGCTAGGCTTCGCCGGGAGCATCGGGGAACGAGCATGCCTGCCGGGTTCACCGCCGCCGACTTCTACTACCTGCTGCCCGAGATCCTGCTGGCGGGGGGGGCGCTGCTCGTCCTGGTGGTCGACGTCCTCCTGCCGCGGCGCGAGTGGGCCGCGCTGGGCATGGCGCTGCTGACGCTGACCCTGACCGGCGCGGCGGTCGTCGGCTTCACGGGCGTCGACACGACCATCTCGGCCGGACTGCTGGCGATCGACGGCTTCGCGACGTTCTTCAAGTCGCTGGTCATCGTGTCGGCGCTGCTGACGGTGCTGATGTCGCCCTCGTACCTCCGCGTCGAGGGCGTCCGCGCCGGCGAGTACTACTTCCTGATCCTCTGCGCGACGCTCGGCATGCTGTTCATGGCCAGCGGCGTCGACCTGATCACGCTGTTCATCGGCCTCGAGACGATGGCCGTCTCGTTCTACGTCCTCGCCGGCTACCTGAAGCCGAACCAGCGGTCGAACGAGGCGTCGGTCAAGTACTTCCTGCTCGGCGGGTTCTCGCTCGGGATCCTGCTCTACGGCATGTCGCTGCTCTACGGCGCGGCGGGCACGACCCGCCTCGCCGGCATCGCGGAGGCCCTGGCGGGCGGCGAGCCGTCCCTGACGACGTCGCTGGCCCTGGTGCTGCTCGTCGCCGGGATGGGGTTCAAGATCGCGGCCGTGCCGTTCCACATGTGGGCGCCGGACGTCTACGAGGGGGCGCCCACGCCGGTGACCGCCTACCTGTCGGTCGGCTCGAAGGCCGCGTCCTTCGCCATGATCCTCCGGATCTTCATCGAGGCGCTGCCGAGCCTCGCCGTCGACTGGCAGGCGCTGTTCTGGGTGCTGGCCGCGGTCACCATGACCGTCGGTAACGTCGCCGCCCTCACGCAGAGCAACACCAAGCGGATGCTCGCGTACTCGTCCATCGCGCACGCCGGCTACGTCCTGATCGGGGTGGTGGCCGGCACGGAGCGCGGCGTCGCGGCGGCGATGGTCTATCTCTGGGTCTACGTCTTCATGCAGCTCGGCGCGTTCGCGGTCGTCGCCATGCTGCGCCGGAAGGACGTCGTCGGCGACGAGCTGCAGGACCTGAGCGGGCTGCACCTCCGCAAGCCGCTGGCCGCCGCCGCGATGCTGATCTTCATGCTGTCGCTCGGCGGCATCCCTCCGACCGCCGGCTTCATGGGCAAGCTGTGGCTGTTCGCCGCGGCCGTCGAGTCGGGCCTCGTCTGGCTGGCGGTGATCTTCGTCGTCAACAGCGTCATCTCGCTCTACTACTACTACCGGGTCGTCGTCTTCATGTGGCTGAAGGACGAGACGGCCGGGTCGGAGCCGGCGATCAACCCGGCCCTGGCGGTCGCGCTCGTCATCGCCGCCGCCGGCTCGCTCCTCTTCGGCGTCTATCCCCAGGTCCTGTTCGACCACGCGCAGACCGCGGCCGAGGTCTTCGGCTCGGCCGCCCCGGCCGCCGCGTTGCGGTAGCCCGAACCGCGCCCTCCGGCACGGCTCGGGCGCGCCCCGCGGCCGATGCGGGAGCGCGTCGATCGGCGTGGACACGCCCCCGCAACCGGCCTATAGTCGACGGGTGGAGCCGGCGAAGCTCCACGATCGCTGACGCGGCGTCGTTCGTGAACGTTCTTCGGGTCACCGGAAGGAGTCACGAAATGTCGACGGTGTCGAAGGCGTCGTTCGCCGGCCGCTTCGCGTTCCTCCACGCCCCCGCCGCCCTGGCGTTGCTGGCGGCGTCCACCGGGGCGGCTCACGCCCAGCAGGGCGTCTCCGTCGTCCGCGGCACGATCGTCGACGAGCAGCAGGGGGTGCTGCCCGGCGTCACGGTCGTGGCCACGCACGACGAATCCGGCCGGTTCCAGCAGACGGTGACGGGCGCGTCGGGCGCCTGGTTCCTCTCGAACCTGCTGCCCGGCCCGTACACCCTGACCGCGGAGCTGACCGGCTTCAACCGTTTCGTGCGCGAGGGGGTCACCCTGGAAGTGGGCGTGACCACGACGGTCGACGTCACCATGAGCATCGGCACGCTGGAGGAAACGGTCACCGTCTCCGGCGAGGCGCCGCTGGTCGACCTGTCGTCGTCGCAGGTGGGGGGCAACGTCTCCGAAGAGGAGCTTCTCGACCTGCCCTCGTCCACGCGCAACTTCACCGGGTTCGTCGCCCTGCTGCCCGGCGTGCAGATCGTTCCGTCGGCCAGCCCCAACTCCGCCAACCTGCGGATCAACGGCCAGGACGGCAGCGGCGTGCTGTTCCTGATGGACGGAGGCAACAACAACGACGACCTGCGCGGCGGGTCGGCGGGGGCGCAGGCGAAGACCGGCCTGGAGGCGATCCAGGAGTTCCAGATCATCACGAACCAGTTCGACGCGGAGTATTCCTCGGCGATCGCCGGCGTCGTCAACGCCGTCACGAAGTCCGGAAGCAACCAGCTCGGTGGCAGCGCGTTCGGCTACTTCACCGAATCGGGGCTGACCGAGCAGGACTTCTTCGCGAAGCAGGCCGGCCTCGAGAAGGTCGACGGCGCCCGGCGCCAGGTCGGCGGCACGCTCGGCGGGCCGATCGTCGAGGACAAGGCGCACTTCTTCTTCAGCTACGAGCGCCAGAACATCGACGCGGCCGACAGCCGGTCCTATTCGACGCGGCCCGACCTCAGTTTCGTCACGACGCAGAAGGCGCACTTCAACAACTACCTGGCGCGCGTCGACCACCAGGTGAGCGCCAACCACAACTGGGGTCTCCGCTTCCTCTGGGACCACCAGCCGACCACGGACGACCCGGTCGGCATGGCCACCGCGGAGACGCTGAGCATCGAGAAGGACAACGACATCACGACGGTGGGGACCTGGAACTGGGTGGTCGGCAACACCGGGCTGAACACCCTGCGCGGGTCGTTCACGCACGAGCGCCCGCACTGGGGCCACGCCGACTACTTCGCGAACGGTTTCAACCAGGATCAACTGCCGCCGACCATCCGGCTGGCGAGCGGCATCAACACCCGGGCCAGCGACTTCGCCCTCGACCGCACCATGCGTTCGTACCAGGTCGACGACGTCTTCAGCTGGTTCGTCCCGACGGCGACGGGAAGCCACGACTTCAAGTTCGGCTTCCAGTACAACCTGTCGGACCACGTCCGCGTCGATCAGATCGCCATGAACGGCGTCTTCCAGCTGGCGACCGACCGGGACTTCCGGGAGGGCGACTACTCGACGTACCCGGAGCGGCTGATCATCCGCGTGCCGCAACCGGACATGCCCGAGAGCTCGGTGCACTCGTTCGGCATGTTCCTGCAGGACAAGTGGCAGCCGCGCGCCGACCTGACGCTCAGCCTCGGGGTCCGCTACGACGTCCAGGTGGCGCCGATCGATTCCGGGCGGGACAACCCGCTGTTCAGCGAGGTGGGCGCCGGCCACCGGCCGGTCGATGCGAACAACGTCGCGCCCCGCCTGGGGTTCGCGTACGACGTGGGCGGCGACGCGGTCTTCCGGGGCGGCTACGGGCTGTTCTACGAACGGCTCTGGGTGAACCGCTTCGAGAACTTCGTCCGCCGCGGCGTGTTCGCCAATTCGTTCCAGGCCGAGTTTCCGCTCGACGACGCCGATCCCGGGCCGGCCCTGGGCCTGCGCCCGACGCATCCGCTGCTGGCCGGCGGACCGGTCCTGGACCGCGACGTGCTCGCCACGTTCATCGCCGGGAGCGCGGCGCAACGGAACCTGGGCAGCGTCTGGCTCGACACGCCGGAGCGGCCGATCGCGTACCAGCACCAGGCGACGGTCGGCTACGAGCGCCAGGTGGGGCCGCGGCTCTCGGTGTCGATCGACTACGTGCACATGGAGGGGCGCGACCTGCCGCTCCGCTACAACCTCAACCCGCGCCTGCGCATGGGAACCAACCGGACGGACCCGGTCCGGCGCACGCCGATCGGCTACGGCGCCGTCGGCGACCTCGCCGGCGCGCTGGGCCTCCCGCCGTTCTCGTCCAACGTGTTCATCATCGAGAACGTCGCGTCGTCCCGCTACGACGGGCTCAACCTCGCGCTGGAGAAGCGGTTCTCCAACTTCTGGGGCGGACGGATCTCGTACGCCCTCGGCCGCGCGCGGTCCAACAACGACGGCAACGTGGTCAACGAGGAGAACGTGTTCCAGACCGGCGCGGAGCGCAACCTCGACCGGCTCTGGGGGCCGAGCCCGTACGACCGGCGGCACGTGCTGTCGCTGAGCGGCCGCGTGGAGGTCCCGGGCACGGGCGGCGTGACGCTGAGCGCCGTCGCGCGCTACATGAGCGGCACGCCGTTCACGATCCACGACAGCCGTTTCGACCTGGACCGGAACGGGATCCTCGTGGACCCGCTGCCGGCGGGCTCCTACAGCGGGGTCGGGGAGAACGCGCTGACCGTGGAGAACGCCGGCGGCCTCCGGGGCGCCTACGGCCCGGCCTACTTCCAGGTGGACTGCCGGATCGGGTACCGCCTGCGGCCGTCGGACACCCGGACGCTGGATCTGTTCGCCGAGATCTTCAACGCCACCGACCAAGTGAACTTCGCCAACCCGACCGGCGACATGCGCCTGGGTTCGTTCCTCAACCCGACCGAGCTGCAGGGGGGCGGGAACCCGCGGCAGTTGCAGTTCGGCGCGAGGTACGGTTTCTAGGAGTCTGCGCCGTAGAACGGCGCGGACTCCTAGAGCGGTCAGGTTGGGCACCAAGCGGAGCCGCAAGGCGACGCTTGGTGGGCGCTAGCCGCTCCGCGCGGCGCCCGACCGGCCCCCACGGGAGTCCGCGCCGTCCGCGGCGCGGACTCCCGGGCCCGCATCATCGGCGGCGCGCGGTCACTGGATCCGGGTGGAGTCCACCTGCCGGAGGGCGTCCTCGATGAGCGCCGCGTTGTCTTCCGGCGTCAGGTTGCGGCGGATGAGCTTCGAGGCGATCAGCACGGAGAGGTCGACCGCCTGCCGGCGGAGCTCCGTCACGGCGCGGTCCCGCTCCAATTGAATCTCCCGCCGGGCGTTGCGGGAGATCGTCTCGGCTTCCTTCTGCGCGGCGTCGCGCATCTCCTGCCGGATGCGCGCGCCGTCCGTCCGGGCCTCCGCCAGGATGGCGTCCGCCTCCGTGCGCGCCTTGCCGATCAGCGCGTTCGCCTTCGACTGCACCTCGGCCAGCTCCCGTTTGGCCTCGTCGGCGTCGTCGAGCGACTTGCGGATGCCGGCCTGGCGTTCGTCCAGGGCCGCCAGCAGCGGACCCCAGGCGAAGCGCTTGAGCAGGTACAGCAGGGTCACGAAGACCGCGATGGTCCAGAAGAACAGCCCCGGGTCGGGCTGGACGAGCGGATTGTCCATGTTCCGGTCCTACAGCATGAGGATGAGCACGAAGACTTCGGCCAGAATCGCGACGCCTTCGAGCAGGAACAGCGGCAGGTTGATGGCCCCGGTGATCTGCGCCGCGGCGTTCGGCTGCCGTGCGATGCCCTCGGCGGCGGCGGCGGCGAACCTGCCGATGCCCAGACCGGCGCCGATGACGATCATCCCGAGTCCCAATCCCGCGCCGAGCAGGTGAAGCTGATCCATTCGGGTAACCTCCGTTTCCTAGTGATGCACGTTGATGGCCATGCCGATGAACACGGTCGACAGAAGCGTGAAGACGTACGCCTGCACGAAGACGATGATGATCTCAAGCGCGTTGATGCCGACCGCGAGGGGGATCGAGGCGCCGACGCCGACGCCGACGCCGGCCGCCGCGCCGAACTGTTCGGTGAAGATGAACACGAACGACAGGATCGCCAGGATCGCGATGTGCCCGCCGGTCATGTTCGCCGCCAGCCGCATCGTCAGGGCGAACGGCCTGACGAACATCCCCATCACCTCGATCGGGATCAGCAGGAAATAGAGCGGCCACGCGAGCCCCCGCGGCACCAGGTTGATCCAGTGCTGCACGAAGCCGTGGGCCAGCGTGCCGGCGGCGATGATCGCGAAGAACGTGATCGCGGCGAGCGCCGCGGTGACGTTGAAGTTGCCCGTCGCCGTGGGGCCGCCGTGGATGACGTTCTTGACCAGCGAGTGCTCCCCGGTATGCAGCACGTAGTGGTCGAGCAGGCCGACCACCTCGAAGATCGGGATCAGCCCGATCATGTTCGCGGCCAGGATGAAGAAGAAGAACGTGAGCGCCAGGGGCGCCCAGGTCCCGACGTGCCGTGCGCCGACGTTGGGCCGCACGATCGAGTCGCGGATGAACTCGACCACGAACTCCAGCGCGTTCATGAAGCCGTTCGGCACGAGCCGATCCTGCCGCAGGTAGCGCCGCACCGTCGTCGTGACCAGCAGGAACACCGCCGTCGCGACGAGGAGCAGCATGAAGACGTGTTTCGTCACCGAGAAGTCGATGCCGAACACCACGGGCAGATGCAGGATCGGGTGCTCGAACGAGCTGTTCGCGACGTGCTCGATGATCACCGTGCCGGCGTCGAACCCCTCCGCGGCGTGTTCCGCCGCGTGTTCATCCGCCGCGGCGTGGTCTGCTTGCTGCATGGTCTGTCCGAATCGGTTGCGTCCGTCTGGATCGGGTGCGTTCGGGGAGGGAGCGGTTTCGCGGGCGCTCAACTCGTGAACAGGCGTCGCAGTTGCGCCGCCTCCGCGAGGTGCAGGACCGCGAAGGAGATGGCGAAACTGCCGGCGAACCACGCCGGGTCGAGCGCCAGCACGCCGACGGCCAGGGCCACGTAGACGCCGAACAGCAGAATCTTGCTCACGAACGCGCGGACCATCAGCCGCGTCAGGTGCTCCGGGCCGCGCCGGTACGCCCGCTCCATCAACCGCAACGATCCGACGGCTACCGCGAGCGGCGCCAGCAGCCCGAGCGCGATCTCCGGCGCCGCGTGGGACGCCGCCAGCGCGGCCGCCGCGCTCCCGGTGATCAGCATCGCGGCGGCGGTCCCGACCGGCCCCATCCGTCACGCCCTCCAGATCGTCTTCGCCAGTTCGTAGAAGCCGACGACCAGTCCGGCCAGCAGGCCGGCCAGCAGGCCCCACGGCTCCGTCCCCTGCCAGCGGTCGACCACGTGCCCCGCGCCGCCGAGCAGGACGATGGCGCCGATCAGCGCATAGCCGGCCGCCGCCGCCGGCCCGGCCCTGCGGACGTTGGCCTGCAGATGCCGCAGGGCCCCCGACACGAACGGTTCCTGCCCGTCGGGCATGCTCTCGCCCCGCGGCCGTCCGGGAGAGCCGGCCCCGCGACGGATCGACCACCCCCTGACGACCTCCTCGGCGACCGAACAAACAGCTGATGATACCACGCCGCCCGACGATCGCGTCGGGAGCGGATCCGCGTATGATCGACGCGGCGTTCGGCGGCGGATTTCGCTGGAGAGGAAACGACCATCGGAGGCTGGAGATGACGAAGCAGGCCCGCATCGTGACGTGGACGTTGCTGTCGGGGTTCGCGGCCGCCGCGGCCGCCGCGGCCCAGGAACCGCCGGACGTGGACCGGTTGGGGCCGCGGGTGGGGGAGACCGCGCCGTCCTTCTCGCTGGTCGACCAGCACGGCGCCGCGCGGGACCTGCCGTCCCTGACGGGGTCGAACGGCCTGATGCTGGTCTTCAGCCGGTCGGCCGACTGGTGACCGTACTGCAAGACGCAGCTCGTGGAGCTGCAGAGCCGGCACGAGGATCTCCGGGCGCGCGGCTTCGGCGTCGCCGTCATCACCTACGACCCCGCCGCGACCCTCTCGCGGTTCGCGGAGGCGCGCGGCATCGAGTTTCCGCTGCTGTCCGACGAAGGCTCCGCGACGATTCGCGAGTACGGCCTCCTGAACGAAGAGATGAACCCCGCCCGGGCGCCGGAAGAGCGCCGCGAATTGATGCGGCGCCTGTACGGGATCCCCTGGCCGGGAACGTTCATGCTCGATCCGGCGGGCCGCGTGACGGCCCGCTTCTTCGAGGCGGCGTACCAGGAGCGCTCCACCGTCTCCAGCATCGCGGTCCGGCTGGGGGACGCCCTGGCGGGCGCCGGGCCGGCCGCGGCGCGGGTCGAGACCGATCACCTCGAGGCCCTCGTCCGGGCGACCGACGACGTGGTGGCGCCGGGCAACCGCCTGTCGCTGGTGGTCGACGTGACGCCGAAGCCGGACATGCACGTCTACGCGCCCGGAGACCACGCCTATCGGGTCATCCGCCTGCGCACGGCGGCGCCGGACTTCCTGCGCAGCCACGAGGTGACCTATCCGCCGTCCGGGACGTACCACTTCGAGCCCCTCGACGAAACGGTGCCGGTCTACGAGGAGCCGTTCCGCCTCGTGCAGGACGTGACGATTCCGATGCGGCCGGACATCGCCGAGCGGGCCGCGGAGCCGGGTTCGACGGTGCGCATCGAAGCGGTGCTGGAGTACCAGGCCTGCGACCACGAGGTCTGCTATCTGCCGCAAGCGGTTCCGCTGAGCTGGGAGTTGTCCTGGCGCGGGCTGATCCGCGACTAGGAGTCTGCGCCGTGGAACGGCGCGGACTCCTGGAGCGGTCAGGTTGGGCGCTCGCGGCGCAACCGAGCGAGCCCTTCGCCGCCGCCGGGCGCGCCGATTGCCAACCCGCGGACGACGGCGGTACCATCGGCGCGCCGATGGCCGCGCGACGAAGCCCCGCACGACTGGCCGCCCTGATCGCCGCGGCGGCCACCGGGCTGGCCGCCGGCGGCGCAGCCGCGCAGCCGCCGTCCGAGCCCCGGCGCCTCGCCGGCGTCAACCTGGGCATGCAGTTCATCCAGGACGCGTTCAACAACCGCGTCCCGTTTCGGCAGGACGAGGAGACGGGCTCGTTCGACGCGCACTACGACGTTTCCAGGCACCACGCGTTCGACGGCGGCTTCGCCGTCCGGGTCTGGAGGAGGATCGCCGTCGGGGTCGCCGTGTCGCACGTCGCCGAGCCGACGACGGCCTTCGTGCAGGCGACGGTGCCCCATCCCTACTTCTTCGACTCCCCGCGGCGGGCCGCCGGCCTGCGCCGGGGCCTCGACCGAAGGGAGGTCGGCCTGCACCTTCAGGGACAGTACTGGCGTAGCCTGAGCGAGAGCCTGCTGCTGCGGGCGACCTGGGGTCCGACCGTCTTCATCGCCAGACAGGATCTCGTTTCGGAGATCGGCACGACGGAATCCAGCGACTTCGACCGGGTTTCGCTCACCAGCCACCGCGCCACGACGGTCACGGCAGGCAGTCTCGGTTTCCACCTCGGGGTCGACGGCATCCTCTTCGTCACCGACCGCCTCGGTTTCGGATTCAACTTGCGGTACAGCCGCGGGACGGCGACCGTGCGCCTCGACGACCGGATCGCGACGCCCTTCGAGCTGGGCGGGACGCTGGCCGGCGGCGGATTGCGTCTCGCTTTCTGAACGGCGGACCAGCGGGCAAGGGAGGGACCCATGAGACGGTGGTTCGGGACGTGCGCGGCGCTCGCCGTCTGCGCGGCGCCGCCCGCGGCGGGCGGCGGGCTCGCGCAGGCGCCGGAAGAGCGGTTCGTCCGCATCGACACCCTCGACGTCCGCGACACCCTCTACCACCTCGGGGACGGGGGCGCGAACGCGCTCGCTCTGATCGACGAGATCAACGGCGGCGTCGTCCTGATCGGCGCCAAGCGGCCGGGCTGGGGGCCGGCGGTGCTCGACGCGATCCACCAGGTGACGGACCTGCCGGTGACGACCATCGTCAGCGCGCACGCCGATCTCGACTACACCGGCGGCAACGGCGAGTTCCCGGACGTGGCCGAGGTCGTCGCGCACGAGAACACGCGCGCGAACATGGCCCGCATGGAGCACTTCGCCGACGGCGCGGGACTGCCGACGACGACCTTCACGGAGCGCTTCGGACTGCTCGACGGCCTCGACCGCATCGAGCTGCGCCACTTCGGCCGCGCCCACACCGACGGCGACGTCGTGGTGGTCTTCCCGCGCAAGCGGACCGCGTATCTCGGGGAGCTTTTTCCGGACAAGGAGGCGCCGGTCATCGACGCCGCCGCCGGCGGAAGCGGCGTGGCGTTCCCCGAAACGCTGGCCCGGGCCGTGGCGGCCCTCGAGGGAGTGGAGCGGGTGATCACCGGCCGCGGCCCCATCCCGACCACGTACGCCGGCCGCGGGCGGCGCGACCGCGGCGCGCGGCGGGCGTGGAGCGGCTGGACGACCCGGGACGATCTGGCGGAGTACGCCGACTTCAACGCCGCCTTCCTGGCCTCGGTGCGCGCCTCCTTCGAAGCCGGCCGGAGCGTCGAGCAGGCGGCCGCGAACCTCGACCTGCCGGAGCGCTTCGCCGGCTACGGCATGGAGCGGGCGCAGGCGAACGTCGAAGCGATCTACGACGAGCTGGCGCTCACCAAGCGTCGCCTGGCGGCTCCGCCCGGCGCCCGACCTGACCGCTCCAGGAGTCCGCGCCGTCCGCGGCGCGGACTCCTGGCCGGCCGCTGAACGGCCGCGGAGCGACATCATGAAGACATGGAAGGCGGCGGCGTTCGGCGGACTGTGGATGCTCGCCGGAGGCGCGGCGGAGGTCCGCGCCGACGACTGGCCGGAGTTTCGCGGCGAAGGCCGCCGCGGCGTGTGGCGCGAGACCGGGTTGATCGAGTCGTTCCCGGCCGAGGGCCTGAAGGTCCGCTGGCGGAGGCCGATCAAGGCGGGCTTCGCCGGCCCCGCGGTCGCCGGCGGCCGCGTGTTCGCGACCGACTGGGAGCCGACCGACGGCATGCGCGGCGTCGAACGCGCGCTGGCGTTCGACGAGGCGACCGGCGAACTGCTGTGGGTCCGCGAATGGGAGGCCGACTACGCCGGCGTGCAGTGGGAGGTCGGCCCCGGGGCGACGCCCACGGTCGACGGCGGCCGGGTGTACGTCCTCGGCCGCACCGGGGTCCTGTCGGCCCTGCGCGTCGACACCGGCGAGCTCCTGTGGCGCAAGATCTACGGCGACGACTACGGCGTCGACCGCATGCAGTGGGGCTTCGACTGGGGCTTCGCCAGCGCGCCGCTGGTGGACGGCGAGCGTCTCATCTGTTTCGTCGGCGGACGGCCCGACGCGCGGGTGGTGGCGTTCGACAAGATGACCGGCGAAGAGATCTGGCGCGCCCTCCCGAGCGAGGAGGACCTCGGCGTGGCGCAGCCGATCATCGTCGAGGCGGGCGGCGCGCGGCAGCTCATCGTCTGGAATCCGGAGGAGGTGGCGTCGCTCGACCCGCGCAGCGGCGAGGTCTACTGGCGCCAGCCGTACGTCGTCGGCGGAGCGATGACCGTGGCGGTCCCCGTGCAGGTCGGCGCGCGGCTCTTCTTCACCACGTTCTACGACGGCCCCCTGATGCTCACCCTCAACCAGGACCGGCCCGCCGCGTCGGTGGCGTGGAAGGGGCGCAGCAACAGCGAGATCCGCACCGACGGACTGCACGCGGTCCTCGCCACGCCGATCATCGACGGCGGCTACGTCTACGGCATCTGCAGCTACGGCCAGCTCCGCTGCCTGGACGCCGCCACGGGCGAGCGACTCTGGGAGACGCAGGAAGCGACGGTCGAGCGGCGCCGCTGGGCGTCGGGCTACATGGTCCGCAACGGCGGCCGCGTGCTGATCAACAACGACCGCGGCGAGCTGATCATCGCGCGCCTCGGCCCCGCGGGCTACGACGAGATCGGCCGCACGAAGCTCATCGCCCCCACTTCCCCGCCCGGCAACCGCCGCGAGCTGCGCTTCGTCAACTGGGTCCACCCGGCCTACGCGAACCGGCACGTCTACACGCGCAACGACGAGGAGATCATCGCCGTCTCGATGGACGCGGCGGACTACCGGTGACGTCGGCGTCATGACGGAGCGGAGGGAAGCGACCGCCGACAGACCGGGCGCGGCTACCTTTCGGGGTCTTCGGGGTCCGCCCTCGTCGACTCGACGCTGACGCCCTCGCTTGGGCGCCGACGGCTTTCGGGGTCTTCGGGGTCCCTCGTCGACTCGACGCTGACGGCCTCGCAGCCCTGGGGCTCGCGGCGGCCTTCGGGGTTCCGCCGGGAGTAGAATCCCGCGCGTGAGAACCTCGGGCGCGTTGCGCGAGCTGGCCGTGCTCTTCCTGCGTCTCGGCGTCACCGCCTTCGGCGGCCCCGCCGCCCACGTCGCGATGATGCGCGACGAGGTCGTCGATCGCCGGCGGTGGCTGACCGACCGGGAGTTTCTCGACCTGGTCGCGGCGACCAACCTGATTCCCGGCCCGAACTCGACCGAGCTCGCGATCCACCTGGGATACCGGCGCGGCGGCCTGGCGGGTCTGGCGCTGGCCGGCGTCTGCTTCATCCTGCCCGCGGCGCTCGTCGTCGCGGGCATCGCCTGGGGGTACGCCGAGTACGGCGCGACGCCGGAGGCGGCGTGGCTGATGTACGGCGTCGGGCCGGTGGTCATCGCCATCGTCGCGCAGGCGCTGCTGAAGCTCGGACAGGCGGCGCTCGGCCGCTGGCGGAACGCGCCGGTCGGGGCGGCCGCGCTGGCCGCGGTGCTCGGCGGGGTGAACGAGCTGGTGGTGCTCGCGGCGGGCGGCGCCGCCGGCCTGCTGCTGGCCGCGCGGCCGTGGAGGCCGAAGGGCGGCGTGGCGGCCGGCGCCTGGATCGCGGCGGTTCCGGCGGCGGCGGCGCACCTGCTGCGCGGCTCGGCCGCGGCGGCGGCCGGCGCGGCGGCCACCGCCGCCGCGGCGCCCTTCACCCTGACCGGGCTGACGCTCTTCTTCCTGAAGGTGGGCTCGGTCCTGTTCGGCAGCGGCTACGTGCTGCTCGCGTTCCTGCGGGCCGACCTGGTCGAGCGCTGGGGCTGGCTCACCGACCAGCAGCTCATCGACGCCGTCACCGTCGGGCAGGTCACCCCGGGTCCGGTCTTCACGACCGCGACGTTCATCGGCTTCCTGCTGGGCGGCCGGGGCGGAGCGGCGCTGGCCACGGCCGCAACCGCAACGGCAGCGACACCGGGCTTCGACCTGCCGGGCGCCTGGGCCGGAGCGGCGCTGGCCACGGCCGCCATCTTCGCCCCCGGGTTCTTCTTCGTCGCCGTGACGCAGCCGCTGATCCCGCGGCTGCGCGCCTCGCGGGCCCTGGGTGGCTTCCTCGACGGCGTGGTCGCCGCGTCCCTCGGCCTGATGGCGGCCGTGACCTGGCGGTTGGCGCAGGCCGCCGTGGTCGACGCGGCCACGGCGCTGATCGCCGCGGCGGCCGCGCTGGTCCTGTTCCGCTGGCGGCCCAACTCGACGTGGCTGATCCTCGGCGGCGCGGCGGCCGGCTGGCTGCTGGGGCGCGGGTAGGACGGCGAAGGCTTCGCGGCGGTCTCGGGGCGTCGACGTCCATCGGAATCCCGGCGGTGGTTTCTTTACATTTAATCCATTCTTCAGTACATTCGCGCAGCCGCTCGCTCCTTTCCCCGATCATGGCCGCGCGCAGTCGAGTCGTTCTCGATACGTCGGACGCTCACAAGTCCGCGATGATGGAGGCGGCCGACCTGCAGGGCGAGAGCCTCACCGACTGGTTCGAGGAACGGTTTCTCGTCGCGATGCCTCGACGCTCCGCCCACCCCCCCGCGGCGGTTCGGGAGGTCGAGCATCCGTCGGACCTCCAGGACCCCGCATCCGTCTTCGCAACGCTCGACGCTCTCGACTGGTCGTTCACGAACGACGACACCCGCTATCTCACCCACGATCTGCATCCGTACCCGGCCAAGTTCATTCCGCAGATCCCGGCGCACCTCATCGCGCGCCTGTCGGTGCGCGGCGACGTGATCTGCGATCCCTTCGGCGGCAGTGCGACGACCGCGATCGAGGCCGTGCGGCTCGGCCGCCGCGCCGTCTCGTTCGACGCCAATCCGTTGTGCGCGCTGATCGGCCGCGTCAAGACCGGATACATGACGCCGGACGTTCGCGCCGATCTGGATCAACTCGCGGCGGCGGTCCAGGGGCACGTAACGAGCCTCGGGGGAAAACGGCCGGGCTGGTCCGACGACCTGCGCGCGCGTCACCGGCGCTACGTCCCGGACGTCCCGAACTTCGAGAAATGGTTCGAGGCGTGCGTCGTTGGTGAACTGGCGTTGCTCCGCCACCTGATCGACCGCACGACGGAAGGTCTGGCGCGGGACGCCGCCCTGTTGGCGCTCTCCCGCATCATCGTCCGGGTGTCGAATCAGGATTCCGAAACCCGGTACGTGTCCGTCTCGAAGACCGTCCGCCCCACCCTGACGCTCGAGGCCTTCCTGGAGTCGCTGGGAACCGTCACGCGGCGGCTCGAAGCGGCGGCGATGGATCTGCAGTGCACGGACGCGCGCTTCCTGACCGGGGACACCAGAACGGATCTGCCGCGCGGCGTCGGGGACGACACCGTCGATCTGATCGTCACGTCGCCGCCCTATCCCAACGCCACCGACTATCACCTGTACCACCGGTTTCGTCTGTTCTGGCTCGGCTTTGACCCGCGCGCCCTGGGGCGCATCGAAATCGGCTCGCACCTCCGCCACCAGCGGAACCGTACCGGCTTCGACGAGTTCCGTGCGGACGTGGCGCAGGCGCTCGAAGGCTGTTTCCGGATTCTCCTGCCGGGCCGCTACGCGGTCTTCGTGGTCGGCGACGCGCTGTTCAAGGGGGAGCTCTGCTCGACCTCCGACGCCATCCGCGGCGCGGCGCAGAAGACCGGTTTCTCGGTATGCGGCGTCATCGACCGCCGGATCCACGACACCCGGAGATCGTTCGCGAAGCCGGCGCGGCGGGCCCGCGGCGAACGCCTGGTAGTGCTCCGGAAACCTGACCGCACGACCCGGGTCGTGCTCAACCCGCCCGCGTACCGCATGTGGACGCACGAGGCCGTGCTCCGACACCGTGAAATCGAGGCGCTGACGGGCCGCCGCCCCGAGACGACGCCGGGGCCGGACCCGGTCGCGCTTCGTCTGGGTCAACCCGCGCTTTGGGCGGTTCGCCGGCTGACTTTCACGAAGGACTACGCCATCGGCTCTTCGGAAGCCGCGGAGGAAACCGGGATGCCCGTTCAACCGACGTGGCAGGCGACCCTGGAGAACGGAGCCGCGGCGGCGTTCGGGACCGTCAGAAGAAAGGACCCGAAGTACGTCACGCACGGACTCCATCCGTTCAAGGGCAAGTTCTATCCGCAGATCGCCAAGTCGTTGCTGAACATGTCCGGCGCGCGGCTCGGAGCGCGCGTTCTCGACCCCTTCTGCGGTTCCGGCACGACGCTGCTCGAAGGCATGCTCAACGGGTTTGAAGCGTACGGGTGTGACCTGAATCCTCTCGCCGCGAAAATCGCCCGGGCCAAGACCGCGGTCCTGACCATTCCGCGAGAAGCCGCCGACCGGGCGATACGGGCGCTTGGAGATCGCGTGGCCCGCCGCACGACGCCGGTCCCAGTCGGTCTGGACCAGTTTCATCGGGATACACATGACGAATTGTCCCGGTGGTTCGCGGAGCCGGTGCTGAACAAGTTGAACTGGATTCTCGAACAGATCCGCCTGGTCGGCCACGAAACGCTCGTCGAGTTTTTCGAAATCACTCTCAGCGGCATCATCCGGAACGTCTCGCAGCAAGAGCCCGCCGACTTGCGGGTCCGACGAAGGAAGGAACCGCTCGACGACGCACCCGTTCTGGAACTGTTCGGTGAACGGTTGCGCGACCAACACGACCGGCTTCGCAGGTATTGGACGATCGCCGGCCGGCAGCCCGGACGACTGATCCCCGCCACGGTGCGGACCGGTGATTCGCGGACAGCAGGTGCGATGGAGGCCCTCGGCCTCGGATCGGACGGCGTGGAGTGCGTGGTGACGAGCCCGCCGTACGCGACCGCCCTGCCGTACATCGACACGGATCGCTTGTCGCTGCTCGCCGTCCTGGGACACCGCTCCCGCGTTCGCTCCGGCCTGGAGCGCAACCTGACGGGATCCCGGGAGATCCGGCGGACCGCCCGGGAGGCGGCCGAGACGGCGTTGCGCAGCGCTTCGGCCGCCGAAACGCTGCCGGCCGGCGTCGTGCAGGCGCTCCGGCGCATTCACCGCGCGAACCGCCGGTGCGACGTCGGCTGCCGGCGGGAGAACATGGCGGCGCTGCTGTGGCGCTACTTCGTGGACATGCGGGACAACCTGGCGCAGACCCGCCGCCTGCTTGCGCCCGGCCGCAGGGCCTACTACGTCGTGGGCAACGGCAGGACGAAGGCCGGGGAACGGTGGGTGGTCATCGACACTTGCCGCCACCTCACCGAGATCGGGCGCATGGTGGGATTGCGCTACGTGGAGTCGATCGGCGTCGACGTGACGACCGAGAACCGGATGCACATTCGTAACGCCATCACCAGAAACGACATCCTGGTCTTCGAGAAACCCGGCTAGAACCAGCCGAACCGACGCGCCGTCCGGCCGCCGCCCGGCATGCGCTGGTTGCAACGGGCCAGCCAGATCCCGTGGTCGGGGCTGTCGGGGCGATGAACGGTGATCTCGTAGTCGACGCCCTCGATGTCCGAACGTTCCAGGATCATGATGGAATAGTCCGGGACGACGGGGACCAAGGGCGCGGCGGTGATGCGAATTTCGCGCTTCTTCTCGTAGTAGACGGTGTTGAGCGGATAGTGATTCAGCGTCAACGCCGGCGAACGCGCCACGCCGTACACCGCGAAGTTGGCGATCGGATCCGGAACCCGCTGAGGATACGACGGGTTGGCCAGTTTCTTGGGCGTCGTACGGCCAGTGAACGGCCAGTCGAAGAACGACGGATTCTGCATGGCCGCCCTCACGCTCAGAAGGATCTCGCCGTTGTGGTGCGGCTTGATCTGGATCGCGAGGCGGCGTGCCGCGTGGCGGGGTACGTCCCCGGCGGCGGCGCTTTGGGGTGGAAGGGGGCTTTCGGGCAGCACGCGCACGCCAGGAAAGAGCTGGCCGCGCGCCGTTCCGAACGACGCCGCGTCACCCCGCGGCCGGCCCGCCCGCATGGCGCGCTCGTCGACGACAAGGCCGGCCGCCACCAGTTCGTCGCGCGCGGTCTCGTCGAGCGGCAGGGTAGCCGGACAGGCTGGCGGCAACAGAGCGGTCCAGGCGTCATCGAACGCCGCGAGGTCGTCGGCGTCGGCGGGAAGGTCGAACTCGATCTCGATCGCCGCTTCGTAGTTCGTTTCCGTTCCGCCGACGGTGAGGTTGTTGGAACCGACGAAGGCCCGGGCGTGCTCCGGGCCGGTGAAGAGATACAACTTCGGGTGGAACGTGATGGAGTGCTGATGCGTGACGTACGTGCGGTCGAACAGGTCCAGCGCGAGTCGAAGCGCTTCCAGACTGGTGCCCCGCTGGTCGATGCCGAGAACGGCGTCAACGGTTTTTCCGGCGCGCCGCCAATCCTTCAGGCGCGGCTGCAGCCGCAGCAGCGGTCCGCTCTTCGCGTAGGCGACGATCAGTCGGAAACCCGTGAACCGGTGATCATCGAGCGCGGCCTCCAGGTCGTGCAACAGGCGGCGGGTGCTGGTCGGCTGATCGAGAGGACGCAGCAGCGAGAAACGGGGCATGGCGGCAGATGGATCCTCCGCAACCAGACTGGAACCGGGCGGGGACGCTACCGGCGGGAGACGGCCGCGGGCGGCGCTTCCGGGACGCGCTCCAGCGACGCCGCGGGCGCGCGCCCCTGCCCGCCGCGCCCCCCGTGGCCGGCGGACGTCCGCGACGCCACGCGGCGGGCCGCCCGGCCGACCTCGGCCAGCTCGGCCCGGCCGGCGACGAAGACGCCGTGGAGCCGCCGGCATTCCTCCGTCAGGCCGCGATCGAGCGCGGCGAGCTCCTCCGCCCACGGCTCGCCGCGGTGCGCCAGCACGTCGATGCCGCGCAGCAACTCCTGCAGGATCTCGACGTCGTGCAGCCGGCCCAGCGAGTCCTGGACCTTCTTGAGGCGCGCCACCTCTGCCGACATGTCCGCCTCGCCGGTCTCGGAGGCCAGCTCGAGGGCGTAGCGCAGCTTCTTGGCCGCGATGCGGACCTCGTGGACGCGCTCGGAGACGTACAGCGGCCCGGCCTCGGCGACCGCGTCCCGCAGCCGGCCGGCGCGCCGGTCGAGACGCCGGGCCAGGACCAGCGCCCACGCGTCGGTGGCGTCGAGCATGCCGATGGCCTTGAGGACCTCGGCGACGTCCCGCGCCACCCTGCGCAGGAACGCCGGATCGAGCCGCGCCCGCATCCGCTCGCGCCGGCGCTCGCGCTCCTCGCGCACGCGCTGCCGCAGCCGGCGGGCCGCCGCCGCCCCGGCCCGCCCGGCGTTCTCCAGCTCGTCGACCAGGCCCAGGGCCACGTCCAGCTCGCGCACCGGGCCGAGCGCCCCGCCCAGCGCCCGCACGCGCTTGCGCGCCCGCGCCGCGGCCGGCGCCGCGAGCTCGGCGTCGCACAGCGGCAGCAGCTCGCGCAGCCGGCGCGTCGCCACGCGGCACTGGTGGAGCGGCTCGACCCCGCCTTCCAGCGTCGGGCGCAGGCGCCGCAGCAACGCGCGGACGCGGCGCTCGAGCGGACGCTTGAGAACGTGTGGACCGACCATGCCGCGTGGCCCCGCCCGGCCGGGGGGAAGCCCCGAGTATAGTACAGATCCCGTCGCCCGACGACGCCGCGCCGTGCGCATAGCAGCCATCGACATCGGCACGAACTCCGTCCACATGATCGTGGTGCAGGTGCGGCCCGACCACTCCTTCGAGATCGTCGACCGCGAGAAGGAGATGGTGCGGCTCGGCGCGGGCGGCCTGGGCGGCCGGGCCCTGACGGAGACGACGATGCGCTCGGCGCTGCAGGCGCTGACGAAGTTCAAGCGCCTCGCCGATTCGCACGAGGTGGACGAGGTGGTGGCGGCGGCCACCAGCGCGGTGCGCGAGGCCGAGAACGGCCGGGAGTTCCTCGACGCGATCCGCCAGCGCACGGGCATCGAGACGCGCGTCATCTCCGGCACCGAGGAGGCGCGCCTCATCCACCGCGCCGCGGTCTACGGCGTCGACGTCTCCGAGGGCGCCGCGCTCGTGATCGACGTGGGCGGAGGCAGCGTCGAGCTGACCCTCGGACGCGGGCCGCAGGTGCGCGTGGCCCACAGCCTGAAGCTCGGCGTCATCCGGCTGACGGAGCGCTTCGTGCGCAGCGATCCGATCAGCCGCGCCGACGAGCGGCGCATGGTGAGCCACGTCAGCGAGGTCCTGGCCCCGGTCACCGAGAAGATCCGCGGCCGCGGCTTCGCCCGCGTGGTCGGAACGTCGGGCACCATCCTCAGCCTCGGCGCGCTGGCGGCCGGCGAGGGCCGGGCGGCCGGCTCCGACGCGCTGCGGAACCGGCGCGTGAGCCTGAAGGCGCTACGGCGCGTGCGCAAGGAGCTGACGGCGCTCGACCTCGCCGGGCGCATCGGCCTGCCGGGCCTCGACCCGCGCCGGGCGGACCTGGCCGTCGCCGGCTCGGTCCTGATCTGCACGCTGTTGCGGCTGCTCGGCGCGCGCGAGCTCACGCTGTGCGACCTGGCCCTGCGCGAGGGACTCGCGCTGGACTACATCCACCGCAACCGGGCGCACATCGCCAAGGTGGAGCGGTACCCGGACGTCCGGCGGCGCAGCGTCGTCGAGCTGGCCGAGCGCTGCAACTACAGCGCGCCCCACGCCCGGCAGGTGGTGCGCATGGCGCTGTCGCTGTTCGACCAGACGGCGGCGATCCACGGCCTCGGCGCACGCGAGCGCGAGTGGCTGGAGTACGCGGCGCTGCTGCACGACGTGGGCGTGCGCATCAGCTACAGCCGCCACCACAAGCACTCGTACTACCTGATCAAGAACGGGGACCTGCGCGGATTCGAGCCGCGGGAGATCGAGGTGATGGCGCTGGTCGCGCGCCATCACCGCCGCGGCCTGCCCAAGCGCTCCCAGGCCGGTTACGGCGACCTCGGGGGAGCCGGCCGACGCACGGTCCGCGCGCTGTCGGCCATGCTGCGGGTGGCCGAGGGCCTCGATCGCAGCCACGCGCAGAGCGTCGCTTCCGTCTCCGTCGCGCCGGGAGCGCACGACTGCCTGCTGAAGCTGACGCCGGCCGGCGACACCGAGCTCGAGGTCTGGGCCGCGCAGCGCAACGTCGCGCCTCTCGAGGCCGTGCTGGGCCGCGTCATCCGCTGCGAGCTGGACGCCGGGCCGCGGCGTCCCCCGCGCCGCCCGGCGGCGGCGGGACGGCGGCGGCCGCCCGCGGCGGCCCCCGCGCCCGGCCCGCGGCGGCGCGCGGCGGCGCCCGCGCCGGACGATCCCGACGCCTGACGGCCCGTCCCGCCGGGACCGCGGGCCGCCGGGCCTGACGGACGGCGGCGCGACGATCTACAATCCGGCGAGTCCGTCCGGCGCGAGAGCCGGCCGCATCGCGGCCGCCCGGCGCGGCGGCGGCGCGGCGCGTTCAATCGGCGCGGCGCCGGGCGCGGCCCGCGCCGCATCCGCATCCAGGGAGGCGTGGTGAGCGAGGAGCGGCGTTGCGCGCACTGCCGGCGGCGGCCGGCCGCCCGCCGGTGGCGGCCGTTCTGCAGCGAGCGTTGCAGGCTTCTCGACCTGGGCAACTGGCTCGGCGAGCGC
This sequence comes from Vicinamibacterales bacterium, assembly GCA_965242835.1. GTDB lineage: Bacteria > Acidobacteriota > Vicinamibacteria > Vicinamibacterales > UBA8438 > WTFV01. The sequence goes on from OZ251506.1 coordinate 2,292,687, forward strand.
TACCGGATCCCGAGCGAACCGGCGGCGGTCGAGGATCACGATCCAATCGGCGGCGACCAGGGCTCCTGAACCGAGCGTCTGGAACGGCCGGCCGAGCAATCCGGGGAGCGACAGGCAGCATGAGCGATACGCTGACCATCACCGACAACCGCACCGGCAAACAGTACGAGGTCCCCATCGTCGACGGCGCGATCCGGGCGATCGACCTGCGCCGGATCAAGGTCGACCCCGACGAGTTCGGCATGCTGTCGTACGACCCGGCGTACCTCAACACCGCCAGTTGCCGCAGCCGGATCACGTTCATCGACGGCGACCGGGGCATCCTCCGCTACCGGGGCTATCCCATCGAACAGCTCGCCGAGCGGAGCACGTTCCTCGAGACGGCCCGGCTGCTGATCGACGGGGAACTGCCGACGGCCGCCGAGCTGGACGCCTGGACGGCCGAGGTCGACGGCCACGCCCTGAACGGGCGCTCCGAACTCGACCGGCGCGTGCAGGCGTTCATGAACGGCTTCGCGGAAGGCGCCCACCCGATGGGGATGTTCCTGGCCGCCGTCGGCGGGCTCTCCACCGTCTTCCCCGACGCGAAGCAGGTGCTCGACGCGCGGAACCGCCGGACGCAGATGGCCCGGCTGATCGCCCTCGCGCCCGGGGTGGCCGCCTGCGCCTGCCGGCGCAGCGGCGGCCGTCCGTACGTCGCGCCCGACACGGGCCTCGGCTACACCGGGACCTTCCTGAGCATGCTCCACAAGGAAGAAGGGCGGGCCTACGCGCCCCCTCCGGTCCTCGAGCGCGCCCTCGACCTCCTGTTCATCCTGCACGCCGACCACGAGCAGAACTGCAGCACCAGCGCGATGCGCGGCATCGGCAGCTCGCAGGCCGACCCGTTCGCAGCGCTCGCCGGCGCCGCGGCGGCGCTCTACGGCCCGCTGCACGGCGGGGCGAACGAGGCGGTGCTGCGCATGCTGCGGGAGATCGGCTCGGTGGATCGGATCCCCGGGTTCATCGCGCGCGTCAAGAGCGGCGAGGGCCGCTTGATGGGCTTCGGCCACCGCGTCTACAAGTCCTACGACCCGCGCGCGAAGGTGATCAAGAAGACCGCCTACGAGGTCTTCGAAGTGACCGGCCGCAACCCCCTGCTCGACGTCGCGCTCGAGCTCGAGAGGATCGCCCTCGAGGACGAGTACTTCGTCCAGCGCCGCCTCTACCCCAACGTCGACTTCTATTCCGGCCTGATCTACGAGGCGATGGGTTTCGACGCCGGCATGTTCCCGGTGCTCTTCGCCATCGGTCGCACGGCCGGCTGGGTCGCGCAGTGGCAGGAGATGCTGGAGGATACGGAGCAGAAGATCGCCCGCCCGCGGCAGATCTACCTGGGGGAGGACACGCGCGACTACGTGGCGGCCGAAGCGCGCGGCCGGTAGCGGCGCGGCCGGCGCCCCGCCCCGCCGCCTGCGCCTTCCACGCCGTGATCGCCACGCTTCGGTTCAGCCGGGCGCCGCGCCGCCGTCATCCGTCCACGAGCGGCGCCAGGTCGGTGAGCGCCGCGACCACCCGATGCGCGGCGAAGCCGAGCTCCTCCGGGGGCTCGGCGGCGGCGCGCTGGATCCAGTAGGTGATCAAGCCGGCCGAGGCGGCGCCGGCCACGTCCCAGGAGTTCGACGAAACGAACCCGAGGGCGGTCCGGCCGACGCCGAGCCTGTCGAGCGCCAGCGTGTAGACGCGCGGGCTCACCTTGAAGATCTTCACCTCCTCGACGCTGATGATCGCATCGAGCAGCGTGTCGATGCCGGCGCTGCGCGCCGCCGCCTCCAGCATGCGCGGCTCGCCGTTCGAGAGGATCGCCAGGCGCAGCCCCCGGCCGCGGAGCGCCTGCAACCCGGGCCGCACGTCCGGGAACGCCGCCAGCGAGAGATAGGCGTCCATCAGGCGCTCGCGCCGCGCGGCGGTCAGGTCCAGCCCCAGACTCCGGCAGGCGTACGCCAGCGCGTCCCCGGTCACCTGCCAGAAGTCGCGGTGCCGTCCCATGAGGCTGCGCAACAGGCTGTACTGGAGCTGCTTGGCGCGCCACGTCCGGGCCAGCGCGCCGCCGTCGCCCGGGAAGATCTCCTCGCACAGCGCGGTCACCGAGAACACGTCGAAGAGCGTCCCGTAGGCGTCGAACGCGAACGCCTCGATGCCCTCGGCCCCGCCCGGCGGCTGCGAAACGGCCGCCGCGCCGGCCAGCCCCGCCGCGGCCACCGGCGCCCCCGCGGCGGCCGCGCCCGCCGTCTTCACGAACGCCCTGCGTCCCGTCTTCATCCTGTCGCTCCTCTCCCGTCCGCCCCGCGCCCGGGAGTTATACCGAAATCAGCGAGTTCATGCGTTTTCGATAAACCGGCCAGGGTCGATCGAAATGACGCCTGCGCCGCCGGCGCGGAGTCATCGAGGACGAGCGGAGTCATCGAGGACGAACAGACGCCGGCGGTTCGCCCGCGGGGCCCCGCGCCACCAGGCCATCGAGCAGGCCACGGTCACCGCCGTGTTCTCCGACGCCCGAAGGCGGCGCCCGCTTGCGGATTCCGGCCGAGCGGCGCGGGACGGCCGCAACGCCCGTATACTGGGACGCGAGAATCGTCCGGCGCCCTCCGGCGGCGCCGCCGCGGCGGGTCCGCGCCCGTGGTCCACGTAACCAACCTGCGCAAGGCGTTCGGCGACCGCGTCCTGTTCGACCGGGTCTGCTGGCAGCTCCAGCCCGGCCAGCGGGTCGGCCTGTGCGGCCCGAACGGCGCCGGGAAGACGACGCTGCTGAAGATGCTGTCCGGCGAGGTCGAACCCGACGCGGGCGAGATCGCGCGGCCGAACGATCTGACGATCGGCTACCTGCCGCAGGACGGCCTGACCCATTCCGGCCGGACGCTCCGCGCGGAGGCCAGCCGCGCCTTCGAGCCGCTGCTCGCGCTGCAGGCGGAACTGCGGGAGCTGGAGATCCGGCTCGGCGACGCCAGCCTGCCGGCCGGCGGCCACGACGCCGCGCTGGCGCGCTACAGCGAGGTCCAGACCGTCTTCCAGGACCAGGACGGCTACGGCATCGAAGCGAAGGTGGACGCGGTGCTGCGCGGTCTCGGCTTCGAGGAAGCCGACTTCGAGAAGCCGGCCGAGACGTTCTCCGGGGGCTGGCAGATGCGCATCGCGCTGGCCCGGCTGCTGCTCGGCCGGCCGGGGCTGCTGCTGCTCGACGAGCCCACCAACCACCTCGACCTCGAGGCGCGCAACTGGCTCGAGGAGTTCCTGGTCGACTATCCCCACGCGGTGGTGCTGGTCTCGCACGACCGCTTCTTCCTCGACCGCGTCGTGACGGAGATCGCCGAGGTCGGCCTGCGCACGCTCACCCTCTACCGCGGCGGCTACAGCGCCTATCTGACCGAGCGCGACGCCCGCGTCGCCCGCCTGCGCGAGGCCCGCAAGCGGCAGGACGCCGAGGTGGCGCGGATGCGGATCTTCATCGACCGCTTCCGCTACAAGGCGACCAAGGCGAAGCAGGTCCAGAGCCGCCTCAAGATGCTGGAGAAGATCACCCTCGTCGAGGCGCCGCCGGAGCGCCCGCGCGTGCGCTTCAAGTTCCCGGCCGGCGCCCGCAGCGGCCGCGCGGTGGTCGAGCTGCGCGACGTCGGCAAGGCCTACGGCGCGGTGCGCGTCTTCGAGCGGGCCAGCGTCCACGTCGAGCGCGGCGACCGGATCGCGCTGGTCGGCCCCAACGGCGCCGGCAAGTCGACCCTCGTGCGGATGCTCTCGGGCGTCGAGGCGCCCGACCGCGGCGAGCGGATCGAGGGCCACCGCGTCAGCATGCAGTACTTCGCCCAGGACGAAGCGGCGCGCCTCGACGGCGCGCTCACCGTCCACGAGACGCTGGCCTCGGGCGCGCCGCTCGAGATGGCGCCCGCGATCCGCAACATCCTCGGCGGCTTCCTGTTCACCGAGGACGACGTCCACAAGCGCGTCAGGGTGCTCTCGGGCGGCGAGCGCACGCGGCTGGCGGTGGCGCGGATGCTCCTGCGCCCCTCGAACACGCTCGTCCTCGACGAGCCGACCAACCATCTCGACATCGACTCGACCGACGTGCTGCTGGACGCGCTGACCTCCTGGGAGGGCACGCTCATCTTCGTCTCGCACGACCGCTACTTCGTCGACCGGCTGGCGACGAAGGTCATCGACGTCGGCCATGGCCAGGCGGTGCTCTACCCCGGCCCCTACGAGGAGTTCCGCTGGAGCCGGGCGCAGGCGGCCGGGCGCGGCCGTCCCGTTGCCGGACGCGCCGAACGATCCGCCGCCGGCGCCCGGCGCGAGGCGCGGGGGAAGGAGCGGGACGGCTCGGCGGGGACGCGCGCGTCCGGGGCCGCGGCGCCGCGCCCGCCCCGGCCCGCCCGCGGCGCGGCCGAGCACAAGCGGCGGCAGGTGGACGCCCGCCGGCGGCAGCGCCGGCTCGACGGGCTGCGCCGGCGCATCGCCGATCTGGAGAAGCGCATCGCCGAGCGCGAGGAGGCGGTCCGGCGGCTCGAAGCGGAGATGGCGGCGCCCGGCTTCTTCGCCGATCAGGCGTCGGCCGACGAAGCGGTCAAGCGTCACCAGGCGTTGATGTGGGAGGTCGGCGACCTGATGAGACAGTGGGAAGCGCTCGAAGAAGAGGCCGCCGAACGGGCCGGGGCGTCCTGACCCGGCGCGGCGCGGCGTTCGCGGAGCCGAAGCGCGGCGCCGGGGTTCGTCACGCCCGCGGGTGCGTCCGGCGGTACAGCTCCGTGATCTTCGCGGCGCTGACGTGCGTGTAGCGTTGCGTCGTCGTGATGCGGGCGTGGCCGAGCAGCTCCTGGATGGCGCGCAGGTCGGCCCCGCGCTCCAGCAGGTGGGTGGCGAAGGAGTGCCGCAGCGCGTGCGGGCTGACGCCGCGCTGCGCCCCGGCCAAATTGACGCAACGCTGCACCATGCGGGCGACGCCGCGGCTCGACAGGCGCCCGCCGCGGTAGTTCACGAACAGCGGGTCGGCCGCGCCGCCCGCGCGGTCCCGCGACCGCAGTTCCCGCCGGGCCGGCAGGTAGGCGCGGATCGCGGCCGCCGCGGCCTGGTTGAACGGAACGATCCGCTCCTTGCCCCCCTTGCCGAGGACGCGCACCATCCGGCCGGACAGGTTCAGGTCCTCGAGGTCCAGGCCGACGAGCTCGCCGAGGCGCAGGCCGGAGGCGTAGAACAGCTCGAGGACGGCCCGGTCGCGGAGGCCGAGCGGGGTCGCGGCGTCCGGGGCGTCGAGCAGCGCGCCGACCTCGTCCGCCGCCAGGTGCGCCGGCATGCGGCGCTCGACCTTCGGGACGGAGACGAGCGCGCCCGGATTGCCTTCCAGCAGGTCCTCGCGGCACAGGTACCGCGCGAAGGTCCGGACCGCGGCGAGCTTGCGCGCGGACGACGACGACGCCTGCCGCCGCTCGTAGAGGGAGGCCAGGAAGCCGCGCAGCAGCCGGTGGTCGAAGTCGTCGACGAGCGGCTCGCGCCCCAGCCGCCCGGCCGCGAACGCCAGAAACTGCCCGAGGTCGCTCTCGTACGCGCGCACCGTGTGGCGGGAGAGGTTGCGGTTCAGGCGCAGGTACTCGAGGAACGGTTGCAGGTGCTCCCTCATCGTCGTCCGTGCTATCGGCCGCGCCCCGGCCGGCCGTCAGCCGGCGCCGGCGCCGGCGGCGCCGGGAACCGGACGCCGTTCGCCGGCCGCGTCCGCGCCGCCGCGTCCGCCGGCCGCGGGCCCGGCCTCGGACCACGCGGCCAGGTCGGCGAGCGCGCGCCGGGCCGCCGCCTGCCGCCGCGCCTGCCGGCCGCGCGGCGCCCCGGCGACAGCCGGCAGCAGGCCGAACGCGACGTTCGTCGGCCGGTAGTGGTTCGGGTCGGCGTGCGAAACGTAGTGCGCCAGCGCGCCGAGCGCGGTCGTGCGCGGCGGGACGCGAAGCTCCTCTCCCCGCGCGAGCGCGGCCGCGTTGACGCCCGCGACGAGCCCGGACGCGGCCGACTCCACGTAGCCCTCGACGCCGGACACCTGGCCGGCGATGAACAGGCCGGGGCGGACCCGCGTCTGGCCGGTCGGAGCGAGCACCGCCGGGGCGTTGACGTAGGTGTTGCGGTGGATCGTCCCGAGCCGCACGAACTCGGCCCGTTCGAGACCCGGAATCATCCGCAGCACGCGCCGCTGATCGGGCCACCGGAGCTGCGTCTGAAAGCCGACCAGGCTGAAGTGGTCGGCCGCGAGGTCGTCCTGCCGAAGCTGCACGACGGCGTACGGCTGGCGTCCCGTGGACGGATCGGTGAGCCCGACCGGCTTCATCGGGCCGAACCGCAGGGTGTCGACGCCGCGGTGGGCCAGCACCTCGATCGGCAGGCAGCCCTCGAAGAACGGAGTGCGGTCGAAGTCGTGCAGCTCGGCCAGCTCCGCCGTGGTCAGCGCGGCGTGGAACCGTTCGTACTCCGGCGCGGTCAGCGGACAGTTCAGGTAGTCCCCCTCCTCGCCGCCGCCCCCGGCCCCGCACGCCCGGCCGGACGGGACGGCGGCGGGGCCTTCCCTCCGGCCGCGCCGCGAAGCCCGAAAGACCTTCGAGCGGTCGATCGAGGCGGCGTCGACGATGGGGCTGATCGCGTCGAAGAAGAAGAGCTGCTCGCGGCCGACCAGGGCCGTCAGTTCCTCGGCCAGGTCCGGCGAGGTCAGCGGGCCGGTCGCCAGGATGACCGGAGAACGGGCCGACGCCTCGGGGATGCGCCGCACCTCCCCGCGCCGGATCGCGATCCGCGGCTGCGCCTCGAGGGCCGCGGTGACGCCCTCGGCGAACCGCTCGCGGTCGACGGCCAGCGCGCCGCCCGCCGGCACGCGCGTCCGGTCGCCGACCCGCATGACGAGCGAGCCGAGCCGGCGCATCTCCTCCTTCAGCAGTCCCACCGCGTTCTCCAGGGCGGCGCCGCGGAAGGAGTTGCTGCAGACCAGCTCGGCCAGCCGGTCCGTCCGGTGCGCGGCGGTCGAACGCAGCGGGCGCATCTCGTGGAGGGAGACCGCGACGCCGCGCGAGGCGATCTGCCACGCCGCCTCGCTGCCGGCCAGGCCGCCGCCGACGACGCGGACCACCGGACCCTCGCCGACGCCGCCCGTCACGCGACCTCGCGGCGGGACCGGCGGCGCGGGGCCGCCGGGGCGCTCTTGCGGGCGCGCGGGCGCGGGGCCGCCGCCTCGGACTCCACCCAGCGCCCGTCCCGGTACACCGCGCGCCAGCGCGTCGCCTTGCCGTCTTCTTCGGACGTGACGTACTGCTCGCCGGCCTTGCGCGAGAAGCGCACGACGGCCGGCCGGCCCTCGGGATCCCTCTCCGGCGCGTCGAGCAGGTAGCGGAACTTCGGGTCCAGCTCCGCCGCGTGGGACCGGAGCTCGGACACCGCCGGGGCGCGCGTCTCCCGGTTGCGGGGAAAGCCGCTGGCCGCCAGGAACAGCCCCGCGGCGCCGTCGCGCAGCACGTAGTGGTCGTCGACCGTCCGGCAGCGGAGCTCCGGCATCGGCACCGGGTCGGCCTTCGGCGGCGCCGGCTCGCCGCTGCGCAGCACCTTGCGCGTGTTCTTGCACTCGGCGCCGGTGCAGCCGAAGAACTTGCCGAAGCGGCCCGAGCGGAGCTGCATGTCCGCGCCGCAACGGTCGCACTCGATGGTCCGTTCCGCCGGCGCCCCGGCCCGGAACGCCCCCTGCTCCATCTCGTGGCCGGCGCACTGCGGGTTCTTCCCGCAGACGTGGAGCTTTCGTCCGGCGTCGACGACGTAGCTGTCCATCGCCGTGCCGCACCGCGGACAACGGCGCCGGGCGCGCAGCACCCGGCTCTCCTCCTCGTCGTCCCGGTCGGCGTCGGCCGCCTCGTCCGCGGGGGTCAGATCGACGGTCCGCGTGCAGCGCTCGGCGGGCGGCAGGGAGTACCCCGAGCAACCGAGGAAGACCCCGGTGCTGGCGGACCGCACCTGCATCCGGCGGCCGCAGGCGGAGCAGTCGACCGCGGTTTCCGTCGGCGTGTTGGGACGCATGCCGTCGGGCCGGGCGGCGGCCTCGAGCTTGCGGGAGAAGCCGCCGTAGAACGCGTCCAGCACGCTGAGCCACTCCCGGTTGCCGGACGCGATCTGATCGAGGTCCCGCTCCATGCCGGCGGTGAACGAATAGTCCAGCAGGTCGGCGAAGCTCTCGACGAGGCGGTCGGTCACGATCTCGCCGATCTTCTCCGCGTAGAAGCGGCGTTTCTTCAGCGTGACGTAGCCGCGGTCCTGGATCGTGGAGATGATCGACGCGTAGGTCGACGGGCGCCCGATGCCGCGCTTCTCCAGCTCGCGCACCAGGCTCGCTTCGCTGTAGCGGGGCGGCGGCTTGGTGAAGTGCTGCGCCGCGTCGATCCCGGCGCAGAGCAGCCGCTCCCCCTCCCGATAGGCGGGGACGTCGGCCGGCTCGCCCTTGCGGGACGCCGGGGGCAACACGCGCGTGAACCCGTCGAAGCGCAGCACGCGCCCGCGCACGCGCAGCTCGTACGCGCCGGCCTCGACCGCGACGGTCGTGCTGGTGTACTCCGCCGGCCGCATCTGACAGGCGATGAACTGGCGCCGGATCAGGTCGTACAGGCGGCGGGCGTCGGCGTCGGCGCCGGCCAGCGCCTCGGGTTTCGCCCCCACCTCGGTCGGCCGTATCGCCTCGTGCGCCTCCTGGGCCCCGGCCTTGCTGGCGTAGACGTTCGGCCGCGGCGGCAGGTAGCGGGAGCCGAACTCCGATTCGACGTGGGCCCGCGCCGCGGCCACCGCGTCGCGCGACAGGTTGGTCGAGTCGGTCCGCATGTAGGTGACGTGGCCGCCCTCGTAGAGCCGCTGCGCCAGCGTCATCGTCTTGCGGACCCCGAAGCCGAGGCGCGTGGACGCGGCCTGCTGCAGGGTCGAGGTGATGAAGGGCGCCGGGGGGCGCGCGGTGGTCGGCTTGTCCTCCACCCGCGCGACCCGGAACTCTTCGCCGCGCAGCCGCGCGAGCGTGGCGTCCGCTTCTTCCTTGCCGCCCGGCCGGAATGCCTTGCCGCCGGACCTGACCACCTGGAAACGGCACGGATCGGCGCCGTCGGCGCGCGTCAGGTCGGCGAAGACCTCCCAGTATTCCTCGGGCTCGAAAGCGTGAATCTCGCGCTCCCGCTCCACCACCAGCCGGACCGCCACCGACTGCACGCGGCCGGCCGACAGTCCGCGGGCCACCTTGCTCCAGAGCAGCGGCGACACCTCGAAGCCGACCACCCGGTCGAGGAACCGCCGCGCCTGCTGGGCGTTCACCCGGTTGCGGTCGATCTCGCCGGGGTTCTCGAAGGCGTCCCGGACGGCCCGCCGGGTGATCTCGTTGAACACCACGCGCCGGAAGCGGTTCGGGTCGCCGCCGATGACTTCCTTCAGATGCCAGGCGATGGCTTCGCCTTCGCGGTCGAGGTCGGTGGCCAGAAAGATCCGCTCGGAGGCGCCCGCCAGTTTCTTGAGCTCGCCGACCACCTTCTCCTTGCCGGGCACGACCTCGTAGGTGGCGCGCCAGCCGCGTTCCGGATCGACCCCCATGCGCTCCACGAGCTGACGCCGCGCGTGCTTCTGGCGATCCCCCGCGCTCTTGCGCGCCGCCTTCCGGCGGCCGGCGGCCGCGGTTCCGCGCCCGGCCGACTGCTTGCCCTTGCCCCCCGCCGGCAGGTCGCGGATGTGCCCGACGCTCGACTTGACGAGGTAGTCCTTGCCCAGATAGCGGTTGATGGTGCGGGCTTTGGCCGGTGACTCGACGATAACCAGGGATCGGGCCATGGTCCTCCTGCGCGGCCGCGGCCCTGCTGCCGTCGACCGGGCACTACACTAGCATTCCCGGGGCCGGCCGGACGAATCGGCCCGCCCCGGCGCGGATCACGGCCCCGGCCAGCTCCAGCTCCGTCAGCCGCAGCGACACGGCCGCGCTGTCGAGGCCGCTGCGTTCGATCAGCTCGTCCACGCTGCATGTTTCGCCCGGGTCCATGTGGCGCAGCACGGGGTCGGCCGCCGCGGCGGCCGATTCGGCCGGCGGCGGCGCGCCGGCGAGCGGGCCGAACCCGATGGCCTCCAGGATGTCGTCCGCCGTCTCCACGATGGCCGCGCCGTCGCGGATCAGCGCATGGGCGCCCGCGCTTCTCCCGCTGAGCACGTTCCCCGGAACCGCCATCACCTCCCGCCCCTGCTCGGCCGCGCAGCGGGCGGTGATGAGCGACCCGCTGCGGGCGCCGGCCTCGACGACGACGACCGCCCGCGCGAGCCCGCTGATCAGCCGGTTCCGCCGCGGAAAGTGATGGCGGCGGGGCGGGGCGCCCGGCGGCAGCTCGCTGACGACCGCGCCGGTCTTCGCGATCTCCGCCGCCAGGGCCGCGTGTTCGGGGGGGTAGACGACGTCGACGCCGGAGCCGAGGACCGCCGCCGTGGCTCCCTCCCCGCCGAGCGCGCCGCGGTGCGCGGCCGCGTCGACGCCGCGCGCGCAGCCGCTCACGACCGCGACGCCGCGTCCGCCGAGGCCGCCGGCGAGCCGCTCCGCCACGGCGACGGCGTAGGGCGAGGCGGCGCGCGACCCGACGATCGCCACGGCCGGCCGGGCGAGCGCCGCGGGGTCGCCCTTCAGCCAGACCACCGCGGGCCGGTCGTCGAGCGCGGCGAGTTGCCGGGGGTAGCGGGGGTCGCGCCAGCCCAGCGCCTCGATGCCGCGGCGGGCGGCGCGGTCCAGCAACCGGGCGGCGCGCTCCCGGCAGCGCCGGCCGTCCTCCCGCAGACTCGCCGGGAGTTCGCGCAGGCGGGCCGCCGCGGCCGGCAGGTCGACGTCCCGACGCTGGTCGCCGGCATCCTCCTCCGCGGCCGGAGCGAGCAGGGCCCGGCGCAACCGCGCCCGGGACAGGAAGAGGGACAGCGCGACCGTTTCCACGAGGTCGTCCGGGGCCGTCATCGTACAAGGTGGCAAGCAAGAACCGGACCGTACGACGGACGCAACCCGGCCACGGCGCGCCGGGGCGACGCCAGCGCAGCGTCCCAAAGCAAGAACCGGACCGTACGACGGACGCACCGGGGGGACTTGCGCCGCGCGCGGGTCGTGACTATATTCGATTGCAGGGAAGCCTCCGACGGAGCGACACGTGCCGGTCAGATGGGTCATCGTCCTCGCCGCCGCGCTGCTGGCCGCCGCGCCGGGCGCGGTCGGGGCCGACTCGCGCGACGACGCGGCCGCGCAGGTCGAGTTCGGGATCTCCGTCGCGCGGGCCGGGCTGTGGGAAGAAGCCGCCTACCGCTGGGAGCGCGCCGTCGAGATCGATCCCACCTACGCGGCCGCCTGGAACAACCTCGGGATCGCGTACGAACGGAAGGGGATGTTCGAAGAAGCGCTCGAGGCCTACGAGAACGCGCTGGACCTCGAGCCAGACAACCTCAACATCCAGCAGAACTACGACCTCTTCAGGGAAATCCATGACCGCGTACTGGAAAGCGACCGCTAGCGCGCTGCTGCCGCTGGCCGCGGCCGCGTGCTCGACCTACTACGAGGTGCCGATAGAGACGCCGCTGCAGCCCAAGCTGGACGTGGGCCGCTTTCAGCGCATCCTCGTCGCCGGCTTCGTGTCCGGCGGCGCCGAGGACGTCGACACCAACCTCGAAACCGCCCGTCTGCTGCGCAGCCAGCTGCGCTCGGAGTCGCGCCTCGAGGTCATCGACGCCGAGGTGCTCGACCTGCTGGCGGTCGCCGAGTCGCAGAACGACGAATTCGACGACGACGGCGGCAACGGAAACGGAAACGGCGGCGGCTCCGACGTGCTCGACGCCGAGGCGCGGGGCGATCTCAGCGAAGAGGATCTGGAGGAGTACGAGCACGTCTTCGCCAACGTGAGTTACTGGCGGCAGCTCGGCGAGGAGCACCAGAACCCGCTCATCGTCACCGGCACGGTGCACTTCACGCCGCACCAGCGGTCGGGCATGGTCACCCGCGAGCGGGAGATCTACGACGAGTTCGGGAGGCGCAGGGTGGTGCCGGTCCGGGCGTACCGCGACCGCGCGGGCTTCGTCCTCAGCCCGACGTTCATCTTCATCGACGGCCGCACGGGGATCACGCTCTACACCGAGCGCCACCGCGAAGAGGTGCTGTACGACGCCACCCACAACACGCCGGCCCTGTCTTCGTACTTCGAGCTGATGGACCGGTTGCTGCCCTCGTTCCTCGGGGCCCTCGCCGACCAGAGCATTCGCGGCACCCGCATCATGCTCAAGTAGCCCCCGGCGAGGCCAAGTCGTCCCGGGCGGAGCAACCGGCGAACCGGCGATCGGCGCTCACGGCGGCGGTGAACGGTTGCGGCGCCGGCCCGCTCGAACCCCCCGCGGGGCCGGTCGATATTGCGGCGCGGCGCCCATGGCCCTGAAGAAATCGCAGATCTACTCCTCGCTCTGGCAGAGCTGCGACGCCATCTTCGAGGGTCTCGACTTCCGCGCCAACCGCGCCGGGGGCGACGACCTGCTGGGCGACGCCTACGAGTACCTGATGCGGCACTTCGCCACCGAGTCGGGCAAGAGCAAGGGGCAGTTCTACACCCCGGCCGAGGTCTCGAAGGTCATGGCCCGGGTGGTCGGCGTCGGCCCCGGCACGCGGCCCGACCAGACCCTCTACGACCCCGCCTGCGGGTCCGGCTCGCTGCTGCTGCAGGCGGCCGACCGGGCCCCGGACGGCATCAGCGTCTACGGCCAGGAGATGGACAACGCCACCTGGGCGCTGGCGCGGATGAACATGATCCTGCACAACTACGACATCGCCGAGATCTGGCGCGGCAACACGCTGGCCGCCCCAGGTTTCCGCGACCCCGGCGGCGGCCTGCGGAAGTTCGACTTCGCGGTCGCCAATCCGCCCTTCTCGGCCAAGGCGTGGTCGAACGGCCTCGACACCGCCCACGACGCCTTCGGGCGCTTCGACTACGGCGTCCCCCCGGCGAAGAACGGCGACTACGCCTTCCTGCTGCACCTCGTCGCCTCTCTGAAGAGCACCGGCCGGGGCGCCGTCATCCTGCCCCACGGCGTTCTGTTCCGCGGCGCCCGCGAGGCCGGCATCCGCCGCGAGCTGGTCCGGCGCGGCTTCGTCAAGGGGGGCGTCGGCCTGCCCGCCAACCTCTTCTACGGCACCGGCATCCCCGCCTGCATCGTGGTCGTCGACAAGGCGCACGCGCACGCCCGCAAGGGCGTCTTCCTGGTCGACGCCAGCCGCGGCTTCCGCAAGGACGGCCCCAAGAACCGCCTGCGCGCCCAGGACGTCCACCGCATCGTCGACGTGTTCAACCGGCAGCGGGACGTGCCCGGCTACGCCCGCATGGCCCCGCTCGCCGAGATCGCCGACCCCGCCAACGACTGGAACCTGAACATCCCGCGCTACGTCGACGCCGGCGAGCCGGAAGACCTGCACGACCTCGACGCGCACCTGCGCGGCGGCGTCCCCGACCGCGACCTCGACGCCCTCGGCGCCTGCTGGCGGGTCTTCCCGTCGCTGCGCGACGCGCTGTTCAAGCGCCTCCCCGGCCGCGCCGGCTACAGCCGGCCGCGCGTCGAAGCCCGGCAGGTCGGGGCGGCCGTCCGCAGCCACGCCGAGTTCGACGCCTACCGCAAGCTGGCCGCCGACGTCTTCGCCATCTGGCGCGGCGCGCAGGCGGGGCGGCTCCACGGCCTGAACGCCGGCGACGCGCCCGCCGAAGTCGTCGAGGAGCTTTCCGAAGCCCTGCTCGACGCGTTCGCCGACTTCCCGCTGCTCGACCGCTACGACGTCTACCAGCGCCTGATGGACTACTGGGACGAGACGATGCGCGACGACGTCGACCTCGTCGTGGCCGCCGGCTGGGTCGAGGCGGCCCGGCCGCGGCCGGCGGCGGGGAACAGGACGAAGACCGGGGAGACGCCCGACCTGACCGTCGGCCGCCGGAAGTACAGGATGGACCTGATCCCCCCGGCGCTGGTCGCCGCGCGCTGCTTCGCCGCCGAACGGGCCGCGGTCGAGAAGCTACGGGCGGAACGGGAAGCAGCGGCCGGCGCGCTGGAGGCGTTCGTCGAAGAACACGCCGGCGACGACGGCGCGCTGGCCGACGCCGTCAACGAGAAGGGCAAGGTCACCCGGGGCGGGGTGAAGGAACGTCTCCGGGCGATGCGGGACGCGCCGGATGCGCCGGACGATCCCGACGGCGCGGCGGAACGCGACGCGCTCCGGCGCTGCCTCGCGCTGATGGACGCCGAGGCCGCCGCCGACCGGGCCGCCCGGACCGCGCAGGCCGCGCTGGACCGGCAGGTGCTCGACCGCTGCGCCGCGCTGACCGAAGCCGAGATCCGGACCATGGCGATCGACGACAAGTGGTTCGCCGGCATCGATGCCGCCATCGACGAGGAAGTGCTGCGCGTCACGCAAGCGTTCGCGGCGCGGCTCAAGCAACTGGAAGAGCGCTACGCCCGGCCCCTGCCGGAGCTCGAGCGCGACGTGACGGCGTTCGCCGCGAAGGTCGAGGGGCACCTGCGGCGCATGGGGGTGGCGCCGTGAGCTGCGCGCCCGATCTCGATCCGCCGTCCGGGATTTCGACAGTTCTGCAACCGGCGGCGGTGCCGATGCGGCCGATGCGTTCTGCCCGGCCCCGTGTACGTATCATGGACGGATCATGCTTACCCGCCTGCAGGTCTCGGGCTTCAAGAATCTGGTGAACGTGGACGTCCGGTTCGGTCCGTTCACCTGCGTGGTCGGCCCCAACGGGGCCGGCAAGTCGAATCTGTTCGACGCCATCCGGTTCCTGCAGGCGCTGGCCGGCGGCACCCTGATGGAGGCCGCCGCCTCGGTGCGCGATCAGGACAGCCGAACCGCGGACGTGCGCAATCTGTTCCACCGCGCCGGAGATCGGTGCGCCGACCGGATGTCCTTCACCGCCGAGATGATCGTGCCGAAGAAGGCCGTGGACGATCTGGGGCAGGAAGCCTGCGCCACCATCACGTTTCTCCGCTATACGCTGGAGCTCGCCTGCAAGGAGACCGGCGACGGTCCGTTTCCGGCCGGTCTGGAGATCACGAAGGAGGAACTGGTGCACATCGCGCAACGCGACGCGTGGAAGCACCTGCCGTTTCCTCATCGCGTCAAGGACTGGCGGCGGTCGGTCGTGGAAGGCCAGCGCCGGGCGCCGGCCTTCATATCGACCGACCGGGAAGGCGGGCTCCGGGTCATCAAGCTGCATCAGGACGGCGGCAGCAGCGGGCGCCCGTTACGCCGGCCGGCGGCCAACCTGCCGCGCACCGTGCTTTCCGCGGCCAACGCGGCGGAAAGCCCCACCGTGCTGGTCGCCCGCCGAGAGATGGAGTCATGGCGACTGCTGCAACTGGAGCCGTCGGCTCTTCGGCGCCCGGACGAATTCACGGCTCCCACGCACCTGAAGCCGGACGGCAGCCACCTGGCGGCCACCCTCTATCGTCTGTCCCGCACCGCGAGGCGGAACGGCGACGACGGCTCGCCGCCGGAGGCGCGGGCGGCGCAGACTTGCAGCCGCATCGCCAATCGGCTGAGCGAGCTGATCGACGACGTGCGGGACGTCCGCATCGACCGGGACGAAAAGCGGGAAATCCTGACGCTGTACGTCCAGAACGCCGAGGGGACCGGGCATCCGGCTCGGGCGTTGTCCGACGGCACGCTGCGTTTCCTGGCTCTGGCGGTCGTGGAAATGGACCCGGACGTGCAAGGAGTCCTCTGCCTGGAGGAACCGGAGAACGGCATCCACCCGGCGCGTATACCGGCCATCCTGCAACTGCTGCGGGACATCGCGGTGGACGCGTCCGAACCCGTCGGGCCGGACAATCCGCTGCGGCAGGTCATCGTCAACACGCACTCGCCGGCGGTGTTCCAGGAAGTTCCGGACGACAGCGTCGTGTTCGTCAAGACCGTCGAGACGATAGATGCGCCGAAGCATCTGTTCAAGGAAGCCCGCCTGCATCACCTGTCGGATACGTGGAGAGCGAAGGGAAGCGCGGAATCGGACCGCGTGGCCCGGGGAGAACTGCTGGCCTACCTGAATCCGGTGCTTCCGAAGATCGCGGACGAATCCGCGCCCGGCACGGAGAGGCGGGTCGTCGACCGCGACGACGTGCAGTTGCTGCTGTTCCCCGGCGCGGCCGAGGCGGCCGCGGACGGCGGGTCCCGTGTCGAATGAGGGCGCTGCACTTTACGCTGGTCGCCGACGGGGCATCCGATCGGGCGCTCGTGCCCGTCCTGCGCCGGCTGCTCCGGCAGCACTGCGACGACTCCCCGGTCCAACCGGCGTTTTCCGATCTTCGGCGCCTGCGCAGACCTCCCCGGACCCTCGCCGAGCGCATCGAGAGGAGCATTGAACTGTACCCCTGCGACCTGCTCTTCGTCCACCGGGACGCAGAGACGGGACGCAGAGACGGAATCCATCGACAGGCGCGAGGAGGAAATCCGCGCCGCCACGGAGGAAAGCGCGAGTGGAGCGACGGCGCCGGTCATCTGCGTCGTTCCGGTGCGGATGCAGGAGGCGTGGCTGCTGATCGATGAAGCCGCGCTGCGGCGGGCGGCGGGAAATCCCGCCGGCCGCCGGCCGTTGGACATGCCCGGCGTGACGAAACTCGAAGGTCTGCCGGATCCGAAACGGGTACTCCACGATCTGCTGCGTCGGGCGAGCGAGTTGCGCGGCCGGCGATTGCGTCAGTTCAATCGAGGGATGGGGAGCCGCGCGCACCAGGTAGCCGATAGAATCGACGATTTCAGCCCCCTGCGCCGCTTGGCCGCGTTCCGGCGGCTGGAGGGTCACGTGCGGAACCTTCGGCGGCGGGGCATTCCCGGTGTGCTCGACGGCCTTCCGGCAGCTTGACGCTGCTTCGGGCTGATGGACGGCGAGGCCGGCGCCGACAAGGCCGCCCGGACCGCGCAGGCCGCGCTGGACCGGCAGGTGCTCGACCGCTGCGCTGCGCTGACCGAAGCCGAGATCCGCACGCTGGCGGTCGCCGACAGGTCTGAGCAGTGGTCGTCGATGCCCTCGCAGCGGGCGCGGAAGTGATCGCGGCACCGCGCAAAACGCCGGGATTTGGGCGATAATCTGTTCTTCCGACGAACTCATGGAGCCAGCCGATGACGACCGATGACCCGATCGTGGCCGAGGTCCGCGCCGTCCGACGCGCCTTGGCGGCACGGTACGACCATGACATCGAACGGCTACTCGCCACCGTCAAGGCGCAAGCGCGGAAGTCCGGTCGAGAAACCGTCAGGTATCCGTCCCGCCCGGCGTCGCGAAGGCCGTCGCAACGCCGGCTCGCCGGTCTGCCTTGCTCCCGCGTCGAACGCGGACGACGGGTGGGATTTGAAGTTGATCGTCCCGAGCCGAATCGCCCGGCGTCGTGCCGATGGTCTGGGGGAACGGCGGGAACCGCCGTGGCTGAACACATAACCGTGTCGGTCGATCCTGATGTGGCCGACGTCTACCGCTCGGCTTCGGACGACGAGCGCCGCAAGCTCGACCTGCTGATCAACCTGCGCCTGCGGGAGGCGACGGAATCCAGAGAGTCGTTGCACACCATCATGGCGGAAATCAGCCGCGACGCGCAACGGCGCGGCCTGACTCCGGGAATCCTGCAATCCATCCTGGACGACGAATGATCCGGAGTGGTCACCGCCCCCGAAGGCGCTCGAGACCGATGGGGCTGTCGTCGTGAGCCGGCAATTCGACTTCGGGCATCTCGTCGATCTGTGCCGACGGACCCACGAGCGATCCCAACGTCTGGCCGTCCGCGCTGCCGACACCTGTCTGGTGACGCGCAACTGGCTGTTCGGCTGGTACATCGTCGAGTACGAGCAACGGTGCGCGGACCGGGCCAAGTACGGCGCCCGTCTCCTCGCCAAGGTGTCCCATCGCCTGCAGGAAGCCGGCATCAAGGGCTGTTCGACCAGCCGTCTGAAGCTGTATCGCCTTTTTTATCAGCAACATAGGGGAATTGGCCCCACACTGTCGGACCAATTCGCCCTTTCGGAATCCGACCGCCGACCGCCCGAGATCGGTCCGACACCGTCGGGCCAGTTCATCACCTCCACGTCGGTCGCCCAACGGTCTGCGATCGGTCCGACACCGTCGGACCAATTCGCCTCCCCGCTGGCCGCCTTGCCGGATTCCCTGGAAGAAATCATCGACTTGCTTGCAGGCCGATTCCGTCTCGGCTGGTCCCACTACGTCACCCTTCTGACCGTCAACCACGCCGAAGCGCGGGCTTTCTACGAGATCGAGGCGGCCCAAAACCAGTGGAGCGTGCGCGAACTGAAACGGCAGATCGCCAGCTCTCTGTACGAGCGCCTGGCGCTCAGCCGCGACACGAACGAAGTGTGGCGGCTGGCCCGCGAAGGACAGGTCGTCGAGAAGGCGTCCGATCTCGTCAAGGATCCGCTCGTGCTGGAATTTCTCGGCTTGGAGGAAAAACCCGCCTATTCCGAGACCGAGCTCGAGACCGCCATCATCGACCGGCTTCAGCACTTCCTGCTCGAGCTGGGCAAGGGTTTCCTGTTCGAGGCGCGCCAGAAGCGGTTCACGTTCGACAACAACCACTTCTTCGTGGACCTCGTCTTCTATAACCGGCTGCTGCGCTGCTACGTGCTGATCGACCTGAAGCGGGGCGAACTGACCCATCAGGACCTCGGTCAGATGCAGATGTACGTCAACTACTTCGACCGCCGCGTGAAGACCGACGCCGAACTGCCGACCGTGGGCATGGTCCTGTGCGGCGGCAAGAACGACGCCGTGGTCGAGCTCACCCTGCCGCGGGACGCGAACGTCTACGCTTCGCAGTACCAACTCTACCTGCCTTCGAAACAGGAGCTCAAGGCGCAACTGGAGCGCATCCAGAAGGAGCTGGACGGACCTCGGGGGAACGAAGCCGATGGATGAAGAGCGAGCGGCGACGGGAGCCTGGCTGACGGGCGGGGAGCCGGAAGGAGGGGGCGCCGCCGGCTACAAGTGGACCGAGGCGGGGGTGATTCCCGACGACTGGGACGTCGCGCGTATCGGCGACGTCGCGGACATCAAGAACGGGGCGACGCCAAGCACCGGAATCGCGGCCAACTGGAACGGCTCGATCCCGTGGTGCACGCCGACCGACGTCACAAATACTTCGGGCAAGTACCTCACCGGAACGGCGCGAAGCATCACCCGACAGGGGTTGGGCGCCTGCGGGGCGAGTTTGCTTCCCGCCGGCGCGCTTCTGCTGTGCAGCCGCGCAACCATCGGCGAGATCAGGATCGCCTCTGTTCCGGTCTGCACGAACCAGGGCTTCAAGTCTCTGATTGCACGGGACCGCGTGCACGGCGAGTTTCTGTATTATCTTGTTCTTGTTCTCAAACCGAGATTGATCCGGCAAGCCATCGGCTCCACGTTCCTGGAGGTCGGCAAACGGGCTCTCGCCTCCATGCAAGTGCAAGTTCCGCCGTTGAAGGAGCAACGCGCCATCGCCGAGGCGTTGTCGGACGTGGACGGGTTGATCGAGTCGCTGGAGGCGCTGATCGCCAAGAAGCGGGCCGTCAAGACGGCCGCCATGCAGCAACTTCTCACCGGCCGGACCCGCCTGCCGGGATTCAGCGACGAGTGGGAGCAAAAACGATTCGGTGACGTCTGCAAGTTCCTATCGACTGCGAACAATCCACGAGCCGATCTCGAAGGACACGGAAATGTCGGGTACATTCACTATGGGAATGTTCACGCGCATCCTCTGCCTGTACTGGATTGCAGATATCATGAGCTGCCTCGGATAGAAGATCATCGAATCGGCAATGCCCCGCGGCTCCAAGACGGCGATCTCGTCATGGTCGACGCTTCGGAAGACTTGACAGGGATCGGGAAGAGCGTTGAGATCATGAATGTTGGAAATGAAAAAATCGTCGCCGGTCTGCACACGATATTATGTCGAGGAAAATCGCACCACTGGGCTACTGGATTCAAGTCGCACTTGCAGTATATTCCTGAATTCAAGTCTGCGCTTGAACGTGTGGCGACAGGTATTTCCGTCTACGCCGTTTCCAGAAGACAGCTCGCCGATGTCGTTCTTGCGCTGCCGCCACTTCAGGAACAGGCCGCGATGGTTTCGGTCCTCTCCGAGTTCGACGCGGAGATCGTCGCGCTCGACGGCCGCCTCGCCAAGGTCCGCGCCCTCAAACAGGGCATGATGCAACAGCTGTTGACAGGCCGGATTCGGCTGCCGGCGTCCCCCGGGAGATCGCGGCGCGTCGACCGAACGGTCGGGGAAGTCGGGCAGTCGCCGCGGCCGGCCGAGCTCGACGACCTGCGTTCGATGGAACAGAATCCGTCGACGCCCGGCCGATGAAGCGGGATCGAGACATGACCACCCTCCGCCTCTTCGTCAGCAGCGTGCAGCGGGAGTTCGCCGCGGAACGGGCGGCGCTGCGGGACTATCTGCGCGGCGACCCGCTGCTGCGGCGGTTCTTCGACGTCATTCCTGTTCGAGGATGCGCCGGCGGCGGACCGGCGGCCGGACGAGCTGTATCTGGACGAAGCCGGGCGGTGCGACGTCTACGTGGGGCTGTTCGGGCGCGACTACGGAAACGAGGACGAAACGGGGGTCGCGCCGACGGAGAGGGAGTTCGAGCGGGCGACGGCGGTCGGGGCGCAGCGGCTGATCTTCGTGAAGGCGCTCGACGACGGCGCCCGGCATCCGAAGATGCAGGCGTTGATCGACGACGCGCAGGCGGGGCTGGTCCGCAAGCGGTTCGGCACGCCTGACGAGCTGATGACGGGACTCTACGCGGCGCTGGTCGAGTATCTGGAGGCCCGGGCGCTGATCCGCCGGGGGCCGTTCGACGCCGCGCCGTGCGAGGGCGCGGGGCTGGACGACCTCGACGCCGAGCGGATGGCCCTGTTCATGCGGACCGCGCGCCGCGCGCGGGGGTTCCCGCTGGCCGACGGGACGGCGCCGGCCGATCTGCTGGCGCACCTGAATCTGGTGAAGGACGGGCGGCCGACCCACGCGGCGGTGCTGCTGTTCGGCAAGGCGCCGCAACGGTTCCTGATCGGCTCCGAAGTGCGGTGCGCGCGGTTCCACGGGACCGAGGTCGAGAAACCGATCCCGTCCTACCAGGTCTACAAGGGCACGGCGTTCGAGCTGGTCGATCAGGCGGTGGACTTCGTGCTCGGCAGGATCGACCGGGCGATCGGCACGCGGGCGCAAGGCGTCCGGGCGCCGCGCACCTACGAGATCCCGCCGGAGGTCGTCACCGAGGCGGTCGTCAACGCGGTGGCGCACCGGGACTACACGGAGAACGGGAGCGTGCAGGTCATGCTGTTCGCGGACCGGCTCGAGGTGCGGAACCCGGGCCGCCTGCCGCCGGCGCTGACGTTCGACATGCTGCGGGTGGCGCACCGGTCGATACCCGGCAACCCGCTGCTGGCGGAACCGCTGTATCTGGCGGAGTACATCGAGCGCCTGGGGACCGGCACGGTCGACATGATCCGCCGGTGCGCGGGGGCGGGGCTGCCGGAACCGGAGTTCACGGCCGCGGACGGGTTCGTCACGACGATTCGCCGGTCGCCGCCGGCGGCGCGAGCGGGGGCCGGTGGGAGCGGCCGAACGGCGGCGGAGCGGGAAACACGGCCCGAACGGGCAGAGGCCGGGCCGGGGCGGCCGCCAGCCGCGGCGCGTCGGCCGTCCGCCGGACACGTGCCGCGGGGCTTTCAGGAGTCCGTTTCCGCCGGGGTGCGCATCGTTGCGGACGGCGCGGACCGCTTCCGCGTGCTCACGCCGTTCCGGTTCGACGACGGCGATCACCTCGTCATCGTTCTGAAGAAGGACGGCGGCGCCGGATGGGTGCTTTCCGACGAGGCGCACACCTTCATGCGCCTGGCGCAGGACGGTGATGAACCCGATCTGCATGAGGGCGCGTGCGCGCCGATCGTTTCCGGCATCCTGTCCCGGTTCGGGGTCGAGGACCGCGGCGGGGAGCTGGTGGCCGCCGTGCCGGACGACGGCCGCGGGGATGCGGTCTGCGCCTTCGTCCAGGCGCTGATCGAGATTCAGGCGCTGGCCGCGTTCGACCGGCGGGCGCGGGCGGACGGTTCGGAGGACGGTTCGGCGAGCCGCCGGGGCAAAGATGCCGCGGAGCGGGAACAACGGGAGGGCCGGCGATGATCGAGAGGCGCTTCCGGAAGCTCTGGGACCATTTGCAGGCCAAGAAGCTCCACATGCCGCACTTCCTGTCGGCGGTCCGCCTGCAGGGCATCCGGGGCATCGACGACCTGCGGGTGACGTTCGACTACCCGGTGAGCGTCGTCGCCGGCGGCAACGCCAGCGGCAAGTCGACGGTGCTCTTCGCTGCCGCCTGCGCTTACCGGGTGCCGGGTGCGGGCGTCCGGGACTTCACACCGTCCACGCTGTTCCCCGGCTACCGTCCCGGACCGCGCCTCGGCGGCGAGGCGCTTCCGGGTCCCGCGGCCGGACCGCGGCCCGGTGGCGGCGTCCCTTCTCGTGCGCCGGTCGGCGGGCGCGGACGGGCGGACGAGCGCGGCGCGGCGGTCATGGAGTTCGACTATTCGACGCCCGACGGCTTGACGGCCATGCGCTGGCGGTGCTCGAAGGGCTGGAGCAGGAGCTTCCTCGGGCGCCGGGGCGCCGCGCAGCCGGAGCGGGCGGTCTATCTGCGGACGCTCGGCCACGTCAGCCAGCCGGTCGGCGTGCGCGGCGCGCCCGGCAGGCCGCACCTGAACGCCGCCCGCAGGGAGACGCCGTTGACCTCGTGGCAGGTCGAGCTCGCGCAACGGATGCTCCCTTTCCGGTATTCGGAGGTGGTCGATCTCTCCAGCGACGGCAGGAAACTGCTGTTCGCCGTGCAGGAGGGCGGCGCGGCCTATTCGGAGCTGCACATGGCCGCCGGCGAGCGCGCCATCCTGCGTCTGTCGCAGGAGATCGCGCACGTCGAAGGCGCGCTGGTGCTGATCGACGACGTGGAGGCGGGGCTGCATCCGTGGGTGCAGCAACTTCTGATGCTGCATTTGCAGCAGCTTGCGCTGCAAAACGACTTGCAGATCGTGGTGACCACGCACAGCCCGATCGTGCTGGACTCGGTGCCCTCCTACGGAAAGATCTTTCTGGACCGGGACGACACCGGCCGCGTCACGGTGCGCCGCCCGTATCGTGACCTGGTGCAGGATGCGCTGTACGGCCGCGCCGGCGAAGCGCTCAACCTGTTGTGCGAGGACGACGCGGCGGAGGGCGTGCTGCAAGGCGTCTTCGACCACCTGCTGACGCGGCAGGGCGTCAGGCGCGAAGCGGTCCGCATCGGCCGGGACACCGGCGCCGACGAGTTTCCGATGCACGCCGCGGCGTTCCGCAAGTTCGGGCGGATTGGGGATTTCGTCTTCGTGGTCGACGGCGACAAGCGCGGCAGCGACGTCGAGCAGCGGATAGGGCGGGCAGCCGAAGCGGACGTGCCGGTGCTGTTCCTTCCCGGCGGCGACGCGCCGGAGGTCTGGGTGTGGGACCGGCTTCTGCGTCGCGCCGCGGCCGCCGCTCCGGAACTGGGCATCGACCCGGACGACTTGGCGGAGAGGATGCGCCGGCTGGACGCGATCTACGATTCGGCGTCGGACGGGCCGTCGAAGATCGCCAAGGTCAAGCTGCGGGGGCTGTCCGAACCCCTGGGATGGGACCCCCCGGACGTCTGCCGGCTGCGGGCGGCGCAGGCGCGCGTCGGGCGGCGCGAGGGCGGCATCGTCTGGCACACGCAGGGCAGCGGCAAGAGCCTGACGATGGTCTGGCTGGCGAAGTGGATCCGCGAGCGCGTCCCGAACGGCCGCGTGCTGATCGTCACCGACCGCACCGAGCTCGACGAGCAGATCGAGCAGGTCTTCCAGGGCGTCGGCGAGCGCATCCGCCGCACCCGTAGCGGCGCGGACCTGGTGGACGCGCTCGGGACCGGCGGAGACTGGCTGGTCGGCTCGCTCGTCCAGAAGTTCGGCGCGGCGGAGGAAGGCGACGTCGACGCGTTCGTCGCCGACCTCCGGCGCCACGCGCCCGCGCGGTTCCGCGCCGCCGGCGAGGTGTTCGTCTTCGTCGACGAATGCCACCGCACGCAGTCGGGGAAGCTGCACGCGGCGATGACCGAGCTGCTGCCGGGCGCGATGCTGATCGGCTTCACCGGCACGCCGCTGCTGAAGGGCGACAAGCAGCGCAGCATCGAGACCTTCGGCCCCTGGATCCACACCTACAAGTACGACGAGGCGGTCGCCGACCGGGTGGTGCTGGACCTGCGCTACGAGGCGCGCGACGTCGACCAGCGCCTGACGTCGCAGGCCCGCGTCGATCGGTGGTTCGACCTCAAGACCCGCGGACTGACCGACGTCGCGAAGGCGCGGCTGAAGCAGCGCTGGGGCACGATGCGGAAGGTGCTGAGCGCGCGCGGCCGCCTGGAGCGCATCGTCGACGACGTCCTGCTCGACATGGAGACCCGCCCGCGGTTGAAGAGCGGGCGCGGCAACGCCCTGCTCGTCTCCGACAGCATCCACTCGGCCTGCCGCCTCTTCGAGATGTTCGACCGGACCGACCCGCGGGGCCGGTGCGCCGTCGTCACGTCGTACCGGCCGGCGGTGTCCGACGTGAAGGGCGAGGAGACCGGCGAGGGCCTCACCGAGAAGCTGCGCCGCTACGACGCGTACCGCAAGATGCTCGCGGCGCACTTCGACGAGCCGGAAGACGCGGCGATGCGCAAGGTGGAGCGCTTCGAACAGGACGTGAAGCGCCGCTTCGTCGAAGAGCCGGGGCGGATGAAGCTGCTGATCGTGGTCGACAAGCTGCTGACCGGCTTCGACGCCCCGTCGGCCACCTGCCTCTACGTCGACAAGCCGATGCGCGACCACGGCCTGTTCCAGGCGATCTGCCGGGTGAACCGCCTCGACGGCGACGACAAGGAGTACGGCGAAGTCGTCGACTACAAGGACCTGTTCCGGTCGCTGGAGCGGTCGATCCGCGACTACACCGGCGAGGCGTTCGACGGCTACGACGCGAACGACGTCAAGGGCCTGCTGAAGGACCGGCTGCGGAAGGGCCGCGAGCGCCTCGAAGAGGTCCGCGAGCAGGTCAAGGTGCTGTGCGAGCCGGTCGAGCCGCCGCGCGACACCGCCGCCTACGTGCGCTTCTTCTGCGGCGCGGGCGGCGACGCCGCCGGTCTCGCCGGGAACGAGCGCAAGCGGGTGACGCTCTACGCGCTGGTCGCGTCGCTGCTGCGGGCCTGGGCGGACCTGGCCGCCGAGATGCCGGAGGCCGGGTATTCCGCGGCTGAGGCGCGGGAGATACGCGGCGAGGTGGACACTACGAGAAGGCGCGCACCGAAGTCCGGCTGGCGAGCGGCGACTACGTCGACATGAAGCTGTACGAGCCGGCCATGCGGCATCTGCTCGACGCCTACGTGCGGGCCGACGAGAGCGAGCGGCTCTCGGCCTTCGACGACCTGACCCTCGTGCAGCTCGTCGTCGAGCGCGGCGAGAAGGCGGTCGACGCCCTGCCCGGCGGCATCCGGCGAAACCGGGCGGCCGTGGCCGAGACCATCGAGAACAACGTGCGGCGCGTCCTCGTCGACGAGGCCGCGGTCAACCCGAAGTACTACGAGAAGATGTCGGGACTGCTCGACGCCCTCATCCGCCAGCGCCGGCAGGAAGCGATCGACTACCGGTCGTACCTGGCGAAGATCGTCGACCTGACCCGGCGGATCCGCGAACCGCGGGACCTGTATCCGCCGGGCGTCGACAGCCCCGCGCGGCGGGCGCTGTTCGACAACCTGCCCGTCCGCCGGCCCGAACCGGCCGGCGCATCGCGAGCGCGGGAGCGCCGGCCGCGCTACGGCGGCGAACCGGACCCCGGCGCCGCGTCGCGAACGGGCGGCGGCCGGCCGCCGTACGGCGGCGAACCGGGCCCGCCGCCGCCCGCCGACCCGCGCGCGGCGGCGGCGCTGGCGCTCGACGAGGCCGTCCGCCGCGTCCGGAAGGCCGACTGGCGCGGCAACCGCATCAAGGAGCGCGAAGTGCGGAACGCCGTCCGGCGCGCGCTCGGCGGCGACGACGCGCTCACCGAGCGGATCTTCGAGATCGTGAAGGCGCAGCGTGAGTACTGAAGCCTCCCGCCCCCGGCCCGGCGTGGACGCGGCGTCGCGGGGCGGCGGGCGCGCCGCGTCGGCCGGCCGCCTCGACGTGCGCGGGATGGAGGTGGAGGTCGTCCGCAAGCCGATCAAGCACCTGCATCTGGGCGTCCATCCGCCGGACGGCCGGGTGCGCGTGGCCGCGCCGGCGCACGTGGACGACGACGCCGTGCGGCTGGCGGTCGTCACCCGCCTGGGGTGGATCCGCCGCCGGCGGGCCGAATTCGAGCGGCAGGCCCGGCAGTCGCGGCGCGAGCTGCTGACCGGCGAGAGCCACTACGTCGACGGCCGCCGCTACCGGCTGGACGTCGTCGAGCGCGCCGGCGCGCCGGCCGTCCGCCTGATCGGCGACAGGAGACTGCTGCTGCAGGTCCGCCCCGGCGCCGGCCGGGACGCCCGCGACGCGGTCCTGCAGCGCTGGCACCGCGGGCGGCTGCCGGAGCTGCTGTCGCGCTGGGAACCGCGGGTCGGCGTGCCGGTGGCCGAGGCCCGCATCCGGCGGATGAAGACCCGCTGGGGAGCCTGCAACCCGGACGCGCGGCGCATCTGGCTGAACCTGGAACTGGCGCGGAAGCCGCCGGCCTGCCTCGAATACGTGGTGGTGCACGAGATGGCGCACCTGATCGAACGCCGCCACACGGATCGGTTCCGGGCCCTGATGGACCGCCTCCTGCCGTCCTGGCGCCGCCGCCGGGACGAGTTGAACCGGGCGCCGCTCGCCCACGAGGACGCAGCCACTTCAGGCGCCGTATTCGCTGCATCCATTTCGTTGAACCGGGCGCCGCTCGCCCACGAGGAATGGACGTACCGAGGGGGCCGCCGCCGACGGCTGCGCCTTTCGCCGAGGAAGACGCCGTCGCCGGCGAGGACGAGCGGCGGCCCGCGTCGCCGCCGGGCCTCCTTCAGGCTCGTCGTCCGCCATCGGAAGAGACCGAGGCTTTACAGCCGCCGCCCGCGGTAGTACGCTTGCGTATTCGGGCAGGCGGGCGCCGGTCGTGGGACCCGGCGCGGCGAGAAAGGGTTGCAGCGTGTTCGCGATCATCGAGAGCGGCGGACGGCAGGTGCGCGTCGAGAAGGACGCCCTCGTGACCGTCGACCGTCTGGACAAGGAAGTCGGGGACGAGGTCACCTTCGACCGCGTCCTGTTCGTCGCCGGCGACGGCGGCTTCGCGGCCGGCGCGCCCTACGTCGCCGCCGCGACGGTGACCGGCGTGGTGGACGCGCTCGACCGGGGACCCAAGATCCGGGTGTTCCGCAAGAAGCGCCGCAAGGCGTGGCGCCGGACCCTCGGCCACCGGACCGCCCTGACCCGCGTCCGCATCACCGGCATCAACGGCGCAGGAGACGGAGCATAGGCCCATGGCCCACAAGAAGGGACAGGGAAGTTCCCGCAACGGACGCGACAGCCAGGCGCAGCGCCTCGGCGTGAAGCGCTTCGACGGCAACGTCGTGCCCGGAGGCGCCATCCTCGTGCGCCAGCGGGGACGCCGGTTCCGGCCCGGCCTGAACGTCGGGCTCGGGAAGGACGACACGTTGTTCGCCACCGTGGCCGGCCGCGTCCGTTTCGAGGACCACGGATCGCGGGGCCGGGTCATCAGCGTCCTCCCGGCCGAGGGCTAGCGCGCGGCGGACGGCCCGCCGGTCGCCCTATCCCCCTCGGCCCGCCCGCATGTTCGTCGACGAAGTCGACCTCCAGGTAGCGGCCGGAGACGGCGGGGACGGGTGCGTCAGCTTCCGCCGGGAGAAGTTCGTGCCGCGGGGCGGACCCGACGGCGGGGACGGAGGACGCGGCGGCTCGGTCTTCCTGCGGGCCAGCACCCACCTGAACACGCTGGTCAACTTCCGGTTCCATCCGTTCTGCCGGGCGCAGCGCGGCGGCCACGGCTCGGGAGCGAACCGCGCCGGACACGCCGGCCGCGACCTGCTCCTCGACGTGCCCCTCGGCACGGTGGTCTACGAGGCGGGGCCCGGCGGCCGGCGGCTCCAGCTCGCCGACCTGGCCGAGGACGCCCGGACGTGGCTGGCCGCCCGCGGCGGGCGCGGCGGGCGCGGCAACCGGCGTTTCGCCTCGTCGACCAACCGCGCGCCGCGGCGCTCCGAACCCGGCCGGCCCGGCCAGACGCGCACGCTCCGCCTGCAGCTCAAGCTGCTGGCCGACGTCGGTCTCGTCGGCTGTCCGAACGCCGGCAAGTCGACGCTGATCGCGCGGATGTCGGCCGCGCGCCCGAAGATCGCCGACTATCCCTTCACGACGCTGTCGCCGAACCTCGGCGTCGTCGAGCTGGACGGCGAGCGCAGCTTCGTCGTCGCCGACGTGCCGGGACTCATCGCCGGCGCGCACGCCGGCCACGGACTGGGGCACCGCTTCCTGAGCCACCTGGAGCGCACGCGGGTGCTGGTGCACGTCGTGGACGTGTCGTCGGCCAGCGGCCGCGACCCGGTGGACGATTTCGATACGATCCGCGCCGAGCTGACGCGTTTCTCCCCCGCGGGGGCCGATGCGCCGGACGGCGGGGAGCCGGCCGGCCTGTCCGGCAAGCCGCAGCTGGCCGCCGCCAACAAGATGGACTCCCTCGACGACCCGCGGCGCCTCGCCCGCCTGCGCCGTCATCTCGCGGCGCGCTCCGTGCCCCTGTACGAGGTCTCGGCCGCCACCGGCGACGGGGTGCCGGCGCTGCTCGGCGCGATGTGGGAGGCCGTCCGGCCGCGCCCGGCGCAGGCCGGCGGTCCGGCCCGGCAGGAAACCGCGTGACGACGGCTCCCGCGCGTGTCGGCGTGCTGGGCGGGACCTTCGATCCCGTGCATCACGGCCACCTCGACGCCGCGGACGCGGCCCGCGGGGCCCTCGGCCTGGGCGAGGTGCTGCTGATGCCCTCCCGCGTGCCGCCGCACAAGGCGTCGCCGGCGCGGACGTCCTGCCACCACCGGTTCGCGATGGCGGCGCTGGCCGCTTCCGGACGCCCGGGGTTGCGGGTCAGCGACCTGGAGCTGCGGTCGTCCGAGCCCTCGTACACGTCGCTCACGCTGCAACGGCTCGCGCGGGCGGGGTACGCCCCGTCGCAACTGTTCTTCATCCTCGGCAGCGACGCCTTCGCGGAGATCGCGCACTGGCACGACTATCCGGAGATACTGCGCCGCGGCCACTTCGCGGTCGTCGCCCGCGCGGGCCACCCGCTGGCCGGGCTGCGCGGCCGGCTGCCGGGGCTGGCCGGGCGGATGCGGTCCCCGGACGGCGGGGCGGCGGCGCCGGCCCCGGACGGCCCGACGGCGATCTGGCTCGTCGAGGCGGCCACCCGCGACGTCTCGTCGTCGGACGTCCGGAACCGCCTCGCCGCCGCCGAACCCACGGCCGGCCTGCTGCCGGACCTCGTGGCCGCCCACGTCGCGCGGCACCGGCTCTACGGCCCCGCGACACCTGGCGAGCGGTTTGCATGAGCGGGAGCGTGCCAGAACTTCCGGAGCCGATCCCGCGGATCGTCGCGGCGATGCAGGACAGGAAGGCGCTCGACGTCGTGGTGCTCGACCTGCGCGCGAGCGGGGCGTTCACCGACTATTTCGTGGTCGGCTCCGGCCGGACCGCGCGCCAGGTGCAGGCCATCGTCGACGCGGTCGGCGAACGCCTGCGCGCCGTCGGCGCGCGGCCGGCGCACGTCGAGGGGTACGCCCACGCGCAGTGGGTGCTCATGGACTGCTTCGACGTCGTGGTCCACGTCTTCACGCCCGAGACCCGGGAGCTGTACGACCTCGAGCGCCTCTGGGGCGCCGCCGCCCGCGTCGAGCTTCCGGCGGCGGGGGCGGAAGACCGGCCGGCCGGCGGGTAGCGCGCCGCGCGATGGGACCGCCGCCTGTTTCGAGAGCGCTCGACGCGATCCTGGCCGTGGCCTGGGCGCCGCGCTGCGCGGCCTGCGGCGAGCCGCTGGAACGCCCCACCGAGGGGATCGTCTGCGGGAGCTGCTGGCGCCGGGTCCGGCGCATCGAGGCGCCCCCGTGCGAACTCTGCGGGGCCGGGCTCCCGGCGGCCGGCGGCGCCGCGAGCGTGTGCGGCGACTGCCGGCGGACCGGGGGGCCGCGCACGGCGCGCCGCGCGGCGGGCGTGCACGCCGGCGCGCTCCGCGAGATCGTCCACGCCTTCAAGTACGACGGCCGGCGGTCTCTCGCGCGGCCCCTCGCGCGCCTCGTCCGCGACGCCGCGGGCGACTGGCTGCGGGCCGCCGACGTCGCCGTTCCGGTTCCGTTGCACCCGTTGCGGCGCTGGCGGCGGGGCTTCAACCAGGCGCACGACCTCGCGTCGCACCTCGGCCTGCCGGTCGTGCCGGCCCTGCGCCGCCGGCGTCACACCGGCCGGCAGGTCGCGCTTTCGCGCAGCGGCCGCCTCGGCGCGCTGGAGGGCGCCTTCGCGCCGGCCCGGATCCGCGGACGCCCGGCCGCGGACGCGATCCGCCGCCGGTCCGTGGTGATCGTGGACGACGTGATCACGACGGGCGCGACGGTCGAAGCGTGCGCGGCCGTGCTGCGGCGAGCCGGCGCGCGGAACGTCCGCGCCGTCAGCGCGGCGCTGGCAGTAGCGGCTCGATCGCCGCGGCCATCTCCGCCGCCACGGCGTCCGGCGCCTGCTCGGCGTCGATGCGCACCCAGCGCGGCTGCTCCGCCTGGCGCAGATAGCTCTCGCGGACCCGCGTGAGCAGGGCCAGGTCCCGTTCGTAGCGGTCGCGGCCGGCCGTCTTGCGGGCGGCGGCCGTCTCGGGCGCGACGTCGAGCAGGATCGTCAGCTCGGGCTGGGGCAGCGCCACCTGCAGGGTCGTCAACCAGCCCGGATCGAGGCCCTGGGCCTCGCCGTAGGCGACGCCCGACGCGACGTAGCGGTCGAACACGACGATCAGGCCGGCGGCGTGCCAGCGTTCGACGTCGGCCTTGCGCTCGAAGCGGTTGGCGGCGTACAGCAACTGCATCGTCTCGGGACCGTAGTCCCGCTCCCCCTGCAGCGAGCGGGCGATCTCCTCTCCCAGGAACGTGCCGTAATCGGGGAACGACACCACCCGCGACTTGTACCCCGACGCCCGCAGCCGATCCCGCAGGTGCTGCGCCTGCGTCGCCTTGCCGCTCTGGTCGAGGCCCTCAACGGCCACCAGCATCGGTCGCACCTCGCTTCTCCACGGCGTCACCCCGTTCGCGGCGCGCGCTCACGACTCGCACGCCAGCAGGTCGTCGACCGTCTGCCGGCGGCGAATCGCGCGCCACGCGCCCCCTTCGACGAGCGCCTCGGCGGGCATCGCGCGGCGGTTGTAGTTCGACGCCATCGCCGACCCGTAGGCGCCGGCGTCGCGCACCAGCAGCAGGTCTCCGACCTCCGGCAGGGGCATCGACAGTCCGAGCCGGATCACGTCGCTCGTCTCGCAGACCGGCCCCACCACGTCGCACGTCACGTCCGGCCCCGGCCGCGCGGTCAGCATCTCGAGACGGTGCCGCGCCCCGTACAGCGCGGGGCGCAGCAGCTCGCTCATCCCCGCGTCGAGCACCACGATCCAGCGGCCGCCGCGCCGCGGCTTGACGTCGACCACCGCCGCGACCAGCGCCCCGGCCGGCCCCACGATCCAGCGGCCGGGCTCGACGAGCAGCTTCAGGCCGGTCGGCGCAGTGGCGTCGACGAGCGTCCGCGCGTAGTCGGCGGCCGCCGGCGCCGGACGCCCGTCGTACGAGATGCCCAACCCCCCGCCGAGGTCGACGTGCTCGAGCGCGACGCCGCCGGCGCGCAGTTCGTGCGCGAACCGCGCGATCGTCGATGCGGTCCGGGCCACCGCGTCCAGGTTCGTCAACTGCGAGCCGACGTGCGCGTGCACGCCGACCAGCTCGAGGCCGCTCCGTCCGGCCGCGGCGCGGCAGACGGCGCCGGCGTCCTCTATCGGCACCCCGAACTTGTGCTCGGGGCCGCCGGTCACGATGCCGGGATGACTGTCGGCCGCGATCCCCGGATTGACCCGCACGGCCACCCGCGCCCGCGCGCCCCGCGCCCGCGCGAGCCGATCGATGCGCTCGAGCTCGCCGGCCGACTCGGCGTTGATCGCGCCGACCCCGACGCGCAGGGCCTCCTCGATCTCGTCCGCGGTCTTGCCGACGCCGGTGAAGACGACGTCGCGGGGGGGGACGCCCGCCCGCAGCGCCACGGCGACCTCGCCGCCGGAGGCGGCGTCGACGGCGCTGCCCGCCGACCGCAGCAGGCGCACGAGCCCCAGCGTCGAGTTGGCCTTCAGGGCGTAGTGCACCCGGTGCGGATACGCGCCGAGCGCCGCGTCGAGCGCGCGGTAGCGGTCGACGACGAGCGCGGCGCTGTAGACGTACAGCGGAGTGCCCTCGGCGGCCGCGACGGCCGCCGGATCGACCCCGTCGCAGAGCGCGCCGCCCGAAGAGAACGTGAAGCCGGACATGGAGATGGCGAGGACGAGCGCGGCGCATTGTACGCGGGGCCGGGCCGCCTGTCGACCGCCGCCCGCCCCGGCATTTGACCCGGCGCGGGCCGGCGCGCGAAACTACCCCCTTGTGTCAGACGCGCCGCCCGCCCCCGCCGACTCCACGGACGCCCTGGTGGAAGCCTGTCTGCAGGGGAGCGAGTCGGCGTGGAACGAGATCGTGGGCCGCTACCGCCGGAAGGTGTTCAACGTCGCGTACACGTTCACCGGCCGCCACGACGAGGCCGAGGATCTGACCCAGGACATCTTCCTCAAGGTCTTCAAGGCGCTGCGGACGTTCGACCGCCGCGCCAACTTCACCACGTGGATCATCAGCGTCAGCCGCAACCTGTGCATCGACCACTACCGGCGCGTGCGGAAGGAACGCGAGGTGGTGGACCGGCGCGTGGACGCGAGCGAGCTCACGCCCGCCGCGGGGGGCGTCGACGCGTTCGCCCGGCTCGATCGTTTCGACCGGCGGGCGCTGCTGCGGGAAGCCCTCGCGGCGCTCCCGCGGACGCTGCGGACGGCGGTCGCCATGCGCGACCTGCAGGAATTGCCGTACCAGGAAATCGCCAGGAAGCTCGGCCTTCCGGACGGCACGGTGAAGTCGCGCATCAACCGCGGTCGCCACGAGCTGGCGCGGCAGGTTCTCCGAATCGAACAGGCTCGGCGCGCGGGCTCCCGCGAGCGGGCGGGAAACGCGGCCGTCATTCCATGAGCGGAGCACGGGCATGAAAACATCCACCGATCGCGTCGGCAAGGCGGTCGTCGTCCGGGTCGGCGAGACCCGGCTCACGTACCAGATCCTCTCCTCCTTCGCCGACGCGGTGACGAAGCTTCTCGCGGCCGGCGAGAAACGGGTGATCATCGACCTGTCCCGGGTCGTGTACGTCGACAGCGCCACGATCGGCTGCCTGATGGACCTGTACCGCCAGGCGGACAAGCTCGGCGGAGCGATCGGGCTCTCCGGCGCGCAGAAGCGCGTGGAGACGATGCTGACCATGACGGGCGCGCACAATTTCATGGAGCTGCACGCCGACGAAGCCGCCGCCGCCCGCGGCTTCGGGGAATGACCATGCGCACGATCAAGACCACGTCGGGGACCGAGGTCACCCTGGACGGCGACCTGCTGGCCGTCCTGGAGACCCTCTACCGCGAGCTCCACTCCCGCCACGGGCTCGACTACAGCTTCGAAGACACGATGCGCGAAATCCGGCACATCATCGGGCAGATGCTGGAGGCGGACCGGGAGACGTACCTGCTGGAGAGCCTGTTCCTCAACTCCGTGACGTACGAGAACGAGAAGCTCGGCGCCTACGTCCGCAAGCTGACGTTCGAGTCCAGGCCCTCGCCCCCCCGGGGCTGAGCGGCTCGGGAGTCCGCGCCGTTACGACTCCTGGCGCACCGGAACGGCGCCGGGACCGACCGCGCCGACGGCTTCCTCGGAGGGCCTCGACGGAGACTCGACGAGCTGCCAGGCGTCCGACTCTTCGAGAATCTTGCGGGCGAAGGCGGCGTGCAGCGCGTGGCCGCCCCGGTGCGCCACCACGTGCCCGATGATCGGCCGCCCGACGAGCGCCAGGTCGCCGATCACGTCGAGGATCTTGTGGCGAACGAACTCGTCCTCGAACCGCAGGGTGTTGTTGAGGAAGCCGGTCTCGCCGAGGACGATGGCGTTGTCGAGAGAGCCGCCCAGCGCGAGTCCCTTCCTGCGGAGCTGCTCGACCTCCTTCAGGAAGCCGAACGTCCGCGCCGGCGCGATCTCCTCGGCGAAGGTCTCCTCGGTCACGTGCTGGGTCCGCGACTGGTGCCGCAGCAACGGGTGGTCGAAGCTGATGCTGTAGGTCACCTTGAAGTGGTCGGAGGCGTAGACGGCGATCCGCTTGTTGCCGTTGGAGAGCGCGATCGGCCGCGCCACCTTCAGGAACCGCCGCGGCGCCCTGAGGGTCCTGACGCCCGCCTCGTGGACCAGGTAGACGAAGGAGGCGGCGCTGCCGTCCATGATCGGCACCTCGGCCTGGTTCAGCTCGACGCTGACGTTGTCGACGCCGAGACCGACGAGCGCCGCCAGCAGATGCTCGACCGTCCCGACCGACGCCGCGTCCTGGGCGAGGGCGGTGGCGTAGCTGATGCCGGCTATCCGATCCGCGGCGGCGGGAACCTCCAGGCCGTCCAGATCGAGCCGCTTGAAACGTATGCCGTGATCGGCGGGGGCGGGCCTGAGCCGAAGCGTGACCTTCCGCCCCGAGTGGAGACCGATGCCGGAGCACGAAACCGACCGACCGAGTGTCCGCTGGGGCGTCATTCCGGGCGACTGCAAGCCTCCCGCGACGCCTCGGCTCGGTAGGGCACGTCGAATCTCCTTGCGCCTGACGCGCGGCCGATCCGAGACCGCGCAACGGTGGAACCCTTATACCACATACGGCCACCGGCGGTCAGCATCCTCTTCGCCGCGCGCCGCGGTTCCGCGGCGATTCTACCGGAATCCGCCTTCCGGAACCAACCGCCCGCGCTCCGAACCCGCGCGCCTCAGTGAACCAGCAGCCGCCGCAGGAACGCGCCCGTCTCCGAGCCGGCGTGCGAAGCGACCTCCTCCGGGGTTCCCTGGGCCACGATCCGGCCCCCGGCGTCGCCGCCGCCCGGGCCGAGGTCCAGAACGTGGTCCGCGGTCTTGATCACGTCCAGGTGATGCTCGATGACGACGACCGTGTTGCCCTGGTCCAGGAGCAGGTCGAGCACGTCCAGCAGCCGGCGCGTGTCTTCGAAGTGGAGCCCCGTCGTCGGCTCGTCCAGGATGTAGAGCGTCCGGCCGGTGCCGCGGCGGGACAACTCCCTGGCGAGCTTCACCCGTTGCGCCTCGCCGCCGCTGAGGGTCGTCGCCGACTGCCCCAGCTTCACGTAGCCGAGGCCGACGTCCTGCAGCGTGCGCAGCTTCGCGGCCGCGGACGGCACGTTCTCGAGCAGGACGAGGGCCTGATCCACCGTCGACGCCAGCATGTCGGCGACGGACGCGCCGCGGTAGGCCACCTCCAGCGTCTCCCGGTTGTAGCGGCGCCCCTTGCACTGCCCGCACGTCACGTAGACGTCCGGCAGGAAGTGCATCTCGATCGCGATGAGCCCGTCCCCCCGGCACGCTTCGCAGCGCCCGCCCTTCACGTTGAACGAGAAGCGGCCCGGCCGGTAGCCCCGCGCGCGGGACTCGGGCCGCATCGCGTACAGCTCGCGGATGAACGTGAAGAGTCCGGTGTAGGTGGCGGGGTTGGACCGCGGCGTGCGGCCTATCGGCGACTGGTCTATCCGGACCACCTTGTCGAGCGCCTCGATCCCTTCGATCGCGGCGTGCGGCCCGGGCTCGTCGCGCGCCCGGTACAGCGCGCGCGCCAGCGCGCGGTAGAGGACGTCGTTCACCAGGGTCGACTTGCCGGACCCGCTGACCCCGGTGACGGCGGTCAGCACGCCCAGCGGGACCACGGCGTCGACGTTCTTCAGGTTGTTGGCCCGCGCGCCGCGGATCACGAGCGCGCCGTTGCGCGCGGGACGGCGGGACGCGGGGACCGGGATCGCGCGCTCGCCCTTCAGGTACAGCCCGGTCAGCGACTCTCCGCCGTTCGCCGTCAGAGCCGCCGCGGGCCCCTCGAAGACCACCCGCCCCCCGTGCTCCCCCGCTCCCGGCCCCAGGTCGATCACGTAGTCCGCCGCGCGGATGGTCTCCTCGTCGTGCTCGACCACCACCACCGTGTTGCCGAGGTCGCGCAGCCGCTGCAGCGTGGCCAGGAGCAGCCGGTTGTCGCGCTGGTGCAACCCGATGGACGGTTCGTCGAGCACGTAGAGCACCCCGGTCAGACTGGCCCCGACCTGCGTGGCCAGCCGGATCCGCTGCGCCTCCCCTCCCGACAGGGTCGCCGCGCCCCGGGCCAGCGACAGGTAGCCCACGCCCACGTCGCACAGGAACCGCATTCGATCCCGGATCTCGCGCAGCACGCGCCCGGCCAGGCGCTCCTCGCGATCGCCGAGCCGCAGCCCCTCGACCACCGCCAGCGCCTCGGCCACCGACACGTCCACGTACTCCGCGATCGTGCGTCCCTGCACCTGCACGGCGCAGCTCTCGGGACGCAACCGCCGTCCGCCGCACGCGGGGCACGGCCGCAACGTCCGGTAGGGCTGCAGGGCCTCCTGCTGCGCCCAGGCTCCCTCGTCGTGGCGGCGCCGCAGGTTGGGGATGACGCCCTCGAAGTCCTTGCCGAACGGATCGGCGCGGCGGGCCCCGCGCCGGCCGGCGGCGGGGCCCGCCGAACCGCGCCCGTTCCCGCCGCCGGGTCCGAAGAGCAGCAGTTCCCGGTGACGCCGCGGCAGTCGGCGGAACGGCGTGTCGAGGTCGATGCCGAAGCAGCTCGAGAGGCGCGACAACGCCCGCTCGACGAGCTGCCGGTCGCCGCCGGCCCAGGCCTCGACGGCCCCGCCGGACAGGGTGAGGGAGTCGTCGGGGACGATCCGCGCGGGGTCGAAGTCCTCCACGGCGCCGAGTCCGTGGCAGGCGGGACAGGCGCCGTGCGGCGAGTTGAACGAGAAGGCCCGCGGCGTCATCTCCGGGACGCTGACGCCGCATTCGACGCAGGCCATGCGCCGCGAGAACAGCCGGTCGCCCCCGCCCGGCGTGTTGACGACCACGACGTCGTCGGCGAGGGTCAGCGCGAACTCGACGGCCTCGGTGAGACGCCGCTCGGCCCCGCGGCGCACGACGAGCCGGTCCACCACCGCCTCGATCCAGTGGTTCCGCCGCCGGTCCAGCCGCGGCTCCTCTTCGAGGGCGCGCACCTCGCCGTCGATCCGGACGCGCGTCAGCCCCCGCGCCCGGAGCGCGGCCAGCTCCTTCCTGAACTCGCCCTTGCGGCCGCGCACGACGGGGGCGAGGACGTTCACCCGCTCGGCCGCGGGTTCGCCCATGATCGTCTCGACGATGCGCTCCACCGACTGCGACGTGATCGCGCGGCCGCACGACGGACAATGCGGCGCGCCGAGGTTGGCGAACAGCAGGCGCAGGTAGTCGTAGACCTCGGTGACGGTCCCGACCGTCGAGCGCGGGTTCGACCCGGTCGTGCGCTGCTCGATGGAGATGGCGGGCGACAGGCCGTCGATCTGATCGACGTCCGGCTTCTCGACCTGCTCGAGGAACTGGCGGGCGTAGGCCGACAGCGACTCGACGTACCGCCGCTGGCCTTCCGCGTAGAGGGTGTCGAACGCCAGCGACGACTTGCCGGAACCGGAAAGGCCGGTGATGACGACCAGCCGGTTGCGCGGGATGCGGACGTCGACGTCCTTCAGGTTGTGGACGCGCGCTCCGCGGACGTCGATCCAGTCGTGCGGCATGGCGCCGTCAACCCCCTTGACGGAAGCCCGAACCGGCCATGCTAGCAGACTGCGCCGTAGAACGGCGCGGACTGCTGGAGCGGTCAGGATGGGCGCCGAGCGGAGCCGCAAGGCGACGCTTGGTGGGCGCCAGCACGTCAGGGGAGTCCCGGCCGGCCGATCGCCACGGCGCCGGGGTCGAGCCGGTAGGCGGTGTCGCCCGAGGCCGCCACGACGCCGCCCGCGGGGTCGAACGCCACGCCGACGAGGTTCTTCGCCGCCAGCACCAGGGTGCGCGTCCCGTCGGCGGCGACCCGGTAGAGGCCGGCCGCGCCGGCCAGCGCTTCCACGACGTGGAGCACGCCCTGCCGGTCGAAGGCGAGTCCCTGCGGCCGGCCGAAGCCCGACGCCGCCGTCGTCACGGCGCCCGTGCGGTCGATGCGGTAGACCCGGTCGCAGGTCGCGAGCGTCGGCGCGGTCACGTACAGCCCGTCGTCCGCCCCCCAGGCGAGGTGAAAGGCCGCGACGCTCGACGGAAGCGTGGCGAACGGGGTCGCCCGCCCGGAGGCCGCGACCCGGAAGACGGTCCCCGAGCGGTCGCCGACGTGGAGCGTGCCGTCCGGACCGAAGGCCATGCCGCAGGCCGCGCCCAGGTCGCTCGCGAACACCTCGTACGACCCGTCGCCGGCCACCCGGTAGACGGTCCCCTCGAAGCGGCTCGACACGTGCAGCCGGCCGTCCGGCGACAGGGCCAGGGAGGTCGCGTTGACGATGCCGGTGACGAACGGCTCGCGATACCCGTCGGTCCGCACGCGGAAGACGGACACGGGCGACTTCTCGCCCCGCGGCCCGCTGTAGGTGGCGAACAGGGTCCCGTCGCGGTCGACGACGGGGCTGTCCACCTGGTGCACGCCGGTGGCCACCGGCCGCCCCACGTCCACGAAGGCGGGCTCCTCCGACGCGCCGACCCGCACGGTGGTCCGCCCGCCGTCGAGACCCGGCGGCACGGTGACCGCCACCGAGCGCGGCGACGCGGCGGCGACCCGCGCGGGCCGCGCGTCGAAGAACACCTCGGGCGGAGGCCCCAGGCCGTCCCCGTCCACCAGGGCGTCGCCCTCGACGGTGACACGGCCCCCCTCCACCGCCCACGGCGGCCGGACGGCGGTGATGCGCGGTTGGGACACTCTTCGGGGCATCCGTGGCGGAAGACGGCGGCGGCGTTTACGTCCGGTCGAGCTCGACGTTCCAGTACAGATAGTCGCGCCAGCTCTCGGGCGCGTCGCGCAAGCCGAAGGTGATGCGCACCACCGGGGACCGGCTGGGACGGCACGGCGGGCGAATGACCCGCATCCCGGCCTCGGCCGGCGTCCGGCCGCCCTTCCTCCGGTTGCACGGAATGCACGCGGTGACGATGTTCTCCCAGTCCTTGCGGCCGCCCTGCGAGACCGGCACGACGTGATCGAAGGTCAGCTCCCCGACGGGAAATTCGGAGCCGCAGTACTGGCAGCGGTGCCCGTCCCGGGCGTAGATGTTCGCGCGCGAAAAGGGAACGTCGTCCATCCGCCGGCTGATCGTGATGTAGCGCAGCAGCCGGATCACCGAGGGCAGGCGGAACGTGACCGACACCGAGCGGATCTCGCGGTCGTACTCGGAGACGACCTCCACCTTGCCCTGACACAGCAGGGTCATCGCCTTGCGCCAGTCGACCACCTTCAGCGGCTCGTACGTCGCGTTCAGCAGCAAGGTCTGCTCCACGGCCTCCCTCGAAATCCGCGTCATTCTCGCCGACGCCCCCCGTCCTGTCAACCGTGGCGACGGTGTAACGCATTGCGCGCGCGAGAGTTACCGCGCGCGCCCCTGTCGGACCCGCCGGCCTCGGCCGATATCCGTCGTTGATCCCATGTCGCCCTTCCGGCTCGGACTCCTGACGCTGGCGGTCTCCCTGACCCTCTCCGCGTGCGGCGCGCGCGGGGGGTACGCGCCGCGGCCCTTTCCGGACGCCCGGCCGGGGACGGACCGGGCGCCGGCGCGTCCCGTCGATCCGTCCTCGATCGTCCGCACGGCGCTCTCGCTGCGCGGCGCCCCCTACGCGTGGGGCGGGGCCACGCCGCGGGGCTTCGACTGCAGCGGCTTCACGCACTACGTCTACGCGCAGCACGGAGTCTCGCTCCCGCGGGTCGCCGCGCGCCAGTACCGGGTCGGCGAGGCCGTCTCCGCGCGGGAACTGCGGCCGGGGGACCTGGTCTTCTTCAGCACCATCGCGCCCGGCCCGTCGCACGTCGGCCTCGCGCTCGGCGACGGCCGGTTCGTCCACGCGCCGAGCGAACGCGGCACGGTCCGCGTCGAGGACCTGGGCGCGAGCTACTGGCAGCGGCGCTATCTCGGGGCCCGGCGGGTCACGTCCCGCGCGGGCTGACGCCTCCCGCGGCGCGGCCTCGTCCGCGCAACGGCCGGCGCGTCAGGTGGCGGGCGCGAGCGACGCCCGCTCGGAGTCGCCCATCTCGACGCCCCCGGAGGGGAAGTACTCCCGCCAGCGCTCGCCGACCCGCCGCGCGACGTCCGGCCGGCAGGCGAGCTCCTTCGGATACGACGGCTTCATGCGCGCGTCGATCACGACGGGAGGGGCGTACGACAGATGGTGGCGCACCACCCGGGTCGCGGCGGCGTGGACGTCGGCGGCCGGCTCGAAGCGGGTGAACGTCGTCCACAGGAAGTTCATCGCCGAGGCGGCGGCGCGGTCCGGCTCGTCCGAGACCACGACGAGCGGCCACGCGCGGAACGCGGGGTGGGCCGCCAGCCGCTCCGCCGCGCCCGGCTCGGCGGCGTAGGCCGGCGCGTCGACCACCAGACACCCCGGGCAGAAGACCCGCGCGGTGGTCACGCCCCGCGGCAGCTCGGCCGCGCGGAACTCCGCCGGCAGGTCCCGCACCGGCGGTCCGAGGCCGAGCCAGACCCCCTTCGACCCCCGGTTGACCTCCGGCCCGGTGTAGTCGAGCGTGTCCATCGACAGGTTCGAGAAGACGTAGAGGTCGGTCTCCGGGTTCGTCCGTTCGAGGAGGTGCGCCAGCGTGCGGCGGAAGTCCCGCAGGTCGACGCGCTGGTCGGTCACGAGCAGGAACTTCGTCAGCGAAAGCTGCCCCTCGCCGAGGATGCGGAACGCGGCGGCCATCGCCTCGCGGGCGTAGCGCTGGCGCACGACCGCCGCGCCCAGCGAGTGGTAGCCGGTCTCGCCGTAGGACCAGAGGTCGACGACGGCCG
Source organism: Vicinamibacterales bacterium (assembly GCA_965242835.1). Classification (GTDB taxonomy): domain Bacteria; phylum Acidobacteriota; class Vicinamibacteria; order Vicinamibacterales; family UBA8438; genus WTFV01. The sequence goes on from OZ251506.1 coordinate 2,333,952, forward strand.
GCATGACCAGCGGGAACAGCGGCGAGAGCAGCTCCTGCAGGAGGTCGCCGATGAAGAAGTCCTCCTGCCGCGGCTTGCCGACCACCGTGGCCGGGTAGACGGCGTCCTTCCGGTGCGCCATGCGGTCGACGGTGAACACCGGATAGTCGTGGGCCAGCGAGTAGTAGCCGTAGTGGTCGCCGAACGGTCCTTCCGGCCGCCGGACGCGCGGCGCCACCGACCCCGCCAGCGCGAACTCCGCGCTGCCGATCAGGCGGTGCGGTCCGAACCCGCCGACCAGCGGCAACCGCTCGCCGGCGATGAGCGAGGCCAGCATCAGTTCCGGCACGTTCTCCGGCAGCGGCGCGACGGCCGCGAGCATCAGCGCCGGCGGGCCGCCGAGGAAGACCGTCACCGGCAGCGCCTCGCCGCGCGCCTCGGCCGCCGCGTAGTGGAAGCCGCCCCCCTTGCCGATCTGCCAGTGCATGCCGGTGGACCGGGCGTCGTGCACCTGCAGGCGGTACATGCCGAGGTTGTGCCCCGGACGCTCCGGGTGCTCGGTGTAGACGAGCGGCAGCGTGATGAACGGTCCGCCGTCCTCCGGCCAGCAGGTCAGGGCCGGCAGCCGGTCGAGCCGGACGTCGCCGGTGACCACCTCGGTCACCGGCCCCCGGGTCCGGGGCCGCGTGCCGACGCGGAGCAGCGCGCCGGCCGCGTCGCGCGCGCCCCACAGCTTTGCCGGCGTCGGCGGAAGCAGCGTCTCGGCCAGCTCGACCAGCCGCCGGACGAGCCGCGGGGGGCGCGTCCCGAACGCGAGCTCGGCCCGGCGCGCGGTGCCGAACAGGTTGGTGACGAGCGGGAACGATGCGCCGCGCACGTTCGTGAAGAGCAGGGCCGGACCGCCGGCGGCGATCACGCGCCGGTGGATCTCGGCGGCCTCGAGCGCCGGGTCGACCGGCGCGTCGACGACCGCGAGGTCTCCGTCGCGCTTCAGTCGGCCGATGAACGCACGGAGGTCGGGGAACCCGCGCTCGCCGGTCACGCCGTCGACCATAACCCACCCGCGTCCCGGCCCGCGTTGATGCCATCTGACATGGCGATTATCATGACAACCGCCATGTCCGACGGCGACACGACGTTCATCCCGCGCTGCCTCGACCTGGAGGGCCTGCTCGCGCGGCGCTCCGTCCTGCTGCTCGGACCGCGCCAGACCGGCAAGTCCACCTGCGTCCAGCGGCAGCTCGGCGACACCGTCGCGCTCGGCTTCTCCCTCCTCGACCAGGGGCTGCTCACCACGGTGCTGGCCGACCCGACGCGCATCCGGCGGGAGATCGAAGCCCGCGGCCTGCGCGACACCGTCGTCTGCATCGACGAGATCCAGAAGTGCCCGCCGCTGATGGACGAAGCGCACCTGATGATCGAGCAGCGCGGCATCCGCTTCCTGCTCACCGGGTCGAGCGCGCGGGCGCTCCGGCGCAGGAACGTCAACATGCTCGGCGGGCGCGGCAGCGACGTTCTCGTGGTGCGAGCTGCGCGGACGGTTCGCGCTCGGCCGCGCCCTGAACCACGGCCTGCTGCCGCCCCACTACCTCTCCGACGAACCGGACGAAGGGCTCGCGTCCTACGTCGACCGCTACCTGACCGAGGAGATCGCGGCCGAGGGCCTGGCCCGCAACCTGCCGCGCTTCGCCCGCTTCCTGCAGACGGCGGCCCTGACCAACGGGCAGATGCTCGCCTACTCCAGCGTCGCCCGCGACGCGCAGGTCCCGCGCCAGACCGTGGCGCAGTGGTACGAAGTGCTGCGCGACACCCTGATCGCGTTCGAGCTGCCGGCCTGGTCCCGCACCGTCCGGCGCAAGGCGATCGAGACCGCGAAGTTCTACTTCTTCGACACCGGCGTGGTGCGCGCGCTGCGCCGGCTGCCGCCCGTCGCCGAGGCGTCGGCCGACTTCGGCGCGTTCTTCGAGCACTACGTCTTCCTGGAGCTGCGCGCCTGGATCGACTACCGGAAGCCGCGCACGCCGCTGGCGTACTGGCGCTCCCGGTCCGGCTACGAGGTGGACTTCATCCTCGACGACCGGGTCGCCGTCGCAGCGAAAGCGGCGCGCCGGGTCCAGCGGAAGCACCTGCGGGGCCTGCGGGCGCTGGCCGAGGAACGGCTCGTCGAGCGCTCCATCGTCGTCTGCCGCGAGGACCGCCCGCGCATCGAAGAGGGCGTCGAGATCCAGCCGCTGGAGTTCTTCCTGGCCGCGCTGTGGGAAGATGCGCTGTGAGCACGTTCGGCGACTGACCGGCGCATCCATGCCGCGCGACGACAAGGCGCTCGGCGCCTACTTCACGCCCGAGACGGTGGCCCGCGCCCTGGTGCGGTGGGCGGTTCGGCGCCCGGCCGACCGGCTGCTCGACCCGTCCAGCGGCGACGGGCGCTTCGTCGCGCTGCATCCGAACAGCGTCGGCGTCGAACGCGATCCGGCCGCGGCCGCCGAGGCCCGCCGACGCGCCCCGCGGGCCGAGATCGTCGAAGACGACTTCTTCACATGGGCGGCCGGCGGCGGCCGCCGCTTCGACTGCGCCGCCGGCAACCCGCCGTTCATCCGCTACCAGCGGTTCACCGGAGCGGTCCGGCGCGCCGCCTTCGACGCCTGCCGGCGCCTGGGGGTGACGTTCAGCGGGCTGTCGTCGTCGTGGGCGCCCTTCATCGCCGCCGCCGCCGGCGCGCTGCGTCCGGGCGGGCGGCTCGCCTTCGTCGTGCCGGCCGAGATCGGCCACGCGCCGTACGCCGCGCCGCTGCTGGACTACCTCGCCGGCCGCTTCGCTTCCGTGCACGTGGTCGCCGTCCGCGAGAAGTTCTTCCCGCGGCTTTCGGAAGACTGCTGGCTGTTGTTCGCCGAGGGCGCCGGGGGCCGGGCGGACGGCATCCGGCTGTCGGCGGTCGAACGGTTCGACCCCGGCGCGGCGCCGCCGCCCGCCCCGGAGCCGATCCCCCTCGACACGTGGCGCGGCCGCTGGCGCGGGCGGCTGCGGCCGTTCCTGCTGCCGCCGCGCGTCCGCGGCGTCTACGAGCGCATGTCGTCCGACCCCGCCGCGGTGCGGCTGGGACGCATCGCCCGCGTGGGCATCGGCTACGTCAGCGGCGCCAACCGCTTCTTTCATCTGCGCCCGTCCGACGCGCGGCGCTTCGCGATACCGGACGAGTTCCTGGCGCCGTCGATCCGCAACGGCCGCTACGTCACCCGCGCCGTGATCGACGACGCCGACGTCGAGCGCTGGGTGGCGCGGGACGAGCCGGTCCTCCTGCTGCGCATACCGCCGCGCGCCGACGTGCCGACGGCGGTGCGCGCCTATCTCGACACGGCCGAAGGGCGGCGGGCCCGGGCCGCGTACAAGTGCCGCAACCGGACGCCGTGGTATTCCGTCCCCGACGTCCGGCGTCCCGAGTTCGTCCTGACGTACATGAGCGGCCGGTCTCCGGCGCTGGTCCTCAACCGCGGCCGGTGCGCGTGCACCAACGCGCTGCTGACCGTCGAGCCGCGCTCCGGGCTGTTCGACGGCGGCGCCGCCGTCCTCCGGGAGCGGCTGGCGGCGGCCTGGACGTCGGCCGCCGGGCGGCTGAGCTGCGAACTGGAGGGGCATCCGCTCGGCGGCGGCCTGCTCAAGCTGGAGCCGGGAGAAGCCCGCCGGGTGCTGCTCGCGCCCGCCGGCGCCGTCGGCCGCGGCGACGGTCCGCTGCTGGAGGAGGGCATCGACGTCATGCGCCGCTGGAGGCACGTCGCATGAACGGCTGCGAGTGGCTGCCTCTCCGCTCCGCGCTCGCCCGCTTCGTGAACTTCGGCGGAGCCACGCAGAGCGTCAATAGATCAAAACGACAGGCAGGCTTCCGATGAAGAAACAAGAGCTCCTGGCCCGGATATCCATTGACCCGCGGGTCTGCTTCGGCAAACCCTGCATCCGCGGCCACCGCATCTGGGTGTCCCTGGTCCTCGACCTCCTGTCCAGCGGCTGGACGATCCCGCGGCTTCTCGAACAGTATCCCGGCATCGAGGAAGCGGACGTGCTGGCGTGCATCGCGTACGGCGCCGAGATGTCGCGTGAGCGCTACGTGGACATACCGCTGGAGACGTCGGCTTGAGAATCAAGCTCGACGAGAACCTCGGCAGCCGGGGCGCCGCCGTCCTGCGGGCGGCCGGGCATGACGTCACCACGGTGGGAGACGAAGGGCTGTGTTCGGCCGATGACCGGAAACTCGTGGAGGTCTGCCGCTCCGAACACAAGTGCCTGGTGACGCTCGACCTGGACTTCGCCAACCCGCTGCAATTCACGCCGTCGCGCGGCGCCGGCATCGCCGTCCTCCGGTTGCCGCCGCGCCCCGCCGCCGGCGATCTGCTCGACGCGGTGCGAACGCTCGCGGCCGGGCTCGCGAGCCGAACGGTCGAAGGCAAGCTCTGGATCGTGCAGCGCGGTCACATCCGAGAGTATCAGGAGGAGGAGGAGGGATGACCTCGACACGCGGCTCTCGACCCGGGCGGGCGTGGCTCGCGGCGCTCGGCCCGGACCGCGACATGGAGGGATGACCTCGACACGCGGCTCTCGACCCGGGACGGGCCGCTACAATGCGGGCATGGACAAGGCGCTGATTCGGATTCCGGCCGGTCTCCTCTTCCCGGCGCTCGTCGTGGCGCTCGCGGCCCCGCCGGCGGCGGCGCAGGCCGGCCGCTACCCGGCGGCGCGCCACGGCGGGAACTACCTGTTCAACTACTACCTGCCGCCGGCGCCGAGCTCGACCCCGTGGGCGCCTTCGTGGGCGCCCGGCGGACAATCGGTCGCCGTGGCCATGTCCGGCTCCATCTGGCGCGTCGACCTCGCCGGCGGCGCCGCCGTCGAGCTGACCCGCGGCGCGTCCTGGCACTCCTCCCCGGACTGGTCGCCCGACGGGCGCTGGATCGTCTACACGGCGGACCACGACGGAGAGGCGGTGCAGCTCGAGATCCTCGACGTCGCGTCGGGCGAGACGCGCGCGCTCACCGACGACGGCCGGGTCTACGCCGACCCCGTCTTCTCGCCCGACGGGACCCGCGTCGCTTACGCGGCGACCGCCCCGAACGGCTACTTCAACGTGTTCATCCGGCCGATACGCGACGGCCGCTGGAGCGGCGCACCCGTGGCCGTGACGCGCGACAACGACTTCGGCCGCGGCCGGCTCTACTTCGGCCGCTGGGACATGCACCTGACGCCGGCCTGGCTGCCGGACGGCGACGAGCTGCTGCTGGTCTCGAACCGGGGCGTCCCGCTCGGCTCGGGTCACGTGCTGCGCGCGCCGGCCCGCGCCGGCGGCATCGACGACGCCGTCCCGGTGCTGCGCGAGCAGACGCTGTACCGCACGCGGCCCGACGTGGCGAGCGACGGGCGGCGGTTCGTCTACTCGTCCACCGGCGGCGCCGCCGACCAGTTCAACAACCTCTACGTGCTGCCCACGGCCGGCGGCCAGCCGTACAAGCTCACCTTCTTCCGCCACGACGCGTTCCACCCGCGCTGGTCGCCGGACGACGAGTGGATCGCGTTCATCACCAACGAGGGCGGGCTGCCGCAACTCGCGCTGCTGCAGACGCACGGCGGCGCGCTGCGGACCGTGACCATCGAGCGCCGCCGCTGGAAGCGGCCGATGGGCATCCTGTCGGTCGTCACCCGCGACGCGGCGACCGGCGCGGCGACGGCCTCCCGCGTCCACCTGACCGGATCCGACGGCCGGTTCCACGCCCCCGCGGACGCCTACGCCCGCGTCGGCGGGCAGGGGGACCACTTCTTCCACCACGCGGGGCGCTTCACGGTGGAGGTGCCGCCCGGACGCACGGAGCTGACCGTCGTCAAGGGGTTCGAGTACCGGCCGGAGCAGGTCGCGGTGGAGGTCGGCGCGGGCGAGGTGGCGGAGGTCGCCGTCGAGCTCCGGCGCATGACCGACATGGCGGCCCGGGGCTGGCGTAGCGGCTCGACCCACGTCCACATGAACTACGGCGGCAACCTGCGCAACACGCTCGAGAACCTGATGATGATGTCGGCGGCCGAGGACCAGGACGTGGTCGCCGAGCAGGTCGCCAACAAGGACAACCGGATCCTCGACCACCAGTTCTTCGTGCCCGGCGGCGGTCCGCATCCGGTGTCGACTCCCGACCGGCTGGTCGTGGTCGGCCAGGAGTACCGGCCGCCGTTCTACGGCCACGTCTTCCTGTTCGGGATGCGCGACCACCTGCTTTCCCCCTTCACGACGGGCTACGAGGGGACCGCCGTCGAAAGCCTCTACCCGAGCAACACCGACGTGTTCCGGAAGGCGAAGGCGCAGGGGGCCACCGTCGGCTACGTGCACGCCTTCGGCGGCGAGACCGATCCGCTCGACGGCGACCTCGGCGGCGGCAAGGGGTTTCTGGTGGACGCGGCGCTCGGCGCTACCGACGCGGTCGAGTGGTCCGACGCGGCGCGGGCCGGCTTCTTCCCGCTCTACGCCGCCTGGAACAACGGGCTGCGCGTGACCGCCACCGGCGGGGAGGACTCCATCAGCGACCTCCAGCGGTCGAAGATCGTCGGCTCGGTGCGGACGTACGTGCACACCGGCGGACGCGGGCTGGACATGGACGCCTGGTTCGAGGGGCTCCGCGAGGGGCGCGCCTTCGTTTCGTCGGGCCCGCTGGTGGAGCTGACCGCCGACGGCCGCATGGCCGGCGAAACGGTCGCGCTCCCGGCGGGCGGCGGGACCGTCGCGCTGGCCGGCCGCGTCGAATCGATCACGCCGCTGGAGCGGGTGTTCGTCGTCTGCCGCGGAGAAGAACGGGCCGACGTTCCCCTGAGCGCCGACCGGCGGAGCGCCGCGTTCGAGATCGACCTGCGCGTCGACCGCAGCGGTTGGTGCCACCTGCGCGCCGAGGGCCGCCCAAGCGAACGCCGGCCGCTCGACGTCCGCTACGCGCAGGCGTTCACGAACCCGATCCGGATCATCGTCGGAGGACGGCCGATCCGCGACGCGGCCGCCGCGGAGTACGGCATGCGCTGGGTCGACCGGCTGCGGGCGCTGGCCGACGAATGGCCCGGCTGGCGGTCGGAGCGCGAGCGCGCGCACGTCTTCGCGCAGTTCGACGAGGCCCGGCGGGTCTACGAGCGCTTCGCCGCCGAGGCGCCGTAGTCTGCCGCTCCGAACACGGTGTCTGGTGACGTGATGAGGGACACGCCCGCCCGCCGCGTCTTCACTCCCGGCGCCGGCGCCCTTCCTCCGGCGCTCACCGGGCGACGGCGGGAGGAGTCGGTCTTTCTGTCGTGCCTGGCGGATCTGGCCGGAGGCCGGGCGCCGCCGCACGACGTCGTGCTGATCGGACCGCGCGGCAACGGCAAGACCACGCTGCTCAACTGGTTCGAGCGAAAATGCCGCGCGAACGGCGGCGTGGACGTGGTCCGGTTGACCCCCGGCTCGGCGCCGACCGGAAAGGCGCTCGGCGAAGCGCTGTTGCCGGCGGCCGGTCTCCGGAGGCTCTTGCCGGCGAAATGGGGCGTCACGGGGATCGGGACCGCGGAATGGTCGGCGGCCGCCCCGTCCGCGCACCTTCTGACGGCGCGATTGATCGCGCGCTGCCGCAAACGCGCGCTCGCCGTGCTGCTCGACGAAGCCCACACGCTCGAACTCCGCGCGGGTCAGCTTCTGCTGAACGTCAGCCAGCAGGTCCGGGCGAACGCCCCGTTCCTGCTGGTGCTGGCCGGCACGCCGGGCCTTTCGGCCCACCTCGGAGAGATGAACGCCACGTTCTGGAACCGACTGGGCAAGGGGCGCCTGGGTGTCGGCAGACTGAGCGCCGACGCCGCCCGGCAAGCGCTGCGGAAGCCGCTGGCCGATCACGGCTCGGGCATCGACCGGGACGCGCTCGACGCGGCGGTCGCGGAGAGTCACGGCCATCCGTACTTCATCCAGCTCTGGGGCGAGGCGTTGTGGAACCGGCGCCTCGCGAGCGGCGCGGATCGCCTGACCGCCAGCGACGTCGACGCGGTGCGGCCGGAGGTGGCGGCCAGCGTGGCCGACTACTACGAAGACCGGTTCCTGGAACTGGACAAGTTGGGCTTGCTGCCGGTCGCGCGGCACGTAGGGGCCCGGTTCGGGTCCGCGCCGACGATGACGTACGAGGAGTTGAAGGCCGCCGTCGGCGACGGGCTCGCCCGGGACCCGGAGCGCGGATCGGTCCTCGACGCGCTGGCCGCCCTGGAGCGTCTGGGGTTCGTGTGGCGCCCGCCCGGGCAAACGCCGCCCGTGCGGTACGAGCCGGGCATCCCGTCACTGATGGGCTACGTGCTGGAGCACCACGCTCCACCGCCGGGCGGCGGGGACGCCGGCGGCGGACCGCCCGTTACGGGCCGGATCGCGTGACCTGGGCGCCCGCCGCGCGCTGGCTGCTGGATGCCTGACGTCACTCGCACACGACGCCGTCGCCGTCGCCGTCGCGCATGTAGCGGTACGCCGGGTGGCCGCGGAACACCGGCGCGATCCCGTGGCCCCGGGCCTCGGCGCACGTGATGCGGCCGTTGCCGTTGTCGTCCCAGCGGGCCACCGCCGCCGGCAGGCTGGACGACGTCCGCCCGGACGACGACGTCCGCCCGGACGACGACGCCGCCCGACGATCGCCGGCGGGCGCCGCGCCCCACAGGCCGCGGCCGGCGCGCCGCGCCTCCTGTTCGAGTTGCCGGAACCGGTCCCGGTACTTGAACGGGAAGCGCGTGTACGCGTGGCCGTAGCCGCGCCGGATGATCTCCGCGTTGACGAACGTGCCGTCCGGCAGATGGACGTAGGCCAGCGTCCGCCCGTAGCGGTCGGTGCGCTCCCGGCCGTACTCCAGCCGCACCCGCTTGCCTTCGACCAGCCGCTCCGTGAAGGCGCTGGCCTCCTTGCCGAAGAACTCCACCGGGCGCCGCGGGTCCACCGACTCCGGCGTGTCGACGCCGATCAGCCGCACGCGCCCCGCGCCGCGGACGATGATCGTGTCGCCGTCGACGACCCGCTCGACGAGCTGCGCCGCGGCGGGCGCGGGTGCGAGGACGAACAGAACCGCGGCCGCGGCCGCCGCAACCGCGACGCGCGGGAAACCGCAACGCCGGAACCCGAACATCGGCCGCCACCTTCCGCCGACGGCGAGGGTGGCGGAAATCGCCATCCGAAGGCCGCTGGATGGTGGCAATTATTGCGTACAACCGCCCGCGCGTTCCACGGGAAAGTTGCGACGGCGCAAGTTGGCGCCTTGCCCGGATCGTCAAGGCTGCGAGCGCCGCAACGGGGCGCGCGGAGCGAGCCGCTCGATCCTCCGGCCGCGCGGACGAGCCTCGGTCGCGCGCCCCGGGAGGCGCCGCGGCGGAGCGTCGCCCGCGGCGGGGGGCGTCACTTTCCACGGGGGAGGCGCCGACGCTGTCGCGCGCGGGCCGAACGGTGTCTCCGGCCGCCGGAAACCGACGTCACGTCCGGGCCCTCACCGTGCAGCACACCCGGGTCGGCTCGACGCGGAACCGCGGCTCGTCCTGACCGGCGTTCCGCAGCTCGCGCCGCGCGGCCGGGATGCCGAAGCCGTAGCGCTGCACGAGACCGAAGACGCGCATGGCCTCGGCCAGGATCGGGTTGCGGTATTCGACCACGCCTGGTTGCCCGAAGTTTTCGGCCGTCAGCGAGCCGTACGGCCCGCCCGGGCTGTTGATCTCGATGCGGTCGTCGAACCAGTAGACGTGGACCGGCGCGTTCGTGCCTTCGTAGGTCCGGTGCATGACCGCGTTGCGCGCCAGTTGCTGGAGCGCGTTCAGGGGATAGGTCGACCGGCGCGTTTCCAGGGGGCCGGACGTGAAGTCCACGGCGGTGCGGTTGTGGGCGATGAGCTTGTCGTCCAGCCGCCGGACGAGGTCGTCGAGCGCCCCCTCGCAACGCGCTTCGTCCACGACGTCGCCGCCCCATTCGCAGCCGGCGATCCGCAGGAACTGGACGTAGGCGCCGGGCAAGTAATGCTGCGGCCGCTTGCCCAGGACGAGGACGCCGGCGACGGTCGGGACGGGGTCGTCGACCGAGGCGATCATCTTGGCCGCGGCCAGACGCTCTTCGAGCGTTCTGTCGTTGGCGGCCAGCGTCTCGGGATCGATCGCCGCCGGCAGGTACTCGTCCTCGAAGCGGCCCAGCCTGAGATCGCCGAGCGCGGCGTTGCGGACGGGCAGCGCGTCGAAGTGCGGGTCGCGATGCCGCCGCTTCTCGTTGAGGATGCGTTCGTCCTGCGCGCTGGCGACGGCCCGTCTCGGCCCCACGCGAATCCAGATACGCCCCCGGTGGCGCACCGGCGGAGAATCCGACGGCGTGACGGTGACGACCGCGACGGGCGCGCCGCTCAGCACGCGCCTGCCCACGGTCAGCGTCGGCGGCGGCACGATGTTGCCGTCGGTCTTGACGTCGGCGAGCTGCAACAGCAGTCGGTCCGTGATCGCCAGCCCCGCGGGCTCGCCGGCGTCGTCGGCGCCCACGAACACGACGCCGGGGCGCCGGTGGTCCGGCAGGTCGTTGGCGAAGGCGCACACCGCCTCCCGGATCTTCCCGGGAGCGTCGCCTTGCAGCGAAGCCTTGCGCTCGACCAGGTCGGACTCCAGGTCCGCCAGCATCGCTTCGAGCTGCTCCTGCGAGTACGGGGCGGTCATGGCCTGCTGCTTCGCCGCGGCGGACGGTATCTGCAGGCCGCATTGTACCCGCCGCCGTTCCAACCGCCTGTTCGTCACGCCAGCGGACCATCGCCCTCCCGTCAGGTGACCGGGCGGATGCGCCGCGTTCCGCGACGTGGACGTCGCCGCGGCTGTCACGGCCGCGCGCCTCGTAGGCGATGGCGTCACGGTTCACGGTTCGCCGACGTGGCGCTGCTCGCGCTGCGCGAGAATCCGGGAGATCGCCCGGCCGGGTTATCATTCCAGGCGTGCCTCGTGTCCCGAACCTGAGCCGGGTGACGGGGGAGCCAGGTTCGGGCGCCGAGCGTTTCCTCTCCGCCGCGCCGGCGCAGGCCGCCCTGTTCGCGCGACAGCGCCCAAGCCGGCCGTGTCCCGCGCCCGGCGAACGCTTCTCGCGCGGGCGGGCGTTTCTCCACTTCGGCCGAGCCGAGGACCGCTACGCGGAATGGCCCGCTCCGACGTGTCTGATCTCGGACGGTCCGTACGGCGTCGACGGATTTCCCGGGGACCGCCGCACCCCGGACTCCCTGGCCGAGTGGTACGAACCGCACGTCCGGGCATGGAGCGCCCGTTCGACCCCGGCCACGACCCTGTGGTTCTGGAACACCGAGATCGGCTGGGCCAGCGTCCATCCGGTGCTGGCGGCGCACGGCTGGGAGTACCGCTGCTGCAACGTCTGGGACAAGGGACTCGGCCACGTCGCCGGGAACGCCAACACGCGGACGCTGAGGAAGTTCCCGGTCGTGACCGAGGTGTGCGCGCACTACGTGAAGGCGGCCCGGTTCACGGCCGGCGATCGCGCCCTGACCATGCAGGAATGGCTGCGGCGGGAATGGCGCCGGACCGGACTGCCCTGGCGCGCCGCCAACGAGGCCTGCGGCGTGGCCAACGCCGCCACCCGCAAGTACCTGACCGGCGACCACCTCTGGTACTACCCGCCGGCCGAGGCGTTCGTGAAACTGGCCGCGTACGCCAACACCCACGGCGACGCGGGCGGCCGGCCCTACTTCAGCGTGGACGGCCGGCGTCCGTTGTCCGGCCGCGAGTGGTCGGCCCTGCGCGCGAAGTTCTCGTGCGAGGTCGGCGTCACCAACGTCTGGCGGGAGCCGCAGGTCGGCGGCGCCGAACGGATTCGGGGCGCGCGCAACGGCATGAAGTACAAGTTCCGCAGTCTGCACGGCAGCCAGAAGCCGTTGCGGTTCATCGACCTGATCGTGCGGGCGTCGACGGACCCCGGCGACGTCGTGTGGGAGCCGTTCGGCGGGTTGTGCCCGGGCGCCGTGGTCTCCTTTCGCGGCGGCCGGGAGTACTACGCCGCCGAGACCGTGCCCGAGTTCTACGCCGCCGCCGCGGAAAGGCTGGCGTCGGCGTGAACGGCGGACCTGGCCGCGACGTTCCGGATGCGCCGGAGAGGGAAACGCCTCCCGAAGACTGGAAACACCACGAACTGTACTCCAGAGTCCGTGAAGCCGTCTTTTTCGAACCGTTTGTCGACTCGGCGAGATTCGCGGCGGCGCATCGGAATCACCACTGGCAATACGTACGCCAGACCAGGCTGGAAACCGGAATCGAAGCACCGAAAGGGATACGACCATATCCTCGGAAGTCGGATTCCATTCTCGACAGGCCGAGATCCGACGGCGGCGGCAACTTCGGACGTCTCGCACGCACCGGCATGATGGACACGTACATGCGCAAGCTGGCCGACGTGCAACTGTGCGGCATCAACTCGACGTACTGGCGGGACTTTCTCAAGACCTTCCAGGAAGGCACGACCGACCAACAGGCGCGCGCGGCCCTGGACCGGTTGCGGCGCAAGGTCGAGGACACGCCGGACCTCCCTTCACCGAAAGCGCAGTCGGCCCTCGCCATCATCCAGGAACTCGAAACCATTCTCGACCTGTCGGACTGAGCGCGCCAAGCGGGAATCCACGCCGGACGCCACCGACTACGCCGGAGCCGGTTCGGCCGCGGCCGAGCGCGCGCACTCGGCGAGATGCGTCAGCGCCGCGCCGACGCCGCCGGGCCGGTGCGGGACGCCGGCCAGCGCCAGGCCCATCTCGACGCCCGCCAGCGTGCCGAGCAGGCTCAGGTCGTTGAAGTCGCCGAGATGGCCGATCCGGAACACCTTGCCGGCCAGGACGCCGAGTCCCACGCCCAGCGCCATGTCGAAGCGGTCGAGGACCACGTCGAGCAGCCGCCCGGCGTCGTGGCCCTCGGGCACGAGGACCGCGGTGAGCGACGAGCTGTACTCCGACGGGTTCACGCAGAGCAGCTCGAGGCCCCACGCGCGCGCCGCGCGGCGGGTCGCCTCGGCGTGGCGGCCGTGGCGGGCGAAGACGGCGTCCAGCCCCTCCGCCTGGAGCATGCTCAGCGCCTCGCGCAGCCCGAAGAGCAGGTTCGTGGCCGGCGTGTAGGGGAAGAAGCCCTTCTCGTTGGCGGCCAGGACGGGTCCCCAGTCCCAGTAGGCGCGCGGCAGCCGGGCCGCGGCGCGCGCGGCGAGCGCCCGCTCCCCCACGGCGTTGAAGCCGAGGCCGGGCGGCAGCATCAACCCCTTCTGCGACGCGCCGACGGTGACGTCGACGCCCCAGTCGTCGTGCCGGTAGTCGATGGACGCCAGCGACGAGATCGTGTCGACCATCAGCAGCGCCGGATGCCGCGCGGCGTCGAGGGCGCGGCGGACGGCGGCGACGTCGCTCGTCACCCCGGTCGAGGTCTCGTTGTGGACGACGCAGACCGCCTTGACGGTCCGGCCGGCGTCTTCCGTCAGGCGCGCCTCGACCTGCGCCGCGTCCACGCCGCGCCGCCAGTCGCCCGGCAGGAAGATCGGATCGAGCCCCAGGCGGGCCGCGATGCCCTTCCAGAGGGTCGCGAAGTGGCCGGTCTCGACCATCAACACGCGGTCGCCCGGCGAGAGCGTGTTGACGAGCGCCGCCTCCCACGCCCCGGTCCCGGACGCCGGGAACAGCACCACCGGGGCGCGGGTGCGGACGACGGCGGCCATGCCCGCCAGCACCTCGCGGGTCAGGCCGCGGAACGCGGGGCCGCGGTGGTCGATGGTCGGCGCCGCCATCGCGCGCAGCACGCGCTCGGGCACGTTGGTCGGTCCGGGGATCTGCAGGAAGTGCCGGCCGCTGGCGTGTGACATGGCGCTAATCTAGCAGACTGCGCCGTAGAACGGCGCGGACTGCTGGAGCGGTCAGGTCGGGCGCCGAGCGGAGCCGCGGGCGACGCTTGGTGGGCGCTGGCGTACCGCCGACGCCGGCTCCGTCGACGCGGCCGGGCGCCGCCTCTTATACTCCGCCGCATGCCCGACCTCCGGACCGATCTCGAAGCGCGGCTCGCCGGCGAGGTGCGCTTCGACGCCGTGTCCCGCGCGCTCTACTCCACCGACGCCAGCGTCTACCGGATCGAGCCGCTCGGGGTGGCCGTCGTCCGCTCGCGCGAGGACGCGCTGGCGGCGCTCGACTGCGCCCGCGCCCACGGCTGCTCGGTCACCGCGCGCGGGGGCGGCACGTCGCAGGCGGGCCAGGCGATCGGGGCCGGACTGCAGATCGACACCTCGAAGCACTTCAACCGCCTGCTGGAGGTGAACGCCGAGCAACGCTGGGCCCGCGTCGAGCCGGGCATCGTGCTCGACGAGCTGAACGCGAAGCTGGCCCCGCACCGGCTGCGGTTCGCGCCGGACGTCTCCACGGCCAGCCGCGCGACCGTCGGCGGCATGATCTCCAACAACTCCAGCGGCGCGCGGTCGGTGCTGTACGGCAAGACCATCGACCACGTGCTCGACCTGCACGTCGCGCTGGCCGACGGCTCCGTCGCGCATCTGCGGCCGTTGACGCCCGAAGAGCTGGACGCGGCGTGCGCGGCGGACACGTTGGAGGGCGCCTGCCACCGCGCCGTCCGCCGGCTGGCGGCGCGGCACGCGGACGAGATCGACCGGCGCTACCCGAAGATCCTGCGCCGGGTCGGCGGCTACAACCTCGACGCCTTCACCCCGGCCCGCATCGACGCCGGCGAGCCGTTCGACCTCGCGAAGCTGATCGTCGGATCGGAAGGGACGCTGGGGCTGATCCTGGAGGCGCGTCTCAACCTGGTGCCGTTGCCGAAGGCGAAGGCGGTGCTGACCATCGAGTACGGCGACCTGCTCGACGCCCTCGGCGAGACCCCGGCGATCCTCGCCCACGCCCCGTCCGCCGTCGAGGTGATGGACCGCTCGATCCTCGACCACGCGCGGGAGAATCCGGCCCTCGACGCCATGCGGCGCGCCGTGCTCGGGACCGATTGCGGGGCGCTGCTGTGCGTGGAGCTCCACGGCGACTCCGAGCAGGAGATCCTGCCGCGGCTCAACCGGCTGGAGTCGAACGTGCGCGCCCGCGGCGTCGCCGCGCGCACGTCGCGCGCGGTCGCGCCGGCCGACCAGGCCCGGATCTGGAAGCTGCGGGAGTCGTCGCTCGGCCTCTCGATGGCCATGAAGGGAGACGCCAAGAGCATCTCGTTCGTCGAGGACACGGCCGTCGCCCCGGAGAAGCTGCGCGATTTCATCGAGCGTTTCCTCGGCGTGGTCCGCCGGCACGGGACGACCGCCGGCGTCTACGCCCACGCGTCGGTCGGCTGCCTCCACGTGCGCCCGGTGGTGAACATGAAGACCGCCGCGGGCGTGCGGCAGTTCGAGGCGATCGCGGCCGGGATCGCCGATCTGGTGCTGGAGTTCGGCGGCGCCCTCTCCGGAGAGCACGGCGACGGCCTCGTGCGCGGGCCGTTCATGGAGCGCATGTTCGGCTCCGAATTATACGAAGCATTTCGTACCATCAAGCGGACGTTCGACCCGGAAGGACTGTTCAACCCCGGCAAGATCGTCGACGCCCCGCCGCTGACCGCCAACCTGCGCTACGGCCCGGACTACCGCACGCCGGACCCGCCGGCGGCGTTCGACCACGGCGCGCACGGCGGACTGGGGCGGGCCGTCGAGATGTGCAGCGGCGTGGGCGCCTGCCGCAAGACCCTCACCGGCACGATGTGCCCCTCCTACATGGCGACCCGCGACGAGGCGCATTCGACCCGCGGGCGCGCCAACGCCCTGCGGCTGGCGATGAACGGAAGTCTCGGCAACGGCGACGGCGGACTGGGCGGCCGGGACGTCCACGACGTGCTGGACCTGTGCCTCGAATGCCGCGCCTGCAAGACCGAGTGCCCGGTCGGCGTCGACATGGCGCGTTTCAAGAGCGAGTTCCTGGCCGACTACCACCGGCGCAACGGCACGCCGTTGCGGGCGCGCGTCCTCGGACACGTGCGCACGCTGTCGGCGCTGGCCAGCCGGGCGGCGCCGCTCGTCAATCCGTGGCTCGGCCGCGACTGGGCGCGGGCGCTGAACGAACGGCTCCTCGGCATCGACCGGCGGCGCACGCTGCCCCCGTGGGCGCGCCGCACGCTGGCCGCGGCGTGGCGGCGGCGGCCCGGCGGCGGGGCGCGCCGCTCCGGCTCGGACGGCGCGGCGCAACCCGACGCCGTCCTGTTCAACGACACGTTCACCAACTACTACTCTCCCGAAATCGGACTGGCCGCGGCCGGCGTGCTGGAGGCGTCGGGACTGACGGTCGGGCTCGGGCCGCGCGCCTGTTGCGGCCGGCCGCTGATCTCGCAGGGCCTGCTGGACGCGGCCCGCGCCCGCGCCCGGCAGGCGGTGCGCCGGCTGCACCCGCTGGCGGTGGCGGGGACGCCGATCGTGCTGCTGGAGCCGAGCTGCCTCTCGGCGCTCGCCGACGACGCGCCGGCGCTGCTGCGCGGCGAGGAGCAGCGCCGGGCGAAGGAGGTCGCCGCCGCGTGCCTGCTCTTCGAGGACTACCTGAACCGGCGCCTCGACGACGGCGGCGCGACGCTCCCGCTACGGGCCGGGCCGGACGAGGTCGTGCTCCACGGCCACTGCCACCAGAAGTCGCTCGGCCTCGTCGCCCCCGCCCGGGCGCTTCTGGAGCGCATCCCCGGCGCGCGCGTCACCGAGCTCGACGCGGGTTGCTGCGGCATGGCCGGATCGTTCGGCTACGCCCGCGAGCACTTCGACGTCTCGCGGCGCATCGGCGAGCGCCGGCTGCTGCCGGCCGCGCGCGCCCTGGGGCCGGGGCACGTCCTGGCGGCCGCCGGCACGTCGTGCCGCCACCAGGTGCGCGACTTCACCGGGGTCCGCGCGCAGCACCCGGCGGTGCTGCTGCAGTCGCTCCTCGTCCCGGCCTGAACCCGGCGCCCCGGGCGCTCCGGCGGCCGGCGTCACCGCCCGGCCGCGGCGGTCGCCGTCGACGACCTGCTTCCGTGAACCGTTGACAGCCGGCGGCCTGCCCGCTACGATGGCGATTGCTCCTCGAACCCCGAGGACGAGCCATGAGCGTCATCGTCAGCGAAGTGTACGACGCGTTGATCAGCGCCGGTGCGCCGGAGGCGCAGGCGCGCGCCGCTGCGGCGGCGATTCCGATCCAGGACAATCTGGCCACCAAGCAGGATCTCGCCGAGTTGAAGGGCGAGCTGAAGGCGGAGATTGCGGTCCTGAAGTTCGCGATCTTCACCTTCTTTCCGATCACCATCGGCCTGCTCCTCAAGATCGCGTTCTTCCCGGGTTGACGCCCGGCGGGGGTGCGGCGTCCCCGCGCGTTCCCGAATGCGTTCTCCCGGCGGAGCGCGTCACGGGCGGCGCCACCTTCTTCGCGGCGCGTCCGCGGCGTTTCGGGGCGCGATGCGCGTAGAATGAGGCGCAGAGGGGGCTCCTTCATGCCGATCCACGAGTACCGCTGCCGCGCCTGCGACCACGAGTTCGAAGCCGTCATCCTGCCGAAGGGCGCCCCGCCGGCCTGCCCCACCTGCGCGAGCGGTGATCTGGAGCGGATGATCTCGATGTTCGCCGTCAGCTCCGACGGCACCCGCGCGACCAACCTGAAGTCGGCGCGGAAACAGGCGGCGAAGATCCGACGCGACAAGCAGGTCGCCGAGCACGAGGCGATCCACCACCACCATCACTGAGCGCGTCGGCGGCAGTCCGAGCACGTGACGGCCAGCCCCCACGATTCGCCGGGACTGGACGGCGAATCCACCGACGGCGTGCTTCTCACCCACGGGGGAATCTCGTGCAGGCGCGTGCCCGTCCTTCGGTTCCGGGACGATACCGGCGGCGTCGCCGGGCCGGCCGTACCGCCGCCTTCGATGACGCCGTTTGGGCCATGCGCTCCTTGTATCCGGCGATCCGTTATGCCGAAAACAACGACGGCTCGGCGTCGTCCCCCGGCGGCGCGCCGGCGGCGCCGCCCCTCTCGACCACCGCGCCGTAGCGCGCCAGGCGCTTCGCCATGACCCGGACCGCCTCCGGATTGTCGTCGATCAGGATGAAATCGCGGCCCAGGCGCGCGGCGGCCTCGCCGAGCGTCCCGCTGCCGGCGAAGAAGTCGAGCACCAGATCGCCGGGGTTCGTGTGGACCCGTACGATGCGTTCGACCACGCCGAGCGGCTTCTGCGTCGCATAGCCGGTCTTCTCCCGCCCGTTGGGGCTGACGATGGTGTGCCACCAGACGTCGGTCGGGGTCTTGCCGCGGGCCGCCTTCTCCGGGCCGACCAGCCCGGGGGCCATGTACGGGATGCGGTCGACGGCGTCGTAGTTGAACGTGTAGCGCTTGGGATCCTTCGCGTACCAGAAGATGGTGTCGTGCTTGGCCGGCCAGCGGGACTTCGAACGCGCGCCGTAGTCGTAGGCCCAGATGATCTCGTTGAGGAACGAAGCCCGTCCGAAGAGCCCGTCCAGGAAGACCTTGCAGTAGTGCGCCTCGCGGCAGTCCACGTGCAGGAAGAACGAACCGTCGGGCCGCAGCACCCGCTTCGCTTCGCGCAGGCGCGGCTCGAGGAACCCGATATAGTCGTCGAACGCATCGGCGTAGGCGGTGGAGCCGAGCTTGACCGTCCGGTAGCGCCGGCCCTGGAAACCGACGCGGTCGCCGCCCTGTTCGTCCCGGACCGTTCGTATCGTCGTCCGCGACCGCGTGCGCCCGGTGTTGAACGGCGGGTCGATGTACACCAGCGCCGCGCAACCGTCCGGCAACTCCGCCAGCGCGCGCAGGTTGTCGGCGAGGATCACCCGGCGCGTCGGCTTCCCGCTGTCCGAAACGTGTCGGCCGTCGACGCGATGCATGACTCGAATGCTAGCGCCCACCAAGCGTCGCCTTGCGGCTCCGCTTGGTGTCCATCCTGACCGCTCCAGGAGTCCGCGCCGTTCTACGGCGCAGACTCCTAGCGTAACCCGCTGCCGACGCGTGTCCGGCCGGCCGGCGCATCGGCGGCGCTGGAACGTTCGCCGCGCCGAGCCGCCGGCGCGCGGCTGTATGCTCTGCGGCATGGCCTTCCGCCGCTCCGGCGCCGCGGATCCGCGCCGCGCGAGCCGCACGGCGACGCTCGCCGCGGGCATCCGCGCGCACCACCGGCGCTGGCATCCCGACCCCATCCTGGACGACGACTGGGCCGTCCGCCTGGTGTCGCCGTTCTGGCGGCTGGCCGCCCGCAACCGCCTGCTCAACTGGATCGTCGTCGACAAGCTGCTCGGCCCGTTCCACCCCATCCACACCGAGAACGTCCTGCGGGCGCGCTACGCCGAGGACCGGCTGGCCGAGGCGATCGCGGACGGGGTCGGCCAGTACGTGATTCTGGGGGCCGGATTCGACAGCTACGCCCTGCGCCACCCCGAGCTCGCCGGCCGCGCGCGGATCTTCGAGGTGGACCGGCCGGGCATGCAGACCCTCAAGCGGCAAAGGGTGCGCCGGGCCCACGGCGGCCTGCCCGCCCACGTGACCTACGTGCCGCTCGACTTCGAGACCGGCCGCCTGCGCGAGGCGCTCGGCGGCGCCGGCTTCGACGCGCGGGCGCCGGCGTTCTTCTCGTGGCTGGGGACGACCTACTACCTGACCCGGCCGGCCATCCGCGAGACGCTCGACTCCATCGCGGCGGCGGCGGCCCCGGACAGCCGTCTCGTGCTGGACCACCTGCTCGCCCGGCGGCTCGTGCCCGCGGAAGGGCTGCCGCTGGCCGACAAGCTGGAGCGGCTGGTGAAGCGTCTCGGCGAGCCGATGGTCTCCGAGTTCACGCCCGACGAGCTGGACGGCGAGCTGGCGCGGGCCGGCTTCGCGCCGCTCGACCGGGTGCCGCCGGACGAGCAGGCGCGACGCTACCTGCGGGGCCGGCGCGACATGGCCGCCCCGGCGCCCAACTTCGCCTTCGCGCTCTACCGCCGGACCGCGGCGGACGCCGGAACCGGAACGGCCGCCTGAACCGCGCGCCGGCCGCCGGATCCGGGCCGCGGGAGTCAGAACCGGAACAGCCGGTTGAACTTGACCACGAAGCCGCGGTTGCGCAGGTCCCAGCCCCGGTCGGGCCGCAACCCGTTGCGGCTGACGTCGCGGTCGTCCGTATAGACCACGAACAGCTCGCTGCCGGGACTGTACTCCCACCGCAGGCGCAGGTTGCTGCCGAACGAGTCGCCGGCCGAGTTGTACTGCAGCAGCCCGCTGAAGAACATCCGCGGGTTGAAGGCGTAGTTCACCCGCGTCACGGCCAGGTTCGTCCGGAAACTCCCGTACGGCGTGTCGATCCAGTTGAACGAGACGGTCGGCTCCACCGACATCTGCGGCAGCACCGCGATGCGCCCCTGGCGCAGCTCCACCGTCGTCAGGTCGCCGTCGAAGTAGGCGCCCCGCCGGACCGCGACCGACCCGTTGACGCGCCGCTGCTGGCCGATGGAGTAGGAGACCTGCGCGTCGGCGAAGCCGTAGCCCCCCACCGGGATCGAGAAGTCCGCGCCGGGGGGCGTGAACGGCCGCACCAGCAGCTCGTAGTTGTCCGTCGCCGTGAACGTGAGCCGGTCGCTGGACTCGAACTCGGTCTGGAACGCCACGATGTTCTGCCGTGTCTCCAGGTGGTTCTCGTCGGCCGTCAGGATGTAGTCGATGCTCCCCTCCAGGCTGAACTGCCGCACGCTCTCGAGGGTCCGGGGCCGGGGGCTGAAGCGTCCCGTCACGTAGGTGCGCCGGAAGTTGTCGCGCCGCAGGAAGCCCACCTCGGGCAGGAAGTCGTCCTCGACCACGAGGTGGTCGACCTTCAGGCCGTAGCGGTCCGCCGCGTACTCGAACGCGCCCTGGTAGCTCAGGTCCTTGCCGCGGCGGTCCGGGCCGGGCGCCCGCGTGCGGGCCAGGTAGGTGATCAGGCTGAGGTTCTCGAAGAAGGCGAAGGTGCCGTCGACGCCGTACGCCTGGCTGGAGCCCGGGGCCACCCGCGAGACCGAGCGGTTGGTGAACATCCCGCCGACGGAGCTGCGGCGCAGCAGGTCGCGGCGCAGGCGGACGACGGTGAAGTTGGTCGGCTCGGACGCCGACGCCATCTCGTCGCCGGCGTGGATGTTCAGCGCCCCGACGTCGAACGGCCCCATCTTGCCGGTCACCCGCGCGCCGCCGACGATGGGCACCACGCGCCCCTGCTCCAGACCGATCTTGCGGCTGTAGAAGAGCTGCGGCACGTTGACGTCGCCGAAGACGCCCCCGGCCGGGCCGCCGCCGGGCCCGCCGAAGCGCCCGGTGACGCCTCCGCGGGCGAAACCGAAGATGCCCCGCCCTTCGAGGAAGAACTCGCGCTTCTCGGGGAAGAACAGCGGGAAGCGGGTCAGGTTGACCTGCCGCTCGTCGACCTCCACCTGCGCGAAGTCGGTGTTGTAGGTGAAGTCGGCGGTCAGGTTCTGGGTGATGCCGTACTTCACGTCGAGGCCGCCGGCGGCGCTCCCCTCGTCGACGACCGGCGTCGAGGCGGTCAGGTCGGTGGTCACGCCGCCGATCGCGTACGGCTTGACCTCGACGTTGCGGCTGGCGGGGGGCGGCTGGAGGCCGACCAGCGAACCGGCCGCGGAGACGCGGAAGATGCCCGCCGAGCCGCTGCCGCCGCCGGCCGAGATCGGCAGCCGGGTCAGGTACACCCACTCGTTCTTGCGCCGGATCGCCCGCCGAAGCTGTATGCCCCAGACGTGCGGCGGCGCCGAGCGGTAGCGTAGCGTCTTGAACGGGATCTCCATCTCCACCGTCCAGCCGCCGTCGAAGCGGCCGGTCCGCACGTCCCAGACCGGGTTCCAGTCGGCGTTCGGGTTGCCCTCGTTGGTGAACTGCTGGTCGGCGCGCGCGCCGAGCGGATTGGTGTAGAAGTTGAAGCCGTTGCGGCGGTCGTAGAAGGTGTCGAAGAAGGCCGTGAACGTGTCGTTCTGGCGGAGCTGGCTGGTGTCGCGGCGCATCTCGTTGGCCACCCACCGGCTCTCCGGCACGGATTCGTGCAGGCGGCCGGCGACGTAGACGTTCGTGTCGTCGAACATGATCCACGCCTCGGTCCGTTCGGTGGCGGGCGCGCCGATGTCGGGCACCTGCTGGATGAAGCCGGTGATCGCCGGCACCGTCTCGTACACCGGCTCGTCGAGCACGCCGTCGAGCCGCAGGCCCTCGTCGAGGCGGATCGCCCGGACCGTCGTGCGCCCCTCCTCGTCGCGGGTCATCACCGCCGGGGGGACCGGCGCGGGCGGCCCGTCGATGAAGCCGGCGCCCGTCGATGAAGCCGGCGCCGCGGCCGAGGGGCGGCCGGCCGAACCGGGGGCGCCCGCCGCGGCCGGCGGCGCGCCGGCGCGGGCGGCCGCGGTCCGGGGAGGCTCGGGAGCCGCGGGACGCGCCGGGGGCGGCGGGCGGCCGAAGGGGCCGCGGCGTCCCGGCGGAGCGCCCGCGGCGGTCTCCGCGCCGCGCGGCGTGGTCTCCGCGCCCGGCGGCCGCCCGGGCGCCGGGTCCCGCGCGGCGGCCGGGGCCGCGGACTCGAAGCCGCCGCGCAGCTCCGCCGCCACCTGATCCTGCAGGTCGAAGAAGTCCTCGACCGGCCCCGTCACGCTCACCGAGTGCAGGACGCCGCCGTCCGCGGCGTCGACGAGCCGCGCGGTCACGCGGAGGCGGCCGGCCAGCCGCTGATACGAGCCGTGGACCACCCGGTCCGCGCCGGCCCGCCGCCCCGCCTCCAGCCCGCCGTCCGCGCCGGGGGCGCCGGCCGCGGCGCGCACGACCCGCGCGCCCGCCGTCTGCAGATCGATCGCGACCGCCTCGGCGATGCCGACGCCGAGCCAGTCGTCCGCCGGATCGTCGGAGAGGTTGGCGAAGGGGACCACGAAGACGAGGGCGTCCTCTGCCGCCGGGGTGGCCGGCGCACCGGACGGAGCCTGCGCCCCGGCCGCGGGGGGCGACGCCGCGATCACGAGTCCTGAAACGAGCAGCGCGGTCCGCATGGACGGGGCCGCGGCGGCGAAAGCGGAAGTCGTCGTTCGGTTGCGCACGCGGCCAAGTATGCCAGACGAAGCCGCTCCCGGCCGCGTTTACGCTCCGCCGCGGGCCGCGCGGCCCGCCAATCGCCGCCTTGCGGCTCCGCCTGGCCCTCGACCGGCGCCGTCCCGCGGCGGAGACTCCTAGCGCCCACCAAGCGTCGCCTTGCGGCTCCGCTTGGTGCCCAACCTGACCGCACCAGGAGTCTGCGCCGTTCCACGGCGCAGACTCCTAGTTGCGGAACAGCCTCGTGAGCTTGATCACGAAGCCGCGGCCGGCGGGCCCGGCGCCGCGGTCGGGGCGCAACGGACCGGTGTCCCGCTCCTCGGTGTAGACGACGAACAGCTCGCTGCCGGGCGAGTACTCCCAGCGCAGCCGCAGGTTGGCGCCCAGGGTCCGGTTCGCGGAGTTGTACTGCAGCAGGCTGCTGAGGAACGTCCGCGGCGAGAAGGTGAAGTTCACCCGCGCGCGGACCAGATCGGTGCGGAACGACCCGCCGGGCAGATCGATCCAGTTGAACGAGACGCTCGGCTCGACCGACAGCCGGGACGTCAGGTCCACCCGGCCCCGGCCGAGGTCGATCGACGTGAGCCGGCCGTCGAAGTAGCCGCCGGCCGCCGCCTCCACCCGCCCGCTGAGCAGCCGCCGCGGGCCGAGCGCGTACGTCAGGCGCACGTCCGCGAAACCGTAGCCGCCGGGGGGTATGGCCACGCCGCCGCCCGAGGGGAAGAACGGTCTCTGCAGCCGCTCGAAGCTGTCGCTCAGGCGCACACCGAACTGATCGCTGTTCTCGAGCTCGGTCTGGAAGGCGATCTGGTTCTGGCGGGTCTCGAGGAGCCCGCTGTCGGCCGTCAGGAAGTAGTCGTGGCTCGCCTCGATCACGAACTGGCGCACCGACTCGAGGGACCGCGGCCGCGGACTGAAGCGGCCGGACAGCGAGGTGCGGCGGAAGTTTCTCCGCCGCAGGAAGCCGACCTCGGGCCGGAAGCCGCCCTCCACCAGCAGGTGATCGACCTCCAGGCCGTAGCGGTCCGCGCCGTAGTCGAAGCGGGCCTGGTAGCTCGCGTCGCGGCCCGTCACGCCGCGGGTGCGGGAGCGGGCGTAGTAGCCGAGCAGGTTGACGCTGTCGAAGAACGAGAAGACGGCGTCGGCGCCGTAGACCTGGTTCGACCCGTCGCCGGCGAGCGTCAGGGACCGGTTGGTCACGATGCCGCCGACGCTGCTGCGCCGCAGGACGTCGCGCTTGACGCGCAGCACCGTGAAGTTGGTGTCGCGGGCGCCGGACAGCGCCTCGTCGCCCGTCCGGATGTGCAGTGCCCCCGTGTCGAACGCGCCGAGCTTCCCGGTCAGGCGCCCCCCGCCGAGGATCGGCGCCGCGCGTCCGTCCTGCAGGCCGATGCGGCGGCTGTAGAAGATGGTCGGCGCGTCGCCGCCGCCGAGCACGCTTCCGCGCCGCAGGCTGCGCGCGGTGCGGAAGCTGCCGCGGGCGAAGTCGAAGATGCCGCGCCCTTCGAGAAAGAACTCCCGCTTCTCGGGGAAGAACAGGTTGAAGCGGGTCAGGTTCACCTGCTGCTCGTCCACTTCGACCTGCGCGAAGTCGGTGTTCCAGGTGAAGTCGGCGGTCAGGTTCCGCGTGACGCCGTACTTCAGGTCCACCCCGGCCTTGGCGTCGCCCTCGACCCGCGGCGCCGCCGCGCCGGCCCCGGCCGCTTCCGCCGGCGTCAGGCCGCCGATGGCGTAGGGCTTGACTTCCAGGTGGACGCCGGCCGGCGGCGCCTCCAGCCCGACCAGCGTGCCGGCGGCGGACACGCGGAAGACGCCTCCCCGCCCGCCGAACCCGGCCGCGGAGATCGGGATCCGCGTCAGGTAGGCCCACTCGTTCTTGCGCATCACGGTGCGCCGGAGCTGGATTCCCCACACCTGATCGCGCTCCGGCCGGTAGCGCAGCGACTTGAAGGGGACGGCCATCTCGATGGTCCAGCCGCCGTCGAAGCGCCCCGTCCGCACGTCCCACACCGGGTTCCAGTCGCGGTTCGGGTTGCCCTCGTTGGTCAGGGCCTGATCGACGAACCCGCCGAGCGGATTGGCGTAGAAGAGCAGCGCGTTGCGGCGGTCGTAGAACGTGTCGATCAGGAACCCGAACAGGTCGTTGTTCAGCATGTTGAACGCGTCGCGGCGCATCTCCGTGGCCTCCCACTCGGAGGGCGGCGCGCTGTCCCAGCAGCGCCCGGCGACGTAGAAGTTCTCGTCGTCGAACATCACCCAGGCGTCGGTCCGCTCGGTGGCCGGCGCGCCCTCGTCGGGAAGCTGCTGGATGAAGCCGGAGACCGGCGCGACGGTGTCGTAGACCGGCTCGTCGAGCCGGCCGTCGACCTCGATGCCGGACAGCAGGCGGATGGCCCGCATCGTCGCCCGCCCGCCCTCGCGGGTGATCACGTCGGGGGCGACGGGCGGGGGCGGGCCGTCGATGACGACGCCGGTTTCGAAGCGCGTGCCGTCGGGAACCGGCGCCGGCGCGCCGGCTTCGATCCGCCCCTCCGGGGGCTGCGCCGCGGCCGGCGCCGCGCACGAACAGAAAAGCGCCAGCAGGGCGCCGGCCGTCGTCGCCTTCATGGACGGTGTGGATCCTTGCACATTTTCGGCGGCCGGCCCCGTCTTGACGCCCCCCGCCGCCGGTTGTAGGCTCGCCTCTCATCGGAATCAGCGCCCCGAGGAGGGAAGCCCATGAAGGTGTCCGCACGATTCATCCCGCTCGTCGTCGTGGTCCTGGCCGTCGTGACCGCCGGGGCCGCCACCCTGCAGGACAAGGCCGGCCGGACCGCCGCGATGGCCGCGGCGGCGCAGGCGTTCCTCGACGCGCTGACGCCGGAGCAGCGCTCGGCGGCCGTGTTTCCGTTCAGCAGCGACGACCGCTTCGACTGGCACTACATCCCCCGCGAGCGCAAGGGCGTCTCGCTGAAGGCGATGAACGCGGCGCAGAAGAAGGCCGCGCTGAAGCTGGTGCAGGCCAGCCTGAGCGCCGAGGGCTACGACAAGTCCGAGCGCATCCGGCAGCTCGAGCAGATCCTCTACGACCGCGAGGGACGCGCCATCCGCGACACCGAGCTCTACTTCTTCATGATCTTCGGCGAGCCGGCGGCGGACGGCACCTGGGGCTGGCGCTACGAGGGGCACCACATCTCGCAGAACTGGACCGTCCACGGCGGGATGCTGAGCTCCAGCACGCCGCAGTTCTTCGGCACCAACCCGGCCTGGGTCCGCGAGGGCGCCCGCGCCGGCGAGCGGGTCCTGGTCCTCGAGGACGTCCTGCCCCGCAGCCTGCTCGCCTCGATGACCGACGCCCACCGCCGGGCCGCGATCGTCTCCGACGAGGCG
Organism: Vicinamibacterales bacterium; assembly: GCA_965242835.1. Lineage (GTDB taxonomy): Bacteria > Acidobacteriota > Vicinamibacteria > Vicinamibacterales > UBA8438 > WTFV01. The sequence continues at coordinate 2,360,360 of OZ251506.1, forward strand.
CCGCGCGACATCCTCACCACCGCGGACCGCGAGGCCGCGATTCAGGAGAACGTCGGCGTCGCCTTCGGCGATCTGAACCGCGGCCAGCAGGACGTCCTGTGGGCGCTGATCGAGGAGTACGCCGAGGCGCAGCCGCCGGCGGTCGCGGCCGAGCGTCTGGCCCGGGTGAAGGAAGCCGGCCTCGACGGCATCCGCTTCGCCTGGATGGGCGGCCTCGACCAGGGCGAGCCGCACTACTACCGCGTGCAGGGGCCGACCTTCCTCATCGAGTACGACAACGTGCAGAACGGGGCGAACCACGTCCACAGCGTGTGGCGCGACTTCGACGGCGACTTCGGCCGCGACGTCCTGGCGGCGCACTACCGGACGTACGCGCACGACGCGGCCGCCGCCGACTGAACGGCGGTCCGCGGCGGCGCGATTCGGGGTCGGCGGCCGGGGAGCCGGGCGCGGCGCCGGTCAGGGACGGGAGCCGGCGGTTCCCGTCCCTCCTTTCCCGGCCTGCCTCGCCGCGCTGCGCGGCGGGTTCCCGCGCTCGTTCCTGGCCGGCGACGACCGCGGCAGCTTCGCGTGGCGGCGCGACTTCGCGCGGACGTTTCTGGCCTGGCCATCAACGAGTTGCTGGCGCACATCGGGGCGCACAGCCCGAGGAGTGCTTCTTCTGGAGGGCGCATACGGGAGCGGAGGTGGATCTGCTGATCGTCCGGGGGCGAAGACGTGGCCGGGGCCTCCTGAGCGTCCCGCGCGGCGGCGGGCCGGCTTCCCGCCGTCCGCAACGTGCCGGCCGCCGGCGCGACGCATGACTCCAGGCGCGTCAGGCATTCCTCGGCGGCCGGCAAGCCGCGTCGCGGTCACGTCCGCCGCGGGGAGCCGCGGGATGGAACGCTGACGGCGTCGGCAGGCGTGCTCGTCCTTCCCGAGTCGTCACCCTCGTACTTCCATCAGTTCGGCGACGTCCCGCGCCGTCTTCGAGAGCGCCCGGACGTCCTTGATTCGCGGGTCGTCGTCCGCGTGCTCCTGGTCGTAGATCCTTTCAGCCGCGCTCAGCAGCTTCTCGACGGCCTTCATCAGGCCGACCTGCGAGACGGTGACCTCGTAGCGTTTGCCGACCTGGAACTGCCGGATCCGGCCGACCAGCTCGTCGGTCCTCGACGAGATGCTCACGTCCACGTTGTCCGGCTCCTTCAGGAGCTCCCGGCCGAAGCTGACGTGCTCGCCGTAGCTGGCCCGGCCGCTGTTCTTGCACGTTATCTCGAACGTCATCTCGTTTCTCCCGTGGAAACCTGCTCTCCGCGCACGCCGCCGACAGTGCGCGGTCGACCGCCCAGCCGTCGTCGAACTACGCCGCGCGATCCTCGCTCCGCTCCTTGTCGAGGTGGTTCCGTACCCGCCGGCTCCGACGGAGTCGGGTCTGTCCTTCTGCCCAACTCCTACTCTCTTCCGACCGACGAATGAAATCGACGATACTGCATTGCCTACGGCCATTTGCTCATTGAGCCACTTAATCTCATCCTACACACGCGAACGACGCTTGTCAAGGGTCGGTCAAAACGGGGGCGCGAACCCCTTCTTACCCTCGCCGATTTCGGCGCCAACGTCTTCCAGCCTCGCCTTCAGCACCGAACGCGTCCTTTCGTAGCTAGCGATGTAGCTCGATTGGAACGACGCGGCGTCACAGCCGAGTTTCTCCATCATCAGCGCGAACGCACGCTCGCGCGTAGCGGCGACGAACTTGCCGCGTGCGAAGTGGAACGGTTGGACGATGAACTTCTTGACGCCCGTCTCCAGCAGGCTCTGCGCGAACGTCTCGGCGCGGCGCACCAGCAGCAGTGGGGTCATCGTCACGCACGCCTCGACACCGGCCTCGTGCACGGTCCGGATGGCGTCGAGGCGGCGGGCGTTGGCAGGGCAAGACGGCTCGAAGGCGCGTCGTACGTCTTCGTCGTCCGTAGTGACGGTCATGTTGACCCGAACGCGCCCGCCGTTGGCCTCGATGTCGCGGAAGAGGTCGCAGTCACGCACAACGTCGGGACTCCGCGTCTGGACGACAAGCAGAGGCCGCGACGGTGCCGACGACGCATCCGGCTCCGGTACTGTCTCAGCAAACAGCGGCGGCTGGGCAGAAGCGGAACCGTTCCCGGCAGGCGGGCCGTGGGCCATGACTTCGAGGATGCGCCGCGTCAGTCGGTACTCGCGCTCGGCGGGCTGGTAGGGGTCGGTCACGCTGCTGATATAGATGCGCTTGCCGTCGAGCAGCGTCGGCTTCCGGCGGAGCTGGCCGGCCAGCCGCTCGACGGCGTTGCGCTTGACGATGACCCACGACCCCCAGCCATCACGCTGCTCCGTGCTGCGGCTAAAAAACGCCGCGTAGCAGTAGGTGCATCCGAACGAGCACCCGCTGTACGGGTTCAGCGTGTAGTCGTAATCGCCCATGAAGCCGCTTGCGCGCGTCAGGATGTCGCGCGCGTCCGACTCGGCGATAGCGGCGCCTCGCAAACCACGTTGATCGGCAGAGGATTTCATGGGCGGTGCGGCACCTTGTGTATCAGTACGTCCGGCGGCCACTTCGACTCCCACATTGGAACCCTGCTTCTGAAATCCTGCTTGGCGGAATCGCCAAGATCGAGACGCTCGGATAAAACCCTGCGCCACTCCCTTATTCGATCACTCGGCAGGAGATTCCGTGGCGGACGCTTCTTCGGATGAACAGAAGATACTGGTCCGAAAGGAGATACCTTTGCCATTACGTCGCTTTTGCCGGTAGTTGTGGCGATGTACATATCAGGCCGAAAAACTTCCTTCAGCGTGGCGAGATCGCGGCGGACGTGTTCCTGGGTGCTCTCGTAGAATACATGGAACGCGGTGAGTATGCGGCGATGGCCGCTACCATCCTCCCAGGGAGGGTACTTAGTGTCCGCCAGAAAACGGGTAAGTGGTTGATTTTACAGGACGTTATCCCTGATTTCCAGTGGCGAAGATCGCCTCGATGTTGTATTCTTGCAGGTGAGAGGCACGATTCCCGGACCGTTCGGCAACCTTTGCGGCATCGACTTCCATGAGAGAAATCTACAAGCGGCAGTTCCAACTCGGTCAGGTGTCGATCGACAAGATCCAAATCGACCCGAAGTCGCGGGACGACATCCCGGCGGTGTTGAAGGGGCTGCAACACATCTGGTGCGACGAGGCGCTGCGCGCGCGGCTGTTCGAGCTGCTGGACGAGCATGTGCTGCCGGAAACCGACCGCACCGTCGGGCGCCCCGGAATGGACCTGTGGCGGGTCCTGGTGCTGGCCGTCTTGAAACAGGGCCTGGGCTGCGACTTCGACCGCCTCCACGACCTGGCGAACCATCACGGGAAGATCCGCGAGTTCCTGGGGCACGGCGACTTCGCCGACCGGACGCGCTACGAGTACCAGACGGTGGTCGACAACGTGTCTCTGTTGACGCCGGAATTGCTGTCGGCGGTCGGGCGCCTGGTGGTGGAGAGCGGGCACAAGGTCGCTAAAAAAAAGCCTGGCGAGCCGTTGCGCGGACGGTGTGATTCGTTCGTGGTCGAAACCGACGTGCATTACCCGACCGACGTCAACCTGCTGTGGGACGCGATGCGGTGCCTGCTGCGCGAGACCGGCCGTGCGGCCGTGCAGGAGTCGGTGGGCGGGTGGCGTCAGTGGCTCCATCTGACGCGAGAGGTCCGGAATCTGTTCAACCGGGTGCGTTCGACGCGGCGGGCGAAGCACCATCCGGAACGGGTGTCGGCGTACCTGGAGCGCTGTCGCGGCCTGGTCGAACGGGCGGAGAAAACGCTCGCTGCGCTGCGCGACAAGAACGTCGGGGAAAGCACTCGTCAGGTGATCGAAGGCTTCCTCGCTCACGCCCGGCGCCAGATGGACCATGTGGAGCGGCGGCTTGTGCGGGACGAAACGATTCCTCACGCGGAGAAGGTCTTTTCGATCTTCGAAGAGCACACGCGCTGGATTTCCAAAAGGGAAGGCGGGCACGCCGGTGGAATTCGGGGTGCCTGTCGCCCTCATCGAGGACCAGTATCAGTTCATCCTGCACCATCGGATCCTGTGGGAGGGGGAGGACGTGAACGTGGCGGTGCCGATGGTTGAGGAGACGCAGGCCCTGTATCCGGCGTTGCGGGCGTGCAGTTTCGACCGCGGCTTTCACAGTCCCGACAACCGGGTGCGGCTCGATGCGCTGCTCGACGTCAACGCACTGCCGGGAAAGGGGTATCTTTCGAAGGCGGCCCGGGAACGGGAAGAGGACGGGGCCTTCGTTGCGGCCCGGCGTGCCCATCCGGCGATTGAATCGGCCATCAACGGACTGGAGCATCGGGGCCTCGACCGTGTCCGCAGTCACGGCGCCGACGGCTTCGCGCGAACGGTCGCCCTGTCGGTGCTGGCCGCCAACCTGCATCGCATCGGGTCGATCCTGCAGAAGCGAGAGCGCAAACGACAACGCCACCGCGCCGCCTGAGCGGCGCGGTTCCGAATTCCTGCTCGGTCTCCGACCGTCACAAGACGGCAACGCTCCTCCCAGCTCTGAACACCGGTGTATCGAGCTGCTTCCGGCCGATTCGGCCCGCGGACCGCTTGTTGCGGCCAGAGCCGCCGGATTCGTGGCGGAAACATCGCCTGAATCGTGCAAATCTGTTCCGGATCTCCACCTTCACGGGGGGTTTTCTGGCTGACACTACTTACCGATTCTGAGCTTCAGGCTAGTCAGAGAGTCACCTGTACGCTGCCCTTTCCAATTGGGAGGCGGTTTCCGTGGTGTTGATCCTCCGAAAACGTGCTTCCACAGTATTCGGTTACCGGGTTGCGGGACCGGTTTTGCTCAGTGAAATGCGACCGAATGGCTGCGGCCGACGGAAAGTTGCGACGGTGCAAATTGGTCGACTTGGCAGCGCGTGGCGAAGTCCCCGCTGCCTTCGAGCGGCGATGCATCCCGCCTGACGGCGTTGTTCGTCGGTTGCCACGGGCGGCCGGGCCAGATTGTCAAAAGCGCCGCGCGCGGCCGGAGCGGACGTTACGTCTGGCGGCGCGCCTCCGGTTCTTCCGGGGTTCCGGCGCCGAGCCCGTCGCGCGACGGGCGCACGGGGGCCGCGGCTCGGCGTGAGACGGGGTGCGGAGCGGGGTCGGCCGGGCCTGCCGCCGTCAGGCGGGCGGCGGCAGGGCCAGGGCTTCGGGTTCGACGGGTTTGGGAGCGCAGAGCAGGGTGGTGATCAGCGCGCGCAGGTCGAGTCCGCGTTGGCGGGCGGTACGCACGACGCTGGCCAGCACCTGCTGGGTGTTGGCCCCGCGCCGGGTGCGGTTGCCGCCGCACACCTTGCGGGTGACCACCGCGGGTCGGATGGCCTGTTCGGCGCGCCAGTTGGTGGCGTCGATGGACGGGTCGCAGAGGAAGAGGAACACGGCCGGGAACTCGTTGGTCAGGTGCTTGGCGAAGCGCTCGGCGTCGGCCAACGGCGGCGGGTCGGCGAGCAGGCGTTCGAGCCGGGCGACGAGTCGTCCGCGGGCCGACGCCAGGCCGTGCTCGCCGATCTCGTCCGCGTTCGCGCGGTCCCGCAGGGCGAGGCCGTCCTGCAGGACCGCCTGCACTTCGCCCGCCCAGGGGCTGTCGGGATGCGCGGCCTGCAAGTGCTTGCACCGCCGCAGCAGGTGGGCCAGGCACGTCTGGTGCGGCGCGTTCTTGAAGCCGCGGTAGGCGACCCACCCGTCCCGCACCAGCACGCCGGCGAAGTCGGGGCCGAGAATCTTCGCGGCCTCCTTGAACCCCCGGCCCTCGCAGATGGCGTAGACCGTCGTCTCCGGCGTGGTGAAGGCCCACAGCCAGTGCTTGACCGCCTTCACCCGCCAGCCGGTCTCGTCCGGCGTGACCACCGGACTGCAACGGACCTGCTCGCACAGCTTCGCATACGCCGGCGCCGCCATGGCGCCGGTGCGGTGCAGCAGCCGGACCACGGCGCCCTTGGTCACGTGCAGGCCGAACCGGGTGCGCAGAACGCGGACGACCTTCTCCAGCGGCATGCCCAGTTCGGTGTGCAGTTCGACGACCAGCGCGGCCACGTTCGGACCCAGTTGGACGGAGGCCGCGCCCAACGCGTCGGAAGTCTGCAGAGCGTGCCGGCCCTGCACCCGCCGCCGGCACGCCGAGCAATGACCCACCTCGACGTCGAAGCGCCGCACGAGAGGACGCACCTCCGGCAGGTCTTCCTGATACTGCGACGCCGTGCGGGTCACCACGACCGCCTTGCCGCAGTCCGGACACGTCGTCGGGGCCGGCGCCGCGTGCGTCTCGTCAACCCGCGTCGGCGGCCGGCGGCGGCCCTGCTTCCCATACTCCGCCCCGGCGCGCCGGCCGGGGCGCCCGCCGCGGCCCTGCGGACGGTCCTTGGCGAAGGGGGCCGCCTGCCGGCGGCTGGCGCGCTGCGCCGCCTCGAGCTCCTTCTCCAGATGCTCGCTGCGGCGCTTCCAGTGGTCCCGCTCCTCGATCAGCCGCGCCTTGTCTCGTTCGAGACGTTCGATGCGCACGTCCCGAGGGTCCCGCTGCCACCGGGGACCGGTCGAATCGCCGCGGCCGGCCTGCTTGCGCGCCATGATCCACGTATCGGCACATGCCCGCCGCACCTGCACACCTTTTCAGGGATTTTCCGTCACAACCCGGTAACCGAAGACCTTCCACATTCTGTTCCCTATGCCGAGCATCGCCTTGCTGTTGTCGAAGGAATCGAAGAACACGCGCATGCTCCCGAACCGGTCAGATGCGAGAAGGGCTGCGAATTGAGCCGTGAGAGGGCCGCTGCCGAAGTCGACGACATGCAGTCTGTCTCCCGGGGACAAGCCCGCCATCGCCTCCTTGAAGATCTCGTGGCAAAGGTTAAATTGACGGACCCAATACCAAGTCAAGTAAAGGAGCACCACCCACTCGTCATCGTAATCTGGGGATTCGCCCCTCTGAAGTTTACGCAGTTCCGACAGGGCGTGTTCGATGCGCTTTCCCGTTTCTGAGGTGGTGAGCCCCTTGCGCAAGCGCTCGACTTCTTCATCGGCGACCTTGCCGATGACATGCGGCAGCTGCGCCAGCCAAGTTAGTGTCAGCCAGAAAACCCCCCGTGAAGGTGGAGATCCGGAACAGATTTGCACGATTCAGGCGATGTTTCCGCCACGAATCCGGCGGCTCTGGCCGCAACAAGCGGTCCGCGGGCCGAATCGGCCGGAAGCAGCTCGATACACCGGTGTTCAGAGCTGGGAGGAGCGTTGCCGTCTTGTGACGGTCGGAGACCGAGCAGGAATTCGGAACCGCGCCGCTCAGGCGGCGCGGTGGCGTTGTCGTTTGCGCTCTCGCTTCTGCAGGATCGACCCGATGCGATGCAGGTTGGCGGCCAGCACCGACAGGGCGACCGTTCGCGCGAAGCCGTCGGCGCCGTGACTGCGGACACGGTCGAGGCCCCGATGCTCCAGTCCGTTGATGGCCGATTCAATCGCCGGATGGGCACGCCGGGCCGCAACGAAGGCCCCGTCCTCTTCCCGTTCCCGGGCCGCCTTCGAAAGATACCCCTTTCCCGGCAGTGCGTTGACGTCGAGCAGCGCATCGAGCCGCACCCGGTTGTCGGGACTGTGAAAGCCGCGGTCGAAACTGCACGCCCGCAACGCCGGATACAGGGCCTGCGTCTCCTCAACCATCGGCACCGCCACGTTCACGTCCTCCCCCTCCCACAGGATCCGATGGTGCAGGATGAACTGATACTGGTCCTCGATGAGGGCGACAGGCACCCCGAATTCCACCGGCGTGCCCGCCTTCCCTTTGGAAATCCAGCGCGTGTGCTCTTCGAAGATCGAAAAGACCTTCTCCGCGTGAGGAATCGTTTCGTCCCGCACAAGCCGCCGCTCCACATGGTCCATCTGGCGCCGGGCGTGAGCGAGGAAGCCTTCGATCACCTGACGAGTGCTTTCCCCGACGTTCTTGTCGCGCAGCGCAGCGAGCGTTTTCTCCGCCCGTTCGACCAGGCCGCGACAGCGCTCCAGGTACGCCGACACCCGTTCCGGATGGTGCTTCGCCCGCCGCGTCGAACGCACCCGGTTGAACAGATTCCGGACCTCTCGCGTCAGATGGAGCCACTGACGCCACCCGCCCACCGACTCCTGCACGGCCGCACGGCCGGTCTCGCGCAGCAGGCACCGCATCGCGTCCCACAGCAGGTTGACGTCGGTCGGGTAATGCACGTCGGTTTCGACCACGAACGAATCACACCGTCCGCGCAACGGCTCGCCAGGCTTTTTTTTAGCGACCTTGTGCCCGCTCTCCACCACCAGGCGCCCGACCGCCGACAGCAATTCCGGCGTCAACAGAGACACGTTGTCGACCACCGTCTGGTACTCGTAGCGCGTCCGGTCGGCGAAGTCGCCGTGCCCCAGGAACTCGCGGATCTTCCCGTGATGGTTCGCCAGGTCGTGGAGGCGGTCGAAGTCGCAGCCCAGGCCCTGTTTCAAGACGGCCAGCACCAGGACCCGCCACAGGTCCATTCCGGGGCGCCCGACGGTGCGGTCGGTTTCCGGCAGCACATGCTCGTCCAGCAGCTCGAACAGCCGCGCGCGCAGCGCCTCGTCGCACCAGATGTGTTGCAGCCCCTTCAACACCGCCGGGATGTCGTCCCGCGACTTCGGGTCGATTTGGATCTTGTCGATCGACACCTGACCGAGTTGGAACTGCCGCTTGTAGATTTCTCTCATGGAAGTCGATGCCGCAAAGGTTGCCGAACGGTCCGGGAATCGTGCCTCTCACCTGCAAGAATACAACATCGAGGCGATCTTCGCCACTGGAAATCAGGGATAACGTCCTGTAAAATCAACCACTTACCCGTTTTCTGGCGGACACAAGTTATGCCTTCCCCTTTCTTCAAGCCATCCCCCCACCTCCCGCGCCCTCCAACGAGCCCCGTTGGACGGTACGGATTACCACGTTTCCCACGCGGATGAACGTCATTCTGCACACGCGAACGGCGCTTGTCAAGGGTTCCGCGCAGCAGCGCGGGCAAGGCGCACATCGAGCGGATTGACCCGGACGGACGGGACGGGCGGGGACCAGGACGGGCAGGCCCGAGCGCGGGGGACTTGAGACCGACGCGCGGATGGCCTCCGTTCACGACGCCAGCCACAGCGGCGGCGACCGCGCGGCCAACTCTCACGCCGAGATCGACCGCCAGTCACCGACCAGGCGCGCGGCGGTGCGCCAGCCGAGCGCCTGGGCCGTGAGCGTCGGGTTGTGGGACCCGCTCGTCCCCATGACCGAGGCGCCCAGGACGCCGAGGTTGGGGACCTCGTGGGAGAAGCCCCAGCGGTCGACGACGTTGGTCTCCGGGTCGTCGCCCATCCGCGTGCCGCCGTAGGCGTGCGTGGACGGCCCCATCGTGCCGAGGCCCTGGCGGATGATCTCGACGGCGCCGGCGGCGCGGAACCACTCCACCATCCGGTCCTGTACGAACGCGGCGGCGCGGCGCTCGTTGGCCTTGAAGTCGGCGGTGATGCGGCAGACCGGGTCGCCGAGCGGGTCGGTCACGGCGGGGTGCAGATCGAGGTAGTTGTCCTCGTAGGGCAGCGTCGACTTCTGCAGGTAGCAGTTGCTCCAGCAGTCGGCGTTGCCGGCCACGAACGCCTTCCACGCCGAACCCCAGCGCGGGGCGCGCCCGAAGGTCGGCATGCGCGCCGCGGCGATCGGCCGGCGGTCGGAATAGACCCACAGGTTGCCGCCGCCGATGAAGTCGAGGCCGGAGTGGTCGAAGTTGTCGGCCGCCCAGTCGTCGACGGCGACGCCCTGCGCCGGCAGTCCGTACCAGCGGTTGAGCCGGTGCGGGAAGAGCGCCAGCACGCCGGCCCCGGTGGCGTGGGTCATGTAGTGCCGGCCCACCTGGCCGCCGTTGTTCGACAGGCCGTTCGGATACGCCGGCGACTTCGAGAGCAGCAGCAGGCGCACGTTTTCGTAAGTGTAGCCGGCCAGCAGCACGGCGGCGGCCGGCTGGAAGTATTCCTCGCCGCCCTTCAGGTAGCGGACGCCGGCGGCGCGGCCTTCGCGGTCCACCTCCACGCGCCGCACGTGCGCCTCGGTGACCACCTGCAGCCGCCCGGTCTCCTGCGCGCGCGGGATCGTCGAGACCGCGGTCGAGTTCTTCGCGTCGAGGTGACAGCCGCCGCGGTCGCAGAACCCGTGGTAGCCGCACGCCGCGCGGTTCTGGTAGCGGACGGAGTTGACCGCGGCCGGCCCGGGGAACGGATGCCAGCCGAGCCCGCGGGCCGCGGCGGCCATCTGCTCGATGAAGCCGGTCCAGCGCAGCGGCGGCATCGGGTACGGCCGGCGCCGCGGCCCCTCGAAGACGTTGCCCCGCCCGTCGATCGCGCCGCCGACGTTGCCGGCCTGCCCGGAGACGCCGATGGCGTACTCGACCCGGTCGTAGTACTCCTCCAGCTCGTCGAGACCGAACGGCCAGTCCTCCACCGTCGTCCCCGCCGGCAGGCGGGCCGCGCCGTAGCGCCGCGCGGTCTCGCTGACGACCCTGAAGTCCCAGGGGTTGAGCCGCCAGCTCTGCGCCCAGTAGTGCAGCGACGTGCCGCCGACCGCGTTCATCATCGGGTGCAGCGCCCCGCGCGGCGAATCGGGCGCCGACGCGTTGCGGCGGTGCACCGGGACCTCGCGGTTCGCTTTCTGCACCGACTCGGGCCAGCCGCGGTGGTTGTTGAACAGCTCGTCGGGCGCGTGGTCCCGCGCGCGCAGCCACCCGCCCGCCTCGAGACCGACGACGTCCAGGCCGGCCTCGGCCAGCGGCAGCACGGCGACGCCGCCCACCGCGCCGAGGCCGACGACCACGACGTCCCGCCGCGGCAGTTCAACGGCCACGGGTCCTCCGTTCGCGGGCGGCGCCGAACGCCGGGAAGTCGTAGGCCGACACCTGCCGCGACGGCGGCATCCGGTCGATCCGCTGCAGGTCGGGGGGCACGGTCGTGCGCACGCCCGGATAGCCGATCATCCGCCAGCCGATGAAGTCGACGTTGCCGCCGTGGGCCGGGTCGGAGAAGACGCCCTCGAGGGTGTGCGTCAGCACGAGGTTGAAGAAGCCGGCCGCGCCGGGGCCGAATCCGGGCGCGGCGTCCGCCTCCACGTCCCGGAGCAACGCGTCCTGATCCGCCGGACCCAGCGCGGCGAAGCGCGCCCCCCGCGCCGACCGCGCATGGCGGTCGAGCGCCGCGAGTCCGGCGCGGTAGGTCCCGCGCGACGCGGCGAGCGGCCCGGCCAGCGCCCGGTCGATGTACGTGGCCGCGCCGGCCTCCAGGGCCCCGGGACCGCGCTCGTCGGCCGGAATCAGCCGCGCGACCACGGCCCGCAACGTCTCGCCTTCGCCGGCGGCGAGCGTCTCGAACGCCGCCGGCGGCGCCTGCACGGCAACGCCCGCCGCGGTCCGCGCCGCCGGCAGGGACGCGGCCGCGCCGGCCACCACCACCCGCTTGAGCATCTCGCGCCGCGACGGATCGGCCATCGTGCCCTCCACGCCCCGCCGGGGCGTCTCCGCGAACTCGGCGCGCGCCCCGGAGCGACGCGCGCGCCCTCCACGCCCCGCCGGGCGTCGCCTTCTTATACCCGCCCCGTCCCCCCGGAACAAGTGGGGAACACGGCCGGCGGCGCATCGGCGCGGCGCGTCCGGCCGGGCCGCGGGGCGGATCCGGGCCTCGGCCACGGCGCCGGCACGGGCGCGGGGCGGCGCGAACCGCCGGCCCCGGCCGGCGCGAGATCGGGCTTGCGCCGCGCCCGCGTGGTAGGCCATACTCCCGATCCCCCAAGGGGCCGCCAGCCCGGTACGGGCGCGCCCCGGATGCGGCTCGTGACCCGGCGCCCGCGGCCGGCACGGGCGATTCCGTCGGACTTGAACGGTCCGTGGAACAGAGGGCTGCGTCGCAACGAGGTCGGCGAGGCGTCCGCATCGTTCGGCTCGGCAAGGCGGCGCGTGTCGACGGAGACGTCGCCGCGGCGCGCCGGGCGGCGGTCCTGCGCCCCGCGCTCGCGGCGGATCCTCCACCACGGACGATGATGGCGCGCGCTCGCGCGGCGCCGCCGGAGGCAGGCACATGGACATGCCCGCGACGTCGGTTCGGTCGAGTCAACGACGAGTGAAGTACGTCCGACGACTGGATCAGGTGCCCGAGATTCCCCCGGACGAGGCGGCGCGGCTGCAGCCGGTGACCGAGGAGTACGTCTTCCGCGCCAACGACTACTACCTGCGCCTGATCGACTGGAACGATCCCGCCGACCCGATCCGGCAGTTGATCATCCCGCGCCGGGAGGAGCTGAACGACTGGGGCCGGCTCGACGCCAGCAACGAGAGCGCGGTGACCGTCGCCCGCGGCGTGCAGCACAAGTACGTCGACACGGTGCTGCTGCTGTGCAACGAGGTCTGCGGCGCCTACTGCCGCTACTGCTTCCGCAAGCGGCTGTTCATGGACGACAACGACGAGGCGACCAACGACGTGAGCGCCGGCCTGGCCTACATAGCCGGCCATCCCGAGGTGTCCAACGTCCTGCTGACCGGCGGCGACCCGCTCCTGATGAGCACGCGGCGGCTGGTCGAGATCTTCGACGCCCTGCGCGGCATCGACCACGTCCGCATCGTCCGCATCGGGTCGAAGATGCCGGCCTTCGACCCCTGGCGCGTGCTGCGGGACGAGGATCTGCAGGCGGCCTTCCGCAAGTACTCGACCCCGGAGAAGCGCATCTACCTGATGGCGCACTTCGACCACCCGCGCGAGCTCACCGACGACGCCGTCGCCGGCATCGACGCCTGCCTGCGCAGCGGCGTGATCTGCGTGAACCAGTGCCCGCTGATCCGGGGCGTCAACGACGATCCGGACGTCCTCGCGGAGATGTACTCGAGGCTTTCCTACGTCGGCTGCCCGCCCTACTACCTGTTTCAGGGCCGGCCGACGGCGGGCAACGAGCCGTACGAAGTGCCGATCGTGCGCGGCTGGAGCATCTTCCAGCAGGCGCTGCGGCGGGGCTCCGGGCTGGCCCGGCGGGCGCGCTACTGCATGTCGCACGAGACCGGCAAGGTGGAGGTCCTCGGCGTCGACGACGAGCGCATCTACCTGCGCTACCACCAGGCCAAGAACCCCGCCGACCTGAGCCGCTTCTTCGTGCGCCGGCGCGACGACCGCGCCCACTGGCTGGATCAGCTCGAGCCGGTCGAAGAGACGGCCCTCGCCCTGGCGAACTGACGCGGTCCCCCGCATTCGACAGCCGCCGCGGCGGGAGGCTCCGGCCGGGCCGTCCACCGCCGGGCCACGAGGTCCCGGCGGGTTCGCCGTCCGGCCGTGTCAGTCCTGCGTCCGGAGCCCCTCGCGGTCCGCCGCGGACGACAGCCGCCGATCCAGGCAGACGAAGGCGAGCGGCCCCGCGAGATGCTCCTGCACCAGCAGCGCCGCCCCCAGTTGCCCCGCGTCGGCGGCGCGCAACGGATGGCGCATCAACAACGCATTCGCCCGGGAGCGCACGGCCAACACGTCGGTCCGGTGGACCGTGCGCGTCGAGAGCGGCTCGCGGGCGGGTTGACGCGGCCCGCGCCGCCGGTCAGTCGAGGACGTCGAACAGGTAGCTGTACTTGACGATCACGCTACGGCCGGCGCCGGTCGGCACGTAGTCGAGGAGTCCCTCGGTGTCGTTGTAGACCAGGAAGAGGCCGGTGTTGGCGTCCTGCAGCCAGCCGAAACGGAAGTTCATCGACCACAGCCGGGCGCTGTCGTTGTGCTGCAGCAGCGTCTGCAGGAACACCCGGGGCGAGAAGTTGTACCCGGCCCGCACGCTCGTCAGGTTGGTGACGGTGCTGCCCGACGGCAGATCGATGTCGTTGCGGCTGTAGCTGAGCTGCAGGTTGAAGATCTCGCCGACGCGGGCGCGCACCGTCGGCCGCAGGGTCACGATCGAGCCGCCGAAGAACCCGCCCGCCTCCGCCCGCACGCCCGCGCTGACCGGGGCCGAGCGGTCGTAGTAGACCGACGAGCTCACTTCGCTCCAGTCGTAGCGGCCGGCCGGAATCGCGAGGCCCGACACCGTGAACGTGTCGAACACTTCCTCGCGGCGCACGTCCCAGGCGACGCCGGCCGACGAGCTGTCCTCGAACTCGCCCTGGAAGTGGGTGTGCAGGTACGTGGTCTCGGTGACGCCGTCGAAGTTCCAGAAGTGGCTGTAGGACATGTGCGGCCGCAGCTCCTGGAACTTCAGGAACCCCTCGGGCCGCGAGGTGTTCTGGACCGCCAGGTCGTACTTGCGGAAACCGGTCCGCGTGACGAACCCGACCTCGGGGTTGAAGTCCTCGCCGTTCTCCTGGTAGCCGCTGCTGATGCGCCAAACCTGGGAGTTGTACGTCCCCGAGAGGCTCAGGGCGTGGTCGCGGCCGAGCCTTCCGGGGGTCTCGGTGCCGCCGTAGAACCCCGCCACGATGCCGTTCTGCCCGACGCCCCAGCGGCCGTCGAGCGCGTACGTGCGGTTGTGGTCACCCGCTCCGGACAGCGGCCCGGTCCCCTGCCGGTTGACGAACAGGCCCCCGATGCTGGAACGGTTCGGCAGGTCGCGGCGCAGACGGGTCACGGTGAAGTTGTTGGCGCCGGCGAGCCCCGGGACCGCCTCGGTCTGCATGTTGATCACGCCGACGGTGAGGTCGTCGGTCACCTTGCCGGACAGGCGCGCGCCCGCCTGGATCGGGATCTGCCCTCCGTCGTCGCCGATCCCGATCCGCCGGCTGAAGAAGAGCTCCGTCTGCCCGAGGTTGCGTCCGCTGGCCGACGAGTTGTTCACCGTGAAGACGCCGGCGTTCTCCAGGAAGAAGGGCCGCTTTTCGGGGAAGAACAGGTTGAAGCGGTCGAGGTTGATCTGCTGGTCGTCCACCTCGACCTGCGCGAAGTCGGTGTTGAAGGTCCCGTCGAGGGTCAGGCCCGAGTTGACGCTGTACTTGAGGTCGGCGCCGTACGCGAAGTCGCGCAGCATCGGCGGCGCGGGGGCGTCCGGCGCGGCGCGGCGCACGCCCGCCTCGCCGATGGCGTACGGCGTCATCTGCAGGTTGTTGGCGAGCCCCCCGGGAGTGGCCAGCCCCGCGAGCTGGCCGGCCATCGAGACGCGGTAGAGGTTGTACTGCCGCGGCAGGGGCGCCCAGTAGGCGATCTCGCTCCGGCGGCGGATGTTGCGCTGGAAGTTGACCCCCCACGACTGGAACTCCCGCGCCGGGTAGCGCACGGTGCGGAACGGGATGGCGAACTCGGCGCTCCAGCCGACGTCGGAGATCGCCGTCCGCACCTGCCACGCGCCGTCCCAGTTGAGGTTGAAGCCGCCGGCGCTGCCCCGCGAGAAGCCGCCGCTGCCCGAGCGCCGCGAGGAGCCGCGCGCGCCCCCTTCGTTGATGACCTGCCCGTCGTACTCCTGGCCGGCCGGCGTCGTGCCGAAGACGAAGCCGTTCTGCTGGTCCTGGAACGTGTCGAGGACCATCTGGAAGCTGTCCGCGTCGGTCATCGACGAGTCGCGCCGGCTGTCGCTCATGATGATCCCCGCCGGGTCGCTGTCGTAGCAGACGACGCCGAAGTAGAGGGTGTCGGAGGTGAACAGCACGCGAACCTCCGTCCGCTCCGTGGCCGGCCGCCCCTCGTCGGGGAACGTCTGCCGGAAGCCGCCGACCGGCTGCGCGCCGGCCCAGACGGGGTCGCCGAGGACGTCGCCGTCCATCCTCGGCTCCTGCTCCACGCGCACGGCCCGCACGACCTTCACGGACGACTGCGCGGCGAGCTCGAACCCGGCGACGGGCCGGCTGTCGGCGGAACCGCCGCCGCTGCCCGACGGCGCGCTCTGGGCGCCGGCCGGCGGCGCCGCGGCCAGACAGGCCGCCGCGGCCAGGAGCGCGCAGGGTGGAACCCGGCGCGGCGCGCGCGTCACACCGATCCGTTCGCTGTTCATGTTCATGGCTGGGACCTGCCGCCCGGGAACGGCGAGACGACCGGCGCGGCGCGCGCGTTTACCGAAGCTCGCGCCGCGGCTCACGTCCGGACCTCCGCTCCGGGAGCGGCGGGCGGACCCGGCCGCACGGCGCCTTCGCGCGCAACGGGGGCCGGCGACCGCAACGACCGACACGTTTGCAGTCTACCGCAAACACCGTCAAGCTACCTACCCCCCGGCCGGGGTCCGCATCCGCGATGCCGCTGCACCTGACCGTCCTGCTCGTCTACGCCGCCGTGCTCATGGGCGTCGGCCTGTGGATCGGGCGCACGGTGCGCGGCCCGGCCGAGTTCTTCGTCGCCGGCCGGCGGCTCGGCCCGTCCCTTCTGTTCTCCACGATGCTCGCCGCCAACATCGGGGCCGGCTCGACGGTGGCCGCCGCCGGGCTCGGGTACGCCGACGGCCTGAGCGCCTGGTGGTGGGTGGGCTCGGCCGGCCTGGGGTCGATCGTGCTGGCCCTGTGGATCGGGCCGCGCATGCGGCGCATCGCCGCCGAACGGGATCTGCGCACGCTCGGCGACTACCTCGAGTACCGCTTCGGGGAACGGGTGCGGGCGGCGATCACGGTCCTGCTGTCGCTGGGCACCCTGGGCATCCTGGCCGCCCAGATCATCGGCATCGGCTGGGTCCTCGACGTCGTCGCCGGGCTGCCGCCCTGGCTCGGCTGCCTCGTCGGCGGCGTCGTCGTCATCGTCTACTTCACGGCCGGCGGACTGCGGTCCGCGGCCTGGATCAACGCGCTGCAGCTCGTCGTGTTGCTGGCGGGGTTCGCCGCGGCGCTGCCCCTCGCGTTGGCCGCGGCCGGGGGCTGGAGCGGCCTCCACGAAGCCACCCGCTCCGTCGACGCCGCCTACTGGAGCGTCCGGCAGGGCGGAGACTCCGGCTGGTTCTACGTGGTCATGCTGGGGCCGGCGTTCGTCGTCTCGCCGGGACTGCTGCAGAAGATCTACGGGGCGCGCGACGACCGCGCGGTGCGCCTGGGCGTCGGACTCAACGCCGCCGTCCTGCTGGTCTTCGCCGCCCTGCCGCCGCTGCTCGGCATGTGCGCGCGCGCGCTCGCGCCGACGCTCGACAACCCCGAGCTGGCCCTGCCGACGCTGCTGATGGACGTGCTGCCGCCGGCCGCGGGCGCGCTCGGGCTCGCCGCGCTGTTCTCGGCCGAGGTCAGCTCGTCCGACGCCATCCTGTTCATGCTGGCCACGTCGCTCTCCCAGGACCTGTACCGGCGCTACGTCGACCCCGGCGCGGACGACCGGCGGCTTCTGGCCGTCGCCCGCGGGGCCGCCGCCGCGGGCGGCGTCCTCGGCACCGGGCTGGCCGTCGCCGCCGCGTCCATGGCCAGCGTGCTGCAGCTCTTCTACACCCTGCTCACGGTCAGCCTCTTCGTCCCCGTGCTCGGCGGCCTGTACACCCGCCGCGTCGGACCCCGCGAAGCGCTGGGCGCCGTCGCCGGCGGCGTGGGCTCGTTCGCGGCCGTGCGGATCCTGGCCGCGGGCGAGCGGGTGCTGGGCATGACGCCGGCCATGATCGGCCTGCTCGGCGCCCTGGCGGGCTGCGGCATCGCCGCGACCCGCCGCTCGAAGGCTTAGCCGGCCGGGTCGTCGGGCGGTCGGCGCCGGCCCCCGAGAGCGATCCGGCGGGCGGCGGCCCGCACCGGCTCGGGGATGGTCCGGGGCGCGACGTCGCCCGCCGCCGCGTAGCGTTCCAGCCGCTCCAGCTCGGCCGCCAGACGAGCGGCGAACGCGGCCGGCGGGCGATCGACGGAGCCCGTCAGGCCGACCCGCGGCGGGCAGCAGCGCACGCGGACGTCCGGCGCCTGGCGGGCGAAGGTGGCCGCGCAGCGGCGCATCACGAACGGCTTGGCCACCAGCAGGGCCGAGGCGGCC
Organism: Vicinamibacterales bacterium; assembly: GCA_965242835.1. GTDB lineage: Bacteria > Acidobacteriota > Vicinamibacteria > Vicinamibacterales > UBA8438 > WTFV01. The sequence continues at coordinate 2,378,265 of OZ251506.1, forward strand.
GCGATCCGCTCCCGGCGCAGCGCGGCCAGCCCGAAGACCACGTTCTGCAGCGTGTTGCCCGCCTCGGTCTCCGTGACGACGGCCGCCCGTGGCACGCCCTCCCGGACGAGGCGGTCGCGGAAGACGAGCGCCTCCGGCCGGTCGAAGACGCCGCGCGTCATCCGGCCGTAGCCTCCGCTGACCAGCACGACGGGCGCGTGGCCGGCGCGGTACAGCTCGGCGGCGCGCGCCGGCACGTCGAGCGCCTGACTCCCGAAGACGAAGATGACGTCCGCGCGGGCGGGCGTATCGGAAACCGCCAGGTAGTTCCAGAGCGGGCCGACGACCTGCTCGAAGTCGTCCGCTCCCGGAGCTCCCGGAGACGGCGGCGTGGCGGCCGGTGCTATCATGATCGATCGATGCTGCACGCGACGCGGCCTTCGGCCGTTCGCGCCGCCCGCGCCCTGGCCGCGGCCGCCGCGGTTCTGACCGCCGCGGCCGCCGTGTCGCCGCTCGCCGCCCAGGAGCCGGCCGACGGGCTGACGCTGGTCACGCCGCGGGACCGGCAGCCGGTCGCCACGGTGGACGTGCAGGGCGTCGAGGCGATCCCGCTCGACGTTCTCGCCGCGTTGTTCCGGCTCGACGTCGAGGATACGGGAGAACGCACGCTCACCGTCAACACCGGCGGCGGACCGATCGTCCTGACGGCCGGGCAGCCTCTGGCGTCGGTCGACGGGCAGCTCGTGTCGCTCGACGCCCCGGCGCGCCGGGTCGGCGGGCGCTGGTTCGTCCCGCTCGACTTCATCGGCGGCGCGCTCGCGCGCGTCCACGACCAGCGGATCGAGCTGCGCGCCCGCTCGCGGCTCCTGCTCGTGGGCGACGTCCGGGCGCCGCGGGTGTCCGCCCGGTACCGCCCGCGGGCGCGGTCCGGCCGCCTGACCCTGCGGATCACTCCCAACACCGCCTACGAGGTGACCGAGCGGGACGGCCGGATCCTCGTGCGCCTCGAGGCCGACGCCATCGACCTCGTGCGCGCGGCCCGGCCGCGCGGCGAAGCCGTGCGGGCCATCGAGCTGCTCGACGATCTGCCGGGATTCGCCATCGAACCGGGCCCGTCCTACGCATCGCACCGCATCGTGAGCGGCGAATCGGGCGCTTCGACGCAGCTCGTGGTCGACCTCGAGGCGGCCGCCCCCGCGGTCGCCGAGGCGCGGCCGGCGGAACCGGCGGAGCCGGGGCCGGACGCCGCCCCGGGCGACGTCCCCCCCGTCCCGGACTTCGGCGCCCCCACCGAGATCCGCACCGTCGTGATCGACCCGGGCCACGGGGGCGCCGACGAAGGGGTGCGCGGCCCCGAAGGGACGCTGGAGAAGGACGTCACGCTGAGCGTCGCCCGGCGCCTGCGCGCGCTGCTGGAACGCCGCCTGGGCGTGCGGGTCATCCTGACCCGTGACGGCGACACGCTCGTCGCCCCGGACCGCCGCGCCGCGACGGCCAACAACAACCGCGCGGACCTGTTCATCAGCCTGCACGCCAACGCGGCGCTGCGCGACACGGTAGCGGGAGCCGAGGTGTACCACCTCGGCATCGACCAGTACGGCCGGGAGGCGCGCGAACTGGCCGAACGCGAGGGGCGCTACCTGCCGGTGTCCGGCGGCGGCGTCCGCGACGTCGACGTGATTCCGTGGGAAATGGCCCAGGCGCGCCACCTGGCGCCGTCGGCCGATCTGGCCGCGTTCGTGAGCGACGAGCTGGGCCGGCGCGTTCCGTTGAGTCCGCGGCCGGTCCGGGAGGCTCCCTTCCGCGTGCTGGCCGGCGCCAACATGCCCGCGATCCTCGTGGAGACGGGGTTCCTCTCCAACCCCGACCAGGAGCCGCGGATGACGCGGCCCGACTTCCAGGCCCTGGTGGCCGAGGCCGTCGCCGCGGGGGTGATCCGCTTCCGGAACCACCTGGCCGCCGCGCCGTACGCCCCGAGCGTGGAGACTCCGGCCGACGAAAGCGCCGGCGTTCCGCTCGACGGCGGCCGGGAACGCGACTAGGGGGAACGGCGGCGCGGGAGGTCTCCGGACAGCGATGGATCTGGCGGATCGGAAACGGCGGCGCGCGCGTCGCGGCGGTCACCGGCGGCCGTACCGGATCGCCGGCGGCGTGCTGCTCGTGCTGACGCTCGGCGCGGCGATGCTGACGTTCATCCTGGTCGAGCGCTGGGAGTCGGCCGCCCGGGCGCCCTCCGCGCTCGACGGCGCGGACGCCGCCGGCGGCGGCAGCTCGCCGTTCACCGCGACCCTGTACTACGTGGCGGCCGACGGGCGCGGCCTGGTCCGCCGGGAGATCGAGGTTCCCTACGGCGCGGACCCGCTGTCGCGGGCCCGGATCATCGCGGAACGCCAACTCGAGAGCGCCCCGTGGCCGTTGCTCTCGCCGTTTCCCGAGGGCACGAGCCTGCGCGCGGTCTACCGGACCGGCGACGGCGCCCTCTTCGTCGACCTGAGCGGCGAAGTGACGGCGGAGCATTCGGGCGGTTCACTCAACGAACTGCTCACGGTCTACGCCCTCGTCAACGCGCTGGCCACCAACGTCGCCGGGGTCGACGCCGTGCAGATCCTGGTGGACGGCCGCGAGGTCGACACGCTGGCCGGGCACATCGACCTGCGCCAGCCGCTGACCCCGAACCTGACGTGGGTCGTGGACCTGCCGCGCGCGGACGGCGAAGCATTTCCCGAGGCCGAGGCCGGCGGCGCCCCGGCGGGAGCCGGCGCCGGGCGGGACGCCGAACTTCCCGGCGATCCGCCGTCCCGTTCGTGGTGAGACGCGCGGACTGCTAGCGCCCACCAAGCGTCGCCTGGCGGCTCCGCTCGGTGCCCATCCTGACCGCTCCAGCAGTCCGCGCCGTTCTACGGCGCGGACTGCTAGACTCTGCCGCATGACCACGCCGAACACCCCGGCCGCCGCGCCGCGCCCCGACGGCCGCCGAGCCGCCGAGCCGCGCGAGACCCGCATCACGCCCCACTACGTGGTGCACGCCGAGGGGTCGGTGCTGATCGAAGCCGGCCTGACCCGCGTGATCTGCACGGCGAGCGTCGAGGACCGCGTGCCGCCGTTCCTGCGCGGCAAGGGGACCGGCTGGGTGACCGGAGAGTACGGGATGCTCCCGCGCTCGACGTCGACGCGTTCCAGCCGCGAGTCTTCGGCCGGCCGGGTCGGCGGCCGCACCCAGGAGATTCAGCGCCTCATCGGCCGCTCGCTGCGCGCGGTGACCCGTCTGGCGGACCTCGGCGAGCGCACGGTGTGGGTCGACTGCGACGTGATCCAGGCCGACGGGGGCACCCGCACCGCGTCCATCACCGGCGGTTTCGTCGCCCTGGCCCTCGCCCTGCGCAAGCTCCGCGACTCCGGCCGGATCGCGCGCCTGCCGATCGACGACTACGTGGCCGCCATCAGCGTGGGCGTCGTCGACGGCCGGCCGCTCGCCGACCTCGCCTACGCCGAGGACTCGCGGGCCGAGGTCGACATGAACGTCGTGAAGACGGGCGCCGGCCGCTTCATCGAAGTGCAGGGCACGGCCGAGGGGAAGCCGTTCGACCGGGCGGCGCTCGACGCCCTGCTGGCCCTGGCGGGCGACGGCATCGAGCGCCTCGTCGCGCTGCAGCGCGGGATCGTCGGCGAGTTCCTGTCCCCCGCCGCCGATTGACGGGAGCGGCCGGCCGCGGAACGATCGTGCACGCGCGCACCCCCCGCACGCTGGTCGTCGCCACGACGAATCGCCACAAGGCGGCCGAGATCGCGCGCATCCTCGCCGGGCTCGACTGGAAGGTCGAACCGCTGGCCGCGTACTCCCCCGGACCCGCGCCGGAGGAGACGGGCCGCACCTTCGCCGAGAACGCGCGGTTGAAGGCGCTGCACTACGGGCGGGCGGCGCCGCACCTGACGGCCGCGGACGATTCCGGCCTGGAGATCGACGGGCTGGACGGCGAACCCGGAGTCCACTCCGCGCGCTTCAACGGCTCCACGTACGCCGAGAAGTTCGACGTCATCCACGCGCGGCTGCGCCGCCGCCGGGACCTGGGCAGCCCGGCGCGGTTCGTCTGCGCCGTGGCGGCGGCCGAGCGGGGCCGCGTCGTCTTCGAGGCGGCCGGCACGATCGAAGGACGCATCGCCGAACGCCCGGCCGGCGAAGGCGGCTTCGGCTACGACCCCATCTTCTTCTATCCGCCGTACGGCTGCACCCTGGCCGAGGTCTCGGCGGAGCGCAAGGCGGCGGTCAGCCACCGGGGGAAGGCGTTCCGCAAGCTGGCCGGGTTCCTGGCCTCCCGGGCAGCACGACGGTGACGACGGACCCGCCGCCGGGGCGGTGGGCGGCTTCGACGGTCCCGCCGTGCAGGCCGACGAGATGCTTGACGATGGCCAGGCCCAGCCCGGTGCCGCCCGGATTCCGGGACCGGGAATGCTCCACGCGGTAGAAGCGCTCGAAGACCCGCGCGAGGTCGGTGTCCGGAATGCCCGGCCCGCGGTCGGCGACCCGCAGCCGGACGGCCCCGGCGCCGCCGGGCGCCGCGTCGAGCTCTATCGCGCTGCCGTCCGGCGCGTAGTGCGCCGCGTTCTCGACGAGGTTCTTGATGACGTCGTGCAGCTTGCCCTGGTCGGCCTCCAGCCGCCCGGCGCCCGGGTCGATCCGCGGCTCCACCCGCAGCTTCTTCGTCCGCAGCACCGGGGCCAGCTCGGCCTCGACGCTCGCGAAGACCGACTCCACGGCGCACGAGTCGAGGCGCAGCGCCTCCTGTCCGGCGTCGAGGCGGGCCAGCCGCAGCAGGTCGGCGACCAGACGCTCCATGCGCGTCGTGTGGCGCGCGACGATGTCCAGGAACCGCCGCCGCGCGGCGGCGTCCGTTTCGTCGCTCAGCGCCTCGACCGCGCCGCGGACGGCGGTCAGCGGCGTGCGCAGCTCGTGCGAGACGTTGGCCACGAAGTCCTGCCGGATCTGCGCGGCGCGGCGGTAGTCGCTCACGTCGTGCAGGACGATGACCACGCCCGGCTCGTCCTGTTCGACGTAGGGCGCGGCGCTCGCCAGACAGACCCGGACCGGCTCCGTGCTCAGGGTGATCTCCGTCTGACTGGAGCCGCCGGCCTCCAGCGCCCGTCCGATCTGCTTCGCCACCTCCGGGTGGCGGATCAGCTCCACGTAGTGGCGGTCGACCGGCGTGTCCTCGATCTGCAGCAGCCTCCGCACGGCGTCGTTGGCCATCTGCACGCGGCCGCGCGCGTCGACGACCAGCACGCCCTCGGTCATGCTCGCCAGAATCGCGTCCGTCAGCCGGCGGTTCCGCGACAGTTGCGCCAGACGCCGGCCGAGCTCCTGCACCGAGGCGTCGAGCGCGCGCGCGACGATGCCGATCTCGTCGTCCCCGTACGGACCCGTCCGGGGGGTCAGGTCCCCGGCCGCGTAGCGGCGCGCCGCCTCCGCTATCGCGCTGACGCGGCGGCTCATCGCCGCCGAGGTGACCCAGGCCAGCACGAGCGCCCCGGCGAGGGCCGCCGCCAAGCCGCCGGCCGTGCCCCGCTGCACCGAGGTGATCTGATCGTCGACGGCGGTCAACGGGAGCGCCAGCCGGACGAACGCCACCCCGGGGTGGTCGACCCGCACGGCCGCGTACAGCAGGTCGCGCTCGACCGTCGTGCTGTAGCGCCGGGTCACGCCGGCGCCGGCGGCCCGCGCCAGCTCGATCTCGGGACGGGCGCCGTGGTTCTCCATCGCCGCCAGCGACGGGCCGTCCTCGGCCGTGTCGCCGACGACCCGCCCTCCCGGTTCGATGAGGGTCACCCGCGCCCCCAGACTGTTCCCGAGCGAATCGGCGTCGCGGTCGAGCTCGGCGACCGTGCGCGCGACGCCGCCGCGCGTCACGAGATCGGCCACCAGCCGCGCCTCGGCCAGCAGGTCCGCCGCGATGCGGTCCAGGAGCTGCCGCTCGAGCCGCCAGGCCACGAGCGCGGCGGCCAGCAGCAGGCTGAGGGCCGCGATGCCGAACGCCGCGAGAAACAGCCGGGTGCGGAGTCTCATCACCGGGGCGGAGGACCCGGGGCGTCCTCGACCAGCTTGTATCCGAACTGCTTGACCGTGACGATGGCGCTGGCCAGCAGCGGCAACTTCTCGCGCAGCCGGCGGACGTGCACGTCGACGGTCCGGGTGCCGCCGGTGTACCGATAGCCCCAGACGTCGGTGAGCAGGACGTCGCGCGAGAGGACCCGGCCGCGGTGTTCGATGAGATAGCGCAGGAGCAGGAACTCCTTCGCCGTCAGCCGGACGTCGCGGCCGTCGCAGGTCACGACGTGCCGGTCGGTGTCGACGGTCAGGAGACCGAAGCGGAGCAGGCTCCGCGGAGGCCGCTCGCGCCGCGCCCGGCGCAGCACCGCGCCGACGCGGGCCACCAGCTCCTTGGGGCTGAAGGGCTTGGTGACGTAGTCGTCGCCGCCCACCTCCAGGCCGACCACGCGGTCGGTCTCGTCGCCGCGGGCCGTCAGCATGATGATCGGCACGGCCGACGTCCGCGGGTCGGCGCGCATCGAACGGCAGACGTCCAGGCCGTCGCGGCCCGGCAGCATCAGGTCCAGCACGACCAGCGCCGGGGGCCGCTCGCGGACCGCCGACAGGACCTCGGCGCCGGAGCGCAGGATCTCGGACGCGTAGCCCGCCTTGTGGAGGTGGTGGGCCACCAGCTCCGCTATGTCCCGATCGTCCTCGACGACGAGCACCCGGTCCCCCCGGCCGGAGGACGCCGGCTCGGCGATCCGGGGGGGCGGGCCGGGCGCCGCGGCGGCCGGTGGTTCGGTGCTCAGACGGGCCTCCTCCCCTCGTACGCGTGATGCCGGACGTCGCAGCCCGACACCGTGAAGATCACTTCTTCGGCGATGTTGGTGGCGTGGTCCCCGATCCGCTCGAGATGACGGGAAACGAGGATGAGGTCGAGCGCGGGCTCGGTCGTGGCCGGATTCCGCAGCATGTAGCGCAGCAGCTCGCGGAACACCTGGTCCTTGAGCCCGTCGAGGACGTCGTCGCGATCGAGCACGTCGTAGGCCAGGTCCGTGGCGTGCCGGACGTAGGCGTTCAGGGCGTCCCGCAGCATGCCCTGCGCGTGTTCGGCCATGCGCGGTATGTCGATGAGCGGCTTGACCGGCGGATGCTGCAGGTAGCGGAAGGTGGCCTCGGCGACGTTGACGGCCACGTCGCCGATGCGCTCGAGGTCGCCGTTGATCTTGACGCCCGAAACGATCACCCGCACGTCGGCCGGCCGGGTCCGGTGGTTGACGAGCAGGTCGCAGCAGCGCTTGTCGATCTCCATGTGCAGGCGATTGATGGGCTCGTCGCCGCGGAGGACCCGCTCGGCCAGGTTCAGGTCGCTCTCGACGAGCGCCCGCACGGCCGCGCGCACCTGCTCTTCCGCTTCGCCGCCCATCGCGAGCAGGCGCGTCTTCAGTTCGCTGAGTTCATCGGCGGCGCGCGGAACGGCGCCGGGAACCGAATCCAGGTCGCACCTCGTGGAGATCCCGATTCCGAGAATACCGCGGCGCGCGCCCGCGCCGCAACACGGCCGCGCGCCGGCGGACCGCCGGACGAGGCGGCGACATCCTGACGCGGCCCGGTTGCCGGGTCGTGTCGGGCGGGTAAATCGTGCGTGAACCCGCGCGGCGGACGACCGTCAGCGCGCCGACAGCGTCTCGATCAGCAGGTCGAGGACCTCGTTCACCTCGCCGGGGTCGCGCACGCGGTAGCGCGCGCGGGTCGGCCGGTCGCCCTGCTCCACGACGATGGGGACTCCGCGGCCCTCCAGCAGCTCGAACGCGTGCTCGTCGGTCTCGTCGTCGCCGACGTAGACGGCCGCCGCCGGGTCCAGCCCCAGCGCCTCGATCAGCCATCCGACGGCGCTGCCCTTGTCCCAGGCCACGTCGGGACGCAACTCGAAGACCTTCTTGCCCTGCTCGCGCCGCAATTGGGGATGGCGCCGCGCGACGGCCGCCACGGCCTCGCGGACCCGCGGCGCCTGGCGGGCGTCGACCAGCCGGTAGTGGGTGGAGACGCTGTAGCGCTTGCGCTCGACGAGCGCGCCGGCGACGCCGGACAGCCCGCGCCGAAGGTCGGCTTCCGCGCCGTCGAGGACGGGCAGCAGGGTCTCGGCCTCCGCGTAGCGCAGGCCGGCGCCGGCCGCGCCCTCGATGTCGAGGCCGTGGCAGCCGGCGTAGCCGATCTCGTCGAGCCGCACGAAGCCGCGCACGACGGCGACGTCCCGGCCGGTGACGATGGTGACTGGACAGCACGAGGCCAAGCGGGAGAGCCGGCCGCGCGTCGCGGCGCTCAACGTGGCCTGCTCCGGCCGGTCCGCGATCGGCGTCAGCGTGCCGTCGTAGTCGAGGAACACCCCCGCCGCCCCGCGGGCGACGGGGGCCAGCCACGCGGCGCGAACCGGGGGATCCAGCGCCCACGGCAGCGCGTGCGTGGCGCGCCCGGCGACGCGCGCCGGGCGCGGCGACGCGGGCGGACTCGTGCTCGGCATGCTGTCGCGGCGCTCCCGGCGCCGCCCGGCCCGCCAACCGTCGCCTTGCGGCTCCGCTCGGCGCCCAACCCAATCCTACAGGAGTCCGCGCCGTTCTACGGCGCAGACGGCGCAGACTCCGGATCCGCGCCGGCGGAGTTCAGGCCGGGAATCTGACGACCGCATCGATCTCGACCTGCGCGTCCAGGGGCAGACGCGCCACCTGCACGGCGGCGCGGGCCGGCGCAGGGTCGGCGAACCAGTCGGCGTACACCCGGTTCATCGCGGCGAAGTCGTTCATGTCCGCGAGATAGACGGTGGTCTTGACGACGTCGCCGAGCGTGGCGCCGGCCGCGCGGACGACGGCGTCGAGGCTCTGCAGGACCCGCCGGGTCTGCGCGGCGACGTCGCCTTCGACGAGCCGGCCGGTCGCGGGGTCGAGCGGGATCTGGCCGGAGACGAACAGCAGATCGCCCGACCGGACGGCCTGGGAGTACGGGCCGACGGCCGGCGGCGCGCCGCTGGAGCGAATCGCGGTTCGCGTCACTGGTGACGGGGGTGACAGGGGCTACGCGGCCTTGGTGACCCGGTTCGATCGGATGCAGCGGGTGCACACGCGGATGCGCCTGACCCGGCCGCCGACGACCGCGCGAACCGTCTGGACGTTGGCCTGGAACCGCCGGGGGGTCACGTTGTGGGCGTGACTGACGTTGCGTCCGACCGCCGGTCCCTTTCCGCACAACTCGCAGCGTTTCGCCATCTTGTCGACAATCCCCTCCCCCCGGGAGCGAAGAGTATACCACCGCCCGCCGATCGCCGCCTTGCGGCTCCGCCCGGCGCCCGGCCGCCCGCCTCCTACGGGAGGACGATCAGTCCCTCGGACGCGGGCTTTTCCGTCCCGTCGGGGTCCGCGCCGCCGCCGGAACGGGTGGAGGTCCGGAACCGCCGGAGCAGCGCCAGGCAGGCGCGCTCGTCTTCGTCTTCACCCAGCGCCCGCCGCGCCTCGCGCGCACCGGTTTCGATTCGGCGCAGGACGTCCGCGGCGTCGCCGTCCGACAGGGGGCCGCCGCCGTCGCGTTCGGCCTCGACGACCTGTTTCAGTTCGCCGGCCAGCCGCTGCGCGGCCGCGGTTTCGGCGGAGTGCTCGTACACGATGCCGCGGCTCGCCGTCTCGCGGGTCTGCGCCAGCGCGCGGGCCGCCCGCTCCAGGTCGGCGTCCACGAGGCCGAGGGCGTGCGGCCGGTCGCCGGCGAGGTACTCGAACAGCGCCGCCGTCAACCGCTGCTGCGGTTCGGTCAGTTCGTGCACCAGCCCCGCGAGGAAATCCACGTCGCGCTCGCGCCGCCGCTGAACGACGGCCGGGGGATGCGCCGCCGCCGATTCCAGGTACGCGCAGTCCGGAGGACAGGCGATCCGCGTCCGCCGCTTGGTCCCGCAGCAGGCGGCGCAGATCGACTCGCCCAAGGCGGGACAGGAACGGCGGCCGCGGCGGCGGGCGCACAGGGGGCACGGGGGCTTGGGCATGGCGCTCGTTTTCGGCGTTCAGCTTCGCACAAACCCGCGGCGCCGATCAACGGCGGCGGCCGTCCGGCGCGCCGCCGGCCGCGTCCGGAGAGGACGCCTGTCCCCCGGAGAGGGCGCCCCGCCCCGATTCGGGAAACCGAAAGCGGGTTCCCATCGTCTAAACGTTCGTGACCGGGCATCGGCACGGGACTTGCTCGGGGTCATGGCGGAAGGAGCCGTCATCATGAGGACGAAGACGAACGGCCGGATGGACAGGACGCGCTACGACGAGCTGAAGGGCATTCTGGAGGCGCGGCGCCTCGAGATCATCGGGGAGGTCCAGCACAAGATGCGGGACGTGCGGACCGAGGGCGCCGCGGCGCTGCTTCACGACGTCCGGGACGACGCCGAGAATTCCGAGGCCGACATCCAGGACGACATCGACTTCGCCCTGCTGCAGATGAAGGCCGAGACCCTGGAGAAGATCGGCGCGGCGCTCGCCCGGCTCGACGAAGGGACGTTCGGCTACTGCTACGAGTGCGGGAAGGAGATCGCGAGCCGCCGCCTGCGCGCGCTGCCCTTCGCCGTGCGCTGCACGGACTGCGAGTCGGCGCGCGAGGTCGAGCTGGAGCGGGAAGTGAACGTCGCGCGCCGCGGCGCGGTATCCTTGTTCGCGGATCTGACGGGCTGAACGTCCGGCCCGGAGGGCGCGCGGCCACGGCGTCTCCGGCGCCGGGCGCGGCACGATGAACGACGAAGCGGGCCATCCGGACGCGACGGGGACTCCGCCGGGGGAAGGGCAGCCGCCCGTCCCGGCGGAGTTGCCGATCCTGCCGCTCCGCGACACCGTGCTGTTCCCGAACTCCTTCATGCCGCTGGCGGTGGCCCGGAAGAGCTCCGTCCGGCTCCTGGAGGCCGCCGTCGAGGGCGACCAGCTCGTGGGCGTCTTCACGCAGCGCGAGGCGTCCACCGAGGAGCCGGTCCAGGACGATCTCTACGAGATCGGAACCATCACGCGCATCCACAAGACGTTCAGGCTGCCGGACGGCAGCCTGCGTCTGATCGTGCAGGGGCTTTCGCGCGTCACCCTCGACCGGGTCGTCGACTCGAAGCCCTTCCTGCGCGCGGAGGTGCGCGCCGCCGCGGAGGTCGTGTCCGAGGACGACCGCCTCGAGATCGACGCCCTGCAGCGGAACGTCAAGAACAACTTCCAGCAGGTGGTGTCGCTTTCGCCCGTGTTGTCCGACGAGTTGCAGGCGTTGTCCGGGAACATCTCGGAGCCGGGCAAGCTGGCGGACTTCATCGCGTCCAGCCTGCCGACGCTGGCCACGGCCGCGCGGCAGGACGTCCTGGAGACGCTCGACGTCCGCGCCCGCATGGCGCATCTGAACCGCATCCTCGTCAAGGAGATCGAGGTGCTGGAGCTCGGCTCGAAGATCCAGTCCGAGGTGCAGTCGGAGATGGGCAGGAGCCAGCGCGAGTACCTGTTGCGCGAGCAGCTCAAGGCCATTCGCAAGGAACTGGGCGAGGACGACGACCAGGCCCGGGAGATCGAGGAGCTGCGGCGGAAGGTCGAGGCGGCGGGCATGCCGGAGGCATCGCTGAAGGAGGCGTTGCGCGAAGTCGACCGTCTGTCGCGCATGCCGGCCGCGGCGGCCGAGTACACCGTGTCGCGCACCTACGTCGACTGGCTGATCGCCCTGCCGTGGAACCGGCGCACCGAGGAGAAGATCGATCTGGCGCGCACCCGGGAAATCCTCGACGGCGGCCACTCGGGTCTGGACAAGGCCAAGGACCGCATCCTGGAGTACCTGGCCGTGCGCAAGCTGAACCCCGGCGTGAAGGGGCCGATCCTCTGCTTCGCCGGTCCGCCGGGCGTGGGGAAGACGTCGCTGGCCAGGGGCGTCGCGGCGTCCCTCGACCGGAAGTTCGTGCGCGTTTCCCTAGGCGGCATGCGCGACGAGGCCGAGATCCGCGGCCACCGGCGGACCTACGTCGGCGCGCTGCCCGGGCAGATCATGCAGGGGCTCCGGCGGGCCGAGTCGAAGAACCCGGTCTTCATCCTGGACGAGATCGACAAGCTGGGCATGGACTTCCGCGGCGACCCGGCCTCCGCGCTGCTCGAGGTGCTGGACCCGGAGCAGAACCCGGCGTTCCGGGACCACTACGTCGATCTGCCGTTCGACCTCTCCGAGGTGCTGTTCATCACGACCGCGAACGTGCTGGACCCGGTTCCGCCGGCGCTGCGCGACCGGATGGAGGTCCTCGAGCTGCCGGGGTACACCGAGGAGGAGAAGCTCGCCATCGCCGGCGAGCATCTCCTCGGGCGCCAGATCGAGAACCACGGGCTGACCGCCGGGCAGGTCGGCTTCACCGAGGATGCGCTCCGCGCCGTGGTTCGCGGCTACACCCGCGAGGCGGGGGTGCGCAACCTGGAGCGCGAGCTCGGCGCGCTGTGCCGCAAGGTGGCCCGCCGGCGCGCCGAGGGAGACGAATCGCCGGTGGAGGTCACGGCCGAGACCGTCGTCGAGATGCTGGGCGCGCCGAGGCATCTCGACGAAGAGGTGGCGGAACGCGCGAGACGTCCCGGGGTCGCCGTCGGTCTGGCGTGGACGCCCGTCGGGGGCGACGTGTTGTTCGTCGAGGCCCGCCGGATGAGCGGCGGCGGCACGCTGACCCTCACCGGGCACCTCGGCGACGTGATGAAGGAATCGGCTCGGGCCGCCCTGTCGTGGCTGCGCGCGAACGCCTCCCGCTACGGCGTCGACCCGTCCTTCTACCGCGCCGCCGAGGTGCATCTGCACGTCCCGTCGGGCGCCATTCCGAAGGACGGGCCGTCGGCCGGAGTCACGATGGCCGCCGCGCTCGTATCCGAACTCACCGGGCGTTGCGTGCGGGGCGACCTGGCCATGACCGGCGAGATCACCCTCTCCGGCAACGTGCTTCCGGTGGGCGGCGTCAAGGAGAAGGTGCTGGCCGCCCGCCGGCTCGGGATCTGCGAGGTCGTGCTGCCGAAGCGGAACGAGAAGCACGTCCTCGAGGACCTCGGGGAAGACCTGCGGCGCGAGATCCGCGTGCACTACGTGTCGATGATCGACGAGGCGCTCGACCTCGCGCTGCTTCCCGCGCCCCGCCCGGAAGACCCGGCCGGCGCCGGGCCGCTGCACGGAGCCGTGCGGTAGCCCCCCGGCTTGTCACGGCCGTTCCCCCGCATCGGATCGCGCCGCCGGCCGGCTGGGAAGCGGGCGTGCAACAGCCCCGGCGGGTCACGGCCGTTCCCCCGGTTCCGGCGGCGTTTCCGCGCCGTGACGTCCGGCCGCCCGCTTGCGCGAGAGGACCCGAAGGGCGTCGGCGAGGTTCCGGAGATCGTCCGGCAGCGCGCAGTCGACGAGCATGCGCCGGCCGTTCCGCGGGTGCGTGAACCCCAGCCGCGCCGCGTGGAGGAAGGGCCGCTCCAGACGCTGGACCACCCGCAGGTGGGGCGGGGGGCGCCGCCGGCCTCCGTAGACGGCGTCGCCGGCCACCGGGTGTCCGATCGCGCTCAGGTGGACGCGGATCTGGTGCGTGCGGCCGGTGGCGATGGCCACGCGGACGAGGGTGACGCCGTCGAGCGCCTCGGCCGTCAGGACGCGCGTGACCGCCGGCCGCGCGCGCCGCGAACGCGCCGAGATGCGCTTCCTGTCGACCGGGTCGCGGCCGATCGGCAGGTCGACGCGGCGTCCCGGCCGCACGTGGCCCCAGACGAGGGCGAGGTATTCCTTCTCCACCTCGCGCTCCGCGAACTGCCGGGCCAGCTCCACGTGCGCCCGGTCGTGCTTGGCCACGACCATCAGGCCGGACGTGCCGCGGTCGAGGCGGTGCACGATGCCGGGCCGCAGCTCGCCGCCGACGCCGCTCAGGTCCCGGACGTGGTGCAGCAGCGCGTTGACGAGCGTGCCGTCCGCGTGACCCGCGGCCGGGTGCGCGACCATGCCCGCCGGCTTGTTGACCACGATCAGGTCGGTGTCTTCGTGGACCACGTCGAGCGGCAGCGCCTCGGGTCGCGGCGCCGCCGGGGCGGGCGCCGGGACGTCCACGCGCACGCGGTCGCCGGCGCGGACGGCGACGCCGGGGCGCGCGGCCGTGCGGTCGAGGCGCACCCGCCCCTCCCGGATCAGCCTCCGGCACTGCGACCGCGTTCGGCCGCCGAGACGGGCCGCGAGAAACCGGTCCAGGCGGACGCCGGCGTCGTCCGGCGGCACCTCGAGGTCGACGCGCTCGGCCGGTGGCGGCTCGCCGCCGCCGCGGGTGGCCATCTCGGGGGACCCGCGCCGGCGGTCAGGCGGCGCGCGCCGCCGGCGGTCCCGGCGTCGACGAGCGCGCGAGCAGGACGAGCATCAAGAGGCTCAGCGGCGCCAGCAGCAGGGAGACGAACTGCGAGGTCGACAGGACGCCGAAGACGGCGCCGCGGGGATCGCCGCGGAAGAACTCGATGACGAAGCGCGCGGCCGGATAGAGCAGCAGATAGGTCCAGAACGTCCTGCCCGCGAACGGGCGCCCCCGCCGCTCGAACGCCAGCAGGACGCCGAGGATGACGACCGCGGCCGCCGACTCGTAGAGCTGCGTCGGGTGCAGGCTCGCGTCGAGCGGCGTTCCGACGTTGGACGCGGCCAGCGGATTCGTGAACGTGACGCCCCAGGGCGCGTCGGTCGGCCGGCCGTAGCAGCAGCCCGCCAGAAGACAGCCCAGCCGCCCCAGCGCCTGGCCGGCCGCGATGCCGGGCGCGAACGCGTCGCAGGTCGCCCACATCGGCATGGCGTGCCGCCGCACGTACCAGAACGCCACGGCGACCGACAGCAGCAGGCCGCCGTAGAAGACGCCGCCGGAGCGGACCAGGGTCCACAGCTCGGCCGGGTCCCGGGTGAAGTGGTCGAACTCGACGACGAACAGCAGCAGCTTCGCGCCGACCAGGGCGCTGACGATGATCGCGATGCCGAGGTCCATGACGCGCTGCCCGTCCAGTCCGCGCGCCCGGCCCCGCGCCACCGCCACCTGCAGGCCGAGCAGGTACGCCGACACCAGCAGCAGGCCGTAGGAGTAGACGGTGACCGGGCCGAGCTCAAGCAGTTTCGGATACATGCGCGTTCAGGAACACCATGTCGAAGATGAGGCAGCAGGCCCCCGTGGTGATCGCGGCGTCGGCGGCGTTGAAGGTCCAGAAGTGCCAGCTTCCCCAGTAGAAGTCCACGAAGTCGACGACGTAGCCCGACGCGACGCGATCGATCAGGTTGCCGACGGCGCCGCCGATGATCGCCGCCAGCCCGAACCGGGTCACGGTCTGACGGGGCGGGACCCGGCTCGCGTAGAGGGAGATGACGCCCAGGGCGAAGAGGCCGACCGCGGTCATCAGCGCCTGCTTGAAGGGGATGTCGACCGTGTTCAGAAACCCGAAGGCGGCGCCCGTGTTGCGGACGTAGACGAAGTCGAGCAGCCCCGGGATGACGGTCACGCTGGAGTACAGCGGCAGCCACGCGTGCACCATCGCCTTGGTCACCTGGTCGAGGATCACCACGCCGGCCGCGATGCCCAGCATGAGGCGGCGGGAGGGAAACGCCGCCGGCTTCGAGCCCGCTCCCTGGCCCGGGCCGCCGGGCGCGCGTCCTTCCGCGGCGTGGACGTCCCCGACGGGGACTGTCGGCGCGCCGTCCTTGCCGGGCGCGCGTCCTTCCGCGGCGCCTCCCCCCGCGGGCGGTGTCTCAGCCGACACGTTCCATCGCCTCCGACAGGGCGTCGACGCAGCGGTCGCACAGGCCGGCCGGATCGCCGCCGCTCACCGACGGCACGTAGCGCCAGCAGCGGCCGCACTTCACGCCCCCGGCGCGCCGCGCCTCGATGACCGCCGCGCCGTCCGGCTCGACGAAGCGGGCGCCGGCGGCCGAAGCCTCCGCGGCGGCCGCCGGCAGCGCCGGGTCCACCGACACGGACACGTCCGACGTGATGAACAGCATGGGCAGCTCCGCGGCGTAGCGTTCGACGAGGTTCGCCGTGGCGCCGCCGGCGCGCAGCGCGACCGCCGCCTCCAGGGACGTGCCGACCGTCTTTTCCTGCCGCAGGCGCTCGAGCTCGACGTTGACGGCGTCGCGCAGGGCCAGCAACCGCCGCCAGCGGGCGAGCAGCTCGCGGTCCACCAGCGCCTCGCAGTCCGCGGGCAGGTCGGCGAGATGCACGCTGTCCTCCCGCGCGCCGGGCAGGAAGCTCCACAGGTCGTCGGCCGTGACCGGCAGGATCGGGGCCAGCAGGCGCGCCAGGCCGTCGGTGATCGTGTAGATGGCCGTCTGCGCCGACCGCCGCGCCCGCGACCCGGGCGCGAGCGTGTAGAGCCGGTCCTTGGAGACGTCGACGTAGAACGCGCTCAGGTCGACGGTCAGGAAGTGGTTCACCGCGTGCGAAATCGACTGGAACTCGTAGCGCTCGCAGGCGGCCAGGATCGTCGAGGCGACCTCCCCGTAGCGGGCCAGGGCGTAGCGGTCCACTTCTTCGAGCTCGGCGGGCGGCAGACGATCGACCGCCGGATCGAAGTCGAACAGGTTCGCCACGAGGATCCGCAGCGTGTTGCGGATCTTGCGGTACGCTTCGACCACGCGCGCGAGGATCTCGTCGCCCAGCCGCACCTCTTCGCGGTAGTCGACCATGGCGACCCACAGGCGCAGGATCTCGGCGCCGTAGCGTTCGACGATCGTCCGCGGGTCGATGCTGTTGCCGATCGACTTCGACATCTTGCGGCCCGCCGCGTCGACGACGAAGCCGTGGGTCAGCACTTCGCGGAAGGGCGCGGCGCCGCGCGTGCCGAGGCCGACGAGCAGCGAGCTGTGGAACCAGCCCCGGTGCTGGTCGGAGCCCTCCAGATAGAGCGTCGCCGGCCACTCCAGGTCCGGCCGCGGGCCGAGCACCGCCTCGTGGCTCGCCCCCGAGTCGAACCAGACGTCCAGGATGTCGCGCTCGCGCTCGAACGCCCGTCCGCCGCACGACGGGCAGGCGAAGCCCGGCGGCAGGAACTCGTCGAGGCCGCGTTCGTACCAGGCGTCGGCGCCGTGCTCCTCGAATACGGCGGCCGCCCGCTCGACGAGCGCCGCCGTCAGCGCCGCCTCGCCGCAGGACCCGCAGTGGAGGGCCGGGATCGGCACGCCCCACGACCGCTGGCGCGAGATGCACCAGTCGGGCCGGTTCGCCACCATGCCGCGGATCCGCTCCTCGCCCCAGGCGGGGAACCACTTCACGCCGGCGATGGCGTCGAGCGCCCGCTGCCGCAGTTCGCCGCGGTCGAGCGCGATGAACCACTGCGAGGTGGCGAGGAAGACGACCGGGCGGTGGCAGCGCCAGCAATGCGGGTAGGAATGCTCGACGTCGGACCGCTTCCACAGCCGGCCGCGCTCGGCGAGCGCCGCCTCCACGCGCGGGTTGGCCTCGAAGACGCCCAGCCCGCCGAACAGCTCCACGTCGTCCGTGAACGCGCCCCCCGGCCCGACCGGCGCGTAGACGTCGAGGCCGTAGCGGACGCCCGTCCGGAAGTCGTCGGCCCCGTGGCCGGGCGCGGTGTGGACGGCGCCGGTGCCCTGATCGAGGGTCACGTAGTCGGCCGTCACCGCCACCGAGTCGCGCTCGTACAGCGGGTGCCGGAACCGCAGGCCCTCGAGGTCGGCTCCCCGCAACGCCGCCAGCGGAGCGCCCAGCGCCCGGCCGGTTTCGCGCGCGACGCGGCCGGCCAGCGGCTCGGCCACGAAGACCGCGCCGGCCCGTCCCTCCGGGCCGGTCGTCTCGTACGCCGCGTAGGTCACCTCGGGATGGAACGCGACGGCCAGGTTCGAAGGAATCGTCCACGGCGTCGTCGTCCAGATCAGGACGCCGGCGCCGCGGCCGGCCAGCGCCGGCGCCGCCGCGCCGAGCGCGGGACGGCTCTCGGGGGCGAGCGGAAACTCGACGTAAATGGACGGCGACCGGTGCGGCTCGTACTCCACCTCGGCCTCGGCCAGCGCGGTGCGGCACCTGATGCACCAGTGCACCGGTTTCTTGCCGCGGTAGACCAGACCCTGCTCGACGAAGCGGCCGAGGGCGCGCACGATGGCCGCCTGGTAGTCGTAGCGCATCGTCAGGTACGGCGCGCTCCAGTCGCCGAGGACGCCGAGCCGCCGGAAGCCGGCGCGCTGCGCGTCGACGTAGCGCTCGGCGTACCGCCGGCACTCGCGGCGCACGTCGCCGACGCTCATCTCGCGCTTGCGCTTGCCGAGTTCGCGGTCCACGCGCAGCTCGATGGGCAGGCCGTGGCAGTCCCAGCCCGGCACGTACGGCGCGTCGTAGCCGGCCATCGTGCGCGCCCGGACGATGAAGTCCTTCAGGATCTTGTTGAGCGCGGTGCCGACGTGGATGTCGCCGTTGGCGTAGGGCGGGCCGTCGTGCAGCACGTAGCGCGCCGCCCCGCGTCGGCGCTCGCGGATCCGGCCGTACAGGTCCATCTTCTCCCAGCGGGCGATCGCGCCGGGCTCGGTGGCGGGCAGGCCGGCCTTCATCCGAAAACCGGTCCGCGGCAGGTTCAGGGTCTCTTTCCAGTCGGGCATGGCGAGGCTGCGCCGCGGTGAACGCAACGCGGCGCCGTTCGTCTCAATTGTAGTGTAAATATAATGGTCTTCATGCCGGCCGGGACGCTCCCCGCGCCGCGCGCCGCCCGTCCCCGCACCGGCCCCGCGCGACGCGTCAAGGCGGTCTTCTTCGACGTCGACTTCACCCTCATCCACCCGGGACCGGCCTTCGACGGCCGGGGCTACCGGGACTTCGCCGCGCGCCACGGGCTGCGGGTCGACCCGTCGCGCTTCGAGGGCGCGGTGCGTGCCGCGTCGGGGGAGCTCGAGCGTCTGGAGGACGGCGTCTACCGGCCGGAGCCGTTCCTGCGCTACGTGTCCGCCGTCCTGACCCGCATGGGCGCGGCCGGCGGCGGCGTCGACGCCTGCTCGCGCGAGATCTACGACGAGTGGGCCCGGTGCCGCCACTTCGCGCTCTACGACGACGTCTCGCCGACGCTCGCCGCGCTGCGCGGCGCCGGATACCGCATCGGCCTCATCTCCAACACCCACCGCTGCCTGGAGTCGTTCCAGTCCCACTTCGCGCTCGAGCCGTTCATCGCCGCGGCGGTGTCGTCGTCGGACCACGGCTACCTGAAGCCCCACCCGAGCATCTTTCGGGCCGCGCTCGACCGCCTCGGGACATCGCCGGCGGACGGCGTCATGGTGGGCGACAGCATGACCCACGACGTAGCCGGCGCGCGCGGGGTCGGCATGGCCGCCGTGCTGCTGGTCCGGTCCGGCCCGCCGCCGGAGACGGCGGACGGCGTGCCGGTGATCCGCTCGCTCGCCGAGCTGCCGGCGCTGCTTGCCGGGGGCGCGCGGCCGCCGCGGGGAGCCGCCGTCACCCCGGCGGCCACGCCAGGTCCCGGCCGGCGAGCAGGTGCAGGTGGATGTGGAACACCGACTGTCCGGCCGCCGCGTTGCAGTTGAACACCGTCCGGTAGCCGGCCTCCGCGTGGCCGCGCCCGGCCGCGATCCGGGCCGCCAGGCGCACCATCGCGCCGACCAGGTCGTCGTCGTCGGCGGTCAGGTCGTTGAGCGTGCTCACGTGGCGGCGCGGGACGATCAACACGTGCGTCGGCGCCCGCGGGGAGATGTCGTTGAACGCGACGAGGCGTTCGTCCTCGTGCACGACGTCGCCGGGCGTCTCGCGGGCGGCGATCTTGCAGAACAGGCAGTCGGCCATGGCGGTCCTCGCAATCGGGCGCCGGGTCGTCAGGATCCGCGGGCGGCGAGCACGGCGGTCCGCGGAATGCCCTGGAGGTCCTCCCGGACGTCGAGCAGCGCGATCCCGGGGGCCGCCGCCGCGACGCCGCGGAGCGCGTCCGCCTGCCCCCGGCCCAGTTCCACGAGGACCCGCGCGTCCGGCTTCAGCCGGGCCGCCGCGCCGCGCAGCAACCCGCGCAGCGGATCGAGGCCGTCGGGGCCGCCGTCCAGGGCGATTCGCGGCTCGTGCAGGCGGACCTCGGGCGGCAGGGAGGCCAGCTCGCCGGCCGGCACGTAGGGCAGGTTGGCGACGATCAGGTCGAGGTCCGCGCCGCCGCCGGCCAGCCAGTCGGCGAGCGGGGCCGCGACCCGCGCGACGCGGTCCGCGACGCCGTGCGCGGCCGCGTTCCGGCCGGCCACGGCCAGGGCGGCGGGCGAGACGTCGACCGCCGTGACCGCGGCCCGCGGGAACTCGCGGGCGAGCGCCACCGCCAGGCAGCCGGAACCGGTTCCGACGTCGGCGACGGCCAGCCGGGCGTCTCGCCGGCCGCCGAACAGCTCGATCGCCGTCTCGACGATCAGCTCGGTCTCGGGGCGCGGCGTCAGCACCTCCGGCCCTACCGCGAAGTCGAGTCCCCAGAACTCGCGGCGGCCGGTGATGCGGGAAACCGGCTCCCGCTTCTCGCGCCGCTCGGCCAGCGGCGCGAAGCGGACCTCGAAGTCCGCCGGCGCCGGCTCCCGGCGCCGCGCGAGCCAGGTGGCGCGGTCCCAGCCCAGCGCGTGGCGGGCCAGGACCTCGGCGTCCGCGGCGGCCTCGTCCGCGGCCACGCCGGCGCGCGCGAAACGCTCCCGCGCCCGCGCCACGCGGTCCCCCGGCGGCGGGGCGCCCGCGCCGGCGTCCGGCGTGGTCACGCCGGCGCCGCCTCTCCTTCCGACTCGAGCTTCGCCGACTGGTAGTGGGTTGCGACCGACTCGACGAGCTCCCCGAGGTCGCCGGCCAGGACCTCGGGCAGCCGGTGCGTCGTGAAGCCGATGCGGTGGTCGGTGATCCGGTTCTGCGGGAAGTTGTAGGTGCGGATCTTCTCCGCGCGCTCGCCGCTGCCGACCTGCCCGCGGCGGTCGCTGGCGATCTCGGACCGCTGCCGTTGCAGCTCCATCTCGTAGAGGCGCGACCGCAGCACCTTCATCGCCTTCGCCTTGTTCTTGATCTGCGATTTCTCGTCCTGCTGCGAGACGACGAGCCCGGTGGGCAGATGGGTGACGCGGACGGCCGAATAGGTCGTGTTGACGCTCTGCCCGCCGGGTCCGCTGGAGCAGAACGTGTCGATCCGCAGTTCCTTCGGTTCGATCCGCACGTCCACCTCCTCGGCTTCCGGCAGCACCGCGACGGTGGCCGTGGACGTGTGGATGCGGCCGCTCGCCTCGGTGGTCGGGACCCGCTGGACCCGGTGGACGCCGCTCTCGTACTTGAGGCGGCTGTAGACGCGCTTGCCTTCGATCAGCGCCACGACCTCCTTGATCGCGCCGACGCCGGTCTCGTTCGACGAGAGCACCTCCACGCGCCAGCCCCGCCCCTCGGCGAAGCGCTGGTACATGCGGAAGAGGTCGGAGGCGAACAGGCCCGCCTCGTCGCCGCCCGTCCCGGCCCGGATCTCGAGGACGACGTTCTTCTCGTCGTTGGGATCCTTCGGCAGCAACGACACCTTGATGGCGCCGAGGAGGTCGGCCCGGCGTTCTTCGAGGGCGCCCAGCTCCTGCTCCGCCAGCTCGCGCAGGTCGTCGTCGCCGACGACGGCCAGCTCCCGGGTCTCGGCCAGCTCCTCCTCGACCGCCTTGTAGGCGCGGAACTGCTCGACGAGCGGCTGGATCTCGGCCAGCGAACGGGTGTGCCGGCGGTACTCCTGCTGGTCGGCCTGCACCGCCGGGTCGCTCAGGAGCGCCGTCAGCCGGTCGTAGCGCTCCTCGATCCCCTGCAGCTTGTCGAACATGGGCGATCAGCCTCCCGAGACGGGCGGCAGGAACGCCACCTCGTCGCCGTCGGCGATCCGCGCGTCCATCCGCGCGTACTCCGCGTTGACGGCGACGGAGACCGCGCCGCGGTAGGCGGCGAGTTCCGGGTGCTCGTCCGCCAGCAGGTTCCAGAGCGCGTCCGCGGTCGCGTCTTCCGGCAGCTCGCGCGCCAGGTCGGAGGCGCCGGCGACGTCGCGCAGCCGGGCGAAGAGTCGAACCGTCACGCGCATGCGATGCGCAAGGCCCGCCCGCGGGCCTCCTCGTCGTCGGGGTCGGCCGTGGCGCCTTCGATCCACACGTCCCCGCCCGCGAAGAACTCGTGTTTCCAGATCGGCGCGATCTGCTTGACGCGCTCGATCGCGTAGCGGCACGCCGCGAAGGCGTCGGCGCGGTGCGGCGACGCGGCCGCGACGGCGACGCTCGCCTCCCCGACCGCCAGCGGCCCGATGCGGTGGTGCACGGCGACGCGGGCGTCGGGCCAGCGCTCGGCGGCCTCGGCGGCGATCCGTTCGAAGGACTTCACCGCCAGCGGCTCGTACGCCTCGTACTCCAGCCGGTCCACCCGGCGCCCCTGGTTCTCGTTGCGCACGGCGCCCAGGAACGACGCGACGGCGCCGGCGCTCGCCGGCGCGCCCTCGATCCGCCGGGCGACGCTGGCGGCGAGGGCCGCCGGATCGAGCGGTTCGACCGTGATCGCGAAGGCCGGCGTCCCCATGTCCCGGCAGTATAGCAGCGGGGCACGCGCCGGCCGCGGCGCGACGCGGGCCGGCGCCGAATCAGCCGGCCCGCGGGTCCGGCCCGCCGCCGGCGGCCGCGGCCGGCCCGAGGTGATCGAGCACGAGTCCGCCGCGGCCGGTTCGCCGCGCCCGGCCCAGCGCGGCGGCGACGTACCGTTGCGCGCGGGCCGCCGCGTCGGGGAGCGTGCGCCCGCCGGCGAGACCGGCGGCCAGGGCCGCGCTGAACGCGCAGCCGGCGCCGTGGGCGCGGCCGGGGCCGGGGGCGGCGCGAGGCGCGGCGATCTCCACGGCGCCGCCGCCGTCGTCCAGGACGTCGACGACCGTGTCGGCGTCCTCGTCGAGGTGCCCGCCGGTGACGATCACGGCCCCGGGTCCGAGGTCCAGGATGCGCCGCGCCGCCTCCCGCGCCGCGGCCCGGGAGGCGACCGCGACGCCGCTCAGCCGTTCCGCCTCCATCCGGTTCGGGGTCACGACCGCGGCCAGCGGCAGGAGCCGCGCCTTCAGGAGCCGGAGGCCGTCCTCGTCGAGCAGGCGGCGGCCGCTCGTCGCGGTCAGCACCGGGTCGACGACGGGCCGGACGCCCAGCGCCTCGAGCGCGCCGCGGACGGCGTCGACGGTGGCGCCGGCCGCGAGCATGCCGGTCTTGGCCGCCGACACCGGAAACTCGGCGGCCGCGGCGGCGATCTGGGCCGCGACCAGCGCGGGCGGAAGCACGTGCGCGGCGGAGATCGCCGCCGAGTTCTGGGCCGTGACCGCGGTCACCGCGCTCAGGCCGTGCAGGCCGAACGCGGCGAACGTCTTCAGGTCGGCCTGCAGGCCGGCGCCGCCTCCCGAGTCGCTCCCGGCGATGGTCAGCGCGGCGCGCATCGGAACGGCGCGGGGCTCCGGCCGGCGGGCGCGCCCGGCTCGCCGGGAACGAAGACCAGCAGGTACTGGTAGCGGAAGCCGTCTTCGCGCGCCAGCAGGCGGAAGCCCGCCGCGGCGGCGTCGCGGACGACCGCATCGGGTTCGACCCGCTCGTCGAACGGGGGGCCGGGGCCGCCGCCGTCGAGCTTGTACTCGACGATGCCGACGCGGCCGCCCGGCTTCAGCCGCGGCCTCACGTTGCGCAGCAGCGTGACGGGATCCTCCACCTGACCGTACACCTCGACCATCAGCAGCGCGTCGATCGGCCCCGGCAGCAGCGGATTGCTGGGCGTGCCGATGACCGACTGCACGTTGGTCAGCCCGGCCCGCCGGACGCGCCGGTTGATCGACTCGATCATCCGCGGCTGGATGTCCTCGGCGTACACCAGCCCGTTGGGCCCCACGCGCTGGGCCAGGCGCACGGTGAACCAGCCTCCGCCGGCGCCGACGTCCGCCACGACCGCGCCGTCGGCGATGCCGAGCGCGTCCATGATCCGCTCCGGCTCCTGCCAGGCGTCCCGGTCGGGGCCTTCGAGCACGCCCAGGTCTTCCGGCGGGAACAGACGCCCGTGGGCGGGGCGCGCCTGGCCCTCGGCGGCGGGGGCGGCCGGGCCGAGGAGCGCGCCGGCCAGGGCCGCGGCCGGAAGCAGGGCCGCGGGTTTCGTCGTTCTCATCGTTTCAATCCTGCGCCTCTTCGGGACAGGGCGTTTCCGGTTCCGCGGCCTCGCGCATCGGCGGGCGCGCGTATCCGCGGCCGGCGGCCAGCGCGTCCAGGTCGCTCGTCTCCAGATCGAGCACCGGCAGGACCGCGAACGGGGTCGCCGCGTCCAGGTCGATCCGCTTCAGGTAGCCTCCGCACGCGCGGCAGAACTCGATGCGCCGGCCGGCGCGCCCCCCGTCGGCGTCCGCGGTCAGGAAGGCCTCCCCGGACGTCCCGCAGTGGACGCATGCGCCGGCCCGGGGCATCCAGTCCGCGCCGCAGAACGAGCAGCGCGCGTGGCGCTCGCCGTCCCGCGCCTCGGCCAGCGCCGGCCAGGAGCCGCAGGCCGGGCACTCGCCGCGCGTCCAGCCGCGCAGCGCGTCGCGGACCGCCGGGGGCGTGGAGGCGGGCGACACGAGCGCGTCGTGCTGCAGCCGGTGGGCGACGGGGCCGACGGCCAGCTCGGCGACCAGCCAGACCAGGTCGGGCGCCACGCCGACGTGGTTCGCCCGCTGGCGGATCGCCGCCTGCCGGCGGGCGAGCGACGCGCGCAGCAGCGATCCCGGTTCGATCTCGCCGCGCTCGAGGACCGCCCGCACGCGCCGCGCCGGGGCGCCCGCTCCGCCGGCGATGAAGTCGTCGCAGAAGCCCAGGAGGAACGGCAGCAGGCGGGGGACGTCGAGATCGACGGCGAGGTCGAGGACCGGGGCGCGCCGCAGCTCGATCCGCCTGACGAGGTCGGCGGGCGCCGCGCTCGCCCCGCGGATCACCCGGGGGGTCTCGGCCAGCAACTCGACGCTGCGCGTGACGAGCACCCGCTGCAGGTCCACGGCGGCGCCGAGGCCGGGCCGCTCGTCGGCGAGCCGCAGCCAGCGCCGTTCGGCGTCGTCGAGGGCGTCTTCGTGCGCCATGCCGCGCCAGTATCGCACGCCGGCGGGTCCGTGTTCACGATGCGGGAAGGCGCGCTATACTGGGGGGCACGCACTAGGGAGAGGATCCAAGTGACTGAAACGACTGCGGTGGCGAGCGGGCCGGTGGCCGTGACCGATGCGGCGGCCGGCAAGATCCAGGCCCTGCTGGCCGAGGAGCGGAAGAACGACGCCGGGCTGCGCGTCTTCGTCCAGGGCGGCGGGTGCTCCGGGTTCCAGTACGGCTTGATGATCGAGGACGGCCCGGGGGACGCCGAGGCGGACAAGGTCTTCGAGTCGAACGGCGTCAAGCTGTTCGTGGATCCGATCAGCGTCCGCTATCTCGCGGGCGCCGAGGTGGACTTCGTCGACAACCTGACGGGCGGGGGGTTCACCATCCGCAATCCGAACGCCAGGTCGACCTGCGGGTGCGGACAGTCGTTCGGTGTGTAGCCGTTCCCCGCGCCGCTGGACCGCCGGGCCGGAGGGCGGCCCCGCGGCGGGCGTCGCCGGAGCCGGGTGATGAGCGAGCCGGATCCGCGGTCGGAGTACGTCGAGCGTCATCGTCCCCCCGGGGGGCGGCGGTCGGGCAAGCGCGACCGGATCGTCAACGTCTTCCTGCAGCAGGACGGGCACCTGAGCGCCGACGACCTCGTGGACGTGGTGCGCCGCGAAGGCGGGAAGATCAGCCGCGCCACCGTCTACCGCACGCTGCAGTGGATGGTCGAGGCGGGCATCGCCCGCAAGGTGGACTTCGGCGAAGGCCGCTTCCGGTTCGAGCACTCCTACCGCCATCCCCGGCACTTCCACCTGATCTGCAAGAGTTGCAACCAGTCCTCCGAGTTCCTGTCCTCGGACGTCGAAGGGCTGATCGAGGAGATCGCGGCGGCGCGGAAGTTCGAGGCGCGCCGGAGCGTCGTGCAGATCTACGGCACGTGCGACGCCTGCCGCACGGGGCGGCGGACGCCGTCCGAGCAGGTGACGACCGAGCTGCTCTTCGCCCGCGACGCCCTGCGGATCGCCATCGCCACCGAACGCAGCGGGCTCGAGTTCTACCGCCGCGCGGCGCGCCTGACCAAGGACGCCCGCGGACGTCAGGTGTTCCGCAATCTGGCCGAGGAGGAAAAGGAGCATCTCGCCACCCTGGAGGCCCGCTACGCCGAATTGCTGGCGCAGGATCCGCGGCTCGAATCGCACCCCACGTTTCTCTTCTTCAAGGGCGCCGCGAACGGCCTGTTCGCGGCGGGCGCGGAAGAGTTGTCGCGCGGCGTCGACGACCGGGCGGCCCTGCGGATCGGGATTCGTTGCGAGCGGGGCTCGCACCGCTTCTTCAAGCGCTACGGAGAGCGGTTCGAGGATTCGGAAGGCAAGCGGATCTTCCTCGAGTTCGCCGAGGAGGAACGCGAGCACCTGGAACTGTTGATGCGCGAGTACCGCGCCCTTCGCGCCCGGCGTCCCGAGCCGCCGCCGGAACCCGCCGCCCGGCGGACGCCGCGCGCCGGCGCCTGACGCCGCGCGTGCGGACGGCCCGGGCCGGGGCGCCGCCCGGCGATCGTTCGGCCCGGCCATGATCGACCTGCATACCCATACGACCGCCTCGGACGGCGCGCTGGCCCCGCGCGCGCTGGTGGAGCGCGCCCACGGTCTGGGCATCCGGACGCTCAGCGTGACGGATCACGACACGCTGGCCGGTGTCCCGGCGGCGGCGGCGGCGGCGGCGGAGCTCGGCATGGAGTTTCTGCCCGGCATCGAGATCACGGCCGTCCACCGGGGCCGCGACGTGCACGTGCTGGCCTACTTCCTCGAACCGGATCCGCCGGAATTGGCGCCGTTCCTCGCGGACCAGCGGCGGGACCGGGCGCGGCGCGCGCGCGAGATGTCGGCCCGGCTGGCGTCGCTCGGCGCCCCGATCGACCTGGAGGACCTCGTCGCCGGCGCCGAGGCCGCGGGCAAGGCGGTCGCCCGGCCGGCCGTGGCCCGGGCGCTGCTCGACGCCGGCCACGTCACGAGTCTGCAGCAGGCGTTCGACCGCTGGCTGGCGGACGGCCGGCCCGCCTACGTCCCGCGCAACGGCGCTCCGCCGGCCGAGGTCGTGCGGCTCGTGAAGCGTTCCGGCGGACTGCCGGCGCTGGCGCATCCCGGTCTGCTCCGCAAGGACGAGTTGATCCCGGAGCTCGCCGAGGCGGGCCTCGGCGCCGTCGAGGCATATCACGGCGACCATGACGCGGGCGCGCGATCCCGCTACCTGCGGGTCGCGGCGCGGCACGGCCTCGCCGTGTCGGGCGGGTCGGACTTTCACGGGGACGACCATCCCCGGGCGCGCTGCTTCGGCCGCGTCGGTCTGCCGCGCGACCGGTTCACGCCCCTGTTCCAGCGGGTTCGGCAAGCCCACGCGGCCGTGCGGCGGCCGGCGCCGCGGTCCGAGGCGGCGCGGTGACGGCGGCGCTGGTCACGGCGGCCGTGCTGGGCATCGGCGGTCTCGGGTACGCCACCGTGCTGGGCTTCCTGGCGTCGGCCCCGGCCGATGTCTCCCGCCACGTGACGTTCGCGATCTTCTTCACGTTCATCACGTTGCTGGCGCACTCGATGACGATGTTCTACCTCATCGGCCAGGGGAAGGCGATTCGCGAGGCGGTGACCGACGCCGGTCTGCCCGACGAGCTGCATCTCGCGGTGGCCCGCGCGCGCCGTCCGGTGTTTTCCGCCGGGACCCTGGCCATGGCGCTCACCATGCTCGCGGCCGTTCTCGGGGGCGGCGTCGACACGGCCGTGCTGCCCGTGGTGGTTCACTCGCTGCCGGCCCTGGCGGCCCTTGCGGCCAACTTCGCGGCGTTTCGGGCCGAGCTGGTCGCGCTGGCCACCGTGGCCGGCTCCGTGACCGAGGTGAACCGGTTGCTGGACTGACGCGCGGGGCGCCGCGGGCGGGGGAGATCCCGCCGGGGAGCCGCGCCTTTCAGCCGAGCAGGACGCCCAGACCGAGCGCCGAGCCGACCATCCACGGCACCCACTTGGCGGAAGCGCCTGGGAGTCGAACCCAGCCCCCCCGCGCAAGCGGGGAGCGACCGGTTTTGAAGACCGGGAGGGCCACCGGGCCCCATTCGCTTCCCTGTGACGCGCGAGAGACATGCAGGGGGGCCGGGCACACCCACCCCGCGGCGCACGACAACGGACAAGTGCCGTGCCCCTGGAAGCCGTTGAAGACGACCGGCCCGGGCCCGAGTATCGAGGGGACGGCAGATCTCTGCCGACGGACGACAGGCTGTGGCGGCTAGTTCTCGAGCAGGCGAACTTCGCCGGCGCGCGGGCCCTTCTCCGACTGCTCGGGAGTGAACTCGACGCGCTGACCCTCGCGCAGCAGCTCGAACACCGCGCTGCGCACCGCGCTACGGTGGAAGAAGTGCTCGATGCCCCCCTCGTCGCGGATGAATCCGAAACCCTTGTCGATCAACAGACGTGCGATAGTGCCGCTCGGCATGCCGTTCCTCCGCGGGAGCGCGCCTCCAAGATGAACCCTGGCGGACACCACGCTCCCTTGAGCCGCCTGTATCCGCGCCGCGCCTTCGCCCCGACCATTCATGCTGGCGGGACTCCACGAGCCGCGACCGGATTCGTTTCTGGAAGGGGCAGTCTATTGACGTCGACGTGAGAAGTCAACCGGTTTCGGATCCGGCGCCGGCCGGCCGAAATCCCGGAGCCCGGGCCGCGGCCGCTTCACGCCGCCGGCGGCGCTCCGGCCGAGCCCGGGCCGCCGTCTTCGGCCGCGGTCTTCGCGGGCCGGGGCTTCGGTTTCCTGGGCGGCGGGTACGTGGTCCAGAAGTTCCTCCCGCAGGCCGCGCACTGCCAGAACTGCTGGGGAGGCCAGGGTTGTCCCGGCGCCGGATCTCGAAGCTCCATCTGTTGCCCGCACCTCTGACAGCGGATCCGGACGTCCACGTCACCGTTGCTCATGGCGCAGATTCTAGCGCCGCGCCGCGCCGGATTCAACCGCGCCGGTTGCTGTACGCTCGTCCGGTGATCGTGCCGGGGCTGATCCTGGCCGGCGGGCGGTCGTCGCGCATGGGGCGTCCCAAGGCGCTCCTGCCGGTCGACGGCCGCGATACGTTCGTCAGCCGGCTGGCGCGCACGTTGCGCGCGGCCGGAGTCGCCGACGTGGTCGTCGTGGCCGCCGCCGACGGGCCCGTCGACGCCATCCGCTCCGCGCTGGCTCCCGTGCGGCCGGCGCCGCGGATCGCGCTCAACCCGGATGCGTCGCGCGGCCAGCTCTCGTCGCTGCTCACCGGGCTCGAAGCGCTGGAGCGGCCAGGGGTCGACGGGCTGTTGATGACGCTCGTCGACGTTCCGCTGGTCGGCGTCTCCACCGTCCGCGCGCTGCTGGACGCGCATGCGCGGTCCCGCGCTCCCATCGTGCGGCCGACCCGCCCGCGGGACGCGGCGCACGGACATCCGGTCATCTTCGACCGCTCCGTGTTCGACGAACTGCGGGACGCCGATCCGGCGGCGGGTGCGAAGCCGGTCGTCCGGGCGCGCGCGCCCGAGATCGAGAACGTGCCCGTGGAGGACGCGGGGGCTTTCCTCGACGTCGACACGCCGGCCGACTACCGGCGTGTCTTCGGCCGTCCGGCGCCGGATCTCCGGCCGCGTTGATCGCAGGCGCGCGGTCTCCTAGAATGAATGGGTCAGGCGGGCGGCCGCCGGACGTGGGCCAGTGGCGCAGTTGGGAGCGCGCGTGAATGGCATTCACGAGGTCACGGGTTCGAACCCCGTCTGGTCCACCACTCTCCGCCCCGCGCGCCGGAGGGGCGGCGGCCCCGGCGGCGCCGACGAACGGGCGCTGACCCTCCCCGAGTCCACGCGGACACCCGCGAAGCGAAGCTGCTACACCGAGTCCGCCGCGACGCCGTGCGCGCGCGCGAGCCACCCGACGAGCCGGCCGAGCGCTTCGCGGGGAGTCGCGCCGTAGAAGGGCATCAGGGCGGTCGGGACGCCGGGGGCGCGCACGAGGCAGGCGCGCCAGCGTTCCCCCAGAGCGGGCGCGACCTCGACCACGTAGCGCTGGTCGCCGATGGTCTCTTCGAAGCGGTGGATGGTCACGATGACGGACTCGACGGCCGCGGCCGACAGCGGGGGATTCTAGTGAGACGGTCGAATCGATCAAGCGAAGAAGAAGACGAATCCCGCGCCCACGAGCCGCGGCGTCCGCCAACGGCCGGGAAATCGATGCGAAACGAAATTGCGTCCCCCGGAAATCCACGGGACGTGCACAGATCGTCCACAGGTTTCCACGGGGCCGGTCCGGGGGCCGGGGAAGGGGCGCCCGCCCGGGCCCGCGGGTTCGAGCCGCGGGCCGCGCGGCCGGAGCGCGCGGCGTGATCACCCCGCGCGAGACGCGCCTGTTGCGCGCGCCGACGCTACGGGCCTTCCAGCGGGCGATCGCCGCCGCGGTCGCCGGTTGCCGCGGGGCGGCGCGGCCGGCGGTGTTGACGCCGACCCGCGCCGCGGCGCTGCAGTTGCGCCGCACGCTCGCCGCGGACGGCGTGAACCCTGCGCGGGCGGCCCTCGTCACGCGGGCCGAGTGGTACGGCCGGCTGCGCGAACGGATCGGTTCGTGTCCGCCGCTGCTGACCGCCGTCGAGCGGGAGGTCGTCGCCGGCGCGGCGGCCGTGGACGCCGCCGCGGAGGGTTGCGCGCCGCCGTTCCGGCTGCGTCCGGGCATCGTCGCGGCGCTGCTGGCCTTCTACGACGAGCTGCAGCGGCGCCGACGTTCCGTCGAGGCGTTCGAGCGGGTCCTGGCCGACGAGCTCGAGCCGAGCGCGGATTTCGACAGCGGCGCCCGGCGGCTGCTGCTCCAGACCCGTTTCCTCGCGGCCGCCTTCCGCGCCTACGACCGCCGTCTCGACGCCCTCGCCGGCCTGGACGAGCACCGGCTGCGGGGGCGGCTGCTGGCCGCGGACGGCGGGGAAGCGGTGTCCGAGATGATCGTGACGGGCCTCGGGACCGCCGAAGACGACCGCGGCCCCCTGGCGGACGGCGGGGAAGCGGTGTCCGACGTGGTGGTGACCGTGCCGGATCAGGTCGCGCACCCGGCCGGGCTGTACCCGGCGGACTTCGATCTGCTGGCCCGCCTCCCGGGACTGGCGCGGGTGACCCTGATCGCGACCGACTCGGTGCTCGACGCCGGGTACCGGGAGAGACTCGACGACCTGCTGCCCGGTCTGGTCGAGCAGCGGGCCGCGGCGGAGGGCCGCCGCGCGGCCGTGGTCGTGCCCGCCGCTTCCGCGGAGCGGCCGTACTTCGCGTGGCGCGACCGCGAGGAGGAGTTGCGCGCGATCGCGCGCAACGTGGCCGCGGCGGCGGCCGCCGTCGACGAACGCGCGCCCGCGTCGGCGGCGGTGGTGGTCCAGCGGCCGTTGCCGTACCTGTATCTCGCGCCGTCCGTATTCGGGGCGGCCGGCCTTCGGGTGCGAACCGGCGACGGCCTGCCGCTGGCGGTCGAGCCGTACGCGGCGGCCGTCGATCTGGTCGTCACGTTCGTCGCCGGCGGGTTTCGGCGCGAACCGGCCGTGGAGTTGCTCCGCTCGCCGCATTTCGGTTTCGGCCCGGACGGCGCGCCGGTTCCGGCCGGCGCCGTCCGGGCGCTCGACCGCGCGCTGTCGGAGGCCGGGTTCGCCGGCGGGTTGGAGACGCTGAAGGAATACGCCGCGCGATGGCGGGCGGCCCGAGGGGCCCGGCGCGCGGCGTTGCCGGCTCTGCGCCGCGTGGTCGCGCTGGCCGGCGAGCTGGCGCCGCTGGCGGAGCCGCGGCCGCTGGCGGCCCACCTGGAGACGCTGCGATCGTTTCTGGAGCGCCACGCCCCGGCCGCCGGCGCCGGCGAGGACGGCGGCCGCGCCGCGGAAGGACGAACCCGCGTCCGGCGCGGCCTCGACGCGCTGGAGGCCGCGCACCGCTCGCTGAACCACCCCGGCGCCGACGCCGGCGTCGGCGAAGTGGCGTCGGCCGTGCGGCGCTGGATCGAGAGCCGGACCTTTCGGTCCGGGGAGCCGGAGGAGGGCGTCCACCTGGTCGACGTCCACGCGGCGGCCTACGGGCGGTTCGACGACGTGTTCGTCGCCGGTCTCGTCGAGTCCGAGTGGCCCGGGCGCGCCGGCCGCAACGTCTTCTATCCGGCGGGTCTGCTGGCCGGGCTCGGCTGGCCGCGGGAACGCGACCGGCAGCGGGCCGCGCGCGCCGCGTTCCACGATCTGCCGGGCCTCGCCGCCGAGCGCGTCTGGTTCTCGACCTTCAACCTGGAAGACGACGTGATCGTCGGCGCCTCGCCGCTCCTCGAGGACATCGACCGCATGGACCTCGATCGGCGGCCCGCGCCGCATCCGGCCGCCGACGCGGCGCCGCCCGGCGCGGCCCTCGAGCGCGTCGACGCGGATCTCCGGGACCGCTGGCGGGCGCTCCGCACCGCGCGGGCGTCCGGGTCGGACTTCGGCGGCCGGCGGCCGGCCGGCCGGGCCGGCCCGCAACCCGAACGCTCGTACGCCGTGAGCGCGCTGGAGCGTTACGCGGCCTGTCCGTTCCAGTACTTCGCCTCCCACGTGCTCGGTCTCGAGGCGGAGCGCGCCGCGCGGCGGACGATGACCCCGGAGCAGCGCGGGCTGTTGCTGCATCGGGTGTTCGAGTCGTTCTTTCGGGACTGGCAGGCGGACGGCCGCGGCGCGGTCACGCTGGCGAACCTGGACCTGGCGCTCGAACGCTTCGCCCGTGCCGCCGAGGAGGCCGTCGGCGGGCTGCCGCCGGTCGACCGGGCGGTGGCCCGCGGGTGGCTGCTGGGATCGGCGGCGGCGCCCGGCCTGGCCGAGCGCGTGTTCGTGGCGGAGATCGAAGACCGGACCGGGGTCGTGGAGCGTCTGCTCGAATACCGGATCGACGGCCGTTTCGAGCTGGGGCGCCCGCCGGCGCGCAGGACGGTGGCCGTCCGCGGCGTCGTCGACCGCATCGACCTGCACGCGGACCGCACCTTCCGGGTGATCGACTACAAGGCCAGCCGCTCTCCGCATCGGTCGCGCGCCCTGCAGCTCCCGGTGTACGCGCGTTGCGCCGAACGGCAACTGCGCGCCGAACGGGGGCAGGACTGGCGCGCCACCGAGGCGTTCTACCTGGCCTTCGGCGATCCCCGGTTGCAGGTGGCGGCGCCGGGGGAGGACGTCGGCCGCGCGATGGCCGAGGGCGAGGAGCGGGTCGTGGAGCTGGTGAACGGAATCGAGGCGGGCGCGTACCCGCCGCGGCCGGTGGACCGCGCGCGGTGCGCGTCGTGCGCCTTTCCCACCGTCTGCCGCAAGGACGATGCCGCCGACGGGTAGCCGCCGGGCCGCCGCGCTTCCGGATCGGGCGGCCCGCCTGGCCGCGGTGGACCCGCGCCGCAACGTCGTGCTGGAGGCGTCGGCCGGCACCGGCAAGACGTCGGTGCTCGTCACCCGCTACCTGAACCTGTTGCGTTGCGGGGTCGATCCGCTGAACGTGCTGGCGATCACCTTCACGCGGCAGGCCGCCGCCGAGATGCGCGAGCGGATCGTGCACGAGCTCCGGCAGGACGCCCCGCGGTCACGCGCCGGGGAGGCCCGCTGGCGGGGGCTGCGCGACCGGCTCGGCGAGATCGGCGTCAGCACCATCGACGCCTTCTGCCTGTCGTTGCTGCGGGAGTTCCCGCTCGAGGCCGACCTCGATCCGGACTTCGCGATCGCCGACGAGACCGAGATACCGCACGTCGTCCGGCAGGCGGTCGAGCGGACCGTGGCCGCGGCCAGCGCGGCGGCGGGCCGGGACCCGAACGTCGCCATGCTGCTGGCGCAGCTCGGACCCTGGCGCGCGCGGCTGGCGGTGACCGAGCTCGTGCGCCGCCGCTCCGCCGCGGCCGGCGCTCTCGGACGAGTTCCGCGGGGGCCGAGCGCGGCCGACGCCTGCCGCGCGGCGGTGAAGAGCCTGGCCGAGCGGCTGGACGGGATGGCCCCGGCGCGTCGGCGGCTGGTGGAGGACGGACCGTACGAGGACGGCGCCTTCGCCGTGGTGGCCCGCGATCTGGCCGGCCTCGGCCGGCTGGCGGAATCCGGGCCGGCCCGCGTCCGCGCCGCCCTGGACCGGCTGCGGGCGTACTTCCTGACCCGCGCGGGCGCCCCGCGGAAGCGGTTCGCCGACCCCCGTTCGGGGCGCGGTTCGCCGAGCGTCCGGCGCTTCCGCGCGGCCGCCGCGGCGCTGGCGCCGGCCGTTCACGAAGTGCTCGGCCGCTTCGACCGCGACGTGAACGCGGCCCTCGTGCGCGGCGTGCAGCGCCTCTTCGCCATCGGCGTGGCCGAGTATCGCCGCGAGCTCGAGTCGCGCGCGCTGCTCGACTTCTCCGACGTCCTCGAGCGCGCCGTCGACCTGCTGCGCAGGATGGACGAGTTCTCGCGCTCCCGGTACCGGCTCGAGTCGCGCTATCACCACGTGCTCGTCGACGAGTTCCAGGACACCAGCCGCGTCCAATGGGAGCTGGTCTCGCTGCTCGTGCAGTCGTGGGGAGAAGGCAGCGGGCTGGTGCACGACGCCCCCCTGCCGCCCAGCGTCTTCGTGGTCGGCGACCGCAAGCAGTCGATCTACCGTTTCCGGGACGCCGACGTCTCGGTGCTCGAGGAAGCCGGCGTGGCGGTCGCGGCGCTGCGCGCGGACGGGGCGCAGGGCGTGCGCCAGTGGATCGCCCACAGCTTTCGCGCCCGGCCGGAGTTGCTCCTCTTCGTCAACGACCTGTTCGCGGCCGTCGACAAGGAGCCTTCCCGCCGGGACGCCTTTCGGTTCGACGGCCGCGACCGGTTCCCGGTCGGCCGGCCGCCGGAGCCCGGACCCGCCGGGGACCGGGACCCGGCTCTCGGGGTCGCGGTCGCCGACAGCGTCGAGGACTGCGCGGCGCTGGTGGCCGGCGAGGTCGCCCGCCTGATCGCCGAGGGGCAGGTCCGCGACCGGCGCAGCGGCCTGCCGCGGCGGGCCGAACCCCGCGACGTCGCCGTTCTGTTCCGGTCGCGGCGGAGCCACCGCGAGTTCGAGCGGGCGCTGATCCGGCGGGGCATCCCGGCGTGCGTCCACAAGGGACTCGGCTTCTTCGACGCCGAGGAGATCAAGGACGTGCGGGCCCTCCTGCGCTACCTGGCCGATCCGTCGGCCGAGCTGCGGGCGGCGGCGCTGCTGCGGTCGCGGATCGTCGGTCTGTCGGACCGCGCCCTGGCCCTGCTGGCCGGCCGCCTGAGCGACGTCCTGCTGGCCCCCGGGACGTCCGCGGCGCCGGAGTCTCTCTCCGCCGACGACCGGCGGTTGCTCGCCGTGGCCCGCGAGAGCGTTCCGCGGTGGGTCGCCCTGGTCGACCGGATTCCGCCGGCGGAGCTGCTCGACCTGGCGCTCGACGAGTCGGCCTACGACGCCGAGCTGGACCGCGGCAACCTCCTGCAGGCGCGCGAGAACGTCAAGAAGATCCGCGGTCTGGTCAGGCGGGTGCAGAACCGGGGCTACGCCACCATGACGCGGGTGGCGGACCAAATCGACGAGCTGTCGGGGGACGTGTCCAACGCCGTGGTGGAGGCATTCGACGCCGTCAGCCTGACGACCGTGCACGCGGCCAAGGGACTGGAGTTCCCGGTGGTGTTCGTCGTCGACCTCGGCCGCGGCGCCGGGGCCGCGGCGCCTCCCGTGCGGGTGACGGCGGCGGCGGGCGACGGGCAGCCCTCGGTGTCGGTGTGGCCGTATCGGACCGCGGCGGACCGCGACCGGCGCCTGGTCGATCGCGAGGAGAACAAGCGCCTGCTCTACGTGGCCGCCACGCGCGCCCGCGACCGTCTGTACTTCTCCGCCGCCGCCGGCGCGGCCGGGGTCGAGCCGGGCCGCGGGAGTCTGGGCGAGATCCTGCCCGCCAGCTTCGTCGCCGCGCTCGGCCGGGCCGCCGGCGCGGCCGGGCCGGTCATCGACTGGGTCGCGGCGAGCGGACGCGCGCACCGGCTCGCGGTGGTCGGCGCCCCGCCGTGACCGCCGCCGACGGGCGCTAGGACCACGGCAGGCGCGGGTCGGCGCCGATGCGTTCGATCCAGCGGCGCGCGTTCGCCTCGGCCTCCTGCCGGGTCTGGCCGGGGAGGATGACGGCGCCGGCCGGCCGGGACTCGCCCGCCGCGGCGGCCCAAGCCACCCAGTGCCCCGCGCGCGCTTCGCTGTGGATGGTGTAGTCACTCATGGCTGCACGGTCCCCCGCGGCAGATGGTAATCGCCCCGGGCCGCCTTGACAACCGTCGGAACCGAATCCTATCGTACGGTTCGTGCCGGCCGAAGCCCCGCTGGACGACGAGGTCGCCGTGGACTTTCCGTCCCTGGCTCCGATGCTTCCGCGCATGCGCGAGGCCTTCTTCGCCGCGGAAGGCGGCCGCGGCGTGACGACCCGGCGCGCCGAGGTGGAGCTCACCGCCCGGCAAGCCGGCCGGGGCGTGCGCGTGCCGCTGGACCTGACGGTTCGGCACACCTGTCCGGCCTGCGGCGGGCGGGGCGAGTCGTGGACGGACCGGTGCGGCCTGTGCGGCGGCAGCGGCGCCGGTCTGCTGTCCCACCGGCTGCGCATCCGGGTCCCGCCGGGGGTCCGGCACGGCGCCCGGCTGCGCTACTCGATCACGCCGCCGCACGCCGGCGAGACCCACGTCGAAGTCCGCATCGCCGTTCAGTGACCGCGGCGGCCGCCCGGTTGTCAAGCCGGGGACCGAGCGGCTAAGCTTGACGCCGCATGCCTGTCTCGGAAGCGGCCGTCCTGGACGCGCTCAGGGCGGTGACCGACCCCGACCTCGGACGCGACGTCGTCGATCTGGGCTTCGTCAGGAACCTGGTCGTCGACGGCGGCCGGGTCTCGTTCGCCATCGAGCTGACCACGCCCGCCTGTCCCGTCAAGGACCAGATGCGGGAGCAGGCCCGCGCGGCGGTGCAGGCGATCGACGGCGTCGACGCCGTCGACGTCGAGATGACGGCCAGCGTGCGCTCCGCGGTTCCCGACGCCGGGAAGGCGCCCGTCCCCGGCATCCGCAACGTCGTCGCGGTCGGCGCCGGCAAGGGCGGCGTCGGAAAGACGACGGTGGCCGTCAACCTCGCCGTCGCGCTCGCCCGCTACGGAGGGCGCGTGGGGATCGTCGACGCGGACGTGTACGGCCCCAACGTGCCGATCATGCTCGGCCTCGACGCGCGGCTGGAGTCGGACGGCCGCAAGATCGTGCCGGCGGAGAAGTTCGGGATTCGCGTCGTGTCGATGGGCTTTCTCACCGACGCGGCGGCGCCCATCATCTGGCGCGGCCCCATGCTGCACGGGGTCGTCCGGCAGTTCTTCCAGGACGTCAAGTGGGACGAGCTCGACTACCTGGTCGTCGACATGCCCCCGGGCACCGGAGACGTCGCGCTCAGCCTGAGCCAGACCGTGCCGGTCACCGGCGCGGTGGTGGTCACCACGCCGCAGACCGTCTCGCTGTCCGACAGCCGGCGCGCCGTCGGCATGTACCGCAAGCTGAACGTCCCGACGCTGGGGATCGTCGAGAACATGAGCTACTACGCCTGCTCGGGCTGCGGGCAGGAGAGCGACCTGTTCGGCCGCGGCGGCGGGGAGCGCGTCGCCGAGGAGCTGGAGGTCCCCTTCCTCGGCGGCATCCCGCTCCACGCGCCCATCCGCGTGGGCGGCGACACCGGTGCGCCGATCGTCGGCGCCGAGCCGGATTCGCCGGCGGCGCAGGCCTTTCTGCGCATCGCCGAACGGGTCGCCGCGCAGGTCTCCATCCGGAGCTTCCAGCCTCCCCGCCCGGCCGAGCCGGCGCCCGCGGCCGCCGCGGGGCCGACCCCCGTCCGCGGCGCCTGAGCCGGGCGCGGCGGAACCGGACCGTCAACGCCGCCGTTGCGCCTCGCCGGTCATGGGCACGAACCGGACCGGCAGGACCGCCTCGGTGGCCGCGCCGCCGGCCGTCCGGGTCACGACGAGGATTTCCTGCGTGAAGCGGCCGACCGGGATCACCAGGCGCGCGCCGACGGCAAGCTGTTCGACGAGGGCCGGCGGCACGTGGTCGGGTGCCGCGGTGACGACGATGGCGTCGAAGGGCGCCTCTTCCGGCCAGCCCCGGTAGCCGTCTCCGGCGCGGACCTCGACGTTGCCGTAGCCGAGATCCGCCAGCAGCGTCCGCGAGCGTTCGGCGAGTTCCGGCACGATCTCGATCGAATGCACGCGGCCGGCGATCTCGGCCAGCACGGCCGCCTGATAGCCCGAGCCGGTGCCGATCTCCAGCACCTTCGCGCCCGGCGTGAGCGCGGCGGCCTCGGTCATGTAGGCCACGACGTACGGTTGCGAGATGGTCTGCTCGAAACCGATCGACAGCGGCGTGTCGTCGTAGGCGCGGGGCGCGAGCGCCGCCGGCACGAAGCGCTCCCGCGGAACCGCCGCGAGCGCGGCGAGCACGGCGGGGTCCGAGATGCCCCGCGCCAGGATCTGCCGTTCCACCATCTGCTGCCGCTCCCCGGACCGGCCGCCTTGACGCGCGGACCGTTCTTCGGCCACGCTGGCCGACTCGCCCGGCCCGAGCGCGCAGCCGAGGACCGCGCCCGCGCCGGCGAGCAGAATCCGCCACCGGCCGAAACGATGTTCTGGCTGCTGGCCGCCGCCGGCTTCGGACTGCTGGCGCTGGCCCACGTCGCGCCCTTCCCGTTCCTGCTCGACGCGGCCGCCCCCGCGCCGGCGATCTGGAGCATGCCGCCGTCGGACGGCCCCCCGGCGGTCTACCTGACGTTCGACGACGGGCCGAATCCGAGCGCGACGCCGGCGCTCCTCGACGTGCTGGCCGAGCACGAGGCGCGCGCGACCTTCTTCGTCATCGACCGGCATCTCACCGAGCGCACGGCGCCGATCGTCCGGCGCGCGTTCGAGGAAGGGCATGCCGTCGGTCTCCATACGCATACGCGCCACTGGATGGTCCTTCCTCCCGACGAAGTGGCGCGCCGGCTCGAAGCGGCGGCCGGGCGGATCGAGCGCCTGGCCGGCGCCGCCCCCTGCCGCATCTTCCGCCCGCACGCCGGGTTCCGCAGCGGCCGGATGTACGAGGGGCTGGCCCGCGCCGGCTACTCGCTCGTCGGATGGGGCTGGAGCCTGTGGGACTTCAACTGGTACCGCCGTCCCGATCCGGCCGGCCTCGCGGACCGGCTCGCCGGCCGCGTGTCGGACGGCGACGTCGTCGTGCTGCACGACGGACATCACGAGGACCCCGAGGCCGACCGCCGATACGCCGTCGACACGGCCGCGCTGCTGATCCCGAAGCTGCGCGCCGAAGGATTCGTCTTCGGGACCATCTGTCCGCCTTCCGCCGATCCGCCGTCGTCCGCGCCGTAGGCCGTTCTCCAGCGCCGCGGCCGGTTTCCTGCCAATGATTCACTCTACCACCCGAGACGCGGGCGCGCCGTCTCGATCGCCGGACGCCGACGCCAGCGCGCGCGCGGCGACGGCGGCCCCGAGCAGGGCCGGGTCCGCGATCCGGATGACGCGCACGGGCATCGACGTCATCAGACCCTGCATGGGGCCCTTGGCCCGGAACGCCTCCAGGAAGACCGGCGAAGCGAGCAGCGGAAGGATGCGCGGGGCGATGCCGCCGCCGACGTAGACGCCGGCCGTGGCCAGGGCGCGCAGGCCGAGGTTGCCGGCCTCGGCGCCGAGGGCGCCGGTGAACAGCTCGAGCGTCTCCACGCAGCGCGGACAGCGGCGCTCCAGGGCGGCCGCCGTGATCCGCCGCGGCAGGTCCTCGGCGGCGGCGCCGTCCGCGGCCGGACAGGCCTCGCGGCCGTGCAGGCAGGAGTGGATGCGGACCAGCCCCGGACCGGAGAGCACGTGCTCGCAGGACACTCTGCCGAAGCGGCCGGTCAACGCCCGCAGCAGGTCGATCTCGCGCGGCGTGCGGGCCGCGAAGTCGGCGTGGCCGGGTTCGGCCGCCAGCGGCACGAGGCGGCCGTCCACGCGGTGCAGCAGCGTCTCGCCGAGGCCCGTGCCCGGCGCGATCAGCGCGGCGTTGCCGTCCGCCGCCGGCCGGCCCGGCTGCAGCGTCGTCACCTCGTCGTCCGCCAGCACCGGCACGGCGTGGCCCATCGCCTCCAGGTCGTTGACGAGGCGCACCGCCGGTATCGCGAACCGCTCGGCGACGGCCCCGGCCTCGACGCGCCACGGCACGTTGGTGAGGTCCGCCGCTCCACCGCGCACCGGCCCGGCCACGCCGAGGACGGCCGCGGCGATGGCCCCGGCGGCGGATCGGCGGTCGAGGAACGCCGCCAGGAGCTCCTCCAGGCCGCCGTAGTCGAGCGTGGTGAAGCGCTCGACGGCCAGGGCGCGCGGGCGCCGCCCGCCCGTGCCGTACAGGCCGCAGACCGTCTTCGTCCCCCCCACGTCGGCCGCGAGCAGCGTTCCCATGCGCGTCACCGGCGGGCGCCGAACGGCGATCCGGCGCGAGAGTGCAACGAGTGGAGGGCGTCAGAAATCGGCGTCGGGCGGCTCCGCGGGGTCGCGGGGCCGAGCCTTCCGGCGCGCCTTGTAGAAGCCGCAGTCCGGGCACCACGCCCGGGGGTTGAAGCCGTTCCGCCCGGCGTAGGGCAGAACCTCCCCGTGCTTGCAGTACTCGACGCCGCCGTCCAGCTCGCCGCGCCAGCGGCACGCCCGGAACCGCGCGACCGCCGGGTCGGGTGCGTGCGCCGGCTCTTCGCGCGGGGACCGCCCGGCGCCGGAGTCGTCGACCATCGCCTGATCCGCCGTCAGCTTCCGGGGAACGTCCGGTTCGCGCGCCACGCCCCTTGCGGCTTCGCGCGCCACGCCGCCGCGGCCCGTCAATCACCGCCGCGCGGTTCCGCCCGGCGCCCACCCGATTCTTCAGGATTCCACGCGCCACGGCGCGGACGCCTGGACCGCCAACCGTTGCCTTGCGGCTCCGCTTGGCGCCCAGCCAAGCCTGCAGGAGTCCGCGCCGTTCTACGGCGCAGACTCCTAGCGCGCCCGGAACGTGATGATGCCGCGGGCCGGGTCGTACGGGGACACGCCGACCGTGACCCGGTCGCCCGGCACGACCTTGATGCGGAAACGGCGCATCCGGCCGCTCAGCTGGGCCAGGACCTCGTGCCCCGCATCGCACTGCACGCGGTAGAGACCGCCGCTGTGCACCGCGACTATCGTGCCCTGCACGTCGATGAGGTCGTCCTTGGCCACGTGGTTTCCCCGAAGCGGGAAGATTATATAGGAGAGTCTCGTCCAACGGCAGATGAGCCTGAACAGGGGCAAAAACGGCCGATGAGCCTGGAGGGGGCCGGCCCCCCTTGGCGCGAGAAGCCGTTGATCCTGTTGACGAACATCCGGCTGCCGCGGTTGCGTCCGCGCGGCGCGGCGGTTTCGAACGACGCGCCGTCGCCGCTCGCGCCTGTGCGCGCATGTCTTCATGGGCGCGAACGAACTCGCCCGTGGATCACGGGCGCTTCATGGCCGCCCCCGTCGGCGTCGTCATCCGGCCGCTCCGCCTCAGTAGCCTTCCAGGACCGGGAACCGCTCGTCGTCCGGGCGCGGCTGCACGCCGAGCGCGTTGAGCGCCATCGACACCATCCGGTAGCGCGCCGCGGTCAGGGCGATGCTCATCAACTGGTGCGTGTCGTAGCGCGACGACAGCGCGGCCCAGGTGGCGTCGGAGATCATCGAGTCGCGGAACATCTCGTTGGCGGCGTCGATGAGCGCCGCGTCCCTGGCGCTCCAGCCGGCGTGGTCGCGGCCCTGCGCGATGCGGACCGGGTCCAGGCCGTGGTCGCGGGCGCGGCCGACGCTGCCGACGTGCTTGGCCCACTCGTAGACCGAGCCGGCGTTCCAGCCCATGCGCAGGATGAGCAGTTCCCGGTCGTGCGGCGTCAGGCGCGACCGTTCCGGGTCGAGCACGTAGCGCGGGTTCCGGTTGCGCGCCTCCACCATCGCCGGGTGCCGCAGGAAGGTGCGGGAGACCCGCAGCCCGTCCCCTTCGACCGGCTCGACGCGCGGCGCCGTCAGCGGCGGCTCCTGGTCCGGGACCACGACGCGGTAGCCGACGTCCTCGACCGGCATCAGCGTCTCGGCCGGGACGCCGTCGTCCGGCTGGATGCCGAGCGAGTTGAAGAGGATGGCGTTGGTGGTGGTCCAGCCGACGGTCATGACCGCGTCGATCAGGTTGTGGGTGTCGTAGCGCTCGGCCAGCGCGTCCCAGGTGCGGTCGGTGACCGCCGAGTGGCGGAACAACTGGTCCGCGAAGCCGATGAGCATCGCCTCGAACGGATCCCAGTCGTCGCCCGGACCCTCGGCGACCCGCCGCGCCTCGCCGGCGGTCAGGCCGGATTGGGCCGCCCGGCCCGCGTGCTCCGCCCAGACGTTGGCGCTCTGGGTGAGCCACGCCGTGCGCAGGATCAGGATCGCGCGGTGGCGCGGCGGCAGCGTCGTCTCGTTCGCGACGTAGCGCGTGAACGGCAGCACCCGGTCGGCCAGCGCGGGCACGCGGGCCAGCGTGCGCACGACGGCGGCGGAGTGGCCGCCGGCCGAGTAGCGCTCGATGCTCGCGCGCTGCGCCGCGGTCCCTTCCGCCTCCGGCAGCGGCGGCACCCGCGCGTCGGCCAGCCGCACGGCCGGCACGATGCTGCCGGGCGCCTCGGTGACGGCCCGCGCCGGCTCTATGCGCAGCAGGGCGCCGTCGTCTTCCTCGGTCAGGACGTACAGGTAGCCGTCGGGTCCCTGCTGCACGTCGCGCACGCGCTGCTTGAGCTCCGTCAGCAGCCACTCGCGGCGGATCTCCTGCTGTCGCCGGTTGAAGACGATCCGCTCCAGGTGGCCGGTATGCTGCATGCGGCCCACCATCATCGAGCCGACGAAGAGGTTGCCGCGCCACGCGGGGAAGTGCTCGCCGGTGTAGAAGGTCAGCCCGGACGGCGCGATCGACGGCCACCACAGCACGTGCGGCGCCGTGAACTCCGGCCGCCAGGGCGTGTCCGTGATCGGCCGGCCGCCGTAGGTCCGGCTGTAGGAGGCGACCGGCCAGCCGTAGTTGGCGCCGGGCTGGATGACGTTGGCCTCGTCGCCCCCCTGCACGCCGTGCTCGGTCGCCCACAGTTCGCCGGTGTCCGGGTGGAAGGCGAGACCGATCTGGTTGCGGTGCCCCAGCGTCCAGATCTCGGGGTGGAAATCGGGGTCGCCGACGAAGGGATTGTCGCCGGGGGCCGTGCCGTCGTCGTTCAGGCGCAGCAGCTTGCCGAAGTGGGTGCGCCCGTCCTGGGCGTACCCGCCCGTCCCGGCGAACTCGAACGCGCCGCCGACGGTCATGAACAGCTTGCCGTCCGGCCCCCAGATCAACCGCGACGCGGCGATGCCGCCGCCCCAGCCGTCGGCGACGAACACGTCGCGCACCTCGGTCAGCGCCCCCGCGCCGGCGTCGAGACGTCCCCGCGCCAGCGCCACGGTCGCGCCCTGCCGCCCGCCGCGCTCCTCGGCCTTCGAGTAGGTGAGATAGACGAGCGTGTCGTCCTCGGGATGGACCGCCACGTCCATCAGTCCGGCCAGGCGCACGCCGGTGAAGACCTCCGGCACGCCGGGGATCT
Source organism: Vicinamibacterales bacterium (assembly GCA_965242835.1). Lineage (GTDB taxonomy): Bacteria > Acidobacteriota > Vicinamibacteria > Vicinamibacterales > UBA8438 > WTFV01. Next base: position 2,421,969 of record OZ251506.1, read on the forward strand.
CCTCGTCGAGGAGCCGCCCGCCGCGGATGACTCGCAGCGCGCCCCGGTCCCGCTCGGTCACCAGCACGTCGCCGTTGCGGCGGAACGCCATCCCCCACGGGTGGTCCAGCCCGGTCACGATCGGCACGACGCGGATGCGCGGCTGCTCGGCCGTGTGGAGCACCACCGGCCGCTCCGGCGGCGGCAGGCCCGGCACGCCCCGCAGCGCCGAGGCGCCGGCGCGGTTCTGGGCGCCGGCCGGGGCCGCCAGCAGGGCGGCGCAGGCGGCGAGGACGAGGGCGGCGGCGGCGCGGAACGGTGTCGTGCGGGTCATCGGCTCCTCCCGGTGGCGTGCGGTCGACTGTAGCGGAAGCGGCGGGGGAGTTCTACAGGCGCCGAAGCGCGGCTCAAGGAACGGACGGAGCCGGCCGCCGAACCGGCCCCGGCCTCACGCGTCGATCTCGCGCATCGGCGTCGCGCTGTTTCCGAAGCGGTCTATCGGGACCCCCATCCGCTGCAGCAGCGCCAGGTGCAGGCCGGCCAGGTCGGTCGGTTCGGCGAACTCGACGGCCCGTCCGCTGTCGATGGTGCCCCCGCCGCGGCCGGCGAGCAGCGTCGGCAGGTCGTCGGGGTCGTGCTCGTTGCCGTCGCCGAGGACGGCGCCGTAGACGATCATGCTGTTGTCGAGCAGCGTCCGGCCGTCCGGCTCCTCGATCCCCCGCAGGCGGCCGAGCAGGTAGGCCACCTGCCGGTGGTGCCAGCGGACGACCTCCGAGTACATCCGCCGCTTCTCCTCGGGCGAGCTCCAGGAGGTGACGCCGTCGTCGTCCTCGGTCCGGCCGGAGGCGTTCCGGTAGTGCGACAGCGCGTGCCACGTGCCCTTCACGCCGGGAATGAAGTCGAAGTAGCGGTTCGACTGCCCGTGGTCGAGCATGAAGGTCACCACGCGCGTGGCGTCGGACTGGAAGGCCGCGACCAGCAGGTCCAGCATCAGGCGGACGTATTCGCCGTGGTCGGCCGGAATGCCGGGTTCCGGCGCCGCGAGCGTGTCCGTGAGCGCCCGGTCCGCGCCCAGTTCGGCCGAACGCCGCTCGGAGAACTCGATCCGCCGCTCCAGGGCGCGGATCGACTCGAAGTACTCGTCCAGCCGCACCCGATCCGTCCGGCTCGCGGCGCGGCGCAGGTCCCGGGCGTCTTCGAGCACCGCGTCCATCACCGAGCGGTCGCTCGCCCCGCCCGACGGGGGCCGGAAGATGCGGTCGAAGACGGCGCGCGGCTCCACTTCGCGCGGCAGCGGGCGGTCGGGCGCCGACCACGAGATGGCGTTGCGCGACAGCGAGTTGGAGAAGAACCCCTCGCCCTTCGTGGAGAGCTCCAGCGACGGCAGCAGCGTCTCCCGCCCGGCGTGGCGGGCGGCGAGCTGGTCCGCGGACACGCCGCCGGCGCTGACCGCCTGCCGGTCGTAGTCGAAGCCCGTCAGCCAGGTCGGCGTGCCGCCGACGTGCCCGTTGCCGAGCGGCGTCCAGACGTTGCGCGGGATGACGATCTCGTCCTTGAACGGCTCGAACGGGCTCATCCACTCGTTCAGCTTCCGCAGCCGCCCGTCCGGGGCGGTCTCGGCCGGATGCCACGTGCCGCGCGCGATGCCGTTCGGGAAGTAGAGGTACGCCAGCCGCCGCGCGCCCGCCGCCGCGCCGGGCGCCGCCGCGCCTCCGCCGAGCGCCGGGACCGGGCGCATGACGTCGAGCAGGGGCAGCGCCACCGTGGCGCCGAGCCCGCGCAGGACGGTCCGCCGGGAGATGCGTCGTGTCGTCATCGGGTCGGCTCCTCGATCCGCTCGCGCGGGCTGCGTTCCGAAGCCCCAGTGTAGATCACCCGCCGGGCGCCCGCCAGTTCGCGATGCAGTCGTCGGGCGTCCCGAACGACCACGTTCTCCCCTCCCGCGCGCCGGACGGCGCGGCCCGTGACTTGTCGTCAAGTTCCATCTTCGTAGACGATTCTCCCGTTTCGCTGCGCCCATCCAATGGAGAACCCCACGTGCGAGATGTCGTTCCTGCTCCTCTCCAAACTTCCGTTCCGGCTCCAGTTCATGAATTACCTTGCACCTGGTCTGGTTCGACGCATAGAAGACCGCGAAGTAGATCCTGTGATTTCTGGCGACCCTCTTCAACGATTCCGCCCGCTTGTCAGGCGTTCCTTGAACATTCTGTCAAGCTGACCGCTCCCGCCTTCCTTGCAGGACAAGTATTCGTACTTCTCCGCCGGTTCGTGGGGAGCATGGGCATCCGCGTCCCGCTTGGAATGCATCAGTTCATGTCCAAGAAGGTCGGCGATGATCATTCCCTGATCAGTCCCGGCTGGAGCAAGTTGTTCATGCCGACTCGCCGGGCCAATTCCGCGGCCCTCGACATCAACCTGACGATTTCCCGATAGATTTCCTTCGCCATGGACTAAAACAGCGTTTCGCCGACTCTCCCTCGACGGCCTTCAGCCGTGCGTTCGCCGCCTCGACGAACGGCTGGTGCCTTATCTATTCCGATGAAACGTCTGCGGAGCCTTCGGCAGACGACGGGACACGTGCCGACACCGGCGAACGGGTCGAGGACCAGGTCCCCTTCCGCCGAGCTCGCCTTTATCAATCGTTCCATGAGCTTTCAGGCTTCTGAATCGTGTTCAGGGCTTCCCGGCTGACGAGTTCCCTGGAGCGGTACGTAAGTTGTTTGATGTCGCCCCACACGTCTCCCGGGTTCTTGCCGTTGCCGTTGAACTTCGTCTTGCCGAACCGTCCGTTCACGACCGACGGAACCTGTCGCATCGCAGGCGGTGCTCCAACTCCACGAGTTGCTCGACGCGAACCGCGTCGAGATCGAACGTCCTGGGCCGAGGCCCCTTGACGAAATAGTGTCAGCCAGAAAACCCCCCGTGAAGGTGGAGATCCGGAACAGATTTGCACGATTCAGGCGATGTTTCCGCCACGAATCCGGCGGCTCTGGCCGCAACAAGCGGTCCGCGGGCCGAATCGGCCGGAAGCAGCTCGATACACCGGTGTTCAGAGCTGGGAGGAGCGTTGCCGTCTTGTGACGGTCGGAGACCGAGCAGGAATTCGGAACCGCGCCGCTCAGGCGGCGCGGTGGCGTTTTCGTTTGCGCTCTCGCTTCTGCAGGATCGACCCGATGCGATGCAGGTTGGCGGCCAGCACCGACAGGGCGACCGTTCGCGCGAAGCCGTCGGCGCCGTGACTGCGGACACGGTCGAGGCCCCGATGCTCCAGTCCGTTGATGGCCGACTCAATCGCCGGATGGGCACGCCGGGCCGCAACGAAGGCCCCGTCCTCTTCCCGTTCCCGGGCCGCCTTCGAAAGATACCCCTTTCCCGGCAGTGCGTTGACGTCGAGCAGCGCATCGAGCCGCACCCGGTTGTCGGGACTGTGAAAGCCGCGGTCGAAACTGCACGCCCGCAACGCCGGATACAGGGCCTGCGTCTCCTCAACCATCGGCACCGCCACGTTCACGTCCTCCCCCTCCCACAGGATCCGATGGTGCAGGATGAACTGATACTGGTCCTCGATGAGGGCGACAGGCACCCCGAATTCCACCGGCGTGCCCGCCTTCCCTTTGGAAATCCAGCGCGTGTGCTCTTCGAAGATCGAAAAGACCTTCTCCGCGTGAGGAATCGTTTCGTCCCGCACAAGCCGCCGCTCCACATGGTCCATCTGGCGCCGGGCGTGAGCGAGGAAGCCTTCGATCACCTGACGAGTGCTTTCCCCGACGTTCTTGTCGCGCAGCGCAGCGAGCGTTTTCTCCGCCCGTTCGACCAGGCCGCGACAGCGCTCCAGGTACGCCGACACCCGTTCCGGATGGTGCTTCGCCCGCCGCGTCGAACGCACCCGGTTGAACAGATTCCGGACCTCTCGCGTCAGATGGAGCCACTGACGCCACCCGCCCACCGACTCCTGCACGGCCGCACGGCCGGTCTCGCGCAGCAGGCACCGCATCGCGTCCCACAGCAGGTTGACGTCGGTCGGGTAATGCACGTCGGTTTCGACCACGAACGAATCACACCGTCCGCGCAACGGCTCGCCAGGCTTTTTTTAGCGACCTTGTGGCTCTCCTCAAACGAGTGTGGGTAGGTCGGGGCGCGCTCGCCAGGCTGGGAAGGGCCGCGCCAGCGCCGGCGGCTTGGACTCGACAGGTCGGCGTTCACCTGCCCGGCCGGGGCCGGGGCGGCCGGGGCCGGGGCGGCCCGCGGCGGGTCGGTCGGAGCGGCGGGTAGCTGCGGGCCGGACGGCGTGTCAACGCGCTTCGCGCGTCCTCCGCTACGCTCCGGCCCTTCGGGTGACACGCCGTCCGCCCCTCCGCTCAAGCAGCAGTCATGGGCCTTGCGGCCCGGCCTGGACGGGTCGTCCCGGCCGTCCAGGCTGCCGCGAGGGTGGTCCGGGCGGCGCTCTCCGACGTTCGGCTGCTCGGCGACCGCCCTTCGGAACGGCGCCGGTCCGGTGCCGGGCCGGCCGGGGGGCGTGGCGTCGGCGCGCCGGGCGCGCCGCGTTGGCCGAAGCGGGTTGCAAAACGCAGGGGCTTCCTGTTCTCATGGGCGTGCACCACCACGACCGGTGAGGAGGAGGAGAGCCCCATGCGTGTGACTACGTTACTACGGCGGCTGTTGGGTGTCACGCAGATGTACGTCAAGGGGGTGCATCTGACCCCGGACGGCCCGTTGGGGGTGTCGGTGGAGCCGTCGTGGCGTCGTTCCCGCTGCGGCGGGTGCGGGAATCGGGCGCCGCGGTACGACCGGCGTCCTGTGCGGGAGTGGCGGCATCTGTCGTGGGGCCGGGTGCCGGCGTTGCTGCGGTATGCGCCGTGGCGGGTGTCGTGCGCGCGCTGCGGGGTGAAGGTGGAGCGGGTGCCGTGGGCGACGGGCGGCGGCGTGTTCACGTCGGATTTCGAGGAGTTGGCGGCGTATCTGGCGCAGGTGACGGACCGCACGGCGGTGAGCCGTCTGCTGGGGGTCTCGTGGCTGGCCGTCGGGAACATCGTGGAGCGGGTGGTGTCGCGGCGTCTGGACGGGGCGCGATTCACGCGGCTGAAGCGGATCGGGATCGACGAGTTCAGCTACCGGAAACGGCACTGCTACCTGACGGTGGTGGTGGACCACGACACGCGCCGGGTGGTGTGGGCCGGGGCGGGTCGCAGCGCGGAGACGTTGGGGGCGTTCTTCGAGCAGTTGGGGCCGGGCGGGTGCGCGCGGCTCGAGCTCGTGACGGTGGACCTGGCGTCGAGCTGGCAGAAGGCGCTGGCGGCATGGGCGCCGCATGCGCGGGTGGTGTTCGACCGGTTCCACGTCGAACGGCTGGCGGCCGATGCGGTCGACGAGGTGCGCCGTGCGGAGCAGCGCCGCCTAGCCCCGGCGGAGGCGAAGGCGCTGAAGGGGGCGCGCTATCCGCTGCTGAAGCGCCCGGACCGGCTGAAGCCGGGCGAGGTCCGGCGTCTGGAGACGTTGCGCCGTGCGAACCGGGCGCTGGACCGGGCCTGCGAGTTGAAGGACTACCTGGCGATGATCCTGGGTCAGGCGACGCCCGAAGGCGCGCAGGAGATGCTCGACGAGTGGCTGGAGTGGGCGGCGCGGTCCCGCCTGAAGCCCTTCGTGAAGCTGGGCCGGACGATTCGCAAGCACGCGGAAGGCATCCTGGCGTATCTCGACACGCGGATGACCAACGGGCCGGTCGAGGGCATCAACAACAAGCTGCGCGTGATCGCCCGGCGCGCCTACGGCTTCCACTCCCCCGGCCCGCTCATCTCGATGCTGTTCCTCTGCTGCGGAGGCATCGAACTGGCGCCGCCCCTACCCACATCCATTTGAGGAGATTCGACCTTGTGCCCGCTCTCCACCACCAGGCGCCCGACCGCCGACAGCAATTCCGGCGTCAACAGAGACACGTTGTCGACCACCGTCTGGTACTCGTAGCGCGTCCGGTCGGCGAAGTCGCCGTGCCCCAGGAACTCGCGGATCTTCCCGTGATGGTTCGCCAGGTCGTGGAGGCGGTCGAAGTCGCAGCCCAGGCCCTGTTTCAAGACGGCCAGCACCAGGACCCGCCACAGGTCCATTCCGGGGCGCCCGACGGTGCGGTCGGTTTCCGGCAGCACATGCTCGTCCAGCAGATCGAACAGTCGCGCGCGCAGCGCCTCGTCGCACCAGATGTGCTGCAGCCCCTTCAACACCGCCGGGATGTCGTCCCGCGACTTCGGGTCGATTTGGATCTTGTCGATCGACACCTGACCGAGTTGGAACTGCCGCTTGTAGATTTCTCTCATGGAAGTCGATGCCGCAAAGGTTGCCGAACGGTCCGGGAATCGTGCCTCTCACCTGCAAGAATACAACATCGAGGCGATCTTCGCCACTGGAAATCAGGGATAACGTCCTTTAAAATCAACCACTTACCTGTTTTCTGGCGGACACGAAATAACAGATGACGTCGTAATTGTTGGTGTAGTTGATCCGCCCTTGAGCCAGGCGGCTCGGCTGGAACCAGACGATCCTGGACCGGAGGTCGAGATACGGCCGGTAGTCGATGAAGTCCAGGCAATCCGGTTTTCCGAACAGGTAGAGCACCCCGCCGTCCTTCAATTTCGGAGAAACACCTGAATCAGTTTCAGATTGAAATCCTGTATTCCGCTCACCTTGTCCCACTCGTTCGTCGTGACGCCGTACGGGCCGTCGCACACGATCAGATCAACGCTTCCGTCGTCGATCTTCAGCATGAGATCGAATGCGTCGGCGTGATAGATGCGGTCGAGGTCGAGCATCGTGCCGCTTCTCCTTCGTCGGTCACGCCGCTTCCGTGCCTGTGAACAACCCACGGAGCCACGCGGCGGCTTCCGGAATCCCGTCGACGTCGCACACGAACTCCTGGCCGCGGTCGACGGTGCAGACATGGACCCAAGGACCATCGCGCCGCCAGCGTCCTCGTCGCCCATGATAGCTCAGGATGGGCCGGCCACCGGCGGGCAGGAACCATCCCGGGAGTTTCCAGCAGGTTCGGCTGGTCGCCTCCGGGCGCGTCAGCGTGAGCCGGTCGTCCGCGTTCGAGAACACCCCGCCTCCGCCGCGCCCGGCGAGCTCGGCGCCGTCGATCGTGAGCGTCTGAGTCGAGACGTAGATCGTGCTGTTGTTGGGCCACGCTCCATGCAGGTGCGGGTGCGTGGACAGCCAGGGCCGGGCCGCCCGGGCGTCGGCGATCGCGTTCTCGTTTCCGACAGCGACGACTTCGGCTACCTGAAGCCAACCGAACAGCCGGTGCACGTCGGGGCTGCCGTCGACGTACCGCCACCCGCCGTCAGCCGCCGGTTCCACGCGGCGGAACCAACCGAAGAAGAGGAACAGGTCGCCCGGGCCGACGCCCTCCCGGGCGAGGTGGCCCTGTGCGCGCTCGACCTGTCCGAACGCGGGCCGCCAGCCTGGAAGACGGTCCTCCAGCGCGGCGGGATCGAGGTCGGGATCGAGATGACACCGTTCGTCTTCCCGTACGCGGCCCTTCGTCAGGCGTTCCACGAGCGGTCCGAGCGAGCCGCCGCGACAGCGCACGTCTCGAAACCGCGTTGGAGAATGGGGATATGGAATGGGAAGCGAAATGGCCGTGCCGTCGGGGAAGATCGGGCTGGGAACGCCGCCGTACCGCGAATCGAATCCCTTGCGGCTCAGGACGATCTTCACTTACTGCTTCTTGTACTGGAACGGATAGCTGGCGGCGATCTCCCGCACCAGCGTCCGGAACCGGAAGCCGTCCGCTTCGAGCGCGGCGATGATCTTCCGCAGGGCCGGTTCGTCGTAATACTCGAGCCGCCGGCCGAGCGCGTAGGCGAGCATCTTCGACGCGGTCTGGCGCACGAGGTCGTCGTGGCGCTCCTCGAGCAGGGCGCGCTTCAGGCCGGCGGGGCCGGCGAAGGCGGGGCCGTCCGGCAGCGCGCCGGCGGCCCGGATCGGCGTGTGGGTGTTGCGGTAGAAGCGCTTCTCGGCGAAGACGTTGGTGTCGTCGACCACGCGGACCTCGTCGGCCTCGGCTTCCGTCTCCACGCGCTCGCGGAAGTGGTAGCTGTCGCGCCAGCGGCCGAAGTAGTCGAAGTTCTCCAGGCTGAAGCCGATCGGGTCGATGCGGGCGTGGCAGGCGCTGCAAGCCGGGTTGCTGGAGTGCAGCTCCAGCTTCTCGCGGAAGCTGAGCCGGCGCAGGTCGCCGAGCTCCTCGGAGAGCGCGCCCGCGCCCGGCGGCGGCGGGGGCGGCGGCGTGCCGAGCAGCACGTCGAGCACGTAGTGGCCGCGCTTGACCGGGCTGGTGTCCTTGTAGTTCGACGTCAGGGCGAGGACGCTGCCGTGGCCGAGGTAGCCGCCGCGGTTCGGGTCGTCGAGCGTCACCCGGCGCATGTGCTCGCCCTCGACGCCCTGCATGCCGTAGAGGGTGGCGGCCAGCTCCTCGTTGACGTAGGTGTAGTCGGCGTCGACGAGCCGCCGGATGGGCTGGTTTTCGCGCACCAGCGACAGGAAGAACAGCGACGACTCCGCGCGCATCGCGGTCATCAGCGACTCGGTGCACCACGGGTTGTCGATGGGGTCCAGCCAGATCCGCGAGCCGACGTGCTGGAAGCCGAGCCACTGGGCGGCGAAGCTCGTGCCGAGCGCGCCGGCCTTCGGGTCGTCGAGCATCCGGTCCACCTGCGCTTCGAGGACGGCCGGGTCGCGCAGCGCGCCGCGGCGGGCGAGGCCGCGCAGCTCGGCGTCCGGCATCGAGGACCACAGGAAGTAGGAGAGGCGCGAGGCGAGGTCCCAGTCGTCGATGCGCCGGGGCTCCGAATCCGCGGCGCCGGGCGGCGTCTCGACGCGCAGCAGGAACCGCGGCGAGATGAGGGCGGCCTGCAGGACCACCTTCACCGCTTCCCGGAACGGCTGCCCGGACCGCCGCGCCGCGCGGTAGCGCTCCAGCGCCCGCGCCACGTCCGCCTCGCCCGGCGGCCGGCGCCAGGCCCGCGTCAGGAAGTGGCGCAGCACGAGCTCGGCCGCCTCTTCGCCGCCGAGGCCGGCGCCCGGCTCGGCGACGAACACCAGCTCGTGCGCGCGCCGCTGGGCCGCGGACGCCGGCTCCGCCGGCAGCATCAGCTCGACCACCCGCTCGGCCGCCGCGATGTAGCGCTCCATCAGCGTCGACTCCAGGAACAGCGTGCCGGCGCTGTTGTCGAAGCCGCTCGCCCCGGCCAGCTCCGCGGGGAAGCGGTCGGTGAGGGTGAAGTCCGCGCCGAGGAGGTCGCGCAGGGTGTTGTCGAACTCGCGGTGCGTCAGCCGCTTCACCGGCTCCCAGCCCGGATCGTCGACGGTGGAGTAGTCGAAATGGTCGATGGAGTCCGACAGCAGGCCGCGCAGCGTCTCGCGCTCGGCGCCGGAGGGCCGCGGCGCGCCGGCGGGGGGCATCTTGCCGGCCGCGACGGCGTCGACGACCCGCGTCCACGCCTCGCGGTTGCGCACCAGCGGGCGCTGGGCGAGCAGCCCGTCGAGGTTGACCCCGGCGGTCTGGGTCCGCGCGCCGTGGCAGGCGAAGCAGTAGCGCTCGAGCAGCGGCGCGGCGGGATGCCGATCCGCGCCGGCGGGCGGCTGGGCCGCCGCGCTCCCGGTGCCGGCTACGGCGCAGGCGAAGGCGGCGGGCAGGACTCGGCGGCGGACGTTCACGCGCAAGGGCGCCTCCCGGAACGGCCAACGATAGCACACGGACCGGCCGGCGTTCCGTACAGCCCGTACAGGGTCCGGCGGCCCTCGCCGGTCGTGACGAAGGCGATGCCGGCGCCGCCGCGGACCGGGCGGCGTTCCGTACAGGGTCCGGCGGCGCGGCGCGGGTCTCGCGGTCGCGCTCCCGGATCGGTCGGCCGGAGCCGCTTCGAGCCCGCTTCGCCGTTGGAAATCTTCCGCCGGGCGACGCCCCCCGACTCCGATTGACGCCGGTCGGACGGTGACGCCAGAATGCTCGCGTCCGTTGCGGAAAGGCGGACGGAACCACGTAAGGCGGACGGAACCACGTAAGGAGGGTCAAGCGATGGGGTCCGAGACCAGGACGATGGGCGAACTGCGCGAGCATCTGATCGAGAAGGCGAGCACCGACGAAGCGTTCCGCGCCCGGTTGCTCGCCGACCCGAACGCCGCGATCAAGGAGGAGCTGAACCTGACGGTTCCCTCCGGCTTCAACATCAGGGTCCACGAGGACGTGGCCGACACCAGCCACCTGGTGCTGCCGCCGCTCGCACGGCTCCGGGAAGCGGAGCTCGAACAGGCGGCGGGGGGCGACAAGCCGAAGTACATCTGGGACATTCCTTGGCCGGACTAGTTCCCCCGGACACGGGCGCCGGCGGAACGGCGGGGGGCGAAGGCGGCGCCTTCGCCCCCCTGCTCGCCGGATGCCGGTCTCTGTTCCCGCCCGCGCTGGTGGACGCCGCCGGCTGGCGGCGTCTGCTGGACCTCGCCGGGACGCTGCCCCGTTGCGTGGCCGACGTCCCTTTCGGCTTCGAATTCCATCTCGCGGAGGCGGGCGCGGAGGCGGACCTCTGCGTGATCGCGCTGCCCGGCTCGGACGTCGAGCGGCACTACCTCCGGGCGGGGGCGCGGGCCGCGCCGGGATCGGCCGCCGCCGCGCTCGCGGCCGGGCTTCGGGAGCGGGCCGGGAACCCGGATTCGTACTTCGCCTCCGCGGTGTACGCGTGGGTGCTGGAGTACGACCTGGCGGGGCTCGCGCCGCGCCGCCCGCCGCCCCCGCCGGGGATCTTCCTCGTGCCGCGGACCTTTGCCCTCGATACGGAGAAACGGTTTCCCCAACACCTGGACCCCGCCGGCCTGACCGCGGCGCTGGCCGCGGCGGCCGGCTGGGACGGCTACGGCGCGGAGGCGCTCGGCTCGGTCGAGCGCGTCTTCGAGGCGCTGCCCGAGCGGGGCCGCGTGTTCCAGGCCGGCGCGCTCCCGGGGCGCTCCCCGAGGGCGTTGCGGCTCGTCGTGGCCGGCGTCGCGCGGGACGGGATCCCCGCCCTGCTCGAACGGCTGGCGTGGCCCGGCCCGCCGGCCGCCGCGGCCGGCGTGCTGGCCTCCGTGGACGGTCTCGCCGACGACGTCTTCGTCAGTCTGGACGTGACGGCGCGGGGCCCGGGCCCGCGGCTCGGCCTGGAGCTGCTCCGCGCCCCGAACTGGTTCGCGGCGGACCGCGCGGGGTGGCTGCCCCTCATCGCCCGGATCGAGGAGCGGGGCTGGTGCCTGCCCGCCAAGGCCGAGGGGCTGCGGCGCTGGCCGCGCGGCGAACGGCTGCTGGGCGGCGGAGAGGTGTTCCACGTCCGTCAGGGCGTCAACCACGTCAAGGTCGTGCTCGAAGCCGGCGCCCGGACGGTGGCGAAGGCCTACGGCGGCATGCAGGTGATCCCGTACGGCTCGAAACTCCCCCGTCTCCCGCGCGGGCGGGAGGCTTGACGCCGGCGTCCGCGAGGCGGAAGGCCGGCTCCGGGCGGGCCGGGGCGATCCGTACAGGGTCCGCGGACGGGCCGGCGCCTCCCGCGGTCCGCGCCCGGCGCGGCCGTGGCGGCTCCGCCGTTTCGAGCGCGCTCGACGCGGGAAACGGCCCGGCCGGGGCGCGCCGCCGGCGGGGTTGATCTCCGTTCGGGCGGTTCCGTACGCTTGGGAATCCCGTTCCGCGGGCGCCCGTTCCGCGGGCGTCCCGATAAAGCGGACGAGGCTGGAGGCAAGAGCATGAGTTCCGAAATCGTGACCGCCACCGAGTTGCGCGAACGGCTGGTCGAGAAGGCGGCCCGGGACGAGGAGTTCCGCGCCCGTCTGCTGGCCGACCCGACGCGCGTCGTCGAAAAGGAGCTGGGCCTGACGATCCCGGACGGGTTCTCCATCAAGGTGCACGAGGATCGCGGCGACACCGGCCATCTGGTGCTTCCGCCCCCGGCCTGGCTCGCCGAGGCCGACCTGGAGGCCGCGGCGGGCGGCCTCACCTGCACGCGCGACTTCTGGACGGGCGAGGAGACCTGCACGCGGGACCGGGCCGACTACAACGCCCCCCTGAGCACCCCCTCGCCTTCCAACAGCCCGTTCTGAAAGTGGACGGGGCGGACGGTGACGACATGAGCGCGGGGACCACGGCGCCCGGCGCGCCGCGCGGCACGGGCGCGCGGAGGCTCCTGCGCGGCGAGACGCCGATCGTGCAGCTCGCCGACCGGCACGCCTTCCAGCAGGAAGAGGAGTGTCAAGCGGCTCTGTCCCGCGCCGTCGGTTCCGTTCCGCGCGCCGGTTCCGTGCCGCACGTCAGCATCGAGGTCGTCCCGGACGACCCGTCCGCCGGCGGCGGTCCGGGACCCGCGAAGACCTCGGAGCGGCAGGCCGGGAAGCAAGCCGCGCCCCGGCCTCCCGACGCGGCCGGCTCGCGGTCCGGCTCCGCGGGGATCGACTCGCATGGTCCTTCTCCCGTCGAGGTGCTCGACGCCGCCGGCGAGGACGGGTGTGCGCGGGCGTTCACGTTCGACGACCTGGTCCGGCCGCTCACCGCGCGGGAGTTCCTCGACACCCGCCATGGCGAGCGCCCGGTCCTGTTCCGCGGGCGGAGCGCGCGTTTCGCCTCGCTGTGCACCTGGGACGAACTCAACGCGCTGCTTTCGTCGACCGTCTGCCAGACCCGGCTGCAACTGTTCCACGACGGCAAGCCGATCCCCGCCCGCCTCTACACGACGCCGCCCTTCGGTCCCGGGTGGAGACCCGGGCAGGTGAGCACGGGGCAGCTCGACGACGGCCGCCTGAACGTCCTCCTCCGCGGGGGCGCCTCCGTCGTCCTGAACGGGATCCAGTCGTTCCATCCCCCGGTCCGCCCCGTGGCCGACGCCCTCGAGTCGGCCCTCGGCAGCTACGCCGGGATCAACCTCTACGCCTCGTGGATGCCGACCCGCGGTTTCTCCACGCACTGGGACGACCACGACGTGTTCATCCTGCAGGTCGCCGGCCGCAAGCGCTGGCAGCTCTACGGCGAGACCCGCCGCTTCCCGCTCGTCCGGGACGCCGAACCGAACCCGCGCCCCGGCGAGGCGGTGTGGAGCGAGGTGATCGACGCGGGCGACGTCCTCTACGTCCCGCGGGGGTGGTGGCACGACGCCCGCGCCGAGGGGAACGACGGCGCGGACGGCGTCGGCAGCGTGCACCTCACCTGCAGCGTCCTCCCGCTCACCGGGCTCGACTTCCTGTCGTGGCTGTCGGGCCGCCTCGCCCGCCACGAGGCGTTCCGCCGCGACCTTCCCCATCCCGCGGACGGCGCCGGCGAGGACCACTACGCGGCGCTCGGGCAGCTCGTCCTCGACGAGCTGCGGGGAGACGTCGGACGGAGGTTCAACGACCACCTGCGCTCGACCTGGTCCGAGCGCACGCGGACGAACCTCGGCCCGCGCATCGAGCCGTGGAGGGCGCCCGACTGGGGGCGGCACCGGATCCGGCTGCGGGGCGGCGCGCGCGCGAGCCTGCGGCGGGACGCCGGCGGGGACGCGGTGCTGGAGGCGAACGGCTACCGCCGGACCTTCGACGGCCGCTGCATGGACCTGCTGGCGTCCCTGCTCCGGGACGGGGCGGTGTCGGTCGGCGCCTTGCGGGAATCGGCCGCCGCGGCGGCCCCGGACGAAGACCCGGCGTCGTTCGCCGACGAATTCGTCCGGCTGCTGGTCACGCGGGGCATCGCGCACGCCGTCCCGCCGGAACGGGCCGAACCCGGATCGAGGACGGAAACGACCGAAGACGCTGAAGACGCACGGACGAAACTGGAGGAAAGAGCATGAGTTCCAAAAAGATCGTGACCGCCACGGAGTTGCGCGAACGGCTGGTCGAGAAGGCGGCCGGGGACGAGGAGTTCCGCGCCCGCCTGCTGGCCGACCCGACGCGCGTCGTCGAAAGGGAGCTGGGCTTGACGATCCCGGACGGGTTCTCCATCAAGGTGCACGAGGATCGCGGCGACACGAGCCATTTGGTACTTCCGCCGCCGGCCTGGCTCGCCGAGGCCGACATGGAGACCGCGGCGGGGGGAGTCGATTGCCGCCCCAAGTCGATCTGGACGAACGAGCAGGTCTGCACGCGCGACAGCGCCGACTACGACGCGAGCTGGGGGTACTCGGACACCTGGGGTCGTTCGTGACCTTGTCGGCCGGCAGCGGGCCGGCGGGCGCGGCGGACCATCGTCACGACGGCCTGCCGATCGCGGGCGCCGTCCCGAAAAGACGGACAGGACTGGAGGAAAGAGCATGAGTACCAAGAAAATCGTGACCGCCACGGAGTTGCGCGAACGGCTGGTCGAGAAGGCGGCCGGGGACGAGGAGTTCCGCGCCCGCCTGCTGGCCGACCCGACCCGCGTCGTCGAAAGGGAGCTGGGCCTGACGATCCCGGACGGGTTCTCCATCGAGGTGCACGAGGAGCGCGGCGACACGAGCCATCTGGTGCTTCCGCCGCCGGCCTGGCTCGCCGAGGCCGACCTGGAGACCGCGGCGGGCGGCCTCGATTGCACGCGCAACATCTGGACGAACGAGGAGACCTGCACGCGGGACCGGTCCGACTACAACTACCCCCCCGAGTGGAACCCCCCCGTGGGAACCATCGGCGGGTGACGAGGACGAGGGTCCCGTTCACGGCGGCGGGGCGCCCGTGAGGAGGAGGCGCACGGGCGTCCCGCCGCCGGGGGCCGGCCGGGTCAGATCATCTGACGGCGGACCAGCTCCCGAAAGGGCCCCTCGGTCTCCTGCAGCTCCTCGAAGGCGCCGGTCTGGACCACCCGGCCGCCCTGCAGCACGTGGATCCTGTCCGCCATGCGGATGGTGGACAGGCGGTGCGCGCTCACGATCCGCGTGACCGCGAGTCCCGCCACGTGCTCCATCACCCGCGCCTGGCTGCGGTTGTCGAGCCAGTTGGTGGCCTCGTCGAGGAACAGGACGACGGGGTCCCGGACCAGCGCCGCCGCCAGCATGATCCGCTGGATCTGCCCGCCCGAGAACAGCGGCGAACCGTCGCCGGTGATCGTCTGCATCCCCATCGGCAGGGCGGCGACGTCTTCGTCGACGGCGGCCAGCCGGGCGGCCCGCCAGGCGTCCTCCTCGGTGAGTTCCGAGGACAGTCCGATGATGTGCTCGAGCACGGTTCCGGGCTGCAGCGACGCGTCCTGCGTCACCATGCCGATCCTGGCGCGCACGGCGCGCGCGTCGAGGCGCCCGAGGTCGCGCCCGTCGTAGTAGACGGCGCCCGACGCCGGGGTCTCGAGCCCGACGGCCAGCCGCATCAGGGTGCTCTTGCCCGCCCCGGACTCCCCGACGACGGCCACGAACTCGCCGGCGCGGGCGTGGATCGAGACGTCCCGGAGCACCAGCGGGCCGTCCTCGGCGTAGCGGAAGCTCACGTGGTCGAGGCGCACGTCGCCGCTCAAGGCCGGCGGCGGTTCGCCCCCGGCGCCGGCCTCCGGCGCCGCCTCGAGGATCGGCGCCGCCTGCTGGAACGCGGGCAGGATCGCGGCGACGGCGGAGAACGACCCGCCGAGCCCGGCGACCGCCGCGTAGAACACCATGAACGCCGCGTAGACGGCGAGGAAGTCCCCGGCGGGCAGGGCCGCGCCGCCGCGGCCGTGCGCCGCGGCCGCGAACACCGCCGCGGCGGCGAGCAGGGGAGCGGCGGAGAGGAAGGCGATCAGATGCCGGTCCCGTCCGGCCAGCCGCAGCTCGACCTCCTTCTGTTCCCGGTAGCCGGCCGCCCACACGGCGAACCCGATGCCCTCCGAGCCGGTCGACCGGAGCTTGCCGACGCCGTTCAGCAACTGCAGCAGCTTGCCCGCCAGACGCCGCGCGATCGCGAACCGCCGCCGGTGGAGGGGAAGCTGGAGGATGCCGACGGCCAGCGTCACGCCGAGCGACAGGAGGCCCAGCCCCAGGCCGATCCAGCCGATGCGGGTGTCGTAGAGGAACAGCAGGACGAACGTCGGCAGCAGGAAGATCACCGACAGCAGGGCGTTGGCGACCACGCCGGAGATCTGATCGCGGAGCTGCTGGAAGGCCATGACGCGCAAGGCCAGATCGCCGGCGGAGAAGCGGCGGAAGAACCGCCGCGGAAGGCCGAGCAGCCGGTCCCAGAGCGCTGCGCCGACGCGGGCCGACGGCAGCGCCTCCAGCCGCATCAGGGCCGCGCCCTGGAACGTCTGCAGGAGCGCCGCGAGGACCGCCAGCAGGACCAGGGACAGGGACACCTGCAGGAGCTGCCGGCCGGACCCGCTCGGGATCACGCGGTCCGCCAGCGCGCCGAGCAGGACGGGCGGCGCCAGCATCACGAGGCCGGCGAACGTCCCGGCCAGGGCGAAGCGCGTCAGGGCGCCGCGCAGCCCGCGGAACGCGAAGCGCGCCAGGGCGCCGGTGCGGACCGGCTCCGGCGGCAGCGGCCGGTAGAAGAAGTGCGCCTCGGAGTCGAGCTCGCGGGCCAGGCGCGCGGTGACCCGCTCCGAACGGCCGGTCTCCGGGTCGAACGTCCGGTAGCGTCCCGCCGCGCCGGGAATCAGCGCCACGGGGTCTCCCGACCCGCGGCGGAACGCCAGCAGCGCCCCGCTGTCGCCGACCCACCAGCGGTCGCCGGCGGCGAGCCGGACCCTGCGCGCGCGGACGCCCGACAAGCGCCGTATCTCCGCGAGATCGGGCCCCCCGCCCTCCCGTCGGCGGGCCGGAAAACGGAAGCGGATACCCTCGTGGCGGCCGATTCTCTCGAGGGCCGCC
Organism: Vicinamibacterales bacterium; assembly: GCA_965242835.1. Taxonomy (GTDB): domain Bacteria; phylum Acidobacteriota; class Vicinamibacteria; order Vicinamibacterales; family UBA8438; genus WTFV01. Next base: position 2,438,726 of record OZ251506.1, read on the forward strand.
GGCAGGGCCGATTCCTCGTCCGCGGCCGGGGCGCGGCGGGCGTCCAGGACGCCGAACAGGCCGCGGCGGGCGCCCTCCTCCCGGCGGCGGCGGTGCAGGGACTGGGTCCGTTGCAGGTTGGCGGTGTCGACCAGCGTCAGGCGCTGGTTGAGCGCGTGGGCGGCCAGCGCCAGCCGATGGAACTCGGCCAGCGCGGGGAACAGGAGGCCGCGGGCGTCGAGGGCCTCGGACGAGGCGGTGACCAGCCGGCCGGGGCGGAAGAGCGTGATCCAGGCGTCGGCGGTGACCGGCGCGAAGCCGGGGCCGTCGCCGGCCGGCTCGCCGGCGCCGAGGAACGCCGCGTCCCGCGCCGGGCTGGAGACCCAGACCACGCCGCGGCGGGCCGCCAGCACGCCTTCGCCCGCGGCGTCGACGTCCTCGCCCGCGGTCAGGAAACGCCCGGGCCGCGGGCGCGGCGTCACCGCGCGGGCGATCGCCGCGGCGAAGTCGATGATCCAGGCGTCGATCTGCCCGGCCAGCGGCCCGGCGGTCCCGGGTTCTTCGGCGAAGGCCGCCCGCGGCACGCGGCGCAGCTCGGCGCCGGGGAGTCCCTTGGCGACGCACACCTGGGGAGCGCCGCCCTCGTCCGGGGCGATTCCGAAGAGCAGACGTCCGGCGCCCACGCGCAGGACCTGCCGGAAGTCCGACGCCGCCTCGTTTCCGGAACGTCGGGCGACGAACACGTCCACCGCGCCCCGGACGACGTACCACACCGTCTCGGGGTCGGAGAGTTCGACGGGCCGGTTGCCGCCGCCGGCGAACGCCTCGCCCCGCGCCGTCGCGATCCGCCCGAGCCCGCTCGCCGCCGCTTCTTCCACGTCCCCTCCGGCGGCGCGTTCAGCTCGACTCCACGAGCTGGCGGTACAGCCCGCCGCCGTCCCGCATCAACTCTTCGTGGGAGCCCCGCTGCGCCTCGCGCCCGCCGTCGAGGACGACGATCAGGTCGCAGTCGCGGATGGTGCTCAGCCGGTGGGCCACGATGAGGCAGGCGCATCCCCGGCGCCGCAGGGCGTCGTCGATGCGCACCTCGGTGATCGCGTCGAGCGAGGAGGTCGCCTCGTCCAGGATCAGCACCGACGGATCGTTGACCAGCGCGCGCGCGATCTCGAGGCGCTGGCGCTGGCCGCCGCTGAAGTTGCGCCCCCCCTCCTCGACCGGCGCGTCGTAGCCGAGCGGCCGGGAAATGATCTCGTCGTGGACGGCCGCGTCCCGCGCGGCCGCCACCAGGAGCTCGTCCGGCACCTCGGGGATCCACATGGTCAGGTTGTCGCGCACCGTGTCCGCGAACAGGAAGACGTGCTGGTCGACGAGGGAGACCGAGCTGGTCAGCAGATCGCGGGGAATCTCGTCGAGCGGGCGCCCGTCGATCAGGATCCGGCCCGACCACGGCCGGTGGACGCCGGCCACCAGCGCCGAGAGCGTCGACTTGCCCGACCCGCTGGGGCCGACGACGGCCACCCGCTGGCCGGGCTCGATGGTCAGGCTGAAGTCGTCGAGCACCGGTTCGCGGTTGGCTTGGTAGCCGAACGTGACGTTGCGCAGCTCCACCCGGCCCTTCAGCCGCAGCCGCCCGCCGAAGGCGGAGACCCGGCCCGGGGCGCCGTCCGCGACGCGCCCCAGGGCGCGGTCCTCGGGCGCGTCGAAGACGTCGTCGAGACGGTGCAGGTCCGCTTCCAGCATCTGGAACACGTCGGCGAGCTGGATGAAGCGTCCGATCGGTTGCAGGAAGTGCGCCGCCGCCATGTAGAACGTGGTCAGCATGCCGAGGCTCATGTCGCCCGACAGGACCCGCCAGCCCCCGAAACCGAGCACGGCGGCGTTGCCGGTGATCAGGAAGAGCACCGGCAGGGCCGCGTTCACGGCGCCGAGCTCGGCGAACCGTTGCCGGGCCAGCAGCTCCCGCGCCTGGCGCCCCGTCCAGCGGGAGAAGAAGTCGTCCTCGGCGGCGGTCGCCTGCAGGACGTCGATGCGGTCGAGGCCGGCCATTCCGACTCCGTGGAGCAGGCCCTGCTCGCGTCTGAGCCGGCGGTTCTCGTCCACGCGGACCCGGGCCAGCAGGCGCATGGCCGCGGCCCCGAGCGCGCCCAGTCCGACGACCAGGCCGCAGAGCAGCGGGTCGTAGGCCAGCATGAGTCCGAGGAACGCCACGCTGGTGACGAGCTCGATCAGGATGCCGACGAAGTGCCGCGTCGCGACGGCCGCGACCGAATCGAGGAGCTGGATCCGGGAGGTCAGGTCGCCGGCCATGCGGTCGGCGAAGAACCGCATGGGAAGCCGGAACAGCCGGGTCATGAAACGCTCGGCGTGGTCGACGGAGAGGCGCACGGCGAGCCGGTTGAGACAGCGCTCGCGGAGCCACGTGAGCACGTAGAGCAGCCCGGCGGCGGCGAGCAGGAGTCCGATCAGCGCCTCGCCCCAGGCCGGTTGGCGCCCGGAGAGCACGCCGTCGACGAACAGCCCCACCAGCAGCGGAAGCGCCAGCGACGGCAGCGCCAGCAGCAGGCCGCAGCAGGCCGCGAACGCGAGCGGCTTGCGGACGTCGCGCAGCCACGGCCCGACGCGGCGCAGGACGCCGGGGCGGATCCCCCCCGGCCGGAAATCGGGCCCCGGCCGGAACGTCAGCGTCATCCCCGTGAACGCCTGGTCGAACTCCTCCTCGCTCATCGTCCGGTGGCCGTTGGCCGGGTCGTTGATCAGGAAACGCCCCTTGCCGAATCCTTCGAGGACGACGAAGTGGCGGAACTCCCAGTAGAGGATCATCGGCAGCGGCAGGGGCCGGAGCTCTCCCGGCTGCCTGCGCCACGCCTGGGCGTGGAGACCGTAGTGGCGCGCGGCGCGGAAAATGTCGGCCGCGTTGCACCCGTCGCGGCCGACCGAGCAGGTTTCGCGCAGCTCCTCGATGGAGACCCAGCGCCCGAAGTACGCCAGCACGATGCCGAGGCAGGCCGCCCCGCACTCGGTCTGGGTGAGCTGCAGCAGCAGCGGCGTGCGCACCCGCCGGGGCCGCGGAAGGGCCTCGCGGGCCGCGCGGGCCGCGCGCACCCGCTTCAGCGAGTCGTTCAGTTGGGATGGATCGAACATCGCCTTGCCGCGCCGCCGCCGCACCGCGCCGCGGCGGCCGGGAGGACGGCGCCCCGGGGGGCCGCGCGCCGCGGCGGGACGGCGGCGCGCGTCAGCCGCTCCCGCCCGCCAGCAGCAGGGCCGCGGGGGACTGCCGGCCCAGCACGATCCGCGCCCGCCCGCCCGCGCCGTCGAGCGGCCGATCCGGCGGGGCGTTCAGGACGAGCCGCAGCAGGTGCGCGGGCGCGGGCGTCGAAAGACCCAGGTCGGCGAGCCATGCGGGCGCGGCGGCCGGCCGGGGGGAGACCTCCGCCACCCGGGCCGCCAGCGCGCTCGGGACCGCCCGGCCAGGCAGCGCCACCCGCACGTCGGCGTCCATGCCGCCGGCGAGCCGCCCGGCGTCGTTCGCGGAGACGAAGGCCAGCGCCTGCCAGGCGCCCGCGGACCGGCCCCGGATGCGGGCGACCGTCTCCCCGGCGCGCACCGGCCGGCCCGGGGTCAGACCGTGCGCCACCAGCGTCCCCTCCCGCGGCGCGACGATCGCTTCCCCGGCGCGCATCTCGACGGCTCCGAGCTGGTCCCGCGCCGCCGCGAGCAGCGCCTCCCGCGGCGCGGCGGCGTCCCCGCGCAGCCCTTCCTCGACCGCGTCCACGATCCGCCGCGTGATCCGGGCCTCGCGCCGGGCCTCCAGCGGGCGGACCCGCGCGATCTCCTGTCCGGCGTCGACGAAGTCGCCGACCTCCGCCAGAACCTCGACCACGTCGCCGGACACGGGGGAGGTCACGGCGTGGCGCCCGCCCGGCTGGACCAGCACCACGTCGACCGAGAGGCTGCGCTCCACGCGGCCCGACACCCCCCAGGCCGACAGCGCCAGCAGCGCCAGGCCGATTCCGGTCAGCGCCACCCACTCGTGCGGCGCCGTGACCTGGAGTCGATCGTCGAGGGGCTCCGGGCGCGACCGGCGGGCGAGCGCTTCTTCCCGAAAGACCTTGCTGTAGTGGAACAAGGATGCAGTATAACCCGCTGGCGGCGCCGTACGGCAGGGCGGCGTCTTGTCGCTCCCGGCGGCCGGCTGGTACACTTGCGCCACCGTGCCGACCGCGTCAGGCGCGTCAGGGTCCTTCGCCGGCCGCCCGCCGCCGGGCGCCGCCCCGGCCGCGGACGTCCCGCCGCGGCTTCGGGAGGCGGCGCTCGACGCCGTGGACCGGGGGCGCGGCTTTCTCGAAGCCGCGGTCCGCTCCGACGGGGCGTGGCCGTCGCGGATGTACTGGAACCTCGACCTCGAGGGGCCGGCGCAGGAGGAGTTCGCGCCCTTCGTCGCCGCCCTCGGCGCGCTGACCCTGGCCCCCCTCGGCGACTCGGGGTTCGGGGCGTTGCGCGGCCGCGCCGGTGCGTTCATCGTCCGGTCCATGCGTTATCCGGGCGTGTGGCGCTACTGGCCGAGCCTCCCGAACGACCTCGACAGCCTCAGCCTCTGCTCGCAGGCGGCGCCGGGACACCCCTGGGTGCTGTTCGGCGCGAACCTCGGCTGCCTGCCGGCGGCGCAGGACGAGCGGGGCCGGTTCAGAACCTGGTTGTCCCCGCCCGACGGCGGGGACGGCCGGGACGTGGACAGCGTGGTGAACGCCAACGTCGTCGGGTACCTCGCCGTCCAGGGCCGGAACGAGCTGGGCGGACGGGCGGCGTCCTGGCTCGCCGGCCTGGTCCGGGAAGGCGGCGCGGAAGGAAGCTCCCACTACTACCCCGACACCCTCGACCTCTACGACGCGCTCGCCCGCGCCCGCCGCCGCGGCGCCCCCGCGTTGCAGGACCTCGGGCCGCCGCTCGCGGACCGCATCCGCGCCCGGCGCGGCGCGGACGGCGGCTACGGCGACACGCTGCGCACCGCGCGCTCCCTCTCCGCCCTGCACCTGCTCGGGGCCCCGCCGGCGGGCGAAGCGCTGTGGGCCACGCTCGAGCGCATCCTGGGGCGGCAGCGCCCCGACGGCGGCTGGCCGGAGCATCTGTTCTGGCAGGGGCCCCTGCCGCCCAATCCGCCGGCCGTGGGGTTCGCGTCCGAAATGCTCGACACCGCTTCGTGCGTCGAGGCCCTGGCCCGGTCGACCTCCGTGCAGCGATGATCGGGAAGGACGTCCGCTACGCGCTCCGGCGGCTCGTCCGCGACCGTTCCCTGACGGTGATGGCGGCCGCGGCGCTGGCGCTGGGCATCGGCGCGAACACCGCGGTCTTCACCGTCGTCAACGCGGTCCTGATCCGCGGCCTGCCGTACGACGACCCGCACCGCATCGTCAGCGTCTCGGGGCGCGATCTGGCGAGCGGCGAGACGCGGGGCGTCTCGCTGCCCGACTTCGAGGACTATCGCGACGCGGCGTCGTCGTTCAGCGGCCTCGCGGCGTTCAGCATCAGCGACACCGCGAACCTGAGCGACGCCGGCCGCGCGCCCGAGCAGGTGAACGGGGCGCTCGTCACGCCGAACACCTTCGGCCTGCTCGGCCAGCCGCTGCTGCTCGGGCGGGACTTCCGGCCCGAGGAGGGGGAGCGGGGCGCCCCGCGGACGGTCATCCTGAGCCACCGCGTCTGGCAGGACCGCTACGGGGGGGACCCCGGCGTGCTCGGCCGGGCCGTGCGGGTCGACGACGAGCCGGCGACCATCGTGGGCGTGATGCCGGAAGGCATGCGGTTCCCGGTCGACTCGGACACGTGGCAGCCGCTGCAGCCGACCGCGGCGCTGAACCTGCGCGACAACCGGATGCTGGCGACCGTCGGCCGGTTGGCGCCCGGCGTCGGACTCGAGGCGGCCGACGCCGAGATGCGCACGATCGCGGCGCGGCTGCAGGCGGCGTATCCGGACACCAACGAGGCGGCCGGCGCCTTCGTGCAGACCTTCAACGACCTGGTGAACGGCGACGCCGCCCTGCTCGTGGTGACGCTGATGGGAGCGGTCGTGTTCGTGCTGCTCATCGCCTGCGCGAACGTCGCCAACCTGCTGCTGGCGCGCTCGGCGCACCGGGCGCGCGAAGTGGCCCTGCGGGTGGCCCAAGGCGCCACCCGCTGGGCGGTCGTCCGGCAACTGCTCGTCGAGAGTCTGGCGCTCGGCGTGCCGAGCGGCGTCGCCGGCCTCGGTCTCGGCCTCGCCGGGGTGCGGCTGCTCGACGTCCTGACGCGGGACGTCAGCATGCCTTGGTGGGTGGAGTTCACGGCCGACCCGGCGGTCTTCGCGTTCTTCGTCCTCGTCTGCGTCGGCACGAGCCTGCTGTTCGGCCTGGCGCCGGCGCTCCACGTCTCCGGCGTCCCCGTCGCGGCGTTGCTCCAGGAAGGCGGGCGGTCCGGTTCCGGCGGGACGCGCGCGCGCCGGCTGACGGCGGCGATGGTGGTGGTGGAAGTGGCGCTCACGGTGATCCTGCTCTCCGGCGCCGGGCTGATGATTCGGAGCTTTCAGGAGCTCAACCGCCTGGACCTCGGGCTCGACCCGGACCGGGTGCTCGTCGGGGTGGTGACCCTGCCGGGGCGGACGTACCCCGCGGAGGAGGACCGGATCCGTTTCATGGAGCGGGTTCGGCAGCGTCTGAGCGCGATGCCCGGGGTCCGGGCGGCGACGTTCGCCGACACTTCGCCGCTCGGCGGCGGCGCGTTCCAGTCCCTCGAGATCGACGGGCGGCCGGCGGCCGAGGGGACGCCCGCGCCGGAAGTGGTCATGATGCGCGTCGGCGGGCGGTACTTCGAGTCGCTCGACGCCCCCCTGCTCCGCGGCCGGGGGCTGACGTTCGACGACGGACGCGGCGACGCGGTCCCCGCCGCCGTCGTGAACGAGCGGTTCGCGGCGCGTTTCTTTCCGGGCGAGGACGCGCTGGGCCGGCGTATCCGGTTGTCCTGGCCGGGCGACCCGCCGGGGCCGTGGCTGACGATCGTCGGGCTCGGCCCGACGATCCGCCAGCGCGCCACCGAAACGGACCCGGATCCGATCGTCTACCTGCCGTACCGCCTGTGGGCCGAACCCGGGCCGATCGTGCAGCAGTCGTTCACGCTCCACGCCCTGACCACGGGGCCGCCCGCCTCCTTCGCGCCGCAGATGCGGGAGGCGGTGCGGGCCGCCGCCCCGGACCAGCCGGTGTCCGGCGTCCAGCCGCTGTCGACGAGGCTCCGGGACAACCTCTGGACGTACGTGCTCTTCAGCGGCCTGCTGACCGTCTTCGCGGGGGTCGCCCTCGTGCTGTCGTCGATAGGCATCCACTCGGTGACGGCGTACTCCATCACGCGGCGCGAGCACGAGATCGGCGTCCGCACGGCGCTGGGCGCGCGTCCCGGGCAGGTGGTCTGGGCCGTCGTCCGGAGCACGCTGGCGCAGGTGGGCGCCGGGCTGGCCCTGGGCGCCGCCGGCGGGTTCGCCGCGAGCCGCGTGATCCAGGGTCTGCTGGTGCAGGTCTCGCCCGCGGACCCGGCGACCCTGGCGGCGGTCCTCGCCGTCCTCGCCGGGGTGACGACGGCCGCCTGCGTAGGTCCGGCGCGCCGCGCCGCGCTGCTCGATCCGGTGGCGGCGCTACGGTCCGACTAGGAGCCCGTGCAGAAGGGAGCGGACTCCTGAACGGCCGGGCGTCGGCGTTGTACGGCGCGCGGCGCTCCCTGGTCCTGGGCCGCGGCGCGAGTCCGCCCCCGCGTACGTGGAGACGGCCCGTCCGGGGAGGAGCTGGCGGCCCGCGATCGAAGTCCGCCCCCGCGTACGTGGAGACGGCTCCGCGTCCCGACTGCGCGACAGAGGCCGACCGGGCCGCGGCGCCGTCACCTCCCGGCGGCGTCCGCCCCGCTACACGCCGGAGAGCGGCTCCAGCGGCAGCGTGCCCGTGGCGTCGCCGAACTTCTCCGTGTTCACGCCGCCCCGCTCCAGCATGGCCATGAGCAGGTTGTTCATCGGCGTGTCCTTCGGATGGCGCAGGACCTTGCCGCCCCGGACCCCGCCCGCCCCGCCGACGAGGACCAGCGGCAGGTCGATGTGCGAGTGCTCGTTCGCGTCGCTGATGCCGCCGCCGTGGAGCACGAGCGAGTGGTCGAGCAGGTTGCCGTCGCCGTCCGGGGCCGCCCGCAGGGCCTTCAGGAAGTGCGCCGTCAGACCGACGTGGTACTGGTTGATCTTGTGGCCCTGCTCGAACTTCAGCGGGTCGTGCTGGTGGTGCGAGACCGCGTGGTGGGCGGCGTCGACGCCCAGCTCGGGATAGGCGCGGTTGGTCTGCTCCTTGCCGAGCGTGAGGACGAAGACGCGCGTGACGTCGGCCCGGAAGGCCAGCGCCACGAGGTCGAACATCAGCTTCGCGTGCTCGTCGTAGGATTCCGGCGCCCCGACGGGCCGGTCGGGCAGCGCCAGCACCGACTCGCTCTGCTGGCGCTCGGCCGCCTGCAGCCGCCGCTCGACCTCGCGCACGGAGTCGAGATACTCGTTCACGCTGCGGCGGTCCGCGGGGCCGAGCTTGTTCTTCAGGTGCGCGGCGTCGGCCGTCACCCAGTCGAGGATGCTGCGGTCCTCCCGCATCCGCGCCAGCCGCTCCTCGCGCGAGCCGCCGTCGCCGAAGAGGCGCTGGAAGACGACGCGGGGGTTCGTCTCGTGCGGGTTCGGGGTCGTCGCCGTCCGCCACGAGATGCTGTTGGTGTAGACGCAGCTGTAGCCGTTGTCGCAGTTGCCGATCAGGTAGGTCTGCTCCATCGCCAGCTCGAGCGACCGCAACGGCGTGTCGCCGCCGATGTGCCGCGCGGCGATCTGATCGGCCGTGACGCCGTTGCGGACGTCGGCGCCCTCGGTCTCCTTCGGGTGCACGCCGCTCAGCCAGACCGTGCCGGCGCGCGAGTGCTCGCCGTTGCCGTCGCCGAGCGCCTCGGCCTGCTTCTGGCTCAGGCCGATCGGCACGATGACCTGGTCGCGGAACGGCGCGAGCGGACTCAACGTGGGCGAGAACCCGGTCAGCGCGCCCTCCCCGTCCGGCTGCCAGTGGCTCATCACCGCCCCGTTCGGGATGTAGACGAAGCCGAGGCGCCGCACCGGCGCGGCCGCCGTCTTCGCCAGCGCCGTGGCGGCCGGCGCCATCGCGTCCAGCAGCGGCAGGCCGAGGGTGACGCCCACCCCGCGCAGGAACGTCCGACGAGGCAACGCGGTCTTCGTGATGAACATGACGGCTACTCCTGATCGGTTACCTTCGTTCCGCTCGACCCGTTCCAGTCCCGCCCACGTCCGCTCCCGCCGCCGAACCGCGCGCTCCCGACACCGACGATCGATCAATCAGCGGCCGCGCCGCTCCCGGCCAGCCGCATCCGGAACGGCGCGCTCCGGACGACGCCCACGACCAGGGACGCCAGCCCGTAGCCGCGCTCGGCCGACGCGCGGACGATCGCCCGGACGGCGGGCGCGTCCCGGTACTCCACCCCGCGGCCGAGGGCGTAGGTCAGCAGCTTCTCGGTCACGACGGTCGCGAACTGCTCCGGGTTGCGGACCAGCAGCTCCCGCAGGTCCGCGGGTCCGTCGAAGGCCGCGCCGTCCGGCATCGATCCGGACGCGTCGATGGCCGTCCCGCCCGGCATGTGGCCGCGCCAGCGGCCGATCGCGTCGAAGTTCTCCAGGGCCAGCCCCAGCGGGTCCATCAGTCGGTGGCAGCTCGCGCAGACCGGGTTCGCCCGGTGCCGCTCCATGCGCTCGCGCATCGCCAGCGCCTGGCCCGAGTCCCCGGCCGGCACCAGCTCCGGCACGTCGGGCGGCGGCGGGGGAGGCGGCGTCCCCAGGACGTTCTCCAGCACCCACTTGCCGCGGCCGACCGGCGACGTGCGGTCGGGATACGAGGTCACGGTCAGGATGCTGCCCTGGCCGAGCAGACCGCGCCGGGCGGGGTCCGTGAGCGCCACGCGCCGGAAGTCGCCGCCGTAGACGCCGGCGACGCCGTAGTGCCGGGCCAGCCGCTCGTTGAGGAAGGTGTAGTCCGCGGTGAGCAGCTCGGTGACGGCGCGGTCCTCCCGCAGGACGCCGTGGAAGAAGAGCTCGGTCTCGCGCACGAAGTCCTGCCGCAGGCTCTCGCCGAAGTCGGGGAAGAGGACGTCGGACGGCAGCGCGCCGGAGACGTTGCGCAGGCGCAGCCACTGGCCGGCGAAGTTCTTCGCCAGCGCCTCGGAGCGCGGGTCGGCCAGCATCCGCCGCACCTGCCGCTCGACGGCCTCGGCGTCCCGCAGGCGGCCCGCGATCGCGGCGTCGAGCAGCTCGTCGTCCGGAATGCTGCTCCAGAGGAAGAACGAGATGCGCGACGCCAGCTCCAGGCCGCTCAGCCGATACGGCGTCCCCGGCGCGGCCCCCGGCGGGTCCGACACGACGCGGAACAGGAAGTCGGGGCTCACCAGCAGCGCCCGCAACGCCCGCTCGACGCCGGCCTCGAAGCCGCCGGCCGCGCGGCCTTCGGCGTAGAAGGCGAACAGCGCGGCGACGTCGTCCTCGGTCACCGGCCGCCGCCAGGCGCGCCGGGCCAGCGTCGAGAGGATCCGGCGCGCGCACGGCGTCTCGTCCGCGGCGCTCTCCGGCCGGCAGACGAAGACGCGGCGGCGCGACGGCGTGTCCCCGGCGCCGGTGGCGTCGAACGGCCCGGAGATGGTCATCGCGCCCAGGTGCGGCTGGTAGAGCAGATAGTCGCCCTCGCCGTGGGGCCGGTCGAACGGCCGGCGGAGGCTCTCCGCCAGGGCGTCGGTCTTCTTGACGAACGCCGCCGTCACCCGCCGCGGGCCGGCCCCGGCCTGCACGCGCGCGCGCAGCGATTCGGGGCCGCGGTTGTAGGCCGCGCCCTGATCGCGGGCGGGGTCGGGCGGCGTCAGGCGGAAGACCGCCACCCGTTCGCCGTCCACGCTCAGCTCGAGCTCGTGCGGCTCGCGGATGGGGGCGCCGGCGAACAGGTCGAGCAGCGCCAGCTCGATCTCGTACTCGGCGTCGCGCGGGAAGTTGTACTCCACCGACAGGCCGCCGCGCGTGCCGAACGGCAGGCCGTCCCGGTGGCGGTACTGCGAGGAGTCGGAGACGACGCGGAACGTCTCGCCGCCCGGCGCCAGCGGCGAAGCCCCCACGGCCAGCCGGCTGACGGTGCGCGCCGCGTCCAGGTAGCGCTCGAGCAGGGTCGGCGAGACCTTCAGCACCCCGGCGACGTTGTCGAAGCCGTAGCTCTGGTCGTCGGCCGGCACGAGCGCCGCCGCGTCGACGTCGAGGGCCAGCAGATCGCGGACCGCGTTCCGGTACTCCGCCCGGTTGAGCCGGTGGAGCGTTTCCGTGCGTCCCGGATGGGGACGCGCCGCGGCGGCGCGGTCGATCTCCGTCTCCAGCCACGAGGCGAACGCGGCGCCGGCGCCGGGCTCGGGCCGCGGGCGGCCCGCCGGCGGCATCGAGCCGGTGCGCAGCTTGCGGATCACCTTCTCCCAGACCTCGGCGGCGCCGGGCACGTCGGCCAGATCGGCCGTCCGCAACACCACGGGGACCGTCCCGCGGGCGGCGAGCCGTTCGTTGTGGCAGGTGAGGCAGTAGCGCTCGAGCAGCGCCGCGTGCCGGGCGGCCGGCTCCGGCGCCGCGGCCGCCTGCCGCGCCGCGCCGGCGGCCGACGCGGGGGCGGTCGCCGCCGCCGCCATCCAGACGCCGAACAGGGCGGTTGCGTATCGCGTCATCGGCTGTACCGTCACCGGGGGGCGGCCTCGAACCGTCACCGCACCGGGCTGCCCCGACCTGTTGGATCCTACGCCGTTCCGACTCGTTGTCAACCGCCAATCGGCGGTGGAGGACCGGGAACGATCTGCGCTAGCATGGAAGCGGCGGAGCGGGTGGATCGAATCACGCCGCTCGCCGGCGCCGGGCGCGTGTTCCACGAGCCGCGAGACCGGCGGCGGCCATAACCGGGGAGGAGACACCGGCATGCGGATGCGAATGGACAACCGAGTCGCGTCGTGGTCAGGCGTCCTCCTCCTCGCGGCGTTCGCGGGTCTCGCCGTTGCGGAACCGGCCGGCGCCGCGGACGGACCGCCCTTGGTGGAGGCGGCCCGGAAGGCCGACGCCGGGGCGGTCCGCGCCCTGCTGAACGGGCAGGTCGACGTCGACGCCGCCGAGGCCGACGGCACGGCCGCGCTGCACTGGGCGGCGTACCGAGGCGACGTCGAGACGGCGCGGCTGCTCCTCGGGGCCGGGGCAGTGGCCGCCCCCGCCAACCGCTACGGCGTGACGCCGCTGACCCTGGCGGCCGGCCGCGGCGACGCGTCGGTCGTCGAGGCGCTGCTCGACGCCGGCGCCGACCCGAACACGGCGCTGCCCGAGGGCGAGACGGCGCTGATGACGGCGGCGCGCACCGGCGCCGCCGACGTGCTGCGGCTGCTGCTGGACCGCGGCGCCGACCCGCGGGCGCGGGAGGGCTGGCGCGGCCAGACGGCCCTGCACTGGGCCGCCGCGGAGAACCACGCCCGCGCGGTCCACGCGCTCGTCGAACGCGGCGCGGACGTGGACGAGCGCTCCGCCGCCGGCTGGTCGGCGCTGCTCTACGCCGTCCGCGCGGGCGCCGCCGACGCGGTGCGCGCGCTGCTCGCCGCCGGCGCCGACGCCGGCGACGCGATCCGCCCGCCCGCCGCCGGCGGGGACGCCGCCGGTCCGTCCGGACGCCGCGACCCGGCCGCGGGCACGAGCGCGCTGGTCCTGGCGGTGATGAACGGGCACTTCGCGCTGGCACAGTACCTGGTCGAGCGCGGCGCCGATCCGAACGCGGCCGAACAGGGCTGGACGGCGCTGCACCAGTTGGCCTACACGCGGCGGCCCAACTCCGGCAAGGGCATGCCGCCGGTGGTGCTGCTCGACCGGGTCGACACGCTGGCCTTCGCCCGCTTCCTGCTCGACCGCGGCGCTGACCCGAACGCGCGCCAGACCGAGCGGTTCAACAACCGCGAGCGCAACAACCTGAACCGCGTCGGCGCAACCCCCTACCTGCTGGCCGCCAAGCACGCCGACGTCCCGCTGATGCGCCTGCTGGCGGAGTACGGCGCCGACACCCGGACGCCGACCGCGGGGAACGCCTCGCCGCTGATGGTGGCGGCCGGCGTCGGCATCTTCAACGTCGGCGAGAGCGCCGGCACCAACGAGGAGGCGTTCGACGCCGTGCGGCTGGCTTGGGAGCTCGGCGACCGCGGCGTCGACCGGGCCGACGACCGGGGCTACACGGCCCTGCACGGCGCCGCGCTGCGCGGCGCGAACCCGATCGTCGAGTTTCTGGCCGCGCGGGGCGCGGACCTGCTCGCCGAGAGCCGCGAGGGCTGGACGCCGTTGCGCATCGCCGACGGCGTGCACTACACCGGCACCGTCAAGCGCGCCGACCACACGGCCGAGCTGCTGCGCCGCATCATGCGCGAGCGCGGGGTCTACGACGCCTCGAAGCACGCCCGGGACGTCAACAGCGTGGCGGTGGTGCTGCCGGACGAAGGACGGTAGCCGGCTACGCCCGGGCTACCCCGGCGCCGGCCGAGCGGGCTGACGCTTGTCCGGCCGCCGGCCGGGTCCGGCTCGGGAAGCCCTTGACGGCCGGGCGCCGGCCGGCCGGGGTCCGGAGTGGTCACGGCGTGACGGTGACGGTCACGTCGGCGGCCGAATACAGATGGCCGTCGTCGGCCATCCCGCGGACGACGTAGGTCCCCGGCGCGCTGAAGCGGGCCGTCGTCACGACGCGGCCGTCCTCGGGCAGGGGCGGCGGCGTCCAGCCCGGGGTGTGGTCCTCCATCGGGGCGCTCCAGGGGTCGAAGTCCACCGTTCCGGGTCCGCGGTACTGTATCCAGGCCAGACGCAGGCCGAGCGCGTTGCGGCGGCCGGGCGGGCGGCTGCGGCGGGCCGGACGCAACGCCGGGACGCCGTCGTCGCGGACGATCGCGGTCAGCGTCAGCGGCTCGCCCACCCGCGCCGTCCGCTCGGCGCTCTCGACCAGCGCGACGGCGGGCGCCGCGTTGACGACGTCCGGCGCGCCGCCGCCGGAGCGGTTCATGGCGATCACCTGGTCGTCGATGATCTGCTCCGGCACCAGCCAGCCGACCGCCCGGTCCGTCCGGCCGTGGGCGGTGACCGTCCACACCAGCTCCCTGTCGCCCCAGTCCGCCGGGACGCGGACGCGGAAGATGACGCGCTGCCGCCGCGGATAGAAGAACGTCGGCTGCCCCCGGTCGGCCTCGCCCGGCGCGAAGTGGTTGTCCGGCCCGACCGGCACGTTCAGATGCTCCTCGTAGTTCCGGTTCAGGTAGCCGAAGACCATGTTGAAGCTGCCGTCGGCGTTCCGCTCCCAGCCCTCGAAGACCGGCTGCAGGTTCTGGCCGCTGTGGTAGGTCTGGGCGGACGCCGCCGCCGCGCCGCCGAGCAGCAGCAGGCCGGCGAGCGGCGCGGCATGGCGGAGCCGGCGGCGGCGCGGCGCCCTCCTCGCGGCCCCTCGGGAACGCGCGGCGTCCGGGTCAGTCGTCGGCCGCACGCGCGCGCTCCTCCAGCCTGCGCTCGAACTCGTCGGACGGCATGTGGTAGAAGCTCATCCAGGCGAAGCTCATGTCGTCTATGGAGCGGTTGCCGAAGCCCACCCAGTTCTTCGGGTCGGGGTTGTAGCGGTTCGACGCGGTGTTGTCGTGCCAGCCGATCACGTGCAGGATGGTGCCGGCCGGCAGCAGCGGCGCCTCGTGGTCGGCGTAGTTGTAGACGATGTGCCAGCCGAAGTTGTGCTTCGTGCAGCTCAGCGTCTCGATGCGGCCGTCGGGATGAATCGCCTCGACGCACATGCGCTTCCCGCGGATGTGCATGTGCGGCTGGAACCCGGTGACCTGCGTCGGCTCCGGCAGCACGTAGTAGCCGTCGCTGCGGGCGTTGTCGTCGCCGGCCCGGATGTCGAGGGTGTCGAAGCTGTCGCCGACGTGCCGCGAGATCAGGACCCGCTCCGGCACGTGCCCCACCGGGTAGAACTGGAAGCCGACCCGCGTGCGGTCCGTGATCTCCTCGCCGACCGAGCTGTAGTGCATGTTGAAGCGGACTTGCGTGCCCGCCCGGATCAGCCGGCCGGTGCCCTCGGGGAAGATGTCGCCGTTCTTGCCCATGGCGTACTCGTTGAGGAACCCGCCGCCCTCCTCGCCGTCCTCGTCCTCCCAGAGCATCGAGGTCGCCACGTGGTGCACGACCGGGTAGGCGCCGGGCGACGGCTTGGTCTCGACCGCCCGGATGTAGCGGTCCTCGGTCAGGCCGGAGTCGGCCCAGAGGTCGAGCCAGCGGTCGGCGTCCACCGCCCCGATCGTCTGCTCCTCCGGGAGCTCGACGATCCACTCCGGCGTCCCGATGCGCCACTCGTCGAGCGCCGCCAGCTCGATCGGCGGCGGAGCGTCGGCGGGGTCGCCGCGCGGCGCCCCGGCCGCGGCCCAGCGCCCGAGGACGGCGATTTCCTCGTCCGTCAGCGACGGGTCCTCCTTGAAGGCGCGGACGCCGACGTTGCGCTCGATGAACCAGGGCGGCATCTCGCGCCGCGCGGTCTTGTCGCGGATGGCGCGCGCCCAGGGCCGGACCTCGGCGTACGTCAGCAGCGACATCGGCGCCACCGACCCGGGCCGGTGGCATTGCTGGCAGGCGCGCTGCAGGATCGGCAGCACGTCCTTCGTGAAGGTCGGCTCCGCGCCCGCGGTCTGCGCTCCCGCCAAGCCGGCCGCGGCCAGCAGCGCCAGCCCCGCGACGGCGGCGGCGACCGCGGCGCGGACGGCGAAACGCATGAAGCCGCAGCAGTGCATACCGTTCATCGTCCTTGTCCTCCCTGCTCCCCGCGCCGGCCGGTGCCGAGCCGCGCTCCGCGGCCCGGCCCCCGTTATACCACGGCGGCCCGGCTCGCGGAACGACTCGACGCCCCGCCACAGTCCATCCGGTCGGATTCGCGGTCCGCGATCGACGCGCGCAGATCGTCCGCGGTCAGCATCGTCGGTTCCGGCGTCGGCGCCGCGCCGGCCAGCCCGCCGATCGTCGCCCGCGGCTCCGCTCGGCGCCAACCCAATCCTCCAGGAATCCGCGCCGTTCTACGGCGCAGACCGCTCGGCGGCGGCCTCGACGCCCTCGCGCGTTTCGGCGATCACCAGATCGACCACGGACCGCAACGCCTGCTCCTCGCCGTCGCCCTCCAACCGGCGAAGACGATACCGGTCGAGCTGCCGGTCGGCGCCGCTGCCGTCGCGGATGATGGCGTGCGCGCGCCGCACCTCGTCCTCGCAGCCGAGGTCGCGGGCGTCGTTCGCCAGCTCCTCGACGAGGCGGGCCGCGTAGTCCGCGACGTCTACCCGGCCGCCGGCGCCCCAGACGTTGCCGAGGAAGGCCAGCACGCCGTAGCGCTGGGCGAGCCAGCGGTTCTCGGCGATGATCTCGGTGGGCGGATCGGGCGGCAGCAGGCGCCGGGCGTCGAGCTGCAGCAGCCGCCGCACCAGCGCGGCGTAGAGCGCGACGATGGTCAGCGCGTCTTCGAGCCGCGGACAGGCGTCGCAGATCCGCATCTCCACCGTGGGAAAGTCCTGCGAGGGCCGCACGTCCCACCACAGCTCGCTGCCGTCCGCGATGAACTCCATCCGCTGGTAGGCGGCCACGATGCGTTCGTAGTCCCCCCGCGACAGCAGCGGGCCCGGCATGCTGGTGCGCGGCAGAGCTCCCATGACGCTCAACCGGCAGGACTTGAACCCGGTCTCGCGGCCGCCCTGGAAGGGCGACGACGTCGACAGCGCGTGCAGCAGCGGCAGGTAGCGCCGGACGGCGGTCATCACCCGGATGCGGGAGTCGGGATCGCCGAAGCCGGCGTGGACGTGCATGCCGCCGACGACCAGCCGCCGCATGCTCTCCTGGAAGGTGTCGGCGAGCCGCTCGTACCGCTCGCGGGGCGTGACGAGCTGCGACTGCCACGCGGCGAAGGGGTGGCTGGACGAGGCCATCACCGCGGCCCCGCGGCGCGCCGCCGACTCCACGACCAGGCGCCGCGTCTCCAGCAGCGCCTCGCGGGCCTCGGCCACCGATCCGCAGACCTTCGTGGCCGTCTCGATCTGCGAGCGCAGGGCCTCGTGCACCACCGTGTGCGGCCCGCGCCTCCGCTCGCACTCCTCGAAGATGCCCGGGTCGGGGTCGGTCAGCAGGTCGCGCGTCCGCGGGTCGACGAGGAAGAACTCCTCCTCGACGCCGAGCGTGATGGTCAGATCCGGTTCGCGCATGGTCCGCGGCCTCCGCGTGCGGTCCCGATCACCGCGCCGGGACGACGGCGACGCCCCACGGGCGCTCGCCGGCCGGCACCCGCGCGATCACCCGCAGCGTCTCGGTGTCGACCACGCTGACGTCGTTCGACGGACCGTTGGCGGTGTACAGGTAGCGGCCGTCGGGGCTGACGCCGATGCCCCACGGCCGCTCGCCCACCTCCACCTCGGCCAGCGGCTCGTGGGACTCCGCGTCGATGACCACCACGTCGCGCCCGCGGCCGTTCGTCACGTACACGCGCGAGGCGTCCGGCGACACGACGACGCCCATCGGCCGCACGAGCTCGCCGGTGAGCTGGATGGTCTCGACGACCTCGTGGGCCGCCGTGTCGACGACGTGCACCGTGCCGCTGTTCTCCGCCGTCACCCAGGCGCGGGCGCCGTCCGGCGAGAATCCCGAGGCGCGCGGGCGTGCGCCCACCTCGAAGACCGCGACCACTTCGTTGGCGGCGGTGTCGATGACCGAAACCTGGTTGTCCTCCTCGGAGGTGACGTAGACCACGCTGCCGTCCGGGCTGATGCGCACGCCCTCGGGCTCGCCGCCGACCGGGAGCCGGGCCAGGATCTCGCCGCTGGCGACGTCGACCACGCTCGCCTCGCCGGCGTCCTCGTTGGCGACGTAGAGCCGCGTGCCGTCCGCGCTGAGCGCGAGCTGCTCGGGGTCGGTGCCCGCGCGGATCAGGTCGACCACCTCCCCGGCCGCGAGGTCGACCACGCCGATGCCGTCGGCCGAGCGGTCGGGCGGCGGCAGCGTGCTCGCGTCGGTGCCGGGCGGCGACGGCGGCGAGCCGCTCAGGGCGACGAACAGCCGCGTGCGGTCCGGCGACACCTTGATGCCGCGCGGCCGCTTGCCGAGCGGGATCGTGCCGACTACCTCGTTCGCGCCCCCGGCGATGACCGTCAGGTCGCCGGAGTACTCGTTGGTGACGTAGACGTGGTACGGCGGCGGGGGAGGCGGGGGCGCGGCCTCCCGGACCCGCTCCGCCTCGGCCGCCCGCCGGGTCTCGGCCGCCCGCTGGGCCGCGAGCTCGCTCTCGATGGCCGCCATGCGGTCCTCGAGGCCGTTCATCCACTCCGCCACGTCGGCCCTGAGGCCCGCGATGCTGACGTTCGTCGCGCAGGAGCCCCCCACGGAGGCGACCGCGATCACGCCGGCGCCGAGCAGAATCGCCGTGTTCCGACTCATGCCGTTCGCTCCTTTCCGGACGGTCCCCCTACGGCGCGGACTCCCGCGGCTCCACCGTGATCCGCCCCATCGCCCAGGGGTGGATCTCGCAGTGGTAGGTGAACGTCCCGACGCGCTCCATGCGCACGTAGCCCGACTGCGCGCGCAGCAGCGGGCCGGTGGTCCAGGAACCGTCCAGCGCCGTGATGGTGTGCGTCAGGTCGCCGCTGTTGACGAAGGTGACGACCGCGCCGACCGGCACGCGGGCCAGCGGCGGGTTGAACGCGTGCTCGTCGACGGCGTAGCGCAGGCCGACGCCGCGCTCGGCGCTCTGCACGAGGGTGGACGTCATGATCTCGGTCGTCTGCCGGCCGGCCGAACGGCGGCGTCCCGTCGGGGGCGCCTCCTCCTCGGGCAGCGCGCCGCCGAGCGCGAACGCCCAGAGCTCCGGGCCCATCGCGACGGCGACGTGCTGCCGGCCGCCCGCCTCGTAGGAGATCGACGGGCCGCGGGCGCCGCGCACGCCGGTCTGGAACCGCCAGCGCGCCTCGCCGGTCCGGGCGTCGTAGGCCTGGAAGGTCCCGTCGCCGGAGCCGCGGAACATCAATCCGCCGGCCGTGGTCAGCGGTCCGCTGGTGCCGAGCAGCCCCGCCTCGACCTCGTGCTTCCAGACCATCCGGTTGGTGCGCGTGTCGACGGCGCCGAAGACGCCGACCGAATCGGGCAGGTTCGTGTACGACGGCGCGCCGCCGCGGAACCAGGGGTCGCGGGTGATCCGCCGCGCCCGCCCGACGTGCGCCGTCCCCTGCGCGTACAGGTAGCGCGTCCCGGGGTGGTAGGCGATCGGGGTCACCCGCACGCGCGGAATCGGCACGCCGGGGGCGACCACGTCGTGCCGGTCGACGTACGGCGGCGTGAAGCTGCTGCAGTTGAGCACGAACGGCGGCGCCACCTGGTCGCGCCACCGCGAGCAGTCGCCGACCAGACTCTCCGCGCCGGCCGGGAACGGCTGCGTCGGCGCCGTGAAGTTGTAGGGGTCCTGCGGCACCGGGACGTCCTCGACGGGGTGGACCGGCTCGCCGGTCTCGCGGTCGAGGAGGAAGAAGAACCCGTCGGCGCGCAGCGCCGCCAGCGCCGGCCGCGTCTCGCCGTCGACGACCGCGTCGTAGAGCAGCGGCGCGATGGCCACGTCCGCGTCCCACAGGTCGTGGCGCACGACCTGGTAGTGCCAGCGCAGCGCGCCCGTCTCCATCTCCAGCGCGAGGACCGACGCGGTGTACAGGTTGTCGCCCCGGCGCGCCTCGCCGCCGAACATCGGCACGGCGTTGCCGGTCACGAAGTAGACCAGTCCGAGGTCGGGGTCGGCGTTGCCCACGTGCCAGACGCCGGCGCCGCCCTGCTCCCAGACGTGGCTCCACTCGCCCTCCCGCGGCCAGGTCTCGTGCCCCGGCTCGCCGGGCCCGGGGATCGTGTAGAACTCCCACAGCAGCGCGCCCGTGTCGGCGTCCAGGGCGACGACCTTGCCGCGGAAGGCCCAGTCGCCGTTCGCCAGCCCCACGTAGATTCGGCCGTCGACGTAGAGCGGGGCGCCGGAGACCGCCTGCCCCTTCTTCGGCGGGTCGTAGCCGATCTGGGTGGTCCAGAGGAACTCGCCGGTCTCCTGGCTCAGCGCCGCCACCCGGCCGTCCATCAGGCCGGCGAAGACCTTCCCGCCCCCCAGCGCCAAGCCCGGCGGCGACGGGATGGCGCGGCCCGCGTTCAGGACGTCCCCGATGCCGGCCGTGTCCAGGGCGGCCGGCGCGTCCTCGTCCGGCCGCACCGACCAGATCGTCTCGCCGCTGGCCGCGTCCAGCGCGTAGAGCCGCGTGCCGGAGCCGACGTACAGGACCCCGTCGGCGACCACCGGCGTCGCGCGCGTCGACGCGCGGCCCTCGAACGGGAACGACCAGACCGCGCCCAGCCCGCCGACGTTGCCGGTGTGGATCTCGTCGAGCGTCGAGTGGCGCGAGTTGGCCCAGTCGCCGCCGACGAAGGGCCAGTCGGCGGCGCCGTGGGCGCGTCCGTCCCGCGGCTGCGCCGAACCGGGCGGCCCGAGCAGCAGGACGGCGGAGGCGGCCGCGGCGAGGGCGGGCGTGAGTCGAGCGCGGGCCATGGCATCTGCTCCCTGTCGAACCCCGAAAGAAAACGAAGGGGACAGGCGCCGCGGCCTGCCCCCTTCGAACCGAAGCCGCGATGCGCCGGTCTACTTCGCCAGCGGGTCGGGCCGGAGCTGGAAGTGCACCATCTTGCTCTTGGTGCCCTGGCCGCCCTCGGTGTGCCAGATGTAGTTGGAGCCGTAGTTGGCCCACAGGCCGCGGCCCTTCCACCCGGCCGTCGGATCGTCGATCCGCCCGTCGAGCCCGCGCGAGTAGAACGCCATCGGATACGGCACCCGCAGCACCGTCCACTCGCCGCTCTCCGGGTCGAGGGCCAGCAGCGAGTCCGACGACGAACCGTTCGCGATCGGGACGTTCTCGCCCAGCCCCAGGGTGTCGTACTGGTCGACCCAGCTGTAGTAGTGGAAGTCGGCGCTGCCCGGCGTCTCCACGCCCTTCATCTGCGGGCCGGGGACGTCGTACAGCGTCCAGCCCTCGGGGCAGTGCTGGCCGGTCGCCTCCGGGCCGCTGGTGACGGCGCACTTCGAGCGGTCGAAGCTGGCCATCTGGCTGCTGCCCGACAGCGCGGTCCAGATGACGCCGTTGCGGTCCACGTCGATGCCGCGCGGCGCGAACCCGGTCCGCGCCGGGTCGACGTCCGGGTTCTCGACGGACGGCGGCTCGTAGACCTCGGCGATGCACGTCTCGGGCGGGTTGTCGCCGCGGTCCAGACGGACCAGGCGGCCCGGGAACGGCCCCGTGCGGGTGATCCACACCGAGTCGTCGATCGAGCTGGCGATGATGCCGTACCCGAACCCGACGGTCCGCGTGTCGAGCGCCGGGTCGATCTCGACCTCGCCGCGGCGGTTCGGCTCGTTCCACGGCTTGGTGATCACGCCGTCGCCGTTGGTGTCGATGACCGTCGGGCACCAGCCCTGCGACGCGATCTCGTCACCCGTGAGGTCGTAGGCCTTGGTGTCGATCCAGCCGATCGAGTTGCTGTCGCCGCTGAACCAGAGCGTGTCGTTCTTGTCCTCTCCGAACTGCAGGTGGTGCGTGCCGTAGCAGGTGTCGATCAGGACGAACTCCCCGCTCTCCGGGTCGTAGTAGGACGCCTGCCGGCCGCTCGCCGACAGCGGCAGGTACCGCGCGAAGCGGTTGTCGGAGCCTTCCCGGCACCAGTCGGGGTTCGGGCGGGCGCGGACGGTCGACGTCATCCAGACGCGGCCCTTCTGGTCCATCATCGGGTTGTGCGGGTCCGACGAGTTCTCGCGCCCGTCGGGGCCGCCCCGGCCCCACAGCAACTGGTCGCCCCAGTAGTAGGACGGCTGGAGCTGCATCTGCGGGAAGCGCGACGGCACCGAGTCGGGGTCCTCGGGACGCACCGGGATCTTCAGCTCGACCGCGGTGTTCTCCACCGGGTCGACCACCGTCAGCGTGCCGTGGCCCGCCGACACGCCGTAGACCGGCCCGCCGCCGTTGACGCTCGGGTTCCGCTTGTCGGTGGTGATCTCGTCGTGGATGAAGGAGCTGTCCACGCCCCAGTCCCACAGCGTGACCACGAGGTTGCGCTCCACGCCGGAGGGGCGCGGCGGGCGCGGCGGCGTCTCGCCGTTCGCGATGCGGTCGGTCCAGTCGGCGAACATCTCCAGCGCGCGCTGCCGGCCGAAGCGGGTCATCGCCGCGCTCATCTGGTTGCCGCGCTGCCCGGTCTGCACGCGGTGGTCCCAGGCCGCCACGGTGGAGTCGAAGTCGTCGCGGCGCTGCACGACGCGCGTCGCCTCGTTGCCGAGCTGGTGGCAGAGCTGGCAGCCCTGCTTCATGATGTCGAGCCACGCGGCCTGGCTCTTCAGGTTCGGCGAGATGCCGTTCCCGTCCGGGCCGGTGCCGGGGAACTCGCTCGCGGCCGGCGGCTCGATCAGCGAGTACCAGTAGTTGCCGGGGTAGTACTGCGCCGCGGCCCGCTCGTCGGGGGCGATGACCGCGGTCAGGGCGACGTCCTCGCGGCCCGGCGCGAGCCGCACCTTCTCGGAGTCCACCAGGCCGTAGCCGCGGACCCACACGTCGTAGGTCGCCTCGGGCAGTTGCGGCAGCACGAAGCGGCCTTCGCCGTCGGTCACCACGATCTTGGCGAACTTCGTCTCCAGCTCGTCGGTCTCGGCGATGACCCAGACGCCGGCCTCGGCGCCGTGGGCGCTCTCGACCACGCCGCTGATCCAGCCCTCGGCCATCTCGGCCTCCTGGGCGCCGGGCGCGGCCCCGAAGGCCGCGATCGCGGCGGCGAGAGCCGCGCTCACGGCGGCGAGGCGCGCCGGCCTGCGCCATGACGTCGTTCTTCGTGCGCTCATGTCGTCTCCTCCTCCATCCTCGTCATCCAGCCCGTCGTTCGGTGTCCGAAGCCGCGTTCGTCGATTCGGGCCGCGCCCGTTCACGTCGGGCGGCCGCCTCATTCCTGCCGCCGCTGCGCCAGAGCCAGCCGCTCGGCCGGCGACAGGTCCTCCTGCCGCCGCGAGCCGGCGTCCGGGTCGGCCCCGAGGTCGAGCAGCAGCGCCGCGAGCTCGGGATGCCGGTTGAAGGTGTTCGGATAGAACACCCCCTGCGCGATCGACAGGGCCGACCAGCCCTTGCCGTTGACGGCGTCCACGTCGGCGCCCTTCTCGATCAGGAAGCGGACGATGCCGCCGGCGCCGCGGTGGACCGCCCCGTGCAGCGCCGTGTCGCCGTTCGCGTCGGCCGCGTCGACGTCGTTGCCCAGCGTCCACGCCAGTTCGACCGCCGCCAGCGCCTCTTCGTTGGTCCCCGGATTCTCGCCGATCTTCCAGATGCCGACGCCGGCCGCGGCCATCAGCGGGGTCGCCCCCTCTTCGGTGGTGAGCGACGGGTCGGCCCCGAGGTCCACCAGCAGCTGCATCATCTCCACGTCGGCGACCTTCGCCGCCTGCAGGAACGGCGTCGAACCGATGCGGTTCAGCACGTTCCGGTTGCCGTCGCGCGGCTCCCGCGTCTGGCGGGCGTCGAGGTCCGCGCCGGCCGCAGCCAGGGCGCGCACCAGGTCGAACGCGTCGAGTTCGCCGAGGGGCACGGGGAACGGCGGGTTGCGCCCCAGGTTGGGCCGCCGCGTCCAGACCACCTGGTGCAGCGCCGTCCAGCCGGCGGCCGCCGCGTCGGGGTCCGCGCCCCGGTCGAGCAGCGCCTTCGCGAAGTCGTACTGCGCGTTGTAGACGGCCAGCACGAGCGCGCTCATGCCGTTCGACGGCAGCGCGTCGTCGACGTCGGCGCCGGCGCGGACCAGCGCCTCCAGAACGTCGACGTGCCCCTCCCGCGCCGCGAACAGCAGCGGCGTGAAGCCGCGCCCCGACCGCGCGCGCGGGTCGGCGCCGGCCGCCAGCAGCGCTTCGACGGCCGCCGTCTGGTTCTGCGCCGCCGCCCACATCAGCGCCGTCTGCCCGCGCCAGCCCTCCACCGCGTCCACCTCGGCGCCGGCCGCCAGCAGCGTCCCGACGGCGTCGGCGCCGCCGGTGCGGGCCGCGGTCATCAGCGGCGTCTCGCCCTCCGGATTCGGGCGGTTGGGGTCGGCGCCGGCGTCGAGCAGCAGGCCGATCATCGCCGCGCCGCCGTTGACCGAGGCCAGCGCCAGCGGCGTCACCCCGTAGCGGTTGGCGGCGTCGACGGCCGCGCCGGCGTCGAGCAGCAGGCCGGCGATCTCCACGCGGTCGTGGTGCGCCGCCCAGTGCAGCGCCGTCGTGCCGTCGGTCTCCGGCGCGCCGGGGTCGGCGCCGCGCGCCAGCAACCCGCGCACGGCGGCGGCGTCCCCCGCCCGCGCGGCTTCGATCAGGGGACGTTCGGACGCGGACGCGGCGGCCGACGCCAGCACGGCGGCGAGTCCCGCGGCGCAGCGCAGGGTTCGTCTCTGCATCACCGCCGCATCATACACGACCGTACGCGCCGGCGCGTACGGCGCCGCCCGCCGGAAAAACGGTCCCGGCCGCGGACGCGCGACCGCCCCCACGGGGATGAAACGGACGATTTCACGGAAATCCGAAAAAACTCCGTAATCGATCCGCCCCTGGAGCCCTCTACGTATGTAGATGAGGAAATCGTTCGGCCGCCGCCGCCCGTCGACGCACGAGAGCCGGCCCGAGGCCGCGAGCGCTTCCGGCGGAGCGGGCGTCGAACGTCGGGCGGCCGGGGCCGAACGCGCGACGGACGGCAGGGGAGGTGCGCCATGGCCGCGGAAGGACTGTTCGACGATCTGCGCTGCTCGGCGCGGTCGCTACGGAAAGATCGCGGCCACGCGGCCGCGGTGATCCTGATACTCGCCTGCGGCATCGGAATCGTGACGTCCGTCTTCACGGTCTACAGCGCGCTGTTCCTGCGTCCGCTGCCCCTGGACGAGCCGGACCGGCTGCTGGCCGTGCTGCGGCAGGACCCGTCCGGGGACTTCTACCTGCTCGACGGCGGTTCCTGGACGTTCCTTCGGGACCACGGCCACCCGTTCGAGTCGCTCGCGGCGGCGACCGGCGAGCGGGCCGCGACGCAGGTGGACGGGCGCAGCGAGAACGTCCGCGTGCTGTCGGTCGCCGGCGACTACTTCGGCGTCCTGCGGCGCGCGCCGGAGCACGGCCGCGCGTTCCGGCCCGGCGAGGGAACCGCCGGAAGCGACGCGGTCATCCTCGGCCCGGCCCTGGCGCGGCGGATTTTCGGGTCCGCGGCGGGCGCGGTCGGCGGGGCCGTGCCGCTCAACGGCCGCTCCCGGCTCGTCGTCGGGGTCGTGGCGGAGGACTTCGCCCGCTTCTCGGACGCCGAGGCGTGGATTCCGGGCGACCCGGCGGCGGGGGCCGACGAGGGCGGCAGCTCCCGCCACCTCGTGCTGGGCCGCCTGCGGCCGGACGTGGACGCGGCGGCGGCGCAGGCGCGGCTCGACGTGGCGGGCGGCGCGTTTCTGCGGCAGGACCCGGAGCGGGAGCGGCGTTTCGTCCGGTTCCACGCGCGGGAGTATCAGGACCACCTCGCCCGCAACCACCGCGGCGTCCTGCTGCTGCTGCTGACGGCGGCCGGGCTGGTCCTGCTGGTGTCCTGCGTGAACGGCGCGTCCCTCGTGCTGGCGCGCGGACTGGCGCGGCGGAACGAGTTCGTCACGCGGCTCGTGCTGGGGGCCGGCCGCTGGAAGATCGTCCGTCTGGTCCTCGCCGAGAACCTGCTGCTGGCCTGCGGGTCCGGCGTCCTCGGCTGCGCGCTGGCCGCCGCCGGCGTGCGGGGCTTCCTGCTGCTGGACTCCGGCCGGTTCGCGTCGTGGCAGGTCGCGGTCGACGAACGCGTGCTGCTGTTCGCGCTGGCCGCCGCCGGGCTGTCCGGCCTCGCCTGCGGGGTCGCGCCGGCGCTGCGGTGCGCCCGAGCGGACCTGCAGGGCGCGTTGCGGGAGCAGGACCGGGGCGCCGACGCCCGGCGGCAGGCGCCGTGGTTGCGGCGGGGCCTGGTCGTGGGCCAACTGGGAGCGAGTTTCGTCCTGGTGGCGCTGGCGGTGTCGTTCCTGCGGACGACGCTGGACGCCGCGCGCGTCGATCCGGGGTTCGATTCCCGAAACGTCCTGACGGCGGAGATGTCCCTGGCGGGCCGCGAATTCGACGGCCCGGAGCAGGCCGGCGTCTTCTTCGCGGAGGGCCTCCGCCGGTTGCGGGCGGTGGCCGGGGTCGAAGCGGCGGCCGTCGTCAGCAGCACGCCCGGACGCCGGAGCCTCAACCTGCCGATGCAACCGTCGCCGGGCGCGGGCGAAGCCGCCGTGGTGAGCGTCGACTGGCGCTACGTCACCCCGGAGTACTTCCGCGCGATGCGCATCCCGCGTCGGCGCGGCCGGGACTTCGACCGCTTCGACCACGGCGGCGCGCCGGCCGTGGCGATCGTGAACGAGGCGTTCGCGGCCCGCCACCATCCCGGACGGGAGGCGCTCGGGGAACGGCTCCGGGTGCATCCGGCGATTCCGGCGCTCGCGGACCGCTGGCGCGAGATCGTCGGCGTGGCCGGCGACGTCGCCGGACCCGCCGGGGGGCCGGAGCGTCCCGCCGTGTACGTGCCGATCGCGCAGGCGCCGCCCGATCTGCTGCGGCTCGCGCACGGCTTCACCCCGGCGCACTGGATCGTCCGCACCGGGGCCGGCGTCTCGGCCGTCACGCGCCGGGAGGCGGCCGAGGAGTTGCGGGCGCTGGACCGGCAGGTCCCGCTGTCCGGCTGGCGCGGCATCGACGAGGTCATCGCGGCGCCGCTACGGGCGCAACGCGCCCGGACGATGCTCCTGGGGGCGCTCGCGCTGCTGGCGGTGGCGTTGACGGCCGGCGGCCTGTACGGACTGCTGTCGTTCGTCGTGGCGGTCCGGTCGCGCGAGTTCGGCGTGCGGCTCGCCGTCGGCGCCCCCGGAACCCGGATCCTCGCCAGGGTGGTGGTCGAAGGGGTCGCTTTCGCCGTCCTCGGATCGCTGGCCGGCGGCGCGGCGTGGCTGCTGGCGCGGCCGCTGCTGGGGACGTTGCTGCCCGCCTCGGCGGGCCTGGAACCGGCCGCCCTGCTGCTCGGCGCCGCGGGTCTGGCCGCCGTCGCCGCCGCGTCCAGCGTCCTGCCGTCGCTGCCGCTGGCGCGGCGGCCGCCGGTGCACTTCCTGCGACGGTGACGTTCCCCGCGCCGCCCGCGGTTGGGAGAGAAAGATGCTCGATCGTTCTGTCCTCGACGCCTTGATGCCGGTCATCCAACGCGCGATCGAGTTGACGATGCTGCCGAGGGGATGGAATTCCTACGATGCGAGCCCCGTGTCGGAGACGGCCCTGCATCGAACGCTGGAGTTTCTCCTGGAGTACGTCACGTCAGGCGTCGATCATCCCGCGGTCGTTCCTACCGCTCGAGGAGGGCTGCAGCTCGAATGGCACGACAACGGCGTGGACGTCGAGGTGGAGATGACCCCGGAGGGACCCGTTTCCTTTTTCGCCGAAGACGGGACCACCGGGGAGACCGACGACGTGAACCTGATCGGCAACGAAGATCGAATGAGACGGTGGTTGACGCGCGCAAACGGGTAACGGTGGCCAGGATGACTTCAGCGGCCACCATCGTCACACGCCGCTCAGCGTCTCCATCGGCAGCCGCCCGGTGCTGTCGCCCAGCTCGTCGACGGGCACGCCCGCCTTGTCGAGCATGCTGACGAGCAGGTTGGTCATTGGCGTCTCGTCCTCGTACCGCAGGTGCCTGCCGCCCTTCAGGGCGCCGGCGCCGCCGCCGGCGAGGATCAGCGGCAGATCGAGGTGCGAATGCTGGTCGCCGTCGCTGATGCCGCCGCCGTAGAGGATCATCGCCTGGTCGAGCAGCGTGCCGTCGCCGTCCGGGGTCGCCTGCAGCTTCTCCAGGAAGCCCGCCAGCAGGCTCACCTGGTAGGTGTTGATCATGGCGTACTTCTCGAGCCGCTCCGCGTCCAGCTGGTGATGGGACATCGCGTGGTGCGGGTCGGGGACGCCGATGCCGGGGAAGCTCTGCGCGGTCTGCTCGCGTCCGATGAGGAACGTGAAGACGCGGGTGACGTCGGCCTGGAACGCCAGGACCTGCAGGTCGAACATCAGCCGGGCGTGCTCGTCGAACGACTCCGGGATGCCGACCGGACGCTCCAGGACCTCGGGCAGCGCCGCGTCGGTCTGCGCCTCGGCGCGGCCGATGCGCCGCTCGATCTCGCGCACGGCGTCGAGGTACTGCGTCACCCGCGAGCGGTCGGCGGCGCCGAGGGTGCGCTCCAGGCGCGCCATGTCCTCGCGCACGGCGTCGAGGATGCTGCGGTCGTCCCGCAGGCGGGCGGCGCGCTGCGCCTCGGTGCCCCCTTCGCCGAACAGGCGTTCGAAGACGACGCGCGGGTTGTGCTCCATCGGTAGCGGCGTCGTCGGCGTGCGCCACGAGAACGTGTTGGTGTAGACGCAGCTGTAGCCGTTGTCGCAGTTGCCGACGACGAAGCTGTTCTCGAGGGCCAGCTCCAGCGAGGGCAGCGGCGTCTCCCGGCCGAGCGCGGCGGCGGCGATCTGGTCGGCGGTGGTGCCGGCCCGCACGTCGGCCCCCTCGGTCCGCTTCGGGTGCACGCCGTTCAGCCAGACGGCGCTCGCCCGCGAATGCTCGCCGTTGCCGTCGCCCCACGCCTCGGCCTGCCGGTGGTCCAGGCCGGTCGGGACGATCACCTGCCCGCGCACCTTCTCCAGCGGCTTCAGGCTGCGCGACAGCTCCAGCGCTCCGCCGCCGCCCGGCGGGGTCCACTGCGCCATGTTCGCGCCGTTCGGGATGTAGATGAAGCCGAGCCGGGGCGCGGGCTTCGCGGCGGTCTTCGCCAGCGCGGTCGCGGCCGGGACCATCGCGTCGAGCAGCGGCAGGGACAGCGTGGCGCCCATTCCGCGCAGGAAGGTCCGCCGCGGCAGTGACGTCCTGGTGATGATCATGACGGCGCTCTCCTCATCTGAAACGGCGCGCTACGGACGACGCCCCGGACGAGCGACGACAGGCGGTACCCGTCCCCGGCGGCGGCCCGGACGATCGCCCGCACCGCCGGCGCGTCGTAGTGCTCCAGGCCCCGCCCGAGGGCGTAGGTCAGCAGTTTCTCGGTCACGGTGGTGACGAAGCGCTCCGGGTGGCGGAGCAGGGCCGCCTTCAGGCCGGCCGGCCCGTCGAACGGCGTCCCGTCGGGCAGCTCCCCGGACGCGTCTATCGGCCCGCGGGCCTCGCCGCGGTCGCGCCAGCGGCCGATCGCGTCGAAGTTCTCCAGCGACAGGCCGAGCGGGTCCATCAGGCGGTGGCAGCTCGCGCAGACGGGGTTGGCGCGGTGCTGCTCCATCGCCTCGCGCATCGACAACGTCTGTCCGCCGCCGGCCGTCTCCAGGTCCGGCACGTCTGGCGGGGGCGGGGGCGGGGGCGTCCCGAGGACGTTCTCCAGGATCCACTTGCCGCGGTTCACCGGCGACGTCCGGTTGGCGTACGAGGTCACGGTCAGGATGCTGCCGTGGCCGAGCAGGCCGCCGCGCGCCTCGTCGGCGAGCGCCACGCGGCGGAAGTGGCTGCCGCGCACGTTCGGTATGCCGTAGTGCCGGGCGAGGCGCTCGTTGACGAAGGTGTAGTCGGCGTCCAGCAGGTCGAGCGCGCCGCGGTCCTCGCGCAGGACGCTGGCGAACAGCAACTCGGTCTCCCGCCGGAACGCCTGCCGGAGCGCTTCGCCGAAGTCGGGGAACTCGTCCTCGTCCGGCTGCACCGCCGCGGCGTTGCGCAGCGTCAGCCACTGGCCGGCGAAGTTGTCCACCAGGGACTCCGAGCGCGGGTCCGCGAGCATGCGCTCCACCTGCGCCTCGAAGACCTCCGCGTCGCGCAGTTCCCCGCGCTCGGCCGCCGCGAGCAGCGCGTCGTCCGGAATGCTGCTCCAGAGGAAGAACGACAGGCGGGACGCCAGCTCCAGGTCGCTGACCCGGTAGCTCTCCCCGGCCGCAACGCCCTCCGGGTCGCGCTCGACGCGGAACAGGAACTCCGGGCTGACCAGCAGCCGCCGCAGCGCCATCTCGACGCCGGCGTCGAAGCCGCCCGCGTCGCGCCCCCGCTCGTAGAAGGCCAGCAGCCGGCCGACGTCGGCGCCGCTGACGGGCCGGCGGTACGCCCGCCGCGCGGCCGCCGCCAGGATCTCCCGCGCGCACGCCGCCTCTTCGGCGGCGTCGCCGCGCGCCGGACGGCACGTGAAGACGCGCGCGCGGCTCGGCGTCCCCGCCACCGGCCGGGCGCCGCTGGATTCGTACGGCCCGGCGATGGTCAGGCTCTCGACGTAGGGCTGCGTGCGCGAGTCGCCGCCGGAGCCTTCCCCGGTGAACGGCCGCAGGTAGAGCTTGCGGATGCCTTCCGGCTCCGCGGACGTCTTGCGCAGGAAGGCCACGCCCACCTCGTGCGGACCCGCGGTGACCGGGGTCCGCGCCTCGAGGGTCCCGATCCGCGGCGTGTAGAGCCCGCGGGGATCGTCCGGGTCGGGCGCCTTGCCCACGGTCAGCAGCGCGATCCGCTCGCCGTCGATGGTCAGCTCCAGGTCGTGCGGCTCGATGCGCAACGGTCCGTCCGGCAGGATCTCGAAGACGTACTCCGCGTCCTCCGGGAAGTTGTAGTCGACGACCAGGCCGCCGCGGGTGCCGAACGGCAGCCGCTCCATGCGGCGGTCCTGTCCCAGGTCGGAGGCGACGCGGAAGGTCTCCGCCGTCGGCGACGGCACGGGCCCGGCGACGGCCAGGCGGCTGATCCTGCGCGCGGCCGACAGGTAGCGCTCCATCAGGGTCGGCGAGACGCCGAGCACGCCGGCGACGTTGTCGAAGCCGTAGCTCGTGTCGTCGGCCGGCAGCAGGTCGTCGACGCGCACGTCGAGATGCAGCAGGTCGCGGACGGCGTTGCGGTACTCGGTCCGGCTCAGGCGGTGGAAGGTCTCCGTCCGCCCGGGGTTCGGGTCGGCCGCCGCGGCGGCATCGAGCCGCCCTTCGATCCAGGCGCGGAAGCCGTCGTAGGTCTCCTGGTCGGGGCGCGGGCGGGGCCGCGGCGGCATGGCGCCGGCGCGCAGCTTGCGCACCACCTTCTCCCACGCCTCGGGATGGGCCGCCACGTCCGCGGCGTCGAGCGGATCGAACGAGAAGCCGCCGGTCTCGAGGCGGTCGTTGTGGCAGGTGACGCAGTAGCGGTCGATGAGCGCCGGGCCGTCGATCTCCGGCTGCCCGGCCGCCGGCGGGGCGGCGGCCACGGCGGCGAGGGCGGCGGCCAGCGCCGCGAGCGCCGGCGGCCGAAGTCCCGGGAGCGGCGCGCGCCGTCCGCGGACGGCGGCGCGCGGCGGAGTTCGTCTCGGCGTGGAAGGCGCGTGCATGGGATCTCCACGAAACCGCCGCCGGCCGTGCGAGCGGGCATCATAGCATGCCGGCCGGCCGACGGCGCGCGCGGATTCGGGGATGTCGGCGAGCCGCTTGTCGTTGTTGGCGCTCGGCGCGCGCGGCGCGCGTGGATTCGGGCGTCGAGGACGAGTATCGCCGCGCGTTCATGAACGGCGCGCGCGGCGCGGCGGATCCGGATGCGCGTCCCGCGTCCGCCTGCGGTAGCATTGACGGCCCGGGGTTCGGAGCCTGCCGCGGGCCGCGGGCGGCCGCGGCGCGGGAAGCGGAGGGTTAGAGAAAGGACGGCTGCGGATGACCTCTTCACGACGACGGTTTCTGACGGCGATGGGCGCGGCGGCGGCCGGCGCGGGGGCCTCGGGCCGCGCCGGGGCGGCGGCGCCGGGCGGCGCCCTCGACGGCGGGCGGGCGGGCGGCGCCTTCTCTCCCGCGGCGCTGCTCGAACGCCACGCGCGGCGCTCGGCCGCGGCCCGGACGGCCCCGGCCGGCGGGCAGCCGGGGCCGGGGCTGCCGACGCGGGCCGAGGTCGAGTCGTGGTACGCCGACCTGCGCAACTGGGGGCGCTGGGGCGACGACGACCAGAAGGGGGCCGTCAACCTCGTCACGCCGGAGAAGAGCGCCGCGGCGGCCCGTCTGGTCCGCAACGGCCGCCGGGTATCGATGAGCCGCGTCTTCGAGCCCGAGCAGCACTTCATCCGCAAGAGCCCGCGGCCGGGCGGCGCCGGCGCCTGCGTCGACTACCTGGGCTTCATCTACCACGGCCAGACCGTCACGCACATCGACGCGCTGTGCCACATGTGGGACGTCGACGGCATGTGGCAGGGCCGCGACCCGGACGTCGGGGTGACCACGCAAGGCGCCGCCTGGGGAGCCATCGACGCGTGGAGCGACGGCATCGTCACGAAGGGCGTCCTGCTCGACGTGCCGCGCCACCGCGGCGAGCCGCACGTGACGCCCGAACGGCCGGTGCACGGCCGGGAGCTGGAGGAGATCGCCGCGGCGCAGGGCGTCGACGTCGAGCCGGGCGACGCGCTGCTGGTCTACAGCGGCAAGGACTCCTGGGTGCGCGCCGGCGGGGAGTACGCCGGCGGCGACCGGCCGGGACTCAGCGCGACCTGCGCGAAGTTCGTCCGCGACCACGACGTCGCGCTCCTCGGCTGGGACATGATGGACGCGCGGCCCGACCCCTACGAGCTGGCGTTCCCGATGCACGGCGTGCTGTTCAACTTCGGCGTCGCCCTGCTCGACAACGCGCTGCTGGAGCCGCTGGCCGCGGCGTGCGCCGAGGAGGGCCGTTACGAGTTCCTGTTCATGGGGCTGCCGCTGAACGTCGCGCGCGGCACCGGGAGCCCCGTGAACCCGATCGCGATGTTCTAGGAGTCTGCGCCGTGGAACGGCGCGGATTCCGGAAGGATTGGGCGCCGAGCGGAGCCGCAAGGCGACGATTGGCGGGCGTTGGCCGTGTCGCCTGGCGAGTCGGCCGCCCGGCGGGGCGGGACCCGGACCGGCCGTCGGGCAAGAGGAAAGGAAGGCAGAGACATGAAGCGCGTGATCGCCGCCACCTGCAGCGTCGGAATCGCCGTCGTCGGCGTCGTCCTCACACCGGGGAGCGGCCCCGAGCCGGCCGCGGCCCGGACCGCTTCGGCCGCCGCGTGCGGCGGCCTGACGGCGCTCTCGCTGCCCCACGCCGCCGTCACCGGCGCGGAGGTGGTCGCCGCGGGCGCGTTCACCCCGCCCGGCGGCGGGCGTCCCGCGCAACTGCGCGCCTACGCCGATCTGCCGGCGTTCTGCCGCGTGTCGGCGACGCTGACGCCCTCGGACGACTCCGAAATCAAGGTCGAGGTCTGGTTGCCGTCCGAGGGCTGGAACGGGAAGTACCAGGCCGTCGGCAACGGCGCGTTCACCGGCTCGATCCGCCACGGCTCGATGGCCGCGGCGCTCGCCCGCGGCTACGCCGCCAGCTCGACCGACACGGGCCACGTCGGCAACACGGCCAGCTTCGGCCTCGGCCGTCCCGAGAAGGTGATCGACTTCGGCTACCGCTCGGTGCACGAGATGACCGTCTTCGCCAAGGCCGCCGTCGAGGCGCACTACGGCGAGGCGCCGCGCTACTCCTACTGGAACGGCTGCTCGGCCGGCGGCCGGCAGGCGATGAAGGAGGCGCAGCGCTACCCGGAGGACTTCGACGGCATCATCGCCGGCGCGCCGGGCCTCGACTGGACCGGCCGGGCCGCCGGCGCGCTGCGCGTGGCCAAGCCGCTGGAGGCCGACGAATCGATGCGGCTGCTGGCCGCCGACCGGCAGCTCGTGCACGACGCCGTCCTCGCCGCCTGCGACGCCGGCGACGGCGTGGAGGACGGCGTGGTGGGCGACCCCGAACGCTGCGACTTCGATCCCGCCGCGCTGCAGTGCGAGGGCGCCGGCGGCGAGTCCTGCCTCACCGCGGCCCAGGTCGCCACCGTGCGCATGCTCTACTCGTCGCCGGAGAACCCGAAGACGGGGCGGCCCATCACCGGCCTGCTGCCCGGCAGCGAGCTCGGCTGGACCGACCTCGGCTGGACCCGGTCCGCGCGGGCGACCGGCCTGGAGCAGTTCCGCTACCTGACGTTCGCCGACCCCGAGTGGACCGTCGACCGCTTCAACTTCGAGACCGACGTCGTGCTCGCCGAGGAGCGGGACGACGACACCCTCAACGCGCTCGACCCGAACCTGAAGCCGTTCTTCGAGCGCGGCGGCAAGCTCCTCTCCTACCACGGCTGGAGCGACCCGCAGATCTCGCCCGCCAACGTGACGCAGTACTACGGCCGCGTGGTCGACCTGGTCGGCAGCCGCGAGGAGGTCCACGACTCCTACCGCCTGTTCATGGCCCCGGGCATGGGCCACTGCG
Source organism: Vicinamibacterales bacterium (assembly GCA_965242835.1). GTDB lineage: Bacteria > Acidobacteriota > Vicinamibacteria > Vicinamibacterales > UBA8438 > WTFV01. Next base: position 2,473,172 of record OZ251506.1, read on the forward strand.
GCGGCGGCGCCGGCCCGAGCCGCTTCGACATGCTGACGGCGCTGGAGGCGTGGGTCGAGGAGGGCGAGGCGCCCGACCACGTCGTCGCCTCCCGGGTGCGGGACGGCGAGGTGGACCGGACCCGCCCGCTCTGCCCGTATCCGGAACGGGCGGTCTACACCGGGGCCGGCAGCACCGACGACGCGGCCAGCTTCGTCTGCCGCCTGCCGTCGGGCGACTGACGCCACCGGGCGGCGAGACGGGGCAGGGGGGCGGCGCCGGCCGCCTCCCGTCCCGCGCCGCCGGCGAAGATGCCGAACCGGGCGCGGGACTGGTTCCTGCAAGCGGAGCACGACCTGCGGCACGCGCGCCGCGCCCGCGGCGCCGACGACCACGACTGGGCCTGCTTCGCCGCGCAGCAGGCGGCGGAGAAGGCGGTCAAGGCGCTGCATCAGGCCCACGGACAGGAGGCGTGGGGCCACTCCGTCCTGCGCCTGCTCCGGGACCTGCCCGTTCCGGTTCCGGGGGCGCTGATCGAGAAGGCCCGCGGCCTCGACGCGTACTACGTGCCGGCCCGGTATCCCAACGGACATTTCACGGGGCCGGCCTTCGAGTACTACGGCCCCCTGCAGAGCGAACAGGCGCTCGGCCATGCCGGTGACGTCGTCGAATTCGTCCGTCAAGCGCTGGCCGAAGACTGAGGCCGTCCTGGACGGCCTGCGCGCCTGGGCCGCCGCCGAGGCCCGGCGGCGGCCGGAGCTGGAGGCGCTCGGTTACTTCGGCTCGTACGCCCGCGGAGACCAGGGCTTCGGCAGCGACCTCGACCTCGTCGCCGTCGTCGCGCACAGCCCGCTGCCCTTCCTGGAACGCGCCCGGGACTGGAAGACCGAGACGCTGCCGGCGCCGGCCGACCTGCTCGTCTACACCGCGGCCGAATGGGAGACGCTGCGGAACGCCGGCGGCCGCTTCGCCAGGGTGCTGGCGGCCGAGACGGTGTGGCTCGTCCGCCGGAACCCGGACGCTTCCGCGGAAACGGCACGCGGCGGGACCCGAAACGACCCCCGGCGCTGAGCGGGATTCGGGCCGCTCGACGCAACCCGCTTCTGCGTTTGAGACCCGGCGACCGCGTTTTCGATGCGCCGGAACGTCGGACCCGGAACCCGAGCGCCGCGGCGACCGATGCCCGCGGACCGTGATATGCTGGCGTGGAGGCGCGACGCGCGGCGCTCCCCGACAACCTGGGAGTGACGGTGACGGACCACGGAGAACAGGAGAACGGGTTGACGAACGTCGCGGCGAACGAGCCGGAATTCGCAAGCGCCGGGCGGGAAGTCGACGAGATTCCCGTCTCTCTCAACTATGACATCATCCGGCTGTTCTCGGAGGGCCTCTACAAGAGTCCGCACAAGGCGATCGAAGAGCTCGTGAGCAACAGCTATGACGCCGAGGCGGAACGAGTCCACATCCTGTTGCCGGAGGAGTCTGAAGGTGAAGCCGGCTCCCTGGCGCCGCTGTGGGTCATCGACGATGGCCACGGGATGGACATCGGCGGATTCCGTCAACTTTGGCGCGTCGCCGAATCGAACAAGAACGGCCCGTCGCCGAAGGGCCGCGCCCCGATCGGCCAGTTCGGCATCGGCAAGCTGGCGGCGTACGTTCTCGCCTGGAAGCTGACGCACGTGAGCCGCATGGACGGCAAGCTGCGGCTGACGTCCATGAACTTCCATGACGTCGAGGGACGACGACAGAGCGACCCCGGAGACCCGATTCGGATCTCCTTGCGCGAAGTGAACGAATCCGAGGCCAAGATGCTTCTGGCGGAGATCGAGGATCGGGATCCTGCCGCCTGGAAATTGATGTTCGGCAAGGAGCAGCGGCGTCATGCATGGACGGCCGCCGCGTTGTCCGACTTCAAGGATCTGTACCGCAAGCTCTCGACTGGCACATTGCACTGGGTTCTGAGCACCGGCCTCCCGCTCCATACGAACTTCGGAATCTGGCTCAACGGTAACCCCGTGCAGTCGAGCAAGACGAACCTGCGGGAGATCAAGACCATCGTGCTCGGCGGTGACGGCGATACCGTCGCGGACACCCTTGATGGGGCCTGTCGCTCCAACGGATGTGTGAATCTGCCGGGGATTGGAGAGGTCAGCGGTCAGGCGTGCATTTGTGAGAAACAACTTTCGACCGGCAAGTCCGGCGACGTCGGCCGCAGCCACGGGTTCTTCGTTCGCGTGCGGGGCCGCGTCGTCAACCTGGAGGACGAGTTGTTCGGTCTCGAGGCCCTCAACCACGCCGCGTGGTCCCGCTTCGCCCTGGAGGTCGACGCCGACGGCCTGCGGGATCACCTGCTTTCATCCCGCGAGGGCGTCAGGGATTCGGACGACGTCCGGAGGTTCCGGAATTACCTTCGCGGCACCTTCAACGCCTGCCGAGCGGCCTACGAAGCATGGCAACGGAAGCAGGATGGGGAGCTGGACCTCGGGCGGCTCCTGTCCAAAGGGCCGAGCGCCCACGTGACCGAGCCTCTCTTCAGGAGCGTGCGCAACGCGGTGGAGGCTGGCACGGAATCCTTCTACGTCCAAGTCCCGGCGGAAGTGTCGGAAGAGAACCGATCGGAGTGGCTGGAGGCATTCGAGGGCGCCATAGCCGAGGCGCCGTTCGACAGGACGATGTTCGAGGAACGCGGACCGCACGCCCCCGCCCTGCGCTACGACCCGGCCAAACGAACGCTCAAGGTGAACTCCGACCATCCATTCATCGACAAGCTCACCGGCGGCGGCAGGCAGCGCAATCCTGCCAGGTTGTTCGCCTCATCCGAAGCGCTGCTCGATGGGCAGCTTCAGGACCACGGGATCGATCGAACCGCGGCGACCGGGTTCCTGAGAGACCGCGACCGGGTGTTGCGGATTGCCGCGGGTGACGCTCCTCCGACGGCGGCGGAGGTGGTGCGATGGCTCAACGTCGCCACCCAGGATTCGGAGGCGCTCGAGCGGGCGGTCGGCGCGGCCTTTCGCGTCCTGGGCTTCCTGTACGAGCGCAAGGGCGGGACGGCGTCCGGGCCGGACGGCATTCTTGACGCCCGCCTGGGCCGCCACGGGAAGACCCTGTCGGATTATCGCCTGGTCTACGACGCGAAGCAGAGCAAACAGCCGACGGTCCCGGCCGACAAGATCGATCTGGCTAGTTTGGACAGTTTCCGCCAGCAGGCGGCGGCGGACTTCGGGTTCTTCATCGCGGCGGCGTACGCCGGGGAAGCGGAAGACGCCGGAAAGCTCAATCAGAAAATCCTGGCGGACGACGCGTACCGGTCGCTGACGTTGCTCAAGGTCGAGCACCTTCACCGCCTGGTCTGGCTTCACTACCGACAGGGCGTCACGCTCACCGAACTTCGTTCACTGTTCGAGACGACGCGGACGACCTCGGAAGTCGACAGTTGGATCGACTCCCTCGGGAAAAAGCTCCAACGGAGCGAGATTCCGATCTCGGAACTGCTCCGCGGCCTGGAGCACGAAAAGAGCGACGACCCGAAAGCGACACCCAACATCCACGTCGTACGCGCGAAGAATCGGGCGTTCAAGGAATTCGAGCCCGAACGCCTCATCGCGCGGCTGAAGGCGGTCGAAAGTCTCCTCGGCGTCCGCTGGATCGAGGTTGACGAGGACTCCGGGAAGGTGCGCATGCATCAACGCGCCGGGCAGATCCTGGCCGAGCTCGAACGCAACCTCGGCGAGCTGGCCGCCGAGGCGCAAGCAGCGTAGAGGACCGGCGCCCGTCTCAGGGACGCCGAGCGGATGCAGCTCGCGGCACGAAGAAGAATCCGATGGCGCTCTCCCCCATTCACCCGTTCCCCGCCCGGATGGCCCCCGAGCTCGTCAACGACTCGCTGACGGTGGTCCCGGCAGGCGGGCGGGTGCTCGATCCGATGTGCGGCTCCGGCACGGTGGCCCGCGCCGCGGTCGAGGCGGGGCTTCGATGCGTCGGCCGGGACGTCGACCCGCTGGCCGTGCTGATGGCGCGCGCGTGGACGACGCCGGTGGACGCGGTGGCCGTTCCCGCCGCCGCCGAAGAGCTCGTGCGCGAGGCGAAGGCGCTCGCCGACGGGAAGATCGAGCGCCCGGCGGACCCGGAGACGGCTCGGTTCATCACCTACTGGTTCGCGCCGCGGCAGGAGGCGGAGCTGGCGCGCCTCGCGACCGCGCTGCGGCGCCGGGACCGACCGGTGCGGGACGTGCTGGCCGTCGCGCTGAGCCGCATCATCGTCTCGAAGGAGATGATGGCGTCGCTGGCCCGCGACACGTCGCACAGCCGCCCCCACAAGGTCGCCGACGCGAACGACTTCGACGTCCCCGCCGGTTTCCTGCGCGCGGCGCGCCACGTGGCGGCGCGGCTGGCGCCGGGGCGGATCCGGGGGCGGGCGGACGTCCGCCTCGGCGACGCGCGGACGCTCGACGACGTGGAGGACGCCAGCATCGACCTCGCGCTCACGTCGCCGCCGTACCTCAACGCCATCGACTACCTGCGCGGCCACCGGCTGGCGCTGGTCTGGCTGGGCCACGACGTCGGGTCCCTGCGGGACGTGCGGGCCGGCAGCGTCGGAACGGAACGGGCGATGGCGGAAACCGACGCCCGTTTCGACGTTGCGCGCTTCGTGCTCGATTCCGGCGCTTCGCCCCTCGCCTCCCGCCACCGGGGGTGGATACGGCGCTACGCCGCCGACATGACCGCCGTGCTTCGTCAACTCGCACGGGTCGTCAAGCGCGGCGGCCGGGTGGTCCTGGTGCTCGGCAACTCGTTCCTGCGGGGGGCGGCCATCGACAACGCGGGCCTCGTCGAATCGCTCGCCCGGCGCGTCGGGTTCGGGACGCCGAGCCGGAGCGAGAGGGAGATCCCCGCCCGACGCCGCTACCTCCCCCCGCCCGGCGCCGGCGCCGGCGCGCTGGACGCCCGCATGAGGACCGAAACGGTGCTGGCGTTCGCCGTGCGATAGGGGCGCCCGATGACCTGCGCGACAGGGCGGCGCTCATGATCACCCGCAACATCCGCGCCTTCACGTCGCGCGACTGGCAACGGGCGCGCGACGCGAAGGACGACTGGTGGGCCGAGCGCGTCGGGCGCCTCGGCTCCGCCGAAGCGTTCCGAATTGCCGACGAGTTGCGGCGGCAGGCGCTGCTGCAGCACCCGGACTGGCCCGACGCGGCCAGCCGGGGCGACGATCTGCGCCACCACGTGCGCCTGGCCGAGCTCTTCGCGCGCGCCGATGCAGCCCGCCGCCCTTGAATTGCTCGCGGCGCTGTCGGCGGTGCTCGACAGTCGGCGTTGGTACGTCTTCGGCGCGCAGGCCGTCGTGGCGTACGGCGTGCCGCGGTTCAGCGCCGACGTGGACGTCACCCTCGAGCGCGCAACCTCTGGCGTCTGCACGGCTCCGCGGCCCGCCGCCGCCGAATCCGCCGACTGCTGCGGCTGCTCGAAGAAGCCCTCGAGCGGAGCGATCTGGTGTCCGGCTTCGAGGCGATCGCCCTCCGCGGGCCGACATAAAGGGGACAGGAAGCGGACGGCGGCGGTGATCGGGGTGTCGGCGTACGCGGGGATCGGAGATCGTCGATTCCGAGCGATCCGCTTCCCCCGATTGCGGAAGTCGCAGCTCCGCGGCCCGGCGTCGGACGGCCCGGCTCGGCGTCAGCGGGCGGGCCGGCCGGTTTTCCGTGTGCGTTCGTATTCGGCGAGCCGCGCGCGCACCCGCTTCCCGGCGTACTCCAGCAGCGCGGCGGCCGTCGGGCGGAAGTCCCGGAACAGCTTTTCGGGGTCTTCCCGCCGGAACCGCGCCGCGTATCCGGACGCGCCGGCGTACCGCGACATCGCGGTCAGGCTCCGGTCGTCGCGGTCGAACGGAAGGTTCCGGTCGGCTTCGCAGGCCGCGTTCCACAGGCTGCCCAGGTCGTGTATCTCGCTGAACTCCCGGTCCGCGGCGACGATCACGCTCTTCAGCGCCCGTTCCGCCGATTCCTGCACCAGCTTGCAGGCCGCGCCCCATCGTTCGTCGGCGGCGCCCAGGTCGGATGATTTCAGGTAGAAGCGGGCGTCGGCCACCAGTTCCTCGGCCACGGAGGGGTCCCATTTCGATTTCGGCGAGGTCACGTCAGCCCGCGTCCTTCCTTCGTCGCGCAGCGTCGGGATCGGTGTCGCGAAGGGCGCGACGTGAATCGTCGCGCCGTCCGCGAAGATCACCGAGTGGGGCGTGCCCAGACGCCATCGGCGCTCCGCGGCCAGGTCCGGGCGCTCGAAGAGCACGTCCATCCGGTCGCCCGTTTCGGGGTGCGTCCAGCGGGCGCTGTCGGTGGCGCGGGTGTTCGCCGTCCGGGGCCGGCGGACGACGAGGAAGTCGAAGTCGCTGCCGGGACGGAACTCGCCGCGCGCGGCGGACCCGAAGAGGATCACCTGATCGGGTTCGGCGTGTTCGATCACGTACTCCGTGGCCGCCCGCAGCCGGGCGATCGGCGGCGGGTTCGGCCCCGCCGAGGCGGCCGTCAGCGCGTCGGTCAGCGCCGCGCGCTCGATCGAGGTCATCGGTCTCGATTGTATCGCCGGCCGCGCCGGGTTCGTCGATGCCCCCTCCCGATTCGAGTCTCGCCGCGCGTCGGGTTCTCGGGGGGCCGCCCCCGGCCCCGCGAGAAGCCGCCTCGGCGCCGCTCCGCGGCAATTCCGCGTCCAGGGGGTGTCAGCGCGTGTCGACTCGCCACGCGCGCTTTACGTTCCCAGGGGGGTCATGCTCGTCGGCGGATGACGACCAGCGCCGCCGGTCCGGCCCGGCGCACCGCGGCGACCGGCATGCAGCCCGCCGCCCTTGAATCGCCCGCGGCGCGGAATCGTTATCATGTAGCGGGTCGTGGAACTCGCGAGATGGAGACTTGGCCGGAGGGCTTTCTTCGTCGAGCACTACGAGGACATCCTGGCGGTCCGTCGCGCCGCTGGAAGGGAGATCGCGTGACGAGCAAGCCGGCATTGCCCGTATACGGCATGGATCAGCGCCATCCGGGACTGACGAAGCCGACGAAGCCGGTTGCCGACTCGAACGCGGAAGCCGCGCGCGTCTGCCTGGACCGGCATCATCGGTCGCCTGCCGACTTCGAACTGGACAGAAGCGATCGGCGACAGCAAACCTTCCCGCCCTGGCAAGCGTCGTCGGCTTCAAGGCGCGCCTGATTGCCACGGCCGATCTCGAAGGCTGACGAGAACCCGCGAAGGTCAGCGTCACCATGTCCTGGATCGAGCACCACGAAAGCAGCGAGCGGCTTGCGTCGCAGGCGGAGACGGCCGTGCGCGAGAATCGGCGGGACGAGGCGCTGGCGCTGTACGCCCGCGCGGCCGACGCCGAGGAGCGCGCCGTCGCGGACCTGGATCGATCGAAGACACGCACTTTCGGGGTCTCCGCGGTGAGCGCCGCGGCGCTCCACTACAAGGCGCATCAGCTCGCGCGCGCCGAACGGGCCGCGATTCGCTGGCTGGGATTCGACAGACTCCCGGCCTTCGCCCGCGAGCAACTGCGGCTCCTGCTGCAATCGATCCGAGCATCTTCGCGTCGGCCCCCGGCGCCCGGCGACTGATTCGGGAAGCCCGAAGCCTGCGCGTCCGGCATGGGATGGACCCTCGCCGGGGCCGACGCCGTCATCGCCCTGCACAGCCCCGCGGCCCGGCGTCGGACCGCCCGGGTCGGCGTCAGCGGGCGGGCCGGCCGGTTTTCCGTGTGCGTTCGTATTCGGCGAGCCGCGCGCGCACCCGCTTCCCGGCGTACTCCAGCAGCGCGGCGGCCGTCGGGCGGAAGTCCCGGAACAGCTTTTCGGGGTCTTCCCGCCGGAACCGCGCGGCGTATCCGGACGCGCCGGCGTACCGCGACATCGCGGTCAGGCTCCGGTCGTCGCGGTCGAACGGAAGGTTCCGGTCGGCCTCGCAGGCCGCGTTCCACAGGCTGCCCAGGTCGTGTATCTCGCTGAATTCCCTGTCCGCGGCGACGATCACGCTCTTGAGCGCCCGTTCCGCCGATTCCTGGGCTTGCTTGCACGCCATGCCCCACCGTTCGTCTTCGGCGTCGGTGTCCGCGTGTCCGAGGTACTGGCGCGCATCGGCGATCAGTTCCGCGGCTTCGGAGGGGTCCCATTTCGATTTCGGCGAGGTCATGTCGGCCCGCGTCCTTCCTTCGTCGCGCAGCGTCGGGATCGGTGTCGCGAAGGGCGCGACGTGAATCGTCGCGCCGTCCGCGAAGATCACCGAGTGGGGCGTGCCCAGACGCCATCGGCGCTCCGCGGCCAGGTCCGGGCGCTCGAAGAGCACGTCCATCCGGTCGCCCGTTTCGGGGTGCGTCCAGCGTGCGCTGTCGGTGGCGCGGGTGTTCGCCGTCCGGGGCCGGCGGACGACGAGGAAGTCGAAGTCGCTGCCGGGACGGAACTCTCCGCGCGCGGCAGACCCGAAGAGGATCACCTGATCGGGTTCGGCGTGTTCGATCACGTACTCCGTGGCCGCCCGCAGCCGGGCGATCGGCGGCGGGTTCGGCCCCGCCGAGGCGGCCGTCAGCGCGTCGGTCAGCGCCGCGCGCTCGATCGAGGTCATCGGTCTCGATTGTATCGCCGGCCGCGCCGGGTTTCGTCGATGCCCCCTCCCGATTCGAGTCTCACCGCGCGTCGGGTTCTCGGGGGGCCGCCCCCGGCCCCCGCGAGAAGCCGCCTCGGCGCCGCTCGCCTTGACCTTCAGAGCGTCGCGCAGCAGTTCGGATACGACCTGGCGGGCGCCGCGTCGATTGCCTACGCCGCGAAGCGCAGGAACATCCTGCCGGTCGGCTTCGAAGCGCAGGGCGTCGTCCGCGTTCAATCACGAACGCCCCGGGCACGGACCTGACGGCCCCGGCCGCCGAGGAGTGGGACGCGGGGCGCGGCCGGTGACGCCCGACCACGGCGCGGGTGTCGAGCAGGACGTCGGGACGATTTACCGCAACGAGCCGTCCACGACCACCGCCCGAACCCGCACCTGACGTTCTTCCGACAGCCGTTTCGCCTCCTCTTCCAGGTCCCGGCGCGCCTCTTCGATGCAGGACCACCTGGGCCGACATTGAAGACGCTCCGGGTCGGGCAGGGTCATCCAGACGATGACGTGGACGCCGTGCGTCGCGCCAAGCTGACGCATGTATCGGTCGACAAGCTGATCCCGCATTCCCGTCTTCGCCTGGCGGTTCGACGACAGCTTGACCTCGATCGGCACCCGGATCGCGTCGCCGCTGGTCGTGCCGCGGCCGGGCGCCTGCACCAGAATGTCGACTTCCGATCCCGGCTGGCCTCCGTCCGTGCGACTGACGCTGCGCCGGTAAACCTCGACTTCCCGATCCGCCGTGACCGCGTAACGCTGGAAATAGGTCCTGACGACGCCGCACAACTTCCTGGATACGTGTTCTTCCGCTTTCGGGCTGGGCGGCGCGCCGGTCGGAGTGTTCCACAGGTCTTCGACGCTCTCCGTCCCGTCTTGCCGCAACGCCTCGGCGTATTGACCGAGGGCGCATTCGATGCCGTCGACCACGTCTTCGTCCGATCGCAGCAATCTCCGCGTCGCCGCGTCCATCACGTCGGCGACGACGTCGACCGGGAACGGCGACCAGCGGGTCAGACGGTAGGCCCGCGCCGCACGGATTCTCGCACCCGCCAACCACGGGTAGCGGTCCCCAAGCTGCCGATCGAGCCGCCTGAACGCGTCGACGGACTGTTGGTCGCGCAGACGGCCCAGATGAGATATCATTTGCATTCGTAGCAAACGCGCGGCGTCAACCGGTCCAACTACACTACCTTCATCGTCATCTCCATCATCTTCATCCGGCGGAAACAGGTCCAGCAGCATACCTGCCAACTCGCCCAACTGCCGCGTCGACACACTGCCGATGATGCGGGGTCCATGATGATCGTCGTATGCGAACGCCTTCAGAACCCGACGAGCCCTGTCCGCGTCGGCGTCCAGGTAGGTCTTCAGAACCGTCCAGCTTGCACCGGCGTAATTGCGGAGCAAAGCGACTGCAACATGATCGGCTTGCGACCCTTCCGGTCGAATCGGCGCATTTTCCAGAATGCGAAGGCACATCGGAAGCGATCGTTCCTTCGCACGTCTCAACACGAACTCGGTTACGTCGACGATATCTTTCTCCCGCACCTTCCCGCCTTCCAGGGCTTCGCACAGTTTCTCGTCCAGTCGTGTGTTGGGTTGGTCCGCCAGCAAGCGGAGCGCGTCGGACAGCCGCCGGTGACGGTCATCGTTCCCCTTGCTCGACAACAGATGCAAGACTTCCCGGCAAATGCTGGAGGGGGCGCCGCGGTTGAGCAGCGCCACGAGACGCAGCTTCGGATCGTTGGATTCTCCGGCCATGTTCAGGCTCGATTCTGCGAGAATGTATCGACACCATCCGTTCCACCAGGGATCGGGACGCGACTTCAACCAGTCCGGAGCGAGATCGAGAAGAAGCCACATCGCATCGAGTGGGCCAATGTGGATTCTGCCTTGAGACCCCTTCGACGAGAAATCCTCCGCGATGGCGTCCACGGACAGGTATCGCTTCGCCACCTCGACGATTCGCTTCCTGGTTTCCGGGTCTGCGTCCCGCCAGCCCGGCGTGTTCGTCAGGAAACGCCCGAACTCGTAACGCGTGCTCCTCGGCTTCAGCGTCAGCTCGCGGCATAGATTCGGGAAGTAGCCCACATCCTTGGTCTCCGAAAGATCCAGAACCTTCAGGACTCGATCGCGCGGCGGCGGATCGAGCGGCGGCGTCTCAGTCTTTCGCTTGCGATCCTGCAAGCGCTTCCAGTCTTCGCGAAGCCTCGTCGCCTGTTCGGAATCGAGAGCAATCGACTTCTGGTTTCCGAGAATCCTTTTCACCGGATCGGCGTCGCAAACCCGAAGCCACGCCTCGACGTCGCCCGGCCGCCACCGCCAGGGAAGAAACGCCGCAATCTCCAGGTACCTTTCCCGGACGTCCACCACCCGTCCGCCGTCGCAGCCTCGCCGAAGAAGCCATTGGAAGTCTTCTTCGTGCAGTAGTCCGGGGACTTCGAAAGCCAGATCTCGCAATTCCTCGGTGGATACGGCGAACTCCGTCAGCAGGTCGATCAACCGCCGCCGAACCTGACGGTCGGCGTACAATGGGGCGCTGTCGTTTGACGGAGGATTCAGCGGGTCTTTCCGCAAGGGCGCGAGCGGACTCTTCCACCGTTTCATCCAATGCCGCATCAACGACACCAGCCCGGCGGCGATTTCCGGATCGTCCAGTTCCCGCAACGCGGCATGGGCGATCCGCATGCCGAGTCGATGGAGCGAGTCCGTATCGCTCGGTTCCGAAGCAAGGCTCGTCGCCCACCGAAGACCCGCGGCGATCTGGCCGGCCGGAGGGAATCCGTCGGAGTCCAATTCGAACAGAAAGACTTCGTAGGCCCCCGAGAACGATCGTCGCCGCCTCGGCGTCAGCGCATCGAACAGTTCCGGAGCCGACAAGCGGTCAGGCCAATTGCATTGCAGGGCAATTCCCTTCAGTTGGTCCTGGTCGTCCTCGCGCAGACCGTCGACAAGGGGCTTCAGCCGCTCGCGGGCGGCGGCGTCTCCGCATTCCAGGAGCGTATATCCGGCCAACGTCCTCGCATGCAACGGCGCCGACGGATCGAGGGCCAGGTTGGCCAGCGCGTCGCTCATGGACGAAAGGCGCCAACTCCTGATCAGGGAGATGGCGCACATCAGCACGTGTTCACAGCGGTCTCCTCGCTCCCGGAGCACCGGGAGCAGGTCCGTTTCCGCACCCTGGTACTGGAAGCCGCGCAGCTCCATGCCGCCGCGGTGCAGTTCCCCGGCCGCCAGGGTTCCGTTGCGAAAACGGTTGAGCAGGCCGAGCGTCGCTCGCCGCCGGAGGGCGTCGTCGGCGACATCGGACAGCCCGACCACCTCGGGGTCCCGGTTCGACAGCCACGCCGCCAAGTCCGTGGCGAACATGGCGGCGAACGCGGCGGTCTCCCGCAAGGGTCCGGCGGCGCCCGAACGCCACCCGTCGGGGGCGAGGAATGCGCGTGACTGGTGCGTCGGCAGTCGCGCGAGTCGCCGGCCGGCGAGGTATTCGGCGAACTGCCGGTGGGCGAAGCGGAACGTCCCCGGCGCCCCGGGATCGCACAATCCCGACGAACCGACCGCCCGGAGCTCGTCTTCGTCGAAGCGGCCGGAGAGATCCTGAAGGCCGAGTTGACCGGCCGGTACGTCGTCCCCGAGATGCACCGTTTCCCGGCCGGTGAGAACGGTATAACAGGCCAGACGTTCGGCGACGCCCACGATCTCGTCCGGGGGAAGCGGAATCTGGGTCCCGATCGCCCGCCTGTCCCGCCTGTCGCGCGCAAGCATCCGGACGCCCTCGTCGAACAGGTCCTTCAGCGTGGACGGCAGACCGCGGCCGTCCCTCGACAGATCCAGCAGCATCCGGAGCGTCAACGGATGCCGTGCGAGGCTCCGGGCACGCGCCTTCTCGATCTGCGCCCGAAAGGCGTTGGGGGCGATGCCGGCCGATGCCGCCGCGGCGTCGACGTCGGCCTCGGTGAGAGGTTGAAGATACGCTGTGGCGAACGATTCCGGTCCGCAGAACCCGCGGATCGCGTCCGAGAGTTCCGGCGGCCATACCGCTGTTCGACACGTGATGCGAATCGATGCGCCGGTTCCTTGGAGGTCCTGTTTGATCCAGTGCTTTACGGTAAGCCACCGCCCGAGCGCGGGTACCATCGCCTCGTCCAGCGCATCGAGGTGAAAACGCGTCTCCGCGGCGGCTCCGTCGGCGAGCCGCGTCAGGCGTCCCGCGAGCGTGTCGGCGTACTCCGCCAGCCGGCACGGACGCACGTCGCGTCCCGCGGCGCGTTCATGGTCCGCCAGCAACCGAGCTTCCGTCGTCTTGCCGGCCCCGGCTGCGCCGAGCAGGACGACGCAACGGAAGCGCGCGAGACCGACCGTCGAAAGCCGCGTGGCAGTGGCGGCTTCGTCGGGGCCGGTGTCGACTGTGTCGACTCGCCACGCGCGCTTGACGTTCCAGAGGATCATGCTCGTCGGCGGATGACTACCAGCGACGCCGGTCCGGCCCGGCGCGCCGCGGCAACCGGCATGGATCGATCAAGGGTCACAAGGCGGCAGGCGTTCTTCACGGCGAAAGCCGGCAGGTAAGCAACGGTCACACGCCCAGTTCGTCGCGGAGCTCGTTCACGAAATCGTCGGTCACCACGACACCCCTCGGCGGGAGCGGACGGAAACCATGCAGTTCGCGGGGCGGCTCGGGCGCGGCCTGTCTCGCCTTGACCTCCAGGGCGTCGCGCAGCAAATCGGATGCGACCTGGCCGACCGGCCGGCCCTCCTTCTTCGCGAGCGCCTCGGCCGCGGCGAAAACGTGGCGATCGATGTCGATGGAGACGGTATGCATGTTTCCCCCCATTCCGGTCCATGAACCGGACCCCAAGGACGATTCTGACCGACTCCGCGGACGAACGCAACCGGTGGCCGAGGGGCGTCGCGGCGGCACTCGGCGCTCGGACAGGGCGTCATGTTCCGCGGACGAACGCAACCGGCGACCGAAGGGCGTCGCGGCGGCAACTCGGCGCCCGGACAGGGCGTCATGTTCGACGGACGAACGCAACCGGCGACCGAAGGGCGTCGCGGCGGCAACTCGGCGCTCGGACAGGGCGTCTCATGTTCCGCGGACGAACGCAACCGGCGACCGAAGGGCGTCGCGGCGGGCCGACTTCGTGGACGAACGCAACCGGCGACTGCGGGGCGTCGCGGCGGTCGACTCCACGGACGAACGCAACCGGTGACCGAAGGGCGTCGTGGCGCCGACTCCGCGGACGAAAGCAATCGGTCACCGAGGGGCGTCGCGGCGGACCGACACCCGGTTGGTCCGTTCGGTCCGGCCGGTCCGTTCGGTCCGGGTGATGATGTATGATGGGCGGTCGCCGGAGCTTGGGTGCGGGAAACCGGGCGCATCCCGGACGTGGGACGCGCTCAATATCCGTGGTTCGACCTTGCGCCCCGCCGCCGGGGTTGGACACGAGCCGCGCCCCGGCGGGAGCCCCGCAAGGGAAGCCGAACCACGCCGGCGCCAGGGACGATGCCCCGCAAGAAGACGAACCCGACGGGCGGCAGGGGCGGCAGGGACAAGGCGGGCGTCGCGTCGATCACCTACGCCGCGAAGCGGAAGAACATCCCGCCGGCCGGCCTCGAAGCGCAGGGCGTGGTCCGCGAGACGCCCCGGCTGCGCTACGAGTTCAACCCCCATCTGCCGCCCGAGCTGCGGTCGGCGCCCGACGCCGCCGCGGCCGACCGGCTGCCGGAGCTGCTGGCGGCGGCGCGGGAGCGGGCGCTGTCGGAGGACGAGGCCCGGCTGCTGGCCGACGCGCTGCGGCGGCACGAGCCGTGGCTGGAGTGGAGCGGCAAGCGCGAGCGGCCGTGGTTCGAGGTCGAGCCGGTGGCCCTGCACATGCACGAGCGGGTCTCGACGCAGGCCGTCGTGCGGGTGCTCGCGCGGCAGGACGTGCAGCGCGGCCTGTTCGCCGACCCGCAACTCGACTACGCGAAGGCGGTGCAGTTCTACCGGCACGACGTCGACTGGGCCAACCGGATGATCCTCGGCGACTCGCTGCAGGTGATGGCGAGCCTCGCGCGGCGCGAGAATCTGGCCGGCAAGGTCCGGATGATCTACCTCGACCCGCCCTACGGCATCCGCTTCGCCTCCAACTTCCAGCCGCGGCTGGGCCAGCGCGACGTGAAGGACCGCCGGCAGGACCTGACCCGCGAGCCGGAGATGGTCAAGGCCTACCGCGACACGTGGACGCTCGGCATTCATTCGTATCTGGCCTACCTGCGCGACCGCCTGGCGATGGCCCGCGAGCTGCTGGCGGACACGGGGAGCATCTTCGTGCAGATCAGCGACGAGAACCTGCATCGCGTGCGCTGCGTGCTGGACGAGGTGTTCGGGGCGGAGAACTTCGCGAGCGTGATCACGCTATGGAAAACCAGCTCTGCGACAGCCACTCGTCTGGCTACGACATGCGATTACATCCTGTGGTACGCAAAAGACATTTCGAGGGTACGGTTTCATTCACTGTTCATCGACAAGAATCCCCAGGACTCGAGTACCGGAGGCTCGGAATACAAGTTCATCCATCTGCCTTCCGGCGAACGACGCCCCTCGCACAAGTGTTCCGATGATGAGGCGCTTGCCGGACGGCGTTACCGTCCATCCCCGATGACGTCTCAGTCCGGAGGAGATTCCACGCGAATTCCTTTCGTCCTTCACGAGCGAACCTACAAGCCGGGAATAGGCGGTTGGAAATCCAATAGCGATGGTCTCACCAGATTGTCGAGATCGGAACGTCTCATACCGAGAGAAACTTCGATTTCGTTCGTCCGCTACCTGAGCGACTTCCCGTTGATGCCGGTCGCCAACCTTTGGACGGACTTGCGCTGGGGCTTTGATGCTTCGGAAAAACGCTACGTCGTCGAGACCAATCCGCGGGTCATCGAACGCTGCATGCTGATGACCACCGACCCCGGCGACCTCGTCCTCGACCCCACCTGCGGCAGCGGCACGACGGCCTACGTCGCCGAACAGTGGGGGCGGCGCTGGATCACCGTCGACACCAGCCGCGTGGCCCTGACGCTGGCCAAGCACCGGCTGATGACCGCGAAGTACGACTACTACCGGCTGCGCGAGCCGAACGCCGACGACGCGGCGCGCAACCCGGACGGCACGTGGATCGCCGAACTCGACGACGCCGGCCGGCCGGCCGGCGGGCGGCGCACCTTCGACTGCCGGACGGTGCCGCACGTCACCCTGCGCAGCATCGCCCGCAACACGTCGCTCGACCCCGTCTTCGCGCGGCACGAGCCGCTCCTCGCCGAGGCCCTGGCCGCGCTGAACCGCGAGGCCGCGAAGGTCGCGCCGGACGCGAAGCGCAAGCTGGCGGAGAAGCTCGCCGCCAGGCATCGCGCCGACGGCGCGCAGGCGGTGACCGACGCCGACGCGCGCCGCTGGCTGCTGCCCGACGCGCCGCCCGACGCCCTCGCGCCGGCCCCGGCCCGGCAGCCCCTGAAGGCGCTGACCGCGCGGCAGGCCGCGAAGTACCGCGAACGCATCCCGCGGGGCGCATGGCGCGCGTGGCAGGCGCCGTTCGACGCCGACCCCGACTGGCCGCGGCCGCTGCGGGAGGCGCTGGCCGCCTACCGCGCCGCGTGGCGGGCGAAGATGGACGAGGTGAACGCCTGCATCGCCGCCAACGCCGACGTGGAGGAACTGGTCGACCAGCCGGCGGTGGTCAGGGGCACGGTGCGCGTCGCCGGCCCGTTCACCGTGGAAGGGGTGATCGCGGTCGAGGAGGGGCCGGACTCGCCCATCGGCGGCGCGCCCGGTGAACTCGACGCCTTCGCGCCCGACGATCACCCGGCCGACGAAACGGCCGCCAACGCCGAGGCGCACCTCGACAAGATCCTCCGCCTGCTGAAGGCGAGCGGCGTCGACTTCCCCGGCAACAAGACCCAGCGCTTCGAGCGGCTCGACCCGGCTGCCGGCGCGCCTCTCATCCACGCCGAGGGCGCGTGGCGCAACGGCGCGGGGGCCGAGCGGTCGGTCGCCGTCAGCGTCGGCCCGGAGGCGGGCAACGTGACGGCGATGCAGGTCGAAGAGGTGGTCCGCGACGCCAACCGGCGCGGCTACGACGACCTGGTCTTCGCCGGCTTCGGCTTCGACGCGGCGGCGCAGGACGCCATCGAGAGCGCCGCGCACCCGAAGCTGCGCCTGCACATGGCGCTGATCAACCCCGACGCGGCGATGGCCGACCTGCTGAAGACGCAGCCCGGCAGCCAGGTCTTCAACGTGTTCAGCGCGCCGCGGGTCAGCGGCCCCACGCGGCAGGACGACGGCGACTACGTCGTCGAGGTCGAAGGCATGGACGTCTACGACCCGGCGGCCAACGCCATCCTGCCCACCGCCGGCGAGCGCATCGCGGCGTGGTTCGTCGACACCGACTACGACGGCCGCACCTTCTGCATCTGCCAGGCGTTCTTCCCCGACAAAAGCAAGTGGACGAAGCTGGCGAAGGCCCTCGGCGGCGCCGGGGTGGTGGACGAGGGCGCGTTCGAGGCCCTGACCGGCCTGCGCAGCGTCCCCTTCCCGCGGCCGTCCCGCCTCGGCCCCGGCGAGCCGTGGCGCGTCGCCGTCAAGGTGATCGACCCGCGCGGCGTCGAGGGCCTGCGGGTGCTGAGCGAAGGGGGAGGCTGGGCGTGATCGAGCGCCTCGTCGTCGAGAACTTCAAGAGCCTGCGCCGCGTCGACTTGCGGCTCGGCCGGTTCAACCTGCTGATCGGCGCGAACGCCAGCGGGAAATCGAACTTCCTCGAGGTCCTGCGCGTGCTGCAGGGCATCGGCCACGGCTTCACCGTCGGCGAGATTCTCGACGGCAAGCCGCGGAGCGCCACCACCGAGATCTGGGACGGCATTCGCGGCGGCAGCGCCAGGGCGTGCTTCGCCGGCAAACCCCGCGAAACGGCAAACCAGGACGCCCGGTCGGCGCCGAACGGTGACGAGGTGAAAGTCGAAGCGTACGGCAAGCTGGACGGCGGGGGGGACCGTTCCTGGCGGTTCTCGACCACCTTGACGCCGCGCCGCGGCCGCGTGGCTCGCGAGTGGTTCGGATGTCCGTCTGAAACGTACGACACGGAAGCCGCGGACTCCGCGTCTCGTTTTCGTTATTACTCGGGAGAGCAGGGCGGCTCGCCGGACCTGGATTTCGACGCCAGGTGGCCGGTCATCGGGCAGTTTACCGGCGACAGGTTCTCCGTCCAGAAGGAACGTGCCGACGCGGCCGGCGCCGTGGCGGCACTGTTCGCGAACATGCAGCACGTGGCTCCCGACCCCGAACGGCTGCGCGGCTATTCCGACGCCCGCCTCGCGCAGCGCATGGGCGGCCGCGGCGAGGACTTCGCGGCTGTCGTCCGGACGATCTGCCGGGACGCGGAAGCGAAGGACGCCTACCTGTCGTGGCTCCGCCAGCTTCGGTTGGAGGAGGTGGACGACGTGGGCGTCCTTTCCGGCGCGGTCGGAGAGCCGCTGTTCATGCTGCGGGAAGGCGGCCGGGAGTTTCCCGCGCCGGTGCTGAGCGGCGGCACGCTCCGTTTCGCGGCCATCGCCGCCGCGTTCTTCCAGCCGGACATGCCGCGCCTCTTGACCATCGAGGAGATCGAGAACGGCGTTTACCCCAGCCGTCTGCTCCTGCTGGTCGAGTTGCTGCGCAGCCAGGCCGAGACCCGCGGCGCGCAAGTCTTCGCCACCACCCATTCGCCGACGGTGCTCGACTGGCTCGAGGAGGAAGACTACAGGACCACGTTCCTGTTCAGACGAGACCACGCGACGGGCGAATCGAAGGTCCGCTCTCTGGCCGACCTGCCTCATTTCGTGGACGTCATCAGGAAGAAACGCGCTTCCGAGTTGCTCTCGGAGGGCTGGCTGGAAGTCGCGTCATGAAGGTGGCCGCGGCCATCCGGGAGCTGGCATGAAGGACGAAACCAGACCGAACGAGCCGCTGGAGATCTACAAGCTGCACGCCGAGCTCGCCGACCGGGTGAGCCAGCGGCGCGAGGGCGCCAACCGGCTGTACGTAGGGCGGACAGACGGCGCGCGAGGACGTCGAGCGGCGTTCCAGGCGTTCTTCCGCGAGCACTCCGAACACTGGCGGCAGCGGTTCCAGTACCAGGAGGCTTGGCCGCAACTGCTGCTGCAGGCGTTCCTGCAGCGGGTCGTCAACAGCGGCGGACGGATCGAGCGGGAGTACGGCCTGGGGCGCGGGCGGACCGACCTGCTGATCGTCTGGCCGCGGGGCGGCGCCGTCCGCCGGTTCGTGGTCGAGTGCAAGGTCGTGCGCGGGAACCTGGAGCGGACCGTCCGCGAAGGCGTGGAGCAGACGGCCGGCTACGTGGACCGGTGCGCCGCCGAGGCCGGCCATCTGGTGGTGTTCGACCGCGACGAACGCCGCCCGTGGGAAGAGAAGGTGTTCCGCCGCCGCGAGACGTCGGAAGCCGGGGCCGCCATCGACGTGTGGGGCCTGTGATGCGGCGCCGTGCGTCTCATCCGCCACCTTGCGCGATGCGGCGCGCCATCCACTCGACGAACGCGGTGCGCGTCATGCGCCTCCTGCGCGCCTCGCCGTCGATGAACGCGACGACGCCTTCATCGAGCGTCAGGTTGGCGCGGACGCTGCGGCCGGAGAGACGAATCAGGGGCACCGTGACGAGCGTGGAGCCCGCGGCCGGCGACACGTTTTCGAGCAGGCTCGGAGCGACGAGCGGCTGTCCGTCCTTCTCCGTCTCGGCGGCGTAATCGCGGAGCGCTTCCTCGGCGTTCAGCAAGGCTTCGTCCAGGGTGGTGCCCATGGCGACGATGCCCGGCAGGTCGGGGAACGTGACGCCGTAGGCGCCGGCTTCTCCGTCGATCAGTGCAGGATACCGGGTCATCTCGTATTCTCCCGGCCGGTTGCAGGCCGAACCCACCCGGCCTTCCTGGCGATGGAACGGGCGACCGCGGGAGTGACCTGCCGATGCCGCGGCAAGGTCACGATGCCCTCGATCTTCGGGTGCCGGTAGACGTCGTGACCTCCGCCACGACGCGACAGGAACCATCCGTCCTTTTCGAGTCGACGCCTGATTCGCCGAGTGGCGGTGTCCACGCGGTGCGAATATTTGCACGACAGACCGGCAGAAAGCCAGCCGGCGCTCCTCCCCGCCAGCGGGCGTCCGAGAAGCGCCTCTGCGGCGCCGTGCGTCGAACGACCGAACGCAGCAACTTGACCGGCCTGAACGACCGATTCATGATGCCGCATGCGTGAAATCCGGACAACCGAGGCGAAGGCGCGTCTGGCCGAGCTGCTGCGAGCGGTCGAGACCGGCGAGACGGTGGCGATCACCCGCCGCGGCAAGCCGGTCGCGCGCCTGGTCCCGGTCCCCGGCCGCCGGAAGGAGGCGGTCGCGCGGTTCCGCGAACGCCGCCGGCGGTGGCGGCGCATCGACGTGTCGACGGACGAGATCCTCGCCGCCCGCCACGAGGGCCACCGTTGGTGAGCCTGCTGGTGATCGACGCGTCGATCGCGGTGGCTTGGCTGTTCGACGACGATTGCCGCCGCCTGATGCGCCATGCGTGAAATCCAGGCAACCGAGACGAAGGCGCCGTGAACCCGTGCGGGACCAGCAGATACCCGTCCGGCCGGTCGAAGACCCGATCCTCTGCTCGCCCTGGGAAGAGCCGGACCGCCACTGGCTGTACGACACGCGCACCGGCGTGCCGTCGAAGGCGCCGGGGCGGCGGCCGGCCGGCTACTGGTTCCGGACCGAGCGCACCGGCAGCGCGCAGCGCTCGCTGCTGGCCGAGGAGGAGCGGGACGACCTGCCGCTGGTGAACGTGCTGCGGGCCGACGTCGGCCGCTGGCGGAAGGCGGGCTGGCCGGGGGCGTCGCAGACGACGAAGAAGCTCCTGCGCCACTGGTGGCGCCCGGACCGCGCGCGGCGGCTGTTCTTCTGCCAGCTCGAGGCGGTGGAGACGGTCATCTATCTGCGCGAACTGCTGGCGCGCGGGCGGACGCCGCGCTGGAAGCCGAAGCTCGGCTTGCGCGACTTCGAGCTGCTGCGCGCGGGGCGCAACCCGCGGCCCGGCGAGTGGGTGGCGAAGGTGGCCCAGCCGCCCCGGCTGTCGGACGCGCCGCCCGGCGCCGGCGGGCCGCCCATCCCGCGCTACGCCTGCAAGATGGCCACCGGCAGCGGCAAGACGGTGGTGATGGCGATGCTCGTCGCCTGGGCGTTCTGCAACCGCGGCGCGACCCCCGGCGACCCGCGCTTCCCCCGCCGGGCGCTGGTGGTCTGCCCCAACCTGACCATCCGCGACCGGCTGCGCGTGCTGCGCCCTGCCGACCCCGGCAGCTACTACGGGCAGTTCGACGTCGTGCCGTCCGCGCTCCGCCCCGCCCTCGCCGGCGGTCGGGTGCTGGTGACCAACTGGCACCGGCTGGCCCCCGCGCCCGAGGAGGTGACGGTGGGCGGGGTGGCCGTGGGGCGGCTCGGCGGCGAGACGCCGGAGGCGTTCGTCCGCAACCGCCTCGGCGGCCTCGGCGACGACGAACCGCTGCTGGTGCTGAACGACGAGGGCCACCACGCGTACCGGCCGGCCCCGGCCGGCGGCGAAGCCCTCTCGGCCGAGGAGCGCGCCGACCGCGAGGCGGCGACGGTGTGGGTGGACGGACTCGACCGCATCCACGCCGCGTGCGGCATCGACGCCTGCGTCGACCTGTCGGCCACGCCGTTCCACATCCAGGGCAGCGGCTACCCCGAAGGGTCGCCGTTCCCGTGGATCGTCAGCGACTTCAGCCTGGTCGACGCCATCGAATGCGGCGTCACGAAGATTCCGCGCCTGCCCGCGGCCGACAACACCGGGCGCCCCGACCCGAAGTACTTCCGGCTGTGGGAGCACGTGACGAAGGACCTGCGCGCGGGCGAACGGCTGACCGGCGGGCGGCCGAAGCCGGACGTGGTGTACCGCAAGGCCGAGGACGCGCTGCTGACGCTGGCCGGCGAATGGCGCGAGCGGTTCGAGCGGGTGCGGGCGTCGGCCCCCGGCCAGGACCGGACGCCGCCGGTGCTGATCGTCGTCTGCGACACCACCGCCACCGCGACCCACGTCCACGGGATGATCTCGGGCGAGATCGAGTCGTCGGACGGCTCCGACGCCGGGGCGGAGGACGGCGGGGCGCCGCGGGCGAAGCGCGGGCGTTCGGGCGCGGGCGTGAACGCGGATGCGCGGCTCGGGGAAGACGGCGGCGCGCCGGGGCCGAAGCGCCGGGGGCAGCCGCGGACGGAGACGCGCCGCGGGGCCGGGCTGCCCGGGTTCCCCGAACTGTGGAACCGGGACGGCGAGGAAGTCACGCTGCGCATCGACTCCAAGCTGCTCGAAGCGGCCGAACGCGGCGACGCCGCCGCCACCCGCAAGGACGCCGCCGAGGCCCTGCGCCGGGTGGTGGCGACCATCGGCCGCCCCGGCGAACCCGGCGCGCGCATCCGCTGCGTGGTCAGCGTCAACATGCTGAGCGAAGGGTGGGACGCCAACAACGTGACCCACGTCCTCGGCCTGCGCGCCTTCCGCAGCCAGTTGCTGTGCGAGCAGGTGGTCGGCCGCGGCCTGCGGCGCATGGACTACACGCCCGACCCGGCCACCGGCCGGCTGACCGCGGAGTACGTCGACGTCTTCGGCGTCCCGTTCTCGCTGATCCCGTTCAAGGGCCGCGAACCGGGAACCGGGACGCCGACGGAGGAAGGGCCGAAGCACGAAGTCATGGCGCTGCCCGCGCGCCGGGCGTTCGAGATCCGCTTCCCCGTCGTCGAGGGCTACGTCGCCGCGCTGCGGCGGAACCGCGTCGCCTGCGACGTCGAATCGATGGAGTGGACCACGCTCGACCCGGTGTCCACGCCGGTCGCCGCGTTCGTGCAGCCCCAGGTGGGCTACAAGGTCGGCGACCCCGCCTCGTACGGCGGTTTCGGGTTCGACGAGGTCGACCGGCGGCAGTATTACGACACCGTGCACCCGCAGACGATCGCGTTCCGGATAGCCCTCGAGGTCGTCCACCAGTTGCTCGACGCGGGCGGCAACGGCGCGAGGCCGCGGAGCCAGCGCGCCGCGCTGTTCCCGCAAGTGCTGCGCATCGTGCAGGAGTACGTCCGCAAGCGCGTGCGCTTCAACGGCCTCCATCCGTGCGAGATCGGCCTGCAGACCTACGCGCAGCGCATCGCCGGTCTGCTCGCCGCCGCCGTCCGGCCCGACGACGCGCGGGGCGAGGCGCCCCTGCTGCCGCGGCTGAACCGCTACGAGCCGGTGGGCACGACGGCGCGGGTGCGCTTCAAGACCGTGCGGCCCGTGCAGGCGACGCGGGCGAGCCACCTGAACTTCGTGGCCTGCGACACCGCGGGCTGGGAGCAGGCGGCGGCGTTCCAGCTGGAGCGGCTGGCCGCCGCGGGCGTCGTGGCGTGCTACGCGCGCAACGACCACCTCGAGTTCAACGTCCCGTACGAGCTCTACCGCGAGCCGCACGCCTACGAGCCGGACTTCATCGTGCGCCTGAAGAACGGCGTCCACGTCGTGCTGGAGATCAAGGGCCGCCAGCACGCGGGGACGGAGGCGAAGCACGAGGCGGCCCGGCGCTGGGTGCGGGCCGTCAACCACTGGGGGCGCCTCGGCGAGTGGGACTTCCTGGTCTGCCGCGACCCGCAGGCCCTGGAGAAAGACCTGTCGGCGCTGATCGACGCCCGCCGGCGCCCGGTGCCGTCCGGCCGCCCCGGTGACGGGCCGGCGCATGGGCGCCGGCCCGTTGCGTCAGGCGGCGGCCCCGGGGGCGGACGCGCGGCGGATCGGCAGGCGCGTTCCGTAGGTGAGCGAGCGCCACGCCCACTCGGCCGGCCCGAAGCGGAACCGGCGCAGCCACAGCGGCGAGACGGCGAGCTGCACTGCCCAGACGCCGGCCGCGACGCCCATCTGCCCGAGGCGGTCGACCGAGCCGAACCAGCCGAGCCCGTGGCCGTAGAAGACCGTCGTGCACAGGACGGTCTGCAGCAGGTAGTTCGTCAGGGCGGTCCGGCCGACCGCGGCGAAGGGGCGGGTGAAGCGCCGCGCCGCCGCCGTCCGGCACGCCAGCATGACGAGTCCGACGTAGCCGAGGCTGACCGCGATGCTCGGCCAGTAGTTGAACTGCACGCCCACGAAGAACGACCAGAGCGGCCAGCCGCGCTCGAAGTCCAGCGCGGCGCCCCAGGCCGTCAGCGGGAGGCCGATAGCGGCCGCCACGGCGATCAGCGCCGCGTAGAAGCGCGCCGGGCGCCGGGCGCTGAACACGTCGAGCCGGAAGAGCGCCATCCCGATCAGCATCAGGCCGCCCGCGCGCCAGAGACCCCACGTGATCAGGAGCAGCGTTTCGAAGGCCAGCGCCCCCGCCGACCGGACGGGCTGCTGATCGAGCCAGCCGCCGCGGAAGGCGGCGAGCTGGGCCTCGATCAGCTCCGGCGTCGGCCGCCACAGGTCGGCCGCGAGGGCGGCGCGCTCCTCTTCCGGCCAGTACGGCAGCGACAGGCCCGTGCCGACGGACCAGGCCGAGGCGACGGCGAGCGACGCCGCGCCGAGGACCAGCAGCCGGCCCGGCGGCTGCCGCCGCAACGGGTAGACCAGCATGCCGCAGACCGCGTAGAGGAACAATATGTCGCCGGCCCAGAGCAGGTGGGCGTGCAGCAGACCGATGACCGCCAGCCACGCCATCCGGCGGTAGTGCGTCCGCCGCCCGCCGCCGCGCGCCTCGGCCCGGCCGGCCATCAGGGCGATGCCCGCGCCGAAGAGCATCGAGAAGATCGTCATGAACTTCTGGTCGGCGAGCATCCGGCCGGCCAGCCAGACGTGCAGGTTCGCGCCTTCGAGGTCGCCGTAGGCGGTCGGGTTGAAGTAGGCCGCCTGGGGCATCGCGAACGCCTGGACGTTCATGACGAGGATGCCGAGCAGGGCGAAGCCGCGCAGGACGTCGATGGCGTCGATGCGCGCGCCCGAGGCGGCGGGCGCGGCGCCGGTGGATTCCGCGAGGCCGGTCATGCGTCCGTCTTCTCCGTCGCCTGGCGCCCACCAAGCGTCGCCTTGCGGCTCCGCTTGGTGCCCATCCTGACCGCTCCAGGAGTCCGCGCCGTTCTACGGCGCAGACTCCTGGATGTTGTCGTCCGGGCCCACCCGACGTCGGTCGGCTCGTTGAAGTAGCCGTCGACGTGCCGGGCGTCTTGTGGCGCGACGTGCTCGAGCGGCTCGTACCCTTCCGGACGCCGCCCGAGCGGGGCCAGGGCGATCGCCGCGGCGAGGGAGAAGCGTGTCACGATGGAACCTCCGGTGTGGACTGGCGATTCGCGGAGCTCGGACGGAAGCTGGTGCCGGAGGTGGGAATCGAACCCACACGAGGAGTGAACCCCACTGGATTTTGAGTCCAGCGCGTCTGCCAGTTTCGCCACTCCGGCCGCCGGTTCAGGGCCTGACGACGCCGTCATGCCGCCACAGGTAGAGGGTGCGCGTGCTCCCGCGGGCGTCCTCGAAGCGCTCGACGACGTCCGGGTCCCAGCCGCCCATGCCGAACGCGTGCGAGACGATGCGGGCGCCCGGCCGAAGCTGCCGCGTCAGGACGGGCCGCAACCGCGCGTTCGAGGACGAGAGCAGGTAGAGCGTCACCACGGTCGCCTCCGACACGTCGACCTCCATGGCGTCCTGCTCGATGAACCGCACGAGGTGCTGCACGCCGGCCTGCTCCGCGGCGGCGTTCGCCTCGGCGATGCGCTGCGGGTCGATGTCGACGCCGACGCCGCGCGCCCCGAAGTCGCGGGCCGCGGCGATGACGATGCGGCCGTCGCCGCAGCCGAGGTCGTACACCACGTCGTCCGCGGTGACGCCGGCCAGGGTCAGCATCCGTTCGACCACGTCGTTCGGGGTCGGAACGAAGGGAGCCAGGCTGCGGCCGTCCTGCGCCGCGCGTCCGGCGGGCGGAGCGGCCGTCGCCGCGGCCAGCGCCAGGGCGGCGAACGCGAGAACGCGGAACGCCGCGCCGAACGGTCGTGACTGCATCGTCTCCTCCAGGCGTCGCGCGTCCCGCCGGCCGGGGCCGCACGGCGCTACTCTACAACAGCCGGCGGCCGTGTTGCGGCCGGTCCGGCCGCCGGGGGCGGGACGCCCGCGCCCGCCCCCGGCGAGCCGGCGACGGGTGAGGTGAACGTGACGGTGACCACTGACGACGACGTGCGGCGCACGTTCGAGCCGTTTGCCCGAGCAACGAAGTCCGGCTTCGCGCGGCCCGGGAGTTGCGCAATCGAGACGTCGATGCGTGCGTTACAATGACACCGTTGCCGCTGGTGCGGCAGGCCCGAAAATTCGCCGCCGGCCTTCGGGACACCGGTGTTCGTGATTTCATCGTTCAGCCGCGCCACTTCCAGCGCGGCGAATTCCTCGCGGGCGCCCGGGACGCCGCGCTGAAGCTGATGGCGGAGAAGCTCGCCAGCGACCCCGAAACGTTCCGCGAGGCGTACGCCCTGGCCGACGCCGCGATGGACGGCCGGGCGGTCCACGCCCAAGCTTCACGGTCGGCCTCTTCCACATCGCCGGAGGGCGCCGCGCCGACGCGCCCGGATGCCGGGGCGGACCGCGGCGGCCGGGTCGTCGGCATCGGCATCGATGTCGAGGAAGTCGCCCGCGTGGGGGAGCTCGCGGCGCGCTACGGCGCGCGCTTCGTCGGACGCATCTTCACCGACGGCGAGGCCGCCTACTGCCTGCGCCGCCGGTCGCCGGCCCAGCACCTCGCGGCCCGCTTCTGCGCCAAGGAAGCGGCGATGAAGGCGCTCGGCACCGGGCGCGCGCACGGGGTGCTCTGGCGCGACGTGGAGGTCGTCCGGGGCGGCGGCGGGCCGCCGCAACTGCGGTTGCACGGCGGCGCGCGCCGCCGGTTCGAGGCCCTCGGCGCCGCCCGCGCGCTGCTCACGATGACGCACTCGCGGCAGCTCGCCGTCGCCCAGGTGATCCTGGTCGGCGCCTGATCCCGGCGCCCGCCGCGGCGCCGGCCCGCCAACCCGATCCGACGGGCGTCCGCGCCGTCTACTCCGCCGGGCGCAGGAAGGCCGGAAGCGGCGGCTCGCCCTCGGCGTCCGCGTCGACGGCCGCCTCGTCCACGCCCTCGGCGTCGACGAGCGGGTCGGCGGGGCGGGCGAACTCGATGGTGGTCCGCCGCGACATCGTTATGCCGCCGCCGCCGGCCGCGGCCACCGCCATCGGGATCGCGTTCTCCTCCTGCCGCTGGCCGTAGTGCTGCAGGTCCACCGGCGTGTCGGCGTTGGCCGCCCGGCGTCCTCCGAGCCCCTCGAAGTCGGTCGCGATGACGGTGATCTTGACCTTGGCGTCCATGGACGGGTCGACGACGGCGCCGAAGATGATGTTGGCGTCCTCGTGCGCCGCCTCGTGGATGATCGTGGTCGCCTGGCTGACCTCGACCATCGACAGGTCCGAGCCGCCCGTGATGTTGATGATCACGCCGCGCGCGCCGTCCACCTGGGCTTCCTCTATCAGCGGACTCGCGATGGCCTCGTTGGCCGCGCTCACGCAGCGGTCCTTGCCTTCGCCGTAGCCCGTGCCCATGATGGCCATCCCCATGCCCGACATGATGGTCTTCACGTCGGCGAAGTCGAGGTTGATCATGCCGGGCACGAGGATCAGGTCGGAGATGCCCCGGATGGCCTGGTGCAGGACGTCGTCGGCGACCAGGAAGGCGTCCGTCAGGCTCGTCGTCTGGTCGATGTGTCCGAGCAGCCGCTCGTTGGGGATGGCGATGACCGTGTCGACGGACGCGCGGAGCTCTTCCAGGCCCCGCTCGGCCTGCGCCGCCCGGCGCTTGCCCTCGAAGCCGAAGGGCTTGGTGACGACGGCTATCGTCAGCGCGCCCAGCTCGGTCGCCAGCGAGGCGACCACCGGCGCGGCGCCGGTTCCGGTCCCTCCCCCGAGGCCGGCCGTCACGAACACCATGTCCGCGCCGCCGAGCGCGCCGATGAGCTGCTCGGTGTCCTCGAGGGCCGCCTGACGCCCGACGTTGGGGTCGGCTCCCGCCCCGAGGCCGCTGGTCACCTTGGCCCCGATCTGCAGGCGGATCGGCGCCTCGTTCTGCGCCAGCGCCTGCGCGTCCGTGTTGGCGGCGATGAGGTCGACGCCCTTGACGCCGCCGGTCACCATCCGGCCGACCGCGTTGCTTCCGCCGCCGCCGACGCCGATGACCTTGATGCGGGCGCCGGTCCGTACCGTATCCTCCAGCGTGAGTCGGAGATCCCGTTCTGACGCCGAGTCGGATCCGGACGGGATTCTGACGCTCTGCTCCATGACCCTGCTCCTCCTCCTTCGCCGCTAAAAGAACCCCTTGAACAGGAGCCGCAGGCGACCCGCCAGGCGGCTCAGGGCGCCGCCCCCCAGGTCCTGCGCGGACGTCTGGCGCCGGTTGGCGTACATGATCAGCCCCACCGCGGTCGCGAACGCGGGGTCGCTGACGTGATCCGTCAAGCCGCCCACGCCGACCGGGCAGCCGCGGCGGATGGGCAGATCGAATATCTGGTCGGCGATCTCCGGCATGCCGTCGAGCAGGGAGCCGCCGCCGGTCAGCACGATGCCGGAATGCAGCGAACCCTCGTAGCCTCGATGCTGGATCTCGTCCCAGAGCTGGTGAAAGACCTCCTCGGCGCGCGGCTGCAGGACGTCGGCCAGAATGCGGCGGGACATGATGCGCGGCTGGCGGCCGCCGACGCTGGCGATCTCCACGGTCTGGTCTTCGTCCACCAGCGCGGTCAAGGCGCACCCGCTGCGCCGCTTGGTCTTCTCGGCCTGCGGAATCGGGGTCCGCAGCCCCACGGCGATGTCGTTGGTGAAGTGATCGCCGCCGAGCGCGATGGCGCCCGTGTGCCACAGGCTGCCGCGCTCGAACACCGCGAAGTCGGTGGTCCCGCCGCCGACGTCCACCAGCGCCACGCCGAGCTCCTTCTCGTCCGCGGTCAGCACGGCCTGCGCCGCGGCGAGCTGCCCGAGCACCGTCGCGGCGACGGTGACTCCCGCCCGGTTGACGCACGTGACGAGGTTCTGGGTGGTCGACGCGCTGCCGGTCACGATGTGGACGTTCACCTCGAGCCGCGCCCCCGTCATCCCGATCGGCGCCCCGATGCCGTCCTGTTCGTCGACCACGAAGTCCTGGGGGAGCGTGTGCAGGACCTCGCGTCCGCTCGGCAGCGACACGGCCTTGGCGGCGTCTATGGCCCGCCGGACGTCCTGGCGCGTGATCTCGCGGTTCTGGCCGGCGACCGCGACCACGCCCCGGCTGTTGAACGCCTTGACGTGGCTGCCGGACAGCGCCAGGTGCACCGTGTCGATCTCGACGCCGGCGGTGAGCTCGGCCTCCTCGATCGCCGTCTTGATCGACTCGACCGCGGTGTCGAGGTTGACGACGACGCCGCGGCGAATGCCCTGGGCGTCGGCGACCCCGATCCCGATGATGTCGACGTTCCCGTCCTGCATCGCCTCCCCGACGATGGCGGCGACCTTGGACGTGCCCACGTCGAGCCCGACCACGTACTGCTCCCTACGTGCCACGCTGCCTCCGTTGACCGCTCCGGCCCGCGAGCCCGATCCGGGCCATCGCCCCCGTCGCCCCGGGCCCGGCGGCCGGGCCGACGTACACTCTTCGGTCGAACCGCACGTCGGCGTAGTCGACGTCGGGCACGGCCTCCCGAAGCGCCGGGGCGACGTCCAGATAGGTCCGCAGCCGCGCGGCGAAGTCCCGTTCGCCCAGATGAATCCGCACCGGGTCCCCGTTCAGCAGCACGACCGCGTCGCGGGGATCGGCGACGTCGATCTGCGACACCCGTTCCGCCAAGCCGCCGTGCGCGGCGACGTCCGCCATCAGCCGCGCCGCGAGCGCCGCGCGCCGCGCGTCGGCGTCCGAAACGGGGGCGCCGCCCGACAGTCCGTCGATGACCGGCAAGTCGAGGTCGGCGAAGCGGGGCCCGTGCTCGTCGATGACGTGGCCGGTCTCGTCGACCAGGTACAGACGCGAACCGATGCGGCTCAGTCCGACCGGCTCGCGCTCGTCCAGCCGCACGTGCACGGCCGAGGGCAGGACGCGGCGCAGCACCGCGCCGCGGACCCAGCCGGACGCCAGCAGACCCTCCCGCCCGGCCTCCAGGTCCGCGGCCAGCAGGTTCTCGCCGCGCAGCGGCGCCACCAGCCCCGCGACCTCTCCGGGCGACAGGCGCCGGGCGCCCTCGACGGTGACCGTGTCGATGCGCAGGACGTCGGCGCGCCGCAGCGCCGGCAGCGACCACGCGGCGCCCGCCGCCGCCGCCAGCAGCGCGATCAGGTGCGCCAGCAGTCCCAGGCGGCGGGCGAACCAGCGGCGCGGCGCCGGCTGCACGTAGGCCCGGCGGAAATGCGGATCGGAGCGCACGTACACCGCCATCAGGCAACCCTCCCGAGCAGCTCGACGATGCGCGGGGCCAGCCGCCCGATGGACCCCGCGCCGAGGACGACGATCGCGTCTCCCGCCCGAGCCCGCCCGACGACCCGTGCGGCGGCGTCCTCGAGGCCGTCGGCGATCTCGACCGGCGCCGCCGAGTGACGTCGAACGGCCCGCGCGACGGCCGCCGCGTCCACGCCCTCCACGCGGGATTCGCTCGCCGCGTACACGCCGGTGACCACCAGCGCGTCCGCGCGCGCCAGCGCCTGGCCGAAACGCTCCAGGAGGCGCGCCGTGCGGGAATAGCGGTGCGGTTCGAACACGGCGATCACGCGCGCCGGCGCCGCGAGCCGGACCGTCTCCAGCACCGCCTCGATCTCGGTCGGGTGGTGCGCGTAATCGTCGACGACGTCGATTCCCCCGGCCGCGCGGCGCCGGCCGTAGCGGCGTTCCACGCCCGTGAAGCGGCCGAGCGCGTCCGCCGCCGCCCGCGGATCGACGTTCAGGCTGGACGCCGCCCCGAGGGCCGCCAGCGCGTTCAGCAGGTTGTGGCGGCCGGGGACGGCGAGACGCAGGTCCAGGACGGCGCGCCGGCCGCGGACGTCCACCGTCACCCGCGCCGTCGATCCCGCCGGCCCCAGCGCCACGCGGTCCGCGCGGACGTCGGCGGACGGCGCGTCGAGGGCGTAGGTGACGACCGGACGCGGGCAGCGCGCGGCGATCCGCGCGGCCGCCGGATCGTCCGCGCAAGCCACGACGCAACCGTCTTCCGGCACGCCGGCCGCGAACTCGCCGACCGCGCGGAGCAGCCCGTCGAACCCGCCGTAGGCCTCCAGGTGTTCGTC
The DNA here is from genome assembly GCA_965242835.1 of Vicinamibacterales bacterium. Taxonomy (GTDB): domain Bacteria; phylum Acidobacteriota; class Vicinamibacteria; order Vicinamibacterales; family UBA8438; genus WTFV01. The sequence goes on from OZ251506.1 coordinate 2,504,099, forward strand.
GTCCACGTTGGTCACGACCGCGATCTCGGGCCGCAGGCGCAGGAACGACCGATCGCTCTCGTCGGCTTCGACGACCATGAACGGTCCGCTTCCGCGGCGCGCGTTGCCGCCCAGGGCGTCCACCACGCCGCCGACGACCACGGTCGGATCGAGGCCCGCCGCCGCGAGCGCCAGGGCCAGCATGGCCGTGGTGGTGGTCTTCCCGTGCGACCCGGCCACGGCGACCGTCCGCTTGCGCTTCGTCAGTTCCGCCAGCATCGCGCCGCGGCCGACGACGGGAATGCCCCGCCGCCCGGCCTCGGCCAGCTCCGGGTTGTCCGCGGGCACGGCGGACGAGACCACCACGACGTCGGGCGCGCCGACGTGCGCCGCGGCGTGTCCCTCGGCCACCGGAATGCCCGCCGCGCGGAGCCGCGCCGTGACGGGCGACGCGGCCAGGTCGGATCCGCCCACCTCGTAGCCGGCGCCGTGCAGGAGCTCGGCGATCCCGCTCATGCCGATGCCCCCGATGCCCACCATGTGGATCCGTCGTACTCGCTCGAGCACGCCACTGCTTCCTGTCACTCCCCGCCGGCCGCGGAGACCCCGGCCCGCTCCATCAGTTGCTCCGCCCGCTGCAGTACCTTGTCGGCCGCATCCGGCTTCGCCATGCGGGCCGACGCCGCCGACATCGCCGCGCGGCGCCCCCGATCCCCCGCCAGCGCGATCAGGCGGGGCACGAGCCGCCGTTCGAGGTCGGCCTCCTCGACCACCTCCGCGGCGCCGGCCGCCGCGAACGCCGCGGCGTTGCGGCGCTGGTGGTCGGCGGCGGCCGTCGGCAACGGCACCATCACGGCCGGCAGGCCCGCCGCCGCGACCTCGGCCAGCGTCGTCGCCCCGGCGCGGCAGACCACGAGGTCGGCCGCCCGCATCTCCTCGTGCACCGTCTCGAAGAACGCCTCCACCCGGGCGTCCAGACCGGCCCGGCGGTAGGCGTCGCGCACCCGGCCGCGGCCGGCTTCGCCCGTCTGGTGGATGACGCGGACGCCGCCGGGCATCGCGGCCAGGGCCCCGGCCCCGGCGGCCAGCGCCGCGTTCAGGACGCGAGCCCCCTGCGAGCCTCCCAGGACGAGCACCGTCGGCCGGCCCGCCCGGCCGCCGCGGTCCACCCGCGCCACGTCGAAGAAGTCCTCCCGCACCGGATTGCCGCTGACGAACGCCTTGGCGCCGAAGCCGGACGCCGCCGCCTCGAACGAGACCGCCGCCGCCTGCACCACCGGCGCCAGCAGCCGGTTGGTCATGCCGGGCACCGCGTTCTGCTCCAGCAACATGGTCGATCGTCCCGCCAGGGCCGCGAGCAGCACGACCGGCCCGGCGCTGTAGCCTCCCAGACCGATGACCAGGTCGGGACGGACGCGGCGCAGCACGCGCGCCGCGTCGAACAGCGTGAACGGCGCCAGGGCGACGGTCCCGGCGACGGCGCGCGGCGACTTGCCCACGAGTCCGGCGCTGCGCAGCGGTTCGAAGTCGAACCCCTCGCGCGCCAGGACGCGGGCCTCGATGCCGCGGCCGGTCCCCGCGAACGCGACGCGCGCGCGGCGGTGGCGGCGGACGAGCGCGCGCGCCACCGCGATGCCCGGAAACAGGTGCCCCCCGGTGCCCCCGCCCGCGAACAGCACCCGGGGGGGTCTCGCCGCCGCGTCCGGTTTCGCCTCCGCCACCTCTCGCCCCGCCCCTCCCGGCCCCGTCAACGCTCGAGCTCGGCGTGCTGCGAAACGTTCAACAGGATTCCCATCCCGATCAGCCCGATCAGCAACGACGACCCGCCGGCGCTGACGAACGGCAGCGGAATGCCGGTCGTCGGCATCAACCCGAGCACCACGCTCATGTTGAGGAACGCCTGGATGGCGACCATCGTCGTCAGACCGATCGCCAGGAACGCCCCGAAGCGGTCGGGCGCATGGCTGGCGACGTGCAGGCCGCGCCAGGTGATGACCGCGAAGCACGCCAGAACCACGGTCGCGCCGATCAGCCCGGTCTCCTCCGCGATGACGGCGTAGATGAAGTCGGTATGCGGCTCGGGCAGGAAATGCAGCTTCTGCACGCCGCGCATGAGGCCCTTGCCCACCACGCCGCCCGTTCCGACGGCGATCTGCGACTGGATGACCTGGAATCCGTCGCCCAGCGGGTCGGCCCAGGGGTCGAGAAAGGCCAGCAGCCGGCGGCGGCGGTACGGCGCGGCGGCCAGGACGACGTACAGGGCGGGCGCGAGCACCAGCGTCGCCCCGATCAGGTAGCGGTAGCCGAGGCCGGCCGCGAAGACCATCGCGGCCACGATGACGACGGCCGCGAACGCCGTGCTGAAGTCCGGTTGCAGGAGGATCAGGGCCGCGATGCCCGCCGTCAGCGCGCCGAGGGGCAGCAGCGCGTAGAGGACGTCGTTGACTCGGTCCATCCGTCTTTCGAGCTGCGCCGCGGCGAACATGATCAGCGCGATCTTCGCCAGCTCGGACGGCTGCACGCCGAACCCGGCGATGCCGAACCAGCGGCGGGTCCCGTTGATCGGCTCGCTGAACAGCACGGCCACCAGCGCGAGCGTCGTGACGCCGATCGCGGTCCACAGGACGGCCGGATTGCGGAACAGCCGGTAGTCGATGCGCATGACGCCCCACAACAGCCCGAAGCCCATGACCGCCCACGCCACCTGCCGCAGCAGGAAGTGGTACGGGCGCTCGTAGCGATCCATGGCCAGCAGGGCCGACGCGCTGTAGACCATGATCACGCTCGCGCTCAGCAGGGCGAGCGTCGCGAGGAAGAGCAACTTGTCGGGCTTGAGTTTCCGCGCCATACTCCCAACCGGTCGACCGCGAATCGAAAGCGCTAAAGCCGGCGGCCGTTCGACCCGAAAACAGGGTTGCGGGGCCGCGTGAGCGGTCAGCAGTCATCAGTCGGACCCGGGCGGAGACACCGGCCTCGCAGGCAAGGGACAGCCTGCGCTCCCAGCGGCCAGCTCTTCACCGCGTACACCGACTGATGACTGCTCACTGCTCACGCCCCGCGTCCCGTTCCGGCGGCCGGCCGGAGACCCCCATCGCCGCCACCGCGTTCCTGAACGCCGCCCCCCGCGCCGCGTAGTCGCGGAACATGTCGAGGCTGGCGCACGCCGGCGCCAGCAGCACCGCGCCTCCGGGGCGCGCGAGCCCGGCGGCCTGCCGCACCGCCTCGTCCATCGTTCCGGCCTCGCGCACCGCGACCGCCGGCTCCAGGGCGCGCCGCACCCGCGCCCGCGCCTCGCCGATGGCGACCACCTGCGCGCCCCGCGCCGCCAGCGGGGAGCGCAGGTCCTCGAAGCGCCCTCCCTTGAAGCGGCCTCCGAGGATCACGGCCAGCCCCGGCCCGAAGCACTCGATCGCCGCCCGCGCCGCGACGACGTTGGTCGCCTTGGAGTCGTTGACGAACCGGACGCCGCCGATCTCGGCGACGGTCTCCAGCGTGTGCTCCAGGCCGGTGAAGGACCGCGCCGCCCGCGTCATCGCCCCGGCGTCCACGCCGGCGAGCAGGCCCACCGCCGCCGCGGCGGCCACGTCGCCCAGCAGGTGCCGGCCCGGCACCCGGACCGCGGACACCGGCACCAGACACTCCTCGCCCCCGGCCGACCGGTGGGTGATGCCGTCCCCGGTCACCTGCACGCCCTCCGCGACCCGGGTGTCGACGGCGAAGCGCAGGGCCCGCGCGCGGCCCGCGCGCGCGATCGCCAGGACGCGCGGGTCGTCGGCGTTGATCACCATCGCGTCGTCCGGCGTCTGGTTCGCGAACACGCGCGCCTTCGCCGCGGCGTACTCCTCGAAGCTGGCGTGCCGATCGAGATGATCCGGCGACAGGTTCAGACAGACGGCGATCCAGGGCCTGAAGCTCTCGGTGAGCTCGAGCTGGAAGCTGCTGACCTCGACGACGTGCACCACGTCCGGACTCGAGTCCTCGACCTGGCTGCTCAGCGCCACTCCGATGTTCCCCCCCACGACCGCGCGGCGTCCGCCGGCTTCGAGCATCCGCGCCGCCACGGCGACGGTCGTCGACTTGCCCTTGGTTCCGGTCACCGCCACCAGGCGGCCCCGCAACCAGCGCGACGCCAGCTCCACTTCGCTGATGACCGGGACGCCGCGGCGGCGCGCGGCGGCGATCCCCGGCGTCCGCGGCGGCACCCCCGGACTCAGCACGATCAGGTCCGCGGCGCGCAGCGTGCCGGCCCGGTGGCCGCCCGTTTCGACGTCGACGCCCTCCTCGGCCAGCTTCCCAGCGCATGCAATTCGCGCGCCGGCCTCGCTCAGCGTGACGCGGGCGCCGCGGCGGGCCAGCAGGCGCGCGGCGGCGAGACCGCTGCGGCCGGCCCCGACCACCACGACGCGAGAATCCGCTACCGAGAATCGGCTCATCGCAGTTTCAGGGTCGTCAGGCTGAACAGGGCGAAGACCACCGCCGCGATGAAGAAGCGGGTGATGATCTTCGGCTCGCTCCAGCCGATCTGCTCGAAGTGGTGGTGCAGGGGCGCCATGCGGAACACGCGCCGGCCCGTGAGCTTGAACGAGCCGACCTGCACGATCACCGACAGCGCCTCGATCACGAACACCGCGCCCACCACCGGCAGCAGCATTTCCTGCTTGATGAGCAGGGCGACCGTCCCGAGCGCGCCGCCGAGGGCCAGCGCGCCGACGTCGCCCATGAACACGTCGGCGGGATACGAGTTGTACCAGAGGAACCCGAGACCCGCGCCGACCAGCGCGCCGCAGAAGATGGTGAGCTCGCCCGCGGGCGGAAAGCGCACCAGCAGCAGGAACTCCGCGATGTCCGCGTGGCCGCTCACGTAGGTCAGCGCCGTGAACGCGCCGGCGGCCACCGTGAAGATGCTCGTCGCCAGGCCGTCGAGGCCGTCCGTCAGGTTGACCGCGTTCGACGCGGACACCAGGACGAGGACCGCGAACGGGACGTACAGCCACCCGATGTCCGGCGTGAACTCCTTGAAGAACGGAAAGATGATCTCGCTGCTGTAGAGGTCGCTGTCCGTCAACCGCAGCAGCGACACGCCGACCGCGGTCGCCACCGCGACCTGGGCGGCCAGCTTCCCGCGCGCCGACAGTCCGCGCGGGGAGCGGCGCGAGATCTTCAGCCAGTCGTCCAGGAACCCGATGGCGCCGAACGCGGCCGTCGAGAGCAGCGCGATCCGGACGTAGACGTTGGTCAGGTCGGCCCACAGCAGCGTCGGCACGAACGCCGCGGCGAGCAGCAGCAGGCCGCCCATCGTCGGCGTGCCCGCCTTGCCGTGGTGGGTCGGCGGTCCGTCTTGCCGGATGATCTGGCCGATCTGCAACTCGCGCAGCTTGCGGATGGTGAACGGACCGAAGACGAGCATCACCAGGAACGCGGTCAGGCTCGCGGCGGCCGTGCGGAACGTGATGTACTGGACCACGTTCAGCAGGCTGAACTCCGTATGCAGCGGATACAGGAGGTGAAAGAGCATCAGCCCCGCTCCGCCCTGAGCCGGTCGACCACCCGATCGACGCGGACTCCGCGCGAACCCTTCACCAGCACCAGATCGCCCGCGCGCACCAGATCGGCCGCGAGCGCGGCGGCCTCTTCGGCGGCGGCGCACGTCGTCACGCGGCCCGCGCCGAGACCGGCCCCGCGGGCGCCCTCGGCCAGCTCCGACGCCGCCGGGCCGCCGACGGCCAGCAGCACGTCGAAACCGGCCTCGACGGCCAGCCGCCCGCAGGCGCGGTGCAGGGCCGGCCCGCGGGCGCCCAGCTCGAGCATCTCGCCGAGGACCGCTATCCGCCGCCGGTGTCCGCGGTCCCGCCCCAGCGACCGCAGGGCGCGCTCGAGGGCCGCCGGACTCGAGTTGTAGGAGTCGTCGACGAGGGTCACTCCGCCGGACAGGCGGAGCACCTCGCCGCGGCCCGGCGGAGGCGCGAACGTGGCCGCGACGCGCATCATCTCCTCGAGCGGGACCTGGAAGCGCAGCGCGGCGGCGATCGCCGCCAGCACGTTGGCCACCTGCCCCGCGCCGATCAGCGGCGTCGCCAGCGCGGCGCCGCCCGCCGGCGTGCGGACGGCCGCCCGCATGCCGTCGATGCCGCGGTCCTCGACCTCGGTGGCCCGCACGTCGGCCGGCGCGTCCACCGCGAACGTGGTCACCCGACCCGGGAACCGTCCGACGCGGGCCATGGCCCGCGGGTCCCCGGCGTTCACCACCAGGTGGTCGCCGGCGCCGGCGCCTTCCAGGATCTCCGCCTTGGCGTCGGCGATCCCCTCGATGGACGCGAACGAAGCCGCGTGGACCTCCGCCACGTTGGTCCAGACCCGCACGTCCGGTTCGGCGATGCCGACCAGCGTGCGGATCTCGCCGGCGTGGTTCATGCCCATCTCGATCACCGCCACGTCCGGCCGCCGCCCGAGGGCGAGCAGCGACAGCGGGACGCCGACGTGGTTGTTGAGGTTGCCCCGGTTGCGCACGACGTCGTACCGCGTGCCGAGGAAGGCCGCCGTCAGCTCCTTCGTGGTCGTCTTGCCGACGCTGCCGGTGACCGCCACCACCCGCGCGCCGGAACGGCGCCGCACGTCGCGGGCGATCGACTGCAGGGCGCGGGTGGTGTCCTCGACGACGATGGTCACCGGGGCGCTCGCGGCCGCCCCGGTGACCTGCGCCGCCGCCGTGTCGCTGACGATCACGCCCGCCGCTCCTTTGCGAAGTGCCTCGGCGATGAAGTCGTGACCGTCCAGCCGCTCGCCGCGAAGCGCCAGGAACACCTCCCCCGCGCGGATGCGGCGGCTGTCGATGGAGACGCCGCCCAGCTCGACGTCGGGCCCGCCGGTGGCCAGCCGCCCCCCGGCGGCCCTGGCCAGCTCCCCCGCCCGCGCGCGCGCCGCTCCGCCGTCCGCCATTGCGCCGTCATCCCGCCCCGGGCCGCGAGCGCCGCGCGTCCAGGGCCGCCCGGGCCACGGCCGCGTCGCTGAAGGGCTCCGCCCGGGATCCGACGAGCTGGTGCCGCTCGTGCCCCTTCCCGGCGATGACCACCGTGTCTCCGGGAGCCGCGTCGTCTATCGCGCGGGCAATCGCCTGCCGGCGATCGACGATCGCCACGTGCGGCGTGTCCGCGCCCCGGACGCCGCGCTCGACGTCCGCGATGATCGCGCCCGGGTCCTCGGACCTGGGGTTGTCGGACGTCAGAACCACCCGGTCGCTCAGACGGGTCGCGACCACGCCCATCAGCGGGCGCTTCGAGGCGTCCCGGTCGCCGCCGCACCCGAACACCGTGACCAGCCCCTTCGCGGCGAGCGGCCGGACGGCTTCGAGCAGGCTCCGCAGCGCGTCGTCGGTGTGCGCCGCGTCCACGATGACCGTCACGTCGTCGCCGGAAGAGGAAACCGTCTGCATCCGGCCCGGCACCGTGGCCAGCGCCCGAACCCCGGCTTCGACGGCGTCGAACGGCAGGTCGAGGGCGACGGCTGCGGCGGCCGCGGCCAGGACGTTGCGCGCGGCGGCGCGGCCGACGAGCGGCGACTCGAGCCGCAGGGGACCGCGCGGCGTGCGGACCTCCAGGAACGTGCCGTCCAGCCGCGGCTCCAGACGCTCGGGCCGGAAGTCCGCCGCCCGGTCCAGGGCGCAGGTCACCGGCCGGCTCACGCTCGCGGCCAGCCGCCGGCCGTGGGGATCGTCGACGTTGATCACGGCCGGCGCGCCGGCCGGCAGCATCTCGAACAACCTGCGCTTGGCGGCGAAGTAGCGTCCCATGTCCCCGTGGAAGTCGAGGTGGTCGCGCGTCAGGTTGGTGAAGACCGCGGCGTCGAAGGCGACGTGGTCCACGCGCCGCAACGCCGCGGCGTGCGAGGAGACCTCCAGGGCGCAGGCCCGCCCGCCCCGGTCGCGCATCGCGCCGAGCAGGGCCTGCACCACCGGCGCCTCGGGCGTCGTGTGCGGCGCCGGGGTCTCGGCTTCGCCGCGGCCGACCCGGTTGGAGATCGAGCTGATGCGCCCGGGCGCCAGCCCCGCGCGCTCGAAGATGGACTCGAGCAGGTAGGTCGTCGTCGTCTTGCCGTTGGTCCCGGTGACGCCGACGACCAGCAGGTCGCGGCTGGGGTCGCCGTGGCGGGCCGCGGACAGCGCCGCGAGCGCCGCGCGCGCATCCGGCACCCGGATCCACGGCCGCGGCGGCGAGGCCGGCGGCGGCGCCTCGGCGACGACGAAGGCGGCGCCCCGCGCGCAGGCCTCGTCCGCGAAGTCCGCTCCGTCGAAACGCTCGCCCCGCACCGCGACGAACACGCCGCCGCCCGCGACTTCGCGGGAATCGCAATGGACGCCGGTCACCTCCTGCGCCAGCAGGCGCGCGTCCAGGGATCCGCTCCGCAGGCCGGCCGCCGCGAGCAGGCTCCCGGCCGTCATCCCGGCCGCGGAACTCCGCGCGTTCCGTTCTTCGACCATCGTCATGGCCCCGCGGCCTCGACGCCGCCCGCCGGGGCGGCATGGCGCCGCAGCCAGACCGTCGCCGCCGCGCCCGGCTCCACGGCTTCGCCCGCGGCCGGTCGATGGCGCGCCACCGTTCCGTCGCCCACGAACGCGGCGTTCAGCCCGACGGCGCCGAGGGCCCGGACGGCCTGCCTGGCGCTCAGGCCGTGCAGGTCCGGCATGCGTCCGCCGCCTTCCGCGACGGCCTCGACGCCGCTCGGCGCCGCGCCGCGCGGCGCGGCCGGCGGCGGCGGCAGGGAGATCGGCCGCAAGCGGGCCTCCCCGGAGGACGGCGGCCGCGCGGCCGCCACGGCGTGGACCGCCTCGCGCGCGCGCGGCGCCCCGATGTACCGCAGGGCGGCCTCGGCGATGCGCTGGAAGATCGGGGCCGCCACGGCGCCGCCGGTGTAGGGCTTCTGCCAGACGCCGTCGATCAGCGCGGCGCGCGGCGTGTCGACCATGACCAGCATGACGAACCGCGGGTCGTCGGCCGGCGCGAAGCCGACGAACGACGCGTTGTGGTCCCGATCCGAGTAGCGGCCGTCGATGAGCTTCTCGGCCGTGCCGGTCTTCCCGGCGACCGCGTAGCCGGACACGCGGGCGCGGCGCGCCGTCCCGCGCTCGGCGACGGCCGTCATCATCCCGGTCAGCTCCGCCGCCGTGCCGCGCGATATGGCGCGCCGGATGACGCGCCGCTCGGACTCCACGCGCCCGCCGTCGCGGGCCACGGCGCGGACGAGGCGCGGCGCGAGGAGCTCGCCGCCGTTCGCCACCGCGGAGATCGCGGCCGCCATCTGCAGCGGCGTGACCGCGACCTGGTAGCCCATCGAGATCGAGGCGATGGCGCGCTCGGTGAGGGTGTCCGCGCCCCATACGAGCCCGGGGTTCTCGGACGGAAAGTCCCGGGACTGCGCGCGGCCGAAGCCGAATCGGTCGACGTAGCGGGCGAGCCGTTGCGGCCCGAGCCGCAGCCCCACCAGGATCGCCCCGACGTTGCTGGACTTGACGATCACGTCCGTGAACGTGAGCTCGCCGTAGGTCGTGAAGTCCGGGATGCGGTCCCGCCCGATGCGGATGTAGCCGGCGCTGACGTCGAACACCTCGTCCCGGTCGACGACGCCTTCCTCGAACGCCGCCGCGGCCGTGACGATCTTGAACGTCGACCCGGGTTCGTAGACGTCCTGGACCGCCCGGTTGCGCCGCTGCGCCCCGGTCGCCTCGGCGAAGGCGTTGGGGTTGAACGAAGGCTCGCTGGCGAGGGCCAGGATCTCGCCGCTCCGCGGGTCGAGCATCACGACGGTCCCGGCGTCGGCGTTGTGGGCGCGGACCCCGGCGCGCAGCTCGCGCTCGACGACGTACTGCAGGTGCTTGTCGATGGTCAGCTCGACGGTCGCGCCGGCCGTCGGCGGCCTGTCGATGCGGCTGAACGGCCGGTGGCGCGCATCCGTGTGGATCAGGGTCTGCCCGGCGTTGCCCGCGATCTCGGAGTCGTAGGTCGATTCGACTCCGCTCAACCCCTGGTTGTCGACGCCGACGTAGCCGATGACGTGCGACGCCAGCTCGCGGTTGGGGTAGTAGCGCCGGTCCTCGGTGAGGAATCCGACGCCGTTCAGACCGAGGGCCGCCACGCGCCGCGCCTCCGCCGGCGACGCCTTCCGCTTGACGTACGCGAAGGCGCGGCGGCGCCGGATGCGCTCCTCCAGCTCGTCCCGGCGGGCGTCGGCGCAGTCGTCGAGCGCGCCGCAGACCGCGCGCGCCGCCGCCGCCAGGCCGTCGTCGGCGATCCGCGTCGGGGCGGCGTAGACGGCGCCGCCGTCGGGATCGACTCCGACGCCGTCCAGCCCGAGGGCCGCCACGCGCCGGGCCTCCTCGGCGGAGGGGTCGGCCTTCAGCACCGCGTAGGGCCGGCGGCGTCCGAGACGGCGCTCGAGGGCGTCCCGGTCCGCCGCCGCGCAGTCGTCGAGCGCGCCGCACAGCGCCCGCGCCGCCGCCGCCGGATCGTCGATCTCGGACGGGACGGCGTAGATGGTGTCGGCGTCGACGCTGTAGGCGAGCACCCGTCCGTTCCGGTCCAGGATCTCGCCGCGCTTGGAATGCACCTCCACGGTCCGCCGCTGCTGGGTGCCGGCCCGCTCGACGAGCTCGGCGTGCTGCACGATCTGCAGGTGGATCAGCTTGGCCTCGATGGAAACGACCCAGACGGCGAACACGCAGGACCCCGCGAGGACGCGGCCCCGCACGACGCCGCGCCAGTCGGCGGGCCGGGCCGCGCCGGCCTCCCGGTAGCGCGGCCCGCCGCCGCCCCTCCACGCCCTAATTCGTTTCGCGAGCCGGCCCACTCGACTCCTCCTGCCGCATCGCCGCCGCCGGCGGGTCCGCGGCCGGCGTCTCCCCCGACGCGCGCTCGATCACCAGTTCCTCATCGCTCGCCGGCGCGACCATGCGCAGTTCCTCGACGGCGACGCGCTCGATCCGCGCCGGGGACCGCAACGCCTCTATCTCCAGCCGGAGATGGCGGTTCAGCTCCTGCTGGCGCGAGAACTCCTGGCGCAGCCGCTCGATGCGGTAGCCGTACTGCAGCAGCTCGAAGTGCTGCCACACCGAGAACAGCAGCACCGCGACCAGCGGGACGGCGAGGATCAGGGACCCCCGCAGTTCACGCTGCCGCGCCTTGTCCAGCTCGCGGACGATCGGGGCGTTGCGGATCCGCGGCGAGACGAGGTCCGCGAAGTCGTCGTGCTTCACGCCAGCCTCTCCGCGGCGCGCAGCCGGGCGCTGCGGGCGCGTGGGTTGCGGGCGACCTCGGCCTCGGCGGGACGCACCGGCCGTCTGGTCAGCACCCGGATCGCCACGCCGCCCTGCTGCGCCAATCCGCGCAACGCCCGCTTCACGATGCGGTCCTCCAGGGAATGGAAGCAGATGACGGCCAGCCGGGCACCGGCCCGCAGGCGCCGGCAGACGGCCGGCACCCAGGCGTCGAGGCCTTCGAGCTCCCGGTTGACCCGGATCCGCAGCGCCTGAAACGTGCGGGTGGCCGGGTGGATGCGTCGCCGGCCGCGGCGGGGCACGGCGCGGCGGACCGCCTCCGAAAGCTGGCCGGTGGAGGTCAGGGGCTCGCGCTCGCGGGCGGCGACCAGTCCCCGCGCGATGCGCCGCGCGTAGCGGTCCTCCCCGTACTCGTGGATGACGTCGGCGATCTGCGACTCGTCCGCGTCGCGCAGGAAGTCGGCGGCCGTGGCCCCCCGCGAGCGGTCCATCCGCATGTCGAGCGGGTCGTCGAAGCGGAAGCTGAACCCGCGCCCCGCGCCGTCGAGCTGCAGCGACGAGAGGCCCAGATCCGCGAGCGCGCCGCCGTCGATGCCGCCGATGCCGCGCTCGGCGAGCACGTCGTCGAGTGTCCGGAAGTCGGCGTGGGCGAGGTCGACCCGGTCCGCCCACGGCCGCAGCGCCGCGGCGGCCGCCGGGAGCGCCTCGGCGTCCCGGTCGAGGCCCAGCAGGCGCTCCGCCCCGGCTTGCAGGAGCGCGCGCGCATGGCCTCCGGCGCCGACGGTGCAGTCGACGAACAGGCCCCCGCGCGAGGGATCGAGCGCGGTCACCACCTCCGCCGTCATCACCGGCTCGTGCGCCGTCGGGCTTCGCGTCATGCCGCCTCGTTCAGACGCCGTACTCCGCGAGCGCGGCGTAGTCTTCCGGGGTGAGGGCTTCCGCCTGCAGCTTCGTTCTGACGAACCGCTCGTGGTTCCAGACTTCGAGGTGGGTCAGGTACCCGAAGACGTCCACTTCGCCGAGCATCTCCGCGGACTCCCGCAGGCGCGCGTGGATGGACACGCGCCCCTGCCGGTCGAACTCGGCCTGCTGGCCGTAGTAGTTGACCCGATCGACGTACCGCCGGCGCGCCGGGAGCGTCGAGGGAACGCCCTTGAGCTTCTCCTCGATGCCCTCCCAGACCGACATGGGGTAGATGAGCACCGACTCGCCGGTGACGCTCGTCACGTACAGGAGGTCGCCGTAGGTGTCCGTGACGGCCGACCGGAAGGCGTTCGGCACCTTGAGCCGCCCCTTGTCGTCGATCTTGGCGGTGATGCTTCCCCTGAGCACCTTTTTGCTCCACTACGATCCAGAAAACTCCACGTCGGGCAATCGTAGGGATCCGCCGGGGCCTTGTCAACGGGAAATCGCGTTTTTCTCGAACGGATGTGCGACACTCTCCGGCGACCATGCTGCGCGCCGGCCTGATCGGCCTCGCCTCGGCGGGCAAGACCACCCTTTTTCGGCTCCTGACGCGGCCGCCGGACGGCGGCGGCCGGCCGCCGGGCCGCGACGACGCGGCGGTGGGGCTCGCGCGCGTTCCGGACCCCCGGCTCGACCGTCTGAGCGGGATGTTCTCGCCCCGCAAGCACACGCCGGCCACGGTGACGTTCGTCGACGTGGCGTCCCGCCGCGGGGCCGGCGGGGGAACGCTGGTCGACGTCACGCCTTTCCGCACCGCCGACGCCCTGCTCCACGTCGTGCGCTGCTTCCGGGACGACGCCGTGCCCCACCCGGCGGAGTCCGTCGATCCGCAACGCGACGTCAGGGACCTGGAGGACGAGCTGCTCCTGGCCGACCTCGGCGTGGCCGAGCGCCGCGTCGAGCGCCTCGAGAAGGATCGGCGCAAGGGCGCCCGGGCGGACGGCGCGGCCGAGATCGACGTGCTGCGCCGCTGCGTCGACGCGCTCGAACGCGGCGTTCCCCTGCGCGCCCTCGAGCTCGACGCGGCGGACGCGAAGCGGCTTCGCGGTTTCCAGTTCCTGTCCGCGAAGCCGCTCCTGCTCGTGCTCAACGTCGACGAAGCGGACGCGGCCGTCCCCGCGGCCGACGCGGTGCGCTCGGCCGGACTCGACGAATTCGTCGCCGGAACCGCCGTCCGGGCGCTGACCGTCTGCGCGAAGATCGAGCTGGAGATCGCCGAGCTGGAGCCCGGGGACGCGGCCGCGTTCCTGGAGGACCTCGGCCTGCGCGAGTCCGGGCTCGACCGCGTGATCCGCGCCGCCTACGACCTGCTGGGCTACCTGTCGTTCTTCACGGCCGGCGAGGACGAGTGCCGCGCCTGGGCCGTCCCGGCGGGCACGGCCGCCCGGGAGGCGGCGGGCGTAATCCACTCGGACCTGTCCCGGGGCTTCATCCGCGCCGAGGTGGTCGCCTGCCGCGACCTCGTCGCCCGCGGCTCGCTGGCCGCCTGCCGCAAGCACGCCGAGGTGCGGCTCGAAGGCAAGGACTACGTGGTCCGCGACGGCGACGTCATCAACGTCCGCTTCGCCACATGAACTCCCCGGAGTCCACCTCCGCCTCCGCGCCGCCGTCCCCGCCGGCCGGAGACTCGGCGTCCGACCGGCTCGCCCGCTCCGCCGGGGTGGTGGGGGCGGCCACGCTGACCAGCCGCCTGCTCGGCCTGGTGCGCGACCAGGTGCTCGCGGCGCTGTTCGGGGCCGGCAACGCGATGGACGCCTTCAACGTGGCGACGAAGATCCCCAACCTGCTGCGGGACCTGTTCGCCGAGGGCGCGATGAGCGCCGCCTTCGTGCCGGCCTTCACGCGGCGGCTGACGCACGACGGCAGGACCGCGGCGTGGCGGCTGGCCAACCAGCTCCTGAACGCGCTCGCCACGGTGACCGGGGCGCTCGTCCTGGCCGGCATGCTCTTCGCCGAGCCGCTGGTGCGTCTGCTCGCCGGCTCGTACGCCGAGGTGCCGGGCAAGCTGGAGCTGACGGTGCTTCTCACCCGCATCCTCCTGCCGTTCCTGACCCTGGTGGCGGTCGCGGCGGCGCTGATGGGCATGCTGAACTCCCTGGGCCGGTTCTTCGTGCCGGCGCTCTCGCCGGCGATGTACAACGTCGGCATCATCCTGAGCGCGGCGCTGCTGGCGCCGCTGATGCCCGGCCTCGGACTCGACCCCATCGTGGCGATCGCCGCCGGCGCGTTGCTGGGCGGTCTCGGCAAGGTCGCGCTGCAGGCGCCGGCCCTCCACCGGGAGGGCTTCCGCTACCGGCCGACGCTCGATCCCTCCGACCCCGGCCTGCGGCGCATCCTGCGGCTGATGGGCCCCGGCACGCTGAGCGGCGCCGCCGTGCAGATCAACCTGCTGGTGAACATGGTGCTGGCCACCGGGCAGGGCACCGGCGCCGTCTCGTGGCTCGGCTACGCGTTCCGGGTCATGTACCTGCCGATCGGGCTGTTCGGGGTGTCCATCGCCACCGCCACGCTGCCCGTCGTCTCGCGCCACGCCGCGCGCGAGGAGGTCGACGGCATCCGCGACGCCGTGTCCCGGGCGCTGCGCCTCATGCTCGTGGTCAACGTGCCGGCCACGGTCGGGCTCGCGGCGCTCGCCGGGCCGATCGTGGAACTGATCTTCGAACGCGGCAGCTTCACGCCGCGGGACACCGCGGCCACCGCCGCGGCGCTCCTCTTCTACGCCCCCGGGCTCGCGGGCTATTCGGCGGTGCGGATCGCGGTTCCCTGCTTCTACGCGCAGGGCAGCAGCGTGACTCCCACGGGCATCAGCATGGCCGCCGTGGCCCTCAACGTCGCGCTCAACCTCGCCCTCGTGGAGCGGATGGGGTACCGCGGACTGGCGCTCGGCGCCTCGATCGCGGCGCTGGCCAACGCGATCGTCCTGCTCGCGGTGCTGCGCCGCCGACTCCACGGCCTCGACCTGCCGCGGGTGCTCCTGGTCCTCGCGAAGATCTCCGCCGCGTCGGCGGCCATGGGGGCGGCGGCGTGGACGACCCACGAACGACTGCTCGCCGTCTGGGGCGGAACGGGGCTGGCCGACCGGCTCGGCCGCGTATCGGCGGCCATCGCGGCCGGCGTCTTCGTGCTGGCGGCGGCGGCCCGCCTGCTGCGCGTCCGGGAGCTGGAAGAAGTCGGACGGCGGCTGGCGGCCCGGCTCCGAACCCGGTAGCGGCGCCCCCGGCGGCCGGCGCCCGCCGCGCCCGGCCGCCGGGGATGGTACGATGGCGCCGATGCGACCGAACCACTACGGCGGCGGCCACTACTCGTTCGGCCCCGGCCTGATGACCCCGGCGGTGAAGATGCTGCTGTGGGCCAACGTCGGCCTGTTCCTGCTGACCGCGCTCGCCCCGCCGCTCTTCCACTGGCTCACCGGGATCTTCGGACTCACGCCGCGGGCGGTCGTCACGCGGTTGTGGGTCTGGCAGCCGGTCACCTACATGTTCCTGCACGGCGGCACGGGACACCTGCTGCTGAACATGCTGGTGCTCTGGATGTTCGGGGTGCAGCTCGAGCGCATCTGGGGCTCGCGCTTCTTCCTGCGCTACTACTTCGTGACGGGCGTCGGCGCGGGGTTGTCGACCATCGGCGCGTCGCTGCTGCCGTTCTCCTTCGCCGACCCGACCTGGGCCGCCGTGACGATAGGCGCCTCCGGGGCCGTCTACGGGCTGCTGATGGCGTTCGCCCTGTACTTCCCGGAGACGCCGATCCTGATGTTCTTCCTGTTCCCGGTGCCCGCGAAGTACTTCGTGGCGATCATCGGCGCCGTCGCGTTCCTGTCCGTGCCCCGCGGCGGCGGAGTCGCCCACGTCGCGCATCTCGGCGGGCTGGCCGTCGGCTTCCTGTACCTGCGCCGCCGGCGCGGGCCGCGGGCCGGACGGCTCGCGGGCGGCCGGATCGGATTCGGACGGCTCGGCGTCGTCGCCGACGTCAAGTACCGCTACGTCAAGTGGAAGATGGCGCGGCTCAGGAAGCGCTTCGACGTCCACGAGGGCCGCGGCGGCCGCGACTGGGACGACTACCCGCGCGGCGGCGGCGGCAAGTGGGACGATCGGGTGCACTGACCGGGCCGGAACGAGACGCCGGGCCCGCCGGCCGCCGCCGGCGCCCGACCCGATCCCTCACGGGAGTCCGCGCCCTTCCGCGACGTGGACTCCCAGCGCGAACGTGTCGGCGAGCGCCTCCGCCTGGTGCGGAACGCCGGCCGGTATCACCAGCACCTCGCCTTCGCGGACGACGATCTCCTCCCCGCCGACGCGGCAGCGCAGCGCTCCCTCGAGCACGTACTGCAACCGCTCGCTCTCGTGCCGGTGAAGCGGGACGTGCGCGCCGCGCTTCAGGTAGACCTGCGCGAGCGTCTGGCGCGCGCCCGACACGATCTTGCGCGAGATCAGCTCGGTGGGCTTGTCGAGATCGAGCGCGGCCCAGCGACGGACGACGGCGGACGACGGCATCGGATCCTCCCCGGCCCGCGCGGTGTTCCCGATCGAAACCGTTGACGGCAAACAGGTTACGCCGTTCCCCGCGGGCGCCGGCGGACGGCGCCCGCGTGATATGATAGGGAGTCGTGCGCGAGACACCATCGAGCCGGCCGTCTCCCGCAACCGCCCGCCGCGGGGAACCTGCACGATGAAGGGATCGGCGCTCACGAGGGAGCCGGCTCGCGCGGCGCTCGCCGTCGGAGATCGCGCGGGCGCGCCGCCGCGCGCCGAACTCCTCCGCTTCTACCGCACGATGCTGTTGTCGCGCCGTCTCGACGACCGCGAGCTGCAGCTCAAGAACCAGAGTCTCAGCTATTTCCAGATCAGCGGCGCCGGGCACGAAGCCGTGCAGGTGGCGGCGGGACTGGCGTTGCGGCCGGGTCACGACTGGGTCTTCCCCTACTACCGCGACCGGGCCCTGTGCCTGACGCTCGGCCTCACCGCCTGCGACATGCTGCTGAACGCCGTGGGCGCGCGGGACGACCCCAACTCCGGGGGCCGGCAGATGCCGACCCACTGGAGCTCGCCGGCCCTGCGCATCGTGTCGTCGTCGAGCGCGTGCACGACGCAGTGCCTGCACGCGGTCGGCGCCGCCGAGGCCGGCGCGCTGCTGCCGCGGCCGGCGGGCGCCGCGGCCGGCTCCCCCTCCCTGGACGGCGAGGTGACGCTGGTCTCGCTCGGCGACGGGCAGACGAGCGGAGGCGAGTTCTGGGAATCGCTGAACACGGCCTGCACGGGACGCCTGCCGGTCGTCTACCTGGTCGAGGACAACGGCTACGCCATCTCCGTTCCGGTCGAGGTGCAGACCCCCGGCGGCGACATCTCGGAGCTGGTCGAGTCGTTCCCCGGCCTGCACGTCATCCGCGTCGACGGAACCGACGGGATGGCCAGCCTGCGGGCGATGAACGAAGCGGTCGCCTGGGCCCGGGGACGCTCCGGGCCCGCCCTGGTGCACGCCCGCGTCACGCGCCCGTACTCGCATTCGATGTCGGACGACGAACGGCACTACCGGAGCGCCGCCGAACGCGAGGCCGACGCCGCGCGCGACCCGCTCCGGCGTTTCGCCGCCTTCCTGGTGGAGACCGGGCACGCCACGGGAGAAGAGCTCGACGGGGTCGCCGCCGACGTCGATCGGGAGGTGCAGGACGCGGCGGACCGCGCGGTCGCCGCGCCGAAGCCGGATCGGTCGACGGCGGCGCTGTACGTCTATTCCCCGGCCGTCGACCCCGCCTCGGCGGCGTTCGAGGCGGCGCCCGCGCCGGGCGCGTCCGGCAAGCCGGACACCATGGTCTCGGCCATCAACCGAACGCTCGCGGACGAGATGGCGCGCGACGCGCGCATCGTCGTCTTCGGCGAGGACGTCGCCGACGCCAGCCGCGCCGAGGTCCTGGCGGAAGTGACCGGCAAGGGGGGCGTCTTCAAGGCGACGCTCGGCCTGCAGCGCAAGTACGGCCGCGAACGGGTCTTCAACTCGCCGCTCGCCGAGGCCAACATCGTCGGCCGGGCGGTCGGCATGGCGGTGCGCGGTCTGAAGCCGGTGGTCGAGATACAGTTCTTCGACTACATCTGGCCGGCCATGATGCAGATCCGGGACGAGCTGTCCATGCTCCGCTACCGGTCGAACAACGACTGGTCCTGTCCCGTCGTCATCCGCGTGCCGATCGGCGGCTACCTCAAGGGCGGCGCCCTCTACCACAGCCAGTCCGGCGAGAGCATCTTCGCGCACTGCCCCGGCCTGCGCATCGCGTTCCCGTCGACGGCCGAGGACGCGGCCGGCCTGCTGCGCACCGCGATCCGGGCCGAAGATCCGGTGCTCTTCCTGGAGCACAAGCACCTCTACCGGCAGACCTGGAACAAGGGGCTCTACCCCGGACCGGACTACACCCTGCCGTTCGCCCGCGCCGCCGTGCGGCGGAAGGGCGCCGACGTCGCCGTCGTGACGTGGGGCGCGCTGGTGCAGCGGTCGCTGCTGGCCGCCGAGCGGGCGAGCCGGGAGGGGATCGACGCGCGGGTGATCGATCTGCGGACGATCGCCCCGTACGACTGGGAAGGCGTCGCCGAGGCGGTGCAGGCGACCAGCCGGGTGGTGGTCGCCCACGAAGACCAGCTCACGTGCGGCTTCGGCGCGGAACTCGCCGCGCGGATAGCCGACGAGCTGTTCGAGCACCTCGACGCTCCGGTCAAGCGCGTGGCGGCGCTGGACTGCCCGGTGGCCTACAGTCCCGTGCTCGAAGAAGCCATCCTGCCGCAGGCGGACGACGTGCTCGACGCCGTCCGGGCGGCGGCGCGCTATTGAGACGCGGCGCCGGGACGGAGGATTCGGGGTGACGGCGCCGTGCAATCCCCCGGCGCCGGCTTCCGCCGCGGCGCTGGCCGCCCTTCCGTTCGCGAAGCCGATCGCGACCTGCATCTCGCGCTGAACGGCGGGATCCTCTGGAGGACCCGCGCGTCGACCACTACTTCGTGTTCCAGAGCGGCCGGCGACTGCCGCGGGCGCGCTACTCCGGCAGCGCCAGCGAGACGAGCGACCCGGGCAGCCGGCCGGAACCGCCGGCGATCGGGACGACGACGTACTGCCGGCCCTCGTGCACGTAGCTCATCGGGATGCTGGTGGCCGGCGCCGGCAGGTCGACGGTCCCCAGCCGCGCGCCGTCGGCCTTGTCCACGGCGTACAGCAACGGCCGCGCGCCGCGCCCCTCGCTGTACATCAGCAGCGTGCGGGTGACCAGCGTCAGCGCCTGGCTGCGCACGCCGGTGTTCGGCAGGTCGACGCCCGCCAGCGCCGGGTGGTTGCGGACGCTGTCGGGCGTGTCCCCGTTCGGGATCGTCCACAGCGTGTCGCCGGTGTTCATGTCGATGGCGGTGATCCGGCCGTAGGGCGGCTTGAAGAGCGGCAACCCCCGCGGCCCCTGCAGGAAGCCGTTGTCGGTGGCGTACTTCGCCACGGTGCGGCCGATCGGGTTCGCGTCGGCGGCGTCGCCCACTTCGCCGGGGCTGAGGATCGGCGCCGCGCACAGGGTCATCGACGCCGCGTAGAGGACGCCGGTCTCCGGGTCGGCCGCGGTGCCGCCGGTGATGTTGGTTCCGCCCCCGGGGCCGGGGCAGTGGATCGCCCCCCGCTTGCCGAGGTCGTTGTCCGGGTGCAGGGGCGGCGTGAACATCGAACCGTACTCGTACTGGTTCAGGATCTCCAGCGCCTGCCGGCGCAGTTCCGGCGTGAAGTCGATCAGGTCGTCCTCGGTGACGTCCTGCAGGTCGTAGGCGGCCGGCTTCGTCGGAAACGGCTGCGTCGGCGAGTACCACTCCCCCGGCACGTGCCCGCGCGGCACGGGGCGCTCCTCGATGGGCCAGATCGGTTCGCCGGTCTCGCGGTTGAAGACGTAGGCGAACGCCTGCTTCGTCGTCTGCACCAGAATCGGCGTCTCGCGGCCGTCGATGGTGACGTCGAGCAGGTTCGGGGCCGTGGGGTTGTCGCGGTTCCAGATGTCGTGGTGCACGGTCTGGAAATGCCACTGGCGCTGTCCGGTGCGGACGTCCAGGGCCAGGATGCTGGTCGCGAACAGGTTGTCGCCGGGGTGGAAGCCGCCCCAGTAGTCGTTGGTCGGCGGGTCGGTCACGACGTAGACGAGCCCGCGCTCGGAGTCGGCGGACAGCGGCGCCCACGCCGAGACGTTGCCGGTCCAGCGCCACGCGTCGTTCTCCCACGTGTCGAAGCCGAACTCGCTCTCGGACTGCGGGATCACGTTGAACTTCCAGAGGTGCTCGCCGCTGGCCGCGTCGTAGGCCAGGACGTGCCCCGGCACGTTCTCCCGCCGGGTCTGGCGGTAGCCCTGCTCGTGCGAGTTGCCCACCACGACCACCCCGTTGACCACGATCGGCGGCGACGAGTTGGTGATGTAGCCGACGGTGGACGGCAGTCCGTCGGTCGGGTGGTGTTCGTAGCCGAAGTCGGCCAGCAGGTCGACGGTTCCGCCGTCGCCGAAGCTCTCCACGAGGTCGCCGGTGTCCGGGTCGAGCGCGTGGAGGAAGAACCCGGGCGTGACGACGTAGATGCGCCCCTCGCCGTCGACCACGTCGTAGGCCACGCCCTTGCCGTAGTTCTTGCGCATCGAATCCTCCCACCGCTTGGTGGGCGGCTCGCGGAAGGTCCACAGCGTCTCGCCGGTCGCCGGGTCCATGGCGACGACGGCGCGGCGGTAGCCGGCCACGCCGAACAGCTTGCCCTCGGCGTAGATCGGCGTCGACCGCATGACGTTGTCCGGGGTCGGCCCGTAGTTGTCGCCGCGCCAGAGCCAGGCGACCTCCAGGTCCTCGAAGTTCTCCGCGTCGATCTGGTCGAACGGCGCGTAGCGGGTGCTGCGTTCGTCGGCGCCCCAGTGCGTCCAGCCGCCGTCCTGCGCCGCCGCGGCGCCGCCGCCGAGGGTCCCCGCGAGGACCAGCGCCGCCACCCGGGCTCCATCTCGTCGCAATCCTGTCATCGTGTCGATCTCCCCTGTGCCGAACGGCCCATTATGCCCCATACTGATGAACGGGAATCGGGAGGCCGGGCCGTGGCGCCGCGCACCCGGCCGGAGACGCGCCGCCGGTGTTCGCCCTCGCGGGCCGCGGCGCCGCGCACCCGGCCGGGCCGGCCGGGTTCGGCCCCGAACGGCGGAGGAACGAAGCATGCCGACGATGACGATACTGCGCGCCGCCGTGGCGGCCGTCGCGTTTCTCACCGGGACCGCCGCGCCGACCCGGGCCCAGGACGAGAACGAGCGCGACTACCTGAGCGGCCTGCGCGAGGTCAACGTCTTCGTCGACGACCTGGCGCGCGACGCGGAAGAGGCGGGCCTGACCCGGGACGGCGTCGAGGCCGCCGTCGAAGCCCGCCTGCGGGAACGGGGCGTGCCCCTCGGCCGCTCGCAACTCGCCGGCGACCTCTACGTGCGCGTCGCGACGCACCGCGGCGCGACCGGCCTGTACGCGTACTTCGCGCGCGTGTCGCTGCAGCAGCTCGTCACCATCGAGGGGAACGGCGAGCGCGCGTTCGTGGACACCTGGGACCTCGACTCGCTCGGAACCGTCGGCGCGGGCAACCTGCCGAGGGTGCAGGGGGTGGTGCTGCAGATCGTCGACGCGTTCATCGACGACTACTTCGCCGTGAACGACCGTTAGATCCGTGCATCGGCCGGGCGGGACAGCGTGACCACGGTGCGCAATCAAATCATTCGGTGAATTTCTCCTCCACCATCCGCGCCGCGTCCCGGCTCAGCGTCGGACTCTCGAACGTCTCGATCAAGCGCCCGGCGAAATGTTCGGCGTACCACGCCAACTTCGTCCGCCGGTGGTCGCGGTACGTCTCTTCCGACATCATCCCCCAATGCTCCCAGAACCACTTCTCCCCCTGGTGGACAATTGAAAAATCAGGCAAGTACATCGTGCCGTCCGGCGCAAGCAGCGGCATCTCGTACTCGAAGGAGATGCCGCGTTCGGCAAGGAGGTTGGCGATGATCAGCTCGGACTTGGACCGGACCATGTCCCCGGTCAACGCCTCGTGGACTCGACCCTCGGCGTACCAGTCCGAACGCCGCAGGAGCGCGTCCGGCACCGCGTGAAACATGCCCTCGAACAAGGACGAGTTGACCTGCTTGATCTGACTGTTTTCCGGGCGCCGCGCGGACAGCAGCGTCGCGGCGCTCCGCTCGATCAGCAGCGTGCAGTGTCTGGTCGCCCGGGTCAACGCCGTGTACAGGAGTTCCGAGGAAAGAGACCGCCCATGATTTCTGGGCACGACGACGTAGGTGTGGTCGAACTCGCTCCCCTGCGCCTTGTGGATGGAGACCGCGTAAGCAAGCTCCAGGTTCTCCTCCACGTCGCCGGAACCGTCGTAGTCCACGATCCAGTTGTCCTTGTGGGCGAACCGGACCGAGAAGCGGATCAAATTATAACGCTTCCTGCTCCGGTCTCCCGGGTGCCTGGAAACAAAACCTATCTGGCCGTTGTATATCTCGATGCGTTCGCGGCGCTTGGTGTCCCTGTCGTAAGCCCAGATGGAATTGGAGCGCGATCTGTTTCGGACCTGGATCACCTTGTCGCACAACGTAATGCCGCCAAGGACGCCGAATCCTTGAACCACCGCCGCGGACACATGGTCCTGAACCGCACTGTTCAATGCCTCCACTCCGTGCATCTCTCCACGGTGGGGTGTAAGTATCTGATACCTTTCCGGTCTCCACTCCATGGCTGAACGCCACAACTTCCAGGGCTTGTCGGGATCCGCGGTCTCGCCGGTGTGTTGCGCCATTTCCGCTTCAATGGTCCCCACGAGTTGCGCGGCGAGCCGTTGCGCATCATGCCAGTACACGACGCGCAGATCCTTGTCCACGTCGCCTCCACGGTGCACCTCGGTGAGCAACTTCTCCGCGTCGGGCGTGGTCGCCTCGCCGCCGCCCGCGCTCTGGGGCATGAACAGGTTGGCGAGACGAAGAATCGCCGTGCCGTTCCCGGCGACCTCGTTCTCCAGCAGGCGCAGGTTGTGTTCGAGTTCGGCGACGCAAGACGGTTTGTCGGACAGCCACTCGATGGTGTCGGCGAACACCCTGCCGCGCCCGATGGGTGGAAGCTGATTGGGGTCACCCACCAGGACCAGGCGACGAACGGCCCGCCAGTCGATGGCGCGGACGAAGGTGGCCATCAGGTCCAGATCCAGCATGGACGCCTCGTCGACGATGATCGTTCCCTGACCGTGGCGGCCGCCGCCTCGCCGCCGGTAGGTGAGGTTGTCGTTCAACCAGCCTTCCCTGGCGAGATAGGAATGCACCGTCGAAGTCTCCACGCCATCTATCTCACGTTGCCGGAGCTTGGTGCGAAGGCGATCGGACGCCTTGCCGGTGGGCGCCATTGCGGTGATCGGCGCTCCATCTCCTTCGGTGGCGCGTACGGCCAGGATGATGGCGCAGATCACCGTCGTCTTGCCGGTTCCGGCCGCCCCCTTCACGACGGCCAACGGCCGCCGGAAAATTCCGTGGCAAGCGGCCGCCTGGCCTTCCACTGCCCCGATGTAGCGTTCCCGAGCCCTGGCGAGCAAGTCGCTCCTGGGATCCAGTATGTTGTCTTTCCACTGCTCCCTGGTGAATGGCCGCGCAAGGCGGATGTCCGGCCTCCCGGCCAGTTTCGCCAACGCGGATTCCACCTCGCGCTCGTCTTCGTGGACCGAGCGCAGGTACAGCCAACGGCGGACGTCCCCGTCGGCTTCGCCGCCCCGGGGGTGCGAGCGAAACACCAGCGTTTCATCCAGTATCTTCCTGTCGACGTCGAAGTACCTTTCCGTGAAGGTCGTCGACTTCCACTCCGGCAATGCCGAGAGCCGCCGGTTGACGCGCTCCAGCACCCTGTCCGACGCTTCGAAGGTGTGGTTGGGTTCACGCCCGATTTCATCCACGCACAGCGCCCGCAAGCGCCTGGCGTCATCCCTTTCCACGTCCAGGTAGGGTGTTCCGCCGAGCTCCGGAGACGGGAAGACGCCCCGGTCCACGGTCGGCCAGGAAATACGGTCATCGGGATTGTCGCCCAGGTAGCTTTCGCAAATCAGATATGGATTGTGAAGCGGCGCGTCGACCGCGAACGTCAGACCGTGGGTTTCCCTCAGCCTGTCGTCGGTCGACGCGATGCGCTTCATCTGATCCGGATCGAGGTCCAGGCGCGGGAGCAGGGATGTGAACAACGCGCGCTCGGCGTCCCCACGAAGCCGCCACTGGCGAGATGCTCTCTGCAAGGCGCGGCCGGAAAGACCGATCCGCGGCGCTTCCCGATCGTCGTCAAGGGCCGCGAATACCTCCGCGTGCGCCTCCTGGGCGTTGCCCGCGTCGATCGACTCGATCACCGGCTTCACGGCGTCGGCCGCGCCGAGCAGGCGAAGAACGTTGGGCAAGCCGGGATAGAGGCCGCGCCGGCGCCACAGATCGGTGATGCAGCCGAGTATCCACTCCCGGCGCTGACTCCAGTTTTCGCTGTCGTCGCCGATGCGCTGAAGTTCCTCGACGGCGTTGAGGAACTGTTCCAGCAGTCCGATCGCGTCGTCGTCCGTTATGCGCCGGGCGCCGTACTTGCATACGCGCGGATTCTCCGGGAACACGGCCAGGCGCGCGAGGGTCTCGGCGTCCTCACGGTAGCGATGGTAGGGAAGCCGCAACCCCTGTTCCGGATAATGCGACGTGACGTTACGGGCCCAGATCAGGCCGCCGGCGTATCGTTGCCGCACGTAGTCCGTCGTATCGGCGTACCGAAGTGACGGGCCGATTTCGCGTACGCGGGAGACGCCCAACAGAACGTAGCGTGGCCGCTCCTCCTCGGAGAACGGGTTCGAATAGTTCGCGTGGTAGAAGACGAGGCTCCTGTCGGCCTCTATGCCGGCGATGAATTCCTCGACCTTCGCGGCGCGGGCGTCGTTGTCGTATCGTCCCTGGCTGTTCCGTACCGTTTCGCCGTAGACCTCCTCGTAGGGCCACACGCAGACCGTCGCCGGCGGAATGTCCCACTCCGTCCTCGCCGCGCCTCCGCGCCACCAGTCGGGAGGGTTGGAGAATCCCCTGATGGGGTCGCTGCCGAAGGCGTTCACGCTGTAGATGCAAGGCGGCAGATCACTGCCCTGCAAGGACGCCACGGGGCGGCCGGCGTTGGCCGTTTCCCGTCCGGTGTCGCGTTGCCGGGCGATTACGTCGCCGGGAAAGGACCGACTGCCGACGCAATAGGTGTTGCAGTCGGGTCGTTTGCAGATGGCGCCGTTCCACCCGTCATCGTGCCAGGCGAGCCGCGCCGTCAGGTGCATGGTGACGTCGTTCGTCGCGCTCGACGGATGCGCTCCCTTGCCGCGCTTGACCGCCGCTCCTCAACGCAGATCGAAGCGGTCCAGGGTCATCACCTTCGCCCACGCCGCGGCGAAGTCGTGAACGAACGCTTCCCGCGCGTCGTCGGCCGCGTAGAACTCGGCCACCGCCCGCAGCTCGGAGTGGGAGCCGAAGATCAGATCGACCGGCGTCGCCGTCCATTTCGGCGCGCCGGTGGCGCGGTCGCGGCCCTCGTAGAGGCCCTCGGTGGACGACCGGGTCCACTCCGTCGACATGTCGAGCAGGTTGACGAAGAAGTCGTTGCTCAGCGCCCCGGGACGGTCCGTGAACACGCCGTGCGCGGAGCCGCCCGCGTTGGCGTTCAGGGCCCGCAGGCCGCCGACCAGCACCGTCGTTTCGGGGACCGACAGGTTCAGCAGGGCCGCCTTCTCCACGAGCATCTCGGCCGGGGACCGGGGGGCGGCGGCCGAGAACCAGTTGCGGAACCCGTCCGCGGCCGGCTCCAGCAGCGCGAACGAGTCCACGTCGGTCCGCTCCGGCGAGGCGTCCGTGCGGCCCGGCGCGAAGGGCACGTTCACGTCCACGCCGGCCGCGCGGGCCGCCTGCTCGACGGCGGCGGCGCCGCCGAGCACGATCAGGTCCGCCAGGGAGACCCGCTTGCCGCCGGCCTGCTCGCCGTTGAATTCAATCCGGATCCGTGCCAGCGCGTCCAGCACGCGATCCAGCTCGGCCGGATCGTTGACGGCCCAGCCGTTCTGCGGCGCCAGACGGATCCGCGCCCCGTTGGCGCCGCCGCGCATGTCGGTCCCGCGGAAGGTCGACGCCGAGGCCCACGCGGCCCGGACCAGCTCCGCGGTGGACAGCCCGGACGCGAGGATTTCGGCCTTCAGCGCGGCCGCGTCCCGCGCGTCGATCAGGTCGTGATCGACGTCGGGCACCGGGTCCTGCCACGTGAACTCCCGGTCCGGGACCAGATCGCCGAGGTACCGCGACGTCGGGCCGAGGTCGCGGTGGGTCAGCTTGAACCAGGCCCGGGCGAAGGCGTCCTCGAACTCCTCCGGCGCGTCGAGCCAGCGCGACGTGATCGCGCGGTACGCGGGGTCGACCTTCAGCGCCAGGTCGGTGGTGAGCATCATCGGCGCGTGCCGCCGCGACGGATCGTGGGCGTCCGGCACCAGATCCGCCGCCGCGCCGCCGGCCGGCCGCCACTGGACGGCCCCGGCGGGGCTGCGGATCCGCTCCCATTCGTAGCCGTAGAGGTTCTCGATGAAGTCGTGGGTCCAGGCGGCGGGGCTCGCCGTCCACGCGCCTTCCAGGCCGCTGGTGATCGTGTCGCCGCGGTTGCCGGACCCGAAGCTGTTCTTCCAGCCGAACCCCTGCGCTTCGACGTCGGCGCCCTCGGGCTCGACGCCCACGTAGCGGGACCCGTCGGCGGCGCCGTGGGCCTTGCCGAAGGTATGGCCGCCGGCGATCAGCGCCGCCGTCTCCTCGTCGTTCATCGCCATGCGCCCGAACGCCTCGCGTATGGCGTGCGCGGCCGCCGCCGGATCGGAATTGCCGCCCGGCCCCTGGGGATTCACGTAGATCAAACCCATCTGCGTGGCGCCGAAGGGGCGGTGCAGCGCTCCGTCCTCGCCGCGTCGATCCGCGGCCAGCCACTCGCCCTCCGGCCCCCAGTCCACTTCCTCGGCCCGCCAGGCGTCGACGCGGCCGCCGGCGAAACCCAGCGTCTCGAAGCCCATGGACTCCATGGCGACCGTGCCGGCCAGGATCAGCAGGTCGGCCCAGGAGAGCGCGCGTCCGTACCGCTGCTTGAGCGGCCAGAGCAGGCGGGTCGCCTTCTCCAGGTTCGCGTTGTCGGGCCAACTGTTGAGCGGCGCGAAACGCTGCAGGCCGCCGTCGGCCCCGCCCCGGCCGTCGAGGGCCCGGTAGGTGCCCGCGCTGTGCCAGGCCATGCGGATGAAGAACGGCCCGTAGTGGCCGTAGTCCGCCGGCCACCAGTCCTGCGAAGTCGTCATCAGCTCTTCCAGATCCGCCTTCAGCGCATCGAGGTCGAGGCTTTCGAACGCCTCCGCGTAGTCGAAGTCCTCACCCAGGGGACCCGACTCCCGCGGCGGCCGCAGCGGATCGAGGCTCAGCCGGTCGGGCCACCAGTAGTCGTTGGTCGGCGCGCCGTCCTGGGCCGCCGCCGGGGTCACCGGCGCGGCCGGAGAGATGCCGATCGTCAGCAGGACGATCGCCGACAGGGTTCGTCTGGTAGGCATCCGATTCGTCTCCTGCGGGTGAAAGATTCCGACGGATCCAGTCCCGAAGCCGCTTCGTCCAGCAAGACGGGCGACCATCGGCGTCTCGTCTTCGTTCGATCCAATCACGAAGCCGCTTCGTTCAGCAAGGCGGCGGGCGCGAACGCCGCGGTCTCGCCGGCCCGGAGCCGTCCCGCGGACCGGCGTCTCGCCGGAGGATGCTCGTCGGGCGCCCCGCCGGGTACAGGGCCCGCATGCGCGCGGGCCGCGCTACATCTGCCGCCAGCCGTCATAGACGTTGGAGACAGGGCCCGCATGCGCGCGGGCCGCGCCCGGTCGGGGCGGGGGAGTCCACGTCCATCGAGGACAGGGCCCGCATGCGCGCGGGCCGCGCCGTGCCCTCGATGCGGTCGTCGGCCCCACCAGCGGGCGCCCGCGTGCGCGCGGGCCGTGCCGCCGCCCCGGCCGGGCGGCATTCGTTAGAATCAGCGGCGCTCGGAGACCCTGCTCAGGAAGGAAGCTCCCATGCGACTCGCCGCCTTCGCCGCCGCCCTTCTCGCCCCGCTCGCCGGGGCCGCGCCCGCCGCCGCCCAGTCGTGGTCGCCGCCGCCGCCCGACGAACGCTGCCCCAGCAAGTGGGGCGCCGGCGACGAGCGGGGCGCCGCCAACCACATGGGTCCCGAGACGGTGCTCCGGGCGGCGCGCCTGATCCGCACCGGCCGGGTGATCGAGCTCGGGCAGGTGCTGCGCAGCTCGATGCCGCTCGGCGCGCGGCACTTCGACCTCTACATGAAGCCCACCGGCCCGCTCGGGGGCTCGAACCGGCGCGGCTCGAACGAGGAGCTGGTCGTCGCCGAGATGGGGCAGGTGGGCACGCAGTTCGACGGCTTCACGCACCAGACCATCGGCGACAGCCTCTACAACTGCTTCGACCAGAACGAGATCATGACGCGCGGCGGCTTCACGCGCCTGGGCGTCGAGAACGTCGGCACGCTCATGACCCGCGGCGTGCTCATCGACGTGGCGGCGCTGAAGGGCGTCGCCATGCTGCCGGACACGTACGAGATCACCGTCGATGACCTGCAGCAGGCCCTCGACAGGCAGGGGGTGGCCCTGGAGCCGGGCGATGCGGTGCTCATCCACACCGGCTGGGGCGTGCTCTGGGACACCGACGCGGAACGTTTCATGGCCACCAACCCGGGCATCGGCGTCGCGGCCGCGCAGTGGCTCGTGGAACGGGATCCGATGCTGCTGGGCGCGGACAACCAGCCGGTCGAGGTCTCGCCCAATCCGGACCCGGAGATCTCGCTGCCGATCCACCAGATGATGCTCGTCGTCAACGGCATCCACCTCGTGGAGCGGATGCGGCTGGACGAGCTGGCCGCGGCCGGCGTGTACGAGTTCGCGTTCGTCGTGCAGCCGCTGAAGATCGAAGGCGCCACCGGGTCGACCGTCGCCCCGGTGGCCATCTACTGACGCGGGGGCGGGCGGCCGGACCCCGGTCGGCCGGCCGTCGCCGGCGCCCCGCGACCGGCCGGTTACCCGCGTTACGGCTGCCGTCCGAACAGGCGTAGCGCATGGTACGTCCCGGCTCCCGCAACCGGCGGGTGCCCCGGGCGTCCCGGATGCTTCGACGTCCACCCACACGCCGTCGTTCGTCGCCGGCCCCGCGTCCGGCCGGCTACCCGCGCGTCACGGCTGCCCGCCGGCCGCCTCCCGCGCTTCCAGGGCGCGCGCGCCGCCCAGCATGACGGGCATCGAGTGGTGCCCCTCGTGGCAGGCGTACTCCCACTTCTCGCCGTCGAGCGCCTTCATCGGCACCTCGAAGGTCCACGGGCGCTCCCAGGTCTCGGGATCGTCCACGGTGGCCTCGTAGAGCAGCGTGTCCGCGTCGACGCGGGTCAGCCGTTCGGTCAGGCGCATGCTCCCGGTGGTGGAGCGCCACAGGCGGCGGGCGTCGAAGTTCGCCGTCTCGATCACCAGCGTGTCGCCCTCCCAGCGCCCGCGCGACTCGCCCGACCACTGCAGCAGGCCGGACGGCAGCGCGGGGCGGCCGTCCAGCGGGACGATGCGCGCGGTGTTCACCATCTCGGTGACGATGGCGACGTGGTCCGGCGTCTGGAACAACTGCATGTTGTTGTTGTAGGCGCTCGGCGTCATCGGCGGCCCGGCGTTGAAGCCCAGGAGGCAGCGGTCGTAGGTGCTGAAGTCGAGCCACGAGTCGGCCGGCTGGTTGCGCCGGTGCTCGCGCCACGCCTCCACGCGGCGCCGCCCCTCGGGGGTCAGCGGCGGATAGCGCCCGTTCGGCGGGTCGACGATCAGCGAGGTGCGGCCCGTGGCGACCGCCTCGAGCCCCTGATCGAGCCACGTGTGGTTGTAGGAGCCGTTCCCGCCGTCGGGCCGCCGGTCGACGTTGCCGCCCGCCTCGGTGCGCTGCGCCGGCGTGTCCAGGAAGTCGTTCAGCCGGTCGAGCGCCCGCTGCTCGACGTCGGCCACTTGCTCGGCGGTCAGGAACTCCTGGCCGGCGAACTCTTCCGGCCGCTCCATCCGCGTGATGCTGCGGAAGTCCCAGACGCCGCCGAGGTCGGGCGCGCCCCAGGCGGTCCTCGGCGGCCCGTTCTGGGCCTCCGCCGGCGCCCCCGCCGCGATGCCGAACGCCGCCACGGCCGCCGACGCCCACGTTCGATTGCTCATCTCGTCCTCCCGGCTCCACGGGCCGCCCACGCCGACACGCGAGCCGCGCGGCCAGCCGTCACCATCCCCCGCCGTTCTCGACGTCGATTCTACCGCCCGCCCGCGATCGTCGATCCGCGCGGTCGAATGCTCGTTACAATAGGGGCGCTCTCGGCGGCGGGGACCACGGACGAGAACCTGGAGCAGGCAAACGATGACACGACTCTCGCACGGGCTCATGGCGGCGGCGGTTCTGGCGCTGCCGTTCGGCGTCGTATCGAGCGCGGCGGCGCAGGACTGGCCGCAGTGGCGCGGCCCGGCGCGCGACGGCGTGGCCGCGGCCTTCGACGTGCCGGCGAGCTGGCCGGACACGCTGCAGCGGCGGTGGTCGCGGGAGATCGGCCTCGGCTACGCCAGCCCGGTGCTGATCGGCGACCGCCTCTACCTGTTCACCCGCCAGGGCGAGGACGAGGTGCTGACCGCGCTCGACGCCGCCAGCGGCGAGACGGTCTGGCGGACGAGCTACGCGGCGCCGTTCGACATGAACCCGTCGACCGCGCGGCATCGCGCGGGGCCGAAGTCGACGCCCGCCTACGCGGACGGCCGCCTGTTCACGCACGGCATGACCGGCACGGTGACGGCGTTCGACGCGGCCGGCGGCGAGCGGCTCTGGCAGTATCCGGGCACGGGCCTGACGCCGCTCTTCCACACCTCCACGTCGCCCCTGGTCGTCGACGGCCTGGTCATCGTCCACGTCGGCGGCCACGACGAGGGCGCGCTGACCGCGTTCGACGCCGCCAGCGGCGCGGTGCGCTGGAGCTGGGACGGCGACGGGCCGGCCTACGGCTCGCCGATGCTGTTCGATCTGGGCGGCGCGCGGCAGGTGGTCGTCTTCACGCAGGAGCACTTCGTCGGCGTGGCGCTCGAGACCGGCGCCCTGCTCTGGAGCCGGCCGTTCACCACGCAGGCCACGACCACGTCGCAGACGCCGATCCTCCACGGGGACATGGTCATCGAGAACGGACGGGGCAACGGCGTGACCGCGTTCCGCGTCCGCCCGGGGAGCGGCGGCTGGACCACCGAGAACGTCTGGCACACCGACGAGGTGTCGCTGCACATGACCAACGGCGTCGTCAACGACGGCGTGCTCTACGGACTCTCGCATCTGAACAGCGGCCAGTACTTCGGCCTCGACCTCGACACGGGCGAGGTCCTCTGGACCAGCGCTCCCCGACAGGCGGAGAACGCCTCGATCCTGCGCTCCGGGGACACCATCCTGTCGCTGGAGGACGACGCCGAGCTGCTGGTCCTGGCGCACAGCCGCGGCGGGTTCAGCCCGGTCAAGCGCTACGAGGTCGCCGACAGCGAGACGTGGACGGCGCCGACCCTGTCGGGCGGCCGGCTCTTCATCAAGGACGTTTCGTCGCTGACGCTGTGGACGCTCGAATAGCAGGATTCATCAGGGAGTGGACCAATGACACCGACAACGCGCACACGACTCCGACTCGGTCTCGCCGCCGCCGGCCTCGCCGCCGCGGGGATCCTGTACGTCGCCGCCGATTCGGGCGGGACGCTCGCCGCCGCGCAGACCAACTTCGTCGGCGGCGCGCCGACGCGGCCCGACGCCTCGGACATCCGCGCCGTGCGGCTGCGGTTCGAAGCCGGCGTGCGGTCCAACTGGCACAGCCACGGCAACTGGCAGATCATCATGGCCGAAGAGGGCCAGGGCCGCACGCAGGTGCGCGGCGAACCGCTGCAGATCATGGAGCCGGGCCAGCCCGTCTACGCCGGCCCCGGGGTCGTCCACTGGCACGGCGCCGCGCCGGACCAGCACGTCGTGCAGCTCACCTTCGTCAGCGGGCAGACGAGCTGGGAGGACCCGGTCAGCGAGGACGACTACCTCGGGAGGTGAGGCCGTGCAGAATCCGAAGCCGGGCGCCGGGGCGCGCCGCGCCCGCCTGCGCGGACGGGCGGTCCTGGCGGCGGCCGCCGTCTGCGTCGGCGCGGCGTCCGCCGGCGTCCCGTCCCGGGCGGCCGCCCAGGAGGACGGCGGGCCGTCCGTGTGGGACGGCGTCTACTCCCCCGGGCAGGCGGCGCGCGGCCGGCGGCTCTACGAGGAGACCTGCGCCCGCTGCCACGGGGAGGACCTCTCCGGCGCGAACGCCCGGCCGCTGGCCGGCGAGAGCTTCATCCGCGACTGGGGCGGCCTGAAGCTCGACAGCGTCCTCACGCGCGCGAAGACCATGCCGCCCGGCGCCGCGGGCAGCCTCGGGGAGGACGGGTACGTCGACGTCCTCGCCTACGTGCTCGAGGCGAACGCGTTCCCGCACGGCGAGGCGGAGCTGACCGCCGAGCGCGCCGGCGACGTGCTCGTCTACGGGGCCGACGGTCCCGACGCGGTGCCCAACTTCGCCCTGGTGCAGGTGGTCGGCTGCCTTGCGCGCGACGAACGCGCCTGGATCGTGACCGACGGCAGCGAACCGATCCGCACGCGGGATCCGGACGCCTCGACGGGCGACACGCTGGCGCTCACGCGGAGCCTGCCGCTCGGCGGCGGCACGTTCGAGCTGATGTACGTCTTCCCGGATCCGGATCCGTACGAGGGACACCGGGTGGAGGCCAAGGGGTTCCTGATCCGGCGGGAGGACGCCGCGGACGCCATCAACGTGACGACGGTGGCCAGCCTGGACGCCGCCTGCCGGCCGTAGCGCCCATGGCCCGTCGTTGCGCGCGTCGCCTGGCGGCCGGCGCATTCGCCGCCGCGGCGCTCGCCTGCGGCGGATCGGCCGGGCCGGCCGACACGGACCCGGCGGCGGCGCGGGCCCTGTCGGCGGCGGAACGTCAGTTCCTCGGCGCCTGGTCACTGACCGCCGTCGAGCGGCGCGACGCCGGGGGCGAGCCCCTGGCGCCGCCGATCGGGGACCGCCTCGGCCACCTGATCTACGACGCCTCCGGGTACGTGGGCGTCACGATCATGCGCCCCGGCCGGCCGCCGTACGCGGAGGACGGGCCGGCCGCCGACGCGGCGCTCGCGCGGTTCGGCGGCTACGACTCCCGCTTCGGGCGGTTCGCGGTGGACGAGGCCGCGGGAACCGTCACGCACCATGTCGAGGGCAGCCTGAATCCGGGCGCCGTCGGGGACCACACGCGCTTCTACACCTTCGCCGGGGAGCGTCTGACCCTGCGGCCGCCCCCGGAGGCCGACGGTTCGACGACGTCCGTGACCTGGACCCGTCAGCCCGACCTGCCGGCGTCCGAGGCCACCGACACGCACCGCCGGCTCTTCGGCGCCTACCGCATCGACTCGCTCTCCCGCAACACCACCGACGGCTACGCGGTCGAGGTCGAGCAGTACGAGAACGGCTACCTCTTCTACGCGCCGTCGGGGCACATGTCGGTCCACCTCCAGCGGGCCGGCCGCGCGCCGTTCACGGGCGATTCGCCGACCGCCGGCGAAGCCCTGCGCCTGACCGAAAGCTACGCGAGCGGGTTCGGACCGTTTTCGGTGCGCGAGATGGCCGGCTGCATCACGTGTCCCGGCCCGCGCGATCAGGGCTACCTGACCCACCACCGGCTCGGCGCCGCCGACCCGCGCGCCGCCGGGACCGACGCCCGGCGCTACTACGAACTGACCGACACGCACCTGACGTTGCGGCCTCCCGTCCGCACCGACGACGAGGGCCGCGAGGTGGTGACCGCGATCCGCTGGGAGCGGCTGCCGCCGCGGTGAGCCGCGTCCGCCTCGATCCGGCGGGCCGTCAGGTCTGTACCGCCCCGATTCGCCGCCCGGGCACGTCCGCCCGCCGGGGGCCTGCCGCGGAACGCGCCGCCCGGCGGCGGACCCGGACCGCCGGTTGACAAGCCGCCGGCCCCGGGGCGACCATGAGAGGAGACGTTCGGATCCCGACGCGCGTGCGCGTCACGAGGCAGAGGCAGACCGATGCTGATCAAGCAGGCGCCCGACATCCGCTCTTCCGAGATCACGCCCGAGCGGCTCTACTGGAGCCGGCGGCAGTTCATCGAGACCGCTTCCGGCGCCGCGCTCGGCGCGGCCGGCGCGGTGGCGCTCGGCCAGCCGGACGGCGGGTTGCGGGCCGCCCCGCAAGAAGATCTGGGCGAGTTGCGGCCCAGCCAGTTCAGCACCGACGAACGGCAGAACTCCTACGAGGAGATCACCAGCTACAACAACTTCTACGAGTTCGGCCTCGACAAGGAGGACCCGAAGCGCTACGCCGACGAGCTGACCGTCGACCCGTGGTCGGTGCGCGTCGAGGGCCATATGAACCGCCCCGCGGCCGACTACGCCCTCGAGGACGTCCTGGGCCCGCACACGCTCGAGGAGCGCATCTACCGGCTGCGCTGCGTCGAGGCGTGGTCCATGGTGGTGCCGTGGGTCGGCTTCCCGCTGCGCGACCTCATCCGGCGCTTCGAGCCGACGTCGCGCGCGAAGTTCGTCCGCTTCGAGACGCTCTACCGCCCCTCGGAGTTCCGCGGCCAGCGCGCCCGCAACCTCCAGTATCCGTACGTGGAGGGGCTGCGGATGGACGAGGCGCTGAACCCGCTGACGATCCTCGCCGTGGGCATCTACGGCAAGACGCTGCTGAACCAGAACGGCGCGCCGATCCGCCTGGTCGTGCCCTGGAAGTACGGCTTCAAGAGCATCAAGTCGATCGTCAGGATCGAGTTCGTCGAGGACCAGCCGCGGAACACCTGGAACGTCGCGATCCCGCGCGAGTACGGGTTCTACGCCAACGTCAACCCGGAGGTCGACCACCCGCGCTGGTCGCAGGCGATGGAGCGGCGGATCGGCAACTTCTTCCGGCAGCGGACGCAGATGTTCAACGGCTACGGATACCGGGTCGCCCGGATGTACGAGGGCATGGACCTCGAGAGGAACTACTAGGAGTCTGCGCCGTAGAACGGCGGACTCCTGCAGGATTGGGTCGGGCGCCAGGCGGAGCCGCAAGGCGACGGTTGGCGGGCCAGGGCCGGGCATCCGCGGCGCCGTTCCGGCCGCGGCGCCTCGGGACCGGCGCCCGGTTCGCAACGCATGGCGACAGCTTCCCGGATCCGCCGCGTCAAGCCGTTCGTCTTCGCCGCCTGTCTGGTTCCGGCCCTGCTGCTCGTCCGGGACGCGTTCACCGGCGGCCTCGGCGTCAACCCGATCGAGGACGTCACCCACCGCACCGGCGACTGGGCGCTCCGTTTCCTGCTGGCGACCCTGGCCGTCACGCCGCTGCGCCGGCTGGCGGGCTGGCACGGGCTGATCCGCTTCCGCCGCATGACGGGTCTGTTCGCCTTCTTCTACGCCGTCCTGCACTTCTCGACCTACGTGGTCTTCGATCACT
Source organism: Vicinamibacterales bacterium (assembly GCA_965242835.1). Classification (GTDB taxonomy): domain Bacteria; phylum Acidobacteriota; class Vicinamibacteria; order Vicinamibacterales; family UBA8438; genus WTFV01. The sequence continues at coordinate 2,539,916 of OZ251506.1, forward strand.
TCTTCGACCTGTTGCTCATCCTCGACGACGTGGCCGAACGGAAGTACGTGACGGCCGGCTTCGTCGGCTTCGTGCTGATGATCCCGCTGGCCGTGACCTCGACAGCGGGCTGGATCCGGCGGCTCGGCCGGCGCTGGACGGCCCTGCACCGTCTGGTCTACGCGAGCGCCGCCGCCGGCGTCGTGCACTTCCTGTGGCTGGTCAAGATCGACCTGGCGGAGCCGCTGATCTACGCGGCCGTCCTGGCGCTGCTGCTCGCCGCCCGCGTGGCGTACCGCATCCGCGGGCCGGCAAGAGCCGTCCGTGCCGGGGGCGCGGGGCCGGCGCGCTGACGGTCGCCGCGGAGCCGGGCCGCACGGGATTCGCGGCCGGGCCGTGGCTCGCGGGCGCCGCGGGCGCGCGGGCGGACGTGGTTCGGGTGCGGGGCGCTTGGCGCGAACCGCAACTCGCCCCGCCGCGGGCGCGCGGGGCCGAAGCGCGCCTCAGAGAACCGCCCGCTCCTGTTCGGGGCGTTTGGCCGGCAGGCCGACGAGCTCCTCGGCCGGCGCGGTCCCGGCGATCCGGCCGGCGACGTAGGCCCCGACGGCCGGTCCGAGCTTGAATCCGTGGCCCGACCCGCCCCCGGCGAGCCAGACGTTGTCGTGGCCGGGATGCCGGTCGAGCAGGAGGTCGCCGCTCGGCGTGCCGGCGTACTGACAGACCCGGGCTTCGAGCAGCGGCGCGCCGCGCAGGGCGGGGAGCCGGGCGGCGGCGAATCCGCGGGCCGCCGCGAGCGCCTCGGCCGACGGCGTCCGGTCGCCGCGGTCCGGATCGAACGCCGGTCCGAGCGCGGTCAGGCCGACCTTCGCGCCGCGGCCCTCGACGTCGGGCAGGCCGTACCCGCCGGCGTGGAAGTCGATCCAGGCCGGCAGGGCCGGCGGCGCGAAGCGCGGATCGCCGGCCGGCGGGCCGAGGAAGAAGACCTCCTGGCGGGTCGCCCGCAGCAGCGGGCCGAGCAGGTCGGGGAAGAGCTTCGGCAGCCAGGGACCGCAGGCGAAGACGAACACGCCGGCGGACAGCCACCGCCCATCGCCGAGCGCGACCGAGGGCAGGCGCCGGGAGCGGCCGGGGGGCTCGACCGCCGCCAGGCGGTAGTCGACGCCGCGGCGCGCCGCCTGCCGGGCCACCGCGTCGACGGCGCGGCGGGCGAGCAGCACGCCGCTGCCGGGCTCGAACACGGCCCGCGTGACGCCGTTGAAGTCCAGCGCGGGGAACCGGGCGCGCAGGTCGCCGGGCGCGGGCGATTCCGTCCGGACGCCGAGCCGCCGCAACGTCCGGGCCGTGGCCTCGACGTGCGGATCGTCGCCGCGGCCGAGCCACAGGACGCCGGTTTCGCGGAACAGGTCCGGCTGCCCGGCCTCGGCCAGCAGTTCCTTCCATTGCGGGAGCGACTCGCGCGCCCAGCGCGAGTAGAGCGCCCGGTCGCCGTAGCCCATGCGGATGATGCGCGACTCGCCGCCCGAGCTCGACCGGGCGTGGCCCGCGCCGAACGCGTCCACGAGGGTCACCGCGTGCCCGGCCCGGCGCAGGCGCCAGGCGGTCCAGGCGCCGAACGTTCCGGCGCCGATCACCGCCACGTCGGGGAAGCGCGGCACGCGGTTGATGATAGCGGTACGATGGGCGGGCGCCGCGCCGGCCGGGTGCGAGCCACCGCCGCCGCGCGCCGTGGCGTGACGTCCGCCCACGAAGTCGTCGGAAATCGTCTCCGGCACCTGATGTCCGCCCGCGAAGTCGTTGGAAATCGCCCCCGGTGACCTGATGTCCGCCCACGAAGTCGTCGAAATCGCCCCCGGCGCGTTCCATCTGCCCGGGTTCCTGTCCCCGTCCGGGCAACGCCGCGCCGCCGACGCCGTGCGGGCGCTGGCCGCCGGCGCGGCGGGCTTCTACCGCCCGCGGGTCCGCGGCGGCGGCTTCATGCACTGCGACGTGCTTTGTCTCGGCCGGCACTGGAACGCGCGGACCTACGCCTACGAACCGCGGCGGTCGGACCACGACGGACTTCCGGCGCCGCCGCTGCCGCCCGGCCTCGCGCGCCCGGCCGTGCGGGCGGCGGCCGCGGCCGGCTTCCCGCTCGATCCGGACGTCTGTCTCGTCAACCGCTACGGCGCGGACGGCCGGATGGGGTTGCACCAGGACAAGGACGAGCACCCCTCCACGCTGGACGCCGGCGTGCCGGTCGTATCGCTGTCGCTCGGGGACACCGGGCGGTTCCTGCTCGGCGGGTTCCGCCGCCGGGAACGCCCGGCGGCGGTCGAGCTGCGCTCCGGGGACGCGTTCGTGATGGGAGGGCCGAGCCGGCTTCGGTATCACGGCGTGGCGCGCATCCTCGGCGGCAGCGGGCCGGCCGCGCTGGGTCTCGCGGGCCGGGTCAGTCTGACCTTCCGCCAGTACGCGCTCGACGCCCGTTGACGCGCGGTTCCGCAAGCCCCGTTCCCCGGCGCGCGGTCCGTTCAGACGCCCTCCTGACCGCTCGCCCCGCCGTTGCGCCCCTCCGCGGCAAATTCGTAGTCCGCGGCCGGAGTTGCGGGTATGCTTCGGAAGCGAAGGGAAGGATTGGAAAGAGGAGACTCCGGGAGCCGGCCGCACCGGCGGCCGGAACCGGGAAATCGGAGAAGGGATCGCACGGGAGACTCACGATGCACAAGCCAGTCAAGTACCTCGAGAAGGGACTGTCGATCGCCGCGAACGGCGCCTGGTTCCTCTACGACGGCTACAACTCGTTCCGGCAGAACCCGTCGTTCACGCCGGCCTGGTCGGACAAGCCGCTCCTGAAGTCGAACCAGAAGGTGAAGCCGCCGCTCGGGTGGCCGCGCGAGACCGACTCGCTGTGTCCCGGGTGCGTGCGCGAAGCGCGCCAGGACATTCTCGACGGCAAGAAGGACTACCGGATCCTGCTCAGCGAGAAGGTGGGCGAGATCAAGGCGCGGATCATCGAGCGCGACGGCGAGATCGTCATGGTCAAGGAGTGCCCGCGGCACGGGCGCTTCGAGGACGTGATGGCGATCGACACCGAGTTCTTCAAGCACCTCGAAGAGTCGTTCCCGGGCAGCGACATCCGCGCCCACCACGACGAGAAGCTCCACAACCACGGCAGCAGCACCATCAAGTACGGGCGCGGCTCGGTGCTGACCATCGACCTCACCAACCGCTGCAACATGATGTGCGACCCCTGCTTCATGGACGCGAACCAGGTGGGGTTCGTCCACGAGCTGTCGTGGGACGACGTCCGGACGCTGCTCGACAACGCCATCTCGATCAAGCCGCGGCGCCAGATGTCGGTGCAGTTCTCGGGCGGCGAGCCGACGATGTCGCCGTACTTCCTCGACGCGGTGCGCTACGCCCGCAAGGTGGGCTACAACAGCGTGCAGGCGGCGACCAACGGCATCGAGTTCGCCAAGAGCCTCGACTTCGCCCGCGCCGCGGCCGACGCCGGCCTGCGCTACGCCTACCTGCAGTTCGACGGCATCGGCAACGCCGCCAACTCGCACCGCATGGTGGGCAACCTGTTCGACGTCAAGCTGCGGGCCATCGAGAACCTGCACGAGGCGGGCGTCGACATCGTGCCGGTCATCACCATCATCAACGGGATCAACAACGAGCAGGTCGGCCGCGTCGTGCAGTTCGCGCTCGACAACCCGAAGACCATCAGCTTCCTGTCGTTCCAGCCGGTGTCGTTCACCGGCCGCGACGAGGAGATCACCGACGAGCGCCGCAAGGCGCAGCGCTACACGCTGTCGCACCTCGCGCACGACGTGAAGAACCAGACCGGCATCGGCGAACCGGCGCGCGACTGGTTCCCGATCTCGTTCATGGGCACCTTCACCGACTGGGCCGACCTGGTGCACGGGCCGGAGGAGAGCTGGGGCCAGCTCAACTGCGGCTGCCACCCCAACTGCGGCGTGGGCATGGCGGTGATGATCGACAAGGAGACGAAGGAGGCGGTGCCGTTCACCAAGTTCGTCCGCGGCGAGCGGCTCGCCCGGGACATCGCGAAGGTGAACGACGCGGCGGGCGGGCGGTTCCGCTCCGTGCTCGGCATGGCGCTGGCGCTGATGCGCAACTACGACCCGTTCAGCGCGCCGACCCACTTCAAGCTGACCGACCTGCTGAAGAAGTTCGACAAGACCTTCGGGGCCACCGGCAAGGACTACGGCAAGGTGTCGGGCGAACGCACGCGGGACGACATCGCGAAGCGGCGGTCGGACCGCTGGAACTTCCTCTTCGTCGCCGGCATGTGGTTCCAGGACCTGTTCAACTACGACTTCCGCCGCACCGAGCGCTGCATCATCCCGTACGCGACGCAGGAAGGGGAGATCTCCTTCTGCGCCTACAACACCGGGATCGGCTGGCGCAACATCATCGAGAAGATGCACATGACGGCCACGCTCACCAGGTGGTACGAGGAGCGCGGCCGGCACGAGATCTTCGCGGGCGGGAAGAACGTCGAGCTCGACTCGAAGGAGCACTCCCTGGTGCTCGACCCGGAGGCGGTGGCCGCCGGCGTCCAGACCGACCTCGACGCGCGGGGCATCGCGAAGAACGCGCGCCAGGAGAAGCTGGCGGCGCGCGCCGCGGCGCGCGGGGCGAACGGCGCCGGGGCCGCGAACGGCGCCGGGGCCGGCGGGAACGGCCAGCCGGCCAGGGACGCCGCCTACGATCGGCAGATGGAGGCGCTCTACCGCCAGCACGTGCTGAAGGAGGAGGCGCCGCCGATCGTGCAGATCCAGGGACTCGAGGCCTCCCGGCAGAAGGATCTGGCCGGCGTGTCGTGAAGCGGCGGCGCCGCCGCGGCCGTCTGGCGGCCTGCGCCTGCGCGACGGCGGCGCTGCTGCACGGGGCGCCGGCCGCGCAGGACCGCGCTCCGGCGTCGGGCGGCGACCCCTGGCCGCGGTGGCGGACGGCCGACCCGCCGGTCGCCTGCGGCACGCCCGAATTGCGCGCCCGGTGGGCGGCGTCGGGCTTCGATCCGCCCTGGGCGATCCGTTCGGCGGTCGAAGGCCCGGCGCGGTGGCGCGGACAACCGCTGTGGTTCGACCAGCAGCCGCGGCTGATCCGCGCCGACGGCGCGGGGGGACTCGAGTTCCGGGGCTTGCTGGTGGCCGGCGACGTCGAGACCCTGGAGTTCAGACGCTGGTCGAGCGCCGCCGGCGAAGCCCTGCTCGAGACCTGGACGCGCACCGCCACGAGGACCTACGCCGGGCGGCTGGTCAGCGTCTTCGACCCGGTCTGGGACGAGGCGGCGCTGTGGGACACCATCGGCGGGAGACGCCGCGGGTTCGACAGCCCGGTCGTCCACTTCGGCACGCTGCGGGTCCCGAAACGGGAAGACCCGGAGGACGCGACCGACGAAGACGCGGGCGGCGAAGACGAAGAGGACGACTTCGACGAAGTGCCCATCGCGTTGCCGGTCGCGCCCCTCAACCTGCCCGCGTCGCGCGTCCGGCAGGCCGGTCACCGCATCCAGTACGCCAGCCACGTCGTGAACGTCGTCTTCCCCGGTTTCGGCAACCGGCGGCTGGAGACGGGGGACGACTACGCCTTCGAGTTCGAGGAAGTGACGCAAAAGTTCTACGAGTTCTTCCCCGACGTCTACGACTCGATCGCCATCGTCCCCGCCGAGCAGCACCTCAGCTCCAGGTTCAGCGCGTTTCACTGGAACGCGCGCAACCCCGTCACCGGCCTGGGCGAGAGGCTGGAGGTCTTCGACAGCTCCGCCTACTTCGGCAGCGACGGGGTGCTGCGGTCCGTGGAGTTCTATCGGGACGCGGACTTCACGACCGCATGGACGTCCAACCACGAAATCGGCCACCAGTGGGGCGACTACTGGGACTGGTCCGCCCTCGCCGGCGGCATCGAGCGCGCGGGATGGAACCCGGCCGGACACACGCCGCTGCTGTTCCCCGGCGAGACGCTCCTCGGCGCCGTCCTGCGCTCCATACGGCGCGTCGGGCTGGCGGGCGGCGGCGACGGCGGCGAACGGTCCTACGTGATCGAACGGACGCCGGCTCCGTCCCGGTACCACCCGACGATGCTGTACCGCATGGGGCTGATCGAGCCGGAAGAGCTCCCGGAGATGGTCGTCTTCGAGGACCAGGGACAGTTCGGCGAGGACCACGCGGCGGTGCCGGACGTGGGAACCGCGGTCGAGGGAGAGGCCAGGCCGGTCCACTTCAACGACGTCCTGGCCCTGCACGGGGCGCGCGGCGGGCCGGTGGACTCGTCCTGGCGGCGGGTGACCGTCGTCGTCTCGCGGAGCCGGCCGTTGTCCGCCGAGGAGATGAACTACTGGAACTTCTTCGCGGCGCGCCACGCGGCGCGCTCCGGCGTGACCACCTTCGGGGGGATGCCGTCGTTCCACGAGGCGACCGGCGGGCGCGCGGTGCTCGATACGGCGGTGGAGTGGCCGGCCGGCCGCCGGATCGTCAACTACCCGCCGTTGCGGGTGTCGGACGTCCCGATCGACCCGGGAGAGTTCCGGATCGTGCGGCTCGACGAGCCGATACCGGGCGCGATGACCGCGGGCGAACGCATCACGTTCGCGGGGAGGGTCACGTCGAGCGCCGCGGCGGACGTGGTGGAGGTCTGCGTGCAGCAGGACCACATCGACGGTCCGGACGGCGACGACTTCCGGACCGTCACGGCCTGCGACGAGGTCTCCGGCTACCGTTTCTCGATACCGCTGACGTTCGACCGCGGCCGCTACGGGCTCCAGGTGCGGTTGACGGCCCGGCCGGACGAGGGCGCCGAACCGAACCGCACGTACTCGAACTTCATCACCGGCATCACGGTCCGGTGAACCGCCGCGCCGCCGGCGTCCGTTCCGGCGGCCCGCGGCGCGGGACGGCGTTCAGCGTGACGGGGACGAGCGCGTCTCGCGGGTCACGACGACCGCGTCCAGGGCCAGCGCGCCGCGGCCCTCCGGGAGCACCACGAACGGGTTGACCTCGGCGCTCTTGAGCCGCTCGCCGTGGTCCGCCGCGAAGATCGACAGGCGCGACAGGGCCGCCGCCAGGGCCGCCACGTCGTACGGCCCCCGCCCGCGCGCCCCGCGCAGGACCTTGCCGGCCCGCGTCTCCGCGATCATGCGGCGCGCCTCGGCCTCGCCGAACGGGGCCACGCGGAGGCTCACGTCGTCGAGCGCCTCGACGAGGGTCCCGCCGAGACCGAACAGGACGACCGGACCGAACGTCGGGTCGCGCCGGACGCCGAGGATCGTCTCGACGCCCCCGGCGACCATCGGCGCGATCAGGACGCCCTCGACGCGCAACGCCGGGTCCACGGCGCGGGCGCGGGACGTCACCGCCTCGAACGCCCGCCGCGCCGCCGCCGCGTCCGGCACGTCGAGCGCCACGCCGCCGAGCTCGGTCTTATGCAGGACGCCGGGCGCGCAGAGCTTCACCGCCACCGGCGCGCCGAACGAGGCCGCGGCGCGCGCGGCCTCGCCGGCGGTCCGCGCCAGCTCCGCCCCGAGGACGGGCACGCCCGCTTCGGCCAGCAGGTCCTTCGCCTGCCGTTCGGAGAGGGGACCGTCGGGCAGCTCCGTGCGCGGCGCGCGGGCCGCCGCGTCCGGCGGCGCGCCGGGGCGCTCGGCGAAGATCCGGCTGAACCGGTGCAGCGCCGCGACGGACCGCACGGCCCGGGTCGGGTCCTCGAACACCGGGCAGCCGTCCGCCTCGTAGCGGCGGACGATCTCCGGCGGGGCGACGATGGAGAGCGCCAGCGCGCGGTCCGGCCGCCGGGCGCGGGCCGCGGCGATCGCCCGCCGGATCGGTTCGACCATGCCGTCGGCCGCCGCGACGTACGTGAAGAAGGCCACGACCGCGTCGTGCCGCTCTTCCTCGAAGACGATGCCGAGGTTGTCGGCGACCAGCTCCACCCGGTTGAACGCCTGCGCGGTGACGTCCACCGGGTTGCGCGGCGAGGCGTAGGGCAGGGCGGCCTTCAGCCGGCTCTGGGCCGACTCGCTCAGCGGCGCGACGTCGAGCCCGAGGCCGACGGCCGCGTCCGCCATCTGCACGCCGACGCCGCCCGAGATGGAGACGAGCGCCACGCGCGGGCTCTCGGGAAAGACGCCGAAGCCGGCCGCGTAGGCGACGTCCAGCATCTCGTCCGTGTCGCGCGCCCGGTAGGCGCCGAACTGCCGGAACGCGGCCTCGTAGACCGCGTCCGCGCCGGCGAGCGCGGCGGTGTGCGAGCGGGCCGCCCGGGCGCCGACCTCGGTGACGCCGACCTTCTGAAACACCACCGGCTTGCGGCGGGCGCGCGCCGTCTCCAGGGCGCGCACGAGCGCGTCCCGGTCCGTGATCCCCTCGGCGTGGGCCATGATGACCGACACGTCGTCCTGCTCCGCCAGCCAGCCGAGCGCCTCCGGCACGGACACGTCCGCCTCGTTGCCGGTCGTCACCCAGTAGCGCACGGCGACGTTCCGCTTGCGGGCGAGCAGCGACAGGTGGCTGCCGTAGGCCCCGCTCTGGCTGACCAGCGCGGCGCCGCCGGGGGCAGGGAAGCCGTCCTCCAGCGTCGTGCTGAAGGTGGCGAACAGGCCGATCCCCGAGTTGTAGACGCCGAGGCAGTTGGGGCCGAGGACGCGGATCCCGGTCTCGGCCGCGACGGCCGCGAGCCGCCGCTGCCGGCGCCGCCCCTCGGCGCCGGTCTCGGCGAAGCCGGCGCTGAAGACCACCGCCGCCCGCGCCCCGCGCGCCGCGCACGCCTCGACCGTCTCCACCACGCTCGGCGCGGGCACGGCGACGACGGCCAGGTCGACGGCCTCCGGCACCGCGGATACGTGCGGAAACGCCGGCAGCCCCTGCACCTCCCGGTGCTTCGGATTGACGGGATGGACCCGGCCGGCGAAGCCCGCGGCGCGCAGGTAGCGGATCGGGCGCCCGCCGATGCGCGTCGGGTCGTTCGAGGCGCCGATGACGGCGACCGACGCGGGGCGCAGCAGGGCGTCCAGGGATCGCGGCGGCGCGGTGGTCTTCATCGGCGGCGCTGCACCGACGGGCGGCGCCGCGGCGCATCCCGATCGGCAGGGCTCGAGGCTACCCGCCCCTCGTGTGCATCTCCATGTGCGGCTCCTTCCGGAGCGTCTCCAGCGGGATGAACGGCCGCCGGTCGCCGGCGGCGAGCCGGACCTCCGCCCCGCGGTCGGCGCGGGCGGCCCAGATCGATTCGATCAGCGCGCGCAGCCCCGCGCGCGGCGTCCCGGCGCGCAACGGCCCCCGCAGGTCGGCGCCTTCGCGGGCGTAGAGGCAGCGGTACCAGAGGCCGTCGGCGGTCAGGCGGCCGCGGTCGCAGGAGCGGCAGAACGGCTCGGTGGTGGACGAGATGACCCCGAACGTCTGGCCGTCCGGCAGGCGGAAGCGGTCGGCCGGCGCGGACGATTCCTCCTCGACGGCCGTCACCGGCCCGAGCGCGCCGCCGATCAGCCGCAGCATCTCGGCCCGCGGGAAGACGTCGCGCGCCGACCAGCGCGTGGCCCCCCCGACGTCCATGTACTCGATGAAGCGCACCTCGGCGCCCGCCTGCCGGCCGTAGGCCAGCAGGTCGAGCAGCTCGTCGTGGTTGACGCCGCGGATGACGACGGTGTCGATCTTCAGGTCGCGGAAGCCCGCCTCGCGCGCCGCGGCCAGACCGCGCCGCACGGCGGCGACGCCGTCGAAACGGGTCAGCTCCCGGAAACGGCCGGCGCGCAGCGTGTCCAGGCTGACCGTGAGCCGCCGGAGCCCCGCCCGCCGCAGGTCCGCGGCCTGGTCGGCGAGCAGCATCCCGTTGGTGGTCAGCGCGAGGTCGCGGAGGGCCGGCCGGCGCGCCAGCCGCGCGATCAGGTCCGGCAGGTCCTTGCGGAGCAGCGGCTCGCCCCCGGTCAGGCGGACGCGGTCGACCCCGGCGTCGGTGAAGGCGTCGACCAGCGCGCCGACCTCCTCGAAGGTCAGGATGTCCGCGCGCGGCAGCCAGACGTACTCCTCCTCCGGCATGCAGTACTGGCAGCGCAGGTTGCAGCGGTCGGTGACCGAGATCCGCAGGTTGCGCAACGGACGATCGAACCGGTCGCGGACGGCCATCGGCCCTTACATTATCGCACCACGCGGGCGCCCCGGGCGCCCGGAGCGGCTATAATCGGGGCGAGACGGCCATCCTCCGGCGCCGCGCGCGGCCCCGGACGCCGCGCGGCGTCCGGGGCCGCGCGCGGCGCGTCCCAAAGCCCGGCGGCGGCCACGGTCCAGGTCCATGATTCCGGCCATCCGCGGCACGCACGACGTCCTGCCGGGCGAGAGCGAGCGCTGGCGGCGCGCAGAGCAGGTGATCGGGGACGTCTGCGCCCGCTACGGCTACCGCGAGATCCGCACGCCGGTCATCGAACGGGAGGAGCTGTTCGCCAAGGGGACGGGCGAGACCACCGACGTCGTCCAGAAGGAGATGTACGCCTTCGAGGACAAGGGGGGCGAGCGGGTCACGTTGCGGCCCGAGGCGACGCCGAGCATGGTCCGCGCCTACGTCGAGCATGCGCTGGAACAGGCGCTGCCGACGGTCAAGCTCTTCAGCCTCGGGCCGATGTTCCGCTACGAACGGCCGCAGAAGGGGCGCTACCGCCAGTTCCACCAGCTCGACGTGGAGGTCTTCGGCGTCCCGGACGCGGCGCTCGACGCCGAGGTGATCGAGATGGCGTCGGCCCTGGTCCGCGAGCTGGGCATCGAGGACGCCGAGCTGGTCGTCAACTCGGTCGGCTGCCGCGAGTGCCGGCCGGGGTTCGGCCGGGCCCTGCTGGAGGCGCTCGGCGGCCGGAAGGCCGACCTGTGCGGCGACTGCCGGCGGCGCGCCGAGGCGAACCCGTTGCGGATCTTCGACTGCAAGACGCCGGCGTGCCAGCCGATCGTCGACGCCCTGCCGCACTCGACGGACCATCTCTGCGGCGGGTGCCGGGCGCACTTCGACGCGGTGACCGCGCAGTTGACGGCGCTGGAGATCGGCTACCGCGTCTCGCACCGGCTCGTGCGGGGGCTCGACTACTACGCCCGCACCACGTTCGAGGTGCTGGGCGCGGCGCTCGGCGCGCAGAACGCGCTGCTCGGCGGCGGGCGCTACGACGGGCTGGTGCGGCGGCTCGGCGGGCCCGACCGGGCGGGCATCGGGTTCGCCGCCGGCATGGAGCGGCTCGTCCTGGCCATGCCGGAGGGGCCCGGGGCGCCCCCCCCGGACGCTTTCGTGGTGGCGCTGGGCGAGGCCGCGCGGCCGGCCGCGCACGTGCTGGCGCGCGACCTGCGGCGCGCCGGCGTGGCCACGCTGGTGGACTACGGCGCCCGTTCGCTGCGCGCCCAGATGAAGCGCGCGGACCGCTCCGGGGCGCGCCGCGTGCTGCTCCTCGGCGACGACGAGCTCGCGCGCGGCGAGGTGACCGTCAAGGACATGGAATCGGGCGGGCAGACCGCCGTCGCGCGCGCCGGCGTGGCGCGGCGCCTGCTCGACGAGCGGGAGCCGCGCGCGGGCCGGGCGCCCCCCGCGCCGGCCGAAGAGAACCAGTCCCCGCAATCCCGGCGCGGCGCCGGCCCCGCGATACGAGACGACCGTGACTGAAGAAACGCTCTCCGTCCCCCGCGCGCGCACCCATACCTGCGGCGAGCTCCGCCCGGGCGACGTCGGCGCCGACGTGGTCCTGATGGGCTGGGTGCACCGGATCCGCGACCTCGGTGGCCTGACGTTCCTGGACGTGCGCGACCGGCACGGGGTCACGCAGGTCGTGGCCCGCGGCGGCGGCGAGGTGCTGGCGCGCGTGAAGCAGGTGCGTCCCGAGTACGTGGTCGCGGTCGCCGGGCCGGTGGAGCGCCGCTCGGAGGAGACCCTCAACCCGAAGATCGCCACCGGCGAGGTGGAGGTGGAGGCGCGCGGTCTCTTCGTGCTGAGCGAGGCCCGGACGCCGCCGTTCCGGATCGACGAGGAGACGCCGGTGTCCGAGGAGGTCCGCCTGCGCTACCGCTACCTGGACCTGCGCCGGGCCCGGATGCGCGAGAACCTCGGTCTGCGCCACCGCGTCACGATGGCCGTCCGCAACCGCCTCGACGCAGACGGATTCTGGGAGATCGAGACGCCGCTGCTCACGAAGTCGACGCCGGAAGGGGCGCGCGACTACCTCGTGCCGAGCCGGCTGCACGCGGGGGAGTTCTACGCGCTGCCGCAGTCGCCGCAGATCTTCAAGCAGATCCTGATGGTCTCGGGCATGGACCGCTACTTCCAGATCGTCAAGTGCTTCCGCGACGAGGACCTGCGCGCGGACCGGCAGCCGGAGTTCACGCAGATCGACCTCGAGATGTCGTTCGTCGATCAGGAAGCCGTCTTCGCCTCGGTGGAGCGGTTGATGCAGGCGGTCTTCCGCGTCGTGGACAAGGACGTCCCGGCCCCGTTCCCGCGCCTGACCTGGGACGAGGCGATGACGCGCTACGGCAGCGACAAGCCGGACCTGCGCTTCGGGATGCCCGTCCGGGACGTGTCCGAGGCGTTCCGCGGCGGCCGCTTCAAGGTCTTCCGCGAGCTGCTGGACGGAGGCGGATCGGTGCGCGCGCTGGTGGTCCCCGACGCCGGCCGGCAGGCGCGCGCGCGGATCGACAACCTGGTCGACGAGGCGCTGGCGCTGGGCGCGAAGGGGCTGGTCTGGGTGCGGCGGTCGCCGGAGGGCGCCGTTCAGAGCTCCATCCTGAAGGCGGCGGGCGAAGAGGCGCTGACGCGGGTGATCGAGACGGCCGGGGCGGGGCGCGACGACCTGATCCTGATCGCCGGCGGCGAGGGCCACGAGGCGTCCGTGCTGCTCGGCCGGTTCCGGCTGCGGCTCGCGCAGCGGGAAGGGCTGATCGACGAGAGCCGGACGGCGCTCGCCTGGATCGTCGACTTTCCCCTGCTGGAATGGAGCGAGACCGAGCGGCGGCTGGTCTCGATGCACCATCCGTTCACCTCGCCGCGGCCGGAGGACGTCGAGCGCCTCGAGGAGGATCCGGCGGCGGTCCGCGCCCGCGCCTACGACCTCGTGCTGAACGGTGCGGAGATCGGCGGGGGCAGCATCCGAATCCACCAGGCCGACCTGCAGGCCCGCGTCTTCCGGCTGCTGAAGATCGGCGACGAGGAGGCGAAGGCCCGCTTCGGCTTCTTCCTCGACGCGCTGCGGTACGGCACGCCGCCGCACGGCGGCATCGCCCTCGGCCTCGACCGCATCGTGGCCCTGGTGGCCGGCGAACCGTCGATCCGGGACGTGATGGCGTTCCCCAAGACGGCCGCCGCGGTGGACCTGATGGCCGGGTCGCCGTCGGCCGTGGACCGCCGGCAGTTGCGCGAGCTGCATCTGGGCTGAAAGCCGCGGGATCGCGCGCGGCCGATCTTGACCGCCGGTCCCGGCGCGTGGTAACCATTGGTCAGCCTTGCCGCCCAGCATTCTCGCCGGTCCGGGTGTCGCGTGGACTTTCCCCGCGGACTTCCAGGGGAACTGACGATCGTTACGCCCTCCCTCGTGAAGATACCGGTCCCCGAAGAGGGGATCGAGACGCTGTTCGGTTCCCGGGACGAGAACCTGAAGCAGATCGAGCGGCAGTTCGACGTGCGCATCCGCACCGGGGGCAACGAGCTGCTGGTCACCGGCGACGCCGCGGGCCTGGCCAAGACCGAACGGGTCATCGATCAGTTGACGGAGCTGCTGCGCGACGGCTACCGCTTCTCGCGCGAGGACGTGCGGCGGGCGTCCGAGATGGTGAGCGAGGACGAGCGGATCGACCTGCGCGACTTCTTCCCGCGCGCGTCGGCGCGGGCGTCGGGCGCCCGGCGCGTGACGCCGAAGACGCTCGGCCAGAGGCGCTATCTCGACGCGATCGAGCGGCACGACGTGGTCTTCGGCATCGGGCCGGCCGGCACGGGCAAGACGTACCTGGCGATGGCGCAGGCGGTCGCCTGCCTGACCGCGAAGCGGGTCGGCCGCATCATCCTGGCGCGGCCGGCCGTCGAGGCCGGCGAGAAGCTCGGTTTCCTGCCGGGCGACGTCCAGGAGAAGGTGAACCCGTACCTGCGTCCGCTGTACGACGCCCTGTACGACATGCTCCCCGGCGACAAGGTGGGGCGCCTGCTCGAACGCGGCGTCATCGAGATCGCCCCGATCGCCTTCATGCGCGGGCGGACCCTGAACGACGCGTTCGTGATCCTCGACGAGGCGCAGAACACGACGGCCGAACAGATGAAGATGTTCCTGACCCGCCTCGGTTTCGGCTCGCAGGCGGTCGTCACCGGCGACGTCACGCAGATAGACCTGCCCGCGGGCCGGACCTCCGGCGTCGTGCAGGCGCTCCGGGTCCTGCACGGCGTCGACGGCGTGGCGATCGTCCACTTCACGGACCGCGACGTGGTGCGCCATCCGCTGGTGCAGCGCATCGTGAAGGCCTACGAGCGGTTCGCGCCCCCGCCGGCGGCCGATTCCCCCGAGTCTTCATGAGCTTCGACGATCCGGATTCGGAACCCGACCCTGACCGGCCCCCGCGCAACCGCCTGCGGGTCGTGGTGACGGACGGGCGCGGGCGCGTCCGCCGCGCCGACCGCCTGCGCCGCTGGCTGGCCGGCGTGGCCCCGCCGGCGGTCCGCGGCGAGGTGGCCGTCGCGCTGGTCTGCGACCGCAAGATGCGCGACCTCAACCGCCGCTACCGCGGGATCGACCGCGCGACCGACGTGCTTTCGTTTCCGGCCGCCTCCGGGGCGCCGGCCGCCGGTGCGGACGCGGCCGGCCTCCTCCCGCCCGGCGGCGGGCCGGAGCGTTCGCACGAGCCGCCCGCGGGGCCTCCGGAGCCGGCCACCGGTGCGGACGAGCCGCATCTGGGCGACGTCGTGATCGCCACCGGGGTCGCCCGCCGCCAGGCCCGCTCCGCCGGCCACCCGCTCGGCGCCGAGCTGCGCCTGCTGGCCCTGCACGGCCTGCTGCACCTGCTCGGCTACGACCACGAGCGGGACACCGGCGAGATGGAGCGCCTGGAGCGGCGTCTCCGCCGCCGCGGAGGACTCGCGTGATCCCGCTCGTCCTGTTCCTGCTGGCCTGCGCCACCGTCTGGGTCGGGACGGTGGAGGCGGCGTTCACCACGTTGATGCGCCTGTCGCTGCGGCTGGACGCGGAGCGCCGCGGCGGCCTCGACCGGCTCGGGTATCTCGACGACCCCCTGCGTCTGTTCGTGCCGGTGCGCGTGCTGCAGAGCGTCTGCGTCGCGTCGTTCGCGGTGCTGGCGATGATCGGCGTGGGGGCGCGCGACGCGGCGTCGCTGGCGCTGCTGTCGGCCGCGCTGCTGGTCTTCGTGCTGGTGTGCGGGCACCTGCTGCCGATCGTCATCGTGCGGCGCGACCCGCGGCGCGTCCTGGAGGCGCTGCTGCCTTCGCTGCGGGTCCCGGTGGTGGCGCTGCAGCCGCTGACGCGGCCGCTCATCCGGCTGCTGCGGCGGGCGAGCCGCCGCGTGAACGGGACGGTCGCCGGCGACGCGGGAACCGGGGCCGGGGCCGAGCCGCGCGAGAGCGCGGAGGGACGGGCCGCCCTGGAGGATCAGGAGGAACGGCGGCTCCTGCAGTCGGTGGTGGAGTTCGGCGAGACCCTGGTCCGCGAGGTGATGACGCCGCGGCCGGACATCGTGGCGGTCCGCTCGGATGCGACGCTCGACGAGCTGCGCGCGCTGTTCGTGGACGGGCAGCACTCCCGGGTCCCGGTGTTCGAGCACAGTCTCGACACGGTGCTCGGGTTCGTGTTCGTCAAGGACCTCGTGTCCCTCGCCGACACGCCCGGCGTCGAACGCG
Organism: Vicinamibacterales bacterium; assembly: GCA_965242835.1. Lineage (GTDB taxonomy): Bacteria > Acidobacteriota > Vicinamibacteria > Vicinamibacterales > UBA8438 > WTFV01. The sequence continues at coordinate 2,555,750 of OZ251506.1, forward strand.
TGGTCGGCCGTCTGCTGCGGCCGGCGCGCGCCGTGCCCGAGACCAAGCGGGTGGCGGACCTGCTGAAGGAGCTGCAGGCGGCGCGGGTCCAGAGCGCCATCGTGCACGACGAGTACGGGGGCACGGCCGGTCTGGTCACGATCGAGGACCTGATCGAGGAGATCGTCGGCGAGATTCGGGACGAGTACGACGTCGAGGCGGATCCGATCGTGGACGAAGGCTCGGGAAGCTACGTCTTCACCGGCCGCGTCAGCGTCGACGACCTGCGCAAGCGGCTCGACGTGGCCATCGAACCGCAGGGCTTCGAGACGGTGGCCGGCTACGTCCTGGCCCGTCTCGGCCGCGTGCCGCGGCCGGGCGAGTCCTTCGAGGCCGACGGGCTGAGCGTCGACGTCATCGAGGCGGAGCGCCGCCGGGTGCACCGCGTCCGGTTCCGCCGCAGCTCCGCGGCGCTGGAGACGCCCGCGTGAAGGCGGGCTACGTCTCGCTGATCGGACGTCCCAACGCCGGCAAGTCCACGCTGCTCAACCGCGTCGTCGGGACCAAGGTGGCGATCGTCTCGGACAAGCCGCAGACCACCCGGACCCGCATCCTCGGCGTGAAGCACGGTTCGCCGGAGCGGCCCGGGCAGGCCGTGTTCGTCGACACGCCGGGCATCCACCGCCCGCTGCACCGGATGAACGTGCGGATGGTGGACCACGCGGTCGAGACGATCACGCGGGTCGACGTGCTGGTCGTGGTGCTCGACGCCGGCATCCGCACGGGCCGCGGAGACCGCTTCGTGCTGGACCTGCTCGATCGCGCGGCGGCGCCGGTGCTGCTGGCCCTCAACAAGATCGACCTCATGGCCAAGCGCCGGCTGCTGCCCCTGATGGACTGGTACCGGCGGCAGCGGGACTTCGCCGGCCTCGTGCCGATCTCGGCCCTGACCGGCGACGGCGTACGCGACCTCGAAGGGGAGATCTGGGACCGCCTGCCGGAAGGGGAGCCGCCGTTCCCCGACGGCTACGTGACCGACCAGCCGGAGCGCGTCGTGGTGGCCGAGACCGTGCGCGAGAAGCTGCTGCGCGAGACGCGGGCGGAGCTGCCGTTCGCGAGCGCGGTGGTGGTCGACCGCTTCGACGAGCCCGACCGGCGCGGCGTCCTGCGCCTGTACTGCTCGATCGTCGTCGACCGCGACACGCACAAGCCGATCGTCCTCGGCCGCGGCGGGGCGCGCGTGAAGCGCATCGGCAGCGAGGCGCGCGAGGAACTCGAGCGCCGGTTCGGGACCCGGGTGCACCTGGATCTGCACGTGCGCGTCCGGCCCGGGTGGCGGGGGAACGCGCGCATGCTGCGCGAGCTGGGCCTCGAACGGTGACGGTTTCCGCGGTGATCGGTTCCGGGCGGACGTGGTACAATGAGGCGTTCAGTGCCTGCACCAGTGGGTCGACCATCCAGCGCCGGATCGTCTCGCGCGAGGCCGAGCGGCTTCGCGGACCGGAACCATGCCGCCTCTCCGCCGCATCGACGTCGTGCTCGACTCGGTCAAGCGACTGCAGCGGATCGGTGCGACCGCTAACCTCCTCAACCTTCTCCAGAAACAGCATCCGGCAGACCTCGCCGAGGTCCTGAGCGGGCTGTCGGACGGCGAGCGGCTCTCCACGTTCGACACGCTGGCCGAGCGGAACAGCCGCCTCGCGATGGAGGCTCTGAGCGAGCTGGACGCCGAGGTCGGGGACGCGCTGCTGGCGAAGCGGCCTCCCGGCGAGATGGCGAAGCTGTTCCTGGAGCTGCCCCCGGACGACGCGGCGGCGCTGATCGATCGGCTGCCGGACGAGCTGTCGGCCGAGGTCCTCGCGCGGATGCGCGGGAAGGACTCGGGCGACGTGCGGCACCTGCTGGCGCACGGCGACCGGACCGCGGGCCGCATCATGAACCCGGAGGTCTTCGCCCTGGCCGAGGACCTGACGGCGGGCGAGGCGATCGAGGCGCTGCAGCGGTCGCGCGAGGTGGAGATGGTCTTCTATCTCTACGTCGTCGACGAGTGCCGCCACCTGGTCGGCGTGGTGTCGCTGCGCCGCCTGCTGCTGGTCTCTCCGGAGACCCCGCTCGAGCGGATCATGACGTCGGAGCTGGTCAAGGCGCGCGTCGACACCGACCAGGAGGAGGTCGCCCGGGAGGTGGCCGACTACAACCTGCTGGCGATTCCCGTGGTCGACGACGAGAACCGGCTGGTGGGCATCATCACCGTGGACGACGTCATCGACGTCATCAAGGACGAGGCCACCGAGGACATCCTGCGCCTGGCCGGCGTCCCGGCCGACGAGCACGTGTTCACGCCGGCGTGGGAGGCGTGGCGCAAGCGGCTGCCGTGGCTCGGCGTGAACCTGGTCACCGCGACGGTGGCCGCGCTCGTCGTGCGCGAGTTCCAGGCGACGGTGGCGGAGGTCGTCGCGCTGGCCGCGCTCATGACCGTGGTGGCCAGCATGGGCGGCAACGCGGCGACCCAGACGCTGACGGTGATCGTCCGCGGCATCGCCATCGGCGAGCTGACCTGGGGCAACTCGTGGCGGGTGCTCGGCAAGGAGACCGTGGTCGGCGTCGCCAACGGCGTCGTCCTCGGCGCGGCGGGGGCCGGCGTGGCCTGGGGGGTGTTCGGCAATCCCTACCTGGGCGCCATCCTGGCCCTGGCGATGGTGATCAACCTGCTCGTCGCGGCGGTCGCCGCGACGCTGATTCCGATCGCCCTGCGGGCGCTGAAGATCGATCCCGCCCTGGCGTCGGCGGTGTTCATCACCACCATGACCGACGTCTTCGGCTTCTTCGCCATCCTGGGGCTGGCGACCGCGTTCCTGCCCTACCTGCAGCGCGGCGTCTGACGGCCCCGTCCGTCAGTCCGGCTCGAACGAATGCGCGGGCGCGAGCGCCGGGTCCTGCTCTTCCTTGCGCAGGAAGCAGTTGCCGACGGCGAGGCAGTCGAGGTCCGTGCCCATGAAGCAGCGGAAGGCGTCCGCCGGGGTGCAGACGATGGGCTCGCCGCGCACGTTGAAGCTGGTGTTCACGAGGACCGGGCAGCCCGTCCGGGCCTTGAACGCCTCCAGCAGCGCGTGGTAGCGGGGGTTGGTCTCCCGGTCGACGGTCTGCACGCGGGCGGAGTGGTCCACGTGCGTGACCGCGGGCACGTCGGAGCGGGGCGCGTTCAGCCGGCCGATGCCGGACAGGGCTTGCTGCGCGGCGGTCAGCGGCCGGCGGCGCTCCGGCTTCACGTCGGCCACCAGCAGCATGTAGGGGCTGTCGCCCTCGAGGTCGAACCAGTCCGCGGCGTCCGAGCGCAGCACGCTCGGCGCGAAGGGGCGGAACGACTCGCGGCGCTTGACCTTGAGGTTGAGCGTCCTCTGCATGGTGGGCGAACGGGCGTCGCCCAGGATCGACCGGGCGCCGAGCGCGCGCGGGCCGAACTCCATGCGGCCCTGGAACCAGCCGACCGCCCGGCCCGCGGCCAGCGCATCGGCCGCGGCGTCGACCAGCGCGTCGTCGGACAGCGTCTCGTAGCGCGCGCCGGCGGCGTCGAGCGCGGCGCGAATCTCGTCGAGGCCGAACGAGGGACCGAGCAGGGCGCCGCGCATGGCGTCCGTTCCGCACGCGGAGGGCGACGTCGAGGGGCGCGGCTCGCCGAAAAGACGGTGACTCGCCAGCAGCGCCGCGCCCAGGGCGCCGCCGGCGTCGCCCGCCGCGGGCTGGATCCAGAGGCCGTCGAAGCGGCCGTCGCGCAGCACCTTGCCGTTGGCGACGCAGTTCAGCGCCACGCCGCCGGCGAGGCACAGGTTCGGGACGCCGGTCTCCGCCCGCAGCGCGCGGGTCAGCCGCAGCACCGCTTCCTCGATCACCGCCTGCGCCGAGGCGGCCAGGTCCATGTGGCGTTGCGTCAGCGGCTCGCCGGGCCTGCGCGGCGGGCCGCCGAACAGCTCGTCGAAGCGGCGGCTGGTCATCGTCAGGCCGGCGCAGTAGTCGAAGTGGTCCAGGGCGAGGCGGAACGAGCCGTCCGGCTTCAGGTCGATCAGGTGGTCGAGGATGGTCCGCGCGTACCTCGGTTCGCCGTACGGGGCCAGGCCCATCACCTTGTACTCGCCGGAGTTCACCTTGAAGCCCGTGTAGTAGGTGAAGGCCGAGTAGAGCAGGCCCAGCGAATGCGGGAAGTGGATCTCCCGCGTCACCTCCAGGTCGGCGCCGCGGCCGACGGCCGCCGAGGTGGTGGCCCACTCGCCGACCCCGTCCATGGTCAGGACCACCGCCTCGCGGAAGGGCGACGGATAGAACGCGCTCGCCGCGTGCGACTGGTGGTGCTCGGCGAACAGCAGCCTGTCGTCCCAGTCGACCTCCGGGGCGAGCGCGCGCAGCTCGTGGCGCAGCAGGCTTTTCTGGAAGAGCTTCTCCTTGATCCAGACGGGGACCGCCATGCGGAAGGAGCGAAAGCCGCGCGGCGCGAACGCGACGTGGGTTTCGAGCAGCCGCTCGAACTTCAGGAAGGGCTTGTCGTAGAACACGACCCGGTCGACGTCGCCGAGGCGGACCCCGGCCTCGGCGAGGCACCAGGCGACGGCCCGGCGCGGATAGCCGGCGTCGTGCTTCCTGCGCGTGAAGCGTTCTTCCTGCGCCGCGGCGACGATGCGCCCCTCCTCGACGACGGCCGCGGCGCTGTCGTGGTAGAAGGCCGAAAGGCCGAGGATGCGCACCGCTCAGAAGACGGTGTAGATCATCGGCGCGACCGGGCTGCTCTGGCTCAGCACTATCAGGCCGCCCAGCACCAGCATCATGATGAGGATCGGCAGCAGCCAGTACTTCTTTCGTATCCGCAGGAAGAGCCAGAACTCGCGCAGAAAGGACACGGCGCACCTCAGAACTGGTGTTTCATCGATTCGGGTTCCGGCCCCGGCGGGTCCCGGCGCATCCAGTAGCTCTCGGCGTTCGGGTCGAAGCGCAGGCGCAACGGGTCCTTGCCCAGGCCGCGCAGGACGAGGCCGGTCGGGGTCACCGCGGCGTAGTAGATCACCGCCAGGACGATCGGGTTCACGATTCGGTGCAGGAGCAGGCCGAACCGGAACCAGACCTCGTGGAACGGGGCCAGCCAGGCCGCCCTGACGAGCGCCGCCCCGAGGAGGGCGGCGGACAGGACGAGCGCCCACCCGCGAACCGGCCCGCCGTCCAGCCGCGGCCACAGGCCGACGGCCGCGGACACGGCGCTGAAGACCAGGCCGAACCCCCGGTCGGAACCCCTTGCGCCCGGTTCGTCCCGGGGCAGCCGTTCGTGCGTTTCCATGGGCGCGGCGCGTCCGGACCCGGGCGCCTGCACAGGGCCGGGATCCCCGACGCGGACTGGCCGAATGATGTCCGCGCGGGAGGCGGCTTGTCAAGGCCGCGCGGGGGCGGCCGGGCGTCCGCGGCGGGCGGTGTCGGAGCCCCGGAGCGTGCCATACTGAAAGGAAATGACGACATGGAGGGCGGCCTCGATCGGCTGGGTGTCCGCGGCGGCCGTGGCGCTTCTTCCCGCGCCGTCGCCCGCGCAGTCCACCGGCGCGATCGAGGGCGCGGTCGCCGACGCGGCCGGCGGGGCGCTGCCGGGCGTCGTGGTCACCGCGGCGGGCCCGGAGGCGCGGGAGGGCGTGACGGGCGCGGCCGGGGAGTTCGCCTTCGCCGCGCTGCCGCCCGGCGACTACCTCGTCGCCGCCGCGCTGCCCGGTTTCGCCGCGGCGGAGGCGCCGGTCTCCGTGCGGGCGGGCGCCGCCGCGTCCGTGCGGATCGTCCTGGAGATCGAGCGGCTGCTCGAGAGCGTCAGCGTCATCGCGGAGGCGCCGGCGACCTTCGCGACCAACGTCGTGGCCGAGCCGATGCGGGAGCAGCAGGCGGCCATCACCAGCGTGATGGCGGTCGTCGACAACCTGCCCGGCGTCTCCGTGCAGGAGGGCGACGCCTACGGCTTCGACGACTGGTCGAGCAACGTCGCCGTCCGCGGCTTCCAGGTGAACCTGAACGAAGCGCAGATCGGCACCACCATCGACGGGTTTCCGAACGGGGCCTCCGACTACTGGGGCGGCTCGAAGGCCAACCGCTTCGTCGACTCGGGCAACCTCGGCGGCGTCGACGTCTCGCAGGGCACCGCCGACGTCGCCTCCCGCTCGGTCGAGGCGCTCGGCGGCACGTTCAACTTCACCACCTCCGACCCGGCGCGCGAGCGGACCCACACGGTGTCCACGACCCTCGGCGAGCACGGCGGCCAGCGCTACGCGCTGCGCGTCGACACCGGCTCGCTCTTCGGCCGCGACACGTACGCCTGGGTGTCGGCGGTGCGCCAGGAGTCGACCGACTGGATGCAGGCCGCCGCGCGGAACGAGCGGGACCATCTGGCCGCCAAGCTCGTCTCGTCGCACGGGCGCCTCGACCTGTCGTCCTACCTCTCCTACGACGACGTGCACGAGGTCGCCTTCCAGCGCATCTATTCGGACGGCGACTTCCGGGCCAATCCGCGCTGGGACCGGTTGATCGCGGACTGGCCCGGCGAGCCGTACCTCAACCAGTTCTACCGGCCGGGCTGGCCGACGAACCGGCAGAACGCCTTCGGCTACCTGAAGGCGGACTGGGCGTTCAGCGACGTGACCTCGCTGAGCGTCGGCGGCTACCACCACCGGATGCGGGGCTACGGCGGCTGGCTGCCCCCGTTCATCGCCGACGTGACCGACGACGGCGGCGGCCCGGAATCGGAGCTGGCCGGCGACGGCCCCACCGTCCTCGGCGGCGAGATCCTGGGCCAGGTCCGCTTCGTGGACGGGAACCGGGCCGCGGTGCGGCCCCGCCCCGGCTGCGCCTCGTCGTACATCTTCAGCGTCTACGGCGCCGGCGGCCCGGAGGTGGACCCGGCGTGTCATCCCGGCGGCAACGCGGTGATGTCGCACCGCCACGCCAACTACGCCCGGGAGCGGTCCGGCCTGACGCTGGACCACGAGTGGTTCCGCACGTTCGGCGCCGTCGGCAGCCGGTTGCGGACCGGGGTCTGGTACGAACGCTCCACGCGGACCATCAGCCGGGACTGGCATCGCATCCTCGACCCGCGGGTCGGCGCCGCGTACGACGAAACGCCGTACTGGCGGCAGTACGACTGGGACTTCCCGCAGCGCGTCTTCAAGTGGTACGTGGAAGAGACCCTCTACGCCGGCCCGTTCTCCTTCTCCGCGGGCGTCAAGCAGTTCCTGGTCGATCTGGAGCGCCGCGACCGGTTCGGCGTCGGCGCGCCGCTGGGCGTCGACTCCGATTCGGACGCGCTGTTCGCCGGCGGCGTGACGGTGGAGACCCCGGTGGACGGTCTGGAGCTGTTCGGCGGCTACTCGCAGAACTTCAAGTCGCTCAGCGACCGGCTGCTGGAAGTGCCCGGCCGCCGCATCGACGCCCTCGACCCGGAGACCGCCGCCAACCTGGACGTCGGCGTGCGCTACTCGGGCGACCGGCTGCACCTGGGGGCCGCCTGGTACGACGTCGACTTCACCAACCGCATCTTCTTCGTCGGCCCCGCGACGGCGGCCGGCCCCGACTACGTCGTGCCCGGGGGCGGCGGTTACTTCAACGCCGGGGGCATCGACACCCGCGGTCTCGAACTCTCCGCCACCGTGGAGCTGCCCGGCCGGACCGCCTTCTACACGGCCTGGACCTCCAACGACTCCGCGTACGTCGGCACCGGCGACCCGGCGGTGGACGCGGCGCAGGGCATCGAGCCGGGCAGCGCCGTCGCCGGCGTGCCCGACCGTCTGTGGGTGGTGTCGCTGGACCGGACCGGCTCCGTCGGCGCGGGCGTGTCCGGCAAGCACACCTCGTCCCGGCGCGTCAGCCTGACGACCGACTGGCGCGCCGACGCCTACTGGCTGGTGGACGCCTATTTCAGCTTCTCGCTGGAATCGGTGAGCGACCGCCTCGGGTCCGCCGACGTGTCCATCGTGGCGAACAACCTGCTGGACAGGGCCTATCTGGCGACGATCGCCGAGAACTTCGCCTGGCTCGGCGCCGCGCGCACGGTCTCCATGAACGTGTCGGTGTCGTTCTGACCGCCCGCCGGAAACCCGTACAGGGTCCCACCGGGCTTCCGTCCGGCGGAGCAGCTTCGGATCCGGCTACACTGAAACCGTGACTTACCGGGAAACCCGCCATGAACATCACCATCGCCGTCGATGACGAAGTGCTCGAACGAGCGCGCATTCGCGCCCTGGAGGAAGGAACGTCGGTGAACGCGGTGCTCCGGGAGCGCCTCGAGTCGTACGCGGGTGCGACCCGGCGCCGCCGGGCCGCGATCGCGCGCCTGTTGCTCCTGTCGAAGACGGCCCGATCCGGACGGGGCGCGGCGTCCTGGACCCGGGACGAACTGCATGAGCGCTGAACGGTGGTTCGTCGACACGAACGTCCTGGTCTACCTGTTCGACGGCGATTCGCCGGACAAGCAGGCGAAGGCCCGGAGGATCCTGGAAGACAACGCGGATCGCATCGTGCTGAGCACGCAAGTGCTCGGAGAATTCTACGTGACGGTCACCCGCAAGCTGGCGACGCCGCTCGCGGCCGGTCCCGCGGCGGAAGCGGTGAACGGCCTCTGCGCCTTTCCGGTGCGGCCGCTCGGCGCCGGACTCGTGCGGGCGGCGGTTCGCCGAAGCGCATCGTCGAGGTTGTCCTATTGGGATGCCCTGATCGTCGAAAGCGCGATGGAGGCGGGCGCGGCCGTCCTTCTCACCGAGGATCTGCAGGCCGGACGGACGTTCGACGTTCTGCGCGTCGTCAATCCGTTCACGAACGCATCTTCGTGACCCGTGCCGCCGTGCCACGCCGGAGGTGACGTCGCGGAGAACTTCGCTTTGGCTCGGCTCGGCGCGCACGATTCGCTGAACGGCGGCCGCGGGGGCGGCGCGCGCCGGTGGTAGACTGAGCGCACCATGAGAGTCGCGCCGCAAGCGCTGATCGTCGTCGGATGCCTGCTGCTGATCCCGGTCGCGGCCGTCGTCACCGCCGCCGCGAAACAGCGCTTCGCCGACGGCCCGAACCGCGTGTTCTCGGGCGGCCCCCTCGTGTCCGGCGCGCTGCACTCCGGCCCGGAGCCGGACTGGAGCTTCGTCCGGGACGTGGAGACCGTCGAGTTGCAGTTGCTCGACCCGCCGCGTTCCCGCCGCATCTGGGTCGCGGAGCACGGCGGCCGGCTCTACGTCTGGTCCGGCTACATGGGCACCACGGTCGGCCGGCTGTGGAAACGCTGGCCGGTTCAGGCCGAACGCGACGGGCGGGCGGTGATCCGCATCGGCGGCACGCGCTACGAGCGGCGGCTCGTGCGCATCGAATCCGGCGAGGTCCTCGACGGCATAAGCCACGCCATTCGGGACAAGTACCCGTCCCGGGTCACCCGGGCCGCGGTGGAGGCCGGCGACTCCTGGGTGTTCGAGGCCGCCCCGCGCTGACGGCGGCCGGCTTCCGTTCCAACCCTTCGGAAGCATCGCGCGCGGCTTCGGGCAGGCATCGGGACGGCGTCACGGCATGAAGAACTTCTACTGGTGCGTCGCGGCGGCGTTGTTGCTGACCGTCTTCGCGGTCCTGTTCGTCCCGGGCGTGGACGACTTCGTGGAGCGCACGTTTCAGCGGTACGTCGGGCGCGCCGCCCGCTGACCGGATTCGAGGGCGTCGGCGGCGCAGTCCCCGCGCCGCGGCTGGACGGATTCCCCCCGGCGAGTGGCCGCCATGGACGACCCCGCGTTCGAGAGCCGGCCGGAGCGCGCGTCCCCGGCCGCGGTCTTCCTCTCCGTCCTCCCGATCCTCCCGGTCCTGGTTCTCGGCCTGACCGTTTCGGCCGCGGCGCAGGAGCCGCGCGGGCGGGGACCGGGGGACGGCTCGGGACGCGCCGGGACCCGCGCGGCCCGCGGACGAGGAGACGGGGCCGCCATCGCCGCCGCCGCGGAACCCGGAACCGCGAGGCGCGCAGGAGGACGAGGCCGACCCGCCGCCGACGCGGTTCACCGAGGACGTCGTCGTGGTCGGCAGCCGCGCCCGGCCGCGGTCGGTCACCGAGTCGACGACGCCGATCGACGCCATCCCCTACCAGGACGTGGTCAGCCAGGGGAACACCGACGTCGCGGATCGGCTGCGGGCCGTCGTCCCCTCCTACAACGTCAACCCGCAGCCGGTGGGCGACGCGGCCCGGCTCACCGGCAGCAGGACGTCGGCCTGAACGTCGACGTGAGCCATCCCGTCGGCGACCGGCTGCACCTGGCGGCCGGCGCGGAGTGGCGCGACGAACGGTTCACCATCGGCCTCGGCGACGAGGCGTCCTGGCGCATCGGCCCCTACGCCGCGCAGGGCTTCAGCGCCGGCTCCAACGGCTTCCCCGGATTCAGCCCGCTCGCCGCCGGCGCCTGGAGCCGCGCCAACACGGCCGTCTACGGCGACGTCGAGGCGCGGAGGCCGGACGACGCATGGACCGTCGGCGGCGCGCTCCGGCTGGAGGACTTCGAGGACTTCGGGACCACCCTCAACGGCAAGCTCTCCGGCCGCCTCCGGCTCGCCGGCCCGGTGGCGCTGCGGGCCGGGGCGAGCAGCGGCTTCCGGGCGCCCACGCCCGGCCAGCAGAACGCGTTCAACGTCTCGACCGAGTTCGACCTCGAACTGATGGCCCTGGTCAACAACGGCACCATCCCGTCCACCTCGCGGGTCGCCGCGCTGCGCGGCGGCGAACCGCTCGCCCCCGAGCGGTCGATCAACGCCACCCTGGGCGCGGTGGTCGACACGGGGCCGTTCAGCCTCACCGCCGACTACTTCCGCATCCGCCTCTCCGACCGGCTGGCGCTGACGCAGTTGTTCGTGCTGACGCCGGTGGAGGTGGACCTGCTGCTCGCCGAGGGGGTGACGAGCGCGCGCAACCTCCAGAACTTCCGCTTCTTCACCAACCACTTCGAGACCCGCACGCAGGGGCTCGACGTCGTCACCGCCTGGGCCCCGCCCCGACTCGGCGGCCGGACGACGTTCGGTTTCCTCTTCAACCACACCCGGACCGACGTGACGCGCCACCACCCGGCGGTGCTCGACGCCCTGCGGATCCGCGAGCTCGAAGAGGCGCTTCCCGGCACGCGCTGGAACGCCTCGGTCCGCCAAGCGCTCGGCCGCTGGCGCCTGCTGGGCCGTCTGAGCTGGTACGGCGAGTGGTTCGACTCGCGCGACTCGCACGTCTACCGCGGCGACGCGGTGGTGGACGTCGAAGCGGCGTATCCGCTCGGCGCGTCGGCCACCCTCGCCGTCGGCGGCCAGAACGTCCTCGGCAACGACCCGGAGGAGAACCCGCACGGCGCCGCCCGCGGCAACCGCTTCAGCGCCTTCACCCCGTTCGGCGTCAACGGCGTGTTCTACTACGTCCGCGTCGGCCTGCACTTCGCGTCGAGCCGCTGACGCCCGCCGGCGCGCGCCCGGCCGCCGGGCGAGACGGGCGGGCGGGCGGCCGCCGGGGCGCGCGGGAATCGGGCTATAGTTGCCGCGAGCCTCGGCCGATACGGGGGGCGACGACGTGCGGTCGCCGGGAGCGCGTCCCGTGCCGCCGACAGTTGGAGTCCGACGAAACGAGAGACCACGACATGACGATCAGGATTCTGTCGGCCGGGTTGGCGGCGCTGCTGCCGATGCTCGCCGCCGCGGAGGCGGGGGCGCAGACCGGCGGGCAACCCGCCGGGGACGAAGGGCGGCTCGATCCGCGACCGTGCGCCATCCACGTGGAGAGGGTCCGCGTGGAGCCCGAAGAATTGCCCTTCAAGCCGCATCCCCTGTTCGAAGTGGATCTCAGCACGAACCTGTCGCTTTCCGGGAAGGGCGTCTACTACCTGGAGGACGCCTGCGCTTACGCCCAGGCGGCGCTCGTCGAGTACGCGCGGAACGAGCTGCTGCCCGAAAGCCGGAAGCTGCTTGCGGAAATGCTCGCGGAACGGGGATTCGAAGAGAAACTGAAGGAATCGATCTCCTATCGGCTGCGGGGAAGACTGCTCGATGGGTTGAAAAGGGGGGAGGCGCCCCCCGACCCCATTGACCTGCCCCCCGCCCCCGTCGCTCCGATCCCGTCGCCCCCGCGATTCCCTCCCCCCGATGCTCGACGGATAGTGACGGGAACTCTGTTGTTCGCCGGTGGAGGGGTGTTGAGCGCTTCGGACAACGACTGGCCCATCGACGAGGGGTACATCGGAGTCGGTATCGCGATCGTCGGGCTGGGGCTGGTCTTCAAGCAGTTGGTGCCGGAATGGCGAGGCGCGAGGATCCAGTCGTCCGGGCCGAACTTGTCCATCGCATGGTGACGTTTCGTGACGGGAACCCGTGACATGAGGAAGTTCATGAGGCAAGGGACGCTGGTGACGGCGGTTTCGGCGGCGTTGTTGGTCCTGTCCGCCGGGCAGGCAAGGTCGCAGGAGACCGCGCAGGAAGCGGAGCCGTCGCTGCCGATTCTGATACAGGGAGACGATCTGTACCTGCTCCAGTTGGGCATCGGCGTCTCCGTCGAAGTGGTTTGCCGGGAGGCCACGTGGGAGGAGACGGAGGTAGCGGCGGACCTCGGTCCGTGCGGCAGGCTCGAAGGCGAGACCCGGGTGCACCGCTTGCTCGATGAGCTTCAGGTGACGCGCGACCTTGCGCAGGCGATGAAGGAACGCCTGGAGCAGGCACTCCGCGAGAGAATCGCAGAGAGAATCAGGCGCCGCGTCGAGGACGGAATTGCCCGACGCCTGCAGGTGCGCGGCGAAGATCCTTGAGCCGCGTCATGAACGGCGCGACCGCGAGGACGAGGACGTTCCCGGCGCCGGGGAGGAAGTGTTCATGAGAGGGTCGTTCCTGGGCGTGCTCGCGCCGGCCGCGGGCATGCTCCTGTCCGCCGGGGCGTTCGCTCAGGATGGGGGGAGCGCCGGCGGGAGGGTCGCCGAGGGCGGCCATGCTCTTTTCGGGACCGTCACCCTGACTCTTCGCGGGGGTGTCATCCGGCTGGATCGCGAATCCCGGAGCAACATGTTCGTCGAGCTCACCCTGGCCGGAGATCCGTCCCGGGCAGGGGGTCGCGAGGGATGCGATCACCCGCGGAGAGCGTGCATCGACGAAGAAGGCAGGTATTCCATCGAGGGACTTGCGGCCGGCGCCTACGACGTCCATGTGGGATGGCGCGGCGCTCCCGCCGTCAGATGCCCCAGGTTGGAGGATTGGCGCCAGCAAGAGCATGGACAAGTGGACGTGGGGAGTCATCGCGTTCAGGAATACGTAATCAACGTCGATTGCCACGTTCCCCGGCCTCCTCCCCCAATCGAAGTTCTCGGAAAGACACGATGGGCGCGCTGAGCGGCAGGCCTCCGGCCGGCCGTCGTGGCCGTCGTGTCGGCGCGGCGGCGATCCTGAATCGAGGCGAGATCTGGTGACCACCGACAACGATGCGCAGGAAGTGATCGTGAAGACCGTTGGACGCCCGTTGTTCACGGCGATCTCGGTCATCGTCTCCGACCGCCGCCTGCGCGTGATCGTGAAGATCGTTGGACGCCCGCTGTTCACGTGGGCCGTGGTCGTTCTCCTGGTCTCCGGTGGCGAGGTGTTCGCGCAGGGGGCGGGCGTCATCGCCGGGCAGGTCACCGAAGGCCGCGACTGCCCGCGGCCGGGCGTCCGCATCGAAGCGGTCGGCGAGGTGGGCGGTGAAGTCAGGCGCTTCGGCGTGAGCGATCGTGACGGAAGATTCCGGATCGACGGTTTGCCGGAGGGCGTCTACGCGGTGTTCCCCGATCTGGATGCGTTCAGGGAGCGCGAGCGCCGGCGGGTCGATCCGAGGCGTGAACGGCCCGTGGACTTCCAGCTCGACCATACGCTCTACGGGACGGTCACTCTTGACGGACAGCGCGTCGGGGGGAGGACCGTCTTCGTGCAACTGGACAACTGCGAGGCCGAACCGTGCAGGTGCGCCAGTGGCAGGCGCAATGGGGTCACCCGGCAGGACGACGGCACGTACAGGATCGAGGATCTGCCGGCCGGCGCCTACCGGGTGTCAATCGTGGGTGAAGACGTGCACGCCCTCGACGCCTCCGTCGTCCTCGAAGATCGCAAGTGGCATTCCAACGAGATCGCCTTGACGTCCGCCCCGGGGCCCGTTCCTCCCGACCGCCGGTCAAGACGACTCAAGTGGGCGAAGTGAGCCGCGCGCAGCCCCGCGCGGACACCGGCGGGCCCGACATGGTGGTGTCCGTGCCGTTCGACGTAGCCGCGTCCTGTCGCCGGCCACCGGCGAGCGGGCCGGATGATGCGTAAAGCGATGCCGTGCGGCTCTCCGTCAGCAACCAGGCTGGCGGCGCCGGGCCGCGCGCGCGGCAGTCCCGTCGCATCCGAGGAGGGAGCGCGCCACGGGCGCTCCCTCGATCCGCCGCGTCGTCACGCGCCCGACTCGGGGGCATCGAACACCGCGGACACGTCGGCGGCGAAGCCGTCGAGCAGTAGCGAGGCGGCCGTTCCGCCGCGTCCGAACACGCCCCGCTCGACGTACGCCTCTCCCACCAGAGCGAGCACCGTGATCGTCTCGCCGCGCGGGTCGACGATCCAGTACTCGGGAATGCCTCCCTCGGCGTAGTCCGCGCGTTTCTCGATCAGGTCGCGGTCCGGGTCGTCCGGGCTCACCACCTCGACCACCAGATCCGCGCCCAGCCAATAGCGGTCCCGGCGGCGGCGGTCCGAGCGGTCGCGGAGCATGAGCAGATCGGGTTCGCGGAACTTGCCCTCGCGGATGCGCAGGCGGAGCGCCGAGAACCGCACGATTCCGCCGCGCGGACCGAGGTGGCCGTGGAACAGGCGGTAGAGGAACGCGAGGACGGCCTGGTGCGTGTCCGTCGGCATGGGTAGTTCCTGAACGTGCCCGTCGGTGAATTCGATCGGGCGGCGGGTACGATCGGTGAGCCACAGGTAGGCCTCGTCGCTCCACGCTCCCTGGGACGGCAGGACGTCGCGCAGGAGAGAGGCCAGCCCCTCCCGCTGCCGGGAAACCGGGGCCGCCGCCGCGGGGTCGTTGGTCGTCATGACTTCATCGTAGCGCGTCCCGGCGGGCCGGCCCGGCGCCGGCCGGCGATCGCCGAACCCGAACCGGCGCAAGCCGGTGAAGACGCTTCCAGCCTGGCCGCGGCCGTGCCGCTGACGGCGTTTCCGGCCGGCCTCACAGCACGGAAGCGTCCAGGCCGGCGATGAACCGGATGCCCGGCACGTCGAGCCGGGTCAGCCGCGCATCGTTGGTCAGGAAGAGGTCCACGCCCGCCGCCGCGCAGACGAGTGGTCTCCAGTGGTCTCCAGTCGGGGCCAGAAGAAACCGCGCGGTGTCAAACGGAAGATGAGCGGCTAGCGCAGGCGTGATTCCCAGTCGAAGTTCAGGCAGCGAGCGTAGATCCCGAAGGATGGGTCGCCCCCGCTCATGAGCAGGTCGCATTTTCCGTGCGCGCTGATGATGCACATGGAAGTGGCGAAGTTGCGGTCGGTACCGCAGGCGCGGCGGATTTCGGCGGCGCTTGGGCTGATTTTGTGCCAGGTTCCGATTAGGGTACCGGCAGCGATAGATGCCACGGCGAAGACGATCAGGACGACGTTGGTATTCTTCATGGCGTTATCGTGCTACACTTCCGACAAGGAGTCAAGCGATCATGCTTCAAGAGTTGGTAGCGTGCGTGGTGGTGAGCCTCACGTCCTCGGCGATCTTGGCGGGGGGGATCCTCGGTGTGGGGGTTCTCCTGGGGGAGATCGACATGGGGGGGATGGAGATGGTCGTCGGGTTCCTGAATTTCGCGGGCGCGATGTTCGCGATGTGCGTCGCGGTGATGCTGTGGCGGCGGTTCATGGCCGCGGTCGACCGCTACATCGAATGGGGGCGCGAGGACTAGCGATGTGACGCTGCCCGGACTCCCCGTCCGGGCAGCGTCAACATCTTGACGGTTCGTGATATCCTCGGTCCATGAGGATCATCACGGCCGACGAGCGCGCCGAGCTCTTCGGCGTCGCGTACGACACCCTGTTCGCCCTGTTCGCCCTGACCCTCGCCGGCCTCGGCGTCTACGGCGTGATCGCGGTCGCCACCGCCGGGCGCACGCGCGAGTTCGGCCTGCGCCTCGCGCTCGGCGCCCGCCCCGGCGCCGTGGTGACGATGGTCGTCCGCGACGCGCTCGGCCTAGCCGCGCTAACCGCGGCTAGGCCGGCCGGGGCCGTAGGGGCGGCGCGGTGGCGCAGGCTGCGCACGTCGCCGGGCGAGGGCGTCTGCCCGCAGTGCGGCCGGTACGGGAACATCCACCGGCGGCCGACTACCGGCGATCTGGCCTGCACGTACCGCTGCTGGACGGACGCGGACTTCAACGCGGAGGGTGAGCAGTCTTGATCAACCAATCATACAGCTCGGTCCCGGACTCCCCATCGAACAGGCGTACTTGCGGCGGACCAGGGTCCCATTTCAAGGTTCTCCGCCCCGGATCTCTTGCCGCGAGCGCCTGCAAAGTCCTGAGCGGCCGGCTCCCGTGAATGGATGCGATGCGGACCAGACAGATCATGCGGAGAAAAAATCGAGACTTCTCCAGCACAACGCCCACAGCTTCTTCCCGCCAGTCCTTCAAGATGCCCTTTGTCCCTGCTCTGATCTGCGCGCCAACAGGAAGGCCGCGCAAGGTGAAGCTCGTCGAAGCTCCTTTGATGATCTCGCGTTGTTGCGCGATGCCGTCAGGAACTCTCTCTAGTTTTTGACAGGGCTCGCATAGCGGAACCCATAAATCCCGTATCGGAACGTTGAACGGTCGCGGTCCTGGGGCGTCCCAAGTACCTATGATGTAGATCTGGCGTTCATCGAGCGCCGCACCCACATCAAACGCCACCCACAGCCTACCACGATCCCCCCATGAGCCGGCTAGAAAAGGTATGCCCTGTGGCGTCTTTTGCCCAGACTTGTTGAAGACGTGACCCCTTGTAAGGTTCTGGAACCAGCGAAAACGCAAGCAGCCGAAACAAAACCCGCCGACCGCCCCGATCTCCTTCTCGATGAGCGGGTTCTTGCGGATCAGATGCAAAGCGTCGGGGGGTGGGGGTCCGATGACAACCCCCGACGCGATGTGCGGAGGCAGATCGGGCGGTTCGTAGATTCGCGTGAGTCTAGTTGACCGTTGCCCGCCGGAGCGGGCTGCGTGGAGCCTTTCGACCGTCTGTTCAATGGTCAATCTACCACCACCATCCGCTGCCGGTCGGGCAGCCCCATATCGAGCCATTTCTCTCCTCGTGGTTCAAGTCGTCGCGCCACCGGGCTCCCTGCCCGCGCCCCATCAGCCTAGCACCGAATCGGGGTATGATCCACGCGTCGCCGACTGTCGGCGACGCCACCGAGCGAGGGGACGCCCCGCCGTCATGGCAACTCAGCGGGACGGCGTGCTGGTCCGGGGCGGGAGGGCGGATTGTCTTTGCCGCGCCCTCCCGCACTCGGGAGTCTCCCGCCCCGCGGTCCGCCGCCGGCCGGCGACGTCGGCCTCCCGTCCCGGTCGGTCCCGGCCCGGCGTCCGGCAGTTCCCGCCACGCCGCTTGCGAGTCCCGTTTCGGGCAACAGGACCCGCGGGCCGCGTTCGCCGGCGGCGCGCGCCTGTCTGCGCGACCCGCCGGTGGAGCGGTTCGTCGAGTGGCTGCGTCCGCGGGTGCGCGGCGACGCTCCCTTCCCCCACGAGTACTTGATGCTCAAGTCGCGTCGCTGGTGGCGCTGCGATTCCCTGTGGGACGCCTTTGAGAACTACGAGTGGCGCGGCGGCTTCGACGTCGATCAGCAGGGGCTGGACCTCCTCGCCGGCCGCCTGCGCCGAACGGCGGCGCGCGGCGACGGCGCCGGATTCGTGGAAGCCGCGATCGACGTGCTGCGGTGGGGCGGCGTGACGGGGCGCAACGAGCGGACGTTGCGCCGGCTCGGCGGCGACGCGCTGCCGGAGTTCCTGGCCGACAGCCGCCTGCTCGACCCGGCGCGCGCCGACACGTCGAAGCTGGACGGCGTGCGGCGCATGAATTCCGGCTGGACGAAGGTCCACGCGCTGCTGCTCGACGACTTCCCGATGTACGACGGGCGCATCGGCGCGGCGCTGGGCTGCCTGGCGTGGCTGCACTGCGCCGACGCCGGACTCGACGCCGTCCCGGAACCGTTGCGCTTCCGGTGGCATCCCGGGAAGGGCGCCCACGACCGCGACCCCTCCGCCGGCCCGTTCCGGTTTCCGATGCTGAGCGCCGCCAGCCCCCGGCGGTGGGCGGAATGCAACGTCCGCGCGGCCTGGGTCCTCGGCGCGGTCCACCGCGAAGGCCGCTTCGGCGCCCTGCCGCCGCGCCGCCGCCCGCGGGCGCTCGAAGCGGCCCTGTTCATGATCGGCTACGAGCTGCCGCGGCCCGACTGAAGCCGCCGGCGCTCGGCGCGGCTACTCCGCGCCGGCAGCCTCCTTGATCGGTTCGCTCACCGCGGCGGCGCGGGTGACGCGCAGAGACGGCGTCAGGCCGGCGGTGTCCCCGAGGTCATCCAACCCGCCCGTTCCACGTCGAACGCCGCGACGTTTCGCCGTGCGCTGCTGAACTCCACGCCGATCAGGTGGATGGGCTTGCCGAGGTGACGGTACTTGTCGGCGTAGCCCTTGTCCCGGAGCTGCGCCAGCGCCGTGCCCTCCGGGGCGTCCTTGCACAGCTTGAACTCGAACACGTGGATGGCGTGATCGCAGTGCACGACCATGTCCGAACGGCCCGTGCTGGAGCTGTCCTCCGGGATCAGGTCGAGGCCGTGCGCGGCGAAGCAGGAATAGACCACGCTGGCGTAGTAGCCCTCGAATGCGCCGATGTCGTTGCGGACGTGCCACTGGTGGGGGATGCCGGCGAAGAGGGAGCGCAGGAACGCCTCCAGTCCCTGGAAGTCGTCGGCCGCCAGCAGTTCGCGCAGCGGCGCGTCGTCGGCTCGGCGCCGGGCCGCATCGGGCAGCAGGGCGTTCAGCAGCCGCTCGTTCAGGCTTTGGCGCACCTCGAAGTTGGGATAGCCCAGGCGAAAGCGGATGCGTCCGCCCTGGTTCTTCTCGCCGGCGATCGTGAGATAACCGGTCTGGAACAGCAGCGCCTCCATGGCCAGCTCGTCGACGTCGAAGGTGGAGAGCAGCGCCTCGGTGGTGGTCATGCCGTCCAGGGCGATGGAGGGAACGCCGCGCTGGCGCAGCGTGTCGACGAGGAACTTCGGCGAGCCGGTCTCGAACCAGAACGCCCGGAACTCGCGCTCGTCGAGCAGCAGCAGAACGTCGTAGGGGTTGTAGACCCGCGGCCCGCGCCAGCTGTAGCCGTTGTACCAGCGGCGCACCTCGCCGCGGTCGAGGCCGGCCAGGTCGTCGGCGAACACGGTGTCCATGTCCTGCTCGGTGTAGCCGCATATGGCGGCGTAGCGGCGGTCCAGGGTGATGTCCTTGAGGTGGTTGAGGTCCGAGAACAGGCTCACCTTGGAAAACTTGCTGACGCCGGAAAGCAGGGCGAACTGGATGTGCGCTTCGCTCTGTTTGATGACGGCGTAGAGTCCGCGCAGGAATTGCCGGTTGGCGGCGGCGGCGGGCGTGCCGAGCGCATCGAGAATCGGCTTGTCGTACTCGTCCACGAGCACCGCGACGCCCCGGCCGGTCCGCTCGCGCAACGCGGCGACGAGGCGGCGAAAGCGAAACGGCGCGCTGGCGGAGCCGGGCGGAATGCCGTGCGCGGCTTCCAGCGTTTCCAGTTGATCGCGGACGTCCTCGTCGAGCTGCCGCGGGTCGGTGAAGTTTCCGGCGCCGAAATGCAGCCGCACGACCGGATGGCGCGTGGACCAATCCCACTTGTCGTGGACGTGGAGCCCCCGGAACAGCGCCTCGTTGCCCTCGAACAACTCCTTCAGCGTGTCCAGGAACAGGCTCTTGCCGAAGCGCCGGGGACGGGACAGGAAGTACGCCGCGCCCCCTTCCACCAGGCGCAGCGCGAACATCGTCTTGTCCACGTAGCGGAAGCCGCCCTGGCGGATCTTCCGGAACGTCTGAATGCCGATGGGCAGCCTGCCCCTGGCGGCGAACTCCTCGGCGGCGCTCATGAACGCACCTTATAACCCGGCGCCGCCAGGCGGTCAAAGCCCCCGCGGACGATGGCTCGTAGCGCGTCCCGGCGGGCCGGCCCGGCGCCGGCCGGCGATCGGCGAACCCGAACCGGCGCAAGCCGGTGAAGACGCTTCCAGCCCGGCCCACGGCCGTGCCGCTGACGGCGTTTCCGGCCGGCCTCACAACACGGAAGCGTCCGGCGTTTCGGCGGCGTCGGCGGCGTGGAACGCCTCGCGTTCCCGGCGGAGCCAGCGCTCGCCCCCGCCGAGGGCCGCGAACGTCTCCCGGCCGACGCCCCGCAGGTCCCGGACCGCGTCCAGGGCCCGCCGGCCGTCGTCCGCCCCCCGGCGGCCGGAAAGGCGGTAGGTGAACGTCGTCGTCGTGCTCTGCTTCGACCGCGGCCCCTTCGCTTCGACCTCCAGATCGTGTTCCTCGAGGAACTTCCTCGCACGCAGCGCCGAACAGACCTCCGAGGCCTGGTCCAGGCGATAGCCGAGGTCGCGCAGGACGTCCCTGGCCGCGACGGTGAACGCCGCCTCGCCGCCGCGGCGCGCCGGTTCGACGTAGCGCTCGACGACGTGCGATCGGATGGTGTCGGCGCGCGTCATGATGCTCTCCTTTCACGGCCGGTATTCGTAACGCGTACTTCACGCACCCCAGGGGCATGACGGCCGTCACCCGCGCCGGAGCACCCGTTCGCCGAGCGGCTGCACGGGCCGGCGGTTGTTCGGGTAGAGGGCTGCGAACGCTTCGATCTGGGCCGCCGACAGCGTGAGCGGCTCGGCGAGGATGACCCAGGCCACGCCCTCGGTGCACGGGGGCGTGGTCAGCGACCCCCGGTAACGCCACGTCGTGCGGCCGGCGGGCAGCAACGCCGCGAGGTCCAGGCGGACGGGCGCCGTTCGCGGCGCGCCGGACTCGGGCGGCATCCGCGCCCAGACCGGCGCCAGGGCCGCGTTCGCCGCGCCCTCGGTGAACAGGACGCCGACCACGGCCAGCGAACCGCGCCCGCTCCGGTGCACCAGGTGCATCTCCAGGGGCAGCGGGACGCCGTCGACGGTGTGCTCGCTCCGGTGGTGGAAGTGGAACTGCCGCAGGGCGTAGCGCACCTCGTCGAGCACGATGCCGGCGCCGGGGGCCGGGTTGACCTGGATCGTGCGTCCCGTGTTCTCGACGGCGGCGCGGGTCGGCCGATAGTCGAAGTCGACGGGCGTCAGGTCGGCGCGCAGGCCGCCGGCGAGGTCGATGGGAGACTGCTCCCGGCCCAGGGCGCAGGTCCGGAACGCGGCGTCCAGCTCCGCCCACGCCGCCGGACCGTTGCGCCGCCCGTAGCCCCAGCGCGTATTCGCCATCCTTCCATGATACGCACGGTTCAAGCTGGAGCGCCCCCCAGCCCCCCGGATCCCCGGATGGAATCGCTGCGTCAGGCGCTGCCGCTCCACCGTGGCGGACCGAGTCCGTCCGCTGCTCAGCCTGGCGTCCGATTGCCGGTTTGGCGTGCGTCCGATTGCCGGTTTGGCGTGCGTCCGATTGCCGGTTTGGCGTGCGTCCGATTGCCGGCTGCGAACGTCGACGGCTCGCACGGAAGCCGCGTTCGACAAGGACGTGTCATGATCACGACAGCGACATGACCTTCACACGCGGGGACGCGGCGGGCTGGCATCGGAAAGTGCCCGGCGCGCGCTGGTTCAGGGCGGATCTGCACGTCCACACGATCGACGATCATCCGGGGCGCCGGGCGAAGCTGCCGGCGGGCGTGAGCGGCCCGATCGATGCCGCGGACACCCTTACGGCGTACGCCCGGCGATTTCTGCAGGGCGCCGCCGAGCGCCGCGTGCAGGTGGTGGGGCTCACGCCGCACGCGGTCCGCGCCGGGGAGGCGGCGGAGACGAGCGCCGTCTGGCGGATCGTCGAGGAGTGGAACGGCGGATCGGACGACGACGGCGTGCCGTTCCGGGAGAAGATCTACGCGGTCTTCCCGGGCTTCGAGCCGTCGTTCGAGCAGGGCAGGAGCGGACTGCACCTGCTGTTCCTGTTCGATCCGGAGATCGGACGGGAGCACTACTTCAAGGCGTTCGACCTGCTGATGGGCGCCACGCCGTCGCCGTGGCGCGGCGACCAGCTTCAACTGTCGTCGAAGAGCGCCGACGAGGCGTTTCGCGATCTCCGGGACTTCCACGAGGCCAGCGCGGGCAGGGACGCCGCCAGGTGGAACTACATCGTCCTTGCGCCTCACGTCGACGCCGACAAGGGTCTGCTCGGGGCGCAGAAGGCCCAGGTGTTGCAGCGTTTCGCGCACGGCGCGGTGGCCGGTCTCGAGCTCGGCGACGGCCGGCTGGCCGACGACGCGGAAAAGGACCGCTCCTGGTTGCGGGACGGCATGAGCCGGCATCGGCAGGCGTTCTTCCACGCCAGCGATGCGTACGTGGTGGACGACGTCGGAAGGCGCCGCACGTGGTTCAAGCTGGCGAGTCCCCGGATAGAATCGCTGCGTCAGGCCTTCATCGCCAGCGATTCCCGGATGCGGATCGCCTACGCGCGGAACGCGGACGGCTCCCTGTGCGAAATACCGGATCCGCCGGACGTCACCGTGCACGAGCGGCCGTGGCTGAAGGCCGTCACGGTCACGGGAAGCGCCTCGTTCTTCGGCGAAGAAAGCCGTTTCGAGTTCAGTCCCGACCTGACGTGCGTCATCGGCGGCAGCATGACGGGCAAGAGCAC
Source organism: Vicinamibacterales bacterium (assembly GCA_965242835.1). Lineage (GTDB taxonomy): Bacteria > Acidobacteriota > Vicinamibacteria > Vicinamibacterales > UBA8438 > WTFV01. Next base: position 2,578,582 of record OZ251506.1, read on the forward strand.
CCTCCTGGACGGCCTGCGGGTGCACGTCGGCGCGTCGGCGCCGCACGACGAGGGCATTGCGAAGGACGTCCAGGCGCGGGGGCGGGACCGGTTTCTCGGCGGTTCGCCGGAAGTCACCCTGGAGTGCCCCGGCCGGGACCCGATGGCGCCGCCGCGCGAGCGGTGGCCGGCCGAGTTCTACGCGCAGAACGAGTTGCAGCGCCTCGTACGGGATCCGGATGCGGTCCAGGAAATCCTGGCGCGTCTGTCGGCCGCGGAGACCGCCGGCATCCTGGCCGGAGAAGCCCGGTTGACCGGTCTCGACAAGGAATTGACGGACCTCGCCGCCCGTCTCGCGAAGCTGGACGACGACCTGGCCGTGGCGGAGCAGGCGCTCGAACGCTGTCGTGGCGCCGCCGCGGAACTCGCCGCCTTTTCGGACGCCGGCGTCACGGATCTGCACCGTGCGTCGCGCGAACGGCGGAACTGGCAGGACGCGGAAGAGGCCGCGGCCGAGCTGGCGGGCGGACTGAAGCGTCTGTTGCAGTCCGCCGAGTCCCTGGACGCGCCCGGGATCGACGAACGCTCCGAACCCGTCCTGCGCGCCGCCGGCGTCTCGGACCGCGCCGCGGAGCTGCGGAGCCGCTGGGAACGGATCCGCGCCGGTCTGCGGTCCGCGACGGACGAACTGTCGGCGGCGAACGCCGCCATCGGCTCCATCGCCGCCGCGTTGCGGAGCCGCGAGCAGGAGGTTCGCGTCGACGTCGAACGCAAGCTGGCCGGCCGGGGCGTCGACGCCGCGCGGATCAAGGAGTTCCAGTCGTTGAGCAGCCAGGCTTCCCTGCTGGCGAGCTACGAGGCGAACCTCGCGCAGACACGCGGCCGGCGTGACGACGCCGAGCGCGCGTTCGAGACGCTGCTGGCCGAACGGCGGCGTCTGACCGGGGAGCAGCGGAAGGCGTTCGACCGGGTGATGAAGACCGTCGAGACCGAATTCGGCGGACGGATATCGGCGCGCCGGATCGAAGACGACGATCGCGGACCGCTGGAACGCTTTCTGAAGCGGCTGAACCAGCGCGGCGTCACGCGCTGGTGGAACGACCTGGGGACGCGGCTGCCCCCCCGCCACCTGCTCGCGGCGCTACGGCAGGGGTGGCTGGATCGGGTCGGGATGAGTCCGGCCGTCCGGAAGACGTTCGGCGATGCGTTGACCCGGTCGAAGCGCAGGGAACTGACCGCCGTCCGCTGCCGCGACCGCTACGTGGTCGAGCTGGGGACGGACGACGGCGCCCGGCGGTTGGAGGAACTGTCCGGCGGGCAGCGGGTGAGCGTGCTGTTGTCGCTGCTGTTGCGGACTAGCGGCGACCGCCCCCTGGTGATCGATCAGCCGGAGGACGAGCTGGACAACCGGTTCCTGTTCGACACCGTGCTGCCGGTGCTGAAGCGCCTCAAGGGGCGCCGGCAGATCATCGTCGCGACCCACGACGCCAACATCGTCGTCAACGGCGACGCCGACCAGGTCGTTCGGCTCGAGGCGACCGCGAATCGGGGGCGGGTCGCCGTCGCCGGCGCCATCGACGCCCCCGAGGTGCGCGACGCGATCGTGCGCACCGTCGACGGGGGAGACGACGCGTTCCGTCTGCGGCGGTTGAAGTACGGATTCTGACGGGGACACGGGAACCGATCGTGGAGTGGCTGGACGTTCTGGGCCGCATCGAGTCGGGCGAGAGCCGACACACGGAGTTCAAGCGCGGACTCGGGGACCTGAAGGCGGTCGGCAGGACGATCTGCGCGTTCGCGAACACCGAGGGCGGCGTCCTGATCCTGGGCGTCGCCGACACGCGCGAGATCGTCGGCGTGCGCGAAGACGCCGACGGCGTCGAGGAGCGCCTGACCGCGTTCTTGCAGACCGGATGCAGCGCGCCGGTGTCGGCCCGAATCGGACGGCACGAGGATCCGCAGGGCCGGGTGCACTGGCTGGAGGTCCCCCGCCAGCGCGGATTCGAGCCGATGCGCTGCGCCGGCCGGGTCTGGATTCGGCGCGAGCGCAGCAGCGTGGAGCCTTCTCCCACCGAGTTGCAGGAGCTCTACAACACCTTCGGATACGTCCTCACCGAGGAACGGGCGATCCAGGACGCGCCGGCGGAACACGTCGACCTCGAGGCGTTCCGCGCCTACCTGAAGCGCCTGGGGTTCGATACGGACGAGGATCCGCAACCGGCGGCCGAAGACGACCTGCGCAACCGCGGCGTCCTCGTCGACGTCGGCGGCGAGGCGCGCGCGACGCTGTACGGCGTTCTGGCGTTCGGGAAGTCTCCCCAGCGGTATCCGCAGACCCGGAACTTCCGCATCGAATGCGTGGCCTACGCGGGAGACGACCGCGCCTCGGACGTCCTGCAGGCGGCCGACGGGGCGGGACGTCTCGACGAGCAGGTCGAAAGGGCCGTCGGGTGGTTTCTGGGCCTCGGGCGCTTCGAGTCGTACCGGAGCCTCGTGCGGGAGGATCGTCACCTGCTGCCCCGGGCGGCGGTGCGCGAGGCGCTGGTGAACGCCGTGATGCACCGCGACTACGCGATCACGGGCTCGAGCACGTTCCTGGAGGTGTTCGCCGGCCGGGTGGACGTGACCAGCCCCGGCGCGCTCCCCAACCACATGACGGTGGCGCGGGTTCGGGCCGGCGCCAACCCGCGGGCGCGGAACGACGCCATGGGCCATTTCATGGCCGGGATGGGCTACATGGAGAGGCGCGGCCGCGGCTGGCTGATCATGCGCACGGCGATGCGCGCGTTCAACGGCACGGAGCCGGAGTTGTTGCAGGACGAGCGCAACAGGTTCGTCCGGGTCACGTTTCGCCTCGCCTAGAATGACCCCGGTGCCTTCGAGACACGCCGACTGGTTCCGTCAGTCCGACGCCGACCTGCGGCTTGCCCGCCACGCGCGGGACGGCGCCGCGCACGACTGGGCCTGTTTCGCCGCGCAGCAGGCGGCCGAGAAGGCGCTGAAGGCGGCCCTCATGAGCCGCGGCGCGGACGCCTGGGGGCACACGGTGACCGCGCTTCTCGGTCTCGTCGCGGACGACGCCGGCGAGCGGCTGGTCGTGTGCGCCAAGACGCTGGACAAGCACTACGTTCCGACCCGCTGTCCGAACGGTCTCGACGCGGGCGCGCCGACGGACTTCTACACCAGCAGGGATTCCGACGATGCCATTGCGTGCGCCGAACGGCTCATCGGCTTCGCTCGTCGTCAAGTGGAACAACGAAGCGGCGGTTGACCGGGCCGTTCGCCGTTGGGCGAAGCGGATCGCCGCCGAGCGGTCCGAGGTGCGGCGCGTCGTCTGGTTCGGCTCCCGCGTCCACGGGATTCCGGCGCCGGGGAGCGACGTCGACGTCTGTCTGGTCCTCGCGCGCTCGGACAAGCCGTTTCGGGAGCGGATCGCCGACTACCTGCCGCTGGGGTTTCCGGTGGGGCTGGACCTGTTTCCCTGCACGCTGGCCGAACTCGAACGGCTTCGCCGCGAACGGCCGGCGTGGCACCGGGCGATCACCTCGGGCCTCGACCTGCTGCCGGTCCGCTGACTCCGCGCCGGCCGCTCCGCTCCGACTCCAGCGCGACGGCGTCCGGAAAACGCAATCCCGTCACGAGGTCCTCGACCCGGGAGCCGTCCAGGTTCGCGCGCTGCACCTTGCCCGTCAGCCGGTCCGTCCAGTAGATCTTCCCGCCGGCCGCGTCCACGGCGAGGTCCGCCGGCCGCCGCAATCCGGTCACGAGGTCTTCGACCCGGGAGCCGTCCATGTCCGCGCGGCGTATGCCGGCCCGCCCGCCGCGGACGCCCCGGTACGTCAGGTACAGCCTCCCCGCGGCCACGTCCCTGGGCCGGCCGGAAGGAAACCACTCGGACAGGTCCTCGACCCGCGAGCCGTCGAGACGGGCGCGTCGAAGGCCGCCGCGGGTCAGGTAGTACAGGCGGCCCCCGGCCGCGTCCAGGGTGAAGCCGTCGCCCTGCGCCGGGTCGAGCCAGTCCCCGTTGGGAACGACGGTCTCGATCCCGGATCCGTCCAGGCCGGCCCGCCGGATCTCCCCGTGGCCCCAGTCCACCCAGTACATCTTCAGCCCGCCGACGTCCAGGGCGAGGTCCCCGGCGTGCAGCAACCCGCGCCACCCGTCCGCGGCGGTCGTCACGAGGTCTTCGATGCCCGAACCGTCGAGGTTCGCGCGCCGGATCGCGCCGCCCGCGCCGCGCTCCGAGCCGGTCCAGTACAGCTTGCCGCCGGCCGAATCCACGGCGAGGCCGCATCCGGCGACTTCGCATCGCTCGGCGGGAAGTCCCGTAACGACGTCCTCGACCCCCGACCCGTCGACGCCGGCGCGCTGGATCCGGTCGCCGTTCAGCCAGTACACGCGAACCGCGCTCCGGTCCTCGCCGCCGCCCGCCCCGTCGATCGGGGCCAGCACGCTCCAGATCAGGACGAGGACGGACGCCCGCTTCCCAAGGCTCGCCATGGTGCGCCGTTTCATGTTTTCCCACCCCTTCCGTGCGCCGCCGGCCTCCTTCCGGTCCGGGTTGCGTGCGAAGCATCGTCACTCATGCTGGTGGAGGAGGCGCGGGCGGACACCCCGGCACGTGACGAAACCCCCGTCGGATGGCGCGAAACGGCGTCCGCGCGCGACGAACCGGCCTACAGCCCCACCGAAAACCCGGCGTAGATCGCCCGGGGCGTCGCGCTGGTCACCGGCCGGCGCTCGCGGAAGTCGGGGGACCAGGCGTACGCGAGGACGTTGTAGCGGTCCAGCGCGTTCGTCACGCCGCCGAACAGCACGGCCGGCGCCGGGCCCACGTGGGTGACGACGTCCACCGACAGGTCCAGCCGCTCGTAGCGCGGCGCCCGCCGCGAGTTGATCGGCCCGAACACCGGCTCGTGGCCCGCGCCGCGCGGAACGGCCGCCACGACGGGCGTGTACGGCCGGCCCGAGGCGGTCCGCCAGCGGACGCCGAACGTCACCGCCGGCGCCGCCTCGATCAGCGCCGTCAGCCGCACGTCGTGCGGAATCGAGAAGTCCGGCGTCCACGTCCCGGTCGGCAGGTCGTAGCGGGATGGTGGAGCACGGCGCCGTCCAGCAGCACCAGCACCTCGTCGGGGTTGCCGCCGCGCACGAACAGGCTGCCCCGCCGTCCACCTGCGTCACCCCTTCGACGTCCTGCAAGGCAGGAGGAGGGGAAGAATCCCCGGCCCGCGATGGTACGATGGTCATGACGTGGGGCGGGCGGCGGGAGACCGATGACGGGGACGGGGGCGGGCGGGGCGCGGCGCAAGCTGCCGATCGGCATCCAGACCTTCCGCGAGATCCGCGAGGAGGGCTACTACTACGTCGACAAGACCGCCTACGTCGGGCGGCTGGTCGACGAGGGCAAGCACTACTTCCTGTCGCGCCCGCGGCGCTTCGGCAAGAGCCTGCTGCTCGACACCGTCAAGGAGCTGTTCGAGGGGGCCGAGCCGCTGTTCCGGGGCCTCGCCGTCCACGGCCGGTGGGACTGGTCGGTCCGCCATCCCGTAGTCCGCCTCAGCTTCGGCAGCGGCCACTTCGGCGAGCCCGGCCTGCTCTTGCAGGAGACGACGGCGCGGCTGAACGGTCTGGAGCGCGAGTTCGACGTCACCCGCCGCGACGACTCCGCGCCGGCCCGTTTCCGGCATCTGCTGCGAACGTTGCACGAACGCGCCGGCCGGCGGGTGGTGGTGCTGGTCGACGAGTACGACAAGCCGATCCTCGACGCGCTGGACGCGCCGGACGTGGCGCGCGCCAACCGCGACTTCCTGCGCGGCCTGTATTCGGTCGTCAAGGACTGCGACGCCCACGTGCGGTTCACGCTGCTCACCGGCGTGAGCAAGTTCTCGAAGGTCAGCCTGTTCTCCGGCCTCAACAACCTCCGGGACGTCACTCTCGACCCCCGCTACTCGGCGCTCTGCGGCTATACCGAGGCGGACCTCGACACGGTGTTCGCGCCGGAGCTGCCGGGCCTCGACCGGGACGAGATCCGCCGCTGGTACAACGGCTACGACTGGCTGGGCGGCGAGAAGGTGTACAACCCGTTCGACATCCTGCTGCTGTTCGACACGCGCCGGTTCAAGGCGTGGTGGTTCGAGACCGGCACGCCGACGTTCCTGATCGACACGCTGGTGCGGCGGGGCGTCGGCTCGCTGGCGCTGGAGCGGATGACCGCCGACGACGCGCTGCTGTCGGCCTTCGACGTGGGCGCGATCGGCGCCGAGGCGTTGCTGTTCCAGACCGGCTACCTCACCATCGAGGCCGAAGAGCATTTCGGCGGGAACACGCGCTACCGGCTGGGCTATCCGAACCGGGAAGTGCGGCAGGGTCTGAACGAGAGTCTGCTGCGCCGTCTGGCGGACGATCCGTCCGCTCCGGTCCGGCATCGATTCCGGCTGTACGAACTGCTGCAAGCCGGCGACTTCGACGGCCTGGAGGAGCTGCTGAAGGCGTTCTTCGCGGGCATCCCGTACCAGTGGCACGTGCGCAACGACGTCGCCGACTACGAGGGGTACTACGCCAGCGTGTTCTACGCCCTGTTCGCGGCGGCGGGCCTGGACGTCGTGGTGGAGGACAGCACGAGCCGCGGATGGGTGGACCTGGCGGCGCGGCTCGACGGCCGGGTCTGCCTGTTCGAGTTCAAGGTGGTGGAGTCGGCCCCGGAAGGCGCCCCGCCCCGGCCGGCGGCGGCGCTGGCGCAGTTGCGGGAGCGGGGCTACGCGGAGAAGTACCGCGCCGCGGGCGGGCCGGTGCACCTGATCGCGGTCGAGTTCAGCAAGCGGACCCGCAACGTGGCGGCGTTCGAGGCGGCGCCGGCGTGAGCATGGCCCCCGGGCGCCGTGCGTGACCGCCGCGCTGCGTGACAGCGGAGACGACGGGCGGTGCGGCAGTCCCGATCCGTCCGGGACCGGCGCCGAACGTCCCGCGGGATCCGCCACGAACCCGGCGGTTGTTACATGCGGCGGAACAGGTGCCCGTAGCCGGCGCTCACCCGCAGCACTTCCGGGCGGCCCTTCAGCGTCAGGCGATACCGGCCGCGCAGGTCGCGGCGGGCCGACTCGATGGCGGCGACGTTGACGATTCCGCCGCGGTGGACGCGCCAGAAGCGCTCCGGGTCGAGCCGCTCGGCGAGTTCCGCGATGGGCACGCGGACGAGGTGCTCCCGGCCGCGCGTCACCGCGGCGGTGTACTTGTGATCGGAGCGGAAGAAGCAGACGTCGTCGACGGCGACGATCTCGACCCGCTCGCCGTGCCCGACGCGCAACCAGCGCAGGTACGCCGGCGCGTCCGCGAGACGGCGCATCAGGGATTCCAGCCGCTCCCCGTCGAGCGCGGCGGGCGCGTCCGCGGTGAACCGCCGCTGGAGGCGACCCGCCGTTTCCCGCAGACGCTGCGCCGTCACCGGCTTCAGGAGATAGTCCACGGCCGCCTGCTCGAACGCCTCCACGGCGTGGTCGTCGTACGCCGTCACGAAGACGACGGCGGTGCGCGCGCCGACCCGCCGGGCGACGTCGAGGCCCGACGGCGGCGGCATGCGAACGTCCAGGAAGGCGGCGTCCGGCCGCAACCGTTCGATCGCCTCGATCGCCGCGGCGCCGCTCCCGACCGACGCGGCGACGGCCAGCTCCGGCCACACCCCGGCGAGCAGCCGTTGCAGTTCCTCCCGCAACGCCGGCTCGTCGTCCGCGATCAACGCGGTCGGGGACCCGGCCGCGGCGCTCATCCCGCCTCCGCGTCCGCCGCCGGCGCCAGGGGAATCCGGAGCTCCGCGCGGACTCCTCCTCCCGGCGCCTCGGTGACGACGAGCCGGCCCTGCCGTCCGAACGTCGCCAGCAGACGCTCGCGGACGTTGGCGATGCCCACGCCGCTTCCGGCGGCGTCCGGGCGCAGACCGACCCCGTCGTCGGTCACGCGCACGCGCACGGCGCCGGCGGAGCGCGTCACGCGCACCTCGACGCGCCCGCCGGCCGCCGACGGTTCGATGCCGTGCCGCACCGCGTTCTCCACCAGCGGCTGCACCAGGAGCGGCGGCAGGCGCACCCCGTCGAGTTCGGGGTCGGCCCGCACCTCCCAGGTCAACCGCCCGTCCATGCGCAGGGCCTGGACGTCGAGATAGGCGCGCACCACTTCGAGTTCGTCGGCCAGCGTGCCGTCGAGGCGGCGCGTCCGCGACAGCGACGCGCGCAACCAGGACGTCAACCCCTCCAGAAGCCGGGCGGCGCGGGCGGGCCGCGTCCGAATCAGGGAGATGACGTTCGCGAGCGTGTTGAACAGGAAGTGCGGTTCGACCTGCGCCTGCAGGACGCGGAGCTCGGATTCGGCCAGCGCCTTGCCGCGGGCCAGCGCGTCCCGCTCCGCCCGCAACAGCCGGTCGCGCGTGTCCCGCAGGTGTTTCAACAACTCGAAGCCGACGAGGGCCATCACCCCGACCAGCGTCGCGATCAGGAGCGGCGTCCCGTCGGCCAGCAACAGAGTCGGGCGGCCCGCCAGCAGCGTCCCCCCGAGAAGGAGACCGATGACCAGCCCGCAACCGGTCGTGGCGACTCTCGTCACCAGCCGCGGAGCCCGCGCGGGACCGACCGCGCGTCCGACGGCGTTGCAGGCCTGGACGGCGAACCCGATGCTGTAGCCGACGACGAAATATCCCGGCGCGAGGGACTCCTCCATCGCCAGGCTCAGCACCGTCGCGGCGGACGTGCAGAACAGCGCGTTGCAGATCGTCTCCACCGGCCACCGCTGCATGCGAGCCGAAGTCCCCGGCATCGTCATCCGTCACGACCCCGAACCGCATCCGTCCCCGGAGGAAGCGGAAGCGCGGCGGCGTCGACCGCGGGTTCCCGCCGCATGGCCATGGCCATAGTATGGCCCCTGACCCGTGGCGGCGGGGCCCTACCGCCGGCTACCGCCGCCCGCCGCCGGCGAAACTCTGTATGCTCATGGCATGGAAGTCTCGGCCACGTACACGTTCGACGCGCCCCGGCAACGGGTCTGGGATCTGTTGATCGATCCGCGGGTGATCGCCGGCTGCCTCCCCGGCTGCGAAACGCTGGAGCCGGCCGGCGACGACACCTGGCGGGCGACGCTCACCATCGGGGTCGCCGCCGTCACCGGACGCTACGAGGGCACGGTCCGCATGGCCGGCAAGGAAGAACCCGCGGGCTACACGCTGATCGTCGAGGGCAAGGGCAAACCCGGCTTCGTGAACGGTTCGGCGGACGTCGCGCTGGCGGAGACCGGCGGCGGCGCCCGGACGCGCGTGGCGGTGACCGGCCGGGCGCAGGTCGGAGGGACGATGGCCCGCGTCGGCCAGCGGCTGCTGGGCGGCGTTTCGAAGATGATGATGGACCGCTTCTTCGCGTGCCTGGAGGCGAAGGCGAAGGCGTCGGGAGAGACGGCATGAAGACGCTGCTACGGGTGCTGGGCGGAGTGGTGCTGCTGGCCGCGTTCGCGGCGGGCGGAGTGGTGCTGCTGGTCGCCGTCTTCGGCATGCAGGTCGAGTTCGCCGGCAACGGGATGCGGCCGATGTTCTCGTTCGACGCCCCGGAGGCCCACTACGCGGCCCTCGATGCCGACCGCGTGGCCGCGCCGGCGGCGCCCGGCTCCGACGCCCCGGCGCCCGGCTCCCGGTGGACCGACTTCCGCGGCCCGCGCCGGGACGGTCTGTACACGGAGACCGCCATCCGCACCGACTGGCCCGCCCACGGACTGGAGCCCCTCTGGATCCAGCCCGTCGGCGGCGGCTACGCGTCGTTCGTCGTCGCCGACGGGCGGGCGTTCACCATCGAGCAGCGCCGCGAGCAGGAGGTGGTCGCCGCCTACGACGTCGACACCGGGACCGAGCTCTGGACGCACGCCTGGCCCGCCCACTTCCAGGAGATGCTGGGCGGACCGGGGCCGCGCGCGACGCCGACGTGGCACGACGGCCGCCTCTACGCGCTGGGCGCGGCCGGACGGTTCGTCTGTCTGGACGCCGCCACCGGCCGGCTCGTCTGGAGCCGTGACGTGCTGGCCGACGCGGACGCCGAGAACCTGCCGTGGGCGATGTCCGGCGCGCCCCTCGTCGTCGACGACCTGGTCGTCGTCCAGCCGGGCGGCGTCCGCGGCTGGTCGGTCGCCGCCTACGACCGCCGTAGCGGCGAGGTCGTCTGGCACGCGCTCGACGACGTGCAGGGCTATACGTCGCCCATGCTGGCGACGCTGGGCGGCGTGCGGCAGATCGTGACCGTCACCGCCGAGCGGGCCGTCGGCCTGCGTCCGGAGGACGGCGCGCTGCTGTGGGAGCATCCCTGGACGATCCCGGTCGTGCCGAACATCGCGCAACCGCTCGTCGTCGGCGACACGCGGGTCTTCCTGTCGGCCGGCTATGGAAAGGGCGCGGCGCTCGTCGAGCTGTCCCCGGACGGCGACCGCTTCACCGCGGCGGCCGTCTGGGAGACGAACCGGATGAAGAACAAGTTCAGCAGTTCGGTGCTGATCGACGGCTACGTCTACGGACTCGACGAATCGATTCTCGCCTGCCTCGACGCCGCCACCGGCGCGCTGATGTGGAAGGGCGGCCGCTACGGCCACGGGCAGCTCCTCGCCGCCGGCGGCCATCTGATCGTGCTGACCGAGGGGGGCGACCTCGTGCTGGTGCAGGCCACGCCGGACGGCCACCGGGAGAGGGCCCGCTTCCCCGCCGTCGAGGGCAAGACGTGGAACGTGCCGGCCCTGGCGGGCGGGCGCATCCTGGTGCGGAACGCCCGGCAGATGGCGGCGTTCGACCTGTCGCCGTAGGCCGCGCCCGGCGCGGCGGGACCGGCCGGCGGCGGCAGCCGTCCGGTGTCGCCGCCGGCCGCCGCGCGGCGCGAGACCGCATCAGGCGCGGCGGCCTCCCGCACCTGCAGGGCGATGCGCAGCGCCAGCCCATCGCCTCGTGCGAGCCTGCGCCGGGCGCGGCGGCTTCCCGCACCCGCGCGGGCTACGCGCTTTTTCGCTTCCGCTTGCGGGCCGGCGCCGCGGTCTCGGCGTCCGTGGCGCGCGCGCTCCGCCGGGCCGCCGCCCCGGCGGGCCGCTTCGCGGGCGCCCTGGCCGGCTTCTTCTTCGAAGCGCCGACCTGATCGAGGCTCTTGCGCAGCGCCTCCATCAGGTTCACGACCTTCGCCGGCGAGTCGGACTGCGTCTCGACCACCTCCTCGCCGGCGACCTTCGCGTCGATGATGCGGCGCAGCTCGGCCTGGTACTCGTCCGTGAACTCCGACACGTCAAGATCGCCGGCGAAGGTGCCGATGACCTGGCGGGCCAACTGCACCTCGGCGTCGGCGACCGTCTCCGGCAGGTCCTCCAGCTCGTCGATGGCCGACATCCGCCGCACCTCGCCCGCGGCCCGCAGGGTGAGCATCACCAGACCCCGTTCGCGCGGCTGCACGGCGACCAGGTGCTCGCGGCCGAGGATCGCCAGCTTGCCGATGCCCGCCTTGCCCCGCAACGCCTCGCGCAGCACCGCGAACGCCTCGGCGGCCACCTTGCCGTCCGGCGCCAGATAGTACGGCCGCTCGACGTAGAGGGGGTCGATCGACTCGACGTCGGCGAACCGCAGCAGGTTGATGATGCGCGTCGACTCCGGCTTCGCCTTGGCGACGTCCTCGTCGTCGACGACGACGTAACGGCCCTTCTCGAACTCGTAGCCCTTGACGATCTCGGACTTGTCGACCTCGCGGCCGCAGTCCTCGCACCACTTCTTCTGGCGGATGCGCGTCCGGCATTCCGCGTGCAACTGGTTGAACCGGACGGCGCCGGCCGTGTTGGTCGCGGGAAACACCCGTACCGGAACGGTGACCAGGCTCACCTTGAGGTGGCCCTTCCAGGTCGGACGTGCGGCCATCGGTCGTCTCCTTGCTCCGCTCCCGGCTCCTCGATGACTATATCGGCACGAGACGCGCGCGACGCCCCGGGGGTTCCCGTATGCTGGCAGCTTCCGTGCCCAGGCGAACCGAGACGCGGCGGCCGGCGGTGTGGCGCGAAGATCCCCGCGGCGTGCGGCCGATGCTGGCCGAGGCGGCTTCGCCGAGCGCCCACGCCCGCCTGCTGGCCCGGCCGGATCTGGTCTTCGAACGCAAGTACGACGGGATGCGGGCGCTGGTGGCGCTCGACGCCCCGGAGCCGCCCGCGATCCGCACCCGACTCGGCCGCGACAAGACCGAACGGTTCCCGGACCTCGCCGCGCCGCTGGCGGCGCTCGCGGCCCGGCTGCGGCGCGCCGTGCTGCTCGACGGCGAGATCGTGGCCACGGACGAGCGGGGCGCGCCGCTGCCCTTCCAGCACTTCCAGGAACGGCTGCACGCCGCCGGCCGCGCCGCGCGGGACGCGGCGCGGCGCCGGCCGGCGGCGCTGGTCGTCTTCGACCTGCTGCGGGACGGGGACGAGGACCTCCGGCCGCTGCCCTTCACGGAGCGGCGCCGGCGGCTGGAGAGCGTGATGAAGCTGAACGACTCCGCCGCGTTGCGGCCGGCCCCGAGCTCCCGCGGCGCCGGCCTGGAATTGGCGGCGCGGGGCCGGGAAGACGGCTGGGAGGGCGTCATCGCCAAACGCCCGGACGGACGCTACGTCTGCGGGAGCCGCGGCCTCCTCTGGCGGAAGCTCAAGTTCACGACGGCCGAGGAGTTCGTGGTCGGCGGCTGGACCGCCCCGCGCGGGTCGCGGCGGCGTTTCGGCGCCCTGCTGCTCGGCTACCACCCGGAGGGCGGCCGGGGCGCCCGCTCGGCGCCGCTCGTCTTCGCCGGGCAGGTGGGCAGCGGCTTCACCGACGCCGAGCTCGACCGCCTTGCCGCGCTCCTCGCGCCCCTGGAGACCGGCGCGCCGCCGTTCGTAGCGCTCGCGCCTCCCAAGCCGTCCGAGAAGCGCCGCTGGGTCGAACCCGTCCTCGTCGTGCGGACGTCCTTCAGCCAGTGGACGCCGGACGGCGTGCTCCGCCACCCGGTCTACGAGGGCCTGCGGGACGACGTGCGGGCGGCGGACGTGCGGCTTCCCGCCCGGCGCCCACTCCCGGATCCGACGCCCTCGGCCACGCCGCCGCGGCGGCCCGGCCGGGCGCCCGCAAGCGTTCGCACGGCCCGCCGCGCGCGGCGGGCAGCGCCGCCGGACGGGCCTCCGCGGCCGGAGCACCCGGAGCCGGCCCTCGACGGCCTGCTCGCGCAGCTCGAGGATCTGGAGCACGGCCGGCGGCGCGGCGCCCTCGTCCTCGGCGATGGCGCCCGCGTTCCCGTCGGCAACCTGCACAAGGTCTTCTGGCCCGAACCGGGCGTCACCAAGGGCGACCTGCTGCGCTTCTATCTGCGGACGGCCCCGTACCTGCTGCCGGTCGTCGAGGACCGGCCGCTCGTCATGAAGCGCTTCCCCGACGGCGTCGAAGGCCCGTCGTTCTATCAGCATCGGGCCCCGGACCCGCTGCCGGACGGTCTCCGCGCGGCGGCCGTGCGCGAGCGCCCGGACAAGCCGGACTCGGCGGCGCCCTGCCTGGTCGGCGGGCGGCTCCAGACCCTGCTCTACATGGCGCAGCTCGCCGTGATCTCCCAGGATCCCTGGTTCTCCACGCTGCCGGACCTGGAGACCGCCGACCTGGCCGCGTTCGACCTGGACCCGATGCCCGAGGCCTCCTTCGAACAGGTGCTGGAGGTCGCCTGCCGGTTGCACGACGAGCTGGACCGGCTGGGCGCGCCCTGCTTCCCCAAGACGTCCGGTTCCGAAGGACTGCACGTCTTCGTGCCTCTGCCGCCGGGAAGTCCCTGGGAAGCGGGCCAGCTCTTCTGCCGGATCGTCGCCACGGTCGTGGCCTCCGCCCATCCGCGCGCCGCGACCGTCGAGCGGCTGGTCGGACGGCGGAGCGCCGACGCGGTCTACGTCGACTGCCTGCAGAACACCTACGGCAAGACGCTCGCCTGCGCCTACAGCGCGCGCGCGAGCCCGTTCGCCGGCGTGTCGACGCCGCTGACCTGGACGGAAGTGCACGAAGGCGCCGCCGCGGGACTGCGGCCGGACGACTTCACGATACGCTCGCTCCCGGGACGGCTCGAGCAGGTCGGCGACCTCTGGGCGAAGCTGCGGACGGCCGAGCCGGCGCGGCTGGAAGCGGCGTTCGCCTACGGGGAACGGCCGTGACGGTTTCCCCGTCCGGCGGGCGGCGGACGGCCTGCGCGCGGTCGGGCGGCGGCCGCCCGCGGGAGCGGCGGGCCGCGTGCTAAGATGACCCTGCGCGCGCCCGTAGCTCAGCTGGATAGAGCGCCGGGCTTCGAACCCGTAGGTCGGGGGTTCAAATCCCTCCGGGCGCGCCAACCGGGATGCGCCCGTAGCTCAGCTGGATAGAGCGTCGGCCTCCGGAGCCGAAGGCCACAGGTTCGAATCCTGTCGGGCGCGCCAATTTCCCGGAACCTGCAACGAGGCCGGAGCGGCCGGAGGGAGCGGTCATGACGTGGCAGAGAGCGGGCCTGGCGGCCGTCGTCGCCTTCGCGCTGACCCTGGTGGCGACCGCGCCCCACGCGGCCACCCTGGCCATCGCCTGCATCGCCTTCTGCGTGATCGGCCGCACCCTGGACGGCCGCGCCGTGCTGGCCGGCGGCACGCCCATCACCTGGCGGAGCGGCTTTCCGGTGGCCGCCGTCCTGCTGGGACTGACGCTGGTGGACCTGTGGCCCCACGCGGTCACCCTGGGAATCGGCGTCGCGATCTTCCGGGCGATCGGCGCGCGCCTGGGTTCATCGGCCTGACCGGCCGAGCCACTGGTCCGCGGTCACGATTCGCCCGCGGGGCACGCCGGGAACGCGCCGCGCACCCGCGGGGCAAGCCGAGCCGGGTTCCTCATTCGGGCAGACGCCGGGGCTGCCCGATCCGGTCCTCTTCCTGGGCGAGGCACTCGCTGACGATGGAGTTGCTGCCGAAGACCTCGAAGGTGGCTCTCTCCCCGGACGCCCGCACCGAGATGCTCGTGGCCTCGTTCAGCAGATCGAAGGTGAAGTCGAGCCCCCGACCGCCGGCGAGCTGCAGCACGCGATCGTTGACGGGCGTGACCGCTACGTTCTCCCGCCCCCCGGGAACACCTCGCACGGTGGCTCGTTCCGTCGGCTCGATCGGCTCGGGGAACCCGAACGCCGCGGCCTGTCCGTTGAGCAGACACGCCAGAATGATCACGGCCCCCTCGTCGTTGGCGAGCTGGAACTCCTTGCCGCCGCCGTCCAGATCGCGGGAATCCCATTGCGCCTGTCCGGCGGCGGGCGCGGCGCCGATGCCCGCGAGCACGCCGAATACGGCCATGACTGCGATCGTTCTCATGTTTCCCCCTCGGGTCCTGTCGGTCGCGCCGACCCGCTCTTCCGACTCTACCAGCAAGCCGCCCTCCTGGCGACAGGTTTCCGCACCGGGGACGTTCGAGCCGCGACTCGTCGAATGCGCGGGGCCGGAGCGCCCCGTCCGGCCTCCGGCTCGCGCCGCGCCCGGAAGGGTGGGGTATACTCGGGAACCTCGCGTCGTGGGACGGGCCGCTAGCTCAACTGGTAGAGCAGCAGACTCTTAATCTGCGGGTTCGGGGTTCGAGTCCCTGGCGGCTCACCACTCAGTTCCTCGACGCGCCGCGCCTTCGCCTACCCGGGCGGGACGGCCCGGTCCTCGCCGCCGCGCGGTCCCCCGGCCGTCCGGTCCCGGTCCTCGGCGGCGGGGAACCCCAGCCGCTCCCTGACCAGATAGAGCGGGCGGCGCTTGACTTCACCGTAGATGCGCACCAGGTACTCCCCGATCACGCCCGCGGCCACGAGCTGCACGCCGCCGAGGAACAGGACGGCGATGAACAGCGCCGCCCAGCCGCCGACCGGCGCGCCGGTGAAGATTCGTGCGGCGAGGGCGTAGCCGATGCCCGACAGGGCCAGCCCGGCCGCGAGGAAGCCGAACCACGTCGCCAGACGCAGGGGAGCGAAGGAAAACGACAGAAGGGCATCGGCCGCGAGGCCCAGCAGGTCCTTGAACGGCCACTTCGTCCGGCCGGCGAACCGGGCCGCCCGCCGGAAAGGAACGGGCTCCTGGCGAAAGCCGGTCCAGGCCACCATGCCGCGGAAGAAACGATCGCGTTCCGGCATGGCGAGGACGGCGTCCACCACCGCGCGGTCCATCAGCCGGAAGTCACCGACGTCGCGGGGAATGGACACCTCGGAGATGCGCGCGAGGAGCGCGTAGAAGGCGTGGGCCGTCCAGTGCTTGAGAACGGATTCACTATCCCGCGAGACGCGCACGCCGTAGGCGACCTCCACTCCTTCGCGCCACCGGCCCAGCATCTCGAGGACGACCTCGGGCGGGTCCTGAAGATCGGCGTCGATGATCACGACGGCATCGCCGCGGGCATGCCGCAAGCCGGCGGTCAAGGCCATCTCCTGGCCGAAGTTGCGGGCCAGCGCCAGCACGCGCACCCGCGGGTCGTCCCGCTGCAGTCCCCGCAACAGGTCCAGCGTGCGGTCGCCGCTGCCGTCGTCGACGTAGACGATCTCGAAGTCGACGTCGGGGGCCTGCTCCAGGACGGCCGCCAGCCGGCGATGCGTTTCCAGGATGAGGGCGTCCTCGTCGAAACAGGGGACGACCACCGACAGCAGAGCGCGGTCCCGGCGCCTGTCCGCGGCATCAGGCGCCGAAGGTCGTTCTTCCGTGCGTTCCATGGGGGCCAGGGCTCTCGACTCGCGTTCTCTCGGCCGCAACGCCGTGTTCGGGCCGCCCGGACCGGCTCGGGACTCCCGCCGGGCATGAACGACGGAAGCGCGCCGTCCGCCGAAGCGATACCACGGATCGTTCACCGACCCGGACCGCTCCCATCTCGGGAACGTGGCCGACGACGCCGGCCGGTGCCCGGATGGCGAGCCAGACCGCGGCGGCGGCCGACGATCCGGATGTTTCCGAAGCAGCCGAAAGGCGTAGTCGAGGTCCTGGCCGAAAGCGTCGATCTGCCGGATGCCCCGGCTTCGGCGGCAGTCTTCCTTGACGACGTCCAGTCGGCCGAACTCGATGCGAGCCTTCCGACGCGACAGGCCGCCGGCTTCCCGCCGAGGCGAACGGGAGGCGCGCCGGCCGGGCGCAGCGCGCGCCGACGTTGCTCGTGTGCCCGTCGGCCGGGAAGGGCAGGCGGACCGAGAGCCGCAGGACGTTCGGGAAGTTGAGCCACGACGCGCCGCGCATCACCCGCAGGTAGCCGGTCTCGGCCGGCCGCGGGTCGGTCCGCGGCCCGTCCGGATAGCCGGCGGTGATCCATCCGTCCACCCACTCCCAGACGTTGCCGGTCATGTCGTGGAGCCCGAAGTCGTTGGGCGGGAAGGAACCGGCCGGCGCCGTGTTCAGCCACGCGTCGGCGCCGCCGGCGGCCCCGCCGCAACACTCCGGGGCGCCGAAGTTGGCGAAGTCGCGGGTCACCTCGTCGCCCCACCAGTAGAGGCGGCCGTCGTGTCCGGCCCGCGCCGCGTACTCCCACTCCGCCTCGGTCGGCAGGCGGCCGCCGGCCCAGTCGCAGAAGGCCGCGGCGGCATGCCACGTCAGGTGGACGGCGGGATGGTCGGAGGCCTGCGGGAAGCCGGGCGCCGGCGGCGGTTCGTGGCCGGCCGCGGCCACGAACGCGGCGAACTGGCCGACGGTCACCTCCGTCGCCATCAGATCGAACGCCGACAGGGTCACCTGGTGACGCGGCCGTTCGCTGTCGAGGCAGGCGGCGTCGTTCGGCACGCACCCCATCCGGAAGGTCCCGGCCGGAATCCTCACCCACGGCAGCTCGATCTCCTGCGCCGCGCCCGCGTCGGCGGCCAGGCCGATCGCGAGCGCGGCCGCCGCGGCGCCGCGGGCGCCCCACGGCGCACCGCCGCCCCGCGGCGCAAACGGCGCGGCGGCCCGCGCGCCATGCCGCGAAGGACCGCCGCGCGGCGGGGCGGCGCCGGCCCCGTCGACCGCCGCAACGCCCGCGCGCCGCCGCGAGGCGCGGAGCCGCATCCCGGCGCTCACCCTCTGACCGCGATCCCGGTCACCTCGAAGCGCGCCCCGAACAGCAGCGTGCCCGAGCCGAGGAACGCGCGGGCCGGCGGGTCGTCGTCGAAGTACTCGCGGTACACGCGGTTGAACGCGCCGTAGAGCGAGACGTCCGAGCAGAAGACCTGCACGCTGACCAGGTCGTCCATCGTCATGCCGGCCTCGGCCAGCACGGCCTCGATGCCGTCGAGCACGTTGCGCGCCTCCTGCTCGGCGGTCGCCGGCGGCCGGCCGGTCTCCGGGTCCATCCCCAGACGGCCCGCGACGTACAGCGTGTCGCCGGCCAGCACCGCGTCGCTGAAGGGCGCGCTCGTGGTGCGGCCGGGCAGGTTGATGGCGCGGGGCGAGGAATCCTGCGTGGCGTTGACGGCCGCCGCCAGGCCCGAGACGAGCACGCCGGCCACGACGCCGGCCGCGAAGACGAATCCGTTTCCCCGTGTCTTCATGTTCTCCTCCTGATGTCCAATCGTTCGCCGCCGGGCGCGCCGCGGGGCTATGCGCCGGTCAGCAGCACCGTCGAGCCGGTGGTCCGGCGGGTCTCCAGATCGCGATGCGCCTGCGCGGCGTCCCGCAACGCGTAGCGC
The DNA here is from genome assembly GCA_965242835.1 of Vicinamibacterales bacterium. Lineage (GTDB taxonomy): Bacteria > Acidobacteriota > Vicinamibacteria > Vicinamibacterales > UBA8438 > WTFV01. Next base: position 2,597,205 of record OZ251506.1, read on the forward strand.
TGATTGACCTCCACCCGTACCGCCCCGCGGCCGACGACGTCGAACAGTTCGGCCGTGGTCTCTTCGAGCTCCCCGCGCGTCGCGGTGTAGGTGGCCAGGGTCGGGCGCGTCAGGAACAGGGAGCCCTTCGCGGCCAGGACCGCCGGCGCGAACGGCTCGACGGCGCCCGACGCGTTGCCGAAGCTCACCATCAGCCCGCGCGGCCGCAGGCAGCGCAGCGAGTCTTCGAAGGTGTCCCGGCCCACCGAGTCGTAGACCACCGGGACGCCCTCGCCGCCGGTCAGCTCCCTGACGCGATCGACGAAACTCTCCTCGGTGTAGACGATCGGGTGGTCGCAGCCGTGAGCCTTCGCCAGCTCCGCCTTCTCGCGGGTGCCGACGGTGCCGATGACGGTGGCGCCGAGGTGCTTCAGCCACTGGCAGGCGATCAGGCCGCAGCCGCCCGCCGCCGCGTGGAAGAGCACCGTCTCGCCCGGCTGCACCGCGTGGGTGCGCCGGACGAGGTACTGCACGGTGCAGCCCTTGAGCATGACCGCCGCCGCCTGCTCGTCGCTGATCCCGCCGGGGACCTTCACGAGCTGCTTCGCGGCGATGATCCGCCGCTGCGCGTAGCCGCCGAGGCTCATGCAGTAGGCGACCCGGTCGCCGGCGGCCACCTCGGTCACCCCCTCGCCGACGGCCTCGACCACGCCCGCGCCCTCGTTGCCGATCGTCGCCGGGAACGACGGCGCCGGATACAGGCCGGTCCGGAAGTAGACGTCGATGAAGTTGAGACCGGCCGCGGTCTGCCGGATCACGGCCTCGCCCGGCCCCGGCGCCGGGACGTCGACCGCCTCCCAGCGCAGGACTTCGGGGCCGCCGGTTTCGTGGATGCGCACCGCGTGGGTCATCGATCGCTCCGAGGATGACGAGAGTCTCCGCTACCGTTGCCGGTGATCTTAGCAGTCCGCGGCCGAGACCCCGCCGCATCGTTCGAGCGGCGAGCATCTTCGTCGGTTCTTCGTTGGCGGGGGCGATGACCGATCCGCGCGAACGGCCCGGGGAAGCGGCGCGGCAGGCCCTTGTCGGTCTTGCCGCGTAGTCGAACCGCCGCGGGGTCTTCGCCGCGAACGCGCGTGGGCGTCGGCGCGCCTCCGCGGTTGCAGGTCGATCTCCTCGCTCCCGGCCGGGGTTCGAGCACGCGCGTCGGCCGCGTCGGCCTCCATGGTAGCCGCCCGAGTCTATAATCCCGGCCGATGCCCGTCTGCTGCGCAGAGCCGCCGCCCGCGCTTCTTCTGGCCGGCGCCGAGCAGTTCAACCGCGGCGAGTTCTTCGAGCAGCACGAGACGCTCGAGGACCTCTGGCGCGAAGAGGGCCGCGCGGTGCGCCGCCTCTACCAGGGCATCCTGCAGATCGGCGTCGCGATGCACCACGTGCGGCGCCGGAACCACCACGGCGCGACCCGCATGCTGACCCGCGGTTCCGCGTGCCTGGAGCCGTTCCGCCCCGCCTGCCAGACCGTCGACGTGGCGGATCTGCTGTCGCAGGCGGCGCGCGTGCGGGCCGAGGTCGAGCGGCTCGGCCCGCACGGTCTCGAACGCTTCGACTGGTCGCTGGCGCCGCGCGTCCGCTTCACGACTCGACCTTCGCGGCGGAACGACGTCGATGCCTGACCCGCGCTTCACGCCCGAGACCCTCGCCTTCCTCCGCCGCCTCGCGCGCCACAACGACCGGGAGTGGTTTCGAGAGCACCGGGCCGACTACGAGGAGCACGTCAAGGGTCCGATGATCGCGCTCATCGACGCCCTGGCCGTCGATCTCCCGCGCATCGCGCCGGACCTGACCGCCAACCCGAAGACGTCGCTGTACCGCATCCACCGCGACACCCGCTTCTCGGCCGACAAGTCCCCCTACAAGACGCACGTCGCGGCGATCTTTCCGCACCGCGCGCTGCCGAAGCACGAGGGCGCCGGCCTCTACGTGCACGTCGAGGCCGGCCGCGTGTTCATCGGCGGCGGCCTCTACCGGCCGCAACCGCGGCAGCTTCAGCGCCTCCGGGAGCACGTCGCCGCCCACGCCGACCGCATGCGGAAACTGACCGCCGCGCCGGCGTTCCGCCGCCACTTCGGCGAGGTGTCCGGTGAACGGCTCAAGCGGACGCCGCGCGGTTTTCCGGCCGATCATCCGGCCGGCGGCCTGCTGCGCCTGAAGCAGTTCCTGGCCGGCTGCGAACGCCCCCCGGAGTTCGCCGTCGGGCCGCGCTTCTACTCGTCCCTGCTGGGGCTCTTCGGCCACCTGGCGCCGCTCATCGAGTTCCTGAACGAGCCGCTGGCGGCGCGCGGGTTCCGGTTGTAGCCGGCGGGTCGGGCCGCCGGTCACGGAGGCGTCGTCCGACCGGCGGGGCTTCCAAATCGGCCTGCCCGGCCGCGGGACCCGCGGGATGCCGGGCGCGCGCCGACGCTGCTAGAATCAGCGGCGGGCAGGTCCTCCCGTGCTCCGCGAAATCGCCGACCTCATCGGGCGCGGATGCAGGCTTCGATGCCCGTGCTGCGGCTACGGGCGCCTGTTCAAGTCGGCGACCCGCATGCACGACCGGTGCAGCGCGTGCGGCGAGCGGTTCGAACGCGAGCCGGGCCAGTGGCTCGGCGCCGTCTACGTCAATTTCGGACTCAGCCTGGGACTCACGGTGACGGGCTACCTCCTGTCGCGGACCTTCACCTCGCTCACGCCGTCCCAGCAGATCGCCGTCTGGACGGCGGCCGCGGCGATCGCCCCGTTCGCCTTCCATCGACTGTCCAGGGGACTCTGGACCAGCCTCGTCTTCTTCGGTGAAGGGCTCTACATTCAGTGGCCGGGCCGGTAGCCGAACGCGAGACCGGCGAGCCGGCCCGGGCGGACGCGACCCCTCCGGGGCGCGTGGCGGGCGCGCTGCTGCGCCTCGGCGAGGCGTTCACCTTCCGGGACTACCGGAACCTCTGGACGGCGGCGTTCACCTCGGCCGTCGGCACGTGGATGCAGCGCTTCGCCCAGCAGTGGCTGATCTACGACCTCACCGGATCGGCGTTCTACCTGGGACTCGACGTGTTCGTGGGGAACGTTCCGCTGCTCCTCTTCACGCTCCTCGGCGGCGTCACCGCCGACCGCTACGACCGCCGGCACATGCTGATGGCCTCGCAGATCCTGCAGATGGCCTGCGCGCTCGTCCTCACCGCGCTCGTCCTCACCGCGGCGGTCCGCCTGCCGCACGTCCTCGTCCTGTCGTTCACGACCGGTCTGGCGCAGGCGTTCGGCGGCCCGGCCTTCCAGTCTCTCGTCCCCGCGCTGGTGCCGCGCCGGACGCTGCCGAACGCGGTCGCCCTCAACTCCATCCAGTTCAACCTGGCGCAGTCCGTCGGACCGCTGATCGGAGGCCTGGTCTTCACGACGCTCGGGCTCGCCGCCTGCTTCGGGATCAACGGCGCCTCGTTCCTCGTCGTGATCGTCGTGCTGAGCTTCCTGCGGCCGCCGCCGCCCGGCCGGGCGCGGCGGCGGCCGGTGTTCGAGGAGCTGAAGGGCGGGTTGACCTACGTCGGCAGCGGCGGCGCGCTCCTCGCGCTGACCGTCCTGGCCGTCGCGACGACGTCGCTCGGCCTGCCGCTACGCGCCTTCCTGCCGGTGTTCGCGGGCGATCCGGCCACGCTCAGCCGGATGATGACCGCGCTGGGCGCCGGCGCGGTGGCCGGCGCGCTGGCCGTGGCCTGGCTGGGCAGCTTCGAGGGGATGGGGCGGACGCTGCTACGGGTGCTGGCGGCGTTCGGAGGGCTGGTCGCGGCGTTCGCGCTCCTGCCGGTCACGCCGCTCAGCTACCTGCTGCTGTTCCTGACGGGCGGGACGCTGCTCGTCGTCTTCTCGCTCACCGCGTCGCTGGTGCAACTGAACGTCCCGGACGAGCTGCGCGGACGGGTGATGAGCATCTACCTGATGGCCTTCCGGGGCGGGATGCCCCTCGGCAGCCTCGCGAGCGGCTACCTGACCACGTTCGCCTCGACCCCGACGATCATCGCCGCCAACGGCGGCCTGCTGGTGCTGGTGGCCCTGTACTTCCTCGCCCGCGGCCACGGAATCCGCGAGCTGTAGAGGCCGCCCCCGGTCACCGCCCCCCGGCGTCCGGTCCGCCGGGGCGGCTGGCCGAACGCGACAGCGGCGCCCGGACGGCCGCCCGGCGGCGGGGATTCCGAGCCCGTCCTGCGCGCTCACTCGTCACCGGCGCGCGCCGACGCCTGACGCCGAGCACGCTGCTGAGCGTGGAGGCGTACCGCAAAGGACTACCGCGACCTGCCGTTCGACCCGGGGAAGGGCGTCATCCTCCGTTCCACCGCCGCTTGCCGCTCAGGAACAGCAGCAAGGCCAGCGTCGCCAGTCCGGCCAGCGGCACGGCTGGAACCGTGGTTGCCGCCGCTGCTTCAACCTTGACGGTCGCCAGGGTCCCGGGTTCGCCGGCCGCGTTCACGGCGCGGACAGATATCGTCCATTGCACCATCGGCGCGGCAGCGGAACGCAGGTTCGACACGCGCGCGGCGCCGGTCGTCAGGTCGATGGTGACGCTGGTCGTATCGGCGTTGCTGCCCGGCACTCTACGCCACGACCCCGGTTCCCGTTCGCCTTGTTGCAGACGGTATTCGTATCCGGCGACACCCGGATCTTCGGACCGCTCCCAGGCGACAGTGACCCTCCCTGCACCGTCCGACTGGGCCGTCGGGTTCGATGGCGGCGGTGGACCTGGCGGGTTCGGCAGCGTGGTGAACGTTACCGAGGTTGCCTTGTCCCGAGCCAGACAGGGCAGGTTTCTGCCCGTGTAGTTGGCAGGGTAGATGTCGAATGTGTAGGTCGTGTCGGCCGACAAGCCGGAAAGGCTTGTCTCGGGCGACGCTTCATTGAAGTCAGTGATGCCGCCTATCACTATTGTTCTGCCGTTGCTTTCCCCCAGCGCAGCCGTCGGGTCGCCCCTGGGATCGTGCGTATTCATACAGGCCCCGTCTCCCGGCGTCAACCTCCAGGACCAGTGCGGAATCCAGTGTGTCTCGAATGCGTCTTGAATATCAATGGTTGCCGAGTCACTTGTAATGTCACGGACACGGAAGACAGGGAGCGACGTCGGGTACGTGTATGTTACGGCTGCTATTTCCGTTGAACAGGTCGAGTCACTGTAGAGCGCGTGTCTGCCATACGGGTTTTGCAGTGTCGAGGAGGTCGGCACCCCGTGGACAACGAACAGCCTGGCGCCCTCGCCGGTGGGGGTCCAGGATCTGCATGGTATCCGTGGCCCCCCACCCGCCGCGTTCCCCTTGCTGTCGAAGGAGCATGCGGCCGGATGCGAGCTCGCGCCAAAGCAGGAGCCGTAGGAGACAGTGGCGCCGGGGGTCAACCCTTCGTACTCGTACCATGTCTGGCCGATCTTGTTCAGGGCCACGGACGGCGTCTGCGCCTCTACTCTCACGGGCGCGGCGAGTGACAGAACGGCGGCGACGATGGCGATGATGATGGCGAACATGACGGTTTTTCCCTTCTGTTGCACGTGTTACCCGAGCGCGCCGCGGTTGTCAAACCCTCGCAGCCGCCACCCACCGGCGCACGCCGTCCTCAGGCGTGGCGCGGCATGACGCTCGGCCGGCGGGCTGTACGGGCGTTCGACGACGCGCGGGCCATCGACGAGCGCACGGCTCCTGCTGCTTCAGGGTCTCGACTTCACAGCCGAGCGTGGCCGGTTCCGGGGGGGGGGGGGGGGGGCTCCTGTCGCGCAGACAGGGTTCGGCGGAGCGGAACAACCACCCTGCATGGCGTCAGTCTACTCGAGCGCGCCGCGGTTGTCAAGCCCTCGCAGCCGCCGGTGGGCGCTAGTCGCGGATCAGCCCGCGCCAGGACAGCTCCCAGCTCAGCGGAACCGCTTGCGGCAGACAGCAGACCTCGTGGTCGCAGGCCTGGTACTCCAGCACCGCGTCGATGCGCACCGTCGAACCCGGCTCCGCGGCCCGCTCGGCGAGTTCACTTCGTATAGGGCTCGGGGACGTGCGATTACGGATTTCCACTTTCGCGGGACCCGCGGGAACGTCGGCGCCTTCCCGCGCGTATGATCATCCGAACGATGCGGATCACGCGCTTCCCCCGCTTCTGACCACCGTGCCGCCCCGACTCCGCCGCGCCGTCCTCCTCTGCCTTTGCGTCCTCCCGGCGATCGCCGGGGCCGCGCGGGCGCAGCCGCCGCCGGCGGTGACCGGCTCGGTGGTGGACGGCGCCACCGGGGATCCGATCCCCGGCGCCGCCGTCGCCAGCGGGGGCGGAACCGTGGCGGCCGACGCCGCCGGCCGGTTCACGATCCCGCTCGCGCCCGGCGACACGGCGCTGCGCATCTCGGCCGACGGTTATCTGGACGCCATCGTCGCGGTCGATCCGGCGGCCTCCGCGCCGCGGCCGGTGCTGGAGGTGCTGCTGTTCCGCAACACCTTCGCCGAGACGGTGCAGGTCGTCTCCCCGCGGCCCGCGCCCGAGCGGCCGTCGGCGACGCCGGTCGAGACCGAACAGGTGCTGGAGGTCGCGGGCGCCTTCGACAACGTCTTCCGCACGCTCAACCTGCTGCCGGGCGTCGCGCTGACCGGCGACTTCAACAGCCGGCTGGCGGTGCGCGGGGGCACCCCGGACCAGAACCTGACGGTGATGGACGGCGTGGAGATCCACAACCCCTTCCGGCTGTTCGGCCTCGTCAGCGCGTTCAACCCCGAGACCGTCGAGCGGTTCGAGCTGACCGCGGGCGGCTTCGGGGCGGCGTACGGCGACCGGCTGTCGTCCCTGCTCGTCGTCGACAACCGGATCGGCGGGCGGCGGTTCGAGGGGTCGGCGTCGTCCAGCGTGACCGACGCCAACGTCGTCCTCGAAGGCGCCGCCCCCGGCGGCGGATCCTGGCTGCTGACCGGGCGGCGGACCTATTACGACCTGGTGGCCGGGCTGGTCACGGACCAGAACCTGCCGTCGTTCACCGACTTCCAACTGCAGGGCGACTGGAGGTTCGGGCCGGGCCACCGCCTGTCGGTCTTCGGCCTGACGAGCCGCGAGGACTCCAACTTCAGCATCGAGGATCAGGACGACCCGGAATCCCGCGACAGCGGGAACCTCGCTTCCGAGGCGGGCAACGACCTCGCCTCGGTCCGGCTCGACGCGCTGCTGGGCGCGGCGGGAACGTCGCGCACGATCGTGTCGTGGTACCGCAACACCGACCTGATCGACTTCGCCGGAAGCTTCGAATCGGACACGCGGCGGTCGAACACGCCCGACGACCGGACCGCGATCGGGATCGACACGGTCGTGTTCGACCGCACGATCGACGTGCGCGACCTGTCGCTCCGCCAGGAGTTCGCGCTGCCGCTGACGCCGGCGCACGCGCTCGACGCCGGGGTCGAGCTGCACCGCCTCCGGTCGCGGGTCGGCCTCTCGATCTCCGGCGACCGGAACGACACCGCCGCCAACCCGTCGAGCGTGCAGGGCGGAGCGGGGCTGCCGGCGTACCTCGACTCGACGCTGGGCGGGACGCGCGGCGGCGCCTGGGTCCAGGACCGCTGGACGGTGACGCCCCGGCTGTCGGTCGAGCCGGGCCTGCGCATCGACTGGAGCACCGTCAACGGCGGCGTCATCGCGTCGCCGCGGTTCGCCGCCACGGTCGACCTGGCCCCGACCCGCCGCGTGCGGGTGGCGGGCGGCCTCTACACGCAGAGCCCCGGCTACGAGAAGCTCATCCAGTCCGACTACTTCTTCGATCTGTCGCCCGAGTACGTCGCGGACCTGCGGCACGAGCGGGCGACGCACCTGGTGGCCGGCTTCGAGCAGGACCTGGCCGGCGACGCCCTGGTCCGCGTCGAGGGCTACTACAAGACGTTCGACGACCTGATCGTCGGCCGCCTGGAGTCGGAGGCGGACCGCCGCGCGCGGGTGGCGCGCTACGACTTCCCGGCCGGCCTGCGGGAGGACGTGCCGGCGGCCGCCCGGATCACCAGCGCGCCGGTCAACGGCGGCGCCGGCACGGCCTACGGCGTCGACGCGTATCTGGCGCGGACCGCGCCCGGGTCCCGGTTGACGGGCTGGCTCACCTACGCCTGGGGCCGCGCGAACCGCGAGACGTACGGCCTGCGCTACCCGTTCGAGTACGACCGCCGCCACGCGTTCAACGCCGTCGGCCGCCTGCGCCTGAACGACCGCTGGAGCATCGCGGCGACCGCGCAGGTGGCGGCCGGGTTCCCGTACACGCCGGCGGCGGGGGTGCGGGCCGCCGCCGAGGAGGACGCGCGGGGGCGGCTCGTCCCCGCGCGGGACTCCGCCGGGGCGCTGGTCTACGGGGTCGACCTCGGCGGCCTGGACCGCCTGCAGCGCGGGCGCCTGCCGCTCTACGCCCGCGTCGACCTGCGGGTCGGCCACCGGCCGGGCGGGCCCGACGGCCGCTGGTCGTGGTACGTCGAGGTGATCAACCTGCTGAACCGCGACAACCCGGTGGCGCTGGAGAACAGCCTGGTCCACGACCCCGGCGGCGCCGCGCCGCGCATCGTCGAGACGCCGACCGCCGGTTTCCCGATCATCCCGTCGTTCGGCGTCCGATTCCGCTTCTGAAGCCGTCGAGATCGCCCGGACTCGTGCTATCCTGAGCGCCAGGAGTCTGCGGCGTAGAATGGCGCGGACTCTTGGAGCGGTCAGGTTGGGCACCAAGCGGAGCCGTCAGGCGACGCTTGGTGGGCGCCAGGCGGATGCGGACCAGCGACGAGACACCCGCACGCACCGGATTCGAGAGCGTGGGAATCTTCCTGCGCGACAACTTCGTCGCCGTACTGCTCGCCGGCCTCGTCGCCTTCATGTTCTGGCTCGTCCAGGACGGCGCCAGCCAGGCTCGCGCGGACGCGCGGCGCCTGGAAGAGCGCGTCGTCTCCGTGCTGGAGAGGATCGACGAACGCCTCCGCAACGTGGAGACCCAGGTCGCGGTCGCCAACAACCGGCTCGACAACCTCGAAGGCCGCTTCGACGGCCTCGAAGGCCGCTTCGACGGCCTTGAAGGCCGCTTCGACGGCCTTGAAGGCCGTTTCGACAACCTCGAAGGCCGCTTCGACAACCTCGAAGACCGTCTCGACAGCCTCGAGGACAGCGTCGCGGCGCTCCTCGCCGCTCAACAGCGGTCCGCGGCCGGCGAGTCTTCCGCCGGGGCGGGCGGAAGCGCCGCGCCTGCCTCGGGGCCCGCGCCCTGAACCGCGAAACCGCCGTGTCCAGCCGGTGATCGAGGCGGATGACGCGACGCGATCCGCCAGCGCCGCGGAAGCCGCCGTCACCGCCCCCCGCTACCCCTGCCGCAGCACCCGCGACGGATCCGTCCGCACGGCGGGGACCGCCGCGGCCAGACCCGCGCCCACCCCGGCCAGGACCAGCACGCCGGCCGCCGCCGCCAGCGTCGCCGGGTCGTGCGGCTCCACACCGTGCAGCAGCGTCCCCAGCGACCGCCCGGCCGCGAGACTCGCGGGCGCCCCGAGGGCCACGCCGGCGCCCACGAGCGCGCCTACGCGCAGCAGCGCGCCCCCCAGCACTCGGCCCCGCGTCGCGCCCAGCGCCATCCGCAGGCCGATCTCCACCCGCCGCCGCCGCAGCGCCAGCAGGGTCACCCCGTACAGCCCGACCGCCGCCAGCAGCAGGGCCAGCCCCCCGAACAGCCCCGCGACGATCGCGGTCAGCCGTTCCTGCCGCAGCGTGCCGTCGACCTGCGCGGCCAGCGTCCGCGCTTCGCTGGTCAGCGTCGGCTCGACCTCGTGAATCGCCGCCACGACGCTTCCGGTCAGCGCTGCCGGATCTCCCTCCGAACGAACGGCCACGGTCCACATGCCGCTGGGAGGACTGTAGACGGACCGCCGGCCGCCGATGGGGGTCAGTTCGCCGGCGCGCCCCAGCGGGACGTACAACGCCGGACCGACGGAATCGCGCAACGACGCGTACGCGAGGTCCTCGACGACGCCTACGACGACGTGCCGTCGATCGGGCTCGTGCTGCAGGCCGAACGTCCGGCCCAGCGGTTCTCCGCCGCTCAGGAACCGGCGCACGAACGCCCCGTTCACGATCGCCGCCGGACGAGTCGCGGTCAGATCGTCGACGCGAAAATCCCGCCCGCGAAGCATCGACACGCCGTACGTCGCGAACCAGTCCGGACTGACCATCGTCGCCGTGACCCAGCGTTCCGGTTGCGGCAGTCCGGGGGCGTCGCGCGGGTCGAGCAGCACCCTCCAGGCGTCCGGACTCGCGGGCGTGGGGAACGACACGGCCGCGCGCGACACGCCGGGCAGACGGCCCACCGCTTCGCGGATGCGCTCGTAGCGGCGCAGCCGGTCCGCGCGGGACGCGGCGGCGGTCTCCCCGAAGGCGTGCGGCGTGACCAGCAGCACCCGATCCCGATCGAACCCCGCGTCCGATCCCGCGAGGGCCGTGAACGTCCGCGCGAACAGCCCCGCCGCCGCCACCAGCACCAGCGACACCGCCACCTGACCCACCAGGATCGCCCGGTCCGGCGACACCCGGCCGCCCGGCCGCGGCAGGCGGCCCTGCCCCGCCAGCGCCGCCCGCGGGTCCGCCCGCCCGGCCCGCATCGCCGGCGCCGCGCCGAACAGCAGCACGGCCCCCGCCGACGCCGACGCCGCGAACGCCGCCACACGCCAGTCGGGCGACACGTCGACGAACACCTCGCCGGCGCGCTGAGACAGCCCCAGCACCAGCAGCCGCGTCATCCACGAGGCCGCGAACAGACCCGCCGCGCCGCCCGCCACCGCCAGCAGCGCGCCCTCCAGCAGCACCAGACGGGCCACCTGCCACCGCGTCGCGCCCAGCGCCACCCGCAGGGCGACCTCCCGCCGCCGCGCCAACCCCCGCGCCAGCATCAGGTTGGCCACGTTCGCGCACGTCACCACCAGCAGCAGGCCCGCGATCGCCAGCAGCGCCAGCAACGACGCCCGATGACGCTGCCACAGCGTCGACGCACGGCCGTCGCCGGCCGGCGACAGCCTCATCCCGCCGCTCAGCCAGCGTTCCCTCCCGGCCGCGCCGATCCCCGGCGGCATGGCGGCCTCGCGAATCGCCGGCTGCCACGCGCGCAGCGTCGCCGTCCCTTCCGCGAGGGACTGTGCGGGCCGAAGGCGAAGCGTGACGTTCAGCCAGTTGTTCCAGGGGCTGCCGAGCGACGACCGGCCGCCGCGCACCACCGCCTCGCACCCCAGCGGAACCGCCACGTCGAACGTCCGGCCGACGGTCGGACCGAAGAACTCCGGGGGCGTGACGCCGACCACGGTGAAGGGCGCGCCGTTCAGCGGCAGCAGGCGTCCGACGACGTCCGGGCGCCCCCCGAAGTGCTCGCGCCAGAAGCGGTGGCCGATCACCGCCACCGGGCCGTCCGCGCCGCAGCCGGGCCGATCGTCGGCGGCCGTGAACGTCCGGCCGAGCATCGGCTTCACCCCCAGCGTCTCGAAGAACCGGCCGCTCGCCCAGAGACCCTCGACGAACCGGCTCTCTCCCGACGCGGCGACGTCGAACGCCGTGCGGGCCGACGCGAACGCCCCGTCGAACGCGTCGGCGAACCGACGGTCGATCTCGCTCCAGATCGTGTGGGGCCACCAGCCGGGCCGATCGGCGGGGACGAGACGAACCAGACGGTCCGGATCCTCCACCGGCAGCGGCCGCAGCACGCTGCTGTTGATCAGCGTGAAGACGGCGGTGGCCGCGCCGATGCCGAGTCCCAGCGTCAGCACCGTCACGGCCGCGAACAGCGGGTCCCGGACGACGGATCGGAGGCTCCGCGACACGTCTCGCGCAACCCGGTCGATCCACCCGCCGGGCAGGACGTCCCGCACCTGTTCGGTGACGCGCCGCACGTCACCGAACTCCCGGCGGGCCGCGCAACGCGCCTCCCGCGGCGACGTGCCCAACGCGGTCTTCTGGTCCACGAGCAGCTCGAAGTGCCCGGTCGGCTCCCGGTCGAGATCGCGATCGACACGCTCCCGGCGAAGCAGGGACCGAACCGTCGTTCGAATCCTGGCGCACCATCCGAAGTCGAAGGCCATGACGTCTCTCCCGTTCCCTGGTCCGCGCCGAGCACCGCTACCCCTGCCGCAGCACCCGCGACGGATCCATCCGCACGGCGGGGACCGCCGCCGCCAGACCCGCGCCCACCCCGGCCAGGAGCAGCACGCCGGCCGCCGCCGCCAGCGTCGCCGGGTCGTGCGGCTCCACGCCATGGAGCAAAACGCCCAGAAACCGTCCGACCGCGAGACTGGCGGGAACGCCGAGGGCCACGCCGGCGCCCACGAGCGCGCCGACCCGCAGCAGCGCGCCCCCCAGCACCCGGCCCCGCGTCGCGCCCAGCGCCATCCGCAGGCCGATCTCCACCCGCCGCCGCCGCAGCGCTAGCAGGGTCACGCCGTACAGCCCGACCGCGGCCAGCAGCAGGGCCAGCCCCCCGAACAGCCCCGCGACGACCGCCGTCAGCCGTTCCTGCCGCAGCGTGCCGTCGACCTGCGCGGCCAGCGTCCGCGCTTCGCTGGTCAGCGTCGGCTCGACCTCCCGGATCGCCGCCACGACGCTCCCCGCCAGCGCCGCCGGAGATCCCCGCTCCGCGCGCACGGCGACCGTGAAGATCCCGCTCTCGGGGGTCCGCATGGTCACCGCGCCGCCGAGGGTCACGAGGTCGCCGGCCCGGCCGAGCGGGACGTACAGCGCCGGACCGACGACGTCGCGCAACGACTCGGCCGCAACGTCGCCGGCCACGCCGACGACGACGTAGCGCCGGTCGGGCTCGTACCGCAGGCCGATGGTGCGGCCCAGCGGACTCCGGCCGCCCATGAACCGCCGCACGAACGCCTCGTTCACGATCGCCGCGGGGCGCGTCCCGGTCAGATCGTCGACGCGGAAGTCCCGCCCGCGCAGCAGCGGCGCTCCGTACGTGGCGAACCAGCCGGGGCTGACCATGGCGGCCCGGATCCAGCGCTCCTGTTCCGGGACCCCGGGCGCGTCGGCGGGGTCGATCGGCACGCGCAACGTGTTCGGACTCAGGGGCGTCGGAAACGACACCGCCGCGTGCGACACGCCCGGCAGACGGCCCACCGCCTCGCGGATGCGCTCGTAGCGGCGCAGCCGGTCCGCGCGGGACGCGGCGGCGGTCTCCCCGAAGGCGTGCGGCGTCACCAGCAGGACGCGGTCCCGGTCGACTCCCGCGTCCCGGCCGGCCAGCGTCGTGAACGTCCTGACGAACAGCCCCGCCGCCGCCACCAGCACCAGCGACACCGCCACCTGACCCACCAGGATCGCCCGGTCCGGCGACACGCGCCCGCCTGAATGCGCAATGCGACCCTGACCCGCCAGCGCCGCCCGCGGCTCCGCCCGCCCGGCCCGCACCGCCGGCGCCGCCCCGAACAGCAGCACGGCCCCGGCCGACGCCGCCGCCGCGAACGCCGCCACGCGCCAGTCGGGCGACACGTCGACGAACACCTCGCCGGCGCGCTGAGACAGCCCCAACACCAGCAGCCGCGTCATCCACGAGGCCGCGAACAGACCCGCCGCGCCCCCGGCCGCCGCCAGCAGCGCGCCCTCCAGCAGCACCAGACGGGCCACCTGCCACCGCGTCGCGCCCAGCGCCACCCGCAGGGCGACCTCCCGCCGCCGCGCCACCCCCCGCGCCAGCATCAGGTTGGCGACGTTCGCGCACGTCACCGCCAGCAGCAGGCCCGCGATCGCCAGCAGCGCCAGCAGCGACGCCCGATGCCGCCGCCACAGCGTCGACGCGCCGCCGTCGCCGGCCGGCAACAGCAGCAGCGGATCGCGCAGCCAGCGTTCCCGGTCGGCCGCGGGCATCTGGTCGGGCATGGTCGCGTCCCGAATCGCCGGCTGCCACGCACGCACCATCGTCGCCGCCGCCGTCAACGTCTGGTCGGGCCCGAGCCGGAACGTGACGTTCAGCCAGTGGTTCCACGGGTTGCCGAGCGCCCGGGCGCCGTACACCACCGCCGCGCACCCCAGCGGGACCACCGCATCGAACGTCCGCCCGACCGTCGGTCCGAAGAACTCCGGGGGCGTGACGCCGATCACCGTGAAGGGCACGCCGTTCAGCGGCAGCCGGCGTCCGACGACGTCCCCGCCGCCCCCGAAGTGCTCGCGCCAGAACCGGTGGCCGATCACCGCCACCGGGCCGTCCGCGCCGCAGCCGGGGCGATCGTCGGCGGCCGTGAAGACACGGCCGAGGAGCGGCCGCACCCCGAGCGTCTCGAAGAACCCGCCGCTCGCCCACAGCCCCTCCACGAACCGGCTCTCGCCCGACGCGGCGACGTCGAAGGTCGCCCGGCTCGACGCGAACACCCCGGCGAAGTGGTCGGACCTGCGGGCGAACTCCTCCCAGACCGGCCAGGTCCAGTTTTCCCACTGCCCGTCCCCGCGAAAGAGCCGGGCCAGACGGTCCGGATCTTCCACCGGCAACGGACGCAGCGCGCTGCTGCTGATCAGCGTGAAGACGGCGGTGGCCGCGCCGATGCCGAGTCCCAGCGTCAGCACCGTCACGGCCGCGAACAGCGGGTCCCGGACGACGGAGCGGAGGCTCCGCGACACGTCTCGCGCGGCCTGCTCGATCCACGCCCCGGAGCGGACCTGCCGCACCTGCTCCGAGACGGACTCCAGGTCGCCGAGCTCCAGCCGGGCGGCGCGCCGCGCCTCGCGCGGCGACGCGCCCTCCGCGATCTTCCGGTCCACGAGCAGGTCGAAGTGCGCGGCGAGCTCCCGCTGAAGGTCCCGATCCACCTGGCCGCGACGGAACAGGGTCCGCAGCAAGGAACGGGTTTTGACGAAACAGGTGGTGAGCGACATCGCGATTTCCCCCTCACATGCATAGAGGGCTCGGAGGGGCGTACGATTACAGGTTTCCGAACTTTTTTCGTGGACCGCCGGGAAACGGCGGGCGCCGGCCGGTCGGGAGGGGCGTCAGGGGGCTTGGCGCGGGACGCGCCCAGTCAGGAGTCGGCGCCGTAGCACGGCGCGGACTCCCGTGGGACTGGTTGGGCGCCGAGCGGAGCCGCAAGGCGACGATTGGCGGTCAGCAGGCCGGAGCGGCCGCCGGGCCGCTCCGGGACTCCGGGCCGTCGGCGAGCCGCTGCTCGAAGCGCCGGCGCAGCAGCCGGTGCGCGCGGTTCAGGCGCACCGCGACGTGGTCGCGGGAGATGCGCAGCCGGCGGGCGACGTCCTCGGTCGACTGCTCCTCGATGTCCCGCAGGCGGACGACCTCACCGTACTTCGGCGGCAGTTCGTCGAGCACCGCCAGCAGCAGGCGCACCAGCTCCCGTTCGGCCGCCGCCGTCTCGGGCGACGCGCCGGCCGCGGGGAACGGCGGCCCCGCCGCCCGCGTCCCGGTCTCCAGCGGAACTTCGTGCCGCCGCGCCCTCCCGGCGGCGGCGCGCCCCGCCTCGTGGCGCACGATCGCGGCCACCCACCCGCAGGCGGGGGGGCCGCCGCGGTACTGCCGCACCTTCTGCATCACGATCAGCCAGCTCTGGTGCAGGGCGTCGCGGGCCGCGTCGTCGTCCCCCGCCACCCGGCGGGCGACCGGCAGGAAGCGGGCGGTGCAGCACCGGATCCACGCCTCGGGGTCGTTGTCCAGGAGCGGACAGCGGGCTGCCTGCTCGAGCGGGGGAGCCGGAGGCGCCGGGGGCGGCTGCTGCACGTGCGCTGATTCTGTGCGACGCCGCGCGGCGGGTCAAGAACGGGCGGGCGGGCCGGTCCTCGTCGCCCTCATCCCCGCCAGGCGCAGGAGGACCAGCACGTCGAGCGAGTCCCGCGGCAGGTCGGCCCGCGCGGCGGACGGCGCGAATTCGCGGTTCGTCGACGCATCCACGCGCTGCCACCCGGCCCGGCCGCGCCGCGAAGCGAGGAAACGCCGGGCGTCAGCGCACCGGGCGGAACATCCGGTCCCAGCGCGTGCGGGTGAAGAAGTGCACCGCCATCGAGCCGGCCCGCCGCAGGGCGGCGCCGAGGCCCGGCTCGGGCAGCACCACCGGGTTCCCCGAGTCGTACGACCAGTAGAGGACGACCGCCCGGCCCTTGACGTGGTCCCGCGGCAACGGCCCCCAGACGCGGCTGTCCTCGGAGTTGCCGCGGTTGTCGCCCATCATGAAGTAGTGGCCGGCGGGAATCTCGACCGGCCCGTGGTCGTCGCGGCGGGGAATCACCGCCGCCCCGGCCGCCGACGCCGTGCCCGGCTGCCGCAGCCACGGCTCGTCGAGCGGTTCGCCGTCGACGTGGACCTCGCCCGCGCGCACTTCGAGCGTCTCGCCGGGCAGCCCGATGACCCGCTTGATGAAGTCCCGCTCGGGGTCCCGCGGGAACTTGAACACGAGGACGTCGCCGCGCGACACCTCCTCCTGCGGCAGCAGAAGACGCTCGCCCCCCGCCGGTCCGAAGACGAACTTGTTGACGAGCAGGTAGTCGCCGACCAGCAGGTTGTGCTCCATCGAGCCGGTCGGAATGGTGAACGCCTGCACCACCCACGTGCGCACGAACAGGGCCAGGATGGCGGCGATGACGATCGACTCGAAGTACTCGCGGGCCGTCGACTTGCGCCAGGGCGGCGGGCCGGGCGCCGACGCCCGCGCCCCGCTCCGCGCCCGCGTCCCGGCGGCCGTCCGCGCCCCGCTCCGCGCCCGAGTCCCGGCCCTCGTCACGAGTCGACCCTCAACACCGCGAGGAACGCTTCCTGCGGGATCTCGACGCTGCCCACCCGCTTCATCCGCCGCTTGCCCTCCTTCTGCTTCTCCAGCAGCTTCCGCTTGCGGGAGACGTCGCCCCCGTAGCACTTGGCGAGCACGTTCTTGCGGAGCGCCCGGACGCTCTCGCGCGCCACGATGCGCGTGCCGATCGCCGCCTGGATCGCCACTTCGAACATCTGGCGCGGGATCAGCCCCCGCAGCTTGCTCGCCAGCGCCTTCCCCCGCGCGTAGGCGGAGTCCCGGTGGACGATGACCGACAGCGCGTCGACCGGCTCGCCGTTGACCAGCAGGTCGAGCTTGACGAGCGGCGACTCCCAGTAGCCGCTCACATGATAGTCGAGCGACGCGTACCCCCGCGACAGCGTCTTCAGCCGGTCGTAGAAGTCGAGCACCACCTCGTTGAACGGCAGCTCGTAGGAGATCAGCACGCGGTGCGCCGCGTGGTACTCCAGCGCCTTCTGCACGCCGCGCTTCTCCTGGCAGAGCTGCAGGATGCCGCCCACCTGCTCGGCGGGCGTGAGGATCATCGCCGTGATCACCGGCTCCTCGACCCGCGCGACGCGGCCGGCGTCGGGCAGTTTGGCCGGGCTGTCGATCTCGAACACTTCGCCGTCGGTGGTGGTCACGCGGTACAGCACGCCGGGCGCGGTCGTGACCAGGTCCATGCCGAACTCGCGTTCGAGCCGCTCCTGCACGATCTCCATGTGCAGCAGGCCGAGGAACCCGCAGCGGAACCCGAAGCCGAGCGCGGCGGAGGTCTCCGGCTCGAAGAAGAACGCCGCGTCGTTCAGGCGCAGCTTCTCCAGCGCCTCGCGCAGCTCCGGGTACTGGTGGCTCTCCACCGGGTAGAGTCCGGCGAAGACCATCGGCTTCGTTTCCTGGAAGCCCGGCAGGGGCCGCGCCGCGGGACGCGACGCCCCGGTCACGGTGTCGCCGATGCGCGCGTCCGCCACGTTCTTCAGGTTGGCGATCAGAAAGCCCACCTCGCCGACGCCGAGCCGCTCCACCGCCCGCGGTTTCGGCGCGAAGACCCCCACCTGCTCCACCTCGTGGTCCTGCCCGGCGGCCATCAGCCGCACCTTCATCCGCGGCCGGACGGCGCCGTCGACGACGCGGATCAGGACGATGACGCCGCGGTAGGCGTCGTACCACGAGTCGAAGATCAGCGCCTTCAGCGGCCCCTCCGGGTCGCCGTCCGGCGGCGGCAGCCGGGTGACGACCGCTTCGAGGACCTCGCGCGCGCCGCGGCCCTCCTTGGCGCTCGCCAGCAGCGCCTGCGCCGGGTCCAGCCCGACCAGGTCCTCGATCTGCGCCGCCGTCTCGTCCAGCCGCGCGCCGGGCAGGTCCACCTTGTTGATGACCGGGACGATCTCCAGGTCGTTGTCGACCGCCAGGTAGGCGTTGGCGACCGTCTGCGCCTCGACCCCCTGCGAGGCGTCGACCAGCAGCAGCGCGCCCTCGCAGGCGGCCAGCGAGCGGGTGACCTCGTACGAGAAGTCGACGTGGCCGGGCGTGTCGATGAGGTTCAGGACGTAGGACTCGCCGTCGTCCGCCGTGTACGACAGGCGCACCGCGTGGGCCTTGATGGTGATGCCCCGCTCCCGCTCCAGGTCCATCGAGTCGAGGACCTGCGCCTCCATCTCGCGCGGCCGCAACGCCCCGGTGATCTCCAGGAAGCGATCCGCGAGGGTCGATTTCCCGTGATCGACGTGTGCGATGATCGAGAAGTTGCGGATGCGGCGGTGATGCATGGACGCGCGGGGGGGAACCGGTGGATTATACGGTGGACGCCCGCCGGATCCGATGCGGCGCGCCGGGGACCGCCGCGCGCGCGTGAAACGGCGACCGAAACGGGAGCCGCACGGCGCGCCGGAACCTGCCCGCCGGAACCCGGGCGCCGGCCGCGGCCGGCGCGGGCCGCCGGGAACGGAACGATGTTCACATGGACGATCCGAAGAGGCTGATCCTGCGGGACGTGCGCTGTTTCCAGGGCGAACAGCAGGGCGCCCTGCGCCCGATCACGCTGCTCGTGGGCGAGAACAGCACGGGCAAGACCACGTTCCTGGGCTGCTACGGGGTGTTGCACCGGGTGTTGTCCCGGCCGTACTTCGACCACGGGCCGGACTTCAACGAAGAACCGTTCCCGATGGGGTCGTTCCGCGACGTCGTCCGCTCCCGGCGCGGCCCCGGCGGGCGCATCGACGCGTTCGAACTCGGCCTCGAGATCGAGCCGGCGGACGGCAGGACGCCGCCGTACACCCTGCGCGCCGCCTTTCGAGAACAGGGCTCGCAGCCGGTCGTGTCGTCCCTGCGTTTCGACTTCGATTCCGACTCGTTCCTGGAGCTGCAGCGCAGCGCCGATGGAACCACTTTCCGGATCCCGGACCGGGTCGTGGAGGCGCCTGTCCCGTTCGGAGAAGCGAGGTTCACGATGGACTTCCTGACGGACTTCGCCGCGGAGCGGGAAGGAATCCGTCGTGAATTTTCCGGCTTGCAGCCGGTCGCAGAGTACCTCGGCAACCTGTTCCGACCGCCCGAAGCGACAGCCAGTCGGCGGCGGCGCGCAAAACTCGCCGGAGTCGCCGCCCGCTACGTCGCCGACTACAACGAAGCGACAGCCAGTCGGCGGCGGCGCGCGAAACTCGTCTGGCCCTCCCGTCTCCCGGGACTGATCCCGGTCGCGCCGCTCCGCTCGAAACCTCGACGCACCTACGATCCGGTGCGCGAGACCGCCTCCCCCGAGGGCGAGCACGTCCCGATGCTGATGATGCGGCTGAGCCGCACGGAAAAGGGCGACTGGACGTCGCTTCACGACGGCCTCGTCGACTTCGGCCGCGGGTCCGGGCTGTTCTCGGACATCAAGGTCAAGCGCCACGGCAAGCAGACGAGCGACCCCTTTCAGTTGCAGGTCAAGGTCCGCTCGGGGCCGCACGCGAACATCATGGACGTCGGCTACGGCGTGAGCCAGAGCCTGCCGATTCTGGTCGACGTCCTGGCGGCGGGAGAACTCGGCCGGAGCGGGCCGCGGGGCCGGCGCGCGGCGGGGCGCACGTTCCTGCTCCAGCAACCGGAAGTCCACCTGCATCCCCGCGGACAGGCGGAGCTCGCCAGCCTGTTCGTCGAAGCCTGCGGAAAGCGCGGAAACCGGTTCCTGATCGAGACCCACAGCGACTACGTCATCGACCGCATCCGCATCTCGGTCCGCAAGGGGCTCCTGAAACCGGACGACGTGTCCATCCTGTACTTCGAGCCGGCGGGCTCCGCCGTCACGATCCACAACCTGACCCTGGACGAGGACGGCAACCTGCGGAATGCGCCGGCGTCATACCGCGATTTTTTCGTCAAGGAGACGGACAGTCTGCTCGGTTTCGCGGACTGAGACCCGGCGATGTGCATCATCGTGGACGCCAACCGGCTCGGAGCGTTTCTCGCCGATCCGCCCGGCGAGGACGCCGCGCCCCTGCGCGCCTAGCTGGATCGGGGCGGCCGCATCGTCTATTCGACGGGCGGCGTCTTCGCCCGGGAGGTGGGACGCCGGACACGGGACCGGCTGCTGACCTACGCCCGGGCCGGCAGGGCCACGCTGGTCTCCGCCGACCGGTTCGCCGACGACGAACGCCGGTTGCGGGCCGACCCGGACCTTCGTTCCGACGACCCGCACGTGCTGGCCCTGGCGAGAGCCGCCGGCGTGCGCCTGCTGCACACCGGCGACGCGGACCTGACGGCGGACTTCAAGAACAAGAAGTTCATCGACCGGCCGCGGGGAAAGGTCTATTCGAGCGCCGCCAACGCGGGGCTCCTGACCGCAACGCACTGCGCGACCTGATCGAGGTGGCGGGACTGAAGGAAACGCTCCGGCCGCGGCGCACCGGCGCCCGGATCGACGTGTGCGATGATCGAGAAGTTGCGGATGCGGCGGTGATGCATGGACGCGCGGGGGGGAACCGGTGGATTATACGGTGGATGCCCGCCGGATCCGATGCGCGCCCCGGATCTTGCAACGGTGCTGGATCTTCCGATCGTGGATCGCCGGGAGATCGCGGGCGCTCGGGACAGCGCCTTCGTCAACGTGTGCGTGGGCCACGTTCATGTGCCGAGATGACCCCATGACCGCAACACCCGTCCTGCCGAAGCTCGTCGGCCAGCGCGTCAAGCGGCGCGAGGACCCGCGCCTGATCCGGGGGCGCGGGACCTACGTCGACGACGTCAAGATCGCCGGCATGCGGCACCTCGCGTTCAAGCGCAGCGACGTCGCGCACGGCCGGATCCGCTCGATCGACACCGGCGCGGCCGAGGCGCTCGATGGCGTGGAGGCGGTCTTCACCGGGGCGCGGATCGCGGAGTTCCTCGCGCCGATGCCGATCGGCACGCCGTTCCCGTCGCCCGAGCATCGGGCGGTGGCGGTCGACACGGTCCGCTTCGTCGGCGATCCGGTCGCGGTGGTGGTGGCGTGCGACCGTTACGTGGCGCGGGACGCGGCCGACGCCGTCGCCGTCGATTACGAGCCGCTGCCGGCGGTGGTCGACCCCGAGGCCGCGATGAGCGGCGAGGCGGCGGTGCTGCACGCCGACTTCCCGAACAACGTCGCCCTCGGCCCGCTGCCGGCCGGCACCGGGGTCGGGCGCAAGGGGGCGGTGGACGACACGGCCGTCGACGCGGCGTTCGAGGCGGCCGACGTGGTGATCGCCCAGCGCATGGTGAACCAGCGGCTGGCGCCGAGCTCCATCGAGGCGCGCGGCGTCGTGGCGCACTACGAACCGGGCCGCGAGACGCTGACCCTCTGGTCGTCGAGCCAGAATCCCCACGTCCTGCGCACCTTCGTGGCGCGGATGCTCGACCTGGGACAGGACCGCGTGCGGGCCATAGCGCCGGAGGTGGGCGGCGGCTTCGGCGCCAAGATCAACGTCTACGGCGAGGAGTACGTCGCGGCGGCGCTGTCGAAGCGGCTCGGCGTGCCGATCAAGTGGATCGAGGACCGCTCCGAGGCGTTCCTCGCCACCGTGCACGGCCGCGACCTGATCGCCTGCGTGGAGCTGGCGGCCCGGCGGGACGGCCGGGTGCTGGGGCTGCGGATGCGGATCATCGCCGACATAGGCGCCTACAACATGCTGCTGACCGCCGGCGTGCCGACCAACAGCATGACGATGGCCAACGCGACCTACGCGTTCCCCGCCGTCCGCGCGACGCTGACCGAGGTCTTCACCAACAAGACGCCCACCGACGCCTACCGCGGCGCCGGGCGGCCCGAGGCGGCCTACTTCGTCGAGCGGGCGATGGACATGCTGGCCCGCGAGCTGGCGATGGACCCGGCCGAGCTGCGGCGCAAGAACTTCATCCCGCCCGACCGGTTCCCCTTCCGGACCGAGACGGGGGCGGTCTACGACTCCGGCGACTACGAGAAGGCGCTCGACCGCGCGCTGCGCGTCGCCGACTGGGAACGGCTCGGGCGCGAGCGCGACGCGGCGCGGGCCGACGGCCGCCTGGTCGGCCTCGGTCTGTCGATGTACGTCGAGATCTGCGGCATGGGGCCGTCGTCGTCGTTGCCGCCCGGCGGCTGGGAGCATTCGCAGGTCACCGTCGAGCGCGACGGCCGGATCAGCGCGACGACCGGCGTGTCGCCGCACGGCCAGGGCAACGAGACCACCTTCGCGCAGATGCTGGCCGATCAGTTCGGCGTGCCGCTCGACCACGTGACGATCCACCACGGCGACACCGCGGTGGTGAAGCAGGGCATCGGCACCTTCGGCAGCCGTTCGCAGGCGGTCGGCGGCGCGGCGCTGCACGCCGCGGGCGCGAAGGTGAAGGCCAAGATGGCGAAGTTCGCCGCGGCCCTGCTCGAGGCGCACGAAAGCGACCTGGTCTTCGAGAACGGCGCGATCGCCGTCCGGGGCGCGCCGGCGTCGGCGAAGCCGTTCGCCGAGGTCGCCGCCTGGGCCTACCGGCCGATCCGGCTGCCCGAGGGGCTGACCCCGGGACTGAGCGACGAGGCGTTCTTCGAGCCGAAGAACAACACCTATCCCTTCGGCTGCCACGTCGCGATGCTGGAGGTCGACCGGGAGACCGGCGAGCCGCGGCTGCTGAAGATGGTGGCGGTCGACGACGCCGGCCACCTGATCAACCCGCTCATCGTCGAGGGGCAGATCCACGGCGGACTCGCCCAGGGCATCGGGCAGGCGCTGATCGAGGAGGTCGCCTACGACGCCGACGGGCAGCCGCTGACCGCCTCGTTCATGGACTATGCGCTGCCGCGCGCCAGCGACTTCCCGCGCTTCGAACTCGACAACACGGTCACGCCGACGCCGGTCAATCCGCTGGGCGCGAAGGGCGTGGGCGAAGCCGGGACCATCGGTTCGACGCCGTGCATCGTCAACGCCGCGGTCGACGCCCTGAGCGGCCTCGGCGTGCGGCACCTCGACATGATGCTGCGCCCCGAGAAGCTGTGGCGCATCATCCACGGGCGCGAGTCAGCCGGGAGCGCCGACGCATGATCCCGACCGCCTTCGAGTACCAACGCGCCGTCTCGCTCGACGACGCCCTCGCGAAGCTGGCCGCCGCGGGCGGCGCCGGCAAGCTGATCGCCGGCGGGCACAGCCTCGTGCCGCTGATGAAGCTGCGGCTGAGCGAGCCGGCGGTGCTGATCGACGTGGCGCACGTCCCGGACTTCGCCGGCGTCCGCGAGACGGAGGGCCGGATCGAGATCGGCGCCGGAACCACGCACCACGACGTCGCGGTCTCGCCGCTGCTGCGGGAGCGGTGTCCGGCGCTGGCCGAGACCGCCGCGCTGATCGGCGATCAGCAGGTCCGCAACCGCGGGACGCTGGGCGGCAGCCTCGCCCACGCCGACCCCGCCGCCGACTACCCGGCGACCATGCTCGCCCTCGACGCCGACTTCCGCGTGGCGGGTCCCACGGGCGTCCGCGCCGCCGCGGCCCGCGACTTCTTCCAGGGCATGTTCACCGTCGACCTGGCCGCCGACGAGATCCTCACCGGCGTGACGTTCGCGCCGGTGCGCGCGGCGGCGTACGCCAAGCTGCACCAGCGCGCCTCGCGCTTCGCCGTCGTCGGCGTCGCGGCGGCCCTGGAGACGAGCGCCGGCCGGATCGCGTCGGCCCGCGTCGGTCTGACCGGGGCGGCGGCGTGTCCTTCCCGGCTCGGCAACGTCGAGGCGGCGCTCGCGGGCCGTCCGGCGACCCCGGAAACCGTCGCCGAGGCGGCGCGCGTCGCCGGCGACGGGGTCGATGACCTGAACGGCGACCTCCACGCCAGCGCCGACTACCGCCGCGCGATGATCCCGGTGTTCGCGAAGCGCGCGCTCGCCGCCGCCCTGGCGCGGGCCGGCGGCTGACCGGCCTTCGACGCGCTCGTCCCGGACGCATCGCAAGGCGTTCGCACACCCCGCGGTCCACTTTCGCCCGTCGGACAGCCGGATCCGACAGGCCGGCTCCGTCCGGGCGCGCCGCGGGCCGGTCCGGCGGGGCCGGGATTTCGCGCGTGCATGGCGAATCACCACGTGGCCTTCGGCGGCTCTCGATGAGCCGGATTCGCGCGTATACTGCCGGCATGCTCAGAATCATGCGGTTCCTCGGTCCGCTGGCGGTTGCGTCGTGGGCGGCGGTGGCGGCGGCCCAGACGGGCGCGCCGGACGGCGAGTGGCGCACCTACGGCGGCGACCTCGGCCACACCCGCTACGCGCCGCTCGACCAGATCGACGCCGGCAACTTCGGCGAGCTGGAAGTGGCGTGGCGGTTCGGGACGGACAACTTCGGCCCCGCCCCGGAGTACCGCTTCCAGTCGACCCCGCTGGTCGTCGACGGGGTGCTGTACACGACCGCCGGGTCCCGGCGGGCGGTGGTGGCGCTCGACGCGGCGACCGGCGAGCTGCGGTGGATGCACCGCCTCGACGAGGGGGCGCGCGGCTCCGCCGCGCCGCGGCAGTTGTCCGGGCGCGGGCTGGCGTACTGGGAGGCCGAGGGCGAGCCGCCCCGGGTCGTCTACGTGACCCCGGGCTACCGGCTGATCGCCCTCGACGCCGCCACCGGGCGGCGCGTTCCGGAGTTCGGGACGGACGGCATGGTCGACCTGAAGCGGGAGGCCGACCAGCCGATCGACCCGGTGACGGGCGAGATCGGCCTGCACGCGACGCCGATCGTGGCCGGCGACGTCATCGTCGTCGGGGCCGCCCACCGGACCGGCGGCAATCCGCGCAGCCGGGCCAACGTGAAGGGCTACGTCCGCGGCTACGACGCCCGCACCGGCGAGCGCCTGTGGATCTTCCACACCATTCCCCGCCCCGGCCAGTTCGGGCGCGAGACGTGGCTGGCCGACTCGGCGGTCTACACCGGCAACACCGGCGTGTGGGGCCAGATCTCGGTGGACCCGGAGCTGGGACTCGTCTATCTGCCGGTCGAGGCGGCCACCGGCGACTACTTCGGCGGCAACCGGCCGGGCGACAACCTCTTCGCCGAGAGCCTGGTGGCGGTGGACCTGTACACCGGCGAGCGCCGCTGGCACTTCCAGTTCGTGCACCACGGCATCTGGGACCACGACGTGCCGTGCGCGCCGATCCTGCTGGACCTGACGATCGACGGCGAGGTGCGCAAGGCGGTCGCGCAGCCGACCAAGCAGGCGTTCCTGTACGTCTTCGACCGCGAGACGGGGGAGCCGATCTGGCCGATCGAGGAGCGGCCGGTCCCGGCGGGAGACGTGCCGGGGGAATGGTATTCGCCCACCCAGCCGTTCCCGACGAAGCCGCCCGCCTACGACCGGCAGGGCGTCACGCTCGACGACCTGATCGACTTCACGCCGGGGCTGCGCGCCGCCGCGGTCGAGCGCGCCTCGTTCTTCCGGCTCGGGCCGATCTTCACGCCGCCGGTGGTGAGCCGCCTCGACGGGCCGCTCGGCACCCTGATGGCCCCGGCCCAGGGCGGCGGCGCCAACTGGCCGGGCGGCTCCTTCGATCCGGAGACGCGGATACTCTACGTCTCGTCCAACAGCTCGCTCGGCCTGCTCTCGATCGTGCCTCCCTATCCGGGGCAGTCCGACATGGCCTTCATCCAGGGCAACGCCGTCGCCGGGCCGCGCACGTCGGGCGGGGCCGGGTCGAGCGCCGGCGGCGGCCGCACGGAGTTCGATGCGCCGCCGCGCCCGCGGCTGACCGCCGAGGAGCGCGGACGCGCCCGGCTCACCGTCCAGGGGCTGCCGCTGCTGAAACCGCCCTACGGGGTGATCGCGGCCATCGACATGGACCGCGGGGAGATCCTGTGGCGGATCCCGCACGGGGAGACGCCGGACAACGTCCGCAACCACCCCGCCCTGCGGGGCCTCGACGTCCCCCGCACCGGCCAGCGCGGCAGCGTCGGCACGCTGGTCACCCGCACGCTGCTCGTCGCGGGGGACCCCGGGACCCACACCACGCCGTCCGGCGAACGCGGCGCGATGCTGCGCGCCTACGACAAGGCGACCGGGGCCGAGGTGGGCGCGGTGTTCCTGCCGGCGCAGCAGTCCGGGTCGCCGATGACCTATCTGCTCGACGGCGTGCAGTACCTGGTGGTCGCCGTCAGCGGCGCCGGCCACTCCGGGGAGCTGCTCGCGTTTCGGCTGCCGGCATAGCAGGGCCGGGACGGCGGCGGGCGTCGGGGCGGCCGACGATCTGGTCGGCCGGGATGCGCAGGCCGGCGACCGTGGCCGACTCGATCTCCGCCTCCTGCCGGAAGACCTGCTCGCGGGCGTAGCCGCCGGGGCCGGGGACCGAGTACACGGTGACCGCGCGGCCGGCGACGTCCACCAGCCAGGCCTCCGGGATGCCCGCCCGCGCGTAGCGCGGCATCTTCTCCGCGCGGTCGTAGCGCAGCGAGGAGTCGGCGACCTCGACGACGAGCAGGACGTCGCCCGCCTCCGGGTGGCGTTCGACGTAGTCGTCTCCGCCGCCCCGTGCGACCACCAGATCCGGTTGCGGTTCGGTGTGTCCGTCCAGACGAAGCGGGTTCTGCGCGCTGACCCAGGCGCGGTCGCCCAACTGCAGGACGAGCCGCCGGAACAGGCGGTTGACGATCCAGGCGTGCGGCGGGCCGATGGGCGTCATGTCGCGGACTTCGCCGTCGATCAACTCCACGCGGTCGTCCTCGGCGAAGATTCCCGCTTCGCCCAGACGCGCGAAGTCGTCGACGGTGAACCGATGGCGCGGGATCGCGACGCCGGCCCCCGCATCGGCCGTGTCCGTCCCCGCCGCCCCCGCGTGCAAGGGGACTCCTCCGCGCGTCGATCCCATCCCGACCTCCCCGCTCCATTCTCCGCGGAGCACTACCGTACCACGGGGGGCGTCGGGTGTCAGGCGCCCCGACCTTCGCATCGGTCCCCGGAATGTGAGACGATGGGCGGGTGCGCGCCGCCTCGAGGATCCTCTTCGCGATCGCCGTCATCGCCGCCGCCGGGTGGCCGTTGCGCGCCGCCGACTGGCCGGAGTGGCGCGGCGCCGGCAGGCTCGGGGTCTGGACCGACACAGACATCCTTGAGACGTTCCCCGAGGGCGGCCTGACCGCCGCGTGGCGGACGCCGGTCCACGGCGGCTACGCCGGGCCGGCGGTGGCCGGCGGCCGCGTCTTCGTCACCGACGCGCGGCGCCCCGATCCGAACCGCACGGCGGCCGTCGAGCGCATCCTGGCGCTGGACGAGGAGACCGGGGCGGTGCTCTGGACGCGCGAGTGGGAGACCGACTACGCCGGCCTGCAGCTCGCCTACGCCATCGGGCCGCGGGCCACGCCGACCGTCGACGGCGGCCGGGTCTACGCGCTCGGGGCGATGGGCGACCTGCTGGCCCTCGACGCCGCCGACGGCCGGGTCCTGTGGCGCAAGGACTACGTCCGCGACTTCGACGCCACCGTTCCGTCGTGGGGCGTCGCCGGCGCGCCGCTGGTCGACGGCGACCGGCTCATCGGCCTCGTGGGCGGCGAACCCGACGC
Source organism: Vicinamibacterales bacterium (assembly GCA_965242835.1). GTDB lineage: Bacteria > Acidobacteriota > Vicinamibacteria > Vicinamibacterales > UBA8438 > WTFV01. The sequence continues at coordinate 2,624,920 of OZ251506.1, forward strand.
CAAGGTCGTCGCCTTCGACAAGCGCACCGGCGACGTGCTCTGGCAGGCGCTGTCGTCCGACTGGGAGCCGGGCTACTCGGCGCCCTTCCTGATGGAGGCGGCCGGCGTGCCGCAGCTCGTCATCTGGCATCCGCGGGCGATCAGCGCGCTCGACCCGGCGACCGGCGCCGTCTACTGGGACGTGCCGCACGTCGTCGACATGGGGATGAGCGTGCCGACGCCGGTCCGCGCCGGGCCCTACCTGTTCGTCACCTCGCAGTGGGGCGGGGCGCGCATGCTGCGGCTGGCCGAGAGTCACCCCGGCGCCACGCTGGTCTGGCAGGGCGTCGGCGAAAGCGACCCGGAGCACGGCCGTGACTTCGACACGCTGGACTCGGTGATCAGCACGCCGGTGATCCGGGGCGACCACGTCTACGGGGTCGACGGCGAAGGGATCCTGCGCTGCCTGGAGCTGCGGACCGGGCGGCGGGTCTGGCAGACCGCGGAGCTCATCCGCGACCCGGCGCGCTGGGCGACGGCGTTCTTCGTCCGGCACGGCGACCGCTACTTCATCAACACCGACGGCGGCGACCTCGTGATCGCGCGCCTGTCGCCGGAGGGCTACGAGGAGATCGACCGCACGCGCCTGATCGAGCCCACGAGTCCGTACGTGCGGCGGCGCGCGCAGGGGCCGTACGTCAACTGGTCGCACCCGGCCTACGCGAACCGCCACGTCATTGCGCGCAACGATGAGGAAATCGCACGCTTTTCGCTCGCCGCGGCGCCCCGGGAGTCCGCTCCGTAGAACGGCGCGGACTCCTCCAGGATCGGCCGGGCGCCGAACGGACCCGCCAGGCGTCGAGCGGCGGGCCGGCGCATCGGCGCGCCGCGTTTCGCCGGCGGTTCCGGACCTGCTCCCGGCCGGGACGTTCCTGGGGGTCTGCGCGGCGGTGGCCGCCGCCGCCGCGGCCGTGACGGCGCCGTTGTGGTGGCCGCCGGCGCCGCCGTTCGGGACGCTGGCGTTCGGTCCCGGGAACGGCGCGCCCCGGCTCGTCGCCGTCGTGGCCGACCTGCACATGGGCCCCGGCCGGGACGAGGCCGGGGAGTGGTTCGCCGCGGAGGACTTCCGCTGGGGCGGCGAGTTCGCGCTGTTCCTCGATGCGCTCGACGCGGAGGGCGGCGGCGCGGCCGACCTCGTCCTGAACGGCGACACGTTCGAGCTCGACCGGCTTCCGGGAGAGCGCTGCGCGGCCGGCGGTCCCGGGTCCGGCTGCACGGAAGCCGAGTCCCTGGCGCGCCTGGAGCGCGTGCTCGCGGCGCACGCGGACACGGTGCGCGCCCTCGCGGCGTTCGCCGCCGCGGGGTCGAACCGGGTGTTCGTCGTGCCCGGCGAGCACGACGCCGCGCTGCTCTTTCCGGCCGTGGCGCGGCGGGTGGAGCGGGCGCTCGGGGCGCCCGGAGCCCGCGTCGCCGTGGCGGCCGGGGGAGCCTGGCGGTCCGAAGACGGCCAGTTGTACGCGGAGCACGGCCACCAGATCGGCTGGCGCGTGGACCGCTTCGCGGCGTGGCCGGAGCCGTTCGTCGAGCGGGGCGGCCTCCGGCGGCTGGCGCGGCCCGCGCGGGCGCGCGCCGTCGACGCCTTCTTCGACGAGCACGAGGCGCGTTACCCGGTCATCGACAACTTCGCGGACGAAGGCGCCGGGTTGACGCACGGGCTGGCCGCCGAGGGGACGAGCGACCTCGGGGCGGCGGCGGCCCCGCTGCTGCGTCATCTCCTGTTCCGGATGCCGTGGCAGCAGTTCCGGCTGGACCTCGACGCCGGCGACGTGCAGCCTCCCGCGTGGGACCTCGCCGCGGTGCGGGCGCAGGGGGCGTCGTTCCTTGTCGATTCCCTGCCGGACGACGATCGGTTCAAGCCGCTGGCGCGACGGGCGCGTGAGGCGGGGCTGTTGAGCGGCCTGATGGACGGCCTGGACGACGACGAACTCGTCGCCCTGTGCGACTACCGGGCGGCGTCGCGCCGCGCCCGCCGGCGCTTCGAGCGGGTGCTCACGCAGTTCGATCCGCAGGGGCCGCCGGTGCGCGAATGCCCGCGTCTGCCGGGCAGCCGCGGCGGCCGGTTCGACTATTTCTGGCGCACCCGGGACCTGATCTACGGCCGGCGGCTGGAAGCCGCGCAGGCCGGCGACCCGGACACGGCGAGGCCCGTCGCCGTGTTCGTCCACGGCCACACGCACCTGGTCGACTGGCGGCAGCGCGTGCTGGAGATGACCCGGCTGGGCCGGACCGTCATCGTCGACGGCTTCTCGCCCGTGCGCGACGCCCTCACGCCGGTCGTCGTCAACGGCGGCCCGTGGCAGCGGACCATCACGCCGGTGCAGTTCGGGCGGCTGCGCGCCGAGCACGGCCTCTCGGACGCCGGTTTGCTGCGCACCCTGCGCCCCGAGCATCTCGCGCCGTGCTACGGCTTCGTGCAGATCGATCCCTACGAAGACACGCCCGCGCTCCCGCGGGTCCGCTACTGGCGCCTGGCCGGGACCGGCGGATGGGAGTTCGCGGCCCGTTGCGGCCGGCAACCCGCGCTGTAGCCCACGCGGGCGCCGCCCGGCAGCGGTACGGAGCGTCTCGACGCTGCTCGCCGCATCGAGGCGCGCGAGAATGCGGAGCGCGGTCAGCCCGTCGGTACGCGGCGAAGTCACGCCGGGCGCCGCGGCGCGGACCTCCCGCCACGGGCGCAGCGCGGCCAGGGAATCGCGGCCGGCCAGGCGGCCAGCGCCAGCGCGGTCACGGACGCGGGGGACCGGTGCAGCGCGCAGGCGCGTTCGGCGCAGTCGCGGGCCTCCGCGACGTCACCGCGCGCGCCGGCGCCGCGCCTGCCCGCGGCCTGCGTCACCACAACCCCAGCAGCCGCCACCACGGGCTCCCCGCCCCCAGCCAGATCACGACGTTCACCACGCTGACGAGCGCCCCCATACGCCACCAGTCGCCGATCTCGACGTTTCCCGACCCGAACAGGATCGGCGCCGGCGCCGTGCCGTAGTGCGTCAGCGACGCGAACAGGTTGCTGAAGAAGGCCAGCACGAGGGCGGCCAGCACGGGCGGCGCGCCGACGGCGATGGCCAGGGCCAGGAACGGGGCGTACATCGCGCTGACGTGGGCGGTGTTCGAGGCGAAGAAATAGTGGACGTAGAAGTAGACGAGGGCGAGGCCCAGGAAGGACGGGAGCCAGTGTCCCCCGCCGAGCACGCCGGCGACGCGGCCGGTGAACCAGGCCAGCAGGCCCAGCTCGCCGAGCTGGCTGGCCATCATGACGAGGACCGCGAACCAGACGAAGGTGTCCCAGCCGCCGTGTTCCTCCAGGACGTCCCGCCACGCCAGGGCGCCGGTGGCGAGCAGGGCGGCCACGCCGGCCAGCGCCGTCGCGGTGGCGCTGACGCCGAGCGCGCCGCCGAAGATCCACAACGTCAGGAGGAAGACGAACACGGCCAGCAGGACCCGCTCGTCGCGCGACGCCGGCCCCATCTCGCGCAACCGCCGCCGCGCGAGTTCGGGAGCTTCCGGAGTGTGGGTGATCTCCGGCGGATACAGGCGGTAGATCAGCAGGGGGACGAGCAGCAGGCTGAGCGCGCCGGGGACGGACGCCGCCACGGCCCAGGCCGCCCAGGTGATTTTCACCCCCTGCCGCGCCGCCAGTTCGGCCGCCAGCGGGTTGGCGGCCATCGCGGTCAGGAACATGGCGCTGGTGATCACCACCCCCTGATAGGCGGTGAGCGTCAGGAAGCCGGCGATCCGCCGCTGCGTGCCGAGCGCGGCGTCGCTGCCGAGCGAGACGCACAGCGACTTGAGGATGGGGAAGACGACGCCGCCGGCGCGGGCCGTGTTGCTGGGGATGGCCGGGGCCAGGACCAGGTCGGTGACGAGGAAGCCGTAGGCCAGCCCGAGGCTGTGTTTTCCCAGCAGACGCATGAAGTGGTACGCGATGCGCGTGCCGAGGCCGGTCTTGACGAACGCGGTGGCGATGAAGAACGCCGCCACCACCAGCCAGACCACGGTGCTGCCGAAGCCGGCGGTCGCCTCGGCGATGGTGAGCGTGCCGGAGAGCACCGCGAAGGAGACCGACACGAAGGCCAGCGCGCCCATCGGCATCGGGCGCAGGATGATCCCGGCCATCGTCGCGACGAAGACGGCCAGCAGGCGCCAGGCCCGGGGCTCCACGCCGTCCGGTGTCGGAACGAGCCACAGCAGGACCCCGACGAGGGCCGCCGCCCCGAGCCGGACGGCGTCCACGCGGGCCGGCCGGCCGGGGGGCCGCGGCGACTCGTCAGCCATGCGTCACCGGGCGCCCGGGCGCCCCCCTGGTCTCGCCCCGACCGGCGGGAGGTGGCCGCCGGGCCGGAAGCCTGCGTCCGTTCACGACGGCATCATAAACCCGCGCGGGAGGCGCCGCGAGTGACAGGCGCGCCGCGGGTGCGGGAATGGAGCCGATGCGCTTCTTCAACACCGGTGATATCCTGTGGCCATCTCGATTCGGGAGGAGGACGGCATGAGCGTGGCGAAGCCGGCGGCGCTGGGTCTGGTGGCGACGATCGCGGCGGGCTGCGGGGCGGCGGCCCCGGCGCCCGAACCGGTACCCGCCGCCGAGGCGGCCCCGGAAACGCCGCAATTCGCGGTCACCGGCGAGCATCCCTGCGACCCGGTCGGGGACGTGCGGTTCATCTGCGGCATGGTCAGCCCCGAGGACGTCGCGGTCGTGCCCGGCGCGGAATGGGCCGTCGTCTCGGGCGCCCGCGAGGGCGGCCGGCTCCACCTGGTGAACGTGGACGACAAGACGGCGACGGTCCTGTTCCCGACGCCGGACGCCGAGCAGCGCCTCGACGCCGACGCCTGGCCGGGGTGTCCCGGCCCGTTCGACCTCGCGGATCCCGACGCCTCCCGGCTGCACGGGCTCTACCTCGACCCGGGACCCGACGGCCTCCACACCCTGCTCGTCGTCCACCACGGCCCGCGGGAGGCGATCGAATTCTTCGAGCTGAACGCCGCCGACACGCCGCCGAGCCTGGCCTGGGTCGGGTGCTCGGTGGCGCCGGAGGGCGCGAACCTGAACTCGGTGGCCGCGCTGCCGGGGGGCGGCTTCGTCACCACGAACGCCGGGATCGGCGTGTGGGAGTGGCAGGCCGACAGCGGGTGGGAGGTGCTGCCGGAGAGCGAGGACACCGCCCCGAACGGCATCGAAGTGTCCGAGGACGGGCGGACCCTCTACGTCGCCGGCTGGGCCGAGGAGAAGCTGACGCGCCTGTCGCGCGGCGTCACGCCGGTGAGCAAGGACGTCGTCCATCTCGGGTTCCGTCCGGACAACCTGCGCATGGCGCTCGACGGTTCCGTCCTCTACGCGGCCGGGCACACCGACAGGGACGGCGCCTCGATCACCCTGCCGCGCGAGCCGACCCTGGAGACGAGCAACGTGGCGGTGATCGATCCGCAAACCCTGGAGTTCGAGCGCGTGTTCACGCACCCCGCCATGAACGGCTTCGTCTCGTCCACCACGGCGATCCGCATCGGCGACGAGCTGTGGCTGGGTTCGTACCGCGGCGACCGGCTCGCCTGGCTGCCGATGCCGGAGTAGCGGGCCGTCCAGCCGCGGCGGCGCGGCGCATGCCGGCGGCGCATTCAGCGAACCGTATGTTATTATAAATAACCGCCCCCACCCGATGGAATCATTCGCTCGTCAAGGTTGCAAGATCAACCCGTGGTCCGAAGATTGTTTTGATCGTGATGCCACGGTACTGTTCCTTGCTCACCCTGTGTCTCAGGCCGGCTTTCATTGATTGCTTGGCCAGCCTAGGGCTGGTCCGCTCGAACAGGATCCAGTAATGTATGGATATTCCGTGTTCATCCCATGTAATCCCGGACTCTATTTCGCACACCGACCGAAGGTACTCCAGAAGCGGTAGCGAGCGCCGCAATTGTTCTCTGGGTTTTTCTTCTCGACTATGTGTCTTTTTGAGTTCAAGAAAGACGGCGTGGGTTCGGTTGTCCAGATCGACAACAAGCAGATAGTCACAGATCTGTCTCCATGTACCGTTGCTGATCTTCGATGCATGGCCCACGTGTTCAATACGTATGACGATGAACGCTTTCGGCAACCCGACGACTTCCACCCGCATTGCGGCGCGCTTTTCCCGAAGTTCAATACTGTCGCCTCTGGTCGCCGGTAATACTGCATCCGGCTTCAGGACGTCCCTCAGTCCAGCGGTCAACAGCATGTCAATCAGCCTCTTCCGTCAATCGCGCCGCGAGCTCGTTGGCCACGTTGTTTATGGTATCGATGGTCTCGTCGAAGTTGGGCATGTCGATGCCGAACCTGTCGATTTGGCACCTGGTCAAGCTGTCCTTGGTCGCAATATATGCCCGGATCCTCTCCGGATCGATGCAGTCGTCGCCTTTGTACTTGAACCGTTTCATGACCTCTTCTCTGTTCCGGAAAGAACTGCGCAACATGATCAGGTTGTTGATCTCCTTGACGAGATAGTCGCTGTGGGTCGTCAACAGAATCTTCAATCCTGCCCGCACCGAACGCGCAAGCAATCGTGCAAGCAGGATCTGGTTGGCCGTGTCCAGGTGGCTCTCCGGTTCGTCGATGATCAGCAGATGGTTCCGGCGCGCTGCGTGGCGCAGGAAGAAATACAAGTCGGACAGGCCGCGCGCCGAGGAGGAAGCCAAGTGCAGCGGAATGACGAAACGTCCTTCGCCGCGCGCGGCGGACTTGAATTCGATCTTGTCGCTCGAAGCCGAATAGTAACCGTTCATCAATTTTTTGATGTCGTTGAAAAGTGCTTCGTCATAAACTTCGCTCCGTTGTTTTCGTAGATCGGAAATGCTTCGCGTGTAGTCGATGTTGTCCTTCACGGGAAGGGCGTACCGGCTGACGGACTGATCGATGAAGAGGAATGGAAAATAACGATCATTCTTCCTCCTGTCGCCGATTTTCTGCAACAGGTCGACCAGTTGATTCTTGGTGAAATCAAGTTCCTTGTAGAAGAGCGAGATGCCGAAACGTTCGGCAGAAAGCAGAAATGGGTCCGACGGCAGCTCCGGAAACAGAAAATGAAGATAGAGACTCGTGACGTGATGCAGAAGTTCCGGTGTGGACATTTTCTTTCGCGCCGACACGCGTGTGGTCACGAGGAGGTTTGTTCCGTCATAACGGATCGAGATGTCCTCGGACTGCGCATGAACGTTCGGCGACGGTTCGAATGCATCCGGGTTCAGGGAAACCGCAATGGAAGCATTCTTGAATCGGTCCGGTGGAGAACTGAATATGCCGGCCAATGCATCTCTGGTGAATTCACGTGTCAACGCCTGCATGATCGTCGTGCGCTCGCGGTGGAGCATATCCTGGTTCACCGCCGTGCTCGCTTCGCCTTGCTCCGCAATCTGTTCGAGAATCCGTGGCAGGATCGCGCGTCGGTGCGAGTCGGACTGTGCGGCCTTTTCCGGAAGCGCGGTGGTTGCGCCCGGCCATGCGTGCCACATCTTCAGAAAACCGTACAGCGTGTACACCAGGTACGTCTTACCGGTATTGTTGCGCCCGGCGACGATCGTCAGATCACCGAGCTCCATTTCGGCTTTCTTGACCGGGCCGATGTTCTTGAACGTGAACGTGACGGACTTGAATCCGTCGTTACCTGAGACCATCATCACGTTTTCCGGAATCCTCAAGTTCTCGGAGCGTCGAAGCCCCCGTTGCGAATGACCTGCCCGTGCACTGGTTGCAGTCGGCTTCTACCCGGCGTACAGTCAACGCGCGCCGCGCGGGGAGGCGGACGCGCCCGCGCCCGCCTCCCCGCGCGGCCTCTCAGTCGACGATCGCCTGGTAGACCAGCGACCGCACCTTCTGCTGATCGTCCAGGTTGACGGCGGGGATGATCTGCGTCAGGTAGACGACCACCATCTCCTCCCGCGGATCGACCCAGTAGACGGAGTGATAGGCGCCGGCCCAGGCGAATTCGCCGGCCGAGCCGGGCAGTCCGGTGGCGGCGGCCGGGTCGTGCGTGATCGAGAAGCCGAGGCCGAAGCCCTGGCCGTCGCGGAACGGGACGTCGCCGAGGTGGTCGGAGGTCATCGACTCGACGGTCTTGCGCGAGAGGATGCGCACGCCGTCGAACTCGCCGCCGTTGAGCATCATCTGCAGGAACGTGGCGTAGTCGGTGGCCGTCGACAGCACGCCGGCGCCGGCGGAGAACGCCTTGCGCGGACCGTTCACGTAGTGTCCCTGGCCCACCATGCGGCCCGGGTCGGGCGCCCGCTCGAAGCGGCTTCCGTCCCCGACGGACGAATAGACCGTGGCCAGGCGCCCCACCTTGTCCTCAGGCAGGAAGAAGTGCGTGTCGGTCATCCCGAGCGGGTCGAACAGGCGCTCCTTCAGGAACTCGCCGAGCGTCCGGCCGCTGATCTTCTCGATCATCGCGCCCAGGACGTCGGTGTTGTAGCCGTAGACCCAGCGCTCGCCGGGATGCGCGTCCATCGGCAGCGCGGCGAGGCGGGCCATCGTGTCGCCCACCGGCTCGTCGCGGTCGGCGAAGTACCAGCCGGTGATGCCCGCCTCGGCCCAGGCGTCGGCGGCCGGGCCGCGGTTGGCCAGCAGGCCCATGCCGTAGCTGATGCCGGCGGTGTGCGTCAGCAGGTCGCGGATGGTGATCGGCCGGCGCGCCGGCACGACGTCGTAGCCGCCCTCGTCGTTCGGTTCGGCGACGGTCGTCTCGGCGAACGCGGGCAGGTGCTTGCCGACCGGGTCGGTGATCAGCAGCTTGCCCTCCTCCTGCAGCAGCATGACCCCGACGCTGGCCAGCGCCTTCGTCTGCGACGCGATGCGGAAGATGCCGTCGGACGGCATCGGCGCCTGCGCCTCGACGTCGCGGAAGCCGATGCCTTCGCGGTAGGCGATCCGGCCGCGCCGCACGACGATGGTGACCGCGCCGGCGAGGCGTCCCTCGTCGACGTAGCTCTCCAGCGCCAGGCTCAGGCGGTCGAGCCGTTCCGACGACATTCCCACCTCTTCCGGCGCGACGCGGACGAGTCCCTGCGCGAGCAGGATTTGCGGAACGAGCAGCAGCACGAACGCGGCGGCGGACGCCGCCCGGCGAATGCCTGATCTCATGGCTTGACCTCGACCTTTCCCCGACTATCCGCGGGTTCGAACCAGATGGAGCGCGACGGCCGCGCCGAACAGCGCCAGTCCCATGATATCCGTGGCGGTGGTCGCGTAGAAGAGCAGCAGGCCCCCGGCGACCGCCGCGGCCCGCTCGACCGGGCTGGCGGCCTGCCGCAGCCAGCCGCCGAGGCCCATGGCCAGGGCGCTGACGCCGATCGCCGCGGTCCCGACCGTACGGACGACGTCGCCGGGCGGCGCCTGCAGCAGGACGCCGGCTCCTTCCGGGCTGACCGTGAACGCGAACGGCACCAGGAAGGCCGGCAGCGTGTACTTCCAGGTCAGCATCATCGTCCGGAACGGGTTGCCGCCGGTGATGGCGGCCGCCGCGAACGGAGAGAGCGCCGTCGGCGGGCTGACCTCGGAGAGCACCGCGTAGTAGAAGATGAACATGTGCGCGGCGAACTCGGGGACGCCGACCAGGGTCAGCGCCGGCGCGATCATGACCGCCGCGATGATGTAGGAGGCGGTGACCGGGACGGCGAGGCCCAGCATCCAGACCGCGACCGCCGCGTAGACTACCGTCAGGAAGACGTTGCCGCCGGCCAGCGCCACGATGATGCCGGACAGCTTCAGCCCGAGTCCGGTCAGCGTCACCACGCCGACGATGATGCCCGCCGTCGCCGTCGTCGCCGCGACCGACAGCACGCCGCGCCCGCCCGCCTCGAGCGCCTCCACCAGCCGGCGCGGCCGGAGGGCGTTCCGCCGGTCGAAGAAGCTGAGGCCGACGGCCAGCAGCATCGACAGGAAGACGGCCCGGAACGGCGTCATGCCGGTCACCAGCAGCACGACGATGGCGATCAGGGGCAGGAACTGGTACCCGTGGCGGCGGGTCAGCTCGCCGACCGGCGGGACGTCGACGGTGACCGCCTTCGTCCCCAGCCGGCGGGCGTCCGCCTCGATCATCAGCACGATGGAGAGGTAGTAGAGGACGGCGGGGACGATCGCCATGACGATGACCTGCAGATAGGTGATCTGCAGGAACTCGGCGATGAGGAACGCGGCCGCGCCCATCATCGGCGGGGCCATGATGGCCCCGATGCCGCTGGCCGACAGGATGCCGCCCCCGATTTCGGCCGAGAACCCCGCGCGCCGCAGCAGCGGCCAGACCACCGCGCCGAGCGTCACCGTCGTCGCCACGCCGCTGCCCGACACCGTGCCGAGCAGGAACCCCGACAGGGTCACCGTGCGGCCGGGTCCGGCCCCGCTCCGCGAGCGTCCGAAGGCCGCCATCGTCCAGTTGATGAAGAACGGCCCGGCCCCCGACTTGGCCAGGACCGAGCCGAAGATGGTGAACAGGATGATGAAGGTGGCGCAGACGTTGAGCGGCACGCCGAAGATGCCCTCCAGCGTCATGTAGAGGGTGCCGACCAGACGCGCGGCGTCGTAGCCGCGATGCGCGAACAGCTCCAGCCCCACCAGCTCCAGCCACGGCCCGTAGTAGCCGTAGAGGAGGAACGCCGCCGCGGTCACCGGCAGGATCGGCCCGACCGTCCGGCGCGTGGCTTCCAGGACGACCAGCATCGTCACCACGCCGAGCACCAGGTCCACGGTCAGCGGGGTGGCGGCGCGGTAGACGAAGCGGTCGAAGTCGACGACCGGCCAGGCCAGCGCGGCGGCGGCGGCGGCCGCCAGCGTCCAGTCGAGCCACGTCACCCGCGCCCGTCGGCGCGCATGGGCGGGAAAGACGAGGAACGTCAGGACCAGGGCGACCAGCAGGAAGCTGACCCGGTAGATCTGCGGCTGGACGATCCCGACCACCCAGTAGAGCGCGTACAGCGACAGCCCCGCGGACAGGGCCGTGGCCAGCAGCGCCGTCCCGCCCCGCAGCTTGCGGGTCGGGACGTCGGCTTCCGGATCGTCCCGGGTCTCGACCGGCGGGCGGGGCGCCGTCGGCGCCGTCAGCGCCGCCCCCGCGCCGAGCGCACCGTCCGCGGCGGCGCACCGTGTCTGGTCACGCGCCTATTCTACGGTCCGCGGCCCCGCCGCGGCGTCGAAGGGGGCGGCGTAGTTCCGGACGCGGACCCGGCGCGGTCCCGCGGCGTTCACTCGGACCAGACGCCCCGCTCGCGGTAGTAGCGCGCCGCGCCGTCATGGAACGGGATCGGCGACCCGGCGGTGGCGCCGTCGAGCGTCAGCACGGCGGCCATCGGGTGCACCGCGGCCAGCTCGTCGTGGTGCTCGAACAGGACGCGGGTCAGCGCGTAGGCCATCTCCGCGTCCATCTCCGCGTGCACCACGAGCACGTTCGAGACCGCCACGACGGTCACCGTGTCCTCCATGCCGGGGTAGACCGAGGGCGGGATGGGGGAGTTGTGGTAGACGAGCGAGCCGTAGCGCTCCTGCAGCGTCGGCAGCGTCTCGCCGTTGGGCACCACCCTGATCGTGCGGCCCGGCGTGGAGGCCAGGTCGAGGATGGCGCCGGTCGGAAGCCCGCCGCTGAAGAAGAACGCGTCGATCTTGTCGTCCTTGATGGCGTCCACCGACTGCGCCGCGCCGAGGCTCTGCCGGGTGACGTCGGTCTCCGGATTCACGCCCGCCGCCTCCAGGATGCGGAAGGCGCTGACCTCCGTGCCGCTGCCGGGGGCGCCGGTCGACACCACCCGGTCCTTCAGGTCGGCGACGGTCTCGATGCCCGTCGCGGTGACCGACACCAGGTGGTTGTAGTTGTCGTACAACACGGCCAGCGCGCGCATCGGCACCGCGCCGAAGTCGGCGAACGCGCCGCGCCGGTTCGCGGCGTCGTCGATGGAGTCGGCCAGACCGAACGCCAGGTCGGCCGAGTGGTTGGCGATGAACTTCAGGTTGTCGACCGTGCCGGCCGTCACCTCGGCCGTCGCCTCGACGCCCTCCACGTGGTCGCTGATCACCTTGGCGATGCCCCCGCCGTACGGGTAGTAGACGCCGCCGGTGCCGCCGGTGGCGATCGACAGGCGCACCGTCAGTCCGCTCCCGCCGTCCGGCGGCGCGCACGCCAGGGCCGCCGCGCCGACGGCGGCGATGACCGCCGTCGCGAGCCGGCGCCGACCGTTTCCCTTCCGGCCGCGAGCGTCTCCGGGGCGTCGTGTCGTCATCAGCGTCTCCCGTTCAGCGGTCCGCCCGATCGCGGCCTGCCGGCATTCTAGCGTACGGGCGCGGCGCCGCCCGCGCCATCCGCCGCCTCACCCGGCGTCCGACGCCGCCGGCATGACGAAGGAGTGGCCCGGCTGCCGCACGGTCAGCACCGGGCAGGGGGCCTTCCGCACCACCTTCTCCGCCACGCTGCCGAGCAGCAGGTGCTTGACCGGGCCGCGGCCGTGCGTCCCCATCACGATCACGTCGATCGCGTTGTCGGCGGCGTAGCGCAGGATCTCGACGAAGGCGTGGCCGACGCGGATCGCCCGCACGGTCTCGACGCCGTCCAGCGAGACCCGCGCCAGGCGCTGCTCGGCGTCGGCCTTCCAGGTCTCGAGCAGGTCGGAGACGACGAGCGCCGCCGCGCCCACGGCCCAGTCCTGCGGCGTCGGGTCGGGCACCACGTACAGCAGGTGCGCCTCGGCGCCGAAGCGCTCGGCGAGCTCGCGGGCGTAGCCGAGCGCGTGCCCGGCGGTGTCGCTGAAATCGGTCGGCAGAAGGATCCGCTTCAGGTCCATGTCGAGTCTCCGTCCCGCGGCCGGTCACCGGGCGGCCGCCGCCGCGCCGGCCATGATAATCGACCCGCCGGCGCCCCCCGCGGCGACTCGGTTCCCGAGGTCCACGACGCTCGTCGTCGCCAGCGTCACCACCGGCACCAGCGCGAGGGCGAGGACGGCCATCAGGAGGCCGTAGCGCGCCATCCGGGTGATCGGAACGCGGCCGGTCGCGTAGACGAGGGCGTTGGGCGGCGTCGAGACCGGCAGCACCACCGAGATCGACGCGCCGAGGGCGGCGGCGAAGGCCGGGGTCACGGGATTGACGCCGGCCGCGGCGGCGATGGAGATGACTATCGGCAGCGCGATGTTGGCGGCGGCCGTGTTCGACATGGCGTTGGAGAGCACCACGGTGAAGAGCGTGGCCGCGAAGGTGATCGGCAGGACGCCGTTGGACGGCACGAGGCCGGTGATGCCCTCGCCGACCACGCGGGCCAGCCCGGTGGCGCCGGACAGCGCCCCGAGCGAGAGGCCCCCGCCGAACAGCAGGATGGTGCCCCAGTCGATTTGCGCCGCCTGCTTCCAGGTGATGGTCGAGGGCCGGGCGCCGTCGATCGGCAGCAGGAAGAGCAGGATCGCCCCGGTCATGGCGGCCACCGCCTCCGGCACGCTCGCCAGGACCGCGGCCGCGAACGGGTGGTCGCGGCCGAGCAGCAGCGGGAGCAGGCCCGGGCCGACCCACAGCGACACGGTGACCCCGAACGCGGCGACCGCGTTCCGCTCGCCCGGCTTCCAGGGGCCGAGCGCGCGCCGCCGTTCGGCGATGATCCGGTCCGCCCCGGGGATCTCCCGGACGCCGGTCCGCCCCACCCGGTTCAGGAAGAGGAAGGCGATGACCATGAAGACGATCGTGGCCGGCGCCCCGACCAGCATCCACTCGACGAACGAGATCCGCACGCCGAGCTGCTCGTCGAGCATGCCCATCGCGATGATGTTCGGGGGCGTGCCGACCGGCGTGGCCATCCCGCCGATCACCGAACCCCAGGCGGTCATCAGCATGAGCGCGGTCCCGTAGCGCTTCGGGAGCCGGCCCTCGGACTCCATGAAGACGACGAGCGACACGCCGATCGGCGTCAGCATCGCGGTCGTCGCCGTGTCGCTCATCCACGCCGACAGGAAGGCCGCCAGCGCGCCGTAGGCGAGCAGGATGCGGGTCGGGCGGGCGCCGACCATGCGCAGCGACAGGACCCCGTAGGCGATGCGCTCGTTGACCCGGTGCACGAAGAGCGCCCGCGCCAGGATGAAGCTGCCGATGAAGAGGAAGATCAGCGGATTCGCGAACGGCGCCAGCACCTCGCGGGCCGGCCCGATGCGCAGCATGACGGCCAGCACCGGGCCGAGCAGCGCGGTCACCTCCAGCGGCAGGGCCTCGGTGATCCAGAACACGATGACCAGGGCCATGACCGCGGCCAGCCGGCGGCCTTCGGGGGTCAGGCCCTCGAGCGGCAGCAGCAGCAGGAGCAGGAACAGGCCCGGGCCGAGCAGCAGCCCGGTCCGGCGCCGCAACTCGTCGAAGCGGGTGCGGCCGTTGTCGTCCGCCGCGGGGCCGGCGCCGGGGGTGTCGGTCATCGGCGGAGCGGGGCGTGCCTCAGAAGTGGTACTTCAGGCCCACGGTCACGCCCCAGTACCCCATCCCCTCCAGCCGGACGTCGAGGTCGTACGGCGTCACGCCGTCGGCGAGGACCGGGGCGTGGCTGCGGACGCGCTCCCAGATGGTGTCGTGGTCGAGCGCCGCGAAGCGGGCCCAGCGCGCCTTCAGGCCCAGGGACACCTGCTCGGCGAGCGCGTAGTCCGCGCCGCCCAGAAGCTGGAAGCCGAAGACGGTCCGGGCGGCCGGGCTGTTGGTGAAGCTGACGGTGCCGGCGGCCGCCTCGGCCACCCGCCGCGGGTCGAGACCGACGGCGGTGAAGTGCGCGGAGGCGTCGGCGTCGAGCGTGTCGAGGAAGACGTCGAGGTAGCCGTCGTCGACGGTCTTGCGCACGTAGAGGTTGCGGTACCGCAGACTCGTGCGGGCCCAGCCGAGGCCCGCGCCGGCGTAGGGCGTCCAGGGCGAATCGTTCACGAAGTCGTAGTACGCGTTCACCGAGAACTGCCGGGCCCGGAAGTCGGAGACGCCCGCGGTGGGCGGCAGGCTCCATTCCTGCGCCTTGCCCCGCGTGACGTCGGTGGTCCCGGGCAGGGGCGATTCGGCGTCCCCCTGCGGGCGGTTCAGGAACTCCCCCTCGAGACGCAACCCCCCGTCGAACGCGTAGCCGCCGCTGACGGCGCCCGCGAAGCCGGGACCGGGGCGGAACTCGGCGGTGTAGATGGTCCGGGGGGCGCCGACGGCGCACCACGCGGCGTCGGACGGCGCCTGGTCCCGGTCCCCGTACAGCAGCCGGTCGCAGCGCGTGGGCTGGCTGATGCCCGACAGCGGCGACGTGATGCCGGCCGCGGCGGTCAGACCGAGTTCGATCCCGAAATAGCCGCCGCGCCGGTCCTGGGCGCTCGCGGCCGCCGCCGCGCCCAGGACGCCGACGCCGAGCGCGGCGGCGCAGGCGCGCGGAAGAACCCCGCGTCCCCGACCCCGCGCCGCCTTCCGCGCGTCAAGTACCCCTGCCGTCGTCCGATGCATGTCTCCTCCTGTCCGCTCCGTTCCTTTCGCGGCGCGCTCCGGCGCCGGCCGCGTCCCAGCGCTGCCGCCAGTAGCGGCGCAGCGCGTCCATCCGGTCCCGGTATCGCCGGGCGAACTCCTCCGGCACGAGCCGGTTGGCGACGTCGGCGACCACCGTCACCCAGGGCGCGAGCACCGAATCGCGCAGCACGCGCTCGCCCGCCGGGGCGTAGGCGACCACCGGCAGGATGACCAGCGCGGCCGCGAGCAGCGCGGCGGCCAGCCCCGCCAGGGCGCCCCCCAGCCGATCCGCCCAGCCCAGCATCGCGGCCTTCAGCACGCCCCGCAGGACGCGGCCGAGCAGCGCCCCGGCCAGCGTCGTCCCCAGGAAGATGGCCAGATAACCGGCCAGCTTCGCCGCCGGCTCCGGCACGTCCAGCGCGCCGGCGACCGCCGCGGCGGCCGGCGCGTGGTAGCGGGCGGCGAGGATGAACGCCGCCACCAGCGCGCCGATCCCGATCAGCAGCCGGGTCAGCCCCTTCAGCAGCCCCACCGCCACCAGCAGCCCGACGAGGACGAGCAGCAGCAGGTCGAACGCGTTGAACTCCATCGCGGTTCACCGCCGGCCGGCCGGCGCCTCGGGGCCCGCCCCGAGCAGCGCGTGGGCGACCCGGCGGGCGACGGCGCGGGCGCGGCGCGCCGCGTCCGGCGGCGTGCGGCTCGCCAGCAGCCGATCGAGATCCCGCCGCTCGAGACCGGGCAGGACGCGGCTCCGGTCCGCCGGCCCGAAGGCGTCCGCCGCCGATCCGCCGGCGACCCAGATGCGCGCGCCGTCTGCGCGGCTCCAGGTCCACGCCTCGCGCACCCCCATGCGGAAATACGGCGCCAGCTTGCGGCTGGAATCGACGCTGCGATCGATCTCGACCACCAGGTCGGGAACCGGAGCGCCCCGGCGGGTGTCCAGGTAGCCGTCGACGCGCATCGCGGCGCGCGCCCGCGCCGGACCGAGAAAGATGGACGTGTCCGGCTCGAACGCTCCGTCGCCGCTCAGCAGCCGGCTCGCGCCGGCCACCAGCCATTCCGGAGGCCGGCCCGCGTCCTCCAGCATCTGCTCGATGCGGCCGAACAGGGCCGAGAGCTTCCAGGCCCGCCACTCGTGGCTCATCCCCGGCTCGGCGACGAACTCCGCGCGTCCGGTCGCCGTGTCGTAGCGGCTGCGGGGCGCCTCGTCGTGCCCGGTCAGGCGGTCGTAGAGGCCGCGCGGCATGGCGGCGTCGATGCGCACCGGCGCGTCGGGGTTCGCGCGGGCGATCGTTTCCGGCGCGGGGGGCGAAACGTCCGTTCGCGGGTCGTGCGTCATGGAACCGCTCCCGCGGAGCGGGGGTCGGCCGGGAGCGCTTCTCCAGTATAGCCGCGCCGCGCGGGCGCTGGAAGTCTCCCCGCCGCGCGCGGCGAAGGCCGCCGATCCGCGCTATGATCGACGCCGGATCCGCGACACCGGCGCCGGGCCGGGGAAGGGGCGCACCGATGACCGGGAGTTTCCAGCGTCGTCTCGTTCCGCTTGCGACGGCCGCCTTCCTGGCCCTGCCGGGCGCCGCCGCGGCGCAGACACCGGTCCCCGACGGGGAATGGCATGCGATCGGACGCGACGCGGCCAACACCAAGTACTCGCCGCTCGACCAGATAACCGCCGACAACTTCACCGACCTGGAGATCGCCTGGCGCTGGACCTCGCTGTCGACCGCCGTGGCCGAGGCCGACGACCGCATCCTTCCCAGCCAGTTCAAGTCGGTGCCGCTGATGGCCGGCGGGCTGGTCTACGTCAGCACCGCCCTGGGGCAGGTGGCCGCGCTCGACGCCGGCACGGGCGAGCCGGTCTGGACCTACGATCCGCGGATCTACGCGTATCTCGACCGGCCGCCCAACATGGGCTGGCACCACCGCGGGGTCTCGTACTGGAAGGACTCCGAGAGCGGCGACGCGCGCATCTTCATCGCCAGCCACGACAAGCGGCTGGTCGCGCTGAACGCCCGCACCGGCCGGCGCTACCCCGGCTTCGGGACCGGGGGCTACGTCGACCTGACGGCCGGGTTCGAGCGCGAGATCGACGCCTCGCGGATGACCTGGTCGTCGCCGGTGGCCATCGCCGGCGACACGGTCATCGTCGGCAGCATCGTGCAGGACACCCGGCTGACGCTGCGCGAGGCGTCCCCCGGCCACGTGCGCGCCTACGACGCGCGCAGCGGCGAGATGCAGTGGATCTTCCGCACCATTCCGCGCGGCGACGACTTCGGGGCCGACACCTGGGGCAACGAGTCGTGGCGCTACAGCGGGCATTCCAACGTCTGGTCCTACATGGCCGTCGACGAGGAGCTGGGCATCGTCTACCTGCCGACCGGCACGCCGTCCAACGACTGGTACGGCGGCATGCGGCCCGGCGACAACCTGTTCGCCGAGAGCATCGTCGCCGTCGACGTCGAGACGGGGGAGCGGGTCTGGCACTTCCAGGCGATCCACCACGGGCTGTGGGACTGGGACTTCCCGACCGGGCCGAACCTGATCGACGTGACCGTCGACGGCCGTCCGATCAAGGCCGTCGCGCAGGTGAGCAAGCAGGGCTTCACCTACGTCTTCGACCGGGTCACCGGCGAACCGGTGTGGCCCATCGAGGAGCGGCCGGTGCCGCGGGGCAACGTGCCCGGCGAGTGGTACTCGCCGACCCAGCCGTTCCCGACGAAGCCGCCGCCGTTCGACCGGCAGGGCTTCGCCCGCGAGGACGTCATCGACTTCACGCCGGAGCTGCGCGCCGAGGCGCTGGAGATCATCGAGAGCCGCGCGCGGTTCGGGCCGATCTTCTCGCCCCCGGTGGTGCGCGGGGCCGAAGTGCCCTTCATCCAGGTGCCGGGGGCGGGCGGCGGCGCCAACTGGCAGGGGGCCGCGGTGGACCCGGAGACCGGCCGTCTCTTCGTCTCTTCGTCGAGCACGCTGATCGTGGTGGAGGTGGTGCCGTACGACCCGCCGGCCACCGTGGGCTACTTCACCGATCCGTGGGGCGTCGGCCTGTCCGGGCCGCGGGGGCTGCCGCTGTTCAAGCCGCCCTACAAGCGGGTGACGGCGATCGACCTCGGCACCGGCGAGCAGGCCTGGATGCAGCCGCACGGCGACGGCCCGCGCTATCACCCGGCGCTGCGCGGCCTGGACCTGCCGCCGCTCGGCGGCGGGGGCGGGATCGGATCCGGCCCGCTGGTGACGCCGACGCTGCTGATCATGAACCACGGCGGGCGCGGTTTCGAGTCGGCGGCGGACGACGCGTTGGGGGAGGCTACCGGCGACCCGGCGGCCGACGCCGCCCGGCTGATGGCGGCCAGCGCGCGCACGATCAGCGCCTACGACAAGGAGACCGGCGAACATCTCGGGTCCGTGCCCCTGCCGGCGACCCCGGGCGGCAACCCGATGACCTACCTCCACGAGGGGAAGCAGTACGTCCTCGTCGCGGTCGGCCGCGGCGGCGCCGACGCGGAGCTGATCGCGCTGGCCCTGCCGTGAAGGGCCGCGCCCCGGCAGCCGCTACCGCGCCCGGTCCGCAAGCGCGGCGACCGCCTCGGCGGTCGGACGTCGTCCCGCGGGCCGCTCGTCCGGCCGCCGCCCGGCGCGGCTACCGCAGCACCCGGATGCGGTGCGCCTCGCTGTCGCCCACGTAGAGCGCCCCGGCCTCGTCCACCCAGACGCCGTGCGGCCGGTTCATCCGGCAGCGCCGCGGCTCGGGCTCGGGTCCGTCGCCCCGCTCTCCGGTGCCGAGCGCCGTCGAGATGATTCCGGTCGCGAGGTTGACGCGGCGGATCACGTGGTTCTCGGTGTCGGCCACGTAGAGCGTGCCGCCGGCCCAGGCGAGCCCCTTCGGACCCGCCAGCGTCGCCTCGCGCGCCGGCCCGCCGTCGCCCGTGTAGCCCTGTTCGCCGGTGCCCGCGACGTGGTGGATGGTTTCGTCCCCGAGGTCGATGCGGTAGACGGCGTTCCCCTCGCGCAGCGCGAGATAGAGGTTGCCGCCGGGGTCGAGCGCCATCGCGCGCGGGCCGTTCAGCGGGACGCCGGCCAGCGGCGCGCCGTCCGGCGTCGGCTCGCGTTCGCCGGTCCCGGCGAAGGTCTCGATGAGGCCCGTCTCCAGGTCGACGCGCCGGATCCGGTGGTTGCCGACGTCGCAGATCAGCAGGCTCCCGTCCGGGGCGAACACGATGCTGTGGGGGGCGCGCAGCCGCGCCTCGGCGGCCGGCCCGCCGTCGCCGGAGAAACCGGCCTCGCCGGTGCCCGCCACGGTCGAGATGACGCCGGTCCGCACGTCCACCTTGCGGACCGCGTGGTTGTCGCGCTCGACGACGTAGAGGTCGCCGCGCGCGTCGAACTGGATCTCGTGCGGCATGTTCAGCAGGGCGTCGGCCGCCGGCCCGCCGTCGCCGCCGTAGCCCCGCCGGCCGTTGCCGGCGATGGTCGTCACGGCGCCCGTCGCCAGGTTCAGGCGGCGGATCATCTGGTTGTCGAGGTCGCAGAAGTAGAGCGCGCCGTCCGGGCCGATCACGACCCCGTACGGGTTGTTGACCCGCGTGTCCGACAACCCCGGCGCGCCGTCGCCGATGACCGTCGACACCTCGCCGAAGACCTCGAAGGTCTGCTCCAGCGTCATCGCGGCGCCGCTGTTCGCGTCGCGCACCTCGGCCCGCACGAGGTAACGGCCGAGCGCGGCGGCGTCGGTGAGGTCGATCCCCGCGTACCCCACCGACAGGCCGATGGTGCCCGGCGCCGGCGCCGGCTTCGCGCGCCACAGCTCCAGGCCGGGCGTTCGGAAGAGCGTCGTGCCGTCCGGCCGGAGCACCTCCAGGTCGAAGGCCGCGTCGCACACGCCGAGGCGGTTCTCGGCGCAGCCGATGAAGAAGAGGAACGGGGCCAGCGGCTCCCCGCGCCGGCCGACCCGCGTCGTGCTGACGGAGACGCCGGGCGTGCGCCGCACCCAGGCCTCGAGGAACTCCTCGGGCCGGTTCGACAGCACCAGCATGGCGCCGAAGCCGCCGCGCAGCTTGCGCCAGGACTCGTCGGCCAGCGGCTCGCCCCCGCTGCGCCACTGGCCCGCGGCCGGAGCCGCCGGGACGAAGCCGAGCGCGGCGGCGAGGACGAGGCCCGGAAGCGATCGCGTCGGTCTGCTCATCGTCCTGCCTGTCCTGCCTAAAAAGTGGCGATCGGGTTGAGGGGCGACCCCATGCCCTTCTCGATGCGCAGCGGCGCGGCCACGAAGAGGAACTCGTAGCGGCCGAGCTCGCGCGCCGTGGCCGCGAGGTCGTCGAAGTCGAGGTTGTCGAAGATGCCGACGCCGA
Source organism: Vicinamibacterales bacterium (assembly GCA_965242835.1). Classification (GTDB taxonomy): domain Bacteria; phylum Acidobacteriota; class Vicinamibacteria; order Vicinamibacterales; family UBA8438; genus WTFV01. Next base: position 2,645,731 of record OZ251506.1, read on the forward strand.
GCGCGACCAGCGCCAGGCGGTGGATCGGCAGCCGGACGTCGTCGGAGTACTCGTGCGGGAAGGCGTCGTTCCACATGTCGTGGCCGATGAACGACACGCCGCGTTCCTTCAGGAAGTAGGCCACGTCGGAGTGGTAGCCGGCCACGCCCTCCTCGGACGGGTTCCACGGGCCGAGCGCCGCGCGGCGCTTCCAGCGCCCCGTGTGCAGCAGGATGACGTCGCCCGGCTCGACCCGCACGCCCTGGATGCGCTCCAGCGCCTCCAGGTCCGCGGCGCGGATCGCCGTGCCCGGCTCCACCCAGCCCCGTCCGGAGTCCAGGCCGGGAAGCAGGGTGGCGTCGAACAGGACGCCGCGCGTGAAGACGCCTTCGCGGAGCGCGTGGATGCTCCCTTGCGGGCAGCCCTCCGCCGCCGCCACCTGCTCGGCCGTCACGCCGTTGTAGCCCCGGCCCTCGAACATCACGTGGCAGGCGACCGAGTCGAGGTGGCTGTGGATGACGCCGTGGTAGGTGCCGGTGTACTGGTAGCGGTCGGAGGCCCCGGTGTCGCTGACGCTGACGACCTGCCGGTCGAGGTACCACCGGCCCTCGGGCTCCGGGGCCTGGATGACGTCGTGGGCCAGGGACACGCTGCGGCCCTCGGTCACCAGCGCGGCGGCGGCCCGGCGCTTGGCCGGCGTGATGAGGTTGGCCGCGCCCAGCCCGTCGTCGGGGCCCCAGCGGCCCCAGTTGGAGAGTTCCGTCATCGCCTGGCGGAACTCCGCCTCGGTGGTCATCGCCGGCCGCGTCTGGGCCTCGGCGGAGACAGCGGCCGCGCCGGCCGCCAGCGCAACGAGGACCGGGACGCCGCAACGTCGCGGGGCGTGGGTGAGCATGGCGCCTCCTTCGGCAAGCGGGCTCGGGACGCGGACAGTGTAGTCCCCTTGCCGGGCGCGCGGCCAGAGGGCGCAAGGACTACGCCGAGGCCGGCATCCCCGAATGCTGGATCGCGAATCCCGCCGCCGACGCGCTGACCGTGCTGGTTCTGTCGGACGGTGAATACAGCGAGCACGGCGTGAACGCTTCGACCGGCGGTGGGGAGGCCGCGGAACGTCGGCGCATCGTCTATCCTGAGCGCATGAAGTCGATTCGAAACCGCATGGCGGCGTGCGCCGCGGCGTGCGCGCTCCTGTCCGCCACGCTCGGCGGCAGTTCCGAGCCGGCCCGCGCCCGGCGGGGCATGGTGGTCGCCTCGGACGGCGCGGCGGCGGCGGTCGGCCGCGACGTGCTGCGCGCCGGCGGGTCGGCCGTGGACGCGGCCGTGGCCACGGCGTTCGCGCTGGCCGTGACCTATCCCACCGCCGGGAACGTCGGCGGCGGCGGGTTCCTCGTCCACCGCGCCGCGGACGGATCGGCCGCGGCGTACGACTTCCGCGAGACGGCGCCGGCGGCGGCGGCGCCGGACATGTTCCTGTCCGGCGGCGTCTACGACGCGGAGCGCCACCACGCGAGCCACGTCGCCGTGGGCGTGCCGGGCACGGTCGCCGGCCTGCATCGCGCCTGGGCCGACCACGGCCGCCTGCCGTGGCGGCGGCTGGTGGAGCCGGCGATCGCGCTCGCCCGCGACGGTTTCGTCCTCACCTGGGCCCGCGCCGCCTCGCTGGCCGCGGTTCTGCCGCGGATGGCGCCCTATCCCGCCTCCGTCGCCGCCTTCTCGAACGGCGGCGCGCCGTACGCGGCCGGCGACCGCCTCCGCCAGCCGGACCTGGCCGCGACGCTGGAGCGGATCGCGGCCGGCGGGCCGGCGGGTTTCTACCGCGGCCGGACCGCGGCGCTGATCGCGCGCGAGATGGCCGCCCACGGCGGCCTGATCACCGAGGCCGACCTCGCCGCCTACGAGCCGCGGGTCCGCGAGCCGGTCCGGGGGACCTACCGCGGCTACGAGGTGGCGTCCATGCCGCCTCCCAGCTCCGGCGGCGTCACCCTGATCCAGATGCTCAACGTCCTGGAGGGCTACGACCTGCGGGCCGCCGGCCACGGCTCGGCGCTCAACGTCCACCGCATCGCCGAGGCGATGCGCCGCGGCTTCGCCGACCGCGCCCGGCACCTCGGAGACCCCGACTTCAACCCCGGGATGCCGGTGCCGCGCCTGACGTCGAAGGAGTACGCCGCGGGGCTGCGCGCGACCATCGATCCGGACCGGGCGTCGCGGTCCGGACCCGAGACGTTCGAGTGGCCGGCGGCGGGGAACGAGACGACCCACGTGTCGGTCGTCGACGCCGAGCGCAACGCCGTCGCCCTGACCACCACGCTGGAGCAGTCCTACGGCTCGAAGATCGTCGTGCCGGGAGCCGGCTTCCTGCTGAACAACGAGATGGGGGACTTCAACGCGGCGCCGGGGCTGACCACCGCCGCCGGGCTGATCGGCACGCCGCCCAACCTGGCCGCGCCCGGCAAGCGGATGCTGTCCAGCATGACCCCGGCCATCGTCTCGAAGGACGGCCGCCTCTTCCTGGTCACCGGGAGTCCGGGCGGGCGGACCATCATCAACACGGTGCTGCACACGATCCTGAACGTGGTCGACTTCGGGATGAACGTGCAGGAGGCGGTCGACGCGCCCCGCTTCCACCACCAGTGGCTGCCCGACGCGCTGGTCCACGAGCGGCGCGGTCTGTCGCCCGACACCGCGGCGCTGCTCGAGGCGCGCGGCCACGTCCTGGCCGCCCGCTCCTCCCAGGGCGCGGCCCACGCCGTCGGGTTCGACGCCGAGGCGGACGTGCTGGAAGGCGCGGCCGACCGCCGCCGCGCCGACGCGTCGGCGGCCGGATACTGACTACCGCGGCCGGCCGCCGTAGATCCGTTCGTAGGCGGCGTAGTTGGCCAGCACCTCGCGCGCGAAGTTGCGCGTCTCGGTATAGGGGATGCCGTCGACGAAGAAGTCTTCGCGCAGGCCGCGCGCGGCGGCCCACCAGTCGCCGGCGCGCTCCTCGCCGGCGTTGTAGGAGGCGATCACCGGCAGGCGCGCGCCGTCGAACAGCGTCAGCAGGTCCGCGTTCAGGCGCGCGGCGACGGCGACGTTGACGCGCGGCTCGGCCAGCTCGGCGTCGTCGACGCCGCCGGCCAGGATCTCGCCCACCCCGGCCCGTTCGGCCAGCGCCTCGGCCGTGTAGGGCATGATCTGCAGCAGTCCGACGGCCCCCACCGCGGACCGGGCGGCCGGGTCGAAGCGCGACTCGCGGCGCATCAGCGACACCAGCAGCACCGGGTCCGCGCCGTGGGCGCGGGCCGCCTCGACCACCGTGTCCCAGAACGGCCGCGGGTAGGCCATCGCGAGGAAGTCGTCGGGCAGGTTCCGCGCCGGGCGCTGGAAGTAGTCCGGGAAGTGGTTGAACAGCACGCGCGCGGCGGCGGCGTGGTCGCCCGCCCGCGACGAGGCGCGAGCCGCGAGCAGCGCCAGGCCCCGGTCGCCGCGCCCCCGGCCGAGCAGGCGGCGCAGGTGCCACGCCGCGTCCTCGATCAGGCCGGCGCGCGCCAGCGCCGTCGCCGCCCGGAACTCCGCCCGCCCGCGTGACGCGGACCCGAGCGTCAGGCCCGGGAAGTCGAGGGGCGCCGGGGCCTCCACGCCGCCGTCGGGTTCGCCGCGCATCTCCACCAGCCGGCGCCGCGCGGTCAGCCCGTAGTAGTGGTAGGGGTGACGCGCGGCGAGCGGCTCGAAGACGCGCGCGGCGGCGGCGCGGCCGCCGCGCCGTTCGTGGGCGACGCCCAGCCAGTAGCGGGCCGCCAGGGCGAGCTCCCCGCCCGGACCCCGCTCGATCAGGGCGCGCAGGTTCCTCAGCGCCCGCTCGTGCCGTCCGGCGCGCAGCGCGGCGACCCCGGCGCGCCACAGGATCGCGCGCTGGTCGTCGGGCGTGGGCGCGGTCTCGAACAGGCCGGGGAAGATGGCCAGGCCGCCCTCGACGTCGCCGGACGCCACCAGCACGGCGGCCAGCAGCACGCCGGCGCCGCGCCGCTGCGCGGCCGTCGCGCCGGGGACGCGCCCTTCCCAGAGGGCGAGACCGAGCCGCCGGGCGCGCGTCAGGTCGCCCGTGCGCACCGCGAGCCGGAAGTCGGTCAGGCGGACGGCCGGCGCCAGGGCGCTCGCCGGGAAGCGGTCGAGGAAGGCGGCGCAGGCGGCCGCCGCGGCGGCGTTGTCGCGTTGCGCGTACAGCGTCTCGATCCGCTCCGCGGCGATGCGTTCCCGCGACGCGCGGCCGGGGAACGCCGCCGCCCATTCGTCGAGCAGCGCGAGGGCCGGTTCGAACCGGGACGCGGTTCGCAGGCGGCGGACGAGACCGCGGTACTCGGCCTCGGCGAACGGCGCGGGCGTCTCGCCCCGGGCGCGGGCCAGCCGCCGTTCTTCGCGGCGCGCCGTCACGAACGCGTCGGCCGTGCGGTGCCGAAGTTGCGCCTCCCGCAGCGTGGCCCGGGCGCGGGCGCCGTCGCCCGCGGCTTCGAGCGCCGCGGCGAGTCCCAGGCGCGCGGCGTCGGCCGCCGCCCCGCCCGCCGCGGCTTCGAGCGCCTGCCGGTACAGCGCCGCCGCCCGCCGCGGCGCGCCGGCGTCCAGGTGCGCCGCGGCCACGCGCAGGACCAGGTCGCGGTGGCGCGCCGCGTCGCCGCGGACGAGCTCGGCCAGCACCGGCTCCGCCTCGGCCGGCGCTCCCCGGCCGGCGGCGCTCTCGACGAGGGCGCGGCGGGCGTAGGTCCGCAGGAAGACCGCGCGGGCGATCACGTCCCGCCACGCGGATTCCGCCTCCACCGGCCGTCCGGCCTCGGCGAGCAGCGCGGCGCGCAGGACGGCGCGCTCCAGGGGCGGCGTGGAGTCCCTTTCCGCCGCGGCGCGCCGCTCCAGCGCGGCCAGCCCTTCGGCCGTCCGGCCGGCGCGCAGGTGCGCGGCGGCGGCCGGATACGTCGGGGGCGGGAGCCGGAGGTCGGCGGCGGCTTCCTGTCCGAACGCGGAAGTGGCGAGGAGCCCCGGGAGGCAGATCAGCCCGGCCGCGGCGGCGGCGCGAAGCCGGGTGACGCGGCCCGATCCGGCGCCGCCGGGCCGCGGCGGACCGATTCGGGCGCGGCGCTCGCCGCCGTGGCCGGCTCGGTGACCGCGGGCGTCGGCGCGGGCCGCGCCGATTCGGGCGCCGCGCTCGACGCGGCGGCCGGTCCGGCGGTCCGCGCCGCGGAACGGGTCGGCGTCGGGGCTGGTCATCGTCGAAGGCCCGGCGCGCGCCTCCCGGGAACGCCCCGGACGACGCCGGAGCGCCGTGAGCGTCCAGTATAATGGCGCCCGCCGTCCGTGAGTCCTGCTGACGCGCAAGGGCGCGCGCCCCGCGGCGGAGGAGTGGAGCCGACGTGAAGATCACACCTGGAAAACTCGCCGGAATGAAGGCCGTGTCGACGGCGGGCGGCACGATCGCGGCCGCCGCGATGGACCAGCGCGGATCGCTGAAGAAGGCGCTCGCCGGGGCCGCCGGCGGCGACGCCACGGACGCGATGCTCGAGGAGTTCAAGTCGATCGTGACCGCGGAGCTCACGCCGCACGCCTCCGCCATCCTGCTCGACCCGCAGTGGGGCCTCGAGGCGTCCCGGCGGCGCAGCCCCGACGCCGGACTCCTGCTCGCCTACGAGGAGAGCGGCTACGACAATACGCGCCCCGGCCGTCTGCCCGACCTGCTTCCGCACTGGTCCGTGCGCCGGCTCCGGGAAGCGGGCGCCGACTGCGTCAAGGTGCTGATCTACTACACGCCGTACGACGCGGCGGCGGTCAACGAAGAGAAGCACGCCTTCATCGAGCGCATCGGGGACGAATGCCGCGCCAACGACGTCCCGTTCTTTCTGGAGTTCGTCGGCTACGACCACGAAGGCGGCGACGAGAAGGGAGCGGAGTTCGCCGGGCGCAAGCCGGACGTCGTGGCCGGCAGCATGGCGGAGTTCTCGAAGGACCGCTACGGGGTCGACGTGATGAAGGTGGAGATCCCGGTCAACATGCGGTTCGTGGAGGGCGCGAACAGCTTTCGGGGCGCGAAGGTCCACACGAAGCAGGAGGCCCTCGACGCGTTCCGGCGGGCGGCGGCGGCGGCCCGCAAGCCGTTCATCTACCTGTCGGCCGGCGTGAGCAACGCGGAGTTCACCGAGTCGCTGGAGCTGGCCGCCGAGTCGGGCGTCGAGTTCGCCGGCGTGCTGTGCGGGCGGGCCACCTGGAAGGACGGCATCCCGGTGTACGCCCGGCAGGGCGGCGACGCGTTCCGCGAATGGCTCGCGACGGAGGGCGCGCGCAACATCGGCAACGTCAACGCGGCGCTGCGCGGCGCGACGTCCTGGTTCGGGGCCTACGGGGTCGAGCCGGCCGCGGCGCGCGCGTAGGGAGTCTGCGCCGCGGGCTTGGCCGGGCGCCGAGCGGAGTCGCAAGGCGGCGACTGGCGGTCCGGGCGCGCCGCGGGGCGAAGTGGCCCGGCGGCTCCACCAGCGGCCGGAACCGGCGTGGTCCATCACTATCGGCCGGAAGTTCTGGAGGCCCTCGAGGCCCACGGCGTCCGGCCGACGCCCCGCACGCCCCCGCGGCGGGTCCACGAGTTCGTCAACGACCTGTACCGCTTCGAGTTGCGGAGGCTGCGGGCGCGCCAGGTGCGCGGCGAGATCCCCCGGCGCGAGTATTCGCGCCACGTGGTGGCGTTGCGGAAGCGGTACCCGCTGGTGTCCCTGCCGTTGCGGCACTGGACCCGCGACGCGTAGCGGCGTCCGCGGCCGGGGCTTTCGCCGGTCCGCGTGGCACTGCACCCGCGACGCGCGTAGCGGCGCCCCGCGACCGGGGCTTCCGCCCGACTCCGCTCGCGGCGACGGGCGGCGAGGCGCCGGGTCCGGGACGCGCGGCGGCGGGCGCCGTCAGCGCCAACCGAACAGGTTGCCCGTGCTGACGGCCCGCGGGCGCCACTCGCGCGGCGTCACCGCCTCCAGCATCTCCAGGTGGGTCGGCGAGCCGTAGGAGACCGCTTCGCCGTCCGGATCGAAGTCGCGGAAGAGCTCGATGGACGGCGCCCGCGCGTAGACGTCGACGTAGTAGTTCAGGTTGAGCAGCTTCCGTCCGTTCCCCGCTTCCCGGACGGCCGCCATGCGCCGCTTGATCCGTTCGAGCGACACGGGCAGCGCGGAGGCTTCCGCGGCCGGCGTTTCCGCGCCGGACTCCCGCGCGGCGGCGCGCGCTCCGGACGCCTCCTGCGCGGCCGCGGCGGCGGGCGCCGCCAACCCCATACCGACCGCCGCTACGACAGCGAACCGCGTCAGTGACATGCGCTCCCTCAAGGTAACGACGGCGCGCGGGGGCTGTCAAGATCCGCCGTCCGGGTCCGGTCCGTTTCCTCCGCGTCGGCGGCGCAACGGCCGCGCAGCCGGCGAGCCGATCGTCGAGATCGCCGCCGTCCGGATCCGCTTCCTCCGCCCGCGGGTGGGGCGCGTTGACGCCGGTCGAGGTCCCCGGCGTCTCGTTTCGGCTTCCTCCGCCCGCGGGTGGGCGCGTCGGACATACCGTTCCTGGCGATGTTCCTGATCGCGCTTCCTCCGCCCGCGGGTGGGCGCGTCCGCTCAAGGGCCGCGGGGATCGCCGGCGTTTCGGCTTCCTCCGCCCGCGGGTGGGCGCGTCCCCGCCGACCTGTGGGGCGGGCAGCTCGATGAAGCTTCCTCCGCCCGCGGGTGGGGCGCGCCGCTGCGCAATCCTTCGGCGCGGCTGGACCGCGGCTTCCTCCGCCCGCGGGTGGGGCGCGCCGTTCCGTCGCCTCCTGCTGAATCAGCGTTTCGGCTTCCTCCGCCCGCGGGTGGGGCGCGCGGTCGCCGGCGCCGGACCGCGCGGAGGCGCAGCCGCCACGGTCCCTCCGGCGGGGCGCGGCTCGGCGGCCGGCCTGCCGCTAAGATCGTCCCCATGCTGCTGCTCGGCGCCGCCGGCGTGCTCGTCGGCGTGCTGCTCGTACTGATCCTGGCGTTGGCGTGGCGCCTGCGGGCGGTGCGCACGAGCGAGACCCGCGCCCGCGCGCGGCTGGCCGCGCTGCTGGCCGACGAGGGGGCGGGACTGGCGGTGTGGGACGCGGGGGGGCGGCTCGCCGCCTGCAACGAGCGCTTCCGGGAGTTCTATCCGGCGGTGACGCTGAAACCCGGCCTCGAGTTCGAGGATCTGGTCCGCTACACGGCGACGCGGGCCGTGGTGGTCCTGCCGGAAGCGGAGATCGACGCCTGGATCGCCGGGCGGCTCGAGCGGCGCGGCGAGTCCGCGGCCGAGACGCGGCGCACGCCGGACGGCCGCTGGCTGGAGATCCGCACCCGGCCGACGGAGCAGGGCGAGACGCTTCTCGTCTTCGCCGACGTCACCGCGGCCCGGACCGCGGCGAGCGCCCCCGCCGTCCCGGAGTCCTCCGCCAGCGGCCCGGCGGCGGTCGGCCTGCTGCAGAAGGCCATGGCGCTGGGGCGGGAGGCGGTCTCGTTCCACCAGGCCGTCCGCGACCTGACGCGGCGGCTGGCCGAATGGGGGGGCTGGGACGCCGGCTCCGCCTATCTGGCGCCCGCCGACGGCAGCGGGGCGCTGGTCTCGACCGGCGTGTGGCACGTCGGCGACGAGCGCCGCGTGCCCGCGGAGACCCGCGCCGCCCTCGACGCGTGCTGCGGCGACGCCGAGGACCACGTGCTGCGGCGCGCCGTGTCGTCCGGCGAGTCGACCTGGGTCGCGAACGTGGCCGTCGACCCGCGGCTGTCCGACGCGCGCCGCGCCGCGCTCGGGCCCCTGCGGTCGGTCCTCGCGGTCCCCGTGGCCAGCCGCGGGCAGGTCGTGGCCGTGCTCGAGCTCTTCGCCGTTGCGCCGGCCGCGCCGGACCCGTCACGCGAACGTCTCGCCGCCGCCGCCGCCGGCGAGCTGGCCCACGTGTTCGAGCGCGAGCGGGCCGCCCTGACGTCCGGGGACGAACGCGGCGCTTCCCCGCCCCGCCCGAACCCGGCCGCGCGGCCGGAGGGAGCCGCCCCGACGTCCGGCGCGGAGGCCGGCGCGGCGGGGCGCGCCGGCTAGTCCGGGGGCTCGCGGCGGCGCACCTGGGCCAGCAGGGCCGCCGCGGACGTTTCGAGCGGCGCGGCGCCGTCGAGGATCACGTCCGCGAACCGCCGGGTCCGCTCGACGTAACGGAGGTGCATCGGCCAGACCGTGGCTTCCCACTGGCGGCGCACCGAGCCCGGACTCCGCGCCCGCAGCCGCACGTCCCGCGCCGTCCGCCGCGCCAGCGCGGTCGCTTCCTCGACGTGGAGGAAGGCGGCCGTGTCCCAGAGGGCGCGCAGTCCGGGCCAGTGGAGGGCCAGGATGCCTTCCACCACCAGGTAGCGGCCGGGCCGTATCGTCCGCGTGGCGCTCGCGCGCCGGCGGGTCCGGAAGTCGTAGGTCGGCCGCTCCGCGGAGCGTCCGGCGAGCAGCTCCCGGAGGTGCGTCTCGAGCAGGGCGTCGTCGATGGCGTCCGGGGCGTCGTAGTTGATCGCTTCGCGCTCGGCGGCGGACGCGTGCGTGCGGTCCCGGTAGTAGGCGTCGAGCGGCAGCACGGCGCAGTCCGGGAGAGCGGCCGCCGCGCGGGCGGCGAGCGTCGTCTTGCCGGAACCGGAGGCCCCGGCGATCGCGATCAGATGGGGACGCGCCATGCGAAATGCGCCGGGCGGCCGCGGCGTCGCGCGAACCTTCGCGGCGAGGGCGCGCCCGTCGGTTCCGGTCGGCCGTCACCGGCCGAGCGGCGCGCGGCGTCGCGGGGGTCCGGCCCCGGCCGTCACCGCGCGCGGCACGTTCCAGGCCGCGCCGCTGCCGGTGAACCTCGTTCGCCAGTATAGAATCGCGCCGATGTCCGAGACCACGACCCCGCCCGAACCCTCCGCCGCCGGTTCCGGTCGGCCGTCCGCGGACGATCCGCCGCCGGGCGTTGCGGCCCGCGGCGCCCCGGGCGCGGACGGCGCCCCCGACCTGCGCGAGCACGGCGCGCCCGTGCGCGGCGTCCCGCGGACGTCGACCCGCCGGCTGTTCGTGCAGCTTCACGTCTTCACCGAGTGCCCGTTCCCGGACGGCGTCGTCGCCGAGGTGCGGCGCAGCGGCCTCGACGCGGCCGTCTACGCGGACCTGAACGACCCGCGCGGCGTCGGCGTGCTGCTGATGAGCGAGGACCCGGCCCTGTTCGCGCGGGAAGGGCGCGCCCTGCTCTGCAACATGCCGTTCAGCCGCCTGAAGCCGCGGCCGGAGATGACGATGATCGGCCGCACCTACTCGTCCGGGCGGGAGGCCGACCTCGAGGACTTCCTGCTGCGCAAGGTGCCCCGGAACGTGCTGAGCCCCGACCGTCCGTGGGCGGTCTGGTATCCGTTGCGGCGCATCGGCGCCTTCAATCAGCTTCCGCGCGCCGAGCAGGGGAAGATCCTGATGGAGCACGGCATGCTGGGCCGGCGCTACGGCGAGGCGGGCCACGCGGTGGACGTGCGCCTCGAGTGCCACGGCCTCGACCGGGACGACAACGAGTTCGTGATCGGCCTCGTCGGACCGGAGCTCCACCCGCTGTCGCGCCTCGTCAAGGACATGCGGTCCACCCGGCAGACGTCGGAGTTCATTCAGAAGATGGGCCCGTTCTTCGTCGGCCGGGCGCTGTACCAGTCCCCGCTCCCCGGCGCCGCGGTGTGAGCGCAGGCGGTCCCCGACGCCGATGCCCGCGAAGGTGCTCCCGTTCCCGGACCGGCGGCCCCGGCCGCCCGGGCTGACCTTCGGCGCCCGCGGGAAGAACCGCGGCCGGCCGTCCTGTCCCGTGCTGGTCGACGGACGATGCGCCGGAGAGATCCGCCACGTGCGCGCCGGACCGCTTCGGGGCGCCGCGTGGGTCTGGCGGTGCAGGCTCGACTTCGCGACGAAAGACGCCGACTTCCACACCGTCCGCGAGGCGAAGCACTACGCCCGGAAGCAGTTCGGGAGCGGCGGCGCATAGGCGGCGCCGATTGGAGTCGCCCCGATTCGACGAGAGTGAAGACGGCCGGGTGACGACGACGGAGCAGCCGCCGCGAGTGGACCGGACCAGATGACCAGGGACAGGACGACGTTCGACGACGTGCTGGAACTGGTGCGCGAAGGCGCAAGAACGGAGACGCAGAAGGGCGCCCGGTTCGAGCGCCTGATGGCGCGGGCGCTGCCGCTGATCGACCCGGACTGCGCGCGGGTGGTCACCCGCGGCCAGTTGACGGTCGAACAGGCCGCCCGCCTGAAGATCCCGTCGAACGACACCGGCATCGACCTGATCGGTTTCACGGCCGACGACCCGGACGGTCAGGAATCCGTAATCGCGATCCAGTGCAAGTGTTACGACGCCAACACGTCGGTGACGAAGAGCGACCTGGACTCGTTCCTCGTCCACGGCCAGAAGAGGACCATCAAGCGTCTGCTCTGGGTCGACACGTCCTGGCGCCGGTTCAGCCCGAACCTCGAACGGCACGTCGCGACGATCGACAAGTGGTCCCGGATCGACCTCGAGACCCTCGGGCGGAGGCGCATCGACTGGCAGGCGACGCTGGAAGGCGCGCCCCGGCGCGACCCGCTGACGCCGAACGCGGTGCAACGCGAGGCCATCGGCAAGGTGGTCGACGGCCTCGAAAGACATGACCGCGGGCAGTGCCTGATGGCCTGCGGCACGGGGAAGACGCTGGTCGCGCAGCGCATCGCCGAGGCGATGACGCCCGGCGGCGGACGGATCATCGTGTTCGTGCCGTCACGGGCGCTGCTGAAGCAGACGCTCGAAGCGTGGCAGGACAACCAGACGGCCGGGATCCGCCTGTGCGCCGTGTGCTCCGACACGAGCGTCGGCAACGAGATCTACAGCGAGGACCTGCGTCTCGAAGAACTCGACTGCCCGGTGACGACGCGGGCGGAAGAGATCGCGGACGCCTGGCGCGCGCACGCCGCGCGTGGCGTGCGGTCGGTGACGATCTCGACCTACCAGTCGAGCGAGCGGATCTCCGAGGCGCAGGCCGTCGCCGGAGACGCCGGCCGGTTCGACCTGGCCATCGCCGACGAGGCGCACTGCACCGCCGGAACCGGCGCCGACGAAGGACCGTTCCGACTGGTCCACTACGAGTCGCGCATCCGGGCCCGCAAGCGCCTCTACATGACGGCGACGCCGCAGATCTGGTCGGCGAACGTCCACAGGACCGCGAAGAAGACCGAGCGCCCGAACTTCTCGATGGACAACGAGGCCCGCTTCGGGCCGGTGCTGTACGACCTGCCGTTCGCCGAGGCCGTGCGCCAGAAGCTGATCTGCGAGATCACGCTGGTCGTGCAGACGACGAGCAGCAGGGACGTGCTCGAGAACCGGGTGAACAGCGACCAGATGGCGCGGCTCGGGATCGAGACCGACACCGCCACGCGGATGACCGGCGTCTACAACGCGATGCACTCGCGCCGCGCGCTCAACGGCGAGCGGGACGACACGCCGGTGAAGCGCGCCGTGTTCTTCAGCAACCGGATCCGGGAGTCGAAGAGACTGACCGCCGACTTCAACGCGCTCACCGCGGACATCCGCTCCCGGGAACCCGGCCTCCGGCCGGTCTTCGTCCGCCACGTCGACGGCACGATGCCGATGAGCCACCGCGCGAAGGAGATCGCCTGGCTCAAGGAGGACGCCGACGACGAGACGCGGCATGCGTACTTCGCGCGCCACTGGTGCGCGCAAAGGTACCAGGTTCCCAACATGCTCCCAACCGAGCACTCGGAAAACCGCCTGATATGCATCGGCGGTCAGGGCGACGACAACGAGCTGTCGGTCTGGATGACCGACCAGATCCCGGACCTCGGGATCCTGGGTAAAGCCCAGGTCTTTCCTGAGTACCGCGTCAAGGACGACGGACAGCGCATCGAGAATGTGACGCAAAGCACGCTCAAGACCGTCCGCGACCTGTACGACGATCCGACGATCTCGAACAGCGACGTGTTCGAGTTCGCCTACGGGCGCCTGCACGACCCGGAGTACCGGAGGCGGTTCCGGAACGAGATCCGCAAGGACGTCCCGCGGATCACCTGGCCGGAGGCAACCGCCGATTTCCGCCGCTGGCAGACGATGGGCGCCGAGCTCGCGGGCCTGCATCTGGGGTGGGAGGACGTCGAACCCTTCCCGCTGGACGAGGAAGCGGCGCAGGAGACCCTGCACGACCGGCACCACTACCGCCCGATCGGCCCGCGCTGGCTCGACAGGGACGAGCGCACGCGTCTGCGCCTGAACGACAGGATCATCCTCGGCGGAATCCCCGCCGAGGCCCACGAATGGAAACTCGCGGGCGTATCGGCGCTCCACGGGCTGGTTCTGTCGATGAAGCGGCTCTGGGACCACGGACAAGGACAAATCGAGGAGAGCGGGAACGACCGCTACTGGGTCGACACGATCGGGCGCGCCGTGACGGTGGCGCTGGAGACGATACGGATCGTCAAGGAGACCTGACAGGTGACCGACGACAGGAAGACCGTCTTCAGACAAGCGAACGGAAACGCGAAGAGCGCGCTGAGCCACGTGCAGAAAGCCATCGAGGAGACTCGACGACTGACCGGCGCTTCATCGAAGGCGACGGACGCGAACGACGAGTTCGGAAGCGCCGCGAGCTGCCTCGAAGCAGGACTTCGCGAACTCAACCGCGAAGTCGAATCACGGAACGACGCGGAACGAATCCGCGCCGAGATCGAACGCGCGCGCGACGCGCTCGACCGAGCACGCTCCGCAACCCGACGATACATGGGTCGAAACCCGGACCCCGGAGAAAAGGAACGGGCGCACGGCGAGCTGACCGCGATAACCCACCACGTCGAAGAGGCGCAACGCGGGCTGACGAGCCTGAACAACTGGCTCGAATCCAACGAGCAGAAGAAACAGGAAGAACGTCGCAGGAAAGTGAACGAAAAGTCCGATGACACGGACAAGGCAACCCCGCGGGGACTCCCTCTGCCGCCGTGCACCTGATGGAGCGAGCGGGCAACGAACCGGCCTGGATCGAGTTTCACCCGCGCCGCGCGGGGACTTCTCGAACGCCGGTGCTGGACCGCCAGACCGACTGATGGAATCACCGCACGAAACACGGCAGGAGCCCCCATGCCCGACGACGAAACGTTCGGAGTCAAGTTCGTGACGATCTGCCCCTTCACCCTCGATGACGGCCGGGTCTCCTGGACACCCATGATCGGCTTCCCGACACGGGACGAAGCGGAAGAATGCGTGAGACGCGAGCGAGAGATCTTCCGCGCCCCACAAGCCGACAAGATCGAGATCTTCGAAGGATCTCTTCGAGACGCCACGATCGAATGCAAGCGCCGGGACGAGGCACGCGCGAAGACCCGCGCATGACTCCCGGTCAACCGGCGAGCCGCCTGTCACCACCGCTGGACGCCATGGTGGCGATTCTCCTCGACGTCACGTGACGGTGGCCCGCGGATGCGCGCATCATGGCCTCGACCACCCGATGAGGAATCCACGGATCGCGAAGTGGGACGCGCGCTACGCCGGAGGCGATCTCGCGGCGCAGGCCGCGGCGTCGCCGTTGCTGCGGGTCGCCGTCGCCGGCGCGCCGCCGGGACGCGCCCTGGATCTGGCCTGCGGCGCCGGCCGGCACGCCGTCTGGCTGGCCGAGCGGGGCTGGCGGGTCGACGCCGTCGACGGATCGGCGGCCGGCGTCGAACTGCTGCTCGCGCGCGCCGAACGGGCCGGCTGCCGCTCGCGCATCACGCCGCACGTCGCCGACCTGGAATCCGATCCGCCGGCGTTCGAAATCGCGGAGGGCGCGTACGACCTGATAGTCGACTGCTTCTTCCTCCACCGCCCCCTGTTCGCGCGGATCCGCGGAGGCGTCCGTCCGGGCGGACGGTTCGCCGCGGCCCTGCACCTGCCGGCTCCCGGCGGCGGCCGGGGACACGGGCACGTGCTGGAACCGGGCGAACTGCAGGGTCTGACGACCGGCTGGGGCTGGACGCTGCTCCACGCCGCCGAACGCGGGACGGGGGCCGGCGAGTCGGGCCTCGGCGTCGCCGAGGTCGTGGCTCGGCGGCCGGTTTCCGTACAGGGGTCATGAGAGAAATGAGTTCCCACTCGCTGATGATGGTCATCGTCCGTCCGCCTGTCGCCGATGGTAGCAGAGGTCATCGGCCGCTCTTCACTTCACGGTTCCGCTCGATACCCCGGCGCGCCCGCGCGCGGCGCGTCTCACGCGGGCGCGGCGACGGTCGCCAGAAAGCGCGGCGGCCGGCGGTGGCGGGTGGCCCGTTCGAAGGCGTAGGCGATGCGGAGCAGCGTCGGCTCGCTCCAGGCGCGCCCGAAGAACGAGACGCCCACCGGCAGGCCGTGGACGAAGCCGGCCGGGACGGTGACGTTGGGGTAGCCGGCGACGGCCGCGAACCGCGAGCTGCTGCCGCCGAAGTGGTCGCCGTTGACGAGGTCCGTGACCCAGGCCGGGCCGCCGGTGGGGGCGAGAATCGCGTCGAGGCCGGCGCCGTCCATCACGCGGTCGATCCCCTCCGCCCGCGACAGGCGCCGGGCGGCGGCGCGCGCCTCGCGGTACGCCCCGGAGGACAGCGGTCCCCGGCTCTGCGACGCCAGCAGCCGCTCCTGCCCGAACCAGACCAGCTCGTCGGCCGCGTTCCGCTCGTTGAAGGCGATCAGCTCGGCCAGCGAGCGGATCGGCGGGTTCGGGAGGTTCGCCAGGTAGGCGTTCAGGCCCGCCTTGAACTCGTGGAGGAGCACTTCGGTCTCGGCCCGCCGCAGGGCGGCGCCCGCGGCCAGGGCGATGGGGTCGACGACGATCGCGCCGCGGCCGCGGAGCACCGCGACGACTCGCTCCATCAGCCGGTCGACCGCCTCGTGGAAGCCGAAGGCGCTGCGCTGGACGCCGATGCGCGCCCCGCGCAGGCCGTCGGCGTCGAGGAACGCCGTGTAGTCGTCGAGCGCCCGCGTTTCGCTCGGAGCGGTCGCCGGGTCGCGCGGGTCGGGACCGGCGAGTGCGCCGAGCAGCAGCGCCGCGTCGCGGACCGAGCGGGCCATGGGGCCGGCCGTGTCCTGGGTCTCGGAGATCGGCACGATGCCGGCGCGGCTGACGAGGCCGACGGTGGGCTTGACGCCGACGACGCCGTTCGCCGTCGACGGACAGACGATGGAGCCGTCGGTCTCGGTGCCGACGGCCGCCGCGGCCAGGTTGGCCGAGACCGCGGCGCCCGATCCGGAGCTCGAGCCGCACGGGTTGCGGTCGAGGACGTACGGGTTGCGGCACTGCCCGCCGCGCGCGCTCCAGCCGCTCGACGAGCGGGTCGAGCGGAAGTTGGCCCACTCGCTCAGGTTGGCCTTGCCGAGCAACACGGCGCCGGCCTCCCGCAGCCGCCGCGCGACGTGCGAGTCCTCGGCCGGGACGGACCCGCTCAACGCCAGGGAGCCCGCGGTGGTCGTCATGCGGTCGGCGGTGTCGACGTTGTCCTTGACGAGGATCGGCACGCCGTGCAGCGGAGACCGCACGCGGCCTTCCGCCCGCTCGCGGTCGAGCGCGTCGGCCACGTCGAGCGCGTCGGGGTTGGTCTCGATGACGCTGCGCAGGGCCGGTCCCTGCCGGTCCAGCCGCGCGATGCGTTCGAGGTAGGCTTCGGTGACGGAGCGCGCCGTGCGCGCGCCGGAGGCCATCGACGCCGCGAGTTCGGCGATCGGGACTTCCTCGAGATCGAACGCTTCCGGCGGCGCGCCGGGCCGCGCGGCGCCTTGCAGCCCCGGCGCGGCGGCGGGCGGCGCGCCGGGCCCGCGCGCCGAGCCGCGGGCGGACGGGCCGGCGGCCAGCGCGGCGCCGGCCAGCGCGCCCGAGCGCAGGAACCTGCGCCGATCGACGGTCCGCGGGCCGCTCATGGTCCGGGGTTCACCGACGACGTCATCCGCTTCACGAACGCGCCGGTCCACGGTCGGCGGGCCGCTCATGGTCAGGGCACGGCGATGTTGAAGGGGACGTACGTCTCGCCCCAGTGCAGGCGCAGCTCGGCGTCCTTCTTCTCGACGGCCGCGAAGTAGAAGGCCAGCGTCTCCATGTGCGCCCCGCGGCGCGGCGACGCCATGAACCGCAGCGCGTCGTCGTCCTCGCCGGGATAGGGCGTGTGCCACACGTCCGCCTGCCGGTTGAAGACGATCGTCCAGCGGTTGGGCTCCGGGATCGCCCACAGGCTGTAGCGGCCGGCCGGCAGCGCGTTCCCGTTGACGGTCACGTCGCGGCTGAACGAAACGGCCGTGGCGTCGTTGGCTCCCGGGTTCCAGATCTCGCCGAACGGCACGATGCCCCCGAACAGGTCCCGGCCGCGCGCGACCGGCCGGTCGTAGGTGACCTCGATCCGGGTGTTCGCCACCTCCTGCCAGACCGCTCCGCTCTGGCTCGCCTTGACGTCCTCGATGGCCAGGATCGGCAAGGCGCCGCCGTCGTCCGCGCCGCCCTCCATGCCCGCCGGCGGCTCGCCCCCGCCGCAACCGGCCCCGGCCAGCGCGGCGATCAGGCCGAACACCTGCACCTGCCGTCTGCTCATCGATGAAACTCCCCCTCCCGGTTCCTTCCGGAGCGTCGCGTATACAGTCTATCTTGCGGGACTAGTCTCTTCCAACGACAGTCTCTTCCAACGACAGATGAGCCTGAACGGGGCCGCGTCGCTTCCTGGGCAAGGCGACCGGTCTGTCCCGGGCGCAGGTCACCCGTCTGCTGCACCAGCATCGGACCACGGGCGGGGTCCGCGACCGCCGCGGCGCTCCGGGGCGGCCGTTCACCCGCCGCTACGTTCTTGGAACTCGATGCGGGCGGATTCCACCCAGCGGTAGTGGAGGAGGCGCCAATTGCCGCCCGTGGCTGCGCTCGGCGCCCATCCAACCATCCAGGGGTCCGCGCCGTTCCACGGCGCAGACCCCGCCCGCCAATCGTCGCCTGACGGTTCCGCTCGGCGCCCAAACCGGTCCCGCGGCCCGGCGTGCCGCCCGCCCTCCGGCTCCCCGGACTCGCGCGGGATCGGGAGCCGCCGAACCGCGGCGAAAAACGCGCGGGACCGGGCGCGATGTGATTGAATGAGCGCATCATGCCTGGATTCTTCCGATCGTCGGCCTTCGCGCACGTCCTGACCCTCGCCGCCGCGCTGGCGCTGGCCGCCCCCGCCGCGGCCCAGCGCCTGACCGGGACCGAGAACGGCGAGTGGCGCTACCTCGGCGGCGACGCCGGGCACACGCGCTCGTCGGCCCTCGACCAGATCCACGGCGGCAACTTCTCCGACCTGGAGGTGGCCTGGATCTGGCGGGGCGACAACTTCGGCCCCAACGTCGACTACTTCAACCGTTCCACGCCGATCTACGTCGACGGCGTCCTCTACACGGTGGCCTCGCCGCGGCGCCAGGTGGTGGCGATCGATCCGGGCACCGGCGAGACGCTGTGGACCTTCCGCGAGCCCGAGACCGTCCGCCACCTGCGCTCGCCGCGGCAGGCCTACGGCAAGGGGGTGGCCTACGCGGAGGTGAACGGCCGCGGCGTGATCTTCGTCACCAGCCCCGCCTTCTTCCTCTGGGCGCTCGACGCGCGGACCGGCCGGCCGCTGGAGGACTGGGGCCGCCCGATCCCGCTCGACGGCTTTCCGCGCTCCGGCGGCCTCGACCTGATCCCGCCGCTGGTCGAGGACTGGGGCCGCTGGCTGGACCGCGCCGCCAGCTACGACCCGGGCTACGGCATCCCGCGCGAGCTGGGCATGGTCACCAGCTCGGCGCCGCCGATCGTGGTCAACGGCGTGGTCGTGGTGCTCGTCGGCCACCAGCCCAGCTACGGGCAGACCCGCGTCGAGAACGTCCCCGGCGACGTCATGGGCTTCGACGCGGCCACCGGGGAGTTCCTCTGGAAGTTCCACGTGATCCCGCGCCCGGGCGAGTTCGGGCACGAGACGTGGCACAACGACGCCTGGCAGTGGTCGGGCGACATGTCGACGTGGGCGCCGGCCTCCGCCGACCCGGAGCTGGGGCTGGTCTATCTGGTGACGAACGCCTCGACCGTCCAGAGCTACACCGGCCACCGGCCGGGCGACAACCTCTTCGGCGGCTGCGTCCTGGCGCTCGACGCGCGCACGGGGGAGCGGCGCTGGCACTTCCAGATCCACCGCAGCGACCAGTGGAACTACGACCTGCCGACCGCGCCCATCCTGATGGACCTGACCGTGGACGGGCGGCGCGTCCCGGCGCTGATCCAGAACACCAAGCAGGGGCTGGTCTTCGCCTTCGACCGGGAGACCGGCGAGCCCCTCTGGCCGATCGAGGAGCGGGAGGTCATCCCGACCGAGGTGCCCGGCAACTACACGTCGCCCCGCCAGCCGTATCCGACCCGGCCGGAGCCGGTCGATCCCATCGTGCTGAGCGGCCTGACCGAGGAGTTCGTCATCGACTACACGCCGGGGCTGCGGCGGGAGGCGCTGGCGATCCTGGAGCACTACCGCGTCGGCGGGCTCTACGTCCCGGCGCTGCCCGAGAACCACGCGAACGACTTCTACAACAACGTCGGCTGCCTCGGCGGCGGCAACGTCATCCCGCACCCGCCGGTCGCCGACCCGGGCACCGGGATGATGTTCAACTCGCACCGCCGGAGCTGCAACGCGCCGTCGTTCATGCGGCCCACCGGGGGCGTCGACCGGGACGACCCGGAATACGCGCGGCCCGGCGCCGGGGGCGCCACGCCCAACTCCACGCCCACCACCGGCACGACGGTCGCCGCGTGGCTGCCGGGCGGCTTCCGCCGGCCCACCCCGGAGCAGGAGCCGTTCGTCTCGGTGAGCGGCCTGCCGCGGATCGACGGCCTGCGCCTCTACAAGCCCATGGACAACCAGCTCACCGCGTACGACATGAACACGGGCGAGAAGGCCTGGTCGCGGCCGGTGGGCGAGACGGCGCGGGTGATCCGCGAGCATCCGCGGCTGGCCGGCGTCGACGTCCCGAACGCCGGGGGCGCCGGGTTCTCGATCCAGATGGTGGCCGGCGACCTGCTGGTGCAGACCCGCTCGCTCAGCGAGGGGACGCGGCAGATCGTGCCGGACGCGCCGCTGCTGCTGCACGGCCGGGACAAGCGCACCGGCGAGATCCTCGGCAGCGTCGAGCTGCCCGCCCCCGGGCAGTACGGCATGATGACCTACCTGCACGAGGACAGGCAGTACGTCGTGGTGCAGATCGGCAGCATCCAGACCGGCTTTCCGGGCTCGTTGGTCGCCTACGCGCTGCCGTAGCGGAGAAAGGGAGGGCGTCATGCCCCGCCGCCGTCTTTCGCTCGTCGTCACGCTCGCGTCGGTGGTCACGCTCGCGGCGCTGGCCGGCCCGGGCGCGCAGGAGCCGGAGCCGGGCCGCGGCCATCCGTCCACGGACTGGCCCTTCACGGGCGGAAACTGGTCGAGCTCGCGCTACTCTTCGCTCGACGCGGTCGACGCCGACACCGTCGAGCGCCTCGGCGCGGCGTGGGTGACGCCGCTGCCCGGCGGCGCGGCGTCGCGCGCGACGCCGGTGGTGCAGGACGGCGTCATCTACCTGACGGGCGGCGCCAACGTCTTCGCCTTCGACGCGTGCACGGGCGATCCGATCTGGCGCTGGCAGCCGGACCCCGAGACCGGGCGGGTACCGTCGTGGCAGGGCGCCGCGGTGGCCGGCGGCCTGGTCGTCTTCGGCGCGCGCAGCGGGGAGGTGCTCGCGCTGCGCCGCGACAGCGGCGAGCCGGCCTGGGCCACGCGCGTCGGGAGCGAGGAGCGAACCCGGGGCGAGGTGGTGACGACCGCGCCGATGTACGCGCGCGGCAAGCTGTTCGTGGGCCTCGCCAACGGCGACATAGGCGGACAGGGCCGCGTGCTGGCCCTCGACGCCGCGACCGGCGAGGTCGAGTGGACCTTCTTCGTCGTGCCGCGGCCGGGCGAGTTCGGCCACGACACCTGGCCGGCGGACAACGACTCGTGGGAGTTCGGCGGCGGCGGCGTCTGGCTGGTCGGCACGGTCGATCCGGACCTCGGCCTGGTCTACTTCTCGACCGGCAACCCGGTGCCGATGTTCGGCGGCGAGCTGCGCGAGGGCGACAACCTGTTCACCGCCTCCGTCCTCGCCCTCGACGTGGAGACGGGCGAGCGGCGCTGGCACTACCAGGTGGTGCGCCACGACATCTGGGACGCGGACATCGCCACGCCGCTGCTGCTGTACGAGACGACGGCCGGCGGCCGGCCGGTCAAGGCGCTCGCGGCGATGCGGGCCGACGGCTACCTCTTCCTCTTCGACCGCGAGACCGGCGAGCCGCTGCTGCCGATAGAGGAGCGGCCGGTGCCGCAGGACGAGCTCCAGCGCACGGCGCCGACCCAGCCGTTCCCGGCGCGGACCGAGACCATCCTGCCCGAGTGTTCGTACTGGCGCGACCGGGTTCCGCCGCCGTTCCGGCTCAATTGCAGCAGCTACACGCCGCCGTCGGTCGACGAGCAGACGGTGGTCGCCCCCGGCGTGCCGATCCCGCTGGTGCGGGTGACGCCGATGGCCTTCTCGCCCGACACCGGCTACATCTACGCGCAGGGGCGCGCGCACGTCGGCCGCGCCCGCCGCTTCGCCGACCCGTTCGTCTGGAACACCGCCCGGTTCCACCTGACGCTGCCCGACGCGGTCGGGATCCTGGCCGCCGTCGACCCGCGGACCGGCCGCGTCGTCTGGCGGAAGGAGATGCCGAGCGCGTTCCTCGGCACGAGCGGCCCGCTCGTCACCGCGGGCGGCCTGCTGTTCCGGGCCTCCCCCGGCGGGCAGGTGGAGGCCTACGACGCGCGGACCGGCGAACGCCGCTGGGCGTTCCGCACCAGCGCGGAAGGGGCGCGGCTGCGGCCCGGCCCGGCGGCGGCCTACGAGCTGGACGGGAAGCAGTACCTCGCCGTCGCGATGGGGCCCGCGCTGTGGGCGTTCACGCTCGACGGCCCCGTGCCGGCGCGGGGCGCCGCGTCCCCCGACCCGCCGGTGGACGATCGGCCCGGCGGTCCCGTGCCGCGCGAGACCGACGAGATCGACACCGCCACGCTGCTCGAGAACCCGCGCGGCTCGGTCGGCGGCCGGCGCTACGCCTTCGACGAGCACAACTTCAACCCGATCCGCGCCCGGGTCACCGCCGGCGCGCGGGTGCGGTTCACCAACAACGGCGAGATGACGCACACCGTGGCGGCCCGCGACGGAAGCTGGAGCACCGGCGCGCTCGCGCCGGGACTGTGGAGCTTCGTCACGTTCGACCGGCCGGGGACGTTCCTCTACCACTGCGAGGACCATCCCTGGGCGGTGGGCGAGATCACGGTCGATCCGCGGTAGCGGGCGGCGCGACGGCATGCCGGGAGGACCGCGCCTGCCGGGCGTCGGCGGGTGTTGGTGGACGAGGCGCAGGCCGACGTCCTGCGCGTCCGGCCGCGAACCCGTGCCGCGGGTCGAAGAGAGCGGCCAGCCGGCTCGTCGCCGGCCCGGATGCGCCCGTCGCCCGGTTCGCCGAAGCCGGTACGCGGCGGACGCCAGCAGCTCGGCGAGGACGCCCGCGCCGGCGAGCGGCAGGGCGGGGACGGTCCGGTCCCCCGGATCACCGCCGCGCGCGGCGGCGCCGCCGCGGTTTCCGACGCCGGCCCTTCGACGTCGGATGACTCGTCAGCGCCGTGACCGTGACCGTGTGCTCGACGCCGTTGACCAGACGCCCTCGAAGCCCGCCGACCGCCCGCGCCCACCTGCATCCGAGCAACACCAGACTGAACCAGCTCAACGTCGGCGTCGTCGGGGATCTGGGAACCGGAAAGACCCAACTGCGCCTGTCACCCGCCGCGTTGTCGCTGGCCCTGACGAAGGCGTTGATCTACCGGTTCACGCGGCCGGCCGCGCGCAACCGCGGCCATGCTCCGAAGATTCGGCTCTCCTGAATCAGGTGTGGGAGCGGCCGGCCGCGACGATGGCGGCGAAGCCGTGCGGGTCCAGGCTCGCGCCGCCGACGAGCGCGCCGTCGACGTCCGGCAGCGCGCAGAGGCCGCGGGCGTTGGCGGGCTTGACGCTGCCGCCGTACAGCAGGCGGCAGCGCTCCGCCGCCGCCCGGCCCGCGGCCGCGGCGAGACGCCCGCGGACGTGGGCGTGGGCTTCCTGCGCCTGCTCGGGGCTGGCCGTGCGGCCCGTGCCGATGGCCCATACGGGTTCGTAGGCGATGACGATCGAGGCCAGCGCCCCGGCGTCCAGTCCGGCGAGGCCTCCGTCGATCTGCCGGTCGAGCACGGCCGCCGTGCCGCCCGCCTCGCGCTCGGCCAGGGTCTCGCCGATGCAGACGATCGGCGTCAGGCCGGCGGCCAGGACCGCCCGCGCCTTGCGGTTCACGGCGTCGTCGTCCTCGCCGAACAGGCGGCGCCGTTCGGAATGGCCCACGAGGACATGGCTGGCCGCGGTCTCGCGCACCATGTCCAGGCTCACCTCGCCGGTGAAGGCGCCGTGGGCTTCCCAGTGGACGTTCTGCGCGGCGGCGGACACGTTGCGTCCGCGGCACGCGGCGGCGACCGCGGCGAGCGCCGTGAACGGGGGCGCCAGCACTATCTCCGCGTCGTCGACGCCGGCCACCAGGGGCAGGAACGCGCGGGTGAAGGCGGCCGACTCGGCGACCGTCTTGTGCATCTTCCAGTTGGCGGCCAGCACCGGCGTGCGCATGGTGTTCCCTCGTCGATCCAGCGCCCACCAAGCGTCGCCTTGCGGCTCCGCTTGGCGCCCATCCTGACCGCTCCAAGAGTCCGCGCCGTTCTACGGCGCAGACCCCTGGCGATCCGGCAGCGCCGCGACGCCCGGCAGCGCGCGGCCGGCCAGAAACTCCAGCGCCGCCCCGCCGCCGGTCGAGACGTGCGTCACCTGCCCGGCCACCCCGGCCCGGGTGACGGCGGCGGCCGAATCGCCCCCGCCGACGACGGTCGTGGCGTCCGCCGCGGCGACCGCCCGCGCGACGGCCAGCGTCCCGCGGTCGAACGGCTCCCGCTCGAAGACGCCCAGCGGGCCGTTCCAGACCACCGTCCGGGCGGAACCGATGACCTCCGCCCAGGCGGCCCGCGTCTCTGGTCCAACGTCGACGCCCATCCGCTCGCCGATCGCCGGATCGTCGACGGACAGGCAGGCGTGCGCGGCGCCGGCCTCGATCCCGTCGGCGACCACGTGGTCGGTCGGCAGCATCAGCCGCGCGCCCCGCCCGGCCGCGGCGCGCTCGACGGCCCGCGCCGCCTCGACCCGCTCCGGCTCGACCAGCGAGCGGCCCACCGGCAGCCCGCGCGCCCGGAAGAACGTGTAGGCCATCGCGCCGCCGATGAGCAACGCGTCGACCCGCGGCAGCAGGTTCTCGACGACCTCCAGTTTACCGGACACCTTGGCCCCGCCCAGCACGGCCGCGAACGGCCGGGCGGGAGAGGCGAGCAGCGCGCCCAGGTGTTCCAGCTCGCGGTCCAGCAGCAGGCCCGCCGCCGCGTCGGCGACGTGCGCGACGATGCCCGCGGTCGAGGCGTGGGCGCGGTGGGCCGCGCCGAACGCGTCGTTGACGTAGACGTCGGCCTGCGCCGCCAGCGCCGCCGCGAACTCCGGGTCGTTCGCTTCCTCCCCGGCGTGGAAGCGGAGGTTCTCGAGCAGGGTGACGCCGCCCGCGCCCGCCTCCGAGATGGCCTGCCGCGCCGGGTCGCCCACGCAGTCGGCGGCGAAGGTCACCGGACGATCGAGCAGCTCCGCCAGCTTCGCCGCGACCGGCCGCAGGCCGAGCTCCGGCCGCGGCCGGCCCTTCGGCCGCCCCAGATGCGAGGCCAGCACGAGCGACGCCCCCCGATCGAGGGCGTGCCGCAGCGTCGGCAGCGCGGCGCGCACGCGGGTGGCGTCGGCCACCGCGCCGCCGGCCAGCGGCACGTTGAAGTCGACGCGCACGAACACGCGCCGGCCGGCGAGATCGAGGTCGCGGAGGGAGCGCTTGGCCACGCCGTCCGCCTACGCGATCCTGCCGGCGATCAGCCGCACCAGGTCGACGCAGCGGCACGAATAACCCCATTCGTTGTCGTACCACGACAGCACCTTGATGAAGTCGCCCTCCATCACGCGGGTGTACGACGCGTCGACGATCGAGGAGTGCGGGTCGCCCTTGAAGTCGATCGAGACCAGCGGCTCCTGCGACAGCGCGAGGATGCCGGCCAGCGGGCCGCCGGCCGCCGCCTCGAACGCGGCGTTGACCTCCTCCGCGCCGGCCTTCCGGTCCAGCTGGGCCACCAGGTCGACCACCGACACGTTGGGGGTCGGCACGCGCATCGCGATGCCGTCCAGCCGCCCCCGCAGCTCCGGCAGCACCTGGCCGACGGCCGCCGCGGCCCCGGTCGTGGTGGGAATCATCGAGACGCCGGCCGCCCGCGCGCGCCGCAGGTCCTTGTGCGGCAGGTCGAGCAGCTTCTGGTCGTTGGTGTACGAATGGACGGTCGTCATCCAGCCGCGGCGCAGGCCGAAGCTCTCGTGCAGCACCCGGGCCACCGGGGCCAGGCAGTTCGTCGTGCAGGACGCGTTGGAGATGATCCGGTGCCGGGCCGGATCGTACCGCTCGTCGTTGACGCCGAGCACCAGCGTCAGGTCGGGGCCCTTGGCCGGCGCGCTGATGATGACGGTCTTCGCCCCGGCCGCGAGGTGCCGGGCGGCGTCCTCGCGTTTCGTGAAGAGGCCGGTCGACTCCACCACGACGTCCACGCCGAGATCGCGCCACGGCAGGGCGGCCGGGTCGCGCTCCGACAGGACCCGGAAGCGGCGCGCGCCGACGCGCAGCCCGTCCCCGTCGACCGCCACCTCGTCGGCGAGGTTGCCGAGCACCGAGTCGTACTTGAACAGGTGGGCCAGCGTCTCCGGGCTGGTGACGTCGTTGACGGCGACGAAATCGACGTCCCCCGCGCCGCGCTGCAGGGCCGCGCGCAGGACGTTGCGCCCGATCCGCCCGAAACCGTTGATCCCCACCTTGATGGCCATGCTCTGCTCCTCCGCGCCGCGGCGTTCCGCGTCTCCGCGCCCGCGGCGTTCCGACCGGCGATCCCGTCGTTGCGCTTCCCGGCGCGGCTCGCCCGCGGGAAGCGAAACGATTGATTTTATCGACGGGCGCGCGAAGCGGTCAAACCCAGTCTCTTCCAACGACAGCCCCTCACCCGCCGCCGGCGCGCCAGAAGCGGAGCTGGTCCGGCTCGTCGATCTCCCGGCTCCAGGCGAGGCGGTAGAGGTGGTACAGCGCCTCGAAGTCGCCGCCGGCCGCCGCCGCGTCCCCCGTCAGCGCCACGCCGGTCAGCGCGCCCGCCGGCAGCACCTCCAGCACCGCCTCGAGCGCCGCGAAGAAGCGCGGGTCGCGGTCCACCCCGGCCTCCTCCAGCAGCTCCCGCGCCGCCGCCAGCGACGCCGTCCGCGCCGCGTGCGCCGCGTGGTGCAGCGCGTCGATCAGCCCCCGCGAGCCGTCCACCGGCCCCAGCGCCCCCTTCGCCGACCGCCGGCCGCTGTCCCACAGCAGCAGGTCGGCGCCCTTCTTCTCCGCCAGACGCCCGGCCACCTCCCGCTCCGGGTCGATGCCCACCGCCCGCGCCAGCCGCAGCGCCTCGTCCCACGCGAACGCCGGCGCGCGGAAGGCGTCCCACGCCAGCACGAAGAACGCCGTCGCCGGGTCCAGGTCCGCGTTCGCCTTCCGGTGCGTCAGCCGCTCCAGCCGCCAGCGCTTCACCTCCCGCCGCGCCGCGTCCAGCGCGTCCTCCGGCGTCGCCGCGTACGGGTCCCACGGCTCGTCGAACAGCGCCGCCGTCCCGCCGCCGCGCCGCGTCTTCCCCTCCTCCGGCCGCCGCCGGGGCGTCCCGCGGCGCACCGGCCAGTGCCGCGAGAACTCCTCCAGCGCCGGGCCGAACGACGCCAGGTAGAGGTCGACCCCGCGGATGCCCGCGTCCTGGAACGCCGGCGCCCGACGCCGCACCGTCTCCCGCACCCGCGGCTCGACGTCCTCCCAGTAGACCGCTTCGGCCGCCGGGTCCGCCGCCGCCTGCGGCCGGCAGACCAGGAAGACCGTGCTGTTGGCCGCCGCCTTGTCGCGGATGTGCAGGCTGCCGCCCGCCTCGGTGTTGACCGGCCATGACGCGGTGATGACGAAGCCGGCCTCGATCAGCCCCGTGGTCAGCGCGTCCCACGCCCCGGTCGCCTTGTGCGTGAACATCAGCGTCATGACGCCGTCGGGCTTCAGCACCCGCCGGCACTCGGCGAAGACGGCCGCCATCCGCTCCTGGTAGTCGCGCCCGGCCCGCGCCCGCGCCCCGGCGCCGCGGAGCGCGGCCGCGGCTTCTCCTCCGCCCGCGGCGGCCGCCGCGCTCCGGACGCGGGCGGGATTGGCGACCGCCTCGGCGTCCTTGTCCGTCAGCCGGCGGCGGAACAGCTCCGGGAAGACCCGCCCGGCGGTCCGCTTCAGCCAGACGTAGAAGAAGTCCGACAACTCGGCGTACATCACGTTGTCGTAGTACGGCGGGTCCATGACCACCGCGTCGACGCTGCCGTCGGCGAGATGGTCGAGGCTGTCGCCGGACTTGCAGGTGATGGTGACCGGCGGCGGGGCGGCGGGCGGACCGGGCGGATCGAACGGCTCGGCGGGTGCAGCACGTCCGCCGGGGGCGGCGGGGGCTCCGTCTGCGCGCGCACCGTCTCCACCTCGTCGTTCGGCGGGTGCAGCACGTCCGCCGGGGGCGGTGGAACCACGGTCGGAATCGGCGGCCGGCGTGAGCGGGTCGCGGCGGCCGGCGGCGGGGACGTCGAAACGGTCACCAGCGGCCGGTGCCGGGAGCGGCGGGCCGGGAGCGGCGGGGTCCGCGTCGCCGGGGTCGGGACGGCGGGCGGCGGCAGCAGGCGGACCGGGGCGGCCGGCGACGGCAGGCGGGCCGCCGCCGCCAGGTGGATCGGACGTGTCGTTTCCGGCAACGGGTCGACCTGACGGATCGGCGGTCTCGGCGCGTCCTCCGCCGACGCGGCCGCGGGACCGTTCGCCGCGGTCCGGACGGTCTCCGGACGGATCGGATCGGCCGGGGCGGCCGCGCTGGTTGAACAGGCCGGGTTGCCCGCTACTGCCGGCATCAGCATCCGGGCGGACCAGCGCGACCAGCTCGCGGATGCACTTGGCGGTCTGGCCGAGGGCCCAGTCGTAGCCGAGGCCGGTGACCAGGGGGGCCATCTCCGCGTAGGACCACTTGAAGGAGAAGTCGTGGCGGTCGAACGTGCCCGCCACCACTTCTCGGCCGCTGTGCCAACGGGTCATGCGGGAGTTGTAGTCACGCAGCTTGTCCAGGGACAGCGCCAAATACCCGTAGGCCGCCTGCCGCACCTCGTCCAGCCTCCCCGCCTCGCGGTCCGCGTCCAGCAGCTCGCGGAACACCTCCACGCTCGTCCCGTGGCACAGCAACTGCCGCGGCGAGAACAGGTCGCGCCAGCGCGGCATGCCGTACTGGATGGGCCGGTCGTCGTTGCCGTCCGCCGGGAACCGCTCGTTCGGCACGAAGTCGAAGGCGTCCCACTCGACCAGCTTCTCGTCGAGCGCCGCCCGGACCGCCGCGCCGTCGTCGTCCTCCGGCCGCGGCGCGCGGTAGCCTCGGACCCACTTCTCGCGCGCGCGGCCCGTCTTCGTGCGGGTCGTCTCCCGCCGCTTGTAGACCACCGCGAAGAGCTGCTCGCCCATCTCCCCCGCCCGCGCCTGCGCCTTGATCGCCGCGCCGTCGATGATCCGCCCGCAGTCCGGGAACGGACACGTCCCGTCGCCCCGCGCCACCGTGCCGGAAGACTGCTCCTTCGCGGACGCGACGATCTCGAAGCCGCAGACCCGGCCCGCCGCGCCCGGCCCCGCCCCGGTGTCGGGAACGAGCCGGACGCCCGCGCCGCCCGGGGCGAGACGCCAGTTCGGGGACAGCGGGACGAGGCCGTCGCAGTAGGGGCAGGTCACGGTGCGCGCCCAGAGGTAGCCGTCGACGAGAACACCTTCGGGCTCGGCCGGAAAGATACCCTTGTACTTCGGCTTCGCCCGGCGAAGAAACTCCGCCCCCAGCGCGTTGAACGCTTCCAGCACCGCCGCGCCGTGTCTCGCCGGCCAGTCGATGGTGGCCCGCAGAATCAGGACGGCCACCGGGTTCAGATCGTTGGCCGTCGCGGTCAGTCCGAGCCGCTCGGCCTCGAAGGGAATCGTGCCCCCGCCCGCGGTCGGATCGACCACCTGCAACTCCGCCAAGTCTCCGCACTGCTCCGCCATCCACTTCCGGTCCGCCCGGTCCGGCACATGACCGAACGCGCGCTGGTAGCCGTACGGATTCAGGCCCAGGTTCTCGCCGGTCCGCTTCGCCTCGTCGAGAAGCCGCCGCGTCTTCACCGGATCCCCGTGGATGCCGACCACGCGCAGGAACCGGTTCCGGTCCGCGTCCGCCGGCAGCAGCGACGCCAGGATCGCCGCCCGGGACGCCACCAGCGGACGCCGCGCCCACCAGACGTGGAGGCGGTTCGGCGCCGGGAACGGCGTCATCGGCGTCCGCTCGCGCGTGCTCTCGACGCCGATCTCGGCGATCGGCAGCCAGCGTTCGATCAGGCGCGTGTCGGGCATGCTAAAATGCGCTCATGCAGGTTCCACGTGCGACTCTACACCAGTGTTGTTCGTCGGCGGGACGATCCCGGATCGGCAACGGGCGGTCCGCATGCCGGCATCTGCCATTCTCCAGCCCGTGGAACAACTGATGGCGCACCAACCCCTCAAGGTGAAGTTCGCCGGCGCGTTGGTCGAACAACTGGGCGCTCAATTGTACCCCAGCGCGACGGCCAGTGTCGCCGAGCTCATTTCAAACGCGTGGGACGCGGACGCGCGCAACGTCTGGGTCACGATTCCATTCGATGAGCTTTGGCGCACAGGGGAAATTGTAGTTCTTGACGATGGCCACGGAATGACCAGGGAGGAGGTCCAGGGCAAGTATCTTGATCTCGGTCGAAAACGACGGCTAGAAGACCACGGCAAAACCCCCAACGGAAGGCTCGTCCATGGCCGCAAGGGGATCGGAAAACTCGCAGCATTCGGGACCGCCGAGATACTGGACTGTTACACGGTGCGGCACGGCGCCGCGGTGTCTTTCCGGCTCGGATACGAGAAGATCAGAAAAGCCCAGGCCGAAGATGACTTCGAGGTCGACGAAAATCTCGACGAGCAACCGCTCCTCGCACCCGATGGTTCAAGGTTGTCGAGCGGAACCCGGATACGGCTCTCAAGTTTGCGCCTCAAACGAGTCATCTCGGACGTCAGATTCATGAAGTCGATGTCCCGCCGTTTCGCCATAGACCAGGCCGAGATGCGGGTCTTCATCAACTCCAAGGCGTTGCGGCGGTTTGACATAGAGTTGGAATTCAGGTACCCGAAGGACGAGGCGCCGGCGAGATGTGAAGTTGGAGCAGATGGTTGGGGTACGGAGATTCTTCCAAACGGAAATAAAGTCCAGTGGTGGATGGGTTTCACTCCAAAGCCACTTGAGGCCGAATACCTTCGCGGTGTCTCGATTCTGGGCCGCGGAAAGTTGCTCCAAAGGCCGTTCATGTTCGAGCGGGCGCAAGGAGCAACGGGCCAGCTCGGACAAGAGTACATCGTTGGCGAAGTGAGAGCCGATTGGCTGGACAAGGGCGAGGACATCGAGAACGACTTGATCCAGACCAACCGCGACCAGCTTCAACTCGAGGACGACAGGGTGCAGGAAATCCTGGAGTGGGGCAGGAAGCGACTCGACTGGGCCCTGTCGCGTCGCCTTCAAGGTCGACGCAAGAAGGTGGAAAAGGTCGTCGACGATCCGGATATCCGTAATCTGATCCGCGGCTTCACGGCCACCGAACAGCGGCACCTCAGCGACATCGCAAGGAAAGCATCTAAAATTGGTGATCCAGACCCGGCTGAAGTTCAGGACTTCATGGTGGAAGTAGTCAACGGCTTCAAGGACAAGGCAGTCAGAGAACTCATCGAACGGGTAAAGGTCGAAGATGAAGGGTTTCAGAGCAATTTCTGGGGTCTCGTCAGGGAATTCTCGCTGATTGACGCGAGACGGAACTACAGCATAGTCCGGGCTCGACTTCAGACAATAAATCGCCTCGACGCCGCGATCAAGGCCGGAGCCACGGAAGTCCCCGATATACATAAGGTCATCAAGGAATTTCCCTGGCTTCTTGACCCGAGGTGGAGCCTGCTGGGCGACGAGGTCGATCTCAAGGCCATGGCTGAAAGCTATACGGAAACGATTGACGAGAAGACCCGCGACAGGCTTGATTTTCTGTTTGCATTGCAGCCCAAACCGCCGGCGCTGCCGGATCAGATTCTCGTGGTGGAAATAAAGCGGGGACGCAAGTCTGACGAGACCATCCATCGTGCGAATGAACAGGAAGTCTACAAGTTCCACAACTACGTCCTTGCCGTGAGGGATCACTATTCTCGCAACAGCTCCCCTCCGACCGTAAGTGGCCTGATGATCGCCAATGGATATACCGGGAAAGCTGACCGCGTTCGTAAAGACCTTCAGGGCAATCGAGAAGTGAAGTTCGAATTCAAGACGTGGGACAGCGTGATCGAGAACACTCGGTTGCTTCACACTGGCTGGCTGCGAGTCACTCGACGCGCGAGCGCCGTGGACCAGGATGGAAACCAATGGACGTCATGACCCGGACGCAGAGACGCAAGGCCATGGTCAACAACCGTGGGCGCACTACGCCAGAACGCGCATTCGCTGCTGCATTATGGAGAAGAGGTCTTCGCTACCTTACTCATCGTGGTTACAAGGGTACGTACGGGGAGACGCTGCAAGGACAACCCGACATCGTGTTTCCGCGGAAGCGGGCTGTCGTCTTTGTGGACGGCTGCTTCTGGCACGGTTGCCGGGAATGTGGAAAGCACTTGGGGCTGACCGACCAGGCGTGGAAGGACAAGATAGAAACCAACAAAGCGAGAGACATCCGGGTTACCGCGCAGCTCAGAGAAGCGGGCTGGATGGTGTTTCGTATCCCGGAGCATGACATCAGCACGAAGGCGACGCTTTCCGAGACCGCCGACAGGATCGCGCCGCTCATCAGGGCGGCCTCTTCTGGTCAGGGCAGCGATCCGGTCCGCGACTTTGTCTTGCGGAATAGACCAGCCGATTCAGGATCCATGACTGCCGTGTCGCTGTTTTCCGGAGCTGGGCTCAGTGACTTGGGCTATGCGTTGGCCGGGTTCCGGTTCGTTCTTCACGTGGAAAAAAACACGCACCGGGCATCCATTGGAGCTTCTAACTTCCCATCGTCCCGGTGGCTTGTGGCCGACGTTCGGGGGAACGCTCGTGGAATTGAGGCAGCCTATCGCGAGTCTACGTCGCGTGCTCTGGACCTGCTGATAGCGACACCACCCTGCCAAGGCATGAGTAGCGCGAATCCGAGCCGAGGCAAGCGGCAGACCTTGGAAGCAGACGCTCAGGAACAGAAAAACCGGCTGATGCTGGAGGTGATTCCGGTAGCCGATCTATTGAACCCAAGGGTGATCGTGGCAGAAAATGTTCGTCAGGTCTTGACGATCCGCGTAGAGAGCGGAGGCAAGAGAGAGCGGCTGATCGACCAGTTGCGGAGAAGACTGCGAAACTACGAGGTCTATCATTGCGTGCTCAACGTGGCCGACTACGGGATACCACAGGTCAGGAATCGCGCGCTCGTGGTCGCGGTGCGCAGGGACGAACCATGCTTGAAACACATGGTATCTGGCGACCTTCGACCCTGGCCGTTTCCGACCCACGCAGAACATCCTGCCGACGGACGACGGCCGTGGGTGAATATTCAGGATTGGATGGCGGCCATGCGATATGAGCCCCTAGACGCGGTGTCAGCGGAGACCGCGCGTGGAAAGGACTCTCTTCACTTCGTACCGGTGTATGAGTCGGACCGCTACGGGCAGATCAGTCAGATACCGCCGTACTCGGGACGGAGCGCCTTCGAAAACGACACTTGCGTTTCCTGTGGGCGTCGATCGGTAGAGGAGGGTTCCATCTTGTGTTCTTGCGGAGCAGTTATGCGCAATCGACCTTACGTCGAAAAAGATGGTCGACCGACTTTAATCAAGGGTTTTCACTCAAGCTACCGACGCATGAAACCGGAACGACCGGCGTATACGGTCACCACCAATTCGAGCCACGTCGGCAGTGATTTCAAGATTCACCCTTGGGAGAATAGGATTCTCAGTATTCTCGAGTGCGCGGACTTACAGACAGTGCCCAGATCCTACGACTGGGCCAAGGCGAAGGACAGCCGAAGGTTGTATTTGATACGCAATCTGATTGGCGAGGCGTTTCCGCCTTACTTCACCTATTTGCACGGCCAAGTCTTGGCCAATTTCCTGTCCGGTTCCGACCCTTGGGCCGGCCGGTGAACGTAGCTGGTCGGCGCGCCACCATGTACCTCCTCTACAACGTGCTGCTGCTCCTCTACTTCCTGGCGGTCCTGCCGGCGGCGGCGCTGCGCCGCGGCGGGGCCGCCGGCGGCCTGCGGGAGCGGTTCGGCCGGCTGCCGGCGGCGGTCAATCCCGGCCGGCGTCCGGCCATCTGGGTGCACGCGGTCTCGGTCGGCGAGGCGCTGGCCGCGCGGCCCCTGCTGCGGGCGTTGCGGACGGCGTATCCGGGGCACCGGCTCGTCGTGTCCACGACGACCGCGACGGGCCGGCGGGTGGCGCGGGGCTTCGGCCGCGAGGTGGACGCCGTGTGCTACGCGCCGTTCGACTTCCCGTGGTTCGTCGATTCCGCCCTCGACCGGATCGCGCCGGCGCTGCTGCTGCTGGTCGACACCGAGATCTGGCCCAACCTGCTGCGCGCCTGCCGGCGGCGCGGCGTGGGCGCGGCGATCGTCAACGGCCGGCTGTCCGACCGCTCGTTCCGGCGCTACCGCCTGGTCCGCCGCGGCCTGCGGCGCGTGCTCGCCGACGTCGGCCGCGTGTGCGCGCAGAGCGAGGAGTGGGGCCGGCGGTTCGTCGCGCTCGGGGCCGAGCCGGCCCGCGTCACGGTCACCGGCAGCCTGAAGTTCGACGCCGCCGCTTCGCCGCCGGGGGCGGGGGCCGGCGCGGGAGACGGGGACAGCCTGCGCGCCGCGTTCGCGTTCGCCCGCGGCCGGCCCGTGGTGATCGCCGCGAGCACGCTGCGCGGCGAGGAGGAGCCGGTCCTGCGCGCGTTCGCCCGCGTGCGGGAGGCGTCCTCCGACGCGCTGCTGGTGATCGCGCCGCGTCATCCCGAGCGCTTCGGCGAGGCGCGCCGGATCGCCGGGCGCGCCGGATACCGCGTGGTCCTGCGCAGCGTGCTCGAGCCGGGGCGCGACCCCGGCGCCGACGTCGTCGTTCTGGACACGCTGGGCGAGCTGGGCCGCCTGTTCGAGGCCGCCTCGGCGGTCTTCGTGGGCGGCAGCCTCGTCCCGGCCGGCGGCCACAACCTGATCGAGCCCGCCGCGTTCGGCCGGGCCGTCGTCGTGGGGCCCCACATGGAGAACTTCGCCGACGTGGCCCGCGAGTTCGTCTCGCGCGGCGCGGCGCTCCAGGTGCGCGGCGCGGACGAACTGCCGGAGGCGCTGGCCGGGCTGCTGCGCGACGGCGAGCGCCGCCGGCGTCTCGGGGCGGCGGCGCGCGCCCTCGTCGACGCCAACCGGGGGGCGGCCCGGCGCACCCTCGACCGGCTGGCGGAGCTGCTGCCGTCCACCGCCGGCGTGCGCGCGCGCCCGTCCGGAGAAGCGGCCCGCGGCGGGGCCGCGGCGTGCTGAGGCGGCGGGCCGCGGAGCGGGTTCCGGCGTGTTGAGCGCCGTGTACGCCCGGGCCGCGGCATGGCGCCGGCAGTGGTACGAGCGTCATCCGCAAGCCCGCCGCCGGCTGTCGCGGCCGGTCGTCAGCGTCGGCGCGCTGGCCGCCGGCGGGAGCGGCAAGACGCCGGTGGCGGCCCTGGTCGCCGAGCTGCTGCGCGACGCCGGCCACCGCCCCGCCGTCCTCAGCCGCGGCTACCGCCGGCGGACGGCCGCCCGGTCCGTGGTCGTCGCGCGCGACCCCGGCGGGCCGCGGGCCGACGTCGACGCCGCGGGCGACGAGCCGCGCATGCTGGCCGAGCGCCTCGACGGGGTGTCCGTGGTGGTCGCCCGCGACCGCTACCGGGCGGGCCGGCTGGCCGAGACGCGCCTCGGCGCCACCGTGCACGTGCTCGACGACGGCTTCCAGCACCTCGGACTCGCCCGCGACGTCGATCTGGTGCTGGTGCGCGCCGGCGAGCCGCGGCGGCGGACGTTCCCCGCCGGGCGCCTGCGCGAGCGGCCGGAGGCGGCCCGCCGGGCCGACGCGCTGATCGTCGAGGCGCCGGACGGCGCGGCGGCCGGCGCGGTCGCCGGCGGCCTGGGGGTGTCCGCCTGGTTCCGGCAGCGGCGGTCGCTCGGCGCCCCGCGGCCGCTGGCCGGCTCCCGGGCGGGGGAGTCGGCGGCCGGGGAGCGCCGGGTGCTGGCGGTGACCGGCATCGCCGCCCCCGAGCGCTTCGGCAAGGCGCTGGCGGCGGCCGGATTCGACGTCGCCGGCGCGCTCGCGTTCGCGGATCATCATCGCTTCACGCCGGCCGACGAGCGGCGGATCGCGGCGCAGGCCGCCGCGCGCGAAGCGGACCTGGTGCTGACCACCGAGAAGGACGCCGTGCGTCTGGCGCCGCTCGCGCCGTTCGACTTCGCCGTCGCCGCCGTGCCCCTGCGCGTGGCGGTGACGCCCGCGGATCGCTTTCGGGACTGGCTGCTGGAGCGGGTCGCCGCCGCCGGGAGGCGCTGATGCGCGTCTCGCTCCGGCACCGTTGCGAGTACGCCGCGGTGCTCACGATCCGCGCGCTGGCGCGGACGCTGCCGCGGCGGGTGAGCCTGGCCGCCGGCGGAGCCCTCGGCGCCCTCTTCCACCGGCTCCACGGTTCCCGCCGCGAGCTGGCCGTGGCCAACCTCCGCGCGGCCTTTCCGGAGCGGAGCGAGGCGGACTGCCGGGTGGTTCTGCGGGCGACGTTCGCGCAGCTCGGCCGCCACGTCGTCGACTTCCTCTGCTTCGATGCGATGCGCCTGGAGCAAATGCTGCCGCTGGTCGACGTCGAAGGGGCCGAGCACGTGCGCCGCGCGACGGCCGCGGGCCGCGGCGTCATGTACTTCGCCGGCCACTTCGGAAGCTGGGAGCTGCAGATCATGGTCCACGCGCTGCTCTTCCAGCCGATCCTCATGGTTGCGCGCACCCTCGACAACCCGCTGCTGGAGAGGCTCGTGGAGCGGATGCGGACCCGCGTCGGCACGCGCGTGGTGCCGCGCCGGGGGGCGCTGCGCGCGCTGCTCCGCGAGCTGCGCCGCGGCGGCTCGGTCGGCATGATGATCGACCAGCACATTCAGGACCGCAGCGCCGTCGCGGTCGAGTTCTTCGGCCGGCCGGCCGCGACCACTTCCGCCATCGCGTCGCTGGCGCTGCGGACGGGCGCGGCCATCGTTCCGGTGTTCGCGCTGCCCCTGCCCGGCAACCGCTACCGCCTGGTCTACGAGGCGCCGATCGTCGCGCCGCACGCGGACGATCCGCACGCCGTCCGCGTCTGCACGCAGCGCTGCACCGACCTTCTGCAGCGGTACGTGCGGCGCGACCCGCACCTCTGGCTGTGGATGCACCGCCGCTGGCGCGCCCCGGCCGGCGGCGCGGAGCCGCCGATGCGATAGAATCCGGACGCCCCTGCCGTGAGTTCATCGTCCGCAGCGCCCCCGCGCCCACGGGAAGCCGACACCCGGCTCCGGTTGATCGGCCTCGCCGAACGGTTCGCCGGCCGGCGGGTCGCGGTGATCGGCGACGTGATCGGCGACGAGTTCCTCTACGGGAATCCGGCGCGCGTCTCGCGCGAGGCGCCGGTCCTGATCCTCGAGCACGAGCGCACCGCCGTCCTGCCCGGCGGCGCCGGCAACGCCGCGGGCAACGTCGCCGCCCTCGGCGGCGGCGCGCGGCTCGTGGGCCTCGTCGGTTCCCGCGACCGGGAGTTGATGGACGGCCTGCGGGCGCGGGTGGACACGTCCCGCGTGCTGCGGCCGGAGGACTACCGGGCGCCGGTCAAGACCCGCATCCTGGCCGGCGGCCGGCATACGGCGCGCCAGCAGATCGTGCGGGTGGATCGCGGGCCGGCCGGGGACCCGCGCGCGTCGGCCGCCGACTTCGAACGCGCGGCGCTCGACGCGGTGGACGGCTGCGACGCGGTGCTCGTCTCGGACTACGGATTCGGGCTGGCGACGCCCGCGCTGTTCGCCGGGCTGCGGGAGCGGCTGGCCGGCGGCGGCCGGCCGCCGATCCCCATGCTCGTCGATTCGCGCCACGACCTCGTGAGCTTTCGGGGCTGCACGGCCTGCACGCCGAACGAAGCCGAGGCGGAGCAGGCGCTCGGAGAGCGGATCGGCGACGACCCGCCGCGCCTCGAACGCGCCGGAAGGGAGCTGCTGGCGCGGACCGGGGCGGGCGGCGTGGTCGTGACCCGCGGCAGCCGCGGGATGGCGGTCTTCGCCCCGGGCCGGCCGACCGAACACCTCCCGATCTTCGGGTCCGACGAGGTGGCCGACGTGACCGGGGCCGGCGACACCGTCGCCGCGGCGCTCGCGCTGGCCCTGGCGGCCGGCGCGTCGCTGGGCGAGGCGGCGCGGCTCGCCAACTACGCGGGCGGCCTGGTCGTCATGAAGCGCGGCACCGCCGCCGTCAGCGGGGCCGAGCTCGTCGAAGCGATCCGCGTCGACACCGGCCGGCGGAGGGAGGCCTGAGCCGGTGGGGTCGGTGGTCTCGATCGATCGGGCGGCGGCGCTGCTCGCCGCGGACCGCGCCGCCGGGCGCACCGTCGCGCTGGCCAACGGGTGCTTCGACCTGCTGCACGTCGGGCACGTGCGCTACCTGCGCGGGGCCGCGGCCGAGGCGGATCGACTGCTCGTCGCCGTCAACGCCGACCGGTCCGTGGCGGCGCTCAAGGGAGACGGCCGGCCGGTGCAGCCGGCCGCCGAGCGCGCCGAGATCGTGGCGGCCCTGGAGATGGTCGACTACGTGGTCGTCTTCGGGGAGGCGACGGCCGCCGCGCTGATCGACCGGCTCCGCCCGGACGTGCACTGCAAGGGGACGGACTACACCGTCGACACGGTGCCGGAGCGCGAGGCCGTGCGCGCCCGCGGCGGGCGGACCGCGATCGTCGGCGACCCGAAGGACCACTCGACCCGCGGCCTGCTGAGCCGGATCGCCGGCCGGCGCGGCGGATGAGCAGGCCGGCCGCGATGCGGATCCTCATCGTCCGGCTGGGCGCGCTCGGCGACGTCGTGCACACCGTTCCGCTCGCGGCCGCCCTCCGGCGCCGGCTCCCGGACGCGGCCGTCGACTGGGTCGTCGACGAGCGCTACGCGGCCCTGCTGCGGACCGTGCCGGGGCTCGATCGGCTCGTCGTGCCGGCCCGCCGCGGCCGGCCGGCGGCGGCCGCCTGGCGGGCGCTGCGCCGCTCCCTTCGGGCGGTCCGCTACGACGTCGCCCTCGACGCGCAGGGACTCGGCAAGTCGGCCCTGGTGGCGCGGCTCTCCGGCGCCCGCCGCGTCGTCGGCTTCGCCGCGCCGTTCCTGCGCGAGCGCTGGGCCCGCTGGCTGTACACCGAGACCGTCGACCCGGGGCGGCCGCGGCACGTCGTCGACCGCAACCTGGGCCTGCTCGGCGCCCTGGGGATGGACGACCGCGGCTGGTCCTTCCCCTTCCGGCCGGCGGCCCCGCCGGCGGCCCCGCGGGGCCGCTTCGCCGTGCTCAACCCCAACGCCGCGTGGCCCACCAAACGCTGGCCGCCGGAGCGCTACGGGGCCGTCGCCGCGCATCTGCGCCGCGCGCACGGCCTGCCGTGCGTCGTGATTTGGGGACCCGAAGACGAGGCGCGCGCCGCCGCGGTGGTGGCGGCGTCCGGCGGCGCCGCGGCGCCGGCCCCGCCCACCGACCTCGTCGAGCTGGCCTCGCTGCTGCGGGCCGCGGCGCTCCTGGTGTCCGGCGACACGGGACCGTTGCACCTGGCCGCCGCGCTGGGGACGCCGGTGGTCGGCCTGTACGGACCGAGCGACCCGGCCCGCAACGGGCCGTGGTCGCCGGGGGACGAGGTGGTGTCCGCGTTCCCCGACTGCCGCTGCGCGGCCCGGCGCGCCGCGGGCGGGCGCCCCGTCCCCATGGTGCGCCGTTGCCGCGCCGCGGCCCCCTGCCTGCGCGCGCTCGCCGCGGAGCGGGTCTGCGCCGCCGTGGACCGGCGCCTGGAGAGCGGCTCCCCGCATGCTTGATCTGGACGCCGATCCGTTCCTGCGGTTCCTGTTCCGCATCGCCCGCCGCCGCGTGGTGCTCGGTTTCGTGGTCGGCGCGGCGGCGTTCGCGTACGCCCGCCCGTCGTGGCGGTCGATGGCGGCCGGGGTCCCCGTGGCGCTGCTGGGGGAGGGCTTGCGGATCTGGGCCGCGGGCCATCTCGTCAAGGGGCGCGAGGTGACGACGTCGGGACCGTACCGCCTCATGCGCCACCCGCTGTACGCCGGTTCGGCCCTCATCGGCGTCGGCTTCGCCATGGCGGCCGCCTCCGCGCCGGTGGCGGGCGCCGTGCTCGGCTATCTCGCGGTCATGACGGCGGCGGCGATCCGGCTCGAGGAAGCGACCCTGCGGGCGGACTTCGGCGACGCCTGGGCGCGCTACGCGGCGGGGGAAGGCCCCGTGCCTCGGCGCCGCTTCAGCGCCCGGCGCGTGATCGCCAACGGCGAGCACCTGGCCGTGGCCGGGTTGATCGGCGCGGTCCTGCTGCTGGGCGCGAGGGCCTGGGTGAACGCGCCGCCCTGAAGCGCTCTCGCCGGCCGGTTTCGCGCCGGGAGCCTGCGCTGGTGGCACGGCGCGGAATCCTGTCAGGAGTCTGCGCCGCAGCACGGCGCGGACTCCTGTAGGCTTGGCTGGGCGCCAAGCGGAGCCGCAAGGCGACGATTGGCGGGCCAGGATCGGTCGGACGCCAGGCGGAGCCGCAAGGCGACGATTGGCGAGCCTGGTCCGGAGGCGCGGCCTCGGCCGGCGTCGAAGCCGTCGGGCGGTTGGCTCAGGGGTAGAGCACCGGTTTTACACACCGGCCGTCACAGGTTCGAATCCTGTACCGCCCACCACCTCCCGCCCGGTCCGCACGCCGCCGGCGTCGAAAATCGTCGAAAACCAGCCGGGAGGCGGCGGAATGCGGTATAATCCTTCTTCCGCGCGGCCCGTCGCGCGCTGACCTTGCGGGGTCGTAGTTCAGTTGGTCAGAACGCCGGCCTGTCACGCCGGAGGTCGCGAGTTCGAGTCTCGTCGGCCCCGCCATCCACTTCCCTGACGACCGTCCGGGTTCTCCGGGCGGCCGGCCCGGCCGCGTCACCGCCGTTCGCCGTCCGCGAACCGTACCGCGCCGACGGCGACGCCGAGTCTCCGCCCCGGCGGGCCCGCGTCCAGGTGCACGTTGCTGCTCACTTCGATCACGACGGGAGAGGAGTCCAGCCGGCAACCCTCGAGCGGGAAGGTCCGCTCCCAGCGCCCGAAGACGGAGCCTTCGAAGAGCGGGCACCCCGCGACGGCCAGCCGCAGGCGCTTTTGCGGACCGGTCGTCCGGATGGCGAGGGTCAGCGCGGAGGGCGGCGACCGCGGGTCGATCGGGACCGACAGGCGCGCCGCGCCGGTCGTCCAGCGCAGGTCGCCGTGTCCCGTGGACTCGGTGGGCAGGAAGCCGGAAGAGGTGACGCCGTGGCTCGCCTCGGCCAGTTCCGCCGCCAGGTTCGCCGATTCGGGGCCGGAGCCGGCGTCGGCCGCCTCGTCCAGCAGCACCGCGCCGCCGCTTCCGCCGCGGACGGCGAAGACGCGGACGGCGTTCGGTCCGTTCACGAAACGTTGCGGATCGATGGTGGCTTCCCAGGGCGTGGCGTGCCCGAAGGCCCGGAAGGCATAGGGGCGGGTGACCGCCTCCACCACCCCGTTGACGGCCACGGCCAGGAGCGGGGCGGCCGCGCCGCGGTCGAGGCCGACGATTCCTCCGGTGATGCGCGCCGGCACGAACTCGGCGTTCCGATCGAGGTCGCGCAGCAGGACGGACGCGTCGACGACCACGCCGAACCCGGCCGGACGATCCGACGTCAGCCCGTCCACGGCGACGCCCACGAGGTCGTCGTGCCGGCCCAGACGGGGTTTCCGCGGATCGCCGGATTCGAAGCGTTCGAGCTTGTGGGCCACGGCCTCGGCGACGAGGCCGCGAAGGTCGCCCGGCCCACGCAACCGATCCGCTTCCCCCGGGAGGAACATCGTCTTCGCCGGACGCGGGTTGCGGCCCGCGGAGAAGACGTTCGACCCGTCCGTGGCGCGGGGCAGCGGCAACCCGATCTCGCCGGCGACGGTCGGCAGGACGTCGATGGTCTCGACGTTCTCGGCCGACACGCGCCCCCGACGCTGGCCGGGCCGCTTGACGATCAGC
Source organism: Vicinamibacterales bacterium (assembly GCA_965242835.1). GTDB lineage: Bacteria > Acidobacteriota > Vicinamibacteria > Vicinamibacterales > UBA8438 > WTFV01. Next base: position 2,687,284 of record OZ251506.1, read on the forward strand.
GGCACGGCCGCGATCTCCGCGAACGTCTCCGCGGTGGGCAGCCGGAACGGCCGGCCGGGACGCAGGCTCGCGCCGTGGTCCGCCGTCACGACGACCAGCGCGTCGTCGTAGAACCCGGCCGCCCGCAGGCGCTGCAGCAGGTCGCCGAGCACGCGGTCGGCGAACTGCACCTGCAGCAGATGCCGTTGGTACTCGTTCGTCACGGCCCAGGCGTCGTCCCGCCACCGTTCCCGCACCGCGCCGACGTTCCGCGGACTCAGCGAATGCCGTTGGCCCGTCGGCAGATGGACCCACGGCTCGTGCGGGAGAAGCGTGTGCAGGAAATGGAGCGGGGGACGCCCGCCGTCCGCGATCGGCTCGATGGCGTCGATGAACCCGGCGGCGGTCCGGCGCCGGTCCTGACGCCGGCGCGCGTTCCACCGGCGGGTGACCTCGTCGGTGGTCTCGGCCACGAAGTCGCGCCAGTTCTGCGTCACCGGAGGCAGGTCGGCCGCGAGAGCGTCCGGCAGCACCGCGTGCAGGTAGACGACCGTCAGGTCGGCCAGCACCGCGGCGTACCAGGCGGCCGCCGCCGGGCGTTCCGGCGGGCAGAGCGCGGCGGGGCACAGATCGGTCAGGGGCTCGGCGACGTGCAGGTCGTAGTGCGGCCCGAGCAGGGTGAACAGGTTCGCGGGATGGTCGTCGGCGGTCGGCAAGCGCCCGGGGCGCGGGTAGTCGCCGTCGAGGATCGCCGGCAGGGCCGCCGCCGTCCAGCCGCTCACGGCGCTGGCGTTGCGGAACCAGGTCGCTTCGTCGGCCAGCGCGGCGAAGTGGGGATACAGGGCGCGGTCGAGCCCGCCGCCGCCGTCGAGCAGCGAGACCAGCGGCAGTTGATCGAAGACGACCACGACGACCGGCGACGGCCTTTCCGGCGCGGCCGTCTCCAGGGGGGCGGCGCCGGGGCTCGACAGCAACGGCGCGATCGTCGGCTGCGCGAGGAACAGGGCGGGCGCCACGACCGCCGCGGGCGACAGCAGCGTGGCGAACAGCCGGACCGCGGCGACGCGGACGTACCCGCCGGCGAAGACGGCGCCGCAGAGGGCGGCCGCCGCGAACGACGCGGACGGACCCCAGTCGGCGGCCTGCCGGACCGCGGTCAGCGCGACCGCCGCGGCCAGCGCGCCCACCGCGGCGCCCGCGGCCGCCGCGTGCGGCCCCGGCCCCATACGCCGGCCGATCCGCAGCGCCGGGAGTCCGCACGCCGGCCCCGCCAGGCAGAGCAGGAGCGTGAGGCCCGCGAGGTCGCCGGGCCGGGTGTCGTGGGCGACCAGGAACTCGGGGCCGCGCGCCAGCAGGTCGAAGAGCGGCTGCGCGGCGGCCAGGGTCCACAGGCCGGCGAGGTGCAGCGCCTCCAGCCACCACGGCTGCTCGCCGAGGCGGACGTACGCCCCGCGCCCGGCCCGGTCCCGGGCCGGAACGGCCGGACGGGCGGGCGCGTCATCCGTTCCCATGGCTCGCCGGCCGACAGTGGTAGACGGTCCGCGCGCCCGCCGCCAGCGCCGCGCGCCCCGCGATCCGGAAACGTTTCTCCAGGGCCGCCTCGGCCGTCTCGCGGGAGTAGTCGATGGACTGTCCCTGCCGGTTGCGCAGCAGCCGTTCGACCATCGGGTCGCCGCGATCGACGAACTCCACGATCACCTCTGCCCCGAAGCTCGCCAGCCAGTCGGCGAAGTCGTCGAGCGGAACGTTGCGGCCGATGACCACGTGGTGCGCCAGCGCCAGGCACAGCAGCAGGTCCGGGGCGCCGCGCTCGTCGAGCGGCCGGCGTTCCCGCCCGCGCCACCCGAGTCCGGGCGACGGGTCCGCGACGTCGCCCACGAGCGGCAGGATGGTCGAACGGCCTTCCGCCCGCAACGCCCGGTAGAGGTTCTCCTGGACCGCCTGATCGGCGTCGAGGGCCACGACGTAGTCCGCGTGCTCCGCGGCCAGCCGGGAATGGACGCCGGTGTTGCACCCGACGTCCCAGACCAGGGACCAGCGCCGCCGCCGCAGGACCGACCCGACGAAGTCCGTCTTGCGTTCCAGGTCGGCGTCGTCGTAGGTGTGCGTCCGCTGGTATTCCGACCAGGCCGACCGCGCGGGCCTCCAGCGCAGCCCCTCCACCGTCCGGCGCAGCCGCGAGACGTTGTTCCTGATGAGTCCGGCGCCGAAGCCGGCCGCGCGCAGCTCCTGCCTGACGTCGGTCTGCGAGTCCTCGTAGCGGGCCTGCGCCTTCGACTGCAGGTAGACGTGCGTCAGCACCCCGGATCGAAGGTAGTCGCGGGCCGACAGGCACGATCGGCATTCCGCGGCGCTCATCCCGTCGAGCCGGCCCCGCAGCCAGGGCTGGAACGGGAGGTTGCGGCAGGCCTGGACGAGGAGCGGATAGAGGAACGTCTCGCAGAACTGCCGGTACCCGGCCCACGGCTCGCCGGGTTCGTAGGCCGTGAACGAGCCGACGTCGATGAACGTCGGGCGGGAGCCGACCCACTGGACGTTGAACGGGGTCGCATCCTTCAGGATCATGCCCTCGTCGAGGGCCGCCAGGAGCAGGTCGAGCTGCAGGAGCGCGGCGTCCTTCAGCATGGAGAAGGACCACTCGTAGGGGTACGAGACCATCGGCAGGCGCTCGTGCTCCAGCACGGCGGCCCAGGTTTCGGCCAGCTCGGGAAGGCCGCCGCGGCCGTTGGTCTCGCGCGTGCCGATCAGCCGGCCCTGCTCGCGGAACCGCCGGTAGAAGCCGGCGCCCGCCAGCTTCCGCCAGTCGCGCAGGGCTCGCGCGCTGAGGGCGCGGAAGACGGCGCCTTCGTGGTGGAAGATCCGCGTGTCGGGGTCCCGGAAGGACCCGGGCTCGAAACGGGCGCGGCCGCTCGGCGACACCGTCAGCGTCTGTCGCGCGCGGCGTCCCTCCGCCGGAAGGCCGCCGTCACGCGATGCCAGCAGAGCCTGGCCGCGACGCCGACCGCCGCGAAGCCGCCGAGCAGGACCTGCAGCAGCATGCTCCCGCTGCCGGGATCCAGGTAGGCGTGAACCGGCGTCTCGAACGCGGCGGCACCGGCCGCGGCCAGCGCCGCGCACAAGGCGATTCGCATCATGGGCGCCCATTGTTGCCGAAACGTGTCGATTTCGCAACAGCCGCGCAACGCCGGCGTAACGCGGCGGCCCCGCGCGGGAACGATCTCCCGCCGGTGACGCCCCCGACGCGGCGGCGCCGCGCGGGATCGATCCGGGAGGGCGGTCAGGTTGGGCACCAATCGGAGCCGCAAGGCGACGTTTGGTGGGCGCCAGGGCCGTTGTGCCCGGCCTTGCCGCCGGCTCGAAGAACGGGCATGATGCGGAGCGTGCGCCGGCGTCCCTTCCGAAGCCCGCGGATCGCGCGGGGCCTCTCCGCCGCCCTGACCGCCGCGTCGGTCCTGGCCGCCGGCGGCGCCGCGCGGCCCGCCGACGACGAACCGGGCCTCGGTCCCCCGCCCCTGTACGAGGAGCTGCGCGAAGCCGAGCCGGAGCCGGCCGGCCACGTCCGGGGCGGGCGGCTGCGGATCGACCGCTTCGAGTTCACGCTCGAGCGCGGCGACCTCTACCTGACCCCGCCGGCCGGCGGACGCTCCCGGGTCGCGGTGTTCCTCGGTCGCGGCGCGGTGCGCGCCTGGCCGCCGGACGGCGTCGAGCATCAGCAGCTCCGCAAGCTGATCGACGAGGACTTCCTGGAGGAGGAGTTCGATCGCTTCGTCTTCTGGTTCACCGGCGACCTCGACGACCGGCTGCGGGCGCTGGTCACCGATCCCCCGCGGGCCGGCGGGGCGCGCCGGGCCCGGCGGCAGCGGGAGCGGGCGGCGGACCTGCTCGAGGACCGCCGGGAGACGCTGCTGGAGGACCGGCTGCGGGACCCCGACGCGCGCGTCGCGCTCGACCTCTGGCGCGCCGCGGCGGGACTCGAACCCGCGGACCGCCCGTACCTGTTCGCCGAGGTGGACGGCCGGGAGCACGACTGGTTCTCGATCGAGATCGAGCCCCGCGGCCGGGAGGAGGTCGCGATCGGGAAGTTCGACCGGCGCCGGAAGCTGACCGACTTCTGGATGGGCTTTCACGCGCTGGACGAGTTCGAGCCGGCGGCGGCGGCTCCGACGCTCGGCCGCTTCCCCCGCGACCCGGAAGTGGAAGGCCCCGTCGACGGCGAGGCCGGGCGGGACGGCGGCGAGTGGAGCTTCCGCGACTACGGCCTGTCGCCCCGCCTCCTCGTCCCCGAGGTCGAACGCTGGCGCCCGCGGATGCGGGTGTCGCGCGCCGGCGTCGACGTGGCCATCGAGCGCAACGGCGACGCGCGGGCCAGCGTGGCGCTGGTGATGGAGCCGCTGCTGCCGCTGGCCGCCCTGCGGCTGCGCATCTCGCCGTTCGCCGACGTCACCGACGTGCGCTGGCGGACCGCGGTTCCGCCGGACGCCGGCGGCGCGGCGCCGTTCGCGCCCGGCCGCGCGCCGGCGGACCTGGTGGCGGCCCGCGATCCGGAGCAGGACGGCGAGCCGCCCGGCCCCGACGAACCGGCTCCCATCGCCGGCGAGCAGCTCCACTACGTGCAGGCCACCCACGACCGGCGCTTCGACGAGGACCTCCACGACCCGTGGCTGACCGTGCTGCTGCCGCGCCCGGCCGCCGCCGGCGAGCGCTTCGTGCTGGAGATCGCCTACGAGGCGGAGCTGCTGGAGCGGCTGCGCGACGCCTCCGGGTACGTGCTCAAGGACACCGCGGCGTGGATCCCGCGGCATCCCGACAACCGTCGGCGGCGCTTCGATCTGACGTTCCGGACGCCGGAGCGGTTCCGCGTCGCGAGCGGCGGCCGGCTGCTGGACGAACGGGTCGTCGACGACACCCGCATCATGCGCTGGGTGACCGGCCGGCCGGTGCGGGGCACCATGTCGTTCCACATGGGGCGTTTCGAGGTGGACGAGGTGACGCACGACGGCCTGCCGCCGATCGCCGTCTACGCCGACCGCAACCACCTGGGCTTCGCGCCCGGCAACCGCGAGAAGACCCTGGACGACCTGACCGGATCGCTGCGCACGTACATCGACTACTTCGGGCCCTATCCGTTCGACTCGCTGCTGGTCACCGAGACCCGGACGAGCGGCGGGCAGGCGTTTCCCGGGCTGGTCCTGCTGACCTTCCAGGCGTTCGGCGCGCTGCACACCGGCGAGTCGGAGCTGTTCCGGGCGCACGAGGTCGCCCACCAGTGGTGGGGCGCGGGCGCCGACTGGGAGTCGTACCGCGACCAGTGGATCCCGGAGGGTTTCGCCCACTACTCGGCCGCGCTGTACGTGCTGGCCGGCCTGGGCGAGGAGGATCAGTTCCGCGACATGCTGGACGCCTGGCGGCTCGACGCCCTCGGCGAGGTGAACGTCGGCCAGGGGCTGGGCAAGCGCTACGGCTTCCGGCCGGCCGTGATCCGCGAGAGCGACGGGAACGAATCGGGGCCGCTGGTGGCCGGCTTCCGGCTCCGCACCACCGACACCCCGTTCGACTACCGGCTGCTGGTCTACGAGAAGGGCGCGTTCGTCCTGCACATGCTGCGCATGCTCCTGATGGACCTCGATACCGGTGACGACGGGCGGTTCCGCGACCTGATGCGCGGGTTCATGCGCGACCACGTCGGCGGCGTGGCCAGCACGCGTTCCTTCGAGGCGGCGGTCACCAGGGCCTTCGGCGAGCCGATGGACTGGTTCTTCGATCAGTGGGTCTACGGCGTCGACGTGCCCACGTACCGCCCCGACCTCGACGTCTCGCCCCTCGTCGACGCGCGGGAGCCGTTCGTGCTGCACGGCCGCGTGCGGCAGGAGGACGTGCCGCCGGGCTTCCGGGCGGAGGTCCCCGTCCGGCTGGAGTTCCGCGGCCGCGAGCCGATCGTCCGCCGGATCCGCATCGACCGTCCCGAGGTCGACGTGGCGATCCCGATCCCCGCCGAACCGGCCCGCATCGAATTCAACTACCTGCACGGCGTCCTCGCGCGCGTCCGCTGACCGCCCGGCGGAGAGGCGGGCCGGAGCGGACGGCGCGGGCCGGGTGACGCGCGTCCCCGGCGCGCACCACGAACGCACGGTCCACCCCCGGCGCGACCCGCGCCGGATGCGCGGACCGGCCGCGGCGGGCGGGCGCGCGGCGCGTGGGAACGGGCCGCGCGGCGCGTGGGGTACAATGAGCGTCCCGCGCCGCCGGCCGACGGATCCTGCGACGCTTCCACCCATGCGGGACATACGCGAGGTTCGCGCCTACATCGACGCGCACCGGCAACGCCGGCAGAGCAACAAGGTGCTGCACGGGCATCCGTCGCCCGTCTTCTGGCTCGACCGCGGCGTCCCCGTGCCGGCCGTCATGCGGAGCCACCGGCCGGCGGCCCCGGGCGTCCGCAAGCGGATCAACCTGTACGTCGGCACGCCGTACTGCCTGCCGACCGATCCGGGGCGTTGCGGGTTCTGTCTCTTCCCCACCGAGGTCTACCGGGACCGGCGGCAGCTCGACACCTATCTCGGCTACCTGAGGCGCGAAGGGGAGCTGTTCCGGCCGTACCTCGAGGGCGCCGAGGTGGCCAGCGTCTACTTCGGCGGCGGCACCTCCAACCTCTACCGGCCGGACCAGTACAGGGCGCTGATGGACGTCGTCCGCGGCGTCTTCGACGTTCCGCCCGGCGTCGAGGTGACCCTGGAGGGCATTCCGCAGACCTTCAGCCACGAGAAGCTGGCCGCCATGCGCGACTGCGGCGTCAACCGCATCAGCATGGGCGCGCAGCAGCTCGACGACGAGCTGATCAGGGCCAGCGGGCGCCGGCAGACCTCCGAGCAGGTCTTTCGCACGCTCGACTCGTGCCGGACGCTGGGCCTGCCGGTGAGCGTCGATCTGATCTTCGGCTGGCCGAACCAGACGGTCGACCACATGCTGCGCGACCTGAAGGCGCTCGTCGGCGCCGGCCTCGGACATCTCACCCACTACGAGCTGAACGTCGCCGGGCGCACCGACTTCGCGCGCAACCGCCGCGGCGAGCTGCCGTCGACGGAGCAGAACCTGGAGATGTACCGCGTCGGGCGGGACTACCTGGCGTCCGCGGGGTTCACGCAGGTGACGCCCTACGACTTCCAGCGCAGCGGCCCGCTGCCGAGCACCTACCTGTACGAGGAGCTGTTCCGCAAGCCGTTCCGCGAGGACGACGGGCGCCTCGTGGGCTACGACGCCTGGGGCTGGGGATTCGCCGGCATCTCGTTCTTCTTCGGCACGCCGCGCGACCCGGGCTGGGCCTACATGAACCAGACCCGCGTGGAGGACTACTTCCGGGACCTCGACGCCGGCCGGTTCCCGGTCATGCGCGGCTTCCGGTACTCCGAGGCCGACCTGCGGCTGCATCTGCTGTTCCAGGAGCTCCAGAGCCTGGCCGTGGACCGCCGGCGCTACCGGGACCTGGTCGGGCGGGACGCGGTGGAGGAGCACCGTCCGGTGTGGGACGCGCTGGCCGAGCGGGAATGGGCCGTGGTCGACGACGACCTGATCGCCATCGAGGGCGACGGCGCGTTCTACCTGCCGCTCATCCAGAACGCCCTGGCCCACGACCGCCTGGAGGCGATGCGCAGGGCGCGGCGCACGGCCGGCGCCCGCGCGGACGGCGAACCGGCCGCGGGACCGCGCGAAGAGCCGGCGCCGGCCGCGGCCGCCGGCGCGGGTTGATCCTCCCGGCCCGGCGTCGCCCGCTTCAGGCCAGGAGTCTGCGCCGTAGAACGGCGCGGACTCCTGGAGCGGTCAGGATGGGCACCAAGCGGAGCCGCAAGGCGACGCTTGGTGGGCGCTCGTTTCCCGGAACCGGGAACGACTCCGGTCACGCACGGCGCGGCCTGCGCGCTGGTCTGCCGGTGACTGCCGCAACCCGCCCGGCTGCGCGGTCGGCCGCATCGGTGGTATCGTTGGATCGTTGACCGTGATCGAAGACGACGCGGTTCCGCGCCGCGCCTGCGCGCTCGGCCCCCAGCCCGCGGCCGCCTCCGGCCCCGCTCCCGCGAATCCGGCCGGCGGCATCGTCGCCGCCGCGAGGCCCGTCGACGTGTACCTGGTTCCGCTCGGTCCCGGCGGGTACGAGTTGTTCTGCGAATCGGCCGAGGTCGAGGGCGCCGCTCCCGGCGAGGAAGACCCCCGGGACGGACGCTTCCACGCCCGGTTCCGCCGCATGCTCGCCGAGGCGCAGGAAGAGCGGCGGGCCCGGCGGCTGGCCGAGGCGCCGGCCGATCCCGCCGCGCCGCGGCCCTGGTCGGTCCGGCTGCGGAACGCCGTCGTCGGCCGGGTCGCCGAGGCCGTCGCCGAGTGGCGGCTGTTGTGGCATCTGCGCAAGCAGACCGCGGTCGACCTCGTGCATCCGGCCGATCTCGACGGCGAGCGCGCGCTGGCGGTGGCGCGGCGCCGGCTCGGCCGCGACGCCGAGCACCACCTGCGGCGTCTGTTCGTCTCGTCGCTCGCGGCCGTGCTGCTCGGCCTGCTGTTGTTCTTCGTGCCCGGGCCCAACTTCCTGGCCTACTACTTCGTGTTCCTGGCCGTCGGGCACCTGCTGGCGTGGCGCGGCGCGCGCCACGGCCTCGCGAACGTCCGCTGGGGCACGCGGGCGAGCGAGCCGCTGGGCGAGCTGCGCGGCGTCCTCGACCTGCATCCGGACGAGCGGGCGGGCCACGTGCGCGACGTGGCGGCCCGGCTCGGCCTCGACCACCTGGCGCCGTTCGTCGAGCGGATGGTGGTTCGACGGCGTTGAAGACGCGGCGGTCCGGCCTAGGCGCGGCGGTTCCGGCGGCCGCCGCGGCGCTCCTGCTGCTGGCTTCCGGCCCGCCCGCCGACGCGCAGGTCGTCGGCGGCCCGCGCCCCGCGCAGACCGCCGGCCGCGAGCTCGGCTTCCTGACCCGCTACCACGTCCACACGCGGGCCGCGCGCCTGCCCGGCGCCGGCGCGGCGCAGTTCGGCTGGGACACCGACGTCGGGGTCGACATGGACGTGTTCGACCTGCTCTTCGCGCGCGGCAGCGTCTTCTTCAACCTGGAGACGGTCGTCGGCGCGGAGCGCCGCGCCATCGACCCGACGCAGACCAACTACACGATGGACCTGTCGGTGTTCACGCGCCTGCCGCGGGGGGAGGTAGGCGTCACCTTTCACCACGTCTCGCGCCACCGCGCGGACCGCGAGCACCCCGGTTCGCCCTCCTGGAACATGCTGGGGCTGTCGTGGGGCGACGAACTGCGCGTCGGAGCGTTCGACGTCGAGTTCGCCGGCCGCTGGATGGGGACCATCACCAGCTCGGAGGTGGACTACCGGCAGGAAGCCGACGCCCACGTCCGCGTGCTCCGCCCGCTGAACGGCCGCGTCTCGTTCGTCGGCGAGGTCGACGGCGCGGCGGCGCTGACCGACGAGAGCATGTTCGGGCGCGGCCGGCAGTACGGCGGGTCCGTCCACCTCGGCCTGCGTTTCCGCGGCGGCGCCGGCGCCGGCGAGCTGCTGATAGGCCGCGAGCGCCGCGTGGACCCGGACATCTTCGTGCGGCGGCCGATCCGCTGGACCCGGCTGGCGTTCCGGTTCGTGGTCGACTAGGGGTCTGCGCCGTAGAACGGCGCGGACTCCTGGAGTGGTCAGGATGGGCACCAAGCGGAGCCGCAAGGCGACGCTTGGTGGGCGCTAGCGCGCCGCGCGGCGGCCCGACGCGCTGTGGCATAATCGCGGCATGCCGATCAACTCTCGCGCGCGCCGGGGCGCCGCCCTCGCGGCGCTGGCCGCCGGCCTGGCCGCGGCCGCCGCGGCGCCGCTCCACGCCGCGGTGCGGCCGCCGAAGTTCGACTACCACCTCACGACGCTCGACAACGGCCTGACGGTGATCCTCTCCGAGGACCGCTCCACGCCGATCGTGAACCTCCAGATCTGGTACCACGTCGGGTCGAAGAACGAGCCCGAGGGGCGCACCGGCTTCGCCCACCTGTTCGAGCATCTGATGTTCAAGGGGTCGCACAACGTGCGCTCCGACGAGCACCTGTCGATGATCTCGAGCGTCGGCGGCGAGGGCAACGCCTATACGACCGAGGACGTCACCGTCTTCTTCGAGACCGTGCCGGCGCAGTACCTGCCGCTCGTGCTGTGGCTGGAGGCGGATCGCATGGCCACGCTCCGCATCAGCCAGCGGACGCTCGACTCCGAGCGCGAGGTGGTCAAGGAGGAGCGGCGCTGGCGGTACGAGAACGAGCCGTTCGGCCTGCTGTCCGAGATCCTCTACGACAAGGCGTTCACGACGCATCCGTACCGCCACCAGACGATCGGTTCGATGGAGGACATCGAAGCGGCGTCGATCGAGGACGTCCAGGAGTTCTTCGACACGTACTACGTGCCGGAGAACGCCACCCTGACCCTGGTCGGGGACTTCGAGACCGACTACGCGCTGCAGATGGTCGAGCACTACTTCGGCCGGGTGCCGAAGGCGAAGAAGCCGGTGCCGCGCGACCTGCCGCGCGAGCCCCCGCCGGCCGGCAGCCGCGGGCTGACCGTCGAGGCCGACAACTGGCCGCTGCCGGCCGTGGTGGTGGCCCATCCCATCACCTACGACGGGCACCCGGACGCCTATCCGCTGCACATCCTGTCGAAGATCCTGTCGGACGGACAGAGCGCCCGGATCCACCGCCGCCTAGTCTACGAACGGCAGGTCGCGGTCTCCGCCTTCGGCCAGGGCGTCCTCATCGAGGACCCCAACCTGTTCTACGCGGTGGCCCTCGTGCAGCCGGGGCGCGCGCCGGAGGAGGTGGCCGCGGCGCTGATCGCCGAGCTGGACCGCGCCAAGACGGCGCCGCCCACCGACGGCGAGCTGCAACGCGCCCGGAACCAGTTCGCGCGCGACTACGTCATCGGCCGCATCAGCATCGAGCAGAAGGGGATGCACCTCGCCCACGCGCAGGTCATCCACGACGACGTGACGACGGCCGACGCCGAGTTCGACATCTTCATGAACGTCTCGCGGGAGGACGTGCAGCGGGTCGCCCGGACCTACCTGCGCGACGACAACCGGCTGGTGCTCACCATCCTGCCGCGCGGTTCCCGGCGGGCGGGCCGGTGACGGGAACGGGGCGATGACGAGGCCGCGGGCGGAGCGGGTCGGGGCGCGGGCGGCGGGCGCGGGCCGGCGCGCGCGGGCGCGGGCCGGCGCCGCGGCGCTGGCGGCGGTCCTGGGCGGGCTGGCGGTCTGCGCGCCGGCGTCCGCGCAGCGCATCGACTGGCCGAGCGAGCAGCCCCCGCCGCCCCTGCTCAGGCGGCACGTCGACTTTCCCGACTACGAGATCCGGTCGCTGGCCAACGGGCTGCAGGTCGTCCACGTCGGCCACCACGAGCAGCCGGCGGTCAACGTGCGCATGATCGTGCGCGCCGGCGCCGCCGCCGACCCGCCCGGCCAGCCGGGCGTGGCGGCGCTGGTCGGGCAGCTCCTCGACCAGGGGACGACCACCCGCTCCGCCCAGGAGATCGCCGGGGCCATCGACAGCATCGGCGGCGCGCTGGGCGTGGGGACGGCCCGCGACCTCGGGTACGTCGACGTGCTGGTGATGAAGGACAGCTTCGACTTCGCCCTCGACCTTCTCGCCGACGTGGCCCGGCGGCCGGCCTTCGCGCCGGCCGAGATCGAGCGGCAGCGCAACCAGGTGCTGTCGGGCCTGCGGGTCAGCTACGACGATCCGGCCTACGTCGCCGCCGTGGTGTTCAACCGCCTCGTCTACGGATTCCATCCCTACGGCACGCCGCAACGGGGCACGCCGCGGTCGATCCGCGCCATCACCCGCGCCGACCTGGCGGCGTTCCACCGGACCCACTACCTGCCGAACAACGCCGTGCTGGCCGTCGTCGGCGACGTGACCGCCGCCGAGGCGTTCGCCGGGGTGGAGCGCGCGCTCGGCGACTGGCGGCCGGGCCCGCCGCCGCCCGCGGTGACCGCCGACGACGTGCCGGCCCCCACGCGCCGTCTCGTCGTCGTCAACAAGCCGGGCGCGGTGCAGACCGTCATCCACGCCGGCCACGCCGCGCCGCGGCGCGCGCACGCGGACTTCCCGGCCTTCGACGTGGCCATCAAGATCCTGGGCGGGGAAGGGGGCAACCGGCTCGGAAGCGTGCTGCGGACGGCGCGGTCGCTCACCTACGCCGCCTCCGCCGACGCCGCCGGGCGCCAGGTCGCGGGCGACTTCATGGCCACGACCGACACGCGGTCGGCCGCCACGGCCGAGGTGCTGCGCCTGACCGTCGACGAGATCGCCCGCCTGCGGCGGGAACGGGTGCGCGAGCGCGAGCTGCGCAGCGCGCAGGACTACCTGGCCGGCAGTTTCCCGCTCACCCTCGAGACGCCCAACGCCATCGCCGCGCAGGTGCTCGAGGCCATCCTCTACGGCCTGGACCTGGACGGGATCGAGGACTACCCGGAGCGGATCAACGCCGTCACCGTGCGCGACATCGAGCGCGTCGCCCGGACCTGGCTGCAACCCGACGACCTGTCGATGGTGCTCGTGGGGGATGCGTCGGCGTTCCTGCGCGACCTGCCCGGCCTCGGCTTCGACCGCATCGAGGTGATCCCGCTGTCCGAGCTCGACCTGGCCGCCGCCGACCTGCGCCGCGCCCGGTGACGCGGATGGCGGCTCCGCTTCCGCGCGCGCGCATGACGGCGGAGGACCTGTTCGTCCTGCCGGACGACGATCACCGGTATGAACTCGCCGGCGGAGAGCTCGTCCGCATGACTCCCACCGGGGCGGAACACGGCGCGGTCACGGCGCGCCTCGGCCAGATTCTCACCGAGCACGTGGTCGCGCGCCGCGCCGGCGTCTGCTGCGGCGCGGAGACCGGTTTCATTCTGCGCCGCGGCCCCGACGCCGTTCGCGCTCCCGACGCCGCGTTCGTGGCCGGGGAGAGGATCCCGAAGACCGGCGTTCCGAGGTCCTACTGGCCCTTCGCGCCGGATCTCGCGGTCGAAGTGGTTTCGCCGTCCGACCGCCTCGGCGACGTCCGCGCGAAGGCCGGCGAGTATCTCGAGGCCGGAACCCGTCTGGTCTGGATCGTCGAGCCCGCGGCCCGGGTCGTCCACGTCCACCGCCCGCGGCGGGAGGCGCGGGCGATCGGGATCGGCGGCGTTCTGACCGGCGAGGACGTGCTGCCGGAGTTCCGGTGCGCCGTGCGGCGGCTGTTCTCGTGGGACGAGGGGACCGGCCCGTCCGCCGGCGCGTGAGCATGCGGCCGGTCTCCTCGTGACGACGTCTCCTCCAGCGCCGGTTCCGGCGGGTCCGGGGCGTTGACGCGGATACTCATCTCCTGCGGCGAGCCCTCCGGCGACCTCTACGCCGGCGCGCTGACCGCGGCCCTGCGGGCGCTCGATCCCGGCGCGCGCGTCGCCGGGCTGGGCGGCGACCGCCTGCGCGCGAGCGGCGCCGACCTGCTGGCCCACTACCGGGGTCTGGCCGCGACCGGGCTCTCGGAGGCCCTCGCCGTCGCGCCGCGTTCGTACGCCGTCTATCGGGAGCTGGTCTCGCGCGCCCGCGCGGAGCGGCCGGACGTGTTCGTCGCGGTCGACTTTCCGGAGATCAACTTCCGCGTCGCGGCGGCCGTGCGCCGGCTCGGCGTGCCGGTCGTCTACTACGTCGGGCCGCAGCTCTGGGCGTGGCGGCGCCGGCGGATCGAGACGATGCGCCGCCTGGTGGACCTCGCGCTGGTGATCTTCCCGTTCGAGGAGCGGTTGTACCGCGAGGCCGGCGTGCCCGTGGAGTTCGTCGGGCACCCGCTGCTGGAGCTGTCGGCGCCGGCCGCGGCGCGCGGGCCGTTCCTGCGGTCGCTGGGACTCGACCCGGCGGCGCCCACCGTGGCGCTGCTGCCGGGCAGCCGGCCGAACGAGCTGCGGGCCATCCTGCCGGACGCCGCGCGCGCGGCGGCGCTGGTCCGCGAACGGGTCCCGGCGGCGCAGTTCGTCGTGGCCCGCGCGCCCAACCTGGACGACGCGCTGTTCGCGCCCGCCGCTCCGCTCGTGGCTTCCGGCGCGGCGGCGGTGGCCGCGGGGCGGACCGACGACGTCCTCGCCGCCGCGGACGCGGTGGTCACGGCGTCCGGCACGGCGACGGTGCAGACCGCCATCCACCGGCGTCCGATGGTCATCGTCTACCGCCTGTCGGCCCTGACCTGGCGCATCGTCCGGGCCTTCTCGCACGTGCCGCACGCGGGCATGGCGAACCTGATCGCCGGCGAGCGGATCGTGCCGGAGCTGCTCCAGGACGCCTTCACCCCGCGCGCGGTGGCCGGCGAGGTGGTCTCGTTCCTCACCGACGCCGGGCGGGCGGAACGGACCCGGGCGGCGCTGGAGCGCGTCCGCCGGCGCCTGGGGACGCCCGGCGCGAGCCGGCGGGCCGCGGAGCGCGTGCTGGCGGCGGCCCGCCGCGGAGCGCGCGGCAGGGGCGTCCGTCCGGCAGGACGGCCCGCGGCTGACGGTCGAACCGACGTCTGATGCGGTAAGCTGAAGTCACCATGCGGGACGAACCGGAGACGATCGTGTGAACGTTCCTTCTCCCTGACCGGTCGGTTGCTCGGCCGGCAGGGGCGTCAGGATGGGGAGGGCGCATGCGGTTCTTTCCGGCGGTCGTGATGGTGTCCATCGTGGCGGCGGCCCCGATCGAGGCTCAGACCAGGCGGTCGGGCGGCCGGGTCGCGGCGGGGCTCGCCGTGTCGGCTCTCGGCGCCGCGGTCCTGTTCATCAAGCCGGAGCCCGTGCCGTACGGCGGCGAGGTCTCCTGGGCGGTGACGCACGAGGACTGGACCTGCGCCTGGAACTCGTCCGCGGATACGTCCCCGGCCCGGGAGCGGGGGCTGGAGCCGACTCGTGTCGGCGAGTACTGCGGCCTCGTCGGCACCGATGACGACCTGGGGCTCCGGCTCACCTGGGGCGGGCATCCGTACCGTCGAGACAATCCGCTCACGGCCAGGGTTCCCGACGACCGGAGCTACTCGGGCCGCGAGCCGTACTCGGGCCGCGTCACGCCGGAGGTCTCCATCGGCCAGCGCCTGGCGGGCGGGGCGTTGATCGTCACCGGCGTCGTGATTGCCGCGGCCTTCTCGGATGTTCCCGCCGTGCGTGACGTCGATCTGCGGATCGACCGCGGCGGCTTCCGGGCCTCCGGGTCGTTCGGCTGGTGACTGCCGCGTCCCTCCGGGCCGGTCAGTCGTAGACGACGATCGGCCGTCCCGGCCGGCGCGGGCCGTCGACGTGGCGGCCGTCTTCTCCGCGCCAGCCCCGGCCGTGCGCGAAGGCGTGGCGCATGTGATCCTGTTCTCGCCGGCTGTAGCCGACGTGTCCGTCGTACGAGCCGGGAGTCATCTCGTCGTGACGGTTTCCGTCCGGGTGTCTGAATCCGAGCGCGTGCCCGAGTTCGTGGGCGAACAGTTCCCTGACGTCCGTTAGCGTGTACCCTCCTCCCCTGCAGTTCGTGTCCAGAACGACGGTGATGAACCCGCCGTCTCCGATCGTCGCGCAGCCGGCGACGTTTTCCCCACCGCCGCATCCGCCCACGACGAATCTCAGGACGACGGCTCGTTCGCGCGGCTCCGGCGCGCGGTTCGCGTAGGTTGGAGCCGAGCGCCGCCAGGCGCGTCCGGTGGCCTCGCGGATCAGCCGCGGCGTGTCGTCGGCGATTCGGTGCGCGAACCTGTCGCGGTCTGCTCCCCGCGTCCGGACGTCGTCGATTCGGCACCCCGGGTACGGCGCGAACTCCGGTTCCCATGGCCTGGGACCCGCGACCTCCCGGTAGACGCCCGACAGGTCGACCAGTACTTCCAACCGTTCCGGCTCGTTCGCCAGCGCCGTCCACCAGCAGTGGTCGTCGAACACGGGGACGCCGTACAGGAGGCAGCCTTTCGGCGTGGAATGTCCCGGGCCGTAGACCAGCGTCCGATGGAAACGCGGTTCGAGGCGGTCGTGGTCGTGTCCGAAATGGGGTGGAGCGATCTCCCGGACGTCCGCGGGACCCACCGTCGGCGCGGCGGCCGGCCCGACCGCCGGCGTAGCGTCGGGTCCGGCCGACGGCGCCGCCGGCATCTCGAAGTTCTCGCGGTTCGCTTCGCCGCAGGCGAACCCGGCCATGGCGGCGGCGATCTGCAAGGCGTTGCGCTTCGTGATCCGCATGCCTGCCAATATACGCGCGGCGAGCCGGCGCCGCGGCACGCGGCGCGGTTCGACGTCATCTTCGAGTCTCCGGACGCCGGCGGGTGGCCGTCCGGAGAGTACGCGCTGCCGATCCACGGAAAGCACGCGGTGGTGCGCGTGCCGTTGCAGTTCGTTTGAGATCGCGTCGACGAGCGGTCCCGCGGCCGGTGGCCCGGCGGCGGCGTCCCCGTCGGGGTCTCCTGTTCGAGACTCCGAACGGACCCGCGGCGGCCGGCGCGGCCGCCGCGGGTTCGGGCTACGGCCGCGGCAGCGCCCGCTGCCGATCCAGCGGCTGCACGGCGAGGGTCCAGGTGAGCGGCACCGACGCCGGGTTGAAGCAGACCTCGTCGTCGCACGCCTGGTAGTCGAGCCGGCCGGTCAGCGTCAGCGCGTCCAGCTCGGCGAGACGGGCCGTCGACTCGGGATCTCCTTCGACCACGAGCTCCTGCACGAGCCGGAACGGCCGCTGGTACACCGGCACCCGTTCGTCGAGCGGCTCGAAGTGGTAGATCTCCGACGCCGGATACTCCGCCGGCAGCGTCCGCAGGAAGCTCGGCGTGTCGAGCCGGAGGCCGATCACCCGGTAGCCCATCTCGTCGGCCCCCGGCGCGTAGACGTGCATGCCCGGCTTCGGGGTGACGTCGAGCGCGAGGTGGAAGCGGCTGCCGACGGTGACGTCCGGATTGCTCTGCGAGGCGGAAATCTCCAGGTGCGCCGTCTCGCCCGAGGAGCCGGCGATGCCCGAGAGCGGCGTGCCGAGCTTCAGCATGACGTTCGCCGCGGTGTTGCGCTCGCGGTAGAACTCCTCGAAGAACCGCGACGTCACGCGGCCCTCGCGGTCGACGATGAAGGTCCCCGGGAACGGGGTGCCGACGATCATCGGGTTGGCGCCGAAGACCGAGACGTACTGCGCCACGTCGGCCTTGACGTCAGGGTCTTCCGCGTTGGGGCCGACGCCCTCCTCGGCCACGTGGTTGTAGATGCCGTAGGCCCGGATCACGGACGAGTCGTCGTCGGAGAGGAGCGGCACGTCCGCGATCCCCTTGCGCTCCGCGAAGGCGGCCAGCACTTCCCGCGAGTCGTAGCTGATGGCGGCGACGCCGAGTCCCTGCGACCGGAGCTCGCCGAGACGTTCTTGCAGCTCCACGAGCTGCGCCTTGCAGTACGGTCACCAGTCGGCGGACCGGTGGAAGACCAGCATCGCGCCCCGCTCGCCCATGACGGAGTCGAGCGTCCGGACGCGGCCGTGCTGGTCGGGGAGGGCGAAGTCGGGGACCTTCTCGCCCACCCGCGGGCCGAGCGACGAGACGTCGATCGGCTCCCGCTCCTGCGCGGACGCCGGGACGTGCGCGAGGAGGACCACGACGGTGGCGATCATCATCGCCTGCAGCATGTGTGTCATGCGGGAATGGTAGCAAGATCGTCGGCCGGGCGGGAGCCGCGACGGCCCGCGGTGCGCCCGCGCCCCGCCGCTGCTAGAATCGAAGGCATGGCTCCACGTTCGGCCGAGCGCGCCCGTTGCGTCCTGTGCGGCTCCAAGGAGGTTTCCGAACCCCGCGGCGAGGAAAAGTACTGCCACGAATGCTGGACCAAGAAGATGGCGGTCGAGGACGTCGTCGCCCAGGAATTCGCCCTCAAGCGCTACATCCGGGCCCACAGCGCGGAAAAGTACCTCGTGTACCACGCCACCCAGAAACGCCCCTGCGGGCAGTTGCTCGTCGTCGACGACGGCTACGACCTGTTCCTCAGCCTGATCCTCTACCCTACCTTCGGCTGGGACGAACCGGCCTACCATCTCGAAGGGGACCCGGAAGGGCGGGCGTTCTCGGAGCTGCTGGTCGACGTCGTGGCGGCCGAGGTGATCGAACCCTGGGGCGGCGGCAAGTGGCATCTGGAGGTCTTCCGCTCGGCCAGCGCGGAGCCGGAGGACTGGAATGGAGAACTGTAGCGCGCCGCGGGCGCCGCGGACTGCTATACTCTCGCCTCGGCTATACGATCTTCGGGAGGACATGCGATGCAATCCGTGAACCGCGCACTGCTCTTGGGTGGGGTGGCCGTGCTGGCGGCGGCGGCCGCCTGCGGCGGCGGCGAGGAGGAAGCGGCCGAGGCCGCGGCGGCCGAGGCCGAGGTGGTCGAAGTCAGTCCCGAGGCCAGGGCGGCGGCAGATCGCCTCGCGGAGAGACTCGCCGCGGGAATCACGCTCGTGCCGACGCAGCGCGGGCAGGCCGAGATCGCCTACACCCAGCCGACCGCCCGGCGGGGCCGGGGCGAGGACCGCGGCTTCAACATCACGTCGATCCGCATCAGGAACGTGTCGCAGAACGCGATCGCGGGATTCCAGGTCGACGAGTTCTGGTACGACGGCGCCGGCAACACGGTGACCGGCGACCAGGCGCGCCGCCGTCTGCCGCTGCTGGTCGACGAGGTGTGCGACATCGAGCTCCGCGTGCCCATCGTGTCGGCGATGGACCGCAGCAACTACGAGTTCTCCCACCAGAACGGCGACGTCAAGGCGACGCTGCTCGACGGCATCGAGTTCCCGCCGCAGCCCGAGGTCGAAGAGGGCGAAGAGGCGGAAGAGGCCGAGGAGGCCGAAGAGGAAGCCGGGGACGCCGGGGAAGGCGAGGAAGAGACCCTGGTCGACCAGGACGCGCTCAAGTTCACCTGCCTCCGTCCCGTCGAGGGAATGCCGGACCCGGCCGAGGCGGCGGAGGAGGAAGCCGGCGAGGGCGTCTGAGACCGTCCCGCCGCGGGGCAGGAGCCTTCTCCCGGGTTCCCGGCATGGGATTCGACCGGACGGCCATACAGCGGGCGCTCGGCGAAGACGGTTTCGACGGCTGGCTGCTCTACGACTTCCACGGCTCCAACCCCATCGCGCGGAGAATCGCCGGGCTGAGCGGCGCCGCGAAGCTGACCACCCGGCGCTGGTATTACCTCGTGCCGGCGGCCGGGGAACCGCGGGCGCTGGTGCACCGCATCGAACGGGACACGCTGGCGCACCTGCCCGGGGAGCGCCGAATCTACTCGGGGCGCGCGGAGCTGGAGGCCGGACTCGCCGATCTGCTGCGGGGCCTGCGCCGGGTCGCCATGGAGTATTCGCCCGCGTGCGCCATCCCGTACCTGGCGCGGGTCGACGCCGGCACCGTCGAGCGGGTCCGTTCGCTCGGCGTCGAGGTGGCGTCCTCCGGCGACCTGGTGCAGCGCTTCGAGGCGGCCTGGGACCCCGCGGCGCTCGCGGCGCACCGCGCGGCGTCGCGGCGCCTGCACGCCGTCAAGGACCGCGCGTTCGAGTTGATCCGCGGCCGCGCGGCCGCCGCGCCGCCGAGCGAGTACGAGGTCCAGCAGAAGATGGTCGAGTGGTTCCGGGAGGCGGGCCTGGTCACCGACTGTCCGCCGGTGGTCGCGGCGCAGGAAAGCAGCGGGAACCCCCACTACCTGCCCACGGCGGCGGACCACCGGCCGATCCGGCCCGGGCAGATCGTCCTCCTCGACCTGTGGGGCAAGCTCGACCGGCCGGGCGCCGTGTACGCCGACATCACGTGGGTCGGGTTCACCGGCTCCGCGGCGCCGGCCGAGGCCGCCGCCGTCTTCGGCGCGGCGCGTGAAGCCCGCGACGCCGCGATCGCGCTGGTCTCGGACCGCGTGCGGGCCGGCCGGTCGGTCCGCGGCTGGGAGGTGGACCGCGCGGCCCGGGACGTGATCGGAGCGGCCGGCTACGGCGACCGCTTCGTGCACCGTACCGGCCACAGCCTCGGCGAGGAAGTGCACGGCAACGGCGCGCACATGGACGACTACGAAACCCACGACGATCGGCGGCTCGTCGCCGGCGCCGGCTTCACCATAGAACCCGGAATCTATCTGGACGACTTCGGGGTCAGGACCGAGATCAACATGCACGTGGGGAGCGTCGAGGCCGCCGTCACCGGCCCGCGGCAGACCGAGATCGTGCCCCTGGCCTGACCCGCCGGCCGCCGCTCCCGGAAGGCGGCGCCGCGCGTTACACTAGGAGTCCGCGCCGTGGAACGGCGCAGGACTCCCGGAGGATCGGGTCGGGCGCCGGGCGGAGCCGCAAGGCGGCGCATCGGCGGCCCGGGGGACGACGGGACGCCGCGGACGGCCGCCCCGCTGGAGGAAAACGATGTCGAGATCGAGGACCACGTTCGTTTCCGCGCTGTTGATCGCCCTGGCCGCGATGGCGTTCGGCATGGTCATCGCGTCGCGCTTCAACCTGGCGCCGCGCTCGGCGGCGCAGTCCGTCGAAACGCCGGCTTCCAGCCGCGGCCCCGTCTCCGGCAACCTGACGGCGACCACGTTCCGGGAGATCGCGGACGCGCAGACGGCGATGGTGGTCACCATCTGGACCCAGCGGCCGGAGCAGGAGGACGCGAACGAGCTGTTCGGCGGCGACGAGTTCTTCCGCCGCTTCTTCGGACGGCCCGGCCCGGAACGGGAGCCGCGCGACGGCGACGTCACCACCCTGGCGCCCACCGGGAGCGGATTCGTCATCGACGCCGCGGGCCTGGTCCTGACGAACAACCACGTCGTCGAGAACGCCACGAACATCGAGATCCAGTTCTTCGGCGACGACGACGAGCTCTACGAGGCCCGCGTGCTCGGACGGGACCGGCTGACCGACAGCGCGCTCCTCGAGCTCGTCGAACGGCCCGCCGGCGAGCTGCCCGCGGCCACGTTCGGCGACTCCAGCCTGATGGCCCCGGGCGATTGGGTCATGGCCATCGGCGCTCCGTTTCAGCTGAGCCACACGGTCACCGTCGGCATCATCTCGGCGCTCAGCCGGCCCCTGCCCGCCGCCCCGGGCCGCACGAACGAGATGCTGCAGACGGACGCGGCCATCAACCCCGGCAACTCGGGCGGTCCGCTCCTCAACGTCCGCGGCGAAGTGGTCGGGATGAACACCGCGATCGTGAGCAACCGCAGGTCCAACGCGGGCGTGGGGTTCGCCGTGCCCATCAACACCGTGCGCGACCTGCTCCCCGAGCTGCGCGGCGGCAAGGTGACGCGCGGCGTGATCGGCGTCGGCATCGACGACGTCCCGCGGGGAGAGTACGAGCTGCTCGGACTCGACGAGAACGGAGGGGTCCTGGTCTCGAGAGTCGTGGAGGACGGCCCCGCCGACCAGGCCGGCATGGAGCCGGGCGACGTCATCGTCGCGTTCGACGGCGAGCCGGTGGGCGCCACCCGCGAGCTCCAGAACCGCGTGGTCGCGACCAGACCGGGCACGACGGCGCCGATCCGCGTCGTCCGCGGCGGCGAGCCCCTGACCCTCGACGTCACCATCGGCGAGCTCGACCTCGAGGCCGAGAACCTCGCCGCGAGGAACCCGGCCGAGGAGACCAGCGAAGGCTTCGGGATGACGCTGCAGGACCTGACTCCGCGGATGCTCCGCAACCTGCGCGTGCCGCCCGGCACGGCCGGCGCGGTCGTCGTGGACGTCCGGCGCGGCGGCAACGCCGAGGCGAGCGGTCTGCAGCCCGGCGACGTGATCGTCAGCGTCAACCGCGTGGAAGTGGAGTCGGCCGGCGCGGCGACCGCCGAGCTCAACGCGATCGAGTCGGGACGGACCGCCTTCCTCCTGGTGCAGCGCCGCGACACGCGCGTGTTCCTCCAGGTGGAGAAGGACTAGTCCGCGCCGTTGGAACGGCCTGGACTCCGCGGGACGGTCGGGCGCCGAGCGGAGCCGCAAGGCGACGATCGGCGGGCGGGAGTCCGCGCCGCGGAGAGGCGATGACGCTGCGGGAGGTGATCCGGGAGCGGATCCGGACGTCGGGTCCGCTGCCGTTCGCCGCCTACGCCGAGCTCGCCCTCTACCACCCCGGGCTGGGGTACTACGCCCGCGCGGCGCGGCGCTCGGGGCGAGGCGGCGACTTCTTCACCAGCGTCGACCTCGGCCCGCTGTTCGGCGCCCTGCTGGCGTCGCAGTTCGCCGAGATGTGGCGTCTCCTGCGGCCGGCCGCCCCCGCGGCGCGCTTCGACCTGGTCGAGGCGGCGGCCGGCGACGGGCGGCTCGCGCGGGACGTGCTCGACGCCGCCGCGGTGGAGGACCCGCCGTTCTACGACGCCGTCGACCTTCATCTGGTCGAGCGCAGCCCCGCCGCCCGCGCCGCGCAGGCGGCTTCCCTGGGTCCGCACGCCGGCAAGCTGGCGTCCTCCGGCGCGCGCGTTCCGCCGGCGGTCCACGGCGCCGTGTTCGCCAACGAGCTGCTCGACGCGCTGGCTCCGCACGTGCTGGAGATGACCGCGGACGGCCTGCGGGAGGTGTACGTCGACGTCGACGAGGCGAGCGGGGACTTCGTCGAACGCCTCGGTCCGCTGTCGAGCCCGCGCGTGCGGGCGCACGTCGACGGCCGCGGCGTGGCGTTGCGGCCCGGCTGGCGGGCCGAGGTGTCCCCGGCCGCCGCCGACTGGGTGCGGGGCGCGGTCTCGTCGCTGACGCGGGGATTCCTGCTGTTGATCGACTACGGCCACGAGGCGGACGAGCTGTACTCCGCGGCCCACGCCGGCGGCACGCTGGCGACCTACCGGCGGCAGCGGATCGCGGACGCCGCCGACGGGACGCCGCCGCCGTGGCTCGCCGACCCCGGCGAGTGCGACGTCACCGCGCACGTGGACCTCACCCTGGTGCGCGACTCCGCCGAAGAGGCCGGCGCCCGCACGCTGGGGGTGCTGGACCAGACCCGCTTCCTCCTCGGACTCGGCGCGCTCGAACGGGCGTGCGCCGACGGGACGGACGGCGTCGCCGCCCTGCGGCGGCGGTTGGCGTTGAAGTCGCTGCTCGTGCCCGGCGGGCTGGGCAGCACGCACAAGGTCCTGATCTTCGGCAAGGACACGGGCACGCCCGCGCTGGCGGGCTGTTCCTGGCGCGTCCGGCCGACACGCCCGAAGCGGGCGGAAATCCGCGCATGAGCGAACGGATCGAGCGCGAGATCAAGCTGCGTTTCGAATCGGCCGCGGCGGCCCGCGGAGCGGTCGCCGCTCTCGGAGCCGTGCCGTTGCGCGCCCGGCGCCTGCAGGACGATCGTCTTCTGGACACGGCCGGCCGCCTGCGGGACGCGCGCTGCACGCTCCGGGTGCGCGTCGAGAAGCCGGACGGCGGCGGTGGGAGCATGGCCGTCCTCACCTTCAAGGGACCGCCGCGGCCGGACGTCATGAAGGTGCGCGAGGAGCTGGAGACCGCCGTGGACGACGGCGAAGCGCTGCTCGAAGCGCTGCGCCGGGCGGGGTTCGACGTCTGGTTCCGGTACCAGAAATACCGCGAGGAGTTCGATCGCGGCGGCACGATCGTCGCCGTCGACGAGACGCCCTGCGGCGTCTTCGTCGAGCTGGAAGGGAGCGAGGCCGGGGTGACGCGCCTCGCCCGGGAGCTCGGCCGCGCCCCCGGCGACTACGTCACGGCCTCGTACCGCCGCGTCTGGGAGTCGCACTGCGCCGCGCGCGGCCGGCCGGCCGGCGACATGGTCTTCGAGCAGGGGCCCGGCCGCGGATGAGCGATCCGCTCCCGCCCGCCCTCGTGCTCGCGGCGGGACTCGGCACGCGCCTCCGCCCGTTGACGAGCGTGCGCGCGAAGCCGGCCGTCCCGCTGGCCGGCCGGCCGCTCGTGGTCCGGATCCTGGAGTGGCTGGCGGAACAGGGCGTCGAGGACGCGGTGCTCAACCTGCACCACCGGCCGGAAACGGTCACCCGCGCGGTGGGGCACGGGCAGGCGGCCGGCGTGCGCGTGCGGTACTCCTGGGAGCCGGCCGTCCTCGGCTCGGCCGGCGGGCCGCGCCAGGCCTTGCCGCTTCTCGGCCGGCGCTTCTTCATCGTCAACGGCGACACGCTGACGACGCTCTCGCTCCGGGCGCTGGCCGACGCGCACGCGCGGGCGGGCGCCGCCGTGACCCTCGCCGTCGCGCCGCACCCGGACCCGGACCGCTACGGGGGGGTCCTCGTCACCGGCGACGGCCGCGTGCGCCGCTTCGCGCCGGCCGGCGGCGGGTCGGCCCTGCACTTCGTCGGCGTGCAGGTCGTGGAGGCGGAGGTCTTCGAGGGCCTTCCGGCCGGCCGGCCGGCGGCGACGATCGGCGGCCTCTACGACCGGCTGCTCGCGGCCCCCGGCCGCGGCGGGGCCGCGCGGATCGGCGCGCACCGGATCGCGGACGAGTTCCTCGACGTCGGCACGCCGGCGGACTACCTGGCGGCCGCGCTGGCGGTCGCCCGCCGCGAGGGCCGCGAGGGCCTTCCGGCCGGCGCCGGCTCGACGATCGATCCGACGGCGTCGCTCGAACGCACGGCCGTCTGGGACCGCGCCGTCGTCGGCGCCCGCTGCCGCCTCGAAGAGTGCATCGTCACCGACGGGGTCCGCCTGCCCCCGGGTACGGCGCTGCGGCGCCGGATCTGCGTGCGAGCCGTCGACGGCGGAGCCGCGGCCGGCGGGCGCGCCCTCGGAAACGCCGTCGTCCACCCGCTCGACGGCCCGCCGGCGGGCGGCCGATGACGGACCCGGCGCGCGGTCCCGACACGGCTGAAACACGCGCGAAGGCCTGGCTGCGCAGCGCCGGGCTGCCCCCGGAGACGCGCCTCGAACGGCTGGCGGGCGACGCCTCCGACCGCCGGTTCGTGCGGGTCGTCCCCCCCGGTGCGCCGTCCGTCGTGCTCGTCGTGCACGAGCGGCCGATGGATCCCGCGACGCTGCCGCTGATACGGGTCGCCGAGCTGTTCCGCCGGCTCCCCGTGCCGGTGCCGGCCGTCCACGGCGCGGACGCGGCCCTGGGCATCGTCGTCGTCGAGGACCTCGGCGACACGATGCTGGAGGACGCGGCCGGCGCCCTGCCGGCCGCCGGGCGCGGCGCGCTGTACCGCGAGGCCGTCGGGATCGTCGCGGCGATTCAGCGGGGGGGGCGCCGCCTCGCGGGATCCGGCGCCGGGCCCTTCGGCCTGGCGTTCGACACCGCCAAGTTGATGCAGGAGCTGCGTTTCTTCGTGGAGCATTTCGTCGACGGCTTCCGGGGGCGCGCGCTCACGGCGGCGGCGCGGCGGGCCCTCGACGCGGAGTTCCGCGCGCTGGCCTCGGCGATGGCCGCCGAGCCCCGCGTGCTCTGCCATCGCGACTTCCACGGCCGAAACCTCATGCTGCACCGGGGCCGGCTGCACGTCATCGACTTCCAGGACGCGCGCATGGGCCCGGACACCTACGACCTGGCTTCGCTGCTGCGGGACGCCTACGTGGAGCTGCCGGCGGAGGAGGTCGAGCGGCTGCTCGCCCACTACGAGACGCTCGCGGGCGTGCGCGACGGCGCCGCGCTGCGGCGGCGCTTCGTCCGCACGACCGCGCAGCGCTCCCTCAAGGCCCTGGGCACGTTCGGCTACCAGATCACCGTGCGCGGCAATCCGCGGTACCGCGGCGCGGTACCCCGCACGCTCTCCTACGCCCGCGACGCGCTGGGACGCGATCCCGAGCGGCGGCGCCTCGCCGAGCTGCTCGGAGCGGCGCTGGAAGACGCCGGTTCGTAGTACGCTCGGGACAGCATGGGCGCGGCCACGATCACCGTCGACGCCGTCGCGGGCCACGCCGGGCGCGAGGTCGCGATCCGCGGGTGGCTGCACCGGCGGCGCTCGAGCGGGAAGATCCACTTCCTCACCCTGCGCGACGGCACGGGGTTCGTCCAGGCGGTGGTCTCCCGGGCCGCGGTCGGCGTCGAGGCGTTCACGCGCGCCGACCACCTCGGTCAGGAAACGTCCCTGATCGTCGAGGGGACCGTCCGGGAGGACGCGCGGGCCCCGGGCGGCTACGAGCTCGACGTGTCGGGCATCGAGGTCGTCGGCGGCTCCAGCGACTATCCCGTCACCCCCAAGGAGCACGGGGTCGACTACCTGCTCGACCGGCGCCACCTGTGGATCCGCAGCCGCCGGCAGGCCGCGATCCTGCGCGTGCGGCACGAGGTGGTCGACGGCATCCGCGACTTCCTCAACGGCCGGGGGTTCATCCTGGCGGACACGCCGATCTTCACGCCGGCCGCCTGCGAAGGCACGACGACCCTGTTCTCCGTCCCGTACTTCGACCACGCCACGGCGTATCTGACCCAGAGCGGCCAGTTGTACAACGAAGCCAACGCCATGGCCCTGGGGCGGGTGTACTGCTTCGGACCGACGTTCAGGGCCGAGAAGTCCAAGACCCGGCGCCACCTCGTCGAGTTCTGGATGGTCGAACCGGAGATGGCCTGGGCCACCCTCGACGACGCGACGGACCTGGCCGAAGCCCTCGTGGCCTCGGTCGTCGAACGGGTGCTCGACCGGCGGCGCCGGGAGCTCGACGTGCTGGAGCGGGACACCGCGCCGCTCGAACGCGTCCGACGCCCGTTCCCCCGCATCTCCTACGACGAGGCGGTCGAGATCCTGAAGGCCCGCGGCCGGCCGTTCGAGTGGGGCGGCGACTTCGGCGGCCCGGACGAGACGGCCCTCGCGGAGCACTTCGACCGCCCGGTGGCCGTGCAGCGGTTTCCCGCGGCCGTCAAGGCCTTCTACATGAAGCCGGACGCCGGCCGGCCGGAGCTGTCGTTGTCGGTCGACGTGCTCGCTCCCGAGGGCTACGGCGAGATCGTCGGCGGCGGCGAACGCCTGGACGATTACGATCTGCTGCTCGACCGGATCCGCCGGCACGGCCTGCCGCGGGAGGCGTTCGAGTGGTACCTGGACCTCCGGCGCTACGGCAGCGTCCCGCACGCCGGCTTCGGGATGGGCGTCGAGCGCGTCGTCGCGTGGCTCTGCGGCATCGAGCACGTCCGGGAGACCATCCCCTACCCGCGCATGCTCCACCGCCTGACTCCCTGACCGCCCGCGTGATATACTTGCCGGTCTCCGGGAGACGCGGTCCTGCCGAAGTGGGCGTTTTTGGCCCACTTCTTTGTTTTTCAGGGCGCGGTTTTCGCGGTCAGGGTGGAGTGACGCAGGGTGAAGCCCGGTGAAGGCCGGGTTGCGCAGGTCCGGGCCGTCGCGGAGCGCGTCGCCCGCGGCTTCGGTCTCGAGGTCTTCGACGTTCAGCTCCGGCGCGAGTCGGTGGGCTGGCTGCTGCGGATCGTCCTCGACCGGCCGCCGGGCGCGGCCGGGGAGACGGACGGCGCGGCGGCCGAGTCGATCACCCTCGACGATTGCCGGCGGGTGAGCACGGACGTCGGCGCGGTGCTGGACGTCGAGTTCGACTTCGAGCACCCGTACACGCTGGAGGTGTCGTCGCCGGGCCTCGACCGCCCCCTGCGGCGCCTGGGAGACTGCCGGCGCTTTCGCGGCCGGCTCGCCCGGTTCGTGACGTCGGAGGCCGTCGACGGACAGCGGTTCATCCGCGGGCGGATCGCCGGCGTCGAGCCGGACGGCGAGGAACCGCGGGATGCGCCGGGCCGCGTCGTGGTGCGCGTCGGACGGCGGGTCCACCGCATTCCGTGGGCGCTGGTGGCGAAGGCCCGGCTGGAAGTGGAGTCGTGAAGTCGTGGCGCAGGCCGCGCCCGCGCGCGAGAGCACGTGATGAGCAATCCGTTGCAGCAGACCATCGAGGCGCTGGCCAAGGAGAAGGGCATCGAGCCCGACGTCGTCGTCACGGCCATCGAGGACGCGGTCCTGACCGCCTCGCGCAAGTACTACAAGTCGACC
The DNA here is from genome assembly GCA_965242835.1 of Vicinamibacterales bacterium. Taxonomy (GTDB): domain Bacteria; phylum Acidobacteriota; class Vicinamibacteria; order Vicinamibacterales; family UBA8438; genus WTFV01. The sequence continues at coordinate 2,715,140 of OZ251506.1, forward strand.
GAGAACCTGCGGACGAAGTTCAACCACGAGACGGGGCAGGTCGAGCTGTTCTCGGTCCGCCAGATCGTCGAGGAGGTGACCGACCCGCTGACGGAGATCTCGCTCGCCGAGGCGCAGGAGCTCTACGGCGACGAGGCGGAAGTCGACATGGAGATCGAGTTCCCCAAGCCGACCGACGTGCTCGGGCGCATCGCCGCGCAGACGGCCAAGCAGGTCATCTTCCAGAAGGTGCGCGAAGCCGAGCGCGACAACGTCTACGAACAGTACAGCGACCGGGTCGGCGAAGTCGTCAGCGGCACGGTCAAGCGGTTCGAGAACGGCGACGTCGTGGTGGACACCGAGCGGGTGGAGGCGCTGCTTCCGAGGCGCGAACAGTCGCGCGCCGAGAACTACACCACCGGCGACCGGGTCCGCGCGGTCATCCGAGAAGTCAACAAGAACACGAAGGGCCCGCAGATCATCCTGTCCCGGACCGACCCGACGCTGCTGGTCAAGATGTTCGAGCAGGAAGTGCCCGAAATCTACGACGGGACCGTGATCATCCGCGGCGCGGTCCGCGAAGCCGGGGACCGGGCCAAGGTCGCCGTGCACTCGCGCGAGCGCGACGTCGACCCGATCGGCGCCTGCGTCGGCATGAAGGGCACGCGGGTGCAGGCGATCATTCGTGAACTGCGCGGCGAGAAGATCGACATCGTCGAGTGGTCGGAAGACCCCGTGGCGTTCGTGACCAACGCCATCAGCCCGGCCCGGGTGCAGCGCGTGACGCTCGTCGACAGCGCGGAGTCGATCGTCGAGGTGGTCGTGGAGGACCGCCAGCTCTCGCTCGCGATCGGCAAGAAGGGCCAGAACGTCCGCCTCGCGGCCAAGCTGACCGGCTGGCGGATCGACATCAAGAGCGAGGAAGAGAAACGACGCGAGGTGGAGGCGCAGTTCGAGGAACTCGAGGGCGACGACGCCGGCACGCTCGTCCTGCCCGGACTCGACGAGGCGCAGCTTCTGCGCCTGACCGAGGCGGGACTCGATACGGCCGACCGCCTGCTCGAAGTCGAGACCGCGGAGCTGGCGGCGGTGGCGGCGGTGGACGAGGCCGCGGCCCGGGATCTGCAGGCCGCCGTCCGGGAACAGGTCGCGGCGGCCGAGAGAGCCGCGGGCGCCCTCGACGAGGACGCCGGCGAGGCGGGCGGGGTCGACGCCGCGGAGGACGCTGAACAGGTCGCGGCGGCCGAGAGAGCCGCGGGCGCCCTCGACGAGGACGCCGGCGAGGCGGGCGGGGGCAACGACGTGGAGGACGCTGAACAGGTCGCGGCGGCCGAGAGAGCCGCGGGCGCCCTCGACGAGGACGCCGGCGAGGCGGGCGGGAGCGACGACGCGGAGGACGCTTCGCCGGCCGGGCCGGCGGGCGCGGCGCCCCCGGCGCCGGCGGATGCGCCCGGCGAGACACCGAGAGCGGAGTGAGAGCGCCCGTGGGCACCATTCGCATCTACAAGATCGCCGAAGTTCTCGGCATCCCGAGCCAGGAAGTCGTCCGGATGCTGCGCACCCAGCACGGGATCGAAGCGAAGAGCGCATCGAGCACCGTGGAGGAGATCGTGGCCCGGCAGTTCGCCGAGCGGATCGCGCGCAAGCGAAACGTCACCCTGCGGGCCGGCTCGATCTTCTCGCAGCGGCCGGCCGCGAAACGGGGAGCCGCGCCGGAGCCGGCCGCGCCGGCCGCGCCGAAGCTCGGCCCGCCGCGGCTGGTGAAGTCCGCCAAGGCCGCCAGGGCCGCTGCCGAGGCGGCGGAGGCGGGCGCGGCCGAGGCGTCGGCCGCCGAACCGCTCGCGCCGGCCGCCGAACCGCCGGCCGCCGAACCCTCGTCCGCTCCCGCGCCGCCGCCGCCGCCGGTCCCCACCCGGGCGCCGCGGCCGCTGCCGATTGCGCCGCGGCTCCGTGTCGAGGGCGCGCCGCGCCACGTCGAGACGCCGCGCATCCGCGTGGAGGAACCGTCCCCGGCGCCGGCCGATACTTCCGGCGCGGCCGCCGAAACGCCTCCCCCGGGCGCCGCGGCCGGGCCGGCTCCGCGGGTCGCGGCCGAGGCGCCCGCCGCTGTCGAGGAAGCTCCCGCGGCGGCGGCCGAGACGCCCGCCAGCGCCGCGGCCGAGACGCCCGCCAGCGTCGCGGCCGAGACGCCCGCCGGGGTCGAGACGGTTCCCGCGGCCGGGGTCGGGACGGTTCCCGCGGCCGGGGTCGAGGCCCCGGGCGCCGCGGCCGAGGTCCCGGGCGCCGCGGCCGCTTCGGCCGCCGGGGGCGAACCGCCCGGCGTCGACGCCGGGAAGCTCCCGCGGGTCGTGGCCGAGGCGCTCCGCGGCGAAGAAGACGCCGCCCCCGCCGGGGGCGCGGCCGTCGAGCCTCCGCCGCCCACCGGCGTCCAGGTCGAAGGAATGGCGCTGCAGCAGAGCGTGGCCGGCGCACGGACCGCCGCGGAAGCGATTCCGCGCGCGCCCGCGCCGCCGGCGGCGGGGATGTCCGCCGTCGGCACGGACGGAGCGGTTCCGCGCGCGCCCGCGCCGCCCCCGCCGCCCCCGCCGGCCGAAGCGGAAAAACCGGCAGCCGCGGCTTCGCCTGCCGTCTCGCCGGTGGTTCGGAAGACCCCGCCGGCGGGCGGCGTAGCGCCCCGCCGTAGCTCGGGACTGGCGTTGCGTCCCACGGGGCGCGTGGTGCCGCCGCGGCTGCGGCTGCGGATCGAGGAACAGAGGCCGGTCAGGCCGCGGCCCGCGACGCCGCCGACCGCCCCGAGGGTGCTCGTCCGACCGGTTCCGCCGGTCTCGGCGGCCACGCCGGCCGCGCGCCCGCCGCTCGGTGGACCGCGGCCGCTGCCGTCCCAGCCGGTGCGCCCCCCGTCGGCGCGCCCCCTGCCGCCGCGGCCGGCGGTCGGCGGCTACCGTCCGCCGCCGCCGCGGCCGCACCGCCCGGGCGGGCGGCGGTCGTCGAGCCGGCGCCCGAGGCCCCAGACGCCGTCGGCGCCGGCCGCTCCGCCGCCGATCACGCGGACCATCACGCTGGCCGAGGGCATGACCGTCAAGGACCTGGCCGAGCGCCTGGAAGTCAAGCCGAAGGACGTCCTCAAGAAGCTGATCGAACGGCGCGTGATGATGACCATCAACACGACGCTCGACTCCGAGACGGCGACGACCATCGCCCGGGAGTTCGGGGCGGACGTGAAGATGCGCACCTTCGAGGAGGAGATCGACGTCATCGAGGCCGAGGAGGCGAAGCCCGACGACCTGATCGTCCGCGCCCCGGTCGTGACCGTCATGGGACACGTCGACCACGGCAAGACGACGCTGCTCGACGCCATCCGCGAGACGAAGGTCGCCGAGGGCGAGGCCGGCGGCATCACGCAGCACATCGGCGCCTATTCGGTGGAGGTGAAGGACCGCCGGATCGTCTTCCTCGACACGCCGGGCCACGAGGCGTTCACGCTGATGCGGGCGCGCGGCGCCCAGGTGACCGACGTCGTCGTCCTCGTCGTCGCCGCCGACGACGGGGTGATGCCGCAGACGCAGGAAGCCATCGACCACGCGCAGGCGGCGAAGGTGCCCATCATCGTCGCCATCAACAAGATCGACAAGGCGGACGCCAACCCGGACCGCGTCAAGAAGGAACTGGCGGAGCGCGGGCTGACCCCCGACGACTGGGGCGGGTCGACGGTCACCGTGCCCGTCTCGGCCAAGAAGCGCGACAACCTCGACGGCCTTCTGGAGATGATCCTCCTGGTCACCGAGCTCGAGGAGCAGAAGGCCAATCCGAAACGCGCCGCGGCCGGCACCGTGCTCGAGGCCAAGGTGGACCGCGGACGCGGGCCGGTCGCCACGATCCTGGTGCAGGACGGCACGCTGCGCGTCGGCGACAACTTCATCGCCGGAACCGTGGTCGGCCGCGTCCGGGCGTTGCTGGACGACCGGCTGCAGAAGGTGAACGAGACCGGCCCCTCCAGTCCGGTGGAGGTTCTCGGCCTGACCGGTCTGCCGCGGCCCGGAGACGCCTTCCAGTCCGTCACCGACGCCGCGAAGGCGCGGCAGATCGCGGTGCTGCGCCGGAACCAGGCGAAGGAAAAGGCGCTCGGCGGACGCGGCCAGCGGATGACGCTCGAATCGCTCCAGCAGCAGTTGTCGGAAGGCGAGGCGAAGGAGCTGCCGATCATCATCAAGGCGGACGTGCAGGGCTCCGCGGAGGTGCTGGCCGACTCGCTCGGCAAGCTGGGCGACGAGCGCGTCAAGACCCGCATCATCCACACCGGCGTCGGCGCCATCAGCGAGTGGGACGTGCTGCTGGCCTCGACCTCCAACGCGATCGTCGTGGGCTTCAACGTGCGCCCCGACCGCAACGCCACGTCCGTGGCGGAGCACGAGGGGGTCGACGTCCGGCTCCATTCGGTCATCTACGACGTCACCGACGAATTGAAGAAGGCGCTGGCCGGCCTGCTCGATCCGACGACGAAGGAGGTCAAGCTGGGCGCCGCCGAAATCCGGCAGACGTTCAAGGTCCCCAAGTTCGGCACCGCGGCGGGCTGCATGGTCACCGAGGGCGTCATCACCCGCGCCGGCGACGCCCGGGCGCGGATCGTGCGCGACGGGGTGGTCGTTCACGAGGGGCGCATCGGGTCGCTGCGCCGCTTCAAGGACGACGTCAACGAGGTGCGGGGCGGCCTGGAGTGCGGCTTGGCCTTCGAACGCTTCGCCGACGTCAAGGTCGGCGACGTCGTCGAGTCGTTCACCGTGGAGAAGGTCGTCGCGACCGTCTGACGAGAAGCGCCCGCCCCGGACGCCGGACCGATGCCTGCCGTCGGATTGCTGACCGTGGATCTGCATTTTCCGGGAGCGCGCTCGCTGAAGGACAAGCGGCGGATTCTGGCGAGCGTCAAGGACCGCGTCCGCCGGCTCAACGTCTCGCTGGCGGAGATCGACCACCTCGACGCGCACCAGCGGACGTCGCTGGGCATCGTGGCCGTGGCCTCCCGTCGAGACCACGTGGACCGCATCCTGGACGGGGTCGTCACGGAGATAGAGCGCCGCGACCCGGGGCTCGTGCTGGCGACCGACCTGCAGTGGCTGCACTGAGCCGGGGTCCGCGCCGTGGAACGGCGCGGCCTCCTGGAGGACTGGCCGGGCGCCGAGAGGAGCCGCGGGGCGACGGTCGGCGGGCCGGGACCCGCTGACGCCGCCGGAGGACGACATGGCGCAGGGCAACCGGATCCGGCGCGTCGCGCAACGCGTGCGAACGGAGCTGTCGGCGCTCCTCGCCCGCTCCGCCCGCGACCCGGGCCTGCTGGGCGTGACGGTCACCGACGTCAGGATGAGCGCCGACCTGCAGCTCGCGCGGGTCTACTACACGCTGCTCGGGGACGGCGACCGCCGCGCCGCCGCGCGCGGGCTCCGCCGGGCGCGGCCCTACCTGCGCCGCGGAATCGGCCAGCGCCTTCAGCTTCGACAGGCGCCGGAGATACGTTTCCTGTACGACGATTCCGCCGAACGGCAGGACCGCATGGCCCGCCTCTTCGACGAGATCGAACGGCAGCGGGACCCGCGCCGCTCCGCCGCCGGCGCGCCGGACGGTTCCGCCGAAACGAAGGACGCGGATGGCGGCTGACGCGATCGGAGCCGTCGCCGAGGCCCTGCGGGCGGGAGCGCGTTTCGTGCTGTCCTCGCACGCCCGGCCGGACGGCGACTCCGTCGGCTCGCAGCTCGCGCTCGCGCACGCGTTGCGGGCGTGCGGCAAGACCGTGCGCATCGTCAACCACGATCCCCCGCCCCCGTACCTGCGCGCGCTGGCGGGGGTGACGGACGTCGAGGTGGCGGACACCGTGGACGGCCGCTTCGACGCGGCGGTCGTGCTGGAATGCGGCACGCTCGATCGCACCGAGGTCGCCGGGCTGGACCGTCAACCCGTCATCAACGTCGATCACCACGCGGGAAACGCGATGTACGGCGCGCTCAACTGGTTCGATCCGAGCGCCGCGGCCTGCGCCGAAATGGTCCACGACCTGATCGCCGAGCTCGGCGTCGCGATGACCCCGGCCATCGGCGCGGCCCTGTACGCCGGCATCCTCACCGACACCGGTTCGTTCCGGCACGCGAACATCACCGCCCGAACGTTCGAAGCCTGCCGCAACGTGGCCGCCCGCGGCGTCGACGCCGCGGCGCTGGCCGCCGCCATCTACCAGAACAGCTCGCTCGGAAAGCTGCGGCTGACGGGACGCCTGTTGAGCGGCATGCGGCTCGAGGCGGACGGCCGGGTCGCGCTGCTGCGCGTCGACGAGGCGCTGCTCCGCGACACCGGCTGTCCGCCGGACGACATGGAGGGCGTGATCAACCTGCCGCTGGCGGCCCGCGACGTCGAAGCGGTGGTCCTGATCAAGACGCTGGAGGGGCGGACCCGGGTCAGTCTGCGGTCGAAGGGCGTCGTCGACGTGCGCGCGGTCGCCTCGACGTTCGGGGGAGGGGGCCATCGCAACGCCGCCGGCTGCACGCTGGAGGAGCCGGCGGCCGACGCCGAGCGGCGTCTGCTGTCGCGCACCGCGGCGGCGGTCGAGCGCGCCCGGCGCCCGGAGCCGCCTCGGCCGCGGTCCTGAAAATGGACGGGGTGCTGGTCGTCGACAAACCGTCCGGGCCGACCTCCCACGACGTCGTGGCCCATGCGCGGCGCGCGCTCGGCGTCCGGCGCGTCGGACACGTCGGGACGCTGGACCCCACCGCCACCGGCGTGCTGCCGCTCGTGGTGGGGCGCGCGACCCGGCTGGCGCCGCTGCTGTCCGCGGGGCGCAAGACCTACGACGGGACCGTCCTGCTCGGCGTCACCACCGACACCTGGGACACGGCCGGCACGGTCGTCGCGGACGCCCGGGACCGGATGGGAGCCGGCCTGGTCAACGCCCCGGGCCGGCGCGCGGTCGAGGACGCCGTACGGGCGTTCGTCGGCACGCGGCCGCAGCGGCCGCCGCCGTTCTCGGCGAAGAAGATCCGCGGCGTCCGGGCGTACAAGCTGGCCCGCCGCAACCAGCCGGCCGTCCTCGACCCGGTCGACGTGACCGTGCACGCGATCGACGTGCTCGAGGTCGAGGGCGCGCGGATGCGGTGCCGGCTCACCTGCAACGCCGGCTTCTACATGCGGGCGTTCGCCCACGAGCTGGGAGCCGCCCTCGGGTGCGGAGCCTGCCTGGAACGGCTGCGGCGGGAACGCAACGGGGAGTTCGGCCTGGGCGGCGCGGTGACGCTGGACGAGATCGCCGCGCGCGGTCCCGCCGCCGCGGACCGGATGGTGCCGCTGACCGAGCTGCTGCCCGACGTCCCGCGGCTGGTGCTGACCGAGCACGGCGCCAGACGGGCCCGGCACGGCAACGACGTCACCGCCGCCGACGTGATCTCGTCCAGCGCCGAGCCGGCCTCGGGAACGGCCTTCTCGTTCGCGGGAACGGCGAAGCTGTACGACGGCGGCGGCGCGCTGATCGCCGTCGCGAGGGCCGACGCCGCCCGGCTTTTGCACCCGACGATCGTTCTGGTGTAGGATCCCCGTTTGAACACAGTGTCGAACGAGAGAGCAGAGAGGTAGTTGCCCGTGGCGCTGGCCAAGGAGCGGAAGTCCGAATTGATCGGTTCGTATCGCCTGCACGACAGCGACACCGGATCCCCGCAGGTGCAGATCGCGATCCTCAGCGAGCGCATCGGCTATCTGACCGAGCACTTCAAGACCCACGCCAAGGACCACCACTCCCGCCGCGGTCTGTTGCAACTGGTCGGCCGGCGCCGCCGTCTCCTCGACTACCTCAAGGGCAAGGATTCCGAGCGCTACGCGGATCTGATCAAGCGGCTCGGCATCCGCAAGTAGGCGCGAGACGAAGACCGGTCCCCGACGGGACCGCGGCCCGCCTCTCCGCACAACCCGCCGGGACCAGGAGCGTCCCGAGAACTGGAGCCCATCCCCATGCACACGGCCCAGGTGAAAGTCGGCCGGTCCACCCTCACGATGGAAACCGGCAAGCTGGCCAAACAGGCGGACGGCGCGGTCACCGTACGCTACGGCGACACGTTCGTCATCGTCACGGCCTGCGCCGCCCGGAACGCCCGCGAGGGCATCGACTTCCTTCCGCTCACCGTCGACTACCGCGAGTACGCCTACGCGTCGGGGCGGATTCCCGGCGGGTTCTTCAAGCGCGAGGGCAAGCCCACCGAGAAGGAAGTCCTGACGAGCCGCCTCATCGACCGGCCGTTCCGGCCCCTGTTCCCGGCCGGATGGACCCGGGAGACGCAGATCATCGCGCTGCTCCTGTCGGCGGATCCCGAGAACGACTCCGACGTGCTCGCCCTGACCGGGGCCTCGGCCGCGCTGTCCATCTCGCCGATCCCGATCGCGCATCCCGTCGCCGCGGTCCGCGTCGGCCTGCTCGACGGCTCGTTCGTGATCAATCCGACCTACCCGGAGCGCAAGCGGAGCGCCCTCGACCTCATCGTCGCCGGAAGCCGGGAGGCGATAGTCATGGTCGAAGCCGGAGCCCGCGAGGCGCGGGAGGAAGAGATGCTCGGCGCCCTCGAGGCGGGCCACGCCGCGATCCGGGACGTCGTCGCCGCCATCGAGGAGATGGCGGCGGCAGTGGGCAAGCCGAAGGCCGCCGTCGAGCCGCGGGAGATCGACGCGCAGGTCCGGGAGGAGATCGAATCCCGGGCGCGTGAGCCGCTCGCCGAGGCCATGCGCGTCGGGGACAAGCTGGAGAGCTACGCCCGGGTGGACGGCGTGCTCGACGACCTGCTGGCCGCCGTTCCGGAAGACGACGCGGAGCGGCGCGCCGCCGCCAGGCAGGTGTTCAAGGACCTGAAGGAAAAGGTGCTGCGCGACGAGGTCCTCGGCCAGGGCCGGCGTCTCGACGGCCGGGCCTTCGATCAGGTCCGCGAGATCACGTCGGACGTCGGCGTCCTGCCGCGGGTTCACGGGTCGGCGGTGTTCACCCGCGGCGAGACCCAGGCCCTCGTCTCGGCGACGCTGGGGACGGCCGACGACCAGCAGAAGGTGGAGGCGGTCGACGGGGAGAGCTACAAGCGGTTCATGCTGCACTACAACTTTCCTCCCTTCTCCGTCGGCGAGGTCAAGTTCCTGCGCGGACCGGGACGGCGCGAGATCGGCCACGGCCACCTCGCCGAGCGCAGTCTGCTCCCGATGATCCCGGGCGAGGAGGAGTTCCCCTACACGCTGCGCGTCGTCTCGGACATCCTGGAGTCGAACGGCTCGTCGTCGATGGCCAGCGTCTGCGGCGGCGCGCTGGCGCTGATGGACGCGGGCGTGCCGATGAAGCGGCCGGTGGCCGGGATCGCGATGGGCCTGATTCTCGACGAGGAGAGCGGCCGCCACGCCGTCCTCTCGGACATCGCCGGCGCCGAGGACCACTACGGCGACATGGACTTCAAGGTCGCCGGCACCAGCGAGGGCATCACCGCGCTGCAGATGGACATCAAGGTCGCCGGCATCACCACCGAAATCATGCGGGAAGCGCTCGATCAGGCGCGCGCCGGGCGGCTCCACGTCCTCGAGAAGATGGGCGTCACCATCGCGACGCCGCGCGAGGCCATCTCCACGCACGCGCCGCGCATCGTGACGATTCAGATCCCGGTGGAGAAGATACGGGACGTGATCGGACCGGGCGGCAAGACCATCCGCAGCATCATCGACCGGACCGGCGTCAAGATCGACGTGGAGGACGACGGTCGGGTCAACGTGGCGTCGACCGACGAGACGGCGGCGCAGAAGGCCATCGCGATCATCGAGGAGCTGACCGCGAGTCCCGAGCTGAACAAGACCTACCTCGGCAAGGTGCAGCGCATCACCGACTTCGGCGCGTTCGTCGAGATCCTGCCGGGCATCGACGGCCTGCTCCACGTCTCGGAGATCGCCCACTACCGTGTGAACGAGGTGCGCAGCGAGCTGACCGAGGGCGATCAGGTGCTGGTCAAGGTGATCAACGTCGACCCCTCCGGCAAGGTCAGACTGAGCCGCAAGGCGCTGCTCCCGGGCGGCCCGTCCGACAACGGCGACAAGGGCGAGGGCCCGCCCCGCCGTTCCGGTGGACGCGGCGGACCGGGTGGACCCGGAGGACCCGGAGGACCCGGCGGGGGCTCCCGTCCGCCGCGGCATCGCGGCCCCCGCGACCCGGCCCGCCGCTGAACCGGCCGGGCGGCGCGCAGGCGCCCCGCTTACCTGCTGGAGACCGCCGCGCGGGCTCCCGCCAGGCGCGCGGCCGCGGGCGGGTGCGAGTGGAAGAGCCACTCGACCAGCCGCGGCGGCCGCTCCTCGGCGAGGTACTGCGCGCTCACGCGGCGCAGCCCCGACACGAACGCATCGAGGTTGCCGGTCGCCTGCAGGGCGTAGCGATCGGCCCGGCGTTCGTGCCAGCGCGACAGCGTGTTGACGAGCGGCGCCGACGCCGCCGTCACGGCCCCGTAGACGAGCGCCAGCAACGGCAGGCTGGCGGCGTCCCACAAGCCGGGAATCCCGGGCCGCGGCAGGAGCGCGGCCAGCACGGCGTCCGCCGCCCAGAAGGCGGCCAGCGACAGGGCGGAGGTGCAGGCGATCATCTGCCACAGGTCCCGGTGCACGTGGTGGCCGATCTCGTGCGCGATGATCACCTCGATCTCTTCGTCGCTGTAGTCTTCCAGCAACGTATCCGACACCAGGATCCGCCGCGACGGCCCGACGCCCACGACCGCCGCGTTGGCGGTGTCCGTGGCGGACCCGACGGACCATTCGTGAATGGCGATGACCGGCGCCCCGGTTCGGCGCGTCAGCGCCTGCAGCCGCGCTTGCAGGGTGGGCCGCCGCAACGGCCGGGCGCGCTTCGCCACGGCGGCCGACGCCAGCGTGGCCTGCGCCACGGAGGTCGCGAGGTAGCCCGCCCCCGCCGCGCTCCACCACTGGCCGGGCCAGACGCCGATCGCCGCGTAGACGGCGGCCGCGGCGGCCGACCAGCCGGCCACGCGGACGCCGCTGGTCTGCAACGCGCCCGCCAGCCAGCCGCCGAAAGACTGCCGGGAGAGTCCGAAGCGGCGCTCCAGCAGGAACTCGCCGTGGACGACGAACGGCAGCGCCGCGGCCTCGGTGGCGAGGCCGAGCCCCGCGGCCAGGGCGCCGGCGCCGAGCACGACCTCCAGCGCCGCCGGCCACGCCGGAACGCTCAGCAGCGCCTTGACGGCGGCCGCCGGCCCGTCCCAACCGGCGGCCGCGGCGAGAACCCCGACCCTCGCGAGGAACGCAAGCCGGCGGCTGCGGCGCCTCAGCCGGTGAAAACGACGCGCCTTCCCCTCGTTCACCCGACTGTCTGCGCCATGTTGACGGAAATCAGCCTGGACACGCCCGGCTCCTCCATCGTGATGCCGTAGAGGCGATCCGCGATCTCCATCGTCTTGCGGTTGTGCGTGACCAGGACGAACTGCGTGCGATCCTGCAACCCGCGCAGCATCTCCACGAAACGCCCGATGTTGGCGTCGTCCAGGGGGGCGTCGATCTCGTCCAGCAGGCAGAACGGACTCGGCCGGTACTTGAAGATGGCGAACATCAGGGCCATGGCCGTCAGCGCCTTCTCGCCGCCGGACAGCAACTGAATGCTCTGGAGGCGCTTGCCGGGAGGCTGCGCGGCGATGTCTATGCCGCTCTCCAGCACGTCGGACTCGTCCAGCAGCACCAGCTCGGCGCGTCCGCCGCCGAACAACGTCTCGAAGGTCAACTGGAAGTGCTCGTTGACGACCTGGAACGCCTCCTGGAAACGCGAGCGGGTCGTGGCGTCGATGCGCTGGATGGCCGCTCCGGTGGCCGAGATCGAGTCGATCAGGTCCTGGCGCTGCCCGGTCAGGAAACCGTGCCGCTCCTCGAGCTCGTCGAACTGATCGATGGCCATCATGTTGACCGCGCCCAGGCGTTCGATCTTCGCCTGCAGCAGGTCGACGACGGCCTCGGCGTCGGCCGGCCGCGCCCCGGCCGTCTCCCCGGCGCCGGCCTCGGCGCGGGGACCGTCCGTCCCGCCGGTCTCCTCGTCGGACCCGTCCGCCCCTTCCGTCTCGTCACCCGCCGTATCGGCCGGCGTCCGCGTCCCGACGAGCGCCGGGTCGGGCTCGATCGGCCCCTGCGCCTCGAGGACCTCCACCTCCGCGCGAACCTCCTCCAGGCTGGCCTGCAGCGCGAGACTGCACGATTCGGCCAGATGGCCCAGGTCCGCCTCGGCCGTGGCCAGCGCCACTTCCTGCTTCCCCGTCTCCGCGCGCGCCCGTTCCAGCGCCCGGCGGGCGGCGCGCACCTCTTCGTCCTGCGCGGCCGTCCGCTGCCGCAGGTCTCCCGCGCGGCCGTCGATCTCCACGATTTCCTTGCGGAGCGCCTCGAACGCCGCGGCGTCCGCGTCGAGCTGCTTCTCCAGGCGCGCCACTTCCTCCAGCGTCCCGCGCCGGTCGGCGGCGGCGCGTTCGTCGTCGGCCCGGCGCCCGGCAATCCGCTCCCGGAGCTCCTCGGCCTGCTCTTCGAGCCGCCTCACCTCGGATGCGATCGCGGCGGCGCGTTCGGCCAGCGCCGCATGGCGCGCCTGCGCGCCGGCCGCATCCCGCCCCAGCGTCTCCACGGTCTCCCGCGCTTCGTGAAGCCGGCGCTCCGCCTCCATGAACCGGTCGTCGGCCGCCCGCTGCTGCGCTTCCAGGCGCGCTCTGGCCTCGCGCGCCTCCGTCTCGCGCGCGTCGAGAGCGGCTCGTTCCTCGGCCAACTGCCCGCGTTCGGTGTCGACGAGGATCCGCCTGTCCGTGATCCGGGCGCGCTCCTCGTCGAAGCGGGACAACTGCATGTCGAGCCCGACGAGCTCCTTCTCCAGGGCATGTTCGTCCCGCTGCAGCGCGCCGAGGGCCTGCTCGCCCCGGGCCGCGGCCGCCTTGTCCTCGGCGATTCGACGGCCGGCCTCGTCGATCTCCGCGCACGCGGCGGCGACCCGTTCGCGCAGCTCCTTGATCTCCCGCTTCGAAGCGAGCAGGCCGCCGGCTCCCCGCCGGCCGCCCCCCGCGACCCGCCGCGGCCCCCGAACGACCACGCCGTCCGGCGTGGCGACGGGATCCTCGGTCTTCCGCGCCGCCGCCAGCGCGTCGTCGAGCGACGGCGCGACCCAGCGGCGCCGCAACAGGCCGCGCACCGCGGCCGCGCCGGCGCCCGTGACCTCGACCACGTCCGTCAAGGCCCGCAGCGCCGGGTGCGGAGGACGCGCGGCCCGCGGCGCCGGCTTCTCGTCGACGACCACGAAACCGCAACGCCCCCGGTCCCGGGAGGCCGCCAGCGCCACCCCGGCCAGCGCGTCCTCGCGCGACGGCACGACCACCTCCTGCAACAGGTCCGCCAGGCAGGACTCGGCCGCCGCTTCGTCGCGTTGCCCGACCTCCAGGTGGTCGGCCACCGATCCGTGGTGGGCGACCCGGCTGTCGGGCGCCAGAACCTCCCGCGCCGCCTCTCCGTACGCGGCGCGCCCGGCCTCCAGCTCCTCGAGCGACTCCACGCGCGCCCGCATCACCGCGGCCTGCTGCTCGCGCTCCCGCAGATCGCGGGTCCGCGACTCGACCACGCCGCGGATCGACTCCAGCTCCGCGGCCTGCGCCGCCCGGTCCACGCGGACCGCCTCCAGGCGTTCCCGTCCCCGGTCCCGGGCCGCGTCCGCGGCGGTCCGGCCGCTCCGGAGGCGCGCGAGCTCGGTCTCGAGGTCCGCGGCCTCGGCATCGATCTTCACGGCCGATTCGGCGATTCGCTGCTGCGCGGCCGCGGCGTTGTCGATGACGTTCTGCAAGGCGGCCGCGGCGTTCACCGCGGCGAACATCTCACTGCGGGCGGCCTCCACGTCGCCCTCCCGCCCCTCGATCGCCTGCTGTCCCTCCGCGAGGGCCCCCTCGGCCTCCCGCAACCGCTCGAGCGCCGCATCGCGCTCGACGACGCAACGGCCGTGCGCCGCCCGCCGATCCGCCAGCCGCTCGCCGAGGGGGGCGCAGCGCGCCTCCAGCGCGGCGAGCGTCGCGCTCCCCTCCTCCAGCGCCGCGGCCAGCTCGGCGGCGCGGCGCTTGCCGAAATCGATCTGCTGCTGCCGGCGCTCGATCTCGAGTTCTCGACGATGGGCGTCCTCGCGGATCGCCGTCGCCGCCCGGTCCGTCTCGGCCAGCTCCAGGCGCAGGGCTTCCCGCGCGTTCTCCAGACCCGCCAGCACGGCGGCGGCGCTCCGCTCCCCCTCGGCGGCCGCGGCGAGGCTCGCCGAGGCCGTTTCGACGGCCGCGGCGAGGCCACGGCTCCTCCGCGCGAAGGAAACCTTCTGCCAGCGGCGCAATTCGTCGCGCAACCGGCGATAGCGGCGGGCCCGGGCGGCCTGACGCTTCAGCGCGCTGCGCTGCCGTTCCACCTCGAAGATGATGTCGTCGACGCGCGTCAGGTTCTGCTGCGCGGCTTCGAGCTTCAGCTCCGCGGTGCGGCGACGCACCCTGTACTTCGTGACCCCGGCCGCTTCCTCGAGCAGCTGCCGCCGCTCGGTGGGCCGGGCGCTCAGGATCTGCCCGATCCGCCCCTGCTCGATGACGGCGTAGGCCTTGACCCCGAGCCCCGAATCCATCAGCAGGTCCTGGATGTCCCGCAGCCGGCAGACCCTGCCGTCGATGAGGTACTCGCTCTCGCCCGAGCGGTAGAGACGGCGGCCCACTTCGACGTCGCGGCTGATGCACGGCGCGGAGAAACCGTCGTCCTCCGCGCCGTCGAGCCGCGCCGCGTCCCCGCCCGGGGGCAGGCCCGCCGGCGTCGGCAGGGACGGCCCGGTGTCGGCGTGGCCGTTGCCGCCGCCGTTCCGCCCGCCGTTCGCCGCGCGGATTCCGGGGCCGCGCGGCGCCTTGCCGGCGCCGCCGGCCGCCAGCGCCGCGGTCACCTCGGAAAGCTGAATCCGCACCTCGGCGGCCGCCGTGGGACGCCGGGCGTCGCTGCCGCTGAAGATGACGTCCTCCATGCGCTCGCCCCGCAGGCTGCGCGCGCTCTGTTCGCCCAGCACCCACGTGATGGCGTCGATGACGTTGCTCTTGCCGCAACCGTTGGGCCCGACGATGGCGGTCACGCCGTCGTCGAAGGCCAGCGCGGCCCGCTCCGCGAAGCTCTTGAATCCTGCGATCTGCAGATGATTGAGTCGCATCAGACCAACCGAATCTCGCGGGCGGGAGTACGCGAAAACAGCCGCGCGAACAGGTACACTGGCTTCTCCACCATCACCTGTCGAGCGGCTGGGAACGCTCAACGCCGGGTCAGGACCACGCTGCAACCGACTGGACGTCGGGCGGTAGTCTAGCAACCAACCGCGCCGGACGGCAAGTCCGGAGCGGTGCGGGCCGGCTCCTATCGGGACGCGACCCGGCCCGGCGCCGACGACAGGCGCAGCAACGCTTCCGCCTCGTCGAACAGCGTCAGGGCGTGCTGCGCCTGGGGGTCGCGGCGGAAGAGGTTGCGCCGCGCCTCGATCTCTCCGAACAGGTCCTTGTCGATCTCGTAGTGGATCATCGCGCGGATGAAGTCGTCGTCGGCCGCGAACGTCTCTTCGTCGACCGTCAGGCCGCGCGACTCGACGTGCTCCCGGAACCGGGCGAGCATCGCCTCGTCGACGGCGAACCCGCGGTCGACGACCTCCCGGCCGCGCCCTTCGACCGTCACGCGCGTGTCGCCCGCCGCGACGAACCGTTGCGCGAAGGACACGAAGTCCCGGCGGGCCGCGAGCAAGCGCCCGAAGCGCGACGGATCGAAGCCCTGGATCGGCCCGGTGAAGAAGTGATCCGGTTCGACCCCGCCGCCGCTGTAGACCGCCCGGCCCGCGTTGGTGTACTTGCGGTCGCCGGGCGCGCGGACCGGCGTCTCCGGCTCGCGCAGGGAGTACGTGAGGTACTCGTCGAAGGCGGTGTCCCACGGCCGCTGGATCATCCGGCCGCTCGGCGTGAAGTAGCGGGCGGTGGTCAGCGCCAGCCCCGCCCCGTGGCTCACGCGGTAGATGGACTGCACCAGCGCCTTGCCGAACGTCGTCTCTCCCACCACCAGTCCGCGGTCGTGGTCCTGCACGGCGCCCGCGACGATCTCGGACGCGCTCGCGCTGTTGCGGTTGACCAGCACGATGAGCGGCTGGTCCGCGTACCGGCCGGCGTCGCGGGCGTGGTAGTCCTGGTCGGAATTGGCGACGCGGCCGCGCGTGTAGACGATCATGTCGCCGCGCGACAGGAACTGGTTGGAGACCTTGATCGCCTGGTCGAGCGGCCCGCCGGGATTGCCGCGCAGGTCCAGCAGGAGCCGCCCGGCTCCCTCCTCCCGGAGCGACGCCAGCGCCCGGGACAACTCGTCGTTGCTGGTCTCGGAGAAGTCGCGCAGACGCACGTAGCCGGTCTGGTCGTCGATCAGGAACGCCGCTTCCACGGTCGCGATGCTGATCTCGTCCCGCTCGACGCGCAGGTCGATCAGCTCTTCGTACCCCTCGCGGCGGACCGAGACGTTGACGGCGCTGCCCCGCGGCCCCCGCAACAGACGCACCGCGTCGTCGCTGCTCATGCCGATCGCGTTCTCGCCCTCGATGCGCGCGATGACGTCCCCGCGCCGGATCCCGCGCCGGTAGGCGGGCGACCCCTCGAAGATGCTGTTCACGGTGATGCGGCCTTCGATCGGGGTGATCTGGATTCCGAGCCCGTAGTACCGCCCTTCCTGGCGCTCCCGCAGGCGGGTGTACTGCCGGGCGTCCATGAAGTTCGAATGCGGATCCAGCGTCTGCAGCATGCCGTCGATGGCCCGCGTCACGAGCCGCTCGACGTCCACCTCGCCGACGTAGTGGGCTTCGACCGCGGCGATCGCCGACGCGAACGTCTCGTACTGCCGGGTCATCGAGTCCTGACGCGCCAGCACCTGGCCGCCGAACAACCCGCCCGCGATGGCCGACGACACGACAGCGCCAATCCCGATCGCCAGAGAAGTCACGGATCGCATGGGGCCGATGCTAGCAGACGCGCCCCCGCGCGGCAACAACTTCGCGCGTTCGCGCGCTCCGCGAGAGCCCGCGCCTTGACCCGCCGGCGCGCCCGTTTCTATACTGCAACGGAACGGGTTACGGAAGATTCACTACCAGGAGAATTGCCATGTTCGGTCCGATCGGCGTCTGGGAGATGGTCATCATCCTGGTGATTGCCTTGATCGTGTTCGGTCCGCGAAAGCTGCCCGAACTCGGGCGTTCTCTGGGCAAGAGCCTCGGCGAGTTCAAGCGCGCGTCGAACGAGCTCCGCAACACGCTCGACGAAGAGATCCGGATCGAGGAGCGCCGCGCGCCGAAGGCGTCCCCGCCGTCCGCCCCCGCCGGCGCTCCGGCCCGCGTCGCCGAACCGGACGCGGCCGACGCCGCCGAACCGAACGCGGCCGGCGGCGCCAAACCGGCGGCCGCCACGGGACCGACGGCCGATCCGCATCCGACCGAACCCGGCGCGGGCGCCTGACGTTCGACGAACCCGATGGCCCAGGCTCCGGTTTCCGAACGGTCTTCGTCCGCCTCGGCCGTCCCGGATGCGCCCGCCTCCGTTGAGCCGGCGTCCGCATCCGAGGCCGCCCCCGCCGAGCCGGCGTCCGCATCCGAGGCCGTCTCCGCCGAGCCGGCCGGAACGCCCGCGGCGCGCCCGGCCGCGCCGGCTCCGGCCGGTCCGGCGGGTCCGGGCGAGCCTCCCGCCGACGACGAGGAGGGGGACGAGGAAGACGGCGCCGGCGGCAAGATGTCGTTCCTCGATCACCTCGACGAGCTGCGGACGCGCCTCATCGCCTCGTTCGTGGCGCTCGCGGCGGGTTTCCTGGTGTGCTGGGGCTTCATCGCGCCCATCTTCGACTTCATCATGGAGCCGCTCGCCGCCGTCCTCGAGGACGGCGTGCGGATGATCTACACCAGCGCGCCCGAGTACTTCTTCCTGCAGCTCAAGATGGCGGCGCTGGCCGGCCTGATCCTGGCGACGCCGGTCGTCATGTCGCAGGTGTGGCTGTTCATCGCGCCCGGCCTGTACGCGCACGAGAAGAAGTTCGCGATCCCCTTCGTCGTGTTCGCCTCGTTCTTCTTCATCGCCGGCACGCTCTTCGGGCACTACGTCCTGTTCCAGGTCGCCTGGGCGTTCTTCGCGGGCTTCGGCGCCGAGAACGAGTACGTCGCCTTCACGCCGCGGCTGCAGGACGCGTTCAGCCTGTACGTCCGGCTGGTGCTCGCCTGCGGCGTCATCTTCCAGCTCCCGACGCTGGTCTTCTTCCTGGCCCGGATGGGCGTGGCCTCGCCCCGCTTCCTGATCCGCAACTTCAAGTACGCGTTCCTGCTCTGCTTCGTCTTCGCCGCGATCCTGACGCCGACCCCGGACCCGGTCACCATGACCGTGATGGCGGGTCCGATGATCGCGCTCTACGTCCTGAGCATCGGCATCGCGTGGGTGTTCCGGCGGCGGGGAACGGAGGAGTAGCCGGCGGCGGGTTTGCGAGGCCTCGGGCCGAAGCCCCGCCTGGACCGCCGCCGGACACGGCCGCGCGTCCGCGGACGCCGCCTCAGTACGACTTCGCGAAGTACGCGTCGGTCATCCCCGGCCGGCCGCAGCGCACGCAGTCGCCGGTCGCCGGGGGCAGGTCGAAGGACAGATTGCGGATCGTCGCCTGCGTGTCCGCCTTGATCCGCGCCTCGCAGTCGGCCGACCCGCACCAGGAGGCGATCACGAAGCCCGGGCGCCCCTCGAACGCGCGCCGGAACTCGTCGCCCGAGGCGGTCCGCAGGGTGTGGCCGTCGCGGAACGCCGCCGCCCGCTCGAACAGCGCCGCCTGCACGGCGTCGAGCAGGTCGGTGACGCGCGCGCCGAGGCCCTCGATCGGCGCCGTGAGCTTCTCGCGGGTGTCCCGCCGCGCCAGAAGCACCTGCTCCCGCGCGACGTCCCGCGGACCGATCTCCAGCCGCAGGGGCACGCCCCGCATCTCCCACTCGGAGAACTTCCACCCCGGCTTGTGCTCCTCCCGGTCGTCGAGCACGACCCGCACGCCGGCCTGCCGGAGGTCCGCGGCGACCTCCCGCGCGCGGGGCAGCACCGTCGCGCGCCAGTCGCCCCGCGGGATGGGCACGACGACCACCTGGTGCGGAGCGATCCGCGGCGGCAGGATCAGGCCGCTGTCGTCGCCGTGGACCATGACGACGCCGCCGATCAGCCGCGTGGTCATGCCCCACGAGGTCTGCCAGACGTGCTGCACGGACTTGTCCCGCGCCTGGAAGGTGATGTCGAACACCTTCGCGAAGTTCTGGCCCAGGTGGTGGGATGTCCCGGCCTGCAGGGCCCGTCCGTCGCCCATCAGCGCCTCGACCGAGTAGGTGTGGACCGCGCCGGCGAACCTCTCGCTCTCGGTCTTGCGCCCGTCGAGCACCGGCATGGCGAGCTCCGTCTCCAGGAACTCCTTGTAGACGCCCAGCATCCGCCGCGCCTCGGCCTCGGCCTCCTCCTCGGTCTCGTGGGCGGTGTGCCCCTCCTGCCAGAGGAACTCGGTGGTGCGCAGGAACAGCCGCGTGACCTTCTCCCAGCGCACGACGTTGGCCCACTGGTTGATCAGGATCGGCAGGTCGCGCCAGGACTGGATCCACTTCGCGTACATCGTGCCGATGATCGCCTCCGACGTCGGGCGCACCACGAGCGGCTCCTCGAGCGTTTCGTCGCCGCCGCGGGTGACCCAGGCGACCTCCGGCGCGAAGCCCTCCACGTGCGCCGCCTCCTTGCGGAGCAGGCTCTCCGGGATGAAGAGCGGGAAGTACGCGTTGACGTGGCCGGTCTCCTTGAACCGCCGGTCCAGCGCGGCCTGCATCAGTTCCCATATGGCGTAGCCGTACGGCCGGATCACCATGCTGCCCTTCACCGGCGAGTAGTCGGCCAGCTCGGCGCGGCGAACCACGTCGGTGTACCAGCGGGAGAAGTCCTCCGACCGCGGGGTGATCGCGGTCACGAAAGCCTGCTGTTTCGACGCCATCTGCTCCTGTCCTCGTGCGGTTCGCGGCCGGCGGCGCGAGCCGTGCGCCGCCGCGGGTGGTGCTATTGTACCGGCGCGCAATGCCCGCCGCCGTCATCCGGGTCGACGCCCCGTCGCGCACCTATCCCGTGCACGTGGGCGGCGGTCTCCTCGGGAGGCTCGACGCGTTGCTCGACGAGGCGGGAGCCGGCGGCCAGCGCGTCGTCGTCTCGAGTCCGACGGTCTGGAAGGCGCACGGCGCGGCCGTGGCGCGGGCGCTCGGCGGCAAGGAATGCGTCCTCGTCCCCGACGGCGAGCGCTCCAAGAACGCCCGGACCGCCGCCCGGATCCACGACGCCCTGATTCGCATGGCGGCCGAGCGCGGCGTCACCGTCGTCGCCGTCGGCGGCGGCGTGATCGGCGACGTCGCGGGTTTCGCGGCGGCGACCTACCTGCGGGGCGTCGCCCTCGCGCACGTGCCGACCACGCTGCTCGCGCAGGTCGACAGCTCCATCGGCGGCAAGGTCGGCGTCAACCATCCTCTCGGCAAGAACCTGATCGGCTCGTTCCACCAGCCGATCGCGGTCTTCGCCGACCCGGACGTGCTCGGCACCCTGCCCCCCCGCGAGTTCCGGTCCGGTCTCTACGAGGTGATCAAGTACGGCGTGATCGCCGACCGCGGCCTCTTCGACCGGGTGGCGCGCGATCTGCCCGCGGTCCTCCGGCGCGAGCCGGACGCGCTGACCCCGGTCATCGCCGACTCCTGCCGCATCAAGGCGCGGGTGGTGTCCGAGGACGAACGCGAGAGCGGGGTGCGGCGCATCCTGAACTTCGGGCACACCGCCGGGCACGCCATCGAGGCGGTGACGAAGTACCGGCGCTTCCGGCACGGCGAGGCCGTCGCCTGCGGCATGCTCGTCGTCGCCGACCTCGCCGTCCGACGCCGTCTCTTTCCGAAAGCGGACCAGGCCGCGCTCGCGGAGCTGATCGCGCGGCTCGGACCGCTCCCCGCGCTCGGCGACCTGTCCGCGCAGGCGCTCGTCGAAGCGATGCGGCGCGACAAGAAGGTCCGGCAGGGCCGGCTGCACGTCGTGCTGCCGACGCGGATAGGCGCCACCCGGATCGTCGACGACGTCAGCGACGACGAGTTCAGGGAATCCCTCTGCGCTCTGGGGGCGCGCGCGTAGCGGCCAGGGTCCGCCGTCACACTCCAGTAAGGGGCTTCGGCGGCGGCGTCGCGCCCCGCGGGGCCGGTTCCCGCCCGACGTTCAGCGGACGATGCGCCACGACACCAGCCGCACGCGGGTGACCGGCGGAGCCGGCGGCGGCGGGCTCGCCGTCCGCCGGATCAGCGTCGCCTGCACGGCCCGCGCGGCGCGGCGCGGACCGAACGCCGCGGCGTGGGCGGCGAGGACGCCGTTGCCGTCCCGCGCGGGGTCGGGGTCCGGGTCCGCGGCGTCGTCGGCGACCCAGACCGCGGCCAGCCAGGGTCCGTAACCGGCCGGCGTCGCCGCCCACGCGCTCAGCGGACCGTGCGCGAACAACCTCCATTCGAGCCCCCGGCCGGCGGCGCCCGCCCCGGCGCTGTCCGAGCGCAGCCGCCGGGTGACGGCGGGCAGGTCGATGCGCTCGCCGCCCGGCAGGGCGGGCGCCAGGGGGCCGTTGCGGAACGACGACCGGACCGCGCCGTTCAGCACCCCGCTCCAGTCCGGGAAGGAACCCAGCTCCGCCGCCGCCAGCTCGAGCGCGGCTTCCGCGGCGTACAGCGCCTGCACGGACCGGCGATGGTTGACGCCCGCCGCGGTCTCGATCGTCGCCAGCGGCGCCAGCACGCCGGTCAGGGCGACGAGCAGCAACGCCGCCATCATCGTGACGACGAGGGCGACGCCGCGTTCCGCCGCGTCGCGGGCGTCGGGCGGGGCCATGGCGCTACCAGCCGGCCAGACTGCGCGGCGCGACGTCGAGGCTCGCCGTCACGTCCCGGACCGCGGCGTTGCGAACCGGCGTCGGCGACGGCCCGGCCGCCGGACGCCGCCACCGCGGATCGTCCACGCGCAGCGTCAGCTCCACTCGTACGCGCCTGACGCGGAAGAGGTCGACGTCGAACGGCGTTCCCCCGCCGCAGGCGGCGTCGTCGGCGAGGATCTCCAGGTTCAGCGGCTCGATTCCGGCCGCCGCCGGCGCCGCGGCGGCCGCGGCGGCCAGGCAGGGCGCCGTCACCGCCGCCGGTCCCGGTCCCGGGGCCGGCGGCCGCGCCGCTTGCGGAACGCCGAAGTAGCGCACGGTGAAATCGACGACGCCCTCGACGAACGGGAGGTCGCTGCCCGCTCCGTTGTGGACGCGAAGCTGCTCCGCGCCGCGATCGAGGTGAAAGCCGCGAACGAGGACCGGCGCGATGAACGATCCGGCGGGATAGACCGGCGCGCCGGCTCCGACGTGCTGCAGCGACGCGGCCGCGCCGGTCAGGTCCCTGATCCGATAGAGGTCGGAACGGCCGGCCGCGTCGAAGACCAGCGCCAGCCCTCCGCCGCGTTCCGACAGTCCGCACGGCAGCGCGCACCCGCCGGCGGGCGCCAGCCCGACGGTCGCCGGACTGCCGGCGAGCTCGCCGGCGAGCAGCGCGCCCGACTCCCCGGGCGGCGCGTACAGCACGGACAGACGATCCGTCCCCGGCGCGCGGTCCCCGGTCAGGCCCCGCAGGGCCGGCGCCACCGCCGGGCGCAGGTGCGCGACGACGCCGTTCCTCCCGGGATGCGGGCCGCTGCCGGCCAGCAGAAGATGCCGGTGCAGCTCGGCGAACGCGGCGCGCTGGCGCTGCTGCACGTCGGCCGCCAGCGACTGCACGGCCGCCGCGCCGTCGGACGGGTCCACGAGCTCGAAGACGACCCCCAGCAGGCCGACGACGATGGCGACGGAAACCAGCAGTTCGATCAGCACGGTTGCGGCGTTTCAGTGGCGGACCCGCACGCTGGCCAGCCAGGTGACTCCCGGATCGTTCGGCCGCAGGCCGCGCGTCGCGAAGGATCCCCGCGCGCCCGCGGCGACGACCAGCACCTGCAGCAGCAGGGCGTCGCCGCCCGGCGCGGCGATCGGGGACACCGACCAGCGGCGGACGAACGCCGTGCCGGGCGGCGGCTGGGCGCCCGTCCCGACCCAGCGCCCGTCGCGGTCCAGATGGTCCACGGCGCCGGTGTCCCCGGGGCCGGTGAGCGGGCCGGTCGGCTGCAGGCCCCGGCCGCCCGCCGCCGGCGGATCGAACGCCAGGTTCGTCCGGTCGTCGGAGACCGGCTCCAGCCGGCCGTCGAAGGTCCACGGGAGCGACTGCAACTGCTCGATCTTCTGGACCGCGAGGAACAGGGCCTGTCCCTGCGCGCCGCTCGCCCGAACCGCCGCGCCGGTCAGCACGGCGACCTGCGCCGCTCCCGCGGCGAGACCGACCACGACGCCGGCCGCCACCAGCGTCTCGATGAGCGCGTAGCCGGCCGCGGATCGAGGCATGCCGGTCGCCGAAGCAAGAGTCGGGCCGCCCGGGCGGATCCCGAAAACGGGCGGCGGCCGGGTTCGCGGGTGGCGGAATCTGCGCGCGGCGG
Organism: Vicinamibacterales bacterium; assembly: GCA_965242835.1. GTDB lineage: Bacteria > Acidobacteriota > Vicinamibacteria > Vicinamibacterales > UBA8438 > WTFV01. The sequence goes on from OZ251506.1 coordinate 2,738,749, forward strand.
CCGGCCGCCGCCCGGCAGAAATCGCCCGGCGCCCCGGGAAACCCGACAGCGGCGCCAGGTCCGCCGGGCGGAGCGCGCCGGGATTCCCGCCCCGGCGCCGGCCGCTCACGCCGGGCCGAGGAACCGCTCCAGAAACCGCCCGGCCGCGCCGAGGTACCAGTTCAGGAACGGCTCGCCGACGAGAGAAGAGGCCAGCGCCGCGGCGGCCAGGAACGACCCGAACGGCAGCGGATGCCGCCAGCCGACGCCCGCCCAGCGCACCATCGCGACACCGGCCGCCGCGCCCGACAGGGACGCCCAGGCCAGCGTGACGAAGGTCAGCGGCAACCCCAGGAAGGCGCCGATCAGAGCCAGCATCTTGACGTCGCCCATGCCGAGGCCCTCCCGTCCCCGAACCAGGGTGTAGCCCTTCGCGATCCCCAGCAGCGCTCCGCCGCCCCCCAGGGCGCCCGCCAGGGCGTCGAAGGCGCCCGGTTCGAGGCCGGCCGAACAGGCCAGACCGACGGCGATGCCCGGCAGGGTGACCGCGTTCGGCAGCAGGTGATGGCGCAGGTCCACGACGAACAGCACGATCATCGCCGCCGTGAACAGCAGGCGGGCGGCCAGCAGCGGCTGAAGGCCCAGAACCTGCCACTGGGCCAGGAACAGACCCGCGGCGGCCACCTCCACCAGCGGATACTGCGCGCCGATGGGCGCCCCGCACGCCCGGCACCGCCCGCGCAGGACCAGCCAGGAGACGACGGGGACGTTGTCGAACCAGCGCACGGGGCGGCGGCACGAGGGACAGCGCGAGCCCGGAGCGGCGACGGACTCGCCGCGGGGCAACCGGTGGATGCAGACGTTGAGGAAGCTGCCGGCGGCCAGCCCGAACAGGGCGACGAGGAGACCGACCCCCGAACCGCTCACCGCGCCCGCCGCTCCGCGAACGAGCCGCGTTCCGGCAGCGGGAACAGGGCGGACCGCCGGGACACGGCGACGGTTCCCCCGGGCGTCAACTCGTACGCCACGCCGGTCGGGTCCACCGGCGCCCGCGGCACGTCACCGGCCGCCCGCAGTTCGCTCCACGACGCCGGCGGCCGCCCGGTCCGCTCGCGAAAGCCGTCGACCGCGTCCTGGTGGCGGTCCACCGCGTCCAGGGCGTCGAGCTGCGCGAGGCGGCGGGCCGCCTCCCCGCGCATCCAGGCGTCGCCGGTCGAGTCGCGCACCCGTCGCCAGAGCGCCCGGGCGCCGGAGCGGTCGCCGCCCTCGGCCTTCGTGGCCGCGGCCAGCGGCCGGAGCCACCGGGGAGCGCCCGGCAAGTCCGCGGCGCGCTCGAACCAGCGGGCCGCCCCTTCGACGTCGCGCAGCCACCAGTAGTGCACGAAGCCCAGGTCCCGCGGGTACCGCCAGCGCGCCGGCGCGTGCTCGATTCCCTTCCGCAGCAACGCCGCGGCGAGGTCCGGCCGGCCGGGGCCGCCGGGCGGCGGCTCGGCCAGGAAGACCGCTCCCAACCGATGCGCCGCCTCGAAGCGGGGGTCGAGGGTCGTCGCGGCGTCGAGCAGAGGATACAGAAGGTCGTACCCCGGCGCCGCGCCGCCCTCCCGCCGCGCGCGGCCGTAGTGCTGCACGGCGCGAATCCAGTAGACGTCGGCGAGCGCGGCCGAGAACGACGGCGACACTCGCCGCGCGATCCGCGCCGGCCCCGGCCAGGCGCGGGGCCGGAACGAAACCGTCGCGGCGTCCCGGTCCCGCGCCGACTGCAGCGCCGCCCCGAGCGCCAGCAGCAGGCTCGCGGCGCCGAGCGCCAGGATCGGCCGCCCCCGGCGCCGCGGCCGGTCCGCAAGCGGTCCGCGGGGCCGCCCGCCGGCGTCGGTGACGCCTTCACCGCCGCTCACGTCAGGTCCCGCCTCGAGAAGGCCGCCGCGGCCAGCACGAGCAGGGCCGCGACGTACGCCGCGGCCGAGGCCGTGGTCAGCGCCACGTGCCCCGCGCCGACCGGCAGCCCGTGAACCACCTCGGCCTTGACGTCGAACGACGCCAGGTCCGGCAGGACCCGGGACAGCCCCGCGGCGAGGGCGGCCGCCGGCGGCGCATCGACGACCTCCCCCAGCCGGCGCAGCTCCGCGCCGAAATGGCCGGCCACGTAGAACCCGCCCGTCGCCGCCGCGGCCACCGGCGGACTGGCGACCGTGGAAAGGCAGAGCGCGGCCGCCGCGACCACCGCGAGCTGCGCGAGAACGAGGAACACCGCCGTCAGGAGCGCCGGATCGACGGCGGGCGCGGACGCCGGGGAGAACCCGCCGTCTTCCGCCCAAAGGGCCGCGGCGGCCAGCACGCCGTACAGGACGGCGGTCATCAGACCGAGCGCCAGGGCGAGCGTCGCCACGAGGCCGGCGTAGTGCCCGAGGATGAACTCGTGACGCCGGACCGGCTTCGAGAGCACCGCGTCGACGGTGCGGCGTTCCACCTCCCGCGCCACCTGCCGCAAGCCCATCGAGACGGCCAGGACGAGCCCCGCGAGGTCGATCGCGGCCAGGCCGAGGTCCTTGACCACCTTCAGGTCCTGGCCCGCGCTCAGCCGGCCGGCCAGCGGCGCGGCGGCAGCCATGCCCAGGGCGGCCGCCGCCACGCCGCGCAGCGCACGGCCGCGCACGGCGTCCCGCACCACGTGCCCGGCGACGGCGGCGACGACGAACATGCCCGCTCCCGCGGCTCCCCGGCCTATGCGCGTTCGGGGGAGGCGGGCGGCTCCGCCGCCGGCTCGTCCACCCGCCTGAGAAAATAGTCCTCGAGCGTTTCGCGTTTCGGAGCGAGCGACACGATGCGGACGCCGCGCCTCGCCAGCTCGGCCACGACCCGCTCCGGAGACGGGTCGGCCGGCAGGTCGATCACGCGGCGGCCGTCCGCGGCGCGGGTCACGCGCCGGTCCGCCGCCCCGCACGCGGCCAGCAGCGCCTCGTCGGCGCCCGCCACCACGAGCTCCCAGCCCCGGACGTCGAGACCCAGTTCCGCGAGGCGGCCCGCGGCGGCCAGACGCCCCCGGTTCAGGACGGCGACGTGGCTGCAGACCGCCTCGGCGTCGCCCAGGGCGTGGGAGCTGAACAGCACCGTCCGCCCCTCGTTCCGCAACGCCCGCACGAGGTTGCGAACGTCGCGGCGCCCGAGCGGGTCGAGTCCCGTCATCGGCTCGTCCAGAAAGACGACCTCCGGGTCGTTGAGCAGCGCCTGTGCGATCCCGACGCGCTGCAGCATGCCGCGCGAATACGTCCGCAGCCGGCGGCGGCGCTCGGCGCCGACGCCGGCCCGGTCGAGCTGCCGCGCGGCCCGCCGGCGGCGCTCGGCGGCCGGGTAGCCGAACAGGCTCCCGACGTACGCCAGGAACTCTTCCGCCGTGCAGGAATCGTGGAAGCGCGCCGCCTCGGGAAGAAAGCCGATCCGCCGGCGGACGGCGGCGTCGCCGGCCGGACGGCCGAGGATCTCGGCGCTGCCCGACGTCGGGTGGACCAGCCGCATCAGCAGCCTCAGCGTCGTGGTCTTCCCGGCGCCGTTCGGCCCGAGGTAGCCGAGCACGGCGCCGCGCGGGACCTCCAGGGACACGCGGTCGAGCGCGCGATGAACGCGCGCTCTCCGGAAGCCCCGGCGGAACGTCTTCGAGAGCTCGCGGAGTCGAACCACCGGCATGGTCGCGCACCGGGACGCGGAGTGACGGACGCCGCCGGCTATTCCCCGTCCCCTCCTGCGTCGTCCGCGGCGCGCTCGAGCTCGTAGGCGATCGCCGCGTCGAAGTACCGCGGGGAGAGCGAGCCCTTCACCACGACGCCGTTGATGACGTAGGTCGGCGTCGCCTCGACGGGAAGCGCGTTGCCGAGCGCTATGTCGGCCTGCACCGCGAGGATCGTCTCGTCCCAGGCGGCGTCGTAGCGCGCCGGATCGATGCCCGCGACCTCGGCCAGGGCTTCGACGACCGCCTCGCGGGTCAGTTCCTGCTGGTTCGCGTACAGCCAGTCCTCCATCTCGACGCGCTCCGCGTCCCCGACGGCGGCCGCCAGCCGGACCGCCACCGCTCCCGCGCAGGCTCCGTGATGCCGGCCGCGGGGGGCCTGCTCGTTGCACGACGGGTCCAGCGGGTAGTCCAGCGTCACCTGCCGCACCCGATTCGGATGCGACGAGGCGTACTTCGCGAAGATCGGAGCGTAGGCCCGGTGGGCGTCGGCGCACGCGGGACACTGGTAGTCGTTGAACTTGACCACGACCACGGCGGCCTCTTGCGCCCCGGCGGCCGCGGGGACGGCCAGGTCGACGCGCGGCTCGGCCGCCCAGTAGCGCTCGAACTCGCTCCGCTGATCCGCGGTCACGGCCGGCGGCGCGTCGGCCCCGAACCGCGCGGGCGCGGGGGACGGCCACGCGAACCAGCCGACCGATCCCAGCGAACCGCCGACGAAGGCCAGCAGCAGGCCGAGCGCGGCCGGCGCGCGGCCGACGGCGCGCAGATCGCTCGCGAGCGCGGCCGGCAGCCGTCTGGCCGGCGTGGCTTCCTCCCCGCCGGACAGGACGAAGATCCCGACCACGGCCACGTAGACCACGATGCAGAGCAGACACGCCGCCCCGAGGACGAAGAAGGAGGCGTAGGCCAGGTACATCGCCACGGCGAGGCCGATCGTCGACCAGACGAGCTGATAGCCCGCGACGTGCGGCGCGGAAGCCCGCGGGGCGCGCGCCCCGGCGTACGCCAGCAGCAGCGCCGCGGTGAACCAGATGACCCCGCCCAGCGCGACCGGCACGCCGAACACCGCGCCGTAGGCGCTCTGGTACGCCAGCGTGCAGCTCACGCGGGCGTTGACGTCGCAGAAGCTGGCGTACCCCGGATCGCCGAGCATCCGCACGTGCACGTACGTCGAGGTGGCCGCCGCCGCGAGACCGGCGCCCGCCAGTATCGCCGTCCACATCCGCGTCCGTCTGGTCATCGTCTGTCCACCCCGCTCCTCCCCGCGCGCCCCGTTCCCCGCCGCCCGCCGTCCCACTTTGTACGGGTATCCGGCCGCGCGGTCAAGACGGAGACTACTGCAGCGGCGCGGCGCCGGCGGGAACTCCCGACTGGGTCACCGGCAGGGCCGCCGTCCCCTGGTAGATCGTCGCGCCCTGGTTCGTTCCGAAGAAGCGCGCGCCGCCGCCCGGAGTCGGATTCGCTCCCACGAAGTAGGTGGAGACCACCCCGCCGGCGGCGACGCCGTTGCACGACGCGGGCGCGCCGGCCGCGGCGGCCCCGGCGGTCATCGTGAACGTGTAGCTGCTCTTGATCGACGGGTCCGCGCCCAGGTCGGCGCCGATGAACCCGTCGCCGCCGCCGACCGTCGGCGGCGTCGCCAGGCTGGCCAGGGTCGGCGCGAAGAAGCCGCTGCCGCAGCTCGCCGCGTAGGTCGCCTGGGCGCCGTTGATCGCGCGCAGCGACCCGATCGCCGACGCCTCGTTGCCCGCCATCCGCGCCCGGAACAGCCCCGGGGCGGCGATGGCGGCGATGATGCCGATGATCGCGACCACGATCAGCAGCTCCATCAACGTGAAACCTTCCTGCCTCTTCACCACGCGCTTCGACATGCCGTCTCCCCCCGGTTCCCGGTCTTCGCCGACCGGATTTCCTCTCATCCCGCCAGGCGGCCGATCAGCTCGAACACCGGCAGGTACATCGCCACCACGATGCCTCCGACCACGATCCCCAGCACCGCGACCACCGCCGGCTCGAGCAGCGCGGTCATGCCCGCGACGGCGCGATCGACCTCCTCTTCGTAGAAGTCCGCCACCTTCGCCAGCATGGAGTCCAGGGCGCCGGTGGTCTCCCCGACGTGGATCATCTGCGTCACCAGCGCCGGAAACACCCGCGTGCCGCGCAGCGGCGCGGCCACCGACTCGCCGCGCTCGATCGCCGCGCGGGTCTTCGCGACCGCCTCCTCGACCACCGCGTTCCCCGCGGCGCCGGCGGTGACGTCCAGGCTTTCGAGGATCGGCACGCCGGCGCCGAGCAGCGCCGACAGGGTCCGGCAGAACCGGGCGACCGCGTTCCCGCGCACGATGCCGCCGATCAACGGCGCCCGGAGCACGGCGCCGTCGACCACCCGCCGCCCGCGCTTCGTCGCATAGTAACGGCGAAACGCCGCCGCCGCGCCGAGCGCCCCGAGGCCGAGCAGCGGCGCGGCGGCCGCGAACGAGTCGCCGGCGGCGACCACCAGCCGCGTCGGCAGCGGCAGGGCCGCGCCGAGCCCTTCGAAGAGCGCCGCGAACGTCGGGATGACCTTCCAGAGGATCACGCCGACGACGACGGCGGCGATGGAGAGGACCGTCAGGGGATACGTCATGGCGGCGCGCACCTGCCCCCCGAGCGCGGCCTGCTTCTCGACGTGCGCGGCCAGGCGCTCCAGGACGGCGTCGAGCACGCCGCCGGCCTCTCCCGCCGCGACCATGCTGGTGTAGAGCCGGTCGAACGAGCGCGGGTGCGCGCGCAGCGCGTCGGCCAGCGTCGCGCCGTCCTCGACGTCGGACCGCACCGCGCGGATCGTCGCGGCGAAGCGCCCGTCCTCCTCCTGCTTGCCCAGCGCGTCGAGACACTGCACCAGCGGCAGCCCGGCGTCGATCATCACGGCGAACTGGCGCGTGAACACCGCGAGGCTTCGCGCCGGGACCCCGCCGGAGCGCCCGAACCGGTCCGCGTACGGCCCGCGCCGTTCGACCGGCTCGATCCCCGTCACCAGAATCCGCTCGCGCCGCAGCGCGGCCACGGCGTCCTCGACGGACGGGGCGCGGCGCTCCCCGCGGACCCGCTCTCCCCGGCGCGTGCGCCCCGTGAAGGCGAAGGTGGTCTTCATCGGACTTCGTCCGGCCCGCGGGCGATCAGCGCCGCCAGCTCCTCGCGGTTCGAGGCGTGGGCGAGCGCCTGCTCCCGCGTGATGCGCCGCTCCCGGCAGAGAGCCGCGAGCGCCTGGGTCATGGTCCGCATGCCGCTCGCCTTCCGGCCGGTCTGCATCGCGGCGTAGATCTGGTGCGCCTTGTCCTCGCGGATCAGGTTGCGGACCGCCGGCGTCGCCACCAGCACCTCGACGGCGCAGACCCGCCCGGCGCCGTCCGCCGCCGGGACGAGGCGCTGGCAGATCACGCCTTCCAGCACCAGCGCGAGCTGCGCGCGGACCCGCGCCTGCTGATGCGCGGGGAAGAGGTCGATCACCCGGCCGACGGCGTGCACGGCCGAGCCCGTATGCAGCGTGGCCAGCGTCAGGTGTCCGGTTTCGGCGACCCGCAGACCCGCCTCGGCCGTCTCCAGGTCGCGCATCTCGCCGATGAGCACGACGTCGGGGTCCTCGCGCAGCGCCGCCCGCAGGGCCGGCGCGAAGCCGGCGGTGTCCTGGCGCACCTCGCGCTGGTTGACGATGGAGCGCCGGTGCGGATGGACGTACTCGACGGGGTCCTCGATGGTCAGGACGTGGCCCCGGCGCTCGGCGTTGATGCGGTCGATCAGCGCCGCGAGCGTCGTGGTCTTGCCGCTGCCGGTCGGGCCGGTCACCAGCACGAGCCCGTGCGGCCGCGCGGCCAGCTCCGCCAGCACGGGCGGCAGACCCAGCTCGTCGAAACCCCGAATCGCCTCGGGAATCAGGCGGTACGCGGCCGCCACCGCGCCGCGCTGCCGGAAGACGTTGGCGCGCACCCGCGCGCCGCCCTCGATGCCGAAGGAGACGTCGAGCTCCCGGGTCTCCTCGAACCGCCGCCGCTGCGCGTCCGTCAGGCCGCCGTAGATCAGGTCCCGGGCGTCGTCCGGCGCCAGCGGCCCGACGCCGCCCTGCGACTCGAGCGCGCCGTCGACGCGGAACTGCGGCGGCGCCCCCGCGGTCACGTGCAGGTCCGACGCCCCCCGCCGGGCCGCGCGGGCCAGCAGCTCCGCCAGGGTCGGCGGGGCGCTCATCGGACCGTCTCCCGCGTGACCTCGGCGATGGAGGTCACGCCGTCCGCGATCTTGCGCAGCCCGCTGCGGCGCAGCGTCGTCATCCCCTCCTCGACGGCCGCGCTCCGCAGGCCGCGCCCGGTTCCGCCGGCGAGGATTCGCTCGCGCAACGGGTCGGTCAACTCCAGCACCTCGTACAGACCGATGCGGCCCTTGTAACCCGTCCCGTTGCACGCGTCGCATCCGCTTCCCTCCAGCGGCGTCACCGCGCGGGCCTCGGCGGCGCCGAATCCGATGTCGACCAGCGCCGCGTGGCTCGCTTCCCGCGGCGCGGCGCAGGCCCGGCAGACCCGGCGGACGAGGCGCTGCGCGCAGACGAGGTTGACCGAGCCGGCGATGAGGAACGGCTCGACGCCCATGTCCAGGAGACGGCTGACGGCGCCCGGCGCGTCGTTGGTGTGCAGGGTCGACAGCACCAGGTGACCGGTCAGCGCCGCCTTGACGGCGATCTCCGCGGTCTCGACGTCCCGGATCTCGCCGACGAAGATGACGTTCGGATCCTGCCGCAGGAACGCGCGGAGCGCCGCGGCGAAGCCCAGGCCGATCGCGTCGCGAACCTGCACCTGATTGACCCCCTCGACGTTGAACTCCACCGGATCCTCGGCGGTCACGATGTTCCTGTCCTCGGTGTTGAGAGCGGCGATCGCGGAATAGAGCGTGCTGGTCTTGCCGCTCCCGGTGGGTCCCGTCACCAGGACCATGCCCCAGGGCTTGCGGACGTTCTCGGTGAAGAGCCGCAGCGGCGCCTCCTCGAACCCGAGCTTCGTCATGTCGAGCATCAGGTGCGCCTGGTCGAGCAGGCGCAGGACGATCTTCTCTCCGAAGAGCGTCGGCAGGGAGGAGACCCGCAGGTCGATCGGCCGGGTCGAGCCGCCGTCCCGGAAGCGGATCCGGATCCGTCCGTCCTGCGGCACGCGCCGCTCGGCGATGTCGAGGCTCGCCATCACCTTCAGCCGGGAGGTGACGGCGTCGCGCATGCCCAGCGGCGGCGTCATCACCTGGCGCAGAACGCCGTCCACGCGCAAGCGGATCCGGAGCGTCTCCTCGCCCGGCTCGACGTGGACGTCGCTGGCGTTGCGCCGGACCGCCAGCGTCAGGACGAGGTTGATCAGCCGGACGGCCGGCGCCTGCCCGCGCAGATCGTCCCCGGCGACGACCTCGATCTCCCGGGCCGGCTCGGCGGGCCGGGAATCGTCCGGCCCGCCGCCGAGGGCCTCCATCTCGCGCACCGTCGCGTCGAGGCCGCGTCCTTCGCCCGCTTCGCGCGCGCCGGGGCCGCCGCCGTAGTAGCGGGCGATGGCCGCCGCCACGGCCGCTTCCGACGCCACCAGCGGCTCGACGGCGCAGCCGGTCCGGAAGCGGACGTCGTCGAGCGCGGCGACGTTGCGGGGGTCGGTCATCGCGACCGTCAGCGTCGCGCCGGAGCGCCGCAGGGGGACGATTCGATGTCTGCGAACCGTGTCGGCCGGAATCAGATCGAGGACGGCGGCCTCGACTTCGAACCCGGACAGGTCGATGGACCGCACGCCGTACTGGGCGCCGCGCAGCGCGGCCAGCTCCTCGGCCGGCAGGAAGCCCAGCCGCACCAGGGCGGCGCCCAGATCGCCGCCGTTGGCGTCGCGGAACGCCAGCGCCTCGTCGAGCTGGACGCGGGTGATGCGCCGCTTGTCGAGCAGCAGTTCGCCGAGCCGAATGGACACCGGGACTTCTTCTTCCCGGAGGTCCGAAGGTGAGCAGGGGGTGAATCCATTGTAGCGCGCCGCGCGGCGGTGTCAACCCCCGCGTGACGGACGCCGGCGGCGGCGCTCAGCCGACCATGACGGCGGCGGCGATCACCGTCGTCCAGAGGCCGTCGCGGTCGCCGACCGCCGTCTGGGTGACGTGCTGGGTGCGGACGATCTGGTTCGACAGGCGCCAGACCTCCTTGTTCTCGTCCCAGCTCTTGTCGGGGTCGAACTTCAACCCCAGCGTGGTGGCCAGCATCTCCGCGGCGAGGTCCTCGGCGTAGTCGCCGGCGGTCTCCTCGTCCTCGCCGAAGCTGTGGTGCTCGGACAGGTAGCCGTAGAGGCTCGGGTCGCGCGGAATGGCCACGCCGACGGTGGCCGCGATGAGACGCTGCGGCTCCCGGGTCGCCGCCTCGGACATGACCACGAAGGTCACCTGCCCGGGCCGCAGACGCCGTACGCCCTCTTCGCGCGGAAGAATCCGGCAGCCCGGGGGGAAGATGCTCGAGACCCGGACCACGTTGCAGGCGGCGATCCCGGCCGAGCGCAGCGCCAGCTCGAACGAGGTGAGCTTTTCCCGGTGCGTGCCGACGCCCTTCGTGAAGAAGAGCTCGCGAGGTACGAAGCCAAACACGGGAATCCGGGCGTCGGGAACCGCGGCGCCAGTCGTGAGCGACGCATGCTAAGGGTACGGATGACGAGTGTCAAGGCCGGCCGCGGAGTGAAACTTCCCTCCCCGCGGGAACGTATCAGACGGAATGCGGGCGTCGGCAGGCCGCCGGCGGGCCGGGTCCGGCAACGGCGGGAACGGAGGCTTCATGCAGACCGGGAACGGAGCGGAACCGGCGGCCCGCGAGCCCCTCGGGCTGGGCGCCCGGGCCGTCGGCGTGCTCACGTCGCCGCGCGAGACGTTCGAGCGCGTGATGGGCGACCCGCGCTGGGTCGGAATCCTGGCGCTGAGCGTCCTCTGCACGGCCGTCCCGAGCGCCGCGCTGCTGACGGCCGACTTCGCGCAGCGGGCCCTGGTCGACCAGCAGATCGCCGCGATGGAGTCGTTCGGAGCCCCGGTGACCGACGAGGTTCGCGCCGAGATGACGCGGGGCGTCGGGTTCGCGGCGTACGCCGCGTTCGGTTCCGTCCTGGTCGTCACGCCGATCGTCAGCCTGATCCTCGCCGGCCTGCTGCACGGCGCCGGCTACGGCCTGCTGGGCGCGGGGGCGGGCTTCGGGCGGATCTTCTCCGTCGTCGTCCACTCCGGCGTGGTGTTCGCGGCCCAGACGCTCTTCGTCGTCCCGTTGAACTACGCGCGCGGGGCGGTGGAGCCGCCCACCACGCTGGCGGCCTTCACGCCGATGCTCGACGAGGACGCGTTCGCCTACCGGCTGCTCGGCGCCGTCGATCTCTTCGGCGCGTGGTGGATTATGATCCTGTCGATCGGCTTGGCCGTCGCCTGGAAGCGAAGGACCGCGCCGATCGCCGTCACCCTGTACGGCATCTACGCCGGCATCGTCCTGCTCACGGCGGTGCTGCGCACGAACCTCGGTTTCTGAACCATGTCGAGAAAACTGCTCATCGGGGGGGGGATCGTCCTGACGGGCGCCGCGCTCGTGGCCGTCAACCTCCTGTTCCAGCGCTCCGACGCGGCGGAGGTCGACGTCGAGTCGATCGCCCGGCGCGATCTCGTCGCGATCGTCTCGGCGCCCGGCGCCATCCAGCCGCAACTGTCGGTCGACATGAGCGCCAGCACGATGGGGCGGGTCACGCGCCTCGCGGTGGACGAAGGCGAACGGGTCACCGCCGGACAGTTCCTGCTGCAGATCGATCCCGAGAACCTGCGGGCGATCGTCGACCGCGGCGAGGCCTCCCTCGAGGCGGCCGCCTCGGCCCACGAACAGGCGCAGGTGGCCGTGGAGACGGCCCGGGTCACTCTGGAGGTCGCCCGCGAAAAACTGGAGCGGCAGGCGGACCTCTGGTCGCTGAAGCTCGTCTCGCGCGAGGTCTACGAGCAGGCGGTGGCCGACGTGGAGCTGCGCGAGACGGAGCTCAAGGCCCGCGAGGTCGACGTCAACGGGGCCGCGCAGCGCATCCTGCAGGAACGCGCGACGCTCGAAAGCGCGCGCTACGACCTGACGCAGGTGACCATCACCTCGCCCATCGACGGCATCGTCACCCGGCGCAACATAGAAGAAGGCGAGACGGTCGTCATCGGCACCATGAACAACCCGGGGACGGTGCTGCTGACCATCGCCGACTTCTCGGTCCTGGAAGCCGAGATCGAGGTGGACGAGACCGACGTTCCCACCATCCGTCCCGGCCAGCCCGTGGAGATCACGATCGACGCCCTGCCCGGCCGCGTCCATGCCGGCCGCGTGACCGAGATCGGCAACAGCCCCATCCAGCCGGCCGCCGCCGGCGCGCAGGAGGCGACGAACTTCCTGGTCGTGGCCGTCGTCGACGGCGACGTGCCCGGCGTGCGCCCCGGCTTCACCTGCACGGCGGAGATCACCACGGCGACGCGGACCGGCGCGCTGGCCGTCCCCATTCAGGCGACCACCGTGCGCGAGGTCGAGCTCGACGCGGGCGGCCGGGTCGTGCGGCGCACGGAGGAAGCCGGCCCGGGCGTCCTCTCGCGGGCCGCCTCCGCCTCCGCGGAACCGGCGCCGGGCGGCGGCACGACGCGCGAAGAACGGGAAGGCGTGTTCGTCGTCCGCCAGGGACGCGCGGTCTTCGTGCCGGTGGCCACCGGCATCGCCGGCGAGCGCTACTTCGAGGCATTGAGCGGCCTCGAGGAAGGGGATCTGGTGATCACCGGTCCCTTCGAGGTCGTCCGCAACCTCGACGACGGCGACCCGGTCGATCCCAATGAAGCCGGTCCTGATTCATGAGATGGTCCGGGTCGCGCTGAACGCGATCCGGGCCAACAAGCTCCGTTCCTTCCTGACGACCCTGGGGAACGTCGTCGCCGTCTCGTCGATCATCACCCTCGTCTCGCTGATCCAGGGCATCACGGAAGAGGTCGAGTCGATGATCCTCTCGCAGTTGGGGTCCGACGCGTTCCTCGTCGACCGCCGCGGGATCGTCATGAGCGAGGAGGACGTCGAGCGGACCCGGAACAATCCGCGGATCACGTTCGACGACGCCGAGGCCATCCGGCGCTTCGCCCCCGGCGTCGCCGCGGTCATGGCGGAGGGGCGCCGCGGCGGCGAGGTGCGCTACCGCGAGCGCGTCCTCGAGTCGGCCCTGATCCAGGGCGTCACGGAGGAGTTCGTCCGGTTCTCCACGTTCAACGCGGAGACGGGGCGTCTGATGACCCCCGCGGAGGTCCGCCGCAGGCGCAACGTCGCCGTGCTCGGCCGGGACGCCGCCGAGCGCCTGTTCGGGACGCTCGACCCGATCGACCGCCAGGTCCGGATCCGCGGCGTGCCCTTCCGGGTGGTGGGCGTGAGCCGGCGCCAGGGCTCGTCGTTCGGACAGTCGCAGGACGAGTTCGCGGTCGTTCCGCTCGGGGCCTTCCAGCGGCTCTTCGGCAGCCGTTCCTCCATCGCCCTGCGCGTGCAGCCGGCGGACCCGGCCGAGATCGACAGGGCGATCGGCGAAGCGACCGTGGCCCTGCGCATCGAGCGCCGCCTGAAACCGGCCGAGGACGACAACTTCGGCATCTTCACCTCCGAGACGGCGCTGGGCATCTTCAACCAGGCCACGACCGGCATCTTCGCCGTGCTGGTCGGCGTCGTCGGCCTGGCGCTGGTCGTGGCCGGCATCGTCATCATGAACATCATGCTGATGGCGGTGTCGGAACGAACGCGGGAGATCGGCCTGCGCAAGGCGCTCGGGGCCCGGCGGCAGGACGTCCTGTGGCAGATGCTCTCGGAATCGGTGGTCCTGTCGGTGCTCGGCGGCGCGGCGGGCACGGCGATCGGCGCGGCGGCCGCGGCGGCCCTCGACCGCTTCGCCCCGGTGCCGGCCGTCGTGCACCCCTGGTCGGTGGTCCTGGCGATCGCGATGACCGCCGCGGTGGGCCTCTTCTTCGGGCTGTACCCGGCGGCGCGGGCGGCCGCGCTGGACCCCATCGACGCGCTGGGCAGGGCCGACTGATGGGCGGGTCGCTGCTGCGGGAGATCGTGGTGATGGCGGTCACGACCATCCGCACGCAGAAGATGCGGTCGGGGCTGACCATCCTCGGCATCGTGATCGGCATCACGGCCATCGTCGGCATGACGTCGCTGATCCGCGGATTCGACCAGTCGCTGCGCGACACCATCCGCGAGATCGGCCCCGACACGATCTTCCTGGCGCAGTTTTCCGGCCTGAGCGTGATGTCGGGCGCCGAGCTGAACGAGCTGCTCAAGCGGCCGACGCTGACGCCGGCCGACGCGCGCGCCATCGAGCGGCAGGCCGAGTCGATCGCCGAGGTCACGATGGCGATCGGCGAAGGGCCGGGCTCGCCGCGGATGCGCCTGCACCACCGGGGCGAGCGCACCAAGCCGCTGGCGATCCTCGGCACCACCTACAACTACCCTGACGTGTACCATCTCGCGCTGGAGCAGGGACGGTACTTCACGGAGGGCGAGGTCAGTCACCGGCGCCGGGTCGTCGTGCTCGGCCAGACCCCCCTCCAGGCCCTCTTTCCCCAGGTCGACCCCATCGGCAAGACGGTGCGGATCGGCAATCTGCCGTACACCGTCATCGGCGTCATCGGTCCGCGGCCGGGCCTCGGCGCGCTCGACGCCGGCCAGGACGACGTCGCGCTGATCCCGTACAGCGCCCATTCGAAGCAGTTCGGCACGCGCGTCACGCAATCGCGGCGGGGCCGGCTGCAGTTCCTGCTGATCGGCGCGGTGCCGCGCGAAGGGGTCGCGCGCGAGGAGGCGCTGCGCGAGGTCACCGAGGTGATGCGCATCCGCCACGGACTGCGGCTCGACGAGCCGAACGACTTCGACGTCGTGACCCAGGACGCGGCGCTCCGGCTGTGGGACCAGATCAGCAGCGCGACGTTCCTGGCCCTGGTGGCCATCTCGTCCATCGCGCTGCTCGTCGGCGGCATCGGCGTGATGGCCATCATGACCATCTCGGTCAAGGAACGGACGCGCGAGATCGGGACCCGCAAGGCCATCGGCGCGCGGCGGCGCGAAATCCTCTGGCAGTTCCTCCTCGAAGCGGTCTTCCTGACCGCGGTCGGCGGCGTCCTCGGTATCGTCCTCGGCAGCGGGATCGGTCTGGGCGTGCACTACGCCACCGAGTTCCCGGTGTCTCTGCCGTGGTGGTCGTTCGCGATCGGCATCGGCTTCTCGGCGACGGTGGGCATCGTCTTCGGCATCGTGCCCGCCGTCCGCGCCTCGGGACTCGATCCGATCGAGGCGCTGCGCTACGAATAGCCGCGCGCCCTTGAGCCGGCCGGCCAGTCGCGGTACGATTGCAGGTTGGATCAGGAGGCTACTGCACGATGAAGGTCTATGACGCGTCGAACATCCGCAACGTGGCGGTCGTCGGGCACAGCGGCGCCGGCAAGACGCAGCTCGTGTCGGCGATGCTGTTCGGCGCGAAGATGGTGAACCGCCTCGGGAGGGTCGACGACGGCACGACGGTCACCGACTTCGACGAGGAGGAGATCGACCGCAAGCACACGCTCGCGGCCAGCGTCGCGTTCGCCGAGTGGCGCTCGACGAAGATCAACCTGATCGACACGCCCGGCATGAGCAACTTCCTGAGCGACACGCGGGCGGCCCTGCGGGTGGCCGACGCGGCCCTCGTCGTCGTCGACGCGGTGGCCGGCGTCGAGGTGCAGACCGAGAAGGTCTGGAGCACGGCGAAGGAGCTCGGGCTGCCCTGCCTCGTGGCGCTCAACCTGCTCGACCGCGAACGCGCGAGCTTCGAACGCGCGCTCGAATCGGCGCAGGGGAGCCTGGGCCGGGAGGTGGTGCCGATCCAGCTGCCGATCGGCGCGGAACGGGACTTCCGGGGCGCCGTCGATCTGGTCGGCATGCGGGGCGTGACGTTCCCCGACGACGGCAGCGGAACCGCCGCGGCCGGAGACGTCCCCGGCGCGCTGGCCGCGTCGGCGGAAAGCGCCCGCGAGGCGCTGATCGAGATGGTCGCGGAAACCGACGAGTCTCTCATGGAGCGCTTCTTCGAGGAGGGCACGCTCACGCAGGAGGAGATCGAGGGAGGACTGCGCGCGGCGAGCCGGAACCGGCAGGTGTTCCCCCTCGTCTGCGCATCGGCGCAGGCCAACGTCGGCATCGGCCCGCTGCTGGACGCGATCGTCGCGCTGCTGCCGGCCGCGGCCGACCGTCCGCTCCCGGCGGCCGACGCCGAGAGCGGCGAGCCGCGGGCCTACGACGCGGGAGACGGGGCCGCGCCGGCCGCGTTCGTCTGGAAGACCATCGCCGACCCGTTCGCCGGGCGCATCACGATGTTCCGGGTCGCGGCGGGCGCGCTGAAGGCCGATTCCAGCGTGCACAACCTGACCCGGGACGGCGGCGAGCGCCTCGGCGCGCTGGCCGTCCTGCAGGGCAAGACGCAGCATCCGGTGCCGGAGATGAAGGCGGGCGACCTCGGCGCGGTCGCCAAGCTGAAGGAGACCCACACGGGCGACACGCTGGGCGGGAAGGGCAGCCCGGTGCGCTTCGCCCCGATCGCGTTCGCCGACCCGGTACTGTCCTACGCCATCGAGCCGAAGAGCCGCGGCGACGAGGAGAAGATCAGCGGCGCGCTGCAGCGCCTGCGGGAGGAGGACCCCACGATCCAGTACGCCCGCGACCCGCAGACGCGGCAACTGCTGCTCTCCGGCCAGGGGCAACTGCACATCGAGGTCACCGTCGCCAAGCTGAAGCGGCGGTTCGGCGTCGAGGTCAACCTGAAGCTGCCGCGCATCCCGTACCGGGAGACGATCATGGCCGCGACCGAGGCGCACGGCCGGCACAAGAAGCAGTCGGGCGGGCACGGGCAGTTCGGCGACTGCAAGATCCGCGTCGAGCCGCTCGCGCGCGGCGAGGACTTCGCCTTCGTGGACGAGATCTTCGGTGGCGCCATCCCGCGCCAGTTCATTCCGGCCGTCGAGAAGGGCATTCAGGAGGCCCGCACCAAGGGCTACCTCGCCGGGTACCCGATGGTCGACTTCAAGGTGACCCTGCACGACGGGCAGTTCCATACGGTCGACTCGAACGAGATGTCGTTCAAGATGGCCGGCCGGCTCGCCTTCCGCGACGCGATGGAGCGCGCCCGGCCGACGCTGCTCGAGCCGGTCATGAACGTCGAGGTCTACGCGCCGAGCGACTTCGCGGGCGACCTGATGGGCGACCTGAACGGGCGGCGCGGCCGCATCGGGGGCATGGAGCCGCGCGGCGCGTCGACGGTCATCAAGGCGCAGGTGCCGATGGCCGAGATGCTCACCTACGAGCAGCAGCTGACCTCGGCCACGGGGGGGCGCGGGTCGTACCACATGGAGTTCTCGCACTACGAGGAGGTGCCGGCGCACCTGCAGTCGAAGATCGTGGCCGACTCGAAGGCCGAGGCGGGCGACGCGGCCGGCGACGAGTAGCGCCTCGCCAGCGTCGTGCCGGGAACGTACAGCGTCGAACCCAGGACCGTCGGCCCCAAGCTGACACTGGAGTTCCGGCAGCGGGTGCGGAGCGACCCCAACCCCTGGCGCTTTCTCGCGAACAACGTGTCGGACGGAACGTTGCGGGTGCTGGGCGTGCTGGCGGCCCTGTTCCAGCGCCCCGGCGCTTCCCGGAGCGCCAGGCTGGTGGGCATGGAGGAGCCGGAAACCGCGCTTCATCCCGCCGCGGCCGGCGTGCTCGCCGACGTCCTCCACGAAGCGAGCCGGCGCGTCCAGGTCATCGTCACCAGCCATGGCGCGGACCTGCTGGACCGCGAAACGATTCCGCTGGAATCGATCCTGGCCGTCGTTTCGGAAGACGGCGAAACGAAGGTGTCCCGACCCGACGAAGCCGGCCGCGTCACCCTTCGCGACGGTCTGTTCACGGTGGGCGAGCTGCTGCGCATGAACCAGCTCGCGCCCGATCCGGAGTCGGCCGCTGCCTCCCCGCGGGACTTCTTTCGCGAAGAGCCGTGAGGTGAACGTGGCGAAGATCGTCGCCATCGTGGAGGGGGACGGCGAAGTGGAGGCCGTGCCCGCGCTCATCCGGCGAATTCACGGAGAGCTCTCTCCCGGAACGCCGCTGGACGTCGGCAGGCCGGTCCGGGTACGACGCAACCGAGTGCTCGAGGACGGGGAACTGGAACGGTACCTGGGTCTGGCGGCGAACCTCGCCGGCGCCGGCGGCGGCATCCTCGTTCTGCCAGGAGTCTGCGCCGTAGAACGGCGCGGACTCCTGGAGCGGTTAGGATGGGCACCAAGCGGAGCCGCAAGGCGACGCTTGGTGGGCGCTCGACGCGAACGGCGACTGTCCCGCGGATTTCGGACCGGCCATCCTGCAACGAGCCCGTACGGCGCGCCCCGACCGCCGCATCGAGGTGGTCCTGGCCAATTGCGAGTACGAGTCCTGGTTCATCGCCGCGATCGATTCCCTGAAGGGGAAGCGCAACGTCTCCGCCGCGGCGGCCGTGCCGCAAGACCCCGAATCGATCCGCGGCGCCAAGGAGTGGCTTGGCGACCGGATGGACGGGACCTACAGTCCAACGGCTGACCAGACGGCGTTGACCGCTCTGTTCGACCTGGGGCTGGCGCGCCGACGGTCGCGATCTTTCGACAGGATGTGGCGCGCGACAGGCGCGTTGCTGCAGGACCCGTAGCCCGGCGGCCGGTCGGCGGGCGGCGGCGGACCGTGAATTCGTCTTGTCGCGGGCGGCGACCTGTGGAACAATCGCTTCCATGTTTCATGCGGCCCGCGTCGTCCCCCTGGCCGCGGCGTTGCCGGCGCTCGTCGTCCTGAGCGCCGGGGCCGCCGCCGCGCAGCCGCCCGCCGAATCGGACTCTTCGGCGCGCGCGGAGGCGTACGCCCGCTTCCTCGTCGGCCGGCATCTCGAAGGGAGGGACGATACGGACGGCGCCGTCCGCGCGTTCCGGGACGCCGCCCGTCTCGACCCGGCGGCCGGCGAGCCGCTGGCGGAGCTGGCCGCGCTGTACGCGCGGGCCGGCCGCGCGGAAGACGCGGCCGCGGCGGCCGAGGAGGCGCTGTCGCGCGAGCCGGACAACCGCTCCGCCCACCGCGTGCTGGGGCTGGCCTACGCGGCGGCGGCGGGCACGCGCGAGGGTACGCGCGAGGACGTCGAACGGGCGGTCACGCACCTGGAGCAGGCCCGCGGTTCCGCCGTGCCGGATCTGCAGGTGGAGCTGACGCTGGCGCGCTTTTATCTCCGGACCGAGGCCACGGACGAGGCGATCGCCCTGCTCGAAGATCTGTCCCGCGACCAGCTCGCCTACGCGCCGGCGAGCGTGCTGCTGGCCGAGGCCTACCAGCAGGCGGGCCGGCGTGACGACGCGCTGCGCACGCTGGAAGAGACCGTGGCGAGCACCCGGCCGACGTACCGGATGCTGGCGCGTCTGGGCGAGCTGTACGAGCAGAGCCGGCGCTGGCGCGACGCGGCCGAGGCCTACCGGGGCGCGGTGGCGCTGAACCCGCGCAGCGCCGGCGTCCGGCGTCGACTGGCCGCGGCGTGGCTCGAGGCCGGCGAGGCGGACCGGGCGCGCGACGTGCTCGGCGGGCTGCTCGAGATGCGCCCCCGCGACGCGGCCGGCCATCGGATGCTGGCGGAAACGGAGATCGCGCTCGCCGACTTCGACGCGGCCGAGTCGGCGGCCCGCCGGCTGCTGGAGATCGAGCCGGACGGGTTGAGCGGGCCGTACGTCCTGGCCCAGGTGTTCGAACGCCGGCACGAGTACCCGCGCGTGGTGGAGACGCTCGCCCCGGTGCTGGAGCAGGCCCGCGGCATGCGTCCGGGCCGCATGCTGGTGGAGATGCTGGATCGGCTGGGCCGCGCCCACGAGTGGCTCGAGGACCCCGCGGGCGCGGCGCGCGTGTACGAGGACGCCGTCTCGCTGATGCCGTCGAGTCCCTGGTTCCAGGCGCGGCTGGCCCGGGCCTACGTCGACTCCGGGCGGCACGGCGACGCGGAGCGGCTGCTCGCGCGGGCGCGGAACGCGAACCCCGGCAACCTGTCGCTGGCCGCCGTCGAGGCCGACCTGCGCGGCCGGCAGGGCGACGTGGACCGGGGCGAGCGGCTGCTGCTCGACGTCCTCGCGGAGGACCGCGGCGAGCCGCGGGCGCACCTGGCGCTGGCCTCCTTCTACAGCGAGCACGAGCGGCTTCCCGAAGCCGTCCTGGTGCTCGATGCGGCGCTGCAGCGGTTGCCGGAGGAGACGTCGATCCTGTTCCTGCTCGGCGCGATGCTGGAGCGGAGCGGCCGTTTCACGGATGCCGAGGCGGCGTTCCGGAGAGTGATCGACCGGGACCCGGAGCACGCGCAGGCGCTCAACTACCTCGGGTACATGCTGGCCGACCGGGGGGAGCGCCTGGACGAGTCCGTGGAGCTCATCGCCCGGGCGGTCGAGAAGGATCCGCACAACGGGTCCTACCTCGACAGCCTCGGCTGGGCCTACTTCAAGCTCGATCGCCTGGACCTGGCCGAGCCGCCCCTGCGCGCGGCCGGCGACCAGCTGCAGCGCAACTCCGTGGTCCAGGACCATCTCGGCGACCTGCTCAACCGGCTCGAACGCTATGCCGAGGCCATCGAGGCGTGGCGGCGCGCGCTCGACGGCGACGGAGAGGAGATCGACCCCGCGCTGATCGAGCGCAAGATAGATGACGCGCGGCGCCGTCTGGACCGCTAGGCGTCTGCGCCGTGGAACGGCGCGGACTCCTGCAGGGTTGGTTGGACGTCGAGCGGAGCCTCCAGGCGGCGAACGGCGGGCTGGTCTGCGCCGTGGAACGGCGCGTCCCGCCGGGTCCCGCCGTTTCCGAACCGCGGCGTTCGGGGCGGCCGCGTTGCTCGCGGCGGCCTGCGCGCCCGCGCGCCGCGGCTTCGAGGCGCCGGACGGCCCGGGGGCGCCGCTCGCCGAACACCACGCGCTCTGGGAACGCGTCGCCGCGCCGTGCCGCGGCGTCCGCACCATGGAGTTCCTCCTCGTGCTCGGCGGGCGGTCCGACGGCGCTGCGCTGCGCCGCACGCGCATGCGGGCCGCGGTGGAGCGGGCCGGGTCGCTGCGCCTCGAGGCGCTCGCGCCGTTCGGCGCGCCGGTCTTCGTGTTCGTCGCGCGGGACGGCCGCGCGACGCTGTTGCTGCCGCGGGAGCGGCAGGTGGTTCGCGACGCGCGGCCGGCGGAGGCGTTGCGCGTCCTGGCCGGTCTGGCCCTCGGGCCGCGCGACGTGCACGCCCTGCTGACCGGGTGCCTCGAGCCGGACCCGGTCTCCACCGGGGCGCGCCGTTACGGCGACGGGTCGGTGGCGGTGGCGCTACGGGGCGGGGCGACGGCCTGGGTGCGCGACCCGGGCGGGGGGCAGGTCGTCGTCGCGGGCCGCCGCGGCGGCCTGACCGTCGAGTACGCGGAGCACGTCCGCGGTCTGCCGCGCCGGTTCCGGATCCGGGCGGACGGCCCCCGGGGGGAGACCGATCTGACCGCGGACCTCACGCGCGTCGACGTGAACACCGCGCTCCACCCGGCCGCCTTCCTCGTCGACGTGCCCGCGGGGTACGCGCCGGTCACCCTCGCCGGCCTGCGCGGCGCGCCGCCCCTCGAAGACCGGTCGGCCCCGGCGGGCGAGGCGGATCGGCGGCCGTGAGCGGGCGGGATGCGCCATGGCGCGCGCGGGTGCGCGCGCCGGCCAAGATCAACCTCCACCTGCACGTGCTGGGGCGGCGTCCGGACGGGTTTCACGACGTGGTCACGATCGTGCAGTCGATAGCCCTGCACGACACGCTGTCGATTGCCGGGCGGCGCGGGCCGCTGACGGTGCGCTGCGCGGCGTCCGCGGTCCCCGCGGATCGGGACAATCTGGTCTGGACCGCCGGCGCGGCCCTGTGGCGCGCGCTCGGGCGCCGCGGCGACCCGGCCGGCGCCGCCGTGGTCATCCGCAAGCGCATTCCCGCCGCGGCGGGGCTCGGAGGAGCCAGCAGCGACGCCGCGTCCGCGCTGCGGGCGTTGCGGTTGCGCTGGAAGCCCTCGGCGAGCCGGCGGCTGATCGAGGACGTCGCCGCCGCGGTCGGCTCCGACGTCCCGTTCTTCCTGCGCGGCGGCACGGTGCGGGCGGCCGGGCGGGGGGAACGGCTGCGGCGGTTGCCGCCGCCGCGGCGCTACTGGGTCGTGCTGGCGGTTCCCGACTTCGGCGTGCCGACGGCGGACGCGTACCGCTGGTGGGACTGCGACCGGCCGGCCGGCGTCTCCCCGGCGGCGGCCCCGGCGCCGCCGGGCTGGCGCCGCGACCCGAGCCGGCTGCGGAACGACCTCGAGGCGCCGGTGGCGCGGCGGCGCCCGGAAGTCCTCGTGCTGGCGGAGCGCCTGCGGGCCGCCGGGGCGCTGCACGCCGCCCTGACCGGGAGCGGGTCGGTCGTCTTCGGACTCTTCGGGTCCCGGGCGCGGGCGCTCGGAGCGCGCCTCGCGCTGCGCGCGGCGGGTGGGCGGGGGCTCGTGACGCGGACGATCGACGCGGACGCCTGCGCGCGTCTTGCGGCCGTCGCGCGCATGGACTAAACTCCCCGTCCGGGCGCGGGGGGCGCGTGTGTGCGCGGCGGCCGTCGCGGGCCGCTTGCCGGTGGGGCGTCGCCAAGCGGTAAGGCGCGGGACTTTGGATCCCGTATTCGAAGGTTCGAATCCTTCCGCCCCAGCCACTTGCGCGAGGCAGCCGAACCAGGACGCGGCGGCGAAGAAGGTGCCGACTCACAACGGAGAACTGAAGCTGTTCTCGGGCAGCGCGCATCCGGCGCTGGCCGAGGACATCGCCGGCGTGCTCGGCGTGCCGATGGGCCGGGCGGCGCTGCGGCGCTTCTCCGACACGGAGGTGTCGTTTCAGATCGACGAGAACATCCGCGGCACCGACGTGTTCGTGGTGCAACCGACCTGCACGCCGGTCGACCAGCATCTCGTCGAGCTGTGCGTCATGATCGACGCCTTCCGCCGGTCGTCGGCCGCGCGCATCACCGCGGTCATGCCGTACTACGGGTACGCGCGGCAGGACCGCAAGGACAAGCCGCGGGTGCCGATTTCGGCGAAGCTGGTCGCCAACCTCGTGGGCGCGGCGGGCGCCGCCCGCGTGCTGACGATGGACCTGCACAAGGCGCAGATCCAGGGGTTCTTCGACATTCCGGTCGACCACCTGTTCGCCACGCCGGTGTTCATCGACTACCTCTCCCGCGCCGGCTACCGCGGTAACGTCACGATCGTGTCCCCGGACGCGGGAGGAGTGGAGCGGGCGCGGGCCTACGCCAAGCGGCTGGACGCGGATCTGGCCATCATCGACAAGCGCCGGTCGGAGGACGGGCACGCCCAGGTGCTGCACGTCGTCGGCGAAGTCCGGGATCGCGTCTGCGTCCTCCTCGACGACATCGTCGACACGGCGGGCACGCTGCAGCAGTCGTCGCGGGCGCTGCTGGAGAGCGGCGCGGAGAGCATCATGGCCTGCGCGGTTCACGGCGTGCTGTCCGGGCCGGCGCTGCAGCGGGTGGAGGACTCGCCGCTCGAGAAGCTGATCGTGACCAACACGATTCCCTTGCGCAAGGAGTTCGAGCGGTCCGCCAGGGTGAGCGTGCTGTCGGTCGCCGGGCTGCTCGGCCGGGCCATTCAGAGCATCCACCACGAGACGTCGGTGTCGTCGCTGTTCGTGTGAGCGCGGGGCGCGGGAGCAAGGAGAAGAGATGCAAGCCACGTTGGCCGCCGAGACCCGGAAGACGCGCGGCAAGAACGAGGCGCGCCGGCTGCGGCGCGCGGGGCGCCTGCCGGCGGTCGTGTACGGCGGAGCGCCGGTTCGGAGCCAGGCCGTCGAGGTGGACCCCAGGGCGCTGCTGCGCATCCTGCATTCCGAATCCGGCTTCAACACGCTGGTCGACCTGCAGGTCGACGGCAGCGCGTCGGGACAGGTGCTGATCAAGGACGTGCAGCACGATCCGACCACGGACCACCTGCTGCACGTCGATTTCTTCCGTCCGGCCATGGACAAGGCGGTCACCGTCACCGTGCCGGTTACGCTCCACGGAGAGGCGGCCGGCGTCAAGCAGCAGGCGGGGCTGCTCGACTTCGTCACGCGCGAGATCCAGGTCGAGTGCATGCCCGCCGAGATCCCGGAGCACGTCGACGTCGACGTGAGCGAACTGATGATCGGTGACGGCGTGCGGGTCCGCGACGTGGCCGAGGGCCGAAGCTGGACGTCGGTGAGCGACCTGGACACGCTGCTCGTCCACGTGACGGCGGCCAAGACCGGTTCCGACGAGGACGGCGACGAGGAAGCCGGGGACGAAGCGGAGGGCGCGCGGGACGACGCCGGCGAGTCCGACGGATCGTAGGCGCCGGGTGGAGGGCGCGTGCGACTCGTCGTCGGCCTCGGCAACCCGGGACCGCGCTACCGCGGAACGCGCCACAACGTCGGTTTCGAGGTGCTCGACGTCCTGGCGCGGCGGCTTGACCTGGCGTTCGAGAGCGCGCCGGCCGACGCGTTGCTGGCCCGGCAGCGGGGAGTCGGGGCCCGGGTGATGCTGGCCAAGCCGCTCACCTACGTGAACCGGAGCGGGGGGGCGGTGCAGGCGCTGCGCCACTACTTCCGGATCGAGCCGCCGGCGCTGCTCGTCGTGGCGGACGACGTGAACCTGCCCCTGGGGCGGCTGAGGGGCCGGAGGCGCGGGTCGGACGGCGGGCACAACGGGTTCGCCTCGATCATCGCCGCGCTCGGGACGGGCGAGTTCGCCCGGCTGCGGGTCGGGGTGGGGAGGGGCGACGCGCGGCGCTCGCTGACCGCCCACGTGCTGGCCGGGTTCGGCGCGGACGAAAGGGAAGAGATGGAGGCGGCCGTCGAGCGCGCCGCCGACGCGGTCGAGACGTTCGTCGCGGACGGCATCGACCGGATGATGAACCGCTTCAATTGAGGCCGGAGAAGCTCCTTGCCGCCGCACCGCGGCGGCCGCCGAGTCCGAGAGGAGACCGATGAGCGAAACACGGCAGTACGAGTTGGTGTACGTGGTCAGTCCGGAGATCGCCGACGAGGGGATCACCGAGCTGCACGAGCGGATCGCGGGAATCGTCGACCAGCTCGGCGGCAGCATCGACAAGACCGACAACTGGGGCCGCCGGCGGCTGGCCTACGAGATCGACCGCCACCGCGAGGGCACCTACGTCATCGAGACCATCACCGGTCCGGGCAGCCTGGTCACGGAGCTGGAGCGTCGCCTGCGGGTCATGGAGCAGCTCCTCCGGCACCTGATCGTGCGCGTGGACGAGGACTTGCGGAAGGCGCAGCGCGCCCGCGACCGGCGGCAGAGCCGGCAACAGCGGCGCCTGGCGAAGAAGGGGTCGGCGGCCGCGCCGGCCGCGGAGGCGGCGTCCGAGCCCGCGGCCGCATCGGCCGCGGCGCCGGCCGTGGAGGCGTCGTCCGCGGTGGTGGCATCGGCCGCTCCGGCGTCCGCGGCGCCGGCGCCCGTGGCGCCGTCCGCGCCGTCCGCGGCGGCCGCATCGTCCGCGGAGCCGGTAGCATCGTCCGCGGAGTCGGCGTCCGTGGCGCCGGCCCCGCCGCCGGCGGAGCCCGCGGCCGTGGCGCCGGCCGCACCGTCCGCGCCGGCCTCCGGTGTGGAAGAGGCGGAAGCCGGAGCGCCGGCGGCGGCCCCGGCGTCCGAACCGGCGGCGGTTGCGTCGGCGCCCGAACCGGCGGCCGGCGTGGACGAGGCCGAGGAGAACGCGGAGAAGACCGATGGGTGACGATCGAGACGACCGGCGCGGCGGACGGGGCGGGGGACGGGGCGGGCGCCGCGGGGGCGGCCGCCGGCGCAAGGTCTGCCGCTATTGCGTGGACAAGGTCGACTACATCGACTACAAGGACGTGCGCCTGCTCATGATGGCGCTCGCCGAGCGCGGCAAGATCCAGCCGCGGCGGATCTCCGGCACGTGCGCCAAGTGCCAGCGGAAGCTGACGACGGCGATCAAGCGCGCCCGGCAGCTCGCGCTGGTGCCGTACGTGCTCGACTAGGAGTCCGGGGAGCGAAAGCGATGGAAGTCATCCTGAGGGATCACATCGACAACCTGGGCCGCCGCGGCGAAGTCGTGAACGTGGCCAACGGCTACGCGCGCAACTACCTGCTGCCCCGCAAGCTCGCCCTGCTCGTGACCTCGGCGAACCGCCGGCAGGTGGAGCGCGAGCGGGTGCTCGCGGAGGCGCGCGAGGCGGACGAGCGCGAGCGGGCCCGCGGCTTCGCGGAGCGGCTGCAGGGGGTCGAGTGCGTCGTCTCGAGGCGGGTGGGCGAGACGGGAACCCTGTACGGGTCGGTCACGTCGGCCGACGTCGCCGAGCACCTCGCGGCGCGCGGCATCGAGGTCGACAAGCGCAGGATCCAGCTCGGCGAGCCGCTCAAGGAGCTCGGCGAGTTCCCCGTGACGGTCCGGCTGCACCGCGACGTCGCCGCGGAGCTGACGGTCCGGGTGGTCCGGGAAGACGGCGGTGGAGAGCAGCCGCCCGAGACGCCCGCCGAGACCGGCGACCCGGCGTCGTAGACGGGTCGGCCGGCGGTGCGGCCGGGAGGGCGAGACGTGGCGCAGCCGGCCGGCCCCGCGGGCGAGAGGGCGCTGCCTCACAACCTGGAGGCGGAGCGCTCCATCCTGGGCGCGATTCTGATCCGCAACGAAGCGTTCAACGTCGCGGCGGAGCTGATCGACGCCGACGACTTCTTCCGTGACGCCCACCGGCGCGTCTTCGACAGGATGGTCGACCTCAACGAGCGGGGTCAGGCCATCGATCTGGTCACGCTGCGCGACGAGCTGAGCCGCTCCGGCGACCTCCATCCGGTGGGCGGTCCCGCCTACATCTCATCTCTTGCGGACGGAGTTCCGCGCTCGACCAACGTCGAGCACTACGCGCGGATCGTCAAGGAGCGCGCCACCCTTCGCAACCTGATCGCGGCGGCCAACCGGATCGAGGCCGAGGCCTACGCGGCGCGGGACGACGCCGCGGCCGTCCTCGACCGCGCCGAGCAGGAGATATTCTCGATCGCGGAGGGGCGCATCCACGGCGGGTTCGTGCCCCTCGGCGAGCTGGTCGAGGCCGGCTTCGGCACGATCGAGCGGCTGCAGAGCGTCCGGAGCGCCGTCACCGGCGTGCCGACCGGCTTCGCCGACGTCGACGAGATGACCGCGGGACTGCAACCGTCCGACCTCGTCATCGTCGCCGCCCGCCCCTCGATGGGCAAGACGGCGTTCGCCCTCAACGTCGGCGCGCACGTCGGGAGAGCCGGCGAGCGGACCGTCGGCGTGTTCAGCCTGGAGATGTCGAAGGAGCAGCTCTTCATGCGGATGCTGACGAGCGAGGCGCAGATCGACTCGCACCGTTTCCGGACCGGCCTGCTGACCGAGTCGGACTACGAGCGTCTGTCGGAGGCGATGAGCGTGCTGTCCGAGTCGCGCGTGCACATCGACGACACCCCGTCGATCGGCGTGCTCGAGATGCGGGCCAAGTCGCGCCGCCTGAAGGCGGAGCACGGGCTCGACCTGCTGATCATCGACTACCTGCAGTTGATGCAGGGGCGCGGCCGGTTCGAGAACCGCAACCAGGAGATCGCCTCGATCTCGCGTTCGCTGAAGGCGCTGGCCAAGGAGATCGACGTGCCGGTGGTGGCGCTTTCGCAGCTCAGCCGCGCCCCCGAGTCGCGCGGCGACAAGCGTCCGCAGCTCTCCGACCTGCGCGAGTCCGGGGCGCTGGAGCAGGACGCCGACGTGGTCATGTTCATCTTCCGCGAGGACATGTACGAGGAAACCCCGGAGAACGCGAACGTGGCCGAGATCATCATCGGCAAGCAGCGCAACGGGCCGACCGGCGTGGTCAAGCTGGCCTTCCTCAAGCAGCAGACCCGCTTCGAGAACCTGAGCCGCGACTACCAGTAGCTTCCGCTCCGCCGAGATCCCGTGGTTCGCCCGACGCACGCGGTCGTCGACCTCGCCGCCCTGGCCGCCAACTACCGGGCGGTGCGAGACCTGCTCGACGCCGGGGCGGGCGCGTCGGCGCCGCGGATCATCGCGGTCATCAAGGCCAACGCCTACGGCCACGGCGCGGTCCGGGTGGCGCGGGCGCTCGAACGGGAGGCGGCCGCGCGCTCCGCGGCGCCGCCGATGCTCGCCTGCGCCGACATTGAGGAAGGGGTCGAGCTGCGGTCGGCCGGGGTGGACGCCCCGATCCTGGTGTTCGGCGCGTTGAGCGTCAGCGACCTCGACGGCGTGTTCGCGCGCGGCCTGACCCCGACCGTCTCGTCGCCCTCGGCGGCGCGGGCGCTCGAACGCGCGTCCGCCGCGCGCGGCGCGCGCCTGCGCGTGCACCTGAAGATCGACACGGGCATGAACCGCTTCGGGTTCCGCCACGACAACCTGCGCGCCACGCTGCCCGCCGTGCTGCGGTCGCCGCACCTGGCGGTCGACGCCG
Organism: Vicinamibacterales bacterium; assembly: GCA_965242835.1. GTDB lineage: Bacteria > Acidobacteriota > Vicinamibacteria > Vicinamibacterales > UBA8438 > WTFV01. The sequence continues at coordinate 2,766,999 of OZ251506.1, forward strand.
TCTACACCCATTTCGCGACCGCGGAAGACCGCGCGCACCCCCTGTTCGACCTGCAGCGCGCGCGTTTCGAGGCGTTGCGGGCGTCGGCGGCGGAGCTCGGGCTCGCGGGCGCGTGGTGGCACGCGGCCAACAGCGCGGCGCTGCTGCGGGACCGGCGGACGTGGTACGACGCGGTGCGTCCCGGCCTGCTGCTGTACGGCGTCTCGCCGCCGCCGCCCGTCCCCGGCCTGCGCCTGCGGCCGGTCATGTCGCTCCGCAGCCGCGTGGTGGCGGTCAAGGGCGTGCGGCCCGGCGAGACGGCGGGCTACGGCGGGCGCTTCGCCGCCGGGCGGCCGCTGCGGGTGGCCCTGATCCCGGCCGGCTACGCCGACGGTCTGGACCTGCGCCTGGCCGGGACGGGGACCGTGCTGGTCCGCGGGGCGCGCGCGTCGATCCTGGCCGTGTCGATGGACTCGATGGTCGTCGACGTCACCGGCGTCGAAGCCGAGCCGGGGGACGATGTCGCGCTCCTCGGGCCGCAGCGGGGGGAGCTCGTCGACGCGCCCGGCGTGGCCCGCGCCGTGGGCACCGTGCCGCACGAGATCCTGTGCCGCATCGGGGCGCGGATCGAGCGGACCTATACTTCCTGACGCATCTCATCCTGCACATCATGCCGAAGGCCGGGGCCGAAGCGCGGACGGTGTTCGTCTGCCAGGCGTGCGGAAGCCGCTCGCGGAAGTGGGCCGGGCAGTGCCTCGACTGCCGCGCCTGGAACTCGATGGTCGAGGAGCCGGAGTCCGGGCCGCCGGGCGCGGCGGACGGCGGCGCCCGCTACGGCGGGCCTTCCGGGCGGGCCGAGGTGCGGCGCTACGACGAGATCGACGCCGCGGCGGCCGCGCGCGTGCCGAGCGGGTTCGGAGAGTTCGACCGCGTGCTCGGAGGCGGCGTGGTGCCCGGGTCGATGGTGCTGGTCGGCGGCGAGCCGGGCATCGGGAAGTCGACCCTGTTGCTGCAGGTGGCGGCCCGCGTCGCGGCCGCGGCCGGCCCGGTGCTGTACGCCTCGGGCGAGGAGTCGGAACAGCAGGTGAAGGAGCGGGGAGAGCGTCTCGACGTCGGCGGCGCCGAGCTCTACGTGCTGGCCGAGACCTGCCTCGAGCGGCTGCTCGAGGCGGTCGAGCGGGTGCGGCCGGCCCTGCTGGTGGTCGACTCCATCCAGACGATCTATTCCCTGAACCTGGCCTCGGCCCCCGGCAGCGTGGGCCAGGTGCGCGAAGCCGCGACCCGTCTGCTGTTCGGCGCCAAGCGCGGCAACCTGCCGACCATCCTCGTCGGCCACGTCACGAAGGACGGCGGCCTGGCCGGTCCGAAGGTGCTGGAGCACGTGGTCGACACGGTGCTCTACTTCGAGGGGGAGCGGCACCATTCGCACCGCGTGGTGCGGGCGGTGAAGAACCGTTTCGGCGCGGTCAGCGAACTCGGCGTGTTCGAGATGACCGGCGCCGGGCTGCGGCCGGTCTCGAACCCCTCCCGGCTGTTCCTGTCGGACCGCGCGGCCGGCGCGCCGGGGTCGGCGGTGCTCTGTTCGCTGGAGGGGACGCGCCCGATCCTGGTGGAGGTGCAGGCGCTCGTCGCCTCCGGCGCGTACGGGACCGCCCGCCGCATGGCGAGCGGCATCGACCACAACCGGCTGTCGTTGCTCCTGGCCGTGCTCGAGAAGCGGGCGGGTCTGGGACTGGCCGGCGAAGACGTCTTCGTCAACGTCGCGGGCGGGCTCGAGATAGACGAGCCGGCGGCCGACCTCGGCGTGGTGGCCGCGGTGGCCTCCAGCCTCCGCGGCCGCGGCGTGCCGCCGCGCACGGCGGTCTTCGGCGAGGTGGGGCTCGGCGGCGAGGTGCGCGGGACGCCGCGCGCCGATCTGCGGGTCCGGGAGGCGGCGCAGCTCGGGTTCACGCGCTGCGTCCTGCCCGCGGCGAACCGCGGCCGCGGCACGGAGGCCGCCGGCTGCGAGACGATCGGCGTCGAGACGGTCGAGGACGCGCTCGACGCGCTGCTGAACGCGCCTTCCTGAAGCGGGACCGCGGATGCCCTCCTTCCACTGGTGGCGGACCGTGTTGTGGCTGATCCCGGCGATCTCCGTCTACACGATCGCGCTCGGGGCGCTGTCGCTGGCGTCGCTGGCGGTCGATCGCCGCGGGCGCCTCGCGCACGGGTGCGCGCGGACCTGGGCGCGGCTGATCCTCGCGACGACCGGGGTGCGGACCACGGTGCGCGGCGTCGAGCGGGTGAACCGCGGCGCGCCGTACGTGTTCGTCTGCAACCACCAGAGCATCTACGACGTACCCGTCCTGTTCGTCTCGCTGCCGCTGCAACTGCGGATCATCGCCAAGGCGTCGCTCGGCCGCTTTCCGGTGATCGGCTGGCACCTGCGCTGGACCGGCCACCTGCTGGTGGACCGGGCCCGGGCCGGCGCGAGCACGCTGAAGCGGGTCGCGCGCATGATGCGGCGCGGACACTCGCTGATCGTGTTTCCGGAGGGGACGCGGAGCCGCGACGGACGGGTCGGGCGGTTCCGGCGCGGGCTGTTTCTGCTGGCCATCGAGGCCGGGCTGCCGGTGGTGCCGGTGGCGGTGTCCGGGACGCGCCGCGTCATGCGCAAGGGGATGCTGACCACGCGGCCCGGGAACGTGGCGCTGGTGGTGCATTCGCCGTTGCGGACGGACGGCCTGACCCGCTCGGACGTCCCCGCGCTCGCCCGGCGCGTGCATGGCATCATCGCGGCCTCGGTGTCGGCGGAGGAACGGGAAGCATGCGCGTAGCCGCGATCGTCGTGGCGGGCGGGCGCGGCGCGCGCGTCGGCGGCGCGGCGCCCAAGCAGTTCCTGCCGCTGGGGGACGGCACGCTGCTGGACCACGCGCTGGCGCCGTTCGAGGCGAGCGCCCGGGTCGGCCGCATCGTGGTCGTGCTGCCGGCGGACGTGGCGTCGTCGCCGCCCCCCGGGGTGCGGGCCCTCGAGACGCCGGTGCGCATCGCCGCCGCCGGCGAGCGCCGGCAGGACTCGGTGGCGGCCGGCGTCGACGCCGCCGCCGACGCGGAGCTGGTGCTGGTCCACGACGCGGCGCGGCCCTTCTGTCCGCCGGCGCTGATCGACCGGGTCCTCGACGCGGCGGCCGAGACGGGGGCCGCGGTTCCGGCGCTGCGCGCGACCGACACGGTCAAGCAGGCCGCGGTCCGGGACGGGCGGCTCGTGGTGGGCGCCACGTTGCCGCGCGACGACGTCTATCTGGCCCAGACGCCGCAGGCGTTCCGCATCGGCGTGCTGCGCGAGGCCGTCGCCCTGGGACGCGGCGGAGTCGACGCGACCGACGAGGCGCGGCTGGCCGAGCGCTGCGGCCACGCGGTGCGGATCGTGGAGGGCGACCCGGACAACTTCAAGGTGACGACGCCCGCGGATCTGCGGCGCGCCGCCGGCCGGGTGGGAGGCGCGCCGCCCCCGGCCCCGGCGTTCGCGCGCGTCGGGCTGGGCTACGACCTGCATCGCACCGCCGCCGGGAGGCCGCTGATCCTCGGCGGCGTGCGCGTGCCCCACGACCGCGGGCTGGAGGGCCATTCCGACGCCGACGCGGTCTGCCACGCGCTGACCGACGCCGTGCTGGGGGCCGCCGCGGCGGGCGACGTCGGCCGGCATTTCTCCGACCGCGACCCCCGCTGGAAGGGCGCGTCGAGCATCGATCTGCTGCGGCGGGCGGTGGCCATGGTGCGCGAACGCGGATTCGGGGTCGGGAACGCCGACGTCGTGGTCGTCGCCGAACGCCCGCGGATCGCCCCGTACGCCGACGCGATGCGGCGGCGGCTGGCGGAGACGCTCGACGTGGCGGAGGAGGCGGTCAGCGTCAAGGGGAAGACGGGCGAAGGCGTGGACGCGGTGGGCCGCGGCGAGGCGATCGCCGTGCACGCGGTCGCGACGCTGGTGCCGAAGGGCCCCGGATGCTGATCTTCGGCGTCAAGCCGGCCGTCGAAGCGCTGCGGGCCGGGCGGGTGACCGAGCTGGCGGTGAGCGCCCGCCGCCGCCGGGGGCTCGACGATCTGCTGGAGCTGGCCCATGTCCGGCGGGTGCCCGTCCGGCGGGTGGACCGCGGCGCCCTGGACCGGCTCGCGGGCGGCGCGGCGCACCAGGGCGTCGTGGCCTCGGTGCGCGCTCGCGACGCGTGTTCGGTCGGCGACCTGGTCGCCGCCCGCCGCCCGCCGCTGCTCGTCGTCCTCGACGGCGTCGAGGATCCCCGCAACCTGGGCGCCATCGCCCGCGCGGTCGATGCCGCGGGCGGCTCGGGACTGATCCTGCCCGAGCGCCGGTCGGCGCCGATCTCCGGCGCCGCCGTCAAGGCCTCGGCGGGGGCGCTGGCGCACGTCGGCGTCGCGCCGGTGGTCAACCTGGCGCGGGCGCTCGAGGAGCTGAAGGCGTCCGGCGTCTGGACGATCGGGCTCGACGCGGGGGCGGACCGCTCCCTCTACGACCTCGACCTCCGCCTGCCGACCGCCCTGGTCGTGGGCCGCGAGGGCCGCGGGCTCCACCGGCTGGTGCGCGAGCGCTGCGACTGGCTCGCCGCGCTGCCGATGCGGGGGCGGGTGGCGAGCCTCAACGCGTCCGTGGCGGCCGGCGTGGCCCTGTTCGAGGCGCTGCGCCAGCGAGCCGCCGCGCCGCCGGCCGGCTGAGGCGGGGCGGGGCCGCCGCGCCGCCGCGGGGGCTCTTGCCGCCGCGCTCCGGATCTGGTACACTCTCCAATTCGCCCGGCTGGCGTAGCTCAGTCAGGTAGAGCGGCTGATTTGTAATCAGCGGGTCGGGGGTTCGAGTCCCTTCGCCAGCTCCACGGCAGTGAACACGCGATCCCAATCAACCCGGTCGGCGCGCGGTGCGGGCGCGGGAGACGCCCGGCGGGACGGGTCTCGGACGGGGAGAGAATTCGGCGAGGTTGCGGAGCGGTCAAACGCAACAGACTGTAAATCTGTCGCCCAAGCGGCTTCGGAGGTTCGAATCCTCCCCTCGCCACCACGTCGAGCGGCAGGCGCGGCCGGGCGGACGCGCGGGCGGCGGACGCGCGTCGACGTCCTGGCGGTCCTGGGCATCGACCGCGGCGGCGCAGCCGGCCGGCGGACGCGCGGGAGTAACTCAGTGGTAGAGTCACAGCCTTCCAAGCTGTTGGTCGCGGGTTCGATCCCCGTCTCCCGCTCCAGCCCGCGCCGGCGTCGGGGCGCGCCGCCGCGGCGGCCGGACCCGGCGCGGGCGGCGCGGCGGCCCGGCCGGCGGGCGAGCCGGCCGGAGCGGCCCCCCGGATTCGCGATCGGGCCGATGTAGCTCAGTGGCAGAGCGCGTCCTTGGTAAGGACGAGGTCACCGGTTCAAGCCCGGTCATCGGCTCCACCCTGGTGACGGAGGACGGCGGGCGCGCGCATCTCGAACAGGAACTGTCATGGCGAAAGAGAAGTTCGACAGGTCGAAGCCTCACGTGAACATCGGGACGATCGGGCACATCGACCACGGGAAGACGACGCTGACGGCGGCGATCACGCAGGTGATGGCGAAGCACGACCCGACGAACACGGTGCGGTCGTTCGACTCGATCGACAACGCTCCGGAGGAGCGGGAGCGGGGCATCACGATCGCGACGGCGCACGTGGAGTACACGACGGCGAACCGGCACTACGCGCACGTGGACTGTCCCGGTCACGCGGACTACATCAAGAACATGATCACGGGCGCGGCGCAGATGGACGGGGCGATTCTGGTGGTTGCGGCGACGGACGGCCCGATGCCGCAGACTCGGGAGCACATCCTGCTGGCGCGCCAGGTGGGAGTTCCGTCTCTGGTGGTGTTCCTGAACAAGTGCGACGCGGTGGACGACCCGGAGCTTCTGGAGCTGGTGGAGCTGGAGGTTCGGGAGCTGCTGAGTTCGTACGAGTTCCCCGGGGACGACATTCCGGTGGTCCAGGGTTCGGCTCTGAAGGCTCTGGAGGGGGAGTCGGAGGGGGAGTCGTCGGTGGACCGGTTGATGGAGGCGGTGGACTCGTACGTTCCGCTTCCGGAGCGGGACGTGGACAAGCCGTTCCTGATGCCGATCGAGGACGTGTTCTCGATATCGGGCCGTGGGACGGTGGTGACGGGCCGTGTCGACCGGGGCCGGGTGGTCGTGGGCGAGGACGTGGAGATCGTCGGCTTCCGGGAGACGCGGAAGAAGGTGGTGACGGGTGTGGAGATGTTCCGCAAGCTGCTCGACGAGGGGGTTGCGGGTGACAACATCGGGGTGTTGCTTCGGGGCACGGAGAAGGACGACGTGGAGCGGGGTCAGGTTCTGGCGAAGCCGAAGACGATCACTCCGCACACGAAGTTCCGTGGCGAGGTGTACGTGCTGACGAAGGACGAGGGGGGCCGTCACACGCCGTTCTTCAACGGGTACCGGCCCCAGTTCTACCTTCGGACGACGGACGTGACGGGTGTCGCGAACCTTCCGGAGGGTGTGGAGATGGTGATGCCGGGGGACAACGTGACGATCAGCGTGGAGCTGATCACGCCGGTGGCCCTGGAGAAGGGTCTGCGGTTCGCGATCCGGGAGGGCGGCCGGACGGTGGGGTCGGGCGCCATCACCGACATCGTCGAGTAGCCGCTCCCGGCCCGGGGGGTGAGTCCGGAGAGGACACGACATGCGCGACATCGTCATCCTGGCGTGCACCGAGTGCAAGCGGCGGAACTACACGACGACCAAGAACAAGCGGAAGACCCCGGATCGGCTGCAGTTCAGGAAGTACTGCCGCTGGTGCCGGACGCACAAGCCGCACCGGGAGACGAAGTAGCGGGTGCGCCGAGTACAGGCCAGTAGCTCAACTGGTAGAGCACCGGTCTCCAAAACCGGGGGTTGGGGGTTCGAGCCCCTCCTGGCCTGCCACGCTCCGCGGCGGCGGCCGGTGACCGCCGCGAGGGACACGACATCGTGACATCGACCAGGCTGGAGAGCGTACGCGAATCGTCCGTCGGGGGCGTGTTCGGCTGGTGGGGCCGATCGCGCACGTTCCTGGCGCAGGTCCGCAACGAGCTGTCGCGGGTGACGTGGCCGACCCGCCGGGAGGTGCAGGCGACGACGTTCGTCGTGATCCTGACGTCGATTCTGTTCGGGCTGTACCTGTGGGGCATCGACCTGGTGCTCGATCGCCTCGCGCGGGCCCTGTTCCAGGCGTTTGGTGTGTGATGACCGACGTCGTTACCAGGCAGTGGTACATCGTCCACACCTACTCGGGCTTCGAGAACAAGGTGGCCGAGTCGCTGCAGCAGCGCGTGCAGGCGTACGGCATGCAGACGGACATCGGCGAGGTCCTCGTGCCGACCGAGGACGTGGTGGAGATGCGCGGCGGGCGGCGCGTGGTCACGACCAAGCGGTTCTTCCCGGGCTACATCCTGGTCGAGATGAACATGTCCGACCGCGCTTGGCACGTCGTGAAGAACACGCCCAAGGTCACCGGCTTCGTCGGCGCGGGCGCGAGGCCGACGCCCCTGACCCGCGAGGAGGTCGATCAGATCCTCCACCAGGTGACGGTGGCGGCCGAGCAGCCGAAGCCCAGGTACACGTTCGACAAGGGCGATCAGGTGCGGATCAACGAGGGGCCGTTCACCAGCTTCAACGGGGTGGTCGACGACGTGAACCCCGACCGGAACACGCTCAAGGTGATGGTGACGATTTTCGGCCGCTCCACCCCGGTGGAGCTCGACTTCCTGCAGGTGGAGAAGCTGTAGGCCCGGAGACGAGGGCGGCCGGCGGGACCGGCCTCTGGCGCGCATGGCGAAGAAGATCATCGGACAGGTGAAGCTGCAGATCGCGGCCGGCAAGGCGACGCCGGCGCCGCCGGTGGGCACCGCGCTCGGCCCGCACGGCGTCAACATCATGGACTTCTGCAAGGCGTTCAACGCGAAGACCGCCGCGCAGGAAGGGCTGATCGTGCCGGCCGTGGTGACCGTGTACGCGGACCGCTCCTACAGCTTCATCACCAAGACGCCGCCGGCCGCGGTACTGCTGAAGCGGGCCGCCAACATCGCCAAGGGGTCGGGCGAGCCGAACCGGACGAAGGTGGCGAAGGTGACCCGCCGGCAGGTGGAGGAGATCGCCGGCGTCAAGATGCCGGACCTGAACGCGAACTCTCTCGACGCGGCGGTCGCGATCGTGGCCGGGACGGCGCGCTCGATGGGCATCGAGGTGGAAGGCTGACGCGGCGCGGCGCCGGCCGGCGCCGGCGCGGGCGGGTGTGATCATGGGCAAGAACGGCAAGCGGTTCGAGGCGGCGAAGGCCCGGGTGGGTCCGGGGCCGTACCCGCTCGACGAGGCGATTCCGCTGGTGCAGAGCCTCGCTTTCGCCGGGTTCAGCGAGACGGTCGAGATGGCGATGCGGCTCGGCGTCAATCCGAAGCACGCGGATCAGATGGTCCGCGGGACGGTCGTGCTGCCGCACGGTCTCGGGCGCAGCAAGAAGGTGCTCGTCATCGCCGGCGGCGAGAAGCGGGACGAAGCGGAGCAGGCCGGCGCGGACACCGTCGGCGGCGAGGAGATGGTCGAGAAGATCCAGGGCGGCTGGATGGACTTCGAGGCGGTCGTGGCGACGCCCGACATGATGCGCTCGGTCGGCAAGCTGGGCCGGATCCTCGGGCCGCGCGGTCTGATGCCGAACCCGAAGACCGGAACCGTCACCCCCGACGTGGCGAAGGCGGTTCGGGAGATCAAGGCCGGCAAGGTCGAGTACCGCGTCGACAAGGCGGGCGTCGTGCACGCCGCGATCGGCAAGGTGTCGTTCGAGGCGCGGCAGTTGCTGGACAACGCGAACGCGCTGGCCGCGAGCGTGATCAAGGCGAAACCGGCGGCCGCCAGGGGGCGCTACGTCCGGGGCGTGCACCTGTCGTCGACGATGGGGCCCGGTGTGCCGGTCGACACGGTCAGCGTCGAGGCCGGCGCGAAGGCATAGGGATGGCACTCAGCAGGGCAGGCAAGGAAGAGCGGCTCGCGCTTCTGAAGAGCGAGCTCGGCGCCGCGGACAGCGTCGTGCTGGTGGACTACAAGGGGCTCGACGTGCCGCGGGTCACCGAGTTGCGCCGGAAGGTCCGCGCCGCCCGGGCCAGCTACCGGGTCGTGAAGAACTCGATCGCGCGCCGGGCGCTGGCCGGCACGCCGTTCGAGGCGCTGAGGGACCGCATCGAGGGCACGACCGCGGTGGCCTGCAGCCGCGACGATCCGGTCGCGCTGGCGAAGACCCTCGTGGACTTCGCGAAGAGCGCCCCGGAGCTGGTGGTCCGGCTGGCCGTCGTGCAGGGGCAGGCGGTGGAGGCGGACGGCGTCGCGGAGCTGGCGGCCCTGCCCGGCAAGCCGGAGCTGCAGGCCAGGCTGTTGATGGTGCTGCAGGCGCCGATGGCGCAACTGGTGCAGGTGCTGAACGCCGCGCCGCGCGACCTGATGAGCGTTCTGAGCCAGGTCGAGAAGAAGAAGTCCGAGGAGGAAGGCTGAGCATGGCTGAGGTTACCCAGGATCAGGTGGTCGATTTCATCAAGGGCATGTCCGTGCTCGAGTTGTCGGGACTCGTCAAGCGGCTCGAGGAGGAGCTGGGCGTGTCCGCGGCGGCCGCCGTGCCGGTCGCGGTCACCAACGGGGGGGCGGGCCCCGCGGCGGCCGAGGAGGAGCAGACCGAGTTCACGGTCACCCTGACCGAGATCGGGCCGAAGAAGATCAACGTGATCAAGGTGGTCCGCGAGGTCACGAGCCTCGGCCTCAAGGAGGCCAAGGATCTGGTCGAGGGCGCCCCGAACCCGGTCAAGGAAGCGATTCCCAGGGCCGAGGCCGAGGCGCTCCTGAAGAAGTTCGAAGAGGTCGGCGCCAAGGCCGAGGTCAAGTAGCTTCCGGCGCACGCCGCGGTCCGGCGGGCGCCGGCGGCCGGCCCGGGTCCCGGGGGCGGCGCGGGGGCGCGCGACCCGGGCGGGCCGCGCGCCTCCGCGCCCGACGCGCGTTTCCCGATCGACGGAAAGGGCTTCAACCGTGCAGCACATCCTGCCCAGGAACGTGTACCGCGAGCGCATCGACTTCTCGAAGATCCGGGCGGCGGTTCCCATTCCGAACCTCATCGAGATCCAGAAGAAGTCGTACGAGCGTTTCCTGCAGATGAACCGGATGCCGGCCGAGCGCGAGGACGCCGGCCTGCAGTCGGTGTTCAAGTCCGTCTTTCCGATCAGCGACTTCCGGGAGAACTCCTCGCTGGAGTTCATCGACTACGCCATCGGCGACTGGGAGTGCAAGTGCAAGCGGCTGAGCGGGCTGCAGCATCTGCGCCAGCCCTGCGCGCAGTGCGGCGCGGTCGTCGAGGCGGACCCGCAGGGCGAGCGCGACGTCGTCTGCCGGGCCTGCGGGAGCGAGAGCCGGGTTCGCGGCACGACGTGCGACGTGTGCGGCGAGACCGTCGGGTTGCGGCTCAAGTACGACGTGCAGGAGTGCCAGGAGCGGGGCATGACGTATTCGGTGCCCCTCAAGGTGACGATTCAGCTCGGGGTCTGGAACAAGGATCCCGACACCGGGATCAAGTCGCTCCGCGACATCAAGGAGCAGGAGGTCTACTTCGGCGAGATCCCGCTGATGACCGACAACGGGACGTTCTTCATCAACGGCACCGAGCGCGTCATCGTCTCGCAGCTGCACCGTTCGCCGGGCGCGTTCTTCCACTCCGAGGACAAGGCCGCGTTCGTCGCCCAGATCATCCCCTACCGCGGGTCCTGGGTGGAGTTCGAGTACGACGCGAAGAACCTGCTGCACGTGCGCATCGACCGCAAGCGGAAGTTCCCGGCCACGGTCTTCCTGCGGGCCCTGGGGCTGCACGGCACCGACGACGTCATCCGCAAGTTCTACACGGTGGACCGCATCGTCGCACGCGGGGGTTCGGCGGCAGACGAACCGGGTGAGCCGCTGGCGGAGCGAGAAGATGGCGGTGCGGTGGGCGGCGGTGACGTTCCGGGAGACGGCACCACCGGCTCGACGCTCGCGTGGGAGGTGGCCGACACGCTGGTCGGACGCAAGGTCGCGGCCGAGGTCGAGGGCGCCGGCGGCGACGTGCTGGCCCGCAAGGGGCAGAAGCTGACGCGCACCCGCATCGAGGCGCTCAAGCGGGCGGGCATCGCCTCCATCGAGCTGGTTCCGGAGGAGCTCGCCGGCGCCTTCGCGGTGGCCGACGTCGTCGATCCGGAAACCGGCGAAATCATTCTCGACGCCAACGAGGAAGTGACGCCGCGCATCGTGTCGATGGCCCAGGAGAAGCAGGTCGGGGTCGTCGAGGTGTTCTTCCCCGAGCTGGACGAGATCGGCCCGGTGCTCTCGGCCACGTTGAAGAAGGATCCGATCCGGACGCACGAGGAGGCGCTGATCGAGATCTACCGCCGGCTGCGTCCCGGCGACCCGCCGACCCTCGACAGCTCGAAGGCGCTGTTCGAGAGCCTGTTCTCCAACCCGCAGAAGTACGACTTCTCGCGGGTGGGGCGCCTGAAGCTCAACACGAAGCTCGGCCTCGACACGCCGCTCGACGAGCGCGTCCTGCGGCCGCAGGACTTCTACGAGGTCATCCGCTACCTGCTGACGCTGCGCCGGAACCCGTCGAACGTGGACGACATCGACCACCTCGGCAACCGGCGCGTGCGGTCGGTCGGGGAGCTGCTCGAGAACCAGTTCCGGATCGGTCTGGTGCGGATGGAGCGGGCCATCAAGGAGAAGATGTCCGTCTACCAGGAAATGGCGACGGCCATGCCGCACGACCTGATCAACGCCAAGCCGGTGATGGCCGCGATCCGCGAGTTCTTCGGGTCGTCGCAGCTGTCGCAGTTCATGGACCAGACGAATCCGCTGTCCGAGATCACCCACAAGCGGCGGTTGTCCGCGCTCGGGCCGGGCGGGCTGTCGCGGGAGCGGGCCGGGTTCGAGGTCCGCGACGTGCACCCCACGCACTACGGCCGGATCTGTCCCATCGAGACTCCCGAGGGGCCGAACATCGGGCTGATCTCCTCGCTGTCGTGCTACGCGCGCATCAACGAGTTCGGGTTCATCGAGTCGCCGTACCGCACGGTCAAGGCGGGCCGCGCGGTCGACTACGTGAAGATCGCGAACGCCGGGGGCACGGCGCACAAGGTGGGCGACGTCGTCGAGGTCGCCGAGGCCGAGGCCGCGAACGACGCCGCCCGGCGCCGCCGGAAGCGTCCGGCGGAATACGAGCCCCACTCCTTCTACCTGTCGGCGTGGGAGGAGGACAAGTACGTCATCGCGCAGGCCAACGCGCGGCTCGACGCCGAAGGAGCCCTCGTCGACGAGCGGATCAACTCGCGGGAGGCCGGCAACTTCGTGCTGGCGGAACCCAACAAGGTCGACTTCATCGACGTCTCGCCGAAGCAGCTCGTTTCGGTCGCCGCGTCGCTGATCCCGTTTCTGGAGAACGACGACGCCAACCGCGCGCTGATGGGCTCGAACATGCAGCGGCAGGCGGTGCCGCTGCTGCGGGCGCGGGCCCCGTACGTGGGGACCGGCATGGAGTACGTCACGGCCCGCGACTCCGGCGCGGTGGTGACCGCGCGGCGCAGCGGCGTGGTGGACTTCGTCGACTCCCAGCGGATCGTCGTGCGCGTCAAGGGCGAGCGGACGGCCGCGGACGGCTCGAACGAGATGGGCGCCGACATCTACAACCTGACGAAGTTCCGGCGGTCCAACCAGAACACCTGCATCAACCAGAAGCCCATCGTGCGCGTCCGGCAGCGGGTGGAGAAGGGGCAGGTGCTGGCCGACGGGCCGTGCACGGAGCTCGGCGAGCTGGCCCTGGGCCGCAACGTGCTCGTCGCGTTCATGCCCTGGCGGGGCTACAACTTCGAGGACGCGATCCTCGTCTCCGAGCGTCTCGTGAAGGAGGACTACTACACCTCCATCCACATCGAGGAGTTCGAGATCGAGTCGCGCGACACCAAGCTCGGTCCCGAGGAGATCACCCGCGACATCCCCAACGTGTCCGAGGGGTTCCTGAAGGACCTCGACGAGAGCGGGATCATCCGCATCGGCGCGTACGTGAAGCCGTCGGACATCCTGGTCGGCAAGGTCACGCCCAAGGGCGAGACGCAGCTCACGCCGGAAGAAAAGCTGCTGCGGGCCATCTTCGGCGAGAAGGCGGGCGACGTGCGCGACGCGTCGCTGCTCTGCCCGCCCGGCATCGAAGGCATCGTGGTCGGCGTGCGGATCTTCTCGCGCAAGGGGATCGAGAAGGACGAGCGGGCCAAGGCGATCGAGGCCGAAGAGCTCGAGATGATGGAGAAGAACCTGCAGGACGAGATCCGCATCCTGCACGACGAGGTCAGGAAGCGCCTGCTGGTCCTGCTGCGGGGGCGCACGCTGGCCGCGGACCTCCACGACCGCTACGGCGGCGAGCGGCTCCTGGAGCAGGGCGCGGTGCTCACCGAGGAGACCATCCGCGGGCTGCCGTTCAACGAGCTGGCGCGGGCGCGCGTCGAGGCCGGCGACCCCGCGGTCGAGGACGAGCTGCAGGCGATCGAGATCCGCACCGAGCGCCAGGTCGAGGTGATCCGCCAGTCGTTCGAGGAGAAGAAGGAGAAGATCCGGCGCGGCGACGAGTTGCCGCCCGGGGTCATCAAGCTGGTCAAGGTGTACGTCGCCATGAAGCGCAAGCTCTCGGTCGGCGACAAGATGGCGGGACGCCACGGCAACAAGGGCGTCATCGCGCGCATTCTGCCGGAGGAGGACATGCCGCGCCTTCCCGACGGGACCCCGGTGGAGATCGTCCTCAATCCGCTCGGCGTTCCGTCGCGGATGAACGTGGGGCAGATCCTCGAGACGCACCTGGGCTGGGCGGCCCACGAGGCGGGCAACCGGGACAAGTTCGGCGACGAGGCGGAGCCCCTGTACTTCGCCTCGCCCGTCTTCGACGGCGCGCGCGAGCCCGAGATCAAGCAGTGGCTCGACCGGCAGGGGCTGCCGTCCGGGGGCAAGACGATCCTCTACGACGGCCTCAGCGGGGAGCCGTTCGAGCAGAAGGTCACCGCCGGCTACATCTACATGCTGAAGTTGTCGCACCTGGTCGACGACAAGATCCACGCCCGGTCGATCGGGCCGTACTCGTTGATCACGCAGCAGCCGCTAGGCGGCAAGGCGCAGTTCGGCGGCCAGCGCTTCGGCGAGATGGAGGTGTGGGCGCTCGAGGCCTACGGCGCCGCGCACATCCTGCAGGAGCTGCTGACCGCGAAGTCGGACGACGTGACGGGCCGCGCCAAGATCTACGAGGCGATCGTCAAGGGGGACGCGTCCTTCGCCCCCGGCCTGCCCGAGTCGTTCAACGTCCTGATCCGCGAACTGCAGGCGCTGTGCCTCGACGTGGACCTGATCAAGACCCGGACGCCGGCGCTCGAGGCCGCGGCGAGCGAGGTCGAGCCGGGCGCCGAAGACGAGGCCGCGGGCGACGCGGCGTTCCAGGCCGCCGCCGCCGTGCTCGAGGGCGCCGGCGGCGAGGCGTGAAGGGAAGGAGCTCCATGCGACCCAGCTTTGCGGACCGAGGCGCCCTGACCGTCGACTTCGACGCCATCCGGATCACCCTCGCGTCTCCGGAGAAGATCCTGTCCTGGTCGCACGGCGAGGTGACCAAGCCGGAGACGATCAACTACCGCACCTTCAAGCCGGAGCGGGACGGGCTGTTCTGCGCCAAGATCTTCGGCCCCGTCACCGACTGGGAGTGCCTGTGCGGCAAGTACAAGCGGATGAAGCACCGCGGCGTCATCTGCGACAAGTGCGGCGTGGAGGTGACGCAGGCGAAGGTGCGCCGCGAGCGTCTCGGGCACGTCACGCTCGCCACTCCGGCCAGCCACGTCTGGTTCTTCAAGGGGCTTCCGAGCCGCATCGGCCACCTGCTCGACATCTCGCTGCGCGACCTGGAGCGGGTCCTCTACTTCGAGGCGTACGTCGTCGTCGATCCCGGCGACAGCGGCCTCGCGCAGAACCAGCTCCTCACGGAGGAGGAGTACCGCAAGGCGCTCGAGGACCACGGGACGTTCCAGGCCGCGATGGGCGCGGAGGCGATCAAGGATCTGCTGCGCGCGGTGGAGATCGAGGACCTCGCGGTCGAGCTCCGCCAGAAGATGCGCGAGGAGACCTCGGTCCAGAAGAAGCTGAAGTACGCCAAGCGCCTGAAGGTGGTCGATTCCTTCCGGCGTTCGACGAACCGGCCGGAGTGGATGATCCTGGACGTCATTCCCGTCATCCCGCCCGAGCTGCGGCCGCTCGTGCCGCTCGACGGCGGACGGTTCGCCACGTCCGATCTGAACGACCTCTACCGCCGGGTCATCAACCGCAACAACCGGCTGAAGAAGCTGATCGAGCTCAAGGCGCCCGACGTCATCATCCGCAACGAGAAACGGATGCTGCAGGAGGCGGTGGACGCGCTGTTCGACAACGGCCGGCGCGGGCGCGTGCTGCGGGGCGCCAACAACCGTCCGCTCAAGTCGCTGTCGGACACCCTCAAGGGGAAGCAGGGGCGGTTCCGCCAGAACCTGCTCGGCAAGCGGGTCGACTATTCCGGGCGGTCGGTGATCGTGGTCGGGCCGGAGCTGAAGCTGCACCAGTGCGGGCTGCCCAAGAAGATGGCCCTGGAGCTGTTCAAGCCCTTCATCTACAACAAGCTCGAGCAGCGCGGGATGGTGACGACCATCAAGCAGGCGCGCGAGATGGTCGAGCAGCACGAGCCGGAGGTCTGGGACATCCTCGAAGAGGTGATTCGCGAGCACCCGGTGCTGCTGAACCGCGCCCCGACGCTGCACCGGCTGGGCATCCAGGCCTTCGAGCCGGTCCTGGTGGAAGGGAAGGCGATCCGCATCCATCCGCTGGTCTGCACGGCGTTCAACGCGGACTTCGACGGGGATCAGATGGCGGTGCACGTCCCGCTGTCGCCCGAGGCGCAGATCGAAGCGTCGGTGCTGATGATGTCGTCGAACAACGTCATGTCGCCGTCGAGCGGAAGACCCATCGCGGTGCCGTCGCAGGACATCGTGCTCGGGTGCTACTACCTGACCAAGGAAAATCCCGGGGCGAAGGGCGTCGGCCGGATCTACGGCCTCGAAGAAGGGGAAGGCGGCGAGACCGTCCCGTTGCGGGCCGCTCCGCGGCGGGCCGGCGGAAACGGCGGCGGCGCGCTGCCGGGCCACGCCGGCCTGCGCGTCTTCTCGAACGCGGACGAGGTGCTGCTGGCGCTCGAATCGGGCTACGTCGAGACGCTGACGCCGATCCGTTTCCGGTTGAGCGGGCCGTACATGGACCTCGCGGCGGGGCGCGACGATCAGGACGTGCTGCACGCTCCGGTCCGGCGGGTCGAGCGGGAGATCGTCGAGACGACCGTCGGGCGGGTCGTCTTCAACCAAGCCCTCCCGGACGAGATCCCGTTCGTGAACGGCCTGCTCAAGAAGAAGGGCCTGCAGCAGCTCGTGGAGTACAGCTACCTGCGGTGCGGGCACGAGCTGACGGTCCGCATGCTCGACCGCCTCAAGGACCTCGGCTTCCTCTACGCGACCCGGTCGGGGATGTCGATCGGCATCGACGACCTCGTCATCCCCGGCGAGAAGGCGCGCATGGTGGACGAGGCGCGGAAGAGCGTCATCGAGGTCGAGAAGCAGTACAACGAGGGCGCCATCACCGACCGCGAGAAGAAGAACAAGATCATCGACCTCTGGTCCGGCGTCACCGAGAAGATCGCCGACGAGATGTTCGTCGGGATGGAGACGCTCGACGAGGACGGGCAGGCGTTCAATCCGGTCTTCGTCATGGCCGACTCGGGCGCCCGCGGCAGCAAGCAGCAGATGCGCCAGCTCGCCGGCATGCGGGGCCTGATGGCGAAGCCCTCGGGGGAGATCATCGAGACGCCGATCACCTCGAACTTCCGCGAGGGGCTGACCGTGCTGCAGTACTTCATCTCGACCCACGGCGCGCGGAAGGGGCTGGCCGACACGGCGCTCAAGACCGCCGACTCGGGCTACCTGACGCGGCGCCTGGTGGACGTGGCGCAGGACGTCATCATCTCCGAGATCGACTGCGAGACCCGCAACGGCATCGAAGCGGAGGCGATCGTCGAGAGCGGCGAGATCATCGAGCAGCTCCGGGACCGGATCAACGGCCGGGTGTCGCTGGAGCGGCTCGTAGATCCGGTCAGCAACGAAGTCATCGCCGAGGTCAACACGGAGATCGGAGAGGAGCTGGCTTCCGACGTCCAGGAAGCGGGCATCGAGAAGGTGAAGATCCGTTCGGTGCTGACCTGCGAGTCCCGCCGCGGCGTGTGCGCGCGGTGCTACGGACGCGACCTGGGGACCGGAAAGCTGGTGGAGCTGGGGCTGGCCGTCGGCGTCATCGCGGCGCAGTCGATCGGCGAGCCGGGGACGCAGCTCACGATGCGGACCTTCCACATCGGCGGCACCGCGTCCGGGTCGGAGCAGTCGACGCACGTGTGCAAGCACGAGGGGACGGTGGACCTCATCGGCGTGCAGGCGGTCTGGTTCGACGCCGCCGGCAACCCGGTGCCGGCCGACAGCCCCGCCGCGCGCACGGGCGTGGTGATGAACCGCACCGGCGAGCTCGTCGTCCGCGACGCGCAGGGGCGCGGGCGGGAGCATTACGAGCTGGTCTACGGAGCGTTGCTCAAGGTGCGCGACCGGGAGACGACCGAGATCGGCGAGACGCTGGTCGAATGGGATCCCTACACGCGCTCGATCCTGACGGAGCGGACGGGGACCGTGCGGTTCGAGGACGTCGAGAAGGACGTGACCTTCGAGGAGAAGTTCGACGAGGCGACGGGGCTGACCGAGCGCATCATCATCGACGGCCCGGAAGAGAAGCAGCCGGCCATTCGAATCGTCAGCAGCAGCCGGCCGCTCGCTCCGGGCGCGACGCTGAAGGTCCGCAGCGGCGAGGAGGTGGCCGCCGGCGCCGTGCTGGCCGTCGGGTCCGATGGCGCGCCGGTCATCGCGACCGGGCCGGGGAAGATTCGTTTCGAGAACATCGAGAAGAACGTCGAGACGCGGGTGGACGAGGCGACCGGCGAGAAGCGCCGGGTCATCGTCGACGCGCCGGACGAGAAGAAGCCGCCGGTCGTCGTGATCGCGATCGACGATCACCGCTACCCGCTGCCCTCGCGCGCGCATCTGATGGTGAGCGAGGGCGACGAGGTCAACGCCACCGACGTGCTGGCGAAGATCCCGCGCGGAACCACCAAGACGAAGGACATCACCGGCGGGTTGCCGCGCGTCGTCGAGCTCTTCGAGGCGCGGAAGCCGCGGGAGCCGGCGATCATCAGCGAGATCGACGGCACGGTCAAGGACGGCGGGATCGTCAAGGGGAGCCGGAAGATCATCATCGTGCCGGACAACGTCGAAGCCGAGCAGAAGGAGTACGCGCTGCCGCGCGGCGTGCACGTCAACGTGCAGGAGGGCGACCGCGTCCTCGCGGGCGACGCGCTGATGGACGGGCCGCGCGACCCGCACGACATCCTCCGGGTGCTGGGCGAAAAGGCGCTGCACCGCTATCTCGTCAACGAGATCCAGGAGGTCTACCGGCTGCAGGGCGTGGCCATCAACGACAAGCACATCGAGGTCATGGTCCGGCAGATGATGCGCTGGGTGAAGATCGAGGACGTGGGAGACACCGACCTGCTCGTCGACGAGCAGGTCGACAAGTTCCGCTTCACGGCCGAGAACGAGCGCGTCGCCGCCGAGGGCGGACAGCCCGCGACCGGCCGGCCGCTCCTGCTCGGAATCACCAAGGCGTCCCTGTCGACCGAGTCGTTCATCTCGGCCGCCTCGTTCCAGGAGACGACGCGGGTGCTGACCGAGGCGTCGATCTCCGGCAAGGTGGACCACCTGCGGGGCCTGAAGGAGAACGTGACCATGGGGCGCCTGATCCCGGCCGGCACCGGGTTCGACTACTACCGGCAGGTCCGCATCGAGGCGGACGAACCGCCGCCGCCGCCGATCCCGGACGATCCGGAGATGGACGGCGAGATGGAGGACTACTTCGTCGATCCCGACGATCGGAGCGTGGCCCGGAGCGTGCTGGGCGGCGCGATCGACCCGCCGGGCCCGGTCGCGGCGCGCGAGGCCGCCCTGGCGCCGGGGGAGGACGGATAGACGCGGCCGCGGCGGAAGACCGGCCGCCCGGGTTCCCGCCTTCTTGCCCGCCGTCCGCTTTGGTGATAGTATCTGTCGGTTTGCCGGGTCACGGGGGCGCTACGGTGCCCCCGTGACCGTCCGAAAGAGGCGCGCGCGGGCGCGCACGATCCTCTTTCCAGCGCTCGGCGCCCCGTGGACGAATCGTTCGGGGGGCGCCCGCACGGCGAGCAACACCGATTCAGCGTCGACTGGTCGGGGCGCCAAGCGGCCGGGGTGGCCGCTTCAAGGTCTCGGCCGCAACTGTCGGGTGTCGGACACTCCGCCGCTGTCGGCGGGCGTGTCGTCAAGCGAGGAAGCACCGGTGCCGACGATCAGCCAGCTGGTCCGCAAGGGACGGGATCGGGTCGTCAACAAGACCAAGAGCCCGGCCCTGCAGGGCTGTCCGCAGAAGCGGGGCGTCTGCGTCCGCGTGTTCACGCAGACGCCCAAGAAACCGAATTCGGCGCTCCGGAAGGTCGCCCGGGTCCGCTTGACGAACACCATCGAGGTGACGAGCTACATCCCCGGCGAGGGGCACAACCTGCAGGAGCATTCGCTGGCCCTCATCCGGGGAGGCCGGGTGAAGGACCTGCCGGGCGTGCGGTATCACGTCGTGCGCGGGACGCTCGACACGGTCGGCGTCGCGGGCCGCAAGCAGAGCCGCTCGAAGTACGGCGCGAAGCGGCCGAAGTCGTGACCGGCCGCGGGTAGCGGGGAGACGAACCGGGATGCCACGCAGACGAGAAGTACCGAAGCGCGAGGTGCCGCCCGATCCCGTGTACAACAGCACGCTGCTCACGAAGTTCGTGCGCATGATCATGAAGAGCGGCAAGCGCAGCGTCGCGGAAGGCATCGTCTACGGCAGCCTCGACATCATCAAGGAGCGCACCGGCGACGATCCGGTCAAGATCTTCAAGCGGGCGGTCGACAACACCAAGCCGAGCCTGGAGGTGAAGTCGCGGCGCGTGGGCGGGTCGAACTACCAGGTGCCGGTCGAGGTGTCCCAGAACCGGCGCCTGTCGTTGAGCATTCGGTGGCTGACCTCGTACGCGCGCAGCCGCGGCGACGGCAAGACGATGCGGGAGAAGCTGGCCAACGAGCTGATCGACGCGTCGAACCTCCGCGGCGGCTCGGTGAAGAAGCGCGAGGACACCCACCGCATGGCGGAGGCGAACAAGGCGTTCGCGCACTACCGATGGTGAGCGCGGCAGGCGCGGGCGGCGGCGAAGCCGCGGGAACGGAACGACGGTGAGCACGGCTGATTCGACGATCGCAGCGCCGAAACAGGTGAAGTCGCGGCCCGCTCCGCGGCGGGCGGCAGACGACATGTCCAGAACGGTCCCGCTCGATCGGACCCGGAACATCGGCATCATGGCGCACATCGATGCCGGCAAGACGACCACGACCGAGCGCATCCTCTTCTATACGGGGATCACGTACAAGGTCGGCGAAGTTCATGACGGCACCGCCGTGATGGACTGGATGGAGCAGGAGCAGGAACGCGGGATCACGATCACGTCGGCGGCCACGACGTGCGTCTGGCGGGACCACCGGATCAACATCATCGACACGCCCGGCCACGTCGACTTCACGGCCGAGGTCGAGCGGTCGCTGCGGGTGCTCGACGGTTCGGTGGCGGTGTTCGACGCCGTGGCCGGCGTGGAGCCGCAGACCGAGACGGTCTGGCGGCAGGCGGACAAGTACCGCGTGCCCCGCATCTGCTTCATCAACAAGATGGACCGCGTGGGGGCCGACTTCGGCCGCGTGATCGAGGCCATCCGGACCCGGCTGGGGGCCAATCCGGTGGCTCTGCAGCTGCCGATCGGGGCCGAGGACGGGTTCGAGGGCGTCATCGATCTGGTGCGGATGAAGGCGGTGCGGCACGGCGGCGCGCTCGGGTCCGCGCCCACGCTCGAGGAAATCCCGGCCGGGTTGCGCGACGAGGCCATGGAGTACCGCGAGCAGCTCGTGGAGAAGGTCAGCGAGGTCAACGACGACCTGCTGAGCCGCTACCTGCGCGGCGAGCCGCTCCCCGAGGCCGAGGTTCGCGCGACGGTGCGGCGGCGCGCCATCGCGTCGCTGCGCGGGGACGAGGCGCCCTTCGTGCCGGTGCTGTGCGGGTCGGCCTTCAAGAACAAGGGCGTGCAGCCGCTGCTCGACGCCATCGTCGACTACCTGCCGTCGCCCGAGGACGTCCCCTCGATCACCGGCGTCAACCCCCTGCGCTCCGAGACGGACGACGACCATCTCGTGGAACGCCCCGCGGACGACGCCGCGCCCTTCTCCGCGCTCGCGTTCAAGGTGATGACCGACCCCTACGTCGGGCAGTTGACCTTCATCCGCGTCTACTCGGGGGTCATGAAGACCGGCGCGGCGGTGCTCAACACGGGGAGGGGCCGCAAGGAACGGATCGGCCGCCTCCTGAAGATGCACGCCAACAAGCGCGAGGAGATCCGGCGGGTCTGCGCCGGCGACATCGCCGCCGCGGTCGGTCTGCGGAGCGTCGAGACCGGGGATACGATCTGCGACCCGCAGCACGCGGTGCTGCTGGAGTCGATGGAGTTCCCGAGTCCGGTGATCAGCCTGGCCATCGAGCCGAACACCAAGGCGGACCAGGAGAAGCTGGGCCAGGGCCTGGCGAAGCTCACCGCCGAGGACCCGACGTTCCGCGTGCGGACGGACGAGGACGTGGGGCAGGTCGTCATCTCGGGCATGGGCGAGCTGCACCTCGAGATCCTCGTCGACCGGCTGCGGCGCGAGTTCGGCGTGGAAGCGCGCGTCGGGCGCCCGCAGGTCGCCTACAAGGAGACCCTCGTCCGCCCGTCGGAGGGCGAGGGGCGCTACGTCAAGCAGACGGGCGGGCGCGGGCAGTACGGGCACGTGAAGATTCGCGTGACCCCGGCCCGGCCGGGCGAGGGTTTCGAGTTCGCCAACGAGATCGTCGGCGGCGTCGTGCCGCGCGAGTTCGTCCGGCCGGTCGAACAGGGCGTCCGGGACGCCATGACGACCGGCGTGCTCGCCGGCTATCCGATCGAGGACGTTCGGGTGGCGCTGTACGACGGTTCCCACCACGACGTGGACTCGTCGGAGGGCGCGTTCCGGATCGCGGGCGTGATGGCGTTCCGCGACGCGGCGCAGAGGGCCGGCGCTGCGCTGCTCGAGCCGGTCATGCGGATGGAGGTGGTCGTGCCCGAGGCGTACATGGGCGACGTCATCAGCGATCTGAACGCGCGGCGCGGGAAGGTCCGCTCGATGGAGGCGCGGGGCGGCAGCCAGATCGTGAACGCGGGCGTTCCGCTGGCCGAGATGTTCGGCTACGCCACCGAGTTGCGCTCCCGGACCCAGGGGCGCGCGACGTACACGATGCATTTCGATCGCTACGAGGCCGTGCCCGACGGCGTCGGCGAGCAGATCGTGGCCCGTATCCAGGGGAAGTGAGGATCTCGAATCGATGGCGAAAGAGAAGTTCGACAGGTCGAAGCCTCACGTGAACATCGGGACGATCGGGCACATCGACCACGGGAAGACGACGCTGACGGCGGCGATCACGCAGGTGATGGCGAAGCACGACCCGACGAACACGGTGCGGTCGTTCGACTCGATCGACAACGCTCCGGAGGAACGGGAGCGGGGCATCACGATCGCGACGGCGCACG
This sequence comes from Vicinamibacterales bacterium, assembly GCA_965242835.1. GTDB lineage: Bacteria > Acidobacteriota > Vicinamibacteria > Vicinamibacterales > UBA8438 > WTFV01. The sequence continues at coordinate 2,789,858 of OZ251506.1, forward strand.
TGGAGTACACGACGGCGAACCGGCACTACGCGCACGTGGACTGTCCCGGCCACGCGGACTACATCAAGAACATGATCACGGGCGCGGCGCAGATGGACGGGGCGATTCTGGTGGTTGCGGCGACGGACGGCCCGATGCCGCAGACTCGGGAGCACATCCTGCTGGCGCGCCAGGTGGGAGTTCCGTCTCTGGTGGTGTTCCTGAACAAGTGCGACGCGGTGGACGACCCGGAGCTTCTGGAGCTGGTGGAGCTGGAGGTCCGGGAGCTGCTGAGTTCGTACGAGTTCCCCGGGGACGACATTCCGGTGGTCCAGGGTTCGGCTCTGAAGGCTCTGGAGGGGGAGTCGGAGGGGGAGTCGTCGGTGGACCGGTTGATGGAGGCGGTGGACTCGTACGTTCCGCTTCCGGAGCGGGACGTGGACAAGCCGTTCCTGATGCCGATCGAGGACGTGTTCTCGATTTCGGGCCGCGGGACGGTGGTGACGGGCCGTGTGGACCGGGGCCGGGTGGTCGTGGGCGAGGACGTGGAGATCGTCGGCTTCCGGGAGACGCGGAAGAAGGTGGTGACGGGTGTGGAGATGTTCCGCAAGCTGCTCGACGAGGGGGTTGCGGGTGACAACATCGGGGTGTTGCTTCGGGGCACGGAGAAGGACGACGTGGAGCGGGGTCAGGTTCTGGCGAAGCCGAAGACGATCACTCCGCACACGAAGTTCCGTGGCGAGGTGTACGTGCTGACGAAGGACGAGGGGGGCCGTCACACGCCGTTCTTCAACGGGTACCGGCCCCAGTTCTACCTTCGGACGACGGACGTGACGGGTGTCGCGAACCTTCCGGAGGGTGTGGAGATGGTGATGCCGGGGGACAACGTGACGATCAGCGTGGAGCTGATCACGCCGGTGGCCCTGGAGAAGGGTCTGCGGTTCGCGATCCGGGAGGGCGGCCGGACGGTGGGGTCGGGCGCCATCACCGACATCGTCGAGTAGCGATCGCGGGGTACGATGAGGCCCGTCGAAGGCAGGGTGCGCGCGACATGGCAACGTTCAGCGACAAGATCCGGATCCGGCTGAAGGCGTACGACCATCGCCTGCTCGATCAGTCGACGAGCGAGATCGTCGACACCGCGCGGCGGGCGGGCGCACGGCTCGCGGGACCGATCCCCCTGCCGACGGACAAGAACAAGTGGACCGTGCTGCGTTCGCCGCACGTCGACAAGAAGTCGCGCGAGCAGTTCGAGATCCGCACGCACAAGCGCCTGATCGACATCTTCGAGCCGACCTCGCAGACCGTCGATGCGTTGATGAAGCTCGACCTGCCCGCCGGGGTGGACGTCGAGATCAAGGCGTTCGGCAAGGAGCACGCGCAGAACCGCGCGCGGAGCGCGCGCAAGACCGCGTCCTGACGGATCGGGAAATCGAGCGATGGTGACCGGGATAATCGGGCGGAAGATCGGCATGACGCAGGTGTTCGGGGCCGACGGCGCGGCGCGGCCGGTGACGGTGCTCGAGGCCGGGCCGTGCGTGGTGGTCCAGCGCAAGCAGGTCGACCGGGACGGCTACGACGCGGTGCAGCTCGGCCTGGTCGAGGACCGGCCGGCGCGGGTCACGAAGCCGGTGGCCGGCCTGTACGCGCGGGCGAACGTGCCGCCGACGCGGGTGCGCCGGGAAGTGGCGCTCGACGGGCGGGGCGACGAGCCCGCCGAGGGCGACCGGGTGCTGGCGTCGCTCTTCGCCGCCGGCGATCAGGTGGACGTCACCGGGGTCAGCCGCGGACGCGGCTTCCAGGGCGTCATGAAGCGCCACGGGTTCGGCGGCGGCCGGGCGACGCACGGCTCGATGTTCCATCGCGCGCCGGGGTCCATCGGCCAGTCGTCGTACCCTTCGCGGGTCCTCAAGGGGATGCGGGCCCCGGGGCACATGGGCGTGGACCGGGTGACGGTCCGCAACCTGCGCGTCGTCACCGTGGACGCCGAGAGCGACCGGCTGGTCGTCACCGGCGCGGTGCCCGGCGCGGCGGGCGCGTACGTGGTCATCCGCCGGGCCGTTGCGCCGCGCCGGGAGCCGGCGGCGCCGGCGGCCGGCGAGAAGAAGAAGCGCTGACGATGACGTGTGACGTGGTCGACGAGAACAACGAGACGGTCGGCGCGCTGGAGTTGAGCGACGACCTGTTCGACGGCCCGATCGCCTCCAGCTTGGTCTGGGAGTCGGTGGTCCACGAGCAGGCGGGCGCGCGGCGCGGCACGCACGCCACGAAGACGCGCGGGCTCGTCAGCGGCACCGGCCGCAAGCCGTGGCGCCAGAAGGGCTCGGGCCGCGCCCGGGTCGGCGAGGCGCGCAATCCGCTGTGGCGCACCGGCGGAATCGTGTTCGGCCCGCGGCCGCGCGACTACGGCTATCGTCTGCCGCGCAAGGTCGCGCGGGGCGCCTTGCGCGCCGCCCTGCGCGCGAAGTTCGAGGAGCGCGCCGTCATCGTGTTGTCCGCCTTCGCCGTCGCCGAGCCGAAGACCCGGCTGGCGGTGGAGTTGCTCGACGGGCTGGGCGTGACCGGCAAGGCGCTGCTGGTCGACGTGGCGCCGGACGCCAACCTGGTGCGCTCCGTCCGCAACCTGCCCGGCGTGCGGGTGGCGGCGTCGAACCGCGTGACCGCGCGGGACGTGGCGAACGCCGGACGGCTCGTCGTGAGCCGGGCGGCGGCGGAGCGCCTGGCGCGGGTGGTGACCCCATGAAGCTGACCGACGTGATCCGGCGGGCGCTGGTGACCGAGAAGACCACGGTGATGCGCGAGGGCCGGATCATCGCCTTCGAGGTGGCGATGGGCGCGACCAAGGTCGACGTCAAGCGCGCGGTGCAGCAGCTCCTGGGCGCGAAGGTGGCCGAGGTGCGGACCTCGATCGTGCACGGCAAGATCAAGCGCCAGGGACGGTTCGCGGGCCAGCGGCCGGACTGGAAGAAGGCGTACGTCCGCCTGAGCCCCGGAGAGTCGGTGCCGGAGTTCCTCGAGGGCGCATAGGACCGGCGGGAATCGGGAAGCGAGCCCATGGCCATTCGCAAGCACAAGCCGACGTCGGCCGGCCGGCGGTTTCAGAGCGTGCAGACGTTCGACGAGATCACCGCGACGCGGCCGTACCGGCCGTTGACGCAGCCGCTCAAGAAGTCGGGCGGCCGGAACAACAGCGGGTCGATCACGATCTGGTGGCGCGGCGGCGGGCACAAGCGCGCCTACCGGGTCGTCGACTTCAAGCGCGACAAGATCGGCGTGCCCGCGAAGGTGGCGACCATCGAGTACGACCCCAACCGCTCGGCCCGCATCGCCCTGGTCGCCTACGCCGACGGCGAGAAGCGCTACATCCTGCATCCGCTCGGGCTGAAGGTGGGCGACACGGTCGTGGCCGGCCCGGACGTCGACATCCTGCCGGGCAACGCGCTTCCGCTCGGCAACGTTCCGCTCGGCACGCAGGTCCACAACGTCGAGCTGCGGCCCGGCAAGGGCGGGCAGCTCGCCCGCAGCGCCGGCGCGTCCGTGCAGGTGGTGGCCAAGGACGGGAAGTACGTCACGGTCCGCCTGCCCTCGGGCGAGACGCGCCTCGTCATGCCCAGGTGCGTGGCGACGATCGGCCAGGTCGGCAACGTCGACCACGAGAACGTCCGGATGGGGAAGGCGGGGCGGCGGCGCTGGCGCGGCCGGCGGCCGCACGTCTGCGGAAACGCGATGAACCCGGTGGACCATCCGCTCGGCGGCGGAGAGGGACACGCGGCGGGCGGCCGGCACCCGGTGTCGCCGTGGGGCGTTCCGGCCAAGGGCTACAAGACGCGCAAGCGGAAACCCTCCGATCGCTTCATCATCTCGCGCAAGAAGAGGCGGTAGTCAGGAATCAAGGTCATGAGCCGCTCGCTGAAGAAAGGCCCGTTCGTCGATTTGCCGCTCCTCGAGAGGGTCGAGGAGATGAACCGCAGCGGCGTCAAGAAGGTCGTCAAGACCTGGTCGCGCCGCTCGACGGTGGTTCCCGAGATGGTGGGAGACACGATAGCGGTCCACAACGGGAAGAAGTTCGTGCCGGTGTACGTCACCGAGAACATGGTCGGGCACAAGTTCGGCGAGTTCGCGCCGACCCGCCTGTTCCGGGGCCACCCGACCAAGAGCGAGAAGGCCGTGTCGAGGGGAGGCGGACGGTGATCGAGGGGCGCGCCACCGCGCGGTACGTCCGCACCTCGGCCCAGAAGGCGAAGCTCGTCATCGATCTGATTCGCGGCCAGGAGGTCGACGCCGCGTTGGCGGCGTTGCGTTTCACGCGCAAGGGCGTGGCCCGGGACGTCGAGAAGGTCCTGCGGTCGGCCGTCGCGAACGCCAACCAGAAGCAGGGAGGCGGCGGCGAGGTCGAGCGGTTGTACGTGCGCGAGTGCTACGCGGATCAGGGGCCGACCCTGAAGCGCATCCGCGCCGCCCCCATGGGGCGCGCGTTCCGCATTCTGAAGCGGACGTCGCACCTGACGGTCATCGTCGAGGAGCGGCCCGAGGGGCGGGCTCCGCGGAACCGGCGCGGCCGGGGCGGGCCGGGCGCGGCGGGCGCTGGCGGCCGGAGGAGAGAGCGGACCGCCGCGTTGCGGGCGCCGGAGACGGCCCCGGAGCCGGAGGTTCCGGAAACGGGGACGCCGCCGGAGGCTCCGGCTCCCGGCGCGGCGCGGACGGACACGCTCCCGGAGCCCGTCGAGCCCGAACCGGAGTCGGAGGCTCCCGAGCCGGAGCCGGAAGACGGGCCGGAGGCGCCGGAGCCGGAAGAGAAGCCGGAGCCGGACGACTCCGACGAGGAACCGCCCACGCTGCCGCCGGGCGGCATCCTGGGCATCAGGTGACGCGGGGCGGGCCGGGGAAGAGAAGAGTCTGAGAGCATGGGGCAGAAAGTTCATCCGTACGGCTTCCGTCTCGGTTTCAACAAGACGTGGCGATCCCGTTGGTACGCCGATCGCGATTACGCGAAGCTGTTGCACGAGGACCTCGCCCTGAAGCGCGAGCTGAAGGTCCGCTTCTCGCACGCCGGCGTGTCCCGGATCGAGATCGAACGGGCCGCCAACAACCTGAAGCTCGACGTCTACACGTCCCGCCCCGGCATCATCATCGGCCGCAAGGGGACCGAGGTCGACAAGCTCAAGACCGAGATCCAGAAGCGGACGAAGCGCGAGGTCTTCATCAACATCCAGGAGATCCAGAAACCGGAGCTCGACGCGCAGCTCGTCAGCGAGAACGTGGCGCTGCAGCTCGAGAAGCGGGTCGCGTTTCGGCGCGCGATGCGCAAGGCGGTCGAGGCGGCGTTGCGGTTCGGCGCGCGCGGCATCAAGGTGCGGGTCGGGGGGCGCCTGAACGGGGCCGAGATCGCGCGTTCGGAATGGTACCTGCACGGTCAGCTTCCGCTCCAGACCCTGCGGGCGAACATCGACTACGGTTTCGGCGAGGCGCGCACGACCTACGGGGTGATCGGCATCAAGGTGTGGCTCTACAAGGGAGAGCGCCTGACGCCGCTGGTGGGCCGCGAGGAGGAGTACCGCGCGCCGCGGCGGGGGGCGCGCGCCTAGGGGCGCCGCGGCGGGGACGGCCGGGAGGAGTGACGCGTCATGTTGATGCCCAAGAAGGTCAAGTACCGCAAGCAGCACCGCGGCCGCATGGCCGGCCGGGCGTGGCGGGGCTCGGCCGTGTCGTTCGGCGACTACGGACTGCGGGCGATGGAGCCGTGCTGGATCACCGACCGCCAGATCGAAGCGGCGCGCGTCGCGATGACGCGGTTCGTCAAGCGCGGGGGCAAGATCTGGGTGCGGGTGTTTCCGGACAAGCCGATCACCAAGAAGCCGCAGGAGACGAGGATGGGCAAGGGCAAGGGCGCGCCGGAGCAGTGGGTCGCCGTCGTGCGGCCGGGGCGCATCCTGTTCGAGATGGAGGGCGTGAGCGCGGCCGATGCGAAGCGCGCCATGCAGCTCGCCGCGGCGAAGCTGCCGCTGGAGGCTCGTTTCGCGACCCGGTTCGGCGAGGCGGGGGTGTGATGGCGAAGGCGTCCGAGCTGCGGGATCTGGGGACCGACCAGCTCGAGCAGCGCGTGCGGGAACTCGATGACCAGGTGTTCAGGCTGCGGCTCCAGAAGTCGATGGGGCAGTCGGACGCCGCGTACAAGATGCGGGGGTTGCGCCGCGACCGCGCGCGGGTGAAGACGCTCTTGCGGGAGCGCGAGCTGGAGGCGGCCCGCGCCGCCGCGGAGCCCGATTCGGCCGGCTGACGGCGCGAGTGAATCCGATGGGGAACCAGCGCGAAGTCGTGGGCGTCGTGGTCCGGGACAAGATGGACAAGGGCGTGATCGTCGCGGTCGAGCGCCGCGTGCGTCACGACGTCTATCGCAAGATACGCCGCCGGACGCGGACGTTCATGGCGCATGACGAGGACAACGCCGCGCGGGTCGGCGACCGCGTGGCCATGGCGGAGTCGCGGCCGCTCAGCAAGCGCAAGCGCTTCGTCGTCACGCGGGTGATCGACCGGGCCGAGACGGTTTGATGGATCAGCGAGTCGCATCGGGATCGGCCGTGCTCCCGCCGGGCGGGGCGCGGCGGGAGCGCGCGCCGGGCGCCGGCGGCCGGGGAGCGGCGGCGTCCCGGCGGGACGCCTCGCCGACCGCATGCAGCGGGGTGGTTCGATGATCCAGATGCAGTCCATACTCGACGTCGCGGACAACTCCGGGGCGCGCAAGATCGCGGTGATCAACCCCCTGGGGGGCGCCACCGGCCGCTACGCCCGGCTCGGCGACCTCGTGACGGCCGCGGTCAAGGAAGCGGCGCCGGACGCCGCGGTGAAGAAGGGGCAGGTCGTCAAGGCGGTCATCGTGCGCACGCGCAAGGAGCAGCGCCGCCGGGACGGCAGCTACATCCGCTTCGACCGCAACGCGGCCGTCCTCGTCAACGATCAGAACGAGCCGGTCGGCACGCGCGTGTTCGGCCCCGTGGCGCGGGAGCTGCGCGAGCGGAAGTTCATGAAGATCATCTCGCTCGCACCGGAAGTGCTGTGAGGGTCCCGAGACAGGAAGAGCCCAGGATCATGTCCCGACTACGCACCCCGGTGCGCAAGAACGACAACGTGGTGGTCATGGCCGGCCGGGACCGCGGCAAGCGCGGCCGTGTCCTCAAGGTGTTGCCCGCCCGCAACCGCGTGGTGGTCGAGGGCGTGAACTTCATCAAGCGGCACACGAAGCCGAACCCGCGGGCCAACGTCAAGGGGGGCATCGTCGAGCGCGAGGCCTCGCTGCACGCTTCCAACGTGCAGATCGTGTGCCCGGAGTGCGGCGCGCCGACGCGGATCGGCCGGCAGCTGCTCGGCGACGGCCGCAAGGTGCGCATCTGCCGCAAGTGCGACGGAGCGGTGGACAAATGAGCCGTCTGCGCGAGCGCTACCACGGCGACGTCGTCCCGGCCCTGCGCAAGGAGTTCGGCTACGCCAACGTGATGGCGGTGCCGAAGATCGAGCGCGTCGTCGTCAACATGGGGCTGGGCGCCGCGACGCAGAACTCGAAGCTGATCGACGTCGGCGCGAAGGAGCTGGCGCTCATCACCGGCCAGCGGCCGGTCACGCGCCGCGCGCGCAAGTCGGTCGCGCAGTTCAAGGTGCGCCAGGGGATGCCGATCGGCGTGATGGTGACGCTGCGCGGCGCGCGCATGTACGAGTTCCTCGATCGGCTCGTCTCGATCGCGCTGCCGCGCGTGCGCGACTTCCGCGGCGTGTCCCCCAGGGGCTTCGACGGCCGCGGCAACTACACCCTCGGCCTGAAGGACCAGTTGATTTTCCTCGAGATCGACTACATGCAGGTCGATCAGGCCCGTGGCATGAACATCTCGGTGGTGACGACGGCGCGTACGGACGAGGAAGGCCGCAAGCTGCTGCAACTGATGGGGATGCCGTTCCGCAAGAACTGAGACGGACGAACAGCCTATGGCCACCACCGCGAAGATCGTCAAGGAGAAGAAGCCGCCGAAGTTCCGCGTGCGGCTGCGGAACCGCTGCAAGCTGTGCGGGCGCCCGCGCGGGTACCTGCGGAAGTTCGGCCTCTGTCGCCTCTGCTTCCGGAAGCTGGCGCTCGAAGGCGAGATCGCGGGTGTGATCAAGAGCAGTTGGTAGGGGCTTCGCGCGTGACGGGGCCCGGCCGCGCGGCGCGCCCGGCCGGGCGGTCCGGGGTCGGGAAGGCGGGAACGAAGAAGAAGCATGGCTGATCAGATTGCCGACATGCTGACGAGGATTCGCAACGCGACGATGGGGCGCCGCCCGCGCGTGGACGTGCCCGACTCGCGGCTGAAGGCCGGCATCGCGCGGATCCTGGAGAGCGAGGGCTACATCGCCGGTTTCCGGCAGCTCGAGTTGAGGAACCCGCGCGGCGACCATCCGTTGCGGGTCCTGCGGTTGTATCTGAAGTACGGTCCGCGGGGCGAGCGCGTGATCTCGGGGCTCCGGCGCGTCAGCCGCCCGGGGCGCCGCGTCTACTACGGCCGCGCCAAGGCGCCGCCGGTCCTGGCCGGTCTCGGCACCAGCATCCTCACGACGTCGCGGGGTCTGATGACCGGGCGCGAGGCGGCCCGGGCGGGCGTCGGCGGCGAGGTGTTGTGCAATGTCTGGTAGCGGGACCGGCGTTTCGGCGGCGCGGGGGGCGGGATGTCGCGCGTAGGCAAGAAGCCGATTCCGATCCCGCCGGGCGTGCGGGTCGACGTCCGGCCGGACGCGGTCGAGGTCCGGGGGCCGAAGGGGACGCTGACCCAGGCGTTGCCGCCGGATGTGCGCGTCGAGGCCTCCGGCGGCCGGCTGCTGGTCCGCCCGGTGCGGGAGGACGCGGCGCTGGGGAAGTTCCACGGGCTCGGCCGCAGTCTGGTGGCGAACGCCGTGCGCGGCGTGTCGGAGGGCTTCCGGAAGGAGCTCGACATCGTCGGCATCGGCTACCGGGCGGAGCGCGCCGGCAAGCAGGTGGTCTTCTCGCTGGGCTACTCGCATCCGATCGAGTTCGACGTGCCGGCCGACGTCGAGATCACGGTCGAGAAGCAGACGCACGTCACCGTCAGCGGGATCGACCGGCAGCGGGTCGGGCAGGTGGCGGCGGACGTCCGCGCCCTCCGCAAGCCCGATCCGTACAAGCAGAAGGGTGTGCGGTACACCGGCGAAGTGCTCAAGAAGAAGGTCGGAAAGACCGGCGCATAGCCATGAGAGTCACGACGAAGAAGGACCGCCGCACGCGGGTGCGGCTGAGGCAGCGTCAGCGTGTCGGCGGGACGGCCGAGCGGCCCCGGCTCGCCGTGAGCCGCAGTCTGGCGCACATCTCGGCGCAGGTGATAGACGACCGCGCCGGGCGCACCATCGCGTCGGCGTCGAGCACCGAGCCCGCCGTCCGGGGGCGGTTCGAGGACGGGGCGCGGGGCGGGAACAAGGCCGGCGCCCGGGTCGTCGGAGCCGTCGTGGCGGAGCGGGCCCTGACGAAGGGCGTCAAGCGCGTCGTGTTCGACCGCGGCGGCTTCCCGTACCACGGGCGGGTGCGCTCGGTCGCCGATGCGGCCCGCGAAGGCGGGCTGGAGTTCTAGCAGCGCGAGGTCGCAGAAACTGATGCGCGAATCACGAGCCAGGATCGATCCGACGGTGTTCGACCTCAAGGACGCGGTCGTCTCCATCAACCGGGTCACCAAGGTCGTCAAGGGCGGCAAGAACCTCAGCTTCAGCGCGCTGGTCGTCGTCGGGGACGGGGCGGGCCACTGCGGCTTCGCCGTCGGCAAGGCCAAGGAAGTGCCGTCGGCGATCAAGAAGGGCATCGAGGCCGCGAAGAAGGCCCTCATCCGGGTGCCGTTGCAGGCGACGTCGATTCCGCACCCGATCCTCGGCCGGTTCGGAGCCGGACGCGTCCTGTTGAAGCCCGCGCCGGAAGGGACCGGCATCATCGCCGGGGGCGCCGTGCGGGCGGTCGTCGAGCTGGCCGGGATTCACGACATCCTGACGAAGTCGCTCGGGTCCGACAATCCCCAGAACGTCGTGCGCGCGACGTTCGCCGGGCTCGGCGGGCTCAAGGACCCGGTCGAGGTGGCCCGGCTGCGCGGGAGGGAAATCGAGGAGCTGGCCGGCCGGGACGCGCGGGGCGGAGCGACGACATGAGACCACCAGCCAGACGCAACGACGAGGCCCGGCGCGTCCGCGTCACCCTCGTCAAGAGCTGGATCGGCTACGAGAAGCGCCAGCAGCGGATCGTCCGCGGGCTCGGCCTGCGCCGCGTCGGCCATTCGGTCGACGTGGTCGACAACCCGTCGATCCGGGGCATGATCCGGGCCGTCCGGCATCTGGTGACGACGACGGAGTGCTGACGATGGCGAAGGACAAGATGGACCTCAGCACGCTGCAGCCGCCGGCGGGCGCGCGGCGCCGCCGGAAGCGGATCGGACGCGGCGAAGGAAGCGGCGCCGGGGTGACCGCGGGCCGCGGGCACAAGGGCCAGCAATCGCGCTCGGGGTACTCGAGGAAGCCGGGCTTCGAAGGCGGGCAGATGCCGATTCACCGGCGGCTGCCCAAGCGCGGTTTCCACAACCCGTTCCGGGTGTCCTACGAGGTGATCAACCTCGACACGCTCGAAGAGCGCTTCGAGGCGGGCGCCGAGGTGACCCCGGAGGTCCTGCGCGAGAAGGGGATGCTCAGCCGCACGGGGCTGGTCAAGGTGCTCGCGCGCGGCGAGCTGACCAGGGCGCTGGCCGTGACGGCGCACGCTTTCAGCGCCCGGGCGGGCGAGCGCATCGCGGCCGCGGGCGGGCGTGCGGAAGTGGCCCCGCGCGTGCGGCCGAAGGCCGGGGAAGCCACGCCATGATCGAAAGCGTCAAGAACGTCTTCGCGATCCCGGAGCTGCGCAAGCGGGTGCTGTTCACGCTCGGCATCCTGGGCGTGTACCGCATCGGCAGCCACATTCCGACGCCGGGCGTGAACACCGAGGCGCTGCAGATTCTCGTCGAGCAGGCCGGCAACACCATGTTCGGCCTGTACAACATGTTCTCGGGCGGCAACCTCGCGCAGGCGACGATCTTCGCGCTGGGCATCATGCCCTACATCAGCGCGTCGATCATCCTGCAGCTGCTCACCGTCGTCTGGCCGTACCTTGAGCGCCTGTCGAAGGAAGGGGAGCTGGGCCGCCGCAAGATCACGCAGTACACGCGGTACAGCACCATCCTGCTCTGTATCGTCCAGTCGCTGGCGATCGCGATCTTCCTGGAGCGGCAGACCAACATCGCGGGCGGCCTGCCGCTGGTCTACGAGCCGGGCTGGTCGTTCCGCCTGATGACGGTGCTGACCCTGACGACGGGGACGGCGCTGATCATGTGGCTCGGCGAGCAGATCACCGAGCGCGGCGTCGGCAACGGCATGTCGCTGATCATCTTCGCGGGCATCGTCGTCGGCCTGCCGACGGCCGTGCTCACGACCCTGGATCAGATGCGCAGCGGCGCGATCGGCCTGTTCACGTTGATCGCCCTGGTGGTCGTCATGGTCGCGGTCATCGCCGCGGTGGTGTTCATCGAGCGCGGACACCGGCGCGTGACCGTGCAGTACGCCAAACGGGTCGTGGGGCGCCGCATGTACGGCGGCACCAGCACGCACATCCCGCTGAAGGTCAACACCGGCGGCGTCATCCCGGTGATCTTCGCCTCGTCGATCCTGGCGTTTCCGGCGACGGCGGCGACCGCGTTCCCGGTGGGCGGCTGGTTCCAGACGGTGACCGATCAGTTGCAGAACGGGATGCCCGCCTACTACCTGCTGTTCGTCGCCGGCATCATCTTCTTCGCCTACTTCTACACCGCGATCATCTTCAATCCGGACGACGTCGCGGAGAACATGCGCAAGTACGGCGGGTTCATCCCCGGCATCCGCCCGGGCAAGCGGACCGCCGAGCACATCGACACGATCCTGACGCGGATCACCTTCGCGGGGTCGATCTACCTGGCGCTGGTGGCGGTCATGCCCGACCTGATGATCACGGGATTCCGAGCCGACGCGGTCCCGTTCATCGGCGATCAGCTCGACGTCATGCTGCCGTCGTTCATCACCAACGGACTGGGCGTGACGTTCTACTTCGGCGGCACGTCGCTGCTGATCATCGTGGGCGTGTCGATGGACACGGTGCAGCAGGTCGAATCGCAGTTGATCATGCGGCACTACGACGGATTCATGAAGAAGACGCGGATCCGGGGACGGCGCGCATAGGGAGCGCCGGATGCAGGGGAGAACCCGCGCGGGGCGGCGGGGCGGCGGACGGTTCGCGCCCGCGCGGAACACCGAGGGGACGGATTGGACTTTCCGGGGCATGAAGGGGACGGGGCCGCGGTGGGCGGGCGGCGGCGGGTTCCGTCGAACGTCACGGAGCTGGCGCCGAGGAGCGCTCGCGGACCGATGACGGGGAACCTGATGCTGATGGGGCCGCCGGGGGCCGGCAAGGGCACGCAGGCGCGCCGTCTGGCCCGCGGGTTCCGCGTGCCGCACGTGGCCACCGGCGACATCCTGCGCGAGGCGGTGGAGGCGGGCAGCGCGCTCGGCCGCGCCGCGGCGGCGATCATGGACGCGGGGCGGCTCGTCGGCGACGACGTCGTGATCGGGATCGTGCGGCAGCGGCTTCAGCGGCCCGACGCGGCGGCGGGCTTCGTCCTCGACGGGTTTCCGCGCACCGTCGCCCAGGCCGAGGCGCTCGACGCGATGCTCGCCGGGCGGAGTCCACTCGTCGTGATCGACGTCGCGGTGCGCGACGAGGACGTCGTTCGCCGGCTGTCGAAGCGCCGCGTGTGCGCGGCGTGCGGAACGATCGTCGGCGCGCGGAAGGGGAGCCCGCCGTCCGCGTGTCCCGACTGCGCCGGCGCGCTCGTCCAGCGCCGGGACGATCGCGAGTCGGTGGTGCGGGAGCGGCTGGCGGTGTATCGGCGGCAGACGGCGCCGCTGATCGACTACTACCGCGATCGTCCGACGTTCCGGTCGGTCGACGGCGGCCTGGCCGAGGACGAGGTGGCCGCCGCGGTGGCGGACGCGGCCCACGGCCGGCCGGACGTGCGGCGCACCGCCTAGGGCCCGGAGAGTCGATGATCTCCTGCAAGAGCCCGGCCGAACTGCGGCGCATGCGCGCGGCCAACGCCCTGGTGGCCGACGTTCTGGGGGAGTTGCGGCGGGTCGTGGACGACGGGGTGACGACGCGCGAGCTGGACGCGCTGGCGGAGGATCGCGTGCGCGCGGCGGGGGCGATTCCCGCGTTCAAGGGGTATCACGACTACCCGGCGACCCTCTGCACGTCGGTGAACGAGGAAGTGGTGCACGGGATACCGTCGGGCCGCCGGCTGCGCCGCGGGGACATCGTGTCGATCGACCTGGGGGTCGTGCTCGACGACTGGTACGGCGACGCGGCGGTCACGCTGCCCGTCGGCGCGATCAGCGAGCGCGCCGAGATGCTGTTGCACGTGACCGAGCAGGCCCTGGCCCGTTCGATCTCCCAGGTTCGGCCGGGCGGACACGTTTCGGATCTCGGGCACGCGGTGCAGCGCCACGTCGAGGCGCACGGCTACTCCGTCGTTCGGGAGTTCGTCGGGCACGGCATCGGAACGAGCCTGCACGAGGACCCGCAGGTGCCCAACTACGGCGCGCCGGGGCAGGGGCCGCGGCTCGTGGAGGGCATGGTCCTGGCCATCGAGCCGATGGTCAGCATGGGGCGCCCGGCCGTGAAGGTGCTTCGCGACGGGTGGACCGCCGTCACGCGCGACGGCAGTCTGGCCGCGCATTTCGAACATTCGGTGGCGGTCACCGCCGACGGGCCGCTCGTGTTGAGCCGCCCGCGGCCGGAGGCGCGGGTTTGCGGGGACGGCGCCGCCGCGACGTGGTGGGCGCTGGGCGAGGGCGCCTGAGAGACCGTCGGGGCTTCCCCGATCCACGGAGAAAGAGAACGTCATGAAAGTGCGGGCTTCGGTCAAACGGATGTGCAGCCGGTGCAAGATCGTGCGCCGCCGGGGCGTGGTGCGGGTCATCTGCACCAACCCGAAGCACAAGCAGAGGCAGGGGTGAACGGCTCATGGCACGCATCGCGGGCGTCGATCTTCCACGCACCAAGCGGGTCGAGGTCGGGCTGACCTACATCTTCGGCATCGGACCGGCCCGGTCGGTCGAGATCCTGGACGCGGCCGGCGTGAGTCCGGACACGCGCGTCAAGGACCTGACCGAGGAGGAGGTGCGGCAGATCGGCCGCGCCGTCGAGGAGTACGGGCGGGTCGAGGGGGACCTGCGCAAGGAGATCTCGCTGAACGTCAAGCGCCTGATCGAGATCGGGTGCTACCGCGGTCTCCGCCACCGGCGCAATCTGCCGGTGCGCGGCCAGCGCACGAACACGAACGCCCGGACCCGCAAGGGTCCGCGCCGCGGCGCCGTCGCCAAGAAGAAGACCAGTTGACCCGGCGGTCCGACGACCGCGTGACAGCATCGAAGACGCGACCATGGCCAAGAGCGACAGCGAATCGGGGAAGCAGCCGGCCGGCCGGCCGAAGCGCCGGAAGAAGACGTTCAAGAAGCGCGGCGAAAAGCGGGTGGTCCATCACGGGGTGGTGCACATCCAGGCGTCGTTCAACAACACCATCATCACCGTGACCGACAGCACGGGCGCGGTGCTGTCGTGGTCGAGCGCCGGCGGCATCGGCTTCAAGGGGTCGCGCAAGGGGACCCCCTTCGCGGCCACGCAGGCCGCGATGGCGGCGGGGCACGCGGCCAAGGCGTTCGGCGTGCGCACCGTCGAGGTTCGGGTGAAGGGGCCGGGGGCCGGCCGGGAGTCGGCGATACGGGCGCTCCAGACGTCGGTCGGCCTCGACGTCAAGTCGATCCGCGACGTGACGCCCATCCCGCACAACGGGTGCCGGCCGCCGAAGAAGCGGCGGGTGTGACGCGCGGGCGCGGTCGAGCGAGGGGGAGCTGAGAGCATGGCACGGTACGCTGGTCCGGTCTGCCGCTTGTGCCGGCGGGAAGGCATGAAGCTGTTTCTCAAGGGTGAGCGCTGCCACGCCGAGAAGTGCGCGGTGGAGCGGCGCAACGTGCCGCCCGGGCACCACGGCAAGGGCCGCAAGGCCAAGCTGCAGGGCTACGGGCTGCAGTTGCGCGAAAAGCAGCGCGTGAAGCGGATGTACGGTGTGCTCGAGCGGCAGTTCCGCCGGTACTTTCACGAGGCGGACCGGCGCAAGGGGATCACCGGCGAGACGCTGCTGCAGTTGCTCGAGAGCCGGCTCGACAACGTCGTCTACCGGCTCGGATTCGCCACCTCGCGGCCCCAGGCGCGGCAGTTGGTGCGGCACGGGCACTTTCTCGTGAACGGCCGGCGCGCCGACGTTCCCTCGTACTCCCTGCGGGCCGGGGATCGGGTGAGCGTGAAGGCGAAGAGCGTGAGCAACCCCGCGATCGCCTACGCCCGCGAAGAGGTCAAGGGGCGCGGCGTTCCGGAGTGGCTCGAACTGGGCGTCGACGGGCAGGAGGGACGGTTCGCGGCCGTGCCGACCCGGGAACAGTTGAATCTGCCGGTGCAGGAGCAGTTGATAGTCGAGCTCTACTCGAAGTAGGGCCCGCCGGCGCAGCCGTCGCCCGCGTACTGCGCGGAAAGGACTGAACTCGATGTTGTGGAAAGACTTCCAGCGGCCGCAGGTCCTGGAGTACGACCGCGGGACGCTCACGGACCGCTACGGGCGTTTTCACGCGCAGCCGTTCGAGCGGGGCTTCGGCACGACGATCGGGAACGCGTTGCGGCGCGTGCTGCTCTCGTCGATCGAGGGCGCGGCGGTGACGGCGGTCAGGATCGACGGCGTGCTGCACGAGTTCTCCCCGATTCAGGGGGTGGTCGAGGACGCGACCGACATCATCCTCAATCTCAAGCAGGTGCCGATCAAGATGCACGTCGACGGCGTGAAGGCCGTCTCCATCCGGTCCGACGCGCCAGGCGAGATCAAGGCCGGCGACATCCGCGCCGACGCCGACGTCGAGATCCTCGATCCCGACGTCCACATCGCGACCGTGTCGGAGGGCGGCGCCCTCGACATGGAGATGCGCGTCAAGCAGGGCCGGGGCTACGTGTCCGCGGACAAGAACTTCGACGAGGATCTGGGCATCGGCTGGATTCCGGTCGATTCGGTCCACTCGCCGATCAAGAGGGTGAACTACCTCGTCGAGGCGGCGCGGCTCGGCCAGATGACCGACTACGACAAGCTGACGATCGACGTCTGGACCGACGGCACGGTCAGCGCGCGCGACGCCGTGGCGCTGGGCGCGCGGCTCGTGCGGGACCACCTGAGCATCTTCATCGACGTCGACGACGAGGAGAAGGAACCGGAGGAACCGGAGCCGGATCCGCCGGCGGCGGCGAACGAGCATCTGGACAAGAGCGTCGAGGAGCTGGAGCTGTCCGTGCGTTCCTACAACTGCCTGAAGAACGCCAACATACAGACGATTCGCGAGCTGGTTCAGAAGAGCGAGCCCGAGATGCTCCGGACGAAGAACTTCGGAAGGAAGTCGCTGAACGAGATCAAGGAAATCCTGCTCGCCATGGGGCTGAGCCTCGGGATGCGGCTGGACCAGCCGGCGGACAGCGTGCCCGCGCAGGCGGAGTGAGCGAGCCATGCGTCATCGCGTCGCACACCGGAAGCTGGGGCGGGTCACCGAGCATCGTCTCGCGCTGCTCCGCAATCAGGCGCAGGCCCTGCTGCGCCACGGGCGGATCAGCACGACGGTGGCCAAGGCCAAGGAGCTGCGGCCGTTCGTCGAACGTCTGATCACCGTCGCCAAGCGGGGCATCGCCGACGGCGGCGACACCATCCGCGCGGTGAACGCGCGCCGCGCGGTGCGCCGCGACCTGGCGGACCGGGCCGTGGCGGCCAGGCTGTTCGACACCATCGCGCCCCGCTTCTCCGACCGCCCCGGCGGTTACACGCGCCTGCTGCGGATCGGATTCCGGCGCGGCGACGCGGCCGAGATGGCCCAGGTGGAGCTGCTCGGCAGCGAGTACGACCCCGACCTCGAGAGGCCGAAGACCGACCGCAAGCCGGACCAGACCCCCGAGGCCCCGCCGGAGCAGGCGGGCGGGGGCGGACGTCTGCGCCGCATGACGAGCAGACTGCGCGGGCGGAAGGGCTGACGGCCGGATGCAGGCGCGGCGGACCTTCCTGACGGCGGCCGCCGCCGGCGGCCTGCTGCTTGCGCCGGACCTCGCGCGCGGCCAGTTCTATCTGAGCGGGGACCTCGGGGCCGGTTTCGCCGCCGGGCCGGACCTGGCGGGACGCGACGACGACCGGGGTCCCGTGTGTGACGAGTTCATCAACCCGCTGTTCGCCGACGTGCCCGGTTGCACGGACCCGGTGCGGCGGGGCGACAGCTGGATGAGCCGCTTCGACGGCGCCGTGGGCGTTCTGGCCGGCGCCGCCGCCGGCTACAGCCTCCGGGAGCGGTTCCCCGGCCGCCTGCTCGGCCGTTTCCGCCCGGAAGTGGAGTACTTCACCGGCCGCTCGGTCCATGACCGGGGCGAGGACGCCGACGTCCGGTTCGCTTCGGGAACGGCGGGCCCCGCGCGGCAGACCGGCGAGCTGGTGCTGGCGGAAGATCGGCTCGGCGGCGTCGCCGGCCGCAACGTGTTCGGCAACCTGTATTTCGACTTCTTCGGCGCCGGCCGCTTCACGCCCTGGGTGGGCTTTGGAGGCGTCGGCTTCACCGGCGTGGACTACGGAACGCTCGGTCTGCTGAACAGCGACCCCGCCCGCATCACGTCCGGCGCGGACCTGCCCAACGCGGAGCAGATCCGCCGCAACCTCGCGGGGACGGTCATCAGCGAGCAGGCCGGCCTGGCCGATACGCCGTTCGGCTACCAGCTCCTGTTCGGGATGGACTACGCGCTCGGCGAATCGGTGTCGTTGGGCGTGAAGGGCCGCTGGGTCGACTTCGACACGTTCCGGGACGGCGGCCGGTGGGACCGCCTGCGGAGCCACGAGTCGCAGCTCAGACTCGACGGCAGCGAACCGGTCGCCTACGAGATCGAGCTCGACGGCGTCGAGTCGTTCGGCGTCAGCCTGCACCTGAAGTACCACTTCTAGCGTTCACGCGTCGTCTTCGGGGCGGGTGGAAGGCTCGCAGGATGGACGGCGACGAGTTGCGGGCCTTCGAGGACTCGGGCGCCGACTACGTCCTGATCGGGGCGCCCGCGATGGGGTTCATGAAACCTTTGTGAGGTGTATAACCGACAGTTGTGGATCGGGGGCGCAGGTGGCGTATCCTCCAAGTGAACACGGACACTTTGGCCGATGAGCCGGGGGGAAGGAGACACCACCCATGTCGAAGTCGGTCACCTCGACGTCCGTTCCAGGCTCCAGTCGGCGGCCAGCACGGCGCCGAACAGCGCCACGCCCGCGGCGTCGAAGAGGGGGACGGGCAGTCCCGCCACGTCCAGCGTCGGCCCCGGCGCGAGCAGCAGCGCCGCCGCCCCGAAGACGCCGGAGGCGTCATGACGAAGCCGGACGCGCCGGCGGACCTGCTCCGGGTGGCGAAGCGTATGGTCTGGTTCAAGACGCCGGAGGAGACGCTGGCCGAACCGCTCCTGTTCCTGAGTTACGCCATGACCTACGGCACGGTCGACGACCTCCGGGTGGTGCGGGCGCGGTTCACCGACGATCGCTTGCGCGAGGCGCTGCGAGCCGGCATCCCCGGCGTGTTCGACGCGCGCTCCTGGGCCTACTGGCACGCCGTGCTGGGCATCCGCCCGGCGCCGCCGCTGCCGACGAGGTTGTTGCCGGACATGACCAGTAATCACGGTTCGTACAGTTCGTCAACCAGGCTGGCGGGGGACAGGCTCATCGTCGATCGGGCCGACGGTCAGGTCCGGACGTTCTTCGATGAACTCAAGAACGGAACGCGGAACTACCAGACAATCGCCAGTCTCGACGCGCAGATCGCTCAGGAATATCGAGGACGGTGCGTCCTGGAATTGTTGCAGAATGCCCATGACGCGCTGAAGGATTCCGGGCCGAACGACCCGCGTCGCATATCGTTCGTATTGAGCACCGATCCTGAACCCGTGCTTCTCGTCGCGAACAGCGGATACCCGTTTGTCCGCAAGGACTTCACGGCGATTTGCCAGCTCGCGCAGAGCCCGAAGGATCCGAACAAGAGCGTCGGCAACAAGGGCTTGGGTTTTCGGAGTGTTTTGGAAGTGTCCCGCTGCCCGGAAATCTGGTCCACCACTCCGGTTGGAAGCGACACGTGCTTCGCCTTCCGTTTCGAGCCTGCCGTGGTTGACCGGGTGGCGGAGGCCGCGCAGGATCTGGATCGACGCGGACTTGATGCACGCTCGCCGTTCGCTCCTGAACGCCCGCTCGTGGACTGGTCGCAGGATCAACTGGATCAATACCGCCAGCGCGCGGCAGCTACAGGGCTCGACGCCGCGCAAGAGGCGAAATCGCTCTCACCGTACCTGATGCCGCTTCCAGTCGTGGCGATGCCGCGCGAAGTGCGGAGTCCACTGGACGAGGGGCATGCGACCGTGGTTCGGCTGCCCTTGGACGGGGAAAGTGCTGTTCAGGCGGTGAAAGAGCAGCTTCACGCTCTACGGGATGCTTCGTCGGTCATCTTTCTCGATCATCTCGCGGAGCTTGTCATCGAAGTCGACGGCGAGCGTAGCATTCTGTATCGAAGAGTCGAGCGAGAGGAGAGCCCCGCGGGAGATCCACGGACCCGCTGCCGCCGGCTGCGGGTCGAGACCGCGGAAGCGGAAACGGAGCCTGCCGACGTCGCCGCGCGCCGGTTCCACGTGTGGACTCGTGTTGCAGGCGGCGACCAGGACCCGGACGCGGCCGCGCAGATCCGGAGCGCGGCCGCGCATCTGCCCAACCGCTGGCCCGAAGTGCAGCAGGCCGCCCTGGGAGTCGCCGTCGAAGACGCTCTCGCGCCGCCGAAGGGTGTCTTCGTCATCTTTTTGCCGACGGAAAAGACGACCGGAACGGGCGCACACGTCCATGCTCCCTTCTACGGTTCTCTCGACCGCCGTCACATCGACTTCAGTGAGCCGTACAACAAACTCCTTCTGGAAAACGTGCTGGACCTGTGCCTCGACGCCGTTCGCGGGCTGGTGGCGGGGCGGCCGGAAGGCTGGCGCGCGCGGGCGGTCCTGGACGTCCTCGCGTCCACGACTTCGGCCGGCGGTGAACAATGGCCACTGGTTTCCAAACTCCGTGATCGCGCGGCCGACCGAGGCTGTCCACTCGACCAGCAGGCCGTAGTTCTTTGCGACGGCGGATGGTGTGTTCCCGGCGAGGCGCGGCTGATGCCGGAGTGTGATGGGGAAGACCCGATCGGAATCGACAGATGGCGAAAGGTCGCCGCGTTCGCTGTCGTGTCGACGGAACTCGATGGTCGAAGGGACGCGGTCAGGAAGCTGCTCGACGACCTTGAAGGCCAACCGGATCCGACGAACGGCGAGTGGATCGGCACGATCGAGAAGATGGGGCGGCAGATCAAGGAATTCGCGCCGGAGAGCGACTGGAACGGCTACCTGCGCAGCCTGCTTGCGATTCTGCCGCACCGCCTTCGCTCAGCGCCGCGGCATGGCCCCGATCCACTGGAGCACGCGCGTTTTCTACCCGCCGGGGATGGGCGCCTGATCGCGGCGTCGGACTCCATGAAATTGTTCTTTCAGCCGGTGCAAGGAGTCGATGACGTTGCGGAACTCGTCGAAGAAGTTCCCGAGGCGCTTCAGGAGCGCATCGCTTTTCTGCATCCGGATGTCCGAACCCACGAGGGCCAACCGCGGCGCAATACCGAAGTTCAGAAGTTCCTCGACGGACGGTTCACGCGGAGCCCCCGGCGTGAAGATCTGCTCCGCAACGTCGTGATCCCCGCGCTGCCTTCGTTGCCCGTTCCGCATGGGAGCGCGGAGGGCGACAGTTGCGCGGCGATCCTCGCCTGGACGCTTCGGCTTGTCGGCGACGAGCCGCCGGACGCGTTGTCGCCGCTGCTCGGGAGTCTTCCGTCCGCCTGCCGCGGCGGCTGGTTCTCGATGAAGGAATCTGTTTTCGGACCCGGTTGGCCGAACCGGCATGGTGAAGAAATCGCGGCGCTGGCCCATGAACTTCCGGGCGAATCCGCCGATCGGCTGACGAGCACCTTGCTCTTGCCTCCGGACGATGCGCGCTGGGGCATCGACGTGGCCGATCGGGACGAGTTGTTTTCCCGCGCGGGAGTAGTCGATGGGTTGAGGCTACAACCTGCCGCGACCGAACCTTTCCACATGGATCGCCACCGCAAGGAACTTCCGGAGACGCCGCCTCCCGACACGCCGCCGGAAGCGTGGGCGGAGTGGCGCAGGGTTGCGCAGGGGGCCGTATGGAAAGCGCCGTACGTTATGCGGTTCGAATACGAGTTGTGCGGAATCCTGCTGCTGCCGGAAATTTACTACCTGGCGGAACTGAACGCTTCCGGGCGCCGCGCCTTTTCCCGCCTGGTGATCGCTTCCCTCGGTCACTGGAACAAGGGCTGGGAGGCGGTCACGGTGAGGAAGATTGCCGGCGACGCCTGGCAGTCGGAGCCGCTTTGCTCGCCCTTGAAGCATTGGTTGCGGACGTCGGCGTGGCTGTGCGATGGCGCCGGGGAGATGTTGCCGCTTTCGGGGCGCTGGCTGGTGCCGGAATCGCATCTTCGGGGGCAGTCTGATCGCTACTCGCATCTCGATCCGTTGTCGCTGGAGCTTGCGCACCGATTGGGTGACGATTCCAGCCTGAAAGACCAACTTGCAGGGCTTGGGCTGAACGTGTACCCCACCGAAGAAGATCGGACAGGTCCGGAGCTGTTGGAGGCTCTGGCGGCCGCGTGGACCGCCAACCGGGTGCCTGCCGGTCGTTTCGACGTGTTCGTCGGTCAAGTGCGCGACGCATGGCGGCATCTGGATCCGGACAGGGGTGTTCCCGACACGTTTCTTGTAAGGACCGGGCGACGTACGTTTTCGACACGAGGACGACGTGAACTGGAGCATGTCTACCTGCCCGACGATCGGGAACGTGCGCGGACACTTCAGGAACACGGAAAAGCGATCGTCGAGATGGGCTTCTTGCGGGATGCCCGCCGAATGGCTGATGCGCTCGTGGGGGCGACAGACGTCAGACGGGCCTCTCGGCTCAAGGAACGCTATGTCGTCGACGGTGCTCGGTGGGAAGGACTAGCCGACGGAGCGGCGCCGCTCCACGAGACGAAATATGGATGGCTGCCTGTTGTTCTGCTTTCCGTCGCCGCGCATGGGGGGGGCAACCCGGCCGGCGCGGCGACGACCGCGTGGGGCGAGGCTGCCGACAGACTTCGGCGCGCGCGTGTTCTGGAGTGTGACGAAATCGGCGGCGAGCTGGCGGACGGCGACTTCGTCGTCGGTTCGAGTAAACCGTCGGCGCAATGGTTGGACGGCGACGTGCTCGCGGTACGGCGAGATCTGCAGTCGTACGACGAGCTCGCGTCGGCGGGGCAGACGGTGCTCGACCGGCAGGATCTTCTCAAGGACCTCCGGCTCGTCCTGGGAGCGCTTGAGATCGGGGAAGCAGTGACGCCGGAGCGTATCGAATCGGCACTGGCTCGGTCGGAGATCGATTCGCAGGCGCTCGCGGACGTTCGCCAACGATGGGCCGGCGACGCCAGCCTGCTCGTCGATCGCATCCGGCCGGTCTTGATGCTGCTCGGGATTTCCGACAGCGAACTTGATGCGGTGGCGGCCGACGTCGATGGCCTGACGGAATGGCTGGACGCCAATCTGCCGCAATGGCCGACTTCGGACCTGCTGTCGGCGGCGCGGCGGAGCCGTGACGACCACGCGATGGGGGCGGCGGCCTGGAAGATTTTGGGGGATGTTGCCCAGCTTCCGCGATGGAACGCGGCTCTCGCGGAACTCGGGGATCGGTACGAAACCGTCGAGAACAAGAGTGTGTCGGAACAGACGGCGGCCCATCTGGAAGAGGCCAGGGCGTTGTTGCGCGGTCTTGCCCGGCATGTCGCCGTTGAAGCGAAAGAACCGGATCTGTTCCACGTGATCGAAAAAGCGAGTCGAGATTTCGACGGCGAGGCAGGCTGGTCGAGGCGATGGTGGGATGTGCCGTTCGACGCGGTCCTCGACGTCCTGCGTGACCGCTACGCGGAGATTCCCGAGTTCGGACCCTTTCTCGAGGTGATTGAAGGTGCGCGGACCGTTTCCGATCTGCGCGATGGATTTCAGCGATGCGGCATCGAGATCGACCCGGATCCCTATGAAACCGCCGAGTGGAACATGTATCAGCTCGAAAAAGCGCTTGATGACGTTCACGATCTCCATCGAGCATGGGTGGAACTCCATCACGCCAGCGCGGATCGACTTGAACCTCCAGAAAGACCGTTTGCTCCCGCCGCCGCGTACCTGCGTCGCTGGACGGATGCGGCGTTGCTGAAGGAGGCCCTTCGGATTCTCGGCGACAAGGAGTTCATGGACGCCTGCGACGGTTGTTCCACTGTCGGCATGATTCGTCAGCGGCTCGACCTCACGCCCGAGGCCGTCGAAGCCCGACGTCAGGAGCGTCGTCGTCGTGAGCAGGAAGAACAACGCGTCCGGCGGACCTTCGATGTCGCCGGTGCGCCTTTCGAAGTCGGCAGCGAGAGCTATCGCGACCTCCTCGATCGCATCGACAGCCTTCCGGTTCCGGAGGGACCATGTGCGAGAAAGGACCAATTCACGCCTCTGGCAAAGGCAGGCAAGAGCGGCGGTGATTTCGACGTCAGACGAGGCAAAGGCGGAAGGACACCACTTCCCCGTCCATCGGCGGAGCATCGCGAGTTGGTCGGAATGGTCGGCGAGATGCACGCCTACCGCTACCTGCGCAAGGAGTTCGGAGAGGAAGCGGTGAAGCGCGACGCCTGGGTTTCAGAGATTCGGCGGAGCGTTCTCCCGCCGGTGGAGGGTGAACCGGACGGCGTGAGCGACGGCCACGGTTTCGATTTCCGGTTCACTCATCAGCGGAAAAAGTGGCACGTGGAAGTCAAGGCGACAGCCGGAGACGACTCGGCATTCGATCTCGGAATCAGCGAGATCAAGGCGGCGAATCGCCTTGCTCGGGAGAGGGGGGGACGATGGCGGATTCTGCGGGTTCGAAACGCTCTGTCGGACCGCCCGGAGTTCGACTGGTTGCCCAACCCGTTCGAGGATGGCTTCAGGGAGCGTTTTCGGCTGCACCGCGGCGGAATGCGGGTGTCGTATTCGCGCCGGTAGATGCGGGGCCGTGGGCAGCCCGTGATGGTGCGAGCGGCATGGCCCGCCGCCGCTCCCTTGAGCCCATGAAGCTGGCGGCGGCGCGCGCCGCCGATCTCCGCGCGGTTCCCGACTCTACGAGCAGTAGACCTTGGTCGGATCTTTGCATCTGGACACTCGACCCCGGGCGCCGTCGCCTCACATGCCCCAGACGTCGATGGCGGCGCCGCCGGCCGACGTCATCCGCCGGCGGAACACCTTCTCGTCCCAGCGCTTCCCCTCCGCGCGGTCGATCACCACCAGGTGCCCCCCCGCCGCCGCGCAACGGTCCATGTACGCCGCCGTCTGCTCCAGCCCCTCGGCCACCGTCCGCTCCAGGCCCCCGCGCAGCACCTTGCACTCGATCACCACCTTGTCGACCCGCGCCGACGCTCCGCCGTCGGCGCCGCCGCGCCCGGCCCGCGGCCAGACGATCAGCAGGTCCGTCCGCCCCCGCCCCAACCCGTACTCCCGCTCGATGCGCCCGCCGCTGTTCACCACCCGCTGCAGGAACGCCTGCAGCAGAAGCTGCGGCCACGCCTCCTGATACGCGAACCGTTGCCGCCAGTGCTCCGAGTGCTCCCGGAAGAACGCCTGGAACGCCGTCAGCAGCGCGGCCGAATCCAGGCCGCCCTCCGCGTCCACGTACCACGTCGCCTCCTGGTCGAGGCTGACCTGCGCCGCGTACGTCAGTTCGCGCGGGACCACTTCCGCATAGATCGGGTTGGCGATGCGCAACGGCCCGTCCCCGGCCACCAGGCCCAGGTCGTGGACGTATTCCAGGTCCCGCGCCGCAAAGCCCCGCTCGGCTCCGCCGCTCAGCAGCGGTTCGATCACCCGCCGCACCCGGTCCTCCTGCAGCTTGTCCGCCAACTGATCCAGATGCGTTTCCCGCCGCCGGATCAGACGCTCCTGCCCGGCCAGGACGGCGTCCGCGTCGATCGGCCGCGACCGGTCCCGGCCCGGCTGGTTACGGAAGCAGATGTCGTCGGCCAGCGCGTTCACCAGCCACGGTTGCCCCTGCGTCCGCGCCCACACCGTCTCGAGCGCCTCGGCCGCGAACGCCTGCCCCGTCTCCGCCGTGTGCTGCCCCAGCAGCGCCAGCACATCGTCCCGCGAGAAGTCTCCCAGCCGCAGCGAGGCCGTCTTCACGTTGAACGCGCTGCCCCCCGCGACGACCGCGTTCGCCGACCCCGAATGGATGCGGTAGTCCCGCACGTCCCGCACCCCGCACAGCACGACGCTCTGCGGGAACCCCTCCGGCCGCAGGTCGTAGCCCGCCCGGAGCTGCCGAAGCACCGCCAGCAGCGAGTCTCCCACGAGCGCATCGATCTCGTCGATCAGCAGCACCAGCGGCCGGGCGTCGGCCGCCGCCCACCGGCTCAACGCCTCGCGCAACGCCACGTCGGGGCCGTACTCCGCCAGAATGTCCGACCAGACGCCCGCCAGGAACTCGTCGCCTCCCGACCGCGCCCGGGAAGCCAGTTCGCCCAGCACCGCGCGCACCGCCCGCCCCACGTCCTCGCGGGCCGTCTGCCCGCCTTCGACGTTGGCGTACACGCAACGGCAGCCCTCGGCGGCCAGCCGGTCCCGCAACGCCAGCAGCGCCGACGTCTTGCCCGTCTGCCGGGGGGCGTGCAGCACGAAGTACTTTTCGTCGCGGACCCGTCCGAGCACGTCGTCGAGGTCCAGGCGGTCCAGCGGCGGGATGCAGTAGTGCCGGGCCGGCTTGACCGGGCCGGCGGTGGTGAAGAAGCGCATGGCGCCTACCGCATGTGCTCCTTCGCCCGTTTCGCCAGCTCCTCCGGCGCGAGGTCCTCCCGGTGCGTCGCGATCCACCAGGAGTTGCCCGTGGGGTCCTTCACGCCGGCGTTGCGGTCGCCGTAGAACATGTCCGCCGGCTCCTGCACCGACGTCCCGCCGGCGGCGAGCGCCTGCGCGTAGGTCGCGTCCGTGTCCGGCACGTAGACGTAGATCATGCAGGGCTGGGCCGGCCACTCCGGCTGCGCCCGGCCCAGCATCACGTGCGAGTCGCCGATCAGGAGTTCGGCGTGGCCGGTCCGGCCGTCCTTGCCGGGCATGCGCTCCTTCTCGGTGGCGTCGAACGCCGCCACGAGGAAGTCGACGAGCCGGTCGACGTCGTCGACGACGATGTACGGCGTCAGCGTGTGGTAGCCCTCGGGGACTGGTTTCACGGCCATCGAACGTTCTCCTCTCCATGAACATGCCGCGCCGCCGCCCGCGCGCGGCGCGACTTCCTCCGGATTCCTCCGGGGGCGGCTCTACCCGCCGTCCCGCGGGTAGCCCAGCCCGCGCAGCGCCTCGGCGATCTCGTCGAGGATCGCCGGGTCGTCTATCGTCGCCGGCGCCGCGTACGGCTGCCCGTCGGCGATCTTCTTGACCACGCCGCGCAGGATCTTGCCGGAGCGCGTCTTCGGCAGCCGCGGCACGAGGGCGGCGGCCTTGAAGGCGGCGACCGGGCCGATCGACGCGCGCACCCGCTCGACGAGTTCGGGCACCACCTCGTCCGCCCCGCGCGTCACGCCGGCCTTGGTCACCACGAAGCCGATCGGGACCTCGCCCTTGACGGCGTCGGCCACTCCGACCACCGCGCACTCGGCCACGTCCGGGTGGAAGGCGAGCACCTCCTCCATCGCCCCGGTGGAGAGGCGGTGGCCGGCGACGTTGATGACGTCGTCGACGCGGCTCATGACGTAGAGGTAGCCGTCCTCGTCCCGGTAGCCGGCGTCCCCGGTCAGGTAGAAGCCGGGGTAGCGCGACAGGTACGACCGCCGGTAGCCGTCGTCGTCGTTCCAGAGCGTCGGCAGGGAGCCGGGCGGCAGCGGCAGCTTCACGACGAGCGCGCCGGTCCCGCCCGCCGGCATCTCGTTCCCTTCCTCGTCGAGCACCCGCACGTCGTAGCCGGGGACGGCCCGCGTCGGCGAACCCGGCTTGACCGGCAGCGCGCCGAGGCCGACGCAGTTGGCGGCGATGGCCCACCCGGTCTCGGTCTGCCACCAGTGGTCGATGACCGGCACGCCGAGGCGGTCGCGCGCCCAGAGCAGCGTGTCCGGGTCGGAGCGTTCGCCGGCGAGGAACAGCGTCCGGAACCGCGACAGGTCGCGCCCGCGCAGGCACGCGCCGTCCGGATCCTCCTTCTTGATGGCCCGCAGGGCGGTGGGGGCCGTGAAGAGGACGTTGACGCCGTGCTGTTCGATGACGCGCCAGAAGGCGCCGGGGTCCGGGGTGCCGACCGGCTTGCCCTCGTAGAGGACGGTGGTCGCGCCGCGCAGCAGCGGGCCGTAGACGATGTAGGAGTGGCCCACCACCCAGCCGATGTCGGACGCGGCCCAGTAGACCTCGCCCGCGCCGACGCCGTAGACGTGCTCCATGCTCCAGTGCAGGGCGACGGCGTGGCCGCCGTTGTCGCGCACCACGCCCTTGGGCGCGCCGGTGGTGCCGGAGGTGTAGAGGATGTACAGCGGGTCGGTCGCGGCCACCGGCACGCAGTCGGCGGGCTCGGCGCCGTCGCAGGCCGCGCGCCAGTCGAGGTCCCGCCCGGCGTCGAGCGCCGCCTCGGCTTGCGGGCGCTGCAGGACGATCGTCCGCGCCGGCTTGTGCGGCGACAGCTCGAGGGCCGCGTCGAGCAGGGGCTTGTAGGGCACCACCCGGCCGCCCTCGATGCCGCAGGAGGCCGACAGGACCAGCTTCGGCCGCGCGTCCTCGATGCGGGCGGCCAGCTCCTTCGGCGCGAAGCCGCCGAAGACCACCGAGTGGACCGCGCCGATGCGGGCGCACGCCAGCATGCCGACGACCGCCTCGGGCACCATCGGCATGTAGATGACCACGCGGTCGCCCGCGGTCACGCCCTGCGCCGCGAGCGCGCCGGCGGTCCGCGCCACCTCTTCGCGCAGCTCGTCGAACGTGAACCGGCGGACGGCGCCCGTCACCGGGCTGTCGTGGATCAGCGCGAGCTGCTTCCCGCGGCCCCGCTCCACGTGGCGGTCGAGGCAGTTGTAGCAGGTGTTGAGCCGGCCCCCGGCGAACCAGCGGTGGAACGGTGGGTCGCCGTCGTCGCGTACCGTGTCCCAGCGCCGATGCCAGTACAGGGGTTCGGCCGCGGCGGCCCAGAACTCCCGCGGGTTCTCCCGCGCCCGGCGGTAGGTGTCTTCGTATACGGAGGGCATGGCCCCGGATCCTATCGCAAGGCGGGCCGCCCGTCCGGTGGGCGGGAACGAGGCCCGCGGGCCGTCACCGGAGCCGCGTCGCCGGGGCTGCTCATGAAGGCGCACGGCGCGTTCTCGTTATGGGCGCTGCTGCTGCTCGGCGTGGTCTGGCGCGGACACGTGCGCTCCCGGCCGCGGCGGGCCGCGAACCGCCCGACCGGCCTCGCCCTGTGCGCGGCGATGGCCCTGCTGGTGGTCAGCGGATACCTCCTGTACTACGTCGGCTCCCTGGAGCTGCGCGAGGCGTCCGGGCTCGCGCACACCGCCCGCGGCCTCGGTCTGCCGGCGATCATGGCGTGGCACGTCCGGCGCGGCGCGGGCATCCGCGCGCGCGGCCGGCGGGCGGACCGGGTTCCTTGACCGCCGGCG
Organism: Vicinamibacterales bacterium; assembly: GCA_965242835.1. Taxonomy (GTDB): domain Bacteria; phylum Acidobacteriota; class Vicinamibacteria; order Vicinamibacterales; family UBA8438; genus WTFV01. Next base: position 2,818,748 of record OZ251506.1, read on the forward strand.
TTCGCGGATGCCGCGACGTCGGCGGCGGCGACGGGTTATGATGGACGGCGTCGCGGTCGACCCATGCGTTCCGTCCACGCGTTCCGCACCGGCACGGTCGTCGCCGTCATCGCCTGGAAGCTCTCCGCGCTGGCGTTGCTGCCGGCCGCGCTCTGCTGCCGGGCGGTGATGGCGGCCGACGCCGGCCCCGCCCCCGCCCTCGCCTGTTGCGCAGGGGGCGAGCACGGCGCGGCGTGTCCGATGAAGCGCGCCGCCCGGGACGGCCGGGAAGCGGACGCGCGGGAGAGCCGTCCGCGCATGGCGGGCTGCAACTCGCTCGACGACGCGCTCGCCGGGCTGTTCGGTCTCACCGGATTCACCCCGGACGCGTTCGAGTGGAGGGCCGCTCCGGACCCGCTCGAACACGTCACCGAAGTCCACCCCGCCGCCGCTTCGCGGACCGGCGCCCCATCACCCCCGCCGCCTCGGGCCTAGCGCCCACCAAACGTCGCCCGATTCACGTTTCCCGGCTTCGCGCGGCGGGCGCGGCGCCGTCCACCGGCGCGGTGTCCGGAGGACGAGCCCCCGCCGCCGGCCGGACGGGTTCACGATGGGGAGGTTTCGATGCGCAGGGTGCATGAGTACGGGAACGGGGGAGCGCGCCGCGTCTGCGCCGCGTTCCTGGCGGCGGGACTGGCGGCGGCGGTGGACCTGCACGCGCGGGACGCCGGTTCGGTGAGCGGCCGGGCGGCGGACGAGCAGGGGCTCGCGCTGCCCGGCGCGACGATCGTCCTGCGGACCGCCGGGCGGACCTTCGTGGCGTCGACGGTCACGGACCGGGCCGGCGAGTTCGTGCTGGCGGACGTGCCCGCCGGCGACTACGTCCTGGCGGCGAGCCTGCTCGGGTTCGAGCGGAGCGAGGAGCCGGTGGCCGTGGGTTCCGGCGGGACGAGCAGGGTCGCGATCACGCTCGCGGTCGGCTCGTTCTCCCAGGAAGTGCAGGTCACGGCGCTGATGCCGGAGCTGGCGACGGAGCTCGTGACCCCGGCGTCGGAGATCGAACGGCGGGTCGCGCAGGACCTGGCGCAGTCGCTGCGGACGCACGCCGGGGTGACCGCGGTGCGCCGCGGGGCGATCAACCTGGACCCGTCGGTGCGGGGGCTGTACGCCGAGCAGATCGGCGTCTTCGTCGACGGCACCCGGACGTTCGCGGCGGGGCCGGCCCGCATGGACTCGGCGTTGAGCCACGTCAGCCCGCACGCGCTGCAGGCGCTGCGCGTGGTGCGCGGGCCGTACGCGCTGACCTGGGGCGCCGGCACGCTCAGCGCGATCCAGGCCGAGACCTTCAGGCCGGCGTTCGGCGGCCCCCGCTTCCGGCTCGGCGGGCGCGCCGGCTACAACTACGGCGGCAACGGCGGCGCCAACGACGGGTTCGCCGGCCTGCACGGCAGCTCCGATCGGGTGCGGTTCGCGTTCCAGCACAACACCCGGGTGGGGAGCGACTACACCGACGGGAACGGCGACACCGTGCCGGGGGACTACCGGTCGTTCGACACGCGCTGGGACCTCGGCGCCCGGCTCGGCCCGCGGACGCTGCTCGAGTACGGCGGCGGTTTCCAGCGGCAGAACGACGTCGACTACCCTGGACGCCTGCTCGACGCCACCTTCTTCGAGACCCGCTCGCACGCGGTGGAGTTCTCGCACGCGCCGGAGGCGGGGTTGCTGACGGAGATCGCGGCCCGCGCGTACGCGAACCTCAAGGACCACCTGATGAACAACGACGGCAAGCCGACCGCGTTGCGGGATCCCGGGCGGACGCCGCCGTTTCCCCTGCGCGTCGACCTGCCCGCGTCGTCGGACACGGTCGGGGGCCGGTTCCACGCCGCCCTGCGGACCGGACCTCTGCGCTACAAGGTGGGGTTCGACGCCTACCGGGTGCGGCAGAGCGCCGTCCAGACGATCGCCGACCGCGAAACCGGGGACGTGCACCACGACCGCCACCCGGTCTGGCCGGAAGCGACGCTGACCAACGCCGGCGGCTACGCCCAGGTGCTCGTCGACCGCGGGCGGAGCACCGTCGGCGCCACGCTGCGCCTCGATCGGGAGCGGGCGCGGGTGGGGCGGGTCACCTCGTTCTTCGCCGACAACGCGGTCCCCGACTACGGGTTGCACGGGGGGAGCGGGCAGTTTCCCTGCGTGACCGCGCAATGCATGACAGGGCACGGGTCCGGCGGGCACGGGGGGCACGGCGACGCCGCCCACGGCTCCGGCCACGGCATGGAGCACGGCGGTCAGGCCGGGACGATGCTCGTGGACGGCGGCCGGTTCGCGCAGGCCAACACGAGCGTCAGCGCCGCCGCCAGCGCGAGCCTGCGCCTGACCGACGACTGGCTGGTCACGCTGGGCGCCGGCCGGGCCGTGCGCAGCCCGTCGGCGCTGGAGCGCTACGCCGACAGATTCCCGGCCGTGAAGTTCCAGACGGCGGCGGAGTTCGTCGGGAACCCGTACCTGGCGCCCGAGAAGAGTCTGGAGTTCAACGCCGCGACGACGCTGCGCGCGGCCGAGTCGGCGATCACCCTGGACGTCTTCCTGCGCCACGTCGACGACTACGTCACGGTGGCGCCGGACCCCAACCTGGCCAAACGCCTGCCGCTCAGTCCGGATCGGCTGTTCCGCTACGTGCAGGCCGACGCCGCGCGTTTCGCGGGCTTCGACCTGACGGCGACCTCCGCCGCCGGGCCCTGGATCGACCTGCGGGGCGGCTGGTCGTACGTGCGGGCCCGGGACCTGCTCTTCGACGAGCCGCTGTTCGGCGTCCCGCCGTTCGAGCAGCAGTACGCCCTCGACGTCCACGACCCCGCGCGGACCCGCTGGCTGGAGGTGCTGGTGACCGGCACGGCCGCGCAGGAGCGCGTGGCGGCGACGCGGTTCGAGGCGCCCACGCCGGGCTGGACGACGATCGACGTGCTGGCCGGCGCGCGGATGCGCGAGGGGCTGACACTGCGGGGCGGTGTGCAGAACCTGACCGGCCGCTACTACGTCCATCATCTGAACTCGTTCGATCCGTTCACCCGCCGGCGGATCGCGGAGGTCGGCCGGAGCTTCCACGCCGGCGTGGAGATGGGGTTTTGAAAACGCGGACCGCGCGAGTGCGGTTCACGAAGACACGGATCAAGGAGAGGAGGATCGACCATGCTCCAGTGGAGGACCGTCGGATGGTGTCTCGCGCTCGTCGCCGCGTCGGCCGCGGCGGCGGCGGCGCACATGGCGGTGCGGAAGACGATGCCGGAGGCCGGCGCCGTGCTGTCGGAGTCGCCGCGGGAGGTCCGGATCTGGTTCACGCAGTCACCGGACCCGGCCGTCAGCCGGCTGCGCATCGAGGGCGCGGCCGGAGCCGTGGCGCTCGGCGACACCACGGTTCAGGACGACCGGTCGCTGGCGGCGGCCCTGCCGTCGAAGCTCGAAGCGGGGACCTACACGGTGCACTGGCGGACCGCCGGCGACGACGGGCACACGCAGCGGGGCGACTTCGCGTTCACCGTCCGCGCGGCGGCCCAGGCGCCGTAGAACGGCGTCATGGACGATGAATCCTTCGCGCTCGTCCTGCTGGCCGCGGCGAAGTGGATTTCGTACGTCGGCCTGGTCGGCCTGACCGGCGCCGTCGCGATCCGCCGCCTGCTGCCCCCGCCGGCCGGCGCGGCCGAGCCGGTCGGCGGGGGCGTGGACCGGCGGGTCCGCGCCGTGGCGGCCGCCTCGGCGGCGGCGCTGCTGGCGGGCGCGGCGGCCCGCCTCTACGCGCAGACGTGGTCCGTGTTCGGACTCGACGAAGCGGTCACGCCGGAGCTCGTGCGGGTGATCGCCGTCGAGAGCCGCTGGGCGGCCGGATGGCGGCCGCAGGCCGCTTTCGCCGTGCTGGCGGCGCTGGCCGCCGTCTGCCGGCGGCGGCGCCCGGAGGCCGGCTGGTGGCTCATGGCCGTCGCCGCGGCCGGCGCTTGGGTCACGTTGCCCCTGACGGGGCACGCCATGAGCTTCGACACGCGCGCGCCGTGGATCCTGCAGACCGCCCACGGGATCGGGGCCGGCCTGTGGGTCGGCACGCTGGCGGCGCTGGCGGCCGTCGCCGGCGGGCTCGCGGAACGGCCGCGGGGGCATCGCCGCGTCGCCGCGCTCGTGGGCCGCTTCTCGCCGCTGGCCGTCGCGGCGGTCGGGTCGATCGCCGTGACCGGCGTCCTCACGGCGGCGCTCTACGTCGGCGGGTTCGCCGAGCTGGGGACGACGGGCTACGGCCGCGTCCTGCTCGTCAAGGTCGTCCTCTTCCTGGCGGCCGGCGCCGTCGGGGCCTGGAACTGGCGGCGGCTCACCCCGCGCCTCGGAGACGCGGCCGGCACGCGGGCGCTGCTGCGCTCCGCGCGGCTCGAACTGGTCCTGGCCGCGGGCGTGCTGGCGGCCACCGCCGTGCTCGCGCATCTGGCGATGCCGGGCGAAATGGAGTAAAACACCGTCATGACCATGCCATTCTCCCGTCGCGACTTTCTGCAGGCGGCCGGCGCCGGCGCCGCCGTCTGGGCGCCCTCCGCCGCGCACGGCTACTCGGGGGCCGAGATGGCCCGCCGGGCCGCGCAGGCCGGGGGCGAACTGACCGCGCTCGGCGTGTCGAAGTGGGACCTCGACACGCCCGCGCTGGTGGTCGACCTGGACGCGCTCGAGGCCAACGTCGCCACCATGCAGCGCACGGTGACGCGCAACGGCATCGCCAGCCGGCCGCACGCCAAGACGCACAAGTGCCCGGCGATCGCGCGGATGCAGCTCGACACCGGTTCGGTCGGGATCTGCGTCGCCAAGGTCAGCGAGGCGCAGGCGCTCTTCGACCACGGCGTCGAGAAGCTCCTGATGACGACCAGCAACGTCACGCCGCTCAAGATCCGCCGCGCGATGAACCTGCGGAAGTGGTGCCGCGACTTCATCCAGGCGACCGACACCGCGGCCAACGCCCGCGACCTGTCCGAGGCCGCGCGGGCCGCCGGCGTGGTGGCCGACGTCGTCGTCGACGTCGACCCGGGCGGTCACCGGACGGGCGTCACGCCCGGCGCGCCGGCGCTGGAGCTGGCGCGGCTGATCGACCGGCTGCCCGGCCTGCGGCTGCGGGGCCTGCTCTGCTACGACGGCGGCTCGCAGCACGTCAAGGGCTTCGAAGCGCGGCAGGCGCAGACCCTGGAGAGGCTGGCGGCGGCGGCCGAGACCCGCGAGCGGATGGCCGCCTCGGGTCTCGACACCGGGATCTTCAGCGGCGGCGGGACCGGCACCTACAACATCGATCACCAGACGCCCGGCTTCACCGACGTGCAGGTCGGCAGCTACGTCTTCATGGACGCCCAGTACCTCGACGTCGGAGGGGCGGAAGACCCGGACGTCTACACCGACTTCCAGCCGGCGCTGACCATCCTCACCACCGTGCTCAACGCGCAGTACGAGGGCCGGGCGACCACCGACGCGGGCGCGAAGGCGTGCACCGTCAACCGCCCGTGGGCGCGGGTCAAGGGCGAGACCGGCATGAGCTACACCTCCGGGTCGGACGAGTTCGGGTCGCTCCGCTACGGGGACGACGCCAGCCGCACCTACGCCGTCGGCGACAAGCTGGAGCTGATCGTGTCGCACTGCGACCCGGTGGTGAACCTGTACGACCGGATGTACGCGGTCCGCAACGGGATCGTCGAGGCGATCTGGGCCGTCGCCGCGCGGGGGCGTTCGACGTAGGCGTCTGCGCCGCGGGCCGGAGTCGGTTATACTGGGGCCGCTTATGTGGACCAAGCTGATGAACCGGCCGCGCAAGAAGCCGCCGAAGAAGATTGCCATGATCGACCCCGAGCGCTGCTTCGGCGCGTTCGCCTGCTCGATCTGCCAGGCCGCCTGTCCGGTCGAGGACTGCATCATCGAGGAGCCGGACGTTTACGGGCGCATGGTCTGCGCCGTCCGGATCGACAAGTGCATCGGCTGCGGCCTGTGCGTCACGGTGGGCAACCCGACCGCGCCGCAGCCCCGCGACTTCGGCTGCCCGCCCGACTACGACGCCATCGACATGGAGCCCTACGAGGCCGTCGTTCCGCCGGAGCCGGAAGCGAAGGCGTCGGAAGAAGCCGGCGCGGGCGCGGCGGCTTCCTGACGCGCGTCCGCGCGGTCGCGGGACGGGTCGAGGCCGCCGAGTCCACGGCGCGGGCGATCGGCGCGCGTCCGCTCGCGGCGCGGGAGGGTCAGGGCGCCTCGTCGGCCGCCGGGGCCGGCCGCGGCTCCAGCGTGACGAGCGGGCGCCCCGGCTGGACCAGGTCGCCCACCCGGCAGCCGACGGCCGCGACGCGGCCGGCGGCGGGGGCGCGGATCGTCAGCTCCATCTTCATCGCTTCGAGACGCACGAGCGTGTCGCCGGCGGCGACGACGGCGCCCGGCTGCACGGCGACGGCGCGGACCGTGGCCGGCATCGGCGCGGCCAGGGCGTCGAGATCGGCGGCCGGGGAGGGCGCGCGGGCCTCCGCCCCGAGGCCGCCGCGCGCATCCGCGCCGGACTCGTCCGCGGCGGTCACGTCGAACGACTCGCCGCCGGCCGCGGCGTGAACGCCGCGCGCGTGCGGGGCGAGCCGCACCGTCGTCGACCGGCCGCCGATCGACACCACGGCGGCGTCCTCGGAGCAGGCGACGATCGTGGCGGTGAAGGTCCGCGCCTCCGCGCCGGCGCCCACCGTGACCTCCAGCGTCGCGTCGCCGGCGCGCCGGGTGCGGACGGCCCGCCGGCCCCCGCCGGACGTCACCAGCCACCGTTGCGCGCGCCCGTCAGTCATCGTCCGCGGCGAGTCTCCAGCCCGCGAGGCGGGTCCACGCGCCGTCCGCCGCGTCGTCCGGGCGCGGCGGACCCGGCTCTCCGGCGGCGCCGCCGGCAGCCCGGTGACGAGGGCGCCGCCGGCTCGCCGCGGCGACGGCGGCGGCGACGGCGGCCGCCGCGGTCTCGTCCGGCGCGGCCTCGATCAACGCCGGCCCGTGCTCGTCCAGGAACCCGGTGTGCACGTCGCCCGCGGCGAACGCTTCGTGGGCGAGGACGCGGCGCAGCAGGCCGACGTTCGTCCGCGGCCCCAGGATCGCGAGTTCGCCGAGCGCGGCGTGCGCCCGCCGCCGCGCCTGCTCGCGGGTCCTTCCGGCGGCGGCCAGCTTGGCGAGGAGCGGGTCGTAGTGCACCGGCACTTCGCTGCCCGGACCCACGCCGGAATCGACGCGGACGCCCGGCCCGGCCGGTTCGTGGTAGCCGGTGACGGTCCCGGCTTGCGGCAGGTAGCCGGCGGCGGGGTCCTCGGCGTAGACCCGGCACTCGACGGCGTGTCCGCGCGGCGCGGCCTCGGCGGCGGTCCAGGGCAGCGGACGCCCGGCGGCGACGGCGAGCTGCGCCTCCACGAGGTCGACGCCGGTCACCAGTTCGGTGACGGGATGCTCGACCTGCAGGCGGGTGTTCATCTCCAGGAAATAGCAGCCGGCGTCTTCGCCGGCGCCGTCGATCAGGAACTCCACGGTGCCCGCGTTCTCGTAGCCGGCGTGACGCGCCAGGTCGACCGCCGCCGCGGTCAGGCGGGCGCGGAGTCCCGCCGCCAGGCCCGGCGCCGGCGTCTCCTCCACCACCTTCTGGTGGCGGCGCTGCGTGGAGCAGTCGCGCTCGCCGAGATGCAGCACCGCGCCGCGCCGGTCCGCCACCACCTGCACCTCGACGTGCCGCGGCCGTTCGAGGCGGCGCTCCACGTACAGCGTGCCGTCGCCGGCCGTGGCCAGCGCCTCGCGCCGGGCGCGCGCGACGCCCTCGTCCAGCTCGTGCTCGCCGCGGACGGTCACCATGCCCTTGCCGCCCCCGCCCGCCGCCGGCTTCAGGATCAGCGGGAAACCGGTCCGCCGCGCCGCCGCGCGGACGCCGGCCTCGGTCTGGTCGTCCGGTTCGCCGCCGGGCACGACCACGACCCCGGCGCCGGCCGCCGCGCGCCGCGCGTTGATCTTCGAGCCGAAGCGGGCGATCACGTCCGCCGGCGGGCCGACGAACGTCAGCCCGGCGTCGGCGCACGCCGCCGGCAGCGCCGGGTCCTCGGAGAGGAAGCCGTAGCCGGGGTGCACGGCGTCCGCCCGGCTGGCGCGGGCCGCGTCGATGATGCGTCCGACCGACAGGTAGCTGTCGGCCGCCGGCGCCGGGCCGATGCGCACGGCGGCGTCGGCGGCGGCGACGTGGCGCGCGTTGCGGTCGGCGTCCGAGAAGACGGCGGCGGTGGGGATGCCGAGCGCGCGGCAGGTGCGCGCGATGCGCACGGCGATCTCTCCGCGGTTGGCGATCAGGACGCGCGTGAACATGGAGGCTACATCCGGAACACGCCGTAGGACGGCTCCGGGATCGGCGCCCGGCAGGCCACCTCCAGGCCGAGCGCCAGCGCGGCGCGGGTCTCCGCCGGGGCCAGGATGCCGGAGGCGGTTTGCTTGATACCGGATTCCATGTTGTATCCCCTGTGCAGGAGCTGAGCGAACAGCCGGCCTCTTTTTTTGCCTTAGCGAGCATATCACGTATCTTGCATTTTTGCAAGGTGCTGTCTGCCGACCGCTTCCTCTTTCCGTCCCCATTCGTTTTCGTTGGGGGAATCTCGCCCGAGATGTGCAAATCTGCTCTCAGGATTTACGTTTGTCGAGGCGGGGTTTCCGGCCGCCATCCGGCGAATGAAGCCGGGGTGAGCCGAGCAAAGGAGGGATCATGCTGATGGATCTGGTCCCTTCACCCGTGAAGTTCTACCGTGACCGTATTGCGACGTCGTGTCTTTCGATGGCAATGGCGGCGCTGGCGGCGAAAAGGCATCGCGCATGGTTGCTGCATCTGGGCATAACCTTTCATGGCGCGATCGCTGTGATGATGGGACTCGTAAGTTTTTCACTGGCTATGACGGCGGCTTTGATTCTGTACTTGCGCGACCCGGTGGACACCTTTCGGGATTGGCGACGGACGTCCGCGGCGCAGGCTGTGAGCCGACTCGCGGTTCGCGCGTCCAAATTCGTTCATGGTAATGTGATCTGTCGACTTTTGCCGCAGGATATTGGAGGGGATGGAAATCCTTGACGAAACCCGCAAGGTGGGGTACACTGGGCGTGTCGAGGATTTGAGCGGCGGGAGTGGCGGGAGAGACGTCCGGCTTGGCCGTTGCCTGCCCGATCCGCTTCTTTTGAAAGGTGGGAGTGATGACGTGGAATAGATGGTCGCTGGCGATCGTGGCCGCGATGTTCGTTCTGGCCGGCGTGTGTTTCCCGTTCATGGCGGATTCCCTGCCGATCCACTGGACGGACGGCGTGGCGGATTCGTACGCCGGGAAGACGCGGGCGCTGTTCTTTCTGCCGATCATGACGGCGGTCCTGTACTCGGTCGCCTGGCTGATCACCAGACACCATGAAGAGGGCGCGATCGGGCGGATGGTGTTCGGGTTGGCGGTGGTCGGGTTGCTGGCGCAGGTCGCCATGTTGGTAGCGCAGAGGGGAACGGGAGTTCAGATGAGCATGGTCGTCGGCGGACTCGTCCTGATGATCCTGCCGTTGTTGACGCCCCGTGAACAGAACTACCTGATCGGGGTGCGCACGCCGTGGACCTTGCGGAGCGAGAGGTCGTGGGAAAGGTCCAACCGCCTGATGAATTTCCTGTTCGTGCCGTTCGGAGGCGCGCTGGTCGCGATGAGCATGGCGGGAGTCGTCGTTCCTCCGCAAACCGTCATGCTGTCGCTGCTTTCCGTTGCGTTCTTCGTGGTCGTGTACTCCTATGTTCAGTGGCGGGTGGATTCGGACCGAAGGTAGTGAAGATGGCGGCGTGGTTCGTTCGGCGTACGGAGGAAGATGCGGTGGTCTTGTATGACGGCGTGTGTGGTTTGTGCAACCGGTTCGTGGAGTTTGCAAGGGCGCATGGCGTACATGACGGGATGGAATTTCATTCGATGCATGGCAGGACCGGCCGTGAAATGTTGGCGAGCCGCTACGGGGAGGTCGTGAATCGGGATACGATGTACGTGGTTGTTCGCGCGGGGAAAGCGGACGAAGCCGTGCTGGACAAGTCGACGGCGGCGTTGTTCGTCTTGGGGCGGCTTGCATGGCCGTGGCGATTACTGTACACGCTGCGGTGGTTGCCGCGCGGTGTGCGGGACCTGACGTATGAGTTGATCCAGCGCAACAGGCGGCGGGTCTCCGCGGGTTGCCGGATTGAAGCGGAAAGGAAGGGCGCCGTGGATAATGAGGCCAGGACTTCGGAGGTCAGGTTTCTCGTCTGCCTCGCGGCGGTTGCGGTCCTGTCGCTGGTGGTCGCCGCGTTGTTTCTGTGATCAGGACGCGCGTGAACATGGGAGGCTACATCCGGAACACGCCGTAGGACGGCTCCGCGATCGGCGCCCGGCAGGCCACCTCCAGGCCGAGCGCCAGCGCGGCGCGGGTCTCCGCCGGGGCCAGGATGCCGTCGTCCCACAGGCGGGCGGTGGCGTAGTACGGAGACCCCTCGCGCTCGTACTTCTCGCGGATGGGCGCCCGGACCGCCTCGAGCTCCGCCTCGGAGAGCGCGGCGCCCGAGCGCGCCGCCCGGCCGGCCTTGACGTCCGCCAGCACGCCGGCCGCCTGCTCGCCACCCATCACCGAGATACGGGCGTTGGGCCACGTCCAGAGGAAGCGGGGGTCGTAGGCGCGCCCGCACATGCCGTAGTTGCCGGCGCCGAACGAGCCGCCGATGATCACCGTCACCCGGGGGACGACGCTGTTGGCCACGGCGTTGACCATCTTGGCGCCGTCCTTGGCGATGCCGCGCCGCTCGTACTCGCGGCCGACCATGAAGCCGGTGACGTTCTGCAGGAAGACCAGCGGCACGCCGCGGCGGTCGCAGAGCTGGATGAAGTGGGCGGCCTTGAGCGCGGATTCCGAAAAGAGCACCCCGTTGTTGGCGACGACGCCGGCGAGCAGCCCGTGCACCCGCGCGAAGCCGGTCACCAGGGTGGGTCCGTAGCGCGCCTTGAACTCGTCGAAGCGCGAGCCGTCGACGACGCGGGCGAGGACCTCGCGGACGTCGCAGGGCTTGCGGGGGTCCGGCGGCACGACGCCCGCCAGCTCGTCGGGGTCGCAGGCGGGGTCTTCGGGGCTGGCGCGGCCGCCGCGGGACGCGGGCGCGGCGGCCGGCAGGGTGGAGAAGACGCCGCGCGCCAGGCGCAGCGCGTGCTCGTCGTTCTCCGCGAGGTAGTCGGCGACCCCGGACACGCGCGTATGCACGTCGGCGCCGCCGAGGTCCTCGGCCGTCACCTCTTCGCCGGTGGCGGCCTTCACCAGGGGCGGGCCGCCGAGGAATATGGCGCCGGCCCCGCGGACGATGATCGTCTGGTCGGCCATCGCCGGGACGTAGGCGCCGCCCGCCGTGCACGACCCCATCACCACCGCGATCTGCGGAATGCCGGCGGCCGACATCCGCGCCTGGTTGTAGAAGATGCGCCCGAAGTGCTCGCGGTCCGGAAACACCTCGGCCTGGAGCGGGAGATACGCGCCGCCCGAGTCGACCAGGTAGAGGCAGGGCAGGCGGTTCTCGGCGGCGACCTGCTGCGCGCGCAGGTGCTTCCTGACGGTGACGGGGAAGTAGGTCCCGCCTTTGACCGTGGCGTCGTTGGCCAGGATCAGCGCCTCGCGCCCGGACACCCGTCCGATCCCGGTGACGAGTCCGGCCGCGGGCGCGGCGCCGCCGTACATGCCGTACGCGGCCAGCGGGGCCAGCTCGAGGAACGGCGAATCCTCGTCGAGCAGCCGGTCGATCCGCTCCCGCGCCGTCAGCTTGCCCCGGCCGTGCAGCCGCTCGCGCGCCGCCGGGCCGCCGCCCTCGCGCGCGGCGGCCCTCCGCTCGGCGAGTTCGCGGACCAGCGCCGTCATGGCGGCGCGGTTGGCGCGGAACTCGGCCGAATCCGTCCGCACGCGGGATCGCAGCCGGTCCATCACCAGCCGCAACAGTCGGTCTTGTAGCGGCAGGCGGGACAGCGCCGGACGGCGCGCATGCGGAACGTCTCCGCGCCGCGCCGGCCGCGGGCGGCCGCGTCGCCGCCCGCGGCCGGCGGCCGGGGCGCGGTCCCGCGCGGGGCGGGGTTCGGCGGAGCGGGCATGGAGCGATTATAGGGCCGGCTGCTATCATGCGCCGGTGCGCGTCTCGAAGCGCGCCGCCCACGGGGAGGTGCCGGATAGGGAAGCAATGGAGGCAGCGCGTTCGGTGGACGGCGGTCACGCTGGCGGCGGCGGCCTGCGCCGCGGTTCCGGCGCCGGCGAACGCCGACACCGTGTTCACGCCGTTCATGGGCCGGTCGTTCGCCACGCGGAGCGACGCCGTGAAGGTGACGACGATCGGCGCGTCGATGGCGTCGACCATCGGCGGCGGATTCGGGTTCGAGATCGACTTCGGCCGGACGTCCGAGGCCGTCGGCAGCGCGGCCTTCGCCGACAACACGCGGGTGACGATGCTGATGGGCAACGCGGTCGCCGGCTTTCCGTTCGGCCGGTTCCGGCCGTACGTCGTGGGCGGCGTCGGCTGGTTGCGCCGGGACGTCCTCCGTGACGGCGCCGCGGCGCGCAGCGGCGGCCTCGGGCTCGACGCGGGCGGCGGGTTGCTGGGGTTCCTCAGCGGCAGTCTCGGCGTGCGGCTCGACCTGCGCTACGTGCGCAGCGTGACCGAGTCCGATCTGGACACGCTCCGCCTGCCCGACGGTTTCGGCCTCGCCGACTTCCTGATCGAGGACCTCTCGTTCTGGCGCGCCTCCGCCGGGCTCGCGATCCGCTTTTAGGGGTCCGCGCCGTGGAACGGCGCGGACTCCTGGCTTCTCAGCCTGCCGCCAGGGCGCTCAAGGCGCGCAGGAGGGCCAGCCCGACCGCTACTCCGCCGGCCGTGACGATGCCGGCGGCGGTGAGCACGATCCCCACCACCCACTTGATGGTCCTCGACTCCGACCTGCCGATCTCGGCGCGCAATTCCGCAACGCCGGCCTGGAATTGTTCGGGCGGTACGTGATTGCCGTGCTCGGCGGCCTGCTGCGCCACGTGGGTGATGGCGGCGGCCTGGTCGGGCTTCAGGCCGGTGTCGGTCAGCGCCCGCGTCATCTCGAGGGTGTTGAGCATGTTCGTTCACGTACTCCCCGGTCTCGCCCGGGTGGTGGTGCGCGCCGGTCAGAACCCGTACCGCAGGCCGAGGGTCAATCCCCGGAAGCGGTTGTCGGCGGTCGACACGGTGTACACGATCCGCTCGCCGCGGCCGACGGTGGAGTCGTGGCCGCGGAGCTGGTTCCATTCGAGCGGGTCGCTCGTGAACGCGCCGAAGGCCGCCCAGCGGAACTCGACGCCCAGCGTGACCCGCTCGGCGAGCCGGCGGTCGAGGCCGGCGAGCACCTGCCAGCCGACGACGCGGTCCGTCAGGCTCGCCTCGCCGATGGTGGCGGTGCCGGCGACCTTCGCGCGCAGCAGCGGATCGACGAAGGTCGTGATCAGGCCGGGGTCGGCGTTGCGCTTCCACTCGGTGAAGTAGTGGAGCGCGGCGCGCTCGACGCCTGCGCCGAAGCCGGCGAACGGCGTCCAGGTCGACCCCGCCGGGGCGAAGTCGTAGTACAGGTTGGCGAAGAAGGCGTGCGACCGGAGGTCGTCGAGGCTGCCCGCCGCGACCTCGATCTCCTGGTCCTGCTTGCCGAGCGTGACCGCGTCGAGGATGGTGGCGTCGGAGCGCTCGTCGAAGACCGCGACCCGCTGGAAGTACTCGCCCTCGATCCGCACCCGCCCCCGTCGGTAGCCGAACGCGATTCCCGACCGGATGCCGGAACCGCCGCCGAAACGGTTCGACCACCCGGTCGGCGGCGGCGGGACGTCGCACTCGTCGGTGACCTCCGCCATGGCCGGGTTGATGATCAGATCGCACTTCGTGCTCCAGTCGTTGTCCGTGCCCTCCAGGGTCATGCCGGCGGCGGCGGCGACCCCCAGGCCCATCCGCACGTACGGCCCGTCCTGAGCCGCCGCGGGGCCGGCGAGCCCGAACAGGGCCAGAGCGCCGCCCCACGCCAGGAGCGGTCCGCGCCGCGCCGGGCGCCGCATCGTCATTCTCTTTTCTCTCTTCTCGACTCGTCACTCCGCCACGGCCTCTCCGGCCGGCCGTTCGCGCCACTGCCGCAGCCCGTACCACAGGCAGGCCGCGGCCGCCATGGCCAGGATCAGCCACGGGATGATGCCCACCAGCAGCGCGCTCGCCACCGCGCCCCACGTGATCGGGTACTGGCTGAAGGTCTCCCAGCGCTCCGCCATCCAGTGCAGGCTGGTGTGCGCGACCAGCGCGGAGATCAGGATCGTGCCGACGCGCTCGTTGACGCCGAAGCGGAAGAGCAGTTCGAGGGCCGGCACGCAGAGCGCGATGACGAGCAACTGGCCCAGCTCGACGCCGACGTTGAACGACAGCAGCGACGTCAGCAGGTGCGAGCCGGCGAACTGCAGGGTCTCGCGCAGCGCGAACGAGAAGCCGAAGCCGTGCACGAGGCCGAAGCCGAAGGCGACCACCCAGCGGCGGCGGATGCGGGTGGCCCCGGCCGCGCCGCCGGCGCCGGCGGCCACGATGTTCTCGAACGCCATGTAGACGATGGAGAGCGCGATGAGCGTCTCGACCAGCGGCGGGAACCAGAGCGTGTCGGGCGCGAGGTCGTACGCCGAGGCGATCAGGGTCACCGAGTGCGCCACGGTGAACCCGGTGACGATCGGCACCAGCGCGCGGAAGCGGCGGAACGGCACCACCAGGCAGAGCAGGAAGAGCAGGTGGTCGATGCCGTCCAGGATGTGCTCGAAACCGGAGACGACGAAGTTCCAGGCCGCCTGGTGCCAGCGCGGGTCGAGGGTGACGACGCCCGGGTCGCCGCGCAGCTCGAAGGCCCGCTCGGCGCCGTCCGGCGTGAGGAAGCGGATGACCGAGACCACCCGCAGCCCCAGGCGCTCGACGCCGGGCCGGATGGAGAACGCCGACTCGGCCGACGCCGTCTCGTAGTCGAGCAGGACGTCCAGCAGCGCCTGCCGCCAGATGATCTGCGTGTCCGGCGGCAGGCGCGCGCCGGTGGTGACGTGCGCCAGCGCCTCCTCGTAGGTGTTGAACGCCCGGTTCGACGGCAGCGAGAGGCGCACCGCCGACAGCGCGGGCTCAGGCAGCCGGACGCCGTCCTCGTACAGCTCGATCTCCTGGCCCAGCCACAGCATGGCGGCGTCGGGCAGGAGCCGCTCGGCGCCCTCGACGTCCAGGTAGCCGGGTCCGCGGAGCGGGAAGTTGACGTCGAGCATCGCCTCCAGCGGCACCCGCACGAGCATGCGCAGCCGCCCGCCCTCCGGCTTGACGAAGGCGCGCACGGTGACGTCGTTCGGGATGTCGTGCGCCTGCACGGTGACGCCGGCCGCGGCCAGCAGCGCCGCCGCCGCGAGGGCCGCGGCCAGCAGCGCCGCCGCCGGCCGCTTCGCGCGCCGCCGCGTTTCCCGGCGTCCTTCGCCGACGCGCCGCGCGTGCGCGGCAGGGTCTCCGGCGGGTCTCTGCACCTTGCTCCGCCTCCCGTTTTCCTCGTTTCGCTCCATGCGCCGGGCGCCGCGCATCGCCCCGCGCCCGCCCCCGGCTCCCCGTCTCCGGCTTGTCCGGCCGCTTCCAAAGTATACTGATCGGCCGTCGCATGGGACGTGCGCGCGCCGCCCGGCCGCGGACTGGCGGGACGCGGCGCGCGGTTCCGGAAGGAGGACCACACATGAGGAAGTACGCGTTTCTGCTGCCGCTGGGCGCCGTCCTCGCCGCCGGCGTCGTTCTGGCCGCCGGACAGAGCGGGGACGGCGACGCCGTGACGGCGCCGATGTTCGAGGTCGACCCGCTGTGGCCGAAGAACCTGCCCAACCACTGGCTGATGGGGCCGACCATCGGCGTCGACGTCGACTCGCAGGACAACGTCTGGGTGGTGCACCGCAACACGCCCGACAACTTCCAGGGCGCGACCGAGATCGGCATGGTCATGGACCCGCCGGTCAGCGAGTGCTGCCAGCCGGGGCCGCCGGTCCTGGTCTTCGACCCGGAGGGCAACCTGATCGAAAGCTGGGGCGGACCCGGGACCGAGACCGGCGACTACGTCTGGCCCGAGTCGAACCACGGCATCACCGTCGACCACATGGACAACGTCTGGATCGGCGGCAACGGGCAGGGCGACGCGCACGTGCTGAAGTTCACGCGCAGCGGCGAGTTCCTGCTGCAGGCCGGCCGGCACAACGCCCGCATGGTCGGCGAGGACGACGGCCGGCGGCTCTTCGAGCGCGACAGCCTGTCGGAGGAGAGCTACGGCCGCGTCGCCAAGATCGGCATCGACCCGGAGGCCAACGAGGCGTACTTCGCCGACGGCTACTACAACAAGCGCATCGCGGTGGTCGACGTCGACACCGGAAAGTTCAAGCGCGGCTGGGGCGCCTACGGCAACGTGCCGGACGACGACTACGACTTCGGCGGCCCCTACGTGCCGGGCAACGATCCGGCGCGGCAGTTCCGCGGGCCGGTCCACTGCGGCGAGATCTCGAACGACGGGCTCGTCTACGTCTGCGACCGCGCCGAGGACCGCGTGCAGGTGTTCCGCAAGGACGGGACGTTCGTCGACGAGCTGCTGGTGGCCACCCACACCCGCGCGCAGGGCTCGACCTGGGACATCGACTTCTCGCCCGACGAGGAGCAGAAGTACATGTACCTGGCGGACGGCCAGAACATGAAGGTCTACATCATCGAGCGCAAGTCGCTGAAGGTGCTGACCGCGTTCGGCGACGGCGGACGCCAGCCGGGCATGTTCTTCGCGGTGCACAGCATCGCCGTCGACTCCGCGGGCAACATCTACACCACGGAGACCTACGAGGGGTCGCGCGTGCAGAAGTTCGTCTACAAGGGGATGGGCCCGGTGCCGGCCGGCGCCGAGGGCGAGAAGAGCCAGGGCGTGCTCTGGCCGACCGACTGAGCGGCCGTTCGCGGCGGAGTCACGGCCGGTTCGGGCCCGACCGCCCGGACCGGCCTTTCTTTCGTACGCCCGGCCGGCGGCCGGGCCGCCGCGGCGCCGGCCGCGGGGGAGATCGACGTGGGCATCGTCACCTTCGGGGCCGTGGACGAGCGGAGCCGGGACCAGCTCCGGCGCTGCCTGCGGACGGCGGAGACGCGCGAGGGGCGGGAGCTGCCGGGGGTGCTGTGCGCGGACCACCATCCGGGCTACAGCCAGCCCATCGGGGGCGTGGTGGCGTACGCGCACCACGTGTCGCCGACCGGCGTGGGGTACGACGTCGCGTGCGGCAACCTGGCGGCGAAGACCGACCTGCGGGCGGCGGACCTGGCGCCCGACGTTCCGCGCCTGATGGACGAGGTCCAGGCGCGCATCAGCTTCGGGGTGGGGCGCCGGAACGCGGAGAAGGTGGATCATCCGGTCCTCGACGAAATCGCGGCGAGCCCGGTCGCCGGGCAGCGGGGCATGCTGCGGCTCGCGGCGGACCAGCTCGGGACCGTCGGGGCCGGCAACCACTACGTCGACCTGTTCCGGGACGAGGACGGTTGGGTGTGGGTGGGGGTCCACTTCGGTTCGCGCGGCTTCGGGCACAAGACCTGCACCGGGTTCCTGGCGCTCGCGCGCAACCGGAGATGGGGCGAGCGGGTCGGCGAGGGGGGCATGGACGGCCCGCCGGTGCTGCTCGACACCCGGACCCCGCTGGGGCAGGACTACGTGCAGGCGATGGAGGTCGCCGGGCGGTACGCCTACGCCGGACGCGAGTGGGTGGTGGGCCGGGTCGCCCGCATCCTGGGCGCCTCCGTCACCGAGTCGGTGCACAACCACCACAACTTCGCCTGGCGCGAGCGGCACGGCGGCGAAGAGTACTGGGTGATCCGCAAGGGCGCGACGCCGGCGTTTCCCGGGCAGCGCGGCTTCGTCGGCGGGTCGATGGGCGAGGCCAGCGTCGTCCTCGAGGGGCGCGAGACGCCCGCCGCGGCCGGGTCGCTCTACTCGACGGTGCACGGGGCCGGGCGCGTGATGTCCCGCTCGGAAGCGGCCGGGCGCGTGAAGCGGCGGACGGTCTGGGCGTGCGGGCAGCGCGACTGCGGCGGGACGCTGCCGGCCGGGGCGCCGCGCGGCGCCGACGGCTCGAACCCGCGCTGCCCCGCCTGCGGCGGCCGGACGCACCGCCGCCGGACCCGCGAGGTGGTGCGGGCCGGCCGGGTGGACTGGGCGTCGGTTCGGGCGGAGATCGGCGCGCGGGGGATCGAGTTGCGCGGGGGCGGCGCCGACGAGGCCCCGGCGGTCTACAAGCGCCTGCCGGACGTGCTGGCCGCGCACGGCGACACGATCCGCGTCCTGCGCACGCTGCACCCGATCGGCGTCGCGATGGCCGGCGCCGACGAGTTCGATCCCTACAAGGACTGAGGCGTCAGGGAGCGGTTCCGCGGTCGGCGCCGGCCGCCCGGGCGTCTCGTTCCGCCTGCCGCCCGGCGAGGAACGAAACGTCGCGCGCGACGGCTTCGATGGCGGCCCCCTGCCTTTCGATGGCGGCCCCCTGCCTTTCGAGGATGGCCCCCTGCCTTTCGAGGATGGCTCCCTGCCTTTCGATGGCGGCCCCCTGCTTTTCGAGGGCGAGCCGGTGCTCTTCGGAGCGCCGTTCGGCGCGCTCGTCGACGGCCTTGAGGTTCTCGATGATGGCCGCGTGCGCCCGTTCGTTCTTGTCTTCGGCGCGGTCCATGCGCGACACGATGAACCGGGCCGTAGCGAGCGTCAGGGCCGCGAGCGGGATCACGGTTCCGGCCACGAGCGCGACCGCTTCGGCGATCGTCAGGGTCACGTTCGCATCGTATCAAGCGCCCGCGGCGCGGGCAAGAATTCGTCATGTTGGGCGCCGAGCGGAGCCGGAAGGCGGCGATTGGCGGGCGGGGTCTGCGCCGTAGAACGGCGCGGACACCTGGAGCGGTCATGTTGGGCGCCGAGCGGAGCTGCAAGGCGACGCCTGGTGGGCGCTACCGCGCGGCCAGCAGCATGGCGTCGAGCAGGCGCTTCTCTTCGCTGCCGCGCGGGTAGAGGGCCGACAGCGCGTTCGACAGGCGCAGGAAGTCGGGGCCGCGCTCGTGCTCGGACGTCAGCAGCGCGTGCAGCGCGGCCGTCTGGCCGCCGGCCTGGAGCAGCATGCCGGTGTGGACGCGGTCCAGCGTCGTGGCCCCGGCGGGCGCGGCGGAACGGTCCGCGGCCGGGCCGCCGGGGTCGCCGTAACGGGGCCGCGGCTCGCGGACGGCGGCGCTGCCGGCGCGGGGCCGCTGCTCGTGGCCGCCATCGTCGCCGCCGTAGCGGGGCCGCGGCTCGCGGACCGTGGCGGCGTCGCCGGCGCGGGGCCGCGGTTCGCCGTCGTCGGGGTCGCCGTAGCGGGGCCGCGGCTCGCGGACGGCGGCCGGGGCGCTCTCCGGGCGGTCGGGAAACAGCATGCCCTGCAGGGGGCCGGGGCCGGCCGCGGCCCGCTCGATCCAGGCCGCGACGGCCCGCGCGCCGCCCTCGCCGAAGAGGGTGCGCGCCCGCTCGTGCACCGGCAGCAGGCGCACGATGCCCTTCTTCGTCTCGATGGTGCGCTTCTCCCACTTCGGCAGGTCGATGCCGAGCGGCTGCGCGAAGCGGCGCACCACGTCGAAGACCAGCGCGAAGCCCGCCGCCCTGCCGCCGGAGACGTCGTCGGCGTCCCCGTCGTCCCCGCCCGCGTCGGAGGCGTCCCCCGCGCCGCCGTCTTCCTCCCCCGCGTCGGTCGCCTGGAGCGTCCAGAGGAAGAGCGCGGTCAGCCGGGCGTCCTCCTCCAGCGCGCCGGCGAGTCCGTTGCGGGCGCGGGCCTCGGCCGCGCCGAGGATGTTCTCCAGCGCGGTGCGGCCGACGACCTCCCACACCCGTTCGAGATATTCGGCCAGCCCCACTTCGCGCCCGTCCGGGGTCTCGACCGCCGGGTGGCGGCTGAAGATCTCCAGCGCCGGGCCGATGCAGGCGAACACCAGGTCGGCGCCCCGGACACCCTCGCCCTGCAGTCGCTCCATCCACTCGCCGACGCGCGGCGGCAGTTCCCGCAGCACGTCGGCCCAGTCGCCGACCGGCGCGTCGGCGGGGCGCGGCCGGCAGATCAGGTGGACGCTGGTGGCCAGCGCGGCGGAATCGCGGGCGCGCAGGCGCGAACCCATCTCGGTGGCGATGGGCCACGAGCCGGTGATGGTCCAGCCGCCGCGGATCAGGCCGGCGAGCAGGGCCTCCCAGCCCTCGGTGGTCTTGTGGGCGAAGACGACCGAGCCGATGCCGTCCTCGTGCAGCACGCGGCGCCCCTCGGCGAAGGCCCGGCCCATCGTCTCCTCGAAGAACGCGCGGTCCTTGACGCGCCCCTCGCACGTCTTCGTCTCGTCCTGCACCGCCTCGCGGGTCTTGGGCGACAGCGGGTTGGCCGGGTCGAAAGGGTCGCGCAGCAGCGGGTGACCGGGCAGGGCGCGCTTGAGCCAGACGAGGAAGAAGTCGGAGAGGTCGGAGTAGGGGATGGCGTCGTAGTAGGGCGGGTCGGTGAACCAGACGCCGGCGGCTTCGTCGGGCAGGGGGTGGACAGTTGCGTCGGCGGGTTGAACTTGGCCAGGGTTCGATTGGGGTGATGACTCAATTACATGGTAGACCCAGTCCAACGCCCCACCGTAACCACCAGTGGACTCCGAGAAGGGGTTACTTTCGCTGTAGTCCCAGACTATGGGAAGCGCTTGTCGAGAATAGACGCCTTCGTGCTTCTCGCCCGATGTATGCCATCGACATAGTGAGCACCCTGCATTGGCGGTTCGCGTCAGCGCCAGCGTCAGAGGTGTCATCAACAAGACCGGAGGTTGTTTCGCCGGTTTCGCCGCACCGTCGGCTGGCGATGTCAGCAATGTCAGCGATAGCCTTGTCAACGTCACCAACGCCGCCTTCTGCCGCGCCGTGAACAGATCGCCCCATTGAAACATCCCGTAGCGTTGCACGCTGAACGCACGGCCCGCGCCGGACCCTCCACCTGCCGGCGTCGGCTCGTCCGGCACGGGACACAACCCCTGCTTCCCGCCGCGCTCCCACTCGTCGAGCATCCCCGCCAGCCGCGCCTGCGCCGCGCGCACGGCAGCGTAGTCCGCGTCGGCCGGCAGCCGGTAGTGCCGGCCCGTCTCGCCCGGCCGCAGCGTCACCACCGCCGTCAGCCGCGCGCCGCCGACCCGCCGGCCGGCGTCGTCGAACACCGCGTCGGCCCCGCCCCGCTGCGCGGCGAGCTGCGCCCGCACCCGCTCCGGCGGCAGCACGACGCCGCAGCACAGGCAGGTCGCCTTCGCCCGCGTCACCGTACCGGTCCGCACGTCCCGGTCGGACGCCGGCTCGAACACCGAAAACTCGACGTACCCCCCCCCCCCGGATTCCGTACGACCTTCGGCTGCAATGCACGCCGCCGCGTCGCCTTTCGGCACAGCCAGAACGACCGCAGCAGCGGAATCTCCGCGCCGCATCTCGGCGCCTCGCAGCGCACCGTCCGCGCCCACAGATACGCGATGGGCGTCGCCCCGTCCGGGTCCGGCGGATAGAGGCCGGCCAGCTCCTTCTCGGCCGCGGCCTTGATCTCGCCGCCCACGCGCCGCAGCTCGTCGGCCAGCCCCGGCCCGCGGCGCGGGATCTCCTCCAGCATCACCTTCAGGATCAGGCACGCCACCGGGTTCAGGTCGCTGGCGAACGCCTCGCAGCCCAGCCGCAGCGCTTCGAGCGGAATCGACCCGCCGCCGGCGAACGGGTCCACCACCAGCGGCGCTTCGTCCGGGTGCGCGGCCCGCACCAGCTCGCGCGCGACCCGCAGATACGTCCGGTCCGCCGCCATGTTCCAGTCGGCGAACGAACCGATGAACCAGAGCAGCGCCTTGCGCAGTTCGGCCGCGTCCGCCGGCGGCTGGCGGACCGCGCCCAGGATCTCCGGCGCCCGCGCCCGGAACGCCGCCGGGCAGGCGGGGTCCCCCGGGTCGGGCAGCAGCAGCGCCAGCAGCACCGCGCGGCTCGACGCCAGCGGCCGGCGCGCCCACCACAGGTGCAGCGTCGACGGATGCCCGTGGCGGATCGACTTCTCCCGCGCCGCGTGCCGCGACACGACGGCGATGGGGAAGTCCACCTCGGCGAGGCGCCGGCACTCGCGCGGGATCATCGGCTACGTCCGGTCTCGGTCCTCTTCCGCGGCGCGACGGGCTCCACCGGCCGCGGGGTCAGCTTCGATCACCTTTCGACGGCCGGCGCGCCCGCGGGTCTTCGCGTCCCTTGCCAAGCGCGCACGTCGTATGCCGTGCCGCGCGGCAAGAAGACCGCCTGCTGCCGCTCGGCGACGTACGCCGACAGCCGGGCTCGGGCCGACTTTCGAACCGCCTGTCGACTCGCTCCTCGCGTCGGGGTCAGCGCGGTCACTCCGGCCGCTGCTGCGGCCACTGCACGCCCCGCACCGCGCGGGCCGGCCCACTCCGTCCGAAACCGGGCAGCCCGCGCCGGGCACGCCCCGCACCGCGCGGGCCGGCCGCCCTTCAGCACCAGGACGTTCTCGTCGAACTTCTCCCGCGGCGCGGGACGATTCCTACCGCAGGGCGTCCGGCCGGATGCGGAAGCCGTCGCCGGTCTCTTCGCGGAACTCCGCGTGGCACGCCTGACAGGTGCTCCGCAGCTCGGCCAGCGCGGCGGTGGCGGCGGTGCGGTCCTGCGAACCGGACGCGCGGCCGATCGACCGCGCCGCCGCGATCGCCTGCGCCGCGAGCTCGACTGCCCGCGGCTGCTCCTGCGCCGTCCAGAACGACTCCACCTTGGCGAACTCGCGCCGGATCTTGTCGGAGTCCTCTCCGACGTCGCCCCAGTAGCTCGCGTCGATGTGCAGCGCGGTGTCGGTCGCGAGGTAGCGCAGCTCCTTCATCGCGGCCTCGTAGTCGCCCTCGGTGACCGTCTCCTGCGCGGCCGCCGCGGCGGCGCCGAGGCCGAGGGTCAGCGCGGCGCCGAGGGCCGCGGCGGTGTTCTTCGTCCGGGTCACGGTGATTCTCCCTGCTCGTGGTGTCGATGAACCGGAGCCGCCCGCTCGACGGCCCGGAGACGATGGCGATCCGCGGCCCGCGCGGTTCCACGCGGGCCGCGGCGATCTAGCGGATCGAGATGAGCTCGACGTCGAAGACGAGCATGCCCGCGGGAAAGCCGGGGCGCCCGCCGTAGGCCAGGTCCTCGGGGATCCAGAAGCGCCGCTTCTCGCCGGTCACCATCAACTGCACGCCCTCGGTCCAGCCGCTGATGACGCGGTTGAGCGGGAACGACGCCGGCTGGCCGCGCGCCACCGAGCTGTCGAACATCTCGCCGTTCGTGTGCCAGCCGCTGTAGTGGACGGTGACGGTCGACGTCGGGCCGGGATGCGTGGTTCCCGTGCCCGGCGTGACGACCTTCGACGCGAGGCCGGACGCCGTGCGCTCCGCGTCGGCGGGCGGCGCGGCGACGTCGGGCGGCGCGGGGACGGAGCGCTGCGCGGCGGCCGCCGCGGCCAGGCCGAAGACGAACAGGGCGGCCAGGATCGGAACGGACGACGACGAGGTGTTGATCATCATGGTGGCGCGATCTTATCGCAGTATCATGAGACGGATGCCGGCTGCCGGCCGGCGTCGGGCGGCGGTTGGCGCGCGGCCGGGGCGCCGCGGTCGGCGTTTCCCGTCGGCGCGTTCGTAAACAGGTCTTGTGGCGTCACGGTCGGGGCGTTGCGGCCGGCGCGTTCGTAAACAGGGCTTGTAGCGGCGCGGCCGGGGCGGCGCGGCCGGCGTCGACGTCGTGACGGGCCGGCGCCCGGGTTTGCGGGGGCTCGTGGCGTTCCCGCTGGCGTACCGCGGCCGGCGTTTTCCGCCGGGGCGCCGCGGCAGGTGTCGACGTCTGTGACGGGCCGGTGCCCGGGTTCACGGGGCTTGTGGCGTTCCCGCCGGCGTACCGCGGCGGCGTTCCCGCCGGGGCGCCGCGGCCGGCGTCGGCGTCGTGACGGGCCGGCGCCTGGGTTCACGGGGGCTCGTGGCGTTCCCGCCGACGCGCCGCGGCCGGCGTTCCCGCCCGCGCGTGTTTCGGGCACGGCGTACAGGCTTGTCGCGTCGCGGCCGGGGTTCCGCGGCGCGCGTTTTCGCAAGGCGGTGACCGATGGGGAAGGGTTTCCTGTTCCGTGCGTTCGTTCCGGCGCTGTCGGCGGCGCTCTCCGCCGCGCCGGCGGCGGCGCAGTCCGGTTCCGACGCCGCGGCCTCCGGCGACTGGCCCCAGTGGCGCGGGCCGCTGGCGACCGGCGCCGCGCCGGCCGGCGATCCGCCCGCGCGCTGGAGCGAGACGGAGAACGTGCGCTGGAAGGTCGAGATTCCGGGCCACGGGCAGGCGTCGCCCATCGTCTACGGGAACCGCGTGTTCGTCCTGACGGCGGTTCCCGGCGGTCCCGGAGACGGCGCGGGCGACGGCTTCTTCTCGCGCCTCCGGCGGCGCTTCATGGGCACGGTCGGTTCCGGCGACCTGCTGCGCTTCGTCGTCCTCGCCGTCGACCGCCGCGACGGGTCGCTGGTCTGGGAGCGGACCGCGGTGACCGAGCAGCCGCACGAAGGCCGGCACAACACGGGAAGCTGGGCGTCCGGGTCGGCGGTGACCGACGGAGAAGTGGTCTGCGCCTTCTTCGGGTCGCGCGGTCTCCACTGCTACGACGTGGACGGCGAACCGCTGTGGAACCGCGACTTCGGCGACATGCGCATCCGCATGGGCTTCGGCGAGGGGGCCTCGCCGGCGCTGCACGGCGATGCGATCGTCGTCGTCTGGGACCACGAGGGGCAGTCGTTCGTCACCGCGCTCGACAAGCGGACCGGGGCCGAGCGGTGGCGCACCGACCGGGACGAGATGACCTCCTGGTCGACGCCGCTCGTCGTCGAGCACGCGGGCGGAACGCAGGTGGTGACCAGCGCCACGGACGGCGTGCGCGGCTACGACTTCGAGACCGGCGAACTCCTGTGGGAAGGCGAGGGCGTGACGACGAACGCCATCCCGTCGCCGGTCGCCGCCGGGGGCGTCGCCTATCTGATGAGCGGCTACCGCGGCAACCGGCTCTACGCGGTCGACCTGTCGGCGGCGCGCGGGCGCATCTCGGACGGCGGAGCGGTCGTCTGGTCGCTCGACCGCGACACGCCCTACGTGCCGTCGCCGGTGCTGCACGACGGCATCCTGTACTTCACGAAGAGCAACTCCGGGGTGCTCTCGGCCTACGACGCCGCCAGCGGGGAGAACCTCTACGGCCCGGTGCGGCTGCCCGGCATCCGCGACGTCTACGCCTCGCCGGTCGTCGCCGGCGGCCGCCTCTACGTCACGAGCCGCGACGGCGTCACGCTGGTCGCGAAGGCCGGCCCGGAGTTCGAGGTCCTGGCGACGAACCGTCTCGAAGACGACTTCGACGCCTCGCCGGCCGTCGCCGGCGGGGAGATCCTTCTCCGCGGCCGGCGCTACCTGTACAGCATCGCGGCGGATTGACGATGCGGCGTCCGGGATCGGCGAGCCGGCGCGTGGAGATCGCGGCCGACCCGTCCCCGGTTCGTCCGTCCTGGAATTCGGACGGCGCCCGGGAGCGTCGGGCGGTCATGACGTTGGCCCGCGATCGTGCGCGCGGTGCGTGAAGTACAATTCGGTGCGAGGCTGTCGAGGGGAGGACGATGGGGCGGATCCAGGCACGTGAACGGCGGATGACGCCGGCGATTTCGCTCCAGGAGCTCCGCCGGCCGCTCCGGCGCCGGGAGCAGCGCCTGCCGGCTGGCAGGGGGCGGGACGTCCTGAACGCCCTGGGCCGCCTCGTGGAGCAGGGCGACGAGCAGGCCGAAGCCGTGGCCGAGGCGCTGGCGTGCGCGCTGATCTGCGAGGCGATGACGACACGCCTGATCGACGAACGCCGTGGAGCCGTGCCGGAGTTCATCGGGAGGATCAGGAAGGCGGTCGATGCGTTCGAGGCGAACCTCCATTGAATGAGACGCCGCGGCCCCGGGACCCGGCGCTCGATCCCGAAGTGGTCGGGGAGGATCAGCCGCGCGCCGGCAAGACGGATTCCAGTCCTCGGGTGTTTCAGGAGATCTTCGCGAGCTTCGCCAGGAGCAGCGGTCCCGCGTATCACCCGATCTTCCCGGCAACGCTATAATCGCGCCGCGCGGCGGGTCCCGCGCCGCCGCGCGAATCCGATGCGCATCATCTCGATCACCGCCGGCGCCGGCGGCATGTACTGCGGAAGCTGCATCCGCGACAACACGCTGGCGAAGGCGCTGCGGCGGCTCGGGCACGACGTGCTGCTGGTGCCGCTGTACACGCCGCCGCGCACGGACGAGCCGAGCGTCAGCGAACAGCGGGTGTTCTTCGGCGGCATCAGCGTCTACCTCGAACAGTACTCCCGCCTGTTCCGCGGCACGCCGTGGCTGGTCGACCGGCTGTGGGAGGCGCCGTGGCTGCTGCGCGCCGTCTCGCAGCGCGGCGTGCGGACGCAGCCCGAGCAGTTGGGGGAGCTGACCGTCTCGGTGCTCGAAGGCCGGCACGGCCGCCAGCGCAAGGAGTTCGAAAAACTCGTCCACTGGCTGCGTTCGGAACCGAAGCCGGACGTGATCGACGTCTCCAACTCGATGCTGATCGCGCTGGCGCCGGCGTTCAAGGAGGCGCTCGGTTGCGGCGTCTGCTGCACGCTGCAGGGCGAGGACGTCTTCCTGGACCATCTCGACGAGCCGTACCGCTCCCGGGCGCTGGCGCTGATACGGGAGCACGCCCGGTCGGTCGACCGCTTCGCCGCGGTCAGCGACTACTACGCCGGCCACATGGCGCGGTACCTGCGCATCCCCGGCGCGAAGCTGGACATCGTGCCGCTCGGCATCGACGCCGAAGGCTACCCGGCGGCGGCGCGGGACGAGTCCCGACCGTTCACCATCGGCCATCTCGGCCGGATCGCGCCGGAGAAGGGCATCCACCTGCTCTGCGACGCCTACCACCGCTTGCGCGCGCGCGGCGGCCTGGAGGGCTGCCGCCTGGAGCTGGCGGGCTATCTGGGACCGGAGCACCGGGCGTATCTGGACGGCATGCTGCGCCAGGTCCGCGAGTGGGGCCTGGAGGCGGAGGTCCACTACCGCGGCGTGCTGGAGCTCGACGACAAGGTGGCGTTCCTGCAGCGCCTCGACGTGTTCGCGGCGCCGGCCACCTACGACGACCCGAAGGGGCTGTCGCTGGTGGAGGCGATGGCGTGCGGAACGCCCGTGGTCGCGGCGCGGCGCGGCACCTACGTCGAGCTGCTCGAGCGCACCGGCGGCGGCGTGCTCGTGCCGCCGGAAGACGCCGAGGCGCTGCAGGTCGAGTTGTCGCGGATGCGCGCCGACGAGCGATGGCGCGGCGAACTGGCGGCGCGCGCCGCCGCCGGCGTCCGCGAGCACTACAGCGCCGCGGTCATGGCCCGCCGCGCCGCCGACGTGTATCGGCGCGTCAGTCCGTCGCCGGCGGAAGACGCCGACTCGGGGTCCGGCCGCGCATAGCGGCCCCGCGCGCAGGATCGCGCGGCCGCGGCCCGCCTTGCCGGGGGCGGGCGCCGTCCCCGTTGCGCCACGTCCAGGCCAGCGCGGCGAGGATTCCGATCCCCAGCAGCCGCCGCGGACCGCTGACGAAGACGACCGCGCCGTTGGCGATCATGAACACGAAGGCGCCGCGGACCGCCGTGGTCCAGACGGCGGGGCGCCGCGCATGGTGGAGCGGCCCGAGGCGCCACCAGAGTCCTTCGCCGATCCAGATCGCCGTGAATCCGTAGTTCACCCACAGGCCGCCGCCCCAGTGGAGGCCGACGAGCGCCTCGGTGCGCGCCGCGGTATGGGCCCAGGCGGCCGCGTGGCTCCAGTCGTGGTGGAGGGCGAAGGCGGCGGCGACGTGGGCCAGGTAGGCCAGCGCGCCCAGCAGCCAGACGGGCCGCGCCCAGGCCGCCGCCGGCCGCCGCGCGCGGCCGTACTCGCCGGCGGCGTAGAGGGCCAGCGCGGTCCAGATGGTGACGGCGACGGCGGGGGCGGCGGGCGTCGGCGGATGCACCCCGGGCACCTTACCGCACCCGGCCGCGGCCCCGACCCGATTCCCGGCGCCGCGGCACGGCCCGCCGACGCCGGTGAGGTCGACGCCCGCCTCCGACATGACGATGCCCACCGTCCGGCGCCGCGGCTACGGCCCGCCGACGCCGGTGAGGGCCTCTGCGAGGCGGCCGGCCCCCGATCCGATTCCCCGGCGCCGCGGCCACGGCGCCCGGATCTCCCCCGGATCGCGTGCGCCCCGGCGCCCGCCGCCTGCGACGTGCAACCCCGACGTCCGTTCGACCGATAGAATGGGCCGATGCAGCCCACCTGGCCGGCGCGGCGCCGATGGCTGGGCGCCTGTCTGGCGCTGTTCGCGCTGCCGGGGATGGTCGCCGCCGCGGGGTCTCGCGCGCCGGGCGCCGGCGACGCCCCCGCGCTCGACGCCGTCCACCGGGCGCGGATCCTCGAACGGGCGGCGAACCTGCCGCGCCTGCGCAGCCTGCTGGTCTCGGTCGGCGGGGCGCGGATCGAGGAGCACTACTTCAACGGGGCGTCCGCCCGGCGCGCGGCCAACCTCAAGTCGGCCTCGAAGACGATCATCGCGATCCTGGTCGGCATCGCCATCGACCGCGGCTACCTGAAGGGCGTCGAGCAGCCGATCGTCGACTTCTTTCCGGACGAGCTGGCCGGGGCCGATCCCGTCCGGCGGTCCATCACCGTGGAGGACCTGCTCACCATGCGCTCCGGTCTCGAGACGACCTCGAACCGCAACTACGGGCGCTGGGTGCGGAGCCGGCACTGGGTGCGCCACGCGCTGAGCCGGCCGCTGGTCGACCGGCCGGGCGGCCGGATGATCTACAGCACCGGCAGCACGCACCTGCTGTCGGCCGTCCTGACGCGGGCCGCCGGGATGAGCACGCTGGAGTTCGGACGGCGGCGCCTGGCGCGGCCCCTCGGCATCGCGCTGCCCGCGTGGACCCGCGACCCGCAGGGCGTCTACCTGGGCGGCAACCAGATGGCGCTGACGCCGCGGGCGATGCTCGCGGTCGGCGACCTCTTCCGGCGCGGCGGGGAGAGCGGCGGGCGGCAGGTGGTCTCGCGCGACTGGATTCGCCGGTCGACGATACCGCGCACGCGGTCGCGGTTCAGCGGCCGGCGCTACGGCTACGGCTGGTGGATTCGTTCGCTGGCCGGCCACCGGACGTACTACGCCTGGGGCTACGGCGGCCAGTTCATCTTCGTGGTTCCCGATCTCGACGCCGTGATCGTCGTGACGTCGTCGCCGAATCCGGGCCCGGGACGGCGGAGCCACCGGCGCGAGCTGGACGAGCTGATCGCCTGCGACCTCGTGCCCGCCATCCGGCGGGCGGCGGAAGCGGCGGAAGCGGCGTGAACGGCGGCGCATCGACGACTTCGGCGCCCGTCCGCGGCGCGGCCGCGGAACGGGCGCGGCGGGGGAGGAGGCAGCGCATGACGACGCGATACGCACGGCGGTTCGGCGGGGGCGTCCTGGTCGCGATCCTCGCCGCCGGCCTCGGCGGGCCGGCCGCGCTCGGTCAGCAGGGCGGGGACCTGCCGGTCGTGAGCCAGGAGCGGTACGACGCCTGGTTCGACGAGCTCTCCAACTGGGGGCGCTGGGGGCCGGACGACGAAATGGGCGCGCTGAACCTGATCACCCCGGAGAAGCGGCGGGCCGCCGCGGACCTGGTGACCGAGGGGTTCACCGTGTCGCTCGCCTCGATAGCCAACCGGGAGCGGACGCTCGACAACCCGTGTCCGATCGAGTGGAGGATGGTGAGCGCGTCGCCGGGCGGCGCCGCCGACACGATCAACTATCCCTGCATCCACGGTCCCGGCACGACGCACATCGACGGCTTCGCGCACCGCTTCTTCGACGGGAAGATGTGGAACGGCTACCCGATCGCCGAAACGGTCACCATGGAGCGCGGAGCGACGAAGAACGCCGTCCTGACGATGCGGCACGGGATCGTGACGCGCGGCGTGCTGTACGACGTGGCGCGCCTCGCGGGGCGCCCGCACCTCGAACCGGGCGAGCGGATCACCGTGGCCGACCTCGAGGCCTGGGAGGCGCGGACGGGCGTCCGGGCCGGTCCGGGCGACGCGTTCCTGCTGCGCTGGGGCCGCTGGGCGCGCCAGGACGCGATCGGCCCCTTCGACACCGGGGCCGAGGCGGCGGGTCTCGACAACACGGTGATCCCGTGGCTGCGCGAGCGGGACGTGGCGATCGTCGGGTGGGAGACGCCGGGCTACGCGCCGCAACCGCCGGGCGACCTGCCGCGGCTGGCCCTGCACGACTTCGCGCTGACCATGCTCGGCGTCCACCTGCTCGACCGCGCCGACTTCGACGACCTGGCCGAGGCGGCGGCCGAGCGGAACCGCTGGGAGTTCATGCTGACCGTCGCGCCCCTGCCGATCCCGAACGGGACCGCCTCGCCGGTGAACCCGATCGCGATCTTCTGAAACGCGGACCACGACCGAAACGAGGAGAGACATGACGAAACCGACCAGCCTGTTCGCGGCCGTGCTCGTAGCCTGGACGACGGCGTGCGGCGGGGCGCCGGAACCGCCCCCCGAGGAAGCGGACGCGGGCCCGGCCGCGGAGCCGGCCGGCGAGGGGTCCATCCTGCGGCTCGATCGGCGGCTCGACTCGCTCGTCCCGCCCGGCGCGGCCATCGAGAAGGTGGCCGAGGGCTACACGTTCACGGAGGGGCCGGTCTGGATCCGGGGAGAGCAACGGCTGCTCTTCTCGGACGTGCGGGCCAACGCCATCCACCAGTGGACCGAGGCGGACGGCGCGAGTCCGTTCCTCGACCCGGTCTTCGATGGGGACCGCGAAGGGCTGCGGTCGATCTCGTCCAACGGCCTGACCTTCGACGGCGAGGGCCGGCTGATCATCTGCGAGCACGGCGCCCGCCGCATCTCGCGGCTCGAAGAGGACGGCAGCCGCACGGTGGTGGTCGACAGCTTCGAGGGCGGACGCCTGAACAGCCCCAACGACGCCGTCTTCGGCTCCGACGGCTCGCTCTACTTCACCGATCCGCCGTACGGCCTGGAGGGACTCGAGGAGTCGCCGCTGCGCGAGCTCGACTTCAACGGCATCTACCGCCTGCGGCCGGATGGCGAGCTGCAACTGCTCGTGCGCGACCAGACCCGTCCGAACGGCATCGCGCTGTCGCCCGACGAGTCCACGCTCTACGTCGCCAACTCCGACCAGGACCAGAAGGTCTGGATGGCGTACGACCTCGACGAGGACGGCGCCTCCAACGGGCGGGTCTTCTTCGACGTCAACGACCAGACCGCGGCCGGGGCCGCCGACGGACTGAAGGTCGACCTGCGCGGCAACCTCTTCGCCACCGGCCCGGGCGGCGTCTGGGTGTTCGGGCCGGACGGCGTCCACCTCGGGACCCTCCTGATGCCGGAGGTGACCGCCAACGTCGCCTGGGGCGGCGACGGGCGCACGCTCTACATGACGGCGAGCACCGGCGTCTACCGTATCGAGCTGGCCACCGCGGGCGCGATTCCGGGCAACCCCGTCGTGGTGATGGAGACCACGATGGGCGACGTCACGATGGAGCTGTTCGCGGACCGGGCGCCGGTCTCGGTCAACAACTTCCTGCAGTACGCCTACGCCGGCTTCTACGAGGACACCGTCTTCCACCGCGTGATCGAGGACTTCATGATCCAGGGCGGCGGGATGGGGGCGGACCTCGTGCCGAAGATCGCCCGCGAGCCGATCGCCAACGAGGCCGCCAACGGCCTCGGCAACCGGCGGGGCACGGTCGCCATGGCCCGGACGAACGCCGTCCACAGCGCCACGTCGCAGTTCTTCATCAACCACGCGGACAACGGGGGCCGCGGCCTCGACCACCGCGGCCCGGCGCCGGACGAGTACGGCTACGCCGTCTTCGGCGAAGTGACCGCCGGCATGGACGTCGTCGACGCCATCGCCGGGGTCGAGACGACCGCGCAGGGCGGGCACGGGAACGTGCCGGTGACCCCGGTCGTGATCGACGCGATCACCGTGCAGCCGTAGCGGGAACCACGGGCGCTTCGTGCCGTACAATACGCGGCATGCCACTTGATTTCACGGCGGTCGGTTTGCCCCCCCCCCCCCCCCCCGGAAGGGGGGAGCAGGGTCGCGGCTGCCGGTAACCCTGCCGCGCGGCCCGACGCGCAAGGAGCTTCATCCGTGTCCCACGACCTTGGTCTTCCCCGACCGAACCGGCTCGCTTCGCGGGCCCGCCCGGGCGTCGCCGGGCTGGCGCTCGCCGCGGCGGTGCTGTCCGCGCCGTTCGCCGATGCGCAGACGGTCTCCATCACCTCCACCCCCGCCCAGCGGCTCCACCTACGGCGCCGGCGAGACCATCACCACCCGGCTCAGCGGCCTCGCCTCGCTCGAGGGCGGCAACCCCAGCATCGCCACGATGAGGCTCGACGTCGGCGGCGTGGAGCGTCAGGCGAGCAGCACCACCTCCTTCGTCAGAGGCATCACGCAGGTGAACTTCTCCTACACCGTCACCGTCGACGATCGCGACACCGACGGCATCACCATTCCGGCCAACTCCGTCGACACCGGCGGCAGCACCTGGAGAACCCTGGGCGCCGCGATCATCAACCGCAACCACGCCGCTCTGAGCAACCAGGCCGGGCACCGGGTGGACGGGTACCGGGGGACGCCGGGGGTGATCGGCCTGGAGCTGAATTCGCCGCTCGGGGCGGTTCCGTACTTCGAGCGGGGCGACGCGATCGACGCCACGGTGCGGTTCACCCAGGCGGTGGACGTGACGGGGACGCCGCAACTGGCGCTGGCCATCGGTTCGAACACCCGGCAGGCGTCCTACGTCGGCGGCACGGGCACTACGAGGCTGGTGTTCCGCTACGTCGTGGTCTCGACGGACGACGACCCCAACGGCCTCAGCATCGCGGCGAACGCGCTGACCGGGGGGACGATCCGGGTGGCGGGCGGCACGACGAACGCCACGCGGGGGCTGGGCGCCCGCGCCGTCTCGAACAGCGCGGGCCACCTGGTGGACGGCTCGCTGCTGACGCCGGCGGCGGTGAACGGGGCGTCCATCACGAGCCGCCCGCGGGCGGGGGGTTCGTACGGACCGGGCGAGCGGATCGAGGTCGATGTGCGGTTCTACCGGGCGGTGGCCGTGTCGGGGACGCCGCAACTGGCGCTGACCATCGGCAGGGAGACCCGGCAGGCGGACTACGCCTCGGGCACGGGCACGATGACGCTTTCGTTCTCGTACGTGGTGGCGGCGAACGACGTGGACGAGAACGGCGTCGGCGTGGCCGCGGACGCGCTGACGCTCAACGGCGGGGAGATCGACGACGCGCGCAGCGCCACGACGCCGGCGAACCTGGACCTGGGGAGGAACGCGATCCGCGACGCCGCCGGGCACCGGGTGAACGACACCCTGGGCGGCCCGCCCGGGCCGGCGCCGCCCGAACCGCCGGCGGGAGTGGAGACGGCTTCGGCCGGCGACGGCAGCGTGACCATCTCCTGGGCGCATCCGGGAGATCCGGACGTCGCCTCCTACGAATACCTGCTGCAACGGGCGGGGCGCGCGGTCGGGGACTGGCGGACGGTCCCGGGCAGCGACGCCGACACCACCAGCGTCACGATCGACCTGACGACCGGCGAAGCCCGCGCCGTCAACAACGCCGCGCCGCCGGCCGAATGGACCATCCTGCTTCGCGCCCGCGACCGGAACGGGAACGCCGGGGGCATCGCCAGAACGACCGTGACCGCCGCGGGAACGCCCGTGCCGGCCGTTCCCGCGGCGTGGCTGGGGGTGCAGGCGTTGCTGCTGCTCCGCGTTTACCGGAAGAGAAGCCGAATGCTCCGCCGCCCGCCGGCCGGCGGGAGAGGCCGGCAGACCGGCTGACGTTTCCTCGCCGCCGCCGTTCGGCCGTCGAACCGCGCACCGGCATCGCGGGCGGGCCGCGCCGCTCTCGAAGCGCGGATCCGCCGCGCGATGCTCGTCAAGGCCGCCGTCCCTCGCCGCGCGGGCGAGCGTCGCGGCCGGCGCGAGGGCGTCGGCCACAACCGCCGTCCCTCGACGCGCGGGCGAGCGTCGCGGCCGGCGCCCCTCCTACCATTGACGAAACACGACTTGACAAAAAACGACTTGACAAAACACGACTTGACGAAACACGGCGTCCGCCCCATACTGCGGCGATGGCGGCCTTCGTCGGGCGGGACACGGAACTGCGGCTGCTGGCGCAGGCGTTCGAGTCCCCGCGCTCGGCGCTGATCCCGATCTACGGCCGGCGGCGGGTCGGCAAGAGCGAGCTCATCCTGCGGTTTCTGGCCGGCAGGCCCGGCGTGTACTACCTGGGGCAGCAGTCGGCGGCCGGGCTGCAGGTGCGCGAGTTCCTGGCCGAGGCGGGCCGCGTGCTCGACGTGCCGTTGCTGGCGGAGCTGCGCGTCGGCGACTGGCGGCAGGCGCTGCTCACCGTGACCAGGCAATGGACGGCGGCCCATCCGGGGGCGAAGCTCGTCCTGGCCCTGGACGAATTCCAGTGGATGGCGGCGGCCAGCCCCGGCCTCCTCTCGGCGTTGCAGCACTGCTGGGACCGGGAGTGGAAGAAGTCGGGCTCCGTCGTGCTGCTGCTGTGCGGTTCGTACCTCGGGTTCATGGAACGCGAGGTGCTCGGCAAGGCGAGCCCCCTGTTCGGCAGGCGCACCGCGCAGATCCACCTGCAGCCGTTCGGCTATCTCGATGCGGCCCGGTTCCATCCGCGCTGGTCGCCCGAAGACCGGGCGAAGGCGTACTTCCTGGTCGGCGGCCTGCCGCAATACCTGCTCTGCCTCGACGACGCCCGGTCCATCGCCCGGAACGTGCGCCGCGCCCTGCTCGACGAGTTCGCGCCGCTGTTCCACGAGCCGGAGTTCCTGCTGCGCGAGGAACTGCGCGAGGTCGCGCCGTACCACGCGGTGCTCTTCGCCGTCGCGTCCGGCCACGGCGCCGCGCCGGCCATCGCCGCCGCCGCCGAGCTGCCCGAGCGCAACCTGCCCTACTACTTGCAACAACTCGTGAACCTCGGCTACCTGCGGCGCCGCTACCCGCTCGACCGCCGCCGGCCGAATCCGAAGCAGGTGCGCTTCGGCATCGACGACCCGCTGCTGCGCTTCTGGTTCCGCTTCGTGTTCCCCAACCGGAGCGCGATCCGCGGCAGCGGCCCCGAGCGGGTGTTCGCCGACCGCATCGCCCCGGAGCTCGACGCCTGGTTCGGGTCCGGCTTCGAACGGCTGTGCCGCGAGGCGCTGCCCCTCGTCTACGCGGCCGAGGGGGTCACCGCGGGGTTCGAGGTGGGCGAGTACTGGAGCCGCCCGCGGCGGAACGCGGCCGGGGCCGCTTCGCCCGACGCGCCCCCGGCCGCGCAGATCGACGTCGTCGGACTGCGCGACGACGACTGGACCGACCTCGGCGAGTGCAAGTGGGGCGCCGTGCCGTCGGCCCCGGCGCTGGAGGCCGAGCTCGACCGGAAGGCGCGCCTCTACCCCAACCGCCGCGGCGCCACGATAGGCCGCCGCTGTTTCGTGCGCCGCAAGCCGGCCTCCCGGTCCTCGGCGCCCGGCTGGTACTCGCTTCGGGACCTGTACGCGCTGGACGCCGCGTAGCGCCCGCCAAAAGCGTCGCCTTGCGGCTTCCGCGCCTCAGGCTCGCGATCCGCCGAACAGGCCGGCGAGCCAGCCCCAGAACCCGCGCCGGCGCGTGGTCACGAGGCCCGTCTCGGACGGGACGTCGATGACTTCGCCGGAGACCGCCGGCGCGTCTTCGTCGTCGGCGTCGGGTTCGGGGGCCGGAGGCGGCTCCGGCGGCGCGGTCCGGACCAGCGGCGGCCCGCCGAGGCGGACGGTGACCAGCACCTCGCCGGGAGCGGGGACGCTGGCCGCCGGCAGGCCGCCCCCGGAACGGGCGGCGAGCGCGGCGACCAGCACGCTCTCGGCCGCCTCGAAGACGCCCGGGACGCCCCGGCCGGCGGCCAGGGCTCCCGGGACGTCCCGGAACGAAATCGTCGAGTCGGGCGTCCCGCGCTCGATACGGCAGGGATAGCTGGCGGTGCGTGCGGACTGCATGACTTCAGGTATCGAAACGCGCCCGCTCACCGCAGCCCGCGGAAGAACTTGCGGACGTCCTCGGTCAGCAGCTCGGGTTCCTCGAGCGCCGCGAAGTGTCCGCCCCGCGGCATCTCCGTCCAGTGCGTCACGTTGAAGGCCGCCTCGGCCCACGCCCGCGGCGGAATGAACAGCTCCTTCGGGAAGATGGCACAGCCCACCGGCGTCTCGACGTAGCCCATCTCCCGGCTCGGCGGCGTGTGGCGCGACTCGTAGTAGATGCGGGTCGACGACGTGATCGTCTGGGTGGCCCAGTAGATCGTGACGTTGGTCAGCAGCTCGTCCTTCGTGAAGCGGCTCTCGACGTCGCCCTCGCAGTCGCACCACGTGCGGAACTTCTCGACGATCCAGGCGGCCAGCCCGGCCGGCGAGTCGTTCAGGCCGTAGCCGAGCGTCTGCGGCTTGGTCCCCTGGATGTTGCTGTAGCCGCGCTCGTCGGCGAAGAACTCCTGCCGCTCGCGGGTGCGGGCCAGCTCCTCCGGCGGCACGCCGGCGGCCGGGTCCTCCACGCCGGCCGGCGGGCCCGCGGTCACCATGTTGATGTGCACGCCGACGACGCGGTCGGGATGCTGCACGGCCTGCCAGCGGCTGATGATGCTGCCCCAGTCGCCCCCCTGCGTCCCGTAGCGGTCGTAACCCAGGCGCTCCATCAGCTTGCCGATGACTTCCGCCATCTTCTCCGGGTTCCAGCCGCGGCCGGCCGGCTTGTCGGAGAAGCCGTAGCCGGGGATCGACGGGGCCACGACGTGGAACGCGTCGGCCGCGTCGCCGCCGTAGTTGGTCGGATCGACCAGCAGCGGGATGATCTTGTAGAACTCCATGATCGATCCGGGCCAGCCGTGCGTGATGACCAGCGGCAGGGCGTCCTCGTGGGGCGAGCGCTGGTGGATGAAGTGGACGTCCAGCCCGTCGACGTCCGTCTTGAAGTGGTCGAAGCCGTTCAGCAGCCACTCCTGGCTCCGCCAGTCGAACTCGTCCCGCCAGTAGGCGAGCAGCTCCTCCAGGTATTCGCGGTCGGTTCCGTAGTCCCACGCCGTGCCGGGCAGGTCGTCGGGCAGCCGCGTGCGGGCCAGCCGCTCCCGCAGGTCGACCAGCACCTCGTCGGGCACGTCGATCGTGAACGGGCGGACGGCCTCGGCGTCGCCGGCCGCGTTCTCTTCCTGCGCGGCGGCGGGGGCGGCGAGCGCGAAGGCGGCCGCCGCCGCGAGCGGCGCGGCGCGGCGAATCGGGGCGAATCGGGGCAGGGTCATGAGCACACCTTTCGTTCAGGGCGGCCCCTATAATGCCACGAACGAACAGGAGGGCCCGATCGATGCCGAAGACATGGCTCGCCCGCGCGCTCGTTCTCGGCTGGATTCCGACGCTCTTCGTCGCCGGCGGCGCGCGCTGGTTCGGCGAGCCGGCCGCGTCGGCGCAGGAGCGGACGCCGATCCGGGTGACCCGCATCTACACCGGCGAGGACGGCCGGACCCACGCCGAGGAGTACGACGTCCCGCTCACCTCGTCGCGCGGGGCCACCGAGCTGTCCGACCCGGTCGCGGTGACCGGCGTCCAGTTCCGGCGGACTTCGCCCGACTACTTCATCGACTGGCACACGGCCCCGCGCCGGCAGTTCGTCATCACGCTGGCCGGGGAGAGCGAGGTCGAGATCGGCGACGGAACGACGATCCGGCTGCACCCGGGCCACATCCTGCTGGCCGAGGACACCACCGGCCAGGGCCACGTCTCGCGGGCCGTCGGCGACGAGGACCGCATCTCGATCTTCCTGCCGCTCGCCGAGCGGTAGCGGCGTCCGCTCCGGCGCGTCCCGCGGCTTCCCGGGGCGCGCCTCGGCGCGGGACGCCGTGGCCCGGAGCAAGGCCGAGAGGAACGACAGGACCGGACCGGCCGTGACCCGGACGGAAGGAGACGCCGTGGCGGAGGAATTTCCGGACTTGACGGTGGCCTTGAAGAAAGCGGTCGATGAAGCCGGACGTGATCTCGGCAAGGTCAACGTGCTGATCGCCGGCCGCTCCGGCGTCGGCAAGAGCACACTCGTCAACAGCGTCTTTCGCGGCCGGCTGGCGACGACGGGTCAGGGGGAGCCGGTCACGAAGACGACGCGGCTGATCTCGAAGCAGGGCGTCCCGCTGGCGATCTGGGACACGCGCGGTCTGGAGATGGCCGACTTCGACGAGACGCTCGGCGAGTTGACGCGGTTGGTCGAGGAGCGGGCCGGGGAGCCGGACGCGCGGAACCGCGTTCACGTCGCCTGGCTCTGCGTGCATGAAGATGGACGCCGTGTCGAAGAGGCCGAAAGGAAGCTGTGCCGGGCGTTGAAGGAGCACGTGCCGGTGCTCGGCGTGATCACCAAGTCGCGCCGGGACGACGGGTTCCGCGCCGAGGTGCAACGGCTGCTGCCGGAGGCCGGGAACGTGGTCCGTGTGCGGGCGATCGCGGAAGAGTTCGACGAACCCGGCCGCGCGCTGCCGCCGATGGGGCTGGAGGATCTCGTCGAGGCGACGGCCGAGATGGTTCCCGATGCGGTCGTCGCTGCATTCGAGGCCGCACAGAAGGTCAGGCTGCAAGACAAGACACGCTGGGCGAGGTCTACGTCGCGTCGCTCGTCGCCGTGTCCGGCAGGAGCGGCGGGGCGACGCCGGAGATGGATGCCGTGCGGACGGAGTTCACGAAACGGGTGAAGAAGGCGACGGACCGTTCCTGGCTCGGGAAGATGAAGTCCGTCGTCCGCGAGCGGCTCGGCCGCCGGTGAATGCCGCCGGCCGGTTCCTGCGCGGTGCGCCCGGGCGTCCGGCCGGCTCGACGCACTTGACGCCGCCCGGTCCGCCGTCGATCATGAGGCGTCGGCGGCCGGCGCCGGGGCCGCCGGCCCACGGAACTCTTGTGACGAGGAGCCGTACGATGCAGAAGCAGTGGCGTGAATCGCGATCCGTTCCCGGAATCGCGCTGGCCGTGACGGTTCTCCTTGCGGCGCCGGCCGGCGCGGGCGCGCAGCCGGCCGCCGGCTTCGTCCCCGTCACCGACGCGATGCTCCAGGACCCGGCGCCGGGCGACTGGCTGACGTGGCGGCGGACGCTGGACGGCTGGGGCTACAGCCCGCTGGACGAGATCGACCGGGACAACGTGCGCCGGCTGCGGATGGTCTGGACGCGGGGGCTCGCGGAGGGACGGCAGGAGGGCACCCCGCTCGCCTACGGCGGCGTCCTCTACATGCCGCAGTCGAGCGACGTGATCGAGGCCATCGACGCGGTCACCGGCGACCTGATCTGGAGCCACCGGCGCGACCTGCCGGAGGACGTCTACGAGTACGTCGGCGGCAACGCCCGCAACAACCGGAACATCTCCCTCTACGACCGGTTCATCGTCAACACCAGCGACGACGACTACATCTTCGGGCTCGACGCCGCGACCGGCGAGATCGCCTGGGAGACGCGCATCTTCGACTACCGGGAGATCCCGGCCGGACACAGCTCGGGACCGATCATCGCCGACGGCAAGGCGATCTCCGGGCGGAGCTGCCGCCCGCGGGGCGGACCCGAGTCGTGCGTGATCGTGGCCCACGACGCCCGCACCGGCGAGGAGCTGTGGCGGCGGCGGACGGTGCCGGCCCCGGGCGAGCCGGGCGACGAGACGTGGGGCGGGGTGCCGTTCGAGGAGCGCATCCACGTCGGCACGTGGATGCCGGGCAGCTACGACCCGGAGCTGCGGTTGTTCTACCAGGGCACGTCGGTCACTTCGCCGGCGCCGAAGTTCATGCTCGGGGGCGTCGACAACACGCACCTGTACCACAACTCCACGCTGGCCCTCGACGTCGACACCGGCGAGATCCGCTGGCACTACCAGCACCTGAACGACCACTGGGACCTCGACCATCCGTTCGAGCGCATCCTCGTCGACACCGCGGTGGCGCCCGACCCGTCCGAGGTGAGCTGGATCAACCCGCGGATCGAGCCGGGGGAGGTCCGCCGGGTGCTGACCGGCATCCCCGGCAAGACCGGCGTCGTCTACACGCTGGACCGCGAGACGGGCGAGTTCCTGTGGGCCACCCCGACCGTCGCGCAGAACGTCATCAGCAGCATCGACGGCGCCACCGGGGCGGTGACGGAGAACGCCGAGGTGGTCTTCAACGCGGTGGGGCAGGAGGTCTTCGCCTGTCCGACCTGGAACGGCGGCAAGGACTGGGAGGCCGGCGCCTACAGCCCGCTGACCAACACGATGTACATGCCGCTGCGCAACACCTGCGCCCGCATGCTGGCGACGCGGACGTTCGCCGACGACACGCCGGCCGCCCCGACGGA
The DNA here is from genome assembly GCA_965242835.1 of Vicinamibacterales bacterium. GTDB lineage: Bacteria > Acidobacteriota > Vicinamibacteria > Vicinamibacterales > UBA8438 > WTFV01. The sequence goes on from OZ251506.1 coordinate 2,859,312, forward strand.
GAGCCGTTCGGCGATCTACGCCATCGCCTACCGCCACCAGTTGGCGCCGGGCAACGACAACGCGGGCACCGTGCGGGCGATCTCGGCGGAGACCGGCGAGACCGTCTGGCTCCACGAGCAGCGCGCGGCCACGCTGTCGCTCGTGGCGACGGGCGGCGGCCTGGTCTTCGGCGGCGACGTCAACGGGCGGTTCAAGGCATTCGACCAGGAGACCGGCGAGGTGCTGTGGGAGATCAACCTCGGCTCGCCGGTCAGCGGCTTTCCCATCAGCTACGCGGTCGACGGCAAGCAGTACCTGGCGGTCGGCACGGGCACCGGCGGGACGTCGTCGCACTTCAGCCGGTTGACCCCGGAGCTGCGGCCGAGCGCGGGGAACAACCTCTTCGTGTTCGCGCTGCCGTGAGCGGAGGGTCGGCGCCCGACCGGCCGGGAACGCCGCGCGCCGCCTCGCGGCCGGGGAAGTCGTTTTACACGTCCGAGCCCTGCCGACCAGCGACTCCGGCCGTGAGCCGCGGGCGGCCAGCCGGTCGTCGTTCGCCCTCGGTCAGGCGCCGGGCCGCGGAGCGTCGAACAGGGCCGTCACGTCGACCGCGAATCCGGCGAGCAACGGCGAGGTCGTCGTGTCGCCGGGCGCGAATACGCCGTGTTCGACGTATTCGTTCCCTTCCAGCGCGAGCACGGTGATCGTTTCGTCGCGGGGGTCGACGATCCAGTACTCCGGAATGCCCGCCTCGGCGTAGTCGGCGCGCTTGACGACCAGATCCCGGGCCGGGTCGTCCGGGCTGACGACCTCGGCCACCAGGTCCGCGCCCAGCCAGTAGCGGTCCCGGCCGCGGGCGTCCGAACGGTCGCGGAGCAGCAGCAGGTCGGGTTCGCGGAACTTGCCCTCGCGGACGCGCAGCCGCAGGGCGGCGAACAGCACGACGCCCCCGCGCGGCGCGACGTGCGCGTGGAACAGGCGATGGAGAAGCGCGAGGATCGCCTGGTGGGTGAAGGTCGGCATCGGCAGCTCTTCGACGTGGCCGTCGGTGAACTCGACCAGGCGTCTGCACCTGTCCGTGAGCCACAGGTACTCCTCGTCGCTCCAGGCGCCCTGGGGCGGCAGGATCTCGCGCAGGAGGGCGTGCAGCCCTTCCGGCGACGCGGCGGCCGGCGGCGCATCGGCGACCGTCATGCCTCCATCGTACCGCCGGGAGCGTGCGGCGGCAAGACGCGCACGGCCGCACGGTGGCGGCGGTGGCGGCGATCTCCAGCTTGCGCGTCGAGTCCCGCGGCGCGGGGCAGGGGACGACGTGCAGGTCATCGTTCGTCTATCGGGTCTGTCGGTGCGCCGCCAGCTTGCTTCCCGCTTCCAGAACGAACGTCGTCAGCGACGGTATGCCGGCGCTCCAGGCGATGGGCGGCATTTGTCCCGGCGGGTCCCAGACGTAGCCCAGGCGGTTCAGGGCCTTGAGCGCGAGGTTGCGAGAGTCCGCATCTTCGATGCCGGTCCTTGCGAGCGCGTCGTCCAGCTCGTGCTCCGGTACGGCGGCGTCCGGACCATCCTGAAAGAGAGGGGCGACGGCCATGGCGGCCGCGAGCAGTCCGCCGTCGCGCAGTTCCTTGTATCGGATCTGATAGTAGTCGGCCATGCGGGCCGCCACGCCGGGCCGCGACGCGTCGACGGCGGCCATCGTGATGGTGGTCTCGCCCGTGGCCCCATGGTGCCGCCACAGCGCATCGCCCCAAAGCTGGATGAAGTACGAGTAGCGCTGGCCGTGTTCGACGACGGCCGTCAGGGCGCACTCGTCGATGGCGACGCCCTGTTCCTCCAGCGGCTTGGCCAGTGCTTCCCGGGCGGCGGGGGCGTCGAGGAGGCCGACGCCCAGCAAACCCTCGCCCAGCCGCGACCAGAACGACGCTTCCATCCGGCTCAGGCGATCCGGCAGCCCCGGCGTGCCGGCCAGCACCAGCAGGAACGGCGCGGCGGCGCGAACCTGCTGGCTGGCGTTGAGCAACGCGCGGCCGACGCCGCTCTCCAGCGTGTGCGCTTCGTCTAGCAGCACGGCCAGCGGCCTTCGGCGGCAGCGCGCCGTCAAGGCCCGCACGAGGTCCCGGTTCACGGCGCCGTCGGTTTGCCACTCGGCAGAGGCCATCGACGCCACGCCGACCTTGCGCGGCAGCCATCGGGCGATGCCCCGTCTCGGCGCCAGCGCGTCCGCGAGGGCCTGGTGGCTGGAGATGCGATCCGGCGTCAGAAACACGACGTCCACCGACGCCTCGTTGCAAACGCCCTGGAACCAGTTCAGCAGCACGGTCTTGCCGTTTCCGCGCGGACCCAGCAGGACGACGTTGTGGGGGGGCGCGGTCCCGGCGGCAAGGTCCGCGAGGCAGCGCGACAGCACCGCTTGCTGGACCTCGCGCCCGGCGAGCGTGGGCGGCGGCGCGCCGTCGCCGGGCCGGAAGAGGCGCGGCGCGATCGTGCTCATCGCGTGGCCAGTATACGCCGCCCCTTTTCGACCCGCGCGGGCCGGCCGGTCTCGACAGCCGCCCGCGAGCCGGCATACCCTTGCACCTGCGCCGGGAAACGGGCGGCGGCGCCGCGCCGCGCGTTCGGACGGGACAGCGAGAGGAGACGCCGACGATGCCGAGGTTCGCCGCCAACCTGACGATGATGTACAACGAGGTCGACTTCCTCGACCGCTTCGCGGCGGCGGCCGGCGCCGGTTTCCGGGGCGTCGAGTACCTGTTTCCCTACGACTTCTCCAGGGAGGAGCTGGCCGGGCGTCTGGCCGACCACGGGCTCGAGCAGGTGCTGCACAACCTGCCGGCGGGCGACTGGGCCGCCGGCGATCGCGGCATCGGCTGCCTGCCCGAGCGGGTGGGCGAGTTCCAGGACGGCGTCGGGCGGGCCGTCGACTACGCCCGCGCGCTGGACTGCCCGCGCGTGAACTGCCTGGCGGGGATCGCCCCGGAAGGCGCCGACCGGGAGCGGTTGACCGACACCTTCGTCACCAACCTCCGCTTCGCCGCCGGGAAGCTCGGCGAGGCCGGGATTCAGCTTCTCGTCGAACCGATCAACACGCGGGACGTTCCGGGGTTCTTCCTGACCGGGACCGCGCAGGCGAACGCCGTCATCGACGCCGTCGGATCCGACAACCTCGCGCTGCAGTACGACGTCTACCACATGCAGATCATGGAGGGGGACTTGGCGCGGACCATGCAGGACAACCTGGCGCGCATCTCCCACGTGCAGCTCGCCGACAACCCGGGCCGGCACGAACCGGGCAGCGGCGAGATCAACTACCCGTTCCTGTTCGACTTCCTCGACCGCATCGGCTACTCGGGCTGGATCGGCTGCGAGTACAAACCGGCCGCGGCGACGGCGGAGGGGCTGTCCTGGGCGGCTCCCTGGCTCGGCGCCGGGGCCTCGCGCTGAACGCTTCCCGGAGGGACACCGACTCATGGCGAAGGTAGGCTTCATCGGACTCGGCATCATGGGCCGCCCCATGGCGGGGCATCTGCAGAACGGCGGGCACGCGTTGTTCGTCCACGACCTGGTTCCGATTCCCCGGGAGCTGGTCGACGGCGGCGCCGCCGTCTGCGGCAGCGGCCGGGAGGTGGCGGAACGGTCGGAGATCGTCATCACGATGGTGCCCGACACCCCCGACGTCGCGGCCGTCCTGTTCGGGGACGGCGGCGTCGCCGAGGGCCTGTCCGCGGGCAAGACCGTCGTCGACATGAGCTCCATCTCGCCGATCGAGACCAAGGGCTTCGCCGAGCGGATCAACGCGCTCGGCTGCGAGTACCTCGACGCGCCGGTGTCCGGCGGCGAGGTCGGCGCCAGGGCCGGCAAGCTGACCATCATGGTGGGCGGCGCCCAGGCGGCGTTCGACAGGGTGAAGCCGCTGTTCGACCTGATGGGCGCCAACGTCACGCTGGTCGGCGGCAACGGCGACGGGCAGACCACGAAGGTCGCCAACCAGATCATCGTGGCCCTGACGATCGAGGCGGTCGGCGAGGCGCTGCTGTTCGCGTCGAAGGCGGGGGCCGACCCCGCCCGGGTGCGGCAGGCGCTCATGGGCGGGTTCGCCTCGTCGAAGATCCTCGAGATCCACGGCGAGCGCATGATCGCCCGCACGTTCGATCCGGGGTTCCGGATCAACCTGCACCAGAAGGACCTGAACCTCGCGCTCGGCGGCGCCCGCGCGCTGGGCCTGTCGCTGCCCAACACGGCGGCCTGTCAGGAGCTGTTCAACTGCTGCGCCGCCCACGGCGGTTCGGCCTGGGACCACTCCGGCATGGTCAAGGCCCTGGAGATGCTGGCCGGCCACGAGATCGGCCAGGGCGGCGGGAGCTGAGCCTGCTGGAGCGGCCCGGCCGCGGCCGGGCGGCGGCGGCCGGCTTGACTTCGGCTCGCCGATGCTTCATGAATAGGTGGATGGCGTCGTTGAAGCAGGCCGTGGCGGCGGCTGCCGCACTGCTCGTCGTGCTGGCGTCGGTGGGCAGCGCTCTCCACGAGCATGACGCCGACGTGCAGGCCGCCGGTCACGCGGACTGCGATGCGTGCCATCTCCGGCATCTGGCCGGTGTCGAAGCCGCCGGCGCGCCCGCGCCGGCGGCGCCGGATCCGGTAGCCGCCGCCGTCGTTTCCGTCTTCCCGGCCGCCGGCCGGCCCGCCGAGCTCGGCATCGCTCCGACGCGCGGCCCTCCCGCGTAGCCGCTTCCTCGCAATTCCCAGTTCCCCGCGGCGTCCCGTACCCGCACGACCGCCGACGGCCGGGGCCGGCGTCGGCGCCGGCCCGCCTGTCGTGCGTGCGTCGGCGCTCGCGGATCGACGTTCGGCGCCTTTCGACGCCGGAGCGGCGCGATCTCGACGGATCCTCCGGGATCGACGGGGACGCCGTCCGTCCGCATCGTCGAGATCGGCAGAAATCCCGGCCGCCGCGCGCGGCGCCGGTGGAGGAGAAACCATGCGTATTCGTCACCATGCCGCCGCCGCGGCTCTCGCCTGGAGCGCCGCGGCGGCCGCCGGGCCAGGGACGCCGGGCTCGGCCTTCGCGTTCGAGGAGACCGCTTCGATCCAGGGCGTCGTCGTGGCCGAGGACGGCGGCGCGCCGCTGCCGGCCGCCGTCGTGGTCCTGGACGGCGCGGCGACGTCGACCACGACGGGAGCGGACGGCAGGTTCACCCTCGCCGGCGTCCCCGCCGGAACGTATCGGCTGACCGTGACGCGGGAAGCCTTCGCGGCGCTCACGGCGACGGTGACGGTGACGGCCGGACGGCCCGTGCTTCTCGACCTCCGGCTCCCGGCGCTGCAGTTCGAGGAGCGCGTCGTCGTGACGGCGACGCGGACCGAACGGGCGGTCACCGAGGTCGCGGCCAGCGTCACGATACTGGACGCGGAGACCATCGAGGCGTCGGCGGCCCGCAACCTGCAGGACCTGCTGCGCCGGACGCCCGCCGTCGATCTGGCGGAGACGTCGGGCATGGCCGCCCGCGCCAACTCGTCGCTCGTCATGCGCGGCGTCCCCGGCACCAAGCGGGCGCTGCTTCTGGTGGACGGGCTGCCGGCCAACGACCTGGGCCTCGGCACCCTGGCCGCGCTGAGCCTGGTGCCGCTGGAATCGGTGGAGCGCGCCGAGGTGGTCCGCGGGCCGTTCTCGAGCCTCTACGGCGCCAACGCCTTCGCCGGCGCCGTCAACGTGATCACCCGCCCCGGCGAGGGGCCGCCGGACGCCGGCTTCTTCGCCAGCGGCGGCTCGGCCGGCTACTACCAGCTCGGGGCGTCGGCGCGCGGGGAATCCGGTCCCGCCGCCTGGGCCGTCACGGCCGATCGCCGCCGGATCGACAACGTCTACGACCGCGACACCCGCACGGTCCCGGGCGTCGCCGACGACGGCAGCCTGCAGCCGCGGACGGTCCCGTTGCGCAACGTCGGGTACGAGGACGTGCGGATGACGGGCCGGCTGGACCTCGCGGTCTCCGAGGCGTGGGACCTGACGCTGCTGCCGCGGATCTCGAGCTACGAAACCGGCCTCGACCTGTCGTCCCGTCTGCCGGCGGCGGTCGAAGAGCACAAGCGGGACACCGCGGTCAATCTGGGCGGGATCCTCCGCCATGACGGGGCCGGCGCGCTGTCGGCGCGGATCCGGACGAGCTACCGCTACTCGAACCAGAGTCTCTTCCAGGAGAACTTCACGCTCGCCCCGACGCGGCAGACGGTCGTCGTCGATCCGCCCGGACCGGCCGTCCGCGAGTCGGTGACGCGCGGCGTGTTTCCGTTCGCGGCGCTCACCGGGCAGGACACCGGTTTCCACAACGTGCTCGTCGAACCGCAGCTCGCCTGGACCCCGAACCTCGCCCACACCGTCGTCTTCGGGGCGAGCTACACGGGCGAGCGCGGCGCGTTCGGCGACAGCGTCATCGCCGACCGTTCCAACCTGCTCGGCTCGGACGAGGCGCTCGCGCGGGTGGCGGCGGGCATCCAGGCCGGCATGGCCGCCGGAGGCGCGCCCAACCCGGCCGTCACGCTGGTCCGCGACCCCGCGATCGGCGACGTCTTCCCCCTCTCGCAGGGCCGCCGGGAGCGGTTCGACGTCCTTTCGGCGTACGTGCAGGACGAGTGGCTGCCCGCGGGTCGGCTGCGGCTGGTGCCCGGGCTGCGCTACGACCGGCACTCGGAGTTCGGATCGGTCGCCTCGCCGAAGGTCGCGCTGCTGTACGCGCTGACGCCGGCGACGCGGATCCGCGCCTCCGCCGGCCGCGCCTTTCGCGCGCCGAGCCTGTTCGAGCTGTTCGGCAACGTCGTCTTCCACGGCCCCATCCCCGGATTGCCGAACCCGGATCTGAAGCCCGAGCACATCACCTCGTTCGACGGCGGGATCCAGCACGAGGTCGGCCGCGCGCTTCGAACCGAGATGAACGTCTTCCACAACGACATGACGGACCTCATCCAGCTCGTGATCTCGCCGCGGCGCGATCACTTCGACTGGGTCAACGTCGCCGAGGCGCGCTCGACCGGGCTGGAGCTGGTGGCGAACGGGCAGGCGGCCTCGTGGCTCGGCTACTACGCCAACTACGCGTACACGGACAGCGAGGATCGCGCGGCCGGCGCGCCGCTGGCGCTGGTGCCGCGGCACAAGGTCAACACGGGAGTCCAGTGGAACGCGGCGCTCGGGTCGTGGCGCCTGACCGGTTCCGTCGATCAGCGCTGGGTCGGCGAGCGGACGCAGAGCTCCCAGGGCGTCCCGGTCCTGCTCGACGGGTACGCGCGCACGGACCTCGCGATCCACCTGCACCCGAACGACGGCCTGCGCGTGGGCGTCCACGTGCTGAACGTGCTGGACGCCGACTACCAGGAGACCGCGGCGAGCCCGACGCTCGGCCGCTTCGTGTCGATGAGCCTGACGGTGACGCCGTTCCGCTAGGAGGCTGGTCCGCGGTGCGGGAGCGGTGGCGCAAGGGGCGCGGCGACGGACGGAGGGAGACCCGATGACTGCCGGAACGAGACCGGGACGAACGACCACGGCGCGGGCATGGCTGGACGGCCCGTGGCGGCATCGCCGGCGGATCGCGGCGGCGGCGCTCGCGGCGGCGGCGCTCTGGAGCGGCTTCGCCGTCTGGCAGCGGCATCTCGCCGTGACCCGGGTCGCCTTCGTCAACTTCCCCGGCTTCCAGCTCGCCCGCATCGAGCGCGCGCGCCGCGGCGGGGCGGTGCGCGTCGAAGCTCTGGACCTGGAGTCGCTGCACCGCGCCGCCGACTATCCGGTCGTCTACGTGTTCGGCCGCGGCCTGCAGCTCGACCAGGCGCAGCTCGCGCAGTTGCGCGAAGCGGATCGCCGCGGCGCGCGCCTGTTCGTGCAGGGGGCCACGAATCCGACCCTCGACGTCACCAACCTGCGCGGCCGGGAGCTCGACGCCGTCAGCGGCTATCTCGAGTTCGGAGGCGCGGAGAACTACGCCCGGCTGCTCAACTTCTCGCGCGCGGCGCTCGACGGCAAGACGTTCCGCTCGGAGCCGGTGCAGCCCCCCGTCGAGCGTTCCATGGACGTCCTGTTCCATCTGGAGGACGATCGGACGTTCGAGACGGTCGACGCCTTCGAAGGCTGGTACGAGGCGCAGGGACTCGTGAAGCCCGGGCGCCCGAAGATCGCCCTGCTCACCAGCGTGCCCGGCCCCTTCAACGCCAACCGCGATCACGTGGACGCGTTCATCCGCGCGCTCGAAGACCGCGCGTGGAACGTCTACCCGCTGGCCGCCACCGAGAAGCGGCTCGACTTCCTGCGGCGGATCGAGCCGGATCTGGTGGTGCTGATGCCGCACGGCCGGCTCACCCTGGGCCGGGCCGACGAGGCCCTCGCCTGGCTGCGCGAGCGCGACGTCCCCATGCTGACGCCGGTGTCGGTGTTCCGGAACCACGACGACTGGATGGCCGACCAGCAGGGCATGGCCGGCGCCATGCTCACGATGAGCGTCGTCCTTCCCGAACTCGACGGCGGGGTGGCGCCCTACGCGGTGGCGGCGCAGTTCACCGACGCCGACGGCTACGAGATCTTCGAAGCGCTGCCGGAGCGCCTCGACACGTTCTGCGACCTGATCGAGCGCTGGCTGACGCTGAAGACGAAGCCCAACCGCGACAAGCGCGTGGCCGTCTACTACTACAAGGGTCCGGGCAGGAACGCCATGACCGCCGGCGGCCTGGAGGTCGCGCCGAGTCTGCTGAACCTGCTGCGCTCCCTGCGGGACGCCGGCTACACGGTCGACGGACTCCCCGGGACGGAGGACGAGTTCCGGCGTCTCATCCAGACGAAGGGGCCGGTCCTCGGGCCGTACGCGCGCGGCGCGTTCGAGGAGTACCTCGCCGCCGGGGATCCGGCGCTGGTGCCGGCCGGCGAGTACGCCGCGTGGCTGGAAGCGGATCTCGATCCGGGAATGCGCGACGCCGTCGTCGGGCGCCACGGCCCCGCCCCCGGCGAGTACATGACGGTCGGGGACGGCGAGGAGACCGCGCTGGCCGTCGCCCGCGTGCGGTTCGGCAACGTCGTCCTCCTGCCGCAGCCCCTGCCGGGCGTCGGCGACGACACGTTCCGGCTGGTCCACGGCGTGCAGAAAGCGCCGCCGCATCCCTACGTCGCCTCCTACCTGTGGACCCGGAACGCCTTCGAGGCCGACGCCGTCGTCCACTTCGGCACCCACGGCAGCCTGGAGTTCACGCCCTGGCGGCAGGTCGCCCTGTCGGCCTCCGACTGGCCGGACGCGCTGATCGGCGGGATCCCGCACGTCTACGTCTACGTCATGAGCAACGTCGGCGAAGGGATCATCGCCAAGCGGCGCTCCTACGCGGCCACGGTGACGCACCTGACGCCGCCCTTCATGGAAGGCGGTCTGTACGAGGGGCTGCGTCCGTTGCGGGACCGGCTCGACGGCTATCGCGGCGCGGCCGACGGCCCGGTCCGGACGGAGCAGGCGCGCACCGTCCGGCGCCTGGCGACGGAGATGAACCTGCACGTGGACCTCGGTCTGGACCCCGGCGCGGAGTGGTCGGCGGACGACCTGTTCCGCCTGAGCAACCACGTCGAGACCATCGGCGGGGAGAAGGTCGCGCGGGGGCTCTACACGCTGGGCGGCGTCTTCACGCCGGAGGAGATCGACGCGACGGCGGAGCTGATGGCGATCGACCCGATCGCCTACGCCCTGTCCCGCATCGACGTCGTCGAGTCCGCGGTCGACGCCGCCGAGCTGGAGGACGAGGTGTTCTTCGAGCGCCGCTACCGCCGGCGCGCGCGGCGGGCCTACGCGCGGCGCGCGGCGGGCCGGGACGCCGGGACGGTGCTCTCCGGCCTGGTGGCGGAGGAGGATCTGCGGCGCGCCCACGCTTGGCGGGAAGCGGCGCGCCGGCCGTCGGACGACGACGTCATCCGCGGCTTCATTTCGATGGGCGCGCCGGCCCGCGCGCGGCCCGACGCCGCCCCATCGGAATCCCGCGCCGCCGATCTGGAGGACCTGGTGGCGCGCATCCGGCCCCATCCGAAGAAGGTCGAGTTCGTCGAGAGGCTGCAATCGGAGCAGGAGTTCGCGCGGATGTCGCAGATCCTCGATCCGGCGCGGCTCGAACGCGCCAGGACCATCGCCGCGGTCATCCCGCCGATGGCCGAGGCGCTGGAGACGGCCGAGGACCCGGACGTGTTCGCCCTCCTCGAGGCGATGCAGGACCCGTCGCTCCGCGAACGGACCTTCACGCTGCTGAAGGACCCGGGCCTCGTCGACCGGGTCGAGGAGGAAAGGCGGCGGCTGGCGGCGGAGCGGCTCGCGTTCGCGCTCGAGGCGCCGCGGGTCGAGGCGCTCGAGCGGGCCTGGGGCCGCGAGTCGGCCGGCGGTCTGCTGACCGCCGCCACCGCCGACGTCGAGCGGGCGCTCTCGGCGATGGCCTTCTACCGGGAGCACCGCGCGGCGCTCCGCGGCCAGCTTCCGGACGTCGACGCGCCGCCGGCGGGCCGTCTGCGGCGGATTCTCGCCGACCCCGCGTTCGACCGGCGCCTCGCCGCCGCCGCCGACGCCGCGACGATCGAGCTGCAGGAGCGCGCCGCCCGGGACGCCGAGTTCGCCCGGGCCGTCCTGACGCTGGAAGCGGCCGTGGCCGGCATCGACCGGCATCGCGACGCCCTGCGCGACAGCCCGGATCTGGAGCGGCGGAGCGTGGTGCGCGCCCTGGCCGGCGGCTACGTCGAGCCTTCGCCCGGCGGGGACCCGATCGTCAATCCGGACGCCGTGCCGACCGGGCGCAACCTCTACGCCATCGACGCCGAGAAGACGCCGTCGCCGGAGGCGTGGGCGGTGGGACGCGAGCTGGCGGAGACGCTCCTCGACGAGCACCGGCGGCGGCGCGGCGCCTGGCCCAGGAAGGTGGCGTTCACCCTCTGGCCGAGCGACTTCATCGGAACCGAGGGCGCCACCATCGGGCAGATCTTCCACCTGCTGGGAGTCGAGCCGGTCTGGGATCCGTTCGGGCGGGTCGCGGACCTGCGCCTGATCCCGGAGGCGGACCTCGGCCGGCCCCGCATCGACGTCGTCGTCCAGACCGCCGGCCAGCTCCGCGACCTCGCCGCGAGCCGCCTCGCGCTGATCAACCGCGCCGTCGCTATGGCGGCCGGCGCGCGCGGCGCCGACGCGCATCCGAACTTCGTCCGGGATGGACGCCGCCGCGCCGAGGAGGTGATGAAGGAGAAGGGCCTGTCGCCCGCCGACGCGCGCCGCTACTCCACGCTGCGGGTCTTCGGCGGGGTCAACGGAAACTACGGGACCGCCATCATGGAGATGGTCGAACGGGGCGACCGGTGGGAGGACGGCGCCGAGGTGGCCGGCCAGTACCTGCGCAACATGGGCGCGGTCTACGACGAGGGCGAGCTCTGGAGCTTCTACGCCGACGGCGTCTTCGAGGCGGCCCTGGCCGACGCCGAGATCGTCGTGCAGCCGCGGGAGAGCCATACCTGGGGAGCGCTGAGCCTGGACCACGTCTACGAGTTCATGGGCGGGCTGAGCATGGCCGTCCGGCACGTGACCGGAAGGGACCCGGACGCGTACTTCAACGACTTCCGGAACGCGCAGCGGCCGCGCGTGACGGACCTGGACGAGACCGTCTGGACCGAGGCGCGGTCGACGCTGCTGAACCCGGCCTGGGTCGGCGAGATGCAGGAGGGCGGGGCCTCGTCGGCCGAGCGGTTCGCCGAGACGTTCCGCAACACCTACGGGTGGAACGTGATGAAGCCGGCGGCGATTGACGACGCGCTCTGGAACGAGTTGTACGACGTGTACGTCGACGACCGCCACGACCTCGGGGTCGAGGCGTTCTTCCGGCGCGAGAACCCGTACGCCCTGCAGGAGATGACGGCGGTGATGCTCGAGACGGTGCGCAAGGGCTACTGGGACGCCACGCCGGGACAGGTCGCGGCGCTGGCCGAGCTGCACACCGGTCTGGTGCGGGAGTTCGAGGCCGGCTGCGGCGGGTTCGTCTGCGACAACGCGGCCCTGGCGTCGTTCATCGCCGAGCAGGCCCCGCCGGACCTCGCGTCGGCGTACCGCGGCGAGTTGCGGCGGGCGCTGACGTCGAGCGTGGAGCTGACCGAGGCGAGCGTGGTGCTGGCGGAGCAGGAGACGCGGCCGGCCGACGCGCCGGCGAACCGGCCGGGCCCGGACCGCGCCGCCTGGGTGGGCGCCGTCCTCGTCGCGGTCCTGTTCGCGGCCGCGCTGTTCGTCCTGCGGAGGCGGCGGGGCGCGAGCTGACGCGGGGAGACATGGAAGCGGCACTCGACGTCGCCGCGGGGACGGGCGTCATCCTGTTCGTGCTGGCGACGGCGTTCATCGATCGTCCGTGGGGGCGGTTGCTGACCGCCGCCGCCGCGGCGGCGATCGCCTGGGCCGTGCACCCGATCGCCGTGCGCCACAGCCTGACCGCCTTCATCGGCGGTCTGGACGACGCCGGCGTTCGGACGCTGGCGGCCGTCCTGGCGTTCGACGGCGTGCTCGGCTGCGCCGGGGCCGCCGCGTTGCTGCGGGCGCCGTACCGTCCGCCGGCGCGCCGCTGGCGGCGGCTGGCGGCGCACCACGTCGGCGTCGTCCCGCTGCTCGCGCTGTTCTACCTGGAGACGAAGGCGTTCGGCGCGTCGGAATGGTCCTTTACGGCGACCGCGCTGGGGCTGTGCCTCGCCGTCGCCGCGGTCGGTCTGGCGGGGAGCGCGGCGGTTCGACGGCTCCTGCCGCATCGGGAACCGCGGATCGAGCTGCGCCTGCTCGCGCACGTCGGGCAGGTGGCGCTGGCCGCCGGGCTGACGGCGTTCGCCCGGCCGGGGGGAGTGGAGAGCACGGCGCCGCCGCTCGAAGCCGGACCCCACGCCGTCGTCGCCGGCGCGGCGGCGCTCGGGGTCCTCATCGGGTACCGGAGCCACCGGCGGCGCCTGCGCCGCGGCTGAGTCCATGGAACTGTTGACGCGCGCGTTGTATCTGCTCTCGACCGGACTGCTGGTCCCGGTCATCGTCCTGTTGCTGGCGCTCTTCGTCCGATCGTTGTTGCTCGCCGGAAGCACGTACGGCGCCTGGCTGTCGCGGCTCCGGTTCCGCTCCGCGCTGCGGCCGCTGCTCGACCGCGTGGGCCGCGACGACGTGGAGGCCGTGCTGCGGGACGCCGACCTGCCCCCCGAACCGCGGTGGTCGACGGCGATCGAGCGCCTGGCGGCCCACGGCCGGTCCGCCACGCAGCGCGAGAAGGTGCTCGCCGACTTCGAGGCGGGCTGCGAGGCGGATCTGGCCCCGGCGCGGACCATGGCCAGGCTGGGCCCGATGCTCGGCCTGATGGGGACGCTCATACCGATGGGACCGGCGCTGGTCGGGCTGGCCGCCGGGGACGTGGCGGCGATGGCCGAGAACTTGCAGGTGGCCTTCTCCACCTCGGCGCGGAGCAGCTCGCATCCGACGCCGTCTTCACGGTGGAGGACGCCTTCAACCGCACCGCCAACGCCTTCACGGGCACGGCCCAGTTCGGGGCCTACAGCATCCGCGGCGTCAACAACAACGGCCTCGATTCCGGTTTCGGCAACGCCAACGCGCTGGCCTCCATCCTGCTGAACCAGACGGCCGTCGGCCCGCGCACCGGCGACTACCTGAACCCGTCGCTCTTCGACGTCGGCTCGGTGGAGATCCTGCGCGGCCCGCAGTCGACGCTGCAGGGACCCAACGCCCTCATCGGTTCGGTGCTCATCAATTACAACAAGGCGGCGTTCGACGGCTGGGACGGGCGGGTCAGGCTCGAAGGCGGGGGGCTCGGCGCGCGCCGCGTGCAAGTGATGCAGAACGCGGAGATCGTCGACGACGTCCTCGCCGCGCGCGTCACCTTCGAGGACCGCTACGCCCGCGGGGCGGTCACCAACAGCGTCAGCGGCGCGGACGACGTGCAGCGGACCGACGAGCGGACCATCCGCACGCAGTTCTCCCTCCGGCCGCGGGCCGACGACCGGGCGCGGTTCGACTTCACGTGGCTGCGCAACGACTCCGACTCGAATCCGTTCGGCATGGTCGTGGCCGACGACGCCGCGGGGATCACCCTGGAGGACCGGCGGCAGCCGTGGAACCAGCCGGACCGCTACCCGTCGAAGCTCGACTTCCTGAACCTGGAGGCGCACGTCGCGCTCGACGAGCACTGGACCCTCGACGCCGTCACCGGCTACAGCCGGTTCGACCTCACGCAGAACTTCGACGGCGACCTCAGCCCGTTCGACTTCCTCGCCGTCGACGCCGCGGGCGACGACACGATCCTGAGCCAGGAGGTGCGCGCGTCGTACCGGGGCGACGCCCTCGACGCGCTGGTCGGCGTCTTCCATTCCCGGGGCGACTACGGTTTCGGGTTCCGGGGGACCGGGATCTTCCCGGACGGCATGGGCGGCGTGGCGCCGTTCAACCGCGAGACCAGACTGCTGGAGGAGGTCGACCAGACCGGCCTGTTCGGGCGCGCGGAGTGGGCCGCGGGCGACCGCCTGCTCGTCACCGGCGGCGTGCGGCTGAACCGCGAGACGCGGCGCAACGACAACTACGCCGACAACAACGGGGCGGTGAGCGACCTGAACGCCGAGAAGACCTTCCTGCAGGTGCTGCCGTCCGGCTCGGCCGCCTGGAGCCTGACGCCCGCCACCTCCCTCGGCGCGTCGTACGCCCGCGGCTACAAGGCCGGGGGCTTCGCGTTCGCCGTCTTCCTCGGCGTCGCGGAGGCCTACGGCGAGGAGTTCACCGACAACTACGAGGTGTTCGTCCGGCACCGGACCGCCGACGGCCGGCTGACGCTGAACGCCAACGTCTTCACCATCGACTGGCGGGAACAGCAGATCCCGTACACGGCGGAGGGCGGCTTCCCCGGATTCGACGCGCTGATCACCAACGCCGGCCGGTCCGCCCTGCGCGGCGTCGAGATCGAGGCGGAGTACCGCCCCGGCCGCGCGCTGAACCTGTTCGCCTCGTTCGGCGTCACCGACTCGGAGTTCATCGACTTCGTGCTCGACGGCGAAGACCTCGCCGGCCGGGCGTTTCCGCAGTCCCCGGCCTGGAACGGCGCGGTGGGGCTCGGCTGGCGGGCGCCGGCCGGCTGGTTCGCCAGCGGCACGTTCAGCTACACCGACGACGCCTACACCGAGATCTCGGCGCCCGTGCTGACGCGGGTCTCGAGCCGGAGCCTCCTGAGCGGCCGCGCCGGCTACGAATGGTCGGGCTGGTCGTTCTACGTCTGGGGAACCAACCTGCTCGACGACCAGTACGAGCTGGGGCTGTTCGACGGCCGCGCCTTCGGGCTGGGAGGCGCGTACGGGCGGATGGCCGACCCGCGGGCCGTCGGCGCCGGGATCGACGTCGGCTGGTAGCTTTCGGCCGCCCGCGTCCCGGGCGGCGCGGGCGGGGAAGGAGGACCGGATGCTGACGAAAGACGCGGTCCGGCGCTGGTACGTCGTCCACAAGTGGACCAGCCTGGTGAGCACGATCTTCGTCCTGATCGCCTGCGTCACCGGACTGCCGCTGGTGTTCCACCACGAGATCGACCACTAGCCCGCCGACGGCCCGGAACGAGGCGGTCTGCTCGGAGGCGGCCGCTACGACGAAGGCTTCATGGGGGTTCATGACGATGCTTCACATCGAACTGTTCGCGCCGATCAGTCCGTAGTGCTCGGCGACCGCGTGGCGGAGCACGTCGGGCGTGACGACATAGTTCTCGATCTCGTAGCGTTTCCAGTAGACGACCCGCAGGCCGCCCTTGTCGGCCGGCCTGCCGGGCACGCTGTGGACGGCCGAACCCGAGTTCGACCCGCGCGCCGGACGGCCGGACCGCTGCTACAATGGAACAACGGGAGGATACGTGACCGAGATCACCTTCACCGCCGGGCAGCTGCTCGCCGCTCTCGTCGGGATCTCGACCATCATCGGCAGCGGCATCTTCGCCGCGTTCCACGCGCTGCGCAACGACGTGCGCGACCTGAAGCGCGACCTGAAGCGCGACCTGAAGGAGACGGCCGACGCGATGCAGCACGAGAACCGCGTCGCCCACGCCGCGATCACCAAGAACATCGAGCGGGTCGAAGGTCAACAGGAAAAGAGCCTCGACCGGCTGTACGGACTACTCTCGAACGTCTTCCCGCGCGCCGCCGCCGAACAGGCGTAGGCTCACGGTCCGCGTCCACCGGCCCGCCGCCAGAGGGTGATCCTGCCAGGAGCAGAGGGCCCGCGGTCGGCGGGAAACGGGCGCACCCGACGACCAGTACGAGCTGGGGCTGTTCGACGGCCGCGCCTTCGGGCTGGGAGGCGCGTACGGGCGGATGGCCGACCCGCGCGCCGTCGGCGCCGGGATCGACGTCGGCTGGTAGGCCGCGGCCGCCCGCGCTTCCCGAGCAGGGGCGCGGGCGGGAATTCAGGGAGAGGTCGATGCAGGACACCGGCGAAGGCTTGCGGGTCACGGGACTGACGAAGACGTACGCGGGCGGCGTGCGCGCCCTCGACGGCGTGGACCTGGCGGTCGGACCGGGCCTCTACGGTCTGCTCGGCCCGA
The DNA here is from genome assembly GCA_965242835.1 of Vicinamibacterales bacterium. GTDB lineage: Bacteria > Acidobacteriota > Vicinamibacteria > Vicinamibacterales > UBA8438 > WTFV01. Next base: position 2,875,864 of record OZ251506.1, read on the forward strand.
ACGGGGCCGGCAAGAGCACGCTGATGCGGACGCTGGCCACGCTGCAGAAGCCCGACCGCGGCTCGATCACGCTCGACGGCGTCGACGCGCTCGCCGACCCCGACTACGTGCGCCGGCGGTTGGGCTACCTGCCGCAGCAGATCGGCACGTACCCGACCGTCACCGGGCGGCAGCTCCTGGAGCGCTTCGCGTGGCTGAAGGGGCGGACGGACGCCGCCGAACGCCGGCGCGAGGTGGCGCGGCTGCTCGAACGCGTGAACCTGCGGCAGGACGCGGACCGCGCCGTCGCGACCTGGTCGGGCGGCATGCTGCGGCGGTTCGGCATCGCCTTGGCCCTGGTCGGAGCCCCGCGGCTGCTGATCGTCGACGAGCCGACGGCCGGCCTCGACCCCGCGGAACGGAGCCGCTTCCACCGGGTGCTGGCCGACGTCGCGGCCGACGACGTCGTGCTGCTGTCGACGCACATCGTCGACGACGTCGAGAGTCTCTGCGAGCGGCTCTCGATCCTGGCGGAGGGGCGCATCGTCGCCGAGGGGACGCCGGCCGCCCTGATCGCGCCGCTCGAAGGGCGCCTCTGGTCCCGCGTCGCGCCGCGCGGCGAGCCGTTGCCGGAAGGCGGGCTGCGCGTGTCGGCGACCCCCGCCGGCTCGCGGGTGGTGGTCGAAGCGCCGGCGCCCCCGGACGGGGCGTGGGCGCCGCACCCGGCGTGTCTCGAAGACGTGTACCACGCGGCGATCGCGCGGGCCGGCGTGGCCGGCGAGGAGGCGGCATGACGACCCTGCGCTTCGTGGCGGTCGAGGCCTGGCACGAGTTCCGCGCCGGCTGCCGGGGACCGCTCGTCACCCTCGTCTTCCTGGGACTGATCGCCTATCTGCTGCTGGTGCTGCTCAACGCGGACTACGTGCGCGAGATGGGCGCGACGGACGTGCCGCGCAACAGCCCGCACCTCGTCTACCTGATGACGAGCGGGCAGGCGGTCTGGCTGATCTTCGTCTGGGCCTGGCTGTTCGCGCAGCCGGTGGTCCGCGACCGGACGGCGCGCCTGCACGAGGTGGTGCTGTCGGCGCCGGTCTCGCTGCCCGCGCTCTTCGCGGGGCGCTACCTCGGGGCGCTCGTCCTCGGCTGCCTGCTCGTCACGGCGACGGGCGTCGGGTTCCTGCTGGTGCCGCCGCTCGGCGCCGCCGGCCTGTTCGCGCCCGACTCGGTGGGGCCGCGGCCGCTGTTCGCGATCGGCCACTCGCTGCTGATCTTCACGCTGCCGTCGGCAGCCGGGCTCGGCGCGCTGTTCCTCTGCGCGGCCATCCGCACCCGCGGGGTCGCCGGGCCGTTCGCCCTGGCGGCGGTCCTGATGCTCGTCTGGATGGTGTCGATGGTGGTGGTGCGGGGCGGCGACGCGAACCCGGTGCTGGCGACCGTCCTCGACCCCTCGGGGTTCGCGGAGGCGGAGGAGCAGACGAACCTGTGGACGCCGCGCGAGAAGGCCGCCGGCGTCCTGCGGATGACGCCGCCGCTGATCGCCAACCGCCTGGTCTGGACCCTCCCGGGGCTGCTGCTGCTGGGGATCGTGCTGCGGCGGGCGGGGCGGGAAGGGCTGGTGCTGGAAAGGGCGCCCGGCGGGCGGGCGGGCCGCGAGTCCCGATCCGCCGCCGAGGCGCCGCCGGCGGACGTCGGCGCTCCGCTCCCCGGCCCGGCTGGCCGGCCGTCGTGGGTCCGCGTGGCCGCGAGCGAAGCGGCGTGGCACTTCGCCCTCTCGTTCCGGGGCTGGGGAACCCCGCTGGCCCTGGGCATGCTGGCGGCGATGGGCGTGGGCGGCTCCTTCGTGCACGTCGTCCTGCACGCGGACGGCCCGCTCGTCCCGCGCCCCGATCTGATCGAACCGCTGGCGGTCGAGTTCTTCTACCTGGTGGTCGTCTCCATGGTGGCGGCGTTCGTCGGCGTCATGGCGCGCCGGGACGAGAGCGCCGGCTACGCCGAGATCGTCGACGCCGCGCCCGCGCCGCTCGGCGCCCGCGTGGCGGGCCGGGCGCTGGCCGCCGCCGCCGTCACGGTCGTCTTCGCCCTGACCCCGACGCTCGCGGTGTGGATCGTGACGGCGATCGCGGCGCCCGACGCCTTCAGCCTGCTCGACCCGCTGCTCTACTTCGGTCTGCTGCTCGCGCCGGCGCTGCTCGAGCTCTGCGCCCTGGTGCTGGCCGCCCACGCGCTGATCCGGCACGCCGGCGCGGCGCACGCCGCCGGGATCATCTGCGCCTTCTTCGTGGTGGTCAACCACGAGCTGGGGGTCGTCACCTGGCCGCCGGCCGAGGTCGGCGTCCCGGCCCACGTCACCCTCTCCGAGTTCGCCGGCTGGGCGCCGTGGCTTTCGCACGTGCTGGCGGCCGACGTCTACAAGCTGGCCCTGGCCGCCGTGATCGTCGCCTTGGCGTGGCTGGCCTGGCCGCGCGGGACCGCGCTCACCCTTTCCCTCCGCTGGCGGGCCGTGCCGGGCCGGGTGCTCGGCGGCGCCGGCGTGCTGGCGGCGGCCGGGGCCGTGCTGGCGGTGGTGACCTACGGCGTGCTCCACGAGCAGTTCGTGACGCGCGGCGGCTACCGCTCCGCGGCGGCCGAGACGGCCGACGACGCGGCGTGGGAGGCCCGCTGGTGGGACTCGGCGGCGCCCTTCACGGCGGCGGGAGGCGAGGTCGCGGTCTCGATAGACCCCTCCGCGCGGTCGGCCGCCGCCCGCTGGCGGCTCGAAGACGTCCGCTCCGCGTCGGGCGCGCTGCACGGTTCCCTGCCGCACGGCTCGCGGCCGCCGCGGGCCACGGTCGACGGCCGGCCCGTTCCGGTGACCGTGGCGTTCGACCACTTCGAGCTGCCGCTCGGCGCGTGCGGGGCGGCGGCCCCGGCCGGAGAGGACGGGGCGCCCGCCTCCGGCGCGGAAGGCTGCTCCGTGGAGCTGGAGGTGGCGGTGCGGGGAGAGGGCTGGTCGGCCGAGGGAGAGAGCCCCTGGCTGCACCCTTCCGGCGTATGGCTCCGCGCGGCCGACCTGTTGCCGACGCTGGGCCACGACCCGGACCGGCTGCTGCGCGCGCCGCGCGAACGCGACGCGCACGGACTGGCGGCCGAACCGGCCGCCGCGGCCGCCGGGGCGCTGGCGCCGGCCCTCGGCGTGGCGCCGGCCGGCGACTGGCGCTGGACCGTGACGTTCGCCGGCGCGGAGGGGCCGGACGATGCGCCGTCCGGGGGAGCGCGGGCGTCCCGCCCGCGTGTCGCGGCGGCGTCGGGTCGCACCGGCGGCCCGCTCGACTTCGCCGCCGCGTGGTGGCCCGGCGCGCCGGCCGAAACCCGCCGCCGCGATGGCGTGACGGCGCTGCACGGGCCGCACCGCGCGCGCGACGCGGGCGGCGTGCTCGACGACGTGGCGGCCATGCGCGCCTGCGTGGCCGCGGCCCTCGGGGGCGCGCCGGCGGTCCGCACCGTGCTGCAGGCGCCTCGCGAGCGGGGCTCGACCGCCCTGCACGGCGACCTGCTCTGGTTGCCGGAGCATGAAGGGTGGGACGTCGCCGGCGAGGGTTTCGGGCGCTGGCGTCGGCGGGCGGTGATCGCCGCCGCGCTGGCCGCGCGCCGGCTGGCCGACGGGGCCGACCTGCGCAAGGAGCCGGGCGCCGGCTGGCTGCGGACCGGCGTCCCCGGCTGGGTGGGCATGGAGTGCGTCCGGCAGGAGGACGGCGCGGACGCCTGGCTGGCGCTGCAGGAGCGCGAGAGCGACCGGGTCGTCGAGGCGTTCGGCGCGCTCGACGCGCCGGCGACCAACGTGGCCGCGGCCGGCGACGTCCCGTGGGTGCGGCGTTACGCCCCGCTGGCGGCCACCGGGTGGCTCGCCGCGGCCGGTCCCGCCGGGGCCGCGGAAACGGTCGGCGCGGTGGTCGCCGCGGCCCGGGCGGGCGCGCCGCTCGCCGACGCCCTCGCCCGGACGGCCGGCCCCGACACCGCCGCGGCGCTGCTCGGCCCGCCCGGGTCGTCCGACCTCGTGGTCACGCCGGCGGAGCGGGCCCTGGGCGTCGAAGGCCGGCGCTGGATCTGGCGCGGCGGCGGCTGGGAACCGGCCGCGGCGCCGGTGGACGTGGTGCAGCGCTTCGACGACGGCAGCGGCGCCCGGCGGCGGATCGGCCCGGCGCCGGCGACGGTCTCTCCCGCCGCGCCCTTCACGCTGATCGACGCCCGGCCGTCGTTCGAGCGCACGCCCGTCGACAACGTCTGGCGGGGCGTGCGCGACTGATCGCGGTCATCCCGCGCCCGCCCGGGCGCAGGTGACGACGGCCGGGAACGTCCGCGTCGCGGTCACGGATCAGCGTTGCGCGTTCGCCCGCTCGCGCTCGACGAGCCGCCGCCGCAGGATCTTTCCGGAGGGGACCTTCGGGATGGCGTCGATGAACTCGACCCGGCGCACCTTCTTCTGCGGAGCGACCCGCGCGGCGACGTGCGCCATGATCTCCTCCGCGCCGGCCGAGGCTCCCTCGCGCAGCACGACGAAGGCCTTCGGGACCTCGCCGGCCTCCTCGTCCGGGCTCGGGACGACGGCGGCGTCGGCGACCGCGGGATGCGTCTGGACCACGGCCTCCAGCTCGGCCGGGGCCACCTGGAACGCCTTGTACTTGATCAGCTCCTTGAGCCGGTCGACGACGTACAGGTAGCCGTCGGCGTCGGCCCGGCCGACGTCGCCGGTGCGCAGCCAGCCGTCGTCGCCGATCATCTCGCGGGTGGCCTTCGGGTTGTGGAGGTAGCCCTTCATCACCTGCGGCCCCCGTATCCGGACCTCGCCCGGCGCGCCGGGGGCGGCGTCCCGGCCGGTGGCGGCGTCGACGATGCGCCACTCGGTGTTGGGCAGCGCGGAGCCGACCGAGGCGATGCGGATCTCCTGCCGCGGCGAGTTGGTGTGGGTGACGGGGCTCGTCTCCGTCAGGCCGTAGCCCTGGCGGACGAGCATGCCCTCGTTGCGCGCGGCGGCGGCGCGGGCCACCGACTCGGGCAGCGGCGCGGCGCCCGACATCACGTTCTTCAGCGACGAGACGTCGAACCGGTCCACCAGCGGATGTCTGGCCAGGGCGAGCACGATGGGCGGCGCCAGGTAGGCCGTCGTCACCCGGTGCTTCTGCAGCAGGCCGAGGAACTGCTCGAGGTCGAAGCGCGGCATCGTGACCACGGTCGCGCCGGCCCGCAGCGCGGCGCTCATGATCACCGTCATGCCGTAGATGTGGTAGAACGGCAGGACGCCGATGAGGGTGTCCTCCGTCGCGATGCCCTCCTGGGCGCAGATCTGCGAGACGTTGGCCACCAGGTTGTAGTGCGTCAGCATGACGCCCTTCGGCATGCCGGTGGTGCCGCTCGAGTAGGGCAGGGCGGCCAGGTCCTCGCGCGGGTCGATCTCCACCGCCGGCGGGTCTCCCCCGGCCGTCAGGGAGGCGAACGGCGTCGCGCCCTCCGCCTCGCCGAAGACGAAGATCTCTTCGACGGCGGTCCCTTCCGCCCCCTTCCGGGCCGCGTCGAGGAACGGCGGGACGGTCAGGAGGAACCGGGCCCCGGAGTCCCGGAGCTGCCGGGCGACCTCGTCGGCCGTATAGAGCGGGTTCATCGTGGTGACGACCCCGCCGGCGGCCGAGACGCCGAAGAACGCGGCGGCGTACTCGGGCAGGTTGGGACTGTAGACGGCCAGCACGTCCCCGCGCCCGAAACCGCGCTCGGCCAGGCCGGCCGCGGCCGCGCGCGCCGCGGACCGCAGCCGCGCGTAGGTCAGGGTCCGGCCGCCGGGCCCGTCGATCAGCGCCGGCTTGTCCGGCCAGCGGCCGGCGTGCTCGAACACGTGCTCGTGCAGCGGCCGGACCGGGATTTCGACGTCGGGCAGCGGGCTCCTGTAGATCATCGTCCTCTCCAGCGCGGTCGGCGGCTCGGGATTCCGCCCCGGGGCGCCGCCGCGGCCGGCCCGCGGGTCATCGTCCTCTCCGGCGCGGTCGGCGGGGCCGGCGCCCGCCGCGCATCGCGCGGGTCCCGGCCGCCGCGCGTCAGGCGAGCAGCGTGCCGCCGTCCACCGGGATCACCGCGCCGTTGGTGTACGCCCCGGCCCGCGAGGCCAGGTAGATCGCGACGCCGGCCATCTCTTCCGGGCGCCCGATGCGTCCCAGCGGACAGGCGGCGGCGACGTCCGCCCCGTGCCGCCGCAGCACGTCGGCCGTCATCCGGCTCTCGAAGAATCCGGGGGCCACGGCGTTCACGGTGACGTTGCGGGGGCCGAGCTCGACGGCCAGCGTGCGCGTCAGGTGGTGCACGGCCGCCTTGCTCGCCGCGTAGGCGAACGTGCCGGTCCGCACGAGGCGCTGCACGTGCAGGCCGTCCATCGAGCCGACGTTGATGACGCGGGCCGGGTCGCCGGCCGCCGCGCCGCGCTCGAGCAGCGGCGTCAGGTCGCGCGTCAGCAGGAACGGCGCCGACACGTTGAGGCCGAGCACCTTGTCGAACGCCGCCGCGGGGTACTCGGCGTACGGCGCGCCCCAGGCCGCCCCGGCGTTGTTGATCAGCACGTGCAGGCGCTCCTCGCGCGCGCCGAGCGCCTCGACCAGCGCCGCCCGCCCCGCTTCGGCCGCCACGTCCGCCGGCAGCGAGCGGCACGGACCCGACGCCGAGAGCTCGGCCGCCGCCCGGTCGCAGGCGTCCTTCTTGCGGGACGAGACGTAGACGGTCGCGCCGGCCTGCAACAGCCCCTCCGCCATCATGCGCCCGATGCCGCGCGAACCGCCGGTGACCAGCGCCACCTTGCCGGACAGCGAGAAGAGGGACGATACGTCGATGTCCGTCATCGGACCGTCGCGGGGCGTCGGCGCGCGGCCTCGGTCAGGCGCTCCAGTCGAGCAGGCGGAGCACGGCGACGATCAGCCCGCCCACGGCGAGCATGCGCCACGTCAGATCGGCGCGAAGCTCGGCGAGCCCGGCCCTGAACTGATCGGGGCTCACGTGCTCGCCGTGCTCGGCGGCCTGCCGGACGGCGTTGGCGATGGCTTCGGCCTGCGCGGGCGTGAGGTCGGCGTCGGTCAACGCGCGGGCGACAGCGAGGGTGTCGAACAATCGGGCGCCTCCCCCCTGCCGGCCGGAACTGCCGCGGCCGGTCGTGTCGTGTCTTGCGGCGGGCACTTCACTCACTGCAAGAATACTACGTTCAGTCCCATTCCTTCTCGACGCCGTGGCCGCGCGCCGGGTCGCCGTGCAGCGGGGTGACGAACCCCAGCAGGCAGCCGTCCGAGCCGTCCTTCAGCCGGTGGCAGCGCACCCGGACGGGATCTCCCGGCAGCACGAAGTCGCGCTCGATGCCGTTGCGGGCGAGCCCGGCGGGGTTGGTGGCCTCCAGGGCCCAGAGGGCGGGCTCGCCGCCGTCTCCGCCGGGCGCTTCCAGGAAGATCCAGGAGTGCGGGTTGATCCAGTGGACCTCGGTGACCGTGCCCTCCACGTGGGTGAAGTCGCTCAGTTCGTAGTTGCCGTGCGAATGGTGCGCCCCGGCCGGGACGACGAGGGAAGCCGCGAGGACGGCCGCGCCGGTCGGGATTCTGAAGGTCATGTCAGCGGACTCGGGGAGGCGGAGGAAAGCCGTTGGTGTACACCGACTCGTAGCGGATGCCGGCGCCGCCGGCGTCCAGGAAGCGCAGCGACTGCTGGAACAGTTCCGGCCCCGGCCGGCCCGCGGGCGCCGTCGCCTCGAGGACGTACAGGCGGTTCTCGTGCATGTAGACGGCCGCGAACGTGCGGGAGCCGTCCGCGTTGGTGAGCTGCAGGTGGCGTCCCTCGACGAGATCGACGAAGTTCCAGCCGAAGAACGTCGGCCTCGCGCCCCGCCGCAGGAAGCGCCAGACCGCGTACTCCGGGGCGCCGCGCACGTCGACGATCCACGACCCGACGCCCGTGTAGGACGCGCCCGTGCAGCCGGTGTGCGCGTCGGGAGGGCAGTTCCGCGCGCGCTCCGCATGGATCCGCTCGGCGTCCGTGTAGTCGGCCACGGTCACCGAGTAGCGGATCGGGCCGTCCTCGCAGGCGTGGATCCGGGCCGGGAACTCGGCCTCGTACTCCGACGTCCAGGTGGTCTCCTCCACGGACGGTTCGCAGGGCAGGTTGACGCTGAAGAAGTCCGCCCGGCTGGCGTGCTCCGTCCAGCCCTGGGTGAAGAGCGGCCCCGGTGCTCCGAGGAGCAACAGCGCCGGAACGAGTCGCATCGGACGCACGGCTTCACCTCCGTTCGACAGCCGCCGGCGTGTCCGCCCGCGCCGCGTTCGCCGGAAGGCGGTGAACGGTCACTCTCCGACGTGCGGCCGGAGGCGCGCGTGGAAGTCCCGCTCGCTGGCGCAGGCGAGCGCCGCGGCGAAGACGACGCGGCCGGGCACGCCGTCCGGGATGCCGGTGATCGAGTCCACCGAACAGGGGATGCCCCGCGCCCGCAGCACGTCGCGCACCGCCTCCGCCCGGCCTTCCGCCCGGCCCTTCGCCTCGCCCTCCGCGCGGCTCTGGTCCCGTAGCGAATACAGCAAGGGATCGTCGTCCGGCCCCCGTGCCGTCCCGTTCGCCCAGCGTCCGGCCCAGGTGCTCCAGACGCTGGGCGGGACTCTCGTGGGCCGCGGTGGTCGGCGAGCGGACCTGCCAGGCGGTCTCGGTCTCGGCGTCCCAGACCTCCAGCCGCCCCTCGTAGCGGTGGTACTCGCCGCGCGTCAGGGGAAACGCCTCGCAGCCGGCGAACTCCATCTCGGACAGCGGCGGCATCGGCACGGCGGCCGGCGCCCTGTCCGGCTTGCGCTTCGCGGGCGCGACCGATACGGGCGTCCAGGGCGTGAAGGCCATACCGCATTATAGGCCGCGGCATCCGCGGAGCAACCGATGTCGATCGGAGCGGGCGGTGATCGTCGACGGCCCCGGCCGGGAGGTCATCGCCGCGAGCGATGCCGGCATCGCGGCGCGTTGCCGCGGGCGCAGGCCGGGGATGCGGTTCCTTCGGCATGGCGGCGTGGTCCGGGTGCGGCCCGTTCGCGTGGCGCTCACGGGTCGAGGCCGCCGACGTCGAAGAACGCGGCGTCCGCCGGCCTCGCCCTTGCGGCCCATCCGGTTCGGCGTCGCCGCGCGCCCGACCCACAGGGCGATCTCGAACGGCCACTCGCCCAGGCGCTCCGGCGCCCGTTCGCGTTCCAGCTCCAGGGCGCAGACCAGCGCGGCGGCCCGGCCGAGCTGATCGAGCGTCAGCAACCGCAACGTGTAGCGCATCAGCACCGACAAGCCCCGGCCGGCGTCGTCGGGACAGCGCAGGCGGCGGAGCGCGAGCGTGAAGGCCGCGAGTCCCAGATAGGCTTCCGTCTTGCCGCCGCCGGTGGGGAAGAACAGCGGGTCGACGACGTCGCGTTCGGGGTGCGCGGGGTCGGCGACGCCGCGCAGGTTCATCAGGACGTAGGCGAGCTGGAACGGACGCCACGCCGGGGCGGCGACCGCGTGCGGCGGCCGCCCCTGCTCCTGCGCCCGCCGCCGGCGCGCGGCGGCGGCCAGCGCCCGGTTGGCGACGCGGAACGCTTCGAGCACGTCCGGTTCGGCCAGCAGATCGATACCGGCCCGGATGCGGTCCGCGGCGGCGCCCGCCCGCCGCGCCAGCTCGTCGGCGACCTGCCGGCGGCGGCCGGCGAAGGCCGCCGCGGCCCGTTCCTGCTCCGCGACCCAGCCGCGGTACCGCTCCACCAGCGGTTCGAGGCGCGCTCTCGCGGCCCCGGCGCCATCGAGGCCGCCGAGCGCCTCCATCCCGAACTCCACGCCCTCGATGGGCGACGGCTCGACCCGCGGCACGCCCGCTTGCGGCATCCATTCGGTGCGGACGCGGCGGCACGCGCCGTCGACGAGGTCGGCGCAGGTCGAGACGTTGTGGCCGACCGCGTACTCGGCGGCGTCGCGGTGATGCAGGTCGGCCAGGCGTTCGTCCCAGTCCGCGCTGTCCAGGCCGGTCAGGTCGCGGCGCGGCATCAGCGGGCGATCCGCCTCGACGCGCATCTCGACCTGGAACGCGAACGCGACGTCCTGCTCTTCGTCGTCGGAAGCCGGCGCCCGGCGGTTCACCGTGAACAGCGAGACCGCCCGGGCCTCCCGGAATCCTTCGAGCGTCCGCACCCGCGTCGGCCGCACGAGGCAGGCCACGGCGAGGCCGTCCGGCAGTGGGAACGAGGTCGACCGGCCGGCGGGGACGGCATCGAGGTCGACGGCCACGGCGCCCGCGCCGGGTCTGCGCCTCCAGGGCGCGAGGCGGCGCGAACGCCGGGCGCCGGACGCCACGACACGGCGACGTCAAGGCGCCGGGTCTCCGCGTCCGCCAGGATGCCGAGGCCCATCGACGACGGCAGGAAGCGCCGCTTGCGGCTGCCGCGATCCGGCGCGCCCGAATCGTCGCCGCCGTGGACCGGCTCGGCCGGCTCGTCGAGTTCCTCCTCGCTGTCCTGCGCCCGCTGCTCTTCCGGCGCGCCGCTCGGGACCAGAAAACCGGTCAGATACCACCGCGACGGCGCCTGCGGCAGGCGCTCGCGCTGCAGGGCCGCGTCGTCGGGCCGCGGGCCGAGCAGATCGATCCGCAGGGCGTCGCACAGGTAGCGCCGCACCGAGGCGCCGTCGGGCGGCGGGTTCGCGGAGGCCCGGGCGCGACCGGTATTCCGACGACCGCATCAGCCGCACCGAGGCGCCGTCGGGCGGCGGGTTCGCGGAGAGAGGGGGCATGATGGCGTCCGGTTTCCGCGCGCGGAAGCGCCCGGCGCCGACGCGCGTCGCGGGCAACGATACCGCAAGCGGCGCGGGCTGTTGAGGGGTCGGTCGACCGGCGGAGTCGCAAGGCGGCGATTCACGGCAGCCGGCGGGAGGGGATGTAGAATGAAGGGCCGGGAGCGAGAATCATGACGACTGCAACGAGCAGGGAGCCGCGGCTGGCCGCCGAACAGATTCTCTGGCTGCGGCGCGGGACGGAAACGACGCCGATGCACGTCCTGAAGCTCGTGTACATCAGCCACGGATGGACGCTCGGGCTGTACGGGCGATCGCTCATCAACGAGCCGGCCGAAGCGTGGCGCTACGGCCCGGTGGTGCCCAGCGTCTACCACCGCTACAAGTCGTTCCGCGGAGACGCCATCACGACGGAGCCGGTGGACCGGTCGGACGCGTTCGACGACGAGCAGCGCGACGTCATCGAGCAGGTTCACGAGGTCTACGGCGACTTCACGGCCCTGCAGCTGTCCGCCCTCACGCACAAGCCGGGCACCCCCTGGGACGTCACCTACCGGGAATACGGCGCGGGCGTGATCATCCCGAACGAGTTGATCCGGGACTACTACGAGCGTCTGGCGGAGCAGGCGTGACGGCCCGCCGGGGCACGGTGGCCCGCGAACCGACGCCGGAGCCGCGGGCAGCCGCGGCGATCGCCGAGTTGAAGACGCTGATCGGCGGCCAACGGGAGGCCACCGGCGACCTTCGCGAGCGCGTGAAGGGGCTGGAGTCCGAGTCGAAGCACTACGCGACCAAGGCCGATCTCGCCAACGTCAAGGTCTGGGCGATGAGCGGCGTCGTCGCCGCGCTTCTGTCGCTCCTCGTCGCTTTGGGCGTCGCGTTCGTCCGCCTGACCGTCGGCCCCTGACGTCGCCTTGATCGGAACTCCTCGCCGCGGACCCCCGCCGAGCGACGCGGACGTCCGAGTCGATGGAACGCATTTACAAGGGGTCGATGCGGTGACGGTCGACTGCGAAACGCCAGAGGGTCGGATGCCCGGCGAAGAGCCGAAGCGGGTCCGGCGCGGTGACGATCCATGTTGGGAACGTTCTACTTGACACGAAAACGGGACCTGCTATATTTTCGGAATGCGGGTCATCGCGAAGAGGCCGCTCCGCGCATTATGGGAGCGCCATCCGGCAGCCAGGGAGCCGTTGCGCGCCTGGCTCCGGGAGGTTGAACGAGCGGACTGGGATACGCCGGCCGCGGTGAAGGCGCGGTACCCCGCGGCCAGCATCGTCGGCGGCGGCCGCGTGGTGTTCAACGTCAAGGGCAACGCCTACCGGCTGGTGGTGAGGATCCGGTACGAGCTCCGCATCGTCTACGTGCGGTTCGTGGGCACGCACGCGGAGTACGACGCCGTGGACGTCGAGGAGGTGTGAAGATGGCCGACATCCGCCCGGTTCGGACCGAAGCCGACTACGAGACCGCCCTCGCCCGGATCGACGAGATCATGGACGCCGATCCCGACAGCCCCGACGCCCGGGAGCTCGACGTGCTGGTCGACCTCGTCGAGCTGTACGAGAGCAGGCACGAGCCGATGGGGCATCCCGACCCGGTGTCGGCGATCGAGTTCCGCATGGATCAGGCGGGGCTGAAGCGGCGCGACCTGATCCCGTTCCTCGGAAGCCGCGCGAAGGTTTCCGAAGTCCTGTCCGGGAAGCGCGCGATCACCATGCCGATGGCGCGCGCGCTCCACGAGCACCTTGGGATTCCGGCCGACGTCCTTCTGCGCCAGTCCGGAAAAACACCGCGGGACGGGTCGGCGGACGTCGAATGGACCCGGTTTCCGCTCGAGGCGCTTGCGAAGCGCGGCTGGATTCCGGCCGTTCCCGACCTGGCGGCCCGGGCCGAACAGCTCGTCGGGGGGCTGATCGAGCAGGCCGGCGGCCAGCGCGTGGCCGATGCCGCGCTTTACCGCAAGACCGACACCCTGCGCGCGAACGCCAAGACGGATCCATACGCGCTCCAGGCGTGGTGCTGGCAGGCGTTGGCGGAGGCGGCCGAAAGGCGGCCGGACGTCGACTACGCGCCCGGAACCGTGACGCTCGACTTCCTGCGGCAGGTCGCCCGGCTGAGCTGCTCGCCGGACGGACCGAAGCGGGCGCGGGAATTCCTGCACGGCAACGGCATACCCTTCGTCATCGTCGAGCACCTCCCGAAGACCTATCTCGACGGCGCGGCGCTCCGTCTCGGCGACGGCCGGCCGGTGGTCGCGCTGACCTTGCGCCACGACCGGCTCGACAACTTCTGGTTCTGCCTGCTGCACGAGCTGGCCCACGTCGGCCGGCACCTGAACGCCGGAGACGATCAGGTGTTCGTCGACGACCTGTCCTTGCGCCGCCTCGAGGGCGGACGCCAGGACCCGCGGGAGAAGCAGGCCGACGAATGGGCCGAGGAAGCGCTCATCCCGCGCGAGGCGTGGGAAACCAGCGACGTCCGGGAACGCCCGACGCCGATGGCCGTGCTGAGTCTGGCGCAGGCGTTGCAAGTGCATCCGGCGATCGTCGCGGGCCGGGTACGGCACGACACGGGCAACTACCGGCTGCTGTCGCAGTTCGTCGGCACCGGCGAGGTGCGGCGGCAGTTCTGCTGAAAGGGTCATCCGATGTCATTCTGGTCTGCCGAAACGCTTGCGAAGAAGCTGCCGGATCTGAAGCTGATCGACCCTTACGATCCGGATGCCGTCGACTGTGCGGCCTACACGCTACGGGTGGGCAACGAGGTCTATGTCAGTCCGGATCAGAAAATCAAAAATCCCGACCGGCACACCAGGCGGACGCTGGCTGACAGGGAGTGCTTTTCCATTCCACCAGGGCAATTCGCGTTTCTCCTGACACAGGAAACCGTCGCAGTGCCGGACGACGCGATCGCTTTCCTGTCGATCAAGGCTCGCACAAAGTTTCGCGGGCTGATCAACATCTCCGGGTTCCATGTCTGTCCCTCGAGGACCTTCACGCCGCGGCAGAAGCGCTGCGGATCGAGGATCTCGAGCAGCGCCGAGAAACTGTTGGAATGGCCGTTGTGAGGCGTCGCCGACAGGAACAGCCGGTGCTCGAAACGCGGCGCCACGTCGCGGACGGCCCGCGTGGTCTGCGAGTCGATGGCGTAGCGGGCGCCGCTCGACGGCGCGGCGTTGTGCGCTTCGTCCAGGATCAGAAGGGACCGCGGGGCGAAGTCTCCGAGCCAGTCGCGCAGGCCGGCGGCCCAGGTCTCGTCGATCAGCAGCCGGTGCGAGACCAGAAACCGCGAATGCGTCGTCCAGGGGTTGACCGCGAAGCCCCGCTCGCGCCGCGTGCGCGTCACGTGCGCGCGGTCGAGGATGGTGAACGCGAGGCCGAAGCGCGCCTCCATCTCGTCGCGCCACTGTTCCAGCATGGCGGGCGGGCACGCCACCACGATCCGGTCGACGCGCCGGCGCAGCAGCAGTTCGCGGGCGATCAGCCTCGCCTCGATCGTCTTGCCGAGGCCGACGTCGTCGGCGATGAACAGGTTGACGCGCGGCAGGCGCAGCGCAGCGCCTTCCACAGCGGCTCGAGCTGGTAGGCGTCGATGCGGATCCCGGCGCGGAACGGCGCCTGGAACAGGTTCGGGTCGGTTGCCGTGACGCAGTTCCACGACAGCGTGCGCAGGTAGGCCGCGAACAGCGCCGGCTCGTCGAATTCCTTCCTGGCGACGGCGCTCCAGCCGTCGTCGTCCAGGACCCGCGCGTCCAGTTCGTGCTCCCAGAGCACGGCCAGCGGCTGCCCCTGGGCGTCGTCGTCGAGACAGGACAGGCGGACGAGCGTCGCCTCGCCGTCCGCGCCGGGTGCCGAGACGTCCTCGACGAGGTAGCGGCGCTGTCGGACGAAGGCCACCCGGCCCGGTTCGGGAGCGATCCGGCGTTCGCGGCGGTTCACGTGCGCGCGGATCGTATTACGACGTTCGGTACGAGGCCGCGCGGGAGCCGTAGCGGACTTCCGGCGAAGGGCGGCGCCGCTTCCGGTGGGGGCGGCGCCCCGGCTGGCGGAAGCCGCGGCGGACGAGTAGACTGGCGGGGCGGCTCCGGCCCGAACCATGCTCCGCTCGGGAACCGAAAAGATGCGCCCGTTCCTGACCGCGCCCCTGGCCGCCGGGAACCGAAACAGGATGCGCCCTCGCGGCGGGCAGCTTTCCGTCGCCGTCCCGCCGACGCCCCTGGCCGCCGGGAACCGAAACAGGATGCGCCTGTTCAGGATCGCGGCGCTGGCCGCCGCGCTCGCCGTGGCGGCGCCCCCCGCCGTGCCGCGGGCGGCGGGGACCGCCGCGGCGCAGGATCCGGTGGTCGCGCCCGCGCCGCCGCGGGTCGCGCCGATCTCCCCGGATGACCCGGCCGCGTGGACCGGCGAGGTGCGCGCGGGGCTCGCGTCGTTCGGCGGCGACCCGGAGCGGGCGACCAACCTGCTCCGCGCACTGGCCCGGCATCCCCCCGCGCTGCGCGGCCTCGGACCGCTCGCCGCCTACCTGCGCCGGCGCACCATGGTTCCGGCCGTGGACCAGCTCCTGATGGGGCTGCGCGCCGCCTGGCTGTGCCGTTCCGAGGCGACGTGGGCGGAGCTGGCCGCCGAGGCGCGCGGCTTCGGACTCGGGGACGCCGACCTGCGCCGGGTGGCGGAAGGGCCGGACGCCGGGTGGGGGCCGTGGGACGGCCTGATGCTGCGCGCGATGGACGAGCTGCACCGCGACGCGTTCCTGAGCGACGCCTCCTGGGACGAGCTGGCGACGCGCTACAACGCGCCGCAGCTCGTCGACACGATCTTCGGCGGCGCGGAGTTCGTCCTGCTGGCGACGCTGGCCAACGCCCTCGGCGTGCGGCCGGACGAGCGGTTCGCCGACCGCCTGCCGGCCGGCGTCGAGCGCGCGGCCGGCCCGGCCCGCGCGGCCCCGGCGCGTCTCGGCGCGCCGCGGCTGGACCCGCTGCCGCGCGGCGCCTGGTCCGACGAGGTCCGCGGTCTGCTCGATCCCGGCGGCGCCGGCCGCCCGGTGTCCGCCTTCGACGCCACGCTGGCCCGCCACCCGGCCCTCCTCCGCCCGTGGGCGGTGCGGTCGGCCTACGTCCGGAGCGGCTCCACGCTGTCCGGCCGCGCGCGCGGGATCCTGATCCTGCGCAGCGCCTGGCTCGGCGGGTCGGAGTCCGGGTGGTCGCGGCACGTGGAGGCGGCGCGGCGGGCCGGGATGACCGGCGGCGAGATCCGGCGGGTCGCGGCGGGCGCGGATGCGCCGGGCCGGGACCCGTTCGAAGCGGCGCTTCTCCGGGCGGCGGACGAGCTGCACCGCGGCGCCGCCGTCTCGGACGCCACCTGGGCGGCGCTCGCCGCGCGCTACGGCGCGCCGGCGCTGATCGACGTCGTGATCACCGCCGCCGCCGCCCGGGCGTCGGCGATCGTCCTCAACTCGCTCGGCGTGCCGCCGGCGCCCGGAGGTCCGCGCTTTCCCGACGCGCCGCGCTGACGGGACGGCCCGTCCGCCGGGCCGGTGCCGCGGCCCGTCTCCCGAGGCGACGCCTTCCGCGTCGGATCGGAGGACGGCGTGCTTGTCCTCCGCCGTGGACGAGGCAGTCCCCCGTCCTCCGCGGGCCTACGCCTGCCGCGGGTAGATCGGCTTCGTCTCCAGGATCTCCCAGCGCTCGAACACTTCGTCGACGAGGTAGGGATCCCGCGCGAAGGTCGCCTTCGCATCCGCCAGGCTGTGCGCCTCCAGGATGATCAGGCTGCCGGCCGCGTTCCCGCCGCCGTCGAGGAGCGGGCCGCCGTGCCGCAGGCGCCCGGCCTCGTCGAGCCGGTTCATGTGCTCCAGGTGCGCGGGCCGGGCGCGACGGCGGCGTTCCGGCGAGGGGTCGCGAGCGATCAGGGCGTAGAGCGGCATGGCTTGGTTCTCTCCCGCCGGCCGTCGATGAAGCGCCCGGGCGCCGGCCCGGCGGGCCCGGTCAGTCGCGTCGGCGGCGGACGCGGCGCGCCGGCTTCGGTCAGCCGCTCCAGTCGAGCAGCCGGAGCACGGCGACGATCGACCCGCCCACGGCGAGCATGCGCCACGTCAGATCGGCGCGGAGCGCGGCCAGCCCCGCGTTGAACCGGTCGGGAGTCACGTGCTCGCCGTGCTCGGCCGCCTGCCGGACGGCGTTGGTGATGGCGTCGGGCATTCCAAGGCAAGCATACGACATCCCGGCCGGCATCCCGCGCCGGTGCGGTATCGTAGGGGAACCATGGACGAGCACCAGCGCCGGGTCGGCGGCGACGAGCGCGCGGGCACCGCCGGGCGGGCGCGCGGCGAGCGGGACCGGCGCCGGGCGATCTGGTCGTGGTGCCTGTACGACTGGGCGAACTCGGCGTTCACGACGCTGGTCGTCACCTTCATCTATTCCGCCTACTTCACGGCCGCGTTCGCGGACGACCCCGGACGGGGCACCGCGCTGTGGTCGCGCGGCATCACGGCGAGCGCGCTGGCCGTCGCGGCCCTGGCCCCGCTCGCGGGCGCGCTGGCCGACCGCGGCGGCCGGCGCCGGTACCTGATCCTCTGCTCGCTGGTCTGCGTCGCGGCGACGGCGGCGCTGACCTTCGTGCGGCCGGACCAGGCCAACGCGGTCGTGATCGCCCTCGGGGTGTTCGTCGTGGCCAACGTCGCGTTCGAGCTCGGCCTGGTCTTCTACAACGCGTTCCTGCCGGCCATCGCCGCCCCGGAGCGCATCGGCCGGATCTCCGGCTACGGGTGGGGACTGGGCTACGTCGGGGGCCTGCTGGCGCTGGTGGCGGCGCTGGTGGTCTTCGTGCCCGAGACGCCGCCGTTCGGCATCCCGACCGACGGCGGGTTCAACCTGCGGGCCACCAACCTGCTGGTCGCCGGCTGGTTCCTGCTGTTCGCGGTCCCCGCCTTCGTCTTCCTCCGCGACGAGGCCCCCGCGGGCGGCGGGGTGAGCGTGCGGCGCGCCTTCACGGACCTGGCGGCCACCGCGCGCCATCTGCGGCGCTACCGGCAGGTCGGCCTGTTCCTGCTGGCGCGCCTGTTCTACAACGACGGTCTGGTGACCATCTTCGCCTTCGGCGGAATCTACGCGGTCGGCACGTTCGGCTTCGGCTTCGAGGACCTGGTGACGTTCGGCATCGTCATCAACGTCGGGGCCGGTCTCGGCGCGCTGGCGTTCGGCTTCGTCGACGACCGCATCGGCGGCAAGGCGACGGTCGGGCTGAGCGTGGCGGCGCTGGCGGGGGCGACGCTGCTGGCCGCGGCGGCGCAGACGCGGACCGCGTTCTGGGTGGCGGCGGTGGCGGTCGGCGTCTTCGCCGGGCCCAACCAGTCGGCCAGCCGGTCGCTGATGGCGCGCTTCGTCCCGGCGAAGCACGAGTCGGAGTTCTTCGGCTTCTTCGCCTTCTCCGGCAAGGTGACCTCGTTCCTCGGCCCGGTCCTGCTCGGCGTGCTGAGCGACGTCTACAGCCAGCGCGTCGGGGTGGCGAGCCTGCTGGTCTTCTTCCTCGTGGGCGGCCTGATCCTCCGGCGCGTCGACGAGCGGGAGGGCGTCGCCGCGGCCGGCCGCGCGTGACGGGCCGGCTCGCCGGCCGGAGGGGGCGCGTCGGCGCGGTCCGGTCCGCGGGCGGTGATAGAGTAGAGCCGAAGGACGCGCGCGGCGCATCGAAGCGCCGGGGCGCGTCCGTTTGGGGAGGTCGTCATGCAACGTCACGTCAGCGGTTTCGCCGCGCTGCTCGCCGGCGCGATCCTCGCGCCCGGCGCCGCGTCCGTCACCCTCGCGCAGGAGGAGACCTCGTGGATGCGGGTCGACGTCCTGCAGGTCCAGCCCCGGGAGCTGGACGACTTCATCGAGATGCAGCTCGAAGAGGTCAATCCGGCGCTGCGGCGGGCCGGCGTGCCGTGGCGCTCGGCGTGGCGCACGGCGGAGTTCGGGAACACGTACGAGCGGCTGTTCGTGACGCCGGTCGAGAGCCTGGCCGAGCTCGACTTCGGCGGTCCGCTGGCGCGCGTCCTCGAGCCGGACCGCCTGGCGCGGATCCGCGACCGCGTGCGCCGGACCCTCTCCGCCCGGCAGAGTTACGCGGTGCGCTACCGTTCCGACCTGAGCGTCGAATCCGACGACGTCAGCGGTCTGTCGCTGGCCTGGATCACGACCCTGCAGGTGGCCCCGGGCCGGCTCGCCGACTGGGAGGCGTTCCTGCGGGAGAACCTCACGCAGTTCCGCGGCGCCGACGTGGTCTTCGGCGTCTACGAGCGCGTGTTCGGGCCGGGGCCGGCGGTGTGGCAGATCGTCGAGAACCACTCCAGCTTCGCCGAGCTCGATCGCCCCACCATCCTGCAGCGGACCTTCGGCGAACAGGCGGACGAGGTCGCGGCCCGCCTGGCCGGCGTCCTCCTGTCCATCGAGCGCAGCGTGCTGCGCTACGATCCCGAGCTGAGCTTCTCCACGCCGGCGGCGCGGTAGCGCGCCCCACCGGGCGTCGCCTTGCGGCGGCGGTCGGGTGGCGGCCGGGCGGCGAACCCGCGTAGCGGAGGGGGTTCCGCCGGCGCGTTGCGGCCCGCCGGAACCCGGTTCGAGAAGGCGCGCGCTACTCGTCGAGCGCGAAGACGAAGAGCCCGTTGCCCCCGACCGGACGCTTCTCCTCCGGCATCAGATCGGCCGGGATCATGCCGCCCCAGCTCGCGCCGCCGGCGCCGACCGGCACCGCCACGTACTGCCGGCCGTCGACCGCGTAGCTGATCGGGAACCCCTGGACGGAGGTCGGCAGCCGCCGGCGCCAGAGGATCTCGCCGTCCGCGGCGTCGAAGGCGTAGACGTAGCGGTCCCAGCTTCCCGCGAACGCCAGCCCCCCGGCGGTGGTCAGCGCGGCGCTGTTGATCGGCGTCTTGAAGCGCTGCCGCCAGAGGACCTCGCCGGTGCGGATGCTCATCGACAGCAGCTCGCCGAGCTGCCCCGGGCTGTCCGGGTGGAAGTGGTTGGTGCGCCGCACCGGGCCGGTCCCGCCGCCCCCTTCGACGCGGTCCACCGGCCCGAAGACGGCGGTCTCGCAGTTGAGGTTGATGGGGATGACGAAGGCCTCGGTCGCCGGGTGGTACGCCATCGCCCGCCAGCTCTTGAAGCCGGCGGTGCTCGGGCACCAGAAGATCTCCTCGTAGAGCTCGGGGATCATGCCCTCCCGGTAGGTGACCGCGCCGGTCTCGGGATCGACGTCGGCGAAGGTCTGGTAGCCGAGGTCGTGCGCGTTGCGGAACGCGCCGGTCTCGACGTCGAGCTCCCAGAGCACCGCCATCTTGCCCATCGTGAAGACCGAGCGCCGCCCGCCGTAGTCGACCAGGATCCGCTCGAAGACCTCGTCCATGTCGAGGGTCTCGCCGGGGATGTGCTGGAAGTACCACTTCATCGCGCCCGTGTCGGGGTCGAGCGCGAGGGTGGAATTCGTGTAGAGCGCGTCGCCGTCGGTGCCGCGCGCCGCCCGCGCCCACGGCTTGGCCTGCGACGTGCCGTGGAACAGGGTGCGGGTGACCGGGTCGTAGCTGCCCGGAATCCACGAGTCGCTCCCGGCCCGGAACATGACCGGCAGGTCGCCCCACGAGTCGCCGCCCCGCTCGCCGGGCAGGGCGATGGTGGAGGTCCGCCAGCGCTCCTCGCCGGTGCGCGCGTCGAGCCCCACGATGTAGCAGGTGTCGTCGCGGTAGCGCCCGCAGCCGGTCAGCCCCGAGACCACCTTGCCGTCGGCGACGATGGATCCGCTGGAGTACTGGAAACCGGCCCCGCGGCCGACGTCGGCGTCCCAGACCGCCTCGCCGGTGCGCGCGTCGAGGGCGATGACGTGCGCGTCGGCGGTGTTCAGATAGACCTTGTCCTCGTAGATGGCGATGTTGCGGTGCGCGCGGCCGGGCGGCGGGCCGCCGAAGCTGTTCCCCGGCGGCGGCGCGTCGCGGCGGTACTCCCACAGGAAGTCGCCGGTGGCGGCGTCGAGCGCCTGCACGATCTCGCCGGGATTGGCGATGTACAGCACGCCGTCGTGCACCAGCGGCGTGGTCTGCTGCGAGCCCGGCCCCAGGCTCCAGCTCCACGCCAGCCGCAGCCGGTCCACGTTGTCCGTGGTTATCTGGTCGAGGGGGCTGTGGCCCTGGCCGTCGAGCGTGCGCCGCCAGCTCAGCCAGTCGGACGGCGGCGGGTCGCGCAGCGCGTCGTCGGTGACGGGGGTGTAGTCCTCCCCCTGGGCGCCGGCGGGCGCGGCCGGAGCGGCGCCGAGCGCGGCGGCGAGGACGGACGTTGCGAAGAGGTTGCGGCGTGTCATGAAGTCACTCCCGAGTTCCTTTCGTTTCCGGGCCCGCATCGGCCGGGCGGCGAGGCTGCCGTCCATGCCCCTGCCGAGGGAGACACGGGCGCTCCGTGCGCACGGACAGGATCGATCCGAATCGGCCGCGCGGTCAACCGCCGGACCCCGGGGCGTCCGCTTCCGGGGCGGTTCTCAGGCCCGGACGATCTGCCGCACGACGATCGCCGCGCCGGTCAGGGCCACGACGGCCAGGACCGCCGGCCGCGTGCGGCCACGGTCGATCCACGGCGCGACGCGGCGCGAGAGGGCGAGTCCGGCCAGCATGCCGGGCAGCATCACCAGCGCCAGGCGCAGCTCGCCCGCGCCGAAACGGCCGACGATCCACAGCGCGGCCAGCGACACGATCGTCCCCACCACGAAGAACCCGGAGATCGTGCTCCGGATGCGCGCTCCGGAGGCGTCCTGGTAGAGCAGCGCCAGCGGCGGGCCGCCGACCGCCGCGACCGTGCCGAGCAGCCCCGAGACCACGCCGGCGGCGACCAGGGCGCGGCCGGTCGGCTCGAACCGCAGCCCGGACACGCTCAGGGCCACGGCGGCCAGGATGAACGACCCGAACAGGAGGACGAGCGTGTCGGCGGCCACGGCCGCCAGCACGCCGCCCGCGGCGACCGTCCCGGCGATGCGCCCCAGGATCGCCCACTTGATGCCGCGCACGTCTATCGCCCGCCGCTCGCGGCAGGCCATCAACAGCGTCAGGACCAGGGTGCAGACCAGGATGGGGGCCGGGACGAAGCGCGGGTCGAGCAGGATGAGGAGCGGCGCGGCCAGCAGTCCCATGCCGAAACCGATCGCCCCCTGCAGCGTCGCCCCGACGAACGTGAGCGCCGTCACGAGCGCGACTTCGGCGAAGGACAAGACGCGGCAAGTTTACCGCGGGACCCCGGACGGCCGGCGGGCCGGGGGCTGGCGGGCCGCCGGCACGACGGTAACGTGGACGGCGCCGGACTGGTGACCCGGCGTGCCCGGACGCCTTCGACGAGGCGTCGCACCCGGCCCCGTTCCTCGCGGTAGACTGGACGAATGAGCGGCGCTCCCGTCCGGCCGCGGCCGGCCGCCTCGGTGATGCTGATGCGGACCGGCGCCGGCGGCCTCGAGATCCTCTTTCTGCGGCGCAACCCGACGCTGGCCTTCCACGGCGGCTACTGGGTGTTCCCCGGCGGGCGGATCGACGACGCGGACGCCGACCCGGAGTCGCCCGGCGACCAGGCCGCGGCGGCGCGCCGGGCCGCCGTGCGCGAGGCCCGCGAGGAGGCCGGCGTCGACGTCGCGGCCGACGCGCTGGCGTTCGCCGTCCACTGGACGACGCCGGAGGTCAGCCCCATCCGTTTCGCCACCTGGTTCTTCGCCGCGCCGGCGCCGGCCGCGCGCGTCACGGTGGACGGCGGCGAGATCCACGCCCACCGCTGGCTGCCCCCGGCCGAGGCTCTCGCGCGGCAGCGGGCCGGCGAGATCGCGCTGGCCGCGCCCACCTTCGCCCTGACGACGCGGATGGCGGACTTCGACGACGCGGACGCGGCGCTGGCCGCCGTGGCGGAGTGGCCCGAGGAGCGGCTGCTCGGCGACCTGCTCGACGTGGAAGGCGGTCAGGTGGCGCTGTACCACCAGGACGCGGCGCACGGCGGCGGCCCGCTGGACCGGCCGGGACCGCGGCACCGGCTGTGGATGGTGGAGTCGGGCTGGCGCTACGAGCGGGCGTTCTGACCCGCTCCGCCGCGCGGATTCCCCGGCGGCGGCGACCGAGGTCGGAGGGCGTCGCGAGCGGTCGTTCCGACCCGCTCTTCCGCGCGGATTCCTCGGCGGCGGCGACCGAGTCGAGGGCGTCGCGAGCGGTCGTTTCGACCCGCGCTCCCGCTCCGCGTCCGGCGTCGGTCTCGCAGCGCCGGTTGCGCGCCGCGTCCTCGCGCCGACGGCCTTCGCGTCCGGCGTCTATTCCGTCGCCGCGGCGTCGAACGGCTCGATCGTGCCGTACATCAGGCCGCCGTACTCGCCGTGGTCCCACGTGCCCGCGTAGCGTTCGTCGTGGAAGACCACGCGCGCGCCGAACTCCTCGCCGAGGCCGGGGATGGCGAAGTCGGTGATGCTGACCATCGGCGTGTCGCCCGCCCAGACCATCGGCACCACCACCGGCAGCGTGGCGTCGACGCTGCCGTAGGTCAGGCGCACGTCGAACCGCCAGCGGTCGCCCTCCAGCTTGGTGACCTCGCTGATCTCGTAGCGCTCCGGCAGGCCGTCGCGCCGCTCCTGCCCCTCGATGGTGAAGTGGCCCACGAGGACGACGTTGCGCATCCGTTCCGTGAACTCGCGTTCGAGGTCCGTGAGGGAGGCGGGGGCGGCCTCCTGCCCGGTCCCCGTGGCCGCCGTCAGCCATCCGAGGCCGAACACGGCGGCCAGCACGACGCCGGCGGCGGCGATCTTCGTCACGGCATTCATCGCAGTCGACCTCCCGGAAATGGCGCGATGCGCGATTATAGCCGGTTCGCGCCGCGCGCCGCGGCTCGGCGGGGCCGGGTTCAGGCGCCGCCCCCGGCGGCCTGCCACCGCAGCCAGTGGTCGGCCAGGACCAGGGCGACCATCGCTTCCGCCATCGGGACGAAGCGGGGGAGCAGGCACGGGTCGTGGCGGCCCTTCGTGGCGATGGTGGCCGGCGCGCCGCCGCGGGTCACCGTCTCCTGCGGTTGCGGCAGGCTGCTGGTCGGCTTGACCGCGGCGCGCAGGACGATCGGCATCCCGCTGGAGATGCCGCCGAGCATGCCGCCGTGCCGGTTCGTACGGGTGGCGACGCGCGCCGCGGCGGCGCGCCCGGAGCCCTCGGGCGCGGCCTCGCCGCCGCCGGCCCGCCCGGCGCCGCCGGGCGCGTAGAACAGGTCGTTGCACTCCGTGCCGCGCAGCGCCGCGCAGCCGAACCCGACCCCGTACTCGACGCCCAGCACCGCCGGGAGGCTGAACAGGGCCTTGCCGAGGTCCGCCTTCAGCTTGTCGAAGACCGGCTCGCCGAGCCCGGCCGGCACGCCGGTGGCCGCGACCTCGGCCACGCCGCCGATCGAGTTCCGCTCGCCGCGCATCCGCTCGATCAGCGCCACCATGCGCCCGGCCGCCGCGGCGTCGGGGCAGCGCACCACGTTCGGCCGGCCGTCCGGGAGCCGCTCCACGGCGTCGAGGGTCACCGCGGCCGGGTCCGGCACCTCCGCCGCGACGTCCCCGACCTGCCGCACGTAGCCGACGACCCGCCCCCCGAACCGCGCGGCGATCAGCTTCTTCGCGATCGCGCCGGCCGCGACGCGGACCGCCGTCTCCCGCGCGCTCGCCCGCCCACCGCCCCGGTAGTCGCGGAAGCCGTACTTCGCGTCGTAGCCGTGGTCGGCGTGGCCGGGGCGGTACTTGTCGCGGATGGCGGCGTAGTCGCGGCTGCGCTGGTCGCGGTTGCGCACCAGGACGGCGATGCTCGCGCCGGTCGTGCGGCCCTCGAACACGCCGGAAAGAATCTCCGGCTCGTCCGGCTCGTCGCGCGGGGTGACGATGGCGCTCTGGCCCGGGCGCCGGCGCGCCAGATCGGGGATCAGGTCCTCGACGCCCAGAGGCAGCCCCGGGGGGCAGCCGTCGACGATGACGAGGTTGCCGGGGCCGTGCGACTCGCCGGCGGTGGTGATCCGGAAGGCTTGCCCGAAGCTGTTGCCCGGCATCGCGGGAAGGATGGTACCCCCACGCCTCCCCGAACGTCGACCGCCGGGACCGCCGGTGCCGGCCCGTCACGCGCCTCCGGTTTCCGGCTACCGTTCGAGCCCCGGATCGAGTCCCCGGAGGTGCGGGTCGAACGCGCGCTTCATCGCCGCCGCGGCCTGGTTGATTTCGCGCATCTTCGCCGGGTCGACTTCGTCCTCGCGGTCGGCGGGGACCGCGTAGCGGATGACCCAGCGGCCCGCGGCGATCCGTCCGTCCCATTCGAGGGGCCGCGGAAGGCCGGCGGCGGCGAACGCCCGATCGATTTCGTCCCGGCGCTCGGCCAACGCGTCGATCGCCGCCGTCCATCGGCCTTGCGCGTTGGTGACGACCACCCGGGCCTCCCGGCGGTTGACCGCGACCCGGTAGAGCAGCCCCGCGCCCCGCGCATGCGTGTGCTGCACCCCGTCGGCCCTCGGCGCGAGGTCCCTGAACGGCGAGTCGATCCCTTCGTCCCGCGCCTGCGCGAACAGGGCGGCCATGAAGTCACGTCTCCGACGCTGCGCCGGCGTCAGGTCCAGGCCGGCGTCTCCGTCGACCAGCGCGTCTTCGGACGGCCCGGCGACGACCGTGAACAGGGGGCGGCCGGGGAGTCGCCGATCCGGACGGCGCGCACGGTGACCATCCAGATCCGCCCCCCGCCGCGGGCGTTCAGGGTCTCCACGGCCTTGACGTGCTCCCGCCTGGCCTCTTCCACGATCCAGATCGCGCGCTGGACCTCGCGGTGCGAAAGATAGGTCACGAGCTGGCCCAGGTGGCGATGGTCGCTCCGGCCGTACTGGTTCTCGACGACGACGTCGCCGAAGTCGGTTTCCGCCACCAGGTCGATGCGGAAGTCGCCGGCGCCGACCTCGCTCCGGGCGTTGCTCAGGCCCAGTCCGAGCACCTTGTCGAGCTCGACGACGTGCGACCGCAGCCACGGGGTGAAGTCGGCGTTCTCGGTCGGCCAGACGTCGCGGATCGACACCGTCTCGATGAATCCGACTTCCAGGGGCATGCGCGGGGGCGGGGGCCGGGCGGCCGTTCCAGCCCCGGACTGTACGCAGCGCCGCCGGCCGTCGTCAAGGCTGGTCGGACCCCGCCCCCGGCCGATGGGCAGCCGCGGCCGACCCGACCGACCACCGTCCGGCGCGCCGCGCTGTATGCGGCGGCCGCCGTTGCCCGCGGCCGGTCGGGCGCCGCCGCGGGCGCGGCGACGATCAGCCCGTGGCCGGCGCGCCGCTCTCTCCGCGGTCCCGGCCGTGCGCAGCGGCGGCGGTCTGGTCCAGAACGTGCTGCATCAGCGAGGGGATGCCGGGGCTCCAGACCACCGGCGGCAACTGCCCCGGCGGGCGCCAGACGAAGCCGAGCCGGTTCAGCTCCTCGCGGGCCGCGCGCCGGCCGGAGGCGTCCAGACCGGCGGCGGCCAGCGCGGCGTCGACGTCCCCGTCGGCGGCGGTGGCGTCCAGGCCGCCCCGGAACGCGGACGCCACGGACAGGGCCGCCGGCAACAGTCCGCCCGCTTCCAGTTCCCGGCGCCGGCTCTCGTAGTATTCCGTCACCCGCCGTGCGACGGCCGGGCGGGCCGCGGCGGCATGGACGGCGGTCAGCCGCGTCTCCCCCGTGGCCAGACGCTGGTTCCACAGCGCCTCGCCCCAGAGCTGGACGAAGTAGGCGTAGCGCTGGCTGTGCTCGATGATCGGGTCGAGCGCGTCGGCGTCGATGCCGACACCCTGTCCGGCGAGCGGGCCGGCCAGCGCTTCCCGGGCGGCGCCGCCGCTCAGGCGGCCGATGCCGAGCAGGCCGCTGCCCAGACGGTCCCAGAAGGAAGCGTTCATCCTGCCGAGATGCGCCGGCAGCCCCGGGGTGCCGGCCAGCACCAGCAGGAACGGCGCCCGGGCGCGAACGTCCTGACTGGCGTTCAGCAGGAGCTGGCCGACACCCGGGTCCAGCGTATGCGCTTCGTCGAGCAGCACGGCCACCGGCTTCCTGCGGCAGCGGGCGGTCAGCCGGTCCGCGAAGCCGTGCGCCGAGACGGAGGACGCCTCCCGTTCGACCTTGCCCGACCCCGTGACGCCCCATTTCGCAGGCAGCAGCCGGCGGAGGCCGGTGGCGGGCAGCAAGGCATCGAACAGGGCCCGTTCCGTGCGGACCCGGCTGGGGGCCAGACGGGCCGCGTCGACGCGAACCGCGCCGCAACGGCGTTCGAACCAGTTGAGCAGCGCCGTCTTGCCGTTGCCGCGCGGCCCGACCAGCACGACGTCGTGCGGCGGCGCCCGGCCGCCGAGCAGGTCCGACAGGCACAGCGACAGCGTCTCCTGCTCCCGCTCGCGCCCGGCCAGCACGGGCGGCGTGGCGCCGGCGCCGGGGGTGAAGAGCCGCCGCTCCGGCGTATCCACGCGGGCAGTGTACCGTCGACCGCTCGTCCCTGAACCGTGGGTCGTCCCTGCTTCGCCGCTCTCCGGAGGAAATCGTCATGGGGGTTCTCGACGTCGAATACGGCGCCGGCCATGCGCGGCTCGAAGAACTGCTGCGCTCCATCGACCGGCCGGGCGACTTCTGCGCCCACGGCAGGCTGTTCGCGCCCATGCCGCGGCTGGAGGTCGAGGGCGCCGGCATGGTGTCCTTTCCGGTGCCCGAGGCGCAGGTGCGCGCCCTGATCGAGGCGGCCGAGCGGGCGCCCTACGGCAAGGGGCCGGAGACCCTGGTGGACGCCTCGGTCCGCGACTGCTGGCAGATCGACGCGGAGCGGGTGCGGCTGGGAGGGGGCGCGTGGCCGGAGACGTTCGCGCGCATCCTCGACACCGCCGCGGCGGGTCTCGGCTGCCCGGGCGAGCGGCTCGACGCCAGGCTCTACAAGCTGCTCGTCTACGAGCCGGGCGGGTTCTTCCTGCCGCACCGCGACACCGAGAAGGCCGACGGCATGATCGCGACCCTCTCTGTCTCGCTGCCGGCCGCGGGCGCCGGCGGCGAGCTGCTCGTCCGCCACAAGGACCGCGAGGTCACCGTCGACATGCGCGCGGAGGAGCCTTCCGAACTGGCGTTCGCGGCCTTCTACGCCGACTGCGCGCACGAGATCCGGCCCGTGCTCGAGGGCCATCGCCTCTCGCTGGTCTTCAACCTGTGCCTGCGCCCCGGAGACCGGGACACGCCGCGCGAGGCGCCCGACTACAGCCGGCAGATCGCCGAGGTCGCGCGGCGCCTCGCCGCGTGGAGCCGCGAGGAAGGCGCGGCCGACAAGCTGGTCTGGCTGCTCGACCACGAGTACAGCGAATCGGGGTTGTCCTTCGCCGCGCTGAAGAACTCCGACGCGGCCGTGGCGCAGGTCCTGACGCCGGCGGCGGAGCGCGCCGGGTGCGAACTGTACGCGGCCGTCGTCCACGTCGAGGAGTCCGGCGAGGCGACGTTCCACGGCGACGACGTCGGCGGGTACGGAGGAGACTGGGACGAGGGCGACGTCGCGGACGTGGACGTCGAAGAGGTGTACGACGACGAGCGCTGGCTCGACGGCTGGGCGGGTCGGGACGGCGGCCGGCCGCCGTTCGCGGAAATCCCTCTGGAGCCCGGCGAGCTGCTGCCCGCGGGCGCGCTCGACGGCGCCAGGCCGGACAGTCAACGGCTGCACGAAGCCTCGGGCAACGAGGGAGCGACCCTGCACCGCGCCTACCGCCGCGCCGCCATCGTGATCTGGCCGCGGGCGAAGGCCCTGGACATCGTCGCCAGCGCCGGGATCGAGGGCGCCGTCGCCTGGGTGGCGGAGACGCTCGACCGCAACGGCGGGGTGGTGGACGACAGGATCGGGGGTCTCGTCTCGCGGCTGATCGGCCTCTGGGCCTCCACCCTGAAAGGCCGCGGCAAGAGAGCCCGCATCGGGACGTTCGACCCGCGCGGCGACGCGGACGGCCGCGCGCCGTCGAGCACGAGCGGCAACGAAGCCCGCGTCGGGATGCTCGACCTGCTGTGCAGGATCGGGGACGAGGCCCGCCTCGGGCGTTTCCTGCGCGAAGTGGTCCTGCCGAGCTACGGCGGCGGCGAGAACGAAGCCTTGTCGGTGGCGCTAGCCGTGGCCGGGCCGAAGGCCGCCGGGCGTTTCCTGCCGGCTCTGGTCGAAGCGCACTTCGCACGGAACCCCGGGGACACGCTCGCGCTCCTGCGCTGTCTCGGCGAGGCGCACGGCGACCCCGCGAGCCCCGACGCCTCCTGGGACGGCGCGCTCCGGAAAGGCGTGCGCGCGGCCCTCGCCGCCCTGCCCGGCGCGCTGGCGGGCCGCGCGAAGGGCCGCGTTCCGAAGCCGGATTCGGAATGGAGGTTCAACCGGGGCTCCGTTCGGGGCCACGCCGTCGGGGACGCGGAGGTGCGCGACCTCTTCGCACTGGCCTGGCGTTGGAGATTGACGAAGGAGGCCGCAACGGCGGCCGACGCCGTCGTCGGCCACCCGCGGGCCGTCACGCCGGACCGCGCCCTGCCCGCGGCGCTGCGGGCGCTGCACGCGGAAACGGGCCTGGCGGACGCCGCCCCCTTCGCGCTGCTGTGGCGCCATGCCGCGGACTTCCTGCTGGCGCGCAGCGCGACGCCCCCCGAGGCGCCGAAGAACTGGAAGATCGCCGCCCCCGTCAGGTGCCGTTGCGAGCACTGCGCGAAGCTGCGGGCCTTCTGCAAGGACCCCGTGGCGGAGACGGCGCGCTTCCCGTTGCGCAAGGAGTTGCGCGCCCACCTGCACCAGATCATCGATCGCCACCGGCTCGACCTCGAGCACGTGACCGAACGCCGGGGCAGCCCCTACACCCTCGTGTGCACCAAGACCCGCGCGAGCCACGAGCGGCGGCTGGCCGAGTACGCCGGGGACGTATCGAACATGCGCGCGCTGGCCGATTCCGCGCCGGGCGGGAAGCAGGCGGAACGGTGCGTGGCCGATCTCGGACGGCTTCGCGGGGCGATCGCGGCGGCCGGGAGAGGCTGACCGCCGGGAGAGGCCGACCATTTCGACCTTGCCGATGCCCCGTGACGCCCCGTTTCGCGGGCTTCGCGGGCAGCAGTCGGCGGATATGACCTCGTCCGGGCGCTACTCCGACGTCGGAGGCGAGAGATCGACGGCCCAATTCCTGAGTTGCGCGTCGAGCTCCGGCCGATCGAGCAGCGTGAGCAATTCCTCCTGACGGGGTTGTCCGAGGACCACGCGGTAGGCGGCGAGTTGGCGCTTGAGGCGCTCGAAGGCCTCGACCTCGGCCGTGTACGGCAGTTGGAGCACGTGGCGCTCCACCCGATGCCTGCCCGGCGCGATCCAGTGCGGCTCCAGGTCGGGGCGGAGCTCGGCGCGCGCGGCCTGATCGGCCCGCTCGAAGATCAGCGTCCAGAGGTCGTCGCCCGCCCGCCAGGACCGCAGCGCATCGTCGGCGTGGGCTTCGGCGACGTTGCGGCGCACGGCATGGCCCTTGTAGCGGTGCACGCGGCCCTCGCGCTGTTCGAGGTCGACCGGGTTGCCCGGCAGGTTCCAGTGGACCAGACGGTGGCACCAGGGATGGAAGTCGAGGCCCTCCTGGCCGATCGAGGTGCTGGCGAGCACGAAGGGCCGGAACGGACTGTTGAAGGCCTCCCTGACGTCGTCCTGGCTGACGTGTTCGCCGTCGTCGGCGCGGCCGCGGCCGAAGCGCACCGCGAACACGGTCCGAATCCGCATTTCGTCGGTCTCGACGGCCGGCCCGGACACGTCTCGTCGAGTACGGAAGAAACGCGCATGGACACGTGCGCGCGTCGGGTGCACGACCTGGACGAGCTTGCGGGCGCATTGGGCGGCGGTGTCCTCGGAGCCGGCGTCTTCGGACCACGACGCCTGTTCCCACAGCAGGTGCCACTGCTCGTCGAGCACCGCCTGCAGGTTGCCCTGCCGGCAGTACCGCAGCACGAGGCGCCAGTAGGCGGCCTCGTCGTGTGCGGGTTCATTCCCCGCGCCGACCCGGCGACCCGGCGCGTCGGCGCGCCCGCCCGGCTCCGACCGCGGGCGCTCGGCGCCGAGGCGGCGAATCAACGCGATGACCGCCGGCCGATTGAAGAGGCTCCAGAAGGCGTCGGCGATCGTCACGGCCAGCCGGCGGCGCGTGTCGTCGTCGAGGCCCGTTCCCGCGCGCAGGCAACGGGATGCGAGGATGGCCGGCGAGCCGAGGGCGACGTCCGTCAGCAGCTCGGCGAGGGCGTCGGGGCGGCGGCCGAGCGATTGCGGGTCGAGGGCGAGCAGGTCGTCGACGTACGCGCCGAAGACGTCCGGATTCGGCGGCTCGAACGGTTTGTCGTCCGGCCTTCGGAGCCGGCTGTCGTCACTCCACCCGCGCCACCCGCGCAGGAACGTCCGCAGAGCCGGGTCGAGCAGGAGCGGCGCCGCCCATTCCCAGCGCTCGTCGACGGGGCCATGCCGCGGATCCGGCAGGCTCGACAGCAGTTCGTCGACCCGGCCGCGCACCCAGGCGCGGCGGTCCCGCCCGGCCGGCGCTTCCAGCGGATGGGCCCGGTCGGCGAGAGGCAGGCAGGGCAGCAGCAGCAGGAGCAGCCGATGGCGGGATCGCTCGCCCGTCGCCGTCTGCGTCAGTCTGAGCAACGGTCTCTGCTGCTGGTCCGGATGCTCGTAGTCGGCTAACCGGCCCGCCGTCATGCGCCGTTCCGCCTCGTAGCTCAGGACCGCGCTGACGGCGTCGGGCGCCACGTTCCAGGCCGAGAACAGCAGGCGCTTGGTCGCCTGCTCGCGGCCCTCGAACGGACCCTCCGGCAGCCAGTAGGGCACGGTCGGCGGCATCCACAGCAGGCGCCACAGCCCGGTGTCGAGGAGCTCGCTCGCCAGCGCGCGGAGCCTGGCGTGTCCCGGGTCGAGACGGGACCACTTGCGCAGTTCCGCCGACTCGAGGAACGCCGAATCGTGTCGCCGCAGCGCCTCGACCAGCTTCTCCGGCGTCTCCGGCGCCTCGATCGCCTCGTTGAGGAGCTCGTCGAACTTGTAGCCGTGCATGAAGTGGGCGAGGTAGGGAGCCGACTTCCAGAGCGGCATGGGGTCGCGGTCGCCGACGGCGCGGAAGATCGCATCGGCGGCCAGGTACTGGCGGACGTCGCCGGCGGCGACGGTCACCGTGCACGGTTTTTCGGCCACCATCGCATCCCGGTCCTCGCTGGCTGCCACGCGCTCGGTGCGCGCCATCACGTCCCGCAGGGCGGCCTCGACGGCGCGCTTCTCGCGCTCGACCCGTGCCGCCTGGCCCGGTTCGCCGGCCGCCGCGCGCCGCAGCGCCTCTCCGAAGCCCAACAGCCGGTCGCGGACCTCGTCGACGCGGGCGGCGTCGTCGCCGAGCAGGAACCGCGTGGTGGCGAGGAAGTCCGCGTGGTGTTCCTCGTGGTCGATCTCCGCGTCGGTCGTGTAGGGCTTGTAGGGCGTGGCCGAGAGCAGGAGCGTGCGTACCTGCTCGCCGTCGTGGGCTCGGGCCCGGAACAACTTCTGCGCCAGCTCGGCGGCCGGGTCTTGCGCATCGATCAGCGACTTGAAGCGCTGGAATTCGTCGAGGATCACCAGATCGGGCTCGAGGGCCCCGACGCAGGCGTCGGCCAGCACGCGGCGCAAGACGGCGATGACCCGGTTCTGCCGCTGCCGAGTCTCCGCCGGCCAGCGCTCCCGATGGCGGCGGAACGTGTGGAGCAGTTCCCGCAACCGGTCCTGCAGATCCGGCCGCTCGCGGAATGCCGTTTCGAAGCGGCGTCTGATGTCGTCGTCGAGGGGCAGGGGTCTGTTCAGCTCCCGGCGCAAGTCGTCCCGCCTGGTGACCCCTCCCTGCAGGAGGTTCATGAGCGCCGTGCGCCGTCCCTGCAACTCGGGCAACGGAGCGAGCAAGTGGAACAACACGACTCGTTCCCGGCGCTGGCCGGAGGAATGCCCCATGTTGAAGGACGTGCCGGGCGTGAAGCTGACGAAGTTCAGCTTGCTGCCGGCGAGGCCGGGTTCGCCCTCTCGATGCGCCAGGTCCCTGGCCAGCATGGTGAGGCGGGTCGCCAGCGCGAACGACCGCTCTTCCGCGCCGCCGACCCTGAGCTTGGGCAGGTTGGCGCGCGCGATGCTCGCGTTGCTGCAGACGTAGACGACGTCGATCCGGTCCACGTCGTCCCAGAGGTGCTCGACGGCGCGCGCGATGATGCCCCGCGCGACCAGCGTCTTGCCGAGACCGACCTCGTCGGCGACGAGGAATCGTCCGGCGCCGCCCTGCGCCGTGAACAGGCGATGGAAGGCGTGCTCCACCGTGCGGCGCTGAAAGGGCTTGAGCGGCTTCAGGGCCGCGTCGACGGACGGCCGCTTCATGGTCGGGGCTCCTGGCGCGCGAGGGCTTTCTCGACGGCGGTCCAGACGGCGAACAGGTCGTCGGGCACGATGCGCCGCCCCTCCTCCGTCTTGCGGAGATCGTCGATCAGGCGTCGGACCGGCTTCAGGCGGTCCGGGTCTCCGGACGCCGTGCGGACGAGGTCTTCGAGGAGGGTCTCCCCGCCGGCGCCGATGACCCGGTCCGCGGGGTCGCGCGTTCCTGCGCCGTCCTGCGCCCAGGCGGCCACCGCGTCGAGGCCGCCCAGCAGCGCCCGCAGGAACGCGAGGAACTTCTCCGGGCTGTCGAGCAGGCCGCGGAGTATCCGATGCACGCGGTCCGCCGGCATGCCCGTGGCAGGGAGGCGCAGGGTCATGCGGACGTCGTCCACGCCCTTCACCGGCACGCGCAACCGAAAGGCGATGAACGCCGTCAGGCGCGGGACCGGCAGCCGCCAGCGCGGCGGTTCCTCCATCGGTCGGGCCTGGTCCTCGGCGACGGAGACGGGCCAGGCGGCGACCGCGACGTCCGTGGCGGGCAGGTCGGCGCCGCCGGCGACCGTCAGCGTCCAGAGTTCGTCCGACGACGCGCAGGTCACGCGCAGGTCTGCGTCCACGAGGGCGTCGCGCGTCTCCTCGAGGCGCTTGCGGGCGGCCGTCACGTCCTCCGGGTCCTCGTCCGCCGGCTCGGTCCGCCGGTAAGGCTCGCACAGCTTCTCGAAGCCGTCGTCCTTGCCGGAGCCGCCGTAGAGGAAGCGGTCGATGCCCTGGCCGGCGGCCCCGCCCTTGCGCCCCTTCTTGCCCGTGACCGAGGCCATCATCTCGACGTTGTCGCCGCCGAAGGCCGCCGCCGTCAGGTTCGCGGAGCCCACGTGCCACGTGACGTCCCAGCCGTGCTCCACCGCGACCATCTTGGCGTGCAGCCCGGACGGGCGCGCACCGGGGTCGTCCGCCGCGGCGGGGGCCGCGTGGTCGCCGGCCGTCCGCGTCGCGGCCGGCCGGACGTGCCCCGGGTCACCCTCGGGATCCGCGCCCCCATCGGACGCGCCGTCATCGGGGTCCGCGCCGCCGTCGGACGCGCCGTCCTCTCGGTCCTCCGGATCCTCCGGTTCGCCCTGCGCGGCGTCCGCGAGGACGAAGACCTGGTTCCATTCGGCCAGCGCGTCCTCGCTCAACTTGTCGAGCTCGTCCTGCCGGCTCACGAGAATTCGTTCGCCGCCGCTCATGCCGCGGACGGCGTCGAGCCCCGTGCGGTTGACGAACGGGGCCATGGCCAGCGTGCGGTTTCCGCTCGACGGCGGACGCCAGGTTCGGCGTCGTGGCGACAGGCCCAGCGCATGGAACGTGACGGGCGAGTCGAAACCGTCGGGGGCGGGAAACGCGCAGCGCGCCGCCTGGTCGGCCAACTCGCGCACGCGCTCGGCGACGCTCCGCGGGACGCCGCCGACGGCCAGCTCCGGCAGTGCTCGGAGCAGGTCGCCCAGCGGCCGGCTCGCGGTCGCGCGCCTGCTCCGCGGCGCCGCCTCGCTCGTCAACGCGACGTCCCAGGAACGGTCGAAGGTGAGGTTGCGCGAGAGCACGACCACCCGCAGCCGGACGTCGGCTGCCTCCGTGTCGTCGCTCGCCGCGAAACGGGCGACCCAGACCTTGGGATGGAACGCCCCGCCGTTCGGGGCGCGCACCGCATGAACGCTCGACTCCAGCATCGAATACAGCGGGCGTGCGCGGCGCGGAACCCCGATGCCCGCCGCGTCGACGAAGGCGTGCACGCGGTCGCCGGCTTCCCTGATGGCCTGATGCAGTCGCAGGGGTTCGGCCAGCAGCTCCTCCAGGCCGCCGTCGGGATGAGCGAGCGTGGACAGCGGCAGCGCGAGCAGCGCCTCCAGATCGAGGGTGTAGGTGGTCAGCACCGCGAAGTCGAGCCGGTAGCCGGCCGGCGCGCGGATCATCTCGAGGGCGGTGCGACGCGAGTCCGGCGACAGCATCAGGCCGCCAACCCCCGGTGCAGGTCGATCAGGGACTGCCGGACGGCGCTCCAGCGGAAGTCCATGCGGCCGACGCCGACGCCCGGTCTCCAGTCCACGAGGCGGTTGCGGTTCGCCAGCCGCGCCCGGGCGCCTTTCAGGCGGCGCTCGCGGTCGGCCACGAGCGTTCGCAACCGATCGTCGTCGGCGACCTGGTCCGGGGTCAGCTCCGCGATCCGCCGCGCCCAGCTCTCGACGAAGAGGCGTTGGGGATGCGGCACGCGCCCGCCGCGCCCGACGACCAGATTCCAGAGTTCTTCCGGCGCGAAGCGGCGTTCCTCGCCGGCCTCGCGGGCCGCCCACTCGCCGATCTTTCCCCGGTACAGCTCGACAGGGTCCTCCTCCGCGTCCAGGACCTCGCGCCGGCGTTCGGCCACGAGCAGGTTGTACAGCAGCGGCATGCCCTCGACGTGGAGCGAGAACCGCCGCGCCAGCTCGATGGTGGCGCGGACGCCGTCCGGTGAGCGCAGGGCGTCGGGGTCGCCCCAGACGTCCTCCGCCGGCGCGTCGCATCCGTTGCGGGCCAGCCACGCCAGGAGGGTGCCCGCGCACCGTTCCTCGATCCGGCCGCGCAGGAAGTCCGCCTCTTCGGGCGTCAACGCGAACGAAGCCTCCCCTGGAAATCTCGCGGGCGGCGGAGGCAGCCGCGGATGCCAATGCGGTTCGCGGCTCTCGATCACGCCCGGGTCGTCGGCGCGCCCGGCCGGGCCGCGGCCGTTCACCAGCTCGTCGAACCGCGCGTGGTACCAGCCCTGACTCTGCCGCGGCAGGAAGATGCCCCACCGTTGCAGGACGCTCCAGTAGGCCGAGCTCGGCAACCGCGCCAGGGCGTGACGCGCCCGCACGCCGATGATGCCCTTGCGGTCCGGGCTCCGCTCCAGCGGCGCGATGAGGTCGACTTCGGCCTTGCGCGCGGTCTGTTCCACGTCGGCGGCCCGCGTCCTCCGGGCCTCCAGCCGCCGGTAGATCCACGGGACGAACAGCACGTAACGCAGCCGCGTGTGGATGTACGACGTGCCCGGAAACAGCGCGTCCGACAGCGCGTCGCGCAGGCTTCCGAGCCCCATCTCGTCGAGCGTGCCCTGCTCGCTGAACAAGTCCAGGACGCGCCGCATCCGGTCCCGGTCGCCCGCGGTCAGGTCGACCCACGTCAACGCCGCCTGCAATGCTTCTCCTCTCGTCGGTGCGCCGGAGTTCGCGCGTGCCGCCAGCGTCTTTCGGGTGGGCCGGTCGACCGTAGCACGCGCCGGGGAAAGCGTCCACGGCGTCCACGCCCGTCGCCAGGGCGAGGCGGAGGGGAACCGTGCGCTCAGACCAGGCCGCGGAGGAACGGGAGCGCGGGCTGCACCCGGACGCCGTCCGGGGTGCGGTAGTCGTCCGCGCCGGCGGCGCTGATCTGGATCGCGGCCGCGTCGGGGAAGCGGGCGTGCAGGTACCGGAGGCCCCGCGACACCGGACGGTCGCTCCACTTGACCTCGATCAGGTGCGTCGGCGTGTCGCGGTCGGTCACCACGAAGTCGACTTCGCGGCCCGCGGCGTCGCGGAAGTAGCGCAGTTCGAGGTCGCGGCCGCGCACGTCCTGCTCGTGGTGCACCCATTTCAGCAGGTGCATGGCCACCAGGTTCTCGAAGCGGGCGCCGGCGTCGCGGACCGGGACCCAGTCGTAGTGGTAGTGCTTCTGCGCCTTCTTCACGGCGCGGATCGCCGGCGCGCCGAACGGCGGCACGCGGACGACGGCGTACAGCCGCTCCAGCACGTCGAGCCAGCGGGCGACGGCGCCGTGGCTGACCTGCAGATCCTCGCGCAGCGCGTTGACGGAGAGCGGCGCGCCCACCAGATCGGTCAGCCGGACGGCCAGCCGTTCGATCGCGCTCAGGTCGGTGACCCGCTCCATGTCGCGCAGGTCCTCGGCGACCAGCCGCACGCGGTAGGCGCGCGACCAGCGGCGGGCGGCGTCCGCCGAGTCGCTCAGCCAGGGTTCGGGGAAGCCGCCCCGGTCGAGCAGCCGCGTCAGCCCCTCCGCGTCGGCGACGCCGAGCTCGGCCACGGACAGCGGATGCAGGCGCAGCAGGTGGTAGCGGCCCTGCAGCGAGTCGCCGCCGTGGCGGTAGTAGTCGAGCCGGCCGCTGCCGGTCACCAGGATGCGCGGGCCGCCGCCACGGTCGTGGATGCCCTTCAGAAACCCGCGCCAGCCGTGGAACTTGTGCAGTTCGTCGAAGACGAGCAGCGGCGCGTCCGGGAGCCGTCCGCGGAGGATCGCGTCGCGGTGGTCGGGGACGTCCCAGTTCAGATAGCCCGCCGGGTCCGTCAGCAGGCCGCGCGCCAGCGTGGTCTTGCCCACCTGCCGCGGGCCGGAGACGAAGACCATCTTCTGCGCCAGGTCGGCCCGGATGCGGTCGGCCAGATAACGCGGCAGCGGGGAAGGCATCGGACGGATGCGTGACGATTTTCACGCCCACGGGAAAAAACGCGCGGCGATTTTCGATCCGGGGCGAAAACGGCCGCTTCCGACGTTCACTCCGGCAGCGCGAACACGAACAGGTTGTTGCCGTTGCTCGGCCGCAGCTCCGGCGTCAACTGCAGGAAGCTCGCGGTGGTCGCCGCCGGGCCGGTGCCGACCGCCACGTACTGCCGCCCGTCCACGGCGTAGCTGATCGGGAAGCCGCTGACGGGGGAGCCGAGGTTGATCTCCCACAGGACCTCGCCGGTCTCCTGGTCGAAGGCGCGGAAGCGGCCGGCCGCGTCGCCGCCGAAGACGAGGCCGCCGCCGGTGGCGACCAGCGACAGGGTCGCCGCCCGCTGTTCGTGGACCCAGAGCGTCTCGCCCGTCTCGGCGGAGATGGCGTGGACGGCGCCGAGCCGCTCGAAGCCGGGGGCGAGTTCGTGGCGGACCGCCAGCGCGTAGATGCGGTGCGAGGCGTCGGGCGAGGTGGTCGCCAGGAGGCGCTGGCACATGTTGCGCAACGGCATGTACATCGCGTGGGTCAGCGGGCTGTAGGCGCCCGCCTCCCAGTCCTTGCCGCCGTGCATGTTGGGGCAGGCGAGCACCTGCTGCCCCTCGGCCGTGAAGATCACCTCGGCGTTCTCGGTCACCGCGCCGGTCGCGCCGTCGATGTGGCTGATGACGTTCTGGGTGACGGTGGGCGTGGCCCACAGGAACTCGCCGGTCTCGCGGTCGAGCGTGTAGACGACGCCGGTCTTGCCGGGGATGCCGGTCATCACCCGGCGGACCTCGCCCGGCCGGATGCGCGGATTGATCCAGCGCACGGCGCCGGGGTCCGGCGCGACGGCCGTGTCGAGCAGGATGCGCTCGAAGGGGTGGTCGAGGTCCCAGTGGTCGTTCATGTGCTGGTAGTGCCAGCGGATGGCGCCGGTCTCGACGTCGAGGGCCAGCGTCGAGTTGTGGTACAGGTGCGTGTTCTCCACCCCGCCGAGCATGAACTTGGGGGCCGGCGAGGTGACCGACGTCCCCTGGTAGATCAGCCGCAGTTCGGGGTCGTAGCTGGCCGGCATCCACGCGCCCACGTGCACCCGCCGCTCGTAGGGCACGCCGCCCCACGTCTCGTCGCCCGGCTCGCCCGGCGCGGGCACCGTCCGGCGGCGCCACAGCTCTTCGCCGGTGCGCGCGTCGTGGGCCATGACCACGCAGGTCTCGGGGCCGCCGGCGGGCCGGCAGCTCCGCCCGGAGATCACCCGGCCGTCGGCGACGATCGGTCCCGAGCTGTGGCCGGCCGGGGTCTCGCGGTAGTCGAACAGCCGCGTCTCCCAGGCGATCGCGCCGGTCTCGGCGTCGAGGCCGAACACGTAGTTGTCGTCGCTGGTGTTGATGACGAACCGGTCGTAGAGGGCGACGTTGCGGTTGTTGCGGGCGTTGCCGCCCACGAAGTCGTAGACGTCCTCCGGCAGGTCGCGGCGGTGCGCCCAGATCAGGTCGCCGGTGACGGCGTCGAGCGCCTCGATGACGTCGCTCGCCTGCGGCACGTAGAGGACGCCGCCGTAGGCCAGCGGCGTGCCTTCCTGACGCCCGGGGGCCAGCGCGCGCGTCCAGACCATCCGCAGGCCGCCGACGTTCTCGCGGTCGATCTGGTCCAGCGGGCTGTAGCCCCAACCGTCGAGTGTCCGCCGCCAGGTCAGCCAGTCGCCGGGGGCCGGGTCCTGGAGCATCGCGTCGGTCACCGGGACGAACCGGTCCGCGGCTTCCGGCTGCCCGGCGGCCGGCGCCGCCGCCGCCAGGAACGTCGCCGCGAGCGCCGCGGTCACCGTCCGGCCCGGACGCCCGGCGCGCGGCGGGCGGGAAGGCTCGGGCGCCGCGGACGCGCGGCGGCGACGCGGGTTCGTCACGGTCGGATGGAGCGGTGCGGTGGCTGGCATGGTGAGACAACCGTAGCACGGCCGGCGCGCCGACGCCCCCGCGGCGCCGCGCTTCCGGCCCGAAGACGGCGTTCCCGGACGGTCGGGCATGGGCGCGGCCCGGCCGCGGCCGCCGGACGTGCCGCGCCGGACGTGTGATCAGGAGCCCGGGCCATGTCCGGCGCCGGCTCGCGGCCCGCCTTCGGGCCGGCCGTGCCGCGCCGGACGTGCGATCATGAGTCCGTGCCACGCGCGCTCTTCGGCCGCCCGCGCGCCGAGGTCGAGGCCGCCCTGCCGGACCGCGAGCCGGTCGACTGTCCGCTGTGCGGCGTCCGGCCGCGGCCGTTCGGCGTCGACTTCCAGGGATTCCATCTCGCCCGTTGCGGCGTCTGCGGCCTCGAGTTCCAGCATCCCCGGCCGGTGTTCGAGCAGCTCGCCGCCGCCGTCTACACGTCCGGGTACCACCCCCGGGGGCACGAGACGGTCGACCGCGGCCGGGAACGGACGTTCGCGAGGCAGTTGCGGCGGCTCGAACGCTACGTCCGGCGCCGCCCCGCCGCGCTGCTCGACGTCGGCTGCGGGGCGGGCGCCTTCCTGGGCTACGCCCGCGCGCGCGGCTGGACGGTGGCGGGCACGGACGTGCGCGTCACGGACGAGGCGCGGCGCCACGGCGGCCGGCTGTGGGAAGGACAACTGCCGGACGTCGACTTCGGCGGCGCCCGCTTCGACGCCGTCCGCCTCAACCACGTGCTCGAGCACACCCCGGACCCGTTGCGGGAGCTGCGCCGGGCGCGGCGCCTCGTCGCCGCCGGCGGCGTGCTGCTGGTCGGCGTGCCGAACGTCGCCGGGTTGAGCATCCGCGCGAAGAGCTGGCAGAGCCGGCTCGGCCTGAAGCGGCGGCGCTGGAAGCACTACGGCGCCCTGCACCACCTCTGGTTCTTCACGCCGGCGACGCTGGCCGCGCTCGTCGCGGCGGCCGGTTTCGCCGTGGCGCGCCGGGAGACGCCGGCCGAGCAGCGGCCGGGACGCTCCGCGTGGACGGGGGCGCTCGTCGGCGGGGCGCTGGCGGCGGCGCGGATGGGCGGGACCCTCGATCTGTACGCCCGGCCGGCGGAACCCGGCCCGGAACGGAACCGCTGACGGCGGTCCGCGCGGCCGCTTCGCCTGCCGGCGGGGTCGGGGCGGGCCGCCCGGAACGGCCATGCCCTTCACCGGGGCGGCGCCCGCTCGGCGCCGCGGGGATCCAGGCTGATCCAGACGGATCCCGGCGCTCGCGCCGTCGGCTATACTTCGCCGCGAAACACTCCCGCCGTCCTATCGCGCGGATGACCGCGGACCCGGCGGCCGGCCGCCGAACGTTCCTGGAGGTTGAACTCGATGCAGCGTGCCGTTGACGCTTCGTGCCGGCTTCGTCCCCCCCCCCCCGAACACCAAGCGGGCGTCGTGAAGGCGCGATCGCGGCCGGGACGGCGCGCCGCCGCCGGGCTGCTGCTTGCCGCGGCGGTGCTCCTGGCGTCGTTCGCCGAGGCGCAGACGGTCTCCATCACCTCGTCGCCGGCCAACGGGACGCACTACGTCACCGGAGAGACGATCTCCACGAGGATCTCCGGCCTCTCACCGATATCCGCCATCAGTACCGACCAAATCGCCAACTGCACCACTCGGAACCCGGATGCCCCGGACAACTATAGTTGGCGGTGCAACTGGATGAGGCTCAACATAGGCGGCGTCGTGCGGGAGGCGCGAATCGTCCGCCAGCCGACCGGCGGCAGGACGTTCATCAACTACGAATACACCGTGGTGGCCGGCGACTTGGACAGCGACGGCATCGGCATCCCGGCGAATTCGATCGTCGGCAAGGTCTGGCGGCAGACCAGCATCCTCGGACCGGTCGTGAACCGCAACCATGTGGCGTTGGGCTCGCAGTCCGGGCACAGGGTGAACCTCCCCGTGCCCAGGGTGGCCGGCGTGGCCCTGGGTTCGCCGGACGTCGGCGACACGTTCGAGCGCGGCGAGTCGATCGACGTCACGGTGACGTTCAGCCGGGCGGTGACCGTGACGGGGACGCCGCAACTCGCGCTGGGCATCGGCTCGAACACCCGCCAGGCGGACTACGCCTCGGGCACGGGCACGAGGAGGCTGGTGTTCCGCTACACGGTCGTGCAGGCGGACTCCGACCCCAACGGCGTCAGCATCGCGGCGGCCGCGCTGACCCTGAACAGCGGGACGATCGTCGAGACGGGCGGCACGTACAACGCGGCGCTGGGGCTGGGCAGCCACGCCGTCACGGACAGCGCGGACCACAAGGTGGACGGCTCGGCGCTGACGGCGGCGGTGGTGAACGGGGCGTCGATTTCGAGCCGCCCCCGCGGACGGGGTTCGTACGGAGCGGGCGAGCGGATCGAGGTCCGGGTGCGGTTCGACCGGGCGGTGGACGTGACGGGGACGCCGCAACTCGCGCTGACCATCGGCGAGGAGAACCGCCAGGCCGACTACGCCTCGGGCACGGGCACGGCGACGCTTTCGTTCTCGTACGAAGTGGCGGCGGACGACCTGGACGAGGACGGGATCGGCGTGGCCGCGGACGCGCTGACGCTCAACGGCGGGGAGATCGACGACGCGCGCAGCGCCACGGCGGCGGCGGGCCTGGACCTGGGGACGAACGCGATCCGCGACGCCGCCGGGCACCGGGTGAACTTCGTCATCGAGGACGACGGGGGCGGTCCGCCCGGGCCGGCGCCGCCCGAACCGCCGGCGGGAGTGGAGGCGGCTTCGGACGGCGGCGGCAGCGTGACCATCTCCTGGGCGCATCCGGGAGATCCGGACGTCGCCTCCTACGAGTACCTGCTGCAACGGGCGGGGCGCACGGTCGGGGACTGGCGGACGGTCCCGGGGAGCGACGCCGACACGACCAGCGTCACGGTCGACCTGACGACCGGCGAAGCCCGCGCCGTCAACGACGCCGCGCCGCCGGTCGAATGGACCATCCTGCTTCGCGCCCGCGACCGGAACGGGAACGCCGGGGGCATCGCCAGAACGACCGTGACCGCGGCGGGAGCGCCCGTTCCGGCCGTTCCCGCCGCGTGGCTGGGAGTGCAGGCGGTCCTGCTGCTCTGGTGTCGCCGGCGGCGGGGCCGCGTGCCCCTTCAGCCCCCGCGCGCCAGCGGCGGACCCGGGCGCGGAACGGTTCGCCGCCGCGCCGGTCGATGGACGGTTGTCGGGCCAGGTTGACAACCGTCTTCCAGCGTGGGCATGATGACGCCAATCCGCGCGCGGGGCCGCGGCAATCCGCGTCGGCGCAGGGGGCGGAGAGGAGCTCCTGCCCATTCGGATCGGGACTTCGATCCGATCACGGAGCGCTTGGGTCTCGATACCGTGTGACCGCCGGCCGCGAGAGTTTTCGAGCCTGCCGGCCGCCTCAGCGCGGGAACGGCCGCAGCCCCGGCTCCACGCCCTCCGGCAGGGGGGTCCGCGCGGTGTTCATCGCCATCGCCAGCAACTGGTAGTAGCCCAGGATGCCGATGGCGTCGACGACCCCCTTCTCGCCGAGCTGCTCCACCATCCGGGCGTAGGTCGGGTCGCTGACGCCGTGGTTGCGCAGCAGCTCCATGCAGAAGTCGTAGACCGCGGCTTCGTCGTCCGCGAGGTCCGCCGGGCGGCGTCCGTCGGCCACCGCCTCGATGACGGCGGCGTCGAGCCCCTCGCGCTCGGCGATCGGCGCGTGCACGTACCACTCGTAGTTCTGCGTCCAGTGGCGCGCGGTCAGCAGGATGACGAACTCGCTGAGACGCGGCGGCAGGGCGCTGCGGAAGCGGACGTAGTCGCCGACGGCGCGGGCGCGGTTCATCATCTCGGGACTGCGCAGCAGGACCATGAACGGCCCGCCGAAGCGGTCCGTGCCGCGGGCCGCCTCGAACTCCTCGACGGCGGCCTTCTGCTCCGGGGTCATCCGGTCCTCCGACAGCGGAGGCATGCGGTTCTGGGCGGTTGCGGTCATGGCGTGTGTCAGGGTCAGCAGGACGGCGGCGGCGAGCGCGCGCGAAGGCCGCCGACGATCGGGAACGTGCATGGCCGTGTCCTCGCTCCTTCGCCGCGGCCCGCGCGCGGCGGCGCGCCGGGTTGCGTCCGCCGGCGCGCCCGGCGACTGTACCACGGACCGGCGGCTTGCGCTCGCGCGCGCGCCCGTCTATCGTGGGCGGTCAGGGCCGGCGGCGCCTCGCCGGA
Source organism: Vicinamibacterales bacterium (assembly GCA_965242835.1). Lineage (GTDB taxonomy): Bacteria > Acidobacteriota > Vicinamibacteria > Vicinamibacterales > UBA8438 > WTFV01. The sequence goes on from OZ251506.1 coordinate 2,919,597, forward strand.
CGGTGTCGAGAGGCGCAGGGAGGTTTCGATGAGTGGCCGCGGTTTCATGGCATGGGCGGCGGTGGCCGCCGTTCTCGCGCTGGCGCCGTCCGCGGCGTTCGGCCAGGACGGCTACTCGGCGCCCCGCACCCCGTTCGGGCATCCCGACCTGTCGGGAATCTGGATGAACAACAGCGCGACGCCGCTGGAGCGGCCCGAGCAACTCGCGGGCAGGACCACGCTGTCGGACGAGGAGCTCGCCGAGCTGACGCGGCGGATCGACGAGTTCCGCGACGCCGAGCAGGCCGGCGATCTGCTGGGCGACCGGCTCATCCAGCAGGCGCTCGGCAACCCGGAGTTCCAGGACTTCGACGTCGTCACCGGCAACTACAACGCGTTCTGGCTGGTCGAACGTCACCTGGACAACCGGACGTCGCTCATCGTCGATCCCCCCGACGGCCGCGTTCCGGCCCTGACCGAGGCGGCGGCCGCGCGCGCGGCGGAGCGGCGCGCCTACCTGGCCGAGCATCCCTCGGACGGTCCCGAAGACCGCACCCTGGGCGACCGCTGCCTGCACTTCGACGCGCCGCGCATGGGCGCCGGCTACAACAGCTACTTCCAGCTCGCGCAGACCCCGACGCACGTCGCGATCTTCCAGGAGATGGGCCACTTCACGCGGGTGATCCCCATCGACGGCCGTCCGCACGCCGACGACGCCGTCCGCCAGTGGGCCGGCGACGCCCGCGGGCGCTGGGAGGGGGACACCCTGGTCGTCGAGACCAGGAACTACTCGCCGCGGGCGCGCTTCAGCGGCGCGACGGAGAACCTGCACCTCGTCGAGCGCTACACGCGGACCGGCCCCGGCGTGCTGCGGCACGAGATCACGCTGAACGACGCCGACACCTGGACGCGGCCGTGGACGGTGGAGCTGCTCCACGAATCGACCACGGACCCGATCTTCGAATACGCCTGCCACGAGGGGAACTACTCCATGCCGGGCATCCTCGGCGGCGCGCGGCTCGACGAGGAGCGGGAAGCGGCCGGCCGGTGAGGGCGGCCGCCCCCCCGCCGGAGTCGTCGAGCGCCGCCCGCGGCCGGCCCGCTACGGGCCGTTGCGGCCCGCCGCCCGGGATTTCGCGGTTCTCGATCGCGTTGATCTGCGCCGCCGCGACGGGGACGGCCGTGCTCGCGGAACCGCCGGCGGCGCGCAACGTGATCCTGTTCGTCGGCGACGGAATGGGCGTGTCGACGGTCACCGCGGCGCGCATCTTCGACGGCCAGAGGCGCGGCGAGAGCGGCGAAGAGAACGTGCTCTCGTTCGAGAGGTTCCCGCATCTCGCCCTGGTGAAGACCTACAACGTCGACGCCCAGGTGCCGGATTCGGCGGGCACGATGACGGCCCTGGTCACCGGCCACCGGGCCAGGGCCGGCGTGTTGAGCGTCGCGCCGGCCGCGGCGCGCGGCGACTGCGCCGCGGCCCGGCGGCACGTTCTCGTCACGCTGCTCGAAGAAGCGGAGCAGCGCGGCCTGAAGACCGGCATCGTGTCCACGGCGCGCATCACCCACGCCACGCCGGCCGCCGCGTACGCCCACGCCGCGGACCGCAACTGGGAGTTCGACGCCGCGGTGCCCGAAGAACACCGGGCGGCGTGCCCGGACATCGCCAGGCAGTTCGTGGAGTTTCCCCACGGCGACGGCGTGGACGTGGCGCTCGGCGGCGGCCGGGCGATGTTCCTGCCGGCCGGGACCGCCGATCCGGAAGAGGAAGACGGCAGGGGAAACCGCCGGGACGGCCGCGACCTGGTGCGGGAGTGGCTCGCCGGCGGCGACGGCCGGCGCTTCGTCTTCGATCGGGCCGGCTTCGCGGCGTTGCCGCCGTCGGGGCAGGTGCTGGGCCTGTTCGAAGCCTCGCACATGGAGTACGAGGCGGACCGCGCGTCGGACCGCGGCGGCGAGCCTTCGCTGGCGGAGATGACGCGCTTCGCCATCGACGCCCTCGACGACGGCGAAGGGTTCTTCCTCCTGGTGGAGGCCGGCCGCATCGACCACGCGCACCACGACACCAACGCCTACCGGGCGCTCCTGGACACGGTCGCGCTGGCCGACGCCGTGACCGCGGCGACGGCCATGACGAGGCCGGACGATACGCTGATCGTGGTGACCGCGGACCACGGCCACACGCTGACCATCTCCGGCTACCCGGCGCGCGGCAATCCCATCCTCGGCTTCGTCGCCGACGAGGCGGGAGAAGTCGCCGAGGATGCCGCCGGATCGCCCTACACGACGCTCGGCTACGCCAACGGCCCCGGCGCGGAGCGTCCCGACGCAGAACTGCCGCCCGACGATCCCGACTATCTCCAGCGCGCGACTCATCCCCTGGAGTCCGAAACCCATTCCGGCGAGGACGTGCCGGCCTACGCGCTGGGCATCGGCGCGGAAGGCGTGCGCGGCGTCATGGATCAGCACGAGCTGCACGCCGTGATGCGCGCCGTGCTCCTGCCCGGGCGCTAGCGGGTCAGGTTGGGTATCGCGGTCACTGACGTCCCGGCGCCGCCCGGGGGGCGTTCGGTCGGTACGGAAGCACGGACATGCCGGCGTACGCCTTCGCCGCCGTTCGAGCGCCCCTCCGGACCACGACCTTGAAGTAGCTGATGCCCTGGCGGACGACGTGGATCGCTCCTCCGCCGATCAGCCGTTCGGTGCCCGGCCAGCGCCGCAGACCGCCGGCTTTTTCGGGAACGCACCAGCCTTGCTCCGTGAGCCGGCCGATGAAGGGGTTCCACCCCCCGGGATCGTCGTCGAACCATCTCACGGGGCGGTACAGCTCCAGGCCGAGCCGCGGCCCGATCCCTTGCGCGGTGACCTCCAGGCCGACGGCCACGTGGGCGGTCAGGTCGTCCGTGGCGGAGAGCACGGCCGCCGCCGCGGCCGTCGAACCGGGCCATTCCAACCGTTCCAGCAGGACGGGGACTTCCTCCGGCGCGGCGCCCCAGACGAGGATGCGGAACGCCTTCGGGGAGCGCCCCGGGAGGGCGCCCGCCTGGAACACGAAAGCCGTTTCCGGCAGGGCCGCGACGATGCGGTCCACCGTTGGCCGCATCTCCCCGTGGCCGCTCCAGCCCGCGATGGCGGCCAGCGCCTCGAGCAGGCCGGCGACGTCCCGGTGCTCGGTGAAGCCGTCCCGGGATCCGGGGGCGGAGGACCGCGGCGAGAAGAAGATACCCGGGGGCGGCGCCGGCTGGCGCGGCGCGAGTCCCGCCAGATCGTACTCCAGCATCATCGCGCGCACGCCTCGGGCGAGGTACGAGTTCGGATCCGTGGTCTGCCGCTCGAGTCCGGCGGCGAGAGCGGCCGCCGGCGACCCGCGTTCGGCGCGCTTCCCCTCGCGGACGTAGTGCCGCGCCAGGTTCGAATCCGGCGCCGCGAGCACGACGAGGTCGGCGTCGGCGCTCGGCTCCGCGAGATGGAACTCGAAGCCGAAGTGGGTGTCGGCGACGGAACGGGGCAGCGCCTTCGCCCCGCGCAGGACCCGCTCCCAGCCCGCCGCGTCGAGCAGCGCGGGCGGAAACAGGGAACGGCAGCGCTCGAGGACCGAGGCGAAGGAGCCGCGCGCGTCCGCTGCCGATCGGGCGTCCCCCGTGCTCACTTCCAGGCCTCGACGTTGCTTGTGGTCTCGCCACCGGACGAGCGGGCGCCCGGACGCCGCCCCGCGTCGCGGAACCCTGACGCCCGCCGAACGCCGCCCGGCGGCTCCGCTCGGCGCCCGGCCAATCCTTCAGGAGTCCGCGCCGTCCGCGGCGCAGGCTCCTAGCGCCATCCCACCTCGCCCCAGTCGATGCCTCCGGCGACGTGCACCAGGTCGGCTTCTCCGAGACGGGCGGAGGGCGGAAGGATCAGGTGACTGGTGTCCACCGTGTCCTCGTGCACCTCGACGTTGAACCCGGCGGGCACGGTCACGCCGGTTTCCTCCTCGATCGCGGCCCGGGGGTCCGCCATCAACCGGCCGCGGAACTCGGGGTCCACTGTCGCCTTGTCGATCAGGCGCTCGCGCAGCTGACTGACGGTCATCGTTTTCTCGTCCATGTCCCTCTCCCTTCGGTGGACTGCGCATCGCAGGAAACAGCAGCGTACCACGCCGCGCTCGGCGACCCGGGCGTCGACGCGGCGGCCTCCCCGCCCCGGCGCGCCCCTGGAATCGGGGCGAAAACGCCGTCGGCGCCCGCGGCCCGCCGCCCGCGGTCGTGACCCTGTACGGGAAGCTGCCGGGCTGCTCGCGACCGGCGGACCGACCTTCGCGATCCTGCGTTCTTCGGATGGTGGCCGCCGGTGGCGCAGGAGCGCCTCGACGCCGCGACGGCTTTCCCGGTCGAGGTGGGAACCGCCCCCGGGTGGACGCGGCGGCGGGCCGCACGCGGGCGCGTGCGGCCCATCCGCCGTCCCGTCCGCCGGTCGGCTACCGATCCCGCCGCTCGGCGTCGTACGGCGCGCCGGTGCCGGACGAGCCCATGAAGAACTTGCGCCCGTCCTCGAAGGTCAGGTCGCGCGCGTTGGCGCGGGCCGTGCGGTCCTTGCTCTGGTAGCCGTCGACGACGACCACCGTGCCCGGCTGCACGTAGTCCCGCCGCAGGCCGCGCCGCAGCAAGGTGTTCGGCGTGCCGCCCTCGACCATCCACACTTCCCTGGAGCCGTCGTCGTTGGTCACCTCCAGGTGGATCCAGGTGTGCGGGTTGACCCACTCCACCCGCACGATCGGGCCGCGCAGGAGGACCGGCCGGTTCGGGTCGAACTCGGCGCCGAAGGCGTGGTGCGCGGCCGCCGGGCCGCCGGCCGCGGCCAGCGCGAGCAGACCGGCGGCGAGCAGGCAGAGCGTGATGCGTGACGAACGGCGCGGCTTGGTGTTCATGGCGTGTGCCTCCGATTGGTCTCCGTCTCCGTGGTCTCTCGGCGTTCCCGTTCCGGCGAGGCCCGGCCCGCGTCTCGGGGCCGGCTCACCCGCCAATCGTCGCCTTGCGGCTCCGCTCGGCGCCCAGCCAAGCCTAGCGCGGCGGCCCGGGAACCCGCCCTTCGCGGACGTCCTGCTCCAGGATCCGCGCCCCGCCCAGGATGCCGCGGAACGAGTAGTTCGCCTCGTGGCAGGCGTACTCGTAGACGCGGTCGCCGCTGGCGGGCCAGACGTACTCGCCCGTCCACGGCGCGGTCCAGACGTTGGGATCCTCCACCGTGAAGCGGTAGAGCAGCGTATCGGCGTCGAGCCGGGTGAACCGCTCGACGACGTGGAGGTCGCGGGTCGCCTGCCGCAACGCCGGCGTGTCGTTGAAGTTGGTGGTGTCGACGACGAGGGTGTCGCCCTCCCAGCGCCCGACCGAATCGCCGAGCCAGCCGCGGATCTCCGGCGGCGCGTGCTCGGCGTTCACGCGGACGATGCGCGCGTCGTGCACCATCTCGTTCAGGATCAGGACGTGGTCGTCGGTCTGCACGATGCGCTTCAGGTTGTTGTAGAGCACCGGCAGCATGGGCGGTCCCGCGGTCGACCCGAACCCGAGCAGGCAGCGCTCGGCGAGCGGCCGGAGCTCCGGATCGTCGTAGGGGCCGGGCGCGTCGGGGCCGTTCTCGATCATCCACCACGCGGTCCCGTCGTTCGGGCGGGCCGCCGCCCGGCGCGCGGCCAGCCGCTCGCGCGCCGCCGCGGTCAGCGGCGGCTGCCGGCCGTCGGGCGGGTCGACGATGATCGAAGTTCGCCACCGGCCGTCGACCCGGAACGCGTCGGCGCCGCGATCGATCCAGAAGGTGTTGTAGCCGCCGACGTTGCCGGCCGCGCCCGGGGACCCGTCGCCGCCCGCCGGGGGCGCCTCGCGGTTCGGATCGCTGGCCTCGTTGCGGCGCCGGTTGCGTTCGAACTCCTGGCGCGCGACTTCGGCCGCTTCCTCCTCGGTCAGGAACGCCTTGTCGCCGAAGCGCTCGGGCCGCTGCAGCGGCGTCAGCGTCGCGACGTCGTACGTGCCGGACAGGTCGGGCCGTCCGCCCGCGGTGCGGGGGACGTCCTCGGACTGGCCCGCCGCGGGCGCCGCCGTCAGCACGACGATCGCCCACCCGGCGGCCGCCGCCGCCCGGAGTCGTCTGCGCATGAGAACCTCCATCACTTGTCTCTTCCTCGTCCCCGCGGCTCCCGGCGCCGGAACGGGGAATCCCGGCGCCGGAGTCGTCGCGAAGAGGACCTCACCCGGTCCCCGTCGTCCCGGCCCGCCCTACGGCCGGCGTCCTTCGCGGACGTCCTGCTCCAGAATCCGCGCCCCGCCCAGGATGCCGCGGAACGAGTAGTTCGCCTCGTGACAGGCGTACTCGTAGACCCGGTCGCGGGTGGCGGGCCAGACGTACTCGCCGCTCCACGGCGCGCTCCAGACCGTCGGATCGTCGACCGTGAACCGGTACAGCAGCGTGCCGGCGTCGATGCGCGTGAACCGCTCGACGACGCGCAGGTTCCGCGACGCCCCGCCGAGCGCCGGCGTGTCGTTGAAGTTGGTGGTCTCGACGACGAGGGTGTCGCCCTCCCAGTGGCCCACCGAGTCGCCGAGCCAGCTCCGGATCTCCGGCGGGGCGTGCTCGGCGTTCATGCGCACGATGCGGGCGTCGTGCACCATCTCGACCAGGATCAGGACGTGGTCGTCGGTCTGCACGATGCGCTTCAGGTTGTTGTAGAGCACCGGCAGCATCGGCGGTCCCGCGGTCGATCCGAACCCGAGCAGGCAGCGTTCGGCGGCCGGCCGGATCTCGGGATCGTCGTAGGGGCCCGGCGCGTCGGGGCCGTTCTCGATCATCCACCACGCGGTCCCGGTGTTCGGCCGGAAGAAACCGGCCAGCGCCCGGCGGGCCTCCTGCGCCTCGGCGGTCAGCGGCGGGCGGCGGCCGTTCGGCGGGTTGGTGATGATCGAGGTGCGCCACTGGCCGTCGATGCGGAAGGCCGACGTCCCGCGGTCCATCCAGAAGGTGTTGTAGCCGCCGACGGCGCCCGCGGCGCCCGTCGACCCGTCGCCGCCCACCGGCGGCGCCGCGCTCGGCGGCGCGCTCTCGACGTTCCGGCCGGGCGGGATGCCGAACACCGCGGCGAGCGCCACCGGCTCGCCCTCGGCGATCGCCGCGGCTTCCTCGTCCGTCAGCGCCAGGCGCTCCCCGAACCCGGCCGGACGCTCCAGCGGCGTCAGCGTCGCCGTGTCGTACGTCCCCGACAGATCGGGCCGCCCGCCGGCGGCACGCGGAACCTCCTGGGCGTCGGCCGCGGCGCCCGCGAGGACGAGGCCGAGCGCGAGCGCCGCCCCGGCCGCGGTTCCCTGTCGGATTGCCTTGCGCATCCAAACCTCCTTGCGCTCTCCACGCGAACGTTCGCTCCGGCCCCGGCCCGCCAATCCGCTCGGCGCCCCACCGCCCCTTCCAGGGGTCCGCGCCGTTCCGCGGCGCCGACGCCTAGCGCGGCAGCGGGTTCCGCCGCAGGTCGCCGAACAGCAGCTCCTCGACGAACTCGACGCACTTGAAGTCCATCAGCCGCGCGCCCGGCTCGATGCGGCGGTAGAGCGGCATGCTGATGGTCCACGGCTCCGTGAAGACGTCGGGATCCTCCATCGTCGCCTCGTAGCGGAGGTGGTCGGGTCCGATCGGCGTGTAGCGCTCGACGACCCGCAACTGGTTCGTGTGGTGGCTGCCGGCGCGGTCGAACCACGTCTGGTCGTTCTGGCCGGTCACCTCCACCACCAGCGTGTCGCCCTCCCAGCGGCCCACGGACTGGCCCATCCACGAGTCGGTCTCGGCCGGCCCGACGTCTTCGAGGTAGACGTCGCGCACCGCGCCGGCGAACTCGTAGGCGATGAAGAAGTTGTCCTCGTTCTGGAAGATCCGGAACGGAAACGGCATGTAGGTGGCGCGCGGCACGCCCGGCATGTAGCACTTGATCTCCGGGTCGCGGTCCAGCCAGTGCGCCCGGTTCTCCTCCTTCAGCGCGCGGGCCTCCGGCGTGTAGGGGATCCGGCCGCCGCCCTCGATGACGCCCATGCCGCCCGGCACCGCCCCGGCCGCGCCCAGGCGCAGGACCGGCGCGTCCGGCAGCAGGCCGTGCGGACCCTGCCGCAGCTGCATCGCCGGCCGCGCGACGTGCGGCTCGACGTCGTAGTGCGCCGAGTTCAGCGCCTGCCAGATGCCGTTCAGGTCCGGGTTCCCGTTCGACAGCCGGGCCGGCTCGAAGTCCGCCGGCTGCGCGGCGGCCGGACCCGCCGCCAGGACGCCGGCCAGCACGGCCGCCGCGGTGGTCGTCGTCATCGCCTTCACAGTCACGGTCCGTGATCCTCCTCGTTCGATTCCCGGCGGCGGCAGGGATGGCCTTCCGCCGCCGCCGGCCAGCCCCATTGTAAGCCCGGACGCGGGCCGCCTTCACCGGCGGACGAAACGCTGCACCCGCTTCCCTTCGAGCGTCTCCCCGACGTAGACGTTGCCGCGCGAGTCGACCGCCAGGCTGTGGGCCGCGGTGAAGCCGCCCGCCCGGTGTCCGCCGAAGCCGAACGAATCGACGATGGAGAGGTCCTCGCGCGAGAGGATCCAGACCTTCTGGTTCATGCCGTCGACGTTGTAGAGGTAGCGCTGCTCGGGGTCGGGCGAGAAGTCGACGTCGAAGGCCGAGCCGAAGTCGAGCGTCCGGGGGGCGATGAACACCTCGTCGACGAACGAGCCGTCCCGCTGGAAGACCTGGATGCGGTCGTTCACGCGGTCGCAGACGTAGACGAGGCCGTCGGCCGACAGCGTCGCGCAGTGCACGGGCCGGCCGAACTGCTGCGACGGCGGCGCGTCGGGGTCGTAGGCGTAGGCGTCGTCGGTCGGGACGTTGCCGTAGGCGCCCCAGTGCCGACGGTACTCGCCGCTGTCGGCGTCGAAGACGGCCACCCGCCGGTTCCCGTAGCCGTCGGCGACGTAGACTTCGTTGGTCTGCGGGTCGACGTCGATCTCGGCGGGCTGGCCGAAGTTCGCCAGGTCGTTGCTCCCCTGGCCCCGGCCCCGCGCGCCGATCTGCAGGAGGAACCGGCCGTGGCGGGTGAACTTGAGGACCTGCGCGTCGGCGCCGCCGCTGCCGCCCAGCCAGACGTTGTCCAGGTGGTCGATGAAGATGCCGTGCTCGGACTCCGGCCACTCGTAGCCCGCGCCGGGGCCGCCCCAGGCCTGCACGACGTCGCCTTCCGGGTTGAACTCGATGACCGGCGGCGCCGGGCGGCAGCACTCGGCGAGCGGCGGGTCGGCGTCGGCGCCCCGTTCCTGCTGGTTGAGGCTGCCGGGCCGGTGGACGATCCAGACGTGGTCGCGCGAGTCGACCGCGACGCCCACGACGTTGCCGAGCGTCCAGTTGTCCGGCAGCGGTTTGGGCCACCAGGGATCGAAGGCGAATCCGGCGCCGCCCAGCGCGGCGCCGCCGGACTGGGTAGCGGCGGAGGAAGCGCCGCCGGGGGCCGCCGCCACGGCCGCCGCCGCGCCGAGCGCACAGAGCAGAAGTCCGTAGCCGAGTCGTCCGCGTGTCATGATCCGCCTCGCTTGTCGTTCCGACGATAGTCCCGGCGCCCGGCTCCCGCGGGACCGCGGCCCGCGGGAGACGCCGCGTTCTCTCCGGCCCGCCAAGCCTACAGGAATCCGCCGCGCCGCGATTCTGTACGCTCGACGGGCAGGGGCGGCGGCGGGCGTCTTCCGGAACAGGAGGGTTCGAGCATGCGAGTCGGCTTCATCGGCCTGGGCGTGATGGGGCGCCCGATGGCCCTCAACCTGCTGCGGGGGCGTCACGAGCTGACGGTCTGGGCCCGGCGGCCGGCGGCGATCGAGCCGCTGGTCGAACGGGGGGCGGCGGCCGCGGCGACGCCCGCCGCGCTGGCCGCCGGCAGCGACGCGGTCTTCACCATGCTGACCGGCGCGGCCGACGTCGAGCAGGTGCTGTTCGGCGCGCACGGCGTCGCGCACGGCGCCCGGCCCGGCACGCTGGTCGTCGATACGAGCACCATCGACCCGGCCGCGTCCCGCGCGACGGCGGCGAGGTTGCGGGAACGCGGCCTGGACGCGCTCGACGCGCCGGTCTCCGGCGGTCCGCACGGCGCCCGCGACGGCACGCTCTCGATCATGGTCGGCGGGCCGGCCGACGCGCTCGAACGCGCCCGGCCGCTCTTCGACTGCATCGGCGCGAAGGTGCTGCGCATGGGGGACGCCGGCGCCGGGCAGGCGACGAAGGCGTGCCACCAGCTCCTGCTGCTCGTGACCGCGCAGGGGGTCGCCGAGGCGCTGACGCTGGCCCGGCGCTGCGGGCTCGACGTCGGGCGCGTCCGCGAAGCGCTGCTGCAGGGCATGGCGTCGAGCCGCGTGCTCGACTTCTTCGGCGACCGGATGGCGCGGCGCGACTTCGACGCCGGCATCGAGAGCCGGCTGTACCACAAGGATCTCGACGTCGTGATGAACCTGGCCCACGGTCTCGGCGTCCCGCTGCCCGCCGGCGCGGTGACCATGCAGTTCATCAACGGTCTCCACGGGCGCGGCCGGGGGCGCGACGACCTGTCGACGCTGATCACGCTGCTGGAGGAGCCCGGCGGCGCACCCGGCGGCGTTTCCGCGTTATCGTAGTAAGCCGATTCGGAGGAGGAGCCCGATGCACGGACTCGTGACGCGATCGCGGATCGGGCCGGCGGCCGTCCTGGCGCTGGCCCTGTCGTCGCCGGCCGCCGCGCAGGCCCCGGACACGCCGCGCACGGCGTGGGGCGATCCGGACCTCGGCGGCGTGTGGGACTACTGGACGTTCACGCCGCTGGAGCGCCCGGAGGAGTTCGCCGGCCGCGCGACGCTCAGCGTCGAGGAGGCCGCGGCGGTGGCGCAGGAGGCGAACGCCGCGGCGCTGGCCCGGGACCTGGCCGCGCCGCCCGGCGACCCGGGCGGCTACAGCCAGGCGGTCTGGACGGACCGGGCGCGGGCGACGGCGCTGACGCAGACGGCGCTGATCGTCGATCCGCCGGACGGGCGGATTCCGCCCCTGACGCCGGAGGCGGAAGCGCGCGAGGAGGCGCGCCTGGCCGGGGACGGGCAGCCGGTCCGCATCCGCGTCGGGGGCCACGGCACGGCCGGTCCCGAGGAGCGGGGGCTCGCCGAACGCTGCCTGCTCGGTTTCAGTACGGGGCCGCCGCTGCTGCCGGGCGGCTACAACAACAACGTGCAGATCTTCCAGACGCCGGACGCCGTCGCGCTGCTGATCGAGATGAACCACGACGTGCGCGTGGCGCCGCTCGACGGCCGCCCCGCCCCGGCCGGCGGCATCCGCCAGTGGCTGGGCCGCTCGCGCGCCCGGTGGGAGGGAGACACGCTGGTCGTCGACACCCGCGGCTTCACCGATCGGACGGCCGCCTTCGCCCTGACCGGCCTGGCGCTGGGCTCGGCCGGCGCGCTGCGCCTGGAGGAGCGGTTCACCCGGGTGGACGCCGACACGCTGCTGTACGAGTTCACGGTCGACGACCCGGCCAGCTTCACGCGCCCGTTCAGCGGCCGGCTGCCGATGCGCCGCAGCGACCTGCCGCTGTACGAGTACGCCTGCCACGAGGGGAACTACGGCATGGAGAACCTGTTGCGCGGCGCCCGGGCCGAGGAGCGGGAAGCCGCGCGGCAGCCCTGACAGCGAAGGAGTCGACGTGGCGGACGGAGCACCGAAGAGCGCGTACGAGCTCGCGATGGAGAAGCTGAAGCGGCAGGACGAGGCCGCCGGGGTCGAGGCGGTCGAGCTGACCCCGGCGCAACTCGAGGCGATCGCCGAGGCCCGCCGAACCTGCGAGGCGCGGATCGCCGAGGCCCGCATCCTGCACCAGTCGGCCCTCGCGGGCGCCGCCGACGCGCAGGCCGTGCAGGAACTCGAGGCGAACCACCGCCGCGACCTCGCCCGCTGCGCCGACGATCGCGACAAGCGGATCGAACGCATTCGGCGCGGCGAGGTTCTTTAGTCCGGAACAGCGACGATGGCAGAAGGAAAATGGTCGCTCCGGATGCGGCGCAGATGGATCGGCTGGGTGCTGGCCGTGCTGAAGGACGCGCGGGCGTTGCGGATCGTGCTGCGCGACCCGCGGACGCCGTGGTACACCCGCTGGTTCGTCACGGCGACGCTGCTGTACGTCGTCAGCTCCAGCGACTTCATTCCGCGCTTCCTGAAGGTCCTGCACGACATCGACGAGTTGTTCGTCATTCCGGTCGCGCTCTGGCTCGCGCTCCGCACGGTGCCGCCCGACGTCATGGACGACTGCCGGGCGCGCATGCTGATCGTCTATCCGCCCTGATCGCCGGCCCCGCGGCCCGCGCCCGGCTCCCGGGCGTCCTCAGCTCCCCGGCGTCCAGATCCGCGACTTCGGCTCGCCGGCCAGCGCCAGCAGCAGCTCGTTGAGCCGCTTCACGAAGGCGGCCGGATCGTCGAGCTGCCCCCCCTCGGCGAGCATCGCCTGATCGAAGAGGATGTGGCTCCAGTCCTTGACCCGGGCGTCGTCGGTCTCGTCCTTCAGGCGCGTCACGATGGGGTGTTCGGGGTTGATCTCCAGGACGAGCGGCACGTTCGGCACGGCCTGCCCGGCCGCCCGCAGCACCCGTTCCAGGTTGGCGCTGATGCCGTCCTGCTCGGTGACGAGACACGCCGGCGAGTCGACCAGGCGGTGCGTCGGGCGCACCTCCTTCGCCTTGTCGCCGAGCGCCTTCCGAATCCGCTCGACGAGCGGCTCGAGGCTCGCCTCGGTCTCCTGCTTCCGCTTCGCCTCCTCCTCGCTGTCGGCGAGGCCGCCGAGGTCGAGGTCGCCCCGGCTCACCGACTGCAGCTCCTTGCCGTCGAACTCCGTCAGGTGCGCCACGACCCATTCGTCCACCCGATCGTGCAGCAGCAGGACCTCGACGCCCTTCTTGCGGAAGACCTCCAGGTGCGGGCTGTTGCGGGCGGCCGCGAAGCCGTCGGCGGTGACGTAGTAGATCTTCTCCTGCCCGTCCTTCATGCGCGCCGCGTAGTCGGCGAGCGAGACGCTCTGGTCGTCCGTGTCGCGGTGGGTGGAGGCGAAGCGCAGCAGCTTGCCGAGCCGCTCCTGGTTGCCGGGGTCCTCGGCGAGCCCTTCCTTGAGGACGCGGCCGAACTCGCGCCAGAAGTCGGCGTACTTCTCCGGCTCCTCGTCCGCCAGCTCCTCCAGCAGCGTGAGCACGCGCTTGACCGCCGCGTTGCGGAGGGCCTCGACGTCGCGCGAGTGCTGCAGGATCTCGCGCGAGACGTTCAGCGGCAGGTCGTTCGAGTCGATCAGGCCGCGGACGAAGCGCAGGTAGCCGGGCAGCAGCTCCTTCGCGCCGTCCATGATGAAGACGCGCCGGACGTAGAGCTTGACGCCGTGGCGCCGCTCGCGGTCCCACAGGTCGAACGGCGCCCGCCGCGGGACGTACAGCAGCAGGGTGTATTCCTGCCGTCCCTCGACGCGGGCGTGGACGCGGGCGAGGGGCGCGTCGAAGTCGTGCGCGACGTGCTTGTAGAACTCGTCGTACTGCTCGCGGGTGATCCCGGTCTTCGGCCGCGCCCACAGCGCCGACGCCCGGTTGACCTTCTCGGTGGTCTCGACGTCGCCGGTGTCCGCCTGCTTGCCGGCGACCTCCTCCTTCTTCATGAGGATCGGAAGCGAGACGTGGTCGGAGTACTTCCGCACGATGGCCCGGAGCGCCGGGCCCGACAGCAGGTCGTCCTCGCCTTCGCGCAGGCGCAGGGTGACCTCCGTGCCGCGCGCCTGCCGGGAGACGGCCTCGAGGGTGTATTCGCCCTCGCCCGCGCTCTCCCAGCGCACCGCGTCGTCCGTCCCCAGCCCGGCCCGGCGGGTCGTCAGCGTGACCCGCTCCGCGACGATGAAGGACGAGTAGAAGCCGACGCCGAACTGGCCGATGAGCCGCGCGTCCCGCGTCCGGTCGCCGGTGAGCTTCGCGACGAACTCGCGCGTCCCCGACCGGGCGATCGTCCCGACGTTGTCGACGACCTCCCGGCGCGACATGCCGACGCCGTTGTCGGTGACGGTGATCGTGCGCGCGGCGCGGTCGAACGCGACCTCGATCGCCAGGTCGGGGTCCTCTTCCATCAGCGCCGCGTCGGTGAGCGCCTCGAAGCGCAGCTTGTCGCAGGCGTCCGAGGCGTTCGAGACGAGCTCGCGGAGGAAGATCTCCTTGTTCGAGTAGAGCGAATGGATCATCAGATCGAGGAGCTGGCGGGCCTCGGTCTGGAACGCGTGGGTGGTCCTGGTCGATGTCTCGGACACGGTCTGCTCCTGGGCTTCAAGCGGGCGGTCCAACCGAAAAATGTAGCATGCGCGCGCAAGAAAACGTCCGCCGAACGCCGGACGGACGTGCTATTCTCGCCCCGAGAGGCTCGGCATCGAGCCGCGGGCGCGAGGTTCGCGGCCGGGACAGGAGGAGTTGCCATGACGTCCAGCGTCGGAACCCGGCGGTTCGGCTTCCTCGGCGTCGTCGTGCCCGCGGTGCTCGCCCTGTCGGCGGCCGCGCCCGGGGCGGCGCTCGCGCAGTCGGAGGTCACGTTCACCCGGGACGTGCTTCCGATCCTTCAGGATTCCTGCCAGACGTGCCACCGCGAGGGCGCCATCGCGCCGATGCCGCTGATGACGTACGAGGAGACGCGGCCGTGGGCGCGCGCCATCCGCGAGAAGGTGGTCACGCGGACGATGCCGCCGTGGTACATCGACAAGAACATCGGCGTGCAGGGCTTCAAGTACGACCGCTCGCTGAACGACGAGCAGATCGCCGCCGTCGCCGCCTGGGTCGACGCCGGCGCGCCGCGCGGCAACCCGGCGGACGCGCCGCCGCCGCGCGAGTTCGCCGACCGCGACATGTGGCACATCGGCGAGCCGGACTGGATCGTGCCGATCCCCGAGCCGTTCACCGTGCCGGCCGAGGGCGCCAACTGGTGGGGCGACTTCTACGCCGATTCGGGCCTGACCGAGGACGTCTGGATCAGCGCGGTCGAGACCAAGCCGTCTTCCGAGGGCTTCCCGGTCGTGCACCACGCGGTCACCCGCGTGCAGGAGACGCCCGAGGACACCGAGGGCGACTTCCTGAACGAGTACGCCCAGGGCAAGAACGGCGACGTATTCCCGCCCGGCACCGGCCGTCTCGTGAAGGCCGGCACGGTCATCCGCTTCAACATGCACTACGCGTCCATCGGCGAGGACCGCACCGACCGGACCAGCGTCGGCCTGACCTTCTACCCGCGCGGCGAAGAGCCGAAGCACGAGCTCTTCTCGCGGGCGCTGGCGCAGAACTACGACCTCGACATCCCGCCGGGCGAGGACGACGTCCGCCACGACAGCTACCACCGGTTCGAGAACAACGTGCGGCTGACCGGATTCCAGCCGCACCTGCACAACCGCGGCAAGCGGCAGTGCATCGAGGCGATCTACCCGGACGGGCGGACCGAGATGCTCAGTTGCGCCACGTGGGACTTCGGCTGGCACATCGTCTACAACTACGCGGACGACGTGCAGCCGCTGCTGCCGGCCGGCACGATGATGCACACCATCACCTGGCACGACAACTCGGCCGGCAACCGCTGGAACCCGGACCCGCGCAACTGGGCCGGCTTCGGGCAGCGCTCGAGCGACGACATGAGCTTCACGTGGACGAGCTACTACGAGCTCGACGACGACGAGTTCGCCGCCGCGGTGGCCGAGCGGGAGGCGATGGCCGGCAACAACGACAACTGACGGAGTTCGTCATGACGTCCAGGAGTGGTTGGCGTTTCGCGCCGCTGTGCGGCGCGGTCGGGCTGGCGTGCGCCGCGGCGGCGAGCGACGCGCGGGCGCAGCTCAAGTTCGACCGGGGCCAGAACGTCGCGCCGGTCTTCGAGGGCTGGGAGCGGAACCCGGACGGGACCTTCAGCATGGTCTTCGGGTACATGAACCGCAACTACCGGGAGATGCCGCGCGCGCCGGTCGGCCCGGACAACTTCTTCGAGCCGGGTCCGGCCGACCGCGGCCAGCCGACGCGGTTCCACGCGCGCCGCCAGCAGTTCGTCTTCCGGGTGCGGGTGCCGGCCGACTGGGGCGATCGGGACCTCGTCTGGACGCTGACCGTCAACGGGCGGACCGACAAGGCGTACGCCTCGCTCTGGCCGGAATGGGAGATCGACGACGGCGTCATCAAGGCGAACCGCGGGATGGGCGCCGACGGCTGGCCGGCGGACAACCGGCCGCCGCGCATCGAGGTCGAACCGGGAACCGATCTCGCGCTCGCCCTCCCCGGCGCGCTGACCCTGACCGCGCGGGTCAGCGACGACGGGATACCGGGGCCGCGGCGCAAGCCGGCGACCCCGGAGCGGGTCGCGGCGGAGAAGGAGCGCCGGGCGCGCGCGCACCCGATCAACCAGGCGGTGGTCAACGCCTTCGAGGCCGGGGAGACCGGGCTGGCCGTGACCTGGGTGCACTACCGCGGGCCGGGCCGGGTGACGTTCGACCCGGCGGTGACGCACGTCGAAGGCGGCCGCGGCGGGGAGGCGGCGACCACCGTCACCTTCTCCGAGCCCGGGGTGCACGTGCTGCGCGGGCACGCCGACGACTCCATCAAGATCACGCCGATCGACGTGACGGTCACCGTGCGGTGACCGCCGCGCGCGGGCTTTTTCGCCGGACGTGACGCCCGGCCGCCGCGAGTCGGCCGGCGCGTCACGCCTCGTGCCGGACAGGAAGGAGAAGGGGCATCATGGATCGCCGGTCAGCGGGTTTCGCGAAGGTCGTCGTGTTCGCCGCCGCCGCGGCGTTCGCTCTCGCGCCGGCCGCCGGCGCCCAGGACGCGCCGGACGGATGGGCGCCCGCGCGCCTCGCCGACGGGCAGCCGGACGTCCAGGGCATGTGGAACAACACGCGGGCGATGTTCACGCCGCTCGAACTGCCGGAGGACCTCGCGGGCCGCGGCGACGTCCCGGCCGAGGAGCTGCGGCGGCGGGCCGAGGCGCGCGGCGCCGGCCGGATCTCCCGTTCCGAGTGGCGGGGCCACGAGAACAACCGCGGCGGCGTCGGCGGCTACGGGCTCTACTGGTTCGACTGGTACTTCGACCGGCCGGCGGACATCGGGCGGCCCGCGATGATCGTCGAGCCGGCGAGCGGGCGCATCCCCGAGCGCACCGCCGACGCGCGCGAGCGGATCGCGCTGAACATGGCGCAACTCCACGACTCCTACGCCAACATGGAGTCGGGCGACCGCTGCATCTCGCGCGGCGTCCTCGGCATGATGATGCCGACCGAGTACAACAACGGCACCCTCATCCTGCAGCCGCCCGGCTACGTCGTCTTCCACAGCGAGATGATCCACAACGCGCGCATCGTCCCCGTCGGCGGCGCCCCGCGTCTCGACGACGGCATCCGGCAGTGGGAAGGCGCCCCGCGCGGCCGCTGGGAGGGGAACACCCTGGTGATCGAATCGACCAACTTCCGGGCGGTCCGCAACGTGCGCGGCCCGACCGCCGGCACCCGCTCGCGGCAGTCCGAGGCGCAGCGCATCGTCGAGCGGCTGACGGTGGCCGGGCCGGACCTGCTGCTCTACTCGGTCACGATGGACGACCCGGAGACCTACGCCGGCCCGTGGACCGCGGCCTTCCCCTACGACCGCGACGACGACTACGTGCAGTTCGAGTACGCCTGCCACGAGGGCAACTACTCCGTGCCCAACGCCCTCGGCGGCGCGCGGAAGGAAGAAGCGGAGGCGGCCGGGCGCTGAGAGCCGGCCGCGGCCGGCGCGGAACATACTGTCTCCATGATGATGGACTCCGGTACGAAAGGGCACGTCGGCGCGTTCCTGGCGAGCTGGGCGCCCGTGCTGGCGCTGATGTTCACGGTCATCGGCGCAACCTGGTTTCTCTCGGGCAGGATGGCGGAGACGAGATCCGACGTGGACACCATCAGCGAGACGGTCGAGAAGCTGGACGAGACGGTCGAGGGTCTGAGCGGAACGGTCGACTCTCTGAGCACGACGGTCGACTCTCTGAGCACGACGGTCGACTCCCTGAGCACGTCCATGGCGGAGTTGCGCACGTTGAACGACACCGTCCGGGAGCTGCAGGCGACGGTCGACGTCATGGGCAGGGTCGTCAGTGAACTGGACGAATCGATGAGCGTCGGGTTTCCGTTGCTGCTGTCGTGCGTCATCGATCTCCACGGGCCATGGACGTCCGGCGGAATCGACGAGCGGTCTCATCGTCAACCCGGCGGCCGTCCCGTCCGGTTGCCCGCCAGTTGCGACATGGCGAGGTCACGCATGATCCAGCGGTGACCTCGGAGCCCCGAGTCAACCGCCCGCACGCCGTACACGAAGCGGCCCGACCCCTCCGCGGGAGGGGCCGGGCGCTCGCCCGCTTACAACCGCGACGCCGCCATGAAACTCCTGAAACTCCACGCCAGGTCGTATCGCAGCCTGCGTGACGCGGACGTCGCGCTGAACGATCTCAACGTGTTCATCGGCGCCAACGCGTCGGGCAAGAGCTCCATCCTCGACGCGCTTCGCTTCCTGAGCGAGGGCGTCCGGGCGCGGGATTTCCGGCCCGCGGCGTTCTCGCGAGGCGGCATGCTGCACATGGCGTGGAAGGGCGAAGACGCCGTTCGGATCGAGCTGACCGTACATCTGGAGCACGACGGGCGAAAGTACGAGTGGTCGTTGCGTCTGGTGAGGGCGGGATACGATTTCCACGTCGATGAGCGCGTTGACCAGTTGCCGGACGGATCGCCGCCGGTCGGTCTGCTGGCCGCCAGCAAGGGGGAGGGCTGGTGGTGGTCGGGCGACGAAGGTCGAGTGGAGTTGAAACAGGACCCGACGTCGTGCGCCCTGGCCGCGGCGGCCGCGGATGCGTCGTTTCCGGCGCGCGCGGCCGCGGAGTTCATCGCCCGGTGGGGGTTCTTCGATCCGAACCCGTTCCTGCTGCGGCGCGACTGGACCGGACTGGAATCGAGCCGTTTCGACCACTACGGGCGGAACCTGGGCGAAACGCTGCATGCGCTCGAGGAGTCGTCACCGGCGGCGTTCGAACGCATCGTGGAAGCGACCCGCGCCGTTCTGGGGCTGCCCGGGAAAATCGAACCCCGACAGTCGGAGGAAGGGCGCTTCTACTTCGCGCAGGTCGAGCCGGGACTCCATTTTCCGGTCCATCAGATGGGGGTGTCCAGCGGCACCTTGCGCGTGCTGGCCCTGATGACCGCGTTGTTCGCGGAGCCGAACGCGAACCTGATCGGTATCGAGGAACCGGAGAACTACGTCCACCCGGCCGCCTTGTCCTCCTT
The DNA here is from genome assembly GCA_965242835.1 of Vicinamibacterales bacterium. Classification (GTDB taxonomy): domain Bacteria; phylum Acidobacteriota; class Vicinamibacteria; order Vicinamibacterales; family UBA8438; genus WTFV01. The sequence goes on from OZ251506.1 coordinate 2,938,895, forward strand.
CGTGGAGTACCTGCTCGACGCGCAGGATCGCGTCCAGTTCATGGTGACGACCCACTCGCCGCTGCTGCTCGATTTCCTGAACCGGCCGGAGGCGGTCCGCGTCGTGCGGCGCGGGGAGGAGGGGGGGACGACCGTCACGGCCGGCGAGGACGCGGACGGCGTGCGGAAAGCCCTGGAGGCTTCGGGTTTCGGCCTCGGCGAGTTCTACGAGACGAAGGGGTTCGGGAGCGGCTGACGTGTCGAAGCACGTAACCCTGATCGCTTCGGGCGAAACCGAGCGACGCGCGCTTCCGTTACTGGTTCGGCGCCTGCGGGATCGGGGCATCGTCGCGGAGGACGTGCATCTCGAAGCATGGTATTTCGCCGACGTGGAGAACCTCAGAAGTTGCATCGGCAGGGCCCCGGGGCACGTCGATACGTCGATGCCGGACGAAATCGACAATCCGAAGCTGCAACTGCAGCACCTGCTCGGGCGCGTCTATACCGCACGGGTGTCGGCCGAAATCGCCGGAGCCCTGGACGCGGCGACGATTGAGCAGCGAAGCCCCAGCTTCAGGGCCTTCATCGCGGCTGTCCTGAATGGGGCCGCCGACGCCCCGCCTGCCGGGACAGGAAGCCGTCGGTCATAGTCGGGCGACGACGTCGAACTCGATCGATTCTTACGAGGCGCAGGAGCGCAGGGGCGAGAGAAGTATCGTCAGGTATTTCGCGTCGTCGCCGGGCGCCGGATGGCCGGGATCGGCGTCCTGCCGACGTCGGCGTGACATGTCACTTGGCGGCGGGGGCTCGTGCACGGCCGGCGCACGAGCCCCCGAGTTCCCGGAGGCTCGTCCGGCGGCTACCGCCCCGGCACCATCAGGTGCGCGTTCGACGTGCCGGCCTGCATCAGCCAGACCTTGTCGGTGCGCCGCTCGGCGGGCAGGCCGACCGACTCCGCGGTCGCGTTGGGGACGGCGATCGTCATGTGCGGGTTGGCGTTCTCCCGGTCGGCGCCGCTGAGCGAGTACCAGACGGTGCCGAACTCCGCGAGCGCGCGCGTGCCGTCGGCCTCGGCGGCGGCCATCAGCGCCCGGCGCTCGTCGGCGTCGGCCGCCTGGAACGCGAACGCGCGGTTCTGCTCGAAGCGCGGGAGGTTGGCCTCGGCCGAGCACTGGACGGCGAAGTCCGGCGTGCCGGGCACGTCCGAGCGGTCCCAGCAGACGAGGCCGTTCTCGCTCGCCTTGACGACGATCCGGTTGTGGTTGGCGTCCCAGCGGACGACGCCGGCCGCGGAACGGACGCGCGGCGGCGCGGCCAGCGTGGCCCTGGCGATCAGGTCCTCGTCGGAGGACTGCGCGGCCGGCAGGGCCGGCGCGGCCAGCAGGGCGGCGAACACGAACGGCAGACAGCGTTTCATGGCCTCGGTCTCCTTGTCGACAGTCTCGTCCATCGGTTCCGGACGAACGCGCGGCCCCGGCGCCGTCGCCGGCAGGGGCCGCGCCGTCGCCGGCTTCTCGTTCCATCGGTTCCGGACGAAGTGCGGCCCCCGGCGCCGTCGCCGAGGAACCGCGCCATCGCCGGCCGCGCCCATCGGTTCCGGACGAGCGCGGCCCGGTTACGGCTTCACCCGCACGTACTTCTGCAGGTTCCGCGGGCGCGGCTCGCCGCCGTAGATGTTGCCCGCCGCGTCCACCGCCACGAACTCGGCGCCGTTGCCGGCGACCTCGCGCGGGTCGCCCCAGACGAACGGAATGAACTCGTTGACCCAGCCGGTCTTCGCGTCGCCGATGCGGATGCCCATCTCCCAGCCGGGGTTCTGCACGTCGTCGGACTCCGAGTCGGCGACGTAGACCCGCCCGTGCGCGTCGAACGTGATGCCGCTCGGACGGCCGAACTGCGTCCACTGGGCGAGGAATTCGCCCTCCTGGTCGAAGATCTGCACGCGGTTGTTGGAGCGGTCCGCGACGAAGACGCGGCCGGCGTCGTCGATGGCGATGCCGTGCAGGGTGCGGAACTCGCCGGGCGCGTAGCCGGTCTTGCCCCACTCCATGAGGTACGTGCCGTCCGGCGCGAACTTCACGACGCGGTTGTTGGTCTCGTTGGCGTGGCCGTCGGCGACGAAGATGCTGCCGTCGTCCGCCACGACCACGTCGGCCGGCGCGTTGAAGTGGTCCTTGCCGCTGCCCGCCTCGCCCGGCGTGCCGAGCGTCATCAACACCTCGCCGGCCGGGCTGAACTTGACCACGTAGTGGCCGCGGTTCCCGCCCTCCGGGGTGCGCGCCTCGCTGACCGCGTCGGTCACCCAGACGTTGCCCTCCGGGTCGACGTCGATGCCGTGCGGCCAGATGAACATCCCGCCGCCGAAGCTCTCGACCGCCGTGCCGTCGGGGGCGAACTTGACGATGGAGTCGAGGTCCGAGTCCAGGCACTCGCTCCCGAAGTGCTCCGGCCCGGCGTCGCAGCGCAGCACGGCCCAGATGTGCTCGCCGTCGACGTCGACGGTCGCGTCCCCGACCGCGCCGATGATCCGGCCGTCGGTGAACTTCGCCCAGCCGTCGACGAGGCGGTACGAGTTGGGATAGGCCTGGCCGGCCACGTAGGCGGTGGCGCCCAGCGCGATGACCAGGGTGATGGCCGCGAGGATTCCGCGGGGGTTGCTTCTCGACATGATCTTCTCTCCGTTTCTTCTACCGTTTCGTCTCCTGCGCCCGCTCGCCGCTCAGCGAGTTGGGGACGGCGTAGTTCCCCTCGTGGCAGGCGTACTCGTACTGGACGTAGACGTCGTCCCGCTTGTAGTTGAAGGCGACCGTCCACGGCGCGGCGTAGGTCTCGGGATCGTCCACCCGCAGCTCGTAGCGCAGCGTGTCGGCGTCGAGCAGGGTGAACCGTTCGACGACGTGGCGCGCCTCGGTCTGCGGCGCGCGCGAGCCGGGGCCGCGCTGGTTGGCGACGGCCCGGAAGTTGCGCGACTCGACGACCAGCGCGTCGCCCTCCCAGCGCGCCCGCGGGTCGCCGTTCCACAGCTCGATCGCGTCGTCGACGGGCGGCCCGGCGTCGATCGGGAAGATCCGCGACGTGTGGATCATCTCGCTCAGGACGACCAGGTGATCCGGCGTGTGGAAGAACATCTTCCCGTTGTTGTAGGCGGTCGGCATCATGATGCCGTAGGTGCCGCGCGACAGGCAGCGGTCGCCCGTCTCCATCGTCGCGTAGGAGTCGTGCAGGTGCTCGCGGTGCCAGGCGACGCTCTCGGCCGCCTTCGGCGTGAGGGCCGGCATCCGGCCGTCGGCCGGCTCGATCAGCAGCGCCGGCGCGTCGACGCCGGCCGGCTCCTTCCAGAACCAGTCGAACCAGTAGTTGGCGTAGGCGCCGACGCCGCGGCTGTTCTCGTGCCCCCGCCACGTCACCGCCTTGCGCGCGTCCGACCGTTCCCGCACCAGCGCGTCGACGTCCGCCTGCGAGACGGCGCGCCCGGCCAGCGCGTCCGGGAGCTCCAGCGGGACGTGGGCCGAGCCGACGTTGTTCCAGACGCCGTTCAGGTCGGGCCGGCCGCCGACGAGCCGGGGCAGGTCCGCGCCGCCGCCATCGTTCTGCGCGTGCGCCGCCGCCGCGCCGCCGAGGAGCGCCGCCGCCAGGACGGCCGGGAGGACGGATCGGGTCATGGCCACCTCGCTTTCGGGTTGATGATACCGCGAGACGGCCGCTTCGTCGTCGGGCGCCGAGCGGAGCCGAAGGCGACGCTTGGCAGGCGCTTGCGCGCGGGTCCGCCGCCGGCTATGGTAGCGGCAGGGCCGCGCGGCGCGGACGCGGCCGGCGGAGCATTCAGCAAGGAAGGTCCGAGATGCGCAACCGATCCCTCTCGACGCCGCTCGCCGCCGCCGTGGCCGTCGCCGCGCTGCTGCCCTCGGCGGCGCCGGCCCAGACGCGCTCCGGCGGCGAGCCCCGGACGCCCTGGGGCCATCCGAACCTGCAGGGCACCTGGTCGTACGCCTCGCTCACGCCGCTGCAGCGCCCGGCCGGTCTCGGCGACCGCGCGCACTACACCGAGGAGGAGGCCGCCGCGCGGAACTTCGAAGTGACCCAGGACCGCGAGCCGCCGCCGGGGAGCGTCGGCTCCTACAACGCGCTGTGGTTCGACCGCGGGCGGGTCAGCCCCGACCTGCGGACGTCGCTGATCGTCGATCCGCCGGACGGCCGCCTGCCCGTCACCGCCGGGACGGTGGCGCAGGCCGAGGCCGCCCGGGCGTACCGGGCCGAGCATCCGGCCGACTCGCACCTCGACCGCAGCAACTGGGACCGCTGCATCACCTACCACGGGGTGCCGCCGGTGTCGACCGGCTACAACAACACCTACCAGATCGTCCAGACGCCGGACCACGTGGCGATCCGCGTGGAGAACATCCACGACGTGCGGATCATCCCGATCGACGGGCGCGGCCGGCTCACCGACGGCATCCGGCAGTGGAACGGCGACTCGCGCGGCCACTGGGAGGGCGACACGCTGGTGGTGGAGACGCGCAACTTCAGCGAGAAGTCGCAGCACCGCTTCCCGTCGTCGCCCCACACCGTCGCGGTGGAGCGCTTCCGGCGCCTGGACGCCGACACCATCGAGCACACGTTCACCATCGAGGACCCGACGGTCTACACGCGGCCCTGGACCGGCATGCGGCACATGCCGCGGCTGCCGGACTACGTCATCTACGAGTACGCCTGCCACGAGGGCAACTACGCGATGACGAACCTTCTGCGGGGGGAGCGGGCGCGGGAGGCGGCGGGCCGGCGCTGAACGCCCGCGCCGACGGCCGATTCGAGGACGCGCCCGGCGACAGGCCGGGAAGCAGAGGTGACCCGATGGAGCGTCGAACACGGACGGCGGTTGCGGCGGCCACGGCGTTCGTCCTTCTGGCGGCGTTCCCCGCGGCGGGGCAGGACGCCTTGCGCACGCCGTGGGGCGATCCCGATCTGCAGGGGATCTGGACCGGTTCGACGCTGACGCCGCTGGAGCGGCCGAGCCGGTTCGCCGGCCGGGAGTTCCTGACCGGGGAACAGGCGGCGGAGCTGGAGATGCGCGCGGACGCGGCGCGGTTCGTCGAGCGCGAGGTCCGCGAAGGCGACCCGGGCACGTACAACCAGATCTGGTTCGACCCCGGCACGCGCCTCGTGGACCGGCGCACGGCGCTGATCACCGATCCGCCCGACGGGCGCGTGCCCTATACGCCGGAGATGGCCGAGCGGAGCCGCTTGCAGGCGATCTACCGCGTCAGCGGCGAGCGCCGCTCGTGGGTGGACGTCGACACCGGCGAGCGCTGCCTCACCGACGGCGTGCCGATGTTCTGGCTCGGCTACAACCCGAACCACCAGATCGCGCAGACGCCAGACCACGTCGTGATCCTGCACGAGATGTTCCGCGACCGGCGGATCATCCCGCTCGGCGGGCGCCCGCACGGCGTCATCCGGCAGTGGAACGGCGACGTCCGCGGCCGCTGGGAGGGCGATACGCTGGTCGTCGAGTCGACCCGCTTCGTCGACCGGACGGCCGACCGCTGGGCGCAGACGTGGCGCATGCCGACCCGTACGATGCGCCTCGTCGAGCGCTTCACGCGCGTCGACGAGAGCACGCTGCTGTACGAGTTCACCCTGACCGATCCGGCGAAGTTCACGCGCCCCTGGAGCGTCCGGCTGCCGCTGACCACCGACCAGGCGTCGCGCGGCGTCACCGAGGGGCCGCTCTACGAGTACGCCTGCCACGAGGGCAACTACAGCCTCGCGAACGTGCTCAGCGGCGCCCGGGCCGAGGACCGCGAGGCCGCCGCCGCGGCCGGCGTCTCCGGTTCGCGTTGAGCGGCGGGTTGCGCCGGGCGCGGCCCGCGGGCCCGCGGTTTCATCGCCGCGCGGATTCGCCGCCCGGATCGAGGCTGGAGGTCGCCGCGTCCGCGGCGTCGATCGCCGCGAGGGCCGCGTCCACCGTCCGGCTCGCGTCCATCTGCGCCCGGCCCGCCGGGGCGAGCGCCCCGTTGTCGTACAACGTCTCGGCCGCCGCGACGAGCGCCTCGGCCGCGTCCCCGAGCGCCGACGCCGCGTCCCTCAGCGCCCGGCCCGCCTCCAGCGCCTCGGCGATCGGCCCGTCCTCGTTCAACCGCGCGTCGAGCAGCCCGGTCTTTCCCGCCCGCACGCGGAGGCCGGCGCCGCGCGCGGCGGCCGCCGCCCGCCGCGCCGCGCCGCGCGCGTCCGTCCCGGCGTCGGCGGAGGCCGGCGCCGCCGTGGCCTCTTCTTCGAGCGCCGCCGCCGCCCGGTCGAGCGCCGCCGCCGCCCGGTCGAGCGCCGCCGCCGCCCGGTCGAGCGCCGCGATCTCCCCGTCGTGCATCGTCCACACGGCCAGCGCCACCGCCGCCAGGACGGCCAGCGCCGCCGCGCGCCTCGCCACGGTCTTCCGTATCGTGATGGTCATCGCTCGGGGCGCTCAGGGAAGCGTGAACGTCACCAGCATGTTGCTGCCCGTGGGCGCCTCCAGCTCCGGCGCGTAGGTCCGCAGCCGGTCGCCGACGCCGCCCACCGGCACGGTCACGTACTGCCGGCCGCCGACGGCGTAGCTTACCGGATAGCCGCTGATCTGGCTGCCGAGGATGGTCTCCCACAGCACCTCGCCGGTCTCGGCGTCGAAGGCCCGGAAGCGGCGGTTCGAATCGCCGAAGAAGACGACGTTGCCGGCGGTGGCCAGCGTCGTCCCCGCGTTCGGCGCGCGCTGGCTGTAGCGCCAGACCTCGCGGCCGGTCGAGACGTCGAGCGCCCGCACCTCGGTCAGGTCGCCCTCGGGCCCGATGTCCGGGTCGGGGATCGAGAAGCGCGGGCTGGCGCCGGAGATCGTGCGCGAGTTGGTCGTCTGGTTCAGGCACGAGCGGTTGATCGGGACGTAGAGCAGCCCGGTCAGCGGGCTGTACGACCACGACCACCAGCCCTTGACGTTGTGGCCGCAGATGATGAACTGGTCGCCCTCCTCGCGCGCCACCAGGTCCATGTTGATGTAGGTGGTCCCGGTCTCCACGTCGACGTCCGAGATCACGAACCGTTCGGTGTCCGTGAACGGGAACGGGTCGGCCCAGAGGAACTCCCCGGTCTCGCGGTCGTTGACGAACAGGCCGCCCGGCTCGCCCAGCACGACCACGATCCGGCGCTCCTCGGCCGTGCCGGCGAGCTTCGGGTTGATCCAGCGCACCGCCTCCGGATCCGGGTCGACCACCGTGTCGATGAGGGTGCGCTCCTGCACGAAGTCCTGGTCCCAGTCGTCGCACGGCAGGTACTGGTAGTACCAGTCGATGGCCCCGGTGTCGGCGTCCATGGCGATCGTGGAGTTGGAGTACAGCTCGCACGGCGAGGCGTCGCCCACGTCCCAGGTCCCGCGGCGGACGAGCCGGGGATAGGGCAGCGGCACCGCCACGCCCCAGAAGACGAGGTTGAGCTCGGGGTCGAAGCTGCCGGGGACGCCCCACGGCGAGACGTGCACGCGGCGGGCCGTGGGCAGGTCGCCCCAGGTCGCCCCGCCGGGATCGTCGGCCCCGGCCGCGGTGTAGGTCCGCCAGCGCTCGGTCCCGTCGCCGGCGTCGTGGGCGGCCACGAAGCAGCGGGCCTCCAGGCTGGAGGGGCTGCACGTGCGTCCGCTGACCACGTTGCCGTTGACGATCACCGCGCCGGAGGAGTGGCTGATCCCCTGGCGGTAGTCCGCCGTGCGCGCCTCCCAGGCCAGCTCGCCCGTGCGCGCGTCGACCGCGATGACGTGCGCGTCCGCGGTCAGGTGATAGACGTGGCGGCCGTACAGGGCGAGGTTGCGCGTGCGGTTTCCGAACTGCCCGTACTCGCGGACGTCGTCCGGCTGCTCCCGCCGGTAGTCCCAGATCAGGTCGCCGGTGGTGGCGTCGAGGGCCTGCAGGTGGTCGTAGCCCGGCTGGGCGACGTACATCACGCCGTCGTGGACCAGCGGCCGTATCTGCTGCGCCCCCTCCTCCATCGCGCGCATCCAGGCCAGCCGGAGCCGGCCGACGTTCTCGCGGTCGATCTGGTCGAGCGGGCTGAAGGCCTGGAAGTCGTAGGTGCGGTACGCCATCAGCCAGTCCTCGGGGTCGGGGTCGCGGAGCATCTCGTCGGTGACCGGCGCGAACTCCCGCTCCTGGCCGCCCGCGGCCGCCCGCGCCTCCACGCCGGGTCCGGCGCCGCCGCCGAGGAGCCACGGCGCCGCGAGGACGATGCCCGCGCACGCCGGCGTCAGTGTCTTCCGCATGGGCGTTTTCCCTCCTTGCCGAGTCCGGTTTCCCCGAACGCGGTTCCCATGATGCCGTACTCCGGGCGGCGGCGCAGCACGGAATCGAAGGGAAACCTGCCCCTTACCGTTCCGGCGGGCGATTTACCGTTCCGGCGGGCGATCCGTCAGGATCTCGTCGAGCAGCCGGTCGACCTCGGCGCGCACCTCCGCCGGGGTGTCGTCGTCGAGCGCGGCGGCGAGGCGGAAGCGGAGCGCGTAGCCCGCGCCGGCCGTTTGCAGCTCGCTGACGCGGTCGGCGAGGTCCTGCACCTGCGCGGGGTCGATCTCGAAGCGCGCCGCCGGGGGGGGGGGGGGGGGGGCCGCCGGCCGTTCCACTTGCAGGTTGCCGGCCTGCTCGTAACCGCAGCGCACGGCCGCGCTGCCCGCGGCCAGCGTCAGCCAGCGGCTCTGCACGCCCGCCTCGATCCCGTCTCGGACGAGGCCCCACGGCAGCGTCCGGCCGCGCCGTTGCGAGAGCGCCCGCGACAGCGAGATCCCGTTCGCCCGGCCGTCGGTCCAGGCGTCGGGCAGCGTCTCGGCGGTCAGTTCCCGGGGCGCCAGAGCCTCCGGCGGCGGGTGGAGGACGGCGGGCCCGTCGAGGGCGCCGCGGGGCAGCGGCTCCCTCCAGACCGACGCGGGGCCGTTGGTCAACCAGAGCGCGCCCTGCTCGACCGCCCGCCGCACGGCCTCGCGCACCGCTTCCGCCCCCGCGGCCGGGACGGCGACGCTCTCCTCGTACTCCGCGTCCGGCCCGCGGGCCACGCGGACCGTCCGGCCGCCGGCGAAATACTCGACGACGCGGCTCACCGGGACCTCCGGCGCTTCCGCCGTCCCCGCCCAGAGAGACGGCAACTCGTCCGGACGCAGCAGCCGCTCGTTCAGGCGGGTCAGCGTCGCCCTGGCCGGCAGGACCACTTCCAACTGCGAATCACCGCGGGCGTCGTCCTCCACCGGTTCGCGCCACCACGTCCGCGCGCTGCCGTCCGGTCTGGAGAGCCGGGCGACGAACAGGCCTCGCTCCACGCCCTGCATCACCGTGTCGAGCACGATCCGCGGCTGGAGCATCTTCGGCAGGCGCGGTTGGCGGCTGAACGCGCCGGCCAGATCCCGGACGAACCGGGCCTCTTCGTCGTCGCGCCACAGGTCGAAGGGGCCGCCCGGCAGCAGCGCCTCGGCGTCCGCCGCCGTCTCCATGATGCGCGCGCGCTCGGCGTCCGCCTTGATCGCCGTGAAGAGCGGCCCCGCGCCGCCGCCCAGCTTGAAGGCGCGGACCTCGTTGGTCTCGTCCACCGTGACCACGATCGAGTACGCCTGCCGGATGACGTCCGGCGCCTGCCGCTCGGCGTCCGCCTTCCGCCGCCGCAGGCGCTCGTTCCGGACGGGGTCCACCGCGTGCGCGCCGAGCTGCCGCTGCACTTCCTCCCACCCGAGCAGCGCGCGGACGGCGCGGCGCGCGCCTTCCAGACCGTCGCGCGACAGGACCGCCGCCACGACGGCGTTGCGGTGCACGCGCGGCCGGTCCGGTCCGGTCGTCTCGTCGAGGAAGCGCCGCGCCGGACGGCTCGGCTTCCCGGAGTCGGACGCCGCCGCGGGGCCGAGCACCACGTAGCGGAAGCTGCCGTCGTCGCCGACGTCGCGCGGGGCCTTCGGCAGCAGATGGACGGTGGCGCCGGCCGCGTCGGCGCCGGCCCGCAACGACTTCGCCTGGCCGATCAGCGCTTCCAGCCGCTCGTCCACCATGGCGTCGGTCACCCGCTGCCGGCACGCCTCGTCGTGCATCTGCCGCAGGTTGGGCCGGTTGCCGAGCCGCCACGACCGGGGCAGCGCGGGCGCCCCGCGCGGGTCCGTCGTCCCGGTTTCTTCGTCGTCGAGGAACCAGGAGGTCTCCCGCCAGCGGTGGAGCCCCTTGTCGAGCTCGATGGCGTCCGGCGCGGCGCCGCCCGCCAGCCGCCGCAGCTCTGGCGTCTGCGCCTTGTGGCCGATCGGCTGCGAGTGGAGGAAGACCGCGACCACCGCCTGCTCGGCCTCGCGCCCGGCGTCGAGCGCCGGCAGTTCCGCCTGTATCTGGCGGGCCCTCTGCAGTTCGGCGTCGAGCAGCGTGGCCCAGTCGGTCTTCGCGCCCTCGGTCTTCTCCGCGGTGGCCACGCCGGCCAGTTCGCGCACCGCCTCGGAGATCCCGGCCGCGCCGGGCGCCGCGAGCAGCGCCGCCGGCCCGATCAGCGGGCTGGCGTCGCCCCACCGCTCCGCCTCGCGCAGCGCCGTCGCCAGCGTCCGCAGGATGCCGCGCGTCCGCTGGAAGCCCTGGAGCTGCGTCCAGCGGCCGTAGAAGACGTCGGTCAGGTCGGGATGGAAGGGGAAGCTCTCCAGGAACCGCCGTTCCGCGTCCGCCTTGTTCCTGGCCGTCGTCTCGTCGAGCGCGGCGATCCGCTGCACCGCGCCGATGACGTGGGCGCGCCGCGCGTTCTCGTCCTGCAGGCTGTCCGGATCGAAGAACCGCCGCCGCAGCACTTCCGCCACGTCCTCCTTGCGGACCGGCTGCACCCCCTCTTCGCGCTGCCGCCGGAAGACGTCGAACAGGTCGGCCTGCAACCGCCGGCCGGTCTCGTCGCCCTGCTTCCGCGGATCGGTCGCCAGCAGCGAGGCCACCATCGCGGCCCGGTCCACCTTCGCCACCGCCTGCGTCAGGCACTGGAAGAAGTCGACGATCCGTTCGCGCCAGATCGGGTTCGCGCCCGCCTTCTGGCGGGCGTACATCAGCACTTCGTCCACCAGGAGCAGGGTCGACAGGCCGCGCGCCGCGGGGCGTTCGAGCAGCGCGGCCAGCAGCGGCTCGGCGGGCGGCGTCTCCCGCTCCTCGGCTTCGCCCGCCCCGTGGAGGGCGCGCAGGCCGTCTTCGCCGCCGAGCTGGAAGGCGAGCACGCTCCAGGGATGGCGCAGCGCGCGGACTTCGCCGTCCGGTCCGCGCACGCCGTCGATGCCCCGCTCGACGTCGATCTTGTCGAAGCAGAGCGAGACGGGAACCGCCCGCGGCAGCGCGCCGCCGGCCCGGAACTCCCGCACCGCCGGCAGGTCGGGCAGCGCGTCCGGGTCCCGGAACAGGTGGTGCAGCGTGATCAGCGTATGCGTCTTGCCGCCGCCGTAGGTCAATTCGAGCTGCCGAACCGCCTTGTCGCTGCGTCCGGCGAGCCGCGCGGCGACGTCCCGCACCAGCTCGCGGAGCGGAGGAGTCGGAAAGGTGAGCGCGAAGAACCGCGCCGGGTCCTCGTAGACCGGCCGCCGCCCGAGCCCCAGCGTCACCTCGTGCAGGTCGGCCGCGAACTCCGCCAGGCTGAGCTCGCCGGTCCGCAGCTCGTCCTTCAGGCGGACGACCTCGCGCCAGGGGCGGAGGCTCGGTTTCGAGGCCATGATTGGGCGGATCGTACATCAGCCGTCCGGGTCTGGCGGGCGGCCTCTGGTGCGCTCACTCCGGCTCGGTTAGACTTCCCCGCGGTTTGCGGCAAGGAACGGAGCGTTTGGGAGATGCGGCCATTCGTTCGGCTCTGCGGATCCGGTTCCGCGAAGAACACGGTCAGGATCCCGCAACGGCCGTCATCGAGGAGCTGGGGTTGTGCCGCGGCCGCGTGCGGATCGACGTCGCCGTGGTGAACGGTCTGCTGCACGGCTACGAGATCAAGTCGGATCGAGACAGCCTGCGCCGGTTGGACAATCAGGTCGACGTCTACGGGAAGGTTCTGGATCGGGCCACGCTGGTGGTGGGCGATCGGTTCCTGACGGCCGCGCGCGGTTTCCTTCCGCCTTGGTGGGGGGTGTTGCATGCCCGGGTCGATGGCGGGGAGCTTCGATTCCGGACGGTACGCCGTCCAGCGAGGAACCCCGGAAGAGATCCGCGCGCGCTGGTCGAACTCCTGTGGTCCGATCAGGCGATCGGTCTGCTGGATCGACACGGCGCGGCGCGGGGGGTTCGCCGCAAACCCCGTCGAATCGTGTGGGAGCGGGTCTGCGAACGTTTCAACGTCGACGAGATCGCCGATGCCGTGCGCGTCGGGCTCAAGTCGCGGGCAATGAATCAAGATCCTGCACGACCCGGGTGATGTGGTGGATCGTGTTTTCTCGGCGCGCTTGATCTTGAGGATCGGAACGTAGTGCTCAGGTCCGAACGTCACGGTCGATCCTTGCGTCAGGGTCCCACAGAAGCAGGGGCTGGACTTCGGCGACGAGACTTCCGTTATACGAGCGCAGGCCGTCCCGGGGATCCGGATTTCCTGGGGAAAAGCAGGCTCCGACCGCCCTGTCGTGCATGGCCAGAGGACCCACGCGTCGTCGGACGTCCTCCGGGCCGAGCCGCTCGCACAGCTTCAGGAGGATCGCTTCGAGCGTCACGATGCGTCGGGCAAGCGGCGCGTAAATTTCCCGTACGTGCTTCAAGGCTCGCATCGCGCGTTTGTCGCCCGATATCACCAGGAGACCGAATTCCGCCGCCGCCGCGAACAACTGAGCCTCGCCCGGATCGATGGCGTCGCTCGCCGCCAGGGGATCGAGCGCCGCGGCGCCGGGTCTCGGGACAGCCGGCATCGCCTCCGCATGGGGAATCAGCGCGTCGCAGGTGTCCCGGCCGTAGCGTTTCGCGAGATTTCCCCGGCGCAGCATGTGCGGAAGCGCGGGCAGCCTTCCGCAGTCCGGCAGGCGCACTCCGAAAACGCCCGCTGCGTCCTCGATCAAACCCGCCACGCCCAGCTTGCAGAAGGCGTCGGTGTCAACGAGCAGGTTCATAGCCCGCCACTGCTGTCCCACAGAACGTCAAATCAGGGCGGCTTGGACCTTCCAAGTCTGGTAGAATGATTGTGCCACAAGTCATTCACTGGACAGGAGATCCAAGCCGTGGCCCATCATAGCACAGTCTTCGCCCAGCTTCTCAGATTCGTACCGAGACATGAGTTCGAGGCCGTCGCCCGCGAGCACCGGCACGGTCAGGGACTGCGTGCCATGAGCCGCTGGTCGCAGTTCGTGGCCCTCGGCTTGGCGCAGTTGACGGGCCGGCAGAGCCTGCGCGACATCGTGAGCAACCTGAGCGCCCAGGGGAGCAAGCTCTACCACCTCGGCGTGAAGACGGTCAGCCGGTCGTCGCTGGCGCGGGTGAATGCCGAGCAGCCGTATAGCCCGCCCACGCGCCGTGGGCGCACAGGAGCAGGAGGCGGTCGGTCTCGGCCGCGCCGGCGAAATCTACGTACTGGTTCAAAAGCTTGCGCAGTTCCTGTCGGGCACCGTTGCTGCGATCGAGCGCCTTGACCGCCATCGTCGCTGTCGCATAATCGCCCGTTCGGCGCGCCCACGAAAAGATAACGGTGCCTGCATCCGCGCCCTTGTCGTGTTCGATGTCGATCGCTCGGCGAGCCAAGTCCTTGAAATCGGTGACCGTGTCATCCACCCGTGGAACTTCGACATCGCCCATCAGGACTTGGGTTGCGTATCGATCCGCCCGCCGTTCCATCTCCGCATCGTCGGTGATTCCCGTCTCTTCATCGACGATCGGCCGGCCGGCCGCGCAATCGCCGGCGGCGACGTGTCCCGCTTCATGGGCGATGACGAATGCCACGCGCCCCGGCTCGTCGTGCTTGTGGCCGAGCAGGATCACGGGGCGGTCTTCGATGATGCAGGCCGTGCCCTGGAAGCCGGGCGCGGGAAGCAGATCGAGCGGGACGATGGGGATGCCCAGTTTCCACAAGTGCCCGGCAACGGCGGTCAGCGACGGCGCGCCGCGGGTGCCCGTGATTTCGTCGCGCCACTCGAGGCCGTCGCGCGGCGGAGTGCGCGGGGCGGGCACCGTGTCGTGCAGATTGCGCACGACGGCCGCGGCGATCCGCCTCGCAGCATGCATCGCGGGAGCCAGCCGGGCGCGGTCGATGTCGCGAATGCGGCGGAGCTGGGCGTCGGGATATTGCGGGGGATCGAGCGTGCATCTCGGGTCGCCTACCGCCGACATCGACAGGCCGAGAAAGCGGGCGACCCGGATCTCGACGTCCTGCACGAGGCTCGGATCGCTGGCGCATTCGTCGTCCCACCAGTCCGGCAGGATGGCTTGCCACACGAAGTCCTTCGGGAAACCGGCCCTGGAGAGCCGGCGCAGCAACGTTCGGAACGACTGACCGGCGGGGGGCGGGCTGGCGATTCCCTCCATTCTGTGGTCAACGGCTTGCTTCTCACCGATTTTATCACCATGACGCGGGTTCGACTCGACGCGCCGGTGCGGGGCCGGACGGGGTGCGGCGGCCGTCCGGGCCGTAGCGGCCGTCCGGGCCGCGGGAGCGGGTTCGGTGGCCCCCCTGCTCGATGTCCGGGCCGCGGCGGCCGTCCGGGCCGCGGGAGCGGGTTCCGCATGGGGTGGCCGCGGAACCCTTTGGGGCGGCGGACGGGTCAGGGCAGCGCGAACTGGTGCAGTGGAGGCCTCCCCTGTGCGCTGATGGCCCGGATCAGGGACAGCGGGCGGTCAGGGCAGCGGGAGCTGGCGCAGGGCCGGGGCGCCGTCGCGGGCGCGGAGGTGGTTCTGGATCGATTCCAGCGTCGCGCGCTCGTCGGAGCCGGCGTCGGCCAGCTCGATGAGCGCCTGCACGACGCGGGCGAAGAGCTCGTGGCGCCACAGGCCGCGCTCTTCCAGGTAGGCGTCCACCCGGCTCTGCTCGCCGGTCTTCCAGCGCTGCATCAGCGCGTGGACGCAGTCGACCAGCGGCGGGGCGGCGCCGTCGGCGGCGGGTTCGCCGAGGCCGCGGGCGCGGCGGCGGTGCCATGGCTTGAGCCGCACGTCGCCGCCCGCGCCGAACTCGCTGTCGCCGCCCGCGCCGGACTCGCTGTCGCCGCCCGCGCCGGACTCGCTGTCGTCGGCGTCCTCCGCATCGTCCTCGTCGGCGGGGGCCGTCCGGCCGCCGCGCGCGAGCAGGTCGAGGCCGCCGGCGAGGTCGGCGTCGGACAGGTTGCACGACAGGGCGTAGAGGATGCAGGCGCCGGCCGGCGCCGGGTCGAAGCCGAAGTCGGTCCGGTGCAGCAGGTACCAGGTGGTCACGTCGTCCAGCTCGCCGGCCGCGGCGTCGTCGCCCGCGAGCAGCCGGCTGACCACGAAGCCGACCACCATCCGCCGCACCCGGCGCAGGAACTCGGCCACGGTCAGGAACCGGCCCGCCGCGTCGCTCCGCTTGACCACCGGGTAGCGGCTGAAGGCTTCGAGCGCCGGGCCGGTGGCCGCCCACACGAAGTCCGGGCCGCGGATGCCGGCGTCCCAGAAGTCTCGCAGCCGCCCGGTGATCTTCGCGCGCATCTCCGCGAGGACCGGCCCGTGCCAGCCGGCGCGGGCGTCGGCGGGGCGCTTGCGGCAGACGAGCCAGATGGACGAGGCCAGCCGCGCGCCCGCCGGCCACCTTGCCCGGCCGCTCCGTCCGGATGGGCCACGACGCGGTGACGATGAAGCCGGCGCGGACGAGCGCCGAGACCAGCGTCTCCCAGGCGTCCGGCTGCTTGTTGGCGAACACCACCACCAGCCGTCCGTCTTCCGCGAGCGCGTCGCGGCAGCGCCCGAACGCGCGGAACATGCCGTCTTCGTAGGCCCGCCGGGACGCGGCCCCGTCGGACCCGAAGCGGCTCGGCTGGTCGACCAGCTCGCCGTCGCCGCGCGCGGCGTCCCACTTCGGGCCCAGCGCGCCGGCGAACGCCGCGTCGGTCTCCGGCGACAGGCCGTGCAGCGTCCGCCGCAGCCAGACGTGGAAGAAGTCCATCAGGTCGGAATAGGGGATGGCGTCGTAATAGGGCGGGTCGGTGCAGACGAGGTCGAACCGCCCTTCGGCTACGGCTCGGCCGCGGTCCTGGGCGCCGGTCCTGGGCGACGTGGGGCGCGCCGATGAGGTCGAACCGCCCCCCGGCTCCGGCTCGGCCGCCGCCGAGCGCAGCGCGACGCGGGGCGCCGGCGCGTCCGCCGCCGCCGTGGCGTGCTCGACGACGCGGGCGATCCATTCGACGGCCTGTCCGAAGCCCCCGGTCGTGTCGGACAGCGGGCACGACTCGGCGAAGTCCCACACCATCGGCAGGGCGAAGCGGGCGAAGGTGTTCCGAATCTTGTCGTGGTCGTTCTGCCAGGTCGCCAAGGCGCAGCCGCGGTCGGCGAGGCGGCTGATGGACGGGGCCAGGCAGGCCGTCAGGGCTTCGCGCCACGCCGTCGGGCAGTCGTCCATTTCGGCCGCGCAGCGCCGGATCTCCAGCACGAACGTCCCCAGGGCCAGCAGTTGCCGGTCCGTGAAGATCGTGCTCCAGCGGTCGAAGCCGTAGCGCGGCAGGCCGGACGCGCCGCGCGCGTTGGACGACGGCCGGTCCGGGCTGATCGCTTCGTCGGGCGGGCCGAACGGGACTTCTCCGTACACGGCGTCGAGCTCGCCGCGCCCGACCCGGGCCGCTTCGACCTCCTCCGGGGCGGGCCGGCGGTACTCCTTGCCCCGCTGCCCGTCGACGACGACGGCAGTCATGCGGACGCCCAGCCGGCCCGCGCGGCCCGCGGCGCGGATGTCTTCGGTCGTGGCGATCGCGCCGCAGCAGGGGCACGTGGCGCCGCTGCGGCTCATGGTGCCGCCGCCGAGCCGCCGGTCGTGCTCGCGCCGGCGGGCCGCGGCGCCCGGCCCCTCGGGCACGTCCGTTTCGACGTCGAACTCGACGCCCGACCGGTCCGCGCGCGGCGTCATCGCCAGCCGGACGCGCTTCGGCCCCTTCTTGCAGAGCCAGCACGTCTTCAGCAGCGGGACCTCCGCGCGGCAGGCGGCGTAGCGGACGGTCCGCGCCCACAGGTACGCCACCACCGGCTTGGCGACCCAGCGCGGGTTCGCGTCCTGCTCCAGATAGAGCGAGTCGAACTCCGCGTTCAGCCCGGCCGTCGACACCCGTCCTTCCGCATCCGGCTCGAGCCGCCGCGGCGGCCGCCGGGGCCGGCGCCGCGGCGCCGGGCGCCCGGTCCGCCGCCGCCCCTTCCGAACCGCCGGCTCGAACTCGGCGTACGTCGGGTAGCGCGCCGCCAGTGTCCGCCGCGCGCCGTCGAGCACGCGCCGCCCCCACGCCCGCAGATGCCACGCGAGGTCCGCCGTCTCGGCCGGCGAGGGCGGCTTCGGCAGGCCGTCGAGGCCGTCGGCCGCCGGCTCGTCGTCCAGGTGGCCCAGCTTCGCCAGCTCGCGTTGCAGGTCCCGCGGCTTCGCGGCGCCGCGCGCTTGCAGGAAGGCCGTGACGAAGACGCGGTCGCGCACGGCGAACGCAGGCAACGGCCGCGTCTTTCCGGCCAGCAGCCGCGGGTAGTGCAGCGTGCAGCGCAGGATGAACCACGCCACCGGGTTCAGGTCCGCCGCGGTCACCTCGCAGCCGAGGCGCATCGCCTCCAGCGGGATGGCCCCGCCGCCGGCGAACGGGTCGAGCACCCGCGGCGCCCGCCCGCCGAAGGCGTCCCGGACCTCGCGCCGGAACGCCTCGACGGCGGCGGAGTCGTCCTCGCGCCCCCAGTGCAGGATCCCGCCGCGCGTCTCCTGCTTCATCCGCCCGCCGCCCGCGTCCGGTACGTCGACCAGACGCCCCGCCATCCGCTGCAGCAGGGCCCGTCGCGCCCGCCCGTCGTCCGGGTCGCGCAGCAGCGTCGCCAGCAGCACGGCCCGGCTCGCCGCCAGCGGCCGGCGCGCCGGCCAGATGTGCAGCGTCGAAATGTGCCCGTGGCGGACGTTCTTCTCGTGGACGGCGTCGATGGACGTCTGCCGCAGCGGGAAGATGGTCTCGATGAGCCGGGTGTCGGTCATCGGCGGCGTCGCCGGTCGGCAAACTCTCGAAGCGTCGTTCGCCGGTTGTCCGTGCATTTTTCGGCGTCCGGTGACTTCGATGTGGGGAAGCCAGCGATCCGTCTGGTCATGCGGGTTCACGCTGCCACAGGTCGTCGATGTATTTGCATGTAATTGGGATCATGTCCGATCTCCTCATGTTGAAACGACCGCCCCCCCAATTCTGTTGTCCGATATCCTTGTATTCCGGGGTGTTCAACTCTTCGTCCGTCGCCGTTGCGTGGACCCACGCGTCCCTGTGCCATTCGACCGAACTGCCCTCCCACTCATCGAATCTCAGGAATCGCGTCGCTTCGTTCAGGCCGAGCTGTCCCGCTCTTGCTTTCTCGTACAAGTCCGGAGCGACGATTCGCATGACGCACAGGCCGGCGATCAGGGGTGGGTTTCTGAAATAGCGCTGGTTGGTCGCGAGGCAGACGAGGGCGACGTTGCCGACGACCTGTTCGAGCGTGCGCAGGGCGAGTTCGTATGCTCGCGCCAGGGCGTGCAGCCCTTCGGTAACGAGTTCGAGTATTCGGGGTTCGTCCATCCGCACGTCCATCTTCCTGAACAGATGGTCCACATACCGCACGTGCCGGCTCAGGTGTCTCTCGCGGATGACCGGCAACGTGACGCGCAGGTTATAGAATTTCTCGAGATAGCGCTGTCCTGACGTGACGCCGTATTCCTTTTCGACCATCCTGGCCAGTTCCGGCAGGTGGGCGACCAGCACGAAGCAGATTTCGTCGACGGAAAAAAGATGCTTGAGGCGTTCCAGCAGGCTCAGCGCGAACGTCGGTCTGCAGCGGTCCAGCTCGTCGACGACGAAGACGAGTTTCCGTGGCGTTCCTTCCGTCGGTGTCGTTTCGTCGTGTCGCGAGCCCTTCGCGAGTTCTACGGCCAGCTCGGACAGACGCGTGCGAAAATCGTCGACTGCCTGTGCGCTTTCGTGGGCCTTCTCGATACGCTTTTCGAGTTGCGAGGTCTGCGCCGATTCGATGGATTCGACGAGCTTGGAAATGACCGTCGAAGGAATCGCGCCTTGCGTGACCAGATTCAATGCGACGCGAGCGGTCATCGCCGGCAGCGTTTTCGTTTTCGTGACGGCGGCGGCCGATTTCAGAAATTTCTTCTTTCGGTCTTCGATGCCTTCGGTTTTCTCTTGTTGCGACTGCGCAAGGACTTCGCCGGCCAGCGCGACGAACGCGTCGTCCTGGTAGTCGTGGGCGAAGGCGTCGAACCGCGCGACGGCGTGTCCCCGCCGTCGGAGCAGGCCGGTCCACTGTTGCGTGAACGTGGTCTTGCCGCTGCCCCACGGTCCGTCGAGCACGAGGGCCGCCGCGGAGTCGAACGCTTCGACGACGTTGGCGAGCCGTTCCCCGAACTCCTTGTACCCGAAGAGATCGGTGTTCTCGAATCCGTCGTCGGGTCCGATGGCGAGCTCCGGCGGCGCGAGTTTCATGCGACGGTCTCCTTCACGGCGGCAACACGTTCAGCGGGAATCCGCTCCACTCGGTCAAAAAACCACTGGCGAAAATCTATCCCGTTCTCGGTAACCGAACACACGATCTTCACGTCGAACCGGGCGCGCTTGATCTTCAGCTTCGCCGACTGGGGCAGCTCGCCGTCGGGATCGTCGGATTCCCACGATTTCCCCTGGAGATCCGGCAGATAGGCGGTCTTCTCCAGCACCAGGGGTTCGACGGGACTTTTCTTCTCGTCTCGAAGGTCCCCGGTCAGTTGGAAAATCGTCGAAAGGCGCTGCAGGCCGTCGATCACGTCCCACGAACCGTCCATCTTCTGGGAGACGAAAAACGAAGGCACGGGGATACCGAGCAACACGGATTCGATGAACTTCGACTTCTGCGCCGGAGTCCATCGAAAGAAGCGCTGAAACTCGGGGTGGACGTCCAGCTCGCCTTCCTTGTACAGCGAAAGCAGTTCGCCGACGGACATGCTGTAGGCGTCCGTCGCGATTTCCTTGCTTTTCGCCAGAACCTGTTCTTCCAGACTCACCGGGTCATTCCTTTCCGTCGCCGGTATTCCGAAGAGTTGCCTTACAAGGCGTACCGGGTCAAGATCCACAGGATAAGTGGCACCGGGGCGCTCCGTCAAGCCGTGTCCGGGCCGTTCCCTACCGGGTCCGGAGGCGATCCGGCCGGCCGGCCTTGACGAACCGCGGCAGTCGGCGTTCTTCGGGCAAGCGCGCCGAGACGTCGACCTGTCGACCTGCCGACGCCGCACGGTCCCGCGATCGTGGTGACGCGCTCACCGCCGCTTGCCTACGCACGTTCCATCACCTCCAGCAGGGCGGCGGCGGCGATGGTGAACATCGACGACGCGCGGTGCTTCGCCAGCAGCTTGTCGAACGGGTTCCGCACGCGGACCAGCGTCGGCGCGGGCGTCGCGCAGTCGAAGACCGCGTACAGCCAGTAGCGGTCGCCGAGCTGGCACGCCTGCTTCCATTCGTTGGGCTCCATCCGGACGGCGCCGCGGCCGGCGCGGCCCTTGACCTCGACGCACCGGGCGGCGCCGGCCGGCGGATGGGCCAGCAGGTCGAAGCCGGGCCAGTCGGGGAGGCCGGCCGCGCGGGCGAGCGCCGGCCGCGAGACGTCCTGCACCCGCGCGCCCCGTTCCCGCTCCCAGCCGGCGGCGATGCGGAGGGCGATCTCCTCGGTGCGATCGTCGCGGCCCGCGTCGCCGTCGCCGGCGGGCACCACGAGGGCGTGGGCGAGGAAGCGGACCCCGCCCGCGGCGATGCGGTCCGGCGCGCGGTCGAGCCGCGCCAGGGCGTGCTGCCGCTCGGCCCGCACGGCGCGCTGGGCCCGCTTGACCGCATCGAGCTCCTCCGCGTCGGCCCGCTCCCCGCGCCGGCCGCCGAGCGCGGTCCTCCGGGCGGCCAGCTCGGCTGCGCGGCATTCGAAGTTGGCGGCGACCCGGCGGCGGCGGTCGGGCAGCGCGGCTCGGCGGGCGGCCCGCTGTTCCTCGACCATCCGCTGGAGCAGACGTCCGGCGAGCGCCGCGGCCTCCGCGCGCAGGCCGGGCGCGCGGCCGGCGAGCGGGACGGCGCCCGGGGCGGCGCCGGGCGCGGCGCGCAGCAGGAGCAGCGCTTCGACGGAGCATTCGGCGGGCGCGCCCCGTTCGCCCTGCCGCAACGCCAGCAGGCGCCGTTCCCGGGGCGCGGCCCGTTCCGGGTGCGCGGCAGCCGGCGGCGCGGCGGCATGGGGCGCGCCGGCCGGGGGTGAGTCGGCCGGGGGCGAGTCGGCGGACGGCCCGCCGCCCGTCCGCTCCGGGGTCTCGGTGACGGAGACCTCCATGAACGGCCCCGCGTCCGTCCGCTCCGGGGTCTCGCTCGGTGACGGAGACCTCCACGAGATGCGCCAGGTACGGCGCCTCGGCCCGCGGATCGGCCAGGATGCCGCCGCGCAGCGCGTCGCGGGCGCACGTCCGCAGCACCTGGTCGCGCAGCGCGTCGAAGACCGGTTCGCCGGGATGGAGCCAGACGCACGGGGCGTCGCGCGCCGGCCGGCGGACGCGCAGGCGGCCGCGCGCCTCGGGCGGATGGCCGTCGAGGGCGCGGAGCAGCGGATCGAGCGCGCCGCGGCGTCCTGGCGCGAGGGAGAAGTCGCCGTCGAGGTCGCCGCGGATCGTCAGGCCGAGCCGCCGGGCGCAGGTCTCCACGAACCGCCGCACGTAGGCCGGAAGCAGTTGCAGATAGCGTTCGCGGTCGAGGTCGCCGCGCAGCGCGTCGAGGCGTTCGGCCACGTCGCCGGTCCGCCCGTGGATCCGCGCGTCGGCCTCCTCGACGCGGGTCACCCGCCGCGCGGTCAGCGCGGTCTCCAGGCGCTCGCGGACCCGCCGTTCGCCGTCGCCGGCCAGCGTGTCGAGCAGGTAGTCGCCGAGCGAGCGGTTCTCGAACAGCCGTCCGATGACGTCGAAGACCTTGTCCGAGCGGAGTTCCCGGCGGACCGCGTCCAGCTTGTCGAGCAGCACCTGCAGCACGCGGCCCTCGCGGGTGCTGGCGGCGACCAGGTTGACGATCACCACGTCGCGCCGCTGGCCGTAGCGGTGGATGCGCCCCAGGCGCTGCTCGAGACGCGCCGGGTTCCAGGGGACGTCGTAGTTGACCATCAGCCGGCAGAACTGCAGGTTGACCCCCTCGCCGGCCGCGTCGGTGGCGACGAGGAAGCGGTCGCCGCCGGGCCGGCGGAAGCGGTCGATCTCCGCCTCGCGCGCCGGCCACGCCATGCCCCCGTGGATCGAGGCGACCCGGCCCGCGTGGCCGACGCCCTCGAGCCGCCGGACCAGGTGCTCGACCGTGTCGCGGTGCTCGCTGAAGACGAGCCACTTGTCGCCGGCGTAGCGCGGGTCGTCGAGCACCGCGCGGAGCCGTTCGAACTTCGACTCGGCGCCGGCGTCGATCAGGCGGCCGGCCCGGGCGCTCAGCGCCTCGATGGTGGCGAGCTCCTCGCGCAGCTCGTCGACCGTCACCGCGGCCACCGCGCCGAGGACAGCCTCTTCGTACTCCGCGGCGCGCCCGGCGTCGGTCTGGTCGCCGGCGTCGCCGGCGTCGGCCAGGGCATCGAAGACGTCGCCTTCGTCGGCGTCGCCGAGCGGGTTCCGCCCGGCACGGAGATCCGCCGCCGTGAGACGCCCGGCGGCCAGATCTTCGAGGGCGCGGCGGAGCTTCGCGGCGCGCCGGTCGAGCGAGCGGCGGAGCGCCCAGGTGGAGCTGGCGAGCCGCCGCTGAAAGACGCCGAGGGCGAGGCGGGCCGCGGGACCGGCGTCGAGCGCGCGGCCGTACGACCGGCGCAGCCAGTCCGTGGTCCGGTCGTACAGCGCCTGCTCGCCGTCCGGTCCCGGCGTCAGGCCGTAGCCGAACGTGGCGCAGGCGCGCCGCGGGTAGAGCGGCCGGCCCGCGAGGTCGACCATCTCCTCCTTGGTCCGGCGGAGGAAGTGGCGCGTCCGCGCCGCGGCCGGGAAACGGCGGAACGCCTCTTCCGCGCCGAGGGCGTCCGGGTCGAGCAGGCGCCAGAGGTGATGCCAGGGCGAGTCCTTGCCCATGTGCGGCGTGGCGGTCAGCAGCAGCAGGTGGCGCGCGCTCCAGCCCAGGCCGGCGAAGCGGCTCTCGGGGCCGGCGCAACCGGCCAGCGCCTCGGCGAGCCGGTAGCGGCGGGACTTGCGGGTGCGCCCCCGCTCCCGGGCGGCGGACAGCTTGTGCGCCTCGTCGAAGACCGCCAGATCGTAGGGGGCGACGCCGGCGCTCCGCAGCCGGTCGAACGCCGCGCCGCCGGCCAGCGTGTCGAGCGAGACGATGACCAGGTCGCCGTCCGGCCCGCGGAACGGGTTGCCGGCGCGGGCGTCGGCGCCGGCGACGATGCGGAAGCGGAGCCCGAACAGCGCCCGCAGCTCCCGCTCCCAGTTGCCGACCAGACCGGCGGGCGGCGCGACGATCACCCGTTCGATCCGTCCGCGCAGGAGCATCTCGCGCACGGCGAGGCCGGTCATGATGGTCTTGCCGGCGCCCGCGTCGTCGGCGAGCAGGAAGCGGAGCGGGTCCTGCCGGAGCATCCGCTCGTAGACCGCGATGCGCTGGTGCGGCAGCGGGTCGATGCGGGCCGTCTCGCTGGCGAAGGCCGGGTTGCACTGGTGACCGTAGGTCAGATGCAGCGCCTCGGCGACGGCCAGGACGGCGTCTGCGCCGCCGGCGAAGTCGAGCGCCGGAGGCGGAGCGTCGGGCGCGGGCGCGGGAGCCGCCGCCGAGTCCGGCCCGCGCGCCGCCCGCGCGGCGGATTCTTCCTCCAGGGCGCGGAGTCGGGACGGGCGGGTGTTGCGGCGGACCACGCGGTCGGCTATCGTGACACGGAACGGGTGTCCGCGGTAGTGAATCGGCGAGGGAACGGGGAATCGTCTTTCCCGAGGAGGTTGCGATGAAAGGTAGACGTATCGCGGCGGCGTGGGCGGCGGCGGCGCTCGTGCCGCTGCTGGCGGCGCCCGCCGCCGGGCAGGGGGATGCGCCCCGGACGGCGTGGGGCGCGCCGGATCTGCAGGGCGTCTGGGACTTCCGCACCATCACCCCGCTCGAGCGGCCGGAGGAGCTCGGGGACCAGGAGTTCCTGACCGAGGAAGAAGCGGCGAACCGCGAGCAGGCGGCGGTGGACCGCGACGTCGAGCTGTGGGAGGCGGCGCCCCGGCGCACGGAGGCGGGCGGCAGCATCGGCGCCTACAACAACTTCTGGATGGACCGCGGCACCAACGTCGTCGAGACCCGCCGCACGTCCCTGATCGTCGATCCGCCGAACGGCCGCCTGCCCGCGCTGACCGAAGACGGGCAGCGCCGCGCCGACGAGCGGCGGGTCCGGCGGGCCGAGCATCCGGCCGACTCGTGGCTCGACCGCAGCTCGTACGACCGCTGCATACTGGGCTTCAACCAGGGGCCGCCGATGACCCCGGGCGGCTACAACCAGAACATGCAGCTCTTCCAGACGCCGGACCACGTGGTCGTGCTCAACGAGATGGTGCACGACTCGCGCATCATTCCGATCGACGGGCGGCCGCGGCCCGGCATCGATTCCTGGACCGGCGAGTCGCGCGGCCGCTGGGAAGGCGACACGCTGGTGGTCGAGACCGTCGACTTCAGCGCCAGGCACGACTGGCGCGGCACGACGCCCGGCCGCCACCTGATCGAGCGGTTCACCCGCGTCGACGAGGACACGCTGCTCTACGAGTTCACGGTCACCGATCCGGGGACGTGGGCCGCGCCGTGGACGGCGCAGGTGCCGATGCGGCTGAACGAGCTGCCGCTGTTCGAGTACGCCTGCCACGAGGGGAACTACTCGCTGGAGGGGATCCTGGCGGGCGCGCGCGCGGACGAGCGCAAGGCGGCGGCGCAGCCCTAGGAGTCTGCGCCGCGGGACGGCGCGGACTCCTGCAGGTTCGGACGGGCGCCAGGCGGAGCCGCAAGGCGACGATTGGCGGGCCGCGGCCCGCCGGTTCTCCGCTTCCGGCGCCCGGCGAACCGTTCGGCCGGCGGCCGCGCGCTTCCCTCCCGGCGCCTCGGCCGTGAAGGGGTTGCGCGCGGGGCGAACCGTTCGGCCGGCGGCCGCGCTGCCCTCGGGCGGCGCACGGAGGCCGCCGGCCGTTCTTCCGTCCCGGCCGGCGGCCGTTCCGTGCGGCGCCGCGGGTTCGCGGCGCGCCGACGAAGGGAGGATGGTGCGGAAGGGGGGATTTGAACCCCCACGGGCCTAGGGCCCACAAGCTCCTGAGGCTTGCGCGTCTGCCAGTTCCGCCACTTCCGCGTGCAGGGCCGGAGCGAAGGAGAGTATAGCATCCGGCCCGCCGCCGCGCCCGCGCCCTCCCGATCGCGGACGCTCGGGGGCTGCGCTCGATGGGCCGCGCCCGCGCGCGCCCTCCCTTCTTCTGGACGCCATCGCCTGGCCGCGGCCCGCGCCGCGCCGTGCCCGCGCCTCCCTGCCCGGCGCACGATCTACGTTGGGAGCAACGCGGACGGTACCATCGCGCCGCGCCGCGCCCGCGCCTCCCTACCCGGCGCGCGCCGCCGGACCCCGCCGCCGATCCGCGGGGCGGTCCGTGTCCCGAGCGCGTTTCGCGCCTATACTCGCCGTGATCGCCGGATGCGAGGCCGGCAAGGGAGTGCGAACGTGGCAATCGCGAGAGGCGTCCGGTTCATCCTGTTGTTCCTGATCGCCGCCGTCATCGTCTCGATGACCGGGGTGGCGCTCAGCTACTTCCTGCTCACCCGCGGGCCGTCCGTGGAGTCCGACTCCGTGCTCTGGCTGCGGATCCCCGCCGACCTCGGGGAGCAGGCGCCGGACGACGTCTTCGGCTTCCTCGATCAGCGCGCGACGATCGGCTCGGTCGTGACCACGCTGCGCAAGGCGAAGGTCGACGACCGCGTGTCGGCGGTGGTGATGGTCCCGCCGCCGGTGCCGGGACTCTGGGCCAGCGTGCAGGAGATCCGGGACGCCGTCGTCGACTTCCGGGAGTCGGGCAAGCCGATCGTCGCCTACCTGGAGTTCGGCATGGGCCAGTCGTACTACCTGGCGACGGCGTGCGACGAGATCTTCATGAGTCCGACGAGCCCGCTCATGCTGGTCGGCGTGGCGTCCTACGAACTCTTCTTCCGCGGCACGCTCGACAAGGTGGGGATAGAGGCGGACATGCTGGCCGCCGGCGACTACAAGACGGCCATCAACACCTGGACCGAGCCGGCGTTCACGCCCGAGCACCGCGAGGCGGCCGAGGCGCTGAGCCGCGACTTCTACGAACAACTCGTCGACGGCATCGCCGAGGGGCGCGGGATGGCGCGGGCGCGGGTCCGCGAGGTCATCGACCAGGGGCCGTTCGTGGCCGCCGACGCGGTCAGCCTGGGCCTGGTCGACG
Organism: Vicinamibacterales bacterium; assembly: GCA_965242835.1. Taxonomy (GTDB): domain Bacteria; phylum Acidobacteriota; class Vicinamibacteria; order Vicinamibacterales; family UBA8438; genus WTFV01. Next base: position 2,965,391 of record OZ251506.1, read on the forward strand.
ACCTGGTCTACGAGGACGAGCTGCTCGGCCGGTTGCCGTCGGGCGGCGAAGCGGAACGGCTGGACTTCGCGACCTACCGGCGCGTGGACCCGCAAAGCCTCGGCCTGGACACCGGGCCGCGCATCGCCGTCGTGTACGTCGAAGGGCTGATCAACTTCGGGTCGAGCACGCCGGACTTTCCCGGGTCGGGACGGATGGCCGGCGCCCGGACGACGATCGACGCGATCCGCGACGCGCGGAACGACCCGTCCATCGAGGCCATCGTGCTGCGCATCGAAAGCCCCGGCGGCGCGGCGACCGCGGCCGACGTCATCTGGCGCGAGGCGTCGCTGGCCCGGGAACAGAAGCCGCTGGTGGCGTCGATGGCCGACGTGGCGGCCTCGGGCGGCTACTACGTCGCCGCCCCGGCGCACGCCATCGTCGCGCAGCCCGGCACGCTGACCGGCTCCATCGGCGTGTACGGCGGGAAGTTCGCCGCCGCCGGCGCCTTCGACAAGCTGGGCGTGGGCGTGGACGGCGTGACCCACGGCGCGCAGGCCGACGTCTTCTCACCGGTCGACCGCTTCAGCGACGCCGCCCGCGCCGCGATGCAGGCGCAGGTGGACGGCGTCTACGAGCGGTTCCTCGAGGTGGTCGCCGAGGGCCGGGCGATGTCCCGCGACGAGGTGCACGCGGTGGCGCAGGGGCGGGTGTGGACGGGGCGGCAGGCGCTCGTCCGCGGCCTCGTCGACGAGCTGGGCGGACTCCGCCGCGCGGTCGCCCTCGCCCAGGCGCGGGCGGGGATCGACGCGGAGGAGGAAGTGCGTCTGGTGCCCTATCCGGCCCCCCGCTCCTTCTTCGAGGTGCTGACCGGCGCGGTCGCCGCGCGGGCGGCGGGCGCGCGCCCCGCCTGGCCGTGGGCGCCGTACGCGCGCCTGGCGCGGGAGCGGCGGGCGGGGATGGAGCTGGCCGGACAGGGCGTTCCGCTGGCGCTGATGCCCGGCGTCGCGGCCGGCGGATGAGGCCGCCGATGCGCCGGGCGGCCCGCGGCCGGGTCAGGCCCGGCGAGCCGCGGATCGTCGCCCCACCGGACGCCGGGCGGCCCGCGGCCGGGGTCAGGCCTGCCCGATCGCCTGCTCCAGCACGGCCAGGTCGATGCTGATGTTCAGGCGCTCCTTGACGTTGTCCATGTAGGCGGTGAAGAACCGGGCCCGGCGCTGCGACGTCAGTTCGTCGCGCAGCGCGCCGCGGTTCTCCGCCAGGTCGGCCGCCGACGCCTCCTCGCGCTCCACGAGGCGCACGACGACCGCCGCGTCTCCGGCCTCGACGGCGTCGCTCACCGAGCCCGGGGTCATGTCGAACGCCACCGCTTCGACCGCGGCGTTCGGGCCGATCTCCGGCAGCGCCGACCCGCGGGTGACGAGGTCGCTCGAACCGACCGTCCACCCGGCTTCCTCGGCGGCGGCGGCGAAGTCGCCGGCCGCCGCCCGGAGGGTCTCGGCGGCCTCGGCGGCGCGCTCCCGGGCGAGGGTCAGCGACTTCTTGCGGATCACGTCCTCGCGGACCTGGTCGCGGACCTCGTCGAGCTCGGGCACGTACGGCTCCTGGATTTCGGTGACGGTGACGAACGCCGGCCCCGACGGCGTCGCGATCGGCCCCGCGACCGCGCCCGGGTCGATGGCGAACGCCTGCGCCGAGACCTCCTGCGCCAGGCCGAGTCCGAGGATCGGCTCGCCCCGGGCGGCGAAGCCCGATTCCTGCAGCTCGTAGCCGCGGGCGGCCGCGGCGCGTTCGAGCTCCTCCGGCGTCGACGCCTCGGCGGCGATGGCCCGGGCCAGGGCGGTGGCGCGGGCGGACGACCGTTCCCGCTTCAGGGTGTTCTCGATCGCCGCGCGCACCTCGTCGAACGGCTGCGTGACCTCCTCCTGCTTCTCGGTCACCTCGATGACGTGGTAGCCGAAGGGGCTGCGGACGGGATCGGAGATCTCGCCCTCGGCGAGCTCGAAGGCCGCGTTCTCGAACTCGGGCACCATCCGGCCGCGTTCGAAGAGACCGAGGTCCCCGCCGTCGGCGGCGCTGACCTCGTCCTGCGAGTGCTCCCGCGCGAGCGCGGCGAAGTCCGCTCCGCCGCGGGCCTCGGCGGCCAGCTCGGCGGCGCGGGCCGCCACCGCTTCGTCGCCGTCCTCCTCCTCGACGCGCAGCAGGACGTGGCGGGCGCGTATCCGGCCGGGCGTCCGGTACTGCGCCAGGTTGGCGTCGTAGTACTGCCGCGCCTCGTCCTCGCTCAGGGCGAGGCCGTCGAAGATGGCCGACTGGTCCACGAGCAGGAAGCGCAGCCGCCGTTTCTCGGGCACCTCGTAGGCGGCCGACTCCTCGGCGAAGAGCAGCTCGACGTCGCCGTCGGCCGCCTCCACCTCGCCGCGGAAGTCCGCGGCCCGGAAGGCCACGACGTCCACGCGCACGCGCTCGTTGCGGCGCCGGTGCTCCTCGGCGACCTCGGCGTCCGACACGCGCACCCAGCCGGTCACCGCCGCCTGCAGCCGCTCGATGAGGATCTCGTTCCGGACGTCCTCCTCGAAGCGGGCCGGACTCAGCGGCGGACGCTGCTGCTGCAGCAACTGCCGGTAGCCCGCTTCGCCGATGAACCGCCCGTCCACCTGGAAGGCCGGGAACGTCAGGATGCGTTCCCGCACCTCCGCGTCGCTCACCTCGAGGCCCAGACGCTCCGCCTCGGACAGCGCGGCATTGGCGTCGATCATCTGCTGCAGGATCCGCCGGTCGAGCCCGAGCGAGCGCAGCACGTCCTCGGAGATCTCTCCGCCGGATTCGAGGCGGTATGCCTGCAGTTGGCGGGAGTAGACCTGCTGGAAGTCGAGCAGCTCGATCTCCTTGCCGCCCACGCGGGCGACGACGCCGCCGGGGAGCCCGGCTCCGCCGGTCTGGTCCATGAAGCCGGGAAAGTAGAGGAAGACGAAGGCGAGCACCACGAGCGCGAGGCTCCACTTCAGCCAGCCCTTGTGGCGCCGCATCCGGTCGAGCATGGTCATGCCGTCATTCTACCGGAACGGGGGCGCGGGAGACACCGCGGCGGAGAGCGTCGCCGGTGTGATACACTGGTGCCCCAAGTTGTGGGAGCACGGGGAGTTTGACAGGCCGTTCCGGGTCGTTCGCCGTCTGCCTGTCGTCGGCTCCGGCGGTCCGTGTCGCTGCCGTGCGGTCGGAGTGGAAGGGGACTGGCGGTCAGTCCGCAACACCTGAACGTCATGGCGCGCCACGCCGCACTTCCCGGTGATCTTTCCCCGCGCGACGCCCCTCTCGTCCCCGGCGGCCGGCGCCGCCCGCGCAACGGCCGTGGAGACTGCGCCTTCCGCCTTTCGGGCGAGGCGGCGGTCGTGGAGTTCATGCGCGCGGTGAACGAGCCGTCCGATCCGGCCCGGGTCGCCGCGGCGGTGGTCGCGCGCGTCGCCTCGTGGCTGCCCGCGACGCGCCGGGCGGTGCTGGAGCCGGCGCCGGGCGGGCCGGCCGTCACGGCGCACAGCGGGCTGGCCCCGGGCGAGGAAGAGGCGGTCCGGGCGATCGGCGCGCGGGTTCTGCGGCGCGCGCGGATCTGGCGGTCGGCCGACCTCGGTCGGGACGCCCGCCTGCCGCGCGGCCCGGCGGTCTCCGCGCTGGCGTTGCCGTTGACGTGCCGGGCGCGCACGGTGGCGGCGCTGGTCGCGCTCGGCGGCCGGCCTTCCACCTGCGCCCCCGGGCCGCGGCCCGCGCTGCGCCTGGCCCTCGAATCCGCCGCGATCTCCCTCGACGCCGCCCGGCGCGTTCAGCGGGCCGAGCGGCGGGCCGCCACCGACGACCTGACCGGCCTGTGCGCCGCGCGCGCGCTGACCGATACGCTTGACAGGGAGGCGGCCCGCGCGGCGCGCGGCGGGCGTCCGCTGTCGTTGCTCGTCATCGACCTCGACGGGTTCAAGCGGGTCAACGACCGCCACGGGCATCCGCGCGGCAGCCTGGCGCTGATCGAAGTGGCCGCGCTGCTCCGGCGCGGCCTGCGGCGGACGGACTTGGCGGCGCGTTTCGGCGGCGACGAGTTCGCCGTGGTGCTGCCGGACACGGACCGCGGCGGCGCGGCCGCGGCCGGCGAGCGGCTGCGCGCGCGCATCGCGCGCCACGTGTTCCTGCGGCGCGAGGGGCTCGCCGTGCGGTTGACGGCCTCGGTGGGGGCGCGGACGGACCGCGGGCCGGGCGTGACGGCCGCCGCGCTGCTCGACCGGGCGGACAGGGCCCTGTACCGGGCCAAGGCCGGCGGGGGCGACCGGGTCGAGTGCGACGGCGGGCCGGACCCCCGGCCGGAACGAGGAGCGATGTGACCCTGCGTTCGATGCTCTCCTTTCTGTCGAGCGACCTCGCCATCGATCTGGGGACGGCCAACACGTGCGTCTACGCGCGCGGGAAGGGCATCGTCATCAACGAGCCGTCCATCGTCGCCGTGAACCACGTCAGCGGCCGGATCGAAGCCGTCGGCCTCGAGGCCCGGGACATGGTGGGGCGCACCCCGGGCGACATAACGGCCATCAAGCCGATGAAGGACGGGGTCATCGCGGACTTCGACGCCACGGAGAAGATGCTCACCTACTTCATCAAGAAGGCCCACGACCGGACCGTATGGGTGCGTCCGAGAATCATCATCGGCATCCCGTCGGAGGTCACGCAGGTGGAGAAGCGCGCGGTCAAGGACAGCGCCTACCGGGCCAAGGCGAGCGAGGTGCATCTGGTCGAGGAGGCCATGGCGGCGGCCATCGGCGCGGGGATGCCGATCACGGAGCCGTTCGGCAGCATGATCGTCGACATCGGCGGCGGGACGACCGACATAGCGGTCATCTCCCTGGCTGGCATCGTCTACAGCCGCGCGGTGCGGGTGGCCGGCAACGAGATGGACGAGGCGATCACGCAGTACATCAAGAAGGCCCACAACCTGCTGATCGGGGAACGGACGGCCGAGCAGATCAAGATCCGGCTCGGGTCCGCGTTCGAGCTCGACGAGTCGCTGAAGATCGAGATCCGGGGGCGTCACGTCATCGAGGGCGTTCCGAAGACCGCGACCGTCACCGACGCGGAGATCCGCGAGGCGCTCGCCGACACCGTCTCCGCCATCGTCTCCGCCGTGCACGTGGCCCTGGAGCAGACGCCGCCCGAGCTGTCGGCCGACATCTACGAGCGCGGAATCGTCATCACCGGCGGCGGCGCGTTGATGAAGAGCCTGGACAAGCGGTTGCGGGAAGAAACCGGCGTGCCGGTCGCCGTAGCGGAGGATCCGCTGCACTCCGTGGTGCTGGGGACCGGCAAGATGCTGGGCGACTTCGACCTGTTGCGCAGGATAGCGATTGACTGACGAACGCCCCTCGATCGGCGCGGCCCGCAGAGCGTGGTTCGGCAGGAAGCGATCGCGCGCCGAGTACCTCGTGCCGTGCGTCCTGGTGGCTCACCTGACGCTGATCTTTTCGCAGGTCGACTCGTCTCCGGGCGCGAGCTTTCTGTACAGGGCCGCTTTCGGAGCGCTCGCCGAGATGCAGCGCGCCGTCAGTTCCACGGCCGCCGCCGGGCGGGACCTGTGGAGCGGCTACGTGTCGTTGCGCCGCGTCCGCGAAGAAAACGCCGCGCTGCAGGAGACCGTCGCGCGCCTGGAGATGAACCTCCGGACGCGGGACGCGCTGGTGCAGCAGGCGCGCAGCCTGGAGCGGCTTCTCGAGCTGGACCGGCAGGTGGATCTGATTACATTGAGCTCGCGGGTCATAGGCGTCGATGCGACGCCGTGGTTTCGCACGGTGACGGTCGACCGGGGGCTGCGTCACGGCGTCCGCGAGGACATGGCGGTCATCGCCCCCGGCGGCGTGGTCGGCCGGGTGGTGGGCGCGCCCGGCATGAGGGCGGCGAAGGTGCAACTCATCGTCGACCGGAACGCGGCGGCCGGAGCGCTCGTCGAGCGGACCCGCGCCCCCGGCGTGGTCGTCGGTTCCGGCGACGGCACGGCGTTGCGCATGGACTTCGTGGGCCGCCTCGAGGACGTGCGGGCCGGCGACGTCGTCGTGACCTCGGGCGCCGACGGCATCTACCCCCACGGGCTGGCGCTGGGCCGGGTCGCCGCGGTCGGTCCCGGCGCCGGTTCGTACCAGTCGATCGGCGTCGAGCCGGCCGTCGAGTTCAGCCGGATGGAGCACGTCCTGATCGTCACCGACGACGAGCGGCTGGCGGCGGGTGAAGTGCGATGAGCGCGCTGCAGATCGGACTCGCGGGCGCCGCGGCGATGACGGCGCAGACGGCGCTGGCCTGGTCCGTCAGCGGGACCGCCGCCAACCTCGACCTGCCGCTGATCGTCGTCGTGCTGGCCGCGCTCGCGCGCGGGCCGCTGACCGGGCTGTGGACGGGGACCGCGGTGGGCCTCGTCCAGGACGTGCTCTCGGGCGGCGTCGCCGGGGTGAACGGATTCTCGAAGAGCGTCGTCGGCGTCGCGGCGGGCGCGGCCGGGGAGCGTCTGCTCCTGACCACCGTCTGGCAGCGGAGCCTGCTTCTGGCCGCCGCGACCTTCGTGCACGCCGCCTGCTTCTTCGGGACGTACGCCTTCGTTCCCACCACCCCGATCGGGAGCTGGCCGGACGTCGCGGCGCAGGGCGCCGCCAACGCGCTGGCAGGCGGCGCCGCCGTCGGCGCCGCCGGGAGACTGCCGCGCCGGCGGAAGCGGCGCGGGCCGGAGGCGGCGCGCTGGCGGCCGAAGCACGCGCGATGACGAACCTGTCGTTCCCTTCGCGTGACGCGCGCCGGGCGCGCAGCCTCCTGGGGCTGTTCCGGAGCGCCGCCGGGCTGGTCTTCGCCGCGCTCTTCGTCGCGTTCGGGTACGTGCAGATCGGCCAGCACGAACGCTTCCGGGCCCTGGCCGAGAACAACCACCAGCGGAGTCTCGCGCTGCGCGCGCCGCGGGGCGGCGTGCTCGACCGCCGCGGCGAAGTGCTGGTGGACAACCGCCATTCGCTCAACATCTCCGTGGCGCGCGACCAGGTCGAGGACCTCGACGGGTGGATCGAGCGGCTGGCCCGCGCGGCCGGCGCCGACGCGGCGGCGATCGCCGCCGCCGTGGAGCGGCGCGGCGGCGACCCGTCCGGCCGGCCGATCGTCGTCATCCGGGACGCCACGCTGGCGCAGGTCGCCGCCGCGGCGGCCCGCAGGCTGGAGCTGCCCGGCCTCGTCGTCGAACAGGTCCCGACGCGCCGCTATCCGGCGGCGACGTTCGGGGCGCATGCGCTGGGCTACGTCGGGGAAGTGACCGGCGCGCAACTGTCGACGCCCCGTTTCGAGGGACTGCGCAGCGGGGCGGTCGTCGGGCAGGAGGGCGTCGAGTACGCCTACAACGCCCGGCTCATGGGGACCGACGGCGTGCGCCACGTCGTCGTGAACAGTCTGGGCCGCGAGATCGAGACCGTCCGCGAGGTCTCCCCGGTCGAAGGCGGGAACCTGCAGTTGACGATCGACGCGGATCTGCAGCGGGCGGCGGAGGAGGCCTTCGAGGCCGCGGGGTTCGACGGCGCCGCCGCGGTGCTCGACCCGCGGTCGGGAGAGGTTCTGGCCCTGGTCAGCCGGCCCGCCTACGACCCGAACGACTTCGCGGCGGGCGTCGACGCCGCGGCGTGGACGGCGCTGACGAGCGATCCGCTCGAGCCGCTCCGGAACCGGGCCCTCCGGGGACGCTACGCGCCCGGGTCGACGTTCAAGGTCGTCATGGCCGTGGCCGCTCTCGAAGAGGGCGTGGTGGAGCCCGAAGACCGGCTGGTCTGCCGCGGCGGCGCCGTGTTCCACGGGCGGTTCTTCGCCTGTCACGCGACGCACGGGAGCGTGGACCTGCCGGGCGCCCTGGCCCGGTCGTGCAATACGTACTTCTACCGGCTGGGGCGGAAGCTGGGCATCGACGCGATCCACAAGTGGGCCACCGCCCTCGGCCTCGGCCGGTTGACGGGCATCGACCTGCCGCACGAGGTGCGGGGGTTGATCCCGTCGCGGGCATGGAAGCGGGCGGCGCACGGCGAGCGCTGGTACCCCGGCGAGACCATCTCGGTCGCCATCGGACAGGGGCAGGTCGCGGTGACGCCGTTGTCGATGGCGGTGATGATGTCGGCCGTCGCCAACGGAGGCCGGGTCTTCACTCCCCGCCTGCTGCGGGGAGCGTTCGGCGGCGGGACGGCTTCGGCGGGCGTCGAGTTTCCGCCGCCGTCGGTGGTGCGGCTTCGGCCGGAGACCGTCGCCGCGGTGCGCCGCGGACTGTGGATGGCGGTGAACGGCGTCGGCACGGCTCGCCGCGCCCGCCTGCCCGGGCGGGACGTCATCGGCAAGACGGGCACCGCGCAGGTCGTCTCGCTGTCCGGAAGAAGGGCGGCGGAAGGCAGGACGGACCGCGATCTGCGGGACCACGGGTGGTTCGTGTTCGCGGCGCCGCGCGACGATCCCCGCATCGCCGGCGCCGTCTTCGCCGAGCACGGAGAGCACGGGTATCTGGCGGCGCCCGTCGCGCGCCACGTCCTGGCGACGTTCTTCGCCAGGGAGGAGGACCGTCCCCTGCCGCCGTCTCCGCTGCCGGCCGATCCGCCGCCGCCCGCGCCCGCCGCCGCCCGGCCGGTCCCCGCGAGCGGAGCCGGCTGATGTTCGAGCAACGTCTGGCCGTCCACGTCGACTGGCTGCTGGTGGGGGCGCTGGGCGTCCTGAGCGCCATCGGCGCGGCCATGGTGTTCAGCGCCACCTGGGACCCGGCGAGCGGGAGCGCCGGTCCCGAGTTCTACCGGCAGTTCGCGGCGCTGGCCCTCGGCGCGGCGGCGCTGCTCGCCTGCCTGCTGGTGGACTACCGGACCCTGGCGGACCGCTCGTTCCTCGTCTACGCGGGGCTGGTGGCCCTGCTGGTCCTGACGCTGGCGGCCGGAACCGAGCAGGGGGGCGCCCGGCGGTGGGTCGGCGTCGGACCGCTCAGCGGTCAGCCGTCGGAGTTCGCGCGGCTCGTCCTGGCGCTCGTGCTCGCCTCGGTGTACGGCCGCGGCGTCTCCGGGCCGGGCTCGTTGCGAGACTGGCTCGGGGGCGCCGCGGTCGTGGCGCTGCCGTTCGCGCTGATCGTGCGGCAGCCGGACCTGGGGACCGCCGTCACCCTGCTGCCCGTCTGTCTGACCATCATGGTGTTCGCGGGGCTGCGGGTCCGCGTGCTGGCCGTGGCCGCGCTGCTCGCGGTGCTGGCCACCCCGCTCGTCTGGGCGTACGGACTCGAAGACTACCAGCAGCGCCGCATTTCCAGCTTCCTCGACCCGGAGCAGGACCCGCAGGGCGCCGGCTACCAGCAGAGACAGGCGCGCATCACCGTCGGCTCGGGCGGGATCCTGGGCCGCGGTTTCCTGCAGGGCACCCAGAACCGGTACGACTTTCTTCCGGTGGCGCACAACGACTTCATCTTCTCGGTGCTGGCCGAGGAGTTCGGGTTCGCCGGCGTGTCGGTCGTTCTTCTGCTGTATCTCCTGGTCATCGTGCGTTCGCTCGACGCGGGGCGCGTCGCGCGGGACGCCACCGGCACGTACCTCGTCGTGGGGATCGTGGCGGGGTTCACGTTCCAGGTCGTCTACAACATCACGATGTCGGCGGGTTTCGCGCCGGTCAAGGGACTGACGCTGCCTCTGATGAGTTTCGGAGGGTCGTCGATCATCGCCACACTGATGGGGTTCGGGCTCGTCCTGAACGTCAGGATGCGCCGGTTCGGAAACTGATGACGTTCCGGCAGGCCGATCGGGCGGCGCGTTCCGCCGCCGCGCGGACGGCGGCTCGCGCCGCCGCCGGGCCGCCGGGCGTCCCCGGCGCCGGGACGGGCGCGCCGGAGCGGCGCGCCCGCGGCGCGGCGGGCCGGGACCCCCGGGAGAGCGTTGCGAATGAACAAGGAGTTGATCGTCTCCTCGAACCGCCACGAAACGACGGCGGCCATACTCGAGGACGACCAGGTGGCCGAGATCCACGTCGAGCGCGAGCACCAGCGCGGCGTCGTGGGCAACATCTACAAGGGGCGCGTGAACAAGGTGCTGCCCGGCATGCAGTCGGCGTTCGTCGACGTCGGCCTCGCGCGCGACGCGTTCCTCTACGTTTCCGACGTCGTCGACACCATCGAGGAGTTCGAACGCCTCGAATCGGGTGACGGCGACGACGCGCCCGCCGTCGGCGGCGCATCGAACGGCGAAGCGGGGCGGCCGCGCGGGAACGGGCGGGGCCGGCCGGCCGAACGGTCCGCGCAGAAGCCCGCGCCGCGGATCCAGGACCTGCTGAAGGCGGGGCAGGACATCCTGGTGCAGGTGGTCAAGGAGCCGCTCGGCACCAAGGGGGCGCGCGTCACCTCCCACGCGAGCATCCCGGGGCGGTTCCTGGTGTTCATGCCGACGGCCGACAACATCGGCGTGTCGCGCAAGATCGACTCCCGCGAGGAGCGCAGCCGCCTGCGCGGCATCGTGCGCCAGTTCCGCGAAGAGCACGGCTTCGCCGGCGGAGTCATCATCCGCACCGCCGCGGCGAAGCGCTCGAAGGAAGACGTCGAGGGCGACCTGCGGTACTTCCACGAGCTGTGGTCCGAGATGCGCGGCCACATGGAGTCCCGGCGGGCGCCCGCGGTGATCCACCACGAGGAGAGTCTCGTCGCCAAGCTGATCCGCGACTTCCTGAACGACGACTTCTCGGCGATCCGCATCGACGACGCCGAGGAACACGCGCGCGTGGTGCGGCTGGTCGAGCGCATCATGCCGGGCATGGTGGAGCGGGTGCGCCGCTACGAGAAGACGTTTCCGATCTTCGAGGAGTACGGCGTCCAGGCCGAGATCGACAAGGCGATCCGCAGCAAGGTGTGGCTGAAGTCCGGCGGATACATCGTGATCAACCAGACCGAGGCCCTCGTGGCGATCGACGTCAACACCGGACGCTACGTCGGGAAGGGGGGCGGCGGACTCGAGGACACCATCGTCAGGACCAATCTGGAGGCCGCGAAGGAGATCGTGCGGCAGGTCCGCCTGCGGGACCTCGGCGGCATCATCGTGGCGGACTTCATCGACATGGACGACCGCAAGAACCGCCAGAAGGTGGCGCAGGCCTTCGAGCGGGAGCTGCGGCGCGACCGCGCCCCGTCGAAGACCATCCAGGTCTCCGACTTCGGCCTCATCATCGTCACCCGCAAGCGCGTCCGGCGGAGCCTGGAGCGGCAGCTGACCGACCCCTGCCCCTACTGTTCGGGCAGCGCGGTCATCAAGTCGGCGGCGACCATCTGCTACGACCTGCTGTCGGAAGTCCGCAAGATCGGCCCGGAGCTGAACGGGCACGCGGTGCAGTTGCGGGTCAACCCCGACATCGCGCGCATCCTCGAACAGGAGCAGCGGGAAGTGCTGCGCGAGCTCGAGCGCGTGCTCGGCCGCGGCGTCTCGGTCAAGCCCGACGTCCGGCTGCACCACGAGCAGTTCGACGTGATGGCGACCTGAGCCGGGCGCGCGCCGGCCGCGGCGGGACTCCCGCGGGACGAGCAGTTCGACGTGATGGCGACCTGAGCCGAGCGCGCGCGCTGGCCGCGGCGTGGACTCCTGCAGGACCGGTTGGGCGTCAGGCGGAGCCGCGAGGCGTCGGCGGGCCGTCGCGCGCCGGCCGCGGCGTCGTCACGCCGGCCGCGGGCCGCGCCAGCGGACGGCGGCGAAGCGGCGCAGCCGGCCGCCGGCCACCCGGACGCCCTCGGCGGCCAGCAGACTTCGCTTCAGGCCGAGGTCGCCGTAGCCTCCAAGCCGCCCGCCCGCGCCGACCACCCGGTGACAGGGAACCCCGGGTTCGACGCACCCGCGCAGCACGTTACCCACGGCCCGCGCGGCGCGCGGCCGTCCGGCCGCCGCGGCGACGTCCCCGTAGGTCGCCACCCGCCCGGCCGGAATGCGCCGCACGACCGTCAGCACGCGCCGCGCGAAGCCGGCCGCCGATTTCCCGCCATGGTTCACGCCCCTGTCCGGGCGCGGGTCGCCGGGGGAGTCTCCCGCGTCGGCCGGCGCGCCGGCGGCCGGAGACCTGTCCGCCCTGAACCGGGCCGCTTCCACGGGGGCGTGATCCGCGTCGGCGGCCGGGTCCAGGCTGGTGTTGCTGTAGACGTGGCTGAACCCGGCGTGATCCGCGTCGGCCGGCGCGCCGGCGGCCGGCGACCTGCCCGGACGCGGGTCGCGCGCGGCGCCGGGAGGGTGCTCGACGCCCGGCGGGACACCGGGCTCCCGCCGCCCGGCGTTCGGCGCCGGGAGGTCCCGCTGTTTCAACGTCCCGGGGTGGTGCGCCAGATCTCGTGGACGGCGCCGGCGTCGAGGAGCTTCGTGGCGTAGGCGATCTGCCCCGCGTGCAGCGCGTAGTGCGCGAGCTGCAGGTTGATCACCTCGATCAGCGTCATCGGCTTCGGCGTGCGCTCCGTCGTTTCGATCAGCCGCGCCGGGTCGACCTGCGACAGCACCTCGTCGGCTTCCGCGGCGGCCTCGTCGAGCCGGGTCCGCAGTTCGGCGGCCGGCAACTCGCGCCGCTCCGCGAACTCGGCCTGCCGATCCCGCACGAAACCGCGTTCGCCGACGACGTGTCCGATGTAGAAGCGGGTCGATCCGACGCAGTGCAGGACGAGGTTGCCGATCGCGTTCGACGATTCGTTGGGACGCCACCAGATCTGCTCGATCTTCAGCGCGGCGAGGCACGTGCGGATCTGCCCCGTCAGGTGCACGCAGAGCCGCGTGCGGGCGCTGTCGAGGAACGTGGATTCGAGGGTGCGGGTCATGTCCACAGCTTAGCAGCCCCCGCCGCGGCGCCCGGGGCCGTCGGACGATCTCCGCCGGGTCGAGCTCCGCGGGTCCGCTAGCGGCGCAGGACCGGCAGGTAGCAGAACGCGGCCACGAGCACGTCGTACGTCGCGCACGCGGGCGGATACCAGATCGGGACGATCTCGGGCGGCAGCAGCCCGGCGATGTGCGCGAGGTCGGCCGCCGCGTGCGCTCCCCAGGCCGCGGTCAGGGCGGTCAGCGCGCGGACCGGCTCCCAGGTGGTGATCAGGGCCGCCATGAGGAAGAAACCGGCGGCGACCGCGACGACGAGGCCGCCTCCGGGCGCGTCGCCGCGTCCGAGAGCCAGGCCGACGGGGACCGCCGCGGCCAGCGCGAGCAGGAGCGCCGCGAACTGGGCGAGGCGCAACTCGGCGACGAGCCGCTGGCCGCTGGTCGGCTCGGCCCGCCGGGCGCGGAGGGCCAGCCAGACGACGGTTCCTCCGAAGACGAGGAAGACGACGGCGAACGAGAGCGCGGCATCCGTCACGGGGACTCCGCCGCGGGGGCGAGCCGCGCGGAGCCGCCAGTATAGCAGCCGGTTCGATGCTCCCCGCTCGGCGTCTCGCGGCGGGCCGGAGTCCGCGTCGCGGCGGGCGATTCCGGGCTACGCTTGGGGGAACGGGAAGGGAGCCGTGGGGAGATGATGCACGACACCCGGCGGATTCGCGTCGGCGCCGGTCTGATCGCCGTCCTGCTCGCGCTGACGGCCTTCGTGTTCCTCGACGGGCTGCCGGGGCGTCCGCGGGCCGTCATGGGCATCGCGGCGTTCCTCCTGACGGCGGTGGCCTGCTCGGCGAACGTGGCGGCCGTCCGCTGGCGCACCGTCGCCTGGGGCATCGCGCTGCAGGTGGGCCTGGCGGTCCTGATTCTGAAGTTCGCGGTCGGCGGCGTGCGGCCGGGCTACGCCCTGTTCTCGGGGCTGGCCGCCGTGGTGACCCGCTTCCTGGAGTTCACCAGCGTCGGCGCGCAGTTCGTCTTCGGCGTCCTGGCCGACCCGGCGGCGATGGGCGAGCGGTTCCCCAACGGCCTCGTGCTCGCCTTCTCCGCCTTCCCCATCATCGTCTTCGCGTCGTCGGTCTTCACCGTGCTCTATCACCTGGGCGTCCTGCAGGCGGCGGTGCGGCTGCTGGCGCGCGTCATGATGCCGCTGATGGGCACGAGCGGGGCCGAGACGCTGTCGGCCGCGGCCAACGTCTTCATGGGGCAGACGGAAGCGCCGATCATCGTCCGGCCGTACATCGCGCGCATGACGCAATCCGAGCTGCTGGCCCTGATGACCGGCGGGCTGGCGACCATCGCCGGCAGCATGTTCGCCATCTACGTCAGCCTGGGCGCCGACCCCGTGGCCATGCTGACCACGAGCGTGATGGCCGCGCCCTGCGGGCTCTATCTGGCCAAGATCCTGCTGCCGGAGACCGGCGAGCCGGTGACCGCGGGGCGCGTGGCCGTCAATCCGGCCCGCGAGCACGTCAACGTGGTGGACGCGGCGGCGGCGGGCGCGTCGAGCGGCATGCAGCTCGCCTTCAACATCACCGCGATGCTGATCGCGTTCCTCGCCTTCATCGCCATGTTCGACTACGCGCTCGCGCTGGTGCGGCCCGGATTGTCCCTCGCCGGCGTCTTCGCCGTGGTCTTCGCGCCGGTCGCGGCGCTCATCGGCGCCCCGGCCGCCGACGTGCCGGCGGTGGCGGACCTGCTCGGGACCAAGCTGGTCACCAACGAGTTCGTGGCCTACGTGAAGCTGAGCGGCGAATACGCCGACACCGTCAGCGATCGCGCGCGGACCCTCTCGGCGTACGCGCTGACCGGCTTCGCCAACTTCGGTTCGATCGGCATCGTGCTGGGCGGCGTCGGCGGCCTGGCGCCGGAGCGCCGCGGCGACCTGGCGCGGCTCAGCGCCCGCGCCCTCCTGGCGGGGTTCATGGCGACCCTGATCAACGCGGCGGTCGCCGCCGTGCTGCTGTAGCCGCGGCGCGGCCGGCGGCGGCGGGCGCATCGCATCCGATCGACGCGGCTGCCTCCGCCGGGCCGCCGGGTTCGTCTACCGGCTCCGCCCGGGGCGCTCCGGGACCGCCTGTCACATGCTCACGGGTCGAGCCCCCGTGGCCCTTTCCCGGCTCCGCCCGGGCGCCGGGGGGAAGGGCCGGCTGTATGATCCGTCTCCATGCTGCCCACCGTCGACTGGCGGGACGACCGCGTGGTCATGGTCGATCAGCGCAAGCTGCCGGGCCGCGAGGTCTACGTCGAGCTGCGCACCGCCCGCGAAGTGGCCCGCGCCATCGAGAAGATGGTCATCCGGGGCGCGCCGGCCATCGGCGTGGCGGCGGCGATGGGCCTGGCCCTCGGCGTCCGCCGGAGCCGCGCGAAGGGTGCCGCGGCCCTGGCCGCGGAGTTCTACCGGCTGTGCGACGTGATGGCCGGCACGCGGCCGACGGCGGTCAACCTCTTCTGGGCCGTCGACCGCATGAAGGGCGTGTTCTCGGGCGCGGTGCGCGCGGGCCGCTCGCCCGAGGAAATCGGCGATCTCGTGGTGGCCGAGGCCCGGCGCGTGCACGACGAGGACGTCGCCTGCTGCCGGGCCCTGGGCGCGCACGGCGCCGCGCTGCTGCCCGACGCCGGCCGCGTCCTGACCCACTGCAACGCCGGCGCGCTGGCCACCGGCGGCTACGGCACGGCCCTCGGCGTGATCCGGGCGGCCGTGGAGGGCGGCAAGCGCATCGCCGTCTACGCGGACGAGACCCGGCCGTTCCTGCAGGGCAGCCGGCTGACCGCGTGGGAGCTGCTGCGGGACGGCATCGAGACGACCATCGTCACCGACGGCATGGCCGGCGCGCTCTTCCGGGGCGGCCGCGTCGACCTGGTGGTGGTGGGCGCGGACCGCATCGCCGCGAACGGGGACGTGGCCAACAAGATAGGCACCTACACGGTGGCGGTGCTCGCCCGCGAGCACGGCGTGCCGTTCTACGTGGCCGCTCCCACGTCGACCATCGACCTCGCCACGGCCGACGGAGACGGCATCCCGATCGAGGAACGGAGCGCCCGCGAGGTCACGCACCTCGGGGCGTCGCGGGTGGCGGCGGAGGGCGCCGGCGTCTGGAACCCGGCCTTCGACGTCACGCCGCACCGCTTCGTCGCCGGCGTCGTCACCGAGCGGGGCGTCTGCCGGCCGCCCTACGTCGAGAGTCTGGCCGCGGCGGTCCGCGGGCCGGCGTGACCTTCCGCCGATTCCGCCGATGAACGTGCTCGCCATCGAGACGTCGTGCGACGAGACGGCCGCCGCCGTGGTGGCGGACTCGGGCGATCCGGAGCGGCCGTGGACGGTGCGCTCCAACGTCGTCGCGTCGCAGGCGGAGATCCACCGCGAGTGGGGCGGGGTGGTGCCCGAGCTGGCGTCGCGGCAGCACGTGCGCGACATCTGCGGCGTGGTCGAGCGCGCGCTCGAAGAGGCGCGGGCCGGCTGGCCGGACGTCGACGCCGTGGCCGTGACCCAGGGGCCGGGACTCGTCGGTTCGCTGCTGGTCGGCGTCGCCTTCGGCAAGGCGCTGGCCGCCGCGCTCGACGTTCCCCTGGCGCCGGTGCAGCACCTGGCCGGGCACGTCGAATCGCTCGTGGTGGAAGGCGGGCGGATGCCGCTGCCGGCCGTGGTGCTCGTCGTCTCGGGGGGGCACACCAACCTCTATCTGACGACCGCCGCCGGCGCCGGCGGGCTGTCGCACCGGTTGATCGGCCGCACGCGGGACGACGCGGCCGGCGAGGCCTACGACAAGGTCGCGTCGCTGCTCGGGCTCGGCTACCCCGGAGGACCGGTGGTCGACCGCCTGGCCCGCACGGGCGACGACCACGCCGTGGATTTTCCCTTCGCCCGCATGACGCACGACGACCGCAACGCCATGACCCGGCCGGCCGGACTCGCGGCGGCGCGCGGCGGACGGCAGCTCGAATTCAGCTTCAGCGGGCTGAAGACGGCGGTGAAGCGCCACGTGCAGCGGCGGCGCGAGGCGCTCGGTTGCGAAGGCCGGCTGCCGGAGGCCGAGGTCGCGGGCATCTGCGCCAGCTTCCAGCGGGTGGTCGTCACCACGCTGATCGAACGGACCTTCCTGGCCGCGCGCCGCTTCGGGGCGCGCAGCGTCGGCATCTCCGGCGGCGTGTCGGCCAACGCCCGGCTGCGCGCGGACGCCGCGGCGCGGGCCGGGCGCGACGG
Organism: Vicinamibacterales bacterium; assembly: GCA_965242835.1. GTDB lineage: Bacteria > Acidobacteriota > Vicinamibacteria > Vicinamibacterales > UBA8438 > WTFV01. Next base: position 2,982,440 of record OZ251506.1, read on the forward strand.
GTTGCCGCTGTTCCTCCCGTCGCTGGCCCTGGCCACCGACAACGCGGCGATGATCGGGGCCGCCGGGCTGCGGCTGCTGCGCGCCGGGGTCACGGCCCCCCTCGACCTCGACGCGAAGGCGTCGCTGCCGCTGGAAGAAGCGCCCGGCTCCTGACGACTTGCGGTAGATTCGTCAGTAGCGCCGCTCTGAATTCCGCCGATTCGGAGAACCGTCGGGCCCGCCGCTCGACGAGCACGTCGCCAACGTCGCCGGGCGCGGCGTCATTCTTCGCCGGGCAAGGATCGTCGCCGGCAGGCTATGGCGGCTCCGGTGCGAGAAGCAGGCCGCGTTCCACGAGCGCCCGCGCGAGGTACGCGGCAGCGGGACCCGCGGACAGACACCGCTGGTGATCGAGGAAGAAGCCGATCGAAGGGGGATGCGAGCCGGCGGAAAGGCCCTGGAGCCCTCCCCGGCCCAGCAGCGCCCATACCGTCCGGGGATCGCAGGAGTCGAGTTCCGCCGGTTCCCAGCCTTCGCCCGCGCGATTCGCTCTCACGACCAGCCGCAGCAGGCGCGCGAAGTCGAGAGATGCCTTGGCGCCCTGGCCGGCCGCGGCGCACCGCGATTTCAAGGTGCTCGCGCTTGCGCCGATCTGGCGCCCCCACGCCTCGAGGGTGCAGGAATCCTGACCAGCGTCGACCAGGCCGAGGACCGCGACCACCCATCGATCGTAGGCGTTCATGGTGGCCTCCCGTATCGCAGCGAGCCGTTGGCGTCGCGCCCCGGCGCCGCGGGCGCGCCTTCCGGCATCGTAGCATGCTCCCGGACCGCCGGGTCGGACGGCGCGGACGGCGAACGCCCCGCGCGGGAACCACGCCGGCGACCTCCTTACTCGCGCCGCTCCCGCATCGTCGTCACGCTTCCGCCCCGCCTGCCCTGGAACCGGCGGCCCGCGGGCGCCGTCCGAAAATGCATCCGATCCTGTGACCGTTCTTGCCGGAAGCGGACCCCTGCCCGTCCATAATGGAGAAAGCGACGACGAGTACGGTCGGACGAGGCGGCTTGGCGGTTCTCGACAGGAGCGCGACATGACGAAACGAGTCATCCACGGAACGTCCTCCGCCCCGCGGCGCCGGCGGCCGTCCGGCGTCACCCTCCCTGCCGCATTGGTCTTCCTCGCCTGCGCGTCCTGGGCCGGCGCCCAGCCGGCAGTCGGCCCTGACGTGGAGATCGGCCCGGCGCCGCCGTCGGCGGAACGAATTCCGGGGTCGGGATCGTCCGTGGCCGAAGCGTCCGGCCGGCTGCGTTTTCAGTTCACGCCCAAGTTTCTGACTGGAGTCCCGATCGGAAGGTTCGGCAACAGGATCGGAGCCAGCCCCGGCGGCGCCGTCGACTTCGCGGCCCGCGTGGGACGAACTCCCTTCCTCGTCGGGGTGGCGCTGGACTACCTGCGCTACGGCACGGAGACCCGCCGCGTTGCGCTGTATCCCGCCGTCCCCGAGGTGTTCAGCGACGTCGACACCACCAACAACCTCTTTCGCAGCCACGCCCTGGTGCGTTTCCAGTCTTCGACCGGCCGGGCGCGGCCGTATGCCGAAGGGCTCCTCGGGCTCCGGTACGTCACCGGCGGCGACGTGGACTACCTGACCGGGGAGACCTCCGGCGCGGCGGCGACGGCGTGACGTTCACGTCGACGCGGGCGCCGGCCTCGCTGTTCGCCGTGCAGATCGGTGTCGCCGTCGACTTCCAGTAGGAAAGTGACGGCATAGTGCAGGACGTAGCTTGCGCGTTTCGCCTGATGCGCCGGGCGAAGGGCTACACCGTGCTGTGCGTCGTCATCCTCGGGATCGGCGTCGGCGCATCGACCGCGCTGTACTCGTTGGTTTACGAAATCCTGATGTATTCGGTTACCGGGTTGCGGGACCGGTTTTGCTCAGTGAAATGCGACCGAATGGCTGCGGCCGACGGAAAGTTGCGACGGTGCAAATTGGTCGCCTTGGCAGCGCGTGGCGAAGTCCCCGCTGCCTTCGAGCGGCGATGCATCCCGCCTGACGGCGTTGTTCGTCGGTTGCCACGGGCGGCCGGGCCAGATTGTCAAAAGCGCCGCGCGCGGTCGGAGCGGACGTTACGTCTGGCGGCGCGCCTCCGGTTCTTCCGGGGTTCCGGCGCCGAGCCCGTCGCGCGACGGGCGCACGGGGGCCGCGGCTCGGCGTGAGACGGGGTGCGGAGCGGGGTCGGCCGGGCCTGCCGCCGTCAGGCGGGCGGCGGCAGGGCCAGGGCTTCGGGTTCGACGGGTTTGGGAGCGCAGAGCAGGGTGGTGATCAGCGCGCGCAGGTCGAGTCCGCGTTGGCGGGCGGTACGCACGACGCTGGCCAGCACCTGCTGGGTGTTGGCCCCGCGCCGGGTGCGGTTGCCGCCGCACACCTTGCGGGTGACCACCGCGGGTCGGATGGCCTGTTCGGCGCGCCAGTTGGTGGCGTCGATGGACGGGTCGCAGAGGAAGAGGAACACGGCCGGGAACTCGTTGGTCAGGTGCTTGGCGAAGCGCTCGGCGTCGGCCAACGGCGGCGGGTCGGCGAGCAGGCGTTCGAGCCGGGCGACGAGTCGTCCGCGGGCCGACGCCAGGCCGTGCTCGCCGATCTCGTCCGCGTTCGCGCGGTCCCGCAGGGCGAGGCCGTCCTGCAGGACCGCCTGCACTTCGCCCGCCCAGGGGCTGTCGGGATGCGCGGCCTGCAAGTGCTTGCACCGCCGCAGCAGGTGGGCCAGGCACGTCTGGTGCGGCGCGTTCTTGAAGCCGCGGTAGGCGACCCACCCGTCCCGCACCAGCACGCCGGCGAAGTCGGGGCCGAGAATCTTCGCGGCCTCCTTGAACCCCCGGCCCTCGCAGATGGCGTAGACCGTCGTCTCCGGCGTGGTGAAGGCCCACAGCCAGTGCTTGACCGCCTTCACCCGCCAGCCGGTCTCGTCCGGCGTGACCACCGGACTGCAACGGACCTGCTCGCACAGCTTCGCATACGCCGGCGCCGCCATGGCGCCGGTGCGGTGCAGCAGCCGGACCACGGCGCCCTTGGTCACCTGCAGGCCGAACCGGGTGCGCAGAACGCGGACGACCTTCTCCAGCGGCATGCCCAGTTCGGTGTGCAGTTCGACGACAAGCGCGGCCACGTTCGGACCCAGTTGGACGGAGGCCGCGCCCAACGCGTCGGAAGTCTGCAGAGCGTGCCGGCCCTGCACCCGCCGCCGGCACGCCGAGCAATGACCCACCTCGACGTCGAAGCGCCGCACCAGAGGACGCACCTCCGGCAGGTCTTCCTGATACTGCGACGCCGTGCGGGTCACCACGACCGCCTTGCCGCAGTCCGGACACGTCGTCGGGGCCGGCGCCGCGTGCGTCTCGTCAACCCGCGTCGGCGGCCGGCGGCGGCCCTGCTTCCCATACTCCGCCCCGGCGCGCCGGCCGGGGCGCCCGCCGCGGCCCTGCGGACGGTCCTTGGCGAAGGGGGCCGCCTGCCGGCGGCTGGCGCGCTGCGCCGCCTCGAGCTCCTTCTCCAGATGCTCGCTGCGGCGCTTCCAGTGGTCCCGCTCCTCGATCAGCCGCGCCTTGTCTCGTTCGAGACGTTCGATGATCCGCACGTCCCGAGGGTCCCGCTGCCGCCGGGAACCGGTCGAATCGCCGCGGCCGGCCTGCTTGCGCGCCATGATCCACGTATCGGCACGTGCCCGCCGCACCTGCACACCTTTTCAGGGATTTTCCGTCACAACCCGGTAACCGAAGACATCCTGATTCGACCTCTGCCGTACGGGGATCCGGATCGAATCGTTCGCATTTCGGAAGAGCGTCCCGGGGCGGCCGCGGCGACACGGAACGCCGTCGTCAGCAACTTGACGTATCACGCGTGGAAGGACGAAGGCTCGGCCGCCCTGGAAAGATTGGCGGCGTACGAATTCCGTGAGCATGCGTTGACGCTGCCGGGCGAGACGCTGCGCGTGCGGGGGGTGGCGGTGACCCCGGGTCTCCTGTCGATGCTGACGGACGTTCCCGCGCGTGGCCGGTTCTTCGGACCGGAAGACGTGGAGCCGGGAGATGCGTCCGGCGCCGTCGTCGTCAGCGATCCGTTCTGGCGGGACGTTCTCGGCGGACGGGACGACGTCGCCGGCTTTCGCGTTCTCCTCGACGGCCGGTTCCACACCGTCGTCGGTGTTTCGCCGCCCGGATTTTACTTTCCGGATCGGGAAACCGTCCTCTGGACGGCGTTCGCACCGCGGAGGCCGGTGACCGCGGAGGGAAACCCCCGAGTCGTCGCGTTCTTCTGCCTGGGGCGGCTGGCTCCGAACGCGACCGCGGCGGGCGCGGCGGCGGAAGGGACGGTGGTCGCGCAAAGGTTGACGCGGTCGGCGCTGGGCCGGGACCTGCTCTTCGGCGTCGGAGGGGCGCCGGTCGTGCGGGTGCGGACCCTGGCGGAGGAGAGCACGTCGGACGTGCGGCCGGCGCTGACGGTCCTTTCCTTCGGCGTGGTCCTGTTGTTCTTCGCGTCCTGCGCCAACGTCGCCAACCTCACGGTCGGAAGTCACCTGGCGCGGGCGCGGGAATATGCGATTCGATCGGCCGTAGGCGCCGACAGGTACCGCCTGGTTCGTCAGCTCGCCGCCGAACATCTGACGCTTTCGCTGTTCGGCGGCCTGCTGGGGCTCGGCCTCGGGTGGGCGTTGCTGGTCGTCGTGAAGTCGATGGCGGGAGACTGGTTTCCCGCGGTTGGTCTCGCCCGGATCGACTCCGGCGCGTCGTTGCTGGCGCTCGCGCTGGTCTTCGTGGCCGTGGCGGTGTGCGGAGCGCCGCCCGCGTTTCGGAGCACTCGCGGCGGAATGCTCCAGTGCCTGGCCCACGCCGAGACCCCGGGCAGTGACGTCGCTTTCGCGGGCGCGCAACGGCTTCGCGATGCTTTCGTGACGGCGCAGTCGGGACTCGCGGTGTTGCTGCTCGTCGTCGCCGCGCTGCTCGGCCGCGGTCTCGCCAACCTGACGAACGTCGATCCCGGATATTCTCCGGACAACGTGCTCACGGTGGGGATCCGGGTGCCCGGAGGGTACGAAGCGTCGGACGAGAGAAAGCGTCTCATGGCGGTTCTGCTGACGCGCCTGCGCGACCTCGACTCGGTGACGGCGGCGGGAGCGAGCAACATGATTCCCCTTGACGGCAGGGCCTATCTGGCGGGTTTTCCCGTTCGCCCGATTCCGGGTTCGCAACGGAGACCGCGGGTGGCGAACGCCCTGCGCTACGCGGTCACGCCGGGATACGCGGAGGTCCTTCGGTTGCGGATGATCGAAGGGCGGACGTTCGACGAGCGGGACGCCGAGAGCGACGTCCTTCGGATGATCGTCAACCAGGAGTTCGCGCGTCTGTATCTGCCGCCGAACCCCGTCGGCACGCGGCTCGTGTGGGGAGACCCGCCGGAAGCGGAGATCGTGGGCGTGGTCGGGAACGTGTTGAAGGATGGAAACGACAGAAGTCCCCGGCCGGAGTTCTACGTGCCCATGGCGGTCCGGGATCGATTCGGGACGGACGTTCTGGTGGTCGCGAGGACGAATGGCGAAGCGGAGTTTCTGCCGCAATGGATCGCCGAGCAGGTGCGCGGCCTCGACGCGAGCGCGGCCGTGGAGGTCATGCCGCTCGCCGACAGGCTCTCGCTGTCGATCGCCCGGCCGCGTTTCGCGACGTTCGTTTTCGCCGCCTTCGCCGGAGTGTCGCTTCTGTTGTCGGGCACCGGGCTGTACGGCGCGGTTTCCGGTCAGGTGATTCGTCGGCGCCGCGAGATAGCCGTCCGCCGCGCGCTCGGCGCCGCTCGATCCGATGTGATCCGACTTGCGCTCGGGGGAGGACTTCGAGCCACGGGACTGGGGCTGGCCGGCGGCGTCGCGGTTGCCGCGGCAGCCGTCGAACCGCTGTTGGAGAGCATGCTGTTCGGCGTCGAGCCGCTGGACCCCGCGGTTTTCCTGGCCGCGCCGGCCTTCGTGGCGGCCGTGGCGATCGTGGCGTGTCTCGCTCCCATCTTTCGCGCCACCCGCGAGGATCCGGCAAGCCTGCTCCGATACCAGAACCCGCGACCGTGACGGGTTTCTTGACGTTTCTTGACCTTGGCCCCGGCAACCAATACCGTACAGGACACGGGGATCGGGTTGAAGTGGGCGTCGCCGGGGCGCGGGATCGTCCCGGCGGCCGGTCCTCAGGCGGAGAAGCGATGGAGATCGCGACGCTGATCGCGGCGGTCGTCGGCGGCGTCACCGGGCTCGTCAACGCTGTCGCGGTCATCCTGGTGAACGGCAAGGTCGACCGTCTGACGGGCCGCGTGGACGTGCTGCAGGAAGCGGTGATGAAGCGGCCGTGAGGCCGCGACGGCGCCCGGGCGGCTGAAAGTAGACCCATGAACTGGCATCGGCAGACGCACTGGCGGATCCTGATCGCGCTGGGACTCGGCATCGTCTACGGCGTCGTCGCGGCGCTGGCCGGCTGGGGCGGGTTCACCGCCGACTGGATCGCGCCGTTCGGCACGATCTTCATGCGCCTGCTGCTCCTGATCGCCGTGCCCCTGGTGCTGGCCTCGCTCGTCACCGGGGTGGCGTCGCTGGCCGACCTCCGGAAGCTGTCGCGGATCGGCGGCAGGACGATCGCGATCTACGTGGCCACGACGCTCGTGGCCCTCGTCATCGGCCTCGTCCTGGTCAATCTGGTTCGGCCGGGCGGGTCCATTCCGGAGAGCCTGCGCGCGAGCCTCCAGGAGACGTACCGGGGAGACCTGGCCGGCCGGCAGAAGGCCATCGACCAGGCCATGGAGTCCGGGCCGCTGCAGCCGCTCGTCGACATGGCGCCGGAGAACGTCCTGGCCGCGGCGGCGAACAACCGGGCGATGCTCAGCGTGGTCTTCGTGGCGTTCCTCCTCGGCGTGGCGCTGATGCGGATCCCCCGCGCGCGGGCGCAGCCGCTGCTCGACCTGTTCGAGAGCCTCAACGCCGCCATCATCGCCGTCGTGGGGTTGATCCTGAAGGTGGCGCCGATCGGCGTCTTCGCGCTGATCGCCGGCACCATCACGACGGTGGCGGGCGACGACCCGGCCGACGTGGCGCAGCTCCTCGGCGCGCTCGGCCTCTACTGCATGACGGTGCTGGCCGGCCTGGCCGTCCACGCCTTCCTGACCTATCCGCTGCTGCTGCAGTTCTTCTCGCCGGTCACGCCGTTGCGTTTCCTGCGCGGCGTCGCGCCGGCGCAGCTCGTGGCCTTCTCCACTTCGTCGAGCGCGGCGACCCTGCCGGTCACCATGGAGACCGCCGAGCGCGACCTGGGCGTCTCCGAGGAGGTGGCCTCGTTCGCGCTTCCGCTCGGCGCCACCATCAACATGGACGGCACCGCCGTGTACATGTCCGTGGCGGCGGTCTTCATCGCGCAGACGCTCGGCATTCCGCTCGACGTCGGGGCGCAGGCGACCATCGTCTTCACGGCGTTGCTGGCGTCCATCGGGACGGCCGCGGTGCCGAGCGCGGGCATCGTGATGCTGGTCATCGTGCTCGAGGCGATCGGCGTGCCCCCGGCGGGCATCGCGCTGATCTTCGGCGTCGACCGCATCCTCGACATGTGCCGCACGGCGACCAACGTCACCGGCGACGCGGCGGTCGCCACGGTCGTGGCGGCCGGCGAGGGGCAGTTGCGCCCGACCGCCCTCAACGGTCTCGCCGGCGGGGCGCCGGCCGGGTCCGGATCGTGACGCCGACGCGCGCCGACGCCTGGGCGCTGCTCACCGAGTTCACGGCCGGCGAGAGCCTCCGCAAGCACGCCCTGGCCGTGGAGGCCGCGGTCCGCGGCTACGCCCGCCGGTTCGGGGAGGACGAGGAGGCGTGGGGCGTCGTCGGCCTGATTCACGACTTCGACTACGAGCGCTGGCCGGCGGCGTCCGACCACCCGTTCCGCGGCAGCGAGATCCTGCGCGGGCGCGGCTGGCCCGAGTACGTGATCCGCGCCGTCCTGTCGCACGCCGACACCAGCGGCGTCCCGCGCGAGTCGCGGCTCGAGCACACCCTGTTCGCCTGCGACGAGCTCGCCGGCTTCGTCACCGCGGCGGCGCTCGTGCGCCCGACGAAGAGCGTCCTCGACCTCGAAGTCCGGTCCGTGAAGAAGCGGATGAAGGACAAGGCGTTCGCCCGCGCCGTCAGCCGCGGCGACCTGCGCCGGGGAGCCGAGGAGCTGGGCCTGCCGCTCGACGAGCACGTCGCCAACGTCATCGGCTTCCTGCGGGCCGAGGCGGACGCGCTGGGGCTGCGGGGAAGCCTCTGACGCCGGGCGCGGCGTCGTCACGGACGTCGATCGAGAGGCGTGCCGCGGCCCACGAGCGCCCGCGCGAGACACTCGACCGCGGGCCGGCGGACAGCGATGCTGGAGATCGAGGAAGGAGCCGACCGAAGGGGGCAGGCTGCTTGGCCGCCCCCACGCCTCGATGGTGCAGAGGTGTCAGCGGCGGCGCCAGCCGGCCGGGATTCCGGACGTCCAGCCGGTCCGCGAACAGCATCACCTGCACGCTGCCGGGGCTCGTGTAGTCTCGGTGCGCCACCGCGTTGACGACCGTCTCGGTCACGACCTCGGCGGGATTTCGTACGTGCGCGGCGCCCGGACGCCTTCCGCGCACGGAGCCGCGTCGAACGGCCCGAACCCCATCGATCGACTTTCTCCGCCCCCTACAGGTTCGTCGGGATCACCAGCATCGCGATCACGCTGATCGCCACGCAGACCACGGCCACGATGCCCGTGTAGCCGAGCACGTCGCCGAACTTCAGGCGGGTGACGGTCAGGATGGGAATGGCCCAGAACGGCTGGATGAAGTTGGTGGTCGCGTCGCCGTAGGCGTAGGCGAGCACCGTGGTGGTGGCGGATACGCCCAGCTCCTTCGCCGCCGGCAGCAGGTAGGGCGCCTCGATCAGCCATTTGGACCCGCCCGACGGCACGAAGAGGTTCACGAAGCCCGAATAGAAGTAGACCACCAGCGGGTAGGTCTCCGTGGTGGCGAAGGTGACGAACAGCTCGCCGAGCCAGGCGCCGAGGCCGGTGTTGTTGATCACGCCGAAGATGCCCGCGTAGAAGGGGAACTGCAGGATGACGCCGGAGGCGGTCCGGGCGCCGGCGCCGAACGCGCGCACCAGGTTCGACGGCCGCCCCTGGAGCAGCAGCGCCGCCACCAGGAAGACCGCGTTGTAGGCGTTGATGGTCCACGTGGCGCCGAAGCCGCGGGTGACCATGGAATGGCCGAGGGGATAGGCGATCAGGATCGCGGCGAAGACCGTCCAGCCGCGGAACGCCTCCATGCGGGCCGCCGGCGTCTCCGGCGCGGGTTCCTCGGGCAGCGCGGGCATCATCCGGTCGATCTGCTCCGGCGTCAGGGTCCGGACGTTCCGCCGCGGGTGGAGCAGCATCACCGTCGCCAGGGCGACGGCTCCGAGGACGGCGACGAAGACGAGGTTGAACGGAACGAACAGGGTCTCGGTGACCGGGAGCACGCGGTCGATGACCGGCTCGCCGCTCGTCGGCGCCAGCAGCGGATTGCCGGGCGTGGCGAGGATCAGCGGCGCCGACCCCGACAGGCCGCCGTGCCAGACGGTGCAGATGCCGAGGTAGGCGGCCGCGATCACCACCCGGACGTCCGCCTTCGGATTGCGCCGCGCGACGAAGGGCACGAACAGCGCCGACGCCACCACGCTGAGCGCCCAGTTGAGGTAGCCGGTGACCAGCGCCCAGGCGCCGATGAGGGCGATGGCCTGCACCGGCCGGTCGCGGTCCGGCAGGCCGGCCAGCCGGTCGAGGAAGCGGTGGACCGGCCGGGACGAGACGCAGGCGTGCGCCGCGATCATGGCGATGGAGAACTGCATCCCCAGCTCGAGCAGCGCCCACGTGCCGTCGCCCCAGGCGAGGACCGACTCGTTCAGGCTCGCCCCGGCCCCGAACCGGGCCAGCAGGATCGCCGCGACGGTCAGGAGCATGCAGACGACCCACGAGTCGGGGATCCAGCGCTGGGTGAACCGGCAGAGGCGGTCTCCCAGATCGCCGACGAGGGCGACGACGCCTCCCGCGCCGCGGTTCGATGCTGCCGGCATCGGCCCGTCCGCTCAGGAGGCCCGCGCCGGCGCCGCCGGCGGCTTCGCCAGTAGCAGCGCCACCAGGGCGGCGACCGAGAGCGCCGCGGCGACGTGGAACGCCGCCTCGTAGTCGCCGGAGGCGTCGAAGACGCGGCCCGCGACGACCGGCCCGACGATGCCGGCGACGCCCCAGGCCGAGAAGAGCAGGCCGTAGTTCACCCCCATGTTCCGCGTGCCGTAGAAGTCGGCGCACGTGGAGGCGAAGACCGACAGCAGCGTGCCGTAGCAGTAGTAGATCACGGCCAGCAGCAGGTAGAACAGCGCCACCTGCCCCGCGAAGAGATAGAAGACCGGCAGCGCCGCGGCCGAGAGCAGGACCATCAGCCGCAGCGTGTTCAGCCGCCCGAACGTGTCGGACATCCAGCCCGACAGCACGCGCCCGCCGGTGTTGCCGACGGCGCCGATGGTCAGTCCGAGGCCCGCCGCCGCGCCCAGGCCGGCCGCTTCGCCCACCGGCACGAGCTGGCTGATGACCATCAGCCCGGCCGCCGCCCCGAGACAGTAGGCGATCCACAGCAGATAGAACGTGGGCGTGCGGACCATCTCCGCCGTGGTGAATTCGCGGGCCGCCGCCGGGGCCGGCGCCTTCCGCGCGGCGCCGGCCGCCGGGGGCGGCGCCGCGGCCGGCGGCCGGTAGCCTTCCGGCGGGTTCTTCAGCAGCCAGGCGGCCGCGAGGGTCATCACCAGGAAGACGGCCGCCGAGATCTGCATCGTGCCCTGCCAGCCGTAGGCGGGGATCAGCACTTCGCGGGCGAGGGGGCCGTAGATGCCCGACCCCGCGCCGTAGCCGCCCACCACCAGGCCCACCGCGAGGCCGCGCCGGTCGGGAAACCACTTCGAGCAGACGGGGATGGGGATGGCGTAGCCGAAGCCGTTGCCCGCGCCCGCCAGCGCGCCGAACGTGACGTAGAGCCAGACGAGCGAGTCGGTCTGGCTCGCCAGGAAGAAGCCGAGCGCGTACAGGACGCCGCCGAAGGCCGCGACCTTCCGCGGGCCGAAGCGGTCCTGCAGGAACCCGGCGACCACGAACCAGGACCCGACCGAGAGGATGGCGATGGTGAAGACCACCGAGACCTGGGTGCGGTTCCAGCCGAACTCGTCGCCGAACGGGGCCACGAAGACGCTCCAGGCGTAGATGACGCCGAGCGCCAGGTTCATCAGCACGCCGCCGACGAGCGGCAGCCAGCGGTTCGGCGCGGGATCGGCAGCGCCGGCCGTCGGGGCGGCGGTCGCGTCAGTCATTCGGGCGCTCCTCTCGTCTCGACGCCCGGCGGCGTCGCGGTCCGGTTCCCGCCGCTGCGCACGGAAACCGGCGCGCCCGTCCGCGGCGGGCGGGCAGGCCGGCCCCACATTCTACCCGCCGCGGGCTGCTAGAATGTGCGTCCCGCCGCGAGCGGACAGGAGAGACGATGACGAGACGCACGCGAACGACGGCCTTCCTCGGTTTCACCGCGCTCGTGCTCGCCGCCGGCCCGCCCGCCGCCGGCCTCCACGCGCAGTCGGACGTGAGCGGCGTCTGGCGGATCGACCTCGACACCCAGACCGGCGAGCAGACCTGGACCGTCACCTTCGAGCAGAACGGCGCGGCGCTCGGCGGCGAGATCGACATGAACGACGGCGAAGGCGCCCTGCCGGTCGAAGGCTCCGTCGACGGCGACGAGATCGAGTTCGTCTTCATCGTGCCGGACCTCGACGGCGACATGCCGATCAACCTCTCCGGGCAGGTCGACGGCGCCACCATCACCGGCGACGAGGGGCACTTCGTCTGGTACGGCGCCGGCGCCTGGACCGGCACGAAGCGGTAGTCCGGCGGGCTCGCCCCTCCGGCGCCGCGGGGCACTCCGTGATCGCCGCTCCGGCGCGCCGCGGGTCACCCGGCGGCGAGCTCGACGAGCATCGCCGCCTGCATCGTCAGGTTCAGCCGGAACTGCTCGACGGTCACGAACTCGTGGTCGCTGTGCCCGGTGTAGGCCGCGCCGGGCATCGACGGCCCGAAGTTGACCCCGTTCGGCAGCAGCCGCGCCTGCGTGCCGCCGCCCACCGCGACGGGGCCGGCGTCGCGCTGCCCGGTGTAGTGGCGGTAGACGTCGACCAGCACCGGCACGTGCGGCGCGGACTCCGCGTGGTACGGGTCGCCCAGCTCGATTCGGCAGCCGGGCCGCGCGCCCCCGCGCCGCGCGGTCCACGCCTCGACCGCGGCGCGCGCCTCCGCCTCGACCTGCGCGCGGCCGCGGCCGATCGGGCAGCGGACGTTGAGGCACGCCTCCAGGCCGCCGTCCTCGTCCGGGCGCAGCCGGGTGAGCACGAGCGTGAGCGGCCCCATGAACGGGTGCTCGTACGCCAGGCCGCCGAAGCGCTCGGCGCGGTCGCCCGTCCCGACGAGGTCGGCGACCAGCCGCGCCATGCGGCTCGCCGGCGTCGGCGCCCAGTCGCGGCGCGCCAGCAGCGCCACGAGGCGCGTGACCGCGTTGCGGCCTTCCCACGGCGTGGACGAGTGCGCGGCGACGCCGCGCGCCCGCACCGTCAACCGGCCGCCCGCGGTCTCGAAGTCGAAGGTCACGCCCGCCGCCGGGTCGACGCCGGCGCGCAGCGCGGACGCCAGACCCGGGTCGGCGTCCTCGACGACGGCCACCGCCTCGGCGGGCACCCGCGTCCGCGCCTCGCCGCCGGCCAGCGACAGGAGACGCGGGCGTCCCGGCGCCGGCGGTTCGGACGCGGCGCCGGAAGCCGGCTCGGCGGGAAGCGGGCGCGGCGCGCCGTTCGGCGCCCGGGCCGTCCGGCCGGGACGGTCCGGCGGCACGCTCAGGAAGATCGCGCCGGTCCCCTTCTCGGCGGTCACGACGGGGTACTTGGCGTCGAGCGCCACGTTCAGCGGCGGCGGCTCCCATCCGCGCAGGAACTCGCGGAACGGCGTCCAGTCCGACTCCTCCGTCATCGAGACGATCAGCTCGATCCGCCGCCGCAACGGCGCGCCGAGCGCGCGGACGGCGCGCAGGGCGTGCAGCGCGGTGGCGATCGACGCCTTGTCGTCCTCGACGCCGCGGCCGACGAGCCGGCCCGGTTCGCTGGCCGTATCGAGCGTGAACGGGTCGCCGCGCCACCGCCCGCGGTCGGCGGGCTGCACGTCCGCGTGGGTCAGGATCCCCAGCCGGTCCGCCGCCCGTCCGAGGCCGATGACGACCGCCGCGCCGTGGTCCTCGAAGTCGAAGCCCCACGCGCCGCAGCGGCGCGCCAGGTACTCCTTCATCTCGCGGAACGGCGCGAGCCGCGCGTTCGGCGTCGGCGGGGCGGCCACGGTCCTGAAGGCCACCAGGGCCGCCAGCGTGTCCGTGGCGGCGTCCAGTCCCGCAACGGCGCGCCGGGCGGCCCGGCGCGCGAGTGGCGACGGGCGGCCGCTGCCGGCGGGGACGGGGACGCGATCGGCGTCGGGCATGGCGGAGGCCGGGGACGGGAGCCGTAATATTACCCACGGATCGAGTCTGCCGCGGACCGTTTCCCCCGAGCCTTTCCGCAAGACCCATGCCGGACTCCGTGCCCGATTCGGCCGAACGCGGCTCGTACCGCCGCATCTGGACGCTCGCCTGGCCCACCCTGGTCTACAGCTTCCTGGAGCTGAGCCTGGGGACGGCGGACTTCCTGATGGTCCGCGGGCTCGGCAGCGAGGCGACCGCCGCCGTCGGGCTCAACCGGCAGGTCACGTTCCTCCTCGAGTCGGCGGCCCTGGCCGTGGCCACCGGGGTGATCACGCTCGTCAGCCAGGGCGTCGGGGCGGGGAACCGCGAGCAGGTGGACGGCGCCGCGCGGCAGAGCCTGCGGCTCGTCGTCCTGCTCGGCGTTCCCGCCACGGTGGTCGGCTACGCCGCGAGCCGGCCGCTGCTGGCCGCGCTGCAGGCGAGTCCCGAGACCCTCGCCCACGGCGTCCCGTACCTGCACGTCTACTTCCTGGGCACGCTGTTCCTCTGGACCAACGTCGTGGCGGCGGCCGTCTTCCGGGGGACGGGCGACGCGCGGACGCCGCTGAAGCTGGCCGCCGGCGTCGGCGTGCTGAACGTCGGCCTCAACTACGTCTTCGTCTTCGGCGCCGGGCCGCTGCCGGCGTACGGCGTGGCCGGGGCGGCCATGGGCACCGTGGGGGCGCGCGCCGCCGGCGCCGCGGTCTACCTGGCCCTGCTGGTGCGCGGCACGCCGCGCGTCCGCCTGCGGCCCGGGGCCCGGGGCGACGTCGACCGGGGACTGACGCGGCGCATCCTGCGCATCGGCTGGCCGCCGGCCCTGGCCGCCGCCGCCCGCAACGGGGCGCGCGTCGTGTACCTCGCCCTGCTGGGGGCGGCGCCGTCGGCCGCGCGCCTGCAGGCCGCGGTGGGCGTCGGCCTGCAGGTGCGGCTGGTCAGCGTGCTGCCGGCCCTGGCGTTCCAGGTGGCCGCGGCGACCCTCGTGGGGCAGGCCGTGGGGGCGCGCCGCCACGATCTGGCGCAGTCCATCGGCCAGCGGGCCGTGGCGCTGCTGGCCCTGATCATGGCCGGCGTCGTGGCGGCCACGTTCCTGCTCGCGGACCCGATCGCGGCGCTGTTCCTCGCCGACCCCGAGGTCGCCGCGCTGGGGGGCACGGTGCTGCGCTGGTTCGCGGTGGCGCAGTTCTTCAGCTCGCTCAGCATCGGCACGCAGGGGGCCCTGACCGGGGTGGGCGACACGAGGCCGATCTTCCGCTACACGGTGGTGACGCAGTGGGGCGTGCTGCTGGCGCTGACGGCGGCCCTGTCGTTCGGGGCCGGCTGGGTCCCCGGCGGCGCCCTGGCGGCCTGGGTGGCCGCGCCGGCCCTGCAGCTCCTGCTGATGCAGCGTCTCTTCCGCGGCGGCCGCTGGCGGTCGTTGCGGGGCCAGGAGTCCGCGCCGTAGAACGGCGCGGACTCCTGTTCGGAAAGGATGGGCGCCGAGCGGAGCCGAAAGGCGACGCTTGGCGGGCGGAGTCCGCGCCGTAGAACGGCGCGGACTCCTGTTCGGAAAGGATGGGCGCCGAGCGGAGCCGAAAGGCGACGCTTGGCGGGCGGAGTCCGCGCCGTAGAACGGCGCGGACTCCTGGAGCGGTCGGGTTGGGCGCCGAGCGGAGCCGCCAGGCGACGCCTGGTGGGCGCTGACGGCCCTTGCGTCCGCTCGACGAAGGTGGTATGCTCCCGCGTTCACAGTCACGGCGTTTTCTTCGGAACTACCAAGGAGTAGCCAAGATGACCTGGACGAAGCCCGAGTTCAAGGCGATTTCGCTGTCGATGGAAGTGACGTTCTACGTCAACAGCCGCTAGGCGAGATCGGCCAGGGGTCGTTCGCGGTGCGCGTTCGAATCCTGGGCTCGGCGGCCGGCGGCGGCCTGCCGCAGTGGAACTGCCGATGCCCGAACTGCTCCGGGGTGCGTGCGGGGTCTCCCGGGATCTCCGCACGCACCCAGTCTTCCCTCGCGATCACCGCCGACGGCGATCGGTGGTTCCTCTTCAACGTCTCTCCGGACGTCCGGCAGCAGATCCAGGCGACGCCCGAGCTGACGCCGTCCGGCGGCGGCGGGCGCGCGACGGCCATCGTCGGCTGCGTGCTCACGGACGCGGAGCTGGACCACGTGTCGGGGCTCCTCCTCATCCGCGAAGGCTGCGCGTTCCCGGTGATCTCGACGCGGCTGGTGCGGGAGTGGCTGACCGAGCACTTCCCGGTGGCGCCGGTGCTGTCGCACTTCGCCGCGCGTCCGTGGATCGATCTGCCGCTCGGCGAGCCGACCGATCTGCCGGCGGGCGTGGACGGCGGGCCGAGCGGCCTCCGGCTGCGGGCGTTCGAGACGGGGCGTGACGTGCCGCGCTTCGTCGTCGGGGCCGAGGCGGCCGCCGCCGCCGGGTCCGTGATCGGGCTCGAGATCACCGACGTGGCCCGGGGGACGCGGGTCGTGTACGCTCCGGGCGTGCCGGAGGTCAACGAGGCGTTGCGGGCCGCCGCCGACGGGGCCGACGCGATCCTGATGGACGGCACCTTCTGGTCGGACGAGGAGCCGCGCACGGCCGGCATCACCGACGTCACGGCGCGCGAGATGGGGCACCTGCCGGTCGACGGCGCCGGCGGCAGCCTCGGCTGGCTCGGCGGGCTGCCCGTCCGCCACCGCGTCTACGTGCACGTCAACAACACGAACCCGATGCTGAACGCCGCGAGCCCGGAGCGCCGCCGCGTCGACGCGGCGGGGGTGCGGGTCGGCGCCGACGGGGACCTGTTCGATCTCCAGGAGTCCGCGCCGTAGAACGGCGTGGACTCCTGCAGGCTTGGTCGGGCCCCGGCCGGCGAGGCCGGCCGGGGAGGCCGGGGAGCGGCCCGCACGCGGTGGAACAGCCGCCGCGGCCGGCCGGGAGCGACGATGAAACCGTGGTCACGGGACGAGTTCACCGAGCAGCTGCGGGCCGTCGGGCAGGCCCGCTACCATGACCGGCATCCCTTCCACCGGTTGATGAACGACGGCCGGCTGAGCCGCGAACAGCTCCAGCTCTGGGTCGCCAACCGCTTCTACTACCAGAAGAACATCCCGATCAAGGACGCCATCCTGCTGTCGCGGTGCCCCGATCGCGCCATCCGCCAGAAGTGGATCCAGCGGATCCACGACCACGACGGCCGGGACGGCGCCCCGGGCGGCATCGACAAGTGGCTGCGTCTGGCCGCCGCCACCGGCGTGGCCCCGGAGGAGCTCGAAGACGACCGCCGGCTGCTGCCCGGCGTGCGCTACGCCGTCGACGCCTACGTGAAGTTCGTCGAGACGCGCCACTGGGTGGAGGGCGTCGCCTCGTCGCTGACCGAGCTGTTCTCGCCCAACCTGATGGCGACCCGGCTGGCGGCCTTCGAGAAGCACTACACCTGGATCGATCCCGAGGCGCTCGCCTATTTCCGGTCGCGCCTCACGCAGGCGCCGCGCGACACCGACCACGGGCTGGGGATCGTCCTCGACCACTGCGTGACGCGCCCGGAGCAGGAGCGGGCGGCGGCGGCGCTGCGCTTCAAGTGCGACCTGCTCTGGGCGCAGCTCGACGCCATCCACCACCGGTGCGCGACCCCGGCCGGCGGGACGGCGGAGTGACGAAGGAGGAGGGCGTCCGGCGGCCGGTGCTGGCGCCGCACGCGCGCTACCGACGGGACAGGGTGCGCGGCGAGCACCAGCTCGTCTTCCCCGAGGGGATGATCGTGCTCAACGAGCCGGGCCGGGCGATCGTCGAGCTGTGCGACGGGCGGCCGCTGGACGAGATGGTGGCGGCGCTGAAGGAGAAGTTTCCCGGGGCCGAGCCGGAGGACGACGTGCGGGAGTTCCTCGGCCGGCTCGCCGAAAGGGGGCTGGTGCGTGACGCCGCCGCCGACTGAACCGCGGCGTTCGGCGGGCCGGGAGGGGCCGCCGCCGGCGCGCCGGGAGAGGACGGGGGCATGACGCCGCCGCCGAACGAGCTCCCCCGGCCGCGCGCGCTGCTGGCCGAGATCACCTACCGCTGCCCGTTGCAGTGCCCGTACTGCAGCAATCCGCTGGAGCTCGCCCGCTACCGGAGCGAGCTGGACACGGCCACGTGGGCGCGGGTCTTCGAGCAGGCGGCGTCGCTCGGCGTCGCGCAGCTCCATCTCTCCGGGGGCGAGCCGCTCGTGCGCCGCGACGTGCTCGACCTCGTCCGCGCCGCGCGTGACTGCGAGCTCTACTCGAACCTGAGCACCGGGGCCACGGTGGCCGGCGAGGGGATGATCGAGCGTCTGCGCGAGGCGGGGCTCGACCACCTGCAGGTGAGCCTGCTCGACACCGATCCGGCGTCCAACGACCGGCTGGCCGGCGCCCCGTCCTGGGAGCGCAAGCGCGACGCGGTGCTGGCCGCCAAGCGGGTCGGGTTTCCGGTGACCCTCAACGTGGTGCTGCACCGGCACAACCTGGAGCGGATCGGCGAGGTCATCGAGACCGCCTTCGCCTGGGGCGTCGACCGGCTGGAGCTGGCCAACACGCAGTACACCGGCTGGGCGTTCCGCAACCGGGCGGCGCTGATGCCGACGCGCGCGCAGGTCGAGCGCGCGCAGCGCGTGGTGGAGGAGACCCTGGCGGGGAGCAGCGGGCGGCTGGAAGTGATCCACGTGCTGCCCGACTACTTCGAGCGGTTTCCGAAGGCGTGCCTGCACGGCTGGGGCATGGTCTTCCTGGCGGTGGCGCCGGACGGCGCGGCCCTGCCGTGCCAGACCGCGCGGGAGATCGCGGGCCTGGAGTTCCCGAACGTGCGGGACGCGTCGCTGGAGGAGATCTGGTTCACGTCGGACGTCTTCCAGCGGTTCCGCGGCGTCGACTGGCTGCCGGAGCCGTGCCGGAGCTGCGACCGCCGCGAGGTCGACTTCGGCGGCTGCCGCTGCCAGGCCTACCTGATGACCGGCGACGCCGGCGCCACCGACCCGGTCTGCCACCTGTCGCCCCACCACCACCTGATCGCCGAGGCGCTGGCCGAAGCGGGGAAGCCGTCGCCCCCCCTGGCGTTCCGCGTCATGCGCGCCTGACCCGCGTATCCGTTATCCTGTCGGGTTGGAACCCGGACGTCTTCGCCGCGCAACGGTCGCGGCCGACGGGGGGCGGGCGTCCGCCGGGGCGGATGCCCGGGTTCGCGGCAACGGGGGTGGGCATGTTTTCGACGATTCGATTCGACGGCGTCGGCCTCGCGCGGGCCGCTTCCACGGCGGCGCTCTGTCTCTTCCTCGGCGGCTCGCCGGCGGCGGCCGGCCAGGACGGGTCCGGCTCGCTGGCCGGGACCGTGCGGGACGAGCTCGGCGGCGTCCTGCCGGGGGTCGCCGTCACGGTGCGGGACGCGGCCGGCGGCCCGCCGCGCGGCGCCGTCACGGACGCCGGCGGGGCCTGGGCGATCGCCGGCCTGCCCGACGGCGGCTACGAGGTCGAGGCGTTCCTGCCCGGCTTCCTCGGCGAGTCGGCGTCGGTGACGGTCGCCGGCGGCGCGGCGGCGCTCGACCTCACCCTGGCCATCGCGCCGCTGGCCGAGACGGTGACCGTCACCCGTTCCGACCAGCGCCTGGCGTCGGTCCCCAACGCCGTGGCGGTGGTGGGCGCCGAGGCGCTGGACTTCACGGAGCGCAAGTCGTCGCTCGACGAGGCGCTGCGGGGCATTCCCGGCCTGCTGGTCCAGAACCGGCGCAACTACGGGCTGTCGGGCGGCATCGGGCTCAGCATCCGCGCGCCGCAGCCGCGCTTCGGGCTGCGCGGGCTGGCCGTCATCCAGGACGGCATTCCGATCACGACGGCCGACGGCACGACCGAGCCGGGCAACGTCGACCTCGGGTCGGTGCGGCGCATCGAGGTCATCCGCGGGCCCAGCTCCGTGCTCTACGGCAACTCGGCCGGCGGCGTCATCAGCCTGTTCACCGAGATCGACCCGTCGCGGCGGCTGACCATCCGCCCCGACCTGCAGGTCGGCAGCAACGGCTACAACCGCCAGCAGTTGCGCGTCGACGGCCACGACGGCGGCGGCACGCGGTTCATGGGCAGCTTCAGCCGCTTCCACACCGACGGCTGGCGCGACCACAGCGCGGCGGACGTCCGCCAGACCAACGTCGTGGTGCGCCGGGCCGTGTCGGAGCGCACCGACGTGTCCGGCATCTTCAACCACTACGACGCGCCGTTCGCCCAGAGCCCGAGCTTCCTGACCGCGGCGCAGGCCGGCGACCCGCGGCTGCCGGCGCCGGACGGCGCGAACCCGCGCCAGGCCCGCCCGTGCGGGGGCCGCTTCGGCTGCTCGGGTCACCGCAGCCCCACCGTCGCCGAGCAGAACTGGGGCGAGGCCGCCGCGCAGGGGCAGGGCGGCGTCACGCTGGAGCACCGCTTCGCGGGCGCGCAGCTCGTCCGCGCCACCGGCTGGGGCGCCCGGCGCGCGCTCGACGCCGGCGGCGTCGGCCGCGTCATCGACCTCCGCCGCCGCGCGGCCGGCATGCGGTCCGAGTACCTCGGGGCCGCGCGGGCCGGCTCGACGACCGTCGAGTGGACGGCCGGCGTCGACGTGGCGTCGCAGAACGACAGCCGCATGGAGTTCGGCTTCCGGCCGCCGTTCGTCGTCGGCGGCACGGCGCACCGCGGCGACCTGGCCCTGGACCAACAGGAGGACGTGCTGTCGGCGGGGCCGTTCGCGCAGGTGAGCCTCTCGCCGCACGCGCGGGTCACCCTGACCGCCGGGGCGCGGTACGACTACTACCGGTTCCGGGCGACGGACCGGAAGCTGGACGACGGCGACCAGTCGGGCGATCGGACCATGGGCGCGGCCAGCCCGTCGGTCGGGCTGACGGTGGCGGCCGCGCCGAACCTGAACGTCTATGGCAACTTCGCCACCGCCTACGAGACGCCGACCACGGTCGAGCTCTCGAACACGCCGACCGGGGCGGGCGGCTTCAACCAGCTCCTCGATCCGGAGCGGCTGCGCAGCGCCGAGGTCGGGCTGCGCGGGCTGATCCAGCCGGCCCGGCTGCAGTACGAGGTCGCGGTCTACCGCGCCCGCGTGCTGGACGCGTTCGTGCCGTTCCAGCGCGCCGACGAGCAGACGTTCTTCGACAACGCGGGCGAGACGTCCCGCAACGGGGTCGAGCTCGCGATCAACTGGCAGCCGGTCTCGCGCCTCGGCGCGCGCGTGGCCTACACCTCCCAGGACTTCGTCTTCCGGCGGTTCGTCCTGGACGACGCCGACTTCAGCGGGAACCTGGAGCCGGGCGCGCCTCCCCGGCGCCTGTTCGCCGGCGTCGACTACGCGGCGCCGTTCGGCCTGCGGTCGAGCGCCTCCGTGCGCTGGGTCGACGAGTTCTTCCTCACCAACGCCAACGACTCGGCCGCGACGAACTGGGCCTACACGGTGGTCGACCTGCGTTTCGGCTGGGACGGGCGGTGGGCCGGCGTCGACGTGCGCCCGTTCGTGGGCATCGACAACCTGTTCGACGAGCGGTACAACTCGTCGGCGATCACCAACGCGTTCGGCCGCCGCTACTACGAGCCGTCGCCCGGCCGGGAGGTCTACGTCGGCGTCACCTTCGGCGGCGGCGTCCGCTAGCGCCCGCCAGCGGCTCCGCCCGGCGCCCGACCCGGCCGGAGGCCCTACGTGGCGATTCCCGCCAGGCGCTTGGCGTAGCGCACGCTCGGCTCGACGTCGTGCTGCCGCCAGATGGTCATCTTCTCGGCCTCGATGCTGCCCTCGGCGTGCACCGCCAGCACCGCCTGGTAGCCGCCGAAGTCGGTGGCCGTGATCTCGGCGATCAGGTTCATCAGGCGCAGGCGGTCGCGCGCCGGCGCGCCCGCGGCGCCGAGGTAGCGGTCGATCAGGGCGCCCAGCTTCGGGTCCTCCAGGTCCTCGGCGCTCGGGCCGGTGGCGAGCAGGCCGCCCGCGACGTCCTGCACCCACGCGAGCGCCTGGTGGTAGTTGGTGGCGAAGTGCAGCTTGGCGACGTTGACGAGCTCGGCGTTGGGGATCGCGACGCCGTCCACGACGGCCGCCTCGCGGGCCGCCTCGCGGGTCATGCCGCGGCAGATCCGCGCGTAGGCGATCAGCTTCGCCAGCTTGTCGCGCACGTGCCCGGCGCGCAGGATCCCGTTGTACTCCGCCATCAGGTGCGCGGCGCCCACGAACAGGTCGACGAGCGGCAGCTTGTAGCTGACCGCGGTGAAGCGGTGGAACTCGACGAAGGCCTTGGCGAGCGGCCCCGCCATGTCCACCTCGCCGTTCAGGAACACGCGCTCCCACGGCACCTTCACGTCGTCGAAGACGGTCAGCGTCTCCATCATCTTGTGCTTCGCGCTGATGGGGTTCTCGAACGGGTTGCCCGCCCGGCCGTAGCCGCTGGCGAGCATCGTCAGCCCCGGCGCGTCGGCCGGCACCGCGCAGGCGACGGCGTAAGCCTCTTCGCCGGCGGACAGGTTGCGGGTGGGGAGGACGATGATCTCGTGGGCGTTGGTCGCCGCCGAGGTGTGCGCCTTGGCGCCGCGCAGCGTCAGTCCGCCGGCGTCCTGCGCGACCACCCGCACGTAGTAGTCCGGGTGCGCCTGCCCGGCGGGGCCCTTGCTCCGATCGCCCTTGACGTCGGTCTGCGCCACGGCCACCGCGAGGTCCCGGTCGCGGCAGTGCGCGTGGAACGCCTCGACGCGCTTCAGGTAGCTGGTCCGGTTGCGGCGGTCCATGTGGCCGGCGATCAGCCGCAGGGCGAACAGCGCGTCGGAGCCGATCTCCTTGACCAGGACCACCAGCGTGCCGCCGAGGGCCGTGGCCCGCTCGATGAGCGCGCTGCGCTGCAGCAGGTCCTCCGGCGTGCGGGGGACGGCGTAGTACCGCGAGCACGGCCCCCCGGGGCCGTCGACCACGGCCAGCGGCCGCTCCGAGGCGTCGTGGGCCATGCGGTAGTCGATGGCCGCGTGGTCGACCGCGCGGCCGATCACGGGATGAGCCGTCACGTCCTCCACGCGCTTCCCGCGGTAGTAGACCGTCCGCCCGTCGCGCAGGCTGTCCCTGTAGTCCTCCGCCGTCATCAGTGGCATCGTCGCGTCCCTCCCGGTCCCCGGCGCCGGCGCCGGCCGAACGGCGCATGTTGTCACTCCGCCGGCCGGATGCCAAGCCGCGCCGGTAGCGCGGGGCCGTCGACGCTGATATGCTTGCCCCTTTTCCGGGCGTTCCTCCGTGGGAAAGGCGGCTCGTACGACCGATGACTGTCGAGACCAGACCGGCCGTTGATCGCGATCGCGCCAACGAGGTCGTGCAGCGCTTCCAGAGCGAGTCCACCAAGTGGCTGTACGGGCTCGACGACGCGGCGCGGATACTGTCGTGGGCGTTCTTCACGCTCCTGCCGTACACCGACAAGCTGAGCCAGGGGAAGAAGCTGCGCCAGCCCCACGTCATGTTCCGCGGGCCGACCGGCACCGGCAAGACCGACCTGGTCAGCGCCTGCGCGATGGCGATCGACGCGAAGTTCGAGCGCATCCAGGGCCTGCCGACCTACATGCCGGAGGACATCCTCGGCTACGAGACGATCGTCGAGGAGGTCGACGGCAGCCGCAAGATCCACTTCAAGCCGGGCAAGCTGATGGCCCACATCGTCCTCATCGACGAGGACAACCGGCTGTCGGGCAAGACCAAGGCCGCCGTGCTCGAGGGGATGGAGGAGAGCTCGGCGACCCTCAACTCCGACTACGGCAACCTGTCCGAGGGGAAGATGCTGCCGCTCTTCCCCCTGTCGGGCGACTACGACGACGTCTCCGGCCCCCGGTTCTTCATGGTGATCTGCACCGAGAACATCTTCGGCGAGGAGGAGGGGACGTTCGCCAACCCGGTGGCGCAGCTCGACCGGACCACGCTGTCCATCAACATGATGGATCCGGAGCACGAGGACGACGAGCTGAACATCAGCGCCCGCAACGTCGTCGGCAAGCAGGTCGAGAAGCTGACGAACCTCCACGAGGTGCTCGACATCGCGCAGCACATCTTCGACACGGTGAAGATGTCCGACTACGCGCAGCAGTACAAGGTGCGGCTGATCCGCAACACGCGGCCGCACCGGGTCCAGGGGCGCGCCACCCGGACCGTCCGGGAGTACGTCCGGGTCGGCATCTCGCCCCGCGTCCACTTCCACCTCGAAGCCGTCGCGCGCACCTTCGCGTTCTTCCAGGGCGACACGGTGATCACGCCGGACCACGTCAAGGCGGTCGCCGAGCCGGTGCTCGCGCACCGCCTGGTGCTGCGCGAGGGGATGGAGTTCTCGGTCAACAAGGAGGACCTGCTCCGCCGGATCCTGGCGGACATGGAGGTCCCGCCGTGGAAATAGAGGAGGTCTTCGCGCGCTTCCGCAACATCAAGCACGGGATCAAGACGCGCAAGAAGTCGACCTCCATCCACTACGGCGACCACAAGAGCGGGTTCAAGGGCGCCGGCTACGACATCGTCGGGGTCGACCAGTGGCGCCCGGGGCAGCCGCTGAAGGACATCGCCTGGGTGCTCAGCCTGCGCACGTACCCGGAGAAGCTGTTCCGCATCGAGCGGATGGAGCCGAAGGAGCTGCGCGCGCTCTTCGTCGTCGACCTGTCGTCGTCGATCCTGTTCCAGCTCTCGCGGGCGTCGAGCAAGGCCCTGCTGATGCTCGACCTGATCGGCAACATCGGGCTGACCCGCGCCAACGTCCGCGACCCGGTGGGCCTGCTCGGCTTCTCGGACCGCATCGAGACGTTCGTCAAGCCGAAGCTGGGCAGCCCGCAGGTCTTCTACATCGCCCGGCAGATCTTCGACAGGATCGAGCTGCAGCGGCGGTTCCCGGAGAAGCGGACGGCGAACTTCACGGTGCCGTTCCGGTTCATCGCGTCGCGCCTGAAGAACCGCCACACGCTGATCCTGATCTCCGACGCCGTCGACTTCGTCAACGACCGGGCGGCGCTCGACTTCAGGCTGCTGGGCACGCTGGCCGCGAAGCACGATATGATGATGCTCATCCTGGACGACCCGGAGGAGTTCCAGGTCCGGAGCAGGCTCGGCTACATCCGGATCAACGACATGGAGACCGACCGGCAGACCGTCATCTCCGCCCGCAAGGCCGGCGCCATCCGGCGCACGATCGAGGAGCGGACCGAGGAGCTGCGGTCGATGCTGAAGCACCGGAGCGGGGTCGATTCGGTCGTGCTGACTCCCCGGAACCACGCCGACGCCCTGGCCGAGTTCCTGATCGCGCGGACCGCCCGCTGAGCGGAACGGAAGGAAGCATGGTGAGACGCCTCGCCGCCGCGACGTTCGTCGTGTCCCTGGGGGCCGCGGGATCGGCGGCGGCGCAGCCGCCGATCGCCGTCGAGACGCTGGCGCTCGAGCCCACCGTCGTCAAGACCGGGGACGTCATCTCGCAGACCTACCGGCTGCGCTTCCCGGACCTGGTCTCCGAGGGGCGCGAGATCATCGTCCTCGAGGATCGGATGGCGCCGGAGAACCTGCCCGTGCACCCCTTCGAGGCCGTGTCGCTCGACGTGGCGAAGCGGCGGATCGAGGACGAGCACGTCTGGGACTTCGAGTACGGACTGCGCATCATCGCCCCGGAGAAGGCGGTCTACGCCGTCCCGCCGTTCAGCTTCTACTACCTGATCCGCGACCTCGGCGAAGACGTCGAGGACGCCGAGATCCAGCAGGTGGACGGCGGGCAGGGGCTGGTCCGCTACGTGTCGACGATGACCGACGTGCCGGTCCTCGACGTCCGCGACACCATCGAGCTGGGCGAGTTCGGCGGCCGCGCCGCGCTCTTCGGCGCGCTGGCCTGGACCGTGGCCCCCCTGCCGCTGCTGGTGTGGCTGGGGTTCCTCGTCCGCCAGTGGCGCCGGAGGGAAGTGGTCCCGACCGAGGTGGCCCGCGAGCTCGAGGAGATCGAGCGGCTGGAGGCGCAGGTTCCCGTCCCGCCGTCCATCTGGGAGGCGCGCCGGACCCTGCAGGGTCACGTGCGCGCGCTCGACGCGGCCGGGGGCAACGGGGCGCTGGGCGGCCTCAAGCAGGACCTGGTCATCTCCACGCGCGAGTACCTGCGGGCCGAGCTGCCGGCGCTGCGCAGCGGCGACACGCCGAAGGACATCCTGCGGCACGTGGAAGGACTCGACGACGGCGGGCGCAAGACGGCGCTGGCGACGCTCGCGTCGCGGCTCGCCGAGCACCACGCGGGGCTCGAGCGGGGCGATGCGTCGACCATCGAGAACCCCCGGGAAGAGGCCCGGACGCTGGACGACGCCCTCGCGGCGCTGCGTCCGCACGTGCGCCTCTGGCGCGCGTTCACGAGCGTGTTCGACGGGTAGGGGACCATGCTGCAACCCTGGACGGAGTTCGCCGCGTTCCTGAACAGCGGCCTGGCCGAGATGCTGGAGACCGAGTTCGCCCAGGTGCGCTACGGCGACGCGGCGCTGGCCGCGGGGCTGGCGATCGCCGTCGCCCTGGTCGCCGCGGCCTCGGCGGCCCGCCTGGCGTTCCGCCGCCGCCGGCACGCGCGCCAGCACTCCGGGCACGTGATCGAGCGCCGGCACACCAAGCGGTTCTGGGTCCGGACGGCCCACTCGCTGCCCAAGGCGCTCGTGGGAGGCGCGCTGGCGCTGATGCTCTTCGCCGCGGCGGACCCGTTCCTGACCGCGACCGAGGAGGTCAGCGGCACCATCGAGTCGCGCGTGCGGGTCGACCTCGTCGATACCTCCGGCTCGATGGCCTGGGAGTTCCCCGACACCGGGAAGTCGAAGGCCGAGGTGGCCCGCGACGCGCACCTGCGCTTCCTCGACATGCGCCGGGGCAAGAACGACCGCGTCTCGCTGTGGCTCTTCTCGACCTATCCCTACATGGTGGACGACTTCGTCATGGACGACGAGTTGTACTACTTCCAGGTCTGGGACGCGCCCTACGTGATGACGCAGCGGCTCGACAAGGCGATGGTCGTGCCGCCGGACAAGGTGCGCATCGTGCCGGCCGAGGGGGACACCAACATCATCCGGCCGTTGCAGTCGATCACGAAGCAGCTCGATCAGGACGAGGCGGCGCTCGGCGGCGATCAGGTGAACCGCGCCGTGCTGATCGTGACCGACGCGGCGGTCGACGAGTTCCCCGACGCGGAGTTCGCGGCGCTGAGCCAGCGCAACGTCACGCCCTACATCATCTACATCAACACGAGCGACGTCCGCACGGCGATGATCGGCCATCCGAGCACGCCGCGCCTCATCGAGATGATCCGCGAGTACGGCGGCGACTACTTCGACGTGACCGACGAGGACAGCCTGCTCGAGGCCTACCGGGCGATCGACGAACGCGAGGCGGTGCGGGTGGAGCAGCGCCACCGCGCCCTGAAGGTGCCGATCTACGGGCGTTTCCTGCTGCTGGCGATGGGCCTGCTGGTCGTCGGCATCCCGCTCGGTTTCGTGGCGGAGCTGTTCTGGGGGACGAGCCCGTAGCGTCCGCGGGCCGCTGCACGGGGGGAGTGCACAGACGATGGCGTTGACGGACCTTCTCGACAAGGAGCGGTCGTTCAAGTACCTGCTCGGCTTCGTCCTGGCGGTCGCGTTCCTGGCGCTGGTGGCGGTCCCGGCGCGCAGCCTCGGGGGCTTCTACGCGAACCTCGACGCCCTGAGCGATTCGGTCAACCGCGGCGACTACGAGCAGGCGGACCTGCAGCTCGCCGAGGTGACCGGGTTCTACGAGCGCAGCCGGAGCCTGGGGCTCGGCTGGTTCTCCGACGCCTACCTCTTCGGGGACGCCTTCCTGCAGCAGGCGTCGTACAACTACCTGACCGGGGACTTCGACGCGGTCGTCCGCGATCTGAGCGACGAGATCGACGATCCGCGGGCGTCGCACCTGCTGGCGAGCGCCAAGTTCCAGCTCGCGCGGCAGCGGTACCGGGCGATCTCCGACGACGATCCCGACGGCCAGTTGAAGAAGGCGGCCCTCATCGAGGAAGTGCTCGACGACGTGAACGCCGACTACGAGCGGGCGCTGCGGGCCGACCGGACCGGCCGCTTCGACTACAAGTGGAACTACGACCTGACCAGCGATCCCGAGGCGGTGCGGCGCGCACTCGAACCGCTGCGCGAGGTCGAGCCGCCGCAGCTCGAGCAGATGCGGGGCGAGGGCACGCCGGTGCGGCGCCGGCGCGGGTGACGCCGGACGGGGGGCGTTCGGGATGGGCGAGCTGCAGTCCGCGCTGCGCGAGAGCGTCGAGTTCCAGAATCCCGAGTACCTGACGTTCGTGCCGATCGCCGGGCTGCTGCTGCTGTTCGGCCTCGGCGTCTTCGTCCTCCGGCTGCGCCTCCGTCCGCCGCGGACGCACGGTTCGTCCTACCCGCTCTTCGGGCACATCAAGTTCTGGTTCCTGGCGGTCCTGACGCTGAGCATCCTCGGCCTGGCCGCGGCGCGCCCCTTCTGGGTGTACGGCGGGTCGAGCTTCAAGCGCGGCGACGTCGACGTGGCGGTCATCGTCGACGCCTCCGCCTCCATGTGGGCCCGCGACCTCGGCCCCTCGCGGCTGGAGGTCGCCGTGCGCGAGGCGCTCGGCCTGTACACCGAGGAGATCCTGACGCCGGGGGATCGGGTGGCCCTGTTTGTCTTCGGCACCACCGCGCTGCGGCAGGTGCACCTGTCGTCGAACGCCGAGCGCTTCGTCGAGCAGTTGGGGCAGATCGCGCCGCCCGAGCAGCTCTCCGGCGACGCGTTCCCCTGGGACAGCGACATCGCGGCCGCGTTCGAGCACGTCTACCAGTCGCTCGACAACCAGGACCGTTTCGACAGCGGCGACGAGGACTGGCAGCCGG
Organism: Vicinamibacterales bacterium; assembly: GCA_965242835.1. GTDB lineage: Bacteria > Acidobacteriota > Vicinamibacteria > Vicinamibacterales > UBA8438 > WTFV01. The sequence goes on from OZ251506.1 coordinate 3,010,888, forward strand.
CGCGGCGCTCCGACCGGGTCGTGCTGCTGTTCACCGACGGGGACTTCGCGGCCGACAACGAACAGATCGCCCGCCTCGATCAGGCGCTCTCGGAGTTCGGCCGGCGGGGACTGGCCGTCTATCCGGTGGTGATCGGCACCCGCGCGGGCGTCGACGTCGACGTCGTGCTGCAGGACTACGTGCGCGGCCTCGATTTCGACGAGACGCTCGAGGCCGACCTCGAGGGCATCCGCACGCGGGTCGACCCGGACGGCGTGGCGATGTTCGACCAGCGCTCCGGGGGCGGCTCGTTCGTCCTCGAGAACACCGGCCTGTCCGCGGCGCCGTTCCTGCGCGACGCCGTCGACGCCCACCGCGCCGTCACCTTCCAGCTCGTTCCGTCCGAGGACCAGCAGGAGATCTGGCAGTGGTTCGTCATCCTGGCGGTCCTCGTCGTCGTCGTCGCGATGCTCTGCTACTAGGAGTCTGCGCCGTAGAACGGCGCGGACTCCTGGAGCGGTCAGGATGGGCGCCAAGCGGAGCCGCAAGGCGACGCTTGGTGGGCGCTAGTCCGGTGGCGTTCACGGCCCGGGAGCAACTGGCGGGCGGATGTCCGCCGGCGGGCCGCGGCGGGCGGTCTCGACCGACTTTTTCGGGCGTGTACCCCCCCCCCCCCCGGAAACGGCATCGTGTTTGACATCCGGCCCGTTTCACCCTACGGTACCGCGTGTCGCCCTAACGTCGATCGTCCCAGCGGTCGATAACCTTGGTGGAGGCCACCGGGCATGCGGAGGGCGTCACTCGCCGGGCGCGCCGGGCGCGCCGGGCGCGTGAGCGGACGGTCGGGATGAAGCGAGGGAACAAGCGGCGTTGCTCTCTCTGCTACAATGAGCCGAGGGGCCGGTACGTGTGGCGGGAGTGTCCGATGTCGTTGGAGGCAATGAGACCATGAGGAGTCATCAAGTGCAGTTCCGTCGGGGAGGGCGTATCGCCGCGCTCCTTGTGGCGTTCCTCGTGGGGATCGTGGGGACCGTGTCGTGGGCGGGCGCGGCCTCGACGTCGGCGCTGATGACGATCCTGATGCAGGACCCGACGTCTCCGGTGGACCCGGCGCCTCCGGCCCAGGAGCGCATCCGGACCCGCCCGGAGCCCACCGTGCAGGAGAACGTCGATCGCGTGATCGCCGCCGCCGTGGGTGGCGGCGACGGCGCGGGCGGCGGCGGTGGCGCGGGCGGTGGTGACGGCGCGGGCGGCGGCGGCGGTTTGCAGGCGGGCGGCGAGCCGGTGCGCGTCGAGGTGACGCAGATCTTCACCGGCACCGCCCCCGGCGACGTCTTCAGGGCGACGTCTTCCGACGAGACGGTGGTAACGGTAACGGTAACGCCCAATCCGGGCGTGATCATCACGCCCGTGGGTCCCGGGACGGCCACCGTCACGGTCTCCGCCTCGCGGCCGGGAGGGGCGGCGGAGATCAGAACCGAGTTCGACGTCACCGTCGGAGCTCCGGGGGTTCCGGCCCTGCCGCTGGCCGCGGCGGGACTGCTCGGGATGCTCCTGTTCGGCGCCGGTCTCTATCGCCGCTGGCGGCGCGCATAAGGGCCGGGGAGATGCGGCCGGGCTCGCCGGTCAACGGCGCCTTGCGGCGGGCCCCGTTCGACGAGGCCCGCCGCAATCCCGCGTCGGCCTGACCCGCGGATGGGCGACGCCCCCGCCCGCCGCCCGGTTCGGATTCCGTGGCCGGGCCGGTTCGGCCTCCCGCGTCGGCGGCCCGCGCCGGACCCCGGTCTCGTCCTGGCCTGGATCGTCCGCGGCGGCGTCCTCCTCGTCCTGGCGACCCCCCTGGTCGTCACCCCGGCCGCGTTCTCGCCGTTCGTCGTCGGAAAGGCGGTTTACGCCCGCTCGATCATCGAGGTCACGGCGGCCGTCTGGGCCGCGCTGGTTCTCTTCGACCGCCGACGCCGTCCGTCCTGGTCGTGGACGGCGTTCGCGTTCGCCGTCTGGCTGCTCGTATCGGCGCTCGCGGGGGCGTTCGGCGTCAGTCCCACCAGAAGCCTGTGGTCCACCTACGATCGCATGCAGGGCGTGTTCGACCTCGCCCACTGGTTCCTGTTCACGCTCATGGCCGGTTCGGTGTTCCGGAGCGCCGCCGACTGGCGGCTGCTCTTCAGCGTCAACCTCGCGGTGAGTTCCGCGGCGTGCGCGGCGGGGCTGGCGTATCACCACTATCTCATCGACGTCGACCTGTTCGGCGACCCGAGCTACAGGATGAGCGCCACGTTCAACAACCCCGCTTTCCTGGGCGCGTACGCGATGGTCGCCGCGGTGGCCGGCGCGGCGCTCGTCGTCGAGTCGTTCGGACGGCCGTCCGCCGGCCGGCGCGGCGCCTTCCTCCCCTGGGTCAGGGGCCTGTGGGGGGGGATGGTCCTCGTCAACCTCTGGGCGCTCTGGCTGACGGGCACCCGCGGCGCCGTGGTCGGTCTGGGGGCCGCGGGTCTGGTCTTCGCGGCCTACGCGGCGTGGGGCCGGATGCCGGCCGCGCGCCGGGCGGCCGGCGCCGTCCTGGCCGTGGTCGCAATCGCGGCCGTTCTGGTGGCGGCCGCAACGACGGCGCCCCCCGACCGGATCCTCGGAACCCAACCCACGTCGGCCAGGATCCTGGCCATGGGGATGGACAGCGGCAGCCGGGCGCGCATCGTCTTCGGCGCGGCGGGACTGCGGGCGTTCCGGGACCGGCCCGTACTGGGTTGGGGCCCCGAGAACTTCGTCGTCGCCTGGGGACGCCACGGCGGCGCGGACGCCGTGGACGGCTTCGACTTCACCGACTACCCCCACAACAAGCCGATCGAAGAGCTGGCGACCAAGGGCGTCCTCGGCTTGCTGTCGTATCTGGCGCTCTGGGCCGTCATGGCGTCGGTGTTGTTGCGGTCGCTCCGCCGTCTGGCGGGCTGGGAGCAGCTCGGCGTGTACCTCGTCGGCGCGGCGCTGGTCTCGTACTTCGTCCAGAACCTCTTCCTGTTCGACACCGCGGCGACGATGCCGCAGTTCGCTCTCCTCGCCGCCTTCGTGGCCGCGGCCGAGGCCAGGGGGCGGAAGCGCCGGCCGGCGGCCACGCGCGCGAGGCTCGATCCCGCCGCCGGCTGGTTGACGGCGGCCACGCGCGCCGCGGCGTTGACGGCGGCCGCGGCGCTGACGGCGGCCGCGGCGCTGACGGCGGCGTCGCTCGTGTTCGTCAACGCGCGCGTGTATTCCGCCGCGTCCGCCCTGGCCGACGCCGTCCGGACGCCTCGGCCCTGGCCGGGGCGGCAGGCCGACTTCCTCCGATCCATCCACGCTTTCCCCGGCCTTGCGAACCATCCGCGCCGACACTTCGCAGCCGCGGCCTCCGCCGAACTCGGCGGCCTGTCCGAACCGGACTTCCAGCGCACGGTCGCGCTGGTCGCGACGGAGGCCGGGCGCGGCCTGGCGGCCGAGCCGCGGAACTGGCGGTTCGAGGCGGTGCTGGCGGTCTTCTACCAGACCGCCGCGGGCCGAGACCCGGAATACCTGCCCGTGGCCCGGCGTCATCTCGACCGGGCGGCCGCGCTGGCCCCGGACGTGCCGGTGATCGTCGCCGTCGCCGCCGAGCAGGAGAAGCTGGAGGCGGCCGTATCGGGTCCGCCCGCCGTCGGGGGGTTCGTCGCGGCCGACGGCCAGCCCGCCCCCGGCGCTCTCCGATGACACGGGCGCGCGCGGCCGACTCCCGAACCGCGGCCGTTCCCGGCCGTCCGGAGGCCGCCTTCTACAGGGCGATCTCCGGCACGTCGCCGCCGGTGATCAGCTCCGGCTCGGTGGCCGCGCGGATCTCGTCGACGGAGACGCCGGGGGCGCGCTCCAGCAGGCGCAGGCCGTCCGGCTGGACCTCCATCACCGCCAGCGACGACACGATCGTGTTGACGACCCCCTTGCCGGTCAGCGGCAGGCTGCACTCGTTCAGGATCTTCCGGTCGCCGCGCTTCGAGAGGTGGTCCATGACGATCAGGACCCGCCGGGCGCCGGAGACGAGGTCCATCGCGCCGCCCGGCCCCTTGACCATCGCCCCGGGGATCATCCAGTTGGCCAAGTCTCCGGCGGCCGAGACCTGCATGGCGCCGAGGACGGCGAGGTCGATGTGGCCGCCGCGGATCATGGCGAAGCTCTGCGCGCTGCTGAAGAAGCTGGCCCCGTCGACGGCGGTCACCGTCTCCTTGCCGGCGTTGATCAGGTCGGCGTCGACCTCGTCCTCGGCGGGGTACGGGCCGATGCCGAGCAGGCCGTTCTCGCTCTGCAGCATGATGCTCACGTCGGGCGGGATGAAGCTCGCGCACAGGGTCGGGATGCCGATGCCCAGGTTGACGTAGTCGCCGTCGCGCATCTCGCGCGCGGCGCGCGCCGCCATCCGCTCTCGTGTCAGGGCCACGGCCGCCTCCTTCGGGATGCCGCCGCGCGGGGGCCGGGCTACGCCGGCCGCGTCCGGCGGCGCTCGATGACCTTCGTCGGATCCTCGCCGACGACGATGCGGTCGACGTAGACCGCCGGCGTGTGGACCAGGTGCGGGTCGAGCGCGCCGGCCGGCACGATCTCCTCGACCTCGGCCACCGTCACGCGGCCCGCCTCGGCCATCGGCGGGTTGAAGTTGCGCGCGGTCATGCGGTAGACGAGGTTGCCCGCCTCGTCCGCCTTCCACGCCTTGACCAGGGCCAGGTCGGCGTGCAGCGCCGTCTCCAGCACCTGCCAGCGGCCGTCGAGCCGCCGCGTCTCCTTGCCCTCGGTCAGCGGGGTGCCGTAGCCGGTGGGCGTGAAGAACGCTCCGATGCCGGCCCCGGCCGCGCGGATGCGCTCGGCCATCGTGCCCTGCGGGTTCAGCTCCACCTCGAGCGAACCGTCGAGGAACTGGCTCTCGAACGTCCTGTTCTCGCCCACGTAGCTGGCGACCATCTTGCGGATCTGCCGCGTGTCGAGCAGCAGCCCCAGGCCGGCCCCGTCGACGCCGGCGTTGTTGCTGATGCAGGTGAGTCCGGTCACCCCCGAATCGCGCAGCGCGACGCACAGGTTTTGCGGCACGCCGCACAGGCCGAAGCCGCCGACCATGATGGTCATGCCGTCGCGCAGCAGCCCATCGAGGGCCGCGGCCGATCCGGAGCGCACCTTGCCGGGCATCGTCAGGCCTTCATCGGTCCGGCGGGCACCCCGGCGCCCTCGCGGACGAAGCGGGCCAGGTTGGACATGTCCTCGTCGCCGCGGCCCTGGGCGATCAGCGCGTCCTCGATGGTCGCGACGAGACTGGCGACCGGCGCGGGCACGTGGAACTCGCGGGCGGCGTCGAGGGCGATCCCCAGGTCCTTGCGGTGCAGGCGGGTGCGGAAGCCGAGCGGGTAGTCGTCGTTCAGCATCTTCCGGGACCGGTTGGCGAGTATCCACGATCCGGCCACGCCGCCGTCCAGCGCCGCGGCCACGCGCTCGGGGTTCGCGCCGGCCCGGTAGGCGAGGGTCAGCGCCTCGGCCAGGGCCAGGAACGTGCCGGAGATCGCGACCTGGTTGGCCATCTTGGCGATCTGGCCGCAGCCGGCCGGGCCGACGCGCGTCACCCGGGCGCCGACGATCTGCAGCACCGGCTCGGCGCGTGCGAAGTCCTCCTCGGCGCCGCCGCACATGATCGTGAGCGTGCCCCTGACCGCGCCTTCCGACCCGCCGGACACCGGGGCGTCGACGTAGCCGACGCCCTTCGCGCGGAAGCGCTCCGCGAAGCGCCGCGTCGCCGCCGGGGCGATGGACGAGCAGTCGATGACCAGCCCGCCGTCCCGCAGGCCGTGAACGGCGCCGGAGCCGCCCGCGAACAGCACGTGCTCGACGTCCGGGGTGTCCGAGACGCAGCTCAGGACGACGTCCGCCTCGGCCGCCGCCGCCGCCGGGCTTCCGGCCCGCGCCGCGCCGAGCTGGGCCAGCGGCTCCTCCCGGCTCCGCGTCCGGTTGTGGACCGTGACCTCGCAGCCGGCCTTGATCAGGTTGGCGGCCATCGGCGCGCCCATCGTCCCCAGGCCGAGCACGGCAATCTTCATCGGCGTCCTGCTTCCCCTGGCGTCGGCGACGCCGGCGAAACGCGCGCGTGCACGATCCCCCGCCCCGAGCGCGGGCGGTTGGTCACGAGCGCGACGAACTTCTTCCAGTAGCGAAAGGACGGGCTGTAGACCGTTTCGACCTCGTTGAACCCGACGGATTGTAGCATCAGCTCCAGGGCGGTCAGGGTCGGCATGGCGCACAGCTCGCGCGGCGTCTCCCGCGCGCCCGCGTCGCCGGGGAAGAACGGCACCAGCGGGTACCGCTCGTGGACGAACGGCAGCAGGACGTGGGTCTCGCAGATCAGCAGCCGCCTCGTGACCCGCGCGAGCCGCTCCAGGGCGGTCAGCGGGTTCCGCAGGTGATAGAAGACGCCGAGCAGCAGCACGAGGTCGAACCGCCCGATCTCGTCCGGGTCGAGCTCGTGCACGTCGGCGCGCCGGTGCTCCACCGACGAGCCGAGGCGCTCGCGGGCGGCCAGGAACTCGTCCATGCCGAAGCGGTCCCAGGCGAAGCTGTCCACGGCCAGCACCCGGTCGGCCCCGCGCCGCTCGCACTCGAACGAGAAGAAGCCGTGCCAGGCGCCGACGTCGAGCACCGACCAGCCGCGGAGGTCTTCGGGAATGCCGAGCAGCCGCAGGCGGCGGGCGAAGCGGCGCCGGGTCCGTCCCTCGTACGAGAGCGGCCCCGCGCCGGCGTCGGGCCGGCTGACGATCTGGTGCGGCCGTTCGCGCATCGGGGAGGCTCCGGCGACCGTGGAGAATAGCACGCGGGACGATCCGGTATCGTGGACGCATGCGGGTGCGCGAGCACGTGCGGACGGCGCGGAACTTCCTCGAGGCCGCGGACGTGGAGTTCGCGGCGGGCGACGTGTTGCAGGGATCGGAAAAGACGTGGGGCGCCGCGTCGCACGCCGTCATGGCCGTTGCGCAGCAGCGTGGCTGGCCGTTCGGCAATCACGGTGCGCTCGGAACCGCCGCGCGGCGGCTGGCCGATGAACGCCGCGACGAAGCGCTTCTGGCCGGATTCACGACGGCGGAGAAGTTCCACGCCAACTTCTACCACGACTTCATGGAGCAGGGCGCGGACTTCGACACGTCGAGAGACGTGGTCCGCGCGTTCGTCGCGCGCGTGCTCGACGCCGTCGCCGCGGGACGGAACGGTTCGGCGGGCTGAATCCTGCCGGCCCGGTCCGCCTATCGGACCGGGGTTCCGAGATCGAGCCGCTCGCGCAGGTGGTGGATGCGGTCGTCGACCGGCGGATGCGTCGACAGGTAGGCGGCGACGCCCAGCGGGTCGGACCCGCGTTCCAGGCGGCCGAAGCGCTCCAGCATCCGCGCGCAGCCGCGCGGGTCGAATCCGGCCGCGCGCATCAGGCGTCCGCCCAGCTCGTCCGCCTCGAACTCCTGCTCGCGCGAGTACGCCTTCTCGAGCCACTGCACGCCGACCCGCCGCAGCCAGGGTGCCACGGCGCGCCCGGCCGGCGTGGCCACGGAAACGGCCGACAGCGCCTTCCGGCTCCATTCGAGCCGGATGCGGTCGATCGCGTGGCCGCGGACCACGTGGGCCATCTCGTGTCCGATGACGAAGGCCAGCTCGTCGCGGTCGCGGCCGGTCGCCTCGACCAGGGCCGGCGTCACGAAGACGTAGCCGCCGGGCAGCGCGAACGCCGCCGGCCGGCCGCCGGCCGCGACGGCCGCCTCGAAGCGGTGGAGCGGGTTGCGCACGCACGCCGCGAGCGTCTCCGTCAGCTCGTCGAGCAGCGCCTGCACGTCCGGGGCGGCCGGTCCCGGCGCCTGCTCGCGGAGGGCCGCCGCCATCTCCCGGCCGAGCCCCTGCTGGGCGCGGATGGCGTCGTCCTCGCTGCCGGCCACCGAGTCCCACACCCACTTCGCCTTGCGGAACTGCCGCCCCGCCAGCCGGCCGAGCAGGTAGGAGGTGCTGCGCGCCATGGGGGCAGTGTACCGCGCCGCGGGCGGAGGCGGGTCGGGCGCGGTGATCACGGAACGCCGCCGGGCGCGGCCAGACCACGGTGGACGCGGCCGGCGACCGGGCGGCGTCGCCACGCTCCGTCACCGCGCAGGACGCCTTGACGAGCCATCCTCCGGGGCCGGCGGCGACGTGAAGGAAGGGCGCCGCGTAACGTCGGCGGGGCCGGCGGGCGGTCTGATACGATTGCCGCCATGCTGCTCACCGTCCGTTCGCGATGACGGCGACGACGAAGCGGCTGACCGCGGCGGTCGAGGACTACCTCGCCTACCTGCACTGGATCCGCGCCTCCGGCGGCGCGACGGCGGAGCGCTCGAACTACACGCCGCTGGCCACCCTGCTGAACGCCGTCGGCGGCGCGCTGCGGCCGAAGGTGTTCTGCGTCGCCGAGCTCGCCGACCAGGGCGCCGGCCACCCCGACTTCGGCCTCTACGCGAAGCGGCAGGTGCAGCGGGGCCGCCCGCGCCCCGGCCAGACCCCGGAAGGCGGCGTGGTCGAGGTCAAGTCCGCCGCCGGCGACGCCTGGCTGACGGCGGAGGGCGCTCAGGTGAGCCGCTACTGGGAACGCTACCGCCTGGTGCTGGTGACCAACATGCGCGACTTCGTGCTGGTCGGCCAGGACGCGGCGGGCCGGCCGGCGCGGCTCGAGACCTTCCGGCTGGCCGCCGGCGCCGAGGAGTTCGGCCGCCGGCTGGAGTCGCCGCGGGCGTTCGCCCGCGAGGTGGGGGCCGGCTTCGGCGAGTACCTCTGCCGCGCGCTGTCGCACCGCGCCCGGCTGGCCGAGCCGAAGGACCTTGCGTGGCTGCTCGCGTCGTATGCGCGCGACGCGCTGGCGCGGGTGGAGGCGGCGGGCGAAGCGCCGTCGCTGGCGTCGGTGCGGGCCGCGCTGGAGGAGGCGCTCGGCGTGCGCTTCGAGGGCGCGAAGGGCGCGCGCTTCTTCCGCTCGACGCTGGTGCAGACGCTGTTCTACGGCGTCTTCGCGGCCTGGGTGCTGTGGGCGCGCGCCGGCGCGGACGGCGGCGACGGGCCGTCACCGTCCGATGGCGACGGGAAAGCCCGGCGCGACGAACGGTCCTCGGACGCCGAGCCTCACCACGCCGCGCGCTCGGGCGCCGCCGAGCGTTTCAATTGGCGCACGGCCGTCTGGCACCTGCGCGCACCGGTGCTGCGGGCGCTGTTCCAGCAGCTCTCCGACCCCGGGCGCTTGCAGCCGCTCGGCCTCGTCGAGGTGCTCGACTGGACCGCGGCGGCGCTCGACCGGGTGGACCGCCCGGCGTTCTTCGCCCGCTTCCGCGAGGGCGAGGCCGTGCCCTACTTCTACGAGCCGTTCCTCGAAGCGTTCGACCCGGACCTGCGCAAGCAGCTCGGCGTCTGGTACACCCCCGCCGAGGTCGTCCGCTACATGGTCGCCCGCGTCGACCGGGCGCTGCGCGACGACCTGGGCGTCGCCGACGGCCTGGCCGCCGACAACGTCTACGTCCTCGACCCCTGCTGCGGCACCGGCGCGTATCTGGCGGAAGTGCTGCGCCGCATCGCCGCCGACCTCGAAGGGCGCGGCCTCGGCGCGCTGGCCGGCGCGCGGGTGAAGCAGGCGGCGGCCGAGCGGGTGTTCGGCTTCGAGATCATGCCCGCGCCGTTCGTCGTCGCGCATCTGCAGGTGGGCCTGACGCTGCAGGCCCTCGACGCCCCGCTGGCCGCGGACGGCGCCGAGCGCCCCGGCGTCTTCCTGACCAACGCGCTGACCGGCTGGGAGCCGCGGGCGACGAAGCCGCTGCCGTTCCCCGAGCTGGAGGAGGAGCGCGACCGCGCCGAGCGCGTCAAGCAGGAGACGCCGGTGCTGGTCATCCTCGGCAACCCACCCTACAACGGCTTCGCGGGGATGGCGGTGGACGAGGAGCGCGAGCTGTCCGAGGCGTACCGCGCGACCCGGCGCGTCCGGCGGCCGGAGGGCCAGGGGCTGAACGACCTGTACGTGCGCTTCTTCCGCATGGCCGAGCGGCGCATCGCCGAGAAGACCGGGCGCGGCGTGGTGTGCTTCATCTCCAACTATTCGTGGCTCGACGGCCTGTCGTTCACGGGCATGCGCGAGCGGTGCCTGGAGGCGTTCGACGCCGTCCGCGTCGACTGTCTGAACGGCGACAAGTACAAGACCGGCAAGGTCGCCCCCGACGGCTCGCCGGACCCGAGCATCTTCTCGACGGAGGGCGACCCGGTGGGCATCCAGGTCGGGACGGCCGTGGCCACGCTGGTGCGCAAGGCGGACCACGCGCCGGCGTCGGGCATCGGCTTCCGCCAGTTGTGGGGCCAGCGGAAGCGCGAGGAACTGGCCGCGACGGCGGAGGCGGAGCCGGACGGCCTGTACGAGCGCGTCGATCCGATTCTGCCGCTGGGCCTGCCGTTCGCGCGCATCGCGGTCAGCCCGGACTGGTTCGACTGGCCGGCGCTGCCGGAGCTGTTTCCGGTTCGGTTTCACGGCGTCTTGACGAATCGCGATGGATTCCTCGTCGATGTCGATCTTGACCGGCTGCGTACGCGCGTCGGCGACTACTTCAACGCGGATCTGCGCCATGAGGAGATTGCTCGACGCTACCCGGAAGTGATGAAGACCACAGGGCGATTCGCCGCCCGCGCCGCCCGCGACACCCTGCTCATGCGCGGCGCTCCGAACGACGCCGGTTTTGTGCGTTTTACCTACCGTCCTTTCGACGTCCGTTGGCTGTATTGGGACCCGGACACGAAATTGCTTGAAGAAAAGCGCACTGACTATATTCCGCATGTCTTCGATGGAAATCTGTGGTTGTCATCTGCTCAGCACTTGCGAAAGGGTGCCACTGAACCGCAGGCATATTTCACGCGGCTGGTCGGCTCGCATCATCTGATCGAACGCGGCTCCCATATGTTCCCTGCCTACCTCTCGATGGCCGGTGATATCGGTGTCGGAGGAAGCGACGGCGAACGAAACGGTGCTCGACACGTCGAGTCCCGACCGCTCGACGTCCCACGGGACCGTCTCGACCTTTCGGACGCTCGCCCGACGCTGCACCGCAGCGATGGCGAGGTCCGCCGAGGCCGCTCAGTGTCAGGCAGCAATGACGAAGCCCCGCCAAGCCGTCCCAACCTGTCGGGCGCCGCCGGCGCCGCCCGGCGCTCTATCGCCAGCGATGCCGACGCTTCGGGAGGCCGTCCCAACCTGTCAGGCGGCGATGACGACGCCCCGCCAAGTCGTCCCAGTCGTCCCGGCCTGTCGAGCGCTGCCGGCGTTCCATCGGCAGCAAATGCCGGCGCTCCGGGAGGCCGTTCCAACCTGTCAGGCAGCGATGACGAGATTCCGCCGAGCCGCCCCAACCTGTCGGGCGCCGCCCGGCGCTCCATCGCCAGCGATGCCGATGCTTCGGGAGGCCGTCCCAACCTGTCAGGCGGCGACGACGAAGCCCCGCCAAGTCGCCCCGGCCTGTCGAACGCTGCCGGCGTTCCATCGGCAGCAAATGCCGACGCTCCGGGAGGCCGTTCCAACCTGTCGGGCAGCGATGACGAAGCTCCGCCGAGCCGCCCCAACCTGTCGGGCGCCGCCCGGCGCTACCTGGAACACCTGGGCCTGAACGTCGAAGACCTGTTCCACCACGTGCTCGCCGTGCTGCACGACCCCGCCTACCGGGAAGCCAACGTCGGCGCGCTCCGCATGGAATGGCCCCGCGTCCCGCTCCCCGGCTGGCCCGACGGCGACGCCGTCGGCGCGGCGGCGGCGCTCGCCGAGTCCGCCGCGCGGGGCCGCGCGCTCGCCCGCCTGCTCGACCCAGACGCCCCCGTGGACGGCGTGACCACCGGAACCCTCCGCCCGGAGGCCGCCGCCGTCGCCCGCCCCGCCACCGTCGACGGCCGCCACATGGCCGGCGGCGACTTCGCGCTCACCGCCGGCTGGGGGCATTACGGCTCCGGCGGCGCCGTGATGCCCGGCCAGGGCCGCCTCGTGGAGCGCCCGTTCACCGCCGACGAACGCGCCGCGCTCGGCGACGCCCGGCCCATGCTCGGCGAGACGACCTTCGACGTGCGCCTCAACGACCGCGCGTACTGGGCCAACGTCCCCGCCGCCGTCTGGTCGTACCGGCTCGGCGGCTACCAGGTGCTCAAGAAGTGGCTCTCCTACCGCGAACGCCCCGTCCTCGGCCGCCCGCTGCACCCCGACGAGGTGCAGCACTTCACCGACACCGCGCGCCGCATCGCGGCGATCCTGCTGGCGCTTCCCCGGACCCAGCGTCATCGATCGTGGTTATCGTGATCAGTACCGAACGAAGGGTTGACATGACTTCCGCGAACCAGAGCCAAATGAATCGATTGAACAAGGAAATCACCGATCTCCAGAAAGCCGAGGCTCAGGAGATTCGGAAAGAAGCGGACGTCCGTGCAAAAATAAACCGCGCGGAAGAACCTGCCAGTCGCGCACGCAATATTTCTACATTTCAGAACAAGATGAAAGAGGCAGAGCGCGGTTACAAGGCACTGGCCGACGTGCGGAAGAAACGCGCAGAGATCGCCGCCAAGATCGCAGACAAATCCAAACGACTACAGACGTGCGAAGAACGACAGAGTCGCGAAGATGAAAAACAGAGAAGGAAGGTCGCTGACGAGCAAAAGCGACTCTTCCGGGAACAAAAGGAATATGAACGCAGCATCACGCATCCATCTCCCGATGCTCGCTCACCCGAAAAATACGATTTCTTCATCTCGCACGCGAGCGAAGACAAGGACGGTTTTGTTCGTGGCTTGGCGGAGGCCCTTCGGGCCAGAAACGTCAGAGTCTGGTACGATGAATTCACCCTGAAAGTCGGCGACAGCTTGAGGCGAAGTATCGATCGCGGACTTGCGGAATCTCGCTTCGGTGTCGTCATAGTGTCAAAGCATTTTTTTGGAAAAGAGTGGCCTCAGAAGGAGTTGGACGCCCTGTTTTCGCAGGAAGCTTCAGGCAAGACTCGTATCCTGCCGATCTGGCACGAAATATCGAAAGACGAAATTGTCGAGTACAGTCCATTGCTGGCGGATAAAATTGCTTTCAAGACTTCCATGGACAGCACCGACGAAATTGCAGATGGCTTGCACGCGTTGGTCAAATAAGAATGATGGATCTTTGGTTGGAGCCGATTTGGGCCACGTCGTTCAAGGACGCAAGGGAAGCCATCGCACGCGGTGCTTGTCGGCATGCACGACGACGACCGCGCCTTGTTCGAGGGCCGCTCGATGTTCGCGCAGGACGCTGACGAGCGCTCGCGCCGAATCGTCGGGCAGGACGCGGTGCGTGCGGAGCAGTACGACGCTCGGAGCCGCGCCGTCGGCGAGGGCGACCAGCCGGGCGAAATCGAGGTCGTTGGTGAACACCACGTACCCGTGCCGGCGCGACCACGCGAATATTTCCGTGTCCGGGGCCCCGGCGTCGCCGACGGCGCTCCAGTGTCGGGCCTCGATGCCGGAAGACTGCAATGCTTCGACCCACCGAGGCGAGAGGTTCATGTCGACGAGCAGCTTCAAGACGAACCGATGACGGCTTCCTGTTCCTCCATGCGCCACGCCGCGTAGGCCAGGGCCTGGCGAACGTCGTCACTCTCCAGGTACGGATAAGCGGCCAGCACTTCGGCCTCGTCGTGGCCCGCGGCCAGGAGTCCCACGATCATGCCCACCGTCACCCGAAGGCCGCGGATGCAGGGTCGCCCGCCCATGACGTCGGGATCCCGGGTGATCCGATTCAGGGTGGTCACGTGGAGAGTATACTCGCCCCGTCACTCGCCCGCCTCGGCGGTCGAGCGCCTGTTCCACCACGTGCTCGCGGTGCTGCATGACCCCTGCCGTGTCGCCGACGCCGGCGCGCTTCGCGCTCACCGCCGGCTGGGGGCGCCACGGCTCCGGCGGCGCCGTGATGCCCGGCTAGGGCCGCCTCGTCGAGCGCCCGTTCACCGCCGGCGAGCGCGCCGCCCTCGGCGACGCCCGGTTCGCGCTCGGCGAGGCGACCTTCGACGTGCGCCTCAACGACCGCGCGTACTGGGCCAACGTCCCCGCCGCCGTCTGGTCGTACCGGCTCGGCGGCTACCAGGTGCTCAAGAAGTGGCTCTCCTACCGCGAACGCCCCGTCCTCGGCCGCCCGCTGCACCCCGACGAGGTGCAGCACTTCACCGACACCGCGCGCCGCATCGCGGCGATCCCGCGGAGCAGGGGAACAGGAGTAGAATGGATTCGATCATGCCGGAGGCTTCGGATGCCACGGTCGGAACCTGTCGGCGCGACGTCGCGCCCGCCCGCCCGCGGAGCATCCGGGAGGACGGCAAGGCGTTGAGCGAACAAGCTGTCCGCGCCATCGAGGAGGGGCGTGCGGATCATGCCGCCGGGCGCACGTTCACCTTGGCGGAGATCAAGAAGGAACCGGGGATCGCGCCGGGTGGACCGGGGCGTGACCCGGAATGATGCCGGAGAACCGGATACGGACGGGCTCATGAGTGGAACCACGCGCACTAGGTATCCGTTGCACCTTCCGGATTCCCTGAAGGAGACGGCCGCGCGTCTGGCGAAGGACGATGGCGTGTCGCTCAATCAGTGGATCGCCACGGCGGTCGCCCAGAAGATCGGCGCCGTCGAAACGGCGAAGGAATTGCTGCGGGCGCGGGCCGCCGGGGCGAAGCCAGGTGACTTGACGCGGTATCTCGATCGAGCGCCCGACGCGCCGCCGGAACCCGGTGACGAGACGCCGCGATGAGTCTCCGCATCGCGGCCGGCCGGGTTCGACGTCTCCGGCGCTCAATGGCGCAGTCTCTGCAGAACGTCGGCAGGCGTTGCGATCGCGACCTCGAACTTTCGAGCCGGCTCGAAGTCCTTCAGGTTGTGGGTCACGATGGCGTCGGCGTGGCCGTTGAGCGCCGTCTCGAGGACGATTTCGTCGTTCGGGTCGGGTAGGACGGGCCGCGTTCCAAAGCGGACGTCGACCGGTGCGGCATGCTCGGCGAGGGCGTTCATGATCGCCTCGACGTCCTGGAGCGAGTGTCCCGTCGCCACGCGGGTCTCCGTCCGGCTCAACACCGCTTCATATTCGAGGAACAGCGCCGTCGAACAAAGCGGCCGAATCGTTCGTGCCGCGACGTACCGCATGAGAACGTGGCTTGCGCCGCGACGGCTGCGAAACGCGGCGACGACGACGTTCGTATCGATCACGATCCTCACCCGAGCTCATCCCCGTGCAGCAGGCTTCGCCTGGCGTGAGCGAGCACGGCGACGACCTGCTCGCGATCGACGCCCGGAAACCATTCCAGGAAATCGCTTGCGCTCGCGCCCGCCTCGAGGTTCTCGAACAAGGCGTGCACGGGAACCCGTGTGTCGGCGAATACGCAGGCTCCCCCCATGCGGCCGGGAACCCGTTCAACGGCGGCGCACGCCGTCCAGTCCACCACCGTGATCCTCCGTGCGCCACGCCGCGTAGGCGCGCGCCTGCCGGATGTCGTCACCCTCCAGGTACGGATACGCGGCCAGCACTTCGGCCTCGTCGTGGCCCGCGGCCAGGAGCCCCACGATCATGCCCACCGTCACCCGCAGGCCGCGGATACAGGGTCGCCCGCCCGTGACATCGGGATCCCGGGGCTGTCGACGCGGCGGTCGAGCACCGCGTTCAGCGGGAGGAAGCAGATGCTGATTCCGAAACCGAAGAAGCTGCCGGCGGAGGAGGAAGCGGCGATCGAGCGGCTGAAGCGGGCCGCCGGCCGGCGGATGACGAGAGAGGAGATCCTGGAGCAGCGTATCTCGTGGGTCTACGGCAACCTGGGGAGAAAGAGCAAACTCTCGCGCGCTGAAGTGGAGAGACTCGTCAGGGCTCAGGAGGGCGAGTAGTATTCGCCATGGTGTTGTACGAACTCCTGGAAGACGAACAGCATCCGGCGTACCAGGCTCTTTCCTCCGCCAATCTGCGCCGGGAGTACGATTTCCTGACCTCTGTCATCGATGCGGCGGTGGCCATCGACAGACCGATGGTCTCGACGGGGATCGTCAAGGCGTTGAACCACCACGCCATCTGCTGTCTGCACGTGAACGCGGGAGAGTATCGCCCGTGTCCGGTCTCGGCAGGTCGATTCGAGCCGCCCGCGCACTACGCGTCCCGGAATTGATGGATGCGTTCGTCGACGAGGTCAACCGGCGTCTGGAAACTGCCGACGTGCTGACTTTGGCCGCGTACTGCCTGTGGCGGTTGAATCACATACACCCGTTCATCAACGGAAACGGCCGTACCGCCCGGGGCTGTGTTACTACGTCGTCTGCATCAAGTGCGGCCGTCGGCTTCCGGGCGCTCCCATATTGCCCGAATTGATTCTGCGGAACCATGAAGAATACGTGGAATTGCTCCGGTCCGCCGATGCGGTCTCCGGCGCGGAATGGGAACGTGCGCTGAACGGTCTGCGCTCGTTCGTGCTGCGCCTGCTGAACGAACAGGTTGCGTCCGTCGGGAGTTGATCCGCAACGGTGCTCGCTGGGCTACCGAGTCGAGTCTTCAAGCGCTGTTCATGTCCGTTCCTCCATGCGCCGCGTCGCGCGTCGGCGGCAGGCTTCGCCTGGCGTGAGCGAGCACGGCGACGACCTGCTCGCGATCGACGCCCGGAAACCACTCCAGGAAATCGCTTGCGTTCGCGCCCGCCTCGAGGTTCTCGAACAAGGCGCGCACGGGAACCCGTGTGCCTGCGAATACGCAGGCTCCCCCCACGCGGCCGGGAACCCGTTCAACGGCGGCGCACGCCGTCCAGTCCACCACCGTGCTCCTCCGTGCGCCGCTCCGCATGGGCCGGCGCCTGCCGCCGGACATCGTCACCATCGAGGCACGGACGAGCGGCCAGCGCTTCGGCCTCGCCACGGCCCGCACCCGGAAGCCCCGCGATCGGCCAGGTTCCGTTCCTCACGGGTGCAGACCAGCGGCATTGACGTGCGCGTTTACGGTTGCCGCCGTCGCAGACGGTTCACCGCGAAGTTCCGCGATCTGCCTCCCGTTGTTCCACGACTGAAACCCCGCGAACAAGGCGCCCAACGCCGCAACCGCGGTCATGAAGTCGCACAGTGTCTTTCTCACGGCTGCCTCCCCGGATTCGCCATCCTCATCGGTCAGCTTCAGTATCCTCGATCAACCCCGGCTCCCGCAACGGCTCCAGGACGCCGTTTTCGAGAGCCGGCGCGCGCAGGGCGCTCGTGCTGCCGCGCCCGGTCGTTGACGGGCCATGGCGGCCGGGGTTGAATAGCCGCATGGAGATCGCCAATCCGATCTACGACGCCGCCTTCAAGTACCTGATGCAGGACGACCGGGCGGCGCGGCTGCTCGTCGGCCGCATCGCGGGACTCGAGGTCGAGTCGCTGGAACTGCGCCCGCAGGAACTCGCCGCCCCGCGGGCGGATGGTCCGGCGGTGGCGGCGCCGCCCCTCGCCCTGTTCCGCATGGACTTCGCGGCCCGCGTGCGCGCCCCCGGCGGCGGCGAGCGGCAGGTGCTGATCGAGATCCAGAAGACCAACGCGCCCACCGTCGTCGAGCGCTTCCGGGCGTATCTCGGCCAGCAGATGCGCAGCCCGTCGAACGTGGTCGCGCATCCGTCGGGGCGGCGCGAGGCGGTGCCCATCGTCACCATCTACCTGCTGGGCTACGACCTCGGGGTCTCCGACGAGGCCGTGCTCGACGTGCGCCCGCGGGCGACCGAGCGGCGCACGGGGGCCGAGATCGACGCCGGCCATCCGTTCATCGCGGGCATCCACCACCGGAGCCACGTCGTGCAGATCCCGCGGCTGCGGGGGCGGCGGCGGGACGACCTGGAGCGGGTTCTGTCGATCTTCGACCAGGGGGAGGCGCGGATCGAACAGGGCGGGGCGCAGGTGCTGACCATCGACGAGTCGGCCTATCCGCGGGAGTACGCCTTCGTGCTGCGTCAGCTCCACCGGGCGGCGTCGGAGGCGGAGGTGCGGCGGTTCATGGAGGGCGAGGACCAGTTGCTGCGGGACTCGATCTCCTGGGGCCGGCAGGCGGAGCACGAGAGACGGGAGAAGGAGCGCGAGAGACGGCGCGCGGACCGGGCCGAGCGGGCGCTGTCCCGGTCCATCCGGCATCTGCACGGCCTCGGACACGAGGCCGCGGCGATCGCCGAGGCGTTGTCCATCGGCGTCGACGAGGTGCGGCGGGTGCTGGCCGACGACGGCGGGCAACGCTCCGACTGAGCCGTCCGCCGCCCGGGTTCCGGCCGCAAGACCGGAGGCGACTTCTCACCTGGCGGCCGGAGGTCTTGCGCGGTTGCGACTTCCAGGAGGGGAGCCTCCGCAGCCGAGGCGGCACGCACGGTTCGACGGATCCGGCGGCCGGGGGTGGAGCATGACCGGCTTCGAGAAGGTCAACCGGTTCCGGGGGCGCCCGGTTCCGACCGCGTACAGGGCCGCCGCGGGAATGCTCCTGGTTCTCGCGCTCGCCGCCGGCTGCGGCGACGACGCGAATCCGGCCGGTCCCACGCCGACGCCGACCCCTCCCGCCCCGGTCGTCGTCGGCGGCCCCTGGGCCGCGGAGCTGTCCGCCTTCGACGCGCGGGATCGCGCCGATCCGTACCGCAAGGGCGGCGTCGTCTTCGTGGGCAGCTCGTCGATCCGGTTCTGGGATCTCGACGCGTCGTTCCCCGGCCGCGACTACCTCAACCGCGGGTTCGGCGGGTCGCGGATCGCCGATTCCGTCGAGTACCTGGAGCTGCTCGTCCTGCGCCACGAGCCGCGCGCGGTGGTGCTGTACGCCGGGGACAACGACGTCGCCACCGGCAAGTCGGCGGTGGCGGTCGCCGCGGACTTCGACGACTTCGCGGGCGGCCTGCACGCGGCGCTGCCGGCCACCCGCCTTCTGTTCCTGGCGATCAAGCCGAGCATCGCCCGCTGGAATCTGGTGGAGCGGATGCGCGAGGCGAACCGGCTGATTCGGGAGCGCATGGACGCCGACTCGCGGATGACCTGGGTGGACGTGCACGCGCCGATGATCGGCGCCGACGGCCGGCCGCGGCGCGACCTCCTGGCGGCCGACGGCCTGCATCTGTCGGCCGCCGGGTACGCCCTCTGGACGCGCATCCTGCGGCCGCATCTGCCGGGATGAGCGCCGCCGCCCCGCGGCGCGACCCGCGCGGACTGGACCGCGCCGCTCAATGCCCGGTTTCGGCGGGCGCGACCCGCGGGTCCGACACCGGCAGGGTGGGGAAGTGGTCGAGGACGCCGTGTAGCTGACCGCGAACAGACTCGCCACGCCGGCCGTCACGAGCACTTCGAGCAGTAGCTTAGCTTGCCGAGGTCGTGCAGCTGGTGGCGCCCGGCGTAGCCGGCGATGCCCAGCCGCCGGCGCCCCGCGGCCACGACGGCGGCGAGGAACGCCAGGCCGAGCAGCAGGTTCCCGATGAAGTAGTAGCCGCCGAGCAGGGTCGAGAACCAGTGCGGGTCGAGCGCCATGACGAAGTCGAAGGCGGCGAGCGTGAACACCCAGTCGTAGGCCACGAGCACCGCCACGGCCCAGCGGATCTGCCGGCGCTGGCCGATCGCGCGCTCCGGGCCGTGGACCCACGGCGCCCAGGCGGGCGTCCCCGCCAGCAGGACGGGACGAAGGCCGCACCCGGCGGACTGACAGGTTCTGACAACGGAGACCGTCAGACTGTCGGCTCCCGTGGACGGGACATGTCCCGAACCGATGGCGCGGCATGAGCACAGGGAGAGTGGAGCATGCGGGCACGAACAGCAGCACTGGCGACAACGGCGATACTCGCCATGATTTCCTGCGCGGACGAACCGTCTCCGGCCGGTCCGACGGCGATCGACGCCCCGGCGGCGGCGGCTCCGATCCCGGCCTCGGCGGTTTCGCTCACGAGCGCCGGCAACCGGCCGGCCGCACCGACCAGCCCGGCCGGCGCCGGGGACGCGCCGGTCCCGCCGGCGCCGACGGTGCGCAAGCTCATCGAGCTTCCGGCCGTCGAGGTCGGGGGCACGATTCAACTGCGAAGCACCTGTGACACGCCGGCCACGTGGGAGACCTCCGACGCGGCCGTGGCGACGGTGGACGACGGACTGGTGACCGGCGTCGCGGCGGGGCGCGCGCGGATCTCGGAGACGTGCGGCGGCGTCACCAGTTCCGTGTCCATCGAGGTGGTGGCGGCGGTGGCGGCTCCGGACGTGTCGTACGCCTTCGACCCGACGCCACCGGCCCGGATCGACGAAGGCGACACGGGCCATTTCCGCGTGAACGTCACCCGCGGCGGACGACGGTCGCGGGTGACCGAGGGCGTGACCTCGTCCGCGCCGGACGTGCTGCGACTCGAACTGGAGGGCGACCGCTGGCGTTACACCGGAATCGTCGCGGGAAGCGCGGAGATCCACGTGACGCAGGGCGGTTCCCGCCGGCTCACCCACGCCGTGGAGGTGGCGGCTCCGACGGTGTCGTACGCCTTCGACCCGACGCCGCCGGCTCGGATCACGGAAGGCGACACGGGCCATTTCCGCGTGAACGTCACCCGCGACGGACGACGGTCGCGGGTGACCGAGGGCGTAACCTCGTCCGCGCCGGGCGTGCTGCGGCTCAACCTGGAGGGCGACCGCTGGCGCTACACCGGGACCGGTCCGGGAAACGCCGAGATCCGCGTGACGCAAGGCGGTTCGCGCCGGCTCACGTATTCCGTGAGGGTCATGGACAGGCCCGAGCCCTGGCGACGGTCCGGAACGGGCGCAACGATCATCGACCTGCCGACGCGGATTACGCGTATTCGTATCGAGGGCCAGTACAACGGCCGGGGCGAAAATTTCGTGGTCTGGTGCGGCGCCGCCGAGGACCGTGGCGGGCTGCTGGTCAACGAGATCATCGGCACCAGATACTCGACTACGTATTCCGGCGTCCATTCGGCGCGACGCAGCTACGGGGGCCGGGGCCAGCCCTGCCGCGAACTCCAGGTGGAACACTCGTCCGGTGTCCGGTGGACGATCACGGAGACGTCACCCAGAAGCGGATTCACGTCGCCTTCCACCGGCAGCGTGCGTGGCGACGAGGCCGCTGTTCGACGCGCTCGTGAGCAAGTCGATCGAGCAATGAACACTACCGGAACGCGATGATCGCGCCGGTTTCGGCTGGGCCATCGATCGTGTTCTAGCCCTCTATGGGTGAGGGGCGGCAACCGTCTGTCCCTGCCCGTACGGGTCTTGACGATGATGCCGGCAGCGCGTACGAGCGGTACTGCCCATCCACTCGCGCCCTGGCGCTGGCGTGAACCCGTGCGCGGCTCATGCGGCTGGCCGTCGTGCACTCACCAGGCCGCACGATTCGGAGGGACCCAGTAGAGAGAGCGTTCGTTACCCAATCCGGCCCGGCGGCCAGTCTGGTCACCGGCGCCACGGGAGGCCATCCATGCTTTCACGTATCGTCACCAGTCTCGCCGTCGTCCTCGCCCTGCTGCTGGCGGCAGGAATCGCCAGCGCGCAAGACGTGAGCAAGGGCGCACGCTGCGAGCCCGACGTCTTCCACCGGTACAGTTTCACGACTCCGACTGCCGGAACTCTGACAGGCTGGCCCGACTTCCAGGCCACGCTGTACTACAACAACTACGCGGCGACGTTCCTGGTCATGCTGTTCGACGATGACTCGGACACGGTCGTGTCGTCGTCCGGCTATACGCGGTTCGTTCAGATACGAACCGGACTGCTTCCGGGCAAGCGGTACCAACTGTGGGTCGGGTGTGTCACGGCGTCGGCCGATTTCCGCCTGCTCGTCAACATGGGCGACGTGGAGTCCATTACGGGGCACGGGACGGTGCGAGGCGTGACCGGTGGTTTCGACGCCGCGGAGCAACTCGCGTACCTGGAACGCGAAGCGGAGATGCGGGAACGGCTCGCAGAACTCGCTGCCGCCGCCAGGTGATCCGCGATCGTGGGCCCGCGCACGGTTCACCCCGCCGTGCGCGGGCTTCCTTCTGCGTGATCTCACTGTCAGCGCGCGGGAAGCGGGCGGCGAGTGGATGATGGTCCCTGGTCGGCGCCGGTCTGTGAACGGGCGATCTCGTGCGTGTCGCGCGGGCGGTCGACGGCGCTCCCGGTCCGCGGCCCGCCTCGGCCGAGCTGACGCGGCGCCGCGATCACCAGCCCCGCGCCGGCGACGCCGGTCCCGACGATCTACTTCACGAGCCGGAGTTCGAGAGCGGCGGCCTCGGCGCGCATGCGCGCTTCGAGGGCGGTGAGTCGGTCTTCGTCGCCAGCGCGTCGACGTCACCGGACCGGGTTCAGGCGGGCGGCGATGGCCGTGATCAGCCGGTCGCGTTCGCGCCAGTCCGGGGTGGACCAGAGCCGGTCGAGGTCCTGCCGGACGAACCCGGGCAGGGCGATCGATCGTTCCGCGGCCACGGGCCGCCGGTCCGGTCCCGGCACGTGGATGGCGGCGCCGCGGCGCGGCGTCCAGGACCAGACCTCCCCCACGCCCATCGCCAGGTAGTCGCGCCGCCGCTCGGCGGC
Source organism: Vicinamibacterales bacterium (assembly GCA_965242835.1). Lineage (GTDB taxonomy): Bacteria > Acidobacteriota > Vicinamibacteria > Vicinamibacterales > UBA8438 > WTFV01. The sequence continues at coordinate 3,033,424 of OZ251506.1, forward strand.
GCGGCCGGGCGCGGTGGTCCGGTCGATCTCCACCACGATCCCCGGCGGCGGATCGCCGTCGTCGGGGCGGCAGGAGGCGTCGCCGGACGCGCAGGCCCACCGGGCGTCGTCGTCGTCGAGATAGAAGCTCGCGTCGGCCTCGTAGCTCGAGCCGCGCCAGTCGATGCGCATCGCCCCGCACGGCATGCCGACGCCCCGGCCGGCGGAGTCGCGCAACGCCTGGATCAGGGGCGCCACTGCCCACGCGCGCCATTCGTGGGCCAGCTTCGGCTCGGAGACGACTTCCGCCCGCCCGCGGCGGCCGTCGTAGTGCCCGCGCTTCCAGGCGCCTTCCTCCGACAGACGCTCGTATTCGGATGGTGACAGGGGGCGCACTTCGACGCCGGAAGGCCAGCATTCTCCGCGGTCCGTGGCCCGCGCGCCACGCGCCGGAACCCCCATGCCGGCCAGCATACCACGCGGCCGGCGGCCGCCATGGTCGCCATGCCGCCGCCACGCTCCGCGCGCGCCGCCGATCCGCTCTCCGGCGCCACCTCCACCAGCCACGCCAGCGCGCGCCGGAGCCCCGCCCGCCGAACCGGGCTCGTAGCTCCGTTCACGAGGTTCGACGATCGACTTCGCGAGGCCGCTACGCGCGCCGGGATGAAGATCCGGCCGGATGAGTCCGTCCCCGCGCGCCGCGGGCGCTCAGTGCCCGGTTTCGGCGGGCGCGAGCCGCGGGTCCGACACCGGCAGGGTGGGGAAGTGGTCGAGGAACGCCGTGTAGCTGACCGCGAACAGGCTCCCCACGCCGGCCGTCACGAGCACTTCCAGCAGCCCCAGCGGCACGCCCTCGCCGTGCCACAGCGACGGGGAGACCAGGAGGAAGCGTTCGAGCCACATGCCGGCGAAGACGAGGGCGGCGACCGCCGTCAGGCCCGGCGCCCAGGTCTTGACGGCGCGGCTCAGCAGCACCACGAAGGGGACCGCGAACGTCATCGCGAAGACGGCCGCCGCCACCGGCGCCCAGGCCCCGTGCATCCGGTGGTGGAGGAACTCGGTCTCCTCGGCGAGGTCGCCGTACCAGATCACCAGGTACTGCGACCAGAACAGGTAGGCCCAGAGGATGCAGAACCCGAACAGCAGCTTGCCGAGGTCGTGCAGCTGGTGGCGCCCGGCGTAGCCGGCGATGCCCAGCCGCCGGCGCCCCGCGGCCACGACGGCGGCGAGGAACGCCAGGCCGATCAGCAGGTTCCCGATGAAGTAGTAGCCGCCGAGCAGGGTCGAGAACCAGTGCGGGTCGAGCGCCATGACGAAGTCGAAGGCGGCGAGCGTGAACACCCAGCCGTAGGCCACGAGCACCGCCACGGCCCAGCGGCTCTGCCGGCGCTGGCCGATCGCGCGCTCCGGGTCGACGCCGCGCCAGCCGGCGATGAGCCGCGCGGAGAGTCCGGCGGCGGGCCGTTCTCCCGACTCGTCGAGCATGCCGACGTCCGGCCGCAACGAGCGGTAGACGTAGCGCAGGCTGAAACCGCCGAGCAGCAGGAACGCCAGCGCCTCGCGCAGCACGAAGAACGGAACGTTCAGCCAGGGGGCCTTCGCTTCGACCGGCTCGTGGACCCACGGCGCCCAGGCGGGCGTCCCCGCCAGCAGGACGAGCAGCAGGACGAAGGCCGCCGGCAGGAAGGCGGCCGTCGCCTCGGCGACGCGCTTGAGCGGCCGCCCCCAGCGGGCCGACGTCACCTGCAGGATGCACGACAGCACCACGCCCGCCTGCGCCAGGCCGCCGAAGAAGAGGAAGTTGACCAGCAGCGCCTGCCAGGCGCGCGTCCCGTCCAGCAGGAGGCCGGCCAGGAACGCGAGGCCGCCCAGCGCCGCGAGGCCGAGCAGCAGGCGCCGGGCGCCGGGCGCGAGAAGCGGGCCTGCCGCCGCCGCGGGCGATGCGCCGTTCACCGCCGCCCCGCCCCCGCTTCCGGTTCGGCCGCGCCCAGCGTGCCGAGGAAGTGGACCAGCGCCCAGCGCTCGTCGACGCTCAGCGCGTCGCCGAAGCGCGGCATGTTGCGGCCGCCCTCGCGGATGATGGAGTAGACGAAGCCGTCCGGGTAGTTCAGGACGTGCCGCGCGGTCAGCGGCGGCATGCGGCGGTAGTAGCCGGCCAGGCCGCCGTCGCCGCGGCCTTCGTCGCCGTGGCAGAGGGCGCAGTACGCTCCGTACAGCGCCCGGCCCTCGGCGATCGTCTCGGGGGTCTCGTCCAGCGGGTTCGTCAGGCCGGTGCGCGCCTCGCGCCGGTTCAGGATGCGGGGTGCGCCGACGGCCATCGAACGTTCCGGAAGCGCGCGCGCCTCGGTCTGCGGCAGGACCGCCGGACCGGTCCACATGTCGCGGATCCAGGTGCGCGCGTCCGGGTCCGGCGGCCCCTCCGCGGGAGCGCACGCCGCCGCCCCCGCCAGGACGAGCAGCGCCGCGGCGCGAACGAACGCCGCCGCGCCGCCGGGCCGGGTCCGCCGCCGGGCGCCGCCCGCCGCCGGGCCGGCGTTCGCGGGGCTCCGGCGCCCGTGCCGGAAACGCGGCCGGTCAGTCATCCGCGCGCACCTCGACGGCGCCGGCGTCGGCGAGCAGCGACCGCGCCGCGGCCGCCCGCGAGTCGTCGCACGTGATCTCCACGCCGAAGCAGTTGTTGCTGAACCGCGGGTCGCCGGGCGGCCGGCGGGACAGCCGCGGCAGCCGGGCCAGCAGCAGGAACCCGAGCATGCCGAAGATGGCGCCGAACAGGATCGTCAGCTCGAACGCGATCACCACCGACGGGGGGAACGAGAACAGCGGCTTGCCCCCGGTGACGAGCGGCCAGGCCGAGACCGTGTAGGCGGGCAGCGCGAACCCGGCCGCGCAGCCGAGCAGCGCGCCGGCGAGCGTGAACAGCCGCACGGGGCTGGCCCGGCGCGCCCCCAGGATCTGCTCCAGGGTGTGGTCCGGGGCCGGCGAGAAGGCGTCGACGGGGCCCAACCCCGCGTCCTGCGCCGCCGCCGCGGCCACCGCGGCCTTCGCCGGTTCGTCGTACACGCCCAGGATGCGCATGGCCCTCACCGTTCTCCCGGCGCCGCCGCGGCCTGCGCCGGCGCGCCGCGCGCGTGGAGGATTCGCATGGCGTTCACCGTTCTACCTCTCGTGCCTCGACTGCATGAACTCGATGCCTTCCGCCAGCACGTTGCGCCAGGCGCGCTCGACGTCCCGGTCGAAGTGCCCGTCGAACTCCCGGACGGTTTGCAGCAGCGACTCCAGCCACAGGTCGTAGAGCTCGAATCCTACGTCGAGGCCGTGCCGGCCGTGGCGGCGCGCGACGCGGTCGAGCTCCTCCAGCTCGTCCGCCGGCGCGCCCGAGACGCTGGTCATCAGCGCGAGCGAATCGGCGAGCATCTTCTTCTGGCGGGCGAAGTCGGTGTGCCTGAACTTCTCGCGCACCTGCTCGCTCGAGGCCAGGAACAGCTCGTAGAAGCGGTCGAGGAAACCGTGCTTCGTCAGGCAGCGGGCCAGGCTGTCGTCGAAGACCTCGGCGTGCGCCGAGCCCTCCTTCATCTCCGTGATCGACACCGCCGGGAAGTTCTTGACGAACAGCAGGAACAGCAGGAAGAAGAGCGAGAAGCTGCCGACGGTGATCGCGCCCTCCACCCAGGTCGGTTCGTAGAGGCCGGTCCAGTTGGCCGGGTCGAAGTCGTGCGACAGCGACGTGACGATGATGACGAAGCGCTCCAGCCACATCCCGACGTTGATCAGGATCGAGATGGCGAACAGCGCGGCCAGGTTCGTGCGGACGCGCTTGAAGAAGAGCGCCAGCGGGACGACGACGTTGCAGCCGAGCATGCCCCAGGTGAAGAGGCGGTACTCGCCGAACATCCGGTTGTGGAACGTGCCCTGCTCGAACGGGTTGCCGCTGTACCAGGCCACGAAGAACTCGGTCAGGTAGGCGTAGCCGACGATGAGCGACGTGACGATGATCAGCTTCGCCAGGTTCTCGAAGTGCCGGATGGTGACGTACTCCTCGATGCCCAGCAGCTTGCGGAGGGGGATCAGCAGCGTGATCACCATCGCCAGGCCCGAGAAGATGGCCCCGGCGACGAAGTAGGGCGCGAAGATCGTGCTGTGCCAGCCCGGCAGGATGGACATCGCGAAGTCCCACGAGACGACGCTGTGGACCGAGACGACGAGCGGGGTGGCCAGGGCCGCGAAGAAGCCGTACAACGCGCCGTAGTGGATCCACTGCCGCGTCGAGCCGCGCCAGCCGAGGGCCAGGGCGCGGTAGATCGGCCTGCGCCAGTCGGCGCAGCGGTCGCGGGCGGCGGCGACGTCCGGGATGAGGCCCAGGAACAGGAACATCGCGCTCACCGTCAGGTAGGTCGTGATCGCGAAGACGTCCCAGACCAGCGGCGACTGGAAGTTCACCCACAGCTGGCGCTCGTTCGGGTAGGGGATCAGCCAGTAGAAGAACCAGGGGCGGCCGATGTGGATGATCGGGAACAGCCCGGCGGTCATGACCGCGAACACCGTCATCGCCTCCGACGCCCGCGCGACCGCGGTGCGCCATTTGGCCCGGAACAGGAACAGGACCGCCGAGATGAGGGTGCCGGAGTGGGCGATGCCGACCCAGAAGACGAAGTTGGTGATGTAGATGCCCCAGAGCATCGGGTGCTCGTAGCCCGCCACGCCGAGCCCGAGCCGCCACTGCACCGAGAACGCCCAGGCGCCGAGGGCGAGGCCGCCGAGGATCAGCGCGAGCGCGGCCCAGTACGCCCGGCCCGGCGGCTGCATCGTCCGCAGGACGTCGGCGTCGATCCGGCCCCAGGCCGCCGCGTGGTCCGCCGCGCTCACCGGGGCGCCTTCCTCCGGCCGGCCGGCGCGCCGTTCCGGCCGGAGGGCGCCGCGCTCACGAGGTCACCTTCTTCAGGTAGGTCACCGCCGGCCGCGTGTTGAGGACGCCGAGCGCGTGGTACCCGCGGTCGTCGGCGGAGAGCCGCGAGACGCGGCTGTCGGGATCGTTGAGGTCGCCGAAGACGATCGCCTGCGCGGGACAGGTCTGGGCGCAGGCGGGGGTGACGTCGCCGTCGCGCGGCGGGCGGTCCTCGTCCCGCGCCCGGTCCTTGCCTTCCTGGATCCGCTGCACGCAGAACGTGCACTTCTCCATCACGCCGGCGCCGCGGACCGTCACGTCCGGGTTGAGCTGCAGGTTCAGCGGCTCGGGGAACTCCGGGGCCCACCAGTTGAAGCGGCGGACCTTGTAGGGGCAGTTGTTCGAGCAGTAGCGGGTGCCGACGCAGCGGTTGTAGATCTGCGCGTTCAGCCCTTCTTCGCTGTGGTAGGTCGCGTAGACGGGGCAGACCGACTCGCACGGCGCGTGGTCGCAGTGCTGGCACAGCATCGGCAGGAAGCGCGAGTCGACCCGCCCGCCGCCGTCCGGGGCGGGCCGCGTCTCCACGAAGCGCTCGATCCGCAGCCACGACATCGTGCGTCCGCGCACCATCCGGTCCGCGCCCAGGACCGGCACGTTGTTCTCGGCGTAGCAGGCGGCGACGCAGGCGTTGCAGCCGGTGCAGGCGTTCAGGTCGACGGCCATGCCCCAGCGGTGCGTCGGGTGCTCGTGCTCGGGATAGAGGCTGAAGTGCGGCTCCTCGGGATGCACGTCGCCGGCCTCGAGGGCCGCGCGCGACACCGCCCGGGCGATCTCGCGCCCCTCCTGGTCGAAGGCCCGCTGGAGGCGCGCGAGCGGACGGCGCAGTTCGCGCGGCGTCGCGTCGATGCGCGCGCCGGCCCAGCGCGGCCCCCCGGACGCCGCGTCGGGCGCCGGGTCGAGCAGCCGCATGGGGTTGACGCCGCGGCCCGTGGCGTAGCGGCCGAAGTCGGTGTGGCCCTGGCCGATCGGCAGGGCCGCCGCGCCCGGGTGCAGGTGCGGGTTCAGCACGACCGTCGCGTCGACCGTCCCGTGGTCCGACTCCAGGGTCACGAGCTGGCCGTCTTCCGCCCCGAGGGACGCGGCGGTCTCGGGCGTCATCTCCACGCCGCCGCCCCACGCGGTCTTCAGCAGCGGGTCGGGTATCTCCTGCAGCCAGGGCCGGTTGGCCCCGCGCCCGTCGAAGAAATGCAGCGACGGGTAGGCGATCAGCGTCAGCGCGCGCGGTTCGCCGGCGGGCGCGGCGAGTGCCGCCAGGTCGATCGCGCCGAGCCCGGCGCTCAACGTCACCGGTTCGGGCTCGGCCGGCGACCAGCGGCCGCCCTGCCGGACCACGTCGGCCCAGAACGCTTCGAACGCGGCCTCGGCCGCCTGCCGCGCCGCCGCCGCCGCCCGGCGCGCGGCCGCCGCGGCCCGGCGTCGGGCGGCGGGGTCCTGCTGCTCCGGGCCGTCCGCCGCCGCGTCCGGGGCCGCCGTGCCGTCCGCCGCGGTTTCCGTTGCGCCGGAGGCCGCTGCTTCGGCTCCGCCGTCCACGGCCGCGTCCGCGGGGTCGGAGGCCGCTGCTTCGGCTCCGCTGTCCGCCGCCGCGCCCTCCGCGTCCAGCGCGGCCTTGACGCCGCGCCACTCCTCCCGCAGCACGTCGTAGAAATCGCCTTCCGGCAGCGCCGGGGCGCCGCCGGCCTCCGCCGCCCCGGCCTCCGCCGCCCCGGCCAGCGCGGCCCGGCCCGCCGCCAGCAGCACGTCGCCGAAGTGCCGCGTGTCGTACACCGGGCGCATGACCGGCTGCATCAGGCCGCGACCGCCGGCGGCGCGGTGGTCGCCCCACGATTCCAGCGGCGTGTGCGCCGGCAGGATCAGGTCGGCCCGCGCCGTCGTCTCGTCCGGCCAGCTCGACGCCGCGGCGACGAAGGGCACGGCGTCGAGGGCCGACGCGAAGCCGGCGGCGGCCGGCAGCGTGTGCAGCGGATTGACCTGGTGCAGGATCAGCAGCTCGATCTCCCCGGCCCGCATGGCGTCCGCCAGCTCGAGCAGGTCGCGGCAGGTCGAAGCGTGGTCCCACGGGTCGTCGGGCGCGAAACGCACCGTGGCGCCGACGTTCCCCGAGACGTAATTGAGCAGGGCGACGGCCACCTGCGCCTCGGTGGCGTTCGGTCCCGATACGGCGACGCCGCCGCCGACGGCCAGCGTGCGGCCCGGCCCGGCTCCCGGATCGGAGAAGGCCCGCGCGAGCTGCACGATGCGCCCGGCCGGCACGCCGCTCCGCGCGGCGGCCGCCTCCGGGGTCCAGTCGGCGACCACGGCGCGGACGCGGGCCAGGCCGCCGCCCGTGATCCCGTCCGCCTGCACCCGGCCCTCCTCCACGATGGTCCGCGCCATCGCCGCCGCCAGCGCGCCTTCCGCGCCCGGCTCGATGCGGATCCACTCGTCGGCGCCCGACGCGGTCAGCGAGAGCCGCGGCTCGAAGTGGATGGCGCGCACGGTCCGCCCGTTGCCCGGGCGCCGGGCGTCGGCGTACGCGCGGGAATGCTTCACGGCCGACGGCCAGGTCTCCAGGAAGTCGGCCCCGAACGACACGATCAGGTCCGCCCGGCCGAAGTCGTGGTCCGGGACGGAGGCGCGGCCGAAGACCATCCGGTGCGCGGCCCGCAACGGCTCCCAGGCGAACGCCTCGTAGCGCAGCCGCCGCGCTCCGCCCACGGCCGCCGCCCAGCGGTCGACCAGGGCGTCGAGCGCCCCCGAGAGCAGCGGCGTGACCACCGCGATGCGGTCCGCCCGGCCCGCCGCGGCGAGGGCGCGGATGCGCTCCGCGAGCGCGCCCTCGGCCTCGTCCCAGCCCACCGGCTCGAAGACCGACCGTCCGGCGTCGTCGGTGGTCCGGCGCCGTTGCGGGCCGCGGAAGCGGTCCGGGTTGTACAACCCCTGCAGCGCCGCCTGGCCGCGGACGCACAGCGCCCCCCGGTTGCCCGGGTGGTCCGGGTTCCCCTCGATCTTGACCGCCCGGCCCTCGCGCGTCCGCACCCGGACGCCGCAGCCGTTCGGGCATTCGCCGCACACGCTCGAATACCACGTGGCCACGCCGGGCACGACGTCGTCGGGGGGCACGACCAGCGGGATGATGGTCTCCGGCGGCGCCGGCGCGCAGGCCGCCACCGCCGCGGCCGGCCCCGCGCCGCCGAGCACCTTGAGGAACTTGCGGCGTCCGACGGTTTCGGTCAGGGCGCTCGTGTCGGAGGATGTCTCACGCACCATGCGATCCAGTCGTCGGTCCCGGCCGCTAGTAGTGGCACACCAGGCAGTCGCGGGACGCGCCCCGCGCCGCGTGGCAGTCGACGCACCAGCCCATCGACAGCGACTCCACCTGGACGGCGGCGTCCATTCCGGCGACGTCGCCGTGGCAGGCGGCGCAGCCGACGCCGACGCGGACGTGCGCCTTGTGGCTGAAGCGCACGTAGTCCGGGAGGTCGTGGACCCGCGTCCACGGGATCGGCGCCCGCCGCTCCCAGTAGTCGAGCACCTTCACGATCTCCGGCCGTTCGGCCAGGATGCCGCGGTGGCAGCCCGCGCAGCGTTCCACCGAGGGGATGCCGGCCACCGGCCCGCGCCCGGCGTAGGTGTGGCAGAACCGGCAGTCGATGCCGGCCTGCTGGACGTGGCGCGCGTGGCTGAACGCGATCGGCTGCCCGCCGGCCGTCTCGTCGGAGGCGGCGATCGCCGCCGGCGCGGACGCCTCCGGCTCCTGCGCCGCGGCGCCGCTCCGGACCGCCGCCGCCGCGGCGGCGGCCAGCGCGGCGCCCGCCAGGGCCAGGGCCGCGTGCATCCACCGCCGCGCCGCGCTGCCTCGCATCATCGGTATCCGCAAGTGGAGCCGTCCGACCGGGGGCCGAAACCGGCGTATTCTAGTCCGTGCGGCGGCCCCTGCCAACCCGCGCCGCGCCACCGGGCGTCGACGAGCCCGGCGGCGGACGCCCCGGTCGGAGTACGAGGAGCGCCAACCGGCGCCGCGCCGCGGGGGCGTCGACGAAGCGCCGGAGGAATGATGTCCGGTCCGCGCGGGGCGGTGCCCGGGTCTTCGTGCCGGCGCCGCCGCGTCCGGGTTCGGCCTCGGACTGCACCTTCGGCCTGGGCGAGAACGTGCCGATCAACACCGGCAACGCCTCGGAGGGCCTGCTCGCGCTGGTCGACGGCGAGTGGGTGATCGTCCGCGTCCCGTATCCGCTCGGCTTCTACACCAAGTGGATGGACGGCCGCATCGACGACCCGGACGCCGGCTGGAAGGGCCGCGGTCTGTGGGCGACCTACGGCACCCGCGCGCCGTTCCACACCGAGACCGGCAAGGGGACCCCCAGCAAGGTGGTGCACTTCCAGCTTCGGCCGGACCCGCTGGCGAAGTAGCGGCCCGGCGCGGTGGCTCCCGGCGCGGCGCGCAGTCCGGACGGGCTCCGGGCGGGCGCGCCGCGCCGTTCGTTGTTCACGATCGAGTGTAGTGTTGACGGCAGTGGGCGCGCCCGATCGGGGCAATCAACTCCGGCTGGAGTCGATGAACACGGCGAGGTCCTTCAGGCGATATCTCGGCTCGATTTCCGTGAAGCGCAGGCCTTTCAACATCGCCTTGACGGCATTCTCCTGTAGTTGCTTGGCGTCGGAGCGGCGCGACGTTTCGACCTTGCGCGCAGCCACCAGGACGGCCGAAGCGACGATGGCGCGCATGCGTTCGCGCTCGGTCGGATTCCGATTTTCGGAGATCCAGGGAAAACGATGCGGATCGATGATCTGCAGAACGGTGTCTCGAACGCGTTGCGCCTGTTCCGAGTCGCTTCGCAACGTGGCCGCGGACAACGTCGTCTCTGCGAGCGTCTTCAGGTCGTCTTCAGATACGGGTGGTGCTGCCAGATAGCGAAAAGCGGTACGGACGTCGCTGTCGTGGACGAGATCACCGACTAACGTTCGGATCGCACGGATTCTCGATCAGCTCCGGCAGGCGATCGATGACATCGGCGAAAATCGGCGCGAACGTCTGGAAGAACCGCGAATAGACATCGAGCGGTTCATGAAGGCGTTGCCGTCGAAATCCGGTTTTGGCCTTCTCGACGTCACGCGCCGGTTCCGACGCGGTCCAGTGTCGGGGCTCCTTCATGCAATCGTTCCGGCGGGGGCACGAAGATTCGTTCGATCTCTCGCGGCTCGAATTTCGTCAGGCCGCCGGCGTAGGTGCGCCCGCCGGAGGTGCGGACGTTCCGTTGCAGCCACGCCGACAGCGCGTCGAGGGTGGCGTCGGGCAGCGGCTCGCGCGGGTAGAGGCCGTGGGCGACGTTCAGGTGGCGCGCGCCGCGCGGGTTTCTGACGAACGCCGGCGGCCGCCGCGCCATGTAGGTGCACAGGATCGGCGCAGGTTCCCGCAAGCCCACGGCCCACCAGGCGCGGCGAGCGCCGGCGACGTACGAGGCGTCGGCGCGCATGCTCCTGGCCCAGCCCAGGAAACGCTCCACCTGTTCTCGCGCCCCGTCGTCCAGCGCATCGAGACGGACCGGGACGTCGATCACCCGGCGCAAGGCGTCGGTGGACGCCAGGCGCGGCGCCGCGTCGAACAGTTCCCGGGCCCGGGTGACCGAGGCGACCAGCACGGCGTCCGGCAGCGGCCCGGGATAGCCGCCGGCGATCCAGACGGCGTTGCAGCCCGTCACCTGCCCCCGGTGGACGCGGCACAAATCGCCCAGTTCGACGTAGCCGCGGGGGGCGGGTTCGGCCGGACGCAGCAGCGGGGACCATCGGCGCGCGGCGGCGAGCCGGGACCGGGCGACCGGGCGTCCTCCTTCCAGGGCGCCGAGATCGGCCGGCGCCGCGACCGTGCGCATGCGGACCGCCTTGCTCCGGCGTCCCGTGTGGAAACAGGCGATTGCGCCGGTCGCGTCGGCGTCGGGAAACGGCGCCGCGGCGGGGTCGAGGACGTGAAGCGCCGCGCCGCCGAGCACGTCCACGAACGCCCTGCGCAGGACGTGGCCGTAGTTCACGTCGAGCCATTCGGCCGAGGTGATGAACGCGCCGTAGTCGCCCGGCCTGGCGAGACGGCAGGTCTTCAGCACGAAATGGACGTGCAGTCCGGCCAGCCGGCTGGCCTCGAGGCCGTACTGCGCCGCCGCCGCCGTCAGCCAGTCCTTCCAGGCCGGCGCGACGTCGTGATGCCGCACGTAGGGAGGATTGCCGATGAACAGGGTCGGTCCGTCGACGTCGGGCAGGGTCACCGTCCGATAGTCGGCCGCCAGCAGCGTCACCCGAGCCGTCATGCCGAGCACGGCGGCGGCGGCGCGCAGCGTCAGCGCGGCCAGCGGATCCGTTTCCACCGCCACCAGTTTCGCCTCGGGAAAGGCGCGCCCGGCCGCGAGCAGGAAGCGGCCGGAACCCGCGCCCGGGTCGACGACGCGCGCCGGAACGCCCTGACGGGCCGCCCACCGCAGCATCGACTCGACGATCGGCCGCGGCGTATAGACGGCCCCGCGGCGGCGGCGCGTCTTCGGGGGGCGCAATCGACAGAAGGCGTCGCCGAGCGGATCGTCCCCGGCGGTGATGGCGCGGGTCACGTGCTCCGCGCGGCCGGCGAGGGAACGGGACGGCCGTCGGCGACCGGTGCGACTCTCGGCCGAACGGCCGCCAGCCAGTTCGGTGGCGAGTTCCGCCAGCTCCTCTTCGGTCGCCGGAAAGGGGGCCGAAGCCTGCACTGCTCGAGAATGCCGCGGCCGTTCCGCGTCGACGCGGATGCCGGGGCGCCGGCCGCGCACGGAAGCCCGCGGCGAAAGGGCCGCCCGACGCCGGGAACCGCAACGCCCCAGTATAGCCGCCCCTCGACAGGGGCGATTGACGTCTGGTCCGATGCTTGTTCGGGCAACTTGCGGGGGAGTCGCGGGCGGCGACAGCCGCTCACGTCGTCCCCCCGCGGGTGGGGGCGGCACGCCGGAGTCGGTGAACCATGCCCCTCCCGGCGCGCGCCTGCGCGCCCCGGCCTTCGCCGCCGGCCGATTCCAGGTACGCAGCCGCGGCGAGCGCGCTCGTCCTCCTGCGGCGCTCTCGTGGTACGCAATAATTCCCCATCACCGGCCGGCGGCGGGTGGTAATTTCCGCCACGCCGCTCCATCGGCGGCGAGGTCGTCTCCGCGTTCGGCCCGGGCGTGTGGAACGCCCGCCGGGCCGCGCGGCCGAGGCCGGTCCGGGAGGGGAGAACGGAATTGGACCGCGGAGCGGGACTGGTGGCGCTGGCGGCGTGGGGGGCGTTCGGAGCGCCGGGGAGCGCCCTGCCGGGGGCGTCCGCGGCGGCGGCGCAGGCGCAGGAGTCGGTCTGGCGCGGCCTGATCGTCGAGCCGGAGGACCGCTGCGCGCCGTACGAGCGCGCGGACTATGCCTATCCGCCGAGCCGCGAGAAGGACGTCCAGGACGAGATCGGCCCGGCGGCGGGCGGTTGGTACGGGCTGTACGAGGCCCGCGTCTTCGCCAGCGGCCGGGAGACGGACGTCGAGCACGTCGTGGCCGCGGCCGAGGCGCACGACAGCGGCCTGTGCGGGCGCGGCGCCGAGGAGAAGACGGCGTTCGCCAACGACCTGAACAACCTCACGCTCGCCTCTCCCGACCTGAACCGGCGCGAGAAGTCCGACCGGGACGCCGCCGAGTGGCTGCCGCCGAACGCGCGTTGCTGGTTCGCGCGCACCGTCGTCTTCGTCAAGCAGACGCACCGCCTGACCGTGGACGGAGCCGAGCGCGACGAGCTCGAGCGCGTGCTCGGCGCCTGCGAAGCCGGCCGGGTCCCGGCCCGGACGCGGCCGGCCGGGACGCCGGCGGACGGCGTGCGGCACCCGCCCGTGCAGCGTTACGGCAACTGCGGCGCCCTGCGGGCGGCCGGCTGGGACCGGGGCGTCAACCGGAACGGCGGCACCTACCGCGCCGCGTGGAACGACGCCGAGATGCGCACCTACGGCTTGAACGGCGCGCGCGACCGCGACCGGGACGGGCATGCCTGCGAGTAGCGCCCCGAACCCGCGTGGGTGCCGGTCGCATTCCCAGGCCGGTGCACCCGTTCGGCTGCTGCGATCCGCGCGGCCGGGACGGGGACGGCCACGCCCGCGCAGGAGATTCCGGCCGCTACGTCGTCCCGGTCACCCGGGTCACGGGCCGGCCGCGTCCGTGCAGGAGATTTCGTGGAGGTGATGCGGTGACGAGAAACGGGACGCGATTCGCCGCGGCGGTGTGTCTGTGGACCCTGGCGGCCGCGGCGCCGGCGAACGCGGAGGTGATCCAGGTGACGGTCACCTCCCGCGAGCCGTTCGGCGAGGACGTGCCGGACAAGGTGGGGCCGTACGAGCGGATCCGGGGGCGGGTGGTCTACGCGCTCGACCCGGAGCACGAGGCGAACCGGGCGGTCGTCGACCTGCGGCTCGCCGCGCGCAACGGCGAGGGCCGCGTGGAGTTCTACGGGGACTTCGAGATCGTCGCGCCGCGGGACCGCGCGCTGGCGCAGCCGACGGTGCTCTACGACGTCAACAACCGCGGCCGCAAGCTGTGGGGGACGCAGCCGTTCTTCCTGCGCCGCGGTTACGCGTCGGTCTGGAGCGGCTGGATCGCCCAGGTGCGGCCGGAGCCGCCGCTGCTGCGCCTGGAGGCGCCGGTGGCGCTCGACGAGGACTACGTGCCGGTCACCGGGACGGTCCGCGCGGAGATGATCGGCGACGCGAAGACGGAACGGCTGCCGGTCTCGGACCGCGGCCAGCTCGCCTTCGCGCCGGTAGCCGCGGCGCTGCCGCGGGCCACGCTGACCCGGCGGCTCCGCGAGCGCGACGCGCCGGAACCGATCCCGCGCGAGCGGTGGGAGTTCGTCCTCACGCGGGCGGCGCGCGAGGAGGGGAGCGGGCTCGTCGAGGCGGACGTCCGGCTCGATGGCGGCTTCGAGCCGGGCGTGATCCACGAGCTGACCTACGAGGCGTTCGGCTCCGTGGTGCAGGGGGCCGGGTTCGCGGCGATCCGCGACTTCGTGTCGTTCCTGCGCCACGACGACTCGCCGCGGAACCCGCTGCGCGACGCCCGCGGCCGGCCGCTGGCCCGGCGCGTCATCGGCGAGGGCCGTTCGCAGAGCGGGCGGGCCCTGCGCACGTTCCTGTACGAGGGGTTCAACGCCGACGAGCGGGGGCGCATCGTCTTCGACGGCCTGATGCCGGTCATCGCCGGCGGCGGCCAGGGCTTCTTCAACCACCGCTTCGCGTCGCCCACGCGGACCGCCACCGAGCACGCCGGCCACCTCTATCCGGTGGACGTCTTTCCGTTCGCCTACGGCGAAGAGACCGATCCGTTCAGCGGCCGGACCGACGGCCTGCTGCGCCGGGCGCGCGCCGCGGGCACGGTCCCGAAGGTGATGCACCTCGACACCAGCTCCGAGTACTGGCACCGGAGCGCGTCGCTCGTGGTGACGGACCCGGCGGGGCGGCGGGACGGCGAGCTCCCCGGCGACGTGCGGGTGTACGTCTTCGGCGGCTCGCAGCACAGCCCGGCCCGCGGCCCCTCGGAGCGGGGGCGGCTCGCGCCGAACCCGAACGTCTACCAGCCGTTCCTGGAGGCGCTGTTCCTGGCGCTGGACCGCTGGATCACGGACGGCGGTCCCCCGCCGCCGAGCCGCCATCCGCGCATCGCGGACGGCACGCTCGCCGGCTGGCGGGCGGAGGAGGCGGGCTGGACGCCGCTGCCCGGCGTGCGGTATCCGACCGCGGTCCAGCAGCCGGACCACCTCGACTACGGCGAGGAGTTCGCGTCGAAACGGCGCATCGACCGCCACCCCCCGGTCCGGACCGGGGGGCGCTACGGCGTGCGCGTGCCCGCCTTCGACGCCGACGACAACGAGGTCGGCGTGCTGCGGATGCCCGCCGTCGCGGTCCCGGTCGCCACCTACACGGGCTGGAACCTGCGGAATCCGGCGATCGGCGCGCCGGACGCGCTGCTCGGGCTCGCCGGCGGGTACGTCCCGTTTCCGAGGACGAAGGCCGAGCGGCAGGCGTCCGGCGATCCGCGTCCGTCGGTCGAGGAGCGTTACGGGAGCTTCGAGTCCTACCGGGCCCGGGTCCTGCGGGCGGCCGAGGCGCTGGTGGCGGAGGGCTACCTGCTCGCGGAACACCTGCCGGGCGTCGCGGCGCGGGCGGAGGCCAACCGCGGCCTGTTCGACCGGTGACCGGCCGGCTCCTCGAAAGAGTCCCGCCCCTGCCCACGCGTTGCGGAGTCGCGGAAGATCCGGGACCGATGCCACGGCAGGTAGCGCTCGTGCGCCGGGCGCAGTCCACGGACCCTCAGCGGCCTGTCGAATCCCAGCGCCGACCGGGCGCCGGAGGGGAGGGCGTCCGAGAGGAGCACCGTTCCGTCCTCGGCGACCGTGATGAAGCCGGCGTCGAAGGCCGCGTCGAGATGGGGCGCCAGCAGCAGGCCGTTGAAGACGTCGAGGCGCTCGGCGTCCGTGCCGCAGTCGGCCCAGGGCTTGACGTGGCTCGCGCGCAGGAGCTCGGGCACGTCGAGGCCGGTGATCGCGCAACGGCCGTCCCAGTACTCGAACAGGCCGCGGCGGAAGACGTCCTGGCCGACCCGACGGACCACCAGGCGTTCGGCTTCCGTCGTCCGCGGCAGGTTCGCCGTTTCGCCGTGAAAATCATGAAGCAGCGCGTCCGGCAGCGTGCGCGCGAGCTGGAACGCGCGGCGCAGCAGGCGATGAAGAGCGGCCACGTCGCCGACGGCCAGCGCGCCGGCGGCGCCGCTCGGGAGCGGGGCGGCGGCCGCCGCGCCGAGACCCGCCAGTCCGTCGAGGACGTCCGCCCGCGACGCGGCGGCGAGGAACCGGGAGTCTTCGACGGCCGTGAGCCAGATGCGCATCGACGTCTGGCTGCTGCCGAAGGAGAGCCAGTCGGCCGTGCGCTCCGGATCGAGGTCGAAGCCGTTGTCGGCGGCGGCCTTCTCCAGACGGGTGATCGTGACGGCCGTCGGCATCACGGCTACTCCGACAACGTTCGGCGCAAGGAGCGATTGGGGGGCAAACGGCCTCGGCCCAGCGTCTTCCGCAGCCACGCGACCCGGATGCTCACGAAGGCGGGAAGCCGCTCCCTGCCGAGGAGCCGGGTGGCCCGCTCCTCGCGCTCGCCCCTGGTCGCGGTCCTGTTCTTGAAGTCCTCCTCCATGCGCGTGCGCTCGCTGTCCAGCGCCGCCCTTCGGCGCGTCACGAGTGTCCGGTGATTCAGGTTGAGGATCGCCCGCCGCCGGTCCCCGCCGTACTCGAGATCGTCGATGGCCAGCTCCAGGGCTCTCCGGGTCGCCTCGTCGATGGGAGCGTCGTCACGGACGTACATCCGGCCGTCGCCGTCGAAGCCGACCAGCCGTTCGTAGTCGCACTCGGTGGGCCACGGAAGATCCGGGTCCGCGTCGTTCCACCGGAGCCTCCGGTCGCCCTTGGCACCGTCGCACGTGTCGATCGTCGCGCAGGAGAGGTACAGGTTGCGCCAATGGAGCGCGTATTCAGGCGCGCCGCTCAGGGGGATCCAGTGCTCTATGCGAGCCGGCCCCCCGTTCTCCGGGAGCCTGCGTTCGCAGTACACGCAAAGTGACGCCTGCTCGCCGGACAGGACATCGCGCAGCTTGCCCTTGTCGAGCCGATCGAACTCCGTTCTGGCGAACCGGGTCCTGTCGGCGCTGCCCGGGAGGGCCGTCAGGCACTCCCGCTCGGCATCCACGAACCGCCGCGGCGCCTGGCCGTCTGGGCTCACGTTTCTGGGCGCCCATCGCTTCGACAGCCCCCGCATCTACTCGTCGTCCTCCATGAACCATCCGGCCCGGATGAGCGCCGGATCGTCGTTTCCCCACCACTCCGCCAGCTCCCGGTACAACCGCTCGGCCTCCACGCGGTCGCCTCGATCGATCGCGCGGTGAAGACGGCTCAACTCGACCGCCCCCTTGTCGTCGCGCTCATCCGTGTCCATGAGATCGCAGAGGATCGCGTTCGTGTCCCTGCCCTCCACGAACACCCCGTGCTCCTGAAGCCTGCCGTCGATGAGCCGGCGGACCTGGCGGTTTTCGGCGCTGCTCAGCACCTGCGGCGAGTGGGTGGTGACGATGAATTGCAATCTCGGGAAGACGCTGCGCAGGCGCGGAAGCGCCTCCCGCTGCCAGCGCGGGTGCAGGTGGAGGTCGATCTCGTCGATGAGCACGACGCCTTCCACCCGCGCGGGCGCCTTGGCGCCGTCGAACTCGTTGAGCATGACGGCGCGGCGGGCGACGTCGGCGACCAGCGCGATGAACACGTGATAGCCGTCCGACAGCTCGGACCACGGAGCGGCGCGCCCGTTCTCGAAGCGCACCATGGGGCCTCGCTCCGCCGGGTCGTACCAGGCGTTGGTGACGCCGGGCGTCGCCCGGACCGTCGCTTCCATCACGGCCGTGTGGAAGAAGCGCTCGGGTTCGTCGTGCTGCCTCCGAACCATGTCTCCGACCGTCTCGTCCTCGAGCCATTGCAGCAGCGGGGCCTCGTCGAGGTTCGGGTCGAGCGCGGAGGCGTAGGCTTCCCAGCGGTCCCCCGCGCGTTCGACCTTGCGACGCCGGCCGGGTTGGCGGCCCAGGCGATCGACGCCGTACCACGCGAACAGCGGCCACCGCTCTCCGGGGGTTCGCACCCGCTCCAGGGCATCGAAGAGCGCATGGGGTCGATTCCTGGCGCGTCCGGACGCGGGCTGAACCGCCGCCGACCACGTGACGGATTTCGATTCGCCCACGTCCGCGGTCCACGCGACCTCGCAGGCGCCGACCGGTTCCGGTCGTCCCTGCTCGTCGAGCGTGCGCATCGTGGGATCGCGCCGCGCGTCGAGCTTCAGGGTTCCCGGCGAACCTGCCTGGAATACGGCGAGGCCCATCGCGAGGGCGGTGAGCAACGCCGTCTTTCCGCCGCCGTTCTCGGCGAAGAGGACCGTGGTGTCCTCTTCGAGCGGAAGCTTCAGCTCGTCGAAGCAACGGTAGTTGTCGAGGCGGACCTCCCGGAACCGGAATCGGCTCATGCCGCCCTCCCCGGCGTCCGCGCGTCGCCGCGAACGAGGGAATGCCGCCCTCCCCGAAACCGGAATCCGTTCATGCCGTCCTCCTCGGCGGTCCGAGCGGCGAACGGTACGGCGTGCCGCTCCCGGTCGCCGCTGCCAGCGCGTCATGGGTTTCCAGCACCACGCGCTTCGTCCGGTACTCGCCGTGCTCGCGCTCCTCGAACCGCTTCAGCACCGGAAACGTGTCGAGGATATAGCCGGCGTCTTCCCGCGAGACGCCGTACAGGTGGAAAAAGGCCGCGTCGAGCTCGCACCGGAGCCGGAAGCGGCGCTCGGGGTCCCAGACGAAAGGGGCGCCCTCGTCACCGCAGTCCTCGGCGAACGCCTCGAGGTTCCACGCGGTATAGGTGAGTTCCAGGACCCGCGGGAGGAGCCAGTCGCGGACCGACGTCGACGGCGACCAGGGTGCGGGCAGCGTGTAGGCCCCCGGGGGGAGCGCGGGAAGCTGCCGTATCGTGAAATACGTCAAGTGGAGCCCCCCGGCCTTCTGCCGTGCGCAGTAGTCGAAGGGGATGCTCGACAGGTTCGCATAGAGCCCGGCCACGAGCCGCGGGTCGGAAGACGGCATCATGAGTGGGAACGTGTGGTTCACGGCAGCCCTCGGAATGATGCACGCGATGACGGTTCTGATCTTCTCCGCACCCGTAACGTCCCTCCAACCGAGCAGCCAATGCCGGTCCCAGACGTCATCCAGCCTCGTCGCCACCTGGTCTCCGACGACCCAATATCTCGGCAGCGTCACCCGCCCCGGATCGGCATGGGCGACGTGGTCGAGTTCCGGCAGCTTCCCCTTGTTCGCCTGCGCCTTGCTCTGCCCCTCGTAGGTTCCGAACCGGTGGTCGAAATGGTGGATCATCTTCGCCTCGTACAGGGGCGACATGATCGCTCCGTCCTTCTCGAACCGGTCGCCTTCCAGCCTCCATCCGGCCGCCGCCAGCTCGGCGCGCGTGCGAAACAGGCCGGAGTCGTTGGCCATGTGGAACATGCTCCGGAACCTCACGCCCCAGGGATTCCCGTCCGGGTCGCCCTCGCGCCAGAGCACGCCCGCCCGGCGGTACATCGCCAGGTTGACGTCCGCGTCACGCCGTGACCTGAAGGTGGGACAGGTGCGCGTGTTCGGGTTGAGGGTGGCGAAATCGGCGGGAGCCAGCGCGAAGTGCCGCCGCCGGTCGTCGAGGTCGACCGCGCGCCGCGCATAGAAGACGAGGTCGGCCCGGTCGGACGCTCCGATCGTGAGAAGCAGGAACCGGTATGCGTGGTGAAGGCCCTTGAAGACGAGATCCTCGTTCTCGAAGTGCCAGACGCTGGCCAGCGCGCCACGGTCGAGAAGCGCCTGAAAATACTCCTTGGTGGTGTCGTCCGTGACGACTCCGCCAGGCACGATGAAGCCCGCACGACCGCGGGGCGCCAGCACGCTCCAATTGTGCTCGGCGAACAGCGCGTAGGTGTTCACGTCGCCCTTTCCGCAGAGCGGGTAGCGCCCGGATTGCCGCACGAAATGGCTCTGCCCCTGCGCGATGCGGGTCGCGCCGGTCCACTCCTGCCAGAGCGCCGGGTCGGTGAAGGGAAGCGCCGCGATCAGCCTCTTGCGCTCGGCGGCGTTCCGCGCGTTCGCGATCTCCGGGTCCCGCCTGGCGAAGAACTCCTGCTCCTGGAGCTTGACCCTCTCCCAGGGCGGGTTGCCGAGCACGACGTCGAAGCCGCCCCGCGCGAAGACCTGCGGGAACGCCAGCTCCCAGTGGAAGAAGCCGTGCTCGTCGGCGATGCGCCGCGTCGTCTCCACGAGCGCCGGGGACGGCGGCGCGTCCTCGTCGCGCAGCGCGCGCCACGCGGCCGTCGTGGGCGCGGCCTCCGCGGCCGGGCCGGATTCGCCCTTGGGCCAGAGGAAGGCGGCGCACCAGGCGTCGGCCACCAGCTTCTCGTGCTCGTAGGCTTGAGAGGCCAGGAGCGTCTTCCACCGCCGTTGCTTCTCGGCCAGGGCGGCGGCGTCCATGTCCGGGACCTGCTCGACGGCGCGCATCGCGTCGTGCAGCACCATACCCGTCTCGTGGCGCGGCTCGAGCGGAAGGTCACTCTGACCGGCGATCTCGTCCCGGTTGCGCCGCTTGAGCGCCCTGGCGGCCTTCCTGTCGTCCCCTTCGAGGACCGTCCACGCGGCGTCCGGCACCTGTTCGCCCATCAGCGCGCGGCTCGCGCCGACGAGCGAGTTGCCGCGGCGGACGTGGCTCTCCAGGAACGTGAGGGGCAGACCCGGCTCGATCGACTCCATCCAGAGGCCCACCTTGCAGATCTCGACCGCCAGCGGGTTCGCGTCGACGCCGTGGATGCACCGCCGGACGACGTCGCGGAGCGCGCGCTGGTAGTCGTCCGGCGCGGGCGTGCCCCCGGCCCGGAGGCGCGCGACGTGGTCGGCGAGGCGGCGCGCCGCGGCGAGCAGGAAGTGCCCCGACCCGCAGGCGGGGTCCACGATCGCCAGATCGAGAAGGGCGTCGGCGGGACGCTCGGGATGCGCGTCGACCGTGCGCCGGACCACGGGGTCGAGGGCGCTCGCCAGCAGGCGTTGCACGAGCTCGTCCGGGGTGTAGTAGCTGCCGGTCGTCTTCCGCGCATGGCCCCGGCTCTCGCCGGCGCCCGCGAAGGAGAAGGTCCGTCCGTCCCCGGTGATCCGCGGAACCAGCTCCAGAAGGCCCTCGTAGACGTAGCCGAGCTCGTCCGGCCCCATGTCGCGCCAGTTCACGCGAACCAGCCCGGAGGACTCGCGAAGCCACGCCAGATGGAAGAGGGCGCCGAACAGCGCCCGGTTCTCCAGCTTCGCCGCGTCGATGTCCGGGCACTCCTCCGGCGCGAACAGGCCGGCGAGGGCGGGCAGCCCGAGGCGCGGCTCGCCACCGGCCAGGCCGCGGAAGACGATGGTGGCGGCCTCCCAGAGGTCGCGCTGCCGGTCGTGGGCGCTCCCGCGGACGGCGAGATCGCGCAGGCGGCGGAGGGCGTATCCCTCGGCGTAGAGCCGGCGGGCCGGCTCGGATGCGTTCCTCGGATGCAGCAGGTCCCGTTCTTCGACCGTGAGCAGGAAGACGAGCCGGTAGACCAGCCGCAGGAGCTGCCCGAAGTAGCGCTCCTTCGTGAGCTCCCCCGCGTGCAGCGCGGCGCGGAGCTTCCTGTTCGCGGCGTGGGCCAGGAACCCCTGCCCCAGGACTTCGAGCGCCTGCCGGAAGCCGCCGCTCAGCTTGTCCCGCGCGCGCGTCCCCTCCTGCCGGCCGGCCTCCCGCCACGCTTCCAGCGGACAGGTCTCGGGAGGCTCGCCGGCGCGGCCGAAGCGCGACTCGTGGGCGAACAGCCACAGCGCCGCGAAGTCGGGGTACAGCTCTGCGGTGAAGATCCGGCCGAGGTCGGCTTCGATCCACGCCGGCCGCGTGAGGCTCGCGTTGTCGCGCGCGATCCGCAGCGAGAGTCCGTCCGTCGCGAGGCCCCAGAGCGCGGCGGCGGAGGCGTTCAGGATCTCTTGCAGAAGCCCGAAGGCGCTGCGCCGGCGCCGGTCGTCCCCGAGCTCGGGCCGGGGAGTGTCGAGGCCCGCGCCCGCCGGGGCCACCGCGACCGGAA
The DNA here is from genome assembly GCA_965242835.1 of Vicinamibacterales bacterium. Lineage (GTDB taxonomy): Bacteria > Acidobacteriota > Vicinamibacteria > Vicinamibacterales > UBA8438 > WTFV01. The sequence continues at coordinate 3,055,030 of OZ251506.1, forward strand.
CCCGATCCCCGAGCGCGAAGAACCGAACGGGATACACGTGCTCGCCGATCGCTGTCGGCTCCGCCCGCGCCACGGACGCGAAGCCGAGGGCGTCGCGCAGGAACGCCTCGACGAAGCGCTCGGCGAGCGCGCGGGCGTCCCCTCCCGAGGCGCGGCCCGACTCCAGCTCCCGAAAGCACGCCTGGGCGATGCGCCAGCTCCGCGCGATCTCGTCGCGGACGTGGAGCCCCCTTGGAATGTGGTAGTCGGCCGGACCCTGCTCGACGGCCTGGAGCCGGGCCACCTTGTCCAGCCATTCCGCCCCGAGAAGACCGCCCTCGATCGAGAGCGCGTCGAAGGCGATCCGGGGGGCGCCGGGGCGGCTGCGGCGAGGCGCCATGGTCAGTCCACCTTCGGCAGGAGCACGTACACGCCGATCACGTCGGGACGCGGGAGGGCCTGGACGGAGGCGCTCCCGGCCGCCCTGCCGGCCTCGCGCACACGCAGATGGTCGTCGAGCAAGGCGCGGGCGCGCGCCGCCGCGAAGTCGTCGAGATCCGTCGCGCGCTCCCGGAGCCGCGCGAGGGCGCGTGCGGCCTCGCGCTCCCGCACGTGCCGTGGGGGATCGCCGGACGGAGGGAGCGCGAGCAGGGAAAGAGCTTCGGGCCCGGTGACCGGCCGATCGGTTCGGGGAGTGGCCCAGGCCAGCGCCGCCGCCTCTTCGACCATCAGCGTCGTCTCCCGGCGCCGCGTGCGGGCCGTGAGCTGGTGGCGCAGCCGGAGGAGCGCGACCGTCGTCCGGCCCCGCACCCCCTCGGAGATCCAGCAGCCGACCCGCCCGAGGACCGAAGGATCGTCGTCGGTCGAGGCGTCGTCGCCGTCGCCGGCCGAGAGGGTCCGCGCGAGCAGCGTGTCGGCGAGCACCGCGACGAGGGGATGGCCGCGCTGGACGGGGCGGCATCCGGGCGCGGCGGGATAGGCGAAGTCGACGGCCACGGTCCCCGCGACGCCCTCCGCCTCCAGGCGCTCGCGGACCTCGGCCGGCAGCGGCGCCATCGGGACCTTGAATCCCCGCCCGAGCGGTTCGAGTCCGGAGCCGAGCCGGGCGAGAGCGCGGCTCGCGAAGCGCTGCACGTCGTCCCGGCCGCCGATCGCGGCGAGGCTCTTGCGCCACTCCGGCAGGACGTCGTCGGGCTTCATGCGGCGCTGGGCGAACACGGTACGGTTCTTCTTCGCCTTCTCCTTCGCGTCTTCCCAACGGCTCTCGAACAGCTCGAGCTGCCGGCCCTCGACGGCACCGGCGCCGCCCCGCCGCCGCAGGAGCACGGCCTCGAGCAGCGCCTGGGTGAGCGAACGGCCCTCGTCGGGCACGGGAACGGGAACGCCGAGTTCCTCGCGGATGCGGGCCGCCTTGCGCAGGATGACCTGCAACACCGCGCCGTCCACCGGGTTGTTGACACCGTAGAGGAGGGTGGCGCGCACCGTCGGGCTCGGCTGGCCGAAGCGATCGACGCGGCCCTCGCGCTGCTCGTGGCGCGTCGGGTTCCACGAGAGGTCGTAGTGGACGACGGCGTCGAAGTGCTCCTGCAGGTTGATGCCCTCCGACAGGCAGTCGGTGGCCACCAGGACCCTGGCGCCTTCGGCCGCGCCGATCCGCGAGACCCGCTCAGCGCGCTCTTCCGGGGGCAGCTCGCCGGTCACCGCGGCGACCTCGGCGCCGCCCTTCAGGTGCTCGCGGAGGTGGCGGGCCACGTAGTGGGCGGTGGCGATGAAGCGGCAGAAGACCACCACGTGGAACCCGGCCTCGACGAGCTCCGCGACGTGCTCGGAAGCGGCCCTGAGCTTCGGGTCGCCGCTCCGGCCGGCGAGCGCTTCCGCCTGCCCGATCAGCCGCGCCAGCGCCGGATCGTCGCCTCCGGCCGGGGGTTCCACGTCGTCCGCGACGAGGTCGTCGCCGTCGCCGTCGAAGACGCGATCGAGGAGGTCTTCGCGGGCTTCGGCGCCGGGGTCCTCTCCGGCCCGGGTGCGCAGGGCCTGCACGGCCGCGGCGGGGCTCGACCCGGCGCAGCGCAGGAGGGCCAGCGTCCCCCAGAAATCGAGTCGCTGGCGAAGGGTGTCCCCGGCCCCCGTCTCCACGGCCTCGGCGCAGTAGTCCAGGACGTCGTCGAAGAAGGCGTCCCAGGTTCCGCCGAGCCGGTAGGTGATCTCCGTCGTCTCGCGGCGCGGGAAGACGCCGCCCTCGCGCCATTCCGCGACGTCGGGGCGCCGTCTTTGGACGAAGTGGTTCGCGAGGCGCTCGCGGAGACGCGCGCGCTCCGTGCCCGTGACCTCCGCCAGCCGCTCGAAGCCGGGGGCGAGCAGCCCGAGGAGCCGGTAGAAGGCGGCGTCGTCGCCGCTGTGCGGCGTGGCGGTGAGCAGGACCAGATGCCGCGTTGCGCTGCCGGCCAGGCCCCGGAGCAGCTCGTGCCGCTGATGCCGGCCCCGGCCGGACGAAGCGCACGTGTGCGCCTCGTCGACGATCACGAAGTCGGGGCACGCCTGGACGAAGTGGTCCCGTCTTTCCCGGGTCTTGACGTAGTCGAGGCTGACGACCGTGTGCGGGTGCTCCGAGAAGATGCTCACGCCCGGCGGCACGCCCCGCTCCAGCCGCCGCGCGTTCTGCGCGGTGACCGCCGCGGCGCGGACGTGGAAGCGAACCTCCATCTCGGTGATCCATTGGTCCACCAGATGCGGCGGACAGAGCACGGCGGTGCGATCGACGTCGCCGCGGTCGAGCAGCTCGCGGGCGATGAGCAGGGCCTCGATGGTCTTGCCGACCCCCACGTCGTCGGCGATGAGGAGGCGCACCGGGTCGAGCTTCAGCGCCATGAGCAGCGGCACGAGCTGGTAGGCGCGGGGCTCGACCGCGATCTGTCCGAAGCTCCGAAAGGGTCCGGCGCCCCGCCGCAGCGAGAGCAGCAGCGCGTCGCGCAGCAGGAGGGCCGAGTCGTGCCCGCCCGTCCGATGGGCGCCGGGCCAGGGGAACCGGGCCTCGCGGACCGGCTCGACTTCGAGCGGCAGGTGGATCAGCGTCCGATCCTCGTCCGATCCCGTGACCGGACGGACGCGCAACGTCTCGGCCGAACTTCCGCCGAGGACCACCCATTCCCGCCCGCGGGCGCTGACGAGGCTCCCGGGGGCGTAGGCGAGGCCGCTCACGAGGCGCGCCCCAGCGCGGAAGCCAGCCGCGCGAAGGCGGCTCTCCAGCCGACGGGATCCTCGAACCGGACGACTTCGAAGCCGAGGTCCTCCAGCGCCGGCAGGGCCGCACGGTTGGCCTCCTCGATGACCGCCGCGACGTAGTGCTTGCGCCAGACGCATCGCAGGAATCGCCCGCCGACCGCGAGGGGCTCGGGGTCCGGCGCGGGGATCCCCCGCCGCAACGCCTCGGCGCGCCACCGTTCCTCGCGCGAGCCATCCCCGCCAGCGGGTCCGGGTGCCGGTGACGGCCGGCTCTCGCGCGGGGCCGTGCGGGCGCGCGCCAGGCGCAGCAGCATGGCGCGGGCGTCCTCGTCGCGGCGATCGAGAGCCTCGTGATCGGGCTGGTTGTAGTACGACATCAGGCAGCGGTAGCAGGCCGCGACGCAGGCCGCCCCCGGCTGGTCCGCGAGGTCCGACGGAGACTCGGGCAGAGGACCGTCTCCGACGTCGAGATGCATGATCCGCAACGCTTCCCGCGCGACGTCGGCGAGGCTCCCCTCCTGGTTCACGAGCCGCGTGAGCACGCCGGCGCCGCCCTCGGTGGCCTCGTAGAGCAGGAAGCCCTTGCGCGCGTCGCGGGTGGGCATCGGTTCGGCGAGCATCTCGCCTTCTTCGAGTTGGAACTCGGCCTCGATGCCGCGCAGGATCGCATGCTGCACGGTGACCAGCGCGGTGTCCGACGGAGATTCGACGGCGGGCCGGAAGAGGAGCGCGTTCTTGCGGTCCTGCACGCTGGGCACGATCCACTGTCGGGGCGAGGCCGTGGGATCGGGCGCCCGCTCGTCCGCGTCTTCCTCCTCGTTCCTGGCCCAGAAGCCCGACACCGGATCGATACGGAAGCCGAGGACCTTCTTGTCGGCCCTGCGCCGCAGCCCCTTGTTGAGGCGCGTGATCGTCGCCCCCGCGCCGTAGGCCAGGCGCGCGATCTCGCCCTCCGCGTCGGAGGCCGACGCGCGCCGCACGTCGATCTCCCGGTCACGGACCGCCCACTCGAACGTCGTCTGCAAGTCGAAGCCCTGGCGCTGGCGTTCTTCGTCGTTCGCGGTGATCTGCTCGGCCGGCTGCGTGGCGACGTTCTCGATCCGATACGTGGCGCCCACCACGTCGGCGGCGCCGAGCGACGTCCCGCAGGCGTGGCAGGTCGACCGTTCGTCGTCGAAGTGCCCCGCGCCGCAGCTCGCGCAGATGCGCACCGCCCTGGTGGGCAGTTGCGCGTCGGGCGTCGCCGACTCCCGGTGACCGAGCGAGAGCAGGGCGCGCACGACCCGGTAGGCGCGCCCCTCGTGATAGACGAGACTGCGCGGGCCGAACTCGGAGAGCGCGAGGAAGCGCGGACGCTGGAGGTACGTCTGCCGCCCCCGGCCGTCCCGGCTCGCCGGGACGTACGCGAGGAGCGGCAGCCTCGGGAAGTTGTACCCGGGCAGGAAGCCCTCCGTGGCGAGGTAGCGGTACGTGTAGAAGTCGCTCGACAGCGCGTTCGTCCCCCGCTGGAGCAGGTCGAGCTGGTCGACCGCCTGCGCCTGCCGGGTCTGCGCCGCCCGCTTGTCCCGGTAGGACGCGGAGTAGTCGTCCATGGTCCTCCGCGCCGCGTCCCGCTGCTCCTCGGCGGCGGCGAAGAGGTCTCGCCAGCGACTGAACGCCTTGTCGAAGCGCTCGGCGGCCGCCGCCACGACAGCGGCGGAGAAGGCGTCGCGGCCCGTGTACCAGGGCGCCGTCTCGGGCGTCAGATCGTCCGCGACCAGGTCGAGGACGCGCCGGATCCGTTCGCGGGCGCCCGCCACGACGCTTCTCTCCTTCAGCGCCGCCGCGACGTCCGGCTGGAGCGGCCGGCCGGGATCGGCGAGGACGAGCAACCTGGCGATGCACGGGTCGAGCGGCTGGTCGACGCAGGAGAGCCAGACCGCCTGCAGGTGACTGGCGATCAGGTCCCGGTTCGCGAGATCGAGGATCGGCGGGCGCACTTCGCCGTGGACCATGGCCTTGGGGTCGCGGAAGAAGTACTGGTCGTGGGGGCTCTGGGAAGACGCGTAGGTGATGACCAGGGCCGCCTGTCCGCCGCGGCCCGCCCGTCCGCCCCGCTGGGCGTAGTTCGCCGGCGTAGGGGGCACGTTGCGCATGTGGACCGCGTTCAGGGCCGCGATGTCGACGCCGAGCTCCATCGTCGGAGAGCAGAAAAGGACCGGCAGGAACCGATTGGCTTCGCCGGCCTCCCGGAGCCTCGGCTCGTTCGCGGCCAGCTCCTCGCGCTCGCGCGCGCCGAAGCGGAAGCGCTTCTCCCGGAGCTCGCGGTTGTCGGGATCGACCTGGGCGGTGTGCTCGCGCGCCTCGAACCCGAAGAGCGGGTGCGTCGGGGCGCGGAGCATCGTCGCGAGGTTCCCGTAGAGGTCGCGGAAGAACGCGTTCTGCCGGGGGCCGCCGCCGGCCGTCGGGGCGCCGCCCAATCGGAAGACGACGCAAGCGTCGTTGACGCGCCACCCGGGCCGATCGAACGGCGTGCTCTCCTCGGACACGAGGCCGTGCGCCGCGCCCGCGCGGAGAAGGTCGTTGACGAGCCGATCGAAGTCTTGCGCATTCAGGTCGCGGATCGACGTGTCGCCGCCCCAGAGTTCCGTCGAACGCAGGGTCCGGCCGAGTCCGCTTCGTGAGCCGCCGCGCACGATCAGGCTCGTATCGCGGAGGGTGCCGGCCCGGCGCGTGGGCGCGACGATCATCAACCAGCGCGCCCCTTTCGGCTTCTCGTCGCTGCGAAGTCCCCAGGGCGGCCGAAGCCGGCTGTGCGACTTCGCGGCCAACTGCTCGAGGACGGCGGCGTCGAGAACCTGGCCGCGGATCGCCATCCACCGCCGCAGGTGATCGAGCAGCGCGCGATACACCGCTGCGCGGCCGGCGCGGCCGGCCTGCTTCAGCACGGGATGCGCGTCGGCGAACAGCTCGTCGTCCGCGGCGAGCTCCTCGATGCCGAGGTAGTCCACGCCGACCATGCCGAGCTGTTCGAGGTTCGGGTTCGTGTACCGCCAGCCGCGTCGTTGATCGAACCAGACGCGGTAGGCGAGCACCTGCCGGAGCGTACCTTCCGCCTCTTGCAGGTTGAAGCCGCGCAGCGCGGGCTCGATCAGCCATTCGGCGCGGATCCGCGGGTCCGGCTCGTCGAAGCCGAGCGCGCGCTGCGCCGCGATGCCCAGCTCGTCGCTCCGAAGCCCCGTCGAGCCGGCATCTTGCAGCGCGCCGAGGAAACCCGCGCGGACGAGGCTCACGAAGAGAAAGTCGTTGAAATGGCCGGCCTGGAGCGCGGCGTCCTGGCGGTTGTCGGTGAAGCCGAGGAGCTTTCGCGTGTAGCGATCCAACTCCGATCCGTCGCGGTGCATCCAGCGCAGCACGCTGCCGACGAGTACCGTGGTCGCCGAGCTGCGGCCCTCGGCCGAAAGCGAGGCGAGGCGCGTGCGATCGCGCGCCGCCCCGCCCTGCGTATTGCCGCAGCGGAGACAGAGGCGGAACTTGCCGGGCAGGAACCACACCGTCGTTCCCGACCCGATCCGCCCGTCGGGCGCGACGACGAAGCGCCGAGCACGCGCGTCGCGGTAATAGGTCTTGAGCCGCGGGTTGCCGCCGGCGTCGAGCTCGAGCCAGGTCTCGGGATAGTCGCCGTTGCGGTCGGCGAACGTGAAATCGGGGTCGGCGGGCGGGTGTTGCGTCAGGAAGCCGAACTCCTCCTCGGGACGCGCCTCGTGCGCCTCTCCGCCGGTCTCGTCCTGCCTGGGCGGCGGGGCGTCGTCGACGTCGCGCGCGAGGAAAGCGAACCCTCCTTCCCGCCGCGCCAGCCGCACCGGGTGATACTCGTGGCCGCACTCGCGGCAGAAGTGCACGGCGTACAGGCGCTTGTCCGCGTGACCGGGGAGAAACTGCTGGCCATCGACCGTCACCTGGCGTGCGCCCGGCGGCTCGATGGTCGCATGGGCGTGGCCGGCGCCCGAGATGAACTGGTGGAGCTTGAAGGCGAAGAAGCTCCTGTCGCTTGCGCCTTCTTCGCCGGTCCGTTCCCCCTCCGGGACGCTCGACGCGAGCAGAAGATCTCGCAGGGCCCCGCGGCAGGCGTCCTCAGGGCGACCGGACTCCGCCGACAGCTTCGCCACCGCCTCGGTCACGGTCATGGGCTTCGCCCGGACCCAGCACTGGTCGACTTCGGAGAACGAGATGCCGAGACGAGTCTCCACCCACACCGCGAGCGGGTGCTCCCGGAGTTCCGCGTCGGAGATGGACCGCTGCATGCCGGCATCGATGGCTTCACCAAGGCGCGGTCTCACCGAATCGGCGGTGGCCGACGAAACCGTGATGCGATCGAGCGTTTCGGCAATGACGTTGCTCTCGGTGATCGTGCTCCCGAAGAGCTTCGAGACCACGCCCGCGACCACGCGCCTCTTGTCCTCGAGCGATCCCCCGCTCGCCATCGTGGCCGAGGTGCCGATGCAGAGGAGCTCCCCCGGCTGGAGCCGCTCACGGACCCGGCGCACCAGCAGCGCCACGTCCGCGCCCTGACGGCCGCGGTAGGTGTGGAGCTCGTCGAGGACGAGAAACCGAAGGTCCGCGCAGTTGCCGATGACCCGGCGGTCGAGCTCCTCCTGCCGCGTCATGAGGAGCTCGAGCATCATGAAGTTGGTGAGGAGGACGTCCGGGGGGGCGTCCGCGACCCGCCTCCGCTCGCCGGCGTCTTCCTGCCCGGTGTAGCGGGCGAACGTGATCGGCGAGTCTCCCGGCGCCCGATCGATGAACTTGCCGAGCTCCTCCATCTGGGAGTTCGCGAGCGCGTTCATCGGGTAGACGACGACGGCGCTCGTGCGCCGGGGCGCGTTCGCCGGCCGCGCACGCAGCACGTGGTCGATGATGGGAATGAAGAAGCAGAGCGACTTCCCGGACCCCGTGCCGGTCGTCACGACGAAGCTCTCGCCCCCCGCGGCAAGCGCAACGGCCTGCTCCTGGTGCTTGTAGAGGGACAGCGGCCGGCCGTTCGTGCGGAAGATCTCCGCGCAGCGAGAGTCGAGAACGCCGTTCGCCGCCAGGGCGCCGACGTCCGTCGAACGCTTGTAGCTCGGGTTGATCTGGATGAGCGGCTCGGGCCAGTAGCGGTCCTCGGCGTAGATGGCTTCAACCTGCTCGCGGATGTCCGGAGCGTGGATCGTGGTGAAGGACGTCGCGAAGCGCTTGTACTCGCAGACGACGCTGTCGCGCAGGGCGAAGACGTCGAGCGCCCGTGCGGTGCCCGCGCCTGCACTGTCCGAACTCATCGTCGGTGAACCGGGCCGTGGCGAACCGTCCCGCGGCGGGGGCTGAAGTGCAGGGCGGGGACGATCGGGGAGAGCGCCGCCAACCCACTGGAGCGCCGCCCCGTCTCGTTGCAGATCCCCGTGACTTGACGATCTTTGGTGGGCCGCGCTGGGATCGAACCAGCGACACCCTGATTAAAAGTCAGGTGCTCTACCACTGAGCTAGCGGCCCGAGGCGTCCTCGCCGGCGCGCGCGGGCCGGCCTGCCGCGGTGCGCCCGCCGATCCGCCGCGGCGCCCTCGCCCGGAGCCTGCGCCGCGGGACGGCGCGGACTCCGGGAGGGTCGGCAGGGCGCCGAGTGAAGCCGCACGCCGGACGGCGGCCAGGAGTCTGCGCCGTGGAACGGCGCGGACTCCTGGAGCGGTCAGGTCGGGCGCCAGGCGGAGCCGCGGGGCGACGCTTTGATGGGCGCTAGTGCACCATCAGCGGGACGCTGGCGGTCAGCGCGCCCCAGTCGAACCCGAGGGCGCCGTCGCCGATCGAGATCACGAGCTGCTCGGCCGGCGGGTCCAGCTCGCCGACCGTCATCGGGACGTGCGCCACGTCGTGCTCCGAGTTGTAGGCGGTGCCCCACTGGCCGGTCTCGCTGTTGACGATGAGATGGAACTCGTCGTTCATGTGCGCGGCCCACAGCGTGTACTCGCCGGCCGGGATGGTCGCCTCGCCGAGCATCAGCTCGCGGTCGGTGGTCAGCGTGGTCGCCTCGTCGGCCCCCAGACGCCAGACCGCGTCGGCCATCGGCTCGACGCTCTCGCCGACGACGCGGCCCTTCAGGTACGGCCGGCCGTACTCGATGGAGATGTTGCCGCCGTCGACGCTCCACTGGACGTTGACGTGGGGACTGCCGCCGGCCCCTTCGTGGACGGGCGTGACCTGGCCGCCGCCGAGCATCCCGGTGGCGCCCGCGTCCGCCTCGGCCGCCTCCATTTCGGCTTCCTCTTGGTCCATCGGCTCGGCTTCCGGGGGAGCCTCGCCGCCGCCGCAGGCGCCGACCGTCAACGCCAGGAGTGCCAGGAACGATGTCAGAAGCAGGTTGCGCGCGCTCATCGAATCTCCCTTCCGTTGGTGGAATCGCCAAGAATAGCACGCGGGCGGGCGGCTCGGCTTCACGGCGCGCCGCGCGCCGCGTCCGGCCGGGGGGCGAACGACGCGAACCCGGGCGGCGCCGGGCGGATCGACTTCAGGGCGCGCCGCGCGCCGCGTCGGCCGCCGCGCGCCCGGCGGCGCGTCCGGCCGCCACGCAGTCGCCGATGCCGACGCCGCGGAACGCGGCGCCGACGATCCGCAGCCCCGGCGTCCGCGCCAGGCGCCGGTCGAGCTCCGCGACGCGCGCCAGGTGGCCGACCTCGTGCTGCGGGTTCGCCCGCGGCCAGCGGTAGACGCGCGCCAGCACGGGGTCGCCGCCGATGCCGAGCAGCCGGGTCAGATCGTTCCGCACGGCGTCGATCAGCGCCCCGTCGGACCACGCCGGCGCCTCGGGCCGGCGCGCGCCGCCGACGAAGCCGCGCAGCAGGACGTGGTCCCCGGGCGCCCGGCCGGGCCACTTGGACGAGATCCACGTGGCGGCGGTGATCGACGGCCCGGGCTCGACGCGGGGAACCACGAAGCCGCTGCCGCGCAGCGGGTGCGCGACCGCGGCCCGGGGCCAGGCGAGCACCACGACGGCGACGGAGGTGTCGGTGAACGACTCGCACAGGCGGCCGAGCGCGCCGTCGACGCCGGCGGCCAGCGGCGCCGCGGCGTGGGCGGGGAGGGCCAGGATCACCTGGTCCGCCGTGACGCGCGCGCCGTCCGCGGTGTCCAGAACCCAGGGAGGCCCGCCCGCCAGGCGCGTGACCGCCCGCCCGCGCCGGAGGGCGTGCGGCGGCAGGCGCGCGGCCAGGGCGCGGGGGAGGGTCTCGAGTCCTTCCGGGAAGGAGCGGAACGGCCCCTGCCGCTCCGCCGCCGCCCGGGCCGCCGCGTCCCGCCGGAACGCCCGGATCACGCTGCCGTGCGCGCGCTCGGCCTGCACGAAGCGCGGGAACAGCGCATGCATCGAGAGCCGCTCGACCTCTCCCGAGTGGATGCCGGCGAGGAGCGGTTCGGCGACGTAGTCGGCCGCCTCCGCCCCGAAGCGGCGGCGGAAGAAGGCGCCGATCGACTCGTCCGGGGGCGCTCCCTCCCGGCCGCCGCCGGCCGGATCCGCCCGGATGCGGGGGACGAACACCTCCAGGCCCAGCCGCAGCCGCCCGCGGGGGGAGAGGAGCCGCAAGGCGGCGATCCCGCCGATTCCCGCCGGAACGCCGAAGACCGATCCCGGAGGCAGCGGGTGGAGCGCGCCGGCCCGCGCGACGTACGCGGTGCGCGGCGTGCGGGTGGGGATGAGACGCCCGGCGAGGCCCAGCTCGCGGCAGAGCGCAATGGCCGCCGGCTTCTGCGTGACGAGCGCGTCGGGGCCGGCGTCGATGGTGAAGCCGCCGGCCCGCTCGGTGCGGATGACGCCCCCGAGCCGCCCGGACTTTTCGAGCAGGACGAAGGGCGTCCGCCGCCGGTGGAGCTCGTACGCCGCCGCCAGCCCGCTGACGCCCCCGCCCACGACGGCGACGGCCACGTCGCTCACGCGGCGCTCCCGCCCCGGCGCGGCGTCCGCCCCCCGCGCGGCCCGCGACCGCCGCGGCCGTCAGCCGCGCTCGCGCACGAAGCGGGCGAGGGCCTGGACATGCGCGACGGGGGTCTCCGGCAGGATGCCGTGGCCGAGGTTGAAGACGTGGCCGGCCCGCCCCCCGGCGCGCCGCAGCACGTCGTCGGCCCCGCTGAAAAGCCGGTCGATGCGTCCGAGGAGCAGCGTCGGATCCAGGTTCCCCTGCACGGCGCGATCGGTTCCGATGCGCGCCCACGCCTCGTCGAGCGGCACGCGCCAGTCGACGCCGATGACGTCGCCGCCGGCCTCGGTCATCGCTTCCAGCAGGGTGGCCGTGCCCGTCCCGAAGTGCAGCACCGGCACGCCGGCGGCGGCCACGGCGCTCAGCACGCGCCGGGTGTGGGGCAGGGCGAACTCGCGGTAGTCGCCGGGGCCGAGCGCCCCGACCCAGGAGTCGAAGACCTGGATGGCCTGCGCGCCCGCCTCGACCTGGGCCACCAGATAGTCGGCGACCGCCGCGGACAGGGTCTCGCACAGGCGGTGCCAGGCGTCCGGCTCGCCGTACATGAGGGCCTTGGTCCGGGAATAGCGGTTCGAAGGACCGCCCTCGACCGCGTAGGACGCCAGCGTGAACGGGGCGCCTCCGAATCCGATGAGGGGCACCCGATCGGCCAGCTCCGCGCGCAGCAGGCGGATGGTCGCCAGCACGTGGGCGAGGGATTCGCGCGGCTCGAACTTCCGCAGGCGGGCCACGTCGTCCGCCGTGCGGACCGGTTCGTGGATGACCGGACCTTCGCCCTTGACGAAGTCGAAGGGGATCCCGAGCGGCTCGAAAGGCAGGAGCAGGTCCGAGAAGAGGATCGCGGCGTCGACGTCCAGACGGTCGACGGGTTGCAGCGTCACCTCGGCGGCCAGCTCCGGCCGCCGGCAGATGTCGAGCAGGGAGTGCCGCTGCCGGATCGCGCGGTACTCCGGCATGTAGCGCCCGGCCTGGCGCATGAACCAGACGGGCGTGCGGTCGACGGGCTCGCGCCGGCAGGCGCGCAGGAAGCGGTCGTTCACGCCCCGATCGTACTACTACGAGCCGCCGGATCGGGGCCGGTTCGCGCAACGGCCCCGGCTCGGCGCCGGCGGCCGTGCTAGGATGCGCCGCTGGACCATGCCGTACCTGCGGTTCTTTCGCGACGAGCGGGGCTACGAGCACACCTGCCTGCTCCACGGGCTCGGAACCGGCTCCCGGCCGCGGCTGCTGTACTGGTTCCGGACGCCGCCCAACGTCGGCATCGGGCGCCTGCCGCTCGACGAGGACGCGATTCGGGCGATCGAGGACGCCAACGCGGACCTCGCGTTCGACTGGACCAGGATGTTGCGGGTGAAGCGGCAGCCGGAGCCGGCGGGCGCGGACGGCGCGGCCGGCCGCCGGCGTTCGCGCGGCGGGCCGCGGCGCGCCGCCCGGCCGGAAGCCGCGGGCGCGGCCGCCGCCGGGCCGTCCCGGGCCGCCGGGGAGGAAGCCGCGGCCGGCTCCGGCGGACCGGGGGCGGCGGGGCCGGAACATCCGGTGGCGGCGCTGGTCGGCGGCGACGGGCTGGCGCGGCTGCGCGCCCGCTACGCGGAGCTCCGGACGCGGGTCGCCGAGAGCGGCGCCGAGCCGCGGGTGCGCGAACGGGCGGCCGAGCGCGTCGAGGCGTTGAATCCGGACGGGTGGCGCGCCGGCGAGGAGGCCGTCGTGGGCATCGAGCGCTTCGAAGCCGCGGCGGCGGCGATCCGGGCGGATCTCGGCCGCCGCCGCCGGCGCCCGCCGCGCGGCCGGCCGGGGGCGCCGGACGCGGAGCGGGCCGCCGGGCCCGGGGAGACCGCGGCGGATTAGCGCGGACCGGGCCGCTTTGCTATCATGCAGGGCATGATGACGCGCATTCCTCGACGGCAACGGTACGGCCGGGTTCGCACGGCCGGGCTGATCGCGGCGCTCGGCGTCATGCTCGGCGTCCCGGCGCGGTCCCAGGAGTCCTCGGCCGCGGATCGGCGGACGCAGGGCGACCCGACCGTCTTCCGCTCCGGCGTCACCCTGGTCACGACCGACGTGATCGTGCGCGACCGCGACGGCGTGTTCGTATCCGACCTGACGGAGGGCGACTTCCGGGTCTACGAGGACGAGCAGCCGCACGACGTCGCCTCGCTCGTCCTCGTGCACGGAGGCCGGGTGTTCAACCAGCTCGTGCCGGCCCCGGTGGCGCAGGAGGGGATCATCCTGCCGCCCACCCGCGCCGTCAACGACACGGCGGGGCGCATCTTCGTCATCCTGGTCGACGACCTGCACATCGAGACGAGCAAGACGCCGCGCGCGCGCGCCGTCTTCGAGCAGTTGATGGACAACCTCATCCACGAGGGAGACCTGTTCGGCATCGTCTCGACGGGGCCGTCGTCGATCCGGGTCGACATGACCTACGACCGCAGCCTGATCAAGTCGTCGGCGGACCGCCTCACCGGCGACGGGTTCAATCCCAACGAGATGATCCGCTTCCTGGCGCCCGGTCCCCGCGGGCCGAGTGAGTTGTCGTGGCGCGCCCACGTGGCCTTCAAGACGATGCGCGACGTCGTGCGCAACCTCGAGCGCGTCCAGAACCGGCGCAAGGTGGTCATCTACTTCAGCAGCGGGTACGACTTCAATCCGTTCGCGCACGAGCGCGTCTTCGGGCGTTCGCCGATCTACGAGGACATGCGCAACTCGGGGCGCTGGGGCTCCATGTTCGGGCAGGACCAGCTGGCCGGGCTGTACGAGGGCGTCGAGGATCCGATGCTCGATCCGTTCGAGCGCATCTCCCGCCAGGGCGAGGTCTTCAGCGACGCCGACCTGGCGCTGGAGATCGCCGAGTTGACGAAGGCGGCGAACCGGGCCAACGCCTCGTTCTACACCGTGGACCCGCGGGGGCTCGTCGCCGGGCCGGACCCCGACTACAGCGGGCCGCGGGAAGCGTTCAACGACTTCCTGTTCACCACGCAGAACAGCCTCCGTTCGCTGGCCGAGCTGACCGGCGGGCGGGCGATCGTCAACCGCAACGACTTCGACGACGCGTTCAAGGAAATCGACGCCGAGACGAGCGACTACTACGTCGTCGGCTTCTACTCCGGCAATCCCGATCCGACGTTCCGCACGCGGCGCCTGCGGGTCGAGGTGAACCGCGGCGACGTCGAAGTGCAGCACCGCACCCACTACACGTATGCGCGCGCCAGCGAGAACGCCGCCCCGCCGGTCCCGTAGGTTCGGGCGCGGGGACGGAGGAAGCTGGAGACGCGGGGGCGCGCCCGAACGCCGGGCGGCTCCCTTCCCGTGTGGAACATGACGCACGCCAGACGGCAGGAACGCGGCTCCCGCCCGTCCGGGCTCGTCCTGTTCCTGTCCGCGCTCGGCGTGCTCCTGCTCGGGATCGGAAGGCTGCCGGACTCGATCCTGCCGCCGGCCGCGAGGCCGCCCGCGGCGGCGGTCGAAGCGGTTCCGGCGGCGGAGCGGACGTCCGCGTCGGCGGAGACGGTCCTGGCCGCCGTAGCGGGAACGAACCTCGCGTCGGCGGAGACGGTCCCCGCCGCCGAGGCGGGAACGAACCCCGCGTCGTCGGCGGAGACGTCCCCGGCCGCCGCGGCGGCGGAAGCGGTTCCGGCCGCCGCGGCGGAGACTCCGGCGGACGCCGCGCCCGAGCCGGCGGCGCCGCGGTTTCGGGACGTCGGCAGCCTGCGTCGGCCGCGGATCCGGGCCGCCGCGGCCCTGCTCTACAACCCGCGCACGGACGAGGTCCTCTGGGCGGACCGCGGCCTCGATCAACGCCCCATCGCCAGCATCACCAAGGTCATGACGGCCCTCGTGCTGCTGGACCAGGAGCCCGAGCTGGCCCGGGACGTCGTGGTGTCGCGGCGCGACGTGCGGCGGGCCTCGACCACCCGCCTCGCACGCGGCGAACGGGTCACGCTCGACGCCCTCCTGCACCTGGCGCTCATCGCGTCGGACAACGCCGCGGCGCGGATGCTGGCCCGCGCCTCGGGGTGGGGCACGCGCCTCTTCGTGGAGCGGATGAACCGGAAGGCGGCGGAGCTGGGCCTGCACGGCACGCGTTTCGTCGAGCCGTCCGGACTCGACGAGCGCAACGTGTCGACGCCGTACGACGTCGCCCGCCTGATCGCGGCGGCCGGCGAGGTCCCGGCCCTGTCGCGGATCATGCGCAAGTGGACGCATCGCCTGCGCATCGATCGACGCCGGGTGAACATTCGCAACACGAACCGGCTGCTCCGCTCCCGGCACGTGATTCGGGGCGGAAAGACCGGCTTCATCAACGAGGCCGGCTATTGTCTGACCGCGCTGGTCGAGCTGCCCGACGCCGATCCGGTCGCGCTGGTGGTGCTCGGGGCCCGCTCCAACGCCGGGCGCTTCCGCGAGGCCCGCCGGCTCATCGAGTGGCTTTCGACCACCGGCCGCGTCCTGCTGGAGCCCGAAGAGCGCGCAAACTGACTGGTCAGGACGTGCAACCCATGAGAGACGTCGTCATCATCGGATCGGGGCCGGCGGGGCTGACGGCCGCGCTGTACAGCGCGCGGGCCGACCTGAAGCCGCTGCTCATCGAGGGCCTGGAGTCGGGGGGGCAGTTGATGCTGACCACCGACGTCGAGAACTACCCGGGGTTTCGGGACGGCATCCTCGGGCCGGCCCTGATCGGCGAGATGCGGGCGCAGGCCGAGCGTTTCGGCACGGAGATCGTGCAGGGCGACGTGACGGCCCTGGACCTGCGCCGGCCGCCGTTCCGGATCACCACGAGCGGCGGCGTCCACGAGACGCGGGCGCTGATCCTGGCGACCGGGGCGTCGGCGCGGCTGCTGGGGCTCGCATCCGAGCGGGCGCTGATGGGACACGGCGTGTCGACCTGCGCGACGTGCGACGGCTTCTTCTTCCGCGGCAAGCCGATCGTGGTCGTCGGCGGCGGCGATTCGGCGATGGAGGAGGCGACGTTCCTGACGAAGTTCGCGTCCGAGGTGACCATCGTGCACCGCCGCGGCGCGTTCCGGGCGTCGAAGATCATGCAGGAGAAGGCGCGCGCCAATCCGAAGATCGCCTTCGAGCTCGACACCGTCGTGGACGAGATCCGGGACGTCGAAAAGGGCGTCGTCACCGGAGTCGTCCTGCGCAACGTCAAGACCGGCGCGGTTCGGGAGCACGCCGTCGACGGCGTGTTCGTCGCCATCGGGCACACGCCGAACACGAAGCTCGTCGAGGGGCAGGTGGACCTGGACGCCAACGGGTACGTCGTGCCGGTCCGCGGGGCCGCCACCAACGTGCCCGGCGTGTTCGCCTGCGGCGACGTGCAGGATCACGTCTACCGGCAGGCCGTCACCGCGGCCGGGTCGGGTTGCATGGCCGCCATCGACGCCGAGCGCTACCTGGAGAGCCTGCCCGCCGAGGATCCGCGGGCCGCCGGGGCCGTCTCCGCCGTGCGCCGGGAGTCCGCGCCGTAGCGCCCGCCAAGCGTCGCCTTGCGGCTCCGCTCGGCGCCCATCCTGACCGCTCCAGGAGTCCGCGCCGTTCCACGGCGCAGACTCTCCCATAATGCCGTATGGCCGTCACACACACTTGGACCTCCTGGACACCCGTACCGGTCGCGCCCGCGAGGCCCAAGCCGGCCGGCCCGCCGGCCGCCGTGCCGATGCTGCCGCTGTCCGAACTGGATTTCGCCGGCTGCGAGGCGTTTCCCCTGACGCGCGACGGGTACCGCCGCTACGAGGGGCGGCTGGAAGTGTGGGACGCCGAGACG
Source organism: Vicinamibacterales bacterium (assembly GCA_965242835.1). Taxonomy (GTDB): domain Bacteria; phylum Acidobacteriota; class Vicinamibacteria; order Vicinamibacterales; family UBA8438; genus WTFV01. The sequence continues at coordinate 3,071,979 of OZ251506.1, forward strand.
GAAACCGCCTGGCGGGTCCGCTCGACCACCGCGGCCCACGAAAGCCCCGCCGAGGGGTTGGTCGGGCTTGTCGAGCGCATCGCCGCGGTGCGCGGGTCGCCCATCCGCTGCTACGGTTCGACGGACCTGCTCGTGCGCGACGCCGACGGCAGACCGCGGCGCGTGATGCAGGCGGATCAGGTCGTCTACCTGTACCCGTCACGGGTGGACCTGCTGGGCTCCCCGGCGATGGTGGTGGGCGAGCACCCGTTCCCCGACGTGGTGCTGGAGGTGGACCACACGACGGACGTTCGGCGGGGGAAGCTGCGGCTGTACGAGTCGTGGGGATTCCCCGAGCTGTGGGTGGAGGTCCCGGAGCGCCGCCCTCGGAGCCGCCCGCGGCGCCGCCGCGCGGGGCTGACGATTCACCTTCTGGAGGAGGGCGCGTACCGCGAGTCGCCGGTGAGCCGGGCGTTCCCCGGCTGGCGGGCGCAGGCGATCCACACGGCGCTGAACGAGGCGGAGCCGTCGGGCTGGACGCACGCGATGCTGGAGCACCTGGGGCGGACGCTGGGCGAGCGGGACGGCACGGGGCCGGACGACGACCCGTTGCTGCATTCGCTGCGGGACCAGAGCCGGACGGAGGGACGGGCGGAAGGCCGCGCGGAAGGCCGCGCCGAGGGGCTGGCGGAAGGCGAAGCGAAGGGCCGCGCCGAGGGACGGATGGAGACCGTGCGCGAGATCCTGCGGACGCGGGGCATCACGTTGTCGAAGGATTTCTCCGCCGACGTCCCGAACGGCCTGCCCGACCGCGTCGTCGTCGCCGCGGCGCTGGTCTGCAAAAGCGAGCGGGACTTCCACGCGCGCCTCCGGGCGCACGCCGGGAAGTGATCGATCGCCTGGACGCTGGGTAGAAGGCCAAGCCCGACCCGGCTTCGCGGACGGGTTCCCGGGCCCGCGGGAGTCCGCGCCGTTCCAGGAATCTGCGCCGTAGAACGGCGCGGACTCCTGTAGGATTGGGTTGGGCGCCGAGCGGAGGCGCCGGGCGACGGTCGGCGGGCCGGGAATCGGCGCGCACGCGGGCCGGCGGCCACGGGTTCCTTGACATTCCGCCGCAGTCGGCCGGGCGGCCGCTGCGTCCAGGCGCGGCTCCGGCCGCGGCCGGACGGGGAGGAAAGTCCGAACTCCGCAGGGCAGTGCGCCGGGTAACCCCCGGTCAGGGCGACCTGAAGGAAAGTGGCACAGAAAACATACCGCCTCGCGCGCGGCGCGCGGCAAGGGTGAAAAGGTGCGGTAAGAGCGCACCGCGTCCGCCGCAAGGGGGACGGCAGGCTAAACCCCGCACGGAGCAAGACCAAATAGGGAGGCGCCGGAGGGCGGCCCGTCCGAGGCCTCCGGGTAGGTCGCTCGATCCCGCCAGTGATGGCGGGGCTAGAGGAATGGCCGCCGCCGCGGGTCCCCGCGCCGTTTGGCGTGGGCGGCCCGCGGCACAGAATTCGGCTTACGGTCCGGCTGCGGCGGAATCCTTTTTCGGAGGCGCGTCCCGGCCGGCGCCGGTCCAGCCCGGCCCCCGGGGCGCGCCGGATACGGAGCGGACGTGCGACGACGTGGGGTTGCAATCGCGGGCGCGTTGTCGGCGCTCGCCGCCGCCGTGTCGGTGGTCCCCGGCCTCGACCGGCCGCTGTTCCCGGCGCCCTGACCGCGGCATGGCGCGTTATCTGGTCACCGGCGGCGCGGGGTTCATCGGGTCGCACGTCGTCGACGCCCTGGCCGCGCGCGGCGACCGGGTCCGGGTGGTCGACGACCTGTCGACCGGCCGCCGCGAGAACCTCGCCGGCCGCCCGGACGTCGAGCTGCTCGAGGCCGACCTGGGAGCGGGCGGGGTGGCGGAGCGGGCGGTGGCCGGCGTGGACCGCGTCATCCACCTGGCCGCGGTCCCCTCGGTGCCGCGCTCGATACGCGAGCCGCGCCGCGCGCACCGGGTCAACGTGGAGGCGACGCACGAGCTGCTGCTGGCGGCCCGCGACGCGGGCGTGCGGCGGGTCGTGCTGGCGAGCTCGTCGTCCGTCTACGGCGAGTCGGCGACCCTGCCGAAGCACGAGGGCATGCGCCCCGCGCCGCTGTCGCCGTACGCCCTGCACAAGCTGATCGGCGAGCAGTACGCGGCGCTCTTCAGCCGGCTGTACGGGCTCGAGACGGTGGCGTTGCGCTTCTTCAACGTGTTCGGGCCGCGGCAGTCGCCGCAATCGCAGTACTCGGGCGTCATCTCGCTCTTCACCGCGGCGCTGCTCGCCGGCCGGCCTCCGACCATCCACGGCGACGGCGGGCAGACGCGCGACTTCACCTACGTGGCCGACGCGGTGCGCGGCGTCCTCCGGGCCTGCGACGCGCCGGCGGCGTCGGGCCGGGCCGTCAACGTCGCGCGCGGCGCCCGGACGTCGGTGAACGCGCTGTACGCGGCGCTGCAACGGGCGGCCGGCGTCTCGGCCGCGGCGCGCTACGCGGCGGCGCGGCCCGGCGACGTGCGGCATTCCCAGGCGGACGTGGCGCTCGCCCGCGACCTCCTCGGCTTCACGGCGTCCGTCCCGGTGGAGGAGGGGCTCGATCGCACGGTGGCCTGGCAGCGGGAGCAGGCGGAGGCCGGTCCGTCCGGGATTCCGCCGGGGGCCGTCGGCGCCTGAACCGGCCGCCCGGCCGGTCAGGGCGGCGCGGAACGCGCCTCGGGGCCGGCGCGCCGGACGGCCAGGATCAGCCCCTCGGCGCCGACCACCTCCACCGGCAGGTCCGGGGCTATGGGCGTCTCGCCGTCGGCGCGGGCCTTCCACAACTCGCCGCCGACGCGCACGTAGCCGGACGGCGCGAGGGGCTCGACGGCCACGCCGCGGCGTCCGATGAGCCGCTCGACCGGCGGCCCCTCGTCCCCGCCGTACGCGTTGCGCAGAAGCGGGTACAACGCCATGTCCTTCACCACCCAGGCGAACGGGATGGCGGGCGCCAGCCAGCGGGGCGCGTCGAACGAGGAGTGGATCCACCAGGCCAGGACCGCGGCCAGGACCCACCCGGGTACCTGCAGCGCGGTGTAGCGCCAGAACGGCGAGCGGGGCGGGGACACGACGCCCATATAATCAGTCGGCTTTCGCACGGGCAAGGTGTCGGGAAGGGGCGCTTGGATGAGGATCGCATTCCGCGGGTCGCCGCGGCCGACCGTCGGGGTGGAGCTGGAGCTGCAGCTCCTCGATCCCGAGACGATGAACCTGGTGGCCGGGGCGCCCACGATCCTGCGGCGCATCGCGGACCGGTCGCACGTCAAGGCCGAGCTGATCGAGTCGACGATCGAGCTGAACACAGACGTCTGCGAGGACGTGGCCGCCGTGCGCCGCGACCTGGCCGGGCGGATCGGCCAGCTCCTCGCGGCGGCCGACGAGGTGGGCTGCCGGGTGGCCTGCGCCGGCACCCATCCCTTCTCCCGGTGGGTCGAGCAGCGCATCACGGACTCGGAGCGCTACCGGCGGCTCGTCGACCAGTGCCAGTGGCCGGCGCGCCGGCTGATGATCTTCGGCGTCCACGTGCACGTCGGCATCGAGAGCGGCGAGAAGGCGATCGCGGTCAGCAACGGGCTGACCACCTATCTGCCGCATCTGCTGGCCCTGTCGGCCAGCTCGCCGTTCTTCGGCGACGCGGACACCGGGCTGGCGTCCTGCCGCAGCAAGATCTTCGAGAGCCTGCCGACCGCCGGCCTGCCGTACCGCCTGCTCAACTGGGCCGAGTTCCAGCGGCTGATGATCACCCTGGTCAGCGCCAAGGCCATCGAGTCGATTCGCGAGATCTGGTGGGACGTCCGTCCGCATCCCGGTTTCGGCACCATCGAGGTGCGGATCTGCGACGGCCTGCCGACGCTGGACGAGGTGATGGCCGTCACCGCCCTGATCCAGGCGCTGGTGGTGTGGCTGGGCGACCAGTACGACGAGGGGATGTACCTGCCGCTGCACCGGCACTGGATCGTGCGCGAGAACAAGTGGCGGGCCGCGCGCTGGGCCACCGAGGCCGAGATCATCGTCGACGAGGACGGCAACCTGGAGCGCCTGGACGAGAGCCTGGCCCGGCTGGTGGAACGGGTCGCGCCGACGGCGAAGCGTCTGGGCGGCGGGACGGAGCTGCGGGGGGTCGGCGCGATGCTGGGCGCGGACCTGAGCTACCGGCGCCAGCGGAGCATCTACCGCGAGACCGGGGACTACGCGGCGGTGACGAGGGCGCTCGTCCGGGAGTTCCGCGAGAACGCGCCGGTGCGGGTCTGACCGCGGGGCCTCACGCGCCCCGGGCCGTCCAGCGGCCGTCCCGTTGCGCCAGCGCCAGCCGCAGTCCGAAGCAGCGCGACAGGTTCTCCGCCGTCAGCGTGTCGGCGATCGGACCTTGCGCCGCCACCCGTCCGCCGGCGAGCAGAAGCACGTGGGTGAACCCGCGCGGGATCTCGTCCACGTGGTGGGTGACGAGGACGACGGCCGCCGTGGCCGGGTCGGCCGCCACCCCCGCCAGCAGGGAGACGAGCTGCTCCCGGCCGGCGAGGTCGAGTCCCGCCGCCGGCTCGTCGAGCAGCAGCAGCGGCGGGTCGGCCATCAGGGCCCGCGCCAGCAGCACCCGCTGGCGCTCGCCGGCCGAGAGGGTGGCGTAGCGCGCGCGGGCGAGGCCGGCGCATCCGAAGCGCGCCAGCAGCGCCGCGGCGCGCTCGCGGTCCGCGTCGTCGTAGCGGCGCCAGTACGGCGCCAGGGCGGCGTTGCGGCCCGTCAGCACCAGATCGACCGCCTGCAACTCCGGCCGGAGCACGTCCGCGAGGGCCTGGCTCGTCATGCCCAGCCTCGTGCGGAGCTCGCGGACGTCGGTGCGCCCGAGGCGCCGGCCCAGCACGTCGACGCGGCCCCGGGTCGGATGCAGGTAGAGTCCGGCGAGGCGGCAGAGCGACGTCTTGCCCGAGCCGTTCGGCCCGAGGACGATCCAGCGTTCCCCCGGGGCGACCCGCCAGTCGATGCGGTCGAGGATGGCGCGCCCGTCGCGGACGAGCGAGACGCCGGTCAGGGCGAGCACCGGTTCGGGCGGCATGCGGAGAGGATACAGACGGTGAACCCGACGCGCGTGCTCGTGCGCCTGCCGAACTGGGTGGGGGACGTCCTGATGGCGCGTCCGGCGGTCCGGGCGCTCCGCGCGCGCTGGCCCGAGGCGCGGCTGGTGGGGATGGCGCGGGCGGGGCACGCGGCGCTGGTCGAGCGCTTCGACGTGTTCGACCGCGTCGTCCGCGCGCCGGCCGGGTCCGGACTGGCGCGGGCCGCCGCGGTGCGGGCCGCCGCGCGGGCGTTGCGGCCGCTGCGGCTGGACACGGCGGTCGTCCTGGCCCCGTCCTTCGAGGCGGCGCTGGTCGCCTGGCTGGCCGGCGTCGGACGGCGGATCGGGCACGACGCCGATCGTCGGCGCGCGCTGCTGACCGACCCCGTCGCGCCGCGGCCCGGGGCGCACCGCGCGGACGAGTACCTCGACCTGACGCGGGTGCTCGACGCCGGCGAGCCGCCCGCCGGGGCCGCGCCGCTGGCCCTGACCGCGGCGGATCGGGCCTACGCGGCGCGGCTGTTCGACGCGATGGGGTGGCCGGAAGACAGCCGCCCGCTGTTCGTGAACCCGGCCGCCGCCAAGACGCCCCGCGCCTGGTCCGCCGAGAGGTTCCGGGCGCTGCTGGAACGGCTGTCCGCCGCGGGCCGGCCGCTGGTGGTGCACGACCGCCCGCCGTTCGCCGTGGAGTCCGTGCGAATCGAAGTCCGGGGCCTGGCGCGGGTCCGCGGCGCCACGCTGCCCGAGCTCGCCGCGCTGCTCGAGCGCTGCGCGCTCTACGTGGGGAACGACAGCGGCCCGGCGCACGTCGCGGCGGCGGCCGGGATTCCCACCGTCACCATCCACGGGCCGTCGGCGCCGGGCCGGACCGCGCCGCGCGGCGGAGAGGGGCCGCACGCGGCGGTGTCGGCCGCGTTCCCCTGTTCGCCGTGCCGCGAGCGCTTCTTCCGCGAGTGCCCCGCGCCGCCGTCCGCGGACGGCCGCCCGCCCTGTCTCGCGGCGGTCACGGTCGACGAGGTCGCCGCCGCCGTGCAGCGCGTCCTGGAACCGGCGCTCACTCGTCGAGCTTCGCCTTGAGGGCCTCGACCTCCGCGCGCAGGCGGGCCATCTCGGCCGCCATCCGGGGCAGGCGGTGGAGGTAGCCCTGCTGCTTCTTGACGTCCTCAAGCGGCCGGGCGGGCGTCCCCCAGAAGGGCTGGCCGGCGGGGACGCGCTTGCGCGACGGGATGCCGCACTGCGCGCCGACGACGCCGTGGTCGTCGACCCGGCAGTGGTCCGCGATGCCCACCTGTCCGCCGATGACCGCTTCGCGCCCCACGGTCGAGCTGCCGGCGATGCCGGTCTGGGCCGAGATGACCGCGTGGTCTCCGACGCGCACGTTGTGGCCGATGTGGCAGAGGTTGTCGATCTTCACGCCGTCCGCGACGATCGTCTCGTCGAGGGCGCCGCGGTCGATGCACGCGTTGGCGCCGATCTCGACGTCGTCGCCGATCCGGGCGCGTCCCACCTGCGGCACCTTGATCTGCCGTTCGCCGTCGAAGACGAAACCGAACCCGTCGGAGCCGACGACCACCCCGGCGTGGAGGATGACGCGGTCCCCCACCGTCGTGCCCGGGTAGAGGACCACGCGCGGATACAGGATGCAGCGGCCGCCGACGGACGCCCCGGCGCCGACGTAGCCGCCGGGGAGGATCACCGTGCCCGGGCCGACGGACGCCCCCGCCTCGACGATCGTCCATGCGCCGATCGAGACGTCCGCGCCGAGGGCGGCGTCCGCGGCCACGAGGGCCGTCTCGTGCACGCCGGGCGCCGGCAGCCGCGGCGGCAGCAGCCACTGCGCGGCGCGGGCGAACGCCACGCGGGGCCGGGCGACGACGATGACGGTGCGCTCGGGCGGCTCGACGTCCGGGATGAGGACGCACGACGCCGCGGTCGAACCCACCCGGGCCAGGTGCCTGCCCTCCGCGTAGGCCAGCGTCCCGCGGGTGGCCCGCTCCAGGCTGCCGACGGTCCGGATCTCCAGCGCGCCGTCGCCGTGGACGCGGCCGCCTACGAAGTCGGCGATCTCCTGCACCGTCGTCATCGGTTCTCCCGCGAAGTCCCGCCGCCGGCCGGCTGTCCCCGATCAACCGCCGCCGAGGGTCAGTTCGGCCGCGCCCGGCGCGATCGTGACCGCGTGGCGGCTGCGCTCCGCGCCGGCCTGCACCACGGCGGTGTACGAGCCGGCGGCCACGCCGTCGAACACGAAGCTCCCGTCGCGGGCCGCCACGGCGGCGTGCGGCGCCGACGTCACGACCACGCTGGCGCCCATGGCGGGGTGGATGTCGCAGGCGACGCGATAGGTGCCGGCGGTGTCGAAGCGGTGCTCGTAGGTGCCGCCGATCGGGGTCGAGATGTTGAAGGCGGTCTCCTTCGTGTCGACGTCGTAGACCCGGACGTTGTGCAGCACGTCCTCGCTGTTGTGGAAATGCACCGGCTGGCCGACGGCGGCCAGCAGGACCGGCGGCAGGAACTCCATGCCGAGCTGGTCCATCCGCACCGGCTCCGCGGGAGGCTCGAACGGATCGGCCGACAGCGGTTCGAGGATCACGACGGTGAGCGAGCCGTCCGCCGCGGTCGGCGCGGTCCCGGTGACCCGCAGTCCGGCGTCGGCGGGCGCGGCCGGGTCGGCGGCGGCCGGGGAGGCGGCCGCCGCCGGGGTCCGCGGCGCGGGCGTCGTCTCGGGCGGGCCGTCCCCGCAGGCGGCGCAGGCCGCGGCCGCGACGGCGATGCAGGCGGCGCGGTTCGTCCCGCGCCGGGTTCGGAAGGCGTTTCGGCCGCGGCTCATGCGGGGAATTATACGGACATGGGCGCGGGCGTTCCCTTGCCGGCGCCGCGCGCCGCCTTCCCGGCGTCCGGGCCGCGCCGGTAGAATGAAAAGCATGCCGCCGAGAATCCCGACCGTCCTTCTGACCCTCTGGGCCTGCGCCGCGCCGGCCGCGGCGCAGGAGGCGCGCATCGACGCCGAGGCGCGGCGCGTCATCGGGCGCGTCACCGAGCTGCGCCACCGGATCCACCAGCACCCGGAGCTCGGCAACCGGGAGTTCGAGACCGCGCGGCTCGTGGCCGACCACCTGACCGGGCTGGGGTTCGACGAAGTCCGCACCGGGGTGGCCCATACCGGGGTCGTGGCGGTGCTGCGGGGCGGACGTCCGGGGCCGGTCGTCGCCCTGCGCGCGGACATGGACGCGCTGCCGGTGACCGAGGATACGGACCTGCCGTTCGCGTCGACGGCGCGCGCGACCTGGCTCGGGCAGGAGGTCGGCGTGATGCACGCCTGCGGGCACGACGTGCACGTGGCCGTGCAGCTCGGGGTCGCCGCGGTCTTCAAGGCGCTGCAGGAGGAGTTGCCCGGCACCGTGGTGTTCCTCTTCCAGCCGGCCGAGGAGGGGCCTCCGCCCGGGGAGGAGGGCGGCGCCGCGCTGATGCTCGACGAGGGGGTCTTCGACGAGTTCGCGCCCGAGGCCGTCTTCGGCCTGCACGCGCGGGCGGGCCTCGACGTCGGCGGCATCGAGTACACCCCGGGGGGCGCGCTGGCCGCGGTCGACCACTTTCGCATCACCGTCCGCGGGGAGCAGGCGCACGGGGCCGCGCCGCACCTGAGCGTGGACCCGGTGGTGACGGCGGCGCAGACGATCACCGCGCTGCAGACGATCCGCTCGCGCAACCTCTCGCCGCTGGCCCCGAGCGTCGTCACCGTCGGCATCGTGCGCGGCGGAACCCGCTTCAACATCATTCCGGGAGAAGCCCATCTGGAAGGGACGGTGCGGACCTACGACCCGCGGGTGCAGGACACGGTGGAGCGCCGGATGCGGGAGATCGTCGACGGCGTCACGCGCGCCGGCGGCGGCTCGTTCGAGATGGAGTACGAGCGCATCACGCCGGTGGTCGTCAACGACCCGGAACTGACCGCGTGGGCCGTGGAGACGCTCGGCGGCGTGGTCGGCGCCGGGCGCGTGAGGCGGGCCGACCCGTGGATGGCCGGCGAGGACTTCGCCCACTTCGCGAACGAGGCGCCGGGGTTCTTCTTCTTCCTCGGCACGCAGAAGCCGGGCACGACGTCCGGCGGCCACCACACGCCGACGTTCCGCGCCGACGACGCGGCCCTGCCCGTGGGGGTGCGCGCGATGGCCCACCTCGCCTGGCGGTACCTCGAAGATCGCTGAACGGTTGATCCGCGGCCGGCGATGGCGCTAAACTGGAGACGCAGTGGTTCTTCGGCAGGTTCCGCAAGCGCATGCGCACGCGCAGCGCCTTGGAGGTGTACAGATGAAGAAAGCCGCATCGATGCTGTTCGCGGCGGCGGCCGCGATCTTGGTCGCGCTCCCGGGCGTCGCCGCCGCGCAGACGGACGACGTGACCTTCCACAAGGACGTCGAGCCGATCCTGCAGCGCTCGTGTCAGGTCTGCCATCGGCCGAACAACATGGCGCCGATGTCGCTGATGAACTACCAGGAGACGCGGCCCTGGGCGCGGTCGATCCGGAACAAGGTCGTCGCCCGCGAGATGCCGCCGTGGCACGTCGACCCCCACGTCGGCATCCAGGAGTTCAAGCAGGACCGGTCGCTGTCGCAGGCCGAGATCGACCTCGTCGCGGCCTGGGCCGACGCCGGCGCGCCGCGCGGCAACCCGGCCGACGGGCCGCCGCCGGTCGAGCTGCCCGACTTCGGGGCCTGGGAGATCGAGCCGGACGTCATCGTCACGTCGCCGCCGCACACCGTGCCGGCCGAGGCGGGCGACTGGTGGGGCGACTACATCGTCGACTCCGGCATCCCGAACGACCGCTACATCAAGGCGATCCAGACCAGGGCCGGCGATCTGCGCGTCGTGCACCACGCGCTGACCTACGCGGTCACCGATCCGGACGCGCCGCTCAACGACAGCTCCAACGACTTCTTCCTGAACGAGTACGCGGTCGGCAAGAACGCCGACAAGTACCCGGACGGCACCGGCAAGATCCTCGAGGGCGGTTCGCGCGTCCGCTTCAGCTTCCACTACCACTCGATCGGCGAGGAAGTGGTCGACCGCACGGATCTGGGGCTGGTCCTCTATCCGGAGGGCGAGGTTCCCGACAAGGTTCTCTACTCGCGGCAGCTCGGGCAGGCCGGCGAGCTCGACATCCCGGCCGGGCAGGTCACGCGGCACGACGGCTACGCCACGATGTACCTGCCGGGCCGCCTGACCGGCTTCCAGCCGCACATGCACTTCCTCGGGAAGCGGCAGTGCCTGGAGCTCATCTATCCCGACTCGACGACCGAGATGGTGAGCTGCGTCAACTTCGACTTCAACTGGCACATCGTCTACAACTACGAGGACGAGGCGCAGCCCGTCTATCCGGCCGGCACGAAACTGCACGTCATCAGCTACCACGACAACACCGAGTCGCACCGCGGCAACGTGGACCCGCTGAACTGGACGGGCGGCGGCAGCCGCACCATCGACGAGATGGCGTTCGGCTGGATCAGCTGGTACGACCTGACCGAGGACGAGTACCAGGCGGAGCTGGAGGCCCGCGCCGACAACGACGACTAGTCGTTCGCGGGGCGCAGGGCAGCGTTGGAGACCCGGGCACTCTGCGGGGGGCGTACCTCCGCAGAGTGCTTTTTTTCTTGGCCCGCCGAGGGCGCACGAGGGCATCATGAGGATCTGTTTCAGGCCGGCCGTCATCGCGGCCGCCGCGGCCGTGGCGGCCGGGAGCGCGGTCCCCGCGCACGCGCAGGTCAACCCGCGCGACGTGCCGATCGTCTCGCAGCCGCAGCAGCGGTTCGACGGCGGCCAGGACGTCCAGCCGATCTTCGAGGGCTGGACGCGCAACGACGACGGCAGCTACCTGTTCCACTTCGGGTACCTGAACCGCAACTACCGCGAGCAGCCGAGCATCCCGGTCGGCCCGGACAACCACTTCTCGCCGGGCGCCGAGGACCGCGGGCAGCCGACGTACTTCTACCCGCGCACGCAGCGCTACCAGTTCACGACGCCGATGCCGGCGGACACCGGGCCGAACCCGGAGGACGGCGTGGTCTGGACGGTGACGCTGCACGGCAGCGAGCAGAAGGCCTACGGGTGGCTGCAGCCGGAGTGGGAGATCGACGAGAACACCATCACGTCGAACGCGCGCACCGGCTTCGGGCGTCCGGTGGAGCAGTTGTTCACGAACGAGCCGCCGCGGGTGGAAGTGTCGGCGAGCGCCGAGCGGGTCGGGGTCGGCGAGCCGCTCACCCTGACCGCGGCCGTCCGCGACGACGCGCTGCCCACCGAGCTGCCGCCGCGCCCGCCGCGCACGCGCCTTCCCACGCTGACGCCGCCCGACGGCCAGCCGCGGGCGCCCGACAACGTCCGCTGGTACCGGAAGCCGCGCCCGCCCCGCAACGGCCTGTCGCTGCAGTGGATCGTCCACCGCGGCCCGGCCGGCGGCGACTTCGAGCCCTCCGGTTTCCAGCGCTCGGTCGCCGAGCGGGAGTTCGGGCGCGAGGTGGACGGCGTGCTCACCGAGCCGACCACGCCGGACGACCCGCCGACCCACGTCGACGGCGACGGCTGGACGTCGGCCACCTTCGAGACCACCGTCACCTTCGACGCGCCGGGCACGTACACGCTCCGCGCGTGGGCGTCCGACGCGATGTTCCTGACGCCGGGCGACCTGACGATCACCGTGCGGTAGCCCGCCAACCGTCGCCTTGCGGCTCCGCTCGGCGCCCAACCGGGCCTACGGGAGTCCGCGCCGTTCTACGGCGCAGGCTCCTGGCACGTCTTCGCGGCCCGCCGGTTCTCCGGGACGAGCGCGCCGCCCGCCGCGGCCGGCCGGCCGCGGCGGGCGGGTTCATTGCGCGGCGAGGAAACGCAGGAAGTTGACGACGTGCCAGATCTCCTCGTCGGTGATGCGGCCTTCCCACGCGTCCATGTCGTAGGCCGGAGGGACTCCCTCGCGGATCACCGTGTAGATCTCGCCGTCGCTGTCGCCGTGCACCCACTCGTCGTCGATCAGGTTGGCCGGCCTGGTCCCCGGCGACGGGTTCTGGCCGCGGCCGTCGCCGCGGACTCCGTGGCAGGAACGGCAGAAGCGGCCGTAGACGCGCAGGCCCGCCCGCACCGATTCTTCGGTCGCCTCGATCGGGTTCTCCGGTGCCGCCGCGGTCTCCTCCTGCGCGGCCTCGGCCGCCCCCGGCGCGGGAGCGGCGGCCGCGAGCAGCGCGCACGCGGCGGCGAGGGCCGGAACGGCCACGATTCGGTCAGGACTCCACATGGTCGCGCATCCTCCTCTGAGGTGTGGTTTCGCCCATGAGTCTATACCGCGGCGGGGGGCGGCCCGGCCCCCGGCCTTTCGCGGTTGACCCGTCCGCGGACTACGGGGTACACTGCCCGCCCGGATCGGGACCCAGCGGATCGGAGGCTGATCGAATGCGTGTAGCGAGCGTCCTCGTCGTGGTCACGTTGCTGACCGCCGGCACGGCCGGCGCCCAGGAGCCGCAGCCGTTCGGCGATCTCGCGGAAGTGATGCGCGGCATCCTCTTCCCCAACTCGAACCTGATTTTCGACGCCCAGACCAACAACCCCGACGATCCGGTCGAGGCGGTCGAGGGCGACTCGACCTCGGCGCGCTTCGCGAACATCTACACCGGGTGGGAGGCTCTGGAGAACGCGGCCGTGGCGCTCGTCGAGGCCGCCAACCTCATCGAGCTGCCGCGGGACTGCGAGGACCTCGAGGACGACCCCGCGCGCATCGGCGCGCCGGCCCCGATCGAGCGCGACGACTGGAAGCAGTACGTCGCCGGCCTGCGGGAGGCCGGCCGGAAGGCCTACGAGTGGGCGCAGGCCCGCGTGTACGACGACTTCGACGTCATCCTCCTGACCGGGGAAGTGGCCGAGGCCTGCTCGAACTGCCACGGCGTCTACCGCGACAGCTACACGGAGCCGCCCACGCCGCGCTGCACGCCCCCCGCCGAGTGAGGGGGGCGTCCGGGAACGAGGATCCGGCCGGAGGGCTTGACGCATGCGAAGCTGGTTCGAATGGCTCGGGGCGATGGAGTCGAGCGTGGCTCTGCGCGAGTCGCTCAACGCCTACCCGATCATGCTCACGTCGCACGTCGTCGGCATGTGCATGTTCGCCGGCCTGATCATGATGATGGACCTGCGGCTGGCGGGCTGGGGCAACCTCCACAGCTCGATCACGGAGGTCCAGAAGCGGCTGTTCCCGTGGCAGATGGTCGGCTTCGCCGTCAGCATCGTCACCGGGCTGCTGCTGCTGTTCAGCGACCCGATGCGCTTCTACACGAACTTCTACTTCTGGACGAAGAACGCGCTGCTCGTGCTGGCCGGCCTCAACATGTGGTACTTCCACGTGACGACGTACCAGACCGTGGAGCAGTGGGACGACGATCCGACGCCGCCGTTCCCGGCGCGGGTCGCCGGCGTGCTGTCGATCGCGCTCTGGTCCTCGATCATCGTCGTCGGACGGATGATCGCCTATCAGGATCTCGTGCCGCAGTGGTGGCGCGACCTGGGTCTGAGAGGCTAGGAGATGTCCTTGCAGCCGTTCTTCCTCTGGATGCAGGAGCACCCGCTGAGCGCGTACATCCTGAACGAGACGTGGTTCTCGCCGATCGTGCAGGTGATGCACCTGCTCGCGCTGGCGCTGTTCGCCGGCGCGGTGCTCATCGTCGATCTGCGGCTGCTCCGCGCGGCGCTCACGAGCGTGCCGCTGTCCAAGGTGGCGGAGGACGCCATGCCGTGGATGAAGTGGGGGCTGGTCGCGCTCCTCGTCACCGGCTGGCCCTCGGTGATGTCGACGGCGATGAAGCAGTACTACAGCCCCTTCTTCTGGTGGAAGATGGAGCTGCTGGCGCTCGGTCTGATCTTCGCGTTCACCGTCCGGCGGCGGCTGGCGCGGATGGACGAAGCCCGGCTCGGGCCCGTCTGGCCGAAGGCCGCGGGCATGTTCTCGATCGCGGTGTGGACCGGCGTGGCGGTCGGCGCCCGGTTGATCGGATTGCTCTCGTAGCCGCGGCCGACGGACCGCCTTGACAGCGCCGGAAAGCCGCATGTATGGATCGCCCACTTTCGTCAACACGTTCCGGCCCTTCCGAGGAGGAGGGCGTCCGGACCAGTCTGCCGTCGGCTCGCGACACCATCCGGTGTGGCGGTCGTGGCGGGGAGACACCCTCAAAATGCGAAATCCGAAGAGGTTCAACGGCAGGACGACTGCCGCGGCGGCGGCCGGCGCTTTGGCGCTGGCGATGGTCTTCTCCGTCGGCTCCGCGAGCGTGGCCGGGCAGGACTACACGGCGCCCCGGACGGCCTTCGACCTGCCGGACCTGAACGGCATCTGGCAGGCCGTCGGCGCCCACCACTGGAACATCGAGCCGCACGCGGCCAGCCACGGCCCGGTCGTCGAGCTCGGCGCGGTCTTCTCGGTTCCGGGCGGGCTGGGCATCGTCCAGGGCGGCGAGATCCCGTACACCGCCGCGGCGCGGGCGCTGCAGCAGGAGAACGCGCAGCACTGGGTGGAGCGCGACCCGGCCATCAAGTGCTACATGCCGGGCATCCCGCGCGCGACCTACCAGCCGTATCCGTTCCAGATCGTGCAGACCGAGGAGTACATCCTCTTCGCCTACGAGTTCGCCAGCGCCAGCCGCGTCGTCTACATGAACCGGCCGGACTTCGAGGCGCCCGTCGACGCCTGGATGGGCCATTCCCGCGGATCCTGGGACGGCGAGACCCTCGTCATCGACGTGACCGCCCAGATGCCCGACACGTGGCTCGACCGCAACGGCAACCACCACACGAACCAGATCCACGTCGTGGAGCGCTACACCGCGACCAGCCCCTACCACCTGCAGTACGAGGCGGCCATCGAGGATCCGGAGGTCTACACGCGGCCCTGGTCGATCAGCCTGCCGCTCTACCGCCGGATCGACGAGAACATGCAGCTCCTCGAGTTCAAGTGCGTGGAGTTCGCCGAGGAGCTGATGTACGGGCACCTCCGCAAGGATCCCGACCTGACGCCGACCTACCGCCCGAGCGGCTACGGCTCGGCGTACGAGGGCGAGGCGCCCGGCCCCCGGTAGGACGCCGGCGGCAGGTTGACGAACACTCGGAGATCGGCGATAATGCCCCAACCCGTTCCGCTGTCAAACAGGAGGCGAACCGATGCGAGCAAAGGTAGTCCTTTCGGTCGTGGCCGTCGCGATGGCCGTGGCTGCCGTCCCGGTGGTGGCCCACCACGCGTTCTCGGCGGAGTTCGACGCCGACGCGCCGATCCACCTCGAGGGCGTGGTCGTGAGGATGGAGTGGATCAACCCCCATGCGTGGGTCCACCTCGAGGTCACCAACGAAGACGGCTCGAAGACCGTCTGGATGGTCGAGGGCGGCACGCCGAACACGCTGCTGCGCCGCGGCTTCTCGCGTGACTCGCTGCTTCCGGGCACCGAGATCATCGTGGACGGCTACCAGGCCAAGGACGGCTCGAACAAGGGCAACGGCCGCGACCTGACCTTCCGGGACGGCCGCAAGCTGTTCATGGGTTCGTCCGGCACGGGCGCGCCGCGTGACGGCCGCGACCCGACCGAGCCCGAATAGGCTCGCGCTTCGTCCGAACGAACGCGCGTCGGTCCCTCCGGGGGCCGACGTCGAGACCCTGGACGCCCGGAGTTCGCCAGCGAGCTTCGGGCGTCCAGGGTTTTTTCGTCTTCGAGTTCGACGTCGAGAGGCCATGTCGAAACCGAAATCCAAGCCTCCTCCGAGGGACGGCGGCGGGGATTCGCGGCGCGCGGCGCTGGGCCGGCGCGGTTTCCTCAAGGCGGTCGGCGCGGGCGCCGGCGCGGCCCTCGGGGCGTCCGGCGTTGCGGGCGCGGGCGCCGCCGAGGCGTCGGGCGCCGCGCACGACCCGGCCGGCCTCCGGAGCGCGGCTGCGCCGCGGGCGCGGGCGACCGCCGTGCGCGCGCGGCGGTCACCGGACCTGGTCGTCGTCGGCGCGGGGACCTTCGGCACGTGGACGGCGTTGCAGTTGCAGCGGCTCGGCGCCCGGGTGCAGGTCGTCGACGCCTATGGCGCGGGCAACTCCCGGCAGACGTCCGGCGGCGAGACTCGCGGAGTGCGCACGTCCTACGGGGACCGGCCTCACGGACGCCAGTGGAGCGGCTGGGCGCGCAGGGCCGTGGAACGCTGGATCGCCTGGGACGAAGAGGGGCGCGATCGGCTTCTCCCGCGGCTGTTCTTCCGGACCGGCGACCTCATCCTGCGCGAGGCGGCGAGTCGCTACCTGACCGAGACGCGGGCGCACTGGGACGCCCTGGGCACGCCGTACGAAGTGCTGGGCCCGGACGAGGTCGCCTACCGCTGGCCCTGGATCCGCTTCGACGGCCTGGGCGTCGCCCTCCACGAGCCGGGCGCGGGCGTCGTTCGCGCGCGGCGGGCCATCGAGTCCGCCGCGCGGGTGTTCGAGGACGAAGGCGGCGCCGTGCGCGTCGACCGGGCCGCCCTGGGAGACCGGAGCGGCCGAAGGCTGGCCAACCTGCGGCTGGCCTCGGGCGACACGCTGTCGGCGGACACCGTCGTCCTGGCCTGTGGTCCGTGGTTCCCGAAGGTGCTGCCGGAACTGATGGGACGGCGCATCCGGACCAGCGTGGGCCACGTCTTCTACTTCGCGGTTCCGGCGGGCGACCGGCGGTTCAGCTACCCGTTCATGCCGAGCTACGGGGTGCCGGGCTGCACCGGCTGGCCGGCGCTGCCGCCGGACCACCGGGGCTTCCGCGTGCGCACCGGCGGCCGGCCGCCGGAGGATCCGGACACCTCGGACCGCTGGATCGCGCCGGAGCACCACGCCCGCCCGCGGGAGATCCTGGCGCGGCACTTTCCCGAGCTGGCCGGCGCGCCGATCAACGAGACGCGCGCCTGCCACTACGAGAGCAGCGTCGACCGCAACTTCATCATCGACGTGCATCCGGAGCTGGACAACGTCTGGCTGGCGGGCGGCGGGTCGGCCGAGGCGTTCAAGTTCGGGCCCGTGCTCGGCGAGTACGTCGCGCATCGGGTGCTGGGCGACGACCGCGAGCCGGAGCTGGCCGCCGGGTTCCGGCTGAAGGACGCGGAGTTCGGAGCCTGACCCCGGCGCGCCGGGGCCGCGGCCGGCCTTCTTCCCGCACGATCCGCCCGATGTCACCGCTCGTCCCGCCGGTCACCGTCCCGGCGATCCTGCTGGCGCTGGCGGCGTCCCCCGGGTACGGCCAGCCGCGGCAGGACGGCCGGCCGCCGCCGATCGGGACCATCGAGATCCGCGGCCGGGAAGTCTTCGACGCGCGCGGCGGCGGCCTGTTCGCCTTCCACCGCGTCGCCAACCGGATTCACGTCCGCACCCGCGACCACGTCATCCGTCGCGAACTGCTCTTCGAGACCGGCGAGCCGCTCGACCGCGAGCTGATCGAGCAGACGGAGCGCAACCTGCGGAGCCTGTGGTTCCTGCGGGACGCGCGGGTCGAGACGGTCGAGGTGGACGAGGACGGGGACGGCCGTCCCGAGCGGGTCGACGTCGTCGTGACGACGTGGGACCGCTGGTCGCTCGCGCCCCGCCTGGACTTCTCGCAGGTCCAGGACCGGACCCTCTGGGAAATCGGCGCATCGGAGAAGAACCTGCTCGGGTTCGGCAAGTCGATCACCGTGTCCCACCGCCGCAACCTGGACCGGGTGACGGACCGCGCCCGCTACCAGGACCCGCAACTGCTGGGCTCGAACGTCGGGCTGCAGGCCTCGGCCGCGAGGCTCAGCGACGGTCACGAGGGACTCCTCGCGGTCGACCGCGGCTACCTCTCGCTGCGGGACCCCTGGGCGTTCTCCGCCGGGGTCGTGAGCGTCGCACGGACGGAGCCGATCGTCGACCGCGGCGTCGAGGTGGAGCGGCTGCCCGTGCGCGGGGAGTTCGTCGACGTCGAAGCCGGCCGCGCCCTGCTGCGCGGCGCGAACCACGCCCTCCGCCTGCACGGCGCCTGGCGCTCGCACCGGTCGGAGGTCGGGGGCGACGAGCGCGACCACGTCGGTCCCGAGGCCGGCCTGCGGGCGGTGACGCACCGGTTCGCGCGGCTGACGCACGTCAACCAGTTCGAGAGGACGGAGGACTTCAACCTCGGAACCGAGTCGCACGCCGTGCTGCGGCTGTCGGCGCCGGTGTTCGGCGGGCGGCGGGCGACGTTCGTTTCGGTCGGGCATCGGCACGGGCTCCGGTTCCGGGACGATCATTTCCTGGTTCTCGGCGCGGGGTTCGGCGGGCGGCACGAACGCGGCGCCTGGCGGAACGGCGTGGCGGTCCTGAACGCGCGCTACCTGCGGAAACACTCGCGGCGAACCGCGTTCGTGGGCAAGTTCGACTATCGGCACGGCCGCAACCTCGACCCGGAGGTTCAGTTCCGGCTCGGCGCGGAGACCGGCCTGCGCGGCTACCCCGTGCGGCGGTTCACCGGCTCGCGGTCGCTGCTGCTGACGCTCGAAGAGCGCGTCTTCTTCGCGGACGACGTCTGGCAGTTGTTCTCGTTCGGCGTGGCCGGATTCGTCGACAGCGGGTTCGCGTGGCCCGCGGGACGCGCCGTCGACCTCGCCGACCTGCGGACCGGCGTCGGCGTCAGCCTGCTCGTCGGCAGCCACCGGCTCGCCAGCCGCGGCGGCGTGCGGTTCGACCTCGGTTACGCCCTCGACCCGGCCGCGGGCGCGGACGGCCGGCCGAAGCGCTGGGTGGGCGCCGCGTTCTCCGACATTGTCTTCTGATCGACGACCGCCCTCCCCGGCCCGGACGGCCGCCGCCTTCGCCGCCGGGGGGCTGATTCCCCTCGCGGCGTGGCTGGTGCTGCTGCCGGCGCTCGGCGCGTGGGACCTCTACCGCGGCGGCACGATCCTGCGGCCGGCCGCCGTCCTGTTGCTGGCCTGCGCGGCCGGCGGCGCCGTGGCCGGCGGCGGGTTCTGCGGCGGCCTGCGCTGGCGCGCGGCGCTGGGCGCGGCCTTCTGCGCCGCGCTCTGGATGCCCATTCTGATGCTGGGCGCCCTGCCGGCGCTGAGCGGAAGCGAGCGGTTCGGCGCGCTGCTCGTCGGCTTCACGCCGGGCGTCGCGGCCTCCCACGCCCTCCTCGGAGGGCTGGGGCTCGCGCTCGGCGGCAGCGGCCGGCGCCGGGCGTGGAGAGGCGCCGCGGCATGCGGCGCGGCCGGCGCGCTCGGCGGCGCCGCGCTGGCGCTCGTCGTCCGGCTGGCGGCCGGCGGCGGACCGGCCGCGGAGTTCGCGGTCAGCGCGCTCGGCGCGGGGGCGGCCTGTCTGCTGCCGCTGGCGTCCGCGGGGTGGGTGCTCGGCCGCCTGCGCCTGGGTTCCACGGCGCGCCGCGTTCGAGGACGCGCTCGATACGGGCCATGAACACGGCGGCCGCCGCGGCGGCCAGGTGCCAGGCGACGTGCGGTTGCGCCACGTGCGCCCACGGGCTTCCGGCCGGGACGCACGCGACTCCGGCGTGGCCCAGGGCGAGCAGCGCCGCCGCCGGGAGGAGCAGTCCCGCCGTCCAGCGCAGGTCGGCGCGGATGAGCGGATGCGTCCGCGCCAGCCCGCGCCACAGCCAGAGCAGCGCGGCGGCCTGGGCCGTGACGACGGCGTAGCCCGCGGCGGTGGCGACGAACGGCGCCGCCGCGCCGACCCCGGCGAAGAGGGCGAAGGCCGCGGGCCATCGCGCGCGCGGCAGGCTGCCCCGGTGCACCAGCGCCGCGGCCAGCAGCAGGCCGGTGAACAGCGGGATCGCGGCGAGGTCGAGCCGCTGGAAGACCGCCGCGAAGGTGGCGTGGAAGAGCAGGGAGGCGGCGCTGAGCAGCGCGAGCGCGGCGGGCACGTACCGGGCCGGCCCCGCGGCCGGGCGGCGGTGGAGCTGGCGCCGGACGACCACGGCGGCCGCCAGGCCGGCGAGCGCCGACAGGGTCTCGCCGGGGTGCGTCAGCAGCCCGGCGGCGTCGGGCTCGCACGTGTCGTACGCGGCCCGTTCGAGGGCGCCCCACGGTCCCGGCCTCACCGTTCCGCCAGCGCTTCCCGCCAGGCCCGCGCGACGTCCTCGCCGAGGCGCTTGCCTATGGTCACCCACTCCTCGTAGTGGTTGGGGTGATCGAAGTTCCACCAGCCGGCGTTGTCCGCCGGCGGCACCATGTACGAGAGGTAGTCCTGCGCCGAGCCGACGAAGCCGTGGTGCCGGCCCGGCATCAGGTGGTCGACGCCGGCCATGGCCGGGAAGCGCCAGGCGCCCCATTCGGGTCCGTAGTCGGCGACGATCTCGGGGCGTCCCAGCGCATAGGCGGGATCGATCTCGCCCGGCGCGGTCAGCAGGCTGAGGTCGCCGATCTCGATCAGGGCGACCTCGGCGCGGACGCAGCCCAGCAGGCCCCGGCAGTCGGGCCACCGGTAGCGCAGCCGGTCCTCGGCTTCGACGTCGTGGTGCCAGACCGACCACGTGCCGAGCAGGTGGATCACGTTGTCGACCGGAGTGTCGAAGGACACGGTCGTGACCGCGACGTCCGCGTCCGGGAGCGGCTCGGCCGCGTCCAGCGCGGCGTCCGCCGCGCTGGCGATCTCGTAGCCGGTGGAGCGGATCTTCTCCCATCCGTCCGTGACCAGGACCGGCCGCTCGGACCCGTCCGGGGCCGTCTCGACGACCCGCCGGCCGTCCTCGCTCCAGAGGGGGGCCGGCGTGCCGCGCAGTCCGCTCATCTGGTTGCCGACCGTGCCGGCCACGAACACCGCCACGCCGCCCCGCTCGCGCTCCAGGTACCGGCGCAGGTAGTGCGGGTAGTCGCTCGACAGGAGCCGGTTGCCGCTGCCGAGCGTGTCGGGGTGGTTGTGCCAGTTGACCAGCGTGGCGATCGTCTCGCCGCCGTCCAGGGCCCGCAGTTCCGCCGCGACGATCCGCGTGTTGCCGACGACGGGGTCCCGCAGGTCGCGCTGCATCACGAAGCGGTCGTAGCCGGCGGACGGGTCGTCGGCGTCGCGGTTGACGGCGGGCAGGCGGCAGTCGTCTTCCGTCTTCAACGCGCCGCTCCGCCGGTCCTGGCAGGCGGCGTGGGTGGTGGTCGCCGTGGTCAGGCTCGCGGGCCGCAGGGCGTCCAGCGCGCGGTCGATGGAGACCCCGATGCGCTCTCGAAGCCAGGTCGTGTAGCGCCGGTTGTGGCCGGTCATCAGGGTCGACCAGTAGCCGCTGGCGTCGGGGGCGGAGTGCGTGTGCGTGGAATGCAGGATGACGTGGGTCTCGGGGATGCCGTGCTCGCGCGCCGCCCGGCGGCGCACGGGGCCGGTGTGCTTGCGTCCCAGGCCGGGCAGGTCGGCGGCCACGAGGACCAGCGTCTCTCCCCCCGCGTCGCGGAGCGCCAGCGCGCGCGTCCAGATCGGGTCGTGGACCCCCTCGGCGAGCCGGTTGCCGCGGCGGAACGGGACGTAGGGGCTGAAGCCGGCCAGGTGGATCCAGCGGAAGCACTCGCGTTCGGGATCGAACTGCGGGACCGAGGCGTCGGCCGCCGCGTCTTCGCACAGCGCCGGCGTGACGTCGACCGCCGCCGCCCCGGCCAGGAGCTGGCCCCCGGCCGCCGCCGGCCATGCCGCGGCGGACACGGCGGCGGCGAGGAAGCAGGCGGCCGCCGGCCGCAACCGGCGGACGGGGTGCTGTATGCTGGGCTCGCTCGGGAGGATGCGCATGGACTTGAACACCTACCTCACCTTCGACGGCGACTGCCGCGCGGCGTTCGAATTCTACCGGTCCGTCTTCGGCGGCGAGTTCGCCTCGTTCCAGACCTTCGCGGACGTCCCGCCGGACGTGCCGGTGTCCGAGGACGAGAAGGGGCGCGTCATGCACGTCGCGCTGCCGATCGGCTCCCGCGTGCTGATGGGCAGCGATTCGTCCAGCTTCGGCCCGCCGCTCTCGGTCGGCAACAACTTCGCCGTCGCCATCGAGGCCGAGAGCCGGGAGCAGTGCGACGAGCTGTTCGCGAAGCTGTCCGCGGGCGGGTCGGTCGTCATGCCGCTGCAGGACATGTTCTGGGGCGCGTACTTCGGGCAGTGGACCGACCGGTTCGGCGTCAACTGGATGGTGAACTACACGCTGCCCACCGAGCAGTCCGCCTGAACCGGGCCCGCGGCGGCGCCAGCGCCCGGAGGGAGCCCAGCCCGTGTTCCACGGTTCGCCGTCCGCGCCCCGCGCCGGCCTCGCCGGGGCGCTTCTTCTCCTGCTCGCCGGCGGCGCCGCGCCGGCGGAGGAGCAACGCGCGCCCCGCTTCCGGTCCGGCGTCGACCTGGTCAAGGTGACGGCCACGGTGCGGGACGCCGAGGGCCGCCTCGTCGGCGATCTGACCCGCGGCGACTTCGAGATCCTCGAGAACGGCCGGCCGCAACGCATCACGCAGTTCGACCAGGGCCGGGTGCCGGTCAGCCTCGGCGTGGTCCTCGACGTCAGCCAGAGCATGTTGGGGCAGCGCATGGACGACGCGCGCGCGGCCCTGCGGCGCTTCCTGGTCGATCTGCTCGAACCGGGCGACGAGGTCTTCCTGCTGCTGTTCAACCACGACCCGAGGCTGGAGGCGCCGTGGACGCTCGGGCCGAGCCGGCTGCGGGGGCGGCTGGACGGCGTTCGGCCCTACGGGGCGACGGCCATCTACGACGCGCTCATGATGGCCCTGCCGATGTTCGCCCACCGGGCCCACGACC
Source organism: Vicinamibacterales bacterium (assembly GCA_965242835.1). GTDB lineage: Bacteria > Acidobacteriota > Vicinamibacteria > Vicinamibacterales > UBA8438 > WTFV01. The sequence continues at coordinate 3,094,786 of OZ251506.1, forward strand.
GCGCCGCGGTGGTGATCATCTCGGACGGGTCCGATACGGCCAGCGACGTGACCCGCGAGGACGTCCGCCGACAGATACGCCGGAGCGACGCCTTCGTCTACGCCGTCGGCATCGACGCGCCGGAGCGCCGGCCCATCAACGACCGGGTGAACGCGCGCCTGCTGCGCGACGTCACGGCCGAGAGCGGCGGCTACGCGGAGGTCGTCGCGGACAGCCCGGAGCTGGCGCCGGCCACCGAGCGGATCGCCGAGGAGCTGAACCACCAGTACACGCTGGCCTACGCGCCCGCGGTTCCTCCCGACGGACGCTATCGCCGCATCGTGGTCCGGGTCCGCGGCGGCGACTACCGGGTGCGGGCGCGCCGCGGGTACGTGGCGCTTCCGCGCCCGTGACGGGCGCATCGGCATCTCGTGTATCGTGGACGGATGGCCGTCGTCGAGGCGCGCGGTCTGCGCAAGCGCTACCGGCGTGGAGACGCCGAGGTCGCGGCGCTCGACGGCGTCGACCTGACGCTGGACGCGGGGGCGTTCGTGGCCGTGGTCGGCCCGTCCGGTTGCGGGAAGTCGACGCTGCTGCACCTGTGCGGCGCCATGGACCGCCCCACCGCGGGCGAGGTGCGGCTCGACGGACGGCCGCTCGCGGCCCTCGACGACGACGAGCTGACCCGCCTGCGGCGGGAGCGGATCGGCTTCGTGTTCCAGTTCTTCAACCTGCTGCCGACGCTGACGGTGGCCGAGAACGTCGCGCTGCCGCTGCTGCTCGCCGGCCGCGGCGCTTCCGAGGCGGCCGCGCGGGCGGGGGCCTGGGCCGAGCGGGTCGGCATCTCGCACCGCCTCGACCACGCGCCCGCGCAGCTCTCCGGGGGCGAGGCCCAGCGAACCGCCATCGCGCGCGCCGTGGCGCACGAGCCGGCGCTGCTCGTCGCCGACGAACCCACCGGCAACCTGGACAGCGAGAACGGGGCGCGGATCCTGGAGCTCCTGCAGGACGTGAACCGGCGGTCCGGCGCGGCGTTGCTGCTGGCCACCCACGACGCCGCGGTGGCCTCGGCGGCCGGCCGCACGGTGGAGATGCGCGACGGGCGCATCCTGCGCGTCGAGTCCCGGTCCGGCGCGGCGGAGCCCGGGCCGCGGCCGGCGTTCGCCTCGGCGGGTTCGGAACCGTGACGGCCGGACCCTCGTATCCCGCCGCGCGCGCCGGACTCTTCCGCGCCTTCGTCGTCCGCAACCTGCGGCGGCAGCCGCTGCGCAGCCTGGCCACCGTCGCGAGCCTGGCCGTGGGCGTGGCGGTCGTCGTCGCCATCCAGCTCGCCAACGCCAGCTCGGTGCGCGGCTTCTCGACCGCCCTGGACGCGCTGGCCGGCCGGACGTCGCTGGAGCTCACCGTGCCCGGCGTCGGTCTGGACGAGACCCGCCTGGCGGACCTGGGGTGGCTGCGGGAGTACGGACTCGTCAGCCCCGTGATCGACGCCGACGTGCTGCTGGAGGTCACGCCGGCCGGCGCGGCGCCGACGTTCGAGGCGGCGCGTCTGCTGGGCGTCGACATTCTGCGGGACCGCCCGTTCCGCGACTACCCGCTGGTCGACGGCGGCCGGCCGCGTCCGGTGACGACGCGGGAGTTCCTCGACCTGCTGACGGATCCCCGCGCGGTCGTCCTGACCCGGCGGTTCACCGCCCGCCACGGGCTGCGCGTGGGCGACCGGGTCGGCCTGGTCGCCGGCGAGAGGACGGCGCCGCTGCGCGTCGCGGGCGTCCTCGGCGACGAGGGCCCGGCCAGCGTCCTCGACGGCGGCTTCGCCCTGATGGACGTCGCCGCGGCGCAGTGGGCGCTCGACCGCCTCGGGCGGGTCGACCGGGTCGACGTGCGGCTGGCCGGCGGCGTCGACGTCGCGCGGGCCGAGCGGGAGATCGCCGCCCGGGCGCCGGCGGGGATCACGGTGCGCCGCCCCGCGTCGCGCGGCGCCGAGGTGGAGCGCATGCTGCGGGCGTTCCAGTTCAACCTGACCGCCCTCAGCCTGATCGCGCTCATCGTCGGGCTCTTCCTGGTGTACAACACGGTCTCGGTAGCGGTCATCACGCGGCGCGGCGAGATCGGCCTGCTGCGGACGCTGGGCGTCACCCGCCGGGTCGTCGTCGGGCTGTTTCTCGGCGAGGCGGGCGTCCTGGCGCTTCTCGGCTGCGCGCTCGGCGCGCCGCTCGGCTGGCTGCTCGCCCACGGCGCGGTCCGGCTGACTTCGTCCACCGTCAGCCAGTTCTGGATCGCCTCGGCGGCCACGGTGCCGCCCCTGGAGCCGGGCATGGTGGGGCTGGCGTTCGCGGCCGGTCTGCCCCTCGCCCTGGCCGCCGCGGCGGCGCCGGCCCTCGAGGCGGCGCGCCTGACGCCGCTGGCCGCGGTGCGCGGCGACGACGACCTGGACGCGCGGACGCGGCCGCCCCGGCGGTCCCTCGCCGGCGCGGCGGCGCTGTTCGCCGCCGGCGCCGGGCTGGCCGCGCAGGGGCCGGTCGGCGGACTGCCCGTCTTCGGCATGCTGGCGGCCCTCGCCGTGGTGCTCGGCGCGGGCATGGCGATGCCGGCGGTGCTGTTCGGCTTCCGGCGGGGGTGCGGCGCGGCCATGGCGCGCTGGCTGGGCGTGGAGGGCCGTCTGGCCCACGCCAACCTGGGCGGCGCGATCCCCCGCCTCTCCGTCTCCGTCGCGGCGCTGGCCGTCAGCCTCGCCATGATGACGGCCATAGCCGTCCTGGTGGGCAGCTTCCGCGAGACGGTCGTCTACTGGATCGGCCAGACCCTGCAGGCCGACCTGTTCGTCTCCACCGCGCGCGGGTCGCCGGCGGCCGAGCCGGCCGGGATGTCCGCGGAGACGGAAGCCGTGATCGCCGGCCACCCGGCGGTGGAAGCCATCGACGGTTTCCTGGGCATGGACGTGCCCTACGGCGGCTCGACGATCACCGTGGGGGCGGGCCGGTTCGCGACGCGGATCGAGCGGGGCGGCCTGCAGTTCAAGGCCCCGGCGGACGGGGTCGCGGCCATGGCCGGCGCGATCGGGCGCGACCGGGTCGTCGTCTCCGAGGCGTTCTCGCTGAAGTACGGGAGGGGTCCCGGCGACACCGTCGATCTGCCGACTCCGAACGGCGCGGCGCCCTTCGAGGTCGCCGCGGTCTACTACGACTACTCGAGCGACCGCGGACTGGTGGTGATGGACGCCGGCACGTTCGAGCGCCACTTCGGGCCGCGGCGGCCGAGCGGCCTGACCGTCTACCTCGCGCCGGGCGCCGACCCGGAGGCGGTGCGCGACGAGCTGGGCGCCGCCCTCGGGCCGCGCCGGCTGTTCGTCACGACCAACGCCTCGTTGCGCGCCCGGGTCCTGCGCATCTTCGACGCGACGTTCGCCATCACCTACGCGCTCGAGGTCATCGCCGTCGGCGTGTCGCTGTTCGGGATGGCCGCGACGCTGCTGACCCTGGTGCTGGAGCGGCGGCGCGAGGTGGCGATGCTGCGTCTGGTGGGCGCCGACAGCCGGCAGCTCCGGCGGCTGATCGTCATCGAGGCGGGCGCGCTCGGGGCGCTGACGCAGGCGGTGGGGCTGGTGGTCGGCCTGGCGCTGTCGCTGATCCTCATCTACGTGATCAACGTGCAGAGCTTCGGCTGGACCATACGGTTCCACCTGCCGGCCGCTTTCCTGGCGCAGGCGACGGCGGCCGTCGTCGCCGCGTCGGCGCTCGCCGGACTCTGGCCGGCCCGCATCGCGGCCCGGTTCGACCTCGGCGACGCGGGCGGCGCGCGGGGATAGGCGCGTGGCCCGGCGTGTCGGACGACGTTGACAGGTTGTGGAGCGTCGGGGATCCGCGCCGCGGGCGCGGACGGAAGCCGGACACGGCGACTTCCGCGCGGGTGTGGCAGGATCGTCGACGGGAGGGGAGCCGCGCAATGCGCTGTCGTGACTGGATGTTCGCCCTGGCGGCGGTCGGCCTGGGCGCGGCGCCGTGGGCTTCGGACGGGTCCCCGCGGGGGCAGGAGACCGGGGGCGGGGCGGCGGCGGGCGCCGGCCGGGAAGAAGGCGCCGAGGCCGATCGGAGCGGCTGGAAGGCCGCCGATCCCACCGGGCAGCCGCTCCCGGACGCCGGCGAGCCGCCGGACGAGGCCGATCGGAGCGGCTGGAAGGCCGCCGATCCGGGCTACGCGCTGGTCTTCCCGCGCGACCACGCCGCGCATCCCGACTACCGCATCGAGTGGTGGTACTACACCGGCAACGTGCGGGCCTCCGGCGGGGGCCGCCGGTTCGGCTACCAGCTCACGTTCTTTCGCGCCGGCGTCGACCGGCGCCCGGTCAACCCGTCGCGCTGGGCGGTGCGCGACCTGTACATGGCCCACTTCGCGGTCACCGACGTCGAGCGCGGCGAACACCACGTCGCAGAGCGGCTGAACCGGGCCGGCGTCGGATGGGCGGGCGCGAGCACCGGGACCCTCCACGTCTGGAACGACGGGTGGTCGGTGACGCTCGACGAGGACGATCCCCGGGTCCACCGGCTCACGGCGGCGAGCGACGACGGCGGAATCGCCCTCGACCTGCGTCTGGATCCGGCCGGGCCGCCGGTGCCGCACGGCGAGAACGGTTACAGCCGGAAGGGGGCGGAGGCCGGCAACGCGTCCCACTACTACTCGTTCACGCGCATGCGGACGGCCGGCCGGCTGACGGTCGGCGGCGAGCCTTTCGACGTCGCGGGGTCGAGCTGGATGGACCACGAGTTCGGGACGAGCTTCCTGGAGCCGGCCCAGGCCGGTTGGGACTGGTTCTCGATCCAGCTCGACGACGGGACGGACCTGATGGTCTACGTCCTGCGCCGCGCCGACGGCGCGCGCGACCCGCGGTCGAGCGGCGCCCTGGTGTCGCCGGCCGGGACGATCCGCCTGCGCGCCGGCGACTTCCAGTTGACGCCCGGCCGCCGCTGGACGTCCCCGGCCAGCGGCGCGGCGTATCCCGTCGCGTGGCGCATCGCGATCCCGCGGCACGGCCTGGCGCTCGACGTGGCCGCGGCGGTCGACGCGCAGGAGCTGGAGACCGGGCGGTCGACCGGGGTCACCTACTGGGAAGGCGTGATCGACGTGCGGGGCACGCGCGCCGGCGTTCCCGTCGCCGGCGCCGGCTACCTGGAGATGACCGGCTACGCGGGCGCGCCGCTGAGCACCGTGCTGCGGTAGGCGTCCGGCGCGGCGGCTGGCCGAGAGAGTCGATCGTGAGAGACGTGAGAGAATAGCCGCTCGAGTCCATTCCCCGCGCCAGCATGAGCCGACCCGACAAGCCGTATCCCTCGCTCGCCCCGTCGCTGCTGGTCTCGATGCCGCAGCTCGGCGATCCGAACTTCCACCGCAGCGTCATCCTGCTGTGCGAGCACGGCGAGGAGGGCGCCTTCGGCCTGGTGCTCAACCGGCGCACGGCGACACCCGCGTCCGAGGTGGTCCGGCTGACGCCGCCGGTGTCGTCCGGCAGCGCCCTCGAACTCTGGATCGGCGGTCCCGTCGAGCCCGAGCGCGGCTGGATCCTGATGGGGGCGGAACCCTCGGACTTCGAGTCGGTGCGCGTATGCGACGGGATCTTCCTGTCGACCTCGCCGCGGCTGCTGCGGCGGCTGCTGGAATCGCCGCCGCAGCCGCGCACGCGCCTGCTGACCGGCTACGCGGGCTGGGGCGCCGGTCAGCTCGACGCGGAGCTGGCCGCGTCGTCGTGGCTGCACGCCGACGTCGATCCGGACATGGTCTTCGACACCCTCCCGGACGACATGTGGGAAGCCGCCGTCCGCGGGCTGGGCGTCGACCCGGCGTTCCTGCAGCCGGGCGGCGCCGGCGCCGTGCACTGACCGGCGCCCGGGAGCCTGCGCCGTGGAACGGCGGTCGGCGGGCTACGGCTCGTAGCGGAAGACCACGCCGTCCCGCATGACGAAGCGGACCCGGCGCAGCGCGGTGACGTCCTCCAGCGGGTTGCCGTCGACCGCGACGAGGTCGGCGGCGAATCCGGGGGCCGCGGTCCCGATCTCGTCGCCGAGGCCGAGCGAGCGGGCCGCCCGCGAGGTGGCCGAGACGAGGGCGTCCATCGGGTCCTGGCCGCCCTCGTCGATGCGGACGACGAACTCCTCGGCGTTGCGTCCGTGCGCGCCGGCGGTGGCGTCGGTGCCGAACACGATCCGCACGTCCGGGTTGCGCAGGGTCTCGCGGAACCGGCGCAGACCGACGCGGCGGGCCCGGTTCATCCGCGCGAACCCCTCCGGCGTGTAGTTCCCGATGCCGATGAAGCGCTCGCGGTTCTCCGCGTAGTTGTCCCACAACAGCCCCACGTGGAAGCCGAGGAACGTGCCGTGCTCGGCGAACAGGGCGAGGGTCTCGTCGTCGTAGTGGTTGCCGTGCTCGACCGAATCGCAGCCGGCCCGGATGACCGAGCCGACGACCTCGGAGCCGTAGGCGTGCACCGCGACCCGCAGTCCCTGCGCCCGGCCCTCGCCGCAGGCCGCCTCGATCTGCTCGTCGCTCAGCGCCCGCTCCCCGCCGTCGCGGATGCTGCCGGAGGCGAAGACCTTGATCACGTCGGCCCCGTCGGCCGCGAGGCGCCGGACGTGGGCGCGGATGGCGTCCGCGTCGCCGGTGGCGCGGGTCACCGCGCGCAGCGAGGTCAGCACCCGGGGGCCGGGCACGTCGCCGCGGCCGATGGCGTCGCGCAGCTCGGCGTCGAGCGGGTGGCCGAGGCTCTGCACCGTCGTGAACCCGGCCATCAGGGTGCGCCAGGCGGCGCCGGCCGCGTGCAGCATCGTGCGGGCGGGGCGCTCCCCGGCCTCCGCCCGATGCAGCCGGCCGTCCGCCCCGAAGTGCGACGTCAGGTGGACGTGGGTGTCGATCCAGCCGGGCATGACCGTCAGCTCGGACAGGTCGTAGTCCACGGCGCCGCGCAGGCCGTCCACGCGCGTGATCGTCGAACCGTTCACGAAGATGCGCACGTTGGTCCGCGTGTCCCCGGTCCCGTCGATCAGCAGTCCGGCGCGGATGGTGGTCGGCGCCTCGTCCTGGGCGGCGGCGGCGCCGGCCGCGGCGAGCGCGAACAGGACGGAGAGGAGAACCGCTTGCGGTGCGCGGCGTCGAGACATCGCGGAGTCCTTTCAGGATGAGGGGCGCGTCCCGCGCGGGGCGCGGGGCGGGAACCGGGCGCGCTTCTTCTCGTCGAGCCGCTTCTCTTCGAGCAGCGCCCGCTCGCCGCGGCGGCGGTCGAGGCTGGCGCGTTCGTCTTCGAGCCTCAGGTAGTGCGCCAGGCGGACCGCGGGCAGCCGGCCGGCGTCGACCGCCGCGCGCACGGCGCACCGGGGCTCCCGGCGGTGACGGCAGTCCCGGAAGCGGCAGTCCGCGGCCAGGGCGTCGATCTCGGCGAACGCCTCCTCGAGCGCGCGGTCCCCGTCCCAGAGCTGCAGCTCGCGCATGCCCGGCGTGTCGATGATGACGCCCCCGCCCGGCGCGGGGATCAGCTCGCGGTGGATCGTCGTGTGCCGGCCGCGGCCGTCCGCCGCCCGCACCGCCCGCGTCTTCTGCCGCGGCTCGCCGAGCAGCCCGTTGATGATGCTCGACTTGCCGACGCCGGAGGAGCCGAGCAGGGCCAGCGTCCGGCCCGGCGCCAGACAGGCCGCGAGCCGGTCGAGGCCGCGGCCGGTGGCGCAGCAGGTGGCGTGGACCGGGACCCCGGGGGCGGCGGCGCGCGCCTCGGCGACGCGGGCCGGCGCGTCTTCCGCGAGGTCGGCCTTGTTCAGCACGACCACCGGCCGCGCCCCGGCGTCGGCCGCCGCCACCAGGTAGCGTTCGATGCGCCGCGGGCTGTAGTCGCCGTCCAGACCGGCCACCACCAGCACCAGGTCGACGTTGGCGGCCACCACCTGCCGGGCCGTCGGGTCGCCCGCGGCCTTCCGCGAGAAGGCGCCGCGGCGCGGCAGGACGGCCCGGATGGTCGCCTTGCCGTCGTGCGCGCCGACGCGGACGGCCACCCAGTCGCCCACGGCGGGCAGCTCGTCCTGGGCGGCCGCGCGGTGGCGGAGCCGCCCGGCCGCCTGCGCCAGCAGCTCGCCGCCGGCCGTCAGGACGCGGTAGAAGTGGTTGTGCTCGATTCCCACCCGCGCCGGAACCAGCGCCGGGTCGCGCAGCGCGTCGAACGCGGCCGCGAAGCCGTCGTCCCAGCCCAGGGCGCCGAGCGTCGGCCGCGGCTCTTCCCTCATGCGCCCGCGGCCGCGTCCCACAGCAGGGGCTCCCGCCCGGCGTCGGAGCGGGGCCGCAGGCCGTGCACGCCGACGCCGAGCAGCCGGACGGGGCGCCGGCCCGCGTCGGTGCGGTCGAGCAGCGCCCGGGCGCGGCGCCGGACCTCCGCCGGGTCGAAGGTGGCCGCCGCCCGCGTGTCGCTGCGCGTGACGGTCCTGAAGTCGGGGTAGCGCACCTTGAGCGTGACGGTGCGGGCGGTCACGCCGGCGCGCCGGAGCCAGTCGGCGGCGCCCGCCGCGAGGCGATCGATCTCCGCCCGGATGCGGTCGATCTCGACGAGGTCCTCGGCGTAGGTGCGCTCCGAACTGCGCGACTTGCGCTCGCGGGCGCTGACCACCGGCCGTTCGTCGATGCCCCGCGCCAGCCGCTTCAGCCCGTCCGCCTGGCGTCCGACGAGGCCGCGCAGCGTCTCGTCGTCCACGGCCCGCACGTCGACCAGCCGTTCGATGCCCGCCGTGCGCAGCTTCCGCGCCGTCACCGGCCCCACGCCCCACAGCGCGTCCACCGGCAGCTTCCGCAGGAAGCTCTCCATCCGTTGCGGAGGCACCACCGTCAGTCCGTCCGGCTTGCGCCAAGCGGACGCGATCTTGGCCAGGTACTTGTTGGGGGCCACGCCGGCCGAGGCGCTCAGCCCGGTCCTCTCGCGGATGCCGGCCTTCAGGCGCCGGGCGACGTTGGTCGCCAGCGGCTCGCCCCAGGCGTTGTCCGTGACGTCGAGGTACGCCTCGTCGAGCGACAGCGGCTCGACGGCCGGCGTGACCTCGCGGAACAGGTCGAACACCTGCCGCGAGACGCCGCGGTACTTGCCGAAGTCGGGCGGCACGATCACCAGCTCGGGGCAGAGCCGCAACGCCTTCGCCATCGACGTCGCCGAGCGCACGCCGAACCGGCGCGCCTCGTAGCTCGCCGCGGCCACCACGCCGCGCCCCTCGGGGCGGCCCCCGACGGCCACCGGCCGCCCGCGCAGGTCGGGCCGGTCGCGCTGCTCCACCGACGCGTAGAAGGCGTCCATGTCGACGTGGATGATCCGGCGCGCGGGCGCGGCCACGCCGGAAGTCTACTACCATGGAGGGTCATGGCGGGCGGCAGGGAGACGGCGGGGAAGAGGGCGGCGGGGACGGAAGCGGCCGGTCGGAGCGGCGCGCCGGAGGAGCCGGAGGAGAAGAAGCGCAGGCTGACCCCCGGCTCGTGGGCCGAGGCGCGCGCGCTGGTGCGGCGCTACCGGTACCGGCTCGCGCTGGGGCTGGCGCTGATCCTGGTGAGCCGCCTGACCGGTCTCGTCGTGCCGGCGATGACCGCGTACGTCATCGACGAGGTGGTGCCCGCGCGCCGCGGCGGGGAGCTGTTCCTGCTGGCCGGCGTCGGCTTCGTGTCCGCCGTGGTGGCCGCGGCCACCGGGTTCGCGCTGTCGCAGGTGCTCGGCGTGGCGGCGCAGCGCGCGATCACCGAGATGCGCAAGCGGGTGATGGCCCACGTCTCGCGGCTGCCGATCCGCTACTACGACTCCACGCAGACCGGGGTGCTGATCTCGCGCGTCATGACCGACGCCGAGGGCATCCGGAACCTGGTGGGCACCGGCCTGGCGAATCTGGCCGGCGGCCTGCTCACGGGGTCGATCGCGTTGGCGGTGCTCTTCTATCTGAACTGGCGGCTCACCAGCGTGACCCTGTTCATCCTGGTCCTGTTCGGCGTCACGATGGCCGTCGGCTTCTCGAAGCTGCGTCCGGTCTTCCGCGAGCGCGGGAAGATCAACGCCGAGGTGACCGGGCGGCTCACCGAGACGCTCGGCGGCATCCGCGTCGTGAAGGCCTACGGGGTCGAGAAGCGCGAGCAGCTCGTCTTCGCGAAGGGCGCGCACCGGCTGTTCCGGAACGTCGCCAGGGCGGTGACCGGGGTCTCGGCGGTCTCCTCGGTGTCGGCGCTGGTCATGGGCGTCATCAGCGCGCTGATGATCGTGCTGGGCGGCCGCGACCTGATGAACGGGGCGTGGTCCGTCGGCGAGTTGCTGCAGTACGTCGTATTCACCGGCGTCGTCATCGCGCCGGTCATCCAGATTTCGTCCACCGGCACGCAGATCACCGAGGCGTTCGCCGGCCTCGACCGGATCCGCGAGGTCATGCGGACGGCGACCGAGGACCAGGAGGACGAGTCGCGCGAGGCCCTCGGCGCGCTGGCCGGCGAGGTGCGGCTCGACGACGTGTGGTTCGAGTACGAACCGGGCGCGCCGGTGCTGAAGGGCGTCTCGCTGACCGCGCCGCCCGGCACCACGACGGCGCTGGTCGGGTCGAGCGGGTCGGGCAAGAGCACGCTGATCAGCCTCGTCATGGCGTTCAACCGGCCGACCGCCGGCCGCGTTCTGGTCGACGGCCGCGACCTCGAGTCCGTCCGCCTCCGGGACTACCGGGCGCGTCTGGGCGTCGTGCTGCAGGAGAACTTCCTCTTCGACGGCACCATCCGGGCCAACCTGAGCTTCGCCAACCCGCACGCGACCCTCGAGCGGATCCGCGAGGTCAGCCGCATCGCGCACTGCGACGAGTTCATCGACGGCTTCGCGGACGGCTACGACACCATCGTCGGCGAGCGGGGCGTCAAGCTGTCCGGCGGCCAGCGGCAGCGCGTCGCCATCGCCCGCGCCATCCTGGCCGACCCGCGGCTGCTGATCCTCGACGAGGCGACCTCCAGCCTCGACAGCGAGAGCGAGGCGCTGATCCAGGACGGGCTGCGGGCGCTGCGCCGCGGGCGGACCACCTTCGTCATCGCCCATCGGCTGTCGACCATCCGCAGCGCCGACCACATCCTGGTCCTGGAGGCGGGCGAGGTCGTCGAGCGCGGCGCCCACGACGAGTTGATGGCCCTCGACGGCCGGTACCGGCAGCTCTACGACAAGCAGTACGGCATCGAGCGGAACCGTTTCATCAACCCGGGCGAGGACTTCACGCCGGAGCCGGCCGGCGCCGCGGCGGCGGCGGGGCATGGCGGGAGCGGCCTGCCGGCTTCGTGAAGCGCCGGCCGGGGACCGGCGCCGCGGGCCGTACGTTGTAGGATCGGACGGTCGCCTCGCGGAAGGCCGCGAGGCCGCAAGAGGAGTCGGAGCAGTCGCATGAAGGATCGCACCACGGGAGCGCTCGGGGCGCTCGCCGGTCTCGCGGCGTTGCTGGCGGGCGCGGCGGGCGCGGAGGCCCCGCGCGCCGGCGGCGGGGTGGAGCAGGGCGCGGGCCTCGTCGCCGGCCGCGTGACGCTGGCCGATCCGCCGGCGCCGCGGATGGTCGCGGTGACCACCGACCAGGCGGTCTGCGGGACCGAGGTCGAAGATCGAGCCGTGGTGATCGACGATTCGGGCGGCCTCGCGAACGCGGTGGTCCTCGTCGCCGGCGCGCCCTGGAGCGAGCCGCCGCGGGAGCCGTCCATCGACAACGCCGGCTGCCGTTTCGTGCCGCGCGTGCAGGTGCTCCCGACGCGGACGGTGGTCACGATCCGCAGCCGGGACGATACGTTGCATTCGACGCACGCCTACGACGACCGGCAGCGCACCCTGTTCAACGTCGCCATCCCGTTCCCCGGGCTGGAGGTCCGGCGGCCGTTCCGGCGCCCCGGGCCGGTGCGGATCGAGTGCGACTCGCACGGCTGGATGCGCGGCTGGGTGTACGTCTCCGACGACGCCGGGACCGTGACCGGGCCGGACGGGAGGTTCGAGCTGCGCGGAATCCCGCCCGGCGACTACCGGCTCACCGTCTGGCACGAGCGCTACGCCGGCGCCGGGCGGCAGGTCACGGTGACCGCGGGCGGGACCGTGGAGGCCGACTTCACCCTCCGGTAAGGAGCGTTGCGGCCGGCGGCCGTCCCCGCCGCGGAGCGACCGTTCGTGAGTCCCATCGACGTTGCGTCCCGTCCCGCCGGCTCGCTCGCCGCCCGGGCCGGCCGCGCGGCCGCGTCCGCCTGGTTCCGGCACGGCGTCACCGCGGTCATCGCCGTCAACGCCGTCGTCATCGGTCTCGACACGTCGGCGGCGTTGTCGGCGCGCTACGGCGGCCTGTTCGAGAGCGCCAGCCGGACCTTCCTCGCCGTCTTCGTGGTGGAGGCGCTGATCAAGATGGCGGCCCGCTGGCCGCGCGTCGCGGACTACTTCCGGGACGGCTGGAACGTCTTCGACTTCACCGTCATCGTCGTCAGCCTGCTGCCGTCCACGGGCGAGCTGGCCACGCTGGCGCGGCTGGCCCGCCTGTTCCGGGTGCTGCGCCTGGTGTCGGCGCTGCCCGGGCTGCGGCTGATCGTCGCGACCCTGATCCGGTCGGTGCCGGGCATGTTCAACGTGCTGGGGCTGATGTCCATCGTCTTCTACGTCTACGGCGTCGCCGGATACCACCTGTTCCACGAGATCGATCCGACGCACTGGCGCACGCTCGGCATCGCCCTGCTGTCCCTCTTCCGCATCGTCACCCTGGAAGACTGGACCGACATCATGTACGCGGCCCTCGACCACCACTGGTGGGCGTGGGCCTACTTCGTGAGCTTCGTCGTGGTCGGGACGTTCGTCGTCATCAACCTCTTCATCGCCGTCGTGATCAACAGCCTGGACGAGGCGAAGCAGGAGCGCCTGGCCGACCTGCAGGCGCCGCCGACGCGCGGCGAGCTCCTGGCGGAGCTCACCCGCACGCAGGACGCGCTGGCGCGGCTGCGGGAGCGCCTGGAGCGCGGCTCGTGACGTCGCGCCGTGCGCCGGCCGCGCCGGCGATGGTCGTGCTGGCGGTGTTCGCGGCGGTGGGCGTGGCCGTTCTCGACGACTACGGAGTCTCGCCTGACGAGCCCGAGTCTCGCGCCCTGGCGGTCGTGGCGGCCCGCTACGTGCTTGGTGACGACGTCCTGATTGGTGATGGTGACGGCCCCCGAACCAATCTGGGCGGCTGGCCGTCCCATGCCCGGTACTTCGGTGTCTCGTTCGAAGCGCCGTTACTCCTGGCGGAGCGCCTGCTGGGCCTCACCGACAGCCGCGCCGTTCATCTCCTCCGCCACCTGTTGATGCACCTGTTCTTCCTAACCGGCGGGTTCTTCTGCTGGCTGCTCGCGCGCCGGATGTTCGCCGACCGACGACTGGCCCTGTTCGCCCTGCTGCTGTACCTGCTCCATCCCCGGTTGTACGGGCACTCGTTCTTCAACCCCGCGGACGTCCCGTTCCTGGCGACGTTCCTGATCGCGCTGTGGCTGGTGGAGCGCGCCTTCCGCCGGGACACGGCGGCGGCGTTCGCGCTGTGCGGCGCGGGCGTCGGCGTGCTGGTCGACCTGCGCGTCATGGGGCTGGCGCTGTTCGCGGCGGTGCCGGGCCTGCGGGCGCTGGACCTGCTGCAGGCCCGCGACGGGGGCGGGCGCCGCCGCGCGCTGGTCACCGGGGCCGCCTTCGTGCTGGCCGCCGCGGGAACGCGCTACGCCGTCGCCCCCTGGCTCTGGAGCGACCCGTTCGCCGTCGTCGACGGGTTCGAGACGCTGGTCCGGATTCCGATTTACGAGCGCACCCTCTTTCAGGGCGAGATGGTGCGCTGGCCGTCGATTCCACCCCACTACCTGCCCACCTGGATGGTGGTCACCACGCCGCCGGCCGCCCTCCTGCTGACCCTCGCCGGCGCCGCGGCGGTGGTCCGGCGGGGCGCCGCCCGCCCCCGCGACGTGCTGCGCAACACCGGGTTGCGCTTCGAATGGCTGCTGCTCGCCTGCCTGACCCTGCCGCCCGCGGCCGTCGTGGCCCTGAACTCCAACGTCTACAACGGCTGGCGGCACATGTATTTCCTCTACGCGCCGCTGTGCCTGCTGGCGGCCTGCGGCCTGCGCGGGCTGCTGGCCGCGGCGCGGCGGCCGTGGGCGCGGCGCGCGACATGGGTCCTGGCGGCGGCGGCGCTGGCCGGCATCGCGGCGGACATGGTGCGCCTGCATCCCCATCAGGCGGCGTACTTCAACTTCCTGGTCGACCGCTGGACGCCGGAGCGCCTGCGCACGCGGTATGAAATGTTGTATTGGGGGACCGAGCACCGGGAAGGGTTGGAGTATCTGCTCGCCCGCCATCCCGGTGAGACGCTCTACGTGGACGCGGGCGATGCCTGGTGGTTGTGGAACAATCGGGCCATCCTCCCACCCGCGGCGCGGGACCGGATCGTCCGCGCCAGCGAAGCCGGACGGACGGACTTCTTCATCTCCACCACCCGCCAATCCGGTGGTTCCTTCCCGCCCCCCTCGTTGGGGGTCCTCTACACGCGCCGCGTCTACGGCAGCACCGTGCTCACGGTCAAGGCGGTCGACCTCTCCCGGGTGGACGAGGCGACGGCCGCTCCCGCCCGCGCCGCGTACCGCGCCGCGGCGGCCGGCGAGCCGCTGTTCCGGTCGGCGGCGTTCGACCTCCATCTCGACGGTCGGACGCTGACCTGGGTCAGCGAGTCGTGCCGCCCGGAGGACACCTGGCAGACGTTCTTCCTGCTGGAGGTCGTTCCCGTCGACCCCGATGACGTCCCGGTGGACCGCCGGGAACGCGAGTGGGTGGGGATGGGCTTCCGATTCGGCCAGTTCGGCGTGCGCTTCGACGGCCGGTGCCTGGCGCGGCGCGCCCTGCCCGACTTCCCGATCCGGGCGCTCCGCGCCGGCCGCTGGCTCCGCGAAGCCGGCGGGTGGCGGCGGGAGGCGGCGACCATCGACCTGTCCGCCGCGCGGCGCCGGTGAACCGGTATCGGGAAGGCGCGGCGCATGGCGAACCCGATCATCGAACTGATACGCCCTCCGGTTTCCTGCCGCTGACGATGGCGTAGGATCGTGGCCATGCCGCCACGCACCGTCTACACGATGAAGGGGCTCGGCAAGCGCTACCCGCCGGATCGCGCCGTGCTCCGGGACGTCTGGCTGTCGTTCCTCCCCGGCGCGAAGATCGGTGTGCTCGGCGCGAACGGGGCCGGCAAGAGCACCCTGCTGCGCATCATGGCGGGGGAGATCACCGAGTTCGACGGCGAGGCGTTCCCGGCTCCGAGGCTCTCGGTCGGTCACCTGCCGCAGGAGCCGCGGCTCGACCCGTCGAAGACGGTCTCCGGCAACGTCAACGAGGGCGTGGCGGACGTGCGGGCGCTGCTGAAGCGCTACGACCAGGTGGTGGCCGACCTGTCGTCGGGCCTGGTGTCGCCGGAGATGGACGAAGCGCTCGAGGAGCAGGGCGAGCTGCAGAGCCGGATCGACGCCGCCGGCGCGTGGGACCTCGACTCGCGCGTCGGGATGGCGATGGACGCCCTGCGGCTGCCGCCCGGCTCGGCCGGCGTCGAGACGCTGTCGGGCGGCGAGCGCCGGCGGGTCGCGCTGTGCCGGCTGCTGTTGCAGTCGCCCGACCTGCTGCTGCTCGACGAGCCGACCAACCACCTCGACGCCGAGTCGGTGGCCTGGCTCGAGCGCTTCCTGGCCGACTACCCGGGGACGGTCGTGGCGGTCACCCACGACCGCTACTTCCTCGACAACGTCGCCGGCTGGATCCTGGAGCTCGACCGCGGGGCGGGGATTCCGTGGGAGGGCAACTACTCGTCGTGGCTGGCGCAGAAGCGGCGGCGGCTCGACGTCGAGGCGAAGCACGAGGCGAAGCGGCGGCGCACGCTGGAGCGCGAGCTGGAGTGGATCGCGATGTCGCCGCGCGCCCGGCAGGCGAAGGGCAAGGCGCGGCTGAACGCCTACGAGCGGCTGCTGTCCGAGGACGCCGCGCGGAAGATCGAGGCGGCCGAGATCTACGTCCCGCCCGGCCCGCGGCTGGGAGACGTCGTGGTCGAGGCGGCCGACCTCGTCAAGGGCTACGGCGGCCGGGCCCTCATCGGCGGCTTGTCGTTCACGCTGCCGCCGGCCGGCATCGTCGGGGTGGTGGGCCCCAACGGGGCCGGCAAGACCACGCTGCTGCGGCTCATCACGGGCGAGGAGGAGCCGGACGCGGGCACGATCCGGCTCGGCGAGACCGTCCGGCTCGGCTACGTCGACCAGGGCCGCGAGCTGGACCCGGAGCGGACCGTCTGGGAGGCGATGACGGACGGCCGGGACGAAGTGACCCTCGGCGGACGCGCCGTCGCCTCGCGTGCTTACGTCTCGTGGTTCAACTTCCGCGGGAGCGATCAGCAGCGGAAGGTGGGCGCGCTCTCCGGCGGGGAGCGGAACCGCGTGCGCCTGGCGAAGCTCCTGCGCGGCGGGGCGAACCTGCTGCTGCTCGACGAGCCGACCAACGACCTCGACGTCGACACGCTGCGCGCCCTGGAGGACGCGCTGGTCGAGTTCGCCGGCTGCGTCGTGGTGGTCAGCCACGACCGCTGGTTCCTCGACCGCATCGCGACGCACGTCATCGCCTTCGAGGGGGACAGCGAAGTGGTCTGGTTCGCCGGCAACTACGCCGACTACGAGGCCGACCGGCGCCGCCGGCTCGGGCGCGCCGCCGACCAGCCGCGCCGCGTCCGGTTCCGCAAGCTGACCCGCGCCTGACGCCGCTCCGGCACCGGAAATCAGCGCCCGCCGACTCCGGCGCCCGCCGAGCGTCGCCTTGCGGCTCCGCTCGGCGCCCAACCTGACCGCTCCAGGAGTCCAGTCCGCGCCGTTCTACGGCGCCGACTCCTAGAAGCGGAACTGCCGGGTGAGCTTCACGACGAAGGCCCGGTTCTTCAGAATCGGGAAGCCGCGGTTCATCCACGTGTCGCGCTGATCGTTGTAGACGACGAACAGCTCGCTCCCCGGCCGATACTCCCAGCGCAGGCGCACGTTCGTGCCGAGCACGTCGTTGGTCGAGTTGTACTGCAGCAGCGCGCTGGCGAACATCCGCGGCGTGAAGGTGGCGGTGAGCCGCGCCGCGGCCACCCGGGCCGTGAACTTCCCGTGCGGCAGCGTGATGCGGTTGAGCGAGACGCTCGGCTCCACCGCGAACTGCCGCGAGACCTCGACGCGGCCGCGCGAGTAGCCCACCGCCGTGACGTCTCCGTCGAAGAACCGGCCGTGCTGGAGCGAGAGGCCGCCCGCCACCCGCCGGTGCGGTCCCATGCGGTAGGACACCTGGAAGTCCCGGAACTCGTAGCCCCCGACGGGGATGGTCACGTCGTCGGTGATCGGGAAGGGCCGGGCGAGGAACTCGTAGTCCTGCTGGACGTCCGCGCTCAGGCTGTCGCTGTTCTCGAAGCTCGCCTGAAAGCGTCCCGACAGGATCCGGGTCTCGAGCTGTCCCGCGCCGTTCTCGACGTAGTCGAGGCTGCCGGCCCAGGTGAACTGCCGAACCGCCGCGACGCCTTCCGGCCGCGGACTGAACTGCGCGTAGGCGTAGGTGCGCCGGAAGTCCTCCCGGCGCATGAAGCCGACCTCCGGGTTGAAGTTCCCGCCGACGAGCAGGTGGTCGACGAGCAGGCCGTAGAGGTCGCCCTCGTAGGAGAACGCCGCCTGATAGCTCTCGTCGTCTCCCTCCAGGCCCGGCGTGTTCGTGCGCGCGTAGTAGCCGTAGAAGTTCACGTTGTCGTGGAACGAGAACGAGGCGTCGGCGCCGTAGGCCTGGTTGGCGCCGTCGCCCTTCAGCGAGACCGAGCGGTTGGTGAAGAGGGCGCCGACGCGGCTGCGGCGCAGTACGTCGCGCTTGACGCGCAGCACGCTGAAGCTGGTCGCGGCGGCGTCGGCGGCCGGCGCGTCGCCGGTGCGGATGTGGATGGCCCCGACGCTGAAGTCGCCGACCTTGCCGGTCAGCCGGCCGCCGCCCGTGATCGGCACGGTGCGCCCCCGGTCGAGGCCGATGCGCCGGCTGAAGAAGAGGGTGGGGGAGTCGCCGGGGCCGAAGACGCCCGGCGCCGCGGTGAGGCTGCCGCGCGCCGAGCCCCCGAAGCCCCCGAAGCCGGCCGGCCGCCCGAAGTCGAAGATGCCCTGGCTCTCAAGGAAGAACTCGCGTTTCTCCGGGAAGAACAGGCTGAACCGCGTCAGGTTGATCTGCTGCTCGTCGACCTCGACCTGCGCGAAGTCGGTGTTCCATGTGAAGTCGGCCGTCAGGTTCTCGGTCAGCCCGTACTTGACGTCGACGCCGCCGTCGGCGTCGCCGTCGTTCGAGATCGGCGGCACGGCGGCGCGGTCGGTGTTGAGCGAGCCGATCGCCCAGGGCTTGACCTCGAACGTGCGGTTGCCCTCCGGCGCCTGCAGACCGATGAGCGTGCCGGCCACCGACAGGCGGAACTGCCCCGGCCCGGCCGAGATCGGCACGGCCGTCAGATACGATTCCTCGTAGTTCGACCGGATGTCCCGGCCCACCTGGACGCCCCACACCTGCTCGGCTCCCGGCCTGAAGCGGAGCGACTTGAACGGAATCTCCATCTCCACGGTCCAGCCGCCGTCGAAACGGCCGGTGCGCACGTCCCAGACGGGGTTCCAGTCGGGGTTCGGGTTGCCCTCGTCGGTGACCTGCTGGTCGCTGAACCCGCCGATCGGGTTGACCCGGAAGGCGAAGCCGTTGCGGCGGTCGTAGAAGGTGTCGAAGACGACGATGAAGCCGTCGTTGTTGATCAACTGGAACGAGTCGCGCTGCATCTCGTTGGCGACCCACTCCGACTCGGGGACCGACTCGTGGACGCGGGCCGAGACGTAGATCGACTCGTCGTCGAAGAGGATCCAGTTGTCAGTCCCCTCGCTGGCCGGGGCCCCCTCGTCGGGGGCCTGCTGGATGAACCCGCCGAACGGCTCGACGCGGGCGTAGACCAGCTCGTCGAGCACTCCGTCGACCTGCAGCGGGCCGTCGAGGCGGACGGCGCGCACCGTCGCGCCGCCGCGGGCGTCGCGGCGGATGGTGGCCGGCGGGACCGGGGCGGGGGGACCGTCGATCACCGGGCCCGGGGGCTGGAACCCGGCCCGCTGCGCCGCGGCGCCCACCGCCGGCAGGACGCACAGGGCGAGCGCGGCGGCGAGCCTTCCGGCCCGCCGCCCGGCGCGAGCCGCCTTCCCCGCGCGCTGCTCGGGCGGCATGCCGTCGAGTCTACGGGAAACGGCGCCGGCGCGCCCGGCGGCATGCCAGCGCCCACCAAGCGTCGCCTTGCGGCTCCGCTCGGCGCCCATCCTGACCGCTCCAGCAGTCCGCGCCGTTCTACGGCGCAGTCTGCTAGCCTTGTAGGAGAATGACGCAGGCGGGAGACGGCGGCGGGCCGGCGCTGGATGCGCCGCGAACCGGAGACGGCCACGCCGAGGGCGCCGGCGGGCCGGGGGGCGCCGGCCCGGACCGCGACCGCGACGTCATCCGCCGGCTGTTCGAGACCGGCGAGTACCCCTACGGGAAGAAACTGTCCCGCAAGCTCTACGAGCGGGACAAGGCCGCGCTGCAGGTCGAGCTGCTGAAGGTCCAGGACTGGGTGAAGGCGACCGGCGGGAGGATCGTCGTCCTGTTCGAAGGCCGGGACGCCGCCGGCAAGGGCGGCACCATCAAGCGGTTCACCGAGCACCTCAATCCGCGCGGCGCCCGGGTGGTGGCGCTCGAGAAACCGTCCGAGAGCGAGAGGACCGAATGGTTCTTCCAGCGCTACGTCCGCCATCTGCCGCACGGCGGCGAGATCGTGCTGTTCGACCGCTCGTGGTACAACCGCGCCGGGGTCGAGCGGGTGATGGGGTTCTGTGACGCCCGGGAGTACCTGGAGTTCATGCGCCAGGCGCCGGAGCTGGAGCGCATGCTCGTGCGCAGCGGGATCCGGCTGTTCAAGTACTGGTTCTCCGTCACCCGCGAGGAGCAGAGACGCCGCTTCGAGGCGCGCGAGAAGGACCGCCTGAAGCAGTGGAAGCTGTCGCCGATCGACCGCCGGTCGCTCGACAAGTGGGATGAATACACCGCCGCCAAGGAGGCGATGTTCTTCTACACCGACACCGCCGACGCGCCGTGGACGATCGTCAAGTCCGACGACAAGAAGCGCGCCCGCCTGAACTGCATGCGGCACTTCCTGTCCGCGCTGCCCTACGCGAAGAAGGACGCCCGCGCCGTGGGCCGGCCCGACCCGCGGATCGTCGCCAGCGCCGACGTGATCGGCGCCGGCGAGCCGGCCGCCGGCCAGTAGCGGGCCGCCCCGCGGGCCTCGGCCGCGCGGCTCGCGGGCCCGCGACCGTCCGCGGCGTCCGCCCGGGCGGCGCGGGTGTCCCGGCGCGCAAGGGTGTTATGCTGCCCGCGCATGGACGAACGCGCCGTCGGATTCATCGGACTCGGCCGCATGGGTTCCGGGATGGCCCGCAACCTGCTGAAGGCGGGCGTCCCGCTCGTCGTCTGGGACGTGCGCCCCGAGTCCGTGCGGGCCGTGGCCGACGCGGGCGCGGCGGCCGCCGCCGACCCGGCCGCGCTGGCCGGGCGCGCCGGGTTGATCTTCGTCTGCGTGCCGTCCGAGAAGGAAGTCGAGGCCGTGCTCTTCGGCGAGGGCGGGCTGGCCCGGGGCGGCGCGGCCCCGGCGGTCGTCGACGCCACGACCATGAACCACCGGGCGGCGCTGCGCCTGGGCCGGCGGGCCCGCGAGGCGGGGCTGGCCTACGCCGACTGCCCGGTCTCCGGGATGCCCCGGCGGGCCGAGCAGGGGACCCTGACCATGATGTTCGGCGGCAGCGCCGAGCTGTTCGCGCGGTCGAAGCCGCACCTCGACGTCATGGGGGAGTTCGTCGTCCACTGCGGCGGCGTCGGCATGGGGCAGCTCATGAAGGCGATCAACAACATCGTCTACGACGTCAACATCGCCGCGTTCTGCGAGATCCTGCCGTTCGCGGTGAAGGCCGGACTGCGACCGGCGCAGATCGGCGAGGTCCTCACCACGGGCAACGCGCGCAGCTTCGCCAGCGAGCACTTCGTGCCGCGCATCCTGGAGCGCCGCTTCGACGGCGACTTCTCGCTACGGGCCGCCTACAAGGACATCGTCAACATCCAGGAGGCCGCCGCGCAGCTCGACGCCTCGCTGCCGCTCGTCGAGACGATGGTGTCGATCTACCGCGCGGCCATCGAGCGGGGCTTCGGCGACGAGCCGAAGAGCGCGATGGTCAAGGTCTACGAAGAGCGGATGGGCCAGCAGGTCCGCGCCGGCCGCCGGCCCGGCCCGAGCGGCGCATGAGCGGCGCCGCGACCCTCTCCTTCGCCCGCCGGCTGCTCGCCTGGTGGGACGTCCACGGCCGCCGGGACATGCCCTGGCAGCGCGGGCGCACCCCGTACCGGGTCTGGGTGGCCGAGGTCATGCTCCAGCAGACCCGGGCGGGCACGGCCGCGCCGTACTTCGAGCGCTTCGTGCGCCGGTTTCCCGACGTGGAGACCCTGGCGGCGGCCGGCCTCGACGACGTGCTGCACCCGTGGAGCGGCCTCGGCTACTACGCGCGGGCGCGCAACCTGCATCGGGCGGCCGGCGTCGTCGCGCGGGAGCACGGCGGGGTCTTTCCCGAGAAGCTGGAGGACATCCGGCGGCTGCCCGGGATCGGCCGCTCCACCGCCGCGGCCATCGCCGCGCAGGGCTTCGGGCGGCGGGCCGCGATCCTCGACGCCAACGTCAAGCGGGTGCTGGCCCGCCGGTTCCGGGTCGCCGGGCCGCCGTCGGCGGCCGGGACGCTCGCCGAGCTGTGGCGGCTGGCCGAATCCCACACCCCCGCGGAGCGCGTGGCGGACTACACGCAGGCGATCATGGATCTGGGCGCCACGGTGTGCCGCCGGGTTCGGCCGCGCTGCGGCGCGTGTCCCGTCCGGGGCGGTTGCCGGGCGCGCGCGGCGGGAGACCCCGAGCGCTACCCGGAGAAGGCGCTGCGCCGGAAGCGCCGCCTGGAACGGAGCCGGTTCTTCGTCGTGGTCGATCCCGGCGGCGCGTGCCTGGTGGAGCGGCGGCCCCCGCGGGGCGTCTGGGGCGGCCTCTGGTCCCCGCCGGAGCGCGCCGCCGGCGAGTCGGTCAGCGGGTTCCTGGCCGGGGCCGGCATCGCCGCGGAACTGGTCGAGCAGGTGCGGGAGGCCGGCGTGTTCCGGCACGGCTTCACGCACTACGACCTCGACGTCGAGCCGGTCTACGTGCGGCTCGGGGCGCGGCCGGCGGCGGTGCGCGACGGCGCCGGGCGGTGGATCGATCCGACGGACCACCGGCTCGGCCTGTCGGCCGTCGCGGCCCGGCTCGTCGGCGTGACGCCCCTGTTCGGCGCTTCGGGCTCCGCCGGACGAGCGCTTTGACGGTGGCGGGTGGAGACTCAGCCGGTATTTCCGGACCGGGCCGAGCGGCTTCGACGCGATGGTCTCCATCAGGACGCGGCGTGGTCAGGGTGCTGGCTGTCGGCGCCGAGCGGTTCGACCGGCTGGGCCGCGTGATTCCGCGCGGGCGCGGCGGCCCCGCCGACTCCGGACGCGCGGGCGCGCCCGGCGGCCCGTCCGGGATCCGCGGGGGCCGGAAGGAGTCAGGATGGGTTGGTGGAGGCGGCGGGAGTCGAACCCGCGTCCGAAGATCCAGCGCCGGGGGAATCTACATGCGTATCCGCCCTTGCATGTGTCGCTTCCGGCGTCGAAGGGCGGCGGAAACCGCCGGAAGCCGAGCGCCGATGCATCTCGTCGTCGCGTGTCGGCGCCGCGCGCTACGACCAGCCCGCTGTATGACGCCTGACTCCCGGCCCGCGGGCGTGGTCAGGACAGGCGCGCCACCTGATCAGGCAGCGAGAGGAAGCTGCGTGTCCGCAGTTACTTGGTTTCCATCGGATTAGCGAGTCGATGGTGCTCGGCATGCATCCCGCGGTTCCGTGACCCCCGTCGAAGCCGTGTCGCCCCCATCGGCGAACGTCCCGACCAGTATAATCCAAAACGGACATGGCGGGAGCGCAAGGCCTCGACGACGTGGTGCAGGTGGTCGTCCCGCGCCTGCAGGACGCGGTGGCGTCGGAGATCCGCAATCTGGCCCAGGAGCTGGCCGCCCGCGCCGACGCGGCGCGGGCCGAGGCCGAGGCCGAGCACGAAGCCTCGCTGGCGCGCGAGCGCGAGCGGGCGGCGGCGGAGCGCGCCGAGGCGGTCGCCGCGGCGCGGGGACAAGGCGCCGCGGGCGTGGCGTCGCGGTTGCTGGACCGCATCCGCCGCCTGGACGAACGGACCACGCTGAGCGGCGTCCTGGACGCGCTCGCCGAGCTGGCGGCGGCCGAAGCCGGCCGCGCCGCGGTGTTCGTGGCGGCGGAAGAGGGTCCGCGGGTCTGGCGCGCCGTCGGATGGGATGCGCCGGACGGCGGCGGGAAGCAGGTCCTGACCGCGGCCGAGACCGGCGTCGCCGCACGGGCGCTCGGCGAGCGGCGCAGCGTCACCGTGGCCCGGGACGCCGGGGCGGACGCGGCGGACGGAGAGGGCCGGCCGCCGGCCTTCGCGTTGCTGCCGAAGGACCGCGCGGGCGTCGCCGTGCCGGTGCCGATCGGCGGCGAGCCCCTGGTGGCGGTCTACGCCGACGATGGAACGGAAGGGACCGGGGCGGACAGGGCCCGCTGGACCCCGGTCATCGAGATCCTGGCGAGCCACGCGGGGTCGCGCCTGGAGGCCGTGGCGGCCGAGCGCGCCGCGGCGTTCGCGCGGCAAGTCGCCCCGGAGGCGCCGCCGGCCGATGCGCGCGGCGCCGCGCGGACGGATGGAGGCGCCGAAAAGCCCGCCGGCGAGTGAGACCGCGCGGTCGATCCGCCCGGCGGTGTAGACTGACCTCCAAGGAGCCGATGCCGATCTACCTCGTGGTCTCGCCCCCGCAGCCGTCCGAAAAATCTCTCGCGGCAGCGATCCGTTCCAACTTCAACGAGAACGACCGACACGAGATCCTGTCCGATGTCTGGGTGGTGCGTAGTCCATTCGTGACGACCGAACAAGTCCGCGACAGCCTTGGGATCAAGGTAGGGGGATTCAGTGGAATCGTCGTCGCGGCGGGTCGCTACACCGGAGTCGCCGACAGGGCGTTGGTGGAGAAGCTGCAGGTCTGGGAGGGCATGGAATGAAGCTCGTTGACTTCCCGGGACCGCAGAAGCGGGTGAGCGGCGGAAACGGCGGCGGGTCGGGGGATCAGGACGCGCGCCTGCGGGTCCTCGAAGGCGACGTTCGCGCTGTTCAGGAGAAGCTTGCGCACGTCGCTCTCCGCGAGGACGTACTCAAGCTGAAGCTGTGGGTGCTTGGCGGTGTCATCGGCGGCATGGTCATCGCGGTGAGTCTTGGAGTCGCGATCGCGCGGCTGTTCCTGCTCGGGGCGACCAACTGACGGTCCACCAGAAGTCTGCGCCGTAGCATGGCGCGGACTCCTGGAGAGGTTCGGTTGGGGGCGCCGAGCGGAGCCGCAAGGCGACGATTGGCGGGCGCTAGTCCCGGGTCGGAATCGCGAGCTGCTGGCCGATCCGGAGCGCCGTCCGGCGCCCCATCGAGTTCGCTTCCTGGATGGCGCGCACGGTGGTGCCGTACCGCAGGGCGAGGTCGTAGAGCGTGTCGCCGCGGACCACGGCGTGGGTGACGGTGGTGGCTCGCGGCTCTTCGGGACGCACGCGCAGGACCGTTCCCGGCGTCAGGCGCTGGTCCCGGAACAGGCCGTTGTCGCGGACGATCCGCCAGGGCGTCGACTCGAACCGTTCGGCCACCGTCCCGAGGTCGTCGCCTTCCTCCACCACGTACTCTTCGTGCTCGCCTTCCCAGGCCAGCGGCAGCCGCAGCACCTGTCCGGGCGGCAGGGTCTGCAGATGCCACAGGTCGTTCGCCTCGCGCATCTCGTCGCGGTCGATCTCGAGCACGAACGCCCAGTGGATGTAGTTGTCTCCGAGGCGCGCCCGGTACTCGACGTGCTCGTCGCCGGCGCGCGTCAGGAGACCCGCCCGCGGCTCCAGCGGCCAGGCGACGAACTGACCGCTCCGTAGCGGCCGCGTCGCCAGGAAGGGATTGTGCATCCGCAGCTCCAGCACGGAGCGGCCGGTGCGCTGCGACAGGGACCACCAGGTGTCGCCCTCCTGGACGGCCTCGAGTGCGATGCCCGCCGCGTGCCGCCGCACGGAGGATTCGTGCACCTTGAGCACGTTGCGGTAGGCGCCGACCGACAGCAGGTACTGCAGGGTCTCCAGCGGCGGGCGTCCGCCGCGCGCCCGGCCGGGACCGCCGTTGTAGGCGGCGACCGCGTAGTCCTCGCGCTCGAACTGGCGGATCATCTGGCTGATGTACTTGACGCCCGCCTCGACGTTGGTGTCGACGCCCAGGCCGCGAAAGGTCGCGGGCATCACCTGGAAGTAGCCTCCCGCCCCGGCGACCGAGGTGAGGCCGGGGTTGCCCCCGGACTCCTGGATCAGCACGGCGCGGGCGAGGTCGTAGTCGACGCCGTAGCGTTCGGTGTGTCCCCGGATCTCGTCCTCGATGGTCATCGCCTTGCGGTACATCCCGAGGAACTGCGGGGAGAAGTCGTCGAGGGGCAGGAGGAGGCCGGCGTCGCCCGGGGTGATCGCGACCCGCGGCCCCTCGCTCGCGGCGCGCGGCGGCTGCGCCCGCGCCGCGCCCGCCGCCGCGGCGAGAACCGGCAACAGGAGGATCCGGAGCCAGAGGCGTACGCGCCCGGGGAAGGTCCGCATCGCGTTCGGGAGCATTAAAGCACAAGCCGCGCCGCCGGCGGCGGACCCGCGCTGCCGGCCCCGGGAAAGCGGCGGCGCGCCGGCTTGCGGGCGCGCGGCGCCCGGTCCGGCGCCGCGCGAGAAAGCGGCGGCGCGCCGGCTTGCGGGCGCCGGGTGGCCGCCGGCCGCCTGGCGATTCCGCGGCGCAGGCGGCCTGGAAATCCGGCGCCGGGCTGGCGCCGCGTCCGGCCGCTCCGCCTGTCGTCTTGAAGAGTTCACCGCCGCCGGTCCGGCGAACGTCCGCGTCGGCGGCGCGTCCGGCCGGCGCCGCCTGTTATCCTGAAGGATCGATGCCGTCCGCCGCGTCCGCTCTGATTCCCCATCTCCTCCGCTATCGGCGCCGGTTCGCTCTCGGGTCGGTGTTCCTCGTCCTGTCCACGGCGATCACGCTGCTGTCGCCCTGGGTGCTGAAGCACGCCGTCGACCAGCTTGCGGCCCGCCCGGGTCCGGACCCGGCCGCCGGCGCGGGGCCGTCGATGGCGTTCTTCGCCGCCGCGCTCGTCGGTCTGGCGCTGGCCGGCGGCGTGTGCCGCTTCCTCATGCGGCGCATCATCATCGGCGCTTCGCGGGATATCGAGCTCGATCTGCGGAACGACCTGTTCCGTCACCTCCAGCGGCTGCCCCCGGCCTGGTTCCAGGCCCGCCGCACGGGCGACCTCATGTCGCGCGCGACGAACGACCTGTCCGCCGTCCGCATGATGGCGGGGCCCGCGATCATGTACACCGCCTCGACCTCGATCACGTTCGTCGTCGCGCTGGTCCTGATGCTGTCCCTGTCGCCGGCGCTCACCCTGCTGGCGCTGCTGCCGCTGCCGGCCGTGACGGTGGCCGTGAAACGCTTCGGCGCGGCCATCTACGTGCGTTCCGAACGCATCCAGGCCCAACTGGCGCACATGAGCGCGGTGGCGCAGGAGGCGCTGGCCGGGGTGCGGGTCGTCCGGGCCTACCGCCGCGAGGAAGGGGAGATCGAGCGCTTCCGCGCCGCCAACGAGGAGTACGTCGCCCGCGGCCGCGCCCTGGTCCGGCTGCAGGGCGCGTTCCATCCGACGCTGGCGTTCTTCCTCGGCCTGTCGGCGCTCGTCGTGCTCTGGATCGGCAGCCGCCACGTCATCGACGGACGGTTGTCGATAGGCGAGTTCGTCGCCTTCAACGCCTACGTCGCGATGCTGAGCTGGCCGATGATCGCCTTCGGCTGGGTGACGAACATGCTGCAGCGCGGTCTGGCGGCTTGGCAGCGGATGCTCGACGTCCTGCGGGTGGAGCCGTCGATCCGCGACCCCGACGCCCCCGTCGAGCCGGCGCGGATACGGGGCGCCGTGGAGTTCCGCGGTCTGACCTTCGCCTACGGCGGGCGGCCGGTCCTCTCCGGGGTGTCGGCGCGGGTGGAGCCGGGGCAGGTGCTGGCCCTCGTCGGGCCGACCGGCGCCGGCAAGTCGACGCTGGCCGACCTGCTGCCGCGCCTGTTCGACCCGCCGCCGGGAACGGTCTTCGTCGACGGCGTCGACGTCCGCGACCTGCCGCTCGACACGCTTCGCGGCGCCATCGGCTACGTGCCGCAGGAGCCGCTGCTCTTCTCCGAGACGGTCGCCGGCAACGTCGCCTTCGGCGCCCGCGGGCCGGCGCGGGGGGACGGCGCGGCGGTCGCCGGCGCGGTGGCGCTGGCGCGCCTCGACGCCGACGTGGCGGGGTTCCCGCGCGGGCTCGACACCGAGGTCGGCGAACGGGGCATCACCCTGTCGGGCGGGCAGAAGCAGCGGGCGGCGCTGGCGCGCGCCCTCCTCACCGATCCCCGGATCCTGATCCTCGACGACGCGCTGTCGGCGGTCGACACCCACACCGAGGACGCCATCCTCGCGCGCCTGCGGCCCGTGATGCGGCAGCGCACGACGATCGTCGCCGCCCACCGCATCTCGACCGTGCGGGACGCCGATCTGATCCTCGTGCTCGACGACGGCCGGGTCGTGGAGCGCGGCACGCACGCCGAGCTGCTGGCGCGGGACGGACTCTACGCCGGCCTGCACCGAAGACAACTGCTGGAGGCGGCCCTGGACGAGTCGTAGCCCGCCGATCGCCGCCTCGCGGCTCCGCCCGGCGCCCAACCCGTTCCGCCCGCGCGGTTCCGCGGCGCGGACCCCCGGGCGGCGCGGGGCGCGGTTCCGCGGGCCGGACGGCAAGAAGATGTCCCTTCACGAACCGGAGGTCCTGGGCAAGGCGTACGACGCGCGGCTCATGCGGCGCCTGCTGGGCTACCTGCGTCCCCACCGGCGGTCCGTGGCGGTGGCCCTGGCCGCGATCTCCGCCGGTTCGGTCCTGCAGCTCGCGCAGCCCTGGCTGACGAAGGTCGCCATCGACGACCACATCGCGGTGGGCGCGGCCGAGGGCCTCGATCGCATCGCGACGGCGTTCCTGCTCGTCCTGGCCGGCTCGTTCGCGCTCGAGTACGTGCAGACGTGGACGATGCAGATGATGGGGCAGCGCATCATGTTCGACCTGCGGATGGAGATCTACCGCCACCTGCAGCGCCTGGACCTGCGCTTCCACGACCGCAATCCGGTCGGCCGCCTGATGACCCGCGTCACCTCGGACGTGGACACCCTGAACGAGCTCTTCGCGTCCGGGGTCGTGACGGTGTTCCGCGACGTCTTCATGCTGGCCGGCATCACGGTCGTCCTGCTGTGGATGGACTGGCGCCTGGCCCTGGTCACCTTCGCGGTCCTGCCCGCCATCGCCTGGGTGACGCACTGGTTCCGCCTGAACGCGCGCGAGTCGTACCGCCGCGTGCGGCTGCAGCTCGCCCGCATCAACGCCTTCCTCCAGGAGAACGTCAGCGGGATGGCGACGGTGCAGGTCTTCCGCCGCGAGGCGCGCAACTTCGAAGAGTTCGAGCGGATCAACCGCGCCCACCGCGACGCCAACGTCGAGTCCATCTTCTACTACGCCACCTTCTACCCCGCCGTCGAGTTGCTGGGCGCCGTCGCCACGGCCCTCATCCTGTGGTACGGCGGCGGGCGGGCCGTGCAGGAGACGGTCGAGCTGGGGGTGCTGGTCGCCTGCCTGCAGTACTCGCAGCGCTTCTTCAAGCCCATCAGCGACCTGTCGGAGAAGTTCAACGTCCTGCAGTCGGCGATGGCGTCGTCCGAGCGCATCTTCGGGCTGCTGGACACGCCGGTCGAAATCACGTCGCCGCCGGCCGCCTCGGCCCGGCCGCCCGCGCCGCCCGCGCCGGGGCGGGTTCGGTCCCCGGCCCCGGCCCCGCCGGCGGGCGGCGGCCGCATCCGGTTCGAGCGCGTGTGGTTCGCCTACGGGGACGGCGCGCCCGTGCTGCGCGACGTGTCGTTCGAGGTCGCTCCCGGCGCGCGGGTCGGCGTGGTCGGCGCGACGGGGGCGGGCAAGACCACCCTCTTCAACCTGCTGATGCGGTTCTACGACGTGGACCGCGGGCGGATCACCATCGACGGCGTCGACGTCCGGGATATGCCGCTCGACGAGCTGCGGCGGCGCTTCGGGCTGGTGCTGCAGGACGTCCATCTGTTCTCGGGCAGCGTGCGGGACAACGTCCGGCTCGGCGACGACGCGATCGGCGACGACGACGTGCGGGCGGCGGCGCGCGGCGTCCACGCCGACCGCTTCATCGCGCGCCTGCCCGACGGCATGGACACCGAGCTCGGAGAGCGCGGCGCCAGCCTCTCGGTGGGGCAGCGGCAGTTGCTCAGCTTCGCCCGCGCCCTCGCCTTCGCGCCCGAGGTCCTGCTGCTCGACGAGGCGACGTCGAGCGTCGACACCGACACCGAGCGCCTCATCCAGGACGCGCTGCACGTGCTGATGGCGGGGCGGACCACCATCGCCGTCGCGCACCGCTTGTCGACGGTGCAGGACGTGGACCAGATCCTCGTCCTTCACAAGGGCGAGCTGCGCGAGTCGGGCACGCACCAGCAGCTCCTCGCGCGCCGCGGCCTGTACCACACGCTGTATCAGTTGCAGTACCGCGACCAGGAGCGGGCGCCCGGATCGGCGGGGATCGAGCCGGCGGCGCTGAGCGCGGCCGAGTGATCGGGCGCCGCGGCCCGCCTCGCCGAGAGGTGCCGATGCTTGCCGGCCAAGCCGGGCATGCGGTACCGTGTCCTGGTGGGGAGAGAGCGATGACGACGCGCGAATCGATCTGGAACGCCATGTTCGCCGCCGACATGAGCCACCGCTACTTCCTGTCCCGCGCGGCCTCGAACAAGCGCGCGGACGACACCGTGCGCGTGCTGCTGCTCGTCACGTCGAGCGCGGCCTGGGCCAGTCTGGTGACGCAGGCGCCGGCGCTGGCGCCGTACCTGGCGTTCGCCGCGGCGGCGCTGTCGTCGCTGACCGTCATCGCCCGGTTTCACGACCACGCCTCGACCCATGCGGCGGCGGCGGCCGAGTTGAGCCGCATCCTCGACGAATACCGCGAGTTGTGGCGCGACGTCGAGTCGTACAGCGTGACCGACGCCGACGCCGCCGGGCGGCTCCGGGCGCTCGAGGAGAGATCCACGATCGCCACGCGCCCGCTCCTGACGTCGAAGGTCAATTCGCGCGTATTGATGCGATGCCATGAAGCGGCCGCCCGGGTCGTCCGCCATGCCTGATCACCGCACGGAATTTCCGCCGATGCCGGCGCCCCCGCCGCCTCAGCCTCCTCCCCCGCCCCCGCCGTCCCCGCCGTCCAGGGGTTGACGCCGTCCGCTCGCCGGCCGGCGTCGTTCCGGCTCCCGTCGTCGACGTCAGCCTGCAACGGGACGCCGGCGACCCGGCCGGGGGGTACGCTGCGTTCGAGGGCCGGAAAGTCCGGTCAGGGCCGGCCCGCGAAGTGCTCGTACCCGCGGGGGAGCGGTTCGTCCTTCCCGCCGCGGCGGAGCCGCACCGCGGGATCCTTCGTGACGACGCCGATCGGGGTGAGCGGCAGGTCGCCGATCCGCCGCCGGACGTGGCGCAGCCGGCCGCGGAACGCCGGGGGGCTCGTGAACGCGAGCTCGTAGTCCTCGCCGCCGGCCAGGGCGGCCGCCACGGGGTCGAGGCCGGCGCGCTCGAACCAGGCGCGCGCTTCCGGGTGGATCGGCAGCGCCTCGGCGTCGAGCCGCACCCCGACGCCGCTGGCGGCCGCGATCCGGTGGACGGCGTCGCCGAGGCCGTCGCTCAGATCGATGCAGGCCCGGGCGGCCCGGTTGCGGCCGAGCGCGACGCCGAGGGTGACCCGCGCTTCGGGGCGCCGGTGGCGCCGGCGGCACTCCTCGGGGGGCGGGCCCTCGACGCCGCCGGCCCGCTGCAGCGACGCCAGCCCGGCGGCGGCCGCGCCGACGGCGCCGCTGACGTAGACGACGTCGTCCGGTCGGGCCCCGCCGCGGCCGAGCACGCGGCGCCGCTTCGCGCTGCCGATCGCGGTCACGCCGATGACCGCCGGCCCGGGCGAGGCGGTGACGTCGCCGCCGACGAGCGCCGTGCGGTGGTAGGCGGCCTGCGCCAGGAACCCGTCGAGCAGCTCGTCGACGTCGGCGGCGAGCCATCCGGCCGGCAGCGACAGGGCCAGCAGGGCGTAGCGGGGCGCGGCGCCCATGGCCGCCAGATCGCTCAGGTTGACGGCCAGCGCCTTGTGGCCGGCGTCGGCCGGCGAGCCGTGGGCGCGGTCGAAGTGCACGCCTTCGACCAGCGTGTCGGTGGTCAGGACCGACAGCGCGCCGCGGTCCGGCTCGACGACGGCCGCGTCGTCTCCGATGCCGGTCAGCAGCCCCGGGCCGCCCGCGGGGACGCGCTGCCGGATGCGTTCGATGAGGGCGCGCTCGCCGACGTCGGCGACGGTGGGGGAATCGGGCACGACGGGGCTACCGCGCGTACTCCACCGAGCGGGTCTCGCGGATCACCGTGACCTTGATCTGGCCGGGATACTGCAGTTCGTTCTCGACGCGCCTGGCGATGTCCTTCGAGAGCCAGACCGCCTCTTCGTCGGAGATGCGCTCGCTCTCGACCATCACCCGGATCTCGCGGCCCGCCTGCAGCGCGAACGACTTCGAGACGCCCTTGAACGAGTCCGCGATGCCTTCGAGGTTCTCGAGGCGCTTGACGTACGACTCCAGGATGTCGCGCCGCGCGCCCGGCCGCGCGGCGGAGATGGCGTCGGCCGCCTGCACGAGCATCGACTCCAGCGAGGGCCAGTCGATGTCCATGTGGTGGGCGGCCATCGCGTCGACCACCGCGTCCGACTCGCCGTGCTTGCGCAGGAAGTCGATGCCGATCTGCAGGTGCGTGCCCTCGATGTCGCGGTCCATCGCCTTGCCGACGTCGTGCACGAAGGCGGCGCGGATGGTCGTGTGCGCGTCGAGACCCAGCTCGCGGGCCATCACCCCGGCCACGTAGGCGACCTCCCTGGAGTGCGCCAGGACGTTCTGGCCGTAGCTGGTGCGGAACTTCAGCCGGCCCATCATGCGGTTGATCTCGGGGTGCAGGTCGTGGATCCCCAGCTCGAAAGCGGCCGCTTCCCCTTCCTTGAGGGTGGTCTCGTCGACCTCCGCGCGGACCTTCTCGACCACTTCCTCGATGCGGGCCGGGTGGATGCGGCCGTCGGCGACGAGCTGCTCGATGGCGCCCTTGGCGATCGCCCGGCGGTAGGGGTCGAAGCTCGAGAGGATGATGGCGCCGGGCGTGTCGTCGACGATCAGCTCCACGCCGGTGGCCGTCTCCAGCGCCCGGATGTTGCGGCCCTCGCGGCCGATGATGCGGCCCTTGAGGTCGTCGCTCGGCAGGTCGACCACGGACACCGTGGTCTCGATGGCGTGGTCGGCGGCGCTGCGCTGGATCGCCTGCGTGACGATCTGCCGGGCCTTCTCGGCGGCCGTCTCGCGGGCCTCCTGCTCCAGCCGCTTGACTAGGTTGGCGGCGTCGCGGCGCGCGTCCGATTCGAGCTGCCGGACGAGCGTCTCCTTCGCTTCGTCCGCGGTCAGGCCGGAGACCCGCTGCAGCTCGGCCTGCGTCCGCTCGACGAGCTCGCGGCGCCGCGCCTCGGCGGCCTCGGCCTCGGCCTCGCGTTCCAGGAGGGCGTCCTCGCGGGTCCGCAGTTCGCGCGCCGCGCGGTCCACGCCGGCGCTGCGTTCGGCGAGCGCCCGCTTGCGGTCGTTCAGGTCGCGCTCGAGCGCGGTCAGCTCCTCGCGGCGCCGCCGGGCGTGGTTCTCGGTCTCGTGCCGGAGGTTCTGGGCCTGCTCGCGGGCGGCGAGCTCCGCTTCCTTGCGCCGGGCGCCGATCTCCCGTTCGGCGTCGCGCAACAGGCGTTCGGCTTCGTCCTGCGCGCGGCCGACGGTCCGGGCCGCGATCCCGCGGCGCGTGGCGAGCCACGCGCCGAAGATCAGCAGTCCGACGACGGCGGCCGCGAGGCCGGCGGCGATGCTCGGAAAGAGCTGCATGCGCGACTCGCACGGAGTCGGCGCGGCAGGCCGGGTCTCGGGACGCAACCCGAAAAACCCCGCGATTACCGTGTGGGGAGGTCGTATGAACCTGCCCGTGCAGGTGGAACCGCTATGTCAAACCCCGCCTCCAGGCTTCCTCGAGCCGAGGCGTGCACACGGCGAAGCGTCGCGGTTCACTTCGATACGACAATGGCTCAAACGAGCCTCCAACCATCACGCGTACTGCAGGGAATCTCGAGACCAACACTCGTGCCGTGCTCCGTTTCTGCTGGGGATCCTAGAACGAAGCCGCGGCCGGGGCAAGGCGCCGCCCGTTCAGGCGTCGGGGTCGTCCCGCGGCGAGGCCGCTTCCGGCGTGGAGTCGTCTCGCGGCGGGGCCGCTTCCGGAGGCGCCGGCGTGGAGTCGTCCGACGAAAGGGGGGAAGGCTCCGGCTCCAGGAGCGCGGCCCACGGCAACGTGCCGGGCGCCGGCGTGGAGTCGTCCGGCGCAAGGGAAGGTTCCGTCCCGCCGGGCGCCGGGGACGCGCCGCCGACGGCGCGGTCCACCATCTCCTCGATGTCCAGCATGCGGTCCAGGACGTGGCGTTCGTCGTCCGCGCGGCCGTCGCGGCTGCGAAAATAGTCGTCCGCGATGTTCAGGGCGGCCAGGACCGCCACGTGCATCAGGTCGCGGCGCGGCGCGCGATTCGCGACCGCCTCCATCTTCTCGCGGACGTACGCGCCGAGCCGCGCCACGTCGTCGGCGTCCAGGCGGCTGCGGATCGCGTATTCCCGGCCCAGGATCCGGATCGTGGTGACGGCGGCGCCGCTCGTCTTTTCCATCGCGTGCTGCCGGGGCGGCGCGCGCCGCCCCGGGCCCGGTCTCTACAGGTCGAAGGTCTCGAGCTGATCGAGCATTTCCGAGACCCGGGCGCGCACCTGATCGCGTTCCGCCCGCAGCGTCTCCATCTCCGCCGCGTCGGTCTGCGACGCGGTCAGGCGTTCCTGGAGCGCGTCCAGTTCCTCGCGCAGCCGGTCGTTGTCGGCCCGCGTCTCCCCGAGTTGCTGGCGCGTCTGTTCGAGAGTCTGGACCAGCGCCGTCACCTTCTGGGCGAGACGGTCCACGGTGGCCAGGTCGACGTATTGGGTCGTGTCCGACATCGAAGATCCAACTCCTTCAACAGCCGCGTTCCGTTCCGCCGCTACTGCCGCGGCACGCCTCCGTGCGCGGTCTTCAGCGCCGCGACGATCTCGTCGACGGCCCCCTGCACTTCGACGTCCGTCAGGGTGCGGCCGGCGGCCCGGAAGGTCAGGCGCAACGCCAGGCTCCTGCGGCCCTCCGGAATGCCCTCGCCCTCGTAGAGGTCGAACTCGCGCACCTGCAGCAGCGTCTCCGGCGCAACGGATCGAATCGTGTCACGAACCGTGGCGGCGGGCAAGGCGGCATCGACGATCAGCGCGAGGTCGCGGACCACGGAGGGATGCCGCGGCAGCGGCTCCGCGGTCATCCGGCGGCGGTCCGCGCCGGCCCGGGCCAGGGCGGCGAGGTCGAGCTCGGCCACGTAGACGGCGTCGTCGCCGGGCAGGCCGCGCGCCCGGCCGACGGCGGCCGCCAGCTCGCCGACGTGGCCGAGCACGACCGGTTCCGCGGCCTCGCGCGTCTTCGCGCGCACGGCGGCGGCGCGGCCGGGAGCGAGCGCGCCGCCGCCGTCCGGCTCGTACTCGGGCCGGATCCCGAAGGCCTCGCACACCCGGTCCACGAGGCCGATCGCGTCGAACAGGTCGGTCCGCCGTTCGCCGGCGCTCCAGTGCCGGGGCGCCGCGGCTCCGGAGAGCGCCACGGCCACGCCCGCCTCTTCGCCTCCGCCGGCCGTGAAGCGGCGTCCGATCTCGAAGAGCCGGACGTCGCGGCGGTCGCGCCGGCGGTTGTGGATCAGCGCGTCGAGCAGGCCGGGGACCAGGGATGGCCGCAGCACCGCGAACTTCTCCGACAGCGGATTGGCGATGCGGACCAGCTCGTCGGGGCGGCCGACGAACGGACGGGCGGCGGCTTCCTCGACGAAACCGTAGGTGACGGCTTCCGAACAGCCTCCGGCGGTCAACACCCGCCGCAGCAGCCGTTGCCGGAACAGCGCTTCCCCCGGCGGCGCCGGCGGGCGGACCAGGGCGGGAAAGGTCGACGGCAGCCGTTCGTACCCGTGGTGACGGGCGACCTCCTCGACGAGGTCGATCTCCCGGCCGACGTCGACGCGGTGCGGCGGCACGGTCACGCGCCACCGCGGCGGGCCGCCGCCGTCCGGCGCCGGGTCGACGCCGAAGCCGAGCCGTTCCAGGGTGGCGCGCACGAAACCGGGCTCCACCTCCACGCCGAGCACGCGGCCGATCCGTTCGTGGCGCAACGGGACGGTCACCCTCTCCCGCGGCGCGGGGTAGCGGTCGACGATGGATCCGCGGGGCGCGCCGCCGCCGATCTCGCCCAGAAGATGCAGCGCGCGCCGCAATGCCCGCACCGGGGCCTCGACGTCCGCGCCGCGTTCGAAGCGGAACGAGGCGTCCGTCGACAAGGCCAGCCGCCTGCTCGTGCGGCGCACCGAGACGGGGTCGAACCAGGCGCTCTCGAACGCTACGCGCGTGGTCCCGGCGGTCACCTCGGAGTCGGCCCCGCCCATGACGCCGGCCACCGCCTGCGGCCGGGCGCCGTCCGCGACGACGAGCGCCTCGGGCGTCAGCGGCCGCTCGACGCCGTCGAGGGTGCGGACGCTCTCGCCGGCCCGTGCGCGCCGGACCCGCAGCTCGCCGCCGGCGAGACGATCGAGATCGAAGGCGTGCATCGGGTGGCCGAGCTCGATCAGCACGTAGTTCGTGACGTCGACGACGTTGTTGATCGGGCGGACGCCGGCCGCCTCGAGGCGCGCGGCCATCCAGGCCGGCGACGGGCCGACCGCCACCTCCGCCACCGCGGCCGCGTAGCGCGGGCACAGCGCCCGGGCGTCCTCTTCGATGGTGACCGGCAGCGCGCCGCCGCCGGCCGGCGTGTCGGCGGCGGCGGGCCGGGAGACGTCCGCGCCGTAGATCGTCGACACCTCGCGGGCGACGCCGGCCACGCTCAGGCAGTCGGGGCGGTTGGTCGTGACCTCCAGGTCGAGGACCGCGTCCTCGCCGCGGGCGGGCCGGCCCGGAACCGGCGGGGCCGGTTCGACCGCCGACACCTCGAACCCGTGCGCGGTGAGCGCCGCGGCCAGCTCGTCGACGCCAGCCGTGACCGGAACGAACTCGCGCAGCCAGGAAACCAGGATTCTCAACAGGGAAACTGCTCCAGGAGCCGCAGGTCGTTGTCGTAGAAGGCGCGGATGTCCTCGACGCGGTACTTCAGGATGGCGATGCGGTCGATGCCGACGCCGAACGCCCAGCCGGTGAACCGCTCGGAGTCGTACCCGACCGCTTCGAGCACGGCCGGGTGCACCATGCCGCTGCCCAGAATCTCCAGCCAGCCGGTGCGCTTGCAGACCGCGCAGCCGCCGCTGCCGCAGAAGACGCAACCGATGAACACCTCGGCGCTCGGTTCCGTGTAGGGAAAGAAGCTCGGCCGGAACGTGACCCGCGTGTCCGGCTCGAAGAGCCGGCGCAGGAAGCACTCCAGCGTGCCCTTCAGGTCGGCCATCGTCACGCCCTCGCCGACCAGCAGCCCCTCGACCTGCTGGAACATCGGCGAGTGGGTCGGATCGGGGGTGTCCCGCCGGTAGACCAGCCCGGGCGCGATGATGCGCACCGGCGGCTCGTGCGTCTCCATGTAGCGGATCTGCATGCCGGAGGTGTGCGTGCGCAGCAGGGTGCCGGGAGGCCCGCCGCGCGCGCGGAGCGGCGCGTCCAGGTACAGCGTGTCCTGCATGTCGCGCGCCGGGTGCTCCGGCGGCATGTTGAGCGCCTCGAAGTTGTGGTAGTCGTCCTCGATCTCCGGGCCTTCGAGGATCTCGAAGCCGAGGCTGGTGAAGATCTCCTCGATCTCCTCGCGGACCACGGTCAGGGGGTGCCGGTGGCCGAGCGGAACCTCGCGGCCGGGCAGGGTGACGTCGACCGTTCCCGCGCGCGGCGATCCGCCCGGCCGGTCGGCCGCCGTCCCGCGGCCCGCGCCCCGCTTCGCCGCGCCGCGGGAGGGCGGCGAAGCGGCGGCTTCCGGTCCGGGCGGGGAGGCGTTCGCCAGGGACGCCCGGCGCTCCGCGAGGGCCTGCTCGATCTCCCGCTTCAGCGCGTTGGCCTGCCGTCCGAGGTCGCGGCGCGCCTCCGGCGGCGCCGCGGAGACGGACTTGAGCAACGCCGTGACCACGCCGCGCTTGCGGCCGAGATGGCGGTGGCGCAGCTCCTGCAACTCGTCGGCGGTGCGGGTCCGGCCGAGCTCGGCCCGGAACGCGGCCCGCACGTCGTCGACGTTGGGAGGGGGGGGCATCGATGCGCCCGGACTGCCGCCAGGTCCCGGCGGCGTCCTACGACGCCGCCGCGGCGCGCGCCTCCCGGGCCTGCCGGGCGAGATGCGCGAACGCCTCGGGTTCGCGGACCGCGAGGTCGGCCAGCGCCTTGCGGTCGAGGCCGACGCCCGCGCGCTTCAGGCCGTTGATCAGGTGGCTGTAGCTCAGGCCGTGCAGGCGCGCCGCCGCCCCGATGCGCGTGATCCAGAGGCGCCGGAAATCCCGCTTCTTGCGCCGGCGTCCGATGAACGCGTAGTTCAGGGAGGTGTCGACCGCTTCCTTGGCGGCGCGGTACAGCTTGCTCTTGCGCTGGTAGAAGCCCTTGGCGCGGGTCAGCAGCTTGCGCCGCTTCGCCCGCCGAACCGTGCCGCGCTTGACTCGAGGCATCTTCTCGACTGCTCCCTACTTGTACGGAATCATGCGCCGGACGCGCGGCTCGTCGGCCGCGTCCATCGTCGTCGTCCCGCGCAGCCCGCGCTTCTGCTTGGTGGTCTTGCTGGTCAGGATGTGGCGCGAGCAGGCCTTCTTGCGGGTCACCTTGCCGCTTCCGGTGGTGTTGAACCGCTTGGCCGCGCCGCGGTGCGTCTTGAGCTTCGGCATGCGTGTCCTTCTCCTGCCGCCGTCCTAGCGCCCCTTCTTCGCCACGGTTCGGCTCGACAGGATCGTGTGCATCTGGTTGCCTTCCATGCGCGGCAGCGTCTCCTGCGTGGCGACCTCCTGCAGCTCGTCGACGAGCCGATCCAGGATGTGCCGCCCGAACTCCGGATGCGCCATCTCGCGCCCGCGGAAGAAGATGGTCGCCTTGACCTTGTCGCCGTGCGCCAGGAAGCGCTCGACGTGCTTCTTCTTGAACTGGTAGTCGTGTTCGTCGACCTTCGGCCGGAACTTGATCTCCTTGACCTCGATCGTCTTCTGGTGCTTCTTGGCCTGCCGCGACCGCTTCTGCTCCTCGTACTGGTACCGCCCGAAGTCCATGATCCGGCAGACGGGCGGCTGCGCCGTCGGCGAGATCTCGACGAGGTCGAGTCCCTTCTCCCGCGCAATCGCCAGGGCCTGCGGCGGCGGCATCACGCCGAGCTGCTCCCCGCCGTCGTCGATGACGCGGATCTCGCGCACCCGGATCCGTTCGTTGACTCGCGTGCGGGGCTGGCGGAAATCGCGGCGTGGCCCGCGCGGGCCGCGTCCTGGAGGAATACCGTGCTCCCTTCGTGACAGCGTTCGCCGTTCCGGGCGAAGCGCCAGTTTACTCCGTTGCGGGGGTCCGCTTCAGGCGGACCTCCTCCACGAGAGCCCGCAACGCCTCGTCGACGGGGCGGGCCCCGATGTCTCCCTTCGTGCGGCTCCGCATCGCCACGGCGCCGTTCTCGACCTCGCGGTCGCCGATCACGAGCATCCACGGGATCTTCTGGAGCTGCGCCTCGCGGATCTTCAGGCCGATCTTCTCGCTCCGGTCGTCGAGCTCCACGCGCAGGCCGGCCGCGGCCAGCCGCTCCCGCACCTTCCGGCCGTACTCGTTGTGCCGGTCCGCGATGCCGAGGACGCGCGCCTGCACCGGCGCCAGCCACAACGGGAACGCGCCGGCGTACTGCTCGATCAGCAGGGCGATGAAGCGCTCGAAGCTGCCGAAGACGGCCCGGTGGATCAGCACCGGGACGTGCTCGGCGTTGTCGGCGCCGACGTACTTCAGGTCGAAGCGCCGCGGCATCTGGTAGTCGAGCTGGATCGTCGCGCACTGCCACCGGCGCCCGATCGCGTCGGTGACGTGGACGTCGATCTTGGGTCCGTAGAAGCTGCCCTCCCCCTCGGAGACGGCGTACGGCGCGCCGGCCGCTTCGAGCGCCAGGCGCAGTTGCGCCTCGGCGTGGTTCCACGTCTCCAGCGCGCCCAGGTACTCGGCGGGCCGCGTCGAGAGCTCGACCGCGTAGTCCAGCCCGAAGTCCCGGTAGATCCGGTCGACGAGCCGCATCAGCCGCTCGACCTCCTCGCCGATCTGGTCCTCGGTGAGGAAGCAGTGCGCGTCGTCCTGCGAGAACTGGCGGACCCGGGTGAGGCCGCCGAGCACGCCCGAGGCTTCCTGCCGGTGCAGCACGCCCTGGTCGTGGAAGCGCAACGGCAGGTCGCGGTAGCTGCGCCCCTCGCTCGCGAACAGGAGCATGTGGCCGGGGCAGTTCATCGCCTTGAGGGCGTAGCGCGCTTCCGGCCGGCCGTCCGCCGGGCCGCCGCCGTCCGCCGCCGGGTCCGCGGGCTCGCCGTCGGACTGCAGCAGGAACATGTTCTCGCGGTAGTGGTCCCAGTGTCCCGACGTCTCCCACAGCGCCTTGTTGAAGACCAGCGGCGTCCGCACCTCCTGGTAGTCTCCGGCCAGGGCGTCGCGCATGTATTCGGACAGCAGCCGATACAGCGTCGCCCCCTTGGCCTGCCAGAACGGCGCCCCGGGCGCCCACGGGTGGAACGTGAAGAGGCCGAGCTCCCGACCGAGCCTGCGGTGGTCGCGCTTGCGGGCTTCCTCGATCCGCGTCAGGTGCGCGGTCAGCTCGGACGCCTTGAAGAACGCGGTCCCGTAGATGCGCTGCATCGGCTGGTTCCGCGCGTCCCCCTTCCAGTACGCGTTCGAGCTGTGCAGCACCTTGAACGCCTTCAGCCGCCCGGTCGACGGCACGTGCGGGCCGGTGCAGAAGTCGATGAAGGCGTCCTCGATCGTGTAGCACGAGACGACCGGCCCGCCCTTCTCCTCGATCAACTGCACCTTGAGGGGCTCGCCGCGGCCGTCGAAGAAGGCCCTGGCCTCGGCCTTCGACATCGTCTTCCGCTCGTAGCGCAGGTCCCGCTTCGCCAGCTCGCCCATCTTGCGCTCGATGGCCGCGAGGTCCTCGGGGACGAACGGGCGGGCGACGACGAAGTCGTAGAAGAACCCGTCGTCGATGGCCGGCCCGATGCCGCACTGCGCCTCCGGGAACAGGGCGGTCACCGCCGCGGCGAGCAGATGGGCCGTGCTGTGGCGATAGAGCGCCAGCGCCTCCGGGGCGCCGGGGGTCACGAAGCGCACCGCCGCGTCGTCCTCGAGCGGATGCGACAGGTCGACCATCCGGCCGTCGACGATCGCCGCCAGCGCCTGCCGGGCGAGGCGCGGCGACACGTCGGCGGCCACCGCCGACACCGGTGCGCCCGCGGACGCCGGGCGGGTCGATCCATCCGGCAGGGTGACGGTTATCTGGCTCATGCGCTGTCGATCGACCGGGCGCCGTTCGGAAACGACCTGGTAGGCACGGGCGGACTTGAACCGCCGACCTCCTGCATGTCAAGCAGGCGCTCTGACCAACTGAGCTACGCGCCTATCTTTCGCGGAGAGTGGACGCTGCAGGCCATGGAACGGAAGGGCAGTATACCAACGGGCGGAAAGCATCGTCAAAGACCGCCTCCCGCCGGCTACGCGGCCTCGGCGGCGGCCTCCCGGATCTCTTCGAGGGCGCGCTCCAGGATCTCGTCCTCCTCGGGGAGCGGCTCGCCCAGCTCCGGCAGGTCCACAGCCACGCCGATTTCCGGCTCGATGCCGGCCGGATGGATGGGCTCGCCCGAGGCGGTCAGGTAGCGCGCCCACGACAACCAGAGTCCGGAACCGTCCGGCAGCGGAACGAGACGCTGCAGTCCGGCGCGGCCGGCCGTGCGCCCGCCGACGGTCGCCGCGCGGCCGTGTTCGACCAGCGCCGCCACGAAGACTTCCGCCGGACCCGACGACCCGAAGTCGATCAACAGCGTCAGCGGGAGGGCGACGGCCTCCTCGCCGGCCGTCGCCTCCAGGGGCGTGCGGCTGTCGCCGTTCTCCTCCCGGATGGCCAGGGTCCCGTCCGCCACGAAGAGCCGCGCCGCGGCTATCGCCGCCGCGTAGGCGCCTTCGGCCGCGCCGCGGACGTCGACGATCAGGTGCGCCGCCCCCTCCGCTTCCAGCGCGGCGGCGGCGGCGGCGATGCCGGCGGCGGCGCCCTCGTCGAAGGCCGGGACCCGCAGGTAGCCGACGCCGGCGGCTTCTTCGAGCAGCCGTCCGCCGACCGCGGGCGGCGGGAGCTCCTCGCGGACGAGCTCGACGTCGTACGGCTCCTGCGTGCTGCCGCGGATCAGGGACAGCGTGACCGTGGTGCCCGGGTCGCCGTGGAGCCGCTGCCTGCCTTCGACCACCGACAGCAGACGGGTCGGGTCGCCGTCGATGGCGCGCACGTAGTCGCCCGGCGCGATGCCGGCCTCGGCGGCCGGCGACCCGTCCCGCGCGGCGATCACCTGCAGGTAGTACCGCCGCGTGACTTCCAGGCCGATGCGCGCTTCCGGCAACGGCTGCCCGTTCTCGATCCAGCGCGCGTCGGAGGGGGACACGTGGGTGCTGTCGGAGTCGAGGCCCTCGGCCAGCCCGCGCAGGGCTCCCTGCAGCACGTCGTCGAGATCGACGAGCTCGACGTAGTTGTTCGAGATGAGCGAGACGACGTCCTCGAAGATGCGCAGGTGCCGGTAGGTCTGCTCTTCCTCGCCGGCCGCGGCGCGCGCGTAGTAGCCGCCGACGAGGGCGAAGGCGGCGAGGGGGAGCGACGCGCAGACGATGATCCGGGTCTTCAAGACTGACCTCGCTTCAACCGGGAGGCTCGTGACGCCGCGGGCGGAACAGGCGCCTGCAAGGGGATCATTCTAGCGGATCGGCGGCGGGTCGTCGACGGCCGTCAAGTCCCGCCGCCCGCGGCCCGATGGACACGGCGGCGGGCCGGGACGTACGCTTGCAGCGGCGGCGCGGGGCGAAGACGGCGGAGCATGAGGGTCCTGGGGATCGACTACGGCGATCGGCGCATCGGGCTCGCGGTGAGCGACGGGTCGGGGACCATCGCCCGCCCGCTGCGGGTGGTGTCGCCCCGGGGCTCGTTGCGGGAGCGGGCGGCCGCCGTGGCCGCCGAGGTGGCCGGGGTCGCGGCGGAGCCGGACGGGCTGGCGCTCGTCGTGGTGGGCGTGCCGCGCGCTCTGGACGGAACGCCTCACGAGGGGACCGCCCGCGCCCTGGCGTTCGCCGAGGCGCTGGGCGCCGTCACGGCGGCGCCGATCGCGCTGCAGGACGAGCGGTTGACGAGCGTGGAGGCCGAGCGGCGGCTGGCGTTGCGCGAGCGCGACTGGCGGAAGCGGAAGGCGAAGCTCGACGCGGCGGCGGCGGCGGTGATTCTGCAGGATCATCTGGACCGGCCGGCGGCGGAACGCGGCGGCCGGTCGGCCGGCGGCGGCGCGGGGGGAGCGGGGCGGCGGTGAGGCGGCTGCTGATCGCGCTCGGCTGCCTGACGGCGCTCGGAGCCGGCGCGGCGGCGCTGGCCTGGCAGGAACTGCTGGCCCGCCTCGACGTTCCCCATGCCGGGCTGGCGGACGCGGGGGTGTTCGTGGACGTCGAGCCCGGCGACTCGATCGCCGTGATCGCGAAGCGGCTGGCCGCGGCCGGCGTCGTGGCCGAGGAGTGGCTCTTCCGCTTCGCGGTCCGGCGCAGCGGCCGGGACCGGGACCTGCAGGCCGGCGAGTACTTCTTCGACGCCCCCGTATCGCCGCGGGCCGCGGTGGCGAAGATCGCGGACGGCCGCGTCCATCTGCGCCCGATCACCTTTCCCGAGGGGCTGACGCTGGCGGAGATGGCCCCCATCGTGGAAGCCCGCGGACTGGGGTCCGCGGAGGCGTTCGCCGCGGCGGCCTCCCGGACGGCGCTCGTCGCCGACCTCGACCCCGACGCGGCCGACCTCGAGGGCTACCTGTTCCCGGAGACCTACTCCCTGCCGCGCCACGCCACCGCCGACGATCTGGTGGCCGCGATGGTGGCGCAGTTCCGGGCGGTCTTCGACGCCGGCCTCCGCGCGCGCGCGGCCGAGCGCGGGCTGAGCGTGCGGGAGACGGTGACGCTGGCTTCCATCATCCAGCGGGAGACCGGCGCCGGCGCCGAGCACGCCCTCGTGTCGGCGGTGTTCAACA
The DNA here is from genome assembly GCA_965242835.1 of Vicinamibacterales bacterium. Classification (GTDB taxonomy): domain Bacteria; phylum Acidobacteriota; class Vicinamibacteria; order Vicinamibacterales; family UBA8438; genus WTFV01. The sequence goes on from OZ251506.1 coordinate 3,138,470, forward strand.
ACCGGCTGCGGAGGGGCATGCCGCTGCAGAGCGACCCCACCGTGATCTACGCGCTGGAGCGCCTGGGCCTCTACGACGGCAACCTGACCCGCGCCAACATGCGGGTCGACTCGCCCTACAACACCTACCGCCACGGCGGGTTGCCGCCGGGGCCGATCTCCGCCCCCGGCCGCGACGTGCTGCGCGCCGCGCTGGAGCCGGCCGACGTCACCTACCTCTATTTCGTCAGCCGCAACGACGGCGCCCACGCCTTCGCCGACACCCTGCGCGAGCACAACCGCAACGTGCGCGAGTTCCAGGTGGAGTACTTCCGGCGCCGCCGGGCGGAGCGGTAGGAGTCCGCGCCGTAAAACGGCGGGGATCCTACGGGATCGGTCGGGCGCCGGGCGGAGCCGTCAGGCGACGATTGGCGGGCGGGAGTCCGCGCAGTAGAACGGCGCGGACTCCGCGGGATCGGTCGGGCGCCGAACGGAGCCGCCAGGCGACGATTGGCGGGCGGGGAGCGCGCGACGCGGACCCACGGCCACGGCTTCGGGAGAGCCGCCGGAGGAACGAAGAGACGGTTCGCCGCTATCATAGGCCCGCCATGCCTGACGCCGCGCCCCGACCGAAGAATCCGCTGATAACCTCCGAGGACTGGTGGGCCGTCTGGCTCGCCGGGATCGTCCTGGCCGCCGCCGCCGCCGGCGCCGTCGGCTCCGTGCCGGGCGTCGGCCGCTGGACGGCGCTGCCGGCCGAGGCGTTCGCCGGCCGAGCCGGGGGGCTGGCGCTGCTCGGGCTGGTCATGGCCGCGGCGTCCGCGCTGGCCGTGCGGGTCATGGGCGGCTCCGCGCGGCGCCACGCCGCCGCCTTCGTTCCCCTGTTCGCGCTGGCCGTCGCCGCCTACACGTTCGCGAACCAGGCCGGCGTGCGCGCCGCCGGCTTCGGCTACGCCTTCTGGGCCCTGCTGATCGGGCTGGTCGTCGCCAACACCGGGGGCACGCCGGCGTGGCTCCGGCCGGCCCTGCGCAGCGAGCTCTACATCAAGACCGGCCTCGTGCTGCTGGGCGCGGAGGTCCTGTTCGGCAACGTCCTGCGCCTCGGCGCGCCGGGGCTGTTCGTCGCCTGGCTGGTGACGCCGATCGTCATCGTCTTCATGTACCAGTTCGGGGTCCGGTTCCTGCGGATCGGCAGCCGGTCTCTGGTGATGGTCATCGCCGCCGCCACATCGGTCTGCGGCGTCTCGGCGGCCATCGCCGTGGCCGCCGCCGCGCGGGCGCGCAAGCAGGAGCTGACCCTGGCCGTGGGCATGTCGCTGATCTTCACCGTGGCGATGATGATCGTCATGCCGCTCGGCATCCGCTGGGCCGGCATGGACCCGGTCGTGGGCGCGGCCTGGATCGGCGGCACGGTCGACGCCACCGGGGCCGTCGTGGCCGCCGGGGCCCTGCTCGGCCAGCAGGCGGAGCAGATCGCCGCGGTGGTGAAGATGATCCAGAACACGCTGATCGGCGTGGTGGCGTTCCTCGTGGCGGTGTTCTGGGTCACGCGGGTCGAGGCCTCCGGCGGACGCCGGCCGGAGACGATGGAGATCTGGCGGCGCCTGCCGAAGTTCGTCATCGGCTTCGTCGCCGCGTCGCTGACCTTTTCGTTCGCGCTGACCCCGTCGCTGGGGGAGGCGCGGGTCGCCGAGGTGCTGGACCTGACCTCCGACGTCCGGGGCTGGCTGTTCTGTCTGGCGTTCGTCGGCATCGGCCTCGAATCGAGCCTGCGCGACCTCGCCCGCCACGCCCCCGGCGGGCGGCCGATCCAGCTCTACCTCACCGGCCAGACGTTCAACCTGGTCCTGACCCTGGCCGCCGCCTGGCTCGCCTTCGGCGGCGTCCTGTTCGAGCGGGTGGAAATCGAGCGGGCCGGCGCGGGCCGCGGCGCGCCGGCCGCCGCCGGGGTCGAGCGCGGCGCGGCGGAGGGGCGTGACGCGACGCCGCTCTTCTACACGGAGGTCGAAGGCTGGCGCGCCTACCTGGCCGCGGGCCCGGAGACCGCCGCCGGCCCCGCGCGACCCGCGCGCTGAAGGGCCGCGGCCCGGAGTCCCGCGCGCCGCGGAAGGCGAGGCCGGCCCCGACTCCGCCCGCCAATCGTCGCCTTGCGGCTCCGCTCGGCGCCCAACAGACGCGCCATCCGGTCTGGCGCGTCCGCGGGCGGGTTCGGCCGCGCGACCGCCTCGAAGAAGTCGAGGAACGCCGCTTCCGTCCACTCCGGCGGCAGCCCGAGCAGGTCCAGCAGGTCCCACACCTCGGCCGGGTGCACCTGCATCGGCGTCGCGGTCAGCAGGAGCAGGCCGCCGGTCTTCGCCTTCAGGCCCCGCATCGCGGGAGGTCGACGGCCGGCGGCGGCGCGGCGGACGGGGGCGGCCGAACGCCGTCCGGGGGCGGCGGCGCGCCGTCGGAGGGCGGCGGCGATTCCCCGTCCCCGCGGCCGGCCGCCGGAGGCGGGCCGGACGCCGTCAGCCGGGCGGGGTCGCCGGCCGGCAGGAAGCGCAGCAGGTCCCGCCGCACCGCGTCCGGCACGTCCAGCACGATCGCGCGCGCCGCCCGGTCCGCCCACAGGTGGGCGAAGTTCCGCTCCTCCTGATCGACCCGCGCCCCCGGATGTCCCGGACGTGCCGCCGGCAGAGTTCGCTCACCGGCGCGCACGCGGTGCGGGCGGCCGAGGCGGGCGGCAACAGGCGGCCGTTCCCTCACCCGCGATCCGTTCGCTTCCCCACGAAGCCCGGCCCGGTTTCAGGACAAGGACGCTACGAGCGCGGCGGCCTCGTCACCCGTCCCGGCCGGCGCGTTCTTCGAGCGCGCCGAGCATCTCCTCCATGCGCGCGAGCGCAGCACGGAGGTCGTCGGCGATTTCGCGGGCGATGACGTGGGGGGCGGGCAGGCCGGCGACGTCTTCCCGGCCCCCGGCGCGGAGCCAGAACAGGTCCAGGCTCGCCTTGTCGCGGTTGACGATCGCATCGTACGGCCAGGCGCGCCAGCGGCCGGCCGGGGCCTCCTCCGACCAGGTCGCCGACCGCGCGTGGCGGGCGCCGGGGCGGAAGCAGGCCACGAAGTCGTCGAGGTCGGCGCGGGTCATCCGCCGCGTCTTCAGCGTGAAGCGCCGGTTGGTGCGCAGGTCGTAGACCCAGACCGCCTTCGTCCACGGCTCCGGCGCGGCCGGCCGGCGGTCGAAGAAAAGGACGTTCGCCTTCACCCCCTGCGCGTAGAAGATGCCGGTCGGCAGGCGCAGCAGGGTGTGGACGTCGCATTCCCGCAGAAGACGCCGCCGCACCGTCTCGCCGGCGCCGCCCTCGAACAGCACGTTGTCCGGCACCACGACGGCGGCGCGCCCGTGCACCTTCAGCAGCGACCGGACGTGCTGCACGAAGTTGAGTTGCTTGTTGGACGTGGTGGTCCAGAAATCGGGACGGCTGTAGGTCAGCGCCTGCCGGCCGGTCCCGCCCGCCGAGTTGACGACGGTGAACGACGACCGCTTCCCGAACGGAGGGTTCGTGATCACCACGTCGGCGCGGGCGGCGGGCGGCTCGCGCAGCGCGTCGTCGGTGGCGATCGGCGGCTCGCGCCGGTCGCCCCCGTCGGGGCCGACGCCGTGCAGGTAGAGGTTCATCCCGCAGAGCCGGGCGACGTTCGGCACCAGCTCCACGCCGCGCAGCGCCTCGAAGCGCAGGTGCCGCTTCCGGTCGCGGTCCAGGTCCGCGTGGCGCGTCAGGTACGCGTGGGCGGCGAGCAGGAAGCCGCCGGTGCCGCACGCCGGATCGACGATCCGCTCGCCGGGGCGCGGCCGGATGCAGTCGACGATCGCCTCGATGACCGCGCGCGGCGTGAAGTACTGCCCCGCGCCCCCCTTGACGTCCTGGGCGTTCTTCTCCAGCAGCCCCTCGTAGGCGTCCCCCTTCACGTCGGCCGCCATCGCCGACCAGTTCTCCTGACCGATCAGCTCGACGACGAGCTGCCGAAGCCGGGCCGGGTCCTGGATCCGGTTCTGCGCCCGGTCGAAGATCAGCCCGAGCATGCCGCCCTGCCGCCCCAACGTGCGGAGCGTGTCCCGGTAGCGCCGCTCCAGCGCGGCCCCCTCCATCTCCGGCGCCGCGAGATCCGCCCAGCGGCAGCCCTCCGGAATCGGCTGCCGGCCGCCGGTCAGGGCCGCGCGCTCGTCGGCCATCTTGAGGAACAGCAGGAACGTGAGCTGCTCCAGATAATCCTGGTACGACAGCCCGTCGTCGCGCAGCACGTCGCAGTACGACCAGAGCTTGCGGACGATGCCGCCGGCGTCGTCGTCCATGCCGGATCGTAACTCACCGAGAACCACCCCGAACCGCTACGCGCGGAACGCGCGTGGAGAATGTGACATGCTGACACGTCTTGCCCCAGTTGCGGTCAAGGATTGGATGAGTGAACACCCCGGTCTTCGTCGTCGGCGAGGTCTCCGGAATTTCCTGAGACACCCCGGTTTCGGGTTGCCGGCGGAAAGGTGGAGGACATCTTCTCCGACGGCTCCTGGTGCGTGAAGTTCGGTGTAGTCACCACGGTGGCGGACGACGCCGCGCTGAACGCGGTCGTGGCGGACTTCAACTGCCGGCTTCCCACGTGACCGCGACGCTCATGGAAGCGCATCGCCAGGTCCGGCAATTTCACGTTGCGTCGCCTGTTTCTAATCTGTCATGAGTTTACCAGCGAACGCCAGCACGAGGATGGCTTGACGAAGGCTTGTGAGCGTATTCAACGCGCGGGCGACGTTGCGTTCCTGGCCGCCGATGTGGGATTCGAGCTCGGTGAGTGCAGCTACGATTCGGTGCTGTTCGACCGTCGGCGGCAATGGTATGCGCCATGCGCTCAACCGGCGCGCCGAGATGTGAACGATGCCGACTCCCGGCGCGAGCCTTGCGAACCGGCCGTCGAGGCAGTCGTGCAGAAAGACCGCACGAAGAAACTCGGGAGTCAGGAGGTTTCGGTCCAGCGGACGAACGCGAAGCACGGTGTTCTGAAAGCAAGCGCCGGGAATCTCGTCACGCCAGATTGCCGGTTTCCCCGCCTCCATGGGGCTGCCGGACGCTTCGGACAGCAGCACGTCGCCCGTTTTCAGGACGAAGCGATCCGGGTTGGGAAAAGCCATCGTCTTGACGTCACGAAGATCGAGACCGGCCCACGTGATGTTGGCGGCGCGAAGGTAGGGCACCTGCCCGGGGCCGGCCGCGTGCCCGGGATGCCGCTGTTGTCCGAGGTCCACGTCCGCGACCGCGTCCAGCCGAACCCAGCGCCAACCTTCGGGCAACGCCGGCAGGCCGGCCGTGTCCGGCGCCGCCGGCTCCCTGTACTTCGCCCTCCATCCGTCCTTCGGCGCCTTGCCTTTGGCGGCCGTCTTCGCCAGTTCCGCCTCCTCCCACCGTCGGCGGCGCTCGGCGAGGATGCGGCCGAGGAGCACGGAGGCGGGTTCGTAGCCGCGGCCCTCGGCGCGGGCGAGGTCGGCCTCGGTCGGCGCGAGCCGTCCCGCCGCCGCCGCCTGGAGCACGGAGGCGCGGTAGCGTCGCAGGTTCCGCCGCACCCGCTCCAGCACGCCGACGACTTCGTCGATGCGCCGGAAGTAGCGCCTGACGGTTTCGACGATGCGGCGCTGCTCGGCTGGTGGCGGGAGATGAATCGGCCATTCCGAGAGTGTCCTGGCTCCCAGATGGTGTATGCCGACGCCGCGCGAAGCGTCCGCGAACCTGCCGGTCAGGGCATCCTTGTAGAAGTGCAGATGAAGAAACGGCGCCAACGATGAGTCATGAAGCCGCACTCGAATCAGCGTGTTCTGAAAGCAGCAGTCGGGAACCTGCCCGGTCCAGATGGCCGGTTTGCCGACTTCCGATGGGCTGCCGGACGCTTCGGACAGGAGCAGGTCGCCGGGCCGGAGCGCGTAGGTCTCGAATTCCGCCGGCGTGAAGTCCATCTTCTTGACGTCGTGCAGGCTGATTCCGTCCCACGTGACGTTGGCGGCGCGCACGTAAGGCCGCATGTTGGGACCGGCGGATCGTTTCGGAGATCGCTGGCGACCGAGACGGATCTCGGCGATTGCCGACAGCCGAATTCTTGTCCAGCGGCCGATGCTCACGCCGTCGGCACCCCGTTCCGTCGTCCGGGGACTTGGCCGGAGCACGCCGGCAACGGTCTCCTCACGCCGCCAGCGCCTCGTTCAGCTCGTCCAGCAGGGCCTGCAGATCCTCGCCGAACACCCGGGTCGCGCGGCCGAGACCGCCGGCCTCCGCGAACGGCGCGTAGTCGAAGTCCTCCACGGTCATCTCCACGCTGGCCGCCACGTGGTCGCGGATCATCTCCAGCCAGCGGCGCTGCTCCTGGGTGAAGTCCCGCCCGCCGGCGCGCTGCCGCGCCAGCCAGTGGTCGAAGCGGCCGCGCACGCGGTCGGCGAACGGGGCGAGCTCGCCGTCCCGGTGAAGGGCGTAGCGGACGAGCGAGACGAGGTCGGTGAGCAGCCGCGCCGCGGATGCGCCGCGGACCTTGTCGCGGTCGAGCGTCTCGTAGGCGCGCCAGAGCTTCTCGGGCGTCCAGGCGCGCGGGGGCGCCCGGAGCGCCGCGGCCAGCGCCTTGAGGTCGTCGTAGCGCAGCCGCTCCGCGTACGGCCGCGCGTAGAAGAACCGCAGCGCGTCGATCTCCTCCCGGTGGTCTTCGAGGTACCGGGCGAACGAGGCCGTCAGCGCCCGCGCCTTCGCCTGCGCGTCCGGGCTCGCGCCCGCTTCCAGCACCTCGTCCTCGGAAACGTCGTCGATGATCTGCTCGAACCTGCGCTTCAGGTCCTGGAGGAGCCGGCGGAGCGCGGGACTCGCGGCGATCGGCGCGGCCGCCCGCGCGAGAAGCGCCCGCGCGGCCTGCTGTGCCTGCCCTTCGGTCGGCTCGGCGTCGGCGGGCAGGTCGAACGTCCGGCGCGCCTCGGCGATCCGGCGGTCCGCGTCCAGGGCATCGACGATCGCGCCGCTGATGGCGGAGAGATCGGCGCCGCCGGCCGCCTCCGCTACCCGCGTTTCTTCCTCCGGTCCGCACTGCCGGGCCAGGCGGGCGAGGCGGCCGGCGAGCGAGGAGAGCATGGCCGGGTCGGTCCCGCCCGCCGCGACGTGCTCGAGCAGCGTCCCGAACGGGACGGACCGCTTCCGTTCGAGCGGACGGGTTTCGGCCAGCGGAGTGTCGGCCAGACCGACGCCGTCGACGATGACGAAGTGCGTCTTGGCGGCGGCGTCGGGGGTGACCGCCCGAAGCTCGTCCGGATCGATGACGCGGACGCCGCGGCCCTTCATCTGCTCGAAGTGGACGCGGCTGCGGACCGCCCGCAGGAACAGCACGATCTCGATCGGGCGGACGTCGGTTCCCGTGGCGATCATGTCGACGGTGACCGCGATGCGCGGCTCGAAGCTGTTGCGGAAGGCCTGGATCAGGTCGCTCGGGTCGGCCCCGGTCACCTTGCAGGTGATCTTCCGGCAGAAGGCGTTGCCGCGGCCGAACTCGTCGCGGACGATCTCGACGACGTCCTCGGCGTGGCTGTCGTCCTTGGCGAAGACGAGCGTCTTGGGCACCTCGGTGCGGCCCGGGAAGAGGTCGGTGAAGAGGCGGTCGCGGAACGTGCGGACGATGGTGCGGATCTGGTCCCTGGCCACCACTCGACGGTCGAGCTCGCCGGCGTCGTAGGTGATGTCGTCGTCCGGGCGCTCCCAACGGCGCTCGCGCGTCCGCCGGTCGCGGTACTCCACCATCGTGTCGGGCGCCGCCTCGATGGTGGCGCCCTGCCCGGTGATCCGGGTGCGGATCGTGTAGACCTCGAAGTCGACGTTGACCCCGTCGGCGACCGCGCGGTCGTGGCCGTACTCCATCACCAGGTTCCGCTCGAAGAAGCCGAAGGTGTGCTTGGCCGGCGTCGCGGTCAGGCCGATCAGGAAGGCGTCGAAGTATTCCAGCACCTGCCGCCAGACCGTGTAGATCGACCGGTGGCATTCGTCGATCACGATGACGTCGAAGAACTCCGGCGGGCAGGCGGCGTCGTAGACCACCGGGAGCGGCTCGCGCGGCGCCGCGTCGGCCGACTCGAACTGCGAATCGTCCTCCGCGCCGGGGGCGAGCGCCGGCTCCCCCCGGAGCATCGAGTAGAGGCGCTGGATGGTCGTGACGACCACCTTGGCGGACGCGGCCACGGTGTTCGACGTGAGGCGCTGGATGTTGTACAGCGCGGTGAACGTCCGGTGGTCGCCGGGGGCGCGGAACCCGCGGAACTCCTTCTCCGCCTGTTCTCCCAGGTTGTTCCGGTCGACCAGGAACAGCACGCGGCGCGCGCCGGCGTAGCGTATCAGCCGGTAGATCGCCGTGACGGCCGCGATGGTCTTGCCGGAGCCGGTGGCCATCTGGACGAGCGCTCGCGGCCGGTCCTGCGCGAGCGACCGCTCCAGGCGGGTGACCGCCTCGACCTAGTTGGGACGGAGCGACCCGCGCTCCAGCGGCGGCAGCGTGCGGAGGCGGGCGCGCAGCGACGCGGGACGGGTGTCGTCCGCGGCGGTGTACAGGCCGCCCCCCTCGGCGTGCCGGCGCCGCACCCAGGCGTCGAGCGTGTCGGCCGCGAGCCAGTCGGCGAGCGTCTCCGGCCGGTGGACGTGCGGGAGGCCGGAGAGTCGGCGGGTCTTCGGGTCGGGGTCGAGTCCGTTGACGAAGCGGGTCTCGACGCCGGTGCTGAAGTAGCGGAACGGCAGCGGAGCGACCGGCGGGGCGAGGTCGGCGGGGAGGCCACCCGCGTAGCGGTCCGCCTGCGGCTCGACCCCGCTCAGCGGAAAACCGGCGGCTTTCGCTTCGAGCACGCCGGCGGCCCGCCCGTCGACGAACAACAGGTAGTCGGCGAAGCCGTGGCCGGGCGCCATGCGGAACTCGCGGACGGCGACGCCGCGGCCCGCGCCGACGTGCATGGCGTCCCGATCCTGGACGATCCATCCCGCCTCGCGGAGCGCGGCGTCGATCGACGCGCGGGCGCGTTCCTCGGGCTTCAACGGCATCTTCCGTCGCTGCGCCGGTACTCACTCCCCGGCGACTTCACCCCGCGGCCAGCGGCGCGCCGGCTCCCGCCACGCACGCCGATGACGAAATCGGCCGTCGACGATCGCCGACGGCACGCGCGTGCGCGTAGCACCCGACCAGTCGACGGCTCCATACGGACGACGCCTTCCCATGCGGGCTGAGGATTTCGCACGCGAGCGCCCACCAAGCGTCGCCTTGCGGCTCCGCTTGGTGCCCATCCTGACCGCTCCAGGAGTCCGCGCCGTTCCACGGCGCAGACTCCTGGCCTTGCCGGTCAGACCTTCGCCAGCTCCCGCCGGGCCCAATTCAGAACGCCATCCTCGGCCAGCGTTCCGGTAATCCGCCACTCCAACCATTCATCCAGTATTCGCATGGCGTCGGAGCCAAGCCGGTGCTCCGTCGAACGCCAGTTGGCCGGATCGCTGCCGAGCGGAAAAAGATGGTCCAGACGCAGAATGGAGCCGGAGCTCCCGCCCACCGGCAGCGCGTCCCAGACGTACTGCGAGTACTCGGCCCTCTGGATTCTGGCCACGAACTCGTGGTTCCATCCGCCCCGAGCGCGGCCGGCCTCCACTCCGTAACAAGGAACCAGCAGCACGGCCGGGCGAGACTGCCAGCCCGCGGCGCCTCGCGTCAAAGCGCGCTCGACCGGCGTCCCGACGGTCGCGACGACGACACATGGCCGCAACTTGCCGCGGCGCGCGAGGTACGTCTCCCCTTCACGCAACGGCAGGCCGGCCACCGGCAGCCGGGACACGTCCGGCATGGCCTGCCCGACCCTGAATTCCTCGATCAGGTAGCGCGCCTGATCATGCTGGCGCGGATTCTCCCCGCGCCCGACGGGAACGATGCGAAACGGCTTCTGATCGGGATAAGGAGTGATGGCCCGGACCAAACGCCCGCGATCCGGGGTCGCGCGCTCGTCCTCTTCCCACCACGCCCCGGTCAACGCCTGAACCGACGCGTCAGGGTACGCTGTCTTCACGGCGTTGCGAGGAGGTCCAGACCGAATCGTCGAACTGGAGCGTTCCCGATGACGGCCTCACCGGCTCTCCCGCCTCGCGGTCGAGCCACCGCGTCCCTTCGTGGAAGACTTCGTCGTAGCGGGACGGCGGATCGGGCGCCACCCGTTTCTTCGGTCTCTCGGCGAGACGACGCCGCATCTCTTGTCTCGCCGCATCGAGAACAGCGGCGCGGCGTCGCTTCTCCCGCCCGGAAACGCTCGGATCCGGGGCGCGCGGCGGCGGCGTTTCGCGTTCGAGGCACGTCGTGAAGCGCAGGACGTCATCCGGCCCGGCCGCCAGCATCGGGGGAGTCAGGTAGACGCGCCCGAGCAGATCGGCGGTGTCCGAACCATGTTCGCGCACCGCGCTCGCGACCGCATGGCGGACCACCGGCGGCAGCCTCCGATCGAGGTCGTCCGCAAGCTGACGCGCACGATCGTGAGGCAACCGATAGCGGACGCCGTCGGCGCCGGATTCGGAAGTGAACGTCCGGACGACGGCGCCGACGCGGTCGAGCGCCGACCCGATCCGCTCGTGCGCCTCGGCCGCCCACGGACCGAAGTGGTGAAACACCCAGTCGATACCCGTGAACGTCGAGCCGTCGTGGTGCTCGGCATGCGCCACGTCGGCCAGGTACGCGTACTTCAGCAGGTGAATCTGTCCCAGTTCCGGCTCTTTCCGATCTTCCGAAAGCGCGGCGACGGCGAGCGCGTACTGGAAGATCCGGTCGGCGCGGGAGCGATCAACCATCACCGGGAATCATACCGCGCGGGTCAAGCGATCCGCCGGCCGCGGTGGCGTTCGGCGTCCGCATCCATCGGGACGTCAGCCGAGCCGCAGGCGCCACGCCAGCAGGCCGCCGGCGCAGGCCAGCATCACCCAGACGAGCGGCTCCGGGGGGCGGCCGCGCACGATCTCGGCGGCGAAGAAGACCACCACGCCCAGGAAGACGACGGCCAGGAACAGGGCGGATCAGCGCCGCCGGCCGGCGTCTTTCAGGGCCACCGGCTCGCGTTCGCGGCCGGCCGCCGCCGCGCCGCACGCCCTCCCAGGTGGCGGAGCCGACCCCGGGATCCGGGGTCTCGGCCAGCACGCGCAGGTGGTCTTCCCGGAATCCCGGCCGCGCGCGCAGCGCTGCGACCAAGCCGGACCGCCAGCGGTCGTGGCGTTCCGCGTACTCCGGGCCGCCCGAGGCTCCCGACACGAGCAGCGTGAAGTAACGACCACTCCGCGACGAGCAGCGCGATCAACAGCGCCAGCACCGCCGAATGATGCCAGACTTCGCGTGTCGCCGTGCGCGGTGACGCGCACGGCGACACCGGCCAGCGGCCGGAACTCCTCGTCGCGCACCGCCACCCGCACCCGAAGCGCGTCGCCGGGCGCCTCCCCGCCGCGCGCGGAAACCGCTCGTGCGTCTCGCCAAGATGCGGTCGTACTCGTATTCATATGAGACTGAGCATGATCTGATCAGCTTTGGCGCCATGAAGGAAGATACACGGGGAGTATTCTTCTGTGTGGTCGAAAAGGCGGTGAGCTGCGTGCTGTTGTTCCAATGGCTCTTGTTGATGTTCTTTGTTCAAGTCTATTGCTTTGTGTGTGTTCCCGAACATGGATACTAGCAGAATGCGGTTCGAGTCCTCTATGTTCAAGGACTCGAAGGCTGTTCATCGTCCGAGGGTGTCCCGCGCGTAGTTGAAAGTCGGTGGCGACTCCGGCCCGGCCGTGGTATTCAGTCGGGTGTTCACCAAGGAGGAGAGGCCACCGATGAAGAAACCGTACAAGATCGTGTCGGGCGCGTCCAAGTCGGCGCCGAGCAGCCGGGATCTGGCGGACTGGCTGGCGAAGGACGGGCAACTGCTGCTCCCGCTGGTCGCGCTGCTGGAGAAGGGCGAGCGGGCCATCGACGCGGTGATCGACGTGATGGGCCGTGCGACCATCGAGGCGGTCCTGCGGATGAGCGCCGAGACGGTGGCGGGGCCGAAGGAGCAGGGCCGGCGCGACGCCGACCGGGAGCTGTACTGGCACGGGGTTCAGGGGGGCCGCGTGGCGCTGAAGGATCGGCAGTTGCGGGTGGAGAAGCCGCGTCTGCGCAAGAAGCGGCCACGGGACGGGGAGCCTGGGGAGGTGGAGATTCCGGCGTACACGGCGCTGCAGGCGGACGGGCGTCTGGCGGACCGGATGCTGGAGTTGGTGCTGCACGGCGTGTCGGTGCGGGAGTACGAGAGGGTCCTGCCGGCGATGGCGGACCAGGCGGGGGTCAGCAAGTCGGAGGTCTCGCGGGAGACGATCGAGTCGGGGACCCGGGTTCTGCGGGAGCTGAGCGAACGGGACCTGAGCGGTCTGGACGTGCTGGTGGTCTACCTGGACGGGATCGTGTTCGGGGACTACCCCGTTTTGGCGGCGGTGGGGGTGGACGCCGAGGGCTGCGACGGATACAGATAAACGACCTGGTCCGCCTGCATCACGCGCCGCGGTCTGCCCTGCGCGTCGCGCACCAGCAGGTCCGTCGAACCGTAGCAGCGGATGGGCGACCCGCGCACCGCGGCGATGCGCTCGACCAGCCCGACCAGCCCCTCGGCGGGGCTTTCGTGGGCCGCGGTGGTCGAGCGGACCCGCCAGGCGGTTTCCGTCTCGGCGTCCCACACTTCCAGCCGCCCCTCGTAGCGGCGGTACCCGCCGCGCGTCAGGGGAAACGCCTCGCAGCCGGCGAACTCCAGTTCGGACAGCGGCAGCATCGGCCCGGCGGCCGGCGGTCCGTCCGGCTTGGGCTTCGCGGGCGCGACCGATACGGGCGTCCAGGAAGTCCAGGAGGGCGTGATGCTCATACGGCATTATAGCCCGCCAATCGTCGCCTGGCGGCTCCGCTCGGCGCCCATCCGGGCCCGGGAGTCCGCGCCGTTCCACGGCGCAGACTCCCTGCCCGATCATCGGCCGCCCTTCCACTCGTCGAGATGGGTGCGGTCGGAGAGCTTGACGTTCATGCGGTACGCGGCGCGCGCGATCGCGTGGGCGGCGACCGGCGCGGTGATCAGCAGGAAGGCGATCGTCAGTCCCGCGATCGCCACGTCGGCCGTGTTTCCGAAGTGGACGGCCGCGCCGCCGAACACCAGGCCGACCCCGAGCGTACCGGCCTTGGTGGAGGCGTGCATGCGGATGAACACGTCCGGCAGGCGCAGAACGCCCAGGCCGGCGACGAAGAGAAAGAACCCCCCCGCCACGAGGAGCACGGCGACGACGGCGTCCGGCCAGGGGAAGCCGCCCGCCATCAGCGTCCTTCCCCGCGCTCGCCGGCCGCCCCGTCCCGGTCGAGCTGTTCGGTTCGGCGCTCCGCGTACCACGCGAACGCGAGCGTCGCCAGAAACGCCACGAGCGCCAGCGCGACGGCGACGTCGAGCAGGTCGGGGTCGTCGTGCGCGACCGCCAGCAGGCCGACGACCGCGACCGCCAGCACGGTGATGACGTCGACCGACACGACGCGGTCGGGCAGGGTGGGCCCCTTGATCAGGCGCGCGAACGAGCACCCCAGCCCCAGCACGATCAGCACGACCGTGGCGTGGACCGCCCAGGCGAGGATCGGCGGGTGCCCGGCCAGGTCCGTCATCCCATCCCCTCCCGCACCAGACGTTCGAAGCCGGTCTTGATCCTTCTGCGCGCCTCGTCCGGGTCGTCGACGAACATCTGATGCACGTACAGCGTCTTCCGGTCGGGGCTGACGTCGAGGCTCAGCGAACCGGGCGTCAGCGAGATGAGGTTCGCGAGCACCGTGATCTGCGCCGGGTCCTCCAGGTCCAGCGGCACCGCGATGATGGCGGGACGGGAGCGTTGCGTCGGCGTGAGCACGTCCCACGCCACCTGGACGCTCGAGGCCGCGAGCTCGTACAGGAAATACCCTCCCAGCCGCGCCATCAGCAGCACCCGCCGGAAGTACGCCGTCCGCCCGTACAAGGGGCTCGAAATGCTCAGGACGGCGAACGCCAGGAGGAAGCCCTGGAAGAGGTGGCCGAGGTCGAAGGTCCCGAACAACGCGCACCAGCCGGCCGCCAGCAGCAGGTTGAGCTGGAAGAGCTTCACGGCGCGCCTCCTCCGCGTTCCGGCGCCGCGGCGCCGGAGGCGGCCGGGCCGAGCACCGCTTCGACGTACGCCGCCGGGTTCATGAGTTCGGCGGCGGCCCGTTCCGCCAGCACGTAGAAGGGCCGGACCCATAGCCCGATCGTCAGCGTCACCGCGGCCAGCGCGGCGATCGGCCCCAGCAGCAGCCGCCGGTCGCCGGCGGAAACCGGCGGCGGCGGCCCGGCCTCGTCCGGCCGCGCCTTCCAGAAGGCGGCGAGCCAGATCTTGGTCATCGAATAGACCGTCAGCAGGCCGACCAGCAGCGCCACGCCGGCGAGGACGAACTCGCCGCTCTCCATCGACGCCCGGATCAGCAGCAGCTTCGCCCAGAAGCCGGACAGCGGGGGGAAGCCGGCCAGCGAGAACGCGGGCACGAAGAAGAGCGCCGCCAGCAGCGGCTGGTCCCGGTACAGGCCGCCCAGCGTCCGCAACTCCGTCGATCCGCCCAGCCGCCCGGCGGCGCCGGCGACGAAGAACAGGTTCGCCTTCACGACGATGTGGTGGACCACGTAGAAGATCCCGCCCAGCAGCCCGAACGTCGTGAACAGCGCCAGTCCCAGGATCATGTAGCCGATCTGGCTGATGATGTGGAACGAGAGGATGCGTCTCAACTCGTTCTGCGCCGCGGCGCCGAGGACGCCCGTGACCATGGTCAGGCCCGCCGTCCACAGCAGCAGCTCGTGCGTGTAGCCGACGTCGTGGCGGAAGATCAGCGTGAAGACCCGCATCAGCGCGTACACGCCGACCTTGGTCAGCAGGCCCGAGAAGATCGCGGAAACCGCGGTCCGCGGCGTGTGGTAGCTCGCGGGCAGCCAGAAGAAGAGCGGGAAGACCGCGGACTTCAGTCCGAAGGCGACGAGGAAGACCACGGCCACCACCGTCAGGAGCCCCTGGTTCTCGACCTCCTGCACCCGCAGGTGCAGGTCCGCCATGTTGAGCGTCCCGGTCAACCCGTACAGCAGCCCGATGCCGCTCAGCAGCAGCGAGGTCGCGATCAGGCTGAGGGCGGCATAGCGCACGGCGCCGTCGAGTTGCGCGCGCGTGCCGCCGAGGACCAGCAGCGCGAACGACGCGATCAGCATGACTTCGAACCAGACGTAGAGGTTGAAGACGTCTCCGGCGAGGAACGAGCCGCACACGCCGGCGAGCAGGGCGTGCAGCAGCGGATGCAGCGCCCGCGAGAGCGCGCCGGCGCGGACGTCGCCGCAGGCGTACACCGCCGTCGCCAGCCCGATCAGCGCGGTGACCGCGACCAGCGCCGCGCTCAGGTGGTCCGCGACCAGCGTGATCCCGAAGGGCGCCGGCCAGCCGCCGGCCTGTACGGCAACCACGCCCCCCCGCCATACGGCCGCCAGCAGGGCCGCGGCCGCGCCGGCCAGGGCGGCGGCCGCGGTCAGGCTGATCCCCCGCTGGATCCGTTCGCCGCCGCGCGCGGCGAAGCCGAGGACGGCCGCCGCGAGGGGAATCACGATCGGAGCGACCAGCAGCCAGCTCATTCGGACGCACGCGGCCCGGTCTCCGAGGCCGCCGGCTCGGCGGCCCGCATCCGGTCCGTGTCCACGGTCTCGAGCTCCTGGTACGTCCGGAACGCGAGCACCAGCACGAAGGCGAGCAGGCTGAAGGAGATCACGATGGCGGTGAGCATCAACGCCTGGGGCACGGCGTTCGCGACGCCGGGGGCGGGCGCGGCCTCCCCCGCGGCGATGAGCGGCGTGCGCCCCCGCGTCAACCCGCCGCTGGCGAAGATCAGCAGGTTCGCGGCGTGCGACAGCAGGGTCAGCCCGAAGATGAAGCGCACGAAGTTCCGGCTGAGCATCAGATAGACGCTCGCCGCCATCAGCACGCCGACCAGCACGGCGACGATCTGTTCCATCGGCGCTTTCTCCGCGGCCCCGCCGTTACTGCTCCTTGCTGCCGAGCACGAAGGTGAGCACCACGCCCACGACGACCAGGTAGACGCCGACGTCGAAGACGATCGGCGTGCCGATCGTCACCCCCCCGGCCGTCCCCCACCAGCCGGTCAGAAACGGCGCGCCCTCCACCACCGGACCGACGAGGCCCGACGCGATCGCCGTCGCCAGGCCGGCGGCCGCGACGGCGCCGGGATCGGTGCGCAGCATCCGGCGGACCGCCGCCGGGCCGGAAACGAACGCGTGCAGGCTGAACGCGATGGACGCCACCAGGCCACCGACGAAGCCGCCGCCGGACTGGTCGTGGCCGCGCAGCAGCAGGAACACGGAGAAGACCAGGATCAGCGCCACCAGCCGGCGGGTGGCTTCGCGAAGGATCAGGGTGTTCATGGGGCCGTCCCGCGAGACCCGGCCGCGCGGCCGGCGCCGGAAGGCGCGGCGCGTTCCCGCCGGGGCGAACCCGGCGCCAGCAGCGCGACGACGGCGGCGCCGGCGATGGCCAGCACCGTGATTTCGCCCAGGGTGTCGAGCGCCCGGAAGTCGACCAGGATCACGTTGACGACGTTCCTGCCGTGCGCGCCCGGCACGGCCGTGCGCTCGAAGTACTCCCGCAGGGCCGGCTGGGGCGGGGACTCGGTCACCGCGAGCAGGGCCAGCGTGATGCTCACCCCGACCGTGAGGGCCACGGCGCCGTCGCGCATCTGCGTCCGGGCCGAGGGCCAGATCTCGTTCCTGAAGCCCGGAAGCTTGAGCAGCACGATGGCGACGATCACGGTCACGAGCGTCTCGACGATCAACTGGGTCATCGCCACGTCCAGGGCGCCGAACACCAGGAAGATCAGCGCCGTGGAGATGCCGACCACGCCGAGCGCGCAGATCGCGAGCAGCCGGGACCGGGTGCGGATCGTCACCAGCGCCGACGCGGCCACCAGCGCGGCGATGGACCAGTCGAGGAACGTCGCGTCCGGCAGGCGGACCGGCCGGACGGCGTCCTTGAGCCAGAGCGTCACCGCCAGGCTCGACCCGAGGGTGGCGAACACGATCAGCAGATAACGCCGCTGGATGCCCGACTGCAACAGGCGGGTCTGCCGCTCCGCCAGCGCCGCGATCCCGAGCATGGCGGCGTCGTACGCCCGGTCGCCGGTCACCGGAACGAGCCGCGCGAGACGGGCGAGCGCGCGGGTCGCCGCCGCCCGTTTCCAGAAGACGAGCGCCGCCGCGGTCAGCGTCGCGAGGCTCAGGGCGAGCGCGTCGCCGGTGCTGTGCCAGGGGACGTGATCGAGATGCGGACGATACCCCGACACGGCCGCTTCCGCGGGCAGGATCAGCCTGGTGAAGGCGAACCCCGGCGCCAGCCCCCAGGCGACGCCGAGCGCGCCGAGCGCCGCGGGGCCGCACCAGAGCGCCCAGTGGCCCTCGCGCACGGGCCGGGGAAAGGCCGGACGCCGGCCGAGGAACGGCTTGATGGAGAGCACCATCGCCGCCGCCGCGACCGGCGCCGCGGCCAGGAACACGGCCCACGGCATCCAGGCGTCCGCGGCGGGACGAAGGGCCTCGGCATAGAGGAGTTCCTTGCCGAGGAAACCGATGGAAGGCGGCGCGCCGGCCATGGAGACGGAGGCCGCCACGGCCGCCGCGAACGTGACCGGCATGGCCCTCGCGAGGCCGCCGAGGGCGGTCAGCTCGCGTGTGCCGGCCGACTTCTCGATCGTGCCGGCGACCAGGAACAGCGCCGCCTTGTACAGCGCGTGCGCCACCAGGAAGGCGAGCGCGGCGCGGATCCCCGGCCACGCCGCGCCGGGCTCGGCGGGCGGCGGAAGCCCCAGGAACAGGACGCAGACGCCGAGCGCCATGACCGTGGTCCAGGCCAGCACCTGCTTCAGGTCGGTCTTGCCCAGCGCCACGAACGCCGAGTACACCGCCGTCACCGCGCCCGCGGCGGTCAGGGTCTCCGTCCAGAGCGCGGTCCCGCCCAGCACGGGCGTCAGGCGCGCCAGCAGGAACACGCCCGCCTTGACCATCGTCGCCGAGTGCAGGAAGGCCGAGACGGGCGTCGGCGCCGCCATCGCGTTCGGCAGCCAGAAGTGGAACGGAAACTGCGCCGACTTCGTGAACGCGCCGAGCAGGATCAGGACGACGATCGACGCGTAGCGCGGGTGGCCGGCCAGGTCCGGCGGGTCCGCCAGCATCTCGCGGAGGCTGAAGGTGCCGGCGGCCTGGCCCAGAAGGACGAAGCCCGCCAGCATCGCCAGCGCTCCCGCGCCGGTGACGAGCAGACCCTGGAGCGCGGCGCGCCGCGCCGCCGCGTTCTCGTGCGAGTAGCCGATGAGGAGGAACGACGTGAGGGTGGTCAGTTCCCAGAAGACGAACAGCGCGACGAGGTTGTCCGCCGTCACCACGCCGAGCATCGCCAGCATGAAGCCGGCGAGGAACAGCGTGAACCGCCCGCGTTGCGGGTATCCCCGCATGTACTCGCCGGCGAACAGCAGGATGAACGTGCCGATCCCGGTGATCAGCAGCGCGAAGAGCAGACCGAGGCCGTCGACCGCGAAATCGAGGTCGACGCCCTGTTCGGGCAGCCAGGCCAGTTCCCGGACGAGGGTCTCCCCCCGGGAGACCGCGGGGACCATCGCGCAGAACCAGACGAAGAGCGCCGCCGGGAGGGCGGGCGCGAGACGCAGGTGGAGCGGGGTCTCCGCGCCCGGTCCGCGGCCTCCGGTCATCGGCAGTCGCTCGTCATCGGATCCGTCGGCGCGCGCGAACAACGCCGCCCGCCCCCGCAATCGTAGTCGAATCGCGCCGCGCGAACGCTTGGCCGCCGGCCGCCGACCCGCGATCGAAGACGCCTACCGGGGCACCCAGGCGGGCGCCGGCCCGCTGAACTGCACCGATTCGTTCCCGGACGGCGCGCTGCCGAACATGCGGGCGGACCGTTCGCTCACGGTGGGCGGAGAGCCGCTCGTCAGCACCAGCCAGTCGGAGACCGCGCCCGCGTCGAGCGGGCCCGTCCGGAGCTCCTCGACGTCGTCGACGGCCTCGGCGAACGCGCTTTCCTCGAGGGCGCGCCACTCCACGCGCACGGCGGTGTCGCCCTTGTTGGTGAGGCGGTAGCGGTACTCGTAGCCGTCGGCCGTCCGTTCGACCTCCGACTCGAAGACCACGTTGACGTAGTACCAGAGTTCGTACTCGACGTCGAAGGCCCGCGTCCCGCGCGTGGTCACGAGCGGCTCCCACGTCTCCTCCTGCCGCGCGCCCGCGGACGGGTCGGGAGGCAGAAGGATCAGCACGGCGGCCCCGAGCGCCGCCGTGTACCGCCGGCCGCCGGCCGCCGGAAGGACGCGCCCGCCCCGTGCGCCGCCATCAAGCATCGACGACATTCTACCAGCGGCGCGGCGCGGGAGGGCCGCGGCTCCGGGAGATGCGCCGCCGGCCGCCTTCGCCGGCGGAAGGCGGACGGTTCGGATGCGGGAGCGGCCGGCTCCGCGGAACCGGCGGTGGGAACGGAGCGGCGGGAACGGACGCGGCCGTCCGGCGAACGGCGCGGACTCCTGTAGGATCGGGTCGGGTGCCAGGCGGCGCCGAAAGGCGGCGATTGGCGGGCTGGATTCGTCCGTTTCCCCGGCGGGCGCGATCCGGATGCATGCTCCGCCGCGGGGCTCCCCGGCAAGGAGGACCGACGATGAAACCAGGGCGTCACCTTCGATCGTCCGTACCAGGAGATCGAGGTCCTCGGCGTCGCCGTCGCCTTCTTCACGGACCCGTGGGGCGCCCGCGTCGAGCTGACCGGGGGACTGGACGAATGCTGATGGCGTTCGACCGGGCGCGGCGCGGCCTCGCGGGTCTCGTGCTGCTGGCGGCGCTCGCGCCGGCCGCCGCGGCCGCGCAGCGGCCCGTGCACGTGGACCCGCTGCTTCTGGAGCAGTACGTCGGCCGCTACCGGCTGTCGGCGAGCTACGTGCTGACGATTCTCGTCGACGGCGGTCGGCTGTACGTGCGGGCCCCGAACCGCGGCGCGCGGCTGCTCGTGCCGGCGTCCGAGACCGAGTTCATCGAGGTGGAGTCGGGGCTGCGCATCACGTTCCGCATCCGGGCGGACACGCGCCGCGTGGATCACCTGGTCTTCGAGCAGGCCGGGTACGGCCGGCGCGCGGAGCGGGTCTCGGCGGACGCCGGCGTCGACCCCGCCGCCCGCGCCGCTCTGACGCTGCCCGAGGCGACGCTGGCCCGCTACGTCGGGCGCTACGAGGAGCAGCCCGGATTCGGCGTCGCCGTCACGCGCGAGGGTACGCGCCTGCTCGCGCGGATGACGGATCAGGACGCGGCGGAGATCTTCGCCGAATCGGAGACCGAGTTCTTTCACCGCGAGCGCGGCGCGCGCATCACGTTCCGTGTCGCGGGCGGCGCGGTCGAGGCCCTGGTCTGGCGGCAGGGCGGCGCGGCGATCGAGATGCGCCGGCTGGACTGAGTCGAGGCTCGTCCGGGCGGCGTTCGGGGGGCCTGGAGGCGGATCCGCCGGACGGCGCCGGATCTCGTGGCCCCTTCCGGACCCTCCGGTCACGGGACGAGCGCACCAGGCGTCGCGGACGATTCAGGCTCCCTTTCCGCCTGTAACGGGAGGGTTGCCTGCCGCGTCGTTGCGTTCTCGCGGGCCGGCGCCCGGTCGACTCTCTGGCTGCGCCAGACGTTCTCCACGAGGCGCGGCGTTTCCGGCAGAACGGCATGCAGCGCCCCGTCGCTCTCCTTCGGGGTCCGCCCCTCGGTCAGGTCCACCAGCAACCGACTCAGCACCACCACGCGCACGTCGTTGCGCGACAGGCGGCGGCCCGCCGCGTTCAACCGGCCGACCTGCCGGCTCGCGTGGCCGACGGCCCGCCGCAGCGCCTCGTGCGCGGCGCGGGGCGCGCACTTTCTAGCGTCTCGTTTCTTGCAGACGAGGATCACGTCCAGATCGATCGGTTCCCGCGCCTGGCTCTTCGGAGCCGCGACGGACATCTCGGCCTTGACCGGATGGCTTTGCGTGAATTCGAAGCCGGCGCCGACGACCGCCTTCGCCAATGCCGCCCATCCATCTTCCCGTGAATGGTGGTAGCTGAGTATTTGGTTACCGGGTTACGGGACCGGTTTTGCTCAGTGAAATGCGACCGAATGGCTGCGGCCGACGGAAAGTTGCGACGGTGCAAATTGGTCGCCTTGGCAGCGCGTGGCGAAGTCCCCGCTGCCTTCGAGCGGCGATGCATCCCGCCTGACGGCGTTGTTCGTCGGTTGCCACGGGCGGCCGGGCCAGATTGTCAAAAGCGCCGCGCGCGGCCGGAGCGGACGTTACGTCTGGCGGCGCGCCTCCGGTTCTTCCGGGGTTCCGGCGCCGAGCCCGTCGCGCGACGGGCGCACGGGGGCCGCGGCTCGGCGTGAGACGGGGTGCGGAGCGGGGTCGGCCGGGCCTGCCGCCGTCAGGCGGGCGGCGGCAGGGCCAGGGCTTCGGGTTCGACGGGTTTGGGAGCGCAGAGCAGGGTGGTGATCAGCGCGCGCAGGTCGAGTCCGCGTTGGCGGGCGGTACGCACGACGCTGGCCAGCACCTGCTGGGTGTCGGCCCCGCGCCGGGTGCGGTTGCCGCCGCACACCTTGCGGGTGACCACCGCGGGTCGGATGGCCTGCTCGGCGCGCCAGTTGGTGGCGTCGATGGACGGGTCGCAGAGGAAGAGGAACACGGCCGGGAACTCGTTGGTCAGGTGCTTGGCGAAGCGCTCGGCGTCGGCCAACGGCGGCGGGTCGGCGAGCAGGCGTTCGAGCCGGGCGACGAGTCGTCCGCGGGCCGACGCCAGGCCGTGCTCGCTGATCTCGTCCGCGTTCGCGCGGTCCCGCAGGGCGAGGCCGTCCTGCAGGACCGCCTGCACTTCGCCCGCCCAGGGGCTGTCGGGATGCGCGGCCTGCAAGTGCTTGCACCGTCGGAGCAGGTGAGCCAGGCACGTCTGGTGCGGCGCGTTCTTGAAGCCGCGGTAGGCGACCCACCCGTCCCGCACCAGCACGCCGGCGAAGTCGGGGCCGAGAATCTTCGCGGCCTCCTTGAACCCCCGGCCCTCGCAGATGGCGTAGACCGTCGTCTCCGGCGTGGTGAAGGCCCACAGCCAGTGCTTGACCGCCTTCACCCGCCAGCCGGTCTCGTCCGGCGTGACCACCGGACTGCAACGGACCTGCTCGCACAGCTTCGCATACGCCGGCGCCGCCATGGCGCCGGTGCGGTGCAGCAGCCGGACCACGGCGCCCTTGGTCACCTGCAGGCCGAACCGGGTGCGCAGAACGCGGACGACCTTCTCCAGCGGCATGCCCAGTTCGGTGTGCAGTTCGACGACAAGCGCGGCCACGTTCGGACCCAGTTGGACGGAGGCCGCGCCCAACGCGTCGGAAGTCTGCAGGGCGTGCCGGCCCTGCACCCGCCGCCGGCACGCCGAGCAATGACCCACCTCGACGTCGAAGCGCCGCACCAGAGGACGCACCTCCGGCAGGTCTTCCTGATACTGCGACGCCGTGCGGGTCACCACGACCGCCTTGCCGCAGTCCGGACACGTCGTCGGGGCCGGCGCCGCGTGCGTCTCGTCAACCCGCGTCGGCGGCCGGCGGCGGCCCTGCTTCCCATACTCCGCCCCGGCGCGCCGGCCGGGGCGCCCGCCGCGGCCCTGCGGACGGTCCTTGGCGAAGGGGGCCGCCTGCCGGCGCCCGGCGCGCTGCGCCGCCTCGAGCTCCTTCTCCAGATGCTCGCTACGGCGCTTCCAGTGGTCCCGCTCCTCGATCAGCCGCGCCTTGTCTCGTTCGAGACGTTCGATGATCCGCACGTCCCGAGGGTCCCGCTGCCGCCGGGAACCGGTCGAATCGCCGCGGCCGGCCTGCTTGCGCGCCATGATCCACGTATCGGCACATGCCCGCCGCACCTGCACACCTTTTCAGGGATTTTCCGTCACAACCCGGTAACCGAAGACGTAGCTGAACACGAGGAGCCCGTGGTCTCGCAGCACGCGGCGGCACTCGACGAAGACGCGCCGCAGCTTCTCGGCGAAAGCGCCCGGATCGCTGTCCTGGACCTCCTCGATTCGTCGTGTCGTCCACGCGCCGCCGGAGCGTTTCTCGAAGTACAGCCGCTGCCAGACGTGGAAGAAGTCGGCCAGCTCGGAGTAGTGCACGTTGTCGAAGAACGGAGGATCCGTGACGACGAGATCGACGCTTCCGGCCGGCAGATCCATCCTGGCCGAGTCACCGCAGGAAAGATAGGTGTCTCCCGGCTTCAGTCCGGCCGCCGGGTGGCGCCGGAGGATGGGACCGCCCATCGGCGGACTCATGCCGGCTACCTTGCGGCCGAGCGTGCGCCCGCCAGGCCGTGCGGATGCGCCTTCCTGTCGGCGTGAGTCGCGAACACGTATTTCGAGAACAGATCGACGCCCGTTTCGCATCCCGGGCACCGGACGACCTTGACCCAGAAGAAGTAGAGGACGCCGCACGGCCGGCCGTCTCCGTCCCTGGCCCGGTACAACTTCCTGATCTCGGCGCCGACGCCGGCGTCGAGCGTGCGAACAGTTCGGTCACCTTGCTCCGGTCCGCGGAACCGAGGGCGACGTGAACCGCGCGGCAGGCCACGGGGTTGATGTCGCGGCCGACCACGGTGCATCCGAGTTTCCGCGCCTCGCCCACGATGGTGCCGCTGCCCATGAACGGATCGAAGACGACGATGCCCGGCAGGCGGACCGGCGCATGGAACAGATCTAGCACGGAGGAGCCTTTCGGAGACGCCGCCGCGAGGACGACCGCGCGGAACACCGATCGCCCGCTCCTTCGCGCGAGACCTGCGACGCGGCGCTCGCGAGCGCCGCGCGCGGGACCTCTTGTCTATAATGCCCGGTGGAGGAGCAGATGAAGATTTCCATGCGCGTTCCTTGCGCGTTCGTGCGGTTCGCCGCGGTGTTCGCGGTGTTCCTGACGGCCGCCGGCGCGGAGGCCGGCGCCCAGGAGGCGCGGCGGGAGACGATCGACGCCGCCGGCCTGGCCGCGCCGGTCGAGATCGTGACCGACCGCTGGGGGATCTCCCACGTCTACGCCGAGAACGAGCGCGACCTGTTCTTCGCCCAGGGCTGGGCGGCGGCCCGCGACCGGCTGTTCCAGTTCGAGATCTGGCGCCGCCGGGCGACGGGCACGGTGGCCGAGATCCTCGGCCCGCGGGAGCTGCAACGCGACACCGGCGCCCGGCTGTTCCGCTTCCGCGGCGACATGACGACCGAGATGCGGCACTACCACGAGCGGGGCGACACGATCATCCCGGCCTTCGTCGACGGCGTCAACGCCTGGATCGAGCGCACCGAGCGCGAACCGGACCTGCTGCCGCTCGAGTTCGAGCTGCTCGGCATCCGGCCGGGCCGCTGGACGCCCGAGGTGGTCGTCTCGCGCCACCAGGGGCTGGTGTCGAACGTGACGCGGGAGCTCGACGCCGCGCGGGCCGTGGCGGCCCTCGGCGCGGACGCCGTCAAGGAGCTCGAGTACTACATCGGCGACCCGGACCTGACGATCGACCCGGCCGTCGACGTGTCGCTGCTCGACGACCGCATCCTCGACCTCTACCGCGCGCACCGCCGGGCGCTGGTCTTCGAGCCGGACGACGTCGCCGCCGCGCACCGCGGCGACCGCGAGACGTTCGAGCGGCTCGCGGCGGCGCTGCCGGACGAGATCGACCTGGAGCGGAACGGCCTCGACGCGATCGGCAGCAACAACTGGGTGGTCCACGGAACCCGGACGCTGAGCGGCCGTCCGATCATGGCCAACGACCCGCACCGCGCGCAGTCGGCCCCGTCGCTGCGCTACTGGGTGCACCTGTCGGCGCCCGGCTGGAACGTCATCGGCGGCGGCGAGCCGGTCCTGCCCGGCGTCTCCATCGGCCACAACGAGCACGGCGCCTGGGGCCTGACCGTCTTCGGCCAGGACAACGAGGACCTCTACGTCTACGAGACCAACCCGGCCGACCCCGGCCAATACCGCCACCTGGGCCGCTGGGAGGCGATGACCGTCATCCGCGAGACGATCCCGGTGCGGGGGCGGGGCGGCGTGGAGGTCGAGCTGAAGTACACGCGCCACGGGCCGGTGGTCTTCGAGGACCCCGACAACCACGTCGCGTACGCGGTGGCGGCGGCCTGGCTGGACTACGGTTCGGCGCCGTACCTGGCGAGCCTGCGCATGGACCAGGCGACGACCTGGGAGGAGTTCGTCGAGGCGTGCGCCTACAGCCGCATCCCGTCGGAGAACATGGTCTGGGCCGACCGGGCCGGGAACATCGGCTACCAGGCGGTCGGCGTGTCGCCGATCCGGCCCAACCACAGCGGACTGGTGCCCGTGCCCGGCGACGGGCGCTACGAATGGGACGGGTTCCTGCCGATCCGGGCGCTGCCGAGCGTCGTCAATCCGCCGAAGGGGTACTTCGGGACGGCCAACAACTACACGCTGCTGGACGTGCCGTCCCGCTATCCCCACTGGGAGGCGCTGCACTATACGTGGGGCGACCAGATGCGCGCCGCGCGGGTCGAGGAGGTGCTGGCCGCCGCCCGGCACATGACCGTCGTCGACAACATGCGGCTCATGATGGACGAGACGTCGGTCGCCGCCCGCAACCTGGTGCGGCTGCTGCGCGGCCTGCCGGGTCTCGACGGCCGCGGGGAGCGCGCCCGCCGGATGCTGCTCGACTGGGACGCCGTGCTCGACAAGGACTCGGTGGAGGCGGCGATCTACGTGAGCTGGGAGCGCGAGTTGCGTACGGCGGTGCGCCGCACGGTGGTTCCGGCCGCCGCCCGGGACTACGTCCGGGCCGTCAACACCAAGCGGCTGATCGACTGGCTGACCGCCCCCGACGGGCGTTTCGGCGCCGATCCGCTCGCGGGCCGCGACGCCCTCCTGCGCGACACGCTGACCGCCGCGCTCGACGGCCTGCGGGAGCGTTTCGGGACCGCCGACGTGACGGCCTGGAAGTACGGCGGCGAGCGCTTCAAGCACGCCCTCGTCCGCCATCCCCTGAGCGCGGCGGTCGACGCCGGCCTGCGGCGCCGGCTCGACGTCGGCCCGTTCCCGCGCGGCGGCTACGGCGGCACCGTCCACAACACCGGCGGCGGGGACAACCAGACCTCCGGCGCCTCGTTCATGATCATCGCCGACACGGCCGACTGGGACAATTCCGTCGGCCTGAACACGCCGGGCCAGTCCGGCGACCCGGACAGCCCGCACTACCGCGACCTGTTCGAGGTCTGGGCGCGCGACCGCTACTTCCCGATCTTCTTCTCGCGCGCGAAGGTCGACTCGGTGACCGAGTCCGTCACCGTTCTGCGCCCGGCCGGCGCGGCGGACCCGGCGGGCGTCCAGCCCTGAAGAAGAAGGAGATCGGCGGCGGCGCGGTGGAGGAAGTCATGGCCAAGAAGCCCGAGGCGTACGACGCCATCGCGGAGCAGTACCAGGCGTCCAAGTGGCTCCTGTTCCGCCACTTCGTCGAGCGCTACACCCTGACCGAGTTGCTCGGCGTCCTGCGCGGGCGCACGCTGCTGGACCTGGCGTGCGGCGAAGGGGTCTACGCCCGCCAGTTCAAGCGCATGGGCGCGGCCGAGGTGACCGGCGTCGACGTCTCGACCGAGATGGTCAAGCTGGCCGAGGCCCAGGAGCGGGCCGACCCCATCGGCTGCCGCTACGTCCGCGCCGACGCGGCCGATTTCACGCCGGACGAACCGGTCGACGTCGTCACCGCGATCTACCTGCTGAACTACGCCCGGACGCGCGAGGACCTGGACCGCTTCTGCCGCGCCTGCCACCGCGCGCTGCGGCCGGGCGGGCGCCTCGTCGGCTTCAACGACAACGTCCGCAAGCCGCCGCCGCCGGGCGCCTCGCTGGCGAAGTACGGGCTGGAGCGAACCTGCGTCCATCCGCTGCGCGAGGGGGACGTCATCCACTACCGCATGACCAACTACGACGACCAGTCGTTCGAATTCGACAACTACTACCTGGAGCCGGCCACCTACGAGGCGGCGGCGCGCGGCGCCGGGTTCGAGGACTTCCGCTGGGTCGACGCCCTGCTGGAGCCGACCGAGCGCCCCGACCCCTGGTGGAACGACTTCATGACGCTCGCGCCGGTCACCGGGTTCACCGCGACGAGATCCTGACGCGGCGTCCCCTGCCGGCGCGCGCTCCGCTGCTCGCCGTCGTGGCCCCGCGGATCGCGTGGCCGCGTCCGCGGGTCGGCCCGGCCGCGGCCGCGGAGGACGGCCGCCGCGCGCGGTATTTCCGCGGCTCTTGGATATACTGGCCGCTCCGCGGCGGATGCGCCGCGTCGCCTGCATCGCCGGATCCAGGCGCCGGGAGCGGCGGGCCGCCCACGAGTCGATGAACCTCGCGTCAAGGGAAAGGCAAGCCGCATGTCCACCAGAATCCTCGGCCTCACCGGTCTGCTGGCGCTCGGCGCCGCGGCGCTCGCGCCGTCCGTGTCGTCCGCCCAGCTCGGCCGGACCGCGGCGTGGGCCGCGCACGTCTCCAACGAGTACCGCGTCGTGCCGAACGTGACGTATCACGTCGCGAACGGCTTCGACAACCGCGTCGACCTCTACCTGCCGCGCAACGCTCCGGGGCCGTCGCCGGTGCTGATGTACATCCACGGCGGCGGGTGGGTCGGCGGCAGCAAGGAGGGCAACGTCCTGCGGCTGCTGCCGTGGCTGGAGAAGGGCTGGGCGGTGGTCAACGTGCAGTACCGGCTGGGCCGCGTCTCGCGGGCCCCGGCCGCCGTCGAGGACTGCCTGTGCGCGCTGCACTGGGTGAAGAGCAACGCCGGGGAGTACGGCTTCGATGCGTCGCGCATCGTCGTCACCGGCAACTCGGCGGGCGGGCACCTGGCCCTGACCACGGGCATGGCGCCGGGCTCGTCCGGACTCGACCTCGAGTGCCAGCCGAAGGACGAGCTGGGCGTGGCGGCGATCGTCAACTGGTACGGCATCACCGACGTCGGCGATCTGCTGCAGGGCGAGAACGAGAAGTCGTACGCCGTGCGCTGGATGGGAAGCCTGCCGGACCGGCTCGACGTCGCCCGCCGCGTATCGCCCCTGAGCTTCGTGCGGGCCGGCCTGCCGCCGGTGCTCTCCATCCACGGCGACGCCGACGGAATCGTGCCGTACCAGCACGCGGTCCGGCTGCACGAGGAGCTCGCGTCGGCCGGGGTCGACAACGAGCTGCACACGGTGCCGGGAGGCGGCCACGGCGGCTTCAGCCGCGACGAGACGATCGCGATCTTCGAGACCATCGAGGCCTTCCTCGGGAAGCACGGGCTCGCCGACGCGCCCGCGCCGACCCAGGGGCAGCCGTGACCCCTTCGTTCCGCCCGCGGCCGGGATCTTCCCGGCCGCGGCGGGGCGCCCGTCCCGCGCGCCGCTCCGCCGCCGTTCTCGGGCTGGCGGCGCTGCTGGTTCCGGCCGCCGGCCGGGCCGCGCCCGGCGGCCAGCCGGACGCGGGCGCGCTGGACGCGGCCGTGGCGGCCTTCTGGGCCGCGGCCTCCGACGACGAGGTCGCCGCGGCCACGGCGGCCGTCCTGGCCGCCGACCCCGGCGTCGAGGAGATCTGGGGACGCTTGCGGGCCGGCCGCCCCTACGCGGCCGACGCCGCCACCGGCCGGCGGGTCCTCGCGCGCGAGAACCGCGACGGCCTCGCGCACGGCTACGTCGTGCGCGTCCCGGAGAGCTACGATCCCGCCGTCCGCTACCCGCTGATCGTCCATCTGCACGGCGGCGTGTCGCGTCCGAGGCGGGAGGACGGAGCCTGGTGGCGCCGGGAGGAGCGGCTGGCCCGGGACGACGCCATCGTCGTCGCGCCGGCCTCCTGGAACGAGTCGCTCTGGTGGCAGGACAGCCAGATCGAGAATCTGGCCGGCGTCGTCAACGACCTGAAGCGGACCTGGAACGTCGACGAGAACCGCGTCTACCTGATCGGCGTCTCCGACGGGGCGACCGGCGCGTTCTACCACGCCATGAAGGCGACGACGCCGTGGGCCGCCTTCATCCTGCTCAACGGCCACCCGGTGGTGCTCGCCAACCCGGCCTCGGACGTCGACGGCGACCTGCACGCGACGAACCTGCGCAACAAGCCGCTCTTCGTCGTCAACGGCGGCCGCGACCCGCTGTATCCGGCCGCGTCGGTGATCCCGTTCCTGCGGCTGTTCCAGCAGGCCGGCGTGTTCCTCGACTTCCGGCCGCAACCCGAGGCCGGACACGACACGAGCTGGTGGGACGACGAGAAGCCGGCCATGGACGCCTTCATGGCCGAGCGGACGCGCCGCCCGCTTCCCGCCCGCCTGTCGTGGGAGACCGAGCGCACGGACCGCTACAACCGGGCGCACTGGCTCGTGATCACCGAGCTCGGCGCGGTGGACGGCGAGACGGACCTGGAGGCCTGGAACACGGTCGCGGACGGGAGCTCGGCTCCGCCGCTGGGCATCGACGTGATCGGCCAGATGAGCGACGGATCCGGCCTGCGCGTGCTGGAGGTCGGACCGGACTCGATGGCGTCGGCGGCCGGGCTGGTCGACGACGACACGATCGTCGAGGTGAACGGACTGCCGGCTCCGTCGGTCGAGGACCTCCGGCAGGCGCTGATCGGGTTCGCCCCCGGCGGGCGGATTCCGCTGGTGGCGCGGCGCGGCGTCGAGCGCCTCGAGATGACGCTGGAGTATCCCGCCGCGGCGGCGCCCCGCGGCCGTCAGGCGTTTCCGCGCACGCGCGCCCCCGGCCGCGTCGAGCTGGATCAGCGGCGCAACGTCGTCACCGCCCGCACGCGCGGCGTCCGGCGGTTCACGCTCCTGATCTCCCCGGAGCAGTTCGACTTCACGCGGCCGGTCACGGTGACCGTCAACGGCGTCACCGCGTTCGACGGTCCGGTCGAGCCGGACGTCGAGGCGCTGCTGCGCTGGGCCGCGATCGACCAGGATCGGACGGCGATGTACGGCGCCGAGCTGGACGTCGTGGTGCCGGAAGCTCCGTAAGGGAGCGTGGCCCGGAGCGGCGACAGGAAACCGGAGAGGGCGGCGCGGGGCTCGACCGTCGCGCGGCCGAGCCCCGCCGGTTCCCCTACCGAAGATCTTCCGCGGCCGCGTCGATGCCCGCCTGGGCGCAGATCGCGTCGTTGGCGCCGGTGTCGCCGCTGACGCCCACGCCGCCGACGTGCCGGCCGCCGGCCGTCATGATCGGCAGGCCGCCCTCGAAGTAGATGATCCCCGGCACGAAGGCCGCGGCCGTGGGCCCGGCGCCGCCGGGAAACGCGCTCTCGCCCCAGGCCTTCGTCGAGCGCGGGGCCACGGCGGAGCTGCGCGCCTTGCCCAACGCGACGTCCTGCGACAGGAGCTGCGCGTCGTCCATCCGGTGATACGCCTTCAGGTTGCCGTGGTTGTCCGTGACGGCGACGTGCATCAGCCAGCCTTCGGCCTCGGCCTTGGCGAGACAGCCGTCGACGATCTTCCGCGCGGCCGCGGCCGTGAGGATGGGACGTTCCTCGACGGCCTCGGCGGCCGGAACCGCGGCGGCGGCGATCAGGGCGATCAGGGCGACGAACGGAATGCGGGTACGCATGGGCATCTCCTCCGATGGTGGTTGTGGTGACGGTCCGGGCGGCCGGGCCCGGCCATTCTATTCCATCCGCGGGTCCGCGGACGCGGCGGGAAGGTCGGACGGCGGCAGGCGGCGAGCCGCGAGCACGGTCAGGTCGTCCGCCAGTCTCCCGCTGCCGGCGTGCGCCACCACCGCCGCCACGATCTCCGCGCCGAGGTCGTCGGGCGCGGCCTGGTGACGCGCCTCGATCAGGCGCCGGAGTCCGCTCTCGTCGAACGGCGTCCCGGCGGGGTCCTCCGCCTCGGTGACCCCGTCGCTGTAGGCCACGAGCAGGTCGCCGGGGTCCAGCGTGAGCTCCGCCGCCGCGTAGGTCGCGCGATCGAACATGCCCAGGGCCATGCCGCCCGTGGCGAGCGGCTCGATGCCCCCGGCGCGCCGGCGGAGCAGCGGCGGCGTCTGCCCGGCGTTGACGTAGGTCAGCGTCCACGTGGCGGGATCGACGGCCGCGACGAACATCGTGATGAAGCGCGAGCCGGGGGTCTGTTCGTACACCAGCCGGTTCAGCCGCTCCACCAGCCCCACCAGCGGCAGGTTCTCCGGGGCCAGCGTCCGCAGCATCGCGATGGCCAGGGCCATGAGGAGCGCGGCGGGGCTGCCCTTGCCGGAGACGTCGCCCAGCATCAGCAGCAGCCGGCCGTCGGGGAGCCGCAGGATGTCGTAGCAGTCGCCCCCGACGGTGTTCGCGGGCCGCGTCCGTCCGGCCGCTTCGAGGCCCTCGACGGCGTGGGTCCGTTGCGGCAGCATCGCGAGCTGAATCTCGCGGGCGACCTCCAGGTCGTTCTTCAGACTCAGCCGGTCCGCCACCTCCAGGAGCACCAGCAGGTTGACGAGCGCGAAGCCGATCGTCACCCAGCCGGAGCCGTCCTCCCAGACGAGGGTGGGCAGGGGCAGGTCCAGGAGAAACGGCACCACCGGGACACGGACGAGGCCGATCCCCCCGAAGAGCTCCAGCAGGCCGACGAGGAAGGCCACGAGCGACGAGCCGAACAGCGCGCGGCGCGCGGGCGACAGCTTCAGCGTGATGGCGAGGAACACCAGGCGCGCGCGCAGGGCGAAGCGCCGCATGGGCGGCGCCTCGGCGAAGGCCCCTTCGTCGATGTTCCGGGTGAAGAAGCGGTACGCGTCGGGAGCGTCGCGCGTGAACAGGCGCTGCACGTCCTCCCCGGTGAGGTCCTTCGTGTAGGCCTCGAAGAAGTCGCCGCCGCGCCGATCGGCCGCCATCATCGGAGTATACGCAGCCCGCGTTTCGCGGTTCGGGGCGAGCGAGGCGGACGTGGCCGGCCTGAAGACGATCCACGAGGCGGACGACCCGGGCGGCGCGCACGTTCCGCGCGGCCGGCTCGAAGGCGAGGGAATCGATCAGGACGACAGCAGGCGGAGCAGGATGCCGACGGTGGCCGTGAGGTTGATGCCGACCATCCACTTCAGGAGTTTCATGTCGGCGTCGAGGCTGGCCAGCCGGTTCTCGAAGCCCGCGATCTCCTCGGCGGCGGCCCGGGCCTTCTCGTCCGACGCGCCGGCGTCGCGCAACGCGTCGTACGTCTTCGACAACATCACCGACATGGCGTTACCTCGTTGATCCTCGTTTCGCGTACCGCCGGTGTCAAGTACCCGCTCCGTTCGACCGGGGCGATGAGGCGCCTCGTCCGCCCGGGAGCGGCCGCCCCCGGGCGGACGAAGCCGTCACGGGAGCGGGATCATGTCTCCCTCGAAGGTGACCTTCTCGCCCGGCACGATGAGCACGTCCAGGGCGAGCGGCTCGTAGCCGGGATGCCGCAGCTCGACGGTGTGCGGTCCCTCTTCGATGCGCAGCCGCTGGAAGAGGCCGTCGAACTCGTTCACGACGCCGACGAAGTACCCGTCGACGTGGACCTCCGCCGAGCGCGGGCGGACCTTCAGCCGCAGGAACCCGGTGTACGCGTCGGCGACGTGGGCGTAGCCGTAGCGGACGTACGGGTCGCGCCAGCCGTAGGGGTGGCCGTACACCGAGTAGGGGCGCCCGACGCCGACGTGCACGGCCGACCCGTAGCCGAATCCGGCTCCGAACGAGAAGCCCGGGAAATAGAAGTAGGTGCCGTAGACGTGCGGCGCGGGATAGCCGGCGAAGTGGACGTGTCGATACCGGCGGGGCAGGCGCCAGGGCCGGTAGTACCCGTAGCCGCCGCGGTAGTGGTACGCGTAGCGGTAGCCCGGCCGCGGCCGGGGGCCGTGGCGGCCGCGGTAGCCCGGGAGGCGGCCCGGACGTCCGTCGCGGACACGCGGGACGGCGCGGCGCTGCCGCGCGCCGAGCCGGCCGCCCTCGTGTTCGCCGCGGGCGCGCGGGACGGCCCGCCCGCGCGCGTCGATGCCCGCGGGCGCCCTCCCACGGCCGCCCGCCCGGGCCTGTATCGGATGCCGTCCCCGTGCGTACGGGCGGTCCCGGACCCCGTCCCGTGAGCGGTCCGCCGTGCCCGGGCGCGTGGCGTCCGGGCGCCGCGGGACGGCGCGCGCCCGGCCGGTTCGGGTCCGCGGCCGGTCCACCGGCCGGGCGGCGTTACGCGGCGCGGGCCGAGCGGGTGCGGCTGCCGGCGCCTGTCGCGGTACGGCCCGCGGCCGGGCCGCTCGCGGTGAGGGCTCCGCGGCCGAGGCCGTCCGCGTTCCGCCGCGGCCGGGGCGGTCCGCCGTGGCCGCTCGCGCGGTGTCCGGCCGCCGTGGGACGGCGCGTGCCCGGCCGGTTCGGGTCGGCGGCCGGTCCACCGGCCGGGCGGCGTTACGCGGCGCGGGTGCGGCTGCCGGCGCCCGCCGCGGTACGGCCCGCGGCCGGGCCGCCGCGGGGTGCGGCGTCGGCGCCGGTCGCGCCGCCGGCCGTTGCGGGCGGGCGGAAGGTGCGGGCGGACGCTGCGTTCGGGGTGCGGCGGCCCGGCCGCCGCCTCCGTCGCGGCGTCGGGCCTGCTGCCCCTCCTCGGCCGCGATCGCGGGCGCGGCGAGTGAAAGCACGAAAGAAACCGCCGAGAGCCACGCAACGGTACGCGACATCACGATTCTCCTCCGGCAGGCTGGCGGTACGGAGTGTAGCAGGGATCGTGCCGGAATCGGATCCCCGCGATCCTCCGTCCCACCGGTGCTCGACCGCCCGAACGGCCCGGGAGCCTGTCCCCGACAAGGGGCAGGCCGTGTCCGCTTTCGGCTCCACGTTCGTCGGCACTCCGCTACGGAAGACGACTGTCCCGGTTAGAATGAGCCTTGAGCTTCCGCACCGCCGGGGCCACCTTGAATGCGCCGGTGTCCCGGAGCGCGGCAGCCGGGCGCGGCTGTCGGCGCTTCGGCGAGAAGCCGTGCGGTCCCCGGCCGGCGGCGGTTCGTCCCGCGCGCGGTTTTGGTCCACAATAGGGCGGTCGCCGGCCGGCCCGGCCGGCGGCGGGTCGGGTTGACGTGAAAGCAGAGAGGTGGCTCATGAGGGTCGTACGGACGTTGGCTCTGGCGCTCGCCGCCGGCGGCCTGGCGGCGGTTCCCCTGGAGGCGGAAGACTGGCGGCAGTGGCGCGGCGCCGATCGGCTGGGCGTCTGGAGCGAGGACGGCATCGTCGAGTCGTTCCCCGAAGACGGCCTGAAGGTCAAGTGGCGGACGCCGATCCGCTCGGGGTACTCGGGGCCGGCCGTCGCCGACGGCCGCGTGTTCGTGCTCGACTGGCGGGAGGATCCCGAATCGCGCACGCTCGACGGCACGGAGCGCGTCGTCGCGCTCGACGAGGAGACGGGCGAGGTGCTGTGGACCCACGAGTGGCGGACCACCTACCGCATGCTGATGGTCTCCTACGCGAAGGGGCCGCGGGCCACGCCGACGGTGGACGGAGGCCGGGTCTACGTCTCCGGCGCGACCGGCCGCCTGTTCTGCCTCGACGTCGAGGACGGCGCCGTCCTCTGGAGCAAGGACTACGTCGCGGAGTACGACACGAGCATTCCGACGTGGGGCACCGCGAGCGCGCCGCTGGTCGACGGCGACCGGCTGATCGCCGTCGTCGGGGGCGAGCCGGACGCGCTGGTCGTCGCCTTCGACAAGCGGACCGGCGAGGAGATCTGGCGCGCCGTGGAGGTCGTCGGCGAGATGGGCTACGGCCAGCCGGTCATCACCGAGGCCGGCGGCGTGCGGCAGCTCGTCGTCTGGCACGCGGCGGCGCTCGTCTCCCTCGACCCGGAGACCGGCGATGTGTACTGGGAGCAGGAGTGGGAGGTCGGCGCCGGCATGTCCGTCGCCACCCCGGTCCGCAGCGGCGACTACCTGCTGGTGTCGCAGTTCTACAACGGCTCGCTGATGATGCGGCTGAACCAGGACCGGCCCGCCGCGTCGATGCTGTGGCGCGGGAGCAGCCGCAGCGAGATGCCGGACCAGACGGACGGCCTGCACGCGCTGATCACGACCCCGCTCATCATCGGGGACTACGTCTACGGCGTCGGCAGCTACGGCGAGCTGCGCGGCCTGGACGCGCGGACGGGAGAGCGCCTCTGGATGAGCGGCGAGATGACCGCGCAGGCGCGCTGGGGAACCGCGTTCTTCGTGCGGCACGGCGACCGCTGGTTCGTCAACAACGACCAGGGCCACCTGATCATCGCGCGGTTCACGCCGGAGGGCTACGTGGAGCTCGACCGCACGACGCTGATCGAGGCGGACGGCCGCGCCGGCATCGGCTCCGGCCCCCGGCTGCGCTGGGACCGGGCGATCAACTGGTCGCATCCGGCCTACGCCAACCGGCACGTGGTGCACCGCAACAACAGCGAAATCATCCGGGCGTCGCTCGCGGCGAGCGACTACGAATAGCGGCGAAAGGAAGACGAGATGCGAACGCCGCGGCCGTGGGTGACGGCGGCGCTGTGCGCCGCGGGGGTGGGCTCCTCGCTCCAGGCGGCCGACTGGCCCGAGTGGCGCGGGGCGGGACGGGTGGCGGTATGGACCGAGGACGGCATCGTCGAGCGCTTTCCGGCCGACGGCCTGAAGGTGGTCTGGCGGACGCCGGTCAAGGGCGGCTTCGCCGGTCCGGTCGTCGCGGACGGCCGCGTCTTCGTCACCGACTTCGAGTTCCTGCCCGAGACGCGGGTGATGGACGGCGTCGAGCGCGTCCTCGCGCTCGACGAGCGGACGGGCGAGGTGCTCTGGACCCGCGAGTGGCCGGCCGCCTACCGCAACCTGCAGTTCTCGTACGCCACCGGCCCGCGCGCCTCCCCGACGGTGGACGGCGGCCGCGTCTACGTCGCGGGCGGGGCCGGCATGCTGCTGTGTCTCGACGTGGACACCGGCGACGTCCTCTGGCGGTACGACACCGTCGCCGAGTACGGCACGACCGTGCCGGTCTGGGGCACGTCGAGCTCGCCCCTGGTCGAGGGCGGCCTGCTGATCGCGATCGTCGGCGGCGAGCCGGACGCGCTGGTCGTCGCCTTCGACAAGCGCACCGGCGAAGAGGTCTGGCGGGCCATCGACGTGGTGACCGAGATGGGCTACGCGCAGCCGGTCGTTTACGAAGCGGGCGGCGTCCGGCAGCTCGTCGTCTGGCACCCGGGCGGGGTCGCTTCCCTGGACCCCGAGACCGGCGAGACATGGTGGGAGGAAGCGTGGGAGACGCGTTCGGGCATCACCGTGGCGACGCCCGTGCGCAGCGGCGACTACCTGTTCTTCTCGCAGTTCTACGGCGGCTCGCTGATGCTGCGCCTCGACAACGACCGGCCCGGCGCCGACGTGCTCTGGCGGGTCGCCGGCACGGGCGAGATGCCGGACCAGACGGCGGGGCTGCACGCGCTCATCACGACGCCGGTCGTCGAGGGCGATTACGTCTACGGGGTCGACAGCTACGGCGAGCTGCGGGGCCTGGACGCGCGGACCGGCGAGCGGCTGTGGACGAGCGATCGGATGACCGTGCAGCGGCGCTGGGGCGCCGCGTTCATGGTGCGGCACGGCGACCGCTGGTTCGTCAACAACGACGCCGGCTTCCTCATCATCGCGCGGTTCACGCCGGAGGGCTACGTGGAGCTCGACCGCACCCGGCTCATCGAGCCGACCTCGCACGCCGCCTTCGGCCGGCGCCGCTTCGAGGACCGCGTCGTCAACTGGACCCAGCCGGCCTACGCCAACCGCCATCTGGTGACGCGCAACGACGAGGAGATCATCCGCGTGTCGCTGGCCGCCGCCGACTACGAGTCGTCGAGCGGGGCGGGCAGCGCGTCGGAGGGGTCGCGGAAGTAGACCCGCGACAGGTAGGCGAGGGCCACCGCCGCGCCCTGCCGTTGCGGCATCGTCGCCACGAGAGGGCCGGCGACGGCCAGCAGGAAGCCGAGGCCGTTCAGCCAGGTGGTGATGCGGAAGCCGAAGAAGATCGCGGCGATGCCGAGCAGGATCGGGATGCGGTCCATCACGATCCAGAAGAACCAGGCGTCCCCCTGATCGCGGAGGTACACGAGGCCGCAGGCGGAGCAGCGCCGGTGGAGCGTGACCCAGCGCACGAAGAGCGGCCCCCGCCCGCAGTGCGGGCAGCGCCGCCGCACGCCGCGCCAGACGGTGGGCAGGAGGCGCGGACGCGGAAACGGCGCGGACGCGCCCACGCCCCCGGGCGGCGGCTCCGCCGGATCCGATCCGAACGAGCCGGGCATCCTTCCTTCACTATACTGAACCGCCTGCCGCGGGGCCGCTCGCCGGCGCGAATGCCGTCGCGAACGTCCACTGCCGGTGCGAGCCGGCTCGGAGCGGGCGCGCACGCGGTAGCGGTGTTGCGCCGCGGGCGCCGTCACAACGTCCACTGCCGGTGCGAGCCGGCTCTCGGGAGAGGAGCGTAACCATGACGGGTGAGAGAGACAGTCGCAGGCGTTGCATGGCGGCGGCGCTGGCCGCCGTGCTGGCCGCGGCGGCGCTGGCGCCGTCCGTGCGGACGGCCGAGGACGTGATCGTCGCCAGCCCCGAATCGGTGGGCATGTCGTCGGAGCGCCTGAAGCGCATCGACGGGTTCGTCCAGGAGTACGTCGACGCCGGCCGCATCGCCGGGGCGGTCACCCTGGTCGCCCGCGGGGGCAAGGTGGTCCACTTCGAGGCGCAGGGCTGGCGCGACCGGGAGAACGGCGTCCCGATGACGAAGGACACCATCTTCGTCCTGATGTCGATGACCAAGCCGATCGTCTCGACCGCGCTGATGATGCTGTTCGAGGAGGGGCGGTTCCTGCTCGACGACCCGATCTCGAAGTGGATTCCGGAGTACGAGAACCACCAGGTGCGCATCAACCGCGACGGCGTCCGGCCGCTGGTCGTGCCGGAGGCGCGCCCGGTCACGGTGCGCCACGTGCTGACGCACACCTCGGGGCTGAGCCTCGATCCCCGGGGCAAGGGCCTGACCCCGGAGCGGATCGACCACGTCACCAACCACGGCCGGGGCTGGCCGACGCTGGCCGAGCGGGTGGCGCACGCGGCGATCGTCCCGGGCGCCTTCCACCCGGGCGACGAGTGGCAGTACGGCGATTCGACCGACTACGTGGCCGTGCTGGTGGAGAAGATCTCGGGACGGTCCCTCGACGACTTCCTGCGCGAGCGCATCTTCGAGCCGCTGGGGATGACCGACACCCACTACTACGTGCCGCGGGACAAGGTCGAGCGCATGGCCTCGGTCTACCGGCCCGGCGGCGACGGCCGGATCGAGCTGCTGGTTTCGCCCGCCTGGGTCGAGCCGACCCCGATGTTCCGCGGCGTCGCGGGCCTGGCCGGGACCGCGGCCGACTACTACCGCTTCGCGCAGATGATCGCCAACGGGGGCGAACTGGACGGGACGCGCCTGCTGGGCCGCATGACCGTCGACAACATGATCAGCAACCACGTCGGGGCGGACCGGCCGGTGTACATCCGCGGCGGCGGATACGGCTTCGGGCTGGGCTTCGGCGTGCTGACCGACTCGGCCCGGGCGCCCGACGCGCTGTCCATCGGCAGCTACACGTGGGGCGGCGCCTACGGAACGCTCTACTGGGCCGACCCGGTGGAGGACCTCATCGGGATCCTGATGATCCAGATCCGGCCCTACGACCACCTGGGCATCCGGCCGCTCTTCTCCAACGTCGTCACGCAGGCGGTGGTCGACCACCTGTCCGATCGGAAGCCGAAGATCATGGGGCGGCCGACGCCCCGCTAGACGTCGTGCCGCGGGCCGACCGTCCCGGAGGCGCCTCCGGGCGGCCGGTCCGCGGATCCTCCCGCCTCGGACCGCTCCCGGCGCGCGTCCCGGCGTCCCGCCGCGCCGCGGGGCCGCACGACACGTGTCTACCGCGGCCGGCCGCGCGTCCCGGCGGCCCGCGGCGCCGCGGGCGCCCAGGCGTTCACCGCCTCGATCCAGGCCGGAAGTCCGACGGCCCATAGCGCCTGATCGACGGCCCGTTCCGCCGCTTTCCCCTCGGCCAGGTCGAACGCCGCCTGGCGGATGACGGCCGCCGCGATCGGCAACGACGCCGTCGCCGGCATCAGGTCCCGCATCGCGCGGAAGAAGACGTCCTCCACGTCGGCCCGGTCGTCGCCGCCGACGCCTTCGACCCGCATGCCGCTGCTGCTGTGCGTCCCTCCCTCGACGGCCAGGTAGAAGGCGTGGCTCAGGATCAGCGAGTTCCAGTGATCGGCGCCGTAGCCGAAGTGATCGTCGGGAAAGGAGCCGTCGTATTCGCCGTGGACGAAGACGTGTCCGGAGTAGTCCCACCCGAACGGCCCGCTCCGGGTGAGGGCGAATTCGAAGCGGTCATCGTAGAAATCGGGATCCCCGAAGGCGTGGGGGGCGCGCATCGAACGAATGGGCTCCTGCAAGTCGCCGCCCACCAGATAGTCCGCCGAAGCGCCTTCGTCTTCGTAGTGGAACCCGACGGACTCGCCGAAGACGTCGGAGTAGCCCTCGTTGACGGCGCCGGCTCCCGCGTAGGCCAGGAGGAACCGGCCGTCGACGCACCAGGCCGGCGCCAGACCGACCTCCGGCCGGCCGTTCGGCGCACGGACCCACGCGGGGAACCGGGCGGTCGGGCACGTGTGCGTGCGGCCCCGGGTGTCCGTGAAGCTCGCCGGGCCCAGCCTGGCGTCGGCCGGGGCCGGGGCGATGTCCAGGAAAGGACTGCCGGTGCGCCTGCTCACCGAGTAGTGCGTCACGCCGTGCGTCAGCTCGTGCGCCACGACGTCGAGCACCGTCAACGGATCCTCGCCGGCCGGTGTGCTCCGGGCGCCGTACGCGAACATCCCGGCGCCCTCGGGTCCGAACGGCGGCAACTGGAAGAACGCGCCCGGCCGGCCGATGTTGACCAGGCTGACGGTCCGTCCGTTCCGGCCGTCGATGCCGTTCCAGCCGTGCCGGGCGGCGAAGTAGTCGTAGGTCCAGCCGGTGTGGACGTGGGCGTCGACGACCGCCGGGTCGTCCCACGCGTTGTCGCCGTCGGCCGCGTAGTCGTCCGCCGTCCAGGCGGGTTCGCCCCGCGGCAGCTCGTTCCTGAAGTGCTCTTCTTGCAGACGCTCGAAGCGGCGATCGTCGCCCCGGACGTCCAGGGTGACCGCCTCGGCCGGGCGCAGCCGGTCGTGCGCCTCGAAGCGGCCGCCGGCGCGCGTCGTGCCGAGCTTCCTCTCGTTCCCCCGCGAGTCCGCGCCGGTCCCGACCGCCGACTGCCGCATCCGCGCCTCCACGCGCCGCAGGACTCCGCCGCCGCCGGCGTCGGCGAAGTAGAAGTACCCGTCGCTCATCGCGATGCGCCAGGCCAGCGCGTACGAGCCGTCGGGCAGGGGAAGGACGCCGAGCGCCGGCCGCCCGCCGGCGACGGCTTCGCCGCCGTGCAGCGCTTCGAGCCGCGCGGCGGCCTCCGCCGCGGACAGGGCCGGCGCGGCGTCGACGTCGATTCCCTGGTGCAGCGTTCCGAACAGCGACAGGGTGACGCCGCCGGCGTCGAGCTGCCGGGAGACGCCCCCGCCGAACACGGGGACGCCCGCGTGGTGCTGCGCGAGATACTCGTGGGTGCGCCCCGCCCGGGACGGGTCGGCCAGGCGCGACGCGACGACCAGCTCGCGGGTCCGCGCCAACCCGTCGACCGCCGCGTCCCACCGCCGCAGATGGTCGACGCCCGCGGCGTGTCCGGCGGAGACGAATGCGCGGCGACCTTCCGGGGCCGCGGAAAGCGTGGGGAGCTGCTCCGACGCGGCGTGCCGCCCCGTGTTCACGAGCGCGATCCCGAGGAGGGCCGCAACGGCCGCGGGTCGTGCAGCGGTGCTCATGGCGCGTCGATCTCCCCCGCGGTCCGGTCCGCCGGGCATCGGTCCCCGTGCGGCGTGCGTTCAGAACCGAACACGCAGCCCCCCC
This sequence comes from Vicinamibacterales bacterium, assembly GCA_965242835.1. GTDB lineage: Bacteria > Acidobacteriota > Vicinamibacteria > Vicinamibacterales > UBA8438 > WTFV01. The sequence continues at coordinate 3,179,528 of OZ251506.1, forward strand.
GCGGCGTGCAGTCCGCCCGCCCTGACGTCGATCTCGCCGCCGCCGGACGGGACCCGCGCCGTCGCCCGGCTGTAGCGGGTCAACCAGCCGACGCCGAGGTTGCCGGTGAACCAGTAGACGACGTCCGCGCCGACGTGGAATCCGACGGCGGCGTCGGTGGACTCTTCGCCCCTGTTCATGACCACGCCCAGGAACGAGGCCGAGTCGTAAGGGTACTCGTGGGTGAAGTTCACGTCGGTGACGAGTTGCTGCTCCACGGCGGTGAAGAACGTGGGTCCACCGAACGCGGTCACCGTGAACGATCCGCCGAACGGCGCCACGACGAGCGCCTGCAGATGGACGGCCGTCTCGCGGCGGGTGAGAAGCGGCGAATCCCCGGAGAAGGACCGGTCCCGGTCGAAGAAGAACGGATGCGGCGCCCACGCCGACACGCCGGCCCTTTCGCGGGTCCTGAAGCGCGATACGCCGACTCCGAGCGCGATGCGCGGCGCGACGCGCACACCGCCGCTCACGTCGAGGAGCGGGGCGTTCCCGAAGCGGTAGTCGCTCTCGAAGCGCGCCTGCTCTCCCGCGGCGGCCGACGACAGGACGGTCCCGTACTCTCCGGCCGTCGCGGGAAAGGCGACGTTCTCGGAGAAGCCGCCGGTCAGCGTCTGCAGGCCGCCGTTGACGGTGACGAAGACCCGCGCGCCGGCCGCGGGCGCCTGCGCGCCGGCCGGCGCGGCCCCGGCCAGCGCGGCCCCGGCGGCCGCCAGCCAGACGGCCAGCAGCGCCAGCGGCCGGCCCGGCCGTGTTCGTGGATGCGTCGTCATCGAGCGTCCTTCTCGCAGGAGGTTCTCGCGGGCGCCGATCGCGCGGGCCTTACCGCCGGAAGATTCCGCGGCACGCGCCGCGGACGTTCACGGGGAACCTGCCGCGCTCGGTGTCGGCAGGATTCATCAGGTTCAGGATATGCGAGGGGCCGTCGGCAAGACAACCGCGCGCCGCCCGCCGCCGCGGGACCGCCGGCGGAATTACGAAGAACGTCGTACGAAGACAGCCGTGGACTGAGGGCGCGCCGGCTCGTTCAGCGCGCCCTGCCGGTATCCGGCGGGATCGACCTCCACGTTCCGGAAGCCCGCGGCGCGGAAGCGGGCGGTGACGTCGCCCAGCAGCGCGGCGTCGTCGAAGCGGGCGACCTCCCGCGGAGCCACCTCGATGCGCGCCGTTTCGTCGAACCAGCGGACCCGGCAGACCGTGAAGCCGTGCCCGCGCAGGACCCGCTCGCAGGCCGCCACCCGGCTCAGCCGTTCCGGCGTGATGGAAACCCCGTACGGGAAGCGGCTCGACAGGCAGGCCAGGGCCGGCTTGTTCCAGATCGGCAGCCCCAGCCGGCGCGCCGCTTCCCGGACGTCCGCCTTGGTGAACCCGGTCTCGTCGAGCGGCGAGCGCACGCCGTGCTCCTTCGCGGCCTGCCGCCCCGGCCGGTGGTCGCCGCGGTCGTCGACGTTGAAGCCGTCGACGACGCGGTGGGTCCCCAGGCGCGCCGCCTCGCGGACCGCCCGGCCGTAGACCTCCAGCTTGCAGAAGTAGCAGCGGTTGACCGGATTAGCCGCGTAGCGCGGGTCGTCGACCTCGGCGGTGTCGACGAGCAGATGCCGGGCGCCGAGCCGCTCGGCGAGGCGCCGCGCCGCCGCGCCCTCCTCGGGGGCGAGGCTCGGAGAGACCGCGGTCAGGGCCACGGCCCGGCCGCCGAGGACGCCGACCGCCTCGGCCAGCAGATAGCCCGAGTCGACGCCGCCGGAGAAGCAGACCACCAGCGGATCGAGCTCGGCCAGCAGGCGGCGCAGACGGGCGATTCTGGCGTCCAGGGGCGTCATGGCGTCATAATCAGCGGGCCGCGCGACAGGTTCCCGGGCGCGCCCGGGAGGACGCGCCCGCGGTTCGCCGCGCCCGCGGCTGCTCACCCGGGTTCCCGAGCGCGCCCGGGTGAGGACGCCGCGATGCGTCACGGCATCCCGGACGCGCTACCGTTAGTGTAGCGTCACCTGTCCGGCCGCGCCCGTATCGTCGGCGCCCGCTCCGCTCATGCCCGATCCGACCCACGCCACGTCACTGCTGCTGGGGACCGCCGCCTCGCTGGCCGCGGTCCACGCCCTGCTCGGGATCGACCACTCGCTCCCGTTCGTCGCGCTGGGCCGCGCCCGGAACTGGACGCTCCCCCGCACGCTGCTGGTGACGGCGCTGTGCGGCGTGGGCCACGTCGCATCCTCCGTCCTGATCGGCGCGGCGGGCGCAGCCCTCGGCGTCGCCGCCGACGCGCTGCTGTGGCTGGAGTCGGCGCGCGGGGAACTGGCGGCGGCGCTGCTGATCGGCTTCGGTCTCGCCTACACGGCCCGGGCTGTCCGGAAGGGGCTTCGCGAGCGGGACGGCGCGCGCCTGCGCGGAGGACCGGCCGGCGCCGACCGCGTCACGCCGTGGGCGCTCTTCATCCTGTTCGCGCTCGGCCCCTGCGAGCCGCTCATCCCGTTGATGGTCGTGCCCGCCATGGCCCGCGACTGGCTCGCGGCGGCGGCCGTGGCCGGCGTCTTCGGGCTGGCGACGATCGGGGTGATGCTGCTGGCGGTGGCCGCGGTCTGGCGCGGCGTTGCGCTGTTCGGCGGCGCCCGCGTCGGCCGGCGCGCCGACGCCGCGGCCGGGCTCGTCGTCGCGGCGAGCGGGGCCGCGGTGCTCTTCCTGGGGTTGTAAGAAGGCCGTACGGGAACGACCATGCTCTACGACGTCGTGCTGATCGCCGTCGGATTCGGCCTCGTCGCCAAGGGCGGCGACCTGTTCGTGGACTCCAGCGTGCGGATCGGCCGGGCGCTCCGGATTCCGCGTTTCGTCATCGGCGGCACGCTGGTGAGTCTGGCGACCACGGGGCCGGAGCTGGTCGTCTCGGCGACGGCGGCGACGATGGGCGATTCCGGCATCGCCCTGGGCAACGCGGTCGGCTCCTGCATCTGCAACATCGGCCTGATCGTCGGGACGGTGGCGCTGATCATGCCGGTGCAGGTCGAGAAGGCGGACTTCGTCCGCCGCGCCGGGTGGATGGTCGGCGGCGGCCTGCTCGTCGTCGGGTTCTCGTGGGACCTGACGCTGGACCGCGTCTACGGGCTGGTGTTGCTGGCCCTGGCCGCCGCCTACCTGGGCTGGGACCTGCTGGGCATCCTGCGGTCGCGGCGCGAATCCGCCGAGGAGGCGGCGGACGCGGACGCGGCCGGCGGACTGGGCGGGGCGGTCGGCTGGTTCGCGGCCGGCGGGGTCTGCGTGCTGCTCGGAAGCCGGCTGCTGGTCGTCTCGGGGCAGGGACTCGCGGAGGCGTTCGGCGTGCCGTCGGCGATCATCGGTTTCTCGGTCATCGCCGTCGGGACGTCGCTGCCGGAACTCGTCACCGGCGTGACCGCCGCGCGCAAGGGGGTGCCGGACCTGTCGCTCGGCAACATCATCGGGGCCAACGTCCTGAACCTGCTCCTCATCGTCGGACTGTCCGGGACGATTCAGCCGCTGGAGATCGATCGGTTCAGCCAGTGGTACGGGTTCCCCTGGCTCGGCCTCTTCTTCCTGACCCTCGCCGGCGTGGTCCTGAAGAACGGCGTCGTCCGGCGCGCGGCGGGCATCGGCCTGCTGATGCTGTACGCGCTCTACACCATCGGCCTCGTGTCGATCCCGGCGCTATAATCCGCCGTGCCCGCCGGCCGCCGCTTCGGCACCTTCCTCTTCGATCTGGACGGCACCCTCATCGACTCCACCCCGCTCATCATGGAGTCGTTCCGCCACACGATGCGGGCGCATCTGGGGGCGGTGCCGGACGACGCGGGCTGGCGGGCCGGCTTCGGCACGCCGCTACGCCCGCAGCTCCGGAAGTTCGCCCGCGACGACGAGCACGCCGAGCGGATGGTCGAGACCTACCGCGCCTACACCGACGCCCACCACGACCGTCTGCTGACGTCCTACCCCGGCGTCGACGGCGCGCTCGCCGCCCTGCGCCGGGCGGACGTCCGGCTCGGCGTGGTCACCAGCAAGACCCACGCGCTCGCGCGGCGCGGCCTGTCGCGTTGCGGACTCGACGAGCACTTCGGCGTGCTGGTCGGCGCCGACGACGTGCAGCAGCACAAGCCGCACCCGGCGCCGGTGCTGGCGGCCCTCGAGAGGCTCTCGGCCGAGCCGGCGGACACGGTCTTCATCGGCGACTCGCCCCACGACGTCGAGGCCGGGCGCGCCGCCGGGGTGCGGACCGCCGCCGCGCTCTGGGGGCCGTTCCCGCGCGCGGCCCTGGCGCCGGCGGCGCCGCACTTCTGGCTCGCCGAGCCGGCCTGCATCGCCGCGCTCGCACGGTGACGGGTCTCGTCCGCGCCGCCCGTTCGTCGAACGGCGGGCGCCGCGGCCGGCCGCCGCGCCCGCCACGACCGGATCTTCGCTACCATTCCGGGGATGGAGCCGCACCCGACCGTGAATCCCGCCCTGCCGCCCGGGTACCGGGCCTTCGCCTACGAGGATCCCTTCGAGGACCACGTCGGCCCGTTCGGCTACCGCGTGGACGGCGGAACGATCTCGTTCGCGTTCGAGTCGGACGGCCGGCACGCCAACACCGGGGGCACGCTGCACGGCGGCATGTTGATGACCTTCGCCGACTACGCGCTGTGCCTGACCGCGGTCTGGGACCAGCCGGGGGAGAGGTGCGTCACCGTGTCGTGCAACTGCGAGTTCGTGGCGGCGGGCGAGCCGGGGGCGCTGATCGAGGCGGCCGGCGAAGTGGTGCGCCGGACGCGCTCGCTGACGTTCGTGCGCGGGCAGGTCTTCACCGGCGATCGCGTGCTGCTGAACTACAGCGCGATCGTCAAGCGCATTCCCGGCGGGCGCCCCCCGCGGCCGCCCGCGGACAGCGCCCTATAATCCGCAGTCGACCGCTCTGCGATTGGAGGAAACGATGATGCGCGATCCCAACCGTCCCGCCGGCGCCCTGGCCTGTGCGCTCGTCCTGTCCTGCGCCGCGTCTCCCGCGTTCGCCCAGCACGGGGCGGCCGGCGGCGAGTGGCGCGCCTACGCCGCCGACCTCGGCGCGACGAAGTACTCGCCGCTCGATCGGATCGACGCCGGCAACGTGGACCGCCTGCGGATCGCGTGGACGCGGCCGACGGTCGACCAGTCGATCCTCGACGTGGTCCCGAACCTCGGCTACGGCAACGCGAACCGCGCGACGCCGCTGATGGTCGACGGCGTCGTCTACGCGCCGAACGCGGTCGGCCTGGTCGAGGCCTGGGACCCGGCGACGGGCGAGACGATCTGGGTGCAGCAGCCGTTCGAGGAGGGGCCGGCCGGCTTCCGCGGGGCGGGGCACCGCGGCATCGCCTTCTGGACCGACGGCGCGGAGCGGCGCATCATCGCCCACCGCGGCGAGTGGCTGTACGCGCTCGATCCCGATACCGGCGAGCCGTTCGCGGACTTCGGCGACGGCGGGCGGGTCGATCTGAAGACCGGCCTGGCCGAGGGCGCGCGCTACCGCTGGGGCGGCGCCCCGACCGTCGTGCGCGACACCGTCGTGATGGGCCAGTCGATGAGCGACACCTTCTACACCAAGGAGGACGTCCGCGGCGACGTGCGCGCGTTCGACGTCCGTAGCGGGGCGCTGAAGTGGGTCTTCCACACCATCCCGCAGGCGGGCGAGTTCGGCACCGACACCTGGGGCGACGGCTCGTGGGAGTACAGCGGGCACGCGCCGGTCTGGTCGCTCTTCGCGGCCGACGAGGAGCTGGGCTACGTCTACATGCCGACCTCCTCGGCCACCAACGACATGTACGGCGGGCACCGGCCCGGCGACAACCTGTACACGCAGTCGATCGTCTGCGTCGACGCCGAGACCGGCGAGCGCGTCTGGCACTACCAGTTGGTCCACCACGGCCTGTGGGACTACGACATCCCGGCCGCGCCGATCCTGGCCGACCTGACCGTCGGCGGGCGGGACGTCAAGGCGGTGATCCAGATCACCAAGCAGGCGTTCGCCTTCGCCTTCGACCGCGTGACCGGCGAGCCGATCTGGCCCATCGAGGAGCGCCCCGTGCCGCGGTCCGGCACGCCAGGGGAGGTGGTCTCGCCGACGCAGCCGTTTCCGACGAAGCCGCCGGCGTTCGACCGCCAGGGGGCGACCGTCGAGAACCTGATCGACTTCACGCCGGAGCTGCGCGCCGAGGCGCTGGAGATCGTCGAGCGCTACACCATCGGCCCGATGTTCACGCCGCCCTCGGTGCGCGGCGAGGGGCCCGACGACAACCAGGGGACCATCCAGCTTCCCGGTTCGCAGGGCGGCGCCGACGTCCAGGGCGCGGCGTTCGATCCCGAGACGGGCTATCTCTACGTTCCCTCGATCACGTCGCCGTTCGTCGCCGACATCATCGAGGGCAATCCCGACCGCACCAACTTGGCCTACGTCAAGGGCCGCCGCCAGTGGATCGGCGGGCCGCGCGGGCTGCCGCTGTTCAAGCCGCCCTACGGCCGCGTCACCGCCATCGACATGAACGCCGGCGAGGTGGTCTGGATGACGCCGAACGGCCGCGGGCCGACCGACCATCCGGCCATCGCCCACCTGAACCTCGGCCGTCTCGGGTCCCCCGGGCGCCCGGGACCGCTGCTGACGAAGACGCTGCTCTTCCTCGGCGAGGGGTCGGACGTCGGCATCCAGGAGGGCGGCCGGGTCATGGACGGCATGCCCCTGAACATCGTGACCAACTACGGCGAGCCGTGGTTCCGCGCCTACGACAAGGCGACCGGCGACGTCGTCTGGGAGATGGAGCTGCCGGCGGGCACCACCGGCGTCCCGATGACCTACCTGCACGAGGGCCGGCAGTACGTCGTCGTGCCCATCGGGGGGCGCGAGGTCCCCGGCCAGTGGGTGGCGCTGAGCCTGCCGTAGCGGGGGCGGGGGCGGGCTGCGCAAGGGACGGCCGCCCCGCCTCGGGTGCTGGTGAACGATGTCGACGATTGAAAAGCGCCTCACCGAGATTGGGCACATGCTGGCCCAGGGTCTGGGTGATGACCCGGAGCGGAAGCTGGAGGCGCTCATCGGCGAGATGGACAGCGATGAGCTCTCCGAATGGCGCCCGGAAATCGAAGAGTCGATCGGAAAGTTCTGGCCGAAGCGGCGCAAGAACCTGTCGGAGATCCTCGAACGGAAGACCGAGCGAGTTGACCCGCGGAAAGCGTCCGGCGGCAAGGGCCTTTCAACCCCATCGACCCGCAGGACACCCGCCCGGACCCGCGTCACCGAGCCGGACCCGGACCTCGCGACGGACTTTCGGAGAGCGCTCGATGAACTCCGCGAACGGCACATTTTTCAATGGTCCACGTTCTATCGGGATTGCCTTGCCGAGTACCTTCCCCGGTTTCTTCGCGAGATGGACCGCGCGCCGTCCGGCACCGCCGCCCGGTCGCTCTCCGAGCTGCTCGCCGACCACACCCGCGACACGTTCCTGAAAGGATACGAGTTCGCTCGCGGCGCGCACGGTCACGACGAAGCCGTTCGTAAATCGTTGAATGGTCTATCACGATTCTTGGCGCTGCCGTTGGACTTTTATTCCGTTCGTTCGTCCGCTCCCTCCGAGCCCGGATCTCCTGCCTTGTTGCGGTTGTCGGTTTCGGCGGCGGTGAGCGGTATCCTCGACGGGTACTCGTCCACGTCGTTCGGGCGGCAGAAGGGAAGCGCCGTTCTTCCGAGATTTCAGCGCTCATGGATGCACTACATGGCGTTCCTGATCCCACGCCACGCGGAGGATGTCGTCGCTCGCTTGGCCGCCGGTCCTCTCGCTGAGGGGTTGAGAACGTCGGTTCTTCCGCTGCTCGACGCCCTGGAGCAGTTCTACCAGAGACCGGACGACTATCGCCCTTTGCCGGTCGCCGGGCAGTACGCTTGGCTGCAACGGCGCCTCGACATCACCGTGCGGCCCCCCCGCGACGCCGTGTCACAGCGCCTGGTGGAAGTCAACGCGTTTTGGGATGAGGGTTTCGTCTCGCCAGCGGATATGGATGATGCCGCCCGCCGTCAGGTGACGTTGGTCATTGCGCCGTTGAGACCGGACGTGCAAAAGATGGTGTCCGAGCGGCAGGAGCTTGCCGAGATCGTCGTTCCGGCGGGCGCGACGCGGGAGGAAACGGCCACGCGGGCTTTCGAAATATGGAACGGCGCCCTCGTTGCGCTTCGCAGTGATCCGAGCAGCAGCGCTCCGATCTCGTTCAACTTCGCCCGCGATTTTCCACTGCGCGATCAGAATCGGGACCGGGCGACGCTCTTCCACGTGGCCCGCACGAGCGTGCGCGATCTGCTCCGAACCTTCGAGCGGCGGCCAGGGGCGCGGTTGTGGTGCAGCGTACGCCGAAGCGGGAAGACAACGGCCTGCCTTGATCTGGACTCGACGAGCGGCGACTCGAACATCGTGAGTCAAACCTGCGGCGCGGCCCGACCGGACGACACGAGATTCCATGATCTCGTACGGGCGGCGATCGAGAAAGGCGACATGATCTCGAGCCGGTTCGTGCAGGACGCGGTCGCGCAGTGTGCGCCCCTCGTCAACGATGAAGACAAGCGGCTGGTGCTCGTGCTCGATGAATACGAGACACTGTTCGGTCTGCTGAAGACGGTAGCCGAACGAGAGCCGGCCATCCGACATGCTGTTGTGCAACCCATCCTCAACCAACTGATGACCTTCTCGTACGACAACCTGCTGGTGTTGCTCGGGCAGCAACCCGACGCGCACTTCATCCTCATGGATCAGAATCAGCTCGCTCCCTATGTCCAGCAGGATGCGTTTCCGTTGTTCGAACATGCGCCTCGGACCACCGTCGGCGAATTCCCGGAACTGGTGCGCAAGATACTGACCGACCGGATCGAATGCGCGGCGTCGTTCCTGGATGCCCTGTTCGCGGAGACCGCGGGGCACCCGTATTTGACCGCGAACGTCCTCGCGGAGTTCGTGGAGTGGCAGATCGAAGAGAAACGGCCTCGCGGGCTACACGTGCGAGACGCTGATTTCCGCGAATTCGCGCACCGCAAGCTGAACGCCGACCGGATTCTCCTGAGCCCCGACTACCAGTTCTTCAGGCATGCGGCGGCGGAAGCAATGTCGGCACAGGGCTACCGAGACAACCGATGGCTCTTCACGGCGTATTGGGTGCTGCGCGAGCTGTCGAACAACGGGATTGGAGGATTTCGTGTGGAGCGGTCCGGTTTTCCAGACCTGATGCGTCGGATTCCCGTTCCACAAGGAGAGCGGGAGCCAGACTGCAACGAGATCCTGCGCTCAGCTTCCCAGGCGAACTTTCTCTCATACGACGACGAGTGGGTGCAAGTCAGGATCCCGACGCTCGGGCGCATCGCCGCCGCGGTCCGCCCCAAAGTGACGTGACGGCGGGTAGATGCAGTGGTGAAACCGGACACCATAGTCGAGGCGATTCGGGAATCGCGGGCGCAGGATCCCCGTCCGTTGAGCGTGTTCTGGGTGTTGGTCCGCACCGACCGTGACGATTTCGCTCGGGATCTGATGCGGCTGCGCGGGAGCTTGGCTCTCGTGCCCCACGTACTGCGCACCGGCGGTTTCGTCGATCCCAATTCCGTGATGAACGACGTTGCCGACATCCTGGATCGCGTCGGGGACGACATTCGGAAGCTGGATGAAGTCGCCCGAGAAAGACAGGGAATCGATCTGGTCGTCGTCAGCCGCAAGGCGTTGAGCCTGGCTGATACGTCGTCACCGATCCCGTTGCCCGAGTGGTTCCCTGTAACGCCCGGGCAAACGGCGCAGGTGAGCATAGAGGATCTGACGTGGTCCGCCGCGGTGATGCTTTCCGACGAGGCGACAGGGCTTGACGATCTGCGGCGCATTCTCTACGACATTGACCGCGCGCTACTCAGCCGCTTGCAGGCGTCTCGGCGGCTCGATCGGCGGCGAATACAGAGCCTGTGGGATCTGAAGGTCCTGGCGAGTACGGCAAGCGGGAGCATCGACGAGGAGCTGGATCGGGTCGGAAACACGCTGGCCGAGACCAAGAACCCGACCGGTTATCGGCCGAGCGCTTCGAAGAACCCGACGGTCGTCGGCAGTCTGTGGGCGCACGCCAACCGAACCGCTCCTGACGGGCTTCCGAAGGCGGCGAAAGCCCTGGCGGCCGCGCTCGGCGCCGGGGACGCGCCCGACGACCTGCCGTTGGCCGCAGTCCTGAATCGACCATCGAATCGGATCGACGACGCTGGCGTGCGCTGGTGCCTCGCGCTCATCGTGACCCTGCGGATCGCCTGTCAACTCGCTACCGCCGCCGCGCACGCGGACGACTACCCGCCATTCTCCACGGTCCTTCTGAGGTCGACATCCGAGGATTTGCGGCAGTTCCTTGATTGCGCCGTGGAGTACCTGCAGCGGGCGCCGGCATCGTAGCGGGACCGCGACCGGCCGTGTGTGAACCCACGCTGCTCGATCGGTCGACGCAGATCGCGATACGTCTGCCGAGCGTAGCCGCGTCGAGGATTCGGTCCGGCGACGGCAAGGAGGCTACTGGGCGGACATGAGCCGGAACAGCAGGTTGGTCACCCCTGGAGCGGTCAGGTTGGGCGCCAAGCGGAGCCGCAAGGCGACGCTTGGTGGGCGCTCGGACGTCGGCATCCAGGAGGTGGCCGCGTCATGGACGGCATGCCCCTGAACATCGTGACCAATACGGCGAGCCGTGGTTCCGCGCCTACGACAAGGCGACCGGCGACGTCGTCTGGGAGATGGAGCTTCCGGCGGGCACCACCGGCGTCCCGATGACCTACCTGCACGAGGGCCGGCAGTACGTCGTCGTGCCCATCGGGGGCCGCGAGGTCCCCGGCCAGTGGGTGGCGCTGAGCCTGCCGTAGCGGGGGCGGGGACGGCTCGGACGTGCCGGCCCCGAACGCCGGATCCGATTCCGGCGCGGCGCAACGGCGCCGGGCTCCAGGCGTCGAAACGAGGCCGCCGCCGCGACGGTGCGGGGCGTCACCGGGGCGGAAGACCGAGACGGCGCCGGAAGTCCGCCTCGTCGGCGCAGGTGACGGCCGCGGCCGTCACCTCCTCCCGCGAGGCGCCGGCGAAGGGGTCGGAACCGGTCGCCGGCGGGTCGGTCAGTCGGATGCCGCGCGCCTGAAGCACGCCGCGCACCGTAGCGACCAGCTCCGCGGCGCGTCCGGCCGCGCATCCGGCCGCGTGGCCCGCGGCGCGTCCGGCCGCGTAGGCTTCTTCGTTCAACGACCGGATCAGCGGCACGTCGTCGGGCCGGGTGCCCGCCCGCGCGCCGAGCGTCCGCCCCACCCGCTCGAGCACCCGGTCGGTGCGCGCCGACGGAACCCGCTCCGTCAACGCCGCGTGGATCTCGGCCACCGTCCATCCCGGCAGCGCCACGCTCGCCGCCGACGAGCGGTACCGCCCGCCCACCAGACGGTGGATCGTCACCCCCGGCCGCCGCCGGCGCGCTCCCTCCGGCACGACCGCCCACAGCTCCGGAACGCCCCACGCCTCGTACACCGGCAGCTTGCCCGGACGAACGTCGGTCGTGTAGTCCACCTCCAGAACCACGTCCGGCAGGTCGTGCTCGCCGATGACGAGCGACCCGGCCGGGATGACCGTCCGGTCCGGATGCAGGTACAGCGTCTCGTCCGGTTGCATCGCCCGCACCGGGGCGCCGCCGGCGTCCCGCTCGATCAGCCCGACCGAGCCGAGGGAGACGATCGGCGCCCCGCGGGCCATGGCGATGCGCTCGGCCAGATGCGGCAGCCGCCGGGACGTGCCCTCGTGGGCGGCGCCGGGCGTTTCGGCGACCCACGCCGTCTCGGTGCGGGCGTCCCAGTACTCGAGCCGCTCGTCGAAGTCCTCGAACCGGTCGCGCGGCAACGGCAGGGGACGGCAGCCGGGGAAGCGCAGATTCTCCAGGGAAGGACGACCGACACGCGCGGCCGGCGCAACGGTGCCGACGCCGGCCGGCGCCGCGTCCCTGGTGCGCGCCGAGCGTGGATATACCTTCATGACGCCATCATAACGCCGCCGCGGGAGCGCGTCGACCGGCCGCCCGGCGCGGCCCGCGGGCCGAACGACCGCGGACCGGCGTCGAGGATTCGGTCCGGCGCCGGCTACCGGATCCGCACGCCCAGCGTCAGCGCGAAGTGCGAGTCCGGACCGAGCTTCACGTCGCTCGTGAAGGGGGTCGCGCCGTCGGCCTGGACGGGTTCGTGGCTGCGGATCAGCGTCCAGCGGAGATCCTTCGCCTCGACCACGCCCGACCGGGCCCAGCGGAACTTGGCGACGAGCGAGATGCGGTCGTCGACGGCGTAGTCGAGGCCGGCCAGCGCCTGGGCGCCGAAAGCGACGCCGGCGACCTCGGCGTCGAGCAGGCTGACCGTGCCCTCGGCGGCGTTCTGCCAATCGAGGCCGCCCAGGTCCGTGCGGCGAACGAAACGGTTGCGGTAGCGGGCCGTGGTCCGGGCGGCTCCGAACCCGGCGCCGGCGAAGGGGGTCCACCGCGAGGCGTTCGCGACGTCGTAGTAGACGTTCACGAACAGTTGCCGGGCCACGAAGTCGGACACGGTCTCCGACGGCCGGTCGAAGGGGCTCCACTCGGAGTCCTTGCTCAGCAACGGGGCGTTTCCGCCGGCCACTCGTACGAGCGCGCTCGACGCGGGGCGGCGCCGCTGGAGAAACTCCGCTTCGACGCGCAGGTTGCCCATCGCGTACCCGCCGGCGGCCGCTCCCGCGAAGCCGCTTCGCGCGGAGAACGAATTCGTCAACAGCGTGGCGGGCGAATCGTCCGTGCAGGCGGCGTCGGTCGGCGCGTCACCCGGCGCGGCGTACAGGAGCCGGTCGCATCTCGTGGGGTGGTTGACCCCGGCGACGTCGGTGTCCAGAGCCGCGCCCCGCGCCGCGCCGAGTTCGATGGCCGCGTAGAATCCGCCGCGGTCCTGCGCGGCGGCCGGGCCGGGCGCCGAGACGCCCAGGCCGAACATGGCGGCCGCGCCGATGGCGCCGAGGGTCCGTAACATGGAGAGTCAACCTGCCCCAGGGGCGCGAAAACCGCCGAGTCTCCTCCCGGCAGATTCGGTTCATCATGGCCGCGCCGGGACGCGGCTGTCAAGGGGCGGGAGGCCCTGCCGAGGCCCTGACGCGCGGGATCGCGCCGCGTCGGCGACTCGGGTCGGGTCGTCCTGCTCGGAGGACGGCCCGGTGCGGACTATCGTCTCGTGGTCTCGACCGGAACGTAACGCGCGACACGGACGTCGTTCTCGCGCCGGCGGGCGCGGGCGATGTCATACGACGCCTGCATCCGCATGAGCGTGTCCATCCTGACGCCGAACGCCTTCTCGATCCGCAAGGCCATCGTGCCGGACAGGTCGGATCGACCGTTGAGCAGCGCGGACAGCGCCGGCCGTGACACGCCGAGCGCAGTCGCCGCCCCGGCGACGGTCAGTCCCGTCGGCTCGATCACTTCCGTCCTGATGAAGGCGCCGGGATGCGGCGGGTTCAGCATGCGCATGGTCGGTCTCCCGCGGTCAGTGATGGTCCACGAAGTCAACGTCGATGATCTCGTCACGCTCGACGCGAAAGGTGAGCCGCCAGTTGCGGGTCACGTACAGACTCCAGACGCCCTTGCGATCGCCGGTCAGTCGATGGACCTTCCAGGCAGCGATTGCGTGCAACTCTTCGACCGACTGCATGTCCTGCAGGAACGCCAGTATCTTGCAGAGCTTGTCGACGGTGGCCGGTGGAACCGCTGTCGAATCGTTCTTGAGGAACAGGCGCCGAATTCCCCGGTGCCTGACGTGGCGTATCGTCACCAGTAAAGCGTAGCATTACGCGCTACAGACGTCAGGGCCCTACGCGCGGGGCCGCGCCGCGTCGGCGACCCGGCGTTCGAGGTCGAGCAGCGCCTGCTTGACGGGCAGGCCGCCGCCGTAGCCGGTGAGCGCGCCGTCGGCGCCGATCACGCGGTGGCAGGGCACGACGACGGCGAGCGGGTTCCGGCCGTTCGCCGCGCCGACGGCGCGCGACGCTCCCGGCCGGCCGACGCGGCGGGCGAGGCCGCCGTAGGAGAGGGTCTCGCCGTACGGGATGCGGCCGAGTTCCTGCCAGACCCGGCGCTGGAAGTCGGTGCCGGCGGGGGCCAGCGGCAGGTCGAAGCCGCGCCGGCCGCCGTCGAAGTACTCGCGGAGTTGCCGCCTGGCCTGCCGCAGCGCCGCGGGCAGGCCGCCGCGCGCCTCCCGCCAGGCCGGATCGGGGTCGAGCGCCGCCGTGTTGGGGAGATCGACACGGACGATGCGCTCGTCGTCGCCCACCAGGCGCAGAACCCCGATCGGGGTGTCGAAGTCATGGTACGAGCTGGACATCGCGGCCTCCCGGAAAGTGCGGCTGTCGTCGCCCGCCAGGCGCAGGCCCCGATCGGGGTGTCGAAGTCAGGGCACGAGCCGGGCATCGCGGCCTCCCGGAAATTGTAGCGCGGAGGCTGCCGGAGCGGCAGCCTCCGTAGCCGGCGGACGAGCAGAGCGGCCCGGCCGACGTTCGGGATCAGGGCGCCGGGTTCGGGCCGGGCTCGGCGCGCAACAGGGCGCGGATCCGGCCGGCGTTCGCCTCCGCGTCGCGCTCGCCGAGTTCCATCAGCCGGTTCAGATAGGAAGGTTCGAAGGCCAGCAGGCTCAGCAGGCCCGCCGACTTGACTTCCCGCGAGCCGAGTCCGCGGATCAGGTGGCGGAAGGCGCGCGGCAGCTCCGCCTCGTGCTCCGCGGCGAGGCGCGAGATGTCTATCGACGGGCGGATCACCAGCAGCTCGATGGGGCGCAGGCCGCGCCGCTTCTCGGGCGGCATGTAGTGCAGCAGCCGGTTGATCCGTTCCAGCTCCAGCGCGTCGCGGTCGAGGTCGTCCAGGAAGACGGCGTCGAGGAGCTGCCCGGCGATCTGCATCGGGGGCGGGTGACCCCGCGTGTCCGCGCCGTCGGAGGTCCCGCCCGGCCCGAAGCGCGTCGATACGGCGAGGATGCGGTTCGCGCCCAGATGCACGGCCGGCGAGAACGGCGCCGTCAGGCGGATGCCGCCGTCGCCGTGCCAGCCGTCCTCGAGGCGCACGGCGGGAAAGAACAGGGGCAGCGCCGACGAGGCCAGAACGTGGTCGAGCGTCAGCGACGTGTTCCGGCTGCGCCGGTCGGCCCGCTCCCATTCGCGCAGGTCCCGGCCCTGGGTCCACACCACGGACTGTCCGGTGCCGTAGTGGCTGGTCAGCAGGGCGAGCGCCCACAGGCGTCCCTCCGCGACGTTCTCCGCGATGCCGGCGATGCCTCCGCCGCGGGTGTCGAAGACGTCCGCCAGCGACGAGCGCAGGGGCGCCGTGTCGACCAGGCCCTGGACCGTCGGCGTCAGCCGCGACCCGCCCGCCATCAGCCGCAGGCTCCAGCGGGCCACCAGGCCGCCCAGCGAGGGGCCGTCGGTGCGGAAGACCCGATCGGCGGTCAGGTTGCTCCAGACTTCGACCAGACGGTCCACCGCCTCGGTCTGCGGCCCGCGGTGCGCCGCGAGGAACGCGGCGTTGATGGCCCCGGCCGACACGCCGGTCACGATGGGGAAGTGGGCGTCGGGGACGTGCCGCGAGACCCAGCGCAGGAAGCCGACCTGGTAGGCGCCGCGCGCGCCTCCGCCGGGCAGCAGGATGGCCAGGTCGTCGGCGCCGCGCGGCCGATGCGTGCCGGACCGGCCGGTGGCCGCGGGGGCGGTTGCGCGCAAGTGGCGGCTCCTGGGTCCGCCCGCCGCGGCGGACCCGCGTATAGTGTCTCACGATGGCGGCGGACCCGGAGCCCCGGCCGCTGGTCCTGCGCCGGGCCGTCGAGCGCCTGCTGGCCGGCGTGCCGCTGGCGGAATTGCGGCGGGCGTCGGAGCGGCTATCCGCGGCGTATCGCGGCGGCGCGGCGGCGGGCGCCTCGCCGATCGCGGCGGCGCACGATCGCCTGGCGTACCTGGCCGTGAGGCTGCCCGCGACGTTCGAGGCGACCCGCGCGGCGCTGGGCGAGCTGCGCCGCCGGGCCCCGGGCCTGACCGTGCGAAGTCTCCTGGAGCTCGGCGCGGGACCGGCGCCGGGGCTCTGGGCGGCCGAACCGCACTTCCCGGAGCTGTCGCGGGCCGCGCACGTGGAGAGCGACGCGGGCATGGCGGAGCTGGGCCGGCGGCTGCTCGATGCCGGCGGCTTCGCCCCGCGGGTCGAGTCGACGTGGTTCCCGCGGGCCGCCGCGCGGGTCCGCGACCTCGGCGAGCACGATCTGGTGCTGGCCGGCTACCTGCTGGGCGAGCTCTCCGAGCCGGCTCGCGACGAGTTGGTCGACGCGGCCTGGACCCTGACGCGGGGGGCGCTGGTCGTCGTCGAGCCGGGCACGCCGGCCGGCGCGGCGCGCGTGGTCCGGGCGCGGGCGCGTCTCCTCGAGCGGGGCGCGGCCGTGGCGGCGCCCTGTCCCCACGGCGGCGCGTGTCCGCTGGCCGCCGGCGACTGGTGTCACTTCGGCGCGCGCGTCAGCCGTTCGAGCGTGCACCGGCGGCTGAAGGGCGGCGCGCTGGGCTACGAAGACGAGAAGTATTCCTACGTGGCGCTGACCCGCCGGAGCGCCGAACCCTGTACGGCGAGGGTGCTGCGCCGGCCGGCGGCCGGGCGCGGCCGGGTGTCGTTGCGCCTGTGCGCGGCCGAGGGACCGCGGCGAGAGCAGGTGTCGCGCCGCGAGGGCGCGCGCTACCGGGCCGCGCGCAAGACGCGCTGGGGTGACGGCTGGGAGCCTGACGCGGACGACCCGCCGGACCGCTGACGTACTTCGTGAATCCCTAGTAGAATCAACCGGATCGGGAGACGGCTGCGGCGGAAGGCCGCCCGCCGCGGCGGGATCGGCGCGCGCGGCGGCCGGGTTCGCCGCCCCGCGGAGCAGGAACGGCGCCGGCGCGGACCAGCGCGACGCGGCGCCGCGGCAAAGGAGACCGTGCGATGAGCGAGCGAGCGCCGCGGGAGACCCCCGCGGGCCACTGGATTACGTACCGCCCCGAGATCAAGGTGATGGACTGCACCATCCGCGACGGGGGCCTGATGAACGACCACCGGTTCCCGGACGAGACCGTCAGGGCGGTCTACCAGGCCTGCGTGGACAGCGGCGTCGACTACATGGAGATCGGCTACGTCAACTCCCGCGAGCAGTTCCCGCCCGGGCAGTTCGGGCCCTGGAAGCACTGCGTCGAGAGCGACGTCCGGCGCATCGTCGGCGACAACGACACGCCCCTGAAGCTGTCGGCCATGGCCGACGCCGACAAGAGCGACTACGCCGAGGACGTCCTGCCGAAGTCGGAGAGCGTGCTCGACATGATCCGGGTGGCCACCTACATCCACCAGATCCCGCTGGCCCTGGACATGATCAAGGACGCCAACGACAAGGGCTACGAGACCAGCCTCAACCTGATGGCGCTGTCCACCGTCCCCGAGCGGGAGCTGAACGAGGCCCTGGCGCTGGCAGCCGAGTCCGAGGCGGACGTCATCTGCATCGTCGACAGCTTCGGCGCCCTCTACTGCGAGCAGATCGACGCCTACGTGAACACCTTCCAGGGGTACGCGTCGCCGGCCGGGAAGGAAGTGGGCATGCACGCCCACAACAACCGGCAACTCGCGTTCGCCAACACCGTGCAGGCGACCATCAAGGGCGCCAACCGGCTGGACGCGAGCATGGCGGGGCTGGGGCGCGGAGCGGGCAACTGCCCGATGGAGCTGCTGCTGAGTTTCCTGCACAACCCCAAGTTCCGGCTGCGGCCGGTGCTGCACTGCATCCAGCACCACATCGAGCCGATGCGCGCCGCCCTGAAGTGGGGCTTCGACTATCCCTACATGATGACGGGGGTGCTGAACCAGCATCCGCGGGCGGGGATGGCGTTCAACGAGTCCGACGACCGCGGCGACATCATCAAGTTCTACGACTCGCTGGAAGACCCGGACTGACGGGGGGCGGGGACGGCCATGCGCAGAGCATCCCTGGCGGCGGCGGCGGTCGCGGCGGGCGTTCTGGCGGCGGGCGCGATGCAGCCGCGCGAGACGGTGACGGTCTCGCCGGCGTTCGGCGTCGCGGGACACTACGGCACGTGGACCGTCACCTACACGGTCGGGCCCGGCGGCATCGCGCCGGGCGGCGCGCTGCGCGTGCAGTTGCCGGACACCTGGCACGCGGGCGAGCGCAACTCCGCGAACCGGCTGCAGGCGTCCGACCCCACCGACGATCACTACGTCGCGGCGTACGGTTCGGGAACCGACGTCCGCGTCGAGGCGGAGGTGGAGTCGGAGACGTCCGACTTCCTCGTCAAGTCGGCGCGGCCGGGGCTCGACGGGCGGTCGGAGCGCTACGTCTTCGTCGTGCGGGCGAACGTCGTCTCGGGATCGCCGCGCGAGGGGGAGACGATCCGGGTCGTCTACGGCGACACGTCCGCGGGCAGCCGCGGCCTGCGCGCGGCGATCGTCGCGGCCGGGCCGGAGCCGATCCTGGTCAGCGTCGACCGCGGCGGAAGCGGCGCGTTCGAACCGGTCGAGCACGACGCCACGCTCACCTCGCGCAGCGGCATCGCCACGGAGCTGCTGCTCGCCGGCCCCTCCGCGCTGGTCGCGGGCGAGCGGGCGGAGCTGCGTCTCGCCGCGGTCGATCTGCATTCGAACCCCTCCGTTCCGTTCCACGACACGGTGAGGCTGCGGGTGTTGCAGGGCGACGTCGACCTGCCGCGGACGGTGGAGTTCCCGGAGGGGCAGGGCTGGACCACCGTGCCGTTCACGCCGCGCGGCGAGGGCATCGTGCGCCTGGAGGCGTCGGCGCGCGCCGACCTGCTGCGCGCGCGCGGCAACCCGATGGAGGTGTTCGCCGAGCCGCCGGCGGAGCGGACCTGGTGGGGCGACCTGCACTCGCACACCGGGCACAGCTTCGACGGCGTGGGCGCCGGCGTCTTCGACTACGCGCGGCGGGTGTCGGGGCTGGACTTCCACGCCATGACGGACCACAGCTCCGGTCCGGCGCGCGAGGGCTTCACGCGGGGGCTCGGCCCCCACGTCTGGGAGGAGTACACGGCGGCGGCCGACGCGCACCACGCGCCGGGTGAATTCGTCACGCTGCACGCCTACGAGGCCTCGTTTCCCGCGCCGTGGGGCCACCACAACGTCTATTTCCGGGGCGCGCCGGGACCGCTGCTCTCTCCGAGCCAGGTGACCCTGCCCGAGCTGTGGGCGGCGCTGACCGCGGGCGAGGCGCTGACCATCCCGCACCACACCAACAAGTTCCCGCAACCGCTGGCGTGGGACGAGGACGAACCGGCGCTGCGGCGCAACTTCGAGATCTACTCGGCGCACGGCCTCAGCGAGGCGTACGACCCGGGCCATCCGCTGGCGTTCGAGCAGAGCGGGTTCACCAACCGGTCGGCGTCGGCGCGGACCGGGATTTCGGCGCAGGACGCGTGGATGCGGGGGTTGCGGCTGAGCACGATCGCGGCGTCCGACGATCACCGCTCGCAGCCGGGCAAGCCGCACTGGGGGCTGGCCGCGGTGCGGGCGCCGGAGCTGACGCGCGAGGCCGTCTTCGACGCGCTGCACGCGCGGCGCACCTACGGCACGACGGGCCAGCGCATCCTGCTGGACTTCCGGGTCAACGACGCGCCGATGGGCAGCGAGATCGCGCTCGACGCGCCGCTGCCCGAGCCGTGCGCCGGCACGTCGCCCGAGTGCGGCGAGCGCGCCGCCGCCACGGCCGCCCTGGCCCCCCGCTTCGACGTCACGGCGCACGGGACCGACGTCATCGAGAGCGTGGAGATCCTGCGGTACTCGAGGCCGGACGGCGGATTCCGCGTGATTCACGACCTGCGGCCCGCCGCGCTCGACTTCGCCTGGTCCGGCCGCGACGGCGGGTTCCGCGACGACGCGATCTACTACCTCCGCCTCCGCCAGCGCAGCCCGGTACGCGGCCGGGTCGTCATGGCCTGGTCGAGCCCCGTCTGGGTGAACGCCCGCCTGCAGTCCGCGCCGTAGGCGCGCGGACTGCCGCAAGCGTGGCCGCCGGCCCGCGCAACGGGCGGGTCAGGAGCGGTGGCGCACGACGACGGGCTGATTAGACCATTTCGGAATACCATCCTGAATGGTCAAGCCATCCAGGAGCGGCGTCCGCATGGGTTCGTATCGGCGCGAGTTGGCCCTGGACCTGCCGGCGGGGCAGTCGGCGTTCCTGTGGGCTTCAGCGCCGTCGCCCGCGACTGCGGGGTCGACTCGAAGACGGTGCGCGAGTACTTCCGGATACTCGTCGACACGCTGCTCGGCGTCTTCGTCGAGCCGTTCAGCCGCCGCCGGGGCCGCGCCGTCCTCGTCCGGGCGCCGAAGTTCTACCTGTTCGACGTCGGCGTGGCCGGCCACCTGCGCGGGCGGCGCATCGACCGCGCGGCCGGACCGGAGTTCGGGCGCGCCTTCGAGCACCTCGTCCTGATGGAGCTGCTCGCCTGGCGGAGCTATCGCGAGCGGGACCTCCCGGTGCGGTACTGGCGGACGAAGTCGGGCCTGGAGGTGGACTTCGTGCTCGGCCGCGACGCCGAGGCGGCCGTCGAGGTGAAGGGAACGCCGCGCGTCCGGCCCGAGGACCTGAAGGGGCTGCGGGCGTTCTGCGAGGAACACGCGCCGCGCCGCGCCGTGGTGGTCAGCCGGGACCCCGCGCCGCGGCGCACCGGCGCCATCGACGTCCTGCCGTGGCAGGTCTTCCTGGAACGGCTCTGGGGCGGCGCCTTCCTCTGACCGGTCGCCGCGCCGAGAAGGTGTCAGGCGCCGGGTTCCGGCCACGCCCCGGCCCACAGCCGGTCCAGAAAGTCGGCCCAGGGCAGGATGCTGACGCCGTCCGCGCGGCGGGGCGTCGGCTCCAGGGAGACGACGACGTAGCGGGCGCAAACGCCCTCTTCGCGCAGGGCCTTGACGCCCTTCAGGTCCCGCGCGCCGACGTACGCCTTGGCCTTGACCTCGACGGCCATGTCCGCGAACACGAAGTCGACCTCGAACTGCGACTTCGACCGCCAGTACCGCGGCGCGGGATGCCGGTGGTGATCGCACCAAGCCCGGATCTCCTGGCCGATGAAGCTCTCGAAGGCCATGCCGTACTCGGACGTTCCCGGCGCCAGCCCCCGCCGCCCCTGGAGGTGGCGGGCGACGCCCACGTCGAACAGATAGTACTTCGACGTGGAGATCGCCTTCCGCCCGCGGGTGTCGGTGAACGCCGGCACCTCGTGGGCGATCAGGGTGTCCTTCAGTATTTCGTAGTATTCCCGGACCGTCGACGCGGGCACCTGCGCGTCGTTGGCCACGTCGGCGAAATTGACCAGCTCGCCGTGGGCCAGCGCCGCCACCTCCAGGAAGCGGCTGAACGCGCCGACGTTCCTGACCAGCGCCTCGGCCGCGACCTCCTCGCGGAGATAGTCGCCGGCGTAGCCCGCGAGGTCCTCGGCCGGCGATTCGGAGAAGAAGATCGGCGGCAGCAGACCGTGCTCGAGCGCTCGGTCCAGATCGAACCGGTCGCCGAGCTCGACGCGGAGAAGCGGGTGCAGCGCGCGCGACCGCGCCCGGCCGCCCAGCAGGTTGACTCCCTTGCGCCGCAGGCGCCGGGCGCTCGATCCGGTCAGCAGGAACCGGATGCCGTGCTCCTCGATCAGCAGGTGCACTTCGTCGAGCAGCTCCGGCATCCGCTGGATCTCGTCGATCACCACGATGCGGGTCCCGCGGCGGTCGGCCAGCGATTCGCGGATGAGGGCCGGATTCCGGGAGAGGCGCAGGAACAGCGTCTGGTCCAGCAGGTTCCAGACGGGACAGTCGGCGAACTGCTGGCGGATCAGCGTCGACTTGCCGGTCTGCCGCGGACCGAACAGGAAGCAGGACTTCCGCTCGACGACGGCCCGCAGGTCCAGCCGCCGGGAGACGAGGGGCGGTGTCATGTGCTGACGATCGGCAACGGTGTCGCTGCTCATCATGACGACCAACGGCGCAGGGGTCAAATGGTCCGACGCGCGGGCGGGAGAGGGGAGAAGAGGAGCGCCGGCAGCCGTCACGCCGGCCGGGACCGCCGCCGAGGCCGGCCCGCGCATCTGCGCTATACTGCCTCGTCGCCGGAGACGAAGGGCGGGGTGCCGACAGTCGACATCGAGATTCCCGACCGGCCGCTGTTCAAGGCCGCCGAGGTCTGCTCCATCGCCAGGGTGCAGCCGTACGTGCTGAAGTCCTGGGAGGGCGAGTTCCCGGCGCTGGGCGCTTCGACGAACAGCGGCGCCCGCGTCTATCGGCGGGCGGACCTCGAGCTGGTGCTCGAGATCCGGCGGTTGCTCTACGACGAGGGGCTGACGCTGGGGGCGGCCCGGCGGAAGCTGGCGAACGCGGAGCAGCCGGAACCGGAAGAGACCGTCGGCGAACTCGTGGGGCCGGAGACCCGCGAGCGCCTCCTGGAGGTCAAACGGGGCCTGCGGTCGATCCTCGAGCTGCTCTCGGCGGACCGCGCGGGCCGGCGGGGCGGGTGAGCATCGGAAAGGACCACCGGATGGCCGTCTGAGCGCGGGGCGTCGGGATGTGGCGCAGTCTGGTAGCGCACCTGACTGGGGGTCAGGGGGTCGCTGGTTCGAATCCAGTCATCCCGACCATTTCTTTCGCCTTCGGACGCGAAGGCCGAACACGCGGGGAGGAGGGTCCTCATGCGTCATCGATTCCGTTGCCTGCCTTCCGCCGCGGCGGTCTCGGTGGCCGTCGGCGTCTGGGCGGCGCCCGCGGCCGGCGAGGCGCAGCCGTCTTCCGGCGCCGCGCGGGAAACCGAGGCGTACGCGGTTCCGCGGACCGCCGACGGCCACCCCGACCTGCAGGGGTTCTGGACCAACCAGACCTATACGCCGCTGGAGCGGCCGGAGGGCGTGGACAAGGCCTTCTACACCGTCGAGGAGGTGGCCGCGATCGAGTCGGGCCGGGCGGCCCGCGAGGCCGAGCTGACCGTCCCCGGCACGATCCCCGACGTCCACTACGACTTCACGCAGTTCGGGCTCGACCGCAGCCAGTCGCCGTTCGCCCGCAACCTGCGCACGTCGCTGATCGTCGATCCGCCCGACGGCCGTCTGCCCCCGCTCAACGCCGAGGGGCGCCGGCGCGCGGCCGAGGCGGCGGCCGAGCGCGAACGGCGGGGCGGACGCTGGGACTCGGCCGAGAACAACCAGCTCGACGACCGCTGCATCATCATGCGGGGCGCCGGCCCGCCGATGATGAACGCGGGCTACAACGCCAACTACCACGTCGTCCAGAACCGCGACGCCGTGATGATCCTGGTGGAGATGATCCACGACGCGCGGATCATCCCCCTGGACGGGCGGGGGGCGCCGCCGGAGCGGACGCGGCAGTGGATGGGCATGTCCCGCGGCCGCTGGGAGGGCGACACGCTGGTGGTCGAGACGGCCAACTTCAACGGCAGGAACCCGTTCAACGGGTCGAGCGATCGGATGCGCGTCACGGAACGCTTCACCCGCGTGGCGGACGACACCATCCTCTACCGCTTCACCGTCGAGGACCCGCTGACGTGGGACCGGCCGTGGACGGCGGAGATGCCCATGAAGGAGACCATCGGCCCGCTGTTCGAGCACGCCTGCCACGAGGGCAACTACGGCCTGTACAACACCCTGGTCGGGGCGCGCCTCGAGGAGCGGCAGGCGGCGGAGGCGGCCGCGCGGGAGGAGCGATGACGGGGCGTCCGACGCCGCGGCGGCGGGCGTTCGCCCGGACGCTGGCGGCCGCGCTGGCGGCCGCCGCGCTCGGACTGACCCCGGCGGCGGCGCACGCCCAGCAGACCGGCTACACGGCGCCCCGCACGGCGGACGGCACGCCGGACCTGAACGGCATCTGGCAGGCCCTGAACAACGCCCACCGGGACGTCGAACCCCGCTCGGCGGACTTCAGCCCGGTGCGGGAGCTCGGCGCGCTCGGCGCGGTCCCCGGCGGGCTCGGCGTGGTGGAGGGCGGCGCCATCCCCTACACGCCCGAGGCGCTCGCGCGGCGGGACGACAACTTCGCCAACCGCCTGGAGCGCGACCCGGCCGTCAAGTGCTATCTGCCCGGCGTGCCGCGCGCCACCTACATGCCGCATCCGTTCCAGATCATCCAGAGCCGCTCGCACGTCATGATCCTCCACGAGTTCGCCGGCGCGGTGCGCACCGTCTACATGGAGGACCACGTGGAGTCGCCGGCCGACTCCTGGATGGGCTGGTCCAACGGGCGCTGGGAAGGCGAGACCCTCGTGGTCGAGACGAGCGGCTTCAACGGGATGACGTGGTTCGACCGGGCGGGCAACCACCACGGCCCGGCGTTGCGCGTCGTCGAGCGGTTCACCGCGCGCAGTCCGGAGACGCTGGACTACCACGTGACGCTCGAGGACCCGAACGTCTTCACCCGCCCGTGGAGCATGCGCATGCCGCTCTACCGGCGCGTGGAGCCGAACGCGGAGCTGATGGAGTTCCGCTGCGTCGAGTTCGTCGAGGATCTCATCTACGGCCACCTTCGCAAGCAGGTGGACCCGTAGCGGTTGGACCAGGAGGATCCGTCCATGCGCACGATGCGAGGCGTCGTCGTCCTCGGCGCGGCCGCGCTGCTGTCCGCCGCGCCGCTGTCCGGGCATCATGCCTTCTCGGCGGAGTTCGACGTCGAGCAGCCCCTGACGCTCGAGGGCCGGCTCGTCAAGTGGGAGATGATCAACCCGCACTCGTGGTTCCACATCGACGTCGAGGCCGGGGACGGAACCGTGTCCACGTGGCTGGTCGAAGGGGGAAGCCCCAACGAGCTGATCCGGCAGGGCGTCAACCGCAACACCGTCGAGATAGGCACGTTCCTCGCGGTGGAGGGCTACCGCGCCAAGGACGGCACGGAGAAGGCGGTCGGCCGGAACTTCGTCCTCGAGAACGGCGAACGGCTGTTCCTGGGCGGCTCCGCCAACCGCGTATCCAGGTGACGCGGCGTACGGTTCGGGGGAAGGTCGCCGGTCTCCCGCGCGTCGGGACGGCCGCGTCGGGCGGCGGTCCACGGACCGCCGCCGCCGGGAGAAGTCGATGAATACGACACGTCGGGGCGCGCGTCTTCTGATTCCGTTGATCGCCGTGCTGCCGGGCGCCGGCCTCCTGCCCGCGGACCTTCGCGCGGAGCCGGGCGCCGGCGCCGGGCAGGGGTCCGCTGCCGGGCGGGTCGTCGACTTCGCGCGGGAGGTGCGCCCGATCCTCTCCGACAACTGCTTCTCGTGCCACGGGCCGGACGAGGCGGCGCGGCAGCGCGGCCTGCGGCTCGACGTCGAGGAGGGGCTGTTCGAGGACCGCGGCCGCCTGGGCGGTCCCGCGGTGGTGGCCGGGAACGCGGCGGACAGCCGGCTGTACCAGCGGTTGGTGAGCGGGAGCAGCCGGCTGCGGATGCCGCGGGGCGCCGAGCCGCTGACGGACGAGCAGATCGAGACGGTGCGGTTGTGGATCGATCAGGGGGCGGAGTGGGAGTCGCACTGGGCGTTCGTCCCGCCCGAGCGGCCCGCCGCGCCGCCGGTCTCCGAGCCGGAGTGGGTCCGCAACCCGATCGACGCCTTCGTGCTGGCGCGGCTGGACGCCGAGGGCCTGGAGCCGTCGGCGGAGGCCGGCCGCGCGACCCTGCTGCGGCGGGTGACGCTGGACCTGACCGGGCTGCCGCCGACGCCGGCGGAGCTGGCGGCGTTCCTCGACGACGACTCCCCGGACGCCTACGAGCGGGCGGTCGACCGGCTGCTGGGCTCGCCGCGCTACGGCGAGCGGATGGCGAGCGAGTGGCTGGACGCGGCGCGCTACGCCGACACCAACGGCTACCAGACCGACGGCGAGCGGACGATGTGGCGCTGGCGCGACTGGGTGATCGACGCCTACAACGCGAACATGCCGTTCGACCGGTTCACCGTCGAACAGCTCGCCGGCGACATGCTGCCCGGCGCAACCCGCGATCAGCGCCTGGCCACCGCCTTCAACCGCAACCACAGTCAGAACGGCGAAGGCGGCATCGTGGTCGACGAGTTCCTGGTGGAGTACGCCGTCGACCGCGTCGAGACCACCTCGACCGTCTGGCTCGGCCTGACGCTGGGCTGCGCGCGCTGCCACGACCACAAGTTCGACCCCATCTCGCAGCAGGAGTTCTACGAGGTCCTCGCCCACTTCAACAACGTTCCCGAGCGCGGCAAGGCGTTCAAGTACGTCAACTCGCCGCCGCTCATCACGGCTCCCACCGCCGAACAGGAGGCCGAGGCGGCCGCGCTGGACGAGAAGCTGCGGGAAGCCCGCGAGGCGTTCGCGGCCCTGGGCGCGGACGTGGAGGCGGCGCAGGCGGCGTGGGAGCGCTCGCTCCACGGCGCCGGGCGCGTCGACTGGACGCCGCGCGGCGACCTGCTGGCGCACCACGCCCTCGACGGCGACGTCGCCGGGGTCCGCGAAGGGACGTTCGTGAACGCGGTCCTCGAGGACGGCCGGCCGCAGTTCGTCGACGGCCGCGTCGGAGACGCCGCCGCCTTCGACGGGCGGCGCTTCATCGACGCCGGACTCGGCCCGGACCTCGGCTACGACGATCCCTTCACCCTCGCCGCCTGGATCTACCCGACGGCCTCGAACGGGGTGATCGTCTCGCGCGCCGACGCGGGCGACCAGGGCGAAGTGGGCTGGGGGCTCTACCTCGAGGAGGGCAAGCTCCGCTTCAACATGTCGACCCGCATCCTCGACGACGGCGTCAGCGCCGAGACGGTGGAGGACCTGCGGCTCGGCGAATGGCAGCACGTGCTCGCGGCCTACGACGGCTCCAAGACCCCCGGCGGCATCCGCATCCACGTGAACGGCGAGCCGCGGCAGACGAAGGCGCTGCTCGACCTCGTCGGCAACCGCATGCCGCAGCGCTACCCGTTGCGCATCGGCGCCAGCGGTTCGGCGAAGCCGCGCTTCGAGGGGGTCATCGACGACGTGCGGATCTACGGCGCCGCCCTGGGTCCGGAGCTGGCGGCCGTGGTGGCGACGGCCGAACCGCTGAGCTCCATCGCCCGGACCGCGCCGGAGCGGCGCACGCCGGCCCAGGCGGCGAAGCTGCGTCTGGCCTTCCTCGACCAGTACGCGCCGCCCGAAATCCGGGCGGCCTGGCGCGAGGCCGCGGCCCTCGAGCGCGAACGCGAAGAGCTGTGGGCGAGCTTCCCGACCGTCATGGTGATGGAGGAGCGGGCCGAGCGCCGCCCGACGTTCCGGCTCAACCGCGGGGCCTACGACAACCCGGGCGAAGAGGTCTTTCCCGGCGTCCCCGCCGTGCTGCCGCCGCTGCCGGAGGGCGCCGAGGCCGACCGGCTGGCGTTCGCGCGCTGGCTGGTCGCTCCCGATCACCCGCTCACCGCGCGGGTCACCGTCAACCGCTTCTGGCAGATGTACTTCGGGACGGGCCTGGTCGGGACGGCGGAGAACTTCGGCACGCAGGGCGAGTACCCCAGCCATCCGGAGCTGCTCGACTGGCTCGCCACCACCTTCGTCGACTCGGGCTGGGACGTGAAGGCGCTGCAGAAGCTGATCGTGACCAGCGCCGCCTACCGGCAGTCCTCCCGGGTGACGGCCGGGGAGCACGAAGCCGACCCGGAGAACCGGCTGATCGCGCGCGGGCCGCGCCTGCGCCTGCCGGCGCAGATGATCCGCGACCAGGCGCTGGCCGTGTCCGGGCTCCTGGCGGAGCGGGTCGGCGGACCGTCCGTCAAGCCGTACCAGCCGGAGGGGCTCTGGGCCGACATGGTCGAGGGCGGCTACGGCGACTACGTCCGGAGCGAGGGCGACGACCTGTACCGCCGCAGTCTCTACACCTTCTGGAAGCGGACGCTCGGCCCGCCGACGATGATGACCTTCGACTCGTCGACCCGCGAGACGTGCATCGTGCGCACCGGCCGCACGAACACGCCGCTGCAGGCCCTGAACCTGATGAACGACGTCACCTACGTCGAGGCGGCGCGGCGGCTCGCCGAGCGGATGATGACCGAGGGCGGCCGGACCCCGGCCGAGCGCGTCGCGTTCGCCTGGCGCCTCGCCACCGCGCGGCGGCCGCCGGCGGCCGCCGAGGCGATCCTGGTCGACGGCTTCCGGGGGCACCTGGAACGCTATGGGGCGGACCGCGCCGCGGCGCTGGAGCTGATCCGCCAGGGCGAGTCGCCGCGCGACGAGACGCTGGACGTGGCGGAGCTGGCCGCCTACACCCTGGTGGCCAACCTGATCCTGAACTTCGACGGGACCATCACCAAGGAATGACGATGAACACGCCTCTCGAACGGTGGTTGACGCGGCGGCGTTTCCTCGAGCTCGCCGGCACCGGCATCGGCACGGCCGCGCTGGCGTCCGTCTTCGGACAGGACGCGGCGGCCGCCGGTCCCGGGGCGGCGCCGGCCGCCGGGGGGCTGTCCGGCCTGCCGCACTTCGCGCCGAAGGCGAAGCGGGTGATCTACCTGTTCCAGTCGGGCGCGCCGTCGCAGCACGAGCTGTGGGACTACAAGCCCCGGCTGCAGGAGATGGTGGGCGAGGACCTGCCGCCGTCGGTGCGGGGCGGCCAGCGCGTCACCACCATGACCGCGGCGCAGGAGCGCTTCCCCCTCGTGCCGTCGAAGTTCCCGTTCCGGCGGCACGGCGAGTCGCGGACCTGGGTCAGCGACCTGCTGCCGCACACCGCCGGGATCGTCGACGAGCTGTGCTTCATCAAGTCGATGCATACCGAGGCGATCAACCACGACCCCGGCATCACGTTCTTCCAGACCGGGGCGCAGCTCGCCGGGCGGCCGAGCATCGGCGCCTGGCTGTCCTACGGGCTCGGGACGATGAACGCCGACCTGCCGACCTTCGTGGCGATGGTCTCGAAGGGCTCCGCGCAGACCGGGCAGCCGCTCTACGACCGGCTGTGGGGCAGCGGCTTCCTGCCCACCCGCTACCAGGGGGTCAAGTTCCTCTCGACCGGCGACCCGGTCCTGTACCTGTCGAACCCGCCGGGCGTCGACCAGGGCGCGCGGCGGCGCTTCCTCGACGACCTCGGCGCGCTGAACCGGCTGAAGGAGGAGGAGTTCGGCGACCCGGAGACGAGCACGCGGATCGCGCAGTACGAGATGGCCTACCGCATGCAGAGCTCGGTCCCGGAACTGACCGACCTGTCCGGCGAGCCGGACGCCACCTTCGACCTCTACGGCCCGGACTCCCGCCGCCCCGGCACCTTCGCGCGCAACTGCCTGCTGGCCCGCCGGCTGGCGGAGCGCGGCGTGCGGTTCATCCAGTGCTTCCACCGCGGCTGGGACCAGCATACGCGGCTGCCCCGGGGCATCGAGCGGCAGGCCCGCGACGTCGATCAGCCGCAGGCCGCCCTGGTGCGGGACCTGAAGAACCGCGGTCTGCTGGACGAGACGCTGGTGGTCTGGGGCGGCGAGTTCGGCCGCAGCGCCTACTGCCAGGGCGTCTTCACCGAGGAGACCTACGGCCGCGACCACCATCCGCGCTGCTTCACCATCTGGATGGCGGGCGGCGGCGTCAAGCCGGGCACCACCTACGGCGCGAGCGACGACTTCTCCTACAACGTCGCGCGGGACCCGGTGCACGTCCACGACCTGCACGCCACGATGCTGCACCTGCTCGGCATCGACCACACCCGGCTGACCTACCAGTACCAGGGCCGCGACTTCCGGCTGACCGACGTTCACGGGAGGGTCGTCGACGGCATCCTGGCGTGACCGGGATCGGCCGGCGCAAGAGGCGGCCGGCGCGTGCGGGAAAGCCGGCCGGCGCGGCGTTTCTCGCCGCGCTGCTCGGCCCCGTCGGCCTTCGCAGCTCGGCGCGCGGTGTTTCTCGCCGCGCTGCTCGGGCACGCGGGCCGGGCGAACGGTGAAGGCACGCGGGCCGGCGAGGATGAAGGTTCTGCCGTGGCGTGTGTTCGGCGGCCGGTGAATCGGTCAGGCGGATGCCGCGACGTGGGATTCCAGCAGAAACGAGCGTGCCTGGCCGTCGGCGTCGCCCTTGAGACGATGGAGCCGGGTCGACACCGCCAACGACGCTCTGACGCGCCACGGCGCCCGCCGCGTCAGGAAACGCCCGCGTTCCTCCGTCGGCAGTTCGGCGACGCTTTCCAGGTATAGATCGATGCAGGTCTCAAGCGACCCGACGACCGCCGGGAGCGATTCGCCGTCCACGGCGATGTCGAGATCCGTGCAGATCGCGTTCCACCGCTGGCCGCGTCTGTAGGCGTAGGCGGTGGTCATGTCGGCTCCGCAGGGTCCGCGCACCCCGAAAGCGTCAGACTAACACATCCGTGCTTTCACGCCGAGCCCCCGGGAGGGGGGCGGGGGTTGAAACGCCTGACCGACGGGCGGGAGTCGCCACCGACTTCAACTACGCGCGGAACACCCTCTCGCTTGGCGGACTTGGCCAAGCGAAATGGATGTCTCCCGCGGCCTCGGCGCAAGGCCGGCTGGCGGGCGGCGTTTCCGATTCAGTCCTTCTTCGCCGCCGGCTCGTTCGCGGTGGCCTCGGACTCTTCGGCGGCCGTCGGCGCCGGCGGGGCGCCGGATTCTTCGGCGGCCGGTTCGGCCGCGGCGGCCTCCGGCGTCGGCGTGGACGCTTTCGCTTCCGCCGGCTGGACCGCGGGAGGAGCGTCGTCCACCGTGGCGGGCGGCTTCTGCTCGGCGGCGGTCTCGGGCGTCGTCGCCGGCGTCTCGACCGCGGCGGTGACGGGACCCTCGGCGGCGGCGCTCTTCGGGCGTGTCGCCGCCGGTTCGGCGGCGCCCGCGGTAGCTGACCGGGTTTCGTCCGCGGGAGCCGCCGTCTCTCCACCGGCGGTCTCGACCGCCCCGGCCCCTGCTTCGCCCGCCTGCCCGGCCGCCGCGGCCCCGGCCGTCGCGCTTGCGTCCGCTGGTCCCACGGCCGTCGCGCTCGTTTCGTCCGCCAGCCCTGCCGCCGTGGCCTCGGCTGCCGCGCTCGCTTCGTCCGCCGCGGCCTCGGCCGTCGCGCTTGCGTCCGCCGGCCCTGCCGCCGTGGCCTCGGCGCTCGCGGGCGCCGCGAAGGGCGCGGCCGCGGGCTCGTCCTCGATCCCGGCCGGGGCGAAGGGCGATGCCTCGTCCGCCAGATCGTCGCGGCGGGCGGCGGAGTAGACGAGCAGGCCGCTGCCGGCGAACAGCAGCAGCCAGCCCCACTTCCACTCGATCGCCTGCATCACGGACGCCGCCAGGCCCTCGTGGGGATTGCCGGCCAGCGTCGCCGGGACGCCGGAGCGGGCCTGCGAGACCGTGTCCTGGACGCTCAGGAACGTCCACAGGACCACGGCCAGGGCGCCGAGCCCGGGGACCAGCACCTGCTTCCAGCGGCCGGTGACCGCCAGGGCCATCGACAGACCCGCCATGGCCAGCAGGATGTACCCGTCGCCGTATCCCGCCCGGAAGAAGTCGACGTCGCCGACGAAGGGGAAGGACACGATCGGCGTGAAGACGCCGAGGACGAGCAGGATCCCCGCCGTGACCGCCAGCGTCTGGCGTCCCGGCCGCGTGTCGGCGGGACGCTCGGTGAAGAAGAGCTGCGACGCCGCCCAGTAGAGGACGAGGACGACCGCGATCCAGCGGAGGAAGCCGTAGTGCACGACGTCGTCGGGTTGAAACCGGGCCATCAGCAGGACCGGGTGCAACACTACGGCGTAGAACATCAGGGCGTGGAGAATCCACAGCACGGCGCGTTGCAGCAGCGTGGGGCGGGCGGGTGTGTCGGGCAACGGAGTTCCTCCCTGGAGCGTCAAGCATGCCCCCGCGGGACGCACGGTGTCAAACGGAGCGCGTGCCCGCCGGGCGTCGACGCGGGCGCGTCCGCGCGGCCGGCGCGCGCCGCGGCGGACCCCGGACAGGAGTCTGCGCCGTAGAACGGCGCGGACTCCCGGAGCGGTCCGGTTGGGCGCCGAGCGGAGCCGCAAGGAGCTTGGTGGGCGTCAGGGAGGTCAGGGAGAGAAGGCCCGGCGGTCGGCCGTCAGCAGCACGCCCCATGTCTCGTCGAAGGGGTGCACGCGGCGCGCGGGCGCGCCGCCGCGGAAGAGCGGCCGGTCCTCGTTCGCCCAGCGGAAGATCGAGCCCTCCAGGTTGTGGACGTTCGCGAGTCCCCGGCCGCGGAGTTCCGCCACCAGGCGGGCCGAGCGGACTCCGACCGAGCAGTACGCCACCACGGTGGCGCCCTCGGGCGCGGACCGCAGCAGCGCCGCGGCGTGATCCGCCGAGGTCACCCGCACCGCGCCCCGCAGGTGGCTGACCGCGAATTCCTCCGGCTCGCGCGCGTCGAGCAGCACGAGGGCGCGCGCCGGGTCCCGCATGAGCGCGGCGAGGGCGGCGGTGTCGATGGAGGGCGCGCCGGGGAACGCTTCTCGGATGCGTTCCTCCACGTCCGCCCAAGTGACGGGGGCCGCCGGGTCCCCGCAACCGGCCGCCGCGAGGAGGGCGGCGAGCAGGACGCTCCCCAGGCGTCCGGCGAGGCGTCGGCGCAACGGGCGGGACCGGCGCGCGGTTCGTCCTGCTCCGGCTCGCGGCCCCGGGCCTTCGGCGAGGTGGCGGGCGGGCGCGTGGCGGGGCGCCGCGCGCGGACGCGGGGTCATGGCCGGCCGCCGCCGGCGGCGCGCCGCACGGCGCGCTCGAAGAAGCGGGCGCCGACCGCGAGCACCCCCTCGTCCACGTCGAAGCGGGGATGGTGCAGCGGGACGTAGGCGCCGTCCGCGCTCGCGCCGAAACGTACGTAGCATCCGGGCGTGTCCTGCAGGAACCAGGAAAAATCCTCGGCCCCCATGCTCGGGTGATCCTGCCGCACGAGGCCCGCTCCGGAGACGACGTCCCGCGCGGCGGCGGCGGCGACGGCGGTCTCGCGCGGCGTGTTGACGACGGCGGGGCAGCTCTCCCCGAGCGTGACCCGCACCCGGGCGCGGTGCAGTTCGCCGATCGCGCGCGCGGCCCGCTGCAGCCCGTCGATGATCTTCCGGCGCGTGTCGGGCCGGGTGGTGCGGATGATCCCTTCGAGGGCGGCGTGGCCGGCGATGATGTTGGCGGCGGTCCCGGCGTGGACCGAGCCGATCGTCACCACGGACGGGGAGACCGGGTTCACGTGCCGCGAGACCAGGGACTGGATGGCGGTGATGAGGAGTCCGGTCACGACCACGGCGTCGACGGCCTCGTGCGGCCGGGCGCCGTGCCCGCTCTCGCCGTGCACCTCGACGTCGAAACGGTCCGAGTGGGCGGTGATGACGCCGTCGGCGATCATGATCTCGCCCACCCGGTGCTGCGTGGTGACGTGTCCGGCGAAGATCGCGTCGACGCCCTCGAGCGCGCCGGCCTCCACCATGATCCGGGCGCCGTTGCCGCGCTCCTCGGCGGGCTGGAACACGAGGACGACCGACCCGGGCGGCGGGTCGGCGGCCAGGCGCGCCGCCGTGCCCAGCACCATCGCCATGTGGACGTCGTGGCCGCAGGCGTGCATGCGGCCCGGGACCGCGGAGGCGAACGGCAGGCCCGTTTCCTCGGAACAGGGGAGCGCGTCCATCTCGGCGCGCAGGGCGATCCGCGGGCCGGGACCCGCCCCCGCCAGGCGTCCGACGACGCCGCCGCCCCGGCCGCCGTACTCGTACGGGATGCCCAGGCGATCGAGCTCGGCCATGATGGTCCGGGCCGTCTCGACCTCCTCGTAGCTCAACTCCGGTCGGCGGTGGAAGGTCCGGCGCAGCTCCCGCATGCGGGCCACCGTGGAATCCATCCCGGGCGCGGCCGTCGCGGCCGTGGCTTCGGCGTCGGACATCCCTGCCTATTCTACGGGGCCGCGCGCGTACCCGCTCGTCAGGCGCCCAGAAGCCGGGGCAGCGTCTCGACGGCCGCCCGCTCCGCGGCGTCCTGCGTGTCGCCCAGCGCGATGACGTCGAACTTGCCGAACCCGGCGAGCGGGCCGACGTTGTAGAAGATGAAGCGGCCGGCGCCCCGTGCCGGGTCGAACGCCTCGGCGCCGGCCCGTTCCAGCAGGTGTTCGAAGCGCGCGCCGGTCAGGCGCCGGTCGGTCACGTCCTGCGCGCGGTAGGGAGGCCGTGCGCCGCGGACGCGCGTCACCAGCCGGTCCACGAGCCGCATCGGCGTGCTGGCGCCGCCCCAGCGGCCGTTGCATTCCGTGAACCGGATGCGGAAGTCGCCGCCCGGGTCACCGAGCACGAGGTGGTCGAACGAGCAGCGCCCCACGTAGCCGAGCGCCTGCAGCGCCTCGGCCACGCGCCCGGCCGCGTGCGCCAGCCGGCGGTTGACGGGCCCCGGCAGGGTGCTCGGACGGCTGCCGGTGAAGACCTTCCGCGGCCCCTCGAGGATCTGCTCGCAGATGCCGTCGAGACGCGGCGGGCCGGCGGCGGGGGGGGGAATCCACCACTGCGTCGACGGCGACGCGGAGGCTTCTTCCCAGCCGACCGCCAGCACGGTCTCGCCCGGCGTCCATTCGGTGCGTTCCAGGAATCCGGCGACCGTCCGCTCGACCCGCTCCGCCGATCGGGCGCGCAGGCCGGCGCCGTCGAAGACCTCGTTGCCCATCGCCGACGCGCAGCGGGTCCGCTTCAGGCCGACCGCGGCATGGGTCGCGGCCAGGTCCCGCAGCTCGGCCGCCAGGGCCGGGACGGTGCGGCCGCGGCGGGTCTCCGGCGTCCAGCCCGGACCGAGCGCCGCGGTGACCACTTCGTCGAACAGCGCCTTGTCGTTGGCCAGCCACGTGACCGGCGGCGGAGGCCCCAGCACGGTGACCCGCGCCCGGGCCCGGGCGGCCACCCGCCGGGCGAGCTCCCAGACCGGCTCGACGGCCATGTACGGGTGGATCACGAGCCGCCCGTTGCGGCGGGCGATGTCCGTGATCAGGTCGAACGCGGCGCCCGCCATGCAGCCCTCGGCGACCGCCAGCGGGGAAGACGCCCCGGCCGCCTCGGCGGCGACGTGGGTCACCGCACCGAGGCCGAGG
Source organism: Vicinamibacterales bacterium (assembly GCA_965242835.1). Classification (GTDB taxonomy): domain Bacteria; phylum Acidobacteriota; class Vicinamibacteria; order Vicinamibacterales; family UBA8438; genus WTFV01. Next base: position 3,214,588 of record OZ251506.1, read on the forward strand.
CGCTCCGCGCAGTAGGTCTCGTAGGCCGGGTCGACGCCGGTCACCGTGGCGTACGCGTCGCCGGGCGCCGCGCGCACCCGCGCCCGATGCTGATACTCCTCGACGCCGGCGATGCCGGAAAGGAACGGAATGGCCGACACGTCCTCCAGGTGGAGCGTCGGCGCCGGCGGCGCGCCGGGCCGCCAGAGGCGGTTCGCGTAGGGGCGGACCGCCTCGGCGAGCCGGAGCCTGGCCGCGATCGGCCGCACCCGGTCCGCGCCCGTCGACGGCGGCCGCGGCGTCATGGGGCGCACGGCGTCGACGGCCGCCGCGGCGCCCGTATCCGGGGCGGCGGACCGCCGCCGCCCGCCAATCGTCGCCTTGCGGCTCCGCTTGGCGCCCAACCCAATCCTTCAGGAGTCCGGGCCGTTCTACGGCGCAGACTCCCGCCCCGGCTCGCTTTCGCGGCGGGAGGCGTCGGCGGCGGTTTCGGCAAGATTGATCGTCCCCTGGAACACCGCGCCGTCGGCGATCACGAGCCGGCCGGCGAGGAGCTGCCCTTCGACGGTCGCCCCGTCCGCGATCTCGATTCGGTCCGCGACCAGCCGCCCGGCCGCCCGGCCGAGCACGGTGACGTGTCGCGCGCGCAGCTCGCCGCTCTGACTCCCGCCGCGGCCGATGGCCACGTCGTGGGCCGGATTCAGGATGCGCCCGTCGAAGGAGCCTTCGATGATCAGATGCTCCGCCGCCCGGATTTCGCCGGCCGCGGCGTGCCCGTGGCCCAGCGACGAGACGCCTTCCGGCGGATCGGCCGCGGCGCGCTCCCCGCGGCCGGCGTTCACCGGCCGCGCGCGCATGGAATGCTGGAGCGGGAGACGGGGGTCGAACCCGCGACCTTCAGCTTGGGAAGCTGACACTCTACCACTGAGTTACTCCCGCTCGCCCCGTGACATGCCCGCCATTCTAGCACCGGCGGGCGGTTCCCGGGCGCCGGCCGGGCGCCGGCCGCGCGCCGGTGCTACTGCCGGATGATCGCGAGCACTTCGTCGCGCCGCCGTTCCATCTCCGCGCGGCTCGCCGCCTCCAGGTTCAGGCGGATGAGCGGCTCCGTGTTCGAGGGGCGGACGTTGAAGCGCCAGGACTCGTACTCGACCGAGACGCCGTCCATCCGGTGCGCGTTTCCGTCCCGGTAGCGCTCGGCCAGACGGTCGAGCGTGGCGTCGACCGCCTCCATGTCCGGCATGCGCGTGTTGACCTCTCCGGAGAGGAAGTACGTCTCGCGCAACGGGGCCAGCAGGTCGCCGAGCGTCCGCCCGCGGACCGACATGAGCTCGAGCACCAGCAGGGCCGGGATGAATCCGTTGTCGGCGAAGAAGTTGTCGCGGAAGTAGTAGTGTCCGGTGACCTCGCCGCCGAACAGGGCGTCTTCCTGCCGCATCCGGGCCTTGAAGAAGGCGTGGCCGACGCGGTTCATCAGGGCCGTGCCCCCGTAGGCCGCCACGGTGTCCCGGACCGCGCGGCTCGCGCGCACGTCGTAGACGATCTTCGCGCCGGGCTGCTTGCGGAGGAAGGCCTCGGCCAGCAGGGCAGTGACGAAGTCGCCGGCGACGAAGCCGCCGTCCCCGTCGACGAAGAAGCAGCGGTCGGCGTCGCCGTCCCAGGCGATGCCCGCGTCGGCGCCGCCGGCGCGGACGCGCGCGACGAGGCCGCGCCGGTTCTCCTCGATCAGCGGATTCGCCTCGTGGTGCGGAAACGTCCCGTCCACTTCGAAGCACAGGCGCGTCGTGCGGCACGGCAGGCGGTCGAACAGGCGGGGCGCGACCAGGCCGGCGATGCCGCTTCCGGCGTCGAGCACGAGGTCGAACGGGCGCACCGCCTCGACGTCGATGAACGAGAACACGTGGTCGACGTACGCGTCGAGCACGTCGGCGCGCGAACGCCGGCCCGGAGAGCGCGGGGCCGGCGGAATCGCGTCGCCGAGGACCATGTCCCGGACGTCGCCGATGCCCGCGTCGCCGCTCAGCGGCACGGCCTGCCGCCGCACGAGCTTCATCCCGATGTACTCCTTCGGGTTGTGCGACGCGGTGATCATCGCGCCCCCGTCGAGGTCGTCGCGGGCCACGCCGTAATAGAGCATGTCGGTCCCGATCAGGCCGAGGTCGACGACGTCGGCGCCCTGCCGCAGCGCGCCCTCGATGAACGCCTCGGCGATCTCCGGTGCGCCGATCCGCATGTCCCTTCCGACCGCGATGCGGTCTGCGTCGAGATACGCGGCGAAGGCCCGCCCGATCCGCCGCGCCGCGTCCGCGTCGATCTCGGCGCCGTACACGCCGCGCACGTCGTAGGCCTTGAAGATGCCCGGATCAATCGTCCGACTCATGGGTTCGTGGATGCCTCTCCGAAACGGGTGTGGGGGGTCAGCGTCGAGTCGTCGCCGAGGACCGCGCCGGGGCCGAGGCGCGCGTGGGCGCCGATGCGGCAGCGGCGGCCGACGACGGCCCCCTCGACGGCCGCGCCGGCGCCGACGATCGACTCGGGCCACACGACGGCGTCCCGGACCCGGGCGCCCGCCTCCACCACGCAGCCGCTTCCCAGGACGGCGTGCGGGCCGACTTCCGCGCCGGGCCGCACGGCCGCGCCGGCTCCGACGAAGGACGGCGCCAGCAACCGCGCGTCCGGCGCCACGGCGGCGCCCGCCGACACCGTGTTCTCTCCCGGACCGGCCAGTCCCGCGCGTCCCGCCCGGCAGCGGCCGTCGAGGACGTCGCGGTGCGCCTGCCGGTAGGCCGCCGGCGTGCCGATGTCCAGCCAGTACCCGCGCTCGATGCAGGCCGTGAACGCTTCGCCGCGCTCCACGAGCGAAGGGAAGTACGACCGTTCCATCGAGTACTTGACGCCCGCCGGGATCCGGTCGAACGTCTCGGGCTCGAGCACGTAGATGCCGGCGTTGATCGTGTTGCACGTGATGCGCGCCGGGTCGGGCTTCTCGATGAACCGCGTCACGTCGCCGACGCCGTCGGTTTCGACCAGGCCGTAGCGCGCCGGGTCCTCGACGGGCGTCAGCACGATCGTCGCCCGGGCGCCGCGCGCCCGGTGGCGTTCGACCACGGCGTTCAGGTCCGTCTCGGTCAGGACGTCGCCGTTGAAGACGATGGTCGTGCCGTCGAGGTGCGGTTCGGCGAACTTGACCGCGCCGCCGGTGCCCATCGGCCGCGGCTCCACCACGTAGCGGATCGGCAGCCCCGCGTCCTCGCCGTGTCCGAGGACCGCCTCTATCCGCTGCGGATGGTAGTTGAGGCTGAGGATGATCTCGTCGACTTCCCCGACCTGCTTCAGCAGGTCGATCTGGTGGCGCAGGAACGGGCGGTCGAAGATCGGAACGATCGGTTTCGGCGTGTTGAGCGTCAGCGGGCGGAGGCGCGTCCCGAATCCTCCGGCCAGCACGAGCGCCTTCATGACCGGGATCATAGCCTGCCGCCCGCGGGCCGCGCGGGCGCACGCGGCCGGGGGCGGGGTACAATCGCTCCCGGGTCGAGCCGCGGAGCACTGCCATGAACCTGCCGAACACGCTTACGCTGGCCCGCATCTTCCTCGTCCCGCTGCTCGTCGTGGTCCTGCTGACGCGGTTCGAGGCCGAGCGCGTCTTCGGCATGCCGAGGGAGCTGCTGGGCGCGGCGATCTTCGGGACGGCCGCGCTCACGGACTGGCTGGACGGCTACCTCGCCCGGCGGCGGCGGCAGGTGACGCAGCTCGGCCAGCTCATGGACCCGCTGGCCGACAAGCTGCTCATCACCGCCGCGCTGGTGTCGCTGGTGCAGATGGGCATGGCTTCCGCCTGGATGGTCGCGGTCATCCTGGGGCGGGAGCTGGCCATCACCGTGTTCCGTAGCCTCACCTACACGCGCGGCGTGACGATCCCCGCGTCGCCGCTCGGCAAGGTCAAGATGGTCACGCAGGTGCTGGCCATCCTGCTGCTGATCCTCGGCGCCCAGGCCTGGCCGTTCCGGCTGCTGGGCCAGGCGGCGCTGTGGCTGGTGCTGGTGACGTCGCTGTGGTCCGCCGCGGACTACTACCGCCGCTTCGGCGGCGTCCTCGCGCATGCGAAGCCGGCTTCCCTGGAGGCCCCGGCGCCCCGGGGCGGCGACGCCATCGGCAAGAAGAGCGCGAACGCCGGGTGAGGCCGCCGTTCACGGGCTGTCGAGGTCCATGGCGACCTTCAGCTCCGCGATGCGCAGGGCGGCGTCCTCGATGAACTCCGTCGCCGGAAACTCGGAGACCAGACGTTCGAACAGCGGCAGCGCCTCGGCCCCGCGGTCGGTCGAGGCCAGCGCGTCGGCGAGGTGGAAGTAGACGGCGTCGCGGCGCGTGTACCCGGGGTCCTCGTCGAGGATCTCGCGGAAGCGGTCGATGGCCCCGGGGTAGTAGCGGAGCCGGTGGTAGAAGCGGCCGATCAGGAAGTTCGAGTCGCTGAGGCGGTCGCGGGCCTCGCGCAGCCGCGCGCGCGCGTCCTCGAGGAGCCCCGGGTCGGCGAACTCGGCGTACAGCTCGACGAAGGTCTCGAACTCGGCGATCGCCGAGCGGGTCTCGGTCTGGTCCCGTTCGGGGCGCCGCATCTGCCGGAAGAAGACCATGGCCAGCTTGAACTGGGCCTCGGGCGCCAGCTCGTGCGTGGGCGGGTACAGGCGGAGGAACTCCCGCAGCTCGCTCAGCGCCGAGACGTTGGCGACGTCGGTGCCCTCGCCTTCGTACGAGTCGACGATGCCCAGGCGGGCCTGCGCGCGCAGCGCGCTCTGCGGATAGTTGTCGCGGATCTGGACGAAGTACTCGCGGGCGGTCGACCAGGCTTCCTCTTCCAGCGCCTGCGAGCCGCGCTCGAACAGGATCTGGTCGGCGTCGGCCTGCGTGAGGTCCGGAATCTCCACGTCGCGGCCCCCGCAGGCGGCCGGCGCGAGCGCGGCGGCGGCGAACAGCAGGACGGCCGGCATTCGGACGCCGGCCGCGTTCACGAGGCGGCGGAAACGGACGCAGTCAACCATTGGCACTCCGCGTGAACCCCCTCTTCGAGGGGCACCCTGGGCGCGAACCCGAGATCGGCGCGGGCGCGGTCCGTGTCGGCGAACGTGTCGCGCGCGTCGCCCTTCTGCGGCGGGCCGCGCCGCACGTCCGGAACGCGCCCGGCGCAGCGCGCAAGGATCTCGATCGCCCGGTTCATGGAAACCCGCGACCCGCCGCCGACGTTGTAGACGGCGCCCGCGGCGCCGCGTTCGGCGGCGGCCACGGTGGCGCTGACGGCGTCCTCCACGAACGTGAAGTCGCGCGTCTGTCCGCCGTCGCCGTGGAGACGGAGGGGCCGGTCCGCCAGCAGCGCGCTCAGAAACCGGTGGAACGCCATGTCCGGCCGCTGGCGGGGGCCGTACACCGTGAAGTAGCGCAGGGCCACCGCCGGCACGCCGCAATTCTCGTGGTAGAGCATGCACAGGTGCTCGGCCGCGAGCTTCGTGACGCCGTAGGGCGAGAGCGGCCCGGGGCGGGCGTCCTCGCGCGCGGGCAGGGCGACGCGGTCCCCGTAGACCGACGAGCTCGACGCGTAGACGAACCGTTCGAGCGGGCGGTCCCGGCACGCCTCCAGCAGCACCTGGGTGGCGTCGACGTTCGCCGCCGTGTAGAGGGCGAAGTCGCGTCCCCAACTGCCGCGCACGCCGGCCTGCGCCGCGAGATGGAACACGTGCGACACGCCGTCGAGCAGGGCGGGCCACGCGGCTTCCCGGAGGCTGGATTCGACGAAGCGGAAGCGGGCCCGCGCCCGCGGCGACGCCAGGTTCGATTCCTTGACGGCGCGCGGGTAGGTGTCCGTGAAGCAGTCGACGCCGACCACCTCGTGGCCCCGTTCGAGGAGGCGGTCGGACAGGTGCGATCCGATGAAGCCGGCGGCGCCGGTGACCAGCGCCCTCATGACAGCATCGCCCGCAGGCCGGGGGGGATCCGCAGCAGCTTGCCGGACGGGTCCACGGCCGCGTGGACCGTATGTCCCGACGCCAGCAGGGTGCGGTCGGCGCGCCGGCGGACCTCGTAGCGGAAGGCCACCCGCGCCCGCGAACGCAGCGAGCCGGTCGTGTGGATGTCGACGTCGTCGTCGTAGCGGGCCGGGGCGCGGTAGTCGCAGTGCGCTTCGACGACGGGCAGCAGCACGCCGTCCTCCTCGAGGTCGCGGTAGCGGCCGCCGAGGGAGCGCAGCAGCTCGCAGCGCGCCACCTCGAACCAGACGAAGTAGTTCGCGTAGTAGGCCACGCCCATCCTGTCGGTCTCCGCGTAGCGCACACGCACCTGACACGAACTGCTGGGCACGGGTCCGCTAGGCGCTCCGGGCCGCCGGCAGGCCGGCCAGCGCCCGCTCGCGAAGTCGCCGGGTGGCCGCCGCAGGGTCGTCCGTTCCGAAGATCGACGACGCGGCGACCAGGATTTCGGCGCCCGCCTCGACGACCTCGGCGGCGTTCGCCGGGCCGACGCCGCCGTCCACGGCCACGGGCGCGCGGTTTCCCGCCCGGTCCAGAAGCCGCCGGACCTCGCGCACCCGGGCGCCGCTGCCGGGGATGAAGGGCTGGCCGGCGGCGCCCGGGTTGACCGACATCACGACGACGTAGTCGACGGTCCCGGCCACCCCTTCGAGCGCCGCGGCGGGCGTGCCGGGGTTGAGGGCGACGCCGGCCGCCGCGCCGAGCGCCCGAATGTGCGACAGGTCCCGGTGCAGGTGCGGCGACGCCTCGATGTGCACGGACACCATCGCCGCCCCGGCCGCCACGAACGACTCCACGTGCCGTTCGGGCTCGGTCACCATCAGGTGCACGTCGAGCGGCACGCCGGCGACGCGCTCGAGCGCCTCGACGACGGGCAGGCCGATCGAGATGTTCGGCACGAACCGCCCGTCCATGACGTCGACGTGCAACAGGTCGGCGCCCCCCCGCTCCACGGCGCGCACCGCGTCCCCGAGCGCGGCCAGGTCGGCGGCCAGGACGGAGGGGGCGATCCGCACGTCCGCGGCGGCCGTCACCGGCTCACCTCGAGCGAGATGGTCTCGCTCTGGGCTATCTGCAGGCCGGGCTCGGGCGCCTGCCGGATGACGATGCCGGGCGCCACGCCGGGATACGGGTGGTCGCCGACCACCGTCGTGCGGAAGCCGCGCGCGCGCAGGATCTCCGCGGCCCCGTCCCCGGCCACGCCGATGAGGTTGGGCATGACGTAGGTGCGGCCGCGCTCGCCCCGGTTGACCAGCAGCGAGACGCTCTCGCCGTTGCTGGCGGGGGGCGGTTCCTGGGCCACGACGGCGTCGGTCGGATAGCGGTTCGAACGGATCTCGGACACGCCTTGCAGCAGGAAGACGTCGTCGCGCAGCCGCTCGCGGGCGCCGGCCTCCGACTCTCCGACGAGCGCCGGGACCTCGCCGCGGTTCGGGCCGGAACTGAGCCACAGCTTCACGCTGCGCCGGCGGCGCGTGGTGATGCCGGGGAGCGGTTCCTGCTCGGCGACCAGCCCCGCTTCGATCGCCGGGTGGATGCGGCGCAACGGCTCGATGCGCGTGTGGAGTCCGAGGCCGGCGAGCCGGCGCGCGGCGTCCTGCGGACTCGCCCCGCGCAGGTCCGGCGTCGCCACTTCGCGGGTCTTCAGGGCGATCTGCATGCCCGCGAAGGCGCACAGGCCGAACGTGCCGCCGAGGGCGCCGGCCAGCACCGCGAACTTGCCCGCGGTCAGGATTCGTGCCCGGAGTCGCATCCGATCCCCCAGTGTAGTGGACGTTCCGAGGGCGGCACAAGAGCAAGGCTCTCATTCAACGACGGATGAGCCTGAACGGAGCCGGGTCGTGGACTCGGCATCCGGACAGGAGATCGCAGGCATCGACCGGGATATTGTCAAGTGTCGTGGATCGGCGCTGACGGGACCGTCACGCCGGGTCGGCCAGCTTGACCATCACCTGGCCGAGGCCGGCGCCGCCGCCCTGGCCGCGGAAGGCCCGCGGGACGTTCTCGAAGCCTTCGCGCACGTCCTCGCAGGAGCGCAGCGCGCCCGTGGCGAGCCAGGCCGAGAGCTGACGCCGCGCCTCCTGGAAGCGGGGCGCGTAGTCGCGGGCCGCGAAGCCCTCCATCCGCACGCGGCGCGCGACCAGCCGGGCCAGGTCGGCCGCCGCGGCCTGCGGCCGGCCCGCGACCGCGCCGCACAGGACGATGCGCCCCCACGTGGCCACGTGGTCGAGGACCACCTCGACGGTCCGCCCGCCGCCTTCGGCGAAGCAGACGTCGACGCCGCCGGGACAGAGCGCTCGCAGGCGTTCGCCGAGAGCCTCCGGCCGGCAGTCGACGGCGGCGTCGAGTCCGAGGGACTCCGTGAGCCGGCGGAGTCTCGCCGGCCCGCCGGCGACGCCGATCACGCGGCACTGCCGGATCTTCGCGATCTGCGCCGCCGTCGCCCCGGCCGCGCCGGCCGCGCCGGACACCACCACCGTCTCTCCCGCCCTGGGCCGCGCGACCTCCAGCATGCCGAAGTAGGCGGTCAGGCCGCCGGCGCCCAGCGCGCCGAGGTAGCGCGGGAGAGGATGCACGGGTTCGAAGCGCCGAACGGGGACCTCGCCGCTGCCGCCGCTCGCGCCGTAGTCCTGCCAGCCCATGACCCCGGACACGAAGTCGCCGGCGGCGAAACCGCGGCGGCGCGATTCGACCACCTGCCCGAGGGCCGGGCCGCGCATCACGGCGCCGACCCGCGGGGGCGGGCCGTCCTCCGGGGGGAGGGTGTCCCGGGACGGGTCCGCTACGGGCGCGGGACGGTCCGCCGGGTCCGCCGGGCCGGTGACCCGCTCCGGCGACTCCGGGTCCACGGCGACGTAGAGCGTCCGCACCAGGAACTGGCCGTCGGCCACCGCCGGGCGCGGCTCCTCGTGGTAGGAGAAGGCGGCCTCGGCCGCCGTTCCCCGCGGCCGGGACGCGAGCCGCCACTGGCGATTGACTTCCGCCGCCATCGGTCCGGTTTTCCCGCTGCGCGCCGCGGAATCGACGCACTATAGCGCGCCGGGCGCCCGCCGCGGCCGGTTCGCATGCGGAACGCCGGCGCGGCTGTGGTATGAAGTGAGACGGGCGCCGGGCGCCGCCGCCGCGCGGGACCGCCGGCGCGGCCGGGCGCGCGGCGAGACGTCCGGGCGCGCCGCCCGCTTCATGCGCCCGGACAGCCGGTCGGGGCGCGCCGCGTCGGCCGGCTTCGTCTCGCGGCCGAACGTCCCGGCCGCGGGCGCGCGGCCGCCCCGCGGGGACGAAACGGGCGATCTGCAACGGCAAGGACGGAGGATTCATGGCGCGTCGGGTCACGCTCTTCACCGGCCAGTGGGCCGACCTCCCGCTTTCGGAGCTGGCCGCGAAGGCCGCGGACTTCGGCTACGACGGGCTGGAGCTCGCCTGCTGGGGCGATCACCTCGACGTCGGCCGCGCGGCGGCGGACGCCGACTACTGCGCCGAGCGGAAGGAGCTGCTGGCCGCGGAGAACCTCGGCTGCTGGGCCATCTCGCACCATCTGGCCGGCCAGCTCGTCTGCGACCCGAACGACGAGCGGTCGGACGCCTTCGCGCCGGCCGACCTGGCCGGCGACCCGGAGGCCAAGCGCGCCTGGGCCGTCGAGACGATGAAGAACGCCGCCCGCGCGGCGCGCAACCTGGGCGTGCCGGTGGTCTGCGGCTTCACCGGTTCGCCGATCTGGCACCTGCTCTATTCCTTCCCGCCGGTCGCCCCGCGCACCATCGAGGCCGGTTTCGAGCGCTTCGCCGCGCTGTGGAACCCGATCCTGGACGTGTTCGAGGACAACGGCGTGCGCTTCGCCCTGGAGGTCCACCCGACCGAGATCGCCTTCGACGTCGTCACCGCCGCGCGGGCCCTCGAGGCCGTCGGGCGGCGGCGCGTCTTCGGCTTCAACTTCGACCCCAGCCACCTGAAGTGGCAGGGAGTCGACCCGGTGCGCTTCCTCGAGGAGTTTCCGGACCGCATCTACCACGTCCACATGAAGGACGCGGCGGTCACCCTGGACGGCCGTAGCGGCATCCTCTCGTCGCACCTCGGGTTCGGGGAGCCGGGACGGGGATGGGACTTTCGCTCGGTGGGGCGCGGCGACGTCGACTTCGAGGCGATCGTCCGCGCCCTGAACCGCATCGGGTACGCCGGGCCGCTGTCCGTCGAGTGGGAGGACTCCGGCATGGACCGCGAGCACGGCGCCCGCGAGTCGTGCGAGTTCGTCCGGGGCGTCGACTTCGCGCCGTCCCGCCAAGCCTTCGACGCGGCGTTCGGGAAGCGGGCGTCCGCGCCGCGGTGACCGGCGCCGCGCGCGAGGCCGGGAACGGGGGAGGGGACGGCGGCGATGCTCGATCGGAGGCTCAGGATGGGGATGGCCGGCGGCGGTCCGGGCGCCTTCATCGGCGACGTGCACCGGCGCGCGGCGCTGCTGGACGGCGGCGTCGAGCTGGTCGCGGGGGCGTTCTCGTCCGACGCCCGGCGTTCGCGGGAGAAGGGGCGCGAGCTGCTGCTGGACCCGGCGCGCGTCTACGGCTCGCTCGACGAGATGATCGAGCGCGAGCGGAGGCTGCCGGCCGGGGAGCGGGTCGACTTCGTCTCCGTGGTCACCCCGAACCACCTGCACTTCCCGATGGCCGCGGCCCTGCTGGAGGCGGGCGTCCACGTCGTCTGCGACAAGCCGATGACCTTCGACGCCGCCGAGGCCCGGCGTCTGAAGGGCGTGGTGGAGCGGTCGGGCCGCGTGTTCGCGGTGACCCACAACTACACCGGCTACCCGATGGTGAAGCTGGCCCGCGACCTGGCGCGCGGCGGGGAGCTCGGCCGGCTGCGCAAGGTGGTCGTGGAATACCCGCAGGGCTGGCTCGCCACCCCGCTGGAGCGGACCGGCGTGAAGCAGGCGGAATGGCGCACGGACCCGGCGCGGAGCGGCGCCGCCGGCTGCGTCGGCGACCTCGGGACCCACGCCGAGAACCTCGCCGAGTACGTCACCGGGCGGCGGATCACGGAGCTCGCGGCGGACCTGACGACGTTCGTGGACGGCCGGCGGCTCGACGACGACGGCGCCGTCCTGGTCCGCTTCGAGGGCGGCGCGCGCGGGGTCCTGTCCGCCAGCCAGGTGTCGGTGGGCGAGGAGAACGGGCTCGCCCTGCGGGTCTACGGCGCGCGGCGCGGGCTCCGCTGGCGTCAGGAGGCGCCGAACACGCTGCAGGTGACCGCGCTCGACGGGCCGGAGGAGACCTGGAGCCGCGGCCACGCCCACGTCGCCGGGGCGAGTCCCGCGGCGGCGCGCGCGACACGGCTGCCGGCCGGCCACCCCGAGGGGTTCTGCGAGGCGTTCGCCAACGTCTACGCCAACGTCTGCGACACCATCCGCGCCCGGATCCGGGGCGTCGAGCCGGACCCGCTGGCCCTCGACTTCCCGACCGTGGACGACGGCCTGCGCGGCATGCTGTTCCTTGAGGCGGTGGTCGCCAGCGCCGCCTCGGACGAGAAGTGGACCCGCGTTCCGCGGGAATAGACGTCCGACGCCCGATCGGGCGACGCGCCGCCGCCGCGGGGATTCGCGGCGGCGGCGGCCCGCCCGCGGACGGTCAGCGCGCCCGTTCCAGGAACCGCAGCAGCTCGCTGTCCGTCCCCAGGATGAACAGCGTCGACGGGTCCATGGTCGCCTCGTAGGTCTCCAGCGACTTGGTGAACGCGTAGAAGTCGCCGTCGCGGTTGTAGGCGTCCGCGTAGATGCTGGTGGCGTTGGCGTCGGCCTCGCCGCGCAGCTCCTCGGCCCGGCGGTAGGCCTCGGACTGGATCTGGGCCAGCTCGCGCTCCCGCTCGCCGTGGATGCGGGCCGACTCGCCCTGGCCTTCGGACCGGAACTCCTCGGCGATCCGCTGCCGCTCGGCGATCATGCGCGCGAAGACGTCCTGCTGGACCTCCTCGACGTAGTTGATCCGCTTGAAGCGCAGGTCGAGCAGCTCGATCCCCAGGTCCGCGGTGCGGGCGGCGGCCGTCTCCAGGATCTCGCGGGTCACCTCCTGCCGGCCGCGCGCGATCTCCTCCAGGATGGCCTCCTCCTCCTCGGACTCGATCGGCACGTCGGCGGCGTCGCGGTTGGTGCTGCGCACCAGCTCGATCAGGTCGTGCCGCGCGACGGCGTTGCGGGTCTCCCCGTCGAGGATGTCGTCCAGCCGCGACTGCGCGCCCCGCTCGTCGCGCAGGCGCTGGAAGAAGAGCAGCGGGTCGACGATCCGCCAGCGGGCGTAGGTGTCCACCCAGATGAAGCGCTTGTCGCGGGTCGGCACCTGGTTGGGGTTGCCGTCCCATTCCAGGAAGCGCTTCTCGAAGACGTTGGTGCGCTGGATGAACGGGGCCTTGAAGTGCAGCCCGGGGGAGATCACCGGGTCCCCGACCGGCTCGCCGAACTGCGTCAGGATGATCTGCTCGGTCTCGCTGACGGTGTAGGTGGCCTGCGCGGCCACCACGAGGATCGCGAAGACGACGACGAGGGAGAGAGCGCTTCTGTTCATTGTCCACCTCCGGCCGCCGCGGGCGTTTCGGGAGTCCGGCGCAGCGGCTGGCCGTCGAGCGACAGCAGCGGCAGCACGCCGGTGGCGTCCTCGTCCACGTAGAGCTTCCGGCCGACCCGCGGCAGGATGCGCTGCATGGTCTCCAGGTAGAGCCGGCGCCGGGTGACCTCGGGGGCCTGCCGGTAGGCCGCCTGGACCGCCTCGAAGCGGGCCGCCTCGCCCTGCGCGCGGTTGACCCGGTCGAGCGCGTAGCCCTCGGCCTGCAGCACCGTCTGCTCGGCCTCGCCCCGCGCGCGCGGGATCACGCGGTTGTACTCGGCCCGCGCCTCGTTGATCATCCGGTCGCGCTGCTGCTGGGCCTGGTTGACCTCGTCCCACGAGGGCTTGACCGGGTCCGGCGGGTTGACGTCCTGCAGCACCACCTGGTCGATGGTGATGCCCATCTCGTACTGGTTGGCCAGGTTCTGCAGCCGCTCCTCGACGCGCGACTCGATCTCCTGGCGCCCGACCGTGAGCACCTCGGTGACCGTCCGGTCCCCGACCACCTCGCGCATGATCGCCTCGTTCATGGCGCGGAAGGTGTCCTCCAGGTTGCGGACCTTGAACAGGTAGAGGTAGGGGTCGGCGACGCGGTACTGCACGATCCACTCGACCACCGCCACGTTGAGGTCGCCGGTCAGCATCATCGACTCGTCGGTGGCGTCGCGGTCGAAGGAGGCGTACTCGGTGCGGATGCCCGGCTCGATCGTCCGGAAGCCGAACTCCTGCTTGAGCTGCCGCTGCACGGGCACCTTCAGCACCGTCTCGGCGAACGGGATCTTGGCGCGCAGGCCCGGCTCGGTGGCGCGCACGTAGCGGCCGAACCGGAGCACGACGCCGACTTCCTCCGGCTGCACCTGGTAGAGCGCGCCGAAGGCGACGACGACCGCGGCGAGCAGCCCGGCGGCGGCCGTGGCGGCGCCCCGCGGGAAGCGCGGCAGGCGCACCCGCGAGACGTCGATGGGGATGTTGGGTATCTGGTCCATGGGGGTCTCCTTCCCCGGCGGCGTGGTCCGCGGCCGCGGAGAGGGCGGCGGGCGGCGACGCCGCTCGAACGGTTCGGCGCGACGAGGGCCGCCCGGCGCGTTCCGGACGTCCCCCTACATTGTGACGCAAGAAGCGGGTCCGTGGGTTCCGCGCGGTTGACTGCCGCCGGGCGCCTCGCTACAGTCCACCGATGGATCGGACACCGAGGAGAGCGTTCATGCCCGCAACCGCCGTCCGCACACCCCGCTTCGCGCGCCCGGCGGCCGCCGCCGCGCTCGCCGGTCTCGCGCTGTCCGCCGCCGCGGCCCCGGCCGCCGCGAACGAGGACGACGTCTACGTCGTCCAGACCAACGCCGCCGGCGACAACGTGCACGTGATCGACCCGGCCACCAACGAGATCGTCGCCGAGATCACCGGCGTGGAGGTCATCCACGGCGTGGCCGCGGCCCCCGACGGCAGCCGGCTCTACCTGAGCAACGAGTCGACCCACGCGCTCGACGTCGTGGACACGAAGACGCTGAAGGTCCGCAAGTCGATCCCGCTCAGCGGGCGGCCGAACAACGTCGCCATCCACGAGAACGGCGAGCGGCTCTACGTCGCCATCCGCGGCGTGGGCGGCGGCGTCGACGTCATCGACGCGGTGGCGGAGGAGCACGTCTCGTTCATCCGCATCCTGCGCGGCGTCCACAACACCTTCATGACGCCCGACAGCCGCTACGTCGTCGCCGGCTCCATCGGCGGTTCGAGCGCGACGGTCATCGACACCGGGCTGGAGCGGCCGGTCTTCGCCTTCCACTTCGAGGGCGGCGTGCGGCCGTTCACGTTCGACACGAACCCCGACGGGTCGACGAAGAACATGTACGTGCAGATCTCCAACCTGCACGGCTTCGCGGTGGTCGACTGGGAGAAGCGCCGCGAGGTGCGGCGCATCGTGCAGCCGGACGTCCCGGTGGCGGAGCGCAACACCTACGGCATCCAGGGCGCGCCGGCGCACGGCATCAAGATCACGCCCGACGGCACGTCGCTGTGGTCCACCAGCAAGATCAACGGCAGCGTCTACGCCTACGCGCTGCCCGGCCTCGAGCCGCTCGGCGGCGTGAAGGTGGGCGTGGTCCCCGACTGGCTCACGTTCACCCCGGACAGCCGCTACCTCTACGTGGCCAACGCCCACTCGAACACCGTCTCGGTGGTCGACGTGGCGGAGCGCGAGGAGGTCGACGTGATCCCGGTCGGCCAGGTGCCGAAGCGGAACATCACGGCCCGGCTGCCGGGCCTGCCGGTGGGCGAGTAGGCGTCCCGCGCAGTAACGGCGCGGGCTCCTGCCCGCCGGCGCCGCGCCTCCGCCGTGGCCGCGGCGGAGGCGGCGGAGCGTGTGGAACGGCGCGGGCTCCTGCCCGCCGGCGCGGACAACCCCGATCCACAACATTTGACAATATCTCCCGGGCCGGCCGGGGGCTACGCCTCCGGCCGGCCCGTCGTCCTGCTCGGCCGCAGCCTGCGGCCGGGTCGCCCGAAAGTCGGCGCGCAGGTCTTCGCAGAGCTCCCGCCCGCAGTCCCGCATGACGGTCGCGGGCGTCGTGGGCAGCCTCGTTCTCGTGGTGCAGTTCCTTGATGTCGGCGTGGCTGGTAGTCCGCAGGTCCCGCGGCTCGGCGGTCAGGTTGTCGAACCGCGTGTCGGTGTCGGCCTTCATGCCGCGCAGCGTGGCGACGATGATGCCGGTGGCGGCGACGATGAGGACGCCAATCCGAGGCCGGTTGCGAGCAGCAGGTTGGGAGGTGCTTCGGTCATCGATCGGTCTCCGGCCCCGGCTTCTCGGCGGCCGCCCTCGGCGTGACCGCGGCCAGCAGGGTGTAGAGGCGGTCGAGGCTGGCGTTGACCTGCCGTTCGTGGTTGTCGAGCCGGTGCTCGATGTTCTTGATGTTCTCGCCGATCTGGGCGTGGGCCTGGTCGTTCGCCTTCTGCGCGTCGTCGAAGCGCTGGTTCATGGCGCGCTGCATGTCGCTGAAGCGCTCCTTCATCGAGGCGTTCAGCGAGCGCAGCATCATGAAGAGGCCGCCGCCGGCCGCCGTGACGGCGGCGAGAAGCACCGCGCCGGTGCCGATGATGACGGGGATGAGCGGCGTGGTCTCGGTCACGGCTTCTCCTGTCGATTCTAAATTGTAGCAGCGGACCGGCTCCGGCCCGTCCGGCCCGCTGTCGCCGCTGTCGTTCCGTCCTTTCGGAAGGCGGCGGCGGTGCGCCGCCCACCATGCCTTCTCGTCGGCTTCCTCGAAGAGGAACAGCAGCATCGCGGCGACGGCCCGGACGAGGCCGCTCCAGGTGAACGCCATCAGCAGGCCGGTGACGCCGAACGGGTCGGGCGGTTCGGGGTTTCATGCCGCACTCCTGAACGCGCTGGCGATGTGGTCCAGTCGGCGAGCTCGAGCCGCGCGCCTCTCGTGTCCAGTTCCGACGTCGGCGTTCTCTTTTCGTCTCCGGCGGTCTAGACGGGCCGCGCGTGATGCGCCCTGCCATCGTCCACAGCGCATCGTTGTCGCGGGTCATCGATCACCGGAACACGATCCGGAGACGTCGCACGGAACGGGCGGCCTCGGCGGGAGCCGGCTCCGTCAGCCACAACCGGCGCCGTCGGGGCGGAGGACGAGGACCACGAGGGCATGTTTTCGCAATCGGAATACACCTTGATGAAGCCCTCGAGTTGTCCGAACGACCGGGGACCACTTCACTCACCGAGCACCGGCGGCGCGCCTGCGGCGCCGAGCTCGACCGGAACCCCGGGCCGCCGAATCCTGCGCGCCGAACGCGGTCACGATGGCGCCGTGCTCCAGCTCGGCCTCGTTCGTGTAGCGCTTCACCGACTCCACGCTGCTCCAGCCGCCGGCCCGCGCGATGGCCACGCTGTCGATCCGCCGGCGCGCCAGTTCGGTGGCCATCGCCCGCCGCGGGCTGTGGCCCGTCAGGCCGTCGATGCCGGCGGCGCGGCCGGCCGCGGCGATGCGCCGGCCGATCTGGTGCCCGCCGAGCGGCACGACGCGGCCATCCGGCCGCACGGCGCCGGCGGCGGCGCGGTGTTCGCGGAGGGCGTCGGCGAACGGGCCGACGACGGCGCGCAGGTCCACCTTCGCGCCGTCGGGGTTGCGCTTCGATCGCCGCACGCGGACCCGGATCAGGCCGGCGCCCCGGTCGTCGACGTCGCCCCAGGCGAGCGCGGCGATCTCCGACCGGCGCAGCATCGCGCAATAGGCGAGGGCGAGGATCACGCGGTCCAGCCGCCCGCGTTCGGCCGCGGCGCGCGCCGACTCCACGCCGCGCCCGCCGCGGCGGGGCCGGACGGCGGCGTCCAGCATGGCGACGGCGTCTTCGTGCGTGAAGGCCGGCGCCTGCCTCGGCGCGCGCCGCGGGTCGGCCGCCTGCCGCCGGGCGATGCCCGCGATCGCCTCGGTGACCCCGGGGGCGGCGGTCGGGGCGGGCAGGCCGGCCGCGCGGTGGAAGGCGGCGATGGCGGAGGCGGCGACCTTGACGGTCGAGATCCGGCGGGCCGCGCCCATCTCGGTCAGGTAGGCGGCGGCGGTCTCCGGGGCGGCCGGCGCCGGTTCCACGCCCCGTTCCGCGCACCACGAGACGAAGCGCCTCCACTGCGCGCCGTAGGCCGCGACGGTGTTCGCGGCGCGGCTGGCCCGGCGGGCGCTGGTCACGCGGTCCGCGTCGAGGAGGCTGAGGCCCCCGGACGGGACGGACGGCGCGGCCCCGGCAATCATGTTCTACAGTCTGAATTGTCGGGCGTGTCAAGGTCATTGACGAAAATTAAGCCCGATCGCCGGGCGACCGCCGCTGTCGGCCGCGAAAACGCCGCTCGATCGCCCGCACTGGCGCGCCTGAACGGCGCCGCCCCCTGCCGCGTGTCAGTGGAGCGGACGGCCCGGCGACCTCGCGCCGCTCCGTTCACCGGCCGTCGCGTTCGACGGGCGGGACGGACGGGGAGAGGCCCGCGGATCCCTGTCGGGTACGCGGCAGCCGTTCGGATAAACGGCGCGAACGCAAGACTTTACGGACCGGACGTCCCACGGCGGGTTCTTCCGCGCGGCGGGTGAAAGCGCGTGAATCGTGGACCGATAATTCAGATTATCGTTCGACATGTTGGCTCACGCCGAGGTTGCGGGGGGGATGGAGTGCAGCAGATCCGGCGCTGTCGAGACCGTCGGGCGCGTTCACCTCGTCGGGCGAAGGAATCGTGGCGCTCCTCCAGTCTTGCCGCCCATCGTCGCGGGGTCACGCACCGGGTCAGCGATGGTGAGCGTCCGGATGTCGGCTCGCAGGGGGTGCGTGGTTCTCGAAGGAGGTCTGGACATCGGAATCGTGTTGAGGTGGACGGTGTTCGTGGTCGGAGGGTTTGGTGCTCGGCGCGATGGTCGAGATGCCCGCGTGGATGGAAGCTGGCCGTCGCGGGTGTTGATGGTGGTGTGCGTGGGGCGGCCCTGCTTGAAGACGTGCGGGGTTGGCGTTCACGGCAGGCGTGGTCGGGGCCGGAGCGAAGGCTGTGCGAGTGCAGGATGATGGGGATCGCGCGGTGTGATCTCGGTCGCGCGGTGTGAGCGGTCGGCGGGCTGTTCGTCGAGTCGGTGTTCGACTTCCAGTAAGGGGTCGTGGGTTCGCGGTTCGGTTCTCAAAGGAGGAGGCGTCATGTTCAATCGGCTGCGACGTGTAGCGGGTCGGGTGTCGGTTCCGGTTCTGCTGGTGGTGATGCTCGTGGCGGCGGGCAACCGTGGCGGCGACATCTACGCCACCGACTCGTTGCTCCTGGACGAACTCGACAACACGGGCATGCTGGAGCTGCGGAACAACCCGGCCGGTCTGCCGTGGTCGGCGTATTTCCTGGCGCAGGCTGCGGCGGCGGCCGCGCGGAGGCAGGCGGTGCTACGGGGCGCTCGGCGCCTTGGTGGGTGGATCGGCGGAAACTATGTCTACCAACAAATAGTGGAGTACCTCGAACGTCACGTCGGCTACCTGCCTGGTGCGGGTGGCTTCGAGGGTCTGGACGAGGCTGTGTTCGACTTCGAGTAGGAGGTTCGGATCTTCGATGGCCTGGACGTTTCGCTTTTCGACCTCCAGTAGCCTGGCGAAATGGGGGAGCAACGTGGCGGTGGTTTTCGCCGCGTTGCTCTTCTTCTTTCATTTCCTGGTGACCTTTGTCTATCTGACGCCTGTAAACCCGGTGAAGCTGCGCTTCGATTCTTTTATCGCGGGCTATATCGGGTCGCCGCTGTTTCAGCAAAACTGGCACCTGTTCGCACCTACACCAATAGCGCAGGATGCTTCTCTGCTAGGCATGTGTCGGTCCGACGGGGAGGATTCGGAGTGGATTGATTTGACGACGCCCCTGCTGCCTCCGCAGGTGGGGCGGTTCGATTCTATTGCGTTCGCGACCGCGGGCGTGCAATTGAATCTCATAGCGTCTGTTATGGGCTGGTCGGGGCCGTGGATTGAACCCGCGTTGGAGGGTTATTGCAGTGGCGACGCTGCCGAAAGCGACTACTGCGAGCGGATTGAAAAGGGGCGCGAGGCGTCTATGACTTCGTCGCGGGACTCGTTGGTATGGATGGTGACTAGGGCGTGCCGGGCAATGAATGGATCGCAGCCAGAACAGGTAAGGCTCGGGGTCGCGGTGTCGGTTTTTCCGCGTTTCTCGGAACGGCACAGGCGCGTAAGCGGCGATGACATGTCGTTCGTTGATCTTGGATGGGAGCCGGTCAGATGAGCAGCCTCGTCTCAATATTGGCGGCACCTCGTATACGGGTAGGGTTCGTGTGGGCGCGCTGGTCGTTCGGCTTGTGCCTGTTGCGGGAATATATCTCGCTGTACGGGCAACGTCACTTCTTTTGGCGGAGCGGGCTGGTCGAACCGCTCGCGGGCAACGGCTTGATGCGAATGTCGTTGTTCGAGATCCATGATTCGGAATGGTTTTTCGAGACGGTCTTGCTGGTGAGTATTGTCGTAACTGCAATGTTCGTTGTTGGTGTCGGTGGGCGTGCCGTAAAGGTGGCGACGTATGCGTGTATGTCTAGTCTGCAAAATGCGAACGAGTTGCTTCTTGATGGTGGGGACAATTTTATGCGGATCGTCTTCTTCTTCTTGATGTTCTCTGGCGAATCCTCCCGTGGCTCTTTCGGCCGGGCTCTTCACAATTTGTCGATGTTCGCCATTATAACTCAGATCTGTTTTCTCTACTTCTTTACCGGGTTCTACAAGGCGATGGGCGGCATGTGGCAAATGGGGGTGGCGACCTATTACGCGCTTCGCACGCAGTGGTTTACGTGGCCCGGTGTAAGTGACCTAGTGTTCGGGAACGAATATCTCGTTGTGGCGTCTACGTACGGGACGATGTTCTTCGAGTTGACCTTTCCTTTCCTGCTGCTGAATCGATGTGCTCGATATGCGGTGCTTGCTGCCGGTGTAATTTTCCACATCGGAACCGCCGTGTTGATGGGGTTGGTCGGATTCTCCTGGGCAATGTTGAGTGTCTATTTTCTCCTCGTGACGGATGAGGAGTACGAAAGACTTAAGGGCGTTGTGTCTCGTTTTGCGCGCCACCCGACAGGCTCGGACGTGCTGCTGTTCGATGGTGACTGCCCGGCGTGCAACCGGTTCGTGGCGTTCGTCCTCAAGCGGGATGCGTTGATACTGGCGTCTCCGATAAATAGCGAGGCGGGGCGTCGGATGTTGACCAAATATGGCAAGGATACGGAGCGTCCGGAATCCATGTATGTGCTGTCGAATGTCAACGGAGCCGAGGTCTTTCGTGAACGGTCTGCTGCTTTGGTGTTCCTGCTTCGGCGTCTCGACGGTGTCGCGTGGAGGATCGCGGGGTTGCTGGTTCAAGCGTGCCCGATTCGACTCGCGGACGCGGTCTATCGGTTCGTGGCTGCGCGCCGAAATAGCGTAGCGGTGGGTGAATGTGAGATTGACGATCCTAGAGTTATGAGGTGACGCGATGTTGACTTCTCCCGTCACGTTTTTTCGGGCCTTTTTTCCGACCTTTCTTCACGCCGCCTTGCCGGTCGTTGCAATGTGTGTTTTGAGTAGTTCGTATTCGTTCGTGCTTGTATTTCGGTCGATCTGCGATGCGCCGATGTGGGTACTCGTCTTCATCGGCGTTTCGGACGCCGTGTTCTATCTGGTTGTTCTTGCGTTTCTGTCGGGTGCGGTGTTGTTGGCGGCTCGGCTGGCGGGGGCTCGTGATTATTCCGGGTGGCGTCTTGTGAAGTGTCTTGCTGTAACGTGCTGGCTGAATATTCCGGTTCTAGCCGTGGCGGTCGGGGGAGTACTGCTGCACGAAGCGGCGTGGGTGGATTGCGTTGAGGTGTCTAACGTCTTGGATCTCGTCGGTGTTGCTGAGTTCTGGGAGAATCCGAGAATGTTCCCGGACTATTGGCCAGCGGTAACGGCGTTGGTGTCGTACTTTTGGCTGATGACAATCGGATGGCAGAGCACTGCCCTTTATGCCGTGACTCGATGTAGCGTTCGCGCCGCGTTGATGCATGGCCTCGTGTTGGGAGGCGGTATTTCGATCTGGTGGTTGTTGGGGTTCGTTTCGGCGGAGTGATCGGGTCTCGTCGGTGTCTCCATGGTAGGCTTCCGAGGAGTGCGGTATTGGGGCATTACTCCTCCCGCGGTCCGGCTTGCCGACCTTCAAAGCTGCGGGTTCTCCGCTTTCCGGTGGGCGGTCTCAGCGAAGAGGCTCGGCGAGGATGATTCGCGGAATTCTGTGGGTTGGTTTTCCGCGCGGTCTCCGGGCTGCGCGGCCTCTTTGCGCGGCGCTGGTCTCGGGCGTTCGTCCCGGACGCAGGTGTTGCGGGTACTAGGCCGCTGGGGCCGCTGGTTCGGTCCGCGCTCGATGTCGAGTGGCGGTGCGTCGAACCCGTCGGCATTAGCTGGCCGGGTCGAGGCGCCGCTCCTCGTTCGGTTCGGGTTCGCGCTTCCGGGGGCGGCTTGCGGTCGGTGCGGACGCTCGGGTACGGTTGATATTATTTGGTGGCGGCTGTCGGGGTGTCGGGAGGTGGGGATGCCAGTTGTGGCGAAGTGGGCGGGGATCGTCGCTGTCGGCGCGCTCGTGGTCGAGGTGCTTTCCATGCCGGCGTGGATGGGGAGTGGGACTGTCACGGCGGTGGCTGGTGTGTTTGTGGCGCTCAGCGTGTGCTGGGACGTGTTGGCATGGCGTCGCCGCCGCCGCGCACGTCGATACGGCAGGGAGACCGCCCGCCCGGACGCGGCGCGGGCGGAAACCGGGCGTGATTGGCAGACGGTGCTCGAAGCGCGCGTGGCGCAACTGCGGAAGGAGACCGGGCTGACCGCCGTGGCGGCGGCGGTGACGGTCGACGGGCGGCTCGTGGGAACCGCCGCCGCCGGCGAGCGCCGGTGCCGCGGCGGAGTTCCGGTGACGGCCGACGACCGCTGGCACGTCGGCTCCGTCACCAAGTCGATGACGGCCACCCTGCTGGCGGTGCTCGAAGACGACGGGCTGCTCGCCGCCGACGCCCCGCTGCCGGCGTTGCTGCCGGACGTCGAGATGGCCGACGGCTGGCGCGCGTGCACTCTGCACCACCTGATGACGCACACCGCCGGGGCCCCTGCCGACTTTCCGCGCCGTTGCCGGAACGTCTGGCCCGACACTGCCGAAGCGCTCGTCGCCGAACGGCGCCGCGTGGTCGCGGGCGTGCTCGCCGCCGCGCCCGAGTCCCCGTGCGGCGAACGCTTCGCGTATTCCAACGTCGGCTACACCGTCGCGGGCCACATCGCCGAGACTGTCGCCGACGCGCCCTACGAGACCTTGATGCGCGGCCGCGTGTTCGCGCCGCTCGTCTTGCACAGCGCCGGCTTCGGCCCGCCGCGGGGCGAGCGCCCGGACATGGAGCCGGTCGGTCACCGCGTCCTGTTCGGGCGCCGGTTCCCCGTCGACCCCTTCGAGACGCACGCCGACAACACACCGCTGATGGCGCCCGCGGGCGCTGTCCACATGGCGGTGGGCGACTTGGCGCGCTACGGCGCGGCGCACGTCGCCGGCGAGCTCGGCGCCGGCCCGGTCCTGCTCGCCCCGCCGAGCTGGCGGCGGTTGCACGCCCCGTTTCGCGACGGCTACGCCCGCGGCTGGAGCTGCTCCCGGAGTGACTGGGCCGGCCGCGACGTCATCTGCCACGACGGATCCAATACCCTCTGGTATGCATTCCTGGCGTTGTTGCCGGCCAGCAACATGGCCGTGGCGCTGGTGACCAACGACGGCGCGGTACGGGGGGCCGAGGCCGCGTTCTCGACCCTGGTCCGCGAGCTCGCCGCGACCACCGACGTCGGGGCGTCCCCCGGCGCCCGCGGGCAGGATCCGGCCCCCGGCGGCGCGCACTGACCGATGTCGCCGGTGGGATGATCGATTCGGTGTCTGGCCGGTTGTCGGGCGCCCATCGGCACGGGTGATTGGGCGGCGGTCTTCCGCCGCCGCACGGCCTCTCCGGGGCGACGGCCTTCGTTGGTTTGCCAGAGCCGAAACTCGGCAGTGCGGCGCGCTCGCCGGTGGGCGTTGTCGTCGAGGCGCGATAGATGGTTGGCCGCACGAGTTCGTGGGGTGCGTCGGTTCGCGGCTTGGCGGTGCCATGCAGGAGCAGCACGGCGACGTCGAGGGCGCGGATGCGGCAGTCGTTGCGGTCTCGGTCGGTCATGTGGGTCGGTTTCCCGGTTCCAACAATGCGCGGGCAGAATGTTCGGCAATGGGTCCTCGCCGGCGTGGGCGGCAGCGATGCTATCCCGGCCGGGGCGTGATCAGTTTTTCGCCGGAACAGGTGATCGGTTTCACCGGAATCAGTGATGGATTTCGTCGGGATGCACACTCTATTTATAGAGGAGGGGCGATACATGTGGGGAATCACACGGCGGGATCTGGTTCGCGGCGCGTGGCTGGCTGTCATCCCTTTCGGGGTGAGTATGGCGTTGCATGGATTGCGCGATCCGTGGTGGGAGAACTTGTTGGTGCTGCCGGGCGCCGTGTTGATTGCCGCGTTTATCTTGTCTCGCGGCCGGCGGTGGCAGTGAGGCGGCCAGTGTCGCGGGGCTCGGTTGTCGGCGCGAGTGCGGCCGGTGTCGTGCTCGGTCTGGTGTTCATCGTGCTGCCGTGGGCCGCGCAACGGTTCTGATCGCCGGGTTCGTGGCCACAGCGCTGGAACGGGCGCGGCTCGACGTGGAGGCGGCGCGGGCGCGGCTCTCCCTGGCCCGTGACGCCGCGGCCCGGCAGGCGGAGCTCTGGCGGAACCGTCAGGTGTCGCGGGCCGACTACCGGGCGGCGGTCGCCGAGGCGGAAGTGGCGCAGGGCGGCCTCCGCGAACGGCAAGCGGCGGCGATCGAGGCGGTGTCTCGGCTGCGGGCGGCGGAGGCGGAGTCGGAACGCGCGCAAGTGGCCCGGCGTGAAACCGTCGTCCGGGCGCCCTTCGCCGGCGTCGTCTCGCGCGTGCGCGTCGAGCCGGGCGTGCAGGTGCAGGGTCCCCGGGGGCAATATCGGGGGAGCGCGCTGCTCGACGTCGAGGACGTCGAGCTCGCCGTCGAAGCGGAGGTGCTCGCGCAGGATGCGGCGGTGGTCGCGGCGGGGCAACGAGCCGCGATCCGGGTGCATGCGTATCCGGAGCGGGCGTTCGAGGCGCGCGTCGAGGAGGTCGGTCATGACTCGACCGGGTTCAGTGTCCCGGCCTTGCTGTCGCCACTCGGCGATTGGTCCGGCGTGCGGCCGGGCTTCGGCTGCGATGCGGAGATGAGGACCGCGCGGCGTGCGGCCGTGGCGGTGCCGGGGCGGGCGTTGCTGTCTCGTGACGATCGGCTCGGCGTCTGGCGGGTCGAGGACGGGCGCGTATCCTTCGCGCCGCTTTCGGTGGGCATGCAGGGCGACGTCTTCGCCGAGGTGCTGGCGGGCGTGGCGGTCGGGAATCGCGTGGTCGTCGGGCCGTACGACGTCGCCCGGGAGTATAGTGCCGGGTCAACGGGTGCAGGCGGCCGGCCGATAGGTTTCGCTGTCGGGGCGGGTTGAGTCGCTCGGCGCGCGCGGCGGGCATGAGCACACGGGAGATCCTGCGCCGGCTCGGCCTGGGTCGAGGCTCTCGCCGCCGCGGGTCGAGGCTCTCGCCATAATCCGGCTCGCGGTCCGGCGCGGCGCGCGGCGTCTTCGGTTACCGGGTTGTGACGGAAAAATCCCTGAAAAGGTGTGCAGGTGCGGCGGGCATGTGCCGATACGTGGATCATGGCGCGCAAGCAGGCCGGCCGCGGCGATTCGACCGGTTCCCGGCGGCAGCGGGACCCTCGGGACGTGCGGATCATCGAACGTCTCGAACGAGACAAGGCGCGGCTGATCGAGGAGCGGGACCACTGGAAGCGCCGTAGCGAGCATCTGGAGAAGGAGCTCGAGGCGGCGCAGCGCGCCAGCCGCCGGCAGGCGGCCCCCTTCGCCAAGGACCGTCCGCAGGGCCGCGGCGGGCGCCCCGGCCGGCGCGCCGGGGCGGAGTATGGGAAGCAGGGCCGCCGCCGGCCGCCGACGCGGGTTGACGAGACGCACGCGGCGCCGGCCCCGACGACGTGTCCGGACTGCGGCAAGGCGGTCGTGGTGACCCGCACGGCGTCGCAGTATCAGGAAGACCTGCCGGAGGTGCGTCCTCTGGTGCGGCGCTTCGACGTCGAGGTGGGTCATTGCTCGGCGTGCCGGCGGCGGGTGCAGGGCCGGCACGCTCTGCAGACTTCCGACGCGTTGGGCGCGGCCTCCGTCCAACTGGGTCCGAACGTGGCCGCGCTTGTCGTCGAACTGCACACCGAACTGGGCATGCCGCTGGAGAAGGTCGTCCGCGTTCTGCGCACCCGGTTCGGCCTGCAGGTGACCAAGGGCGCCGTGGTCCGGCTGCTGCACCGCACCGGCGCCATGGCGGCGCCGGCGTATGCGAAGCTGTGCGAGCAGGTCCGTTGCAGTCCGGTGGTCACGCCGGACGAGACCGGCTGGCGGGTGAAGGCGGTCAAGCACTGGCTGTGGGCCTTCACCACGCCGGAGACGACGGTCTACGCCATCTGCGAGGGCCGGGGGTTCAAGGAGGCCGCGAAGATTCTCGGCCCCGACTTCGCCGGCGTGCTGGTGCGGGACGGGTGGGTCGCCTACCGCGGCTTCAAGAACGCGCCGCACCAGACGTGCCTGGCTCACCTGCTCCGACGGTGCAAGCACTTGCAGGCCGCGCATCCCGACAGCCCCTGGGCGGGCGAAGTGCAGGCGGTCCTGCAGGACGGCCTCGCCCTGCGGGACCGCGCGAACGCGGACGAGATCAGCGAGCACGGCCTGGCGTCGGCCCGCGGACGACTCGTCGCCCGGCTCGAACGCCTGCTCGCCGACCCGCCGCCGTTGGCCGACGCCGAGCGCTTCGCCAAGCACCTGACCAACGAGTTCCCGGCCGTGTTCCTCTTCCTCTGCGACCCGTCCATCGACGCCACCAACTGGCGCGCCGAACAGGCCATCCGACCCGCGGTGGTCACCCGCAAGGTGTGCGGCGGCAACCGCACCCGGCGCGGAGCCAACACCCAGCAGGTGCTGGCCAGCGTCGTGCGTACCGCCCGCCAACGCAAACTCGACACGCGCGCGCTGATCACCACCCTGCTCTGCGCTCCCGAACCCGTCGTCCCCGAAGCCCTGGACCTGCCACCGCCCGCCTGACGGCGGCAGGCCCGGCCTCCGCCGGCCCGACCCGCGCACGCGCGTTCACCGCCGACCCGCTCCCCGTGCGTCCGCCGCACCCGGAGCGGGTCTCCAGACCCACGGGAGCACCGAAGCCTCGCCGCCAGACGCCACGTCCCGCTCCGACCGAGCGCGCGACGCCTTTGACAATCCGGCCGGAGGCAGCCCGTGGTGGATCCCGCGTTCGCACCGAAAGCGGCGGGGCGCCCGCCCTGACAAGGTGTGAGGAGAGCGCAGATTGGCATGTGCAACTTTCCCGGCGGCCGGTCCATTCGGTCGTATTTTCATTGGGGAAACCGGGCGAGCAACCCGGTAACCGAATACCGCGCGGCATCTCCTCGTTCGGCGCGGTCGTGGTTCGTGGTGTGTGTGGTGTGTATAGTGTTCAGGTCCATCGCTTGACCGGGCCGTCGGGTGCAGGACTTCGGGGGCTGCGGGGCTGCCGCGCCTCGTTCAAGGGGTCGGGGGCCGGCCAGCGAAGGACAGCCGGCGCTGTAATGAATCGTCAAGGGGCTGTTTGGGGATGGGGGGACATGTGGATATATCGAGAAGGGCGCGAATGAAGCGGTATGCCGTGTCGAGCCTCATCTTGCTGACGGTTCGCGGGTTGGGTCTGGCCGTGTTCCCGGAGGTGGCGGCGTTCAGATCGCCCGTGCTGGATTTCCTGATGTGGGTGGTGGGGTTGGTGGTGATCGGGATCGTGTTCGAGGTGTTTGATTTGGGTGGATACCAGGCAATCGAACGTGCGCGTCGTCAATCAGAGGAGGGGAAAGAATGATTTTCCGGCTTGTCGGCGCACGGTAGCGGATCCGGCGGCGCGGTCGGTCTGCTCCGTCGAGGAGTGCGTGCTCGGCGTCGAAAGGGGGTGTGGACGATGTGGATCTGGCTGTTGGCGGCGGTCGCGCAACTCTGGTTCGTGGGGATCGTGTACGGAATCGATCCGTCGCGGCCTCTCGTCAGGCGGCGTGATCTCTCGCGGGGCGCGGCGGCATGCTTCCCGCCCGCTCTGATGTTCATCGCGTTGGATTTCGTCTTCGGCGACCCGATGTCGCTCGAGGCCGCGGGGTGGCTGCTCCTGTTCGCCGGGGTCCAGACGCCGCTCATCGGCCGGTTGTCGCACGCCGATCGGCGCGGGTGATGGGGGCCGCCGGCCCTCCGGCAGGGACAACCGGGGCAAGGGAGAGGAGGTGCATGAAGCTCACGGTCGAGAAACTGCCGGTCGTCATAGGCGTATTGATAGGGCTGTCGGAGCTGCTGGAGGAGGGGTTGGTCACCGGTGACTGGCTCAATCGGGCGGTTCCGTTCGCTCTGGTTCGTGGGGCCGCCGCCTACGGTGGGGGGCGGTTCTGTCTGTTCGTGTTCACCCGGTTTGGATGGAGGAGAAGATGGAGATGAGCCGTCAAGGGATTCCCAGTGGTGGGTCCGCCGCTTTACGGAGTCGCGGCGCCGGGGGCGGGTCCGCTGACGCGGGCCGGCAGGCTGCCGTCTGCCTGTCGCCATTATATTCTTCGTAATCAGAGGAGGGGAAAGAATGATGGCCTGGAGGGTGACGGCCTCGAATCTGCCGGTCTGGCTGTGCGTCTCGACCGGTGTGGGGACCCTGCTGATAGTTGGCTGGTTCCAGGGAAGCCTTGCGGCGGCGGCGCCGGCCGCCTTCGGGGCCGTCTGCGGAAGCGCTGTCGCGGGACTGGCGTATCGCGCGGCCCAGCGTGCGGTCGAACGGGCGCGGTCGGCGTCGTCGGAATAGTCGCGGCGCCGGATGTCAGGAGGCGGGGATGCCGACCGTGGCGAGGTGGGCGGGAATCGTCGCGGTCGTTGCGCTCGCGCACGAGGTCCTGTCCATGCTGGCGTGGAAGGGGATCACGGCGGTGGCTGGTGTGTTTGTGGCGCTCAGCGTGTGCCACGACGTGTTGGCATGGCGTCGCCGCCGCCGCGCACGTCGATACGGCGGGGAGACCGCCCGCCCGGACGCGGCCCGGGCGGAAACCGGGCGTGATTGGCAGACGGTGCTCGAAGCGCGCGTGGCGCAACTGCGGAAGGAGGCCGGGCTGACCGCGGTGGCGGCGGCGGTGACGGTCGACGGGCGGCTCGCGGGAACCGCCGCCGCCGGCGAGCGCCGGCGCCGCGGCGGCGTTCCGGTGACGGTCGACGACCGCTGGCACGTCGGCTCCGTCACCAAGTCGATGACGGCCACCCTGCTGGCCGTGCTCGAAGACGACGGGCTGCTCGCCGCCGACGCCCCGCTGCCGGCGTTGCTGCCGGACGTCGAGATGGCCGACGGCTGGCGCGCGTGCACTCTGCACCACCTGATGACGCACACCGCCGGGGCCCCTGCCGACTTTCCGCGCCGTTGCCGGAACGTCTGGCCCGACACTGCCGAAGCGCTCGTCGCCGAACGGCGCCGCGTGGTCGCGGGCGTGCTCGCCGCCGCGCCCGAGTCCCCGTGCGGCGAACGCTTCGCGTATTCCAACGTCGGCTACACCGTCGCGGGCCACATCGCCGAGACTGTCGCCGACGCGCCCTACGAGACCTTGATGCGCGGCCGCGTGTTCGCGCCGCTCGTCTTGCACAGCGCCGGCTTCGGCCCGCCGCGGGGCGAGCGCCCGGACATGGAGCCGGTCGGTCACCGCGTCCTGTTCGGGCGCCGGTTCCCCGTCGACCCCTTCGAGACGCACGCCGACAACACACCGCTGATGGCGCCCGCGGGCGCTGTCCACATGGCGGTGGGCGACTTGGCGCGCTACGGCGCGGCGCACGTCGCCGGCGAGCTCGGCGCCGGCCCGGTCCTGCTCGCCCCGCCGAGCTGGCGGCGGTTGCACGCCCCGTTTCGCGACGGCTACGCCCGCGGCTGGAGCTGCTCCCGGAGTGACTGGGCCGGCCGCGACGTCATCTGCCACGACGGATCCAATACCCTCTGGTATGCATTCCTGGCGTTGTTGCCGGCCAGCAACATGGCCGTGGCGCTGGTGACCAACGACGGCGCGGTACGGGGGGCCGAGGCCGCGTTCTCGACCCTGGTCCGCGAGCTCGCCGCGACCACCGACGTCGGGGCGTCCCCCGGCGCCCGCGGGCAGGATCCGGCCCCCGGCGGCGCGCACTGACCGATGTCGCCGGTGGGATGATCGATTCGGTGTCTGGCCGGTTGTCGGGTGCCCATCGGCGCGGGGTGATTGGGCGGCGGTCTTCCGCTGCCGCACGTGCTCTCCGGGGCGACGGGTGCTGTGCCGGCTGGCGGCTTCATCCACCACAGCTACGCCACAGGAACACCACCGGGAACCGGAACGACAACGCCGGTTTTCGCGTGGCGAGTACGCTCTGACGCCGGAGCCGGGGTGGCCACGGCCGCGCCGGGCGCGCGCGGGTGCGTCCAGGGCCGGTCATGATGAGCCGGCGCCGCCGGAGTGCGCGGCGGCGTCACGGCCGGCGCCCGTCCTGGCCCGCCGGGGGCGACGGGCGCCGGCCGCCGTCTCCCGCGCGCCGGCTGGCGCGGTCGGTCGTCCCGCCCGATGGGTCCCCGGCAGGCCCGGCGGCGCTCGGCGCTCGCGCGTGTGCGCCCCCCGCCGCGTTCGCCGGGGAGCGGTGACGGTCACTTCCCGGCGTGCGTCCGGAGGCGCGCGTGGAAGTCCCGCTCGCTCTTGCAGACCAGCGCCTCGGCGACGACGACGCGGTCGGGCAGGCCGTTCGGGATGCCGGCCGACAGGTCCTCCGAACAGGAGACGCCCCGCGCCCGCAGGACCTCGCGCACGGTCTCCATCCGGCCCTTCGCTTCACCCTCGGCGCGTCCTTCCGCCCGTCCTTCTGCGCGGCCCTTCGCTTCGCCTTCCGCCCGTCCCTCCGCGCGTCCTTTCGCTTCGCCTTCCGCGCGTCCTTTCGCTTCGCCTTCCGCGCGGCTCTGATCCCGCAGCGAACCCAGCAGCGGATCGTCGTCCGGCCCCGTGCCGTCCCGCTCGCCCAGCGTCCGGCCCAAGTGCTCCAGAACCGCGTGCGTCCAGCCCGACGGCTCCGCCTCGTTCATCGCCGCGTGGATCGCCTTCGCCCGCCAGCCGGGAAACGCCCGGCTCACCGGCGACTCGCGGTACGCGCCCCCCTCCAGAAGGTGAATCGTCAGCCCCGCGCGCCGGTTCCGCGGGCGGTTCAGCGCGCGGCGCTCCGGCACGTCCACCCACAACTCGGGGAAACCCCACGACTCGTACAGCCGCAGCTCCCCCCGCTTATTTTCTGTAACTTATTGAAAATAAATGACTAAATAGATCGGAGCTGCACGTATCCCCCCATCCAGCCCGCCAATTCGTGGCGGATTTCGCGGGACGTCCGGTGCCGGTTCTGAACGGATCGGGACTGCCGAGACACCTCGCCTGCCAGCACGGCAGAGAGTCTACCGTTGCATCGCAGGCGCACCCGGTCGAGGTGCGGGATCGGCTCGGACGGGCTGTGGTGGGCCAGCGCGAGGACTTCCTGGCCTGCCTGGAGCACGACTTCGTCGGCGCCAACGCCCGCACACGGCGGATCGACGACCGGCGCGCCCGCGAGACGACGGCCGAGGCGGGCCGGCGGGCCGCTTCCCGCCTCGCCACGACGATGCTCCTCTATTCCTTCGGCGGACTGCGCCGCGCCGGCGGCGACGGAGACCCACTTCCGCCCGGCATCGGCGAAGCGGACCTGCTGGACGTCGCCATCGGACCCGATCTGGACGACACGACCGCGCAGGCGTGCCTCAAGGGAGCTCCGGGAGCAGTGCCTGTACCTCCACTTCAACGGCGTGCGCTACTGCTTCCGAAAGGACCCCAACGTCACCCTGCTCGTCGAGCAGGAGGCCGACTCCGTCTCCCGCGACGACGCCGGCGTGCGCACCCGCATCCGCGAGCTGATCGAGGAACGTCTCGCCGGCCGGCAGTCGGCCGTGGTCTGGCCGGCGGCCTCCGGCGACGTGCCCGACCGCGAGGCGCGGTTCCTGATCGCCTACCTGCCGATCGAGTTCGCCGCCCTGTCCCCGGCCGAGCAACAGGAGAAGGCGCGCGAGATCTGCGAGCAGCACGCCAGCCGCACGCGCGAGTTCCGCAACGGCCTGGGACTGGCAGTCCCGTCCGCCGACCAGGTCGAGGGGCTGCGCCGCGCCGTCCGCTACCTGCTGGCCGTTGAGCGTGTCCGCGCACGGTGCGCGAACACAACCTGACGGACGCCCAGAAAAAGCCAGCTCCGGGAGCGCGAAGCCACCGAGCGGGCGGCGGCCGAGTCGGCGCTGCTCAAGCTGTACGCGGAGGTGTGGCTGCCTGCGCCGGGCGACGACGCTCTGAAGCTGGACATCGTCGGCCTGGGCGGACGGCCGCTCCAGACGACGCTCGACGAGAAGAAGCGCGCCCGGATCCACGAGCGTCTGACCGAGCTGCTGACGACCGTGCAGCGGAAGGTCTTCGGCAGCGTCGCGCCGGGCCGGGTCGTCGAGTTGTACCGTCTCGGCGCCGGCGGCCCTGGCGGCCCGGCGGACGAGGCGGCGGAAACGCCCGAACGTCTCGCCCCGGGCAGCGCGGACAAGCACGGCGCGCCCGGCATCCCGACCGACGAGGTGGTCGCCGGGTTCTTCTCGTTCCTCGGCTTCCCGCGGCTGGGCGACGCCGACGCGGTGCGCACGGCCGTCGCCCGCGGCGTCGAGACCGGCCTGTTCGCGTACGTGACGGGCGTGACGGGCCGGCCTGCGCTCGGGGCGACGGGCGCTACCGGATCGACCGGAGCCGCATCGCGTTCGGGCGGGAAATCGCGGAGGACGAAATCGACATCGACTCCGGTTTCATCATCGCGTCAGCGGCGCTGCCGCAACCGGACGAGTTCGCCCCGGTGTCGGTCCCAGCCGGTGGCGATGGCGGCGACGACTCGGACTACCCGACGCCCGGCGGAACCGCCAGCTCGGCTCGGGAGGGGAGCGGTGATCCCGAAACAGTGACGCCCTCCGCCGCCGGTTCGCGCGACGTCACCATCTCGTTCTCCGCCGACAGGGACACGTTGTACCACGCCTGGAGCGCCCTCATGAACCTTGCCGACGCCGCCGGCAAGGTGTCGGTTCGCGTGCAGGCCGCGTCGGAGGCCGGGTTCAACGAGGCCCGGATCGAGAACGATGTCCCGGAGTAAGGCGTCTCGACCCGTAAAGGCTGCCCCAAGTGCCCAGTCGTCGAGTCCGATCCACCGGACAAGGTGTTCGCACCGTATTATGCACCAGCCGCGCCGGAGCGCGGCGGGCACCGCGGGCGCCGGGACCCGGTCGGCGGCGTACGTGTTTCATCCCTGCGGGGCGGCCGCGCGCCCGAGGCGATGAAGGTTTCTTTCCGCTGTTGTGGTTGTGTTCCTCCGGCGCTGCTGCGCCGGCGGCATATGTCCGGCGCTGGCCGCGCCGCCCCGCCTCGCGGGCCGCCGCTCGCCGCGCGGCGCATGCCGCGGCAGCCGGCCGACCAGTTCTTCGCGGCGTCGGAGCCCTGCCGTACGTGCGGCCCCGAGTACGCGCCCGCGGACGCACCGGCGTATGCGGAAGCCATCACTGAAAGACCCGCCGCGGCGCGGCGGTAACGGCTCCGTTCGGCGAAATTGGACAGCCCCGCTACGGGGCGTGGGTGTCCGGTGAGGACGTGCGCCAAGTGCGCCCCCTGGATCGTCCGGTACACCATCGGTGGCCCCCTTCTTGCCGCCGGGCGTCGCCCGGCTCGCGCGTGAGCGCCCAGGTTCCCACTCTTCTTCTCGCTGACTGCCTGTTTCGTAACACAGTTCGTCGCCGGGGAATGCCCGGCTCGCGCGTCAGCGTCTTTCTCCGCCCGCCGCGGTTCGTGCGGCGGTGTGGGTGTCCGGTAGGGGCCGTGTGCCAGGTGCGCCCCCTGGATCGTCCGGTACACCATCGGTGGCCTCCTTCTTGCCGCCGGGCGTCGCCCGGCTCGCGCGTGAGCGCCCAGGTTCCCACTCTTTCTTCTCGCTGACTGCCTGATTCGTGACACAGTTCGTCGCCGGGGAATGCCCGGCTCGCGCGTCAGCGTCTTCGTCAACACCCATTTCTCCAAGAGACTTTCCAAGATCTTTTCTTTCCATCGCTCGTCGGCCGGGAAGATGCGTTCAAGCTGCTGGGACGGCGCAGCGGGTGGCACCGGATCACTCGCGCTGGCGACTGGGCGGATGTCGGCGGCGAGAAGGGCGAGACCACTGCCGCGGACGAGTGCTACGCTTTGCGACTGAGCGATGCTGGCAGTCAATCCCGAGATCCTGGTCCGGGCGCGCGAAACCGCGGGCCTGACGCTCCAGGACGCCGCCGCGAGGGTCGGCATCCGAGCTGCCCGGGGCACGACGGTCGTTGACCGGCTGGCGTCGGCAACCGAATCGCCGGACAACGTGCTCGATCAGCGGCCACCCAGAGCCCCGCGCGGGGCGCTGGACTTCACGACGGGCTGGCGGCGATGAGGCTGTCCCGGAACGAGATTCGCTCGCGGGCCGCCGCGTTCGCGCGCGAGTGGGCGGACGCCGCCTACGAGAAGGGCGAGACGCAGAGCTTCTACAACGAGTTCTTCGCCATCTTCGGCGTCCGGCGGCGTACCGTCGCGCGCTACGAGGAACACGTCCGGCGGCTCGACGACACGCACGGCTTCATCGACCTGTTCTGGCCCGGCGTGCTGCTGGTCGAGCAAAAGAGCGCCGGGCGCGATCTGACCGCCGCCCGCGGGCAGGCGGGCACGTACTTCGACGCGCTGCCCGAACGCGACCGGCCCCGCTACCAGTTGCTCTGCGACTTCCGGACGTTCGAGCTGCTCGACCGCGACGAACGCGAGGAATCCCGCTTCGCACTGGCCGACCTGCCGGCGCACGTCGAGCGGGTCGGCTTCATCCTCGGCGTGCAGCGCCGCGCGTTCCGCGACCAGGACCCGGTGAACGTCGAGGCGTCGGAGCTGGTCGCGCGGCTGCACGACGCGCTGAAGGCGTCGGGCTACAGCGAACGCTGGCGGGCGGTGCATGGATGCCGTGTTCGGTTCGGACCCGGGGACGTGTTCGCGTTGCGAGGCGGACGTGCTGATGCACTTCACGTCGGAGGCTCAGGGAGACACGCCGTCGTCGTCAGCTGCCGCGGAGAGCCGGCGGGAAGATCTCGTGAAGGTCGGCGCGGAGGCGACCGAGGACCAGGTGGCCGCCTGGGACGCTCGGGTTCTCGCGGTCGCGCAGGGCGCGGTGAAGACGAAGGCCGGGCGCGAGAGTGCCGCCTACCTGGCTGACAGGTTCGCCGAGCTGGTGCCCGATGCCGTCGAGGATGGCGAGGAGCAGGGCTGAGATGCGCCCCGGATTACGCGCGCGGCGTGTCGGTCGGCGGCCGCTCGGCGGCGGCCCGCGGGAGGGTGGCGGAGAGCAGCCCGTAGAGGCGGTCGAGCCCCTTCTCCTGCTGGCGTTCGACGCGCTGGATGTTGTCGGTGATGGCGGCGTGGGCGTTGCGGTTGTCCTGGCGCATCGTGTTCGTCGTTTCCTTCAGGTCGTTTTTCAGCTCGGTCTTGTTGGCCGTCATCTCGTCCTTCAGGTTGCGGATGTCGCTGCGCAGCATGCGAAACGCGCCGATGATGGCGCCGCTGACGATGGCGGCGGCGCTGAGGAGAGCGGCGAGCAGCTGCCCGGCGGTGAAGGTGATCTCGGTCACGGGTCCTCCTGATTCAGGATAGCAGCTTGGCCGCCGAGCAGCCCGGCGTCCTCGGGTTCGTGCTGGCCGGCGCCCTGCCGGCGCTTCGTCTTTTTCGACTCGCCGCCGTCGGCCTCGCCGCCGGCGTGCCCGGTGCACCGTACGTGCGAAGACCCGTTTCGGCCCGTCGGTTCGGTCGCCTGACAGGCTCGGTTCACCGACCCCGCTTCAGGCTCATTTCTGGATTGGAAATGACTGAGCCGCCCGGGCCCCGGCCCGGGCGGCTCGTTCCGGTCTGTTTTACCGGCGGCGGACTGCCGCCGGCTCGGATGGGTGCGGTCCACCGCGGGCGGCCGCGTCTTCGCGATCGTGCGGAACGTCAGCGACACGCGCGTTTCCGCTTGGTGCCTCGGCGGGATCTGGTGGAACCAGTCCGTGCGCGCTACGCCGCGCATCACGTACGCCGACAGGGCCGGCAGCGGGATGACTTCCCGCGGCCCGTGGCGCCGCCGGGAGAAGACGATGGGCCACTGGGCGCCCAGGCTGACGCCGGCGACCTCGGGGCCGAAGACCGGCACGTCGGGAGCAACGGCATGCGGGCGCATCCTGGAGCGGGGTCTCGCACCGCGCTGGAGGTTGCTGTGACGGCGGCGGCTACGATTGCCAGCGCCATCAGCAAGGTCTTCACCGTCCTTCTCCTCGGCCCCGCCGCGTCCGCGCGGCGTCAGGCGTGAGCCAAGTTCCCGTTCCCAACTACGCCCGTCAACTGTTTCTCTCCTCCCTGCTCCGTCGGCGCTGCGGCGCCGTTTGACGTCACAGATACTTCGCGACAGCGCCGCGCTCCGCGGTCGCCCCGGCTCCGTAGTGCGCGACCATGCGCGCGGTCTTCCAGCCACCGGCGAGCATCACGGACGCGGTGTCGGCGCCACGGCTGGTGAGCTCGGACACCAGTCCGACGCGCCCGCTGTGCCCGGTCAGCCGGCGCTCGAGCCCGGCGGCGCGCCCGGCCGCCTCGATGCGGCGGGCGACCTGCCTGCCGCTCAGCCCAATGAGCGGCGCCCCGGGCTCGGGCGCCGCGTCTCGCAGCTTGAGCACAGCCGCGGCCGGCGGCCCCTTCACGAACCGCTTGGCGGCCGCCGCGCCGTCGGGCTTCGTCTTGCTCGAGCGCACCGTGACGACCACGGCGCCGGCGACGTGCGCCGCCGGCTCGACGTCGCCGACGCGCAACGCGGCGACTTCGCTCCGCCGGAGACCGCCGTGGAACAGCAACCCGGCGACGGCGACGTCGACCAGCCCCCGGCGCTCGGCGGCCTCGGCGCTCTCGACGCCGCGGCCGGTCCGCCGCGGCTGCCGCGCCGTCGCCACGATGGCCGCCAGGTCGTCGGCGGTCATCGGCGCGGCCTGGCCGCGGCCGCGGTCGGCAGCCGCGCGGCGGTAGCCGGCGAGCACGCGCTCGGTCGCGGGCCCGACGGGGTTCGGGTGATCGCTGATGCGCGCCTCGAACCGGACGGCCGCGACGGTGACCGCGGCCGAGCCGGCCGACCGGCCGTTGGCGAACAGCACCCCCAGGTACTTGGCCAGGGAGGTGTCGTCGAGGGCGCGGCCGTCGAGCCAGTCGTCGAGGCGCTTCAGCGCGCCGGCGTACGATCTCCGGGTGTTCGGCGCGATGGAATCGACCGCGAGGTCGCGCGCGCTCGCGCCGACGGCGGAGAGCATCATCAAGGCGAGGTCGGCCGATGTTTCGACAGCGGCGGCGGCGCCGCCGTCCGGGCCGTGAGGCCCCTCGTTCGTCTCCGCCATCGTCCGTCCGTGCTCCGTCTCCACTGCTGTGTTCCGTCCGCTAAGTATAATAATCGGACATGAAAGGAGAGCCGCTGTTCAACCTTCGGCGACGCCTTCCCGTCTGCGTCGGCATCCTCGCCAGACGGGTTGCCCGACCGTTTGGGGCGGCCGCCAGAGACCGTCCCTACCGGTGTCCGGGAGGGGTCAAAAACGGCTTGGCCCAATCAGCGCCCGCCAAGGCGCGGGGCATTGTCCGCTAGGACATTGCCGATTGGGTTTGCTCAATGCTAGCAGACTGCGCCGTAGAACGGCGCGGACTGCTGGAGCGGTCAGGATGGGCACCGAGCGGAGCCGCAAGGCGACGCTTGGTGGGCGCTAGCATTGACGGCGCGCACGGACGCGCCGGACCCTCGATGGCTGACGGAACCCGGAAGCAGTCGTTCCGCTTCGAGATCAGGTCGTCGCTGGCGACCCCGCTGATCAACCACATCCTCGCGGTCGACCGGCCGGATACGGCCGCCGACCGCGAGGGCACGCCGCCCGCCGTGCTGGTCGGACCTGGCGGCGTCCAGATCCTGATGGATGGAGCGAGGAAGCATCTCGCGAGCGTCGAGCAGGACCTCGATGTCCTGCTCCGCGAGCAGGCCCGGAGGCCGGGGCCGAAGTCGTCGGGCATCGTCGAGCTCCACGTCGGCGGCCTCGACTGGGACCGGGACCGGGACGGCAAGCCGATCTACAGCCAGAAGATCGCGAACTACACCGGCGACGTGTACCGCTTCTTCGAGAAGAACCTCGGCCCGGAGTCGCGTATCGCCACCGCCGCGGTGCACCTCGACGAGGTAGCGCCGCACGTGCACATCCTCGCCGTCTGCGCGAACGCCGAGCGGCGCCTCGGCTGGACGAACGTCAGCCACATGGTGGCCGGCGTCGAGGCGCTGCCGAAGCGCGACCGGCGCGGCAGGCGGCGTGGAGGCCTGCCCGGAGCCCGGGGCGGCAAGGGCAGCCCGCCGCACTTCAGCTCGATCACCACCCAGATCCATGTCCGGCTCTACAAAGAGGTCTCGCAATTCTACGGGATCGCGCCTCCGGATCTGAGCCGACCGTATCAGGAGCGGACGCGGCACAAGCCGATCGACCGCAGCAAGGCGTTCCCCGCCCGACTCAAGGAGGAGCGTCAGATCGGCCAGTCGGAGGGACGCCGGGCCGGCCTCAAGGAGGGCCGTCGGGAGGGTCAGCGAGAACAGCTGGCCCGTGACCAGCCCGTCGTCCAGAAGCACTACGACGCCGAGCAGGCGGCGCTGGCCGCGCGCGACGATGCGCGCCACGAGGCGCAGCAGGCCAAGGAGCAGGTCGATGAGCTGCAGGACCGGCTCCGGGCCGAGCAGTCTGCTCGTGAGCGGGCGCAGGTTGACCGCCAGAAATTCAACGCCGTCGAGCGGCAGCGGCGTGAGGCGATCCGGGAGAAGAACGAGATCGGCCTCACCGTGTCGCAGCTGCGTCGAGACCTCGCCGAAGCGAAGCAGTGGGCCAAGGCCGAGGCCGACGAGCGGAAGAGGCTCGATTGGGAACTCGCGCAGCTGCGGGCCGAGCGCGAGGCACCGGCGAGGCCGGTCGCGGCGACGCCGGTCGTAGTCGTTCCGTCGCCGCCCAAGCCGGTCGACAAACGCAACGTGCCGCTCATCGGCGCGCCGCCGGGGACGGCCGCGGCCGCGGCGACCGGCAGGAAACCGGCGGCCGCGAAGCAGCCTGCTCCCCCACCCGGCGGGCGACGGGTGCTGCCGATGCCGGCGGAGACGCCGGGGCTGAAGCAGGCGCGGCGGCCGAAGGCGGCGCCGCCGACGGCGCCCGTGCTGTCTCCGCCGCGGCCTCAACCGGCGCCGGAACGGCCTGTTGGCCCGGGCGGCGCCAACCGCCCGGCGGCGCCCGGCGTCACCCGGGCGGCCGGGCAACATCGAGGGCCGGTGCCGGCGCCGGAACGGCCGCCGGGGCCGGGGAGCGGGTGGCGGTAGCCCGCGGCGGTCGGCGGCGGCCGAGCTCTATCCTTCCCCTCGCGGTCCGGCTCCGTACCTCCGCCGAACCGCAGGGCCGCCGGCCGGTTTCTGCCGGCCGCCGGCCCGTTTCCCGACCGCGTCGCGGATTGGAAGTCGGCTCCTAAGGTTACCTCTGCCGGCCGGATCGTCCGCGGAAATCTTTGCGGCCGGCGGAGGTACTCATGCGGATTTCAGCCGGCAAGAACAACACCGCCGCGAGGCAGACGGCGCCGCCCGACCGGTTGCTGCTCGACCTGCACCAGGTCAAGCAGCTGCTGCAAATGTCGCGATCGTCGATCTACGCGGCCATCGCCGACGGCGATTTCCCGAAGCCGATCCGGGTCGGGCGCCGTGCGGTACGCTGGTTCGCCAACGAGATCGACGCCTGGGTCAAGAGCCGTCCGCGGGGTGGCGGGCCGGCATGAACGTCCGCTGGCAGCGCCGCGGTCGAAACTTGCTGCGCGGGTCCTCCGCCGGGTCCGCCGGGGTACGAGCTCCAGTCGTTCATCAGAAGGCATCGGCGCCAGCCTGCGCCATCCAGATGCCGTGCGGTCTGGAGTTGCCCCGATTTCGTGCCGAAAGCGAGACCGCCGTATCCGGCGGCGTTCCGACAGCAGATGGTCGAGCTGGTTCGGTCGGGGGCGTACGCCGAAGGACCTGGGCGCGGAAGTTCAAGCCGTCGGCCCAGACCATTCGGATCCGGGTCGTCCAGGCCGGTCGGTTGGTGGCGGTCGCGATCGCCTTGGCGGGCGTATGGCGGTCTCATGGGTGCCGACACTCATCCTCCGGTTCGTCGGTCCCCGCCGCGCCGGCGCTCCTGGCGGCGCGGCGGCGCAGCATCGTCGTCCGGCAGCATCTCGGCGACCTTCGCTTCGTGTTCCGGATCGACGGCGCCCTCCGCCAGCCGCTTCGAGAACCGCGGCCGGTCCACCTCGGTCTCGATGGCGCGCGCATCGCCCGGAAAGACGATCTCGGCCCCTCCGCGCCCGACCGTCAACTCGTAATCCCCCGGACCGAGCCTGACGCGTGTCCGCAGGCAGTCGGTCCACTGCTCCGCCCGCGCGAGCTCGACCGCCGCCTTCCGGTGACGAGCGTTCCAGTCGCCCGCGAAACGCTCGGCCAGCAGCTTCGGACGCGCCGGGAACGGCCCCAGCCCGAAGCCGGAGTCCGTCAACCGGTGACTCAGGGCCGCCATGCGGTGGGACACGGCGGCCGAAGCCGCCTTCCCGCCGCGCAGCGGCAGCGGCAACCCCAGCCAGCCGGCGCGGGCCCCGAACAGCAGCGCCGCCGCCAGCCGGTCCTCGGCGGTCAGCGTCTCGTGCTCGAACGCCAGCAGGTCGGCGCAGGTCGACCGCAGGAACAACAAGGACAGGGCCCGCGGCAGCGGCGTCTTGAACCGAACGAACAGATCGGACGCCGTCAGGTCCGCCAGCCCCGTCAGGGATTCGAGCGTCTCGCGCAGCTCGACGACGTGGTTCCGCAGCCGTTCGTCGAGGTCCGGCGACTCGCGGTCGAGATGGTCGAGCAGCCGCGCGTTGGCGTCGTCGACGCCGGCCGCGCCCGCCTGCGCCGCAAGCGCGTCGACCACCCCCCAGAACAACCGCCGGACGCCGCCCGGGTCGACGCCGGGCAGGGCGGCCCCGGCCCGCCCCGGAGACGCCCCCGCCTGCATCCACTCCGTCAGCCACGCCGCCACCGTCGCCGACAGACTGGGCGGCGGGTCCGCCGGCGGGTCGAACGCGGCCCGAGCGGCGGCCAGGCCCAGCGGCTCGCCGCCCTTCAGCACCTCGCCGGCGCCGCGGTTCGCCAGAAGCTGCAGCATGGCCAGCATTCCCCCGGCGGCCTGGGCGGCTTCGAGCCGGGCGGGGCGCTCGGGCGGCACGTGCTCCGGCGGCCACGCCGGACCCGAGACCTGCTTGAAGTCTCCGCCGGCCGCGCGGGTCTCGAAGTCGGCCAGCGGCACGTTGCCGTAGTCCAGCGCGTCGGCCCTGCACGCCTTCAAGTCGTTGCGCGACCGGAACCGGATCTCCTCGATGGCCGAGACCGGCAGCGGGGCGGGGACGAAGACGAGGGGGGCGCCGCCCACGTCGTGCGGCCACAGCCGCTTCTCGACGCCTTCCGTTGTAGGGACGATCACCGGACCGGCGCAGTTGCGCAACGAGACGACCACCTGACAGGGCACGAGGTGCCCCGCCTCGGCGATGGAATGGTCGACCGCGGCCCGGCCCACGGGGCCGGTGAACAACGGCAGCCAGCCGGGGCAAACGTCGAGGGTGTCCCGATAGTGCTTCTCGCCGAAGCCGCTCTTCGGCAGCAGCAGGCCGGCCGCGAGCATGTACATGAGGTTGAGGTGATTGGTGACGAGGCGCCCGCGTTCGGGCGCGGCGCCCGCGCCGTTCGGGAGATCGCGCTTTCGTGCGCGGCGGCCGGCGCCCTTGCCGCTCGGGCCGGGCGTGGGTTCGATGCCATCCAGCAGGGGAGCAACCATCTCTACGTCACGTCCTTCCGCCGCAGCACGCCGGGATCGTCCGGCAGGATCTCGTCGATTCGACTGCTCGCGCCGCGCTGTCTCAGCAGGATCACCTGCTCGCGGGCCCGGGCCGCCATCACGTAGAACAGCTTCCTCGCGGCGTCGAGGTCGTTCGGGGCCGCGCGGTGCCGGTCGACGTCGGCGAGCACCGCGACGTCGAACTCCAGGCCCTTGCAGGCCTGGGCGTTGATCACCAAGATACCGCCCTCGTCGAACCGCACGTCCGGCCGGTGCTCGCCGTAGAACGTCTCGATGCGCGGCGGGCCGTGGTCCAGGCCGCCGGCCGCCCCGTTCGGGCCCTCGACCGGCCCGCCCGGGCCGCCGGCCGCCCCGCTCAGCCTCTCGACCGCATCACGCAGGCCCTTGACGTAGCGCTCCCTGACCTCGTTCCTGGGCGCGATGACGCCGACGAGCTTCGCCGGACTCCGGTCCACGATCTTCACGATGCGCCGGCAGATGTCCGCGAACCGCTCCTCCGCATAGTCGCACAACCAGGCGGCGGGGCCGGGCCGCGACGGCAGGGCGACCGGCGGGCTGGCCGGGTCGCAGGTGCGGAAGGCGCCGGCCAGCTTCGCCACCGGCCCGCTGTTGCGATAGTTGTGCTTCAGTTCGATGACGTCGCCGGTGTCGATGCCCAGTTCCGTCTCGATGGCCCGGCGGCTGCTGTGTTCATCGTAAATCTGCTGGTTCTGATCGGCGGCCACGAAGAACCGCTCGAAGCCGAGGGTCACGAGCGCCCGGTAGAACTCCGGCGGCATGTCCTGGCCCTCGTCGATGACGAGATGCGGCGCGGCGGCGACAGGCGGATGCGGCGCGTCAGCGACAGGCGGGGCGGTGACCCGGAGCACCCGGAGCACGCCCTCCCAGTCGATCTGTCGGTACTTCCCGGATTCCGCGGGCTTCCGGGGCAGAGCCTCGCCGGTGACCGCCTCGAACCGCTCCGAGAACCAAGCCTCCCACGTGGCGCTCGACAATTCGCCTGGGAACAGTTGGACGCTGGCGCGGTGCAGCAGGTGGTTGTAGACCAGGAAGACGTAGTCGTCCCCTTTGCGCTGATGGCGGTGGGCGCGGAGCAGCGCCACCACCGTCTTGCCCGTGCCGGGGCCGCCGACGATCAAGTGCTGGCCCTCCCCCAGGGCGCGCACTTTCTCCTGCTCCTTGCTCAGGTCCTGGATGCCCGGCAGATCGAACTTGCGTTTCGCCATGTCGATACCGGGAGGAAGCCGCCCGCCCGGCCCCACCC
Organism: Vicinamibacterales bacterium; assembly: GCA_965242835.1. GTDB lineage: Bacteria > Acidobacteriota > Vicinamibacteria > Vicinamibacterales > UBA8438 > WTFV01. Next base: position 3,257,097 of record OZ251506.1, read on the forward strand.
CTTCGTTCACGCGGAACCGCCCGGCGTCCGCACGCCGAACAACCCCGGGCAGCTCCCCTCCGCATCGCCGGCCACGAAGGTCCGGTCGAGCAGCACGTTGGCGCAGGCGCAGCTCGGCTCGGGCACCAGGGCGCAGGCATGGCAGGCGGCCCGGTTCAGCAGGCCGGGCCCGTGGCCCTCCTGCTCGCCGCAGACCGGGTCCATCGAACACCAGGCCGCGGCTTCCACCGCGGCGGTCAGCAGGCGCAGGAACCGGCGCGGCTCCGCCTGTCGTATCAGACCGCCCAGCGAACCCTCGGTGTCGGGCACCGCGACGTAGACGAGGATGCCGGCCATCGGGAGCTGGCCGGGTTCGCCGCCGGCATGGCTGTAGATGCGCTCCTTCAGCGACGCCGCGGGATACCCGGCCGCCGTCTCGAGCTCGCGGACCAGCAGGTGGGCCAGCGTGTGCAGCAGCAGGAACCGGGGCGACACCCGCGGCTGCGCCGACAGCCGTACGGGACCGCCGGCGAGCCGGTCGGCGAACGTCCGCGCCCGCGCCTGCAGGGCCTCGTTCCCCTCCCACTGCCGCAGCCGTTCTTCCCGCAGGGTGAAGAAGACGCCTTCGCCGTACAGCTCCAGGGCCGGCAGCCAGTCGCTCCGGCCGGTCAGATCCGGCGGCGTCGGGGGGTCTCCGCCCAGCCGCCGGAAACCCTTGAACACCAGGACTTCCTTGAGGCGCTCGACGCCGACCAGCCGGTCCACCGCGTCGGCGACGCTCCTCGCCGCGCCTTCCAGACCCCGGACCAGCGCCGCCCAGGCGGGGCCGTGGTGTTCGGTCACGAAGTCCTCGTCCTCGCGCAGGTCCGGGATCGGCTCGACGAGCGCGCGGTACTCGCCCTGCAGCAGGCCGCCGCTCCGGACGGACTGACCGTAGAGCGGATAGCCCCGGTCGATCTCTTTCTGCGCCTCGGCGACTTCGTCCCGGGTGCAGCCGAACTCCCGCGCGAGCCGCCCCAGCGCCGCCTTCCGTTGCAGACCGGGGCGGGGGGCCGCGCGAACCTCCTTCTGCTTGTCGAGGCTGCCGTACAGGCGGTCCACGACCGTTCCCCGGCGGATGCGCGACTCGGGCGGTATCACCAGGGCGTTGACGGTGTCCGGCGCGTGGACGCGCACGTCGTTGATGGCGAGCACCCAGGCCGGCTCGTCCAGCGGTTCCGGCGGCAGCTCGCGGAACCACGGCTGGCGCCATTCGCCATGTCCGAAGGGGAAACGGTCGGGCAGCCGATTCCGCGCGCCGCAGCGCGTGCATCGAACCTCGTGACCGCGGCCGGCCGACACAACCTTCAGGTACGGTTGATCCCAGTCGGCTCGGCACGCGCCACGTCCGCCCTCGGCGGCGGCGGCCGCGCCCTCCGACTGCCGCCGGGCGGGATGCCGGCTCCCGGCGTGCGCGATCCCGTGCCACGGCACGTCGGCGAGATGACCGGCGGCGTGGGCGAGGACCCACGGCGCCTGCTCCAGCCTTCCGCCGCACGCCCGTCCGTCCGTCCGCCGCGCGCAGATCCACGCGGCGGCGGCCGGACGCGCCGTGGAGAGGCGTTTCCAGGGCCGGCTGTGCAGCAGCCCGCACCGCGAGCAGCGCGTCCAGCCGGGGAACCGCGTCGCGGGAACGGGCCGCCCGGTGATTCCCCCATCCTCGATTCGGGCCGTCGGGGGTGAACGCAACGTCTTGCCGATGCCGAGGGCCGCGCGCACCTGATCGACGTAGCAGATCTCGTGATCGGGTCCGCACCGCCAGGCGCTCGTGTCCTGCACCGTCACCAGGCAGTCCGGACCGCGCACCACCGCGCCGACCGCGCAGTCGCGCAGCAGGTGGGACAGCCGCACCGGAATCGATTCTTCCTGCGCGCCCCCCTGCCCCCGATCGCGCTCCTCCATCCCTCGTCACGCCCCTTCGGGCCGGCGCTCCGCCGGCCTCGGCGCGGCGCGGGGTCCCGCGTCGCGGGCGGTCCGTTCGGCCGCCGCCTGCAGCACCGCCGTCTCCTCGATGTTGCGCATCGAATTGAGCGTCTTCCAGAGGCCCCGCCGCGCGCCGCCGAAATCGCCCAGGAGACTGTCGGCGGCGTTGTCCCGGCAATCGTATTGCAGCCCCCGCTTCTCGTCGCGGCAGCGCGCCGCCTCGCCGCGCCATTCATCGACGAGTCGATCGAGGTGGGCCGCGACGTCCTCCGCGGCGTCGGCGTCGGCCCGGCGGCAGCGCCGCTTCAGGGCATCGACCACCGCGCGCACTCCCGCACCGTCCTCGTCGAACCTGCCGGCGGCGGCGTTGGCGGTCCACGCGCCGCCGCCATGACGCAGCGCGATGACCAACGCCGCGTGCAGGGCGCGCCGCCGCACCTGGTGGGTGAACGGCGTGACGCTGGCGGGCTCGACGAAACGGTGGAACGACTCGTGGTAGGGGCGGAAGTTCTCGTAATGGGACAGGCTGCGCGCCTGCTGGCGGTAGTAGTTGGTGAAGACGAGGCCCGGCACGCCGGCGCGCCCGATGCGGCTGCTGGCCTGGATGTACTCGGCGGTGGTGAGCGGCTGTCCGTTGACGACCATCGCCGCGAGCCGGTCGACGTCGACCCCCACCGAGATCATGTTGGTCGCCAGCACCGCGTCCAGACAGTCGGCCGCGCCGCGCGGCGCCCCCAGGCGGTCGAAGGTGCGGGCGTTCTCCTGGGCCGTCGACTGGCTCGTGAGCTGGACGACGACCGGCTGGCCGCGCCCGCCGACCGGGCCGCCGCTGAATGCCGGGAAGCCGGACTCTTCCACCTCCCGGCCTCCGCCGTCCGCCTCGCGCTCACTCGATGCCGACACGTCCGACTCCGATCCCTCGCCCCGGCGAACCATGTCCCGCCGTTCGGCGTCGAGGCGCCGCATGAACGCGCGCACGTCGGTGACGAAGGCGTTGTGGCTGGCGCCGACCCCGCGCAGGCTGCCGTGGTAGACCACCTGCGTCCACCACGCGTCGAGCAGGTCGTCGCGGTCCTGCTGGTCCGCGAACACCGCCGTCGGCGCCGCCAGCAGGACCGCCGCCAGCGGCGCCAGGCAGCGCTGCCGGTCGAGCCCCGGGGCCAGGTAGCCGACGTACAGCCGGCCCGGCCCCGAACGGTCGGTGCGCGCGAACCACGAATCGTCGGCCGACAGCCCCGGCGGCGGGAAGACGGCCATCTCCCGCCCGTACAACCGCCGCACCTGCTCGCGCGCCATGCGGATGGTCGCGGTCGAGGCGACGTACTTGGGCCGCGCGCCGGGCCGCGCGCCGCGCTGCTCGATCACCGTCTCGACGGCCGCCTCGTACAGGCCGGCCACCGAGCCGAGAGGGCCGGCGATCAAGTGCAGCTCGTCCTGGAGCACCAGCTCCGGCGGCCGGCGCGCGCCGCCGCCGAAGAACACCGCCGCGCGCGCCTCCCACGCCAGCCGCGCGAACTTGTCGACGGTGCCCACGAGCAGCGTCGGCGGCCGCTCGTACAGCGCTTCGTCCACCACGTTGCAGGGCAGCGGCCGCCCGTCGCCGAACGCGCACGCCTGGTTGCCGCACAGGAACCCGAAGATCGTCGGACCGGCGCAGAAGCCGTGCGGGGCCGCGAATCTCCGGCCGCACCACGGACACGCCGTCAGCACGAGGTGATGGCCGAAACCGCCCTCGCCGCCGGCCCCCGCCCCGGGCCGGGCGGCATCGAACGCCGCGCCGGCGCCGTTCCCGTCCGGCGGTTCGGCCGCCGCCGCCATGCCCGCGACCTGCTTCGCGGCCTCCTCGAAGGTATTGGGACTGGCCGCGGCGCCCACCCACAATCCCACCGTTATCGGCTCGCTGCCGATCGGCGCGGCCTTCCGGCGGCGCAGCAGCTCGAGCGCGCAAACGATGCGAGCAGCCCGCTCGAACTGTTGCCGCGTCAGCAGCCGCAGCGTGTAGCGCATGATCGCCGCGGTGCCGCCGCCTTCCTCGCCGTATCGCAACCGCCGCCAGACGACGAGGAAGGCGAAGAGCCCCAGGTAGGCCTCGGTCTTGCCGCCGCCGGTGGGGAACCAGATCAGGTCCAGCACGTCGCGGCAGGAGTCCCGCTCGTCGATCGTCGACTCGATGACCGTCAGCAGGAACGCCAACTGGAACGGCCGCCAGCGGTACTCGCGCACGTCCTTGTCCCGGCCGCGGACGAGATCGTGCTGGCGCATCTGATCGAGCATCGCCCGGTTCGCCAGCCGGAACGCGGTGGCCGCGTCGGGGTCGCGGCGCAGCCGCGCCACCCCGCCCCGCATCCGGTCCCGCGCGGCGTCCATCCGGTCACAGACGCGGGCCGCTGTCTCCCGCTCGCCGGCCGCAAAGCGGCCCGCCGCCACGCGCTGCCCGCCGACCCACTCGTCGTAGCCGTCCACGAAGGCGTCGAACCGGTCGAGCATCGCCTCGAAGGGCGCCTCCGCGACGTCGTGCATCACCAGCACGTCGTCGATGCCGGCGGCCCGCGTGGTCACGCTCGGCACGTCCACCGCCGGCATGTGCTCGGACCAGATGCGCGGGGGGTGGTCCGGCTCGATCGACCAGTCGGCCGCCGCGCCGTGGCCGATGGCGTAGATGCGCCGGTTGCGGTAGCGGAGTTCGATCTCCCGTTCCTCGTCGGTGAGAAGGGCGGGATCCACGCGCGGGTACTCGGCCAGCTCGCCCGACTCGACCGCGCATTCCAGGCGGGCCTCGAACAGGCTCCGTTCGGCGCGGTCGGCGCCGCGCGGCCCCGACCGCCGGGGGTTCGCGAAGACCACCGTCAGCATGTGCCCGTCTCCGTACGGCCGGCGGCGCACGTCGAGCTGCGCCTTCCCCTCGCCGGCCTCGGCCGGCGGCGCGCCCGCGGCGGCCGTGGGCCGGCGGGCCGAGAACGAAACCGTCAGCACCTCGCCGTCCCGATACGGCCGGCGGCTCACCTGCCGTTCCATGCCGGGCGGGGCATCGCCGCCGCCCGTCGGCCAGACGAGGCCGCACTCGAACGGCGTACGCTCGTAGCGTGCGGCCCCGGCGGCGGCATCCGGTTCCAATCCGTCGGCGACAGGGGCGGCGGTCCGCCGATCGGTCGCGAACCGCCCCGCCGCGCCCCGTTCGCGCACCCGCCGATAGCTTGCCGCCGAAGCGGTGACCCGCAGGCGCGCATCGCCGCGCACGTGGAAGGACACGCCGACGGACGACGGTGGAACGTAGCGCCGACTGCCCACCGGCCTCGCCGCCGCGGGGCCCGGCCCCCTGTCGACGCCGTCGACGCCGGCCGGCGCGTCGTCATCCTCGTCGTCCGGCAAGGCCGCCGCGGATTCGAATCCGTCCGGGGGCCGCAGCACCGGGTCCTCGTCCTGTTCCGATTGCGCGGGATCGAGCCCGGTCATGCTCCGGCCGGCCGGTTCGATCGGATGCAGCACCCCGGTCGGATAGCGTTCGACCGGCGAACCCGCCAGCCAGCCGGGGCCGGCCGGACCGACGAGCTGGCGGCGCACCCAGGCGACGAACCGCTGCCGCTGCTTTCGCCAGCCAAGACCCGACGCCGCCGCGGCCGACGCCGATGGCTGGTCGGGACCGGGCGCGGCGCCGCCGCCGTTGCGCCCTTCGGCGCCGCGCGGCGCCGCGTCGGACAGCCCGGCCGCATCGAGAAACTCTTCACGTTGTGGAACGGGGAAGACCGTCGGCGGCCGCTGGAGCGTTTTCCGAAGCGATTCCGACAGGTGGACGCGGGAGAAAGACGCGGGATTCCAGTCCACGGCGCGGCGATTCCGGTACGGGCATCCATCGTCACCCGCGGCGGACTCACCGGGACCGACGACCCGGCCGTAGCGAAGACGGCCGGCATCGAGCTCGGGCGTGAGCACGTAGTCGCCCTCGCGGATGCGGAACAGAAAATCGTAGTACTGCCCCGTGTAATTGCCGATGCGGCGGGCGTCCCAGTCCGGATGCGCCTGCTCGCAAAGGCGCCGGATCTCGTCCCGGTCCCGCGCCGACGAGACGTCCAGACAGCCCACGCCCGCGTAGCCGTTGGCGACGAAATGTTCCGTGTACCGCCCCCGGTCGGCGCGGACCACCCAGACGGCGACCGGCCGCTCGTCGTCGGTGGTGGACGTCACCGGGTGACTGATCACCGTATTGGACTTGCGGTGCGGGGCCTTCCCGACGTCCTCGATCTTCGGTCGGTCATGGGAGACCGCGCCCATGTCGCCCGCGTCGGGTGAAACGTCGCCGGAACCGGCATCCGACGCCGGCGCCGGAATCGACACGGCCGGCGGCCTATCGATCGCCGTGGCCGACAGCGGCGGCCGGAGCGCCTCCAGCGCCTCTTTCGCCGAAACGAACCGCCGGTTCGCATCCGGGTGCGCCGCCCGGTCGAGAAAGTCGGCGACGGTAGGGTATTCAGCGCGCTCCAACCCCTCCCAATTCAGGCCGCGCTGCTTGGCCAGATCGCCGCCGTACCGGAACGGTTCCCGCTCGAAGAGCACGTGGAAGAAACTGGCCGCCAGGGCGTAGAGGTCGTCCGCCGACGCCGCCGGGCCGCTCCCAGACGTCGGCGCTGAGTAGAGGACGGTGCCGGGGGCGTCGCCGGCCTCGCCGATCTTGCGGACGAAGTCGTAGTCGGTCAGCACCAGATCGCCGCCGGACACGATCATGTTGCGCGGACTGACGTCGCCGTGCACCAGCCCGTTGCGGTGCAGCACGTCGAGGGCCTCGCACATCGTCCGCAGCCAGCGGACGGCCAGTCCCTCGCCGGATTCTTCGCGCTGGGCCAGCACGCCGGTGACGTCGCTCAACGGGTAGCCGTCGATCCAGGTCAGGAGCGCGGTGAACTCGTTCTCCGCCCATTCCCGGGCGACCTCGAAGATCACGGAGACCGCCTGATGCCGCAGATGGGAACGCGCCAAGCCGTAGGCGCCGACGGTCCGGCGCCCGGTCTCCTCGTCGTGGGCGACCTTGGCGACGTACGTCCCGATGTCCTTCCCGCTCGCGCGGTCGAGCTCGACGACCTTGAACGTCGTGCCGACGCCGCCCGACCCGAGACGCCCCACGACCCGGTATTCCCGGCCGTGGAAAGGCACGACCTGCTCTTCGGTCCAGAACCGCGCCGGGGGCGGCGGAGGCGCCGGCGGCGTTTCGCCGAGCCGTTCGGCCAGTGCGTTCTCCAGATCCTCCAGGCCGCGGCGGGCGTCCGGGTCGACCGCCAAGCCGCCCGCCAGCGCGTCGACGGCCTGCCGGCTCGTCTCGTCGTCCCGCCCTCGAAACAGATCGGTCAGCGAGGCGCAGAGCGAGTAGACGTCCGACCGCTGCCCGGCCGCGTGCCGGCCGCCCTCGCGCACCTCCGGGGCGGCCTCCCGGTCCCATCCCCCGGCGGGCGCGCCGGAACTCGCGACGCTGACGTCCGAGGGGATCTTCGACCACTCGAAGCCGGTGAGGATCGGCTGGCCGTCGTGGCGCACGAGGATCGTGCGGGCGGTCAGGTTGCGATGCGCGACCGGTCCGTCCGCCGCGTCCGTGCCGTGCAGGTCCCGCAGGGCGCGAACCGCGCTCCGCGCGAAGGCCAGCCGCGCCGGCGTTGCCCAGGACGCATCCGACTTCCGCTTCTCGATCGACGGCGCGTCCGGATCGACGACCGTGAAGAAGTGCATCTCCCCGGCGTATCCGGGCGCGTCCTGAAAGGAATCGAGGACGCGCGGCGCCCAGTCGTGCAGTTGCAGCCGCCGCAGCGCCTCGAACTCGCGCCGCGCTCTCTTCTCGGCGTTCGCGTCGTCGCTCGCGGAAAGGTCGTACAGATGCAGGATCACGCGATCCCGGCGGGCGGAATGGACGCCGGCGTAGACGCGGTGGAACCGTTCCGTCCTCGGCGTCCGCGGCTCCAGGTTCACGTAGCCGGCGAAGCGGCGCAGCGAACCGTCGAGGGCGACGGCGCTCTTCGGCTCCAGCAGCCGGCTCAGCATCGCCACCCGCGGCGGGAGCAACGCGGGCGGGTCCGCGTCGTCGAACCCGATGGCGTCCCGCCAGTCCTTCAGCGTATGGATGCCGACGCCGCGGACCTTCCGCCCCGAGAGAGACTTCACCCCGGACGATCCGCGGGTCAGCAGGATCGCTCCGTCGACGCGGCCGAGTTCCGGAACCGGCTGGCGCAGCGTGGTGCCGATGCGCTTCGCCTTGTGCGTGACCTTGTCGGCTTCCCGCCCCACCACCTCCTGGTTGGCGTCGACCCATTCCGGCGCCCAGTGCTTGACTTCGACGACCCGGACGCCCGGCGGGCCGATGACGACGAGGTCGATTTCATCCGCCTGCATCCGGTGCGTGACCGAGAACGCCAGGTTCGTCAGGAGGACCCAGTCGCCGTCGCCGAGGGTGGAATAGAGGCGGCCGCGGACGTGCTCGAACGCCTTGCGCTCGCTGTCGTTGGCGAACGGCCCGCACGGGAAAGCTCGAACGTTCATTGACCGCGTCGCGGCGGAACGCCGGAAGTCACGGATTCTACACGTGCGGAGCTGGATCCGGGCTCCTGGCAGGTGACGCCGGAGACGGCGCGTCTCCTGCAGCACTGCGCGGCTACCGGTTCGCCGGCGTCCGGCCGTTCTTCTGCCAGGTCGAGGCGGTGGAGACGGCGATCATCGTCTGGCAGACGGTCAACGCGGTGCGCCGGATGCCGGGGCGCGCGTGTCGGTCGCAGGGTCGTACCCGGTCGTGCACCGGCGAAGGCGCGTGCCGCTGACGGCGTGCCCCCGGACGGGGCCTTCAAGCTCGTGTCCCTGTGCTCGTTCCTGACGTCACGTACGCATGGCGCTTTGTGCGCGTGTCCGTTCCACGGGTTGTGCAGGCGTGTGCACGGGCGGAGTCCGGTCGCGGTGTGCCGGCGGTGGTTCGTTGCGGTTCGTGCCCCCAACCGGCTCGTGGCCGTGGTGCGCTCGCGTGTATCTGCGTGACGCCCTGGCGGCGTCGTGCGCGAGGCCGGGGCGCGCGGTCGTGTGCGCGGCGCCGAGGGCGCGTGACCCGTGGTGCAATCTCCGGTGCGTGTCGCGCGGGCGGGCGCTGGGCGCGTGCGGCTGGTGCCGGTCTGTGGCTCCGTGCCGTTTCCGGTGCGTGTCCGCGGGTCGTGGACGTTGGCGTGTGCGCGGCGCTGGTACGCCGTGCCGGCGACGTTGCGTCGGTGCGTGGCAGTCGACGTTACCGGCTGGTATGTGCGTCGGCGGCAGCCGTAGCCTTCAGCCCCCGGGAGTCCATGCTCACGCCGACGCCGCCTCGAACGCCGCCACGTTGCGGGTCCGCTTGCTGAACTCGACGGCGATCAGATGCACCGGCCCGCCCGCGGCGCGGTACTTGTCCGCGTAGCCCCGTTCGCGCAACTGCGCCATCGCCGCTGTCGGGCGGGCCGGGGCGTCTTCCGGGGCCGACTCCACCACCTTGAATTCGAACAGATAGACCCGGCCGTCGAGCCGCACCGCCAGGTCCACCCGCCCGCGGCTGGTGCTGTCCTCCACCACGACGTCGAGACCCGCCGCCGCGAACAGGGCGTAGAACACGCTGGCGTAGTAGCCCTCGTAGTCGGCGATGTCGTTGCGCACGTGCCACTGGTAGGGGATGCCCGCGAAGAACGCCGTCAGCAGCTCCTCCAGGCCGTCGAAGTCGCCGGTTTGCAGCAGGTCGTACAGCCGGAAGCGATGCTGGACCGCGGCGGACGGATCGTCCGCAAGGCGGCTCAGCAGACTCTCGTTCAGACCCTGCCGCACTTCCTGGTTCGGATAGCCCAGCCGGTAGCGCGTCCTTCCGCCGCGGCGCTCTTCCGCCTCGATGGTCAGGTAGCCGGTCTGGAACAACAAAGCCTCGGCACCGACGGCCCCCACGTCGAAGGCCGACAGCAGCGCGTCGTCGGCCGTCATCCGCTCCAGCGCGAGCGAGCCGACGCCTCGCTCGACCAGCAGGTCGATCAGGAACGTAGGCGTCCCCGTCTCGAACCACCAGGCGCCGAACTTGCGGCGGCGGAACAGCAACAGGACGTCGAACGGGTTGTACACCTTCTCGGCGCCGAGCCAGTTGTAACCGTTGTACCAGCGGCGGATCTCGTCCCGGTCGAGGCCCGGCAGCTCCGGCGCGAACACCGTGTCGAGGTCCGCCTCGGTGTAGCCGCAGAGGGCCGAGCAGGCCGGGTCCAGCGTGATGTCGATCAGGTTGTTGAGGCCGGAGAACAGGCTGACCTTCGAGAACTTGCTCACACCGGTGAGCAGGGTGAACCGGACGTGGGCGTCGCAGTCCTTGACGACCGAGTACAGGTCGCGCAGGAAGTCGCGGTTGGCGCGCGCGGCGTCAGGCGCGTCCAGCACGTCGAGAATCGGCTTGTCGTACTCGTCGACCAGCACCACGACCCGCCGGCCGGCGCGTTCGTGCAGCGTTTGCAACAGATGCCGGAAACGGGCCGGCGCCGTGTCGCCGCGGGCCGAAACCTGAAACGTCCGCTCCAGGTTGTCCAGCCGCGCCGCCGTCTCCCGGGCGAGCAGGCCGGGGTCGCCGAAGTGGCCGCTGCCGAAGCTGAGGCGGACAACGGGGTGCGGGGCCGACCAGTCCCACCCGTCGTGGACGGCGAGACCCCGGAACAGCGGCTCGGCCCCCTCGAACAGCTCCTTGACGGTGTCGAGCAGCAGGCTCTTGCCGAAGCGCCGCGGGCGCGACAGGAAATAGTGCTTGCCCTCGTCGATCAGCCGCCGGACATAGGCGGTCTTGTCGACGTAGTAGTAGCTCTCCTCGCGGATCTCGCGGAAGGTCTGGATGCCGATCGGCAACTTGCGCCGCGCCCCGCCCGCCCCCGCATCCGTCCCCATCACCGGTCTCCCACTGCCCACCCCGCGTCATGATCATCGTACCATCCTGCCGGTCGGGCAGGTCGCCTGTCCCTTGACGGGCGCAGGACGGCGCGGCAGGCGGTAGAACGACGCGGCGACCGGCAAACGGCGCGGCGGGCGTCGTTCCGTGCCGACGGGCGTCATCCCGCGGCCGGTGAAGGATTTGCGGATCTCGCACCGTCCCGCGGCTCTTCGGGACGCCGGCGCTGGATCTCGCCCGGTGTCGGCGTCGAGACCTGACGGATCGGCCGCCGAGCCACGACCTCGGCGACGCCGAGACCCGACTCGCCATCCCCTGTCCCGTGTTCGGCGGCGTGGAGCAGCGTCCAGCCCCAGCCGGTCATCAGACCCTGCAGTTCGCCCGGTTCCAGCACGTGCCCGTGTCCCCGGCCGCCGCCGGGCGCCGGCAGGTGCAGGGCCGCGGCGAACCGCCCGCCCGGACGGACGCCTCCGCGGAGCCGCGCGAACAGGGGGCGGTGAAGGAAGAAGCAGTCGACTATCAGGTCGTACGCGCCCTCAGGGATTTCGAACGCCGGCGGGTCGGATTCCAGATCGGCGACGTGCGGCGTGATGCGCGAGCGGCAGCCGGCCCGTTCGGCGCGCGCGAGCAGCAGTTCGATGCCGGCCGCCGAGCCGTCGACGGCGTCGACCCGCCAGCCCCGCTCGGCCAGCCAGACGGCGTGCCGGCCGGCGCCGCAGGCCAGATCCAGGGCTCGGCCCGGCGGCGCGCCGGCGACAGCAATTCGCAGCAGCGACGCCGCCGCCGCCGGCGCGAGATCGCCTCCGGCGTAGCGCGCGTCCCATTTCGCGATCCGCGGATTCTTCATCGGGTCGTTTCGGGGGCCAAAAGCGGGGCTCGTAGTGCGGCCATCCAGCCAGCTCTTCCAGCGCCATGCGGCAGACGAGCTCAGCCGTCGACTCGCCCCGCAGGCCGGCCAGGTCCAGCGCGGCCCGGGCGGCGGCCCGCGGCGCCTGCCGACGCAGGTCCGAGGTCAGACGGGCGCGGTCCCGAAACTAGGCGTCGGCCGCGGCGTGCGGTCGTCGACGTCACGGACTCTTCCGTGCGCCCGCGGTTCGGCCGGCGCTTCTTCGGCGCCCACGGATCTCCTCTCCGGCCTCCCGGTCGGTCGAGCGGCACCGGGTTACTACGCTTCCCTGTGCGCCCCCGAATCGGCGCGGACGCTGACAAGGAGCAGTACATATGCCAGCTCGGAATCGCCGGCCGCTCACCAAGAACAACACCGTCGCGAGGCAGACGGCGCCGCCGCGCGCCGCCCGGACGAGTCCGGCCGCGGAACCGTCGGGCCGCCAAGACCCGCCCGTCCAGCAGCTGCTTGACCTGCACCAGGTCAAGCAGCTGCTGCAAATGTCGCGATCGTCGATCTACGCGGCCATCGCCGACGGCGATTTCCCGAAGCCGATCCGGGTCGGGCGCCGCGCTGTTCGCTGGTTCGCCAACGAGATCTACACCTGGGTCGAGAGCCGCCCGCGGGGTGGCGGACCAGCATGAACGTCCCCCGCCGGCGCCGCGGGCGAAACCTGCTGCGCGGACCCGCCGCCGAGGTACGAGCTCCAGTCGTTCATCAGAAGGCGTCGGCGCTCGAACAGGGTCGATCTCGCGTAGGCGGCCTCCACCTTGTCCTTGACATGGTGCGCGAGGGCCGCTTCCGCTACCTCTCGAGGGTGGTTCGTGGCCTCGGCCGCCCAGTCCCGGAAGCTGGAGCGGAAACCGTGCGGAACGGCTTCGATGCCCCGTTCCTTGAGCAGCCTCGAGAGCACCACGTCCGACAACGGCTTCCTGCGCGGACTGGGAAAGACGAGACCGCCTCCGTCACCCAGCCCCCGTGCAGCATCGAGAATCTCGATTGCGCGGGGAGACAGCGGAACCCGGTGTTCGCGGTTCGCCTTCGTGTGTTCGGCCGGGACCGTCCACACCGCGGCGGCGGGATCGATCTCGGTCCACTCCGCCAGGCGGACTTCGCCCGAGCGCGCAGCCGTCAGCACCAGGAACTCGAACGCCAGCTTCGTCGCCGCCGTCGCGCGCGAGGCCCGCACCGTCGCAATCGCCGCCGCCACCTCGGCGTGGGGCAACGCAGGCATGTGTCGCACGACGTTGTTGTTGCGGCCGAGCGTGGCTCCGACCCGATCGCACGGATTGTCGGCCCGAAAGTCCATCGCCACGGCCCACTGCATCACGGCGTTGATGCGCTGGCGCACCCGCCGCGCGGTCTCCGGCTTGGCGTGCCAGAGTGGCTGGAGGACCGCGAGCACGTCGGCGCTCGTGATTTCGGAAACGCGCCGTTCACCGATCCGCGGAATCGCGTGGCGCTCGAGGCTCGCGGGCCAGTCCTGTGCGTGCTTCGAGTTGCGCCAACCGGCGCGCTTTTGTTCCAGCACTCGCGAGGTGGCGACCGCGAAGGTCGGGATGCCGTGGGCACGGCGTTTCTCCGCCAGCGGATCCCCGCCGGCACGTGCGAGCCTGCGGTTGGCCAAGGCCTGTTCACGTGCTTCCTTCAGACTCACCAGCGGGAAGCCGCCGAGTCCGAGCTCGCGCCGCCGGCCGCTGATCACGAGTCGCTGAACCCAGTGCCTCCTGCCGCTGGGCATGACTTCCAGGTAGAGGCCGTGACGTCGCAGTAGCGGCCCGCCTCGGCGACTTGACGAACGAAGGCCGCGGACAAGGCATTCTCAGGATGCGGCCCGTGGTTGCGGTTTCGCCTTTTCTTCCGGTATGGCATGATCCCCCACTTGTCCCCCCATTAAGTGGGGGGTTGCCAGGGATTATACGGATTTTGGCGGGCCTGCCCGGATTCCTGGAAGCACTGCATAAACCACTGATAATAAATGTTTTATGTACTTTATCGGACAGCCAAGGACGACCCTGGTCGTTCCGTTTATGGTGGACGCAGCCACCACCATCGCCGCCGCCCCCATCAGGTCCGCCCGCGACGGATACAGATAGACCACCTGGTCCGCCTGCATCACCCGGCGCCGTTTGCCCTGCGCGTCGCGCACCAGCAGGTCCGCCGAACCGTAGCAGTGGATGGGCGACCCGCGCACCGCGGCGATGCGCTCGACCAGCCCGGCCAGACGCTGGCCGGGGCTCTCGTGGGCCATGGTGGTCGGCGAGCGGACCCGCCAGGCGGTCTCGGTCTCGGCGTCCCAGACCTCCAGCCGCCCCTCGTGGCGGCTGTACTCGCCGCGCGTCAGGGGAAACGCCTCGCAGCCGGCGAAATCCAGTTCGGACAGCGGCGGCATCGGCACGGCGGCCGGCGGGCCGTCCGGCTTGCGCTTCGCGGGCGCGACCGGCACGGGTGTCCAGGAGGTCCCGAAGTATGTGACGGCCATACGGCATTCTACAGGAGTCCGCGCCGTGGAACGGGCGGACTCCTGCAGGGGTGGCAGGGCGCCGAGCGGACCCGTCAGGCGACGATTGGCGGGCGGGTTCTGCGCCGTGGAACGGGCGGACTCCTGCAGGGGTGGCAGGGCGCCGAGCGGACCGCCGAGCGACGATTGGCGGGCGGGGCCGGCCCGCGGCCGGCCGCCGCTCAGTCGATCCAGCCGCCGCCGAGCACCACGTCTCCGTCGTACAGCACCACGGCCTGGCCGGGCGCGATGGCCGGTTGCGGCTCGTCGAACTCCAGGCGCAGGGCCGCGCCGTCGAGGGGCCGGACGCGGGCCGGCGCGGGCGCGTGGTGGTGGCGGATCTGCGCCGTGACCGCGCGTCCCGGCCGCGGCGGCCCCTCGATCCAGTTGACGCCGGACGCGGTCAGGGCCGTCCTTTCGAGGGCGGCGCGCGGACCGACGGTGACCGCGCCCGACGCCGCGTCGAGGGCGGTGACGTACAGCGGCGCCGGACCCGAGACGCCGAGTCCCTTGCGCTGGCCCACGGTGAACCGGTGCACGCCCCCGTGGCGCCCCAGCACCCGCCCCGCCGCGTCGACGACCGCCCCGCCGCGCGGGCCGCCGGGGAGGCGCCGCTCCACGAACGACGCGTAGTCGCCGTCCGGCACGAAGCAGATCTCGTGGCTGTCGGCCTTGTCCGCCACGGGCAGGCCGAGGCCGCGCGCGTGGTCCCGCACCTCGTTCTTCCGCAGGCCGCCGAGCGGGAAGCGGGCCCGCGCGAGCTGCGCCTGCGTCAGCGAGAAGAGAAAGTAGCACTGGTCCTTCGCGCGATCGACGGCGCGGCGCAGCCGGTGGACCGCGCCGCGCCCGTCTTCCCGCGGGCGGGTCTCCAGCCGGGCGTAGTGGCCGGTGGCCACCCGCGCGGCGTCGAGTCCGCGCGCGCGGTCGAGCAGGCTGGCGAACTTCAGGTCGCTGTTGCAGCGGACGCAGGGGATCGGCGTGCGCGCTGCCGCGTAGTCGCGCACGAACGGAGCGACCACGCGCTCCTCGAAGCGGCGCTCGAAGTTGACGACGTAGTGCGGGATGCCGATGCGCCCGGCGACGCGCCGCGCGTCGTGCAGGTCGTCGAGGGTGCAGCACGAGCCGAACGGCCGCGCGCCGTCCCGCTGGTCGTAGAGCTGCATCGAGAGCCCCACGACGTCGTGTCCCTCGGCCGCCAGCAGCGCGGCCGCGACGGACGAGTCCACGCCGCCCGACATCGCGGCGACGATTCGCATGGATCCAGTGTACAGGGAGGCCCGGCCGGACGCCCGCCGCCTCAGGCGGGGACGTGCGCCGCGGAGCGGGAGAGCGCCCGCAGTCTGGCCACCAGCGGGGGCAGCACGTCGAGCACCCGTTCGACGTCGGCGGCCGTGTTCCCGAGTCCCAGACTGAAGCGGATGGAGCTCTGGGCCCGCCGCGGGGTCAGCCCCATCGCCCGGAGCACGTGCGACGGCTCGAGCGTGCCCGACGAGCAGGCGGAACCGGTCGAGACGGCGACGCCCTCGAGGTCGAGCGCGATCAGCAGCGCCTCGGCCTCGACCCCCGGGAAGCTGACGTTCGTGGTGTTCGGAACGCGCTCGCCGCTCCCGTTGACGGCCGCGTCGGGCACGCGCTCGAGCAGCCCGGTCTCGAGACGGTCCCGAAGTGCGCCGAGCCGGGCCGCCTCGGCGCCCAGCTTGCCGCCGGCGAGGGCCGCCGCCGCGCCGAGCCCCACGACGGCCGGCACGTTCTCGGTGCCGGCGCGCCGGTTCCGCTCCTGCCGGCCGCCGGTCGTGGGGGCGACCAGGCGCATGCCGCGGCGGACCCACAGCGCGCCCACGCCCTTGGGGCCGTTGAACTTGTGCGCCGAGATCGAGAGCAGGTCGACCCCCAACGCGGCCACGTCGATCGGGATCTTGCCCGCCGACTGCACGGCGTCGGTGTGGAACAGGGCGCCTCGGCCGTGCGCGATCTCCGCCAGCCGCGCCACCGGCTGCACCGTGCCGATCTCGTTGTTGGCGTGCATCACCGAGACGAGGGCCGTCCGGTCGCCGACGGCCGCTTCGAGGTCCGCCGGATCGACGACGCCGGCGGGGCCGGCCGGGAGCAGCGTCGTGGTCCAGCCGCGCTTCGTCAGCGCCTTCAGCGTGTTGAGGACGGCCTCGTGCTCGATGGCGGACGCGACCAGATGGCGCCGGCCGGCAGGCAGGGCCGCCTCGGCGACGCCGCGGACGGCCAGGTTGTCGGCCTCGGTGCCGCCGCCGGTGAAGATGACGTCGTTGGGCCGGGCGCCCAGCAGGCCGGCGACCGCGGAGCGCGCGTCGTCGAGGGCCGCCTTGGCCGCCTGGCCGAACGCGTGGATGCTCGAGGCGTTCCCGAAGCACTCGCGGACCGCCGCGTCCATGGCGTCGGCCACGCGCGGATCGACCGGCGTCGTGGCGTTGTGGTCCAGGTACAGCCGCATCCAAGCCGATCCTAGCACCCGCGCCGGGCGCCATCAACGAACGGCCGCGCGCGGGCGCGGCGCCTTTTCGGTATACTTGCCCGCGGCCAAATCAGCGCTCCGATTTGCTGTTCGTCCCGTCCGGGGAGCGGAGGTGATTCGATGTGGAAACGTGACGATTCCGTCCGCCCGCCTGCCGACAGCGCCGACGTGGAGGAGCATCCCCTGGCCGGCCTGGCCAGCGCCGGGGACGTTCCGCCGCGGCGCGCGTCCGCCGGAGAGCGGCCGATTTCGAAGGACCTGGTCAACATCGGCAAGTCGGTCATCATCAAGGGCGAGCTGAGCGGCAGCGAGAACCTGACCATCGAGGGGCAGTTCGAGGGCAAGATCCAGTTGCGCGACAACGTGTTGACCGTCGGCCCCAACGGCCGGATCAAGGCCGACCTGCTGTTCGCCAAGACGGTCGACGTCCTCGGCCGCGTGACCGGGAAGATCACCGCGGTCGACATCGTCAGCATTCGCGAGAACGGGGCGGTGGAGGGGGACATCACCGCGCCCCGCATCGCCATCGCCGACGGCGCGCACTTCCGCGGCAGCGTGGACATGCGCCGCGACGGCGCCGACCCCAAGCCCCGGGAGGCGGCCGCCGCCGCCAGGCCCCCCGCCCCGGTCAAGCCGCCCGCTCCGCCCGTCCAGGGCGGCGCGCCGGCGCCGAGGGGGGGACGCCCGAGCGGCGGACGGCAGGGAAGGTAACCGGCGGAGCCGTCGCGCCGCCGCGGGCCGCCACTGCGCTCGGCCGGACGACCCGCGGCTCCAGGAGGTTGTTGTGTGACTGGAGACGCGCGGCGCCGCGGCTTCCCGGGCGTCGTCACGCGGTTCGGGGGCGGGCCGTCGGAGCCGCGGGAGACGCCGGCGGCGCCCCCGGCGGCCGGCGGCGCGCTGGAGGTGCCCGACCGGCTCGTTCCCACGCGCGCGCTCGGAATCCTCGTCGACGTGCTGCGGAGCCGGCGGTCGCCGGTGGTGCTCGACCTCGGCCGGGCGGTCGGCGGCAACCTGGCGTTTCTGACCTCCGAGCTCGGATGCAGGCTGGTCATCGCCGACGTGTTCGCCGACCTGCGGGCCGGATCGGGCGGCGCCGGGCGGTCCGGGGAAGAGATCGGGGCCTGGTTGACCGCGCGGGTCGCGCGGGCCCCCGACAGCGTGGACGCGGTGCTCTGCTGGGACGTGTTCGAGCACCTGGCGGCGGCCGAAGCCCGCCTGCTGGCCGCGCGGATCACGGCCCTGCTGCGGCCGCACGGCGTGCTGGTTCTGGGCTTCAGCGGAGAGTGGCGGGCCGAATCGGGGTACGCCACGTACGAGATCGTCGACCGGGAGACGCTGCGCCGGCAGTTTCATTCGAGCCCGTCGCGTCAGGCGCGCGTCCTCACGAGTCGTGAAATCATGGAGACGTTCCGCGGGCTCGCGGTGGTCGACACGTTCCTGCTGCCGACGCGGACCTACGAGATGCTGTTTCGGAAACCGTCGCAACCGACACGGAAACACGGAACCCCGGCGTCGCCCGTACGCCGCGAGGTGTAGGTCTCCACAGGATGGCTCGACCGATCATCGCCCTGCTGACCGACTTCGGCGCCCGCGACCACTACGTGGGCGCGATGAAGGGAGTCGTGCTCGGAATCTGTCCGGAAGCGGCCCTCGTCGACATCTCCCACGACGTGCCGGCCCACGACGTGCTGACCGCGGGTCTGGAGCTGGCCGCGGCGTACCGCTACTTTCCCGCCGGGACCGTCTTTCTGGCCGTGGTCGATCCGGGCGTCGGTTCGGCGCGCCGCGGGCTGGCGGCCGAGGCCGGCGACTACCGCTTCGTCGCTCCCGACAACGGCGTGCTGACGGCGGTGTTTCAGGACACGGCGCCCAGGCGCGTGGTGGAGCTGACCGAGCGGCGCTACGCCCGGCCGACGGTGAGCCGCACCTTCGAAGGGCGTGACCGCTTCGCCCCCGGCGCGGCCTGGCTGGCCAGGGGCATCCAGTTGACGGCGCTCGGCCGGCCGCTCGGCGACTATCACCGCATCGACGTTCCCGCCCCGGAGGCGGAGGACGGGCGGCTCGCGGGCGAGGTCCTGCGGGTGGACAAGTTCGGCAACCTGGTCACCAACATCGATCGGAAGGCGTTCGAGGCGCTCTGCCGCCGCGGCGCGATCCGGATCGAGGCGGGCGCCGAGAGCATCGGACGTCTCGTCGAGACCTACGCGGACATCGGTCCCGACGAGGTGTGCGCGCTGATCGGCAGCACCGACCACCTGGAGATCGCGGCGAACTCGAGCAGCGCGGCGGCGCGTCTGGCCCTCGCCCGGGGGGCGCGGGTCGTCGTCAGCGGCTCGTGACGGCCGCGGCGCGCACGGACAGGCTTGGCGGGCGGGGACGGAGACACGCATGTTCGACCTGGAGTTGACCGAGGAGCAGCGACTGCTGGAGCGGTCGGTGCGCGAGTGGGCCGGCCGCGAGGTGGCCCCGCGGATTCGCGAGCTGGACCGCGAGCATCGCTTCGATCCGGCCCTTCTCGGGCAGATGGCCGAGCTCGGGCTGCTGGGCATGTGCGTCCCGCGGGAGTACGGCGGCGCCGGCATGGACTACCTGAGCTACGGGCTGGCCTGCGAGGAGACCGAATACGTCGACACGTCGCTGCGCGTGATCCTGTCGGTGCACCTCGCGCTGAACTCGCTGACCGTGCTCACCTGGGGCACCGAGGACCAGAAGCGCCGCTACCTGGTTCCGCAGGCCGGGGGGCGGAAGATCGCGAGCTACGGGCTGACCGAGCCGGGCGCGGGCAGCGACGTCCGCGGGATGCGGACCGTGGCCGTCCGGCGCGGAGACCGCTACGTGCTCACCGGCGAGAAGACGTGGATATCGCTCGCCGACGTGGCGGACAACTTTCTGGTGTTCGCCTGGAGCGACCCGGAGAAGATGAAGAAGCGCGACGTTTCCGGCATCAGCGCCTTCCTGGTGGAGCGGAGCTTTCCCGGGTTCTCGAGCGGAACGCTGACCGAGAAGTGGGGCATCCTCGCCGGCAACACGGGGTTCTTCAAGCTGGACGAGGTCGAGGTTCCCGAGGAGAACCTGCTCGGCCGCGAGGGCGAGGGCTTCAAGATCGCCATGTTCGCGCTCGACCAGGGGCGCCTGAGCGTCTCGGCGGGCGCGACCGGGTTGATCCGGGCGTGCCGGGACGCCAGCGCGGCCTACGCCAGGGAGCGCAAGACGTTCGGCGCGCCGATCGGCCAGCACCAGCTCGTCAAGGAGATGATCGCCCAGATGGAGTCGGACTACCAGGCGGCGCGGCTGCTGTGGATGCGTTCGGCCTGGCTGAAGAACGAAGGCCGGCGCAGCACGCGGGAGACCGGTCTCGCCAAGTGGTTCGCCACCGTCGCGTCCGAGCGGGCGGCGGGAGACGCCGTGCAGATCCACGGGGCGAACGGCTACTCCGACGAGTACCCGGTGGGCCGCTTCTACCGCAACTGCAAGGGGGCGGTGATCTACGAGGGGACGCGCGAGATCCACAAGATCATGCAGGCGGACTACGTTCTCGGCTACCGGGTGGACAAGCCGACGCGGTGCAGCCTGCCCGCCTGGCGGGAGACGGTGCAGGCGTGACGGACGCGAACCGGGAACTGGCGTACGACTTCCTGGACGTCGTCGAGCAGGCGGCGATCGCCTGCGCGCACACGATGGGGCTCGGTGACCGCCGGCGCTCCGACCGCGTCGCGGTCGAGGCGATGCGCGCGCGGCTCGACGACGTGCCGATCGACGGCCGGATCGTGATCGGCGAAGGGGAGCGCGACAAGGCCCCGATGCTGTACATCGGGGAACGGGTCGGGCGGGGCGCGAAGGGCGAGGAGGGCCTGCCGGAGATCGACATCGCCGTCGATCCCCTGGAGGGCACGAACCTGTGCGCCACCGGGGCGCCGCGGGCCATCGCCGTGCTGGCCGCGTCGGAACGCGGCGGCCTGCTGCACGCGCCGGACATCTACATGCAGAAGCTGGTGGTCGGCGCGCAGTCGAAGAACTCCGTGAACCTCGACGCGCCCGTCTCGCACAACCTCAAGCAGATCGCCCGTTGCCTCGACCGCGACGTCGCGGACCTGGTCGTCGTGGTCCTCGACCGCCCGCGGCACGAGACGCTGATCGCCGAGATCCGGGAAGCCGGCGCGCGCATCCGCCTCATCGGCGACGGCGACCTGACCGCGGCCATCGGGGCGGCGGTGGTGGGCAGCGGCGTCCACGCGGTGATGGGCAGCGGCGGCGCTCCCGAGGGGGTGCTGGCGGCGGCCGCCATGCGCTGTCTCGGCGGCGAGATCTTCGCCCGTCTGATCATCGACACGCCGGAGAAGGAAGCCCGCGCGCAGTCGATGGGCATCGACCAGCCGCGGCGGATCTACACGTCGGCGGACCTGGCGGCCGGCCGGCGGATCACCTTCGCGGCGACCGGCGTGACCGAGGGGGCGCTGATGAAGGGCGTGCGGTTCTTCGGCGAGGGCTGCCGCACGAGCTCGATCGTCATGCGGACGAGCCCCCACCGCGTCCAGTTCATCGACGCGATTCACGTCAAGGAGCAGGCCGGCCGGCGCGGGCTGCGCTTCTGACCGCCGCGCTCCGCGGGCCTCGGCCGGCGTCGGGGTCGCCGTCCTTGCGGTGCTTGCGCCGCCGGAAGGGCCGTCGGGTCTTGTCCTCGTGCACGCCCCCCTTCTGGCGGGGGAGAGGCGCGCGGACCCGCGGCTTCCGCGGCCGGGAGGGCGTTCGGGGCGATGGACGTGACGTCATGGCATGACCGTTCCGCGCCGCCGCGGCGGCTGTCCCTCGATCCGCGGCGCCCCGATCCCGAGACGCTGCGCGAGGCGGTCGACGCGCTGGCCGGCGGCGCGGTGGTCGCCTTTCCGACCGACACCCTGTACGGGCTGGCGGTGGACCCCCGGCGGCCGGACGCGGTCCGCCGGCTCTTCGCGCTCAAGCGGCGCCCGGCCGGGCAGGCCGTGCCGCTCATCGCCGCCGACGCCGGCCAGATCGAGCGGGTGGCCCGGAACGTGAGCCGACTCGCGCGGCGGCTGGCCGATCGCTGGTGGCCGGGCCCGGTCTCGATCGTGCTGGACGCCTCCCCGGCGCTCGATCCGCTGCTGACCGAGGCCGGCTCCGTGGCGGTGCGCGTGCCGGCGCATCGGCTGGCGCGGCGGCTCGCGGCGGACTTCGAACACCCTATCACGGCCACGAGCGCGAACCGCAGCGGTTCGCCGCCGGCCGCGGACGCGGCGGCCGTGACGGCCGGTCTCGGTTCCGGGCTGGACGTGCTGGTCGACGGAGGACCGGCCCGCGGCGGCGCGCCGTCGACGATCGTGGACGCGCGCGGCGACACGCCGGTGCTGGTGCGGGAGGGGGCGGTCGGATGGGACCGCGTGCTACAATCGCTGGCGTGACGGGCTCCGCGGCGGCGCGCCACGCCGTCGCGCGTGAGCGGGCGGCGATCGTCGGGCTGCAGCTCGGCCGGGCCTCGCGCACGGCGGTGGAGGCGTCGCTCGACGAGCTGGCCGGGCTGGTCGCGGCCGCCGGCGGCGCGGTCGTCAGCCGGACGATCCAGGAACGCCGGAAACCCGACCCGGCGCTCTTCATCGGCCGCGGCAAGGCCGAAACGCTGGCCCGGGCCGTGGAGGAACTGGGAGCCGAGCTGGTCGTCGTCGACCACGAGTTGACGCCGGGCCAGCTTCGCAACCTCGAAGGCGTCCTGGACCGCCGCGTGCTGGACCGCACGCAGCTCATTCTCGACATCTTCGCCGCGCGGGCCCGCACGCGGGAGGGCAAGCTGCAGGTCGAGCTGGCGCAGTTGCGCTACCTGCTGCCGCGGCTGGCCGGGACCGGCGGCCGCCTGTCGCGGCTGGGCGCCGGGATCGGCACCCGCGGACCCGGTGAAATGAAGCTCGAGACCGATCGGCGCCGGATTCGACAGCGCATCGGCCGCCTGTCGGGCGATCTGGAGGTCGTCCGGCGCAGGCGGGGGCAGCTTCGCGACCGCCGCCGCCAGCGGGCGGCGCCCACCGCCGCGTTGATCGGCTACACGAACGCCGGCAAGAGCTCGCTGTTCAACCTGATCACGGGGGGCGGCGCCGAGGCGTCCGACGCGCTCTTCGTGACGCTGGACCCGCTGGTTCGTTCGCTCGAGCTGCCGGACCGCCGCACCGTGCTGGTGTCGGATACGGTCGGTTTCCTCGATCGGCTGCCCCATACCCTCGTCGCCGCCTTCCGGGCGACCCTCGAGGAGGTGACCGCCGCCGAACTGCTGCTGCACGTGGTCGACGCGAGCCGTCCCGAGCGCGTCTCCCGGATGGCGGCGGTCGAACGCGTGCTCGTCGAGGTGGGCGCCGGGGACCGGCCCGTGCAACTCGTGTTCAACAAGTGCGACCTCGCCGAGGCCGGCGTCCTGGACCGGCTGCGCGTCGAGCATCCGGAGGCGGTCTTCACGTCGGCGGCCACGGGAGGCGGGCGGGACGCGCTGATCGCCGCGCTGACCGGCCGGCTGCGGCTCGACGTGCGCCGTGTCCGGCTGTCGTTCAACGACCGGCGGCCGGCGGACCGCCGCGGGATGTCCGCGATCTACCGGCAGGGCCGCGTCCTGCGGCACGTGAACGAGAACGGCCGCGCGGTGATCGACGTGGAGGCGCCGCCGCACCTGGTCGACCGCTGGCGGCGGGGCGTCTGGTCGGAGCGGGAGCGTCCCTCGTGAAGAGGCGCGCGGCGCCTTGCGCGCTGACGGCCGCCGTTCTGGTCCTGGGCGGGTGCGCGGCGCGCGTGCCGGTCGTGACGGTCGAAGCGTATCCCGACTTCGTCTTCCCGGCCGTCCCGCCCGCGCTGGCGGCCGGGGACGCCGAGCGCCGGCAGCACGAGGCGTGGACGTTTCTCCAGGCCGGCCGGGTCGAGGAGGCCGGGCGGCGCTTCGCCGCCCTGGCGTCGGGGGACCCGGCCTTCCATCCGGCGGCGGCCGGTCTCGGATGGGTGGACGTCGCCCGGGGCCGCTTCGGGACCGCGGTGGCGCACTTCGACGCGGCGCTGGGCCGCGCCGCCGACTACGTGCCCGCGCTGGCGGGGCGCGGGGACGCGCTGCTGGCGGCCGGCGACGTCGGCGCAGCCCTCGAGAGCTACGGGGCGGCCTTCGCGCTGGATCCGGGGCTGGCCCGCGTCGGGCGCCTGGTGGGCGAGCTGCGGTTCCGGGTGATGAGCGAACGGCACGCGGAGGCGCGGGCCGCGGTCGAGGCGGGACGTCCGGACGAGGCCGAGGCCGCGTACGCGGACATGATCGCCGCGTCTCCGGACAGCGCGTTCCTCTACGTGGAGCTGGCCCGGATACTGGAGCGGCAGGGCCGCCGGGACGAGGCGCTCGCGCGGACGCGGCGGGCCCGGGGGCTGGAGCCGGACGACGCCGAGACCGTGCTGCTGGAAGCGGCGCTGCTCGAGGCGCTCGGCGACTTGGAGGCCGCGGAGCAGGCGTACGAGACGGCCGAGGCGATGAACCCGACGGACGAGTCGTCCGAGGGCCTGCTACGGGTGCGCCGCGCCTTGCAGCTCGCGGGGTTGCCGGCCGAGTACCGTACCATTCCGGCCGTCGAGTCGATTACGCGCGGCGACCTGGCGGCGCTCGTCGGCGTGCGGCTCGCGCCGCTGCTGGGCGACGCGGCGTTCGGCGCGGCGACGCCCATCCTGACGGATACGCGCGGCCACTGGGCGAGCCGCTGGATCGTGGAGACGGTGCGCGCCGGCGTCATGCAGGTCGGCGCGGGCAACCGGTTCGAACCGGAGCGGCCGGTGCGCCGGGGCGATCTGGCCGACGTGGTGGCCGGGGTGCTCGACCTGGTCGGCGAGTTCGATCCGGAGGCGGCGCGCCGCTGGCGCGCGGCGCGGATCCGGTTCTCGGACATGGCCCCGGGGCATCTCAACCACGACGGCGCCGCGGCCGCGGTCGCCGCGGGCGTGATGCGGACCTTCGGCGACCAGCGCTTCGATCCCACCGGGCCGGTCAGCGGGTCGGAGGCCGCCGGGGCCGTGGAGCGGCTCGTACGGCTGGCCGGCCGGGCCGGATGACGCGCGATGACGGCGTTGACCACCGCCAACCAGCTCACCTTGTTGCGGCTCCTGGCGGTGCCTTGCGTCGTCCTCCTCGTGCTGTACGGCTTCGACGGCTGGGCGCTCGTCACGTTCGCCGCCGCCGGGGTCACCGACGCGCTCGACGGCGTGATCGCGCGCCGCTCGGGGCAGCCCACGAGCCTGGGCGCCTTCCTCGATCCGATGGCCGACAAGCTGCTGCTCGTGTCCACCTTCGTCGTCCTGACCCTGGAGCGCGACCCGCCGATGGCGAACGTGCTTCCGGTCTGGCTCACCGTCCTCGTCATCAGCCGCGACGTCGTGATCGTGCTGACCGTGGCGGTCGTCAACCTCGCCATCGGACGCCGCGAGTTCCATCCGTCCACGCTGGGCAAGGTCGCCACGCTGCTCTACGTGCTGACCTGCGCGTTCGCCCTGCTGTTCAACTTCCTGGGCCGTCCCTCGGTGGTCGTCGACGTCATGGTCTGGACCGCGCTGGCCGTGACCGTCGTCTCCGGCCTGCACTACGTCGCGCACGTCGCGCGCCTCGTCAACGAGGCGTAGGAGTCCGCGCCGGGGACGGCTCGGAGTCCCGGGGGGCGGTCCCGCCGCCGGAATCCGGCCCGCGCGGCTCCGCCGCGGCCAGCGCCGCGCGGAAGTAGTCGATGGTCTGCCGCAGCCCCTCCGCCAGCGAGACCCGGGGCTCCCAGCCGAGCAGCGTCCGCGCGCGGGTGATGTCCGGCTGGCGCACCCGGGGGTCGTCGGTCGGAAGCGGCTTGCGGACCACCCGCGACCGCGAGCCGGTTGCGCCGATGATGGCGTCGGCGATCCGGCGGACGGTCATTTCGGCCGGGTTGCCGATGTTGACCGGCTCGTTCACGTCGGACTCGGCGAGCGCGACGACGCCGCGCACGAGGTCGCTCACGAAACAGAAGCTGCGGGTCTGATCGCCGTCGCCGTAGACCGTGACGTCCTCGCCGCGCAGCGCCTGCGTGATGAAGTTGGGGACGGCGCGTCCGTCCCGAAGCCGCATGCGCGGCCCGTAGGTGTTGAAGATGCGGACGATCTTCGCGTCCAGCCCGTGGTAGCGGCGGTAGGCGGTGGTCAGCGCCTCGGCGTAGCGCTTGGCCTCGTCGTAGACGCCCCGCGGCCCGACGGGGTTCACGTTGCCCCAGTAGGTCTCGCGCTGGGGATGCTCCAGCGGGTCGCCGTAGACTTCCGACGTCGAGGCCAGCACGAAGCGCGCGTCCTTGGCCCTGGCCAGTCCCAGCGCCTTGTGCGTGCCCAGCGCGCCGACCTTCAGCGTCGGAATCGGAAGCTCCAGGTAGTCGGCCGGACTGGCCGGGCTGGCCCAGTGCAGCACCAGGTCCACCGGTCCGGGGACCGTGAAGTCGTTGGTGACGTCGTGCTCGATCAACTCGAAGTCGCGGTCCCGAAGGTGCCGGACGTTGGCGAGGCTGCCGGTCGCCAGGTTGTCGATCCCGACCACCGAGAAACCGCGGTCGAGCAGGCTGTCGGCGAGGTGGGAGCCTATGAAGCCGGCCGCTCCGGTGATGACGGCGCGCTGCATGGAGCGGGGGTCAGTACGCGTGGCGGTGGAACGAAAGACGCAGGACCGTCAGCCACATGATCTTGAAGTCGAGGGCGACGGACCAGTTCTCGATGTAGTAGAGATCGTACTCGATCCGCTTCTCGATCGAGGTGTTGCCGCGCAGGTCGTTCACCTGCGCCCAGCCGGTGAGGCCGGCCTTGACCTTGTGCCTGAGCATGTACTCGGGGACGCGGTCCCTGAACCGTTCGACGAAGTGCGGCCGCTCGGGCCGCGGTCCGACCAGGGACATCTCCCCGCGGAGCACGTTCCAGAGCTGCGGGAGCTCGTCCAGGCTGAACCGGCGCAGCACGCGGCCGACCGGTGTGCAGCGCGGGTCGTCCCGGCGCGTCCAGACGGGGCCCGTGGCGCGCTCGGCGCCGTCGAACATCGAGCGGAACTTCAGGGTGTCGAACGAGCGTCCGTCGAGCCCCATGCGTTCCTGCCGGTACAGCGCCGGCCCGGGCGAGGTGAGGCGGATGACCGCGGCGATCGCGGCCATCGGCAGCGCCAGGACCGCCAGGGCCGCGCCCGCGCAGCAGACGTCGATGAGACGCTTGACCGCGCTGTTGAACCCCTGCAGCGGGACGTCGTTGACGTTGATCAGCGGCAGGCCGTCGAGTTCCTCGAGCCGTGCGCGCAGCGTGACGAACTGCAGGAGTCCGGGCACCACCTTGACGTCGATGCACTCGCGGTTCGCCACTTCGATCAGGCGGAGCATGGCCACGTGCCGTTCGAGCGGCAGGGCCACGTACAGCTCGTCGATCCGCTCGCGGGCCACCACGTCCCGCGCGTCGGCCAGCGCGCCCAGCAACGGCAGGCCGCGGTAGCCCACGTGGTCGGCCGCGTCGGCGTCGTCGATGAACCCCGCGACCCGGTAGCCGAACTCGGCGTGGCGCAGGAAACTGTCGGCGACCTGGCGCGCCAGGTCGCCGGTGCCCGCGACGAGCACGCGCCGCAGACCGACGCCGGCCGTGAAGCGGCGGCGCATCCAGCGCCGCACGACGTACCGCGCGGCCCAGGTCAGGCCGCCGTTCAGCGCGATGAACAGGCCCCAGACGAGCCGGGAGACCTCGTACGCGCCCGCGGCCCGCGCTTCCGGAGAAGTGGTGTAGACCTGCACGTACAGCGTTCCGAGCAGCCCGCCGACCACCGCCATCAGCGTGCCCACGAAGACGTTGAAGAAATCGTCGACGCTGGTCCCGTGGCGCTGCAGGCGGTAGGCGCCCGTCAGGTGGAACGCCAGCACGACCAGCAGCCCGACGAACGGCGCCAGGACGAGGTATTGCGTGAACGGCGGCAGTCCCCGGGTGATCCGGAACAGGCCGAGGTCGAACCGGACCACGTAGGCGAGCACGAAGGACGCCATCCCCAGCGCGAGGTCGAGGACGACGTGGCAGGCGACGAGGACTCTGGTCTGCCGGGTCATTTCGCGAGCCGTCCCCCGTCGCCGCCGCGCGCCCCGGGCGCCGCGGCGGCGAGGTCCTCGATGGACGCGCGCATCCGCTCCTGGAACCTCGGCCGGCCGAAGCGCGACGCGGAGCGCCGAAGGTTCCGGGTCTCGAACTCGCGGCCGTCGAGTGAGCGGATGGCCGCCGCGAACGCGCCGGCCGTCGCTTCCGGCACCAGCAGGCCCGTGGCCTCGTGCGCCACCGTCTCGCAGGCGCCGCCGCGGGCCAGGGCGATGACCGGCCGCCCGCAGGCCTGCGCTTCGACCGGGGTGATTCCGAAGTCCTCCTCGCCCGTGAGCAGGAGCGCCCGCGCGCCCCGGTAGAGGCGGCGCAGCTCGGTCCGCGAGCAGCGTTCGACGAACACGACGTTCGATCCCGCGAGGCCGCGCAACCGCCCGGCTTCCGGACCACCGCCGACTATGCGCAACGGCACGCCGGCGAGTCCGCACGCCTCGATCGCCAGGTCCACCCGCTTGTAGGGGACCAGCGCCGACACGATGAGGAAATAGTCGCCCGGCGCCGACCCGTCGGGAGAATAGAAGTCGGTGTCGACCGGCGGTTCGATCACCTCCGCCGTCCGATTATAGTATCGCCCTATGCGCGCGGCCACGTAGTGCGAGTTGGCGACGTAGCGATCGACGCGGTCCGCGGTCGCGGCGTCCCAGCGCGCCAGCCGCCGCATCGCCAGTCCGCACAGGCGGCTGCCGAGCCGGCCGAGCCGCGCCGGTCCGAAGTAGGCGTCGAACTGGTCCCAGGCGTAGCGCATCGGCGTGTGGCAGTAGCAGAGGTGGCGCGCCCGGCCCGTCGGCACGACGGACTTGGCGGCGCAGTGGCTCGTGCTGACGACGAGGTCGACGTCGTCGAGGTCGAACTGCTCGACGGCGAAGGGAAACAGCGGGAGGTACTGCCGGTAGCGCGTCCGCGCCAGGGGCAGGCGCTGGACGAACGACGGCCGCGGGCCGTGCGATTCGATGCGCGGCGCCACGCTGCCGGGGACGTGCACCAGCGTCAGCAGCCGGGCGCCGGGGACGAGTTCGAGCAGCGCCGCGAGAACCGTCTCCCCGCCGCGCATGCCGGTGAGCCAGTCGTGCACGACCGCGACGCGGCGGCCGCCGACGTCGGCCGGCGGGACCGGCACGGGGCGGAGCGTTCCGGCGCTCAACCCTCGGCCTCGACTTCGTCGTAGATGCGGCGCACCTGCCGGACGGACTGCTCCCACGAGAAAAGGCCGGCCCGGGCGAGGCCCTTGCGGCGCAGGTCCGCCCGCAGGCCGGCGTCTTCGAGGACCCGCGTGATCCCGTCGGCGATGGCCGCGGCGTCGAGCGGGTCGACCAGCACCGCGGCGTCGCCGAGCACTTCCGGCAGCGACGACACGTTGGAGGCGACGACCGGCGTGCCGCTGGCCATGGCCTCCAGCGGCGACAGCCCGAACCCTTCGCACAGGGAGGGAAAGACGAAGACGGCGGCCAGCCGGTAGAGCGCCGCCAGGGTCTCGGTGGTCTGGTAGCCGAGAAAGCGGATGTGCTTGCGCAGCTTGCAGCGGTTGACGGCGCGCCGCAACGTGGCGTGCCGCGACACCTCGCTGCCGCTGAGGAGCAGCCCGAGGTCGTCGAATCCGCGCCGCCGGACCGCCGCGAACGCGTCGACGAGGCGCGCGAGGTTCTTGTGCGGCTTCACGTTGCCCGCGTACAGGACGAACCGCTCGGGAAGCTGGTAGCGCTCGCGGACGCGGATCAGGGCGCCGTCCGCCGGCGCCTGGCGGAAGCGTTCGTCGATGGCGTTCGGGATGACCGTGACCTTCGATTCCGGCACGTCGGAGAAGCGGACGATGTCCTGCCTGGAGGCTTCCGACACGGTGAGCACGCGGCGCGCCCGCCGGGCGGCGAACCCGAGCTGCGCGCGGGCGTAGACCCAGGCGAGACGGTTCGGCAGGTACTGCGGAAACCGCAGGTGGATGCAGTCGTGGATCGTGACGACGGCGCGGCACGGAGACAGCGGCGGCAGCACGTAGTGCGGCGCGTGGAACAGCGTGGCGCCGGCGCGGCCGAGGCTCAGCGGCACCGCGAGCTGTTCGCGGATCGAGTAGTTCGGCGCCCGTTGGGTGACCGCCCGGAAGTTCTCGCCGAGCGACGCGGCCAGCCCGGCGTCGCCTTTCCGGCAGAGCAGGACGTAGTCGGTCTCGTGATCGATTCGCGCGAGCTGGCGCACGAGGTTGCGCACGTAGGTGCCGATCCCGAAGTCGTGCAGCTTGCGGACGTCGATTGCCACGCGCACGGGTGTCGACTATAGCGAAGCGGGAGGAAATTGACGCTGCCGGGGGAGATCGGCACGGACTCCTGTAGGATCGGGTCGGACGCCGGGCGGAGCCGCAAGGCGACGGCCGGCGGGCCGGCGTTTCCGCGCCGGCGCTTCCTTCCCGGACGCCGGGCCTCGCGGGGTCTCGTTCGGAAGGGCCGTCAGGAGACTCCCGCCGTTGATCCGCCGCCATCGGGTGCTGTCGTCGATCGTCGCCGCGCTCGTGGTCCCGGCGGCCCTGTGGGTCGGACCGGCGACGTCCTGGCGGCCGCTGCCCGCCGCGGGCGAGCCGCCCCCGGACGGTCTGGCGCGCGTCGGGGGCGCGGTCCACGTGCACACCACCCTTTCGGACGGCTCGGGCGCGCCCGAACACGTCGCGCGGCAGGGGCGGGAGGCCGGCCTGTCCTTTCTCGTCGTCACCGATCACAACACGGACGCGGGCCGTTACCTGGACGGCTACCGGGACGGGGTTCTCGTGCTGACGGGCGTGGAGATCTCCACGCACCAGGGGCACGTTCTCGCTCTCGGCCCGCGGCCGCTGGCGTTCCCGCTGGCCCGTGACGCCCGGAAGGCGCTCGACGACGTGCGCCATCTCGGGGGCGCGGCGTTCGCCGCCCACCCCGAGAGCGCGCGTGACGACTTCGGGTGGAGCGGCTGGGAGATCGGCGGGCCGTGGGGTCTCGAGGTCCTCAACCTGGACAGCCTGTGGCGGGAGGCGTCCTGGTTCACGCTGCTCGGGGCGCTCGCCGCCTATCCGTTCAACGCGGACTGGGCGATCGTCAGGGGCCTCGAGCGGCCGGACGCCGTGCTCTCGCGCTGGGACGCGTTGCTGCGCCGGCGCGCCGCGGCGGGGCTGGCGGGCGTCGACGCGCACGGTTTCCCGCCGTACCGCGTCCTGTTCGGCGTCCTGCGCAACTACGTCCTGCTCGACGCGCCGCTGTCGGGAGAAGCGGGGCGCGATTCCGCCGCCGTCGTCGACGCGCTGGCCCGCGGCCGGTCCTACATGGCCGTGGAGGCTCTCGCGCCGGCCGGCGGGTTCTTCTTTCACGCCGTCCGGGGGGGCGAGACGTGGCAGATGGGCGACACGGTTCCGCCCGCGCCGGACCTGCTGCTGCGGGCCGGCGGCCGTCTGCCGAAGGAGGCGCGCATCGCGCTCTACAGGGACGGCGAACGCGTCGCCGAGGGAACCGGCGGGCTCGAGTTCCCGGCCCGCGCGCCCGGCGCCTACCGCGTCGAGGTGCGCGTCGCGGGCTGGAACCTGCCCTGGATCCTCTCCAACCCGATCTACGTCCACGGCGCCGCGGAGGCCGCCGCCCGCGCGGAGCGCGCCGCGTGGCCGGCCGACCCGCCGCCGCCGCCCGCGGCGCGCGCCCTGGACGCCTTCGCGGAGGGCTCCCCCTTGTCCGCCGAATCGGACGCGGGGACCTGGGTCGACCCCGACGTGCGCGTCGCCGGCGAGCGGACCCCGGGGGGCGTAGCGGCCCGGCTCCGCTTTCGCGCGGCGTCGCCCCGGCCCGACCCGGAGCACGTCTGGAGCGCGATCGTCGATCGGACCCGGCGGGACCTGTCGGGCGCGGCGGGCCTCGTCTTCGACGTCAGGGCCGACGGCGTGTACCGGCTGCGGGTGGGGCTCTGGGAAGATCGCGGGCGGGATGGCGAGGACCCCGACTGGTGGCTGTCGTCCGTGCGCACGTCGACCGGGTGGCGCCGCCACGCGATCCCCTTCGCGCACCTGCATCCGGCGCAGGCCGACGCTGGCCCGGCGCCGGACCTGCGGCGCGTGATGGGGCTGGTCTTCTTCGTCGACAACCATACGTACGACCACGTCCGGGAGGGGACGATCCGGATCGAGCGGCTCGGCGTCTACTGACCGGCGCCGCGCCGCGGGCGCGGGCGGAAGCCCCGGAGCGGCATGAGGCGGGTGAGAATCGGACTCGACGGCAAGGCGCTGACCCTGCGGGCCGGAGGCACGGGGCGCTACTCCATCAACCTGACGCGGGCGCTGCTCGCGGCCGGGCGCCCCGAGATGGAGTTCGTCGTCTTCAGCGGACCGCGGACGTCACGCGCGGTCATGGAGGAGTTCCGCGGGGCCTGCGGAGAATGCCACCTCGGTGCGAAGAGCAGCCTGCTGCGCTCCCTGACCCAGGTCCCGGCGGCCCTCCGCCGGGAGCGCATCGACGTCTTCCACGGCATCGATCACGTCGGCATCCCCTTCGCCGGCCGGACCGGCAAGTACGTCGTGACGATCCACGACGTCATACCGCTCATTCTTCCCCGGACCTTCACGCCCAGACACCGCGCGGTCGTCAGGCTGGCCCTGGCCCGCGTCCGGCGGCGGGCCGACCGCGTCATCGTGCCGTCGCACGCCGTGAAGCGGGACGTCGTGCGGCGGCTCGGGCTTCCCGAGGACCTCGTGACGGTGACGCACCACGGCTGCGAGCCCCGCTTCCATCCCGAGGCGGACCCGGCGTCGCACCGCGCGGCGGCCGCGCGGTACGGCCTGCCGCCCCGCTACGTGCTGGCCGTGGGCACGCTGGAGCCGCGCAAGAACCTGACCACCCTGCTGAAGGCGTTCGCCCGTCTGCGGCGGGCCGGCGAGGTCGATCCGGCGCTGCGGCTCGTGCTCGCCGGCGCCCGCGGCTGGCTCGACGAACCCATCTTCCGGACGGTCCGCTCGTTCGGGCTCGACGAGGTGGTCCGTTTCCCCGGGTTCATCGACGACGACGACCTCCCCGACCTGTACCGGGGCGCCGAGGCGTTCGTGTTCCCCTCCCTGTACGAGGGGTTCGGGTTGCCGCTGCTGGAGGCGATGGCCTGCGGCGCGCCGGTCGTCGCGTCGAACACGTCGTCGATGCCCGAGGTGGCCGGCGGCGCCGCGATGCTCGTCGACCCGCTCGACGTCGGCGGGATGGCGGCGGCCGTCGCCCGGATTCTGCGCGACGAAGGGCTGCGCGCGCGCCTGCGCGGCGCGGGGCTCGCCCGCGCCCGGCGGTTCTCGTGGGAGACGGCGGCGCGGCAGGTGCTGGACGCGTACGCGGCCCTGGCGTAGCCGGTGGCGAAGGTTCCGCCGGCGCCGCGGGGCGCGCTCCGGAGGGCGCCCGGGTTCGCGGGCAGCCTGTCGGCTCGCCGCGGGCCGGCCGATAGTCAGTCAGGACGCGCCCGGGGCGGATCGCGGGGGGCGCGCGCCGGCCGCGGGAGTCCGCCGGCCGGCAGGGGAGTCGTTGTAGATGAAGCTGGCGGTCGTCGGAACCGGCTACGTCGGACTGGTCGTGGGGGCCTGTTTCGCGGAGAACGGCAACGACGTCGTCTGCGTGGACAACGACGCCGCGAAGGTCGAGTCCCTGCGGAAGGGACGGCTGCCGATCTACGAGCCCGGCCTCGGAGAACTGGTGGCCCGCAACGGGGCGGAGAACCGGCTCCGGTTCGAGACCGGGCTGGCGCCCGCGGTGGAGAACGCCCAGGCGGTGTTCATCGCCGTCGGAACGCCCCCGGGGGAGGACGGCTCCGCCGATCTGAAGCACGTGCTGGCGGTGGCCCGCGGCGTCGCCCGCGCGATCGCCGAGTACACGGTCATCGTCACGAAGAGCACCGTGCCCGTCGGCACCGCGGCGCGGCTGCGGAAGCTCGTGGGGGAGGAGACCGCGCGGCCCTTCAGCGTGGTCAGCAATCCCGAGTTCCTCAAGCAGGGGGCGGCGATCGACGACTTCATGCGGCCGGACCGGGTGGTCGTCGGCGCCGAGGACCCGCGCGCGGCGGAGCTGATGCGGACGCTCTACGCGCCGTTCACGCGCACCGGCGCACCCATTCAGCTCATGGACTGCGCCAGCGCCGAGCTGTGCAAGTACGCCGCGAACGCCATGCTGGCCACGCGCGTCTCGTTCATGAACGAGATGGCCGCGGTCTGCGAGCTGTTCGGCGCCGACGTCGACCGGGTCCGGCGGGCGATGGCCGCCGACCGGCGGATCGGGCCTTCGTTCCTGTTCCCCGGCATCGGCTACGGCGGAAGCTGCTTTCCGAAGGACGTCAAGGCCCTGGTCAGCTCGTCGCGCGCCGCCGGCTACCGTTGCCGGATCCTGGAATCGGTCGAAGCCGTCAACGCCGCCCAGAAGTTGCGCCTGGTGGAGAAGATGCGCGCGCACTTCGGCTCGCTCGAAGGCCGGACCGTCGGCGTCTGGGGGCTCTCGTTCAAGCCGCGGACGGACGACATGCGCGAGGCGCCGTCGGTTCCGACCATCGAGGGGCTGCTGGCGGCCGGGGCGGCCGTGCAGGCCTACGATCCGCAGGCCATGCGCGCGGCGCGGGCGATCTTCGGCGACCGCATCACCTATGCCCGGCGCAGCTACGACGCCCTCGACGGCGCTGACGCGCTGGCGATCGTCACCGAGTGGAACGAGTTCCGCGAGCCGGACTTCGCCCGCATGCGCCGTCTGATGCGGACGCCGGCGATCTTCGACGGGCGCAACGTCTTCGACGTCGAACAGATGCGGACGGAAGGCTTCACCTACCGCTCGATCGGGAGATAGCCGCGTGCATTCCGTGGTCCGCCTCGCCCGCTACGCGATTCCGCACCGGTGGCGGTTCGGCTGGGCGCTGGCGGCCATGGGGGTCTACGCGGGGGCGTCGGTGGCGATGGTCACGCTCATCGACCCGATCTTCAACGACGTCCTCGGTCCGGGGAGCGCCGACCCGGGACGGTCGCAGTTCTGGGTCCTGGCGGCCGCCCTGTTCGGCGAGGACGCCGTGGCGGAGCTGCGCCTCGCCGTCGGGTCGCGGTTCCGCATCATCGCCGTCCTGATCCTGGGACTGGCGCTGGCCAAGGGCGTCGGGAGCTACTTCTCGGCCTTCCTGATGGCCGACGTCGGGCAGCGGCTGGTGCGCGACCTGCGCAACGACCTGTTCCGCCACACGCTGGGGCAGTCCGCCGGCTTCTTCGCGCGGCACACCACCGGCGCCCTGATGTCGCGCATGATGCACGACGTCTCGCGCATCCAGCAGGTGGTCACCGTGACCCTCGGCGACCTGCTGCGCGAGTCGATCACCGTCTTCGGTCTGACGGTCTGGTTGTGCTTCCTCGACCTGCGGCTGGCGCTGGTGGCGATGAGCTGCGCCCCGCTGGTCGTGTATCTGCTGGTGCGCCTGGGACAGCGGGTGCGCCGCAACACGTACCGCGTCCAGGAGGAGCTCGGCCGCCTGTCCCACGTGACCTCGGAGACCTTCACCGGCCACCGCATCGTCAAGGCCTTCGCGGCGGAGCGCTTCGAGGGCCGCCGGTTCGCGCGCACCGCCGAGCGGGTCTACCGGATCACGATGAAGGTGACCAGCACGCTCTCCATGCTGCCGCCGCTCATGGAATGGCTGGGCGCCCTGGCCGTGGTCGGCGTGTTGTGGTACGGCATCAACCGCATCGAGGGCGGCGAGATGAGCGCGGGCGGCTTCACGGCGTTCGTGGCCGCGCTGCTGTACATGTACGGACCGATCAAGAAGCTCAGCCGCGTCAACGCGCACCTGCAGCAGGCGGGCGCGGCGGCGGACCGCGTCTTCGAGCTGCTCGACACGCGCAGCGAAGTGACGGAGCGCCCGTCCGCCGGCCCGCTGCCCGCCCTGAAGTCCGCCATCAGCTTCCGGGACGTGAGCTTCGCCTACGACGACGCGAACGCCGACCCGGTGCTGCGCGGCGTCTCGTTCGACGTCGAGGCGGGCCAGGTGGTGGCCGTCGTCGGACTCAGCGGGGCGGGCAAGACGACGCTGGTCAACCTCCTGCCCCGCTTCTACGACGTCACCGGCGGCGCCATCCTGATCGACGGGGTCGACGTCCGCGACGTCACCCTGCGGTCGCTGCGCGACAGCATCGGCATCGTCACGCAGGACACGGTGCTGTTCGACGACACGATCGCCAACAACGTCGCTTACGCGTCGCCCGCCGCCGAACGGGCCATGGTCGAAGCGGCGGCGCGGGCGGCGCACGCGCACGAGTTCATCGCCGCCCTGCCGGCGGGCTACGACACGCGGATCGGGGAGCGCGGCCAGCGGCTGTCGGGCGGCCAGCGGCAGCGCATCGCGATCGCCCGCGCCCTGCTGAAGAACTCGCCCATCCTGATCCTGGACGAGGCGACCTCCTCCCTCGACGCGGAGTCCGAGTTGCTGGTGCAGGACGCGCTGACGCAACTGATGCTGAACCGCACCTCCTTCGTCATCGCGCACCGTCTGTCGACGGTCCGCCGGGCCGACGCGATCATCGTGCTCGACGGAGGCCGCGTGCGGGAGATCGGGCGGCACGAGGAACTGCTGGCCGATCCCGACAGCCACTACGCGCGGCTCTACGCGATGCAGTTCTTCGAGAGGACGCGGGCCCCGGTCCCGTCCGGGACGCCGGTCGGCGTGCTGTCCGGCTGGCCGTCCGCGGGGAGCGCCCCGGCGCGGGCCGACGGCGACCGATGATGTTCGGCGGGAGGAGCCTGCGCGCGTGATCAAGTCCATGACCGGCTTCGCGTCCCTGACGCGGGAGGACGAAGCCGCGACGGTGAGCGTCACCGCGCGCAGCGTGAATCACCGCTACCTCGACCTGCAGATCCATCTTCCCCAGAGCCTGCCGCGGCTGGAGCCGCGGATCCGCGAGCTGGCGCAGAAGCGTCTGGCCCGCGGCCGGGTGGAGATCCGGGTCACCGCGCGGCGCCGCGCGCCGCTCCCCGTCGAGGTGGCCGTGGACGAGGGGTTGCTCGCGGCCCTGGTGGAAGCGGCCGGGAGGCCGGACGTCGTCCGCGCGACCGGCGGGAACGGATGGACGGCCGGCGAGCTGCTGGGGTTCCCCCGCGTGCTGACGATCGTGGACCGGGCCGCGGAGTCGGAGGCCGACCCGGCCGTCGACCCGCTCGTCGCGCGGGCCGTCGGGGACGCGCTGGACGAGCTCGACCGCATGCGCGCGAACGAGGGGCGGCATCTGCGCCGCGATCTCGACGGGCGTCTCGCCGCGCTCGTCCGGATCGTCGACGACGTCGAGGGCCGCGCGGCGGCCGGGGCCGAAACGCTCGCGCAACGGCTCGAGGCGAGACTCGCCGAACTCGGGCCGGAAGCGCGCGCCGACCCGGCCGCGTCGGCGCAGGAAGTGGTACGCTTCGTGGCGCGTTCCGACGTCCACGAGGAGCTCGCGAGGCTGCGGGCGCACGTCTCGCACTGGGGCGCGCTCGCGGACGGGCCGGAGCCGTGCGGCCGA
Organism: Vicinamibacterales bacterium; assembly: GCA_965242835.1. Lineage (GTDB taxonomy): Bacteria > Acidobacteriota > Vicinamibacteria > Vicinamibacterales > UBA8438 > WTFV01. Next base: position 3,294,416 of record OZ251506.1, read on the forward strand.
AAGCTGGACTTTCTGTTGCAGGAGATGAACCGCGAGGTCAACACCCTCGGCGCGAAGGCCGGCGGGCAGCGGACGCCGGAGCTGGTCGTGGCGGCCAAGGCGGAGCTGGAGAAGCTGCGTGAGCAGGCGCAGAACGTGGAATGACCGGCGCGGCGCGGCGGTCCCGGCGGCGCGGCGGCCGGGCCGGGAGCGGGCATGACCCGCCGCGGACTCCTGATCATCCTCTCGGCGCCGTCCGGAACCGGGAAGACGACGCTCGCCGGCCGCCTCGAAGAGCGGGTGCCCGGCCTGGTCCGCTCGCGCTCGTACACGTCGCGCGTCCCGCGCCGGGGCGAAGTCGACGGCGTCGACTACCACTTCGTGGCGCCGGACCGCTTCCGTGAGATGATCGAGGCGGGCGCGTTCCTGGAATGGGCCGACGTCTTCGGCCGGCTCTACGGAACGGGCGCGGCGGAGACGGCGCGGCGCCGGGCGGCGGGTATCGACGTCCTGCTGGTCATCGACGTGCAGGGGGCGCGGCAGGTGCGGCGCAGCGCGCGGGACGCGGTGGGCGTATTCGTGCTGCCCCCGTCGTTCGAGACGCTGGAGCGGCGGCTTCGCGGGCGGGGCCGGGAGACCGTGGACGACGCGGACCTGGAGCGGCGCCTGCATGCCGCGCGGCGCGAGGTCGGGATGGTCGACGAGTACGACTACGTGGTGGTCAACGACGAGGTCGACGCCTGCGTGGACCGGCTGCGCCACGTCGTGCTGGCCGAACGGTCGCGGGTGGCGGCGATGCGGGACGCGATCCGCCCGGTCGTGGAGACGTTCGGCGCCGCCGGGCCGCCGGGGCGGCGGGGCGGGGACTGACCGCCGTGGCGCTGGTCGCGCTCGGCGTCAGCGGCGGGATAGGGGCCTACAAGGCCGTCGAGGTCGCCCGCGGGCTGCAGCGGCGCGGGCACGACGTGGCCGCGGTCATGACGGCCAACGCGCGGCGTTTCGTCGGCCCGCTGACGTTCGAGGCGATCACCGGGCGCCGCGTCGCCACGGACCAGTTCGCGCCCGGGGTCAACGCCGGCATCGACCACGTGGCGCTGGCCTCGACCATCGACCTGCTGCTGGCCGCGCCGGCCACCGCGGACGTCGTCGGCAAGTTCGCCAACGGGATCGCCGACGATTTCCTGTCCTCCCTGTATCTGGCGACGGCGGCGCCGGTGCTCGTGGCGCCGGCCATGAACTCCCACATGCTCGCGCACGCCGCGGTGCGCGCGAACCTCGACACGCTCGCCGCGCGGGGCGCGCGGTTCGTCGAGCCGGGCGACGGCTACCTCGCCTGCGGCTGGGTGGGGCGCGGGCGGCTCGCCGAGCCCGAGACGATCGCGGCGGCGGCCGACGAGCTGCTGCGCGGCGCCGGCGCCTGGGCGGGACGGTCGATTCTGGTGACGGCCGGGCCGACCTGCGAGGACCTCGATCCGGTCCGCTACCTCGGCAACCGGTCGACCGGGCGCATGGGCTACGCCCTGGCGGCCGAGGCGGTGGCGCGTGGCGCGCGGGTCCTGCTGGTCAGCGGGCCGACCGCGCTGGACCCGCCGGCCGGGGTGGAGCTGAGCGCCGTCCGCGGCGCCGGCGAGATGCGCGACCGGGTTGTCCGGCTGGCCTTCGACGAGGCCGTGGACGCGGTGGTCATGGCGGCGGCGGTGGCCGACTACACGCCGGCCGAGGGCGCGCGGAGCGCCAAGATCCGCAAGTCGGACGGCGAGCTGACGCTCCGCCTGCGCCGTACCCCCGACGTGCTGGCCGATCTCGGCGCGCGCCGGGGGGACGCGGACCGGCCGGTGCTGGTCGGTTTCGCGGCCGAGACCGGCGACGCGGTGGAGGGCGCCCGCGCGAAGCTCGTCCGCAAGCGGGTCGACCTGGTCGTGGCGAACGACGTGACCGAACCGGGCGCCGGCTTCGCCGGGGACACGAACGTGGCGACGCTGGTGAGCGCCGCCGGCGCCGAGCCGATCTCGCGGCGGTCGAAGCGCGACCTGGCCCGCGTCGTGCTTGATTGGGTCGACGCGCGCCTCGGCGCGCCCCGATCGATCGCCGAGTCGTAGGAGCGCGTGGTGTCCGAGCGCGAGCGGATCGCCGAGCACCTGAAGTTCTTCGCGGAGCTCGGCGTGGAGGGCGTCAGCCGCGACCCGCGGTGGCGCGTCCGCCCCCGCGAGCAGGGCGCCGTCGAGGAGCCGCCCGCGGCCGGGGAGTCGGCCGGCGCGTCCGCGGCGCCCCCTCCCCGGCCGGACCGCACGCCGCCGCGCCCACCCGCGAGTGGGGAGTCGGCCGGCGCGTCCGCGGCGGCGGACCCGGCCGCGGAGCGGGCGGATCCGGGCGCCGCCGCCGGTCCCGCGCCGCGGCCGGGCGGGGACGCGGAAACCGCGCCCATCCCGTCGTGGACCAGCGCCTCGCTGTGGGACGCGCCGGCGGGCCGCGGGGCGGCGGACGGCGCCACCCCGGCGGAGCGCCTGCGGAGCGTCCGGGACGAGCTGGGCGACTGCACGCGCTGCAAGCTGCACGGCGGACGTTCCCACCTCGTCTTCGGCGTCGGCCGGCCGGACGCGGACCTCATGTTCGTCGGCGAGGCGCCGGGACGGGACGAGGACCTGCAGGGAGAGCCCTTCGTCGGGCGGGCGGGACAGTTGCTGACGAAGATCATCGAAGCGATCGACCTGCGCCGCGAAGACGTGTACATCGCGAACGTCGTCAAGTGCCGTCCGCCGCAAAACCGCAATCCGGAACGGGACGAAGTCGAGACCTGCCGCCCCTTCCTCTTCGCCCAGATCGACGCGGTCCGGCCGCGGGTCATCGTCGCGCTGGGGTCGTTCGCGGCGCGCACGCTGCTCGACGACGAGCGCCTGCCGATCTCGAGGGCCCGCGGCCAGGTCTACGCGTGCCGCGGCGCCCGGCTGGTCCCGACGTTCCATCCGGCCTTCCTGCTGCGCAGCCCCGACCGCAAGCGCGACGTCTGGGAGGACATGAAGCGGGTCCGCTCCCTCCTGCGCGGCGGTTGATGGCCGGGGTCGTGACGGTCGCGGTGCCGGTCCCCGCGCTGCCGGCGTTGAGCTACCGGGTGCCCGACGGCATGGCGGTCCCGCCGGTCGGAGGGCGCGTGCGCGTCCCGCTCGGCCCGCGCGTGGTGACCGGCTGCGTGCTCGACGCCCCCGACGCCGAGGCGGGCGGCGGCGCCGGGCCGCCGGCGCCCGAGGGCGATCTGAAGGACCTGCTGGAATCCCTGGATCCCGAGCCCTACCTGCCGCGGGACGTGATCGACCTCGCGCTCTGGGTGGCGGAGTACTACGCCTGCGGGCCGGGCGAGTCGTTGGCCGCCGCGATGCCGCCGCGGGCCCTGACGGCGTCCGGGCGGGGCGGCGGGTTCCGGGAGGAGCGGGTCGCGCGCCTGACGACGGCGGGGCGGGACGCGCTGCGGGCCGGGACGGCCGGCCGCCTCGGACCGCGGCAGCGCGCCGCGCTGCAACGCCTGAGCGGCTTTCCGGACGGTCTCGGGACCGCGCGGCTCCGGGAGGACGGCGTGGGCGCGGCCACCGTGGCGCGCCTCCGCGAGCGGGGTCTCGTGGCGCTGGACTCCCGGCGCGTCGAGCGCGACCCGTTCGCGTCCGGGGAACGGAGGTTCGTCGAGGCGCCGGCCGGAGCCGGCCGCGGGCGCGAGGCCACGGCCGAGCAGCGGGCCGCGGTCGAGGCGCTGGCGGCGCGGGCGCGCGAGGGAGTCTTCGACGTCGCCCTGCTGCACGGCGTCACCGGGAGCGGCAAGACCGAGGTCTACCTGCGCCTCGCGCGGGAGGTGGCGGCCGCCGGACGCCGCGTCCTGGTCCTGGTCCCGGAGATCGCGTTGACCCCGGCGGTGACCGGGACCTTTCGGGAGGCGTTCGGCGCGCGGGTGGCGATACAGCACAGCGCGCTCTCGCCCGGCGCGAGACACGATCAGTGGCACCGCATCCGGCGCGGCGAGGTGGACGTGGTCGTCGGCACGCGGTCGGCCGTGTTCGCCCCGCTGGACGGCGTCGGACTGGTCGTCGTCGACGAAGAGCACGACACGTCCTACAAGCAGGAGGAGAGTCCCCGCTACCACGCGCGGAGCGTGGCGCTCGTGCGCGCGCGGGGCGCCGGCGCGCTGGCCGTGCTCGGTTCGGCCACGCCGTCCCTCGAAACCTTCCACCACGCGCGCCGGGGCCGCTACCGGCTCCTGGCGCTGACCGAGCGGGTCCACCGCCGCCCGCTGCCGGACGTGCAGGTCGTCGACATGCGCGCCGAGATGGCCGGCGGGGCCGGGGAGACGGCGATCAGCCGGCCCCTCGCCGCGGCGCTCGAGGAGACGCTGGCCCGGGGCGAGCAGGCGCTGATCCTGCTGAACCGGCGTGGCTTCGCGGCCGCCGTGCTCTGCCGGCAGTGCGGGCGGACCTTCGAATGCCCGAACTGCAGCGTCTCGCTGACGCTCCACCGCCGCGCCGGCCGGGTGCGTTGCCACTACTGCGACTACTCGGTGCGGCGGCCGTCCACGTGCGCGCACTGCGCGGGACCCTACCTGGAGTCCGTCGGTTTCGGCACCGAGCGGATCGAAGCCGAGCTCGCGGAGCTCCTGCCGGCCGCCGCGGTCGCCCGCCTCGATCGCGACGCGGCGCGGCGCCGGGGCGCGGGGCAGTCGTTGCTGGCGCGTTTCCGGGCGCGCGAAATAGACGTGCTGGTGGGGACGCAGATGATCGCCAAGGGGCACGACTTCCCCAACGTGACGCTCGTCGGGGTCGTGTCGGCCGACGTCGGGCTGCAGGTCGCTGACTTCCGGGCGGCGGAACGCACGTTCCAGCTCCTGACCCAGGTGGCCGGCCGCGCCGGCCGCGGCGAACGTCCGGGAACCGCCATCGTGCAGTCCTTCCACCCCGGGCACTACAGCATCGTGCACGCCTGCCGGCAGGACTACGGCCCGTTCTTCGACGAGGAGATGCGCTACCGCGCCGCGCTGCGCTATCCGCCGGTGGTGTCCATGGTCAACGCCGTCGTGCACGGCCGCACGCCGGAGGCGGCGATGCGCGACGCGGCCCGGTTGGCGCGCGCGCTCCGCGCCGCCCGTTCGTCGTTCGACGTGCTCGGTCCGGCCGTGGCGCCGATCGCGCGGCTGCGGGGGCGGCACCGCGCGCAGATGTTCCTGAAGGGCGTCAATCGCCGCGCGATGCGCGCCGCGCTGCGCTCGGCGCTCGACGCCGACCCGGGACTCGGCCGCCGCGTCACGATCGACGTGGACCCGGTCAGTCTGCTGTGAGGGCCGCGCGCGCCTCCTGGTCAGGGCTCCGGCAGGAGACCCTCGAAGCGGATCGGGGCGGGCGTGAAGCAGAGGACGAAGATGGCCGCGGCGGCCAGCGCGACCCGGAGCCGCCGGCCGTCGAGCGGGACTTCGTCGTCCAGGGTGCGCGGATGGCGCGGGCCCAGGACGAAGAGCATGACCACCAGCAGGACGGCCCACAGCAGCCAGCTCAGGGAGAAGAACGTCAACCCCACGACGGCGGCGACGCCCCACAGGGTGAGGCTCGTCGAGCGCGCTCCCAGCGCCGCGTAGGAGATGTGTCCGCCGTCGAGCTGGCCGATGGGAAACAGGTTCAGCGCCGTCATCAGCAGCCCGAACCAGGCCGCGAAGCCCATCGGGTGCAGGTTGATGGCGTGGCCGTCGGGCAGCGCCCCCCAGATCAACCAGGCGGCCGCCTGGAACAGCAGGGGTTCCCCGAGCGTGATGAGGTCCGCGCCGTCCGCCGCCGGGGGCAGCGGGATCACCCGCGAGAGCGCGACGCCCGCGAAGAGGGCCGGCGCCGCGACGACGAAACCCGCGATCGGCCCCGCCGCGCCGATGTCGAAGAGCATGGCCTTGGTCGGGATCCGCTCCCGGATCCTGATGAAGGCGCCGAAGGTGCCGGTCGGCAGCGGGACGGGGAGGAAGTAGGGCAGCGAGGCGTCCACGCGGTAGTAGCGGCAGGCGAGGTAGTGGCCCATCTCGTGGGCGCCGAGGATGGCGAGGATCGTGAAGCTGTACCAGGCCCCGGAGAGCAGGGCGATGGGCGGCGCGTCGTTCGTGAAGTCGGCCAGGAACCCGGCGTGGTGCGCCGCGCCCATGTACGTGGTGGTGGCGAGCGTGGCGAGGAACAGGGCCGCGTGCAGCCAGATTCGATCGCTACGCACGGACGTTCCGGAGGTCCTTGCCCGGCTTGAAGCGGATGGTGCGGCCGGGCGGGATGCGGACTTCCTTGCCGGTGCGCGGGTTGCGGCCGACGCCGCGCTTGCGCGGCCGGACCTGGAAGACGCCGAACCCGCGGAGCTCGATGCGTTCGCCGCGCTGCATCGAAACGCGCATCGCCTCCAGCACGGCGTCGACGGCCCGCTCCGACTTCACCTTCGAGACGTCCACGGCCCTGGAGACGTGGTTGACGATGTCCGCCTTGATCATGCCGCGCCGTGCCCGGAGAATGCGCAAACAGCATAGATACGGTAATTTACGGCTGTCAAGAGGCTTCGCGCGGGGCGGAGCCGGAGTGAAACGATGCCCCGGAAGACCGGCGCCGGCGCGCGTGTCGTGCTGGCGGGACGTCCCAACGTCGGCAAGTCGACGTTGTTCAACCGCGTATCGGGAACGCGCCGCGCGATCGTGGCCCCGGTGGCCGGCACCACCCGGGACGTGATGCGGAGCCCGGTCGAGTGGCTGGGGCGGACGTTCGAGCTGGTCGACACCGGCGGCGTGTTCGGCGCCAGCACCGACCCGCTGCAGGCGGCGGTCGCCGAACGGGGGCTCCGCGAACTGGAGAGCGCGGCCGCCGTCGTGGTCCTGGTCGACGCCCGGGCGGGGCTGGCGCCGGCCGACGAGGAGGTCGTGCGGCAGGTCCGGCGGACCGGCGCTCCGATGGTGCTCGCCGTCAACAAGGTCGACGACCCGCGCGCCGGCGCCGCGGCGGGGGAGTTCGAGCGCCTGGCGGTGTCGCCGGCGGTGTCGATCGCGGCCGAGCACGGACTCGGGGTGGGCGATCTGCTCGACGCGGTGATCGGCCGCCTGCCCGGCCGCGCGGGGCGCGCCGCCGAATCGGAGCCGCCGCCCGAGCCGGCCGGCGGCGAGGTGCGCATCGCGATCGTCGGCCGCCCGAACGTCGGCAAGTCGTCGCTCGTCAACCGGCTCGCCCGCGAGGACCGCGTGCTGGTGAGCGACCTGGCGGGGACGACGCGCGACGCCGTCGACACCGTGGTCGGCTGGCGCGGGCGGCGCATCCGGCTCGTGGACACGGCCGGCATCCGGCGGCCGGGCCGGGTGGCGCGGGCGGGGGCGGTCGAGGCGGTCAGCGTGGTCCTCGCCCGGCGCGCGCTCGCCCGGGCCGACGTGGCCGTGCTCCTCGTGGACGCCGCGGGCGCCGTGACCCGTCAGGACGCGGCGATCGCCGGCGCCGCCGAGAAGGCCGGCTGCGGCGTGGTCATCGCGGCCAACAAGTGGGACCTCGTCAAGGAGCGCGGGCCGTCGTTCTCGAAGACGTTCGACGCGGACCTGCGCCGGGCCCTGCGGTTCGCCGACTTCGCCCCCGTCCTGCACGTGTCGGCGCTGACCGGGGAGCGGGCGCCGCGGGTCATCGAACGGGCCGTGGACGTGGCCGCCGCCCGGGCGGCCCACGTCGGCACCGCCGAGCTGAACCGGGTGGTGGCCCGCGTCACGGCGCGCCACCGCCCGGCCAGCCCCGGCCGCCGCGCCGTGAAGATCCTCTACGCCGCGCAGGTCGGCGCGCGGCCTCCCTCGTTCGTCTTCTTCACCAACGTGGCCACGCGGTTTCACTTCTCGTACGAGCGCTATCTCCGCAACCAGCTCCGCGGCGCCTTCGGTTTCGAAGGGTCCCCCATACGGATCAAGGCGCGCGCCCGCCGCGAGCCGCCCCGGCGCGGCCGCCGGGGGTGACCGGTGAGCATTCCGCGCGACGTCCGGCTAGAGACTCCGCCGCCGCGGAACCAGCGCCTGCCGGACTCACGCGACTGACCTTCTGCAGCGCCGCGGGCGCGACGAATCGGGAAGGCGCCGTCCCCGTCCCGCCGCGGCCGCTCGATCACCGTCGCGCTGTCCATGGCATCCATGGCGGCCAAGTACGGTGGCCATATAATGTGAGCCTGTCGCCATCCACTCGGAAAGTCGACGGCCCCCGGCGCGCGGGCACGTGCGGCATGGGCGCGGCGCGGGAAGCGCGGGAAGGAGAAAGGCTCATGGAGAATCGATGGCGACGGCTGCCGCCGGCCGCCGCGGCGATCGGGTTGCTCGTGTCGCCGCCGCCGGCCGAGGCCGCCCAGTCCGGCGGCGGCGGGTGGACGGTCCCGCTCACCGTCTGGGGCGACCCCGACCTGCAGGGGGTGTGGACTTCCGCGACCCTGACGCCGCTGGAGCGGCCGGAGCGGCAGGCGGGACGGGAGCTGCTGACCGAGGAAGAAGCGGCGGAGATCGAGCGGCAGTCGGCCGAGAACCGGGCCGCGAACGACGGCAAGTCGGCGCCGGGTTCGGTGGGCGGTTACAACCAGGTGTGGCTGGACGCGGGGACGCGCATCACCGGCAGCCGGCGCACGGCGCTGATCGTCGACCCGCCCGACGGCCGCATTCCGTGGCGGCCGGGCGAGCAGGAGGCCCACGACCGCGAACGCGCGCGCTACGGCGTCGGTCCCTTCCACTCCCACACCGACGCCGACACGGGGGAGCGTTGCATCACCGACGGGCTTCCGAACATGGTCCCGCTGCAGCCCTACAACATGAACCTGCAGATTCTGCAGACCCCGGGGCAGGTGGTGATGTTGCACGAAATGTACCACGAGCTGCGGGTCATCCCCCTCGACGGCCGGCCGCTGACCGGCATCCCGCAGTGGACCGGCGAGGCCCGCGGCCGATGGGAGGGTGGCGCCCTGGTGGTCGAGACCGTCAACTTCGTCGACAAGCCGGACGCCTTCTGGAGTTCGCCGTGGCGCAAGGCGCGCTCGACCCTGACGTTGGTCGAGCGGTTCACGCGGGTCGGACCCGAGTCGATCGACTACACGTTCACTCTGGAAGACCCCGAGGTCTTCGCGCGGGCGTGGACGGCGTCGGCGCCCATGACCACCGATCAGGCGTCGCGCGGCGTGACCGCGGGACCGCTCTGGGAGTACGCCTGCCACGAGGGCAACCACGCGATGGTCAACATCCTGAGCGGCGCCCGGGCCGAGGAGGCGCGGGCGGAGCGGGAGCGGGACTGACACCCTTCAGCACGACCTTCCTACGGGTTTCATGCAGGACAACAGCCATCCGGCGGTGTGCGTGAAGCTGGATGGACGCGCAGGCCCCGCGGGCGGCCCGCGGCCCTGCTCCCGCGGTCCTACTCCCGTAGCGCGTAGACGAACAGGCCGTTGCCGGCCGCGACCGCGACGTACTGCCGGCCGTCGACCGCGTAGCTGATCGGCCCGTTGGCGATCATCCCGCCGAGCGTCTTCCGCCACAGCAGGTCGCCGGTCCGGGCGTCGAAGGCGTGGAAGTAGCCCTCGCGGTTGCCGGTGAACAGCAGGTCCGCCGCGGTGGTCAGGATGCCGCTGCTCGTCACGTCGGTGAACTCGTGCTTCCACGCCTGCTCGCCGGTGGCCGGATCGATGGCGATGACCGCGCCGGTGCCGGCTGCCTCGGTCCAGGTGTTGATCGGCCCGCGCGCGAGGCTGGGGAGCGCGCCGCCGGGAATGGGCGGCGCCGGCCGCCCGCCGAGGAACAGCCGTCCTTCCTCGTACTCGGCTTCCTGCGCCTCGAAGACCGAGCCGTAGCCTTCCCAGGCCGACAGGTAGAAGAGCCGCGTCGACGGGCTGTAGGAGGGCGAGTACCAGTTGGTTCCCCCCTGCACGCCGGGATACGTCGTGGCGCCCGGCTCCCGCGGGATGAAGATCGGCCGCCCGGCGTCGTCGAGTCCCTCCGCCCAGTTCTGCTCGATGAACGGCCGTCCGTCGATGAACCGTCCGGTCTCGCGGTCGAGCACGTAGAAGAAGCCGTTGCGGTTGCCCCAGAGCATCAGCTTGAGTGTGCCGCCGTCCTGTGTCGGGAAGTCGGCGAGCACCGGGATCTGCACCGAGTCGTAGTCGTAGGGGTCGTTGGGCGTGAACTGGAAGTACCACTCCAGCTCGCCGGTGTCGGGGTCGAGCGCGACGACCGAGTCGGAGTACAGGTTGTCGCCCGGCCGCTGCGCCGGGTTCCAGTCGGGGCCGGGGTTGCCGATGCCCCAGTAGACGAGGTCGGCGTCGGGGTCGTAGGAGCCGGTGAGCCAGGCCGAGGCGCCGCCGTAGCGCCAGTCGTCGCCCTCCCACGTCTCGTGGCCCGGCTCGCCCGGGCCGGGGATGGTGTAGAACCGCCACGCCTCCTCGCCGGTCTCGGCGTCGTAGGCGGAAATGAAGCCGCGGATGCCGTACTCGCCGCCGGCGACGCTGACGATCACCTTGTCCTTGACGACGAGCGGCGCCAGCGTCAGCGCGTAGCCGGCGCCGGGGTCGGCGACCGCGGTCTGCCAGACGGGCCGGCCGCTGACCGCGTCGAGGGCGACGAGCCGCGCGTCGATCGTGCCCATGAACAGCGTCTCGCCCAGGATCGCCACGCCGCGGTTGACACGGCCGCAGCAGGGGCGCGATTCCTGCGACGGCGTGTATTCGTAGCGCCAGAAGACGCGGCCGAGCTTCGCGTCGAGCGCGAGCACGGTGTTGGGCGCCTCGGTGACGTACATGATGCCGTCGACGACGAGCGGCGTCGTCTGGAAGACCTGAAGCGACTGCGCCTGGAAGACCCACTGCAGTTCCAGCCGGTCGACGTTGTCGATCGTCACCTGATCGAGCGCGGCGTGGCGCTGGCTGCTGTAGCCGCCGGAGTAGGTGAGCCAGTTGTGCGGTTCGGCGGCGGCGTCGAGCAGGCGCTCGAAGGTCACCTGGGCGGCCGCGGCGGCCGGCGTCAGGACGGCGAGCGCGGCGGCCAGGCCGGCGGCCAGCACCGGCGCGGACGCCGCGGCAAGCCGCGGTCGGCCGGGGGCGGAGGCGGTCGGCAGCGGGCGGGTCATCGGTCGAGTCCTTTCAGGGTCAGGAGGAACGCCAGGACGTCGGCGCGTTCCTCCTCGGTCAGCGTCTCGGCGTAGGAAGGCATCGGCGACGTCGTGACCACGGTGTACTCGCGCAGGTCGTCCTTGACGAGCGAGACGAGCCGTTCGTTCTCGTCGATGAGCTGCACCGTGTAGGTGTCCTCGTTGATCCGCCGCCCCGAGTGGACGGTTCCGTCGACCCCCACGGCGCGGACGCTACGGTTGCGGGGCAGCATCGCGGCGGTCGGGTCGACGAGCGACTCGGCCATCGCGCCGGCCGTGCGCACGGCGGCGACGTCGCTCAGGTCGGGGGCGGTGCGCGCGCCCTCGCCGCCGATCCGGTGGCAGCTTGCGCAGTCGCCCTTGCCGAGGTAGAGGGCTTCTCCGCGCGCGGCGTCGCCCACCGTCACGTCGGCGGGGTCGAAATCGCCCATCGTCCGCAGCCAGGCGACCAGGCCGTTGAGCTCGGACCTGGTGTAGTCGCCGGGCGGCATGGCCGTGTCGGGGATGCCGGCGGTGATGACGCGCATCAGATCCTGGTCGGAGCCGGCCGACCGGAACTGCCCGCTACGGAAGTTCACCCCGTCGACGGCGTCGCCGTCGGGGCCGTGGCACGCGACGCACGTCTCGCCGTAGACCTGCATCCCGTAGCTGACGTCGGCCTGCGCGTACTCCCCCGCGTGCGTCTGTTGCGCCGCCGCGCCGGCCGCCGCGAGCAGGACGGCCGCGGCCGCCGGCGCCGCCGCTCTCCATCCGTGTCCACCTCGATGATGCACGCCGCCCTCCTTGCTTCGTCTCCCGGGCCGCGAAGCTTCGTCACCAGCGCGCCGCGGCCGAACCCCGCCATTGTAACCGCTCGGCGCCGCCGGAAGCCCTTGGACTCCTTGGCCTCTCCGACCTCGACCGTGCTTGCTGCAAGGCCGTGGCGGCGATGGTCGACGTCCTGGCCGAGACGCGCGGGTTGACGCCCGCGCAGGGGTTCTCCAGCATCGCGGTCGACTTCCGGGTCGCCGAGGCGGTCGACCTGACCCAGGTCGTGACGGCGTCTCCCGAAGGCGATCTTCCTGGAGCGCTGACCGCCGTCACTCGTCCACCACCCACCCGTCGCGGAGCTGGATGATGCGGCTGCCGTAGGCGGCGTTGACCTCCGAGTGGGTGACCTGGACGATGGTCGTCCCTTCCTCGTTCAGCCGCGTGAACAACTCCATGATCTCGCGGCCCTGGCTGGAATGGAGGTTGCCGGTCGGCTCGTCGGCCAGGAGCAGGGTCGGCTTGGCGATCAGGGCGCGGGCCACCCCGACGAGCTGCTGCTGCCCGCCCGAGAGCTGGCTCGGGAAGAGGTCCTTCTTGGCGACGATCCGGAAGCGGTCGAGCGTGTCGGCCACCAGGCTCTGGCGCTCGGCGCGGGGCACGTCGCGGTACGACAGCGGCACCTCGAGGTTCTCCGCCACGGTCAGGTCGTCGAGCAGGTGGTAGCTCTGGAACACGAATCCGACGTGCGTGCGGCCGAGCGCCTGCCGGTGCTTCGCCCGCAGGCGGTGCACCGGCTGGCCCAGCAGCTCGTACTCGCCCGTCCAGTCCGCGTCGTGCATGCCGAGGACGTGCAGCAGGGTCGACTTCCCCGCCCCGGACGGGCCCATGACGGAGACGAACTCGCCGGCGGCGACGTCCAGCGTTACCCGGCGCAGGACGAACGTCCGGCTGACGCCGTGGCTGAAGACCTTCTCGACGTCGCGCAGCGCGATCAGCGGCTCGGGCATGGAAACAGCTTAGCGGAACGCGGCCGGGCGGGCGGCCGGTGGATGGGGGAGCGGGTCACGGAGTAGACTCCGTGCGTCACACGTGTCCGGCGCGCGCGGCGCGCACCACAACGAGCCCCCACGAAACGAGGACGTCATGAGAATCACCACGTTGCTCACGGTAGTCGCCGTCGCCGCCGGCTCGCTGGCCGGCGGGGCCGCGCGGGACGCGGCCGCCCAGGCGCGGGAGCCGTTCCGGGCCGCCGACTTCGAGTACGGCCCGCGCTTCGAGCTGCCCGCGGGGGAGACCGCCCGCATCTGGAATCCGGCCAAGGCCAAGCTCGTGGCCGGCGGGCCGATGATCGGCGGCACCGTGCGCGCCACCGACCCGCGCACCTACTGCGCGATGGCCGCGGCGGGCTACGACTTCGTCTGGGTGGAGATGCAGCACGAGTCGATCTCCTGGGAGCAGGTCGCCCGCATGTGGCGCACCTGCCCGGGACCGGCCGCCCCCGGCGCGCGCGTGGCCTACGCCGACGAGCGCGAGATCCAGCACGCCACCGACATGGGCGCGCTGGTCATCGTCGTGCCGACCGTCGACAGCGTCGAAGAAGCGCAGGCGGCCGTGGACTGGACGTACTTCCCGCCGCTCGGCCGGCGAAGCGCCGGCGGGGGGCAGGGCGCCGGCGAGATGTGGAACCAGGTGCCCGGCGGCTACCGGCAGACGTGGAACGACAACGTCGTGCTGATCCTGATGATCGAGACGCTCGAGGGCGTGGAGGCCGCGCGCGAGATCGCCCGCATCCCGGGCGTCACCGGGCTGTTCGCGGCCAGCGGCGACCTCGGCAACTTCTCCGGCTTCGGCGAGGGCGACCCGCGGTACGAGGCGCTGATCACCGAGGTCTCCGAGGCGGCGCTCGACGCCGGCATCCACGCCTGCGCCCCGCTGCGCTGGGCCGACCGGGCCTCGTTCACCTGCTTCCAGGCCGGCACCGAGGCGGCCAACATCCGCCGCGGCGCCGCGGCCGAGATCGCGCAGGCCGCCGAGCGCTTCGCCGCCACCGGCGGCGGCGCCCCGATGGAGCGCTCCGGGGCGGCCGCGCTGCTGGCCGAGCTGACCGCGCAGTGCGGGTCGATCACCTACGAGGACGACTGCTACGCGGCGGTCCGCAACGCGGCCGGGGCGGCCGGCGGCCTGTCGGACGCCGAGCGGGCGCAGGTGGTCCGCCGGCTGCGCGAGATCATGGGCAACAACCCCAACCAGGCGGCCCGCATCGGCGAGCTCGCCGCCGCGGCCGGCCTGTCGGTCCCGTAGTCCGGCAGCGATCCGATCGACACCGGGCGGCCCGTCGCGCACGGGCGGCCGCGGGGCAGCGCATCGAGAGGCCGGCGTCCGACGCCCCGACGGGGGCCGGTGCCGGCCGCTTCCTTCCCCTTCCGATGGCCGCCGTGGCGCATCGAGCGCGCGCAACGGCTGTTGCGCCCCGGGGGTGACACTGCATACACCGCCCGTGGTGTATCATCGGCCGGCATGCGGACCAACATCGTGCTGGACGACGCCCTGGTCCGGCGGGCGATGAAGCTGACCGGCGCGCGGACCAAGCGGGAAGTGGTGCACGTGGCGCTCGCCAGCCTGGTCGAGAGCCGCTCCCGCAAGAACCTGCTGGAACTGGCCGGCAGCTTCGGCGGCGCGCCGGACTTCGACCACAAGGCGCTGCGCGGCCCGCGCCGGGAGACCGGCCGTGCTGATAGTTGACACGTCCCTCTGGCTGGAGGTGCTGCGCGACGCGGACAAGCGGGGCGCGCTCGAAGCGGCCATCGGAGGCGACGACGTCTACCTGACCCGCTTCACGCAGCTCGAGTTGCTCGCCGGCGCCACGCGCGAGCAACAGTGGTGGCGGCTGGCGACGTACCTCGACGGCCAGCGTTATCTGGAGCCGGAACCGGATACGTGGCGGCAGGCGGCGCGGACCTTCTTCGAGCTGCAGGACCTCGGCACGCCCGCGCACAGCCCCGTCGAGTGCTGCATCGGCGAGATCGCCATCGCCCACAAGGCGCTGCTGCTGCACCGCGACCGCGACTTCGGGCTCGTCGCGGCGCTGCGGCCGCTGCAGGAGCGCTGGCTGGAACTGTAGCGGCCGGCGTCGCCGTCAAGGCAGGGCGAAGGCGAAGATCGCGTTGCCGGCGGCTATCGCCACGTGCTGGCGGCCGTCGACGGCGAAGGCCATCGGCGCGGCGTGCACGCGCCCGCCGACGTTCTTGTGCCACAGCTCCTCGCCGGTCTCGGCGTCGAGCGCGAAGAAGAACCCGTCCGCCGTCCCGCCGAAGACGAGGTCGCCGGCGGTCGACAGCAGTCCCGACGTCGTCCGCGGTTCCACCGGGAACTCCCACCGCAGGCCGCCGGTTTGCGGATCGAGGGCGCGCACCGCCCGCGCGTAGTTCTCCAGCGGCTCGGGGGACTCGCCGCCGCCGGCGCGGTAGCTCTGGCCTTCCCGATACTCGACCGGCCGGATGAAGTAGCGCGTCTCCGCGTCGTAGGCCATCACGTAGACGAGGCCGGTCCGCGGGCTGTAGGTGGGCGACCACCAGTTGGAGCCGCCGGTGATGGCGGGGGAGACGACGGTGCCCTCGGGGGACGGCTCCATGCCCGGCACCAGGATGGGCCGGCCGTTCTCGTCGAGGCCCTCGGCCCAGGTCTGCCGGGCGTAGGGCGTGCCGAGCAGGAACTCGCCGGTCTCGCGGTCGAGCACGTAGAAGAACGCGTTGCGGTTCGGGAAGAGCATCAGCTTGCGCTCCTCGCCGCCGAAGGTCGTGTCGGCCAGGATCGGGATCTGCGTCGCGTCCCAGTCGTGTATGTCGTGCGGCGTGAACTGGAAGTACCAGCGCAGCTCGCCCGTGTCGGCGTCGAGGGCCACCACCGAGTCGGAGTAGAGGTTGTCGCCCTCGCGCACCGTGCCGTCGTAGTCCGGGCCCGGGTTGCCGGTGCCCCAGTAGAGGAGGTTCAGCTCCGGGTCGTAGGAGCCGGTCATCCACGTGGCCGCCCCGCCGGTGCGCCACGAGTCGCCCGACCACGTGCGGTTGTCGGGATGATCGGGTCCCGGCGTCGTGTGGAAGCGCCACTCGCGCGCGCCGGTCTCCAGGTCGTAGGCGTCGATCAGGCCGCGGATGCCGTACTCGCCTCCCGCCACGCCGGTGAAGATCCGGTCCCCGACGACGAGCGGCGCGGCGGTCTTGCTGTAGCCCGCCGACGAATTCTGCACCTCGGTCTCCCACAGCACGCTGCCGGTGCGGGCGTCGAGCGCCACCAGGTGCGCGTCGAGGGTGCTCATGATCACCCGGTCGCCCTGCACGGCCACCCCGCGGTTGTTGCGGCCGCAGCAGATGATCAGCTCGTCCGGCAGCGGGTGCTCGTAGCGCCACCAGGGGCGGCCGGTCGCGGCGTCGACCGCGATGACCGTGCTGGGCGACTCGGTGACGAACATCACGCCGTCGACCACCAGCGGCGTCGTCTCGGCCCGGTCGAGGACGGCGAGCTGGTGGACCCAGGCGATCTGGAGGCCGGCGACGTTCCGCCGGTCGACCTGATCGAGGCGCGTGTAGCGCCGGGCCTTGTAGTCGCCGGAGTACATCAGCCAGTTGTGCGGTTCGTCCTCCGCGTTGATCAGGCGCTCGGCGGTGACCGGGGCGAAGGCCGGGGCTTCCCGCGGCCCGGACGGGGTCTGGGCCGCGGCCGGTGCGGCGGCGAGGGAGCATGCCGCCAGAAGGAGGGCGGCTGTCGTCGGGCGGCGCTTCGTCGTCATGGTCGTCTCTCTACGTGCCGATCATCGACACGGCGTCTCGATACGTCAGGCCGCACGGACGTGAAGCGGGTGTAGCGACGGTCCCGTCGTCAGTCGGCCGGCGCCTCGCCCCGGAGGGCGTCGATCACGATCGCCCGGATCTCGCGGACGTCCTCGCGGATCTCGCGGACGTCCTCGCGGACCTCGTGGCGCAGTTCATCGATACGCGCGTTGAGGCCGGCGATTTGCGCCGCGAACTCGGCGCGGAGATCGTCGATGCGCGCGTTCATGTCGTCGATGCGCGCGTTCATGTCGCCGATGCGGGCGTTGGTCGAGCACGTCGTGCCGATGAGGGTCACGCACAGCGCGGCCACCGACAGCAGAATCGTGATCCGGTCGGAACGGGTCATCAGGGTGACGGTACACCAGCGGAACCGCCCCGGCAAGGGGATCGTCACACGACCCCGACGACCTTGATACATGTCAATCCGTCACCCGCGCCCGCCGCGGCGCGCGACGCGATTTCACGGGATTGCGTTCGTAATCCTCCGCCGACGTCGAACCCTTCGTCACGCGACTCGAGGCCGCGCCGGAGGTCGATTAATCATCGGGTGCGGCACCGCGGCGACGCGCCCGATGGTCGGCGCTGGGTGTCCGTGTCCGCGTGAACGGACCGTCGAGCCGCGAAACGCTGGTCTCGCCCGCTTCAGCCCGCGGGTCCGGGCGCCCGCGGTGGCCCGCACGTCCGACCAGGGCCGCTTGCCGTCCATATACTCCTGAGGCGCCCGATCCCGCCGCTTCGACCGGCGGCGGCTCAGGACGTTGTACCGCGGCTCCAGCGCGCCGGTGTCCGGCGGGCCGGCGCGGCCGGCGCGGACCGTGTGGATGTTCGCCGCGGCCTCGGCGGCCGCGGTTCGGCGGGGCGCGGCCGGCGCGGATCCTCCGTTCGCCGAAACGTCATGGCGTTCGTCCCGCGCGCCCGTCATACTGTGAGGGCGAACCATCACCGAGGGAGGCGCGATTGACCGAGCGAACCGCGAGTGACCCCGAGGCCGGGACCCGGCCGGAGCGGCCCCCCCGCCGGGTCCGGCCCTTCCTGCCCGGACTGCTGGTGGCCGCGCTGGGCATCGTGTTCCTGCTCGACAACCTGGACGTCGTCGACAGCGGGCGGATACTCCGCTTCTGGCCGCTGATCCTGATCCTGGCGGGCGCCAGGCACCTGTGGGAAGCACGGGATCGCGGAGCGGCCCTTTGGGGCGCCGCGCTGTCCGGCGCGGGCGGGCTGCTGCTGATCGAGGCCCTGGACCTGGTCGACTTCGACGTCTGGGATCTGTGGCCGCTCGTCCTCGTCGCGGTCGGTCTGCGGATGCTCGCCTTTCCCGGGAGGGCTGCGCCGGCCCCGACGGACGGCGCGGACGGGATCGAGAACTGTTCCGCCTTCCTCGGCAGCGTCGAGCGCCGGGTCCGGTCGGCGGACTTCCGGGGCGGGTCGGCGTCGGCGTTCCTGGGCGGCGTCCATCTCGATCTGACCGGGGCGGACGTCGCGGGGGACGAGGCGGTGCTGCGCGTCTCGGCGGTGATGGGCGGCGTCGAGATCCGCGTCCCCGAGGACTGGGCGACCGAGGTCCGCCTGACGCCGATGCTCGGCGGCGTCGAAGACCGGACGCGGGGGCCGGCCGCCGCGGCCCGGCGGCTCGTGGTGGAGGGCGCGGTCTTCCTGGGCGGCCTCGAGATCCGGAACTGAGCCGCGCGTGCGCTCCCGAACGTCCATGACGGTCCTGGTCACCGGCGGGGCCGGCTACGTCGGCAGCGTCGTGGCCGAGCGGCTCCTCGATCACGGTCACGCCGTCGCCGTGTTCGACGACCTCTCGCAGGGGCATCGCGCGGCCGTCCCGGCCGGGGCCGCGTTCCTGGAGGGCGACCTGCGCGACCGCGCCCGGCTCGCGGAGGTGATGGCCGCGGTCCGTCCCGACGCCGTCGCGCACATGGCGGCCCAGGCGCTCGTGGGCGAGTCGGTCCGCGATCCGGCGAAGTCCTTCGACGTCAACGTCGGCGGCGGGCTCAACCTGCTCGGCGCCATGCGGGACGCCGGGGTGCGCCGCCTCGTCTTCTCGTCGACCGCCGCCGTCTACGGCGAACCGGACGCGACGCCGATCCGCGAGGACGCGCCGTTGCGCCCGGTCAACGCCTACGGAGCGTCGAAGCTGGCGTTCGAACGGGCGTTGCCCTGGTACGCCTCCACGTACGGCCTGCGGCACGTCTCGCTGCGCTACTTCAACGCGTGCGGGGCGACGGCGGAGCGGGGCGAGCACCACGTGCCCGAGACGCATCTGATCGCGATCCTCCTGGAGGTGGCGCTCGGCCTGCGCCCCGAGGTCCGCATCTTCGGCAGCGACTACGACACGCCGGACGGCACCTGCATCCGCGACTACGTCCACGTCGGCGACATAGCGGACGCGCACCTGCTGGCGCTCGACCGCATCGACGCGATCGGCGCGGGCGCGTTCAACCTGGGCAACGGGACCGGTTTCTCCAACCGCGAGGTCGTCGCGGCGGCGCGCCGCGTCACCGGCCACCCGATTCCCGCGGCCGCGGCTCCGCGGCGGGCGGGCGACCCCGCGCGGCTGGTGGCCGGCGCCGCCCGCGCGCGCGAGGCGCTCGGCTGGTCGCCGCGCCACACCGCGCTCGACGAGATGATCGCGACCGCCTGGGCGTGGCGGAAGAGCCGGCCGCGCCCGTACGGCGGCGGCTGACGAGGCCGCCGGGTTACAGCCAGGCGAACTTGACGGCGAAGATCAGCGCCACGGCGATCAGCGTGGGCGAGCACTCGCGCCGGCGTCCCGCCATCAGCTTGATCAGCACGTAGGTCAGGAACCCCAGACCGATGCCGTCGGCGATGGAGAACGTCAGCGGGATGGCGACGACGGTCATCACCGCGGCGGCGGACTCGGTGACGTCGCTCCACTCCAGGTCGGCGAGCGGCCGCACCATCAGGCACGCCACGTAGAGGATGGCCGCCGCCGTCGCGTAGGGCGGGATCGATCCGGCCAGCGGCGAGAGGAACAGGCAGGCGAGGAACAGCCCGGCCACCACGACCGCGGTCAGGCCCGTGCGCCCGCCCGCGCTCGCGCCCGCGGCGCTCTCGATGTAGCTCGTCACCGGTGACGTGCCGAGCAGGGAGCCGGCCACCGTGCCGGTGGAGTCGGCGACCAGCGCGCGCTGCATGCCCGGCAGCCTTCCCTGTTCGTCGAGGAGCCGCGCCTGGTGGGCGACGCCGATGAGCGTGCCGGCCGTGTCGAACAGGTCCACGATGAGGAACGTCAGGACGACGGCGATCATGCTCGCCTGCAGCGCGCCCGCGACGTCGAGGGCCAGCAGGGTCGGGGTCGGATCGGGAGGCAGCGACGCGACGCCCTGCCACTCCGAGACGCCCAGCGCGAGGCCGGCCGCCGAGACGCCCAGCATCCCGATGACCGCCGCGCCCGGCACGCGGCGCGCCGAGAGCGCGGCGATCGCGCAGAACCCCACCAGGGCCAGCAGCGGCCCGGGCGTCATCAGCTCCCCCGCGGTGACCAGCGTCGCCTCGCTGTCCTGGATGATGCCCGCGTTCCGCAGGGCGATGACCCCCAGGAAGAGGCCGATGCCGGCCGCGATGGCCAGCTTCAGGCCCCGCGGGATGGCCTCGATGATCCAGCGCCGCACCGGGAGCACGCTCAGGATCAGGAACAGCACGCCGGAGACGAAGACCGCGCCGAGCGCGACCTCCCACGGGTGGCCCATGCCGAGGACGACGCCGTAGGCGAAGAACGCGTTGAGCCCCATGCCCGGCGCCAGCGCGATCGGGTAGTTGGCCCACAGCCCCATGACCAGCGTGCTGAACGCGGCCGCCAGGCAGGTGGCGACGAACACCGCGTCGAACGGCATGCCGGCGTCCGAGAGGATCTGCGGGTTGACGAAGGCGATGTAGGCCATCGTCAGGAACGTCGTCACCCCGGCGGTCACCTCCGTCCGCACGTCGGCGCCGCGTTCCGCCAGTCCGAAGAACCGTTCAAGCATGGCTGTCATGGGGAGGTCTCCTTGCGTTCCGTACGGCCGCGTGGCCCGCGGTATTGTATTCCCGGCGCGCGCCGGCTCCGCCGCGGGCGCCGCCCCTCCGGCGCGCCGGGCCGGCCGGCGCGAGCGGCGACCGGATTCACCCCGGACAGATCGGGGGCGCCTGGTAGTCCAGGCCCAGCAACCGGAAGTAGTTCTCGCCGAGAGCGACGTTCCGGAACGCCTCGTCGTCGAGAAGCCGGTGGATGCGGCCCGTGACCTCCAGCTCCTCGCGGTAGACCGCCAGGTCCTTGTCGCTCGAGGCGAGGAAGTCCGTGCCCGGGAGGATGCGGTCCGAGTACGCGTTCAGGAAGGGCACGTACGCCGCCCGGCCCTCCGGCGTCGAGAAGTAGGCGTCGTCGATCACCCGCCACGCGACGTCCAGCATCAGTTTCGGGTGGCGCTCCAGCAGCGGCGTCAGCAGGGCCACGTGGCGCTCGGGATCCAGGGTGGTCAGTTCCCGCGACAACCCCATGTGGACCCAGACGATCGCGTTGTCCGGGTACCGGCGCAGCGCCTCCTCCATCAGCGGCAGGTAGCGGACCGGCTCTTCGTCGTCGCCCAGGTCCGCGTGGACGGCGAGCGGGATGCCGCGTTCGCGCAGGACCCGCATGAAGTCCGCCCAGTCGGCGATCGTCGCCGCCGGCACCGGCCGGTGTCCGTTGGCGAACAGCGCCTGCTTGACCAGGTTGACCTCGCCCATCCAGCGGAAGACGCCCGGGTACTCCGCGTCGAAAAGCTCCATCCCGGCCAGGACCGACTCCGGGTCCGCCAGGTCCGGGAAGGTCATGGCCAGCGTCAGGTGCAGGCTGTTCGGAGTCTTCGCGACCACGTTGGCGGCGTTGACGAAGTCGTTCTTCAGCGTCGGCGTCACCGGCGTGCCGGGACAGTCCAGGTAGTAGGTGCAGGAAGACGACGCCGGCAGCATCTGGCCGATGCCGTAGACGTTGGCGAACAGGACGCCGGTCGCCTCGAAGTAGCCCAGGATCTCCTCGAACGGGACGGCGGGTCCGCCGAACGGCCGGAAGTGCACGTGGGTGTCGACGACCGCGGTGTGGGGTCGCGCGGACCGGTCGTAGCACGGGGCGTCCGGGTTGCGGAACGAGTCCAGCGTCAGCACGGCCGGAGAGCCGCCCGCCGCCGGCTCCGCGCCGGCCGCGCTCTGCGCAGCGGCCCCCGCCGCCGCGCTCGCGGCGCCCGCCGCGGTCAGGACGGCGAGCGCGGCGAGCGGCGGGAGAGAAGCCCGGCGCCGCCGGCGTCCGGCCCGGCCGGCGAAGCGCAGGACGCCCGGCTGTCCGCCGCTCGGCATGCGCGCCAGAATACCCGCCGGGGGCGTCGGCCGCAAACGGCCGGCGGGGTTCCCGGACCGCGGCGCGCGCGACACCCGCCCGCGCCCGAACGTCGTCACGGTTCCGTCCCTTCGTTCAGGAGGGCGAGGTACCGGTCGTGGACGAACCGCCGCCCCCGGCGCTTCCCGGTGAGCTCGCGGGCGATGCCCTGTTCGACCAGCAGTTCCATGGCGGAGGCGGCCGTGCGGAACGCGAGCCCCGTCCGGGCGCGGGCCGACGACAGGGACAGGATCGGCTGCGCCTTGAGAGCGTCGTACACCCGCAGGGCCGAGCCGGCGCGCCGCCCGCCCCGCTGCTCGATGGCGCCGCGGTCGGCCGCGAACAGTTCCAGGAGCCGGTGGGACGTGAGGACCGCGCCGTCGGCCGTCGTCCGCACGCCGTCGATGAAGAAGGCGAGCCACGCTTCCCAGTCGCCGGTGCGGCGCACGTCGTTCAGCAGTGCGTAGTAGGAGGTCCGGTGCTTCTTGAAGTAGAGGCTCAGGTAGAGGAGCGGCTCGCGCAGCACGCCGGCCTGGTGCAGAAGCAGCGTGACGAGCAGGCGTCCCACGCGCCCGTTGCCGTCGAGGAAGGGGTGGATGGTCTCGAACTGCACGTGCGCGAGCCCCGCCCGGACGAGGACGGGCAGTCCGTCGTCCGTGGCGTGCAGGAAGCGTTCGAGCGCGGTCATGCAGTCCGGCACGGCGGTGTGGGGCGGCGGCACGAAGGCGGCGTCGCCGGGCCGGGCGCCGCCGATCCAGTTCTGCGAGCGGCGAAACTCGCCGGGGGACTTCGTGCTGCCGCGTCCGCGCGACAGCAGGACGCCGTGCATCTCGCGGATCAGGCGGTTCGACAGCGGGAACCCGTCCCGCAGACGCTGCAGGCCGTGTTCGAGAGCGGCGACGCAGTTCGACACTTCGACGACGTCGTCGAGCGGGACGCCGGGCGCCGCGGCGGACTCGAAGAGCAGCAGATCCGACAGAGACGACTGCGTGCCCTCGATCTGCGAGGAGAGCACCGCCTCCTTGCGCACGCAGACGTACAGGAACAGGGTTCGGTCCGGCAGGACCGTGGAGATGCCGTCGAGTCGGCCGAGGGCGAGCCCCGCGGATTCGAGAGCCGGCTGCAGCGCGCCGTCAAGGCGCAGGGCGGGCGCGGGCGGCAGCGGCGCGGGCACGAAGGCGCGGACCCGCTCGCCGCCCACGCTCGTCACCTCGTAGCCGCCGACTCGCTCGCGCCGCATGCGGTGGTTGATGAGAAAAGTGCAGAGATTCCAATAGCCGTTCTTGCTAATGCAATTTAGCAGAAAAATGAAAACAACGCATCGATCGGGCGTGGCGCCGTGGCGCCGTGGCGCCGGCGGTCCGCGGTCCGAGAGGAAGTCGACGCTTGATGATCACGGCTGGCCGTCGTTGCCGGCGTCTTCCTCCATCAGGTAGTCCCAGTGCCGGCCGGCCTGCGTCAGGATCGGCGCCAAATCCTGCGCCAGCAGGTACCCGTCGTCGACGAGCGCGAGGGCCGCCTCGGTGACCAGGCCGAGGTACTCGGCGCGGCCGCCGTAGCGCTCCTCGATAGACCGCCGCGGGTCGCCCGTGCGCTCGCGGTCGCCGGCCGTCCGCGGGAACGGGACGTAGGAGCCCTGCATGCTCGACAGCACGCCGGGCGGGCCCGCCTCGGCGTGGAACAGGTTCCAGCCCGTGTAGGTGGCCAGCGGGACGGCGACCTCGGGCATCATCAGCCCGCCGGTCTCGTTGCCGTCGGCGTCGACGCCCGGCACCAGAATCGGGAACGCCGAGAGCACCTCGGGCGGCTGCACCGAGGCGATCCCGCGCGTCCGGAACTCGGGGCCGTAGATCGCGCGGTAGGCGAGGTGCGGCTCGGCGGGCTGGCCGACGCCCGGCAGATCCGGAAAGCCCAGCTCCTCCGGCGGCACGAGGCCGCCGTCGGCGATGCGCGGATGGACGCTCGGCGGCGGAGCCGCGCCGTCGTCGATCCAGCGGTCCATCGCCAGCAGCAGCGGACGCAGGAACCAGGAGTAGTCGTTCGGGTTGCTCAGCTCCCGGCCGCTGGTGCGCCGCGGCGGGAAGCGGCCCGGACCGTGCTGTCCGCCCGCGAACGAGTAGACCCGGACGTTGTCGAGCAGCGGCGCGTCCTCGGTCCCGTCGATGGTCGTGTGGATCAGCGACGCCGCGCGGCCCCAGTACTCGTAGGACGAGTTCGTGTAGAAGACCTTCGGCATGTGGCCCGGCTGGATGCCGGCGAGCAGGCCGTCCCGCACGTCGGTCTCCGGGTCGTGCTGCGCCACGTCGGTGAACGGGAAGACGTCGCTCGGGTAGAGCTTGTTCAGGAACGGATGGCCGTCGCGCGACGGCTGCGCGAAGCGGTGGTTGAAGCTTCCGCGGCCGGCGCCGGCCACGTGCGACATCACGCCGTCGAACGCCCGGCGGTTCCGCTCGTCGACGTTGAACCCGTGGTACAGGAACGTTCGCAGGAAGCGTCCGCTCTGCGAGACGCCCCAGGCGACGGCGCGCTCGACGGCGCCCGCCGGCAGGCCCAGCTCCGGCGTCGCCTCGTACTTCAGCTTCGAGATCGCGTCGCGGACCGCCGCGGGTCCGAGCCCGACCAGGGCCGGGTCCTTCGCGGCGTAGACGACGTCGTAGATCCGGAACGGCTCGAAGCCGCCCTCCAGGTAGACGCGGGTCGGATCGGCGACGACCGAGCCGTCGCCGTTGCGCCGGGCGAAGCGCCACCGGCCGCGCGGGACGACGCGCCGCGGCTGGCCGACGCCGTCGCGGACCGTCATGACGTTGGCCGGATCGTCGGGATCGGCGACCGGGTAGGCGACGTGGCCCCGGTCGGCGAGCGAGCGGTCCCAGACGCGCCGGGCGACGATCACCTCGCTGCGGACCAGTCCCGTGATCGGGGCGTCCCCGCCGGTCGCCGCCGGCGTGCGCAGCCGCATCTGCCCGTCGCGCACCGGCACGTCGAACTGCCAGCCGAGCCACAGCAGCGAAAAACCGTGCTCGAGCAGGAACCCGTCGCCCATCTCCGCGGCCGTCCGCGGGTCGCGGCTGCCGGCGGCGTTGTTGAAGTAGCCGAGCATCCCCTTGCCGCCGCGGTTCGACACCTCGTAGAGGACGGCGCCGTTGCCGCGCGCGGCGTCCTTCGGCTTCAGCAGGAAGAAGTTCGAGCGGAACTCCACCCGGCCGCGGCCGTTGCGCGGCGCGAAGTCGAGGTCGGTGACGATCCGGTTGGCCGGATTCGCCGGGTCGACCTCGAAGTGGATCATGCCGGCGATCCTCTCGTACGGGCCGGCGAGGCCCCAGGCCTTGCCGCCGGCGACGTCGGCGCGGCTCTCCACTTCGACGCGGACCACCTCGGCCGAAGCGGTCGCGGCGGCCCCGGGCGCGGTCAGCGACAGGATCAGGAACGTGGGGACGAGGCGATTCATCGGTCCTCCTCGGTCATTCCGGCCCTCCACGGATCACCGCCCTGGCGGCCGCTGGCAGCTCGGTCGACGATGCGCGGCAGACAGGGCATGGTGTCGTGGGGGATCGTTTCGCCTGAAACTACCGCGAACGTGGCCGCGCACGCAACTCCAGCGGGCGATTCGGCGACGCTTCAGCGGGCGATTCGGCGACGCTTCAGCGGGCGATTCGGCGATGGTGAGCGGCCCCGTCGGGTTCAAGAACAACAGGGACGGGATGACCGCTGTCGCCGGTTTCAAGAACATCGAGCACTCCGCGACGTACCGGCGCGAACGGAGCATTGACCGTGAAGAGCGCGACGGGCCATGCCGAACGCCGGCCCGTCCTGGCCCGCCCGCCGTCTGCTTTATACTGATTGCCGCGCGTCATCCACGACATCGCTCCGCTGAATGCTGCCCGCAACCCGCGATACCCGCTCCGCCCCGGCTCCACGTCGATCGTCCGCCCGCGACGTCGCGCGGGAAGCTCGCCCCGGTTCGGCGGACGACTTTCCGCGTCCCGGCCGGCCGGAGCTTCCCTCGGTGTCGGTCGTCATCCCGGCTCGTGACGCCGAGGCGACCATCTCCGAGAGCCTCGATGCGGCGCTGTCTCAGGAGTACGCGGGTCCTCTGGAGGTGATCGTCGCCGACGGATCCGGGACGGCGGCCACGTCCGAGATGATCCGGCGGCGGTACCCGGCGGTGAGGCTGGTGCCCAACCCGGAGGCCGGACTCGTCCCCGGCATCAACGCGGCGTTGCGGGTAGCCGCCGGCGAGGTCATCGTGCGGTGCGACGCCCACGCGTTTCTCGCGCCGGGGTACGTGCGCCGCGCGATCGAAACGCTGGAGAGGACGGGAGCGGCGAACGTCGGCGGCCGGCAACTGCCGATCGGACGCACCTGGTTCGAGAGGGCGGCGGCCCTCGCCATGAGCACCCCGCTCGGCGCGGGTGACGCCCGCCACCGGATCGGCGGCGCCGACGGGCCCGTCGACTCGGTGTATCTGGGCGTCTTCCGGCGCGACGTCCTGGACGCGGCAGGCGGATACGACCCCGTCATGGTCACCGCCGACGACTGCGAGCTCAACTGGCGGTTGCGCGAACGCGGGGAGACGGTATGGTTCGATTCCGGGCTCGAGGCCCGCTACCGGCCCCGCGGCACGTTCGCGGGCCTCGCCCGGCAGTACTTCGACTACGGCCGCTGGCGGAGGGAGATGCTGCGGCGCCATCCGGCGGCGTTGCGGGCCCGGCACCTGGCCGCCCCGGCGCTGCTCGCGGGACTGGCCGCGTCGGCGTTGCTGGGCCTGGCCGGCGCCCCGGCGGCGCTGCCGGCGGCGCTGCCGGCGGCCTACGCGGCCGCCCTGGCCGCCGGGTCCCTCGTGGTCGGCATCCGGCGCCGCTCGCCGGCCGCGGTCCTGCTGCCGCCGGTCCTGGCGGTCATGCACACGGCCTGGGGAGCGGGTTTCTTCCTTCCGCCCCGGTCGGCGGACGCGCCCGGCCGGCGGCGCGGCAGCCCGCCGGACACGCCCTGCCACCAGCGGACATGACGCGCCGCCTTCTTCTGCCCGCCGTCGTGTTCCCCCGCGGGGCCCGCGCGCGAGGGCCGTCGATCCGGCGGCCGCGCCCGGGCGTCGCGAGTCGTCTTTCGGCGGCCGGATGGACCGCGCCCGGCCCGGGGACCGCGCAAGGACCCGGGTGATTCCAATCCTGATCGTCGGTCCGCGGCGGGGCGCCGGGGCGTCGGCGACCAACGTCGTCGGCGGGAGCAAGATGGTGACCGCGGAGATGGTCCGCGAGCTGCGCGCGCGGGGTTTCGAGCCGCGCGTCGTGGACACGGCGGGCGACGTGACCAACCTGCCCGCGTGGCGGCTCCGGGTCGCGCGCCTCGCCAGGTTCCTGCGCACGGTCCGGGGCGTCGTGCGGGGCGTCCGCCGCGCCCGGCTCGTGCTTCTCCACGTCGCGGACTTCGCGGCGCCCGGCCTGGCTCCGCCGGTCTGGGCGATCTGCCGGATCGCGCGCCGGCCGCTGGCGCTGCTGGTGGCCGGGGGCAACCTGATCGGGGCGTACCGCGCGGCGAGTCCGTGGCTCCGCCGGCTGGCGGACCGGACGTGGCTGCGCTGTCCACGGGTGTACGTCGAGACGCGGCGGTCCCTCCGCGACTTCGGCGCGCCGGCCCATTTCCGCTGGTTTCCGAACACGAGGGACTGCCCGGCCATCCGCCGCTCCCGGGGCGCGGACCTCGGCCGGCTGATCTTCCTGGCCCGGCTGGAGATGGACAAGGGGCTGGCCGAGGCGCTGGAGGCCTGCCGCCGGCTGCCCGAACGGTGTCGTCTGCGGGTCTTCGGGCCGCCCATGTCCGGCACGGACATGTCCCTGTTCACGGGCCATCCCCGGGCGAGCTACGGCGGCGTTCTGGAGCCGGAAGAAGTTCCTCGGACGCTGAGCGAGCACGATCTGCTGGTGTTTCCCAGCTATTGGGGCAGCGAAGGCTATCCGGGCGTCGTCCTCGAAGCCTTCCAGTGCGGCCTGCCCGTCGTCGCCGCCCGCTGGGGCGGCGTTTCCGAGCTGGTCGAGCACGAGGTGAACGGGCTGCTGGTGGCGCCCCGCTCGGCGGCGGCGCTGTGGTCCGCGATCGAGCGGTTGCTGGACGATCCCCCCCTGTACCGGCGGCTCCGCGAGGGCGCCGTCCGCCGGGGAGAGCGCTTTCGCAGCGCGCGCTGGTACGGCCGCATGGCGTCGGACCTGCGCGGCCTGTGCGGGGGGCGGGAGTCCGCGCCGTAGAACGACGCGGACTCCTGGATTCCGGATCCAATCGTCCGAACGCCGGCGCCGGGCCGAGTCCCGCCGCGGGCGGGCGACCGGGACCGCGGGGCGCGGAAACGGCGGTTTTCCGCGGCTTGCGTCGTCCGGGCGCGGGCCGGCGCGGGACTCGGCCGGCGGCCGGGTCCTGGAACGTGTTTTGCTGCAGCCGGGAATAATCCGGGAGCAGCCGCGCGCACGGAGCGCACGGCGCGAACCGTCGCCACGCGGCATGCGAGAGCATGCGAGAGGAGATCGAAATGAGACGTTGGAGGTGGACAGCGGAGTCGCTGACGGCGCTGGCCGCGCTGGCCGCCGTGGCCGTCACGCCCGCCGGGGCGCTCGCCCAGGCCGGCAGCACGCTCACTGGGCAGGTGACCGACAACACCGGGGGCATCCTGCCCGGGGTCACCGTCGAGGCGGCGAGCCCGGCGCTCATCGAAGGCAGCCGCGTCGCCTTCACGGACGGCGCGGGCCGCTACACGCTCATCGACCTGCGGCCGGGCGTCTACACGCTGACGTTCAGCCTGCCCGGCTTCTCGACCGTCCTGGTCGAGCAGCAGACCCTGCCGGCCGACTTCACGATGACCGTGAACGCGGAGCTGTCGGTCGGCGCCCTCGAAGAGACGGTCACCGTCTCCGGGCAGGCGCCGCTGGTCGACGTCCAGTCGACGGCGCGGGCCGAGGTGCTCGACCGCGAGATCCTCGACGCCATCCCGACCGGCAACACGCTGCAGTCGACGGCGCAGCTCATCACCGGCATCAAGATGAACCGCCCGGAGGTGGGGCTGACCACGGCGGCGCAGCAGACCTACATGTCGGTGCACGGGATGAGCCCGTCGCAGGTGACCATCCAGGTCGACGGCCAGAACATGAACAGCATCGGCGGCGACGGCGCCGTCCAGAGCTACCACAACCACCTGGCCAACCAGGAGATGGTCTACGAGACCAGCGGCATGAGCGCCGAGACGTCGGGCGGCGGGGTCCGCATCAACATGGTCCCGCGCGAGGGCGGCAACCAGCAGAGCGGCCAGCTCTGGTTCGGCGGCAGCCACGACCGCCTGCAGCGCGACGGCCTCGACAGCCTCTCGCAGGAGGTCCAGGACCGCGGCGTGACGTCCACCGAGGGCATCTCGATGATGTACGACATGAACCTCGTGCACGGCGGCCCGATCGTCCGCGACCGGTTCTGGTACTTCGGCAGCGTGCGGAACTTCCAGATCGACAAGAAGGTGACGAACAGCTTCTGGCGCTTCGACCCGAACGGGCCGATCCCGAACGACTGGTACTTCGCCGCCCCGCGCTGGTTCGACCCCGACCCGCAGAAGCTCGACGGCACCAACGGCACCGAGCGGATCCCCGGCGTGGACGAGAACACGATCTCCAGCGCCCTGCTGCGCCTGACGTTCCAGGCGAACCAGAACAACAAGTTCTCGGCCCACATCGACCGGGTGTTCAAGGAGCGCTACGCCAACCACGGCTCGAACGACGACATCGCCACCGCCGGCCGCTGGCAGGGCTCGCCGATCTACTACACCGGCAGCGCCAAGTGGACCTCGACCATCAGCAGCCGCCTGCTGCTCGAGGCGGGCTATTCGACCAACGTCGAGAACTGGAACCAGCAGGACCCGCCCGGCGGCGTCAACGCCCTCGGCCAGGACCTGACGCGGGACCGGCCGGCGAACTGGCGGCCCTGCCACGAGACGCCGTGCTTCGAGAACTACGGACACGCGGCGCAGCTCGGCGGCCCGGACGAGTTCAACCCCACCATCGATCCCTGGTACGGACTGGTCCTGCGGCACGACCAGTCGACCGGCTTCCGCGACCGCTACCACTGGGGCCGGGAGCACTGGCGCGTCGAGCGGTTCAACTACAACGTCGGCCTCTCGTACGTCACCGGCTCGCACAACTTCAAGGTGGGCACCAACAACAGTTGGGGGCCGTACGAGTCGTACCGCACCGGCAACGGCGACCTGGAGCGGCAGATGTACCGCAACGGCGTGCCGGAGTTCGCGCGCGTGTCGAACCGGCCGGTCATCTCCGGCATCGACTACGCCCGCGACATGGGCGTCTTCGCGCAGGACACCTGGACCATCGACCGGCTGACGCTGAACCTCGGCGTGCGCTGGGAGCAGATGATCGCCCACACCTACGAGGCGGGGCCGAACGTCACGCCGGGGCCGCGCTCGACCATCACGCAGACCGGCCGGTTCGTCGCCGCGCAGCAGTTCGCCTCGCGGCGGAACCTGCCCAACTGGAAGGACGTCGCCCCCCGTCTGGGTCTGTCGTGGGACGTCTTCGGCGACGCCTCGACGGCCCTGAAGGTGTCGTGGGGCCGCTACAACGCCGCCAACACGTTCACCTACGCCGAGTGGTTCAACCCGGTCTCGTACCAGCGCGAGAACCGCAACTGGGTGGACTGCGCCAGCCGCGACGGCCGGGCCTGCCTGACCCGGGCCGACCTGACGGGGATGGGGCTCGACCCGGGCGTCGCGTTCGGCTCGAGCGCCGCCGAAGAGCACACGATCGGGCCGGAAGGCACCGTCTGGAACGGCGGCACCAACGGCGACGGCTTCGCGCAGGACTGGGAGATCGGTCCACCGTTGCGGGCCGACTTCGGCGGCCTCGCCTCGCGCCCGGTGGAGCATCCCGACGGCGTCGAGCGCAACTGGGTCGGCGTGCTCAACGTCGGCGTCCAGCGCGAGCTGTTCGAGGGCTTCTCGGCCAGCTTCAACTGGTACCGCCGCGACACCTACGACAGCGTCCTGCGGGTCAACCGCGCGATCGGCTTCGACGACTGGACCGGGTTCCAGATGGACAACCCGTGCGCCTCCGACCCGAACGCGGGCTTCCTTTCGTGCAACCAGAGCGGCGGCCTGGTGCCGGACCGCATCAGCGTGTTCAACCTGAACCCCGAGGCCGCGGGCGTCGCCGACGACTGGGTGGTGCGGAACACGCCGACCGGGGAGAACTTCTCGGAGGTCTACAACGGCTTCGAGACCGGCTTCAACGCGCGTCTGGCCAACGGCAGCACGATCTTCGGCGGCTGGGTGATGGAGCGCAACGTCTTCGTCCGCTGCGACATCCCGCACGATCCGAACCGCCTGATGTTCTGCGACCCGCGCGGCCGCAACGACGTGATCGGCGGCGTGCCGATCTCGCAGCCGGCGTACAGCATCCCGTTCCTCCAGGAGTTCAAGATCTCCGGGAACCTGCCGCTGCCCGGCGGCTTCTGGATCAGCGGGTCGGCGCAGTTCTACCCGGCCCAGGAGGCCGTGGCCGGCGGCACGCAGGACCAGTGGGGCGGCACGCACCGCGGCGGCGAGCTGGCGGGCGCGCGCCCCTACGCCGGCAACGTCAACTACAACGTCACGCCCGCGAACGTGATGGACAACCTCGGCGTCGCCCGGACGGAGGGCATCTCGGTCCCGCTGCTGCCGGCCGGGCAGCTCTTCTACGACCGCCTGACCCAGATCGACCTCTCGGTCCGGCGGACGTTCACCCTGGGCAACGGCATGCGCATCGACGTGCAGGCCGACGTCTACAACCTGGTCAACTACCAGCCGATCCTGAACGGCACCAACACGTACGGCGGCTCGCTGGGCCGTGCGACCTCGACCATTCAGGGCCGCTTCGTGCAGTTCGCGACGAACGTCCACTGGTAGCCGCGGCGCTCCGGTTGCGCGTCCGGGGGCCGGGGAGCCGCGCTTCCCGGCCCCCGGACGGCCGGCGGGGGGAGGGCGGGCGATGCTGTACAATCGCCCGCGTTCCCCGCCGCCCGCTCCGCGGCGGCGGGCGTTCCGGCGGCGGCATGGCGGCAACTCCCCCGACCGGGACCGGTTCCCGGCTCCTCTCCGGAGACGAACCCTTCCACGCCGGCGGTGTCTCCATCGGCGCGACGCTGCTGGACTGCTGGAGCTGGTCGCACTCCAACCTGCTGCTCAACGGCTGGCGCGGCGTGCTGGCCGAGTTCCTGATCGCCCACGCCTTCGGCCTGACCCACCGGCCGCGGGAGCAGCGGGCGCCCTGGGACCTGCGGACCCGGTCGGGCGTCACCGTCGAGGTGAAGAGCGCCGCCTACGCGCAGGCGTGGCGCCAGGACCGCCCGTCGACCATCGAGTTCGACATCGCCCCGCGGAAGCAGGTCTGGGACCCGGCGACCAACGAGACCACGGTGCTGCCCGAGCCGCGCCGCCTCGCCGACGTCTACGTCTTCTGCGTGCTCGGGCGCGCGGAGTGGACGGCGTCGGCGACCGACCCGCGCGACGTCGAGCAGTGGGCGTTCTACGTGCTCGGCCGGGCGTACCTGGACCGCGAGCGCCCGGGCCAGAAGACCATCGGCCTCAACGCGCTGCGCTCGCTGATGCGGCGCGCGCCGCCCCGGACGGCCGCCGCGGCCCGCTACGGCGACCTGCGCGCGGCGATCGAGGGGGCGGCCGGACGCGCCGGTCGCTGACCGGGCGGGCGGGGCGGGTCCGAGGCCGCGGAGGATCGCCGGCGCCGGCGCGGCGCCCGGCTACGCCTCCCCGGCGGCGGCCGGGGCGAGTCCGAGGTTGCGGAGGATCGCCAGCGGCGCCCGCGAGCGGTTCAGGCCGTACAGGTGCAGGCCGGGCGCGCCGCCCGCGAGCAGCTCCTCGCACTGCCGCGAGGCGAACTCGATGCCGAACGCCGTCGCCGCCTCGTCGTCGCCGCCCAGCCGGTCGAGGTCCGCGGCCAGCGCGGCGGGCAGCGCCGCGCCGCACAGGGCGGTGAAGCGCCGCACCTGCTTCGCGCTCAGGATCGGCAGCACGCCGGGGGTGATCGGCACGCGGACGCCGAGCGCGCCGGTCAGGTGGTCGACCATCCGGAAGTAGTCGGCGTTGTCGAAGAAGAGCTGCGTGAGGATGAACTCCGCGCCGTGCTCCACCTTGTCGCGCAGCCTCCGCCAGTCGACCAGCCGGCCCTCCGCGCAGTCGGGATGGCCCTCGGGGAAGCCGGCGCAGCCGATCGCGAACCGTTCCGGCCGCGCCTTCAGCACGTCGACGAGCTGGTACGCGTAGTCGAAGCCGCCGGCCGGCCGCCGGAAGTCCGGCTCCCCGGGGGGCGGGTCGCCGCGCAGGGCCAGGACGTTGCGGACGCCGAGCCCGGCCGCCTCGTCGAGGAAGCCGTCCATCTCCGCCCGCGTGAAGCCGACGCAGGTGACGTGGGCCATCGTGGTCAGGCCGTGCTCCCGCTGCATGCGGTCGACGATCCGCAGCGTCCGCGCCCGGGCGCCGCCCCCGCCGGCGCCGCAGGTGACCGAGCAGAAGTCGGGGCGCGCCTCGGCCAGGCGCGGCAGCACCCGTTCGAAGAGGCTCTCGTCCCCCCGCGGGGTCTTCGGCGGGAAGAACTCGATGGAGATGACCGGCCGTCCGGCGGCGCGCTTCTCGGCGTAGATGTCGGGAATGCGCCTCACGGCAGGCGGAAGTATACCGGGGCGGCCGTCCGGGGCGCGCCGCCCCGGGCCGCCGCCGGCGGCGCGGGCGTGACAACCGCGCCCGCCGTCGTGCAGAATGGCGGCATGAATCCGGCCAGCGACCCGCCGCCCCGTCCCTTCGCGCCGTTCGTGCCCGAGTCGTCCGGCCTGCCCGAGCTGACGTTCCGCGCCGTGCTCCTCGGGACCCTGATGGCGATCGTGCTCGGCGCCGCCAACGCCTACCTGGGCATGAAGGCGGGCCTGACGGTGGCCGCCACCTTTCCGGCGGCGGTCGTGGCCATGGCCGCGCTGCGCCTCTTCGGGGGGTCGATCCTCGAGGAGAACATGGCGCGGACCACCGCGTCGGTGGGCGAGGCGCTGGTCGCCGGGGCGATCTTCACGATCCCGGCGTTCGTCATCAGCGGGGTCTGGGACGAGCTGCGCTACTGGGAGAGCACCGCCATCATGCTGGTGGGCGGCGTGCTCGGCGTCCTCTTCATCATCGTGCTGCGCCGCACGCTGGTGGTCGAGGCGGACCTGCCGTTCCCCGAGAGCGTCGCCGCGGCCGAGCTGGTCAAGGCGGGGCAGGGCGGGCGGCGGACGGGCGCCGGGCACGTGTTCCAGGCGATGGGCGTCGCCGGGGCGTGGGAGCTGCTGAAGAACGGCAACGGCGTCAAGCTGGTGGCCGACTCGGCCACGTGGTTCGTCTCGCTCGGGCGGTCGACCATCGAGATCATGGACCGGCAGGTGCACTACGTCGGCGGGTTCCTGCTGCAGTCGCCGGCGGCGTCGCCGGCCCTGATCGGCGTCGGCTTCATCGTCGGGCCGCGCATCGCCGCCACGCTGTTCGCCGGCGCGGTGCTCGGCTGGCTGCTGCTGGTCCCGCTGAGCCTCTTCCTGAACCCGGCCCTCGCCGCGCTGGCGGAGGACTCGGCCGGGTTCATCGAGCTGGGCACCGAGGTGTGGCTGCGGCAGGTCCGCCCGCTCGCCGTCGGGACGATGATCGTCGCGGCGTTCTACACGCTGTACAACCTGCGCGCGCCGCTCGTCCAGGGCGTCGGGCGCGCCCTGGGCGATCTCGGCTCCGCGCCGTCCGGCGGCGCCGGCCGCCTGGACGTCGACGTCGACTTCCGCAAGACCGGGCTCGGCATCGCGGCGCTGGCCGTGCCGCTGTTCGGGCTCTACTGGCACTTCAGCGGGAGCCTCGGCGGCGCGCTCCTGCTGACCGTCCTGATGATCGTCCTCGGGTTCCTGTTCGCCGCCGTGGCCGGCTACCTGGTCGGGCTGCTGGGCAGCTCCAACAACCCGATCAGCGGGCTGACCCTGAGCACGCTGCTCATCGCCGCCGTCGTCATGGTCGGCATCGGGGTGACCGGTTCGAGCGGCATCCTCGGGGTGCTGGCCGTGGCCGGCGTCGTCTGCTGCGCCTGCGGCATCGCCGGCGACATGCTGCAGGACCTGAAGGTGGGCCACGTCCTCGGCGGCACGCCCTGGAAGATGCAGGTCGGCGAGCTGATCGGCGTGACCGCCGCCGCGCTGGTCCTCATCTGGCCGATGATCCTGATGGACCGGGTGTACGAGATCGGCAGCCCGGAGCTGCCGGCGCCGCAGGCCGGGCTGATGGCGCTCCTCTCGCAGGGCATCGTCGGCGGCGAGATGGCCTGGCCGCTGGTCCTCGCCGGCATGGCCCTGGCCGCCGTCCTCATCCTCGTCAGCGCGCCGTCGCCCATGCTGATCGCGGTCGGCATGTACCTGCCCTTCCCGTCGACGGCGGGCATCTTCGCCGGCGGCCTCGTCGCCTGGTGGCTGTCGCGCGCGCTCGACCAGCGGGAGGCGAGCGGCGAAGAACGCGCCGCCGCGACCAACACCGGGGTGCTCCTCTCGTCGGGTTTCATCGCCGGCGAAGCGCTGATGGCCGTGCTGCTCGCCCTGCTGGTCGGCGCGGGCGAGGCGCTGCCGTGGATGGACCTGCCGGAGATCGCGGACAGCGCGCTCGGCGGGGCGCTCGTCTTCGTCCTGCTCTACTACATGCTGGTGCGGATGCCGCTGAACGCGATGCGCCGCGGGGCCGGCGGCGGGGCGTGAGTCCGGGAGCGCCCGGCGCCGCGGCGGCCGCCTTCTGGAACGCCCGGCCGCGCCGCCGCCTGGCCTGGCGCGAGCTGGACGGCGGGCGCGGCGTCGTCCTGCGCCCGAAGTTCGGCGAGGGCCGCGCCGGCCGCTGGCTCGCCGCGAAGCTGGGCGACCCCTGCTACCGCATCCGGCTCGACGAGGTGGGGACCTTCGTCTGGAAGACCTGCGACGGCGAGACGCCGCTGGCGGAGATGGCCCGGCGCCTGCGCGCCGAGTTCGGCGAGCGCGTCGAGCCGGCCGAGGAGCGCCTCGCGCGCTTCGTGCGGTCGATGCTGCGGTCGCGGATGATCGAGGTGTGAGAACGGGTCCGTCCCGCCGTCGGGAAGGGGACCGGGATATAGTGCGGGAGGCGTACGGCCGCGGGACCCGGTGCGGGGCGCCGCGGGCCGGGCCGGAGACGGGAGCAGCGCATGTCGTGGTGGGGCTGGTTGATCGTCGGCATCGTCCTGGCGGGCGCGGAGTTGATGACGGACGCCGCGTTCTACCTGGTCTTCGCGGGCGCCGCCGCCCTCGTCGTCGGCCTGCTCGGGCTGGCCGGCGCCGGCTTGCCGGTGTGGGCGCAGTGGCTGGCGTTCTCGGTGCTGGCCGTCGCCTCGATGGTGCTGTTCCGGCGCAAGCTCTACGACCGGCTGCGGGGCGGCGGGGCGGAGTTTCGTCATCCGGCGGTCGGCGCCACGGTGGAGGTCGACGAGGACGTCGCGCCCGGGCGGCGGACCCGCGTGCGTCTGCAGGGGACGCAATGGACCGCGGTGAACGTCGGTTCGGATTCGCTGAAACGCGGGGCGGCCGCGGTCGTGGTCGACACCGACGGCGCCGCCCTGGAGATCATGGAGGCGCCGTCGGAGCCCCCGGTTCGTTGATTCGACAAGGAGAGCCATGATGGACGCGGGTCTGATCGTCGCCCTGGCGCTGGCCGCCGTCGTGATCACCGTGATCGTGAAGACGGCGGTGGTCGTGCCGCAGCAGAACGCGTACATCATCGAGAGCCTCGGGAAGTACTCGCGGACGCTGGAATCGGGCTTCGCGCTCCTGGTCCCGTTCGTCGAGCGGGTCGCCTACCGCCACAGTCTGAAGGAGCGGGCGATCGACGTCGAGGAGCAGATCTGCATCACCGCCGACAACGTGCAGGTGGGGGTGGACGGCGTGCTCTACCTGCAGGTGATGGACGCGCGCAAGGCGTCCTACGGCATCGGCGACTACCTGTTCGCGATCTCGCAGCTCGCCCAGACCACGCTGCGCAGCGAGATCGGGAAGATCGAGCTGGACAAGACCTTCGAGGAGCGCAGCCACATCAACCTGAAGGTGGTCGAAGAGCTCGACCAGGCCTCCAACCCCTGGGGCGTCAAGGTGCTGCGCTACGAGATCAAGAACATCAACCCGCCGCAGGACGTGCTGAGCGCGATGGAGAAGCAGATGCGCGCCGAGCGCGAGAAGCGCGCCACGATCCTCGAGTCCGAGGGCGACCGGGACGCCAAGATCAACCAGGCGGAGGGCGAGAAGCAGCGGGTCATCAAGGAGTCCGAGGCGGCCAAGCAGAAGCAGATCAACGAGGCCGAGGGCGAGGCGGCCGCGATTCTGGCCGTCGCCGAGGCGACCGCCGGGGGGTTGAAGAAGGTGGCCGCGGCGCTCGACTCCGACGGCGGCGACAAGGCCATGCAGCTCCGCGTCGCCGAGAACTACCTGGAACGCTTCGGCAACCTGGCCAAGGCCGGCAACACCCTGATCGTGCCGTCCAACCTGAGCGACGTGGCGTCGATGATCGGCGCCGCCACGTCCGTGCTGAAGCATGCCCCGGACGGCGGGGCCGGGGCGTCCGGCCGCTGAACGCGGCGGCGCCGGCGTCAGGCCTGGGGGCGCGGCGCGTAGCGGTTGGTGATCGGCAGCCGCCGGTCCTTGCCGAAGGCCCGCGTCGAGATGCGGACGCCGGGCGGGGCCTGCCGCCGCTTGTACTCCGCGCGGTCGACGAGCCGCACGACCCGCTCGACCGTCTCCCGCGCGAAGCCGAGCGTCTCGATCTCGGCCGGGCTCCGGTCTTCTTCGACGTACGCCTCCAGGATCCCGTCCAGCACGTCGTAGGGCGGCAGGCTGTCCGAGTCGCGCTGGCCGGCGCGCAGCTCGGCGGTCGGCGGCTTGTCGAGGATGCGCCGCGGGATGACCTCGCCGCCGCGGTTGCGCCAGGCCGCCAGCCGGTACACCCGGGTCTTCAGCACGTCCTTCAGTACCGCGAAGCCGCCCGCCATGTCCCCGTACAGCGTGGCGTAGCCGACGCTCATCTCGCTCTTGTTGCCGGTGGCGAGCACCAGCCAGCCGAACTTGTTGGACAGGGCCATCAGCAGATTGCCCCGGATGCGCGCCTGCAGGTTCTCCTCGGCGACGCCCGGTTCGGTCCCCGCGAAGGGGCCGGCCAGCGCGGCGGCGTAGGCGGCCGCGAGGTCCTCTATCGGCAGCTCCAAGAACCGGACGCCGAGCCGGTCGGCCAGGACGGCGGCGTCTTCGCGGTTCATCTCCGCCGTGTAGCGCGAGGGCATCGAGACCGCGGTCACCGCGTCCGCGCCGAGGGCGTCCGCCGCGATGGTGAGCGCGAGCGCCGAGTCGATGCCGCCGGAGAGCCCGAGCACGGCCCCCGGGAAGCCGTTCTTGCGGACGTAGTCGGCCGTCCCGAGGGTGAGCGCGCCGTAGAGCTCCGCCTCGGGAGACGGCGGCGGCGCGGCGGCGCGCGGCGCGGGGGGAGGACGGCCGGAGGCCGCCGCCCGGTGGACCCGGACGACGGACACGCGGCCCGGGTCCGGCGGCGGCGGCGGCGGCGCGCCGCCCGCGGCCGCTGTCGGCGCGCTTCCCCGGGCATCGGATCCCCGGAGCCGGCGGGCCGCGGCCGGGTCGAGGTCCACGACGAGCAGGTCCTCGGCGAACGGCGCGCCGCGGGCCAGGACCCTTCCGTCCGGCCCGATGACCAGGCTGTGGCCGTCGAACAGCAGCTCGTCCTGTCCGCCCACGGCGTTGCAGAACGCCAGGAAACAGCGCTGGCCGCGGCAGCGGGCCGCGAACAGCGCCTCGCGTTCGCGGCCCTTGCCCCGGTGATAAGGCGAGGCCGACAGGTTGAGGATGATCTCGGCGCCGCCGCGGACCGCCCATTCCGCGGGGCCGCCCGGAACCCAGATGTCCTCGCAGATCGTGAGGCCGAGACGGACGCCGTCGATCTCGAGGACGAGCGCCTCGCGTCCGGGCGCGAAGTAGCGGCGCTCGTCGAAGACGGCGTAGTTGGGAAGGCGGTGCTTGTGGTGCACGGCCGCGACCCGCCCGCCGGCCAGCACCGCCGCGCCGTTGCGCAGCCGGGGCCCCGCCGGGGCCGCCCCGGCTTCCGGCGTCCCCGCCGCGCGGTCCGCGGCGGCCGGTCCGTGCGGGGTCCCGACGCAGGCGACGATCCCCGTGGCGCAGGCGGCCACCTCGCCGAGCGCCGCCGCGGCGTCGCGCACGAAGCCCGGCTTCAGCAGGAGGTCTTCCGGGGGGTAGCCGGTGAGCGACAGCTCGGGAAAGATCACGACGTCGGCGCGCTGCTCCCGGGCCGCGCCGATGCGCGCCCGCAGGGCCGCCGCGTTGCCCGGCAGGTCGCCGACGACCGGATTCCACTGGCAGAGGGCGACGCGCATCGGGCTGTCGCGGCGGGCGTCCGGCCCGGGCGCTAGCGCCGCACGACGTGAGGGCGGGGCAGGTCGGTGAGTCCGATGGCCGCCGCGACCTCCCGGATCTTGCGCTGCACGCGCCGCTGGTTGTCCGGGCCCATGCCGATCAACTGCCGCTGCGCCGGCGACAGGTACTCCAGCGTCTCGTCGGCGTACAGATACAGCGGCCCGCGCGCCACCAGCGCCGGCCGGCCTTCGATGACCGGCGCGTTCAGCAGATGGACGGCGGCGCGCCACAGCGTGTCCTCGAACGCGCTGCCCGGCTGGCCGAGCTCTTCGTAGGCGTCTTCCAGCAGCGGGCGCAGGCGCTCGTACAGCCAGGCCGCCCCCCCGGCGTCGAGCGACGCCGCCAGCGCCGCCGCGTCGTCGTAGCGGGCGAAACTGGCCGCGGAGATCCGCGGCGACGACGGCTCGCCTTCGACCTCGAAGCGGCCCTCGGGGCGCAGGAACGGCAGGTGCTGCGCGGGATTGGTCCCCTCGGCGACGTTGTCGACGACCACGACGAACGTCCGGACCAGCTCGTCGGTGACGAGCCACGCCGCCAGCCCCGGGTGCGCGGACAGTTCGCCGGCCAGCGTGCGGACCACGCCGTCGCTGTCTTCGAGGGGCGGTATCTCGGGTTCGGGCTCCTCGGGTTCCGGTTCGGGTTCGGGTTCCTCGGGTTCCGGTTCGGGTTCCTCGGGTTCGGGCTCGGGTTCCGGTTCGGGCTCGGGTTCCGGTTCGGGGACCTGCGCCACTTCCTGTTCCGGCTCCGGTTCCACGTCCACGAGCAGGTAGCCGGCCAGGGCCACGCCGATCACGGCGGCGGCCAGTCCGGCCGCCGGCGGAAGCCGCTTCACACGGCTCAGCAGGTCCTGCAGAAGAGAGGGGTTGCCGTTCGTCATACGGGGCTTTCCGCGGCGGCGCCGCGGGCGCCGGGCGCCGCCGAGTCGAGTTCACGCCGGCCGGCCGAGGGGCCGCGGAGGCATGCTACCACGGATGCCCGGCGCATCAGGCGATCAGGGCGATCAGTCGTCACGCCGGAGGAGCCAGCCGCGCAGCTCGCCGGCGGGGTTGTTCTCGGTCTGGATCTGCACGTAGTAGCGTTCGCCGCGGAGCTCGGCGATCTGCTCGGCGGTCAGCGTCACCGTGTCCGCGATCTCGCCCGCCGCCGCGCCGCGGGCGCCGCCCACGTCCAGGGGGAAGGCGACCGCGCCTCGTCTGGCCGCGGGCGCGTTGCGCACGTGCGCCGCGGTCACGGCGGAGCTCAGCCCGCTGAACCGCACGGTGACGGCGAGCTCGGCGCCGCGCAGCTCGGCGCGGACCGCGCCCGAGCCGGAAATGGCGGACGTCGTCAGCAGGTCCACCGGCATCCGCGACAGGCGCTCGCCGTAGCGCTCCGTTTCCTGCGCCCGGAGGCCCGCCCCGGAGGGCGCCGCGTGCAGGGCCGCCAGGAGCAACGCCGCCAGGGTCGTCCGGCCGATCATCGGTCCCCTCCTCGCGTGCCGGCGCCGGCCGGCCGCGGTTCTTCGCGCGGGCCGCCGTCCGCGCCCGGCGGCTCCAGGAATTCGTGGTTGTGTTCGCCCAGGGCCGGCGGCGGGCGGCGGATCACGGCCGGGGTGCGCGAGAGCCGTATCGGGTTGCCGAGGCCGCGCATCATGCCGAGGTCGCGGTGCGGGACGTCGAGCACCATGCCGCGCTCGCGCAGGTGGGGGTCCTCCAGCGCTTCGCCGAGGGTGCGAACCCGCGCGCACGGCACGTCGCCGGCGCGCAGGCGCTCGATCAGCTCGTCCCGCGTGTACGCCGCGAGGCGCGGCGTCAGCTCGGCGATGAGCCGCGTCCGGTGCGCCATCCGGTCCGTGTTGGTGGCGTAGTCCGGGTGGCGCTCGAGGTCCGCGGCGCCGATGGCCTTGCAGAACCGCTTCCAGAGGCGTTCGTTGCCGACGGCGACGACGACCAGTCCGTCCGCCGCCTCGATCGTCTCGTACGGGGTCAGCGTATGGTGCTGGTTGCCCTCGCGCCCCGGCGCCTCGCCGGTGTGGAAGTAGATGCCGGCCGGCAGCGCGAGCGTCGAGGTCAACGCGTCCAGCAGCGCGACGTCGACGTGCTGGCCCCGCCCGGTGCGGTCGCGGTCGCGCAGGGCGAGCAGGATGCCGTTCATCGCGTAGAGGCCGGCCAGGTAGTCGGTGATCGCCACGCCGACCCGGGTCGGCGGGCCGTCGCGCGGGCCGGTGACGTCCATCAGCCCGCTCTCGGCCTGGATCACGGCGTCGTAACCGGGCAGGTCCTTCCTAGGACCCGTCACGCCGTACCCGGTCACCGAGCAGTAGACCAGCCGCGGGTTCAGCTCGGCGGCCGCCTCGTAGCCGAAGCCGAGCTTCGCCAGGCTGCCCGGCCGGAAGTTCTCGATCAGCACGTCGGCGGTCGGGACGAGGCGGCGCAGGGCCGCGGCGCCGGCCGCGGACTTCAGGTCGAGCGCGACGCTCTTCTTGCCGCGGTTGAGACCGAGGAAGAACGTGCTCCAGCCGGCGCGGTGCGGCGCCCAGGCGCGCGTGTCGTCGCCGTGCGCCGGCTCCTCGATCTTCAGCACCTCGGCGCCCATGTCGGCCAGCATCATGGCGCAGTAGGGGCCGGCCAGCACCCGGGTGAGATCGAGCACGCGCAGTCCGTCGAGGGGCGGCATCGGGTGCGGCGATTATACGCGCGCGGCTTTCCTTCACGGCAGGCAGGGACGGCGGGGGCGGGCGGGCATGAGCGGGGGCAGGCGGCGCAGCGGATGGTCATGCGCCCACGAGGGTGGCAGGCGGGCATGTGCGCCGCGGACGCCGGGTCGGCCGGTCAAAATACATCAATAATCATGAAGTTGATGAATTCTGATACGATTTCATCGGCGGATGGGAATATGGAAGTTCGGGCAGGGGGGGGGGGGGAGCCGTGATCCTGGAGCGAAGACGCCGACTCGACCTCGGGGCTGCCGAGGTGAGAAATCCCCGTGTCTCCCCGCTGATGAGAACTCGTCAGAATTCATCAATTTTCAGGAATCCGATGATTCCGTTGCGGGTTCCCTCGAGGATCGGATGAAACGCCCGGCGGCGCCCCCGTCTTTCGAGACGCTGCTCGAACGGAATCGCGACCGCCTGCCGGCGGTGCTGTCGCACGGCCTGGGGCCGACGGTCGACGGGCGCTATCTCCACTGGGACACGCTGCGCCGGCGCGAGCCGCCGGCCGGCCTGACCCGCGAGGAGTGGTGGACCGGGATCCGGCTGGCCCGCGCCGCCTTGTCGCGCCCGCTGCCGTTGCTCGACGTCCGCGGGCGCCCGTTCCGCTTCCTGCTGCCGGACCGCGTGCAGGAGGGGCTGCACCGGATCGACAGCCGGGCGCACGGCCGGATCGGGGTCGGCGACCCGGCGGTGACGAACCGTGAGACCCGCGACCGGTTCGTCGTCGACTCGCTGATCCGCGAGGCCATCACCTCGAGCCAGCTCGAAGGCGCGGCCACCACCCGGGCCGTCGCCACCCGCATGCTCCGCAGCGGCCGGCGGCCGAGGAACCGCGACGAGCGGATGATCCTGAACAACTACCGGGCGCTGCAGGCGGTCCGCGAGATGAAGGACGGGCCGCTGACCGCCGCCGCGGTGCTGGCGCTGCACGCCACCGTCACGCGGGACACGCTGGACGATCCGGACGCCGCGGGCCGCCTGCAGCGTCCCGCCGACGTGCGCGTGGAGGTGGTCGACGCCCGCGGCGGACAGGTCCTGCACGCGCCGCCGCCGGCCGAGTCGCTGCCGGGGCGCATGGACGCGATGGTCCGCTTCGCGGAGGAGGGTCTCGACGACGGCTCGTTCCTGCACCCGGTCGTCCAGGCGCTGGTGCTCCACTTCTGGCTCGCCTACGACCACCCGTTCGAGGACGGCAACGGCCGCACCGCCCGCGCCCTGTTCTACTGGTCGATGCTGCGCCGCGGCTACTGGCTGGTCGAGTTCCTGTCGATCAGCCGGTTCCTGAAGGACGCCCCCGCGCAATACGCCCGGTCGTTCCTGCACGCCGAGACCGACGGCGCCGACCTGACCTATTTCATCGCCCACCAGATCGACGTGCTGCTGCGGGCGCTCGACGCGCTGGACGAGTACGTCGCGGCGAAGACCGAGCAGGTGCGGCAGGTCGAACGGATGCTCCGCCGCTCGTCGGATCTGAACCATCGGCAGCTCGCGCTGCTCGCCCACGCGCTCCGGCATCCGGGGGCGGAGTACACGACCCGCTCCCACCTGACGAGCCACGGCGTCGCCTACGCCACCGCCCGCGCGGACCTGCTCGGGCTCGCGGAACGGGAATGGCTCGAACGGCGGCGCGTCGGTCGCCGGGACACGGTGTTCGTCGCGCCCCCGGACCTGGCCGCCCGCATCCGCCGGCGCTGAGCGGCGGCTCGGCGGGGGGCGCCGAAAACGGAGTCGGCGGCGGCTCGGACGCGCCGGCGGCCGTTGCGGCGCCGGGCCGATTCCCACGGGACTTGGCGTCGGCCGGGTGTCGCCGACATTGGAGCCGCGACGGCCGCGGCGTGACAGGGCGTGGTAGAATGCGCGCCGTGCGGAATGGTGTGCAGATTGCAGAGGGCGCGGCCGATACGGTGTGAGATGCGCGGCTTCATGGTCCCGGCGGCGGTTGCCCCCCCCCCCCCCCCCCGCCAGCGGGGCTGTTCGTCCTCTGACGTCCGGCGGCGCGGCGCGCCGGGCGCAACTTTTCGTCCTCATGACGTCCGGCGGCGCGGCGCGCCTGGCGCGGCTTTTCATCGGCGGGCCTGATCACCGGCTCGTCCTGCCTGGGAGTGCGTGATGCGGAAACTACTCGTCCTCGCCGCCCTCGGCGCGGCGCTGTTCTTCCATTCGTCCGGTCCGGCCGCGGCGCAGACGGTGACGAAGGCCTATACGGATCGCTGCGCCATGTCCCAGTTCGGCGGGCCCGTCATCGTTGGGAGCACGTCGATGAGCAGGAGCTCGTCGGGCTCCGGCGCAACCCTGCGCTACACCTTCAATACCTTCCCGTCCGTCGCGGTCGATTCAACTCCCAGTCAGTTTTTTCGGCAGACTGTCGTCAGGACGGGAACC
Organism: Vicinamibacterales bacterium; assembly: GCA_965242835.1. Taxonomy (GTDB): domain Bacteria; phylum Acidobacteriota; class Vicinamibacteria; order Vicinamibacterales; family UBA8438; genus WTFV01. The sequence goes on from OZ251506.1 coordinate 3,339,035, forward strand.
TCCTCCCAGGGGCTTTGGGGTATTCAGTTCTACACCTCGGCGAGTGGCGGGAGCTCTCGCGACTATGGTTCGGCGACGACCCCCACGAGCGTCCGGGTCGTCCTGAACCCGTCGACCGGCACCGGCGTGCACTGGGAGTTCACCGTTGCCAACGCGCCGTACGGCACGCTTTTCGGGCAATCCTACAACAGCCCGACGGCGTCGACGAACTACCTGTCCTCGGCTCAGACCACCGCGCTGGCCGCCTCCGGCGCGACATGGCAGGCCATGCTGCTCGACACCTCCGTGAGCGGGCAGACGTGGTCGTCGAACGGGCAGTTCACGACCCTCCCGTCGTGGACGGCGTCCACGGCCGGTTGTCTCCCGGCGGTTCTCGGCGCTCCCCGGCTCGCGAACCCGCCTGCCGGGGGCTACAGCACGGGTGACACCATCACGGTCGAGCTCGCGTTCAGCCGACGGGTCACCGCTCCGGGGACGATCGGGTCGGTGGACATCACCATCGGTGGTATTCCTCAAGAAACGTCTTGTTCCCTGGGCGCGGACGGCGTCACGCTTTCTTGCACGTACGATGTTCAGTCATCCGATGAAGACACCGACGGCATCAGCATTTCTGCTGGTCTGGTTCTGGCCGGGTTCGACGGCATGCCCAGCGGGGATTCGGCCGTGACGGGCACGGTCCAGGAGGCGTCGTTCACGGCGACGGTGAACCACGAGCCGGCGCCGGCCGGCCCGTCGACGCCGGCTCCCACCGGTTCCCTCTCGCGGGTCGCCGGCGTCGCGGTCCGTCCGATTCCCGGCGGGCTCGCCGTCTCCTGGTCCCCGGCCTCGGGGCCGGTCACGCAGTACCGGGTCGACGCGGCGCCTCTCGGCTCGGCATCGTCGCTGGACGCCGACGTGCGAAACCTGGCCGCGGGGCATCGCCGCGTCTACGTGGACGCGGACGTGTTCGAGGCCGAGGTCGACGGTCTCGTCGACGGCGCGGAGTACCAGGTCACCGTCACCGCCCTGGGGGCGGCCCCGGGACAGGAAGGCCCGGCGTCCGAGCCGGTGCGCCGGACGGCGGGAGCATCCGGGGATCCCGGTTCCGGAGAAGACGACGAAGAAGAAGAGCCGGTCCCGGCGCTTCCGCTCGCGGGCGCGGCGGCGCTGGCGGCCGCGCTGTTCGCCGCCGGCCGGCGCCGCCACCCGGGCGGCCGGGGTGGACGTTAGCGCCCGCCAATCGTCGCCTTGCGGCTCCGCTCGGCGCCCAACCTGACCGCTCCAGGGGTCCGCGCCCTTCTACGGCGCGGACCCCTGGTCCGATCACTGATTCCGGCCGAAACCGATCACCTTCGGTCGGGCCGAGCGACGCGGGACAACCCGCCGGCATGAAATTCTCCGTGCTTTTTGCCCGGGCGCGCCGGCGGAGCACGACGCCGCATCGCATTGTCGGGTACGCTTCGCGGCGATGATCGTCGACCCGTACTTCTATCTCGCCGCCGTCGCCGCGGTGCTCGTCGTCGGCATGGCCAAGGGCGGTTTCGGCGGCGGGATCGCCGTCGTCGGCGTGCCGCTGATGGCCATGGTCGTCAGTCCCTTCCGGGCCGCCGCCGTGATGCTGCCGATCCTGATGGTGATGGACGTCCTGGCGCTGCGCGCGTACTGGGGCCGGTGGGACGCGCGCAACCTGCGGATCCTGCTGCCGGCCGCCCTGCTCGGCACGCTGCTCGGTTTCGCCACGGCCCGCGCGATCTCCGCCGACGGGCTGCGCGTGCTGGTCGCCGTCGTGGCCCTCGCCTACGCGGCGCAGCACTTCCGGCGGCGCGCCGGGGGCCGGACCCGCCCGCCGCACCCCGGCCTCGGCCTGTTCTGGGGCGCCGCGGCCGGGTTCACGAGCTTCTCCATCCACGCCGGCGGGCCGCCGCTGCAGGCGTTCCTGCTGCCGCAGCGGATGCACCGGACGACGTTCCAGGCCACCAGCGTCCTGTTCTTCTTCGTGGTCAACTGGTCCAAGGTCGGCCCCTACTACCGGCTCGGCCAGTGGACCGCCGACAACCTGCTGACGTCGGCGGTCCTGCTGCCGCTCGCGCCGGTCGGCGTGTTCCTGGGCCGCTACCTGCACGACCGGGTGGACGACGCGCTGTTCTTCCGCGTCGTCCACGCGTCGCTGTTCGTCATCGGCGTCAAGTTGCTCTACGACGCGGCGCGCGGCGCATCCCCGTGAACGTGGTACGCTGACAGCGGTTCGACGTCCCGATCGAACGGTGGACGCGGACTCGGGCGGAGCGTGTCCGCTTCGCCGGGGACGACGCCCGGGCGGACCCGCGCCGCCCGGGGCAGGGGACGTCACTTTCCGGGGAGCGTACGATGTTCCGACAGCGTCCTGGACTCTTTCTCGCGGCGCTCGCCCTCGTTCCTCTCGCGCCGCCCGCCGCCGCCGTGGCAGGCCAGTCGGACGAAGGCGCCGGTTTCGCGCCCGTCACCGACGCCGTGCTCGAGAATCCGGCGCCGGGCGACTGGCTGACGTGGCGCCGCACCCCCGACGGCTGGGGCTACAGCCCCCTCGACCAGGTGAACCGCGGCAACGTCGGCGACCTGCAATTGGTATGGACCCGGGCCCTGGCGCCGGGCGCCCAGGAGGGGACGCCGCTGGCCTACGGCGGCGTCCTCTACGTGCCGAACCCGAGGGACCACCTGCAGGCCATCGACGCCGTGACCGGCGACCTGATATGGGAGTACCGGCGCGACATACCCGAAGACGTCCCCGAGATCATGGGCGGCCTGACCGACAACAACCGGAACGTGGCCATCCACGGCCGGCTGATCATCGACACGAGCAACGACGACTACGTCTACGCCCTCGACGCGGAGACCGGCGAGCTGGTCTGGGAGACGCGGATCTTCGATTACCGGGTGCACCCGGCCCGGCATTCGTCCGGCCCCATCATCGCCGGAGGCAGGGTCGTCTCGGGGCGGAGCTGCCGCCCGCGGGCGGGGCCGGTCTCGTGCGTCATCGTCGCGCACGACGCCGCCACCGGCGCGGAGCTCTGGCGGACGGGCCTCGTGCCGCGGCCGGGCGAGCCGGGCGACGAGACCTGGGGCGGCGTGCCGTACGAGGAGCGGATGCACGTCGGTTCGTGGATGGTCCCGAGCTACGACCCCGAGCTCGACCTCGTCTACGTAGGCACGTCCGTCACGTCGCCGGCGCCGAAGTTCATGCTCGGCGGCGTCGACAACCGCCACCTCTACCACAACTCGACGCTCGCGCTCGACGGCGAGACGGGGGAGATCCGCTGGCACTACCAGCACCTGAACGACCACTGGGACCTCGACCACCCCTACGAGCGCATGCTGGTCGACACGGCCGTAGCCCCCGACGCGGACGCCGTCTCGTGGGTCAATCCGCGGCTCCGGCGCGGCGAAATGCGCCGGGTGGTGACGGGGATTCCCGGCAAGACCGGCGTGGTCTACACGCTCGACCGCGAGACCGGCGAGTTCCTGTGGGCGACGCCCACCGTCGCGCAGAACGTCATCACCGACATCGACGGCGCCACCGGCGCGGTCACCGAGAACGCCGAGCTCGTCTTCACCGGCCTGGGCCAGGAAGTGCTGTCGTGCCCCTCCTGGAGCGGCGGCAAGAACTGGCCGGCGGGCGCGTACAGCCCCCTGAACAACACCATGTTCTTCCCGCTGCAGAACACCTGCGCGCGGGTGCTGTCGACGATGGAAGGCGGGCTGGCCATCTACCGCCTGGCCGCCCGGTTCCAGCTCGCGCCGGGGACGGACGACCTGGGCACCGTGCGGGCGGTCTCCGCGGAGACCGGCGAGACCCTCTGGCTGCACGAGCAGCGGGCCGCCACCTACGCCCTGGCCGCGACCGGCGGCGGGCTTCTCTTCGGCGGCGACGGCGCCGGGCGCTTCCGGGCGTTCGACCAGGAGACGGGCGAAGTGCTGTGGGAGATCAACCTGGGGTCGCCGGTCAGCGGCTTCCCCATCACCTACGCCGTCGACGGACAGCAGTACGTCGCGGCCAGCACCGGCGCGCGGCGCTCGGGCCTGACGCCGGAACTGCGCCCGAGCGCCGGCAACAACCTCTTCGTGTTCGCCCTGCCCGAATAGGCGCGACGCCCATCACCGCCCTTCGGTGAGCGCCGCGACGAGGGCGCCGGCCCGCAACGCGTCCGGCGTCGTCAGGTAGGCCGGCGTCGCGATGTCGTCCCGGGTCAGGATCAGCAACCGGCGGTCGTGGTCCACTTCGACATCCAGGATCTTGCCGATCGGGAACGAGGTCACGCCCCGGTGGATCAAGGCCACCCGGCGGCTGGTCACGAGCAGCGCGCCTTCCTTGTCGATCACGTAGCCGCGCACCTTGTAGCGCTGCCCGTCCCGGGAGAACGACCGCAGCAGGCGCCGCTTCAGCAGCCGGCCTTCGCTCTCCAGGTGGCACACCTCGCGGCTCGACAGTTTCGCGGCCGGGGCGACCACCGGGAGGTCGCCGCCGCGAATGGCCCGCAACTCCCGGAGCCGGTCGATCAGCGCCAGCTCGTCGGCGACGTCTTCGCCGCTCAGACCCAGCGCGGTCCGCGCCCGCTCCAGGGCCCGCTCTTCCGCCTCGGTCAGGTCGTGGTCGCTCACGGCTTCGACGTGCGCCCGCGAGTACGCGTCGAGCCGCGCCCGCCGCCCGAACGCGGGGTCGAGGCCGGCGAGGGTCTCCAGTTCGGCGAGCCGCTCGAAGACCCCCGGGTCGTCCGCGCCGTCCGCCGCCGCCTTCTCCAGCAGCGTCCGGTACGCCCGCTGCCCGAAGTAGCGGGCGTCGGCTTCGGTGAGCCGCGGGTCGGCGCGCGCCGCGTCGATGGCGGATCGCTCTTCGCCGGTGACCGGTTCGGCGGAGCCGGCCCGCTCGTCGAGCAGGCGGCCGTACGCGTCGCCGGCCGCCGTCCGCTTCCGGGCCGCCGCGCCGAGGGCGGCCACGGCCGCCAAGGCGGCGGCCGCGGCCACGCCGGCGGGCCAGAGCGACGGCAGCAGCAGGCCCGCCCCGGCGACGCCGGCGACGCCGGCGGCCACGGCCAGGGCGAGCCATCCGTACAGGGGCGTGGGCGGCCGTATCGGTTCGGGGGCCGCGTCGGGCGTCCGCTCCTGCTCCCGGACCGCGCCGTAGGTCACGCCGGTGTCCTCGGTCAGCTCGACGGCGCCGGCCCCGGCGAGACGCGCCGCGCCCGGAAGGCCGCCCTCCGCGTCCGCGCCCGGCGCGCGCCCGCGGCCGCCCCCGAGCGACTTGCGGTAGTAGAGGCCGCCGCGCCCGCCGTGCACGTACGCGCGCCCGCCCGGCGACAGGCCGACGCGGGCGCCCGTCACCCCGGCCGAGACGCCGATGCCGCTCTTCGAGAGGTTGAACCGGATCGGTCCGGCGCGAAACGACTTCCTGAGGTAAAAGCCCATGCCGGACGCGGACGCTATTCCGCGCCCTGGGCGAGGAGGTACTCGACGACGCTCTCGTACTGCAGCGCCTCGGCCTCGTCGAGCGCGGTGCCGCCGTCGCCGTCGACCGCGTTGACGTCGACGCCGAGCTCGACGGCGAGCCGGACCGCCGCGAGGGTCCGCGCCTCGGCCGTGCCGGCGCCGCCGTACGGGACCCACGGCCGGGCGCGGCGGCCGCCCATGCCGAAGGCGGCCATCAGCGCCGTGGTGCGCTCGGTGCGCCACTGCATGCGGCCGTCGACGATGTAGTCGACCTCGTGCACGAAGCGCGGGTCCGCGCCGTGGGCGGCGAGCATCCGCATCAGGTCCGTGCGCGCGAACCGCGCGGCGAGCCAGAAGGGGCTGGCGCCGACGAACGGGGGCGGGTAGTGGTGGTCGCGCGACGCGCGGCGCGTCGGCGTCCAGGTCCGCAGCGGCTGGTCGGGGTCGGCCCCGTGCGCGAGCAGCGCCGCGGCCATCCGGCGGTCGCCGCGCATCACCGCGTCGTGCAGCGGCGCGAAGCCGGCGCCGGCCGCGTTCGGGTCGGCCCCGGCGTCGAGGAGGAACTCCAGCAGCGCGCGGTGGCCGCCGTGGGCGGCGAGCGCGGCCGCGCTGACGCCCCAGGCGTCGGCGTCGTCGACGTCGGCGCCGGCCGCGACGAGGACGCGCGCCGACGGCAGGTCGCCGGCCCGCACGGCGAAGAGCAGCGCGGTGTTGCCGCCGTGGGGGATCTCGCGGTTGTACTCCGGGCGGCTGTGCGGCGGCACGGCCATGACCTGCGTCCAGACGTCCGAGCGGACGCCGAGGTCCGCGCCGGCTTCGAGCAGCGCCGCGACGGTTTCGGGATGGCGCTGCGCCGCCGCCCACATCAGGGCCGTCTGCCCGCGCGAGCCCCGCCGGTCGAGGTCCGCGCCGGCCGCGGCGAGCAGCCGCACCACCTCCGCGCTTCCGGCCCGGGCCGCGACCATGACCGGCGTCTCGCCGCTCAGCAGCGCGCGGTCCGGGTCCGCGCCGGCCGCCAGCAGCATCCGCGCCACGGCCGCGCCGCCGTTCTCGCCGGCCGCCCAGAGCGGCGTCGCGCCCAGGTCGTTGCCGGCGTCCACGTCCGCGCCGGCGTCGAGGAGCGCCCGCGCGATCGCGGCGTCGTCGCGGTGGCTCGCCCAGAGCAGCGCGGTCGAGCCGTCGGGCTCGGCGGCCCCGGCGTCGGCGCCGGCGTCGAGCAGCGCCCGCACGGAGTCCCCGTCCCCGCTCCGCACCGCGTCGATCAACTGCCGGTCCGGCGCGCCCGGAGGCGCGGCGGCCCCGGCGGGCGCAAGACCGGCCGCGGCCGACAGCCACGACGCCGCGGCCAGGATCGACCGCCACCGTGCGCGATCGCGTTCACTTGTCTTCATCATCGATGCCGAGCCACCAATCGCGACATGTCATCCTCACTCTTCGGCGAAGAGGGGCTCGTCGCGCCCCCCGCCGGTGAGAATCAGATCAGCGCGATTCCGGCCATGAAGCACGCGGCGCCAAGCGCCGCGTCGAACGCCAGCTTCATCGCGGCATCCGGCTCTCCTCTCTCCTTCTCCAGCCTGCCGAGCCGAATCAGGATCCTGTTCGAGGCCACCGCCGCCGCCAGGATCCAGAAGATCCGCAACACGAACCGGTCAATGTCCGCGATCACGTCCTGCCGCAGGGTGATGACGATCATGCTGAAGACCAGCATGATCACGGTGAACCAGAAGGCGCTCCGCCTGGTTCCGAGGAAGCCGAATTCGTGGTACGTGGCCATCTGTGACGCCCCTCCTCCGTCAGCAGTTGATCTCGTAGGTGAGCTTCAACACCACCACGTGCCCCATCGCGATGAGGCACGCGGCCTTCAGTACCGGTGTCGGATCGATGAGAGCAGCGCCACATACGATCCCGGCTGCAATCTCGGCTCTTCGGATCTGGCCATCGAGGTTGTCGCAGAACCTGTCCTCCTCCTCCTGACCGTCGCACATCTGTCTGATGTACAGCGAGCTGGCCGACAGGTGGTTGGGCAGACCATTCTCCCGCAAGCCTGCCAGAACCTCGCGGGCGTCGTTGATGGAGTGCGGTGAGGGGAGCAGACGCAGACCGCGCCTCCCGGCATCACGGCGCAGTTGGTCCGGGCCGCGCGTCACGGAGAGCACCAGGAACGCATCGTCGCCGCCGGCGCGCCCGATGGCGACGTTGAGGAGCTGGTCGTAGTCGCTTTCGCCGATGCGGAGTGCCGCCAACTGCAGGTTGTGGGCGATGGACAGGCCGCGCTCCCGGTTCAGATCGTCCCACACCCCGTGTTGTGTCATGGACGCAACGAGCCGCGTAGTCTCCAGCCCAATGAGTTCGAGCAGTTGGTCTGCGCCGTCTCCCTGAAGTTGGGGGGGCTGAGCCATCCCCTTCTCCCGACCGAGGACCGCGACGGTGGCGAGCGAGCTCGCCGTCAAGAACACCCGACGATTCATTCGATTCATGTAGTACTGCTTTCTCCGTGGAACAGAGGACATCGTACACATCGCTCTTGCTTCGTCCCCGCCCTCCTACAGGTCCGACAGCGTGTCCAGCGGCAGGCGGCCGGTGCTGCCGCCGATGCGGTCGACCGGGACGTCCATCTTGTCCATCAGCGTGACCAGCAGGTTGGCCAGCGACGGCGCGTTGCCGTAGCGCACGTGCCGCCCGCTCGGCAGCCGCCCGGCGCCGCCGCCGACCAGCAGGATCGGCAGGTCGTCGCCCGAGTGCCGCGTGCTGTTCGACAGGCCCGTGCCGTACAGGATGGTCGTGTGGTCGAGGAGGTTGCCGTCGCCGTCCGGGGTCGCCCGCAGCTTCGCCACGTACTTCGAGAAGAGCTCCGCGTGGTAGCGGTTGATCTTCGACATGCGCGCGACCAGCTCCGGCAGGTTGTTGTGGTGCGACAGCGGATGGTGCGCCTCGGGCACGCCGATCTGCGGGTAGGGGCGGGCGCTCTGCTCCTTGCCGATCATGAACGTGACGACCCGCGTCAGGTCGGACTGGAACGCGAGCAGTTGCAGGTCGAGCATCAGCGCCAGGTGGTCCTCGAAGGCCGGCGGCGCGCCCCGCGGCTGCCGCAGCTCCGGCAGCTCCAGGTCGTTCTGCTCCTCGGCCCGCTGGATCCGCCGCTCGACGTCGCGCACCGACTCGGTGTATTCGTCGATCTTCACCTGGTCGCGCACGCCGAGCTCGCGTTTCAGGTCGGCGAGCTTGCCGGTCACCGCGTCGAGCAGGCTCCGGTGCTGGCGCATCCGCGCCAGACGCGCCTCGCGGTCGGTGCTGCCGCTGTCGCCGAAGAGGGTCTCGAAGACCGCGCGCGGGTTCCACTCCATCGGCAGCGGCTGGGTCTTGCTGCGCCACGAGATGGTGTGCGTGTAGACGCAGCTCAGGTTGCCGGTGCAGGCGCCGGCGTTGTTCGGGCGGTCGAGGGCCACGGCGAGCGACGCCACCTGGGTCTCCCGCGCGAAGTGCCGGGCCAGCAGCTGGTCCATCGAGACCTCGCCGAGGATCTCCGTCTCGTTGCGGCCGCCGCGCGTCATGCCGGTCAGGAACGACCCGGAGGCGCCGGCGTGGATGTAGTTCCAGCTCGCGTCGAGCCCGGAGAGCACGATCGTCTGGTCGCGGAACGGCGCGAGCGGCTCGAGGATGGGCGACAGCTCGAAGCCGGTCCCCTCCCCCTTCGGCGTCCAGTACGGCATGGCCATCCCGTTCGGGACGTAGAACGCCTGGAAGCGCGGCGCGGGCTTCGCGGCGGTCCGCGCGGTGGACACGGCCGGGGCCATCGCGTCGAGGAACGGCAGCGCGAGCGTCGCGCCGATGCCTCTGAGAACCGTCCGCCGGGGCAACGACTTGTTGGTCAGGGTCATGTCCGCGGTCTCCTCATCCTGATGCCGCCGTCCGCCGTCCGAGGCCGGCGCGCCGCGTTCGGCCGCCGCCGGGGCGCGGCGTAACGGGCGGACCTCGCGCGCCGCCCGGCCCGCGCGCCGCCCGGCATCCGTTCGCCGCCCGGGCCCGGCCGCGGAGGCCGCGCCGGCCGCGATCCGGTCCGGCGATACGGCGATCAGTTCGCCGCCGCCCCGGGCCCGGCCCGCATCGTGAACTGCGGGCTCCGCACGATGCCCGTGACGATCGCCGACCAACGATACCCCGACGCCGCCGCGTCGCGCACGATCCGCCGCACCGCCGGCCGGTCGTAATGCTCCAGGCGCCGGCCGAGGGCGTAGGCCAGCAGCTTCTCGGTCAGCGTGCGCGGGAACCGCTCCGGGTCGTCGAGCAGCAGCGCCCGCAGGCCCGCCAGGCCGTCGATCGCGACGCCGCCGGCCGTCGTGCCCGCGCTGTCGATCGGCCGCCCCTGCTCGTCGACGTCGCGCCAGCCGCCGATGACGTCGAAGTTCTCCAGCGCGAACCCCAGCGGGTCGATGACCGCGTGGCAGCTCGCGCAGGTCGGGCTCCGCCGGTGGCGCGCGAGACGCTCGCGCATCGTCGCCGGGAGCTCGCCGGGCGTCTCCTCCAGGTCGGTGTCGACGCCGGCCGGGGGCGCGGGCACCGGCAGCCCGAAGACGTTGTCGACCAGCCACTTGCCGCGCAGCACGGGGGAAGTGCGGTCGGGGTACGACGTGGTGGCCAGCAGCGCGCCGGCCGCCAGCAGCCCCCCGCGCCGCTCGGGGTCCGGCAGCGCCACCCGCCGGAAGCGGGCGCCGTAGACGCCCGGCAGGCCGTAGTGGCGCGCGAGCCGTTCGTTGACGAACGTGTAGTCGGCGTCGAGCAGCGCGTGCACGCCGCGGTCCTCGGTCAGCGTGCTGGCCACGAAGCGGACGACCTCCTCCTCGAACGCCGCGAGCAGGCTCTCGTCGTAGCGCGGATAGCGGAGCGGATCGACGACCACCTCGCCGACGCGCCGCAGGTTGAGCCACTGCGCGGCGAAGTCCTCGACCAGGGCCGCCGCGGCCCGCGGGTCGGCGAGCATCCGCCGCGCCTCCCGCTCCAGGACGCCGGGTTCGCTCAGGCGGCCCTGCTCGGCGAGCCGCAGCAGCGGCTCGTCCGGGATGCTGCTCCAGAGGAAGAACGACAGGCGCGAGGCCAGCTCCAGGTCGCTCAGGGCGTACGGGAACCCGTCCGCGTCGATCGGATCGCGGTAGACGCGCAGCAGGAAGTCGGGGTCGACCAGGATCCGTTCGAGCGCGAACTGCACGCCCGCCTCGAAGCTCCCCGCGGCGCGCCCCTCGTCGAAGAAGCGCAGCAGGGACTCGACCTCGCCGTCCGGCACCGGCCGCCGGAACGCCCGGCGGGCGACCGACGAGAGGATCTCCGCCGCGCAGGCGCGCTCCCCGGCGGCGCCCGCCGGCTCGCAGGTGAAGACGGCCCGCCGGCTCGGCGTGTCGGTCACCGTGCCGGACACCCGGTACGGCCCGCCGATCTCGACCGAGCGCACCGCCGCGTAGCCCATGTAGATCTGGTCGTTCGTCAGCACGCGGCCGCGCTGCAGCGGCTGCGGCAACCCCTCCGGCTCCCACAACTGGCGCACGAAGGAGACCCCGACGACGCGCGGGCCGGCCTCCACCGGCACGTCCACCTCGATGTTCGCGTCGCCGCCGCGCTGCATGAACTCTTCCCACTCGACGGCGCCCGCGAAGCCCGGCTCTCCGTCGCCGGCGTAGCTGGCCGCCACCGGCCGGCCGGGGGCGTCGCCGCCGACCGTGAAGCGCTTGACCAGCCGGCCGTCCACCCGGACGTCGAGCCACTGCGGCCAGCCCATGCCCATCAGGTAGTCCTGGTACTGGCGCCGCAGCCGCACCTTGACGCGGTACACGCCGTCCACCGGGAACTGGTAGGGAATGGCGACGCCGCCGCGGGACCCGAGCGGCAGGTCGTCTCCCTGGCGCGCGTCCTGCACGACGTGGATGGAGACGTCGAACGTGTCGGCGCCGGGACTCGGCGGCGGGAGCCCGACCGCCAGCCGGGTCACCTGCCGCGCGACCGACAGATAACGCTCGACGTGCGCGGTCGACAGCCCCAGCACGTCGGCGAAGTTGTCGAAGCTGCCGTCGGCGGTCTCGTCGCCGGGCAGCAGGGACTCGACGTCGACGTCGAGCGCGAACAGGTCGCGGACGGCGTTGCGGTACTCGGTGCGGTTGAGGCGGTGGACGGCGTTGATCCGCCCCGGGTACGGGTCCGCCGCCCACGCGCGGTCGAGCTCCCCTTCCAGCCAGCCCGCCACGCTGCCGTACGTCGCTTCGTCGGGCCGCGGACGCCCGGGCGGCGGCATCGAGCCGGCCCGCAGCCGGGTGACCACCTTCTCCCAGGTCTCCGCGTCGGCGGCGACGTTCTCGACGTCGAGGCCGGCCAGGGACAGATCCGCCGTCCGCAGCCGGTCGTTGTGGCAACCGACGCAGTAGCGCCGCAGCATCCGGCGCGGCTCGGCGGCCCGCTCTTCCGCCGCCGGTGTTCCGGCCGGGGCCGCGGCCCGCGGCGCGCCGGCCGCCGCGGCGAGCGCGGGAAGTTCTCCCGCCGCCGCGCCGGCCAGCGCCGCGCCGACCAGCCAGGCCGCGGCCCGGCGCCGCCCGTTGCCGCCCGGGGCCGCCGCGCGCCGGCCTTCCCGTCCGCGCCGCGCTCGCATCGTCATGCGCGCCTCCGCTCTCCGCGTCCCCGCCGGCCCGCCCATCGCCGCCCGCGGCTCCGCTCGCCCCCACCGACGGTCATGGCCGCGGGTCCGCGGCCGCGCCCGCGGGGACGAACGTGCGATACCGCACCCTCCAGGGGGTCCGCGCCGCCGCCTACCGTCCCTCCGCCGCCTCGCGGTCCTCCGCCCGGCCGGCGCTCAGGCTGTTCGCCAGGCCGTAGTTGCCCTCGTGGCAGGCGTACTCGAAGAGGTCGTAGGTGGCGTCGCGGTTCAGCGGCATCGCCACCTTCCAGGTGTCGGTGTAGATGGCCGGATCCTCGATCGTCACCTCGTACTCCAGGGTGTCCGGGCCGGTCAGGGTGAACCGCTCCACCACCCGCAGGTCCTCGGTGCGCGGCAGGCCGCGCGCCCCGCGCGTCGCGATGTTGGTGGCGATGGCCCCCCGGGAGTTGTAGTTGCCCACCTCGACCACCAGGGTGTTCCCCTCCCAGCGGCCGCGCGACGACCCGTTCCACTGCCGGATGCTCCCCGGCGGACCCGGGCGGCCGTCGATCGGGATGATCCGCGCCTCGTGGATCATCTCGTAGAGGATGACCACGTAGCCCGGCGGCTGCAGGATGCGGTAGCCGGCGCCGTAGCCGGGCGGGAAGATGCCGCCGGGCACGCCGCGCGTGATGCACCGCTCCCACGGCGTGTGGTTCAGGTACGAGTCGGTCAGGTGGATCAGGTTGTAGTCGCGCGTCGCGCGGGCGTGGTCGCGCACCGGGATGCGGCCGTTCGGCGGGTCGACCACCATCGACCGGCGGCGCTCGTTGCGCGGGGCGCTCCCCGGCCCGTCGCCCCACGGCCCCTGCGGGGGCCGGCGCCGCGCCTCGGGGTCCGGCATGGCCGGCGCCCGCTGCGGCCGGTTGCTGCCGGGGAACCACTCCGCCAGCGGCGCGAGACGCTCCAGGTCGACGTCGTCGGGCGCCTCGAACGGCGTCGGGTCGAAGTTGGTCCAGACGCCCGAGACGTCGGGCTGTCCGTCCGCCGTGCGGGGCGGCTCCCAGGCCGCGCCGCCGCCGGACGACTGGGCGCGGGCGGCGCCGGCGGACGCGGCCAGGACGACGGCCGCGGCGGCGACGATTGCGGGTCTGTGGCGCATCTTCCTCTCCTCCGGAACGGGTCGACGACCGGCCCCCGCCGCGCCTCGCGCGGCCGGGACAGGCCCATGATCACCCGGCAGGCCGGTCGGACGCAAGGTCTTTCGTGAGCGGGCCGCGGGCCGGGCGGGCGCGGAGGACGGCGGCCCGATGGGTGTATGGTGTCCTGAAGGAGAAATCCATGGGCGACGAACCAGCCGAATCCGGCGATGGCGCGCGGGAACCGATCCCGATCGAGCGGGGATACAATCCGCCGCCGGTCGCGAAAGTGGAAAGGCCGGCCCCGTCGCCTCCGGCGCCACGACCGTCGCCACCGGTTCCTGCGCCACGGGAGCACCCGTAGTCCGCGCGAACACCTGGTATTCGCCGCGGCGGAACTCGCGGAGCCGAGCACGGCGAGGCCGTCGTCCGGCGCCATCGGCGCCGCGGCCTGTCGCGCTGGTACCCCGCCGCGACAGCAAAGCCCGTTCGCGAGCAGGGGCGCCGGCTGGCATCAGTGCCGGAAGCAGCTCGATGGCGCGGCAGCCTGCGCTCGTGTCAAGCTGAACTCGCGGCAACCGGGAGGAGCCTTCGATGACCAGGCGGATCGAGTCCGGGGCGCGGGAGACCGGGGCTGGCCGGGCGGGGTTCCACGCGGGCGCGGCCTGGGAGCAGCTCCGGCAGGACGCCGGCTTCGGAGCGCGGCTGCTGCGCCGCGAGCCCGGCTTCGCGGCGGCGACCGTCCTCACCCTCGCCCTGGCGATCGGGGCGACCACGACCATCTTCTCGATCGTCGACGCGGTGCTGCTCCAGCCGCCGCCGTTCCCGGAACCGGAGCGCCTCGTCACGCTGTGGCAGACCGATCCGCAAGACGGCGGCCGCCCGGTGGAGCCGGCCCCGGCCAACTTCCTGGACTGGCGCGAGCAGGCGGCGAGCTTCGAGCGGGTCGCGGCGGTGGAGCCCTTCTCGTTCGACTACACCGGCGGGGACGAACCGGAGGTGTTCTACGGGTCGCTGGTCACGGAAGGGTTCTTCGAGACGCTCGGCGTCGGCGCGGCGCGCGGCCGGACGTTCCTGCCGGACGAGTTCCGGCCGGGCAACGGGGTCGTCGTGCTGACGGACGGCTTCTGGCGGCGCCGCTTCGGCGGCGACCCCGGGATACTCGGCCGTTCGCTCACCCTGGACGGCCAGCCCCGCACGGTGGTCGGCGTGCTGCCGCCGGGCTTCGCGCTCGGCCTCGAACGCGGCCGCGGCGAACGCGACGTCTACGCCCCGAAGGCGATCTCCGAGCGCGAGACCTTCCTGCGCGGCGACGGCTGGTGGCGCGTCGTCGCGCGGCTGCGGCCGGACGTCACGCCCGCGGCGGCGCAGGTGGAGATGGACGCGGTGGCGGCCCGGCTGGCCGCCGACCACCCGCGCGCCAACGCCGGCGTCGGCGCGCGCGTCATCCCGCTCCACGCGCGGCAGGTCGAAGCGGTGCGGCCGGCGCTGCTGCTGCTCCTGGGCGGCGTGGTCCTGGTCCTGCTCATCGCCTGCGTCAACGTCGCCAACCTGATGCTGGCGCGCGGCGCGCGGCGCGCGCAGGAGTTCACGATCCGCGCGGCGGTGGGCGGCGGCCGCGGCCGCCTGCTGCGGCAACTGCTGACCGAAAGCCTGGTGCTCGCGGCGCTGGGGGGCGCCGGCGGCGTCGCCCTGACGGCGTACGCGCTCGACGCCGTCGTGGCGCTCATGCCCGCCGACGTGCCGCGTCTGGCCGAGGTCACGGTGAACGGGCGGATCCTGGGGTTCGCGGCCGGTCTCGTGCTGGCGACCGCCGCCGCGTTCGGACTCGCTCCCGCCCGCCGGATGCTCCGGCGCGACGTCGCCGGCCTGCTGCGCGCCCAGCGCGCCGGCGCTTCCGGCGCGCAGCGCATGCGGCGCCTGCTCGTGGCCGCCGAGGTCGCCCTGGCGCTGGTGCTGCTGGCCGGCGCGGGCCTGCTCCTGCAGAGCTTCGCGCGGCTCGTCGCCGTGGACATCGGCTTCGCGCCGGGGAACACGGCGGTGCTGCAGGTCTTCGCCTGGGACCGCCAGACGGACGCCGGGGCGCGCGTGAACTTCTTCCGCCGGACGCTGGAGAACGTGCGGGCCGTGCCGGGCGTGGCCGCGGCGGGGGCCGTCTCGTCGTTCCCGCTGGGGCTGGCCGACGTCACCATCGAGACGCCGTTCACGATCCGGGGCCGGCCGGCGCCGCCCCCCGGCGAAGAACCGGCGGCGGCCGTCTCGCAGGTGACGCCGGGCTACTTCGAGGCGTTGCGGGTCCCGCTGCGCGCCGGCCGGCGGTTCGAGCGCCGGGACGACGCGGAACGGCCGCGGGTGGCGGTGATCAACGAGACGCTGGCGCGGCGGCACTGGCCGGATACGGACCCGCTCCGGCGCCGGCTGACCGTGGGAGCATCGGGCGCCGCGTTCGAGGCCGAGATCGTCGGCGTCGTGGGCGCGACCCGTCCGGGGGGCTTCGACAGCGGCCGGCGGCCGGAGATCTTCGTGCCGCACGCGCAGGGCGGCGCGAGCGGATCGATGACCTACGTCGTGCGCACGGCCGGCGACCCGGCGGCCAGCCTGCCGGCGATCCAGAACGCCGTCTGGGCCGTCGACCCGCTGCAGAGTTTCTACAGCGTCGCCACCGTCGAGCAGTTGCTGTCGGACACGCTCGCCGCGCGGCGCTTCACGACCGGTCTGCTCGCGGCGTTCGCCCTGGCCGCCCTGACCCTCGCCGGTCTCGGCGTCTACGGCGTGATCGCGGTCGCCACCGCCGGGCGCACGCGCGAGTTCGGCCTGCGCCTCGCGCTCGGCGCCCGCCCCGGCGCCGTGGTGACGATGGTCGTCCGCGACGCGCTCGGCCTGGCCGCGGCGGGCGTGGCGCTCGGCGCGGCGGCCGCGCTCTGGACGTCGCGGCTCCTCGCCAGCCTGCTGTTCGAGGTCACGCCGGCCGATCCGCTGACGCTGGCCGCCGTCTCCCTGCTGCTGCTGGCGGCGGCCGCCTCCGCCGCCTGGCTCCCGGCGCGCCGCGCCGCCCGCGTGAGCCCGCTCGCCGCGCTCCGCGCGGAGTAGGCCGCGCCGCGTTCCGACGCGCGCCTGCCCCGGCGGCCGCGCGTCGGCGGAGCGTGATGACGGGCGGGTTGCGCTACGGCGCGCCTGCCCCCGCCTACCCGGCGCGGCCGGGTTCAACCCCGGTCGGGGCCGCGGGCGCGGCCGGGCGCGGCCCGGGCTGGCAGTCCACGGACGGCGCCGGCCCGGCATCCACGGCCGCGGCGGGGACCGAGGCCAAAATCAGGATCACCAAGACGACAAGGCCGATGCCCAGCAGCAACGCCCACAAGGCGACAGCCGCGGCCCAGCTCGTTTCGGATTCCAGTATCAGAATCCAGACGCCCGCGGCCAGGAACACGGCACCGGCTGCCAACGCCAACAGGAACGCCAGGATCAGCAAAAAGCTGATAAAGGCAATCATGTTTACCTCCCACCGGCCGGGGGCCGCTCGCCCGGGGCGGGGGCCGGTTCCACGAAGCGCGCCATCCGCCGAACGACGGCCGCGCGTAGTTCCTCGCCCGGGCCGGAGGCCGCGGGCGGGGCCGGGGCGGGCCGGCCGCCGCGGGCGCATCATCCTCGAACAACCGCACCTGTTCCGTCGCTACTACTGGCGCGCGGGCCGGCCGGGGCCGCGGGCGCGACCAATCTCCAATGATGCACCGCGCCCCGCACGCCGACGATACACGCGCCGCCGGGGCCAAGCGCCGCCGCATCGCGCAGAATCTCCGCCAGAACGGCCACGTTGCAGACGCACGCCCGCCGCACGCAAACCGTGCACCGGACGACGTCCGGCGCTTCCGCCGCGGGGCCGCCCGGGTTCACCATCGCTACCTACTGGCGCGCGGGCCGTGCACGGGGGGGCCGGGCTGTTGCGCCGAGCGCCGCACGCCGACGATACACGCGCCGCCGGGGCCGAGCGCCGCCGCATCGCGCAGCATTTCATCCAAGACGATGTCGTTGCAGACGCACGGCCGCCGCCCGCAAACCGCGCACCGGACGACGTCCGGCACTTCCGCCGCGGGGCCGCCCGGGTTCGCTCGCCAACGGGCCGCAACCGCGCACACGTCCGGGGCCGGGCGCGCCGGATGGGGGTGGGGGGGCGACCATGCGAGCCGGCCGCATATCCGGCAATGCCATCGCACGCGGCCCGGCCGGCCGCCGGCAATATACCATTCATGCGACACCGGCGGAACCAGCCCGGGCGCGGGCGGGGCCAGTTTGCAGACGCACGGCCGCCGCCCGCAAACCGCGCACAGGTAAAACCCGGGTTCCGGGGGGCCGGGCGGAAAAGGACCTGACACCGTGCGCCCCAAGCTATGCAGGTAATACTCCCAACTTTCAACGATGGTGAAGCTATTGTGTCCGAAGAAGCGAGCGGGTTCATGGTGGCCGCAATCCACGGGGCAGCGGCACGGCCGCCACCCACAGACCGCGCATAGAAAAATCGGCAACTCACAGTTACACCGTCGAAACCAACCGTCTAACGGCCGTTCCGCACATACAACGCACTCCGGCAATTCGCTTCCATTCCCCTTCACTGTCGGATTTCCCGTTCGTGCAGCTTCGCCAGTAGCGCAGCCTGCGCCCCCCCCGCCTTCATGCTGTTGCACGCGGACGACGGCCGCCGCGCCGGGGCCGGAAGCACGGCCGCGGCCGGCCCGCCGCCACCGACAACCAGCCGAAGCGCCGCGCGCGCCTGTTCACCCATCGCCTGTTTCCTCGCCATGCACCCGCCTTCGGTCAGCTTGTGCTCGAAGTACTCGAACGGAGCCATGCCGTGGGCCAGTGCGACGTGCAGAGCGTCGGGAGTCTTCGGTTACCGGGTTGTGACGGAAAATCCCTGAAAAGGTGTGCAGGTGCGGCGGGCACGTGCCGATACGTGGATCATGGCGCGCAAGCAGGCCGGCCGCGGCGATTCGACCGGTTCCCGGCGGCAGCGGGACCCTCGGGACGTGCGGATCATCGAACGTCTCGAACGAGACAAGGCGCGGCTGATCGAGGAGCGGGACCACTGGAAGCGCCGCAGCGAGCATCTGGAGAAGGAGCTCGAGGCGGCGCAGCGCGCCAGCCGCCGGCAGGCGGCCCCCTTCGCCAAGGACCGTCCGCAGGGCCGCGGCGGGCGCCCCGGCCGGCGCGCCGGGGCGGAGTATGGGAAGCAGGGCCGCCGCCGGCCGCCGACGCGGGTTGACGAGACGCACGCGGCGCCGGCCCCGACGACGTGTCCGGACTGCGGCAAGGCGGTCGTGGTGACCCGCACGGCGTCGCAGTATCAGGAAGACCTGCCGGAGGTGCGTCCTCTGGTGCGGCGCTTCGACGTCGAGGTGGGTCATTGCTCGGCGTGCCGGCGGCGGGTGCAGGGCCGGCACGCTCTGCAGACTTCCGACGCGTTGGGCGCGGCCTCCGTCCAACTGGGTCCGAACGTGGCCGCGCTTGTCGTCGAACTGCACACCGAACTGGGCATGCCGCTGGAGAAGGTCGTCCGCGTTCTGCGCACCCGGTTCGGCCTGCAGGTGACCAAGGGCGCCGTGGTCCGGCTGCTGCACCGCACCGGCGCCATGGCGGCGCCGGCGTATGCGAAGCTGTGCGAGCAGGTCCGTTGCAGTCCGGTGGTCACGCCGGACGAGACCGGCTGGCGGGTGAAGGCGGTCAAGCACTGGCTGTGGGCCTTCACCACGCCGGAGACGACGGTCTACGCCATCTGCGAGGGCCGGGGGTTCAAGGAGGCCGCGAAGATTCTCGGCCCCGACTTCGCCGGCGTGCTGGTGCGGGACGGGTGGGTCGCCTACCGCGGCTTCAAGAACGCGCCGCACCAGACGTGCCTGGCCCACCTGCTGCGGCGGTGCAAGCACTTGCAGGCCGCGCATCCCGACAGCCCCTGGGCGGGCGAAGTGCAGGCGGTCCTGCAGGACGGCCTCGCCCTGCGGGACCGCGCGAACGCGGACGAGATCGGCGAGCACGGCCTGGCGTCGGCCCGCGGACGACTCGTCGCCCGGCTCGAACGCCTGCTCGCCGACCCGCCGCCGTTGGCCGACGCCGAGCGCTTCGCCAAGCACCTGACCAACGAGTTCCCGGCCGTGTTCCTCTTCCTCTGCGACCCGTCCATCGACGCCACCAACTGGCGCGCCGAACAGGCCATCCGACCCGCGGTGGTCACCCGCAAGGTGTGCGGCGGCAACCGCACCCGGCGCGGGGCCAACACCCAGCAGGTGCTGGCCAGCGTCGTGCGTACCGCCCGCCAACGCGGACTCGACCTGCGCGCGCTGATCACCACCCTGCTCTGCGCTCCCAAACCCGTCGAACCCGAAGCCCTGGCCCTGCCGCCGCCCGCCTGACGGCGGCAGGCCCGGCCGACCCCGCTCCGCACCCCGTCTCACGCCGAGCCGCGGCCCCCGTGCGCCCGTCGCGCGACGGGCTCGGCGCCGGAACCCCGGAAGAACCGGAGGCGCGCCGCCAGACGTAACGTCCGCTCCGGCCGCGCGCGGCGCTTTTGACAATCTGGCCCGGCCGCCCGTGGCAACCGACGAACAACGCCGTCAGGCGGGATGCATCGCCGCTCGAAGGCAGCGGGGACTTCGCCACGCGCTGCCAAGGCGACCAATTTGCACCGTCGCAACTTTCCGTCGGCCGCAGCCATTCGGTCGCATTTCACTGAGCAAAACCGGTCCCGCAACCCGGTAACCGAATACCGTCGGGATTCTCCGCCGCAAGCCGATCGGCGGCGGCGATCTCGACGCTGTGCTGGAGGTAGTTGCCGTGGTTGCCCTTGGCCATTTCTGGATCTCCGAACGGCCGAACGCGAAGTCCGACCGGTCAGCGCGGAGCCGCACCGCCCTCGCGCGGATGGTTTCATCATGCCCGCGCAAGAAGACCCGCGCAAGAAGAAGATTGTCAAATCGAACAGGCACGGCAGGGCGGCTCATTCTCTTCGCCCCTGGCCGCCGCCGCTACAACTTCCGTATCTCCGTGAGCGCGGCGCGCAGGCGGTCCGCCAGCAGGTCGATGTGCTTCACGGCGTCGTCGTACTGCACGACCCAGACGGCCCCCACTCCCTCGTGGGCGAGCCGGGCGAAGTCGTCGGCCTCGAACTGGCGTGCCCATCCCTCCAGGAAATCCCGCAATTCGCCTGGACCGAACTCGTTGGTGCCGCGACATCCGAACGCGAACTCCTTCTGTCCCAGGAAGCTTCCTCCTCGACGGTAGATCAGCGCGATGGTGTGCCGGTTTCCGTTCGCGGAGACGGCGCGAATGGATATGCTGGCGTCCAGGCGTTGCAACCAACCGCCGTATTCCTCGGCGATGGCGAACAGGCGGTTGGCGGCCCCGCGCACGGCCTCGTTCGGAAGGGTCTCCAGCAGCGCTTCGCGCGTCAGCTTTCGGCGCGCGCCGCCGGACGCGCTCCGTCCGGGCGCCGCCGCCAGACGCCCGATCACCCGCGGCACGAGCGTCTGCGTCGACTCGCCGCGAAACTGCTTGATCTCCACCGCGAGCACCTCGACGTCGGGCATCTGCCGGTTCAGGAACTCGACGACCTGCGCGAGTTCGTCGGGAATCGCATCGGCCACGAACAGCAGGCGCAGCCGCCCGGCGGCGAGGTTCGTGGCCACGGCGTCCCAGAACTCGTCCGCGTCGGATTCCTCGTCGCCGAGCAGGTCCGCCAGCCGTTCGTCCGCGTGCGGGCGCCCCTCGAACGTGCGGCGCAACTCGTCCGCCGTCCAGACCCGCGAGGCGTGCGCGGCGTAGTCCAGCATCTGGCCGACGACGGTGCGGCGCACCTCGGAGTTGGCCCCGCGCTTCACCTCGATCAGCGTGGGCGTCGCGTCCTGATCGATGACCAGGTGGTCGAGCGCCCAGCGCGGCGCCCCGCCCGCCGTATCGGCGATCGGCTGCTCCCGCGCGACGAGAATCCAGCGCCGCGGATCGCCCGGCCGCATCTGTTCCCCGTCCAGCAGCTCCGGATGCTCGGCGAGCAGCGCCTGCAGGGCGTCCTCGGACGAGAACGGCTTCTCTTCGAGCGGCTCCAGTCCGCCCGCTCCGTTCCGCACGTAGATGCGTTCGGCCATGTGTGCGTCTGCTCCGGATCCTTCGGGTTCGCGGCCCGGCACGATCTCCGGAAGCTCGGACACTATACGCGCTCGGACTGACGGAACCCGTCAGCCCGGTCCGCGGGACCCCGCGTGACCGTGCCGACGCGCCCGGCGCGGCTCAGAAGAACCAGGTCAGCGAGAGGTAGCCGGTGAGGCCGGCGGCCGCCGGGTCGAGAACCCGGCCCCCGGACGACGCGGCTATAATGCCGTATGGCCTTCTCGCCCTGGACGCCCGTATCGGTCGCGCCCGCGAAGCGCAAGCCGGACGGACCGCCGGCCGCCGGGCCGATGCTGCCGCTGTCCGAGCTGGATTTCGCCGGCTGCGAGGCGTTTCCCCTGACGCGCGACGGGTACCGCCGCTACGAGGGGCGGCTGGAAGTGTGGGACGCCGAGACGGAAACCGCGTGGCGGGTCCGCTCGACCACCGCGGCCCACGAAAGCTCCGCCGAGGGGCTGGTCGGGCTGGTCGAGCGCATCGCCGCGGTGCGCGGGTCGCCCATCCGCTGCTACGGTTCGACGGACCTGCTCGTGCGCGACGCGGAGGGCAGACCGCGGCGCGTGATGCAGGCGGATCAGGTCGTCTATCTGTATCCGTCGCAGGTGGACCTGCTGGGCTCCCCGGCGATGGTGGTGGGCGAGCACCCGTTCCCCGACGTGGTGCTGGAGGTCGACCACACGACGGACGTTCGGCGGGGGAAGCTGCGGCTGTACGAGTCGTGGGGGTTCCCGGAGCTGTGGGTGGAGGTCCCGGAGCGCCGCCCTCGGAGCCGCCCGCGGCGCCGGCGGGCGGGGCTGACGATTCACCTGTTGGAGGAGGGCGCGTACCGCGAGTCGCCGGTGAGCCGGGCGTTCCCGGGCTGGCGGGCGAAGGCCATCCACACGGCGCTGAACGAGGCGGAGCCGTCGGGCTGGACGCACGCGATGCTGGAGCACCTGGGGCGGACCTTGGGCGAGCGGGACGGCACGGGGCCGGACGACGACCCGCTGCTGCGTTCGCTGCGGGACCAGAGCCGAACGGAGGGGCTGACGAAAGGACGTGCGGAAGGACGCGCCGAGGGTGAAGCAAAAGGCCGGATGGAGACCGTGCGCGAGGTCCTGCGGGCGCGGGGCGTCACGTTGTCGGAGGATTTCTCCACCGGCATCCCGAACGGCCTGCCCGACCGCGTCGTCGTCGCCGCGGCGCTGGTCTGCAAGAGCGAGCGGGACTTCCACGCTCGCCTCCGGGCGCACGTCGGGAAGTGACGTCACCTCGTCCCCGGCGAACGCGGCGCGGCGCGCGCCCGAACTCCGAGCGCCGCCGAGCCGGTCGGGCGGGGATCGCTCCCGCGGTCTGAACCCTTTGCCCGGACCTGCCACTGCCGGCGTCGGCGCGCCCGCCGAGGCCCGAAGACGTTCACCGAAACGCTTCCGCGCATCGAACGCGCCGACGGGCTCCCCGCAACCGTCGGACGGCGGCGGCGGCCAGCAGCCCGGCCAGGACGCCGGCGCCGGCGAGCGGCAGGGCGGGCACCGGGTCGGGAGTCTCTCCCGTATCGCCGGCGGCGGAGACCGGCGTCACCGTCCGCGGCTCCGACGCCGGCCCTTCCACGTCGGGATGACTCGTCAGTGCCGTGACGGTGACGGTGTAGTCGACGCCGTTGGCGAGTCCGTCCACCAGCGCCTCGAAGACGTCCGCGTCGGTGTAGACCCGGCGCGCCAGCTTCCCGGAAGCGTCCGCGGCGTCGACGCGGTACTGCGACACTTCGCCGGCGGCGGCGCTCCACGAGACGTGCAGGGCGCCGTCCCGCGGCGAGACGCGGACGCCGGCGACCCGGGACGGGGCCGGCGGGGGCGGAGCGGGCGGCGGCGTGTAGGTCAGAGCCTCGACGTCGACGCCGGGAACCGTGTAATCCACTACGAGGACCGTCCACTCGGACGGCGGGTGGGCGCTCACGTCGGAGTGCGCCTGGGCGGCCCACGACGTGACGGGACCGACGTAAACGGTGCTCGTCGGGAACGTCGAAGGAAGCGTCGTTTCCGTTTCACTCAAACGCCACACGCGGGGCGTGGTTCCGGCAGGCCCCGCGACCACCACCGCGAGCGAGGTCCGATCGGTGAGCGGGATCGAGGGCAACCCGTTCACGTACCAGCGATTGGGATACGCGTTGCCGGTTATGGTGAATCCGACCTCGACCAGACCGAAGCCGCGGCCCATGACGGGAAGAACGTCATCAGCCGGGGGCGAAGTGGAACTCGTGAAGTGGAGAAACACGCCCCCCGTCGCGGTACTTCGCGTCACGGCGGCCGACGCGAAGTGGACCGGGCCGGCCGCCGACGCCGGAAGGTCGATCAGTGAAGTCGTCTGCGCGGACGCGGAAGAAAGGCCGCCGCCGGCCGCGGCCAGCAGCGCCAGGACCAGCCCCGAGCGGAAACCGCTCCGGCGGTCGCGGATACCCCCCCCCCCCCCGGAATCCGTTCGATCTGTTCATCGGCCCATTCTAACCGGATCCACGAGACGGTCCCGACGGCCTCCGATCCAGCCGCTCCAGGGTCTGCGGACCGGGGGAGGGGCGGCCAGGACGTCGCCGCCGCGCACCGGTCGGAGCCCGGGTGCGACCCGGGCACGCGGCGGCGCTTCCTTGACGACCTCGTCGCGCCGCCCGGTCTGCGCGGACCTCTTCGAATCATCGCCACGACGGTCGGATGGTTCTCCGGCCGGCGGTGCGGGACGGTTCGCGCGCGGTCTCGGCAACGTGTCCGGCTGGCCGTCGGCGCGGCGCAGCCGCCGGCCAGCTCCGGTGTCGGCGTCCGACCGGCGGCCGGCGGCCGTGGTTCCTGTCCGCAACGCCGGCCCGTGACCCTGTACGGTCGACCTCGCGAACCCGCCCGGCCGGGCGGACGAGCCGTGCTACACTGCCCGATTACACGTCCGGCGAGCCACCGCAAAGAGGAGTGGCCGGTCATGGAAGAGGCTGTCTACAAGGACGCGTTGCTCAGGAAACGCGCGGAGATCGCGGCCGAGCGCGGCGCCAAGTCGTTCTCGACGCCGATGGACAACAACACCCGCCAGGGCGACATGGCCGATCAGGCGAGCGGCAACAACGAGGTGCACATCCAGCTCAAGCTGAAGCAGACCGACGCCAAGATCCTCCAGGCGATCGAAGAGGCGTTGTCGCGCATCGAGCAGGGGACCTACGGCGTCTGCCGCGACTGCGGCGAGCCGATCGCCCCGGCCCGCCTGAACGCGATCCCGTGGACGCGCGTGTGCATCTCATGCAAGGAGAAGCAGCAGTCGTAGCGGGAGCCGCTCGCGGAGCTTCGGCCGCTCCGCGCCTCGCCGCCGTCGCGCTCGGCAGCAACCGGGGCGACCGGCGCGCCCACCTCGCCTTCGCCGCCGCCGCGCTCGGCGATCTGCTCTCCGACGCGCGCGTGTCGCCGTTCATCGAGACCGCTCCGGTCGGGGTTCCGTCCCCGCAGCCGCCGTACCTCAACGGCGCCGTGGTGGGCGGGTGCCGGCTTTCCCCGGCGGCGCTGCTCGCGGCGCTGCTGTGCATCGAACGGGCGCGCGGCCGGGAGCGGCCGTACCCCGGAGCGGCCCGCACCCTCGACCTCGACCTCGTCCTGCTGGGCGGCGTCGTGGTCCGCGGGCCCGGCCTGCACGTGCCGCACCCCCGGTTCCGCGAGCGCCGGTTCGTCCTGGAGCCGCTGGCCGCCGTCGCCCCCGACTTGACCGATCCGCTGACTGGCTGTACAGTGCGAGAACTGCTGGTCGCCCTTTCGCCTGCGCCCACCGCCGACCCGCCTCCGTCCGATCGGGCCGGGACAGCGAAGGCGAGTCCGGCGCCGGAGCCCGGTCGACGAGGTGCGTGATGAGCGAGCTGGACTACGTCACGGTGAGCGGCTTCAAGAGCATCGCGCGGATCGAGAAGCTGGAGACCGGGCGGCTGACGGTGCTCGTCGGCCCGAACGGATCCGGCAAGACGAACTTCATCGGCGTGTTCTCGTTCCTGAACGCCATCCGGGAGGGCGGCCTGCAGAATTACGTAGCCAGGGCCGGCGGTGCCGACAGGGTTCTGCACTTCGGATCGAGAGTCACCGGAAGGCTTCATATGCTCATCTCGTTCAAGAACGAGATGAATCAGTACGAAATCAATCTGGAGTCGAACGGCGCCGACGAGCTGGTTCCGTCGTCCGAGGTTGTCTACTTCTGGAATAGGAGCAAATATAAGGATCCCTATTCCGAAGCAATTGCACGTGCAGGGCGGGAGGCTGGTATCAGTGTGCAGCACCAACATAGAGTAGCCAAGTATGTGCGAAGACACCTCGATAGTTGGCGTCTCTACCACTTCCACGACACCGGCACGGCTTCGCCCCTGAAGAAAACGGCCGACGTGCACGATAACCGGATCCTCCGCCCGGACGGCGCCAACCTGGCGCCGTTCCTGCTTTTCCTGCGCGAAAAGCACGAAGACGCCTACCGCCTCATCGTGGGCACGGTTCGGCAGGTGGCGCCGTTCTTCCGGGATTTCGCCCTCGAACCGTTGCGTCTGAACCCCGAGAAGATCAGGCTCGAGTGGAGACACGCGGGGACCGACGCCTACTTCGACGCCGCCGCGCTGTCGGACGGAACGCTGCGTTTCATGGCGCTGGCGACCCTGTTCCTCCAGCCGGCCGCGTATCGGCCGTCGGTGATCCTGGTCGACGAGCCCGAGCTGGGCATGCACCCCTGCGCGATCACCCTCCTGGCGTCGCTGATGAAGAGCGCTGCAACCGACTCGCAGGTGATCGTCTCCACCCAGTCGCCCCTCCTGCTGGACCACTTCGAGCCGGAAGACGTGCTGGTGGCGGACCGCGTCGACGGGGCCACGCGGCTCACCCGGCTGGAATCGTCCCGGCTGAAGTCGTGGCTGGAAGACTACAGCCTGGGGCAGCTCTGGGAGAAGAACGAGCTGGGAGGACGCCCCGAGCGGGAGTAGCGCATGCCGCGGCTGCTGGTCCACGTCGAAGGTCAGACGGAAGAGGCATTCGTCAACGCCGCGCTGGCGCCGCATCTCTGCGGGGTCGGGTACACGAGCGTCAGCGCCCGTCTCGTCGGGAACGCCCGTCAACGGAGCCGGCGCGGCGGCATACGGCCCTGGGAGTCGGTGCGCAAGGACATCCTGAATCACCTGCGGGAAGACCCGGCCGCGCTCGCCACCACCATGGTGGACTACTACGGACTGCCGCGCACGTGGCCCGGCCGGGAGCAGGCCGGCCGCCGTGCGACCCTGAAGGAGCGCGCCGCCGCGGTGGAGCAGGCCATTCTGGAGGATCTTGCGGAGGGAGCCGGCCACCCGCCGCGTTTCGTGCCCTACGTGGTGATGCACGAGTTCGAGGGGCTCCTGTTCAGTGACCCCGACCGATTCGCGCAGAGCCTCGGCCAGCCCGGCCTCGCACCCGAGTTCCAGGCCATCCGCGGGAGTTTCGAGACCCCCGAAGACATCAACGACTCGCCCGAAACCGCGCCGTCCAAGCGGATCCTGGGCCTGTGCCGGGGCTATCAGAAACCGCTGATGGGCGTCATCGCCATGGAGCGAATCGGTCTCGACGTCGTGCGCGGGGCGTGCCCGCTCTTCGATCGATGGGTGGGCGCATTGGAACAACGGGCTCGCGCGCGGGCGGGTTCTGCTCGGTAGCCCGAAGGTAGCCCGGACGGCCGCGCCCGCCACGCTCGGCGCGCCAGCACGAACGGCGCCGCCGTGTCCGGAGCAGACGACGTTCGGTGGACGCGCCGATCAGCCTTTGCTGCAGACGCGCGTCGAGGCTCCATGCGCCGGGGTCGGTCCGACGGCGGCTTCATGACTCTCGCTCGGGAGTCCACCGCGTGGTTTTCCCGTCGACCTCTTCGTATACGGTCCGACGTTCGTCCGCTTCCGCGGCGTAGTGCATCAATCTCGCGTGAACGGTGTTCATCGCTCCGAGCCGGCGTTCGAGATGATCGTCGAATCCGTGTTCGTCGAACAGAGTCGCGACGCCGGCCGGCGTCGTCAGGAACGTCCGCTTCGCGCCGCCGTTGGTTACGGCCGCGACTTCCATCTCTTCCCGGCAGACCGTGATCCTGAAATTCTTGTACAGGGCGTCGTAGAGCGCGGCTCCCGCCCGGGTTCCGAGGTTTCGTAGCGCCTCCTCGTCGACGGCCAGCGCGTCCCGGGCCGCGAGCCAGAGCGTCCGCGCGGGTTCGGGCAGCGTCATTTCCGGAAGGAGCTTTCGTTCCGGCGCATGTTGATGTAGAAGGCGTTGTAGGGATGCGTGATTCCGGCGCGGTGGAGCGCCGCGGCCAGTTCGCGGAAGGTGTAGACCTCCTCGGCCCAGGCGCGGACCAGCTCTTCCCAGTCGGTTTCCGTCGCCCACATCCTCAGGAGGGTCCTCTGCCGTCCCGTCGGTTCTTCGGCGCGGATTGCGTCGTAGAGTTCCACCGGCCGCGGCCGAATCTTCCATCCCGCGCAGCTGCTCGCCATGCGGCCCCGCACGGTCGGGCTGTTCCGGCCGTCGGCGGGTCCGTCGTCGGCTCCGAGCAGCATCATCCGGTCGTGGCCGGTCGGGCCGACGTCGTCGAACGCTTCGGGCGGCAGGAGTTCTTCTCCGCCGAAGATGCTCGGGCACCCGGCGGCGGCGAGTTCGTGCCGCCGCCAGGTTGGATGTGGTTTCGGCGGAAGTTCCAGTGTCATGGCGTGTGGCGCCGCTGCTGCTCACGCCGGCCGTGTTTCTGCGCTCTCGGCGCCGTGCCCGGCTGTTCGCGGCGGCGCGCTCGCCACGTTCGGCGCGCAAGCGCGAACGGCGCCGCCGTGTCCGGCGCCGACGACGTTCGGCGGACGCGCCGATCAGCCCTTGCGCAGACGCGCGTCGAGGCTCCAGGCGCCGGGGCCGGACGCGGCCAGGTACAGGAACAGGAAGCAGTAGAGCACGGCCGGCTCGCCGCGGTTGACGACCGGAAAGAGGAACGATCCCTCGCGGGCCACGTGGCCCAGGAAGTAGGCGACCGCCATCTGGCCGCTGGCGAGGAACGCCGTCGGGCGCGTGAAGAGCCCGACGGCGATCAGGGCTCCGCCGACGAGCTCGACGAGGCCCGCGACGCCGAGCAGCGACAGCAGCTCCTGTTGCTGGCCGCCGAGGACGCCGAAGATCTTCTGCAGGCCGTGCAGCAGGAAGCCGTAGCCCGCGACGATGCGGAGCGTGTCGTGGATGCATTCGGCGTAGGGGTCGAGAAACCGCATCATCGGGGCACGTCCTTTCGGTGGATTCCGGTGTTCCACGGAGCGGGAGCGGAGCGGAGAAGGCGGACGTCAGGGCGCCTGCCGGCGGTAGACCAGCTTCGAGGCCACCTCTCCGGAAGGCAGCCTGCGCAGCGAGTCCACCGTCAGCGTCCGGCCGTCGGCGTCGAGCGATCGCTGCTCGACGACGTCGATGGAGAAGTCGCCGCGCGGCGTCGACAGTTCCAAGGTCCCGACCGTGAGCAGGGTCGCGCCGTCCCAGCTCGACGTGGTCACCAGGTCGCCGCGCGGGCCGCGGACGGCGCTCTCGCCGCCGTCGAGGCGGTAGCGGACCGCGCGGTTCCCGCGCTCCGTCCGCTGCTCGATGGTGAGCAGGTCGGAAGTCTGCGTGATCACCAGCGTGGCGGCCGGGCCGAACCCGCCCGCTCCGCCCGCGCGCCCGCCTCCGCGCCGCGGGCCGCCGCGGCCGAGACCGAAGCCGGCCGGGCGTTCCGGGAACTCGCTGGCGTCGCGGTCGAGCCGCCAGGTCCCGGAGAAGTCGGGCGTCTGGGCCTCCGCGGGCGCGGCGAGACAGGCGGTTGCGACGGCGGCGGCGAGCGCGGCGATTCTCATCGGTCGTCTCCCTGACAGGCCCCGGACGGCGCCGGGGACGTTTTCGTGTTCGACGGCGGCTCGCCCGCTCGGGCGCGCCGACAAGCCCGGACGACACCGGGCGTCCGGGGCCGCCCATCGTCGCCCGGCGGCCCCGTTCGGGCCGTTCGGGCCCCACCGGTCCTCCGGGCTGGAGTCCGTGCCGTTCTACGGCACGCGGCCGAAAACGTCAATGTTCTTGTGGTTTTTGATTTCCCGAATCCGGCCGGTAGATGCACGTCTTACATTCGCGGGGCGTGGAATTTCACTCCCTTCAATTCACTACCGACCAGCCAGAACCAGCCCGAAGCCGCCGATTACGATGGCGGTCAGCATCGCCAGGACCGCGAGTATGACGTTCTGTTTCCAGTCGAGGGCGTTCAAACGAACGAGCACCTTTTCCAAAGTGACCTGGATTGCGCCGATCCCGGAAGCCGCCGCTTGCGCCTTCTTGTCGGACGCGCCCGCCGACTTGTGAGCCGAGAACGTATTCCGCGCCATCGGGGCCGTGGAAGGCATGCATGTTCCCCTTTTCCGTATCCGCCCGCCGCCTCACGCGACGGTCCAATCACCCTAGCACCCTGGCGCGCTTCCGTGCAAGCGGTTCGGCGCGGAAATGCGGCGGTTGATTGGCGCGGAACGCGCCGCTCGGGACGGCGCGAACTTCTACTCGAAACGCAGCGATTCTATCGGGTCGAGCTGCGCCGCCTTGCGGGCGGGGTAGAACCCGAAGAAGATGCCGGTCGCGGCGGCGAAGCCGACCGCCACGGCCACCGCGTCGGCCGGCACCGAGGTCGGCCAGGCGAGGAACTGCGTCAGTCCCTCCGACAGGCTGAAGCCGAGGCCCACCCCCACGAGGCCGCCGACCAGGCTCAGCACGATCGCCTCGACCAGGAACTGCAGCAGCACGTCGCGCCCCTTGGCGCCGACGGCCATGCGCAGTCCGATCTCCCGCGTCCGCTCGGTGACCGACACCAGCATGATGTTCATGATGCCGATGCCGCCGACGATCAGCGAGACGCCGGCGATGCTGGCCAGCAGGCCGGTCATCGTCTGGGTCGTCTGCGTCCGCATGTTCGTCAGGTCTTCCTGCGTGCGGACCATGAAGTCGTCGTCCTCGCCCGGTCCGAGGCCGTGCTCGGCGCGCAGCACCGCGCTGATCTCGTCGGCCACGGCGCCGATGCGGTCGGCGCTCGCCGCCGAGATGGTGATCTCGGAGATGTTGGTGCCGTCGCGCCCGCGCAGTTTCTTGTTGACGGTGGTGTAGGGGACGAAGATGGCGTCGTCCTGATCCTCGCCGAACTGCCCGGAGCCCTTGGAGGCCATGACCCCGATCACCTGGAACGACTGGTTGCGGATGCGCATGCGCGCGCCGACCGGATCGACGCCCTCGCCGAACAGGTTGTCGCGGACCACCGAGCCCAGCACCGCCACCTTGGCCGCGCTCTGCACGTGGGTCGTGGTGAAGAAGGTCCCGAGCTGGATGCCCCAGAAGCGGATGTCGGGAAACTCGACGTCCGTGCCCTGGATGGTCGTGTTCCAGTTCTGTCCGGCCGCCACCACCTGGTCCCGCGTGCGGACGCCGGCCGCCAGATACCGCGCGTCGGGCACCCGTTCGCGGATGGCGTCGACGTCCTCGGACTTCAGCCGCGGCGACTGGCCCATCCCCATGCTGATGCCGCCCCGCCGGAAGTTGCCGGCGCGGACCATGATCATGTTGGTGCCCGCGGACTGGATCTGCGTCTCTATCTCCTGCTGCGCGCCCCGGCCGAGACCCACCATCGTGATGACCGCGGCGACGCCGATGATCATCCCCAGCATGGTCAGGCCGGTGCGCATCTTGTTGCGGCCGAGCGCCTTGAGCGCGATACGGAGCACCATCAGCACGGACATGTTCTTGACCTCGTTTTCCGGAGCTGAACCCGCGGTCGGCCCACCAATCGTCCGCGCCGTTCTACGGCGCCGCCTCCCGGCCCGCCGGCGCGGCGGCTTCGGGCGGCGCCGCCTCCGGGTCCGCCGGGGGCAGGGCCGCGAATTCCTCGCTCGCCACGCGGCGCGCCGCGTTGGACCGGTCCGAGGCGACCCGGCCGTCGTGGAAGCGGATGATCCGGCCGCCGTACTCGGCGATGTCGGCTTCGTGGGTGATCAGCAGCACGGTGATGCCGCTCTCCTGGTTGAGGCGCTGGAAGATGTCCATCACCTCGATGCTGGTCCGCGAGTCCAGGTTGCCCGTCGGCTCGTCCGCCAGGAGGATGGCCGGCTGGTTGACCAGCGCCCGGGCGATCGCGACCCGCTGCTGCTGCCCGCCCGAGAGCTGGTTCGGGAAGTGGTCCATGCGGTCGCCGAGCCCCACCGCCTCCAGCACGGCCCGGGCCCGGGCGTGGCGCGCCGGGCCGTTCATGCGCGAGCCGTAGAGCAGCGGCAGCTCGACGTTGTCGAGGGCGGTGGTGCGCGCCAGCAGGTTGAAGCCCTGGAACACGAAGCCGATCTTGCGGTTGCGCACCTCGGCCAGCTCGTCGCGCGACAGCGCGGAGACGTCGCGCCCGTCCAGCAGGTAGCGGCCGCGGGTCGGCCGGTCGAGGCAGCCCAGGATGTGCATGAAGGTCGACTTGCCGGAACCCGACGGGCCGGTGACGGCGACGAACTCGCCCTCCTCGATGGAGAGGCCGACGCCGCGCAGCGCGCGGACGTCGACGTCGCCCATGACGTAGGTCTTCTCCAGGTCCTCGACGGCGATGACGGGCATCGGGGTTTCTCAGCGGCGCCGACGCCCGAAGGGGAACTGGGGAATCAGCGGCGATCCGCTGGCGCCGACGGCGGGGCCGCCGCCCGTCTCGGGCGTGCTGACGCTGGTCACGAGCCGCAGGCCGGGGGCGACCGCCACCGGTTCGCCCCCCGGGGCGCCGCCCGCCTCCAGCGCCGCGAGCCGCTGTTCGAGGGCCGCGCGGGCGGCCGCGTCGGCCATCGTCGCCAGACGCGCGCGCAGCGACGCGGCTCTTTCGCTTGCGCCGGGAGCGGCGGACCCGTTCGCGGCCGGTCCGCCGCGCGCCCGCAGCAGTTCGCTCGCCGTGCCGTCGGTCACGCCCAGGCGGACCCGCAGGCTCGACAACCGCCCCTCGTTCATGACCCACACGCGCCCGGTCGTTTCCTCCACTTCGATGGGGGCGAACAGGGCGTCGATCGTGCTGGCCCCCCGCTCGACGGCGGGGACGGCGGCGTCCGCCCGCGCGTTCGCCCGCCGCCGCGGACCGCCGCCGCCCGGCCCGCGCCCGCCCGGTCCGCCCGCCGCCGCGCCGCGGCGCTCGCGCATGCGGGCGAAGAACTCCTGGCGCTCCTCGGGAGACATCTGCTGGACGCGCTCCATCATCCGGCGCCGCCGTTCGGGGTCCCCGCCGGCGCCGCCGAAGCCCCCGGGCGCGCCGAATCCGCCCGGCCCCGCGCCGCGCGCCGCGTCCGCCCGGCCCGCGCCGGCGGGCGGCCCGCCGGCCGGAGGCGCCGCGTCGCCGGACCCGGCCCGCCCCCCAGCGGTCACCTGCAGCTCCGGCGGCACGGGCTGGCCGAGCGCCGCGAACACGGCCGGCGTCGGCCTGAACCGCAGCGCCGCGTTCGGAATCCGCGTCACGTTCTCGCGCCGCGCCACCTCCACGGTGATCGTGGCGGTCATGCCCGGCTTGAGCTTGAGGTCGGGGTTGGGCGCGTCGATGACCGTGGCGTAGGTCACGACGTTCTGCGTCACGATCGGCTCGAGCCGGATCTGCGAGACGGCGCCCTCGAACTCCTCGGCGGGGAAGGCGTCGACGGTGAACGTGACCCGCTGACGGGGCCGGATGCGGCCGACGTCCGATTCGTCGACGTTCGCGATGACCCGCATCTTGGTCAGGTCCGCCGCGATGACGAACAGCTCGGGGGCCTGGAAGCTCGCCGCCACGGTCTGGCCGACGTCGACCAGCCGCGCGGTGACGATGCCGTCGATCGGCGCCCGGATGACGGTGTGCCGGAGGTTGACCTCGTTCATGCTGAGCGAGGCCTGCGACTGCCGCACCTGGGCCTCGGCCGACTTGAGCTGCGCCTGGGCCGAGCGCAGGGTCACCTCCGCCGCTTCGAGCTCGGTCTCCGAGATGAGGGCGTCGGCCGCGAGCTCCCGCGACCGCCGCAACTGCGTCGCGGCGTCGTCGACGGCCACCGCGAGGCGTTCGACCTCCGCCTCGGAGCGCAGCAGGTTGGCGCGCGCCTGTTCGAGCTGCGTCTCGAACAGGGAAGGGTCCAGGCGCATGAGGACGTCGCCCTCGCGCACGATCGAATTGAAGTCGGCGCGCAGCTCCTGGATGATGCCGGAGACCTGGCTGCCGACCTGCACCGTCGTCACCGCTTCGAGCGCCCCGGTGGCCCCGATGGAGTCGACGACGTCGCCCTCGGTCACCGTCACCGTGCCGATCTCGGGCACGAACTCCACCGTGCGCGCGGCGTAGTAGCCGTAGGCGGTGATCGCGCCGCCGAGGAAGAGGAGGACGAGCAAGGTCCGTTTCATGGCAACCCCTTTTGTCCGGCGCCCTACGGCGCGCCGCCTCCGCCGCCGGTGACGACGGTGATCCCGGCATTGGCGAGGGAGGCCCGCTGGGCGCGGTCGAACTCGATGAGCGCCCGCTGGTAGTCGAGAATCGCGCGCAGCTCGGCGTCCTGCGCGGTCGCCAGGTCGCGCTGCGCCTGCACGACGAAGAAGTTGGTGGACAGGCCCACCTCGAACTTGCTCTCCTCGGCCCGGAGCTGTTCCTCGGCCAGCTCGCGCGAGGCCGTCGCCGCCTCGATCTGCTCCTGGATCGCGTCGATCTGGAGCGCGGCGTTCGTGACCTCGACCGCGATGCGGAGCTCGATCTGGCGGATCTGCGCCCGCGTCTGCTGCAGCTGCAGCCGCGCCCGTTCGTAGGCCGCCCGGTCCGCGTTCCGCCCGATGGGGTAGCTCATCTGCAGCTCGACGCTCCAGAACGGATAGTCGGCGTCGACGATGTCGTTGATCGCGTCGCCGTAGCCGCCCGGGATCACGTCGCCCGCGCCCCCGAAGAGCGCCTCGACGGAGGCCCCTTCCGGCAGCCGCCGCGGTCCTCCCTGGCCGGCGAGCTGGTAGCTGCCGACGAGATCGAGCGCGGGAAGCGTGCTGTTGCGCAGGTTGTCGATCTGCGCGTCGTTGACGTCGAGCAGCCGCCGCGCGCGGGAGATGTCCGTGCGCCGGTCGAGGGCGCCCCGGATCGCCTGTTCCAGGTCGATCGGCTCCGCCGTGACCCGCGGCTGGTCCGTCGGGACGAGTTCCGCGTCCCACAGCTCGTCGGACGTGCCCCCCACGACGAGCTGCTTCAGCGTCAGCTCGTTGGTGCGCAGGGTGCGGACCGTCTGCGCCAGCAACTGCCGGCGGGCCGCGGCCTCCGACTGCGCCTGCACCACGTCGATCGGGGCCAGGGTGCCGATCTCGACGCGCGCCCGGTTGTCGCGCACGAGCTGTTCGGCCAGCTCCAGCGCCTGCTGCTGCACGCCGACCGCGGCGCGGGCGTAGACCAGCTCCCAGTACGCCAGACGGACGTTGGCGAGGGTGTTGACGGTGGTCTGCTCCAGGTCGATGTCGGAGACGTCGCGGTCGATGCGCGAGACGAGGAGCTGCGTGCGCCGCGGATCGGTGCGGAAGCCGCGCAGCAGCGGCTGCGTGTAGTTCAGCGTCATGTTGGCGCCGAAACTCGGGTTGAAGGTGTTGAAGACGTTCGTCGTCTCGAAGCGCGTGGAGTTCCAGGTCACGTCGTAGCGGCCCCCGCCCCACCGCATCTGCTGGCCGAGGCCGAGGTCGTAGGAGCCCTGGTTGCTGACGATGTTGTCGCCGCGGAGTCCGCCGCCGTCGAAGAGCGAGCGGTTCGGGGTCGTGCGCCGGTTGATGCCGGCGCCGGACGAGGCCGTGGGCAGGAACGCCGAGTCGGCGGCGGCCACCTGCATGTCCTGCACGAGCGGGTTGATGCGCTGGACGGCGATGTCGAGGTTGCGCTCGAGGGCGCGCTGGACGGCGTCGTCGAGGGTCAGATCGAAGCGCCGCGCCGCCTGCCCGTTGCGGCCGAGCCGCGACGCCGTCTCGGTCAGCAGGCCGCCGCCGGCGCTTCCGGGAGGAGTCTGGGCGTTCGCGGCGCCGGGCGCGAGCGCGAGCCACCCCGCGGCGAGCAGCGGGACGGCCGGTGAAACACGTGCGTGGCTCCTCAAGGCGATCCTCCAGACTCGGGGTACGCAGACTCGCTCCCCTGCGAGAATCTTCCCCTGCCCCCGTACAGACGCACGGCGCGGGCGGCCGGTTCGACGCGGGCGGCCCCCGCCGGGGCGCGGCGGACCGGGAGAGAGACCGAACCGGGCGCGGCCGGGGGACGGCGATCGTCCGTGCGGCGGGCCGGGGGAGCCGGGCCAGCCCGCGCCGTTCCACGGCGCAGACTCCTAGTCGCGGCCGTGGGACGACGATGGTCCATGGGCGCGGCGCCGTTCCCACATCGCGTGCAACGCTTCGCTCTGTTCGGCGGTCAGCGTCCTGCGCATGCGGTACAGCATCAGGGTGCGGGTCTTGCCGAGCGCGCCGCGGGCCGCCTCGACCTTGTCGATCTGCAGGGCCACCTCCCATTCCTCGGCCTGCATGGCGTGCATGATCGCGGTCAGCTCGTCTTCCTCCTGATGCAGCCGGTGCGCGAACTCCCGGAGCTTCGGCCGGACCGCCTGGAAGATCGCCTCGATCGCGGCGACCTGCTCGGCGCTCAGACCGATTTCGGACGCGGCCTCGCCGGATTGCCACCACTTGAAGCGCTGGCCGGCCTCCGCCGCGCCCGCGAGGGAGAGCATCGCCGCGAGGAGGACGACCGCCGTGCCGCCGCGTGTCTTGCGCATCGCAGATTCCCCGTCGGTTCCGAACGGGCTCGCGCGCCCGCCGCCAGAATACCCCGGACGCTTCCGCCCCGGAAGACGGACGCGCGGCGCGGACCGTTTACGGACCGCTCCCCGCCGGCGCCGCGGCCGCGGCGGTCTCCCGCGGCTCGGGCGGCCGGGCCGCCAGCCGGCCCAGCCGCTCGATGATCTCGCCGACGATGCTGTCCGGGGTAGACGCCCCGGCCGTCACCGCCAGCGTGAACGGACCGCGGGCCGGCAACCAGCCGCGGGTCGCCGTCTCGGCGCCCGGGCGCGCCCCCGCCGGCAGGTGCCGGACGGTTTCGGCCTCCAGGCAGGAAGGGTCCGCGACGTGGTACGTCACGACCTTCTCCGCGCAGATCCGCGCCAGGTTGCGCGTGTTGCTGCTGTTGTAGCCGCCGATGACGATCGCGGCGTCGAAACGCCGTTCCTTGAGCAGGCTCGTCACGGCGTCCTGCCGGTCCTGGGTGGCGCTGCAGATCGTGTCGAACGCCCGGTAGTGCTCGGCGAGCGCGGCTTCGCCGTAGCGGTCGATCATCGCGCCCCGCACCATGTCGCCCACCCGCAGGGATTCCGTCATCAGCATCGTCGTCTGGTTGGCGAGGCCGACCCGCACGAGGTCGCGGCGCGGGTCGAAACCGGGGGAGCAGCCGTGGCCGAGGCGTTCGAGGAACGCCGCCGCGTCCACGTTTCCGCGGATGAAGCCGCAGAGCACGCCGGTCTCGCCGGCGTCGAGGACCACGACGTAGCGGCCGCCGGACGCTGCGCCGACCTGCGACGCCGTCGCCCGCGTCTCCTCGTGGTTCACCTTGCCGTGGATGACCGCGGTGTAGCCGTCGCGGGCGTAGCGCCGGACGTTCTTCCAGACGTTGAGGACCGATCCGCAGGTCGTGTCGACCAGCGTGCAGCCGCACGCGACGAGCCGCTCCAGATCGGCGATGGTGACGCCGAAGGCCGGCAGGATCACCACGTCGCCGGCGGTCACCCGCGCCACGTCCTCGCCGGGGTCGCTCAGGAAGCGGATTCCGGCGCCGCGCAGCCGGCCGTTGACGTGGGGGTTGTGGATGATCTCGCCGGTCAGGTACACCGTGCGGTCCGGAAACTTCCGCCGGGCCTGGTACGCGTAGTCCACGGCGCGGTCGACGCCGTAGCAGAAGCCGAACTCCCGGGCGAGGTGCAGCGTGAGGCGTCCGCTCCGCCACGTGAAGCCGGCTTCCTGAATCCGGTCGAGGAACCGGCTGTGGTAGTCGCGCGCCAGATCGCCGGCGACCTCGTGCTTGAGGTCGAGGCCCTTCCTGTAGATCGGCGTGGACATCGGCTAGCGGACGTCGATCGCCGCGGCGCGCACCCGCGGCGTCATCTCGTCCAGCGCCACGAGCGGCCCGACGCGCGGGGAGTGCAGGGCTTCTTCGAGCTCGCGCATGAACTGCTCGTCGGCGGCCGTCCGCGGCGGCCCGCCCGGCGGTCCGACGGCCGGCCGGTCCGGCGCGGCCGCGGCGGCCGGTTGCGGACTCGCGGCCGTCCGCCGTCCGCCGTCGACCGCCTGGCCGACGCCCAGGATGACGAGCAGGCCCGCGGCGGCGGCCAGCGCGAGCCGCCGCCGGAGCGGGTTCGCGCCGGGAGCCGCGCGCGCGGCGGGAGCGGGAAACCGCAGTATGCGCGCCGAACCCGGCCGGTCCGCGGCGCGGCGGATGCGGTCCAGGATGCGGCTCCGCGGACGCGCGAGCCGCCAGGCGGGCAGCGCGTCGTCGAACGCAGCCGCGGCGGCCGCCGCGAGGCGGTCCAGGTCTTCGCGCAACGTTCCGAGGCGCAGCGCGCAGCGCCGGCAGACGGCCAGATGGGCGCCGCGCGCCGTCCCCGCCGCGCCGTCGGCGTCGACGGCGGCGCGCAGCAGCTCGCGGTCGGTGAGGTGCCTCGATCCGGGTCCGTGCCATACGGACGCGAGCCGCTCCGGAACCCTCCGCCAGCGCGCCCGCGGTCTCATGACTCCGCCTCGTCGGTCCGCGGGGGCGTCTCCGTGAACCAGTCCGCCGCGCCGAGGATTCGGCGCAGGGAACGAACCGCCCGGAACAGGTGCACCCGGACCGTGGCCTCCGACAGATCCAGCATGGCCGCCACGTCCCGGGTCGCGTGCCCCTCGAACCGGCTCAGGATCACCACGGCGCGCTGCCGTTCCGGAAGCCGGTCGACGGCCGCGAGCAGTTCGGCGCGGCGTTCGGCGCGCAGCAGCGTCGCCTCGGGCGACGGGCCGGCGGCCGGCCGGCGTTCGATCTCCTCCCGCGGCCCGCGATCTCGGTCGCCGCCGCCGGCCGGCACGAGCCAGCGGTTCCGGCGCGCGCGGGACCTGACCCGGTCGAGGCAGACGTTGACGAGGATCCGGGTGAACCAGTGCTCGAAGTACATCCGCTCGCGGAAGGACTCGATGTTCAGGAACGCCTTCAGGAAGGCGTCCTGGACCGCTTCGTCGACCTCCGCGGGGTCGCGGAGATGGTAGTACGCGATGCGCGCCGCGCGCCGGTGGTGGCGCTCGACGACCTCCGCGAAGCGTTCGCCGGCGGCGGCGCGGTCCCCGCGCGCCGCCAGCGCGCTCACTTCGTCGGCGATCCGCGAATCGTCGGCGGCGCGCTCCCGGCGCTCCGCGGCAGCGACGTCCGTGGCGGTCATGGCCTGGAAAGCGGTCTCCGCCGGGGGAGACGGGAATCGCCGGTTCCACGTTCACCGTGCTTCGATCTCCCGTCGGTCCCGGCCACCGCACATGATACCCCGGCGCGTTTGACTTGGCGAACGCGGCGCGGCTAAGGTTTGTCACCCATGCCGGAAGCAGCACCGCAAGCGGCGTCTTCGTCGATCCTCGACGGCGCGCGGCCGCGCCGCCTGCACTGGAACCCGGGGACGGCGGCCCTCTACGAAGAGGCCGTGCGCAACGGCGAAGGCGTGGTGGCCGAGACCGGTCCGCTGGTCTGCCGGACGACGCCGCATACGGGGCGGTCGCCGAACGACAAGTTCCTGGTCGACGAGCCGTCGACCTCCGCCGACGTCTGGTGGGGCAAGGTCAACCGGCCGATCGACGCGGCGCGCTTCGACGCGCTGCGCGAGGAGGTGGCGCGCGCCCTCGACGATCGGGTGCTGTACGTGCAGGACTGCTTCGCCGGGACCGACGCCGAGTACCGGCTGCCGGTGCGCATCGTCACGGAGCGGGCGTGGCACAGCCTGTTCGCCCGCACCATGTTCCTGGAGCAGCCGCCGGGGACCCCGCCCGGGAACCACGCGCCGGAGTTCACCGTCGTCGACCTCCCGTCGCTGACCGCGGATCCGGCGCGCCACGGGACCCGCTCGGGCACGTTCATCCTGCTCGACTTCGCGCAGCGGCTCGTCCTCATCGGGGGCACGAGCTACGCGGGGGAGATCAAGAAGTCGATCTTCACCGTGATGAACTACCTGCTGCCGTTGCGCGGCGTGATGCCGATGCACTGCTCGGCCAACGTCGGCGCCGCCGGGGACACCGCGCTGTTCTTCGGACTGTCGGGCACCGGCAAGACGACGTTGTCGAGCGATCCCGAGCGCCGGCTCGTCGGCGACGACGAGCACGGCTGGAGCGACCGCGGGATCTTCAACTTCGAGGGCGGCTGCTACGCGAAGACGATCCGGCTGTCGGAAGAGGCCGAGCCGCAGATCCACGGCGCCGTCCGCCGCTTCGGCGCCGTGCTCGAGAACGTCGTGATCGATCCGGCCACGCGCGAGATGGACCTCGACGACGACTCGCTGACGGAGAACACGCGCGGCGCCTATCCCGTTTCGTTCATCGACGACTGGGTGCCGTCGGGGCAGGCCGGCCACCCGGCCAACGTCGTGATGCTGACCTGCGACGCGTTCGGCGTGCTGCCGCCGATCTCGCGGTTGACGCCGGCCGGGGCCATGTACCACTTCCTGTCCGGCTACACGGCCAAGGTGGCGGGGACCGAGAAGGGAATCACGGAGCCGAAGGCCACCTTCAGCACGTGCTTCGGGGCGCCCTTCATGGTGCACCACCCGACCGTCTACGCGAAGCTGCTGGGCCGGCGGATCGCCGCGCACGGCGCCCGGGTCTGGCTGGTCAACACCGGTTGGAGCGGCGGCGCCTACGGCGTGGGCCGCCGCATGCGGATCGGCCACACCCGCGCCATGATCGCCGCGGCGCTGTCCGGCGCGCTCGACGACGTCCCCTACGCGCCGGACCCGGTCTTCAACGTCGAGGTCCCCACCCGGGTGCCGGACGTGCCGGCGGAGAGCCTGCGCCCCCGCGCGAGCTGGAGCGACGGCGCCGCCTACGACGCCGGGGCGGCCCGGCTGGCCGGGATGTTCGCGGAGAACTTCAAGGCGTTCGAGGCCGAGGCCGACGACGACGTGCGGCGCGCCGGACCCCACGCCTGAGGGCCGTCCGCCGCCCGGACCCCATGCCGTACGAACCGGTCATCGGGCTCGAGGCGCACGCCCGGCTCCTGACCGAGACCAAGATCTTCTGCGGCTGCGGCACGGCCTTCGGCGCCCCTCCCAACACCCGCGTGTGTCCCGTCTGCCTCGGGCTTCCCGGCGCGCTGCCGGTGCTGAACGAGCGCGCCGTGGAGCTCGCGGTGCGGACCGCCGCCGCGCTCGGCTGCGCCGTGCGCGAGACCTCCGTCTTCGCGCGCAAGAACTACTTCTATCCCGACCTGCCGAAGGGCTACCAGATCTCGCAGTACGAGGAGCCGCTGGCGGTGGACGGCCTCGTCGAGTACCTGGACGAGGGGGTGGCGCGGCGCGTGCGCATCCTGCGCGTGCACATGGAGGAGGACGCCGGCAAGTCGATCCACGACGGCTTTCCCGACTCCGGCCGGAACACGTACCTCGACTTCAACCGCAGCGGCGCGCCCCTGGTCGAGATCGTCACGCGGCCCGATCTGCGCTCGCCCTCCGGCGCCGCCCGCTTCTTCCAGCGTCTGCGCGGGACGCTGCTCGCGGCCGGGGTCAACGACGGGAACATGGAGGAGGGCAGTCTGCGCTGCGACGCCAACGTCTCCGTCCGCCCGCGGGGCGCCGAGGCGCTGGGCGTCAAGGTGGAGATCAAGAACCTGAACTCGTTCCGCTTCCTGGAACGCGCGCTCGACCACGAGGTCCGGCGTCAGTCGGCGGTGCTGGAGAGCGGGGGGACGGTCGTGCAGGAGACGCGGCTGTGGGACGTGGCGGGCGGCCGCACCGTCTCCATGCGCGGCAAGGAGGATGCGCGCGACTACCGGTACTTCCCCGACCCCGATCTTCCGCCGCTGGTGCTCGACCCCGAGTGGATCGCCGGCGTGCGGGCGGCGTTGCCGGAGCTGCCGGAGGCGCGCAAGCGGCGTTTCATGGCCGAGCACGGCCTGCCGGAGCGCGACGCCGAGTTGCTGGCCGACGATCCCGAGCTGGCCGCGTTCTTCGAGGAGACGGCCGCCGCGGCGAAGAACCCGCGGTCCGCGGCGCACTGGATCCGCGGTCCGCTGGTCCACCGCCTGAAGACGGCCGGGGCGCGGGTCGGCGGCCTGCCCGTCACGCCGGAATCGCTCGGCGCGCTGATCCGCCTCGTCGACGCCGGGACGATCAGCAACTCGACGGCGCGGGAAGTCTTCGAGCGCATGGCCGACGGTGGCGAATCTCCCGACGCCATCGTCGCCGCCGAGGGACTGTCGCAGATCGGCGACGCCGGCGAGTTGGCGGCGGCGGTGCGGCGGGCCCTCGCGGAGAACCCCGCCGCGGTGAGCCGCTACCGCGGCGGCAAGACCGGCGCCCTCGGATTCCTCGTGGGCCAAGTGATGCGGACGACCGGCGGCCAGGCCAATCCGCGGGTGGTGAACGAGCTGCTGAAGTCGGCCCTCGAGGCCCCCGACGAGGAGTGACCCGGCCGGCGCCCGCGTTTGACAGCGCGGAACGGCGGCCCTGGCGCCCACCAAGCGTCGCCTTGCGGCTCCGCTTGGCGCCCATCCTGACCGCTCCAGCAGTCCGCGCCGTTCTACGGCGCAGTCTGCTAGCGCCCACCAAGCGTCGCCTTGCGGCTCCGCTTGGCGCCCATCCTGACCGCTCCAGCAGACCGCGCCGTTCTACGGCGCAGTCTGCTAGACTGATCGGACGACGAATTCATGCCGGTGACGAACCGCGGGTCCTCCCGCCCGCCGCATCCCGACGGTCTTCATCCCGTCGGCGTCCCTTCCGTCCGGTCCGACTTCTACCGCGAAGAGGTGCGGAAGCACTGGCGCTGCCTCGAACAGCAGCGCGAGCACTACTCGCGCAAGACGATGCTCGACGTGGAAGCGGCGCTACGGAAGCTGATGGAGCACGTCGACCGCCTCTGCGCCCGCGAGAACGGCCACGAGCTCGTCAGCCGGCTGCTGCGCCAGATCGACGGGGTGACCCAGTTGTCCGCCTCCGCGGACCGGCAACCGAAGCACTGACAGGTCCCGCCCCTGACCCTCGACACCCTCCGCCGCCACGCCCTGGAGATCGTTCGCGGCGGGATAGCGGCCGCGGGCGCGGCGGAACTCGTCGGGCGGGCGTTGCGCGGCCCCGCCGCCGGCCGCGCCCTCGGCGGCCGCGCGCCCGTGGTGGTGGCCGCCGGCAAGGCCGCCGCGGAGATGGCGTCGGCGTTCGTCTCCGCGGTTCCCGGCGCGGGCGCGCGCGGACTGGTCGCCTCGCCGCGGCCGGGCGCGCCGGCCGGGGACCTGCAGTGGTTCGACGTGGGGCATCCGGCGCCCACCGCGGGGAGCGTCGCCGCCGGGCGCCGCGCCCTCGCGCTGGCGGCCGGCCTGCGGCCGGACGAGGTCCTGGTCCTGCTGCTGTCCGGCGGGGCCTCGGCGGGTCTCGCCGCGCCCGCGGCCGGACTGACCCTGGAGGACAAGTCCGCCGCGACCTCGGTCCTGCTGCGCTCCGGCGTCGCCATCGACGGACTCAACTGCGTCCGCAAGCACCTGTCGGCGATCAAGGGCGGGCGGCTGGCCGCCGCGGCCCGCGGACGCGCCGTGACCCTGGCCGTCTCCGACGTGGTCGATCCCGTCCCCGACGATCCGGCGGTCATCGGTTCGGGTCCGACGACGCCCGACCCGACGACGTTCGCCGAGGCGCTGGCGATCTGCCGCGCGGCCCCCGGCGCTGGAAGCCTGCCCGCGGCGGCGCTGTCCGTGCTGGAGAGGGGCGCCCGGGGCGAGGTCGAGGAGAGTCCGAAGCCGGGCGACCCGCGGCTCGCCGGCGCCGCGTTCCACCTGATCGGCAGCCGGCGGGACGCCGCCGCGGGAGCCGCGCGGGCGGCCCGCGAGCTGGGCTATTCCGTGTCGGTCCTCGACGAGCCGGTGACCGGCGAGGCGCGCCGGGCGGGCGAGGACTACGTGCGGACCGTCGCCCGCCTGACCTGGGAGCGCCCCGGGCCGCTGTGCGTCGTCTCGGCCGGAGAAACCACGGTCCGGGTCACCGGCGCCGGCCGCGGCGGGCGCAACCAGGAGTTCGCCCTCGCCGCCGCGGCGCCTCTCGCCCGGCGGTTCTCCGCCGCCGCCGTCGCCAGCGTCGGCAGCGACGGCGTCGACGGCCCGACCGATGCGGCCGGCGCGCTGGTGGACACCACCACGCCGGCCCGCGCGGCCGAACGCGGTCTGCATCGGCCGGAGCACTACTTGGCCGCCAACGACTCCTGGACCTTCTTCGAAGCGCTCGGCGACCTGATCCGCACGGGGCCGACGGACACCAACGTGGGCGACCTGCAGGTCGCGCTGATCGGCTGACGCCGGCGGGCGCGGTCCGGCCCGGCGGCCCGCGCGGGCATGCGATGATCGGTTCCGTGAAGCACCTGGTGATCGGCACGGCGGGCCACATCGATCACGGCAAGAGCGCCCTGGTCGAGGCCCTGACCGGGATCGATCCGGACCGGCTGGAGGAGGAGAAGGCGCGCGGGATCACCATCGATCTCGGGTTCGCGCCGTACCGCCGCGGCGACACGCGGCTGGCCTTCGTCGACGTGCCCGGGCACGAGCGGTTCGTGCGCAACATGCTGGCCGGGGCGAGCGGCATCGACCGCGTGCTGCTCGTCGTCGCCGCCGACGAATCCGTCATGCCGCAGACGCGGGAGCACTTCGACATCTGCCGTCTGCTGGGCGTGGGGGGCGGCCTCGTGGCCCTCACCAAGGCCGACCTGGTGGACGAGGAGATGCTGGAGATCGTACGCCTCGAGGTCCGGGAGCTGATCGCCGGCTCGTTCCTCGACGGCGCGCCGCTGATTCCGGTGTCGGCGCGCACCGGAGCGGGGCTCGACGACGTGCGGCGCGCGCTGGCCGCGCTGGCGGCCGGCGCCGCCGGGCGACGCGGCGGCGGCGTTCCGCGGCTGCCCATCGACCGCGCGTTCACCG
Source organism: Vicinamibacterales bacterium (assembly GCA_965242835.1). Taxonomy (GTDB): domain Bacteria; phylum Acidobacteriota; class Vicinamibacteria; order Vicinamibacterales; family UBA8438; genus WTFV01. The sequence continues at coordinate 3,383,528 of OZ251506.1, forward strand.
TGAAGGGGTTCGGGACCGTGGTCACCGGCACGCAGGTTTCCGGCGTCATCGCCGGCGAGGGCGAGCTGGCGTTGCTGCCGGCCGGCCGGCGGGTGAAGGTGCGGGGGCTGCAAGTGCACGGCGAGCCGCGGCCGCGCGCGCTCGCCGGCCAGCGGGTGGCCGTCAACCTGACGGGCATCGGGGTGGACGAGCTGCGGCGCGGAGACACCCTCGGCCCGGCGGAGGGGCTGTGCGCGGCGCGCCGCTTCGACGGGCGGGTGACGCTGCTCGACGGCGCCCGGCCGCTGAAGCACGGCGCGCGGGTCCGGTTTCACCAGGGGACCAGCGAGGTCATGGCGCGCCTGGCGCTGGGGGCGGCGCGGCCCGCGGCGGAGGAGGCGGACGCCGGCGGGGACGCCGCCCCGGAGTTCCCCGGGGTCCTGAAGCCGGGCGGTTCGGCGTTCGCCCGCCTGCACCTGGAGCAGCCGGCCGCCCTGACCCGCGGGGACCGCTTCGTGCTGCGGGCCTACTCGCCGATGGTCACGATCGGCGGCGGCGTCGTGCTCGATCCGGACCCGCCGGCCGGGCGGCTGCGTTCGGCGGCGGGCTTCGAGCGCCTGCGGCGCCTGGACGCGCTCGACGACGACGAGGCGGCGGTGCTGACGATGGTCGAGGGCGCGGCCGGCGAGGGGCTGACGCCCGCCGCGCTCGCGCCGCGCGTCGGCCGCGCCGTCGACGAAGTCCGGCGCGCCGCGGCGGCGCTCGCCGGGCGGGGCGCGCTGGCCGCGGCGGGGGAGCGCCTGGTCGCGGCGGCGCCGGCCGCGGCGGCGCGCGAGGCGCTGCTCGCCCTGGTCGGCGCCTACCACGAGGAGCATCCCCTGGAGCCCGGCCTGCCGCGGGAGGAAGCGCGCGAGCGCCTGGCGAAGCGGGTCGGCCCCGCGCTGTTCGACCACGTCGCCGGGGTCCTTGCGGCCGAGGGCCGGCTGGACGACGGACGTCATCTGCGCCTGTCGACGCACCGGATCGTCCTGACGGACGACGAGACGCGCGTGAAGGCCGAGCTCGCCGACCTGCTTCGACGCGCGGGGCTCTCGCCGCCGGACCCGCCGGCCTGGGCGCGGGAGCGGGGCGTCGACGAGCGGCTCGCGGAGCGGATGCTCCGGCTCCTGCTGCGCGAGGGCGCGGTGGAGCGCCTCGACGCGCTGGTGTTCCATCGCGACGCGCTCGATCGTCTGCGGGCGGACGTGGCGCGGCTGAAGGAGGGCGCCGGCGGCGAGCCCGTGCGCATCGACGTGGCGTGGTTCAAGCAGCGCTTCGGCATCACGCGGAAGTTCGCCATTCCTCTCCTGGAGTACCTGGACCGCGCGCGCGTCACGCGCCGGGCGGGCGGGGAGCGGATCGTCCTCTAGCGCCCACCAAGCGTCGCCTTGCGGCTCCGCTTGGCGGGCAGGATGCGCCGTCGATGGTCAATCGCCCGCTGACGCTCGCGGACCTGGAATCCGACCTCTGGGCCTGCGCGCAGATCCTGCGCGGCAGCGCCATCGACCGGACGGACTGGAAGGGCTGGATCCTCCCGCTCCTGTTCTTCAAGCGCATCAGCGACGTCTGGGACGAAGAGACCGCCGAGGCGCGCGAGACCTACGGCGACGCCGACCTCGACGCCTTCCCCGAGCTGCACCGCTTCGTCCTGCCGGCCGGTTGCCACTGGCGCGACGTGCGCGAGACGCCAGCCGGCGTGGGCGCGGCGCTCGCGCGGGCCATGCGGGCCATCGAACGGGCCAACCCCGACACCCTCGCGCGCGTCTTCGGCGCGGCCGACTGGGGCAACCGCGAGCTGCTCGGCGACGCGCTGCTGAAGGACCTGATCGAGAAGCTGTCCGGCGTGCCGCTCGGCAACCGGGCCGTCGCCTCCGACGTCCTCGGCGACGCCTACGAGTACCTGATCGGCCGCTTCGCCGACGTGACCCGGCGCAAGAAGGCCGGCGAGTTCTACACCCCGCGCAGCGTGGTGCGGATGATGGTCGAGCTGCTCGACCCGCGCGTCGGCGAGAGCATCTACGACCCCGCCTGCGGCACCGGCGGCATGCTGCTCGGCGCGATAGAGCACGCGGCGCGGGCCGGCGGCGACCCGCGCACCTTCTTCGGGCGCATATTCGGCGAAGAGAAGAATCTGACCACCTCGTCCATCGCCCGCATGAACCTCGTGCTGCACGGCGTGGAGGACTTCCGCATCGAGCAGAACGACACGCTGCGGCGCCCGGCCTTCACCGACCCTTCCGGCGGTCTCGCAGCGTTCGACTGCGTCATCGCCAACCCGCCGTTCTCGCTCAAGGAGTGGGGGCGCGAGGTGTGGGAGGCGGACCCGTGGGGCCGCGCCGCCTTCGGCCTGCCGCCGGCCAACTACGGCGACTACGCCTGGGTGCAGCAGATGGTGGCGTCGATGGCGGAAGGTTCGGGCCGCATGGCGGTGGTGCTGCCGCAGGGGGCGCTGTTCCGCAAGGGGGCGGAGGGCCGCATCCGCCGGGCGCTGCTCGAACGGGACCTGATCGAGGCGGTCATCGGGCTGGCGCCCAACGTCTTCTACGGCACCGGCCTCGCCCCGGCGGTGGTGACGCTGCGCCGCGCGAAGCGCCGCGGGCGGCGCGGCCGGGTGATCGTCATCGACGCGTCGAGCCTCTTCCGCAAGGGCCGCGCGCAGAACTTCCTCGACCCGGAGCACGCCGAGCGCATCGTCGGCCAGGTGCGCCGGTTCCGCGACGTGCCGGACCGGGCGAAGGTGGTCTCGACCGACGAGATCGCCGCCGAGGACTGGACGCTCAACGTCTCGCGCTACGTGCCGCCGCCGGCCGGCGCCGACGTCCCGCCCCTGCCCGAAGCGGTGGCCGCCTTCAGGCAGGCGCTCGCCGACGCGCGCGCGGCCGAGGACCGCCTGCGGCGCGTGCTGGCGGACGACGGCTGGCTGGAGTGAGTCGGCAGCACGTTCGACGAAAGACCGAGCTGCCGACGCGCCGTGCTATTCTGCGCCAATCGTATGATGGAGGTTGCCGATGGGAACCGTTCGCAAGACCATCACCCTGACCGACCGGCAGGACGGGTGGATCAAGGCGCAGATCGTCGCCGGCCGCTTCGCCGACGACGACGAGTACATCCGCGACCTGATTCGCCGCGACCAGGAGGAGGCGCTCAGGGCCGCGGTCCAGGAAGGTCTCGACAGCGGCCCCAGCGACAAGACGATCCCCTCCATCATGGAAGAAGTCGAAGCGCGGCGCAGGAGAGATGGCCGGCTATAGGCTGTCACGAAAGGCAGCCGCCGATCTCGACGACATCTACGACTACACCATAGAAGAACATGGGTCTTCGGTTACCGGGTTGTGACGGAAAATCCCTGAAAAGGTGTGCAGGTGCGGCGGGCATGTGCCGATACGTGGATCATGGCGCGCAAGCAGGCCGGCCGCGGCGATTCGACCGGTTCCCGGCGGCAGCGGGACCCTCGGGACGTGCGGATCATCGAACGTCTCGAACGAGACAAGGCGCGGCTGATCGAGGAGCGGGACCACTGGAAGCGCCGTAGCGAGCATCTGGAGAAGGAGCTCGAGGCGGCGCAGCGCGCCGGGCGCCGGCAGGCGGCCCCCTTCGCCAAGGACCGTCCGCAGGGCCGCGGCGGGCGCCCCGGCCGGCGCGCCGGGGCGGAGTATGGGAAGCAGGGCCGCCGCCGGCCGCCGACGCGGGTTGACGAGACGCACGCGGCGCCGGCCCCGACGACGTGTCCGGACTGCGGCAAGGCGGTCGTGGTGACCCGCACGGCGTCGCAGTATCAGGAAGACCTGCCGGAGGTGCGTCCTCTGGTGCGGCGCTTCGACGTCGAGGTGGGTCATTGCTCGGCGTGCCGGCGGCGGGTGCAGGGCCGGCACGCCCTGCAGACTTCCGACGCGTTGGGCGCGGCCTCCGTCCAACTGGGTCCGAACGTGGCCGCGCTTGTCGTCGAACTGCACACCGAACTGGGCATGCCGCTGGAGAAGGTCGTCCGCGTTCTGCGCACCCGGTTCGGCCTGCAGGTGACCAAGGGCGCCGTGGTCCGGCTGCTGCACCGCACCGGCGCCATGGCGGCGCCGGCGTATGCGAAGCTGTGCGAGCAGGTCCGTTGCAGTCCGGTGGTCACGCCGGACGAGACCGGCTGGCGGGTGAAGGCGGTCAAGCACTGGCTGTGGGCCTTCACCACGCCGGAGACGACGGTCTACGCCATCTGCGAGGGCCGGGGGTTCAAGGAGGCCGCGAAGATTCTCGGCCCCGACTTCGCCGGCGTGCTGGTGCGGGACGGGTGGGTCGCCTACCGCGGCTTCAAGAACGCGCCGCACCAGACGTGCCTGGCTCACCTGCTCCGACGGTGCAAGCACTTGCAGGCCGCGCATCCCGACAGCCCCTGGGCGGGCGAAGTGCAGGCGGTCCTGCAGGACGGCCTCGCCCTGCGGGACCGCGCGAACGCGGACGAGATCAGCGAGCACGGCCTGGCGTCGGCCCGCGGACGACTCGTCGCCCGGCTCGAACGCCTGCTCGCCGACCCGCCGCCGTTGGCCGACGCCGAGCGCTTCGCCAAGCACCTGACCAACGAGTTCCCGGCCGTGTTCCTCTTCCTCTGCGACCCGTCCATCGACGCCACCAACTGGCGCGCCGAGCAGGCCATCCGACCCGCGGTGGTCACCCGCAAGGTGTGCGGCGGCAACCGCACCCGGCGCGGGGCCGACACCCAGCAGGTGCTGGCCAGCGTCGTGCGTACCGCCCGCCAACGCGGACTCGACCTGCGCGCGCTGATCACCACCCTGCTCTGCGCTCCCAAACCCGTCGAACCCGAAGCCCTGGCCCTGCCGCCGCCCGCCTGACGGCGGCAGGCCCGGCCGACCCCGCTCCGCACCCCGTCTCACGCCGAGCCGCGGCCCCCGTGCGCCCGTCGCGCGACGGGCTCGGCGCCGGAACCCCGGAAGAACCGGAGGCGCGCCGCCAGACGTAACGTCCGCTCCGGCCGCGCGCGGCGCTTTTGACAATCTGGCCCGGCCGCCCGTGGCAACCGACGAACAACGCCGTCAGGCGGGATGCATCGCCGCTCGAAGGCAGCGGGGACTTCGCCACGCGCTGCCAAGGCGACCAATTTGCACCGTCGCAACTTTCCGTCGGCCGCAGCCATTCGGTCGCATTTCACTGAGCAAAACCGGTCCCGTAACCCGGTAACCAAATACGAACATGGTTTGGTCTCGGCGAGGAAGTACCTCGAAGACCTGCATGCCTGCTTCGAGAGTCTTGCCGAACACCCGATGCTCGGTCGGCGGGCTGGGCGTGTCGCGCCCGGAATGAGGCGCCATGAGTGCCGGTCCCACGTCGTGTTCTACGTACCTGACGCTCCCGGCGGCGTGAACATCGCGCGCGTTCTGCACGTACGGATGGACGTCCTCCCTCGCATTGCCGACGCGGGCGATGGAGCCCGGCGGACCTGAGCGCACGGGTCGCCACGTCGGCCGAGCCGGAGAGCGAAGCCGGCGTGCTCGCCCGGTTCGTTCCCGTCGGCGATCGGGAAGGTGTATGCTGACGAAGATGGAAGACGCGAGCATCACGCGCCCGGGCGTCACGGACGGCACCCGGCACGCGGTGTGGAACGATCTGCTGGACGCGGCCCGGATGTCCCGGTACGCCGAGCGCATGGAATCGCGCTACCGGACGCTGCACTGGACCGTGCGCTTTCTGTTGCTGCTCTCCGCGTCGGGAAGCGTCGCCACGATCGTGGGCATGATTCCCGAGGGGTGGCCGGGGCAACTTCCCAATCTGGCCGTCGCCGTCCTGATCGCCTGGGACTTCATGTCGGACTACGCCACCAAGATCGCCGTGCTGAACTCCACGAAGAGAGAGTGCCAGGACCTCGAGACGGAGTGGCGCCGGCTCTGGCTGGACGTCGACTCCGCGACCGCCGACGACACCGCCGTTCGGGAGCGCAACCGGGAACTCTCCGGACGCCTCGGACGCGCGACCATCCCCATGGACGTCCACGTGAAGGTGAGCGAACAGGTCAACACGGCGTCCACCGCGGACGCCTACCGGACGATGGAACAGCGCTATGCCGCAAGGTGACACGGATCGCACCGGAGGAGGTCCGACGCGGCCGCCGACCCCTCCACCCCCGCCGCCGCCTCCGCGCCCCCCGTCCCGTCCACCGGGCTGAACCGCTCCGCCGTCGAAACCGCCCCTGGCCGTCCGAGATGGCGACCACGAAACCGAGCACGGGCCGCGAGACCCGTCACTCGAGCCAGCAGGCGCTCGAGGCGCACCTCTGGGGCGCGGCCAACCTCCTGCGCGGGCTGGTCGACGCCGGCGACTACAAGCAGTACGTCTTCCCGCTGCTCTTCTTCAAGCGCCTCTCCGACGTCTGGGACGAGGAGTACCGCGCCGCCTTCGACGAGACCGGCGACGAGGGCTACGCGCGGGCGACGGCCGACGACCGGTTCGCCGTCCCCGCCGGCGCGCACTGGTCCGACGTCCGCGCGGCGGCCCGCGACGTCGGCCGGGCGCTGCGGAACGCGTTCCGGGCCGTCGAGACGGCCAACCCCGAACGGCTGGCCGGCGTGTTCGGGGCCGCGCCGTGGACCGACAAGGCGCAGATGCCCGACGCCACGCTGAAGAACCTGATCGAGCACTTCTCGGCGCGCACGCTCAGCCTCGCGGCCGTCCCCGAAGACGAGCTCGGCAACGCCTACGAGTACCTCGTCAAGCAGTTCGCCGACGACAGCGGCCACACCGCGCAGGAGTTCTACACCAACCGCACGCTCGTGCACCTGATGACCCGCATGCTCCGCCCGCGGCCCGGCGAACGCATCTACGACCCCACCGCGGGCACCGGCGGCATGCTCATCTCGGCCCTCGCCGAGGCGCGGCGGCGCGGCGGCGACGCGCGGACGCTCGGCCTGTGGGGGCAGGAGATCATCGGCACCACGGCGGCGATCGCGCGCATGAACCTCGTGCTGCACGGCGTGGAGGACTTCCGCATCGCCGTCGGCAACACGCTCGCCGACCCCGCCTTCGTCCAACGCGACCGCCTGATGACGTTCGACGTGGTGCTCGCCAATCCGCCCTACTCCATCAAGACCTGGAACCGCGACGCGTGGCGCGGCGACCCGTGGGGCCGCAACCTGCTCGGCACGCCGCCGCGGGGCCGGGCCGACTACGCCTTCCTGCAGCACATCCTGGCGAGCCTCGACCCGCGCACCGGCCGCTGCGCCGTCCTCTTCCCGCACGGCGTCCTGTTCCGCAACGAGGAGGCGGCCATGCGCCGCGCCCTGGTCGAGCGCGACCTGGTCGACTGCGTGCTCGGCCTCGGCCCGAACCTGTTCTACAACTCGCCGATGGAGGCGTGCGTCGTCGTCTGCCGCGCCCGCAAGCCGGCGCAGCACCGCGGCCGGGTGCTGTTCATCGACGCCGTGCGCGAGGTGGCCCGCGAGCGCGCGCAGAGCTTCCTGGCCGAGGAGCACCAGCGGCGCATCGTGAAGGCGTACCGCGCGTTCGCCGACGAGCCGGGCTTCGCCGCCGTGGCGACGACCGCCGACGTGATAGCCAACGGCGGCAACCTGTCGATCCCGCGCTACGTGCGGCGGCCGGCCGAGGCGGGCGAACGCGCGCCGGCCGGCGACCTGCGCAGCGCGTGGGCCGAGTTCGAGGCGGGCGGCCGGGAGTTCTGGCGGCAGATGGACGAGGTGGTGGAGATGCTCGACGGGATGGTGGCGGACGGGCGGCCGATCCCCGACGCCGAAACCCGCAAGGCCGAGCGGTAGCGCCTGCCACGGGCCGGCCCCGGCGCGGCTCTGCGCTGCGAAGATGGCCGACCCGTCGTGCCCGGGGCATTGCCCCGCTCCGCACAAACGTGCGAACATGCCGGCGTGAAGACCACGCTCGATCTGCCCGACGCCGCGCTCCGGCGGGCGAAGGCCGCGGCTGCCGACCACGGCGTGACCCTGCAACAGTTCGTCGCCGACGCACTCGACGAAAAGCTGCGCTGCGCTTCCGCCTCCCGGCCATCCGCCGCCGACGCCGATCCGCCCTGGATGGCCGGATTCGGCGCGCTGGCCGACCTGCGGGAGGAGAACCGCCGCATCGAAGCGCTGATCGAGGAGGAATTCGAAAAGCTGCCCGTCGGCGAGGATGCATGATCCTCGACACCAACGCCTTGTCGGCCTGGGCCGACGGACTCCCGGCAGTCGAACCGGTTCTCAAGACCGCTCGTCGCCTCGTCGTTCCCTGCATCGTCCTCGGTGAATACTACTATGGCATTCGGCAATCCAAACGACGCCGACGCTACGAATACTGGCTCCGCCGCTACCTTTTGGACACGGACATCGTCGGCGTCACCCACGCGACTGCCGGAATTTATGCCGATATCCGCCTCGAATTGAAACGGTCGGCCAGCCCGATTCCCACCAACGACACGTGGATAGCAGCGATCGCCCTCCAGCACGGTCTTCCGATCCTGACCAACGACACTCATTTTGACCGAATAGATCGAGTCGAACGCATCGCGTTCTGATACACGGCCGCCGGCCAGAATCTCATGAATGCCAGCAACTTGAAGACGGACTCGCGGGTTGCGTTCGGGGATGTGGTGCGGCAAGTCAAGGATCGCGTCGATCCCGGTCAAGCGGGCCTTGAACGCTACATTGCCGGCGATCACATGGACACCGACGACCTCCGCATCAGGCGTTGGGGGAAAATCGGCGACGGCTATCTTGGACCGGCGTTCCACATGCGCTTCCGACCCGGACAGGTGCTCTACGGATCTCGTCGGACCTATCTCCGCAAGGTCGCCGTAGCGGATTTCGAGGGGATCACGGCCAACACGACCTTCGTTCTGGAGTCGAAAGACCCGAATGTACTCCTGCCGGACCTTCTTCCGTTCATCATGCAGACCGAGTCGTTCCACAAGCATTCCATCGAGCAATCGAAGGGCTCGGTCAACCCGTACGTCAATTTCTCGGATCTCGCGGCGCATGAGTTCGCTCTGCCACCACTGAAGGAGCAGCGGCGACAGGTGGACGTCCTCCGCGCCGTCGATGCAACGACAGAAGCATTCCGCACTCTCGTTGAAGCCCTGACGAAAGTCGAAAGCAGCCTCTTCGATGCCTTGGTCGCGCGCTCCCGATCTCGAAACGTGCCCCTCGGATCGTTGTTGGTCGAATCACCGCGAAATGGCTGCTCGGCTGTTGAGGCTTCGCACCCAACAGGTCATTGGGTGTTGACGCTGGATGCGCTCACCAAGTCCGGCTATCAACCCGGACGGATCAAGGAGGTGCAGCCGACCGCCGCGATGCAGGCTGCCGCCCTGAGCTCGGGTGACCTGCTGATATCCCGGTCCAACACTCGCGAACTCGTCGGCTTGGCGGGTACGTTCGACGAAGGCCGTCGAGACGTGTCGTGGCCGGACACGATGATGAGACTCCGACCGGACGACTCGATTCTACGAACTCGATTCCTAGAGCTCTTTCTACGTTCAACGAACGGACGACGCCAGATCCGGAGCTTCGCGGCCGGAACAAGTGCAAGCATGAAGAAGATCAACGGAAACAGCCTTCGGCGACTTGTTGTTCCGGTGCCTGAACCAGAAGTCCAAGACACCATTACCGAGCGCACCGACCGCCTTCGACGCGCACGTGAGTCGATACGCGGGCGACTGTCGAGTGTCGCTCGGTGCCGTTCGATACTGCTTCAATCCTCGACGTTGTAGTGCCATGTCTACTTTCATCGGCATCGACCTCGCGTGGACGGCAGCGAAGGAGAGCGGCGTATGCCGACTTGAAGGAACGTCACCCGACGACTTGCGCTGCACGCGCGTCGGAGCGATGGCTCGAAGCGTCGAAGAACTGGCGGACGAGGTCGACGCGATCGCAGGGACGGTCGTCGTGGCCATCGACGCACCCGTGGTCTATACGCCGGAGCGTTGGGTGGAACGCGAGATCGGTCGACGTTTCGCGCGCTACAAAGCGTCCGCGCACTCTGCCCACTACGCAGTCAAGAAGGGGTGGACGGCGGGCATCGATCTTGGCGAGGCGCTGGAGCAGCGCGGCTTCACGCTCGATCCGGCGGCGTTGGCGAACGACATGACGACCAAGCGCATCGCCGTTGAAGTCTATCCCCACACGATTCACGTGCGCCTCTTCGGCCTCGCCGAGCGCCTCCCCTACAAGCCGAAAAGGGGCCGGAGAGTCGCCGGCCGAAGGGAGGCCATGCAAGAATATCAGCATCATCTGCGACGGCTGATGGAGCGCGAGACGCCGGGCGTGCTCAACCACTTCGACATCGTACGCGCACTCGACCCGCACACCGTGACGGTGAAGGGGCGGGCGCTCAAGCGCCTTGATGACACGCTCGACGGCCTCACCTGTGCGCTAGCGGCTTGGCTGGCGTGGCGCAGCCCGTGCGCGTGGGAAACCATCGGTGACGACACCGGCTACATTCTCGTGCCACGTGAGCAGCAAGGTTGCCATGCTTAGTTTTCTAAAATTTCTACGAACAGACACCTGTTGCGGTTCGATTCGAAGCGATCGAAAGCCGCAGTCGCGTTTCATGACGTCGGGCGATCAGCCTCGCTGTTCATGAATGTTTGACAAAGACTCTGTTTCACTTTCGGTGGTGTTCCGTAGACAGAATCAGCTTCCATATAATTCCATCATTTCCGACTACCAACTCGCGACATTCGCGATAGTGCGCCTCGACTAGTTCGTGTCCGCCAGAAAACGGGTAAGTGGTTGATTTTAAAGGACGTTATCCCTGATTTCCAGTGGCGAAGATCGCCTCGATGTTGTATTCTTGCAGGTGAGAGGCACGATTCCCGGACCGTTCGGCAACCTTTGCGGCATCGACTTCCATGAGAGAAATCTACAAGCGGCAGTTCCAACTCGGTCAGGTGTCGATCGACAAGATCCAAATCGACCCGAAGTCGCGGGACGACATCCCGGCGGTGTTGAAGGGGCTGCAGCACATCTGGTGCGACGAGGCGCTGCGCGCGCGGCTGTTCGAGCTGCTGGACGAGCATGTGCTGCCGGAAACCGACCGCACCGTCGGGCGCCCCGGAATGGACCTGTGGCGGGTCCTGGTGCTGGCCGTCTTGAAACAGGGCCTGGGCTGCGACTTCGACCGCCTCCACGACCTGGCGAACCATCACGGGAAGATCCGCGAGTTCCTGGGGCACGGCGACTTCGCCGACCGGACGCGCTACGAGTACCAGACGGTGGTCGACAACGTGTCTCTGTTGACGCCGGAATTGCTGTCGGCGGTCGGGCGCCTGGTGGTGGAGAGCGGGCACAAGGTCGCTAAAAAAAAGCCTGGCGAGCCGTTGCGCGGACGGTGTGATTCGTTCGTGGTCGAAACCGACGTGCATTACCCGACCGACGTCAACCTGCTGTGGGACGCGATGCGGTGCCTGCTGCGCGAGACCGGCCGTGCGGCCGTGCAGGAGTCGGTGGGCGGGTGGCGTCAGTGGCTCCATCTGACGCGAGAGGTCCGGAATCTGTTCAACCGGGTGCGTTCGACGCGGCGGGCGAAGCACCATCCGGAACGGGTGTCGGCGTACCTGGAGCGCTGTCGCGGCCTGGTCGAACGGGCGGAGAAAACGCTCGATGCGCTGCGCAACAAGAACGTCGGGGAAAGCACTCGTCAGGTGATCGAAGGCTTCCTCGCTCACGCCCGGCGCCAGATGGACCATGTGGAGCGGCGGCTTGTGCGGGGCGAAACGATTCCTCACGCGGAGAAGGTCTTTTCGATCTTCGAAGAGCACACGCGCTGGATTTCCAAAGGGAAGGCGGGCACGCCGGTGGAATTCGGGGTGCCTGTCGCCCTCATCGAGGACCAGTATCAGTTCATCCTGCACCATCGGATCCTGTGGGAGGGGGAGGACGTGAACGTGGCGGTGCCGATGGTTGAGGAGACGCAGGCCCTGTATCCGGCGTTGCGGGCGTGCAGTTTCGACCGCGGCTTTCACAGTCCCGACAACCGGGTGCGGCTCGATGCGTTGCTCGACGTCAACGCACTGCCGGGAAAGGGGTATCTTTCGAAGGCCGCCCGGGAGCGGGAAGAGGACGGGGCCTTTGTTGCGGCCCGGCGTGCCCATCCGGCGATTGAATCGGCCATCAACGGACTGGAGCATCGGGGCCTCGACCGTGTCCGCAGTCACGGCGCCGACGGCTTCGCGCGAATGGTCGCCCTGTCGGTGCTGGCCGCCAACCTGCATCGCATCGGGTCGATCCTGCAGAAGCGAGAGCGCAAACGGCGACAACGCCACCGCGCCGCCTGAGCGGCGCGGTTCCGAATTCCTGCTCGGTCTCCGGCCGTCACAAAAGACGGCAACGCTCCTCTCAGCTCTGAACATCGGTGTATCGAGCTGCTTCCGGCCGATTCGGCCCGCGGACCGCTTGTTGCGGCCAGAGCCGCCGGATTCGTGGCGGAAACATCGCCTGAATCGTGCAAATCTGTTCCGGATCTCCACCTGCACGGGGGGTTTTCTGGCTGACACTAGTTCGTCGACATGGGCAGCGCGGTTCCGGAATGACTGCGTTAGCAGGGTCAAAGACCGATAGAGACCGTCTGGAGTCAAAAACCAAGTTGAACCCGTCCATTCCGCGGCGAGTCTGAGGAAACAGCCTATAAGCGCACTAGTGTTTCGTCGTTGTTTGCTGTGGATTACGGTCTGCAGGAAGTGCGCTATCGAGCCTAGCTCCGGCGGTTTCTGGTGCTGGCCGGCGCAAAACGCTGCAACACGCCCAATATCCTTGTCCCTCTTGTCTTCCTCCAGGTTCTCGTCGGCGGCCATGCCCTGTAGAGGAACGATTACGCGATGGAGCATCTCTATCTCAACGGCTTTGCATAGCCCTATAATGGCGGGAGACCATTCCAGGGTCGAATTCGATTCCAAGTGTCCCGCGACGTATTCTGCGGTTGCGACGAAACGCCTTGCTTCGACAGAGATTCTGTCGGCCCGTTCTTCCGATGCCCGAAATACTCGTTCGGCCTCTCGTTGTTGAGCGATATCGATCAGTGAAGATAGGGCCTTGGCAAGTTGGTCGACGCGATCGTTGTCGCTCGCGGTTCCCGCCTTGACCTCATAAATCGAAAGCAGGCGCCCGTAACACCCGTTGCAGAGTTTTTGTGACCAATTTTCGTGGTATAGCGTGATCAGCTTAGACTTCTTCGTGTTACCACAACGGACGCATCGGAACGCAATCCTCTGGGCAAACCGGAATTGCTGGAGTGGTCCACGGGGCTGGTAAGTCTTCGTTAACGTTGATGGTATCGGTTCCATGTCGGGGCCTTATTGGCAATCCATGATGACACCCATGACTCCTTCACGATGCAAGTGGCGTGACCGCCCGGTGCACGTCCCAGTCCGCCTGCAAGCGCATCCAGAACTGGGGTGAAGTCTTGAGCAGTCGGGACAGTCGCAGGCGGTGTCCACGGTGCCCCGGCGTTTGCCCCGCGCGACCTCGTTGAGACGACGCGCTGAGATCCCCATCCGCCGCGCAGCTTCGGCTTGAGCGATCCCGAGCGGCTTCAGGAACTCCTCTAGCAGCATCTCTCCAGGCGAGACCGCGGGCCCCGGCCAGCGCGGGTCTCTGGCGATGGTCTTCCCGCGCCCGGCATCGGAGCGCGGGTCGGCGTCGATGACCGGGAGCATGCACCATCTTGCCACCGGAGCGTGATCGGAGTCAACGTCAGGGGAGGCGATGGCGCGGTTCGCGGATGGCCGTCAGGCGGCTGGAGCCCGACCGGCCGGTGATCGGACACAGGAGAGCGAAACCGACCATTCGGTTGCAGGCGAGGGCCGACAGCACCATGGCCGGATGCCGCCCGGCCTGTTGCTGCCCGCCCGTGGATCGAAGTCGATCCACACCGTGTCGCCGCGCGCCGGCGCCCGGGGGACCGCTGTCACCAAACCTCGTCCCCGACGGACGGACCGGTGCCGATCTCTCCGTGCAGGTTGTCCGCGGTCACGTCGCGCAACAGGTCGTCGAGCCGAAGGGGAGGCTGTTGCAGGGGGGCGACGATCAACTGGGCGTCACGAAGCGAAAGTTCCACGGGCGAGCCCGGGCCCAGCCCGATCCGTTCGGCGATGGACTCGGGAATGCGCAACGCAAGACTGCCGTCCCATCTGCCGAGACTGGCTTTCATCGTTCCTCACCTCCCATTGGCGCGGCCGGCGAAGGGTCCAATCTACCCTGCGATCGGTTCAGGGGCGACATGGCGATGTCGCAGGTCGCGGCTTCCGGGCGTCTGGAAAGCGTCGACCGGGGCCGAACCGTTACGTACACGGGTGCGGCCGGTCGCCGAGGCGGGCCGTGGCGTCCAGCCGAATCGGAAGGTCCGCGCGACCGGATCTTCGTTGACGCCGACGCGCGTGGTTCACCGTCCGACCCGCCGGGTGGGGACAGTCGGACACGTGTCGGCCGCGCGTACTTCGGCGAGCGCGCCGAACGCCGGAACGAGCAGCGGTTCGAGCGCATCGAAGCCGCGATCGAAGCTGTCGCCCGGGAATCCCAACGACGGGACGAACGCATCGAAGCCACGCTCGAAACCGTCGTCCGCGATGTCAGGAACCTGGCCGTCGACGTCGCGTTCCTTGCCGGGCGGCAGGCGGAACGAGACGCGGCCGACGCGGAAGACTGAGGTCCAGGGCGCCCCTCCCCCCGCGCTCCGGAAGCGGGACGGTCGCGCCGGATCACGATTCCGCGGTCCGTCGCGTCCCCATGACCTTCACCGAATCCAGCACCGTCGAGGTGCTGGTCCCGCGACGTGCTCCGCGGCGGCGTCACCCACCACACGGCGGCAGGTCCAGGCCCGCGCCCCCGGATCTTCCCGCCGCTCGAGCCGCCCCGCCGGAAAGGCTACGATGACTGCTGACCCTGGAGACCGTCGCCATGAACGATCCTGCCTACAAACGGCTGTTTTCCCGCCCCGCCATGGTGCGGGACCTGTTGCGCGGCTTCGCCGCCCGCGACTGGAGCGGGGCGCTCGACTTCGACTCCCTGACCCCGCTGCCGCCCGACTACGTCAGCGCCGGCCTGCGCCGGCGGCAGGGGGATCTGGTCTGGCGCGTCCGCTTTCGCGACGGCCGGTTGCTGTATCTGATGCTGCTGCTGGAGTTTCAGGCTACCGTGGACCGCGGGATGGCCGTTCGGCTGCTGGCCTATACGGCGCTGCTCTACGAGAGACTGATCGCCGACGGCGCGTTGCGCGACCACGGCGCGCTGCCGCCGGTGCTGCCGATCGTGATCTACAACGGCCAGCGCCCGTGGACGGCGGCGGCGGACGTGTCCGAGCTGGTCGCGTCCGGGGGTCCGGCCCTGGCGCCGTACCAGCCGTCGCAGCGCTACTTCCTGCTCGACGAGGGACGGGCGCGGCGGGAGGGTCTGCCGCGGGACAATCTGGTGTCGACGCTGATAGGGTTGGAGACGGACCCCGACCTGGAGCGGCTGCCGGAACTGCTGAAGGCCCTGATCGGCCTGTTGCGGGAGCACGAGGACGCGGCGCTGCGGCAGGCGTTCGAGGCGTGGATCGCGCAAGTGCTGCTGCCGCGGCGGTTCCGCGGCGTGACGCCGGAATCGCTGCCTCGGCTGGAGGAGGTGCGGACGATGCTGGAAGAGAACGTGCGGGAATGGACCGCCGAGTGGGTGGCGGAAGGCCGGGAGCAGGGCTTGGAACAGGGCCGCGAAGAAGGCCGGGAGCAGGGCCGCGAAGAAGGCCGGGAGCAGGGCCGCGAAGAAGGTCGGGAGCAGGGCCGCGAAGAAGGCCGGGAGCAGGGCCGCGAAGAAGAGCGGGCACTGCTGCGCCGCATGGCGGCGCGGAAGTTCGGCGCCGCCACCGCGCAGGAGCTCGCCGCGCGGCTGGCGGAGGTCACGGACGCGGACCGGCTGGCGGAGGTCGGCGACTGGATCATCGAGTGCGGGACGGCGGCCGATCTGCTCGCGCGTCTTCCGGACGTTCGCCGGTCCGCGGATTGAAGCGATCCGGTCGGGGCCGGTCGTGACCCGCCAGGAATGGCTTGGGATCGTCGTCGTCGTTGCCGCGGCGGTCGTCGTCGCGGTCCTCGCGTGCTTCGGCGAACGCGCGTCGAACGCCGGAACGAGCAGCGGTTCGAGCGGATCGAAGCCGCGATAGAAGCCTTCGCTCGGAACTCCCGACGACGCGACGAGCGAATCGAAGCCACGCTCGAAACCGTCGTCCGCGATCTCGATAACCTGGCCGTCGACGTCGCGTTCCTTGCGCGACCACGGCGTGCTGCCGCCGGTGCTGCCGATCGTGATCTACAACGGCCAGCGCCCGTGGACGGCGGCGGCGGACGTGTCCGAGCTGGTCGCGTCCGGGGGTCCGGCCCTGGCGCCGTACCAGCCGTCGCAGCGCTACTTCCTGCTCGACGAGGGACGGGCGCGGAGGGCGGGTCTGCCGCGGGACAATCTGGTGTCGACGCTGATAGGGTTGGAGACGGACCCCGACCTGGAGCGGCTGCCGGAACTGCTGAAGGCCCTGATCGGCCTGTTGCGGGAGCACGAGGACGCGGCGCTGCGGCAGGCGTTCGAGGCGTGGATCGCGCAAGTGCTGCTGCCGCGGCGGTTCCGCGGCGTGACGCCGGAATCGCTGCCTCGGCTGGAGGAGGTGCGGACGATGCTGGAAGAGAACGTGCGGGAATGGACCGCCGAGTGGGTGGCGGAAGGCCGGGAGCAGGGCTTGGAACAGGGCCGCGAAGAAGGCCGGGAGCAGGGCCGCGAAGAAGGCCGGGAGCAGGGCCGCGAAGAAGAGCGGGCACTGCTGCGCCGCATGGCGGCGCGGAAGTTCGACGCCGCCGCCGCGCGGGAGCTCGCCGCGGCGCTGGCGGAGGTCACGGATGCGGACCGGCTGGCGGAGGTCGGCGACTGGATCATCGAGTGCGGGACGGCGGCCGATCTGCTCGCGCGTCTTCCGGACGTTCGCCGGTCAGCGGATTGAAAGCGATCCGGTCGGGGCCGGTCGTGACCCGCCGGGAATGGATCGGGATCGTCGTCCGTGGCGTGCTCCGCGGCGGCGTCCCCACCACGGCGGCAGATCCGGCCGCGCCCCCGGAACCCGGCCGGGCACGTTTCTCGTTTCGCACGGTGCGGGCGGGCGCGGCGGGCTTGACCTGAAGTTCGGCCCTTGCATAGGCTGGAGCGATGATTTATCAGGAGCGGATCACCATCGAGCCGGGAAAGCGGAGCGGCAAGCCGTGCGTGCGGGGGTTGCGGATAACGGTCACCGACGTTCTCGAGTATCTGGCGTCGGGGATGTCCGAGGACGAAGTGCTCCGTGATTTTCCGGATCTGACCCGGGAAGATATCCGGGCGTGCCTCGCGTTCGCGGCCGATCGGGAGCGGCGGCTCGTCGCGGTCGGCAAGTGAAGTTGCTCGTCGCCGAAAGTCTCTCGCACGACTCTGTGACCGGCCATGAAGAACGTTACTGTCACACTCCGGACGACACGGCGCTCCGGGTCCGCGTGCGGGCCGCCGAACCGGAGCGTGTCGAGCTGGCTCGCGGATCTGGTCGAACGGACGAGGCGCGGCGAGGATACCTACGAAATCGCGATGGCAAGCGCGCTCGCACGGAAACCGCGCAGGATGGAATGGGTAGATGGCCGCAAACCGACCCGGGAAGAGCTGCATGACCGGGCCGGTCTTCGTTGACACGAACGTCGTCCATCCTCATTCAGTCGACTCACGGCGCACGTTCCTCGCGGTGCGGGCGGGGCGAACACACCCAACGTCACGGTGGATCCGGTCGTTCATCGCATCGAGCAGCGCCTCTGGTGGAAGCGGTGCCCGCTCGGCCGCGGCCTTCGCGTCCAGAAGACGCAACTTCAGGCGCCGGCTGCCCGGGCCTCGCCCGATCAGCGCTTCTGCTTCCTTGAACCGCTTCGACGCCAGAAGATCGAAAGGCGTGCCGTCCGCGGAAACCTCGAAGAGAACGGCGCGGTTGCCGCGGGCGTCCCCGCGGTCGGCTCGTCGCACGATGTCGATGACCTGCAGCAGGTGCTGCTCGTTGGCCGCGTTCATCGGCTTGCCGCTGGCCCAGAAGTGCACGCTGCGCCGCGACACGCCGAAGAGCCGTCCGATTTCGTCCCAGGTCAGTCCCGACGTGCGGCGCAATTCCGCGATCGCGTCGCTCGTGAGCACGGATCCAGCCTCGGCCAGTCGGTTGTGATCAGCGATCATGGTCGTTGCCGCCCTCCGTTCTCGCTCGTTGATGGCGCCGTTGATCGGGTCATGTTTCTGGTCTAGCATTGAACCATGATCCAGATCAACATTGCCGAAGCAAAGGCGCGGCTTTCGCGCTATCTGGAGAACGTCGAGCGGGGTGAGACCGTCGTGCTCTGCCGTCGCAACGTGCCGATCGCCGAGATCCGGCCGCTGACCAAGCCGCCGGCCCACGAACGGCCGGTCGGCATCGATCGCGGGATGACGGTTCCGGACAGCTTCTTCGAACCGCTCCCGGACGATGTTCTCGAGGCGTTCGGTGCGGACGGCGAGGAGCCGTGAAGCTGCTGCTCGACACGTGCACCTTCCTCTGGCTGGCGGCTGACGATACGCGGCTGACGGCCGCGGCGCGCGCGGCGTGCCGCAGTCCGGATCACGCCGTCTACCTGAGTTCGCTTTCGGCCTGGGAAATCGCGATCAAGAACCGGATCGGTCGGCTGCCGCTGCCGGAGCCGCCGAGCCGCTACGTGACGAGCCGCCGCGTCTGGCTGCGCATCGAACCGCTGGCCTTCGACGAAACCAGCGCCGCGCACGACGCGCTGCTGCCGACGCATCACGCGGACCCGTTCGATCGCGGCCTCGTCTCGCAGGCGATCCTGAACGGCATGACGATCGTGACGCCGGACGAGAACATCGCCCGCTATCCGGCGCCGGTGCTCTGGTAGCTCACCCGTCGCGCCCCATGCCCTTCACCGAATCCAACACCGTCGAAGCCCTCGTCCGCGACACCCTCTGCGGCGGCGTCACCCACCACACGGCGGCCGGCCCCGGACTCGCCCGGCGGGGCGGGGCGCTCGCCGGCGTCGGCTGGCACTGCCTGGCGCCGCGGGACCTGCGGCGGCAGGCGCACGACGTGCTGGTGGAGGACCACGTGCGGGAGGCGCTGTTCCGGCTGAACCCGGAGGTCGCGGCGCGGCCGGAGCGGGCCGACGACGTGCTGTACCGGCTGCGGGCCGTCCTGACGGGCGTGCGGGACGACGGGCTGGTGAAGGCGAACGAAGAGTTCGCGGCGTGGCTGACCGGCGAGCGGTCGATGCCGTTCGGCGCGGACGGCGAGCACGTCACCGTGCGGCTGATCGACTTCGACGACCTCGAGCGCAACCAGTACGTCGTCACCACGCAGTACGCCGTGCGGTCGGGCGCGGAGGAACGGCGCGCGGACGTGGTGCTGCTGGTGAACGGCCTGCCGCTGGTGGTGGTCGAGGCCAAGACGCCGGTGCGGGCCAGCCAAAGCTGGGTCGACGGGGCGGCGCAGGTGCGCGACGACTACGAACGGGCCGTGCCGGAGCTGTTCGTGCCCAACCTGTGCTCGGCCGCCACCGACGGGAAGGAGCTGCGCTACGGGTCTATCGGCCTGCCGGTCGACCTCTGGGGGCCGTGGCGGACCGACGACGACGACGCCGACGCGCCGGCGCTCGAACGGGTCGGGCGCACCGTCGCGTCGATGCTGCGCCCGCGCACCGTGCTCGACCTGCTCGGCGGCTTCACCGTCTGGGCGACCCGCCGGGGGCGGCGCTTCAAGATCGTCGCCCGCCGCCAGCAGGTGGAGGCGGTGAACCGCATCGTCGAGCGGGTGGTGGCCGGGCGGTCGAAGAAGGGCCTCATCTGGCACTTCCAGGGCTCGGGCAAGTCGCTGCTGATGCTGTTCGCGGCCCGCCGGCTGCGGCTGCATCCGAAGCTGGGCAACCCGACGGTCGTCATCGTGGTCGACCGCATCGACCTCGACACGCAGATCTCGGCGACGTTCCACGCGGCCGACGCGCCCAACCTGGAGAAGGCGCACAGCCGCGGCGACCTGGAGCGGCTGCTGGCCCGGGACGCCCGCAAGATCATCGTCACCACCATCTTCAAGTTCGGCGAAGCGGACGGCGTGCTGAACGACCGGTCGAACGTCGTCGTGCTGGTCGACGAGGCCCACCGCACGCAGGAGGGCGACCTCGGGCGCAGGATGCGCCGGGCGCTGCCCAACGCGTTCCTGTTCGGCCTGACCGGGACGCCGATCAACCGCGCCGACCGCAACACCTTCTTCGCCTTCGGCGCCGACGAGGACGAGTCGGGCTACCTGAGCCGCTACGGGTTCGAAGAGTCGGTGCGCGACGGGGCGACCATGCCGCTGCACTTCGAACCCCGCCTGCCCGAGCTGCACGTCGACCGCGAGGCCATCGACGCCGCGTTCGCGGAACTGACCGGCGGCCTGAGCGACCTCGACCGCGACCGGCTGTCGAAGACCGCGGCCTGCACGTCCGTGCTGCTGAAGACGCCGGCGCGCATCGAGCGCATCTGCGCCGACGTGGCCCGGCACTTTCAGGAGAAGGTGGCCCCCGACGGCTTCGGCGCGCAGGTGGTGGCCTGCGACCGCGAGGGCTGCGCGCTCTACAAGCGGGCGCTCGACCGGGTGCTGCCGCCCGAGACCTCCGACGTGGTCGTCACGGTCAACCCCGGCGAGGCCGGGTACGCCGAGTGGCGCCGCGACCGGGACGCCGAGGAGCGGCTGCTCGACCGCTTCCGCGACCCGCACGACCCGCTGAAGATGCTCGTCGTCACCTCGAAGCTGCTGACCGGCTTCGACGCGCCCATCCTGCAGACGATGTACCTGGACAAGCCGCTGCGCGACCACACGCTGCTGCAGGCCATCTGCCGCACCAACCGGCCGTACGGCGCGGCGAAGACGCACGGGCTGATCGTCGACTACGTCGGGGTCTTCGACGACGTGGCGCAGGCCGTCCGCTTCGACGAGGAGGGCATCGCCCGCGTCGTCACCAACCTCGCCGAGCTGCTCGCGCAACTGCCCGCCGCCCTGCGCGCGTGCCTGGCGCGGTTCCCCGGCGTGGACCGTTCGGTCGCCGGCTACGAGGGCCTGATCGCCGCCCAGCAGCGCCTGCCCGACGACGACGCGCGCGACGCCTTCGCCGCCGACTACCGCCGGCTGGCCCGCCTGTGGGAGGCCGTCTCGCCCTCGCCGGCCCTGGCCCCGCACGAGGCCGACTACCGCTGGCTGAGCCAGGTCCACGAATCGGTGCGGCCCGCCGCCGGCGCCGGGCGGCTGCTGTGGCACGCCCTCGGCCCCCGCACCATCGAGCTGATCCAGCGCCACGTCCACGTCGACGAGGTCCGCGACGACCTCGAGACGCTGGTGCTCGACGCCGACCTGCTCGACGCCGTGCTCGGCGCGCCCGACCCGGAGCGGAAGTCGAAGGAGATCGAGGTCAAGGTCGCCGGCCGCCTCCGCCGGCACGTGAACGACCCGCGCTTCCGCGCCCTCGGCGAGCGCCTCGAGGCGCTGCGGCGGAAGCACGCGCAGGGCCTGCTGGTCAGCGTCGATTTCCTGAAGTCGCTGCTCGACCTCGCCCGCGACGTCGTCGAGGCCGAGCGCAGCGTGCCGCCCGCCGCGCCCGAGGAGCGCGGCAAGGCCGCCCTGACCGAGCTGTTCGAGGAAGCGCGCAACGAGCGGACGCCGATCCTGGTCGAGCGCGTCGTCGCCGACGTCGACGAGATCGTCCGCCACGTCCGTTTCGAGGGCTGGCAGAGCACCCGCGCCGGCGAGCGCGAAGTGAAGCAGGCGCTCCGCAAGACGCTGTTCAAGTACAAGCTGCACCGGGACGGCGAGCTGTTCGACCGGGCCTACGGCTACGTCCGGCAGTACTACTGAACGTCACCGCCCGCTACGCCGCCGCCGGACGGTGCGGCGGCCTTCGCCGGCCAGCGCCCGACGCCGGTGCGCACTGGAGCACCCGGACTCTGGCACGCGCCGAGGGTGTCAGCAAGAGCACGGTGCAGCGCTGGTTCGCCCTGTTCGGGTCAAGCCGCGCCTGGCGAAGACCTTCAAGCTGTCCACCGACCCGCTCCAAGTCGACAAAGCGACTGGAAACATTGACGTCTTATGGTGCTTCCAGCAGAACGGCGCGGACTCCCGCGGGATCGGTTGGGCGCCGAGCGGAGCCGCGGGCGACGTTTGGCGGGCGGCGGTGCTACAATGCGGCGGCGCCGGCAGGAGCGGGGCGCGGAGGGCAGCGGACGACGTATGGCCAGTCAACAGGATGGACCGTGCTTCACGGTGGGCGTGTTTCAGGACGCGGCGTGGGCGTCGCGCGGGCTCGCCGCGCTCGCCGCTGACGGCTTCCCGCCCGCCGCGCTCTCGATCGTGGCCCGGCAGGGCCCCGATGTCGTCGAGCTGGCGGAGAAGACGTTCGGGGCCGCGGCGGGGCAGGCGGTCGTCGACGTGGCCGGACTCGGGGCCGCCGTCGCGCACGGCCCCCTCGTCGAGGCGCTGCAGGGCGACGACGCCGGTCTGGGCGCGATCGGCGTGGCGGCCACCATGCGCCGGGCGGGTTTCCAGGCCCACGACGGGTTCATCTTCGAGACGCTCACGGCCCGCGGCGGCGTCCTGATCGCGGTGGCGGGGGAGCCTCGCGCCGCCGACGCCCTGGCGCTCATGCACGCCTACGGCGGCGGCAACGCGGCCATCGGCGCGTGGCGCGGGCGCGTCTGATTCCGAGCGACAGCCCGCCGATCGTCGCCTTGCGGCTCCGCTCGGCGCCCAGCCGAGCCCACGGGAGTCCGCGCCGTTCTCGGCGCCGACTCCTGGCCTTCTTCGGGAGCCGTAGCGGGCCTCGGTTCTCCAGGTTCTCCAGGTTGCCCACGGACGGCGGCTTGGTACAATGGCGCAGGGAGGCGCACCCTTGAGCCAGGGCCTCGGGCTCGGTCGGATTCGATTTCCATCGTCGCACTCGTCCTACACCCCGCGCGAGCGTCGGCGCCGCCGCCCGGCGGCTCCGCGCGCGCCCGGCCCCCTGCGGTTGCGGCGGGCCCGCGCGGACGGCGGCGTTGCGGCCGGGTCCGCCGGCGCGCGGGCCACCGACGGGTCGCTCTCGATACTGCCGGACGACGTCGCGCCGGCGGACGCGCGCTTCCTCCTGCGCGCCAGCCAGCAGCGCATGGGCGGCTCGTTCGCCGCCTCGCTGGCCAGCCACGCGGCCGGGCTCGGGATCGTGGCGCTCCTGTTGAGCCTGGCGCCGGAGGTCGTCCACGAGGCGATGCGGGGCGACCAGCACTACGGCATCGTGTGGATCCCCGAGGAGGGGCCGGGCGGCGGCGGCGGCGGCGGCGGCAACGAATCGCTGGAGATGCCGGCGCTGGCCCGGATCGAAGGGCCGGAGGAAGCCGAGACGAGCGTGCCCGTCGCGGAGCCGGTTCCGGTCGAGCCGGAGCCGGAACCCGAGCCGGAGCCGGAACCCGAGCCCCTCGAGACGCAACAGCTTTCGATTCCCGCCGTGCCGGTCGCCGGCGCGCCCGAGACGAGTCCCGGCCTGCTGGAGGCCCTGCGCGCCGAACCGGGTTCCGCGCGGGGAAGCGGAACCGGCGGCGGCGCCGGGAGCGGCGACGGCGGCGGCGCCGGGCCGGGGCAGGGCGCCGGGCTCGGGCCGGGCGTCGGCGGCGGCGTCGGCGGGGGCGTCTATCGTCCGGGGGTCGCGGGTCTCACCAACCCGCGGCTGCTGCGGGAGGTGACGCCGCAGTACACCGCCGAGGCGATGCGGGCGCGGATTCAGGGGACCGTCTGGCTGGACGTCGTCGTCCTGCCCAGCGGCGAGGTCGGCGAGATCACGGTCAGCAAGTCCCTGGACAAGGTGTTCGGCCTCGACGACCAGGCGATCGCCGCCGCGAGGCAGTGGCGCTTCGCGCCCGGCCTGCGCTTCGGCGAGCCGGTCGCGGTCCTGGTCAGCCTCGAATTGTTCTTCAACCTCCGCTGATCGGCCCCGGGTCCCGGCGCCCGGCGGAGCCGATCGCCGACGCCGGGGAGGGGGCGCGCTTCGGACGCGGCGGCCCCGGGAAAAAGAAAACGCCCGGACAGGCGCGCGCCTGCCCGGGCGTTTCGAGACGCCGGCGGGGAATCGGGCTTCCCGCCGCGGCGCGGGTTCCTAGTACATCCCGCCCATGCCGCCGCCGTGGGCGCCCATGCCGCCGGGGGCGCCGCCTTCCTTCTTCTCCTCGGGGATCTCGGAGACCAGCGCCTCGGTGGTCAGCAGCAGCGACGCGATCGAGCCGGAGTTCTGGAGCGCGGTGCGGACGACCTTCGTGGGGTCGATGACGCCCGCCGCCACCAGGTTCTCGTACTTCTCGCTCTGCGCGTTGAAGCCTTCCTCGTTCGCGCTGGACTCGCGGACCTTCTGCACGACGATCGATCCCTCGAACCCGGCGTTCTGGGAGATCCAGCGCATCGGCTCCTCGAGCGCCCGCCGGATGATGTTGACGCCGATCTGCTGGTCGCCGTCGAGCTTCACGTCTTCGAGCGCGGCGGCGGCGCGGAGCAGGGCGACCCCGCCGCCGGGGACGATGCCTTCCTCGACCGCGGCCTTCGTGGCGTGCATCGCGTCCTCGACGCGGGCCTTCTTCTCCTTCATCTCGGTCTCGGTCGCCGCGCCGACCTTGATGACGGCCACGCCGCCGACGAGCTTCGCGAGCCGCTCCTGCAGCTTCTCGCGGTCGTAGTCGGAGGTCGTCTCCTCGATCTGCGCGCGGATCTGCTTGACCCGCCCCTCGATGGCGGACTGCGTGCCGTCGCCCTCGACGATGGTCGTGTTGTCCTTGTCGATGGTGACCTTCTTGGCCTTGCCGAGGTCCTCGACGCGCAGGTTCTCGAGCTTCAGCCCGAGGTCCTCGGTGATCGCCTTGCCGTTGGTCAGGATGGCGATGTCCTCGAGCATCGCCTTGCGGCGGTCGCCGAAGCCGGGGGCCTTGACCGCGGCGCCCTGCAGCGTGCCGCGCAGCTTGTTGACGACGAGCGTCGCGAGCGCCTCGCCCTCGATGTCCTCGGCGATGATGAGCAGCGGCCGGCTCAGGCGCGCCACCTGCTCGAGGAGCGGCAGCAGGTCCTTCATCGAGCTGATCTTCTTCTCGTGGATGAGGATGATCGGGTTCTCGAGGACGCACTCCATCCGCTCGGCGTCGGTCACGAAGTACGGCGAGAGGTAGCCGCGGTCGAACTGCATGCCCTCGACGACCTCGAGCGAGGTCTCGAGCGTGCGGGCCTCCTCGACGGTGATGACGCCGTCCTTGCCCACCTTGTCCATCGCCTCGGCGATGATCGTGCCGATCGTCGCGTCGTTGTTGGCCGAGATGGTCCCGACCTGCGCGATCATGTTGCCGCTGACGCTCTTGGACGTCTCGCGCAGCTTGCCGACGACGGTGTCCACCGCGCTCTCGATGCCGCGCTTGATCTCCATTGGGTTGGCGCCGGCCACCACGTTCTTGGCGCCCTCCCGGTAGATGGCCTGGGCGAGCACGGTCGCCGTGGTCGTGCCGTCACCGGCGATGTCCGAGGTCTTGCTCGCGACCTCGCGGACCATCTGCGCGCCCATGTTCTCGAGGGGGTCCTTGAGGTCGATCTCCTTGGCGACGGTGACGCCGTCCTTGGTGATGGTGGGCGAGCCGAACTTCTTGTCGAGGACGACGTTGCGGCCCTTCGGGCCGAGGGTGACCTTGACGGCGTTGGCGAGCTGGTTGACGCCCTCGATGATCTTCTGGCGCGAATCCTGTCCGTAGACGATCTGCTTGGCCATGTTCTCGAACTCCAGTCACTGGGAATGCGGTGGTCGCCGCTAGTCGCTTTCGATGACGCCGAGGATCTCGTCCTCGCGCATGATCAGGAACTCCTCGCCGTCCAGCTTGATCTCCTGGCCGGAGTACTTGCCGAACAGGACCGTGTCGCCGGCCTTGACGTCGAGCGGCGTCACCGTGCCGTCGTCCTTGACCTTGCCGTTGCCGGCCGCGATCACCTTGCCCTGCTGCGGCTTCTCCTTCGCCGTGTCCGGGATGATGATGCCGCCGACCTGCTGCTCGCCTTCCTCGATGCGCTCGACGATGATGCGGTCGTGAAGTGGTCGAACCTTGACAGCCATGAACTCTGCTACTCCCTTCCTCGAGAAACTCCGTCCCGCCGCGCGAACCCGTCGCCGCGCGGCGCCCGGCGCGCGGTGACGTTGGCAGTCACCAGCCGAGTCTGCCAATTGTAGCGGCCGGGCCGGAGCGGCGTCAAGGAGGGGGCGGCGGGCGCGGCGTCAGCCGGAGCGCTCGATCCGGTGCGCGGCGATCTTCCGGGCCAGCGTGTTGCGGTGGATGCCGAGCAGGCTCGCGGCGTCGGCCAGCCGGCCGTTGGCCTTCTTCATGGCCCGTCTGATGAACTGCTTTTCGATTTCGCGCCGCGCGTCCTCGTAGCGGATGCCCCTGGTCAGCATCTCGTCGACCAGACGGCCGAGTTCCTCGCGCACGGCGTCAGTCCTGCTCCGGGGCGTGCGGGTCGCGGCCGGTCAGCAGGCGGCAGGCCTCGACGTACTTCCGGCGGGTGTTCTCGACGACGTCGTCGGGAAGCGTCGGCGCGGGCGGCTTCCGGTCCCACGCGACGCGGTCGAGGTGGTCGCGGACGTACTGCTTGTCGAAGCTCGGTTGGGGGCCGCCGGCCTCGTACCGCCCGGCCGGCCAGAACCGCGACGAGTCGGGGGTCAGGGCTTCGTCGATCAGCAGGACTTCCTCGCGGCCCCCCTCGTCGACGATCCCGAACTCGAACTTCGTGTCCGCGACGATGATGCCGTGCGCCGCCGCGTGGGCCGCGCCGTGCTCGTAGAGCGCCAGGGTCAGGGCGCGCAGACGCGCCACGAGGTCCGCGCCGACGAGGCGCCCGGCCTCGGCTTCGCTGACGTTGACGTCGTGCCCGGTCTCGGCCTTGGTGGCCGGGGTGAAGATGGGCTCGGGCAGGCGGTCGGACTCGCGCAGCCCCGCGGGGAGCCGGACGCCGCAGACCTGCCCGTTGCGCTGGTACTCCTTCCAGCCGGAGCCGGACAGGTAGCCGCGGGCGACGCACTCGATCGGGACGGGCCGGGTTCGGCGCACCAGCATCGAGCGGCCGGCGAGCAGTTCCGCGTGCTTCCGCGCCGGCTCCGGATAGTCGCCGGGCTTCGTCGAGATCAGGTGGTTGCCGACGATGTGCCCGGTGCGGCCGAACCAGAACGCCGACAGCCGCGTCAGGACCCGTCCCTTGTCCGGCACGGCGGAGCCGAGGACCACGTCGTACGCGGAGATCCGGTCGGTGGCGATCATCAGCAGGTGCTCGCCGACCTCGTACATGTCGCGGACCTTGCCGCGGCGGTGCACGGTGAGGCCGTCGAGGGCCGTCTCGAAGAGCGATGCGCGGGATGACAAGGGGGGAACCTTTCTGCGAGCCGCGAGAGGAGGAACGATAGCGTACCGCGGCGGCTCCGGCAACGGAAAAGACGAATGGTGTACGGTCGGGTCCGCATGCGAAGACACGCGCGGACGATCCTCGCCGCGCTGCTCGGCGCGGGTCTGATGGCGTTCGTGCTGCGGGGCGCCGATCCGGGGCGGGTCGGCGACGCGCTGACGAGCGCCCGGGGCGACCTGATCGCGCTCGGCCTGCTGGCGATGGTGGCGGCCGACGTCGCCCGGGCGGTGCGCTGGTGCCGCCTGCTCGAGCCGCTCGGCCGGGTCGGTCCGGTGGCCGCGTTGCGGGCGACGGTGATGGGCCAGGCCGCCACCTCCATCCTGCCGGGGCGGGTCGGCGAGGTCCTCCGGCCGTACGTGCTGGCCCGCCGCGAGCGGTTGAGCGTCCCCGCGACGATCGGGACGGCGGCGCTGGAGAGGCTGCTCGACGTCGCGGCGAACGTGGCGATCTTCGGCTTCTCGGCCGTCGTGTTCGAACCGCGGGGCGGCGCCGGGGAGGGCGGGCTGCTGCCGGTCCTGCACGCCGCGGCGGCGGCGGCGGCCGGACTCGTCCTGGGCGCTCTCGGACTGGCGTACGCCGCGGCCGCCCGCCCGGCGTCCGTCGGACGCCGGGTGGCGCGCGCGACCTCGGTGCTGCCGGCCGGCCTCTCGCGGCGGCTGGCGAGGCTCTCGCACGGTTTCTCGGAAGGATTCGAGGTGTTGCGCCGACCCGCCCCGCTCGCGGGGGCGCTGGCCTGGTCCGCGGCCGTCTGGCTCCTGATCGCCGCGGGCCTCTGGTGCGTGACGGCCGCCTTCGGCATCGACGTGCCGCCGGCCGGCGCCGGCCTCATGCTGTTGCCGCTCGCGTGGGGCGTGGCGCTGCCGACTCCGGCCGGCGTGGGCGGCTATCACGCGGTGTTCCAGGTCGGAGCCACGACGCTCTTCGCGGCCGGCGCGGAGAGCGCGGTCGGGGCCGGACTCGTGGCCCACGCCATCTCCTTTCTGCCGCCCACCATGGTGGGCGTGCCGCTGATGGCGTACGAAGGGGTCCGGCTGGCGGACGTCCGCGCCCTGGCCGCACGCGCGCCGGACGCGCCCGCGTCCGGCGCGGACGACGGAACCGGCGCATGAAGTGCCCGTTCTGCGGTCATCTCGACGACCGGGTGGTGGACTCGCGCGAGAGCCGCGAGGGAGACGCCATCCGCCGCCGCCGGGAGTGCGCGCGCTGCGAGCGGCGGTTCACCAGCTACGAACGGATCGACGAGGTCCCGTACATGGTCGTCAAGAAGGACGGCACGCGGGAGCGGTTCGAGCGCCGGAAGGTCGTCGCGGGGATGCTCAAGGCCTGCGAGAAGCGTCCGGTGGGCGTCGCGCTCCTCGAGTCGGTGGCGGACCGGGTGGAGGCGGCGCTGCACGAGCGGCCCGAAAAGGAGCTGTCCGCCGAGGCCGTCGGCGCCCTGGTGATGGACGGGCTCAGGACGCTCGACAAGGTGGCCTACGTGCGGTTCGCGTCCGTCTATCGGGACTTCCGCGACGTCGGCGAGTTCATGGCGGAGCTCAAGGGTCTGCTCGACGGCCGGGAAGAGTAGGGAAGGCGTTCGAGACGCGCCTCGATCGTCCGGCCGGGGCCGATGACGTCGAGCATGGGCCGCCCGCCCGCCGAGCCGTCGACCGCCTCCCGCGGAACCAGCCCGACGAGTTCCGTGCCGTGGACCCGCACGCCCTCCCGGAGCGCCTCGGCGGCGACCCGGTCCAGGGCGTCGGACAGGGGGGTGCGCCGGTAGTCGGTCAGGTTCATGGACACCTGGACCAGCTTCCGCCCCGGCGCGGAGAGCCGCACGCCGATGGCCTTCACGTGGGGCAGCCCGCCGCCGCTGGCCCTGACGCCGCGCGCGATGCGCCGGGCGAGGTCGAGGTCGTCCGTGGCCAGGTCGACGTTGAACGCGACGAGCGGCCCGCGCGCCCCGACCGCCGCCGCGCCGGCCGTCGGGTGGGGCCGGGGCGGGCCGTAGTCCGGTCCCCGGCCGGGCTCGAGCAGCTTCGTCCGCAGGCCCTCGAACTGGCCGCGCCGCAGCCGTTCGAGCGGGCGGCGATCCGGCGCGGCGGCGGCGGCCCCGTACAGCAGGACGGGGACCTGCAGACGCTCCGCCGCGTCCCGGCCGGCCGCGTGCGCGAGTTCGACGCAGGTCTCCATCCGCGCGCCGCCGAGCGGCACGAACGGCACGACGTCGACCGCGCCGATGCGCGGATGCGCGCCTCGGTGCCGGCGCAGGTCGATGCGCTCCACCGCCACGTCGAACAGCCGCCGGACGGCTTCGCGCAGCGGGTCCGGCTCGCCCACCATCGTGACGACGGATCGATTGTGGGAGGGGTCGGAGGAGCAGTCCAGCACGCGCACGCCCGGCGCCGCGGCGACCGCTTCCACCACCGCCCGCACGACGTCGAGGCGGCGGCCTTCGCTGACGTTGGGAACGGCTTCTATCATGGCGGGCCGGCCTTTGACGGCCCTCGGCCTCTCCCTTCATAATCGCATCGCTTCCGGCGCGGCGCGCCGCCCGCCGGGCAGTCCGCCCGCCGGGCGCCGGGAGGCGGGACGCGGCGCCGCCGTCATGCGCATCCGTACTCCCGGGTGGGAACCGAACCGCCGCCGCGCGGCCGGGACGAGATGAGATCCCGGTTGGCGCTGCTGTTCGCGTCGGCGGGATACGTGGGGATGGCGCCCGTGGCGCCCGGCACGTGGGGCGCGGCGGCCGGCGTCGGCCTGCTGCTGCTGGTGCGGCTCGCGGCCGACCCGCGGCTGGAGGCGGTGGTGCTGGCGGCGGTGCTGGCCGGCGGGGTCTGGTCGGCGACCCTCGCGGAGCGGAGCGCCGGCCGCCGCGACCCGGGGGTCATCGTGATCGACGAGGTCGCCGGCATGCTGATCGCGCTGTTCTGGATTCCGGTCACCTGGGCCGGGATCCTCGTCGGCTTCGCGGCGTTCCGGGTCTTCGACGTGGTCAAGCCGTTTCCCGTCCGCGCGGCCGAGCGCCTGCCCGCGGGCTGGGGGGTGATGGCCGACGACGTGCTGGCCGGGCTGTACGCCTGGGTGACGGTCCGGGCGGCGGCCGCCGCGGCGCCCGCGGCGATGCTGGCATGACGCCCGCCCGCGGCCGGAGCCGCTCGACCGCCGTCGTCGTCGCCGTCGGCTCGGAGCTGCTGACGCCGCACAGGACCGACACCAACTCCCTGTTCATCACCGAGCGGCTGAACGGCGTCGGCGTCCGCGTGCTGCAGAAGATCGTGGTGGGCGACGACCCGTCCGGGCTCGCCGCCGCGCTGCGCTACGCGCTGGGCGCGGCCGGCGTCGTCGTCGTCACCGGCGGGCTCGGGCCGACGGCGGACGACGTGACGCGCGAAACGGCGGCCGGACTGCTCGGCGCGCCCCTGGAGGAATCACCCGCCCTCGTGGAGGCGATTCGCGCCCGGTTCACGGCGCGCGGCCTGGAGATGCCCGAGAGCAACCGCCGGCAGGCGGCGGTTCCGCGGGGCGCGGAGGTGCTGGCGAACCCGCGGGGGACCGCGCCGGGGCTCTGGCTCGCCGCCGGCGCGGCCCGCCTGGCGCTGCTGCCCGGACCCCCGCGGGAGCTGCGTCCGATGTTCGACCGGCTGGTGGAGGAGCGGCTGGCTCCCGCGGCCGGCGGCCGGCGCGTGCTGCGGCGGACGATCCGCACCACGGGACGCGCCGAGTCGCACGTCGACGAGCTGGCCCGGCCGGTCTACGAGCCGCTGGCCGCGGGGCGGCCGCCCGTCGAAACGACGATCCTCGCGTCCCTGGGACAGATCGACCTGCACCTGTCGACCGCAAGTTCCGACCCCGCGGCCGGCGGGCGCGCGCTCGACGCGGCGGTGGGCGAGCTGGCCGCCGTGCTCGGAAGCTGCGTCGTCAGCACGGACGGACGGTCCCTGCCGCGGGTCGTGGGGGAGCTGTTGCGGCGGCGGGGCGCGCGGGTGGCGATCGCCGAATCCTGCACGGGCGGGTTGATCGCCTCGCGGCTGACCGACGTGCCGGGCGCCTCCGCCTGGGTCCACGGCGGCTGGGTGCTCTACAGCAACGAGGCCAAGGTGGCCCTGGGCGTCGCGCCGGAACTCATCGCCTCGCGGGGCGCGGTCAGCGAGCCGGTGGCCGAGGCCATGGCGCGGGCGGCGCGGGAGGCGGCGGGCGTCGAGTTCGGGCTCGCCGTGACCGGCGTCGCCGGCCCCGGCGGAGGCACGCCGTCCAAGCCGATCGGCACGGTGTGTCTGGCGCTCGCCGCCGCGTCGGGGTCTCCGCGCGTCCGGCGGGTGCGGCTTCCCGGCGACCGCGAACGGGTGAAGTTCCAGGCCTCGCAGGCCGCGCTCGACCTGCTCCGCCGCGCGCTGCTGCGCGCCGGGAGCGCGGACTCCTGATGCGGCGGGAGGACGAGCGCGTGGCCGGACCGGTGGCCGTGATCGGCTGCGGCAGTTGGGGCACGGCGCTGGCCGTCCATCTCGGCCGTTGCGGGCGGGAGGTGCGCCTGTGGGGGCGGGACGCGGCGCTCGTCGGCCGGATGGCCGCCCGCCGCCGCAACGACGTGTACCTGCCCGGCGTCGAACTCGCGCCGTCCGTGCAGCCCACCGCCGACCTGGAGAGCGCCGTCCGCGGCGCCGCGTACGTGGTCGCGGCGGTGCCTTCGCACGGCGCCCGCGACGTGCTGCGGCGGGCCGCGCCGCGCCTGCGGCCGGATGCGACGGTGGTCAGCGCGGCGAAGGGCATCGAGGACCGCACGCTGCTGCGGATGTCCGAGGTGCTGGAGCAGGAGGTCGGCGGCGGGCGGGCCGTGACGGTGCTGTCGGGACCGAGCTTCGCGGCGGAGGTCGCGCGGGGCGTCCCCACCGCGGTCGTGGTGGCCGGCCGGAACGCCGGCGCGGTGGCGGCGGTGCAGCAGGACTTCCGCTCGGACCGCCTGCGGCTGTACGGCAGCGACGACGTGGTCGGCGTCGAGGTCGGCGGCGCGATGAAGAACGTCATCGCCATCGCCGCCGGCGGCATCGAGGCGCTGGACCTGGGGCACAACGCGGTCGCCGCGCTCGTGACCCGGGGGCTGGCGGAGATCTCGCGGCTCGCCTGCGCGCTCGGCGGCCGGCGGGACACGCTGGCCGGCCTGAGCGGACTCGGCGACCTGGTGCTGACGTGCACGGGCGGACTCAGCCGCAACCGCCGGCTCGGCATCGAGCTGGGCCGGGGGCGTTCGCTCGACGAGGTGCTGGGCGGGATGCGGATGGTGGCCGAGGGGGTCCGCACGACGCGGGCGGCGCTCGAACTCGGCGCGCGGCACGGCGTCGAGCTGCCCATCACGTCGCAGATGGCGGAGGTGCTCGCGGGCCGCCGGACGCCGCGCGCCGCCGTCGAGGAGCTCATGCTGCGGCGGCAGCGGCCGGAGCTCGACGAATGAGCGTCCTCGGCCGGTTGCGCGCGGGGCTGCGGCGTACGGCCGAACGCTGGCGGGGCGGCCTGGACCGTCTGGCGGCCGGCGACGGCGCCGCCGGCGGCGAGACGCTCGAGGCGCTCGAGGAACTGCTGATCGAAGCGGACGTCGGCGTGCGCACCGCGGGGCGCATCGTCGCGCGGGTCGCCGCCGCCGGCGGCGGCGGCGGCCTGCGCGAACGCGTCAGGGCCGAGGTCCTCGGCGTCCTGGCCGGCGCCGCCGCGCCGGACGTGGAGGCCCCGCCGCCGCGCGTCGTGCTGGTGGTCGGCGTCAACGGCACGGGCAAGACCACCACCGTCGGGAAGCTGGCCCACCGCTGCCGTCTCGACGGCCGAACGCCCCTGATCTGCGCGGCCGACACGTTTCGGGCGGCGGCGGTCGAACAGCTCGCGGTGTGGGCGGAACGGGCCGCGGTCGACGTCGTGCGCGCCGGCGCCGGGGCCGACCCCGCCGCGGTCGTCTTCGACGCCGTCTCCGCGGCGCGGGCGCGGGGCCGCGACGTGGTGCTCGTCGACACCGCCGGCCGGCTGCACACCCGCTCCGACCTGATGGGCGAGCTGGGCAAGATACGCCGCGTCGCCGGCCGCGCGGCGCCCGGAGCGCCGCACGAAGTGCTGCTGGTGGTCGACGCGGGCGTGGGGCAGAACGGCGTCGCCCAGGCCGGGCGGTTCCTGGAGACGGCCGGCGTGACCGGCATCGTCCTGACGAAGCTCGACGGCACCGCGAAGGGGGGCGTCGCCGTCGCCGTCGCCGGCGAGCTCGGCGTCCCCATCCGCTACGTCGGCGTGGGCGAGGGGATCGACGACCTGTTGCCGTTCTCGCCCGGCGACTACGTGGACGCGCTGTTCGAGAAGGCGTGGTAGGGGATGGCGTCACCGCGCGCCGCCGACGACGCGCACATGCGGGAGGCCCTGCGGCTGGCCGGGAAGGGCCGCGGCCGCACGAGTCCGAACCCGATGGTGGGCGCGGTCGTCGTCGACGGCCGCGGCGTCGTCGTGGGGACCGGCCACCACGAGCGGGCGGGCGGCGACCACGCGGAGGTTCGCGCGCTGGACGCCGCGGGCGGCGCGGCGCGGGGCGGGACGCTGTACTGCACGCTCGAGCCGTGCTGCCACCACGGGCGGACCGGGCCGTGCGTGGAACGGATCGCCGCGGCGGGCGTCGCCCGGGTGGTGGTGGCGATGCGGGACCCGAACCCGGCCGTCGACGGCGCCGGCGTCGAGTGGCTGCGCCGGCGGGGAGTCGCGGTCGACGTCGGTCTTCGGGAGCGCGAGGCGGCGCGCCTGAACGAGGCGTTCGTCACCTGGGTGACGAAGCGCCGGCCGTTCGTTACCATGAAGGTCGCGGCGAGCCTCGACGCGCGCATCGCGGCGCGGCCCGGCGCGCGGACGGCGTTGACGTCGCCGGCCGCCCGCCGGCTCGCGCACGCGTTGCGGGCGGAGGTCGACGCGGTCGGGGTGGGGTCGACGACCGTGCTGGTCGACGATCCGCTGCTGACCGCCCGCGGGGCGCCGCGGCGGAGGCCGCTGACGCGGGTGGTCTTCGACCGCCGGCTGCGGACGCCGCCGGCGGCGCGTCTCTTCGGCACGCTGGAGGCCGGGCCGGTCGTCGTGCTGACCGTGGAGTCGGCGTCCCCGCGGCGCCGGGAGCGGCGGGCGCGTCTGGCGGACGCCGGGGCGGCGGTCGAGTGCCTGGACGCCGGCGGGTTCCTCCCGGCCGCCTGCGGACGGCTGGCCGCGCGGGGGGTGACGAGCCTCGTGGCCGAGGGCGGCCGGCGCGTGCACGAGGCGCTGTGGGACGCCGGGCTCGTGGACCGCGTGCAGATCTTCGTCGCGCCGGTCGAGCTGGGTCCGGCGGGCGTCGCCTGGATGGACCCCGGCAAGGTCTTCGGCGGCGTCGGCGCCCTGTCGGTCCGGGCCTGCGGGCCGGACGTGTTGCTGGAGGCGGATGTTCACGGGACTCGTTGAGGATCTGGGCACGGTCGGCGGGGTCCGCGAGCTGGCGGCCGGGCGGCGGCTGCGGATCGACGCCGGCCTCGGCGGCGAGCTGGCCCTCGGCGACAGCGTCGCCGTCAACGGCGTCTGCCTGACGGTGGTGGAGTACGACGCCGCGGGATTCGAGGCGGAGGTCTCGCCGGAGACCCTGCGGGTCACGAACCTGGCGGACCTGCGCCCGGGGGCGGCCGTCAACCTCGAGCGGCCCCTGCGGCCCGCGGACCGGCTCGGAGGCCACTTCGTCCAGGGACACGTCGACGGCGTCGGCCGCATCGCGGACGTCGAGCGGCAGACCGACTTCTGGTGGGTGGGCGTCGGGTTTCCGGCGGAGCTGGGACGCTGGATCGTGCCGAAGGGGTCCATCGCCGTCGACGGAATCAGTCTCACGGTGGCGGCGCTCGACGCGGACCGCCTCGCGGCGCAGATCGTCCCGCACACCTGGCGCCGCACGAACCTCCACGCCCGCCGCGTCGGGGAGGCCGTCAACGTCGAGTGCGATATCATCGGCAAGTACGCGGCCCGCGCCGCCGAGGCCTACGGCGGCGGCGCGGCCGGCGGACGAGGAACATGACCGACGGGAAGACGGAAGCGCCGGCCTCGTCCGGGGACGATCCGCGCCGCGCGCGCTTCGCGACCATCGACGAGGCGGTCGAAGCGTTCCGGGGCGGCCGCATGGTGATCGTCGTCGACGACGAGGACCGCGAGAACGAGGGCGACCTGACCCTCGCCGCCGAGAAGGTCACGCCCGACGCGATCAACTTCATGGCGCGGTACGGCCGCGGCCTGATCTGCCTCTCCCTGACCGGGAAGCGTCTCGACGAGCTCGACGTCCCGATGATCGTGAGCGAGAACACGTCGCGCTTCGAGACCGCGTTCGCGGTGCCGATCGACGCGAAGCACGTCACCACGACCGGCATCTCGGCCGCCGACCGCGCCGCCACCATCCGGGTGGCCCTCGACCCGGCGACCCGGCCGTCCGACCTCGCCAAGCCCGGCCACGTCTCTCCGCTGCGCGCGCGCGACGGAGGCGTCCTCGTGCGCGCCGGCCAGACCGAGGCGGCGGTGGACCTCGCCCGGCTCGCGGGTCTCTCCCCGGCGGGCGTCATCTGCGAGATCATGAACGACGACGGCACGATGGCCCGCGTGCCGGACCTCGACCGCTTCGCCCGGCGGCACGGTCTGCTCATGATCACCGTGGCGGACCTCATCAAGCACCGCCTGCGCCACGACCGCCTCGTGAAGCGCCTCGCCACGGCGCGGCTCCCGACGGAACACGGCCCCTTCATGGTGACCGCCTACGACAGCCTCATCGACGGGCGGACGCACGTCGCGCTCGTGCGGGGGGAGGTCGGCGACGGCCGGGGGGTGCTCGTGCGCGTCCATTCGCAGTGCCTGACCGGCGACGTGCTCGGCTCCGCGCGCTGCGACTGCGGCGCGCAGTTGTCGCGGGCCCTGGAACGGATCGCGTCGGAGGGGCGCGGCGTGCTCCTCTACCTCAACCAGGAGGGGCGCGGCATCGGGCTGGCCAACAAGATCCGCGCCTACGAGCTGCAGGACCAGGGACTCGACACCGTCGAGGCCAACGAGCACCTCGGCTTCAAGGCCGATCAGCGCGACTACGGGATCGGCGCCCAGATACTGGGAGACCTCGGCGTCCGCACGATGCGCCTGCTGACCAACAACCCCCGCAAGTTCATCGGCCTCGACGGCTACGGCCTGGCGGTGGAGGAGTCCCTCCCCCTGGAGATCGAACCGACCGAGTTCACCGAGCGCTATCTCCGCACCAAGAAGGAGAAGCTCGGCCACCGTCTCACGTCCGTCTGAAGGCGTGCGCGGCGGCCCGCCCGGTTTGACGGCGCCGGCCGCCGCGGCCTAGAATAACCCGTTTCCCGGTAGTCGTTTACGGCTGTCGGCGGGGGCGGCTCCCGGCCGGCGGCGGTCCTTCCGCATGTTCCAGGCACTCGGTTCGCGCTTGCAGGACGTCTTCGGGGCGTTGCGCCGCGAGGTGCGGCTGACGCCCGAGGCGGTCGAGCGCACGCTGCGCGAGATCCGGCTGGCCCTGCTCGAGGCGGACGTCAACTTCAAGGTCGTCAAGGCGTTCATCGACCGGGTCCGGGACCGGGCGGTCGAGCGGGCGGTGCTCGACAGCCTCACCCCCTCGCAGCAGGTGGTCGCCGTCGTGCGCGACGAGATGCTGAAGCTGTTCGGCGCATCCCGCCCGGGGCTGTCGGCCGCCGCGGGCCGGCCGCGGGTCGTCCTGCTCGCCGGATTGCAGGGTTCGGGCAAGACCACCACCACCGCGAAGCTGGGGCGCTGGCTCGCCGGCCAGGGCCGGAACCCGTTGCTGGTCTCCACCGACGTCCGGCGGCCGGCGGCCCTCGAGCAGCTCGCCGTCCTGGGGCGCAAGGCGGGGCTCCGCGTCCACGAGGCGGACTCGTCCGATCCCGTGCGGCGCGCCGCCGCGGCCGTCTCCGAGGCGCGGCAGCTCGGCTTCGACGCCGTGCTCGTGGACACGGCGGGCCGCCTGCACCTGGACGACGAGTCGATGCGGGAGGTCGCGGCCATCCGCGACGCCGTGAAGCCCTCCGACGTGCTGTTCGTGGCCGACGCGATGACCGGGCAGGACGCCGTGCGCAGCGCGGGCGAGTTCCACCACCGGCTCGGCGTGACCGGCGTGGTGCTGGCGAAGCTCGACGGCGACGCGCGGGGCGGAGCCGCGCTGTCCGTCGTGTCGGTGGTGGGCGTGCCGGTCACGTTCGCCGCCACGGGCGAACGGCTGGACGATCTGGAGCCGTTCCAGCCGGAGCGGCTGGTGTCGCGCCTGCTCGGCATGGGCGACGTGCTGAGTCTCGTCGAGCGGGCCGAGCGGGCCATCGACCGCGGCGAGGCCGAGTCGATGGCGGCGCGCGTGCGCCGCAACGAGCTCACGCTCGACGACCTGAAGCAGCAACTGCGCGCGGTCACGCGGATGGGGCCGCTGAACCAGGTCCTCGGCATGATCCCGGGGCTCGGGTCCCGGATCTCGGAGGCCGACGTCGACCCGCGCGGCCCGGCGCGCATGGTCGCCATCATCGACTCGATGACCGCGCAGGAGCGGCGCAACCCGGCGGTCATGAACGGCAGCCGGCGGCGGCGCGTCGCGCGGGGCAGCGGCACGGCCGTGCGCGAGGTGAACCGGCTGCTCCGGCAGTTCGCGCAGATGCGGAAGGCGTTGAAGGCCGTCGGCGGCGCGGGCCGGCGCAAGGGGAAGCGTCGGCGCCCGGCCCTGCCGGCCGTGCGCTGACGCCCGGGCCGTCCGGCGCCGGGGCGAGAGGCGGAGGAGAGAGGATGCTGACGATTCGACTGCGGCGGCAGGGAGCGAAGAAGAGCCCGTTCTACCGGCTGGTGGTGATCGACTCGCGCAGCGCGCGCGACGGACGAGCGCTGGAGGTCGTGGGGCATTACGACCCGACGGCGCAGCCCGAGGCGTTGACCGTCCGGCGCGGGCGGATCGAGCACTGGGCGGCGCGCGGCGCGCGGATGAGCGACACCGTCCGCACGCTGCTCGCGCGCCATCCGGCGCCGCCGGCCGCGGACGGGGAGTCCGCGCCGGCCGCGGGCGAGCCGGCGCCGGCGGAGTCGGCGGTCTCGTGAGCGCGGCCCGGGACGTGGTCGAGGTGGTGGCCCGGGCGCTCGTCGACGATCCCGGGTCGGTGCGGGTCGAGGAACGGGTCGACGGGCGCGGCGGCGTCCGCGTCGAGCTGACGTCGCGCCCGGGCGAGCTCGGCCGGCTGATCGGACGCGGGGGGCGCACCGCGTCGGCGGTCCGCGCGCTGGCCGAGATCGCCGCCGAGCGCGGCGGGGCGCGGGTGGCGGTCGACTTCCTCGACGGCGAGGAGTGACGGCGCGTGGACCACGGACCCTGGCGCGAGATGGCCCTCGTCGGCGTCGTGGCCCGCGCGCACGGCCGGCGCGGCGAGGTCGTGGTCCGTCCCGAGACGGACTTCCCGGAAGAGCGTTTCCGGGCGGGCGGGACGCTGTTCGTGGAGCGCGCCGGAGAACCGGCGGAGGCGCGCATCCGCGCCGCGCGGTTCCACCGCGGGCGGCCGCTGGTCGCGTTCGACGGCGTCGAGACGCTGGGGGAGGCGGAGGGCCTGCGCGGCGCGGAGTTGCGGATACCGGAGACCGCGCTGCGTCCGCTGCCCGCGGATACGTGGTACGAGCACGAGCTGGCGGGTTGCTCGGTGCGGACGGTGGGCGGCGAGGAGGTGGGCACGGTCGGCGGCGTCGAGGGGCCGGCGGGCGCGAAGCGCCTGCTGGTCCGGCGGGAGGGCGTCGAGGTCGACGTGCCGCTGGTCGCCGGGATCTGCGTGTCGATAGACGCCGGGGCCGGTTTCATCGTCATCGATCCGCCGGACGGGCTGCTCGACGTCAACCGGCCGGCGGCCCGGCGGAGGCGCCGGCGGCGGGGAAGCCGTTCCGCCCGGCCGGCGGCGGGGATGCGGGGATGAAGTTCGACGTCGTCACCGTCTTTCCGGAGCTGGTCGAGCAGATGACGAGCGCCGGGGTGGTGGGCCGCGCGCGCGGCGGGGGGCTGCTCGACGTGGCCGTGCACGACCTCCGGGACTTCGCGGAGGACCGCAACCGCACGGTGGACGACGCGCCGTACGGCGGCGGTCCGGGCATGGTGCTCAAGGTGGAGCCCTTCCTGCGGGCGGCCGCCCGGGTGCGGGAGCGGCGCGGGCGGCCGGACGCGGTGGTCCTGCTGTCGCCGCAGGGCGAGACGTTCACGCACGAGGCGGCGGTCCGGTTGAGCCGGCTCGGCCACGTCGTGCTGCTGTGCGGGCGCTACCAGGGCGTCGACGAGCGCGTGCGCGAGCAGGTCGCCAGCGAGGAGATCTCGATCGGCGACTACGTGCTGAGCGGCGGCGAGCTGGCCGCGGCGGTCGTCATCGACGCGGTGTCGCGGCAGGTGCCGGGGGTCGTGGGCAACGCCGAGTCGGTGGCGGAGGATTCGTTCGCGCGCCGCTTGCTGGACTGTCCGCGGTACACGCGGCCCGCCCGGTTGAACGGCCAGGCGGTGCCGGAGGTGCTGGTGTCGGGAGATCACGCGCGGATCCGGCGCTGGCGGAAGCGCGAGGCGCTGCGGCGCACGCTCCGCCGACGCCCCGACCTGCTGCCGGACGCGCGTCTGGACGACGAAGAACGGGCGTGCCTGCGCGAGCTGCGGGCGGGCGGGACCCGTTCGGGAGACCGCGCCGCCGGGGCGGACGCCGTCAGGAGAACAGAGGCATGAAGGCGATCGAAGCGGTGGAGCGGGAGCAGCTCGTCGAGCGGCCGGACGTCCGGCCGGGCGACACGGTGCGCGTGCACGTGCGGGTGACCGAGGGCGAGAAGGAACGGATTCAGGTGTTCGAGGGGCTCGTGATCGGCCAGCACCGGCGCGGCGCCGGGTCCACCCTGACCGTCCGCAAGGTGTCGTTCGGTCAGGGCGTCGAGCGGATCTTTCCGTTGC
The DNA here is from genome assembly GCA_965242835.1 of Vicinamibacterales bacterium. Taxonomy (GTDB): domain Bacteria; phylum Acidobacteriota; class Vicinamibacteria; order Vicinamibacterales; family UBA8438; genus WTFV01. The sequence continues at coordinate 3,423,966 of OZ251506.1, forward strand.
ACTCGCCGATGATCGACCGGATCGAGGTCGTGCGCTCCGCGCGCGTGCGCCGGGCGAAGCTCTACTTCATCAGAAAGCTGCGGGGCAAGGCGGCGCGTTTGCGGGAGCGGCGGCGCCGCTGACGGAGCCATGCGGCGCCCGGCGGCGCGGCGGACCCTGGAGAACGCGCTGCGGCGGCGCGGTTTCGCGGACGTGGCGGGGGCCGACGAGGCCGGCCGCGGGGCCCTGGCGGGGCCGGTGGTGGCGGCGGCCGTGGTGCTCGACCCCCGCCGGCGCGTCACGGGGCTCCGCGACTCGAAGCTGCTGACCCCGGCGCGGCGCGAGCGGCTCTACGCGCGGATCACGGCGGCGGCCCGCTGGGCGGTGGCCGAGGCGTCGCCGGCCGACGTCGATCGACTCGACGTGCACCGGGCGTCGCTCGACGCGCTGCGGCGGGCCGTCGAGGCGCTCGATCCGCCGCCGGCGTTCGCGCTGATCGACGGCTTCGCCGTGCCCGGCCTGGATCTGCCGCAACGCGGCGTCGTGGGCGGCGACCGGCGCTGCGCGGCCGTCGCGGCGGCGTCCATCGTCGCCAAGGTGACCCGCGATCGGGAGATGGTCCGGCTGCACGGCGTCGACCCGCGCTACGGATTCGATCGGCACAAGGGGTACGGCACGCCCGCCCACGTCCGCGCCCTCGCCCGGTTCGGATACTCGGACGCGCACCGGCGCTCGTTCCGGACGCGCGTCCCGTGACCGTGATGGAACGCGCCCGGAGCGCGCCGCCGCGCGCGTCGATCTGCCTCGTGACCGACCGCCGGGTGCTCGCGGACGCCGCCGCGGGAGGAGAGGAGCGGGCCGGGCGGGAGCTTCTGGACGTCGTCTCCGACTGCGCGGCGGCCGGCGTGGACCTGGTGCAGATCCGGGAGCCGGGTCTGACCGATCGTCACCTCCTGGACCTCGTGCGGGCCGCGGTGGAGCGCGCGCGAGGCACGTCGGCGCGGGTCCTCGTCAACGACCGCCCGGACGTGGCGCTGGCGGCCGGCGCCGCCGGCGTGCACCTGAAGGACGACGGGCGTTGCGCGGCGCGCGTACGCGCGCTCGGCCCGCGCGGCTGGATCGTCGGGCGGTCCGTGCACGGCGCGGACGCCGCGCGGCGCGCGGCGGAGTCCGGCGCGGTCGACTACCTGCTGGCCGGCACGGTGTTCCGGTCGGCGTCGAAACCGGGCCGCCGGCCGCTGGGGCTGGAGGGGCTCGGCGCCGTCGCGCGGGCGTTCCCCGGGCCGGTTCTGGCCATCGGCGGGGCGGGGGCGGCGGACGGGGCGGCGCTGGCGGCGGCCGGCGCGGCCGGCGTGGCCGGCATCCGGCTCTTCCACGTCGCGGCGCGCGCGGATCGCCGCGCGCGGATCGCCGCGCGCGTGCGGGCGTTGCGGGCCGCGTTTGACAGGCGCGGAACCGTCGATTAGCGTGCGGTTCATGTCCGATCCTTCTTCCGGGCCGTTCGGCAAGTTGCTCGCCGACGCCCGCGCCGCGCGCGGCGTGACCCTGAAGCAGGTCTCGGCCTCCACGAAGATCCCCGTCTCCACGCTGCAGGCCATCGAGCGCGACGAGATCGACAGTCTCCCCGGCGGCATCTTCACCCGGGGCTTCGTCCGTTCGTACGCCGACGCGGTCGGCCTCGACCCGCGGGCGACGCTGGAGCGCTTCGAGGCCCGGTTTCCGGAGGAATCCTCCGTCTCCACCCTGCTCGCGACCATCGAAGGCCGCGCGAACGAGGAGTTCGCGCGGCGTCAGAGGACGGCGAAGGGACTGATCTGGATCGCGTTGCTGTCGGCGCCGCTGATCGTCTGGCTGGCGGGGGCCGTCCTCCCGGACGGCCGGCGGCCGGCGGCGGCGGGCGGCGGCGAGGCCCCGCCGCCCGGAGGGACGCCGTTCGCCGCGCCGGCGCCGCCCGAGCCCCGGCCGGTCGAGGCCGCGGCGCGCGACGGCGCGCTTCCGGCCGCGCCGGCCGATTCCGCGGCGCTGACGATGGAGATGCGCGCGACGGCGGAGTGCTGGGTCGAGGTCGACGCCGACGGGGAGACCGTGGTCTCGCGCATCCTGCGCCCGGGCGAACGGGAGGTGGTCGCCGCGGAGCGGGCGATCGACCTGCGGATCGGCAACGCCGGGGCCTTCGTGTTCACCATCAACCAGCGCCCGGGCCGACCTCTCGGCGCGATGCGCGAAGTGGTGAGCATGCGGGTCACGCCGTCGAACTACGCGAGCTTCGTCGCCGAATGACGGCGCGCGATGCGGAGATGACTGTCGATTCCGTCCCGCGGTGATGGATTCGTGGCGAACGACGGCGCGCGGGGAGAGATGACCCTGGAAGAGTGGCGCATGCTGCGCCGGCGGGTGAAGGCGGCGGACCGCGACGGCGAACCCGGCGTCCTCGCGCCGGCCGAGGCGTTCAGCGACCGCCGCGCCGACGAGAGGGTCCGCGGCGAATGTCTGCCGGGACACGATCCCGAGGCCGTCCGCGCGCGAAGCGCCACGGTCCGGAGCCGCCTCGCCAGCAGTTGTTGCGGCTGGGAAGTGCCGCCGACCAGCGCGGAGTTCTACGACGCGATCCACGCCGAAACGCCGACCCGCCGCCAGCGCGCCCTGGTCCGCGTGTGGACCCGGGAAGCGGAGCCCGCCCAGATCGTCCTCGCCTGGGCCGAAGAGGTGTACACGATGCGCGAGCTGGTCGCCGCCGTGCACCGGGCGCGGGCCGGCCACCCCCGGGTCGCGAGGGAACTGAACCGGCTGGCGCGGCGCTGACCGCCCGGCGGCAATGTGGAGGAGCTGACGCTGCCGGAACCGGCCCGCGCCCTCCTGGGCCGGACACGCGCGATCCTGGACGAGTACGTCACCCCGCGCACGCCGGATCGGAGCGGCTGGCGCATCGGGGGAGGCACCATCCTCGCCGCGCGCTGGCGGCACCGGGAGAGTCGTGACGTCGACCTGCTGGTCCACCCGCGGACCGAGACGCGGCTGCTGCGTCCGGAGGCCGCGCCGGAACTGCACTGCCGGCTCGAAGCCGCCGGCGCCCGGAAGATCCGTTTCGGTCGATTCAGCCAGGTCCTGTTCGAGGAATCGCGGATCGAGATGCTGGCGGCGGAAGCGCAACCGCGGGTCGGCCATCGGCGCGCGATCGTCGACGGCGGGGAGGCGGCCGTGCTGGCGTCGAGCCAGATTCTGACCGGCAAGTTCGGCAACCGCTCGCTGAACCCGCCGGTCCGGGACCTCTACGACCTGGCGGTGGCCGGAACCGCCGCGCCGCGGGCGCTCGCGACGGCCGTCAACGCGCTGGCCGGAGACGACGTCCGCTGGCGGCTCGTGAGTTGGGACATGGAGCGCGAGAAGTTCGCCGAGGAAGCGTCCCTCGAGCTCCACGGCGTGCCCCCGCGGTACGAAGGGATACGGGCCGACCCGGCCGGCCATGCCCGGCGCGCGGTCATGGCCGCCGTGTACCGGCGCGTGCGGTTGCGGGCGCGCGGCGGCGCGGCGGTCGTCGAAACCGAGACCGGGCTCGGCCGGGAGACGCGGATCTACGGCCGGCCTGACGACCTCGAGGAGCGGTTCGAGGGAGACGGGATCAACGCGGTGCTCGCGGCGGCGGGGGTCGACCCCGAGCGGGTCCGCCGTGAGGCGGCGGCGGCGATGCGGAACGGCGAGAGCGCCGACGTCCTGGAACTCGACCCGGATCGGGCCGCCTGGGGATGGTGACGGCCGGCGCCGCCGGCCGGGCGAGGGGAATCGGATTTCCAGGCTCCGCGGATCGAGCAGCGTTCGCGGGAAGCCGCCGACGATCAGTCGACGTTCACTTCCAGGCCGCGGGTGTCGATGCGGCAGTCGAGCACGCGGGCGCCGGCCTCGGCCAGCGCGCCGCGCACCGTCCCCGCGCGGTCGGGCGGGGTCAGGAAGAGCAGACAGCCGCCGCCGCCCGCCCCGCAGACCTTGGCGGCGTCGGCCCCCGCCTCGCGTCCGCGGCGGATCAGCTCGTCGAGCCGCGCGGTGGTGACCCCCGGCGCCAGGCGCTTGCGCAGGTCCCATTCGCGCGCGAGGTGGCGGGCGGCGTCGTCCCAGCGCGCCGCTTCGAGGGCCTGCCGCATGCCGAGCGCCACGTCGCGGATCTCGTCGAACAGGGAGACGAGCGCCGGGTCGCCGTCGATGCGGCGCCTGGTGACCTCCCAGTTGTTGATGCCGGAGTCGCGCGACTGGCCCGTGTACGCCAGCACGATCCGGCCGGCGAGGGCCTCGACGTCCACCCGCAGCGGCGCGCGGGTCACGCCCCCCGGACCCAGCTCGAGGGCGGCGGCGCCCCCGTAGACGGCCGGCCGGTAGTCCTGCTCCCCGGTGGGCACGCCGAGCACCTGGGCCTCGATGTCGCGGGCCAGCCCGATCAGGGCCTCGCCGTCCAGGCTCCGCCCGCGCCACCGCGCCAGCGCCGCGCAGAGGGCGACGTTGAGGGCCGACGAGCCGGCCAGCCCGGCCCCGACGGGCGCCGCGGAGCGCGTGGACACCGCGAGTCCCTCGGCGCGGAAGAAGCGGAGGACGCGGGAGACCAGGCGCAGGGCCGGGCCGCCGTCCAGCTCCGACCAGTGGGCCGCCTCGACCCGCGCCCCGGTGTCCTCGGCCACGACGCGCAGCCGGCCGCCGGAGTGGGGCGCCAGCCGGCACTCGGCGCGGATGGTGACGGCGGCGTTGAGGGTCCGGACGTTCTCGTGCAGCAGGTAGAGGGGCCAGATGTCCAGCGTCCCGCCCGCGAGGTCGACGCGCGTGGGAGCCGAGGCGTGAACCCGCACGCGCGAATTATAATGAGCCGCGGCGTTCCTCCGCCCGCGTCGGGGAGCGCCCGCGCGTCCGCGCCGGCCGCGCTGGAGTTCGATAACGACCCGCGAGGGCCCGCCCGCGCGTCCGCGCTGGCCGCGCCGGAGTTCGATACGACCCGCGAGGGCCGCCGCCGGCGCGATTCGCGGTCTCCAACCGAAAATGCCGACAGGTCTGCCGCGGCGCATCGGACAGCTCGTCGTGGCGGGTTTCGAGGGCTTCTCGCTCCCGGCGGAGCTGCGCGCGCTGGCCCGCGAGTTCGATCTGGGCGGCGTGATCCTGTTCGCGCGCAACGTCGAAGCGCCGCTGCAGGTGGCCGAGCTGGCCTACGCCGTGAAGCGGCTTTCCGACGTCCCCCCGTGGGTGAGCGTCGACCAGGAAGGGGGGCGGGTGCAGCGCCTGCGGGCGCCGTTCACGGAGTGGCCGCCGGCGGCGGCGCTCGGCCGTTGCGGGGATTCGGCGCTGACCGAACGCTTCGCCCGGGCCCTGGCGCGCGAGTTGCGCAGCGTCGGCGTCACCCTGGACTACGCCCCGGTGCTCGACGTGCACACCAACCCCGCCAACCCGGTCATCGGCGATCGGGCGCTGGCCGCGGACCCGGCCGACGTGGCCCGTCTCGGCGCGGTCTTCATCGAGGCCCTCCAGGCCGAGGGCGTGGCGGCCTGCGGGAAGCACTTTCCCGGCCACGGGGACACGAGCCGCGATTCGCATCGGGAGCTGCCGGTCGTCGAGCACGAGGAGCGGCGCTTGCGGGAGGTCGAGCTGCCGCCGTTCCGCGCCGCGGTCGAGGCGGGCGCAGCGGCGATCATGACCGCCCACGTCCGCTATCCGGCGCTGGACGAAGCGGCGCCGGCGACCCTGTCGCGGGCCGTGGTCAGCGGCCTGCTGCGGGACGAGATGGGCTACGGCGGGCTCGTGGTGACCGACGACATGGCGATGGGGGCCATCGCCGAGCACCGGGCGCCGGCCCCCGCGGCCGTCGACGCCGTCGCGGCTGGCTGCGACCTGGTGCTGCTGTGCGAACCGGACCCGGCGGCGCAGGCGGCGGTGGTCGAGGGCCTGATCCACGCGGTCGAGGACGGCTCGCTGCCCGCGCGGCGCGTCGAGGAGGCCCTGGGGCGGCAACGGCGCGCCCGCGAGAAGTTCCTGCGGGACGACGGCCGGTGGCGCCCCCCGGCGCAGGCGCGGCTGGACGGCGTGGTCGGGTGCGCGGAGCACCAGGACGTCGCCGGCGCGATGCGGGAGGCGCTTCAGCGGTAGCGCCCGCCAGGCGTCGCCTGACGGCTCCGCCCGGCGCCCGTCCGGGCCCGCGGGAGTCCGCGCCGTTGCTACGGCGCGGCTCCCTGGCCGAGCAGACGCAGCGCCGCGACCACCAGGCCCGCGACGCCGACGCCGACACCGACCATCCACTTGATGAGCCGGGTTTCCTGTGCGCTGGTCCTGGCGTTCAGGCGTGCTTCGAGGGCGGCCACGTCCGACTTCACGCCGGCGACGTCCGACTTCAGAGCGGCCTCGACGGTGGTGACGTTCGCCTGGACGCCGGCGACGTCCGACTTCAGAACGGCCTCGAGCGCGGCGACGTCCGACTTCACCGAGGCGACGTCCGACTTCACTTCGGCGATGTCGGACTTCAGCGCGGCTTCGACGCCGGCGATGTCGGACTTCAGCGCGGCTTCGACGCCGGCGACGTCCGACTTCGTGGCCAGCGTCTCGACGTCGATGGCGGCGGCGTCGTGCTCGGCGGCCAGCCGCACCGCGTCGGTGATGGCGTCGGCTTGGGCCGGCGTCAGCTCCGCCTCGGTCAGGGTCCGGGCGACCGCGTGGGTGTCGAACATCGGACCTTCACCATACCACGGGCCGGCGGCCGGAATCGCCGGCCCGGCGCGGTCGGCGGCGACCGCATCGCCCGCTTCGCCCGCGCCTGCACGGAGGTCCGTCCGCGGTCGGCGGCCGCGGGCGCCCGCCTCGTCCGCCGCTCGTGCCTGACGGCTCCGCCCGGCGCCCGGCCGAGCCGTACAGGGTCCGCGCGGTTCTACGGCGCGGACCCCTGGCTGTCCGGCAAGGCGTTCACGTCCGTCGGCCGGCGTCGGCTCGGCGGGCTTCGGCGGCTTCGGCGGCTTCGGCGGCTCGCGTGTGGTACGATGAGGGGGCTGTCGGAGGAGGATCGGCACCCTCATCTCGCGGGGGGGGGGGGGGCGAAGCGGCGCGAGTCGCGTTCCGGCGCCAGGCGGTAGGGGAAACGGCCCCCGTCGAAACGACTCCAGGAGATCGAAGTGCTGATAGACAGCCTGTTTCGTCGGCTGACGTCGTGCGTCCGGGCGGATGCGTCCGGGGCGGCCGCGGCCGGGCGGATGCGGCCGGGGTGGCCGCGGCCGACGCCGTCCCCGGTGGGCGGACGTCCTTCCCCGGCGCGCTGCGCCGGCGCCCGCGCCGCGTCGGCGGCGGGCGTTGCGGTGGCGCTGTGGGCGATCGCTTCCGGTCCCGCCGCGGCGCAGACGACGCTGACGGACCCGACCATCGACACGTCAGCCTGCGTCACGGGCATTTGCGACTTCGACTTCGTCGACCTGCAGATCACGTGGACGAACTCGAACACGGGCGCGAGTTCCCGCGTGGTGCTGGTCCGTGTCGCGCCGGGAGCGAGTGTTCCCTCCGCGCCGCCCGACCCGCTGACGGATCCGTCCGTCGTGTCCAACGGGCTCAGGACTTCGCCCCATACCTTCCGGGGCGTCGAGGCGGACATGCGCTACGTCGTGTTCGTGCGCGCGGAGCAGACCGGCATGACCTCTTCTTCGTGGGTCCGGACCCCGAACGCGTTCCTGACCCGCCTGCCCGCCGTCACCGGCTTTCAGGTCGTTCCGACCGTCCGGGGGTTCCGCGCGTCCTGGAACCCGCCCACCGCCCTCGCGACCTCGATGTCGTCGGATGTCTCGTATCGGCTCGATTACCGGTGTCCCGCGGGGAATTGGAATGTCGTTAACCTCGGGACCGCGACGTCCGGGGCGGTCGGCGGTCTCGTCGAGGGCGTCCCGTGCGAGGTCCAGGCTTCTGCAGTCCGCACTGCCAGAACCGGGAGACCTTCCTCGCTGACCGTCGTGCCGCTCGGCCCGGCGCCGGGTCGAGTCCTCGGCGTCCGCGTCGAGCCGCTCGACGGCGCCCTGCGCGTCTCCTGGTCCGCTGCGGCCGGTCCCGTCTCGCAGTACCGCGTCCACGCCGAGGACGCCTCCGGCCGGTTCCGCCGGGCCTACACCGCCGCGGGCGTTACCGAGGCGGTGGTCGACGGCCTCGTCAACGGCGTCGAGCACACGGTCACCGTCACGGCCCTGGCGCTGCTCGGCGGACCGGACGGGCCGTCGTCGGAATCGCGGACGGCGACGCCGAGCGTCGGCGCCGGCGACCCGGGTGACGGCGACGACACCGACGACACCCCCGTGCCGGCGCTGCCGCTGGCCGGCGCCGGCGTCCTGGCCGGGTTGCTGGCCGCCGCCGGGGCGTACCGGCGGCGTCGGTACGCGCGGGCGCCGGCGGCCTGACGCGCGGAATCTTCCGGTGGTGCGCAGGCCGCGGGCGTTGCGCGCGGGCGACCGCATCGCGCTGGTGGCGCCGGCGAGTCCCTTCGACCGGGCGGCGTTCGACCGCGGCGTCGGCGAGTTGCGGGCGCTGGGGTTCACGCCGGTGTTCGACGCCTCCGTGTTCGAGCGGCGGGACTACGTGGCCGGGCCGGCCGAGGCGCGCGCGCGGGCGTTCGCCGCGGCGTGGCGCGACCCGGCCGTCGCGGGCGTGCTCGCCGTGCGCGGCGGGTACGGCAGCGCGCAGTTGCTCCCGCGGCTGCCGGCCGGCGAGCTGCGCGCCGGATGCAAGGCGCTGCTGGGGTCGAGCGACGTGACGGCCCTGCTGAGCTACCTGACGACCCATTGCGGCCTGGCCGCGTTCCACGGGCCGATGCTGGTCCACCTGGCCGAGGGAAGCGCCGGCTACGACCGCGAGTCCCTGCTCGGCCTCCTGACGCGGCCCCGGCCCCACGGCGCGCTCGCGGCGGAGGGCGTGGAGGCGCTCAAGGCGGGGCGGGCCCGCGGACCGCTGCTGGGGGGCACGCTCACCCAACTGGCGGCCTCGCTGGGCACGCCGTACGCCTTCGACCCGCCGCCCGGGTTCGTGCTCCTGCTCGACGACGTGGGCGAAAGACCCTACCGGCTCGACCGGATGCTGCTGCAGCTGCGCCAGGCGGGCGTCCTGTCCCGCGCCGCCGCCGTGGTCTGCGCCGAGTTTCCCGGCTGCGACGAACCCGAGGCGGGACCGGCCGCGCGCTCGGTGCTGGCGGACGCGCTGGCGGACACGCCGGGTCCGGTGCTGTTCGGCGTGCCGACGGGACACGCCGCCGGGCCGCTGCTGACCCTGCCGCTGGGGGTCGCCGTGACCGTCGACGCCGCCGGCCCCGCCCGGCTCGTCGTGGAGGAGGCGGCGGTCGCGTGACCAGCGTCCACTTCGTCGGGATCTGCGGGACGGCGATGGCCACGCTGGCCGCCATGCTGAAGCGGCAGGGACTGCGCGTCCGCGGGTCGGACGCCCACGCCTGGCCGCCCATGGACGCCTTCCTGGCCGGCGAGGGGATCGAGGTGTCGCCGGGCTACGACGCCGGCCGCCTGACCGGGGACGTCGACGTGGTCGTGATCGGCAACGCGGTGTCCCGCGGCAACCCGGAGGTCGAGGCGGCGCTGGCGCGGCGGATGCGCTACGTCTCGCTGCCGGAGATGGTGCGCGACCGCTTCCTGCGGGACGCGCGGCCCATCGTCGTGGCGGGCACCCACGGCAAGACGACGACGACGTCGATGATCGCCTGGGCCCTGGTCGAGTGCGGCCTCGACCCGGGCTTCCTGGTGGGCGGCGTCCCGCGCAACTTCGACGCGGGCTACCGGCTGGGCGGCGGCGGCCTGTTCGTGATCGAGGGGGACGAGTACGACAGCGCGTTCTTCGACAAGACGGCGAAGTTCCTCAAGTACCTGCCCTTCGTCGCGGTGGTCGGCAACCTGGAGTTCGACCACGCCGACGTCTATCCCGACCTGGCGGCGCTGGAGCTGGCGTTCCGCCGTCTGCTGGCCCTCGTGCCGGCGAACGGCCGCGTCCTGCTGGGGCGCGACGACCCCGGCGCGCGGGCGCTCGCCGCGGCCGCGCACAGCCCCGTCGAGACGTTCGGGCTCGACGCCGGCGCGGACTGGCGGGCGGCCGGCGTCGAACCCGGCGCGGACCGCACGCGCTTCGACGTGCTGCACCGCGGCCGGCCGGCGGCGCGCGTCGACCTGCCCCTGATCGGCGCCTTCAACGTGCGCAACGCGCTGGCGGCGGTGGCCGCCTGCGCCGCCGCGGGCGTCGACCCGGAGGCGTCGGCGGCGGCGCTGGGCCGTTTCGCCGGCGTGCGCCGGCGGCTCGACCGGCGCGAGACCGGGCGGGGCGTCACCGTCTACGACGACTTCGCGCACCACCCGACGGCGGTGCGCGAGACGGTCGCCGCCCTGCGGGCCGCGTCGCCGGACGGGCGCGTCTGGGCGGTCTTCGAACCGCGCTCGGCCACCTCGTGCCGCCGCGTCTTCCAGGCCGCCTACGCCGAGGCGCTCGCGGCGGCGGACGAGGTGCTGGTGGCCCCCGTCTTCCGCTCCACCCTGCCCGCCGGAGAGAGGCTGTCGGAGACGCGGCTCGTCGCGGACCTGCGGGCGGCCGGGACGCGCGCGCGGCATCTCGACACGATGGACGCGATCGGCGACGCCGTCGCCGGGGAAGCGCGGCCGGGGGACCGCGTGGTCCTGATGTCCAACGGGGACTTCGGCGGCTTGCGGGAGACCCTGTGCCGGCGGCTCGGCGCTCCGGCGGCGGAGGCCGGCGCCTGAGATGGCCGCGGCCGCGCCGCCGGAGTGGGAGGTGTTCCGCGACGGCGACTCCGCCCTGGTGCTCGCCGGGCCGTCCCGCCTGGACCCGGACGTCAACGCGCGCTGCATCGCCGTGGCCGGCGCGCTGCGGCGGCGGCGCGTGGCCGGCGTGCGGGACGTGGTCGAGGCCTACGCCACCGTCACCGTCCATTGCGATCCGCTGGCCTGCGACGTCGACGCGCTCGCCGGCGTGCTGCGCCGGCTGGCCGCCGGGGCCGCGCCGGCCGCCGGAGGGGACGCCGCCCGGCCGCGGCGGGAGCACCGGCTGCCGGTCCGCTACGGCGGCGCGCGCGGACCGGACCTGGCCGCCGTCGCGCGGTTCGCGGGCTGCAGCGAGGCGGAGGTGGTCGAACGCCACCGCGCCGCGGCCTACCGCGTCTACCTGCTCGGGTTCCAGCCGGGGTTCGCCTACCTGGGCGCCGTGGACCCGCGGATCGCCGCGCCGCGGCGGGCCGCGCCGCGCGTCCACGTGCCGGCCGGCTCCGTCGGCGTCGCGGCCCGCCAGACCGGCGTCTATCCGGTCGCCTCGCCGGGCGGCTGGCAGTTGATCGGCCGGACGCCGGTCCGCGTCTTCGACCCGGCCCGCCGCGACCCCTTCCTCCTGGCGGCCGGAGACCTGGTGCGGTTCGAGCCGATCGACGAAGCGTCGTACGGCCGGCTGGAGAGCGGCAGGCGGTGACCGGCGCCCGGCGGGGACTGGTGGTCGAGGACGCCGGCCTGCTGACGACCGTGCAGGACACCGGCCGGTGGGGGCATCAGCACTACGGCGTTTCGGTGTCGGGCGCGATGGACCTGGCCGCGCATCGCCGGGCGAACCGGCTGGTCGGCAACCCGGCCGGGGCGGCCACGCTTGAGGTCACCCTGTCCGGCCCGAGGCTGCGCTTCGAGACGGCCCTGCGGGTCGCGGTCGCCGGCGCGGAGTTCGAGCTGCGGCTCGGCGCCCGCGCGGTGTCGACGGACACCGTGCTGCGCGCCGAACCCGGCCAGACCCTGGCGTTCGGCCGGCGCGCGGCGGGGGCCCGGGCGTACGTCGCTGCGGCCGGCGGTCTGGACGTGCCGCCGGTGCTCGGCAGCCGGTCCACGCACCTGCGCAGCGGCATGGGCGGTCTGGAGGGGCGGGCGCTGCGGGCCGGGGACCGGCTGGGCGTCGGCCCCGAGCGGGGCGCGCCGCGCCGGGAGCCGCCGGCGGCGCGCTGGGGGCGGCGCCTGCCGTTCGGGGGCGCGCGCGTGCGCGTGCTGCCCGGCCCGCACGCCGGTCTGTTCGATCCGCCCGTCCTCGGCCGGCTGGAGTCCGCGCGCTACGCGATCCGGCCGGAATCCGATCGGATGGGGTATCGTCTGGACGGCGCGCCGATAGCCGGGCCCGAGGGCCTGAGCCTGCTGTCGCAGGGATTCCCGGTCGGCGCGGTCCAGGTGGTGCCGTCCGGGGAGGTCATCGTCGCCATGGCGGACCGCCAGACCGTGGGAGGGTACCCGCGCGTGGCGACGGTCATCACCGCGGACGTTCCCGTGCTCGCGCAGCTCGCCCCCGGCGACTGGATCGAGTTCGAGCCGTGCGACCACCGGACGGCGCGGGAGGCCCTGCGGGCGTCCGAGCCGGAGTCCGATGGTGAGAGCGCCTGAATCGGCGGCGGTCCGCGGCGCGGCGCCGGCCGGGGGCCGGCGGCGGCCGGACGACGTCGGCCGGGGAAACCCGCGCCCCGTGACGGACGCCGGGACCGCGGCGGGTGGCGGGCGGCGGCCGGACGACGTCGACCGGGACCTGCGGGCGCTGCTCGGCGCGGCGCTCGACCCGCGCCGGATCCGCCGCGGGGAGCCGCTCGCGCCGCTGACGACGCTGCGCGTCGGGGGGCGCGCCGACTGGTTTCTGGAGTCCCGCTCCGCGCTCGAGACCGCGGCGGCCGTCGACGCGGCCCGCGCGCTGGACCTGCCGCTGACCCTGCTCGGCGGCGGCTCCAACGTGCTGGTCGCCGACGCCGGCGTGCGCGGCCTCGTCGTCCGGTTGCGGCGCGGGGAGGTCGCGCGGACGGCGCCGGGCGTGGTGCGCGCGGCGGCGGGAGTCACCCTGAACGGGCTGATCCGCTGGACGATCAACCGCGGCCTCGCCGGGCTGGAGGCGTGGGCCGGCACGCCCGGCACGGTCGGCGGCGCGGTCCGCGGCAACGCGCATTTTCACGGCCGGTCGATCGGCGGGCGGGTGGAGGCGGCCGGCCTGCTGGGGCGCGGCGGGGAGACGCGCCGCGCGCCCCGGGAACGGATGGGTTTCGGGTACGGCCGCAGCCGGGTGCAGGAGAGCGGCGAAGTCGTGCTCTGGGCGGAGTTCGCGGTGGCGCCGGCCCCGGTGGCCGACCTGCGGGCGGAGGCGCGGTCTTCGCTGCGCTTCCGCAAGCGCACGCAACCGCTCGCCGCGCCCAGCGCGGGTTGCGTGTTCCGCAACCCGGACCCCGGCCGCGCGCGTCTCCCGGCCGGCGCGCCGTGCGCGGCGGGCGCGCTGATCGACGGCGCCGGGCTGAAGGGGCGCGCGGTGGGCGGGGCGCGGGTGTCGCGCGCGCACGCCAACTTCATCGTCACCGAACCCGGCGCGCGGGCGCGGGACGTGCGGCTGCTGATCGATCGCTGCCGGGCGGACGTCGCCGCCCGCTACGGCGTGACGCTGGTCCCGGAAGTCGTGTTCCTCGGAGAGTTCGACGCGTAGTCCCGGCGGAGGCTCGAAGCGAACGCATGGCGACGCTCATCGTCGAAGGCGGCCACCGGCTCGGCGGGTCGGTGGACGTCGAAGGAAACAAGAACGCGGCGTTGCCGCTCCTGGCGGCGTGCCTGCTGACCGACGAGCCGTGCACCCTGTCGAACGTGCCGCGGATCGGCGACGTGCGGGTCATGGCCGAGCTGCTGCGCGGACTCGGCGCCGAGGTGGAGGGCATCGGCACCACGACGCTGCGGGTCCGCTGCGCGGAGGTCCGCGCCGACGAGCCGGACCCGCGGCTGGTCGGCCGGCTGCGCGGCTCCGTGCTGCTGGTCGGGCCCCTGCTGGCGCGGCTGGGGCGGGCCACGCTGGCCCCGCCGGGCGGGGACTTCCCGGGGCGGCGCACCCTGGCCGCGCACCTGCAGGCGCTGCGGGCCATGGGCGTGCGGGACCGGGCGGGGGAGCGGCACCGCTTCGAGGCGCCGGACGGGCTGACGGCGGCCTCGTTCTATCTGGAGGAGGCGTCGGTCACCGGCACGGAGACGGCCGTTCTGGCCGCGGCCGCGGCGCCCGGCGTGACCGAGATCCGCCACGCCGCCTGCGAACCGCACGTCGTGGAGCTGTGCGCCTGCCTGCGGGGCATGGGGGCCGGGATCGAGGGCGCCGGCACGCCGACGGTGCGGGTCGCCGGCGGCGCCCGGCTGCGCGGGACCTCGCACCGGCTGCGCGGCGACTACATCGAGGCCGGGAGCTGGGCGGTGGTCGCCGCGATCACCGGCGGCGAGATCGATCTGGGCGGCGTCGAAGGCGTGGACCTCGAGCCGCTGACCGCGGTGCTCGCCGGGATGCAGGTGCGCTGCGAAGCCGCCGCCGGCGGGCGTTTCGTGGTCCGGCCGTCCCGGCCCCGTGCCGTGCGCCAGATCACCACCGCGCCGTGGCCGGGTTTTCCGAGCGACATGGTGAGCCTGGTCACCGTGCTGGCCACGCAGGCCGCGGGCCGCACCCTCATCCACGACTGGATGTACGAGTTGCGTCTGTTCGCGCTCGAGCAGTTGAGCGGCATGGGGGCCGACCTGTTCCTGTGCGACCCCCACCGCATCCTCGTCGAGGGCGGCCGCCCGCTGAACGGGCGGACCCTGGACACGCGCGACCTGCGTTCGGGAATGGCCCTGATCGCGGCCGCGCTGGCCGCGAACGGGGAGAGCCGCGTCAGTCCGCTGGAGACGGTCGAGCGGGGCTACGCCAGCGTCGTCGACCGCCTGCGCGCGCTCGGGGCGCGGGTCGCGGTCGAGGACTGAAGCCCCGGGCCGGCATCAGCGGTCGGGCGGGGCGGGGGCGGTTATCGGACGCTGCGTCTCCGGTCCGGGCGCGCGTCCGGGGCGGGGTTGCGGCGGCTGCGCGCGGGGCGGGATCGGCGGCGGCCCCGACCCGCCGGTCAGCCCCGACCCGGCGGTCAGCGCGGCGCTTCCCACGCGGAAGGGCCGCAGGTCGTCCTCGTCGAGCGCGAGCGGCCGGATGACGCGCGGCCGCAACGTCAGCACGATGTCGGTCTCCTGGTTGTCGGTCCGGGTGCGGCCGAAGAGACGCCCGAGGACCGGGACGCGGCTGAGACCGGGGACGCCCTTCAGCGTTTCCCGTTCCTCGTCGCGGATGAAGCCGGCGAGGATGTTGGTCTCCCCGTCCCGCAGCCGGATCCGCGTCGTGATCGAACGGTTGCCGAACTGCGGCAGGTCGCCGAAGCCCGTCCCCGAGATGTTGCTGACCTCGACTTCGAGCGCCAGCGAGACGTCGTCGTTGTGGTGCACGCGCGGCTCGATCTCGATGTTGACGCCGATGTTCTCGTAGTTGAAGGAGGTGATCGGCTGCTGGCTGATGCCGCCGGCCGCGAAGGGCGTGAACGTCGTGACCGGCACGGGTACGCGCTCGCCGAAGTGCGCCTCGGCGGCGACGCCGTCGGAGGTGCGGAGTTGCGGGTTGGCGAGGATCCGCGTGTTCCGGTCCGTCCGCAGCAGGCGCAGCATCAGGTTGGACGGGTTGGCGGCGAACAGGTTCGAGCCGCTGACGCGCCGCAGGTCGTCGATGGACAGCCCCAGGCCGGTGGTCTCGCCGTCGGTGTCCGTCTCCCCGCTGACCGCCGACTCGCCGGCCCGGATCCGCGAATTGGCGCCGATCGACGTGAACCGCAGGCCGTAGTCCCGGAACCTCCTCCGGTCGACCTCGAGCAGCTGCACCTCGATGACGACCTCGGGGCGCGCCTTGTCGACGGCCCGGATGAGCCGCGCCGCGGCGTCGACGCGCTCGGGGGTGTCCTTGATGGAGATGGCGTTCGTGGCCGTCACCGGCGCCAGCCGGCGGAGGTCGACCACCAGGCGCAGCAGGTCGATGGTCTCGGTGACGTCCGCGTTGCTCAGGTAGAAGGTGCGGATGATCTCCTCTTCGTACTCGCGGCGTTTCGCCGGCGTGTCCGGGACGACGGTGACGGCCCCGGGCGCGGTGACCCGGTAGAAGTTGCCGGTGGCGGCGGCGACGACCGCGAGCGCGGTTTCGAAGGTCATCTCCCGCAGGTCGCCGGCGAACGGCGCGTCGCGGAACTGCGCGTCGAAGACGACGCTGACGCCGGCCAGCGCGCCCAGGGCCGCGAAGACCGCGCGCGCGCTCTCGCTGGCGAAGACGACCGAGTCCGGGAGGGCGAGGTCCCGCGGCAGGTCCAGCCCGGGCGGCGCGGCGTCGAACGTGTCGGCGATGAGCGCCTCCAGCGCCGTCCGTCCGTCCGCCCGGCCCGCCAGTTCGGTCCGCACGGCCTCTTCCGCGCCGCGCAGGGCGCGTTCGACGTCGGCCATGTCCGGGTTCAGGTCGTAGGCGATGCGGTACTCGGCCAGCGCGTCCGCCCACTGCGCCTCCCGCTCCAGCCGCCGTCCTTCCGCGTAGTGCAGTTGCGCGGCCCGCAGCCGGGCGCGGCCGAGGGCGAGCTGCAGGTTCCGGTCGTGCGGCCGTTCCTGCAGGGCGCGGGTGTAGAGGAGGACCGCCTGGTCGTAGTCGCGCTCGCGCTCGGCCCGTTCCCCGTCGCGCAGGCCGCCCGCCGTCGCGCAGGCCGACACCGCGACGATCAGCAGCAGCGCCGGCGCGCGGGACGCGCCGCGCCGCCGGCGCTCAGCGGGCGAAGACGTCATCGGTGACGACCTCCACGCCGTCCGGGACGTCGAACGCGAACAGGGCGGCGGACAGACCCTGGTTGCGCCGGAGGTTGGAGAACACGTAGGTGGACACGCCGCCCTGGAAGTCGGTGGCGGCCAGCTCGCGGACGTCCAGCGTGTCCCGGTCGACGGTCAGCGTCAGGGTCTCGTAGTCCGCGCCGCCGCGGATCGGCGTCAGCTCGACGGCCCAGGTTCCGGCCGGCCCCGGCCGCGCCGCGTAGCGGGCCGCGAAGTCGCGCCGCAGGTCGCCGTCGCCGGCGAGGAACGCGGCGGGCGTGGACGCGCCCGCGTCCGCCGGCAGGGGGCTGACCACGACTTGCCCGTCGGCGGGGAAGTAGGAGTGGATCGTCGCGCCGTCGCAGACGAAGACCTTGGTCTCGGGGCTGACGTAGTCGAAGCGCCACTGGCCCGGTCTGCGGACGTGGACGGCGCCGCGCTCGACGTCGGCGGCCCGCAGCACGCCGCCGGCGTAGCGGTGCTCGAAGTCCGCCGAGAAGTCGGCCATGCGGTCGAAGCGCGCCTGGAGGCCGGCCAGCAGCTCGGCGACGGGCGGGGGAGAAGGGGACTGGCCCGCCGCCGCCAGGACGCAGGCGCACGGCAGGACGGCCGCCCCGGCGAGCCGACGCGCGAAGGTCATGGATCTGTGCGCCGTTCCGCGGCGCGGACTCCTAGCCCTTGAGGGCGCCGGCCACCGGCGGTTTCTGCTTGGGCGCGTCCTTGCCCTCGGTCGGGAGCTTGGCGGCCAGCCAGTCGACGATGCCTCCCTGGAGGACGCTGGCGCGGCGGCCCTGCCGGATCAGCGCGGCGGCGACGCGCGCGCCGACGATCTCCTCGGGGTCGGAGTCGTAGGCGACGACGTCCCGGCCGGGGGGCAGCGCCGACGGGTCGAAGTCCGGCGGGGACAGCCGGACTGCGCCGGGCAGCCGGACCGTGCTGTGCTCGTACGGATACTTCAGGCGCACGTCGACGAGCAGCGGCGCGCCGTCGCCGCCGCCTTCGATGCGCTTCTGCAGCTCTTCCTTCGTGATGCGCGGAACGGCCATGGGACATTGTCGGCGGCGGCCGGCGGCGGTGTCAAGACGGCGCGGGTTACGCCCCGGTTACGTCTTGCGCGGTCAGTGCTCCGTCACCCGGGCGACGGCCCGGCGGACGGCGTCGTAGTCGTTCGGCAGCTCGACGGGCGCGTTGGCCAGGCGCGGCTGCAGGTCCGCGGCCGCGGCGCGGTGGTAGTCGAGCTTGAAGCCGGTGAACTTCAGCCCGTTCGCCGTCGAGATCACCACCACGCGGTCGCCCGCGGCTATCTCGCCGCGGGTCCGCAGCTTGGCCAGCGCCGCGAGGGCGACGCCGGTGTGGGGGCAGTTGTACATGCCGGTGCGGTCCGCGCGGGCGGACGCGTCCGCCAGCTCGGCCTCGGTCGCCTGCTCGACGACGCCGTCGTAGCGCCGCAGCGTGCGGATGGCCTTGTCGATGGAGACGGGGTTGCCGATGCGGATGGCCGACGCCTGGGTCGCGGCGGCCTTGACCGGCTCGAACTTCCAGCCGTTGCGGTAGGCCCGGTACAGCGGGTTGGCGGCGGCGGCCTGGGCCACGACGATGCGCGGGCGGCGGGCCGTCACGCCCAGCGCCTCCAGCATGTCGAATCCGGCGCCGAGGGCGCTCACGTTGCCGAGGTTGCCGCCCGGAATGATGACGACGTCGGGCACCTCCCAGTCGAACTGCTGGACGATCTCGATGCCGACCGTCTTCTGTCCTTCCAGGCGGACGCTGTTCATCGAGTTCGCCAGGTAGATCCCCGCCTCGGTCGACAGCTTCCGGACGATCGCCATGCAGCCGTCGAAGTCCGTGTCGAGGGCCAGCACGGTGGCGCCGTGCGCGAGGGGCTGGACGAGCTGCGCCGTCGAGACCTTGCCGCGCGGCAGGATCACGATCGCGGGGATGCCGCCGGCGGCGGCGTACGCCGCCAGCGACGCCGACGTGTCGCCGGTCGAGGCGCAGGCCACCGCGCGGATCGCCACGCCCCGGCGCATCATCTGCCGGACGAGGGAGACCAGCACCGTCATGCCGAGGTCCTTGAACGAACCCGTGTGGGAGTTGCCGCACAGCTTCACCCACAGGTCGTCGAGGCCGAGCTCCCGCCCGAAGCGCTCCGCCCAGAAGAGGTTGGTCCCCCCCTCGTCCATCGAGACGATGCTGTCGGCGTCGACGCCGGGGCAGACCCATTCCTTCTTGCCCCAGACCGAGGACCCGTACGGCCAGGTCGTGCGCTTGTAGCGCTCGTCGAACAGGCGCATCCAGGAGCCCGCCGAGCGGTCCCGGAGGGCGTCGAGGTCGTGGCGCACCTCCAGCAGGTCGTCGCAGGCGGGGCAGCGGTAGATCGGCTGGAGCAGGGAATGGTCGCCGGCGCAGCCCCGGATGCAACGCAGCACGGCCCGGTACGGCGCGTTGGTCCTGGTCATGGCCGGCCGAGGTTGGTGGACCGCATGGGACTCGAACCCACGACCTCCGCGTTGCGAACGCGGCGCTCTCCCAGCTGAGCTAGCGGCCCGTTCCTGTCGACGGCGGCAGGATGCGCGGCCGCGGACGGATCCGGCGGCCCCGGCCGTTCATTGTACACCGAGCAGGTCGAGGTACTTCAGCGCGCCGCCGGTGTTGAACAGCACGACGCGGTCGGACGGCGCGATCGCGCCGCGGCCGAGGAGCGCGCGCAGGGCGGCCAGCGTCGCGCCGCCTTCCGGCGCCGCGCTGATGCCCTCGGCGGCCCCGAGCTCGCGCATCGCCGCGATCATCTCGGCGTCGCGCACGGCCACCGCCGCGCCGCCGCTCTCGCGCAGGGCGCGCAGGATCAGGAAGTCGCCGACGGCGCGCGGGACCCGCAGTCCGTCGGCGTCCGTGCGGGCGTCCTCCCACGGCGCCGCGCGCTCGGCGCCGTCCCGGAAGGCGCGCACGATGGGCGCGCAGCCTTCCGCCTGCACCGACACCATGCGCGGCCGGCGCGCGCCGGCCGGCATCCAGCCCAGCGTCTCGAGCTCGGCGCAGGCCTTCCACATGCCGACGATGCCGGTTCCGCCGCCGGTGGGGTAGATCATCCAGTCCGGCCATTCCCAGCCGAGCTGCTCGGCGACCTCGTAGGCCATCGTCTTCTTGCCCTCGACGCGGTACGGCTCCTTCAGCGTCGAGACGTCGTACCATCCGCGCCCGGCGCCGGCCGCCGCGGCCGCCCGTCCGGCGTCGGTGATCAGGCCGTCAACCAGCGTTACCTCCGCCCCGTGGAGCTCGCATTCGCGGATGAACGGCGTCTTGACGTCGCGGGGCATGAAGACCCTGGCCGACAGCCCCGCGCGGGCGGCGTAGGCGGCGGCCGCGGCGGCCGCGTTCCCGGCGGAGGGGACCGAAACCGTGGTTGCGCCGAGGCGCCGGGCGACGGTGACGGCCGCCGACAGGCCGCGGGCCTTGAAGGAGTGGGTCGGGTTGACCGACTCGTCCTTGACGTAGAGCCGCTCCATGCCCAGCGCGGCCCCGAGGCGCCGCGCGTGCGCCAGCGGCGTGAAGCCCTCGCCCAGGGTCACGGGCCCCGCGCCGCCGGCCGGAGGCAGCGCCTCCCGATAGCGCCACATCGTCGGCGGGCGATCGCGGAGCGAGTCGCGCCGCCAGGTCCGGGCCGCCGACGCGAGGTCGTAGCGGGCCAGCAGCGGCGCGCCGCAGGCGCACAGATGCCGCACCTGCCGCGGGTCGAGGGGCGCGGCGCCGCAGGCGGCCGAGCATTCCAGGTGGGTGAGCGTCGACATCGACGAACCGCGCCGGCCGGGCCGCTAGCGGTCGAGCAGCTCCGCGTCCTTCGCCTTCTGCAGGTCGTCGATCCGGCGGACGTGCGCGTCGGTGAGCTTCTGGACCTCGTCGAGCGCGCGGCGTTCGTCGTCCTCGGAGAGCTCGTGGTTCTTCAGCAGGCGCTTGAGGGCGTCGTTGGCGTCGCGCCGCACCTGCCGCACGCTGGTCCGGCCCTCCTCGGCCAGCTTGTGCACGAGGCGCGACATCTCCTTGCGCCGCTCGTCGTTGAGGGCGGGCACGGGGATGCGGATCACCTTGCCGTCGTTGCCCGGATTCAACCCGATGTTCGCGTTGCGCACGGCGTTCTCGATCGCGTTGATCTGCGAGGGGTCGAAGGGCGCCGCGACGATCAGGGTCGATTCGGGCACCGACAGGCTGGCCACCTGGTTCAGGGGGAGCTGGGCGCCGTAGGCCTCGACGCGCACGCTGTCGAGGAGGTTCACCGAGGCTCGCCCGGTGCGCACGCCGGCGAGTTCCTTCCGGACGTGCTCCACGGCGCCGTCCATGCGCCGTTCGGCGTCCGCGCGGGCGGATTCGGGATCGGTCACGGTCATGACGTGGCTACCTCCGGGCGGTCGGCGAGGACCTCGGTCACCAGCGAACCCACCGGTTCGCCCAGGACGGCGCGGCGGATGTTGCCCGACGTGCGCAGGTTGAAGACCACGATCGGCATGCCGTTGTCCATGCACAGCGAGATGGCCGTCGCGTCCATCACCTTGAGCCCCTGTTCGATCACCTGCCGGTGCGAGATGCGGTCGAGCCGGGTGGCGCCGGGGTCGGTCAGCGGGTCGGACGTGAAGATGCCGTCGACCTTCGTGCCCTTGAGCAGGACGTCGGCCCGAATCTCCATCGCGCGCAGGGCCGCCGCGGTGTCGGTGGTGAAGTAGGGGTTGCCCGTGCCCGCCGCGAAGAGCACGATGCGGCCCTTCTCGAGGTGCCGGAGGGCGCGGCGCCGCGCGTACGGCTCGGCGACCTGGCGCATTTCTATCGCCGTGACCACGCGCGTCGAGGCGCCGTGCCGCTCGAGGGCGTCGGAGAGCGCCAGCGCGTTCATCACCGTGGCGAGCATCCCCATGCAGTCGGCGGTGGAGCGGTCCATGCCGCTGGCGCTGGCCGCGAGACCGCGGAAGATGTTGCCCCCGCCGATGACGATCGCCATCTCGACGTCGAGCGCCCGGACGGCCGCGATTTCGCAGGCGAGCCCGTCGGCGACGGCGGAGTCGATGCCGAAGGACTGCTTCCCGACGAGCGCCTCGCCCGAGAGCTTCAGAAGGACACGCCGACAGGCTCGTCCGGTCATCGGGAAACGAGCCGGCTCCGTTCCGCGTCGCGCGCGAGCGGGAATCCCCGGATACGGCGCCCGGCCGGAAGGATTATAGCGCAGCGGGCGCGCGGCCGGCGCGGACCGCTCAGCCGCCCGTCTCGCCCACCTTGAACCGCGCGAAGCGGGCGACCGTGACGTTCTCGCCGAGCCGGGCGACGGCGGCCGCGATCAGGGCGCCGACGGTGGTCTTCGGGTCGCGGATGGACGGCTGGTCGACCAGCACGACCTGTTCGTAGAAGCTGTTGAGCTTGCCCTCGACTATCTTGTCGACGATCGCCGGCGGCTTGTTGGAGCCCTCGAACTGGGCCCGGTAGATGGCGCGCTCGCGTTCGATGTCCTCGGCGGGCACTTCCTCGCGGCTGCAGTAGCGCGGGTCGGCCGCGGCGACGTGCATGGCGATCTCGCGGACGAGGGTCCGGAAGTCGTCGGTGCGGGCCACGAAGTCCGACTCGCAGTCGACCTCGACGAGGACGCCGACCTGGCCGCCCTGGTGGACGTAGTGTCCGACGAGCCCCTGCGACGTGGCGCGGCCGGCCCGCTTGGCCGCCTTGACCTGGCCGCGCTTCCGCAGAATGGTCACCGCCTGTTCGACGTCGCCGCCGGCCTCGGTCAGTGCCGCCTTGCACTCCATGAAGCCGACGCCGGTCTTGTCCCGTAGTTCCTTCACCTGCGCCGCGCTGATTGCCATCGCTCGATTCTCTTTGCGTCGTTGTGGAGGGCCGGGGTCCGCCGGGGCGGCGGACCGGAAAACCGCCGCCGTCAGACGGACGCCGGCGCGGCCGCGGCCGCCGCCGCGGGCGGAGGAGCGGCCCGCGGCGGGGCGTCGTCGGCCTCTTCCGCGGCCTCCTCGAGGCCCCGTCCGCTGATCACCGCGTCCGCGATCCGCGTCACGAAGATGCGGATCGCGCGCAGCGCGTCGTCGTTGCCCGGGATGACGTAGTCGACGTCCTCGGGGTCGCAGTTGGTGTCGACCAGGCCGATGACCGGGATCCGGAGCTTGCGCGCCTCGTCGACGGCGATCTTCTCGCGGCGGGTGTCGATCACGAACACGGCGTCCGGCAGCCTGGCCATCCGGCGGATGCCGTCGAGGTTGCGGTGCAGCTTCCGCTTCTCCTTCTCGAGACGCGCCACTTCCTTCTTCGAGAGGCTCTCGTGCCGGCCGTCCTTCGCCATCGCCTCCAGATCGCGCAGGCGGTCGAGACTGCGCTGGATGGTGGTGAAGTTCGTCAGGAGGCCGCCGAGCCAGCGTTCGTTGACGAAGTACATGCCGCAACGCTGCGCTTCCTCGACGATGAGATCCTGGGCCTGCCGCTTCGTGCCGACGAAGAGCAGGGTCCGGTCCTCCGCGGCGAGGCGCATCACGAACTCCTCGGCCCGCCGCAGGCACTCGGCCGTCTTGCTCAGGTCGATCAGATAGATCCCGTTGCGCTGGCCGAAGATGTACTGCTTCATCTTCGGGTTCCAGCGCTTGGTCTGGTGGCCGAAATGGACCCCGGCCTCCAACAGCTCCTGCATGGTCAACGGCGTCAAGCTTCCTCCATCCGGCGCTCGCGGGTCGGCGGCGGGCGCTCCCGGGGTTCCCTAGCGCTTGCTGAACTGGAACCGCTTGCGCGCGCCAGCCAGCCCGTACTTCTTGCGTTCCTTGCCGCGCGGGTCGCGCGTCAGCATCCCGGCCTTCTTGAGCGGCGCCCGCAACTCGGGATCCGCTTCGACCAGGGCGCGCGCGATGCCGAGACGCAACGCGCCGGCCTGGCCGGAGACGCCTCCGCCGGCGGCGGTCGCGAAGACGTCGTAGCGCTCGGCCGCCTCGGCGAGCACGAGGGGCTCGGTGATCCGCGTCCGCAACGAGGCCGTGGGGAAACGATCTTCCAGCGACTTCGTGTCGACGGTGAAGGCCCCGGCGCCGGGCCGCAGGAACACGCGCGCCGTGGACGTCTTGCGTCGTCCGGTTCCGTAGAAGGCGGGCGCTGCGCTCACGATACCTCGCAGGGAGTCGGTTTCTGGGCCGCGTGGGGATGCTCGGGGCCGGCGTAGACCTTCAGCTTGCGGTACATCGCCTTGCCGAGCCGGGTCTTCGGCAGCATGCCCCGCACGGCGGACTCGACGAGCCGTTCCGGACGGGTGCGGCGCACCGTGACGGCGCGTTCGGTCCGCAGACCCCCGAGGTGACCGCTGTGGGCGCGGTACAGCTTGCGGGTCTCCTTCCGGCCGGTCAGGCGCACGCGCGCCGCGTTGACGACGACGACGTGGTCGCCGGTGTCGAGGTAGGGCGCGTATTGCGGCCGATGCTTTCCCTGCAGGAGGCGGGCGGCCACGGTCGCGAGCCGCCCGAGCACCTGGGAGTCGGCGTCGATCACGTGCCAGTGGCGCGTGATCTCTTTCGCGCTGGGAGCATAGGTCGACACGAATTCACACCAGT
Source organism: Vicinamibacterales bacterium (assembly GCA_965242835.1). Lineage (GTDB taxonomy): Bacteria > Acidobacteriota > Vicinamibacteria > Vicinamibacterales > UBA8438 > WTFV01. The sequence goes on from OZ251506.1 coordinate 3,448,165, forward strand.
CCTTGCCTGAGCAAGCGCACATACTACAAACGCCCGGAAGCCGGTGTCAAGGCGTGCCGGCGCCCGCGGCGCCCGGAGAGGCGGGTTTCCGGGTCCGTCCGCGCGTCGTCCGCGGCCGGCGGCGGACGCGGCACGGGGTTTGCTTCGAGGTCCGCCGTGGTCTCACGGACGGGCATCCTCTCGCGCCTCCTGCCGCGGCCGGCGACGCTGGTCGGCGTGGACGTCGGTTCGAGCGCCGTCAAGGTGGTGGAGCTGACGCGCGCCCCCGGCGGCGGCGCGGCGGCCCGGGCCGGCCTGCGGCCGCTGCCGCCGGAGAGCGTCGCGAAGGGCGCGATCGTCGACCCCGCCGGGGTGGCCGACGCGCTGCGCGACGTTCTGGAGGCGGCCGGCATCCGCGGCCGCGAGGTCGCGCTGGCGCTGCCGGGCAGCGCGGTGGTCGTCCGGGAGATCTCGCTGCCCCGCATGAGTCCGGTCGAGCTCGCCGGCTCCATCGGTTGGGAGGCCGAGCGGCACGTCCCGTTCGAGCTGCGGGACGTCAACCTGGATTACCAGGTGGTCGGACGGTCGGTGGACGAAGAGCGGCGTCCGACCCTGGTCGTTCTGCTCGCGGCGGCGAAGAAGAGCGCCGTCGCCGAGTACGCCGACGTGGCCGCGCGGGCCGGCTGCGCGCCGGCCGTCGCGGACGTGGCCGCGTTCGCCCTGCAGAACGCGTACGCGGCGTACGGCGGCTCCGGAGACGGGGGGGCGGTGGCCCTGCTCAACGCCGGGGCGAGCACGATCAACGTCAACGTCGTCCTCGGCGGCCGCTCGGTGTTCACGCGCGACGTCGCGGCCGGGGACGGCGCGTGCGCCGACGCGCCGCCGGCCGCGGCCTCCGTCCCGTCCGGGGAGGCCGGGCAGACCGAGCTTTCCGAACCCGCCGCGCCGGACGAGAGCCTGCTGCTGGAAATCGAGAAGACCTTCGACTTCTTCGCCGCCGGCCGGCCTTCCGCCCGGCTCGACCGCATCGTGCTGAGCGGCGGCGCGTCCCGGGGGCCGGGACTCGCCGCGGCGATCGCCGGCCGCTTCGACGCGCCGGTCGAGCGCTTCGACCCCTTTCGGAAGATGACGTCGATCGACGTGCGCGCGGCGGGCGGGGACCGGGCGGACGTCGCGGCGGCCGCGGGGGTGGCCACCGGCCTCGCCCTGCGCTCGGCGGGGGACCGATGATCCGCGTCAACCTGCTCGCTTCCGCGGAGGGCGCCGCCGCGGCCCGCGGCGGCCGGCCGGCGTGGCTTCCGGCCGCCGGCGCCGCCGCGGCCCTGGCCGCCGCGCTGCTCGCGACGGCCTGGTGGACCTGGACGTCGCGGGCGGAGGCGGCCGGCGTCGCGCGGGAGCTGCAGGCCGCCGGGGAGACCCTGCGCGGCCTGGCGCCCGCCCTCGGCCGGGTCCGCGCCGCCGAAGCGTCGCGGGCCGATCTGCTCGCCCACGTGGACCTTCTGGAGCGGCTGCACGCCCGGCGCGGAACGGCCCTGCGCACGCTGCGGCGGCTGAGCCGCGCGCTGCCCGACGGCCTGTGGCTCAGCGAGGTGCGCGAGGAGCCCGGCCACGTCGTCGTGCGCGGCCGCGCGGCGGATCTCGCGGCCGTCTCGGACTACGTCGCGGCGCTGGAGGCCGGGGGAGCGTTCGGCGCGCCGGTCGAGCTCGTCGACTCGCGCCGCGCCGGGCGGCCCGGCGGCCGGGAGGTCGTCAGCTTCGAGGCGCGGCTGTCCTTGCCGGCGGAGGACGGGCCGTGATGCGCGGACCGTCGGAAGGAGCGCGGCGCCGCCTGTTCGCGGCGGGCGTCCTGGCGGCGCTGGCGGCGGCGGCGGTGTTCCGCGCCGCGTGGGTGGCGCCGCAACGGGACCTGCTGGCGATGCGCCGCGCGGAGCTGGCGCAGCGCCGCGCCGAGGTCGTCGAAGCCCGGCGCGCGGCCGGGCGGTTGCCGGGGCTCGAAGCGGAGGTCGGGCGGCTCGGCCGCCGGCGCGAGGCGCTGGAGCGGGCCCTGCCGGCGCCGCGCGAGGCGTCGGCGCTCCTGCGGCGGCTGCAGGAGGTCGCCGCGCGGTCCGGTCTGACGACGGAGACGTTCGCGTTCTCCGCGGTGGAGCCCGGCGAGCGGTTCGAGGCGTGGCCCGTGCGGTTGGAACTGACCGGCGGATTCGGCGGCCTCGCCGGGTTCCTCGACGAGGTGCGCCGCCTGCCGCGGCTCGTCACCGTCGACCGGATGTCGATCCGCGCCCTCGCCCCCGGCGCGGGGGCGGCGACGATCGCCGTGACGTGCACGGCCACGGCCTGGGTGCTTCGCGGGCCGGACCGCGGCGCGGGCGCCGCGAACGGCGGAGAGGGGCGGATTCGATGAGGCGCGCGGCGCCGGCGCTGCTGCTGGCCGGAGCGCTGGCGGCCGGCGCGCGGCCGGCGGCCGGGCAGGACGGGGCGGGCCGCGATCCGTTCGCGGACCCCTTCCGGAGGAGCGCCGCGCCGGAGAAGCCCGCGCGGCCGCGCGGGCTCGCCGGGGTGGACGTCGACGCGCTGACCCTGCGCGGCCTCGTGCGGGTCCGCGGCGCCTGGGTCGCGGTCATGGAGTCCGCCGGCGGCCGGAGTCACCTGCTGCGGGGCGGCGAGCGGCTGTTCGACGGAACCGTGCGGTCGGTGAGCGCCGAGGGCGTGGAGATCGTCCGGCGCGGGCGCGGCGGCGCGGCCGGGCGCGCCGTGCGCCTGCGGCTGGGCGCCGCGGAGGCGGAAGGCGGATGAGCGGGCCCGCCGGGACGCGGTTCGCGGCGCGTCTGCTGGTCTTGCTGCTGGCGGGCGGGAGTCCGGCGCCGCCGGCGGACGGCCGCGTCCTCTTCCCGGCCGGCGCCGCGCGGGCGCAGGCGTCCCCGCCGGGGGCGCCCGGCCCGTCCGGGGGCTACTCGGGCGAACCGGTCTCGATGGAGTTCCAGAACGCGGACCTGCGCGCGGTGCTGCGGACCTTCGCCGAGATCAGCGGCCTGAACCTGGTGATCGATCCGCAAGTGGAAGGCGCGGTCGACGTGGCGCTGGTCGACGTGCCCTGGGATCAGGCGTTCGACGTCATCCTGCGGGCGAACCGGCTGGGGTACGAAGTCGACGGGCCCGTCGTGCGCATCGCGCCGCTGGCCGCGCTGGCCGCCGAGGACGAGGAGCGGCGGGCGCGCGCGGAACGGTCGGCGGCGGCGGAGGAACTGGTCGTCCTGACCCGCGCGCTCGGCTTCGCGCGCGCGGACGCGCTGGCGGAGCTGGTCACCCGGACCGTGCTGTCGCCGCGCGGCCTGGCGCAGGTCGACGACCGGACGAACACGCTCGTCGTCGCGGACCTGCAGGAGCGCGTCGACGCCGTGCAGGCCCTGGTCGACGAGCTGGACCGTCCGCAACCGCAGGTGCAGATCCAGGCGCGGATCGTACAGGCGAGCCAGGACTATCTGCGCGAGATCGGCGTGCGGTGGGGCGTCGCCGGCCGGCTCGCGCCCGAGATCGGCAACACCACCGCGGCGGCCTTTCCGAACCGCGGGGGGATCAGCGGCCGGACGGGAGGCGTGCAGGGACCCGCGGCGGGGGGCGCGGACCCGCGGGCGGCCGGGACGGAGAACGCCGGCACGGCGGTCGACCTCGGCGCGGCTTCGCCGACCGCCGCGCTGGGGCTGGCGCTCGGCGCGATCGACGGCTCGCTGAACCTCGACGTCGTGCTCTCGGCCGCGGAGAGCGACGGGCACGTCCGGATCCTGTCGAACCCGCGGATCACCACCCAGAACAACGTGCAGGCGGTCATCACGCAGGGCGATCAGATCCCCATCCAGACGGTGGCGAACAACACCGTGACGGTGACCTTCCGCGACGCGGCGCTGCGCCTGGCCGTGACCCCGCGGATCACCACCGCGGACACGGTGATCATGCGCATCGAGATCGGCAACGACTACGCCGACTTCGCCCGCGAGGTGAACGGGGTGCCGCCGATCGTCACGCAGAGCGCCGCCACGACCGTGCAGGTCGCCGACGGCGCCACGACGGTCATCGGGGGCATCTACGAGAGCGCCCGGACGCGGGCGAACCGGCGCGTGCCGGGGATCCACCGGGTGCCGATCCTCGGCTGGTTCTTCCGCAGCCGGGCGGAGCGGCGCCGGACCGACGAGCTGCTGATCTTCCTCACGCCGCGCGTCGTGCGCTGAGGGGACGAGCGCGGCGCAGAACCGGGAGACGACGGATGCAGCGGAATCGCGCACGCGGGGCGGAGGCGGGGGCGCGGGCGGGGAGAGCCGGGGACCGCGGCCTCGCGGCCCTGGCCGCCGCCGGGTTGACGCTGGGCGCGGCGTGCTCCGCCGGCGGCCCGGCCTCGCCGCGCTCGAGCTACGAGCTCGTGATCGAGCGGATCGAGGCGCCGGCCGCGGCGGCCGGGGACTCGCGGCGAACGTTCGTCGAATCCGACGTCGTGACCGGCGGGGCGGTGATCCAGGACACGGCGCGGGCGACCCTGCGTCTCGTCGCCCGGGACCCCGCCGGGAGGTCGGGCCCGGCGGGGCCCACGGCGGCGGTCTTCGCGACCGTGGACCGCTACCGCGTGCGCTACGCGCGCGCCGACGGGCGCAACGAGCCCGGCGTCGACGTGCCCCACCCGTGGGACGGCGCGCTGACGCTCCTGGTCTCGCCGGCCGGCGAGACCGGCGAATTCGTCCTCGTGCGCGCCGCCGCGAAGGTCGAGCCGCCGCTCGTCAGGCTCCGGGACGGGGGCGGAGACGTCGTCATCCACACGCTGGCCACCGTCACCTTCCACGGGCGCGCTCCCGGCGGCGCGCGGATCGAGGCGGCCGGCGCGGTCTCCGTCGACTTCGCCGACTGGGCCGACCCGGCGCCGCCGCGGTGAGTCGAAGACCATGCAGCATCGATGCTCCGCCGAAGTTCGCCGAGGTCCCGGCGCGGCCGGCCGCCTGGCGGCCGCCGCCGTGCTCCCGGTCCTCCTGTCCGGGTGTCTGCAGGAGGGCCGCGGGCCGGGGGCGCCGTCCGGCCCGTCCACCCTGGCGCTGTCCATCCGCCTGAGCGCCACCCCCGACGTGCTGCCGGCCGACGGCGTGTCGGAGGCGGTGGTCGCCGTCGCCGCGGCGGGTCCCGACGGAACGCCCGCCGCCGGCCTGCGGCTCGCGGCGCGGATCGTGGACGGCTCCACGCCGCGGGACCTCGGACGGCTGTCGCGGCGGTCCGTGGTGACCGACGCCGCCGGACGCGCCGCCTTCTCGTACCGCGCCCCCGCGGGGAACGCGGCCGGGGAGGTGGACGCGGGCCGCGTCGTCACGCTGGTCGTCACGCCGGTGAGCGGCGACTTCACGGAGGTCGTCGAACGCACGGTGCGGATCCGCCTCGTTCCGCCCGGCGCGGTCCTGCCGCCGTTCGACGTGCGGCCCGGGTTCGAGGTCACGCCGCCGGCGCCGGGGGTCTTCGAGCAGGTGCGGTTCAGCGCCGCCGACTGCCCGGCCGGCGCGCCGGACGGCGCCGGATGCACCCGGGATCCGTCCGGTCTGGCCGCCGATCGTCGCTGGGACTTCGGCGACGGCGGCCGCGCTTCCGGACGGCAGGTCGCGCACGTCTACACGCGGGCCGGCACGTACCTCGTGCGGTTGACGGTGACCGACGCGTTCGAGCGTTCGGCGGAAGCGACGGCCACGGTGATCGTCGCGGCCGGCGTCCCCCCGAAGGCTTCCTTCGCCGTCTCGCCGATTCCGGCCGAGGACGGCGCGGAGGTGTTCTTCGACGCGGGCCTTTCGACCGCCGCCGCCGGCCGGCGCATCGTGTCCTGGGACTGGAGCTTCGGGGACGGGACGGCGGGGAGCGGCGTCACCGCGCGCCACGCGTACCGCGCGCCCGCCACGTACACGGCCGTTCTGCGGGTGACCGACGACGCGGGGAGCGTCGGCGCGGCGTCGGCGCCGGTGGAGGTCGTCGACGGCGCGCCGGTCGCCGTCGTCACGGTCACTCCGCCCGCGCCGGCCGCCGGAAGCACCGTCTTCTTCAGCGGCGTGGATTCCCGGGCCGCCGGCGGGAGGCGGATCGTGCGCTGGCGCTGGGACTTCGGCGACGGGAGCGAAGGCGCCGAGGGGCCCGCGGCGCGTCACGTCTACGCGGCGGCCGGCGAGTTCGTCGTCCGCCTCGCGGTGACCGACGGCGGGAACCGGACCGGGTGGGCCGCCGTTCGGGTCGTCGTACAATGACCCGCCATGCGCTTCGCCCCGCCGGAACGGCTGGCCGCCCGGGCCGCGGCCCTGCGGCGGGAGCTGGCGGACCGCGACCTCGACGCGCTGGTCGTCACGGCCCTTCCGCACCTCTTCTACCTGCTGAACCTGCGCGCGAGCGCCGGCGCCGCGGTCGTCGAGCGCGACCCGCCGGGACTCCGGCTGGTCATCGACTTCCGCTACGTCGAGGCGGTGGACCGTCTTCTGAAGCAGCGGATCGCGCCGCCGGACCTCGAGGTGGTGCGGGTGGAGAGCACCTACGACGAGACCCTGCGCAGCCTTCTGCAACGCCGGCCGTCGGCGCGGGTCGCGGTCGAGGCCGACCACCTCAGCGTGCGGCGGTGGACCTGGCTGCAGCGGGCGTTGTCCGCGGACCTGACGCCGGCCGTCGACCTCGTCGAGCGCGCGCGCATGGTCAAGGACCGGCACGAGACGCGGGTGCTGCGGGAAGCCGGCGCGATGCTGGCCGCGGTCACCGGCCCGGCCTGCCGCGGCGCGCGGCGTGGACGCACGGAGGTCGAGGTCGCCAGGGACCTCGACCGGCTGGTCGAAGAAGCGGGCTTCGAGCGGCCGGCGTTCGAGCCGGTCGTCGCCTCCGGTCCCAACGGCGCGTTGCCGCATGCCCGTCCGACGGAGCGGAAGCTGACCGGGGGCGACCTGGTCATCCTCGACTTCGGCGGCGTCCACCAGGGCTACTGCGTCGACGTCTCGCGGACGGTGACGGTCGGCCCGCCCGACGCGGAGACGTCGCGGCTGCACCGGGCGGTGCGGGAAGCGCAGGCCGCGGCGCTGGCCGCCTGCGCCCCCGGCGCGCTCGCGAGCGAGGTCGACGCGGCCGCCCGAACGGTGCTGGAGCGCCACGGGCTGGGCGACCGTTTCGGGCACGGCACGGGTCACGGACTCGGGATCGCCGTGCACGAGGCGCCGCGGATCGGAAAGCGCCGCGAGGGTCCCGACGGGCCGGACGACCAGACGCTGGCGCCGGGGATGGTGTTCACGATCGAGCCGGGCGTCTACGTCCCCGATCTCGGCGGCGTGCGGATCGAGGACGACGTGCTGATGACGGCGGCGGGCGTCGAGGTCCTCACGCCCGCGTGCCGCCGCCTGCTCGATACGGACGGACCGGCGCCGGCGGGGGCGTGATGGGCGCCGGCCTGCCGCCGCTCACCGCGATCGTCGACGCCGGCCTGGCCGCCCGGCGCGGCTGGACGGTGCCGGACCTCGCCGCGGCGTTCCTCGACGGGGGCGCCCGGCTCCTGCAGCTCCGGGCGCCCGGCGCCGCGAGCGGCGCGCTGGAGCGCTGGTGCGACGCCGTCGCCGCGCGGGCGGCGGGGTACGGCGCGGCGGTCGTGGTCAACGACCGCGCCGACGTCGCCCGCCTGTGCGGCGCGGCGGGCGTGCACCTCGGCCAGGCGGACCTGCCGGTGGAGGCCGCGCGGAAGGTGGTGGGGGAGTCCGCGCTCGTCGGACTGTCGACGCGCACGGACGAGCAGCTTCGGGACGCCCTGGGCCGGCCGGTGAGCTACGTGGCGGTCGGCCCCGTCTGGGCGACCGCCACCAAGGACACCGGCTGCCGGCCGCTGGGACTGCCGCGGGTGCGCGGGGCCGCGGCCCTGGCGGCCGGGACGCCGGTGGTGGCCATCGGCGGCGTCACGCTGGAGCGGGCGCCGGAGGCGCTGGCGGCGGGCGCCGCCTCCGTCGCGGTGATCGGCGACCTTCTGGCCGGGGGGACGCCCGCCGCCCGGGTGCGGGCCTACGTCGACCGGCTGGCGAAGTAGTCCCGCGTGAGCGAGCGCACGGTTCCCACCAGGAACGCGACGCCCAGCAGGTTGGGGAAGGCCATCAGGCCGTTGAGCAGCGTTCCGACGGCCCACGCGAGCGGCGCGGAGACGACCGAGCCGACGAGCGTCATGGCCGTGAACACCACGCGGTACGGCTTGACGACGCTCGACCCGAACAGGAACTCGATGCACTTCTCGCCGTAGTACGACCAGCCGATCAGGGTGGAGAAGCCGAACAGGAACGAGCAGAGCGCCACGATCAGCGAGGCGAAGGGGATCGACGCGCCCAGCGCGGCCGCCGTCAGGTCTCCGCTGGCCCCCTGGTAGGCCGGATCGGTCCACAGTCCGGAGGTCAGGATGACGAACGCCGTCATCGAACAGACGACGAGGGTGTCCACGAAGACCTCGAAGATGCCGATGACCCCCTGTTCCGCCGGGTGCTCGACCCGGGCGATGCCGTGCGCGATGGGAGCGCTGCCCATGCCGGCCTCGTTCGACAGCACCCCGCGGCTGACTCCGGCGGCGACGACCTGCGCGACCGACGCCCCGGCGAACCCGCCCAGCGCGGCCGCCGGTTGCAGCGCCCCCGCGACGATCCGGCCGAGCACGGCCGGGATCTGCTCCGCGTTGAGCAGGACGTAGACCGCCGCGGCCCCGGCGTAGAGGACGATCATGGACGGCACGAGGCGCTCGGCCACCGCCGCGATGCGGCGGATGCCGCCGATCAGGACGAGGCCCACGGCGGCGCAGATCAGCAGGCCGGGGACCAGCGCCGGCACGTCGATGCCCGCGAGGTCGCGGGCCGCTTCCGTGAACGTGCGCGCGACGGTGTTCGACTGGGCCATGTTGCCGGTGCCGAACAGGGCGGTGGCGGCGCCGAAGAAGGCGAACGCGCACGCCAGGGCCCGGCCGGCGGCCGGGTGCGGCACGCCGCGCGGCACGTAGTACATCGGCCCGCTGGCCAGCTCGCCGGTCTCGCGCGTGACGCGGTAGCGCACGCCGAGGACCGCCTCGGCGTACTTGGTCGCCATCCCGACGGCGGCCGTGATCCACATCCAGAAGACGGCCCCGGGTCCCCCGAGGAGGATGGCCGTGGCCACGCCGCCGATGTTGCCGTTGCCCACGGTCGACGCCAGCGCCGTCGAGAGCGCCTGAAACGACGTGATGGCCCCTTCGCCGCGCCCGGACCCCGGCTTCGCCGCGGCGCTGCCGAACGTCCGCCGCACGGCGTGGGGGAACCGCCGCACCTGGACGAACCCCGTCCGGACGGTGATCAGGACGCCCACGGCCACGAGCACCAGAGGCATCGCGAACGGTTGCCACACCAGCCCGTCGAGGGCCGTCACCTGGTCGGTCAGGGTCCGCACGTCACGCTCCCGCCGCGGCGCCCACCAAGCGTCGCCTTTGCGGCTCCGCTTGGTGCCCATCCTGACCGCTCCAGGAGTCCGCGCCGTTCTACGGCGCAGACTCCTGGCCGGCGCCCGGTCACAGCATCGCCGCCAGGGTGGTGACGAGGATCGCGGCGATGGCCGCGGGGCAGACCCAGCGGATCAGGAAGCCCCACAGCTCCGGAAGGGGGAACCACGCCCCTTCCGCGCGCAGTTCCTCCAGCGCGCGTCCGACGCCCCAGACCCGGCCGACGAAGAGCGCCGTCAGACAGCCGCCGAGGGGCAGGGCGAACTCGTTCCAGGCGTTCACCATCAGGTCGAGGAACCCGATGCCGAGTCCCGGCAGGCTCGTGAACGGGCCGGCCGCGCCGTTGGCCAGCGCCGAGGGGACGGCCAGCACCGCGACCGCGGCGGTGACGACGCCGACCGCCTTCGTCCGCGTCCAGCCCCGCGCGTCGACGCAGTGCGACACCGGCACCTCCAGCAGCGAGATGGTCGAGGTGAGCGCCGCGACGCTCAGCAGGAGGAAGAACGCGCCGCCGAAGAGCTGTCCGCCGGGCATCTCGGCGAAGAGGCGGGGCAGCACCGTGAAGATCAGCCCCGGTCCGCTGCTGCCCGGATCGAATCCGGCGATGGAGAATCCGACGGGGAAGATGATCAGGCCGGCGAGCAGGGCGATCGACGTGTCGAGCGCGACGATCCACAGCGCCGACGCGGCGATGCCCTCCTGCCGGCTGAAGTAGCTGCCGTAGGTGAGGATGCACCCCATGCCGAGGCTCAGGGAGAAGAACGCCTGGCCGAGCGCGCGGGTGAAGACCTCCACGTCGGCCAGCCGCGTCAGGTCCGGACTCAGGTAGTAGGCCAGCCCGGCCCCGGCGCCGGGCAGCGTGACGGCCCGCACCGCGAGGCCGAGCAGCAGCAGCGCGAGGAGCGGCATCAGCGCCCGGGTCACCCTTTCGATGCCGGCGCGGACCCCGCCGAGCAGGACCGCGGCCGTCGTTCCGATCACGAAGAAGGCCAGCAGGACGTTCACGGGGCCGTTTCCGGTGAACTCCGCGAAGAAGTCGTCCGGGGGGCCGGTCAGCGCCCCGCTGGCGACGAACCAGACGTAGGCGACGGCCCAGCCGGCGATCACGGAATAGAACGAGAGGATGCCGCCGGCGGCCAGCACGCCGAGCCCGCCCACCAGCCACCAGCGGCCGCCCGGCGCGAGCGCCGTGAACGAGCCGACCGGACTCAGCCGGGTGCGCCGGCCGAGCGCGATCTCGCCGGCCATGATCGGGGCGCAGATCAGGAAGATGCAGGCGAGGTAGACGACCACGAACGCGGCCCCGCCCCCCTGTCCGACCTGCGTCGGGAACCCCCAGATGTTGCCGAGCCCGACCGCCGATCCGGCCGCGGCCAGGATGAAGCCGGCCCGGGAGCTCCACATGCCGCGCGAAGGATTCGTGTTCATCTCGCTGCTGCCTCCCGTTCCCGCCGGCGCCCGGCGGCGGCTCGCATTGTACCGAAGCCGCGGTAGACTCCCAAGGGACGCGGGAGACGAGGACCACGGGGAGGACTGCATGAACGCCGTTCGGAACGCGGCGCGGGTGCTGGACGGCGCCGCCGCCGCCGCGCGGATCCGGGAGTCGTTGCGGGCGCGCGTGGAGGAGGTGCGGCGTTCGGCGGGGCGCCCCCCGACGCTGGGCATCCTGCTGGCGGGCCGCGATCCGGGATCCGAGGTCTACGTGCGCAACAAGATCCGGGAGAGCGAAGGGCTGGGGATGCGGACCGTGCTGAAGCGCCTGCCCGAGTCCGCCGCGTACGCCGAGGCGGCGGCCGTCGTCGAGGCGTTCAACGCCGACCCGGAGACGGACGGCGTTCTGGTGCAGTCCCCGCTGCCGGCGGGGATGGGGGACGACGCCGGGCGGCGGATCTTCGAGGCCGTCGATCCTTCGAAGGACGTCGACGGATTCCATCCGCGGAACGTGGGCCGCCTCGTGCAGCGGGCGCCCGCGCTCGCCCCGTGCACGCCCGCCGGCGTGCTGGAGCTGCTCGACCGCGGCGGCGTCGAGCTCGCGGGCCGGCAGGCGGTCGTCATCGGCCGTAGCGACATCGTCGGCAAGCCGCTGGCGCTGATGCTGCTGCACCGCCACGCCACGGTGACGATCTGCCATTCGCGGACCGCCGACCTCCCGCGGGTGGCGTCCCGGGCCGACGTGCTGGTGGCGGCGGCCGGCCGTCCGGCCCTCGTGACGGCCGACTTCGTCAAGCCCGGGGCGGCGGTCGTCGACGTCGGCACGAACACCCTGACGGACCGGGACCGGGTAAAGGCGATCTTCGGCGCGGACTCGCGGAAGCTCGCGGCCTTCGACGAGCGGGGCCGCGTGCTGTGCGGCGACGCGCACCCCGGCGTGGCGGAGGTCGCGGGCGCCGTTTCGCCGGTGCCGGGGGGCGTGGGCCCGCTGACCATCGCGATGCTGTTGTCGAACACCGTGCGGGCGGCCGAGCTCCGGCTGCGCCGGCGGTCCTGACGCCGGTCCGGCGGCTCGCCGGCGCCCCCGCGGTTCACGCCCCGGCGGCCGCGGCCAGGGTGCGGAAGAGGGCGTCGACCCGGCGCTCGGTGTCGGCGAAGGAGCCGTCGGTCCGCACCACCGCGTCGGCGCGCCCGACCTTCTCGGCGATGGGGAGCTGGGCGGCGACGCGGCGGCGGACGTCGGCTTCCGCGAGCCCGTCCCGGGCCGTCACCCGCCGCACCTGGAGCGCGGGGTCGCAGGCCGCGACCACCACGTAGTCGAACGCGCCCGCGCGCCCGGTCTCGAAGAGCAGCGGGACGTCGGCGACCGCGAACGTCGATTCCGTGGCCGCGCGGCAGCGCCGGAACCACGCGTCGATCGCCTCCCGGACGGGGGGATGGACGAGGGCTTCCAGCGCGCGCCGGGCGGCCGGGTCCGCGAAGACCAGCCGCCCGAGACGCGCCCGGTCGAGGACGCCGCCGGCCGCGAGGACGCCGCTTCCGAACCGCTCGCGCAGCCCGTCGAGAGCCGGCTGGCCGGGCTGGACCGCGGCCCGCGCGAGCTGGTCGGCGTCGATCGTCGGCACGCCGCGGCCGCGGAGCAGCCGGACCACGTGGGACTTCCCCGTGCCGATTCCCCCGGTGAGCGCCACCCGCAGCATGGGTCGGAGCCGTGGTCAGGCCGGGGCGTCCTCAAGCTCTTCCGCCGGCGCGATCCGCTCCTCCACGAAGGTGTTCCACTCGTGGCACTGCGGGCACTGCCAGAGCAGCTCCGTGCTGCGGTAGTGACAGCGCATGCAGACGTGGGGGTCGAGGTAGAAGACCGCGTCGCGGGTCAGCTCGACGTAGCGGCGCACGAGGAGCGGATTGAAGTCCAGCGTGGTCAGCGCCCGCCAGATCGCCTGGTGGACGGCCAGCGCGTGCGGGTTGTGCACCAGCGACTCGAAGAAGAGGTCGAGCGCCCGCGTGGGGTCGCCGCGGTTCGCGAAGTGCTGCCCGAGCGTCATGCGCGCCCGCCAGTCCTGGGGGTTCGCGTCGATGAGGCGCCGGCACAGGTCGACGAAGCGCCGCGGGCCGTCGAGCTGGCCGTACGCCTTCTCCAGGCGCGTGAAGGCGAGGTACGAGCGCTCCGGGGCGGTGCGGCTGATCTGCTCCCACATCGCGATCGCGTCGGTCGTGCGTCCCTGGGCCATGTAGACGTCGCCGAGGTTGAGCGACGCCGGCACGGTGCGGCCGTCGAGGTCGAGCGCCGCCTCGAAGTGCCGGATGGCCTGCTCGGGTGCGCCGTCGCGAACGGACTGCAGGCCGAGTTCGTTCTCCAGAAAGGCCAGGATGGCCTGGTCGCGGGGCTTCTCGCCGGCCGGGGCGCTGTTCGTGATGCGCTGCCGGATCGCGCGGGCTTCCTGCCACTCCTGTTGCTCCTCGTGGATCTTCTCGAGGTTGAGCAGGGCGTACTGGTTGCCCGGGTCGAGCCGGATCACCTCCGAGAACGACTGGAACGCGCGGTCCACGAAGCCGCCCCGCTTGTAGTCGAGGCCCAGGCAGAGCTGCACGTACGCCTGCTCCGTGGTGCTCAGCCTCGGGCGCTGCAGCAGTCGCTGGTGCAGCCGGATCGCCTTGCTGACCTGGCCGCGTTCGCGGTACAGGTTGCCCAGGATCAGGTTGATTTCGAGCGCCGTCGAATCGAGCCCCATGGCCTTGGTCAGCTCTTCGATGGCCAGATCGATCTGGTTCGACACGAGGAAGTTCAGGCCGAGGATGTAGTGCGGCGATTCGCGGATCTTGCGGCGGTCGATCCAGCGGCCGTCCTGCAGCTTGTAGCGCTCCCAGGCCTTGCCGATGGCCAGGCCGGCGAGCAGGGCGACGAGGGCGGCCAGCAACGCCAGCGTGTCGGTCATCCGTCTCCGTCAGAAGAGCTCGGTGCGCCAGAGGTCGTGCAGGTGGACCACGCCGAGCGGCCGCCGCTCGTCGTCGACGACGACGAGCGAGGTGATCCGCCGGCTCTCCATCCGCCGCAGGGCCTCCACGGCCAGCGTGGCCGGTCCGATGGTGACGGGGTCCGGCGTCATCAGGTCTCGCGCCCTCCGGCCCGCCAGGCCCGACGCGCCGGCCAGGCTGCGCCGCAGGTCGCCGTCGGTGATGATCCCCGCGAGCCGTCCGCCGCCGTCGACCACGCACGCCATTCCGAAGCCCCCGGCGCCGATCGTCGCGACCACCTCGCGGCCGTCCGCCGCCGGCGCCACGGCCGGCAGCTCCGCTCCGCCGTGCATGAGCCGCTCGACGCGCAGCAGGCGCTTGCCGAGCTGCCCGCCGGGGTGCAGGTGGGCGAAGTCCTCCTCGCGGAAGCCCTTGCGGACGAGCAGGGCCATGGCCAGCGCGTCGCCGAGGGCGAGCGCGGCGGTGGTGCTGGCCGTCGGGGCCAGGTTCAGCGGGCAGGCCTCCGCGGACACGCCGCAGTCGAGCGTCGCGTCGGAGGTCCGGCCCAGGGTGCTGGCGGGGGCGCCGGTCAGGGCGACCAGACGCGCGCCCAGCCGCCGGATGGTCTCCAGCAGGCGGAGTATTTCGGGGGTCTCGCCGCTCTGCGAGATGACCACCAGCACGTCGTTCGGCTGCACGGCGCCGAGGTCGCCGTGGACGGCCTCCGCGGGGTGGATGAAGTACGACGGCGTGCCGGTGCTCGACAGCGTCGCGGCCAGCTTGCGGGCGATGATGCCCGACTTGCCCATGCCCGTCGCGATCACGCGGCCGGCGCACGACGACAGCAGCTCGAGGGCGGCGTCGAAGCGCCCGTCGAGGCGCTCGGCCACGGCGCCGACCGCGCGGGCCTCGATGCGCAGCACGCGGCGGGCCAGCTCGATGGCCGCGCCGTCCGCGCCCGCGGGCCGGACCGCGGGCTCCCCCGGGCCGGCTTCCATCTACGTGGCCTCCGCCGCGGCGGCGTCCGGGCGCGCCGCGCGCCGAATGGCCGCGAGGCGGCGCAGGAGGGGCTCCAGCCGCGCCAGGGGCAGGGTGTTGCCGGCGTCGCTGCGGGCCGCGGCCGGCCGCTCGTGCACCTCGAAGAACACGCCGTCGACCCCGGCGGCCACCCCGGCCGCGGCGAGCGGCTCGATGAACTCGGCCTGTCCGCCGCTGACGCCGCCGCCCGCGCCCGGAAGCTGCAGGCCGTGGGTGACGTCGAAGACGACCGGATGGCCGAACGACCGCAGCACCGGGAACGCGCGCACGTCGACGACCAGGTTGCGGTAGCCGAACGACGTGCCCCGTTCGGTCACCAGCACCCGCCGGGCACCGCCCGCGGCCGCCTTGTCGATCACGTGGCGCACGTCCTCCGGGGCGAGGAACTGTCCCTTCTTCAGGTTGACCGCGCGTCCGGTGGCGGCGGCGGCGACGATCAGGTCGGTCTGCCGGCAGAGGAACGCCGGGATCTGGAGCGCGTCGACGACCTCGGCGGCCGGGGCCGCCTGCGCGGGTTCGTGCACGTCGGTCAGGACGGGGCAGCCCACGCGCTGCTTGACCGCCGCCAGGGCGTCGAGCCCGCGGGCCAGCCCGGGACCGCGGAACGACGACAGGGACGTGCGGTTCGCCTTGTCGAACGACGCCTTGAACACGAACGGCGTCCCGACCCGGGCGGCGATTTCGCCGATGGCCTCGGCCAGCTCCGCGGCGTGGGCGGCGCTCTCGATCACGCACGGGCCGGCGATCAGCCCCAGCGGGCCGCCGCCTCCGAAACGCGCTCCGCCGACCGAGACCGTCCGCACCCGTTGATTATAGAGGCCGCGCCGGCGCCGCCCGGGGAGCGTCCGGCCGCCGCCGGGGGAGTCAGGCGGCGTCCCGCGCCGCCCGCCGGCGCCGGTAGGACGCGGCGACGAAGCCGGTGAAGAGCGGATGCGGCGCCAGCGGCTTCGACTGGAACTCCGGGTGGAACTGCACCGCGACGAACCAGGGATGGTCCGGGATCTCGATCGCTTCGACGAACTTCCCGTCCGGCGAGCGGCCGGAGACGACCAGCCCTCCGCCGGTCAGCGCGGCCTCGTAGGCCCGGTTGAACTCGTAGCGGTGGCGGTGGCGTTCGGAGACGGAGGTCCGTCCGTAGGCCTCGTGCGTCCGCGTGCCGGGCGCCAGCTCGCAGGGGTAGCTGCCGAGGCGCATCGTGCCGCCGAGGTCGTCCACGCCGAGCAGGTCGCGGAGCTTGTAGATGACCTTGTGCGGCGTGTCCGGATTGCATTCCGTCGAATCCGCGTCCTCCAGCCCGCAGACGTGCCGCGCGAACTCGACGGCCGCCCACTGGAACCCGTAGCAGATCCCGAAGTACGGGATGCCGCGCCGGCGGGCCGCCCCGGCGGCCCGCAGCATGCCGCGGCTGCCGCGGTCTCCGAAGCCGCCGGGCACGAGGATGCCGTCCGCGCCGTCGAGCGGGCCGTCGTCCCCGGATTCGAGCGCCTCGGCTTCGACCCACTCGATCCGCACCTTCAACCGCTGCGCGAACCCGGCGTGGCACAGGGCTTCGTTGAGGCTCTTGTAGGCGTCCCCGTGCTCCACGTACTTGCCGACGACGTGGACGGCGACCTCGTCGGCGGGGTTGCGGATGCGCTCGACCAGCCCTTCCCAGGACTCCATCCGCCGCGGCGCGGCGGACGGCAGGCCCAGCCGCTTGAGGACGATGCGGTCGACGCCTTCGTCCGAGAGCTCGAGGGGCACCTCGTAGATGCTGTCGACGTCCCGGGCCGTGACGACGGCGTCTTCGTCCACGTCGCAGAAGAGGGCGATCTTGCGGCGCAGCTCCCGCGGCAGCGCGCGGCCGGTGCGGCACAGCAGGATGTCGGGCTGGATGCCGACCGCGCGCAGGTCGCGGACGCTGTGCTGCGTCGGCTTGGTCTTCAGTTCGCCGGCGGCGCCGATGAAGGGAACCAGCGTCAGGTGCACGTAGAGGGTGTTCTCGCGCCCCAGGTCGCGGCGCAACTGCCGGATGGCCTCCAGGTACGGCTGGCTCTCGATGTCGCCGACGGTGCCGCCCACCTCGATCAGCACGATGTCGACGCCGCCCTGCCGGGCGACGATCCGCATGCCGTCCTTTATCTCGTCGGTGACGTGGGGAATGACCTGCACCGTGCGGCCCAGGTAGTCTCCCCGGCGTTCCTTCTGGATGACCGACAGGTAGATCTTGCCCGTCGTCCAGTTGTGGTTGCGGGTCGTCACCGTGTCGGTGAAGCGCTCGTAGTGGCCGAGGTCGAGGTCCGTTTCGGCCCCGTCGGTGGTGACGTACACCTCGCCGTGCTGGTAGGGGCTCATCGTTCCGGGGTCCACGTTCACGTAGGGGTCGAACTTCTGCAGCGTGACGCGGTAGCCGTGCCCTTCGAGCAGCGCTCCGATGGAGGCCGCGGCCAGTCCCTTGCCGAGCGAGGAGACGACGCCGCCGGTGATGAAGATGTACTTGACGGGGCGGGGAGCAGGGCCTGCGCCGTCCGTCATGCGCGTGCTCCGGCGGCGACCAGGCGGCGGACCCGTTCGAGGTCGGCGGGCGTGTCGACGCCGGCGGGCGCCTCTTCGGCGGCGATGGTTCCGATGCGGTAGCCCGCTTCGAGGGCGCGGAGCTGCTCGAGCCCCTCGAGCCGCTCGAGAGGCGTCGGCGGGATCTCCGCCAGCTCGAGGAGGCGGTCGCGGCGCCAGGCGTACAGGCCGACGTGGCGGTCGCCGAACACCGGGCGGTCCGGCGCCGCCCCGCGCGCGTGGGGAATGGGCGCGCGGGAGAAGTAGAGGGCGTTGCCGCGGGAGTCGACGACGACCTTGACCACGTGCGGGTCCGCCAGCGTGGCGGCGTCGGTGATCGGACAGCGGGCCGTCGCCGTCGCCAGCGTCGGGTCGCCGGCCAGCGCGTCGACGACGCCCCGGATGAGGGCGGGCGGGATGAGCGGCTCGTCGCCCTGGACGTTGACGACGACTTCGCTGGTCAGCCGCCGGGCGACCTCGGCCAGCCGGTCGCTGCCCGTCGGGTGGTCGCGGCGGGTGAGCCACGCTTCTCCGCCGAACGCGGCGACGGCGTCGGCGATACGGGTGTCGTCGGTGGCGACGAGCACGCGTTGCAGGCCCGGCGCGCGGGCCGCCGCGCGGTGCACGTGCTCTATCATCGGCCGCCCGCCGACGTCGAGCAGCGGTTTGCCGGGAAGCCGGGTCGAACCGTAGCGGGCCGGGATGACGACCGTCGTGGTGGGGAGAACGGCGCGCGGCTGCGCCATCGGTCGCACGGCGGGGTGCACGGCGAATGTTACCACGGCGGGCCGCCGGCGAAGCGCGCCGGGAGCCCGCGCGGCGGAACGGCGCGGACTCCTGTAGGATCGATCGCGGAGCAGCGCGGATGTCGATCTCTCTCTTGCGCGCCGCGCCGGTCGCCGCCGGCGGCGCACTGCTGGCGGCGTGGATCGCGGCGGCCACCACCGCGCCGCCCGAAGACGGCGCCGGGTTCGCCGCGGCGCCGCCCGCCGCCCGCCCCGCCGGGCCGGAGGGGCCGGGCGCGGCGGAGAGCGCCGCCGCCGGCCTGCGCGCCGGCCTCGAGCGGCTGCGGGCCGCGGACGCGCCGGCGTTGCGGGTGGGCGCCCGCAACCCGTTCTCGCTCGCCCCGCTCCCGCCGCCGCCGTCCCGCGCGGCCGCGCCCGACCCGGCCCGCGAGCGTCCGGGCGCCCGCTTCGCCGCCCGGCCGCCGGGCCCGGCCGGGCCGGCGCTCGAGCTGATCGGCGTGGCCAGCCGGCGGACGGGGGAGGGTCCCGAGCGCATCGCCATTCTGACGGCGCCGGACGGCGAAGTGCTGCTGGCCGGCGCCGGAGACCGCGTTCCCGGCGGCTGGGTGGTCGAAGCCGTCGAGCCGGCGGGCGTGACGCTGGCCGGCGGCGCCGGAACCCGTGCGCGGCTCGTCCTTCCGTAGGCGTCCGCGCCGTTCCGGCGCGGCACTCCTGGCCGCCGGACGCCGCGGAGCCGGACGTCAGAGTCGGACGAGGCCGGCCGATTCGACGGCCGCGATCCCCCGGATCTCCTCCAGCACGCCGGGGGGCACCTCGGGCTCGGGCCGCTCCGCGCCTTCTTCCGGAGCGTGCGTTCCGACCCGCACCACGCCGACCGCGCCGCCCGGTCCGCGGCCGAGCGCGAACGTGGCGATGTTGATGCCGTGACGGCCGAGGACGGAGCCGACCTCGCCGATCACGCCCGGCTGGTCGCGGTTGCGGATCACGATCAGCGTGCCCTCGAGGGGCGCCTCGACCTCCACGCCGGCGAGCCGCACCAGGCGCGGTTGTTGCGGCTCGAACAGCGCGCCCTCGGCCCACAGCTCGCCGGCGCCCGCGTGCAGCTTCAACGACACCAGGCTGGTGAAGTTGCGCGGCCGCGAGCTGCGCGACTCGACGACCTCCAGGCCGCGCTGTTCGGCCACGGCGCGGGCGTTGACGAGCGTGACCGACTGCGACAGCACCTGACCGAGCAGGCCGGCGAGCGCGGCGCTCGCGAGCATCTCGTGCGGCCCCTCGGCGAGCTTGCCGTAGTAGCGGAGGCCGACGCCTTCGGCCGGGCCGCGCGCCAGCTGGCCGAGCAGGCTGCCGAGGCGCTCGGCCAGCGCGAGGTACGGGCGCAGCGCGCGGAGGTCGTCGGGGCCCATGGAGGGGTAGTTGACGGCGTTGCGGGCGAGTCCCGAGCGGAGGTACTCGCGGACGCCGCCGGCCGCCTCGAGGCCGACCAGCTGCTGGGCCTCGGCGGTCGCGCCGGCCACGTGCGGCGTCGCGACGACCTGCGGCAGACCGGTCAGGGCGGTGTCGGGCGGCGGCTCGCGCCGGAAGACGTCGAGCGCGGCGCCGGCCAGCCGGCCGTCCTCCAGCGCCTCGGCGAGCGCCTCCTCGTCCACCAGGTCCCCCCGCGCGGTGTTGACGATGCGCGCCCCGGGGCGGCAGCGCGCCAGCACGTCCCGGTTCAGGATTCCGCGGGTCGCCTCGGTCGACGGGAGGTGCAGGGTGAGGAAGTCCGCCCGCTCGGCCACGGCCTCGAGCGCCAGCAGCTCGACGCCGAGGTCGTCCGCCACCTGCGCGGGGATGAACGGATCGTGGGCGGCCACCCGCATGTCGAACGCGAGCGCCCGCCGCACGACCTCGCGCCCGATGCGGCCCAGACCCACCACGCCGAGCGTCTTGCCCCGCAGCTCGGCGCCCCGCAGGGTCTTCTTGCCCCAGTGGCCCGCCTTCATCTGCGCGTCGGCGAGGGCGACGGAGCGGGCCGAGGCGAGCATCAGCGCGAAGACGTGCTCGGCGACGCTGACGGCGTTCGCGCCGGGGGCGTTGAGGACGACGATGCCGCGGGCGCTGGCGGCCGCGACGTCGACGTTGTCCACGCCGGCGCCGGCGCGCGCGATCACCCGCAGGCGGGGCGCCCCGGCGATCAGCTCGGCGGTGACCGTCGTGCCGCTGCGCACGATGAGCGCGTCCGCGTCGGTCAGCGCGCCGCGCAGCTCGGCCGCCGGGCGGCCGGCGCGCGTGTCGACGGTCCACCCCTCGGCTTCGAGCAGCGAGACGGCGTCCGCGGGGAGCGGATCCGGGATCACGATCTTCATGGGTCCGGCGGGGACGGGCGTTCCGCGAGCGGCGGCCTTACAGTATAATGCCCGCCGACGAGGGCGCGCGTCGGGCGCCGCGGGGGAGGGCATCCGCCGCCGACACGGCGCACGGCGCGGGAACGGACCGGAGGACGCGGGCCGCCCTCGCCCGATGAACGATTCTTCCACGGGTTTCCACGGTACACCTCTTCGACGATCCCGCGACGGCCGCGGGGAGATGACCGCGGGGCCGCGCCCGTCTTCGAGCGGGCCGCCCCGCGGGGAACGGCCGGGACTGCGCACCATGCCCGAATTCACGAATCTGGTTCCCCCCACCGAAGGCGAGGCCATCACCCGCGGGAGCGACGGCGCGCTGGCCGTGCCCGACCGGCCCGTCATTCCGTTCATCGAAGGCGACGGCATCGGCCGCGACATCTGGCGCGCGTCGGTGCGGGTCTTCGACGCGGCGGTGCGCAAGGCGTTCGACGGCCGCAAGCGCGTCGTCTGGTTCGAGGTCCTGGCCGGCGAGAAGGCGAAGGAGCGGACCGGCGAGTGGCTCCCGCGGGACACGCTGGAAGCGGCCCGGGCCTACAAGGTCGCGATCAAGGGGCCGCTGACCACCCCCGTCGGCGGCGGGATCCGCAGCCTGAACGTGTCGATCCGCCAGTTGCTCGACCTCTACGCCTGCGTGCGGCCGGTGCGCTACTTCGCCGGCACCCCGTCGCCGGTGCGCCACCCGGAGCGGATGGACGTGGTCATCTTCCGCGAGAACACCGAGGACGTCTACGCGGGGATCGAGTGGGAGCAGGGCTCGCCGGAGGCGGAGCGGCTCCTCGACTACCTGTCGGCGTCCTTCGGCAAGCGCATCCGGCGCGACTCCGGCCTGGGCATCAAGCCGATCTCCATCACCGGCAGCAAGCGGCTCGTCCGCATGGCCGTCCGCTACGCCCTCGACAACGGCCGCCGGAGCGTGACGCTCGTCCACAAGGGGAACATCATGAAGTTCACCGAGGGGGCGTTCCGCGACTGGGGCTACGAGCTGGCGAAGGAGGAGTTCGGAGAGCGCACCGTCGGCGAGTGGGACGGCGAGCCGAACGGGCGGATCGTGATGAAGGACCGCATCGCCGACAGCATGCTCCAGCAGATCCTGACGCGGACGGCCGACTACGACGTCATCGCCACCACGAACCTCAACGGCGACTACCTGTCGGACGCCTGCGCGGCGCAGGTCGGCGGCCTCGGCCTCGCCCCGGGCGCCAACGTCGGCGACGAGGTCGGGTTCTTCGAGGCCACCCACGGCACCGCGCCGAAGTACGCCGACAAGGACGTCATCAACCCCAGCTCGGTCATCCTGTCCGGCGCCATGATGTTCCGCTACATGGGCTGGCGCGGCGTGGCGGCGAGCATCGAGGACGGCATCGAGCGCACCATCGGGCAGAAGACGGTGACGTACGATCTGGAGCGCCTCATGGAGGGGGCGACCAAGCTGAAGACGTCGGAGTTCGCGGACGCCGTCATCGCGAACCTGTAGAGAAGCCGGAGCAGCAGCCAAAATGAATCGCAAGGTCTCGGTGATCGGTTCGGGCAACGTCGGCGCCACGGCGGCGCGCGGCATCGCGGACAAGGAGCTCGCCGACGTGGTCATCCTCGACATCCTCGAGGGCGTGCCGCAGGGCAAGGGGCTCGACATGCTCGAGGCGTGTCCGGTGGAGGGCTCGGACGCCCGCGTGCTCGGCACGAACGACTACGCCGACACGGCCGGGTCCGACGTCGTCGTCATCACGGCGGGACTCGCCCGCAAGCCGGGCATGAGCCGCGACGACCTCCTGCACAAGAACTGCGAGATCATCTCGGGCGTGACCGAACGGGTGATGGAGCATTCTCCGGACTGCGTCGTCATGCCGGTCACCAACCCCCTGGACGCGATGGCGCAGGTCGTCTACCGCAGGAGCGGCCTGCCGCGCGAGCGCGTCATCGGCATGGCCGGCGTCCTCGACTCGGCGCGCATGCGCGCCTTCATCGCGCAGGAGCTCGACGTGTCGGTCGAGAACACGCACGCCTTCGTCCTCGGCGGGCACGGCGACACGATGGTGCCCCTGCCGCGGTACTCCACCGTCGCCGGCATCCCCGTGACGGAGCTGCTGGACGAGGAGACGGTCGACGCCATCGTGCGCCGCACCGCGCACGGCGGCGCCGAGATCGTCAAGCTGCTCGGTACCGGCAGCGCCTACTACGCCCCCGGTTCGGCGGTGGTCGAGATGGTCGAGGCGGTGCTGAAGGACAAGAAGAAGATCCTGCCGTGCTCGGTGTTCCTGCAGGGCGAATACGGCATCCACGGCCTCTTCGTGGGCGTGCCCTGCAAGCTCGGGGCGAACGGTCTCGAGAAGATCGTCGAGATCGAGCTCGCGCCGGACGAGGCCGCGGCGCTCGAGAAGTCGGCGGCCGCGGTGCGGGAACTCGTGCAGGTCATCCACGTGTCCTGATGCGTCGGCGGCTCTCGTGAAGATCCACGAACACCAGGCCAAGAAGCTGCTGTCGGCGGCGGGCGTGCCCGTCCCGCGCGGCGCGGCCGCGTTCACGGTGGACGAGGCGCGGGCCGCCGCCGAACGGCTGGGCGGGCGGGTCGTCGTCAAGGCCCAGATCCACGCCGGCGGCCGGGGCAAGGGGGGCGGCGTCCGGGTGGCCGCCGACGCCGCCGAGGCCGCGCGCGCCGCCGAGGCGCTGCTCGGCATGACGCTGGTCACCGCGCAGACCGGTCCCGCCGGGCGCAGGGTGGGGCGGCTGCTGATCGAGGAGGCGCTCGACGTCGATCGGGAGCTGTACGTCGGACTCGTCATCGACCGGGCGCTCGCCCGTCCGGTGCTGATGGCCAGCCGGGCCGGCGGCGTCGACATAGAGCAGGTGGCCGCCGAGACGCCGGAACTGATCCTCCGGGAGCCTCTGGATCCGGCTGCCGGGCTGCTGCGGCCGTTCCAGGCCCGCCGGGCGGCGTACGGCCTCGGTCTCGAGGGCGCCGTTGCGGGCCGCGCCGCGGCGGCGGCGTCGGCCGCCGCGCGGGCGTTTCGAGACCTCGACGCTTCGCTGCTGGAGATCAACCCGCTGGTGGTGACCGCCGGCGGGGACGTGCTGGCGCTCGACGCCAAGGTGGACCTGGACGACGCCGCCCTGTTCCGGCATCCCGGCCTGCGGGAGCTGCGGGACGCGGCGGAGGAAGATCCGCTGGAGGTCGAAGCCTCGAAGCACTCCCTGAGCTACGTCCGTCTCGACGGGCGCATCGGGTGCATGGTGAACGGCGCCGGCCTGGCGATGGCCACGATGGACGTCATCCACCTGGCGGGCGGGGAACCGGCCAACTTCCTGGACGTCGGCGGGGGCGCCGACGCGGACCAGATCCGCAACGCGTTCCGGATCCTCCTGGCGGACCCCAACGTGGCGGCGGTGCTCGTCAACGTCTTCGGCGGCATCCTGCGCTGCGACGTGCTGGCCGAGGGCCTCGTCGCGGCGGTCCGGCGGCTCGACGCCGACCTGCCGGTCGTCATCCGCATGGAAGGGACCAACGTCGAGATCGGCCGGAAGATGCTGCGCGAGAGCGGCCTGAACTTCACCACCGCCGATACGATGGGCGAGGCGGCCGAGCGCGTCGTGGCGCTCGCGGCCGGCCGGGCGCGGGGGCGCGACGATGGCAGTGCTCGTCGATGAACGGACGCGCCTGCTCGTGCAGGGGCTGACCGGGCGGGAGGGAACGTTCCACGCGCGGCAGGCGGCGCGCTACGGCACGACCGTGGTCGGGGGCGTCAGCCCGGGCAAGGGCGGCGCGACCCACGAGGGGTGGCCGATCTTCGATACGGTGCGGGAGGCGGTGGCCGAGACGGGGGCGAACGCGTCGGTCGTCTTCGTCCCGCCGCCCGCCGCGGCCGACGCCGTCCTCGAAGCCGCGGACGCCGACCTCGACGTCGTCGTCTGCATCACCGAGGGCATCCCGACGCGGGACATGCTGCCGGTGATCGCCTTCCTGGCCGGCCGCCGCACGCGGCTCGTCGGCCCGAACTGCCCCGGCGTGCTGTCGGCCGGCAAGGCGAAGGCGGGCATCATTCCGGGGCACGTAGGCAGCCGGGGGAACGTGGGCGTCGTGTCGCGGAGCGGCACGCTGACCTACGAGGCGATGCAGCAGTTGACCCGGCTCGGGCTCGGCCAGAGCACCTGCATCGGCATCGGCGGCGACCCGCTGATCGGCACCACCTTCGTCGACGCGCTGCGGCTCTTCGCGGCGGACGGCGAGACGGAGGCGGTCGTGCTGATCGGCGAGATCGGCGGCTCGGCCGAGGAGGACGCCGCCGCGTTCATCGCCGGCGGTTTCGACAAGCCGGTCGTCGGCTTCGTCGCCGGGCGGACCGCGCCGCCGGGCCGGCGGATGGGGCACGCCGGGGCGATCGTCGCCGGCGGGGCGGGGACGGCCGCGCGGAAGCAGGAGGCGCTCGAGGCGGCCGGCGTGACCGTGGTCAGGAGTCCCGCGGAGATCGGAGCCGCGGCGGCCCGCCGGCT
The DNA here is from genome assembly GCA_965242835.1 of Vicinamibacterales bacterium. Taxonomy (GTDB): domain Bacteria; phylum Acidobacteriota; class Vicinamibacteria; order Vicinamibacterales; family UBA8438; genus WTFV01. Next base: position 3,473,187 of record OZ251506.1, read on the forward strand.
CGGCGCGTAGCCGGGAGCGGCGCGGCCGGCGGGTACGAACGTCGTGTTATCATTCAGGGTTGAACCAACGAGAAGCGGGGCAGCGCGTGGGAAGAGTCGCCGCCGCTCTCCGAAGCCGAGGATGCATGGCGCCTGAAGTCGCGGTTCAGGAAGCTCCCGCCGCCCGGGGCAGCGGGCGGATCGTCAACGATTTCAGCATTCAGGTGGCCACGGTCAACGGCTCCGGGAGCCAGACCGCCAACCTGGTGCTGCTGCGCTCCATCTTCCGGATGGGCGTGCCGGTTTCCGGCAAGAACCTGTTTCCGTCGAACATCGCCGGCCTGCCGACCTGGTTCACGATCCGCGCCAACCGGAACGGCTACGTCGCCCGCAAGCGGGAGATCGACTTCCTCGTGGCGATGAACCCGGAGACCGCGCGCGAGGACGTGCTGTCCCTGCAGCCGGGCGCGGCGGTGGTGTACGACGAGGGCCTGGGCCTCGACACGGGGCGCGACGACCTCGTCTTCTATCCGGTGCCGTTCGACGAGCTCGTCGCGGGCGTCTGCACCGACGCCAAGCTGCGGCGTCTCGTGCGCAACATGATCTACGACGGCGTCCTGGCCCGGTTGCTGGAGATCGACCTCCGGCAGATGGAGCGGGCGCTGCAGAAGCAGCTCGGGCGCAAGCCGAAGGCGGTCGCGCTCAACCGGCAGGCCCTCGAGGCGGGCTTCGCCTACGCCGGGCGACACCTCGAGAAGCGGGACCCCTACGTCGTCGAGCCGATGGACGAGACGGCCGGCAAGATCCTCGTCGAGGGCAACGCGGCCGCCGCCGTCGGCGCGATGATGGCGGGGGTGACGGTGGTCTCCTGGTACCCGATCACGCCCTCGTCCTCGCTCTGCGAGACGCTCATCGACTACCTGCAGAAGCATCGCATCGACGAGAAGACGGGCAAGGCCACCTTCGCGGTGGTGCAGGCCGAAGACGAGATCGCGGCGCTCGGCATGGCCATCGGCGCCGGCTGGGCCGGCGCGCGGGCGATGACGTCGACGTCCGGCCCCGGGGTCTCGCTGATGAGCGAGTTCGCCGGCCTCGCCTACTACGGCGAGGTGCCGGCGGTGATATTCGACGTGCAGCGGGTCGGTCCGTCGACGGGGCTGCCCACGCGCACGGCCCAGGGCGACGTGCTCTCGACCGCGTTCCTGTCGCACGGCGACACGCGGCACCTGATGCTCTTCCCGTCGTCGGTCGGCGAGTGCTACTCGATGGCCGTGGACGCCTTCGACCTGGCCGAGCGGTTCCAGACGCCGGTCTTCGTCATGACCGATCTGGACCTGGGCATGAACACCTGGATGTCGGATCCGTTCGCCTACCCCGAGAAGCCGCTCGACCGCGGCAAGGTGCTGGACGCGGAGACCCTCGAACGCATCGGGCGGTTCGGCCGCTACCGGGACGTCGACGGAGACGGCGTGCCCTACCGCAGCGTGCCCGGCGACGCCATGCCGGCCTATTTCTGCCGCGGGTCGGGGCACAACGAGTGGGCGCAGTACAGCGAGCGCCCGGACGACTACCAGAGCAACGTCGACCGGCTGGCGAAGAAGTTCGAGAACGCCCGGAACTGGATGCCGGCCCCGGTGGTCGAGATCAACCGGCAGGCGTCCATCGGCCTGATCGCCTACGGCACGACGCACTGGGCGGTCGTGGAGGGCCGCGACCAGCTCAGGGCCGAGGCCGACCTGGAGACGTCGTACTACCGGGTCTGCGGCTATCCGTTCCGGCCCGCCCTGGCGTCGTTCATCGAGCGCCACGACCGGGTCTACGTCATCGAGCAGAACCGGGACGGCCAGATGCTCAGCCTCATGAAGCTGGACCTCGAGCCGGACTTGGCGCGCCGGCTGCGGAGCGTGCTGCACTACTCCGGGCTGCCGATGGACGCGCGGTCGATCACCGACAGCGTCCTGATCCAGGAAGGGTACCGGGTGCAGAAGACCGGCGCCGACATGTCGCACGTGCCGCGCGAGGCCGGCGTGGGCGGGGAATAGAGGGTCCGGCGCCGGGCGTCGGCGGGAACAGCGGGAAGAGGGGACGTGGCTGTCGCAACATCGGCGGTTCGGAAGAAGGTCAACCGGGTCGGGCTCGACGCCCGGCAGTACCGCGGCTCCAAGACGACGCTCTGCGCCGGGTGCGGGCACAACGCGATCTCGGAGCGCATCATCGGAGCCTGCTTCGAGATGGGCATCGACCCCGAGCGGGTCGTCAAGCTCTCCGGGATAGGCTGCTCCAGCAAGAGCCCGGCCTACTTCCTGGGTTCGGCCCACGGATTCAACGCGGTGCACGGCCGCATGCCGTCGGTCGGGACCGGCGCGATGCTCGCCAACCGGAACCTGGTGGCGATCGGCGTCAGCGGCGACGGCGACACGGGCGCCATCGGCATCGGCCAGTTCGTGCACCTGATGCGCCGCAACGTGCCGATCGTCTACGTCATCGAGGACAACGGCTGCTACGGCCTGACCAAGGGCCAGTTCTCGCCGACCGCCGACCTCGGCTCGAAGGCGAAGACCGGGGTCGTCAACGACCTGCCGCCGATCGACACCTGCGCGCTGGCCATCGAGCTGGGCGCTTCGTTCGTGGCGCGTTCGTTCTCGGGCGACAAGAAGCAACTGAGCGCGATCCTGAAGGCCGCGCTGAGCCACCGCGGCACGGCGATGCTCGACGTGCTGTCGCCCTGCGTGACGTTCAACGACCACGAGGGGTCGACGAAGAGCTACGCCTACGCGAAGGCGCACGACGACCCGCTCGAGGAGATCGACTTCGTCCCCTTCTTCGAGGACATCAGCGTCGACTACGAGCCCGGAACGACCCGGGAGGTCGTGATGCACGACGGGTCGAAGCTGTACCTGAAGAAGCTCGACGCCGACTACGACCCCCTGAGCAAGACGCAGGCGATGCGGGTGCTGCAGGAGACGCGCGACCGCGGCGAATTCGCCACCGGCCTGATCTACGTGGAGCCGGTCAAGCCCGACTTTCTCGACGTGCTGAACCTGGTCGACGAGCCGCTCGCGACGCTGCCGGCCGAGCGGGTGCGGCCGCCGAAGTCGGTGCTCGACGACATCATGGAGAGTCTCCGCTAGTGGAGCGCACGCTGGCCATCATCAAGCCGGACGCCGTCGCCGCCGGGCGGGCCGGGGCCATCCTGCAGCGCATCGAGGGCGGAGGCTTCGCCCTGCGCGGCATGCGCCTCGTCCACCTGACGCGGGCGGAGGCGGAGGGCTTCTACGCGGTGCACCGGGACCGGCCGTTCTTCGACAGCCTGACCGCGTTCATGTCGTCGGGCCCGGCGGTGGTCCTGGCCCTCGAGGGCGACGACGCGATCCGCCGCTGGCGCGATCTGATGGGAGCCACGGACCCGGCGCGGGCGGACCCCGGGACACTCCGCCGCGAGTTCGGCTCGTCCATCGAACGCAACGCGACGCACGGCTCCGACGCGCCCGGGACCGCCGCGGCGGAGCTCGGCTACTTCTTCCGCGGCGTCGAGCTGGATCGAGCCGGAACCGTCCGGCCTTGACCGCGGCGGCGCGGCGTAGTACCCTTGCTCGCCTGCCGGACGGAAGCGCGTCGCGCTTCGCCATGACGACCCGCCAGGCATGCTTTCTGTTGCACTCTTGCGATGCCGAAGCTGGTCGAGCGCGAAGCCTCCCCCCGTGTGAAACCCCTCACCGCGGCGCCGGCGCTGGCCGTGCAGTTCTTCCTCATCCCCCTCGCCGTCGTCGGCGTGATCGTGCTGGTGTACGGCGGGTTCCGCATGCTGCTGGCGACCGAACGCACGCCCGCGGAGCTGCTGTCGGACGTGCGCACCGGGGGGCGCGAACGGCGCTGGCCGGCGGCCTACGAGCTGTCGCGGGTGCTGAGCGACCCGCGCGCCGAGGCGCGGAACCCGGAGCTCGGGGCGGCCATCGTGCAGGCGTTCGTCGACTCGGAGGGGGACGATCCGCGGGTGCGGCGCTATCTGGCGCTGGCCATCGGCCGGCTGGCGGCGCCGCCTCCCGACGCCGTGGACGAGCTGACGGCGGCCCTGGCCGACCCGGACGGCGAGACCCGCATCAGCGTCATCTGGGCGCTGGCCTCGCTCGGGGACGAATCGACGGTGGACGAAATCGAGGCCATGTACCGCTCGGAGGACGCGGGGGTCCGCAAGATGGCGGTCTACGCGCTCGGGGCGCTGGCCGGCTCGGGAGACCACGCCACGCTGCGCAACGCGCTCGACGATCCGGTCGCCGACGTGCAGTGGAACGCCGCCGCGGCGCTGGCCCGGCACGGCCGCCGCGAGGGGCTGGCGGTGATTCGGCGCATGCTGGACCGCGAGTACGTGACGCGCATGGTGACGAGGCGGGCGAGCGCCGGCGAGCCTCTCGACCCGGTCAGCGAGGTCCTCGTCAGCGGGCTGCGGGCGGCCGCGTCGCTGCAGGCGGCGGAGCTGCGCCCGCCCGTGGAGGCGCTCAGCCGGGCGGACGAGAACCTCCGGGTTCGGGAGCTAGCCATGAAGACCCTCGATCTGCTGAACCGATCGACGAGGCTGACGCGCTGAGCGCCGCGGCGGGGAACCGATGACCGTGAGACTTCGACGGAGGGACGACGCGTGAATCCGCTGATGGCCGTCATCATCACCGGCGCGGTGATGTTCGCCGCGCACGTTCTGGTGATCCTGCTCTTTCGCGAGAAGCCCGCCCCGCCCGAAGAGGCCCCGGCGGAGGCGCCGGCCCGGGCGTCCGCGCCCGCCGCGCTCGTCGGCGCAGCCACCAGGCTGGCCGACCGCGTGGTGCCGCGGACGCCGGACGACGAGTCGCCGCTGATGGGCCGCCGCGGGTGGATGGGCCTGGCGTGGGGCTCGTTCACGGCCGCGACGGCCGGCTGCCTGGCCGCCACCGGCCGCTTCATGTTCCCGAACGTGCTGAACGAGCCTCCGCAGCAGTTCACGATCGGCTTCCCCGGCGAGTACGGGGAGGGCGTCGACGAGCGCTGGAAGGACCGCTTCGGCGTCTGGGTCGTGCGGACGCCGTTCGACGACTACCACGAGTCGCCCGGCTTCTACGCGTTGCTCGTCACCTGCACGCATCTCGGCTGCACGCCGAACTGGCTGTCGGCGGAGGGCAAGTTCAAGTGCCCGTGCCACGGCAGCGGGTTCCGGCCGACGGGCATCAACTTCGAGGGTCCGGCGCCCCGTCCCCTCGAGCGGGCGCGGATCGTGCTCGCCGAGGACGGACAGATCCTGATCGACAAGGCGCGCAAGTTCCAGGAGGAGCTGGGACAGTGGACCGACCCCGAAGCGTTCCTCGCCGTCTAGCGGGAACGCGGAGCTGCTGAAATCATGGCGAAGGCGAAATCCATCCAACCGCGGGCGGGCGCGCTGGAGCGCGCCTGGAACTGGCTCACCGAGACGCAGGTCTGGACGTCGGTCTTCCGGCACGACGCGCCGATCAACGACCGCAACCGCGTGCTGGTCATGCTCTCGAACGTCTTCCTGCACCTGCATCCGGTGCGGCTGAAGAAACACGGCGTCCGCCTGCGCTACACGTGGTGCATGGGCGGGCTGAGCTTCTTCCTGTTCCTCGTCCTCACGTTCACCGGCGTGCTGCTGATGTTCTACTACCGGCCGACGCTGGAGTACGCCTACTCCGACATCGTCGGGCTCCGCGAGCACGTGCCGCTCGGCATCATGCGCGAGATGCACCGCTGGGGCGCCCACGCGATGGTCATCACCGTGTGGCTGCACATGTTCCGCGTCTTCATGACCGGGTCGTACAAGCCGCCGCGGGAGTTCAACTGGAACGTCGGCGTCATCATGCTGGTGCTGACGCTGCTGCTGTCGTTCACCGGCTACCTGCTGCCCTGGGACCAGCTGGCCATCTGGGCCATCACGGTCGGCTCGAACATGGCCCGGGCGACGCCGTTCCTCGGCTACGAGGGCCCCGGCGCCTCGCTGCTCGCGATCGGCGACGTGCAGTTGATCCACGCCGCCGACGACGCGCGTTTCGCGCTGCTCGGCGGCACGTTCGTGGGCGAGGGCGCCCTGCTGCGCTTCTACGTGCTGCACTGCGTCGCCCTGCCCCTGGTGATCGGATTCCTGATGGCCGTGCACTTCTGGCGCGTCCGCAAGGACGGCGGCATCTCCGGGCCGCTCTAGCGGCGGCGCGGCGGACTCGCGGAGAGATCACGAAACCATGGACGCGATAAAGGGATTCTTCAACCTGGTCGCCGACCCGCGGCTGTTCTTCCTGCTCTCGGTGGCCGCGCTCGTGCTGATCGTGTGGAAGCGCGAGACCTTCGCGAAGAACTCGGTCGGGTACGGCCTGATGGGCTTCCTGACCGTCTTCTTCCTGTTCGGCCTGACCGACGAGAACTTCGTGCTGATCATCGCCAAGCCGGACAACGTGCCGATCGTGGCGCTGATCTTCCTGGTGGTCTTCTTCACCTGGTACTCGATGCGCGAGGCGGTGCTGAACGATCGGCGCGTCGCGGCCGGCGAGGACGTCATCGAGAAGCAGGAGTCCGATCGGGTCTGGGTCTGGCCGGACCTCGTCTACACGGAGCTCATCTCGCTGGTCCTGTGCAGCGCCGTCCTGGTCGTCTGGTCGATCGCCCTGGAGGCGCCGATCGAACAGCCCGCGAATCCGGCCAACACGCCGAACCCGTCGAAGGCGCCGTGGTACTTCCTCGGCCTCCAGGAGATGCTCGTCTACTTCGACCCGTGGCTCGCCGGGGTGGTGCTGCCGAGCCTGATCATCGTGGGCCTGATGGCCATTCCGTACATCGACACGAACCCGAAGGGCAACGGCTACTACACCTTCAACGAGCGGAAGGCCGAGGTCACGATCTTCCTGTTCGGCTTCGTGATCCTCTGGACGTCGCTGATCGTGCTCGGGACGTTCCTGCGCGGCCCCAACTGGAACTTCTTCGGGCCGTTCGAGTACTGGGACGTGCACAAGCTCGAGGCGCTGAACAACGTCCAGCTCTCCGAGTACCTCTGGGTCCGCGGCCTGGGCACCGCGCTCCCGGACAACATCCTCGTGCGGGAGGCGGTCGGCATCTTGCTGTCCCTGGCCTACGTCACGGTCGTGCCGGTCATGCTGGCCCGCACGGCGCTCAGGCGGTACTACGAGCGGATGGGGCCGGCGCGCTTCTACGTGGGCGCGTTCCTCTTCCTCATGATGCTGTCGCTGCCCATCAAGATGTTCAGCCGCTGGCTGGTGAACCTGAAGAACGTCGTCTCGATCCCGGAGTGGTTCTTCAACATCTGAAACCACCATGGCCAACAAGAAAAGCGTAGGACACGCCTACAACGTCGATTTCCTCAACGTCGTCTTCGCGGCGTCGAGCCTGTTCCTCTTCTTCACGACCATCTGGATGGTCTTCGACGACTTCGACCGCGAGTGGAAGGGCTACCAGCGGCAGTTCGTGCTGCTGGAGGGCTACGTCACCTCCCTGAACCTGCAGGCGGCGCAGGCGGGCATCGATCCCGAGCGGCTGCAGCAGTTGAACCGGGAGCGGGCGGCGGCCGAGGAGCAGCTCGCCGCCGACGCGGAGCAGGTGGCCGAGATCGAGGGCGCCCTGGCCGACGTGGAGGCGGACCACTACCTGGCGAACCAGGAGTTCAACTTCCAGAAGGCGGACTACGACGTCGCGCGCTACGCCTACGAGGAGCTGCGGGCGGAGCATCCGGAAGACGCGGAGGACGAGCGGCCGGCGATCGACGCCATGTACGACCGCTGGGTCGAGCTCGGCCTGCGGGTCGAGGAGCTGGTGGCGCGGCGGGACGAGCTGCGCGCGCGGCTCGGCGAGTACACCGGCGGCGTGTCCGAGGCGGACGCGCAGATCCGCGAGCTCACGGCGGAGGCGACCCGCCTGGCCGACCGCGTGGAGGAACTGCAGGTCGACTTCGTGGGAGACGTGCTGCTGAACGCCCCGCTGCTCGACTTCATGGCCCCGAGCCTGACCGTGCAGCAGACGATCACGCCCAACGTCCACGACGAACTGAACTTCATCCGCTTCCAGAAGATGGACCGTTGCCGGACGTGCCACGTCGCGATCGACCGCGAAGGGTACGAGGCCTATCCGCAGCCGTACACGACGCACCCGAACCTGGAGACCTACGTCGGCAGCGCGTCGCCGCATCCGCTGGCCGTCACCGGCTGCACCGTCTGCCACGAGGGCATGGGGCAGTCGATCGGCTTCGTCCACGCGTCGCACACGCCCGGGGACGAGCAGCAGATGCACGCCTGGGAAGAGCAGTACGGCTGGGAGGTCCCCCACCTGTGGGACTACCCGATGCTGCCCACCGACATGACCGAGGCCTCCTGCGCGAAGTGCCACCAGGAGACCGTCCACGTGGACGAGGCGGAGAACCTGAACCTGGCGTACGGCCTGTACGAACGCGCCGGCTGCTACGCGTGCCATACGACCACCGGCTTCACGGACCTCCGCAAGCCGGGGCCGGACCTGACGAAGATCTCCGCGAAGCTCACCCCGGAGTGGGTGTCGAACTGGATCCGCGACCCCCGGGCGGTCAAGCCGAGCACCTGGATGCCGCGCGTCTGGTACAACTCGAACACCAGCGGCCCGGAGGACGAGGTCCGCAACGAGGTGGAGATCGACGCCGCGGTGGCCTACCTGTTCGCCAACTCGGAGGAGCACGAGTTCGCGGTGATGTTCCCGCCGCGCGGGAACGCGGAGCGCGGCCGGGAACTGGTCGAGTCGGTCGGCTGCCTCGCCTGCCACATCACCGAGGATCAGGACCGTCTGGCCGCGGGCGTCCGCCGCACGTTCGGCCAGCCGCTCCAGAACATCGGGAACAAGACGAGCTACGAGTGGCTCTTCGACTGGGTCCGCGACCCGCGGCACTTCAGCAGCGGGACCTACATGCCGGATCTGCGGCTGACCAACCGCGAGGCGGCGGACGTGGCCACCTATCTGAGCACGCTCGGCGGGCCGGAGGGCCGCGGCGCGGAGGCCGCCTACGGCGACGCCGACCTCACGGCGGTGCTGCTGGACTACGTGAAGTCGATCCTGCCCACCGCCGAGGCGGAGGAGCTGGTCGGCGGCCTGTCCATCGACGAGCAGCGGCTCGACCTCGGCGAGCGGGTGATCGGCCGCTACGGTTGCTTCAGTTGCCACGAGATCGCGGGCTTCGAGGATGCGCAGCCGATCGGCATCGAGCTGTCGGAGGAGGGTTCCAAGCTGTTGCCGCGGCTCGACTTCGCCTTCGTGCACGACATCCCGCACACCAAGGTGGAGTGGTTCAAGCAGAAGATGCGCGACCCGCGCGCGTTCGACCGCAACCGCGTGCTCCAGCCGCTGGAGAAGTTGCGCATGCCGGACTTCGGCATGAGCGAGGAGGAAGCGAAGCTGCTCGCCACCGCCGTCACGAGCTTCCAGAGCGACGTGCAGCCGCTGGCCGCCAAGGTGCCGCGCTCGGCCCGCAACGATGCGCTGCGCGAGGGCCGCAACCTCGTCCGGCGCCGCAACTGCATCGGCTGCCACGAGATCGAGGCGGACGGGGGCGACTACGTCGCGCTGGTGGACGACCCGTCTCTCGCGCCGCCGATGCTGACCCCGGAAGGCGCGAAGGTGAAGCCCGACTGGTTGTACGCCTTCCTGCAGGGGCCGATTCCCATCCGGCCGTGGCTCGACGTCCGCATGCCGACGTTCGATCTCGATGACGCGCACTGGAACGGCGTGATCGACTACTTCGGCGCCATCTCCGATACGGTCGGCGAGTTCCGGACGCACGAGACGTTGTCGGCGGCGGCGGTGCCGCGGGAAGGGGAGGAGCTGTTCGAGCTGCTCCGCTGCCAGCAGTGCCACGTGCTGGACACCATTCCGGCCGATCAGCCGACGGACAACCTGGCTCCCGACCTCCGCATGGCGCGCGAACGGCTGCAGCCGGACTGGATCGTCGACTGGCTGCGGGCGCCGCTGGAGATCCAGCCGGGCACGCGCATGCCGATGTTCTGGACGGACTTCCCGGCGTCGCCGTACCCGCAGCTCGACAGCGACGGCCCGCGGCAACTGGAGGCGATTCGGGACTACATGCTGACGTTCGAGGGCGGGCCGTCACCCATCCGCGGCAACTGACACTCGGCGGCGCGGTGACAAGACGCCATGCTCCCGCGCGTGCGAAGCCGGTATGCTTGCCGCTCCACCCCCCGGTTGGCGCTCCGCGGCCGTCAACGCCGCCATCGTGCTGGCATCGGTCGTGTTCGGGCTCGCGGCCGGCGAGATCGGCCTGCGTGTCGCCGGCCGGTTCCAGCTTCCGCCGGCCGCCGCCGATCCCGCCTCGCAACGGATCTTCGACGACCCGCTGTTGAAACGCCGCGGCAATCCCGCGTTTCCGGAGCACGATTCCCGAGGCTTCCGCAACCCGGTCGCGCTCGACCGGGCGGACGTCATCCTGTTCGGTGATTCGATGACGTACGGCTTTGGGGTTTCTCCGGACGAAACTTGGGGGCACGTGCTGGCCACGGAGACCGGCGCCGTCGTGTACAACATGGCGTTCCTGGACTGGGGGCCGCGTCAGGCCGCGTTCTTCCTGCCGGACGCGCTGGCGCTGAAGCCGAAAACGGTCCTCTACGGTTTCTTTTTGGGCAACGACGTGCTGGACACCCTGGAGGCGCCCGCCCCGGACGCCGCCGGGGCTCGCGAAGCGTCCGCGGACGCGCGCCCGACGCTGCCGTGCCAAGCGCCCCCCGCCACCGGCGTCCGCGGGTTCGTCCGCCGTCACAGCCGAATCTACGGCCTGGTCCGCAACAGCCGAATCTACGAAATCTACGGCTTGGTCCGCAACCTTCATCGGACCGCTCCGCCGTCTCCGCCGGAATACGCGTTCTTCGACGACGCGCAGTGGCGCACCGTCCTCACGCCGTTTTTCTTCTGCTCCATGGACGATTCGGACCCGTGGATTCGCGACGGAGTCGAAATCGCCCTGTCGATCGTACTGGCGATGGCCCGGGACGTCGCGGACGCGGGCGCGGCGTTCGCGGTTGCGCTGCTGCCGACCAAGGAGTCGGTCTTCGCGCCCCGCGTCGCGGATCTCGACGCCCACGAGGACCTGGCCGCGCTCGTCGCCGCGGAATCCCGCCTGCGCGACGAACTGACGGACGTGCTGCGCGCGAACGGCGTCCCCGTCCTCGATTTCCTGCCGCCGCTCCGCGGCGCGCCGGAGCAACCGTATCCCGCCGGGCGAGACGGCCATCCGAACGTGGCCGGCCACCGCGAGATCGGAATGGCGATGGCGCGGTTCGTCCGCGGGATGCGTTGACGGCGCGACGGTCTCCGAGCCGCCTTCGGCAGGGCAGGGCTACGAGGTGGAGCCGCCGAGGCGCGCCAGCGCGTCCTCCGGACTCACCACCTCGGCGCCGGCGGCGCGCATCTCCTCGACGGCCCCCGTTTCGTCCCCGGGCTTCAGGTTGACCGCGGCGATCGCTTCGCGCACCACGGAGACGCCCAGTCCCCGCGCGCGGGCGTCGAGCACCGAGGCCCGGACGCAGTAGTCGGTGGCGAGTCCGCACACGGTCAGGTGGGCGATGCGCCGCGCGTCGAGCGCCGCGGCGAGCGTCTCGCCCGCCGGCAGCGTCCCGTCGAAGGCCGAGTACCCGTCGCCGTCGGGCGCCTGTCCCTTGCTGACCACCAGCGCGGCGTCCGGCAGGAGAAGCCGCGGGTGGAACGCCGCGCCCGGGGTGTCCGCCACGCAGTGGACCGGCCACCGTCCGCCCCGGCCGCTGAAATGGGACGATTCGCGCGGATGCCAGTCGCGGGAGGCGAAGATCGGCGCGCGCGCCGCGGCCCAGGCGGCGAGCAGGCGGTTGATCGGTTCGACGACCCGATCTCCTTCGGGAACGGCCAGCGCGCCGCCGGCGCAGAAGTCGTTCTGGACGTCGACGACGAGCAGCGCGGTGCGCGGGGGCGGCGGCATTTGCCTGTACATTACACCGGGATGCCCACGGCGCTGTCCACCGACCTCTACGAACTGACGATGGCCGCCGGCCATTTCGAGGCGGGGACGGGCTGGCCGGCGACGTTCGAGCTGTCGGTGCGGGAACTGCCGCCGGGCCGCGGATACCTTCTCGCCGCGGGGATCGAGCCGGCCCTGGCCTGGCTCGAAACGCTGCGTTTCACGCCGCCCGAGATCGACTACCTGCGGCAGGCGCCGCGGCTCCGGCGCGTCCCGGCGCGGTTCTTCGACGAGTACCTGCCCGGGTTCCGGTTCACCGGCGACGTCTGGGCGCCGGCGGAGGGCGAGCCGGTCTTCGCGGACGAGCCGCTGCTGCGGGTGACCGCGCCGCTCATCGAGGCGCAGATGGTCGAGACCGGGCTGCTGGCCGCGGTGCTCTTCCAGACCTCGGTGGCGAGCCGGGCGTCGCGCATGGTCCGGGCGGCGGCCGGGCGCCCCGTGTACGAGTTCGGAGCGCGCCGCGCGCACGGCGCCGAGGCCGGCGTGCTGGCCGCCCGCGCCGCGTTCGTGGGCGGCTGCAGCGGGACGTCGAACGTCGAGGCGGGGCGGGCGTTCGGCCTGCCGCTGGCCGGCACGATGGCGCATTCGTGGGTGATGAGCCATGCCTCCGAGACCGAGGCGTTCGTCCGGTTCATGGACCTGTACGGGGAGCGGACGGTGCTGCTCGTCGACACCTACGACGTCGTGCGGGCGGTCGACCGCATCGCCGCCGCGGGACTCGCGCCGTCCGGCGTGCGGGTCGACAGCGGTGATCTGCTGGCCGGGACCCGGGCCGTGCGGGCGCGGCTGGACGCGGCGGGCCTGACGGAGACGAAGATCTTCGCCAGCGGCGATCTCGACGAACGGCGGATCGCCGCCCTGGTGGAGCGGGACGCGCCGATCGACTTCTTCGGCGTCGGCACCGCGCTGAGCACGTCGTCCGACGCGCCCGCGCTCGGGGGCGTCTACAAGCTGGTCGAGACGCGGCGGGCCGGGCGCGCGGAGCCGGTGCTCAAGCTGAGTCCGGGCAAGGCCACCTGCCCCGGGGCGAAGCAGGTGTGGCGGGTCGTCGGCGGCGGGGCGGCGCACGACGTCCTCGCCCGCGCCGGCGAGCCGGCGCCGCCGCGGGGGAGGGCGCTGCTCGAACCGGTCATGCGCGGGGGGCGGCGCCGGCGTCCGGCCCCGGCCTTGCCGGAAGTCCGCGGGCGGGCGCTGCGGGCGGTCGAGGAGTTGCCGGCCGAGGTCCTGCGGCTGGATGCGCCGGCGGTCTACCGGGTGGCCGTCAGCGACGGGCTGCGGCGGTTGACGGAAGACCTGCGGCGGCGCCTGGACGCGGTCTGAGCGCGCGCCGGGTCGTCGCCGGCGGGAACGCGGAACGGGGGAGCGGACGTGGTCGAGACGGGACTCATGGCGGAGGTCGCCGCGCCGCCGGCGCTACGGGAGGCGGTGAACGGCGAGGCGGTCCACTGGACGGCCGCGGGGCGTCTCGGACGGCTCTGGGAGCGGGACCCGGCCGTCTGGACCGGCGGCGACGAAGGACGCTGGCTGGGCTGGCTGGACGTCCCGGACGCGGACGGTCCCGTGGCGCGGCGGCTGGAGGCGTTCGTGGACCGGCTGCGCCGGGACGGCTTGCGGACCGCCGCCCTGCTCGGCATGGGCGGCTCCAGCCTGTGCCCCGAGATGCTGGGCCGGATCTTCGGCGCCGCGCGCGGGTTCGACCTGCGGGTGCTCGACTCGACGGACCCGGCCCAGGTGCGGGCCTTCGAGGCGGCCCTGGACCTCGACCGCACCCTGTTCGTGGTCTCCAGCAAGTCGGGCTCCACGCTGGAGACGAGCCTGTTGCACGCGCACTTCTTCGAGCGGGTCCGGCGGCGCGTCGGCGGCGAGGCCGCGGCGGGCCGCTTCGCCGCGGTCACCGATCCGGGTTCGGCGCTCGACCGCCTGGCGCTGGAACGCGGATTCCGGGCCGTGTTCCACGGCGAGGCGAGCATCGGCGGGCGCTACTCCGCCCTCTCCCATTTCGGTCTCGCGCCGGCCGCCCTCGCCGGTGTCGACGTGCGGCGGCTGCTCGCCCGGGCGCGGGGCATGGCGGACGCCTGCGGCCCCGAATCGCCGGCGTCCGCGAACCCCGGCGTGCAGCTCGGCCTGCTGCTCGGGCTGGCCGCCCGCGGCGGGCGCGACAAGGCGACGCTCGTCACTTCGCCAGGGCTGGAAGGGCTCGGCGCCTGGGTCGAGCAGCTTCTGGCCGAGTCCACCGGCAAGAACGGACGCGGGATCATACCCGTGGACGGCGAGCGGCTCGACGAGCCCTCCGTCTACGGCGACGACCGCGTGTTCGTCGCGACCACGCTGGACGGCGAGGCGGACGAACGGCGGGAAGACGCGCTCGACGCGCTGGTCCGGGCCGGCCATCCGGTGGCGCGGGTCCGGGTGGACGAGCGGTACGGCGTCGCGGCCGAGTGTTTTCGGTGGCAGTTCGCCACGGCGGTGGCCGGCGCCGTGCTCGGCGTGCACCCCTTCGATCAACCCGACGTGGAGGCGAGCAAGACCGCCGCCCGCGCCCTCGCGAACCCGGCGGCGGCCGGCGGGCGTCCGGCGCCGGCGCCTCCGGTGGCGGAACTGGCGTATGACGGCGGCGTCGTCGCCGCGTACGCCGCGCGGCCGTACTCCGCGGCGCTGCGCCGGTCGGTGGGCGCGGAAGCCCCGTTGCGGCAGTGGGTCGCCGCGCACTTGCGCCGCCTGCGTCCGCGGGGCTACTTCGCCGTCCTGGCCTACGTCGAACGGTGCGCCCGCCACCAGCGGATCCTCGACGGGCTGCGCCACGAGGTGCGGGCGGCGGCGCGGGCGGCGGCGACGGTCGGTTTCGGACCGCGCTTCCTCCATTCCACGGGCCAGGCCCACAAGGGCGGCCCGGCCGGCGGGGTGTTCCTGATCATCACCTGCGCCCACGCGGCGGACGTGCCCGCCCCGGACGGGGAGCTCACGTTCGGGGCGGCCGCGGACGCGCAGGCCGCCGGCGACTGCGCCGTGCTGGCGGCCCGCGGCCGGCGCTGGCTGCGTCTGCACGTCGACGGCGACGTCGGCGGCGGACTCGCCGCGATCGCCGCGCTGGTGTCGCAGGCCCTCGCCGACGGAGAGCGCCCCGCGGAGGATCCTGAGCCGTAGCGGCCGGATCTCGTCCCCGATCGACCCGGCTTGACCTGGTCGACCTGGACCCGTGGCCGCCGCCGGGATCCCGTCACGCGGGTCCGGTGGCGCGCGTCCGCGATCATCTCGAGCCGGACCGCGATGCCGCCGCCTCGTTCCGAGGAGCAGGTCCACCACCCGTTCCGCGGCGTCATGACGGAAGACTGGCGCCTTGCAGGTCGCGAGCGGCTGCCGGCCCGGCCGCGTTTGGCGTTCGCGGGCGTTCGTGGATGGCGCGTTCGACGTTCACGGGCGCTCCTTCGACAGACCTGGAAAATACAGCCATCAGCCAAAGCCAGCTTCCTCTTTACTGTCCCCGGGGGCGGCAAAGGCACGTGGCCGCACCCGCTGGCGTCGGGGCCCGGCGGCAGGATTTCGCCCGGCCGCCGGGCCGTGGTATGGTGAAGGTCGGATGTTCGACACCCACGCGGTCGCCCGGACCCTGACCGAGGCGGATCTGACGCCGGCCCAAGCCGACGCCATCACCGACGCCGTGCGTCTGGCCGCCGAGCACGACGCCGCGGCCATCGACGTCGAGACGCTGGCGACGAAGGCGGACGTCGCTGGCGTGAAATCGGACCTAGCCGCCGTCGAGTCTGCTCTGAAGTCGGACGTCGCCGGCGTGAAGGTGGACCTCGCCGCGATCCACACCGAACTCAAGTCGGACGTCGCCGGCGTGAAGGTGGACCTCGCCGCGGTCCACACCGAACTCAAGTCGGACGTCGCTGGCGTGAAGTCGGACCTCGCCGCGGTCGAGGCGGCTCTGAAGGTGGACGTCGCCGGCGTGAAGTCGGACGTGGCCGGCCTCGAAGCGCGGATGAGCGTCAGGATCAGCGCGCAGGAAACCCGGCTCATCAAGTGGATGGTCGGTGTCGGCGTCGGCGTCGCAGGTCTGGTGGTCGCGGCGCTGCGTCTGCTCGGCCAGGGAGCCGCGCCGTAGAGACGGCGCGGATTCCCGCGGGACCGGTCGGGCGCCGAGCGGTGATTGGCGGACTGGCGGGCGCCCGCGGCCGTCGGAGGGCCGTCATCCGTTCGCCAACCGCAGACCGATCTCCGCGAAGGCGCGCGCGAAGCGTGCGACGCGGTCGACGTCGACCGCGTCGGGCCAGCGATCCCGGGGGTGGTGGAACAACCCGTTGCCGCCGACGATGGACAGGTACGTCCCGCCACCGTCGTGGACGTGGCGGGCCTCTCCGGCCGGCGCTTCTCCGACCGGGCGCCGGCGCGGGGGAGCTTCGCCGGCGCGGCCGAGCGCTTCGGCCGCGCGGTCCTGCAATTCCTGGCTCGACGCCTGCAGCAGGGGGGCGCCGCCGACGGCCGCGCCGAAGTTGGCGCCGAGGTGAATCCAGGCGGCGGCGCCGCGGACGAGGCGCGAGCGCGTGCGCAGGAACTCCTCCAGGCCGTAGTGCCCCAGCTCGTGACCGGTCGAGGCCAGGAAGACGGTCGTGCGCCGGGGCGTGGGCGCGGCGGCCAGGCCGCGGATCATCTCGAGCCAGACCGCGATGCCGCCGCCCCGTTCCGAGGCGCATGTCCACCACCCGCTGCGCGGCGTCATGACGAAGACCGGCGCCTGCGAAGGCTCCCGGCCCCTCAGCGTCGCCGTGACGTTGAACACCTCCTCCGGACGCCGGGTCACGTGGGCGACGACCCGCGCCGCGGCGCCGGCCGCCGCGGCGCCGGCCAGCCACGCGCGGTGCCGGCTGGCCACCTGCAGGACCGGCGGGCCGAACGGTTCCTTGAAGTCCGGCGCGTTCAGCAGGGCGAGTCCCTCCGGCACGCCGTTGTCGGGGCCGCCGGTCACGGTCACCGCCGCGCGCTGCGCCGTGGACCCGCGCCAGGCGCGGAAGTCCGCGCCGGCGCGCGGTCCGACGTGCGCGAGCCCTATCCCGCCGCCGCCGTCGAGCGGGCCGAGAACGCCGGTCACCCCGGCCGCGTCCGTGAAGCCGCCGTCGAACAGCGGCACCCCCTCGGCCCAGCAGCCGTCCGCTTCGACCCAGGCGGCCCGGACGTCGATGCGGGAGAACCCCATCCACTCGATCTCGGGGACGAGGCCGGCCTCGTCGACGCGGTCGGCCAGCCAGCGGCCGCTCTGGGCGTCGACGGGCGAGCCGGTCCGATGGTCGCCCTGCGCGTCGTACTCGCGGACGATCCGGGCGATGCGCTCGCGCACGCCCGGCGCCGGCGTCTGCGCCCGCGCCCGCGCCGCCGGCCGCAGGACGGCCAGGGCCGCGGTCCCCGCCGTTTCGAGAAACGCCTTGCGGGTCATGCCGCCACCGCGCGCCCGTGTCGTCGTGAACTCCGTCATTTCATCCCTCACGGTAGAATCTCACCGGCCCGTCCAGCGGGGCGGGCGCTTGTCGAGGAACGCCTGGACGCCTTCGCGGAAGTCGGCGCTCGTGTAGCAGGCCGCGATCAGGTCACGGCCCAGAGGCGCCGCGATCCGCCGGTGGGCCTGCACGCGTCGAATCATCTCCTTGCCGGCGCGGATGGTCAGCGGCGCGGCGGCGGCCATCGCGTCCGCGTATTCTCCCACGGCCGCGTCGAGCTCGTGCGGCTCCACGACGCGGTTGACGAGACCGGCGGCGGCGGCCTCGGCGGCGCTGAAGAGCCGGCCGGTGAAGAGCATCTCCTTGAGACGGGCGGGACCGACGAGGTCGAGGAAGCGGGCGTGGTTCGCGGCCGAGAGACAGTTGCCGAGGGTGCGGGCGATGGGCACGCCGAACCGCGACCGGCCGGTGCACACCCGCAGGTCGCAGGCGGCGGCGAGCGCGCAGCCGCCGCCCGCCGCCACGCCGTCGATGGCCGCGATGGTGGGTCTGGCGAGGCGTTCGAGACGGTCGACGACCGCATCGATGCGGCGCTCGTACGCCACGCCGTCCTCGGCGGTGCGGAAGGTTCGGAACTGCGCGACGTCGGTGCCCGCGACGAACGCCTTGCCGCCGGCCCCGCGCAGCACGACCACCCGGACCGCGGCGTCGGCCTCGAAGGCGTCGCACGACTCCACGAGCGCGTCGTACATGGCCCAGGTCATGGCGTTGCGCGCCTCCGGGCGGTTGAACGTGACGGTGGCGATCGGACCTTCCCGATCGACGACGACGTGCGGGGTCGGCAAGGCGAGCACCTCCGTGGCCGCGGCGGGGCGCGGCGGGTGAGGGACCGATGACGTGCGCGCTGCAGGGCGTCCGCGTGCTCGACGTCACGCAGGTCATGGCGGGTCCGTTCTGCGCAATGCTACTGTGCGACATGGGCGCCGACGTGATCAAGGTCGAGTCGCCGGCCGGCGACTCCTCGCGCCGGATGGCCGGGGCGCGCGGCGGCGACAGCGCCTCGTTCAACGCGGTCAACCGCGGGAAGCGCGGCATCGTCGTCGACCTGAAGGCCCCGGGGGGCGGCGCCGTGCTGCGGAAGCTGGCGGCGGACGCCGACGTGTTCGTCGAGAACTACCGCCCCGGCGTCCTCGGCCGCCTCGGCCTCGGCCACGACGCGCTGCGGGAGCTGAACCCCCGTCTCGTCTACGCCTCGATCTCGGGTTACGGCCAGACCGGGCCGGCGGCGCGCAAGGGGGGCTTCGACCTCGTCGCTCAGGGCGTGTCGGGGTTGATGTCGGTGACCGGGGAGCCGGGCCGCCCGCCCGTGAAGGTGGGCGTGCCGCTGACGGATCTGGGAGCCGGGCTCTTCGCGGCCTGCGGCGTCCTGGCCGCGCTCCACGCGCGGGAGCGGACGGGAGAGGGGCAGCACGTCGACACGTCGCTCGTCGACGCCGGCGTGGCCCTGTCGGTGTGGGAGGCGACCGAGCTGTTCTCGAAGGGCGTCGTGCCCGGACCGCTCGGGTCGGCGCACCGCATGAGCGCCCCCTACCAGGCGGTGCGCTGCGCGGACGGCTACGTCACCCTCGGCGCCGCCAACGATCGGATCTTCCGGCGTCTGGCGGAGGCGCTCGGCCATCCCGAATGGCCGGCGGACGGCCGCTTCGAAAACGATTCGAGCCGCGTCGAGAACCGGGCGGCGCTCGCCGGCCTGATCGAGCGGGTCACGTCGCAACGGCCGCGGGCGTACTGGCTGGAGCGGCTGGAGGCGCACGACGTCCCGTGCGGGCCGATCAACGACTACCGCGACGTGATGCGGGACCCGCAGGTGCGGGCGCGGGAGATGGTCGTCGAGACGCGGCATCCCACGCTGGGCGCGCTGCCGACGCTGGGCACGCCGATCAAGCTCTCCGGCACGCCGCTGACGCCGGGCCGGCCGGCGCCCCTGCTCGGCCAGCACACGGACGAGGTGCTCGCCGCGGCCGGCTACGAGGAGGACGAGGTCGCGGCGCTGCGGGCGGCCGGGGCCGTGCGCTGACCGAGGGCGGGAGGCGGGCCGCGAGGTCCGGCGGCGGTGTCGTCGAGGGCGTCGGCGCGCCGCGGGCCGGGCGCGCGGGGAAGGGTGAGGGTTCCTGATGGCGAGCCATTCGATCGCGGTGATTCCCGGTGACGGGATCGGGAAGGAGGTCGTGCCCGCGGCGATGCGGGTGGTCGATGCGGCCGGCCGCCGCTTCGGCTTCGACTGCCGCTGGACGTCCTTCGACTGGGGCTGCGAGCGCTACGCCCGCACCGGGCGGATGATGCCCGGCGACGGCCTCGACCGGTTGCGCCGGCACGACGCCGTCTTCCTCGGCGCCGTCGGCTGGCCCGGCGTGCCCGACCACGTCTCCCTGTGGGGGTTGCTGATCCCGATTCGGCGGACTTTCGGCCAGTACGTCAACCTGCGGCCGGTGCGGCTGCTGCCCGGGGTCCGCTCGCCGCTGGCGGACCGCCGGCCGGAGGAGATCGACTTCGTCGTGGTCCGCGAGAACAACGAGGGGGAGTACTCGGAGATCGGCGGCCGGCTCTATCGGAACACGGCCGACGAGATGGCGGTGCAGCAGGCGGTCTTCACCCGCCGCGGCGTCGATCGCGTGCTGCGCTACGCCTTCGAGCTGGCCCGCCGGCGGCCGGCGCGGCATCTCACCTCCGCGACCAAGTCGAACGGCATCATCCACAGCATGCCGTTCTGGGACGAGCGCTTCGCCGCCCTGTCGCGGGAGTACCCCGACGTGGCCACCGACCAGTACCACGTCGACATCCTGGCGGCGCACTTCGTGCAGCATCCGGACTGGTTCGACGTGGTCGTGGCGAGCAACCTGTTCGGGGACATCCTCTCCGACGTAGGTCCCGCCGTCGCGGGATCCATCGGTCTGGCGCCGGGCGCCAACCTGAACCCGGAGCGCAGCGCGCCGTCGATGTTCGAGCCGGTGCACGGGTCCGCGCCGGACATCGCGGGGCAGGGCGTCGCCAACCCGATCGCGCAGGTGTGGACGGCCGCCATGATGCTCGATCACCTGCAGGAGACCGAGGCCGCCGCCGCGATCGTCGGCGCGATCGAGGCGCAGATCGCGGAGGGCGCGGTCGTCACCCGCGACCTCGGGGGAGACGCGGCGACGGACGCCGTCGCCGAGGCGCTGGCCCGCCGCGTCGAACGGGAGGAATAGGGCGGCCGCTACAGGTTGAAGCCGGTCTCGTCGTGCAGGGCGATGTCGAGTCCCTCGGCTTCCTCCGCGGCGGTGACCCGCAGGCCCATCGCCGCGTCGAGGGCCTTCGCCAGCACGAAGGTGACCGTGCCGCAGTAGACGGCGGTGGCCGCCACGCCCACGAACTGCAGCCAGACCTGCGCGCCGACGCCGTTCTCCAGGCCGGCGCCGCCGAACGCCTCGGCGCTGAAGACGCCCGTCAGCATGGCGCCCACGAAACCGCCCACGCCGTGCACGCCGAACACGTCGAGCGAGTCGTCGTAGCCGAAGTACCGCTTCAGGGCGCCGGCGCCGAGGTAGCAGAAGAACCCCGCCGCGGCGCCGATGGCCAGCGCGCCGATCGGGCCCACCGTTCCGGAAGCGGGCGTGATGGCCACGAGCCCGCCCACGGCGCCGGTGGCGATGCCCAGGACGCTCGGCTTGCCGTGACTCCTCCACTCCACCAGCATCCAGGTGAAGCCGGCGGTGGCCGTGGCGACGTGGGTGACGGCCATCGCCATGCCGGCGACGCCGTCGGCGGCCAGCTCGCTGCCGGCGTTGAACCCGAACCAGCCGACCCAGAGCATCGAGGCGCCCACCACCGTCAGCACGAGGCTGTTGGGCGGCATCGGGGTCCCGGGGTGGCCCTTGCGCCGGCCGATGACGAGGCACAGCACCAGGGCGGCCACGCCGGCGTTGACGTGCACGACGGTGCCGCCCGCGAAGTCCAGCACGCCCATCTCGCCGAGCCAGCCTCCGCCCCAGACCCAGTGGGCCACCGGCGCGTAGACCACCGTGAGCCAGAGGGCCATGAAGACCATCATCGCGGAGAACTTCATGCGCTCGGCGAACGCGCCGACCATCAGCGCCGGGGTGATGATGGCGAAGGTCAACTGGAACATCTGGAAGACGGACTCGGGAATCGTGCCCGACACCGTCTCGACGCCGACGTCCGAGAGGAACAGCTTGCCGGCCCCGACGAAGGCGTTCAGGGCGCCTCCGTCGCCGAAGGCCAGCCCGTAGGCGTAGGCGGTCCAGAGGATCGTGACCATGCAGGTGATCGCGAAGCACTGCATCATCACCGACAGCACGTTCCGGGAACGGACCAGGCCGGCGTAGAACAGGGACAGGCCGGGGATGGTCATGAACAGCACGAGCGCGCTCGCGGTGAGCATCCAGGCCGTGTCGCCGGAATCGATGCCGTTCTCCTGGGCCCGGGCCAGGCGCGGGGCCAGCACCACGGCGGCGGCGGCGAAGGCGATTCTCGACAGGCGGTGGTTCATGGGGCTGTCCTTCGGCCGGCGCGGCGCCGGAAACACGGACGCGACGGCCGGTCCGGCGGCTCCGCCACGGGAGACGGCGCCGGATCGGCGGGGACGACGTTCAGAGCGCGTCGGAGCCCGTTTCGCCGGTCCGAATGCGGACCGCCTGCCCGACGTCGCTCACGAAGATCTTGCCGTCGCCGATCTGGCCGCTACGGGCCGCCGACCTGACGGCCTCGACGACCGCGTCGAGCTTGTCGTCGCCGATCACCACTTCGAGCTTCGCCTTCGGGACGAAGTCGATCGAGTACTCCGCGCCGCGGTACATCTCGGTGTGTCCCTTCTGGCGCCCGAAGCCCTTCACCTCGGTCGCGGTCAGACCGGTCACGCCAAGGCGGGACAACGTGTCGCGCACGTCGTCGACTACATGGGGCCTGATGATCGCGGTGACGAGCTTCATTCCGGGACTCCTTCCTCGATCCGCGCGTGCGGCCCGGGCGTCGCGGAGCGGGCCGCGGGCCGGCGTACGGCGTTCACTATAGCACCGGAAACGACACCGGCGTCGGCGTCGGCCGGGCGGACGGGGCGGGTCGGGCGGGGGAGAGGCCGGCGGCCGTCAGACGCGGACGCCGGCGCGCCTCTCGAACGTCCTGACCGGCGCTCCGCCGACCGTTGACCGGCCGGCCGCGCCGTGCTATAGTGACTGACACAGGCAAGGACGCGGGGTGGAGCAGTCCGGTAGCTCGTTGGGCTCATAACCCAAAGGTCGGGGGTTCAAATCCCCCCCCCGCTACCATCACCGGCGGCAGCGCGTGCAGACGGCTGCACGGCCTTCCTTCGGGTTCGTCTTCGCTGCCCGGTCGGGCTGCTCGCAGGGAAGCCCGGCTGGTGGCGGGACCTTGACGAACGGGCGACCCGCGACTGGGGCTGACCGTCGTGACGGCGCCATGGGGCGCCCTCGACACCGGCCTCGGCCGCACACTGGTTGGATCGTGACGGTCGGATGATCGACACGCTCGCCATCGCCCGCGCCCTGACCACCGCCAACCTCACCCCCGCCCGGGCCGACGCCGTCACCGGCGCCGTGGGAGGATGAAGAACGACTCCGTGACGGCGGTGGTCGCCTGGACGACGTGGCCGGACGGCGCGGACGTGGCCGGGTTCGCCCGGGCGCTGGTCGAGGAGCGCCTCGCGGCCTGCGTGACGACGCACTCGGCGGTGCGGTCCGTGTATCGCTGGCGGGGAGCCGTCGAGGAGGACGACGAGCGCCTCGTGATGATCAAGACCACGGCGGACCGCGTGGGGCGGCTGCGCGAGCGGGTGCGGGAGTTGCATCCCGCCGAGGTCCCGGAGCTGATCGTGCTGCCGGTGGTCGACGGCGATCCCGATTATCTCGCTTGGGTCGCGGAGTCGACCGGCGGCCCGTAAGGCCGGGCGGACTCCGGTCGGGCTATGCGCCCCGGTCGAGCCGCGAGATTGCCCAGGAGACGACGAATCCGGCCGCGGCCAGCGCCGCGCCGCCGCCGGCCTGCGCGGCGGACGGAACGCCCGGGAAGGGCCACAGGCCGATGACCGAGCCGAGCAGCAGGCCGAGCAGGAACCCCAGGGTCGCGCGTCGGAACCTGGTCAGCAGCCAGCGCACGAGGTTGCTCACACAGACGACGCCCAGTCCGGCCCCGACGGCCACGGGCAGCAGCACCGGCAGCGCGCCCGCCGCCGCCGCGGCGTCCCCGGCCCGCGCGCCCGCGGCGAGCGCCGCGACGGCGTCGACGATGTGCCGGTACTGGCCCAGGACCAGCAGCAGGTAGGCGCCGGAGACCCCGGGCAACACCATCGCCGCGCCGCCGGCGAACCCGGCCGTCGCGAGCAGGGCGTACGCCGCGCGGCCCGTCTCGGCGCCGTCCCCGGCGCCTGCCGGCCCGTTCGCCGCCAGAAGTCCCATCAGCGCGACGGCGGCGGCGGCGCTGACGGCCGCCGTGCGATCGAGCGGCCGGAGGAGCCGCGTCAGCAGGGGCGCGCCGCCGAGCGTGAGGCCGATGAACAGGCAGTACATGCCGGACGGGTAGAGGTCGAGCAGCCCGCCGATCGTCCCTGCGCCGACGGCGATGGCGCCGGCCGCCCCTGCGCCGACGCAAGCCAGCAACAGGAGCGTCGGCGCCCTGAACCGGAAGGTCGTGACCTCGGCGACGGCGCTGACGAACTGCGGGTACACGCCCGCCGCGAGCAGCATGGTGCCGCCGGAGATGCCCGGCACCAGGTTGGCGAGGCCCATGAACGCGCCCCCGGCGACGCCGCGCGCGAAGAGCGGGCCTCCGCGCGCCTGGGCCGAGGCCGTGGCGTCGGGGGTCGAAGGGGCGTCCGGCATGGAGTTCGACGAGACCGTGCGCCGGGACGGCGCGGGGGCCATTCTAGCAGTCCGGCGGGCCGCGCCGTCGACATGCCGGGAATGACGTCCTGGGCCGTCCCGCGGCGGGCGCGGAGTCCGTCGGACGCGGCGAAGGAGGCGGAGGCCCCCGGGCGGCCCGGCCGCCGCCGCCTCGTCCGCGTCGCCTGCTCCCGGATTATGATGGAAGCGCGATCATGGACGACGCGGCCTACAAGCAGTTGTCCTCCGTCCCCGCATGGTCCGCGACCTGCTGCGCGGCTTCGCCGCCCGGGGCTGGAGCGGCGGCCTCGACTTCTCCTCGCTGACGCCGCTGCCGGCCGGCTTCGTCAGCCGCGACCTGCGGCAGCGCCACGGCGACGCGGTGTGGCGGGTTCGCTTTCACGACCGGGGGTGGCTCTATCTGGTGTTGCTGCTGGAGTTCCAGTCGGCCGTGGATCGGGCGATGGCCGTGCGCATGCTGACGTATACCGGTCTGTTGTACGAGAAGCTGATCGGGGAAGGGGAGTTGCGCGCCCACGGCGCGCTGCCGCCGGTCGTGATCTACAACGGCCGTGGGCCGTGGTCGGCGGCGGTGGAGGTGGCGGACCTGATCGCGCCGGTCGAGCCGGCGCTGGCGCGTCATCAGCCGTCGTTGCGCTACTTCCTGCTGGACGAGGGCCGCGCGGACCGGGGTGACCTGCCGCCGGGCAACCTGGTGTCGGCGCTGATCGCGTTGGAGGCGAATCGCGACCGGGAGCGCCTGCCGGCGCTTCTGGACGAGTTGATCGTGCTGCTGCGGGAGCAGGACGACGAAGAGTTGACGAATGCGTTCGCGGCGTGGGCCCGGCAGGCGCTGGTTCCGCGTCGGCGGCGCGCGGAGGTTCCGGAGTCTTTGCCGGGTCTGCAGGAGGTGCGTACGATGCTGGCCGAAACCGTGCAGGAGTGGGCCGCGCCGTGGGTCGAGAAGGGCCGCGAAGAAGGTCTCGAGAAAGGTCTCGAGAAGGGCCGCGAAGAAGGTCTCGAGAAGGGTCTCGAGAAGGGCCGCGAAGAAGGTCTCGAGAAGGGTCGTGCGCTGTTGCGCCGCCAGGCGGCGCTCAAGTTCGACGCCGCCGCCGCGCGGCGGCTGGCCGAGGCGCTGGCGGGCGTCCGCGACGCGGACCGCCTGGCGGAGGTCGGCGGCTGGATCATCGAGTGCCGCACGCCCGCCGAACTGTTCGCCCGCCTTGCCGGCGGCGCGCCGCGGAACTGAGGCGCACGCGCGTCTCGTTCGCCGCGAGGGACGAGGCGCGCGACAAGGCGCCGGATCTCTTCGTTGACAGGCGGCAGTACGCGCCGAGGTGAGTCTGCGCGTCAACGATCCGCGGCCCGAGCTCGGCCAGCGGGAATCTGGACGCGCCGCGCCGCTCCGGCGTCCGCCCCGAATCGGCGCGCCCCAGCCGCTGCTTCCATTCTTGCCCGGCGTTCGCCGGGCTGTGACCCTGCGGGACCCTGTACTCGTTTCCGGTGCTGGTCAGCTTCCATTCTTGCCCGGCGTTCGCCGGGCTGTGTGACAACGCCGAGCGGCCGAAGATTGCATCCATGAGACACCGGCTTCCATTCTTGCCCGGCGTTCGCCGGACTGTGACTCGCGGTCCGAGTAGCTCCCTCCGCCGAGCCGGCGGGCTTCCATTCTTGCCCGGCGTTCGCCGGGCTGTGACGAGGTTCTACGGACTGCCGGCGCCCACGGTCGGCCTGCTTCCATTCTTGCCCGGCGTTCGCCGGGCTGTGACCGTCGTGCGCGCCCGCGGCCGTGTCCAGCGCGTCGTAGCTTCCATTCTTGCCCGGCGTTCGCCGGGCTGTGACCCGGACACGAAGATGCCCAAGGCCGTCCCGCACCCGCTTCCATTCTTGCCCGGCGTTCGCCGGGCTGTGACATGTGCTTCGACGGCTGCTGGGTCGCGCTGCCCTCGCTTCCATTCTTGCCCGGCGTTCGCCGGGCTGTGACACTCGCTGCTGCTCGCGGTCGATCCGGAGGCCGGCGGCTTCCATTCTTGCCCGGCGTTCGCCGGGCTGTGACGAGGCCCTCCTCCGCCCACTCGGCGGTGACCGTCTTGCTTCCATTCTTGCCCGGCGTTCGCCGGGCTGTGACCCTGATTCGTGACGAGAGTACCGCCGCGGCGGAAGGGGCTTCCATTCTTGCCCGGCGTTCGCCGGGCTGTGACGTCGGTGGCCGCAGCTGCCTCGCACGTCGCCGATCGCGCTTCCATCTTGCCCGGCGTTCGCCGGGCTGTGACGCCCATCAGCCCCAGCTCGTCGACGACGACGTCATCGCTTCCATTCTTGCCCGGCGTTCGCCGGGCTGTGACCAACGCGGAAAACTTGGTCACGGCCTGCCGCCACTGGCTTCCATTCTTGCCCGGCGTTCGCCGGGCTGTGACACCTGGCAGACCGAGCCGTGGACTTCGCAGCCGCCCGCGCTTCCATTCTTGCCCGGCGTTCGCCGGGCTGTGACCTCGGCAGAATCGAGCGGCGGATGGGAAAGACCCGGCTTCCATTCTTGCCCGGCGTTCGCCGGGCTGTGACCCCCGTAGGCCGCGTCCGCCATCTGCACCTGGTTCATGCTTCCATTCTTGCCCGGCGTTCGCCGGGCTGTGACCCACCGTGGGCGTGCCCATCAGGGTGTAGCCGTGGCCGCTTCCATTCTTGCCCGGCGTTCGCCGGGCTGTGACGCGGTCGTCCTGCCCCACCGAGTGCCCGCCGCCGCCGCTTCCATTCTTGCCCGGCGTTCGCCGGGCTGTGACGCGGACTGCGCCGACTGCCGGCGGATGCTCCGGGAGCGGCTTCCATTCTTGCCCGGCGTTCGCCGGGCTGTGACCTTCACCGAGGCGGCCGTGCTGACCGCGGCGTCGGCGCTTCCATTCTTGCCCGGCGTTCGCCGGGCTGTGACGCGCAGCCGGCCGAGGGATCGACGACCATCGTGCTGCTTCCATTCTTGCCCGGCGTTCGCCGGGCTGTGACGTCGGCGGGGCGCTCGTCCGGCTTGCCGTAGCTTCCGCTTCCATTCTTGCCCGGCGTTCGCCGGGCTGTGACCGGTCGGCTGCTGCGCAGCAACGGCGGGCTGACGGTGCTTCCATTCTTGCCCGGCGTTCGCCGGGCTGTGACGCCGAGACGCGGAAAGGGCCGCCGCGCACGCTGGGGCTCCATTCTTGCCCGGCGTTCGCCGGGCTGTGACACAGGCCGAGAAGCGGCCCGCGAGCCACTTCGCTGTCCGGCTTCCATTCTTGCCCGGCGTTCGCCGGGCTGTGACATCTTCTACGCGAGAAACTCCAACTCGCAGTGGATGCTTTCCATTCTTGCCCGGCGTTCGCCGGGCTGTGACGTCGTCGTCGGCGACCACTGGAACGTCGACGGGGTCGCTTCCATTCTTGCCCGGCGTTCGCCGGGCTGTGACCCCGCCGCGCCCGGAGAATCCGTGGGGCATCAAATTGCTTCCATTCTTGCCCGGCGTTCGCCGGGCTGTGACTCGAGCTCCCGGACCGTGCGGAGAACGTAGCTTCCGCTTCCATTCTTGCCCGGCGTTCGCCGGGCTGTGACCTTCCGCGGCGGCGGGCCGCCGCGGAGGAACCCACGTGCTTCCATTCTTGCCCGGCGTTCGCCGGGCTGTGACGATCGCCACGGCCGACGACGTCGCGCCGCGGGCGCGGCTTCCATTCTTGCCCGGCGTTCGCCGGGCTGTGACGGCGGCGCCGGGGGCGAGCGCACGATCCAGCTGCACGCTTCCATTCTTGCCCGGCGTTCGCCGGGCTGTGACCGACCCGCGCTTCGACGACCCGCAGTTCCGCGTCGACCTGCTTCCATTCTTGCCCGGCGTTCGCCGGGCTGTGACCCATCTTCGCGCAGACGGGCGCGAGCGTGGTGGTGGTGCTTCCATTCTTGCCCGGCGTTCGCCGGGCTGTGACCTGCGGGATACGATACTCGTTACCCGCCGAGGTCTGGCTTCCATTCTTGCCCGGCGTTCGCCGGGCTGTGACCGGATGATCCCGGTCGCCCACCTGCAGCGCTCCCAGCTGCTTCCATTCTTGCCCGGCGTTCGCCGGGCTGTGACATCCTGCCGCCCGCCGGGCTTCCCGGCGAGCGGGCCGCTTCCATTCTTGCCCGGCGTTCGCCGGGCTGTGACACCCGCTCGGCGGGTGACGGCGAGGTGAAATCGATGTCGCTTCCATTCTTGCCCGGCGTTCGCCGGGCTGTGACCCCGTGAAATGTACCTTCACCGCGGCGACGTGGTGAGGCTTCCATTCTTGCCCGGCGTTCGCCGGGCTGTGACCCAGCACCGCCCGCGTGTCCGGATCCGGCGCCTCCTGCTTCCATTCTTGCCCGGCGTTCGCCGGGCTGTGACCAGGCCGGCCCGGTCGCGCTGGCCGCTGTGCGTCTCGCTTCCATTCTTGCCCGGCGTTCGCCGGGCTGTGACCTATGCAGACCATCGACCGGCAGACCGACCTGCCCCCGCTTCCATTCTTGCCCGGCGTTCGCCGGGCTGTGACGCTGACCGTTCCGCAGCAGGTTGCCGCACTGAGCGTGCTTCCATTCTTGCCCGGCGTTCGCCGGGCTGTGACTCTCGACACCGTCCGGCACCTGGCCAGCTGGTCCTCGCTTCCATTCTTGCCCGGCGTTCGCCGGGCTGTGACGCCCATCAGCCCCAGCTCGTCGACGACCACGTCGTGGCTTCCATTCTTGCCCGGCGTTCGCCGGGCTGTGACGGCCAGCGCGACGCCGCCGGGCGTCCATCCGCCCTTGCTTCCATTCTTGCCCGGCGTTCGCCGGGCTGTGACCTGGTGCGCGTGCTCGGCAATGTCGCCACGCCGATCATGCTTCCATTCTTGCCCGGCGTTCGCCGGGCTGTGACGTCCTATCGTGCTGCATATCAGCGTGAGGCAGCGATAGCTTCCATTCTTGCCCGGCGTTCGCCGGGCTGTGACCCACTCGTCCATCACGCGCTCCCCCCGTGCCTCCCCGCGGCTTCCATTCTTGCCCGGCGTTCGCCGGGCTGTGACGTCGCGGCCGGCGCCACGTCGCTCGGCATCGTCCCGGCTTCCATTCTTGCCCGGCGTTCGCCGGGCTGTGACGCGGGCGTGTCCGCTATGGCGGATGACGTGCCGCCGCTTCCATTCTTGCCCGGCGTTCGCCGGGCTGTGACGCACGGAACGACGGCAGAAGACGCTCCTGACGCGGTGCTTCCATTCTTGCCCGGCGTTCGCCGGGCTGTGACGTACGCGCTCATCCCGCGCGCCGCGGGGAGGCGCCGCTTCCATTCTTGCCCGGCGTTCGCCGGGCTGTGACGTCCCCGACGCCCTGTGGACGGATCAGGGACCGCTGTTGCTTCCATTCTTGCCCGGCGTTCGCCGGGCTGTGACGGCCCATCCGGGCGGGGTTCAATGAGGCCGCGGCGGCTTCCATTCTTGCCCGGCGTTCGCCGGGCTGTGACGGCTCGCCGGCCTGGCGGCCGGCGGGCTCATCTCGTGGCTTCCATTCTTGCCCGGCGTTCGCCGGGCTGTGACGATGCGCATGGCCCGGTTCGCCGCGGCCTCCGGAGCGGCTTCCATTCTTGCCCGGCGTTCGCCGGGCTGTGACCCCCGCGAGACCGCACAGCGACACGACGTCGACCGCGCTTCCATTCTTGCCCGGCGTTCGCCGGGCTGTGACGCCGAGTCCGTCTCGTGGCTGTCCTGCTCGTCCTCGCTTCCATTCTTGCCCGGCGTTCGCCGGGCTGTGACCGGTGGACGTGCGGGCGACGGGGATGCGGTCCGCCCCGCTTCCATTCTTGCCCGGCGTTCGCCGGGCTGTGACGCCGGCGACGGCGAACGGCCGGCTCCGGGTCCTCGGGGCTTCCATTCTTGCCCGGCGTTCGCCGGGCTGTGACAGCTCCGACCGCCTCGATGGCCAGCTGACCAGGTGCCGCTTCCATTCTTGCCCGGCGTTCGCCGGGCTGTGACGCCCGTCTGCGACGCGGAGTCCGCCTGCGGGATACGGCTTCCATTCTTGCCCGGCGTTCGCCGGGCTGTGACACAAGTGCGAGTCCTCCGACATCGAGAACATCGCTCCGCTTCCATTCTTGCCCGGCGTTCGCCGGGCTGTGACTCGCCGTCCGACAGGCGCTTGAGCGCCTTCTCGGCTGCTTCCATTCTTGCCCGGCGTTCGCCGGGCTGTGACCCCGACCGTCCGCACTCCATAGTAGGAGAAATTGCCGCTTCCATTCTTGCCCGGCGTTCGCCGGGCTGTGACCGCGGTCGACGGCGCCGGCCTCTGCGAGGCCTACGGGCTTCCATTCTTGCCCGGCGTTCGCCGGGCTGTGACGTTCGAGATATGGCAAGGCGTTGCCCGGATGGACATGCTTCCATTCTTGCCCGGCGTTCGCCGGGCTGTGACTCACGCGGTTCCTGCGCCGCGGCGAGCGCGGCCTCGCTTCCATTCTTGCCCGGCGTTCGCCGGGCTGTGACGCCAGATTTTTTTTCGATCATCGTCGATTTTCGCCGGCTTCCATTCTTGCCCGGCGTTCGCCGGGCTGTGACGCCCTTCGAGGCGGCGTTTTTCGCGGCGCTCGAGTCTGCTTCCATTCTTGCCCGGCGTTCGCCGGGCTGTGACGGACATGCTGCAAGTCCCTGTATTCTCAGGGGATCGTCGTCGGTTTGCGGGGGCTCCTCACGAGGAGCCCGAATCCGCCGTGCGTTCCTCGCCCGATTGCCGCCGGCCCGTACACGGGACCTGCCGTCCGCACCGTCAGGTGCGTCCGCAAGTACCTCTCTTGATGTGACTTGCGTCCGTATTGCCGCGCAGGCAGCGTCGCCGTTCCGTGTCGGGTTGTTTCGACGGCCGCGGCTGCGCCGCTCGACCGCTCGAAATCCCGGGCGGCGGCGTCGACCGCTTGCGCCAGCCGCCGCTGTACCCGGGGCGCATCCGGCCGGAGGGATCCTCCGCGTTTTCTTCGGGCCGAGCCTCCCCGCAGCAGGGCGGGCGTCGCCGTCGTCCATGATCGGTTCGGTCCGGTGTACTCCCGGACCGTGGAATCCTCCGGGTGTCCGGGCCACAATTGCGCGTATTCGGCGCCCGACTCGCCGCGCAGCGTTTCGCCGACGAGCTGGCGTGAGAGCGCGTCGATCAGTTCCTTCCACGTGGGGTCGCCGCCCGGGGGCGCGGCGATCATCACCCGGCGGATCCGTCCGTCGGGGTAGGGGCCCGCGAGCGAGGGCAGGCCCCAGTACGAGAGCCATTCGTCGTCGGCGCAGGCGCGGCCGTCTTTCGGCCGGTGGCCCAGGATCCGTTTCGTGATCTCGTCCTTGCTCAGCAACCCCGTGGCTGTTGCGGCCCTGGCCGCGAAATGGCGGAGTGAGCCGCAGAGGCGGCATACCTCCGTGGGCGGCTGCGGCTCGTTCAGCTCGAACACGGTCCAGTGCCGCGTCGTCGGCGTCTTCGGCGGGGTGGCGCTCGGGGACCGTTCGTACCCCTGTTCGCGCCACGGCACCAGGGCGAAGGGCCGGATCCGCATCACGACCTTGCGCCCCCGTGCCGCGGGTTCGTAGCTGATCGCCGCGCGGCGGCTTGCCTCGCGTTCCGTGAGGTGTTTCAGCAGCCCGGGGAACGGCACCCGGAATCCGTTCCTCGTTCGGCCGACGCTCGGCGTCCAGATGACGGTGTCCGGGCGGCGGTCCGGCGCCGTTCTCCCGGGTCGGTACCGCGCGTACGCGTGGTCGATTCCCGTTCCGAGCCGGTCGACCGCTTCGATCAGGTCGATCAGCGCTTCCGCTTCTTCCTCCGGCGGGTCTTCCCGCCATGCGTACGTCACGTGGGCGCCGCCCGGTTCGGTCGTTTCCACCCACGGGCGCCAGTGTTCGATGAGGGCGTCCTTCGCCTCCCGTGAGCTCTCGTCGCTCACCGACGCCGATCGTCCGTAGGTCAGTCGTTCGGCGTCCGGGCCGAGTTTCCGCATCGTGATCGTCGGGGGAGGCTGCCGCTCGAGCCACGACAGCGCGGCCTCGTGGCGTGCGGTCCGCCGCGGTTCCATCCCGGCCACCAGCGCCTGGAACAGCCGGGCGGGGGAGGGCCCGGGCACGTCCGGATCCCCTCCGAAGCTGTCGTGCAGGTAGCGGACCTCGATGGTCATCGATTCTCGTCCTTGTCCTTGCCGCTCTGCTTTTCCAGCTCTTCGAGCGCCTTCGCGCCACTGAAGGCCGCCGTGCGGCGGTTACGCTCTTCCCCGAACACCCCCCGGGCGAGTTTCCGCACGATCTCGTGCAGCTCCGTCCGGCCCGCGCCGTATTCCTCGGTGGTTCCGTCGCGTCGTACGACGACCGTCTCCGAGGTCGTTTCGATGAGCTGGGCGCCCTGGCGCAGATCGTGGTCGTAGTCCTCGACCAGGCAGAGTAGGCCCAAGCCCAGGACGTACTCCGCGCACCGGGCGTTCTGCCGGCAGATCTCCGACCGGCTGTCGCCGTTCGGGATTCCGTCGCCCGCCCGGGCGATCCCGCGGGCGCGGATCACGTTCACGGTCGTCGTCCGCACGATCTTCCGGCAGCGCACGCCGGCCATCTGTTCGTCGCCGGCGGCTATTTGTCCGGCCTTGGACTTCGGCACCGGTTGGTCGACGAATCCGCTCTTGGAGGCGTTCTCGCCTTGCAGTGTCTTCGCGAACTTTTTCGCATCGTTTCGCAGCTCCGTCGAGTAGGCCTCGGCGGTCTTCTGCCGGTCGTCGATGAACCCTTGGTACTGCGTTCCGCTACGGACCGGGACCGCGCCGAATCCTGCGATCCGGGAACAGTACAGACCCCGTACCTGAGTCCGCGCCGTTGTTTCGCCGCGGCTGTTGAACACGCCGAACACGAGCGACGTCGGGTCGAGCAGGACCATCGGTTCGACGTTTCCTTCCGCGTGCGCCCGGAAGGCCGCCTCTGCGTCGTCCCGGAACGCGCTCGCGCGCACGGCGGCGTCCGCGAGCCGGTGGCCAAGCTGGCCGATCCGCTTCGGGCCGCGGGTTCCGGCGAGGCCTGCGATCACGTTCTCGGGGAGCAGCCCGCCGTACTGGTCGTGCAGCTTCTCGGACGCCCGGCGGTTCTGGCGCTGCGGCGTGTCGATTTCGACCTCGCCGTTGCCGTTGATGACGTATCTTCCGTGTCCGGCCTTGCCGGGGGAGGCGAACGTCGGCGGGCGGACGAGGACGTCGTCCTGGTCGTCGTGCCCGCCGTGCCCGAACACGGTCATCCGGGCGGTCCTTCGGACGCCCACGATCGTGCTGTCGTCGAGGAGTTCCTTCGGGGTCATGCGGTGCCGTCCTTTCCGTTGGTCTTGCCGCCCTGCGCGTGTTCACGCGCGTTTCACGTCGTGAATGCGTGGTACTTGCCCTTGCCGGGGTTGTCGGGCTGGATTCCGAACCGGTGTTCGGTCGCGTCCGGCGCGGCCCGGAGGGCCGCGGTGGTGCAGCCGGGGGGCACCGGAGTGTGCCAGATCCGGTACCGCGGTCCGTCCGCTCCGCTCATCTGGAGGCCTGCGCAGGCGAGGAGCTCGATCCACGGGAAGATCCGGACCTCGCTCGTGATGCCCTTCCCGTCCTCGGCGCTCCGCTTCTTCGTCTTGTCGCTCGAGAACCCGAGCGAGCAGGCCGTCGTCGCCGCTGCCCGCGCGTCCGTGCGCAACGGAGACGACGTATGCCAGCGGTGGGACCGCAGCGCGTCGTTCCAGGTTTCCGGGGCGGTGTCCTCCTGCACCATCCGGACGAGGTCGAGCGTATTGCGGAGGCCGGTCTTGTTGCCCGCGTACGTCTTGAGCCGGGAGTTCTCGATTCCGGTCCCGGTGACCTTCGACCACCACATCAGGGTGCAATCGAGCCGGCTCCACCGGAGCCGGACGGGCAGGGCGGAGCGGGGCCAGCCGAGGCGCTGCTCGGCGTCGGCGAAGTCGGGCGCGGCTTCCGCCCGCGGATTGCGGCAGACGGTTGCGTCCGCTCCTTCGAGCGTCAGCCGCCGGCAGGCGCGGTTCCAGGCGCCGGCCGCGCCGGTGACGTGGATCAATCCGACCCCGGCGAAGTACTCGCCGGGGTTCCGGGCGTCGAGTTCGACGGTCATCGAGGGGCCTTTCCCGGTCCGCCGGCGATGTCGGCGGCGGCGGCGGCGGTTGCGAGGTACGCCAGTCCGTAGTCGCCGAGGAGGGCGCGCGCGGTTTCGTACACCACGGGCGTCCTGTCGGCGATCCGCCGGGTGTCGCGGCCGGCGTCCCGGCCCGCCGCTTCGGCCGGCATCCACGGGCGCGCGCGGCCGTGGTGTCCCAGGATGAGCGCGCGGCCGAGCGCGGAGAGGGGTTCGTCGGCGTCGGCGACCGATGCGAGTTCGTGGCGGAACCCGGCGAGCAGCGCGGGGTTGCCGGGTGCTCCGCCGTGCGCGAGCGGTTCGGGTTCGTCCGCTGCGCCGAACCAGCGTTGCCATTCCGGCCGGGTCTTCCCGATATCGTGGAACCTCGCGAACTCGAGGAGCGCGGTCCGGCCGGGGTCGTCGATCTGCAGGGCCTCGATCAGGCGGATGGCCGCCGCTTCCGTCCGCACGCGGTGTTCCCGCAGCGTCTGGCGGTGGTCCGCGCGGCCGGTGGTCCGCCGTTCGTCCGTCCGTTCGATGCACCGCCACGGTCCGGTGTCGGTCGCCTGGAAACAGGCGCCGGTTCGGTGTTCGTGGAGGTTGATCGTCCGCCCCGTGTCCAGTTCGCAGGCCGCGTCCCGGGCGGATTCTTCGTTCCTTGCCGTCCGGGGCTCGACGGATCCCCATTCGTCGACGTCGATCCATCGGGTCGGGAACACCAGCGTCGAGCCGGGAACGGGCTGTCGGCGGATTTCTTCCGCGCTTCGGTGTCTGGGTTCGCCGTTCCGCACCTCCAGGATGGGCACTCCGTCCCCCAGCCGGGTTCCCGCCGGCGCGTCGGGGTCGCCGCGGTCTTGTTCGTTCCGGAGCCAGCTCAAGACCCGGTCGAGGGGGATGGAGGCCGTCTCGACAGGGAGCACGCCGTAGTGCTTCCTCCACGCTTCGAGGCTGGAGCCGGGCCACGCCGCGGCGTGCACGCCGGCGTCGGCGATTTCGTCGAGTTCTTCCCGGACCGCGACTTCGACCCGCGGCCGCTCCGGGGTGTCGATTCCGTGGATCAGGACCTCGACGGGCACCCGCGGCGCCGGGGCCGGCCGGGTGGTGCAGGCGAGCGCCGCGACGTCCTCGTCGGTCAGGGGGACCGTCTTCGCGCCCGGGTACTTCGCGGTCTCGGGGGCGTCGGCCAGAGCCGCCGGGGAAGCGTCGGCCTTGCCGTGCAGCCAAGCCGCGGTCTTCCTTTCAGCGGCGAGGGATTGCTTGCGCCGGTCGCTCTTGTCCGGGCCGTACCCGGTGGGCTTGCCGCAGATGATCAGGCGTGCGTCGCCGGTGGACCCTTCGCGGTTCAACCGTCCGGCGCGCTGCTGGACCCCGACGGCGTCGGTCGGGTCCGAGATCAGGACGTCGGACGTCACGTCGAAGCCGACTTCTAGGGCCGTCGTGCCGACTAGGTATTCTGTCTCCTGTGCTTCGGCCGGGGGGCGGCGCCACCGTTCGAGTTCGTCGTGCATCCGCAGCCGCTCGAGCGTGCGCTGTTCGCCGGTGACGAGCAGCACCCGCCGCTTCGTGCGTTCCTGCAGCTTCCGGGCGATGCGCTGTGCGCGGCCCGGCTGCCGGACGATTACCAGCACCCGGCGCCTGGCGTCCGCGAGCCGCAACGTTTCCTCTTCGGGCGAAGCGTTCGGCTTGAGGACGATCTTCTTCGGGGCGGAAAGGCGCTTCCGTAGTGCTTCTTCGAGGTCCGGGTCGTCGAGCCGCGGCCCGGCGGCCTTCTCGTCGTCGAGGGAGGCGGATACCCCGACGGCGTGCAGGTTGCGCGTGTCCGGCCGGGCGGCGAGAGTTTTCACGAGGTCGAGGAACGGGCGCCCGAGGTGCGCTTCGTCGAGCGCTATCAAGGCGTCGTTCGCCAGCAGGCCGGCGTACTGCGCGTGCTGCTTCCACGAAACGCCGTAGCCGCGCATGAGCAGGCGGCTGCCGATCATGTCGGTCGTGCCGACGATCACGGCGGGTTTCGCGGGGTCGAGGGCCGGGTCCGTGCGTCTTTCGCCCCGCAGGGTGGAGACCGCGGCGTCCAGCCCCAGAGCACGGGCCCGCGCGGCCCAGCGTTCGGCGTCCGCGGCGATCTGGTCGACCACGCCGCGGCGGTCGATCACCCAGCAGAGGCGCGTCGGCGTTCCGTCTCCGCCGGTGATCCGGGCGGCCATCCATCCCGCGATCAGGGCGGTCTTGCCGCAGCCCGTGGCGGCGTTCACGTTCCGGGCTTCGCCCTTCGAAAGGGCGTGCGTCCACCGACTCTGCCAGTGCCACGGTGGGTAGCCGGTCAGGGCCTCGAAGGTCTTGTCGATGCCGTTCTGCTTCATCTCGTTTCGCCCTTCGGCGCCGCGGCGGCGTCAGTTCCCCGGTCCGGGGCGGGGCGGGGCTTCGCAAACTCGCGCCCGGCTGCATCGAGCATTACCGTGCCGCGCCGAGCTGCATGATAGCCTTGGCCGCGGCCGCCCCAGCCGCGTCGGCGGTTTCCCGCCGCACCGTCGACACGGCGCGGCCCGCCGCGGGGAGGCCGGGCGGCATCTGATACGATCCGCCCGAGCGCGGATGGCTCGAGATCGGCTGCGAGCGATTCCTACGACACTGGCGCGGTCGTGGCCGGGCCGGTTCCTCCTGGCCGGCGCGGCCGCGAAGATCCTCCTCTTCCCCTTCGTCACGAGCGGCGGGCCGCTGCTTGCGTGGGTGGACTCGGCGGCGTCCTTCGCGCTCGTCGTCGGCCTCGGCCATCTCTTTCTGCGGTTCCTCTCGCGGCTCCGCCGGCGCGTGCTGTGGTCCGTCCGGGGCAGGCTCTTCGTCTCGTACGTCTTCGGCGGCGTCCTGCCGGTCCTGCTGGTGGTGGTGTTCTTCGTGGTCGCGGGCGTGACGTCGGGGCTCTCGGCGCGTTCCGCCGTCGTGCGCCGGGAGGTCGACCGCGTGGTCGCCGACGCGCGGGTGGCCGCCGCGGCGGCCGCGGCGCGGCTGGCGAGCGGCATGGAGGCGGCCGCGGCCCTCGAGCCGCTTCCGGCGGCGCTGCGTCCGGACTACCCCGGGGTTTCGGCGCTCGTGATCGGCCGGGCCGCCGGCGGCGTCGCGGCGGCCGTCGGCCCCTGGAGCGGCGGGCCGCGGCCGGAGCGGCTGCCCGAGTGGGTGCGGGGCAAGGATTTCGCGGGGCTGGTCGCGGCCGGACCGCGGCGGCGGCTCGCGGTGCGCGCCGTCGCGCGGGTGGCCCGCCCGCGGGGCGGCGCGGTCGTCGTCGACGTGCCCCTGGACGCCTCCGTGCGGAAGAGGATGGAGGCGGCCGCCGGCGTCGAGCTGGAGCCGCTGGGCGCGCGCGCGGACGGCGCGCTGGACCCGTCCCGCCTCGCGTCGCCCGAGGGGCTGGCCGGGGTGGTGTCCCTGGCGCCCGTCGACTGGGCCACCGGCGCCGCGCGGGCGGGCAACCAGTTCACCATGCGCGTGCCGGCGGCGGCCTTCCTGGATCCGTTCTTCGGGACCGGGGCCGGGACCGGGGAGCCGAGCGTCCGGAACCCCTTCCTGATGCTGCTGGCGGTGCTCGGCGCGCTGTTCCTGGTCACCCTGCTGGCCGCGAGCTTCCGGGGCCTGGCCCTGGCGCGGTCGATCACCGGGGCGGTCCACGACCTGTCCGTCGGCGCCGCCAGGATCCGCCGCCGCGACTTCACCTGGCGGGTCCGCGCCGCGTCCGGCGACCAGTTGGGCGAACTGGCCGAGTCGTTCAACGCCATGACCGCCGAGATGGAGGGCCTGCTGCACCAGGCGGCCGAAAAACGGCGCCTCGACGACGAGTTGCGTCTCGCCCGCCAGATCCAGACCTCGCTGCTGCCGCGCGACCCCACGACCGTGCCGGGACTGTCGGTGAGCGCGGTCTGCCGGCCGGCGCGCGAGGTGGGAGGCGACTACTACGACTTCGTCCGGCTCGGCGAGCGGCGGTTGGGACTGCTGGTCGCCGACGTGTCGGGCAAGGGGACCTCGGCCGCGCTGTACATGGCCGAGCTGAAGGGGCTCGTGCTCAGCCTGGGCCCCGCCTGCGAGTCGCCGCGCCAGCTTCTTCTGGAAGTCAATCGAATCCTGGCCGGGGCGCTCGACGCCCGCAGCTTCATCACGATGCTGTACGCGGTGGTCGACCTCGACGCCGGGACCCTGACCTGCGCGCGGGCGGGACACACGCCGTTGCTGTACGCCTCGCGGCGCGGCGCGCGGCGCGAGGTGACCGTGCTGGCGCCGAACGGCTTCGTGCTCGGCCTGAGCGGCGTCGAGCGCCGCTTCGCCGAGCTGCTCGAAGAGCACCAGATCCCGGTGCGGCCGGGCGACGTCGCCGTCCTGTACACCGACGGCGTGACCGAGGCCATGAACGAGGAGGACGACCTGTTCGGCGAGGCGCGGCTGGCGCGCCTGCTGGAGGACGACGAGGCCGCCACCTCGGAGACGCTGCGCGAGCGCATCGTGCGGGAGGTCGACGCCTTCGTCGGCGCGGCCGATCAGCACGACGACATGACGATGGTGCTGCTGCGCGTCGACGAGGCGGGAGCGGCCGGAGGGGGCCGCGAGCCCGCGGCGGCCGCGCCGGGAGCGCCGTCTTGACCGGCCTGACGGTGGTGTTGCGCACGCGGTCGGACGTCGAGGCCGAGGTCGTTCGAACGCTGCTCGAGACGCACGGCATACGCGCCGTCACGGGGTCGGACGTCTCGCACGCGGTCTTCCCGCTGGCGATCGGCGGGCTCGGGGAGGTGCGCGTGTCGGTCCGCGCGGACGAGGCGGAACGGGCGGCGCGCCTGCTCGGCGAGTACCGCGCCGGCGCAGACCCGCTGGGGGATGCGCGTTCGCGGCTCGAGCGGCGCCTGGGCTACGCGTTCGCCGACCGCGGCCTGATCGAGCGGGCGCTGACGCACCGCTCGCGCGCCCACGAGGACGCCGCCGGGGGCGTCGAAGACAACGAATCGCTCGAGTTCCTGGGCGACGCCGTGCTGGGGCTGGTGATGGCGGACCGTCTGTTCCGGGAGTTTCCGGACTACGGCGAAGGACGCCAGTCGAAGGCGCGCGCGCAGCTCGTGTCGGCCGCCACCCTCGCCGAGCTCGGGGACGAACTGCGGCTCGGCGACCACCTGCTGCTCGGCCGCGGCGAGGAGAAGACCGGCGGCCGGCGGAAGCATTCGCTGATCGCGGACGCGTTCGAGGCGGTCGTCGGCGCGATCTATCTCGACGGAGGCTACGAAGCGGCCGCGGCGTTCCTGGAGCGGGTGTTCCGGCCGAGGCTGGAACGGCTCCGGCGGGACGGCGTGCCGGCCGTCACGCGGGACCACAAGTCGGCGTTGCAGGAACGGCTGCAGGCGCGGGCCGAACCGTTGCCGGAATACCGTCTGGCGGGCGCCAGCGGCCCGGACCACCAGAAGGTGTTCGCGGTGGACGTGCTGGTCGGCGACCGCCTCGTGGCGACCGGATCCGGCCTGACCAAGAAGGAAGCCGAGCGGCAGGCGGCCCGGCAGGCCCTGGA
Source organism: Vicinamibacterales bacterium (assembly GCA_965242835.1). Classification (GTDB taxonomy): domain Bacteria; phylum Acidobacteriota; class Vicinamibacteria; order Vicinamibacterales; family UBA8438; genus WTFV01. Next base: position 3,513,113 of record OZ251506.1, read on the forward strand.
GGTCCTGGAAGCGGACGTCCGGCCGGACGGCGTCAGTCGATCTCGATGAGGCTTTGCGGCCGGCGGAGGGGCGGCGGCGGAGCGGGCGCCGGCGTCTCCGCGGACGCCAGGCGCTCGTCCGCGTACTCCCGCGCCGCGAGCGTTCGTTCCCGTCCGCCGGGAGCGGCCGGCCGCCCGTGCAGCCGAACCCACAGCCGCAGCAGCGGGTCGCTGAACCGGTAGCGTTTCTCCCGCGGCTCGATCAGGTCGACGTCCTCGAGCCACGAGAGGTAGTCCTTCGTCGACCCCGGGGTGCGGCCGAGCCGGCGCGCGACCTCGGTCAGCGTCAGCGGCTCCGCGTCGGCGAGGATGCCCAGGATCGCCTTGAGCGCGCCGTACCCGCGCGCCCGGTGCAGCCGCAGCTCGTACGAGAGGCGGCACAGCTGGCTCAGCGGCGCCCCCGCCGCCAGTTGCGCCGCGAGCGCGTCCACCGGCCCCCTGCGCCGGCCTTCGGGGGACGAGAGGTTCGCGGCCAGCGCCCGCGCGTAGCTCGGGCGCCCCGCCGTGAGCGCGTGCACGATGCGGCCGAGCTCCCTCCGCCCGGGGGCGTCGGGGCCCGCCGCGCCGGCCGGCAGCGCCGCGGCCACCTCGTCCGGGCTCAGGGGCGGCAGGCGGACGAGCTCGACGCGGCATGCGGAGCCGTCCAGGAGGCGCCGGGCGCGGTTCGCGAAGCGGCTGGCCAGGACGAACCGTCCCGGGCTTCGCGCGAGCGTCTCGACGACCTCGCGCATCGCGCCCCGCAGTCCCGGAAAGCTCTCCAGCGTCCGCAGCTCCAGCCACTCGTCCAGCAGCAGGACCCGCGGGAGAGCCGCGCGCCCGCCGAGGATCGCGAGCAGGGCCTCGAACGCGGCGCGCGGAGCCGGCCGGTCCGCGGCCGGCGGCGGGCCGGGGCCGCCGCCGGCGGACGCCGAGCGCCGGGCCACGGCGGCCAGGACGCGCTCGGGCGTCGACGCGATGCGCTCGACGTCGACGTACAGGCCGCGCCGGTCCCCGAGACGCGCGGCCACGCGGGTCAGCAGCGTCGTCCGGCCGCTGCCGCAGCCGCCGACGACGACCGGCATGCGGGCGGGGTCGGCGTCGAGCGCCGAGAGCACGCGGCGTTCGAGGGCGGGGCGTTCGTCGATCACCTTCGTCTCGCGAAGGGCGGGCGTCCGGCGGACGGGTCAGGCGTCGTCGTCGACGGTGACGACGACGACCCCGTCCGCCACCGAGACGGGGTGGACGGCCAGGCCGCGCCACGCCGGGGGGCCGAGGCCCTTGCCGTCGCGCAGCCGGAACCGCCCCCCGTGCCAGGCGCAGGTGACGATCCCGTCCTCGCACGGCCCTTCCGAGAGCGAGCCGCCGGCGTGCGTGCAGGCGTCGTCGACCGCGTGCAGCGCGCCGCCGTCGTTGAACACGGCGATGCGCCGGCCTCCGGCGAAGACCTTCTTCCGCGCTCCCGGGCCGAAACTCTCCGCGTCGGCCACCGCCACCACGCGCGCCATCCGGCGGCGATCGTACCACGCGCCCCCGGAAGCGCCGTTGTGCGCGGATCCGTTCTTCCGCTACGATGGCGGCTTCCAGGGAGGGACCCCCTCGATGCTGACCATCGTCTCGCTGTTGCCGATCATCACCGTCGCGGTCTTCCTCGTCGGCCTCCGGTGGCCGGCGAGCCGGGCGATGCCGCTGTCGTACGCGGTGGCCGCCGTGCTGGCCCTGTTCGTCTGGCAGGTGCCCGGACTGCAGGTCGCCGCGGCCACCGTCAACGGGCTGGTGATCGCGTTCACCCTGCTGTACATCATCTTCGGCGCCATCCTGCTGCTGAACACGCTGCAGGAGAGCGGCGCCATCAAGACCATCCGGCAGGGGTTCACCGACATCACCCCGGACCGCCGGGTGCAGGTGATCGTCATCGCCTGGCTGTTCGGCGCCTTCATCGAGGGCTCCGCCGGGTTCGGGACCCCGGCCGCCGTCGCCGTGCCGCTGCTCGTCGGCCTCGGATTCCCCGGCATGGCCGCGGTCACGGCCGGGATGATCATCCAGAGCACGCCGGTCAGCTTCGGCGCCCTCGGCACGCCGATCCTGGTGGGCGTCAACACCGGCCTGGGGCAGGGGGCCAACCCCGAGATCGCCGCCTTCGCCGCGCAGGCGGGCTACGCCGAGTGGACCGATTTCCTGGCGTTCATCGGTCTGAAGGTGGCCATCCTGCACGCCGTCGCGGGCACGCTGATCCCGCTCATCCTCGTCGCCTTCATGACCCGCTTCTTCGGCCGCAACCGCTCGCTGGCCGAGGGGCTGCAGGTCTGGCCGTTCGCGATCTTCGCGGCGCTGGCGATGACCGTGCCGTACTTCGCCGCCGCCTGGTTCCTCGGGCCGGAGTTCCCGGCGCTGATGGGCAGCATGGCCGGCCTGATCATCGTCGTGAGCGCGGCGCGGGCCGGTTTCCTCATCCCCAAGCCGGACGAGGCGTGGGAGTTCGACCGCAAGGAGAACTGGCCGGCGGAGTGGACCGGGTCGATCGAGGTGACGGACGTGGCCCACGGCGGCTCGATGACCCTGTTCAAGGCGTGGGCGCCGTACGCGGTCGTCGCGCTGCTGCTGCTCTCGTCGCGGCTCGTCGACCCGCTACGCGTCTTTCTGCAGGCCTGGGTGGTGAGTTTCCCCGAGCTCTTCGGGACGTCCATCACCGCCAGCTTCCAGCCGCTCTACCTGCCGGGCACGCTCTTCATCGTCGCCTCGCTGATCACGATGAGGCTGCACGGCATCCCCTTCGACCGCTACGCCCGGGCCTGGTCGACGTCGCTCAGGGTGTCGGCTTCCGCCTCGGTCGCGCTCGTCTTCACCGTGCCGATGGTGCAGGTCTTCCTGAACAGCGGCGGGGGAGGGGCGGGCTACGACCAGATGCCGATCGTGCTGGCCGACGGCGTGGCGGCGCTCGCGGGCGGCGTCTGGCCGATCTTCGCGCCCTTCATCGGCGGCATCGGCGCGGCGGTGGCCGGCAGCAACACCGTCAGCAACATGATGTTCTCGCTCTTCCAGTTCGGGATGGGGGAGCGGATCGGCGTGGACCCGACCTGGATCGTCGCCCTGCAGGCCGTCGGCGGCGCGGCCGGGAACATGATCTGCGTCCACAACGTCGTGGCCGCCTCCGCGGTCGTCGGCCTGCTCGGACGCGAGGGGTCCGTCATCCGCATGACGGTCATCCCCTTCGTGTACTACGCGCTGCTTCCCGGCTCCGTCGGCTACCTGGTGGTGTCGAGCGGCCTGATCAACCTCGGCACGTTCCTCGTGGCGCTCATCGGCGCCGGGGCCGTCTACATGATCCTGCGCCACGGACGGCCCGCGGCGCCCGCGGCGTGAGGAGGGTTCCATGCGCATCGCGCGGTTGACGGCGCTCGCGTCCGAGGCGGCCGATCCGGACACCTTCACCGGGCGGGCGCGGATGACGCGCATGCCCGGGCTGTCGGACGCTCCCCCGGTCAAGGCGTTTCGCGTCGAGTTCGAACCGGCGGCGCGCACCCACTGGCACGAGCACAGCGGGCCGCAGATCCTCGTGGTGCTCGACGGCCGGTGCCGCCTGCAGCGCGCGGGGGAGCCGGTGCGGGAGATCGAGGCGGGGGACGTCGCCTGCATCGCGGCCGGCGAGCGGCACTGGCACGGCGCGTCCGCGGCCGGCCCGATGACCCATCTGGCCGTCAACGTCGAGTCGGTCACGACCTGGCTGGAGGCGGTGACCGACGCGCAGTACGCCGGCCGCGGCGAGGAGTCCGCGCCGTAGCGGGCTCCCGGAGGATCGGCCGGGCGCCGGCGCGCCTCACCAGCCGCAGGAGCGGCCGGCGTTCCGCTCGTCCAGCCAGGCGGCCAGCGGCGCGAAGTACTCCAGCAGGGCCGAGGCGTCCAGCCGCCGCGCTCCGGTGACGGCCTCCAGCGCGTCCGGCCACGGGCGGGCGCCCCCCATCGCCGTCAGGGCCCGCAGCCGCGCGCCCGCTTCGGGACTCCCGAAGATGGAGCAGCGGTGCGGCGGCCCGTCGTCCCCGGCCGCGGCGCACAGCGCGCGGTGGATCTGGAACCGCGCGATCCCCGCCAGAAAGTCCCCGGCGGCGGGCGTGGCCGCCGCGACGCGGCGCGCCGAGCCGGGGTCGAAGTCCTCCTCGCTCCGCGGCGCGGGCGTCCGGACGCCCTGGTACGTTCGCCGCAGGTCCCACCAGGCCCGGTTGTAGGCGTCCGGCCGCACGTCGCCGGCGAAGACCCGCCAGCGCCAGCGATCGACCAGCAGCGCGAAGGGGAGGGCGGGAATCTCGTCGAGCGCCCGGCGAAACAGGAAGGGGACGTCCCAGCCGCCGCCCGGAGGCCGATCCAGCAGATCCAGCTCGACCAGGTACGCGGGCGTGACCGAGAGCGCGGCCGCCTCGCCGGCGGCGTCCGGGAGCCAGGTCCCGGGGCCGGTTCGGAACAGCGGGTCCAGCGCGCGGTGCGCCCACCGGCGATGGACCCGGAACAGTTCCCGATGGACCGCGGCGAAGTCGGCGCCGGTGACTTCGAGGCACGTCGACAGGCGGACGTCGTCGGCGCCGTCGAGGTTCCAGGCGCGGGCGCGGCAGAGGACCTCGCGGCCGGCCGGCCGCGCGAAGAAGGAGCGCTCCCGGAAGGAGGCGGGAAGCGGCTCGAAGCCCAGCGAGACGAAGAAGCGTTCGCCGCGGCGCACGAGGTCCAGGGGGGCGGCGCCGCTGCGTTCGAGCGCCCGGGTGGCGTCGTACCCGCGGCCGCGCGTGCGCGGGGCGGCCAGCCCGCGGACGCCCGGCCAGCGCCCGTCTCCCAGGTCGCCCAGCAGGTGGGCGGGGATCGCCTCTCCGGGCGGCGCGATCGCGGTGCCGTATTCCTCTCCCAGCGCGGCGCGCACGTGGCAGTGCAGCGACTCGTAGAGTGGCCGCGCCTGATTCCAGAGGCGATCGAGCTCGGCCGGCAGATCCGCCGGGGGTTGGCCGTACGCCGACCGCCACCGTGCACCGGCGTCCGCGTAGCCGAGTTCGGCGGCTCCCGCGTTGGCGATCTCGACCAGCCGTTCGTAGGTGGACCGCATGGAGGAGGCGCCGGCCCGCCCCTCGCGCCAGAGGTCGAGCAGCCGGTCGGTGTCGCGCAGCTCCGCGACCGTCTCTTCCAGCGCGCCGCGGTCCAGGCAGTCCTCGCCGGCCCCGGCGCAGTACGCGCCGGCGCGGTACGCCCATTCCAGCGCGCCCAGGACGGCGTCCAGCTCCGCGGCGAGCGGCGGGCGCGCGGGCGCCACCGCCGCCGGCGCCGTCTTCAGCAGCGCGAGCTTGCGCGCCGTCCCTTCCGGCAGGTCGAGTCCGTCGTAGAGCGCGGCGCCGCGGGCCAGTTCCCCTTCCGCCGCGCTCAGGGCCGCCGCCGCGGACGCCGCCGCGTCGCCGGCGGCGGCGTCGGGGGACGTGGCCCGCGCCCACGCGGCGCGCGCCGCGTCCTGCCGCAACGCGAGCAGGCGCGCCTCGGCCTCGGCGACGAATGCCTCGGCGTCCGCGGGGGTCGGGCCGAAGAAGTCCGCGCCGCAGGCGGGGATCGCGGCCGCCAGCAGGCCCGCCGCCAGCGCCGCCCCCGTCCTGGTCACCGCCCCGCCCGCGCAGTGCGCATCGGTCGTCGCGGCCCCGGCGGTTCAGCGGGCGGGTCCGCCCGCGGCCACGCACGGACCCAGCCAGCGGGCGGCCGGGGAATCGCGCCGCACGATGGTGTCGGCGCGGTCCGAACCGGTCGAGACGAGCGCGATCGGGGCGCCGCTCAGCGCCTCGATCCGCTCCAGGTAGTCTTTCGCCGCCGCCGGCAGGTCCCGCTCGTCCCGGACGCCGGCCGTCCGCCCGCGGCCGGACCATCCCGGCAGGGTCTCGTACACCGGATCGCAGGAGGCCGCCTCGCCGATGGTCGCCGGGGGCTCGGTCAGGACCTCGCCGCCGCGGCGGTAGCCGGTGCAGACGCGCAGCTCGTCGACGTGGTCCAGCACGTCGAGCTTCGTCACCGCCAGGGCCGTCATGCCGTTCACCCGCACCGCGTAGCGCACGCCGACGGCGTCGAACCAGCCGCAGCGCCGCGGCCGGCCGGTCGAGGCGCCGTACTCGCGGCCCCACTCGCGGAAACGCTCCGCCTGCCGCTCGTCCAGCTCCGTCGGGAACGGTCCCTCGCCGACCCGCGTCGTGTACGCCTTGACGATGCCGAGCACGCCGTCGATGGCCCGCGGCCCGACGCCGAGGCCCGTGCACACCCCGCCGACGGTCGCGTTCGACGACGTCACGTAGGGGTAGGTGCCGTGGTCGACGTCGAGCATGGTCCCCTGGGCGCCCTCGAAGAGCACCGGCCGCCCCGCGTCGAGCGCGTCGTTCACGTAGCGCGACGTGTCGGCGACCAGCGGACGCAGCCTCTCCCAGACGCCGGCGGTCTCCTCCAGGACGCGCCGCCAGTCCAGCGCGGAGCCGTTCACGGCCCGGTTCCGCGCCTCGACGTTGGCCTCGATCAGCGCCGCCAGCCGCCCGCCGGGGCGCGCGTCCGCCAGGTCGCCGACCCGCACGCCGCAGCGGCCGGCCTTGTGTTCGTAGCTCGGCCCTATGCCGCGCGAGGTCGTTCCGATGCGCTGGTCGCCGAGCCGGTCCTCGGACGCCGCCTCGAGGTCGCGGTGGTACGGCAGGATGACGTGCGCGCGGCTGCTCACGAGGAGCCGGCCGGCGGTGTCGACGCCCCGGTCCCGCAGCACGTCGATTTCGGCGAAGAGCGCCGCGGGATCGACGACGACGCCGTTGCCGACGACGCAGGTGACGCCGGGGTGCAGGATGCCGGAGGGGATCAGGTGCAGGATGAACTCGTCGCCGTCGACGGTCACCGTGTGGCCCGCGTTGTGCCCTCCCTGCGGCCGGGCCACGACGGCGAAGGCGGGGCTGAGCAGATCCACGATCTTGCCCTTGCCTTCGTCGCCCCACTGCGCGCCGAGCACGGCGAGGTTGCCTGTTGCGGTCGTCGGCATCTGGCCAAACGCCCGATGATAGCAGACGGGCGCTTCGGCCTTGACGCGGAACAGCGTGACCAGCGTGCCGGCACATGCCCGGCCTGCTACGATCCGAAGACCCGTTGGACCTGGAGGCCCCCCGTGACACTCACCGCGACCGGCATCCTCACCATGACGCCCCGCGCCGCGGCCGCGGTGGAACGGAAGTCGCCCGACGGGCCGAAGCAGTAGCTCGACCGGGCGGGAGTCTGGAAACCGGCAGCGGCCGGACCGCGACAGGACACCAGCAAGATGTCGAAACGAACGTGCCCCACCCTCTTCGACGCCTGCCGCCCGCGGCCGGACGTGCTGGACGGCACGGTCGCCGACGCGGACTTCGCGGCCGACCTGGCGCAGGTGCTGACGGGCCGGGCGAGTCCCGCCTACGGCGACCCGGCGCGGTTCTTCGCCCACACGTGGCCGACCCGGGGCCTGAAGCGCCTGCTGGCCGACGTCTGCCGCCGGCTGAGCGGCGCCGGCGGCGCGGCGGGGCCGATCTTCCGTCTCGACACGGCCTACGGCGGCGGCAAGACGCACGCCCTGATCGCGCTGGCGCACGCGGCGCGCGGTCTTCGCAATGCGCCGGACGCGGCGGAGTTCGTCGATCCGGCGCTGTGGCCGGCGGCGCCGGCGCGCGTCGCGGCGTTCGACGGCGAGAACGCGGACCCGGCCAACGGCCGCGCGCTGGAGGGCGACCTGCTCGCTTACACGCCGTGGGGGGAGATCGCCTGGGCGCTCGGCGGCGCGGCCGGCTACGAGCGGGTCCGCCGCGGCGACGAGGGGCGCGTCGCGCCCGGCGCCGACACGCTGCGGGCGCTGATCGGGGACGACCCGGCGCTGATCCTGCTCGACGAGCTGTCGGTCTGGCTGCGGAAGGCGCGGCGGCTCGGCGCGGGCGGGGAGCAGTTGACGGCGTTCCTGACCGCGCTGTTCAAGGCGGTGGAGACGGCCCCGCGCGCGGCCCTGGTCTTCACGCTGGCGATCGGCAAGGACGGCGGCCGGTCGGCGGACGCCTACGCGGAGGAGCACCGCTTCGTCGCCGACCGCATGGCGGAGCTCGAAAGCGTGTCGGCGCGCAAGGCGGCGCTGCTGAACCCGACCGAGGAGGACGAGACGGTCTCGGTGCTGCGGCGGCGCCTCTTCGAATGGATCGACGAGGCGGCGGTTCCGGCCGTGGTCGACGCCTACCGGGCGGCGTGGGCCGCCGCCGGCGAGACGGTGGCCGCCGAGGGCCGCCGCCCGGAGACGGCGGACCTGTTCCGGGCGAGCTGGCCGCTGCATCCGCACGTGCTGCAGACGCTGACGGGCAAGACGGCGACGCTGGCCAACTTCCAGCGGGTGCGGGGCATGCTGCGGCTGCTGGCGCGGACCGTCGCCGGACTCTGGCGCGGCCGCCCGGCGGACGCGGCCGCGATCCACCTGCACCACGTCGACCCCGGCGACGAGGCGATCCGGAAGGAGCTGGTGACCCGGCTGGGACAGCAGGCGTTCCTGCCCGCGATCACCCACGACGTGGCCGCCGGCCGGGTGGCGCAGCCGGCGCTCGCCGAGGCCATCGACGCGAAGCGGCACCGCGGCCTGCCGCCGTACGCGGCCTACGCGGCGCGGACCATCTTCCTGCACACGCTGGCGTTCAACGAACCGCTCAAGGGGCTGACGCCGGAGGAGTTGCGCTGGGCGGTCGTCGGCCCGGCGGTCGACGCCAGCTTCCTGGAGGACGCCCGCAAGGCGTTCGTCGCCGACTCGGCGTATCTCGACGACCGGCCGGGGGCGCCGTTGCGGTTCCTGGCCGAGGCGAACCTCGGCCAGATCGTCCGGCGCGAGGAGCAGCACGTCGACGCGGGCGAGGCGCGGGCGCAGCTCGACGACCGCATTCGGGCGATCTTCGACGGGAAGACGTTCGACGCCGTCCCGTTCCCCGGCGGTCCGTTCGACGTGCCGGACGACGTGGGGGACGGCCGGCCGAAGCTGGTGGTCTTCGCCTGCGACGGCGTGTCCGTCGCCGGGCCGGTGGAGGAAGTCCCGCCGCTGGTCGAACGGGTCCACGCGCGCGCCGGGTCGGACGGGGGGGCGCTGCGCAAGCTGCGCAACCACCTGCTGTTCGTGGCGGCCGACGAGGACGGCAAGGCGGCGATGCGGAGCCGGATGGTCCGCCGCCTCGCGCTGCGGCGCCTGAAGGCGCCCGACCGTCTCGCCGAGCTCGCCGAGCACCAGCAGGAGCAGGTCCGGGAGTGGGAGGCGCGGTCGGAGCAGGAGTTGGCGATCGCGATCCAGCAGTGTTACCGGCACGTCTTCTATCCGTCGCGCGCCCGCCTCGGGACGGGCGGCGGCGACTTGGCGCACACGGCCGTCGACGTCCACTCGGCGGCGGACCGGCCGGGCGCGGGGCAGCAGTCCGTGGCGCGGGCGTTGCGGGACCTCCAGAAATTGCGCCTCCCGGAGGACGAGCCGAACGCCCCGGCCTACGTGCGCGACCGGACGCCGCTGCGCAAGGGGCAGATGACCACGCGGGCGTTGCGCGACGAGTTCCGCCGCGACCCGGGCCTGCCGATGCTGCTGGGCGACGACCTGTTCGTGCGCGGCGTCCGGCAGGGGATCGAGCAGGGCGACTGGGTCTACCGGCGGGGCGATCTGCTGTTCGGGCCGGGGGACCCGGCGGCCGACGTCCGCATCGACGAGCAGGCGGTGGTCGTGACGATGGCCTGCGCCCGGAACACCGGCCTCTGGCCCCGGCCGCGGCCGGAGCTGCCGGACCGGACGAAGGACCGCGATGCGGGGCCGTCGTGGGGTGACGATCCCGGCGTCGGCGGGGAGGGGGCCACGCCGCCCGGCGGCGGCGGGGAGGTCGCGCCGCCCGGCATCGACGGCCCCGGTCCGGCGCCCGGGCCGTTCACCGCCGAGGGCGTCCTGAAGGACGCGCTGGCGCGGATCTGGGAGCAGGCGCGGTCGGCCGGCGTGTCCGCGGTCGGCGCGCTGACCGTCCGCCTGTTCGAGGCCGGGGACGCCTTCCGTCTGCTCGGCGCGGTCGGCTCGGTGGCCGGCGCGGAGAAGGTGGTGACCATCCACGGCGGCTACGAGACCCGCGACGGCGGCTCGTTCGAGCTGGAGTTCCGCGGTCCGGTGCCCGACGCGCAGCCGGTCCGGGAGTTCCTGGAACCGCAGCTCCGGGACGCCGCCGCCCGCGCCGTCGAAGCGGGCTTCACGCTCACCTTCGCCGACGGCCTGCCGCTGGAGGGCGACGCGGCCGAGAAGCTGACGGCCCGCCTCTGCCGCTTCGCCAGCGGCGCCGCGCACGTGTCGGCTCTGGCGGAGGCGCGGCCGTGACGGCGCGCGCTCTCGGCGGCTGCCGCTTCGCCAGCGGCGCCGCGCACGTGTCGGCTCTGGCGGAGGCGCGGCCGTGACGGCGCGCGCTCTCGGCGCCGGGGCGCCGGCCCGCGGCGGCGGGCGGCGCGGGGCCGGCGGCGAGACCGGGCGGCCCGGCCGCGCGCCGCGCATCGAGGCCCCGGCCGCGCGCTACGAACTGCGCCTGCGCCGCCGCGGCCCGGCCGACGTCGAGTACGAGATCCGGCAGCTCCCGGCGCCCGCCACCCCGCACGTGCGGAAACCGGTCCGCGTCGCCGGGCTGCGCGGCCGCAACCTGGCGCTGGTCGAACACCGCGTGCTGCGCCGGCTGGCCCGGGCCGGCGTGCGCCCCGCCCGGCGCGGCGTCTCCCGGCCCGCGGCGTACCCCCTCTCCGAAGACCTGGCCCTGACCCTCGGCCTGCTGTTCCGCGCCCTGGCCCCGATGCGCAGCCGCGACCACATGGCGGCGGTCGCCGCGGGCGTCGAGGCGATGGAGCGCGAGGAAGCCGCCTACTGGCTCGGCATGGCCATGCACCGCCGCCGCCCGCGGCGCGTGCTGACGGCGCTGCGCGTGCTGCTGACCGAGCCGGCGCGGCGGGCCGGACCGTGACGCGGCCCGTCGACGTGCGCCCGGCGGCGACATCGGACAGAATATGTGGAAAATGCGGATCGAACCCGAGATCAGCGGCGTCGACATCATCGTGCGGGGCGATTTCAGCCCGGCGATCTTCACGCCCGCGTGGTTCGCGCTGCACGACCTGTTGCCGAAGAGCGTCGCGGACAACGCCGACCTGAAGGTCGCACACCGGCAGGTCACCGCGTTCGACGCCGACTGGCTTCGCCTGCAAGTCACGGACGACAGCTTCTCCGCGGATACCTCGCAGGCTCCGTGGGTCCGCGTGCGGGATCTCGTCGTCCGGGTGTTCAAGGAACACCTGATCCATACCCCGCTCCGGGCGTTCGGCGTCAACCACGACGTTCATTTCCGGCTGGGGAGCGCGGAAGAGCGAGACCGGGTCGGCCGAACGCTCGCGCCGACGGCTCCGTGGGGAGCGTGCGGGCGCGACCTTCGCCTGGACAGTGAACACGGCGGCATGACGTCGCTGACGATGTCTCAACTTCGCCCCGATGGACGGGCGGCGGGCGGCCAGATCAACGTCACGGTGGAGCCTTCGAAACGCATCAGCGACGAGAGGCTCGGCGTCAACGTGCGCGTCAACGACCACTACGCCATCGACGCCGGCGCATCCGAAACCGCTGAACGGTTGATCTCGCTGCTGGAAGAGAACTTCGAGAGGTCACTGAAACGCAGCGAAGAGATCATCGATCAAGTGATGTCGTTGGCGACGAACAGGGAGATCTGATTCATGAAAAATTCGTCGGGAGCCGTCGTCAAACGGAACGTTGCCGCCACCGATTGGCGTTCGGATCCGGAGAACGCGGCGTCCGTCCTGGTGCGCCGCGCGGACGATGCCGTCAGCGCGGCGCTTGCGCGCGGAACGGAGTCGTCTTCGGAAGCAAATGCGCCCGACGCGGGCGCCGGGACGACCGTCCGGCCGCCGTTCGCCGATCGCGAGCAGTCCGGCGCCGGCTCCCGGCGCATCGATTTTCCGACGCCGCCGGAGCACCGGGCGCCGAAGACGACTCTCCACGCGCTGCAGGAATGGGAAGGGTACGTCGTCGAGATCGGAGAAACCGATTTCGTGGCGCGCCTGATCGACCTGACAGCCGGATCGGAGCACGAAGACGAAGAAGCGATCATCCCGCTGGCCGAGATCTCGGACGACGACGTCGCCCGCATGCGTGAAGGGAGCATCTTCCGGTGGGTGATCGGCTACGAACGCTCGGTCACGGGGACCAAGAAGCGCGTATCGCAAATCGTGTTCCGCGACCTGCCCGCGATCACTGCCGCGGACCTGCGGGACGCCGAAGCGTGGGCCGAGGACACGGCGCGGGCTTTCGATGCGTGACCGGGATGGGCCAGCCGCCGCGCAACGACGAATTCGAAGTCACGGTCTTCGGGCCCGGCTACGGAGAGAGCGTCGTTCTGCACGTCGGCGGCGGCGCATGGGTGATCGTCGACTCCTGCCTGGATGCCGATCGGCGGCCGAGTGCCCTGGCGTACCTGAAATGCATCGGTCTGGATCCGGCCCGGTCCGTCCATCTGATCGTGGCGACCCACTGGCACGACGACCATATCCGCGGCGTCGCGCAACTCGTGGAAATCTGCGGACGGGCGGCCTTCTGCTGCGCCGGCGCGCTGTGCCGCAAGGAGTTCCTGGCCGCCGTCGATGCCCTGGACAGGCGCCACCTCACCGTCGTCGGCTCCGGCGTTCAGGAAATCCATCGCGTGTTCTCGCGGCTGAAGAAAACGGCGTCGAAGCCGGCGCACGCCATCGCCAACCGCCGCATATTCGTTCGGAACGCATGCGAGATCTTTCCCGGCCGGGCTGGCGGCGTATTCTGGCGAGTGGGGAGCGACCGGCCGGGCTGGCGTCCGTTTTCAAGGTTCCGCACCACGGATCGGAAGACGCCCACGAACCGGAAGTGTGGAAACGGATGCTGGTTCCTGAACCGTTCGCGGTGCTTGCACCGTGGCGCAAGGGTCGCGGCCACCTCCCGCGCCAACCGGACGTGCGGCGCCTTCGTTCCTGCACGCCGAACGCGTACGCCACCGCGAAGTCCCGCCTGCCGAGGTCGTCGCCTGCACGTTCGACCGTCAAGCGAACCATCCGCGAGTCCGGCGTCGAACTCCGACGAACCTTGATGCCGCACGGTTGCATTCGCCTGCGGCGGCGTCTGGGCGCGACGGGCCGGTGGGAGATGGAGACGTTCGGAACGGCGTACCGTCTGACGGATTGAACGCAAGACTTCCTCGGTACGTGCGGTCCGGACGGGCGAAGGCCCCTGATCAAGCCACCCGGCAGGGCGCGTCCCGGCCTCCACGGCGAGCAGGACGCGGATCAGCCGGCGGGCCGGCCCTGATCGAGCCACCCGGCAGGGCGCGTCCCGGCCCCTCGGGCGTCGACTGCCGCCGCTGTCGTCGTTTTTCCTGTATTTTCGACGGCGTGGTGTACACCTACGGCCGGCTGGCCGAACCGCCCGGCCAGAGCTTCTTCCTGTTCGGCATGCGGGGCGTGGGCAAGAGCACGTGGGCGCGCGCGAGGTTCCTGGACGCCGCGTACGTCGACCTGCTCGACGAGCGGCTGTTCCAGGATCTGCTCGCGGCCCCGTCCCTCTTCGCCGATTCCCTCCGGCAGCTTGCGCCGGGCGCGTGGGTGGTCGTCGACGAGGTGCAGCGGTTGCCGGCGCTGCTCAACGAGGTGCACCGGCTCATCGAGACGCGCCGCCTGCGGTTCGCGCTGCTCGGATCGAGCGCCCGCAAGCTCCGGGCCGCCGGCGTCAACCTGCTCGCCGGCCGCGCCCTGAAGAAGACCATGTTCCCGCTCACCGCCTCCGAGCTGGGTCCCGCGTTCGACCTGGACCGGGTGCTGCGGTACGGCTCGCTGCCGCTGGTCTGGACGAACGACGCGCCGCGAGAGGTTCTCGACGCTACGCGCAACTGTATCTGCGCGAGGAGATCCGCGCCGAGGCGCTCGTCCGCAACCTGCCCGGGTTCGTCCGTTTCCTGCCGCTCGCGGCGCTGTTCAACGCGCAGGTGATGAACGTCGCCGGGATCGCGCGCGAAGCCGGCGTGGCCCGCACGACGGCGCAGGGCTATCTCGACGTCCTGGAGGACACGCTGCTCGTGCACCGTCTGCCGGCGTACGAGGCGCGCCTCCGGGTCCGCGAGCGCCGGCTTCCGAAGCTGTACTGGGTGGACCCGGGGGTCGTCCGCGCCGTTCGGCGCCAGCTCGGAGACGTGACGCCCGAAGAGCGCGGCCCGCTGTTCGAGAGCTGGGTGATCACGACGCTTCGCGCCCATGCCGAGGTGCAGGACCTTTACGACGAATTGTCGTACTGGGCGCCGCACCAGTCGGCGACCGAGGTCGACGTGCTGCTGCGGCGTGGGCGCGAGCTGCTGGCCGTCGAAGTGAAGTCGACGGCGCGCTACCACACCGGCCTGCTGAAGGGCCCGCGGGCCGTCGCCGCGCTGCCGCGCCTCGCGCGCCGGGTGCTGGTCTACGCCGGCCGCGGGGCGTTCGTGTCGAGCGACGGCATCGAAGTATGGCCCGCGGACCGCTTCGCGGACGCCGTCGCCGCGGGGCGGCTCTGGCCCTGACGCCGTCGCCGCATTGTCATTGCAATCGGCGCCGGCGCGCGGAACCGGGGGCGACCGATGGGGTGATAGGATGCCCGCATGACGGTGCTACGCGGCGTGCCGCCGTACCGCGGCGCCGTCCGGCAGGGCCGCAAGCTGTTCGTGCTCGACAGTTGTTTTCGCGAGCCCAAGCTCACCTGGCCGGAACGGTTGGCGGAGAAGGGAGCCCCGCGGGTTCGGGACTACGATGACGTCCGAAGGCATCTTTCCACGCCGCTTCACTGAAGTCGACGATTCGATCCGCGCGGATCGCTCTCGCCCGTGCGCCGCCCGGCGCAGGCGCGGCGGAAGCCGATGAAGCTGGAGCGCGTGGAGATCGAGAACTACCGGGCCGTCGAGCGGCTCGATCTGGCGCTCGACCCGCATCTCACGGTCCTCCACGGCGGCAACGGCCACGGCAAGACCAGCGTCCTGAGCGCCATCGCGGTCGGTCTCGGCGCCATTCCGTTGCATCTGCCGGACGTCTCGGGCATCGGTTTCCTCAAGTCGGACCGCCGTCGGACCCAACCCATGCGGGTCGAGTTGACCTCGACCGACGGCATCGTCTGGGGCCGGCAGGTGCTCGGGGGGCGGAACATGACCCGCCGGCGGACACTGAAAGCTGCGCTGGACGCCATCGTCGCCACGGATCGAGAGGGAGCCGATCCGCTCGACCTGCCCATCGTCGCCTTCTACGACACGGAACGCGCGATCACGCATCGCGCCGCGGGCGAGTCCCCCGATCTTCCGCGCAACGCCGGAGCGGCGTTCTCCCGCTACGCCGCGCTGGCCGGCGCGTTGTCCACCCGCACCACCTTCCGGGAGTTCTTCGCGTGGTTCTACGTCATGGAGAACGCGGAGCTGCGGGCGCGGCGCGGCGCCGCGCCGGCCCGGTCGAAGGCGCTGAACGCCGTGCGGCGAGCGATAACCGCCATGCTGCCGGGCGTGTCCGAACCGCGTGTCGAGCTCGACCCGTTCCGCTTCGTCGTTTCCGTGCAACCGGACCCCGACGACCGGCACGGCAACGGGTTCGAAGAGGCGGAGGAGCTGGCGCTCGACCAGTTGAGCGGCGGCTACCGCATCGTGTTGGCTCTCGCGGCCGACCTTGCGCGCCGCATGGCGCAGGGCAACCCCCATCTCGACGATCCGCTCCAGTCGGAAGCGATCGTGCTGATCGACGAAGTCGACCTGCACCTGCACCCGTCGTGGCAGCAGCGGGTGCTGACGGACCTGGCGCGCACCTTTCCGAACACGCAGTTCATCGTCTCCACCCACGGTCCGCCGGTGCTGACCACGACGCGGCCGGAACACGTCGTGGCCCTGCGGCGCGAAGGCGGCAACGTGGTCGCCGAACAGGCGGCTGCGCCGACCTACGGGGCCGAAGCCGGAGACGTGCTCGCGGCGGTGATGGGCGTGGACGAACGGCCCCGCGGCAACGAGTTCGTCCGCGTGCTGGACGACTACCTGCGGTTGGTGGACGACGGCCGGGGCGCATCCCCGGACGCGTCGTCTCTGCGGCGCCGGCTCGAAGACCTCTCGCCCCGCGACCCCGCGCTCGATCGGGCCGACGTCGAGCTCCGGCGGCGCAACGTGCTGAAGCCCCCACTACGCGGCGCTGCTTCGCTCCGATAGAGGTGAACGATGCTTCGCCCGCAACCGAAAGCGTGGATCTGACGATGACCGGCGCCACCGTGGACACGGGCGATGCGGCGTTCCGCCTGCCGTTCAGGCCGCGGGCTCGCATTCTTCAGCTCCTCGGTGACGAACTCATCGGCTCTCCCCGGCTCGCCGTCTTCGAGCTGGTCAAGAACGCCTACGACGCGGACGCCGAAAACGTGCGGGTCGTCCTGAACGACGTCGAGCGCCGCGACGCTTCGATCGTTGTCGAGGACGACGGCGACGGCATGACGCTGGAGGTCATCCGTGACATCTGGCTCGTGCCCGGGCACGACCACCGCTCACGTCAACGAAAGGATCTCCGGCGGACGAGGCTGAACCGGCTTCCGCTCGGCGAGAAGGGGGTCGGCCGCTTCGCTGCCCACAAGCTGGGAAATCGAATCGAGCTGGTTACGCGGGCGAGGGAACGGCAGGAATGCGTCGTGTCGATAAAATGGGATTTGCTTATCCGGAAGACGAATCTGGAGGATGCGAAGGTTCAGGTCGTGACGCGCGACCCGATGGTGTTCGGCGGTTCGAAGACCGGAACCCGCATCACGATCTCGAAGCTCCGCGGAAGCGGATGGACCCGGGGCGAAGTGCGCCGTCTGCAACGCCAGATCACGTCGATTGCTTCACCGTTCACCGATAGATCGGACCGATTCAAGACGTGGTTGGAGGCGCCCGGCCGCGAAGACTGGCTGGCTGACGTTCCCGACGTGGAGGTCCTGCTGAAGCGGGCGCCCTGGCGGTTCTGGTTCAAGTTCAACCGGGGAAGTTTCGATTGGAAGTACTCGTTCGAGGGAATACACGGAATCGGCATTCCGCGCCGGACGATCGAGATGACCGAAAAGTTGCAGATTCCACCGGAGCGGGACGTGGACGCGTTCGGGATCGGTCAGAGCGCGCGGAGATCCCGTGCGCGTTCCGTCGTGGCCCGTGCGTCGATGGCCAAAGGCATCGGTCCGGTCGAGGGATGGTTCCACGTATTCGATCGGGATCCCGCCGTGCTGAACCGATTGGGAGAAAGCCAGCTCATTCGAAACTATCTGGACGAGAACGGAGGCATCCGCGTTTATCGCGACAACGTTCGCGTCTACAACTACGGGGAGCCCGGCGACGATTGGCTGGGGCTCGATCTCCGCCGAATCAATACTCCGGTTCGAAACATCAGCAGAAACATCGTCATCGGCGCGGTCGATTTGTCGCTGGAAAAAAGCAGGAAACTCGTCGAAAAGACGAATCGAGAGGGCTTCGTCGAGAACCTGGAGTTCAGGCAGCTACAACGAATCGTCACGGGAGCCCTGACGCCTCTCGAAGTCGAGCGTGCGAAGGACAAGGCGGAGATTCGAAAACTCCAGTCGTCCGGTGGAGACGCCGAGACTATTCGAATCAGGAGACCGCTTCAGGAGCTTCGCGCGGCCGTGCGCGGCAGCGAAGTGGCCGCAACGGTCGAGCCGCTCGTCGACAAGGTCGAACGGGACTACGACGAATTGCGCGACGCCATGCTGCGGGCCGGACTGTCGGGCGTGGGACTGGCGATCGTCTTCCATGAAGTCGAACAAGGGGTCCGGGCGCTCTGCGACCTGATCGAGAAGGGGGGAGACTACCAGAAAATCCGCTCCCGCGCGCGGGAGCTCGCCCGGGTGCTGGGAGGCTTTGCCGATCTGTTGCGCAAGGGGAAGCGTCGCGTGGGCAGTCTGACTCGTCTGATCCACCGGGTCCACGACATCAACCGCGTCCGTTTCCGAAAGCATCACGTCGCATTTCACTGTCCGGTACTCGACGAAGGGACACCGGACGCGAGGTCGAGTTTCGTGTTCGGGCTCGCTCTGGGAGCATTGAACAATCTGCTCGACAATGCCTTCTACTGGTTGCGGGTTCGCTGGCCGGAGGAAAACACCGATCCGCCGGGGCGGGCGATTTACGTGAACGTCAACCGGGAGCTGGCGGAGGGACCGGCCATCGTCGTCGCCGACACCGGGCCGGGGTACACGGATGACCCGGAGGAGCTCACGAGACCGTTCTTCAGCCGCCGTCCCGAGGGCATGGGGGTCGGTCTGTACTACGCCAATCTCGTGATGGAGCTCGGCGATGGGCGGCTCGCGTTTCCGGGCGCGGAAGAAGCGGACGTGCCGCGGGAGTTCGACGGCGCGGTCCTGGCGCTGGTGTTCCCGGAGGAGAAGTAAAGCGTGATGTTCACACCGCCGCGATTCGTGGTCGTCGACGACAACGAGAAGCATCTCGCGGGCATCCTGAACGCGCTTCAGGCGCTCGGTGCGCCCGGTCTGGGCCTGATCTACGATCCGGAAACCGGCCTTGACGGGCGACACCTCCGGAACGTTCGCGCCCTCTTCGTGGATCTCCATCTGATCGACTCGGCGGCGACGACGGACGAGAGGCGACATTACGGGATCATCGCAGGCATGCTGGAGAACGGCATCAGTCCTACCGGCGGGCCGTTCGTTCTGGTGGTCTGGACGGAGCACGATCATCTCATCGAAGAGCTCCGGGAGTATCTGGACGCCAGCCTGGATCCAGAGAAGAACCACGCGCGGCCGTTGGCGGTCGTGGGCCTGCCGAAGACCGGGTTCATCGATCTCAAGACGGGGGCGTCCAACGAAGGTAGGGCCGACGCATTGCGTGACGCCGTTGAGAAGGCGGTGAGCGGGCAACCGCAACTTGCGGCTCTCGTTGCGTGGGAGGCCGACGCGCAGGCGGCCGCCGCCGCGACTCTGTCGACGCTGGTGGACCTCGTGCCGGAGAATGCCCGGAACTCGACTTCGATCGCGGACGAACTGGACGAGATCCTGAGCCGGTTGGCGCAGGAAGCCGTCGGCCGGCCTCATGTGGCGGACGCCCCCCGGGCGGCGGTCTCCGCGGCCCTGGCGCCGATACTGGCCGACCGGATCGTCAACCAGGACGCGCCGGAAGCGGCGTTGACGGCGTGGCGCACAGCGGTGACCCGCGGGGATACGAAGCTGGATCGACTCGATCCGGCCAGGGCCGGCAAGGTCAACCGCATGCTTCACGTTGCGGTTCCGCCGACCGAGACGATTCGCTCCACCGACTGGGGCGCGGTCGTGGAGTTTCCCGCCGCGTGGTGGGACGACGGGGAGTTTCGGCGCCGCATGGGAGTGACACGGGCGCAGCTCCTCGGTGACGAATTCAAGCTCGGAAGAAGCGACCGTGACCGCTGCCGTCCGCGTCTCGTTCGCATCGGCGCGGCCTGCGACCACGCGCAGAACCGGGCGGGGCCGCTGCCGTATCTGTTCGGACTGGAGGTCCCGCGCAGCGTTCAGCGCAAGAAGGACGACACGGGTGCCGTCCGCGTCCCGGCGTCCGAGTGGTCGTCGCCTGTTCTGCTGCTCGATCCGGAGGCCGGACCTTTCGTTCTCGCCGTCAACACCCGCTATTGGATCAGCGTCGGGCCGGCGGAAGCCGGCGGCTGGGAGCCGGTCTACAGGCTTCGGGAGCAGTTGCTCATGCACCTGATTACGCATGCCGGCAACCACCTCGCGCGGCCCGGCATCGTGCAGTTGTGACGGCCGTCCCCGGGCGCCGTCAGGCCACGTGCCGCAACGGTGCGAGCGGCTCGGAACCCCGCTTCCCGGGTACCGGCGCGGGCGAGCCGGACTCGGCGGACTCGGCGTCCGAGTTCAGGCGTTCCTTCCCGACCAGCGCCGTGACGACGGCCTCCATCACGGGCGGGCACACCGCGTTGCCCAGCAGCATGATCCGTTCGCGGCGCGACCCGCGGCGCAGGATCAGGTCGTCCTTGAATCCCATGGCGCGCGCGATCTCGGGCACCTGAAGCATCCGCAACGTCGGACCGGCGGCGGAAGGTTCGCAGAGCCCGAACCGGTCGAGGGTGGTGACGGTGCGCAACGGAACCGTCAGCGGCTGCCACCCGCCGGCGCCGTCGTTGCCGTAGTACACGATCAGGAACGGTCGGTCGCTTCCCAGCGCGGCGACGGCGCGTTCCGCGCGCGCGAGCGTCGCGGGCGCGCGCCGGTCGTTGACGAGCGGCGATCTTGTCCAAGCGCCCGGCCGGTCGAGAATCCCGGTCGCGGCGGGTTTCGGCCCCGGCTTCTTCGGGATGCGTGAAGGGGGATCGGCGTCGCGATCGCAGAGCAGGAAGAGTCTCCGTCTCCGCTGTCGAACGCCGTGGTCGGCCGCGTCGACGACGTGTTCGGCGACGCGGTATCCCGCGCGGCGCAGGTTGGACAGGAGCTCCTCGTAGCGGGGCCAGGGCCGCATGTGGATCACGTTCTCGATCACGATCCACCGGGGTTTCATGCCGCGGGCGTAGCGCACGACCTCGAACGCCGTGTCACGACTCTCGTCGGACTTCGGGCGCGAGCCGCGGGCCGGGCTGTGGTTCGTGCATTCCGGCGACGCCAGGAGGAGCTCGACGGGACCCGTCGCTTCCAGGATGCGGGCAGGATCCTGTTGCTTGACGGGTGAGTTGACGACCTGCGCCGCGGGGAAGTTGTCGGCGAAGACCTCCGTGGCGAGCGTCCAGGCGTCGATGCCGCCGACGACCACGGCGCCGGCCGCCGCCGCGCCGCGGCTGCTGCCGCCCAGCCCGCTGAACATCTCGAACGCCCGGACCATTGCACCTCTGATCGTATCCCGGAGGGGCAGCCGCCGCCAGGCTGCCACCCGTTTCGGCGTTCACGCCTCCCGCGCCCGGCGCGGCGGGCCGAGGAAGGCCACCAGGCGGTCCATGAACGCCGCATCTTCTTCTATCTCGCACTCCCCAGGCGATGAAGATCCGCCATCCGTCGTTGGCAAGAAGCTGCTGGTCCCGCCTGTCCCGCTCGACGTTGCCCGCGAACTTGGCTTGCCAGAACTGCTCGCGCGACCTGGGCGTATAGGTCCTGCCGCAGCCGTGCCGGTGCCAGAAACAGCCGTGAACGAAGACCGCGGCGCGTCGTCCGGAGAAGACCACGTCCGGACGGCCGGGCAGTCCGCCGACGTGCGTCCGAAACCGGTAGCCGAGGGCATGCAGCTCCCGGCGAACGAGAAGTTCCGGCTTCGTGTCGACGCCGCGGATTCGGCTCATCAGTGCGCTTCGGTCTCGTGCGGTCAGGATGTCGGTCATCGGTGGCGACCTCGACGATGCCGGGCCGCCTCAGTTTGACACGGGCCGCCTCACGTTCGGCACGCGCCGGGTCGAACGCTGGCCGCCGATCATGATCCGGATCGTCCGGCGCCGACCGGCGACCGGCTCGTCGAGGTGGCCGGTGGTCGACCGGCTCGGATCTCGTTTCGATTTCGTGCCGGGGTTGCGTTCGTTTCACGGAGTCGATCAGAATCCTCCCGGGCGGTCACGATGCGGAGAGGAATCATCGAGGATGACGCGTGAACCAGTCAGTTCGAGCAGCTTGGCGGAGGTCGGCTACCACGATCCCACGGAGACCATGGAGGTCTGCTTCAAGAACGGCCGCATCTACCAGTACTTCGACGTCCCTCGGGACGTCTACGACGAGTTGATGAGGGCGGAGTCGCCTGGCGGGTACCTGAGCAGCGAGGTGAAGGGCAGGTTCCGGTACGCCAGGGTTTGATCCCCGACGGCCGTCGCGTTCGATAGTTCCATCGGGACGCGCGTTCGGACGCGCGGCGGCGGTTTCGGTGGACGGCCGGCGCGCCGGCGTGCCCGACACGCGCCGGACCGGCGGTTCTTCGTGAGGCGGGCATCGGCGTCAGCGACTTCCTCGTCGGTTGACGGCGGGCGTGGCGTCGGGGGCTTTGCGCTACGGCACGCTGACGGGCACCAGCAGGTCGATGCGGGTCTCGGGTTCGTCGAGGCGGACCAGCGCGGGCGGCAGCGGGTCGCCGTTCTCGATGCACGACTCGGCGATCTTCCGGGCGAGCCCCTGGGCGATTTCGGCGGCTTCGGCGACGCTGCGCCCCTCCGCCACCAAGCCCGGCACGTCGATGCTCGTGGCGAGGAATCGGCCGCCGGCCAGTTCCTCGACGTGAAGGCGAATCGTTGCTTCGTTCATCTTCGTGGTCGGCCGGAAGGGGAATTCCGCCCCTGCCGGCGACTCGTCGGAGGTTTCGCGCCGCCGCGGCGGATGCGCGGACGCATTCCGCGGAAGTGAAGCGCGACGACCCCTCTTGTATTCTACCGCGAACGGGCCCCGCGGCAAGCAAAGGCCGCAAAGGCCGGCGGCGGGCATGCTCGTGTTGGGTTGCCCCTTGCCGGCCGGTGGTGGTGAGCCGGCCGCGGAAGCGGGTCATGCCGGACTTGGCCGACGTCCGCGAGATCCCCGCCGGACGGTCGTGCCGGCCCTGGAGGTTCAGTTGCCCGACGCGCCCGACACGCGCCTGATCGAACGCTGGCTGCCGATCGCCGAGATCGGCGAGGAAGCGACCCGCGAGCGCCGTTCGATGACGGCGTTGCCGCCGACGTACTACCTCCACGTCTGGTGGGCGCGGCGTCCGCTGGTGGCGTCCCGGGCGGCGATCCTGGCGTCGCTGCTGCCGGCGGACGCGGACCGGAACCGGTTCCTGCGCGTGGTCGGCATCCACGGGGATCCGGTGAAGACGCGGCGGCTTCTCGACGAGGCGAAGCGGACCGGCGAGAACCTGGGCCTGAATCCGTACGGCTACCAGCGCGCGTTCGGTCATGTGCCGGACCGGGCGGACCGGAAGTGGATGGCGGAGCAGTGCGGAGACTTGGCGGAGTTGCAGGTGGTCGATCCGACCGCGGGCGGGGGCACGATTCCCTTCGAGGCCGAGCGGCTCGGACTGACCGCGACGGCCAACGATCTGAACCCGGTGGCCGTCCTGATTCTGCGGGCCACCATCGACTGGCCGGCGAGACACGGCGCGGCGGTGCTGGAAGCGTTCAACGCGCTGGGGGCGGAGTTTCTTCGCCGGGCGAAGCCGAAGTACAAGGGTATCTTTCCGGCCGAGCCCGAAGGTGTTCTCGTCGACGGCTACCTCTGGGCGCGCACCGTGACCTGCCCCTACTGCGACGGCCTCGTCCCGCTGTCCCCGAACTGGCGTCTCGCCCCGGGCGGCGCGGGCGTCCGGCTCGTTCCCGACACCGGGGCGGGGCCGGGCGCGGCGGGCCGGGTCTGCGGCTTCGAGATCGTCGCGTCCGCGAAGGAGCAGTCTTCCGGCACGGTGGCGCGGGGCGACGGGACGTGTCCGTTCCCGGACTGCGGGCGGATCATCGACGGCGCGGCGATCAAGGCGCAGGCGCGGGCGGGGGAGATGGGCGAGCAGCTCTTCGCGGTGGTCTACAAGCGGCGGGAGACGACCCGCACGAAGACGGGCCGCGCGCGCGAGAAGTGGGTCCGAGGCTACCGCGCGCCGCGGCCGGAGGACGACGACGGCGCGGCGGTCCGGGCGGCGCTCGACGAGAAGCTGGTCGAGTGGGACGCCTTCGACTTCGTGCCGAACGAGCGGTTCCCGGCGGACGGCAACGACGACCGGCCCATCCAGTACGGCATGCCGCGCTGGCGCGACCTGTTCTCGCCGCGGCAGTTGCTGTGCCACGGGACGAGCGTGGAGGTGTTCCGCGAGCTGCTGGACGCGGACCGCGAGGCGGGGAGGCTGGACGAGGTGCGGCAGGCGGCCTACGGGTATTTGGCGCTGTCCCTGGACAAGCTGCGTGACTACAACTCCCGCATGACCCGTTGGCACAGCGGCCGAGAAGTGGTGGCGGGCACGTTCGACCGCCACGACTTCTCCTTCAAGTGGTCCTACGCGGAGATGGCCCCCCTGGTCACCGGCCTCGGCTACGACTGGGCCCTCGGCCAGACCGCCAAGTGCATCCGCGAGCTGGTCGCGCTGGTCCGCCCGGATGCTGATGCCGGCAGTAGCGGGCAACCCGGCCTGTTCAACCAGCGCGGCCGCCCCGGCCGATCCGATCCGTCCGGAGACCGTCCGGACCGCGGCGAACGGTCCCGCGGCCGCGTCGGCGGAGGACGCGCCGAGACCGCCGATCCGTCAGGTCGACCCGTTGCCGGAAACGACACGTCCGATCCACCTGGCGGCGGCGGCCCGCCTGCCGTCGCCGGCCGCCCCGGTCCGCCTGCTGCCGCCGCCCGCCGTCCCGACCCCGGCGACGCGGACCCCGCCGCTCCCGGCCCGCCGCTCCCGGCACCGGCCGCTGGTGACCGTTTCGACGTCCCCGCCGCCGGCCGCCGCGACCCGCTCACGCCGGCCGCCGATTCCGACCGTGGTTCCACCGCCCCCGGCGGACGTGCTGCACCCGCCGAACGACGAGGTGGAGACGGTGCGCGCGCAGACGGAGCCCCCGCCGCCCCCGGCGGACGTGCTGCACCCGCCGAGCCGTTCGATCCGCCCGGTCCGCCCGCCGCCCCGCCGCCGGTCACCATCACCTGCAAGTCCGGCGACAGCCTCGACCATCTCGCCGACGGCAGCGTCGACGCGGTGGTCATGGACCCGCCGTACTACGACAACGTGATGTACGCCGAGTTGTCGGACTTCTTCTACGTCTGGCTGAAGCGGACCGCCGGGCGGGTCTTCCCGGAGCTGTTCCGCCGCCGGCTGACGGACAAGGACGCCGAGGCGGTCGCCAATCCCGCCCGCGTCCGGAGCGCGGCGGCCGCC
Source organism: Vicinamibacterales bacterium (assembly GCA_965242835.1). GTDB lineage: Bacteria > Acidobacteriota > Vicinamibacteria > Vicinamibacterales > UBA8438 > WTFV01. Next base: position 3,538,003 of record OZ251506.1, read on the forward strand.
GCGGGCGGAGGAGAAGCCGCGGCCGCGCTCCGCGGCGCCGGGGCGCGGGCGCGGGCCGGGCGCGACTACCAGGAGCGGATGGCGGCCGTCTTCGCCGAGTGCCGGCGGGTGCTGAAGCCCGACGGCGTCATGACGCTGATGTTCACGCACAAGGCGACCGGGGCGTGGGACGCGCTGACCACGGGGCTGATCGAGGCCGGCTTCGTCATCACCGCGTCATGGCCGGTCAACACCGAGGCGGGCGGCAGCCTGCACATCCGCGACAAGGCGGCGGCCAACAGCACGGTCTTCCTGGTCTGCCGGCCGCAGGCGGCGGCGGACCCGGCGGCCGAAGCGGTCTACTGGGAGGACGTCGAGCCGCGGGTGCGGGAGACGGTGCGGCGTCGGGCGCCGGCGTTCCAGGACGCGGGCATCCGCGGGGTCGACCTCTACCTGGCGTCGTTCGGCCCGGCGCTGGAGGAGTTCTCGCGGCACTGGCCGGTGCGCCGCGGGACGCCCCGGCGGCGGCCGGAGGAGGGGAAGACGCGGCGCGGCGGCGGGACGGCGGCGCTGTTCGACGAGCCGTGGGACCCGTACGCGGCGACGCCGGAGGACGCGCTGGACGCGGCGCGGCGGGAGGTGAAGCGCTGGCGGCTGGAGCGGCTGACGCACCGGAAGGCGAACGCGGACCTGGACCCGGAGACGGCGTTCTTCGTGCTGGCGTGGGACGCCTTCCGCGCGCCGGCGTTCGCGTGGGACGAGGCGCTGCGGCTGGCGCGGGCGGTGGGCATCGACCCGGAGCGGGAGGTGGCCGGGCGTCTGGCGGAGAAGAAGGGCGCCGACCTGCTGCTGTGGGACAGCGGCCGGCGGTCGGCGAAGGGGGCGCTGGGGCCGGTGGACGGCTCGCGGGGGCTGATCGACGCGCTGCACCACGCGGCGCACGCGGCGCGGACGGCGTCGCTGGCGGCGGCGCGGGAGCTGCTGGAGGAGGCCGGGGTGGACCGCGACCCGCGCTTCTTCGCGGCGCTCGAGGCGGTGCTGGAGGTGCTGCCGGCGGGCGCGCTGACCGGCGTGGCGCTGACGGGGGACGCGGCGGCGGCCGGCGGCGACTTCGAGGCGCTGTACCACCTCTACCGCCTCGCCTGGAGCCGGGAGATCGACGAGCCGGACCAGCTCCGCTTCTGGCGCGCCGGCGGCGGGTGAGGACATACTATGGTTTGGATTTCTTGCGCGCCCTTCGCCGAGTCGTAACCGATGACGTGTTGCCACTGACGTAAAGCCTGACGTAGTTGTCTATAATCTTGCTCAACTGAGCGTTTGCCTCATCGTGTTTCTTGGGACTCCGAGCCTTCGACAAACGCGCGTGCGAAGAATTTCTCGGAAAGTCTCACGACATTTCCATGTTTGGCCGGCGCTGGTGGAGGTCCTGCCGGCCCTTGCGTGTCATCGACGAGGCGGCGCGACAGCACTGGCCGCGTTCTCGGAGGGTGTCCTACAGGATTTCGTCCATCTCCAGACGGAATCCGGGCAGCACGGCATCGGCCGATACGCTGGCCGGCGCCTCCAGGCGCTCCGGCGGCGAATCGGGGCGGTACACGAAGACCTGACGGCCCGCCGGATCGATCAGCCAGCCCAGTCTGGCGCCGTTGTCCATGTACTCGCCCATCTTGTCGTGGAGCGCGGACAGGCTGTCGCTCGGCGAGCGCAGCTCGACGACGAAGTCGGGGCACAGGGGGATGAACCGCTCGCGCTGCCCGTCGGTGAGGGCGGCCAGCCGGCCGGCGCCGATCCAGGAAGCGTCCGGCGAACGAACCGCGCCGTTCGGCAATCGGAAGCCGCCCGATGAATCGAACGTCCTGCCTGTTCCGTCACGCTTGGCCCAGCGTCTCAACTGGAACGCGATCTCGGCGTTCCTGTCGCTGGAGCCGCCTCCCGCCGGCGCCATGATCGACAGCTCTCCCCCGGCCGTCCGTTCGATGCGCAGCTCCCGGTTGAGCCGGCAGAGTTCGTAGAACCGGTCGTCGGACAGACACAGCCCCGGCGGAAACCTGACCAGCAGGGCCGAGCCCGCCGTCGGCGCCGGAATTCGCGCCGGCGAAACCGCCGTGTCCATGATTTCCCTCGCTTTCCTCGTGCCTCACCCGCCTATCGTCGCCTTGCGGCTCCGTTCGGTGCTCGACCGAACCCCGTGGACGATAGCGCCCACCAAGCGTCGCCTAGCGGCTCCGCTTGGTGCCCAACCTGACCGCTCCAGGAGTCCGCGCCGTTCTACGGCGCAGACTCCTGGCCCGGATCATAGCGCCATCCCGGTCCATCTCGCCCCGTTCGTCGATCGGCGTCGGCCGGAGCGGGCGTGAACTCGGCGCCGGGGAGCGATCGGGCGACAACGCGGTTGTGAGCATGACGCGCCTCGTCGACACCGCTGACACCGTTCCAACGTTGCGGATTCGGTCGTCGGTTCATGGATGGCCGCGCGAGATGCCGGCTGACGTCGGGCGGCAGGGCCGCGCGGATTTCGCTCCAGTCGTCACGAGGTGGCGGCGGGGTGGAACCCGGCGTCGTGGCGGCGCTCGCAGCCGTCTTCGCCGAGTGCCGGCGGGTGCTGAAGCCGGACGGTGTCATGACGCTGATGTTCACGCACAAGGCGACGGGGGCGTGGGACGCGCTGACCACGGGGCTGATCGAGGCGGGGTTCGCGATCACCGCGTCGTGGCCGGTCAACACCGAGGCGGGCGGCAGCCTGCACATCCGCGACAAGGCGGCGGCCAACAGCACGGTCTTCCTGGTCTGCCGGCAGCGGGCGGCGGCGGACCCGGCGGCCGGGGCGGTCTGTGGGAGGACGTCGAGCCGCGGGTGCGCGAGACGGTGCCCCGCGCCGTCGGCCGGGCCGCCGCCGCGACCGCGCCGCGGCCTGACCGCCGGCCGGCGGGATCGTGATAGGATGACGGCATGGCTGGCTGGAAACACACGACCGCCGTGATCGGCACGGTGATGGTGGGCGGCGGGTTCATCCTCAGCGTGCTGGTCGGCATGCAGAACAACATCGGCGCGATGCAGGACAACATCGGCGCGATGCAGGACAACATCGGCGCGATGCAGGACAACATTCGCGCGCTGCAGGGCGACGTTCGCGCGCTGCAGAGCGACATGAACGTGGTGAGAAGCGACGTCGCCGCCATGCAGAGCGACGTCGCGGTGTTGTCGAGCTCCGTCGAACGGCTGACGACGCAACAGGCGGAGATGGACGCCCGGTTGCGCACGGTCGAGCAGGCGGTCGTGCGCCTCGGCACGATCGTCGACGAACGCCTTCCCGCCGACTGACCGGCCGGGCCGGCCTGCCGCCGCGGCCTGACCGCCGGCCGGCGACGCGGCGCCTGAAGCAGCGAGCGGGAATCCTCGCTCGCGGGAATTCGACCTCGCCCGGGTTGCCAATGCTCACGCGCCTCGAGGTGGAGGGTTTCAAGAACCTGGACCGGATCGACGTCCGGCTGGGTCCCTTCACGTGCATCGCCGGACCGAACGGGGTCGGGAAGTCCAACCTGTTCGACGCCGTCTCGTTCCTGGCCGCGCTGGCGGGCCGGCCCCTGGTGGAAGCGGCGTCGACGGTGCGAGGAGGGGAATCCCGGCGCGGCGACGCGTGGGGTCTCTTCCGCCGCGCGGGCGATCGCGTCGCCGAACGGATGAAGTTCGCGGCGGAGTTCCTGATACCGGAGGAAGGCGAAGACGAGCTCGGCCAGGCGGCCCGCGCGTCGATGACGTTCCTGCGCTACGAGCTGGAGTTGCGCTACCGGCGGGATTCGACCGTCAGGACGATGGGCGCGCTGGAGATGGTCCGCGAGAAGATGTGGCCCACGCCGGGCGCGGCAGCGAACCCGCGGCGTCACGGCTCTCCATACGCTACTTGCCGGGCACGTGGCGTGACGCCGGTTCCGATGAACCCGCGGCCACCCGCGGAGACCTGATGGCCTATCTGAACCCGCTGCGGGCCGTCAGCGGCGACGGCGCGCCGGGCGTCGGCGCCACGAGAGTGATCCACGCGAAGACATGCGGCTGCCGCGGCTGCCGCCGCGCCCGTGCTAGACTGCCCGGCGGGCCATGGAAAACGACACGATCGCGATTCTGGTCACCCTCGGGGTCGGGCAGCTCGCCACGCTGTTGACCATCGTCAAGCTCTTCGGCGACGTCAACAAGCGGATCGACGAGATGAGCCGCGAAATGTCCGATCTGCGCGAACGCATGGCCAAGCTGGAAGGCTCTCTCGACGGATTCCTGGCCGGCCGCCGCGACCGCGAAGCGGCCTGACCGCCCACCGGCCGCCGCGGCGCCGAGATTCCCGATCGAGGGCGGCGGGTCGGTCCATCCATGCTCACCGACCACGAGTGGCGGCTCAAGTATACGCCGGACGACGGCGACCTCGTGCGGCGTTTCGGGTGCACGTCAACAAAATGAGGGGTGTCGTTCGGGGGTGTAGAGCCGGTCGGGATCGTCCGAGATCTGCCAGCAAGGCGGGCTGTTGGTGGTGGAAGGAGGTCCCGATGCTGTCCGAGACGCAGAAGATCAGCACGTTGGAACGGCGGCGCGCGCAGGTGCTCGACCAGCTCGCGTCGGTGGGCGAGATGCGCGCCGGTTCGCTGACGGCGCGTTACCGTCGCTGCGGCAAGTCGGGTTGCCGCTGCGCGCGGCCTGGCGATCCGGGGCACGGTCCGGTGCTGTCGTTGACGCGGCACGAGAACGGCAAGACGGTGACGCGGATCATCCCGGCGCATGCGGAAGCGGAGACGCGGGCGCGGATCGCGGAACATCGGCGCTTCCGGCAGTTGACGAAGGAGCTGGTGGCGGTGAGCACGGCGCTGAGCGAAGCGCGTCTGGCGGCCGGTTCCGAACAGACCGCCGGGGCGGTGAAAAAGGGGGCTTCGAGGAAGCTCTCAGGACCGAGGTCCGCGCGGAAATCGACGCTCTCGTAGCGCCGGGCGCGGCCGACGAGCAGGATTTCGAGGCTCTGGAGCAGGCGGTCCGCCGCAAGGTGCTCGCCCTCGCCGCGCGGGCGGTGGAGGAGCGGCTGAACGCGGACCGAAGCGACCACGACGGCCCGGCGGCGCCCTGCGCCTGCGGACAAACGGCGCGCTACGTCGGCCGCCGCGCGAAGACCTTCCGGAGCGTGCTGGGCCCGTTGCGGCTGGAACGGGCCTGGTACCACTGCGACGCCTGCCAGTCGGGGTGGAGTCCACGCGACCGGGCGTTGGGCCTGCAAGAGACGTCGCTGTCACCCGGCGCTACGCGGATGGTCGGGTTGGTGGCGGCCGAGGTCAGCTTCGCCAAGGCGGACGAACTGCTGGGGACGTTGGCCGGAGTGCCGATCGACGCCAAGCAGGTCGAACGCACCGCCGAAGCCCTGGGACGCGAGGTCGCCGACGACGAGCGCGCCGTGACCGAGGCGGCGCCCGCCCCCGCGCCGACGATGTACCTGGGGCTGGACGGCACCGGCGTGCCGGTGCGCCCTTCCGAGGTCGAAGGCCGACGCGGAAAGCAGCCCGACGACACGGCCAGGACCCGCGAGGTCAAGCTGGCCGTCGTCTGGACCGCCGAAGCCCGCGACGACGACGGCAGGCCCGTACGCGACCCCGGCTCGGTCAGCTACAACGCCGCCGTCGAGAGCGCCGCCAGCCGCGACACCGACCCGCAGACGCCCCCCTTCGCGCAGCGCGTCTCTCGCGAGACCCAACGGCGAGGCTTCGACACCGCGACCCGCCAGGTCGTCCTCGGAGACGGCGCCAACTGGATCTGGAATCTGGCCGGCGAGCAGTTTCCCGACGCCATCGAAATCGTCGACATCTACCACGCCAAGCAATATCTGTCCGACGCCGCCAAGGCCCTCCACGGAGCCGGAACCGACGAAGCCGACGCCTGGGCCCGGCAGCGCCATCACGAGCTGGACAACGGGCGGCTGCGCAAGATCGTGGCCGAACTGCGGACCCACGCCAAGACCTCCGACGAGGCCCGCCGGTGCATCGAATACCTCGTACGCAACCGCCACCGGATGCGCTATCCGCGCTTCCGGGCGAGAGGACTCTGCGTCGCCTCGGGGGTCGTCGAGGCCGGATGCAAGCACGTGGTCGGTGACAGGCTCAAGCGCGCCGGAATGAGATGGACCCTCGCCGGAGCCAACGCCATCATCGCCCTCCGATGCTGCCAGCTCAGCGGACGTTTCGAAGACTTCTGGGAGCGGAGAGCTGCCTGACCGGGGCACCTCCACAAATCTGACGTGCACCCCGGCGTTTCTACGTGCCGGCCCTGGAGGACGCGGCGCGCTACGACCGGCTGACCGGCTTCTTCGACGCCGGGGCGCTGGCGCTGGCGGCGCGCGGCATCGAGGGTCTGGTCCGCAACGGCGGGCGGATGCGGCTGGTGGCCGGCTGCACCCTGGCGGCGGCCGAGGTGGAGGCGATCGCGCGCGGGGCCGCGCAACGCGGCGACGCCCGGCTGCGCGCGGCGGTCGAGCGCCGCCTGGCCGCGGTTCCGCTGGCGCCGCCCGATCCGGAGGCGGAGGGCGCGCTGGAGCTGCTGGCGTGGATGGTCGAGCACGGCCACCTCGACGTGAAGGTGGCGGTGCCGTGCGGGGCGGACCGGCGGCCGGTGGCCGACGCGGCCCTGTTCCACGAGAAGTCCGGCGTCGTCGAGGACCGGGCCGGCCACCGGCTGGCCTGGACCGGCAGCCTGAACGAGACGGCGGCCGGCTGGCGGCGCAACTGGGAGACGCTGAACGTCTACACGAGCTGGGGACCGGAGCCGGCGCGCGTCGATCAGGAGGAGCGGAACTTCGCGCGCCTGTGGGCGGACCGGGCGGCGCGCGCGATCGTGCTGGACGTGCCGGACGCGGTGCGGCGGGACCTGCTGCGCTTCCTGCCGGCCGGCGACCCCGCCCGGCTGACCGCGGCCGGCCCGCCGCCGCCGGCCGGCCGCGGGGACGGGGAATCGCCGCCGCCCCCCGACGGCGCGCCGCCGCCCCCCGACGGCGTTCGGCCGGCCCCGGCCGCCGCGCCGCCGCCGGCCGTCGACCTCCGGCGGCGGGTCTGGCGCTTCATCGCCCGCGCGCCGTCGCTGCCGGGGGGCGGGGCGCGGGTGGGGGAGGCGACCGCGGCGGTCGAGCCGTGGCCGCACCAGGTCCGCGCGTTCGAGCGGCTGTGGGGCCGCTGGCCGCCGCGGCTGCTGATCGCCGACGAAGTGGGCCTGGGCAAGACCATCCAGGCGGGGCTGCTGCTGCGGCAGGCGTGGCTGGCGGGCCGGGCGAAACGCATTCTGATCCTGGCGCCGAAGGCGGTGCTGCGGCAGTGGCAGATCGAGCTGCGCGAGAAGTTCAACCTGCACTGGCCGATCTACGACGGGCGCGCGCTGGCGCGCGACCCCGCGCCCGGGGTGGACGGCCTGCCGCGCGGCGGCGGCGCGGCGCCCGCGGCCCGGCCGCCCTTGCCGCCGGCCGCGCCGGCCGCCGCGGAGCGCGCGGACGGCGCGGAGCGCTGGCATGACGAACCGGCGGTGATCGCCTCCAGCCACCTGCTGCGCCGACGCGCCCGCGCGGAGGCGCTGCTGGCCGAGGCCGAGCCGTGGGACCTGATCGTGCTCGACGAGGCGCACCACGCCCGGCGGCGGGCCGCCGGCGGCCGGCGGGAGGGCGGCCCGAACGCGCTGCTGAAGCTGATGCGGGGCCTGAAGGCGAAGACCGGCGGCCTGCTCCTGCTGACCGCGACGCCGATGCAGGTGCACCCGGTCGAGGTGTGGGACCTGCTGGACCTGCTCGGGCTGCCGCCGGAGTGGACGGAAGCGGCGTTCCTCGACTTCTTCGAGGCGGCCGCGCGGCCGAACCCGCCCGCGGACGCGCTCGACCGGATGGCGCGCCTGTTCCAGGCGGTGGAGCGCGACCACGGGGCGGCCGGCCGCGCCGGCGTCGAGCGCCTCACCGGGCTGTCGCCGCTGAAGGCCGGCCGGGTGCTGCGCGCTCTGCGCGACGCGGCGAGCATCCCGCGCCGGCAGCTCGAGACGCCGGAGCGCCGCGCGGCCCTGGCCGTGCTGCGCGCGCACACCCCGATCCGCCGGCTGATCTCGCGGCACACCCGCGCGCTGCTGCGCCGCTACTTCCGCGAGGGCCGCCTGAAGACGCCGATCGCCGAGCGCCGGGTCGACGACCGGTTCCTGGAGCTGACCGCCGCCGAGCGCTCCGTGTACGAGGCGGTGGAGCGCTACATCTCGACGACCTGGGACCAGGCGGCGGGCGGCGAACGGCCGGCCGTCGGCTTCGTGATGACGATCTACCGGCGGCGGTTGGCCAGCAGCTTCCGGGCGCTGCGCGCCACCTTCGAGCACCGGCTCGAGGCCCTGACGGGCGGCGGCCCGCCGCCCGCGGACCCGGACGAGGCGCGGCTGCACGAGGACGCCCCGGACGACGAGACGGCGGACGAGGCGCCGGACGCCGAGGAGGTCGCGGCGCTGGAGCGGCGGGCGCTGGCCGTCGAGGAGCGCGGCGAGATAGCGGGTCTTCTCGACCGCATCCGGGCGCTGCCGCCGGACGGCAAACTGGCCGCGCTGGTCGAGACGCTCGCGGACCTGCGGCGGGGCGGGTACGAGCAGGCGATGGTCTTCACGCAGTTCACCGACACGATGGACTTCCTGCGCGAGGCGCTGCGGGCGCGCGGCGGCCCGCGGCTGCTGTGCTTCTCCGGGCGCGGCGGCGAGGTCCCGGCCGCGGCCGGCGGCTGGCGTCCGATCACCCGCGACGACGCCCGGCGGCGCTTCCGCGAGGGGGAGGCGGACGTGCTGCTGTGCACCGACGCGGCGGCCGAGGGGCTGAACTTCCAGTTCTGCGGCGCGCTGGTCAACTACGACATGCCGTGGAACCCGATGCGCGTCGAGCAGCGCATCGGCCGCATCGACCGCCTCGGCCAGGAGCACCCGGCCATCCGCATCGTCAACCTGCACTACGCCGGCACCGTCGAGACCGACGTCTACCGGGCGCTGCGCACGCGGATCGGCCTGTTCGAGCAGGTGGTCGGCCGCCTGCAGCCGATCCTGGCGCGGCTGCCGGCCGCCATCACCGCGGCGGTGCTCGCCGGCGGCGGCGAACGGAACGAGGCCGTCGCCGGCGAAATCGACCGGCAGGCCCGCGAGGAGCAGGCGGGCGGCTTCGACCTCGACGCCGCGCTCGACGACGCCGCCGAGCCGCACGAACGCCCGCCGGCGCCGGTCACGCTGGACGACCTCGACCGGGTGCTCGCGTCGCCGGACCTGATGCCGCCCGGGACCGACGTGCAGCCGCTCGGCCGGCGGGAGTACGGCCTGCTGGCGCCCGGCATGCGGGAGCGGGTGCGGGTGACGACCGACCCCGCCTACTACGGGGAGAACGCCGAGAGCGTGGCGCTCTGGTCGCCGGGCCATCCGCTGTTCCGGGCGCCGGAGAACGTGGACGGCGCCAGCGAAGACGACCCGCCGGCGGGCACGACGCTCGCGGACCTGCTGGAGACCAGCAGGTGACGATCGCACCCCTGTTCGGTCCCGACGTCGAGACCGTGGACCACTGACGCCGCCCGCGGTGGTCCCGGTCGTTTTGGACAACTCGAGGGGCTTCGTCAGAGCCTGGTCCCCGACGCCCTGACCGCACCCCGGCAACGACCTGGAGATCGACTTCCGGTCGCCGCGGACTCGACCGCCGGCCGACAGGAGACGAGCGCCGCCGCGCAGACGGCCGAAGAACGAAGCCCAAGGCGGCGGACGCAAGCGCCGCCGGCGATGAGTTCGACACGGTAGGAGGTGCACGATGATGAGACTCTCAGCCCGGGAACTGACGCGGTTCGTGAGCGAGTCGAACCGCATCGAGGGGATCGACCACGTCAGCGACGAGGACGTCGAGGCGCACGAGCGGCTGTTTGCGCTCGAAGCGGTCACGGTCGGCGACCTGTGCGTCTTCGTGACCGCGGTCGCGCCGCGCGCCGGGTTGCGCAACCGCGTGGGCATGAACGTGGTGGTCGGCGACCACCGGCCGCCGCCGGGCGGGCCGCGGATCGAGAGTCAGCTCGAAAAGCACCTGGCGTCGATCCGCAGGACGTCGGAGAAACCGGACGGCGCCGGCGCTACGCGCGCCGACGTCTACCACGACCACTGCGTCTACGAGACGTTGCACCCCTTCATGGACGGCAACGGCCGCTCCGGCCGCGCGCTCGCCCTCTGGCAGTTGCGCGGCGACCTCCACGGCCTCGGCTGGCTGCACTGGTGGTACTACGCCAGCCTGAGCAGCTGGAAGGGACGGAACCCATGAGGCCGCCATACGCCCGCCACGGAGAACGACAGCGCGCCGACGAAAGGCGGCGACGACGCGCCGGCCAGGTCGAACCCGAGAACGCCGAGCTGCTGGGCGGCTCGGCTGCTACCATCAACCAGGAGGAACCGTGACCGAGACCGACCTCGTCCCCGTCATCATCAGCACCGGCGCGGTGCTCCTCGTCGCGGTCAGCGCCGCGACCGGCGGGCTCGCCATGATGCTGCGCTCGATGAACGCCTCGATGAACCGGCGCTTCGACGACGCACAGAAGGCCAACGACCAGGCCCACGCCCAGATCGGCGAGAACATCAACCGCGTCGAACGGCAGATGGACAGCGGCCTGAACCGCGTCAGCATGCAGCTCGCGGCGATCACGCCGCGCGCGGCCGCCGAGAAGCCGGACCAGAAGACCGACCGATGACTGAAAGGACGCTGGCGTCCGGCGACCTGCCCTCGGCAGGTTGTTGCTCGCCACGGTCGGCGCGCCAGGAGTCTGCGCCGTAGAACGGCGCGGACTCTTGGAGCGGTCAGGATGGGCACCAAGCGGAGCCGCAAGGCGACGCTTGGTGGGCGCTCCGAACCGCTCGACGACGTCTTCGACGCGCGTTGCCGGCGACCGCCATCGACCCGCCCGCTGACCCCCCGGCCGGCCTCCCCGACGGCGATGGGGGCGTTCAGTGGACCCGGCTGCTCGCGCCGGCCGCGGTGGTCCTGGTGCTGGCGGCGGGTGCCGCCAGCGGCCAGACGGCGACGAGCAGCGACGCGGCGGACCGGCCGGTGTGCGAGGCCAGCAGGTCCGACTGCGCCAAGTTCGGCGAGCGCGCGTTCGAGATCGTCCGCGCCCGCCGGGTGGCGGCGGGGGAGGCGCGGACGCGCTGGTTCGGGCGCCACGGCGCGGCGCTGGTCACCGCCATGCGGATTCGCCGAATGTTCGCCGAACACGGCGGATCGGAGACGGCGCGAAGGCCGATCACGTCAAGTCCTCCGCCGGCGGCGCCCCGGGCGGCCGACGCGGGTCCGCGTTCGATCCGCGCGCCGTGTCTCCGCCGGTTGCCGCGCCGCCCGCGGCGTCGCGCGCCGCCCTTCCGGCGTGATTCCCGGGCCTTCGGAAGAGACGCCGCGTCCTCGCCGTTCGCGCGGTCTTGGCAAACGGTAACGCAGGGTTACGGTTCCGCACGCGATTCGGGCGCCGATCCTCGGCGAAGTCGTGTACGAGGGCGTGAGGCCGACTCCGTGAGCGTCGTTCCCGGCCCGCCGGTAACGACGGTGATACGGGGCTCGTTCGCCCGCCGGACCGGCCGGCGCGAATCTTGCTTCGACTACGAGGCAGGCTCCGCCGAGAGAGGCCGGCGAGCTCCGATCCCCAACGACGAGCGTGCTGCTCGAAGCGGGGCCGGGCGCGGGATCGGAACGGCGTCCGCCGGCCGGCGGCACCAGACACCGGGAGGTTGACCATGCAACGTGCGTTCGTACTGACGGCGGTGTGCGCCGGGTTCCTCGTCCTGCCGCTCCACGGTCCGGCGACGGCGGAACCCGGCGTTCCCCTGCTCCAGGCCCCGGCGCCGGGGCAGCAGGAAACCGTGGAGCTGAACACGGCCTCCGCGGCGGAGCTGCGGACCCTGCCCGGGGTCGGCGAGCGGACGGCCGAGCGCATCATCGAGTACCGCGAGGAGCACGGCGGCTTCGAGAAGATCGAGGACCTGATGAACGTCCGCGGCATCGGCGAGAGGACGTTCCTGCGTCTGAGGCCGCTCGTGCGCGTGGACGCGCCCGCGAACCCGTAGTTCAGTTCAGTTCGACAGGGCGGGGTCCCGGCGCCGGGACCCCGCCCGCACGGCGGGAGACGCGCGAAGGGCGGCGCGGCCCTGGCCGCGGAGGTGTCGGGACCCGCCCGCACGGAAGGAGCGGAGGGAGGGCGCGCGGCGAACCGGCGCCACCGGAAGCGGCAGTCGGGACCCCGCCCGCGCGGAGGGAGGCAATCCGGTGTTCGAACGCGGCGCCACGCTCGTCGAGACCGCGGTGGCGACCGGCATCGTCGTCGTCGCGGTGGGCATCTCGCTGCCGCTGCTGACCACCGGCCGGGACGAGCAGCGGGTCCTCGACGCCGCCCGGTTCCTGAGCGGGCGGTTCATGCTCGCCCGCTCGATCGCCGTCCGGCGGGGCGCCGCGGTCGGCCTGCGGTTCGAATCCGACGCCCGGGGCGTCCGCTTCCGGACCTTCGTCGACACGAACGGCAACGGCGTGCGGACCGCGGACGTCGCCGCCGGCATCGACCTGCCGATCGACGAGGAGACGCGCCTCGGCGACCACTTCGCCGGCGTCCGCTTCGAGCTGGGCGCGGCGACGCCGGCCGTCGGCGCCGCCGCGCCGGCCGGCGCCGGGGCCGACGCCGTCCGCCTCGGCGCGAGCGACGTGCTGACGGTGACGCCCCTGGGCACGGCGACCTCGGGCACCCTGTACCTCCGAAGCCGGGACGGGCACCAGGCCGCGGTGCGGATTCTCGGCGCGACCGCCCGCGCCCGGATCCTGCGGTACGACTTCCGGACCGGAAGGTGGCGCGCGCGGTGACCCCGCGGAGCACCTGCTTTCCCTCCCAACAGCCCGGGCCGCAAGGTGAAGGTCTGGACGTGGACGGCGCGGTGACCGCGCGGAGCACCTGCTTCCCTTCCCGGGCGCCTCGGCCCGTCCCCGGCCCGATCCGGCCGGAAGCAGCTACCCGGCGGAGGAGTCCGACGCTCGGGAGGTGACGGCCGATCCCGTCGATCCGCCCGCGAACACGGGCGTTCCCGACCCTGGCACCGATGTTGATCGCCCGGGGCGGGTCGAATCTTCGGAGGGACCGAGCATGCAGGTATCCGATTCTCCGTCGCCGCTGATCGGCCGCGCCGCGCGGATGACCAGACTGCGCGACCAGATCGTGCGCGTGGCGACCACCGACTTCGCGGTGCTGATCGAAGGCGAGAGCGGTTCGGGCAAGGAGCTCGTCGCCCGCCAGATCCACGACCGGAGCGCGCGCGGCGGCGGTCCGTTCGTGGCCGTCAACTGCGCCGCCATCGTGGACACGCTGGTCGAGGCCGAGCTGTTCGGCATCGAGGACCGCACGGCCACCGGCGTGCGGGGGCGGGCGGGGAAGTTCGAGCTGGCGAACGGGGGGACCGTGTTCCTCGACGAAGTCGGCGACCTCTCCGCGGCGGCCCAGGCGAAGCTGCTGCGCGTCGTGCAGGAGCTGGCGGTCGAACGCGTCGGGTCGCACTGCACGCGGGCCCTCGACGTGCGGTTGATCGTGGCGACCAACCGCGGGTTGCGGACGATGGTCGAGAAGCGCAGCTTCCGCCCGGACCTGTTCTATCGCCTGAGCGGGGTCGAGATCCACGTGCCGCCGCTGCGGGAACGCCGGCCGGACGTCCCGCTGCTGGCCGAGCACTTCCTGCGGCAGCACGACGAGCCGGCCGCCCGCTCGCTGGCCCCGTGCGCCCTGGACGCGCTGACCGCCTACGACTGGCCGGGCAACGTGCGGGAGCTGCGCCGGGTCGTCGAGCACGTGCTGGCGTTCTCCGGGGCGCGGCGCATCCGGGTCCAGGACCTGCCGCCGACGATAACCGGGGACTACGTGCGCAACCTGCAGCCGTCGGTGCTGCGGGACGATTCGATGCGGGCCTGGGGAAGCCGCTACGCGCGCATCGTCCTCGACCGGTGCGGCAACAACAAGCGGCAGGCGTGCCGCGTCCTGGGCATCAGCTACCACACGCTGCAGGGGTACCTGCGCTACGGCGGCGCCGCGGCCGGCGGTTCGGCGGGTTCTTGACCCTCCCGCGGCCGCGTAGTACCGTTGCGGCTCCCGGCCGACGGCCGGTACGCCGACCCCGGCGCCTCCCGGTCGAACGATGGCCCGCACCCCGGCCGATTCCTTGCAGACCACGCCGCTGCACGCCCGGCACGCCGCCCTGGGGGCGCGCATGACCGCCTTCGGCGGGTGGGACATGCCGCTGCAGTACAGCGGCATCGCCGCCGAGCACCAGGCGGTGCGCACCGCGGCGGGGCTGTTCGACGTCAGCCACATGGGGGAGGTGGAGATCGCCGGCGGCGACGCGCTCGCGGCCGTGCAGCGCATCACGTCGAACGACGCCGCCCGGCTCGTTCCCGGACGCGCCCAGTACTCGGTCCTGACCACGCCGGAGGGGACGGTGGTCGACGACCTGCTCGTCTACCAGCTCGCCGCCGGGCACTACCTGCTGGTGGTCAACGCCGCCAACGCCGCGAAGGACCTCGCCTGGATCCGCGGGCGGATCGGCGCCGCGGGCGACGCGGCGGCGGTCGACACCGGCAGCCGCTACGCCCTGCTCGCGCTGCAGGGGCCGCGGTCGGCGGAGGTTCTCCGGCCGCTCACGGCGGTGGAGCTCGACGGCCTGGAGCACTACGCGTTCGAGACCGGCGAAGTCGCCGGCGTCCGCGCCACCGTCTCGCGGACCGGCTACACCGGCGAGGACGGCTTCGAGCTCTTCGTGCCGCCGGGGCAGGCGGGGACGGTCTGGTCCGCCCTGCTCGCGGCCGGCGAGCCGCACGGCCTGCGGCCGGCGGGGCTCGGCGCGCGCGACACGCTGCGGCTCGAGGCGGGCATGCGCCTCTGCGGCGCCGACATGGACGAGACGACCACGCTGCTGGAGGCCGGGCTCGGCTGGACCGTCGGCTGGGACAAGGAATCGTTCATCGGCCGCGAGGCGCTGGCGGCGGAGAAGCGGACCGGTCCGCGCCGCAAGCTGATCGGCTTCGAGATGCTCGACCGCGGGGTCGCGCGGCCGGGACACGCGGTCCACGCGGGGGGAGACCGCGTCGGCCGCGTCACCAGCGGCACCGTGACGCCGCACCTCCGCAAGGCCGTCGGCATGGCCTACGTGCCGGCCGGACTCGCGGCGCGCGGCACGGAGCTTTCCATCGACGTCCGGGGCCGGCGCCTGCGCGCGCGGGTCGTGCGGATGCCGTTCTACAGACGTTCGAGGTAGGGGAGATGTATCCGCGGGACCTGAAGTACACGAAGGACCACGAGTGGGTCCGCGTCGAGGGCGGGCGCGGGCGCGTCGGGGTCACCCACTACGCCCAGGAGCAGCTCGGCGACGTCGTCTACGTCGAGCTGCCGGAGGCGGGCCGCTCCTTCAAGCGGGGCGAGCAGTTCGGCTCCATCGAGTCGGTGAAGGCCGTCTCGGACCTCTACTGTCCCGTCGGGGGCACGGTCGTCGAGGTCAACGCGGCGCTGGCCGACGCGCCGGAGACCGTCAACCGGGACCCGCACGCCGCCTGGATGATCGTGCTGGAGCTGGACGACCCCGCCGACGCCGGCGATCTGCTGGACGCGGCGGCCTACGGCGAGCTCGTCGGCGGCGCGGACTGAGTCCCGCATGGCTGACGCGGCCACCGGATTCGTGGACCGCCACGTCGGGCCGCGCGCGGCGGACCGCGGCCGCATGCTGGAAGTGGTCGGGGCGCCGTCGCTCGACGCCCTGATGGACGAGGCGATCCCCGCCGGCATCCGCCTGGCGGAGCCCCTCGACCTGCCCGCGGCGGAATCGGAGGCGGCCTTCCTGGCGCGGATGCGTGGGCTGGCCGGCCGCAACGAGCCCTGGCGGTCGTTCATCGGGCTCGGCTACTACGGCTGCGTCACGCCGCCCGTGATCCGGCGCAACCTGCTCGAGAACCCCGGCTGGTACACCCCCTACACGCCGTACCAGGCCGAGGTCGCGCAGGGCCGGCTGGAGGCGCTGCTGAACTTCCAGACCGCCGTCTCGGACCTGACCGGGATGGAGATCGCCAACGCCTCGCTGCTCGACGAGGCCACCGCGGCGGCCGAGGCGCTGACCATGCTGTACCGCCTGCAGGCGCGGCGGCGCCCCGGCGCGCGGCGCTTCCTGGTCTCGTCGGAGTGTTTTCCCCAGACCATCGCGGTCGTGCGGGGGCGGGCCGAGCCGCTCGGCCTCGAGGTCGACGTGGCCGACGTCGGCGCGGCGCTCGCCGCCCCCGCGCCGGACGACCTGTGCGGCGTGCTGGTGCAGTCGCCCGACGCCTCGGGCCGCCTCCACGACCTGGCCCCGGTCACCGCGTGGGCCCGCGCTGTCGGCGCGCAGGTCGCCGCGGCGTCGGACCTGCTGGCGCTCACGTTGATGACGCCGCCGGGGGAGACGGGGGCCGACGTGGTGGTCGGCAGCGCGCAGCGCTTCGGCGTCCCGTTGGGGTACGGCGGGCCGCACGCCGCGTTCTTCGCCGCCCGCCGCGCCAGCGCGCGGCAACTGCCGGGGCGGATGATCGGCGTGTCCGTCGACGCGCGCGGACGCCCGGCCCTGCGGATGGCGCTGCAGACGCGCGAGCAGCACATCCGCCGCGAACGGGCGACGTCGAACGTCTGCACGGCGCAGGCGCTGCTGGCCAACGTCGCCGGCATGTACGCCGCGTACCACGGCCCCGAGGGGCTGCGCGGGATCGCCCTGCGCGTGCACGGGCTGGCCCGCGCGCTGGCCGGCCGCCTGGAGGCGCTGGGCATGGTCCAGCGCAACGACGCGTTCTTCGACACGCTGCGCGTCGACCCGGGCCGGGCGGCGACGGCCGCCGCGGTGCGCTCGGCGGCGGAGGCCGCGCGCGTCAACCTGCGCTATCACCCCGGCGGCGACGTCGGCGTAGCCCTCGACGAGACGGCGACGGAGGCCGACGTGGAGACGATCGTCGAGGTGTTCGCCCGCGCCGCTGGCGCCGCGGCCCGCCCCGCCCCGGCGCCCGGCGGCGCGCCGTCCGCCCCGGACTGGCCGCGGGCGTTGCGGCGCGGCACGCCCTTCCTGACGCATCCGGTCTTCCACCGCCACCGCTCGGAACTGCAGATGATGCGCTATCTGAAGCGTCTCGAGCGCCGCGACGTCGGCCTCGACACGTCGATGATCCCGCTCGGCTCGTGCACGATGAAGCTGAACGCGGCGGCGGAGATGGAGCCGGTGACCTGGCCGCGGTTCGCCGACGTCCATCCCTTCGCGCCCCCGGAGCAGGCCGGCGGCTACCGGCGCATCATCGCGGAGCTGGAAGGGTTCCTCCGCGCCGTCACCGGCTTCGCCGCCGTGTCGCTGCAGCCGAACTCGGGCGCGCAGGGGGAGTTCGCCGGCCTGCTGGTGATCCGCGCGTTCCACCGCGCGCGGGGCGAGCGCGGCCGCGACGTCGTGCTGATCCCCGCCTCGGCGCACGGCACCAATCCGGCCAGCGCCGTCATGGCCGGCCTGCGGCCGGTGGTCGTGGCCTGCGACGGCGCCGGCAACGTGGACCTCGGCGACCTGCGGGCCAAGGCGGCGGCCCACGGGCCGAAGCTGAGCGCGCTGATGATCACCTACCCGTCGACGCACGGCGTCTTCGAGGACTCCATCCAGGACGTCTGCCGCGCCGTCCACGAGCAGGGCGGGCAGGTCTACATGGACGGCGCCAACCTGAACGCCCAGGTCGGGCTGACCTCGCCGGCGCGCATCGGGGCCGACCTGTGCCACCTCAACCTGCACAAGACCTTCGCCATCCCGCACGGCGGGGGAGGGCCGGGCATGGGGCCGATCGCCGCCGCCGCGCACCTCGCGCCGCACCTGCCGCGGCATCCGCTGGCCGAGCCGGGGGCGGGGACCGCGATTCCGCCCGTCTCCGCCGCGCCGTGGGGCAGCGCGAGCATCCTGCTCATTTCGTACGCCTACGTCCGTCTGCTCGGCGCCCGCGGCGTGACCTCCGCCACGAAGCACGCCATCCTCGCCGCCAACTACGTCAAGTCGCGGCTCGAGGCGCGCTACGACGTGCTCTACGCGCGCCCGAACGGCCGCGTCGCGCACGAGCTGGTCTTCGACCTGCGCCCGTTGAAGGCCCGCGCGGACGTGACCGCCCAGGACGTCGCCAAGCGCCTCATGGACTACGGCTTCCACGCCCCCACGGTCTCCTTTCCGGTGGCCGGCACGCTGATGGTGGAGCCGACCGAGAGCGAGCCGCTCGACGAGCTCGACCGCTTCTGCGACGCGATGCTGGCGATCCGCGGCGAGATCGACGACGTCGCGGCGGGCCGGGCGGACCCGGCCGACAACCTCCTGAAGAACGCCCCGCACACCGCGGCGGAAGTGGCCGGCGACGAGTGGACGCACCCTTACGGCCGGCGGGCGGCGGCCTTCCCGCTGCCGTTCGTCGCCGAGAACAAGGTCTGGCCGGCCGTCGGGCGCATCGACGACGCGCACGGCGACCGGAACCTCGTCTGCGCCTGTCCGCCGGTGGAGGAGTACGCCGGCTCCGCGGACGGGTGACCCCGGCCGCGGCGGAGCGCAACGGGCGGGACGGTGTTGGGGTAGGTGCCGCCGCGCAAAGAAGCCGCGACATGCCCTACTTGCCGAACGCTGTGGCGATGGCGCCGTCCTCCAGGTCAACCTCGTTCGTGTAGCGCTTTACCGTGTTGACGTCGCTCCAACCGCCTGCGCGGGCGATGGCGATGCTGTCGATGTTCCGGCGCGCCAATTCGGTGGCCATCGCCCGTCGCGGGCTGTGTCCGGTGAGGCCTTCGATACCGGCGGCCCGGCCGGCCGCTGCAATGCGCCGGGCGATCTGGTGGGCGCTGAGTGGCACGACACGGTCGTTCGGCTGCACGACACCGCTTGCTGTGTAGTGGTTGATGATGGCGCTGGCGAACGTACTGACGACAGCGCGAACATCGTCCTTCCCACCGTCCTGGTTGCGTTTCGAGCGACGCACCCGGATGCGGATCAGGCCAGTTTCCGAATGCTCGATGTCGCCCCATACGAGGCCAGCGATCTCCGACCGGCGAAGCATCGCACAGTAGGAGAGAGCTAGGATCACGCGGTCCAGCCGTCCGCGGTCGGCGGCGGCGCGAGCTGACTCCATGCCCCGGCCGGTTCGGCGTCGCTCTTCAGCCCCGTACATCATGGTGAGCGCCTCTTCGTACGTGAAGGCGCGTGCCTGTTTCGGCGCGCGGCGGGGGTCTGCGGCGTGCCGCCGGGCGAGTCCTCTGATGGCTTGTGCGACCATCGGATCCTCAGACGGAACGGGCTGGGCGGCGGCTCGGTGCGTCGCGGCGATGGCAGCGGCGGCGACCTTGACGGTCGCGATTTTCCTGGACGTTCCCAGCTCGGTGAGGTAAGCGGCGGCGGTTTCCGGCGTGGCGGGCAGCGATACCACGCCCCGGCGTTCACACCAGGAGACGAACCGCGTCCACTGCGAACGGTAGGCCGCGCGGGTGTTCTCGGCTTGGCTGGCGCGTCGGGCGCTCGACACACGATCCGCGTCCAAGTGCCTCAGCCCGACGGGCTGAAGTTTGGGCATTATGTGTTCTATAATGAAGGTTGTCGGCGCTGTCAAGGCCCTTGGCGAAAAAAACTTGAGCGTCGGCGATCGCCCGCGAAATCCAACGGTTTTGTGGGCACCCGCTTCGCCGGCCTCCGGGGGCGGCGGACCTCTGGCCGGCGTCCAGGCAAGTTCACAGCCCCGCCCGATGCGCTGTGCACTCCGGTCCGGCTAGGGTCTCCTCCACGACCCGCGGTCCCGAGGCATCTGCCGAACGGCCCGTGATGACCGGCATCGATACCTCGGACGCAGAAGCCGTTCGAGCATCGCCGTCAACATGGCGCCTGGGCAGCGACCCCCCCGTCGTGGTGATCCTCCGCTCGGCGGTTGCGCCCGCGTCTTCCTGTGGACTTCGCCCGGCGTGCGACCGCCCAACGCCGAGGGCGGACGCTCGTGGCTGTAGAACCGCATCCACGTCGCGATCTTAACCCGTCGTACCCGTCGTCGAGGAAAGCGAGACCACTTACTCGCGTCTCTTTCACGAGGGATCGGCGCCTCGGATGCGTGGGCTCGAACTGCTGGTATAGGTGGCCAATAATATACTATAACCTTCATTATGATGCATTTTGTTCGGCGGGACCCCGGCCGCGGGGTGACTGCGCCGAGCAGGGATCGTGGTTCTCGACGGCAGTGGGTGTCATGGGGGTGTCCACCAGGCCGGAGATGGATCGAGGTTCTGCGATGTGCGACAGGAGGGCAGGATGTTTCGATTCGCCTTGCTTCGGCAGACGGTGGCGGCGCTGTGCATGGCGCTGATGGTGGGTGGTATCATCAGCGTGGTGGAGGGTGAGCGTCAGGGATGGGTTCCGCAGGAGTTCGCGTTCCATGCGCACCTGTACGCTCAGGAGTGCAGCGACGACGGTGGCGGTGGCGACCAGGGCGATCGCCCGGAGTGCCGTCGTGGAAGCTACAACGGCAGTGTCGGCGGCGGCGGCGACCAGGGGAGCGGGAGCTCCTGCGGCTTCTGGTGCTGGGTACGGCGCGCCGGGACCGTGCTCGGCATCATCTGTCGCTTCGTGAAGTGCTCGTGAAGTGCTCGTGAAGTGCTGCTGTGGTGGGCAGCGGGTGGGACGGGATCGCAGGGGCCGGGGGTTGGGGCCGGCCTCTTCACTTCGGAAGAGGAGCGATGATCATGCGCTTGATGACGACACTTCTGGTGGCAGTGCTGGTTCTCCCGGTGGGCGTAACCGCGCAAGAGCGCGCCGCGCAGGGTTCCGGCCCGTCCGAGATCGACTCGAGACTCGCGCGCGCGGAAGCAATGGTCCAGATCGGCAACGCGGGGTTCGGCGCGATCGCCGTTCTTGCACTGGCGGGTGAGAGCGGGAAGTACTCCGATTCGACATGGATGCGAGTTGGCACGGCTGCCAGCGTCGGAGCCATCGTGACGGGGTTCATCGGGCGGAAACTGCGAAGGGACGCCAATCGGGATCGTGACAGTCTCCCGCGCAAGTCTCTTGCTGTCGCGCCACTGGTGGGGGGCGGCGGCGGCGTGATCGGATCCTACTCCCTCCAGTGGTAGGGTAGGGGTTCCCGCTCGCGGGGTGGGCGTGCGTGTGGACGGGGGGTTCGGAAATCCATCTTCCTTCCCCGTTCACCTTCGCTCTCCGCGAGCGGGTTCATACGCCGAATGCGCCGAGGGCATGACTGCAATCCAGTCTATACCAAGTTGACGGCGTGGCGGGGTTCGAGCGGGTTCGAGCGTGGAGGCCTTCCCGCGTGCTGTTTACCGACGCGCTGTTTGCGCCCCGCCGACCGCGCGCGCTCTGGACTGACGGCGACCGGAACCTCGTCTGCGCCTGTCCGCCGGTGGAGGAGTACGCCGGCTCCGCGGACGGGTGACCCCGGCTGCGGCGGGGGCGGGCTATAGTCGACGAATGCTGCAGAATCCGGACCCGGCCGGCCCGCGCGCTCGCCGCGAGATGAAGGGTCGATGAGCGTGGCGCGCTGGGCCTGGTGGGGCGCGGCGGCGGGCGGCGCGGCCGTCGCCGCCGCGCCGCTCGGATACCGAGTCGGCGTCGTGCCGCTCGGGGCGGCGTTCCTGCTGCTGGCCGGCGGCCTGCTCGTCATCGCGGCCGGCGTGGGAGTCCTCGGCGCGCGGATGGCGCGCGGGACGGGCCTGGGCGGGTGGCCGTCCCGCGCGGCCCTGGCGGCGGCGGTGGCGGTGGCCGCCGTCCCGCTGAGGACGCTGGCCGGCGTGTGGGGCGCGCCGCCGATCCACGACGTCACGACGGACACCGCCGATCCGCCGGCGTTCGTCGCGGCGGTTCCGCTCAACGCGCCGGGGCGCACCGACTACGGCGGCGCGGCGGTC
Source organism: Vicinamibacterales bacterium (assembly GCA_965242835.1). GTDB lineage: Bacteria > Acidobacteriota > Vicinamibacteria > Vicinamibacterales > UBA8438 > WTFV01. The sequence goes on from OZ251506.1 coordinate 3,559,944, forward strand.
GCCGAGCAACAGCGCGCCGCCTGGCCCGACCTGCGGCCGGCGCTGCTCCCGGCCGCGCCGGCCGAGGCGTTCCGCCGCTCTCTCGCCGCGGTGCGGCGGTTGGGCTGGGAGCTGCTGGCGACCGACCCCGACGCCTGGCGGATCGAGGCGACGGACCGCTCGTTCTGGTTCGGGTTCGCCGACGACGTGGTGATCCGCGTCACGGCCTCCGGCGAGACCGGCAGCCGCGTCGACGTCCGCTCGCTGTCGCGCGTCGGCGTCGGGGACCTCGGCGTCAACGCCCGCCGCGTGCGGGAGTTCCTGGCCGCGCTGGAGGAAGAGCCGGGACGCGCGGCCCCGGCCCGGGATTGAAGCGCCGTCACCGCCGTCACGCCGCCGGCGCGCAACTACAGTAGGGTGGGGACGATGAGCAGCGACACGAAGGCGATCATCGCGACGATCGTCGCCACGGCCATCGGACTCGCGGGACTGCTGCTGACGCTGAACGGCGGCACGAACCGTCGGATCGACGACGTGCACCGTCGGATCGACGACGTGCAACGCCAGCTCGGCGGCATGACCGACCAGCTCCGGACCGTCGAAGAGCGTCTGCGGCACGTCGAGATCGACGTGGCGGAGATGAAGCGCCGGCTGCTCGTCATCGAGCGGACGGTCCTGCCGGATCGGTGACGAGCCGGTGGGAACTCGTGGCGGCCCGCCGGCCCGCGCAATTCAGTTCCCCGCGAGCTCGTCGACGATCACCTGCACGCTGTTCCGGAGGCCGGCCGCCGCCGGGGTCCGGTAGCCCTCGTAGCCTTCCGGCATCGTCCAGCCGGCGGCGATTTCGTCGACGCCGCGGCCCGCGGCGTGTCCGGCCCGCACCGCGGCCAGGAAGTCGCGGTTGAACGCCGCGTACTCGTGCAGGTCCGCCCACGTCATCTGCGTGCTGTGCCCGGTGATGATCGTGTCGACCCCGGGGATGCCGTCGTGCGCCTTCTGCAGACTGTCCGGGATGTCGACGCCGCTGCCGCCGTTGGCGGCATCGAGGAAGGGCAGGTTCTTGCCGGGGAAGATGTCGCCGGAGTGCAGCGTCCCGAGCGCCGGGAAGACGACCCAGGCGTCGCCGCCGGTATGTCCCCGCCCGAAGTGGTAGAGGTCGACCCGGTCGTCGCCGGTCCCTATCGACATGCGTTCGGAGAAGGTCCGCGTCGGCAGCCCGCGGCCCATCGAATCGGCGAAGACGTTGACCGGCGGCTCGGTGCGGCCGCTGTAGGCGCGCATCACCCGCATGTTCGCGGCGGTCACCTCGTGGGTGACGACGTCGACGGCGGCGGGGAAGGCGACGTTGCCGCTGACGTGATCGTGGTGGCTGTGCGTGTTGATCAGGGTGGTCACCGGGTTGCTGGTGATCCCGGCGATCGCGTCGAGGATCGACTGACCCCAGCCGGGGTTCTTCGAGTCGACGACCACGACCCCGCCGCCGGTGACGAAGACCGCCGTGTTGCCGCCGCCCCCCTGTCCGCGGAGGACGTACAGGTTGTCCTCGAGCCGCTCCACCTCGACGACCATCGCGTCCTGCGCCTCGACGATCGCCAGCGACGCGGCGCCGACGCCGAGCACGACGGCCAGAACGATGCTGCGTTTCATGGTCTGCCTCCCCTGGAATCCGCCGGGGCGATCATGCTACCAGAGGTCCCGGCATCTCTCCGAAACTCCGAAAAATCGGACTTGGGCCGCAGGAGTCGATGGTGGTACGCTGGGATCGGCGAGGGCGCGCGGTCGGCCGCCGGGCGCCGCCTCGCTCCGCCAGCCTGGCAGCCCCGGATCCGATGGCCACCTGCGCGACCGCGGCGCCCGCCGCCGCCACCGTTCTTCACGGCGACGCGTACGACCTGCTGCCGTCGCTCGACCCCGGCAGCATCGACCTGCTCATCACCAGCCCGCCGTACTGGGGCCACCGGACGTACGAACAGGAGCACAACCGGGACGTCTTCCGGGACTGGCTGGCCACCGGCGCGGCCGGGACGGACGTGCCCGGCTACGCCTGGTACCGCGGCGCCGGCGGCGTGCTCGGGCTGGAGCCGCTGCCCGAGTGGTACGTCGCCCACCTGGTCGAGATCTTCGAGCGCGCCCGCCCCGCCCTCAAGCCCGCGGGAAGCCTCTGGATCAACGTCGGAGACACCTATTTCGCCCGCTGGGCCAGCATCCGCCCGCGGGGACGCCAGGGACTGGGCGGCGCGTCCCGCCAGCGCCGCCGGACGCCGATGGGCGGCTACCGCCAGGAAAAGCAGTTGCTGATGGTGCCGGCCCGGTTCGCCATCGCCATGCAGGACCGGCGCTGGATCCTGCGGAACGACCTGATCTGGCACAAGCCGAACGTCCCCCCGCGCCCGGAGACGGACCGCCTGCGGCTGAGCCACGAACACTTCTTCCATTTCGTCCTCCGGCCGACCAGCGGCCGGGCCCGGTATTACTACGACCTCGCCGAAGCCGAGGCGGGATCGAACGACGTCGTCACGCGGTACGTGCGCCCCGGGGAGAACGGGCATTCCGCCACGTTCCCCGAGTCCCTGATCCGTCCGCGCATCCTGAGCACGTGCCCGCCCGGCGGCACGGTCCTCGATCCCTTCTGCGGCATCGGCCGGTCGTTGACGGTGTCGATCTCCTCCGGACGCCGCGCCGTCGGATTCGACGCGTCGAAGACCTGGGCGCGGGCGGCGTCCGATCTCACGAAGCAATGCCAGCCGCGGCTGTTGGACGGGAACCCGTGACCGCCCGGCCCGGGCGGGGGAACTACGTCAGCGAATGGTTCGGCTACCGCACCTGGCCGGCCGTCGGCGGCGGACTCGAGCGCGCCGGAACGAGCCGGCGGGCGATTGACACCCGCGAGCGTTCCCCGGATACTGCGCAAGCGCCCTGGCCATGCCCGGATCACGAAAGCGGCCTCCCGCTCGCGGACGTCTCGCGCTGCTGCCGTTCGTCGCGGCGGCCGCCTTTGCCGGCGCCGTGGTTCCGGCCCGGGCGGCCGCGCCGGAGGCGGGCGGTCCTCCCTCCGCCGCGCGGACGCGGGAGCCGGCCGCCGACGGCTGGCAGCGGGCGTTCCTCGACCGCCACTGCGTCGCCTGCCACAACGAGCGGCTGCGCACCGCGGACCTCGCGCTCGACACGCGGGACGTGACCCGCGTCGCCGCCGCGCCGGACGTCTGGGAGACGGTCGTCCGCAAGCTGCGCGCCGGCGCGATGCCCCCGCCGCCGCGCCCGCGCCCGGACGCGGCGGCCCACGAGCGGTTCGTCGGCTGGCTGGAGGCCGAGCTCGACCGCGAAGCCGCCGCCCGTCCGAACCCGGGCCGGACGGAGGCGTTCCACCGCCTGAACCGCACCGAGTACCACCACGCCGTGCGCGACCTGCTCGACCTGGAGGTCGACGTCGCGGAGCTGCTGCCGGCCGACGGCGCCAGCTACGGCTTCGACAACGTCGCCGGCGTGCTCGGCTTCTCGCCGGCGCTGCTGGAGCGCTACCTGGCCGCGGCGCGCAGGATCAGCCGGGTGGCGGTCGGACGGCCCGCGCCGTCGGCCACCGCCGAGGTCTTCCGCCTCGCCAGCGACCTGCCGCAGGACGATCGGGTGGCCGGGATGCCCTTCGGGACGCGCGGCGGCGGCGCGTTCCGGCACGTGTTCCCGGAAGACGCCGAGTACGAGTTCCGCGTGCGCCTGGCGCGCGACGCCGGCGGCGGTCTGGCCGTCTTCGACGCGCGGCACACGCTGGAGGCGAGCCTGGACGGCACGCTGGCGCGGACGTTCACCGTCGGCGGCCCGCCGCCGGACGCCCCCCGCGACGGCGCCGAGCACCGCGCCTGGCGGGACCGGCAGCGGACCATCGACCGCGGCTGGCGGTTCCGCCTCCCGGTGCGGGCCGGCCCGCGGGAGCTGATCGTGACCTTCGTGCGGCGCACCGCGGCCTACCCGGAGACCGCGCGGCAGCCGTACCTGCGGCCGTACACCAGCATCACCGGCGGCGACACCCGGGTGCAGCCGTACCTCGGCAGTGTCACCGTCACCGGGCCGTTCGCCGGGAGCGGCGGCCCGCCGGCGGGGGAGACGCCGAGCCGCCGGCGCATCTTCGTCTGCCGCCCGGCCGCCGCGGCCGACGCCGCCGAGACGGCCTGCGCGCGCCGGATCCTGGCGAACCTCGCCCGCCGCGCCTGGCGCCGGCCGGTGACGGCGGCGGACCTCGACGGCCTGTTCGGGTTCTTCGACGAGGGGCGGCGGGAGGGGGGCTTCGACGCCGGCGTCGAGATGGCGCTGCGCTGGCTGCTCGCCAGCCCGGAGTTCGTGCTGCGCGTCGAACGGGACCCCGCCGGCGTCGCGCCGGGAAGCAACTACGCGGTCGGCGACCTGGAGCTGGCGTCCCGCCTGTCGTTCTTCCTGTGGAGCAGCATCCCGGACGACGAGCTGCTCGACCTCGCCGCGGCCCGCCGGCTGCGCGACCCGGAGGTCCTGGAGGCGCAGGCGCGGCGCATGCTCGTCGACGAACGCGCGCGGGCGCTGGTCACGAACTTCGCGGGCCAGTGGCTCCATCTGCGGAACGTGCCGGCCGTCGTGCCGGACGAGGACCGCTTTCCCGACGTGGGGGAAGGGCTGCGGCAGGCGATGCGGCGCGAGACCGAGCTGTTCGTGGAGAGCGTCTTCCGCGAAGACCGGAGCGTGCTCGATCTGCTGACCGCCGACTACACGTTCGTCAACGAGCGGCTGGCCCGGCACTACGGCCTGCCGCGCGTCTACGGCAGCCGCTTCCGGCGCGTGCGGGTGGAGGACGAGGCGCGCCGCGGGCTGCTGGGCCACGCCAGCATCCTGGCCGTCACGTCCTACCCGAACCGGACGTCGCCGGTGCTGCGCGGCAAGTGGGTGCTGGAGAACCTGCTGGGCACGCCCCCGGCGGCGCCGCCGCCGGACGTGCCGGCGCTGGAGGAGACGGCCCCCGGCGGGGAGGCGCTCTCGGTGCGCGAGGCGACCGAGCGCCACCGGGCGAACCCGGTCTGCGCGAGCTGCCACCGGCTGATGGACCCGCCGGGGTTCGCGCTGGAGCAGTTCGACGCCGTCGGGCGCTTCCGCACCCGCACGGCCGCGGGAACGCCGATCGACGCCGCGGGCGAGCTGCCCGACGGCACGCGCTTCGACGGCGCGGCGGGGCTGCACGCGGCGCTGGCGCGCCGGCCGGAGCGGTTCGTCGGCACGCTGACCGAGAAGTTGATGACCTACGCGCTCGGCCGCGGGCTGGAGCACTACGACGCGCCTACGGTCCGCGCCGTCACCCGCGCCGCCGCGCGGGAGGACCACCGGTTCTCGTCGCTCGTCGCCGGCATCGTGCGGAGCCTGCCGTTCAGGATGAGGAGGGCGGAATGACGATCGTCACCGGAAAGACGCTGCCGCGGCGGACGTTCCTCCGCGGCGTGGGCGCGGCGCTGGCGCTCCCGATGCTCGACGCGATGACCCCGGCGCTGTCCGGGGTCGGGCGGGTCCGCGCCGCCGGGCCGGTGCGCCGGCTGGGCTGGGTCTACCTGCCGAACGGCATGGCGATGGAGTCGTGGACGCCGCCGGCCCGCACCGCCCTCGAGTTGTCGCCCACGCTCGCCCCGCTCGGCGAGTTCCGCGATCGGATGGTGGTGCTCAGCGGGCTGGCGCAGGGGCAGGCCGAGGCGCTCGGCGACGGCAACGGCGAGCATACGCGGGCCACCGCGACCTGGCTCAACGGCGTCCACCCGAAGGAGACCGAGGGGGCCGACGTGCGGGCGGGGAGGACCGCCGACCAGATCGCGGCGTCGCGGCTCGGGCGGACGACGCCGCTGCCCTCGCTGGAGCTGGCCATCGACCGCGACTTCCTCGTGGGCAACTGCGAGAACGGCTACAGCTGCATCTACATGAACACCATCGCGTGGCGCGGTCCGGCGACGCCGCTGCCGATGGAGAACAACCCGCGCGTGGTCTTCGAGCGCCTCTTCGGCGCGGGCGGCTCGACGGCCGAGCGGCGGGCGCAGTTCCGCAAGGACCGCAGCATCCTCGACGCGATCGGGGCCGACCTGGCCCGGCTGCGGCGGGAGGTCGGCGCGGGCGACCGCGCGCGGGTGGAGCAGTACCTCGACGCCGTGCGCGCCGTCGAGCGGCGCATCCGGATCTCGGAGCGGAGCGACACCGAGCTGCCGGACGTCGCCCGGCCGGTCGGCGTCCCGGAGTCCTACGCCGAGCACGTCGGCCTGATGTTCGACCTGACGGCGCTCGCCTGGCAGGCGGACGTCACGCGGGTCTTCACCTTCATGCTCGGCCGCGAGCTGAACGGCCGCGCCTACCCGGACGTCGGCATCGCGGAGTCGCACCACGCGATCTCGCACCACCGCTACGACCCGCGGAAGCTGGCGCAGCTCGCGAAGATCAACACGTATCACGTGACGCTCTTCCGGGACTTCCTGCGGACCCTGGCCTCGACGCCGGACGGCGGCGGCTCGCTGCTCGACCACGCGCTGCTGTTGTACGGGGCGTCGCTCAGCGACAGCAACAAGCACCTGCACTACGACCTGCCGCTGCTGCTGGCCGGCGGCGGCGGCGGGCGGCTGAAGGGCGGGCGGCACCTGCGCTACCCGCGGGACACGCCGATGACGAACCTGCTCGTCAGCCAGCTCGACAAGGCCGGCGTGCGGCTCGACGACGGGCTCGGCGACAGCACGGGGCGTCTGCAGGAGCTGGCGCCGCTCGCGGATGTGTAGACAGGCGTGTATTCGGCGCGGCCTCCTGTGTCTCGCCGCGGCCGCGGCGGTCGCGCTCGGGGCCGGATTCGGTCCGCCGCCGGCCGCGGCGGGGCAGGCGGTCGACGACGCCGGGCCGTTGCACCGGGCGGCCCACGAGGGGGACGCGGCGGCGGTGGGGCGGCTGCTGGACGCCGGCGGGGAAGTCGACGCCGCGACGCGCCTCGGGGTGACGCCGCTGGCCCTGGCCGCCGCGCACGGGCACGCGGCGGTGGTCGAGACGCTGCTGCGCGCCGGGGCGGACCCGAACCGTCCGTCGCCGCACGGCGAGACGCCGCTGATGGCCGCCGCGCGGACCGGCGTCGTCGACAGCGTGGCCGCGCTGTTGCGGCGCGGCGCCGCGGTCGACGCGCGGGAAGGGTGGCGCGGCCAGACGGCGTTGATGTGGGCCGCGGCCGAGGGGCACGCGGCGGTGGTCGCCCCGCTCGCCGCGGCGGGCGCGGACGTCGACGCCCGCTCCGGCGGCGGGTTCACGCCGCTCGCCTTCGCGGTCCGCGCGGGCCGCGGGGACACCGCCGAGGCGCTGCTCGACGCCGGGGCCGACGTGAACCTGACCCTGCCCGACGGCCAGAGTCCGTTGCACCTGGCGGTCGTCAACGCGCGCTACGACGTGGCGCTGCGGCTTCTGGAGCGCGGGGCCGACGCGGCCGCGGCCGGGCCGGGCTGGACGCCGCTGCACCAGCTCGTCTGGACCCGCCGCCCGAACCGCCACTACAACAACCCGGCGGCGTTCCCGGCCGGGACCGTCACGGACCTGGCGCTGGCCCGCGCGCTCGCCGCGCACGGCGCGGACGTGAACGCCCGCCAGACCGCGGAGCCCCGCGACGGCTACCGGAACGCGCTCAACCGCAACGGGGCCACGCCGTTCCTGCTGGCCGCCAAGGCCGTCGACCTGGAGCTGATGCGCCTGCTGCTGGAACTGGGCGCCGACCCGCTGACGGCGAACGAGGACGGCACGACCCCGCTGCTCGTGGCGGCCGGCGTCGGCATCTGGTCGTCGAGCGAGAGCCCGGGCAGCGCCGCCGAGGCGCTCGAGGCCGTCGAGCTGCTGATCGAGCTCGGCGGTTCAGTAACCGCCGTGGACGACAACGGCGACGCGGCGCTGCACGGCGCGGTCATGCGCGGCTCGCCGGAGCTGGTCCTCCACCTGCTCGATCGGGGCGCGGCGCTGAACCCGGTCAACGGCCGCGGTTGGACGCCGCTGACCATCGCCCAGGGGGTCTTCTACGCCAACCTCGGCCGTCGCTGGCCGGACATGGAGGCGCTGCTGCTCGGCCTCGGCGCCACCTCGCCCACGGCGCCCGAGCCGCCGCGCTAGCGCCCACCAGGCGTCGCCTGACGGCTCCGCTCGGCGCCCAACCGGGCCCGCGGGAGTCCGCGCGCCGTTCTACGGCGCAGACTCCTAGCGCCCGCCAAGCGTCGCCTTGCGGCTCCGCTCGGCGCCCATCCTGACCGCTCCAGGAGTCCGCGCCGTTCTACGGCGCAGACTCCCGGCCCGTCACTCGTCCGGCGCGTCGGCGTCGGGGGCGGGGGCGGGAATCAGGATACGTTCGAGGGTCAGCAGCCGCTGGTCGACCTTTCCGAAGGCGATCTCGACGGCGCGCAGACGGTCGTCGAGGCGGCGTATCTGTCCTGTCATGTCGGCGCGCAGCTCGGCCATCTGCCTTGTCATGTCGTCGCGCAGGCCGGCCATCTGTCCTGTCATGTCGGCGCGCAGCTGGGCCATCTGCCCTGTCACGTCGGCGCGCAGGTCAGCCATCTCGGTGCGCAGGCCGGCGATCTGCGCCGCCTGGTCGTCGAACCGGGCGTTGAAGTTGGCGAACAGGGCGAGCAGCAGGAGACCCAGGCCGATCGCCGAACCGACCGTCCACTTCGACTGTTCGGACATCGGTTGCATCGTATCCGGCCCGGCCGCGGCGCGCAACCGCCGCGGCCGGGCAGCGGGGAAGGCCGGCTCGCGGCCCGCCGCCGGCGACACCGGAGCAGCAGCACGGCCTGCGCCCCCGGCCGACCCGGCGGCGGGACTCGGCGCGTCAATCGGCGGGCGCGCCGCCGCCGGTCGGCGTCAGCCGAAGGTCGACACGCGCCGTCCGCGGAAGGCCCGAGGGTCCATCCGGCGGCGCCTCGCGCGCGGACCGCCGGCTCGCGCACGAGGTCGAGGAAACTCATGCCCCGGACGCCTCAGATGAAGACCGCCACGGGGTTGAGGTCGGCCTCGGCGGTGGGCGTCCCGCGCCATCCCATGCGGACCGGCACGTCGTACAGGCGCCCCGGCGCGAAGCGCGGCCAGAAGTGGCGCAGGCCGGGCACGATGGTCTTCGTCACCGGCAGGCCGACGTCCGGCCGGGTCTGATCGAGCACGAGGAACTCGAGCCCCAGCCCCTCGACCCGCGCGCGGCACAGCTCCACGTCCTCCCGCAGGTCCGCCGTCGCGGGAACCGGGTGGTCGGCCGGCCCCCGCCGCGCCGCGCCCGGGTCGGGAGCGAGCCAGCGGTGGTCGGCGAGCCGGGCGTTCTTCCACCACCGGAGACTCTCGGGATCGTCGAAGGCGTACCCGCCGCCGTCCGCGTCGGCGTCCCGGACGGCCGGCAGCGACTGGTTCAGCTCGGCCACCGCCCGTAGCGCCGCCACGCGCGGGTCGAAGTGGGCGCCGGCCGAGAACAGGATGTCCTCGGCTTCCTTGTCGGTGCGCCGCGAGACGGAGACGAAGACGGGGATGCCGAGGTCGTGGGTGACGTCCAGCACCCACAGTTCGCGGCGGGCCGAGGCGTAGTAGCCGCGCGCGGCGGCCAGCCAGGGGTCGTCGAAGGCGTCCAGGTCCACCTCCGGCAGCGCGAGCCGGTTGTACCACCAGCAGGCGAACGCGTCGCGCTCCACCAGCTCGAAGAAGCCCTGCAGGATCGCCTCCTCGCGCGTGTTGCCGGCGGCGCAGCCGTTCGAGTCGGGGCCGCAGTAGACCGTCCCGTTCACGCTCGGCGCGGCGAAGTAGAGCATCTGGGTGGGCAGGTGGCGGCGCCGGCCGGCGGTCAGCGACCAGACCGGCGTCCAGTCCATCTCGACCGCCGGATCGAAGCGCGCGGGGACGCGGTTGAAGCGCTCGCCGCGCGCGTTGATCTCCCGCGCGCGGTCATACTGCGCTTCGCTGTAGAGCATGACGTCGTTGGGATGGATCGCCTCGCCGGCGGCGAAGTCCTCGAAGCGCGCGCGGCGGCGGATCTCGTCGCCGTGGAAGACGCCGGAGTAGCGTTCGATCGCCTCGCACAGCGCGCTCGCCTCGGCCTGTTCCGGCGTGCTGCCCTTGCCCGCGCTCTTGGACCGCAGGCTGTTGCGCAACAGGAGCAGGGAATCGGTCTTCAGGGCCAGGTTGCTCCCGGCCCACCAGACGTGCAGCCAGGGGTCCGCCGGGTCGCTGGTGCGCAGCAGCCCGGTCACCACGCCGCTGATCGGGCTGACGAGATGCCGGTAGCGGCGCACCGTCTCCTCGGGCGCGGCCGCTCTCGATCCGCCGCTGGTGGAGACCGTCCGGGGGCTCGGCCGGAGCCGGACCGGGGCGTCCGGCCGGTCCGGGCGGCGGAGCGCGGGGTCGCCGCAGACCGCGCACTGCGGCCGGCGCATGACCGGGTGGCGGTCGACGGCGGGGCCGTGGCGTTCGACCGACAGCGCGTGGCCGTGCAGCGGGGCCTGCTCCCCGACGACGACCCAGTGGGCGATCTCGGCCGCCGCGAGGCCCACCACGGCGCTCTCGAAGGGCGGCAGGCCGGCGCGCGGCAGGATCGCGGCGTCGTCGCCGGCGGTGGCGCGCAGGAAGGTCTCGACCTCGTCGTTGGCGCGCAGGCGGTGGGCCAGACAGTCCCAGCACGGCGCGCCCTCGTCCCGCGGCCGGAAGACCGGCCCGAAGAGCGGCCGGAGGCCGCGCGGCCGGACCAGCGCCCAGGGGACGCCGGAGGCGCGGTGGCGCAGGTTGGCGGCGGCGTGCCCCGCGTCGAGGTAGCTGTCGGTGGCGAAGACCGCGAGGGTCGGCTCCCCGGCCGTAGCGGTCAGCCCCGCCGCCTCGAGCGCCGCGGCGAGGCGGCCGGCGCCGCCGCCGGCGACGGCCACCCGGGCCGCGCCCAGCCGTTCTTCCGCCGCCCGGGGCGAGATCCCCGCCGCGGACCAGAACGCGGCGGCCGACCGCGGCAGGGAAAAGTCGGCCGAGACGACGTAGCCCTTCGTGGCCAGGGAGACGAGGGCCGTCTGGACCGCGACCCGCCCGTGCCGGTCCGCCAGCGCGGCGGCGATCTCGTGGCGCGAGCGGACGCCGTCGACCAGCGGCAGCAGGTCGACGTAGCGCCGCCCGTGCAGGAGGGCGCTGGAGGTCTCGGAGACCAGCAGGACCGCTTCGCCGCCGGCCGGACGCGCCTCGATGTGCGGCGTCAGCAGCGGCGTCTCGACGAGGCCGCGGTCCGCGGCGGTGGTTCGCGTCAGGACCCGCGTCGAACCGCCGGCGGCGTCGAGCGCGTCCGGCCTGCCGGCGTCGAGCCCTTCCCTCACGGTCCCGCCCGCCCGCCCGGCGTCAACTGAAGGTCGACACGCAGCTGATGAGGCAGAACGCGGTCCTCGTGGCGGTGTCGGCGTTCACGCCGCCGGCGACCGCGGCGAGGTCTTCGTCCGCCAGCAGGGCGTTCGGGTCGGGCGGCAGGACGAAGTGCAGGGTCTTCGCCGTGTTCGCCACGATCCGCACGTCGCGTCCCGGCGGCAGGGCGACGCCGCACTCCGAGAGCACGGCGCGGGGTTCCGCGTCCGCCCGCGCGCGCAGGTCGGGACTCTTCCGGTAGCGGCGCGTGAAGTCGACGAACGACTCCAGCTCGCCGGACTGCCTGATGGTGTCGATGCTGTCGGTCATACCGGACTCCTTCCCTTGTCTACCGCGAGGGCGCGGCCTGCCGCGCCGGGCTCGCTGTCCGGGCGCCGGAGGCGCCGGCCGCGCCCACCCGGGCGCGCAGCGCCGGGTTCTCGCGTTTACTGGACCGTGAAGTCGACATCGCCGGAATCGGTTGGACCCACGAAACGCACGCGCATCGTACATCGAATCGCCGGTCCGGGCAGCCCGGATGGTGGCGCGCCGGGCCGCGGCTCCGGAGCGTCGCCGCGGCCCGGCAGGATCCTGCATTTCGGCGGCCCCGCCGCGTCGGTCACGGTTTCCCGGGGGTGTCGTCGAGCCGGGTCGAACCGCCGACGCCGGCGCGGGCCGCCGGCCGTGACCCTGTACGGGCAATCGGCCTTGTCTCGCGGCTCGCCGCGTCGGAACGCGCGCCGCTCCCCGGCCCGCCGGGATCAGTCGCAGCTGAAGGACATGATGCAGCTGATGAACGAGGACGCGCACCTCTGCTGTCCGCTCCGGTTGCCGCCGCCGGAGACCGTGGAGAGGTCCTCGTCGGCCAGGACGGCGTTCGGGTCGGGCGGCACGATGAAGTTGAAGGTCTCCGCCGTGTTCTCGACGATGCGCACGTCGGTCCCCGCCGGCACGTCGATGTCGTGCTCCGCCAGCACGGCGCGCGGTTCCTCGTCGGCCCGGGCGCGCAGCGCCGGGTTCTCCCGGTACTGGGCCGTGAAGTCGACGAACTGCCGGACGTTGCCGGAATCGGTGGCGGACCCTGCGAGACTGTCGACACTGATCATTGCGACCTCCTTGGTTGCGTTGCCCGGATCGTAAATCGAATCGGCGCCCGGGCGGCCCGGTCCGGACCGGGCGGCGGCGCGTCGGCCGCGGCTCCGGGGCGTCGCCGCGCCTCGGCGGGATCCGGCGTTTTCGCGCGGCCCGCTTGGCCCGACGCGCGTCGGCCGCGGTTTCCGGGCGTCGCCGAACCGGGGTCGAACCACCGGGCGCCGGCGCGGGCCGCCGGCCGCGCCGCGGCCCTGTACGGGAAAACGGCGGGCGGCGCGCGTCAGCTGAAGGACAGGATGCAGCCGATGAAGCAGGACGCGGTCACGGCTCGGTTTGCAGGCCGCCGGCGACCGCGGAGTGTCCTCGTCGGCCAGCAGGGCGTTCGGGTCGGGCGGCATGACGAAGTTGACGGTCTCCGCCGTGTTCTCGACGATGCGCACGTCGGTCTCCGGCGGCACGTTGACGTCATGCTCCGCCGGCACGGCGCGCGGTTCCTCGTCGGCCCGGGCGCGCGGCGCCGGGTTCTCGCGGGACTGGACAGTGAAGTCGACGTATTGTTGCCGGAACGTCGGCCGACGCCGCGCCCGGCAGGAAGGGGGCGGGTGGTGGCGCTCCGCCGCGTGCCGCCGGCGCGCCCGGCGCCGGGCCTGATTCCCTACGAGCCGGACCCGACCATGCGCAGGAGGGCGAACAGCGCCGCGGCCTGAATCCCGGCGATGGCGACCCCGGCGCCGACGAGACGCCACGCCAGGCGCGCCTCGAGGGCGGACAGCTCGGCACGCAGCTCCTCCTTCGTGGCGAAGTGCGTCATGCGCTCTTCGAGGGCGGCGACGTCCGCCTGCACGGCCGCGACGTCGGCCTTCGTCGCCAGCGCGTCGACGTCGACGGCGGCGGTGTCGTGCTCGGCGGCGCGGCGGACGGCGGCCGTGATGGCGTCGGCCTGGGCGTCGGTCAGGTCGGCCGCGGTCAGCGAGCGGGCGATCTCGTGGGTGTCGAAGACGGTGTCGCGCATCTCGAGCCTCTCCCCATTCTGCTGCCGCCGCCCGCCGGCCTGCCGGCGATCCAAGTGGCTACCCGGGCCGCGAGCTCGGCCGCCGGACCGGGGGCGCGTAGCGCAGCGTCGGTCAGCCGAGCAGACGCAGCGCCGCGATCACCAGCCCCGCGCAGGCGACGCCGGTCCCGACGATCCACTTCACGAGCCGGAGCTCGAGCGCGGCGATCTCGACGCGCAGGTCGGACTTCGTGGCCAGCGCGTCGACGTCGACGGCGGCTGCGTCGTGCTCGGCGGCGCGGCGGACGGCGACCGTGATGGCGTCGGCCTGGGCGTCGGTCAGGTCGGCCGCGGTCAGCGAGCGGGCGATCTCGTGGGTGTCGAAGACGGTGTCGCGCATCTTGAACCTCTCCCCATTCTACTGCCGCCGCCCGCCTGCTGGCGATCAAGGGCGCATCGTCGACGCGGGGCGCAACCGCCGCACCCGTACGGGAACCGTGGCCGGCCCGCGCCGTGTCCGGCGCCGCCCGGGCGGCGCGCTCCGCGAAGCACGCTGCCCGGGAGCCGTGGGCGTCAGCTGAAGGACAGGATGCAGCTGATGAAGGAGGACGCGGTCACGGGTTTGCTTCGCAGGCCGCCGACGACCGTGGAGAGGTCCTCGTCGGCCAGCAGGGCGTTCGGGTCGGGAGGCATGACGAAGTTGATGGTCTCCGCCGTGTTCTCGACGATACACACGTCGTCTCCCGCGGCACGCTGATGTCGTGCTCCGCCAGCACGGCGCGCGGTTCCTCGTCGGCCCGGGCGCGCAGCGCCGGGTTCTCCCGGTACTGGGCCGTGAAGTCGACGAACTGCTGGACGTTGTCGGAATCGGTGGCGGACCCTGCGAGACTGTCGGCACTGACCGTCATTGCCGACCTCCCTGGTTGCGTTACGCGACGTCGCACGTCGAAATCGGCGGTCCGGGCAGCCCGGACCGCAACGCGCCGCCCGCGGCTCCGGGGCGCCGCCCCCCGGCCGGGCATCCGGCCGAAGGACGACACGCCGGTTTCGAGCCTTGTCTCGCGGCTCGCCGCGTCGGAACGCGCGCCGCTCCCCGGCCCGCCGGGAGGTCAGCTGCAGCTGAAGCTCATGATGCAGCTGATGAACGAGGACGCGCATCTCTGCTGTCCGCTCCGGTTGCCGCCGCCGGAGACCGTGGAGAGGGCCTCGTCGGCCAGGACGGCGTTCGGGTCGGGCGGCACGATGAAGTTGAAGGTCTCCGCCGTGTTCTCGACGATGCGCACGTCGGTCCCCGCCGGCACGTCGATGTCGTGCTCCGCCAGCACGGCGCGCGGTTCCTCGTCGGCCCGGGCGCGCAGCTCCGGGTTCTCCCGGTACTGGGCCGTGAAGTCGACGAACTGCCGGACGTTGCCGGAATCGGTGGCGGACCCTGCGAGACTGTCGACACTGATCATTGCGACCTCCTTGTTTGCGTTACCCGGATCGTAAGTCGAATCGGCGGCCCGGGCGGCCCGGTCCGGACCGGGCGGCGGCGCGTCGGCCGCGGCTCCGGGGCGCCGCCGCGCCTCGGCGGGATCCGGCGTTTTCGCGCGGCCCGCTTGGCCCGACGCGCGTCGGCCGCGGTTTCCGGGCGTCGCCGAACCGGGGTCGAACCACCGGGCGCCGGCGCGGGCCGCCGGCCGCGCCGCGGCCCTGTACGGGAAAACGGCGGGCAGCGCGCGTCAGCTGAAGGACAGGATGCAGCCGATGAAGCAGGACGCGGTCACGGCTCGGTTTGCAGGCCGCCGGCGACCGTGGCGAGGTCCTCGTCGGCCAGCACGGTGTTCGGGTCGGGAGGCATGACGAAGTTGACGATCTTCGCCGTGTTCTCGACGATGCGCACGTCGGTCTCCGGCGGCACGCCGACGTCGTGCTCCGCCGGCACGTCGTGCGGTTCCTCGTCGGCCCGGGCGCGCGGCGCCGGGTTCTCGCGGTACTGGACCGTGAAGTCGACGAACCGTCAGTCTGCCGTCCGGGGCGTCTCCACGGCGTCGCAGCGCACCAGCTCCCAACCGTGGAAGACGAGGCTCAGACCGGTGAAGCGCACGGCCGGATACTGCCGCGCCAGCCGGTCGTCGGCGAGATAACGGCGGAGCTGCCGCCCGGCTGCCCGCGCCGCCTCGTCCAGCCGGTCCGCGTCGAGCGGGTCGCTCCGCCGGACGTACTTCAGCTCGATCAGGTAGCCGCGGCGCAGGTGCGGGTAGCGCGCCAGCAGCGGCTCCAGGGCGACGTCGGCGTAGCCCTTGCCGAGCTCCGCCTCCGAGCGGAACACGAAGTACGGACAGACGCTCAGGTAGGCGGCCAGGAAGCCCTGCAGCACCTTCTCGCCGGCGATGTAGTCGCGGACGCCGGTCTGCGCCGCGACGGCGTCCCGCAGGAACTCGAACACCGGCCGCCACGCGCCTTCGTTGGCCATCGCGCTCATCAGGCGGTCGAAGGCGAACAGGTCCACCGCGAACACGCCCACGTCGTCGTAGGCGTCCCGCAGGAAGCCGTAGAGCAGCCGCCGCACGGTCTGGTTGGGAATGGCCAGCACCGGCCGGCCGTCGGCGACGCCGCGGATGCTCAACAGGCCGAAGTAGTGCAGCAGGGACAGGAAGTTCTCGATCCGGGTCAGCCGCTCGAGCGGGAAGCCGGGCTGCACGTCGCACGCCGCCCGCTCCTCCCCGGCGACGCGCCGCAGCAGGTCGAAGTTGCCGTTGAGGCGCCGGCCGACCACCAGCAGATGGCGCAGCTTCCCGTAGTCGACGCGCACGTTCTGGTCGATCAGGTAGTCCGGCATCGGCCGGTTCGGGATGGATCGGTTCAGGTAGTACAGCACCATGTCGGTGTTGTAGACGCTCCGTTCGGCGCCGGCGGCGAAGCGGTAGCCGTCGTACCAGTCGCGCATCGTGTCCAGGGCCTCGTCCACGTCCTGGTCGAGCGCGCCGAGGTCGCGGTAGGTCTCCAGCAAACCGCGCACCTCGGCCTCGGTGAAGCCGAGCAGCTCGTTGAAGTCGGGTTCCAGGCTGACGTTGTCGCCGACGTTGAAGCCGCTGGTCACGTCGTCGAGGGTGATCGGCGACACGCCGGTGACGAACAGGCGCGCGATGCCGCCGCCGCTCTGTTCGGCCCCGGCCTTCAGCGTGGCGAAGAAGTTGCGGTAGAAACCGCCGCCGTGGGTGACGCCGCGGTACGCCGCCTCCCCGTGGTGCGCGAGGACGGTGTTCGCGAAGTGGTCGTACTCGTCGATCAGCACGTACAGCGCGACGCCGTGGTCGCCGGCGTGCGCGAACAGCTCGTTCAGTATCCCGGCGACCGCCGGCGGCGCGAGAATGCGCCGCGCCGCCGGCTCCGGGAACAGGTCCGGATTACGCTCCAGGGCATGCCGAATCCTCAATCGGCAGTATTCTTCGAAGTTGCGCTCCAGCGACTCCAGCGCGTCGTTGAAGGCGGAGAAGTTGAAGCGCAGCACGACGTAGCGGCTCCGCTCGTCCGTCGGCTCCCGGCCGGCGTCGGTGCCGCGGAACACGGCGTCGAAGGCGTCGGCGCGGGTCCGGTCGTAGTAGTTCTCCAGCAGCGATATCCAGCAGGACTTGCCGAACCGCCGGGGACGGATCAGCACGGCGAAACGCACGCGCTCCAGCTTCCGCAGGAAGCGGGTCTTGTCGACGTAGAGCGAGCCGGTCAGGCGGATGCGCTTGAAGTCGGCGTCGCCGTAGGGGATGGGGGGACAGGCGGCGGCCATCGCTCGTTCCCGGCGGGCGCCCGCCGGCGCGTGGCCGAAGATAGCACGAATCCCGCGGACCGCCGGGAGTCTGCGCCGTAGAACGGCGCGGACTCCCGGAGCGGTCAGGATGTGCGCCAAGCGGAGCCGCCAGGCGACGCTTGGTGGGCGCTAGCCGCCAGCCCCGGACTTGACTTTCTTCGCCGGCAGGACGATGTGCAGCAGATTCTCGGTGTTGAACCGCAGCTTGACGGTGGCGCCTTCCGGAATGGCGATCCCTTCCGCCTTGAGCACCGAGGTCGGGTCGGCGTCCACCTTCGCCTTGAAATCGGGGTCACCCCAGTACTTGGCCACCACGTCGGCGTACGTCTGCTGGTTGCGGTCGAGGCGCTCGGGGCTCACCCCTATCTCGTCGAACCTTGCTTTCTCGCCATTCGCCATTTCGCCTGCCTCGCTTTCTGGTTGCGGTCGCCGTGCCGCCGACGCCTCCCGCCGTTGCGCTTCCGCCGACGCCCGCCACTACTATACCGCATCGCACCGCGCGTCCCGCGCGTCCGCTCGGCGCCCGGCCGACCCCGTGGGAGTCCGCGCCGTTCCACGGCGCAGACTCCCGGCGGCGCGGGCCGCGGGGCCGTCGGCGCGGGGCCGCCCGCCCAGAATCACGTCGCCGACGGAGCCTTCCACCGTCGGGTCGAGGCCGGTGGCGTGGGCGAACAGCGCCGCGTCGCCGCTGCCCAGACCGCAGGGCGACAGTCCGAGCTCGGTCGCCGCCAGATACAGGGTCTGGTACAGCGCCCCGGTGTTGCGGAGGATGGTGGCGTACGCCAGCGACCTGTACTTCCAGGTCACCCGGGCGAAACGCGCGGCGACGGCGAGCACGACCTGCGGCTCGGCCTGGTCGCCGGTGGCCGCGCGCGCGTCCGCGAGGATCAGTTCGACGTCCGGCGTGCGGCCCGAGATGCGCACGAGCGCGTGCCCGGCCGCGTCGTAGTGGTACAGGCCCGCGTCCAGGCCGGCGCAGCGGTCGACGACGGGATAGATTTCCAGCTCGTAGCTCGCCCCGCCGTTCGGGTAGGGGCGGCGCGTGACCTCGAACGGAGCCGTCCGGCCGGCGGGGTTTTCGAACTCGACGACGGCCGAGGCTCGGATGCGGGCCGAGCGGTCGAGCAGCGCCCCGAGATCGTCCCGCGACATCGGGTGCGCTTCGTCGTAGTAGCGCTCGGAACGGCGCCGTTCGAGCACCGCCGCGAACGATTCCCGGCCGGCCGGGGCGCGGGCGAGGGGAATCGGCTTTCCCGGCCACGGGGGACGCGCCGCCGGCAGCGGATCGATCTCGCCGATGTACGGAAACGCGGCGCCGGCCGGGACGCGGCGCCAGCCGTCGCGGCTGTGGGCGTGGAACAGCAGGTCGTGGAACTCCCACTGCGCGAGCGCGTCGCGCCGCGCATCGTCCGGCGTTCCGGTCTCCAGGAACCCGGCCGCGTCGAGCGCGCGGCGGACGATCGGCGCGTCGATCGCCCCGACGTCGTCGAACCGGAAGCACGCGCCGACGAGCGGCGACTCCAGATGCCAGGCCCCGCCGTCGCGCCGCAGGCAGGCGAAGCGGTCGAGCGGCGCCTCCGGGACCTCCGGCGCCAGGGCGGGCGCGAACGCCGGCTGCTGCGGCTGGATCACCGCGCGCTCGCCGTCCGCGTCGAACAGCGGAAACTCGATCCCCCCCCACTGGCACAGCCGTTGCAAGTGGACCAGATAGAGGCCGGCGCTCGCCCCGCCGCCGGCGGCGACGACCCTGTCGCGCAAGGTGGCGAGCGGCGCGCCGGCGGCCAGCCGCCCGGCGGCGGCCTCGAACGCCGGGGCATGGCGGCCCAGGGGCAGCGGCTCCGACCCGTACGGGCTCCGGGCGGCGAGGGACGCGCCGTCCGGTGACGGCCCGAGGGTCCATCCGGCGGCGAGGCGCGCGCCGATCGCCGGCTCGCGCACGAGGTCGAGGAAACTCATGCGTCGGCTGCGTCAGATGAAGACCGCCACGGGGTTGAGGTCGGCCTCGGCGGTGGGCGTCCCGCGCCATCCCATGCGGACCGGCACGTCGTACAGGCGCCCCGGCGCGAAGCGCGGCCAGAAGTGGCGCAGGCCGGGCACGATGGTCTTCGTCACCGGCAGGCCGATGTCCGGCCGGGTCTGATCGAGCACGAGGAACTCCAGCCCCAGCCCCTCGACCCGCGCGCGGCACAGCTCCACGTCCTCCCGCAGGTCCGTCGTCGCGGGAACCGGGTAGTCGGCCGGCCCCCGCCGCGCCGCGCCCGGGGCGGGAGCGAGCCAGCGGTGGTCGGCGAGCCGGGCGTTCTTCCACCACCGGAGGCTCTCGGGATCGTCGAGGGCGTACCCGCCGCCGTCCGCGTCGGCGTCCCGGACCGCCGGCAGCGACTGGTTCAGCTCGGCCACCGCCCGCAGCGCCGCCACGCGCGGGTCGAGGTGGGCGCCGGCCGAGAAAATGATGTCCTCGGTCTCCTTGTCGGTGCGCCGCGAGACGGACACGAAGACGGGGATGCCGAGGTCGTGGGTGACGTCCAGCACCCACAGTTCGCGGCGGAGCCCGGCGTAGTAGCCGCGCGCGGCGGCCAGCCAGGGGTCGTCGAAGGCGTCGAGGTCCACCTCCGGCAGCGCGAGCCGGTTGTACCACCAGCAGGCGAACGCGTCGCGCTCGACCAGCTCGAAGAAACCCTGCAGGATCGCTTCCTCGCGCGTGTTGCCGGCGGCGCAGCCGTTCGAGTCGGGGAAGCAGCAGAACGTTCCGTTCTCGGCCGGTGAGCCGAAATAGAGCATCTGGGTGGGCAGGTAGCGGCGGCGGCCGGCGGTCAGCGACCAGACCGGCGTCCAGTCCATCTCGGCCGTCGGATCGAAGCGCGCCGGGACGTTGTTGAAGCGCTCGCCCCGCGCGTTGATCTCCCGCGCGCGGTCGTACTGCGCTTCGCTGTAGCGCATGACGTCGTTGGGGTGGATCGCCTCGCCGGCGGCGAAGTCGTCGAAGCGCGCGCGGCGGCGGATCTCGTCGCCCTGCCAGACGCCGGAGTGGCGTTCGATCGCCTCGCACAGCGCGCTCGCCTCGGCCTGCTCCGGCGTGCTGCCCTTGCCCGCGCTCTTGGACCGCAGGTTGTCGCGCAGGAGAAACAGGGAATCGGTCTTCAACGCCAGGTTGCTCCCCGCCCACCACACGTGCAGCCAGGGGTCCGCGGGGTCGGTGGTCCGCGACAGCCCGGTCACCACCCCGCTGATCGGACTGACCAGATGCCGGTGGCGGCGCACCGTTTCCTCGGGCGGCGCAGACCGCGGTCCGCCGCTGCCGTGGGCCGTCTTGGGGCTCGGCCCGAGCCGGACCGGGGCGTCCGGCCGGTCGGGGCGCCGAAGCGCGGGGTCGCCGCAGACCGCGCACTGCGGCCGGCGCATGACCGGGTGGCGCTCGACGCCGGGGCCGTCGCATTCGACCGAGATCGCGCGGCGGTGGAGCGGGGCGTGCTCGCCCAGGACGACCCAGCGGGCGATTTCGACCGCCGCGAGGCCCTCGACCGCGCCCGCGAAGGGCGCCAGCAGGGCGCGCGGCCGGATCGCCGCGTCGTCGCCGGCGGTGGCGCGCAGGAAGTTCTCGACCTCGTGGTTGGCGCGCATGCGGTGGGTCAGACAGTCCCAGCACGGCGCGCCCTCGTCCCGCGGCCGGAAGACCGGCCCGAACAGCGGCCGCAGGCCGTGCGGCCTGACCAGCACCCAGGGGAGGCCCGAGGCGCGGTGGCGGCGGTTGGTCTCGGCGTGCCGCGGGTCGAGATAGTCGTCGGTGGCCACGACCGCCAGGGTCGGTTCTCCGGCCGCGGCGGCCAGCCGCGCCGCCTCGAGCGCCGCGCCGAGGCGGCCGCCGCCGTCCCCGGTGACGGCGACCCGGGCCGCGCCCAGCCGCTCTTCCGCCGCGCGGGGCGAGACCCCCAGCGCGGACCAGAAAGCCGCGGCCGCCCGCGGCATGGCGAATTCGGCCGAGACGACGTAGCCCTTCGAGGCCAGGGAGACGAGCGCGGTCTGCACCTCGATGCGCCCGTGCCGATCCGCCAGCGCGGCGGCGATCGCGTGGCGCGAGCGGGCGCCGTCGACGAGCGGCAGCAGGTCGACGTAGCGCCGCCCGTACAGGGCCGCGCTGGAGGTTTCGGAAACCAGCAGCACGACGTGGTCGCCGACCGGACGCGCTTCCAGGTGCGGCGCCAGCAACGGGGTTTCGACGATGCCGCGGTCGGCGGCCGTGGTGTGGGTCAGCGCCGGCGTCGAACCGCCGACGGGCTGGAAGACCGGCTTGCCGGATTCACGCCCTTCCCTCACGGTTCCGCCACGTCGAGGGGGCGCCGCCCCCCGGCCGGGCATCCGGCCGAAGGACGACACACCGGTTTTTCGAGCCTTGTCTCGCGGCTCGCCGCGTCGGAACGCGCGCCGCTCCCCGGCCCGCCGGGAGGATCAGTCGCAGCTGAAGGACATGATGCAGCTGATGAACGAGGACGCGCACCTCTGCTGCCCGCTCCGGTTGCCGCCGCCGGAGACCGTGGAGAGGTCCTCGTCGGCCAGGACGGCGTTCGGGTCGGGAGGCACGATGAAGTTGAAGGTCTCCGCCGTGTTCTCGACGATGCGCACGTCGGTCCCCGGCGGCACGTTGAGGCCGTGCTCCACCAGCACGGCGCGCGGTTCCGCCTGGGCCCGGGCGGCGAACGCCGGGTTGTCGTGGTACTGGGCGGTGAAGTCGACGACCTGCTGCAAGCCGGCCGCCCCCCCGAGATTTTCCATGCCTGTCATCGTTGCGGACCTCCTGTTCGTCGAGTGCGAGCATACCACGACCGGCGGCGATCGCGACCATTGAAGATCGTCGAGGCATCGATTTTTCAGGACGCTTCGTCCGCGTCGGCGAAGGCGCAGACGGGCTCTATCAGCACCCCGTGCCGCCAGAGCGCGGCCACGTCCAGGCGCAGGAAGCGGGGGGCGATCCCGGACCGGCGGGCGAAGTCGCGCACCGCGTCCTCCACGGCGGCGCCGCCGCGGAAGGCGCCGGCGAACGCCGGCAGGTGGCCGAGGTCGCGTCCGGCCCGGAACGTCACCCCGTAGCGGAGCCGGTCGGCGCGGACCCGCCGGGCGTTCTCCGGTGTCGCCGCGACCGCCACTCCGCGCTGGAGGGCGAGCCGCGCCGGCGGTTCCGTCGTCATGCAGCGGGCGGCCAGCCGGTCGATCGCGTCCGCCAGCTCGTCGGCGCGCCCGAAGCGCTCTTCGCCGAAGACGACGTAGCCGTCCGGCCACCGGTCGGAGCAGGGTTCGGGAGAGATCAGGCGCACGCGGCCCGCGAGCGGCTCGATCAGGAGCCCCGAAACGGAGGCGACGGTCTGGTGCAGGAAACGCTCGGCGTCGACCCCCGACCCGCGCAGCTTGGCGCGCTCGTGCGCGGCGAGCTCCGGCCGGCGCCGGGCGGCTTCGCGGGCGTGCCCCACGTCGGCCAGGGCCAGGATCGATTCGCGGTTCACCGCCGCGAGCTCCACGCCGGCCAGCTCGTCGGCGGAGAACTCGGCGTGCGTCTGTTCCAGACGGCGCCGGGTGACCATCGAGAAGCGCAGCACGTGGTACGGGTAGTCGGCGGGGCGGGCGAGCGCCATCAGGCGCCGGGTGCGGGCCGGGTCGGCGAGCGGCGCCGCCGTCGTGGTGCTCGGAAAGCAGCCGAACCGTCGGCGGAAGGCGTCGGCGTAGGCCTCGTAGTGCGGATGGTCCAGGGGGTCGGTGGCCCAGTACAGGATGCCCCGCGCCGCGTTCGCGCCGAACGCCGCCTCGAGCGCGTCCAGCATCCGTTCCCAGGCCGGAAGGTCGGTCGGCAGCACCGCCGCCAGGGGCTGGGCGGAGACGCCGCAGAACCAGCAGCGGAGAGAGCAGCCCCGGGTCAGTTCGACGGCGAACGGCAGGTGCGGGTTCAGCGCGCTGCGGGTCGAGCCCAGCGCGAACGCGAACCGCGCGCGCTGCCGCGCCCGCCACGCCCGATAGCGCCCGTCGGCCCCGTGGTCGTCGGTGAAGAAGTCCACGTAGGCCTGCGCGCGGTCGTTGATGCGCCGCCAGGCGCGGGCCTCCGGGGTCCGTTCGTCGGCCGGCTCGCCGCGGCGCCACACGAAGGCCAGCGCCTCGGGATCGACGTCGAGGCCCAGGGCGGCCACGGCGGCCGCCGGAGCCTCGCCCAGGGCTTCGCGGAAGCGGTCGTCCCCCATCCAGCGTTCGCGGAAACGCTGCACCTGCGCGAGAAGCCGCGCGTCGCAGCCGGGCGCCCCGGCCGGCTTGCCGGTTTCGAACCCTTCCGTCACGTCCGTCACCCGGAGGGCGAGCCGCCCTCCACCGGCGTCAACTGAAGGACGAGATGCAACTGATGAAGCAGAACGCGGTCTTCGAGCAGCCGTTGTTGCCGCCCGCGACTGCCGCCAGGTCCTCGTCCGCCAGACACTTGTTCGGGTCGGGCGGCATGACGAAGTGGGAGGTCTCCGCCGTGTCCTCGACG
Source organism: Vicinamibacterales bacterium (assembly GCA_965242835.1). Classification (GTDB taxonomy): domain Bacteria; phylum Acidobacteriota; class Vicinamibacteria; order Vicinamibacterales; family UBA8438; genus WTFV01. The sequence continues at coordinate 3,583,647 of OZ251506.1, forward strand.
ATCCGCACGTCCCATTGCGGCGGCAGGGGGACGCCATGCTCGGCCAGCACCTTGCCCGGTTCCGTCTCCGCCCGCGCGCGCAGCTCCGGATCCTCGCGGTACTTCCGCATGAAGTCGATGAACGGCTGCACGTCTCTACCGGACTCCACGAGGTCGATACCCGTCATCGGCATCATCAGCCTCCATTCGGATGTTTGACCAGCCTACCACACCCCGGCCCGCCCGCGCCTGCGCGTCGAGTTCGACGGCGAGCCCTACGACTCCGGCCCCGGCCCGCCCCCGCGAGCGCCCGCGAGGCGCAGGAACCGGACGGCCAGGGCGGGCAGCCCGTCGATGCCCGACAGGTTGTGCCGGTCGTCCAGCCAGGCCGCGGCGAACCAGCTTCCGTGCCGGTCGCGGTCGCGCCGCAGGCGCGCCGCCGCGAGCCGGTCGGGGCACAGCGGCGCGGCGCGCTCCGGATCCAGCCAGCGGGCGAGCCGCGCGTGCGAGGAGGGCGCGTACCGCGGCTCCGGGCCGTGCCGGGAAGGCGCCGGTTCGCCGAGGGCCGCGGCGGCCGCGCGCCAGCCGGCGAGGCCGGAGACGAAGTCGGCGCCCGACCGCAGGCAGACGCCGAGGGAGGACGCGCGGTGGAACACCTCGCGGGCGAGCGGCCGCAGCGCGGGGTCGCCGCTCAGGGCGGCGACCAGCCCGCCGGCGCCGACGACGTGCCCGGCGCCCCCCCGCAGGCAGCGCTCGGCATAGTCGATCCAGTCTCTTCCGGCGCCGGCGAGGGTCTCGCGGGCGAGCGCGGCGAGATCGGGCCGCTCCAGGCCCGCGGCCAGTTCCCGTAGCGCCAGGGCCAGGCCGGCCCGCCCCGACAGGACGTCGAAGTCGAGGGGGCCCAGGAACCGGACCCCGCAGAAGACGTCGTGGACCATGCCGAACCAGGTCGGCGCGCCCCGTTCGTCGCGCACCGTCCGGCGGGTCACCGCCGACGCGATCTCGTCGGCCCACGCCAGCAGATCGCCGGGGCGGGCCGGCGGGATCCGCGCGCGGGTCGGCCGGCGGCGCGCCGGGTTGTCCTGCCGGCACCCGAATCCGGAACGCAGCCAGGCGATCCGCTCCTCTTCGGCCAGGCCGGCGAGCGTCCCGAGCGCGGCGCGGACGCCGTCGATCGCGTCCCGGTCGAAGAAGTCCGCGTGCCGCTCGTCTTCGACGCCGCGCAGGTCGCGCGAGCCGAGGCGCGTCCGGAACAACGGGATGTCGCCGCGGCGCAGGTCGCGCACCGCCGCCTCGCGGAGCGGGCCGACCACTTCGCCGTTTCCCGCGAAGACGGCGTGCAGCGCGATCTCGCGCCAGACCCCGTCGGACAGATGGCGCGGCAGGCGCGACTGCCGGAGCGCCCGGTAGCCGGTCCACGTGTCGACGCGGATGATCCGCACCCACGCGTCGGCCGCCTGCCGCAGACGGTCGACGACGCGCGCCTGCCGCGCCGGCTCGGCCAGCGCGCGGGCCGCCCGCAGATAGCCCGCCTCGAACGCGTCGAAGTGGTCGGCGGCGTCGGCCGGCGTCCCGTCCGCGTAGCGCGGGGCGAAGTCGTCCGCCCGCCACGAGACCGGATCGCCGCCTTCGGCAGCCGTCCGCGGCGCGCGGCGCGGCCCCGGCCGCGCCAGGCAGCCGATGTCGGCCGCGTCTTCGCCGTCGGCGACCCGTATCAGGGACGGCAGGATGCGGACGCCGAGAGGACCCGCCCGGACCGCCGCGGACGCCGCGGCGTCGAGCGGGCGGACCCCGTCCGGCCAGTCCGGCGGCGGCTGCACGGCGGTCTCGAAGTCGATGAACCGCGGCGTCGGGCCGTCGGCGATCAGGTTGTCGAGCCAGAAGTCGTTGCCGCCGAGGGCTTGCAGCAGCGCCAGCCAGCCCCCCAGCGCGCCGAAGAAGGCGTCGGCTTCGCCGGCGTCGGCGACGGGCCGCGGCGCGTGCGCCGGCTCCCAGGCGTAGCCGTCCCGCGGGATCGCGTCGGGCGGCGCGAGTCCGCCGAGTTCGCGGGCGAGGTCGCCGACCGCGGCGGCGACCCGCAGGTCCTTGGGCTTGTACACGGCGGCGCCGCGCTCGAAGCGGAGGATCGCGACGGACTGCCCGCCGGCGTGGGGGTCGCCGAGCCCCGCCTCGACGGCCGTCAGCGCCCCCGGATCCGCGCCCCCGAAGACCCGGCGGGTCAGCAGCGCCCGGTCCGCCGCCGCGCGCCGCAGGGTCCGGACGAGGTCGGCGCGCCAGTCGGCGGCGACGCGGCCGAGCTCCCAGGCGAGCGCCGGGGAACGCCGGAAGCGGACCGCCCAGGACGGGCGGGCGCCCAGCCGCTTCTCCACGAAGAACGTCGGCGCGGACGCGTCACGCAGACGGCGGGCCAGCCAGTCGAGCGGTCCGTCGAGCGCCTCCGGCCCGCGCGGCAACCCGTCGGGCCAGGCCGCCTCCACCTCGGCGCGGGCCCAGCGCCGCGCGTCGTCGAACGGCCGGGGACCGTCCGCCAGCCGTTCGAGGAGGGCGCGGAACGCGCGCGCCCAGTCCGGGTCCGGGCCGGCCAGCCGCACGTCGCGGAAGCGGCCGAGCCAGGCGTCCGGCGTCAGGCCGAGCGAGGCGGCGTGGGCGTCCAGCGCCGCGCGCGACCCGAAGGCTTCCTCCAGCCGTCCGCGGCGCCGCGCCAGCGCGTCCGCGGGCGTCGCCGCCGGTTCGAACACGCGCGCGTCGGCGCGCTCCGGCGGCGGCGCGGCGCGGGCGATGACGGCGTCGACTTCGGCGCGTTCCATGTTCACCGCTTCGGTCGCCTTCCGCCGTGATTCTGGCCGCACCGCCACGGCCGACGCAAGACCCGGCCCTCGGCCGGCGCGCGCCCGGAGATTCGGCCGTCAGTCTCCCGGTCGGGGCGTCTCCACGGCGTCGCAGCGCGCCAGCTCCCAGCCGTGGAAGACGAGGATCAGGCCGGTGAAGCGCACTGCCGGGTACTGCCGCGCCAACCGGTCGTCGGCGAGATACCGGCGGAGCTGCCGGCCGGCGGCCCGCGCCGCCTCGTCCAGCCGCTCCGCGTCGAGCGGCTCGCTCCGCCGGACGTACTTCAGCTCGATCAGGTAGCCGCGGCGCAGGTGCGGGTAGCGCGCCAGCAGCGGCTCCAGGGCGACGTCGGCGTAGCCCTTGCCGAGCTCCGCCTCCGAGCGGAACACGAAGTACGGACAGACGCTCAGGTAGGCGGCCAGGAAGCCCTGCAGCACCTTCTCGCCGGCGATGTAGTCGCGGACGCCGGTCTGTGCCGCGACGGCGTCCCGCAGGAACTCGAACACCGGCCGCCACGCGCCTTCGTTGGCCATCGCGCTCATCAGGCGGTCGAAGGCGAACAGGTCCACCGCGAACACGCCCACGTCGTCGTAGGCGTCCCGCAGGAAGCCGTAGAGCAGCCGCCGCACGGTCTGGTTGGGAATGGCCAGCACCGGCCGGCCGTCGGCGACGCCGCGGATGCTCAACAGGCCGAAGTAGTGCAGCAGGGACAGGAAGTTCTCGATCCGGGTCAGCCGTTCGAGCGGGAAGCCGGGCTGCACGTCGCATGCCGCCCGCTCCTCCCCGGCGACGCGCCGCAGCAGATCGAAGTTGCCGTTGAGGCGCCGGCCGACCACCAGCAGATGGCGCAGCTTCCCGTAGTCGACGCGCACGTTCTGGTCGATCAGGTAGTCCGGCATCGGCCGGTTCGGGATGGATCGGTTCAGGTAGTACAGCACCATGTCGGTGTTGTAGACGCTCCGTTCGGCGCCGGCGGCGAAGCGGTAGCCGCCGTACCAGTCGCGCATCGTGTCCAGCGCCTCGTCCACGTCCTGGTCGAGCGCGCCGAGGCCGCGGTAGGTCTCCAGCAAACCGCGCACCTCGGCCTCGGTGAAGCCGAGCAGCTCGTTGAAGCCGGGTTCCAGGCTGACGTTGTCGCCGACGTTGAAGCCGCTGGTCACGTCGTCGAGGGTGATCGGCGACACGCCGGTGACGAACAGGCGCGCGATGCCCCCGTCGCTCTGTTCGGCCCCGGCCTTCAGCGTGGCGAAGAAGTTGCGGTAGAAGCCGCCGCCGTGGGTGACGCCGCGGTACGCCGCCTCCCCGTGGTGCGCGAGGATGGTGTTCGCGAAGTGGTCGTACTCGTCGATCAGCACGTACAGCGGGACGCCGTGGTCGCCGGCGTACGCGAACAGCCGGTTCAACTTGCGGTTGACGGAGGAAGGAGCCAGGATGCGGCGCGCCGCATCCTCGGGAAACAGGTCCGGATGGCGTCCCAGCGCATGCTCGACGACGTCCGCGCAGTATTCTTCGAAGTTGCGTTCCAGCGACTCCAGCGCGTCGTTGAAGGCGGAGAAGTTGAAGCGCAGCACGACGTAGCGGCTCCGCTCGTCCGTCGGCTCCCGGCCGGCGTCGGTGCCGCGGAACACGGCGTCGAAGGCGTCGGCGCGGGTCCGGTCGTAGTAGTTCTCCAGCAGCGATATCCAGCAGGACTTGCCGAACCTCCGGGGCCGGATCAGCACGGCGAAACGCACGCGCTCCAGCTTCCGCAGGAAGCGGGTCTTGTCGACGTAGAGCGAGCCGGTCAGGCGGATGCGCTTGAAGTCGGCGTCGCCGTAGGGGACGGGGGGACAGGCGGCGGCCATCGATCGTTCCCGGCGGGCTCCCGCCGACGCGTGGCCGAAGATAGCACGAATCCCGCGGACCGCGCCGTTGCTCAGTTGCCGGTCGCGCAACCGAACGTGCCGAGGCAGGACGGGATGGTGCTGGCCGTGCTGGCGCTGTTCCTCACCCCGTCGACGCCGCCGCGGCGGGCTCCGGCCGCGATTACGCTTTCCAGCATCTCGTCCGAGAGATGGGCGTTGGGGTCGGGCGGCAGCGTCAGATGGAACACCGCCGCGGTGTTGCGGACGACTCGGACGTCGGCGTCTTCCGGGAAGGCAGGCCCCGGTCGGCGAACACCGAACGCGGGTCGTCGTCGACTCTCGCCCGCAACGCCGGGTCGTCGCGGCAGTCGTTGGCCATCGACTGCAAGACGTCGAAATGCTGTTCGTACAGTCCGTTTGCGAGCTTGTGCGGCATGCGCGTTTTCCCCGCTGGTTGCACGGATCGAACCGGTCAGTCCTCGACCGATGACGTTCCAGGAGTCTGCGCCGTAGAACGGCGCGGACTCCTGCGGGCCCGGACGGGCGCCAAGCGGAGCCGTCAGGCGACGCTTGGCGGGCGGAGTCTGCGCCGTAGAACGGCGCGGACTCCTGGAGCGGTCAGGATGGGCGCCAGGCGGATCCGCAAGTCGACGCTTGGTGGGCGCTGGCCGTCCTTCCGCCGTCCGTCCTCAGTGCCCGGCGTCGTCCCGGGCGGTCGAGCAGCCGTACGTGCTGATGCAGGACGGGATGGTGCTGGCCGTGCTGGCGGTGCCGAGCGGGCCCCTGTCGTTGGGGTGGCGGTGAGAACCGCCGGTCACGCCCACCAGCATCTCGTCCGAGAGATGGCGGTTGGGGTCGGGCGGCATCGTCAGATGGAACACCTCCGCGGTGTTGCGGACGACTCGGACGTCGGTGTCTTCCGGGTAGGGCAGGCCCCGGTCGGCGAACACCGAACCCGGATCCTCGTCGACCCTCGCCCGCAGCTCCGGGTCGTCGCGACAGTCGTCGGCTATCGACTGCAAGGCGTCGGAATACCGTTCGTGCAGGCCCGCCCCGATCTTGCTCGGCATGGTCATCCTCGTCTGGTTCGTGGATTCCGGGGGGGGGGGGGGGCGAGCTGTCGCCCCCCGCCTCGTGGAGCTCGCGAGCAGGCGAAGCATACCACGGCCGGCGGCGGTTCGCGCGAATTTCATGCATCCGGGAGTCCGCGGCGGGCGGTCAGGCCCCGCCCGCGCGGGCGCCCGCGAGGTGCAGGAACCGGACGGCCAGGGCCGGCAGTCCGTAGACCCCCGACAGGTTGTGCCGGTCGTCCAGCCACTCGGCGGCGAACCAGCTTCCGTGGCGCTCGCGGTCGCGGCGCCGGGCGGCCGCGGCGCGGCGGCCGGCGCACAGCGGCGCGGTCCGGGGGCGCCGCGGCCCCTCCGCCTCCAGCCAGTGCGCCAGCCGCGGCCGCATGCCCGGCGCGTAGGGCCGCGCCGTGCCGTGCCGCTCCGGCTCCGGCCGGCCGAGGGCCCGCGCGGCCTCGCGCCAGCCCTCCAGTCCGGAGACGTAGTCCGCGCCCGAGCGCATCCACACCTGCCGCTCCGCCGCCGCGTCGTGCGTTTCGAGCGCCAGCGTCCGAAGCTCCTCGTCGCCGGCCAGGGCCGCCACCAGGCCGCCGGCGCCGACGCCGAAGCCGGCCCCGTCCGGAACCCCGCGGCGGAGGTCGTCCAGGAAGTCCCGGGCCGCGCCGGCCAGGGTCTCGCGGGCCAGTTCGGCCAGCTCCGGGCGGCCCAGCGGCCCCGCCAGGTCGCGCAGCGCCCAGGCGAGGCCCGCGCGGCCGGACAGCACGTCGACGGCGAGCACGCCCAGCCGCCGCACGCCGGTGTGGACGTCGTCCACCACGCCCAGCCAGCCCGGCGCGCCGCCGTGGCCGCGCACCGCCAGCCGCGCCACGAAGTCCGCGATCTCGGCGGCCCAGTCCAGCAGGTCGGCGGGGGAGGCGGCCGTCCGCGCCGGCGGCGACGGCGTCCGCCGCGGCGGGTTGCCGGGGCGCAGGGCGAAGGACGAGCGCAGCCAGGCCCGGCGCTCGGCGTCGTCCAGCGCGGCGAAGTCCCGCATGCGCCGCCGGGCCGCGGCGATCGCGTCCCGCTCGAAGAAGCCGGCGGCGCGTTCGCCCTCCGTCCCCAGCAGGTCCCGCCCGCCCAGGCGCGCCTGGTACAGCGGCACGTCCAGCCGGCGCATGTCGCGCACCGCCGCCTCGCGCGCCTCGCCGCGCAGGTCCGGCCAGTTGCGCAGGACGGTGTGCAGGTCGATCTCGCGCCAGACGCCGTCGGCGAGGCGCGGCGGCGCGCACGAGCGTTGGATGCAGCGGTAGCAGCTCCAGGTGTCGATGCGGATGACGCGCGCCGGCGCGTCCGCGTAGCGGAGCAGGAGCTCCTCGGCCCGGCGCCGGAACCCCGGCGCGGAGAGGACCTCCGCCGCCCGGTCGTGGCCGGCCTCGAACGCCGCGTAGTGGTCGGCGGCGTCTTGCGGCGCGCCGTCCGCGCCGCGCGGCGCGAACGCGCTCGCCTCCCACGAGAACGCCCCGCCGCGCTCCACGTCCGGCAGCGGGCTGCGGTGCCGGCCGGGCCGCGCCAGGCAGCCGATGTCGGTCGGGTCGACGCCGTCGCCCACGGCCCACGGAAACGGCAGGACGCCGGTCGCGCCCGGCAGCAGCCGCAGTCTCGCGGTCACCTCGTCGGGCAGGTCGGCGGCCCCCGGCCACGGCGTCTCCGGCTGCGCCGCGGTCTCGTAGTCGAGGAAGCGCGGAACCGCGCCGTCGGCCAGCAGGTTGTCGAACCAGAAGTCGTTGCCGCCGAGCGCCTGCAGCAGCGCCTGCCATGCGCCGAGCGCGCGGAAGAAGCCGTCCGCCTCGCCGGGCGCGGCGAGCGGGCGGGCCTCGTACGCCCGCTCCCAGGCGTAGCCGTCTCGCAACACGAGGTCGGTCGTCTCGACCCCGGGGACGTCGAGGGCGCGGGCGAGTTCGCCGACCAGCCCGGCGATGCGCAGGTCCTTCGGCTTGTAGACGACGCGCCCGCGCGCGAAGTCCAGGAACGCCACCGAGCGGCCGCCGGCGTGCGGGTCTCCCAGGCCCGGGACGAGGCCGCGCAGCTCGCCCGGGTCGGCGCCGCCGAACAGCGCGCGCGCCAGCAGCGCGCGGTCGGCCGCGGCCCGCGCGGCGATGCGCAGCAGGTCGTCCCGGCAGTCGCGCAGCGCGCGCCCGAAGACGTAGGCCAGGGCCGGATGGCGGCGGAAGCGCTCGGGCCAGGCGAGCTCGATCCCCAGCTTCCGTTCGGCGTGCAGGCAGCCGAAGGCGGCGTTGTCCATCCGCTTCCGCAGGTGTTCGACCGGCCCGTCGAGCGCCCCCGGCGCGCGCGGCAGCCCGGCCGGCCAGCCCGCTTCGAGTTCCGCCCGCATCCACTCCCCGAGCGCGGCGCCGGGGCGCGGCGGCGCCGCGCGCAGGCGTTCGTGGACGGCGAGGAAGGTCTCCGCCCAGTCCGGCGGCGGCCCGGCCAGGCGCACGTCGCCGAAGCGGCCGCGCCAGGCGTCCGCGGTCAGGCCCAGGGATTCGGCGTGCGCGGCCAGCGCGGCGTCGGAGCCGAACGCCTCCCGCAGTCCGGCGTGGCGCCGGGCCAGGGAACCGGGATCGGTGGCGATCGGCGCGAAACGGCGCGCGTCGGCGCGCTCCGGCGGCGGCGCCGCCCGGGCGATGATCTCCTCCGGAGTCACGTTCGCAGCGGGCGTCCGCCCAGGAGGAAGTCGCCGACCGAGCCCTCGACGGCCGGGTCCAGGCCCGTGAGCCGGGCGAACAGCGCGGCGTCACCGGCGCCCAGGCCGCACGGCGACAGGCCGAGCCCGGTGGCGACCAGGTACAGGGTCTGGTACAGCGCGCCGGTGTTGCGCAGGATGGTGGCGTAGCAGATCGAGCGGTACTTCCACTGCACGCGGGCGAAGCGCGCCGCGACGGCGAGCACGATCTGCGGCCGGGCGACGCCGGCGGTGACCATCCGGGCCGTGGCGAACATCCGCTCCACGTCGGGCGTGCGCTCCCGCAGCCGCACCAGTTCGTGGCGCGCCGCGTCGTAGTGGTAGAGGCCCGACGCCAGACCGTCGCAGAGGTCCACGGCCGGGTACAGCTCCAGCTCGTAGCTGGCCCCGCCGTTGGGGTAGAAGCGGCGGGTGACCTCGAAGCCGGTCTCGCGGCCGTGGACGTTCCGCACGGGGACGGTCATGCGCTCGCGGATGCGCGCCGCGCGGTCGAGGAACCAGCCGAACTGCGTCAACGTGATCGGGTGCTCCGGGTCGGAGACGCGCTCGGAGCGGCGCCGCGTCAGCACCGACACGAAGCCTTCCCGATCGTCGTCCTCGGGCGCGCGCGCCAGCGCGATGCGCTCGCCCGGCCAGGGCGGGCGGTCGGCCGGCAGGGGGGCGATCTCGCCGATGTACGGGAACTGCCCGCCGAACGGGTCCCGGTGCCAGCCGTAGCGGCTGCGGACGTGGAACAGCAGGTCGTGGAACTCCCACTGGCGCAGCGCCGTCGCCCGCGGCTCTTCCTGTTCGGCCGGCTCGGCCTGCAGCAGGCCGCAGCCGGCCAGGGCGCGGCGCACCAGCGGCGCATCCAGGTCGGCCAGGTCGGCCAGGGCGAACCGCGCCCCGGCCAGCGGCGACTCCAGGAGCCAGGCGTCGCCGGCCCGGCGCAGCAGGGCGAAGGAGTCGAGTGGACGCCCGGCCGGCGGCGGCGCGGCGGCCAGCGCCGGCTCGAAGTCCTCCCACTGGGGCAGGATCACGGCCAGCTCGCGGCCGTCCTCGCCGGCCAGCACGTACTCCAGGACGCTCCAGCGCAGCAGGTGCCGCAGCCGCAGCAGGTAGGTGGCCGCGTCGGCCGGGTCGCCGGCGCGCAACACCAGGTCGCGCAGCTCGGCGATCGGCGCGCCCTCGCCCAGCCGGGCGTCGGGGGCGTCGTGGGCCGGGTCGGCCGGGCCGATCGGCCGCGGGCCCAGGGGCGACTCCAGCACGCGCCCGGCGCCGTCGCCGGACTTGCGCAGCGCGTGGCCGGGCCGCAGCCGCAGCCGCACGCCGGGCTCCCCGATCAGGTCGAAGAAGTTCATGCCGCCCGGGCCAGGTCGAACACGGTCTCGATCAGGACGCCGTCGCGCCACAGCCGCTCCACGTCCGCGCGCACCTGCGCGGCGCGCAGGCCGAAGCCCCGGGCGACCTCGCGGGCGGCCGGCTCGACGTCCGCGCCGCCGCGGAAGGCCCCGATCAGCGCCGGCAGGTGCCGGAGGCCGCGCGCCCCCGCCGTGTAGTCGATGCGGTGGCCGCGGGCGGAGGCGGAGGCGCCCTTCCCGTCGGCGGCCGGCTCGACGCGGACCTCCCGCTGCGCCGCCAGCCGCGCCGGCGGCCGGTCGTGCAGGTGGCGCGCGGCCATGCCGCCGAGGGCCTCGTCGAACGCGCCCGGCTCGTCGAAGTCGAAGCGGGCCTCGTCGAACACCGCGTAGCCGTCCGGCCAGCGGTCGGAGCAGGGCTCGGGCGAGATCAGCCGCAGCCGGCCGAGGAGGGGTTCGACGAGAAAGCCCGACACGCAGGCGATGGTGCGGTGGGTCCAGGCCGCCGGGTCCCCCCCGGGCGGCGTCAGGGCCTGCAGCTTCGCGCGCTCGGCCGCCGCGCGTTCCGGGTCGCGCCCGGCGCGCGCGCGCGCGTGGCCGGCCTCGGCCAGGGCGAGCACCGACTCCCGGTTGACCGGCACGAGGCCGACGTCGATCAGCTCCTCGGCGCTGAAGGTCCGGTGCACGCGGTCCAGCGCCTGCCGGGTCACGATGGAGAAGCGCAGCGACGGGCTGCCGCGCTCGCGCGACAGGCGGATCAGGCGCCGGGTGCGCTCGACGTCCTTGAACATCGCCGCCGTCGCGGTGACCGGGAAGCGCCCCAGCTCGCGTGCGAAGGTCTCGGCGTGCGACTCGTAGTCGGGGTGGTCCAGCGGGTCGGTGGCCCAGAACAGGAAGCCGCGCCGGGCGCTGTCGCCGAACACGCCGCGGAACGCGCGCAGCATGCGGCTCCAGGCCGGCAGGTCGGTCGGCAGCGCCGCCTCCAGCCGCCCGGCGGACAGGCCGCAGAACCAGCAGCCGAGCGAGCAGCCCCGGGTCAGCTCGACCACGAACGGCAGGTGCAGCCCGACCGCGGCCAGCGGCGGCCCCTGCGCGAACGCCGCCCGCGCGCGCTGGCGCCGGCGCCAGGCGCGGTAGCCCTCGGCGGCGCCGCCGTCGTCGTCGGTGAAGGCCAGGTAGGCCCGGTCCCGGGTCTCGTAGCGGCGCATGGCGCGCACTTCCGGCAGGCTCTCGTCGACCTCCGCGCCCGGCCGCCACAGCCAGGTCAGGCCGCGCGGGTCGTAGTCGATGCCCGCGGCGCGGGCCGCCCCGGCCGGGTCGGCGGGCACGGCCGCGCGGAAGCGGTCGTCGCCGTCCCAGCGCTCGCGGAAGCGTTTGGCGTGCGCGTACAGGCGGGTCTCGGCGTCCATCTCCGTCTCAGATGAACACCGCGATCGGGTTGAGGTCTTCTTCCGCGACCGGCTCCTCGATCCAGCCCTCGGCGACCGGCACGTCGTACAGCCGCCCCGGCGCGAAGCGCGGCCAGAAGTGGCGCAGGCCCGGCACGATGGTGCGGGCCACCGGCAGGCCGACGTCCGGCCGCGTCTGGTCCAGCACCAGGAACTCCAGGCCCTTGCCCTCCACCAGCGACCGGCACCATTCCACGTCGTCGCGCAGGTCCGTGAACCCCGGCGGCTTCGGGAAGTCGTCCGGACCCCGCCGGGGCGCGGCGGGGTCCGGCGCCAGCCAGGGCTGCCCGGCGGCCGTGACGTTCCGCCACCACCACAGGCTCTCGGGGTCGTCGAAGGCGTAGCCGCCGCCGGCGGCGTCGACGTCCCGCACCGCGCTCAGGTGCTGGTTCAGCTCGCAGACGGCGCGGAACGCGGCGATCCGCGGGTCGGCGTGCGCGCCGGCGGAGTAGATGACGTCCTCCACCGGCTTGTCGGCGCGGCGCGAGACCGCCGCGAACACCGGGATGCCGAGGTCGTGGGTCAGGTCCAGCACCCACAGCTCGCGGTTGCACTCGCCGTAGTAGCCGCGCGCGGCGGACAGCCAGGGGTCGCCGAAGGCGTCGAGGTCGACCTCCGGGCGGCGCGCCCGGTTGTACCACCAGCAGGCGAAGGCGTCGCGTTCGACCAGCTCGAAGAAGCCCTGCAGGACGGCCTCCTCCAGCGTGTTGCCGGCCGCGCAGCCGTTCGAATCCGGCCCGCCGTAGATCTTCCCGGTCTCGAGCGGCCGGGCGTAGTAGAGCATGTGCGTCGGCAGGTAGCGGTGGCGCCCCTGGGTCATCGACCAGACCGGGGACCACTCCATGCGCGCCGACTCGTCGAAGCGCGCCGGCACGGTGTGGAAGCGCAGCCGCAGCCGGTTGATCTCGTCGGCGTGTTCGTACTGCCGGTCGCTGAAGCCCATGACCTCGTTGGGCCGGAGCGCCTCGCCGTCGGAGAAGTCCTCCCAGGCCGCCCGGCGGCGGATCTCGTCGCCGTGGAACACGCCGGAGTAGCGCTCGACCGCCTCGCCCAGGGCGCTCGCCTCGGCCTGTTCCGGCGAGGCGCCCTTGCCGGCGCTCTTCGAACGCAGGCTCCTGCGCAGCATGCGCAGGCTGTCGTTCTTCAGCGCCATGTTGCTGCCGGCCCAGCAGACGTGCAGCCAGCCGTCGCCGGCCCCCGAGGTGCGCAGGAGCTGCGTGACCACGCCGCTGATCGGGCTCACCAGGCGGGCGTGGCGGCGCACCGTCTCCTCCGGGGGCGCCGAGCGCAGGCCGCCGCTGTTGGCGACCGGCTTCGGGCTCGGCCGCAGCCGCACCGGCTCGGGCGCGCGGTCCGGCCGGTTCAGGCGCTCGTCGCCGCAGACCGCGCACTGCGGCCGGCGCGTCACCGGGTGCTTCTCGAAACCGCGGTCGAACGTGTCGAGCGACACCACGTGCTCGTGCAGCGCCGCCCGGCCGCCGAGCAGCAGCCACTTGACGATCTCGTGCGCCGCCAGGTCCAGGGCCGCGCGGGCCAGCGGCCGGCACTCGCCGCGCGCGAGGACGGCGGCCTCGTCGCCGCCCGCGCCGCGCAGGAAGCTCTCGACCTCGCGGTTGCCGCGCAGCCGGTGCGCCAAGCACGCCCAGCACGGCGCGCCGGCGTCGGCCGGCCGGAACACCGGCCCGAACATGGGCCACGCGCCGTCCGCCTTGATCAGCAGCCACGGCGCGCCCGCGGCGCGGCGCTCCCGGTTGCGCCCGGCGTGCTCCGCGGCCAGGTAGTCGGAGGTCACGACCACGCGCAGCGCCGGATCCTCCGCGCCGGTCGCGGCGCCCAGCTCGGCGAGCGCCGCGGCCAGACGGCCGTCGTCGCCGGCCACCGCGACGCGGGCCCGGGCCAGCTTTTTCTCCACGTAGCGGGGGGTGCAGCCGAGCGCGCTCCACCAGGCCGCGGGCCCCGGGGCCAGGCCGAATTCGCCCGACACCACGTAGCCCTTCGAGGCCATGGAGACCAGGGCGGTCTGCACGGCCAGCGCCGCGTGCCGGCCCGCGAGCGCGGCGGCGATCTCGTGGCGGGTGCGCGCGCCGTCGAGCAGCGGCGCCAGGTCCAGGTACAGCCTGCCCTCCAGCAGCGTGCTGAAGTTCTCGGACACCAGCATCGCCGCCTCTCCGCCCAGCGGCCGGAACTCCAGGTGCGGCGCCAGCATCGGCCGCTCCACCAGGCCGCGGTCGGCGGGATCGTGCAGCGGGGACGCCGCGGGCGGCGGCGTCCACTCGGGCATCTGTTCGGCGATGACGGGACTCAAGGGCTGGACTCCCGGCGGCGGAGGCACGGCCCGCCGGCCGGCGGGGACGCGCGTCGAAGAAGGGGACTTCGCCGAACGGCCCGCCCGCCGCGGACTCCGCGAGGCTCGCCGACGCCGCCGACCGCGTCGAAGAAGGGACTTCGCCGGCCGGCCCGTCAGTTGGGCGCCGGCAGCACGATGTGCACGAGCTCGTCGGTGTTGAACAGCAGTTCGACGCGCGCTCCGTCGGGCACCTCCAGGCCCTCCGCCCTCAGCACGGCGGCCGGGTCGGCGTCCATCCGGGCCTTGAAGTCGGGGTCGCCGTAGTACCTGGCCACCATGTCGGTGTAGATGCGCTGGTTGCGTTCCTGCTGTTCCCGGTCGGATCCGGAATCGGCCACGTTCGTATCCTCCTCGACGCCGGAGACGGGGGCGCCCGCTCCTGACCGTCCTGCTTTAACTTCCCCGGCGCGAACCGCGCCGCGGCGGCCGCGCGCCGACGGTTCGCGGCGCGGCGGGCGGAACCGCGCGGCTCCGCCTGCCAAGCCTACAGGAAATCCGCGCCGTTCCCGCCCGCCGACCGTCGCCTGGCGGCTCCGCCCGGCGCCCAACCCGATCCTTCAGGAGTCTGCGCCGGTTCTGCGGCGCAGACTCCCGCGGCGCGGACGGCGCGGACCAGCGCCCACCAAGCGTCGCCTTGCGGCTCCGCTCGGCGCCCATCCGGGCCCGCAGGAGTCCGCGCCGTTCTACGGCGCGGACTCCGCCCGCCAAGCGTCGCCTGACGGCTCCGCTCGGCGCCCATCCGGGCCCGCAGGAGTCCGCGCCGTTCTACGGCGCGGACTCCTAGTTGCCGCCGGTCGCGCAGCCGTAGCAGCCGAGGCAGGACGGGATGGTGCTGGCCGTGCTGGCGCAGCTGTCCCGGCCGACCAGCTCCCGGGGCGTCCCGCCGGACACGCTGCCGAGCATCGACTCCGAGAGCGTGACGTTGGGGTCCGGGGGCATCGTCAGATGGAACACCTCGTCGGTGTTCCGGGCCACCCGGACCTCGGCGTCCTCCGGGTACGGCAGGTTCCGCTCGGCGAACACCGAGCCCGGATCGGCGTCGACCCGGGCCCGCAGGTCCGGGTCGTCGCGGCAGTCGTTGGCGATCGACTGCAGGCCGTCGGAATACTGGTCGAGCAGTTCCGCTTCGATCTCCGGCTTCTTCGTCATCGTCATCCTCCTTGGTCGGCCGCGCGGCCGGCGGACCCGCCGGCCGCTTCGTTCTCCCGACTTCCTGCTCCCATTGTCGGCCGGTGTCCGACGCGCGTCAATCGCGGCCCGGACGCGCCCCGCCGCCGCCGTCGGCAAGCGACACGGGCCGGAGCGGACCGGGCGGACGGGGAACGCCGCGGCCCGGGCGGCGGTGGAGGACACCCTGTACGGGAACCCTCGCCGAGACCGGACGGCCGGGCCGGACGATCGGGGCAGGGCGCCGGAACACGGCCCGCGGCGTTCGGGGGCCGGACGCGCATCGGGTCGAGGGGTCTTCCCGCGGGCTGGCAGTCTGCGCCCCGACAACGCGCCCTCGCCGGCATGGACCTGGGTCTGGCAGTCTGCGCCGTAGAACGGCGCGGACTGCTGGAGCGGTCAGGATGGGCGCCAAGCGGAGCCGCAAGGCGACGCTTGGTGGGCGCTGGACACCTGTAATCCCGGCCCGCGGCGTTCGGGGGCCGGACGCGCATCCGGGGGGGCCGCGCGGCGCCCGCCGTCAGGCCTTCGAACCGGGCGGGTCCCGCAGCAGGGAGCAGACCATGCCGGCGTAGGCCTTGGCGCCGCTCCCGGCCTCGGTGACCGTGATCTTGACGTGGTTGAGTCCCTTGTAGACGAGGAACACGCCGCGGCGGTCGTACATCCGGTCCAGCGCGCACCACTCCAGCAGCCCCCGCGCCTTCGCCGGCAGACACCAGCCGCGGAGCGCCAGCTTCTCGACGGCCGGGCGCCAGTCGCTCCGCCCCGTGGTCCGCCAGGCGTCCCGCGCCCCGGCCCACGAACCCGCGTGGTACAGCTCCAGACCGATCCGGGGCAGGAGCCCCGCGGCGGCCACGTCCACGTCCAGCCGGAACCGGGGCAGAACCTCTCCAAGGTCGGCCAGGACGCGGGTGGCCGGGCCGATGGACCCGCCCAGGCCCAAGCGCCCGAGCAGCGCGCCGAGCCGGTCGCGCCCGACGTCCTGGATCACGAGCCGCACCGCCCGCGGCGTCCGGCTCGGCAACGCGCCGACGTGCGCGACCTCGGCCCCCGGCGGCAGCGCCTCGACCACCCGCGCCACCCGCTCCGCCGCCCGTTGCGTCTCCCCGCCGCCGGCCCAGCCGACGGCGTCCGTCAGCGCCGCGATCGGCGGGCGCGGCGGACGGCCGTCCGCCGCGGGAGCGGCGGCGAGCCGCGTCTTCAGGAAGACGCCGGGGTCGGGACGGGATCCGGCCGGGACCCCGGCCAGATCGAATTCGAGCATCGTCCCGGCGACGCGGCCGCGCAGCTCGGAGCCGGGACGCCCCAGGCGGACCAGGTGGCGGGCCAGGGCCGCCGCCGCCGAGTCCGGCGGCGCGGCTTCGCCCCGGCGGACGAAGTGTTCCTCGAGCGGGCTCCCGGGGCGGAGGACCAGGAACAGGTCCGCCTCCGGCGACGGCTCGCCGAGCCGAAACTCGCAGCCGAGGAACGCCCCCGACCCGGCGCCCGGCAGCTCCGCCGCGCGAGCCAGCAAGCGGTCCCATCCCGGGCCGTCGAGCAGGGCGCGCGGTATCAGCGGGCGGAGCTCCGACAGCACCGCCGCCCGGCCCGCGGCGGGTTCCGAACCGGCGCGCGGCGCGCCCGGCTCGGAACCCTCGGCTTGCGGAAACCGGTTCGGCGGCGGGGCCGCGCGCGCGCGGCCCGCGACGCGGCCCGGCGGACTCACCAGTCCAGCACGCCCTTCCCCGACTTGAAGTCCTCCCAGGAGTATCCGCCGGAGACCTCCCGCAGATCGTCGTCGCTCAGCGCGCCGTCGGGGGGCAGCACCAGATGCGCGCTCGTGGCGCTGTCTTCGTGCACGTGGACCGCGAGCCACTTCGGCAGGCTGACGTCCAGTTCCTTCTCGATCACGCCCTTCGGATCGTCGAGGAGCCGGGCGCGGAAGTCCGGGTCCCCGTTCGCCCGCGCCACGACCTTCTCCCGCATTTCCATCGGCGTCTCCATGCCGCGCCTCCTTCCGTTCGGGTTTACGCGCTCCACCAGCACCGTGTCGGCTGTGTAGTAGTACTATCGCCGCCGCCCTCCGGGATGTCCAACACGGCGGGCGGCGCGGCGGACCGTTCGCGCGGCGGTGATCCTCGGCGAACACGGGCAGGGAACGGACCTGAACGTCGAGGCGGAACGACGCTTCCGGCTGCCCTGTACTGGAATCCGGGCCGGACGATACCGTTGCGACCTCGCCGACGTGGCCCGGTTCTACGGGTTGCCGGCCCTGTACTGGAATCCGGGCCGGACGATACCGTTGCGACGAGCTCCCGCGAGCCGCGGCGCGTCATCGCCGCGGGCTGTACTGGAATCCGGGCCGGACGATACCGTTGCGACCGTTGCGCGCGAGGACGGCGAACGCGCCGTCCCGCGCCGGGAAACTGGCCGCAACGCCGCTCCCGACGCGCGGCGCCCGCGCCGTCCCGGGGGCCGCGCCGCGGGCCTCGCCTGGAGTTCTTCGCAACGGCCGCTCGCGGCGCCGCGGCCGGCCCGCGACTTCCGGCGATGCGGCGCCCGCGCCGTCCCGGGAGGTCGCGCCGCGGGCCTCGCCTGGAGTTCTTCGCAACGGCCGCTCGCGGCGCCGCGGCCGGCCCGCGACTTCCGGCGATGCGGCGCCCGCGCCGTCCCGGGGGCCGCGCCGCGGGCCTCGCCTGGAGTTCTTCGCAACGGCCGCTCGCGGCGCCGCGGCCGGCCCGCGACTTCCGGCGATGCGGCGCCCGCGCCGTCCCGGGGGCCGCGCCGCGGGCCTCGCCTGGAGTTCTTCGCAACGGCCGCTCGCGGCGCCGCGGCCGGCCCGCGTCACGAAGATCCGGGCCGGCGTCCTTCGCCGTGCTACGATTTCGCGCGAGCCGTGTTTCAAATCGCACGCCGGCCCGTCCGCGCCTCGCTCGCCGGCCTGTCCGGCATGGCGCGGCGAGCGCCGCACGTCGCCGTCTCCGTCGGCGTGATCGTCGTCCCGTTCGCGTACGCCGTCACCGGCGCGCACGACGACGTGCTGCTGGCGGCCGGATGCGGCGTCGCGGTGGGCGTCGGGCTCTGCCTGCGGATGCCCGGGAGCATCGGCCGGCCGGCCGGCTTCCTGGTCGGGACGGCGGCCGGGATGGCCGCGGCGCTGCTCGCCGGACTCGTTCCCGGCAACGGGGTCGGTTACGTCGTGCCCCCGGTGGCGGCGCTGGCCGTCGGTCTGATCGACGGCCTCGGGGCCTCGCGCCTGCGCGGCTACCGGGACGCCGCCGTCGAGGCGGCGGCCATGTCGAGCCTGCTCGCCCTCGGGATGCTGCCGGCCCTGGGCGTCGCGGGCGTCGCGGGGGCTTTCGTCGTCCTGCCGACGACGGCGCTCGTCGCCGGCGCCTTCACCGCGCATCCGGCCGGGCGGCGCTTCGCGCGGCCGCCCCTGCCGCTGGCGCTGGGATGCGCGGCCGCCGTGGCGTCCGTGGTCCTGGTCCTCGCGCGGGAAGGACGCGGCGGCCTGCCTTCCGTCGTCGCGTCACTGCCGTTCGCCGCGGGAAACCTGCCCGCGGGAAGCCTGCCCGCGGTGGGCGCTTCGGTGACGCTCTTCCTCGTCCCGGCCGCCGCGTTCCTCGCCGCCCGCGCAGCCTCGGTCTGGCTGCAGCCGCGGCTGCGGGTCTACCGGCAGCTCGCCGAGTACCTGTCGGTCATGTGGATCCCGATCGGCGGCTTCGCGATCGGCTACCTGGCGATCATCGTGGTGTTCGCCGGGTTCGGCGGCATGCTGGCGCGCTTCAGCCCCGGCGCGTTCACCGGCGCCGCGGACGCCGGCATCGGCGAGTGGATCGCCTTCTCGTTCTTCCGGGCGCTGGCCCGCGACTATCCCGGCATCGTCCCCGTCTCGTCCGGCGCCTGGCTGCTCGTCGGCGTCCAGGCGGTCCTGACCGTGGGCTGGGCGCTGGTCGTGTTCGCGGCCGTGATGTCGTCCGTCCAGCCGCGCCTCGAGCGGATCGCCCGGCGGACGCTGCGATCGAACGGGGAGTGACCCGCCCGGGCGGCGCCGCCTCGAGCGGATCCGCCCGGCGGACGCTGCGATCGAACGGGGAGTGACCCCGCCCGGGCGGCGCCGGCCGTCGGTCGTCGTCGTCTCCACACGGGGGCAGTCCGCGGCGTTCGGAAATCGAGTCCGGGCGGCGCCGGCTGTCTGGTCGTCGTCGGGAGCGACCCGGGCGGGCCGGCCGCGCCACCCTCCTCGATCGACGGGGGAGTGAACTCGTTCAGCCGTAATCGAGTCCGGGCGGCGCCGGCTGTCTGGTCGTCGTCGGGAGCGACCCGGGGGGCCGGTCGCGCCACCCTCCTCGATCGACGGGGGAGTGAACCCCGTTCAGCCGGGCGGTGGACGTGACGGGGACGCCGCAACCGCGCCACCCTCCTCGATCGACGGGGGAGGGAATCCTGCCGGAGAGCCGGCGCGGGCGTACGAGCGTCTTCGTATTGACTTCCCCACGAATTCCTTCGTATTGACTTCCCCACGAGTTCCTTCGTATTGACGTCGCCACGAAGTTCTTCGTATAGTCGGAACCACGAAGACCTTCGCAGGCCCGCACCATGCCCGCCCCTCGCCGGCCGACCGACGCCGAGCTCGCCATCCTGCGCGTCCTGTGGGCGCAGGGCCCCGGCACGGTCCGGGAGGTCGCGGTGGAGCTGGGGCGGGAGAGCGCCTACACGACGGTGCTGAAGCTGCTGCAGATCATGACGGACAAGGGCTTGGTGCGCCGCGACGAGTCCGCGCGCACGCACGTCTACCGCGCGGCGCGGTCCGAGCGCGCGACCCAGCGGCAGCTCGTGCGGGACCTGGCCGACCGGGCCTTCGGCGGTTCCGCGGCCCGGCTGGCGATGCAGGCGCTGGCCGCGCGGAAGGCGTCGCCCGCCGAGCTCGCCGAGCTCCGCGGGTGGCTGGCGGAACGGGAAGGGAAGCGGGAGGAAGCCCGATGAAGGACTGGATCGACGCGCCTCGGCCGTCGGCGCGCGCCGCGAGCGGGCGCTGGAAGCGGGAGGAAGCCCGATGAAGGACTGGATCGACGTCACCGGCTGGACGCTGCTGCACTTCGCGTGGCAGGGAGCGGTCATCGGCCTCCTGATCGCCGGCGCGCTGCGGCTCTGCCGCCGCCGTTCGGCCCGCGCGCGCCAGGCCGTGGCCGCCGGCGGCCTCGTCGCGCTGCTCGCCGCGCCCGCCGTGACCGCGGCGGTGCTGTGGCAGGCGGCGCGGGCGGCCGAGCCCGGGCCGCCGCGCCTCCCGGAGCGGGCGGGGGACCGCGCGCCGAGAGGCGGCGCGGCGTCCGGCCGCGCGCTCGCCGTCCGTGGTTCCGGGGACGGCCCCGGTTCCCTGGACGCCGTCCACGCCCGGCTCGCCGCGGCGCTGCCGGCGGTCGTGGCCGTGTGGCTCGCCGGGGCCTCCCTGCTGCTGGTGCGCGGAGGGAGCGGCGCGTGGCGGGCGCGCCGGCTCCACGCGGCCGGGCTGGCCGCCCCGGTTTCGCGCTGGCAGGCGGCGGCGTCGCGGCTGGCGTCGCGCCTCGGTCTGGCGTCCGCCGTGCGCGTCGTGGAGTCGCGTCTGGTCGGCGCCCCCGCGCTCGTCGGCCGGCGGCGGCCGATCGTCCTGTTGCCGGCCGCCGCGCTGGCCGGTCTTACGCCGGCGCAGGTCGAGGCGCTCCTCGCGCACGAGCTGACCGGCGTCGGCCGGCGCGGCCGCTTCGCCGCCCTGCTGCAATCGCTGGCCGAGACGCTCCTCTTCTTCCACCCGGCGGTCTGGTGGACGTCGGGACGGATGCGCGCCGAGCGGGAACGCCGCCGCGCCGCCGCCGCCCTCGCGATCGGCGGCGACCCCGCCGGCTACGCCTCGGCGCTCGCGGCGCTGGAGGAGTGGCGCGGCCCCGCGCCGGCCCCGCCGCCCGGCGCGGACGCCGGCCCGCTCGGCGACCCGGCGCGGCGGTTTGCGGAGCGGCGGCCGTTCGGCGTCCGGCCGCGCTTCCGAAGAGGCCGCCTGGCGGCCTGCGCCGCCCTGGCCCTGTGCGCGGGCCTCGGCGCCGCGTTGTGGCCGTGGTAGGGCGGGCGGCGAACGCGCCGAACCCGGGGATCGCCGCCGCGAAGGCCGCCCGCGCTTCCGAAGGGGCCGCCTGGCGGCCTGCGCCGCCGCCCTGGCCCTGTGCGCGGGCCTCGGCGCCGCATTGTGGCCGTGGCAGGGCGGGCGGCGAACGCGCCGAATCGGCGACCGCCGCCGCTCGTCAATAATCGCACCAGGCAGGGCGCGCCGGCTGGCGCGGTCGATCGTTCCGCCGACGGAATCCCCGACCGGCTCGGTGGCGCTCGGAGTTCGGGCGCCCCGCGCCGCGTTCGCCGGGGACGCGGTGACGGTTACTTCCCGGCGTGCGCCCGGAGGCGGGCGTGGAAGTCCCGCTCGCTTTTGCAGACCAGCGCCTCGGCGACGACGACGCGGTCGGGCAGGCCGTTCGGGATGCCGGTGGAGAGATCCTCCGACAACGTGACGCCCCGCGCCCGCAGGACCTCGCGCACGGTCTCCATCCGGCCCTTCGCTTCGCCCTCGGCGCGTCCTTCCGCCCGTCCTTTCGCTTCGCCTTCCGCCCGTCCTTTCGCTTCGCCTTCCGCCCGTCCTTTCGCTTCGCCTTCCGCCCGTCCTTTCGCTTCGCCTTCCGCCAGCCCCTCCGCGCGGCCTGCCGCCCGTCCCTCCGTCCTGCTCTGGTCCCGCAACGAATGCAGCAGCGGGTCGTCGTCCGGCCCCGTGCCGTCCCGTTCGCCCAGCGTCCGCCCCAGGTGCTCCAGCATCGCGTGCGTCCAGCCCGACGGCTCCGCCTCGTTCATCGCCGTGTGGATGGCCGCCGCCCGCCAGCCGGGGAACGCCCGGCTCACCGGCGACTCGCGGTACGCGCCATCCTCCAGAAGGTGAATCGTCAGCCCCGCGCGGCGCCGCCGCGGGCGGCTCCGAGGACGGCGCTCCGGAACCTCCACCCACAGCTCGGGGAAACCCCACGACTCGTACAGCCGCAGCTTCCCCCGCCGCACGTCCGTCGTGTGGTCCACCTCCAGCACCACGTCGGGGAACGGGTGCTCGCCCACCACCATCGCCGGGGAGCCCAGCAGGTCCACCCGCGACGGATACAGGTAGACGACCTGGTCCGCCTGCATCACGCGCCGCGGTCTGCCCTCCGCGTCGCGCACGAGCAGGTCCGTCGAGCCGTAGCAGCGGATGGGCGACCCGCGCACCGCGGCGATGCGCTCGACCAGCCCGACCAGCCCCTCGGCGGGGCTTTCGTGGGCCGCGGTGGTCGAGCGGACCCGCCAGGCGGTCTCGGTCTCGGCGTCCCAGACCTCCAGCCGCCCCTCGTAGCGGCTGTACCCGCCGCGCGTCAGGGGAAACGCCTCGCAGCCGGCGAAATCCAGTTCGGACAGCGGCAGCATCGGCACGGCGGCCGGTGGTCCGACCGGCTTGCGCTTCGCGGGCGCGACCGATACGGGCGTCCAGGGCGAGAAGGCCATACGGCATTATAGCCGCGTCATCCAGGCCGTCGATACGCGGCCGCCCGCCGGCTTTCCGAGCGGGCCTCTCCGTCGACAATCGCGCCGAACAGCGCGCCCGCGCGCCGGCTGGCGCGGTCGGTCGTCCCGCGGATGGATCTCCGAGCCCGGCGACGCTCGGAGTTCGAGCGCCCGCCAACCGCGCCGCGGTCGTCGGAAAGCGGTGACGGTCACTCTCCGACGTGCGCCCGGAGGCGCGCCGGCCAGCATCAGGCCGTCTCCCCCGCCCGCGCACTCTCCGACGTGCGCCCGGAGGCGCGCGCGGAGTCCCGCTCGCTGTCGCAGGCCAGGAGTCCGCGCCGCGGCGGCGGCGACGACGCCGTGGGGCACGCCGTCCGGGATGCTGGCGGAAAGATTCTTCGGCAACGGGATGCTCCGCGCCAACGGGATCCGGACGCCGGGTTCTCGACGCACGCCGGCGCGCGGGTGGCGAACGTGCCGAACCCGATGACCGCCGCCGCGAAGGCCGCCCGGGTCCACGGGAGCGGTGTGCGCGTCATCCGGCTCACCGGGCGGCGCAGCCCGGCGCGGCGCTTGGCGGCCGGTTTTCCCTGCTATGATGGGCGGCGCCCGGTCGGCCGAAAGAATCGTCGATACGGGAAGGCTGTTTTCCAGCGCGGGATGATGAGAGCGGACGACATGATGATGAAGATCGTGATGCCCCCCCCCCCCCCCGGAATGCGCGTGAGCGGTGCCGGCGTGGCCGGCTCCTGTCGGGTTCGTCGGGCTCGATCGTGGTCCTGGCGCTGCTGGCCGCGCCGGCCGCGGGGCAGACGCCGCTGGTGGACGTCCCGGCGTCGGCGGACGGCCCCGTCCACTTCTCGGCGGCCCCCGTGGCGCGAAGTGCCGATCTGGGGGACAACACCCTGTCCCTCTTCTTCACGACTTCCGCCACTCCCCCGCCTGCTTCCGTTCCTTCTGTCAGTGGCCGCGGCTTCGGTCTGCTCGCCGTCGGGTTCACCGTAGCCGGCGGCGTGAATCCCAATCGCTGGGTCGTGGGCGGTGCGCCCTCGATCTCGACCGGCGATCGGAACGCGCTCGCGGTGGTGGTCGTGGGGCCCGGCGGAACCACGCCCCGCGTGTTGCGTTTGAGTGAAGCGGGAATGCCTTTCAGCTTAGGGTCGAACACGTTCTACTACGGTCCCGTCGTTTCGTGGGCCGCTCAGGCTCGCTCCGACGTGGCGGCTCACCAGGCGCCCGGCTGGACGATCCTCGTCGTGGATCACACGGACCCCGACGTCAACCTGGACACCCTGACCTATGGCACGGCGCCCGCGCCGCCCGCGCCGCCGCCGCCGCCGGCCCCGGCCCGGGTCACCGGCGTCCGCGTCTCGCCGCGGGACGGCGCCCTGCGCGTCTCGTGGAGCGCCGCCGCCGGAGAAGTGTCGCAGTACCGCGTCCACGCCGAGGACGGCGACGGCCGGTTCCGCCGGGTCTACACCGACGCGGACGTCTTCGAGGCGCTGGTGGACGGACTCGCCAACGGCGTCGACTACACCGTCACCGTCGCGGCCCTGACGAGTCATCCCGACGTGGAAGGGGCCGCGTCGGAGCCGCGGACGGTGACGCCGGCCTCCGGCGGCGGAGATACGGGAGGGACTCCCGATCCGGTCCCCGCCCTGCCGCTCGCCGGCGCCGGCGTCCTGGCCGGGCTGCTGGCCGCCGCCGCCCGCCGATGGCGGGGAGCCCGCCGACGGGCGCGGCGCGCGGCAGCATCTCGGTGAGCGTCTTCGGGCCCGGCGGGCGCGACCTCGCCGGCAGGGTCGAGTCCGGCCGAAGGCGGATGCTGCCGGGGTTCGACGTGTGCTTCGTCGAGGCGCGCCTTCGTCGGCAGCGGCAGGTCCGGGCGCAGGGTTCAGGCCGCGGGAGCGGTCCCCGCCCTGCCGCTTGCCGCGGCCGATCGGCCGGCGCGCGCCACGCCGTGGCCGCCGGCGGTCTCGTCTCGGGCGCTGCTTCGCCGCTCCCGCCGTGACGGCGGCCGTCACGGAACCGGGAGCGCGTCAGATGATGTGGCCGGTCCAGCGCCCGGCGGCGACGATCCCCGCCCACAGCGCCAGCGAAGCGCCGCCGGCCACCCGCGCGGCCGGGGGCGGCGTCGGCGCGGTGTCCCACGCCTCGATGCCGCGGCGGGTCCCGAAGTGGAAGACCGCCATGTTCAGGAACGCCAGCGGCAGCAGCAGGAACTTGATCTGGAAGGCCGGGTTCTCGACGTACGCCGGCGCGCGGGTGGCGAACATGCCGAACCCGGTGACCGCCGCCGCCGCGAAGGCCGCCCAGGTCCACGGGAGCAGCGTGCGCGTCATCCGGCTCACCGGGTAGCGCAGCCCGGCGAGGCCGAGCAGCCGCAGGTCGAGCGTCATGATCGATCCGACCACCAGGGCGACGCCGATCACGTGGATCGACTCCAGCAGCGGGAACCACCACGTGAAGCCGACGTGCTGCGAGAGCGGGTGGTCCTGCATCCACTGCCAGATCGACGGGTAGGCCGTCAGGGACTCCCGGTCGAACGGCACCTCGAAGGGATCGGTGATGTACTCGGAGTAGGCGATCCAGCGCCCGCCGAGCATGACGCCGATCCACAGCGCCAGCGACACCCCGGCGATGATCCGCGCGGCCAGCAGCCGTTCGAAGGAATGCTCCCAGTAGCCGTGCCGCCGACGGTTCATCCAGTACACGACGAACGCCAGCCCCACGGCCGCCAGCAGCAGCGAGAACTTGAAGGTGGCGACCGGGTTGTAGAAGTAGCGCAGCGGCCGCGCCAGGACGAAGAGCGAGCCGCTGACGGCGTTGACCGCCAGGGCGCACCAGGTCCAGGGCAGCAGCCGCCGGATCATCTCGCTGACGTTCTGGTTCGGCAGGGCGAGGCCGAGGAACTTCAGGTCCACCATCAGGATGGACCCGGCCACCGCCGCGATCCCCAGGATGTGGAACGACTGGGCGATCGGCGGCAGGCCGGGCACGTTGCTCAGCAGGTACACCGACCACTCGCGGGTCGGGCTGTCGGCGAGGGTCTGAGCCAGGAAGTCGCGCATGGTTCGGTCTTTCGGCGGCGTGTCCGGCGTGGGCCGTTCCGCGCCGCGGGGTCGCTCCGCGGCGCCAGCGGGTTTCCGGCCGCCGTCCGGCGGCGGCGCGGCGCCCGAGTGTCGCACGGCCCGGGGGCGTACGCAAGGAACGAGGCGCTGGTGGACGGCCTCGCCAACGGCGCCGAGCACACGGCCACCGTCACGGCGCTGACGAGTCATCCCGACGTGGACGGGCCGGCGTCGGAGCCGCGGACGGTGACGCCGGTCTCCGGCGGCGGCGATACGGGAGGGTCTTCCGATCCGGTCCCCGCCCTGCCGTTCGCCGGCGGCGGCGTCCTGGCCGGGCCCGGGGCGGGCGCGACCTCGCCGGCAGGGTCAGGTCCGGCCGAAGGGTTCGGCTACAATGGCGTCCCATGGAGTGGAGCGACAAACCGATGCGTACCCGGATTCTTTCGACCGCGTTCCTGTGCGTCCTGGCCGCCGGCTGCGGCGGCGCGCCGGCGGGGGAGCCCGCCGCCGCCGTGCCGGAGACCGAACCCCCGGCGGCGCCGGCCGCCGCGGAGACCCTGCCGGACGTGATCGTCGCCGAGCGCGGCGGCTTCATCCCGGAGGGCGTCGAGTACGACATGCGGAACGGCCGCCTGCTGACCGGTTCGCTGAGCGAGGGATCGGTCTTTCGGATCCACGCCGACGGCCGGGTGGAGGCGCTGGTGGAGGACGCCGAGCTGGTCTCCTCCGTCGGCATCGAGGCGGACGAGCCGCGGAACCGGCTGCTGGTGGCCGCTGCCGACCGCTCGGTCTTCCAGGGCGGGGGAGTGGGTCAGGCGAAGCTGGGGATCTACGACCTCACCACCGGCGATCGCCTCGCGATGATCGACCTCGCCGCGGCCGTCGACGCCGGCGGGGAGGCCGAGCACTTCGCCAACGACGTGGCGGTGGCCGACGACGGCACGGCCTACGTCACCGACACGCGGATGAGCGTCGTCTACGCCGTCGACGCCGACCACGCCGTCCGCGTGCTCCACGCCTTCGACGACGGCGGGCCCGGGCCCAACGGCATCGTCCACCACCCCGGCGGGTACCTTCTCGTCGCGCGCGGCGCGGCGCTCTGGAAGGTGCCGCTCGACGATCCGGGCGCCGCCGCGGAAGTGGGGCTGCCCGAGGCTGTGCCGGGGCAGGACGGCCTGGTCTGGACCGCGGGCCGGCTGGCCGTGGTCAGCAATTCGGCGAACCGCGTGGCGGCGCTGACGAGCGGCGACGACTGGGCCACCGCCGAGGTCGCCGGCGTGGCCGTCTTCGACGAGCAGGCGACGACCGCCGCGGTCGTCGGCGACGACGTCTACGTGGTCCATCCGCACTTCGGCGACGACGATCCGCCGAGCTTCGAGCGCGTCGTCTTCGAGTAGCGCCCGCGGCCGGGCGCGGGCCGGCGACGGGGGTTCGGGTTCATCCCGCGGACGGGCGCGGGCTTTCACACGCGGGGGTTCGGGAGACGCGGAGGGACGTCATGAAACGGGTGGTGGTGCTCGGCGCGGTCCTCGCCGCCGGTCTGACGGCGGCGGTCAGCTCGGAACAGCAGTTGTCGCAGGCGGCGCTCGACGCCACGGTCATCGAGCAGGTCCGGGACAACCTGTACGTCATCACCGGTTCGAGTCCGCTCGACCGGTCGGCGTTCAGCGGGGGCAACACCGGGGTGCACGTCGGCGCGGAAGGCATCACGCTGGTCGACACCAAGCTGCCCGGCTGGGGGCAGGCCCTGATGGACCGCATCCGCACGGTGAGCGACAAGCCGGTGACGACGATCGTCAACACGCACACCCACGGCGACCACGTCGGGAGCAACGCGTTCTTCCCCGAGTCGGTCCAGGTCGTGGCGCACGAGAACACGGAAGCGAACCTGCGGCGGCTCGGCACGTTCACGGGCGCCGCCGCGCACGGCATGCCGGACACCACCTACGCGGACCGGCTGACGCTCGGCTCCGGCGCGGACCGCATCGAGCTCTACCACTTCGGACCCGGCCACACCGACGGCGACACGTTCATCCTCTATCCGGCCCTGCGGGTCCTGCAGATGGGCGACATGTTCCCGTGGCGCGACGCGCCCTTCCTCGACCGGAGCAACGGCGGCAGCGGCGTGGCGTTCCCCGAGACCCTCCAGGCGCTGATCGACGGCGTGGACGGCTACGACACCGTCATCCCGGGTCATATCCCCGTGACGACGCCGGACTCGCTCCGGGAGTACCAGCGCTTCACCGCCGACCTGCTGGCGGCCGTGCGCGGGGCGATCGAGGCGGGGCAAAGCGCCGAGGAGGCCGCCGCGTCGATCGACCTGACCGGGCGCTACGAGGGCTACCGCACCGAGCGCATGGCCGCGGCCGTCGCGGCCATCTACGAAGAGCTCGGGCAGTAAGCTGCCGCTCCGTCCGTAGTCCTCGTCCCCCGGCGCGATCACAACACGTCGCGGCGCATCCGCGCCACGGTTTCGATGCAATACGCCTCGGGCCTGAGGTGCCGCTGCGCCAGGGTGACGCCGGCGACCGCCGTGAACTCGACGGCCGCGAGAACCGACAGGCACAGGCAGGCGCGCCGGCGCGCGGGCCGTCCGAGTCCCGCGGCCAGCCAGCGCCAGGCCAGCGTCACGGCGATCGCGGCGGCCGGCAGCAGGAAGAACTGCGAGTAGTCGTGCCGCGCGGCGTGGAAGCTGAAGGCGGCGACGTAGCCGACGCCCGCGATCAGGAAGACCGAGCCGACGTCGACCGCCGGGTGGCCCGGTGGGGAGGCGCGCAGGCCGCGCAGGCCGCGCCAGCCCAGCGCGGCGGCGGCGACCAGGGCCGTCAGGCTGAAGTACCGCCAGTGCGTCTCGAGTATCTTCCCCAGCGTCCAGGCGGTCCCCTGATCGCCCGCCACGTCCATCCGCGACGCGAGCAACTCGCCCAGATGCCCGGCGCCGCGCCCTGTCGCCCACAGGACGTGGGCCGCGACCGCCGCGAACAGCAGGGCGCCGAGCGTGGTCAGCAGCACGAACAGGGGCCGCCCGCGGACGTTGCCCCGGACGAGGCCTTCCCGCGCCGCGTACAGCGCGCACGCGGCGATGACGAAGAACCCGGCCCAGCCGGCCAGGGCACTCCAGACGCAGGCGGCCGCGCAGACCACCCGCCAGCGCGCGCCGCTGCCCTCCTGCAGCGACTCCCAGCAGCCCCGGACGAGGAGAATCGCCGCCGGGAGCCCGAGCGTCTCGTGGTTCACCATGCGGCCGAAGAAAGCCGACTCGGGAAAGAGGACGAACGCCAGCGTCGCCAGCAGCGCATCCTCGTTCCGTCCGAAGACCCGGCGGGCGAGACCGAAGAACAGGAGCGTCGCGAGCACGTGGAAGGCGACCGCGGTGGCGCGCGTGACCGCCGGCCCGTCGCGCCCGGTCAGGGAATAGACCGCCGCCAGCGCAAGCCCGGGCCCCGGCGGATGGTTGGCGTAGAACTCGCCCGAGCCCGACGCGGGCGAATGGAAGTAGTTCTGGCCCCGGGTGACGCCCAGGCCGAGCCGCGCGTGCGACCGCGCGAACGTCGCGTGCAGCGCATTGTTGTCTTCGTGCTTCAGGCGGTAGTCCCGACCGATCCCGATGCCGAGCAGCGCGATCTGCAGGGCGACGACGGCGAGAAGACGGCGCCTCCCGGCGGCAGGACTCATGATCGTGCTGCGCTGATGGCGACGTGGACCGTCGGCGCGGCGCGTGCCGGCATTGTGTCCGCTCCGCCCGGTGCGGTCAAGCGTTGTGTCCCTGAAATGCATTACAAACTCTCGGACGGCCCCGCGCCGCATGGAACGCGGACCGCATCCAACACCGTCGTCTTGCCGACGCCGTTGCGGCCGGCGAGCAGGGTCACGCGGCCCAGTCGCCCGATCGAGAGCTGCTCGATACCGCGAAATCCGGAGATCGACAGGTCTGGAAGGTGCAGGTCATCGTGTTCGTAGGACATGACGTGTTCGCGGTTCCGTACCCGCGGGGTCCATGCGACCCGTGCCCCCGGGGCCTCGACGTCGGCGAATGCGCGCCTCTTCCCTGGGGGCGACTTCCTGGCGGCGCTTGAGGCGCTCGAATAGCCGGAGGGGGCGAAGGGCACGCCGCCGGCTTCGAAGAATTGACGCCAGACCAGCACGTTCAGCAGCACGAGCGGCCCGACCAGCCCAGTGGTCACCGGCGGGGGCGCGACCGGATGCAGCAGCCCGCCGAGCCCGACCACGGAGAGCGTCACCAGTACGTGCAGCATCAGGGAGCCGCCCGCGTCAGCACGCCGCCGCGCAGTTCGAACCGGGCGGCGACGACCGCTTCGTCCGGGGGCGCGAGTCCGGCCGCGCCGATCGGCGGCGGCTCCACCCAGACCTGCCGCCGGAGTCCGGTGCGGACCAGTACGGCGGTCTCGATAGCGTTTCCGAACGCGGAGTCGAGGTTCGCGCGCGCGTCCCGCTCGTCGTCGAGCCGGATGACGCTTCCCGGCGGCAGGGCGGCGACGACCGGGGCGATCTCGTCGAGGACGTGGGTCGACAGCTCGGCCCACGTCACCCACCGGTCGTTTCGCGACCAGTGCACCGGCACGGCGATGGCCGCGGCCAGCACGGCCGCCAGCACCATCCGGACCTGCCCGCGCGGCGTGGCGCGGTCCCGGACGGCGGTCAGCAGGGCGGCGCCCGCGAGCGCCGCGCCGGCCGCCGGACCAACGGCATAGAGGCTCGAACGCACGGGCAGCAGGACGGCCATACCGTATCCGCCGACCATCCAGATGACGCCCAGTGCGATCTGCCGCCTCCGGGCGGCGTCCAGCCGGGGCGCCGCGCCCGCCACCAGTGCCAGGATCAGGACCGCCGCCGCCGGCAGCGTGGCCGCCCGGTCGAGATATTCGATCGCGTTGCGGCCGATCGACGCGGGTTCGACAGCGAACCGGTAGAAGGCCGGGGCGTTCCAGGGTGTCATGCCCCCGGCGGTCGTCCGGGCGGCGAGGTAGATCGCCAGCACGGCGAAGAGCGGCCATGTCCGCCGCACGGCGCGCCGCGGATCGATCCGGCGCGGGCGTGCGCCGGCCTCGCCGGGCGCGGGCAGCGCCGCCCAGACGAGCAGGACGAAAGGCAGCAGCACGGCCTCTTCCTTGGAGAGCATCGCCAGCAGCGCCCAGCCCGCCGCCGGCAGATGCCGCTGCCGGACGAACGCGCCGGCCGCCAGCAGGGCGAACAACGTGGCCAGCAGCGACGTGCGCCCGCTGATCCAGAGCAGCGCCATGTTGATCCCGTGGAAGTTGAGGCTCCAGACGGCGGCGGCGGCGAACGCGCCGTTGCGCGGCAGCCCGAGCGCGATCGCCAGCCGCCCGAGGGCGACGGCCGCGGCCAGCAGCAGCGCGAGGTTCGTCAGCCCGTAACCGAGCGGCTCCACGCCGAACAGCCGCCAATTGGCCGCGAAGCTCAGCGCGACGATCGGCCGGTAGAAGTCCGGCGCCTGGGTGAACGGAACGAGCAGATCCGCCGGGCCGGTCATCCGGTTCTGCACGATCCAGACGAAATCGTCCTTGATGAACCCGCGGCCGATCCCCGGCAGGTAGATCGCCAGCAGCGCCGCAACGAGCAAGGCCGAACCGATCCAGGCCCGGTCTTCACCGGCGCGGACGATCCGTTCGATCCAGGTGGTCATGGGCAGGAATCGCCGCGAAAACGGCTGGCGATTGCGGCCTTGCGCGGCGAAGGCGTCTCGACCCGTAAAGGCTGCCCCAAGTGCCCAGTCGTCGAGTCCGATCCGCCGGACAAGGTGTTCGCACCGTATTATGCGCCAGCCGCACCGGTGCGCGGCGGGCACCGCGGGCGCCGGGGGCCGGTCGGCGGCGTACGTGTTTCATCCCTGCGGGGCGGCCGCGCGCCCGTGGCGATGACGGTTTTCTGAATCCGGCCGGGCCGTCCGCGGCCACCCGCCGCCGGGTTCGGAGCCGCGAGCGTGCGCGGGGCGATCGAGGCGGGGCAGATCGCCGGTCCTACGGCGGCGGCAACCGCAGGGCGATCTGAAACAGGGCGGCCAGCACCACCAGCAGCAGTCCGATCACGCTGCCGACCATCCAGCGGAGGATCCGAACCTCGCCGGCGACCTCGCCCATTTCCTCGGCGGCGGCCAGGGCGGCTTCCGGGTCCGCGCCCGCCGACACGTGCGCCGTATACGTCTTCGCCGCCGCCGTCTTCATCAATGTTCTCTTCCGTTACCGACGTGGCGCCCGGGCTTCACGGTTCGCAGGCGGCGGTACAGCGTCATCCCGGCGCCACCGAAGAGCGACTGGTCGAACGCCTTGAGGGTGGACCTGAACCCCAGCACGGGGGACTGCCGCCAGAGTCCGAGCAGCGTCGTCGGCTGCAGCCGCGGGCCCGGCGCGGCGTCGTACGCGTCCGGCGCGTGCCGGCTCTTGCGGACGATGGGACA
The DNA here is from genome assembly GCA_965242835.1 of Vicinamibacterales bacterium. Classification (GTDB taxonomy): domain Bacteria; phylum Acidobacteriota; class Vicinamibacteria; order Vicinamibacterales; family UBA8438; genus WTFV01. The sequence continues at coordinate 3,615,418 of OZ251506.1, forward strand.
GGACTGCGAGCCGAGACAGTACGCGTGGAACTCGCCCTGCGCGATGTGGCGGCGAACGTCCTGCAGGAGCGGTCCGTTCCATGCCTCGCGGTATTCGCCCATGGCCGCGAGAGGGCGGTTGCCGTGGCAGCAGGGCATGACGCCGCGGCGCAGGACGTAGAGGCTCTTCCACGGCTTGAGACAGGCCGGAACCCGGTCTTCTCCGAGGGCGCCGTCGTCGCCGCTCGGCGCCGGCTCGGCGTCGCTCTCGCGGGGCGGGGCCGGCTCGGGCTCGGCCGCCCGCGGCGGCTCTGGCCCGCGCTCCGCCGACGCGGGCGGCTCGCCGGCCTCGCGCATCGCCTCGTCGAATGCCTGCCGGAAGGTCAGCGCCATCTCGCCGCCGAAGTCGAGCTGGTCCGAGAAGGGGACGCCGCGCCGCCGGCAGAGGGCCGCCGCGCGGGCGCTCAGCCGCACCAGCGTGTCGAAGTCCAGCCGCTCGCGGCTGTAGACGAAGCGGTGGCCGGCCCGCTTCCAGTCGAGCTCGTCGAGTCCGATCTCGTTCAGCGGCCGCAGCACGAAGCGGTCGGCGTCGAGGTCGGCGCACAGGTCCACGAACCGGTCCAGCTCGTGCCGGTTGACCTGCATCGGCATGAAGACGAGGTGCAGGCGCGGCAGGCCGCCGCGTCCGCCCTTCGCCGCGACGAGCCGGCGCAGGTTGCCGAGGATGCGGTCGAAGGTGTCGTTGCGCAGCTTGGCGTACGTCCCGGCGGTCGCCGCGTCGAGCGAGACGTACAGTTCGATGCGGCGGCCGACCAGCCGGGCGATGTTCCGGTCGGTCAGGATCTGGCCGTTCGTGGCGATCTCGACCGCCTTGTTCCCGTCGGCGAACCGGTCGAGGAGGGCGTCGAAGTCCTTCATCATGAACGGCTCGCCGATGGAGCAGTTCACCAGCGACTCCGCGTTCTCGAAGAAGGGGCCGTAGTCGCCGAGCGTGTCGATGTTGAAGGGCGCGTCGACGTTGTCCTTCTCCTGCGCCTTGGCGTAGTCCCAGTCGCAGTAGACGCACGGCGGCTTGACGTTGCACGCGCCGTGCATGTCGATGCCGAGCTGGGTGGGCGTGGACGCCAGCTCGGCGCGGCCCTCCAGGGCCTCGCGGGTGTTGAGGACGGCGTTGTTCAACTGTCTCGCCACCAGACGGTGGCGCGCCGCGTCGCGATGCGTGCGGGGGGCGGCCACGCGGACCGCGAGTTGCCGGCCGTCGCCGGGCCGCGCCGGCCGCGGCAACTGCCGGTCGGCCCGCAACGTCATCGCGCCGCGCCCGGCGGGCATCGGGACCGAGACCGTCCACCAGCCGTGGGGCAGCTCGAACGTCTCCGGCGCGCCGCCGGTCTCGACGGTCAGGCGCTGCCGCAGGTCGAACTCGGCGAAGCCGGACGCGGACAGCGGCGCGAACTCGATGCGGCCCCGCTGACCCATCCAGCGAAAGCGCTCGGCGTCGTCGTTCTCCAGCGCGTAGAAGCCGGCGGCATAGCGCCCGTCGGCGACGGTGCGTTCAAGCACGCTCGGCGCCGGCCGCGCCACATCGTTCAGCACGGTCAGCATTCTGCCGGGTGCGCCCATCACGTCACGATTCTAACAGATTGCCGTGGAATACGCCCGTTTTTTCATGGCGTCGGGGCGAGCGGCGCCCCCGCTCATGACGGTTTGCCGTGAACGGCCGGCCGTCAAGTGACCGACACCCGCAACCGCGGCGGTTTCGAGGCGCCGCGCGCCGCGAACCACGTGACGCCTTCGATCACGAGATCGAACAGCACGTCGTAGCGGCCCGGGCGATCGATGCCGGGCAGTGCGAGCCGGACGGTGAACGACTCGCCGGGGTCGACGTCGCGGTCAAGCGCCGCGCGATGCCAGTCGAAGTCGACCACCGCGCCCAGCGGGTCTCCGGCTTCATGCAGGTGGGCGCCCAGCCGCGTCCACCCGGCGCGCGACTCGCCGACGCCCCGATGCAGCCAGCGGGTGTCGCCGGTGTTCCTGACGCGCAGGACGACGTGCAGCGGTTCCCCGCGGGACGCCGCCGCCGCCGAGGGCCGCGGGAGACGGAGCCTGGCCTCCAGCCGCCCGGGCCGGACCGTGGTCGGCGTCGAACCGCCCTTGCGCAGCAGCAGGTGGTGGTGCGCCTCGAGGTGACTGCACAGGTCGCTCCAGTAGCGGCCGACCCCCTGCCCGCCCTGAAAACGCCCGATGCCGCGCACCGGCAGCTCGAAGGGCTTCCTCGGCCCATTCACCAGCACGTTCACCTCGCGGAAGCCGGCGGCCTCGGCCAGCGCGGCGACGTTCTCGACGACCAGTTCGTTCTCCAGCACGCCCCAGTCGGCGGTCTCGGTGATGCTGGACACGGCCGAGGCGTGTCCTCGTCCCGGCTCGGACATCGCCGTGATGCCGTCGGCGCCCAGCACCCGGTGCATCTCGGCGAGCAATTCCCGCTGGTTCGGGACGTGGTGGAAGGCGTCGTACAGCAGGATGCGGTCGCACGCGCCGTCGTCGAGAGGCAGCCGATGCCCGTCATAGGCCAGGAAACGGGGTTCGAGCGCCCAGTTCGTCCAGGGGTCGCGCTCGAAGAGCTGCCGGCCGAGGGCGAGCGCGGTCGGCGAGACGTCGACGGCGATCGTGCGGCACCCGTAGCGGTTCAGCAGGTGCGACAGCCAGCAGGACCCGGCGCCTATCTCCAGCACGGTATCCCCCGGCTGGAGCCTCGCCCCGGCGATCAGGATGCAGGCGTCGACGAGGTGCCGGGCGAAGTCCGCCGAATCGCTGAACGGCTTGGCGAGCAGAAACCCCGGATCGGGATACTCGGCGAAGTACCGCTCCGCCGCCTGGTTGTACTCCGCCGTCCGCGCCACGACGTCCGGATTTTCGACCGCCCGGCCCCGGGGGTGACGACGCCGGAACGGCAGCAGGGCGAAGCGCAGAACCGGTTCCCAGGCCGCGTAGGCCGGCCGCCGCAGCCCCGGGAAGCGCTCGAACGCCGCGACGAGCAGGGGCCGGATCATCGCCGGGCGGACAGAGGGTCCGGTCGAGGCTTACGGGTTTCCGGCCTCACCGGACAGGCCGGCACGGCCCCGGCGCGGGGCGACACCTGCTGCGTCTCGCCCGACCGTGCGTTCAGCATCATGCTCAGCATGCCCGCCGCTACGACGATTCCGATCCGCTCAACGCGGCGCGGACGGGCGTCCGGGCTTCGCGATGCGCCGCAGGCGGCGGTACAGCGTCATCCCGGCGCCGCCGAAGAACGACTGATCGAACGCCTTGAGGGTGGGCCTGAACCCCAGCACGAGGGCCTGCCGCCCGAGTCCGAGCAGCGTCGATTCCTGCATCCGCCGGCCCGTCGCGGCGTCATACGCCGCCGGCGCGTGCCGGCTCTTGCGGACGATGGGACAGGACTGCGAGCCGAGGCAGTAGGCGTGGAACTCGCCGCGCGCGATGTGGCGGCGAACGTCCTGCAGGAGCGGCCCGTTCCAGGCATCGCGGTACTCGCCCATGGCCGCGAGAGGGCGGTTGCCGTGGCAGCAGGGCATGACGCCGCGGCGCAGGACGTAAAGGCTCTTCCACGGCTCGAGACAGGCCGGCAACCGGCCTTCGCCGAGGGCGCCGTCGTCGTCTCCCGGCGACGGCTCGGCGTCGCTCTCGCGGGGCGGGGCCGGCTCGGGCTCGGCCGGCCGCGGAGGCGCCGGTCCCGCGCCGGTCTCCACCGCCGGGGCCGCGGGCGGCTCGCCGGCCGCGCGCAGCGCCTCGTCGAAGGCCCGCCGGAAGATCAGCGCCATCTCGCCGCCGAAGTCGAGCTGGTTCGAGAAGGGCACGCCGCGCCGCCGGCAGAGAGCCGCCGCGCGGGCGCTCAGCTGCACCAGCGTGTCGAAGTCGAGCCGCTCGCGGCTGTAGACGAAGCGGTGGCCGGCCCGCTTCCAGTCGAGCTCGTCGAGTCCGATCTCGTTCAGCGGCCGCAGCACGAAGCGGTCGGCGTCGAGGTCGGCGCACAGGTCCACGAACTGATCCAGTTCGTGCCGGTTGACCTGCATCGGCATGAAGACGAGGTGCAGGCGCGGCAGGCCGCCGCGCCCGCCCTTCGCCGCGACCAGCCGGCGCAGGTTGCCGAGGATGCGGTCGAAGGTGTCGTTGCGCAGCTTGGCGTACGTCCCGGCGGTCGCCGCGTCGAGCGAGACGTACAGCTCGATGCGGCGGCCGACGAGCCGGCCGATGTTCCGGTCGGTCAGGATCTGGCCGTTCGTCGTGATCTCGACCGCCTTGTTCCCGTCGGCGAACCCGTCGAGGAGGGCGTCGAAGTCCTTCATCATGAACGGCTCGCCGATGGAGCAGTTCACCAGCGACTCCGCGTTCTCGAAGAAGGGGCCGTAGTCGCCGAGCGTGTCGAGGTTGAAGGGCGCGTCGACGTTGTCCTGCTCCTGCGCCTTGGCGTGGTCCCAGTCGCAATAGACGCACGGCGGCTTGACGTTGCACGCGCCGTGCATGTCGATGCCGAGCTGGGTGGGCGTGGACGCCAGCTCGGCGCGGCCCTCCAGGGCCTCGCGGGTGTTGAGGACGGCGTTGTTCAACTGTCTCGCCACCAGACGGTGGCGCGCCGCGTCGCGATGCGTGCGGGGGGCGGCCACGCGGACCGCGAGTTGCCGGCCGTCGCCGGGCCGCGCCGGCCGCGGCAACTGCCGGTCGGCCCGCAACGTCATCGCGCCGCGCCCGGCGGGCATCGGGACCGAGACCGTCCACCAGCCGTGGGGCAGCTCGAACGTCTCCGGCGCGCCGCCGGTCTCGACGGTCAGGCGCTGCCGCAGGTCGAAAAAGCCGCTCCAGACACGGAACTCGGCGAAGCCGGACGCGGACAGCGGCGCGAACTCGATGCGGCCCCGCTGACCCATCCAGCGAAAGCGCTCGGCGTCGTCGTTCTCCAGCGCGTAGAAGCCGGCGGCGTAGCGCCCGTCGGCGGCGGTGCGTTCGAGCACGCTCGCCGCCGGCCCGCGCCCGCCGTTCAGCACGGGGAGCATTCTGCCGGGCGCGTCAGGCATGCCGGGATTCTAACACCGCGCGCGAAGCTGGCGCGTGCGACGTCCGAGCTCGGACGTCGCCGCGACGCCGTCGGCGCTCAGCACCCGGTGCATCTCGGCGAGCAATTCCCGCTGGTTCGGGATGTGACGGAAGGCGTCGTACAGCAGGATGCGGTCGCACGAGCCGTCGTCGAGGGGCATGTGGCGCCCGTCATGGCAGCCCGTGGTATAAAGCCAGCAGGTTTGGAGTCGACCTGGGGACGGGGAGATTCGCCAAGCTGGCCATGCTGTCTGAACGGACCTGCGCAGCGAACAGACTTCCACGGGCTGTTGGACGCTGGCTCGGAAGCGGTGTCGGCGGGCAGCGCGTCGTCCGGGTCGGTCGATCGTGGGCGCTGGTCCCGCGGCCGCGGCGACCGCGGGGCGATCCGAAACAGGATTCGAGTGTCGGGAGGACTTGGCCATGAAGACCTGGACCGAACGGATCGGAATCGTCGTGGCGGCGGGCGTGCTGAGCATGGTGCTGAACGCACGGTCGGGCGAGACGCAGCAGGTGTCGCCCCGCGCCGGGGCCGTGCCGGCCGGCGGCATCATCTTCCAGACCGGGGAATGCTGGGCCGGATGGGCCGAGTACACGCCCGCCCGCGGGCGCTACGTGGTCGGTCTGGTCAGCGGAGGGACGGATGCGGGCACGGTCGGGACGGCGCTCGGCGACCGGGAGTCCCGCGCGACCGGCGCGCACAGCCACGGCTCCGGCACGCTGGCCGCCAGCTACACGCGGCCGACCGCCAGCTACACGCGGCCGACCGTCAGGTATACGCGGCCCACGGCGGGCTACTGGCGGCCGACCGCCAACTACACGCGGCCCACCGTCAACTACACGCGACCGTCAGTCAACTATACCCGGCCCACCGCCCACTATACCCGGCCGACGGTCAACCACCAGCACACGCACGCATACGAAGGCGCACGTGACATAAGGGTCGATGGAGGGAACGATGCCCTCGGAAGCCGATTCGTGTCGTAGCGGACCTACACCACTACGGGGCAGTCGGCAGGCCCGCGCGTCTCCGGCGGCGGTGTCACCCTCAGCGGCGGCGGCGTTCGTCTCAGCGGCGGCGGCGTCAGCCTCAGCGGTGGCGGCGTAACGCTGACGGGCGGCGATGTCCGCCTCAGCGGCGGCGGTGTCCGCCTTACCGGCGGCGGTGTCACCCTCAGTGGCGGCGGCGTCACCCTCGGCGGCGCGACCAGCGGCGCCGGCCGCGGCGTCGCAGCCCCGTACATCCAGCTTCGGGCCTGCCGCAAGCTGTGAGCGCGCGCATGGAAGGCGAACGCGGCGGCCCCGGCGTCGGCGCGCCGAGACCGGAGCCGTGGCCCGCGGGCCGGCGGTTCGGCTCGCGCGCCACCCTGATCACGCTGATCGCCATCCCCGGTAAAATTGTGACGTGGCAGGCGCATCCGGCCGCATGCCGACCGTACTGAACGACACGGCGCGGCCGGCGCCGAGCGTGCTCGAACGCACCGCCGGCGACGGGGCGCTACGCTGCCGGCTTCTGCGCGCTGGATGACGATGCCGAGCGCTTTCGCGGGATTGGTCAGCGGGGCTGCATCTGAGGAGACCGGCAAATGGACGGAATCAGACGCCTCGGCGTGGTCGGGACGGCCGCCTTCGTTCTGCTGGCGGCGTCGGTGGCGGCCCAGGACGCGGGTCTTCGCATCGTCGTGCTCGAAGGCGAGAACAGCGTCAACGTCATCGAGCAGGGTACGGCGGTTCCGATCCTGGTGGAGGTGCGCGACCGCAACGGCCTGCCTGTGGCGGGGGCGTCGGTGCGGTTCCTGCTCGGCGAGGGGGGCACGGCGACGCTGAACGCCGGTCTGTCGCAGGTGGCGCTGACGACAAACGCGCTGGGTCAGGCGGCGGTGGTGGTGAACCCGGGCTCCGCTGGCGCGGTCGAGTTGTCGGTGAGCGCGGCGTTCGGGGGCGAGACGGCGACGGCGGCGATAGCGCAGGCGAACTTCGCGACGGCGGCGGAAGCGGCGGCGGCCAGGTCGGCCGGCGGCGGCGGTCTGGGGTTCGACGCAATGGCGGGCCTCGCCGGCGCGGCGGTGGGTGGCGGTCTGGGGCTCCGCGCGGCCCTCGCCGCCGGCGACGCCGCCGCCCCGCCCGGCGGCCGCCGGAGCGCGCCGCCCGTGTCGAACGCCCGGGCGGTGCTCATGGAGTTCCACGAGGCCGCGGGCGGCGCGAACTGGACCGACGACACGAACTGGAACACCGATGCGCCGCTCGGCGAGTGGTACGGGGTGGGCACGGACGTCGCCGGTCGTGTGACGCACTTGGCTCTTTTCCGAAACCGGTTGTCTGGCACGATCCCGTCGTCTCTGGGCGGCCTGACGAATTTGAGGTGGTTGCATCTTTACGACAACCGGTTGTCTGGCGCGATCCCGTCGTCTCTGGGCGACCTGCCGAATCTGGAGATTTTGGAGCTCTCCCGCAACCAGTTGTCTGGTGCGATCCCGTCGTCTCTGGGCGATCCGCCGAATTTGAGGTGGTTGCGTCTTGACCGCAACCAGTTGTCTGGCGCGATCCCGTCGTCTCTGGGCGGCCTGCCGAATCTGGAATCGTTGTGGCTCTCCTACAACCAGTTGTCGGGTTCGATATCGGTCGCCTTGTGCAGGTTCGCGGGCGACGTCAATCCGCAGCAGGGCGGCGTGATTCTGCCGTGTGCGTCCGGCGACGCCCGGGCGGTGCTCATGGAGTTCCACGAGGCCGCAGGCGGCGCGAACTGGGCCGACGACGCGAAATGGAACACCGATGCGCCGATCGACCAGTGGTATGGAGTGCGCATGGACACGGCCGGCAGCGTGGTGGAGTTGCGGTTGCCCGACAAACCAGTTGTCGGGCACGATTCCGTCGTCGCTGGGCACGCTGGCGAATCTGGATGAGTTGGTTCTCGTCGGCAACCGGTTGTCGGGCTCGATACCGGCTGCCTTGTGCAGGTTCGCTGACAGCATCAATCCGCAGCAGGGCGGCGTGATTCTGCCGTGCGCGGGCTCGGGTGAGGAACGGGCGGTGCTCGCGGAGTTCTACGAGGCCGCGGGCGGCGCGAACTGGGCCGACGACGCGAACTGGAACACTCATGCGCCGCTCGACCAGTGGCATGGAGTCAGCACGGTAGACGGCAGCGTGGTGGAATTGCGTCTTGACCACAACCAGTTGTCGGGCGCGATCCCGTCATCCCTGAGCGGCCTGCCGAATCTGCGGTGGTTGTTTCTTGCCGGCAACCAGTTGTCGGGTACGGTCCCGTCGTCGCTGGGCGGCCTGAATCTGGAGATTCTGGATCTTTCCGGCAAACCGGTTGTCGGGCACGATTCCGTCGTCGCTGGGCAGCCCGCCGAATCTGAAGTGGTTGGTTCTCGCCGACAACCAGTTGTCTGGCGCGATCCCGTCGTCGCTGGGCGGTCTGAGAAATCTGGAACTTTTGCATCTCGCCGACAAACCGGTTGTCGGGCACGATTCCGTCGTCGCTGGGCGGCCTGCCGAATCTGGAGGTTTTGGTTCTCGCCGACAACCAGTTGTCTGGCGCGATCCCGTCGTCGCTAGGCGGCCTGCCGAATCTGAAGGGGTTGAGTATCCGGCGCAACCAGTTGTCTGGCGCGATCCCGTCGTCTCTGGGCGGCCTGCCGAATCTGGAATCGTTGTGGCTCTCCTACAACCAGTTGTCGGGTTCGATACCGGCCGCCTTGTGCAGGTTCGCGGATAGCATCAATCCGCAGGAGGGCGGCGTCGACCTGCCGTGCGCCTCGTCGGGCGGCGGCGATCTCGAAGTCAGCCTGGTTCCGGGCGACGGGCGGTTGGAGGTCCGTTGGACGGCGCTGTCGGCCGGCGGGCCGGCGGCGGCCCGAGGGCGCCGGGGGGGTGGACGGAGCTGGCCGCCGAGACGGCGGGCATGGACGCTCGGGCGGCCATCACGGGGTTGACGAACGGCGCGGCCTATCAGGTGCAGGTGCGTGCGGGCGCGGGCGGGTGGTCGGCGGCGGCCACGGGGGTGCCTGTGGCGCCCGCCGCGCCGGACGTTCGGCGGCGCGCGCATTGAGGACCGGCGCTGGAGGCAGTACGAGGAGGCCGCGCCGTTCGTGCTGCCGTCGGCGGCGGGCGGCGCGGGCGCCTTGACGTACGCGCTGACGCCGGCGCTGCCGGCGGGGCTGGCGTTCGACCCGGCGTCGCGCACGGTCAGCGGCACGCCGTCGGCGCCGTCGTACACGTATGCGGCGGCGGACTCGGCGTCGCCGGGCATGGCTAGCCTGACGTTCACGATCGAGGTCGAGGCGTCGGTCGAGGAGGAGGTGTTGCGGCGGGATGCGCTGGCGGCGCAGGGCCGTGCGTTGCTGTCGAGCGTGACGGGGGTCGTCGGCGAGCGCTTTCGCGCGCGCGGGGCGGGGCCGCCCGGGAGCGGCGGGTCGGGGCGGGGCGGTGCGCCGGGGGCGGTGGGGAACGCGCTGGCGGGCATGCGGGGTCAGGGCGGTCTTGCGGCGGGCGCAGGGTTCGGGCCGAGCACGTCCGTGGGCCTTCCCGCGGCGGGTTCCGTGGGTGGCCTGGGTGGATTCTTGGCGTCGGGTTCCGCGGGCGGCCTCTCGGTGGGCCGATTCCCTTCGGCGGGTGGGGACGGCCTCGTGTGGGGGCGGTCGTTCCAGGCGCCGCTGGGCGGCGGCGCGGCCGGGGGCGGCGCGAGCCGCTACACGGTGTGGGGGGCGGGCGACCGGCAGTCGTTCAGCGGCACGCCCGAGGCGGGGCGCTCCGCGGCGACCTGCGTTCGCTGTACGTGGGGGCCGACGGGCGGCTCGGCGCCGGCTGGCTGGCCGGCGCGGCCGTGGGCCGCGGTTGAGGGGCGGCCGACTACGCGGCGGCGTCGGGTGGGGGCGCGGAGGGCTGGCTGGCGACGCGGATGACGAGCGTGTATCCGTACCTGCGGGGCCGGTTCTCGCGGGGGCTGGAACTGTGGGCCGTCGGCGGTTACGGCCGGGGCGCGGCGGCGGATGCGCGGGGGGATGAGCCGTTCGGCGATCCGGGCGAGCTGACGATGACGATGACGGCGGCGGGTCTTCGGCAGGAGGTGGCCGAGGGAAGCGGTGTGGCCCTGTCGGTGGTGGGGGGGCGCCGGCTCGTTGTTGCTGTCGTCGGCGGGCGTCGGGCCGACGGTGGCGGGCCTGGCGGCGAGGGTGCACCGGGGCCGCCTGGGCTGGAGGCTTCGAGGGCGTCGGGCGGTTTCTCCGTTCGTTCGGTTCGGGGGGCGTTGGGACGGGGGCGACGGCCAGACGGGGGCGGGTGTGGAACTGGTCGGGGGGCTGCGGGCGTCGGCGGCGCGGCTCGACCTGGAGGCGCGGGGCCGCTGGCTGTCGGCGCATTCGGCGGCGGGCTACGAAGAATACGGGGCGCTGGCCCGCCTGGCCTTCCGGTCGCGGCCGGACGGGACGGGTCTGCGGGCGGCGCTGGCCCCGCGCTGGGGCGCGGCCGGCGAGCCGTCGCTCGGGGGGACGGCCTGTTGGGAGGCGCGGGGGCGGAGGGTCCGCACCGCGGCGCGTCGTGGACGCCGGAGGCGCGGGCGTTGTCGGTGGACGGCGAGGTGGGGTACGGGTGGCGGTCTCGTCGTCCGCGGGGCGTCCTGTCGCCGACGGCGGGCTGGCGCCGCGCGGGGTTTGGAGGGGGCGTGACGAGGGCCGGTCTCTCGTGGCTCTCGTCCGAAGATTCGCGCCGGGACGTGCGCATGCAGTTGACGGTGGGGCGCGAGCGTTGGCGTGAGCGGAGGGCCGGCTACCAGTTGGCGGTGGCGCTGACGAGTATTTTCTGAATCCGGCCGGGCCGCCCGCGGCCACCCGCCACCGGGTCCGGAGCCGCGAACGTGCGAGGGGCGATCGAGGCGGGACAGAGCGCCGGTCCTACGGCGGCGGCAACCGCAAGGCGATCTGAAACAGGGCGGCCAGCACGACCAGCAGCAGTCCCGGCCTCACCGGACCGGCCACGTATTCGTTCGCATCATCTGCGAAAGCCGCTGGGCGCGGGACGGCACTTCGCGCGCCCAGGCCGAATCCAGCATCGCGTCCGCGGCATCGTTCCAGCGCCCGGCGGCGATGGCGGCGATGGTGTCGCGAAACCCGGCGAATCCGTTCGATCCCAACTGGAACACCATGTCCGTCACCACGGCTTGACGGACGGGCGAGAGCGGCGAGAACCACTGGTAGCGCGCCAGATCGGCCTGCGCCGCGCGCACGTCGTTCGCGAGCAGGACATCCGCTTCGCCCTTGCGGACCCCGTCGTCGGAAAGATTTCGGCCGTAGCCGATGGTCCACTTCCCGCGCGTATCCAGGTACGGCTTCAGTCGGAGCCCTTCGTGCCGTTCGATGAGCGTACGGACGTCCGCGGCGAACTGCTCCTGTCGGAGGCCGCCATGCGGAAGCGGATCACGACTGCCCGGCACCGTCACCGCCGCGATGGGCGTTCACGTGAGCGCTGAGCTTGCCCGCGGTGTCGTTCGCCGTATGGAGCGACGACACGTATCGATCTATCGCCTCGACGGCGGCGCCGCGCAGCAATGCAAGCGCGGCCCGCTTGCTGTCGTCCGAATGCACCGAGTCTCCCGCGATCTTCTCGGCCCGGTTCAGCGCGTCCGTCGCGACAGCCAGCGCGTGCTGCGCCTTCGCGTGGTGCTCGGCCAGCGTGCTCGCCAGCGACAACCCGACGTGGATCTCGGACAGCAGGTTCATAGTTTACTCCTTCTGCATGGACGGTCAGTGAATCGTAGACGTTGCATGGCGTGATTGGCAAGTCGCCGGCATCCGTCCGGATCCGCCGGTCGCTCCCGGGCAACGGCCCGGATGGTCGCGGCTTCCATCCACGTTCCGAGGATTCGGATATCCGGCAGCGTGGTAGTGAAAACGGTGCGTGTGAAGATGATGCCGCCGGCCGGCACGGCCCCGGCGCGGGGCGACACCTGCTGCGTCTCGCCGGGCGGCGCGTTCAGCACCATGCTCAGCACGCCCGCCGCCACGACGATGCCGATCCGCTCGGTCCAGTTCTTCATGGCCATGTCCTCCCTATGCTCAATTCCGCCGCCCAGACCCACGCTTCGTCGCCGCTTCGAGGATTGGGCGTCGCGGGCGCGGTCAGTCGACAACGGAGCTCGTAGCGCCGGACTTCCGGCGGGAGCGCGAAGCCGCCCTTGCGTTGGTGGGCGGGACTGGCCGCGCTGATCGACGACAGCGTGCTGCCGGCGACGCGCGCGCCGGCGTCGACGTCCCACAGGAACAGCTCGATGACGGCGTCGCCGAACGTCTGCACCATGGCGCGCCAGTGGAGCGCGCGGGGGAGGAACCGGCTCCCGTCGAACGGGACGACTACGCCGCCGGCGATGCGCGCGCCGTCCGGCGCGTTCGACGTGTTGCTGGCGCCCCACGCCCCGCCGAGCGCATGCGGCAGCCGCACCCCTTCGAGCGTCTGGGTCCGATCCGTGACGGCTCCCGGCGCGTGCGGCCGCGTGCTGCTCCGGGTCGGCGTGACGAGGCGTCGGGGGGCGGCCAGGGGCGCGCCGGGAGGAAGATGCCAGTCCCGCGCCAGCAGCCGGCAACCCAGACGGGGCTTGTCGTTGGCGATGTCGATCGTGATCGACTCGACCAGCCACTTGCCGGCGGGCCGCGCGGCGTCCGGCCGCTCGGGAGTGCCCGTCCGGCCGATGCCGAGCGCCGGCGCCTGGACGTCGACGACCTGTCCTTCCCGCAGCCGGATTATCGACGGGTCGTCCGGAAGCAGAACGAGGTCGGCGTAGCGCGCCGGGAAGGCGTTCCGCGCCAGCAGGGCGTCGGCCGCGGCCTGCGTCCGGGCCAGGTCGTCCAGCGCCGCGTCCTGGTGGACACGGTGCAGGACGCCGTACGCCTTGACGGCCGGCGACGCGTCCCGAAGCGTTGCATGGTCCGCGCCGGCCGGGGTCGTGACGACGGTCGGTTCGCTGTAGACGTAGTCGACCGTCACGCGGCGGCCGGCCGGCGCCGGATCGACCTGCGCGTGACCGGTGTTGCGGGTCAGTATCCCCCGCGCGCGATCCAGGATCCAGACCGGCGCCGCGCCGGGAGCGGCCGGATCTTCCGTGACCGACTCGTCCACCGTCCCGCCGTCCACGGCGCGGCGGACGGCCGGGATCGAAGCGGGGCGGTGGGCGAGTTGCACGAACTGCCGCCCGTCCGCCGCCGTCCGGATCGCGGAGACGGGCGGCGCGGCGGTCCGGTCCGGCGCCGTGCTGAAGTGCTCGGTCTGGTTCGCGGCTTCCGGGACGAATCCGACGACCGTCTGGACGGTGACCAGGCGCGCCGGATCGACCGTCACCGCCCCGCCGTCGATGTGCCGGCCCTGCCGCAGGACCAGCGGCGCGGCCGACGTCGGCTGGGCGCGCTGGCTGACGATCAGCCGTCTGAACTCGTCCACGTACCAGTAGCCGTCGATCCCTGCGGCCTGGTGGTCGAGCAGGCGGGTGAGCGCTTCGGAGGCGGGAATCCAGTCCCAGACGTCCGCCTTCGCCGGGCCGGTGACGTACAGCGTGGCGTCGGCCGCCGCGATCTGTCGATCCGTCGGCGAGTACGGGTTGACCCAGGTGTCGATCAGATGCTTGGCCAGACCGCGAATCGTGGTGTCGGGCGGAGTTTCGTAGAAGGCGCGGACGAGGCGGTGGTCGAGGACGTGCGCGTGGCCGAGACACTCGAGGTGGTACCACGCCGTGTTGGCGCCCGCGGCCACCTCCCAGCGCACGCTCCAGACGACCCCGGCGAACAGCCGCGCCCGCTCCAGCGGCTGGTACCGCGCGTCGCCGATCTCGGTGACGGGGAGCGCCAGCGGCGCCGTGCCCAGCCCCGTGAAGCCCGCCGCGGTCAGATCGCCGCGCGTGACCCCGGTCCGCGGAAGCCGGCCCACGGTGATCGTGCTCGACGTCTTGGCCAGCACGGGAAACCGCGCGGTGGGCGGGATCCGGTGGCCGCCGTGCAGCATGCCGGGCAGGCAGACCCAGCCGTCGTCCGCCTGCCCGCCCGATCCGTCGGCGTAGGCCCGGTAGGGTGACGTGTCGGCCACTCCCAGCGTCCAGGCGTGGCCGCCGGCAGGGCTGGTCCGGCTGCTGCTCACGACCGACGAGACGGCGTCCAGCACCGTGCGCGGCGGGAGCGGCGCCGCGGTGTACAGCACCTCCGCCCAGTGCCAGTGGGGCGTCTGGGACGACTGCAACTCGAGGCTCTGGCTGGAGTCGCGCAGCACGATTTCGAACCAGGCGCCGAACGGGCCCCGGCTGGCGACGATGAATTCCTTCTGCGTCACCGCGCCGTCCAGCAGGATGTGCTCGAACTGCACGATCCGCCCTACCGCCGGCGCCGTGCCCCGCGCCGTGCCCACCCGGTAGACGCCGGGGTGGGGGAGGCCGCGCGGCGCCAGCGACCTGATGGCGTGCCAGGAGCTCGTCGTCCGCGAGTACGCTTCCCAATGCGCTTCCGTATCCGGCGCGATCGCGAGCGGGCCGCCCGGGTTGCTTACGACGATGGTCGTCGCGCTGACCTGGACGGCGGGGTAGCGGTTCAGGCTGTCCACGCCCGTGACGCCGACCAGCCGGACGATGCTGCCGTGGGACAGTCCCGTGGTGGCGCGGACGTGCAGCGTCTTGCGGTCTCCCGCGCCGGTTATCCGGGTGATCTGGTTCGGGAACGGGCCGATGCGCGGGGCGGCGGTCCGGATCACGTCGGCGAGGTTGAACGGATCGTCCGCATCTTCGTCGAAGGCGAACGTGTTCGCGGCGGAGAATCCGGGCAGCCCGGAGAGCTCGTCCGGCAGCGCGCCGACGCGCGCCCCGAGCGGTCGGCCGTCGTAGTCGGCGTCGCCCGTGGTGAGCATGACCGGCTCTCCGTCCGCGAGGCCGTGCGGCGCGGTCGGTTCGGTCGCCCAGTAGACCCGCGCGCCGACGCGCGCCACGTTCCACCAGTCGGCGCGCGGGCCGCCCCGCCCGATCAGCGGCTCGGCCGGCCCCGCCTCGGTGTCGTGGATGATCACCTCGTCGCGCAGCGGCCGCGGCTCCGGCACGTTCGGCTTGCTCACCGTCTCGGCGGTCAGCGCCTGCCGCCATTCGGGATTGCGTTCACCGGTCGGCGGCGCTTCCTCCAGGAGGCGCGCCGACTGGACGGTGAACGACGTGTCGGACGGCACGTCCGCCAGCGGGAACATGTGCTTAGCGACTCCGTCCGAACCCGACGCATCGAAGTCGTCGCTCCCGGACAGCCGCCTGAACTGAACCCGCGGCGGAGTTCCGCCGTCCGGGTCGAGGGCCAGGCCGTGCGGCTTCGCCGTCGTCACGAGGACGGGGTGTTCGCCGTTCCAGCTCGTGCGCCACGGCCCGAAGCGCTCGGCCGTGATCGATTCGGTCGAGCCGGCCGCCCGGACCTCCACGGCGTAGTAGGCGTCCGCCACGCCGTTCAGAGCCGCCAGCACGAGGCTCGGCGCATCGCCGGGCACGGTCGTCCAGTCGACGTGAGTCGATTGCCGCACCCCGCGCTCGTTCGTCACGTTGACGCGATACTGGTAGCCGGTCGCTCCCGCAACCGCCGCCCACCGAACGTCGACGGCGTTCGGCGTGTTGACGACGGCGCCGATCCAGGCCGGGGCAGGCAACGCGGCGGACTGCTGGGCCTGCTTCGGGGGGACGTTCGCGGGCCGGTGCTCCGCGGTCGGCTGCGGGGGCTGGGCCTGCCCCCCCCGCATGTTGCGACCGCGAGGGAATCTGCACCACGGAGCTTCCCCATCCGCCGCTGGGCCAGCCGCCAAGGCCGACGACGTTGACCCACGCGCGATAGTACTGCCCGGCGACCGGCTGGTGACGAATCGTCGCGCTTCGGTCGGTCGCCGGGTAAGTGCGGTCCGACTCGCGCTGCACGATGGTTGCGGGATTGCGGAAGTAGCCATCCACCCCTGCCTCGGTTGGTCCGTAGGCGAAGAGCACACGGTACCCCGTGATGAACGTGCTCGCGGTGCCCGCCGGCAGCACCGGCGCGTCCCACGACACGACCCAGTCGTTCGGGGCGCTCTGCGATGGGCGGGACAGACGTGTGTTCCGGGCCCTGGTTGGAGGCGTGTACGCCTGGATTCGCCCGGACGGCGTCGCTCCCGCGGCGTTGACGGCCTGCAGTTGCACGTCGTAGGCGTAGCCGAACGGCAGATCGTCGAGCGTCACGGATCTCGCCGTGGCGCCCCCGGTGACGTCGCTCCAGTCTCCATAGGCCGCGGCGCCGGACCGGCGGTAACGGTACTGAAACCCCGTGATCGATCTCGTGCCGTCGTGCGCCCAACCGATGGTGATGGCGGACGTGGGCGTGAATCTGCTGGCGGCGGTCTGGCGGACGTTCGTGATCGCCGTCGGCCGGCCCAGCGTGGCGGCGCTGGGAGCATCGGCCGCTGCGCCGGTTCCCGCGGCGTTGACGAACACGATGCGCGCCACGTACGCGACCCCGACGCCGAGCCCGGTGATGACCAGCGTGTGGTTCGGGGGGTAGGGGACGCGGGTGCGGTTGCCGAAAGCGCCCGCGCCCCCTGCCTGAAGCTGGTACTCGACGTGCGTCGGCGCCGGCGCGCCCGGATTCGACCACTGGACGGTGACCTGCCGGTTCTGACCGCCGGTCGACGTGAGGCCGGCCGGCGCGCCGGGACGAGCGGTGGCCGCGACGACGGCAAGGTGGAACGTCTGCGCGACGCCGGTTCCCGCGCCGCTGGCCGTGGCGACCACCGTGTACCGCGTGCGCGGGGCCGCGGCCTTCGGGACCCCGGTGATGGTCAGGCCGTTCAGCGAGAGCCCGGCGGGGAGGGCCGCGCCGCGGAGCGCATACCCGATGGGCGGCGCGCCGCCGGCCGGGGCCGGAAGGACGTGGTGCGCCTGCCGGTCGGCGACCAGGGTGACGTCCGGAATCGCGCCCCACACGGGCTGGCCCGGTCCGGTCGACGGCGCCGCGACCGTAATCCGGAACGACAGGTCCGTATGCTCGCCGTCCGCGTCGGTCGCGCGCAACGTGTACGTGCTGGCCGGCGCGGCAGCGGACGGAGTTCCCGTCAGGCGCACGTTGGCGGCATCGAAGGTAACGCCGTCCGGAAGGGTCTCGACGATGGAATGCACGACCGGCGCGTTCCCCGACACGGCGCCGGGCAGCACTCCTGACCCGCCGACGGCCGTCCCCTGAATCAACCCGACGTCGGGACCGCTCTGGTCGACGAAGTACGGCTGCACGTTGGCGTTCGCCGCCGCCACGTGGATCTGGAACGTGTCGAGCATGACGTCCCCGGTCCCGTCGGATCCCTGGAGCGTGAACGCGCCGCTCGACGGACTGCCGGCCGGCGTGCCTCCGATCGAGGGCGATCCGTCCGGGGTCGTCGGCGCGCTGAACCTCAGACCGGCGGGAAGCGCCGGCCGAACCGAATAGGCGTAGGGCAACTCGCCGCCGAGCAGCCGCGGCAGCGTCACGGTCTTCGCTTGCCCGATGAAGAACTGCAGGTCGTGCTGGTCGGCGCTGAACGCCGGCGCGGCGCTCGGGATCACGCCGACGCTCGCCCACGCGCCCACCAGCTTGCCGTCCGCCGCGGAGATGAATCCGCGGACCTGGAGCGTGTAGAGCACGCCGTTCTCCAGGCCCGTCACCGTCCCGCCGTTTCGGGTTCCGGCCGGGAAGGCGGCCGCGTCCCCCCACGGAGCCGCGCCGCGCCGGTAGCGGTACTCGTAGCCGGACATGCCGGTGAGCTCGTCCCACGCCAGACTCGCCTGGCCGTCGCCCGCCGCGGCCGTCAGGTTCGTGAGCCGGGCCGGCGTCGCGAGCCGTTCGACGCTCACGACGTCGTTGCCCGTCGCGTGCCGCCACCGGACGACGTCGGGGAACGACTCGGGAAAGGCGCCCTCCGGCCGGGCGACGCGAATCGCCCCCGTGGTTGACCCGCGGCCCGCCCGGACGTAGACCACCGGCAGGGCCTGATTCAACAGAGCGGACCCGTCGGCTCGGAAAAAGAGCAGCAGGTCGCCGACCTTGACGTGATGTTCGGTGTCCGCGAGCGGCAGGCCGTGCTCGTCGACCAGACGGCACTCCCAGCGCGCAACCTGAACGCCGTCTTCCAGTACGCGGGTCGTGGACAGGCCGACGGCGTTCGTGAAGCCCTCGGCCGTCAGGTCGCGTGACTGGACCGCCCCGCCTTCCGGGGCGTCCGACCGCCCGGCCTCGCCGGCGAACGGGGAGAGCGCCGACGCGAGGTGCGCTCCCGTCAGCAACCGGGGCGCGTCGATACGGGCGCGAAACTTCGCCGTGGGGCAGCCGTTCAGCCGGCGCTCAATCGTGAGCGAGCCTCTTTCAGCCGGAAACCGCCGCCCCCCGATCAGGAATTCCAGAGCCATCGTCGGAGCCTCGCTGGTGGTGGGGCCGAGAGTGACCGTTGCGCTTCTGACCCACGCGGCGCACGAGGCACTGTACTACTCGTCGCACCGACCTTCCAGTTTTCTCTTCAATCCGCCCGTCGTCGACGGTCGTCGGATCCATACCGACCCGTCACCCGGACCGGTGAACCGGACGCCGCCGCTTCGTTGCATCGGTCCCGGGGCCGGAAGCCGCGCAACGAGGCGGCGGTCAACGCCGCGAGCCGGTCCCGATCGTCTCGGGCGTGCGGGTGTCGAGGCGCCTGCGCCAGTTTCGGCCGAACGGAAATCGCATTCTTCTCCCCGGCGCGCGTTGCGCCATCTATCATCGCCGCCCCGCGGCGGTCCGGCCGTCAGGTGACCGACACCCGCAACCTCGGAGGTCTCGAGGCGCCGCGCTCCGCGAACCACGCCGTGCCCTCGATCACGAGATCGAACAGCACGTCGTAGCGGCCCGGGCGATCGATGCCGGGCAGTGCGAGCCGGACGGTGAACGACTCGCCGGGGTCGACGTCGCGGTCGAGCGCCGCGCGATGCCAGTCGAAGTCGATCACCGCGCCCAGCGGTTCCCCCGCTTCATGCAGGTGGGCGCCCAGCCGCGTCCACCCGGCGCGCGGCTCGCCGACGCCCCGATGCAGCCAGCGGGTGTCGCCGACGTTCATGACGCGCAGGACCACGCGCAGCGGTTCCCCCCGGGACAGAGCCGCCGCGGGGCGCAGGAGACGGAGCCGGGCCCCCAGCCCCCCGGGCCGGACAGTGGTCGGCGTCGGGCTGCCCTTGTGCAGCAGCAGGTAATGGTGCCCGGCCATCTCGCGGCACAGGTCGGCCCAGTAGTGGCGGAACCCCCGTCCGCCGCTGAAACGGCCGATGCGGCGCACCGGCACCTTGAAGCGCTTCGGCCCTTCCGCCAGCACGTTCACCGCGCGGAATCCGGCGGCCTCGGCCAGCGCGGCGACGTCCTCGACGACCAGTTCGTTCTCCAGCACGCCCCAGTCGGCCGTTTCGGTGATGCTGGACCAGCTGGAAGCGTGTCCCCGTCCCGGTTCGGACATCGCCGCGACGCCGTCGGCTTTCAGCACCCGGTGCATCTCCGCGAGCAGCTCCCGCTGGTTCGGGACGTGGTGGAAGGCGTCGTACAGCAGGATGCGGTCGCACGAACCGTCGTCGAGGGGCAGCCGATGCCCGTCGTAGGCCAGGAAACGGGGTTCGAGCGCCCAGTTCGTCCAGGGATCGCGTTCGAAGAGCCGCCGGCCGAGGGCGAGCGCGGTCGGCGAGACGTCGACGGCGATGGTGCGGCACCCGTGGCGGTTCAACATGTGCGACAGCCAGCAGGACCCGGCGCCTATCTCCAGCACGGTGTCCCCCGGCTCGATCCCCGAGCCGCCGATCAGGATGCCGATGTCGACGAGATGCCGGGCGAACGCCGAATCGCTGAACGGCTTGGCGAGCAGAAACCCCGGATCGGGGTGTTCGGCGAAGTACCGCTCCGCGGCCCGGTTGTACTCCGCCGTCCGCGCCACGACGTCCGGATTTTCGACCGCCCGGCCCCGGCGGGGACGACGCCGGAAGGGCAGCAGGGCGAAGCACAGGACGGGGACCCAAGCCACCTGGGCCGCTCGCCACAACCCCGGGAAGCGCTCGTACGCCGCGTCGAGCAGAGATCGGATCATCGCCCGGCAGGTGGATGGAGGGTATGGAGGGTCGGCCGAGGCGTTGCAGGCTCCGGACTCACCGGCCGCGCCGGTCCTCCGGCTCCGGCAGGGCGAAGGCGACGTACTCCGAGCCGGACGGCGGGCCCATGCGGCCGCCGCCGGCCGCGATGACCACGTACTGCCGGCCGTCCACGGCGTAGACCGCGGGGGTCGAGAAGCCGGCGGCCGGCAGGTCCGCCTGCCACAGCTCCGCGCCGTCGCGCGTGTCGTAGGCGCGGATCTTCCGGTCCGGCGTCGCCGCGATGAAGATCAGCCCCGAGGCGGTGACCACCGGCCCGCCGTAGCTCTCCGAGCCGAGACCCTGCCCGACGGTTTGCGGGTAGTCGCCGAAGGGCACCTGCCAGTCGAAGCCGCCGGTCGCGAGGTCGACCGACGTCAACGTGCCCCAGGGCGCGCGGTTGCCCGGCAGGCCGTCCTGGTCCCGCAGCCACCGGTAGCCGCCGAAGGCGTAGTCCACGGCGGTCGACGGCGGCCGGTCCTCTTCCTCCTCCGGGTTGCGGACGTAGCGGACCGCGGCGCGGATCTCGATCTCGTCCAGGTGGGCGA
The DNA here is from genome assembly GCA_965242835.1 of Vicinamibacterales bacterium. Lineage (GTDB taxonomy): Bacteria > Acidobacteriota > Vicinamibacteria > Vicinamibacterales > UBA8438 > WTFV01. The sequence continues at coordinate 3,636,163 of OZ251506.1, forward strand.
ATCCGGTCATGCGGCCCCTGCCGTTGCGCACGACGTCGTCGATCTCCCGCGCGGTCAGCCGCTCGCCGACGCCGATCAGGGCGGGGCCGACGGCGTTGCCGGCGCGGTCGGCGCCGTGGCACGTCCCGCAGTGCTCGGCGTAGACGGCGCGCGCGCTGAAGCCGGCCGGGACCTCGTAGAGCTGCAGGATGGCGCCGATCTCGGAGGAGTTGACGATCAGCCGGTTGGTCGCCGGGTCGAACGCCGAGCCGCCCCATTCCTGGCCGCCGTCGTAGCCGGGGTACATCATCGTCCCCTGCAGGCTGGGCGGCGCCCACGGCCGCTGATCGAGGCGTTCGTAGATCGCGCTCACGAAGTCGATCGACTCCTGGCTGCGCGTCGTCATCTCGAAGCGCTGCCGCGTGAGCGCGATCGACGACTCCGGCTGCGTCGTCACGACCACCTCGCCCGGAATGGCGCTCGGGTGCGCCGCCACCTCGCCGACGTCGTAGAGCGGCTCGCCCGTCTCGCGCTCGAAGAGGAAGAGGTGGCCGGACTTGGTGGTGACCGCCACCGCGTCGATCGTCCGTCCGCCGCGTTCGAGCCGCACCAGCGTCGGGGGCGACGGCAGGTCGCGGTCCCAGACGTCGTGGCGGACGGTCTGAAAGTGCCAGCGCCGTTCGCCGGTCCGCGCGTCGATGGCCAGCAGGCTGTTGGCGAACAGGTTGTCGCCGACGCGCGACGCGCCGTAGAAGTCGGGCGTCGCCGACCCGGTCGGCGCGAACAGCAGGCCGCGCCCGGCGTCGAGCGCCATGCCGGTCCAGGTGTTGGCGCCGCCGGCGGCCTCCAGCGCGCCTTCCGCCCAGGTCTCCGCGCCCGGCTCGCCCGGCCGCGGCACGTTGCGGTGGCGCCAGACCAGCGAGCCGTCGAGGGCGCTGTAGGCCGAGATTGCGCCCGGCAGCGCGTCGGCCGCCTCGCTGGTCGAGAAGCCCAGCACGATCAGGTCCTCGAAGACGACGCCGGGCACGGTGACGCGCAGCGGGCCGTCTTCCGCGAAGGTCGCCGACAGGTCGACGACGCCGTCGTCGCCGAAGTCGACGACCGGCCGGCCCGCGGCCGGATCGAGCGCGACGAGCGAGTCGTCCCCGGTGAAGAACAGCCGCGCCGCGGCGCCGCGCTCCCACCACGTCAGGCCGCGCTGGGGCGCGCCCTTGAGGCCGGGGTCGTAGCGCCACAGCTCCTCGCCGGTGGCCGCGTCGAGGGCGAACGCGACGAGCCGCGGGGAGAGTCCGTAGAGCACCCCGTCGACGACCAGCGGGCTGGTGTACATGGTGGAGTTGCCCGGCCGCAATTCGCCGGAGTCGTAGGTCCAGGCCACCTCCAGGTCGGCGACGTTCTCGCGGGTGATCCCGGCGAGCGGCGAGTAGTGCCGGCGGCCGGCGTCGCCGAGGTAGGTGTCCCAGTCGGTGTTCTGCGCGGCGGCCGGCGCCGCGGACAGCGCGAGCAGGGCCGCCAGGGGGATGGCCGCGCGGTTCGGGTGAGTCACCGGGACACTATGCCGTACCGGGCGCGGGCGTGTCGACGTCCGGCGCCCGCGCGCCCGCGGCCCGGGCGGGTCTCGTCCGCGCGCAATCGACGGTGCTATCCTGCGGGGGATGCGGCGGCTCGATCCGGCGCAGTGCCGGACGTCCGTCAGGGTGTGCGATGCACGCGACAAGGCACATCACGGAAGCGGCGCCGTGGGCGGGCCTCTGCGCCGTCCTGGCCGGCGTGGCCGGGTGCGGCGGCGAGGCCGCCCTTGAAGTGCGTCCCGGCGTTTCGCGGGCGCTGGCCGAGCGGCGCGCGGCCACGATCTTCAACGTCCACTACGACGTCCGGCTCGCGATTCCCGCCGAGCGCGGCCAGCCGGTCACCGGCGCCGTCAGCGCCTCGTTCACGCTCGCCGAGGCCGGGCCGCTGGTCTTCGACTTCGCGCAACCGGCCCGCGACGTCCACGCCGTGCGGGTGGCCGGCGAGCCGGTCGACTTCGACGTCCGCGGCGAGCACGTCGTCGTGCCGGCGGAGGCGGTCTCGCCCGGGCACAACGTGGTGCGCATCGAGTTCACGGCCGGGGACGGGCCGCTCAACCGGCAGGACGACTTCCTCTACACGCTCTTCGTGCCGGACCGGGCGCGCGCCGCCTTGCCGCTCTTCGACCAGCCGGACCTGAAGGCGCGCTTCCGGCTGCGGCTCGACGCGCCGGCGGGATGGCGGGCGGTGGCCAACGGCTCGCTCGCCTCGCGGGAGGAGCGCGGGGATCGGGCGCTGCTCACCTTCACCGAAACCCACGCGATCAGCAGCTACCTGTTCGCCTTCGCCGCGGGCCGCTTCGAGGTGGAGGAAGCCGAGCGCGGCGGGCGGCGGATGGCGATGTACCACCGCGAGACCGACCGCGGGAGGGTGGAGCGCAACGCGGACGCCCTCTTCGACCTGCACGCCTCGTCCCTGGCGTGGCTCGAGGAGTACACCGGCGTCCCGTTCCCGTTCGAGAAGTTCGACTTCGTGCTCGTGCCGGCCTTCCAGTACGGCGGCATGGAGCATCCGGGGGCCATCTTCTACCGCGCCGACGCGCTGCTGCTCGACGAGAGCGCCACGCAGAACGCGCACCTGGGGAGGGCCAGCCTGATCGCCCACGAGACCGCGCACCAGTGGTTCGGCGACCTCGTCACCATGACGTGGTTCAGCGACGTCTGGCTGAAGGAGACGCTCGCCAACTTCCTGGCGGCGAAGATCGTCAACCCGGCGTTCCCGGAGGTCGACCACGGCCTGCGGTTCCTGCTCGCGCACCACCCGGCGGCGTACGGCGTCGACCGCACGGCCGGCGCCAACCCCATCCGGCAGCCGCTCGACAACCTGAACGAGGCGGGGACGCTGTACGGGGCCGTCATCTACCAGAAGGCGCCCATCGTCTTCGCCCACCTGGAGCGGCTGATGGGGGAGGAGGCGCTGCGCGGCGGCCTGCGCGAGTACCTCGCCGAGTACCGCTACGCCAACGCGAGCTGGCCGGACCTGATCGCGATCCTCGACGCCCGGACGGACGAGGACCTGGCGGCCTGGAGCCGGACCTGGGTGGAGGAGGCCGGCCGGCCGCGGATCGACGTGGACTTGGAGACGGAAGGAGGCGCGATCGCGCGGCTCGCGCTGCGGCAGTCCGACCCGGCCGGGGCGGGGCGCCTCTGGAACCAGCGGCTCGACGTCCGGCTGGGGTACGGCGGCGCGGCGTCGACCACCCTGGCCGTCCACCTGCGGGACGCCGAGACCGTGGTCGCCGAGGCGGCGGGCCTGCCCGCGCCCGACTACGTGCTCGCCGCCGGCGGCGGGCTCGGCTACGGGCTGACGGCCCTCGACGCGCGCTCGCGGGAGCACCTGCTCGCGGAACTGCCGGGCATCGACCATGCCCTGACCCGCGCCGTGGCCTGGGTCTCGCTGCGCGAATCGCTCCTCGAAGGAGACGTCGAGCCCGAGGCGCTGATCGACCTCGCGCGGCGGGCGCTGCCGGCGGAGACGGACGAGCAGAACGTCTCGCTGGTTCTGGGCTACCTGACGTCCACCTACTGGCGTCATCTGCCGCCGGAGCGCCGCGCGGCGCTCGCGCCGGAGATCGAAGCCCTGCTGTGGCGCGGGACCGAGACGGCCGGCGGCGGCAGTCTGGCCGCGGCGTGGTTCGGGGCGTACCGCGACGCGGCGACGTCGCCGGAAGCGGCCGGGCGTCTCGAACGCATCTGGCGCGGCGAGGAGGAAGCGCCCGGCGTGCCGCTCGCCGAGCGCGACTTCACGGCGCTCGCGCAGGCGCTCGCGGTCCGCGGCGTGGCCGGCGGCGCGGAGATCCTGGCCGCGCAGCGGGACCGCATCGACAACCCGGACCGGCGCGCGGCGTTCGAGTTCGCGATGCCGGCGCTGTCGGCCGAGCGGGCGGTGCGCGACGCCTTCTTCGAGTCGCTGCGGGACCCGGCCGCCCGCGCCCGCGAACCGTGGGTCCTGAACGCGCTCGGGTTCCTGCATCACCCCCTGCGCGCCCGCGAGTCGGAGGCCTACCTTCGGCCGAGCCTCGATCTGCTGGAGGAGATCCAGCGCACCGGCGACATCTTCTTTCCGCTGCGCTGGCTGCACGCCACGCTCGACGGCCACCAGACGGCCGCGGCCGCGGCCGTGGTGGAGCGCTACCTGGCGGACCGCCCGGACCTGGCCCCGCGGCTGCGCGCGAAGGCGCTGCAGGCGGCCGACGGGCTGTTTCGCGCGGCGCGCGTCGTCGACGGCTACGGCCGGTGATCCCCGCGCGGCGCCCCGGTGATCGCGGAGCGCTGCCGCGCCTTCCGGTGGGAGCACCCGGAACCCGGCGCGTGAACGGCGACGGCGGGGCGGGGAACGCCCGCTAGTTCGGGGCCGGCGATGGTTGGAGCGATTGGAGCGATCCCGAGCAGCTTTGTCCATGCTACGATGGCGAGCAGGCTGGCGGGGGCAGGCGCGCCAGCCCGGATTCCGCACGGTCGATCCGAAGAGGAGACATGACGACGATCCGACGACCCGACGAGGCGGAGACCTCCGAACGGGCGCGAGCACACGCCGCCATGGTCGAGGAAGCTCTCGAGCGTCCGGGCATCCCCGAGCTCATGCGCGTGTACGGCGCTTGGCGCACCGCCGACCGCGGGCTCGATCCCTACCGCGCGGCGACCAGGGCGCCGTCGCGCTCTACGACGACCGACCATGCGAATCCCCGGTCGGGCTCCTGGTGAAGGGCTGGGCGCATGAAGGTCCTTCGCGTTCGTCATCGCGACGCCCAGATCAACGTCGGCTTCAAGCTGAACCGGTTCATCACGGACTGGCCGTCGGCGCAGTCGAAGTTCATCAGCGGCATCGCCGACGGATTTCGTGATTGGCTCCCGATCGGCCCGCGGGACTTCAGCGCGACCCCGGCCGTCGCGCTGGAAGACCTGCGGTGCAAGTGCCGGCTGTTCGGCGGCGCGTGCGAGATCGTTCTGGGGCCGGAGGCGTTGCAGCTCGATTTCCATAACGTGCAGCCAGGAACCAGGCCCGGCGTTCTGAAAACAGTTGGCAGGGCGTCGAAATGGCTTGCCGGCGCCTTGGGAGACCACGGCCGGGGCTGGTTGTGGTTCCAGACGCATGCGAACCTGGAGGCGCTGGAAGCGGCCGCCGCGGATGTTTACCTCGGTCAGTTCGCGTCGGCGGAAGCGGGCGAGTTGGCGAAGTTGGAACCGGCCGTGAAATGCCTGCCTTCCAGCCGCACCGTGTTGTCGGGAGAGGCGGAAGGATGGCGGCTGTGGCGGGTCGTCGAGAAATCGGAGTCGATCGAGAACGCCGTGTTCGTGGACACGCGGGTTCACGTGAATTACCCGGATCAGTCGGATTCCGGATTCGATGATCGGATGCGGCTTCTGGAACGCGTCGAGAAGCTGGCGGATCGAGTGGTCGGACTCGACCGCGAGGAGGCGTGATGGCTGCGATGCAGGTCGGGAACGTCTCGGCAGGCGGTCTTGATGGTCGTCCTCGGCTCACGCGGGAAGGCATGGAGCTCCAGGGCGACTCGAATGCGGCGTTGGATTTGTTCGTCGCGCAGACGATGCAGTGGAGACGCATGGAGGGGCTCTGGAACGATCCGAACGCGTTGTCGTCGGGCGGTGCAGGCAAGGGCGACGCGTACGGGCGGTTCCGCCCGCCGGAGCCGCGCTGGCTCGATGACGCCCTGACGGAGCTGGCGGAAGTCGACGACGAGATCGCGGAGGATGGCCTTCCCCAGGTCAGCGATACGACGAAGGCGGCGGCGGAAACGCTCGTTAAAGCTTTGGCATGGAGGACTTCGCTGGCGCCTTCCGTCTACCCGACGCAGGATGCCGAGATCGCCCTGCATTTCAAGTCGCCCGGCGTGGGTACCGTCGTCATCCTGTTGAGCGACGGTGGGCGGGCGGACTGCCATGCGTACGTCGGCGGCAGAAGCCGGCGCGCCCACTACCAGACTTCCTCGGACCTTCCCGATGCATTCGTTCTGGATCAACTGCACCGCCTGACGCCAGATGGAGCCGCCGTGTCGGGGGCGGCCGCGGGAGTCCGCCCGATCCTGACGGTGCTTCAGGCGAACCTGCTGTCGACGTGGTGAGCACGGGGTCGAGATCGTCCCAGGTCCCGCCGGCGGAGCTGGATGCGAACGAGGATCTGGGCCGAGCCGTGTTCTCGCGGCGGACGCGCGACCGCGCGCAAAAAGTCGGCCGCATCCACATGGACGTCTTCCTGGAACGCGAACAGGCCGAATCGATCTCGGTCGACCGGATGGACCATGCGGCAGCCGAACAACTGGCCGAGTGGTCCCGCGAGCAGGGGCGCGGCCGCAAGCCTCCCCGGCAATTCCACGGATGGGCCGTCGTGAAGGTCCGGGACGCCGCGGCGAACGGGAGGACCGTCGAAGCGACTCCGACGCCTTGGAACAGGTTCCACGCGGACATTCGGCTGAACGTCACCGGGGAGGAGAGAAGGCGCCAGCAGAAGGATCACGCCGTTGAACTGGCGCACAAGTCCCGGTGGGAGGAGGCTCCCGCGGCTCCCGCGGTTCCGGATTCCGGATGACGGGACCTGCCGGGCGGCGGACCTTCGCCGACGGGCCGGCGATGGCCATGAAGGTTAAAGCACGTTCCGAACGTCCGGCTCCCCATCGGTTACCATTGGCGCGATGACGTCCCTGGGCCGGCGCCTCCTGGCCGCCGTTGCGGTCGCCGCGGTTCCCGCCGCCGCGGCGGCGCACCCGGCGCCGTTCAGCTTCGTCGACGTGCGCCTCGGAGGCGGAACGCTGGACGTCACGGTGGTGGCGCACGTCTGGGACGTCGCCCACGAGTTCGGCATCGACGACCCGGCGCTGGTGCTCGATCCCGACGTATTGCGGCCGCGGGGCGGGCGGCTGGGGGCGCTGATCGGCGAGCGCCTGCGGTTGACGGCCGGCGGACGGCGCCTCGATCCGGGCCGCTGGTCGGAGCCGGAGATCCTGGCCGAGCGGCAGTCGGTGCGCCTGCGCGCCCGCGGGCCGCTCGACGACGGGGTCGGGGCGGTCGTGGTGTCGGCCGACCTCTTTCCGTACGACCCGAACCACCAGACGTTCCTGAACGTCTACGAGGACGCCGAGCTGACCACGCAGGCGATCCTCGGCGGCGGCGAGAAGGAGTACGAGTACTTCCTCGGCACCCGGCAGGGCGTCTGGGCGGTGCTGCAGAAGTTCGTGCCGTCGGGCGTGCACCACATCCTGATCGGTCCGGACCACCTGCTGTTCCTGATCGGCCTCCTGCTGCTCGGGGGCAGCGTGCGGCGCCTGCTGCTGGTGGTCACCGCGTTCACCCTCGCCCACAGCATCACGCTGTCGCTGGCCGTGCTCAACGTCGTGACGCCGCCGGCGCGGCTCGTCGAGCCGATCATCGCCCTGAGCATCGTCTACGTGGGCCTCGACAACCTGCTGGCGCGCGGCGGGCGGGACGTGCGGGTCTGGATCGCGCTGGTGTTCGGCCTGATCCACGGCTTCGGGTTCGCGAGCGTGTTGCGCGAGATGGGGCTGCCGAGCGGGGCGCTGGGCTGGTCGCTGTTCTCGTTCAACTTCGGGGTGGAGCTGGGACAGCTCGCCGTGGTCGTGGTGGTCGCGGCGGTCCTGTCGAGCATCCGGGCCCACAGCGCGGCGGCCGGCCAGCGGATCGCGGTGGCGGGGTCGATCGCCGTGATCGCGGCCGGCGCGTTCTGGTTCGTCGAGCGGGTTTTCCTGTCGGGGGGCATGGCATGAGGGACGCGAAGTTCATGACGCGGGGGAGGAAACGGACGGCGGCGCTCGGCGCGGTGCTGTTCGTCGGCGCCGTGTCGCTGGCGGTGACCGGGGCGGAGCAGGGCGGGCCGGTCGTCGAGGTCGAGCGCCTGAAGCGGAACCTCTACGTGCTGCGCGGGGGCGGCGGCAACTCGGCGGCGTTCGTGACCGCCGACGGCGTGGTGCTCGTCGACACGAAGGTCGCCGGCTGGGGGCAGCCGCTGATCGACCGCATCGCGGAGCTGACGCCGAATCCGGTGACCACCCTCGTCAACACCCACGCGCACTTCGACCACGTGAGCGGCAACGTGGAGTTCCCGGCGTCGGTCGAGGTGGTCGCGCACGCGAACGCCCGGCGGCTGATGGAGGAGTGGAACCCGGTCACCGGCTTTCCGGGCGACTTCCCGAACGTCTTCCAGACCAGCGGCGGCCAGGGCCTGCCGACGCGGACCTTCGAAGACCGGCTGACCCTGGGCAGCGGCGACGACCGGGTCGAGCTCCACTACTTCGGGCGCGGACACACGGGCGGCGACACCTGGGTGGTGTTCCCGGCGCTGCGGGTGATGCACGCCGGCGACATGTTCCCCGGCCGGCAGGTGCCGATCATGGACGCGAGCAACGGCGGCAGCGGCCTCGACTACGCGCGGACGCTGCGCAACGCCCACGAGACGGTCACCGACGTCGACCTGATCATCACCGGCCACAGCGTCCAGATGACGCGGAGCGACCTCGCGCGGATGGCGGACTTCGTGGACGCCTTCGTCGACGACGTGCGCGCGGCCCGGGAGGCCGGACGGACGGCGGCCGAGGTGGCGGAGAGCTGGCAGGTTCCGGCGGAGTTCTCCGGTTTCTCGAGTCCGGGCCCCGAGCGGCTCCAGGCGTACGTGCAGGTGATCTTCGACGAGCTGGACGCGGCGCCATGAGACCGGGGCGCCGCGGCGGCGGAACGGCGGACCGGACGCGGGGATGCGCGGCGTTGCGCGCCGCGGCGGCCTGGACGGTCGCCGCGGCTGCCGCGGGCTGCGCCGCCGCCGCCGATCCGGGAGAAGACAACCTGAAGGCGTCGTTCGCGGCGGAGATCGACGCCGTCGCGTCGGTCGGCGGCGTCGAGCGGAGCGGTGACGAGCTGACCTTCGTCGAGACCCGCGAGGACGGCGCGGAGGTGCGGTGGCGGGTCGTGATCGATTCGGCGGCCGTCGCCGAGCCGGCGGCCGAAGGCGCGCCGATCCAGGGGCGCGTCGTCTCGTCCTGGTACGCGGACGGCGAGTTGATCGAACCGCTGGGGTCGACGTCGCGGCTGCCGGCCGCGTTCCTCGACGCGGGCATCGCCCAGGACTGTTACGCCCTGTGGGACGCGGAGACCGGACGCTGGGGCTGGTGAGCGGTCCCGGCGCGGAAGCGCGGGTGGACACGCGGCAAGGAGGTTCGGGATGAAGCGGGTGAAGGCGTGCGGATACGGGGCGTCGATCGTGGCGGCGGGGCTGGCCGCCGCCGCGTGGGCGGGCGAGAGCGCCGCGCAGACCGGGGGGCGTCCGGTGGCGGTCGAGGCGGTCATCACGTTCACCGAGGGGCCGACGGTGGACGAAGGGGGCGCGGTCTACTTCACGGACCTGCGCGGGGCCGGGCGCATCCTGAAGATGGACGTCGACGGGACCTTCAGCACGTACCGCGAGCCGAGCAACCGGGCCAACGGCCTCATCTTCGACAGCCAGTGGCGGCTGCTGGCGTGCGAGGGCGGCGGCGCCGGCGTCCTGCCGCGCATCACGCGCACGAACGTCGAGACCGGCGAGATCGAGGTGCTGGCGGACGCCTTCGAGGGCCGGCGGCTCCACCAGCCCAACGACCTGACCATCGACGGGCAGGGGCGCATCTACTTCACGGACCGCCCCGGGCCGGTCGTCACGCCGGAGCAGACCGGCGTGCACGGCGTCTACCGCATCGACCCCGACGGCTCCATCGCCCGCATCCTCACCGAGCCGGAGGTCGAGCGGCCGAACGGGCTCGTGGTCTCGCCCGACGACCGCACCCTCTACGTCATCGAGACCGCGCAGCAGGAGGGCGGCGCGCGGATGATCCGCGCGTACGACCTCGCCGCGGACGGCACGGCGAGCAACGGGCGCGTCTTCCACGACTTCTATCCGGGGCGGAGCGGCGACGGGATGACCGTCGACAGCCAGGGGAACCTGTACGTCGCGGCCGGGCTCAACCGCCTGCGGGGCACGAGCGAGACGCTCGACACGGTGGCCGGCGTGCACGTCTTCTCGCCCGCGGGGGAGCTGCTCGAACACGTCCCGATCCACGAAGACACGATCACCAACGTCGCCTTCGGCGGCGACGACCTGCGGACGCTGTACGTCACGGCCGGCAAGACGCTCTTCAGCATCCGCACCGACGTCCCCGGCACGCGCCGGTAGCGCCCGCCGAGCGTCGCCTGACGGCTCCGCTCGGCGCCCAACCGGGCCCGCAGGAGTCCGCGCCGTTTCTACGGCGCAGACTCGCCGGCGGGCGCGTCGCTTCGGGAGCCGCGGCGCCGGGCCGAAAGCCGCCGTCCCGCGGGGAAGCCGCCCGTCCGCCGCGTCCGGCTGGTGCGAGAAGCGGTACTCACGGGCCGCGGCGCCGCGGGGGAAGCGGCCCGTCAGCCGTGGCCGGGAGCGCTTTCGCCCGCGGACCGGCCCGCACGCTCCGTCCCGAAGTGCAGATCCGCCAGAAAGCGCCGCGCCGGTTCGACGCGCAGGCCGTTCGGGAACGACTTGCTCTCGGCCAGTTCGCCGACGACCTGCACGCGCCGGACCGGTTCGGCGGCGAGCAACCTCCGGAAGTTCGCGCTGGGCGCGGCGTCCGCCGCCTTGACTTCGATCAGGAGCCACGGCCGCCGATCCCGCGTGATCAGGAAGTCGATCTCGTGGCCGTCCCGGTCGCGGACGTAGTGCAGGCCGAGGTCTTCGCCCTCCACGTCCTGCGCCCGGTGCAGCTCCTTCAGCAGGGCGCACGCGACGAGGTTCTCCAGGCGCTCCCCGAACGAGCCCTGCGCCATCGCGTTGTCGTGGAAGTAGTACTTGGGCTCCTTCAGCAGCGCGCGCGCGACGTTGCGGTGGTAGGGCGGGACGCGGAAGATCACGTACAGGTCCTCCAGCAGCCCGAGCCAGTGCCGCACGGTGTTGCGGGTCTTCTGCAGGTCGCGGGCGAGGGAGTTGGCCGAGACCGGGCTGCCGACCCGGGAGCGCAGCAGCTCGATCAGCGTCTCGATGGACTGCACGTCCCGGACGGCGGACAGGGTGAGCAGATCGTCCTTCAGGATGGCGTCGACGTGGGTGCGTTTCCAGCGGTTGTACCAGGGCCGCGACCCGCGCAGGAACGGTTCCGGGAAACCGCCGACGCGCATCAGCCGGTCGAAGACCTCGTCCCGGGAGAGGTCCGTGTGCCGCAGCGCTTCCTTCAGGTCGATCGGATGCAGGCGGAAGTGGAAGTAGCGCCCGGCGAGCGAGTCCCCGGTCCGGCGGAAGGCGTCCAGCCTGGCGCTGCCGGTGACCAGCAGGGCCGGCGGCAGGCCCTCGACGTCGTAGACGCCCTTCAGCCACGCCTTCCAGTCCGTCATCTTGTGCAGTTCGTCCAGAACGATCAGCGCCTTGCGCCGATCCCAGCTCTTGTCCCGCAGCAGCAGCCGATGCTCCGCGAGGTCGTGGTTGACGTACTGGTGATCGGGGTGCAGCATCCGGGCGAGCGTCGTCTTGCCGGATTGCCGCGGGCCGGACACCAGAACGATCTTCCGCTCCAGGTCCGCGGCGATCGCCGGGCGCAGGCAGCGTTCCATGGGGGCTCGTCTTTTTATCACCCAACTGCCGAAAAGTCGAGACTTTTCGTGAGTTCGGTAATGAAAAGCCGCGTCCGCGGCCCCCGCGGCGCGCTCTCGCCGGGACCCCGCGCGCCCGGCGCGCCGCCGCCGGTGCTATGCTCGCACGCGGAGGGGGTGTCATGAAGACCGTACCGAAGCTGACGCTCGACGACGCGCGCGTCGTCATGGCCGGCGCGGAGGCCAAAGCGCGCGAGATCGGCGTCGACATGGACATCGCGATCACCGACGACAACGGCAGCCTGCTGATGTTCCAGCGCATGGACGGCGGGCGGATCACCAGCATCGACGTCGCGATCAGCAAGGCGTTCACGGCGGCCGCGGCGCGGCGCTCGACGCGCGCCTACGGCGAGGTGAGCGGCCCCGGCGGCCCCGCCTTCGGCATCCACGTGAGCAACCAGGGGCGGTTCATGATCGTGGCGGGCGGGCTGCCGCTGTTCGTCGACGAACAGATCGTCGGCGGGGTCGGCTGCAGCTCCGGCACGCCCGATCAGGACGAGGTGGTGGCGCAGGCCGGCATCGACGCGTTCCTGGCGAGCCTGCGCGGCTGACGCCCGCCATGCGTCGCCTTGCGGCTCCGCCTGGCGCCCAACCTGACCGCTCCAGGAGTCCTCGCCGTTCCACGGCGCAGACTCCTGGCCGGCGCGAGGCCGGCGTGGAGAACCGGGGGCGCGGGGGCGTGGCGGCCCGCGCGGCGCTGTGCGCCGTCCTGGCGGGCTGCGCGGCGGGGGAGCCTCCCGCCGAGGCTCCGCCGCCGGCCTTCGACGAGCGGGGCGTCGTCAACGAGGCGTGGCGGATCCTTCGGATGGCGACCGCCCACGACGTGATCACGATCGAGGTGGAGGTGGACGACCCGCGGGCGGCGGCGGACGTCGCGCGCGAGCTGCTCGGGCCGCTCGAGGGCCGCTACGCCGAGGCGCTGGTCTACGTCTACGCGGCCGGCGAGGGCGAGGGCGGACACGTGCCGGCCATGCGGTTCCAGTGGACGGCGGACGGCGGGGTCGTCGCGATGGAGTACCAGGAATCCGCGCCGTAGAACGGGGCGCGGACACCCGGAGGGTCGGCCGGGCGCCGGTGCGGAGCCGCACGGCGACGTTCTGGCGGGCCGCGGGAGGCATTCGATGAACAGACGCATGCAATCGACGCTGACGTCGGGGACGGCCGCCGCCGCGCTGGGGATCGCCCTCGCGGGGCTGGCCGGCGGGGAAGGGCTCGCCCAGTCGTCCGCGATCGCGCTCGACGCCGACGACGTGGGCGGCGTGGTGACCGGGGCCGAGGGCCCCGAGGCGGGCGTTTGGGTCGTCGCCGAGACCACCGACCTGCCGACGCGCTTCATCCGCATCGTGGCCACCGACGAGCGGGGCCGCTACGTGCTGCCGGACCTGCCGGACGCGGCCTACGAGGTCTTCGTGCGCGGCTACGGCCTGGTCGACTCGCCGCGCGTGTCGGCGAGGCCGGGGCAGGCGCTGGATCTCGACGCCGTGGCGGCCCCCGACGCGCTCGCCGCCGCGCGGGTCTATCCCGCCGCCTGGTGGCTGTCGATGATGGAGCTGCCCGAGGGGGAGCACTCCCAGCAGGAGCTGGGCAGCTCGGTGACCGGCTGCCTCAACTGCCACCAGATCGGCAACCGGGCGACCCGCGAGATCCCCGGCGGCATCCTGAGCGCCGTCGACTCGCACCTGGAGGCGTGGGATCGGCGCGCGGCGATGGGGCCGATGGGCGCGGCGATGGCCGGCGCGTTCCGCCGGCTCGGCCCGCAGCGGGCGATGTTCGCGGACTGGACCGCCCGCATCGCGGCGGGCGAGGCGCCGGCGCAGACCCCGCCGCGGCCGACGGGCGCGGAGCGCAACGTCGTCGTCACCCTCTGGGACTGGGGCACCGAGCACGACGGGCGGACCGACGCCACGCCCTCCGACGTGCGGGACGCCACCGTCAACGCCGACGGCCTCGTCTACGGCGTCGTGCAGCCGAGCGACATCCTCGCCGTCGTCGATCCGGTCGAACACCGGGCGGCCATGATCCCCATCCCGTCGAACGCGCCGCGCATCCTGACCGACACGCCGACCTCGCCCTACTACGGCGACGAGCCGATCTGGGCGCGCGCTTCCGATCCGCGCAGCGTCGCGATGGACGGGGAGGGGCGCGTGTGGCTGACCGGCCGCGTGCGCGCCCCGGACGAGCAGCCGGACTTCTGCACGGACGGCGGCAACCCCTACGCCGACTACTTCCCGCTGGAGGTGGGCACCCGGCAGGTCTTCCTGTACGACCCGCCGAGCGAGGCGTTCAGCGAGATCGACACCTGCTTCTCGGCCGACCACAACCAGCTCGGCCACGACGAGCGCTTCTACTACGGCTTCCGCGACGGCGTCGGCTGGGTGGACGTCGAGCTGTGGGACGAGACCGGGGACGCCGAGGCGTCGCAGGGCTGGTGTCCGACGGTCATCGACACCAACGGCGACGGCGTGATCACCTCCGGCTGGACGGAGCCGGACGAGCCGGTCGATCCGGCCCGCGACCACCGCGTCGCCTACGGCTGCTACTCGCCGGCCGTCAACGCCGCCGACGGCAGCGTCTGGTGCTCGGACAACGGGCGCGACGACAACACCCTCGTGCGCCTCGAGCTGGGCGCGAACCCGCCCGAGAGCTGCATCGCCGAGGTCTACGTGCCGCCGCCGAGCGTCACGAACCCGCCGCCCTACGGCAGCGGGGGACTGCATCTGACCCGCGACGGACTCGTCTGGCAGGACTGGCGCGGCAGCGGCCACTTCGCCTCGTTCGACCGGAGCGCGTGCACGGTGACGAACGGCCCCACCGCCACCGGGCAGAGCTGTCCCGAGGGCTGGACCTTCCACCGCATGGACAAGCCCACCTACGCGAACGCCGCGATGCCGATCAACTCGGACGAGAGCTACCTGACGCAGATCGACCACCACGACGTCCTGGGCTTCGGCCCGGAGACGCCGGTCTACGGCGTGGTCAACACCGACTCGCTGGAGGTGTTCCTGCCCGCCACCGGCGAGTTCGTCACGCTGCGCGTGCCGTACCCGATGGGCTTCTTCTCGCGTTCGTCGGTCGGCCGCATCGACGACCCGGACGCCGGCTGGAAGGGCAAGGGCCTCTGGTCGAGCTACTCCAACTACGCCGCGTGGCACCTGGAAGGCGGGCCGGGGACGCTGCAGAAGGCGGTGAAGTTCCAGGTCCGGCCCCACCCGCTGGCGAAGTAGGGCGGGGACCGGAGACCCGGGAACAGGGGATCGCGGGGAAGCGGCCGGCGTCGGCTGGAGAAATCCCGGACGCCAGGGAGGGCGGCGCGTGCAACGGCATGAAGGGCGCGGCTTTGCAGGCGGTGCCGCGGGCGAAGCTGCGCGAACGCGAAATCCGCCAGGGGGGCGAGGCAATGTCATACATGGACGCGACCAACAAAAACATCGTACAATCCGCACGATGATCATCCGCAACGTCTCCGAACCCGTCGCGACGGACGCGGCCATCCTCGACTGGATCCGCCGCGAGAACGCGCGGCGGATCGAAGAAGAGGACAGCGACACGCTGCCCACTCTCGCGCCCGTGGAGACCTTTCCACACGGCTTCAGCTTCCTGGCGAACGGAACAAGAACACCGGTACGGCAGCCGGGAACGCCATCGACTGCGATCGAGACGATCATCTCTCAGTCATGCTGCGGATGGAGCGTCACACCCACCGCCCTCGAAGCCGAAGCGGCAATCAAGGCGCGGAAAAGAATCGGAATCGCCGCGCCGATGGCGTCGACGGTAATCGGAGAGAGCAGCCGCGGGCTGATCGTGCTCGGCGAACGAGAACAGGCATGGAGTCTTCAGGACCTTGCATGGTGGATCCACGAGTTGCAACTCCCCATGAAGAAGAAGATCCGCTGGCTCAACGCGATGAGCAAGGAATACCAGCTCCGACGGGCACGGAACGGACGGCGGCCATGACGCCCCGACAGAAGCCGAAGACGCTCGAGTTCCCGGAACCCGCGGCGAGCTTGTGGATCCGGACACGGACAGCTCTGGCTTCGCACATGCCCGCGAAAGGCGGCTGGCGCTTCGCAATCGGCGGCGGCACCGTACTGGCCGCGCGATGGCGCCATCGACGATCGACCGATATCAACATAATGGTGCGCCGCGGATTCGCACTGAACAACTGGAACTGTCGCCCGTCCGCGACGCGTACGACATCATCACCGCGGCGCGGAAACCCGACGGATCCGAACCTCTGACCGCGGCGCACAACTTGTTGCCCGTGGAAGTCCAGTACGAGGTCGAAGACCACCTGGCGAGAAGCGACGAACGCTTCGCCGAAGAAGCGCCAATCCATTTGCAACCGACCGAAGACAGCCGAGCCGACTGGAACGCGATCGGCACGACCGCCGCCAGCGAGCTGCATGGTTTCAGGCTGGCGCACGTAAGAATAACGCTCCACGACGACCGAGTGCTCATAGCGCGCACGACGAACAACGGACACCGGTTCGAAACAGCAGGCAACGTGTCATCGACCGTCACCCTGTGCCAAAGGGCGAATCTGTCGACCCTCTTCGACACAATCGGGCTCAGCGCCAGGAAATTGAAGAACGAGATTGACGTGTACCACTCACGTCGACGTTCCGGAACGATCGTCGACACGACGGATGACGACCCGCTCGACCGCCTGAGGCGCCTGAACCGTCCATCGCCGCGGCCAGCCCCACAAAGGCCCGGACCGGCGCCGAACGGCCGAACGGATTCGCCTACCCGGACCAGATGATCGACGGACCCCGAAGCGTTCAGCGACGAGTTCGCGCCACCGAAGCACTTCCTGACCTCCGGTCGGCGTGACCGAATCCTTCTTCACGGCGCCTCCTGCGCCAATGCAGGGAACGAACCGGAGGACCCGCGCGCGGCCCGGACGATCAGCCGCCGAGGGCAAAGGATGAGGTGGTCCCGGTCGTTTGGACAACTCGAGGGCTTCATCAAGGTGTATTCCGATTGCGAAACACGCCCTCGTGGTCCTCGTCGCCGAGGCCGTCCGCGCAACGAACAGGGAGCGTCTTCGCCGGTCGGCGACTCGCGGCCCTTTGCCGCCACGCCCGGTCCGTGCCGGGAGCGCCGGGAAGACGGCGCGGATGCGGCGGCTTCGGCAAAGGGCGACACCCGTCCCTTGCCGCCGCACCGGCCCCGCGCCGCGAACAGGGAGCGTCGCCGGTCGGCGACTTGCGGCCCGTGTCCACCGCACCCGGTCCGCGCAACGAACAGGGAGCGTCTTCGCCGGCCGGCGACTTGCGGCCCGTGCTCGCCGGCGCCAACGCCATCATCGCCTCCGATGCTGCCGGCTCAGCAGACGATTCGAGGAACGGGGAGCCGCCTGAAAGCGGGGCATCTCACAAATCCGACGTGCGCCCCCGGGCGGACGGCGCGAATGCGGCGGCTTCGGCCGTGGGCGCCGCCCGGCCCCTTGCCGCCGCACCGAACCCGCGCCCTGCGCGGCTGGCTGCTCGACCGCCTGGAAGCGCCGGCGCTCTGGGGCGGGCCGCGCCTGACCACGGCCACCGCGCTGGCCGACCGGATGGCGGACGACGACGAGTTCCTGGCGGCGGCGGCGCTCCACGCCGGGCGCATCGACTTCGACGTTACGCGGCTGGTCGAGGGCGAGAGCGTCCCGCTGCTGCCGGCCGTCCGCTTCGCGCCGTCGGGCCTGCGCAAGCGGGCGGCGTGGGAGCGGACGTGGGACCTGCAGCGGCGCGAGGACGCCCTCGACGCGCGGACGGCGCTGCCGCCCTCGGACCGCAACACCTGACGCCCGGAGCGGCCGCGGAGGCGAAGGCGCGCGAGGTGGGCGCCGTCCCCGTCCCGCCGCGCTACGCCGCGGCCGACTTCCGCCGGGCGTCGTGGTGGCGGCTGCGCGGCAAGCTGGACGTGCCGAAGGAGCGCTTCTTCAGCCTGCCCGGCTGCGAGCGCGACCAGGACCCGTCGCCGGTGGTCGGCTGGGCGGGCTGGGACGCGCTGCAGCGGAGCCGCGCGGTGGCCGCGTGGCTCCTCGACCGCAAGGAGCGCGACGGCTGGACGGCGCCGCGCCTGCTGCCGTTGCTGGCCGCCCTGCGCGAGCTGCTGCCGTGGGTGCGGCAGCGCCACGACGAGGTCGACCCGGACTACGGCGTCGGCATGGGCGACTACTTCGCCGGCTTCATCGACGAGGAGGCGCGCTCCCTCGGCCTCTCCGACGATGCCGTCCGCAACTGGAGGCCCCCGGAGACCCGCCGCCGCGGGCGGTGGAAGACCGCGCGGTGACCGCCGTCCGGCATCGATGACGGTGACGGCGGTCATCCCGTCCCCTGTTGCTCCCGGACCCGACGGGGCCGTTCACCGTCGCCGAATCACCCGCTGGAGCGTCGCCGAATCACCCGCTGGAGCGTCGCCGAATCACCCGCTGAAGCGTCGCCGAATCACCCGCTGGAGTTGCGTTGACGGCCACTTTCGCGGTAGTTTTCAGGCGACACGATTCACCACGCCACCATGCCCTATCTGCCACGTATCGTCGACACCGAGCTGACCGAGCTGCTGGCGGCCGCCGGGGCGGTGATCGTGGAGGGTCCCCGGGCTTCCGGAAAGACGGCGACCGCCCTGCGGGCGGCGGCCAGCGCCGTGCTGCTCGACGTCGACGAGAACGCCCGGCGCATGATCGGCGTCGACCCGGCGGCCGTGCTGGCGGCCGGTGACACGCCGCGGCTGATCGACGAGTGGCAAGTCGAGCCGGCCATCTGGAACCACGTCCGCCGCGCCGTCGACCGCCGCGGCGCCTTCGGCCAGTTCATCCTCACCGGGTCGGCCGTTCCCGCCGACGACTTCACCCGGCACACGGGCGCCGGGCGTTTCATCCGGCTGCGGATGCGTCCGATGTCGCTGTACGAGAGCGGGAGCGCCAGCGGAGAGATCTCGCTGCGGGGGCTGCTCGACGGCGAGGCGCAACGGGCGCCGCGGACCGAACTGTCGATCGCCGCGGTCGCGGAACTCGTCTGCGCCGGCGGCTGGCCGGGGCACGCCGGCAAGCCGTTGCCGGGGGTCCTGCGCGCGGTCCGCGGCTATCTCGACGACGTCCGCCGCACGGACGTATCGAGGGTCAGCGGCAGGACGCGCGACCCCGTCAAGGTGGGCCGTCTGCTGCGGTCGCTGGCGCGCAACGTCGCCACGCCGGTGTCCCTGACGAAGCTCGCGGCCGAGGTGGGCGAGGAAGGCCGGGCGTCGAAGGCCGACACGGTCGCCGAGTACCTCGACGCCCTGGAGCGGCTCATGGTGGTCGAACCGCAGCCGGCGTGGTCGCCGCACCTGCGGTCCCGCGCGACCTTGCGGCGGACGCCGGTCCGGCACTTCGTCGACCCGTCCCTGGCGGTGGCCGCCCTTCGCGCCGCGCCGGGGCGTCTGACCGCCGACCTCGAATTCCTCGGCCTGCTGTTCGAGTCCCTGGTCGTCCGCGACCTGCGCGTCCATGCCCAGGCCGCCGACGCCCAGGTGTTTCACTACCGGGAAAAGGACGGACTGGAAGTGGACGCCGTCGTGGAGGCGGCCGACGGCCGCTGGGCGGCGTTCGAGATCAAGCTGGGCGAACGGTGGGTGGAGGACGGCGCCAGGAACCTCCGCAGGTTGGCGGGACGGATGGAGCACAGCGATCACGGACCGCCGTCGGCGCTCGCGGTGATCGTCCCCACCGGGTACGGCTCGGTGCGGCCCGGGGACGTCGGGATCGTCCCGATCGGCGCTCTGGGTCCCTGAGCGGATCAAGGGCGGCGGCGTGGCATGGTGGCCGGCCCTTCGCGTGGGTCGGCCGATGCCACCGGGTGGCGAGCAGGGTTTCTCCTGGTCCATCGTAGCAGGTTGCGTCACGGTGGGCCGATCGAGTGGGTGCTCGGAATCGCGCTGGCGGTGGCGGGCGTCCGGACCGCGATTCCGGTCGCCGCGCCGCGGTTCTTCACCGAATGACTCGTGGTGGCGCCATGCCGCGAATCAGGCCCGGTGTGCGGTAGAATGCGGCGTGGGGGGCGAGCCGATGGCGGAACGCACGCGGGTGGCGCTTGGACGGGGCGCGGCGGTGGTGGCGGCGGCGCTGTTCGTCGCGGTGATCGTGACGCTGATCGGCCAGCGCATCGACGACGTCAACCTCCGCATCAGCGACGTCAACCTCCGCATCGAGCGGACGAACCGGCTCGTCGACGTCAACCGGCAAGCCATCGAGGCGAATCGGGCGGCTATCGAAGCGAACCGGGAGGCCATCGAGGCGAACCGGGAGGCCATCGAGGCGAACCGGGAGGCCATCGAGGCGAACCGGCGGGCCATCGAGGCCAACGGCCGCCGCATCGACGAGCGGTTCGACGTGTTGCAGGCCCTGATCCTGGAGGCGCTCGAGGCGCGCCGCGCGCCCGCGGAGGAGTAGGCGGCCGCCCGGCGCCGGGCGGGTCGAACGGCCCGCCGGGAACCCGCGGCCGACGAGATTGGGCCCGGCGGCTCGTGACCCGCGTCCCGAGGCGGCGACGAAGCGGTCCTGTTCACTCGGTCACGATCGGCGTTCTTGTCGTGCGCCCTTCATTGCGCTGTCGTGAGCAGCGCGGCATAATGGTACGCATGGCGGTTCACATCACGGTGCCCGACGTTCCCGAAGCGGTGCGTGACGAACTGGCGGCCCGTGCCGCCCTGGCCAACCAGTCGATGCAGGACTACCTGCGGGACGAACTGCAGCGCCTGGCTTCCCGGCCGTCCATCGAGCGCTGGCTCGAGCAGGTGCGCGAGCGCCTCGCGACGTCGCGGACACGCATGCCGGCGGAGGACATTCTCCGTCATCTCGACGCCGTGCGCGGCCGTAACTGACGTTCCATGGGTCCGGTCGTCGTCGACGCCTCGGTGCTGGTCGCCGCGGTGCTCGACACCGGTTCCCCTGGCGACTGGGCCCGGGACGTGGTCGCCCACGAGCATCTGTTCGCGCCGCGGTTGGCCCCGGTAGAGGCCGCTCACGTGCTGCGGCGGGCCGAGTTGGCGCACCGGATCTCCAGCCCGGAGGCGACCGCGGGCTATCGCGACGTCGTCGGCCTGCGAATCGAGTTGCTGAACTTCGAGCCGTTCGCCGAGCGCATCTGGGAACTGCGTTTCAACCTGACTCCGTACGATGCCTGGTACGTCGCCTGCGCCGAGGCGCTGGCCGTGCCCTTGGCCACGCTTGATGTCCGTCTCGGCCGGGCGCCGGGCCCCACCTGTGTATTCCTGTTGCCCGGGCGCGTCCCGGACACCGCCGGATAACCCGCATGAGGCGCCGGCTCGCGCAGGCGATGCGACCGCTGGAACGCCTTCAGGCCGCCGATCTCGGCTCGAATCCGGCCGGCGTCACGAGGTCTGAACGGCCAGTCCGTTTCCGGTCCGACGCCGGTCGGCGTCGATGCCCGCCCGCGCCGGGTGGGGTACGATGCGCCGTGCTCCGGAGACGCCTTGCCCGCTGACCGGCGGCTGCTGACCCGCGTCGTGCTGCGCAACTACAAGAGCATCGCCGCGTGCGACGTCTCGCCGGCGCGGCTCGCGTTCCTCGTCGGTCCGAACGGCGCCGGCAAGAGCAACTTCCTCGACGCCCTGCGCTTCGTCGCCGACGCGGTCCGGTTCTCCCTCGACCACGCCCTGCGCGACCGGGGCGGGATCAACGAGGTGCGCCGGCGGTCCGGTGGCCACCCCAACCACTTCGCAATCCGCCTGGACGTCGATCTGGCGGGTGCGGACGTCAACTACGCGTTCACCGTCGGCGCCCGGTCGCGCGGCGGATACGAAGTCAAGCGGGAACAGTGCGTCATCCAGAGGGAGGACGGCTCCCGGCACGAATACGACGTGGAGAGCGGGCGGGTCGTCCGAAGCACGCTGACCCCGCCGCCGCCCGCCGCCGCGGACCGCCTCTATCTGGTGAACGCCTCCGGCGTCTAGGCGTTCCGGCCGGTCTACGACGCGCTGATCGGCATGGGTTTCTACAACCTGAACCCGGACGCGATCCGGGACCTGCAGGCTCCCGATCCGGGCGATCTGCTGAAAAGGGACGGCGGCAACGCGGCCAGCGTCCTGGCCCGCCTCGCGCGTTCCCCGGAGATCAAGAAGCGGATCGAGGAGTATCTCGGCAAGGTGGTCTCCGGCGTCACCGGCGTCGACAAGCGCTCCGTCGGCCCCCGGGAGACGATCGAGTTCCGCCAGCAGGTCAGCGGCGCTCGGGACCCCTGGCGGTTCTTCGCGAGCAACATGTCGGACGGCACGTTGCGCGCGTTCGGCGTGCTCGTCGCGCTGTTTCAGCAGGCCGGCGGCAGCGGGGGGACCCCGCGCTTCGTCGGCATCGAGGAACCGGAGGTCGCCCTCCACCCGGCCGCGGCCGACGTGCTGATCGACAGCCTGCGCGACGGGGCCGAACGCGCCCAGGTGTTGGTGACGAGCCACGGCGCCGATCTGCTGGACGACAAGGAGATCTCCGACGACTCGATTCTGGCCGTCGTCGCCAGGCGCGGCGAGACTCGCATCGGCCCGGTCGACGAGGCGACCCGAACGAGCCTCCGGGATCAGCTCTACACGGCGGGTGAACTGCTGCGCATGAATCAACTCGAACCCGATCCGAGCATCTTCGATCTGAAGCCGGAGCAACTCGATCTGTTCGTCAACGGGCGGCGAAGATGACGACGAGCATCGTCTCGATCGTCGAAGGCCGGGGCGAGGTGGACGCGGTCCCGATTCTCCCGCGGCGGATCGCCGCGGCGCTGCCCGCGGGCGTCGACGTACGCTCTCCGATTCGGGCGGCGCTGCTGCTGCCGGGGGCGCCGGCGTGACGCTGCTCCGCGACCTGATCGACATACCCGAGCGGGTGCACCGCGACGACTTCGTCCTGCGCCTGTCGGAGGGCGTGGACCGGCCGGAGGAGACGCTGCGGAGCTACGTGGTGACGCCGCAGCTCGCCGAGGCCTTCGACCGGGCGCTCGGTCTGATCCGGGCCGCGCTGGCCTCCCGCTCCAGCAAGGCGGCGTACCTGCACGGGAGCTTCGGCAGCGGCAAGAGCCACTTCATGGCCGTGCTGCACCTGTTGCTGCAGCAGCACCCGGCGGCGCGCGCCGCCGAGGGGCTCGAAGGCGTGGTCACCCGGCACGACGGCTGGCTCGCGGACAAGCGGTTCCTGCTGGTCCCGTACCACATGATCGGTCAGCCGAGTCTGGAGGCGGCGGTGCTCGGGGGCTACGCGGCCCGCGTCGCCGCGCTGCGCCCGGACGCGCCGGCGCCCGGCGTCTACCGCGCCGAGGGGCTGTTCGCGGACGCGCGCCGCCTGCGGGAGCAGATCGGGGACGAGACGTTCTTCGCGCGGCTCAACGCCGCCTCGTCCGGCGGCGGAACGGACGGCGGCTGGGGCGACCTGGCCGCGCCGTGGGACGCCGGCGGCTTCGAGGCGGCGCTCGCGGCGCCCGGCCCCGCCGAGGCGCGCGGCCGGCTCGTCGGGGCGCTCGTGGACGCCTTCTTCACGAGCTACCGGGACGTCGCGCGGGGCGACGGGGCGGCCTTCGTGCCGCTCGACGACGGGCTGGCGGTCATGGCCCGGCACGCCCGCGGCCTCGGCTACGACGGGTTGGTGCTGTTCCTCGACGAGCTGATCCTGTGGCTGGCCACCCACGCGGCCGACCTGGCGTTCCTGAACGCCGAGGGTCCGAAGGTCTCGAAGCTGGTGGAGGCGGAAGCGGCCGGCCGGCCGATCCCCATCGTCAGCTTCGTGGCGCGGCAGCGCGACCTGCGCGAGCTGGTGGGGCGCCAAGTCACGGGGGCGGAGCAGGCCCGGCGCCTCTACCGCTCGAAGCTGCTGCCGCTGATCGAGAGCCAGCGCGGGGTCACGAAGGCGGAGGCCGCGGCGCGGCCGGCGGAAGACGGCGCGGCGCGCGCCTTCCGCGCCGACGACCGGCTGGTCAACGTGCGCAACGTGCACGGGCTGGCCGAGGCGCTGGACACCGCCGCGGCCGGCGCCGGCGACTGCGCCGCGCTGGTCGAGCGGCTGGCCGCGATCACCGCGGACCTCGGCATCGCCGACGCCGACGCCCGGCGGCTCCGCACGGCGCGCGCGACGGCGGCCCTCGCGCGGGCCCTGGCCGCCGCCCGCGGCCCGGCGCGGGTCGCGCGGTTGGCGGAAACGGAACCGGACACGTCCTTCGAGGCGATGCCGCGAGCTTCCGCAACACGGTGGCGATGCGGGAGGCGCTCGACAAGGCCAAGTGGGCGCTGTTCACCTCGCTGGAGAGGCTGACGGACCCCCGCGCGGACGCCGCGGCGCGCCTCCGGCGGGAGCTGGCGGAGCTGGTGGCCGCCGACGAATACGTGTCCGCGCTCGCTCCCGGGCTGCCCGCGCTGGAAGACCGGGCGATCTCCCTGCTGACGCCCGCGCCGCCGCCGCCGACCCCGCCCGAACCGCCGCCGCCGGGTCCCGAACCCGGTCCGAATCCGAACGTGCGCTACCCGGCGCCCAGGGGCTGGGGCGCGCCGTCGGTCCGGGAGGGATCGCTGGTCCGGGAGGGATCGACGGACGGTCTGAACCGCGAGCGTCTGCGGCGGAAGATGGCGGAGCTGGACGGGTTGCTGGCGGCGGACCCCGCCGCGCGGATCGAGATCGCGTGGAAGATCCGGCGCCGGGAGGACGCCGGCGCCGTCGGCTTCCGGGGTGCGCGCGCAGGTCCGCGGCGCGGCGGCGATCGCCGGCGGCTTCCCGGTGACGGACGAGGCGGTCGAGTCGCTGAAGTTCTCGGCGTGCCTGCCGCCGCCGCTCGCCGCCCGCGCGCTTCGCCTGCGCGGCGCCGACCCGGCGGGGGGCGACGCCTGTCTGCGGGAGCCGCTACGGCACGTCGTCCTGGCGTGACGCCGCGTCGGCCGCGTTCAACCGCGCACGGCAGCCTGCGACAGCGTCCTCGACCGTTCAGCGCCCGCCGCGACCCGCGGGCGTTGAACGGCCGCCTCGACGCGATCCTGCCGGCGCGCCGGCGGACCCCGTCAGGTCATTCGTCCGGCGCGTCGGCGTCGGGGGCGGGGAGCAGGACGCGTTCGAGGGTCAGCAACCGCTGGTCGACCTTTCCGAAGGCGATCTCGACGGCGCGCAGCCGGTCGTCGAGGCGGCGCAGGTCGGCGCGGACTTCGGCCCGCAGGTCGGCGATCTCGGCCCGCAGCCCCGTCATGTCGGCCCGCAACCCCGTCATGTCGGCCCGCAGCCCCGTCATGTCGGCCCGCAGGTCGGCGATCTGGCCGCTCAGGTCGTCGAACCGGGCGTTGAAGTTGGCGAACAGGGCGAGCAGCAGGACGCCCAGGCCGAGCGCCGAGCCGACCGTCCACTTCGATTGTTCGGACATCGTCGCCCCCCTGCCGGAAGTCGCCGCGCGCCGCGCGCCACGCCGCGGGCTACTGGTTCTCCGCCGCCGCCCGCGCGTCGATGACCCGCTGGCCGCTCAGCGCGTTGGGCACCGCGTAGTTCCCCTCGTGGCAGGCGTACTCGAAGATGTCGTAGCCGGGCTCGGCCGTCAGCGGCATCTGGATCGTCCAGGGGGACGTATAGACGTTCGGGTCCTCGATGGTCACCGTCCAGACGATGGTGTCCTCCGACACGCGCCGGAACCGCTCCACGACGTGCAGCGCCTCGCTGACCGGGATGCCCTTGAGCCGGGCGCCGGCGCTGCTCGACGCGATCCAGCCGCGGTCGTGGAAGTTCCTGGTCTCGACCACCAGCGTATCGCCCTCCCAGTGGGCGCGGGAGTCGCCCATCCACTGCCGGACGCCGCCGTCGACGAACGGCTTGTCCCGGAACGGGATGATCCGCACGTCGTGGATCATCTCGTGCTGGATGACGAAGTGGTCCGGCGTCTGCACGATGCGGTAGGCGTTGTTGTAGCCGGCCGGCAGCATCGAGCCGGGGACGCCGCGCGAGAGGCAGCGGTCCCAGACGCTCATGTTGCGGTAGTGGTCGCCGTTGCGGGCCAGGTTGTAGGCCTTGGTCTCCAGCGCCCACTCGCGGATCGGCGCCCGGCCGTCCGGCGGATCGACGATCAGCGAGGTCTGGCCGGTCGACAGCACCGTGTCGCCGGCGTCGAGCCAGTAGCTGCCGTAGCCGCCGACGTTGCCGCCCGCCTCGTAGCGCCGGGCCGGGGCCGCGTCCCGCGCCGCCTCGTCGAGCGCGCGCTGCCGGTTGCGCTGGGCCATCTCCTCGTCGGTCAGGAAGGCCCTTCCTTCCAGAGCGGCGGGCCGCTCCATCGGCGTGATGGTCTTGTTGCCCCACAGCCCCTGCAGGTCGGGCTGGCCGTCGGCGGTGCGCGGCGGCGTCCAGCCGGGGTCGACGACGCGTTCGAGCTGCGCGCCGGCCCCGGCGGCGCCGGCCAGCGCGAAGGCCGCCGCGAGGGCGGCGACGGTGACGAAGCGGCGAGTGGTCGTTCTGCGCATCGAACTGCTCCTTTGCCTGGATCCCGTCATCCATTATGTCCCGGTTTCGGCCGCGGCGGGCGGCTCGCGGGGTTCGCGGCGGAACCCCGGCGCCCGGCGGCCGATCACCGGCGGCTTCCGCCGCGCAATCCAACCGCGGCGTCAATCGTTCGACGGTCGGCGTAGCCCACCGTCACCTGCTGGCCGCTCGCCACCACGCAATCCAACCGCGGCGTCAGTCGTTCGACGGTCGCGTAGCCCACCGTCACCTGCTGGCCGCTCGCCGCCGCGCAATCCAACCGCGGCGTCAGTCGTTCGACGGCTCCGGTCCCAGGCCGTGCTCGCCCAGGAACGCGCGGATCGCCGCGTAAATGCGCTGGTTCTCCGCGGGGCTGAACCCGCCGTGGCCGCCGCCCTCGATGGTGACGAGTTGGTTCGGCACGCCCCATTCGTCGAGCAGCTCGTGGAGGCGCGTCGCGTGGTCGTAGGGGACGATCGAGTCGGCGTCCCCGTGGATGGTCAGGATCGGCGGGGTGCCGCCGTGCACGTAGTTGGTCGGCGAGACGCGCCGCGCCACCGCGTCGCGGTCGCTGCCGCTCCCGAGCCACGCCTCGGTGAAGTTGCCGGAAGTCCCCGGCGTCCGGTGGGCCAGGTCGTACACGTCGGTGATGCCGTACCAGTTGACGATCGCCGCGACCTCGAGCGGCGCGGTCGACGTGGCGCCGGTGGTCCACGCGCGGCGGCGGTCGCCGGGGCACTGGCGGTCCAGGCCGGCCGACGCCGGGAGCATGCCGGTGGTCAGCGCCAGGTGGCCGCCGGCGGAGTTGCCGGTCACCACGATCCGTTCGAGGTCGAAGCCGAACCGCTCGGCGTTGCGGTAGACCCAGCGCAGCGCGCAGCGGCAGTCCTCGACCGCGGCCGGGGCGTGCGCGGCGTCCGCCAGCCGGTAGGAGACGTTGACCACGTTCCAGCCCATCTCCAGCCAGGGCAGGACGGTCAGCGCGGACGCCTGCCGGCTGCCGTTGGTCCAGCCGCCGCCGTGGACGTAGATCAGCGTGGGCCTCGGTTCCGACGCCGCGCGCGAGCGGTAGACGTCGAGCGTCAGGTCCTGTCCGCCGGCGCGGTGGTAGGTGACGTTCGGGGTCAGGCCGTAGCCGGTGGCCACCCGCACGAACGCGGCCTCCGCCTCGGTCTGTGCGCGCGCCGCCGCGGGCGCGCCGAGCCCGATCGCCGCGGCCAGGGCCGCCGCCGCCGTCCATCTGGAAACTCTCATCGCTGTCGCCTCGCTTTCTGTCCTCGAGCGAAATGCGCGCGCTCGCGCGCGGGTCGATTGCACGGATGATGCTCCGAACCTGCTGATTCTGTCATTCCTCCGGCGGCGAGTCGAGCGGCGATCGCGCGCAGGGCCGATCACCCGACCGTCGGCGGCCCCCCGCGGCCCGCCGCTCCCGGTCGTCGGGCGGAGCGTCGGCCGTCGGCCGTCGTCGGGCGCCGCCCGGACCGACCTGCGCCGCCGATCCGTAGCGGCGAGGACGGACAGGGCGGGGGATGAATGATGCGGACGTGGCGCGCGCGGGCCGGGGAGGTGACCTTACGGCCGGGATGACGACGGCTTGGATGAATCCGCGGTGGCGATGAGGCGACGGTGGCGGGCGCTTCCTTTCTTGCCTGGAGAGGCCGAGGTCGCCGAACAGCAAATCCCATGGCAACACGAACGGGATGCTGGCCGCCAGGACGACGTACGCGATCACACCCGCGACGAGTATCAGCGCTTCCATGTCCGGCAGTGTAGAACGTACGGCGCCTACGGTCGGTTGGCGCTGGCTTCGACGATCAGCCCGGCTTCAACGCCGGGCGGGTTTTCGGCTTCGAGGAAGAACCCGGCGATCTTCAGAACTTGCTCGTCGATGCGATGAGCGTATAGCTCTTCAGTGAAGCCCTTCGGAGCGCCGATGTTACCGCGCCAGTTGTCACGGTTCTGGTAGCAGAGCATTGCTACCAGGCGGGGAGGTTCGAAGTCATCCACGGAAATTCCGTGGTCTCGTGAGAGCTTGTCCAGGGTTCCGGGCTTCGCCCTTGTTGACCAGACGGCGCCACCGGAGAACCCGCTCCAGTCGCGATCCCGCCTGTTCTTGTCCTCGTTCGGGCCGTTGACTCCGTACCCGATGTAGTCGAATCCGCCGGCCCGGTACGTCCTGCAGGCGGGGATGTACTCGTAGTTGACGAAGGGGTGTCCTCCATCTTGCATGTCGGCGGGACAGCCGATTGCTACGTGAACGTCGCGGAGAGGGTCTTCTGCGAGATGCTGCGTTGCCGATCTGATGTCGAGTGGTGCAACGCCTAGTTCTTCGCAGGCTTCGGCAGCAACCGTAGGGTTCAGACGTCCGACGCCGATGTCTGTTCTGCCATGGTTCGAGTTGGGTGTCACGAATCTCTGCTCTGGGAGCGCTACGGGGATCCCACCGATCAGTCCTTCGTCCGGGCCGCCGAGAGGCGGCCGTTGGGAAATGCAGGCCCACGTCGGAGGCCCGCCGTCGTTCCTGATTTTGGCTGCTGCATCAAGGACGTGGCCAGCTGTCAGGATGCCGAAGTTCGTTCCGTCGCCGATGAGAATTCCACTTCCGGCGGCTTCTCCTCGGCCTTCGCGTTCTCCGCGGCGGAAGTAGCAGGTCGGAGCGGCGGTTTGGGAGATGGCCGCCTTGCGGGCTGCCTTGATCGCGGGTCCGCTCAGTCGGTGTCGCGGGCGGCCGTTTTGGTTGGAGTCGACTGACTCGGTCATTTCTTCCACCGAGAAGAGTCGGCGCCACCAGCCGGCGTGTTCGAGTGCTTGCGTTTCTGGCATTTCTCCTTCAGTCCGGTCGTGATGCCGGGGATGACGGGTCATGGCTCGTTGCTCTCGTCTTCTTCCTTGACGCCGCCGATGGACCTCTCGATGTCATCAAGATCGGGGAAGCGGTAGGCCACGGTGGTGTTCTGGTTCTGGTTGGCGAGCATCGCCAACAGGCAGCTGTGAATTCGATCGAGCGTCTTCTCCTGGTCGTCCTGCCGTTGCGTGATGGCGCTCTTGAAGCTCTTGAGCATCCACCAGACGAGGGTGAGGGTCAGGCCGATCACCGCCAGATTGCTCTGGCCGAACGCTTCGATGATCCGGACGACGCCGTCGGCGGTCTGCGGGTCCATCTGCATCTCCTTGGAGTCTAGCGCATCAGCGCGTGTTCTTGCAAACGTTGCGCTGGCGTTGCTGCCTGCATTGCGGCGATCCTCGCCGCTCATCCGTGAGGATTTCATTCTCCCGATGCGCAGCTTTCGGTTATACATCACGGGCAAGGTAGGCAAGGTAATGGCTCCAGGCATCGGTTCGCACGCCCGGATCAGCCGCGGGCGGACGGCGGCGGGCGCCGCCCGGACCGGCGCGGCGCGAGCGCGGCGCGGCCGGCGAAGACGGCCGCCTCGCCCAGCGCCTCCTCGATCCGCAGCACCTCGTTCCACTTGGCCATGCGTTCGGAGCGGGCGAACGACCCGACCTTGAGCTGCCCGGCGCGCCAGCCGACGGCCAGGTGGGCGATGGTCACGTCCTCGGTCTCTCCGGAGCGCGCCGAGACGATGGTGGCGAAGCCGGCCGCGCGCGCCGCGTCGAAGGCGGCCCGCGCCTCGGTCACCGTGCCGGCCTGGTTCGGCTTGACGAGCAGGGCGTTGCAGGCCCGCTCCCGGGCCGCCCGTTCGACCCGCGCGGCGTCGGTGACCAGATAGTCGTCGCCGACGATCTGCACGCGGTTCCCGAGCGCCGCCGTGAGGCGCCGCATGCCGGCGTCGTCGTCCTCGGCCAGCGGATCCTCGATCGACGCGATCGGATAGCGGTCGACCCAGCCGAGCAGCATCTCGACGAGCGCGTCGCCGTCGACCGAGCGCCGGTCGAGGCCGAGCCGGTAGCGCCCCGCTTCGCGGAACTGCGAGGCGGCGACGTCGAGCGCGATGGCCAGGTCGTCGCCGGGCGTCCGCCCCGCGTCCTCGATGGCCCGCACCAGGAACTCCAGCGCCTGCTCGTTGGTGTCGAACGCCGGCCAGTAGCCTCCCTCGTCGGCGACGCCGCGCAGCCGCCCGGCCCGCGCCATCCGCGCGCCGGCGGCGCGGTACGTCTCCGCCGTCCAGTCGAGCGCCTGCGCGAAGGTCGCCGCGCCGACCGGCATCACCATGAAGTCCTGCACGTCGACCCGCCGCCCGGCGTGCGCGCCGCCGCCGAAGATCTGGACCTCGGGCAGCGGCAGCAGGGCGGGGGCGTCGCCGAGCAGATGGCGCCACGGCGGCCGTCCGGCGGCGGCGGCGGCGGCGTGCAGCGCGGCCATCGAGACCGCGACGAGCGCGTTGCCGCCGAGGCGCCCCCGGTCCGCGGCGCCGTCGAGGTCGGTCAGCGCCCGATCGAGGCCGGCCTGATCGGCCGCGTCGCGCCCGCGCAGCCGCCGGGCGATCTCCCCGTTGACGTTGCACACGGCCGCGGTGACGCCGTAGCCGCCGAAGGCCGCGCCGCCGTCGCGCAGGTCGACCGCTTCGCCGCTGCCCGTCGAGGCGCCGGCCGGGGCGATGGCGCGCCCGGCGGCGCCGCCGGCGAGGCGCACCTCGGCTTCCACCGTCGGGCGTCCGCGCGAGTCCCAGACCCGGCGGCCGAACACCCGTTCTATCGTTCGCGCCGAGCTCGTCATCGGGCCGTTCCCTCGTTTCCGCCCGCCGCGCGCCGAAGCGAGCCTATAATTGTAGCCATCCCGGTCTGTTACACTACCGGCCAGACCGGCCAGATGTTGGAACTGGCGTTCGTGGCGGGTGCGGCCGCGTACATATATATATAGGCGTGTGGCTCTGCTTGCCGTTCTATATGGTGTGGATGGTGTGGAGCTTTCTAGCCGCTCTGTTCGGCCTCGACGACGACGAGGACGAGTAACTCACTGCGCCGGCCGCCTCGACCCGCCCTCGATCTCCCTCGTTTCCGCGCGCCGCGCGCCGCCGGCCGCGGCGCCGTTCCCGGCGGGTTCGGGTCCGCGCAGGCGCGCCCGCCTTCGTCGGCGGATCGGCGGGGAGCGGGGCGCTGCCGGGCGTCACGCCGCCCCGCCGAGAGTGGCGGCCCACGCTTCCCGCACATCGGCCAGCGTCGCCGGCGGCGTCCGGATCAACGGGCGGGCGGTCCGCCGCACCCGCTCCCGGTCGGCTTCCGCCGTGACGTACTCGACCGGCGACTTGCCGTCGACGCGGGCGAGGAACAACCCGGGCAGCAACTGCGCCGCCCGTTCTTCGACGGCCGCGCGCGGCTCCCAGTCCACCCGCGCGAGGTACGTCTCGGCCAGCGCGTCGAACGCCCGCAGGAACGCGCCGGCCGCCGCCGGGGTCCAGAGGCACTTGAGCAGCAGGTGGTTCAGGCAGAACGCCAGGTCGAAGGCGGGGTCGCCGTACCACGCGCACTCCGCGTCCAGGAACATCGGGCCGTCGGGGCCGATCAGGACGTTCTTCGGGCTGACGTCGCCGTGCACCAGCGCGCGCTTCGTGTTCGCCGTGCGCGCGGCGACGGCGCGCAGGCGGTCCGCGAGGTCGGGATGCCGCGCGGCGGTCGCGTCGAGGTACGGCTCCAGGCGGATCGCGTGGAAGACACCGTCGGTGGCGAAGCGGTCCCGCACGTCGGCGCGGCCGGCGGTGGCGGCGTGGACGGCGGCCAGCCGCCCCGCGACGGCGCGCGCGGACGACTCGCGGACGACGCCCGCCCGGAGCTGCGCCTTCCAGAGGGGGTAAGAGGCCGGATCCAGGAAGCCCATCGCGAAGCAGTCCGCCTGGGCGTCACGCGCGATGAGCGGCGGCACGCCCGACGGCACGATGCGGCCGGCCTCGCGCAGCCACTCCCACTCGTTGCGGTTGCGCTCGACCGGCGCCTCCCAGACCGCGTCGACCTTCAACCGGGCGAGCGCCCGCTTCACGCAGACCGGCCCGGCGGGCAGGTCCACGCGCCAGATGTCGGAGGAGACGCCGCCCGCGAGCGGCGTCATCGGAGGCGCCGCCCGATTCCCGGCGAGCCCCATGCGCCGCAGCGCGGCGACGATGACGGCGTCGGGTTCGGGCACGGTCCGCGTATCATAACGAGCGGCGCGCCGCCCGCGGGTCCGGGCGGTCCGTCCGGCTCCGGAACGGCCTCCGCGCGCGCCGTGACGGGCGCGAGCGGCCGGGCCGCAGCAGGCCGCGGCGTGGGCCGGAACGCCTCCGCGCGCGCCGGGATGGACGGCGGTGGCGGCGGCCCACTGCTGCGCGGCGGTGAACGCCTCCGCGCGCGCCGGGATGGACGCGCGGCCGGCGCCGGGGCCGCGTTCCGCGGCCGAACGCCTCCGCGCGCGCCGGGATGGACGGTGGAAGTGAAAGGACCGTGACGGGGACCCCGACAGCCTCCGCGTGCGCCGGGACGGACGAGCGCCGGGGGCGGTCCGGCCGCCGCGCCGCCGCCAGCCATGAACGTCATCTACCACCATTCCGCCGGCCCGGACTTCGCGCGCCGGCTCGCGGGGCTCGGGCGCGAGGGCCTGTCGGTCTCCGTCTGCGCGCCGTCCGACGGCGCCCGTTTCGCCGGGCTGCTGCCCGCGGCCGAGGCCCTCTGGCATCTGCTCGAGCCGGTCACCGCGGAGGTCTTCGCCGCGGCGCCGCGCCTGCGCCTCGTCCAGAAGATCGGGGTCGGCGTCAACACCATCGATCTGCGGGCGGCCCGGGACCGGGGCGTCGCCGTCTGCAACATGCCGGGGACGAACACGCAGGCCGTCGCCGAGATGACCCTGCTGCTGATGCTCGGCGCGCTGCGGCGCGTGAGCCGGCTCGACGCGGCGACGCGGGCGGGGCGGGGCTGGCGGCTGCCGGCGGACCTGCAGGACCGTTGCGGCGAGCTGCGCGGCCGGACCGTCGGGCTGATCGGATACGGCGCCGTGCCGACGCGGCTCGCCCCGGTGCTGCAAGCACTGGGCGCGCGCGTCCTGTTCGCCAGCCGCGGCGAGAAGCCGGACGCGGCGGGGGAGCGGCGTCCGCTGCCCGCGCTCCTCGCCGACAGCGACCTCGTCTCGCTCCACGTGCCGCTGACCCCGGACACCGAGCGGCTGATCGACGCCGACGCCATCGCCCGCATGAAGCCGGGCGCGGTCCTCGTCAACACGGCGCGCGGGGGGCTGATCGACGAGGCCGCGCTGGTCGACGCCCTGCGGACGGGGCGCATCGGCGCGGCCGGGCTCGACGTCTTCGAGGCCGAACCGACGCCCGCCGGCAGCGCGCTGCTCGCGCTGGACAACGTGGTCTGCACGCCGCACGTCGCCTGGCTGACGCGCGAGACCCTGGAGCGCAGCCTCGCCGTGGCGGTCGAGAACTGCCGCCGGCTGGCGGCCGGCGAAGACCTGCTGCACCGCGTGGCGTAGCCGCCCGGGAGCCGCCCGCGCCGAGCGGGCCGTCAGGCGTAGAGCGCCACGTGGTGCGCGTGGTTCTCCAGCTTCTTGCTGAAGGCGGTCAGGCGGATGAACCGGCGGACCGACATCCGCATCGTCAGGTTGTGCCGCTCCACAAAGCTGGTCGCGATCTGCGCCGGGTTCGGGGCGCCCCGGATCCGCCGGGACGTAGCCGCCTTGCACGGAGGGGTGCTGGAGCACCGCTGTTCCGGCAGCGGCTCGGCGCCGACTTTCTCAGTCGTCGCGATCGGCAGCCGACCCTCGCCGGGCGGGTTTCTCAGCCCGGCAATCTGCTCGGACAGCCGGTCGAACCCGTGCCGCATCTCGGTACGGAGGTCACCGACGGACCGCTCGACGCCGTCGCCCCGTTCGTTGACGGACCGCTCGACGCTGTCGCCCCGTTCGTTGACGGACCGTTCGATGTCCTCGTGCGCC
The DNA here is from genome assembly GCA_965242835.1 of Vicinamibacterales bacterium. Classification (GTDB taxonomy): domain Bacteria; phylum Acidobacteriota; class Vicinamibacteria; order Vicinamibacterales; family UBA8438; genus WTFV01. The sequence continues at coordinate 3,670,124 of OZ251506.1, forward strand.
CTGGCGTTTTCGCGGTTGCCGGCGATGGTACTCCACAGCAACAGGCCGACCCCGATGGCCGTTGCCAGAGATCCCAGTACAGCCAGGGTGGTCGTCCACATCGTCAGAACTCCCGGTCGTCAGGCCCGGGCCGCGAGCGCCGGGCGGAACCGCCCTTCCAAGCGTAGCCTGCCCTCGACACCCGCATCAACGCGTCCGTGCGCCCGAACAGTATATCACCCTCTATACCCGTTCGGTCGTGCAGACCGTATAGACCGTCCACGCCGCACGCGATCGGTTCGCTGGCCGCGGCCGTCGGCGTGTTCATGGTCAACGCGAAAGTGGATCGGTTCATCGGCCGCGTGGAAGCGTGGAAGCGCTTGAGCGAGGCCAGCCACAACGCGCACGCGCACGCGGGCCGGACTCGTCGAGGGCCTCGACGTGCTCGCCCGCCACGCAACGCGCACGCGCACGCGGGCCGGACCCACGGACGATAGCGGCGGCCGAGGATCGTGCCGTCGAAAGCGGGCCCGGAACGCGGTGCGCGTCGGCGCGGCCGAGACGACGGAGCGCGTACGGACGCCCGGCGCGAGCGAAGGCAATCCGGACGCCGGCGTCAGGGCGCCGGCCCGAACTCGCCGGCGCCGATCAGCTTGTCCTCCAGCTTGGGGGGATGGGCGGTTTCCCGGCGCGCGGGTCTTGCGCGCGTCCGCGACCCGTGGTAGAGTGGAAATTGATGGGCAGCGCATCCGTGGATCGCGCCGGCCGTAGCGGCTTCGCGAGGACGCGCCGAGCCGTTGCGCGCGCACGCGCAGCGGCCGACTGTCCCCCCCCCCCCCCCCCCCGGAACCCTCGGTGCGTCGTAGATCTCTGTCCGGGAACCCGCGTCAGCCGGCCGGCTCCTGATCTCCTCTTCCGCGAATCGCCGGACGCGGGGCGCGCGCCGGTAGCGGCGGCGACTCGCCCCGAATCCCGAGCCCGAACCGGTACGAATCCGTCCGGTCCGCCGCGTCCGCGTCGTTCGGTCCGCCCGCGTCCCGGCGCCCGCCGTCCGCGCGCCGGTAGCGGCCGGCGACTCGCCGCCGCGCCGGCCCCCTGCGCCCCGACGATCCGGACCCCGGAGCCATGCCCATGACGCCGCCTCATCGTCCCGAGAACCGGCTGCGCAGGTCGCTCGCGGCCGTCAAGGACCGGTTGCTGGACGGTTCGCGGCGCATCGATTACGCGATCGCCTTCCTGATCGGCGCAACGCCGATCGGTCTCGCCCCGATCGTCGGCGTCGAGTCTTCGCTTGACTTCGGGGGAGACGTGTACGACGGGTACCACCACCGCGCCAACTGGATGTCCTTCTGCGTAACCCTGCCGTTGGTTCTGTTGGCTTTCCGGTGGATCACGTCCCGCATCGGCGGGCGGGGCGAGTCCAGCGATTGCCCGCCTGTCGTCACGCTCATGCGGGGCTACAAGAAGCACAAGAAGCCGCGGCCGAAGGAAGACGCCAACGCCAACGCCGTGGTCACGAAGCTCAAGAAGGTGTTCGACGACCATGTATTCGGAACGGGAGGTTTTGCATTCGCCGCGGCCGCGACCCTTCTGATCAGCGTCATGGACGTGCGGGTCGTCGGCCTCGCCTACCACTGCGCGTGGAGGCGGTCCGACTGGGCCCCGGCGGCGGTCGAAGCCGCGTGCGGCATCACCGAGAAGGGGTGGTCCACGATGTTCCTGACGGAGGCGGCCGGTTTCCGCGAGAACCTGCTGTTCGTCTTCGTCGCGTACCTGGTGCAGGCGTGCGTGATCCTGGTGGGATTGTGGATGCTCGTGATCATGTTCCGGCACAATTCGTTCTTCGTGAATCGCATCTACCGGCGATCGAGAGACGAAGCCGGCGCCGACGAGCGTCGGCACGAGCGGTTCCGGTTCTTCATCAAGCGCATCATCTGCCGGAAAGACGAAGCCGGCGCGGAATTGCCGCGGGACGAGGACGAGCGAATCGTCATCGACCTGAAGGATCCCGAACGATGTTTCGGGTTCAGGCCGGCCTTCCGCGCGTTCAACACCCAGGTGGTCACCCTGCTGGCCGGCGGTCTGGTGATGCTGGTCAGCCGCTATCTGAACGTCGACGCGGCGCATGCGAACGCCATCGAGACCGCCGTCGGGACGCTCATGGAGGCCCCCGGAAACGTCGGCGTCATGGCGACCCTCTGGCAGGCCGACAACGTGAATCTCATGCCGGCCGACGTCGGGCAGTGGATGTTGATCGTCGGATGGCTGGCGGCCCTGACGGTCGTATCGATGCCGGGGTGGGTGAAGTACGTGCCCCTCTGGACGCTGCTTCGCCGGCGAAAGGCATGGATGATCACGGAATACCTGAAGGAACTGCTTCCGAACGAGGATCTCGAAAAGCTGGGTTGGAAGGTCTTCGACGGGACGGAACCGGATCTGCCCAGGGTGAATCGCGTGGCCGCGAGTTTCTCGACCCACTCGTTCTGGCCGACGGGGGACGAACGCGCGAAGTTCCTCTTCTTCTGGGCGTTCTTCGTGCTGCTGGTCCTGCTGTTCCCGCTGGCTTTCGATCCGGACCGAATACAGCTTCAGATCGCGTACTGGGTGTTCGTGACGCTGCTGGCGCTGCTGGCCGCGAAAGTGTTCTTCGTCCTGTTGCGGCGGCCCATATTCTACGTGGACCCGCGTCTCGTGGCGTCGCCGGCCGACGCGGGCGACGGTGACGCGGGGACGGAAAGGGAGTGATCCGAATCGGACGGCCGACCGGCGGAGGAACGGACGTGGAGTCGTTCGCGCCGAGCGGGTGTCGAGGCGCGGGGAAACCGGTGGGGAGGTCGAAGATGAGTCGTGCCGCGCCGCCGCTCCTGCTGCTCGCCTCGGCCGCGTTGGTGACGTGCGCCCCCTCCGTGCGGACGCCGTCGGTCAACGGGATCGTCAAGGTCGTCAAGGCGAGGGCGTGCCCGACGAGATCCGAGTGCCCGGCGAAGGAGGAATGCGGAACGGGTGCCGAATGCGCGGCGGTTGGCGGAGCGGCGTCGCGTCTCGGCTTCATCGTCGACGACGATTACGTGCTCACGTACGTCGGCACCGCCGTCGACGATGTCCACGATGTCCCGTTTCGCGTGACGGTGCCGGCCAAGGGAGCGGTTTTCAAGGCCAAGGGTGTGAGCCGCGTCCCGGATACCGGGCTGGCGTTGCTGAAAGTTCTGGGAAAGATGAAGCCGGTCTACGTGTTCGCCGAGCAGCGGGTGGAGACGGAGCGCACCGTCCATGCGTTCACGGAGATCAAGGGTGGTCACCTGCCGCTGGTGCGCGGCGTCGTCGCCGAGATGGACGACCAGAGCGACGCCGCCGTCGTGCACATCGTGCACAACGCTCTGGTCGACAAGGCGGGGTACGGATCGCCGCTGTTCAACAACTGCGGGGAGGTCGTCGGCGTAGTGGTTCCCGCACCGTCCGATAAGGTGCTGGCCGGCCAGTTGGCGGTGTCGACCGTGCCGGCCGGGTGGCTGGAGAATGCCTTGACGTCGGACGATCAGGAGGAGAACCAGCAGGGGGGGCGGGAACTGACACTCCGCGGCGCGCCCGGCGGGTGTCCGTCGGAACGGACGCAATTGGTCCGGGCGGTCAGGCTCGAAGCTTTTTACTGGTTTCTGGGCTTGGCCACGGTCGTGGCGGCGGTTGTGATCGTCCGCTACTTCAGTCCCGGGAAAGAGAAGAGTGGAGACGGCTCGGAGCAGGCAGGCAGCGGGACGACGCAGTCGAAAGCGGAGGAGGCGGGAGCGTCGCCTCCCGCCGGAACGGACGGCGGGGCGAAGTGAGTAGCGAGAAGAGTCGGAACGGCTCGCGCCGCGGGAAGATTCGGAAGCGGGGAGGAGAGGCGGCGCGCCATGCGATGCGGTTGACGAGCCGCGGCGGCGCGCGGTTGCGGCCGGCGAGCGGGAAACCAGCAGGCCCCATTGCGTATCGGGACCGTTTGACCCTGCTCGACGGGCACGGGAGTAGTCGTCCGCTACGCACCCGCGTATCAGGCGTGCTGGTGCGTTCGGCTCGACGGCGAGATTGACGAATACGGGTGTGCCGTGTTTTCCGGGTTCGGTAACCCGGCTGGAAGGGAGACAGGGAACCATGACTAGCAGGATCATCGTCGCCATCGTCGCCGTGTTCGCCGCCGTGCTGTCATTCGCCGCGCCCGTCGCCGTGGACGCGCAAACCCCGACCGTGACCGTGACAACGAACACGCAGGTGTGGACGGTATTCAGTTTCTCCGATTTCACTGACGGGACATACTATTTGGGAGGCTGTTCTGGTGCCTCTGCTGTGACGTCCTGTACCTTCGATAGCATGGGGGAGTCGTCTACGCTCGCCGGGTATGGTTCGTGTGAATCCGAAATGGTGGGGCCATCTGGCGCGTCTGGTCTTTCTTTCGCTCATGGTTTGCTGTCCAACCGCCAAAGAGAGGAACCCTACCGTCGCTTTGCGGTCTACAGTGACTCTGCCTGCACTTCGGAAGTGGCGTACGTACAGTATACCAAGCCGACGACGCTTCCTGCTTGGCGCGCCCGTGGCATTACCGATGCCTTGGCAACGATATACATTGGAGAGGCTTTCTCGACACACGGAATACGCTGGTGGTACTACACACTAACACCCGGAAACGTTGGGTGTACCCGAGAACAACTACCGCCGTCCATCATCACACGCTCGCCTGTATCAAGTCTTACCGGCTTGTCGGCCGGCACGACTTATACATACAGGATCCACAGTCACTATCCCTGTGATGAATCTGCAATCGCAACGGTAACGTTCACTACGGAAGGTAGCGGACCGTCCGGGCCGCCGCCGCCCGATCCGCCGTCGGGTGTCGACGGCGGCGAACCGACTACGGCCGTGAACGGCGGGAGCGTAACGCTTTCCTGGTCGAACCCTGGCGATCCTGATATCGCCAGCTATGAGTACTCGATTCGACGTGCAGGCGGGCCTGCGGGCGAGTGGACTACGATACCGGGTAGCAACGCCGACACTACCAGCGTCACGATAGACTTGGCGACGGGCGAAGCGCGCGCGGTCAACAACGCTACCCCGCCGATGGTCGAGTGGACGATTCACCTTCGCGCCCGGGACATGAACGGGAACGCCGGGGGCATCTTCACGACGACAGTGAACGCGGCCGGGGCCGGAACGGTTGTTCCTGCCCTGCCGCTGGCCGGAATGGCGACGCTGGCCCTGTTGCTGTTCCTGGGCGGCAAGCGGCGGCGGAACGGATGAATGGGTACGGATCTTCGCGGTTCGTCCAACTACCAGGGAAGCTCGAAGAGGCGCGCGGCTTCGAAGGTCAGGTCCGGGAGCAGGGCCGAGCGCACGGTCTCGCCGCCCGCCGCAACCCGCGTCGCCCGGTAGACGCCGTCCTCGAGCGCGTGCACCTCGACCTGCCGCGCCAGAGGGTCGACGATCCAGTACTCGGGTACGCCGTAGCGCGCGAACGTCCGCATCTTCCGGCCCCGGTCCGTCGAGGCCGTGGAAGGGGAGAGCACTTCGACCACGACGTCCGGCGCATGCCGCGTCACGGCGTCCGGTTGCACCAGGTGGCGGCGCTCGGCGCGGAAGAACACGACGTCCGGCTGCACGACGTCGTGCTCGGCGAACACGATGTCCAGCGGCGCGGCGAGGACGATGCCTCCCGCCGCGGCGGTGTGCTCGCGGAGCAGCGTGAACGCCGCCAGCGCGGCGATTTGGTGCCTCGGCAGCGGTGACGGGACCACGACGAGTTCGCCTCCGTGGATCTCGTAGCGGCGTCCGTCCTCCGGCATGCTCAGGAGGTCGGTGTAGCCGACGCGCGGCTGCACGCCCTGCATGGACGCCATCGTATCACCGGGCAGGTAGGCGAGATTCGTGCCGGGCCGGGATGACCGGGACGGAGGTCGCGCGACACTTGCGGTGAAGATCGCCCGTTTCGTCCCTGGGGCACGTCCGCGGCCATGACCGGCGCCTCGAAGCGCCCGGCCGCGGTCGTCGCCACCCTTCAGGCTCTCGTCGAAGCAGCCGGTGGCCATGACCGGCGCCTCGAAGCGCCCGGCCGCGGTCCCTGGGGGAAGGGGCCGCGCCCCGCGGCCATGACCAGGACGAACCGCCCGAACCGGCGCGGCGTCTACTGCCGTTGCCGGACGACGATCCGCGCGAGACGGCGCGGGTCGGCCGGGAGCTCGGCGTCGCCGGGCGGCATCCCGCTGACCGAGAGCATGTAGGCGATGACGTCGACGTACTCCGCCGCGGTGAGGGAAGCCGGGTTGTCCTCGGGCATCGTCAGCCGCGTGTACTCGAACAGGGCGGCGAGCGAGCGTCCGTCCCATTCGCGCAGGAAGCGGGCCCGCGCCAGCGGGGGCGTGGAGCGCACGTCGGGGTCGTCCGGCGCGCCGTTCAGGCGGCGGCCGTGGCAGAAACCGCAGGCGCCGGAGTACGCCAGCCGCCCCCGCGCCGCCTGCTCCGCGGTGAAGACGCCGTCCCGGACCGACGCCACCGGTTCCGCGTCGGCGGCCGTCTCCGCCGCCGCGGCCACGTCGGCGGCCGTCACGCCGCCGAAGGCGTTCCCCCAGGCGTTGCGGACGAAGCCGGCCAGCGCAGTGACCTCGTCCGCGGTCAGGGTGGGGAACGGCGGCATGTTCCCCGAGCCGGCGCGCAGGACGCCGACGATCCCGGCCGCGTCCGCCAGCCGGCCGTTGCCGCTCAGGGCCGGAAAGGTCGGCGGGGCGCCTTCGCCGCCCGCGCCGTGGCAGCGGGCGCAGCGCGCCTCGTAGAGCCGCCGTCCCTGCTCGAACGCCGCCTCGCCGACCTGCGCGGCGGCGGCGCCCGGAACGAGGATGCACCCCAGGATCGCGGCGGCGGCGGGGATGCACCGGAGATCCATGCCGGGCGCCGGGGTTCTTCGCAGCGGACGCACCCTCGGGCCGCCAGGATCAAAAATCATCCTCTTCCGCCGACTCATCGCCGTCCAGGAGGTCGCTTTGCAGCGAATCCCCAACGACTTCCTCTACTCTCTTTACGATGAGCTCCGCCCGCTTCCGACAAAACGTTTCGAACTGTTCTATGGAAAAACTCTCCGCCCACGTCGACTTGTCGGGATCGCCGGGAATCATTGCGTCACGCAACCGTCGTTTCAAGTCGCCCAGCGATCCCCCTTTTTGCGCTTTTCGCTCGCGCGACGCCATTTCTCGAAAATACTCGTCCGGGTACCCCTCGCCCAAGGACTGGTTCGAATCCTCCAGGACTGGAACGCGATTGCATATTCCATCCAACATCCTCTGATTGAGCTCGTACTTCCGGCGTGCGTTCTTCGGATAGATGTGGTGATCATGCAGCACGGACTCGGAATCGATCTTGTACCCGGTCATGAGATCCTGCCGAAGCGTCATCGCGAACACGTTTTGCAACGACTTGTACCGGACGTCGGAAGACTTGAGTTGCAGGACTATATCCGCGTTCAAGTTCACGGCGGTCGAGCTCGGAGGAGTTCCGTTCTTCTTGTACTCCCGCAACGCGATGAAATCCTGGCCGATCCTGTAGTTCGACGCTTGCGACGCGCCTGCATGCATGATCTTGCTGAAATACCACTGCCGAATGATGGCGTCTCCCTTCCAGGGATCGCCGATCGCGTTTCCCATGACAAGGTTTCTGACCGCGGCGATCGCAACGAGGACGTTGTGACTTGGCAACGTTTCCGGACGGGCGCCGTTGTCCCGAGCCCATCTGTACGTTTCCGCGAGGGCCATGGACGAATTCGCCCATTCCCTTTCGATCTCTTCGGGAGTCAATGAGAGCAATTTGCTTCGCGCCGGATCGGGGTACTTGTTGCTGCGCGTGGACGAAACCAGGTACAACACCTGCAGCACACGCTCGCCGTCGACCTTGAAATCATCCAGGATGGGATGGTCTTCGCGAGCATCTTCCCACAGCCTGCGGAGGTCCGGTTTCGGATAGAAGCGCGCCACCGCCAGATCGAACGTCGTCAACCGCGTACCCGTGCTGTTGATGGTCTCGAAGACGCGGCACACGGACTCGACGCCGCTGTCCCGCTCCAGCATGACCACCGGCACCTTGTAATTCCGCATGGTCTCGAACACGCCCTTGATGCGAGCCGCGGCCTTGCGGGCTTCGGTGCGATCATTCTGGAACTCCGGAAAGTCACCGGAATCCTCTATGTACTCGCTGACATAGATGTCGGATCTGGCTTGGTCCAGAATGATGTCGGCGCGAAGCAGCTTGTTACGTTCCTTGCGGTCCGGTTCCGTCTTGCCGCGTTTACGCGTTCGAATCCACGACGTCTCTTCCCGCTCATGCAGTTCAAGCATCCGCTTGAGATCGAAGTAGTAGAGCCTCTTGGGGTGGGCATTCAGGAAAACCCGAGCAATCGAGGTTGTTCTCTGCTGACCGTCCAGTATGTAGAATTCCTCGTCCGTTGCGGTTTTGTCGAGAATGGTTCCGTCCGGAGGATATTCTTCCCGAATCTCGGCCTCGATGCTGCGGGTATTGAGGGGCAGGTCCGGTTTCCGGGTCAGCAAGAGAAGCGATCCGATAGGATAGGACCGTGACATGGAATCGATGAGCAACATGACCTGAGACTCGCGCCAGACGAACTGACGCTGGAACTGTGGAATCGTGAGGCTTCCGTCCTTCGCTCGTCTGAGCAACTCGTTGAGGCTGTAGCTTGTCGTCTGCATGTCTCGACCCTGGCGGCTGCGGGTCAGCCGATCAACCGCGGGAGGACGATCCCGGCGCCGATGAGCACGCCGGCTGGAGCGGAGCGCGCGATCGACAGGGCCCGCCGCCGTCGCCGCGACCCCCGGCCTTCGTGTTCCGGCCGCTGATCCTCAGACACGGGGCCATACTATCACGAGCGGTCACGGGGTCGGAAGGTCAACCAGCCCCCGGCCCGCCGCCGGCAACGGAGCCTTGCGGACGAAGCCGGCCGGCGCGGCGGTCTCGGCCGCGCCGGCCGGCGGCGGTCACGGCCAGACGTCGGCGTCCGAGAGCTCCGCGTCGCGCACGAGCTCGGCGCGGATCGTCGTGTCGGCCTTCACCTCTCCGTCGAAGCGGAAGGGGACGTAGCCCCTGCCCGACACGAAGAGCCGGTACGCGCCCGCCGGAACCCGCAGCCGCGCCGCGCCCCGTTCGTCGGTGACCGCCCGATAGGGGTGCGCGACCACCCGCGCGCCTGCCACCGGGGCCCGGCGCTCCGCGTCCCGGGCGGCGACCGTCAGCAGGCACGCCGGCGCGGGCACGACGCGCACGCCGAAGGACGCGGCGGCGTCGGTGTGCGCGGCGGGCAGGCCGTCCGTCAGGGCCACCGCCTTCCAGGCGTGGAGGCCCTCGACGTCCGGAGCGGTCAGGGCGACCCGCGCGTGGTGGAGCGCGTCCGTGCCGCGCCACGGCTCGCCGCCCAACCGGGCCTCCGCCCGCCGCCGGCCCTCGTGGTCGCGCACCTCCACGGTCCAGCCCGCGGACCGGCAACGGGCGGAGCAGGCGACCCCGATCCGCACGAGGAAGCGCGCGCCGCGCTCGACGGCCGTCGGCGCGTCCCAGACGACGACGCGCGCGGCGTGCGGCTCGTTGCCCCGGGCCTCCTCTTCGCCCGGCGGCGCGCCGGCGCCGTCCGCCTCGATCGCGCCCGGCGCATCGTCCTGCCGAACCATCGTCGGCGCTCCTTCCTCGCACCCCGTCGGCCGGGCGCTCCGCCCGTCTCCGGGCCGCCGCGCAACCCTGCTCACGGATCCATGATGCGTATCGTGAGTCTGACCACGCGCAGACGCTGTCGCTCGGCCTGATGGCGCCGGCGTGCGTCTGACCACGCGCAGAAGGCAGCCATGGAGGAGAGCGGCGTAAAGAACAGGACTCCGATGACGGGGAAATCCACCACCGTCGCTATCAGGCACGCGATGAAGAACAGCGCGACGAAACCGTTGATGATGCTCAGTACACACCACAAGGCCCGCGGGTACGGCCCCGTCATCAACAGCGCTTCTCGTACGACGTAGAACAGCGCCATCAGAGCGAAGATCAAGGCGTTGAACATTTGCAGCCATCCCGCAACCGGGACGGTCAGGCGTCCTCGCCGGGGCGTTCCCCGGCGGCGTGCGTGCCGGCTATGTAGCCGTGGACGTGGCCCTTGCCGAGGCCGTGCTTGTTGAACCCGCCCACCGCCTCGCCGCCGGCGTAGAGGCCCGGAATGACCTCCCCCTGCATGTCGACGACCTGCTGGCGGCCGTTGACCCGCAGGCCGCCGTAGGAGTCGTGCCAGACGACCATGATCGACAGCGCGTAGAACGGCGGCCGGTCGATGCGGTGCATGGGCGCGTCGGCCTCGCGTTCGAACTCGGGATCGGCGCCGGCGTCCACGCAGCCGTTCCAGCGGGCGACCGTATCGGCCAGGTGGCGCAGCGGGACCCGCTGGAACTCGTGGCCGGCGGCGATCTTCCCGGCCAGCTCCTCGATGGTGTCGGCCCGGAAGAAGTAGCCGTTGTCGGACACGTAGGGGTAGCGCAGCTCCCAGCCGGCGCGCTCGACCGCCTCGTGGTCGAAGACGGCCCACAGCGGTCCCGAGTGATAGTCGGGCGGCTTCGACCCCTCGTTCATGGCCAGCGCCGCGTCGAGTCCGTGGTCGTAGTCGTACATCTCCCGGACCCACGTCTTCCGGCAGTTGCGCCAGTCGAGCGGCTTGTGGTCGAGCCCCCGGCCGGGGGCGCCGCCATCGCCCGGGTAGCGGCTGCCGCCGGGCCGGGCCGGGAGCCGGACCTCGTTGAAGAAGCGCTTGCCGACCTGGTTCACGGCGATGAACTCCTCGAAGCCCGCGCTGCCCACGTTGACCCCCGCGGAGCCGCGGAAGCCGAAGGTCGGATGTCCGGGCATCATGGTCGTGTAGGCGTCCCGCGTGCCGAGGCGGGTCGAGACGTGGAACGTCGTCGGATACGACAGGTTCTGCTGCATCCCGGCCAGGCCGGCGCCCACCCGCAGGCCGGCGGCGAGCGCGCTGCCGTCCTGGCCGTGGGGGCCCTGCAGCGCGACGCCGCTCGTGGGGAAGGCCGGTTCGCGCATGGCGGGGTAGAACATGCCGCGGACGTGCGGGTTGCCGGCGTGCCCGCCGCTGGCCAGAACGACCCCCCGGCGCGCGCGGACGGTCACCGTCTCGCGCCGTTCGTCGACGTTGCCGTTGCTCCAGAAGCTCCGCAGCAGCTCGCCGGTCTCGGGGTGGAACCGCGGGGAGTAGAGCGCCCGGACGCCCACCACCCGGCCGGAGAACGGCTGCTCGCGGACGAGGTCGGCGAAGCGGCGGTGGAGCATGAACTCGACGCCCTTCTCGCGCGCCGAGAACTCCAGCGAACGGGAGAGGGCCACGCCGTTGCTGACGGCGTTGGGCCCGACGAGGCGCCGCGCGTCGTTCATCTGCACCGGCGCGAACGCGCTCGTGCGCTCGACGTCGGCGACGCCCGCGTCCTCGGCCGTGATCGTGCCGGCCCGGATGTCGGTCCGGTCGCCGAGCATCAGGAAGCAGCGCGCCCCCCGCGCCCGCGACAGGCCGCCGCCGCCGTGCGTGCCGCTGACGCGCGTGAAGCGGACGTAGTTGTCCATCAGGAACTGCCGCGTCGCCGGGCAGTTCTCGGCCCACGCGCGGGCCAGCTCGCGCTCGTTGTAGCGGTACGGGCTCTGGCCCTTGGGGTCGACCACCGACCAGTCGGTGAGGTCGGTGAACAGCAGGTCGACGCTGTCGTCGAGCTCTTCCGGCGCCTCCAGGGGATCGACGGTGATCAGGCCCTCCGCGTCCTTCTCGCCCTTCCTGTCCCGCTGCTGGACCGGGTCGCCCCCGCCGAGGGAGACGAACGCGCCGCTGTGCAGCATCCGGCCGCCGACGTCGTAGTTCTGGTCGATCACCAGCACCGTGGCCCCGAGGTCCCGCGCGCGGATGGCGGCGGTCAGGCCGGCGCAGCCGCCTCCGGCGACGACCACGTCCACCTCGTAGTCCCACGCGGCGCCGGACTCCGGTTCCCGCGCGGCCGCGGCGTCCGGCGCCAGCAGCGCGCCGGCGCCCAGGCCGGCCGCGGCGCCCGTCCGGACGAAGTCCCGGCGGCTGACGCCGTGTTCGCGCTCGTCTTCGGGGTGCGGACCGCCGCGGCCGTCGATGGGCTCGTTCGCCATTCCGGTCTCCTTGCTTCGTTTCCTTCGCGGCCGCCCGCCCGCCGCCGCCCGCGCCCCGCGGCCGGGGTCCGACGCCGGCGCCACGCCGTGGATCCCGCGGAAGCGCCGGTGACGCCATGTTAGCACCGGGCGACGCGGATCCGCGCCGCCGAACCCGGCGTGAGACGGCGGGTTCCGGACGGCGGCCGCGATGTCGGGCTGAAGTATCATCGCGGCGTCCGCGGCCCGAGCGGCCCGAAGCGCCGCGTCGGGACTGGAAGGCTCGGCCGGACGACGCGCGCCCGGCCGGAACACGGGAGCTGATGCCATGAAGCGCTCCGCCCTCGCCGTCGCCGTCCTGTTCGCGTCCACTTCTTCGATCGCCGCCGCGCAGGAGCCGGCCGCCGGGGGCGGCGCGCCGCCCTTCGCGCCGGTCACCTGGGAGCGGCTGGTGAACGCGGCGGACGAGCCGCGCAACTGGCTGATGTACAACGGCACGCTCGACGGCCAGCGCTTCAGCCGGCTCGACCGGGTCGACCGGGCGAACGTCGCCGAGCTGGAGCTGAAGTGGGCCTACAACATCCGCCAGCTCGACCGGGCGGAGACGACGCCGCTGGTCGTCGACGGCGTGATGTTCATCACCGAGTCGCCGAGCAACGTGACCGCGGTCGACGCCACCAGCGGGCGCCCGTACTGGCGCTACGAGCACCCGCTGCCCGACGACCTGCGCATCTGCTGCGGGCGCAACAACCGCGGCGTCGCCATCCTGGGCGAAACGCTCTACATGAGCACCCTCGACGCCCATCTGGTGGCCCTCGACGCCCGCACCGGCAACGTGGTCTGGGACGCCGAGGTGGCCGACTACCGCTCCGGCTACAGCAAGACCGCCGCGCCGCTCGTCGTCGGGGACCGGGTGGTGACCGGCATCGCCGGCGGGGAGTTCGGCATCCGCGGCTTCCTCGATTCCTACGACGCGGCGAGCGGCGAGCGCGCGTGGCGGACGTACACCATTCCGGGGCCGGACCACCCGGACAACCGGACCTGGGCCGGCGATTCGTGGCGCACCGGCGGCTCGCCCACCTGGATCACCGGCTCCTACGATCCGGAGCTGAACCTGGTCTACTGGGGCACCGGCAACCCCGGCCCCGACTGGAACGGCGAGGTGCGCGAGGGCGACAACCTGTACGCCGACTCCGTGCTCGCCCTCGACGGCGACACCGGCGAGATGAAGTGGTACTTCCAGTTCACGCCGCACGACGTCCACGACTGGGACGCCATCCAGATCCCGGTGCTCGCCGACGTGGAGATGCCGGACGGTCCGCGCAAGGCGATGCTCTGGGCGAACCGCAACGCGTTCTACTACACGCTGGACCGCGAGACCGGGGAGTGCCTGCTCGCCAGGCCGTTCGCGCTCCAGACCTGGGCCGAAGGGCTCGACGAGGACTGCCGCCCGATCCGGCGGCCGGACACCTTCCCGACGCCCGGCGGCACGGTCGTGGCGCCGCCCGCCGGCGGCGGGACCAACTGGTGGTCGCCGGCCTGGAGCCCGCGCACCGGGCTGCTGTACGTCAACGCGTTCGACGGCGAGGGCGAGTACTTCATCCGCGACGAGGAGTACGAGGAGGGCGAGCGCTACACCGGCGGGGGCGTGCAGTCGCCGCAACCGATGGACGACTACCGCAGCGCCGTCCGGGCCATCGACCCGACGACCGGCGGCGTCCGCTGGGAGTTCGAGATGAAGCCGCGCGCCCGCACCGGCCTGCTGGCCACCGCCGGCGACCTCGTGTTCGGCGCGACCGTCGACGGGTACTTCTTCGCGCTCGACGCCGAGAGCGGGGAGGAGCTGTGGCGCATCCCGCTGGGCGGCCCGGTCAACGCCAACCCGATGACCTACGCCGTCGACGGGGCGCAGTACGTCACGATGACCGTGGGGAACACCGTCTACACGTTCGGCCTCGACGAGTAGGCGGGGCCGGCCGGTGACGTTCCGGCGACGTCGAGAAGCCCTCGTCCACGCGCGCGGGTCGCGCGGGTATCGACGCGGGCGGGGGCGGCCGGTAACGTCCCGGCGGCGGGCGGCGGGTCGGACGAGGGCGCGCCCTCCACGTAGTTGCTGAAGCCGGCCGCGTTCGCGGCGGGTCGGACGACGAGGGGCGCGCCGGCGTGCGATGATGTGGCGGCGCGGCGGTTCCGGCCGCGCGGCTCGTGGTCGGATTGAAAGGGGAGGAGACCGATGAAAAGACTGGCGCTCACCTCGTGCGCGTTCGCGCTGGCCGCCGCGTTCCCGGCGGCGCAGTCCGCCGAGGAGGAGATCGACCGGGCCCTGATGGCCGCGCCGCCGGCTCTGCGGGCCGACGCGATGGTGATCAAGCTCGATTCCGGGGGCGACTACACGGTGCTTCGCGAGGGGTCGAACGACCTGATCTGCTGGGACCGTTCCGACGAGCCGGGACGCGCGTTCAGCGTGCAGTGCACGAGCGCGGCCAACCTGGCCCGCGTCCAGCAGAACCGGGCGTTCAGCATGTCCGGGAAGACCGCCGACGAGATCCGCGCCATGCGGGAGGCGGCCGAGGCGGACGGCACGCGCGAGGTCTCGGCCGCCGGCAGCGTCTACTACACGCTGAACGGCGCCGACGCCGAGTCGGCCAGCCTGCACATCACCATCGCCGTCCCGTTCGCCGACGGCGAGTCGACGGGCCTGCCCGAGCAGGGCAGCTACACGCGGGCCGGCGCCTGGGTCATGGAGGCGGGCACGTCCGCGGCGCACATCATGATTCCGGGCCGCTAGGAGTCCGCGCCGTAGAACGGCGCGGACTGCTGGAGCGGTCAGGATGGGCACCGAGCGGAGCCGCAAGGCGACGCTTGGTGGGCGCCGGGAGTCCGCGCCGAGAACGGCGCGGACTCCCGGAGGATCGGGTTGGGCGCCGAGCGGAGCCGCGGGCGGCGATCGGCGGGCTGGCGGCGCGGCCCGTCCTCGTCGCGCCGCCAGCCCCGCGCCGGCGCCGGGCGGTTTGACAACCGGGGCGAAGTAGCCGACCATCAGGAGACGTTCCGCGCCGCGGCGCGGCGGCAGCCGGCGGGTTCGGGCGACGCCGGGGGCCGGGCGGGTTGGGACCCGCCGTGGACGGGCGCGTCCGAGCAAGGAGGTGATCCAGTGGACGACCATGGTAGTACGGGCTCTGCGGAGGTGGCGTCCTCGTAGGGACCTCCCGCGCTCCGAACGGGTGGCGGGACGCCCCGGACAGACGGGGGTAACCCAACGCCACCATCGCAGGCCACACACGGGGGGCTCCGATCCGCAAGGGTCGGGGCCCCTTTCTTCGCGTACGGAGGCGTCCCGCGCCGGCGGCGCGGAGGAAGCGCGCGGTGATATGGAGGTCGACCGATGAAGCGGATGGCGCTCACCCTGTTGGTCCCGGCTCTGGCTTCGACTCTCGCGATGGCGCGCCCCGCCGCCGCGAACGACAACTGGCCGCACTTCCGCGGGCCGACCCTGAACGCGTCGGTGGCGGACAACCCCGACCTGCCGGAGACGTGGAGCCGGACGGAGAACGTCGAGTGGGTGGCCGACGTCCCGGGACTCGGCTGGTCGAGCCCGGTGGTCTGGGGCCGGCGGGTCTTCCTGACCACGGTGACCGCGGCGGGGGAGTTCGAGCAGCCGAAGCCGGGCCTGTACGCCCCCGCCGGGCGCCCGGACCCGGTGCCGCTGGAGCACGACTGGCGCGTCTACTGCTTCGACCTGGAGACCGGCGCGGTCCTGTGGGAGCGCTCGGTGCGTCGCGGCCGGCCCGGCTTTCCCCGCCACATGAAGAACACCTACGCGTCGGAGACGCCGGCCACCGACGGCGAGCGCGTCTACGTCCGCTTCGGCGACCTCGGCCTGTACGCCTTCGACGTGGAGGGCGAGGAGGTCTGGCGGGTCCCGATCCCGGACCGGCGCACGCGCTCGGAATGGGGTTCCGCCTCGTCGCCGGTGGTGCACGGCGACGTGGTGATCATCCTCTACGACAACGAGGAGGAGTCCTGGCTCGCCGCCCTGGACAAGCGCACCGGCGAAGAGCGGTGGCGGACGGCCCGCGACGAGGTGTCGACCTGGGCGACGCCCTACGTCTGGGAGAACGAGCTGCGCACCGAGATCGTCACCTCCGGGGTCAACCGCATCCGCTCGTACGACCTCGACGGCCGCCTGCTGTGGGAGATGGACGGCCGGATGTCCTGGGCGGCCATCGCGACGCCGTTCTCCAGCCACGGCCTGGTCTACGTCAACTCCGGGTACTTCCGCGACGAGCACCGTCCGGCCTACGCCATCCGGCCCGGCGCGAGCGGCGACGTCACGCTCGCCGAGGGCGAGCGGTCGAACGAGTTCGTCGCCTGGTACCAGCCGCGGGCCGGCAACTACAACACCTCGCCGCTGATCCACGGCGACGTTTACTACAGCCTGCTCGACCGCGGGTTCTTCGAGGCCTACGACGCGGTGACGGGCGAGCAGGTCTACGGCCGGCAGCGGATCCGGGTGGGGGCCAGCTTCACGTCGTCGCCGTGGGCCTACAACGGCAAGATCTTCGCCCTCAGCGAACAGGGCGACACGTACGTGATCCGCGCCGGCCGCGAGTACGAGCTGCTCGGGGTCAACAGCCTCGACGAGATGGCGATGGCGTCGCCGGCCATCGTCGGCGACCGGCTGCTGATCCGCACCACGTCGAAGCTCTACAGCATCCGCAAGGAGTAGCGGAAGTCGCCATACGGCCGTCAGGAGGGCGATTGCGCGCTGTCACGCCATCGTCAGCTTGGCGTAGGCCTCGCAGAAGTCGCCATACGGCCGTCAGGAGGGCGATTGCGCGGGCTGCCGGGCGTGCGGTTTGCGCACGCACGGCCGCGAGTACGTCCGACCGCGGAGCAGCGCCATCGGGGGCAGGACACGGTGGCTCGCGAGCCGGCCTCCGCGGCGATGCGCGACGAACCTGCAAGACCCTTCGCGTTCCCGCGCATGGTGGCGATGCACGACGAAACCTACAAGACCCTCTTCGCCTTCCCGCGCATGGTCGAGGACCTGCTGCGCGGCTTCGTCGGCGGAGCCTGGATCGAGCAGCTCGACTTCACCACGCTGGAGAAGCTGTCGGCCGATTACGTCAGCGACGAGCTGCGCACGCGCCACGGCGACACCGTGTGGCGCGTGCGCCACCGCGGCCATCGCGGCGCGTGGCTGCACGTGCTGGTGCTGCTGGAGTTCCAGTCCACCAGCGACCCGGACATGGCGCTGCGCATACTCGCCTACACGACTCTGCTGTACCAGGACCTGGCGCGCACGAAGGCGCTGGCGCCCGACGGACGGCGCCCGCCCGTGCTTCCGGTGGTGCTGTACAACGGAGCGCGGCCGTGGGCGGCGGCGCGCGAGGTGCGGGAGTTGATCGCGCCGGTGGGGCCGGACCTGGCGCCGTACCAGCCGTCGCAGCGTTACGTGGTGCTTGACGAGCGGCGGACGGCGGCCGACGATGTGCCGGAGGACAACCTGATGGCGGCGGTGATCGGGTTGGAGCAGAGCCGGGAGCCGGCGGATCTGGTGCGGGTGGTGGACGCGTTGCGGGCGCGGTTGCGGGAACCGGGCGACGCCGGCCTGCGGCGGGCGTTCACGGACTGGATCGGCCGTCTGGCGGCGCGGTTGGCGTCGGCGGGCGCGGCGTTGCCGCCGATGCCGACCCTGGAGGACGTGAGGATGACACTGATCGAACGCGTGAGCGAGTGGCCCGCCGAGTGGCGGCGGGAAGGACATGCGCAGGGTCTCGAGCAGGGTCTCGAACAGGGCCGCGAGCAGGGTCTCGAACAGGGCCGCGAGCAGGGTCTCGAACAGGGCCGCGAGCAAGGCCGCGAGCACGAACGGGCGCTGTTGCGGCGCCAGGCGGCGCGGAAATTCGGCGACCACGCCGCCGGGCGGCTGGCCGAGGCTCTGGCGGACGTCGCCGACCCGGAGCGGCTGGAACAGGTGGGCGTCTGGATCATCGAGTGCGGGACGGAGGCCGATCTGCTCGCCCGCGTCCGAGACTCCAACCGTCGCGGTAACTGAGCGGCCACCCCACCTGGAGGGCCGCCGCCAGGAATCCCGGCGACTCGCGCGGGAACCTGTACACGACGGAGGTCAACGTCGGGCAGCGGATTCAGAAGTTCGAGCGGCTGCGCCGATGACCGCGGCTCGGCCGGCTTGGCTCTCCCGTCCGCGTCGGAAAAGCGAATTTCCGCCCTGACTCACCGGCCGGCAGGCCAGTACTGCACGTCGATTCCGGTCATCGGGAAGTCGTCGGTGTTGGCCGTGGCCAGCGCAGCATGGACTCCGGCCGCCGCGGCGGCGATCAGGCAGTCGGCCTGATGCAACGTGACTCCCTTCTGCGCGAATGCTCGCCGCCAGATGCCCGCCCGCCGGCCTTCGGAGGCACCCAACGGCGCCAGCCGCAGGCCGTTGAACAAACGTCACGCGACGGGTTCCTCGTCCGGACGCAGGCCCCGCCAGATTTCTTCGACCGAGATCACGCACGCCCACGGCTCCGTGCCGGTACGTCTCAGGGCGGCAAGCCGCTTCGCCGTTGGACGACCGCGGAGCGCGTCGATGAGCACCGTCGAATCCAGCAGCACGCGATTCATCGTCAACCCGCGCGGCGTCGGTCGGCGTGACGCTGGCTTCGCACCCACGCCGCGGGGTCGTCATCCCACTCATGGCCGGTGTCGGGCAGGCGGCCCAGCGCCGCTTCGACGTCGTCCCAGCGCCGCTCGTTCTCGAGACCCTGCCGGATCAGCTCGGCGATGAACGCACTCCGCCGCCGGCGGCCGGCGCGGCTGTCGAGCTCGGCGACCAGATCGTCTTCCAGTGCAATGTGCACACGCATGAGTCGAATGTAGCAGATACGCCGCCCGCGCAGCCTACCGTCGCGACGGACGGGCGAACGTGGCACGTGCGGATGATGATCGTCTGCGCCGCGGCGTCGCGCGGTGCCTCGACGCGGCGGAACGGGAATCAGGCCGGAGGCTCGGGTGTCACGACATGGAGCGCCTCGAAACACCGTCGATAGAATCCGCGGTCTCGGGTCACGAGCGCCTGCGCTCGAGTCTGTGCGTGGGCCGCGACCAAGAAGTCGGCGATCATGCGGGTTCGCCGGCCTCCGCGCCGCCGGTAATCGCGCCACTGCCGGGCGGCCAGGCTCGCCGACGGCTCGTCGAACGGGTCGAAGACGATGCCCGCCGCGCGCATGGCCGCCCGCATCCTGTCGGGCCGCGGAAAGAACGCGCCGACCTCGGCCCAGACGACCGGGCAGATCACCAGGCGTCCCAGGCCGCGGGCCATGTCGAGCGACCGCAACGACGCCGGCCCGTACGAGGGGTCGCCGGTGACGACGTCCAGAAGCACCGAGCTGTCTACCGCCGTCACCACGGGACGCTATCCTTCTTCACCGTCCAGGTCGGCCCGCCAGCGGGGGCCGCGCGTTTGTTCGAGGTAGGCGTCGACGTCGACCTGCTCGCGGACCAGGCCGACGAGCTGTCGGAGCGGGTCCACCGGGCTCCGGCGCCTGACGATCAGCGCGCCTTCCCGCTCCTCGAAATGGAGCTCCTGGCCGGGTTCGAGCCCCAGACTGTCGCGCAACGGCTTCGGAATCGTCACCTGACCCTTGTCGGTGAGCCTTGATACCATGCTTCCATCGTAGTGATTCTTGCGCGGCCTTTACAAACACCACCCGGGGGGACGTCATGGAGCCGAGCCGGAGAGAGTTTCTGAAGAGCGCCGGCGCCGCGGGCGCGCTGGCGGCGGCCGGCGGCTCGGTCCGCGCCGCCGGCGCGCGAGCGCAGGCGGGCGCCGCGCCGGCCGTGCTTCGGTCGGTCGAAACCGACGTGCTGGAGATCGGCTACGAGGAGAGCGGCGACCCGGCCGGGTTCCCGATCGTCCTCCTGCACGGCTTTCCGTACGACGTCCGGGCCTGGGACGGGGTGGTCCCGCCGCTGGCGGCGGCCGGCTACCGGGTGCTCGCGCCGTGGCTGCGGGGCTACGGCCCGACGCGCTTCCGGGACCCCGACGCCCCGCGCATGGCGGAACAGGCGGCGATCGCCCGGGACGTGGTCGACTTCGCCGACGCGCTCGGCCTGGAGCGGATGGCCCTGGCCGGGTTCGACTGGGGCAACCGCGCGGCATGCATCACCTCCATCCTGCACCCGGAGCGGGTGCGCGCGCAGGTGGCGATCGGCGGCTATTCCGTGCAGGACACCGTGTCGCCGTCGGCGCCCTCGCCCTCGGCGGCGGCCGAGGCGCGGCTCTGGTACCAGTGGTACTTCAACACCGAGCGGGGGCGGGCCGGCCTGGAGGCGAACCGCCACGCGATCGTCCGCTACCTGTGGGAGACCTGGTCGCCGACCTGGGAGTACACCGACGAGGCGTACGGCCGCTCGGCCCCGGCCTTCGACAACCCGGACTTCGTCGACGTCGTGATCCACTCCTACCGGCACCGGCACGGCTACGCGCCGGGCGAAGAACGCTTCCTGGACGTCGAGCGGCGGCTCGCCGAACGGCCGCCGATCACCGTGCCGGCCGTCGTGCTGCGCGGCGCCGACAGCGGCTTCGGCCGGCCCTCGGCCGACCCGTCGGCCGACCGCCGCCGGTTCACGAACCTCGCGGCGCGGCGCATCGTCGAGGGCGCCGGACACGACCTGGCGCCGCAACGGCCGGCCGCCGTGTCGTCGGCGCTGCTGGAGCTGCTGGCGTAGCCGCGCGCGGCCGGGACGTTCCCTGTCTCACGGTCCGCCGCGGAGCGGGGGAGGGCGTAGCCGCGCGCGGCCGGGGACGTTCGGCGCCGGCCGGCGAGCTTTCGCCGACGCCGCCTGTCCGGGACTCCGCTCCCGCGGCGGCCGTCGGCGGCCCGCCACGTCGGCCTGCCCGCCGCCCCGGCTCCCGTTCCGGCCGGCGCCCGGGCCGCGGCGCCGGGTCGCGTTATACTCGCCGCCTGTCACGCAACCCGGAGGGAGGCTCCACATGAAGCGCGCATCGATCGTCGTTCTCTGTCTGCTCGGCCTCGGGATCGCCGGCTTCCAGGCGCCGGGCGTCTCCGCCCAGGAGGACTTCACGGTCCTGTTCGACGGGTCCGGCCTGGACGCCTTCAACCCGATCGGCGACGCCAACTGGGAGATCGTCGACGGCGTCGTGCAGGCGGACAACGGCAGCGGCTTTCTGGTGACGAAAGAGTCGTACGGCGACTTCCACCTGACCCTGGACTTCTGGGTGGACGAGCCGGCCAACAGCGGCATCTTCGTCCGCTGCGCCGATCCCGAGAGCGTCAACGACCGCAACTCGTACGAGGTCAACATCTACGACACGCGCGCCGACCAGACCTACCGCACCGGCGGCATCGTCCACATCGCGCCGCCGTCGAGCGTCGTGATGACCGGCGGGCGCTGGAACAGCTACGACATCCGCGTCGAAGGCTCGCGGATCCTGGTGACGCTGAACGGACTGCACATGGTCGACGTCGAGGACACGCAGTTCACCGACGGCCCGATCGCGCTGCAGTACGGCCTCGGCGTCGTGAAGTTCCGCAACGTGCGGGTGCGAGGGCTGTAGCGTTTCGACGGCCGGCGGCAGGGGCGGCGCCGGCCGGGTAGAGCCGGTCCCGCCGCCCCGCCGGCCGATCGTCATGCCGGCGGCCGGCTCCACGAGCGGGAGCCGGCGGCAGGAGGGGGGAACGATGACCGGACGCCAGACGCGGCATCACATGTACGTCGCGCTCCAGGACGACGACACGATCTCGATCTTCACGATGGATCCGTCCACCGGCGCGCTGAGCCGGCAGGAGGACGTGGCCGTCGAGGGGGGACCGGCGCCGCTGGCGCTGTCGCCGGACAAGCGCGTGCTCCACGTCGGCCGGCGGGGGAGTCAGGAGATCGCGAGCTACGGCGTCGACCCGCGGACCGGGAGCCTGACGTTCCTCGGCGCGGCGCCCCTGCAGGGCGAGCCGGTCTACGTCTCCACCGACCGGACCGGGCGTTTCGTGCTCTCGGCCTACTACTACCAGAGCA
Source organism: Vicinamibacterales bacterium (assembly GCA_965242835.1). Classification (GTDB taxonomy): domain Bacteria; phylum Acidobacteriota; class Vicinamibacteria; order Vicinamibacterales; family UBA8438; genus WTFV01. Next base: position 3,692,309 of record OZ251506.1, read on the forward strand.
CGGCCGCCGTGCACGCCGTGAACGACGACGGCGTCGCCGCGTTCCCGCCCGTCGAGTGGCGCTACACGGCGCACGGGGCGCACGCGATCCTGACGGACCGCTCGAACCGCTTCGCCTACGTGCCGCACATCGCCAACCGCGGGCCGAACCGGATCTTCCAGTTCGGGTTCGACGAGCGGACCGGCCGCCTGACGCCGAACGATCCGCCGTTCCACGAGCCGGAGGAATACCTCGGCCCGCGCGCCCTGGCGTTCCACCCGTCCCTCGACGTCGTCTACTTCTCGGACGAGCAGGGGAGCAGCGTGACGGCGTACGCCATCGACCCGGAGAAGGGGACGCTTTCGCCGCTGCAGACCATCTCGACGCTGCCGGCCGGCTACACCGGCGTCAACACCTGCTCGCAGATCCGCGTCTCGGCCTCCGGGGAGTTCCTGTTCGCGCCCAACCGCGGCCACGACAGCGTCGCCAGCTTCCGGGTGGACGGCGCGACCGGCCGGCTGACCGCGGCGGGCCGGGTGGGGACCGAGCCGGTGCCGCGCGCGTTCGGGCTCGACCCGGACGGGCGCTTCCTGTTCGCGGCCGGACAGCGGTCGGGCCGGCTGGCGTCCTACCGGGTGGACCCCGAGAGCGGCGCGCTGACGCCCCTCGAGACCTACGAGCTGGGCAACAACCCGATGTGGGTGCTGATGACCACGCTGGACGGATAGGGTATTCGGTGGTGTGCGATACACGCGCACAGGTGGAGGACGAGAGATGACGACAGGGCCGCTGGGCAGAGGTTTGGCGGTGGCGGCGGCCGGCGCGCTGGCCGTGACCGTGGCCGCGGAGGTGACGCCGGCGCAGGAGCCGGCGGTCGCGGAGGAGGCGCAGGAGCCGGTCGTCGAATACACGCCGGTGACGGACGAGCGGCTGCGCGCCGGAGATCCGGGCGACTGGCTGATGTACCGGCGCACCTACGACAGTTGGGGCTACAGCCCGCTCGACCAGATCACGGCAGGGAACGTGGCCGGCCTCGTCCCGGTGTGGACGATGTCGACGGGCGTGACGTCGGGCCACGAGTCCCCGCCGGTCGTCAACGACGGCGTGATGTTCGTGACGACGCCCGAGGACCGCGTCATGGCCGTCGACGCGCGCGCCGGCGAGCTGCTCTGGGTCTACAACCGGCAGTTCCCGGAGGACATGGCCCACCCGCATCGCACGAACCGCGGCGTCGGCCTGTACGGCGACAAGGTCTTCCACACGACGCACGACGCGTTCGTGGTCGCCCTCGACGCGGTCTCCGGCGAGGTCGTCTGGGAGACCGCGGTGGCCGACTACCGGGCCGGCTACTACATGACCCTGGCGCCGCTGGTGGCCAGCGGGAAGGTGCTGGTCGGGGCGTCGGGCGGCGAGCGGGGCATCCGCGGGTTCGTGGCGGCGCTCGACCCGGAGACCGGCGAGGAAGTGTGGCGCTCGCACACCATCCCCGGGCCGGGAGAGCCGGGCAACGAGACCTGGCCGGGGGAGACGTGGCGCACCGGCGGCGCCTCGATCTGGATCACCGGGTCTTACGACCCCGAACGGAACCTGACCTACTGGGGCACCGGCAATCCGGGGCCGTGGATCGGCGACCAGCGGCCCGGCGACAACCTCTACACCAACTCCGTCGTCGCCTTCGACGCCGACACCGGCGAGCTGAAGGGCTGGCACCAGTACCACCACAACGGCTCGTGGGACTGGGACGAGGTCTCGGCGCCGCTGCTGATCGACGTGCCGCGCGGCGGCCGCACCATCCCGGCCCTGGTCCACCCGGCCCGCAACGGCTACCTGTGGCTGCTGGAGCGGACCGCGGACGCCATCGGCTTCGTCGACGCGCAGCCCTACGTGGACCAGAACGTGTTCACGTCGATCGACCCGGTCACCGGCCGCCCGGAGTACGACCTCGAGCGCAAGCCGGGGACGGACAAGCCGGCCACCTTCTGCCCGTCGCTGTGGGGCGGCAAGGACTGGCCGCCGGCCGCCTACAGCCCGCGGACCGGCTATCTCTACATACCGGCCAACGAGAACCTGTGTTCGACCATGGTCGGCGTGGAGGTGGACTACGTGCCGGGCCGCGCCTTCACCGGCGCGGCGCAGAGGGTGTTCGTGGTCGACGACGCCGACCACATCGGCGAGATCCAGGCCTGGAACCTGGCCACCGGCGAGAAGGTCTGGACGCACGAGTTCGCCGACTCGCAGAACTGGGGGCCGATTCTGGCCACCGGCGGCGGCCTCGTCTTCGCCGGCGGCACCAACGACCGCTACTTCCGGGCGTTCGACGCGGAGACCGGCGCGGTGCTCTGGGAGCAGCGGACCAATTCGGGCGTCATCGGCGTGCCGTCGTCCTACGAGATCGACGGCGTGCAGTACGTCGCGGTGCAGTCCGGCTGGGGCGTCGACGCGGCGGGCATGCAGCGCGCCGTGAACACGCACTTCGACGCCGAGAAGGTGGTGCCGCAGGGGGGCGTCATCTGGGTCTTCGCGCTGCCCCCGGACCGGCGCTGACGGTGGCGGAAGCAGCGGCGTCGGCGCCGAATCCAGGCGCCAGCGCCATTACGCCGCTGGTCGGCGGGCGCAAGCGGCCCGGCCGACTCGGCCGCGTGGATGGCTTCGGACGTCTGGTCAAGGTGCATTCCATCGCTTTGAGGCAACTGGGATGACGCGGGCGTGCGGTGCTCGGTGGACGGTCGCAGGTGGAGGACGAGATGACGGCAGGGCTCCGGGGGGGGGGGGGGCATGGGCGTCGGTGGTGGCGGCCGGCGCGCTGGCCGTGACCGTGGCCGCCGAGGTGACCCCGGCGCAAGGCGCAGGAATACCCCCGGTCACTCGGGAGAAAGTCCCCGTAGTGGACCCTTCGTCGTTGGAGGAGCCGGCCGTCGAATACGCGCCGGTCACTCGGGAGAAAGTCCCCGTAGTGGACCCTTCGTCGTTGGAGGAGCCGGCCGTCGAATACGCGCCGGTGACGGACGAACGGCTGCGCGCCGGCGAGCCGGGCGACTGGCTGATGTACCGGCGCACCTACGACAGTTGGGGCTACAGCCCGCTCGACCAGATCACGGCGGAGAACGTGGCCGGCCTCGTCCCGGTGTGGACGATGTCGACGGGCGTGACGTCGGGCCACGAGTCGCCGCCGGTCGTCAACGACGGCGTGATGTTCGTGACGACGCCCGAGGACCGCGTCATGGCCGTCGACGCGCGGGCCGGCGAGCTGCTCTGGGTCTACGACCGGCAGCTCCCGGAGGGCAGGGCCTGGTCGCACCGCACGAACCGCGGCGTCGGCCTGTACGGCGACAAGGTCTTCCACACGACGCACGACGCGTTCGTGGTCGCCCTCGACGCCTTGTCGGGGGAGGTCGTCTGGGAGACCGCGGTGGCCGACTACCAAGCCCGTCATTACATGACGATGGCGCCGCTGGTGGCCGGCGGCAAGGTGCTGGTCGGGGCGTCGGGCGGCGAGTGGGGCATCCGCGGTTTCGTGGCGGCGCTCGACCCGGAGACCGGCGAGGAAGTCTGGCGTTCGCACACCATCCCCGGGCCGGGAGAGCCGGGCAACGAGACATGGCCGGGGGAGACGTGGCGCACCGGCGGCGCCTCGATCTGGATCACCGGGTCTTACGACCCCGAACGGAACCTGACCTACTGGGGCACCGGCAATCCGGGGCCGTGGATCGGCGACCAGCGTCCCGGCGACAACCTCTACACCAACTCCGTCGTCGCCTTCGACGCCGACACCGGCGAGCTGAAGGGCTGGCACCAGTACCACCACAACGGCTCGTGGGACTGGGACGAGGTCTCGGCGCCGCTGCTGATCGACGTGCCGCGCGGCGGCCGCACCATCCCGGCCCTGGTCCACCCGGCCCGCAACGGCTACCTGTGGCTGCTGGAGCGGACGGCGGACGCCATCGGCTTCGTCGACGCGCAGCCCTACGTGGACCAGAACGTGTTCACGTCGATCGACCCGGTCACCGGCCGCCCGGAGTACGACCTCGAGCGCAAGCCGGGGACGGACAAGCCGGCCACGTTCTGTCCGTCGACGTGGGGCGGCAAGAACTGGCCGCCGGCCGCCTACAGCCCGCGGACCGGCTATCTCTACATACCGGCCAACGAGAACCTGTGTTCGACCATGGTCGGCGTGGAGGTGGACTACGTGCCGGGCCGCAACTTCACCGGCGCGTCGGAGACGGTGTTCGTGGTCGACGACGCCGACCACATCGGCGAGATCCAGGCCTGGAACCTGGCCACCGGCGAGAAGGTCTGGACGCACGAGTTCGCCGACTCGCAGAACTGGGGGCCGATTCTGGCCACCGGCGGCGGCCTCGTCTTCGCCGGCGGCACCAACGACCGCTACTTCCGGGCGTTCGACGCGGAGACCGGCGCGGTGCTCTGGGAGCAGCGGACCAATTCGGGCGTCATCGGCGTGCCGTCGTCCTACGAGATCGACGGCGTGCAGTACGTCGCGGTGCAGTCCGGCTGGGGCGTCGGCGCGAGGGGCATGCAGCACGCCGTGAACACGCACTTCGACGCCGAGAAGGTGGTGCCGCGGGGGGGCGTCATCTGGGTCTTCGCGCTGCCCCCGGACGAGCGCTGACGGTCCGACCCGGGCGGGCCTGCCGGAAGCAGGTCCGCCCGGGAGCGGCGGCATCCCGTCGCCGCGGCGGCGCGGAGCTCATCGCAATCGACGGCGTGTGACCCGTCAGGCCCGGCCTTCGTCGCGAGCTTGACGAACCTCCTCGCGGGAGAGGGACGTCCCGCGCCGGTCGCGTTCCGTGAACATGGCGTCGCGGACGGCCGTGACGATCAGCCGCCGGAGCGTCGCGGCGGCGGGATCGAACTCGTTCTGGTTGACCCGCGCGTAGCGCCACGGCGCGCCGGTGGCGGCGCTCACGCGCCGGCACCAGTCGCGCATCGCGTCGTCCTTCTCGCGGGTGCCCTCCCAGACGCGGCCCTTGGTCTCGATGATCCAGTTGACTTCTTCGCCGTCGGCGTCCTGGACCGCCACCCAGTCCGGGTAGTAGAAGCCGACGGCGCCGCTCGCCTTCAGGTAGTCGACGCGGAACTCCGTGCCCGACGCCCCCTGTTCGGTGGTGCCGAGCGCGGCGAAGCGCAGCACGTCGGCGGCGCCGTCGAGGAACTCGGCGAACCGGCGTTCGAAGCGGTTGTACGTGGCCACGTGGTTGAAGACGGTCTTGCGGGCCGTCAGCGGCGGCAGGTCGCGCCGCCAACTGAACGGCCTGGTCTCGGACAGCCGGAAGTCGGCCCGCTCGAACTCGAGCGTGCGCCGCTCGACGGTGAGCTCCGCGATCTTGCGGGCCAGGTACCTGGCGATGCCCTCCCGCAGCTCCAGCCGTCCCAGGTGCGAGCGGACGGCTTCGTCTTCGAGGTCGACCCGCCCGCCGAAACAGCGGTTCGCCACGTAATCCCGCACCACGGGGTACAGCTCGGCGAAGCGACTGGTCAGACCCGCCCGTTCCGCGACCAGCCTGGTGACGCGCGCCAGCAGATCCTGGGCCGGGGCCGCCACGGCCGCCAGGTCGTCCTGGTGCACCTCCGTTGCGGTGGTCGCGAACTCCATCCGCAGATTGATCCGATACGTTTCGGCCAGGTCCTCCTGCTCGTAGATCGCGTCGAGCGCGCGCACGTCCAGACCGGACAGCTTGCGCAGGTCGTGCTTCAGGCTCGGCCTGGTGAGCGGAATCGCGACGTCGTAGTCCAGTCGCTCCCGCACCGGTTCGATGACCACCGGCGGCGGGGGAGCAGTCGGCGTGCTGGCCGCGCCGACGCCCTCGGCTTCGAGTTGCTCGCGCAGCACCCGCAGCAGGTTGCGCGTGCCGAGCACCTCGAGCGTCTGCGTGCGGTCCGGGCTGACCCCGGTCATGGGCCGCAGCCCGCGGCCGATCACCTGTTCGGGCAGGATCTCCGCCCTGGCGGTGTAGGGCCGCAGCCCCAGCACGACCGACACGTTGCGCACGTCCCAGCCCTCGCGCAGCATCATCACGCTGACGATGGCCTTGATGCGGTTTTCGGGCTGGTCGACGTCGCGCGCCGCCTGCCGCGCCCGGTCGAGGTCGCCCTTCCGCACCTCCCCGGTGTTGTCCGTGTGGATGACCAGCACTTCGGACGGCTTGAACCCGAACTCCGGGGTCGTCCACAGGTGTTCGCCGATGGCGTCGGCGTGCGCGTTCTTTTCCGCCATGACGAAGAGCACGGGCCGCACGCCCAGTTTTCGGTATACCTTCCGATGCTCCTGCCAGCGCCGCACGGCGGCCTGCAGCCAGAAGCCGTACTTCGCGGCGACGTTCTCCTTCGTGATCCCGTCCGGGTCCTCGGCCGGCTGTTTCCGATCCTCGTCGTTGGTGACGATGAGCGGCGCCTTGACGATGCGGTCCTCCACCGCCTGGGCCAGCGGGTAGTCGACGACCGTCCAGGGGAAGTACATGCCCTGCTGGTCCTTCGGCGTGGCCGAGAAGTCGAGCCACGCGCCGAGGCCGGCGGGCAGGGCGTCGTGGACGGCGAGCAGCGACCGGCTCCACGCCAGGTCGTCGTCGTGCACGTGGTGGGCCTCGTCGTTCAGCACCACGAGGTCCGGGAGCGACCTGACCCGTTCCAGCAGCGAGCGCCGGCCGGACGCGGCGAGGTCCTGCGCGGGCTTCGGCCCCAGCAGCGCGTCGACGGCGTTGGCCGGCGTCCAGTCCTCGTCGCGCGACTCGTAGAGCTGGTGGACGTTGGTGAGGATCAGGTTGCCGGCCGGATCCGGCTCCGCGGCCTCGCCGCGCAGGATCACCTTCTGCGAGAAGCCGCCCTTCCACTCCGGCGGGATCAGCGGCAGGGCGTGGAAGATGCGGTTGTCCGCGAAGTCCTTCTCCAGCCGCTGGTGGACGATGACGTTCGGGGCCACGACGAGGAAGTTGGTGGACAGGTCCGAGCCGGGCACCCGCTGCCGGTGGAAGCGCGACCAGACCACCGCCATCGCCATCACCCAGGTCTTGCCCGAACCGGTCGCCATCTTGAAGGCGTAGCGGCGCAGGTTCTCGGGCGGCAGATCCTGCACGCCGTCCCGTTCGAGCTCCGGCACGCGGCGGCGGATCTGCCGCCGGCCGTCCATCGCGGTCCGGAACTCGACGTTCCGCGAGATCAGGTCCCGCGGGGAGATCGCCCCGTACGCCTCGATCAGCGTCTTGGCGTCGCGCTTCCCGGCGACCTCCACCAGCCAGACCAGGGTCTCGATGGCCTCGCGCTGGCAGAAGTGGTAGCGGAACGGCGCGTCGAAGCCGGCGACCTCGTGGTCTTCGTCGAACCAGTACGCGAACAGGCGGCGGGCGACCTCGGAGGCGCCCGCGTAGCCGCCGTCCCGCCACGCGTCCACGGCTTCCCGGACCTTCGGCGGCAGCAGCAGCCGGCTCGGACGGCGGCCGGAATCGTCCACGCGCCAGCCGGTCGGCGCGGCGTCGTCCTTGACCAGGTGCGACGCGGGGCGCTCCCACGGGCAGCGGCCCGGGATCTCCGGCAGGTCCCGGTCGTAGCCGACGACCGCCTCAGCCATCGCGGCGCCTCGCTGCGAGCTCCTGCTCGGTCAGGCCGCTGGCCAGCAGATACGCGCGGACGCGATCGACGAACTCTCGCGCCCGCTCGCATTCGAGTCGGACTTCGTCGTCGGCGAACCAGACCCCGCTGTCGTAGTCCGCCGTCCGGCGATTGTCCGAACTCTTGGCCAGATACCTGGCCCACGACTTTTCGATGCGTCCCGTACGGATGAGGTGTTGCCCGAACATGCGCTTGAGTCCGGCATGACTGGCCACCGTCACGTCGTGCACCTGCAACGCCGCCTTGGCGGCTTGAAGAATCGCGTAGTACGCTCGGGACACGGCGTCCTCCGGGCAATCTCCATGCGACAACATCTCGGCTGCCCGTAGCGATTGCGCGGATCGGCGCCACTCCGCCAGCACGACTTCGCGATTCACAGGACCGACACCCCGTCGCGCTCCACCGCGCGTTGAAAGGGAAAGCCGCGCCGCTTGCGATCGTCCCATTCCTGCTGCGTGTAGGCCAGAATCGACGGAACGGCCCACGAGTCCACGGCCAGGTCGTAGCCGATCTCCCGTAGCGGCGTCTTGAGGGCGCCGGCGTCGTCGTTGACCACCAGGAGCACGTCGAGGTCGCTGTCTTCGCGGGCGTCCCCGCGCGCCTTCGAGCCGTAAATTAACATCCGTGTGACCACGCCGGGATGGCGCTCCCGGAGTGTGCGCCGGTATTCGTCCAGCCACGCCTGTTCCGCCGGTTCGAGGGTCAGCATGTTCACACCTCCACGTCGAAGACCTGCGACGTGTCGTTGCCGAAGACGTCGATCACCTTGACCAGCACCCGGTAGCGCCCCGGCCGCTCGTATTCGTGCGGATCGGAGGTCAGGGGCAGCGTGCGGTCCTTGCGCGTCCGGTAGGCGACCCACCCTTGCAGGAACGTGTCGTTGCGGAAGTCCCAGTCCACGGCCCAGTAGTCGATCCAGTCCGACCACCGCCGGATCTTGCCGCGCACGTCGTCCGGCACGAGCTCGGGATTGGGGATGACGAAGTCGCTCAGCGCCACCCGCGCGGTCCGCTTCTCCGGCTTCTCGATCTCCGCTTCCAGGTACGCCAGCTCGAAGAAGCGCACGTCGCCCCGGTCGGCCGCCTGCTGCTCCATCACCTCGCGGGGGATGTGCAGGAGCAGCAGCTTCACGCCCTTCGCCTTCGCCGCCTGGTGCATCAGGCCGCCCCGGCGCACGTCGTTGTTGGGGCCGGCCAGCCCCATCTCCCACTCCCAGCCCAGGACGTGGAGCTCCCGCTGCCGCAGGGCGGCGCATTCGTCCACCGCCGCCTCGATCTCGCCGATGGTGACCGGGGCGTCGACGGCCCCGACGTGGACCATCGCCGCGCCCTTCTTGCCGTGCAGGTGGGCCAGGCCCGGCAGCGGCCCGGCCCCGTACAGCCTGAGGACGAACGCCAGGTACTCGTAGAGCGCCCGCTCCGTGACCGCCGTCCCCCCCCCCCCCCCCCCGAAGGTCACGCCCTGCCAGTACTGCCGCTCGTACTTGCCGAGGTTCAGCACCTCGAACGGCTTGCAGTCCTCGATGCCGAGCAGGCGCTTGCGGGTGACGTGTACGCTCCAGCGCCCCAGGTCGCAGCCGATCCAGCGGCGGCCGAGCTTCTCGGCGACGGCGAGGGTGGTGCCGGAACCGCAGAAGAAGTCGGCAACGAGATCGCCGGGGTCGCTGGAGATCTGAATAACACGCCGAAGGAGAGATTCTGGTTTCTGAGTCTGAAAACCGGTATCTTCAGAGGCGCGCTTTATCAGATGAAGCGCATAGATTTGCTTGAGGTCAGCCCATACAGTGGACAACGGAACTCCCTTGCTTTCATCCAAATACTGTCTCTCCGATACTCCGCCTCCCCTGGTGCGTACCCTGTAGCGGCGACCTTCATCGTCCGTGAAGGCAAACCTCTCTTTGACATATTTTTCGGAGTACGGCAAGTGCTCTTTGTTGTACACGTGAGATCCATAACTGCGAGTCGCGTAAATGATGTACTCATGAGCCTTTATAATCTTGTTCCCCGCGGCGCGCCCGCCGGATGGGGTTCCGTAACTCCAGATTATCTCGTCTACGACGTTCTTGCTTCCAAATATCTCTTCCATCGCAATCCGAAGAAAATGGTTTACCTGGACGCCGACATGCAGCAGGAGAGACCCGGACTCCGACAGCAGCTCGTGGATCAATCGCAAGCGGGGAATTATTGTCTCAAGATAAGAGTCTATTCCCCGTCCCCACGTATCTCGATACGCTTTCTCCTCGATGGTTGACGCCGCTTTTGTTTCTTTTTCCGCATTCTCTCCGATGGAAGCCGTGAACGAGAAGTCCGCGCCCGTGGCGAACGGCGGGTCGATGTAGATCAGGTCGATCTTCCCCGCGAACTTCTCCAGCAGAGACCCCATCACCAGCAGGTTGTCGCCCCAGATCAGCTTGTTCCGCCAGCCCTCCTCGAAGGTGTCGCCCTCCTTGCCCTCGTAGACGTCGAAGAGCGACTGCTGCGAGCCGTCCTTCCGCGCCTCGCGTCCGGCGCGGCTCTCGTTGACGGTCTCGATGACCTGGAAGGGCAGGTTGACCCGCGGCGTCTCCCGGCGCGCGCCGTCCTCGCCGTACTTGCCCGGCCAGACCAGCTCGGTCTTCGTGACGTCGATCTTCGCCATGGACCGTCGGTGTAGGTCTTCCGGTGGTTGATCCTTCAGGCGGCGGTGACCTTCACGCTTCGCCCGCCCATCCCGCGGCCGTCGCCTCGTTCAGCTCTTCGATGGACCGCGGGCGCGTTCCCGGTTCGGCGAGCAGGCCGAAGATCGACTCGATCGGCTTTCCACGCTTCGCCTGCAGCCGCATCTGCCCGTTTTCCAGAAGGTCGACGTCGACCCTGCCGCCGAGCCGCACGCCGAGATGTTCGAGGACTTCCTTCCCCAGGGTGATCTGCCCCTGCACGGTGACGGTCAACGTGATGGTCATGTCGCGCTCCTCGCGGGTTCGTTCCCGCAAGGCATTATAGCCTTGATGGTGCCTGCCGAGCACCTTCGATCCGTTCGGATGCTCGTGTCCCCCGGGCGTCAGCCGGTAGCGTTGCCGGCTGCTGCCCGGCCGGTCGGAACGACCGGACTTGGGGGGGGGGGGGGGGGGTACTTGGGGGGTGACGGCGCGGGCCGCCGGGTCGGGCGGAACGTGACGTCACGCAGCCGCCGGCGGCGAACTCCGGAACGGGGCAGCCGAAGGTCCCGCGCGCCCCGGATGCGGGGAGACGGTCACAGCAGTTGCTCCTTGCGGAAGCTGAAGACCTGCTCGGCGGAGACGATCAGGTGGTCCACCACGCGCAGTTGCACCGTCTCGGCGGCCAGCACGATCGCCCGGGTCAGCGTCTTGTCGTGACGGCTCGGCGTCACGTCGCCGTTGGGGTGGTTGTGGGCCAGGACGATCGCCGCCGCGCCCCGCCGCAGCGCGGCTTCGACCACCCGCCGCGGATAGACCGCCGCGCGGTCGACCGTGCCCTCTTCGAGCCGTTCGACCGCTTCGCGCCCCTCGCGGCCGTCCGGCAGCAGCCGGTACGCCGAGTCGAGGTACGCGACCTCGAACACCTCGATCCGCAGCCCGCCGATCCGCAGCCGCCAGAACTCCTCCAGGCGGGAGGGGTCCGCGAGCGTGTCGCGCGCGGCGCCGTCCTGCCGCAGATAGAGCGCCGCGGCGGCCTTGACGATCCGCAGCGCGACCGGGGTGACCGTGCCGATGCCGGGGACCGATCGCAGCTCCTCGACGGGCGCGTCCAGGATGCCGCGCAGGTCGCCGAAGCGCGCGATCAGGGCCTTGGCCGGCGGCTTGACGTCGCCGCGGGGAACCGCCAGCGTCAGCAGCAACTCGACCACTTCGTAGTCGGCGAAGCCTTCGATGCCGGAGCGCAGGAAGCGCTCGCGGAGCCGTTGCCGGTGGCCGGCGTGCCGGTGGTCTCCCGCGCTCACAAGAACACCCGTCGGACCGGACTCGGCGCGGCCCGCTGTTCCACGTCGCCGGTGTCCAGGTCCGGAGTCGTCAGGTCCACCCGCCCACGGCGCGGCCCGCCGACCGCGCGGGACGGGCGAACTCCGTCGTGACGTCGCTCTTCGCCATCTACCGCGCCTCCCCGATGCGCTTCAGGTATTCCCGCCCGGCCGGGGTCAACCGGTAGCGTTGCCGGCTGCTGCGCGGCCGTTCGGGAATCGTCATCTCGACGTGACCGTCGTGCAACGCCGGCAGCAGGTAGTTGCCGCGGAAGTGTCCGTGATCCTTCAGATCGAGCAGATCTCGCAGTTGCCGGCCCGTCATCTCGCCGGAGAGGACTCGGAGCAACCGGACTTGGGGGGTGACTTGGGGGGTGACTTGGGGGGTGGCTCGCCCGGCGCCGGTGACTTGCTCGGTGACTTGATTGGTCACTTCCGGTGTGACTTGATCGGAGTCGGCGACTTGCTCGGTGACTTGGGGGGTGACTTGGGGGGTGACTCGCCCGGCGCCGGTGACTTGCTCGGTGACTTGATCGGCGACTTGCTCGGTGACTTCCCCGGCCGTCGCCCGGACCGCGGGGTTCGGGCGGAAGGTGACCGTCACGAAACCGTCGACCTCGAACTCCGGCTCCGGGCAATGGACCTCCCGCGCCTCGTCCCGGATGCGCCGGATGCCGGTGCCCGCCATCTCGATGAACTCGATGCGGTGCAGCATGTCGGCGATCAGCGGGTTCCGCCGGACGCTCCTGCGCCCGAGGTCGTTCGGCGTCAGGCCCTTCGGCAGGCCGCCGGGGCTGATCACTTCGATCCGGTCGGCGTAGAGCTCGACGAAGACGTTGGCCCCCTCGAAGAACCAGTCGTGGTGCATGACGGCGTTGGTGATCGCCTCGCGCAGCGCCTTCATCGGGTATTCCGGGACGTTCTCGCGACGCAGGCCCTCGATGCGCCAGGCGGTGTCGTCGATCCCCCTCACGGAAACCGTCGTCGCGCACGCCGAGGAGGATCTTCCCGCCGATGGTGTTCGCCAGGGCGACCAGCTCGCGGGCGAACGACGCCGGAGAAAGCGCCTCCTCGAACTCCAGCGCCGCGCCTTCGCCCTGCTGCGCGAGGATGTCGACGTCGGTGGACGTCACGCGGATGCTCCCGCTGCCGCATGATACCCCCGCGCGGCGGCGCGGCCGCTATTCCACCCGCAGCGCCGTCGTCGGATCGATGCGCGCCGCGCGCCGCGCCGGCAGCCAGCCCGCGAGCAGGCAGACCGCGATCAGCAGCGCCGGGACGGCGGCGAAGACGGCCGGGTCGAGCGGGCTGGTCTCGAACAGCAGCGCCTGCAGCCGGCGGGTCAGGGCCGCCGCCGCGCCGACGCCGAGCGCCGCGCCCGCCAGCGCCAGGCCGCCCGCCTCGGTCAGCACCAGCCGGCGCACGTCGGCCGTCCGCGCGCCGACGGCCACGCGGACGGCGATCTCGCGGCGGCGCTCGGCGACCGTGTGCGAGACGACGCCGTAGAGGCCGACCGCTCCGAGCAGCAGCGCCAGTCCGGCGGCGGCGAGCAGCAGGACCATGACGAACGCCCGCTCGCCGCGCGCCCGGCCGACGAGCGCCGCCAGCGTGTCCACGTCGGCGATGGGCAGCGTGGGGTCGATGCCGCGGACCGCCTCCCGCGCCGCGCCGGCCAGCGCCGCGGCGTTCGGCGCGCGCACCACGTAGCGCATCGTCGCCGGCGCGTCCTCGCCGACCACGACGCCGGCCAGCGGGTAGTAGGCCATCGCCGGCGGGTCCTCGTGGAGCGCGGTCTGGTGGACGTCGTCCACCACGCCGACGATGCGGAACCAGCCTTCGCCGTCTTCCTCCGGCGGGCCGTCCGGCCGGATCCCGCGGCCGAGCGCGGATTCGCCCGGCCAGTGCGCGCGCGCCAGCGCCCGCGACACGATGGCCACCGGCGCGCCGCGCTCCCCGTCGAGCAGGTCGAAGTCCCGTCCCTCCACCAGCTCGATCCGCAGCGCGTCGAAGTAGCCGGGGGAGACCCGGTTCCACTGGAACACCGGCGGCACGCCGCCGTCGGCGATCGGCCGGCCCTCGACGCCGTGCCCCGAGGCCCGCGTCGAACCGCCGAGGGGCACGTCGGCCGCCGCCGCCGCGCCGGCGGCGCCGGGCAGGGCGCGCAGGCGGTCGACGAGCCGGCGGTGGAAGGCCGACCGCGCGCCGGGCTCCGGGTAGCCGCCGGCCGGGAGCGCCAGCCCGAAGGTCAGCACGCCGGCCGGGTCGAAGCCCGGATCGACCGCCGCCAACCGCTGGAACGAGCGCGCGGCCAGGCCGGACCCGGCGAGCAGCGTCAGGGCCAGGGCCATCTGCGCCGCCACGAGTCCGCGGCGGACGAGCCGCCGCCGCCGCCCGCCGGTGGCGCCGCGCGCGCCGCCCGTCATGCGCCCCGCCGCGCCCGCGGCGGCCGCGCGCAGGGCCGGCAGGAGGCCGAAGAGCAGACCGGCGGCGGCCGAGACGGCGAGTCCGAAGAGCAGGACGGAGCCGTCGATCGAGATCTCGTCCAGGCGCGGCAGGTCCCGCGGGCCGAAGCGCGCCAGCAGGCGCACGGCCCCCGCCGCCAGGGGCAGCGCCGCCAGGCCGCCGGCCACGCCGAACGCGAGACTCTCGACCAGCACCCCGGCGGCCAGCCGCGCGCGGCCCGCGCCCAGGGCGGCGCGGACCGCCAGCTCGCCCGAGCGGGCCTCGGACCGCGCCAGGAAGAGGTTGGCGACGTTGGCGCAGGCGATCAGCAGCAGGAACCCGGCCGCCCCCAGCAGGGTCCACAGCGTCGGCGCGACGTCGCCGACGACGCCCTCGCGGGCCCGCGCGACCAGCGGCCGGAACCCCGCGTTCGCCAGGATCGGCGCGGCCCCCTCGTCCGGGAAGAGCGCGGGCAGGTTCGACGCCAGCGCCTCGAGCTCGGCCCGCGCCTGCTCCAGCGTCGCCCCGTCCGCGATGCGGGCCACGCCGCGGATCCCGAAGTTGCCGAGCTGCGCGTCGCCGCGGTCGAGGCGCAGCGGCCGCCAGAGTTCCGCCGGCGGCCGGGAGAACCGGAAGCCCGGCGGCATGACTCCGACGATCTCGACGCGGGCGCCGTCGAGGTCGACGACCCGCCCGAGCACCCCGGGGTCCGCGCCGAAGCGGCTGCGCCACAGGCCGTCGCTCAGCACGGCGACCGGCGCGGCGCCCGGCCGGTCGTCCTCGGCCGTGAAGGCCCGGCCGAGGCGCGGCGGCGTCCGCAGCACGTCGAAGAACGACGCCGAGACGCCGGCCGCCCGCACCCGTTGCGGATCGTCCGCGTCGGTGAAGCTGGCCCGCCGCTCCCGGACGGCCGCCACGCCGTCCAGGGTGCGGCTCTCGTCGGCGTACAGGAAATAGAGCGCGTCGGACAGGGGCAGCTCGGCGAGCCGCGCCAGCCCCGGCGCGGCGTGCCGCAGCAGCACGAGCCGCCCGGAGTCCGGCAGCGGCAGCGGGCGCAGCAGCACCGCGTTGACCACCGTGAAGAGGGCGACGTTCGCGCCCACCCCGACGGCCAGCGTCGCCAGCGCGACGAGCGTGAAGCCGGGGTTCGCCGCGGCGCGGCGCCCGGCGAGGCGAAGCTGTGCGGGGAACGCCATCGGCTGCCTGTCGAATCAGTATACGAGCCGGCCGGCGGCGGTTCCCCGCGCCCCCCGGACCGGCGCGGCCGCGGCCGGCCGATTCAGCGACGCCAGCAGGCCGACGTCATCCGCCTGCTGCTGGTCTCCGGACTTGGCGCGGCCGCGGCCGGCCGATCAGCGGAAGGCGGCCAGTACGACGACGCGCGGCGGGAGGCAGGCCGCGTACGGCGGCGGCCGGACGAAGACCGCCGCCGCGAGAAACGTGACTCCGCGCGTCATGGAATCCCCGGTGCGGCCGACCGAGGCCGACGATATATGATCGGCCGGGCGCGCGGCGGGGCGGCGTGCGCGTCCTGCCGGCCAGGGGGCGGGCGCGTTTGGCGCGCCGGAACGACGGAAGGAGAGGGGACCATGGACAGACGCCGGTTTCTCGCGGCGTCGGGCATGACCGTGATGGCGGCGGCGCTCCGGGACCTGCCGCTCGGCGGGCAGGAGCTCGTCACCTCGTTCGAGGACCTGCGGCGGGGTGTGGGCATCTTCAACGGGCAGGGCGGCACGATCGGCTGGCTCGTGAACGCGGACGGCGTGCTGATCGTCGACAGCCAGAACGCCGCCGCCGCGGCGGCCTGCATCGACGGGATCCGGGAGCGCTCGGACGGCCGCGCCATCGACGTGCTGCTCAACACCCACCACCACGGCGACCACGTCGGCGGCAACGCGACGTTCCGCCCGGCCGTCGGCTCCATCGTCGCCCACGAGAACAGCGCGGAGTGGCAGCGGCGGACGGCCGAGCAGGGGGGCAACGCGGACCCGCGGGCCTATCCGGACCGGACCTTCACCGACGAGTGGCGGACGACGATCGGCGACGAGACGGTCGTGGCCCGCCACCACGGCGCCGGCCACACCAGCGGCGACTGCGTGGTGACCTTCGAGCAGGCCAACGTCGCGCACATGGGCGACCTGATGTTCAACCGCCTGCACCCGTTCGTCGACCGCTCCTCCGGAGCCCGCATCGCGGGCTGGATCGAGGTACTGGAGCAGGTGACGGCCGCGCACGCGGCGGACACCGTCTACGTCTTCGGCCACGGAACGCCCGGCGCCGGCGTGACCGGCGGGCCGGACGACCTCGCGCACCTGCGCGACTACTTCACGGCGGCCCTCGAGCTGACGCGCCGCGAGATGCGGGCCGGCCGGTCGCGGGAGGAAGTCATCGGCACGGAGGCCCTGCCCGGGTTCGAAGACCACGTGTCGCCGTTCCCGCTGCTGAGCCTGAGCGGCGTGCTCGGCGTGGCCTACGACGAGCTCGGCGAAGGGTAACCGCGCAATCTCGGAGGCGGAGCGGCGGGGACAGAGGCGGCAAGATGCCGATATCCGACGAGGACGCGCGGCGCATCGCGCAGGCGCAGACGGACGAAGACGCGAAGAACGGCTGCATGGGTTGTCTCACGTTCGTGTTGATCCCGGCGTTCGTGCTGGGCGCGGCCGTGGTGGCAACCCCGCTGTCGTTGATCGTCACGCTGCCGCTCGCGTACCTCGCCGTGCGCTGCATGAACCGGAGTCTCTGATGGCGGAGAAGCAGGTAGAGTAGAGGTGACCATGAGCGCACAAGCGAAGCTGCTGTCCAAGACGGACATCCTCGAGAAGCTGACGATCGACGAACTCCGGACGGCCATCGACCGTTGCGGGATCGCTGTCGAAGACGGCCGCGTCAAGGCGGTGCTGGTCAAGGCCCTGGCCGATCGTGACTGGGAGGAGATCCGGGGGATCCTGCCCGGACTCTCGCAGGATCGCCTGAAGAAGCTGTGCCGGGCGTTCGACCTCCCGGATTCGGACCGCCGGAAGGCGGACCTGGCGGCGCGTCTCGGACAGCCGGTCCTGTCGGTGAAGCAGCCGTGGGCATGGGCGATCATCTCCGGCGGCAAGGACGTCGAGAATCGAGACTGGTCGACGAAGTTTCGGGGCCGGCTGTACATCCACGCGGGCAAGGCCAAGGCCCCGGACGAACAAGTAGACGAGATGTGCGAGCTCGCGGCTGAAGAAAAAGGCGTCGAGCCGGCACGGATCCGGGCGCGGTACGAACGCGAGGAAGCGTTGGGGAAGGTTCTCGGGTCGGTGGAGGTCGTCGACGCCGTGACCGAATCCGACAGCCGATGGTTCGGGGGGCCGTACGGGTTCGTGCTGCGGAAGCCCCGGCGGCTTGCGGAACCGATCGCCCTGCGCGGGGGGTTGGGGATCTTCAACGCGGCGGGTCTGCCGCCGTTCCCGTGAGGCGCGGGTCGGCGGCTGCGATCTGATTTGCCGAGGGGGAAGCAGGTGGCGGCCGAGAACATCTCCACGAGACCACGGAGGACCATGGTGCGTCACGTATTCTCGCGATCGATCGCCGCCGCCGTCTCCGTCACGGCCGCCGTCTTCATCGCCGCCGCGGCCGGCGTCTCCGCGGGCGAGCCGCGTCCCGCCGCGGCGGGGCAGGAGGCGGCCGAAGAGCGGCTGGAGCGGCTCCGGGCCGAGGTGCTGCGGGGCATCGACGACCGCCGCGGCTTCATCCAGCGGATGGTCGACAGCCAGTTCAGCTTCGCCGAGCTCGGCTTCCAGGAGTTCGAGACCCAGCGCTACCTGACCGGGATCCTCGAAAGGGAGGGTTTCGAGATCGAGCTCGGGACGGCGGGCCTGCCGAGCGGCTGGCTCGCCCGCTGGGGGTCCGGGCGGCCGGTGGTCGCGCTCGGCAGCGACGTCGACGGCATCCCGAAGTCGTCGCAGACGCCCGGCGCGGCCTACCGCGAACCGCAGATCGAGGGCGCGCCGGGGCACGGCGAGGGGCACAACTCCGGGCAGGCGGTGAACATCGCCGCGGCGCTGGCCGTGAAGGAGATCATGGAGCGCGAGGGGATCCCCGGCACGCTCCTGATCTGGCCCGGCATCGCCGAGGAGCAGCTCGGCGGCAAGGCGCACTACGTCCGGGCCGGCGTCTTCGACGACGTCGACCTCGTCCTCTACAGCCACGTCAGCAGCGGGCTGACCACCACCTGGGGCGACAGCCGGGGCAACGGGATGGTCTCGGTGGAGTACACCTTCGAGGGCGAGTCGGCGCACGGGGCCGGCGACCCGTGGAACGGCCGCAGCGCGCTCGACGCGGTGGAGCTGATGAACGTCGGCTGGAACTTCCGCCGCGAGCACCTGCGCATCCAGCAGCGCTCGCACTACGTCATCAGCGACGGCGGCGACCAGCCGAACGTGGTGCCGCCGACGGCCAGCGTGTGGTACTTCTTCCGCGAGAGCGACTACGACAACGTCATGCGGATGTGGCGCATCGGGGACGCGATGGCGGAAGGCGCGGCGAAGATGACCGACACCACGGTCACGTCGCGGGTCCTCGGCGCGGCCTGGCCGCAGCACATGAACCGGGTGATCGCCGAGACGATGTTCGCTCATATCCGGCGCGTCGGGATGCCCGACTGGTCGGAGGACGATCAGCGCTTCGCCCGCGCCGTGCAGAAGATGCTCGGGGTGGAGGAGCGGGGCCTGCCGACCGAGGTGGCCGGGGAGCTCGAAGGCGCGGAGCGCATTCCGGACGACGAGCGGCGCGGCGGCGGCTCCGACGATATCGGCGACGTCTCGTGGGTGGTTCCGACCGCCACGCTCCGCTACCCGGCCAACATCGCCGGCGGCCCGGGCCACAACTGGAACAAGAGCATCGCCATGGCCACGCCGATCGCCCACAAGGGGGTGGCTGCCGGGGCGAAGGTCCAGGGGCTCACGCTGCTCGACTTCGTGCTGCGGCCGGAGCTCGTGCGGCAGGCGCGGGAGTACTTCGAGAAGCAGACGGCGGAACGGCAGTACACGACGTTCCTGCGGCCCGAGGACGAGCCGGCGATCTGGCTGAACCGGGAGGTCATGGAGCGCTTCCGGCCGCGGCTCGAAGAGCTGCACTACGATCCGGAGCGCTACGACACGTACCTGGAGCAGCTCGGCGTCGAGTATCCGCGGTTCGAGCCGCCGCGGGACTGACGGGCCGTGGCCATCCGGGACCGGGAACAAGGAGAAGAATGATTATGAAACGCAGCGTGTGCCTGGGAGTCCTGACGCTGACCGGCGTCCTGCTGACGGCGGCGACGCACGAGGCGCGGCAGGAGCGCGTGGACCTCGAGGTCCAGCCGGTCGCCGACAACCTCTACGTGCTGGCCAACGCCTCGACGGTGCAGGGGATGGGCGGCGGCGGCAACACCGCCATATGGGTCATGGCGGACGGCGTGGCGCTCGTCGACACGAAGATCCACGGCTACGGACAGGACATCATCGCCCACGTGGCCGGGATCACCGACAAGCCGATCACCACGGTCATCAACACCCACACGCACTTCGACCACAGCGGCGGCAACGTCGAGCTCCCCGACACGGTGGACTTCGTGGTGCACGAGAACACGCGCGCGCAGATGGCGCGGGACACCTGCGAGCCGGTCACCAACTGCGACGCCTTCAAGGGCGACGACGCCCGCTACCTGCCGCGGACCACCTACTCCGACCGGCTCTCGCTGTTCGCCGGCCCGGAGCAGATCGACCTCTACCACTTCGGCCGCGGCCACACCGACGGCGACACCTTCGTCGTGTTCAGGGCGGCCCGCGCGATGCACACCGGCGACATGTTCCAGCGCAAGGGTCTGCCGTTCATCGACGTGGTCAACGGCAACGGCAGCGCCACCGAGTTCGGCGCGACCCTGCAGAAGGCGGTCGCGGGCGTCGCCGACGTCGACACGGTGATCCCGGGCCACAACCCGACGCCGGTCACCTGGGCGGAGTTCGTCGACTTCAGCGGGTTCTACAACGACGTGGTGAGCAAGGCGCGGAACGGCAAGGCGGCCGGACGGTCCGTGGACGAGGTGGTCGCCGCCTACCGCGTGCCCGACGAGTACAGCGGCTTCGCGGCGCCCGAGCGCAGCTTGCGCACGACCGTGCAGTACGTCTACGAAGGGCGCTAGCGCCCACCAAGCGTCGCCTTGCGGCTCCGCTTGGTGCCCATCCTGACCGCTCCAGGAGTCCGCGCCGTTCTACGGCGCAGACTCCTGGCTTTGGCCGGGCGCCGGGCGGATCCGCAAGGCTCCGCCCGGCGCCCAACCTGACCCGCTCCAGGAGTCCGCGCCGTTTCCACGGCGCAGACTCCTACAGAAGCGCCGTCGCGCGCCGCTGCCAGGGCTGCCGGCCCTTGTCCTGTGAAACCTTCTCCACGTTGCCCACGTACGTCCCGGCCTGGGTCAGGACGTGGTGCAGGTCGTTGCCCACGCTGACGAACGGAAAACCCTTCTCCAGGAATTCGCCGACCCGGTCGGTCCCGAACAGGAAGAGCCCCAGGATCACGCCGTTCTTCGCGGCGGCCGCGCGCAGGCGGTCGGTGGCGTCACGCAGCTCGTCGGAGAAGTACATGTCGGGGAACTGGTACTTCTCGTACAGCCCGAGCGACATGCACAGGTCGTTCTGCCCGAGGAACAGCAGATCGACCCCCGGCACGGCGGCGATCTCGTCGATGTTCCGGATGCAGTCGGCGGTCTCCACCTGCAGGGCCACGATCACGTTGTCGTTGGCGGCGCCGGCGTAGCCGAGGAGGCCGCCCTTGTTCATGCTGCGCTGCGGGAAGTAGACCGAGCGGGTGCCCGCGGTCGGGTAGCGGCAGCAGCTCACGGCCTGCCGCGCCTCCTCCGCCGTGTTGACGTACGGCACCAGCACGCCGTCGGCGCCCACGTCGAGCGACTGCTGGATGCCGCCGCGGTCGTGGCAGCCGGCCACCCGCACCAGCGCCTTCGCGCCGCCGCTGGAGATGCCGGCGATCATCGCCGACAGCGTCTCGAAGCCCATCGGGCCGTGCTGCGAATCCACCAGCAGCCAGTCGTAGCCGCTGTGGGCGAGCTGCTCGGCCACCGTGGGGCTGTGTGAATTGAGGAAGAGGCCCAGCTTGGGCATGCCCTCCCGCAGTTGCTGCTTGAACTCGGCTCCGGTCAGTACGCCACTCATCGTTCTGGATTCCTCCGATGCCGCAAGGGGTGTCGACGAAACGCGGCGGGGTGTCGGTGCACGTTCTACAGGATCGGCGGGCGCAGGGCAAGGGACGCCGGCTCGCGCCGCGGCCGGCGAGGGCCGTTCGGTGTCAGCCCGCGACCGCGCCGCCGCGAAGCGGGGCGGGGCGGCGTCCGGGGGGCGGCGCGCTTCCGGCCGCCTTCACTCGCCGCGCCGCAGGCGCTCGCGGAAGTCCGCTTCGCTGGCGCAGGCGGCGGCCGCGCGGGCGACGCGGTGAGCCGGCAGGTCGAAGAACCCGGGCACGTCGGCCGGAAAGTCCGCCGAGACCTCGATGCCGCGCGACACCAGCATCTCGCGCGCCATCTCCGCCCGGCCTTCCCGCAGGCCGTCCGTCCGGCCCCGTTCGAACCCTCTCTCGAACCCCTGGTGGCGCTGCGACCGGAACAGCGGGGCGTCGTCCGGCCCGGTGCCCTCCCGCGCCCCGAGCGCCGCCCCCACGCGCTCCAGCACCGCGCAGGTCCGCTCCGAAACCACCGGCTCGTTCATCGCCGCGTGGATCTCGGCCGCCGTCCAGCCGGGAAACGCCCGGCTGCTGTCCGATTCGCGGTAGCCCTCCGCCGACCGCAGGTGGATCGTCAACCCCGGTTCCCGGCGGCGCGCCCGGCTCCGCGCGCGCTTGTCGGGCACTTCCACCCAGATCTCCGGGAAGCCCCACGCCCGGTACAGCCCGAGCTTGCCCCGGCGCACGTCCGTCGTGTGATCCACTTCCAGCACCACGTCGGGGAAGTCGTGCACGCCGACCTCCATCGCCGACGCCCCCGGCAGGACCGCGCGCGCCGGGTGCAGGTACACCGACTGGTCCGCCTGCAGGATGGCCCGCTTCCGGCCGTCGGCGCCGCGCGCCAGCAGGTCCATGGAACCGTAGCGTTTGATGGGCGACCCGCGCACGCCGGCGATCAGCGCCAGCAGTTCCGACAGCGTCTCCGACGGCTCCTCGTGGTACGGACTGGTCGGCTCGCAGACCCAGGCGGTGGACGTGGCGCCGTCCCAGTACTCCAGCCGCCCCTCGAAGGTCTCGGCCTCTTCGTGCGTCAGGCGCACCGGCGTGCAGCCGGGAAACTCCGGCGCGGGCCGGTTGCAGCGCAAGACCGCCGACCCGGAACGGCGGGCCGGGCCGGGCGCCTTCGACCGCACGGCCGCCTTGATCCCCATCACCGCATTGTAGCCCGGCCTCCGCGGCTCGTCATCGCCGCCATCTCCGCCATGGCCGCCGGGTCTGCCCAGGAGCCTCCCGCGCGTCCGCCACGCGGCGTGGAGACGCTTGCCGCCACGTCCTGCCGAACGTGGCGCAGGGCTGCGAATCCCGGCGGGATTCTTCCCGCGCGAGTCAGCCGGGACCCGCGCTATGCTGATCGGCGAATCGGCCGAGCCGCCGGACCGGCGTGCGCCGTCGTCACGCCGCCCCGTGACGGGGCGGCCGGCTGAGACGCCGGGGCGCCGCCGGCCGGGGTGCTACGATCGACCGGCAGACAGGGCCGTCGTCCCGCGGCGGCGCGCCGGGTGAAGGGCCGAGCGTCATGTCCACTCCGTTCCCCGCCATCCCCTACGGGCGCGGCCACTTCAAGAGCCTGCGCCTCGACGGCTGCCTGTACGTCGACAAGACCCGCTTCCTGCACGCCCTGGAGCGCGAGCGGTACGTCTTCTTCATCCGTCCGCGGCGCTTCGGCAAGACGTGCTGGCTGTCGCTGCTGGAGAGCTACTACGACCGCAACGAGGCGGAGGCGTTCGACGCGGTCTTCGGCGGCACCGACGCCGCCCGCCGCCCGACCGCCGCCCGGGGCCGCTACGTGGTGCTGCGCTTCAACTTCTCCGGCCTGGACGTCCCGCCGGACGCCCTGCAGGCGCGTTTCGAGGACTACTGCGGCATCGAACTGCGCCGCGCGCTGCGGCGGAACCGGGACCTGTTTCCCGAGGACGCGGCCCGCGACGTCCTCGCGCACCGCTCGGTCGACGCCCGGCTCCGCGAGCTGTTCGAGATCGCCGCCGAACGCGGGGTCCCGCTGTACGTGTTGATCGACGAGTACGACAACTTCGCCAACACGGTCCTGGCGCACCACGGGACGGAGGCGTACCGGGCGTTCACCCACGGCGGCGGCTTCTACCGCAACTTCTTCGCCACGCTGAAGGCGGGCGCCGACGCGGGCGGCCTGGAGCGTCTGTTCATCACCGGCGTCTCGCCGATCACGATGGACGACGTGACCAGCGGGTTCAACATCGGCGCCAACGTCAGCCTCGACCCGAGGTTCAACGAGCTGCTCGGCTTCACCGAGGCGGAGGCGCGGGGCCTGCTGGAGAGCTACCGGGACCTCGGGGCGTTCGACCAGGACGTGGACGAGGCCCTCGACGTGATGCGGGAGTGGTACGGCGGCTACCGGTTCGCGGAGGAAGCCGAGACGGCGCTCTACAACACCGACATGGTGCTCTATTACCTGAAGCACTCGGTGCCGAACGGACAGGGGCCGCGGGAACTGATCGACGTCAACGTCCGCATCGACTACGGCAAGCTGCGCCACCTGCTGGTGACCGGGCGCCGGCTGAACGGCAACTTCGACCTGCTGCGCGAAGTGGTCGGCGAGGAGCGGGTGGAGAGCGAACTGCGCGGCAGCTTCCCCCTGGAGCGGCTGGCGCAGCGCGAGAACTTCCTGTCGCTGCTGCACTACTTCGGCCTGCTGAGCATCCGCGGCGTCACCGCCGGCACGCCGCGTCTCGGCGTGCCGAACCAGACCGTGCGGCAGTTGACGTACGGCTTCCTGCGCGACGGCTGGGACGACGTGGGCGTGTTCGCGGTCGACCTGTACCGGCTCGAACGGCTGACGCGCCGGATGGCGTACGACGGCGCGTGGCGGCCGGTGCTGGAGTTCCTGCGCGACGCCGTCGCCCGGCAGACGGGCATCCGCGACTACCTGTCGGGCGAGAAGGTCGTGCAGGGGTTCCTGGCCGCCTACATGAACGTGACGAGCTGCTTCGTGTTCCACACCGAGCGCGAGTTGGGCGGCGGCTACGCGGACATCTGCCTGGAGCCGCTGCTGGCGCGGCATCCCGGGGTGCGGCACGGCTACGTGATCGAGCTGAAGTATCTGAAGCGCGGCGAGGGGGACGCCGGGGCGCGGGTCGAGGCGGCGGTCCGGGATGCGGCGGCGCAGCTCCGGCGCTACCTGGCGGACGAGCGCCTGGCGCGGCAGTATCCCGAGGCGCGGTTCACGGGCCTCGCGGTGGTGTTCCACGGGTGGGAGATGGCGCGCTGCGAAGCCGTGCGGGTCCCGCGCGGTTGAGGGCGGCGCCGCCGTCCGCAAGGGCCGGCGCGCGCGTGGTATCGTGAGAGCGCCATGAGCGAGACCGCGACGATCGTCGTGTCCGGTTCGGTGGAGCAGTGGACTGCGACGATGCCGCGTAAGCGCGCGGAGGCCGAGCCGGGACGAGACGGAATCGCCGCGCGGCGCCCGCGGCGCGGAACGGCGGCGGCGTCCGCGGCGCGTCGTTCGCCGCGCGCCGCGGCGCTGGCGGCCGCGGTCCTAGCGCTGGCCGTGGCCGTCCTGCCGGCGCCGGGTTCGGCTCAGGAGCCTTCGCTTCCGCGGGTGCTCGCCCGCGCCACCGGGTACGTCGAAGAGCTCCACGCGCGGCTCGCCGGCGTGGTGATGGAGGAGCGCTACCAGCAACGGGCGTCGTCGCCGGGCTTCGGCCGCGAGCGGGTCACGCTGCGTTCGGACTACCTGCTCGTGCGGCCGGAGGGTTCGGAACGGTACTTCGGCTTCCGCGACGTCTTCGAGGCCAACGGCAGCCGGGTGCGCGACCGCGAGGAACGGCTGGTGCAGCTCTTTCTCGACGGCGCGGCGACGGTGGACCGGCAGGTGCAGGGCATTCTGGCCGACAGCGCGCGCTACAACGTCGGCGACGTCCAGCGCAACACCAACACCCCGACCCTGGCGCTGCTCTTCCTCCGGCAGTCGCACAAGCCGCGCTTCGAGTTCGAACGCGTGCGGGACCGCTCGCCGAGCCTGGGCGTCGACGAGCCGGACCGGGACGCCGGCGCGTGGGTGGTCGCCTACCGCGAGACGTGGCCGACCTCCGTGATACGCCGGCGCCGCGGCGGCGACGTGTTCGCCCGGGGCCGTTACTGGATCGAGCCGGACAGCGGCCGGGTGCTGATCACCGAACTCGTCCTGGAGGACGAGGCCGTGGAGTCCATCGTCACCGTGCGCTACGAGCCGGTGGACGAGCTGAACCACTTCGCGCCGGTCGAGATGCGCGAGCGCTACGAGAACCGGCGCAGCGGCTCGCGCGTCGAGGGCACGGCCACCTACGGCCGCTTCCGGCGCTTCCGGGTGCTGGTCGAGGAATCGGCGCCGTTTCGGAACTGAAACCGCCGCGGCGGCGGGCGCCGCGCGGCGGACCGGGCGCAACCGGACACGGCGAGGAGCGCGAACCATGAAGAGATCCCGGCTGGTCGATACATGGTGGTTGCGTCGGCGCGTCCGGTAGTCCGGAAGGGAGCACGAACATGAAGAGATCACGGCTGGTCAACGTCGCGGCGCTGGCGGTCGCGGCGGCTGTCGCGCACCCGCCCGTCGGCGCCGCGCCCGCGGCGGCGCGGCAGGCCGAGGCGCCGCCGCTTCCGGCCCCCGACCTGTACGCCGGCTCGCCGTATCTGCGCGAGTTGCGGAACTCCCTGGTCTACGGCGAGATCTGGGAGCGTCCGTACCTGTCGAAGCGCGACCGCAGCCTGATCACGATAGCGGTCCTGCAGGCCCTGGCCCGCGAGGAGCTGGCCATCCACGTCCCGCGCGGCCTCGACAACGGGCTGACTCCGGAGGAGATCTCCGAGATCATCCTGCACGTCACCTTCTACGCGGGATGGCCGACCGGGGTGCAGGCGTCGCGGACGGCGGCCGAGGCGTTCGACGCGCGGGGGCTGACGCTGGGCGAGCTGCCGCGCGCGCCGGCGCTGGAGGAGGCCGTCACGACGCCGGGCGGCCTGAGCGACGCCTACGCGGCCGTCCCGCGGCTCGGCGCGCTGCGCAACAGCCTGCTGTACGGCGACGTCTGGGAACGGCCGCTGCTGTCGAAGCGCGACCGCAGCCTCGTCACGGTGGCCGTGAACCAGGCGTTGTACGTCACCAACGAGCTGCGGCTGCACATCGACCGCGCGCTCGATCGGAACGGCGTCACGCCGCAAGAGCTGTCCGAGGTGGTGCTGCACGTCACCTTCTACGCCGGCTGGCCGGCGGCGGTGAACGCGGGGCGCCTGCTGACGGAGGCCCTGCGGGCGCGCGGCGTGGACCTGGCCGATCTGCAGTGACCGGAACGGTGCGGGCATGGCGCTGCCGGACGCGCTGACGCGGCCGTTGCGGGCCGCCGCCGAACGCGACGGCGACGTGTGCGCGCTGTACGTGTTCGGGTCGCGGACGGACGGAACGGCGCGCCCGGACTCGGACCTGGACGTCGGCGTGCTCTACGGTTCCCGCCAGCCGGCCGCGAAGACCATCGACCTGGAGGACGCGCTGCGCCGCGCCGCGGGCGCGCCGGTGGACCTGGTCGACGCGGCGCGGGCGGCTCCGTTCCTGGCCCTGGCCGTCGTGCGCGGCGAGCGCATCTTCGCCCGGCGCGAAGTCGAGGCGGACCTGTTCGATCTGTACGTGCTGCGGCGCGCCGGCGACCTGCTGCCGTTCGAGCGGGCGCGGCGGGCGCTGCTGCTCGCGCCCCGGACATGACCCCCGGGCGCATCAGCCGCGCGGTGGTCGCCGACCGCGTGGAGCTCGTCCGCCGCCTGCTCGACGAGGCCCGGACGCTGCCGCTGGACGCGCTCGACGACTTCACCCGCGACCCGCGGATGGTGGCCGCGGGTGAATCGTACCTGCGCCGGGCGCTCGAGGCGCTGCTGGACGTCGCCCGGCACGTGCTCGCCAAGGGGTTCGCCCGCGCCCCGTCGGAGTACGCCGCCGTGGCCCGGCAGCTCGGCGACGCGGGGGTGGTGTCGCGGGCGCAATCCGAACGGCTGGCGCGGATGGCCGGATACCGCAACTGGCTGGTCCACGGGTACGGCGAGATCACGGCCGCGGAGCTGTACGACCTGCTCGCGGGCCGGCTCGGCGACTTCGAGGAGCTGCTGGCCGCGGTCACGGCCTGGATGGCCGCGCACCCCGGCCGGGTGGCGGACGGAGAATGAGGCGCCGGGTTTCACGGGGGGCGCCATCGTGATCGCGGCGAGATCGCTTGCGTTTCCCGCCGCCCGCGTCTACTGTGAGGTTCGGAGAAGCGTCGGCCGCCGCCGATGCAGGGGAGGTCTCGAAGATGCTCAGGAAACGCCTCGCGGCGCTCGCCGCGCTGACCGTCGTGCTCACGCTCGCGCCCCCGCCGGCCGCCGCGCAGTCGGAGGAGCGCACGATGCCGATGCGGACCCCGGACGGCCAGCCGGACGTGTCCGGCACGTTCACGTTCCGCACCCTGACGCCGTTCCAGCGTCCCACCCGGTTCGAGGGGCGCGAGCGGCTGGGAGCGGAAGAGGCCGCGGCGTTCGAGGCGGCCGAGCGCACGCGGCTGAACCGCGACCTGTTCGATC
Organism: Vicinamibacterales bacterium; assembly: GCA_965242835.1. GTDB lineage: Bacteria > Acidobacteriota > Vicinamibacteria > Vicinamibacterales > UBA8438 > WTFV01. The sequence continues at coordinate 3,720,107 of OZ251506.1, forward strand.
CCGAGAAGGGCGCCGCCGGCTACCGGCCGCGTTCGGAAGGGGGCGTGCTCTCCTACAACGAGTTCTGGTACGAGCGGGGCATCGAGCTGACCTCCGACAAGCGGACGTCGCTGATCGTCGATCCGCCCGACGGCCGTCTGCCCCCGATGACCGAGGCCGCGGTCCAGGCCCGGGCGGAGCGCCGCGCGCACCAGGAGGAGCACCGCTACGATTCCTACGAGAACCGCAGCCTCGCCGACCGCTGCATCATGGGCTTCAACTCCGGCCCGCCGATGCGCTCGAGCGCCTACAACAACAACGTGATGATCCTCCAGACGCCGGGTTACGTCACCATCCTCAACGAGATGGTGCACAACGCCCGCGTCATCCCGATCGGCGGCGACACGGCGGAGCCGCCGTTCCCGCAGTTCGCCGGCGTGTCCCGCGCGCGCTGGGAAGGGGAGACCCTGGTCATCGAGACCACGCGGTTCCGGGGCGGCCAGAGCGGCGGCACCGGGCCGAACATGCACCTGACCGAGCGCCTGACGCGCATCGATCCGGACACGGTCGCCTACGAGTTCACGGTGACGGACCCGACGGTGTACACCGCGCCGTACACGGTGATGATGCCCTTCCGGCGCACGGACGAAACGCTCTTCGAGTACGCCTGCCACGAGGGCAACTACGGGCTGTACGGCATCCTCGCCGGCGCGCGGCGTCTGGAGAGCCTGGGGCGCGAACTGCGCCCGTGACCGGCCGGCCGAGCGCCATGAAGGACACGTACACGGCGGTCGTCGAGCGGTCCGGTCCCTGGTGGATCGGGTGGATCGAGGAAGTGCCGGGCGTGAATTGCCAGGAAGCCTCGAAGGATGCGCTGCTGGAGACCCTGACGGTGACCTTGCGCGAGGCGCTGGAGTTCGACCGCCGGGATCCGTAACGACCCGGAGTTGCGGAGGTCCGGGCCGGGGAGGTGACGACGTGACGGCGATGCGAATGCTCGTTCCGGCCGCGGCCGCGGCGGTCGCTTTCGGCGCGGCCCCGGCCGACGCCCAGACCGCCGGTCCCGGGGTGCGCGTCGAGCGCCTGCTGGACCGGCCGATCATCACGCCGGACCTGCACCCGAGCATCGGCGTGAACATCCAGGGGCCGTCCCTGATTCGGGTTCCCGAGTGGGTCGAGGAGCCGCTCGGGACCTACTACCTCTACTTCGCCGACCACAAGGGCCGCTACATCCGGCTGGCCTACGCCGACGACCTGCTCGGGCCGTGGACGGTCCATCCGCCGGGCAGCCTGCAGATCGCCGACTCGCACTTCCTGACCGAGCCGCCGGAGGTGCCGCCGGACGTGGCGGCGCGGCTGCGCGCGTCGCAGGAGCGGCGCGGCGTGCCGATGTCGCACGACGGCCTGTTCGAGGCGACGACGCCGCACATCGCCTCGCCGGACGTCCACGTCGACGACGACGCCCGCCGCATCGTCATGTACTTCCACGGCCTCGACGGCGTCAGCACCCAGGTGACGCGCGTGGCGACCTCGGCGGACGGCATCCGCTTCGAGACCCGTCCGGAGCGCCTCGGCCGGAGCTACATGCGCGTGTTCGAGCACGGCGGCTACGCCTACGCCATGTCGATGCCGGGGCGGTTCTACCGCTCGCGCGACCCGCTCGGCGGCTTCGAGGAAGGGCCGCTGCTGTTCAACCCGGACATGCGCCACGCGGCGCTGCTGAAGCGCGGCGGCACGCTCTACGTCTTCTGGACCCAGGTGGGCGAGGCGCCGGAGCGGATCAAGCTGAGCGCCATCGACGTCTCCGGCGACTGGACGAGCTGGCGGGAGACCCCCGGCGTCGAGGTCCTGCGCCCGGAACGCGACTGGGAGGGCGCCGACGCGCCGCTGGAGCCGTCCGTGCGGAGCACCGCCTACGGCCACGTCAACCAGCTCCGCGACCCGGCGATCTTCGAGGACGCCGCCAGCGGCCGCGTCTTCCTGCTGTACGCCGTGGCCGGCGAGAGCGGCATCGCGATCGCGGAAGTGCACTTCGACGGGTAGCCCGGGCGAGGGTGGGCGCCCGGCCTTCGGGGCGGCGGCCGGTCCAACGTCCACGGGGAATGACGATGAGAATGATGATGGCGGCGGCGGCGTTGGCGATCGGCTTGGTGGGGACGGCGGGCGCCCAGGAAACCCAGGACCCCTGTCAGCGGGCGGTCGAGCGGTACGGGGCCGGCCGGGTTCAGTGCGGCCCGCCGCCGGAAGAACCGGAGGGGGTGAAGCACCTGGTCCGGGAGCCGCGGGGCAGCGTCCTGATCATCGATCGAGACGGCGGGCTGTTGTCACTGTTCCGCCGCCGGAACGTGGCGGCCGTCGGGCCGGTGCTCCCCAAACTCCACTGGTCCATCCCCCTGGACTCCGTGTACCACATGGATTACTTCGCGGATGCCTCGGTCATGGTGGACAGGACCCAGCACTTCCTGATGATCTACTCCGACGCCCTGGAGGAGGGGTTCACGGAGCTTCGCCTGACCGGCAGCGACTACCGACAGGTCATCGGCCGCCTTCAGGTGGCGACGAGGGTGATCGCGGAGCGTTCGAGCGGCCGGTAGTCGCCTATTCCACAAGCATGACGGCCCGAGCCAGGGGCGTGCCGGAGAGGGAGCGCTGAAGTCGGCCGTCGAACGTCGCCAGGAGGCCGCCCCGGTGGGATGCGAGCGCCGCGAGATGGAAATCGGTCACCTGACGATGACCCCGCAGGCGTCCTTTCGCCTGATCGTCCAGGGACATGCGCGGTGATAGATCGTCCGCCCAGAAGCGGTGTCCTCCGGAGCCGCAGAACCTGTTCAGCCGCGCCAGCACCTCGGCGGGTGTCGCCGACACCGTCGGATAGGCGGGATTTGACAGCACGCGGACACATCCGGCTTCGGTGATCGAACACGTCGCCCAGTTCGCGGCGAACGTCGTGCCGAACCAGTAATGGGCCGCATCGTGGTTGACGTGCCGGCCATCGAACAGCGACACCAGCATGTTGACGTCCAGCAGGTAGCTCACGGCTCCTCGTCGCGCAGCCGGTTGACCAGACGAACGTCGGGGGCCGCGTCTTCACGCGTGGAACTTCCCGTCGCGGGAAAGATCGGCACGCCGTTGCGGACCGGAGGCGCTTCTTCCGGTTCGAGCGCCCGCAGAATCAGCTCGGAGGCGACGGCGCCGAGCGTCTTCCCACGCTGTTGCGCAAGTTGCCGCACCCTGGCCAGGGCCTCGGCGGACAGGTTCAGGGTGGTCCTCATGGGCGGGACCCTACGCCCACCCGATGCTTGACGTCAAAGCCTCACGCATCATGCCGGTCCGCAACGCCCGCACTACGCCGGCATCCGGTTCCTGAACAGCCGGTCGATCTCGGTGCCGGTTTTGGCGGCTCTCGTCACATCCAGACATGCTCCTCGTCCGGGTCGGCGTCGGACACGCGCGCCACCACCACCTGCAGGGCGGCGTCGCCGGACACCTTCACGCGGCCGGCGTGCGGCGCGTAGCCCGCCTTCCGCACGTAGAGATCGCCGGCGCCGGCCCGCGCGTCGACCTGCGCCCGGCCGTCCGCGCCGGTCGTCCCCCGATGGACGCCCACCCGCACCTCGGCGCCGGCGAGGAGCGCGTCGGTGTCCCGGTCGCGGACGGTCACCGTCACCCGGTGTTCGGGCGGGGAGACGGCGCGGAAGCTGAACGCCGCCGCGGCGGCCTCGTGCGCGTGCGCGGCTTCGGGCGCGGCAGGAGTCTCCGATCCGGTCGAACACGTCGTCCCCGCCAGGGCCTCGGTCGCCGCGGCTTCGGGCGCGGCAGGGGCCTGCTGCCCGGCCGTGGCTGCCACCCGCGCCGGAGTCGCTTCGGGCGCGGCAGGGGTCTGCTGTTCGGCCGTGGCCGCCGAACGCACCGGAGTCGCTTCGGGCGCGGCAGGGGTCTGCCGCCCGGCCGTGGCCTTCGAACGCGCCGGAGTCGTTTCCCGCGGCGTCGGCCCGGCGTTCTCCGGCGTCGCCGCGGCGCGGGCGGGAGACTCGCCGGGCACCAGTGCCGTTTCCCGCGGCGTCGGCCCCGCTCCCGCGCCGTCGAACACCGCGGTCCATGTGTGGACCCCTTCCCGGGCCGGGGCCTTCAGCGCCACATCCACCGCGTGCAGCGCGCTCGTGCCGGGCGCCGGCGTCTCGCCGAGCCGTCCGCGCCCGGCCTCGGCGCCCGCCTCGTCGCGCACCACGACCGCGCGGCCCGCCAGAGGGCAGCCGGCCGAGCACTTCACGCCCACCGTCGCCGCGAACCCGCGGTCGACGACGACGGGGGAGGGCACGCCCCACACGGCGATGCTCGTCGAATGCGGCGCCGGCTTCGACGCCTCGCCGCCCGGCTCGGCGGCGGCGGCGGGCCGCACCGTCTTTCGGGCGGCCGGCTCGGGAGGAACGGCATGACCGGCCGGCTCGGCGGTGACCGGCTGCACCGTCTTTCGGGAGATCGGCTCGGGAGGATCGTCATGCCCGGCCGGCTCGGCGGCGGCGGCCGGCGGCTGCGCTGGCTTTCGGGAGATCGGCTCGGGAGGATCGTCATGCCCGCCTGGCTCGGCGGGGGCGGCCGGCGACTGCGCCGGATCGGTCGCGGGCGCCGTCCCGGACCCGCCGCCGCCCGATCCGCGAGCGGCCGTCAGGCCCGGCCCCCGTTCCGCGCCGCGTCCCGCCATCGGCGTCCGCGGCATGGGGGCCGGCTTCCGTTTGGTCAGGCCCGCCCCCCGTTCCGCGCCGCGTCCCGCCATCGGCGTCCGCGGCATGGGGCCGGCTTCCGTTTGGTCAGGCCCGCCCCCCGTTCCGCGCCGCGTCCCGCCCGGCGATGCGGCCGAAGACCAGGCAGCGGCCGAGGCCGTGCTGCGCGAAGCCGCCCTGCGACTCGCCGGCGCAGTAGAGGCCCGGGATGACCTGCCCGCGGGTGTCGACGACCTGCGCCTTCGCGTTCGTCCGCAGACCGGTCAGCGAGTCGTGCAGGATCGGCGTCGCCCAGGCGGCGTGGAAGGGCGGGCGCTGGATCTTGTAGCGCGGCGTCGGCTTGCCGAAGTCCTCGTCGACGCCGAGGTCCACGAACGTGTTGTAGCGGGCGACGGTCTCCTCGAGCGCCGCCGCCGGCATCGGCCGCGACTGGTGCGGGTTGGCGATCGCCCCGGCCAGCTCGGCCAGCGTGTCGGCCCGGAAGAAGTAGCCGTCGAGGTCGACGTTCGGCGGGCGCGGGTCCCATTCCTCCCGCTCCACGGCGTCCTGGTCGAAGACGGCCCAGATCGGGCCGCCGCCGTTCAGCTTGTCCTCGTCGCCGTTCCAGGCCATGGCGGCGGCGAAGAAGTCGTAGCGGGCGTCCACCTCGTTCCAGAACCGGCGGCCGGTCTGGTTGACGAGGATCAGGTCCTGCCAGTCGATGACGGTCAGACCGGAGGCGCGGGCGAGGTCGAAGACGCGGCTGTCCGGCTGCCAGATCAGGCTGGAGTAGCCCCACCGGCAACCGACGTGGCGCGTCTTGGAGATGGCGATCCCTTCCTCGCAGGTCTGGTTGGCCGTGCCCCACAGCGCCGCGCCGACGGCCATCGCGGCCAGCTCGCCGTCGCCGCTCTGCCGCGACCACGGCTCGCCGGCCACCTGGTACTCCTCGGTCAGCCGCGGGTCGAACGTGCGGCGCAGGGTCACGTTGCTGGTGCTGCCGCCGGTGGCCACCAGCACGCCCTTGCGGGCGCGGACGTTCACCGTGCGTCCGTCGTGGACGGCCGCGACGCCGAGCACCCGGCCGGACGCCGGCCCCTCGCGCACGACGCTCGTCATCTTGTGGCGCAGCAGCACCTCGGCGCCCTTCGCCCGCGCGCTCTTCTCCAGGGCGCGAATCAGGCCGGAGCCGACGCGGGTCGGATGGTGCGTCACCCGTTCGGCGGCCACCGGCCACTGGATGGTGCGCTGCTGCCGGCGCACCCGCGACGCCTGGGTCGGCCCGACCAGGTGGTCCTGGAACTCGACGCCGTTCTCGATCAGGAACTCGAAGGTGGCGGCGTTCTCGTCCGCGAAGGCGCGCACCAGGTCGCGGTCGCTGTAGCGGCTCTGCAGGTGGTCGTGGCGTATCCAGTCGCGGAACACCTGGTCGGCGGAGTCCTCGACGCCGTGCTTCTTCTGGTTGCTGGTGCCGCCGCCGAGGTGCACGTTGCCGCCGGAGCACAGGCCGTGCCCGCCGACGTCGACGTTTTCCTCCAGCAGGATCACGGAGGCGCCGTGGTCGAGCGCGGAGACGGCCGCCGCCAGCCCCGCCGTGCCCGCGCCGATGGTGACCAGGTCCGCCGACAGGTCCCAGAAGTCCTGCGCCTCCGCCGCGGCGGTCCGTCCGCCGAGGCCGGCCAGCGCGGCGGCGCCGACGCCGGCGGTCGCGCCCTTTCCGAGGAAGGCCCTCCGGCTGACGCCCGCGTCCTTCCGTGTCGGCTTCGGCATGGGTTCCTCCCGGATTGCGATTCCGCACTGTAGCGGGAGCGCGGACGCGGCGCAAGACCGCGCCGCGGCCGGTATGATCCGCCGCGAACCGATCGCGCCTCGCGCCGCGCACGAAGCCCGGAACCCGACTATGGACGCCGCCTCCCCCCGCTGGCGCGAGATCACCGTCTCCGAATACCCGTGGGAGCGGGACGCGCTGGCGTTCGTGCGCGGCCGGCTGCCGGACATCGAGCCGTACCAGGTCTGGACGAACTTCGAGTTCATCGCCGACGACGGGTCGCTCAACGAGGTCGACCTGCTGGCGCTGACGCCGAAGGGCTTCCACCTCGTCGAGATCAAGAGCGCCCCCGGCGTGGTGGAGGGCGATCGGGGCGTCTGGACGTGGCGGCGCGAGAAGCGGGTCCGCACCGTGGACAACCCGCTGCTGCTGGCCAACCGCAAGGCGAAGAAGCTGATCGCGCTGCTGCGGCGGCAACCGGCGATGCGGTCCGTGCCGAGCCCCTTCCTGGAGGCGCGCGTCTTCCTGTCGCACGAGTCGGTCGACTGCCGGCTGCCGGCGGAGTTGCGCGGCCGGGTCCACCTCCGCGACGCGGGGGCGGGGCGCGCCGAGCGGCCGGGGATCGTCGCGGCGCTCACGCGGGGCGCGCCGCCGGCCGGCCGGCGTTGCGACCGGCCGCTGGCGCGGGCCTTGCGGCGGGCGATGGAGGAGGCGGGCATCCGGCGCTCGCAGCGGTCGCGGCAGGTGGGCGACTACCGGCTCGACGAGCTGCTGCTGGAGGGGCCGGGCTACCAGGACTGGACCGCGCGTCACGTCGCCGTCGAGTCCGAGCGGGCGCGGGTGCGGATCTACGGCGCGCCCCGCGGCGTCTCGGACGAGGAGCGCGCGGCGCTGGCGCGGGCGGCGGAGCGCGAGTACCGGATCCTGCAGGACGTGCGCCACGAGGGGATCCTGGCGGCGAAGGCGTTCACCGGCCATCCGCTCGGCCCGGCGCTCGTCTTCGCGCACCGCGACGGAGCGGAGCGCTTCGACCACTGGCTCGCGGCGCGGGCGGAGCGCCTCGACGTCGACGTCCGGATCCATCTGCTGCGGCAGATCGCCGAGGCGCTGCGCCACGCGCACGCCAGGCGGCTGGTGCACCGGGCGCTGTCGCCGCAGAGCCTGCTCGTGCTCGACCCCGACGCGGCGCTGCCGCGGGTGCAGGTCTTCAACTGGCAGACCGGGGCGCGCGGCGCCGGCACGGCCGGCGCGGTCACGTCCGGGGCGACCCGCCTGGGGACGCTGGTCGAGGACGCGGCCTGGATCTACCTTGCGCCGGAGGCGGTGACCGGCCACGGCGCGCCGGCCGAGCAGAGCGACGTCTTCTCGCTCGGCGCCCTGGCCTGCCACCTGTTCTCCGGGCGCGCGCCGGCGTCGAGCCCGATCGAGATGAACGAGCGGCTGCGCCGTGAGCAGGGCCTGCGGATCTCGTCCGTGCTCGACGGGGCGGGGGAGTCGCTGCAGCGGCTGGTGCAGGACGCCACCCATCCCGACGTGTCGCTGCGCCTCGCGTCGGTGGCCGACTTCCTGGCCGGACTCGAGGCCGTCGAGGACGAGCTCACGGCGCCGGAGGTCCGTTCCCGGCCGGACCCGCTGGAGGCGCGCCCGGGCGACGAACTCGATCACGGGTTGACCGTGAAGCGGCGGCTGGGCCGGGGCTCGACGGCGCTGGCGCTGCTCGTCGAACGCGGCGGCCGGGAGCAGGTGCTGAAGGTCGCGCTGTCGTCCGAGGACAACGGCCGCCTGGAGGCGGAGGCGGAGGTGCTGCGCCGGCTGCGCCACCAGTCCGTCGTGGAGCTGCACGACGTGTTGCGGTTCGGCGATCGCGTCGGCCTGCTCATGGCGCGGGCGGGGCGGGAGACGCTGGCCGACCGCCTGCGCGAGGAGGGCTCCCTGCACCTGGAGCTGCTGGAGCGGTTCGGCGAGGACCTGCTGGCGGCCGTGGACTGGCTGGAGCAGCAGGGCGTTCCGCACCGGGACGTCAAGCCGGAGAACCTGGGCGTGGCGAAGGTGGGCAGCCGGCTGCACCTGGTGCTGTTCGACTTCTCGCTGGCGCGCACGCCGGCGGATAACGTCCGGGCGGGCACGCGCCCCTACCTCGACCCGTTCCTGGCGGCACGCCGGCCGCCGCGCTGGGACACGCACGCCGAGCGGTTCGCGGCGGCGGTGACGCTGCACGAGATGGCGGCGGGGTCGCTTCCGCGCTGGGGCGACGGACGCAGCGAGCCGGCGGTGCTCGACTGCGAGGCGACGGTCGACGCGGACGCCTTCGAGCCGGCGGTCCGGGAGGGGCTGACGGCGTTCTTCGGGCGGGCGCTGCGCCGCGAATTCGGCAAGCGGTTCGACAACGCGCAGGAGATGCTGCGGGCGTGGCGGCAGGTCTTCCTGGCCGCGTCGCGGCCCGAGACCGTCCCGGACCCGCCGCCGGCGGCCGTCCCGGACCCGCCGCCGGCCGTCGGCGCCGGCGGCGCCGCGCTCGACACCCTGCTCGCGGAGATCGGTCTCAGCGCGCGCGGGCTGGCGCTCCGGCCGCCGTCGTCGGCCACGGCGGTCGATACCCCGCCGGCCGTGTCGATTCCGGCGCCGGCGACGGATGCCGGTTCCGGCGACGTTTCACCCGACGCGGGCGAACCGCGCGCGGCCTCCCAGGACGGGCCGAAGATCGAGGACGTCGGGAACGTCGGGAAAGCCTCGCACCGCAAGTCCAATACGGCGATCGGTTACCCAAAGACATCCACCACCGACAACGAGCGGCCGGCCGCCGTCTGGGTGGTTCGCGCCAAGAGAGGGAGTTTGAGTTATACGGAACACTTCGTCGCCAACGGCTACGCCGGCATAGGCACGGTCGACGTGTCGTCGGCGAAGGACCGGGACGAGATCCGGCGCCTTTGCGAGCAGGCGCATCCGGACTGGAACGCCGGTCTCATCCGCAATTACACCGGGCAGTACTACAATTTTCTGTTCCGCATCCGCGAGGGCGACTACGTGCTCACGCCCGAGCTCGATGTCGGCCGTCTTCGCTACGGCCGGGTCGTCGGTCCTGGTGAGTCCGCCGCGGGTGACGATGGATGCCCGTACCGGAATCGCCGCGCCGTGGACTGGAATCCCGCGTCTTTCGCGCGCGTCCGCCTGTCGGAATCGCTTCGGAAAACGCTCCAGCGGCCGCCGACGGTCTTCCTTGTTCCACAACGTGAAGAGTTCCTGGCGGCGGTCGGGCTGTCCGCCGCGGCGCCGCGCGGCGCCGAGGGGCGCAACGGCGGCGACGCCGCGCTTGTTCCCGACCACCCATCGGCGTCGGCCGCCGCGGCGGCGGGTCTTGGCTGGAAACAGCAGCGGTAGCGGCTCGTCGCCTGGGTGCGCCGCCAGCTCGTCGGTCCGGCCGGCCCCGGCTGGCTGGCGGGTTCGCCCGTCGAACGTCATCCGACCGGGGTGCTGCATCCGATCGAGCCGGACGGCCGGAGCATGACCGGGCTCGATCCCGTGCAATCGGAGCAGGACGAGGACCCGGTGGGGCTGCGGGCCCCGGACGGATTCGAGTCCGTGGCGGCCCTGCCGGACGACGAGGATGACGACGCGCCGGACGGCGTCGACGGGGGGCCGGGCCCCGCGGCGGCGAGGCCGGTGGGCAGTCGGCGCTACGTCCCGCCATCGTCCGTCGGCGTGTCCTTCCACGTGCGCGGCGATGCGCGCCTGCGTGTCACCGTTTCGGCGGCAAGCTATCGGCGGGTGCGCGAACGGGGCGCGTCGTCCTGCGCGCGGACCGGCAGCCGGCCGGCGGCACGGACCGGGCGAACCTGCTGCGGTTGGTCGAGCACCGGGCGCTGCCGCGGGCGCGGGACGAGCTGGCCGCCGCGCCGCGGGCGGTGCTGCTGACGAACCTCGGCCTGCTGGCGCGCTACGGCCGGATGACCTTCCTCGACGAGCTGCGCGACGCCGCCGGCCGCGCCGACGGTCCCCCCGGCGTCTGGCTGCTGGTCCCCGACGACGAGCAGGAGACCCGGCCGATGCTCGACGGCCGGCCGGTGCCGGTCTTCACGGCGGCGCAGTGGGCGCGCGTCCCGGGGGCGTGGCTGGCCGCCCGGCGCGCCGCCGCCGCTCCCGGCGCGGCCTCGTGACGCGGCCGGCCCGCGCCGGAGGAGGCGCGCGGCCGCGGCGTCGGTGACTTGATGCGGCGGTCGCGGGCACGTGGGACGTCGACACGCGCCGGCGGAGGCGCGCGGCCGCCGCGCCGGTGCGCGGGCGGCGGCTCAGGGCTCGACGTCCCAGGGCCGCTCCCACGGCCGCAACGGACGCCGGCGGGCGATCAGCGGCAGGTCCTGGCGCTGCAACTCCAGCAGGATGCGGACCTTCTCCCGCAGGGGCGCGCGGGCTTGGGCCCGGTGCCACGCCCGCTTGCCGTCCAGCAGCTTCGATACGTCCTCCGCCGGCCGCTCAGGCATCGTCCGGAACCTCCACCGCGGGGGCGTGGGCGGCCAGGATCCGCCGCAGGCGCTCCCGGTCCACCGCGCCCGCTTCGAGGAGCTGCCACGCCCGCTCGCGCCGCCTGGCGCCGCCGGCCTGCAGGGCCAGGGCGGCCAGATGATCGGGGTCGACGACGCGAACCGCCACGCCTTCGTAGTCGTGCAGCCGCGCGGCCGCCAGCGCGGCCCGCGCCAGGGCATTGTACGCCGGCAAGAACTGCACCGGGACGCCTTCGATCATCAGATGCTCGGCCCGCGGGCTGAAGCCCCGCTCCCGCGCCCACCCGTAGACGCGGGACAACGGCGCGAGCGCATCGCCGCCGCCGGACGCTTCGAAGGCGACGAAGACGTCCAGATCGTACGTGCGGGTCGGTTCCGCGTAGAACAGGACCGCGGTAGCGCCGCCGACGGCGTACTGCGCCACGATTCCGTCGTCGCGCATCCGGTTCAGGACCCGGAAGACGTCCGCCAGCGAGCTCACGGACGGTTCCACGGGGCTGCCGCCAGGAAGTCGGCGAGGTCCCTGCTCAGCGGCGACGCGTCGAACTGCGCGCCCGGCAAGCCCTTGTTCCGATCTCTGACGACGTCGGTCATGGGAGCGCCCGGGTGATCGAACTGCCCCGCGGCCGTGATGATCGCCTTCAACCGCGCCGCGGCGCTGCCGGAAACGGCATCGGCAGCGCGGCGGTTGCCGTCGATGAAACGCCGCGCGTCGGCGTAACGTTGGGGCCAGGCCGATTCGTCGGAGATCGTGACGTCCAGCTCCTCGAGCAGACCGCGGGTAGCGTCTACCTGATCCTGGCCGTGGGTTCGAACCAGGACGAACAGGGTGTCGGTGGAGTTGTTCTCGACGACGAACTCGAAGCACGGCAACGGCAGGTGCGCCGCGCCCCGGAGCGTGAGGTCTTCCAGGGATTGCCTCTCGTATCGCATGGCGATCAGGCCCTTCTTGGCCGTTCCACCGGGACCGAACGGCGAAGGCAGTTCGCGGACCGGCTTGTCGACCCACTCGCAGCCGCCGTGCGCGCCCAAGCTTCGTTGCGCGAACGCGACGTCGTGCCGGCCTTCGCAGAACACCAGCACCGCCTTCATCGCACGCCTCGCAGATCGAAGTCCACGGCGTCGTGCAGTCTGCGCAGCTTCCGCCCGTCGTAGCGCCTCGCCTTGGCGGCGTTGGTGCGGTCGATCGCGTAACCGACGACCTCGTCGGTCCGTCGCCCGTCCTGAATGAAGGCGTCGACCGCCTCCTTGCTGTGGGTCGCCAGGAAGACCTGCACGTCGAGCTTCGCCGCAAGGTCCTGAACGAGGGACGCGAATTCGACGAGGAGCTCGGTGTGGATCGCGTTCTCGAACTCGTCGATGAGCAGCACGCCGCCGCGGACGCCGGCGAACAGCAGTCCGATCTCGAACACGCGCCGCACGCCCTCGCCGAACGCGGCGAGGTCCGGCGCCTTGTCGAAGTCGTCGTGGGTGACCAGGAAGCGGTTGAACCGGTCGGCCAGCTCGATCGCGCGGACGCCGGGATCGACCCGATCGCGGATGAACTTGATGATCGTCTGCTTCGTGCCCGCTTCCAGGCTCTCCTTGTTGCAGCGCGCGAGCGTGTCGGGGCGGTTGGCCGAGAACGGGCTGGTGAACGCCGAGCGGCACAGCCAGTGCTGCCCTTCGAAACTGGTCTTCCGAGGACGGTCGCCGAAGAAGACGACGTCCGTGCTCTGCGCATGGTCGCCGTAACCGGCTTCGACGGCGAGCCGTGCGAGAAACGAGGTCTGGTCGTCGATGTCGGGATCGGGTTCGGTGGCGACGTCGAATTCAACGTGCGCCCTGCCTTCCGGGAAATGATCGAAACGTCCCGCTATGCGGGCGGCGCGCGGAAGCTGCTCGACCAGCCAGACCGGGTCCGGTTCGCCCTCCACCCGGCCTCGCCATCGGATGGCGTCCAGCAAGGCCCGCTCGTCGTTCTGATGGGCCAGCAGGTAGATCGCTTCGAGCAGCGACGTTTTCCCCGCGTTGTTCACGCCGACGATCAGATTGACCCGGCCGGGGGCGTCGAGGACGAGGCCGTCGATGCCGCGGTAGCGCTCGACGTGGATGGAGGAGAAGCGCGACCGCGTGATCTCGTTGAACGGTTGCCACGGCAGCCGCGGTCCGGCGGACGGCGGGCGTCGCTTGCGGGCCAGCGCGATTCCCTGAAGCCGGCCGATGAGTTGCTCCACTCTGTCGAGTTCGCCGGATTCCAGTTCTCCGACCCGCGCGCCGAGTTTCTGGATGCCCCTGTCGCACGACCGGAACGCACCGTCGATTTCATTCTTGACCAGCAGATCGCTGGACAGCGTCGCCTCTTGGAGACTGCGGGTCTCGTCGAGTCTTTCGACCGCCCTGGGATCCGCGATGATCCTGCCGAGCTCGCGAACGTGGCTCACGGTGCTGACTACGGGCGTCGAGCGGACTTCAACCTCCGGGTCGCTTTCGTCTCCCTCGCTGGATTCCGTTTCACGCGACATCCATGAGAACAGGCGTTCCATGTGCGGCTGGTTGGCCGCAGCGCAAGCCGCGTGGTCCCAGCCGATCCAGGTGCGTATCGCCTCGCTCTTGAGGATCTCGCGAAACAGGTTGTACTGATCGGACTGGAACTGGTCGCCGTAATCGCTGTCCCGGTAGGCGTCCACCAGCGCCAGCGTCCGCAGCGACAGGTTGAACTCGCGCTTGCTCACCCCCAGGGCCCGGCAGACGGCATCGGCGTCGTCCCCGAAGTGCGGGAGGAGTTTCGCCATCGCCCGCGCGCGGTTTACGGCGGGCCAGCGGCGCTTGCCGGAGATGTGGTGCAGCCCCATCATCACCAGACGATCTCGCTCGCCCGCGTCCTGGTGGAGGACGACCGGCAACCCGGAAAACAGCTTCGCGTCGAGCTCGCCGAGGTCGATGGCGTCCTCTTCGTACCGGCGCTGCAGGTGCTTGAGCGTCGCGACGCGCCGGTTCCCTTCGACCACGAGGAACCGTCCCCCGTCCATGCGCTGGACCAGGACGGGATCGATGTCCAGCCAGCCGTTCGCCTTGATGCTGGCGATCAGGTCGCCAACGTGCTCCTGGCCGCGGCCGAGCACGAAGCCGGTCGTGCGGCGCTGCACGTCGGCGTCGAAGACGTGCTCCGGCGGGACGGGCCGGTAGTCCCGATGGTCGACGAAGCGGTAGTTGTTCGGGTCGAGATAGAGGCGTTTCAGCGAGACGGCCTGCCGCCGGCCGCGCACCGGCTCCGCGGATTCGTCACCCATGGATTCAGTTCCCTTCGTCTTCACGGCCTGCCGCCGGCCGCGGGCGCGACGGTGAACCCGAGGGCCGCGGCGTTGCCGCGAATCCGATCGTCGAAAGACAGCACCTGCACGTCGGGCATCAGATTCCGAACGGCCAGGGCGGTGGCGAGGTGAATGGCGTCGAGCGCCCGGATCGGTTCGTAGGGGAACGACCGGCGGGCGCGGTGGACGACCTCCGCGTCGATGCCGTGCAGCGTCCAATGGGCGGAGGCCGTGTCGACGATCGTGCGCAGCCGGGACGAGTAGGCCGCGCTCACGCGTCCGGCGGCCGCGGCCCGCCGCAGGGTCCGATCGCACTCGACGAGCGTCAGGTCGGACGTGTGGACGGTTTCGGCGGCCGTCAACCGCGACCGGGCGCGTTCGCCGCGCTCCTCGTCGAGAAGCCAGGCCACGACGGCGCTCGTCTCCGCATACAGGTTCACCGCTCGCCCCGCACGTCGTCGAGCAGTTCCCGCACGACCCGGGCAGGCAGTCCGCGCGGCGGGCGCGGGTAGACGTCGGGGCGGTTCGGGGCGCCCAGGCGCACGGTCCCCGTTCGGGCGCGCCGCCGCAGTTCGGCGCGGGCCGCGTCCTCGGTGGTGTGCGCGGGAGGGCCCAGCTCGGCCACGACCCGCCCCCGGTGGGTGACGGCCACCCGTTCGCCGCGCTCCACCATGCGCAGATACGCGCTGAAGCGGTTCTTGATCTCTCGAACGCCCGACTGCTTCATCGCCACCAATGTAGACGCGTGAAGCCACAACGTCAAGACGGAGTCGAAGAGGGAGGGATCTCGAATGATCCCCCGATCCACAACTTTCGGTTATACCTCCCGCGACCCTCGGCGGTTGGCGAAGACCTCCGCCAGCCCGTCGACCGCCTGCGCTTCCACAGACTCACCTGGTGCGGATGGACCTCGTGCCGCGCCGCGATCTGCTGCACCGTACGGTCGGCATCGAGCGCCACCCGCTTCTTGAACTCCGCCGTGAACCGCCGCCGTCGTCTCGTCGTCATCCCAGTGCCTCCTCAAGGCCCTGGAATACACCTTAACCGGTTGTCCGAAAAAGCGGGCCCCCTCACCGCAGACCACGCGGTCCTGGGTCTGGCAGGCTTCATGCCTCCGCGAACCCGTTGACGAGGATGGCGCGGTTGCGCGGTTTGTCGGCCAATGATGCCTGGTTTCACCGGCCATCCCCCGCGCAGCACCGCAACGTCATTGACACAGCACGCGAATGACGTGTTATAATCGCACCTTCTGACGCGCCCGGCCGCCGAGCACCGGCAGCCGGCCAGGACGAACTCGCCGGGCGCAATCGTCCGGCCGTGCCCCAGGAGGAACCCCGTATTGAAGTCAACAGACACCCGCCCCACCGCGCCGCCCGCGGAAATCCACCCGATCTTCGGAGTCTTGACGGACGAGCACGACGCCGACTTCTGGCTTTGCCGAAACGCGGAATGCCAGACCCCCCTCCCCAATTCCCCCGCCGAGAACAAGCGATGGGCCGCGTTCTGCACCCCCTGCAAGAAAGCCAGCAGCCGCGACAGCCAGCGCCGCTCGCGGGAGAAGGCCCGAGCCAAGCGGGAGGAGGCCCGCGCCGCCCGCGCGAAGACCACCGCCGTGTCTCCCCTCCGCGCCCGCGCCGCGGAGAAGATCGACGCCCTCGCAAAAAGTCTTTTCGCCGTCGCCGACATGGACCTGTTCCTGGATCACCTCCCCATGTTCAACAAGATCCTGGCGGAAGCAAGGCGCGTCGCGGCTCTCGCCCAGGAAGTGAAGAACCTCGAAGATGTCGAGCACCGGACGCCCGGCCCGTAGCCGCTTCGACCGCGATGGCGCGCCGGCCGGGTTCATCCCCGGCCGGTCGCCGACGTAGCCTCGCGCGCGCGCGTGACCCGCGCCGGCGGCAGCGCCCGAAATCAGTGTCATGGCAGCATCGCCGGCGCCTTCATCGTCACGCGTCCGTCTTGGAACGTCACGCTGGCGTTGGAACCGTCCGGGTTTCATCCACGAGTACGAGACGATGCGCCCGCCCCCCAGGGATAGCGGTGCTTGCCTTACTCACTCCCAGGATCGGCGCCGGAGCCTGCCGGGCGGGTATACTGGGGAGGTCGATGCTCACCCATCGAGGCTCGGGAGTCGGCGCGTCCCCACTGCATCGCTCCGGTCCGCGGTTCCCGGGTCCGGCGCGGCCATGACCGCGGAGGAGTTGTTCGAGCTGCCGGGCGACGGCTGGCGGCATGCGCTGGTCGAGGGGGAGCTGCAACGGATGACCCCGGCCGGATTCGAGCACGGCGCCGTCGTCATGAACGTCGCCGTCCCGTTGGGACAACACGTCCGGAGCCGCCGCCTGGGGGTGGTCTGCGGCGCGGAAACCGGTTTCGTGCTGGCCCGGCGTCCGGATACGGTGCTCGCGCCGGACGTGGCCTTCGTCCGGCGCGAACGGATCCCCGCGTCCGGCCTGCCGGCGGCGTTCTGGGAGGGCGCGCCGGACCTCGCGGTGGAGGTCGTCTCGCCCGGCGACACCCGTCCCGAGGTGGCCGCGAAGATCGCCTCCTGGCTGGCGGCGGGAACCCGCGTGGTCTGGGTGGTCGACCCCGGCTGCCGATCGGTCGCCGTCCACGAACCGGGCGTGGCGCCCCGGCGGCTCGCCGCGTCGGACATCGTCGACGGTGCGCCGCTCTTTCCCGGTTTCCGCCTTCCGGTCGCCGACGTCTTCGCGAAGGTGGAAGAACTGCCGAGTCCGTGACCGGACGCAGACTGCCGATCGGCATCCGGCGCGGCGAGGCGGTCGTGGTCGTCGGAGGCGTCGCACCCGGTGACCAGACGCAGATTGCCGATCGGCATCCGGGGCTGACGAGTCATCCCGACGTCGAGGGGCCGGCGTCGGAGCCGGTGCAAGCGACGCCAGGAGCGTCCGGCGAGCCCGGTCCCGATGTTCCGGACCCGGTTCCGGCGTTGCCGCTCGCCGGCGCCGCGGCGCTCGCGGCGCTGCCGGCCGCAGGCGGGGTTGTCGCGGCGACGTGCAGGCCGCCTCACGTCCGCGCCCCGGGTCGCCGGCGTTCTTCGTGAACAGCCGAGTCGAAATTCACCTGGATGACGCGGGAAGGTCCGGTTCGATCAAAGCGATCCGGTTGACCGCGGCGGCTCGGCGGATGCGCAGGTCGAGCGACGCGATGGGCAGCGCGCGGCGCGCGAACATGACCACAGGTTGGCGGAACGCCAGGCTGAACGCGCGTCTCTGCCTCTGGACGGAACGGGACGGCTCCGGCCTTTGCTTCGATTCGTCCGCGGGATTCACGTTGCCCAACGGCGCGGTGCGCTCCGCGGACGCCGCGTGGATGGCGCGGGAGCGGTGGGAATCCCTCGACGAAGCCGAGCGGCACGGATTCAGCCGCATCGTCCCCGATTTTCGTGGCGGAGCTGCGTTCCCCGTCCGACAGCCTGGCGGCGTTGCAGGCGAAGATGACGGAATACGTGGAGAACGGTCTCCGCCTGGGCTGGCTGACGACCCCCGGCGGCGGCGGGTGCGCGTCTACCGCCCCGGGCAGCCCGTGGAAACGCTGGACGACCCGGAAACGGTGTCCGGGGAAGCGGTGCTGCCCGGCTTCACGCTCAACCCGCGCGACGTTTGGTGACGCCGGCGTTCCCGCGCAGCCGCGGCATCAGACGCTGACCGGGCCGTCTCGAAGCTGACGAACAACCGCGGCGCGGGCGCCAGGCCGAGCCGGGCGGGATCTTCGCCGTCCACGTGCAGAGCCACCGCCTCGCGAAGGTTCGCGAGCAGGGCGTCGAGCGACCTCGCCTGGGTGACGACGGCGACTTCCAGGCATTCGGCGGCGTGCCAGCCGTCGCTCTCGGTGACCACGGCATGGACGGCGTCCCGCGCGCCGGCCTGATCCTCGCCGCCGGCCGGCGTGACCGACTCCTTCTTCTTCATCAAGGGGCGCCTCCCGCGCCGATGCAGGGAACGAACCGGGGGACCCGCGTGCGGCCCCCCGGTTCCCGGACGATCAGCCGCCGAGGGGCAGGATGAACCCCCAGCCCTCGTCGATGCGCTGCTGCAGCCGGGCGGCGCCGTCCCCGCAGCCGCAGACCACGCGGTCCTGGGCCCGGCAGGCTTCGAGGACCTTCCGGAACATCTCGTCCACCTCCGGGTGGTTCTCCGGCCCGGGGGCGGGTCCGAGGCCGAGGTCGATGCTCATGTCGCCGGGCACCACCATGATCGCGCTGACCGGCGTGGCCAGGATGTCGTGGATGTTCGCGACCGCCTCGGCCGACTCGATCATGGCCACCACGAACAGCTCGCCGTCCGGGTCGAGCGGCCAGACGTCGGCGCGCCGGTGGTACTCCGCGGTGTCCAGGCCCCACAGCCGGACCGCCCGGCCGGGTCCCCAGCCCCGCTCGCCGCGCGGCGCGGGCTGCGCGTCGTCCCGCGTCGGGGGGTAGCGCGCCGCCCGCACGAGCCGCAACGCCTCGTCGCCGGTGTCCACGTGCGGCACGATGACGCCGAGGCCGCCGAGGTCGAGCACCTGCTTGACGGCCCACTTGAAGTCCTCGTCGCCGTCCTGCGGAATGCGCACCAGCGGCGTCAGGCGCAGGCGGCCGGCCTCGTCGCGGTCCTGGTCCATCTCGGCGAAGACCTCGTCGATCCCGGTGCTCGAGAAGGGCGAGTGCTCCATGTCGACGAAGCGCCAGTCCTGGCCGGCGATCGCCGGCCGCCCTTCCTCGACGGCCTCGATGACCTTGTTGATGCGCGTCCGCTCCTGCGCCCGGACGTCCTCGGCCGCGAATCCGCCGGCGACGGCCAGCCCGGCCGCGAACGACCCGGCGATCCGGCGCGCCCGCCGCGAGCCGGCGCAACGCGCCGCGTGTGTCGTGCTCATCGAAACCTCCTCCTCCGGTGTTTCCGATTCCCCGTGTCGGCGTGCCTACTGTAGCAGCCGCGCCGCCGTCCGTGGCGGGCCGGCGCGGACGGCAGGGGAGCGCCGGAGTCCGCGCCGTCCCCGCGCCGCCTGCCAGCTCCAAACCCGCCGCTGCCCGTCGTGGCCGGGGGATCGCCGGCGTGCGCCACTCCCCGCGCCGCCGCCGTGCACGTGGCGGGCGGTCGCCGCGGCCGGCAGGGGAGCGCGGGCGTCGGCGGCCGGACGCCCGCGGACCCGCGCGGCGCCGACTCGCCCGATTCGACGTCCCCGGACCGCCGCGCGATGGTAGAATCGCCGGACGAGTCGATTCAGACGCGGCGCGGGCCGCGTGACAAGGAAAGGAGGACTCGCCGTGACATTGCTGCTGGCTCTGACGGCGTTGCTGGGGCTGCAACCGGCCGAGACGGCCGTGGAGCTCGACTTCGAGTTCTTCCGGACGCGGGTCCAGCCGATCTTCCTGGAGCGCAAGGCGGGCTTCACCCGCTGCGTCGTCTGCCACGCCGAGGGCGGGCGGGTCGGCTTCCTCGAAGAGCTGGCTCCGGGGGCGGAGGAGTGGACCGAGGAGCAGTCGCGCGCCAACTTCGAGGCGGCGGCGCGTCTCGTCGTGCCCGGCGACCCGCTAGCCAGCCGGCTGCTGGTGCACCCGCTGGAGCCGGACGCGGGGGGCGACGAGTTCCACAACGGCGGCAGGCAGTTCAGTTCGCAGGACGATCCGTGGTTCCGGACCCTCGCGGCCTGGGTGAACGGCGAGACGGCCGGGCAGTAGGCCGCGCGAAGGCGGGTTCTCAACAGACAGGAGCTTGAAGGATGGCGACGAGACACCGGTCAATCCGTTATCTGGCGGCGGCGGCGATCCTCGTCCTGCCCCTGACCGCGGCGGCGCAGGGGACCGTGCGGATCGTGCAGACGAACAGCGCGGGCGACAACGTGCACTTCATCGATCCGGTCACCAACGAGGTGGTCGGCGTGATCGACGGCATCGAGCGCGCGCACGGCGCGGCCCCGTCCCCCGACGGGCGCTGGCTGTACGTGGCCAACGAGTCCGACGACACGATCGACGTCGTCGACGTCGCGGCGCTGAAGGTGGTCAAGAAGGTGCCCCTCAGCGGGCGGCCCAACAACATCGCCATCACGCCGGACGGCCGCAAGGTCTACACGGCCATCGCGCAGTCGCCGGGCGCGCTCGACGTGTTCGACACCGAGTCGGGCGAGATCGTCGCGACCATCTCGGTCCACGGCGGCGTGCACAACACCTACGTCACGCCCGACGGCAAGTACGCCGTCGCCGGCATGATCGGCGCGCGGAACATCACCGTGGTGGACACCGCGACCGACCGCCCGGTGTGGACCACCTACTTCGACCGCGGCATCCGCCCGATGGCGTTCGACGTGAACGCCGACGGCTCGACCCGCCACATCTACGCGCAGCTCTCGAACTTCAACGGCTTCGGCGTGGTGGACTTCGCCACGCGCAAGGAGGTCCGGCGCATCGAGTATCCCGAGCTGCCGCCGGACGAGAGGACGCCGGGACACGGCGGCAACACCGCCCACGGGCTCGGCGTGAC
The DNA here is from genome assembly GCA_965242835.1 of Vicinamibacterales bacterium. GTDB lineage: Bacteria > Acidobacteriota > Vicinamibacteria > Vicinamibacterales > UBA8438 > WTFV01. The sequence continues at coordinate 3,740,828 of OZ251506.1, forward strand.
GCCGGACAACGGCTACCTAGTCGCCAACAGCAGCCTGAACAGCAGCGTCTACGTCTACACGCTGCCGGACCTCGAGCTGGTCGGCGGCGTCCGCGTGGGCCACTCCCCGAACTGGATCACCATCACCCCGGACAGCAAGTACGCCTACGTCTCGCTGTCGGGCAACAACAGCGTCGCCGTGGTGGAGATCGCCTCGGTCGAGAAGGTCGCCGAGATCCCGACCGGCGGGCAGGTGCCGAAGCGCAACGCCACGCTGGTCCTCGATCAGTAGGCCCGATGCGCGCGGCGTTCCGTATTCGCGGCGCGGCGACCCTGGCCTTCGCGGCCGGGGTCGCCGCCGTTCCCCTGGCGCAGGAGCCGGCTTCGGTCTCCGCGCGGGACGGCGTCTACACGGCGGCGCAGGCGGACCGCGGGGCGGCGCTCTACGACGAGCGGTGCGCCGTGTGCCACGGCGCGATCCGGGCCATCATCCCCGAGATGGCCGCTCTGCTCGGCGACCACACCTTCCGGAACGCGTGGCGCGGCCGTTCGCTGGGCGAGTTGTTCGGGTACGTCCGGGAAACCATGCCCCAGGACGCCCCGGGCACCCTGACGGCCGCCCAGACGGCCGAGATCGTCGCGCACGTCCTGCGCGGCAACCGCCTGCCGGCGGGCGAGACGCCTCTTCCGGAGGACGAGGAGATGCTGAACGGCATTCCGTTCGAGCCCTGATTCGTTCTTCCCGCGAAGGATCGTTCGGCGGACGGCGTGGCGCCATGCTCGCACGGCGAAAACAAGGACGGGCGCAACATTGAAGAATCAAGACGAGGATCGCATGATCCCCGATGGGGCGGAATCCGAATCCGAGGAAATCGAAGGCCTGGAGGGAGGCCAGCCGTCGCCGTGGGGCGACTATCCGATAGACGCCTTGCTGATTCGACAGGAGATCCGCACCGTTCATGAGGTGCTGCGGCGCATCGGCAAGGGCGCGTTCGTCATGAACCCCGAGTTTCAGCGCGATTTCATCTGGAACGACGAAAAGCAGAGCAAGCTCATCGAGTCCGTCATCATGCGGATTCCGCTGCCGGTGCTCTATCTCGCGGAAGACGATCAGGGGCGGATGATCGTCGTGGACGGCTTGCAGCGCTTGTCGACGTTCAAGCGCTTCGTGGACAACGACCTGAAGCTCAAGCTCCCGGAGCGGGACGGCCTGCATGGAAGACGCTTTCTCGACCTGCCGCCAAAGATCCAGAACCGGGTGGAGGACTGCAATCTCATCCTGTACGTCATCGACCAGAGGGTGCCGGAGCAGGCGCGGCTGGACATCTTCGATCGCGTCAATTCGGGAGTGCCGCTGACCCGGCAGCAGATGCGCAACTCCCTGTACACGGGTGAAGCAACCAAGTTTCTGAAGCAGGAATCGACCACGGACATCTTCCTGCAGGCGACCGGCCGGAGCCTGAAGACGTCGACGATGCGGGATCGCGAGTTCGTCAACCGGTTCTGCGCCTTCCAGACGCTGGATCTCGGCGAGTACCGTGACATGGACGAATTTCTGGCCAGGGCGCTGAAGGGGATGAACGCCGCGCCGCGGTCGCTGCCGGAATTGTCCGCGAGGTTCAGGACGAGCCTGGAGAACAACTTTCGACTCTTCGGCAAGCATGCGTTCCGGAAGCACGGTCCGGATCAGGATTGGCGAAGCGTTCTCAACGCGTCGCTGTGGGACGTCATGTCGACGGGTCTCTCACGATACAGTGCGCCTCGCGTCGAAGAGTGCGCCGACGAGTTGCGGTCCGGCTTCTTCCTCCTGATGGAGGACGACGATTTTCGGAACGCGATCACGTACGGACCCAACGACCCGAAAAAGGTCAGGTATCGCTTTTCCGCCGCCGAGCGGATGCTCGATGAGGTGTTCGGTGCTGACGCGCCTTGACCTTCGCCTGTTCAAGTGCTTCGAGCTCTTGAAGCTGCCCCTCGCGCCGCTCACGCTGCTTTCCGGCCCGAATTCTTCCGGGAAGTCGTCGGTCCTGCAGACCCTCGTGCTGTTGCACCAGACCACGCGCGAACACGAATGGTCGACGCGGCTGGCGCTCAACGGCGCCGCCGTTCATCTCGGAACCGTCGTGGACGTCGTCGACGAAGTGAACGGACGTACCGCATTCGAGGTCGGCGTGGCGACGGAGGATTCGGCCTGCGGCTGGACGTTCGAAGGGGACCGCCGGGACATGTCGATGCGGGTGCGCCGCGTGTCGTTCGACGGCCGCACGAGCGACGATCCCGAGGCGTTGCGTCACCTGCTGCCGCCGATGGACGATGGAGGCGTTGCGCCACTGGCCGATCTGCTGCGCGGGCTGACGTACGTCACGGCGGAGAGGGTCGGACCCCAGGAAGCGTACCCGCTGGAAGATCCCATCGACGCGGATCTGGTCGGGGCCAGGGGAGAACACGCGGTCAGCGTGCTGCATTGGGGGCGGGACGAACCGGTCCTTCCCGGTCTGGTGTTGCCCGACGCGCCGCCGACGCGGCTGCGCCAGGTCGAAGCCCGCATGCGCGCGCTTTTTCCGGGTTGCAGCGTCGATCTGCAGCAGGTTCCGCGGACGAACGCCGTGACCCTCGGGTTGCGCACGTCCGACGACACCGGGTTCCACCGTCCGATGCACACGGGGTTCGGCCTGACGCAGGTCCTGCCCATCGTCGTGGCGGCGTTGTCGGTGTCCGCGGGCGGCGTCATGCTGATCGAGAACCCGGAAGTCCATCTGCACCCCGCCGGCCAGGCGCTGATCGGGCGGTTTCTGGCCGACGTCGCGCGCGCCGGCGTGCAGGTGCTGGTGGAGACGCACAGCGACCACGTCCTCAACGGCGTCCGCCGCGCGGTCAAGACCGGACGCCTCACGCCGGAACAGGTTGTGATCCATTTCTTCCGGCCGCGGTCCGACGCCGGTTCGCAGGTGCGCAGTCCGATCCTCGATGCGGAAGGGAACATCGACGTCTGGCCCGAAGGGTTCTTCGATCAGTTCGACAAGGACATGAACTACTTCGCCGGCTGGGGCGACTGACGTGGAGTTCCTGTTCAACGAGCTCTCGGTCCACGGGCAGTTCCCCGACCTGTCGGCGTTCCGGACGGCCGTCGGCCGGGTCATGGACGTCCGCGCGGTCATGAAGCGGTTCGGGCGCGAGCTGTACTGCCATCGCAACCTCGCCGACAGCCAGGTGACGCCGGACGCCGTGATGCGGCGGGCGGTCCAGGTTCTGGACCGAAACAGCCGGGGAGCGTTTCTGACTTGGTTGACGCGGCGCGGCCCGTTCTGGGACGACGTCCGGGAGCACGGCGGAGACGACTACCTGGACTGCATGAAGTACGAAGGCCGCATCGTGACGGACACCGCGGTCGGGGAAGCCGCGTACGGCTGTCTGCAGGGGCGGGAGCGCGGCCTGGTGAGCATGACGCCGTCGGCGTGGCGGTTTTCGCCCGTTCCCGTCGACCACCATGACGAGGATGACGTCAGGCGCGTGGACGTCCGCAACTTCTGGGACGTCGGCGTACTGGAAGCCGCGCTCGAGGATCTCCAGCCGCCGCTCGCGTCCTGGCGGGACCTGGAGGCGGCCGCCCGTAGCCGGTGTCCCGATCTCGTCTTCGCGCCGGGCAGCTTCGCGCCGCTCGCGGGACGTCCCTTTCATCCGGGAGCCGCCGAGCGCATCCTGCTACGGCTGATCGTGCTGCACGAGCTGACGAACTGCTTCGACCGGCACGGCGAACGCACGTCCGAAGGTCACCGGCTGTACCGCGAGCACTTCACCGGCGACAAGGCGTGGTTCTCGGACTCGTCGGACGACGAGAAACGGAAGTTCAGGAACGAGTTGACGTTCCGGAATCCATCGGAACCCGGCAGGTGGTTGTTCTGCGGGTGGCACGGCAAGGTGAAGAACCCGCAAATCCGCATCCATTTTTCGTGGCCCGTCCGGGCGCGCGAGCCGCTCTACGTCGTGTACGTGGGCCCGAAGATCGCGAAGAAATAGCATCGGCTGTCGGCCGCGCCCCGGCGCGCCGCCGGCCGGTTTGTCCAGGGGCCGTGGTGACGGCCGCCTACCCGAACAGCAGGTTCACGATGAACGTCGCCGCGAGGATGCCGGCGGCGTCGGCCAGCAGGCAGGCGGGGAGCGTGTGGCGGGTGTCGCGGATGCCGACGGCGCCGAAGTAGACGGCCAGCGTGTAGAAGGTGGTCTCGGTGCTGCCGTAGATCGTGCTGGCCAGATAGCCGATCAGCGAGTCGGGACCGTGGGCCTGGATGATCTCGGCCGCCACGCCGAGCGAACCGGAACCGGACAGCGGACGGAGCACCGCCACCGGCAGCACCTCCGCCGGCATGCCGACGAGGCCGGTTACCGGCCCCAGCGCGGCCACGAGGGCGTCGATGCCGCCGGCGGCGCGGAACATGCCGATCGCCACGAGGATCGCGACCAGGAAGGGAATGATCCGCAGGGCGACGTCGAAACCCTGCTTCGCGCCCTCGACCAGCGAGTCGTAGACCCGCACGCCGCGCACCCAGCCGTAGAGGACCAGGGCCGAGACCAGGGCCGGCAGCATCCAGAACGACGTCATCCCGCGGAACGCGTCCAGCGCGGATTCCGAACCGAGCCGGGCGAGGAAGTCGCGCACGGCCAGCGCCAGCAGACCGATCCAGAACGCCCGGGCGATCCAGCGCCGCCCGGCGGAAGGTTTCGGCGGCGGCTCCGGGCCGGCGGCAGCGTCCGCCGCCACTTGTCGTACGGGTCCTTTTGGGGCGGAAGGCTCCGGGCCGGCGGCGGCGTCCGGCGTCGGTCCCGGCGCCGCCGCGTTCGCGGGGGCGGGGGGCGGCTCCGTCCGGCGGAAACGGCCGACCCGCGCCAGAAGCAGGGCGGCGGTGACGCCGACGACCGTCGCGGACCCGCTGGCGAACCACGTCGGGAAGAAGATGCCGGCCGCATCCTCGGAGCCGAGCGAGGCGCGCACGCCGATCATCCCGCTCGGCAGCACGGCGAGGCCCGCGGTGTTGACGGCCAGGAAGAGCGCCATCGCGTTGGTGGCCGTGCCCGGCCGGCCGTTCAGCTTGTCGAGCTCCTGGATCGCCTTGACGCCGAACGGCGTGGCGGCGTTGCCGAGCCCCATCAGGTTGGCGGAGACGTTGAGGATCATCGCGCTGATCGCGGGGCTGTCCTCCGGGACGTCGGGGAAGAGCCGGCGCATGACCGGCCGCACGGCCCGCGCCAGCAGCGCCAGCAGACCGCCGTTCTCGGCCACGCGCATCAGGCCCAGGAAGAAGGCCATCACGCCGACCAGCCCGATGGCGAGGTCGACGGCGCCGCGCGCCGACGCGAGGATCGACCCGGTGAGTTCCTCCATGCGGCCGGTGGCCGCGGCGAGGAGGATGGAGGCAAGGGCGACGGTGACGAACAGACCGTTCAGCATGGGCGGCGGGCGCGTCGCCAGCGGCGGGGGCGATCGTAACAGGAACGAGGGAACCCCCGGGCGTCGGCGGTGTCCAACGTACAGGGGCCTTGAACACGGCCGGCGCCGGTTCGCCGCTTGCGCCGGGGCCGGCGGGTACGCCACCCTTGGCGCGGCGCAAAGGCCGCGGACGCGGCCCGCGGCAGGACTCGTGAGATCAGCATCCGCGGTCAAGTGGTCGGCGGTTCCCGCGGCGGACGCGTCGCTGGCCGACCGGTGCGTCGAAGGCGACGAGGACGCCTGCCGGCGGCTCGTCGAAGCGCACCAGGCGATGGTGTTCCAGCTCGCGTACGCCCTGCTGGGGGATCGCGAGGAGGCCCTCGACGTTTCGCAGGAGGTCTTCCTGCGCGTCTTCCGCACGCTGGGCCGCTTTCGCGGCGACGCCGCGTTGCGCACCTGGATCTACCGCATCGTCGTCAACCAGGCGCGCAACCGGCAACGGTCGTGGATGCGGCGGCGGCGCGACGCGCAGGTCTCCCTGGAGGACTACGCCTCCGCGCACGGCGAACCGCCGGCCGCCGGGCAGGTCGCGGCCGACGTGCGGCTCGAACGGCGGCAGCTCGCGGCGCGCATGCGGAGGGCCGTCGGCGCGCTGCCGTTCGAGCAGCGCACGGCGCTGGTGCTCCGGGAGTTCCACGGCATGCGCTACCAGGAGATCGCGTTCTCGCTCGGCGTGACGGTGGGAACGGTCAAGTCCCGACTCGCGCGCGCCCGCGCGGCGCTCCGCGAGTCGCTGAAGGAGCTCTGGCCCAGGTGACCTGCAGATGGACCCGGCGGCGTCTGGCCGCGTACCTCGACGACGAGCTCGGCGTCGACGATCGCATCGCCGTCGACGGGCATCTCGAAGGCTGTGCGGCCTGCGGGCGGATGGCGGACGAGGCGCGGGAGCTGAGCCGGGCGGTGCGCCTGGCGGCCGGCGGGCGCGTGGACGGGGCGCTCGCCGAGCGCCTGCGCGCGGCCGGCGGCATGGTGCTGAGCCGCATCGCGGCCGAGCGCGAGGTGGCCCGCACGGCCGGCGTGCGCGGGCTGGCGGACAACCTCCACCGGGTCTGGCTGGCCGGCGCGGCCGGCGTGGTGACCGCCGTCTGCGCGTTCGCGGCGGCCAGCGTGGTCGGCACCGTGCGGAGTCCCGATTCGCTGGCGGCGATGATGGAGGCGCTCTCCAACCCGGGATCGAACGAGAACCCCGTGCAGCTGCGGACCGGGATGGTCGCGCCGCAGTTGAGTCCCGACGCGGTGCTGTTGACCCTGCCGGAACCGATGCCGCTGCCGGGCCGGGCGACCGGCGTCACGTTCGCCGTCGTCGTCACGCGCGAGGGGACGGTCTCCGGCCTGGAGGTGCTCGATTCGAGCGGCCCGGCGCCTCCGAGCTGGCACGAACTGGTCGACTCGGCCGCCGCGGCCCGGTTCCTGCCGGCGGAGTACCGCGGCGCGCCGGTGGCCGTCAACATGGTCTGGGTGGTCGAACAGATGACGATCCGGGCCGACTCGGCCGTCTCCGACTTCCGGCGCGGCGCGGCCGGGCCGGCCGCGTAGACGCGAACGCTTGGGAGCCGAACCGCGGCGCGGCGGACTGGTTTGCTGAAATGATGATCATCTTCCTCGGCTTGATCACGCTGCTGTTCCTGCTGGCCACGATTGCCGTCATGATAGCGCCCACGCCGATCGTGGTGCGCGGACTCATCATGCTTTACGGCATCTTCGCGTTGTTCCTCTTATGGGTGGCAATTGCCCTGCGAGAGGACCCTTTTGGAGTCTCGTTGTTCGCGGGCCTGTCCATATGGCTCGCGGCGTCCGCGTGGATTACGCATCGAGTCTCGCAGTGGTAGGCGCGATTGATCGGGTCGTGAAGCGTCTCCAACACGCCGCACAGAAGGGGACACAGTCCGCTGCCGCGCGCACGCTGGCCCGCGCGCAGGAGCTGGCGCCGACGGCCACGGGCGCGCTGAAGGCCAGCGGCGGATAGAGCACCGTCCGGAGGGGGTCGTGGTGCTCTTCGCCGCCCCGTATGCCGTCGTGCACCAGTCTCCGGACCTCTACCACGACGACGGCCAGTGGCAGCGGTCGCCGAACAGGACGTTTCAGCCGCGATCGTCGCCACGAGCCGCCCGCGCGGGCGCGAACGCGGCTTCCGGGCGCGCGGCGGATCGGAAACCCGGCCGCCTGCCGGCCGGGTTCACGCCGGCGGCCTCCGGGCGCGCGGCCGGAATCAGCGGACCCCGGCCGTCGTCGTGTTCTTCATCGCGTCGGTGGCCCGCAGCACCAGCCGCCCGATTTCGTCGGCCGTCACGGTGACGTCGAAGCGCTCCTCGCGCTCGTCCGCGATGCCGTCGGCCGGGTAGACCGCCTGCCACGTCTCGGCGTCCACCGTGTATTCCACCCGTTCGAGGGTCGACTGCGCGTCGGACACCCGCAGCCGCACCAGCCGGCGGTTCCCCGACGGCGTCACGCTCTCCGCGACGATGCGGGGAGGCGTGTTGTCGACGTCGAACGGCGCCGTGTCCCGCAGGGCGGTCAGGGCCCGGCCCGGCGGGTTGGCCTCGGCGTCGGAGGCGACGACGCGGACGACGTAGGCGCCGTCCGGGGTGGACGTCGTGTCCCAGGTGAAGAGGCGCGTGGCCAAGTTCCGCTTCAGCACCCGCCATTCGGCGGCGGTCTCCTCGCGGTAGCGGATCTCGAACCGCAACGGGTCGCCGTTCGGGTCGCGCGCCTCCCAGCCGAACGACCGCAGCCCCTTGCGGTACACCTGCCGGCCGACGGCCGGCGCCTGCGCGGTCCCCGCCGCGGGCGGCGGGGCCGCGGGGTCGCGCTCGGCGTCCAGCCCGGCGATCGGCGGGTCGGCGGGGAAGGCCCGCAGATTGACCCTTCCGGGAGGATGGATCGTGACCCGCGTGACCTCGGGCGCGAGGTTGCGGGGCAGATAGGCGGCGGTGACCGAGAAGAGGGCCGGCGCGTCGCCGTCGCCGGCGAACAGCGCCCGCCACTGGAGATACCGCGCGTTGGGGCTGGTGATGGCCGTCCCGGACGGGTCGTCGTAGGACTCCGACCACGGGCTCCACGTCTCGCCCGGGACGGCGGTGTTGCCCGAGCGGGTCTGCAGGCGGACCGAGCTGCCGCCCGGCGTGTCCGCCCGCCAGCGGATCGCGCCCCAGGTGGCGACGGTGCGCGCGTCGTGCGCCTCGGAGACGTAGACGCCGCGGCCGGCGCGGTTCGTGGCGAGGCGGTGCAGGCGGCCCGGGTTCGCGGTGGCGTAGTAGAGCCGGTCGTCGGGGCCCGCGGCGAAGCGCGTCACCTGCCGGGCCGCGGCCCGCGCCAGGAGCACCGTGGTCCGCGGCCGCCCCTCGACCCGGAAGATCTTCCCGTCCGGACCGGTGCCCACGATCAGCCGGCCGTCGCCGTCGAGCGCCGCGTCGTAGGGCGTGTCGGCGGTCGACTGCCAGACCACGTCCCAGAGGCCGTCGGGGGCGATCCGGTAGACGGCCCCCCCCGCGGCGCCGGAGGGCGCGGCGGACCCGGCGGCGGGGACCGCGGGGGCGGGGGCGGCGGAGACGCTGGCGGTCACCGTCACCGTGGTGCTCGCGGTCACCGCCGGCGCGGCCGCGGAGACCGCCGCGGCGGGCGGGCCGGCGCTGACCGGGGCGGGCGCCCCGCCGGCCGCCAGCGCCAGGACGGCGCCGTCGGGGGCGAGGCGGATCGAGGTGATCTCGTCGTGGTTCGTGTCGACGAGCACGAAGGCGCGGCCGGCCTCGTCGATGCGCAGCACGCGGCCGGGCGAGCCGGTCCCGGCGACGAGGCGCCCGGCGGCGTCCACCGCGAGGGCGCGGACGTGCGCGGCGCCGGTGTCGTACAGCAGCTCCGCGTCCCCGCCGGGCGGGATGCGGTAGATGCGGCCGGGGTTGCCGGTGCCCGCGTACAGCGTGCCGTCGGCCGCCGCCGCCAGCGCCCAGACGTACGGCTCGCCGGGGTCGAACACCTCGCGCCGCCCGCCGCGGGCGTCGAAGGCGGCGATCCCGCCGTCGGGGGAGGTCGCCGCGAAGACTTCGCCGCCCGGCCCCGCGGCCAGCGCCTGCACGTCGCCCGCCGCCCCGTCCAGGACCGTGGTCACGTCGCCGCCGGGCGTGGCGCGGTACAGCGCGCCGGGGGAGCCGCCCCCGACCCACAGGTCGCCGCCCGCCCGCGCGAGCGACCAGAGGAACGGAACGCCGGACTCCACGACCTGCTCGGCGTTCGGCCCCGGCAGCAGCCGGCCGCCGGCGTCGATGGAGACGTTGTCGGCCGTGCCGCGCAGAAACTCTTCCTGCGTGGAGACGCGCCAGAAGACCGTCGACGCGGCGGCCGCCCCGCCGACCGCTCCGGCCGCGGCCGCCAGCGCCGCCGCGGCGGCGACGAGGAGACGGGCGCGCGGGGTCATCCGGTCTCGACCCGGAGGGAGAGCAGCCGCGAGCCGGAGGTGACGTAGCCGATCGGCACCTCCCATTCGCCGAGCGCCGCCTCGTTCAGGCGGGTCACGTCGCCGCCGGCGCGGTCGCCGTCGAGCACGGCCAGCACCGAGGGCGGCAACGCCGTGCGCGCCTGCCCCCGAACCACGGCGCCGGGGCGCGGCGCCAGCAACTGCACGTAGAGGCGATCCTGCTGACGCCCCGCGTTCAGGGCGCGGATCAACTGCGGCAGCGACCGCGCCTGGTGCGGCTGCCGCCCGGCCTGCGCTTCGCGGCGGTCGAGCGTCGCCGCGTCGGCCACGAGGAGCCGCAGCCGGCCGCCGGCGTCCCGCGGCACGGTGACGCTGACGGTCTTCTCCAGCCGGTCGCCCTCGAGCGTGCGGGCGGCGACGTGGACGGGGACGGCGTCGCCCGGCCGGATGCGTTCGGCGTCGATCCGCACCCGCTCCAGCGTCGCCGTGCGGGGCCGCTCGTGCGTGGCGACCGTGACGTCGATGCGTTCGACGGCGACCGGCTCGAAGGGGTTGCCGAGGAGCGCCATCAGCGGAGTGACCGTCGACAGCGCGGCGCCGAAGGCGGCCGACGGTCCCGTGAACACGTTGCGGAACGCGACGTCGCCGTGCGCGCCGCCCAGGACGGCGGTCCCGGCGACCTCGTAGGTGCTGGCGGGGGCCACGTCGCGCGTCCACGACACGAACGTGTTGAGCACGCCGGTCAGCGTCAGGGCCGGTGTGAACAGCGGATCTTCGATGATCTCGAACTCGAAGCGCTCGCGGAGGCGGCGGTCGGCGGCGGCGATCGACAGGTTGACCGGGATCAGGTCGGGGCCGTCGCCGAGGCTGCCGTAGATGCCGGTGGAGCGGTCCTGGTCGAAGGTCCCGAGCACGGGGCCGACGGTGGCCAGCCGCGAGGAGATCGCGAGGCTCGGCAGCAGGGTGGTGACGCGCGCGCTCGTCATCGGCAGCTTCGCGCGGCCCAGGTTGAAGAAGGGATGGCCGAAGGCCCAGACCCGGCCGTCCTCGACCAGGGTCACGGTCCCGGTCCCCGTCAGCGCCAGATCCCCCTGGATCAGACTCGCCCCGATCGGGTCGCCCGCCGCCAGGGGAGGGGCGTCGTCCTGGCGGGAGGACGCGCCGCCCGCCGGCCCGCCGGCCGTGGGGACGAAACCGCGGGCGTCGAACGCCGCGCGCCACAGATCGTGGATCTCCGGAGCGAACCCGCTCAGGACCAGCGGCGTGGCGATCGGCCGCAGCAGCGCGCCGAACCGCCCGGCGGCGGCCGCGGCCAGACCGGTCCCCCGGACGTCGCCCGGCCGCCGGGCGAACGGCTCGGACGGCGGGAACAGGCCGGCGACGACGTCGACGAGAGTGTCGCGCGTGGCCTCACCCGCCGCCGCCGGCGGGCCGGGCCGGTGCCGCGCCGTCCGCAACGGGGTCTCGTCCGTCGCGGCCATCTCTCCGATCGGGGTGATGCCCGCGATCGCCTCGCGCGCGAAGGCCCCGAGCGCGTAGGAGACGGCGCCCACGAGACGGTCGTCGACGTAGACGGGGCTGCCGCTCATGCCCTGAATGACGCCGGTCCGCGCCAGCGGTCCGCCTTCGAGCCGGGCGACGATGAGCGAGCGCCGGGGGCCGAGGACGTTGGTGAGGACGCCGAGCACGTGCACGTCGAACCGCTCGCGCGCCGCGCCGTCGAACACGGTGACGCCGTGGCCCCGCATGCCGGCCTCGACCTCGTCGAGCGGCATGCGCGGCGTCGCGGCCGGCAACGGCGCAAGCGTCAGGGCGGCGAGCGCGGCGCCCGCGGCGAGCCACGGCAAGCGGGTCGGCAGGAAGGTCACGTCAGTCGCAGCACCAGCCTGATTATAGCGGACGAACGTCCGGTCCGGCCGGCGCCGGGAACGGGGCCGGCGGCGCCCATCCCGCGCCGCGGCGTTCCGGAGGTCCCTGGAACCCGGCGGCCGGACGGCCGCCTGACGCACCCCGTCACTTCTTGACGTGCGCCTGGAGGCGAGCGCGGAAGTCCCGCTCGCTGGCGCAGGCCAGCGCCGCGGCGGCGACGACGCTGTCGGGCACGCCGCCCGGGATGCCGGCCGACAGGTCTTCCGAACAGGGGACGCCTCGCGCCCGCAGGACCTCGCACGCCATCTTCGCCAAGCCTTCTGCGCGGCCTTCCGCCCGTCCCTCGGCGCGGCCCTTCGCTTCGCCTTCGGCGCGGCCCTTCGCTTCACCTTCGGCGCGGCCCTTCGCTTCGCCTTCCGCCCGCCCCTCCGCGCGTCCTTCCGCCCGCCCCTCCGCGCGTCCTTCCGCCCGTCCCTCCGTCCGGCTCTGGTCCCGCAACGAATGCAGCAGCGGGTCGTCGTCCGGCCCCGTGCCGTCCCGCTCGCCCAGCGTCCGGCCCAGGTGCTCCAGCATCGCGTGCGTCCAGCCCGACGGCTCCGCCTCGTTCATCGCCGTGTGGATCGCCTTCGCACGCCAGCCCGGAAACGCCCGGCTCACCGGCGACTCGCGGTACGCGCCCCCCTCCAACAGGTGAATCGTCAGCCCCGCGCGGCGCCGCCGCGGGCGGCTCCGAGGGCGGCGCTCCGGCACCTCCACCCACAGCTCGGGGAACCCCCACGACTCGTACAGCCGCAGCTTCCCCCGCCGGACGTCCGTCGTGTGGTCGACCTCCAGCACCACGTCGGGAAACGGGTGCTCGCCCACCACCATCGCCGGGGATCCCAGCAGGTCCACCCGCGACGGATACAGATAGACCACCTGGTCCGCCTGCATCACGCGGCGCGGTTCGCCCTCCGCGTCGCGCACGAGCAGGTCCGTCGAGCCGTAGCAGCGGATGGGCGACCCGCGCACCGCGGCGATGCGCTCGACCAGCCCGACCAGCCCCTCGGCGGGGCTTTCGTGGGCCGCGGTGGTCGAGCGGACCCGCCACGCGGTCTCCGTCTCGGCGTCCCAGACCTCCAGCCGCCCTTCGTAGCGGTTGTACTCGCCGCGCGTCAGGGAAAAAGCCTCGCAGCCGGCGAAATCCAGCTCGGACAGCGGCAGCATCGGCACGGCCGTCGGCGGTCCGGCCGGTTTCCGCTTCACCGGCCGGACCGGGATGGGCGTCCACGTGCGCGTGTCCGCTTCGGCCATGAGGGCATTATAGGCCGCGCGCCGCTTGCCGACACGCGCGGCCGGCGCCGGTTCCCCGAGACGCCGCGGGCCGTCTGCTATAGTGGCGCGCAGCCTCTTCCGGGAGTCGCAAAGCGGGGTCGCAAGGCGACGCCTGGCGGGCGCCGGCCGGCCGGTTGGAGGGGCTTTCTTCGTGTGTATCGCCGGATGCCTCCGGCGGTGCGGAATACACCCGATGCCGCCCGCGCGACTGTGCGCCACCGTGACCGGAGCGACGACGTCCGAACTGCGCGTCCGGCGGGACGCCCAGGACGGCGCCGACCTGGTGGAGCTGCGCCTGGACACGGTGGCCGCGCCGGACGTCGCCGGCGCCCTGGCCGGCCGCCGCAAGCCGGCGGTGGTCACCTGCCGCCCCGCGTGGGAGGGGGGCGCGTTCGCGGGCGGCGAAGAGGAGCGCCGGCGCATCCTGCTGGATGCCTGCCGGCTCGGCGCGGAGTACGTCGACGTGGAGCACCGGGCCGGGTTCGCGGGCGAGGTGCTGGCGACCCGGGGCGGGCGCGGCGTGGTCCTGTCGTTCCACGCCTTCGACGGGGCGCCGGCGGACCTGGAGGCGCGCTACCGGGCGATGCGCGGCGCCGGGGCCGAGGTGGTCAAGATCGCCGCCGCCGCCGGCAGCCTGACGGAAGCGCTGCGCGTGTCGGCGCTCGGAACGGGGGAGGAGCCGCGGGTGCTGATCGCGATGGGGTCGGCGGGCGTCCCCACGCGCGTGCTGGCGGGCCGCCACGGTTCGTGCTGGACCTACGCGGGCGACGGGGTCGCGCCCGGCCAGATCGACCTCGATCGGATGCGGCGGACGTTCCGGTTCCACGAGCTCTCCGGCCGCACCGCGGTCTACGGCGTGCTCGGGGCGCCCGTCGGCCACTCGCTGTCGCCGGCGATGCACAACGCCGGCTTCCGGGCGCACGGCGTCGACGCGGTCTACCTGCCGCTCGAAGCCGCCGGCGTGGACGACTTCCTGACCTTCGCGGACGCCGTCGGGCTGTGCGGGGCCAGCGTCACCGCGCCGTTCAAGGAGGCGGTCGCGCCGCGCGCGGCCGGGATGGACGCCGCCGGCCGGGCGATCGGCGCGGTCAACACGCTGCGGCGCCTCGGGGACGGCGGCTGGGAGGCGATCAACACCGACGCGCCGGGGCTGCTGGCGCCGCTGGCCGGCCGCATCGAACTCGCCCGCGCGAGGGCGACGGTGCTCGGCGCCGGCGGCGCGGCCCGCGCGGCGGCGTTCGCGCTGCATGGCGAGGGCGCGGCGGTCACCGTCTGCGCGCGGCGCCCGGAGCGGGCGGCGGCGGTGGCGCGGGTGGCGGCCGGGGTCCGGGCGGCGCCGTGGCCGCCGCGGCCCGGGTCCTGGGACCTGCTGGTCAACACGACGCCGCTCGGGACGTGGCCCCGCGTCGACGAGAGCCCGCTACCGGAGGGCCCGTTCGACGGACGTCTGGTGTACGACCTGGTCTACAACCCGCCGCGGACCCGCCTGCTGGCCGACGCGGCGCGCGCCGGATGCGGCGCCGTCGGGGGGCTCGACATGCTGGTGGCGCAGGCGCTGCGCCAGTTCGCGTGGTGGACCGGCCGGACCCCCTCCGCGGACCTGTTCCGGCGGGCGGCCGCCGAGGACCTCGCGCGCCGGACGCCGGCTCCGCCGCCGGACGGCGGCCAGGAGGACGGCGGGCGGGCGGAGTGAGGGAAACGGCGTCATGGAGACGATGACGGAGACCACGTTCGACGAATTCCGCGCGCTGGCCCGCGAGGCGACCTTCGTGCCGGTCTGCCGCGAGGTGCTGGCGGACCTGCTGACCCCGGTGTCGGCGTTCCTGAAGGTGGCCGGGAGCGCGGACCACGCCTTCCTGTTCGAGAGCGTGGCCGGGGGCGAGCACCTCGCCCGCTACTCGTTCCTCGGCAAGGACCCGTTCCTCGTGCTCCGCTCGGCGGCGGGCCGCACCCTGCGGCGGCGGCGCGGCCTGACCGAGGAGCTGCCGGCGCCGTTCCCGGAGGCGTTGCGGGACCTGATGGCGCGCCACCGGGCGCCGCGCGTCCCGGGGCTGCCGCGGTTCACCGGCGGCGCGGTCGGGTTCCTGGGCTACGACGCCGCCGCCTGGTTCGAGCCGACCCTGGAGCGGGCGCGGGCCGCGCACCCGAAGCCGGCCGAGGCCGGCGACGACGCGGCGTTCATGCTGTTCGACACGGTGCTCGCCTTCGACCACGTCCGGCACCGCATCCTGGTCGTCGCCAACGCCGCGGTGGAGGAGGGCTGCGACCTCGAAGCCCGCTACGCGCTGGCGCTGGCCCGGATCCGCTTTCTGGAGGCGGAGCTCGGCCGGCAGCTCTCGGAACCGCCCCCCGCGCCGGGCGCCGGCGTCGAGTTCCGGTCGAACACCAGCCGGCCCGCCTTCGAACGCGCCGTGCGGCGCGCGAAGGACTACATCACGGCCGGAGACGTCTTCCAGGTGGTGCTCTCGCAGAGGTTCGAGGCGCAGATCCGCAGCGACCCGTTCACCGTCTACCGCGCGCTGCGGTACGTGAACCCGTCGCCCTACATGTACTTCATGCGCCTGGGGGACACCGCGATCGTGGGGGCGTCGCCGGAGATGCTCGTCCGCGTCGAGGGCCGGCGCGCCGAGACCCATCCGATCGCCGGCACCCGTCCGCGCGGGGCGACCGCCGAGGAGGACGCGAAGCTGGCCGACGAGCTGCGGGCGAACGAGAAGGAGCGGGCCGAGCACGTGATGCTGGTCGACCTCGGCCGCAACGACGTCGGGCGGGTCTCGGCCTACGGTTCGGTCCGCGTGCCGCGCTACATGGAGCTGGAACGGTACTCGCACGTCATGCACCTCGTGTCGCGGGTGGTCGGCGAGCTCGCCGAGGGGCGCGACCGGCTCGACGCGCTGGCCGCCTGCTTCCCCGCGGGCACCGTGTCCGGGGCGCCCAAGATCCGGGCGATGGAGATCATCGACGAGCTCGAGCCGACCCGCCGCGGCATCTACGCCGGCGCGGTCGGCTACCTCGACTTCGCCGGGCATCTCGATTGCTGCATTACGATCCGCACCATCGTGATCCGCGGCGGACGCGCCTGGGTGCAGGCCGGGGCCGGCATCGTCGCCGACTCGGACCCGGCGGCCGAGTACGAGGAGACGCGGGCCAAGGCGTCGGCGCTCTTCGGCGCGTTGCGCATGGCCGAGGGCGGGCGCGGGCCGTCGGCCAGTGGAACGGGGAGCCGTTGATGGTGCTCGTCGTCGACAACTACGATTCGTTCACCTACAACCTGGCGCAGTACCTGGGCGAGCTGGGCGCGGCGCTCCACGTGGTCCGCAACGACGCGCTGACGGTGGCCGACGTCGACCGGCTCGACGTCGAGCGGATCGTGATCTCGCCGGGACCGGGGCGGCCGGAAGGGGCCGGGATCACCGTCGACCTGATCCGCGCCTGGGCGCCCCGCGCGCCGATCCTGGGGGTCTGCCTCGGGCACCAGGCGATCGGCGTCGCGTTCGGCGGCTCGGTGGCCGCGGCCCCCGCCCTGCTTCACGGGAAGACCTCCACGGTCGAGCACGACGGCCGGGGCGTCTTCGCGGGCCTGACCGAGCCGTTCCCGGCCGGGCGGTACCATTCCCTGGCGGTCGACGCGGCGTCGCTGCCCGCGGAGCTGGAGGTGGCGGCGACCGCGCGCGAGGACGGGACGGTCATGGCGGTCCGCCACCGGCGCTGGCCGGTCCACGGCGTGCAGTTCCACCCCGAGTCGGTGCTGACCGGCGAGGGGCGGCGCATCCTGGGCAACTTCCTCGCCTGCGAGGCGGGTGAACGCCGTGCGTGAGGCGCTCGACACGCTCCTGCGGCGCGAGGACCTGAGCGAGGCGCAGGCCGCGGCGGCGATGGAGCAGGTGATGGCCGGCGCGGCCACCCCCGCGCAGATCGCGGGCCTGCTGGTCGGGCTGGCGATGAAGGGCGAGCGTCCGGCGGAGATCGTCGGCCTCGCGCGCACGATGCGGGCGCGCGCGGTGGCGCTGTCCCGCCCCCGCGCGGCGTGCTTCGACACCTGCGGCACCGGCGGCGACCGATCGCACACGTTCAACGTCTCGTCGCTGGCCGCCGTCGTCCTCGCGGCGTGCGGCGTCGAGGTGGCCAAGCACGGCAACCGCTCGGTGTCGAGCCGCTGCGGCAGCGCGGACCTGTTCGAGGCGCTCGGCGTGAACCTCTCCGCGCCGCCGGCGGCGGTCGAACGCGGCCTCGACGAGGCGGGCATCGCGTTCTTCTTCGCGCCCGCCTTCCACCCGTCGATGCGCCACGCCGGGCCGGTGCGCCGGGAACTGGGCATCCGCACGGTGTTCAACCTGCTCGGCCCGCTGACCAACCCGGCCGGCGCCCGGCGGCAGGTGGTCGGCGTGCCGCGGCCGGAGCTGGCCGACCTGATGGCCCGCGCGCTGGCCGCGCTCGGCTCGGAACGCGCCTGGGTGGTGCACGGGGCGGAGGGGGTCGACGAGATCTCGGCCGTGGGGCACACCCGGGTGTGCGAAGTGCGCGGAGGGGAGGTGTCGACGTTCTACGTGCACCCGTCCGACTTCGGACTGACGCCGACGACGCTCGACCGGCTGCGCGTCGACGGGCTGGAGGCCAGCGTCCGCGTCGCGCGGGCGGTGCTGGGCGGCGAGCCGGGGCCGGCGCGCGACTTCGTGCTCGCCAACGCCGCGGCCGGGCTGGTCGTGGCGGGGCGGGTGGAGTCGCTCGCCGACGGCGTGCGGACGGGCCTCGACGCGCTGCGGAGCGGCCGCGCGGCGGCGGCGCTGGAGCGGATGGCGCGCTGCTCGCGGGAGGAAGAGGCGTGACGGCGGCCGCGGCGCCGCCCGCCGACCTGCTGGAGACGATCGTCGCCGCGACCCGGCGCGCGGTGGCCGAGCGGCGGGAGCGGCGTCCGTTGCGCGACGTGGAGCGGGCCGCGGCGGAAGGCCGCCCGCGGGGCGCCCGGTTCGTCTCCGCGCTGGCGGACCCGGACCACTGCAGCGTGATCGCCGAGTGCAAGCGCCGGTCGCCCTCCCGCGGGGTGATCCGGACGGACTACGCCCCGGCGGAGATCGCCGCCGGCTACGCGGCGGCCGGCGCCGCGGCGGTCTCGGTCCTGACCGAGCCGGCCTTCTTCGACGGCGGGCTGGACCACCTGCGCGCGGTGCGGCGGCACGTGGACGTCCCCGTTCTGCAGAAGGACTTCATCGTGTCCGAGTACCAGTTGCTGGAGGGGCGGGCGGTCGGCGCGGACGCCGCGCTGCTGATCGCGGCCGCCCTCGACGACGGGACGCTGCGCCGCCTCGCCGCCGCGGCCGCCGATCTGGGACTCGCCGTGCTGGCCGAGGTCCACGATCACCGCGAGCTCGACCGCGTGCTCGCCGCGGGCGCGGCGGTGGTCGGCGTCAACAACCGCGACCTGCGGACGCTGGCCGTCGACCTCGACGCCTCCCGGACCCTGATCGGGGCGATCCCGGAGGGCGTCGTAGCGGTCGCCGAGAGCGGGATCGGCGGCGCCGCCGACCTGCGGGCGCTGCGCTCCGCGGGCTACGACGCGTTCCTGATCGGCGAGTCGCTCCTGCGCCGGCCGGACCCGGGCGGCGCGCTCGCGCGGATGCTCGACGCGGCCCCGCCGGCGCCGCGCGGGGCGCGCGGAAGCGCCGCCGCCGGCTGAGGGCGCCGCGATGATCGGAGTCAAGGTGAAGGTGTGCGGCGTCACGCGGCGCGAGGACGCCCTGCTGGCCGCCGACCTGGGCGCGTCGGCCGTCGGCTTCGTCTTCTGGCCGTCGAGTCCGCGGTACGTCGCGCCCGCGGCGGCGGCGGCGATCGCCCGCGGCCTGCCGGCCGACGTCGCGCCGGTCGGCGTCTTCGTCGACCCGCAGGTCGGCGAGCTGCGGTGGGTCGCCGCCCGCGTCGGCCTGGCGGCGGTGCAGCTCCACGGCGACGAGCCGGCCACGCTGTGCGACGGGCTGCCGTACCGCGTGCTGAAGGCGGTGCCGGTCGCGGGCGCGGCGACGCGCGCCGCCGCGGACCGCGTGCCGGAGCGGGTCACGGTGCTGCTGGACGCCCCCGACCCGGTGCGCCGGGGTGGAACCGGCCGCACCGTCGACTGGCGCGTGGCGGCCGGCGTCGCCGCGCGGCGGCGGATATTTCTGGCCGGCGGCCTCCGCCCGGAGAACGTCGGCGAGGCGCTGCGCGCCGTCCGGCCCTACGGGATCGACGTGTCGAGCGGCGTCGAGGCCCGGCCCGGCCGCAAGGACCCCGGCCGGCTGCGGGACTTCTTCGGGGAGGTGGCGCGCGCATGACGGTCCCGAGCTTCGGCCGGCGCGATCCGGACCCGCGCGGGTACTTCGGGGAGTACGGCGGGCGGTTCGTGCCGGAGACCCTCGTCGCGCCGGTGGAGGAGCTGGAGTGGGCGTACCGCGCGGCGCGCGCCGACCCCGCCTTCGCCGCGGAACTCGAGGCGCTGCTGCGGCGCTACGTCGGCCGGCCCACGCCGATCGGCGAGGCGGCCCGCCTGCGGGCCGCGCTCGCGCCCGAGGCGGGGCCGGGCGGGGTGGCGCGGATTTTCCTCAAGCGGGAGGATCTGGCGCACACCGGCGCCCACAAGATCAACAACGCCCTGGGCCAGGCGCTGCTCGCGGTCCGCATGGGGAAGCGGCGCGTGGTGGCGGAGACCGGCGCCGGCCAGCACGGCGTGGCGACGGCCACCGCCTGCGCGCTGCTCGGTCTCGACTGCGAGGTCTACATGGGCGCCGACGACGTGCGGCGGCAGGCGCTCAACGTCTACCGCATGCGGCTGCTCGGGGCGGAGGTCTCCGAGGTGGACGCCGGCAGCCGGACGCTGAAGGACGCCATCAACGAGGCGATGCGCGACTGGGTGACCCACGTCGGAGAGACCTACTACCTGCTCGGCTCGGTGCTCGGGCCGCATCCGTACCCGCTGATGGTGCGCGAATTCCAGTCCGTGATCGGCCGCGAGGCGCGCGCGCAGATGGACGCGCTCGCCGGGCGGGCGCCGGACGCCGTGGTGGCCTGCGTAGGGGGCGGCAGCAACGCCCTCGGCATCTTCGACGGCTTCGTCGACGATCCGGCGGTGCGGCTGATCGGCGTCGAGGCGGGCGGCGAGGCGCTCGCCGCGGGACGCCACGCCGCCCGCTTCGCCACCGGCACGGCCGGCGTTCTGCAGGGCACGCGCAGCTTCCTGCTGCAGGACCTCGACGGCAACGTCGAGCCGACGCACTCGGTGTCGGCCGGGCTCGACTACGCCGCGGTGGGACCCGAGCACGCCTGGCTGCGGGACCTCGGCCGCGCGGAGTACGTCTCGGTCTCCGACAGCGAGGCGCTCGCGGCGTTCCGCCTGCTGGCCCGCGCCGAGGGCATCCTGCCGGCCCTGGAGTCGGCCCACGCGGTGTCGCACGCCTGCCGGCTCGCGCGGGCGCTCGGAAGCGAACGCATCGTCGCCGTGAACCTCTCCGGCCGGGGCGACAAGGACGTCGACGCCGTCCGGGAGCGCGAGGCGGCCGGGGGGTAGGGGCGGCATGTCGCGTCTGGAGCGCACCTTCGAGGACCTGCGGCGCCGCGGCCGGCGCGGGCTGATCACGTTCACGACGGCCGGCGACCCCGATCTGGAGCGCTCGGCCGAGGTCCTGCGGGCGCTCGACCGGGCGGGGGCGGACGTCCTGGAGGTGGGCGTGCCGTTCTCGGACCCGCTCGCCGACGGGCCGGTGATTCAGCGGGCGTCGGAACGGGCCCTGCGCGCCGGCGCGACGCTGCGCCGCGTGCTCGACCTGGTGGCGGCGGTCCGGCCGGAGGTCTCCGCCGGCGTCGTGCTGTTCACCTACGCGAACCCGATCCTGCGCATGGGGACGGAGCCGTTCGTCGAGCGGGCCGCGGCGGCCGGCGTCGACGGGGTGCTGGCCCTCGATCTGCCCGTCGAGGAGGCGGACGGCTTCCGGGAGGCGGCCATCGGCGCCGGCGTCGATCCCATCTTCCTGCTCAGTCCGACCACGACCGACGCGCGCATCCGCCGGGCGGCCGCGCTCGGACGCGGCTTCCTCTACGGGATATCGCGCCTCGGGGTGACCGGCGCGCGCGACGCGATCGCCGGCGGCGCCGAGGCGCTTGCCGCCCGGATCCGGCGCGCCACCGACCTGCCGCTGGCGCTCGGCTTCGGCATCTCGCGGCCCGAGCACGTGGCGGCGGTGGGACGCTGGGCCGACGCCGCGGTCGTCGGCAGCGCGCTCGTCGAGGTCGTCGCCCGGGCCGCGCCGGACCGTCTGGCGGACGACGTGGAACGCTACGTGCGGTGGCTGCGCGGCGAGACCGGCGCCGCCCCCGCGGCGGCGGGGGACGGGTGATGGAGGAAGGCACGCGGCCGGGCGGCCGGCCGGACCCCGAGCGCATCGCCGGAGACCTGGACCGCCACCGGCGGCGGATCGATCGGCTGGACGAGGAGCTCGTGCGGCTGCTGAACCAGCGCGCGGCCTGCGCCGACGAGATCGGCCGGCTCAAGGAGCGGGTGGGCATGGAGGTCTACCAGCCGGGCCGGGAGCGCGCCGTGCTGGAGCACGTGCGGCGCGTCAACACCGGGCCGCTGGCCGACGGCGCGATGATCCGGCTGTTCGAGCGGATCATCGACGAGTCGCGCCGCCTCGAGCGGCCGGGGGAGCGGGGCGGGCGGGAGGACGGCCGGACGGGCTCATGACGGACACGCCCCGCCGCCTGCCGGTCATCCAGCCGGGAAGCGCCCCGGCGGCGCCGCCGGTGTTCGAGAAGGTGGCGATCGTCGGACTCGGCCTGATCGGTGGCTCCCTGGCCCTCGCCGTGCGCGAGACGTGGCCGGCCGGCCTGGTGATCGGCGTCGACGACAAGGCGGTGCTGGAGCGGGCGATGCTGCGGCACGCCATCGACGTGGCGGCGGACGACCCGGTGGTGATGGCCGAGGCGGACCTGGTGGTGCTCGCCGCCCCGGTCCGCGCCAACCTGGCGCTGCTCGCGGATCTGGAGGAGCACGTCCGGGGCGCCGCGGTCGTCACCGACGTCGGCAGCACGAAGCGGGACGTGGCCGCGGCGGCCCGCGCGCTGCCGGCGCGCCTGGCGTTCGTCGGCGGCCATCCGCTCGGCGGCGCGCCGCGGGGCGGCATCGCGCACGCCCGCCCCGACCTGTTCCGCGGCCGGCCCTGGCTCTTCACGCCCGCCGGCGACCGCCTCGGCGACGCGCTCGAACGGCTGCGCCGGTTCGTCGCCGGGTTCGGGGCCGTCCCCCACGTGCTCTCCCCGGACGCGCACGACCGGCTGCTGGCGTTCCTCAGTCACCTGCCGCAGCTCACCGCCAGCGTGCTGATGCACGTGGTGGGCGACGCCATCGGCGAGGACGGCTTGGCGCTGAGCGGGCGGGGGCTGGCGGACACGACGCGGCTGGCGTCGAGTCCGGCCGACATCTGGCGGGACATCTGCGCGACCAACGCCGACGAGATCGGCGTCGCGCTCGATGCGCTGATCGCGGAACTGCAGGCGGTCCGCGACGACCTGACCGACGGGGGGACGGTCGACCGCATCTTCGGCTCCGCCTCCCGCTGGCGGACGGCGCTCGCCGCCCGCCGCCGCGCGCCGGAGGGGGAGTGAGCGTCGCGGAGCCGCGAAGCGTCACCCCATGAGGCGCACGATCGCGACGGTCGACGTCGCGGTCGCGATCACGGTTCCGATCATCCACCGGACGAGCCGGGTTTCGAGGCTCGCGATCTCGGCGCGCGCGCCGGACGGAGAAACGTAAAACGCGGCGCGCTGGCCTTCGGTTTCGTCGGGCGGCGTGCTCACGATTGATCGCTGCCGGCGGGGGTGGGACAATCCCACGCATGAGTACGGTCAAGGCGGACGGCGAGAAGCGCGTGGTGATCCCGGGAGCCGCGCCGGGAGACGTCTTCGACGTTCAACGCCAGGGCGATGCACGCTACGTGCTCGTGCGGCTGCATCGACCCGAGCCCGCGCGGAAGAAGACCCGGGAAGCCTGTCCGGAGGCCATGTCCCGGACGCCTCTGCGGATGGCGCTCTCGTGGGAGGAGCTTCGACGGATCACCCGTGAACCATGACGCTGCTCGACTCCAACGTGCTCATCTACGCATCGGACCCGGGAGCCGCCCGCAACGCCTGGGCGCGCCGGATCATCGCCCGCGGCGTGTCCATGGACGGCGCGGCCGTCAACGCGGAACCGAGAACCCTGGCGGATCGCATTCGGGGCTGGGGCGTCGAGATACTCGACGTGCCGGCGGCCGCGGCGGAGGTCTGCGCGGCCGCGTACCGGTCGTATCGGGAGCGAAGGCGGCTGCAATCCGGCAGGGACGCGCCGGCCGGCAACGCGACCGACGCCAGACCGACCCACGCGAGGCCGGCCGCGAACGAGCAGGCCCACGCGGTGGCTCGGTTGCGCATCCGTGCTTTCCCTCTCGTCCGCGGCCGAACGGCTCCGCCTCCCGCTGGCGGACGGCGCTCGCCGTCCGCCGCCGCGCGCCGGAGGGGGAGTGAGCGCCGCGGAAACCGCGAACCGTCACCCCATGAGGCGCACGATCGCGACGGTCAACGTCGCGGTCGCGATCACGGTTCCGATCATCCACCGGACGAGCCGGGTTTCGAGGCTCGCGATCTCGGTGCGCAGTTCGGCGGCCTGCGTCCGCTGCTCGGTGCGCAGTTCGGCGGTCTGCGTCCGCTGCTCGGTGCGCAGTTCGGCGATCTGCTTCGAGAGTCGGACATCGAGGTTGGCGATTTCGGCGCGCAGCTCGGCCATTCCGGCCTTGAACTGATCGGAGGTGACGTAGTCGCCCTGTTCGACGGCTTGGCGGATAGCGTCGGCGATGACCTCCGCCTGATCGCGGTCGATGCCGCCGGCCGCGAGTCGCTGGGCGACGGAGAGCGTGTCGAGCACGGAATCAGCCTAGCACGTTTGCGGCGGGCGATTACCGGAACCGGCTGCCGCGCGCCTCGATGCGGGTGCGGGCCGGGATGAAAACGTCGTCCCGGGTCCTGACCGCCGTCGCCGTCCGCCCGCCCGCCCGCGGGCGGTTTCCGCCGGGGGCCGCCTGTTCGCGGCGGACTTCACCGCGCGCCTCACTCCTCGGGTCCGGCGTGACACTCGCGGTACGGCTCTCCCCGCGGGCGGCAGGCCCCGTAGCTCAGCGTCCCGTCCTCCCGGTAGCGCGTCAGCGTCAGCGAGACGGGGCGGCCGAGGCGGTGTTGCAGGACCACCGCCCGCCCGTCGGCCGTCTCCCCGGTGAAGAACGGGCTGTCTCCCGGCCCCATCCGCGCGCGCAGCCGCACCGCCTCGTCCAGGAAATGCGTGCGGACCCAGGTCCCGCCGGGCCGGTGTTCGACCTCCATCCGGCACGCCTCGCCCGTGAACCGGGCGTCCGTCCACCAATTGCCCGGGTTCTCGGTCACGACCTCGCCCAGGTACGCGCCGGCCCGCACCTCGTGGATCGGGCCGTCCGGGATGCGCGCCGCGGCCTGGTACCGCTCCCGGGTCCAACAGTCGATTCCGGGGTCCAGGCACCCGTTCAGCACGGCGCCGGCGGCCAGGGCCAGGGCCGTCACCCTCGATCCGTCGTTCATCCGTTCTTCTCCCCGGGGCGACCGGGCCGTCCCGGCCGTCACCCCGTGCGCAAGCGAGAAGCCGGGTTCCGCACCCCGGCGCCGTCCTCGGGCCGCCGCCACGCCGGAAGTCCCGAGTCCGGCGCCGGGCACGACGACCCGGAGCGCCGTCACCCCGGCGCGCGCGCGGGAAGTCCCTCGCGGCCATGACGCCCGGGCGGCGCGCATGGGTCACCCCGGCGCGCGCGCGGGAAGTCCAGCGGACGACTACCGGAACCGGCTGCCGCGCACCTCGATGCGGGTGCGGGCCGAGATGAGGACGTCGTCCCGGCGCTTCAGGTTCAGGCGCACCTCGTACCGGCCCTGGTAGTCGAAGGTGTGCCGGACGGAGAAACGCCGGCGTATCTCGGTCCGGCCCGGCTCGAACGGGTTGCAGTCGGGCGTGCTCTCCGACACCGTGTCGTCGCCCCAGTCCCACTCGATGGTGGTGCAGTAGAGCTCTTCGTTGTCGTCGGGCCCGCCACGGAGCTCGCCGACGAACAGAAAGCTGGCCGGCGCGAACGCCACGCGCGGGGTCGCCCGGAGCCGAAGCCGGGGATCGTCGTCCGGGCCCTGCCGGGACGAGGCGTGTCCGTCCGCTCCCTGACCGGCGGCGAGAACGAGCGAGACGACGCCGATCAGGACGGCGGGAAGCGCGCGGCGCCGGGTTGATGCACGGTTCATGCTGGACCTCTCAGGGGGGAACGCCCGCGAACCGTCAACCCATCGGGCGCACGGCCGCGACGGTCGACGTCGCGGTCGCGATCATCCACCGGACGAGCCGGGTTTCGAGGCTCGCGATCTCGGTTCGCGGCTCGGCGACTCCGGCCTCGAACCGATCGGAGGTGACGTAATCGCCCTGCTCGACGGCCTGGCGGATGGCGTCGGCGACGACCTCCGCCCGATCGCGGCCGATGCCGCCGGCCGCGAGTCGCCGGGCGACGGAAAGCGTGTCGAGCACAGGTTCAGGTTAGCACGTTCCCGCGTCGCCGTGACCGGCGAGACCAACGACCGGCAGGGCCCCGCGGAACCCGCGGACCCGGCGAACCGGCCTGGTCGGCTTTCATGTGGCCGGAGCGAACGCCACGCGCGGGGCGCCCGGCCTGTCCGTGCTACGTTGAAGGCGTCAGCGGCCCCGCCACGGCTTCGCAGCGCGCCATCTCCCAGCCGTGGAACACCACCGCGAGGCCCGTGAACCGCGCCTCGGGATACTGCCGCGCCAGGCGCTCGTCCGCCAGGTAACGCCGGAGCTGCGCCGCCGCCTCCCGGACCGCCGTCTCGACCCGCGCCTCGGAGTCCCCCTCGCCGCGCTTCAGGTACTTCAGCTCGATCACGTAACCGTGCCGGACACCCGGATGACGCGCGAGCAGCGGCTCCAGGCAGATGTCCGCGTAGCCGCCGCCCAACTCGCGCTCGGTGTGGAACACGAAGTAGCTCGTCACGTTCAACCAGGCGGCCAGGAACCCCTGCACGACCTTCTCGCCCGACAGGTAGTCGCGGATGCCCGTCTGCCGGGCGACGGCGTCGCGCAGGAAATCCAGCACCGGCCGCCACGCGCCGTCGTAGGCCATCCGGCGCGTCAGCCGTTCGAGCCGGTACAGGTCGACCGCGAACACGCCGACGTCGTCCCAGCCGTCGCGCAGGAAGCCGTACGTCAACTGCCGCACGGTCTGGTTCGGCACGCCGAGCGTCGGCACGCCGGCCGTCACCCCGCGGATGCTCAGCAGGCCGAAGTAGTGCAGCAGCGACAGGAAGTTCTCGCGCTGCGCCAGCCGCTCCAGGGGAAAGCTGCCGCGCGGTTCGCTCTCCACCCGCTCCTCGCCGACGACCTCGCGCAGCAGGTCGAAGTTGCCGTTCAGCCGCCGCCCGGTCACCAGCAGGTGGCGCAGCTTGCCGTAGTCGATGCGGACGTTGACGTCGATGAGTTCCCGCGGCCCCTGTCCGTTCGGCACGGAGTGTTTCAGGTAGTAGAGCACCATGTCGGTGTTGTAGAGCACCGTCTCGGCTTCCTCCGCGAACCGGTAGCCGCCGTACCACTCCCGCATCACGTCGAGGGCCTCGTCCACGTCCTGGCCGAACGCCCCGAGGTCCCGGTAGCTCTCCAGCAGGCCCCGCACCTCCGCCTCGGTGAAGCCGAGCAGCTCGTTGAACCTCGGGTCGAGGCTGACGTTGGCGCCGATGTTGAAGCCGCTGGTCACGTCGTCCATCGTGATCGGCGAGACGCCGGTGATGAACAGACGCTCGAGGCCGCCCGCGTGTCCCGCCCCCGCCTTCAGCGCCGCGAAGAAGTTGCGGTAGAAACCGCCGCCGTGGGTGAACGCCTGATACGCCTCCGTCCCGTGGTGCGCCAGGACGGTGTTGGCGAAGTTGTCGTACTCGTCGATGACGGCGTAGATCGGGATCCCGCGGTCGCCGGCGTACAGGAACAGCTCGCGGAGCTTCGCGTCGACGGAGGGATGCGCGAGGATGCGTTCCCGGACCGGTTCAGGAAAAACGTCCGCGTTGCGTTCGAGGGCGTGGCGCAGCTCGATGAAGCAGTAGGTCTCGAACCGCTCGCGCAGCGTTTCCAGGGTGTTGTCGAACGCGGAGAAGTCGAAGTGCAGGATGACGTAGCGGCCGCGGTTCGGAGTGGGCCGCCGGCCGGCGTCGGTGTCCGCGAAGAGGGCATCGAACCGCTCCGCCCGGTTGCGGTCGTAGTAGCTGGTCAGCACCGCCGCCCAGAGGGACTTGCCGAAGCGGCGGGGGCGGATCAGGAAGGCGTAGCGCTCCTGTTCGAGCGCGTGGAGGAAGCGCGTCTTGTCGACGTACAGGCAGCCCTCGCGGCGGATCGCCTCGAAGTTGGCCCAGCCGTAGGGAATGGCGGGGAACGGGGCGGGCATGACGCTCGATCATCGCGCGAAGCGCCGGCCGGCAGCAAGGGCGCGCGCCGGTCGGGGACGTGCCGGAGTTGAAAGACGTTCGGGGCGACCGGCACTGCATCGAGGCGCGGGCCGCGGCGCCGGCCGGGGGACGGGAAGACGCGCGCCGCCGGCGACGCCCTCTCCGCTCTTCGCGGCCGGCCGCGGCGCGGACCCGTATAATCGCCCGATGCCGATTCCGACGCCCCCCCTTGCAGGATCCAGCGGCGCGCCGGCCGCCGCGGCCGACGCCCCCTTGCTGGCCGTTCCGGTTCTCGGAGACGCGGACGACGACACGCTGTCCGACCTCGCGGACCTCGACGCCGCCGCCGGCGGCGCGATACGCGACGCCCGGGCGTCGGGCGCGTTCCGGGGCAAGCGGCGCGAAACCTTCGAGGCGCTGCTGGGCGGCGGCGGCGGCGGCGGCGGCGGCGGCTGGCGCGCCTCGCGGGTGCTCCTGGTGGGCGCTCCGCCGGGGACCGATTCGCTCGCCGCCCGGCTGCGGGAGGCGGCGGCGGTCGCGGCCAGGACCGCCCGCGCCCGGCGCGTCCCGCGGTTCGCCTTCGTCTGCCGCGGCGATTGCGAGCCGGCGCAGGCGGCGCAGGCGGTGGGGGAGGGCGTCGTCACCGGCGGCTGGGTCGACACGCGGTACAAGAGCGGCGCCGGCGAGGACGGCGCGCCGCCGGTCTGCGACGTCGTCTGGCCGGGGGGCGGCGGCGGACCCGAGGCCGCCGAGGCCGTCGAGCGCGGCGCGCTGATCGGCGCGGCGACGAACCTGGCCCGCGAGCTGGCCAACCAGCCGTCCAACCTCCTGCGGCCCGCGGCGTTCGCCGAGCGGGCCGCGCAGGCCGTCGGCGAGGCCGGCGTGGCCGTCGAGGTGCTGGACGAAGAGGCCATCCGCGAGCTCGGCATGGGCCTGCTCCTGGGCGTCGGCCAGGGGAGCGACGCGCCGCCGCGGCTGCTGGTCATGCGCCACGAGCCCGCGGACGCGCCGGCCGAGCCGGTGCTGGCGTTCGTGGGCAAGGGCGTGACCTTCGACAGCGGGGGCATCTCGATCAAGCCGGCCGCGGGCATGGAGTGGATGAAGAACGACATGGCCGGCGGCGCGGCCGTCGTCGGCGCCCTGCGGGCCGTCGGGGCGCTGGGCGTTCCCCGGCGCGTCCTCGGCATCGTGCCGATGGCGGAGAACATGCCGGGCGGACGCGCGACGCGCCCCGGCGACGTGCTGACCGGCGCCGGCGGCGACACGGTCGAGGTGCTGAACACGGACGCCGAGGGCCGGCTGATCCTCGGCGACGCGCTGTGGTACGCGCGGGAACGCGGAGCCACGCACCTCGTCGACGTGGCCACGCTGACCGGCGCCTGCGTGATCGCCCTCGGCGACGCCGCCAGCGGGCTCTTCGCCCGGCCGCCGGCGTGGTCCGAGGCCCTGCAGGCGGCGGCCGCGCGGGCCGGCGAGCGCGCGTGGCCGCTGCCGCTCTACGAGGAGTACGCCGAGCAGTTGCGCTCGGAGGTCGCGGACATGAAGAACGTCGGGGGGCGCGAGGGGGGAGCGTGCACGGCGGCCGCGTTCCTCGACGCCTTCACCGGCGGGCTGCCCTGGGCGCACCTGGACGTCGCCGGCACCGCGTGGATCGAGAAGCCCCGCGAGGACGCCGCCGCCGGCGCCACCGGCGTCATGGTGCGCACGCTGACCGAGCTGGCCCGGTCGTTTCCACCGGAGCCCGCGAGGGCCGGGCGGGAATTCCCGAGGAAGGGGAAGTTCGTTCTTCGATGCGCGGGCGGCGGGGAGGACGGTTCGCCGCGGTACATGCGGCGCCACCCGCCGCGGAAGCCCGGCGACTCGCCGAGGTACGTTCCGGTCGCCGAGATCGATCGCGCGACCGTGTTCCGCACGAGCAACTGGGCGCGCAAGCAGCACGCGGAGTGCGCCGCGCTTCAGCCCGAGGCCCCCTGCTTCATTCAGGAGCTCGACGATCGCCCCTCCGGGCGATGATTCGTCGGATTCCGCGGCTGCCGTGCCGCGGGCGGGCGCGTCCGGCGCGCGCGCGTCCTGGCGCGCGACGACCCGGAATCCCGGCCTCCGCGGCGCGACGGTCCTCGTCGCCGCGATCGGCGTCGGCGCAAGCACCGCGCTGTTCACGCTGGCCGACGCCGTCCTGTTTCGTCCGCTTCCCGGCGTCGCCGCGGCCGACGAGTTGATCGCGCTGTACACGGACGACCTGGACACGCCGCGGATCGACTACCAGGGCGTGTCCCGGCCCGACTTCATCGACTATCGGGACCAGGTGTCCGGCGTCGCGCTGGCGGCCTTCCTGCGGATGCCGATGACGATCGAGGGTTCGCCGTTTCCGGTGCGCGTCATCGGCGAGCTGGTCTCGCGCGACTACTTCACGGTGCTCGGAACCGCGCCCGCCGCGGGGCGGCTGTCGGTCGCCGGCGCAGACGGCGGCTTCACGATGGTGATCGGACATCGCCTCTGGCGGGAACGTTTCGGCGGGCGCGCGGACGCGGTGGGGAGGACGCTGGTGGTCAACGGCGTTCCGTTCTCCATCGCCGGCGTGGCCCCGCCGGGCTTTCGCGGCTCCCTGCTCGACTGGCACGGCGACGAGCCGCTGGACCTGTTCGCGCCGCTGGAGATGTTCGACCGGTGGCGCGCGGACCGGCCGCGCTGCTGACCGACCGGACGTTCACGTCGCCGCAGGTGGTCGGCCGCCTGCGCGGAGACACGACGTTCGACGCCGCGCGGCTGGCGCTCGACCTGCAATCGACGAGGCTGAGAGCCGAGTATCCCGACGCGAACGGGAACCGCGCGCTGCTGGTGCTGCCGGCGGCCCGGGCGCGGTTCTGGCCGGGGCGCTACGCGGACAACGTGCAGTTGCTCGCCTTCGTCGGCGCCGGCGGCCTGCTGCTTCTGCTGCTGGTCTGCGGCAACCTGATCAACCTGTGGCTGCCGCGGATCCTGGCGCGGCGGCGGGAGTTCGCGCTGCAGCTCGCGGTCGGGGCCAGCCCGGCCGCGCTGGCGCGGCCGCTGCTGTTCGAGGCTCCGTTGCTGACGGCGGCGTCGGCCGTCTGCGGCGTCGGCGTCGCCTCCCTGCTGCTCCGGGGACTGGCGGCCTGGCCGATGCCCTTCGGCGTCGTGCTGTATCGCGAACTGGAGCCGGATTCGCGGTCCTGGCTCTTCGCGATCGGCGTGGCGGCGTGCGTGTCGACCGCCGTCGCGGCGGGACAGGGGATTCGCGCCGCGCGCTGCCGCCCGATCGACGCGCTGCGAACCGCGCCCGGCGACACCGACAGCCGCGCTTCGGTGCGGGGAAGACAGGTCCTGATCGCGGGGCAGATCGCGCTGTCGTTCGTCCTGCTGGCGGCGGCGGGGTCGTTGGCGCGCAGCCTGCACCATCTCTCCCACATCGATCCCGGATACGACGCCGAGCGAGTGCTCGTCGCGCCGTTCGAAGCGCGCGGCCCGTCGGCGGAGGCGCCGCCGGACCGGACGCTGTTCGCGGACCTGCCGCGGCGCATCCGTCGGATTCCGGGCGTCGAGTCGGCCAGCATCGGCGGCACGGGGCCGCTTTCCCGGTTCCGCGGCACGATCGACGTGGCGCCGGCGGACGGCGGCGACGCCGATCGCTTCCCGGTGATCTTCAGGGACGTCGGCCCGGATTATTTCGAGACCATCGGCCTGAGACTGCCGCGGGGAGCCGCCTTCGGCATCGACGGGACCGATCCGCGGGCGGTCGTGGTCAACGAGAACCTCGCGGCTCGGCTCTGGCCCGGCAGCGACGCCGTGGGGCGCTTCCTGGAGATCGGGGGAGAGGCGGTTCCTTGGCGTGTTGTCGGCGTGGCCGGCAACGCCGCGCACCGGGATCTCCGGGACCGGGGCGAACCGTACCTGTACCGTCAGATCCTGAACCGCGACGTGACCCGCGGAACGCTGCTGATCCGCACGCGGTCCGGCGAGAACCGGGTGGCGGGTCGGATACGCCCGGCCGTCGCCGGCGTGTCCGGCCGCATCGTCGTCCTGGGCGTGAGGACGCTGCGTCACGACGTCCGGACCCACCTGTCCCGCCAGCACCTGGCCGCCGCGGCCGCGATCGCCCTGGGCGCCGTCGCCGTGGTGTTGACCGCCGTCGGCATCTTGGGGCTGGTCTCGACCGTCGCGGCGCGGAGCAGGCGGGAACTCGGGATCCGCCGCGCGTTCGGGGCCGGACGTGAACAAGTCGTGCTTCTCGTGCTCCGCGGCGTGTTCCTGCCGTCCGCGATCGGAGTCGCGGCGGGTGCGGCGATCTGGTGGTTGTGGGGAAGGCCGATCCTGGCGCGGGAGCTGTACGGGGTGGATGCCGAGGCGCCCCTGATCGTCGCGTTCGCCGCCGCGGGGTTGACGGCGGTCACGGCCGCGGCGGCGCTGCGTCCGGCCTTCCACGCGGCGAACGTCGAGCCGCTGGAGGCGCTGCGATCCGACTGATTCGATTCGCGCGGGCCTGACGAATACGTGGCGCGGCGTCGACCGGCTGGCCGGGGAGGCGCCCCCCGGACTCCGCCGCCGTCGAAGCCGGGGCGGTGGCCAGCCGGACCTGATCGTGCGCGACCCGCGGGGCGCGCCGGTGGTCCCGACGGCGCACGGCGGCAAGGCTACGCGGCCCGCGTGGACATCCCGGCTCGAACGGCCGTAGCATGGAGACGTGAACGACTGGAAGGACGGACCCGGGCAGGCGCGCGCAACGTTCGTCTTCCGGGCCGGAAACGGACCGGCAAAAACGAAAAGAATCGAAGGCGGCGTCGATCACGTCCGCATCCTCGACGGCGGGAAGCAGGAAGCGGACACGCTGGCCGTGCGGAACGACGGGCCGGACACGATCTCCGTCATCGGGTGGACGGAGACGACTTGCGACGACTCCGTGGCGGGAGAGATCGAGATCGACGACAAGACGCCGTTCGGCGCCCTGCAGGCCGGCGAGGAAAGGGAGTGGCCGCGGAGACCGCGGGAAGCGGTCACGGTCACCGCGCTGCCGCAAGCGGTCACGTGGAGGCGGGGCGAATTCCTGAAATGGATCCGGGAAGCGGAAGGACGGAACGAGAACGCCGGCGAAGCTCTCGTCGACCGTTATCTCCGGGCGCGGAAACCCGGGATTCGGTGGGAGAGAATACCCGAGACCCGTGAACGGAAGACACCGGATCGGAGAGTGTGGCTCGGAAGCGCCGAAACGATCTGGGAGATCAAGAGTATCGAAGACGATCGGATCGCAAGGGAGATCCCCGCCGGCGTGAAGGAAGATGGATGTTACGCGGGGACGACGGCGAAGCACACGGCGGTGGCTCGACGCCGGGCGCGCGAAGCGGCCGAACAACTCCGCGGGCACTCGCAGAAGGGTCTGCCGACGGTCCTGGTCCTCGTCAATTTCGTGGAGTACGACCCCTGCGCGCTCGACGGTGACCGGATAGCCGAGACGTTGTACGGCAATTCGGTCGCGACTCCATGCTCGAACAACGGGTCCGGGTACCGGATCACGCACAGGAGAGAAGAGACGGACACGCGGTTCTCCTCGATCAGCGCCGTCGCGGCACTCGAGTGGAAACTGCAGAGACCGCCCTGGCGAGAGGGGATCCCGCGGTACAAGTCGCTCTGCGACGACAGCCCCCTGGTCGCGAGCCTGACGATCTACCACAACGCGAACGCCGACGTTCCCCTCGACGTGAAGATGGTCGCCGGGGCCCGGCTGAAACAGATGGAATACGGACCCGTTCCCGACGGACGAGCGTTCGCCGCGCCGGCGAGCAGATGGGTCCCGGTCCATGCCGCCGACGGAACGGTGACGGCCGCCGATCCCGAGAACCGGGACCGCCTGGTGATGGACACGAGCCGCGAAGGAGTCGTCGCGGAGATAACGGCCATCGAGGCCGAACGCCGGAAGCGGAGCCGGAAGGACGCCGCCGACGAGATCGAGATCGACAGGAGGACCACGGTCATAGGGCCGGACGTGACCCCGGCGCAGGAGCCCGGCCTCGACCGGATCGAGAAGGTTTCCGATCGGTGCGGCGGAGCGGCCGTGATACGGGGGAGCCGGATCACGGCCATAACGATCCTCGGCAGGATCGGCGCGGGAATGTCGATCGAGGAGATCGTGCGGGACCTGAAGGACGAGGGCATTGCCGCCGACGACGTGCGGGCCGCCGCGCGATACGCGAGCCTCGTGCTCGAAGGAATGCGGAACGAGCGCGGGTCCGGCGGATGAAGTTCCTGCTCAACAACAACTGCACGGATTTGCTGAAACCACTGCGGGAGCTCGGCCATGACGCGGTGGCGCCGCGCCGGCGCGACCTTCCGGACCCGCTGGTTCAGGAACAGGCGAACGTCGAAGGGCGGATAGTCGTCACCTGCGACAGGGGATGGCTCGGGAGGGACATGCGCGAGCGCCGCACGGCCGGGTTGATCGTCCTGCAGGACAGCAAGAGCCCCGAGAGACTCGAAATGGTGAAGGAGACCATCGAGAGACACCGGGAGGAACTGGAGGACGGCGCCGGATTCATCACCGCGAGACGAGCGGGGACCATCGAGACGACGAACGTGGACGAACGCCGACGAGGCCGCGGAGCGGCGGGAATCCGCGGAAGCGACGGCGGACACCAGCGGTAGGGCCGCCCGCGGTCCCGGACGTCACCGGCGCGGCAGGTGATGCGGAACACGAGCGCGCATGGCGACCAACGACGAACGGTCCTTCAACGAGGCGCTCGCCCGCGTGCTGCGGACGAAGCATCCGCGCTGGCGGCGGGACCTGAGCGCGGAGCAGCACCGCGCGGTCCGGGGCGGCGGCCAGCCGGACCTGATCGTGCGCGACCCGCGCGGCGCGCCGGTGGTCGTCGAGAGCGAGTACGCGCCGGCCCGCACGGTGGAGCGGGACGCCGTCGAGCGGCTCGGCCGGGTGCTGGCGGACTCGGGCGACGAGATCGAGCAGTGCCTCGCGCTGCGGGCGCCGGACGCCCTGCGGCATGCGCCCCAGGCAGCCCTCGACGAGCGGACCGCGGGGGCGACCTACGAGTACTGCCTCTTCTCCCGGAGCGGCGGCGCCGATGGACCGGTGCGCTGGCCGGCCGCCGGCTGGGTCCGCGGCGGCGTCGACGACCTGGCCGCCGTCATCGAGAGCGCGTCGATCTCCGAGCGGGTGGTCTCGCGCAGCCTGGACCTGCTGGAGACCGGCATCGCCGAGGCCGCGGTCCGGCTGCGGGAGGCGACCGCGGACCGTCCGGCCGTCAACGGCCGCATCGCCGCGACGCTGCGCCAGGAGGACGGCGAGCAGACGTCGCGGATGGCGATGGCCATCGTCGCCAACGCGCTCACCTTCCAGACCATGCTCGCCGGGGTCCACGACGTGCGGACGCTCGACGCGCTGCGCGCGGGCGGCGCGCTGCCGAAGTCGCCGGTGCTGCGCGAGTGGGAACGGATCCTGGAGATCAACTACTGGCCGATCTTCCACGTCGCGCGGGAGGTGCTGACGCCGGTCCCGGACGGGACGGCCGCGCGGCTGCTGGCGCGGCTCGCGGACGTGTCGAGCGCGCTGGACGCGCACGGCGTCACCCGCTCGCACGACCTGTACGGCCGGACGTTCCAGCGGTTGATCAGCGACCGGAAGTTCCTGGCCACGTTCTACACGCTGCCCGAATCGGCCGCGCTGCTGGCGGAGCTGGCGGCCGGGCTGCTCGACGTCGACTGGGCGGACCCCGAGGCGCTGACCGGGCTGCGGGCGTGCGACTTCGCCTGCGGCACCGGCACGCTGATCACCGCCGCCTACCACGCGCTGCTGGCCCGGCACCGGCGCGCGGGCGGCGACGACGCGGCGATCCACCGGCGGATGATGGAGCGGGCGGTCTTCGCGGCCGACATCATGCCCGCCGCGACGCACCTGACCACGTCGATGCTGTCGAGCGCGCACCCGACGACGCCGTTCGAGCGGACGCAGGTGCATCTGCTGCCCTACGGCCGGCAGGACGAAGCGCCGGCCGACGCCGCGGACTTCGCCCTCGGCGCGCTCGACCTGATCCGCGCGCAGCACGGCACGGGGTTGTTCGAGCGGACGGGCATCGAGGTGCAGCACGGCACGGCCGGCGCGGCCGGGGTGGACCGGGAGGGCAAGTGGAGCGACACGTTCCTGCTGGCGCACCGGTCGATGGACCTGGTGATCATGAACCCGCCGTTCACCCGCCCGACCAACCACGAGGCGGCCGACGTGCCGGTGCCGTCGTTCGCGGGCCTGGGGAACGACGACGCGGAGCAGGCCGCCATGTCCGCGCTGCTCAAGGAGATCCGCAAGGAGATCGAGGCCCCGACCGGCCACGGCAACGCCGGACTCGCGTCGAACTTCCTCGATCTGGCCGAGGCGAAGGTGAAGCCCGGCGGCGTGCTGGCGCTGGTGATGCCGCTCAGCCTGCTGCAGGGGAACGCCTGGGCGGCGAGCCGCGAACTGCTGCGGTCGCGGTACGAAGGGACGACCGTGATCAGCCTGGCGTCCGCCGGCCGGGACGAGCAGAAGTCGTTCTCCGCCGACACCGGGATGGGGGAGGTGCTGGTCGTCGCCCGGCGCCGGGCGGACGCCGGCGACGAGGCGGCGTCGCCCGGCGAAGAAGCGGCGGACGCGCAGGCGGCGCCGGTCACGTTCGTGTCGTTGCGGAAGCGCCCGGCCTCGGCCACCGAGGCGGCCGGCCTGGCCGCGGCCGTCCGGGACGCGGCGCGGCGGGGACGGAGCCGGATCCTGCTCGGCGACGATCTCTGCGGGACCCGCGTGGTCGGCACGTGGGACGACGGCGGTTGCGCGTCCGTGTTTCATCCGGAAGTCGTCGAAGCGGTCCGGGGGCTGCGCGCCGGCGCGCTGACGCTCCCGCGCACGAACGACACCCACGCGCTGCCCGTGACGCGCCTGGGCGCGCTGGGCGCGCGCGGTCTGATCGACCGCGACATCAACGGCGTCGAGCGGCGCGCCTCGAGCTGGGGGAAGAACGTCACCGACGAAGCGTGGGAAACGCTCCGTGGACCGTTCGACGTCGTGCCCGTCCGGACCGTCGAACCGACCTTCCCCGTACTGTGGGGGCACCAAGCCGGGCGGGAGCGCCGCCTGATCGTCGAGCCGGACTCCGAGGGCGTGGTCCGCGACCGCGCGGAGGGACGGGCCGCCGACGCCTGGGGCACCGCGACCCGCCTGCACTTCAACCGCGACTTCCGCCTGAACTCGCAGAGCCTCGCCGCCTGCCTGACGCCCACGTCCACGCTCGGCGGCCGGGCGTGGCCGAACTTCCGGATGACCGATCGACGCCACGAGACGGCGGCCGTGCTGTGGGCCAACACTACCCTCGGCCTGATGCTCTTCTGGTGGCAGGGCTCCGTGCAACAGGCGGGCCGCGCGTGCCTGACCGTCAGCCGGCTGCCGGACCTCCCGGTGCTCGACCCGCGGGCGCTCGGCGACGCGCAACACGCCCTGGCCCGCGACCTGCTGGGACGGTTCCGGGAGCGGACCTTCCTGCCCGCGAACGAGGCGTACCGCGACGAGACCCGGCAGGCCCTCGACGCCGCGGTGCTCGTCGACCTCCTCGGCCTGCCCGCGTCGATCCTCGAACCGCTCGCCGTGCTCCGCGCGCAGTGGTGTGGCGAGCCGACCGTGCACGGCGGCAAGGCGACGCGGCCCGCGTAGCCGCCGAGCGGCCGTGCCGCCGCGCCGGGCGGGGTTCGTGGCAGACGGGCCGGGACCCGCCGGGACGGTTGACGGAACGCCCACCGCATCGAGCGGTATGCGCCCGTGGCCGGCACGGCGGGCCGGGACCCGTCGGGACGGTTGACGGAACGCGGCCGAATTCGTAGAGTGACCTGCTGGAAGAAACGTCCCGCCGTCACGCCCCTGATCGAAGAGGCTCGTCCTCGCGTGGCGCCGGGACACCTTTTTCATGCCCGAGAAAGTCGCCGTTCTTCTCGACGGTGGCGTTCGGCAACCCGAATTGGTAGGCTGTTTCCGTGACCGTCCAGCCCCAGCCGGTGACGCCGCTCGTCTTCGAGGTCGTCGAGCCGACCACCGAGCAGACGACCGTCATCGACGTCGTGCTCGGCGCGTTCTCCGTCGTGGGCGTGCTCGGCCTGACCGCCGTCCTGCTCGGGGCGGCGCTCGCCGGTCTCCTGATCGCCGTGCGCAAGCGGCGCGGCGTGCGCGCGGCGGGCATTGGGGGCGGCGGGAGCGCCACCCGCCTCGGCCTCGGCTCGGCCGGCCGCTGAGTTCGCCGGTGCGCGGTAGCGTCAACGCGTCGGCGCGCAGTCCCCGGGTCGCCTCGACGACCTCCGCATGAACCACGGACGCGCAGCCGTCTGATTCACGAGCCGGACTCGAGCAGGCGGAGGACTCCGACGACCATCCCGGCGATGCCCACCAGCGCGCCGACGATGGCGCCGGCCTGGACCAGCATCGCGCGGTAGATGCGCGCCTCGAGGGCCGTGAGGTCCTCCTTCGTGGCGAAGTGCGTCATGCGCTCTTCGAGGCGCGCTTCAAGGGCGGCGACGTCCGCCTGCACGGCGGCGACGTCCGCCTGCACGGCGGCGACGTCCGCCTGCGTCGCCAGGGCGTCGACGTCGACGGCGGCGGCGTCGTGCTCGGCGGCCTCGCGGACGGCGTCGGTGATGGCGTCGGCCTGGGCGTCGGTCAGGTCGGCGGCGGTCAGCGAGCGGGCGATGGCGTGCGTGTCGAACATGGGGAGTCTCCCCATCCTACCATCGACTGCGAGAGATCGGGATCAGCCAGAACGAGCTGTCGACGACGCTTGGCGGGCGCTAGCGCCCGCCAAGCGTCGCCTTGCGGCTCCGCTCGGCGCCCATCCTGACCGCTCCAGGAGTCCGCGCCGTTCTACGGCGCAGACTCCTAGCGCATCTGCACGTCGACCTGGTCGAAGTAGTCCTGCTTGACCAGCACTTCGCGCGGCTTGCCCGCGGCGCCCGCCGACACCAGTCCGTCCGCCTCCATCATGTCGACGAGCCGCGCGGCGCGGCTGAAGCCGATGCGCAGACGCCGCTGCAGGTAGGAGATGGACGCCTGGCCGTTGCCGACGATGATGCGCGCGGCCTGGTCGTACAGGTCGTCGTGCTCGGCGGGCGCGGCTTCCGGCGCCTTCTCGTCGGCGGTGATCGACTCGTCGTAGCCGGGGGCGCCCTGCTTGCGCAGGAAGCTGCACAGACGCGCGGTCTCGCGCTCGGAGATGTAGGGGCCGTGCAGCCGGACGCAGCGCGACGAGGCGGGCGGCAGGTAGAGGAGGTCGCCCTTGCCGAGCAGCTGTTCGGCGCCGTTGCCGTCGAGGATCGTCCGCGAGTCCACCTTCGAGGAGACCCGGAACGCGATGCGCGAGGGCAGGTTGGCCTTGATCAGCCCCGTGATCACGTCGACCGAGGGCCGCTGGGTCGCCAGGATCAGGTGGATGCCGACCGCGCGGGCCATCTGGGCCAGCCGGGCGATGGACTCCTCGACGTCCTTGCTGGCGACCATCATCAGGTCGGCCAGCTCGTCGATCGCCAGGATGACGTAGGGCAGCGGGCCGGGAGTCTCGGCGCCTTCTTCGCCGCCCTCGGCGGCGGTCCCTTCCGCGCCGCCGGCCTGCTCGTCGAGCTGCCGGCGCACGTTGCGGTTGTACTGGCCGATGTTGCGCACGCCCTCGGCGGCGAGCAGCTTGTAGCGTTCCTCCATCTCCCGCACGGCCCAGCGCAGCGCGTTGTTGGCCTGCTTGGGATCGACGACCACCGGCGTCAGCAGGTGGGGGATGTCGGCGTACATCCCGAGCTCGAGGCGCTTGGGGTCGATCAGGATCAGGCGGACGTCCTCGGGCGTCGCCCGGTACAGGATGCTGGTCAGCATCGCGTTCATCGACACGGACTTGCCGGTGCCGGTGGCCCCGGCGATGAGCAGGTGGGGCATGGTGGCCAGGTCGGCCACGACCGGTTCGCCGTGGATGGTCTTGCCGAGCGCCAGCGTGAGCTTCGAGGACGACTCGGTGTACGGCTCCGACTGCAGCAGCTCCCGCAGCGAGATCTGATCGCGCACGGCGTTGGGGATCTGCATGCCCACCGTCGACTTGCCGGGGATGCGCTCGATGAGCACGGACTCGGCCTGCATCGCCAGGCAGAGGTCGTCGGCCAGGCCGGTGACGCGGCTGTACTTCACGCCGGCGTTCGGCTTGAACTCGTAGGTCGTGACGACCGGGCCGGGGTGGATCTGGACCACCGAGCCTTCCACCGAGAACTCGGCGCACTTCCTTTCGAGCAGGTGCGCGCGGTCCATCAACTGCCGTTCGTCGAAGGTCTGCATCGCCTTCGGCGAGTCGAGGAGCGAGACGGGGGGGCACGCGTAGCGGCTGCGGCGTTCCTGCATCGACAGGTCGGGGGTCGGCGTCGGCGTCGACTCGAAGGTCTCCGGCTGCGGCGTCATCGCGGGCGCGGGCGGGGCGAAGTCGGCGGCGGCGCCTCGCGCGCGGCGCGGCGCCGGCGGCGTCATGGGGGGCGGCGTGGGCAGGGCGGAGGCGGCGGGAAGCGGTTCGAACTCAATGTCCCCGGCGGGATCGTCGGGTTCCGGCGCGGGCTCCGGCGTCTCCGGCCAGTCCGGCGCCGCGTCCGGTTCGGGCGGCTCGCTCCGGCGCGGGCGCTCCGGTCCCCGGCTCCGGGCGAGGATCTCGGTGCGGGCGGACGACGCGCCGGTCCGGGCCAGGTGCTTGTTGACGACGTCGCGCCGCTGCCGCTCGCGCCGGCGCCTCGTCCACCAGCCGCCGACCCCGTCGCCCAGCGCCCGCGCCGCGGCGCGCAGGCCGTTCCAGACGGCGGAGAAGAGCTGGCCGAGCGAGAACTGCGTCGACAGCATCACGGCCAGGAACAGGACGGTCAGGATGACGATGATCGCGCCGATCCGGTTGAAGTACTCGGCGAGGAGGCCGGTCAGCAGCGCGCCGAGATAGCCGCCGGCGTCGATGGGCCGGGGCGACTCCACGATGCGCCCGAAGGAGAGGCTGAGGAAACCGGCGCAGCAGCCGACGGCCGCGCCCAGGCCGAGCAGCTTCGTGTACGCCGCGCCGACGGACCGGCACCAGAAGGCGTGCCAGCCCAGCACCATGAGCTGCACGGGGATGAGGAACGCGGTCAGTCCGACGAGCTGGTAGGAGATCTCGGCCAGGAAGGCGCCGACGCGGCCGACCATGTTGACGGGCGGCGCCGCGCCGTCCGGATTGAAGAACCAGACGGCGTCGGCCGCGTCGTACGTCGTCAGCGACACCAGCCAGACGAGGGCGGCGGCGAAGAAGGCGACGCCGGCTATCTCGCTCACGCGATGGGACAGGGTGGTGGCGGCCACGGATTCAGATCTCCAGGACGACCGGCAGCACCAGCGGCCGCCGGCCGGTCCGTTTGCGGAAGAAACGCTGCAACTCCACTCGCGCCCGCTCCTCGACGGCGCCCCGGTCCGGGCGTTCCTCGACGCCGGCCTCGGCGGCCAGCGCCCTCAGGTTCTCCACCGCGGCGTCGAGCAGCGCGTCCGTCGCCGCGCCGGTGACGAATCCGCGGGTGACCAGCTCCGGGTCCCGCTCCATCCGCCCGGTGCGGGCGTTCAGTCCCAGGACCGCGACGACGACGCCGTCTCCGGCGAGCTGCCGCCGGTCGCGGAGCACCTCGTCGGCGACCTCGCCCGTCCGCGCGCCGTCGATCAACACCCGCCCGGCCCGGAACGGCTCGCCGATCCACCCCCCGGACTCGTCGAAGCAGAGGCGGTCGCCGTTCTCGGCCAGCAGCACCTCCGTCTCCCCGCCGGACACCTGTTCGGCGAGCCGCGCATGGTGCGCCAAGTGACGGTACTCTCCGTGTATCGGCACGAAGCAGCGCGGACTGATCAGCGAGAGCATCAATTTCAGATCCTCCTCGCTGCCGTGCCCGGAAACGTGCACCCGCTTGTCCCGCTCGTCGACGATCCGCGCGCCGCGGCGGGCGACCTGGTTCATCAGCCGCTCGATGGCGCGCCGGTTGCCGGGGATGGCCCGGGCCGAGAAGACCACGACGTCGCCCTCTTCGATCCGCGCGTGGCGGTGGGCGCCGGCGGCCATCCGCGACAGGGCGGCGAACGGCTCCCCCTGCGAACCGGTGACGAGGCAGAGCACGCGCTCCGGCGGCAGCTTCGCCACGTCGGTTTCGGCGACCTGCAGGCCGGCCGGCACGCGCAGGTAGCCGAGCCGGGCGGCCAGCTCCGCGTTCGCGGCCATGCCGCGGCCGACGAACGCGACGTGCCGGCCGAAACGCTCGGCGAGGTCGACCAGCAACTGCATCCGGTGCAGGCTGGAGGAGAAGGCGGTCACGACGATCCGCCGCGGCGCGGCGGCGAAGATCTCCTCGAAGGCCGGCGTCACCTGTCGCTCCGAGCCGGAGAGGCCCGGCCGGGTCGCGTTCGTGCTGTCGGAGAAGAGCGCCAGCACGCCCGCGCGGCCCAGGTCGGCCAGGCGGCCCGCGTCCGTCGGGCGGCCGTCCGGAGGCGTCTGATCGAACTTGAAGTCCCCGCTGTGCAGCAGCGTGCCGGCCGGCGTGTGGATGGCGAGCGCGGCCGCGTCGGGAATGCCGTGGGCGACGTGGACGAACTCCACGCGCAGGCCGGCGGCCTCGACCGTCTCCGGCGGGGAGACGGGCGACAGGCGCCCGGCCGCGTCGCAACCGCGCTCGGCGAGCTTGCGCTCCAGCAGGGCCAGCGTGAGCCGCGTTCCGTAGACGGGGCCCTCGACGAGGTCCCACAGCCAGGGCACGGCGCCTATGTGGTCCTCGTGGCCGTGGGTCAGGAACAGGGCCGACACGGGGCCGATCGCGTCGGCGGCCGAGCGCAGGTCCGGGATGACGAGGTCGACTCCGAGGTGCTCGGGTCCGGGGAACGCCACGCCCGCGTCCACGAGGATGCTCGCGCCCCCGCAACGCACGGCCATCGCGTTCATGCCGAATTCGCCGACGCCGCCGAGCAGCAGGACCTCGACGGCGGGTGAACGGCCGCGGGTCATGTCCGGAAGTTCCGTGGGTGCGGTCCCCGTTGCGTCAGCGGCCGGGGCGTGCGCTGCTCGCGAAGGCCGGCGCAAGCGCGGGGCCGGGCGGGTGTCCCGGGGGCCGCGGTTCCGCGCGAGCGGCTGGGAAGGGTGGCAAGGTCGGCAGGAACGGGGCGCAGTATAGCATGGGCGCCGGCCCGCCAATTGTCGGCCACGGCGCGGACTCCCGCCCGCTGCTCGTCGCCTGACGGCTCCGCTCGGCGCCCGGCCGGTCCGCGGGAGTCCGCGGCGTGCTACGGCCCGGACCCCCGGCGCGCCCCGGCCAGAACGTCGGCCAGGTCGATGAGCTCCGGCAGGCCGAGGGCGCCCGGCCGGCGGGTCGGCGGCAGGCCCGCGGCGCGGCACGCGCTCAGCGGGTCGGCGCCGGGCCCGGCGTCGAACGCGGCCAGGGCATTGACGAGCTGCTTGCGGCGCCGGGTGAACAGACGGCGCACCAGCGACTCGAAGACCGCGGCGTCGGCGGGAGCGCGGAGCGGGTCGCGAAAGCGCAACGAGACGACCGCCGAGGAGACCTTCGGCGCGGGCCGGAACGCCCCCGGCGGCACGTCGAGCAGCCGCCGGGCGTCGGCGCGCAGGGCCGTCATGACCGCCAGCGGTCCCCAGGCCCGCGCGCCGGGTTCCGCGACGACGCGCTCGGCCACCTCCCGCTGCAGCATGACGACGGCGTCGCGTATCCCCGCGCCGGCCGCGCCGCGCAGCAGCCGCAGCAGGATCGGCGCGGACACGCCGTAGGGCAGGTTGCCGGCGACGCGCAGCGGAGCGGCCGGCCCGCCGCCCGCGCGGCGCAGCGCCGCGGCCGCCGCGGCGAGGTCGAGGCGCAGGAAGTCGGCCTGCGCGACCTCCACGTGGGCGGGGACCCGGGGCCGCAGCCGCCGGGCGAGCTCCGCGTCGAGTTCGACGGCCAGCAGCCGCCGCGCCCGCCGCGCCAGGCCCAGCGTCAGCGCCCCGCGCCCCGCGCCGACCTCCAGGAAGAGCTCGTCCTCCGCGGGCGCGATCGCCGCGACGACCTTGCGCACCCAGGCGGGCTCGAGGAAGTGCTGGCCGAGCCGCCGCCGCGGCCGGGCGGGCCGGCGGGCGTCAGTCGAGCCCGCCGTCGTCGAAATCCTCGGCCCAGACGGCTTCGGCCTCGTCGATTTCCTCCTCGCTGAGGCCGAAGTAGTGGCCGTACTCGTGGATGATCGTTTCGCCGACGGCCCGCACGACGTCGGCTTCGTCCTCGCAGTCCTCCAGGATCGGATTGCGGAAGATGGTGATGCGGTCCGGAAGGTCTCCCGCCGGACTCCACTCGCGCTCGGTCCGCGGCGTCCCTTCGTAGAGGCCGTACAACGAGTCCGGCGGCTCGATGCCGAGGTCGGCCAGCACCTCCGGCGCGGGCTCGTCCTCGACCTGCACGACGACGTTCTGGTTCCAGACGTCGTCGTCGAAGAACTCCGGCATCTCCTCCTGGAAGAAGCGCGGGATCCGGTCCATCGCCTCCGCGACGAGCTCCTCGAACCGCTTGTCGGTCACGGCCTGGACGGGGCCCGGCTAGTGCACCGCGTCGCCGGGCGCGGACACCTTGGGCGGCGCTTCGCTGAAGGCGCGGGCGTGCTCCTGCAGGGCGCTGATGAGGCTGGGGACGAACTGCGCGGGCACGACGATGCGGGCGCGGACCGGGGCGCGGAGCTGCCGCACCGAGGAGTCCTCCGACTCGTCGCCGTCGGCCGCGCGAACCTCGGTCTCGGAGGGCGGCAGCACCTCGCAGAACGTCAGCGTGAAGTCGAAGGGGGTATGGGAGATCGAGCAGAAGTTGGCGTAGGTGCGGGCGACGTCGCTCGGCTCGTCCGGCACGATCGTGAAGTTGATCTGCTTGCGTTCGGGCATTTCTCGTCCTTGGTGAGTGCTTCGACCGCGTCCCGGCCGGGGGCGCCGGCGGGCCGGCTCGTCAGTATCTTCTCATGAGCGCGATGACGACGCCCTGCACCTGGACCCGGCCGGCGTCGACGACGAGCGGCTGCAGCTCGGGATTCGCCGGTTGCAGCCGGACGCGGCGGCCCTCGCGGTGGAAGGTCTTCAGCGTCGCCTCCGACCCGTCGAGCAGGGCGATGACCATCTCGCCGTTCTCGGCCGTCTTGCGGTCTTCGACGATGACGACGTCCCCGTCGCGGATCTGTTCGTCGATCATCGACCGGCCGCGGACGCGCAGGGCGTAGGTGGCGCGGGTCCCGGT
This sequence comes from Vicinamibacterales bacterium, assembly GCA_965242835.1. Taxonomy (GTDB): domain Bacteria; phylum Acidobacteriota; class Vicinamibacteria; order Vicinamibacterales; family UBA8438; genus WTFV01. Next base: position 3,785,683 of record OZ251506.1, read on the forward strand.
CAGGTGCTCGGGGACGGCGATGGTCTCCGGCGACACCACCGCTTCGATGGGGTCGCCGGCCGCCACGTAGCCCTGCAGGGGGATCTCCACGGCCCGCCCGGCGGATTGCGAGGGCGCGAGCTCGACGGAGCGGCTGCGGTTCCAGGCGCGCTTGATGAAGCCCTTGTCCTGCAGGTTCGTCAGGTGCTTGTGCACCGTGGCCAGCGACGAGAGCCCGAAGCGCCGGCCGATTTCCTCGAGGCTCGGACTGTAGCCGCGGTGCTCGATGAACTCCGCCAGGTAGTCGAGGATCTCGCGCTGGCGTCTGGTGAGCGGTTGCACGTGGCCTCCTGGCGTTGCGCCGCCGCCGCGGATCTTACAGCAAAAAAAAGGCGAAGACCAAGATTTTTCCGATGGTGCGCAGAGGCTCTGGGTGCTGCAATGCGCCAATTGTCGTGGAATCGATGGATTCCGATACGATTTCATCAGGATGGTGCAGAGAGGAGCAGGGGACGCGATGAGGAGCGAGACCGGGATCGAGCGGGCCGGCCGGGACGCGCGGGGCCGGCGCTGGCTCGACGACCTGGGGCGCGACCTGCGTCACGCCCTCCGCGGCGCGCGGCGCGGTCCCGGTTTCGCGGCCACCGTGTCGTTCGTCCTCGCGCTGGGCGTCGGCGCGAACACCGCGATGTTCAGCATCGTCCACGGCGTCCTGCTGCGCCCCCTGCCGTACCCGGACGCCGGCGCGATCGTGCGCGTCGGCGAGCTGACCGGCCCGGGAGGCGTTTCGGACCTGCGGCTGTCGAACCGCGCGCTGCCCCTGCTGCAGGAGCACGCCGGGTCGTTCGAGCAGCTCGCCGCCTACGAGGAGTACTCCGCCGCGTGGAACGGCGTCACCCTGCGCGGCGCGCGGGTCTCGCCGGCGCTGTTCCCGCTGTTCCGGGCGCGGCCCCGTCTGGGGCGGCTCTTCCGGGAGGAGGACGCGCGGGAGGGCGCCGAGCGCGTCGCGCTGCTGAGCCACGGCGCCTGGACGAACCGCTTCGCCTCGGACCCGGCCGTCCTCGGAACCGCCGTCGACCTCGGCGGCGCCCCGCACGTCGTCGTCGGCGTGCTGGCCGGGGGGTTCGGCTTCCCGGCCCCGGACGGCGAGTTCTGGACGCCGTACGTCGTCGCGCCGCCGAGCGCGGCGAGCGCGGCGAGCGCGCCGGGACGGCCCGGCGCCCCGTCCTTCACCACCACCGTCGTGTTCCGGGCGCTCGGGCGGCTGCGGCCCGGCGTGTCGGCGGAACAGGCCGCGGCGGAGGCCGGCGGCATCCTGCGGGGGCAGGGGAGCGGCGGCGCGTTCCCGGCCCGGCCCGGGGGGAGCGGGTCGGCCGGCGTCCGCGTGGTTCCGCTGCTGGAGCAGATGGTCGGCGAGTACCGGCCGGCGCTGTCGATGCTGACCGCGGTGACGGCGCTCGTGTTGCTGGCCGCCTGTCTGAACGCGGCGGGTCTGCTGCTGGCGCGCGGGGCGGCGGGGCGGCGGGCGCTCGCCGTCCGCGCGGCGCTGGGGGCCGGCCGCGGCCGGCTCGTGCGTCAACTTCTGACCGAGAGCACGGTGCTGAGCGTGGGCGGCGGCGCGCTCGGCCTGGCCGCCGCGGCCGTCCTGCTGCGCGCCGCGCCCGCGCTGGCCCCGGCCGGGGTCGCGCGCCTGGACGAGGTGCGCATCGACGCCGTGGTGTTCGCCTTCGGCGCCGGACTGTCGATCGCCGTCGGGCTGCTGTGCGGCGCGGTCCCCGCGCTGCAGGTGTCGCGCGTCGACCCGGCGCGGGCGCTGAGCGGCGGCGGCGCGCCGTCGGCGGGCGGTTCCGGCTGGCGGACGCAACGCCTGCGCGCGGCGGCGTCGGCGCTGCAGGTGGCCGTGGCGGTGGCGCTGCTGATCGGCGCGGGGCTGTTCGCGCGCAGCTTCGCGCGGCTGCTCGCCTTCGACCGCGGCTTCGACCCGGCCCGCGTGGTGACGGCGACGGTCATGAATCCGCTGGGGGTCGCGCCGCACGAGATGGAAGCGCAAGCGTCCCGGGTGCTGGCGGAGCATCAGGGGCACGCGGAACGCCTCTTCGACGAGCTGACGGCGCGGCTGGGCTCTCTGCCGGACGTCGAAGCGGTCGGGTTGTCGCGGCACCTGCCCTTCGACCGCAACGCGCCGAGCAGCGCCCCCCTCCGGCCGGCCGGCACGCCCGTGCCGAGCGATCCGAGCGAGATGGCGCGGACGGATCTGCAGGTCGTCAGTCCCGGCTACCTCGACGCCCTGCGCTTCCGCCTGCGCGCCGGCCGCACGCTCACCCCGCGGGACGGGCGCGAGAGCCCGCGCGTGCTGGTGGCCAACGAGACGCTGGCCCGCGCGCTCTTCGGCGATCGGCCGGCGGTGGGCCGGCGGGTGATCGTGGGTTTCGGGGAGCCCTGGGAGGTCGTCGGCGTCGTGGGCGACGTCGTGTACGGCGGGCTCGATCTGACGGGGGAGAGGCAGGCGGAAGCGTACTTCGCGCTGGCCCAGGCCGGCGAGCGGTTCTTCGGCTTCAGCCAGGGGGTCCGGGTTGTGGTCCGCACGGCGGGGGATTCGCCGGCCGTGATCCCGTTTCTCCGCGCGGCGGTGGCGGCGGCGAACCCGCGGGCGACGATCGGCGAGGTGACGACGATGGAGGCGCGGCTGTCGAACGCGGTCGCCTGGCCGCGCCTCCACGCCTTCTTCGTCGCGTCGCTCGCGGGGCTGGCCCTGGCGCTGGCGGCCGTCGGCGTCTACGGGGCGCTGAGCTACACGGTGGCGCAGCGCGAGCGCGAGATCGGCATCCGCATGGCCCTGGGCGCGGGGAACGCGCGGATTCTCGCGCTGGTCGTGGGGCAGGGCGCGGGGCTGGCCGGCGCGGGCGTCCTCCTGGGCGTGGGCGCGGCGGCGGCGGCGAGCCGCGCGCTGGAGAGCTTCCTCTACGGCGTCGCCGCCGACGACCCGCTGACGTTCCTGCTGGCCCCGTTGGCGCTCGCGGCCGCCGCGCTCGCCGCCTGCTGGCTTCCGGCCCGGCGGGCCGCGCGCGTGGACCCGCTCAGAATGCTACGCTCCGAGTAGGCTTGAGAGCGTCGCACGGCGACTTGCCTCGGCACTCCGGCCAAGAAGGCACCTTCGGCTATGTCACCGGGAGGCGACGACACGGAAGCCACGCCCCCAGCCGGTCGAACCGCTGGTCAACACGTCTTCGGTTACCGGGTTGTGACGGAAAATCCCTGAAAAGGTGTGCAGGTGCGGCGGGCACGTGCCGATACGTGGATCATGGCGCGCAAGCAGGCCGGCCGCGGCGATTCGACCGGTTCCCGGCGGCAGCGGGACCCTCGGGACGTGCGGATCATCGAACGTCTCGAACGAGACAAGGCGCGGCTGATCGAGGAGCGGGACCACTGGAAGCGCCGCAGCGAGCATCTGGAGAAGGAGCTCGAGGCGGCGCAGCGCGCCAGCCGCCGGCAGGCGGCCCCCTTCGCCAAGGACCGTCCGCAGGGCCGCGGCGGGCGCCCCGGCCGGCGCGCCGGGGCGGAGTATGGGAAGCAGGGCCGCCGCCGGCCGCCGACGCGGGTTGACGAGACGCACGCGGCGCCGGCCCCGACGACGTGTCCGGACTGCGGCAAGGCGGTCGTGGTGACCCGCACGGCGTCGCAGTATCAGGAAGACCTGCCGGAGGTGCGTCCTCTGGTGCGGCGCTTCGACGTCGAGGTGGGTCATTGCTCGGCGTGCCGGCGGCGGGTGCAGGGCCGGCACGCTCTGCAGACTTCCGACGCGTTGGGCGCGGCCTCCGTCCAACTGGGTCCGAACGTGGCCGCGCTTGTCGTCGAACTGCACACCGAACTGGGCATGCCGCTGGAGAAGGTCGTCCGCGTTCTGCGCACCCGGTTCGGCCTGCAGGTGACCAAGGGCGCCGTGGTCCGGCTGCTGCACCGCACCGGCGCCATGGCGGCGCCGGCGTATGCGAAGCTGTGCGAGCAGGTCCGTTGCAGTCCGGTGGTCACGCCGGACGAGACCGGCTGGCGGGTGAAGGCGGTCAAGCACTGGCTGTGGGCCTTCACCACGCCGGAGACGACGGTCTACGCCATCTGCGAGGGCCGGGGGTTCAAGGAGGCCGCGAAGATTCTCGGCCCCGACTTCGCCGGCGTGCTGGTGCGGGACGGGTGGGTCGCCTACCGCGGCTTCAAGAACGCGCCGCACCAGACGTGCCTGGCCCACCTGCTGCGGCGGTGCAAGCACTTGCAGGCCGCGCATCCCGACAGCCCCTGGGCGGGCGAAGTGCAGGCGGTCCTGCAGGACGGCCTCGCCCTGCGGGACCGCGCGAACGCGGACGAGATCGGCGAGCACGGCCTGGCGTCGGCCCGCGGACGACTCGTCGCCCGGCTCGAACGCCTGCTCGCCGACCCGCCGCCGTTGGCCGACGCCGAGCGCTTCGCCAAGCACCTGACCAACGAGTTCCCGGCCGTGTTCCTCTTCCTCTGCGACCCGTCCATCGACGCCACCAACTGGCGCGCCGAACAGGCCATCCGACCCGCGGTGGTCACCCGCAAGGTGTGCGGCGGCAACCGCACCCGGCGCGGGGCCAACACCCAGCAGGTGCTGGCCAGCGTCGTGCGTACCGCCCGCCAACGCGGACTCGACCTGCGCGCGCTGATCACCACCCTGCTCTGCGCTCCCAAACCCGTCGAACCCGAAGCCCTGGCCCTGCCGCCGCCCGCCTGACGGCGGCAGGCCCGGCCGACCCCGCTCCGCACCCCGTCTCACGCCGAGCCGCGGCCCCCGTGCGCCCGTCGCGCGACGGGCTCGGCGCCGGAACCCCGGAAGAACCGGAGGCGCGCCGCCAGACGTAACGTCCGCTCCGGCCGCGCGCGGCGCTTTTGACAATCTGGCCCGGCCGCCCGTGGCAACCGACGAACAACGCCGTCAGGCGGGATGCATCGCCGCTCGAAGGCAGCGGGGACTTCGCCACGCGCTGCCAAGGCGACCAATTTGCACCGTCGCAACTTTCCGTCGGCCGCAGCCATTCGGTCGCATTTCACTGAGCAAAACCGGTCCCGCAACCCGGTAACCGAATACGTCAACACCAGTACACACAGTACGTGACCGACCAGTCTGGAGTCACCAGTATGGCGCACTCCAACATGCACTCCGCATGCGACGGAACCACTCCGACCGATGTTTACTTTTCCCAGTCGCGCACCCGCGCCTGTGCTTCCGCAACCTGTTCGGGCGTCAGGCGTTGGGCGAGACGGTCACGGAGGGCGCTGACGCCCTGGATACCGCCGCCTGAATCAGCGAGAGTCAGCCACACGTAGGCGGAGATGTCGTCCTGCGCCACGCCGGTCCCGCTCAGATACGACATCCCGAGGAGCATCTGCGCGCCCGCGTCACCCTGCTCGGCGGCGAGCCGGGCCCAACGTGCCGCCTCCCCGTAGTCCTGCTCCACGCCGTGTCCGTTGTAGTAAATCGCCCCGAGGAGACTCTGCCCACGGACGTTGCCCTGCTCAGCGGCGAGCCGGGTCCAGCGCACCGCCTCCCCGTAGTCCTGTTCCACGCCACGTCCGTTGTAGTACGCCGCCCCGAGGAGAGCCTGCGCGTCGGCGTCGCCTCGCTCGGCGAGAACCCGATCGGACTCCGCGACCGTTTCCCGGACATGCGCGTCAGCGCCTCCTCCGTCGACGGACCTGCGCTCCGACTCGACTTCCTGTGTGCAGGCCAGGATTCCAGCCAGCAAGCCGGCAACACCCAGACTGCACAACGACCGATGCATCCTCATGGTCTCCCACCGTGGACCAATCACGATTCGTTCCGATCGACGCGCGGTGAAACACCCACGGCTCACCGCCATTCAGCCACAAGAGGCGCGATTCGTCAAGGGGCGAACATCGCACGATCCCCGGCCCGCGGGGACCGCCGTCCGGCCGCGCCGCGCCCCCCATGCTACAGTCTTGTCCGTGACCTGGATCCTCGCCCTGGCGGCCCTGTGCGGATCGGCCGCCGCGGCGCAGACGGACGGGCCGCTGACCGCCGCCGACGGCCGATTGCTGGAGAGCGCGCTGGCGCGCATCCTGCTCAACGCGGCCACGCCGCGGGGCGGCGGCGAGCGGCTCGTCGTCCTCCCCGAGCGGGCCGTCAACGGGTATCTGCGGTTCCAGGCCGCGGACCGGCTGCCGCCGGGCCTGACCGCGCCGGAGATGCGCATGGAGGCCGGCGGGCGGCTGACGGTCACGGCCACCGTGGACCTCGACTCGGTGCGCGAGCGGCAGGCGCCCGGCCGGTTCAGTCCGCTCCGCCTCCTCGGCGGGCGGCTGCCGGTGACGGCCGTGGGCGTGGTGCGCTCCGCCGGCCGGACGCTCACCATCGACGTCGAGTCGGCGCGGGTCGGGTCGCTGTCCGTGCCGGCGACCCTCGTCGCCGAGCTGGTGCGGATGTACACGCGGTCCGGCCGGTATCCCGACGGGATCGACGTGAGCGGGCCGATTCCGCTGCCCGACGGCATCGAAGCGCTGCGCGTCGAGCCGCGACGGATGGTGGTCGTACAGTGAGCGATGCCGGCGCCTCCCGCGGCTGACGCCCTGCAAACCCCCGTTCAATACCTGAAAGGCGTCGGCCCCCGGCGCGCCGGGGAGCTGGCCGCGGCGGGCGTGCGGACGGTCGAGGACCTGCTTCTCGCCCTGCCGTCCCGCTACGAGGACCGCGCCCGCCTGCGACCGATCCGCGATCTGAAGCCGGGCGAGACCGTTTCGGTCAGCGGCACCGTGCTCGGTTGCGGGCTGCGGAGCACGCGGCGGCCGGGGTTCCGCATCTTCGAGCTGCTCGTGCAGGACGAGTCGGGCCGCGTGCGCGCGGCGTTCCCGAACCAGGCGTTCCTCGAGGACGTGTTCCGGGCGCAACAACGGGTCGTCCTGCACGGACGGGTCGACCGGCGGCCCGCGGGCGGCCTGCAGCTCGCCAATCCCGACTACGAGGTGGTGTCCGGCGGGGGAGAGGACGAAGGCGGCCCCCTGGTGCACAGCGGCCGCATCGTGCCCGTGTACGAGAAGCTCGCCTCGCTGACGTCGAAGTCCCGCCGCCGCGTCGTCCACGACGCGCTGCGGAACCTGCCGGAGGAAGTGGACGACGCGCTGCCGGCCGCGGTCCGCCGCGGGCTCGGGGCCCCGCCGCGCCGCCAGGCGCTGCAGGAGGCGCACTTTCCGCCCCCCGGCACGTCCGTCGAGGCGCTCGACGGGTTCCGCACCGCGGCGCAGCAGCGGTTGATCTTCGAGGAGTTCTTCTTCTTCCAGCTCGGCCTGCTGCTGCGCCGCCGCGAAACGGACACGCGCATCAAGCCGCGCCGCATCGTCGTCGACGAGCGGATCCGGCAGGCGGCGCGGGACGTGCTCCCGTTCCGCCTGACCGCCGATCAGCGGCGCGCCCTGAAGGAGATCGTCGACGACATGCGGAGTTCGCGCCCGATGAACCGCCTGCTGCAGGGCGACGTGGGGTCGGGCAAGACCATCGTGGCCCTGCTGGCCGCGCTCGTCGCCATGGAGAACGGACTGCAGGCGGCGTTCATGTCGCCGACCGAGATTCTGGCCGAGCAGCACTACGCCGGCGTCGCCCGCGTCCTCTCCCGCTCGCGCTTCGCCGCGACCCTGCTGACCGGAACCCTCCCCGCCGGGGCGCGCCGGGAGGCCGCCAGCCGCATCGCCAACGGCGCGTCGCAGCTCGCCGTCGGCACGCACGCCCTCGTGCAGGGCGAAGTCCGTTTCCGGGCGCTGGGGCTGGCGATCATCGACGAGCAGCACCGCTTCGGCGTCGTGCAGCGGGCGACCCTGCGCGCCAAGGGGCTCGACCCCGACGTGCTCGTGATGACCGCCACGCCGATCCCGCGCACCCTGGCCCTGACCGCGTACGGCGACCTGGACGCCTCGGAGATCCGCGGGCGGCCTCCCGGCCGGCAGCCGGTCCGGACGACGGTCCTGAGCGAGTCGCGCCGCGCGCGGGCCTGGGACCTCGTCCGTTCCGAGTTGCGGGCCGGGCGCCAGGCGTTCGTCGTCTATCCCCTGGTCGAAGAATCCGAGAAGCTGGACCTGAAGGCGGCGACGGAGATGGCGGCGGAGCTGCAGGACCGGGTCTTCGCCGACGCCCGCGTGGGGTTGGTCCACGGCCGGACCCCGGCCGCCGAGCGCGAGCGGACGATGGCGGCCTTCGCCGCCGGGGCCGTCGACGTCCTGGTGGCGACGACGGTGATCGAAGTCGGCATCGACGTGCCCAACGCGTCGGTGATGGTCGTCGAGCAGGCCGAGCGGTTCGGGTTGGCGCAGTTGCACCAGTTGCGCGGCCGCGTGGGGCGCGGCGCGGCGCGGTCCCACTGCGTGCTGGTCCACGCCGCGCGGCCCTCCGCCGCGGCGCGCGCCCGGCTGCGGGCGCTCGCGGAGACCGCCGACGGGTTCGAGATCGCCGAGCGCGACCTGGAACTGCGGGGACCCGGCGACTTCTTCGGCACGCGGCAGTCGGGCGTGCCGACGTTCCGCGTGGGCGATCTGCTGCGGGACCACCGCCTGATGGAGGAGGCGCGGCGCGCGGCGGCGGCCTGGCTCGCGGGTCCCGACGCCGCCGAGCCGCGGCTGGCGGAGGTGCGGAGCGCGTGGGCCCGGCGTTTCGGCCTGGCCGGCGTGGCCTGAGACGGGATGCGCATCATCGGCGGGACCCTGAAGGGACGCCGCCTCCCGTCGCCGGCCTGGCCCGGCCTGCGGCCGACCGCGGACCGGCTCCGGGAGACGCTGTTCGACGTGCTCGGCGCGGCGGTGGCCGGCGCCGAGGTGCTGGACGGCTGCGCCGGCACCGGCGCGCTGGGGCTGGAGGCGCTCAGCCGCGGCGCGGCGCGCGTGACGTTCATCGACCGCGACCCGCGGGCCGCCGCCCTGATCCGGGCCAACCTGGAGCGCTGCCGCGTGGCCGGCCGCGGCGCGGTGGTCCGCGGCGTCCTGCCCCGCGCCCTGGACCGCGCCGCCCCGGCCGCCGCGTTCGACCTCGCGCTGCTCGACCCGCCGTACGAGTATGATGACCGCGCGCTGGGCGCCCTGCTGGCCGCGGTCGGCCGGCGCACGGCGGCCGGCGGGCGGGTGGTCGTGGAGCGGCCGCGGCGCGCCGAGCCGGTGTCGGCCGCGCCGCTGACGCACGTCCGGCGCGTGAGGGCGGGGAACAGCGTTCTCGATTTCCATGTCCGAGCCGAGGAGTAGGCTGGCCGTCTATCCGGGATCGTTCGACCCGCTGACCAACGGCCACGTCGACATCATCCGGCGCGGCGCGCGGCTGTTCGACCGGATCGTCATCGCGGTCCTGGTCAACGTGGACAAGTCGCCGCTGTTCTCCCCGGACGAGCGCGTGGAGATCGCGCGGGAGGTCTTCCGGCGGGACTCCAACGTCGAGGTGGAGACCTTCCACGGCCTGCTCGTGGACTACGCGGCCCGCCGCGGCGCCGACGTGATCGTGCGCGGCCTGCGCGCCATCTCCGACTTCGAGTTCGAGATGCAGATGGCGCTGATGAACCGCCGGCTCAGCCAGTCGATAGAGACCGTGTTCATGATGCCGGACGAGCGCTACACCTATCTCAGCTCGCGGCTGGCCAAGGAGGTCTTCGCCCTCGGGGGATCGCTGGACGGCCTGGTGCCGGAGATCGTCGAGGCGCGGCTGCGGCGGAAGGCCGGCGCGAGGGCGAGTCGGTCTGCGCCGTAGAACGACGCGGACTCCCGCGGGCCCGGTTGGACGCCGAGCGGCCCCGTCCCGGGTCGCCGGCGTCCGCGTCGCGCCGCGGGACGGCGCACTGCACGTCTCGTGGAGCGCCGCCGCCGGCGAAGTGTCGCAGTACCGCGTCCACGCCGAGGACGGCGACGGCCGGTTCCGCCGGGTCTACACCGACGCGGACGTCTTCGAGGCGCTGGTGGACGGACCGCCAACGGCGTCGACTACACCGTCACCGTCACGGCCCTGACGAGTCATCCCGACGTGGAAGGACCCGCGTCGGAGCCGCGGACGGTGACGCCGGCCTCCGCCGCCGGCGATACGGGAGAGACTCCCGACCAAGTCCCCGCCCTGCCGCTCGCCGGCGCCGGCGTCCTGGCCGGGCTGCTGGCCGCCGCCGCCCGCCGACAGCGGGGAGCCCGCCGTCGGGCGCGGCGCGCGGCAGCATCTCGGTGAACGTCTTCGAGCCTCGGCGGGCGCGCCGTCGCCGCCGCGGCAGGAACTCGATCCGGAGGACGGGTTCTCGACGCACGCCGGCGCGCGGGTGACCGAACGTGCCGAACCCGGTGACCGCCGCCGCGAAGGCCGTCCGGGTTCCGCCGACGGGATTCCTCGACCGGCTCGGCGGCGACGCTCGGGCGCACGCCCCGCGCCGCGTTCGCCGGGGAGCGGTGACGGTTACTTCCCGACGTGCGCCCGGAGGCGAGCGTGGAAGTCCCGCTCGCTCTTGCAGACCAGCGCCTCGGCGACGACGACGCGGTCGGGCAGGCCGTTCGGGATGCCGGCCGACAGGTCCTCCGAACAGGAGACGCCCCGCGCCCGCAGGACCTCGCGCACGGTCTCCATCCGGCCCTTCGCTTCGCCTTCCGCGCGTCCTTCGGCGCGTCCTTCCGTGCGTCCCTCGGCGCGTCCTTTCGCTTCGCCTTCCGCGCGTCCTTGCGCCAGCCCTTCCGCGCGGCTCTGATCCCGCAGCGAACCCAGCAGAGGGTCGTCATCCGGCCCCGTGCCGTCCCGCTCGCCCAGCGTCCGGCCCAGGTGCTCCAGAACCGCGTGCGTCCAGCCCGACGGCTCCGCCTCGTTCATCGCCGTGTGGATGGCCTTCGCCCGCCAGCCGGGGAACGCCCGGCTCACCGGAGACTCGCGGTACGCGCCCCCCTCCAGAAGGTGAATCGTCAGCCCCGCGCGCCGGTTCCGCGGGCGGTTCAGCGCGCGGCGCTCCGGCACGTCCACCCACAACTCGGGAAAGCCCCACGACTCGTACAGCCGCAGCTTCCCCCGCCGAACGTCCGTCGTGTGGTCGACCTCCAGCACCACGTCGGGGAACGGATGCTCGCCCACCACCATCGCCGCCGCCCCCATCAGGTCCGCCCGCGACGGATACAGATAGACCACCTGGTCCGCCTGCATCACCCGGCGCCGTTTGCCCTGCGCGTCGCGCACCAGCAGGTCCGCCGAACCGTAGCAGTGGATGGGCGACCCGCGCACCGCGGCGATGCGCTCGACCAGCCCGGCCAGACGCTGGCCGGGGCTCTCGTGGGCCATGGTGGTCGAGCGGACCCGCCAGGCGGTCTCGGTCTCGGCGTCCCATACCTCCAGCCGCCCCTCGTAGCGGCTGTACTCGCCGCGCGTCAGGGGAAACGCCTCGCAGCCGGCGAAATCCAGTTCGGACAGCGGCAGCATCGGCACGGCGGCCGGCGCGCTGGCCGGCTTGGGCTTCGCGGGCGCGACCGATACGGGCGTCCAGGGCGTGAAGGCCATACCGCATTATAGCCGCGTCGTCCGCGCCGTTCTACGGCGCAGACTCCTGGCGGTTGGCCACCAGCACCACCCGCTGCAGGTACCGCTCCGGGTCGGGGTCGAGCAGCGTGCGCAGGTTCAGGTTGCCCGTGTTCAGGTAGCGCACCGCGCCGAGGCGCCGCAGCCGGAGACCGTTTCGCTCGAAGCGCGCGGCGTCCTCCTCCCGCAGGACGCACAGCACCCGCGCGGACGACTCGAGGAAATCGCGGGCCGCCTCCGGCGTCCACAACGCCACGTGCGGCGCGCCGGCGTAGTAGACCAGGTTGCGGTCGAAGACGCGGTGGCGGCCCCACGCCTCGCCGTCCCCGCGCGCCGAGGAGAGCAGGGCCGCGACCCGCTCCACCGGGGCGGGGCCGGGAGACGCCAGCACGGCCAGGTGCGCTCCGAGCGCCAGCACGATCCCGGCCCCGGCGACCGCAGCCGGGAGGCTTCCGGCGATCCGGGGGCGCCGCCGTGCGGCCAGCGCGGCCGCCGCGATCGCGGCCCCGGCCAGGAGCACGGCGGCGGGCACGCCCAGGGTGACCGCCGGGCTCCATTCGGCCAGCAGCGGCCGGGCGCGGTAGAGCAGTCCGCCCATCGCGGCGACGGCGGCGCCGGCCGCCGCGCCGGCCGCCGCGAAGGTCCCGCGGGCCGCCGGCGAACCGTCGAGGGCGCGCACCATGGCCCGGGCGAGGAGGATGGCCAGCGGCGTCAGCAGAGGCAGGACGTAGCGCGGCTGCTTGCCGATCGAGAGGGTGAGGACGGCCAGCGGCGCGGCGGCCCAGACCACGAGCCGCAGGACGGACGCGTCGAGCGCCCCGCGGCGCCGGACGAGCCGCGGCAGGGCCGGCGCCCAGAGGATCAGGAACGGAGACCAGGGCAGCAGGCCGCCCGCCAGGATGGGCAGGTAGTACCACGCCGGGCGCGGCGCGTTGTAGCGGTCGGTGGCGAAGCGTTCCAGGTTCTCCGCGAAGAAGAAACGTTCGAGATAGCCGGCGCCGTGCTCCGCGGCCATCGCGGCGTACCAGGGCAGGGCGGCGAGCAGGAAGACCGCCGCGGCCAGGGCCAGGTCGGCCGCCGGCACGCGCGGGAGCGCGCCGCGCCGCCGCCGTTCGAGGACCGCCGCCGGCAGCACGGCCGCGGCCACGAGCGCCGGGCCGACCGGACCCTTGACGAGGAAGGCGCCCGCCGCGCCCAGGGCCGCCAGCAGCAGCCAGCCGCGCCGCGCGCGGGGCGCGGGGCGCGGGGCGGCGTCGAGCAGGGCCACGAGCGCGGCCCAGGTGGAGAGCGTCACGAAGAAGGCGAGGGGCAGGTCGGGCAGGGCCTGGCGGGCCGCGGCGACGACGCCCGCGCTCGTGGCGGCGATCAGCCCCGCCAGCCGCGCCGTGGGTTCGCCGCACCAGCGCCGGGCGCACAGGAACGTGACCAGCACGAGGCCGGCGCCCGCCGCCGCCGAGGGGAACCGCGCCGCGCCGGGCGAGACGCCGGCCGCCGCGTACGAAACGGCGGCGAGCCAGTAGTACAGCACCGGCTTGTCGAAGCGGGGCTCCCCGTTGTAGTAGGGGGTGAGCCAGTCGCCCCGCTCGATCATCTCGCGGGCGCTCTGGGCGTAGAAGGCTTCGTCCGAATCGGTCAGGGCCGGCCGGCCGAGCCCGGCGAAGAACGTCAGCGCGCAGACGCCGGCGAGGACGAACGCGTGGCGGGACACCGGGGCGGATTGTACAGCCCCGCGCCGCCGCGGCTTGCCGCCGCGCGCGGTACCTGCCACACTGGAAAGCATGAGGGTCGCGGTGATCGGCGCCTCGGAAGACCGCGCGAAGTTCGGGAACAAGGCGGTCCGGGCCTTCCGCCGGGCCGGCCACGACGTCGTGCCGATCAACCCGCGCTGCGCCGCCGCCGCGCGGCCCGTCGAGGGGCTGGAGACGTACGCCTCGGTCGCCGACGCGCCGGGCCACCTGGACGTGGCGACGCTGTACGTCCCCCCGGCGGCGGGGGAGCGGGTGGTCGAGGAGGTCGCCGCGCGGGGCATCCCGGAGCTGTGGGTCAACCCGGGCGCCGAGAGCGACGCCCTCCTGCGGCGGGCCCGGGCCCTCGGGCTCGACGCCCGCCTGCAGTGCAGCATCCTGGCCGTCGACGAATCGCCCGCCGACTATTGACGGCGGCCGGCGCGGCTCCGGGGGTGACAGGGTTGACAGGCTCCGGCCGGCTTTTCTATGCTAGGAATCCGCGCCGTAGAAAGGCGCGGACTCCTGGAACGGTCAGGCTGGGCGCCGAGCGGAGCCGCAAGGCGCTTGGCGGGCGCTGATCGGCACGACGCAGAGCGCATCCTTCATGCCGGCCGCCGCGTCTCCGCGCTGGAGTCTTCAGACGGCCCCGTTTTTCGGCATACTGCAAGCAGACGCGCCCGGCCGCGCCGGTTGAGCCGAGTCCGAGTCAGCGCGCGACGAGAACCGACACCGGAAACCCGTGATTCCCGCTCCGGGCGGCGCCCCGGAGAAACCGCCCCTCCCATCCGCAACCCTGGCCTTCACGGCCCGACGTCAACCCGTAACCGAGAGTTCCAGCCGAGACATGCCGACCAACAACAAACGCTCGTCCCCGCGGCCCCCCCAGGGCGGCGCCGCAACGGAAGCCCCGCCGGCCGAGGCGCCCCGGCCCGCCCGCCGCGGCAAGGACACGCTCAAGATCGCCGAGCTCAAGGAAATGAGCATCGGCGCGCTCACCCAGGTGGCGAAGGACCTCAACGTCGCCGGCGCGACCGGAATGCGGAAGCAGGAGCTGATCTTCCAGATTCTGAAGGCGCAGACGGAGCAGAGCGGGTTCATCTTCTCCGAGGGCGTGCTCGAGGTCCTGCCGGACGGCTTCGGCTTCCTGCGGGCGCCCGACTACAACTACCTGCCGGGCCCCGACGACATCTACGTTTCGCCGTCGCAGATCCGCAAGTTCGACCTGCAGACCGGCGATACGGTGTCCGGTCAGATCCGGCCGCCGAAGGAAGGCGAGCGCTACTTCGCCCTGATCAAGGTGGAGGCGGTCAACTTCGAATCGCCCGACCAGGCGCGCGACAAGATCTTCTTCGAGAACCTCACGCCGCTGTATCCGCAGGAGCGGGCGCGGCTCGAGACCGCGCCGGACAACCTGTCGGCGCGGGTCATGGACCTGATGACCCCCATCGGCAAGGGGCAGCGGGGCCTGATCGTCGCCGCGCCGCGGACCGGCAAGACGATGCTGCTGCAGAACATCGCGCAGTCGATCGCCCGCAACCACGCGGAGGTCTATCTCATCGTCCTGCTCATCGACGAGCGCCCCGAAGAAGTGACCGACATGCAGCGGTCGGTGGACGGCGAAGTCATCTCGTCGACCTTCGACGAGCCGGCCCAGCGCCACGTGCAGGTGGCCGAGATGGTCATCGAGAAGGCCAAGCGCCTCGTGGAGCACCGCAAGGACGTGTTCATCCTCCTCGACTCGGTGACGCGGCTCGCCCGCGCCTACAACACCGTGATCCCGTCCTCGGGCAAGTTGCTCTCCGGCGGTCTCGACTCCAACGCGCTGCAGAAGCCGAAGCGGTTCTTCGGCGCGGCCCGCAACATCGAGGAGGGCGGGTCGCTGACGATCATGGCGACCGCGCTCGTGGACACCGGATCGCGGATGGACGACGTGATCTTCGAGGAGTTCAAGGGCACCGGCAACATGGAGATCCACCTCGACCGGAAGCTGGTGGACAAGCGCGTCTTTCCGGCCATCGACATCCAGAAGAGCGGCACCCGGAAGGAGGAGCTGCTGCTCGGCAAGGAGGACCTCAACCGCGTGTGGGTGCTGCGGAAGGTGCTGAACCCGCTGTCGTCGGTCGAGGCGATGGAGCTGCTGCTGGACAAGATGGGCAAGACGCGGTCGAACGCCGACTTCCTGGCGTCGATGCAGAAGATGGGATGACGACGATGGCGACGATCAAGATCCGGGACCACGGACCCTGCCTGGTGGACGGCGACGACGTGCGGCTCGTCGACGCCGAGGGCGCCGAGCTGCCGATCCCGCGGCGGCCGTTCGCGCTCTGCCGCTGCGGGCACTCGGCCAACAAGCCGTTCTGCGACGGCGCGCACAACCGCGAAGGGTTCGACTCGAAGGTCCGCGCGGGAAGCCCGGAGTCCGCGCCGTAGCACGGCGGCCCCAGGAGAGTTTGGCCGGGGCCCCTGGGGCGGACGACACGGGCGGTCACCCGACGCGCCGTAGCACGGCGCCCCTCGGAGAGTTCGGCCGGGGCGCAGAGCGGAGCCGCAAGGCGGCGTTCGGGAGGCCGGGCCCGCCGGGGGGCGGACCGCGCGTGGCGGGGCGTGTCAGGCGTCGTCCGCCGGCGCGGCGCCCTTCGTCGGCGCGGGCGCCGCGCGCCGGGTGAAGGTCAGTCCCTCGGCGCCCCGATCGACGACCACGGCGTCGCCTTCAGAGAAGTTCCCGCGCAGCAGTTCCATGGCCAGCGGGTCCAGCACCCGCCGCTGGAGCGTCCGGCGCAGCGGGCGCGCCCCGTACGCCGCGTCGTGCCCCTCGTCGACGAGCCGTCCCAGCGCCGCGCCGGTGGCCTCGATGGTGACGCGCCGGGCGGCGAGCCGGCGGGCGAGGGCCGCGAGCTGGATGCCCGCGATCTCCTCCAGGTGGCGCCTCTCGAGCGCGTGGAAGACGATGATCTCGTCGACGCGGTTGAGGAACTCCGGCCGGAAGTGCCGCCGCACCACGTCGTCGATCCGTCGGCGGGTGCTCTCGTCGACGCCGCGGCCCTCCCCGGCCCGCGCGGCGATGAGGTCGCTGCCGAGGTTCGAGGTCATGATGACGACCACGTTCCGGAAATCGACGGTCCGCCCCTTGCCGTCGGTGAGGCGGCCGTCGTCGAGGAGCTGCAGCAGGACGTTCAGCACGTCGGGATGGGCCTTCTCGACCTCGTCGAAGAGGACCACCGCGTACGGCCGCCGGCGCACCGCCTCGGTGAGCTGCCCCGCCTCGTCGTGGCCGACGTAGCCGGGCGGCGCGCCGACGAGGCGCGAGATGGCATGCTTCTCCTGGTACTCCGACATGTCGATGCGGACCATGGCCCGCTCCTCGTCGAAGAGGAACTCGGCCAGCGCCCGGGCCAGCTCGGTCTTGCCGACCCCGGTCGGGCCGAGGAAGACGAAGCTGCCCAGCGGCCGGTCCGGATCCTGCAGGCCGGCGCGGGCGCGCCGCACCGCGTTCGACACCGCGGCGACGGCGTCGTCCTGGCCGATCACCCGCCGGCGGAGGCGATCCTCCATGCGGACCAGCTTCTCGACCTCGCCCTCGACCAGCCGGGCCACCGGGATGCGGGTCCACTTGCTCACGACCGCCGCGACGTCCTGCTCGTCGACCTCCTCCTTCAGCATGCGCGCGCCCGGCGCGGCCGCGCCGCGGCTCCGGCGCAACCGCCGTTCCAGCTCCGGGAGCCGGCCGTACTGCAGCTCCGAGGCGCGCGCGTAGTCCCCCTCGCGCTGCGCCCGCTCCACGTCGCGCCGCAGGGTCTCCATCTCGCCCTGCAGCCGGCGCGTCTCCTGGATCTCGGCCTTCTCGCGCTCCCACTGCGAACGCAGCCGGCTGCGCTCCTCCCGCCGGTCCGCGAGCTCCTTCTCCAGCCGGTCGAGCCGGCCGCGCGAGGCGTCGTCGGTCTCCTTGCGCAACGCCTCGCGCTCGATCTCGAGCTGCATGATGCGCCGCTCGGCCTCGTCGAGCTCGACCGGCAGCGAGTCGATCTCGGTGCGCAGTTTGGCGGCCGCCTCGTCGATCAGGTCGATCGCCTTGTCGGGCAGGAAGCGGTCGCTGACGTAGCGGTTCGAGAGCACCGCGGCGGCGACCAGGGCGGCGTCCTTGCACTTGACGCCGTGGTGGATCTCGTACCGTTCCCGCAGGCCGCGCAGGACGCTGATGGTGTCCTCGACGGATGGCTCGGCGACGAGCACCGGCTGGAAGCGGCGTTCGAGCGCCGGGTCCTTCTCGACGTGCCGGCGGTACTCGTCGAGGGTGGTCGCGCCGACGGCGTGGAGCTCGCCGCGGGCGAGCAGCGGCTTCAGCATGTTCGCCGCGTCGACGGCGCCTTCGCCCGCGCCCGCGCCGACCACCGTGTGCAGCTCGTCGATGAAGAGCACCACGCGCCCGTCGGCGTCGGTGACCTCCTTGAGCACGGCCTTCAGCCGTTCCTCGAACTCGCCGCGGTACTTGGCGCCGGCGACGAGCGCCCCCACGTCGAGGGCGGCGAGACGCTTGTCGGCGAGGCCCTCCGGGACGTCGCCGCGCACGATGCGCTGGGCCAGACCTTCGACGATCGCGGTCTTGCCGACGCCCGGCTCGCCGATGAGGACCGGGTTGTTCTTGGTGCGGCGCGACAGCACCTGGACGACGCGGCGGATCTCTTCGTCGCGGCCGATGACCGGGTCGAGCGTCCCGCGCCGGGCCGCCGCCGTCAGGTCGCGGGCGTAACGCTCGAGCGCCTGGTACTTGCCCTCGGGATGCGGGTCGGTCACGCGCCGCGAGCCGCGCACCGCGGTCAGCGCCTCGTGGAGCCGGTCCTTGCCGAGGCCGTGTTCGGACAGCAGGCGGGCCGCCGCGGTTCCGTCCTCGGCCGCCACGGCGAGGAAGAGGTGCTCGGTGCTGACGTACTCGTCGGTCAGGCGCTCCGCCTCGCGGCTCGCGGCGGCGAGCACGCCGCGCAGCCGGGCGGAGGGCCCCGGCGGCGCGCCCCCGGACGCCGCGGGCAGGCGGTTCAGGGCGTCCCGCGCCCCGGCGGCCAGGGACGCCGGCTCGACGTCGAGTTTCCGCAGCAGCGCCGGCGCCACGCCCTCGCGCTGCTCGACCAGGGTCAGCAGCAGATGCTCGGGCTCGATTTGCGGATGCCCCGCCCGCGCGGCCAGTTTCGCGGCCCCGGCGACGGCCTCCTGCGCCTTCTCGGTCAGTCTGTCGACGTCCATACGCGATCATCCATCCTCATTTGCGCCCGCGTCGGGGCCCCGGGGCCCGCGGAGCGCCGCGGCCGGGTCCCGGCGGCGGCTGCACCCGAGAGCGACCGCGCGAACCCGCGCAGCCTCCCGGCGTCCTGATGGAAAATAGATAACACAGCCGGGACGGATGCGTCGCCGGCCCGCCTGCGCCGCGGGGGCGCCGCGTCAGGAGCATCCGATGAAGACGTCCGATTTCTTCGCCTCGCGTTGGGGGATCGTCCTGGCCGGTCTCGGCATGGCCGTCGGCACCGGCAACCTGTGGCGCTTTCCGCGCATCGCGGCCCAGAACGGCGGGGGCGCGTTCCTCGTCCCGTGGCTGCTGTTCCTGTTCGCGTGGTCCATCCCGCTGCTGATCGCCGAGTTCGGCCTGGGCCGGGGCGCCCGGCGGGGTCCCGTCGGCGCGTTCGCGAAGCTGGCGGGCGGGCGGACCGCCTGGATGGGCGGCTTCGTCGCCGTGACCAGCGTGATGATCATGTTCTACTACTCGGTCGTCACCGGGTGGATGCTCAAGTACTTCGTGACGGCGCTCGGCGGCGGCCCGGGAGCGGCCGACCCCGCCGGCTACTGGGACGCGTACAGCACGTCGGTCTGGCAGCCGGTGCTGTTCCACGCCGCGGCGGCGGCCGGGGCCGGGGCGGTGGTCGCGCGCGGCGCGGCCGGCGGCATCGAACGGGCGAACCGCGTCCTGATCCCGCTGCTGTTCGTGCTGCTGCTGTTCGCGGTGGCGCGCGCCGTCACGCTGCCCGGCGCCGGCGAGGGGCTGGCCTGGCTGTTCACCCCGGACCTCGGCGCCCTGACGAACTACCGGACGTGGCTGGAGGCGCTGACGCAGTCGGCCTGGTCGACCGGCGCGGGCTGGGGGCTCGTCCTCTGTTACGCGGTCTACGTGCGGGAGCGCGAGGACGTCGTCACCAGCGCCGCCACGATCGGCCTGGGCAACAACGCGGCCTCGCTGCTGGCGGCCATGGCCATCCTGCCGGCGGCCTTCGCCATCCTGCCGGCGGGCGAGGCGGCCGAGGCGCTGGCGGCGGGCAACACCGGCCTGACCTTCGTCTGGATTCCCCAGGTGTTCGCGCGCATGCCGGCCGGCGGCCTGTTCCTGCCGCTCTTCTTCCTGGCGATGTTCTGCGCCGCGCTGTCGTCGCTGATCGCGATGGTCGAGCTGGGGACGCGCGTGCTCATCGACGCCGGCGCGACCCGCGCGCGGGCGGTCCGGCTGGTCGTCGCGGCGGCGGTGGTCTGCGGAACGCCCTCGGCGGTCAGCATGGCGGTCTTCGAGAACCAGGACTGGGTCTGGGGGCTGGCGCTGATGGTGAGCGGCCTGTTCATCGCCGTCGCGGTCGTCCGCCACGGCGTCGACAGGTTCCGCGACGACTTCGTGAACACGCACGCGGGCGGCCGCCGCGCCGGGCGGTTGTGGGGCTGGACCCTGAAGTACCTCGTTCCGGTGGAGTTCGCGGCGATGTTCGGCTGGTGGATGTACCAGGCGGCGACGGTCTACGACCCGGACGGCTGGTGGAACCCCCTGCGCGTCTACAGCGTGGGGACCTGCGTGGCGCAGTGGGGCGTCGCGCTGGCGGTCCTGGGCGTTTTCAACCGGCGTCTCGCGGTCCGTGCTACGCTTTCAGGTTGACGATCAGGCAGCGCGCCGCCGGCGGCGCGCGGGACACGAAAGGAGCGCAAGCGTGTATCCAGAGTTCTTCATCGGCCCGATGCGCGAGGAGCTGACCCGGCTCGGCGTGAAGGAGCTGCGGACCGCCCGGGACGTGGACGACGCGGTGGGCGGGCAGTCCGGCACCCTGATGCTGGTGGTCAATTCGGTCTGCGGCTGCGCGGCCGGCCGGGCGCGGCCCGGCGTGGCGCTCGCCCTGCGGCACGGGACCCGGCCCGACGCCCTCGCCACGGTCTTCGCGGGCGCCGACGTCGAGGCGACGCAGCGCGCGCGGGAGTACTTCACCGGCTATCCGCCGTCCTCGCCGGCCATCGCCATCCTCCGGGACGGCAAGCTCGTCTACATGATGGAGCGGCACCAGATCGAGAACCGGGAGGCGGACGTCATCGCCGGGGACCTGACCGCCGCGTTCGACAAGCACTGCGCGCCGGCGGCCGTGGCCTAGCGCCCGCCAAGCGTCGCCTTGCGGCTCCGCTCGGCGCCCATCCTGACCGCTCCAGGAGTCCGCGCCGTTCCACGGCGCAGACTCCTGGGAGTCTGCCGTGGAACGCGCGGGCCGGGCGCCCGGGTCCTGGCCGGCGTCCGCGTCGGCCTCGGCGGGCTCCGCGCCGCCGCGCGGGCCGGACGCCGGCGGGGCGGTCAGCGCTCCGGCGGCGGCGGTTCCGGGCGCTCCGGCGGCGTCTCGGGGACCAGGGGCAGCGGCCGGCGCCCCCGCGCCGCCGCGCAGGCGCGGCGCGTGACGTCGGCGAGCGCGGCGAGGAACGCCGGGTGGTCGTTGACGGCGGCGGCGCGGCGCATCGGCAGTCCCAGCGCGCGGCAGACGCCGGCCGCTTCCGTGTCGAGGTCGTACAGCACCTCGACGTGGTCGGCCACGAAGCCGATCGGCGCGATCACCGCGGCCCGCAGCCCCTCGGCGCGGGCGTCGCGCAGATAATCGCAGACGTCCGGCCCCAGCCAGGGGTCCTCGGGGCGCCCGCTGCGGCTCTGGAAGACCAGCGCCCAGTCGTCGGTCCGCAGGCGCTCCGCCACCAGGGCCGCCGTTTCGCGCAACTCCGCCTCGTAGCGGCACTCCGCCGCCATCGACGCGGGGATGCTGTGCGCCGTGAAGACGATCCGCGCGGCCCGCGCGGCCTCCGCGGGGAGGTCCGCACGGGCGGATTCTATCCGCCGGGCGTTGGCTTCGACGAAGCCCTCGTGCGCATGCCAGCCGGGCGCGAACAGCACTTCGACGTCGGCCAGGCCCTTCTCCCGCAGCGCGCGCCGCGCCTGATCGACGTTCTGGCGGTACTGTCCGCAGCTCGAGTAGCCGTGGTGCGCCGCCAGCACGATGCCCAGCGCGCGTTCGACGCCCGCTTCGGCCATCGCGGCCAGGGTGTCCTCGAGGAACGGGTGCCAGTTGCGCATGCCCACGAACACCGGGAGGGCGGGGCCGTCCGCGGCCAGCCGCCCGCGCAGCCCGTCGGCCTGGCGGCGGGTGATGGCGGTGATCGGCGACACGCCGTCGAAGAGCTCGTAGTGCCGCGCCACCTCCTCCAGGCGCGCGGGCGGCACGCGCCGGCCCCGCAGGACGTTCCGCAGGAACGGACGGACGTCGGCGCGGCCGGCGGGGCCGCCGAAGCCGATGAGGAGCACGGCGTCGAAGGGCGAGGCGTCGCGCGGCATGACCGGGGCAATGATATCGGTTGCCCGCGCCGCGGCCGTGTGGTACAGTCGCCCTCGTCGATGAGATTTTCGATTTCCGGCGGCGGTTCCGCCCCGGTTCGTGTCTCTCCCGATTTCCCCTGCCGCCGATCCGCCGTTGCGGCCGTCCCTGAACGGGCGGTCGAACGTACCCCCCCCCCCCCCCCGGAACTGACGTAAGGAACGGACTCGACGCCGTCGCCGGGCGGGAACCGGCCGCGGTCCGGGGAGGCGCGGCGTGACGTTCGCCTGGTCCTGGTGGGCGGCGCTCGGCATGCCCTGCTGGTCCTGGTGGGAATCGCTCGGCATGCCCTGCTGGACCCGGTGGCCGGCGCTCGGCATCGCCGGCGTCCTGGTCTTCGCCGCGGCCTGCTTCGCCGGACTCTGGCTGGTCGCCCGCGTCGGCTCCAAGAGCGTGCAGAAACCCCGGCGGGAGTGGCGGGAAGCCGCCGAGGCGTGGACCCGGGCGCGGGACGCGCTGCGGGAGGCGCGCGCCGGCGTGAAGCGGGGCGCGACGAACCTCGCCGCGGCGAAGCGCCGGCTCAAGCGCATGTTGCGCGAGCTGCAGGCGGCCGGGAAACCACCTTCGACGCTGACGCCGGCCGGCGACGCCGGCGACGCCGCGCGCGAGGCCATGGTGGAGATGGAGGAGGAAGCCCGGCAGGCCGTCGCCGACGCCGGCCGAACGCTGGGCATCGCCGAGGAGGAGGCCCACCGCCGCCGCGGCGCGTTGGCGGAGCGGGGGCGCGACGTCCGCAAGCGCGCCAAGGACGCCTGCCACGACCGACGAAGCCGCGCCAGGGAACGCATCGCGGAGATCCGCCGGGATGTGGCGGGGGAGAAGGAGCTCGAGCAGCTCCGGGTGTCTCTTCGCGGCTACTTCAAGGGCGTTGCCCCCCGGGGCTGGAAGGGCTGGAAGGACTGGAAGGACTGGAAGAACTGGAAGAACCTGCTGACCGGGTACAGCTACTGGGCCGTCGGGGCCGCCGGGTCCCTGCTGCCGTTCGTCGCTGTCAGCGTCGATCTCATCTATTACCGGCACTTCGATCTTGACGCGTTGGGCTACTACTCCAGCGCCTCGCTGCCGGCGCTCGCGTCCACCGCCCTGGTGCTGGTGTTCCTCGCCCTGCTCACCTTCATCGTCTTTCTGGTCGTCAGCATGGTCGTGGCCGTCAACGCTCGGCTCGCGTTCTGGTTGCTGCTCGTGCTGGCTCACCTGCTGACGACGACAGCGCTGGACGCGCTCGGCGTCCTGCCGCTGATTGCCTGCCGCTCGACGCTGTGCGCCCGGCTGGCCGCGCCTGGGAGAGGGATCCATGCCTGATCCCGAGCTCCTCGGGCGCATGTCCGTCTGGCTGGTGGCCGCCATGACCGTCTCGTACGTGGCGTGTTTCGAGCCGGCGTACAAGTCGGATGCCGTGTGCCAAGCCGAACGGTGGACCCGCGTCGTCGTCGAACCGCCCCTGAACGGCGTGAAGGATCCCGTCATCGCGATCGGCTCGAACGCGGGCTACGTGATCGTGGTCTCGGGCGCCGAGTGTCCATCCCCGGAGCAGAACGGCGACCGCGAAAACGGCGACCGCGAAAACGGCGACCGCGAAAACGGCGACCGCGAAAACGCTTGGCTTACGCGACTGGCTGCGTTGCAGCAGGTGCGCGACCGCGGGGCTTTCCTGTACGAGCTGTTGTCGGGGAAGGTCGACTTTTGGGAGACCCTGTGGCCGGGTCGCGCCGGGAGCGGGGCGCCGCGGGCGGCGGTCGTGCCGCTGTCGCGCGTTCTGTGCATGTACGACGTGCCGTCGAGTAATCCGAATCGCAGACCGGCCTGCAAGCAGCGCCCGTCGCCGGAGGGGGAACAAGGACCGCAAGGACCGCAGGGACCGCAAGGACCGCGGGGACCGCAAGGACCGCGGGGAGATGCGGATGCGCGGTCCGAGGAGCGTTTGCGGCGCGAGGTTCGGAACAAGCTCGCAAAAGAGAACCCCGAGTGCGCCGGCGGACCGCCGGTGTCCCCGGCGATCGTCTTCCGGCCGGACCAGTCCGCGCTCGAGGACGAGACCGAAGCCGCCCAGGTCGCCCAGGCCGTCTCGGCTCTGAACCTGGAGGGCGACGCGGCCGACGTGACTCTCTACGTGTTCGGCTTCGCGAGCGCCGACGGCCGCCCCGGCCGCAACGATCAACTGTCGCGGCAGCGCGCGGAACACGTCCGCGGGCGGCTCGCGGAGATCAAGCAGCGAGACGGCCACGAGTGGAACGTGGCCACGGAGCCGTTCGCGATGGGCGAAGACCACCTGGCCAACGGCGTGGCGGAGAGCCGCGCCGCGCGGCTGGTGGCGTGTTTCCCCCCGGACTGACGTCTCCGCCGCGGCCGACGCGCCGGCCGCGGCGCCGGAGACCGGGGAAGGGAAGGAGTAGAGCGATGCGCGGACGGGGGACGGCGTGGATCGTCGCGGGGATCATGCGGACAGACTTCGTACGCCCGTCGAACAGGCGGTAGCAGCGCTTCGGAACCGTGCGGTAGCAGCCGGGGAACGGGAACAGAACAGGCCGCATCGAGCGGCGGGAAAGGAACAGGAACATGACCAGCAGGATCATCGTCGCCATCGTCGCCGTGTTCGCCGTCGTGCTGTCACTCGCCGCGCCCGTCGCCGTGGACGCGCAGTCGCGGTCCATGAGCGCAACCCTGGTCTCGATAGGTGAAGTGACGGTCGCCTACTCCGGGTTCACGGCTGGAGAAACATTCTATGTGGGATATTGTTCCCACACGAGCACGCATCCGGCATCATGTTCCTTCGACAGCAACGGAAGAAGTCAAGCGGCGGGGACCGTGGGAATCTGCCACGGTGATTCCTCCGATAGTGCCGAGTTCTCGAGTTTCAATAGGGTCCTGTATCAAAGGCCGAGTGTATGGATTTCGCAAAATCGCTACACGAGAGAAGCGGCCTACAGCGATGCGGCCTGTACAACGGAACTGGCCGCCGTAACATACACGTACCCCATGCTTCCTACTTGGCGCGCCCGTGATATAACCGAAAGCTCGGCAACGATATACATTGAAACCCCGTTCGCGCAACACAGGATACGCGAGTGGGATTACATTCCGTTGACTCCCTCGGTTCCTCGGCTACTTGGGAACTGTGCGAGGGTTGGAGATATAACCTCCGACGCATCCGCATCGCCGGCGCCAGTAGTTACCGGTTTGTCTGCCGGTACGACCTATACATACAAAATCATCGATAGCAGCTATCTCCCATGCCCACAGGAAAGCGGGGAGCTGGCGGAAGTAACATTCACAACGCTACCTTCGGACGGTTCCGCCCCGCCCGGCCCGCCGCCCCCCGATCCGCCGTCGGGTGTAGACGGCGGCGAACCGACTACGGCCGTGGACGGCGGGAGCGTAACGCTCTCATGGTCCAACCCTGGCGATTCCAGTATCGCCAGCTATGAGTACCAGATTCGGCAGGCGGGCGGGGCGGCCGGCGAATGGCGTACCGTTCCCGGTAGCAACGCCGACACTACCAGCGTCACGATTGACTTGGCGACGGGCGTCGCCGTCGCGGTCAACAACGCTACCCCGCCGATGGTCGAGTGGACCATTCACCTTCGCGCGCGCGACGTGAACGGGAACGCCGGCGGCATCTTCACGACGACGGTGAACACGGCAGCGGGCGAGACCGTTCCCGCCGTGCCGCTGGCCGGGCTGGCGATGCTGGCCTTGTTCCTGTTCATGAGCGGGCAGCGGAAGCGGAAGGGCGGATGACGCCACGGTGGCGAGCCGGGACGGGCCGCCGGGCGGCGGCGCGTTCCCGCCGGGCGGCGGCGGGGAGGCCGCGGTGAGGAAGGCGTGAAGCGCGGGGGCGTCCGGCCGGGTCCGCGCCGGCGGGCCGGGGCCGGTCCGCGCCGGGGACCGCGATGATCACCGAGACCGAGAACGCGCCGTCCTGGGGCCCGGTCGTGGTGGTGGGGCTGGCGGTGGCCGCGCTGGGCGGCGTCCTGTACCTCGGCGCGCCCCTGGAGTCGCAGCGGCCGTCGGACCCGTCCGCCGCCCTGGAGGCCCCGCTGCGCCGGCAG
Source organism: Vicinamibacterales bacterium (assembly GCA_965242835.1). Taxonomy (GTDB): domain Bacteria; phylum Acidobacteriota; class Vicinamibacteria; order Vicinamibacterales; family UBA8438; genus WTFV01. The sequence continues at coordinate 3,811,604 of OZ251506.1, forward strand.
TTTCCGCTCGCGCGGTTGTGGCAGGACCCGCTGCACGTCGTCTACGAGCACTGGAACGCCGACGCCGACGCGCGGGAGTTCATTCCCTTCGTCACCGACCCGGCCGTCGGCGCGGCGGGGTCGGGCGGCCGGGACGCCCTCCGTCTGCTCGTCATGCTGCCCGGCACGCCGTATTCCGACGACCGCGAGAAGCGCCGCCGCCTGCGGCACGCCGTGGTGTCGGCCCTCACCTCCAGGCGATTCGTGCCGCGCGACGAAACGCGCCTGCGCTACTTCCGCGCCCCTCCGTTCCGGGCGCCCGGCGCCGCCGCGGGGACCGGTTCGTCCAACGACACGACGCTCGTCGGCTACGAGACGTACGAGCCGGCGGTGGAGACGGACTCGGGCCGCTGGACGTCGGTCGCGGTGTTCTGGCTGAACGCCGAGGACTTCCTCCGCCATCCCCTGCGCAAGGTTTCCGCGCTGGTCGCGGCGCTGGACTCGGCGCCGCCTCCGGACGCCGGCCGGGCGGCCGCGGTGGTGCAGGTCTCCGGGCTGCCGTCCGCGGCCGGCCCGGCGGCGCCTCCGGACGCCGGCCGGGCGACCACCGTGCTGCTGGGGCCGTCGAGTTCCGGCCTTCTCAAGGCCATGTTCGAGGAATCCGACGACGTGCCGCCGGTGGTCGAGGGTTTCCTCGACGCCGTCGCGCGGCCCGGGGAACGGGGCGTCCGGCTCCCGTCCTCCGTCACGGCCGCGAGAGGCGCGCTCCACGTCTTCTCCTCCCAGGCCACCATCCCCGTCGAGCGGCTGTTCTGCCTGGCCCGCCGCGCCCGGTGCGGCGGCGCGGACGGCGGCGCGGCCGACGCCGGCGCCGTGGCCGGCCGCGCCGTCCGCGAGCTGCGCGTGGCGTCGTTCCATTCGGCCGTCGCGGACGACGGCCGCGTCCTGGAGGCCGTTCTGCGGGAACTGGCGAACCGCGGGGCCTGCGGCGCGGAGCGGGACCGGCCGGCGGTGGCGATCGTGTCGGAACAGGACACCGTGTACGGCCGCCTGCTCGCCGACGTCGCCCGCGACGCCGCCGGGAGGGTCGCGGCGCGGGACGGGTGCGCGATGCGGATCACCTCGTACGGCTACCTCCGGGGCGTCGACGGCGAACTGCCCGGCCCCGGCCGGCAGGCCGGCCGGGACCTTCCGGCGCCGGAGGACGCGGCGGAGCGCCCGCGCGCCGTTCCGTCCCTGCCCGGCGGCGGCTCCGAACCGCCCTTCGGCGCGGCCCGGCTCGACTACGTCCGGCGCCTGTCGGAGCGGTTGCGGCGGGACGCGGCCGACCCGGCGCTGGTGGCGATCGGCGTGCTCGGCAACGACCTCTACGACAAGCTGCTGATCCTGCAGGCGCTGCGGGAGCTCCACCCCGGCGTCGTGTTCTTCACCACCGACATGGACGCGCGGCTGCTGGCCCCGGCCGTCTATCCGTGGACGAAGAACCTGATCGTCGGGTCCGCCTACGGGCTGTCGCCCGAGGAGCCGGTGACCGCGGCCTTTCGGGACTCGTACCAGGTGGCCCTGTTCGCGGCCGTGCGGCAGGCGGTCGACCCGCGGACGGCCCGCGCCGCGCCCGAGCCGCGGTTGTTCGAGATATCGCGGACCGGCGTCGCCCCGCTCGGCGCCCGGCTCGAACCGGAGCGCGACCCGCGGCAGGTGGCCGTCCTGCTGACGCCGCTGGCGGCCCTGGCGGCCTTCGCGCTGGTCATGCGCCGGCGTCAGCGGGGAGACGCGGCGCGCGTGCGGCGCTCGCGCTACGGATTCGTCGCGGTCCTCGCGGTGGCGGCGGCGGGATGCCTCTACCTGTTCGTGCAGTACGGACTGCCGAAACGGGAACCCGGACCGCTGTTCGACGGCGTCAGCACCGTGCCGCTGGTCGTGCTGCAGATCACCGCGATCGTCTTCTCCGCCGCGGTCGTCGCGTTCGCCGACGGACGGATGCGGCATGCGCGGTCGCACGTCGCCGAGCGCCTCGGCCAGAGGGAACCGGACCCCGGGCCGCGGGCGCCGTGGGGCGCCGTCCGGGACTGGCGGCCGGGGAAGGCCGCCGGGTTGCGGCGGTGGGTCTCCGCGACGCTCGTCTCCACCTGGAAGCACGACCTCGCCGGCGACGACCGGGGCACGGTGAAGAGCGCCGGGGCCCTGTGGTCCGAGCTGCTGCACTACGGCGGCCGGTGGCCGCGGTTCTGGCGCATCGGCGCCGGCCTGCTCGCGGGGCTCGCCCTCCGGGAGGCGTACTTCGCGAGCGTGCGCCCGCAGCAGCCGTTGCTCGGACAGGCGGTGACCGCCCCCGGCTGGGTGGAGCACGTGCTGCCGGTCATGCTCTTCTGGGCGATCTCCTACTGCCGCGACACGCTCAGGGTGTGGCAGGCGTTCATCCGGGCGGTCGGCCGCTTCGACGTGGTGGGCGGCAGGCTGGACGGCAACCGCGTGCAGAACCAGGACGCGGTCCGCGGGCACTGGCGCATGGACCTGCTGGTGCGCTGCACGGACCTCGTCGGCCCGGTCGTGGTTCTTCCGCTGATTCTGATGGTGCTGTTGCTGCTCGCGCGCAGCACGCTGTTCGACGGCTGGAACTGGACGCCGCCGCTCGTCGCGTTCCACGTGGGGCTCGTCGTCTACGTCCTGTTCGTCGCGATAGCGTTCCAGCGGGAGGCGTCGCACGCGCGGGACTCGGTGCTGGACCGGCTGCGGGAGGTCCGGCTCGGCGTCGGCGAGGACGAGGCGACGGAGATCGAACGGGTCATGGAGTACGTCCGCTCCCGCCGGGACGGCGCGTTCGTGCCCTGGGCGCAGCACCCGATTCTGCAGACCGTGGCGCTGCCGCTGGGCAGCGTGGCGTTGATCACGCTGCTGGAGACGTGGCTCGGCCGCTGACGCCGGGTTCGGGGAACGGCGCCGCGCGCCGGCGCCGGCGCGCGGCGGATCGAAGCGGCGGCTCGTCGAACGGGGTTCGGGAACGGCGCCGCCCCACGCCGGGCGAAAGTGGGGTATGATGGAGGCTCCCTGGTCGGGGCGTGGCTCAGCCTGGTAGAGCACTCGGTTCGGGACCGAGGGGTCGGAGGTTCAAATCCTCTCGCCCCGACCACCTTCCCTCTTCTCCCGCGGGCGTCGGCGCGGACGGCCGCCGCCCCGGGGTCTCCCAATCGTAGCGGCGGCCGCCGGTCCGGGCGCGCGGGAACCGGCGGCCGCCGACCCGATCAGTCCTCGTTGGTGGCGGCGATGAACTCGCGGGCTTCCGCGTAGCCCGGGGCGTCGGCCGCTCCGGCCCAGAAGCCGGCCAGCGTCGCGTAGCTCTCCCGCGCCGCGGCGCGATCGCCGCTCGCGGCGGCGGCCCGCGCCGCGCCGAGCAGGGAGCGCATCCGGTTCGGCATCCGCAGCAGCGACGTCTCGAACTTCTCGAGGGCCTCTTCGGGGCGGCCGGCCTGCAGCAGAATCTCGCCGTACAGCTCGTACGGCGGCTTGACCGGGCTGGCCGCGCCGTTGGGCGGCCGCAGCGTCTCGACGACGGCTATGGCCTCGTCCATCAGCGCGATCGCCGCGTCCGCGCGGCCCTCGGCGGCGGCCAGCGAGGCGGCCACCTCCTTGTGCGCGATGCGGTCCTGCGCGCCGCCGTCCTCCGCCCGCGCCGCCAACCGGGCCTCCGCCGCGCGGGCCGCGTCCAGGTCCCCGGTGCGGACGGCGCTCAGCCCCGTGGCCAGCAACTCGTGCAGGGACGAGTCCTCGGTCAGCGGCAGGGTGTTCCACTGCTCGGTCTCGACCACGTAGCGGGCATTGACGAGGGGCAGCGTGCTGACCGCGCGGGCCTGCCCGCCGCTCTCGTCGACGATCCGCTCCAGGCGTTCGATCCACAGGCGGGCCTTCTCGTAGTCCCCGCGCTGCAGGTCGCCGTACTGGCCCCAGTCGAGGGAATGCACCGCGTCGCCGACGCTGTCGCCCGGCTCCCACAGCGCGCGGGCGGCGTCGTGGGCGGACTGGTTGTGGTTCGAGACCAGATCCCACATGCCGTGCTGGATGAATATGTGGGTCGGCATGTGGCGCGCGTGGGAGACGGCCGGCGCGATCTCGGCGTAGCGGCGCGCGGCGGCGAGCGCCAGCGGCGCGTGGACGGGGTCGTCGAACGCGTGGATCGTGTAATGCGGCGCGCCCGGATGGTCGGGATTCTCGTGGAACACCTTCAGGGCGATGGCGCCGGCCCGGACCTCGAGCCGCAGCGACTGGTCGCCGAGCGCGCGCGAGCCCGCCAGCAGCGACAGCGCGTAGAAGGTGGCCACCTCGTGGTCGTCGGGATGACGGTCGTAGAGCCGCCCCATCGCCTCCATGTAGCCGACCCGCCGTTCGTCGTAGGCGCCTTCGAGACCCCACAGCACCTCGACGGCCTCAAGGAAGCCCTTCTCGCGATCCGTCGGGGCCTTGGCGGCCCGCGCCTCCGGGGTCGGGCCGAGGCGCGCGAGCACCGCGCGCGGATTCTCCTCGTCCAGGTTGGGGCCGCCGCCGAAGAGCGGGTGGTTGTAGCTCAGCGTTTCGCCCCAGTAGGCCAGGGCGAAGTCCGGCTCGGCGGCCTGCGCGGCCTGAAACTGCTCGATGGCCTGCTTCCAGCCGAAGCTGTGCAGGATGGCGACGCCGCGCAGGAAGTGGCGCTGCGCCTCCTCGGAACGCGCGGAGGTCGGGAAGTCGAGCGACCCGACCTCGGCGAACTGCGCGGCGCCCGGAGCCGCGATCAGCATGGCGAACAGCGTGGAAACGACGATTCTCATTGAAAAACCTCCTGCACGGCAGGGTAGCACAGGCGGCGGGAGCCGCGGATTCCGGAACGGGCGGCGCGGCCGGGCTATAATCACGGCGCCCGTCCGCCGGCGCCCGCCCATGACGGTTACGAGACGCCTGCTCGTCAGCGGCCGCGTACAGCGCGTGGGGTTTCGCGCGTTCGCGGCCGGCGCGGCCCGCCGGGAGGGCGTGCGCGGCTTCGTGCGCAACCTCGACGACGGCCGGGTCGAGGCGGTCGGCGAGGGCGACCGCGAGGCGATGGACCGTTTCCAGCGCGCGCTGCGCAAGGGGCCGCCGCTGTCGAAGGTGCTCGGGATCCGGGTGGAGGACGCCGCGCCGCTGGGCGGGGCAGGAGGGTTCGTGGTGCGCACCTGACGGCGCCCGCGCCGGACGCCATGGAAGAGCTCAAGAGCCTGATACGGGACGTCGCCGACTTCCCCAAGCCGGGCATACTGTTCAGGGACATTACGACCCTGCTCGCCGACGCCGCCGGATTGCGCCGGGCGGTCGACTGTCTGGCGGAGCCGTTCCGGGATGCCGGAATCGACAAGGTGGTGGGGATCGAGAGCCGCGGCTTCATCTTCGGCGCGGCCGTGGCCGACCGCATCGGCGCCGGCTTCGTGCCCACCCGCAAGCCCGGGAAGCTCCCCGCGGAGACCGTGCGCGTCGACTACGCGCTCGAGTACGGCACGGATGCGCTGGAGATGCACGTGGACGCCGTCGGCGGCGGCGAGCGGGTGCTGATCGTCGACGACCTGCTCGCGACCGGCGGCACCGCCCGCGCCGCCGCCGATCTGGTGGCCGGGCGCGGCGCGCGGGTGCACGCGCTCGCGTTCCTGGTCGAGCTCGACGCGCTGCGGGGACGGGAGCGCCTGGCCGGACACGACGTCTTCGCGGCCGTGCACTACTGAATCGGAGGCCGGCGACGGCATGACCGAGGTTCTCATCGGCGCGTTGATCTGCGCCGTCGTCGTGACCGCGGAGCGCGCCCGCCGGGAGCGGCGGCGGCAGCACCGGGAACGCCTGGCCGCCCTGCTGCTGACGACGCTGGCGCCGGAGGCGGCGCGCGGAGAGCCGCGCGGCCTGCTCGCCTGGCGGTCGGCGGCCGAGGCGGCGCGCAGGACGTTCCCGGACGCGGTGGGCGAGATCGAGCGGCGGACCGGGGAGGCGTTTCCGTTTTCGCACGCCGTGGTCGACGACGCGCACGCGCGCTGGACGGCGGAGTGGCTGGCCTGGGAGCGCCGCCACGACACCGAGTACAGGCAGCGGGCGAGCGCGCTCGAAGCGGAGTTGCAGGGCGCGGGCGGCTCCACGCCCGCGGGCCGCGCCCGGCTGGCCGCCCTCGACGACGAGAGGCTGCAGGCCTACCAGCGGCGTTACGAGGAGTACGTCCGGGTCGGCGCCGGGCTGACGGCGCTCAAGACGGGCGAAGACGCGCGCGTGTAGCTCAGCTGGATAGAGCAGCCGCCTCCTAAGCGGCAGGCCCCCGGTTCGAATCCGGGCACGCGCGCCAACCCGTTCCTCCGCCCGCGGTCAGGGTTCGGCCGGGGGAGCGGTCTCCGCCGCCGCGATGGCGCGGGACGCGTAGTGGTTCCAGCCGAACACTTCCTTGAGCGCCATGGCGACGTCGAAGCCGTGCTGCTCCTCGTCGTCGGCCGACACCGACAGGTTGAAGTCGTAGGGGAAGAGGCAGTGCCCCTCGAACTCCTCGTTCCAGGAGCCGACGACGTAGACGGGCGCCGGCAGCGCGGCCTGCCCGAGCTCGCCCGACCAGTGGCGCAGGACGTGCTCCTCCATGTGCACCTGCTTGACGAGCTTCATGAAGTCGGCGTAGCCGGCGCGATCGATCAGCAGCGTCGGATGTCCCGGCTTGGCGAATCCGGGGGCCAGATTGGGGATGATCAGCAGACGGCCGCCGGTGAAGCGGTTGCGCAGCGGCAGGGTGTCTTCGTACGTGTTGCGCAGCATCTCGATCTGGTTGCGGACGTAGGCGGGAGACATGCGCAACAGCTGCTCGCGGCCGCTCTTGATGTTGGACGCGTGGTGATAGATGAAGACGGCGTCGAAGAAGGTGGCGCGGGTGCGGCGGTCGTCCGACAACCGTTTCTCCCGGGTCAGTTGCATCTCCTCGCCGACCAGGAAGGGGCGTTCCCCGTAGACGCCCGCGAACGTATCGAGCGCCCGTCCGACGGCCTTCTCCAGGGCGCGGACGTCCGTTGCGTCGATGGGTAGCCTTCCCCAGATGTGCGTCCCGAAGATGAAGACCACGGGACGCCCCTGCAGGGTGAAGACCCGGGCGGGACCGTCGTCGCGGACGCGCGCCAGGAAGCGCGCCATCTCGCGGAAGTCCTCGTCGAAGCGCTCCGCCACCCGCGCGCCGCGGAAGTCGATCCGCCCGCCCCGCGCGTCCAGGGCCAGCGTGCTTTCGTAGAGCAGGCACGCGTGGCGGGTGCCCACGTTCGACGCCCGCAGGTACCCGTTGACGTAGTGTCGGTTGTTGTCCAGGTTCTTGTGCGGCGGGATCCAGCTCAGGGCGTCGACGGTGACGCCGAACTCGTTCTTCAACTCGTTGAAGGTCGTCTCGACCTCCGGGTCGAAGGAGCGGTAGTCGCCGCCCTTGAAGCGCACGGTCTGCGTGCCGGCCGGACGGGCCAGCTCGTTGTACCAGCCGTAGTGCCAGGCGACGGTGATCGGCCGGCCCGGCGTCGGCTCCGCGGTTTCCGCGTACCGCCGGACGGAGTGGCGGACCGAATCGACGACCAGCGGATCGACCGCGGCCCGTCCGAGCACGTCGGCCCGATAGTCGAAACCGTCCGCCGGCGCGAGACCGAACCCGCGCCGGGCGTGCAGCGCCGTGCTCACGAGCTCGTCGTCGGCGCTTTCGATGAAGCCGTTGCCGTCGACGTCGGTCACGTACGGCGGAAGGAGTATCGGCGCTTCCTGCCCTCGAATCGGGACGCCGAGCGCGCCGGCCGCGACCGACATCGCCGTGGAACGGAGGAACCGCCGTCTCGACGGCCGGGGCGTTCCGGGACCGGGCATCCTCATGGGGGAATGACGATCGAGACTCCGCGGCCGCCGCCGCGCTCCCGCCGGGATGGAAGCGCCGGCTCCTCGGCGGCGGGGTAGTCTAGCACAGCCGCCGCGCCGTCCGTGCGCGGCGGCGGGGCGGATTTGGTACAATTTCGCGTTCACCGGGTGACGAAGCGATGAAGAGAGCGGAAAGACATCACCTCAAGGAGGACCCGCTGGCCGTCAGGCTGCGGGCCCTGCAGGAGTCCGCGCGGGGCGGACGCTGGGCCGCGGCGGCCGCGGCGGCCGTGCTCGGTCTCGTCGTCGGCGGGGGATTCCTCGGCTGGCAGCAGTGGCGCAGTGCGCGGGCCAGCGAGTTGCTCGCGGCGGCGATGGCGGTCGTCGACGCGCCCGTCGCTCCCGCCGACGCCGGGGAGTCCGCGGCCGGAACGCCGGCGGGCGGCTATCCCTCGGAGGCCGCCCGGCTCGAGACGGCCGTCCCGCGGCTGCTCGCGGCGGCGGACGCGTACCCCGGCCTGCCGCAGGGCATCGCCGCGCGCTACCAGGCGGCGGTCGCCCTCGGCGCGCTGGGCCGCGACGCGGAGGCCGGCGAGCAGTACGGCCGGCTGATCGAAGTCGCCGGCGACGGGATCTACGGCCGGATGGCGCGCCTCGGCCGCGCCGAGACGCATCTGCACGCCGGGGAGTACGCGGACGCCATCGCCCTGCTCGAAGCCGAATCCCGCGCGGCGGACGCCGAGTTTCCCGTCGATGCGGTCCTCATGCGGCTCGGCGAGTCGTACCGGCTCGCCGAGCGGCCGGAGGAGGCGGCGCGGACGTTTCAGCGCCTGGTCGACGAGTTCCCCGCCTCCGGCTATCGCTTCGACGCCGAACGCGAGCTCGACGAGCTGGCCGCCCGCCCCTGACCGGCCGGAGCGGCCGACGACGCCATGACGAAGGGGCCGCCGCCCGCGGAAGGCGACTTCACCGTCGGCCTGGTGCAGATGGCCTGCTCCCCGGACGCCGAGCGGAACCGCCGGGCGGCCGAGGACGGCGTCCGCGACGCCGTGGGCCGCGGGGCCCGGATCGTGTGCCTGCAGGAGCTCTTCGCCACGCCGTACTTCTGCCAGCGCGAGGACGAGACCCGCTTCGATCTGGCGGAGCCGATCCCGGGGCCGACGACCACGCGCTTCGCGAAGCTCGCGCGCTCGCTCGACGCCGTGCTCGTCGTTCCGCTGTTCGAGCGCCGGGCGGCGGGGATCCACCACAACTCCGCCGCGGTGATCGATGCGTCGGGCGAGCTGGCCGGTGTCTACCGCAAGATGCACGTGCCCGACGATCCGCAGTTCCTCGAGAAGTTCTACTTCACGCCGGGAGACCTCGGCTATCCCGTCTTCGAGACCCGCTACGCCCGCGTCGGCGTGCTCATCTGCTGGGATCAGTGGTTCCCGGAGGCGGCCCGCCTCGCGGCGCTCCGGGGGGCCGAGGTGATCTTCTACCCGACGGCCGTCGGGTGGTCCGGCGGCGCCGCGCCGGGCGCGGAAGGTCTCGCCGAACGCGACGCCTGGATCACGGTCCAGCGCGGCCACGCCATCGCCAACGGCGTCTGGGTGGCCGCGGTGAACCGCGTGGGGGTCGAGCGTTCGGAGGCCGGGGTCCTGCGGTTCTGGGGCGAGTCGTTCGTCTGCGATCCGGGGGGGCGGGTCGTCGCCCGCGCGGCCGGCGAGACTCCCCGCGTGCTGGTCGCGCGGTGCAGCCGGGGCCGCCTGGAGCGGCAGCGCCGGGCCTGGCCCTTCCTCCGCGACCGCCGCATCGACACCTACGGCCCCCTCTCCCGGCGCTACCTGGACGAGCCGCCGCGCGGGGACCCGCCCGCGGGATGAGCGTTCGACGTCCGCCGCCGCCGCCGCCGGTCCCGGCGCCCGGCCGCGACGGTTTCCGGATGCCCGCGGAGTGGGAGCCGCACCGCGCGACCTGGCTCGTCTGGCCCCACGCCCGTGCCGACTGGGGAGTCAAGACGGCGGCCGTCGAATGGTGCTACGCCGAGATCGTGCGTCACCTCGTGGGCGGCGAGCGCGTGGAGATCGTCTGCCGCGACGAGGCCGTGCGCCGGCGGGCGGAGCGGAAGCTGCGGAGGGCGGGCGTCGACCCGGACGGGATCGACGCGCACGTCGTGCCGACGGACCGCTCCTGGATTCGGGACTGCGGCCCGATCTTCGTCGTCCGCGGGGCGGGCGGGGCGGGCGGGGCGCGCGCCGTCGCCGCGACCGACTGGCGCTTCAACGGCTGGGCCCGCTACCGCAACTGGCGGCGGGACGACGCGCTGCCGCGGGCGATCGCGGAGCGGCTCGGCATGCGCCGTTTCGAGATCGCCGTGCCGGCCGGCGGCGGTTCGCGGCGGGTGGTCCTCGAGGGCGGCAGCGTCGACGTGAACGGCGAGGGGCTGCTGCTGACCACCGAGCAATGCCTGCTGGGCCGTCAGCAGGCGCGCAACCCCGGCCTGCCGCGCGCCGGCGTCGAACGCGCACTGCGGGAGGGGCTGGGCGTCGAGCGGGTCCTGTGGCTGGGCGGGGGCGTCGCCGGCGACGACACGCACGGCCACGTGGACGACGTGGCCCGTTTCGTGCGTCCGGACACCGTCGCGGCGGCGGTCGAGCACGACGCGCGCGACGACAACCACGCTCCGCTGGCCGACAACCTCCGCCGCCTGGAGGCGATGCGCGGCCGGCGCGGGCGGCCGTTGCGCGTGGTGACCGTGCCGATGCCGCGGCCCCTGTACTTCGACGGCGCGCGGCTGCCGGCAAGCTATCTGAACTTCTACGTCGGCAACCGCGTGGTGCTCGTGCCGACCTTCAACGACCCGGCCGACCGCGCGGCGCTGGGCATTCTGGCCGGCCTGTTTCCGACGCGCGAGGTGGTCGGCGTCCACGCCGGCGACCTGATCGCCGGCCTGGGGGCGGTGCACTGCGTCACGCAGCAGCAGCCGCGCGGCCGCCCGGCCGCGCCGGAGCGGGAAGGGGAGTCCGCGCCGTAGAGGGCGGTCCGGGGCGCGGTCGGGTTGGGCGCGAAGCGGAGCCGCCAGGCGACGCTTGGTGGGCGCCGGCGCCGCGGCGACGATGCCGGCGCGCGGTGGCGAACGTGCCGAACCCGGTGACCGCCGCCACCGCGAAGGCCGCCCGGGTCCGCGGGAGCGTCGCGCGCGTCATCCGGCTCACCGGGCAGCGCAGCTCGGCGAGGCCATGGCGGGCATGGCGGGCCATGGCGGCCAGTTCCCTGCTATAATATGATAGACGGTGCCCGGTCGGCCGAAAGAATCGTTGATGGGGGGGAAGGCTGTTTTCCGGCGCGCGGAAGATGAAGAGAGAGGACGCGACCGATGATGAAAGAAATCCCCCCTCCCCCCGGAGAATGCACGTGAGCGCGAGCGGGGGCCGACGTAGCCTGCCCTTGTCGGGCTCTATCGCGGTCCTGGCGCTCTCGGCGCTGCTGGCCGCGCCGGCCGCGGGACAGACTCCGCTGGTGGACGTCCCGGCGTCGGCGGACGGCCCGGTCCACCTCTCGATGGCCGGCGTGAACCGAGGTTACGACTTCGGGGCCAGGGACCTCTTGATCGTGTCCAGCCAGTCGGTCTCGACTAATTCCGTTCCTCAGGTCATGGGCCGCGGCTTCCGTCTCGTCGGTGTCTCGTTCAGGGGAAACACCGGCGTGAACCCCAATCGCTGGCGGACGGTCGTCAGATCCACGATCTCGGCCACGGACCTGAACGAGCTCGCGGTGGTGGTCGTGGGGCCTGCCGGAACCACGCCCCGCGTGTGGCGTTTGAGTGACCAGGAATCGACGTATACTGCCGCCAGTAACAGGATCTACGTCGGTCCCGTCGTTTCGTGGGCCGCTCAGGCTGTCTCGGACGTGAACACCCACACGTCGTCCCTCTGGACGGTCCTCGTCGTGGATCACACGGACCCCGGCGTCAACCTGGACGCTCTGACCTACACACCGCCGCCACCACCGCCGCCGCCGCCGCCGCCGGCCCCGTCCCGGGTCGCCGGCGTCCGCGTCGCGCCGCGGGACGGCGCACTGCACGTCTCGTGGAGCGCCGCCGCCGGCGAAGTGTCGCAGTACCGCGTCCACGCCGAGGACGGCGACGGCCGGTTCCGCCGGGTCTACACCGACGCGGACGTCTTCGAGGCGCTGGTGGACGGACTCGCCAACGGCGTCGACTACACCGTCACCGTCACGGCCCTGACGAGTCATCCCGACGTGGAAGGACCCGCGTCGGAGCCGCGGACGGTGACGCCGGCCTCCGCCGCCGGCGATACGGGAGAGACTCCCGACCAAGTCCCCGCCCTGCCGCTCGCCGGCGTCGGCGTCCTGGCCGGGCTGCTGGCCGCCGCCGCCCGCCGACAGCGGGGAGCCCGCCGTCGGGCGCGGCGCGCGGCAGCATCTCGGTGAACGTCTTCGGGCCTCGGCGGGTGCGCCGTCGCCGCCGCGGCAGGAACTCGATCCGGAGGACGGGTTCTCGACGCACGCCGGCGCGCGGGTGACCGAACGTGCCGAACCCGGTGACCGCCGCCACGAAGGCCGCCCGGGTTCCGCCGACGGGATTCCCCGACCGGCTCGGCGGCGCTCGGAGTTCGGGCGTGCGCGCCGCGTTCGCCGGGGAGCGGTGACGGTTACTTCCCGACGTGCGCCCGGAGGCGAGCGTGGAAGTCCCGCTCGCTCTTGCAGACCAGCGCCTCGGCGACGACGACGCGGTCGGGCAGGCCGTTCGGGATGCCGGCCGACAGGTCCTCCGAACAGGAGACGCCCCGCGCCCGCAGGACCTCGCGCACGGTCTCCATCCGGCCCTTCGCTTCGCCTTCGGCGCGTCCTTCCTCCCGTCCCTCGGCGCGTCCTTTCGCTTCGCCTTCCGCGCGTCCTTTCGCTTCGCCTTCCGCGCGTCCTTTCGCTTCGCCTTCCGCGCGTCCTTTCGCTTCGCCTTCCGCGCGGCTCTGATCCCGCAGCGAACCCAGCAGCGGATCGTCGTCCGGCCCCGTGCCGTCCCGCTCGCCCAGCGTCCGGCCCAGGTGCTCCAGAACCGCGTGCGTCCAGCCCGACGGCTCCGCCTCGTTCATCGCCGTGTGGATCGCCTTCGCCCGCCAGCCCGGGAACGCCCGGCTCACCGGCGATTCGCGGTACGCGCCATCCTCCAGAAGATGAATCGTCAACCCCGCACGGCGGTTCCGCGGGCGGCTCGGCGCGCGGCGCTCAGGCACGTCCACCCACAACTCGGGGAAGCCCCACGACTCGTACAGCCGCAGCTTCCCCCGCCGAACGTCCGTCGTGTGGTCGACCTCCAGCACCACGTCGGGGAACGGGTGCTCGCCCACCACCATCGCCGCCGCCCCCAGCAGGTCCGCCCGCGACGGATACAGATAGACCACCTGGTCCGCCTGCATCACCCGGCGCCGTTTGCCCTCCGCGTCGCGCACCAGCAGGTCCGTCGAACCGTAGCAATGGATCGGCGCCCCCCGCACCGCGGCGATGCGCTCGACCAGCCCGGCCAGACGCTGGGCGGGGCTCTCGTGGGCCGCGGTGGTCGGCGAGCGGACCCGCCAGGCGGTCTCGGTCTCGGCGTCCCAGACCTCCAGCCGCCCTTCGTGGCGGCTGTACCCGCCGCGCGTCAGGGGAAACGCCTCGCAGCCGGCGAAATCCAGCTCGGACAGCGGCAGCATCGGCACGGCGGCCGGCGCGCTGTCCGGCTTGCGCTTCGCGGGCGCGACCGATACGGGCGTCCAGGGCGAGAAGGCCATACGGCATTGTAGCCGCGTCGTCCGCGCCGTTCTACGGCGCAGACCCCGCCCGCCAAACGTCGCCTGACGGCTCCGCTCGGCGCCCAACCGGGCCCGCGGGAGTCCGCGCCGTTCTACGGCGCAGACTCCCGGCGGGCCGGGGGACGCACTACAATGGAGCGGCGGCCGGCCCGTCCGATGCGCCGCGGAGGAGATCATGCCCACGTCCTGGCCCGTCGACCGTCGCGGATTCCTCGCCGGCAGCGCCGGCGCGCTGGGCGCGGCCTTCTTCGGGAGGTTGCCGCTGGACCTGCTGGCCGAGCAGGGCGCGCCGCCGGCGGCGCGGGACTGGGACGCCGGGCGCGTGCGCCACCTGCTGCCCGCCGTCAGCGACTCGCGCGTGCTGTTGAAGGCGTCGTTCGACCGGCCGCTTTCGGCGGCGCCCGTGCTGCGGATCGGCGGCGCCCGCGTGACGGGCCGCGGGAACGACACGGCGGGGGAGTGCTGGCAGTTCCACGCCGCGGGCCTCGAACCGGCCCGGCGCTACACGCTCGCCCTCGAGGGCGCGGACGGGACGGCGCTGTGCGAGCCGTGGCCGCTGTCGACCTTCCCGGCGCCGGACGCCCGGCCCGAGCGGGTCCGGGTGCTCTTCTTCACCTGCGCCGGCGGCCCGGGCGGGACCTACTCCGGCATCGGCGACCGGAGCGGCTTCCTGCCGACGGCCATACGCAACCGCCTGCTGCGCCGGGCGCTGTCGTTCGCGCCGGACGCGGCGATCGCCAACGGCGACCACATCTACTGGGACCTGCACACCTGGCAGGGCGAGAACGCGGGGCGGCTCAGCCCGAGCGGCCGGCGGTCGAACTTCGACTTCTCGGCCTCGGTGTTCGGGGCGAGCAACGAGGCCGCGATGAAGGCCGCCGCCGGCCCGCAGATCGTGCCGGTCTACGGCGCGGACTTCCGGTCGACGCCGGTCTTCTTCCTGCAGGACGACCACGACCACTGGGAGAACGACGCGGTCACCGACGAGATCGCCAACTTCCCGATCCCCTGGTTCCAGTTGCAGCTCGCGCGCGCCACCCAGCAGCTCTACTACCCCGAGTTCCTGCCCGACGCCCGGCGGCCGGCCGGCCTGCCGTGGTCGGGGGCGGGCGGCCGGGGCGACCTTTCGGAGAGCTTCGGCACGCTGCGCTACGGCGACCTGACCGAGATCCTGCTCTACGACGTGCGCCGGACGGTGAGCCTCGCGGGACCGAACGCCGTCTTCATCGACCGGCAGGTCGAGAACTGGCTGCTGGAGCGCACCCGCGCCGCCGACACCCGGCACCTCGTCCACGCGCCGTCCAACCCCTTCGGCTGGAGCGCCGGCAAGTGGGGCGAGTGGTACCCCGACGTGCTCGACCGGGAGACCGGCGCGCTGACGACCGCCGTCCCCAAGGGCTACTGGCAGGAAGGCTGGCTGCGGCAGCACGACCGGCTGGTGGAAGCGATCGCCGGGCAGCGGGAGCGCGCGCCGCTGGTCGTCAGCGGCGACCTGCACGCCGTCGGCATGGGACGGATGCACCGCGCCGGCCGCCTGAACCTCGCCGCGCGGCCGGTCACGGCGGTGCTCAGCGGCCCGATCGGCACGTCCGTCCGAGGCTTCCCGTCCGTGGTGCGCGGCGTGGGCGCGACCCCGCCCGAGCACCTCGACGTGGAGGAGTCGGTGGCGCCCGTCGAGGACCACGGGTTCACCCTCGCCGACTTCCTGCGGGACCGGATCGTGCTGCGGCAGTTCCGCTGGGACGTCGACCGGCAGCCGCTCGAGGCCATCGACACGCTCGAGGCGTTCCACACGGCCGAGCTGCCGGCGCCGGCGTAGCGCGCGGGACGGGCCGCGCGCCGCCGGGGCCCGCCGCCGCGGATGCGCGGACCGGACGTCCACGATCTGATGCCACGGCTCGTCATCCGGCCCGCCGCCGCGGATGCGCGGGCCGGGCGCCGCCGATTCAATCAGCGCCCGTTGCGCCGGAACTCATCTCGCGGGCCAGACGGCGGAACTCCCCGGCGAGCGCCCGCGTCACCGGCCCCGGCCGGCCGCCGCCGACGGGGCGCCCGTCGACGCGGGCGACCGCGAGCACCTCGCGGGTCGTGCTGGTCACGAAGAGCTCGTCGGCCGTGTCGAGATCGGCGGGAAGCAGGGTCTCCTCCCGCACGGCGACGCCGGCCGACGCGCCCACCTCGAACACGAAGTTGCGGGTGACGCCCTCCAGGATGCCCGCCTCGACCGGCGGGGTCAGGGCGGCGCCGCCGCGCACCAGGAAGAAGTTCGACATAGCGCACTCGGCCAGCTCGCCGCGGTGGTTGCGCATCAGCGCCTCGGCCGCCCCGGCCCGGTGCGCCTCCCACGTGGCCAGGGCGTTGTTGAGCAGGTTGTTGGACTTGATCCGCGGGCTCAGGGCCTCCGGGTGGTTGCGCAGGACCGAGGACAGGACCAGGTCGATGCCGCGCTCCGCGTCGGCGGCCGGGGTCTCCGGATGCGGCCGGACGATGACGACCACCGTGGGCGGCGGACAGCCGGCGAGGCCGTAGCCGAGCGCGCCGGCCCCGCGGGTCAGGAGCAGGCGGATGCTGCGCTCGCCGGGCGCGTCCACGGCCCGCGTCGTGGACCGGATGCGCGCGGCGAACGCCGCGTCGTCGAGCGGCGGGTCGAGGGCGATGCGTTCGGCCGACGCCCGGAGCCGGGCGAGGTGGCGGTCGAGCAGGAACGGCCGCCGGTTGTAGGTGCGCAGCGTCTCGTAGACCCCTTCGCCGAAGAGGAATCCGCGGTCCAGCACCGGGACGCGGGCGGTCTCGGCGTCCCCGAGGCGTCCGTTGACGTCGATGGCGATGTGCATTTGATCGGTTCTCCGCCGCCGCGCGTGGCGGCGGCCTCCGGGGATTATCTCCCGTTCGCGCGCATCGCCGATTCGGCTCCCGGCCGGGACGCTCGTGCCGCCCGGCGCGCAACGGGTAGGATTCTCCCGTGCGCGTCCTGACGCCCGCGCAGATGCGCGAAGCCGAACGGCGTACGACGGAGGATCACGGCGTGCCGTCGCTGCTCTTGATGGAGCGCGCCGGCGCGGCCGTCGCCGCGGCCGTCGAGTCGCGCGCCGCAGTCCGCCCCGGGCCGGTGACGGTCCTGTGCGGCCGGGGGAACAACGGCGGCGACGGGTGGGTCGCCGCGCGGCTGTTGCGGGAGCGCGGACGGGACGTCTCCGGCGTCCTGTTCGGACGGGCCGGCGACGTGGCGGGCGACGCGCGCACGAACCTGGAACGGGCGCGGCAGGCCGGGGTCCCGCTCGCGGAGGTGGAGGACGACGGCGGCTGGGCCCGCTGCCGGCCGCGGCTCGGCGCCGGCCTCGTCGTGGACGCGCTGTTCGGCACCGGGCTGACGCGGCCTCTGACCGGACTGCTGGCCGCCGTGGTCGGCGACGTCAACGAAGCGCCAAGCCCGGTCGTGGCGATAGACCTGCCGTCCGGCCTCCTGAGCGACCTGTCGCTCCGCGACGCCCCCTGCGTCCGGGCGGCGCTGACGGTCACGCTGGGCGCCCCGAAAACGGCCCTCGCCCTGCGCCCGGCCGCCGCCGGGGAAGTGATCGTGGCGGACATCGGAATCCCCGGCGCGGTCGTCGCGGAGTTGGACGGCCCGCGCATCGAGCTGCTCGAGCCCGAAACGATCCGCCCGGCCGTGCCGGTTCGCGCGGCGGAAGCGCACAAGGGCGAGTTCGGGCGCGTCGCGATCGTGGCGGGCTCGCGCGGCAAGACCGGGGCGGCGCGGCTGGCCGGGCTGGGCGCGCTGCGGGCGGGGGCGGGCCTGGTGACGGTGGCCGCGCCGGCGTCCTGCCTGGACGCGGTGGCCCTGGAGCCGGAGTACATGACCCTGGGCCTGCCGGACCGGGAAGGGGTCGCCACCGGAGACGGCCTCGAAGAACTGTTCGCGGGGCGCTGGGACGTGGTGGCGGCCGGGCCGGGACTGGGCGTCGGCGGCGGCTGCCGGGCGATCGTGCGCGCGCTGCTCGACCGCCCGGACCGCGGGCCGCTGGTGCTCGACGCCGACGCGCTGACCGTCTGCGCGGACGATCCGGACCGTCTGCGGGGGCGGCCGGACGCGCCGCTGGTGATCACGCCGCACCCGGGCGAGATGGCGCGCCTGCTGGGCGCGTCGGCCGCGGACGTGCAGCGGGACCGGGTCGCCGCGGCGCACGGGTTCGCGGCCCGGCAGGGCGTCCACGTCGTGCTGAAGGGCGCCCGCACCGTCGTCGCCACGCCGCGCGGCGCGGTGCGGATCAACACCACCGGCAACCCGGGCATGGCCAAGGGGGGCAGCGGGGACGTGCTCACCGGCGTCGTCGCGGCGTGGCTGGGGCAGGTGCGGGACGTGGACGCGGCGGTGGCGCTGGCCGTCCATCTCCACGGTCTCGCGGGCGACCTCGCGGCGCGGCGGACGGGGGAGACGGGGCTGCTGGCGCGCGACGTCGCGGACCGGCTCGGTGTGGCCGCCGCGGAGCTGGCCCGCGGGAGCGGCGTCCCGTGACCACGACGCACGTCAGCCGCGGCGAGGCCGACACGCTGCGGATCGCCCGCGACCTCGCGCGGACCCTGGAGGCGCCGGCCGCGGTGCTGCTGTACGGCGACCTCGGGGCGGGCAAGACCGTCTTCGTGCGGGGACTCGTCGCCGGCGCCGGCGGACGCCCCGACGACGTCAGCAGCCCGACGTTCGTGCTCATGCAGGAGTACGCGGGCGCCCGCGTCGTCCATCACGTCGACCTGTACCGCCTGGCCGGCGCCGAGGTCGACGATCTGGACCCGCTGCTCGACGAGATGCTGGCCGGCGACGCCATCGTCGCCGTGGAGTGGGCGGACCGCCTGCGGAGGCCCCCGGACCCGGCCGTGCGCGTGCGCATCGCGGACCGGGACGGCGACGAGCGCGAGATCACGGTCGAGCGGGCGCCGCCCCGGGGGGCTATTCGCTCTGGTAGTTCGGCGCTTCCTTCGTGATCACCACGTCGTGGACGTGGCTCTCGCGCACGCCGGCCGGCGTGATGCGGACGAGCTCGGCTTCCCGCCGCAGCGCATCGAGGTTCGGCGCCCCGCAGTAGCCCATGCCGGCCCGCAATCCGCCTTCGAGCTGGTGGATCATCGCGGCGACGCTGCCCTTGTAGGGGACGCGGCCCTCGATGCCCTCGGGCACGAGCTTCTTCCGCGGGTCGTCGTCGGACCCCGGCGGGTCGAACTCCTCCTGGAAGTAGCGGTCCGTGCTGCCGCTGCGCATCGCCCCGATCGAACCCATGCCGCGGTAGTCCTTGAAGCTGCGCCCCTGGTAGAGGACGAGCTCTCCCGGACTCTCGTCGGTGCCGGCGAACAGGCTGCCCATCATCACCGCGCTGGCGCCGACGGCGAGGGCCTTGGTGACGTCGCCGGAGTAGCGGACTCCGCCGTCGGCGATGATCGGGACGTCGTACTCGGCCGCGGCGGACGCGCACTCGGCGACCGCGGTGATCATCGGGACTCCGATGCCGGCGATGATCCGGGTCGTGCAGATGGAGCCGGACCCGATGCCCACCTTCACGGCGTCCACCCCGGCCTCGGCGAGCGCCCGCACCCCGCCCGCGGTCGCGACGTTGCCGGCGACGAGGTCCACCGAGGGCAACTTCGCGCGCAGCAGGGCCGCGGTGTCGATGACGTTCTGCGAGTGTCCGTGGGCGCTGTCGAGGACGAGCACGTCGACGTTGGCCGCGACGAGGGCCTCGGCCCGTTCGAGGGTGTCGGCGGCGATGCCGACGGCCGCGCCGACCCGCAGCCGGCCGAGCGAGTCCTTGCACGCGCCGGGGTACTTGATCGCCTTCTGGATGTCCTTGACGGTGATCAGGCCGCGCAGGTTGAAGCGTTCGTCCACGACGAGCAGCTTCTCGACCCGGTGCCGGTGGAGGATGTCCTTCGCCTGCGCCAGGGTGGTCCCGACCGGCACCGTGATCAGGTTCTCGCGCGTCATCACCTCGGCGATGGGACGCTGGACGTCGCCGTGGAAGCGCAGGTCGCGGTTGGTCAGGATTCCGACCAGGCGCCCCTCGTTGCGGCCGTCGGCGGTGACCGGCACGCCCGAGATGCGGTACTTCTTCATCAGCTCGAGGGCCTGATGGACCCGCGCGTCGGGGGAGAGCGTGATCGGATTGACGATCATGCCGCTCTCCGAGCGCTTGACCCGGTCCACCTCCGACGCCTGCGCCCGGATGTCGAGGTTCTTGTGCACGATCCCGATCCCGCCGAGCTGCGCCATGGCGATCGCCATGTCCGATTCGGTCACGGTGTCCATGGCGGCGCTCAACAGCGGCAGGTTCAGGGGGATGCGCCGGGTCAGCCGCGTGCCGACGTCGACCTCGCGCGGCAGGACGGCGGAGTGGCGCGGGCGCAGCAGCACGTCGTCGAAGGTCAACGCGGTCTCGACGGTGGCGCTGGTCAGCCGCCCGGTGGACGTTTCGGTCTCGACGGTCATGGCGCACCCACCGCTCAGGCCCCGTGGCACTTCTTGTACTTCTTGCCGCTGCCGCAGGGACACGGCTCGTTGCGCCCGACCTTCGGCATGTCCCGGCGGACCGTCCGGACCGGGGCGTCGTCGCCGCCGGCGCGGGCCGGCCGCCGCGCCGCGCCGGCGGGGGGGGCGCCGGCGAGGGCCCGCGCCTCCTGGCCCGGATCGTTGAACGAAAGCGGCGCCGCCGGCCGCGCCCGGAGGGCCGGCTGCCGGCCGCCGCCGTCCCGCGCCGGCGCGGGACGCAGACGCCAGAGGTAGCGCAGCGTGTCCTCGTCGATCCGCTGCTTCATCGCCTGGAACATCGTGAAGCTCTCGCGCTTGTATTCGACGAGCGGGTTGCGCTGGCCGTAGCCGCGCAGACCGATCCCCTCCTTGAGGTGGTCGAGTCCGTACAGGTGGTCCTTCCACTGCGTGTCGACCACCTGAAGCATCAGGTCGCGCTCCACCCGCCGCAGCAGGTCCGCGCCGATCTCCGACGTCCGCTCCTCGTAGCGGCCCCGCGTCAGCGCCCACAGCGCGTCGTGCATCTCTTCGGGGCTCTTGTCGTCGAGCTCGATCCCGTCGAGCTCCTCGGCCTCGAAGCCGAACAGCTCCTCGACGTTCCGCCGCACGGCGGTCAGGTCCCATTCGTCGGGGTCCGTGTCGCGGCCGCAATGCGTCTGGACCGCTTCGTCTATCGCGCCCTCGGCCAGCGTCAGCACGTACTCGTGGCTGTCCACGGGGTCGTCGTCCTCCAGGACGATCGTGCCCTCGAGGAGCTCCCGGCGCAGCGAGTACACCTCCTCGCGCTGCTTGTTCATCACGTCGTCGTATTCGAGCAGGTGCTTGCGGACGGCGAAGTTCTGCGCCTCCACCTGCTTCTGGGCGCGCTGGATGGCCCTGGTCACCATGCCGTGTTCGATCGGCACGCCCTCTTCCATGCCCAGCCGGTCCATCAGTCCCTGGATGCGGTCCGACCCGAAGATGCGCATCAGGTCGTCCTCGAGCGACAGATAGAAGCGGGACGAGCCGGGGTCTCCCTGGCGGCCCGCGCGTCCGCGAAGCTGGTTGTCGATGCGCCGCGCCTCGTGGCGCTCGGTGCCGACGATGTGCAGCCCGCCGGCCTCGACGACCGCTTCGTGGTCCGCGTCGGTCTGCGCCCGGTAGCGGCCGTGGATCCGCTCCCAGGCCGGGCGGGGCACGCGATGGAAACCTTCGTGGGCGAAGTAGACGTAGCGTTCGTCGTCGACGAACTTCGCCTCGTCCTCGGGCAGGCGCTCGGCCACCTCGTCGGCCAGGGCCTGCCGGCGGGCCATGTGCTCGGGATTGCCGCCGAGCAGGATGTCGGTCCCGCGGCCGGCCATGTTCGTGGCGATGGTCACCGTGCCGGAACGCCCGGCCTGGGCCACGATCTCGGCCTCCTTGTCGTGGTACTTCGCGTTCAGGACCACGTGCTTGACGCCGCGCCGCTTCAGCAGGCCGGACAGGCGCTCGGACTTCTCGATGGAGACGGTGCCGACCAGGACGGGCCGGCCTTCCTCCTGCTTCTCGACGATGTCCTCGACGATGGCCTCGTTCTTCTCCCGCTCGGTGCGGTAGACGAGGTCCGGCTCCTCGACGCGGATGAGGTCGCGGTTGGTCGGCACCGAGAAGACGTCGAGCTCGTAGATCTTCGCGAACTCGGTGGCCTCGGTCTCGGCCGTCCCCGTCATGCCGGAGAGCTTGTCGTACTTGCGGAAGTAGTTCTGGAACGTGACCGTGGCCAGGGTCTGGTTCTCGCGCTCGATGCGGACCTTCTCCTTCGCCTCGACCGCCTGGTGCAGCCCGTCGCTCCAGCGGCGGCCGGGCATGAGGCGGCCCGTGAACTCGTCGACGATGACCACCTTGCCGTCCTTGACCATGTAGTCGACGTCGCGCTCGAAGAGACCGTGGGCGCGCAGCGCCTGGTTGATGTGGTGCAGCAGCGGCATGTTGGCCGGGTCGTACAGCCCGCCGGGCTGCAGGCGATGCTTCAGCAGCTTCTCGCAGACGGCCATGCCGCTTTCGGTCAGCGTGACGGTCTTGTGCTTCTCGTCCTTGAGGAAGTCCCCGGTGTCCTCGAGCTCCGCGCGCCGCTCGGCCGGCACGTTGCCCTGGGTGACGGCGCCCGGCTTCAGGCGGGGAATGATGCGGTCCACCTCGTAGTAGAGCTCGGTCGACTGCTGGGCCGGCCCGGAGATGATCAGCGGGGTGCGCGCCTCGTCGATCAGGATGCTGTCGACTTCGTCGACGATCGCGAAGTTGTGGCCGCGCTGCACGAACTGCGCGGCGTCGAACTTCATGTTGTCGCGCAGGTAGTCGAAGCCGAACTCGTTGTTGGTGCCGTAGGTGATGTCGCAACGGTAGGCGGCGTGGCGCTCGGCGTCGCGCAGGTCGTGCTGGATCACGCCCACCGTCATGCCGAGGAAGCGGTAGATGCGGCCCATCCAGTCGGCGTCGCGGCGCGCGAGGTAGTCGTTGACGGTGACGACGTGCACGCCCTTGCCGCCCAGCGCGTTGAGATAGGCCGCGAGGGTGGCCACCAGGGTCTTGCCCTCGCCGGTCTTCATCTCCGCGATCTTGCCGCGGTGCAGCATGACGCCGCCGACGAGCTGCACGTCGAAGTGCCGCATGCCGAGCATGCGCCGCCCCGCCTCGCGAACCACGGCGAACGCGTCGGTCAGCAGGTCGTCCAGCCCGGCGCCCTGGTCGCGCCGTTGCCGGAACTCCGCCGTCCGGGCGCGGAGCTCGTCGTCGGAGAGCGCGCGGACGGCGTCCTCCCGCTCCCCGACGGCCGCGACGAGGGGTTGAACTCGCTTGAGGTCGCGCTGGTTCTGGGTGCCGAAGACCTTCGCCAGCAAGGTGTCCAGCATGGTCGTGCCGCCGCCGCCGGCTAGTTCGCGGCCAGCGTGTCCGCCGGGCTGATCAGCCGCAGGGGGTTGATCGGCCGACCGTTCACCCGGACTTCGTAGTGGACGTGGTTGCCGGTCGCGCGGCCCGTCCCGCCCGCGCGCCCGATCACCTCTCCGCGTTCGACGGTGTCGCCCGCCTGCACGTCGAACGCGGAGAGGTGGCCGTAGCGCGTGAACAGGCCGAACCCGTGGTTGATCTCCACGAGGTTCCCGTAGTCGCCGTTGTGGCCGGCTTCGACGACGCGCCCGGCGGCCGTCGCGAACACCGGCTCGCCGCGCCGCGTCGAAATGTCGATGGCGCGGTGGTGGTCCCGGCGCCCGGTGAAGGGGTCGCGGCGGTAGCCGAAGCCCGACGACACCCAGCCGTCCACCGGCCACAGACTCGGAACGGCCTCGGCGAACGCTTCGCGCAGCGCCACGCCGCGCCGCACGCCCTGGAGCTCCTCGTTGAGCGAATGCAGCAGGTGGCCGAGGTTGTCGAACGTCTGGCCGGCGATCGACACCGCGGCGTTCGGACGCAGGGACGCGGCCAGCGCCGGCAGCCGTTCGACGGAGGCGCGCACGCGCATCACGTCGAACGGCGTACGGGCGGCCAGGTCGTCGATGATCGTCTGCAGCGAGGTGATGTTCGCGGCCAGGTTCGTGGCCGTCGCGCGGTACCCGGAGTTCTCCAGCTCGAGACGGGCGTTGCTCAACCGAAGGCGCACGATCTCCGCGTACGCGTCCCCGCCCGTGTGGAACAGCCAGCCGAGGGGAACGCCCGCGGCGGCCGTCAGGACGATCAGGGCCAGGCCGGCCGACACGGTGAAACGCCGGGTCGAGCCGGTGGCCCGGTCGGCGACGATGAGAGAGTAGCGCCGTCGAATCATGGAAGAATCCGCTCCAGCCCCGCAAGATAAAGCAAGACAGGCCCATCGCGCAACCTGCCGGGTGTCTGGGATGATCCGTGCCGGACTCCGTCAGTGTATCACGCGGTACTGCAGCGCCTCGGCGACGTGCGCCCGGCGGATCGCCGGGGAGTCGTCCAGATCGGCGATCGTGCGCGCCACGCGGCGGATGCGGTCGAAACCGCGGCCGGTGAGTCCCAGCCGCTCCATCGCGCGCTCGACCAGGGCCAGGCACTGCGCGTCGAGACGGCCGTGTTCCCGGAGCCGCGGTCCGGACAGGTCGGCGTTCGTGCTCGACCGGCCGCCTCCGTAGCGGTCGATCTGGCGTTTTCGCGCGCGCCGCACCCGCTCGCGGACCGCCGCCGAGTCCTCGGCGGGGGCGTCGTCGGCGAGGACCCGGAAGGGGACTCGTTCCACCCGGGCCGTCAGATCGATCCGGTCGCGCAGGGGACCGGAGAGCCGGTCCTGGTAGCGGGAGACGTCCGTCCGGCTGCAGCGGCAGCGTTCCGAGGACTCGCCGGCGTAGCCGCAGGCGCACGGATTCATGGCCGCCACCAGCAGGAAGCGCGCGGGGAACTGCACCGTGCGCAGCGCCCGCGCGATGCGCACGACGCCCTCCTCCAGGGGTTCGCGGAGCGCTTCGAGGGCGCGCCGCTCGAACTCGACGATCTCGTCGAGGAACAGGACGCCGTTGTGGGCCAGACTGACCTCTCCCGGCCGCGGGTCGCGGCCGCCGCCGATGAGCGCCGCGTCCGAGGCGCTGTGGTGCGGCGCGCGGAAGGGACGGTCCGCGAGCAGGCCGGTGGCCGGTTCGAGCAGGCCGGCGACGGAGTGGATGGCCGTCGAAGCCACCGCCTCCTCGAAGGTCGGCGGCGGCAGGATGCCGGGCAGCCGCCGGGCGAGCAGCGTCTTGCCGGCGCCGGGCGGGCCCACCAGAAGGAGGTTGTGCCGGCCGGCCGCGGCGATCTCGACCGCGCGCCGCGCGCCGTGCTGACCCCGCACGTCGACGAGGTCGAGCCCTCCGTCCGCGGACCGCGGCGCGGTCTCCGCCGCGGCGGGCGGCGCGGGCGCGGCGCCGCCGCTCAGGTCGGCCGCGATCCGCGCCAGCGAGGCCGCGGGATGCAGGCCGATCTTCTCGACGATGCGCCCCTCCTGAAGATTGGCGGCCGGCAGGACCAGCCGCCACCCGTGCCGGGCGGCCAGCAGCGCCGCGGGCAGCACGCCGCGCACCGCCTGCACGCGGCCGTCGAGCGAGAGGGCGCCGACGACGAGCAGGTCGTCGAGCGGCTCGGGCGGCAGGACCCCGATCGCCGCGAGCAGGCCGAGGGCGATCGGCAGGTCGTACGACGCGCCGCTCTTGCGCACGTCCGCCGGGGCGAGGTTGACGGTGATCCGGCGCTCGGGGAACTGGAACCCCGAGTGCTGTATGGCGCTGCGGACCCGGTCGCGGCTCTCCCGCACCGTCGAGTCCGGCAGGCCGACGACCGCGAAGGTCGGGAGTCCGCAGGACACGTCGATCTCGACGTCGACGAGCGACGCCTCGACGCCGACGATGGCCGCCGACCGCAGTTTGCCCAGCACGCTCGCCCATCCTCATGCAAACCCCGGTCCACCGTCCGCGGCCCGTCGTTCCGCGCGCCGGGCGGCGGGCGCCCGGCAGTTTCTGCAGTCCAGCAAACCGGCCGGCGGCGCGGGGACGGCAACGCCGGCCCGGCCGCCGACCGCCGCCTTGCGGCTCCGCCCGGCGCCCGCCCCTCGGAGTCCGCCCCGTCCACCCGGCGCGGACTCCTGACGACGGTCGCCCATCCCGGAGCGGATGAGGTCCGCCCCGTCCACCCGGCGCGGACTACCGCCTATAATCTGCGCGGCCACCGCATGCGACTCTCCATCATCGTCCCGGTCTTCAACGAGCGCGCGACGGTTCTGACCGCGCTCGACCGCGTCGCGGCGGCCGGAGCCGACGCGGAGGTCATCGTGGTCGACGACGGATCGACCGATGGTTCGCGCGAGATCCTGGCCGAATACGCCCGGGCGCCCGAAAACCGGATCACGCTGGTGGAGCACCGCGTCAACCGGGGCAAGGGGGCGGCGCTGCTCACCGGCGCGGCGCGGGCCAGCGGCGAGTTCGTACTCTTCCAGGACGCGGATCTGGAGTACGACCCCGCCGACTACGGCGTCCTGCTCGCGGTGGTCGAAAGCCGGGGAGCGGACGTCGTCTACGGCTCCCGCTTCGGCGTCAGGCCGGCGAAGATGTCCGTGCGGCACATCGTCGGGAACCGGCTGCTCACCGCCCTGAACAACTTCCTCTACGGATCGGACCTCACGGACATCGAGACGTGCTACAAGCTGATTCGGAGGCGCCTGTTCCAGGAGCTGGAGATCACCTGCTCGCGGTTCGACGTCGAGCCCGAGATCACCGCCAAGCTGCTGAAGAAGGGCGTCACGATCCACGAGGCGCCGATCAGCTACGAGGGACGCAGTTTCGCCGACGGCAAGAAGATCTCGTGGGTGGACTTCGTGTCGGCGGTATGGACGCTGGTGCGGTTCCGCTTCGTCGACTAGGAGTCCGCGCCGTCGACGGCGCGGACTCCTGGAGCGGTCAGGATGGGCGCCGAGCGGAGCCGCAAGGCGACGCTTGGTGGGCGCTAGCGCTTCCGCAGGACCCCGTGCGCGTCCGCGAGGTCGCGCGCGGCGGGCGTGACTATCGTGCGGTCGCCGATCACGATCCGCCGCGACTCGCGGAGGGCGGCGCGCACGTCGGCCTCGCACACGAAGGGGACCGGTGACCCGGCGCCGGGAACCGGCCCGGGATCCCGGGAGCCGGAAGACGGCTCGGACCGCGCGCCGGCCCCGCGCGGCTCGTCCAGCAGCGCCGCGACGCGGCCGGCCAGCAGTCCGGCGTCGAGACCGGCCGCCGGCCGCCTCGGGCGTTCCGCCGGCCCGCGCGGGTCCGCGGCGCCTCGCGCGGCGAGGTCCGCGGCGGCCTGCGACGCCGTGCGGGTCTCGTACGCCAGCCGCTTCACGTTGAGCAGGTGCCGCGGCGAGACGTTGTCGGACGTGACGTTGCCGCCGTAACCGCCGCAACCGAGGGTCATCGACGGATCCAGCCCCGTCGTCATGCCGACGGCGCCCAGGGTGGCCGGCGTGTTGACGACGATGCGGAACGCGGGCTTCCGGAGCGCGAACTCGAGTATCACCGCCTCGTCCCTCGAGTGGATCGCCATGGTGTGCCCCATACCGCCGTAGCGCAGGATCTCCCGGCACCGCTCGCAGCCTTCCCGCCAGTCCTCGACCACGTAGTACGACAGGACCGGACACAGCTTCTCGACGGAGAGGGGATGCTCCCGGCCCACTCCTTCGAGCGGGACGACGAGCGCGCGGGTCCCTTCCGGGACTTGCAACCCTGCCCGCTCGGCGATCTCGGCGGCGCCGCGGCCGACGAAGTCGGGATGCGGAAGGCGTTGGGGGGTCAACAGGGTCCGGGCGAGCGCGTCGGCGTCTCCGCGGCCGAGAAAATGCCCTCCCTGCGCCTCGAATTCGCGGCGGACGGGCCCGGAGATCGCCGAGTCCACGACGACGGAGTTCTCCGACGAGCAGAGCAGGCCGTTGTCGAAGGTCTTGCCGGTCAGCACGTCGCGCACGGCCTTCGCGACGTCGGCGGAACGCTCCACGTACGCCGGCGCGTTGCCCGGGCCGACGCCGTAGGCGGGCTTGCCGGCCGAGTAGGCGGCGCGGACCAGGCCGAGGCCGCCCGTCGCCAGAATCAGCGCGACCCGCGGATGGCGCATCAGTTCCCGCGTGCCGGCGAGGGTCACCGGGCGCATGCAGGAGACGGCCCCGGCCGGCGCGCCGGCGGCGCGGGCGGCGCGCTCCAGCAACGCCGCGGTCCGGCCGATGCAGTCGGCCGCCGCGGGATGCGGGCTGAGCACGATCGCGCAGCGCGCCTTCATCGCGATCAGCAGCTTGTAGACGGCGGTGGAGGTGGGGTTGGTCGAGGGGACGACCGCGGCGACGACGCCGAACGGCTCGGCGATTTCGACGACGCCGCGGTCCTCGAGACGCCGCAGCACGCCGACCGTCTTCATCGGCCGGATGAACTCGTGCACGGTGCGGGCCGCGAACAGGTTCTTGCGGACCTTGTCCGCGTACACGCCGAAGCCGGTCTCGGCGACGGCGGCGGCGGCCAGCTCCTCGGCGTGGTCCGCCGCGGTTTCGGCCATGGCCGCGACGATGCCGTCCACCTGCTCCTGGCCCAGCGCGGCCAGCGCGGACTGGCTGGCGTGCGCGCGCTCGGCGAGCCGGCGCGCTTCCTCGGTGGAGCGTCGATCGAGGTCGGAAGGCGAGTCGGTCTCAGCCATGGCGGAGGAGCCTGCCGCCGGGCCTCTCCGGGAGTCCGTCCGGGGTTGGCCCGCCACCCGTCGCCTTGCGGCTCCGCTCGGCGCCCAACCCAATCCTCCGGGAATCCGTCCGGGCTACTCCGCGGATTCCCGGCCCGCGCCCCCGGCCGCGGGCAGGATGCTCTCGACTTCGTGGTGGGGCCGCGGAATCACGTGCACGGCGACCAGTTCTCCCACGCGCCGGGCCGCCGCCGCGCCGGCGTCGGTCGCCGCCTTGACCGCGCCGACGTCGCCGCGCACCATCACCGTGACGTAGCCTGCGCCGATGTATTCCTTCCCGATCAGCAGGACGTTCGCCGCCTTGACCATCGCGTCGGCCGCCTCGATGGAGCCGACGAGGCCCCGGGTCTCGACCATGCCGAGCGCTTCGAGCGTCATGCGGTTCACTCCTCGCCGCGGGAATGCGCCCCGCGTCGGGGGCGCGGACGGCCGGAAAGCCTAGCACGTTGCCGGAACGACCCGCAACACGCTACCATGGAACCGGCGATGCGGGCGGCGGGTTCATCGGCAGGTCGGGCGGCCGTCGCGGCGGGGGCTGTCGTGGCGGGCTCGTGCGCCGCGTTCGGTTGCGCGCCGCCGCCACCGCCCGTCGCGGCCGTCACGGTGGACGTCGACCGGGTGGCCGTGCCGCTCGGCGCACCCCTCGATCTGCGGTTCCGGTTCGACGTGGCGCCCGATCTCCAGGCGGACCTGACCGGGGACCACCGCGTCTTCGTGCACTTCCTCGACGACCGGGGGGAGCTGCTGTGGGCCGAGGACCACGAACCGCCGGTGCCGACCTCCGAGTGGCGGCCGGGCCAGTCGGTCGAATACGAGCGGCGCGTGAAGATTCCGACGTATCCCTACATCGGCGAGGCGGTGATCGCGGCGGGCCTCCATTCCTCCGTCGGCCCGCGCGTTCCTCTCGCCGGAACGCACCTCGGGCAGTTCGCCTACCGCGTGGCGGCCATCCGGCTCGACCCGCAGCACGAAAGCAGCTTCGTCACGTACGGGGACGGCTGGCATTCGGAAGAACTCAGCGCCGACGGACGGCGGCAATGGCGCTGGACGAGCGGCCGCGGCGTGATCTCGTTCCGGAATCCGCACCGTGACGCGCGGCTCGCGCTGGAGTTCGACGGCCGCCCGGACCTGTTCGACTCCCCGCAACGACTGTCGCTCGCGGTGGGGGACCGGGTGTTCCGGGAGCTGACCATCGACACGAACGGGGTCCGCTACCACGTCGAAGAGATCTCCGCGGCCGATATGGGGATCGAGGACGTGGTCGAGCTGGAGTTGCGGGTCGAGCCGACCTTCGTGCCCGCGCGGGTCCGCGACGACTCCCGGGACACCCGGGAGCTCGGCGTCCGCGTCTACTACCTGTACTTCGAGCCGTCGTGACGGACGCGTCGGCGGACTCGGCGCCACCGGTGGACCGAACCATGCTGAAACGGGGAGCCTTGCTCTTTTGCGCGGCGGCGCTGCTGGCGTCCGCCTGGGCGCCGGTCGCCATCCTGGTCAACGGCGGCTTCGCCGACGATCGTCGGCGGGCGGCCTCCCTCCCCGACCCGGGTCGCGGCGGGGCCTCCGTCCTGCCCGCGGCCGGGCTCGACGCCCCGGCCTTCCTCGGCCCGCCGCTCGTTCCGACCGTCGAACCCGAGCGGATCGATCTGGCCGCTCCGACGCCGGCGCGCGGAGACCCTCCGGCGCCCTCCGGGCAGCCCCTGTCGGAGCGCCCGTTCGCGCGGCTGGTCGAGCGGGCCGCGGACCGCCACGGCGTCGACCCGCGCCTCGTGCACGCCTTGATCGAGGTGGAGTCCGGCTACCGCCCCGACGCCGTCTCGGCCTCCGGCGCGATGGGCCTGATGCAGTTGATGCCGGGCACGGCGCGGCGTTTCGGCGTCGCCGACCCGCTGGACCCGGAAGCCAACATCGAGGCGGGCACCCGCTACCTGCGCGTGCTCCTCGACGAGTTCGGGCCGCTGTTCCGGCTCGGTTCGCTGGCCGCGTACCACGCGGGCGAGCCGGCCGTCCGGCGGCACGGGGGCGTGCCACCCTGGCCGGTGACCCGGAAGTTCGTGCGCCGCGTCCTGGACGTCCTGCTGTCGCAACCGGTCGGGGCGCCGGCGGCTGACCGATGACCGATGGAGTTCCGCTGCCGCCTCGGGACCGAATCCGGCGAGATCCTCGAGCGCGTCTGCGCCGCGGACAGCGAAGCCGCCCTGCGGCAGGACCTGGAGCGGAAGGGCTTCTTCCTCCTGTCGTTCCGGCGGCAGGGAGGTTCGTTCTCGTGGCCGCGTCTCCGGACGCCGGGCAGACGGCGGCCCGGCGCGCGCGAGTTCACGGTCTTCAACCAGGAGCTGGCGGCCCTGCTCGAGGCCGGCATGCCGCTGCTGCAGTCGCTCGACGTCCTGCGGCAGCGCATCGAACAGCCGGTTCTGAAGGCGGTCCTCGACGACGTCCACGAGCAGGTGCGCGGCGGAACGCCGCTGTCCGAGGCGTTCGGCCGGCACGGAGATCCGTTTTCCGGGGTCTACACCGCGTCGCTCCTCGCGGGTGAGAAGAGCGGCGCCCTGGCGGAGACGATCCGGCGCTACGTCGGGTACGCCAGGGTCATCGACGACGTGCGCCGCCGGACGCTGTCGGCGCTGATCTATCCGGCCGTCCTGCTGGCCCTGTCCGGGGCCGTGGTCGCGATCATCGTCGTGCGCGTCGTGCCCGAGTTCACGATCTTCTACGAATCCATGGGCGCGGCGCTGCCGTTCGCCACGCGGGTCCTGACCGGTGTCTCCGGCGCCGTCACCGAGCACTTCGCGCTGATCCTGCTCGCGGCGGCGGCCCTCGCGGGCGGCGCCTGGGCCTGGGGCCGCCGGCCGGGGCGGGGCGCGCAACTCGACCGCCTGCTGCTCGGGACGCCCTTCGTCGGCGCCGTGGCCAACCGCTTCGCCACGTCGCAGCTTTCGCGGACGCTGGCGACCCTGCTCGGCGGGGGAATACCGCTCGTGGACGCGCTCGACGTCGCGGCGCGCTCGGTCGCCAACCGCCACGTCGCGCGTCACGTGTCCACCATCGCGCGGCAGGTGCGGGAGGGCGGGGCGCTGTCGGCGGCCATGCGTTCGTGCGGGCTCTTTCCGCCCGTGGCCGTCCAGATGGTCGAGGTCGGGGAATCGACCGGGGCCCTGCGGGACATGCTGAACGCGGCGGCCGACTTCTTCGACGAGGAGGTCGAGACCACGCTCGGGCGCTTCATGACCCTCGTCGAACCTTTGCTGCTGGTGATCATGGGCGTCGTGATCGCCGCCCTGCTGCTGGCGTTGTACTGGCCGCTCCTGCAACTCGGCGCCATCGTCTCATGACGGATCCTCATGCGCCGGCGGCCGCCGCGGCGGACACCGCGCCCGGCGCCGAGGCGGACGGCCCCGCCGCGGCGCCCGACGCCGGCGCCGAGGCCGCGCGGGCCCGGGCCCTCGCCCGGCGCTACCGGCTGCGGTACGTCGACATGGAGCGCTATTGCGTGGACCAGGACCTCCTGCGGTCGATCCCCGCCGATCTGATGCTGCGCTACCGGTTCGTCCCCCGGCGGAGGGCCGGCGACGCGCTGGAGATCATCGTTTCGGACCCGACGGACCTGCCGATGATCGACGAGCTGGCGCTGCTGCTCGGCGCGCCGGTGACCGTCACCGTCGGCACGCCGTCGGCGATCGAGTCCATCCTCACGCGCAGCGAGAGCTCGCAGCGCGTGCTCGACGAAGCCACCGAGAGCTTCCAGCCGCAGCTTCTGCGCGAGGACGACGCGGCCGAGGACAGCCTGACGGTCGAGCGCCTGACCAGCGACATCAGCCCGGTGATCAAGCTGGTCGACTCGATGATCTACACGGCCATCCAGCGCCGGGCCAGCGACGTCCACGTCGAGACCCGGGACGACGCCCTGCACGTGAAGTACCGCATCGACGGAGTGCTGCAGGCGGCGATGCGGCCGATCGACAAGCGGTTCCACGGCGCGGTCCTGTCGCGCATCAAGGTGATGGCGGAGCTCGACGTCGCCGAGAAGAGGGTGCCCCAGGACGGACGCTTCAAGCTGCGGATGCCCGGCAGGACCATCGACTTCCGCGTGTCGATCATGCCCAGCATCCACGGCGAGGACGCGGTCGTCCGCATCCTCGACAAGGAGTCGATCAGCGCGCAGTTCCGCGAGCTGCGGCTCGACGTCCTGGGATTCTCCGCGGCCGAGCTCGGGCGTTTCCGCCGCGCGATCGCGGAGCCGTACGGCATGGTGCTGGTGACCGGTCCGACCGGCAGCGGCAAGACCACGACGCTGTACGCCGCCCTGGCCGAGATCGTCTCGTCGGAGGACAAGATCGTCACCATCGAGGACCCGGTCGAGTACCAGCTCGGGGGGATCACGCAGATCCCCATCAACGAGCGCAAGGGCCTGACCTTCGCCCGCGGCCTGCGGTCGATCCTGCGGCACGATCCGGACAAGATCATGGTAGGGGAGATCCGCGACCCGGAGACCGCGCGGATCGCGATCCAGTCGGCGCTGACCGGACACCTGGTCTTCACCACGGTGCACGCCAACAACGTGATCGACGTGCTCGGGCGCTTCCTCAACATGGGCGTGGAGGCGTACCAGTTCGTCTCGGCCCTGAACTGCGTGCTCGCGCAGCGCCTGGTCCGCACGATCTGCCGGGCGTGCCGGCGTCCGGCGAAGATCCCGGCGGAGGCGTTGCGCGCGGCGAAGATCGACGCGGACGCCGCCGCCCGGCATACGCTGTACGAAGGCGGCGGCTGCATCGAATGCGGCGGGACGGGCTACCGCGGACGGACCGCGATCGGCGAGCTGCTCGACCTCACGGACCCCCTCCGGGAGCTGATCCTCGGCCGCCGGCCCACGTCCGAGATCAAGCAGGCCGCGCGCGGCGCGGGGATGCGCTTCCTCCGGGAGTCCGCCGTCGAGCAGGTGTTGCAGGGACGGACGACCCTGCACGAGATCAACAAGGTGACCTTCGTTGCCTAGGATCCCGCTGCGCGCGCTGTTCACGACGCCGGGGCCGTCCGCGGCGGTGTCGATCGCCCCCGGGCGCGTGACGGCGGTGCAGGTCGAGACCGGACGCGCCGGAACGGTGGTGCGCGGCCACGCGCGGGCCGCGCTGCCGGCCGGGGCGGTGACGCCGGCCGTGCAGGGACCCAACCTGGCGGACCCGTCCGCGGTGGCGGACGCCGTCGACGACGTGCTCGCCCGCCTTCCGCGCCGGCCGCGGCGGATCGCGCTGCTGCTGCCGGACGGCGCCGTGAAGGTGTCGCTGGTGCGCTTCGCCGAGCCGCCCGCCCGGGCGGCGGAGCTGGAGGCGATGATCCGCTGGCGGGTGCGCAGGACCGTGCCGTTCAACGTCGACGACGCGCAAGTGGACTGGAGCCGGGGCCGGCTGACGGACGGCGGCGAACAGGAGTTCGTGGTGGTCCTGGCGCAGCGCGCGGTCGTCGAGGAGTACGAACGGGCCTGCGCGGCGGCCGGCGCGCACGCGGGCCTGGTCGAGCCGCTCGGCTTCGGGCTGATGAACGCGGCCGTGGCGCGCGGCGCGGGCGGCGGGGGAGCGGACTGGCTGCTCGTGCACGCCGGCCCCGGCTCCGGCGCCCTGGCCGTCGCGCGCGGGCGGCATCCGCTGCTGTACCGGACGGTCGCCGCGGACGGCGAGGCGCTGGGCGATCTCGTGCACCAGACGGCGATGTACTACGAAGATCGCCTCGGCGGCGGCGGCCTGTCCCTTGCGCTGGTCGCCGGCGACGCCGGGACGCCGGACGGAGCGGGCGCGGTCCGGCGCGTCGTCGCGGAGCGTCTCGCCGTCCCCGTCGAGTCCATCGCGGGACGCGTCGCTCCGCTGGCGCCGGAACGGGCCGCGCCGGACCCGGCCGCGCTCGACGAGCTGGCCGCGCCGCTCGGGGCGTTGCTGCGGGAATCCGGGGCGGCGGGGGCGTGACCGTGCCGAGAACGAATCTGGCCACGCGTCCGTTCTACAACGACCGCGCGGTCCATCTGGCGCTGGCGGCCGTCGGCCTCGCCGTCGCCGCGGTGCTCCTGGCGGGGGGCCTGCGCCTCGTCGAGCTGTCGCGCACGCACCGCGCCCTGACCGTGCGGGCCGAGGCCGCGGAACGGGAGGCCGCGGCGGTTTCGGCGCGGGCGGAGCGGCACGAACGCGCCGTGCCCGCGGATGGGCCGGAGGCGTCGAACGCCGCGGCCGGGGAGGTCGAGCGGCTCATCGCGGCGCGGCTGTTCTCGTGGACCGCCTTCTTCAACGTCGTCGAACGGACCCTGCCGTCCGGCGTGATGCTGACCGCCGTGCGTCCGGAGGCGGACGAACGGGGGACGGGCGTCGATCTGGAGGTGATCGGCCGCACCGTGGCCGACGTCGAGGAGTTCATCCGCCGACTCGAAGAGAGCGGCCGCTTCCGGGACGTGCTGGCCCGGCAGGGCGAGCGCGACGAGGAAGGGATGTACCGCGCGCGGCTTCGGGGGCGTCTGGTGGCCGTGGACGAGACCGCGGCCGGCGAACCGGCGGGGGAGGACTCGTGACCCGCGGGCCGCTGGCGCTCGTCCGCCGGATCGTCTCCGAGAAGCGCACGCTGGTCGGGCTCGCGGCGATCGGCCTGCTCGCGGACGCCGGTCTGTACGGCCTGGCGGTCTACCCCTGGACCCTCCGGGTGGAGGGCGCGGAGCGGCGCGCGGCGGGGGCGGCGGCGAACCTGGAGGCCGCGCGGCAGCGCTTCGAGGCGGCCCGCCTGGC
Organism: Vicinamibacterales bacterium; assembly: GCA_965242835.1. Taxonomy (GTDB): domain Bacteria; phylum Acidobacteriota; class Vicinamibacteria; order Vicinamibacterales; family UBA8438; genus WTFV01. The sequence goes on from OZ251506.1 coordinate 3,846,676, forward strand.
CGCCGACGGCGAGCGCCGGACGGAGCGGGCGCTGCGCGCGTTCCACCAGCAGTTCCTGCCGCGCGATCTGGCCGGCGCGCGCTCGCTCACGCTCGCCCGGCTCGCGGCGCTGGCCGACGATTACGGCCTGGTGATGCAGCGGCGCGCCTCGGCCGGCAGCCGCGAGGACGGCAGCCTCCTGGCGCGTCTTCGGGTGTCGATGCTGCTCAACGGCGCGTATCGGGACATCCGCCGTTTCGTGCACGCGATCGAGACGGCGCCGGAGTTCCTCGTCATCGACGAGATCTTCCTGCGGCAGGGCGGCGAGGCGGAGGCCGGGGAAGTGCTCGGCCTGGAACTGTCCACCTACTACCGGCGGAGCGGCGATGCCGAAGTCGACGAGCGCTGATCCCGGCGGATACTCCTTCGTCGAGCTGCTCGTGGTCAGCGCGATCCTGCTGATCCTGGCCTCGGCCGTCGCCCCGCTCGCGCAGGTGACGATGCAGAGGCAGCGGGAAACGGAACTGCGGCGGGCGCTGCGCGAGATGCGGACGGCGATCGACCGCTACAAGGACGCCGTGGACCTGGGGGTCGTCGGCGGCACGGCGATCGATCCCGACAACCAGGGCTATCCGCCGAGTCTGGAGACGCTGGTGGAGGGCGTCGAGACCGTCGGCGAGAACGCGGGCGGCGTGCTGCGCTTCCTGCGCCGGATCCCGATCGATCCGATGACGCGGAGCACCGACTGGGGCCTGCGTTCGTACCAGGACGATCCCGGATCCACGCGATGGGGTGGGGGTAATGTGTATGACGTTTACACCAGGTCGCGCGGCACGGCGCTCGACGGCACCCGCTACCGGGACTGGTGACCCGCCGCGCGGCGGGCGGGGCGCGCGGGGATGGACGCTCATCGAGCTGACCATCGTCATCTCGCTGATCACGATCCTGTCGACCATCGCCCTCGTGGGCTACGGCAACGCCGTCACCCGCTCGCGCGAGGCGGTGCTCAAGGAGGACCTCTTCCGGATGCGCGACGCCATCGATCAGCACCACGCCGACCTCGGCGAATATCCGCGGGATCTGCGCGCCCTGGTGAGCGCCGGCTATCTGCGCGCCGTTCCCGAGGATCCGATGACGCGCTCGTCCGAGACGTGGGTCGTCGTGCCGGCGGAACCGGACCCGTCCGACCCCTTCGTCGAGGGCGTCTACGACGTCCGGAGCGGGTCCGGGGGAACGGCCCTCGACGGCACGGCCCATGCGGACTGGTAGGACCCGCCCGGCGGGGGGGCGGCGCGCGCGCGGACAGCGGGGCTTCGCGATGGCCGCCCTGCTCGTCGTCCTCGCCGTCATGAGCGTGCTGTCGTCCGTGGCGCTGCCGGCCTGGCGCCACGCGGCGCAGCGCGAGCGCGAGGCGGAGCTGATCTTCCGCGGCGAGCAGTACGCCCGGGCCGTCATGCTCTACCAGAGGCGGACCCCCGGGGCCTGGCCGCCCGACGTCGACACCCTCGTCGAGGGGCGCTTCCTGCGCCGCGCCTACCGCGACCCGATGACCGCGGACGGGGAGTTCCGGCTCGTCCTGCAATCGGAGCTGGCCGCGCCGTCCGGCCCGGGCGCCTCGGGCGGGCCGGCGGAGGACGACGCGGACGGAGAAGCCGGCGCCGGGACCCGGCGGAGCGGCAGCGCCCGGGAGAGACCCGGATTCGGGCAGGGCGCCCGGCCGTTCGGCGAGCGGAACGGCGACACCGGCGGCGTCGACGGCAACGTCGTCGGCGTCGCGAGCCGCAGCGAGCGGACCTCGATCGCGCTCTACAAGGGAAAGTCGAAGTACAGCGAGTGGCTCTTCGTCGCCGCGGCGCCGGCCGGCGCCGCGGCGGGCGGGTCGGTTACGGCCGCGGCGGGTGGCGCCGACGCAACCCCGGGAACCGGGCGAAGTCGCCGTCCATGGTGACCAGTTCGGAGTCGGCCTCCATCGCGACGGCCGCCAGATAGGCGTCCGCCACGAGGTTGCCGGTCACGCCGGGCTGCCGGCACAGCCGCTCGAAGATGGCCCAATGCGCCGGCCCGGGCCTGACCGGCACGCAATCAGGCGAGGACAGCAGTTGCCGCGTGAACGACAGCGCCTCGGACGGCGTGCTCGGGTTCCTGAACACGCGGCGGTTCGTCACGATCCTGACGAACGCGCTCAGCACGATCTCGGACATGCCGTACGGGCGGCCGGCGTTGACGACCCGATCGAGCCACCGGCGACACCGATCGTGCTCCGGCAGGTCCCGGCGGTAGGCGTACACCAGGACGTTGACGTCGGGCAGGATCATGCATCACGTTCCATGACGTCGAGCAGCGCGGCGAATTCGTCGATGCTGACGCCGGGCTGCAAGCCGCCGCTGCCGCCGGCCGGCAGCGTGATCGGACCGGCCGGCTCCGGGGCGGCGCGGCGCGCCAGCACGTCTCTCAGTCCTTCGTCGATGAGCGACGTCAGGGTTCGACCCGACAGGGCCGCGTAGCGTCTGGCCTCCGCCAGAAGCCGGTCGTCCAGCCTCACCGTGGTGCGCATGAGCGAACCATCTAGCACTACATCACAGTTGACCCAGGCCGTTTCCGCCAGCGTGCGTGCGGGTCGGCGCAGTCGCGCGACTTCAGGGCGCCCGGGCTGCCTGGAGCACGCGCACCATCATCTGGAGTTGCACGCAGGCGCGCCACAGCACTTCGTTGCCGGGCAGCGGCTGTCGTTTCGAGGGCCGCCAGCCGGCCATGCGCGCCAGGACCACGACCCAGCCGCGGACGTCGGAACACCCGCCCTGTGTCAACTGTGATTGGTTGCTAGGCGAACCATACCCGCCTTATGTCAGTATGTCAAAGTCGACGTGCGGCCGCGTTCGCGCCGTGACGGACCGCGGCCCGCCGGTCAAGGCAGCGCGAACACGAAGAGGTTGTTGCCGCTGCTCGGCCTCAGTTCGGGGGTCATCGCGCTCCAGCGCGAGGCGTTGCCGCCGGTGCCGGTGCCGGCGACGACGTACTGGCGGCCGTCGACCGCGTAGGTCACGGGGAATCCGCTCACCGGCGACCCCAGGTTGATTTCCCACAGCACGTCGCCGGTCTCGTCGTCGAGAGCCTTGAAGCGGCCGTTCACGTCGCCCACGAACACCAGTCCGCCGGCGGTGGCTACCAGCGACATGGTCGCGGCGCGCTGCTCGTGGATCCACCGGACGGCGCCGGTCTCGGCCGAGATGGCCCAGACCGCCCCGAGGCGGTCCGTGCCGGGGGCGAGCTCGTTGCGCATGCCGAGGCTGTACAGCGACCGTCCCCCGTCGTCGAGCGGGGTCATCCGCGCGCAGGCGTTCCGCAGGGGCATGTACATGGTGTTGGTCCGGGGGCTGTAGGCGCCGGCCTCCCAGTCCTTGCCCCCCATCGCGGTGGGGCAGATGAAGACCTCCTGGCCGAAGCCGCGGAAGACCGCCTCCGGGTTCTCGGACACCGCCCCGGTGGCCCCGTCGATGCGGCTGACGACGTTCTGGGCCACGGTGGGAGTCGCCCAGAGGAACTCGCCGGTCGCGCGGTCGAGGGTGTACACGATGCCCGTCTTGCCGGGGATGCCGGTCATCACGCGGCGTTCCCGGCCCGGCTCGAGCCGCGGATTGATCCAGGACACGGCCGCCGGGTCGGGCCGGACCACGGTGTCGACGAGCAGCCGCTCGAAGGGATGGTCGAGGTCCCAGTGGTCGTTCAGGTGCTGGTAGTACCAGACGATCTCGCCGGTGTCGGCGTCGAGGGCGAGGGTGGAGTTGTGGTAGAGGTGCGTGTTGCTGACGCCGCCCACCAGGAACTTCGGCGCCGGCGAGGTGACCGAGGTGCCGACGTAGAGCAGGTTCAGCTCGGGGTCGAAGCTGGGCGCCATCCACGTCCCGACGTGCCGGCGGTCGCGGTCGGGCACGCCGCCCCACGTCTCGTCGCCGGGCTCGCCGGGGGCGGGGGTGGTGCGGCGCCGCCACAGCTCTTCACCCGTCCGCGCGTCGTGGGCGGTGACGACGCAGGCCTCGGGCCCCGCCGCCGGCATGCAGCTCCGGCCCGAGATGACCTTGCCGTCCGCGATGATCGGCCCCGTGCTCTGGTTCGCGGGATGGGTTCGGTAGTCGAGGACCCGGGTCTCCCACGCCAGCTCGCCCGTCCGCGCGTTCAGGGCGAAGACGTACTCGTCGACGCTGGTGTCGATGATCAGGTCGCCGTAGATGGCCAGATTCCGGTTCGTCGTGCAGACGCCGGGCAGGATGCGCTCGCACACGTCGTCGGGCAGCGGCCGGCGGTACTCCCAGAGGAGGTCGCCGGTGGCGGCGTCGATGGCCTGGATGACGTCGCTCGGGTTCGGCATGTACAGGACGCCGTCGTAGACCAGCGGCGTGCCCTGCTGCCGGCCGCCCGGGGCGAGCGCCCGCGACCACGCCAGGCGCAGGTCGCCGACGTTGCCCCGGTCGATCCCGTCGAGGGGGCTGTAGCCCCAGCCGTCGAGGGTCCGGCGCCACGTCGGCCAGTCGGCGGGCGCGGGCGCCTGGAGCATCGCGTCCGTGACCGGAACGAACTCTTCGGGGGACTGCGCGGGCGCGGCGGGCGCCGGGACCGACGCCGCGAGCGCGAGCCCCAGGAGACCGCGCCGGAGGCCCCGCGCGGTTTCGCCGCCGGCTCCCCGCGGCGAAGCGCCGACCGTCATCCGCATCGTCACGCTCGTTTCACGATACCACGTGTCCGCTGCCCCGCGGCGCCGCGGGCGCTGCACGTGGCGTCCGGTTCCAGGCCGCGGTTCAGCCGCTGTCACGAAGCGCTCCGACGGGGCGCCGACGGCCCGTCCCGTGGACGAGGGTCGCGGCCCGCGAGTCCGCGCCGCGGACGAGCCGTCTCCCAGGCTCCAGGCTCTCCCCGGGGAGGCACCGACCTGGTACGATGGATCACGTTCTCCGCCGCGTCACGTCCTCACACTCCGCGCCGGGCCGGATGGTGACGGGCGCTCCGGTCCCCGGCGCGTCGGACGGAGCGGCGGCGGCCGGGCTTTGCGCGAAACCGGGCGACCTGCATGGCTGATGCGCCTCGCGGCCGGTGGCGGGCCGTTCTGCGCTGGACGCCGCCCCTGGCGCTGGCGGCCGCGCTGCTGCCGTCCTGGCTCCTGTTTCCTTCCGGCGGGACGCGGGGCATGGCCGGCTGGCTCCTGCTGCTCGGAGTGGGGACCTTCCTCGCGCCGCCGTCCTTGCTCGCGCTGGTCGTCCACGGCGTCCGGAAGAGGAAATTCAGCCGGCCCATGCTGGCCACGCTGCTGCTCGGCCTGATTGCCCTCGCCCCTCCGCTCTGGGTTCTCGGCGAGACGGACGGTTCCGGCTCGGCGGGCGACCGCGTCGAGGGAGAAGAGAGAAGGGAAGTGGGCGGAGACGTGCAGACGGTGCTCGCGGCCCGCGTGGCGCGGTTGCGGGAAGACACCGGGTTGACCGCGGCGGCCGCCGCCGTGACCGTCGACGGCCGGCTTGCGGGAACCGCCGCCGCGGGCGAGCGGCGCCGCGGCGGCGGAATCCCGGTGACCGTCGACGATCGTTGGCACGTCGGCTCGATCACCAAGTCGATGACGGCCACGCTTCTCGCGGTGCTCGAAGACGACGGGCTGCTCTCGGCCGACGACCCGTTGCCGACGCTGCTGCCGGACGTGGAGATGGCCGCCGGCTGGCGCGCGTGCACGCTGCATCACCTGCTGACGCACACCGCCGGCGCGCCCGCCGACTTCCGATTCGGTTGGCAGAACGTCTGGCCCGACACGGCAGGGGAACTCGTGGCCGAACGGCGCCGCTACGTCGCCGGCGTGCTGGGGCGCGAACCCGGGTCCCCCTGCGGCGAGCGTTTCGCGTACTCCAACGTCGGCTACACCGTCGCCGGCCACGTCGCCGAGACGGTCGTCGGCGAACCCTGGGAGACCCTGATGCGGAACCGCGTGTTCGCGCCCCTCGGCCTGACCAGCGCCGGCTTCGGTCCGCCCCGCGGCGAACACCCGCGGCAGCAGCCGATCGGGCACTTCGTCCTGTTCCGCCGCCGGATCCCCATGGATCCCTTCGAGGAGCGCGCCGACAATTCGCCGCTGACGGCGCCGGCCGGAGGGGTCCACATGACGGTGGGCGACCTGGCGCGCTACGGCGCCGCGCACCTCGCCGCCGAGCCGGCCCTGCTGGCCTCCGCGAGCTGGCGCCGGCTGCACGCGCCGTTTCGCGACGACTACGCCCGCGGCTGGGTCCGACACGAGCACGACTGGGCCGGCGGTCCCGTCTTCTGGCACAACGGCGGCAACACACTCTGGTATGCGTTGCTGACGTGGCTGCCCGCCAGGAACATGGCCCTGGCGTTCGTGACCAACGACGGCGCGGAGCGGACGGCCGACGCCGCGTTCCGCGCACTGGCCCGCGACTCGAGCGCGCCCGCGGCGGGCCGTTGAGCGATGGGCGACGTCCCGAGCGGCGCCCGGGCCGATGGAGGCGCGGGAGCGGGACTGACGGGCCGGGAGTGCGAGGGCATCGAGGATGCGCATGTCCGCGGCCGGGGTCCGGCGCGGGAGTGGGACTGACGGGCCGGGAGTGTGAGGGAACGTGTCAGCGGCCAGGGCGGCCCGGTTCGGCGGGCTGCTCGTCCAGGCGGGCCAGCAGGTCGGCCTCGTCGCGGCAGGCCAGGGCGGCCGCGACGAGCGCCTCGGGACCGTGGACCGAGAGGCGGTAGGCCAGCAGCGCGGGCAGGCGGTCCGACACCGCCAGGCCGCGGTTCCGCAGGATCATCGGAACGGTCTCCGCGATCCCCCGCGCGATTCCCTCGGCGCGCCCCTCCGCATGCCCTTCGGCGTGCCCCTTCGCCCGACCTTCGGCGCGTCCCTTCGCCCGACCTTCGGCATGACCCTCCGCCCGCCCTTCGGCATGACCCTCCGCCCGCGCCTCCCGGCGGTGCGCGCCCAGCCACCGGTCGTCGTCCGGCCCCGTCCCCGCGGCCTCGCCCAGCGCGCGGCCGACGCGCTCCAGCACCGAACGCGTCGACTCCGACAGCTCCGGCTCGTTCAGCGCCCGGTGGATCTCCGCCGCCGTCCAGCCCGCCAGCGCCACGCTCGCCGCCACCGCCCGGTAGCCGTCCGCCGACCGCCGGTGAATCGTCAGACCGGGCCGCCGCCGCGGCGACCCGCCCTCCGGCACGTCCACCCACACTTCGGGGAAGCCCCATGCTTCGTACAGCGACAGCTTGCCGCGCCGCGCGTCCGTGCTGTAGTCCACCTCCAGCACCACGTCCGGCAGGTGGTCCGCGCCGACCTCGACGGCGGCCCCCGCCGGCCGCGTCTCCAGCGGGTCGAGGAAGACCATCTGGTCCGCCTGCAGGATCCGGTGACGTTCGCCCCGGGCGTCGCGCAGCAGCAGGTCCGCCGTCCCCAGGGTCAGGATCGGCGCGCCGCGCACCGCGGCGATGCGCGTCAGCAGCGCCCCGAGCTGCTGGCCCGGCCCTTCGTGCCAGACGGTGGTCGGCTCGCGCACGACCCACGCCGTCTCGGTCTTCGCGTCCCAGTACTCGAACCGTCCTTCGTGATCTCCGATGGCGTCGCGGGTGATCCGCACGGGGCGGCAGCCCGGAAACTCCAGGGTGGACTTCGGGTACTTCGGGTAGCCGGTTCGCGCGGGGACCGACGCGGCGGCGGAGCCGGCAGGCTTGGCGATGCGGCGAGAGGTCATGAGGCCATGCTACCACCCCGAAGCCCTGACGAGGCCCGATCACCCTGACCGCGCCGACCGTCGGAACGAGAGTGTAGACTGACGAAATCGACGCCCCGCCGACGCGGGAGAAGGCCGGGCGCGGCGAGTCCGGAGGAGCATGGCAAGGAAGGGCATCTTCTGTCTGGAAGGCGACTGGTGGGGAGTCAAGGACAAGACGTCCGTCGAGCCGCTGTTGCGCTTTCTGGAGACGACGGCGGGGTTGAAGGTGCCGTACGTCCATCACGACGCCGCCACGCACGAGGAGTTCCAGCACTACCTGAAGAAGTGGAGCGGGCGCACGTTCGCCAGTCATCCGATCCTGTACCTGGGGTTCCACGGTAGCGCCGGCGGCATCGAGGTCGGCGAGGGGCGGAGCTCCACGATCAGCCTGGACGATCTGGCGGAGCGGCTCGCGGGGGCCTGCCGGCGCCGCGTCATCCATTTCGGATCGTGCGGCACTCTCGGCGTTCACGGCCGCGAATTGAACGGATTTCTGAACCGGACCGGCGCCTGCGCGGTGCTCGGATACCGGAGAGACGTCGACTGGATCAAGTCGGCCGCCTTCGAGCTGTTGTTGATAGGGCTGCTGCAGGAAGTCTCCTTCACGAAACCCGGCATGCGAAAACTGGGGCGGCTGATCAAGGAGAACGCGCCCGGGCTCCGGAAGAGTCTGGATTTCCGAATGTGGCCGGAGCCGTAGACGCTGGACACGCGGCTGCCGACGCGGACCGCGGGTTCGGCGGCCCGGCCGTGGTACGCCAGCGAGTAGCGCGGGTCATCGTCCGCCCGCGGTCATCGCCGCGTCGTGGAACGCGGGCCGCACGGCGAGGATCGCCTCGTTGGAACGCGAGGGATGCACCCGGTTGGTCAGCAGCACGAAGTAACGGTCGGCGGCCGGGTCGATCCACAGCGACGTGCCGGTGAACCCGGTGTGTCCTATCGCGGCCGGGGAAAGCCGGGTTCCGCACGACGAGGTCGGGAGCATGGTGTCCCAGCCGAGCGCGCGCGAGCTGCCCGCCACCGACGTCCGCCGGCGGAAGAGGTCGAAGGTCTCGCGCGCGGCCAGCGGGCCGCCGCCCCGCAAGCCGGCCAGCACGTCGCGCGCGAAGCGCCCGACCGCGCCGGCGTCGCCGAAGAGCCCGGCGTGGCCCGCGGCCCCGCCGAGTGCCCAGGCGTTCTCGTCGTGCGCTTCGCCGACGAGCAGGCGGCCCCGCCAGGGACAGCGTTCCGTCGGCGCGGTACGGGGGCGCCAGCCGGCCGGCGGGCGGAACCGCAGGTCCCCCCAGCCGCGGCGCGCGGCGAGCGCGTCGAACCCGGCGGCCAGGTCGGCGCCGTCCGGGTCGCGGTCCGCCAGGATGAACCCGAGCAGCATGAACCCGAGGTCGCTGTAGACCGACCGGCCGCGCGGCGCGTACTCGAGCGGCAGCCGGCAGATGGCGGGCTCGAACTCGGCGCGCCGCACGTGGTCGCGGTAGAAGGGCAGGTGCGCCGTGAGCCCCGACGCGTGCTCCAGGAGGTCGCGCACCGTCACCCCCTCGCGGTCCGCGCCGCGCCACGTCCGCAACGCCTCGGCGATCGGCAGGTCGAGCGGGGTCAGGCCGGCTTCGACGTGGCGCATCGCCAGCGTGGTGGTCGCGATGACCTTCGTCAGCGACGCCAGGTCGAAGATGGTCTCCGCCGTGGCGGGCGGGCTGCCGGCCTCGCGGCTCAGCCGCCCGGCCGCGTGCCGCCACAGGGGTCCCGATCCGGCGCCCACTTCCGCCACCGCGGCGGGGAAGGCGCCGGCGCCCGCCGCGTCGTCGAGGACCCGCGCCGCCGCCGCGAAGCCGCTCATCCCCGCGCTCCGAATCCGGCCGCCCGCCGCGCGCGGTCCGCGAGACGACCGGCGCCGACGGTGGCGGCCGCGCCGGCCAGGACGTACCACTGCCACGACACGTCGGTCAGCAGACCGAGCGCCGCGACGGCCGCCAGGCCGGCGGCGAGTCCGAAGATCCCGGCCGCGGGGCTCGGCCGGGCGGCCAGCCCGCTGAGCAGGAAGACGCCGAGCATCAGGCCGCCGCTGAAGAACTGCACCGCCAGCACGTCGTCGACGACCCGCTGCGACAGCCCGGCGGCCGCGAGCGCGACGCCGGTCTGCGCCGCGGCCCACGCGACGGTCGCCCACCGTGAAACCCGCAGGGCCTGCGCCTCGGAACGGCGGCGGCCCGCGAGATAGAAGTCGGCCACGGTGGACGCCGCCGAGGAGTTCAGGGACGAGGACAGCGTCGACATGGCCGCCGCCACCACGGCCGCCAGCAGCAGTCCGCGCAGCCCGGCCGGGAGCTCGGTCATCAGAAAGAGCGGGAAGACGCGGTCGGGCTGCACGGCGCCGCCGACGGTGATCGCGGCCAGAGCCGGTGACTCGCCGGCCGCGTAGAAGCCCCAGAGCAGCACGCCGATCGCCAGGAACGCCGCGAACTGCAGGAAGACGAAGACGCCGCTGGCGACGAGCGCGAGGCGCGCCTCGGCCAGCGAGCGGGCGCACAGATAACGTTGCACGAACATCTGGTCCGTGCCGTGCGTGGCCGCGGTGAAGACCGCCCCGCCGAGGACGCCGGACCAGAACGTGTAGTCCCGCCGCAAGTCCCAGGCGAAGTCGAACAGCGTCAGCTTGCCCGCCGCCTGCGCCGCCGCCAGGGTCTCGCGCCCGCCGCCGGGAAGGCCGACGAGCAGCACCGCGGCCGCCGCGAGCGCGCCGCACAGATAGACCGCGAGCTGCGCCACGTCCATCCAGACGACCGCGGCCATGCCGCCGAGCCAAGTGTAGGCCAGCGTGACGGCGGCGATGAGCAGGACGGCCGAGACCACGGCCGCGGCCGGGGACAGCCCCTCGCCCCCGGCCGAGTCGGCCGCCGTGGCGAGCATGGCGGCCAGCACGAGAGCCGCCGCGAACAGGCGCAGTCCGTCGGCGGCGTTGCGGGTCAGCAGGAAGACCGCCGCCGCGCACTGGCCGACCGCGCGGCCGGCCCGCGCCGCGAGCAACTGGTACGCCGAGAGCAGGTCGCGGCTGAAGTAGGCCGGCAGCAGCGCGGCGGCGACGAAGACGCGCCCGGCGACGTACCCCAGGGCGAGCTGCAGGAACGTCAGATCGCCGCCGAAGGCATGCCCCGGAACGCTGACGACGGTTATCGTGCTCGTCTCCGTGGCGACGATCGACCCCGTGACGGCCCACCACGGCAGGCCCCGGCCGGTCAGGTGATAGCCGCGCAGGGTGGCGTGTCCGCGCGAGAACCGGCGTCCTCCCCAGACCGCCAGGGCGAGGTACGCGGCGACGACGGTCAGGTCGACGAGCATCCCGTCAGCGCGGCCCGGGCGGGTTGCGCGGCCGTGGGTCGATCTCCTCGCCGATCGCCTCCCGCACGGAATCGTTCGCCTGCTTCAGGCGCGCCACGGCCTCGGGGTAGCCGACGTCGGAACGGGCCATGACGATGGCCGCCTTCACGTTCCAGCGGGCCTGCCCGAGCAGCGCGCCGGCCTTCTCGGGAGCGAGCCCCGTCACCGTCGTGATGATGCGCCGCGCGCGGTCGCGCGCCTTTTCGGACCCGGCGTCCACGTCGACCATGAGGTTGCCGTAGGTCTTGCCCAGGCGCACCATCGCCACCGTGGTCAGCATGTTCAGCACCATCTTGGTCGCCGTCCCGGCCTTCAGCCGGGTGGAGCCCGCGATGACTTCCGGCCCGACCTCGGGGGAGATGACGATGTCGACGAAGGTCTGCAGCTCGGTCCCCGGCCAGCACGTCACGAAGATGATCCGGACGCCGTTGCGGCGCGCGCGGGTCAGGGCGCCGCGGACGAACGGCGTCATCCCGCTCGCCGATATCCCCACCAGCACGTCCCGGCGCGTCGGATGCAGGCGGGCGACGGCCCGCGCGCCGTCCTCGAAGCTGTCCTCGACCCCGGCCTGCGAGCGGAAGAAGGCCGACCGCCCGCCGGCCATGAGGGCCTGCACCAGGTGCTCCGGCGTGCTGAACGTCGGTCCCATCTCGGCCGCCTCGAGGATGCCGAGCCGGCCGCTCGTTCCCGCGCCGGCGAAGATCAGCCGGCCTCCCTTTTGCAGCGAGGCCGTGACGAGGTCCGCGGCGGTTGCGATGCGGGCCTTCTCGCGCGCCACCGCCGCGAGGATCTTGCGGTCTTCGCGCAGCATCAGCGCGATCATCTCGTCCGTCGACGCGCGGTCGAGCGCGAGGCTGGCGGGGTTGACGGCTTCGGTGGGGAGGTCCTTCCACTTCGAGGACGACATGCGAAGACTCACCTCGCGGCCGACACGGGCTCGCGGGCCGCCGGACGCGGCGGGGGAGCGCCGGCCCGGCTGTTGACGGGTCCGGGAAGGACGGAGTATAAAGATCGATTGTTTCCGTGGCCGCGGCCGGTCATGTGAACCGTCAACGCCATGCTGACCGGCAGCCCCTCCGCGGCGCCTGCCCGGGCCGCGCCGGGGGAGGCGGGCCGGGGGAGCGGATGAGGCCGCCGGCGCAATTGTAGTGATCCCCGGGCCATCATCCGCAAGCCCCTTGCTCAAGGTCGCCCTGGTCGGGTTCGGAACGGTCGGGCGGTCGGTGGCCCGCATCCTGTGCGGCGGGAACCGGCGGACGCTCGTCCTGTCGCACGTCTGCAACCGGCGGGTCGAGCGCAAGGTCGTCGACTGGACGCCCCCGGCGGTCACCTGGACGTCCGACTTCGAGGAGGTCCTGCGCTCCGACGCCGACGTCGTCGTCGAGGTCGTCGGCGGTCTGGAGCCGGCGGCCGGCTGGATTCGGAAGGCGCTCGAGGCCGGCAAGTCGGTCGTGACCGCCAACAAGCAGGTGATGGCCCACGCGGGCGCCGAGCTGCTGCGGGTCGCCGCCGAGCGGGAGCGCCATCTGCTCTTCGAGGCGGCGGTCGCCGGCGGCGTTCCCGTCGTCCGCGCCGTCCGGGAGGGCCTGGCGGGCGACCGGCTGCAGCGCGTGCTCGGGGTCCTCAACGGCACGTGCAACTACGTGCTGACGCGCATGGAAGCGGACGGGGCGTCCTTCGGCGACGCGCTGCGCGAGGCGCAGGAGCGCGGGTACGCCGAGGCGGATCCGGCCGCCGACGTCGACGGCGCGGACGCGCAGGCCAAGCTGGCGATCCTCTCGGCGGTCGGTCTGGAACGGCGGGTCGCCGCCGAGACCATTCCGTTGCGCTCGATCCGGCCGGTCGAGCCGGTGGACTTCACCTACGCCCGCCGGCTCGGTTGCACGATACGCCAGGTGTCGCGCGCGGAGTTGCTGGACGGCGGCGGGGCGCTGACCGCCTCCGTGCAGCCGATGCTGGTGCCGTCGGCGTCGCCGCTCGCGCGCGCGGAAGGAAGCCAGAACGTGGTGGTCGTGCACGGCGCCCGCGGCGGCGAGACCGCGTTCCGCGGATTCGGCGCGGGCGGCGACCCCACGGCGGTGGCCGTCGTCTCCGACCTCGAGGCCGTCGCGCGCGCGGGCCCGGCCGCGGCCCGCTGCTGGCCGCCGGCCGCGGACGCGCCGGTGGAGGCCGACTTCGACGCCCCCCAGTACCTGCGCTTCGTCATCGTGGACCGGCCCGGCATCATCGCCGCGCTCGCCGGCGTCTTCGTGCGGCACGGACTGAACGTCGACTCGGTGCTGCAGGAACCCGGCTGGCCGAAGTCGGCGCTGCCCTTCGTCGTGACCCTCGAGCCCTGCGGCTCCGGAGCCGTGCAGGCGGCCCTGGCGGAGATCGAGGCGTTCGACTTCCATGCGCGGCCGCCGGTCTGGATGCCGATCCTGCCGCGCGGAGAACGCGGCCCATGAGCTATCTCACCGGCCTTCGGTGTTCGATGTGCCGGACCCCGTTCCCGCCGCGGGCGCTGTACGTCTGCGACCAGTGCCTCGGCCCGCTCGAGGCGACCTACGACCGCGACGCCGTCCGCCGCGCGGTCTCGCGCGAGGCCATCGCCTCGCGCCCCCCGAACCTGTGGCGCTACCGCGAGTTCCTGCCGATCGACGGCGAGCCGCGCACCGGGACGGCCTCGGGCTTCACGCCGCTCGTCCGCGCGGACCGGCTGGCCGCGGAGCTCGGCATGCGCGAGCTCTACGTCAAGGACGACTCCGTCAACCACCCGACGCTGTCCTACAAGGACCGCGTCGTGCCGGTGGCGGCGACGCGCGCCTGCGAGCTCGGTTTCGAAGTCTTCGGATGCGCGTCGACCGGCAACCTGGCCAACAGCGTGGCCGCCCACGCCGCCCGGCTGGGACTCGACTGCTACGTGTTCATTCCGCGCACCCTCGAGCCCGGCAAGATCCTCGGGTCCGCCGTCAGCGGCCCCCACGTGGTCGCCGTCGACGGCAACTACGACGACGTCAACCGCCTCTGCACGCAGGTCGGCGACCGCTACGACTGGGCGTTCGCGAACATCAACCTGCGCGCCTACTACGCGGAGGGGGCGAAGACCTGCGGGTTCGAGATCGTCGAACAGCTCGGCTGGCGTTTCCCGCGGCACGTCGTCTGTCCCGTCGCGGGCGGGACGCTGCTGCCGCGCATCGGACGCGGATTCGACGACCTGCTGGACGCCGGGCTCGTCGAGGGCGAGCGGCCCCGCATCCACGCCGCGCAGGCCGCCGGCTGCGCGCCGGTCATCCACGCGCTCGACGCCGGGCTCGACTACCCGGAGCCGGTCCGGCCGGACACCATCGCCAGGTCGATCGCCATCGGCAACCCGGCCGACGGGTTTCACGTGCTGCGCACGGTGCGCGAGTCCGGCGGCGGCGGCGCCTCCGCCAGCGACGAGGAGATCGTCGACGCCGTCGGCCTGCTGGCGCGCACCGAGGGCATCTTCACCGAGCCGGCCGGCGGCACGACGCTGGCGGTCACCCGCAAGCTCGTCGAGCAGGGGGTCGTTCCCCGCGACGAGAGCACGGTGGTCTGCATCACCGGCAACGGCTACAAGACGGCCGACGTGATGGCCTCGTCCCTCGCCGCGCCGACCGCCCTCGGCCGCTCGCTGGCCGAATTCGAGGCCTTCATGGCCGAGCGCCCGCGGGCCGCGCCGGCGCGCCGGCAACCGGTGTCCGGCTGACGATGTCTCGACCCGAGTGGAGCGAGATCGTCGAGGCCGAAGGCCATCTGGTCGATTCGCACCTCCTGAACGCCATCTTCGACAAGGTCATCGAGCGGCGCGCGCGGTTCGACGTCCTGCGCTTCGACATCGGCCGCACCAACGACGAGTACTCCCGCCTGAAGCTGAAGGTGACGGCCTCGGACGAGACCGTCCTGGCCGGGTTGCTCGAGGACCTGATGCCGCTCGGCTGTCATCCGACGCCGGAGCGCGACGCCGTGGTCAGGCCGTCCGAGCAGGACGGGTGCGTGCCCGACGACTTCTATTCCACGACGAACCACCGCACGTACGTGCGGCACGGCGGGCGCTGGCTCGAGGTCGAGCGCCAGCGCATGGACGCCGTCGTGGTCGTGGAGGACGGCCGCGCGGCGTGCCGCAAGCTGCGGGACGTGGCGGCCGGCGACGCGGTCGTCTGCGGCGTCGACGGCATCCGCGTCTCGCCGGAGTTCCGCGAGCGGGACCGGCTGGGCTTCGCCTTCATGGTGAACGACGTGTCGACGGAGCGGCGCGTGGAGGTCAGCGTCGCCCGGGTGCGGGCGATGATGGAGGACGTCCGGCGCGGCGGCGGACGCATCGCGTTCGTGGCCGGCCCGGTCGTGGTCCACAGCGGCGGCGTGGCCTACTTCTGCGACCTCGTCCGCCGCGGCTTCGTCGACGTGCTGCTGGCCGGGAACGCGCTCGCGGTGCACGACGCCGAGCACGCGCTGTTCGGGACGTCGCTCGGCATCGATCTGGAGGCCGGGACCGCGGTCGAGGAGGGACACCGCAACCACATGCGGGCCATCAACGCCGTCAACCGCGCCGGCGGTCTGCGCGCGGCCGTCGAGCGGGGGTTGCTGCGGTCGGGGATCATGTACGAGGCGATCCGGCACGGCGTGGACTACGTGCTCGCGGGCAGCATCCGCGACGACGGACCGCTGCGCGACACCATCATGGACCTCGTCGCGGCGCAGGACCGCTACGCGGAGGCCCTGCGCGGCGTGAGCCTGGTCGTCATGCTGTCGACGATGCTGCACAGCATCGGCGTCGGCAACATGCTGCCGTCGCACGTCCGCGTGGTCTGCGTCGACATCAATCCCGCCGTCGTGACCAAGCTCGCGGACCGCGGATCCTCCCAGACGGCGGGCATCGTGACGGACGTCGGGCTGTTCCTGCACCAGTTGACGGCGCAGCTCGCCGCCGCGTCCGGGCCGCCGGGGACGCCGGCGGCGGGCGGGGCCCCGCGATGACGGCTCCCGCCGGCGAAGCCCGGATCGTCGTCCGGAAGTACGGCGGCACCTCCGTCGCCACGGCGGAGCGCATCCGCGCGATCGCCGAGCGCGTGGCGCGCACCCGCCGCGAGGTCCCGCGGCTGGTCGTCGTCCTCTCGGCCATGGGCAGGACGACCGACGAGCTCGTGGCCCTGGCCCACGCGGTCTCCGGCGACCCGCGGGGGCGCGAAATGGACCTGCTGCTCGCGACGGGGGAGCAGGTCTCGGTTTCGCTGCTCGGTCTCGCGCTGCAGCACCGGGGCGTGCCCGCCGTCTCCCTGACCGCCTCGCAGTGCGGGATACGGACCGACGACGCCTTCAACGTCGCCCGCATCGAGTCCATAGACACGCGGCGGATCCTGGCCGAGCTGGACCGGGGGCGCGTGGTGATCGTCACCGGGTTCCAGGGCATCACCCGGGACGACGAGGTGACGACGCTCGGGCGCGGCGGCAGCGACATCACCGGGGCGGCCGTGGCGGCGGCGCTGGAGGCGGGCGTCTGCGAGATCCGCACCGACGTCGACGGCGTGCTCTCGGCGGACCCGCGGACCGTCCCGCACGCGAGGCGCTGGCGTGAAATCAGCTACGAGGAAGCCGTCGAGATGGCGTCGAGCGGCGCCAAGGTCCTGCACCCCCGCGCCGGCGAGGTGTGCATGGCCTACCGCATCCCGATCCACGTGCGGTCGAGCTTCCACGAGGGCGAGGGCACGTGGATCCGCGGAGGCGATCGGATGGTGATGGAGCAGGCGGAGGTGGTCGGAGTCAGCAGCGATCGGAAGATCGCCAAGGTCACCCTGATCGACGTGCCGGACCGCCCGGGACTGGCCGCCGAGGTCTTTCGCGATCTGGCGGCCCGGTCGATCAACGTGCGCCTCGTCATCCAGGGCGCGACCGCCGAGGGGCTGGCGCGCATGACCTTCGTGCTCGACGACGAGTACGTCGAGGGCGCGGCGGGGCTGGTGGAGGACTGGAAGTCGCGCGGACTGGCGGCCTCCGGGGTGGTCGACCGCGACGTCGCCAAGATCTCCATCGTCGGCTCGCGGCTGGCGTCGACGCCGGGGCTGGCCGCCCGCATGTTCTCGGTGCTCGCGCGCGAGGGCATCAACATCGACTGCATCAGCTCCTCGGAGATGAAGATCGCCTGCGTGATCGCCGACGCGCACGTGGACGAGGCCGTCCGCGCCGTCCACGACGAGTTCTTTCCGCAAGGCGCGGCGCCGGCGGCGGAGCCGAGCGCTCCCTGACGGCCGCGCGCCGGCCGGCCGCCGGCGGCGCGCCGGCGTCTCAGTCCGCGAGGGCGCGGCCGGCCGCGTAGTCGACCACCAGCCGGATCGGCGCGGACGGGTCCGCCCCGAACAGGGAGCGGCCCGGCGTCCGCTCGGCCCCGGGATGCAGAACCGCGTCGACCTCGATCGTCGAGCCGGCCGGCAGGTCGATCGGCGCGTCGAACCAGTAGCGGGTCGGCCAGGCCGTGTCCGGCTCGCGGAGGAAGAGCATCGGCACCCGGGTCCCGCCGGGGGTGACCGCCACGACGCGCACGTCCCGGGCCTCGATGGAGACCTCCGGCAGGATGGCGAGCACGCTGGCTTCCCGTTCCACCCGCCGGCTGAACGCGAGCGTCAAGCCGTCGGGCGGCTCCGGGGCCGACAGCAGCAGCGAGTCGACCGTCCGGCCGCCGCCGCCCAGGTAGAGCCCCACGCGGCTCCGGTCGACGAACTCCTCGCCCTCGGTGATCCAGGTCTTCTTGTAGTGCACGCGCGCCACGACGTCGGCGCCCGCCGGCAGGCGGCGGACGGCGTCGTCCTGCCGCACGCTCGGCCGCCCCGGCGACCAGAGCGCCAGCGGCGGGGCGGTGGGGAAGTCCCGGCCCTCCGCCTCCGCGAACCCCGGCCCGTCGTCCTCGGCGTCCAGCGCGCGCGCCGTCCCGGTCGCGTCGACGTAGATCGCGACGCCGCGGACGACCGCGCCCGCGCCCGGCAGCACGTCGGCGCCGGTCACGAAGCGGTCCTCGGCCGTCCCCGTAGGCAGGACGAAGTAGCGGACGAGCTCGGTCGTGCCCGCGTCGAGCGTGAACGGCGCCGGCATCTCGAGTTCGAGGTCCGGCGCGCCCAGGGGCCATCCTTCGGGCGCGGCGCCCGGGTCGTTGCGCAGCGCGCGCGGGCCTTGTGGGTAGCCGCCGCTGGACCACTCCAGGATCATGTCCATCTCGCGCGCCGGCAGGGCGTGCCCGTTGCGGAAGTCGCCGAAGCCGTCCTCGGCCTTCCAGGGAGGCATGCGCAGCCCCAGGACCTCCTCGCGGATCGACTGCGCCCAGGGGTAGGCGCTGCGGTACGAGAGCAGCGACATCGGCGCGATGCCGCCCTCGCGGTGGCAGGACCCGCAGTTGTCGCGGAAGATCGGGAACAGGTGCTCGTTGTAGTTCCACCGCGAGGCGATCGGCGTGTGGGTCTCCGTCTCCTCGACCTGACCGCCCGTCACGGCGAGCGCCGCCGCGGCGCCCAGACACCAGCGACCGGTTCGCGTCGTCATCGCTCCCTCTCCTGACCCGTGCCCCGGCGCGGCCGCGCGGACTCCTACCGCGCGGCCGGGGCGTCGTAGACCCCGCTGATTTCGCGCACGGCCTCGTCGAACACGCCGTGCGCCTCGCTCACCTGCTGCCCGTTGCCGAGGTCGCCGTACCAGTCGAGCAGCCACGCGGACCGGACCAGGCTGCGCACCGCGATGCGCACCCGGTTCCGGCCCGCGGCCGGCAAGTCCCCGGCGCGCTGGTCGAGCGCCAGCGCGAGCTCCTTCGACTGCAGGGCCGGAATGAAGATCTCCGTGAACCGGCCCTCCGCCACGAGGCGTTCGATCTCTTCGTTGCGGGCGCGGATGGCGCCGACGACGTCGAGGGTGCGCTCCGGTATCCGCGGGCGGATCCGTTCGGCCAGCGGCAGCGCGGACGGGACGTCGGGCGCCGCCGCCACCGTCCGCGCCGGGGCGTCCGACGTCAGCTCGGTGAAGATGAAGTCGAAGCGGTCCTCGGGGTAGTCCTCGACCATCCGAATCTTGGCGATGAAGTCCGCCGGCAGCGGGCGGTCGCCGACCTCGGCCTCCAGGTACGCGCCGTCGGGGGAGGGGAGCAGCGCCGCGGACTCGATCTCGATGAACTCGTCCGTCGCCGGGTCGTAGTCTTCCTCGAGCACGACGCGGCCCATCCACAGGGTCACGTCGACCGGCTCCCGGTAGTTGTCCGTCGCGTAGAGCCGGAAGACGCCGGGCTCGGGATACGCGCCCTCGACGTGGTGGAAGCTGTCGGGGGCCATGAACACGCGTCCGCCGTGCCGCGGGCCGTGGTCCATGTGCGCGCCGGGCGCCGCGTCGACGACGCCGCAGGTCAGCATCGCGGAGCCGTAGTACGGGTTGCGGACCGGCCCGTCGATCTGCACCCAGTTCGACCCGCCGTCGTACATCGGACAGTACGCGCGCGCGAAACCCGGCGGCAGGTCCATTCCGGCCAGCAGCTCGGACAGGGGCTTGAACGCGCTGCGCATCGCCGCCGCGTCGCCGGCGCCGGCCGCGGCCTCGGCGAGCGGCCGGATGACGTCGTCCGCGATCGCGGCCAGATCGGCCAGGGCGCTCCGGGCGGCCTCGAAGTCGTCCGCGGCGAGCGCTTCCTGCGCGCGGACGTACCCCGCGACCCGCGCGGCGAAGTCCTCCGCCTGACCGGCGGCGGGGCGCGCGGTGGGGAAGAGCAGCGCGGCGAGCGCGCCGGCGGCGGCGAGGTGCTTCACTCGGTGACGCATGGGACCGGTCCTCACTGTAGTGGGCCGCGGAAGCCGTTTCCCGTCAGTCCGCGTGAGACCACATTATACAACCAGCGGCGTCCTCCCGGCAATCGCACGAACGGCCGTAACCCGTTGCGCGGATTGGAGTAGCGCGCCGGGCGCCGCCCCGCGCGGGCGCCCCCGGCGGCGGCCCTGCGGCCGGCTTCGCGCAACCGGCTGGCCGGCTTCGGTCCGCCGGCCGATACAATCGGGAAGTGAACGACGAGCTCGTCGACGCGTACCTGAACGATCTGAAGGCGGGACGCCGCCTGGCCCCCAACACGGTCGGCGCCTACGCCCGCGACCTCGTGCTGCTGGCGCGCTTCGCCGAGGAGCGCGAGGCCTCCTTCGACCGACTCGGCCGGGGCGACCTGGAGGCGTTCGTGCGCGGGTTGATGGCCTCGGGGCTCGCGCCTCGCTCCGTGGCGCGCGTCGTGGCCTGCGTCCGCGGCTTCTACCGCTTCCTGCAGACCGACGGACACCTGTCGTCGAACCCGGCCGACGACCTGCGGGCGCCCCGATCGTGGCCGGCGCTTCCGAAGTTCCTTTCGCTGGACGAGGTCGACGCCCTCCTGGAGCAGCCCGACGTCACGACCGCGGCCGGCCTCCGGGACCGGGCGTCGATCGAGCTGCTGTACGCCACCGGTCTGCGGGTGTCCGAGCTCGTGGGGCTGCAAGCCGGCGATCTGCATCTCGACGCGGGCCATCTGACCTGCCTCGGCAAGGGAGGCAAGGAACGCCTGGTGCCGATGGGCCGCGAGGCCGTCGAGTGGCTGCGCCGCTACCTGGCGTCGGCCCGGCCGGCGCTGCTGGGCCGGCGGACCTCCCGTTTCGTCTTCGTGAACGCGCGCGGCGGCGGCCGGCTCAGCCGCGTCGGCTTCTGGATGAGGCTCAAGCACCACGCCCGGCAGGCGGGACTGCCGCGCGGCCTGAGCCCCCACGTCCTGCGGCATTCCTTCGCCACGCATCTGCTCGAACGCGGCGCGGACCTGCGGTCCATCCAGACCCTTCTCGGGCACGCCGACCTCTCCACGACCCAGATCTACACGCACGTCCTCGCGGCGCGGCTGCGGGCGGTCTACGACGAGTGCCATCCGCGGCCGTGAAATTGACCGGGCCGCCGTTCGCTGACTAGAATACGCGGTTGGCGTGGGCGCCCGGGGCCCGGACATGGCGCGGCCGGCCGCAGTCTGCGCCCCACGGACGACCCCGCCGGCCGCGCGCCGTTTTCATCACCGCGAAGGGAGACTCACCGCCCATGCGCCGGACAGGCCGCTACCTCTTCACGTCCGAATCGGTCACCGAAGGCCATCCGGACAAGATCGCCGACCAGGTCTCCGACGCGGTCCTCGACGCCGTCCTGGCGGAGGACCCGGCGGGGCGCGTGGCCTGCGAGACGCTGCTCACGACCGGGCTGGTCGTGCTGGCGGGGGAGATCACCACGACCGCCAGGGTCGAGTTCGCCGACGTCGCCCGCCGGGCCGTGCGGGACGTGGGGTACACCCGCGCGAAGTTCGGCTTCGACGCCGACACGTGCGCCGTGCTCTCGTCGCTGCACGGGCAGTCGCCGGACATCGCGATGGGGGTCGACCCCGGCGGCGCGGGCGACCAGGGGCTGATGTTCGGATACGCCTGCAACGAGACGCCCGAGCTGATGCCGCTGCCGCTCATGCTGGCGCACCACCTCGTGCGGGCGCTGTCGAACGCCCGCCGCGAAGGGCGCCTGGACTACCTGCGCCCCGACGGCAAGTCGCAGGTCACCGTGGAGTACGACGGGGACCGGCCGCGGCGCGTCGACGCCGTGGTGGTGTCGAGCCAGCACGGCGACCGGGTCTCGACCGAGCGGCTGCGCGAGGACGTCACCCGCGAGGTGATTCGCGCCACCGTGCCGGAGTCGCTGCTCGACGAGGCCACCCGGATCTACGTGAATCCGACCGGGCGCTTCGTCACCGGCGGCCCGCACGGCGACGCCGGCGTGACCGGCCGCAAGATCATCGTCGACACCTACGGCGGCATGGCGCCCCACGGCGGCGGCGCGTTTTCGGGCAAGGACCCGACCAAGGTCGACCGCTCCGCGTCGTACATGGCCCGCTACGTCGCCAAGAACTGCGTGGCGGCCGGCCTGGCCGACCGCGTGCAGGTGCAGCTCGCCTACGCCATCGGCGTCGCCGAACCGGTCTCGGTCCTGGTCGACACGTTCGGGACCGGGAGGATCGACGAGGCCCGGCTGAGCGGCCTCGTGCGCGAGCATTTTTCGTTGACGCCGAAGGGCATCATCGACACGCTGGCCCTGCGGCGGCCGATCTACCGCAAGACGGCGGCCTTCGGCCACTTCGGCCGGACGGACCCGGACTTCACCTGGGAACGGACCGACAAGGCGGCCGCGCTGCGCGCCGAGGCGGGCCTGTAGCGGCCTCCGGCCGCGCGCCGGATCCGGCCTCCTTCAGGTCCGGACCGAGAAGAGGAAGTAGCCCGCCGAGGCGCCGAAGATCAGGTTCGGCGCCCAGGCCGCGGTGGCCGGCAGCAGCACTCCCGCGGCGCCCAGCGCGCCGAACACGCTCAGCACGATCCAGTAGGTGAAACCGAGCACGATGCCCGCGCCCACGCCGTAGAGGGCGCCGCGCGGCCCGACCGTGACGGCGAAGGGGACCGCGATCAGCGTGAGGACGAAGGTGACGAAGGGGAACGACACCTTGCGGTGCAGATCGACCACGAGGGCGACGACGTCGAAGCCGAGCGTCCGCAGGTCGAAGACGTGCTCCCGGAGCTCGCGGTAGTTCATCAACTCGGCTTCCGGCAACTCGGAGGTGAACACCTCCGGCGGCGCCACCGCGGGCAGCGCCCGCTCCGCGTCGTGCTCCCGGGCGGGGACTTCGCCCCCGGCCGACGCGAAGTCCCGTGACCAGACGTCGCGTCCCCGCCAGGCGCCCTCCTCGAACGCCGCGTGCGCGGCGTGGGTCCGGCGGGCCAGCGACCAGGGACGTCCGGCGAACTCGTAGACGGAGAGTCCTTCCACCTCGCCGCGCTCGGCGTCGAAACGGCGATAGTGGTAGATGTCGCCGTCCTCGTTGACCAGCCAGGCCCGGTCGGCGGCCGAGCCGATCGGTTGCGTCCGGCCCGTGCGTATCTCCTGGTTCAGCGACTCCGCGCGCCGGTTCGCCTGGGCCAGAACGCCTTCGCCGAGCGCGAACAGCAGGGCGCTCCACAACAGGCTGAAGCCGAGGATCGGCAGGGCCATGCGGTACAGGCTGATGCCGCACGCCTTCATGACGGTCAGCTCGCTGGTCCGCGTCAGCAGGCCGATGGTGACCAGGGTGGCCACCAGTCCGGCGATGGGCAGCGCGTAGGAGACGTACTGCGGCGTCGCGTACCAGAAGTACGTCAGCAGCATCGGGAGCGTCGTCTCCTCCTTGAAGAGCTTGTCGGCGAGGTCGAGGAAGGTGACGACGTAGGAGAGTCCGAGCAGGCCGGCGAACGCCAGCGCCGTCCAGCGCAGGTAGATCTTCGTCACGTAGCGGTCCAGCAGGCCGACGCCCCACGCGGCCGCCGGGGACACGGCGGCGGCCGGCCGCGGGTCGCCGGACCGCTCCGGCGCGGCCGGCTCCGCGGGGCGGGGCGCCCGCGGACCGCGCCGGCGCGACGCGCGTTCGATGGTCCTCGAACGCCAGCGGACCAGGACGACGCCGGCCAGACCCAGCACGACGTTCGGGACCCAGCGGACGAGGTGCGGCGACAGCCACTGGCCCTTGGCCAACGCCGTGCCCAGGTACATCATCACGTAGTAGGCGAGGATGACGGCGATGCCGAGGGCGAAGCTCGCCAGGCGTCCTTCCTTGCGGCTGCTGACGCCCAGCCCGACCGCCAGCAGCACGAAGACGAAGCAGGCCGCGGGGATCGAGAACTTCTCGTGGACCGCCATGATCGGCTGGTGCGGCGAGACGCCGGCCTCCCGCATCGCGGCGATCTCCTCCCGCAGCTCGGGGACCGACAGCTCGTTGAAGCCGCGCGCCGGCCCGCCGGCGGGGAACAGCGCCGAGGCGTCGAGCTGGATCGTCAGCGCCTCGAAGTCGTGGACCTCGTACCCGCCGGGGTCCGCCGGGTCCACGCGGTGCCGCCGGCCGTCCCGCAGGGCCACCGAAACGGTGCGGCGCTCGGAGTCCACCGCGAAGCGCCCCCACGCGGCGACGTAGACGTCGGGCTGTCCGGGCTGGTCGAGGTCCGCGAGAAAGACGTCCCGCCAGCCGTCCGCCGCGGACTCCCGGACGTACAGCACGGCCCGCGGAAACCGATCGACCTCGAACACGCGCGGCCGGACCTCGCCCTCGGCGCGGTTCGCCGACACCCGGAACACGATTTCCCGAAAGCGCTGGTTCGCGTTGGGGACGATCGTCGTCAGGACGTAGCAGTCCACGGCCGCCACCGCGGCCGCCAGCAGCAGCAGCGGCGCCAGGACGCGGTGGACGCCGATGCCGCAGGCCTGCATCGCGACGATCTCCCGATCCCCCGACAGCCGCCCGAGGCCCGTGAGCACCCCGATGAGGAGCGCCATCGGGAGCGTGACGCCGACCGCGTACGGCAGCAGCGTGACCAGGATGCCGGCGACGTCGCGGCCGCCGACGCCGACCCCGATGAGGTCTTCCGCGCGCTTGCTGATCGGGTCGAGCATCAGCAGGAACGTGAAGACCACCTGCGTGAGGCAGAACGGCGGGACGACCTCCCGCAGGACGTAGCGGCTCGTGATGCGGAGCATGGACCGTGTTCCCGGACGCGCCGCGCCCGCGGGCCCGGCGCGCGCCTCCGAGACGTCGCCCGATCCTACAGGCCGCGCGCCGCCCGCGCCAGCGGGCGAGGCGCCCGGAGCGCCTGGCGATCGGCGCGATCGGAGCGCCCGGCGATCGGCGCGATCGGAGCGCCCGGCGATCGGCGCGATCGGAGCGCCCGGCGATCCCGGTTTCCGCGCGCCGAACCGCGGCCGGGCGGCGGATCCTTTGGATCCGATAAGGGGTGTTATGTTAACTTGCGGATCACGGAGGCCCGATTTTTCGCGGGTTTCCGGCCGGCGGGCGCGCTATTCGTCGGGCTCGCGGCCGTCTTCCGGCCGTTGCGGGCGCGCTATTCGCCGGGCTCGCGGCCGTCCTCCGGCCGTTGCGGGCCGACGATTTCGCGGCCGTCCTCCGACCGCCGCAGGTCGTCCGGGCCGGCGATCTCGCGGCCGTCCTCCGGCCGCCGCGGGTCGTCGATCTCGCCGGGTTCGCGGCCGTCCTCCGGCCGTTGCGGGCCGACGATTTCGCGGCCGTCCTCCGACCGCCGCAGGTCGTCGATGATGCCTTCGAGCGCCGCGATCAACTGATCCCGGGGAACGCGGGTCTTCCGGAACGCCAGGCGCAGGCTGAACGTCCGGTTCGGCGACGCGTAGCGGTACACGAACGGTCTCGTCCGGCCCCGGGCCCCGCGCCGGCCCGCCGCCGCCTCGCGCGCACGCCGCCGGGTCCCGCCCACGTCGCGCGTGATCTGCTCGACGAAGGCGGCCATCGCTTCCGGGTTCCGCTGCCGGACGATTTCCAGCAGGATCGACTTCGAGGTGATCCCGGCCAGACGACAGAGCCGCTGCACCTCTTCCGGCATGGCGTTGAGGCTCAGCGACTCGGTGACCGAGGCTCGGGACCGGCCGAGCCGCTTCGCGAGCTGTTCGTGCGTGCACTGGAAACGTTCCGCGAGGGCCGCCAGCCCCTGCGCCTCCTCGAACGCCGTCAGGTCCCGGCGCTGCAGGTTCTCGACGAGCGCCAGCTCGATGCTCTCGGATTCGTCCGCGGGCCGGACGACGACCGGGAGCTCGGTCAGGCCCAGCTGCACCGCGGCCTGATAGCGCCTTTCCCCCGCGATGATCCCGTACCGTTCGCCGCGCGGGCGGACGAGCAACGGTTCGAGGATCCCCTTCTCGGCGATCGACGCCTTCAGCTCGGTCAGGTCGCCCATCATCTGGCGCGGCTGGTCCGGGTTGGGATCGACCCGGTCGATGGGCACCATGCGCCCGACCGGCCGGCCGGACGAGGCGGACAGCGTCTCCACGTAGTGCGCTTCGTGGCGCATGCGCACCGTCTCGGGCAGACCTCGTTTAGACACGGTCCATGACCTCCTCGCAGAGGCTGTAGTAGTCCGTGGCGCCGGTCGAGTTCGGCGCGAAGGTGAAGATGGACTCGCGGTACGCCGGCCCCTCCTCGAGCCGCACGTTCTTGGAGATCACGGTGCGGAACACCTTGCGGCCGAACGCCTCGCGGATGCGGCTGTTGATGTCGCGGCCCAGGGACGTCCGGCGGTCGTGCATGGTGATCAGCACGCCGAGGATGTCGAGGCCCGGATTGGCGCGCGCCTGCACGCGCTGCACCGTCTCCAGCAGATCGTCGGTGCCTTCGAGGGCGAAGTACGACGACTGTATCGGGATGAGCAGGTGCGTGGCGGCCACGAGGGCGTTGACGGTCAGCAGGCCGAGCGCCGGCGGACAGTCGATGACGGTGAACGAGAAGCGTTCCCCGAGGGTGTCGAGGCGTTCCTTGAGGCGGAAATGGGCGTCCAGCTCCCCCACCAGGCGCGCCTCGAGTTTCGCGAGGTTGATGCGGGCGGGCGCCAGCCACAGATTCTCCTGCGCCGACGGCAGGAGCACGTCCGAGAGCGCGCAGCCGTCGTCCAGCATCGCCTCGTACACGGAGCGGAAGTTCTGGTCGTGCGCCACGAACGAGATCGTGCTGTTCCCCTGCGGGTCGAGGTCGATCAGCAGGGTCGGCTTGCCGCGCAGGGCGAGCGCCGAGGCCAGGTTGATGGCGGTCGTGGTCTTGCCCACGCCGCCCTTCTGGTTGGCGATCGCGACGATCATCGGTATGCCGTGGACGACCGGGAACGGTGACGGCGCGACACGGAACGCGCCGGGGTCATGGACGCGGCCGGAATGCCGCGATTCTAGGAACGCGCCGGCGGCGTGTCAAGGCGCCGTGGCGGGGAGCTGGCGGCAAGTGGTTGCGAAATCAGCAGTTGCGCGGAATGTCGGCCGGCCGACAGGCCGCCGGGGCGGCTACATCTTGTACTTGCCGAGGTCTTCCGGGTCCAGGTTCTCCAGCCACTTGGCGAGACGCTCGGAATCGGCCTTGTCCGGGGCGAAGTCCAGGTTCCGGGCGTTGCGCACGACGGCGTCCTCGACGTAGATCGGCGCGCTGACGCGCAGCGCGAGGGCGATGGCGTCGCTGGGACGGGCGTCCACGGCCACGACCGCCTCGCTCGTGCGGACGTAGATCAGGGCGTAGAAGGTGTTCTCCTTGAGGTCGCAGACGACGATCTTCTCCACCGAGCCGTTGAGGTCGGTGATGACGTTCCGCAGCAGATCGTGGGTCATGGGCCGCGGCGTGGCCACGTTCTCGATCTGCAGCGCGATCGCGTTGGCCTCGAAGATGCCGACCCAGATGGGGAGCACGTGCTCCCCCGCCTCGTCGCGCAGGATGACGATCGGCATGTTCGTGATCGGGTCGACCATCAGTCCCTTGATCGTCATCTCGATCTGCATCAGCCCACCCCGCCGCCGCCGCCCGGGGGCGGCCCGGCCGCCGGGGACGGCCTGCCCCACAGACTGTTCGGGCCGGCGCGTTCGATCCGGACGTCGAGCAGCCGGCCGATGCAGGCCGCGTCGCCCGGGAAGTTCACGACGGTGTTGCCGCCCGTGCGCCCGGCGTATTCGCCGGCGCGCCGGCGGCTCGCGGCGTCGGCCAGCACCGTGACCGTGCGTCCGATCATCGTGTCGTGCAGCTCCTGCTGAATCCCCCGCTGCAGCTCCTGCAAGGCCGTCAGGCGCCGGGCCTTCTCCGGCTCCGGCACGTCGTCCGGCATGCGCGCCTGCGCCAGCGTGCCGGGCCGCTCCGAGTACTTGAAGGAAAACATGCCGTGGTAGCGGACGGTCTCGGTCAGACTCAACGTCCGCTCGAAGTCCTGCCCGGTCTCCCCCGGAAACCCAACGATCATATCGGTCGACAGCGTCACGCCCGACACCTGCGCGCGGATCTCGTCGATCAGCGCGAGATAGCGTTCGCGCGTGTGCCGCCGCCGCATCCGGGCCAGCACGCGGGTCGAACCGGACTGCACGGGCAGGTGCAGATGCTTGCACACCTTGGGCAGATCGCGGAGGGCCGCGATCATCCGCGGCGTGACGTGGCGCGGGTGGGGGCTGGCGAACCGGATGCGTTCGATGCCGTCGACCTCCTGGACGCGCTCGAGCAGCCCGGCGAAGTCGCAGTGCTCCGCGTCCGGCGCCCGGTAGTGGTTCACTATCTGGCCGAGCAGGTGCACTTCGCGGTGGCCGGCGGCGGCCGCCGCCGACACCTCGGCGACGATCTCCGCGGCCGGCCGCATCCGCTCGCGGCCGCGGGTGTACGGCACCACGCAGAACGAGCAGAAGTCGTTGCAGCCCTCGATGACCGTCACCCAGGCCTTGACCGGGTCCTCGCGGACGGCGACGCCGAGCGGGAACGAGACGCTGCCGTACGGACTCGTGTCGACCTGCGGGCGGCCGGTGCGCTCGGCTTCGTCGACGGCCCGCGGGAGCATCGCCAGCGCCTGCGTGCCGATCACGACGTCCACCACGGGGGCGCGGTCCACGATCCGCGCTCCCTCCTGCTGCGCCACGCAGCCGGTCACGGCGACGAGCGGGCGTTCCTCGCGGGGGCGGTTGCGAAACCGGTCGAGGCGCGCGAACAGCTTCTCCGCGGCCTTTTCCCGCACGCTGCAGGTGTTGACGACGAGCAGGTCCGCCTCCTCCGCCGCCCCGGACCGGGCGTAGCCCGCCTGCTGCAGGAGGCCGCCCAGCCGCTCGCCGTCGTGCGCGTTCATCTGACAGCCGAAAGTCTCGACGGCGTACGTCCTGGCCATGCTCTCTCCCGGCGATCTCCGGTCACTCTCCCCCGCCGGCCGCCGTGGCGGCGGCGCGCGCGGACCCCGACTCCAGCATCTCGGCCGCGCTGGCGAGGGCCGTGGAGCTGTCCGAGCCGGTCATCAGCCGCGCGAGCTCCGCGACCCGTTCGTCCGCCGTCAGCCTGTCGACCACCGTCCGCGTCCGTCCGCCGTCCACCCGCTTCGAGACCCGGAAGTGGGTCGCGGCGTGCGCCGCCAATTGCGGCGCGTGGGTCACGCACAGCACCTGGTAGCGCGCGCCGAGGGCCCGCAGCCGCCGCCCCACGTGGTCGGCGGCCCGGCCGCCGATGCCCGCGTCGATTTCGTCGAAGACCAGCGTCTTGCCGGCGGCGTCGGTGGCCGCCAGGGTCTTCAGGGCGAGCATGACCCGCGACAGTTCGCCGCCGGAAGCCACCCGCGCCAGCGGCCGCGTCTCCTCGCCGGGATTGGCGGACAGCAGGAGCTCGACCCGGTCCGTGCCCCGCGGTCCCCAGCTTCCTTCCGGGAGGCCGGCTTCGACGCGCGCCTCGACGCGGCCGTCGGGCATGGCCAGGCGCTTCAACTCGGCTTCGAGCGCCGGGACGAGCGTCCGCCCCCGTTCGACGCGCCGGGCGGACAACGCCCGGGCGGCCGCGACGTACGCTTCGCGCGCCTCGGCCGCGCGGCCCTCCAGCGCCGCGCGCCGCTTCTCGCCGCCGCGCAGGTCGTCGAGCTCCGAGACGATCTCCCGGCGCCGTTCGAGCACCGCGTCCAGGGCGCCGCCGTACTTCCGCACGAGCCGCTCGACGCCGGCGAGCCGCGCCTCCACCTCCGCCAGCCGGTCCGGCGACACCTCGACCGCGGCGGCGCGGGACCGCAGCGCGTGCGCCAAGTCCTCGAGCAGCGGGACGACCGTGTCGCGGACGGCCGCCTGCTCCGTCCATCCGGCGTCCAGCCCGGCCAGCTCGTCGAGCTGCCGCCACACCGCGCCGAGGGTGGACAGCACGGAGTCGTCCCGCTCGTACAGGGTGGCGTAGGCGCCGCCCGCGAGGGCCAGCAGCCGCTCGGCGTTCGCGAGCCGGCGCCGCTCGTTCCGCAGGGCCTCGTCCTCGCCCGGCCGCGGCGCGACGCCGTCGATCTCCTGCAGCTGATACTCCAGGAACTCGACCCGCGCCGCCCGCTCCCGCGCATCGACGTGCGCGGCCTCGATGCGGGTCCGCGCGTCCCGCCAGCTCCCCCAGGCGGCGGCGACTTCCGCCGCGGCGGATTCGAGCCCGCCCCAGGCGTCCAGCAGCCCGGCGTGCGACCGCGGGTCGAGCAACGCCTGGTGTTCGTGCTGGCCGTGCACGTCGACCAGGCGGGCGCCCAGCGTCTTCAGCGCCGCCGCCGTCGACAGCGCGTCGTTCAGGAACGTCCGGCCGCGGCCCTGCGCCGGGATCTCGCGTCTGACGACGGTCTCGCTTCCCTCCGGGTCCTCGAACGCCGCCTGCACGAGGGCCCTAGCCGCGCCGGTCCGCACCAGGCCGCCGCCGCCCCGCCCGCCGATCAGCAGGCCGAGCGCGCCCACGATGATCGACTTGCCGGCGCCGGTCTCGCCCGTCAGCACGTTGAAACCGCCCTCGAACTCGATGTCGAGCGCGTCGACGACGGCGAGATCGCGAATGCCGAGGAAACGGATCATGCCCCGTCTTTCCGCGTTCCGGGCGCCCGCCGGGGCGGGCCGGGCCCGGACGGCCGGGGAAGGAAGAGTCATGGTAGCACACGTTGACACGGCGCCGGCGGCGTGGTAGGCTCCCCCCCAACTAGCGCCTTCCCAGCGGCGCGCCATGTCAGAATTGACGGAGGAACCGAGGTGCGTATCCTTGGATACCATGCCTTTGCCTTCCTTCAGGCGCCCGTGGAGAGCGAGCCTGCGGAAGGTTTCGGCGATCTGTTGGGACTCGTCGCGCGGCAGTCCCTGGTCGGCCATCTCGTGCTGGCCGCCCTCGTCGCCTTCTCCGTCGTTTCCTGGGCCATCATCCTCTTCAAGATCTGGCAGTTCCGCCAGGTCGACGCGCAGACGTCGACGTTCGTCGACATCTTCCGCAAGAGCCGCAAGTTCTCCGAGGTGCAGTCGGTGTGCAAGTCGCTCGCCGCGAGCCCCCTCACCGGGGTCTTCCAGGCCGGCTACCTGGAGCTCAACGCGCAGCTGCGCGACAGCGAGACCCCGCGCGGCGACCCGCTGACGGGGGGCGCGCCGCGGCCCTCGCTGCGCAGTTTCGAGGCGCTCGACCGGTCCCTGCTCCGCGCCACCAACCTCGAGGTCAACAAGCTCGAGCGCCACGTGGCGGTGCTCGCCACGACCGCGAGCATCACGCCGTTCATCGGCCTGTTCGGCACGGTCGTCGGCATCATCATCGCGTTCCAGGACATCGGCGCGACCGGCTCGACGAACCTCGCGGTCGTGGCCCCCGGCATCGCCGAGGCGCTGATCGCGACGGCGGCCGGTCTGTTCGCGGCGATTCCGGCGGTGTACTTCTACAACCACCTCATGCACCGCGTGAAGCTCACGGCGTCGGCGATCGACGACTTCTCGCTCGAGTTCCTGAACATCGCCGAGCGGTACTTCTCCTCCGCGTGAGGGCCGTTTCGAGATGCCGAAGATCCAGTCGATCGACAGCGGCGGAGGGGGCGGCCGGCGGCGCGGCCGGCGGGCGAGCACGTCGCTGGCCGAGATCAACGTCGTGCCGCTCGTGGACGTCATGCTCGTCATGCTCGTCATCTTCATGGTGACGGCTCCGATGATGCAGCGGGGACTCGACGTGCAGCTCCCGGAAGCCCGCCGCGCGGAGCCGCTGGTGTCGGAGCGCCTGTTCGTCACCGTGCCGCTCGCCTACCGCACGGAGGGCGTCGTGCAGGTGGGCGAGGACACGGTCGGCATCGACGTGCTGCCGACCCGGCTGCAGGCCGAGCTGGAGGACCGCGGCGACCGGTCGGTCTTCCTGCGCGGCGACGCCGAGATCACCTACGGGGAGCTGGTCGCGGTGATGGACCGGCTCAAGGAGGGGGGCGTCGAGGACGTCGGGCTGGTGCTCGACCTGCCGCGCGAGCGGTGACGGTGGCCTGTGCAGGAAGAAGCCTCCAGCATCCTGACGGCGCGGGCGGGCGGGCGCGACGAGCTGCGCCGCACGGCCGTGGTGTCGCTGGCCGCCCACGCCGTTCTCCTCGCCGCCGTCCTGTTCGGGCCGGGGGACTGGCTGCCCGGCCGCGCGAGCGAATCGGCGCTCGACGTCATGACGATCCGGCTCGGCGGCCCGCAAGGGCCCGGCGAGGGAGGACGCATCGCGACCGGCGGCCGTCCCGTCCAGGAAGTGGTCTCCCTGCCGGAGATCCGCCGGCCGCAGTGGATACAGCCGCCGACCGCCGCCCCGCCGAAGATGATCCTGCCCGTGCCCGAGACCGCGCCCGCCCGCCGGCCGGAACCGGAGGTCGAGGTGGAGACGGCGCCGGCGGAAGCCCGCGGACGCACGCCGACGCGGGGGGCGGAGGCCCGCGAAGGATCGACCATGGCCGACACCGGCGTCGAGGGGACCGGGATCGGGCTGTCGGGGGGCGGACTCGGCGGACAGGGCGCCGCGATCGACGTCGGCGATTTCTGCTGCCCGCGCTACCTGTCGCTCATGATCGAGGCGATCCGGCGGCGCTGGGACCGGAACCAGCGGGTCACCGGGTCGGTCGTGGTGCGGTTCACCGTGGACCGCAGCGGCGCGATAGACGGCGTCGGCGTCGACCGCTCCAGCGGCTATCTCGCCCTCGACATGAGCGCCCAGCGCGCCGTCCTGCTGACGCGCGCGCTGCCGCCGCTTCCCTCGGACCATCCGGACGACGACCTGCCGGTGCGCCTCACGTTCGAGTACCAACCATGACCAGACCACTTCTTCGTTGCCTGATCCTCGCCGCGGCCGCGGCGGCCGCCGGGCCGCTGCTCTTCGCCCGGCAGTCGCCGCCGGCGGATCCGCCGGCGGGCGCGCGGACCGGGGTCGACCTCATCATCGGCGACCGCATCGGCGCGCAACCCCGTCTGGCGGCGCCCGACTGCCTCGCGCTCACGGACGACGAGGAGACCGTCGACGCGGCCTCGACCATCGCCCGGGTCCTCTTCGACGACCTCGAGTTCGAACGGGAGTTCCGCCTGCTGCCGCGGGACACCTACCGCACCGTTCCGCGCGCCGGCGGCCTGCTGGACCCGCCGCTCGAAGCCTGGCGGGAACTCGGCGCCGAGGGCGTCGTCAGTTGCTCGGTGAGCCGCCAGCCGGACGGCGGCGTGGTCGTGCGCGCCAGGCTCTTCCACGTCGCCTCGGGGGAGTCGGCGCTGGGCGTCGAGTACGCCGGTTCGTTCCGCAACGTCCGGATCTACGCCCACGAGCTGGCGAACGAGATCCACCGGCGGCAACGCGGCCTCGAGGGCGTCGCGCGCAGCTACCTCGCCTTCGTCTCCGACCGCGACAGCGAGTCGGTGCTCGGCCTCGTGCCCAACCGCCGGACGAAGGAGATCTACGTCGCCGACTACGACGGGGCCAACGTGCGGCGTCTCACCGCCAGCCGCTCGCTCAACGTGACCCCCGCGTGGAGGCCGGACAACCGCGCCGTGGCGTACACGTCCTACCGCTACGGCTCGCAGGACGTCGTCGTCTCGCACATCTACGAGGGGCGGCTCGAAACGCCGGCCGGCGGCAACGAGCGCGTGCACAACTGGCTCCCGTCGTTCTCGCCGGACGGGCGCCAACTGGCGTTCAGCTCGAGCCGCGACGGGAATCCCGAGCTGTACGTGATGAACGTGGACGGGACGAACCTCCGGCGTCTGACGAACCATCCGGCCATCGACACGAGCCCCACGTGGTCGCCGCTCGGACACCAGTTGGCGTTCACGTCGGACCGCACCGGTTCCCCGCAGATCTACGTCGTCGGCGTCGACGGCGCCGGGCTGCGCCGCATCACCTTCGAGTCGTACTGCGATCGGCCGACCTGGTCGCCGAGCCCCTACAACGAGATCGCCTACGCCTCGCTCACGGGTCCGGGGTACGACATCAAGGTCGTCGATCTCGCCACCAACGAGGTCCGGCAGCTCACGTTCGGACAGGGGACGAACGAGAGTCCGAGCTACGCGGCGAACGGCCGGCACCTGGCGTTCTCGTCGACCCGCGGGAGCGGCGAAAAGCAGATCTACGTGATCGGGCGGGACGGCCGCGGGCTGCGGCAGGTCACGTTCCTGGGGAACAACGAAATGCCGAGCTGGTCCCGGTGACCGGACCGCCGGCCCGACGAGACCGCGAACCGGCCGCGCCGGAGCGCCGTCTGACGAGGAAGACCAGATGACCGCACACCAACGACTGCTGCCGGGCGTCGCCGTCCTGAGCCTTCTGGCCGGGGCCTGCGCGCGAAACCCGACACCCGTGGATCCGGCGCCTCCCGCGCCGCCGCCGGGGGCCGAGCAGGTGGCGCCGGTCGCGCCGGCCCCGCCGCCGGCGGACGAGTCCCCCGCGGCGCCGGACCCGGCCCCGGATCCGCCGCTCCCGCTGGAGGAGGAGTTCGTGTCGCGGCCGCTGGAGGAGATCAACCGCGAGGCGCCGCTGCAGCCCGTGTTCTTCGGCTACGACAGCAGCGAGGTCGACGCCGCCGCCAGGGCCGTGATCGAATCCAACGCGCAGGTCCTGGAGCTGAACCCCACGTGGGTGGTCGCGATCGAGGGCCACTGCGACTCCCGGGGCACGCCGGAGTACAACCTGGCCCTGGGCGAGCGCCGCGCCTACGCCGTCCGGGACTACCTGATCGGTCTCGGCGTCTCCTCCGACCGGGTGCAGACCATCAGCTACGGCGAGGAGTTCCCGTTCGCCGCCGGCGAGACAGAGGACGCCTGGAGGTCGAACCGGCGGGCGCACTTCGTCGTCACCGGGCAGTGAAGCGCCGGTCCCGGTCCGGCCCGGCCGTCCCGGCGGAGTGGAGTACAGTAACGGCAGGACACACGACCGCGCGGCGTCTCCGACACCCTGCCGAGACGTGCCGCGCGGGTCGGCCGATCACGGGGAGACACGCTCATGACACGCATGGCGGCCGGGCTGTCGCTCGCGCTCGCGTCCACGGCGGCCGTCGGCGCCGCGGACCGCGAGCACGAGCAGCTCATGGCGGACATCCGGATGCTGCACGAGCAGACGTTGCGTCTGCACCTGACGTTCAACGGCGTCATGGAGGCGATCGAGACGCTCGCGGCGAACCAGGAAGAGCTCGGAACCGCGATGCGCCGGGCGTTCGCCGATCAGCGGGTGACGATCGACAACGTGGGTTCCACCGGCCGCGTGCTGCGCGAGAGGCTGAACGAGACCAACGTCCGGATCGCGGCGCTCTCGCAGGAAATCGAAGCGCTGCGCGTCTCGATCCCTCCTCCCCCGCCGGTCCTGACGACGGAACTGCCGGCCGGCCCGGAGGCGGAGCAGCCGGACGCGGCGGTCTCCCCGGCGCCCCCTCCCCCCGCGGCGGCGGCCGTGGTTGCCGGAAGCTCGCCGCAACGGCTGTACGACACGGCGTGGGCCGACTACGCCGCGGGCCAGTGGGCGCTGGCGGCGACCGGATTCGAGGCGTACATCTCCACGTATCCGCGTTCGGAGATGACGGACGACGCGGCGTTCTACGTCGCCGAGACCTACTTCCTGCAAGGGGACTTCCCGCGCGCGGTCGAGGCCTACGAACAGGTCGTCCTGAACTATCCGAACGGCGACAAGGTGCCCGAGGCCGCCTACAAGCGCGGGGTCGCGTTCGACCGCCTCGATCAGCCGGAACGCGCCCGGGAGTCGTTCGCGTTCGTCGTGGAGAACTATCCGGACAGTCGGATGGCCGCGCTGGCACGACAATTGCTTGACAGACTGGGTCAGTGAATCCGGCGATCGGGAACCCATACGCGGAGAGACGGTGACGGCATCATGGGCAGCATGAACAAGGTCATTCTCGTCGGCAACCTCGGAGCGGACGTCGAGTTGCGGTACACCCCCGGCGGGACCGCGGTCGGCAACGTCAGGCTCGCCACGACCGAGACCTGGAACGACAAGAACAGCGGGGAGCGCCGGGAGCAGACCGAGTGGCACCGCGTGGTGCTCTGGGGCAAGCAGGCCGAAACACTCCAGGAATACCTGAAAAAGGGGCGTCAGATCTGCGTGGAAGGACGTCTGCAGACGCGTTCGTGGGAAGACCGGGACGGCAACAAGCGGTACACGACGGAAGTGCGGAGCGATCGCGTCGTGCTGCTCGGCGGCCGGCGCGAGGACGGGGACGGCGGCCGGCGCGAGGACGGGGGCGGCGGCCGGCAGGGGTCCTACACCCGGGAGCAGGAGTCCCCGCGCGGCGGTCCGGCGTCGGATGCGGGCGGCGGGGGCGGCGGGGACGACCTGACCGAGGACGACATCCCGTTCTGATCGGCGCGGCGAACCGCGGCGAACGTTCGACGTCAGCTTGGCGGCGGTTGGTGACGTTGCCGGGGGACGGCGGCGCGTCCGGGCCCGCTACGCTTCCGTCGTCCCCTCGCGGCCGTAGCGATCCTCGATCCGGACCACGTCGTCGAGTTCGGGGGTCGACACCTCGAACACGTCGCAGTCCTCGATCGCCGTCATCCGGTGCACGGCGCCCGGGCGGACGTGCACGCGGTCGCCGGGCTTCATCTCCCAGCTCCGGGCGTCATCTCCCTCGCGCAACTCGAACCGCAGCCGCCCGCTCCACAGCAGGAGCGTCTCTTCCTTGCGGTCGTGGTACTGGAGGCTCAGGGCGTGCCCGGCCCGGACGTGGATCACCTTGCCGACGTAGCGGGCGGTCCGGGCCCAGATCAGCTCGTGCCCCCACGGCTTCTCCACGCGCGCCAAGCCCTCTTCGGTAGTCACTCGCGCTCCTCGGGTCCGCTTCAGTAGTGCGCCCGGCGCTGGCTCGACGTCGGGATCTTCAACTCTTCGCGGTACTTGGCGATCGTCCGCCGCGCGAGCACCAGGCCCTCGTCCTGCAGCAGGGCCGCGATCCGCGAGTCGCTCAACGGTTTCCGAGGGTCCTCCCCGGCGACCATCCCGCGGATGCGCTCCTTGACCTTGATCGAGGACACGTTTTCGCCGTACGCGTTGCTGATGCCGCTGTGGAAGAAGTACTTCATCTCGAACACGCCCTGGGGCGTGTGCATGTACTTGTTGGTCACCACCCGGCTCACCGTCGATTCGTGCATCCCGATGTCGTTCGCGACGTCGCGCAGCACCAGCGGCTTCAGGTGCGAGATGCCGTGGTCGAGGAAGCCCCGCTGGAAGCCGATGATGCTGGCCGCGACCTTGTGGATCGTCCGCTGGCGCTGATCGACCGACTTGAGCAGCCACTTCGCGGACTCGAACTTCTTCTTCACGTACGCCCGCGTCTCCTCCGAGCTGCGGCTGGCCTTGCTCAGCATGCGGCGGTAGACCGGGCTGATGCGCAGCTGCGGCATGCGCTCGTCGTTCAGGACGGCCACGTAGTCGTCCTCCACCTTGACGACGGACACGTCGGGAATCACGTACTGCGACCGTCCCGCGTTCAGGCGGCTGCCCGGCTTCGGATCCAGTTGCCGCACCACGTCGACGTGCGCCCGGAGGGCGTCCATCGTCACCTCCAGCCGCCGCGCGAGTTCCGGCAGCTTCTGGTTCTGCAGAAGCGCGTAGTGCTCCCGGACCAGCGTCTCGCACGTCTCGCACGGCAGGTGCTCCCGAAAGACCGACTCCCCCGTCCCGGCTCTCGCGTCCGCGCGCCCCCAGTGGCGAAGCTGGAGCAACAGGCACTCCCGGAGGTCGCGCGCCGCGACGCCGATCGGATCCAGCGCCTGAACCACTCGAATCGCCCGCTCGACGTCGGCGGCCGACCACTCCCCCAGCGCCGCGATCTCGTCGACCGAGGCCGCGAGGCGCCCGTCTTCGTCCAGGTTGCCGACGATGGCCGTCCCCAGCTCGTACGCGGGATCGTCGCCGGCCTGCATCCGGAGCTGCCACAGCAGGTGGTCCGACAGGGACGTGCCGGCCGACAGCGTGTTCTCGATCGGCGGAAGCTCCTTGTGCTCGACCGGCGTTCGGGACCGATAGCCTTCGTCGAGGTAGTCGCCGAAGAAGTACTCGTAGTCGGCGTCGTCCCAGGTGTCCTGTCCGTCGGCCGCCGGCGCCTCCGCGCCGTCCTTCCCGCCCGGTTCCGCCGATTCCGCCGGCGGCCCGTCGTCCGGGAGCTCCTCGAGCAGGGGGTTCTCGACCACTTCCTGGTTCAGCAGTTCGACGAGCTCGACCGTCGACATCGGCAGCAGCTTGATCGCCTGCTGCAACGAATGCGTGAGGATGAGCTTCTGCGACAGCCGGGTCTGCAGTTTCTGGTGGATGGCCATCGACGTCCGGAGGCTGCGCCTCGCCGGAAAGCTTAGTCCAAACGGAACTCCGCGCCTAGATAGATGCGCTTGACGTCCTCGTCGCCGGCCAGCTCGGCCGGCGTCCCGCTCCTGAACACGCCGCCGTCGTGGATGATGTGCGCGCGGTCGGTTATCCGCAGCGTCTCCCGCACGTTGTGGTCGGTCATCAGGACACCGATCCCGCGCTCCTTGAGGTGGAAGATGATCTCCTGAATGTCGCTCACGGCTATCGGGTCGATCCCCGCGAACGGCTCGTCGAGCAGCATGAACGCGGGCGACATCACCAGCGCCCGCGTGATCTCCACGCGCCGCCGCTCGCCTCCCGAGAGCGAATGCGCCCGCGCCCGGGCCAGCGGCGTCAGGTTCAGCTCGGCCAGCAGCTCGTCCGCCCGCCGCCGGCGTTCGGCGCGCTTCAGCTTCAGCGTCTCGAGGATGGCCAGGATGTTCTGCTCCACGGTGAGGCCGCGGAAGACCGACGGTTCCTGCGGCAGGTAGCCGATCCCCTTCCGGGCCCGCACGTACATCGGGTCGTCGGTGACGTCCTGCCCGTCGAGCACCACCCGGCCCGTGTCCGGGGCGGTGAGTCCCACGACCATGTAGAACGTCGTGGTCTTGCCGGCGCCGTTGGGGCCCAGCAGCCCGACCACTTCGCCCGGGCGCACGTCCAGGCTGACCTCGCGCACGACCGTGCGCCGGCCGTAGGATTTCGTCAACCCGAGCGTCCTGAGGAGCGGCATGAGGCGAACGGCCGTCCCGGGCGGGGCGGCGCCGGCTTCCCGGTCAGCATCCCCCGCCGGCGGACGCGGTCCGCTCGGCGGACTGCCCGTCGGCCGAAATCGAGTCGCCGCTGGTGAAGAAGGTGACGGTCCTGCCCGTCGTCTCCCGGCACCCGCCCGCCGCCCGCCGCTCGACGACGGTGACGGGTTCTCCGGTCAGGTCGTAGCGGCCCTCGCCGTCGTCGTAGACCAGACCGGCGGCGGTCACCTCGCGGGTGTCGAGCTCGAGTTCGACGTCGTCGGCGGCCTCGATCCGATCCAGCGTCCGGGCGTCCTCCCGCAGGAACACGTCGATCGTCCCGGCGGCGAGCGAGAAGTCGCCGCTCTCCAGTTCGGCGCCCGTCTCGTACGCGGCGCGGCGGCGCTGGTTGTCGTAGAACAGCGTGTCTCCGCTCCCCGAGGCCGCGGTCTCCACCGCCTGCTCCAGCTCGCCGTCCCGTTGCAGCATCGTCGTTCGCGTCCGCACCGCGCCCTCGGCGCTCAGGTCCCCCGCCGTCTCGTCGACGACGATCGTCCGGGCGCGGAACTCGGTGCTTCCCTGCCACAACCTGGCCCCGTCTTCGTAGGTCGCCAGGGAATCCTCGTTCGAGTACGAGAAACGTCCGGCGACGAAGTGGATCGGGGCCTCGGCGGCGAACACCCCGGGACGCACGGCGGAGGAGCCCGACTCGACGGCCGCGGCCCCGCTCAGCACCCCCCTGACCTCGCGGGTCGCCTCGACGCGCGGGCCGTCGAGACCGATGGCGAGCGTCCCGGCCTGCATGAAGCCGCGTTCGTCGTCCATGCGCGGCGCCGCGCCCGCCGCGTCCGCCCGGACCAGGGTGAACAGCTCCTCCGCGGGGGCATAGGCCGCCCGGTCGGCCTGCGCGGCGAGACTTCCGGCCTCCAGTGTGACGCCGCCGACGAAGCGCGCCTCCGCCAGTCGAGCCAGTCCCTGCGCGAGGTCCGCTTCGAGGCGCTCGGCCCGCATGACGCGATCGTCCCGCGCCGCGGCCTCGGGTCCCACGCCGGACTCGCGCATTTCGACGTCCCCGTCGAAGACGGCCGACAGCCGGTCCGGCGCCTCGGCCGGGCCGTCGGCCGCGGGCGGTTCGCCCGGCGGCTCGGCCGCCTCCCGCGCCGCGGAGCCGCCGCCGATCTCCAGCGTCCGCGCGCGGACGCGGCGCAGCGCGCCCTCGTGGGCCGGGAACGCCAGCGTCACCCCCTCCCGCGCCCGGAGCTCGTCGACGCCCGCGGCGCCGGCCTTCAGGGACGTCTCGACGAACCCGCCGTCGATCACCAGCCCGGCCGCCCCGGCACGATCGCCGAAGAGCTCGACCCGCGCGCCCTCGGCCATCGCCGCCCGCTCCGGCGCGCCGTCCCGGTAGGACACGTCGATGACCGGGGCCGACAGCTCGCGGAGCTGGCCGGGGCCCGTGTCCCCGCCCCGGAGCCGGGCGTCGCCGGTCAGCACGGCGCGCTCCATCTCGTTTTCGCGGTAGGTCACGGCGATCCCCCGCGCGGACATCTCCCTCGGCTCCGTCCCCCCGGCGTCCTGCCGGAGCACGCGCGCCCCGCCCCCCAGCTCGACGGCGTCGAGCCGGGAAGCGTCGGGGTCGAAGCGGACGACGACGCCGTACGCCTGCATCCGCCGGCCGGCCGCGTCGATGGTCGTTCCCTCCGTGAAGCGCATGACGCCGGCGGGCCGGTCGACCACGGCCGCGCCCGCCTCGATCCGCATGAGCGTCCCGCCGGCGTCCGTCTCCGGCCGCAGTTCGACGGCCGCGCGGCCGTCGAGGTGCAGCAGGCCGCCGCGGCGGTCGTAGCGCGCGGCGTCGCCTTCGAGCCGCATCCAGCCCTGCTCGAAGCGGGCCGGCCCGGGCATGGTGACGAGGCCCTCGGCGTCGGCGTAGAAGGCCTCGGAAGTGCCGCCCTCGAGGCCGTCCTCGGTTTCGATGGACACCGAGCCGGCCAGACTCCACTCCCCCGTTTCCTCGACGCCGGCCGCCTCGCCGGCGCGGAGCCGGAAGCCGGTGCGGTCGGCGCCGGCGGGCACGTCGACCTCCACACCCAGCAGGCGCGTCGATCCGTCGTCGTAGGCGAACTGCCGGTCCGCGGCGATCACCGAACCGTCCCCCAGGGTGATGCGCGCGCCGCTGCTCTCCAGCACGGCCGACGGGTCGGCCGGCGCCACGATTTCGGCCGTCGGTGGCCCGTCCCGATCGGCGATGCTGTACACCAGCGCGACCGCGAAGGTCAGGGCGAAGGACGCGAGTCCCACCCGGGCGGGGCGTTGCCAGACGGCCATCGTATCCACTCGGGCCGCCAGGCGTCGCCCTTGCGGCTCCGCTCGGCGCCCGACCCGATCCTACAGGAGTCCGCGCCGTTTCACGGCGCGGACGGCGCGGACTCCCGGCGATGCTCGACGGCATCGGCGACGATCAACTGCAGGAAGTGGTTCCCCTTGTACGAGTCCTCCCCGAGCGAGAACGCGACGTTCAACGCGCGGCTCCGCTCGAAGACCGCCGCCCGTTCGGCGGCGCGCCAGGCGACGGCCGGAAACGCCGCGCGGCCCTGCCGCAGCGTCATGCGGAGGTGGCGTTGGCCCATCGTGCGCGGCCCCGCGGCCACCTCGACCGGCTCGGCGTGGAAGACGGGGCGCGGGTTGCCCCTGCCGAACGGCTCCAGCGACGCCAGACCGCGCAGGAGGTCCGCGCGCACCTCGCCGAGCGGCAGCGGCGCGTCCACCGTCAGCCGCGGCACCAGGTCCCGCGGATCGATGCGCTCGTCGGCGTAGGCGGCCAGCCGGCGGCGCAGTTCCTTCAGGCGGCTCGCGGCGACCACCATGCCGGCGGCCTGCCTGTGCCCCCCGAAGCGCACGAAGAGGTCGGCGTTCTTCTCCAGGGCGCCCAGCAGATCGAATCCCGGAATGCTCCTCCCGGAACCGTGCGCCTCGGCGCCCTCGACGGACAGCACGATCGCCGGCCGCGCGAACGTCTCGACCAGCTTCGACGCCACGATCCCGATGACGCCGCGGTGCCAGCCCTCGGCCCACACCACCAGCAGGTTCCGGGCGCCGACGTCGGGGTCCCGCTCGATGACCTTGCGCGCCTCGGCGGCGATGCCGGACTCCTCTTCGCGCCGCCGGGCGTTCTCGGTGTTCAGCGATTCGGCCAGGGCCTTCGCCCGGGCCGTGTCGGCCGCGCCCGTCGACAGCAGCAGCCGGGCCGCCAGGTCCGCGGAACGCATGCGGCCGGCCGCGTTGATCCGCGGCGCCACCTGGAACGCCACGTCGTCGCTGCCTATCCGCCGCCCGGTCAACCCGCTGACCTCCAGCAACGCCCGCAGACCGACCGTATGGCGTCCCCCGGACAGCTCGTCGAGGCCCACCTTCGCCAGCACCCGGTTCTCGCCCCGGAGCGGCACGGCGTCGGCCAGGGTGCCGATCGCCGCCAGCTTGGCGAACCCCCGCAGCCAGGCGCCGCGGCCCGTCCGCCGGCACAGGGCCTGCACGAGCTTGAACGCCACGCCGACGCCGGCGAGGTCCTTGTCCGGGTAGGTGCAGTCCGCGCGGCGCGGATTGAGCACCGCGAAGGCCGGCGGAAGCGCCGCGTCCGGCTCGTGGTGGTCCGTGACGATGAGGTCGACGCCCAGCTCGCGCGCCCGCTCCGCCGCGCCCACGCTCCGGATGCCGCAGTCGACCGACACGATGACCCGGACGCCCCCGGCGTGCAGGCGTTCGACCGTCTCGGCGTGCAAGCCGTAGCCCTCCCGCAGCCGTTCGGGGATGAAGTGGGTGACGTCGCCCTCGA
This sequence comes from Vicinamibacterales bacterium, assembly GCA_965242835.1. Classification (GTDB taxonomy): domain Bacteria; phylum Acidobacteriota; class Vicinamibacteria; order Vicinamibacterales; family UBA8438; genus WTFV01. The sequence continues at coordinate 3,889,471 of OZ251506.1, forward strand.
GCCGCTCCAGGACCCGGCGGAGCATCACGGTGGAGCTGACCCCGTCGGCGTCGTAGTCGCCGTGCACGGCGATCGCTTCCCGGCGGGCGACGGCGGCGAGGAGCCGCTCGACGGCGCGATCGAGGCCGGCGAGGCGCGACGGATCGTGCAGGTCGTCGAGGCTCGGGTTCAGGAACCGGCGGGCGGACGCGGGCTCGGCGAGACCCCGCTGGACGAGGAGCCGGGCCACGGTCGGGTGCAGCGCCAGCTCCCGGCGGAGCCGCTCGGCCGACGGCCGGTCGCCGTCCAGGTGGTTCCAGACCGCCCCGCGCAGCGCCGACGGCCGGTCGCCGGGGGTCAGCCCCACGACACGGCGCCCTTTCCGCACACCCTCTCGACGTCCTCCACCAGCCTCTCGGACGGCTGCACGCGGACCCGGTTCAGCCCCGCGCGCACCCGGAGCGGCGGAACCTGGCCCCGCAGATCGATCTCGAGCACGACCCGCCCGGCGCCGTAGTGGCGCCCGAGGACCTCCTTCAGGGCTTCGAGGGTCTCCCGGTTCGCCGGCGGCGAAGCCAGGCGGATGGCCAGCGCCCGGCCGGCGGCGCTCAGCACCGCCTCGACCGGCCGGACTTCGCTCACCACGAGCCGCGCGGTCTCGTCGTCGATCTCCAGCTTGCCCCTGACGGTCACCAGGGCGTCCACGTCGAGCAGCCGGCCGTACTTGCGGAACGTCTCCGGAAAGACGACCGCTTCGAGGCGCCCGCCGCGGTCCTCGACGGTGACGACGGCCATCGGGTCGCCCTTCCTGGTCTTCAGGCTCCGCCGCTGGCTGACGATGCCGCCCACCGTCACCTCCGCCGCCGGCTCGGTCAGTGTTTCGATGGACCGCACGCCGGCGCCGCCGAGTTCCTTGCGGAACCGGTCGATGGGATGGCCGCTCAGATACAGGCCGAGCGCCTCCTTCTCGAACGCGAGCTGCTCCGCCTCGGTCCAGGCCGGAACGTCCGGAAGCCGCGCCGCGGCTCCCCCCGGCTGGACCGCCTCCGACTCCCCGAAGAGCTCGTGCTGGCCGCGGTCGCGGTTTCGTTGCCGCCGGCCGCCGTGATCGATGGCCCCGTCCACCGCCGCCAGGAGCCGCGCGGACCGGAGGCGGCGCCCGGCGCCGTTTCCGTCCGTCCGGTCTCCCCCGCCGAGACCGTCGAACGCGCCCGCCTTCACCAGGCTCTCGAGGACGCGCTTGTTGACCGCCTGCAGGTCGACGTCTTCGCACAGCCGGTTCAGCGACCCGATCCGGCCGCTCTCCCGGCGCGCCGCCAGGATCGACTCGACCGCCTTGTCGCCGACGTTCCTGACCGCGCCGAGCCCGAACCGGACCCCCGCCGGGGTCACCGTGAACGCCCAGTCGCTCTCGTTGACGTCCGGCGGCAGGATCGCCACGCCGAGGTCCCGGCACTCGCCCAGGTACAGGGCGAGCTTGTCGGTGTTCTGCCGCTCTATCGTCAGCAGCGCCGCCATGAAGCACGCCGGGTGGTTCGCCTTGAGGTACGCCGTGTGGTAGGCCAGCAGCGCGTAGGCGGTCGAGTGGCTCTTGTTGAAGCCGTAGCCGGCGAAGTACTCCATCAGGTCCCAGATCCGCTTCGCGACGGTCCCGTCGAGACCCCGCTTCACCGCGCCGCTCACGAACTTCTCGCGCTGCGCCTCCATCACCGCCGCGCTCTTCTTGCCCATCGCCTTGCGCAGCACGTCGGCCTCGCCCATCGTGAAGCCGGCCAGGTCGCTGGCGATGCGCATGACCTGCTCCTGGTAGGCGATCACGCCGTAGGTGCCGCGCAGGATCGGCTCGAGCCCCGGCGCGTCGTACTCGATCTCCGCCTTCCCGTCCTTGCGGGCGATGAACGTGTCCACGACCCCCGCGCGGAGCGGCCCCGGACGGTAGAGCGCGTTCAGGGCGATCAGGTCCTCGAACCGCTTCGGCCGGGCCTTGCGGAGCGTCTCGCGCATGCCGGAGCTCTCGAACTGGAAGATGCCCAGCGTCTGGCCGGCGCCGAACAGCTCGTAGGTCTTCGCGTCGTCGAGGGGAATCGACTCCAGTTGGATCCGCGTCCCGAGCGAGCGCTCGACGTGGGCCACCGCGTCCTGCAGCAGCGTGAGCGTGCTGAGTCCGAGGAAGTCCATCTTGAGCAGCCCGACGCGCTCGACCTCCTTCATCGCCCACTGCGTGGTTACGACGTCGTCCTTCTTGTAGAGGGGCGCGAACTCGGTGATCGCGTCCGGCGCGATGACGACCCCGGCGGCGTGCACGGAGGCGTGGCGCGTCACCCCCTCGAGCCGCCGCGCGACGTCGAGCAGCTCCTTGACCTGCGGCGCGGCGCGCTGCATCTCCGCGAGCGCGGGATTCTCGGCGAGCGCCTTGTCGAGGGTCACGTCGAGCGTCTGGGGGATCTGCTTCGCCACCCGGTCGACCTCGGCGTAGGACATGCCGAGCGTCCGCCCGACGTCGCGCACCACCGCCCGCGCCTTCATCGTCCCGAAGGTGATGATCTGCGCCACGTTCTCGCGGCCGTACTTGCGCGTCACGTACTCGATGACCTCGCCGCGCCGGCGCTCGCAGAAGTCGATGTCGATGTCGGGGAGGGAGACGCGTTCCGGGTTCAGGAAGCGCTCGAAGATCAGGTCGAACTCGAGCGGGTCCACGTCCGTGATCCGCAGGCAGTAGGCGACGAGGCTGCCCGCGGCGGACCCGCGCCCCGGGCCGACCGGGATGCCCCGCTCCCGGGCGTAGCGGATGAAGTCCCAGACGATCAGGAAGTACCCGGCGTACCCCATCTTGCGGATCATCTCGATCTCGTACGACAGCCGGCGCTCGTAGGCCTCGACGTCGTGGCGCAGGACGCCGCGGCCGCGCAGCTCCTTCAGGCGCGGCAGGCGTTCGGCGAAGCCCTCCCGGGCCACGCTGGCGAAATAGTCGTCCGGCGATTCGAACGGCGGCGGCACGTCGAAGTTCGGCAGGCGGTGCACGGTGCCGGACAGGTCGACGTCGCAGCGCTCGGCGATGGCCACGGTGTTGCGCAACGCCCGCGGATGATCGCCGAAGACCTCGGCCATCTCGGCCGGGCTCTTCAGGTAGAACTGATCGCCGTGGTAGCGCAGCCGCTTCTCGTCCGTCACGTTCTTGCCGGTGCCGATGCACAACAGCACGTCGTGGGGGCGGGAGTCTCCCTGCCGCAGATAGTGCACGTCGTTGGTGCAGACCAGCGGCAGCCCCAGGTCGGCGGCGATCGGCGGCAGGCCCTCGTTGACCACCTTCTGGTCGTCGATGCCCTGGTACTGCATCTCCAGGTAGAACCCGTCCGGGCCGAGGACGTCCCGGAACGCCGCCGCGGCCGCGGTGGCCGCCGGCGCCTTGCCGCGGCAGAGGTTGGTGGCGACCTCTCCCTTGAGGCAACTGCTCAGTCCGATGAGGCCGTCGGCGTGCGCGGCCAGCAGGTCCTTGTCGATGCGCGGCTTGTAGTAGAAGCCCTCCGTGTAGCCGGCCGACACCAGCTTGATCAGGTTGTGGTAGCCGGCGAGGTTCGACGCGAGCAGCACGAGGTGGTTGGCCGTCTCGCCCGGGACGCCGCCGTGGTGCCGCCGGTCGCCGTTGGCGACGTACACCTCGCAGCCGATGATGGGCTTGACGCCCCGCTTGCGCGCCTCGTCGTGGAACGTGATGGCCGAGAAGAGGTTGCCGTGCTCGGTCACCGCCACGGCGGGCATGCCGGCCGCGGCCACCTCGTCGAGCATCTCCCCGATGCGGCAGGCGCCGTCGAGCAGCGAGTATTCCGTGTGCAGGTGCAGGTGCACGAAGTCGGCCATGGTTGGTCGGACCTATTCCCATTCGATGGTCGAGGGCGGCTTGGAGCTGACGTCGTACACCACCCGGTTGACGCCGGGCACCTCGTTGACGATGCGGGACGACACCGCGGCGAGCAGGTCGTGGGGCAGCCGGGCCCAGTCCGCCGTCATCCCGTCGCGGCTCTCGACGGCGCGCACGGCGACGACGTGCTCGTACGTCCGCCCGTCGCCCATCACGCCGACGCTGCGGACCGGAAGCAGCACCGCGAACGACTGCCAGAGCCGACGGTAGAGCCCCGCCCGCCGGACCTCGTCCACGACCACGGCGTCCGCCCGGCGGAGCAGGTCGAGGCGCTCCGGCGTCACTGCGCCCAGGATGCGCACGGCGAGGCCGGGTCCCGGAAAGGGCTGACGCCAGACGAACTCGTCGTCGAGGCCCAGCTCGCGGCCGAGCCGCCGGACCTCGTCCTTGAACAGCTCCCGCAACGGCTCGACCAGCGCGAACCGCAGGCGCTCGGGCAGGCCGCCGACGTTGTGGTGGCTCTTGATGGCGGCCGACGGGCCGACGACCGGCACGCTCTCGATGACGTCGGGATACAGCGTGCCCTGCGCCAGGAAGTCGAACCCGCCCAGCCGCCCGGCGGCCGCTTCGAAGACGTCGATGAACGTCGCCCCGATGATCTTCCGTTTCCGCTCCGGATCGCTGATTCCGGCCAGCGCCGCGACGAACCGTTCGGAAGCGTCCTCGCGGACCAGGGGCAGGCGCAGGCGGTTCGAGAAGCGCTCCTCCACCTGGGCGGCCTCGTTCAGGCGCAGCAGGCCGTTGTCGACGAAGACGCACGTCAGGCGGTCGCCGACCGCGCGGTGGACGAGCAGCGCGGCCACCGTGGAATCGACCCCGCCGCTCAACCCGCACACGACGCGGCCGGCGGGCCCCACCTGCTCGCGGATGCGCGCGGTCGCCTCCTCGACGAACGAGGCCATCGTCCAGTCGCCGGCGCATCCGCACACCCCGGCGGCGAAGTTCGAGAGGATGCGCGCGCCGTGCTCGGTGTGCGCGACCTCGGGATGGAAGAGCAGCCCGTAGAGGCGGCGGCCCGGATCGGCCATCGCCGCGACCGGCGCGTTCGCGCTGCCGGCGGCGACGGAGAAGCCGGGCGGGACCTCCGTCACGACGTCCCCGTGGCTGGCCCAGACCCGGATCCGGTCCGGCACGCCCGCGAACGTCCCGCCGCGCTCCCGCACCGTCAGCTCCGCGTGCCCGAACTCGCGTTCCGGCGCGGGGCCGACGCGGCCGCCGAGCGCCGCGGTCATGACCTGCATGCCGTAGCAGATCCCCAGCACCGGCACGCCGCAGCGGAAGATCGCCGGGTCGCAGCGCGGGGCTCCCGCGCTGGAAAGGCTCGCCGGGCCGCCGGACAGGATCACGCCGGCCGCGCCCCTCTTCCGGACGTCCGCGGCGGAAATCGTGAACGGCACGATCTCCGAATAGACCGACGCCTCGCGGAGGCGGCGGGCGATGAGCTGCGTGTACTGGGAACCGAAGTCGAGAACCAGAACGGCCTGATGGGTCACGGGCACACAGCGCAAGCGCCAGCGGCGGGAAGGGAGTCCGGCTCGGGCGGCTCGACTGCCGATATTATAGCGGGGTGACCGTCCGGCGCACCACGGCGGCGGCGGCGCTCGCCGCGATGCTGCTGACGCCCGGGCCGGCGGCGCGGGCGCAGCCGAACCCGCCCTTCGCTCCCTCGCATCTGCTGCCCGTCGACCCGGCCTGGGAGACCACCCTGGACGGCAGCCCCCGGCACGCGCCCGCGTTCGACCGCGAGCGGGCCTACGTGGCGCTGCGCGACGATCGCCTCGTCGCGCTGGATCTGGCGACGGGCGAGCAGGTGTGGAGCGTCGAGCAGCGGCTCGACCACCCGCCGGTGGCCGGCGACGGCGTGGTCGCGGGCGCGGGCGGCGGCCGACTGGACGGCCGGCGGGCCTCGGACGGCGCCGCGCTCTGGAACGCCGAGTTCGAGTCGCCGATCGCCGCCCCGCCGCTCTGGAACACCGGCTGGCTGGTGGTCGCGACCGAGGCCGGGGAGATCGTCGCCCTGCGCGGTTTCGACGGCCGGGAGATGTGGCGCCGCGCCCTGGGCGGCCGGCCGACGGTGCGGCCCGCGATAGCGGGCGACCGCGTCTTCGTCTCCCTCGCCGACGGCCGCGTCGCCGTGCTGGCCCTGCGCACGGGGGCGGCGCTCTGGGAACGCGAGATCACGGGCCGTCCCCAGGGGGTCCTGGCGCTGGACGCCCTCTACGTCGGTTCGACCGACAACCACCTGTACCGCCTGGGGCTGGACGACGGCGACGTCGACTGGTACTGGCGCGCGGGCGGCGACGTCGTGGGGGCGCCGGTCGCCGACCGGGAGCGCGTCTACTTCATCGCCCGGGACAACGTCCTCTACGCGCTCGACCGGGGCAACGGCTCGCGGCGCTGGCGCCGCCCCCTGCAAGGACGGCCCACCGACGGTCCGCTCCGCGTCGGCCCGGTGATCGTCGTGTCCGGGGTCGCGCCGGCCGTCGACCTCTTCGACGCCGAGACCGGGCTGCCCCGCGGAAGCTACGTGGCGTCCGGGGAGCTGGCCGCGGCGCCCCACGTCGTCCCGGACGCCCGGCCGCCCCGGCCCCGCATCGTCCTGGTCACCGGCGCGGGCCGCGTCGTCGGTCTCGCCGCCGCCGCCGGGCCGCCGCGGCTGCCCTTCGGTCTGCCTCCCGAACCGTTCCTGCCGCGGCCGGCCGTGTTCTCGCTGTCCGACGTGGTCGACTGGTTCCCGCCGCGCGAACCCGGCGGGCCGGCCGCGCCGCCCGCGAGCCTGCCGCTGTCGGCCGTGGTCGACTGGTTCCCGCCGCGGCCCCTGCCCGCCCTCCCGGCTCCGCGGCGCTGACCCGCGATGCGTCCGTCAGCGTGGCCGGGAGTCGCCCTCGCCGCCGCCGCCGCGGCCCTCGCCGCCGGCCTGGGCGCGCTGATCGAGCCGTTGCGGTTCGGAACGACGCGCGACGCCGGTTTCGAGCGGGTCGAGGCCCACGTCCGCGGGCGGTTCGACGACCTGGCTCGGACGCTTCGGCGGACCGCCGTCTCCCTGGCCACCGACCCCGGCCTGCCGGAGGGACTGACGGGCGGCCGCGCCGCGCTCGCGCGCCTGTTCGAGCGGACGCGCGACGCGGTTCCCGCGGGAGCGGAAGACCTCGCGGTGACCGTCTACGACGCGGCGGCCACGCCCCGGGCCTGGACCGGCCGGCCGTCGGAGCTGTCTCGCGAACACGTCCTTTCGGAATCGGCGTATCACGTCGTCTCCGGTCCCCGGGGTCTGCGTCTCGTGTACGTGGAGCCGATCACGGAGATCGCCGCGGGGGGCGGTCGGCGCGCGCGGATCGGCTCCGTTTCGACCGAGCGCCTGCTCTCGGCCGGCGCCGGCGCGTCGGCGGAAGACGGTCCGTCGCCGCTGGCCTCCCCGCAGGCGCCGGTGCGCCTGCGGTCCGCCGCCGACGGACCGGAGGCCGAACCGGGCCGGCGCGGTTTCACCCTCGCGGGCCCGGGCGGCCGGCCGCTGCTCGAAGCCTCGGTCTCCGACCGCGACCTGGACCGCGCCCGCGCGGACTGGCGCGGATCCGTCCGCGACCTGGCCTTCCTCCTCGCCGCCCTGGCGCTCGCGCTGACCGCGCTGCCCGCGCTGGCCCGCGCCCCCCGCGGCCCCGACGCCCGGACGGTCCTGCGCGGGACCGCGGCCGCTTCGTGCGCCCTGCTGGCCGCGGGCGCCCTGCTGTGGACCGCGGCGGCCCCGGGTCCGACCCGGCCGGCCCTGTTCTCGGACGCCGTCTACGCGTCCGTCCGCCTGCCCGCCCTGCTCCGCTCGCCGGCCGACCTGCTGCTCCTGAGCCTGCTGCTCCTGGCGGCCGCGGCCACCGCGGCGCGATTCGCCGACGTGGCCCGCACGGCCTGCCGCCGCCGGCGCTGGCGCACGACCCGCGGCGGCGTGCTGAAGGCCCACGCCGCCGGCGGCGTGCTGGCCGCGGCGCTGCTCGGCGGGTACGAGCTGCTGCTGGCCGACACGGTCGCGGGCTCGGCCGTCGACCTGCTCGCATGGTCCCGCAACCCGCTGGACTCGGCGCGCATCGGCCTGCTGCTCGGTCTGTTGCTCGCGGCCACGGCGACCGTCTGGCTGGGGGCCGCGGTGTTCCTCGCCGCCGAGGCCCGCTGGAACCGCCACCTGCACGGCGCGCGTCTCGCCGCGCTCGGCGCCGCGGCGGCTCCGGGGCTGCTGGCGGCGCTGCTCTCCGCGTCGCCGGCCGCGCCGTACCTCGCCCTGCTGGCGGGGGTCTTCGCCACGTCGCTCGCCGCGGCGCGCCTGCGTCCCTGGTTCCGGCACGCGTCCGAGTCCGGACGGCTCGCGGCCGTCCTGGCGCTGACGATCGTCCCGGCCGCGCTCGCGTATCCCGCCGTCGCGGACCAGGGGCTGGCGGCCAGGCGCCGCCTCGTCGAGCAGGCGCTGGCCCCGGCCGCGGCCGGTCATCCCGAGACGCTCCTGGCGAACCTCTCGCAGGCGCAGCGCGAGATCGACGAGCTGCTCGCCGGCGCGGCGGCGCCCGACGTCCTGCGGCCGGCGGAGGGCGCGCCGACGCCCGACGCGGCGTTCTCCGTGTGGCGGCGGACCGCGCTGGCCCGGCTCCGGCTGACCTCGGCCGTCGAGCTGTACGGTCCGGACCGCTCGCTCGCGAGCCGTTTCGCCCTGAACTTCCCGGACGCGCCGGCCGTCCCGCTGTTCCAGGGCACGAGTTGCGACTGGGAGGTCTACGGCGAGGTCTTCCCTTCCGGCGCGGAGGAACGCCGGGTGCTGCACGCGGAGCGGGCCGTCTGCCTGCCGTGGCCGGGCGACATGCCGGCCGCCGACGCGGTCGCGGGCGCCGTCGTCGTCCACGTGCCGCTCGACTACCGGGCCCTGCCCTTCATCCCGTCGCAGAACCCGTACCGCGACGTCCTCCGGGCCGTTCCGCGTCCGCCGGACGCGCGTCCGCCGGACGCGGACCTGGAGCTGGCGATCTACGGCTGGGGCCTCAGCCCGCTCTTCACGTTCGGTTCCGCGGGGTGGACGATCGACGACGCGCTGTTCGAGCGCATCTACGCGTCGCGGGAGCCGTTCTGGACGACGCTGCGGGCCGGCGATCGCGCTTCCTCCGTGTACGTCTCGAACGACCGCGGGGGCATCTACGCCCTCGGCCATCCGGTGCTCGCGCCGTTCGATCACCTGATCCGGCTCGCCGAGGTCGTTTCGCTGACCGGCGCGGCCTTCGGCCTGTGGGTCGTCGTCCTCATGGCGGCCGGTCCGCTGACGGCCGCGCGCCACCGTCTCGGCCGGGAGCTGCTCCGCGAGTTCCGCGTCAGCTTCTATCGGCGCCTCTTCCTGGCCTTCGTCGCGGTCGCGGCGGTTCCGGTGCTCGGCCTGGCGGTCCTCGTCCGCAACCACTACACCGCCGAGCTGCGGGCCGGCGTCGAGGCCGGCGCGGAACGGACGGCGGTCGTGGCGCAGCGCGTGATCGCCGAGCTGCAGCAGGCCGTGGACCCGCCGGGGAGCGGCGTCACCGACGATCTGCTGATCTTCGTCAGCCAGATCATCGAACAGGACGTGAACATCTTCCGGGGGCCGCGCCTCGCCGCCACCAGCGAACGCGACCTGTTCGCTTCCGGTCTGCTGCCGACCCGCACGCCGGCGGCCGTGTACAACGCGATAGCGCTGGCCCGGGCGCCGACCTTCGTGACCGGGGACGCGTTCGGCTCGCAGGACTATCTGGTCGCCGCCGCGCCCATCCGCTCCGTCGGCGCCGACGCCATCCTGACGGTCCCGCTGGCGTCGCGCCAGCAGGACATCGAGCGCCAGATCCGCGATCTCGATCGCGGCATCCTGCTGGGCGTGACCCTGCTCGTCCTGCTGGGAGCCGGCGGCGGCTTCCACATCGCCGAACGCATCGCCGATCCGGTCCAGCGCCTGACCCGCGCGACGCGGCGCATCGCCCGCGGCGACTTCGACGCCCGTGTCGCGACCCGCTCGGCCGACGAGATCCAGCGGCTGATGGCGGCCTTCAACCGCATGGCCGGCGACCTGGCGGTCCAGCGCCGGCGCCTCGAACGAACCCACCGCCTCGAGGCGTGGGCGGAAATGGCGCGGCAGGTCGCGCACGAGATCAAGAACCCGCTGACGCCGGTGCAGCTCTCCGCGGAGCATCTGCTGCGGGTCCATCGAGACCGCGGCGAGCCGCTGGGACCGGTCCTCCGCGACTGCGTCGATTCGATCCTGGCCCAGGTCCGGCTGCTCCGGCAGATCGCCTCGGAGTTCTCCAGCTTCGCTTCCTCGCCCCCGGTGAAGCGGGAAGCGACGGTTCTCGCCGACGTGGTCCGGGAGGTCCTCGACCCGTACCACGCCGGGCTCGCCGGCCGGATCGAGCTGACCGTCGACGTGCCGGACTCGCTGCCGCGCGTCGTGGTCGACCGGACGCTCACGGGCCGCGCCCTCGCGAACGTCGTGGAGAACGCGCTGCACGCGATGCCCGGCGAGGGGCGGCTCGGCGTGTCCGCGGCCGTCGACGCCGGCGAGGTCGTGCTGGTCGTCCGGGACACCGGGGTCGGGCTCGACGAGGCGTCGCTGGCCCGCGTGTTCGAGCCGTACTTCTCGACGAAGGTCTCCGGCACCGGCCTCGGCATGGCGATCGCCAGGCGCAACGTCGAGCTGAGCGGCGGCGCCATCGCCGTGGCCAGCCGCAAGGGAGAGGGGGCGGCCGTCACCCTGCGCCTCCCGGCGGCGCCGGCGGCATGATTCTGCTCTTCGACGAGGGGCCGAGAGACACCTGCCGGCGCGCCGCGCCGGAACCGGCCGGTCCGACCTGCACGCCGGCGGGCCGTCACTCGTCCGGCGCGCCGGCGGTGGGGGCGGGAATCAGGACGCGTTCGAGGATCAGCAACCGCTGGTCGACCTTTCCGAAGGCGATCTCGACGGCGCGCAGCCGGTCGTCGAGGCGGCGCACGTCGGCGCGCAGGTCGGCCATCTGTCCTGTCACGTCGGCGCGCAGATCGGCCATCTCGGCGCGCAGGCCGGCCATCTCGGCGCGCAGGCCGGCCATCTGCGCCGACTGGTCGTCGAACCGGGCGTTGAAGTTGGCGAACAGGGCGAGCAGCAGGAGGCCCAGGCCGATCGCCGAACCGACCGTCCATTTCGACTGTTCGGACATCGGTTGCATCGTATCCGGCCCGGCCGCGGCGCGCAACCGCCGCGGCCGGGAACGGCCGCGTCAGGCGGGGCGCCGCACCGCCGCGACGTCGGGGTCGCCCGGCGCGCCGCGGCGGGCGCGGCGGCGCCGGCCGCGGTTCATCGCCGCCCCGACGATCCCGGACGAGAGGTACGCGTAGGCCATCACGAGCAGCACGGCTTCCGGCTGGGCCGCGATCGCGGCGATGACCGCGGCGATCACGAGCGGCGTGAGGTAGGAACGGCGCCGGCCCGGGATCAGCGCGCCGAAACTCCGGAACCGCATACGGCTGACCATCAGGGCCGCGGGCGCCAGCACGACGGGCAGCGCGGCGAGCGCCGCGCCGGGCTCGGCGAAGCCCGCCGGCCAGGCGAACACCGTCGCGGCGGGCACGCCCGCCGCGGCCGGACTCGGCAGGCCGACGAAGTAGCGCTTGTCGCCCTCCTTGCCCTGGATGTTGAACCGCGCCAGCCGGACGGCCGCCGCGGCCAGCCAGAGGAAGGCCACGGCCCAGCCCAGGCGGCCGAGGGGCTCGAGGCCCCAGGCGAAGACCAGGGTCGCGGGCGCCACGCCGAACGAGATGACGTCGGCCAGCGAATCGAACTCCACTCCGAAGTCGCTCGTCGCCCCGGTCGCGCGGGCCACCCGGCCGTCGAGCCCGTCGAGCACGATCGCGAATCCGATGAAGGGCGCGGCCGTGACGTAGTCGCCGCGCATCGCGAAGACGATGCACGCCCAGCCGCAGAACATGTTCGCCACGGTGAACAGGCTCGGCAGCAGGTACGTCCCCCGGCGGAGCCGCCGGGGACGCCCCCCCCTGCCGCGAAGCATCGACAGCACTCTGCTCATGACCTCGGTTCCCGCCTCCCGCCCGACAGGCGCGCCAGCACGGTCTCCCCGCCCCGCACGGTCTCTCCGACGGCGACGGCGAGGGCGGCCGACTCCGGCAGGAAGACGTCCATGCGCGATCCGAACTTCATGATACCGAACCGCTGCCCGCGCGCCACGCGCATGCCCGGCGCCAGACGGCAAACCACGCGCCGCGCGAGCACCCCCACGACCTGCCGGAAGACCACCGTCTGCCCCGCGTGGTCGAGGCGGACCTCGCTGCGCTCGTTCTCGGCTCCCGAGCGGCGATCGAAGGCGGGCAGGAAGCGTCCGGGGCGATGGGTCACTTCCAGCACGCGGCCGCCGATCGGGACCCGGTTGACGTGCACGTCGAGCGGCGACAGGAAGATGCTCACCTGCCGCCACGTCCCGTCCGGAGCTGCCGCGGCGTCGGCCGGGCCGGCGTGCAGGACCCGGCCGTCGGCGGGCGCGAGCACCGCGTCGAGTCCGGCGTCCGCCGGCTCCCGCCGATCCGGATCGCGAAAGAAGAAAGCGAACCCCGCGGCCGCCAGCCCGAGGGCGGCGCCCGCCGCCGGCAGGCCGAACCCTGCCGCCAGCCCGCCCGCGGCCGCCGCGGCCGCGATGAACGGAATCCCCGCCCGGTCGATCTTCATGTTCGTCCGCGGAGCGTTTCCGGAATGAGGCGCGTCCCGCGGGCACCGGGATTCGCGCCGGCCGCGGCGCGGGCGGGACTTCCACCGCGGCGCCGCCGGCCCGCCAATCGCCGGCCGGCGGCTCCGCCCGGCGCCCGGCCGACCCCGCGGGAGTCCGCGGCGCGGCCTCCCCCTAACGGTCGAGGACGGACTCGCCGCCTTCGACCCGCGGCGTCATATGCCGCCGCAGGATGTGCTCCATGCGGTCCTTGAGGTGGAGCTTCTTCTTCTTCAGCGTGGCTTCTTCGACCTGTTCGGCGCCGGACGGGTACGGGTGGCCGAGCAGTTCCGCGAGGCGGTTCTCCAGCGCCCGATGCTGCTCGGCCAGCTCACGGTACTCGTCGTCCTGCTCCAGCAACACCTCGCGCGCGTGTCGCTCCTGGTTCATGTTCCCTCCCCGGTCGACACTCCCCGGCCCGGCGCGCGGAGCGCCCGGACGCCGACGCGGCAGCCGCAAACTATCATACGCCCCGAGCGTGTTTCAAGCGTGTTTCAGGATCGGCGCTCGCGGGCGAGCACGGCGTCCGGACGCCGCACGTAGAGCGGTTGCGCGGCGTGCGGAGCCACGGCCGCGCCGCGGCGTTCGAAGGCCACGCGGGCGATGATCGGCGCCAGCGGCGGCGGCGACTCCACCAGCGCGGACGCCGGTCCGAGACGCCGCGCGAGCAGCTCCCGGGTCGCGGGCACGCCGTCGCCGACGACGTCCACCCGCCGCCCCGCGAGCTCCGCGGCCCAGGACTCGAGCAGCTCGGCGGGGTCCCCCACGAGCGGGCCGGCCAGCCGCTCGCCACCGGCCCGCTCGTACAGCGCGGCGAACACGTCGCGGCGGTGCGCGTCCATCCACGCCAGGACCCGTTCGCCGGCGCCGGGAACGCGCGCCAGGGCGTCGAGCGTCGAGACCGGGACCACGCCCCGGCGGTGGACGAGCGCCAGCGCCTGGATGCTCGCCAGTCCGACCCGCAGGCCCGTGAAGCCCCCCGGACCCGCCGCGACCGCGAACAGGTCGACGGCCGACAGGGTCAGTCCGGCTTCCCCGGCGAGGGCCGCCAGATCGCCCGGCAGCCGCTCGCCGTGCGTGCGGGACGGGTCGCCGCGCGCCGCCGCCACGACCTCGCCGTCCCGCGCCAGGGCGGCGCTGCCGCCGCGCGTGCTCGTGTCGAGCGCCAGTATCCACGTCGGCCGGCCGGACGGGTCCGTCACGGCGCGATGCTACCATCGGGCGGATGACGCCCGCCGCCAGGACCGCGTCCGCCTCGGGCCGGGGGACCACCCCGGCCATGCGCCAGTACCTGGACGTGAAGCGCCGGCATCCCGACGCGCTGCTCTTCTTCCGCATGGGCGACTTCTACGAACTCTTCTACGAGGACGCGGTCACCGCGGCCAAGGCCCTGGAGCTGACCCTCACGTCGCGTTCCCGGGACCGCGGCGGGAGCGAGGTCCCGATGTGCGGCGTGCCGTGGCACGCGGCCGACACCTACCTGGCCCGCCTGGTCGGACAGGGGTTTCGCGTCGCGGTCTGCGAGCAGATGGAGGACCCGCGCAAGGCGCGCGGACTCGTGCGCCGCGAAGTCGTGCGGGTGGTCTCGCCCGGCACGTTCACCGCCGCGGCCTCGCTGGAGGCGTGCGAACCGGCCCTGCTGGCCGCGGTCGCGCCGCGCCGCAACGGCACGGAGACCGTCCTCGGACTCGCGACCGCCGACCTGTCCACCGGACGGCTTCAGGTCACCGAGCACCGCGGCGCCGCGGCGGCCGGGGCGGCCGCGGACGAGCTGGCCGCCGTCCGCCCCCGGGAGATCCTGCTGCCCCGGGACTTCGACGCGGCCTCCCTGCCGGGCATCGAGCGGGCCGCCGTGCCGATCACCCGCGCCGAGCCCTCGTTCTTCGAGCTCGACCGCGCCCTTCCCACCCTGATCGACCAGCTCGGCGCGGCGTCGCTGGACGGCTTCGGCCTGAGCCCCGGCGAGCACCCCGCGGCGGTCCAGGCCGCCGGGGGACTCGTGCGGCATCTGCGGGACACGCAGAAGACGGAGCTGCCGCACCTCGGAACGCTGGAGTTCCGCACCCGGGCCGACCACCTGGTCGTCGACGCCGCGACCTTCGACCACCTCGAGATCTTCGAGGGGACCGAGGGCCGGCGGGGCGGCTCCCTGCTCGCCGAGGTCGACCGCACCCGCACCCCGATGGGCGGCCGCCTGCTGCGTTCGTGGCTGCAACGCCCCCTGGTGGCGCGCGGCGGGATCGTCGAGCGGCTGGACGCGGTGGAGGATCTGCTGGGCCGGGTCGCCGTCCGCGGGCGGCTGCGGGCGGACCTGAACCGCGTCCAGGACCTCGAGCGGCTGCTCGCGCGCGTGTCGCTCGGAACCGCGGGGCCCCGCGACCTCGGAGGGCTCGGCCGCTCCGTGGGCGTCGTGCCGGCGATCCGCGCCCACGCCGCGGAGCTGACGGCGCCGCTCGCCGGCGCGCTGCTCGACGAGTTCGACGACCTGCAGGACGTCCGCGGCCGCATCGCCGCGACGCTCGTCGACGACCCGCCGGCGCTCGCGCGGGACGGGGGGGCGATCCGGGACGGGGTCGACGCCGGCCTCGACGAGTTGCGGGGGATCGGCCGGGACGCCCGGCGGGCGATCTCGGCGATGGAGACGGCGGAGCGCGGGCGGACCGGGATCTCTTCCCTCAAGATCCGCTTCAACCGGGTCTTCGGCTACTACATCGAGGTGTCGGCCGCCAACCTCCACGCGGTGCCGGACGACTACCGCCGCAAGCAGACCATCGCCAACGGCGAGCGCTACGTCACCCCCGCGCTCAAGGAGTACGAGGAGAAGGCGCTCGGCGCGGACGAGCGGCGGCTGGACCGCGAGCAGGAGATCTTCGACGAGCTGCGGCGCGCCGTGCTCGCGGAGGCGGACCGCCTCCAGCGCTGCGCGCGGGCGCTGGCGACCCTCGACGTCCTGGCGTCGCTGGCCGAGGTCGCCGCCGAGCGCGACTACGTCAAGCCGCGGCTGCGGGACGGCGGAGAGCTCCTGCTCGCCGACGCCCGCCATCCGGTCGTCGAGAGCCGCGGCGAGTCCTTCGTGCCGAACGACGTCCGGCTCAACGACACGGACCACCAGGTGGTCGTGCTGACCGGTCCCAACATGGGCGGCAAGTCCACGTACCTGCGGCAGACGGCGCTCATCGTCCTGATGGCGCAGGCCGGGTCCTTCGTGCCGGCGCGCGAGGCCGCGCTGCCGATCACGGATCGGATATTCGCCCGCATCGGGGCCGCCGACAACCTCGCCCGCGGCCAGTCGACCTTCATGGTCGAGATGCAGGAGACGGCGCGGATCCTCCACCAGGCCACCTCCCGGAGCCTGGTGCTGCTCGACGAGATCGGCCGGGGCACGGCCACCTACGACGGCCTGAGCATCGCCTGGGCCGTGACCGAGCACCTGGCGACGAACCCGGAGGCGCGGCCGAGGACGCTGTTCGCCACCCACTATCACGAACTCACCGACCTGGCCGACCTCCACGACGGCATCGTCAACTACCACGTCGCGGCCCGCGAATGGCAGGACGACGTCGTCTTCCTGCGCCGGGTCGAACCCGGGCGCTCGGACCGCAGCTTCGGCATACAGGTCGCGCGGCTGGCCGGGCTGCCGCCGGCGACCGTCGCCCGCGCCCGCACCATCCTCGCCGGCCTCGAGCGGGACGAACTCTCCCGCGGCGGCCGGCCCTCGTTCAGCGGCGCGCCGCGCGACGCGCCGGGCCAGATCGGACTCTTTCAGCAGGAGGCGCCGTCGGTCCACCGCGACGTCGCCGAGCGGATCGCGGCCCTCGACCTCGACGGCCTGACCCCGCTCGAGGCGCTGATGCTCCTCGGCGAGCTCAAGGAGGCGCTGGCCGACTGATGTCCAAGCCGTCCTCCCCGGCCGACAAGTCGCGCTTCCTCGGCGTGCCGGTCGAGCCCTTCGAGATCGCCCCGGACGCCTCGGCCGACGAGCTGCTGCGGCGGATGGAGCGGATCTCGTTCCAGGGGCGCAACCTCGCCGCGGCGCGCCGGGTCTGGCAGCGGATGCTGGCCGACGACGTGCTGATCTTCCTGGGCGTCGCCGGGGCCCTGACCGCCGGGGGCCTGCGGCTCGCCATCGCCCGGCTGATCCACGACCGCGCCGTCGACTGCGTCGTCTCCACGGGGGCCAACCTGTACCACGACCTGCATGAGACGCGCGGCCGGAGACACTTCGTCGGCTCGCCCCGCGCCGACGACCGCGCGCTCCAGGCCGCCCGCGTCGACCGCGTGTACGACACCTACGTCGACGAGGACGAGTTCGTCGACAACGACCACTGGATCGCCGGTTTCACGTGCGAGCTCGAAGCGCGGCCGTACACCACCCGCGAGTACCTCCACCGGCTCGGGGGCCGCCTCTGGGACGAGACGCGCGGCGACGGCATCCTCACCGCGGCGCACCGCGCCGGGGTTCCGCTGTTCTGTCCGGCGATAGCGGATTCGTCGATCGGCATGGGGCTGGCCCAGGCCCGCCACGCGCGCCCGCGGTGCGGGTGGATCGACGTGATCGGCGACGTCATCGAGTCGACCAACCTCGTCGTCCGGCGGCCGCGGACGGCCTCCGTCGTCCTGGGCGGAGGCACGCCGAAGAACTTCATCAACCAGGCGAGCGTGCAGGCCGACTTCTGCCGTCCCGGCGCCGGCGGGCACCGCTACGCGCTGCAGATCGTCACCGACGCCCCGCACTTCGGCGGCGCCTCGGGATCCACGCTCGACGAGGCGCAGAGCTGGGGCAAGCTCGCGGCCGACGCCGACCAGGTCACCGTGCACGCCGACGCGACGCTGGCGTTTCCGCTGCTCGCCAGCGCGCTGGCCGCTTCCGCGCGGGAGGCGCTCGCCGCCCGGCGCCCCCCGGCGTTCGAGCTGTCCGGCCGGGCGCCGGTGGTCGACGGCGAGCCGCTGCCGGTCGACCGCTTCGCCGGGCTCGACGATCCGCCGGCGCAGGGGTCTGCGCCGTAGAACGGCGCGGACTCCCGCGGGCCCGGTTGGGCGCCGAGCGGAGCCGTCAGGCGACGCTTGGCGGGCGGGGTCTGCGCCGTAGAACGGCGCGGACTCCCGCGGAATCGTTGGGCGCCGAGCGGAGCCGCAAGGCGACGATTGGCGGGCGCCGGTTCGCCCTCCTGCGCCTGGTCGGGTCCGGCTGACGGACCCCGTGAGGCCGGCGTCCCCGCCGGCCCGGTCATTCGTCCGGCGCGCCGGGGTCGGGGGCGGGGATCAGGACGCGTTCAAGGGTCAGCAACCGCTGGTCGACCTTGCCGAAGGCGATCTCGACGGCGCGCAGCCGGTCGTCGAGGCGGCGCACGTCGGCGCGGACTTCGGCCCGCGGGCCGGCGATCTGGCGGCCCAGGTCGTCGAACCGGGCGTTGAAGTCGGCGAACAGCGCGAGCAGCAGAACGCCCAGGCCGATCGCCGAACCGACCGTCCACTTCGATTGTTCGGACATCGGCGGGATCAGTCGAAGTCGGAACGCCAGACGCGCACCGCCCGATCGGCGAGTTCGCGCTGGCGGGCGTCCAGCAGCGCCGGCGTCCACCGTTCCGGCGCCAGCTCCGGAATGCGCCGGGTGAGGGCGTAGCCGCTGGCGGCGTAGGCGGCGCGCTTGCCGGCGTAGCCGCCGGCCCCGGCCGCGCGGTTGGCGGCGGCCTCCAGCAGGGTCAGGTTGCCGAGGCGGTGGACCGCGGCGTCCCAGTGCTCCGAGGCGAAGGCCGCGGCCCACTCGCCCGCCGGATTCTCCGGCAGGACGTGTTCGATCGTGCCCGGATCGGTGTCGGGATCGCAGCCGCGCCCGGCCGCGTCCGCCTCGAGCCGCGCGAGGACGTACTTCGCGAGTCTTCTCCGCCGGCCGCGGGTGTCGACCGACAGCAGGGCGAAGTCGCGGCGCATCCGGTCGTCGTCCACGTAGATCGGCCGCAGCCGCTCGAAGACGCCGCCGGGCCGGCGGGCCGCACCGTCGAGGACCGCCCTGGCCGCGTGATGATAGGCGGCTTCGAGCGCGCCGGGGTTCAGGTCGCTGACCACGGAATAGCGGAACGAAACGACGCTGACCAGCTTCAGGACCCGGACGAAGTCGTCCCCGTCGAACGTCTCCCACGCCGCGAACAGCAACGGCATCACCTGCCGCACGCGAAACAACCCGAGATCGCGGACGTGGGCCCGGGCGCCGGGCAGGTCCATCCAGTAGCCGTGGCTCGGGTCCGACATCGCCGCGAAGAGCTCCGCGCGGCGTTCGAGGCCGTCGAGCAGGGCGAAGACGTCCCGGGTGGTCCGCGTCCGGTCCCGCACCAGCTTGAACAGCCGCTGGCTCCGCACCCTCGGCAGCTCGCAGAGCATGTGGTGGCGCAGGAACTCCGGGAACCGCGCCGCGTCCACCGCCGCCGTCAGCGCCCGCCAGCGGCGCCGCAGGGCTTCGAGGTCGGCCGTCACCCGCACCCGCGAGAACAGGTAGTTCTTCAGCAGGTCGGTGGTCGTCAGTTCCAGACCGCGCGCGTTGAGGGTCTCGAAGACGGTGTAGGCGTTCAGCTCGTCGTCCACCGTGATCAGGATGAACAGCAGTTGCCGCGCCGCCGTCTCCGACAACAGGCTCGCCACCGCCCGTCCGTCGTTCCGCCAGTCGTCCTCCAGCGCGCCGAGCCGCTGGACGAACCAGCGGAAACAGTCCCACAGCAGCCGGTTCGACGCCGGCAGGCCCCGGGGCTCGAGCGGCGGCCGGAGCTGCACCAGACAATCCTGGTAGAAGGCGTCGTCGGTCTCGTTCAGATAGAGGCGGCTGCTCTCGGTCAGCGACGCCGGGTCCTTCTCGCCCACGAAGCGGTTGCGGAGCTCGCGGGCGCGTTCCGCGTTCGCCTCGGCGTCGACCTCTTCGCCGGCCAGGGCGCCCAACCGGGCGATCACCGCCAGCGCCAGCAGGCTCAACGTCGCGAGACGCTGCTGGCCGTCGATGACCAGGAACTCGCGGTCCGACTTCTCTTCGACGACCAGCGCGCCCAGGTAGTGGCGGCGGTCCGGGTGCGGGCGCAGCGCAAGGACGTCGGCCCACAGGTCCTCCCACTGCTCCTCGGACCAGGAGTAGTCGCGCTGATACGGCGGCACGCGGTACGACCGGCCGTTGCCGATCAGCTCCAGGTAGGTGATCGTCCGCGTGTTCAGGACGTTCGCGCGGGCCATCGGGGGGCTCCGGTCATCCGCCGCCGCGTCACCGCGGCTGTCGCTTGCGCCCCTGCAGCACCGCGTGACGCAGGCGCGCCACAACACTGCTCACGGGGTCCATGCCGACCTCGGGACCGTGGTTGATCGGGCGAACGAAACCCACGTGAAGACGGTGGTGGCGGTGAGGGCGGCGGAAAGGAAAGCGAAGAACAAGGCTCCGGCATAGGAACGGTCCACCAGAGTCACTATCAGGCACCCGATATACACCAGCGTGATGAAGCCGAGGATGATGCTCATCACGCGCCAGAGCCGGTCGTCGAGGCGGCGCACGTCGGCGCGGACTTCGGCCCGCGGGCCGGCAGGAGTCCGCCCGTTTACGGCGCAAAACCCTGGCCGAACAGACGCAACGCCGCGACCACCAGGCCCGTGACCGCGACGCTGTTCGCTACCATCCACTTGACGAGCCGGAGTTCCTGCGCGCTGATCCTGGCCTCGATGCGCGCTTCGAGCGACTTCATCTCGCGCTGGAAACCGGTGATTTCGGCGCCCATGCGCGCTTCGAGCGACTTCATCTCGCGCTGGAAACCGGTGATTTCGGCGCCCATGCGCGCTTCGAGCGCAGTGACGTTCGCCTGGACCCCGGCCATGTCCGACTTCAGAGCCGCGACGTCCGTCTTCATCTCGGTTTGGACCGCGGCGAGGTCCGACTTCAGAGCGGACTCGACGCCGGCGAGGTCCGACTTCAGAGAGGACTCGACGCCGGCGAGGTCCGACTTCAGAGAGGACTCGCCGGCGAGGTCCGACTTCGTGGCCAGCGTCTCGACGTCGATGGCGGCGGCGTCGTGCTCGGCGGCCAGGCGCACCGCGTCGGTGATGGCATCGGCCTGGGCCGGCGTGAGGTCCGCCTCGGTCAGGGCGCGGGCGACCGCGTGGGTGTCGAACATCAGAACTTCACGATGACACGGGCCGAAAAGCCGAGCGAAATCGGTGCAACCGGGGCGGCGGTCCCCGGCGCCGGGACGAGCCGCTGGCGCCCACCAAGCGTCGCCTTGCGGCTCCGCTCGGCGCCCAGCCCTTCCGAACAGGAGTCCGCGCCGTCCGCGGCGCAGACTCCTAGCGCGCGTCCGGCTCCCGCACGACGTCCGGCGGGCTCGGCTCCGCGCCCAGCCGCCGCAGCAGCGCGGCGGTCGTGTCGGACTTCGCGAAGTTGCCGCCGGTGTGGATGCCCTCGGCGATGACCAGCGGCGTCCAGGCGCGGTTGTTCTTCGCGTCGATGTCCGCGCCGCGGTCGACGAGGAACCGCACGATGGAATCCGCGCGTTCGCGCCAGGCCGCGCCGTGCAGCGCGGTGTCGCCCTTCTGGTTGACCGCGTTGACGTCGCCGCCCGTCTCCACCAGCAACTCGAGGGCCTCGAGAGCCTCCCCTTCGGTGGACCGCGTGATGCCCGGCTCATGGCCGACGCCGGCCGCGTGCATCAGGGCCGTGGTGCCGTCGACGGTGGGGATGAACGGATCTGCGCCCGCGGCGAGCAGCGCGCGCATCACCGGCAGGTCGTTGGCCTTGGCCGCGATCACGAACGCCGTCGCGCCGCGCATGTTCCCCAGATGGCCCTTCACCTGGATGCCGAACCCCGGGGTGCGCGCCGTCCGCAGGTTCGGATCCGCGCCGTGGTCGAGGAGGCGGCGCACCATGCGGAGGCGGTCGGCGGCGTGCAGCCCGCCGAACGGGCTCCATCGATTGCCCTCGGCGACGCCGTTGGAGAGGTCGTTCAGCTCCGTGTCCCACTTCCCCGCCGCCCAGTGCAGCGGCGAGAAGCCGGGTCCGAGGTTCGGGTCCGCCCCCTGCTCCAGCAGGAACTCCGCGTGGTCGAGCCGCCGGCGAACGGTGGCGACGACCAGCGCGGTGGCGCCGTCCGCGGCCGAGGCGTCGACGTCCGCGCCCGCCTCGAGCAGCGCCTCGGTCGTCTCGCGGTAACCCTCCCGCGCCGCGAGGACGAGCGCCGTGTAGCCCGTCGTCGTGCGCGCGTCCACGTCCGCCCCGTGCTCGATCAGCGCGCGGACCACGTCCGCGTGCCCTTCCCACGCGGCCCACATCAGCGCCGTCTGGCCGCGGGCGGCTTCGCCCGCGTTCACGTCCGCGCCGCGAGCGAGCAGCGGGGTGACCGCGTCCAGCACGCCCCCGCGCGCGCAGGTCATCAGGACCGTCTCGCCCGTCGCCTGCGCGCCGCGCGGGTCCGCGCCGGCCTCCAGCAGGCGCTCGACCATGCCGGGGCTGGCGTTCGTGCAGGCCAGCACGAGCGGCGTGACCCCGTAGCGGTCGGCCGCGTCCACGTCCGCCCCGGCGCCGAGCAGCAGGCCGGCCAAGTCCGCGCGGTCCCACTGCGCCGCCCAGTGCAGCGCGGTGAAGCCGTCGGGCCGGACGCCGTCCACCGCGGCCCCGGCGGCGAGCAGCGCGCGGACGGCCGCGACGTCCCGGTTCCGGGCCGCGTCGGCCACGCGCAGGTCGGGCGGAGCCGCGAAGGCCGCCGCGGACGACGCCAGAACGACGGCCGCAACGTTCACGAGTCGCATGGTCATGGGCATCTGTCATCCGTCCTTCGAATCCGAACCCCGCGGGGCGAACCGCGGCGCATACACATCGCCGCGCGCATTCGCACCCGCCCCTTGCTCACCCGGCCGAGCGGCCGAGCGGCCCCGCCGCGCGCCGACCGCTCCCCGTCACGTCCGCGCGGCGTCGTCCGCGCCGGTCGCGCCCCCCCCTCACGCCGCGCGGCGTCCGCCGGCCCCGCTCGCCCGCCAACCGTCGCCTGGCGGCTCCGCTCGGCGCCCAACCCAATCCTCCAGGAGTCCGCGCCGTTCCAGGGCGCAGACTCCTACACGCCCGACAGGATCGGCAGTTCGCCGGTGGCGTCGCCGAGACGCTCGGCCGGCAGGCCCATCTTCTCGAGCAGCGTCAGGTGCATGTTGGCCAGCGGCGTGCCCTCCGGCAGCCGCACGTGCCGGCCGCCCCGCAGCGTTCCGGCGCCGGAGCCGGCCACCACGATCGGCAGGTCGAGCGGGTCGTGCGCGTTGCTGTTGCCCATGCCGGCCCCGTAGACGACCATCGCCTGGTCGAGCAACGTCCCGTCGCCGTCCGCCGTCGCCCGCAGCTTCTCCAGGAAGCGCCCGAAGATCCGCGTGTGGAACGTGTTGATCTTCGCCAGCTTGACCAGTTGCTCCTCGCGGTGCCGGTGGTGCGAGACGGGGTGGTGCGGCTCGGCGACCCCGATCTCGGGATAGGTCCGCACGCTCTTCTCGCGGCCGACCAGGAAGGTGCAGACCCGCGTCAGGTCGGCCTGCCAGGCGACCAGCATCAGGTCGAACATCAGGTCGGCGTACTCCTCGAAGTCGGCGGGGATGCCGGCCGGCTGCTCGACCTCCGGCAGCCCGCGGCCGCTCTGCGACTCGGCGATCTGGATGCGCCGCTCGACGTCGCGGACCGAATCGAGGTACCCGGCGAGCTTCGAGCGGTCGCCGCGGCCGAGCCGCCGCCGCAGGTCGGAGATCTCGGCGTTCACCGAGTCGAGGATGCTCCGGTCGCGGCGCAGCGCCCGCGCCCGCGCGGCCGGCTCGGTGCTGTCGACGGCGCCGAACAGGTGCTCGAACACCGCGCGCGGGTTGGTCTGCATCGGCAGCGGCGTGTTCGCGTCGCGCCAGGCGATGGTGGCGCTGTAGGCGCAGCCGTAGCCGTCCTCGCACTGCCCCACCAGCTCGTTGGCCTCCAGCGACAGCTCCAGCGAGGCGAGCTGCGTGTCCTCGCGCAGCTCGCGGGCCGCGAGCTGGTCCATCGACACGCCCACTTCCAGGGTGCTGTTGGTCCCCGACGCCTTCACCGCGTGGGCGCCCGTGAGGTAGGCCGCCTGGCAGCGCGAGTGGTCGCCGTCGCCCTCGTCGAGGCGCTGCTTGGCCTCCTTGTTGGCCATGCCGCTCAGCACCAGCAACTGGTCCTTCACCGGGGTCAGCGGCGACAGGATCGGGGTCATCTCCAGGGCGCCCTCGGTGGGCGGCAACCAGCGCGCCATGCTCATGCCGTTCGGCACGTAGATCGCGCCGAGCCGCCGGACGGGCCGCGCCGCGGTGTTCCGGATGGCGGCGAACGCCGGGACCATGCCGTCGAGCAGCGGCAGCGCGATGCTCGCTCCGAGGCCCCGCAGCATCGTTCGGCGTGACAGCGACTTCTTCGTGATCAGCATCAGAGTCTCCTCGTTGCCCGGCCCGTCCGGGTCTTCGACGCCGCGCTATTGCTGTACTGCCGCCGCCGCGTCCGCGCGCGCCGCGCGCAACTGGAACGGCGGGCTTTCGACGATTCCCAGAACCAGCGACGACCAGCGGTGGTCCGCCGGCGCCGCGTCGCGCAGGATGGCGCGGACCGCCGGCATGTCGGTGTGCCGGACCGGCCGGCCGAGGGCGTAGGTCAGGAGCTTCTCGGTGAACGTGCGCACGAACTCCCCGCTCCGGTCGAGCAGCGCCTCGCGGAATTCGACCGGACCGTCGAACGCCGTCCCGTCCGGCAGGACGCCCGAGGCGTCGACCCGCGTCCCGCCGTCGGTCTCCCGCCAGCGCCCGATGCCGTCGAAGTTCTCGAGCGCGAAGCCCAGCGGGTCCATCTGCAGGTGGCACGCGGCGCAGGCGGGGTTGCGGCGGTGGGCGGCCATGAGCTCGCGGATCGAAGCCGGCTCGCCCCCGTCCCCGGCGGCTTCCTCCAGCGCCGGCACGTCGGGCGGCGGGGGCGGCGGGGGCGAGCCCAGGATGTTGTCCAGCAGGTACTTGCCGCGCACCACCGGCGAGGTCCGCGTGGCGTAGGAGGTGACGGTCAGGACGCTTCCGTGGCCCAGCAATCCGGCCCGGGCGGGGTCGCCGAGCGGCACGCGGCGGAAGTGCGCCCCGTACACGTTGCGCACGCCGTAGAACCGCGCCAGCCGCTCGTTCAGATACGAGTAGTCGGCCGTCAGCAGCTCCGTCAGCGGGCGGTCGCCGCGCAGTTGGCTCTCCAGGAACAGCTCGGTCTCGCGCCGGAACGCTTCCCGCAGGTTGTCGTCGAACTCCGGGTAGGCGCTGGCGTCGGGGTCGACGGCCCGCAGGTTGCGGATGCGCAGCCACTGGCCGCCGAAGCTGGCGGCCAGTGCCCGGGCCCGGGGGTCGGCGAGCATGCGCCGCACCTGGGCTTCCAGCACGCCCGGCTCCCGCAGCGTGCCGCCGGCCGCGGCGTCGAGCAGCTCGTCGTCCGGGATGCTGCTCCACAGGAAGAACGACAGCCGCGAGGCCAGCTCCAGGTCGCTGACGCGGTACGCGCCGCCGGCCGCGGCGTGCGCCGGGTCGCGCTCGATGCGGAACAGGAACCGCGGCGAGACCAGCAGCCGGGCCAGCGCCTCCTGCACGCCGCGCTCGAAACCGCCCTCCTCGCGCCCGGCGCGGTAGAACCGCAGCAGGGTCTCGACGTCCTCCCCGGCCGGCGGGCCGCGATAGGCGCGCCGCGCCAGCGTCTCGAGGATCCGCCGCGCGCACGGCTCCTCGTCGGCTTCGCCGGCGGGCCGGCAGACGAACACGCGGCGGCGGCTCGGCGTGTCGCCCGGACCCGTCGGGTCGAAGGGCCCCTCCAGCCGCACGGTGTCGACGTCCATCCGCGGCGCCTCGTAGGTGGAGCTGGTGTGCCGCGGCGGCAGCAGCGTCGGCGCCATGCCCTCGGTCAGCACGCTCTTGCGGACGAACGCCACGCCGAGGTCGCGCGGGCCCGCGGGGGCGGAGAACCGCGCCTCCAGGGTGTCGTCCGCCGTCAGGTGGTACGGGGACGTGCGGTAGATCCCGGACCCCGTGCAGCGCGGCGCGTCGGAGTCGTTGCACTCTCCGCCGATCGTGAAGCGGGTGACCAGCGCTCCGTCGAGCAGCACGTCGATCTCCTCCCGCGTGCCGATGGCGCGGATGCGCGAGTTCGTGAAGTTCCGGCCGAGCCGGATCTTCACCACGTACTCGCCGTCCAGCGGGAAGTGATGCCGCACGAGGGCGCCGCCGCGCGTGCCGTACGGCAGGCCCTCGTGCATGCGGGCGTCCTGCCGCAGCCCGCGCGACAGGTCGAAGGTCTCGACCGACGGCCCGAGGGCCGGGTCGCCGACCGCGAGCTGGCTGATGCGGCGCGCGGCGAACATGTAGCGGCCGAGCAGCGTCGGCGACATCGACAGCACGTCGGCGATGTTGTCGAAACCCTGGTCCGACTCGTCGGCCGGCAGCAGCTCGGCGGGATCGATCTCCAGCGCCAGCAGGTCGCGGACGGCGTTGCCGTACTCGAAGCGGTTCAGGCGGTGGTCGGCGACGCGGCCCGGATTCGGCCGGGCGGCGGCGTGGCGATCGAGCTCGGTCTCGAGCCACGTCACGAACGCGTCGAGCGCCGCCGGCTCGGGGCGGCGGCGGCCGGGCGGCGGCATGGCGCCGCTGCGCAGCTTGCGCGCCACCTTCTCCCAGGTCTCGGCGCCGGCGCCGACGTGGTCCACGTCGGCCGCGTCGAGCAGGAGGTTGGCGGTCCGCAGCCGCTCGTTGTGGCAGGCGACGCAGTGGCGGTCGAGGAAGGCGCGCGCGTCGGGCGCGCCGACGCGGGAGACGGCCCGGGCCGCGGCGGCCGGCTCCGGGCGGGCCGCGGCTTCTTCGGCCCGTAGCGGCGCGGCGTCCAGGAACGACGCCGCCGCCAGCACGACGATGCACGCCGCCGGGACGCCGCGTGACGACCTTGACATCCTGCTGCCCTCCTCCACCGGACGAAACGGCGCACGGACGGCGGGCCTGCCGGGAAGCTCCCCGGGCCGCGAGATCGTTCCCGCCCCGTAGTATAGCAACCCACGCGGCCGCGCGGCGTATTTTTCGGAGGCCGGTTCGGCGGTTCCTCCCCGGCGCGCCGCGGGGCGGGTTCGCGGCCGGACCTCCGTGGCAGGAGTCGCGGATCGACGACTCGCCGGCCTCCGGCGCGCCGCGGGGCGGGTTCGCGGCCGGACCTCCGTGGCAGGAGTCGCAGATCGACGACTCACCGGCTCCGGCGCGGGGCGGGTTCGCGGCCGGAACCGAACCGGCGCGGAGCGGCACGGTCTTCGCGACCCGGGGCGTGGACGGCGTGTCCGCGGGCCGCCCCGGCGCCGGCCGCGTCATCCCCGGCGCGCCTGCAGGCGCTCGACGAACGCCGCGTGGTCCGGTTCGCCCAGGGCGCCCCGCTGCGCCGCCACGACGGCGGGCAGGTCGTCGCGCAGCATGGCGTCCACCGCCAGGCGGAGCCCGGGGAACACCCGGCTGCTCACCAGCCCGGAGGCGTCCGGCGTACGCGGCCGGTAGACGCCGTCGACCAGCTCGAACCAGTCGAACCGGCGGTCCAGCGTGCGCCACACCAGGTACTCGCGCACGCCGTTGCGACGGTAGGCGCGCAGCTTGTCGTGCAGGTCGTACGACGCGCTGCTCGCGGCGACCTCGGCGACCAGCTCCGGCGCGCCTGCGACGTAGTCGTCCTCGTCGACCCGCGCCTGCCCGCCGGCCTCCGGATCGATGAACAACGCCGCGTCCGGCTGCGGCTCGTTGTCGAGATCGAGACGGATCGTCGGGTTGTCGTTGATCTGCACGCCCGGCGTCGCCAGAGCGTAGGTCCCCAGCCAGACGACGGTTGCGGCGTGCGGCCGGGCGTGGCTCCCGGAGCGCGTCGGTGACGGCACGTGGACGACCCCCTCGATCAGCTCCGCCTTCTTCAGGTCCGGCCGCGCCTCGTAGCGGCGCTCGAACTCGGCGCGGGTCAGGCGGTCGCCGTTTTCCAGCACCGGCGTCGAGCCGGCCGGCCGGTCCGCGGCGGGCGCGGGGGCGGACGAAACGTTCACCGATCCCATGACCGCCATCACCCGCCACGTTGCGCTCGCAGGCGCTCGACGAACGCCGCGTGGTCCGGTTCGCCCAGGGCGCCCCGCTGCGCCGCCACGACGGCGGGCAGGTCGTCGCGCAGCATGGCGTCCACCGCCAGGCGGAGCCCGGGGAACACCCGGCTGCTCACCAGCCCGGAGGCGTCCGGCGTACGCGGCCGGTAGACGCCGTCGACCAGCTCGAACCAGTCGAACCGGCGGTCCAGCGTGCGCCACACCAGGTACTCGCGCACGCCGTTGCGACGGTAGGCGCGCAGCTTGTCGTGCAGGTCGTACGACGCGCTGCTCGCGGCGACCTCGGCGACCAGCTCCGGCGCGCCTGCGACGTAGTCGTCCTCGTCGACCCGCGCCTGCCCGCCGGCCTCCGGATCGATGAACAACGCCGCGTCCGGCTGCGGCTCGTTGTCGAGATCGAGACGGATCGTCGGGTTGTCGTTGATCTGCACGCCCGGCGTCGCCAGAGCGTAGGTCCCCAGCCAGACGACGGTTGCGGCGTGCGGCCGGGCGTGGCTCCCGGAGCGCGTCGGTGACGGCACGTGGACGACCCCCTCGATCAGCTCCGCCTTCTTCAGGTCCGGCCGCGCCTCGTAGCGGCGCTCGAACTCGGCGCGGGTCAGGCGGTCGCCGTTTTCCAGCACCGGCGTCGAGCCGGCCGGCCGGTCCGCGGCGGGCGCGGGGGCGGACGAAACGTTCACCGATCCCATGACCGCCATCACCCGCCACGTTGCGCTCGCAGGCGCTCGACGAACGCCGCGTGGTCCGGTTCGCCCAGGGCGCCCCGCTGCGCCGCCACGACGGCGGGCAGGTCGCCGCGCAACAGGGCGTCCACCGCCAGACGGAGCCCGGGGAACACCCGGCTGCTCACCAGCCCGGAGGCGTCCGGCGTACGCGGCCGGTAGACGCCGTCGACCAGCTCGAACCAGTCGAACCGGCGGTCCAGCGTGCGCCACACCAGGTACTCGCGCACGCCGTTGCGACGGTAGGCGCGCAGCTTGTCGTGCAGCTCGCACGACGCGCTGCTCGCGGCGATCTCGGCGACCAGTTCCGGCGCGCCTTCGACGTAGTCGTCTTCGTCGATCCGCGCCTGCCCGCCGGCCTCCGGGGTGATGAGCATGGCCGCGTCCGGTTGCGGCTCGTTGTCGAGGTCGAGGCGGATCGTCGGAGTGTCGCCGACCTGCACGTCCGGCGTCGCCCGGGCGTAGGTCCCCAGCCACAAGACGGTCGCGGCGCGCGGCCGGGCGTGGGCGACGGCCCGCGCCGGCGACGTCAGGTGGACGACCCCCTCGATCAGCTCCGCCTTCAGCTCCGGCCGCGCATCGTAGCGGCGCTCGAACTCGGCGCGGGTCAGGCGGTCGCCGTTCTCCAGCAGCGGCGCGCGCGGCGAACCGGCCGGCCGGGCCGCGGCGGGCGCGGGGGCGGACGAGACGTTCATCGATCCCATGACCGCAATCACCCGCCGCGTTGCGCTCGCAGGCGTTCCACGAACGCGGCGTGGTCCGGTTCGCCCAGGGCGCCCTGCTGCGCCGCCACGACGGCGGGCAGGTCGCCGCGCAACAGGGCGTCCACCGCCAGACGGAGCCCGGGGAACACCCGGCTGCTCACCAGCCCGGAGGCGTCCGGCGTACGCGGCCGGTAGACGCCGTCGACCAGCTCGAACCAGTCGAAACGGCGGTCCAGCGTGCGCCACACCAGGTACTCGCGCACGCCGTTGCGACGGTAGGCGCGCAGCTTGTCGTGCAGGTCGTACGACGCGCTGCTCGCGGCGACCTCGGCGACCAGCTCCGGCGCGCCTTCGACGTAGTCGTCCTCGTCGACCCGCGCCTGCCCGCCGGCCTCCGGGTCGATGAACAACGCCGCGTCCGGCTGCGGCTCGTTGTCGAAGTCGAGCCGAACCGTCGAGTTGTCGCCGAGCTGCGCACCCGGCGTCGCCAGAGCGTAGGTCCCCAGCCAGATGACGGTTGCGGCGTGCGGCCGGCCGTGGTTCCTGAAGCGCGTCGGCGACGGCACGTGGACGACCCCCTCGATCAGCTCCGCCTTCTTCAGGTCCGGCCGCGCATCGTAGCGGCGCTCGAACTCGGCGCGGGTCAGGCGGTCGCCGTTCTCCAGCACCGGCGTCGAGCCGGCCGGCCGGGCCGCGGCGGGCGCGGGGGCGGACGAGACGTTCATCGATCCCATGATGCCGCGGCGCATGGCCGCGGAAACCGTGGCGGTCAACGATCCCGCCGTCGAGGTGAATGGCAGACGGCCATCCGACGCACGAGTACGAGGCGCGTTTCGGGCGGCGCCCATCGCCTCCGCCAGTATAGCGGCGGAAAACCGCGCGGTTCGATTCAGTCCAGCGAGAGCAGGCCGACCGGCGCGGGCCCGGGCCCCGGCCGCCCCGGCCGGCGTCTCAATCCGGCGGCGCGGCGCCGTCCGCCAGCTTCTCGGCGACCCTTGTTTCGTGTTCCGAATCGATGGCTACGGTGTCGGCTCCCCCCGGCGGACCTTCCGCGGAACGAGGGCGTCTTCCGGCAGGTCGAGCGCCGCGGCGAGATGCCGGGAGAATTCGCGGAGGCGTTTCCACAAGGTATCCACGCCGCGTTCACGGGCGTCGTCCCGGAACGCGCGCGCGGCCAGGATCACCTCCGCGTGGTACTTCGATTCACCCTTCACGCCGGCGCCACGCAGCGGCGGGCAGGTCATGCGCCACGCGCCGGGCACGTGGTCCGCGAGGAGATCGTCGAACCGCCGGCCGACCGGATTGTTCGGGTTCAGGTTCAGTGCGAACAGGAGAACCGCGGCGCGACCGGCCATCTCCGCCATCCGCGGCACGACCGCCGGCGCCTCGTCCGGCAGGAACCGGTCGTAAGGGTCGAGGAGCACGAGGTCGCCACCCTTCGCGCCACGGACGATCTCACTGAACGCGGCATACCCGTCGTATCCACTCGCGCCGCGGCCCGGAAAGTCATCGGCCAACATCTGCAGGCCGCCCAGGCCGCACTCTTGAAGGCGCTTCCGTTTGGCCGGATCCTGGTCGGAGACCAGCACGCGAACGCCGGCGCGCCCGCAAGCATCCGCCACCCGCCGCACTACCAGGCCGCTACCGTAGTAGCGGCCGTGATCGATCTCGGACTGCGCCGATCGCAACGCGCATTCCTCCGGCAGGGACCGGACGCGGCGCGCCACTTCTGCACGGGGCGCGCTCCACGGCTCGCCGCCGAACGGATCGAGGAAGCGGAACGCCACCTTCGATTCGCATTGCCAGCGGACGAACTCGGCGAGGACGCCGTGCTTGAGCAGGTCGCCCGCGTTCCCCATGTCGTACGGCAGGTCCACGTCGGGCCTCCGGCCTTCTTCATGTCTCCCGGCGTCGAAAGTCGGTGACCGACCGCCCGAAGCGATCGCGCGCTTCAACAGGACGCGGCGCTGACGCGCGTGAAACCAGTCGCCGTGCGGCGCCGCGGCGGACAGCCCGACCGCCGCCAGGAACTCTTCACGCTGTGGAACGGGGAAGACCGTCGTCCGCTGCCGGAGCGTTTTCCGAAGCGATTCCGACAGGCGGACGCGCGCGAAAGACGCGGGATTCCAGTCCACGGCGCGGCGATTCCGGTACGGGCATCCATCGTCACCCGCGGCGGACTCACCAGGACCGACGACCCGGCCGTAGCGAAGACGGCCGACATCGAGCTCGGGCGTGAGCACGTAGTCGCCCTCGCGGATGCGGAACAGAAAATTGTAGTACTGCCCGGTGTAATTGCGGATGAGACCGGCGTTCCAGTCCGGATGCGCCTGCTCGCAAAGGCGCCGGATCTCGTCCCGGTCCTTCGCCGACGACACGTCGACCGTGCCTATGCCGGCGTAGCCGTTGGCGACGAAGTGTTCCGTATAACTCAAACTCCCTCTCTTGGCGCGAACCACCCAGACGGCGGCCGGCCGCTCGTTGTCGGTGGTGGATGTCTTTGGGTAACCGATCGCCGTATTGGACTTGCGGTGCGAGGCTTTCCCGACGTTCCCGACGTCCTCGATCTTCGGCCCGTCCTGGGAGGCCGCGCGCGGTTCGCCCGCGTCGGGTGAAACGTCGCCGGAACCGGCATCCGTCGCCGGCGCCGGAATCGACACGGCCGGCGGGGTATCGACCGCCGTGGCCGACGACGGCGGCCGGAGCGCCAGCCCGCGCGCGCTGAGACCGATCTCCGCGAGCAGGGTGTCGAGCGCGGCGCCGCCGGCGCCGACGGCCGGCGGCGGGTCCGGGACGGCCGCCGGCGGCGGGTCCGGGACGGTCTCGGGCCGCGACGCGGCCAGGAAGACCTGCCGCCACGCCCGCAGCATCTCCTGCGCGTTGTCGAACCGCTTGCCGAATTCGCGGCGCAGCGCCCGCCCGAAGAACGCCGTCAGCCCCTCCCGGACCGCCGGCTCGAAGGCGTCCGCGTCGACCGTCGCCTCGCAGTCGAGCACCGCCGGCTCGCTGCGTCCGTCGCCCCAGCGCGGAAGCGACCCCGCCGCCATCTCGTGCAGCGTCACCGCCGCCGCGAACCGCTCGGCGTGCGTGTCCCAGCGCGGCGGCCGGCGTGCCGCCAGGAACGGGTCGAGGTAGGGGCGCGTGCCCGCCCGGACGTTATCCGCCGGCGTGCGCGCCAGCGAGAAGTCGAACAGCACCAGGTGCAGCCGGCTGCCCACCTTCGCCACGCCCAGGTTCTCCGGCTTGACGTCCCGGTGCGGAACGCCCTGCTGCTCCAGCCAGTCCACGGCCGCCAGCAGGTCCTCGCCGAACCGCTCCAGCAGCTCCAGGTGCAGGGAGCCCTCCTCGCGCAGGCGGTCGGCCAGCGTCTCCCGCCCCGCCCGCGCCATGAGCAGGCCGACGCGATCGCCGAACCGCAACACGTCGTGCAGCTCCACGACGGACTGGTGGCGCAGCCGGCGCAGCACCTCCGCCTCCGCCTCCAGGCGGCCGTTGTCCTCGGACGACAGCGCGACCTTCAGCACCTGCTCCCGGCCGCCGCGTTCGACGAGCAGCGCCAGCGCCGTCGAGCCCCGGCCCAGCCGCCGCTTCACGGTCAACCCGTGATCGAGTTCGTCGCCCGGGCGCGCCTCCAGCGGGTCCGGCCGGGAACGGACCTCCGGCGCCGTGAGCTCGTCCTCGACGGCCTCGAGTCCGGCCAGGAAGTCGGCCACCGACGCGAGGCGCAGCGACACGTCGGGATGGGTGGCGTCCTGCACCAGCCGCTGCAGCGACTCCCCCGCCCCGTCGAGCACGGACGAGATCCGCAGGCCCTGCTCACGGCGCAGCCGCTCGTTCATCTCGATCGGGCTCGACGCCGGCGCGCGCCCGGAGAACAGGTGGCAGGCCAGGGCGCCGAGCGAGAAGACGTCGCTCTGCTCGGCCGGCGCGCCGTGGCCGGTCACCGCCTCCGGCGCAAGGTAGATCCAGGCCGCGTCCTCGACCAGCGTCCCCAGGCGGGTCGCCCCGGACGTGACCGCGCCGGCCGTGCCGGCGCCGCGCGCCCCGGTCTGCCAGTTGAAGACCTGCACCCGCGGCAGCGCCGCGTCGGGGTCGAGCACGAGCAGGCTCTGCGGCGACAGCGCCCGGTGCACCAGCCGCCTGGCGTGCGCGTGGCGCAGCGCCTCGGCGATCTGCCGCAGCAGATGGATCCGGACGTCGACGTCGAGGCGCTCCGCCCGCGCCGCGAGCCAGTGGTCGAAGCGCTCCGCTCCGTCGCGGTGCGCGAAGACGAGCGCCGGGCCGAGCGGATGGCCGGTGAACGCCTTCGCCGCCAGGATCCCCTCGTGGCGCACGTCCTGCAGGATCCGGTACTCGCGCTCCGCCGCCCGCGCCAGCGCCGCGCGCTCCTCGTCCGAGACGCCGCGGGGCGCGCCGTAGATCCGCACCCGCGCCCGCTCGGACTCGACGGCGACGTGATGCGCGGTCCAGTCCTGGTAGCCCGGCCCCTCCAGCAGCAGTTCGTCGAGCCGGTAGTCGCCCACCTGCCGCGACCGCTGCGAGCGCCGGACGCCCGCCTCCTCCATCGCCCGCCGCAAGGCCCGCGCCAGCGGGGCGCGCCGCCGGCCGGCCGGCGGCGCGCCCCGCGTGAGCGCCGCGACGATCCCCGGCCGCTCGGCGCGCCCCGCCCCCGCGTCGCGGAGGTGGACCCGGCCGCGCAACTCTTCCGGCAGCCGGCAGTCGACCGACTCGTGCGACAGGAAGACGCGCGCCTCCAGGAAGGGGCTCGGCACGGACCGCATCGCCGGCTGCCGCCGCAGCAGCGCGATCAGCTTCTTCGCCTTGCGGTTGGCCAGCAGCAGCGGGTTGTCGACGGTGCGGACCCGCTTCTCGCGCCGCCACGTCCAGACGCCCCGATCGCCCTCCACCACGCCGGGGGCGCTCTTGATCTCGACGAGGTGGAAGCCCTTCGGCGTCAGCGCCAGCAGGTCGACCTCGTTGAGCGACCCGTCGTCGGCGATGAACTCGAAGTTCGTCCAGACCTGGTACGGCTCGATGTCCGGCAGCCGGCCGCGCACGAACGCCAGCGCGTCCCGCTCCCACGGGTATTCGGAGACGGTGATCTCGCGCCAGCGGGGGGAGGCGGCGTCCATAGTCGGGTTCCGGGCTTCGTGCGCGGCGCGATCGGTTCGCGGCGGATCATACCGGCCGCGGCGCGGTCGATGTGCTACCGTAACGATCGACGCCGGAGCGGACCCGGCGGCGCGTCTTCGATTCCGAGGAGGGACGACCCATGCGCAGACGCAGGCTTTCCGTCACGGCCGTGCTCGCCGCCGGCCTGGTGCTCGCGGCCGGGGCCGCGGCGGCCCAGGACGAGTCCTGGACGGCGCCGCGGACCGCCTTCGGCCACCCCGACCTGCAGGGGGTCTGGGCCAACAACAACGCCACGCCGCTGCAGCGGCCGGAAGCGCTCGGCGAGCGCGAGTTCCTCACCGACGAGGAGGTGGCCGCGCTGCAGTCGCGCGCCGAGGAGCTCTTCGCCCTCGACGGGGGCGACGCCGCCTTCGGCGACAGCGTCTTCACGGCCGCGCTGAACGAGGTGCGGAACTTCACCTCGCGCGACCGGGCCACCGGCAACTACAACCAGTTCTGGATGGTCGAGCGCGACTGGGACAACCGCACCTCGCTGATCGTCGATCCGCCGGACGGCCGGCTGCCCGCGCGCACGGCGGCGGCCGCGATGCGCGCCGAGAGCGCCGCCGCCCGGCGGCAGCGCCACGCGGTCTGGACCGACGACCGGAGCCTCGGCGAGCGCTGCGTCAGCTTCGGCGCGCCCCGCCTCGGCGCCGGCTACAACAGCTACTACCAGCTCTTCCAGACCCCCGACCACGTGGTCATCCTGATGGAGATGGCGCACGACGCGCGGATCGTCCCGCTCGACGGACGCCCCCATCTCGACGACGGCGTCCGGCAGTGGCTCGGCGACTCGCGCGGCTGGTGGGACGGCGACACCCTGGTGGTGGAAACGAAGAACTACTCGCCGTTCGCCAACTTCCTGGGCGCGGCCGAGCACCTGCACGTCACCGAGCGCTTCACGCGGGTGAGCGAGGACGTGCTGCGCTACGAGGTCACGGCCGACGATCCGACCACGTGGGAGCGGCCGTGGACGGCGATGATCCCGCTGCGCGGCAGCCCCGACGCGCTGTACGAGTACGCCTGCCACGAGGGCAACATCGGCATGGAGGGCATCCTCGCCGGCGCGCGGCGCAAGGAGGCCCAGGAGGCGCAGGCCGCGGCGAACCGCTGACCCGCGCCCGGCGCAGCGTTCAGTCATCGAACGGCCGCCGCTCCGGTTCAAGGACCGGAGGGCGGCCGTTCTTTCATTGGCGCCCGGTGTCGATCCGCCTCCGGCCGCAGCCCGCGGCGCGGACCCGCTCGCCGCGCTGGTTCTTTCATTGGCGCCCGGTGTCGATCCGCCTCCCTGACGCGGCCCGCGGCGCGGACCTGCCCGACGTTGCGCCTTGCGGACCGTCCGGCTCGTCCGAGCGTCCGGCTCGTCCGGCTCCGCCGCCCCGCCCGGCTCCGCCGCCCCGCGGCGGCGTGCTATGGCCCGCGGCGCGGACCTGCCCGACGTTGCGCCTTGCGGGACCGTCCGGATCGTCCGGGCGTCCGGCTCGTCCGGCTCCGCCACCCCGCGGCGGCGTGCTATTCTGGCGGGGAACGCCGCCCGCCGAGGAGGTCACCGATGCAGCGCACCGCCGTCCCCGCCGCCTTCGTTCTCGCCGCCTTCGCCTTCGCCGCCCTGGCGCCGGCCGCCGCGCTCGCGCAGTCGGCCGGCTGGACGGCGCCCCGCACGGCGTGGGGCGCCCCGGACATCCAGGGCATCTGGACGAACGCCACCCTGACGCCCGTGGAGCGGCCCGCGGCGATGGCCGGCCGGGAGGTCCTGACGGCGGAGGAAGCGGCGGCGTTCGAGACGTCGTCGGCGGAGGCGCGCGCGGCCTCCGACCGCTTCATCCCCGGCAACGTCGGCGCCTACAACCAGTTCTGGATGGACAGCGGCAAGGTGGTGACGGGCGACCGCCGCACGTCGCTCGTCACCGACCCGGCCGACGGCCGCATCCCGTGGACGCCGGCGGGGCGCGAGCGGCTGGCGTCCGACTCCGCGCGCTACGGCGTGGGGCCGTTCCACTCCTACACGGACGCCGACACCGGCGAGCGCTGCCTCACCGACGGCCTGCCCTTCGTCCCGCTGCAGGGCTACAACATGAACTACCACGTCCTGCAGTCGGAGGGCTGGGTGGTCATGCTGAACGAGATGTTCCACGAGTTCCGGCTGATCCCGACCGACGGACGGCCGCACGTCCCGGCCCGCGTCGGCCAGTGGCTCGGCGACTCGCGCGGCCGCTGGGAGGGCGACACCCTGGTCGTCGAGACGGCCGCCTTCGCCGACAAGAGCCGCTACCTGTGGCGGGCGACGTGGCGCGCGGCGCGGCCCGGCCTGCGCCTGGTCGAGCGGTTCACGCGCGTCGACGACGAGACGCTGGACTACGAGTTCACGATGACCGACCCGGACATGTTCACCCGGCCGTGGACGGCGCGGGTCCCGATGACCACGGACCACGCCTCGCGCGGGGTCACCTCCGGCCCGATGTACGAGTACGCCTGCCACGAGGGCAACTACGGTCTGCTGAACATCATGCGCGGCGCCCGCGCGGAAGACGCCCGCTAGGCTCCGAGCGCGCAACGGAACTGGAAAGTACCATGAACAGGGATTCCGCTCGCCCGTCGCCGTCCCCCGCGCGCCGCGCGCCCCGCCGGCCGTTGAGCCGGCGCGCGTTCCTCGGCGCCGCGGTCGTCTCCGCGGCGATCGCGCCGGCGCGGGCCGCCGCGCAACGGGCGGGCCTGCCGCCGTACGAGCCGCGCGACTGGTCGGGCCGGGACCCGCTGCACTATCCCGACCCGGACGTCATCGCGCTCGACCCGCGGTTCCGGCGCTACGTCCTCTTCAACACCCCGATCCGGCGCCACTACACCGGCACGCTGTGGGCGGAAGGGCCGGCCTGGAACGGCAGCGGCCGCTACCTGGTGTGGAGCGACATCCCGAACGACCGCCAACTGCGCTGGCTGGAGGAGGACGGCCACGTCAGCGTCTTCCGCCGCCCCGCGGGCCACAGCAACGGCAACACGTTCGACCACGAGGGACGCCAGATCTCGTGCGAGCACGGCGGCCGCCGGGTGGCGCGCTACGAACACTCCGGCGAGGTCACGGTCGTCGCCGACCGCTTCGAGGGCCGCCGCCTGAACTCGCCCAACGACGTCGTCGTCCATCCCGACCGCAGCATCTGGTTCACCGACCCGCCGTACGGCATCCGGGGCCGCTACGAGGGCCATCCGGCCGAGCAGGAGCTGCCGTTGTCGGTCTACCGCGTCGACGGCGCGAGCGGCGCGATCACCCGGGTCACCGACGAGATCGGCGCGCCGAACGGGCTCTGCTTCTCCCCCGGCTACGACCGGCTCTACGTCGCGGACACCGGCAGCGGGCAGGAAGTGAAGGTCTGGGACGTCGACGGCGAACGCCTCGTGAACGGCCGCCGCCTCGTGCAACTCTCCGTGCCGGGCGACCCCGAAGCGCGGTCGGTCGCCGACGGCATGCGCTGCGACGAGGACGGCAACGTCTGGGCGGGGGCCGTGCCGGGCGTGCAGGTCATCGCCCCGGACGGCGACGTCATCGGCGTCGTCCGCCTGCCGGAGCGCTGCGCCAACGTCTGCTTCGGCGGAACGCGGCGCAACCGGCTGTTCATGACCGCGAGCCAGTCGCTCTACTCGGTCTACGTCGGCGTCCGCGGCGCGGGCATCGCCTGAGCAGGCGGGCCGTCCCCCCGCGGGGAAGGCATCGCCGAAAAGGCCAGCCGCGCGGCGAAGGAACGGCATCGCCGGCATCGCCGGAGAGAGCCAAACCGCGCGGCCCCGAACGCGGGCAAGCCCGGGCAAGCCCTGCTACGCGCGCAGGTCGTAGCAGAGAAGCCGCGGACCGGCTCCGGTGAGCAGGTCCCGCGCGTTCTGCGTCACGTAGAGCAGGCCGCGGGAGAGCACCGGCAGCCCCCACGACTCGCGGGCCGCGAAGAGCCAGCCGCGGGAGATCTCCGTGTACCCCTCGGGGGTCAGATCCATCCACAGCAGGTGCCCCATTTCGCCGAGGCACAGGAACTGCCCGTCCGCCGCGAGCAGCGACCCGCGCGCCGTGCCCAGGACCTGCTCGTACTCCCGCCCGTCGACGGTGAACCGCTCGCGCCACTGGGGAACGGCCCGCCAGGCCGTCTCCCCCGTCGCCGCGTCGATGCAGGCCAGCGAGGAATCGCCCATGTTGCGGCCGTCGAATCCGTAGAGCCAGCCGTCCCGATGCACGGGCGTGTTGAAGTGCAGCGCGAACTCCCGCGTGGTCCACGCCAACTCGGGCGTGAAGTCGGGCCGCACCGCGACGAGGGCGCCGCCGGCGCGGTAGCTCGCGGTGACGAAGACCTTGTCGCCGAAGGCGACCGGGCACGCGGCGTTGACCGATTCGTAGGTGCGGCTGCGCCACGGAAAGGCGAAGTCCACCCGCCCGTTCGCCGGGTCGATGGACAGGAGTCCGCCGGACGGCGGCCGCGATTCGCCGCCCGCGAAGACGAACACCCGGCGCTCGCCGTGCACGACCGCCGGCACCGGCGAGGCGTAGCTCGCCCCCCACTCGCCGCCCGCCCGCCAGACCTCCGCGCCCGTCTCGAGGTCGAACGCCGCCACCGTCGGCCCGCCCGGCGCGCCGACGTTGACGATCAGCAGCCCGCCTTCGACGAGCGGCGTCGAGCTGACGCCGAAGAAGTCCTGCCGCACGTCGTACGCGGCGCGCAGGTCGGAACGCCAGACGACGCGGCCGGTCTCCAGCTCCAGGGCGTGCAGGCGGCCCTCTGCGCCGACCGTATAGACCCGGCGGCCGGCGGCGTCGATGACCGGACTCGAGCGCGGGCCGTCGTTGTAGCCGTAGCGATCGCGGTACGCCGACGGATACCGCAGACGCCAGCGGGCGCCGCCGGTCTCGGCGTGCAGGCACTCGACGACCTCCTCGCCGCCGATCCGGTGCAGGTAGACGAGGCGGTCGCCGTGGACCGCCGGCGAAGCGTAGCCGGAACCGGCCGGCAGCTCCCAGACCAGCGGCGGGGGCAGGGTCCGGCTCAGGCGCGTCTCGGTCGAAACCGCGTCGTGGGTGGGTCCGAGAAACGACGTCCAGTCGTGCGTGACCGCGTCGGGCGCCAGCGGCCCCGGAGCGCGGTGGACGATCGCCGAACCGGTGCCGGGCTGGCCTCCGCCGCCCGGCCTCGGCCGCGCCGGCCGGCGGGCGGAAGCGTCCCGCGCCGCCAGCAGCGGCGCCGCCAGCGCGCCGAGCGCCGAGCGCCGCGACAGGTTCCGCATCGGGACACCCGTTCGCCCGCCCCGCACGAGTCCGCGCCGTTCCACGGCAGCCCCTAGTGCGGGCGGTGCGACAGCACCAGGAACGCGCCGGCCGCGGCCATCAGGATGCCGAGGAAGAACAGCGGCGACGGGCTCTCCCGCGGCGGGTTGTAGAGCATGGCCACGAAGACGCTGACCACCGGGGCGCCGGCGAAGACCAGCGGCGGCACCACGTTCGGGCGCCCGCCGTTGGCCAGGGCCAGCACGATGCCGAGCGCGCCCACGGCGCCGAGCACGCCGGCGGCGAAGGTGAACGCCATGCCGCCGGTGTTGCCGGTGAACACGCTCCACGACCCGGCGCGGGCGACCATCAGCCCCGGCACGGCGATGGCCACGAGCACGTAGGCCAGCCCCACCATCAGAAAGGCGTGCACGCCGCTGCCGCCCAGCGTGCTCTGGCCGCGGTGCAGCGTCGGAATGTAGGTTCCCCAGCTCAGCACCGTCAGCACGACGAAAGGCAACCAGGAACGCATGGACGATCTTCCTCCGGGAAAACGGGGACAGAAGAAAAGGCCCGCCCCAGCGCGCTGAGACGGGCCCGCGAAGTCGCGTGTCGGGACCGGCGCGGCGCGCCGGCCGGCGGGGTCCGGCGTCAGCGGACCGACGTCACGGCCTGCGTGTCCTTGCGCCGCGCGCCGGCCATGATGCCGTGCATCCCGATGTTGCCCTCGTGGCAGGCGTACTCGAAGAGCGGGCCGTCGGTCCGGCGCAGCGGCATCATCGCCGTCCACGGCCGCGCGAAGTTGTTCGGGTCCTCGACCGTGAACTCGTACGCCACGGTGTCGGCGTCGATCCGCCGGAAGCGCTCGACCAGGAACGTGTCCTTCGACGAACCGCCCAGGCTGGTCTCCCGCAGGAAGTTCTTCGTCTCGACGACCAGGGTCTCCCCTTCCCAGCGCCCGCGCGAGTCGCCCGACCACTGCCGGAGCGCGCCGTGCGGCCGGCCGTCGACGGGGATGATGCGCGCGTTGTGCACCATCTCGTTCAGGATGACCACGTAGCCGGGGACCTGGAGGATCTGGACGTTGTTGTTGTAGGCGCTCGAGACCATCGGGGGGCCGGCGTTGAAGCCCATGATGCAGCGGTCCGCGAGGCTCCGGTCCGTGTAGTGGTCCGCGAAGCCGTTACGCAGGTTGAGGCGCCGAATCCGCGACGCCTGCTGGTACTCCGGCTTGAACGGGATGCGCCCGTCCGGCGGGTCGACGACCAGCGACGTCCGCTTGTCGGAGGTCAGCTCGATGCCCCGCTCGTACCAGAACTCGTTGTACGACAGCACGCCGCCCTCGGCCCGCGACTGGTAGCCGGCGTTCGGCGCGCCGGTCTCCGGGTCGAACAGGTCGCGGTTCAGCCGGATGCGCTCGGAGGCCTCGAACTGGGCCGCCTCCTCGGCGCCGAGCCTCTCCCGGCCCTCGAGCGCCGCGGGGCGCTGCAGCGGGGTCAGGGTCCGGAAGGTGAAGATGCCGGAGATGTGCGGCTGGCCGTCCGGCGTCCGCATGGCCGCTTCCGACCCGGCCGACTGCGCGCCGGCGGAAAGGGGCGCCGCCACCGCCGCAACGAGCGCCGCCGCGATGACCGTCACGAATCGCTGACTCATCTGCAAGTCCTCCATCCGCTCCAAGCGGAAACGTCGATCCTACCCGGAATCGGCCGGCCGTTCAACGGCGCCCGGCGGACGGGCGGCCGGCGCACCTGGACGGCGGCACGCACGACGGCCGGGCCGCCCCGTTCAACGGCGCCCGGCGGACGGGCGGCCGGCGGGAGGCCCGTCGCGCAACTCGGCATCCTCGGCGCCGACGCGGAGCGTTCAACGGCGCGCGGTGGACGGGCGGCCGTCGAAGGCCCCGGGCGCGAGACCGCTCGCGGGCCGTTCCCGCTCCCGGCGCGGTGGCTGGTCCCGACCGTGCCCGCGATCCGCACCTGGGATTGACAAATCATCATTCATTGACTACACTATGCCTCACGAACCCGAGGTGGTTCAGTGCAGAACATCCGGGAATTAAGTCTTGTCAGAAACAGAACAGGAGGCCCCCGATGAACCCACGCTCACGAGGAGAGTGGCATGATCGCCAGTGACTCGCTTGACCCGAACACCGCCAAACGAGTGATTCGGGACTGCATCACCCGCGGTAGCCTGAGATGGTCGAACCACGCGCTCGAACGGATTCCGGAGCGGGGACTCACGACGGTCGACTGCGTCAACGCGTTGAAGTCCGGCGTGGTAGATCCCCCGGAATGGGAGAACGGCTCGTGGCGGTACCGCGTGCGCTCCGGGGAGGTCACCGTGGTGGTCGCGTTCCGCGGCGCGCGGGAAGTGACCGTGATAACGGCATGGCGGTGACGACGGCATGACGGACGACGACAAGACCCTGACGTGTTTCGGCTGCGGCCACGGGATGACCTCCGGGCCGGAGAACGTCCGGTACGACGCGTGCGGGCTGCCGGGGGTCACCCTCGTCGGCGTCGAGGTCAGCCGTTGCGGCCATTGTGGCCGGTACGAGGTCGCGATTCCGCGGATCGAGGAGCTGCACCGCGTGATGGCCCTCGCCCTCGTCCGCAAGTCCGCGCGCCTGACGCCGGCCGAGATTCGCTTCCTCCGCACCACCCTGGGGTGGTCCGGCC
The DNA here is from genome assembly GCA_965242835.1 of Vicinamibacterales bacterium. Classification (GTDB taxonomy): domain Bacteria; phylum Acidobacteriota; class Vicinamibacteria; order Vicinamibacterales; family UBA8438; genus WTFV01. The sequence continues at coordinate 3,931,747 of OZ251506.1, forward strand.
GGGAGCTGGCCGACCACATGGGCGCCGCGGCCGAAACCGTCTCCCGCTGGGAACACGGCAAGACCCCGATGGGGCCGCAGGCCGACCGCCTCCTGCGCCTCATGGTCCTGCACGGGACGCCGCCGGAGTTCTTCGCTCTCTCGCACCTGAAGGACGTCGCGAGACGGGCGCCGGCCGACCTGCGCGCGCGGCTGGTCGCCGGCAAGGCGGGCTGGACCACGGAAGCCGCCTGATCGCCCGGCGGCGGCCCGCTCCGGGAAGTCCGGAGACGGGCCGCGCCCGGCGGGCGGTCCGCGCGGCTTCGCCCGCGGTCAGCGGATCTCGCCGACGCGCTGCGTGTCCTTGCGGCGCGCGCCCGCCATGATGCCGTGCATCCCGATGTTGCCCTCGTGGCAGGCGTACTCGAACAGCGGGCCGTCGGTGCGCCGCAACGGCATCAACGCGGTCCAGGGGCCGGTCAGGTTGTTGGGGTCCTCGACGGTGAACTCGTACATCACGGTGTCGGGGTCGACGCGGCGGAAGCGCTCGACGACGCGGGTGTCCTTCGACGAACCGCGCAGGCTGGTCTCCGTGATGAAGTCGTGCGTCTCGACCACGAACGTCTCGCCGTCCCAGCGGCCGCGGGACTCGCCCGACCACTGCCGCAGGCCGTGGCGCGGCGCGTCGTCGTCGACGGGGATGATCCGCGGGTTGTGCACCATCTCGTTGTAGATCACCACGTAGCCGGGGATCTGCAGGATCTGGACGTTGTTGTTGTAGGAGGCCGCGGTCATCGGCGGCCCGGCGTTGAAGCCGAGGATGCAGCGGTCGGACAGGCTGCGGTCCGTGTAGTGGTCCGCGAAGCCGTTGCGCAGGTTGAGGCGGCGGATGCGCCGTGCCTCGCGGTGCTCGTCGGTGTACGGGATGCGGCCGTCCGGCGGGTCGACGATCAGCGCCGTCCGCTTGTCGGCGGTCAGCTCGATGCCCCTCTCGTACCAGAACTCGTTGTACGACAGCACGCCGCCCTCGGCCCGCGACTGGTAGCCCGCGCTCGGCGCCCCGGTCTCCGGGTCGAACAGGTCGCGGTTCAGCCGGATGCGCTCGGAGGCCTCGAACTGCGCCGCCTCCTCGACGCTCAGCCGCTCGCGCCCTTCCAGGGCCGCCGGCCGCTCCAGCGGCGTCAGCGTGCGGAAGGTGAAGGTGCCCGAGATGTGCGGCTGCCCGTCGGGGGTCCGCATCTCGCCGCCGCCCGACTGCGCGGCGGCCGGCTGCGCAAGCAGCGCAACGGCCGCCAGCGCGAAGAACGCCGTCGTCACACGATGTCGCATCGATTCGTCTCCTTCAAGTCCGTCTCCGTTCGACGTTTCCACCGCATCGGCGCGCCGGACGCGCCGATGCAGCCGACTGCGCCGGGACCGTCCGCGTTCTTCGACGCCGGGAATCCGCGCGCGAACGCCTCCGCCGCTCCCGTATCGTAACGCGGCGCGCCGGAGCGTTCAACCGCGACCCGGGGCGAGCGCCACCGGCCGCGGGGGCGGACGGCCGCATCACCTTCTCACGCCGCGCGCTCCACCTCGAAGGCCACCAGGTTGCGGGCGTCCCTGCTGAACTCCACGGCGATCAGGTGAATCGGCTGCCCCAGGCGCCGGTACTTGTCCGCGTAGCGCCTCTCCTTCAACTGCGCCATCGCCGCGCCCTCGGGCTCCAGCTCCACCACCTTGAACTCGAACAGGTACACGTTGGCGTTGAACCGCACCGCCATGTCCAGGCGCCCGCGGCTCGTGCTGTCCTCCACCGTCACGTCCAGGCCCAGCCCCGCGAAGTAGGAGTAGAACACGCTCGCGTAATACCCCTCGAAGCGCGCGATGTCGTTGTTGGCGTACCACTGGTGGGGAATGCTGGCGTAGAAGGCGTGGAACAGCGTCTTCAGGCCCGCGAAGTCGTTGGCTTCGAGCAGTTCGTGGAGCCGGATGCTGTTGGCCGTCTGGCGCGTCGAGTCTCCGGCCAGGTGGCGCGACAGGCTGTCGTTGAGGCTCTGGCGCACTTCCTGGTTCGGATAGCCCAGGCGGTACACCGTCCGGCCGCCGACGCGCTTGTGGTCCCGGATGGTCAGATAGCCGGTCTGGAACAGCAGCGCCTCGGTCGCCATGTCGTCCACGTCGAAGGTCGAGAGCAGGTCGTCGGTGCCGGCGATCCCTTCCAGGGCGAAGGAGCCCACCCCCCGCTTGACCAGCGTGTCGATCAGGAACGTCGGCGTGCCGGTCCGGAACCAGTGGGCGGCGAACTCGCGGCTGCGGAAGAGCAACAGGATGTCGAAGGGGTTGTAGACCCACTCACCGCCCAGCCAGTCGTAGCCGTTGTACCAGCGCCGGATCTCGTCGCGGTCCAGCCCCGGCAGCTCCGGCGCGAACACCGCGTCCAGGTCCGCGTCGGTGTAGCCGCAGATGGTGGAGTAGCGTGGGTCAAGGGTGATGTCGGTGAGGTTGTTGAGGCCGGAGAACAGGCTGACCTTCGAGAACTTGCTCACCCCGGTGATGAACGTGAACCGGACGTGGGCGTCGCTGTCCTTCACGACCGAGTACACGCCGCGCAGGAAGTCCCGGTTCGCGCGGGCGACGTCCGGCGCGGCCAGCGCGTCCAGGATGGGCTTGTCGTACTCGTCCACCAGCACCACCACCCGCCGCCCGGTCTCGCGGTGCAGCGCCGCGAGCAACGCGGCGAAGCGTCCGGGGGCCGTGGCGTAGTCGGTGGACACCCGCGCCTCGGCCTCGGCTGCGGCCAGCTTCTCCATGAAGTTCGCTTCCAGGAAACCCGGTTCCCTGAAGTTGCCGTAACCGAAGCTGAGCCGCAGCACCGGGTGAGGCGCCGGCCGGTCCCGGCGCCCGTGGACGGCCAGCCCTTCGAACAGCGCCTCGGCGCCCTCGAAGAACTCCTTCAGGGTGTCCAGGAACAGGCTCTTGCCGAAGCGCCGCGGGCGGGACAGGAAGTAGTGCTTGCCGCCGTCATCGAGCAGCCGGCCGATGAAGGCGGTCTTGTCGACGTAGTACAGGCCCTCCTCGCGGATCTCGCGGAAGGTCTGGACGCCGATGGGCAGCTTGCGTCTCGAAGTCATGACGACCCGCCGCCGGACGCGGCGCCGCCGGTCCCGAAGGCGCCGACGAAGCGTCCGAGTCGCCCGCCGGAATTCTTCATGGCGTCCGCGATGCGCCGCATCGGCACGGCGATTCCGAACCGCCGACGATACCGCGGCCCCCGCCGCCCGAGCCGGACGTCGTCGTAGTCGACGAGTGCGATCACGCGCCGTTCCGCTACTCGCCGGCGTCCTTCGCGATGCGGTAGAGCTTCGACGCGGTGCGCAGGAAGAGGCTGCCGCGGGCGATCGCCGGGGTCGCCATCGTCATCTCGCCGCCGAGCGAGTTGCGCCGCAGCACCTCGAAGTCCTCGCCGGCCCGGATGACGAAGGTGTCCCCGTCCTCGCTCAGCGCGAAGATCCTGCCGTTGTAGGCCCAGGGCGACGCCGTGAACAGCGTTCCCGCGGTGACGCGCCGGCGCGGATAGACCGGCTGCCCGGTGCGGGCGTCGTAGCACATCAGGATGCCGCGATCGAGCAGCGTGTAGTGGTGGCCGCCGTAGACGAGCGACGACGGGTTGTAGGAGCCGAGTTGCGGGTGCGACCAGACGACGTAGTCGTTGCTGGCGCTCCCCGGCCCCAGCGAGATGTCGCCGCTGGCGCCGGCGCGGACGGCGTACACCGGCCGGTTCGTGTCGGCGATGTAGCCGGAGTTGATGAAGAGCAGGCCGTGGTCGGCGAACGGGGTCGGGATGACGAGCGACGACATGCCGTGCAGCTCCCAGAGCAGCTCGCCGTCGAGGCCGTAGGAGCGGACGCCGCCCGTGCCGGTGGTCACCAGCTCGGTGCGGACGTCGTTCTCCCAGACGAACGGCGTCGACCAGTTGGTCCCCTCGTCGCGGCCGGTGCGCCAGAGCTCCTCGCCGCTGGCCGCGTCGAAGGCCGCCACCCACGACTGCTCGTCGTTGTCGTTGACCACGTAGAGCCGGCCGTCGTGGAGCACCGGCGAGCCGGCCGCGCCCCAGTTGCGCCGCGGCAGCCACTCGAGCGGCGCCGACCACGCCTCTTCGCCCTCGAAGTCGACCGCGAAGATCCCTATGTCGGCCAGATAGACGTAGACGCGCTCGCCGTCGGTCACCGGGGTCTCCGACGCGAACGTGTTCTTCTGGTGCGCGGTCAGCGCCGGCGCCGCGGCGTGCAGCTCGCGCTCCCAGCGGACCGCCCCGGACTCGAAGTCGACGTCGTAGAGCACCCAGCGCAGCGGCTCCGCCTCCCGGTCTATGTCGGCGCCGGTCATCGACCCGCCCAGCGACCGCGCCCGGTAGGCCTCGATCGGCATCGGCTGCGCGTCGGTCTCGCCGCGGACGCGGGTCACGGTCAGCACGAAGACGTGCTCGCCCCAGACGATGGGCGAGCTCCAGGCGCGCCCGGGCACGTCGATGCTCCAGGCTACGTTCTCGTCCGGCCCCCAGCGTTCCGGCAGCGCCGGATCGTCGGCGACCACGCCGGCCACTCCGCCGCGGAACTGCGGCCAGTTCGTCTGGGCCGAGGCGCCCGCCGCCGCCGACAGCGCCAACACCGACATCAGGATCACTCGCGTCGTCTTCACCTCGGCCTCCCTGGAAACGTCAATCGTCGAGCCGGCTCCATTCTATCGCGCGGCCGCGCCTGCGCGCCGATGCGCCGCGAGCCCGGTCCGCCGGACGGCGCCTTCCCCGGCCCCCGCCGCGGCTCCGCGCCGACCCCGTACACTGTTGCGCCGTGACCCTGATCCGCTGGACGGCGGCGTTCCTCCGCCCCTACCGCGCGCGCGTCGCCGCCGTCCTGGGGCTGTCGCTGGTCGAGATCGGCCTCGTCACCGCGGCGCCGTGGGCCCTGAAGCTGATCGTGGACAGCGTGCTCGGCGGGCAGCCGCTCCCCGCGCCGCTCGCCGCCCTCCTGCCGTTCGCCGCCGACTTCGGGACGATCGCCCTGCTGGCGCTGTTCGCCGGCGGCGGCCTGCTCGTCGAGCTGTCGGCGGAGGCGGTCCGCCTGGCGCATACGCAGATCGAGGTGGACGTGGGCCAGCGGGTCGTCCACGACCTGCGCAGCCGCCTGCTGGAGCACCTGGAGGCGCTGCCCCTCCGGCACCATCTCACCCACCGCACGTCGGACGCGGTGTACCGGCTGGACGCCGACGCGTACTGCATCAACGACCTCGTCACCGGCGGCGCGCTGCCCATCGCCCTCGCGGCGCTGCATCTGGGCGTGATGTTCGCCGTGGTGCTGGCCCTCGACGCGGGGCTCGCGCTGCTGGCGCTGGCCGTGGCGCCGTTCCTGTACCTGTGCCTGCGCCACCACGCGACGACGCTGAGCGAGCGGGCCGAGCAGGTCAAGCTGCTCGAGTCCGGACTGGTCGAGCGGGCCTGGGAGACGCTGCGCTCCATCGCGGCGATCAAGAGCTTCGCCCGCGAACGGCACGAGCTCGGCCGCTTCGCCCGCGCCAGCCGCGACACGGCGCGGGCGCGGGTGCGCCTGACCTGGCAGGAGTCGCTGTTCTCGCTGGCCGTGACCACGGTGACGCTGGCCGGCACGGCCGTGATCCTCGTCCTGGGGGGGCTGCGCGTCGTGGAAGGGACGTTGACCGTCGGCGAGCTGCTCGTCGTCATCGCCTACCTGGCGCGCGTCTACGACCCGGTGGCCGCGATCGCCCACACCGTGGGCGCGCTGCAGCAGGCGGTCGTCGGGGCCGGCCGGGTGCGCGACGTCCTGGCGACGGCCCCGGAGCCGGCCGACGCGCCGGACGCGGTGGACGCCCGCGGCCTGGCCGGACACGTCCGCTTCGAAGACGTCTCGTTCTCGTACGACGGCGCGCGCACCGTCCTCGACGGCGTCAGCTTCGACGCGCGGCCCGGCGAACTGGTCGCCGTCGTCGGCCCGACCGGGGCCGGCAAGACGACCCTGGCGCACCTGATCCCGCGGCTCTTCGAGCCGACCGCGGGGCGCCTGCGGATCGACGGGCGCGACGCCGGGGCCTACCGCCTCCGCACGCTCCGCGAACGGATCGCGCTGGCGCCGCAGGACCCGCTGCTCTTCGCGGGCACCATCGCCGACAACGTCCGCTACGGACGGCTCGACGCCTCGGACGCGGAGGTCGAGCGCGCGGCCCGCGACGCGCAGATCCACGACGCCGTCGCCCGGCTGCCGCGGGGCTACGACACCCCGGTCGAGGAGGCCGGGGCCACGCTCTCCGGCGGCGAGCGGCAGCGCCTCGGCCTCGCCCGGGCGCTGCTGAAGGACGCGCCGATCCTGATCCTCGACGAGCCGACGTCCGCCGTCGACACGATCGCCGAGGCCGCGGTGTTCGACGCCCTGCGCCGGCGGCGGGCGGCCCGGACGACGATCGTGATCGCCCACCGGCTGTCGACCATCCGCGACGCCACGCGCATCCTGGTCCTGCAGGACGGCCGTGTCACGGCGCAGGGGCCGCACGACGCGCTGCTCGCCGCCAGCGACTTGTACCGCCGCCTGTGGGAACGCCTGGCCGCCGGGGGCGCGCTCGACGATCCCGGCCCGGCGGGTTCCCCGGCCGCGGCGGCCGCCGATCCGGCGGCGCGATCTTCCTGAAGGAGCCGCCCGGAACCGGTGCGGCCGACGACGCCGAAGGGCAGGCCGGCCGGCTCCCTGCTGTGCCAGTTTCGCTCGCCGTTCGCCCCCCGTGTTAGAAAAAGGGTACATTTTCGATACCGAAGGGCTGGATAACGTATACATTTTGCAACTCCGGCCGTGAACGCCGGCGCGCGGGTCAGGCGTCGGCGGCCGACGCGGAGCGGCGGCCTCTCACTTCGCGATCGAGGAGCGCGGGAAGGCTCTCGACGGCGTAGAGCGGGACGGAAAGGATTCCGCCGCCGCGGTGGAACGGGCCGCCGTAGACGCGGACCGCGGCCTCGGGGCGGTAGCGCTCGACGAACGAGTGGAGGCTGCGCAGACGGCCGGTCTTGCCGGATTTCACTTCGACCGGGACCACCCGCCCGCCGGCGGGCAGGAGGTAGTCCACCTCGGCGGCGCTGCTGCTTTCCCGCCGCGCCCAGAAGAAGAGTTCGGGCGTCCGCTCCGGCGGTTGCGCGGCCAGGAGTTCCTGTCCCACGAACTGTTCGGCGACGGCGCCGTCGTGGATACGCATCGCGTCACCGTCCAGCAGGTCCTCGGTCGCTCCCAGCACGTTCTGCATCAAACCGACGTCGAACAGGACGAGCTTGTAGTAGCGGTCGTCCGCCTCGGCGCCGAGCGGCAGGCCGGCCCCGCTGGTGGCGCGGACCCTGTGAACGATTCCCGCCTTCTCCAGAAGATCCACCGCTTCCCGGAGGTCGCGCGACCGCGCGGCCGGGTCGGCCCGCGAATACACGAACTTGCGGCCCGCCATCCGCGCCGCGGCGGAGAACACCCGGTCGAGATGCTGGTGGCGGGACTGCCGGGCGTACTTGCGGAAGTCGTCGCGCAAGGTCTGGACGATCGCGGCCTGCAACCGCATCGCCCGCGCGGCGCTCCCGCTCTCGACGTACTCGGCGACGACTCCCGGCATGCCGCCGAGCAGCAGATAGGTTCGGAGCAGCCGCGACAGATGCTCGTGCGCCACCGCCGAAAGCGCAGGTTCCCACTGCCGCGACGCCGCCAGGGCGCCGTCCTCTCCCAGTGCGCGCAGGAACTCGGCGAAAGACAGCGGATGCAGGAACCACGACTCGATGCGGCCGACGGGCATCCGCAGGTCTTCGGAATCGAGGGCGAATTCGAGAAGCGATCCGGCGCCGATCACGTGCAGTTCGGGCATCTGTTCCCGAAAGTACCGGAGCGCCACGACGGCCCGCGGGCATTCCTGGATCTCGTCGAGAAAGAGGAGCGTCCGGCCCGGCGCGACGAGCGGCCCGCGGAGCACCGCGAGCCGGTCGAGGATCGCTTGCGGCTCCAGGGTGTCGAAGCAACCGCGCCAGGCGGGCCGCTGCTCGAAGTTGACGATCGCCGCGTCCTCGAACCGCCGCTCGGCGAGCGCCCGGATCGTCCAGGTCTTCCCGACCTGCCGCGGACCGCGAATCAGGAGCGGCAGGCGGCGCTCGTCGTCGACCCACGCGTCGAGGGCGTCGTCCAGAACCCTGCGCAACCGGCGCCTCCCCATGCGGACTGCACGACGTCATGCTACAGGATGGCGAAAACAAGGGGCAAACAACGCCAGCGGGTGGCGAAAAAAGCGGGTTGTTCAAGCCAAAGCCAGCCGCCGTCACCCGACGTCGAGGAGGAATCGCCACGCCGGGACCACGTCGATGGCGCCGGCGCCGACCGGGATCGTCTCCTCCTCGCCGCGGGTCACGATCGTCCCGGCGCGCAGCCCCAGCTCGTCCATCGCCCGCCGCAGCGCCGTCACCTCCCGCTTGCGCGTCCGCGGCTCCGCCAGCGACTCGCAGACCTGGACCAGGAGGCGGGAGCCGTCCGGCATCCGCGCCGCGAAGTCCACTTCGCGCCCGTTCGCGCCCTTGAAGTAGCGGATCTCCGGCGTGCGCCGGCGCAGCGCAGTGAACACCAGGTTCTCGAGCAGATGGCCGGCGTTGACGAGGACGCCCGAGCCGACCGACCTCGCCAGCGCGTGGTCGATGCAGTAGATCTTCTTCGGGTTCGCGTGGGCGCGCGTCAGCGAGGCGTCGAAGACGCGCACCGTGAACAGGAAGAAGGCGTCCTCGAACCACTCCACGTAGTCGGCGACGGCCGACTTCGGCGCCCGGTGCCCGAGCGAGTGCAGGTACGCGGTGAGCCGGTTGACGGAATAGAGCGACGCGGCGGCGTCGACCAGCCGGTGCGCGAGGTCCGAGACCGCCCGGGGGTGGGCCACGTCGTGGCGCTCCACGAGGTCGCGGAACAGCATCGCGCCCCAGTACTCCTGGTGGATCCGGATGCGCAGCGCGCGGTCGAGTCCCGCCACCTCCGGAAAGCCGCCCCGCTCCCAGTACTCCTCGAACGCCTTGCGCACCAGGAGGCGCCGGCGCGTCGACAGCGGGCCGCCGGCGTCGATGCCCCGGAAGTCGAGGAACTCCCGGAACGAAAAGGGGAAGATCTCCCACGACAGCGCCCGCCCGCGCATCTGGGTCGCGATCTCCCGCGACAACAGTCGGGCCGAAGATCCGGTAACGTGCACCGTGCACTTTTCGGTCCGCATCAGGCGGTCGACGAACGGCTCCCAACCCGGCACGACCTGGAGCTCGTCGAAGAAGCAGTGGACCGTTTCGGTGTTCTTCTTCTCCGGATGGAGGGCGAAATAGGCGTCCGCCACGGCGCCGGGGCCGTCGCGCTGCAGACGGCGGAGGCGGTCGTCGAAGAAGTTCAGGTAGAGCACGTTCTCGCGCGGCACGCCGCGATCGAGCAGCTTCCGCACCTGCTGGAACAGGAACGTCGACTTGCCGGCGCGCCGCGGACCGATGCAGACGGTGGCCTTGCCCGGCGCCGCCGTCACGTCGACCCGGCGCGGCACGCCGGTCGGCAGCTCCGCCTCGCGGAAGTCGAGGATGATGTCCTTCAGCGAATCCGGCATGGCCCTACCGGACGGAATCATCGCCGAAAACATGCCGAATCGGCAACGTATTTTTCCAGAACAGCGGAACCATGAGGATCCTCTTCGCCGGCATCATCGGGCGCTATCCGTTCGGCGGCGTCACCTGGTGCTCGCTGATGTACCTGCTCGGGCTGCGCGACCTCGGACACGAGGTCTGCTATCTCGAAGACACCGGCGAGTGCGTCTACGACGCGGACGCCGACGCCATCTCCGAGGATCCCGCCTACGGCACGCGCTACATCCACGACGCCCTCGCGCCGCACGGCCTGGGGGACCGCTGGTGCTTCGTCAACTACGACGGGACCTGCCACGGCTGGTCGCGCGAACGGTTGCGGGACTACTGCCGCGGCGCCGACCTGTACGTCGACCTGTCGGGCGGCTGCTGGTTCTGGCGCGACGAGTACCGGGCCGTCCCGCGGCGGATCTTCATCGACTCGGACCCGGTGTTCACGCAGCTCGCCATCGCGAAGGGCGTCGCCTGGTACGTCGATTTCTTCCGCGGTTTCGATCACCTCTTCACGTTCGGCGCGAACGTCGGCACGGCCGCCTGCGGTGTCCCGACCGGCGGGTTCACGTGGCGCAAGACGTGGCAGCCGGTCGTCACCCGGCTGTGGCGCGCCGGCCGCCCTCCGGCCGACGGCCGCTTCACGACCGTGATGACCTGGAAGACCGAAAGCTTCACCGACGTCGACGGCGGCAAGGACCGGGAGTTCGTCCGGTTCATCGACCTGCCGGCGCGCACCCCGGCGCGATTCCGGCTCGCGGTCAACGGACCCCGCGAGCTGCTGCGCGAGCGCGGCTGGTCGCCGGTCGACGCGATGGCCGTCTCCCGCACCCCGGCGCGCTATCGGGACTTCATCCGGGAATCGAAGGCAGAGTTCGGCGTGGCGAAGCACGCCTACGTCGCGCACCGGTCCGGGTGGTTCAGCGACCGCACGGCCTGCTATCTGGCCGCGGGCCGCCCGGCCGTCGTGCAGGACACCGGGTGGAGCGCCCACCTGCCGTCGGGCACGGGCCTGGTCCCGTTCGCCACCGTCGACGAGGCGGTCGACGGTCTCGCCCGCGTGGAGAGCGACTACGCGCGGCACGCGGCACGGGCCGCCGAGATCGCCCGGGAGTGTTTCGACGCCTCGCGGGTCCTGCCGCCGCTGCTGGACGCGGCGTGCGGGTGACCCGGAGCACGCATCGCGATGCCTGGAACGACGCCGGGATTCGCGCCGGCGATCCGAACGCGGCGCGGCGGCTGGACGCGCCGTCCCGCGCGCCCCGGCACCGTGCGCGGCGTGGACCGTGGATCGGCCGGCGGGCGCGGCGGCGGCGGACGCGCCGGCGAGTGAGTGCAGGTTTCAGGGACTGCCCGGATGCGGATCGCGCTCGTCGCCCCGGTCGCTCAATCGGTGCCGCCGGCCCGTTCCGGCTCGATCGAGACGGTGACGGACCTGCTGGCGCGGGGACTGGTCGCCCGCGGCCACGACGTCACGCTGTTCGCCGCGGGATCGTCCGCGACCCCGGCGCGGCTCCACGCCACCTTCGCGGAGGGGTACCACGCCGACGAGTCGCTCTGGCCGTGGGAGCTGTGCGAGCTGTTCAACCTGAGCGCGGCGGTCAAGCGCGCCGCGACGTTCGACGTCATTCACGCGCAGGCGGAGTACGCGCCGCTCGGCCTGGCGTTCGCGCGGCTGTCCGCGGCGCCGCTCGCGCACACCGTCCACCACTGGCCGGCCGAGGCGGAGGTGGCGCTCTGGTCGCGCTGCCCGGACGCCCCGTTCATCGCCGTCTCCGCCGCCCAGGCCCGCCGGCTCGCCGGACTGACGGTGGCCGGCGTCGTGCACCACGCGGTGGACCCCGCCCGGTTCCCGTTCCGGCCCGAGCCCGACGACCACCTGCTGTTCTTGGGCCGCTTCACGGCTGGCAAGGGCGTAGTGGAGGCGATCGACGCGGCGCGGCGCGGCGGCCTGCGCCTCGTGCTCGCCGCGGCCGAAAACGACTACTACCGGCGGACCGTCGCGCCGCTGGTCGACGGTGACCGGGTCGTCTACCGCGGGGAGGTCGACGCGGCGGCCCGGGCGGCGCTGCTGGGCGGGGCGCGGGCGCTGCTCTACCCCGTGCAGGCCGACGAGCCGTTCGGGCTGGTGCTGGCCGAGGCGATGACCTGCGGGACTCCGGTGGCGGCGCTCGACCGCGGCGCGGTCCGCGAACTCGTCGACGAGGGAGTCACCGGCCACGTCTTCGACGGTCTCGACGCCCTGGTGGCGGGCCTGCCGCGGACCGTGGCCCTCGATCGCGCGCGGGTCCGCCGCCGCGCCCTGGAACGCTTCCATCCGGACCGGATGATCGCGGAGTACGCCGAAATCTACGCCGGCCTGGCGGCGGCCGGGCGCCGGAGAAGGTCGTCCCCGAGTTCTGGCCGGCGCGCGTAGAGGAACCCCGCGGACCGGACGGCGCGTTCGACGTGGACGAAGTTCTCCCCGGCACGCGCGTAGAGCGACCCGCCCGGCGGCGCCGTCGCCGCGAGCCGGACCGATTCTCCCCGGCATGCGTAGAGCGACCCTGGACGTGACGGTCGGAGAATACGCCAGCCCCGGCGTCCGCGCGACGGGCGGCGGCGTGAGAACAGGGGGAAGGTAGTGGGCGCGGGGCAGTGACGGGTTACTCGTCGGACTCGTTCTCGTCCTCGTCGTCGTTGAGGCCGACCAACAAGAACGGCATGCAGAGCCACATACCTGCGTACACGGCCGCACCCGCCACGAATGCCGGTTCCAACATTTGGCCGGTAGTGTAACAGACCGGGATGCGTAGAGCGACCCGTCGCGCCGACAGCACGCGCCGGGCGTGGGAGAGTTCCTGCGGGAGCCGCCTCCGTTCTCGCCGGCCCTGGCGCGTCGCGCCGACAGCGCGCGCCGGGCGTGGGAGAGTTCTCCCCGGCATGCGTGGAGCGAACGCGCGAGCGCGAGCGGACATCCCCGGCGGGAGCGAGTTCTCCCCGGCATGCGTAGAGCGAACCATCACGGAGCACGATGATCACGATGATCCGACCATGCCCACACCCCCCCGATCTCCACGAGCATCCGGGATCCCGCGCGCGTTGCCGGCGCGGATGATTCAATTCGACCATGCCCGCGCCCCCCGGTCTCCACGGCCGATCGCTGCTGGCGGTGTTCGCGCACCCCGACGACGAGTCCCTCGCCTGCGGCGGGACGCTGGCGTGGTGCGCGCATCTGGGCGCCGACGTGTCGCTGCTGTGCATGACGCACGGCGAGCACGGCCCCGGCGCCGAAGAGCACGGCCCCGGCGCCGAAGAGCACGGCCCCGGCGCCGAAGACGTCCGGCGCACCCGCGGCCGGGAGCTGGAGTCCGCGGCGCGGGCGCTCGGCGTCCACGCCGTGACGCTGCTCGACCACGAAGACGGCATGTTGCCCTGGCTCCCCGCCGCTGCCCTGCGGTCCGCCGTCGAACGGGAGGTTCGCGCCCGGCGGCCGGAGGTCCTCGTCACCTTCGACACCGACGGTCTCTACTGGCACCCCGACCACGTCGCCGTCCACGAGGCCGCGACGGCCGCCGTGGCGCGGCTGGGCGGCGCCGCGCCGGCCTTGTACTACGTCACGATGCCCCCCGGATCGATGCGCGCCGTCGCCGACCACGCCGCGGCGTCGGCGAACGCTCCGGCCTCCGGCGGGGCCGCGGGACCGGCACGGCCACGGAAGCGGGATGATCCGTTCGCCCCCGACCGGCCGGCAACCCCGGCGGGGACGCGGCGCCCATACGGCCGCGGAAGCGGAATGATTCCGTTCGCCCCCGGTCGGCCACCGACCCCGGCGGGACCGCGGCGCCCGCACGGCCGCGGAACGGCCCGGCGACCCGGATTCTCGGTGTCGCCGACCCCGACGCGTTCGGTTCGGCGGCCCCGGCGCCCACGCTGGTGGTCGACGCCGGCCGCTTCGCGGCGCGCAAGCTGGCGGCCCTGGCCTGCCACGCGTCGCAGTTCCGGGGCGGCGCGCTGGCGTCCGTCGGCGAGCGCGACGCAGCCCGCCTGCTCGGCGTCGAGCACTACCGGCGGGCCGGGATCGGCGCCGCCGGACGCACGTTCCTCGACGATCTCGGCTCCTGTCCCGCGCCCGCGGAGGGGCCGCGCGGCGATGGCGCGAACGCGCGAGGAAACTGAACCGTTACCCTCATGCGGACCGAGACTTCCGGGTGTTCCAGCCGTGCTTCGGACGAGGGCGCGGAAGCCGAACCGTTACCCTCACGCGGATCGAGACAGGCGCGCTTCGGCAGCCCGCGGGACTCCACGCCCGCGGAAGCTGAACCGGCCCCATGCGGATCGAGACCCTCGCCCTGCTGCGCTGTCCGTTCTGCGGCGGCCGCCTGTCGACTGTCGAGAACGCGGTGCTCGAACGCGGACCGGACCGCATCGAACACGGCGCCCTCGGCTGCGAGTGCTGCGCCTTCCCGGTGGTCGCGGGCATCCCGGTCCTGATGGCCGACGACGCGGCCCGCGACGCCCTGCGCGCGCTGGAGGCGGGACGGCGCGGCGACGCGTTGCACGCGCTGCTCGGCCTGGACGGCGCGCGGCGCGACACCTTTCGCAAGCTGACCGCCCCCGGCGGCCGGCCCACGTACCGCGACCTGCTCGGCGTGCTGTGCGCGGACGCCGAGGCGGACTACCTGCTCCACCGGTTCTCCGACCCGACGTTCCTGCTCGCCGAAAGCCTGCTCGACGCCCTGGGACGGGCGCGGCGGCGGGGTCCGGCACCGGAATCTTCGAACGCGCCGGCCGCCCCGACGCACCAGACGGCGGGACGGCGGGGACCGGCGCCGGAATCTTCGAACGCGCCGGCCGCCCCGACACACCAGACAGCGGGACGGGACGGACGGCGGGGACCGGCGCCGGAATCGGAGTCGCCGGCCGATCCGCGGAGCTCCGACGACGCCGGAACCCCGGCTTCGACGTCGACGACGGCCGGCAGCGCCGGTCGGCCGAGGCCGCGGAGCTTCGACGACGCCGGCGCCCCGGCTTCGACGGGCTCGGAGTCGCCGGCCGATCCGCGGAGCTCCGACGGCGCCGGAACCCCGACATCGGCGGACCCCGAGGCCGGGCGCGCCCTCGACCTGTGCGGAGGTTCCGGACACCTCGCCCGCGTCCTGTTGCGCCAGCCGGCCTGCGCCGGCGCGGTCGTCGCCGACGTCCACTTCTGGAAGCTGTGGCTCGCCGCCCGGTTCGTGGCTCCCGCCTGCGAGCCGGTCCGCTGCGACGCCGACGCGCCGCTGCCCTTCGCCGACGGCCGGTTCGCGACCGTCCTGCTGAGCGACGCGTTCCCCTACGTCTGGCACAAGCGCCTGCTCGCCGGCGAGATGCAGCGCGTCGCGACCCGCGGCGGCGTGATCGTCATGCCGCACCTGCACAGCGCGCACGGCGAAAACCACTCGGCCGGCGACACGCTCTCGCCGGCCGCCTACCGCGACCTGTTCGCCCCCTTCGCCCCCCGGCTATTCGACGACCGGAAGCTCCTGGCCGCCCTGCTCGACGAGGGCTTCGTCGACCTGGCGAACCACACGCCGCCGGCCGAATGCGGCGACACGCCTTCGGTCACGCTCGTCGCGGCCCGCGACGGGAGGCTGTACCGGCGCCACGCCGCCCGCGTCCGCCCCGGCGTGACCGGCGTGCTGACCGTCAACCCGCTCTACCGCGTGGACTACGCCGACGGCGTCTCGCGCCTGACGCTCGCCTTTCCCGGCCCGGAATACGAGGAGGAGTTCGGGCTCGCCCGGCGCTACCTGCCCGCGAGCCTCGCGGTGGAGGGCGATCTGCGCGGCGCGGTCGCACCGGCCGCCGCCGGGCAGCGCCTCGCCGAACTGCGCCGGCGGCGGGTGCTGCTCGACCTGCCGCGCGGCTACTGCTGATCTGCGCGCCGCGCCGTTCCTCCGCGCCCGCCTCAGTCCCCGAACCGGCGGGCATGCAGACGGGCGAACAGTTCGGCTTCCGTCCCGCACTCGATGATCCAGTCGCCGACCTCCGCCAGCCTGTCCGCGTCGCTGACCTCCGCCAGCGCAGCGGCCAACCGACGCGCGGCGGCGGCGCCGAACTTCCGCGCCGCCAGACGGCACAGCAGCGCGCGTTCCTCCTCACGGCCCTTCTCCAGGCCCTGTTCGAGACCCTCCGCGCGGCCCTTCTCCAGCCCCTGCTCGCGGCCTTCGGCCACCCACTCCGCCGTCCATTCCCGCACCGTCTCTTCCAGCATCGTCCGCACCTCCTCCAGCCGCGGCAGAGACTCCGGCCGCACGCCGCGGAACCGCCGCGGCAACAACACCTGCGCAACCCACGCACGGAACGCCTGCTCCAACTCCGCGTCGCCCTGCTCCCCGAGAAGCCCGATCCGCGACCGTGCCGCGTAACCATCCCGCGGCCTGTCGTCGAGGCCCTCGGCCAGCCCGTTGTCATCCGTTCACGGGGCCGGCACGGCGGCCGCCGGGGCATCCCCGAAGGCGTCGAGCAGCAGCGGCAGCAGCGCGTGCATCCGGGCGACGGTCTCCCGGCCCGGCGCGAGGCCGTCGCCGAAACCCCGGCGCCGCAGCCTGTCAAGCAACGCCGGGCGGCCGGCGACCACGTGGACCGGCACGTCCCAGGACGCCCCTTCCCCGCTCACCAGGGACGGAGGCTGGTGGTCGCCGACCAGGATCATCACGAGGTCCCGGTCCGCGCGCAGCCGCAGGTAGCCGCCGATCGTGGCGTGGGCGTAGCGCAACGCCTGCACGTAGCTCGGACCCAGGTTCAGCCAGTCGGGCTGCTCGGACCAGGCGGCGTGCAGCTCGTCGTCGTCGTAGGGCCGCGGCGAGAGCACGCGCTCCCAGTCCGGCTGGTACGGCGGGGCCGGCGTGAAGGGCGCGTGGGTGCTGATGGTCGAGAAGAAGACGAAGCGCGGCGCCCGGCCGCGCGGCGCAAGCTCCAGGCGGTCGACGAAGGCCAGGGCGTACTGATCGTTGACGCTCCACCAGCCGAACGGCGGCCCGCGGTAGCCGAGCCGCTCGTAGTCGTAGATCTCGTCGAATCCGTAGAAGGCGCCCTCGGGCCAGGCGACGAGCAGCCCGGGCGTCAGCGCCAGCGCCCGGTAGCCCCCCCGCTGGAAGACCGTCACCAGGGTGTCCCGTTCCTGGGCCATCAGGCGCGCGTTGGCGCGGTCGTCCCGCACCTCGGTGCCGGACAGCAGCGAGACGTGGGCCAGCCAGGACTCGCCGGCGAAGGTCGTCGACTCGACCCGCGCCGAGACGACCTCGCGGCCCGTCTCCCGGACGTCGGCCTCCAGCCGCGCCCGGCTCGCGGCCAGCGCCTCCACGAACGCCGGGCGCTCCCAGCTCACCGCGCCGTACGACTCCAGGAACACCAGGAGCACGTCGGCCCCCGCCACGCGGGACAGGTCCGAGCGCAACACCGGGGGCGGCCCGAGCGCGGCCAGCCCGGCCCCGCTCATCTCGTACGCCAGCTCGTACGCCTCGCGCGCCCAGGCCGACGCCACCGGGTCGGCGAAGCGCAGGCGTTCGATCGGCCGCCAACCGGCGTGCGACGCCGCGAAGAGCGCCGCCGAGACGGCCGCCGCGCCGCCCAGCACGCGCCGCGCCGCCGGGTCAGCGGCCGCGCGCCCGACCCGTCCGACGCACCACCGCGCGGCCGCGTAGACCGCCAGCGGCCCGGCCACGGCCGCTCCCGCGAACGCCGCCAGTTGCCACGGTTCGGCGACCTCCGCGAACATCGCGCCGACGGCGGGCACGTGGCGCAGGTCCCAGTAGGGGTTGACGTCCCGGCCGTAGAGCGCCCGCGTCGTGACGTCCACGTAGCGCCCGGCGATCAGCAGCAGCCAGACCACCGCCGCGCCGCGCAGGACCCGCCGGGAGACTCCGCCGGCCCACCGCCGGAGCAGCAGAAGGACCAGCAGACCGATCGCCAGGTCCGGCGACAGGTCGGCCGTCGGACGGATCGCGAGCGTCGGCCAGACGTTGCGGAAGGTGAGCGAGAGGTTGAGCAGCAGCAGCGCCGCGGCGGCCCCGGCCCCGACCGCCAGCCGCGAGCGGACGTTCGCGGACAGGCCGCGCCCCTTCCGGGAACCGGGGGCGCGCCGGCCGCGTGAGGCGTCCGCGGGCACGGCCGCCCCTAGCGGAGGCTGAACGGCAGCGCGCGCCCGCCGATGGTCAGCGCGAGCAGACCGCCGACGACCGGCGGCCCGAAGCCGTTCCAGAGATAGCCCCACGTGAACATGATGCCGCTCGCGAAGTGAAAGTTGAGCACCATCGCCAGCGCGAGCCCGGCGGTCAGGCGGACGCTGAAGCCGATCGCCAGCGCCGTGCCCGCGGCGAACTCCGCCAGCGGCACGATCCGTGCGAAGATCGGCGCGTACGGAATGCAGACGGCCTCCAGGTACCGCAGACTGCTGCCGGAGGCCAGCCCGCGCCAGCGCTCCAGCTCGGCGACGAGCGCACCGCTGTCGAGAAGCCAGCCCGCCTTCTGCCCCGCCATCAGGATCAGGAACAGCCCCATGCACATCGACAACACCCGCAGGCCGACGCCCTGGTCGGTACCGTGGAAGGACATGCCCGCCATTGTAAACCGCGCCGGCGCCGCCCCGGAACGGAGGCGCGCGGGGCGGCGCGGCGTTCGGCGCGCGCCGGGCGTGTCCGCGCGGTCGGCGGGACACGCGCGAGCGGGGCGAGACTCCACCGATCCGATCGCGGCGCGGCGGGAAGACGCGGGACACGCGCGAGCGGGGCGAGGCGAGGCGGCTGGCCAGCCGGCTGTCTGCCGATGCGCGGGACACGCGCGAGCGGGGCGAGGTTCAGCAACGCGGGCCGATTGAGCTTCATGCGCCGCGGGACACGCGCGCGCGGGGCGAGGCGTACCGGGTCGTGTCGCTCGAGGCGGTCGATGCGCAGGACACGCGCGCGCGGGGCGAGGCGTGGTATCGTGAGGCGTTCTCGGCCGTTGAACCAGGAAATTCGCTGACCTCAGCCTGGCTTGGGTGAAATACACCTGTAAGGACGGACGGGCGGCCTGGGGGCGCCGCTGGCGGCCGAGAACACTATCCCCCCTTTCGTCGGTGTTTCCCGCGCCCGCGGGACACGCGCGCGCGGGGCGAGGGCCAGCCGACCGCCCGCGGCGCCCCGCGGGACACGGGCGCGCGGGGCGAGGCTCCGCCCCGTGAGCCGCGTGCGCCGCGCCGGCGGGCTGGCCCGTTCGCTGCTCGTCTATCACGCGATCCCGGGACGGCAGCGGCGGCTTCGGCGGCTGTACCGCCGGTTCGTCTCGGCCGGGGACCTCGTCTTCGACCTCGGCGCCCACGTCGGCAACCGGACCCGCGCCCTGCGGGCGCTCGGGTGCCGGGTGGTCGCGCTGGAACCGCAACCCGACTGCGCGCGGGTGCTGCGCGCGCTCTTCTCCCGGTCGCCCGGCGTCACCGTCGTGGAGTCGGCGGTCGGAGCGGCCGGCGGCCGGGTCCGGCTGACGATCAACGAGCGGCGCCCGACGCTGACCACCGCCGCGGACGGCTGGCGCGCCGAGCGGCAGCGCGACCCGCGGTTCGCCGACGTCCGCTGGGACCACGCGGTGACCGTCCCGGCCACCACGCTCGACGGCCTCATCGACCGGTTCGGGGAACCCGCCTTCGTGAAGATCGACGTCGAAGGGGGCGAACCCGACGCGCTGGCCGGCCTCGGCCGGCCCCTGGCGGGCCTGTCGTTCGAGTACCTGCCGGGCGCGCTCTCCGCCGTGCGCGCCTGCGTGCGGCAGCTCGCCCGCCTCGGGACCTACCGCTACAACTGGTCGCCCGGCGAGACCTTCGAGCTGGCCGCCGAAGAATGGCTGACCGGCGACGGGCTCGTGGCGGCGCTGTCGACGGCGGCCGCGGCCCGGCGCTCCTCCGGCGACGTCTACGCCCGCCGGGAAGCGGCCTCCGGAACCGGCGGCGCCCGCCCCGCCCCGACCGACCGGCGGCCGGCGGCCTCCACGCCCCCGCCCGCGCGCGCCTTCTCCGCGACCTTCTCCGGTCACCGATCGGCAGGCGGCCGGCGACGTCCCCGCCCCCGGGAGACGGGACCGGGGCGCCGATGACGATCCGCTTCGATCGGGAGCAGGTCCAGCGCTGCTACGACCGGCATACCGCGGCCTTCCTGCGCCACGGCCAGGGCGGCGGCGCGGGAGCCATCCACCGGGAGACGGGACCGGGGCGCCGATGACGATCCGCTTCGATCGGGAGCAGGTCCAGCGCTACTACGACCGGCATACCGCGGCCTTCCTGCGCTACGGCCAGGGCGGCGGCGCGGGAGCCATCCACCGCGCCGTGTGGGGGCCGGGCGTCGAGACCCGCGCGGCGGCGTTCCACTACGTGGAGGACCGCATCGCCGAGCAGCTCGACGGCCCGCGGGGCGCCGCCGAACCGACGGTCGTCGACCTCGGCTGCGGCGTCGGCGGCAGCCTCCTCCATCTCGCCGCGCGGCTCCCGATCCGCGGCGTCGGCGTCACGCTGAGTCCGGTGCAGGCGCGGCTGGCGGCCGGGCGCATCCGCGCCGCCGGCCTCGACGGCCGCATCCGCTGCGTCGTGGGCGACTACGCCGACCCCGGCCTCGACCTGCCGGCCGCCGACCTCGCCTACGCGATCGAGTCGTTCGTCCACGGACCCGACCCCGCCGCCTTCTTCGCCCAGTGCGCCCGGGTGGTCCGGCCGGGGGGCCTGCTGATGGTCTGCGACGACGTGCTGCGCCCCGCCGGGGGGCGCCGCGCCCGCCGCGCCGTCGACCGCTTCCGCCGCGGGTGGCGCGTCAACGCCCTGCCGGACCGGGACGGGCTGCGCGCGCTGGCCGCGGCGGCGGGGTTCGAGCACGTCGCGACGCGCGACCTGACGCCGTTCCTCGAGCTGGACCGGCCGCGCGACCGGGCGCTCGGGCTGCTCGCGGCGCTGGCCGGGTGGCTCCCCGCCGAGGCGCGCCTGGGCCACCTGACCGGCGGCGCCGCGCTCCGCGCGTGTCTGCGGCGCGGCTGGATCGGCTACGATCTCGCGCTGTTCCGAAACGTCGGCGGCCCGCCCCCGCCCGCTGCCTCCACAGCCAGTCCGGGCAGGTCATGATCATCATGTTCCGCAGCGTCGGCGGCACGACCCCGCCCGCTGCCCGCCGCCCCGTCCCGCAACGGACCGCGCGGGCCGGGACGGATTCCGATCGCGCGTGGGTCACGCCCGATGCCTGAAGACCCGATCCCCTGGTGGCATGCGCTGACCGGTCCCGAGGCGCAGCGCGTCGCCGGGCGCGACCCGGTACTGGTGCTGCCGCTGGCCGCCGTCGAACAGCACGGCCCCCACCTGCCGCTCTCCACCGACGTCGACGTCGGACGCGGCCTGCTGGCGCGCGCCGCCGCCCGGCTGCCGGCCGACTTCCCGCTCCGGGTGCTGCCGCTGCTGCCGGTCGGGGCCAGCACGGAGCACGCGCATCCGGGGCTGGCCGGCACCCTGCACCTCGAATCCGGCGACCTCGCGGCGGTCGTCGCGCGCATCGGCGCGGCGCTGGCCGGGTACGGCGTCCGGCGCCTCGTCCTGAGCAACAGCCACGGCGGCAACCGGCACGCCATGGAGACGGCGGGCCTGCGGCTGCGCCGCGAGCACGGGCTGCTGGTCGTCAAGGCGACGTACTTCGCGTTCGAGCGGCCGCCGGACGTCGACCTGCCGGAAGCCGAGTGGCGGCACGGACTGCACGGCGGCGCGGTCGAGACCGCGATGATGCTGCACCTGCACCCGGAGCGCGTCCGGACCGGACACGCGGCGCGCTTCGCGTCGCTGGGCGAGGAGCTCGAGGCGGCCGGTTCGCGGATCCTGCCGGAGGGGCCGGCGGCGTTCTCGTGGCTGGCCGGCGACCTCCACCGGGCCGGCGCCGCCGGAGACGCCCGTCTCGCCACCGCGGAGATGGGCCGGCGGCTGGTGGAACACTACGGCGACGCGCTGGCGGCGATCATCCGCGACGCCCGGGCGTTTCCGCTGGAACGGCTCGCCTGATCCGGCGGCGCGCCCCGCCCGGGTCCGAACGGCCCGCGGCGGCGCCGGACCGTGCGAACCGGAGCCGCCGCGCGGCGCCCGGGGGTCTACTTGGGGGAAGGCGTGCCGGACAGCATGTCCGCGAGCCAGTGGCCGGCGCGCTGCATCTTCGCCTTCACGTACGGCAGGTTGTGGCGGTTGAGCGTGCCGTACAGGGGGCGGCGGTCCTGCACGTCGATGCCCCCGGCCCGCAGCGCCTCCACCTTGGCCGGGTTGTTCGTCAGCAGCTTCACCCGCTGCACGCCGAGGGCCTTCAGCATCTCGACCGCCGCGACGTACTCCCGCTCGTCGGCCCCGAAGCCGAGCACGCCGTCGGCGTCCACCGTGTCGAGGCCGTGCTCCTGCTGCAGCGTGTAGGCCCGGAGCTTGTTGGCCAGCCCGATGTCGCGCCCCTCCTGGCCCATGTAGAGCAGCACGCCGCCCCCGGAGCCGGCGAAGTGGCGCAGGCTGCCGCGCAACTGCTCGCCGCAGTCGCAACGCAGGCTGCCGAAGAGGTCGCCCGTCAGGCACGCCGAGTGGATGCGGACCGGCGCCGGGTCCGGCCAGTCGCGCCGGCGCCCCACCAGCACCGCCACGTGGCCGAGCAGTCCGTGCGCCTCGCGGAAGAAGACGAAGCGGGCGTACTCGGCCTCGGCCAGCGGCACCGGCCCTTCGCTGACCTGCGTGACGCGCACGTCCACGCTGCCGGCCAGCTCGTCGATCTGCGCGCGGGTCACCGACAGCGCGGCGCCGCTGGCGATGCGCTCGCGCAGCGTCCGCGAGCGCGCGGGGTCGGCGGGCACGCTGACCACCGCCGGGAGCAGGCGGCCGAGCCGCGCCAGCATGAGGCCCCCGATCTCGACGGCGGTCGCGCGCCGCACGTCCCCGGGGCGGATCGAGAAGCGGCCCTGCTCCATCGCGAGCTGCAGGATGCGTTCCGGGCCCTCCCCGTTCAGCGAGAGGCTGACGCCGTGCGCCCCTTCCACGGCGGCGGGAACCAGCCCCATCGACGTCGCCCGGTGGCGCGTCACCACCAGGCGCAACGGCCCTTCCGCGCGCAGCGTCTCCAGGGCCCGGTCGCTCAGGCCGTCCACCGTGGCGATCAGCGCGTCCGGCTCGCCGGCCGCCGTGACGTGCACGGACCGTCCCTGCCGCAAGTCGAACAGCGCGCGTTCCGCGTCGTGATTCCCCATGCGTCGTGGCCGTTTCCTGCTGTTACTCTAGCAGCCCTTGACAAGCGACCCGCCGGAACCGGACCTCCGCTCCCCCGCCGACGAGCTCCCGCTGCTGGACGAAGACGCCGCCTGGCGCCTGGTCCGCGCCGTCCGGCCGGGGGGCGGGGGCCTCGCGCGCGGGCATGATCGCAAGCCGGACGTCCCGCTGCAAGTGTATCCGTCCGGCGCCTGGAACACGAAGGCGCGGCTGACCGGCGCGGCGCGTCAGGTCTTCGACCTGTTCCTCCCGCTGCAGGCGCGGGCCGACCTGGTCGTCGCCCAGGCCGGTCAGAGTCTCGACGGCCGCATCGCCACGGCCGCCGGGCATTCGCACTACGTGACCGGCCCCGGCGACATCCGGCGTCTCCACCGGCTGCGGGCGCTGGTCGACGCCGTGATCGTGGGGGCCGGCGCAGTCGCCGCCGACGACCCCCGGCTGACGGTGCGGGAAGCGGACGGCGACAACCCGCTACGCGTCGTCATCGACCCGAACGGCCGCCTCGACCGGTCGCGGCGGGTCTTCCGCGACGGGGCGGCTCCGACGGTGGTGATCCGGCGCGCCCCGGACGCGGGTCCGGGGAGGCCGCCCCCGGAACGGGACGCGCCTCCGCGCGGCACGGGCGCGGAGCTCGGCGGCGGAGACGAGCTCCCTCTCGGCGTCGCGGGTCCGCGCGGCGCGGGCGCGGAGGCGCGACGCGCGCCGTCCGAGCGCCCCGCTCCGCGCGGCGCGGGCGCGGAGCGCGTCGACGTCGTCGAGCTGCCGTGCGGCCCTTGCGGAACCATCGATCCGCGCGACGTCCTGGCGGCGCTCCGGGAACGCGGCTGCCGCCGTTTCCTGATCGAGGGCGGCGGCGTCACCGTCTCGCGGTTCTTGGCCGCCGGCGCGGTGGACCGGCTGCACGTTGCGGTGGCGCCGCTGTTGATCGGCTCCGGCCGGCCGGCCTTCACCCTGACGCCGATCGCCACCCTGGAGCAGGCGCTCCGCCCCGCGTGCCGGGTGTTTCGCCTGGGCGACGACGTGCTCTTCGACCTCGACCTGCGCTCCCCGGCGCCGCCGGCGGGGCCGGCAGGTCGAGGCGGCCCACGGTGAGGCCGGCTCCGGGGCGGCTTCGAAAAGCGGGGCGGTTGACCGACGAGAGTCCGAGCCGCCATGATGGCGGCGTGCGGACACGGAACCTGTCGTTCCGGCGCGGCGGCGTCCTCGTGCTGTCGACGCTGGTCGCCCTCGCCGGTCTTCACTGGACGGGCGTGGCGCAACCGGTCGCCGCCGCGCAGACGTCCGACATCCGAACGCGCGCCGAACAAGGCGACGCAGGCGCGCAGAACAACCTGGGGGTCATGTATGCCCTTGGACAGGGTGTCCCACGGGACTACCGAGAGGCCGTGCGATGGTTCCGACGCGCCGCTGAACAAGGAAACGCCAACGCACAGAACAACCTGGGGTTTTCGTTATTCCAACGGACGGGGCGTCCCACGGGACTACCGAGAGGCCGTGCGATGGTTCCGACGCGCCGCTGAACAAGGAAACGCCAACGCACAACCAACTCGAACTTGCAAAACCTTTTCAATCCCAAACTCAAGAGCCGCCTTGCTCAATCGTGGTGGCTCCTGAAGTTCTCGAACGATCTGGTTCTCGTGGAAAGGCTCCACTTGGCGAACCATGTTCATCTCCGGATCGAAATCTTGCGGCCCCATCTCGTCCCCAATATAACAGATCTTGCAGCAGCGTCATTGGCGTCTCGGCCGTCTCGGCCCGATCGTGAACATCGTGAACAAGCTCGTGAACTACGCGCCGACTCGCCGCGCGCATGTCCTCGTCGCAGATCGCCGAGGCCCAACGGCTGGCGCGAGAGTGGCGGCCTCCTCCCTGCGGCCGCGCGGGGCGTGGCGCGCGACGACGCCAGCGACTTGGCTCTGCTCGACGGGCCGCCGCCCCGCGCGGTCGCGTCCTTCCGCGCGGGGCGGGGCATCGGCCCGGTGCCGAAGTGATCGTGGTCGGCTATCCGTTGTACGGCCTGCTCGCCTCCGGGGCGAACGTCACGCGCGGCAACGTCAGCGCACTCGCTGGTCCGGGCGACGACCGCCGGCTCTGTCCAGATGACCGCGCCCGTGCAGCCGGGAAACAGCGGCGGTCCGGTCCTCTACCTCGCCGGGCGTGTCGTCGGCGTCGCCGTGGCCCGGCTCGACGCCCCAAGCCGTCGCCCGTGCCCACAGGCACCCTTCCGCAGAACGTCAATTTCGCCGTCGGCGTCGGCACGGTTCGGGCGTTCCTCGACGCCGAGGGCGTGCCGTACGAGACGGCGCCCGCGGACGACGCGCTCGGGGCGGAACGCGTCGCCGCGGACGCGCGGCCCTTCACCGTGCCGGTCGAATGCCGGCAGTGACGGTCCCCGAGTCGGTGACGGCAATGCAGGATCGGGCGTGCGGCCTGCCGCGCGCGGCTTGACGCGCCGATTGGCATGAATCATGCTTCAGGCAGCGGCATGCAGTCGCTCATCCGGGTCACCGCGTTCGTCGACTGGAACACCCAGATTCGCAAGGTGGACGCCGCCGAGGGCGAGCGGCCCCACGTTCGCGCCGGACGAGCGCTGAGACGCACGGTGCGGGTCATCGGCAAGGTGCTGGCGGAACGGAATCCATCGGCCCGGTTCAGGGTCGGCCTTCGCGTCTACCACGGCTGGTACAAGGGCTTCGAGCCGACCGAGAATCGAAAGGCCATGGCGGCGGTGGTCGCGGAAACCGACTTCGCCGATCTGTCGCCGAGTCCGAGCGTGGACGTTTCGCCGGACGTGCGCTACGGCGACGATCTTCTGGCGGCGCTGCCGGAACGACGCCACGTCCGGCCCGCGATCCATCTCCCCGCCACGCTGCGCCGCCCGGACAGGAACTCGCCGTGGGTCGAGAAGATGGTCGATACGGCGCTGGCCGCCGACCTGCTGGCCCTGGCCCGGGACGAACCGCGCGACTGGGCGCTCGTCCTGTCGGAAGACGACGACGTGGCGCCGCCCGTGTTCGCGGCCGAAGCGTGGATGAAGCCGCACGGCGGCCGGACGTTCATCGTGCGGACCCGCGGAAGCAGCCGGAACTTCCTCAAGCTCGACGGTCTTCTCGCAGAGGTGACGCCATGACTCCCGAGCGGTTTCTCGACGAACTCGCGCTGTTCGCCGACCTCGGCGCCGACCCGCCGCGCCTGACCGGCGACGGAGATCGCTTTGCGATCAGGTTGTGGCGCGGCGGCGAGGAGGTGGAACTCGAGTTCGGCGCCGCCGACGCCGGCCGCATCGTCGAGCGCACGATCGGCACGCTCGACAGCGGAGAACGGCGTACGCGTACGCATGCGTCGTACGCCGCCCTGCTCGCGTCGGAGAAATTCGGAAACCTGCGCAGGTGGGCGGACGCCCAGAAAGCGTTCCTGGAATCCCGTCTGAAGTCGCTCGACCGGAATCTCGTAAACGGCGTGTTTTCCGAGGACGGCGCGCCGGCCGGCCTCGAAGCGGTGGACGACGCCCTGGCGACCCCGGAACGCCGGGACGCCCAATCGGTCCAGGTGCTGTTGATCGACGGCCCGGCGGGCATCGGGAAGACGAAGTTCATCGAGCACCTTGCGCTGTCCCGGGCGGCGAATTTCAAGAGGACCGGGCGTCCGCTGATCCTGCACGTCCAGAGCCGCGGCCGCGTGCTGACCTTTCTTCAGGACCTGATCGCGTTCAGCCTGCAAACGTTGCGGCTCGGCGTCACCTACGATCAGGCGCCGGTGCTGGCGCGGCACGGCCTCATCGCGATCGCCATCGACGGCTTCGACGAGCTCGGCGACCCGAACGGCTACGACCTAGCCTGGGGGCAGGTGAACGAACTCGTCAACCAGGTTCGCGGAGGAGGAACCCTCGTTCTGGCCGGCCGCGAGACGTTCATCGGCCGCGAACGCCTGCTCCGCGAGGTCAGTTCCCTGTCCGAGGATCGGGACGCGGTTCGCGCGCTGTCGTTGCAACCGCCGAATCCGTCGGCGGCGAAGGAATGGCTCGAGCGCCACGACTGGTCCCGCGAGGACCTCGGCCGCACGGCCGAATTGTTCGAGGACGGCAGCTATGCCCTGCGGCCGTTCTTCCTGGCCCAGCTCGCGGACGGCGAAACGGCCGCCGCCGTCCGGAAGGCGGCCGCGGGCAGTCCGCTTCTTCCCTTTCTCGTCGATCTGATGATCGAGCGCGAGGCGTCCAAGTTCGGTGAAAGGGTCGAAAACGTCATGTCCGACGGCGAGCGCCGTGCCTTCGTCAGGGCGTTCCTTCGGGAGGTCGCGCGCAACATGGCGGACGATCAGACCGAGGCGCTCGACGATTCGATGATCTCCTGGCTGGTGGAGATCGCCGTGCCGGACGGGATGTCCGCGGAGGTGACGGCGCTTCTCAGGAACCGCGCCGCGGTGATGGCGTTCCTGACGCTCGACGATCGGCCGAAGTACCGGCGTTTCGCGCATTCGCAGTTGCTCAATCACTTCCTCGGCGAGGAAACGGTCGACCGGCTCGCCAAGCGAGAGATGCCGCGGTACGTCAGGCGGAACATACTGGGCGCGGACTTCCTCTCGGTGTTCGGCGATCTCACGGCGCATCTGGCCGACTCGGACCCGGAGCGGATTCGAAACTGTTTCGACGCGGCGTCGGAGCTGGCGCGCAACTATCTGTGGACCGACCGGGGCGCGCGCAACCTCGGCGGACTGCTGGTTGCCATGCTGCCGGCGATCGAGGACGCGGAGAACCTTCAGCTCGAGGACCTGCACGTCGACGAAGCCCTGTTGCAGGACGTCGCGCCCCCGGCCAGGCTGGTGCGCGTCGTCATGAACCAGTTCGACGTCCGCGGCGCCGATCTCCGGGAGCTGCGCTTCGAAGATGCGACGATCGTGACGCTCATCGGGGACCGCTCCACGCGGATCCCGGCCTCGATTCCGGTTCCATCCATCATTCGGAACGAGGGGGACGGCGGAGACCGCTTCATCACTGATCCGGAACCGATTGGCCGGTGGCTCGACAGCCACGGAAGGCGGCCCGTGGACGACGACGGCGAAACCGGCCACGCCGCTCCGGTGCCCGCCGCCCTGCACGATCACGATCTGGTCAGGCTTCTCGAGCGCGCCTGCCGAAGCAGGGCGTACTGGATTCCGGAACGGCGCGAAGGAGACGACCGCGGCAACCGGTTCGTGGACGAGGACGAGTGGCCCGAGTTGCGAGATCTCCTGAAGGAACACGATCTGGTCAGGGTCGAGAAAAAGGCGTCTTCCGGCCGCGTCAGCGACTTCCTGCACATCGTGAACCGCCGGGAACTGCTGCAAGGGTTGTGGAACGAGTCCGAAGACCCGAAGGTGAGGGCCTTCTACCGGGAGTTGGTCGAGAGGACGTCGGCGCCGGGATGATTCGCCGCCGGACGGCGCCCGGCGGCGAAGTGGTCGTGGTCACCCTTGCGCCTGTTCCGCCCTTGACGATCGGCTCTCCTCGTGTGCAGAATGACCTAGTCCGCGCCGTCCCCAGGGGCCGGCTGGAGGCGGCGGAGGGTCAAGTGAAGGCTTGAAGGCCAAGGGAGGCGCTGGTGGACATTCTGAACCGAGTGAGGCTGATTCTGCAGGAGACGTTCGAGTCGCCGTTCACGGATTCGTACCTCGTGAAGATCAACGGCCGCACCGTCGTTCTGAAGCGGGCGGGAAGCTATCCGGGCATCGACCTGACCGGCGTCGATCTGCATCGCGCGCACCTGGAGGGAGTGAACCTGAAGAACGCCATCCTAGTGGGCGCCAATCTGTGGGGGGCGCATCTCTCGGGCGCCAATCTGGAGGGAGCCGACCTGAAGAACGCGGTCCTGACGGAAGCCGATTTGGAGAACGCCATCCTGACCGGGGCGGATCTCAAGGGCGCCAAAATCGATCGGGAGACGTTGTCGAAGGCGCGAGGAGTTGAAGGGGGCGTCTGAGCCGTGGAGTCGATACCTTCTTCCTTCAAGCTCACTCTGCTGGTTGTCGCGCTCATGACCGCGGCGAGCTTTGTCGGTTTGGTTCTGCTTGCCTTCTTCGGAAGTGGCGCCACTACGGAATCGGACGTTCCCCACTTGCAGTCGCTCTTGTCGGCGACGTGTGATTTCGGTTTCAAGGCCGGCTTCGGCGGTCTGTTGGGACTATTGGGGGCGAAGACGAGTTGAGTGAGAGATGCTTCATGACCGAACGTCTTTCTTCAGCCCCGACCGCCGCAATTCATCGATCGCCTCCTCGAAGCCGTCGTCGTCGTCGCCCGGCCACGTGCCGAAAAGAGCGTCCGCGTCGAGCGGCCCCACGTTCTGCGCCTTCGCCAGGTCGTCCAGAGTCGGCGACGTCCAGAAGTCCTGCGAAATGAACGCGCCCGGCGGCGGATCCTTGACGGCCGTGTCCAAGTCGGTCTTCGTCACCGGCGCGCCGACCGCGCGGGCGATCACTCGGACCAACGCCTCGGCCTGCTGCTCGGTGAAGCCCGCGGCGCGCAGCTCCCGCACCGCGGCGTGCGTGTCGAACGTGACGGTGTTCATGGTCTGCGCTCTCATGACAGCATAACGGATCCGCGGGCGTGCTCACGGTGCTCACGTGCACGGCGCACACGGTCGCGGCCGGACGTTCGACGGAGCCGGTTCCGCGCGGCGCGCCGAAATGCGGGTCCGGGTCGACGGCGTCCGCGCCCCGGACGGCCGGCGACAGGATCCTGGTCGTCGCGCCGGGACTCCGTTTCCCGCCGGGCGCACGGCCGGAACGTGCGCTCATCCCGTGGCGCAGCGCGAGCTTCCGCACCGGGTCCCCGGCGGCCGACGCCGCCATTCACGGCACGTCCAGTTGCAGGAACACGATCCCTTCCGGGCGGCGTCCGGCCCGTTCCTGCACCCCGACGCCGCCGGTAACGAACTCGTCTATAGTATGGAAGTGCAGAGAAAGGTGAACCGCATCGGGGCGCATTCCGACACCGTGCACGCCAGCGGGCGGCGGCGCGCCGCTGGCGACGTGTGAGCCCGGACGCGGCGCGGACATCGAGAGCGGGTGCGGGCCTGGCAGGATGCCGAGCGGCAAGCCGCTTCTTTCAACAGAGGATCGGATGAACAGGCAGATCATGGCGGCGGCGGTACTGGCGTTGGCGATGGCGGTAGCGTGCGCGGATGACGGACCAGAAATCCCCGGCGCGCCGACGGCGGACGCGCAACGGTACGCGGGCGATGCGCCGATGGCGCCGGCCAGCGCGCCGGTGTTCGGACCGGAGGACGCGGCGCGGGGCGTGACGCCGCCGCACCACGGACACCGGCACGATGACTTGGACGGGCATTTCCATCGGACGCTGATCTACGGCGACGGTTTCCAACAATACGATCCCGCCAGCGACGATTACGTCGACTGCACGGAGGATGATCGAGACGCAACCGGCGCGCGCGTACGGTGCATCGATCATCGGTACTGGTTGAGCGATCTCCAGTCGAACCCCGAGACCCTGCGCGTGGTCGTCGATACCGCGACCGTCTGGCGGCAGACCGAAAACTACCAGGATCAGGATGGACTGGTGCCGGACAGTCAGTGCCGCGTCTCGGATCTGCGAACACAGCGCGGTCACAGGTTCGTCGATTCCATCGCACGGGATACGGACAAGTACATTCGTGAAGCGACGGGGCGAACCTGGCTCGGAAGCACGCACTACCGCCGTCCTGGGGCTTGGTCTCACCCGAATACCGTTGTGCTTCGATTCGTCGTGGACGGGTGCGGCGGTGAGAACGCCGCGGCGTGTGCGGTTATTGGTCCTCCGTGGTCTTCCTGGGGGCTGTCGGACGAAGACGGCGGGCGTATAAACATCGTGATCGATGACGGTTGCAGAGCTAGTGTCAGCCAGAAAACCCCCCGTGCAGGTGGAGATCCGGAACAGATTTGCACGATTCAGGCGATGTTTCCGCCACGAATCCGGCGGCTCTGGCCGCAACAAGCGGTCCGCGGGCCGAATCGGCCGGAAGCAGCTCGATACACCGATGTTCAGAGCTGAGAGGAGCGTTGCCGTCTTTTGTGACGGCCGGAGACCGAGCAGGAATTCGGAACCGCGCCGCTCAGGCGGCGCGGTGGCGTTGTCGCCGTTTGCGCTCTCGCTTCTGCAGGATCGACCCGATGCGATGCAGGTTGGCGGCCAGCACCGACAGGGCGACCATTCGCGCGAAGCCGTCGGCGCCGTGACTGCGGACACGGTCGAGGCCCCGATGCTCCAGTCCGTTGATGGCCGATTCAATCGCCGGATGGGCACGCCGGGCCGCAACAAAGGCCCCGTCCTCTTCCCGCTCCCGGGCGGCCTTCGAAAGATACCCCTTTCCCGGCAGTGCGTTGACGTCGAGCAACGCATCGAGCCGCACCCGGTTGTCGGGACTGTGAAAGCCGCGGTCGAAACTGCACGCCCGCAACGCCGGATACAGGGCCTGCGTCTCCTCAACCATCGGCACCGCCACGTTCACGTCCTCCCCCTCCCACAGGATCCGATGGTGCAGGATGAACTGATACTGGTCCTCGATGAGGGCGACAGGCACCCCGAATTCCACCGGCGTGCCCGCCTTCCCTTTGGAAATCCAGCGCGTGTGCTCTTCGAAGATCGAAAAGACCTTCTCCGCGTGAGGAATCGTTTCGCCCCGCACAAGCCGCCGCTCCACATGGTCCATCTGGCGCCGGGCGTGAGCGAGGAAGCCTTCGATCACCTGACGAGTGCTTTCCCCGACGTTCTTGTCGCGCAGCGCAGCGAGCGTTTTCTCCGCCCGTTCGACCAGGCCGCGACAGCGCTCCAGGTACGCCGACACCCGTTCCGGATGGTGCTTCGCCCGCCGCGTCGAACGCACCCGGTTGAACAGATTCCGGACCTCTCGCGTCAGATGGAGCCACTGACGCCACCCGCCCACCGACTCCTGCACGGCCGCACGGCCGGTCTCGCGCAGCAGGCACCGCATCGCGTCCCACAGCAGGTTGACGTCGGTCGGGTAATGCACGTCGGTTTCGACCACGAACGAATCACACCGTCCGCGCAACGGCTCGCCAGGCTTTTTTTTAGCGACCTTGTGCCCGCTCTCCACCACCAGGCGCCCGACCGCCGACAGCAATTCCGGCGTCAACAGAGACACGTTGTCGACCACCGTCTGGTACTCGTAGCGCGTCCGGTCGGCGAAGTCGCCGTGCCCCAGGAACTCGCGGATCTTCCCGTGATGGTTCGCCAGGTCGTGGAGGCGGTCGAAGTCGCAGCCCAGGCCCTGTTTCAAGACGGCCAGCACCAGGACCCGCCACAGGTCCATTCCGGGGCGCCCGACGGTGCGGTCGGTTTCCGGCAGCACATGCTCGTCCAGCAGCTCGAACAGCCGCGCGCGCAGCGCCTCGTCGCACCAGATGTGTTGCAGCCCCTTCAACACCGCCGGGATGTCGTCCCGCGACTTCGGGTCGATTTGGATCTTGTCGATCGACACCTGACCGAGTTGGAACTGCCGCTTGTAGATTTCTCTCATGGAAGTCGATGCCGCAAAGGTTGCCGAACGGTCCGGGAATCGTGCCTCTCACCTGCAAGAATACAACATCGAGGCGATCTTCGCCACTGGAAATCAGGGATAACGTCCTTTAAAATCAACCACTTACCCGTTTTCTGGCGGACACGAGCTATGAACCACAGCCGGATCGCGATGGACGAACTGTACGCGCACGAACTCGGACACGTGCTCGGTTTCCACCACCCGGAGAACACAACCGACGCGGACGAGATGAGTGTCAGCGGATACAACGGGCGCGCGGGTTTCAGTCGGCGAGAGCAGATCCACATGCGGCACGCCTACGCTCACGGGCGCGGTTGGCGCGGAAACGACGGTCGGCACTTGGAAGGCCCGCGCCGGACTCGCCGTCCGGTGTGGATCGTCGATTAGGAGCAGGCGATTACGCCGGCAGGGCCAGCAGGTCCAGGTGCCCCACGGTGAGGCCGAAGCGGCCGGACGCGATCGTCGCCCGCCGCCGCTCCGCCCAGGCGCGCACGCGGTCCACGCCGGCCGCGTCGGCGGCCGGCGCCTCCCCGAGCCGTTCGATGGCGGCGGCCTCCCAACCGTCGACCAGCGCGCGGGCCAGCGCCGCGTCGCCCGGGCCGAGCAGCCACGGGCTGGGCAGCAGCCAGGCGCGGTAGCCGGCCGCGCGGAAGGCGGTCTCGGCCGCCAGCCCGGCCATCGGGCCCAGGGCCGGGCCGAGCCCCTTGTCGCGCCGCTGGTGGGCGTTGACGGAGCGCCGGACGAGCGCGTCGTCCGGGTCGTCGGACGGCCGGGGGTCGTTCGCGCCCGCGTGCCACCGGGTCCCGCCGTCGTAGTTCAGCGCGAACAACGCCGCGCTCCCGGACCGGCGGCAGGCGGCGGCCAGCGCGTCCAGCCAGTCCTTCGACGTCAGGTCGAGCAAGGCCGACGCGGTCACCAGATCGGCGTTCGACTCTCCGACGGCGTCCAGGCCCGCCGCCGCCAGGTCGCCGACGACGCGGGTCAGTTTCGCGCCGTCCGGGGCCGCCGCGCGCGCCAGCAGCGCCGCGTCGTGGTCGACCAGCGTCCAGCTTCGGACCCCCGGCAAGCGCGGCGCGAGGTAGCGCAGGTTCGAGCCGGTCCCGGCGCCCAGGTCGACCACCCGCGACCAGCCCCCGGCCCGCCACGCCGGCGCGAGCAAGGACACGGCGGCGGCGGCGCGCGAACGGTGGTCGACCGGTTCGCGCAACGCGAGCCACGCCGGATCGAACGTCTCGCTCGCGCCAGCGCCCTTGATGCCTGCCGTCACGACGCCGCGCTCCCGCGACGGCCCGCCGCCGTCGCCCCCCGCCCCGGGCGCGCCTCCTCCGGCGCCAGGGACAGCAGGTGTTCTTCGAACGTCCGCACGGCCGCCTCCCAGTCCGGCAGCGCGGCCGCCTGCCGCCGGGCCGCGGCGGCGAGCGCGGCGCGGCGGCGGGCGCCGGCCCCGGCGGCCTCCCCGTCCGGGTCCAGGAGCGAGCCGAGCGCCTCGGCCAGCGCGCGGTCGTCGCCGGGCGGCGTCAGCAGCGCCGCGTCGGAAGCCACCGTGTCGGGAATCGCCCCGCCCGCCGTGGCGACCACCGGCAGACCGCGGGCCAGCGCCTCGGCCAACGCCATTCCGTAGCCCTCGTAATGAGACGCGAGGACGAAGACCGAGCTGCCCGCGTACAGGCGGTCCAGCGCCGGGCGCCCGCATTCCCCGGCGAACCGGACGCGGCCGGCGAGCCCCCGCTCGTCGACCGCCGCGCGGACCCGCCGCGCGTGGGCGGGCGCGCGGTCGAGGCTGCCGGCGCACACGCAGCGCCAGGGCAGGTGGCGCAGGCGGGCCAGGGCCGCCACGAGCACGTCGTGGCCCTTGCGCGGCACGACCGACGCCACGGAGAGCAACCGCGGCGGCTCTCCGGGTCCGGGGCCTGCGGCCGGCGGCGCAGGGTCCGTGCCGGGCCGCGCCACGCGCACGCGGGCCGCGGGCACCGCGAAGCGTTCGAGACCGCGCGCCGTGTAGCCGCTGGTCACGATCACGCCGGACGCGGCGGCCAGGGCCCGGCGTTCGCGCGCCGCCAGGCTCGACCGGACGGCCGCCGGCAGTCCGGTCTCGTCCGACAGCGGGTGGTGCACGAGGGCGAGGATGCGCAGCCGCCCGCCGTGCGCGGCCGCCGGGCCGGGCAGTCCGCCCAGCGCCAGCCCGTCGACGAGCACCCGCGAGCCGTCTTCGAGAGCGCGGAGCACCCCGTCCAGGCTGGCCTCGGCGGCCGCGTCGGCGTCGGGGAACGCGCCCTCCAGGTTGTGGACCTCCACGGTCCAGCCGCGCCGCCGCAGCCCGGCGGCCATGCGGGCGTCGTAGAGGTAGCCGCCGGTCTGCTGCTCGAGCGGGCCGGGCACGGCCAAGTGCAGCCGGGGCGCGCTCACGGACGCCCTTCGTAGCGGCCCCAGGCGACGTGGGATTCGTGCAGCGTCACCGCGATGGAGGTCACGCCGCCCGCGCCCGCGCCCAGCTTCCCCGCGCGGAGCGCCGCGGCCAGCCGCTCGAATATCTCGCGGGCCAGGAACTCCGTGGTGGTGTTGCGGCCGGCGAACGCCGGCTCGTCGTCGAGGTTGCGGTAGTCGAGCTCCGCGAGGACCGCCTTCAGGACGGCGCCGGCCCGGCCGATGTCGACCACCAGGCCGTCGGCGTCGAGCTCCGGCCGGGCGAAGGTGGCGTCGACGACGTAGGTGGCGCCGTGCAGCCGTTGGGCCGGCCCGAACGCCTCGCCGCGGAAGCTGTGGGCGATCATGAAGTGGTCGCGGACGTTGAGGCTGTACACGTCGTCTCCCCCGCCGCGCTCAGGCCCCGGCCGGCGGGTCCGGATAGCGGATGCGATGACAGAGCGTATCCCCCGGCCCGGCGGCCAGCGCCGCGAGCACCGCCGGGAGTTCTTCGAACGGGCTCTCCCCCGTCAGCAGCGCGTCGAGCCGCGGGTCCGCCAGCAGGGACAGCGCCAGCGCCAGGCGCCGGCGGCGCGACCAGCGGGGGGCGCGGGCGGGCGGCACGTGGCCGACCTGGCTGCCGCGGAGCGTCAGACGCCGGGCGTGAAACGCCTCGCCGAGCGGCAGCGGGACCTGCGCCGTCCCGTACCAGCTCGCCTCGACGACGGTCGCCTCGTGTCCGGCCGCGGCCAGCGCCGCCCGCAGTCCGTCGGGCCGTCCGCTGGCGTGGATGACCAGGTCGGCGGACGCCGCGTCCGGGGGGCGCGGGCGGTAGCCGAGACCGAGGGCGGCCGCGACGGCCGCGCGCGAGCGGGCGGGGTCGACCACCGTCACCCGCGCGCCCGGCAGGTCGCGGCACAGGGACGCGGCCAGCAGCCCGACGACGCCCCCGCCGATCACCACGATCTCGTCGCCGGGGCCTGGGCGGGCGTCCCAGACGACGTTGACCGCCGTCTCCATGTTGGCGGCGAGCACGGCGCGCGGCGGCGGCACCCCGGCCGGTAGCGGATGCGCCGCCTCGGCGGGCACGCAGTAGCGGTCCTGGTGCGGATGGAGGCAGAAGACCGTCCGGCCCCGCAGCCCGTCCGGCCCCTCCTCGACCACGCCGACGCTGCTGTAGCCGTACTTCACGGGACCCGGAAAGTCCCCTTCCTGAAACGGAGCGCGCATCGCCGCGTATTGCGAAGGCGGCACCCGCCCGCGGAAGACCAGGGCCTCGGTGCCGCGGCTGATGCCGCTCCAGAGGGCGCGGACCCGCACCTCGCCGGCTTGCCTCGGCGGAAGCCCGGCGCACAGAATCCGACCGTGGCCGGGTTCACGGATCCAGAACGCACGAGCCGTCGGCGCGGGATCTCCGAGGGACATGAGGAAATCGCGGACGCGGTCCGGGAACCTTATCGGACGATCGTCATGCCGCCGCGCGCCCGGCGGCCCGCGCGGACCGGCCGCCCGATCCGCCCCGTCCGCGCCCTCGCCGACCTGGCCCTCGGCCTGCTTCCCCTGGCCGCCTGCGCATTCACCACCTCCCGGCTGCTGGAGCTCCCGCCACGGTACTTCACCGACGTCCTGGGCCTCTATACTCTACTGGCCGCGCTCGTCGTGCGGTTTCTGCCCCGCGGCCTGCCGCCGCCCGGCCTGGGCGCGGCAAACCAGGTCACCCTGGTCCGCGCCACCCTCGTCGTGCCGCTGGCGGGCCTGACCCTGCAGCCGCCGCCGGACGCGGCCGGCCTCTGGTGGATCGCCGGGATCGCCGCGGCCGCGCTGGCCCTCGACGGCGTCGACGGGCGCGTCGCGCGGCGGCGCGGACAGGAGACCCGGTTCGGGGCGCGGTTCGACATGGAGCTGGACGCGTTCCTGATGCTCGCGCTCTCGGTGCTGGTCTGGCGGGCCGGCCGCGTGGAGGCCTGGGTGCTGCTCATCGGCGCGCTCCGCTACCTGTTCGTGGCCGCCGGCCGGCTCTGGCCTCCGCTGACCGCCGACCTGCCGGACAGCGCGCGGCGCAAGGCGATCTGCGCCGCGCAGGGCGTCGCGCTGATCGTCTGCCTCGCGCCCGCCGTGCCCGCCGAACCGGCCGCCCGGGTGGCCGGCGGCGCACTGGCCCTGCTGGTCTGCTCCTTCGCGATCGACGTCGTCTGGCTGGTCGCCAACGCGCCCGCGCGCGGCGGGTCCCGGGCCTCCGGAGACCCGTGGTGACCCCGGCGCCCGACGGTCCGCTACGCCGGCTCGCCCTCGCCGCCCTGTTCGCCGCGGCCGCCGCCGCCTGCCTCGACGGCCCCGGCGCGGACGCGCCCCGGCCGTCGGTGGACGAGCTGCTCGAGCGCGCCGAGCGCGGCGACGCCCGGGCGCTGTTCGAGCTCGGCAACCGCTACGCCGCCGGCGACGGGGTGGCCCGCGACGACGTGCTCGCCTACATGTGGTTCGAGCTGACGGCCGAGCGGTCGGCCACCGAGGAGGGCTACGAGGCCCGGCGAATGCAGCGGCGCCTCGACCCCGACATGTTCCGGCACCAGATCGCGGAAGCCGAGCGGCTGGCCCGCATCTGGAAGGCCCGCCGGGCCGGGCGCGGCGGCGGGGGGCCCTGACCCGCCGGCGGCCGTCTCACCCGCGGCGGCCCGCGCCCGCCGTTTCGCCGCCGGCAAGGGAGGCGCCCGCGCGCGCGGCCTCCTCGAGCCGTTCCTCCACCGCGCGGGCGCTCATGACGCCCTTGTAGACGTACAGCCGGCCGGGAAGCTCGCCGTCCAGCACCTCCTCGCTGACGCGCAGCCGGCGGCTGACCGCGAAGACGATCGGCCGCGGGAGGCCCGCGGCGACGAGATCGACGCGGCGCCACACCGCCTCGCGGCTCCAGAAGCCGAGCGCCTCGAAGTAGACGCGGCGGCCGGTGTCGCGGCGGGTGAACACCAGGTCCGGCACGCACAGGCCGACGCCGGGCAGGTCGAGCAGCGCGTGCGCGACCGCGACCTTCCAGGGCGTCTTCATCTCCCGGAAACGGTCGCGCAGCCGGGCGACTTCGTCCGGCAGCCGTTCGTCGCCGCCGGCCGCGGCCCCGGCCGGCGGACCTTCGAGGTGGAAAGTCGCGGGCCGCCGCTCGGGTCCCCACAGCACGTCGGCGTCGAGCTCCCAGCCGGGGCCGCAGGCGTCGAGGACCGGCAGCAGCAGCGCCAACTGCAGGCCGTAGGTGGTGACCGAGCGGAACAGGCTGTACGGCCCGTCGATCTCGACGCGGCAGCCGCCGTCGGGCAGCCGCGCCGCGGCGTGCAGCAGCCGGTGGAACTTCAGCCGCCGGAAGAACAGGCGCAGACCGCGCGCGTCGGGCCGCCGCAGCGTGACGACGACGCGGACCGCGCGCAGCAGTATCGCCTGCTTGCGGGCCGTCTCCCAGGCGTCGACCAGCGCGGCGCCGCCGATCGCGTCGAAGCGCGCGAGGACGTGGTTCTCCTGCAGGTCGGCGAACAGCGCGTCCCGGACGTCCCGCGCGGGCAGGCCGAGTTCGGCCGCCGACGCGGCGAGCACCGGTTCGGGATCGAACCGCTCCGCGTCGCCCGCGGCGCGCCGGGCCTCCGACGCGCGGGTGAAGACGGCCCGCCGCAGCGCGGGCGGGTCCACGCCGCCGCGCACCTCGAACACGCAACGGTCCTCGACCAGCTTGCGCAGTCCGCGCACGGACCGGTGGTCGGCCGGATGGTGCGGCACGTCGTCGCAGGCGGCCTCGAAGGCCGCGCGGGCGCCGCCGACCGCCGCCCGGGCGGCGGCGACGTAGCCTTCCGCGGCGTCCAGCAGCCGCCGCCGCGCGGCGGGCCGCGGCGCCGGCACCTCGATGCGCCCGCCGCGGCGCCGCGCCCCCACGAGGTCAACCGTCAGCATCGCTCTCCCGGCGGCGGTCGCTGGTGAGGACCTCCGACGTGTCGTTCGCCACCAGCTCGTACAGGACCGCCTTCTTGTCGCCCTGCTTGCGGAGGATGCGGCCGAGCCGCTGCACGTACTCGCGCACGGAACCGCTACCCGATATCACGACGCCCACGTTGGCCGCGGGCAGGTCCACCCCTTCGTTGAGGACCTTCGACGTGACCAGCGCGTTGTAGCGGCCGGCCGCGAAGTCCTCCAGGATCCCGACCCGCTCGGACACCTTCGTCTGGTGGGTGATGATCGGGGCGAGGAAGCGGCGCGAGAGCGCGTAGGCGGCCGCGTTGCGTTCGGTGAACAGCAGCGCGCGGTCGCGCCGGTGCCGGTGGAGCAGCGCCTCCACGTAGGCCAGCTTCGACGGCGCGGCGAAGGCCAGCATCTTCTGGCGCTGGTACGCGGCCATCGCCCGCCGGCCCTCGGCGCTCTGCGACGAGCGGATGATGAACCGCGTCCAGCCGTCCGGGGCGGACATGCGGATGCCCTGGCCGACCACGAAGTCGCGGTAGACGCCGCGCGCCTCGTCGTACTCCCGGCGCTCGTCCGCGGTCAGCTCCACGAGGATCCGCTCCACGGTGTAGTCGGCCAGGTACTCGCCCGCGAGGTCGCGCACCTGCCGGCGGTAGACGATCGGCCCCACCAGCGACTCCAGGTCCGCGTGGCGCCCGTCGGCGCGCTCCGGCGTCGCCGTCAGTCCGAGGCGGTAGGGGGCCAGGCTGTGCTGGGCGGCCAGCGCGTAGGCGTCGCCCGGCAGGTGATGGCACTCGTCGAACACCACCAGGCCGAAGCGGGCGCCGAGATGCTCCATGCGCAGGAAGGCGGAGTCGTAGGTCGAGACGGTGACCGGCTCGATCCGGTAGTCGCCCCCGCCGACGACGCCGACCTCGCGGCGCAGCCGGGCGCCGAGCAGCCGATGCCACTGCGTCACCAGGTCGAGGGTCGGCGCCACGACCAGCGTGTCCCGCCGCACCCGGTCGAGGGCCAGCAGCGCGACCTCGGTCTTCCCCGCGCCGGTCGGCAGCACGACCACGCCGCGGCCCTGCGCGGCGCGCCACGCCTCCAGCGCCTCCGTCTGGAAGGGGCGCGGCTCGCGGCGCACCTGCAGGCCCTCGTCGAGCGCGCCGTACCGCCGCGCTTCGTCCTCGTACGGGATCCGGCGCCGCACCAGTTCCCGGACCACCCGCGCGTAGGCGGCGGCCGGCGCGCGGAAGCGCCGCGTGCGCGGGTCCCAGCGGCAGGCGTCCGGCAACCGGGCGCCGTCCGACTCGGCGAACCCGGCGACGTCCAGGGTGCCGGCGACGAAGTGCAGGGAAACGGTCAACGTTCTCGCCGCGAAGCGCCGCGGCGGGGACCGTCCCCGCGCGGCGTTCCGCGCACAGGGTACCTTCAATCGGCGGCCGACGACTCCCCTTCGCGGGCGCCCTCCGGACCGTACAGGGCCGGGTCCGCGGCGGGCCGCGCGGGGGGCGTCCCGGACGCGCCGCGCCGGGCGGGACTCGTTTGGGCTAGAATGAGTCCGACCATGTCCGACAACGGAAGCGCCCCCGAGCCGTCCGAATCCTCGCCGCCGGCGGAGACCCCGCCGGACGGCGGCAAGGCTTCCCGCTCGAAGGTCCTCGGCGTGCCGATCAAGCCGATCAAGATGTCCGGCGAGGCGCGCGCCGTCACGGCCACGATGGCCGGCGCCGGCCTCGTCGCCGCCGTGCGCGCGCTGGCGCGGCGGCGCGACAGGAAGCGCGTCGACCCGGACGCGGACTCCGCCGAGGCCGACGCGGGCAACCTGGAAACGGCCGCGCCGGCCGCCGAGAAGGGCGATTCGCTGACGGAGCGGCGCGCCGAGGCGCGGATGGGCGGCGGCCGGGCGCGCATCGACGCGCAGCACGCGCGCGGCAAGCTGACGGCGCGGGAGCGGATCAAGCGGCTGCTCGACCCCAACTCGTTCGAGGAGCTCGGGCCGTACGTCGAGCACCGCCACTCCGCGTTCGGGCTCGACCGGCAGCGGCACGCGGGCGACGGCGTGGTGACCGGCTTCGGATTCATCGACGGCCGGCGCGTCGCCGTCTTCGCGCAGGACTTCACGGTGCTGGGCGGCTCGTTCTCCGAGACCCAGGCGCTGAAGGTCGGCCGCCTGCTCGAGACCGCCACGGCCAGCGGTCTGCCGGTGCTGGCGCTGCTCGATTCGGTCGGCGCCCGCATACAGGAAGGAATCTGGAGCCTGGCCGGCTTCGGCGACCTGTTCTGGCGCAACACCCAGGCCAGCGGCGTGGTGCCGCAGATCAGCCTGATGCTCGGGCCGTGCGCGGGCGGGGCCGTCTATTCGCCCGGCCTGACGGACTTCGTGATCATGGCCCGCGGCAGCAGCTACATGTTCATCACGGGCCCGGACGTCATCCGCACCGTCACGGGCGAGGAGGTGGACGCCGAGACGCTGGGCGGCGCCGACACCCACGCGGGCGGCTCCGGCGTCGCCCACTTCGTGGCCGACGACGAGAACGCGGCGTTCGACGTGGCCCGGCAACTGCTCGGGTACCTGCCGTCCAACAACGCCGAGGACCCGCCGATCGTCGAGGCCGAGCAGAGCATCGAGCCGGACGTGGCGGAGCTCGACAACCTGATTCCGGAAGCGGCGGAGGAAGCCTACGACGTCCGCGACGCGATCACCCGCATCGCCGACCGCCACTCCTTCCTGGAAGTGCACGCCGGCTTCGCCCCGAACGCCGTCGTCGGCTTCATCCGGCTCAAGGGGCGGGTGGCGGCGATCGTCGCCAACCAGCCGGAGCATCTGGCCGGCGTGCTCGACATCGACGCCTCGGACAAGATCGCCCGCTTCATCCGCTTCGCCGACTCGTTCAACATCCCGCTGGTGACGCTGGTCGACTGCCCCGGGTTCCTGCCCGGCGCGGACCAGGAACGGAACGGGATCATCCGCCACGGCGCGAAGATCGTGTACGCCTACGCCGAGGCGACCGTGCCGAAGGTTTCGGTCGTGCTGCGCAAGGCGTACGGCGGCGCCTACATCGTCATGAGCAGCAAGATGATCCGCACCGACGTCTGCCTCGCGTGGCCGACCGCGGAGGTCGCGGTGATGGGGGCCAAGGGGGCGGTCAGCATCCTCTACGCCCGCCAGTTGAAGCAGGAGGCGCCGGCCCGCCGCGAGGCCGAGCGCGCGCGGCTCGAGGACGAGTTCGAGAAGCAGTTCAACTCTCCCTTCGCGGCGGCCGCCACCGGGCACATCGACGACGTGATCCATCCCCGCGAGACGCGCGCCCGCGTCGTCGCCGCGCTCGACTTCCTGAAGGACAAGCAGACCGCGGCGATGCCCAAGAAGCATGGCAACATTCCGCTGTAGGGCCGCGCGATGACGCCCGAGCTGCGGACGGTCCTGGAAATCGCCGGCGTCGGCTCCACGTTGCTGTTCCTGGCGCTCGGCGGCCTGATCACCCTGATGTACGCGTTGACGTCGCCCCTGCTCTACGGCGGTTTCAAGCTGCCGGGCGGGAGCGGCGGCGGGCGCACGAAGGCGGCGGAGCGGGCGCGTCTGGAGGCCGCGGCCGAGCAGGAGCGGCAGCGCCGGGCCGGCGCCCTCGCGGTGGCCGTCGCGCGCGCGCGCGCCGCGCGCCCCATACCGCTCGAATCGGACGTGCCGGCGTGGCGGCGCATCCACCGCGCCCAGCGGCTCGGCCAGCCGGCGGAACGGGCGAGGCCCCGCCCGTGACCCGCTACCGCGTCACCATCGACGGCCGCGTGTACGACGTCGACATCGACGACCCGCGGGCCCGGCCGGTCACGGCCCGCCTGTCGGGGACCGCCTACTCGGTCGACGTCGAGCCGGCGCGCAGCGGCGGCGGCGCGGAGCCTGCGCCGACGGCCGAGGCCGAGCCGGCGAC
This sequence comes from Vicinamibacterales bacterium, assembly GCA_965242835.1. Lineage (GTDB taxonomy): Bacteria > Acidobacteriota > Vicinamibacteria > Vicinamibacterales > UBA8438 > WTFV01. Next base: position 3,974,400 of record OZ251506.1, read on the forward strand.
GGCCGAGGCCGAGCCGGCGACGGCCCCGCTCGTCCCCGCCGGAGCGGCCGCGGAAGAGGCCGGCGGCGGGCCGCGCACGATGACGGCGCCGATTCCCGGCTCCGTCTCGAAGGTGGCCGCGTCCGTGGGCCTGCCGGTCGAGCGCGGCGGCGAGCTGCTGACCATCGAAGCGATGAAGATGTTCAACGTGATCCGTTCGCCCTGGCGGGGCGCGGTCACCACGGTGCACGTCAAGGAAGGCGACCGCGTCGTCCAGGGCCAGCCGCTCGTCACCCTGACGCCGCGCTGACCGCGTCCGGCCCGCCGAATTCCGTCACGCCCATGATGCCGCTCGATTTCGGGATGCTCCTGATGTTCGCCGTCGGCGGCGTCCTGATCTACCTGGCCGTCGCCAGGGAGTACGAGCCGACGCTGCTGCTGCCGATCGGCTTCGGCGTGCTGCTCGGCAACCTGCCGGACTCGCCGCTGAACGAGCCGGGCGGCATGCTCTACCTGCTGAACGAGTTCGGCATCGAGACCGAGCTCTTCCCGCTGTTCATCTTCATCGGCATCGGCGCGATGATGGACTTCCGGCCGCTGCTGTCGCAGCCGATCTTCGCCCTGCTCGGGGCGGCCGGCCAGCTGGGGATCTTCGCGACGCTGCTGCTCGCCACCGTCCTCGGCTTTCCGCTGAACCAAGCGTCGTCGATCGCCGTCATCGGCGCCATCGACGGCCCCACCAGCATCTACGTCTCGTCGCTGCTCGCCCCCGAGCTGCTCGCGCCGATCGCGGTCACCGCGTACTCGTACATGAGCCTGGTGCCGATCATCCAGCCGCCGATCATGCGGCTGCTCACGACCCGCGGGGAACGCCGCATCCGCATGGCCTACGCGCCGCGGCCGGTGCCGCGGGCCGCCGTCATCCTCTTCCCCATCGTCGTCACCGTCGTCATCGGCCTGCTCGTCCCGCAGTCGGCCCCGCTCGTCGCCACGCTGATGATCGGCAGCCTCATGAAGGAATCGGGCGTCGTCCCGCAGCTCGCCGGCGCGGCCTCCGAGACGCTGACCAACGTCTCCACCCTGTTCCTGGGGCTGACCATCGGCAGCCTCATGCAGGCCGACACCTTCCTGCAGTTCAACACGCTGCTCATCCTGCTGCTCGGTCTCGGCGCCTTCGTGCTCGACACGGTCGCCGGCCTCTGCTTCGGCAAGCTGCTCGCCCTGGTCACCGGGGGCCGCATCAACCCCCTGGTCGGCGCCGCGGGCATCAGCGCCTTCCCGATGAGCGGCCGGCTGGTGCAGAAGGTGGCCCAGGAGGAGGACTTCACCAACCACGTGCTGATGCACGCGATGGGCGCGAACACCGCCGGTCAGCTCGGTTCGGTGATCGCCGGCGGTGTGCTGCTGACCCTGGTGACGAACGCCCTGGGGTAAGGGTGTTCGGACGACGACGAGCCCTGCCGCCGCGCGGCCTCGGCGGCGGCGTAGTTCAATCGATACTCTTCCAGGAACTGCAGGATGTCGTCCGCCGACAGGCTGCGACAGAATTGCAGATACTCGTCGGAGAAGTACTGCACCGCCCTCGGGCGTTCTTGCGGCCGCAGCTCGTCGTCGGTGAAGGCGGCCAGCGGGTCCGCGCGTTTCACAGGAGTCACTCCAGGTCCATGTCCGTCCTCGTGGCGCGCCGCGGCGTCATCCCGGTTCGACGGTGAACGCGGCGACGTTCCGGGTCTCACGGCTGAACTCCACGCCGACGAGGTGGATCGGCTGGCCGAGATGCCGGTACTTGTCCGCGTAGCCCCGCTCCCGAAGCTGCGCGACAGCCTTCCCCTCCGGCGTCCGGTCCACCACCTTGAACTCGAACAGGTAGACGCGCCCGGCCGCGCGCACCGCCATGTCCAGACGGCCCCGGCTGGTCGCGTCCTCGGTCGCCACGTCGAGTCCGGCCGCCGCGAAGTGCGCGTAGAACACGCTGGCGTAGTAGCCCTCGTAGTCGGCGACGGGGTTGTTGACGTGCCAGTTGTACGGGATGCCGGCGAAGAACGACCGGAACAGATCCTCGACTCCGGCGAGGTCGTTCGCCGCCAGCAGCGCCCGCAGCCGCACCCGGCCCGCCACCTGGCCGGCGGCGTCCGGGGCCAGCGCGCGCAGCAGCCGCCGGTTCAGCCCCTGGCGCACCTCGCGGTTCGGATAGCCGAGCCGGTAATGCGCCTCCCCGTCCACGTCCACGGTGTCCCGCACCGTCAGGTAGCCGGTCTGGAACAGCAGCGCCTCGGTGGAGACGTCCCCGACGTCGAAGGCCCCGAGCAGATCCGCGGACGCGAGCAGATCGTCGAGGGCCGGGGCCGAGACCCGGTTGTCGAGCAGGTGCCGGGCGAGAAACGTCGGCGTGCCGGTCTCGAACCAGTGCGCGTCGAAACGCCGCGTGCCGAACAGCAGCAGGACGTCGTACGGGTTGTACACCTTCTCCGCGCCCAGCCAACAGTAGCCGTCGTACCAGTCGCGGATCGCCTGCCGGTCGAGACCCGGCAGCTCGGGCGCGAACACCGTGTCGAGATCTTCGTCCGTGTAGCCGCAGATCGTCGAGTGCGCGGGATCCAACGTAAGGTCCGTCAGGTGGTTGAGACCGGAGAACAGGCTCACCTTCGAGAACCTCGTGACCCCGGTGAACAGCGCGAACCGCACGTCGGCGTCGCGCGACTTGACCGCCGAGTACACGTCGTGCAGGTAATCCCGGTTGGCTCGCGCCGCGTCCGGCGCGTCCAGGGCGTCCAGCATCGGCTTGTCGTACTCGTCGACCAGCACCACGACCCGCCGGCCGGTCTCCCGATGAAGCGCCCGGAGAAGCTGCCGGAAGCGGGTGGCCGCGTCGTCGTAGCGGCGCGGAAGGGCGAGTCCGAAGTCCTCCTCGACGTCGTCGAGCTGCTGCATCAGACCGGCGCGCAGCGTCTCCACCGTCCCGCGGTTGCCGCTGAAGTCCAGCCGCAGCACCGGGTGGCGCGCCGTCCAGTCCCAATGCGGGTGCACGCGCAGGCCGCGGAACAGCGCCTCGTTGCCCTCGAACAGCTCCTTCACCGTGTCGAGCAGCAGGCTCTTGCCGAACCGCCGCGGGCGCGACAGGAACCAGTGCTTGCCCTCCTCCACCAGCGCCCGGACGTGGGCGGTCTTGTCCACGTAGTAGCAGTCCGTCTCGCGGACCTCGCGGAACGTCTGGATGCCGGTGGGCAGTCTGCGTTTCTTCATGCGCCCGGCGCGGGTCCGTGTCCACCGAGCCGTCGCGGCCGGGACGCCCGCTACTCCGGCAGGGCAAAGACGAACAGGGTGTTGCCGGCGCTCGGGCGCAGCTCCGGGGTCAGGCGGTTGAAGGCGCCCGACGTCAGCGACGTGCCGGTGCTGACCGCGACGTACTGCCGGCCGTCGACGGCGTAGGTGATCGGGAAGCCGGTCAGCGGCGAGCCGAGGTTGATCTCCCAGAGGACCTCGCCGGTCTCGTGGTCGAAGGCGCGGAAACGGCCGTTGTGGTCGCCGCCGAAGACCAGCCCGCCGCCGGTCGCCACCAGGGAGCTGGTGGCCGCCCGCTGCTCGTGCTTCCAGAGCACCGCGCCGGTCTCGGCCGAGATCGCCTGCACGGTGCCCACCTGGTCGGTGCCGGGCGCTATCTGCGAGCGGACGCCGAGTCCGTAGAGCGAGCCGTCGTTGGTGGCCACGATCCGGGCGCAGGCGTTGCGCAGGGGGAAGTACATGGCGTTGGTGAGCGGGCTGTAGGCGCCCGCCTCCCAGTCCTTGCCGCCGACCAGGGTCGGGCAGGCGAAGACCTCCTGGCCCTCTGCGCGGAAGACGACCTCCGCGTTCTCGGACACCGCGCCGGTGGCGCCGTCGATGCCCGCGACCACGTTCTGGGCGATGGTCGGCGTGGCCCACAGGAACTCGCCCGTGGCGCGGTCGAGCGTGTAGACGATGCCCGTCTTGCCCGGGATGCCGGTCATCACCCGGCGTCGCTCGCCGGGAACGAGCCGCGGGTTGATCCACTCGACCGCCGACGGATCCGGGCGCACCACGGTGTCGACCAGCAGCCGCTCGAAGGGGTGGTCGAGGTCCCAACTGTCGTTCAGGTGCTGGTAGTGCCAGACGATCTCGCCGGTGTCGGCGTCGAGGGCCAGCGTCGAGTTGTGGTAGAGGTGCTTCAGGTCGGCGCCGCCGAGCAGAAACTTGGGCGCCGGCGAGGTGACCGACGTGCCGACGTAGACCAGGTTCAGCTCCGGGTCGTAGCTGGGGACCATCCAGGCGCCGACGTGCTTGCGCTCCTCGAACGGCACGGCGCCCCAGCTCTCGTCCCCCGGCTCGCCCGGCGCCGGGATGGTCCGCCGCCGCCACAGCTCCTCGCCGGTCGCCGCGTCGTGGGCGGCGATGACGCAGGCGTCCGGCCCGCCCCGCGGCGTGCAGCCGCGGCCGGAGATTATCCTGCCGCCGGCGACGATCGGGCCGGAGCTCTGGTTGGCGGGGTTGACCCGGTAGTCGAGGATCTCGGTCTCCCAGGCGAGTTCGCCGGTGACCGCGTCGAGGGCGAAGACGTAGTCGTCGCCGCTGGTGTCGATGACGTGCCGGCCGTGGATGGCGAGGTTGCGGTTGAGGTCGGTCAGCACGCCGAGCATGTAGTCCTCGAGGTCGTCCGGCCGGTCGCGCCGGTGCTCCCAGAGAAGGTCCCCGGTGGCCGCGTCGAGGGCCTGGATGACGTCCCGCGGGTTCGGCATGTACAGGACGCCGCCGTAGACGAGCGGCGTGCCCTGCTGGAGCCCGGGTCCGAGGCCGCGCGACCAGACCATCCGCAGCCGGCCGACGTTGCCGCGGTCGATCCGGTCGAGGGGGCTGTACCCCCAGCCGTCCAGCGTCCGCCGCCACATCAGCCAGTCCCCGGGCGCCGGGTCCTGAAGCATCGCGTCGGTGACCGGCGTGAAGCCGGAGGACTGCGCGCGCAACGAGGCCGCGCCGAAGACGAACGGAACCGCCGCCAGAGTGACGAGCGCGACGTACGAGGAGCGTGAAACGCGCATCTCGGCATCCTCCACCCGGGGCCGCGCCTCCGATCCGATCCGGCGTCGGCGGCCGGTCCCGCCCCGGCGCCGGGCTTCACGGCGTCCGCCGGCGAGCCGTCCGGCGGTCGCGCGCCGCTACCACGCCAGCGAGTAGTTCGCGGCGAACCCGTCCGGCAGCGGCGCCACGCCGACCCGGTGGTTCGCCCCGGGCGGTTCGTCGAACGCGGCGAGCCGCTTCTCGGCCCGGCGCACCTTGATCCGGCCGACGATGCCCGCGCCGACCGCGGCCACCGCGCCGGCCAGGAACGTCCGGCCGGCCGGGCCGGACAGACGCCTGTCCGGGGCGAAGAGCGAGACCGCCAGCAGCGACGCGCCGACGTCGCCGGCCAGCGCGAGCCGCCGGCCCTGCCGCAGCGCCCGCTGCGCCTCGGCGAACGCCGGGCCGTCCGCGACGCCGGCGGCCGGCCGGTCGAGCGCATCGAGGCGCGTCCTGGCCCGGTACCCGGCGACATCGCCGATCAATCCCAGGCCCAGGGCCGTCACGCCGCCGACCGCCAGCGCGGCCCCCGCCCCGGCGGTCCTGCGTTCGTCCGACAGGAACGTCGCCGCCAGCCCCAGGCCGGCGCCGATCCCGCCGATCAGCCCGAGTCGCCGGCCGCGGTCGAGCGCCCGGGCCGCGGCGGCGCGATCGGGGTCGGCGGCGGGGTCCCGGGCCGGACCCTGAGCCGACGCGGGCGCGCTCGCCGCGAGCGCGAGCGACAGGGTGGTCACGACGAGCAGGAGACGGCGTTTCATCGGATTTCTCCTTGCCTGCGACGGGTTCGCACCCCCTCGACTTCCCCACTCTATCACCGCGACGGACCCCCGCGGGCAAGCTGCCGGCCGCCGGGGTCCGGGACTCCCCGCCCCCGTCCGTATCCGCCGGTTCCGCCCCTTCGCAACGGCGGGCCGTCCGCGCGGGCCGCTACGGCAGCGCGTAGGCGACGACGGTGTCGGTGGCGGCGATCGCCACGTACTGCCGGCCGTCCGCGCCGAGATACGTCATCGGGTCGGCGTTGCCGCGCCGCTCGAGCCGGTCGGACCACAGCTCGCGGCCGGTCGCCGCGTCGAGCGCCCGGAACCGGTTGTCGTCGGTCGCCGCGATGAACAGCAGGCCGCCGGCCGTCACGACGGCCCCGGCCCGCCCGGGACGGCCGGTGTCGCGCTTGCCGGCGGGCAGCGAGTCGGTGACGCCGACCGTGCGCCGCCACGCCACGTCGCCGGTCGCGACGTCGACCGCCGTCAACTGGCCCCACGGCGGCTTCTGGCACGGCATCCGCACGCCGTCGACGTCGACCTCGAAGCCGGCCGGACGCGGGGTCCGCTTCACGTACGGCGACGGGGCGTCCTCGTCCGCGGCGTCGACCATCCAGCCGAGGGCGCCCACGTCCATCGAGAAGACGAAGGCGTAACCGGTGGCCGGATCGAAGGCGACGCCGCCCCAGTTCGGGCCGCCGACGCCGCCCGGGAAGTTCAGCGTGGTCCGCGGCGGCGCGCCGGCGGGACGGTAGACCCAGGGGGTGAACGGCCCCGCGTTGTGGATCTCGCCGAGGCCGTCGACCAGCGCCGCGCACGCCGCGGCGTGCTCCGGCGTCGTCTCCGCGGCCGTCACCAGGTCGTCCGCCTCGTAGCGGATGCGGCCCATCGGCGGCGGCTTGACCGGGAACGGCTGCGTCGGCCAGGCCGCCTCGCCGGGCACGTCGCTCGCCGCCACCGGCCGCTCCTCGACGCCGTGGATCGGCTCGCCGGTCTCGCGGTTCAGGATATAAAGGTAGCCGGACTTGGTGGTCACCCCGAGGGCCGGGACCGGGCCGTCCTCGCCCGGAACGTCGAACAGGGCCGGCGGCGCCGGCGGATCGGCGTCCCACAGATCGTGGTGAATCGTCTGGAAGTGCCAGACGTACTCGCCGGTCTCGGCCCGGACCGCGACGACCGAGTTGCCGTAGAGGTTCTCGCCCGGCCGGTCGCCGCCGTAGTAGCCGGGGATCGGCGACGCCAGCGGCAGGTAGATCAGGTCCCGTTCGGCGTCGGCGGTGAAGTAGAACGGCCAGGCGTTGGCGCCCAGCCGCCCCCGCCAGCTGTCGCCGCCCCAGGTCTCGTGCCCGACGTCGCCCGGCTGGGCCACCGAGTCGAACTCCCACCGCTTCGCGCCGCTGCGCGCGTCGTAGGCGCGGGCGTTGCCGACGCCGCCGAGGGCGCCGGGCGGCGTGTTGGCGCCGACGACCACGACGTTCCGGTACACGAGCGGCACCGAGTTGTAGGGCACGCCCAGGTCCACCGAGCCCGTGTCCCCGAAACCGGCGGCGGGTTCCCCGTCGGCCGCGTCGAGCGCGTGCAGGCGCGGGCCGGTGGTGAACAGGATGCGCGGTCCGTGTTCGCCGTCGCCCGGCCACCAGGCGACGCCGCGGCGCGAAGGCGGGCGGCCCGGCACGGGATGGCTCCAGATCTCCTCGCCCGTCTCCGGCCGCAGCGCGACCACGCGGTCGGCGGCCGGCAGGTACATCACGCCGTCGACGACGATCGGCGTCGCCTGCGAGTTCGGCCCCCGGCCGGAGGGGTCGGGATCGGCGCGCCGCAGGTCGTAGGTCCAGGCCCGGGCCAGGGCCGACACGTTGTCCGGGGTGACGGCGGCGAGCGGCGAGTGCCCCGCGCCCGCGAGGCCGCCGCGGTACGTCGGCCAGTCGCCTCCGCCCGCCTCGGGCGGCTGGGCCGCCGCGCCGCCGCACGGACCGGCGGCGAGCAGCGCGCCGGCCCAGAACAGGATCCGCTTCAGGAATCGCATGGCTCCCCCCGCCTCCCGCCGGACGCGGCGAGAGCCGCATTGTACGCGCCGGAACCGTTATAAGCTATACCCACGCAACCTGCAGTGAGGAGGAAACCGCCATGCGCCTGCGTCCTCGATTGCCGGCCCCGATCGCGTTCACGTCCGCGTTCCTCGCCGCGGCGGCCGTCCCGGCCGCGGCCCAGTACCAGCTCACGGTCACCCAGGACCGCCTGATCAACGCCCAGGACGAGCCGCAGAACTGGCTGCTGATGAACGGCGACTACGGCTCGCAGCGCTACTCGCGGCTGACGCAGATCGACCGCGAGAACGTCGGCGGCCTGCGCATGGTCTGGGCGCTCGCCCTCGGCGGGATGCAGGACACCGGCGGCAACGGCCCCGAGAACGAGGTCAACCCGCTGATCGACAACGGCTTCCTGTACACCAGCGACGGCTGGGGCACGGTCTACAAGATCGACGCGCGCAACCCGCACTACGGCGAGTTCGTCTGGATCACCGACCCCGGCGTCGACCACGAGGACAACCGCCCGCGCACGCGCGGCATCGCGCTGTGGGAGGACAAGGTGCTGCAGAACCTGCAGGACGGGCGGGTGCTGGCCCTCGACCGCGACGACGGCGAGATCCTCTGGGACGTGGAGGTCGCGGGCATCACCGAGATGGGCGCCCGCGAGCGGTTCCTGACCGCGCCGCTGGTGGCGCGCGGCAAGGTCCTCGTGCAGAACGGCGCCGGCGACGGCGGGACGCGCGGCTGGGTGGCGGCCCTCGACGTGGAGACCGGCGAGGAGCTGTGGCGCTGGTACACCGTCCCCGAGCCGGGCCAGCCCGGCAGCGAGACGTGGAAGGACGACCACAACGCCTGGAAGACCGGCGGCGGTGGCGTCTGGCAGACCGGCTCCTACGATCCGGAGCGCAACCTCTACATCTTCGGCACCGGCAATCCGTTCCCGATCTACGACCCGGAGTTCCGCCCCGGCGACAACCTGTTCACCAACTCCGCCGTGGCGCTCGACGTCGAGACCGGGGAGCGGCGCTGGCACTTCCAGTACACGCCGAACGACTCGTGGGACTACGACGAGGTGGGCGTCCACATGCTCTACGACACGGTCGTCGACGGCGAGACGCGCAACGTCGCGGCCCACTTCGCCCGCAACGGGTTCTTCTACTCCGTCGACCGGGACACGGGGGAGTTCATCAAGGGCGCCCAGTACGTGAACGAGCTGACGTGGACGGCCGGGCTCGACGCCGAGACCGGCATGCCGCTGGAGTACGACCCGGACCTCGACGTGCAGATCTACAACGAGGAGGCGCGCGCGCTGCGCGTCGACCGCGACCGGATGAAGCGCGCCTGCCCGACCTGGCACGGCGGCATCGCCCACCAGCCGACCGCATTCAACCCGGAGAAGGGGATCGCCTACGGCGCCGGCACCGAGGGCTGTTTCTCGCAGACCGGCGCGCGGGTGGCTTCGCTCGGCCCCGAGGGAGGCATAGACCGCGCGAACAGCGAGCGCCGCGAATACACCAGCGACCTCTACTACGGCTCGATCACCGCGGTCGACACCGACACCCACGAGGTGATCGCCAAGGCGGTCACCGAGATCGAGGTGCGCTCCGGCGCCATCGCGACCGCGGGCGGCCTGGTCTTCTCCGCGCTGCAGGACGGCTGGGTGGTGGCCTACGACGACGAGACGCTGCAGGAGCTGTGGCGCTTCAACGTGGGCACGCCGCTCAAGGGGGCGCCGGTCACCTACGCCGTCGGGCCGCGGCAGTACGTCGCGGTGCAGGCGAGCGGCCGCCACCTGCACCCGGTGCGCTACGACAACCTGGAGAACTCCAGCTTCCTGTTCGTGTTCGCGCTCGACGAATAGGCGGCGCCGCGCGGCGGCGGACTCTCGGCGGCGCCCGGGGCTTCCGGCCGGGCGCCGCCGTCCGCCGGTCAATGGCGTCCGCGGCGGGCGCGGCGCCCGAACCCTTCCCGGCCTCGCCGCTTCCGGTCAGGCGTCCAGCCCGAAGATCCGCTCCAGCGCGACGCCGAACCCGTCGAGGACGGCCGACTTCGCGAAGCGATCTCCCCGGTAGACGTCCGCGGTCTGGAAATCGGCGTCCGGCGAGCGCAGCACCGTCACCGTCCGGGCCCGCGGGTCGACCTGCCAGTACTCGCGGACGCCGTGCCGCGCGTACAGCGCGCGCTTCACCGTCCGGTCCCGTTCGCCGGAGGACGGCGAGAGCACTTCGACGACCAGATCCGGCGCGCCCCGGAGGTTCTCCGGAACGATGACGTGCGCCCGTTCCCGGGAGACGAACAACACGTCCGGCTGCACCACGTCGGCGTCGGACAGCACCACGTCGCACGGCGCGGCCAGAACCACACCCAGGCCGCGCTCCTCCACGAACTCGTGCAGGAGGCTTGCCAGCTTGACGACCACGCGCTGGTGGTCCACCCGCGGCGTCGGAACCCTGATCAACTCCCCGTCCAGGAGCTCGTAGCGCTCGTCGTCCGGCGTGCGCCGGTAGTCCTCGTACGTGCGTTTCCGGTGGAGGGCGGGAACGGCCATGGGAATCAATCCGGGAACTCGGTCCGGCAGACGGCGGCCTCCTCGCCCCAGAAGTCGATGCACTTCCGCCGGTCCATCGGACCCTGGCCGACCACCTTCGCCAGCAGAAAGTCGGCCAGCCGCTCCACTTCCCGGTTCTGGAGCGTGGCCGGCGGATCGAACAACTGCAACCCCATGCGGTCGAGGTCGGCGCGGGTCCGGCCGAGGCAGCGGTCGTCGACGTAGGCCCGCCGGTCGTAAGCCGGCATGGAGCGCCCCGGCAGCCCGCACTTGATGACGAAGACGAGCTGCTCGCGCGTGAGGGCGCTCTCGCGCAGGTTCGCGCCGTCCGGCATCTGCAGGTTCATCTTGCGGCCGTCCCCCGCCCAGCCGTGGCACGCCTGGCAGTCGCCCTTTCCGCGGTAGAGCCGCCCGCCGGCCGCCACGGTGTCCGTCTGCGCGCCGGCCGCCGCGCCCGCCGGCGGAAGCCCCGCCAACCCGACTCCGGCCAGCAGCCCCACGCCCACGCCGAACCGGACCCACGTCGGTACCCGCACCTGACCACCCTCCTTGCCGGCTGCCGCCCGCGATGCTTTCCGACGAGGCTAGCACACCCCGCCCGCCTCCGACGGCCTTGCGGGCCTTGCGGTTCGGCTTCCGCCCACCGACCCGCGCCGGGAGACTGCCCGCCGTGCGGGTGGATCCTCCGGGCGACGACGCCGCGCCGGACCATGCGCCCGGGTCGCCGCCCGCGCCGTGCGGCGCGCCTGGCCACCCCCGCCGACTTCGCGGCCGTCCCGCCGAGGAACTTCCTGGTTGCGGACCCGGCACGCACGGCGCTAACGTGGGCCGTCACGAGGCGGCAAGGTTTGCCGTCTTGCGCCGAGGTCGACATGCGGATCGCGCTGGCGGCGTCCGCCGTTTACCTGATCGTCACCGTCGCGGCGATCGTCTGGTTCCCGGAGAGTCCGGTGACGGCCGCCGTCGGCTGGACGATCTACCTCGTGCTGGCCGTCGTCTCGACGGCCTGGGGAATGGCCGCGCTCGGCGTGGCCGCGGCCGTCGCGGCCGTCTGGTGGACCCTGACCCGGCCGCGTTCCTGACCCCGGGGCCAGGCCGCCCGGCTACGGCAGCTCGGTCGTCGGCGGCACGGCCACCGGGAGCGGCGCGAACATGCCCGGGAGGGTGTCCCGCGCGTAGTTGAAAGTCGGTGGCGACTCCCGCCCGGCCGTGGTATTCAGTCGGGGTGTCAAGGGGCGGCAACCGCCTGCCCCTGCCCGCACGGGTTCTGACGATGATCGGCACGCCAGGACGAACTGCGCTTGGCCCCCGGCGGCCGCCGCGTCGACAGCAACCAGCCGGGATCCGATATACTGCCCCGGGCCCCGGGGGACACATGGACCAGATGAGCACCGAGACCATCACGATCCTTCTCGGATTCGCCGCCCTGGTCGCCGGTCAGGGAGCGACGCTCCTGACGCTGATCATTCGCGGAGATCGGCAGCAGAAAGAGAACGACAGACGCTTCGACGAGATCAACAGGCGCTTCGACGACGTCAACAAACGCTTCGACGACGTCAACAAACGCTTCGACGACGTCAACAAACGCTTCGACGACGTCAACAAGCGCTTCGACGAAACGATCCGCGAGATCGCCGAACAGCGCGAACGCATGGCGCGCCTCGAAGGCTCCCTCGACGGGTTCCTGGCCGGGCGGCGCGACCGCGACGCCGCCTGACCCGGGCGCTGCCGCCGGCGCCCAGCCCCCCCGCGAAATCCCGGCCACCCGTGAGCGCGTCGGCGCTCGGCTCTCCGACGCCACCTCCATCGGCAACCCCAGCGCGCACCGGCCCGCCGAAGCGGGCCCGGCGGTAGTGACTCTACCGGGCTACGACCAAGTTGTGCGGCGGGATGGTCAGGGTCGTTTGGCCGCCCTGCCCGGCGCGTCCTGATACAGGTTCTCGTGGAGCGCCCGGGCGGCCGAACGGTGTGACCGGCGCATCACGCCGCCCGGCCCGCGGGCGTCTCCCGCCCCCGGCCCGCGCCCTCCCGGATCACATCGGCCGACGGCCCCCGGACGTCCCAGACCAGCCCCAGCCACGACAGCAGCACGACGCCGTAGTGGGTCAGGTCGACCTCCCACCAATAGAAGCCCTGGCGCTCGGACGCCGGGTAGCGGTGGTGGTTGTTGTGCCAGCCCTCGCCGGCGGTGACCAGCGCCAGCCAGAAGCTGTTGCGGCTGGCGTCGTTCGTCTCGTAGCGCCGGCTCCCGAAGCGGTGGCCGAGCGAGTTGACGGCGAAGGTGACGTGATAGAGCAGCGTCGTGCTGCAGAACAGCGCCACCACGACGAGCTGCGCGCCGCTGACGCCCAGCTCCGGGTACGCGCCGCCCAGCCAGTGGCCGAGCCCGAACAGCGCCGCGCCGAGGCTCACCGGGGCCACGTAGTGGTGCTCGTCCAGCCAGCGCAGTTCCGGGAACCGGGCGAAGTCGCGGATCCACTCGACCCGCGTCCGATCGTTGCCGGCGCTCATGATCCAGCCGGCGTGCGCCCAGAGCATCCCCTTGACCCCGGGCGGATGGACGTCCTTCTCCGTGTCCGAATGCCGGTGGTGCCAGCGGTGGTGTCCGCCCCACCACAGGGGTCCCCGCTGCGCGGCCGATGCGCCGAGCCACGCCAGCACGAACTGGAACGCGCGGCTGGTCCGGAACGCCCGGTGGCAGAAGTAGCGGTGGTAGCCGGCGGTCAGCCCGAACATGCGGGCGAACAGCGTCACCAGGCCGATGACCACCGCCGTGCCCGAGACGCCGGTCCAGAACACGGCCAGGCAGGCGAGCTGCAGGGCGAGGAACGGCAGGTTCCTGAACCACTGGATCCGGTCGGAATCCAGTCCCTCGGCGGCGGCGACGGGCCCGGCGACCCCGGTCATGCTTGCATCCGACACGTGGGCTCTCCCTCCGTGCGCCGTTGCGGAGCGCACAAGCCCCGGATCCTACCGCATGCGCCGTCCCGCCGGACCGGCGGTGCCGGCGCCGGCCGCGCCGCCGACACCGCCCGCGCCGACCGCGGGAACGCCGCTCGACGCCCGGCCACGGATTCCCACCCGAGATCCGGCAGATCGCCGCCCTGCCGCGCTGCCCCTGCCGCCCGCCGCGGTACGCCCGAGGCTGCCGATGACCGTGCCCGCCGCTTCGACTTGCCCCGCGCTGCGGGCTCCACTCCGTGCGGCGAGCCGCCAGCGGTGGCGTGCGCCTGACGGGATCCGTCGCTTCCGGGCGGTAGTCTGAACTCCACGGCCGGGACCGGCCGCCGGAGATCGGTTCGAGGGTGAACAACGGCGACCGGCTGGCCTGCCTGCCCGCGGCATCGAACCCGGCGACCAGCTTGAAACATAAGGAAGGGTGAGATCATGGAGAGCGGTGCTGGAGCCGATCCGCGACCCCCGGTACGAGCGGCAGGAGGAAAAGCCCTGTACCTTCGGAAGGAGCGACGCGATGAGGACGGCGATCCTGGCGGCGGCGGCACTGGCGATCGGGCTGGCGGGCGCGTGTGGCGGGGAGGAGGACGGACTGGAGATCCCCGGCGCGCCGACGACGAACGCGGACGCGCAACCGTTCGCGGGAGATGCGCCGACGGCGGCGGCCGGCGCGCCGGTGTTCGGACCGGTGGACACGGCGCGGGGGGTGAGTCGTGACGCACGGTACTCGTGGAGCAACACCTACTACCGTCAACTCGTGTACGACGAGTACGACCGCGGCGAAGATTGGGGGCGCGCCTTCATGCTCCGCGATCCGGCGAGCATCCGCATCAACGTGTTCCGCGGCGACGTCGACGGGCGGTGTTCGGTCGGCAGCACCGTTCGTGACCTCAACGGCAGGAGCATCGACTACCGGCGCATCATTCGCAACTCGGCGCGGCGGCTGATCGAAGACGCCACGGGCCAGCCGTGGCGCGGGCGCGTCTACGGCACGGCCCGAAGCGGGCTGGCCGCGCAGATCTCGCACGACCCGGGCTACGTCACCGTGGGGTTCGTGTCCGACGGACGATCCCATTGCGGCGGGGGGCGCGACGTGGCGGGATGCGCTCAGGTCGGCACACGCCCCGGCGGAATCAAGCTCATGCTCGATTCGTCCTGCCGCGTGCGGGTCTACGACCGGCAGCAATTCGGACACCTGTTCGCCCACGAGCTCGGCCACTCGCTCGGCTTCTACCACGTCTCCGCCACGTCGTGGACGATGACGAGGCGTATCCCCGCCAGCGCCGCCGGCGCCGCCTACGGAGGGCGGGAGGCGCAGCACATGGCGTTGGCGTCCCGGCACGCGCGGGAGCGGCGGCTGCCCTACGGACCCGGTATCGACGCGCCGAAGCCGATGGGGTACGGCGGGCGCGGCGTCAGCATCTTCGATCCGGGCGGCGTGTGGATCGACTGACCCGCCCCGGCTGTGCGGACTCGCCAGAGGTCGTCATGGGCGTCCGGTGAACCGCCCGCGGGCGCCGCCGGTTTCCGCCAGCTTTCGGAGGCGCCGCATCACCTCGGGATCCCGAAGCCGGTTCCTGAAAGCCCATGGAACCGCTCTCCGAGCCGTCGAAATTCTCGCGAATCCTTTCCATCATTTCCGGAGCGAGCTCGGCAAGCGGTTTCGCTTCGACCCGGGTCGCGCGAAGTGTTCTCCTGCCGGCTCGATGTTCTCGGATCTCATGCAATCCGTCGAGAACCTCCGCGGCGACGTCGCGTTCATCCATTCTCGATCTCCTCGACCACCTTTCGCCGCAAAGCCAGCTCGGCCGCCTGTAGATCGTCCTTCCCGCGGAACCTTCGATGTCGTGACGCCTCCAGGCGTTCCAGCCCGCGGACGTTTCATTCCGGCGCCAGAAGGCGAAGGTAACGGTCGTTCGCCGCGTTCTGAACCAGGATCGCGTTCTCCCAACGGTTCAGCGTCGCTTCCTCGAGGCCGGTCACCCGGGAGAACTCCGCGCGCGACATGCCGTGCATCCTCCGAATACCGCGTATCTCCTTCGGGGTCAGCACCCCGAGATGCGCGCAGACGGCCTCATGCTGCAACGTCTCCGCTTCGTGGTCGAGAAACTCGAAACCGCACGACCGGCAGACGCGCACCGGCAGGGTGACGTTCAGCTCTACGGCGGAGGCGCCGGCTCCGTAGGGAAAGACGTGTTCGCGCCACCGCGTGTCGGCCGGCGCGCCGCACTCGAAGCAGGCGCATTCGCTCCCTGCGCCGTCGTTCTCCGTCGGCGTCGCGGTCCTGTCCGGCTCCATGTCCCGGGATCCTCCTCAAGGGGTTGCGCGGCGCAGCCCCCGCAGGAAGGCGTCGGGCGCCACGAACCGGGTGTGGTACTTGCGCCAGTCGTCCTTGTGGCGCTGGTAGACCGGATCGTCCTCCAGGGCGGGCGAAGCGTCCGGGTCGTAGTGGGGTTCGCCGTGCGACGGCAGCGGGCCGACGGTCTTGGAGTGCGCCGTGTTGAAGTCGCCGTCCTTGACCCAGCCGTCGGTGATCAGGACGAAGTCGCGGCGCCAGCCGTCGGGCGGGGGCGGCGGCGCCGCGAAGCGGAGGCGGAGCTCGTCGCCGGCGTTCATGATCACGTAGCGGTCCTCGACCGCCGCGAGCAGCTCGCGGACGTCGCCGAAGCGGGTGTGGTAGCCGACCAGGTCGCGCCAGCGCGGGCGGACGCTCGCCAGCTCGTAGACCGGCAGCTCCAGCCGGCGGGGGCCGACGTACTCCGTCCGGTTGTAGCCGAGGTAGCCGAGTTCGGCCGACACCGGCGCGAGCCGCGCGGTCTCGAGCGGCGCCTCGGCGCGCAGGGGCGCCCAGGCGAGGTGGTCCCAGTAGATCTCCAGGTTGGTGCGCAGCCGCAGCCGCCGCGGATAGCGCCCGCCGGCCAGCCGCTCCACCGGGACGACCATCGTCTTGAGCTTGCCGGCCGGGAAGCCCAGGTCCCGGTGCATGACGGTCCAGCGCCCCCGGCCGTCGAGGGCCTCCACGGCCACGCCGCGCGGGGCCGGCAGGCTGCTCTGGCCGAGGGCGACGTTGATGCTGCTGTCGGTCGGGTAGATCCAGCCGTAGGCCAGCAGCCGCAGGCCGTCGTGCTCCTCGGCGTCGGGGCCGATGCGGACCTCCAGGAAGTGATCGCGGGTGATCCCCTGGTGGGTCCCCCGCTCGAAGGTGGCGACGTAGCGCCCGTCGCGCTCGGCGACCAGGTCCCCGACGTCCTTGCCGGCGTCGTCCCAGGCGCCGGCGACCGGCCGCGAGGGGCCGGTGACGATCGCGTCCAGCGGGGCCGGGTCGCGGGCGAAGCGCTCGTCGACGAAGACCTCCGTGTCCGCCGGGTGGTCGACGACCAGCAGCGACGCGTGGTCGACGAAGTGCGTCTCCCAGAGCTCCGCGGTGATGCGCAGGTCGTACTGCCCGTCCCGGGGGGCGAGCTGCTCGCCGCGGACGAGCACGCGGTCCTCGGTCTGCGTCACCCCGGCCGTGTCCTGGGCGTTGATGCGCATGCCGAGCGGCGAGCGCCAGAGGACGTCGGTGACGAAGCGCAGACCCGTGCCGTCGTCGGCGAAGAGCCACGGGCACGAGCCCTTCAGGCGCTGCTCGGCGACGAACACGCCGCGCGCCGGCAGGTCGAAGTCGGCCTGCACGACGCCGTTCGGCCACGCCACGCGCGCCACGTCGATCCGCGGCTGCCCGCCCAGGCCGAAGTGGACCGGCGCCCCGGTCAGCACCTGCTTCTGCACCAGCAGTCCGGCGCGCGCCTCGATCTCGCCGCCGACCCCGAACGAGTTGATGCGCTGATCGCCCGCCGCGACGTGGGCCCGCGGGCGGATCTGCTGCCAGCCGTAGCCGGCTGCGCCGCGGCCCATCAACCGCACCGGCGCGCCGTCCTGCAGCCCCACCAGGTCGAGCCGGCCGTCGGCGTCGAGGTCGACGACGCCGAAGACCTCGGCATCGAGCGGCGCGCCGAAGGGTTCGCCCCGTAGCGCGGACCGCTCGTCGGCCAGCCAGATCCGCGTGCCCGCCGGACCCGAGCCCAGCAGGTCCAGCGCGCCGTTGTTGTCGAGGTCGGCCAGCAGCAGCCGCCGCGAGCCGGGGGCGGCGTCCGCCGCGAACGCCGGCCACGCGGCGACGCGCTCGCGGTCCCAGGTCCCGTCGCTCCAGCTCGCGCGCCAGACCTCCCCCGCCGCGTCCAGGGTGACCGCGTCGAGGACGCCGTCCGCGTTCAGGTCGCCCAGGGCCAGGGCGACGGCCGGCCGCGCCGTCTCCCACGCGGGCCAGGCGCCGAAGCGGCCGGATTGCAGGTTCTCCAGCGGGTGCACGCCGCCCGCCGCGTCCAGGAGCACGGCGTCCGGATCGCCGTCCACGTCCAGATCGCCCCAGCCGAAACCGCGCAGGCCGGCCACCTCGGGGAACGGCCGTAGCGCGCTCCAGGTGCCGTCGGCGTTGTTGCGCAGCACCCACGGCGCCTCGTCCACGGGGCCGTGCACGACGTCGAGGTCGCCGTCCATCTCGACGTCGGCCGCCCAGGCCCCGTAGCCCGCCAGGCCGCCGGCGTCGGCGCCGTCCGCCGGCGCCGGGGTCGCCGGCTCGAACCCGCCGTCCTCGCCCCGGACCAGGAGACGGAACCCGCCCGGGCCGACCAGGGCGAGGTCCATGCGGTAGTCGCCGTTCCAGTCCAGCGGCAGCAACGCCTCGGCCGCCGGGCGGGTCCCGGCCGCGCCGCCCGGGAAGTCGCCTTCCGGCTCCGCCTCGGCCGCGCCCGCGCGCCGCACCGTCCCGCCGTCGGTATGCACGATCACGGGTGTATCGTCCTCGCCGCCGTGCACTATCGCGAGCGCCGCCGCCGGGCCCGCCGCGCCGGACTCCATCGGCTCGGCCTCGAAGGCGAGCGACTCGTCGGCCGCCGCCGCGGTCGCCGGGGGCGAGGGCATGGCCAGGAAGCGCATCAGCGGCGACGCGATCTGCTCGGCGCTCACGCTGACCACCGCCAGGTCCTCGCGGAAGGACGGCGTGCGGACCAGCACGTTGCGCAGCAACTGCGCCGCGGTCGCCGCCCGTCCCGAGTCCCCCGCGCCGGCGGCCTCGGACAGTCCATCGAGCTGCTCCACGGCCAGCTCCGGCCAGGCCGCGCTCGGCCCGGTCAGGCGTTCGATGGTGTCGGCCAGCACGGCGCCGTCCTCCATCCGGGCCGCCCACCGCGCGCGCTCCAGCAGCACCGCCAGGTTCTCCGGCCGGCGCTCCAGCACCTCCTCCAGCCACTCCCGCGCCTCCGGCAGGTCGTCCTCCGCCCCGCCCCGCTCCAGCTCCTGCGCCAGGGCGAAGCGCGCCCGTTCGTGATCGGCGTCGAGGGCCGCCGCGCGCCGGTACTGAACGACCGCCTCGGCGGACCGCCCGGCGAAGCTGGCGAGCTGGCCCTGCAGGAAGGCGACGGCGGCGCTGTCGGGCGCCAGCGCCCGGGCGGTCTCCAACGCGGCGGCCGCGCCCTGGTCGTCGCCGACGCCCACCTGCGCCACGGCCAGGTTGGCGTGGACGGCCGGCTCGTCCGGCGCCAGCTCGCTGGCGCGCTCGAACCGATCGCGCGCGTCGCCGAGCAAGCCGACCTCGAGCGACGCCAGCCCGCGGTAGAAGACGCGGACCGTCTCCCGGTACTCCGCCGAGCCTTCCGGCGGCAGTCCCGCGGGGGCGCAGGCGAACCCGCCCGCGGCCGCGGCGGCCAGCACCAGCGCGGCCCGCGCGAGCCGCAGGCCGGCGGGCAACCGCCCGGACGGCCCGGAGTCGGAGAAGGAAGAACCCGGCGTGCGCACCTTTTTCACGGTCATCCTTGATATTCTTGCCGACCACACCATGATCGGCAAGCTGACAGGGGCCGCCGCGCTGGCCCTCGGCACGGCCGCCGGCGCGGCCTCCGCGCAGCCGGACGCCGCCGCGCCGCTCGTCCTCGCCGCCGCGCGGCCGGACCCCGGGGCGGGCACGCTGACCCTCACCGGCGCCGGCTTCGGCCGCACCCCCTTCGTCACGCTCGACCTCGTGCCGCTCGCCGTCCGGTCGGCCTCCGACGTCCGCATCGTCACCGCCGCGCCGATCGCTCTCATGCCGCCGGGCGACTACGTGCTGACGGTCAGCCGCGGCTCCGAGGCCCACGAACACGCGTCGCTCGACGTCGCCCTGCACGGCGGCGCCGCGGCCGGCGGGTCTTCGCCCGCCGAGCGTTCCGGTCCGCGGACGAGGCCGCGGCCGGCGGACGGCGCCGGCGGCGCGGACGGACCCGGCCTGGCCGCGCCGCCGGGCACGGCGGCGGCGACGGTCGGGGACCGCGTCATCACCGTGGCCGAGGTGGACCGCGAGTGGCGCCGGCAGGATCCGGGAGGCTTCATCGCGCTCGCCCGCGAGATACACGACACCCGCTGGCGCTTCACCGACGCGCTGGTGGCCGAGGAGCTGCTCGCGCGCGAGGCGGAGGCGCAGGGCCTGACGCCGGACGCGCTGCTCGAACGGGAGATCCCGCCGCGGATCGTCGAGTTGCCGGATTCGGCGGCGCGCGCGCTCTACGCCGACGTGGGCGCGGCGGCCCGGGGAGCCGGCTTCGAGCGGATGGAGCCCGCCCTGCGCGCGTGGCTCGAACGGGTGACGGCGCGGGAACTGGCGCGGATGAACTACCTGGAGGAGCTGACCGCCGTCTCCACCCGCGCCGAGCTGTCCCTCGACCCGCCCCGCATCGCCGTGGAGCGCGGCGCGCGGGACGCGGCGCTCGGCCCCGCGGCCGCCCTCGTCGAGCTGATCGTCTTCGGCGACTTCCGGAGCGCGGACTACGCGCGCTTCGCCGCGGCGTTCGGCCGCGTCCGGGAGACGTACGGCGGCCGGGTGCGGATCGTGTTCAAGCACCTGCCGCCGCCCGGCAACGCCGCCGCGATGCTCGCCGCGCAGGCCGCGCAGTGCGCCCACCGGCAAGGCCGGTTCTGGCCCTTCCACGACGCGTTGCTCTCGCGGCCCGCGGTGCTCGACGCCGTGCGCCTGCGGCAGGCGGCCGGCGAAGCGGGCCTCGACATCGACCGCTTCGACGCCTGCGCCGCGGGCGGGGCGACGCGCCGGACGATCCGCGACGCCCTCGACGAAGCGCTGCGCTACGGCCTGCACGCCAGCCCCGCCTTCCTCGTCAACGGCCGGCTCGCGCCGGAACCGCCGCCGTTCCTGCCGCCGTTCGAGTTCTTCTCGCGCCTGATCGAAGAAGAGCTGCCGCGGGCGTCGCGGCTCGGCCGCTGAACCCGGCCGTCAGCGGCCGGCGATCGGCGGGTCCCGGCGGAGGCCGGCGATTTCGTCGACGACGACCCGCTGGTCGGCGGCGACGTCCGTGAAGCGCTGCGTCACGCCCGACGGCCAGACGACCTCCAGCGATTCGACCCGCGCGTCGGATCCGAGGCCGAACGTCAGCGGCAGCTCGCTCTGCGAGGCGTAGCTCGACCCGCTGCGCACCATCCGTTCCTGCCGCCCCGAGGCGCTGACGACGCGCGCCACCGCGCCGATCCCGCGCCGGTTCGAGCGCGCGCCGACCGGCCGGACCCGCAGCCAGTGGTTCCGGCCGCTACGGTCGTTGCGGAGCAGCCGGGCGGCTCCTCCGAGCTCGGTGAGGACCAGATCGAGGTCGCCGTCGCCGTCGAAGTCGGCGTAGGCCGCCCCCCGCCCCAGGGCCGGCCGGCCGAACGCTTCGCCCGCCGCCGCCGTGACGTCCTCGAACGCGGCGTCACCGAGGTTGCGCAGCAGCAGCGGCGGCTGGCGGAGCCGCGCCCGCGCATCCAGCATGCCCTGGGACTCGTCGGTGCCGCCGTTGGCGGCGAAGACGTCGAGATGCCCGTCGAGGTCGACGTCCAGGAAGAAGACCGCCCAGGTGACCGACCCGTAGCTCGCCCGCCCCACCGGGGTCCGCGGCGCGGCGTCCACGTAGAAGCCGTCGCCGGCGTCGCGGTACAGGCCGAGCATCTCGTGGAGGAAGTTGCCCACGAGGATGTCCGGCCGGCCCGAACGATCGTAGTCGGCGGCGTCGACCCCCATGTTGGCGCGGGCCCGCCCCCGCTCGCTGAGCGCCACCCCCGCGCGCAGGCCGTGGTCGGTGAAGCCGGCGCCGCCGTCGTTGCGGTACAGCTTCGCGGGCACGCGGTCGCTGCCGACGAACAGGTCGGGCCAGCCGTCGGCGTCGTAGTCGAGCACCGCGACGCCCATCGCCTTGTCGGTCGGCTCGTCGAGACCGGCCCGCGCGGTCACGTTCTCGAACCGCCCGCCGCCGGCGTTGCGGTACAACACTGGGGAGACCGGGCCGTAGGCGTCCGGCCCGCAGTAGCCGGGCGGGTCCCCGCACGCGGTCTCCGATTCCGGAGACCAGTCGACGTAGTTGCCGACGAACAGGTCGACCAGCCCGTCCCGGTCGGTGTCGACCCACGCGGCGCTGACCGCGAAGCGGCCGTCCCCGATGCCCGCGGCGGCGGTCACGTCGTCGAACGCGCCGTCCCCGGCGTTGCGGTACAGGCGCCCGCCGTCGACGGTGGTCATGAAGACGTCGTCGTCGCCGTCGTTGTCGTAGTCGGCCACGGCCGCGCCGAGGCCGTAGACCTCGCGGCCGTCGAGGCCGCTGCCGGCGAAGACGTCGGCGAACGTGCCGTCGCCGTTGTTGCGGAACAATCCGTGGCGCGTCGCGGCGCCCGGCGCCCAGTCCCGGCCGTTGACGAACAGCAGGTCCGGCCGGCGGTCGCCGTCGAGGTCGAGCACCGCGACCCCGCCGCCGAACAGTTCGGGGTAGCGGTGCTCCCCCGCCGCGCCGTTGTCGTGGACGAAGTCGATGCCGGCCCGCCGCGTCACGTCGGTGAACGTCACGCCGGCCCCGGCCGCGGGCTGTGCCGCCGCGCGCGCCCCCGACGAGAGGATCAGCGCCGCGCCGACGCCCGCGACAACGGTCCGGGCGCGCCGGCCTCTCACGGCACGCCGCCCTCGGGCCACGGCGTCCGGCACGCCTCGCCCCGCTCGTAGCGGCGCAGATTCGCTTCCAGCCGGCGCGCCGCGGCCGTCAGGCCGGCGCGGGCGGCGCCGGCGGCCAGATCCCGCTGCAGCGCCGCCGCCCGAGACCAGGCGCCCACCTCCGCCAGGGCCATCGCCAGCGTCTCCCCCACCTCCAGGGTCCTCCCCCGCGACGCCAGGCGGTCGGCCATCGTCAGGGCCCGCGCGCCGTCGCGGACGCGCGCGTCGGGCGCGGCCGCCAGCAGGCGCGCCAGCGCGTGCGCCGTCCCCGCGTCGCCCGGGTGCGACTCCAGCGCCCGCTCCAGCCGCGCGCGGGCCTCGGCCCAGCGGCGCAGCACGACCAGCGCCATCGCCTCGCCGAACGCGGCCTCGACCAGATCCGGGTCCATCCTCGACACGCGGCGGTACTCCGCCAGCGCCCCCTCCGCGTCGCCCGACCTGCGCAGGCTGTACGCCAGCCCCAGGCGCGCCTCGGCGTACGACGACCGCGCCCGCAGCGCCCGGGCGAACCGCGCCGCCGCCTCTCGGTGCCGGCCCTCCTGCTGCAGCAGCACCCCCAGGCTGTAGTGCGCCTGCGCCAGCCCCGGCGCTTCGGCCGCGGCCCGCTCGAACTCGCCGCGCGCCGGCCCGACGTCGCCCCGCAGCCAGAGCGCGGTCCCGAGACGGTGGCGGAGCTCGGCGTCGGCCGGGTCGAGCTCGAGGCCGCGCCGGAACGCGGCCGCCGCGCCGTCCCAGTCCTCGCGGCCGAGCGCCTCGATGCCGCGCGTCTCGTACGCCTGCGCGCTCTCCAGCAGCCCGTCCAGGGCGTCCATCAGCGGGTCCGCGGGGCGGACGTCGGCGGCCTCGCGCCGCCGCAGGTGCTCCTGCGCCCGTTCGGGCTCGCCCAGCCGCAGCAACGCCTGCCCGAGCGGATAGTGGGCCGCGGCGGCCGACGGCTCCCGCTCCAGGATCTCCTCCAGGCCCCGGGCGGCGCGCGCGAACCGCTCGCGCATCAAGGCGACCCGGGCCAGGCCGAAGCGCGCGGAGAGCGAATCGGGATGGAGCGCCAGCGCCCGCGCGAACAGCGGCTCGGCGGCGTCGGCGTCCCCCTGCGCGAGGCGCACGTCGCCCAGCCAAACGAGGACCGCCACGTCGTCGGGCCGCAGCCGCCGCGCCGCTTCGAAGCGCTCGGCCGCGGCGTCGAGCGCGCCGGCGTCGCGGTGCAGGTGGGCCAGGTAGTAGGGCCAGCGGACGTCGTCCGGGGCCAGCGCACGCGCGTTGCGCAACGCCGGAAGCGCCGCCCGCGGGAACCGCGCGGCCATCAGGACCATCCCCAGCGCGCCCCAGGTCTCGGCCGCGTCCGCGGCGGGAGCCGCCCCGCCGTCCTGCAGGCGCTCGACCGCCCGCCAGCGCGCCCGCACCTGCTCGCGCACCGATTCGCTGACCGCGCCCAGGTCCGGGAGCGCGGCCGGCTCCAGCCGCTCGTCCGCCGCCGCGCCGCCGGCCCCGGCCGGCGCGCCCGGTGCGCCCGGCTCCGGCCCGGCGCCGCCGCACGCGGCGGCCACGAGCAACGGAAGCAACGGCGCGGCGCAGCGGCGGACCGCCGAACCCGCCGGACCCGCCGAGCGCGCCGGCGGCGTCCTCGGCGGCAGCAACGGCGCGGCGCAACGGCGGACCGCCGAACCGGCGCGCCGTCTCGCGCCGCTCATCGGGTCTCGCCCCCGATCGGGTCGCCGGTCCCCTGCTCCAGCGTGCGCCATTCGTCGACCGGCAGGGCGGGCCACGCCTCCACCTGCCCGTCCGGCCAGTGGACGGTCACGCGCGGGGCGGCCGGCGAGTCGCCCAGACCGACGAGCACCCGGGGGTCGTTGGCCGACGCGTAGCTGCCGTCCGAGCGCGCGCGCCGCCACCGCGTCGGGGCGCCGGGGCGCTCGACGGCGACCCGCGCCCCGAGCATGTCCCGGCCGCCGGCGCCGACCAGGCGCAGCCCGAGCCAGTGGTTCCCGCGGGCGGCCTCGTTGACGAGCAGACGCGCCGGGCCGCCGCCGTTGCCCACCAGCACGTCCACGTCGCCGTCGTTGTCGACGTCGCCGAACGCGGCCCCGCGGCCCACCGCGGGGCGCTCGAAGACGGCTCCCGCCCGGCCGCCCGCGGACTCGAAGCGGCCCCCGCCGACGTTGCGGAAGAGCGTCATCCGCTGATCGTACGGGAACGGGTCGCCCTCGCGCCCCTCCGCCATCACCACGGCGCCGTTGACGGCCAGCAGATCGAGCCGGCCGTCGTTGTCGTAGTCGATCCAGGCCGTGCCCCAGCCGGTGTAGGCCAGACTCGACGCGCCCAGGCCGGCGGGCGCGCTGCGGTCGGCGAAGCGGCCGGCGCCGTCGTTGACGTACAGGTTGTTCCCCTCCCGCGTCAGATGCGTCATGAAGAGGTCCTCGTCGCCGTCGTCGTCGAAGTCGCCCGCGTCCACCCCCATGCTCGCCTCGGGTATCCCCAGGCCGCTGAGCGCCGCGCCGGAGGCCAGCGCCGCGTCCCGCAGCGTGCCGTCGCGCTGGTTCATCCAGAGGACGTTCTCGGTCCCGTCGTTGGCGACGTAGACGTCGATCCAGCCGTCGCCATCGAAGTCCGCCGTGACCACCCCGAGCGCCGGCCCGAACCGCCCGCCGACGAGCGCCGAGCCGCTGACGTCGGCGAAGCGGCCGCCTCCCAGGTTGCGGTAGAGGCGGTCCGGCGTCCCGCCGTACACTTGCGGCGGGCAGTAGTCGCGGACCCCCGCGGGGTTCGGACACGCCGTGTCGTCGCCGAGGCCGTAGTCGACGTTGTGGCCGACGTACAGGTCCAGCCAGCCGTCCCGGTCGTAGTCGACGAACGCGGCCGAGACGCCGAACCCCGCCGCCCCCGCCCCGCCGAGCCCGCTCTCCGCCGTCGCGTCCGTGAACGTCCCGCCGCCGCGGTTGCGGTACAGGCGGGACGGCCCGAAGCAGGTCAGGTAGAGGTCCACCAGGCCGTCGTTGTCGACGTCGCCCGCCGCGGCCCCGAGTCCGTAGCAGTCGGCGTCGATGCCGCTCGCGGCGGTCACGTCGGTGAAGCGCGGCGCCGGCCGGCCGTCGGCCCCCGTCCGCGGGTCGTTGCGGAACAGACGTCCGCCGGACGGCGCCCCGGAGGACGGCGGAGGCGCGCCGGCCGCCGCCGGGTCCGCGCCGAGCACGCCGCTCTGCACCAGCCAGGCGTCGAGGTCGCCGTCGGCGTCGAAGTCCAGAAGCGCCACGCCCGGGGGCAGGATCTCCGGGTAGTGGAAGCGGCCGGACGCCCCGTTGACGTGCGTGAAGACCAGGCCGGCCTCCGCCGCGCGGTCGACGAACAGGTCGCCGGCCGCGGTCACCGCGGAAGGGCCGGCGGCGGCCCGCCCCCCGGGTTCCGGACCCGGCGGACCGCCGCCCGTTCCGCACGCCGCGACCGAGCCGGCCAGCAGCAGCGACGCCGCCGGACGCCGGGCGCGGCGCCCGGCGTCACGAGCAGAGGAAACCGCAGCCGTCCCGGCGCTCACGGCGCGTCGACGGGGTGGAATCCTCGACCTCGCGGTCGATCCTCATCATGATCAGACCGAGCGCGACCCCGGCGCCGATCAGCGCCCACACCTTGCGCGCCCCCGTCCCGCCGCGGTCGCCCTGCCCCGCCGGGGCCTGCGCGGCCGCCGCCCGGACCGCCCCCGGACGGACGGACGCAACGCCGGCCGCGGGCGCCCGCCGGGCGCCCACCTCCGCCGCGGCCTCCAGGGCCGAATCCAGCAGATGCCCCGCGAACGCCGACGGCGCCTGCGCCGTCAGCAAAACCAGCGCCAGCGCCAGCCCCCGCTTCCAGGTCTTCGCCGTCATCGTGCGTCCTCCCTTCGACAAGCCGCGCCGGCGCTAGAAGCGCAGGTTCGCGTACACCTGCAGCACCCGGGCGTCGAGCACCGTGATCGGCCGGCCGAACGCGACGCCGATGGTGTTCTCGATCGACTGCACCGAGTTGGAGTTGAGCGCGTTGTAGAGGTCGATGCTGGTGTCGAGACGCGCGTCGCCCAGGTTGAACGTCCGCAGGAAGCGCAGGTCGAGCTGCGTGAAGCGCTTCGTGAAGTACTGGTTCGGCGCCGTGATCGCGAGCGTGCGGGTGGTGCTGCCGGCGAACCCGGTCCGCGTGCTCGTCGGGTCGCAGTTCCCGTTTCCGTCCGCCCAGCAGTGGATGTCGGCGTTGGTGAAGTCGCCCACCGCGTTGATCGGCGTGCCGGGCGTGTTCTTGTAGATCCAGCTCAGCATGAAGTCCGACGGCAGCGGGACGTCGCCGTGCATGCGGAAGTCCGCCAGGTTGCCCCACGTGTGCGTGTGGCTGCAGTTCGGCGACCCCGTGGCGCTCACTCCCGAACCCCGCCCGGCCGGGTTGTTGAACAGGTCGCGCGGCTGGTTCGGCTCGTCCACGGTGAAGCAGTGGCCCACGGCCTGCGTCCCGAGGTCGAGGCCGCCGGTCACGCGGATGCCGTTCGGCAGGCGGCCGTCGACCGAGAAGACGAAGCCGTTCCAGACGCGGGTCTGGGCGCCGTACTTGTCGGCGATGGTCACCAGCCGCTTGCTCTGGCCGAACAGCTCCGGGCGGACGTCGTAGTACCCGCAGAGCACCTGGCCGGGCGAGAACCGGTCGACCACGTCGAACAGCCGGCCGCTCGACGGGGCCGTGACGCAGTACTCGTCGTAGTCGGAGGGGCTGGTCAGCAGGTTGTCCGACACCCAGTAGCCGCCCGACCAGTTGCGGTTGTAGCCGGCGCTGACCGACAGTCCCGTCGTCAGCTCGCGCTGGACCTCGGCCAGGAAGTCCCAGGTGTAGGGCCGGTTGTCGTACAGGACGTCCGGATCGAACGTCGTGGCGGGGCAGGCCGACGGGTCCGCTTCCGAGCATCCCTCCAGGTTGCCCAGGACGTAGTCGTCCGGCTGCAGGTCCGGGAACTGGCCGAAGTTGACGTTGTCGATGCCGCCGCACTCGCCGTTCGCGGCCAGGTTCTGCGTGTCGCAGTCCGGGATCCAGTTCTGGTTGGCGTCGACCCAGGAACGCCACGCCGACGAGACCGACGACGTGAACGGATGGAACTCGCGCGTCAGCCGGCTGCGCGTCAGCTCGTTGAAGCGGCCGATCGACACCTTCGCCGCCGTCCGGCCGTCCCCCGTCAGGTCGTAGCTGACGCCGCCGCGCGGGTTGACGTCGGTCCAGTTCGGCACCCCCCGCAGCTCCGGCACCGTCCGCGCCGGGACGAACGGCCCGGCGTCGAGCTGCGACGCCGGGAAGCCCATCGAGACGTAGTCGGTCCGTATCCCTCCCGTCAGGGTCAGGTTGCCCACCGTCCACGAGTCCTGGACGTAGAGGCCCAGCTCGGTGTTCATCCGCTCCTGCTGGAAGTACGGCTGCGAGTAGTAGTAGAGGCGCAGCGGATTGCCGTTGAACAGCAGGTACCACAGCGTGTCCTGGTGCCCGGTGGTGCGCTCTTCGTCGTTGAAAGCCTGCTCCAGCGTCAGGCCGACGCGGAAGTTGTGCGAACCGGTGACGTACGACATCCGGAAGTACTCCATGCTCCGGCCGGTCCGCGCGCGCGGCGCGATGTTCAGCAGCGGGGCGCCCCAGCGGTAGCCGGTGCCCGCGTCGCGGAAGTGGCGGTCCTGGCCGTCGACGACGCCGGTCGCCGGGAAGTTGACCCAGCTCGCCGTCTGCCAGCCGCCGCCCGCCTCGAGCAGCAGGCGCGTGGTGACCGGCGACGTCCACGAACCCTGGACGACGCCGTTGGGCCACATGTCCCACCCGTTCTCGTTCTCGATGGCGAACTGGCCGGTGTAGCCGGTGGTGCAGCGGCAGTCCTTCTGGATGTCGAGGAAGCTGGCGAAGCGGTGCCGCTCGGCCGCCTGCCAGGTGAGGCGGACGGCGTGCGTCCGGTTCCAGTCGTAGTCGTAGGCGGGCCGGCTCGGGTCGAGCTCGTGGAAGATCGTCCGGGTGTTGTAGAAGCCGGCGGCGCCGGGCCCGCCGCGGAGGCCGAACGGGTCGCGGATCTCGTCCGGGCCGCCGACCCGCGGATCGGGGAAGGGAGCCGCGGCCGAACCGAACTCGTTGTGTCCCTGCAGCGCGTTGAAGAAGCCGCCCGGCGGCTGGATGCGGCGGCCCCAGCGCGCGACGGCGCCGTAGTACCACAGCCGGTCCCGCAGGATCGGGCCGCCGATCGTCCCGGCGGCGCGCCAGATGTTCTCCATCCGCGGCGGCTCGATGCCGAACTCCCGCAGCTCGGGGGTCAGGTTCTCCGCCTGCATGCCGCTACCGGAGTACTTGGTGTTGAGCGACGCGGTGAAGGTGTTGCTCCCCTCGCGCGGGATGGCGTTGATGGTCGTGCTGCCGGAGCCGTTCTCGGCGCCCATGCCGGCGATCTCGACCTGCATCTCGCCGATGGTGTCGGAGTTGGTGATGTATCCGGAGCCGGACGCGGTGCCGATGTAGTACTGGTTCCGGAAGCCGTTGAACGACGCGCGGGTGCCCGGCTTGCCGTGGTAGAAGCGGTAGGCGCCCTGCGCGGACCAGGTGTCGCGCGTGCCGCCGACGTCGGCCCGGTCCTCCGTGAACCCGGGGGTCACCTGCGCGATGGTCTGCAGGCCGTAGTTGCCCACCGGCAGGACCTCGAGCTCCTCGGTGTCGAGCACCGCCTGCTGGCGGACGGTCTGCACGTCGACCACCGGCGCCTCGCCGGTGACGGTGATCGTCTCCTCGACCGAGCCGACCGCCATCCGCGCGTCGACCGTCGCCGTGAACCCGGCGCCGATCGTGATTCCTTCGCGGACCACCGTGGAGAACCCCGGCAGGGTGAACGTGACGGTGTAGGTCCCCAGCGGGAGCTGCACCACGCTGAAGAGGCCGGCGCCGTCGGTGAACGCCACCTGCGGCGCGCCGAGCGCGGTGGAGGACACCTCGACGGTGACGCCCGGCAGCACGCCGCCGGTGTTGTCGGTCACCTCGCCGGAGAGGCCGCCCAACTGCTGGGCCGAGGCGCCGCCGACGCACAGGAGGACCGCGCCGAGCGCGGCGGAGGACGGGAAGACGCCGAAGCGGGATCGTTGCCTGAACGCGTGCGACATGAACACCTCGCGATCGACGGAACGAATCGCCGTGTCTCTTCGTCCAACCGTTCAGGCGCGCGGCCTGTACGGCCGACGGAACCCTTCGCCGCGACCATAGCACCCCCGCGCAACCCGCGCAAGAACGAGCGGCGGGGCCGCGCTATACTGCCGGACGTGCGGTTCACAACCCCCCGGCCGGCCGTGCTCGCGGCCGCCGCGGCGCTCGCGGCCGCCGCGGCCGGGGCGCAGCCGCCGCCGGTGTTCCGGTCGGGCGTCACCCTGGTGACCACCGACGTCGTCGTCCGCGACGGCGGCGGGCAGTTCATCCCCGACCTGACCCGCGGCGACTTCACGATCTACGAGGACGGCCGGCCGCAGGTCCTGGCGTCGCTGGTCCTGGTGCACGGCGGACGGGTCTTCAACCAGCTTCTGCCGCCGCCGCCCGTGCAGGAGGGGATCATCCTGCCCGGGCGGACCGCGGCGGCGGAGACCGGGGCGCCGGGCCGCGTCTTCGTGATCTTCATCGACGACCTGCACATCCGGCCGCCGGACACGCCGCTGATCCACCGGGTGATGGACCTGCTGCCGGAGACGCTGATCCACGAAGGCGACGAGTTCGGCATCATCTCGAGCGGCAAGTCGGCCATCCGCGTGCGGATGACCAGCGACCGGAACCGGCTGCGGGCCATCGACCGGGCGGTCGGCGAGGCGTTCGACCCGCGGCAGCTGATCGACCGGGCGACGCAGCTCTCGTCGCTGGGCGAGTCGCGCTGGCGCGCCCACGTGGCCTTCAAGACGGCGATCGAGACCGTGCGCGGGCTCGAGCGGATCCGGCACCGGCGCAAGGTCTTCCTGTACGTCAGCGCCGGCTACGACTTCAACCCGTTCGACGACAGCCGCGTCAACGCGCGCATCGAGTCGATGCAGGAAGCCGGGTTCTTCCGCGACGACGCGCGGCTGCCGGAGTTCGACGAGCCGGCCCTCGACCAGTTCGCCACGACCGACGCCTTCGGCGAGGTGTTCAGCGACTCGGAGCTGCACAACGAGCTGCTGCTGCTGATCGACGAGGCGAACCGGGCCAACGTCTCCTTCTACACCATCGACGTGCGCGGGCTGACCACCATCCCGGACCTCGACTTCGACCTGCGGACGACCGAGTGGAACGAGTACGTCCGCAGGCAGCACTCGTCGCTGCGGACGCTGGCCGAGCTGACCGGCGGCGTCGCGGTGGTCAACCGCAACACGTTCCGCGAGGCGTTCACCGAGATCGACGCCGAGACGAGCGACTACTACGTGCTCGGCTTCTACTCGTCCAACCCGGACGAGACCCGGCGGACGCGGCGGCTGCGGGTGGAGGTGGCGCGCGAGGGCGCGGACGTCCGCTCCCGGACCCACTACCTGCTGCCGTTTCCCGACGCCCGCCCCGCGCCGCCCGGCGCCGCGGCCGTCACGCCCACCGAGGCGCCCGGCGCGGCGCGGTAGCGCCACGGGAACGGCGCCGCGCCGGAACTCCACGCCGGCCCCGGGCGGTCAGTAGCGGAACAGATACGAGATCTTCATGAAGACCGCCCGGTTGGTCGGGCGGTACCGCCGCGTCGGGAAGCGCAGCGGGTCCAGCCGGTCCTCCTGCTGGTAGCGGCCGTCGTAGCCCAGGTAGAAGACCGTCCCGGCGTTGACGCGGTAGGTCAGCAGCAGGTTGGCGTCGAGCGTGCGGTCGAACGAGTTGCGCTCCAGGATGTTGCGCAGCAGCAGCCGCTCGGTGAACTGGAACGTCGTCAGCGCGCGCAGCACCCGCACGTCGAACACGAGCGTGTCGGTCCGGGGGTCCGTCAGCCGGCTCAGCTCGACGTTCCACTGCGACTGCAGCCGCGAGACCGGCCGGAAGATCGCGGTCAGGCTGCCGAGACGGCCGCGCCCGAGGAACGGCGTCCCGCCGTAGCGGATCGACTCGCCCCAGGAGAAGCTGCCCACCAGCGCGACCCGCCGGCTGGCGTTGACGTCGAAGTCGACGCCGTGGTTCCACTTCCGGAAGTCGACGCCGCCGTACCGTTCGAGCGCCCGCTCCGCGCTCAGCCCCAGCCGCACGTTCCGCGCGAAGGTGAAGTCGAGGCCGCCGCCCACCGTCTCGTCCATCAGCACGTCGTCGAACGAGTAGTTCCGCCCGTAGCGCGCGCGCGGCCCCCAGTTGACGAGCCAGTGCTCCGGCCACCAGCGGTAGGACAGGTTGGCGAACGCGCGCTTGTCGTCGACGCGCCGCACGAAGCCGGTGTCGATGCGGAAGTCGGGACTGGTCCCGCCGTAGAAGGCGGAGAAGTTCACGTTGCGGCCCACGTGGTTGAAGAAGGTCCCCATCGCCTGCCCGACGCGCTCCACCCCCTCCTCGTCGCGGTGCCACGCCTGCGACAGGAAGACGTTCCAGCGGTTGGTTGCGCCGAGGCGCATGTTGGAGTCGAACGCGGCCATGCGGCTGTAGCCGTCCATGAAGCCGCGGTTGGTGACCGTCGCCCCGACGAACGACTCCGGGTAGAGGTCGAAGCGCGCCCGGCCGATCGCGACGTTCGCGGTCCGGCCGAACGCCGGGTCCGAGCGATCCTCCCGCTTCCCCGGCGCCTCGTCGTCGGCGAAGAGGACGCCGACCGAGCCGCGCCCCACCTTGCCGCTCACCTTGCCGCCGTAGCGGGGGTCGACGATGGTCCGGGTATGGATCGGCGTGATCGGCGCGAAGACGTTGAAGATCTCCTGCCCCTCCAGGAAGAACGGCCGCAGCTCGGGATAGAACAGGGGAAAGCGCTGGTTGACGTCGATCTGCGGCAGGTCCGACTCGATCTGCGAGAAGTCGGGGTTGACGGTGAAGTCCGCGGTCAGGTCGGACGCGATGCCGTACTTCAGGTTGAGCCCCGCCTCGGCGACGTCGTCCTCGACGAACCGGCCGGCGGCGTCGCGCGCGCCGAGACGAAAGGCGGTGACCGTCGGGAGGATCTCCAGGTTGCGGCTGGTCGACAGGTCCGCCAGCCCCTCCAGCGTTCCCATCTGGGCCAGGAACTGCGCCACGTTCCGCGAGACCGGCGACCAGACGACCGTCTCGTCCTTGCCCTGGATCTCCCGCGAGACCTGGAACCCCCAGCGCCGCGTCTCCCCCTCGTCGACCGGCGGGTAGCGCAGGCTCTTGAACGGGATCGCCATCTCCGCGGTCCAGCCGTCCTCCGCCGGCGCCCCGGCCGAGACGAAGAGCGCGTCCCACGAGACGTCGCCTTCCGGAATGCCGCTCGGGGGCGTCTCCGGCGGCCCGCCGCCCTGCGCGCCGAGGGCCCGCCGCCGGGTCCGGTTGCGCAGGCCGGTCGAGTTCAGGATGGCGTCCCCCTGCACGCCGAAGCCGTTCACCGTGAACTGGTACGCGCGCTGGCGGTCGCGGAACGGGTCGAAGAAGAGGGAGACGGTGTCGTCCTCGGCGATCTGATCCCGGTCCGCGCGGTTGGCCCGCATCAGGCCGGGCGCGGCGTACCGCGCGCGGATCCCCACGTAGAGGTGGTCGCCGTCGTAGGCGAGGTAGACGTCGGTCGGCTCGCTGGCCGCGGCCCCCTCGACCGGGGCCGTCTGCACGAAGTCGGACAGGCGCGCGGCCCGCCCCCAGGCGTCGTCGGCGAGCCGTCCGTCGATGTCCGGCGGCTCGTCGACCCGGACCGCGGTCACCGCGGGCTGCCCGTCGGCGCCGGAGACGGCGGCCACGAACAGCAGCGCGGCCCCCGCCGTCCCGCGGACGGGCCGACGACGGCCGCGCCGGACGCCCGCGGGTCCCGCCGGAGCCCCGCGGCCGGGGACGCCGCGTCCGGCCGCCGCGGTCATCGTTCGATCGGGCTCGCCGCGACGATCCCGGCGCCTTCCCGGATCGTGATCCGCCGATCGACTTCCACCGGCCCCGCCTCGTCGATCGCCCCGCCCGGCCACACCACCCGCACGGCGTCCACCCGCGCCGCCTCTCCGAGTCCGAAGGTCACGGGCAGTTCGCTCTGCGAGGCGTAGCTCGACCCGGTGCGCACCCGCCGCCAGCGGGTCCGCCCGCCCGCCGTCACCTCGACCCGCGCGCCGACGCCGCCGCGGTTGGCGGCCGCGCCGACGAGCCGCACGCGCAGCGCGCCGCCGCCCGCCGTGTCGTTGCGCAGCAGGCGCGGCGCCCCGCCGTTGGCGGTGACGACCACGTCGAGGTCGCCGTCGCCGTCCGCGTCGGCGTACGCCGCCCCGCGCCCCACCAGCGGCGCGTCCAGCCCCGCGCCGGCCCCGGCCACTTCCTCGAAGCGCCCCCCGCCCCGGTTGCGGAACAGCTGCGGACGCTGCGCGTGGGTGACCCGCGACTGCAGCCGCTCGACGTCGTCGGCGACATGGCCGTTGGCGGCGAAGACGTCGAGCCGCCCGTCGAGGTCGACGTCGAAGAAGAAGCAGCCGAACGTCAGGGTCAGCAGCGTCGCCCGGCCCAGCGGCGAACGGGGCGCCTCGTCGATGAACAGCCCGTTGCCCTCGTTGTGGTACAGGGCCATCATCTCGTTGGAGAAGTTGCCGATCACCAGGCCCGGCAGCCCCGAGTCGTCGTAGTCCGCGGCGTCGGCCCCCATGCCGGCCCGCGCCACCCCCGTCTCGCTGAAGGCCACCGCCGCGGTGACCGCGACGTCCTCGAACGTGCCGTCGCCGCGGTTGCGGAACAACTGGTTCGGCTGCGTGTCGTTGGCCACGAACAGGTCCATCCAGCCGTCGGCGTCGCTGTCCAGCATGACCACGCCGAGGGCCTTGGCCGACGGCGCCGCCACCCCGGCGGCGGCCGTCACGTCCTCGAAGGTCCCGTCCCCGCGGTTGCGGTACAGCGTGGCGCTCTGCCCGGGGTACGACTCCGGCGTGCAGTAGGACTTGGTCTCGCCGTCGAGCGTGCAGAAGAGGTCGGTATCGGGGCTCCACTCGACGTAGTTCGCCACGAACAGGTCCAGATGCCCGTCGCGGTCGTAGTCGAACCAGAGGGCGCTGGTCGAGAACCCGGGATCGCCGACGCCGGCGGCGGCGGTCACGTCGGTGAACGCGCCGTCCCCGCCGCCCCGGTACAGGCGGTTCGGCCCGAGCGCGGTCAGGTAGACGTCGGCGTTCCCGTCGTTGTCGTAGTCGGCCGCGGCGCCGCCGATGCCGTAGATCGGCGCGTCGAGCCCGGACCCGGCGGTGACGTCGGTGAAGGACCAGCCGCCGTCGTTGCGGTACAGCGCCGGCGTCGTGCCGGCTCCCCGCCCCGGCCAGTCCGTGGAATTGACCAGCAGCAGGTCCTGCCGCCCGTCTCCGTCCGCGTCCAGCCAGAGGGCGCCGGCGCCGAGCGTCTCCGGCAGGTACTTCTCGCCGAACGCCCCGGTGTTGTGGACGAACCGGACGCCCGCCTCGGCGGTGACGTCGGTCAGCACGATCGGGACGGCCGGCGCGCCCGCGGCGGCCGGCGCAGCCGCCGGGGCGCGGGATTCGTCCTCGGCGGCGCCGCCGCAGCCGGCCGTGGCGGCCAGCAGCAGCAGAAGCCGACCGGCCGGCGGCGCGGCGCGGCGCCGGAGCGCGCGGGAGGCCGGCTTCTCCGGCCGCGTGCGGCGGGCGTCGCGGCTCATGGGGCCGGCCCGATCGGGGCGCCGTGCTCGTGGATCGCCTGCCGCTCGTTGTTGTCCTCCGGCGAGGCGCGCCGGAACGGACCGGTGATCGCCTGGGCCGACTCGTCCTCCTTGAAGCGCTCGTAGAGCGCCCGCTCGCGGGCGGCCTCCTCCGGGCGGCCGGCCCCCTGGTGGCTCAGCATCAGGTTGTAGTGGGCCTGCAGGTCCTCCGGATCGATGCGCAGCACCTCTTCCAGCACGGCCACCGCCTCGTCGAAGCGCCGCTCCAGGAAGTGGACGCGGCCGATCTGGTTCAGCACCACGCGGTCGCGCGGATACTGCGCCCGCGCCGCCTCGAACTGCGCGAGGGCCTCGTCGTAGCGTCCCAGGGCCCGCAGCGCCGTGCCGAGAAAATAATGCGCGCGCGCGAGTCCCGGCGCCAACTCCAGCGCCCGCTCCAGCAGCGGCACGGCGGTCTCGACGTCGCCTTCCCGAAGGCGCGCGCGGGCCACGTTGACCGGCCCGTCGGCGTACCCGGGGTCGATCTCCATCACCGTCCGGAAGGCCGCCTCCGCCCCGCGCAGGTCGCCCTGCAGCAGCAGGCCGATGCCGTAGTCGTTCCAGCGCTCGCGCAGCGACGGCGCCGCCACGCGCGGGACCTCCGGCAGGGGCGACTCCGCGTCGATCACCTCCAGCGCCGCCTCGGCCTCGGCCATCACCGTGGTCGGAACGTCGGGAATCGCCTTGACGCCCCCCGAGACGCCGCTCGTGTCGCCGGTGAACCGCCACTCGGCGTCGTCGTGGCCGGCGGCCGGCGGCGGGGCCTTCGGGTCGCGCACGCCGGCGTACGCCCACTGCGTGTGCCACCAGGCGAACTTCCGGTAGTTGACCTTCGCCCGCAGGAAGATCCGATCACCGGCGTCCTCGGGTATCCGCAGGCGGTAGTGGACGGTGTCGGCCGCGCCGGGCGGGATCAGCCGGACGTAGGCGACGGACCGGGTCATCCAGGCGTTGCGCTTGTCGATCGGGTTGCCGTGCGCGTCGAGCTGCCGGCTGCGGTAGAAGTGGGCGCCGGGGTCCACCGGCCCGCTGCCGCCGTCGGCCGCCGCGCCGCTGCGCAGCAGCACGCGCCCCCGGTCGTCGACCGCCTCGAACTCCACCCACACGTCGAAGGCGTCGACGGTGCCGCCCGGAAAGAAATGCCCCACCTTGCGCGTGCGGACCACCACCTCGACCCGCACCGACTCGCCGCGGCGGACGGACACCGGGGCCAGGTCGAGCGGCGCGACCACCTCCGCGGGCGCCGTCACCATGCCCCCCGCGCCGAAGCGGGCCGACTCTTCGCCGACCGCGAACGTGCTCGCCAGCCGCGGTTCGGCCGCCCGCGCGCCGGTCGCGCGCGGCGCCGCGGGCTCCTCGGCGCGGGTGATCCCGAACACGTCGACCGAGATCTGCCCCGCCCGCAGGAAGTCCTGGACGATCCGCAACTGCTCGGCGTCGCCGTTGACGTACGGCAGCGCGGTGTTCGCGCCCGGGAAGCGGTGCGAGCGCACGTAGCCGTCGTCCGCCGCCGGGTCGTCCGAGCGCACCAGCGGCATGTGGCAGTCGTTGCAGGTCAGCGGCGTCTCCGGGTAGTAGAACGAGCGCGCGCCCTGCCCGGACACGCCCGACGCCTGCCAGTTGTCGTACTCGTTGAAGCCGCGGATCCAGCGGTAGCCGTTCACCGGCGCGTCCAGGTGCACCTTGTGGCAGCTCGAGCAGAACTCGGCGCCGTCCTCGCGGTGGAACGGCTTCAGGAACGTCCGCCGGTGCGTCTCCGGGGCCAGTCCGATCACCAGGTCGTGCGCCCACCGGAGCAGCGGCGCCTCGCTCGCGGCCAGGTCGTGCAGCGGCGGATACTCGACGACGAAGTCCCCCTGCCCCATCGTGCTTCCGACGTGCACGATCGAATGGCACGAGGTGCAGCCGAGGCCCGCCTGCGCCTCCGGCGTGTCGATCTGCTCGCGGATCGGCCGGTCGAAGCGCCCGTTGAAGAACACGGCGTGATCGTGGCAGCCGGCGCACCACTTCGACGGCCGGGTTCCGACGACGTCCTGCATGTACTCGATGGAGCGGCGGTACCACTGGTTGTTGAACGAGGAGAAGTGGTGGGCGGACGAGTTCCACTGCTCGTAGACGTCGCGGTGGCAGCGCCCGCACGCCTCGCTGGTCAGGAAGAAGTCGGCCGGAATCACCTCGCCGGTGCTGGTGCGGGCGGATGACGGGAAGAACGGGCTGTCCGCTCCCGCCCCCTCCTGCTCCATCGTCGCCGGCGGGCGAACGGGGTTGACGATGCGGTGCGCCGCGCGCCACTCGGCGTCCCACGCGGCCCGCGCCGCCGGCGTCAGCAGCGCCGCCGCGGCCAGCGCGGCGAGACCGCCGCGGACGGCCCACGACGGCGCGGGGACGGCCGGCGCCGCGCGCCAGACGTGGGCCCCGGCCAGGGCCGCGCCCGCCGCCGAAAACGCCACGTGCAGGTCGAGCAGCCACTCGTACGGCCGCGCCGCCCCCAATGCGAGCACCGCGCAGCCGAGCAGCAGCCCCGCGCCGAGGAGAACGAGGCCCGCGGCCAGAAGCCGCCCCACGGGACGCGGCCGGCGTCGGACGAGCCACACGCCGGCGGCCGCCGCCAGCAGCAGGCCCAGCAGCGGATGCGCCACGACCTGCGCCACGTAGGCGAGCGACGCGCCCGGCGCCGCGGCCAGCCACATGGCGTTCAGCGACAGCAGCGCAAGGCCGAGGAACAGCAGCGTGGACAGGCGGCCCGGCGGTCCCGGGGGCGAATGCCCGGCGCGCGGGTCACGGGATCGTGAAGTCGCTCCGTTCGTCCTCATCCGGCAGCCCCATTGTAGCCGCCGGGCTCCCCGCCGCCGCCGTCACCGCCGGGCTCCCTCCGGCCCGGCCGGGCTCCCGCGGCCGTTCGGGAGGCGCGGGTCAGGCGCTTTCGAGCACCTTGCGCGGCAGGCGGTGCCACGCGACGCGGCCGGATTCGACCAGCTCCGCGATCCGCTCGTCGATGCGCAGGCTCGCCACGACGGGGCGGCAGGCGGATCCGGTGAAGCGGGTCAGGAAACCGGCGTTGCGCATCGCCCGCGCCGTGTCACGCCCGTTCGCCGTGTACGAGACCTCCACGGCCACGTACTCGACCGCGCCCTGCTCGTTCTCGGCCTCGAACACCAGGTCCGCCTGCACGTAGCTTTCGATCGCGTCGTCACGCACGTCGGCCCCGGCGGCGCGGGCCAAGTCGAACAACTCTCCGCCGTCGAGCACCCGGCGCTGACGCAACCCCATCGACCGCGCGATCAACCCGACGTTCCGCTCGGCCGCGTTGCGGGCGTGCGCGCCCTTCAGCACCCCCAGATCGTCGCGGATCGACTGGAACTGCCGGTTCGTCGCCGCGACGAAACGGTTCATCTCTTCGACGAACCGTTCCGTCTTCTCGACGAAGTTCGAGAACCTGGACGGCAGCTCCAGCAGTTCCCGCGACAGCAGACGGGCGCGCACCGCCTCCAGCCATTCCGGATGGTCGTCGAGGACGCGAACGAGGTCTTCGATGGTGTCCATGCGAATCATGACTACGGGTCCATGCAACTTCCGAGCCGGCGAGAGGCGCCAATCGAGCCTCCAGTGGATGGTACCAGCAACGCCGCGCCGCGTCGACCGCCGTCGACGTGTCCCTACCCCTTTCCCCATTACCTTTCAAGCGGTACCAGCAACGCCGCGCCGCGTCGACCGCCGTCGACGCCGCCGCCGGGACGCCCGGCACGGTACGTGCTTCACGTCGAGCACGGACGCCCCGGCGTGGAAGCGGCGTTGCGGCGTGTGGTAGCTTGGGGACGGTCGCGCGCGCCGTCTTGCGCCGCCGGGAGACCCGCGATGATCCAGCCCGCGCCTGCCGCCGTTCCGATCCACTACCCGAGCTCGGACGGCAAGCCGATGGCGGAGAACGACGCCCAGCGCAGCGCGATCACGTACGGCATCGGCGCGCTCTCCCGCCACTTCGGGGACCGCCCGGACGTGTACGTCTCCGGGGACCTGCTGATCTACTACGAGGAAGGCGATCCGCGGGTGTCGATCGCCCCGGACGTCTTCGTCGTCTTCGGCGTGGAGAAGCGCCGGCGGCCCAACTACAGGCTGTGGGAGGAGGGCCGCGCGCCCGCCTTCGTGCTCGAGGTCGCCTCGCCGAGCACGTGGCGGGACGACGTCGGCTGGAAGCGGTCCGTGTACGCCCGCCTCGGCGTGCGCGAGTACTGGCGGTACGACCCGGCGGGAGAGCATCTGCCCGCCCGTCTGCAGGGAGAGCGGCTGACGCGGGCGGGCTACGTCCGTCAACCGGCGGAGACGGCGCCGGACGGGACCCTGACGCTGCGCAGCCGGACGCTCGGCCTGGAGTTGCGGGCGGCCCCGGGGCGCGAGATGCGTTTCCGGGACCCGGCGACCGGTCAGGAGTTGCGCAGCCACGACGAAGAAGCCGAGGGACGCCTGGAAGCCGAGGCGCGGGCCGCCGACGCCGAAGCGCGCGTCGCCGACGCCGAAGCGCGCGCCGCCGACGCCGAGGCGCGGCTGTCCGAACTGCAGGCGCTCCTCCGCAAGCGGCCCGGTTGATGGCCGACCCGGCCGCGCGCGGGGGGCGCGTTGCGCACGGTCAGCTCTCCCCCGCCTGCTTGGGCCGACCCGGCCGCGCGCGGGGGGCGCCCCGACCGCCGAGATCCCGACAAGAAAGAGACAGGCCGACCCGGCCGCGCGCGGGGGGGCGCGTGGGCGTGCTGGGCACGGAGTGACCGGTCGGCGGCCGACCCGGCCGCGCGCGGGGGGCGCCCTGGCAGCCGGCCCGGGCGCCGGGCGCCCATGTCGACCCAGCCCGCGCGCGGGGGCGCCCGCGTACGTCAACGCAGACGTGAACGCGGAAACGGCCGACCCGGCCGCGCGCGGGGGCGCCAGCTCTTCGATTCCGCTTCCCCAGCTCGTCAGGGGCCGACCCGGCCGCGCGCGGGGGCGCCCAGGCCGGCCGCGCGGCGCGCCAGGTTCCCGCCGGCCGACCCGGCCGCGCGCGGGGGCGCCTTTCTCCTCTCCGCCCTGCCGCCAGGAGACGCGGGCCGATCCCGGCCGCGCGCGGGGGCGCCCTGCTCGGCGTGCGCGGGCGTCGGCTACCGCATGGCCGACCCGGCCGCGCGCGGGGGCGCCGCCCGACCGCCTATACTGCAGGGAGCGAACCCCGCGAACCCCGCACCATGCGACGCCGCAGCCGATGGCGCGTACGCGCCCGTGCCGCCTTCGCCGTAACGCTCCTGGCGTGCGGCACCGCGCCCGCCGGCGTCCACGCCGCGGGTCCCGGGACCGCGGCGCGGGAACCGGCGCCGACCTTCGCCGACGACGTCGCCCCCCTGGTGTTCCGGCACTGCGCGCCGTGCCACCGGCCGGGCGAGGCGGGCCCGTTCCCGCTGCTGACGTACGAGGACGCGCGGCGCCGGGCGCGGCAGATCGCCGAGGTCACGTCGAGCCGCTTCATGCCGCCCTGGAAGCCGGAACCCGGTTTCGGCGGTCCGTTCATCGGTTCCCGCCGTCTGTCCGACGATGAAGTCGCCGTCTTCCGGCGCTGGGCCGAATCGGGCGCGCCCGCGGGCGACCCGAGCCGGATGACGCCGCCGCCCGAGCGGCCCGAGGGCTGGCGGCTCGGCGCGCCGGACGTGATCGTCACGATGCCCGAGCCGTACACCGTGCCGGCCGGCGGCCCCGACACGTTCCGCAACTTCGTCCTGCCGGTCCCGCTCGAACGGCCGGCCTTCGTCGCCGGCGTCGAGTTCCGGCCCGGCAACGCCCGGGTGGCGCACCACGCCAACCTGCGCCTCGACCGGACGCGCTCGTCCCGGCGGCTCGACGAGCAGGACCCGGCGCCCGGCTACGAAGGCCCCATCAGCCCGCGGGCGCACTACCCGGACGGTCACTTCCTGGGCTGGACCCCGGGCCAGCTCCCGCCGCTGGCCGAGCCGGGCATGGCGTGGCGTCTCGAGCCGGGCAGCGACTTCGTCATCCAGCTGCACATGCAGTCGACGGGCCGGCCGGAGTCGATCCGGGCCAGCGTCGGGCTCTACTTCACCGACGACCCGCCGGCGCGCACCCCGATGATGATGCGCCTGGGCCGCCAGAGCATCGACATTCCGCCGGGCGAGCGGCGCTACGTCGTCCGCGACCGGTTCACGCTGCCGGTGGGCGCGGAGCTGATCGGCGTCCAGCCGCACGCGCACTTCCGCGCGACCGAGGTCGCCGGCTTCGCCACGTTCCCCGACGGACGCACCGAGCCGCTGATCCGCATCTCCGACTGGGACTTCAACTGGCAGGACGTCTACCGCTACCGGACGCGCCCGTTCCTGCCGGCGGGCACGACGGTCGCGATGGAGTACGTCTACGACAACTCCGCGGACAACCCGCGCAACCCCGACCACCCGCCGCGCCGCGTGCGTTTCGGCCAGTTCTCGAACGACGAGATGGGCGACCTCTGGCTGCAGCTCCTCCCGCGTTCGGAAGCCGATCGCCGGACGCTCGTC
Organism: Vicinamibacterales bacterium; assembly: GCA_965242835.1. Taxonomy (GTDB): domain Bacteria; phylum Acidobacteriota; class Vicinamibacteria; order Vicinamibacterales; family UBA8438; genus WTFV01. The sequence continues at coordinate 4,016,058 of OZ251506.1, forward strand.
CGGGCCTTCATGCCGAAGGTGATCAACGAGGACATCGTCGGCTACGAATCGATGCTGGCCGCCGACCCGGACAACGCGGCGCTCCATCGGGACGTGGCCGCGCTCTACGTGACCGCCGGCCGCACGGCCGCCGCCGTCCGCCGCTACCGGCGGGCGCTGGAACTGGACCCGGAGTCGGCCACCGCGCACTACAACCTGGCGACGCTGCTGGCGGCCGAAGGCGCGCTCGACGAGGCGCTGCGGCACTTCCGGCGCGCGGTGGCGCTGCGGCCCGGCCACGCCGCGGCGCACAACAACCTCGGCGCGGTCCTGAAGGCGCTCGGCCGCCTCGCCGAGGCCGCGCCGCACTTCGAACGCGCCGTGGCCCTCGACGAGGACAACGCGGCGGCGCACGGCAACCTGGCCAGCGCCCTGGCGTCGGCCGGACGGCCCCGCGACGCCGTCCGGCACTACCGCCGGGCGCTGGCGCTGGAGCCGGACGGCGTCGAGCCGCTGACGTCGCTCGCCTGGCTCCTGGCCACGGCGGGCGACGAGCGGCTGCGGGCGCCCGCCGAGGCGGTGGCGCTGGCCGAACGCGCGGCGGCGCTGACCGGCCGGCGCGACGTCAACGCCCTGGCCACGCTGGCCGCCGCCTGCGCCGCCGCCGGACGCTTCGACGAGGCGCGGGCGGCGCAACGGCAGGCGATCGCCCTGGCCCGGTCGATCGGCGGTCCCGGGCTCGTCGAGGAGATGCGGCGCCGGTTGGCGCTGTACGCGCAGGGACGGCCGCTCCGGCCGGCGCCCTGAAGGCGGACCCGACCCGCCGCGCGCCGTGCTCCGGGAGGGAACACGAGGGACGGGCATGAGGACGCCGACGGCTCATCTCGCCCGAACGGCCGGCGCGGCGGCAGCGCCGGTTGGCGCTGTACGCGCAGGGGCGGCCGCTCCGGCCGGCGCCCTGAAGGCGGACCCGACCCGCCGCGCGCCGTGCTCCGGGAGGGAACACGAGGGACGGGCATGAGGACGCCGACGGCTCATCTCGCCCGAACGGCCGGCGCGGCGCTCGTCGCCGCCGGCGTCTGCGGCGGCGCCGCGGCCGGCGTGGCGCGCGCGGCCCCGGCCGCCGCCGAACAGGCCGGCGGACCGGTGACCTTCGCCCGCGACGTCGCGCCGCTGCTGCGGGCCCGCTGCGTCGCCTGCCACCGTCCGAACGGCATCGGTCCGTTCAGCCTGACGACGTACGCGGAGGCGCGCGCGCGGGCCGACGCGCTGGCCGCGGCCGCCGCCGCGCGGCGCATGCCGCCGTGGAAACCGGTCCCCGGCCACGGCCGCTTCCGCGACGAGCGGCGCCTGGCGGACGAAGAGATCGCCCTGCTCGCCCGCTGGGCGGCGGCCGGCGCGCCCGAGGGAGACCCGGCCGGGCGGCCGGAGCCGGCGGCGGCCGGCGGCGGCTGGCGGCTCGGGACGCCGGACCTCGTCGTGACGATGCCGGAGCCCTTCGGACTGCCCTCCGGGGACGCCGACGTCTACCGCAACTTCGTGCTTCCGGTCGCGCTGGACGCCCGCCGCTGGGTGCGCGCCGTCGAGCTGCGGCCGGGCCCCGGAGGCGGACGCGTGATCCACCACGCGCGCATCCTGCTGGACGAGACCGGCGCCGCCCGGGCCCGGGACGCCGAGGACGCCGAGCCGGGCTACGACGGGCTGATGGTCGACCACGCGCGCTTTCCCCCCGGCCACTTCCTGGGCTGGGCGCCCGGCAGGACCCCGGCCGCGCTCCCGGACGAGATCGCCTGGCCGCTCGATCCGGGCACGGACCTCGTGCTGCAGCTCCACCTGCTGCCGGCCCGCGAGCCGGTCGCCGTGCGGCCGGCGGTCGGGCTGCACTTCGCGGACCGGCCCGCGGCGCTGACCCCCGTCTCGGTGCTGCTCACGTCGAAGGCCATCCGCATCCCGGCCGGCGACCCGGAGCACGTCGTCGAGGACAGCTTCCGCCTGCCGGCCGCGGTCGACGTGCTGGCCGTCGCGCCCCACATGCATCACCTGGGCAAGCGGGTCCGGGCGGACGCCACCCTGCCGGACGGACGCGAGGAGCCGCTGCTGCGGATCGACGACTGGGACTTCGACTGGCAGGACGAGTACCGCTACCGGGAGCCGGTCCACCTGCCGGCCGGGACGCGGCTGCGGGTGCGCTTCACGTTCGACAACTCGACCGCCAACCCGCGCAACCCGCACGATCCGCCGGTCACCGTCGGCTTCGGGCCGCGGGCCGCCGACGAGATGGCGGAGCTGCTGCTGCAGGTGCTTCCGATCGGCGACCCGGACGCGCTGGCGCGCGGTCTCGCCGTCAAGCAGGCCCGCGACGACATCCTCGGCTACCAGTCGCTGCTCCGCGCCGACCCGGCCGACGCCGTCAACCACGCCGCGCTCGCGGTGCGCTACCTCGACGTCGGCCGGGCGGCCCTGGCCCGCGAGCACCTCGAACGGGCCGCCGCCCTGGCTCCCGACTTCCCGGACGCCCACTTCAACCTGGGAGCCGTGGCCCTGGCCGAGGGCGATACGGCGGCGGCCATCGCGTCCTACCGGCGCGCGATCGCCCTGCGGCCGGACTATCCGGAGGCGCACAACAACCTCGGGGGCCTGCTGGCCGCGGCCGGGGACCTCGACGAGGCGCTCGTCCACTACCGGCTGGCCGTGCGCTTCGACCCCGGCCATTCCGCCGCGCACTACAACCTGGCCAACGTGCTGCTGGGACGCGGCGAGACGGCGGACGCCGTCCGCCACTACCGGCTCGCGCTCGCGGCCGCCCCGAACGACGCCGACGTGCTGAACAACCTCGCGCGGGCGCTGGCCGGCGCGGGCGCCGCGGCCGAGGCGGCCGGGCTGTACCGCCGGGCCGCCGCGGCCGGCCCCGGCCTGGCCGCGCCGCGGTTGGGGCTGGCGTGGATCCGGGCCACGGCGGCGGACGAGGCCCTGCGGGACGGCCCCGAAGCGTTGCGGCTCGCCGCCGAGGCCCTGCGCATCGCCGGCGGCGGCCACCCGGAGGCGCTCGACACGCTGGCCGCCGCCTACGCCGCCGCCGGCCGCTTCGAGGAAGCCGCGGCCGCGGCCCGCCGCGCCGCGGCCCGCGCGCGCGCGACCCCGGGACTCGAAGACCTGGCGGCGGCGATCGAGGAGAGGCTGCGGCTGTACCTGCGCCGCGAACCGTACCGCGCCCCGCGGTAGGCGCCCCCATCGCGCGCCGGATGATGCACCGTGCGCAAGCGCGGACCCGCGCGGCGGCGCGGGCCGCGGGCGTCGGCCGCGCGCATCTCTGGCGGCGCATGGCCGGCCGACGTCGCCGGCCGCGGCGCGGGTGTCGATGGTGTCCGGCGGCGTGAGCGAGGGGGGTGGGACTGCTACCGGGTCCGCCCCCGATGGTCCCTCCCGCGGGCCATCTGATGGCGGCGTGAGCGAGGGGGACGAGACTGTTACTGGGGAGCCTGCCGACGATATTCGTTCGCGGCTTCGACCAAGCGACGGTAGCGGAGATCGGCCGGATCGTCGGCTCCGGCGACGGCGGCCGTTTCAGCGCGCCTCTTCCACCTGCGCCAGCAGCTCCGTCAGATCCGGATGACCGGGGTGCACCAGCAGCGCCTCGCGCAGCCAGTCGCGGGCCGCGGCGGCGCGCCCGAGCTGCAGCAGGACGACGGCGCGCACCGTCCACGCCTCCGCGAACGCCGGGTCGATCCGGATCGCCTCGGCGAACTGCTCCGCGGCCTCCTCCAGCCGGCCGGTGAGACGGAGGGCCTCGGCCAACCCGAGCCGCGCCTCCAGGTAGTTCGGCCGCAACGCGACCGCCGCGGCGTAGCGCTCGGCGGCCTCGGCGTGCCGGCCGCGCATGCCGAGGATCACCCCGATCCCGAACTGCGCCTTCTCGAAGCCGGGCGCGAGGCGCAGCGTCGCTTCGAACTCCGCGACGGCGCCGCCGGCGTCGCCGGCCATCATCAGCGCGGTGCCGAGCCGGTGCCGCAACGAAGGGTCGTCCGGGGTCTCGGCCAGCCCCGCGCGGAAGATCGCGGCCGCCTCGTCGAACCGGCGGGCCTCCATGGCCCGCATGCCCCGGATCTCCCAGGCCAGCGCGCCGCGGAGCAGATCGTCGTAGGCCCGCAGCAACGGATCGGGCGGCGCCGGCGCCCCGCCGCCCCGCCGCTCCAGGTGCGACCGCGCCGCGTCGAGGTTGCCGAGGGCCCGGTGCGCCATGCCCAGGTGGTAGTGCAGGCTGCCGGCCGACGGATCGAGCGCCAGGGCGCGTTCCAGATAACCGGCCGCCCGGCCCGCGTCCCGCGCCGCCAGGGCCGCCCGCCCGGCCCCGGCCAGGGCCGCCGCCGAGGCCGGATCGACCGCCAGCGCCCGCTCGAACGCCGCCGCGGCCGGGCCGGGGCGCCCCCGATCCAGTTCCATCCGGCCGAGCCAGACCAGGGCCGCCAGGTCGGCCGGCTCCAGCGCCAGGGCGCGGGAGAAGAAATCCGCGGCCCGCTCCCGGTCCCCCTGCCGGCGGTACAGGTGCGCGAGATGGTAGGGCCAGCGCAGGGCGCGCGGCGCCAGGCCGTGCGCGTTCAGGAAGGCGGTCTCGGCGCGTTCGCGGTAGCCGGCGGCCATCAGGATCAGACCGAGCTCGCCCCAGGCGTCTCCCAGCGCCGCCGGTGACGCCTCGGGGTCCCCGGCCGCGCGCGACACCGCGTCGTACCGTTCGAGCACCTGCGCCCGTACCGGCGGGGCCAGCCGCGAGACGTCGGGCCGCTCCACCGGCCGCGGCGCCGACCCCTCGAGCGCGCCCGGGCCGGGCGGCGGCGGACCGTCCGAACCGGACGGCCCGGCGCCGCACGCCGCGGCCAGAACGGCCGCGGCCAGCAGCCCGCCGGCCGCCGGAAACCGCCTCGCCCGGCGCGGCGATCGCGCCGGCGCGGCCCGCGCGGCCGCCCCGCGCCGGCGGCAGGCCCCGGGCCGAGCCCGCGCGGGTGACGGCCGCCCCGACGCCGCCCGCAAGCCTGCCACGCGTCGGCGGCAGCCTCCCGGCCGCGCCGGCCGAGGCGACAGTCGTTCCGCCGCCGCCCTCATCGCGGGCGCCCCTCCCCTTGCGCCGGCGCACTTGTGAGCACCGGCAGGTATCGCCGGTTTCCCGCCCTCATCGCGGGCGCCCCCTCGAGCCGCGGCCGGTCGCCCCCCTGCTCCGGCGAGGTGTCGCCGGTTTCCCGCCCTCGTCACGGCCGCCCCTCCCCTTGCGCCAGCGTGCTGTAGCGTCCGACGGGCGCCGCGTCCCACGTCTCGGTCCGCCCGTCCGGCCACGTGACCCGCACGGCCAGGGTCTCCGCCGTCTCGTCTCCCAGTCCGATCAGCACCCGCGGATCATTCGCCGACGCGTAGCTGCCGTCGGCCCGCGCCCGCCGCCGACGCGTGACGCCGTCCGAACCGGCGACCTCCACGCGCGCGCCGAGCAGGTCGCGCGGCGCGTCGCCGCCGCCCACCAGACGCAGCCCGATCCAGGCGCGGCGATGACCCGCCTGGTTGATCAGCAGCTCCACCCGGCCGGCCGCGTTCGCCACCAGGACGTCGGTGTCGCCGTCGTTGTCGACGTCGCCGAAGGCCGCGCCGCGGCTCACCGCCGAGCGGGCGAAGGGCGCGCCGGCGCGGTCCGTGACGTCCTCGAAACGCTCGCCGGCGAGGTTGCGGAACACCTGGTTGCGTTGATCCAGGGGGAAGGGATTGTCCGGCCCCGGCGATTCGAGACGCTGCGTCACCGCGCCGTTGACGGCGACCACGTCGAGCCAGCCGTCGTTGTCGACGTCGATCCAGCCCGCGCCGAAGCCCGTGTAGGGCAGGCTCGCGGCGCGGATGCCGTAGGCGGCGCTCAGGTCCTCGAACAGCCCGCCCCCACCGTTGACGTAGAGCGTGCTCCCCTGCCCGGCCAACTCCGTGATGAACAGGTCCTCGTCGCCGTCGTTGTCGAAGTCCCCGGCGTCCACCCCCATGTCCGCCTTGGCGTCTCCCGCCGCGCCGAGCGCGACGCCCCGCAGCAGGGCCACGTTCCGGAACCCGCCGCCGCCCCGGTTGCTCCAGAGCTGGTTCTCCTGCTGGTCGTTGGCGACGAACAGGTCGATCCAGCCATCGCCGTCGTAGTCGGCCGCCGCCGCGCCGAGGGCCGGTCCGAACTCCCGGGCCAGACCGGCCGCCGCGGTGACGTCGGCGAACGTCCCGTCGCCGCGGTTGCGGTACAGGCGGCTCGGGGCCGGCGGACTCACCTCCGGCGGACAGTAGTCGGGCGGCCCGGACCGGCTGTAGCACTGCGTATGCGTGTCCAAGGTGTAGTTCAGGTAGTTGCCGACGAACAGGTCCAGCCAGCCGTCGCGGTCGAAGTCGAAGAACGACGCGGGCACGCCCCACGACGGCTCGTCGGCGCCGGTCCCGGCGGAGACGTCGGCGAACGTCCCGTCGCCGCGGTTGCGCAGCAGCCGGTTGCGCCCGAAGCGGGTCAGGTACAGGTCGGTCCAGCCGTCGTTGTCGTAGTCGCCCGCGGCCACCCCCATGCCGTAGCCGCCGGCCGGTATCCCGCTCCGCGCCGTGACGTCGGTGAAGCGGAGGGTCCGCGTCCCGTCCGGCCGGACCTCCAGGTCGTTGCGGTACAGCCGGTCGCCCGGCGGCTGTCCCTCCGGCGGCGGCATCAGCGGCGTCCCGTCGCCGAGCAGCTCGCCCTGCGCCAGGTACACGTCGAGGTCGCCGTCGTTGTCGTAGTCGAACAGACCGGCGCCCGGCCCCATCATCTCCGGCTGGTAGAAGCGGCCCGACATGCCGTTGAAGTGAACGAAGTCGAGGCCGGTCTCGGCCGCCCGGTCCACGAACAACTCGACGGCCGGGTCCCGGGGCGCGGCCGGCGGCGCCTCCGTCCCGGCCGGCGCCCCGGGGCCGGCCGGACCGCACGCGGCCAGCCCCGCGGCCGCCGCCCACGCCGGCGCCGCCCGCCTCACGACACGAAGACCGGGACGCCGCGCGGCGGGCCGCCCGGCCGCGCCCGCAAACGGTGGAGGGCCGCCGACGCGCGCCCGAAGACCCGCGCGCAACGCCGCGGACCGCGCGGCCGCGCGCGCCGTTCGCGGAACCGGCGCCTTCCGGGAAAGCCGTCGGCGGTCGCCATCGCGGCTTCAGAGGACGGGCGTCACGCGCACCGTCACGTCCTCGCGCGCGATGCCGATCCGGATCTCGAGCGAATCGGTGTCGAGCGGAAGGTCGGCGCGCGAATAGGTCAGCACGTACTGGCCGGCGATCTCGTTGGCGATCTCGATCAGCGGCTTCGCCAGGCCGGCGCTGGCGTAGGTGTTGACGAGCCGGCCGCCGGTCCGCCGCGACGCGGTCTCCAGCGCCATCAGCCAGTCGCGGGTCTCGCGGGCCATGATCGAGTTGCGCATGTTGTTGTCGGCCGTGCCGCTGAACGCCGACGCGCGGTCGAAGACGCCGCGGCCCGCGACCGAGAAGGACGCGCTGCTGCGCAGCGCCACGATGTGCACCGGCGCGCCGATCGCCTGCAGCACCTCGATGACCTGGTCCACCGGCCGGGCCGAGGTGTTGGGCGACTCGGTGGCGAAGGCGCCGGCCACCTGATCCGAGGTGACGATGACCAGCGTAGGCCGCGACGGCTGGCGGTTCCGGATGTCGCGCACCGTCTGGATCAGCGCGTCCTGGAAGCGCGAAATCGCGCCGACGGCGGGGAACACCCGGTCGACCGCCTCCCGCATCGCGCTCAGACGGGTGGTCGGCGGCACCACGCGCACCGGCAGGTCGCCGAAGGTCATCAGCGACATGCGCGCGTAGCCGTCGAGGGCGTCCACGAACTCGCCCAGGGCCCGCCGGACGTGGGTCGTCGACGGCACGACCGCCTCGCTGGTGTCGACCAGTATCGAGACGTCCGCCGGGCCGCTCGGACGCGCCAGGTACAACACCTCGCGCCGCACGCCGTTCTCCTCCACCGAGATCTCGCGGGCGCGGAGGTCGACGACCGGCCGGCCGTCGTCGTCGAGCACCGTCAGGTAGAGCTGCTGCGCCGACTGCGCCGGCAGGACCGCGGACGCGGCCGCCCAGGCCGCGAGGACGACGGCGGAAGCGACGGCGAACGGACGCGGGCGAGGCGAACGGAGCGATCGCGTGGACATCGCCATGTCGTTCTCCCTTGCGCTGCCGGATCGCCCCACTATACGCCAAACGGGGCGCCCGCCCGCCGAGCCCGCCGAGGAGTCAGAGGACGGGGGCCACGCGGATCGTCACGTCCTCGCGCGCGACGCGGAAGGCGAGCGTGACGTCGGCGTCGCCGGGCAGCTCGGGACGGACGTAGGTGAGCACGTACTGCCCCAGGATCTCGTCGGCGACGGCCGCCAGCGGCTCCTCCAGCCGGGTGTAATGCGTGACGACCTCGAACCGTCCCGCGGTGCGCGCGGCGATCTCGGCCAGGCCGCCCCGCAGGTCGCCCGGGCGCTGCCGCAGGACCACGACGTGCACCGGCGCGCCGACCGAAACCAGCGGGTTCAGGAAGTCCCGGACGTAGCGGTCCGACGGCTGGAGGCTCGCGGCCGACGAGGTCACGGCGACGATGACGGGACGGCGCGGGCGCCGTTCGACGACGTTGCGGGCGGCCTCCGTCACGCCGTCGTGGAACCGGCCGCCGAAACCGGGGCTCGGAAACAGCAGGTCGATCGCCTCGCGCAAGGGCGCGGTCCGCAGGGTGGGCGCCACCACGTTCCGCGCCCCGTCCCCGAAGGTGATCAGCGACGTCCGGGCGCTGCCCGCCAACCGGTCGACGAACGTCGTGAGGGCGCGCCGCAGGTGGTGGGTCGCCGAAACGAAGTCCCGGCTCGTGTCGACCAGCAGCGAGACGTCGGCCGGCGCGCGCGGCCGGACCAGGTGGGTCACCTCGCCGGGCACGCCGTTCTCCCACACGAGCACGTCGCTGGGTTGCAGGTCGAGGATCGGCGCGCCGCCGCGGTCGATCACGGTCAGGTAGACCTGCGCGTGCGACCCCTGTCCGCCGAGCGGCGCGGCGGCGGCCAGCCAGACCGCGGCGGCCGCCAAGAGGGCGCGGCGGGCGCTCCGCCGGCCGCGGATCGAACCGCCTCTCCCGGCGGCGGCCCGGCCTCCGCCGGTTGCGGCGCGCGGCGTGCGGCCGGACGCCGGCGCGGGCGCATCCGTTACGGCATGGCGTCCGCGGGCCACGGCGTGCGGCACGGCTCCCCCCTTTCGTAGCGGCGAAGGTTCGCGTCCAGGCGCCGGACGGCGTCCGGCATCCGCGCCAGCTCGGCGGCGCCGATCAGCGCGCGCTGCACGTCGGCGGCCTCGCCGAAGCGGCCCAGTTCCGCCAGGGTCATCGCCATCGTCTCGCCCAGATCGAGGGTCGGCTCCGGCTCCGCGTCCATGACCTGCTCGACGAGCGTCAGCGCCCGCCGGCCGTTCCGGACGGCGGGCTCCGGCGCGGCGGCGAGCAGCCGGGCCAGGGCGTGCGGAAAGGACGTCTCGTTCGGAAACGCCTCCATCGCGGTCGCCAGCCGGTCGCGCGCCTCGCGCCAGCGGCCGAGCTGCACCAGGGCCATCGCGTACCCGAAGCGCGCCTCGGCCGCGTCCGGGTTCCCGCGCAGCACCGCCTCGTAGTACGGCAGCGCCCCCCGCGGGTCCCCGGAACGACGCAGGCTGATGGCCATCCGCAGGCCGGCGGCGCCGTCCCCCGGCCGGTGGCGCAGCGCCGTCGCGAAACGCTCGACCGCCGCGTCGTGGCGTCCCGTCTCCTGCAGCAGCACGCCGATGCTGTAGTGCGACGGGAAATAGTCGGGCGTGGTCCGCACGACGCGCTCGAACTCGGCCATCGCACCGTCGACGTCGCCGGTCATGAACAGCGCGGTGCCGAGCCGGTGCCGCAGGCCGGGGTCGTCGGGGTCCCGCGCCAGCCCCTGCCGGAACTGCTCGATCGCGGCCGGCCATTCTTCGCGGTCGAGCGCCGCCAGCCCGCTGCTCTCGTAGGTCCCGGCCGTGTCGAGCAGCGCGTCGAGCGCCGCCATCAGGGGGTCCGCGGGACGGATCTCGGCGTTCTCCCGCCGCCGCAGATGCTCCTCGGCCCGCGCGGCGTCCCCCAGGCCGCGATAGGCCATCCCCAGCGGGTAGTGCGCCGCGCCGATGTCCGGCTCGCGGGCCAGGATCTCCTCCAGCAGGTCGGCCGCCCGGCGGTAGTCCTCCTCGAGCAGCGCCGTCCGCGCCAGTCCGTAGCGCGCCGACAGCGACGACGGGAACAAGGACAGCGCCCGCGCGAAGAGCGGCTCGGCGTCTTCCGGCCGCCCCTGCTCCAGGCGGACGTCCCCGAGCCAGAACAGCGTGGTCGGATCGTCCGGCCGGATCCGCAGCGCCCGCTCGAAGAACGCCGCGGACTCCTCCAGGGCGCCGCGGTCGCGGTGCAACTGCGCGAGGTAGTAGGGCCAGCGGACGTCGTCCGGGGCCAGGGCCGCCGCCTCGCGGAGGCACGGTTCGGCCGCCTCGGTGAACCAGGCGGCCATCAGGAGCATCCCCATCCCGCCGAGCGCCTCGGCTTGCGACTCCGCGGGGATTCCCGCCCGCGCGCCGCGCGGCGGCAGGGCGGCGTGGCGCTCGCGGATCTGCGCCCGCACCGACTCGCCGACCCGGCCGAGGTCCGGCAGGGCGGCCCCGCAGGGAGCCGCGGCGTCCGCGGCGGCCTCGGCGCCAGCCGGCGGCGGCGCGTCACCCTGGACCGTTTCTTCCGGGGCCGAGCACGCGGCGAGCAGCGCGGCGAGGCCGAGCGCCGCGGCGAAGGCCGTCGCCGGGTCCGGCCCCGGCGACGGCCGCGGCGAGCCGCCGCCGATCGGAACGGCCACGGCCGTGAAGACCCGCGCCGGATCCGGCCGCAACCCGTCCGTCGGTCTCGCCGGCATCAGGAACTCCCCGTCCCCTGTTCGAGGGTCGTCCAGCGGTCGATCTCGACGTCCTCCCACGTCTCCGTCCGCCCGTCCGGCCAGAAGACCTCGACGGCGGGGCGAACGTCCGACTCTCCCAGACCGACCAGCACCCGCGGGTCGTTGGCCGAGGCGTAGCTGCCGTCCGAACGCGCCCGGCGCCACAGGGTCGGCTCGCCCGGCCGCCGGACCGCCACCCGCGCGCCGAGCATGTCCCGGCCGCCGGCGCCGGCGAGCCGCAGACCGAGCCAGCGCCGCCGGTTGCCGACCTGGTTGACGAGCAGCCGCACCGGACCGGCGTCGTTCCCCACCAGCACGTCCACGTCGCCGTCGTTGTCGACGTCGCCGAAGGCCGCGCCCCGCCCCGTCCCGGACAGCTCGAACGCCGCGCCGGCCCGCCCGGTCACGTCCTCGAAGGCGCCGTCGCCCAGGTTGCGGAACAGCGACTTGCGCTGGTCGTACGGAAACGGACGGTCCGCCGGCCCCGGACTGGCGATGACGGTGCCGTTCACCGCCAGCAGGTCGAGCCAGCCGTCGTTGTCGTAGTCGAACCAGGCCGTCCCCCACCCGGTATAAGGCAGGCTGCCCGCGCCGAGGCCCGACACGGTGCTGCGGTCCCGAAACGAGGCCGCGCCGTCGTTGACGTAGAGGTTGTTGCCCTCGTTCGTGATGTGGGTCATGAAGAGGTCTTCGTCGCCGTCGTTGTCGTAGTCGCCGGCGTCCACCCCCATGCTCGCCTCGGCCAGTCCCATGCCGCTCAGCGCGGCGCCGGCGAGCAGGGCGACGTCGCGGAAGGTCCCGTCCCGCTGGTTCATCCAGAGCAGGTTCTCGGTGGCGTCGTTGGCCACGTAGACGTCGATCCAGCCGTCGCCGTCGTAGTCGGCCGCCGCCACGCCGAGGGCCGGCCCGAACCGGCCGTCCACCAGCGCCGTGTCGCTCACGTCGGCGAACCGTCCGCCGCCGAGGTTGCGGTACAGGTGATCGGGGGTCCCCCCGTAGGTCTCCGGCGGGCAGTAGTCGCGGGCGCCGGTCACGTTGGAACACTCGATGGTGTTGTCGAGCGCGTAGTTGACGTTGTGGCCCACGTAGAGGTCGAGCCGGCCGTCGCGGTCGTAGTCGGCGAACGAGGCCGAAACGCCGAAGCCGGGCGTCCCGTCGATGCCGCTTTCCGCCGACGCGTCGCGGAACGTCCCGTCGCCCTGGTTCAGGTACAGGCTGCCGGGGCCGAAGTTCGTCAGGAACAGGTCGGTCCAGCCGTCGTCGTCGACATCGGCCGCCGCCACCCCGAGGCCGAAGCCGTCCGCTTCGATGCCGCTCCCGGCCGTCACGTCGGTGAAGCGCAGCGCGCGCGACCCGTCCGCGGCCACCTCCAGATCGTTGCGGTAGAGCCGGCCGGTGAGGGGCCGCGCCCGCTCCGGCGGGCCGGAAGGCGGGGCGGCGCCGAGCGCGCGGCCCTGCACGAGGTAGACGTCGAGGTCGCCGTCGTTGTCGTAGTCGAGCAGGCCGACGCCGGGCGGCAGGATCTCGGGGTAGTAGAATCCGCCCGCCGCGCCGTTGAAGTGGACGAAGTCGAGACCGCTCTCGCGCGCCCGGTCGACGAACCAGTCGGCGCCGGCGCCGGCCGTGTCGCCGCGGCCCGGCGCGGCCGCGCCGCCCGGCCCGCCGCAGCCGGCGGCCAGCGCGAGACACACCCCCAAGCGCGCGGCCCGGATCGTCACTTCGAAGCTCGCAGTCCAGCCCGCCGAATCGTCGCCTTGCGGCTCCGCCCGGCGCCCAGCCAAGCCTAACAGGAGTCCGCGCCGTTCCGCGGCGCGGACCCGCCCGCCAAGTCGTCGCCGGACGGCACCGGCGCGCCACGACGGCGAACGGCCCGGCCGCCCGGCCCGCGGCGTTCGACGGGCCGCGGCGTCCCGGGCCGCGCCGGGTTCACAACGGCGAGCGGCTCGGCCGTCCCTGCTCGTAGCGGGCCAGGGCCGCGGCCAGCCCGCGCGCGCGGGGCTCCTGCCCGGCCTGCCGCGCGGCCGCGACGGCCCGCCGCTGCCACGTCAGCGCCTCGTCGAAGCGTCCCACCTCGGCGAAGACCATCGCGGCCGTCTCGTAGGTCTCGATGCTCGTGTCGCCCCGCAGCCGCTCGTTCAGGAGCGCCAGCGCGCGCTCCCCGTCGCGCGCCGCGGCGTCCGGCGACGCCGCCAGCACCCGCAACAGCAGGTTCGTGAGCAGCGGGTGGCCGGGGTGCACGAGCTGCGCCCGGGTCAGCCAGTCGCGCGCCTCCCGGTGGCGCCCGAGCTGGACGAGCGCCACGCCCCGCCCCATCCACGCCTGGTCCGACGCCGGGTCGATCCCGGCCACGCGCTCGAACTCCGCCTCGGCGTCCGCGAGCCGGCCGGCGAGACTCAGCGTGTCGGCCAGCCCCATGCGCGCGTCCACGTAGCCGGGGCGGTTCCGCACCGCGGCCTCGTAGCGCGCGATCGCCTCGTCGTGGCGACCGGCGCGGGCCAGCAGCTCGCCGAGGCTGAAGTGCGCGTCGGCGAAGTCCGGCGCCGCCGCCAGCGCCGCTTCGAACTGCGCCGCCGCGCCGCGGACGTCGCCCGCCATGCCCAACGCCACGCCCAGCCGGTGCCGCAGCGTCGGATCGTCCGGGCGCAGCGCGAGGCCGGCCCGGAACGCCGCCGCCGCCTCGCCGTGGCGCCCCGCGCCGAGCGCCCGCGACCCGCGCCGCTCGTGGGCCAGCGCGCTGTCCAGCAGTCCCGTCGACTCCTGGAGCAGCGGGTCCGGCAACGCCGGCGCCCCGCCGCCCCGCCGCCGCAGATACTGCTCGGCCCGCTCCAGCCGGCCGAGGTCACGGTAGGCCATGCCGAGGCTGTAGTGCAGGCTCGTCGCCCCCGGATCGACGGCCAGCGCGCGTTCCAGGTACGTGACGGCGCGCGCGGCGTCGCCGCGCGCCAGCGCGGCGCGCCCGAGGCCGGCGAGGACCGCCGGCGACGCCGGCTGCAGGGCCGCCGCCCGCTCCAGCACCCGCTCGGCCTCCGCCGGCCGGCCCTGATCGAGGTGCATCTCGCCGAGCCAGACCAGCGCCGGCAGGTTCTCCGGATCGAGGTCGACGACCCGCCGGAAGTGCTCCAGCGCCCGCCCCCGCTCCCCCGTCAACTGGTACAGGTGCGCCAGATAGTACGGCCAGCGCGCTTCGTCCGGCGCCCGCGCCTGCGCGCGCTGGTAGGCGTCCTCCGCCGCGGCGTGGAACCCGGCCGCCTGCAGCACCAGCCCGAGCCCGCCGTGGACGTCGGCGAGCGCCGCCGGCGACGCGCCCGAACCGGCCGCCGCCAGCACCGCGGCGTGCCGCGCGCGGATCTGATCCTGCACGGCCGGATCGAGACCGGCCAGGCGGGGCAGAGCGAGCGGCGCTGGCGCCGTGTCCGCCGCGTTCCCCGCGGCGGCCGGCGGCGGGCCGGACCCCGCCTCGTCGGACCGCGCGCAACCGGCGGCCAGGAACGCCACGGCCAGCAGGCCGGCCGGCGCCGCGCGTGTTATGCTCCGAACACCAGCGGGCAGGACGAGCGCCATGAGTCAGATCGTCACGGAAGTCTACGACGCGTTCCGCGCCGCGGACGTCGACGACGCCCTCGCCAAGGCGGCGGCCAGGGCCGTCACCGACCGCGAGGACCTGCTCACCAAGCTCGATCTCGAACGCGCCGTCGGCGCCCTGAGAACCGAGAGCGGCCGGGCCGAGACCGACTTGCGGACCGAGATCCGCAGGGTCGAGACCGAACTCGGAAACGAGATCCGCAGGGTCGAAAAGGACCTGAAGACCGAGATCCGAAGGGTCGAAACCGAACTCGGAAACGAGATCCGCAGGGTCGAGAAGGACCTGAAGGCCGAGATCGGCAGGGCCGAGACCGAACTGAGAAACGAGATCCGCGGGGTCGAGGCCGAGGTCGGCAGGGTCGAGAAGGAATTGAAGGCCGCCATCGGCCGACTCGAAGCCGACATGAAACTGTTGAAGTTCGGGTACGGGCCAGCCATCCTCGGCCTGCTGATCAAGCTCGTCTTCTTCCCGTGACCGGCCGCCGCGCCGCGAAGGTCCCTCATGGCCGCCGGCCTTCTCCTTCCGTCAGGGTCGTGTAGCGCTCGACCGGCAGGCCGGCCCATTCTTCGACCGTCCCGTCCGGCCACGTGACCCGCACCAGCGGCGCGTCCGCCGACTCCCCCAGGCCGACGAGCACCCGGGGATCGCTGGCCGAGGCGTAGCTGCCGTCGGCGCGGGCGCGGCGCCAGCGCGCCGTCCCGTCCGGCGGAACCACCTCCACCCGCGCGCCGAGCGCGTCGCGCGGCGCATCGCGGGCCACCAGCCGGAGGCCGATCCAGGGGCGCCGCCGCCCCACCTCGTTGACGAGCAGGCGCGCCGGGCCGGCGCCGTTGGCGACGAGCACGTCGGTGTCGCCGTCGTTGTCCACGTCGCCGAACGCCGCGCCGCGGCTCACCTCCGACAGCGCGAAGGCGGCGCCGGCGCGGTCCGTCACGTCCTCGAAGCGTTCGCCGCCGCGGTTGCGGAACACCTGGTTGCGCTGCTGCAGCGCGAACGGGTTGTGCGGCCCGTACGCCTCCAGGTCCAGGGTCACGGTGCCGTTGACCGCGACCACGTCCAGCCAACCGTCGTTGTCGAAGTCGATCCAGCCCGCTCCGAAGCCGGTGTAGGGGAGGCTCGGGGCGCGGACGCCCCGGACCGCGCTCTGGTCCCGGAACATCCCCCCGTCGTTGACGTAGAGGGTGCTCCCCTGCCCGGTCAGCTCGGTGATGAACAGGTCCTCGTCTCCGTCGTCGTCGAAGTCGCCGGCGTCGACCCCCATGTCGGCCTTGGCCACCCCGCCGGCGCCGAGCGCCGTGCCCCGCAGCAGCGCGCGGTTGCGGAAGGTTCCGTCGCGCTGGTTGATCCACAACTGGTTCTCCTGCTGGTCGTTGGCGACGAACAGGTCGGGCCAGCCGTCGTTGTCGTAGTCGGCGGCCGACGCGCCGAGCGCCGGCCCGTACTCGCGGCCCAGTCCGGCCTCCAGCGTCACGTCGGCGAACGTGCCGTCCCCGCGGTTGCGGTACAGGCGGTCCGGCTGCGGGGGGCTGACCTCCGGCGGGCAGTAGTCCGCCGGCCCGGACTGCGCGTAGCACTGCCAGTGGGTCTCCAGGCCGTAGTGCAGGTAGTTGCCGACGAACAGGTCCAGCCAGCCGTCGCGGTCGTAGTCGAAGAAGGTGGCGGGGACGCCCAGTCCCGCGTCGCCGGTGCCGGTCTCGTCCGTCACGTCGGCGAACCTTCCGCCGCCCAGGTTGCGGAACATCTGGTTCGGCCCGAACCGCGTCACGTAGACGTCGACCCGGCCGTCGTTGTCGTAGTCGCCGGCGGCCACGCCCATGCCGTAGCCGCGAGACGCGACGCCGGCCTCCTCCGTCACGTCGGTGAACCGCAACCGGCGCCCGCCGCCGGACTCCGCTTCGAGGTCGTTGCGGAAGAGCCGGTCCCCCGGCGGCTGCCCCGCCGGCGGCGGCAGGAGCGGCTCGCCGTCCCCGAGCGGTCCTCCCTGCACGAAGTAGACGTCGAGGTCGCCGTCGCCGTCGTAGTCGAGCAGGCCGACGCCGGGCCCCATCATCTCGGGCTGGTAGAACCGGCCCGTCATCCCGTTGACGTGGACGAAGTCCAGACCCGCCTCCGCGGCCCGGTCGACGAACCAGTCGCCGCCGGCCCGGATCGGCAGCACCTCGGCCGCGTCCGCGCTCCCGGGACCGCCGGGCGGCGGGGCCGAAGCCCCGCAGGCGGCGACCCAGCCGGCGAAGACCGACATCCCCGCGCTCCGCAGACGGCGCGCCCTCATCCCGTCATGGTAGATCGACCGCCCCGTTCCCCCGCAAGCGCGGCGCCGGCACGGATCCGCCGAACCAGCGGCGTCGGAGCCCGATCCCGCGGCGTCAGGCGAGCTCGTGGTCGAAGGCCACCACGTTGCGCGACGCGCTGCTGAACTCCACCCCGATCAGGTGGACCGGTTCGCCCCCGGCGCGGTGCTTGTCCGCGTAGCCCTTCGCCTTCAACTGCGCCAGGGCCGCCCCCGGACCGGCCTGCTCCACCACCTTGAACTCGAACAGGTACACCCGGCCGCCGGCGCGCACCGCCATGTCCGCGCGCCCGCCCGAACCGCTCTCCTCCACGGTGATGACCGGACCGAGGACCGAGGCGAAGTAGGCGTAGAAGACGCTGGCGTAGTAGCCCTCGAAGCGCGCGACGTCGTTGTTCGTGTACCACTCGTACGGAATGCCCGCGAAGAAGGCGTGGAACAGCTCCTTCAGGCCCGGCACGTCGCCGGCCGCCAGCAGGTCGTACAGCCTGTCGCCGTTGCGCTCGCGGCGCGGGTCGCGCGTCAGGTGCGCCAGCAGGCTCTCGTTCAGGCTCCGGAACACCTCCCGGTTCGGATAGCCCAGCCGGTAGCGCGTCCCCCCGCCGCGGCGCGGCTCCACCGACCGGATGGTGAGGTAGCCGGTCTGGAACAGCAGCGCCTCCGGCTCGATGCGGTCCACGTCGAACGTGCCCAGCAGACCCGCGCTGCCGATCATGCCCTCCAGCATCAGCGGCGTGACGCCCCGCCGGATCAGGGTCTCGAAGAGGAACGTCGGCGTGCCGGTCTCGAACCACCAGGCGTCGAACGCGCGGTTGCGGAACAGCAACAGGATGTCGAACGGGTTGTAGACCTTCTCCTCGCCCCCCCAACCGTAGCCGTTGTACCAGCGGCGGATCTCGTCCCGGTCCAGCCCCGGGAGCTCGGGCGCGAACACCGTGTCCAGGTCCGCGTCGGTGTAGCCGCAGAGGGCGGAACAGCCCGGGTCCAGGGTGACGTCGGTGAGGTTGTTCAGGCCCGAGAACAGGCTCACCTTCGAGAACCTGCTGACCCCGGTGACGAAGGTGAACCGCACGTGCGCGTCGCAGTCCTTGATGGTCGCGTACAGGCCGCGCAGGTAGTCGCGGTTCGCGCGGGCGACGTCCGGAACGTCCAGCGCGTCGAGAATCGGCTTGTCGTACTCGTCCACCAGCACCGCGACGCGCCGGCCGGCCCGTGCGTGCAACGCCTCCAGCAACGACGCGAGACGACCTGACGCGGTGGCGCAGTCGGTGTCCACGCCGGTCCGGCGTTCCGCCGCCGCGAGCTGCCCCATCACGTTCGCCGGCAGGTGATCCGGATCCCTGAAGTGGCCGCCGCCGAAGCTGAGGCGCAGCACGGGGCGCTTCACCGACCAGTCCCACCGGCCGTGGATGGCCAGCCCCCGGAACAGCGGCTCGGCGCCCTCGAAGAGCTCCTTGCAGGTGTCCAGGAACAGGCTCTTGCCGAAGCGCCGCGGGCGCGACAGGAAGTAGTGCTTGCCCTCGTCGAGCAGCCGGCCGATCCAGGCGGTCTTGTCGACGTAGTAACAGTCCCGTTCCCGGACTTCCCGGAAGGTCTGCATGCCGATGGGCAGCCTGCGTCTGGTCACGGTCCCGCCTCGATCACTTCTCGGGCCGCCGGCCGGGGCCGGCCCCGCCAGCCCCCGTGCGCGACGGTCATCGAGTCATGGTAGATCGAGCGGCCGCAAGGCGCGGCGCGGGCACGAATCGTGCATCGACGAGACGTACGAATCGCACCCACGCCGCGTGTTGCCGGCCCGCCGCCGGTGTGCGATGATGGTCCATCGACGGTGCGCGAGGCGGCGCGCCACCGCGTACGCCTGGAGAAACCGCGATGAAGTTCTTCCGTGACGCCTGGCCCGCCGTCGTGATCGCGGCAACCATCGCCGGGGCGGCCTGGACGGCGGCGTGGAACGTCAGAGACTTCCTCACCGCGCAGATCGCAACCAGCGAAACCCGACTCGCCGCGCAGATCGCAACCAGCGAAACCCGACTCGCCGCGCAGATCGCAACCAGCGAAACCCGACTCGCCGCGCAGATCGCAGCCAACGAAAACCGGATCGAAGATCTCGCGAGGCAGATGGCCGAGCTCCGCCAGTACTTCGTCGACCATCTCGCCGATCACGTCGGGGGCGGCTCGACACCCTCCGGCGGCGATCCCCTCCCGGCCCTGCCGGACAGTCGGCAGGGCGGCGGGCAGCCTGCATCGGCCCCTGCAAGCGCCTCGAACGCTACGGCGACCGACCCGCGCTCGGTTACGGAACCTGAATGATCCGGCGCCGAAACGGTCACCGTCTCACGGCAGGCGCACCGGCAGCCGCACGGCGCGGTCCCGGACGTGGATCGTCAGCGTATAGTCGCCCGCCGGCCAGCCGGCGCCGTCCGGCGCCCGGAAGAACACCGAGGTCAGCGCCGCCCGCTGGCCGTTGACCGCCAGCGGCCTGACGGTCGTCCCCACCCGCCGCGGCCAGAGGCGGCCGTTCTCGCAACGGTCCGAACGCGCCAGGTCGCCGGCGCTCCGGTGCGAGCCGTCCATGGAGAACCGGCAGCCGAACGCCCTGCCGACCGTGGAAACGCCGACCGACCGGGCGCGCCCCAGCATCGCGACGACCGCGCCGGAGTCCCGCCGCCATTCGGCGATCGACGGCGTATCGACGACGCGGCCGTCCGGCGTCGTCAGCGTGAAGTCGTCCCGGGTGAGCCACGACGCCCGTTTCGACGTCAGGCCGACGTCGATCAGCAGCCACGGCTCCGCGTGGTGCAGCCACGAGTAGTCCCAGGCCGCCATCGCGCGCACGCCGTCCCCGCGATACTCCACCGTCGCACGTCCGAGCACGCGCGTCTCCTCGCCGGCGTGCGCCACGCCGCCGCCGCCGGCCGTCAGCACGATCACCGCCAGGCAGTGTCTGAACATGGCGTCCTCCCCGGAAATCCGGCGTGCCCGCCGAACCGCGGCTACCGTCCGTCGTTCCCAGTATGACATACCCTCCGAACGGGCCGGACGGGCCGACGGGAGCACGGAACGCAGCGGCCGCAAGCGCGGTGCGGGAACGAATCGTGCATCGACGAGACGTGGAATCGCACCCGCGCCGCGTGTTGCCGGCCCGCCGCCGGTGTGCGATGATGGTCCATCGACGGTGCGCGAGGCGGCGCGCCACCGCGTACGCCTGGAGAAACCGCGATGAAGTTCTTCCGTGACGCCTGGCCCGCCGTCGTGATCGCCGCAACCATCGCCGGCTCCGCCTGGACGGCGGCGTGGAACGTCGGAGACTTCCTCACCGCGCAGATCGCGGCCAGTGAAACCCGCCTCGCCGCGCAGATCGCAGCCAACGAAAACCGGATCGCCGCGCAGATCGCAACCAGCGAAAACCGACTCGCCGCGCAGATCGCGGCCAATGAAAACCGGATCGAAGATCTCGCGAGGCAGATGGCCGAGCTCCGCCAGTACTTCGTCGACCATCTCGCCGATCACGTCGGGGGCGGCTCGACGCCCTCCGGCGGCGATCCCCTCCCGGCCCTGCCGGACAGTCGGCAGGGTGACGGGCAGCCTGCATCGGCCCCTGCAAGAGCCTCGAACGCTACGGCGACCGACCCGAGCTCGGTGACGGAACCTGAATGATCCGGCGTCCCCGCGGGCGCGGACGAAGAAAGGGCCGGGAAGCCCACTCGCCTCCCGGCCCTCGAATCGACCGTGACCGCCCGCGGTCACCGGTGGAGCGACCCGCCTACCAGTGGATGTTGGTCGCCAACTGCAGGAAGCGCCCCTGGACCGTGCGGGTCACGTTGCCCAGGCTGCTCCCGAAGAAGTTGGTGCCCTCGATGATCGGGTCGCCGTTGATGATGTTGTAGACGTCGGCCTGCACGTCCACGCGCATGCCGTTGGCCATCTCGAACACCTTGCGGACCGAGACGTCGATCTGGTTCAGGCGGTCGAGGAAGGCCGACCCCGGCGCCATCAGCGGAATGGTGATGGTCTGCGTCCGGGGCACGCCCTCGGGGTAGTAGGCGTCGGTCTTGGGCACGTTCCAGCGCACGTTGCCGGTGCGCGTCAGGCTGCCCTCGAGCTCGCCGCCGCCGTTGAGGCCGCCGGCGCTCTGGCCGCCGCCGCCGCCGACCACCAGCTCGCGCGGGTTGTACGACTGCAGCGACCCGCTGAACGTGAAGCCGCCCGGCAGCGGCAGCGTGCCCGACACCTTGAACTCGTTCAGCCACGGCACGCCGTAGCCGCCGTACGAATCCGGCCCCCACGCGCCCGTCGGGTCGCAGAACATCAGCTCGTTGGGGTCGTCGCGGGTGTCGCACCGCGTGAGCAGGTTCCGCTCCATCGTCCAGCCGCCGAAGATGTTGGTCCCGTTCGGCAGCCGGGCGTTGAACGAGGTCTCGAAGCCGTTGTACGTGTCGGAGTAGCCGTCGTCGCCGTAGGTGTTGATGACCACGTGGTCCGGCGTCCGCGCGCGGGCTTCGTCGGTGATGCTGTAGACGGTCAGCGTCGGCTCGGCCGAGACGCCGCGCGTCGAGCAGGGGAACCCGCTCGCGGCCGTCCCGCTCGGGTTCCCGTCCACGCTCAGGGGACCGCACGGGTTGGCGATTTGGAACGGGACGTAGTCGTCGAGCCCGACGGCGGCGTTGCGCTGCAGGATGCCGTCGAAGCTGTCGCGGCGGTACCAGTTGAAGCTGGCCGACAGACCCGGCAGGATCTCGCGCTGGATCCCGGCGTTCATCAGCGAGGCCCAGGGCCGCGCCACGCCGTCCGGGTCCTGCCGCGGCCGGCCGATGGGGCCGCCGAACCCCGCATCCGAGGTCACGCCGACCTCCCAGTCCTGCACGTAGTCGTCGCCGTTGGTGCCGCCGTGCTGCTGGTGGCCGGTGGTCCCGGCGACCCCCTTCTCGTAGGTGGCGTTCGGGTCGCGCGTGCCGTAGGCGACCGCGCCGAGGCCGGGCGAGATGGCCTCCAGCTCGGTGAACGACGCGCACGTGTTGCGCGTGGCCGGGCTGAGCGCGCAGTCGAACCAGTCGCGCTCGTGGTGCTGCCAGCCGCCGGGGTGGAAGTCGCGCGCGTAGTTGTAGATGTTCGAGGCGTTGTAGCGCCCCCACGAGAACTTCAGCGCCGTCGACGCGTCGCCGAACAGGTCGTAGGCCATGCCGAGGCGCGGCGCGACGTCGGTCCACTTGGGCACGTTCTTCTGCTGCGGGAACGCCGAGGCCCAGTCGGTGAACCGCCGCAGCGTGGCCGGCGTCTCCTCGATGTTCGAGTTGAACGTCTCCCAGCGCAGGCCGAGGTTCAGCGTCAGCCGGTCGATCGTCCAGGTGTCCTGCACGTAGGCCCCGACGTCGCGGAACGACATCCTGAAGAACGTCGGGTGGTTCGTGACCCGCACCGTCACCGGCACGCCGTCGCGGTACTCCTGCCGCAGGGCGCCGTTCTTCTTCAGGTCTTCGAGGAACGGCCCCCAACTGCTCATCAGGCCGACCTTCACGTTGTGCGACCCGGTGACGTACGACAGCGACGTGTTGTAGTTGAAGCGCTCGACGTAGGCGTGGCTGTCGCCCCAGTGGTAGCGGTCTTCGAAGCTGTTGCTCTTCTCGCGCCGGGAGGTGATCGCGTACCAGGGATCGATGGTCGAACCGTACTGGTTCATCGCCCCCTGCATGTTCAGCCCGGGGTACCCGCCCACGCCGGGATAGCAGGGCGTGTTCTGGCAGGTGGCCAGACCGGCGGGCAGCGGCTGCGTGTGCCGGCCGCCGGGCGTCAGCGAGGGCCCCGGCGCGAAGGGCGGCTCGTCCTCGGAGTCGATGTTGCTCCAGTTCTCGACGTTGGTCGAGTAGCCCGCCTCGAGCAGCAGCCGGCTGCTGAGGGTGGCCGTCCACTTCGCCGACCCGACGTAGTAGAGGGGCGAGCCGTGGTGGCGCGCCGCGGTCGCCACGTCCTGCACCGAGCCGTGGTTGTGGAACCGCTGCTTGATGATGCGGTCCATGTACACCGAGAACTTGTTGTTCTGGTTCATCTGCGCGGTCAGGCGCAGCAGCCCGCTGGTGACGCTGTTGTCGTCGACGCCGGGCAGCTTCTCGTTGAAGTCCCGGCCGTCGACGTCCACGCCGTATCGCGAGTGCAGGAAGTAGCGCGGCACCGAGCCGTCGTCGCTTCGCGTGAAGCTGTTGGTGGTCGGCTTGTCGATCTCGAAGCGGCGGAAGCTGCCGAAGAACCAGAACCGGTCGCGGACGATGGGTCCGCCCATCGCGGTGTTGAAGTCGTAGATCAGGTCTATCGACTCGCGGGAGGAGGCGCCGCGGTCCTGGAGCCGCTGGGTGAGCTTGTCCTGCTGCAGCCCGGACTGGCTGTAGCCGAAGTACTGCTGCCCGCTCAGCGCGTTGCCCCCCTCGCGGCCGATCATGTTGATCCGCACGCCGCCGGCGGAGGTCTCGGCCGAGATGCCGCTCGTCTCGTAGACCATCTCCTGGTTCGCGAGGTGGTTGTTGTAGTTCTGGTTCGCCCCGTCGTAGCCGGAGCTCATGACGAGCTGGCCGTCGACGGCCACAGTGGTCTGGCGGACGCTCATGCCGTGGACCGACATGTAGGTCTGCTGCGCCGCGGTGGTCAAGCCGACCTCCGGCCGGTTCAGCTTGATGCCGGGGATCAACTGCGCGGTCGACTGCAGGTTGTTGCCCGTCGGGATGGCGTCGAGCACCTCGCGGTCGAGCACCTCGACGCGGCGGGTGGTCGCCACGTCGACGACCGGCGCCTCGCCGGAGACGGTGACCGTCTCTTCGAGGGCGCCGACCGACAGCTCGGCGTCGACCGTGGCCACGAAGCCGGCCGGCAGCTCCTGGTCCTCGACCAGCACGGTGGAGAAGCCGGGCAGCGTGAAGGTCACCGAGTACGTGCCGGGCCGCAGGTCGACGATGGTGTAGCGGCCCGCCCCGTCGGTGATGGCGACGCGGCTGCCCTCGATCAGCGCCGGACTCGACGCCTCGACGGTCACGCCGGGCAGGATGCCCCCGGTGTTGTCGGTGACCTGCCCGATGATCTGGCTGCCGGCCTGGGCGAACGCCCCCGCCGGCGCGAGCGCCAGCGCCGCCAGCGCGGCGGCGGCCGTTGACGAACGTCTCATGTGGATCCTCCTTCCGACGTGTTGCGCCTGCCGGTCACGCCCGCAACGCGCGCGGCCCGCGCCGGCTCCCCGACTCCGTCCGGATCCCGACGACCGTGCTCGAAGCGCCGAAGGACGCATTCAACTACCCGGAAGGCCGCCTGTCAAGACCGACGCCGCCGGGGTCGGAACCCGGCGCGGCGCGTCAGGCGGGCTCGTGGTCGAAGGCCGCCACGTTGCGCGACGCGCTGCTGAACTCGACGCCGATCAGGTAGACCGGTGCCGCGCCGGGAGCCGCCGCGCCGGCCCGCTACTTCGCCAGCGG
Organism: Vicinamibacterales bacterium; assembly: GCA_965242835.1. Taxonomy (GTDB): domain Bacteria; phylum Acidobacteriota; class Vicinamibacteria; order Vicinamibacterales; family UBA8438; genus WTFV01. Next base: position 4,040,334 of record OZ251506.1, read on the forward strand.
GTCCGGCCGAAGCTGGAAGTGCACCACCTTGCTGGGAGTCCCCTTGCCGGTCTCGGTGTGGAACGGCGCGCGGGTGCCGTAGGTCGCCCACAGGCCGCGGCCCTTCCAGCCGGCGTCCGGGTCGTCGATGCGGCCGTCCATCCACTTCGTGTAGAAGCCGAGCGGATACGGGACGCGGACGATCACCCACTCGCCGTCGACCAGCGCGAGCAGGCCCTCCGAGGCGTTGCCGGTGTTGATCGGCACGTTCTCGCCCAGGCCGAAGGTGTCGAACTGGTCCACCCAGGTGTAGTAGCTGCCCTCGGCGCTGCCGGAATCGTCCACGCCCCTGAACTTCGGCAGCGGCTCCTCGTAGAGGGTCCAGCCCTCCGGGCAGTGCTGGCCGGTCGCCTCCGGACCGTTCAGCGGCCCGGCGCACTTGCGGCGGTCGAAGCTGGCCATGTGGCCGCTCGCCAGCGGCGTCCAGACCACGCCGTCGCGGTCGACGTCCATGCCGCGCGGCGAGTAGCCCTGCACGGGGGCGCCGGGGTTGTCCCACGGAACCTCGAACACCTCGAGCAGCGCCGTATTGGGCGGGTCTTCGCCCGGGTCGAGACGCAGCACCGAGCCGGGGAAGCCGAGCGACGAACCCCAGATGGTCCCGTCGACGGGGTTGTAGGCCACGCCGTAGAAGCCGGTCGTCACGCGGTGGTCCCGGCTCGGGTCGATCGGCTCGTCCGGCTCGGTGTACTCGTCGCGGCGGCCGTTGCCGTTGGTGTCGAGCACCAGGGCGGTCCAGCCCTGCGAGGCCTCCTCGTCGCCGGTCTCCAGGAACGTCTTCGTGTCCAGCCAGCCGATGACCGGCCCGCCGCCGCTGGTCCAGAGGGTGTCGTTCTCGTCCTCGGCGAAGATCAGGTGGTGGGTGCTGAAGCAGGTGCCGATCAGCGTCATCTCCTCCGTCCGCGGGTCCCAGACGGCCAGATGCCGGTTGGCCCGGGCGTTGGGGAAGGCCCGCGCCGACGGATGATCGGACCCTTCGAGGCACGTGGCCGGGTTCCGCGGCCCGCGCACGCGCGAGGTCAGCCAGACGCGGCCGTCCTGGTCGAGCATGGGGTTGTGGACGTTCGACCGGCTGTTCCAGATCGCCTCGTCCCCCCAGTAGGGCGAGGGCGCCAGCGGCGGCCCGGCCGCGACCGGGGTGTCGGGGTCGCGCACCGGCACCGGCACCTCGCTGGAGACGTTGCCCACCGGGTCGAGCACCGGCACGTAGTCGGCGCTCGCCTCCAGCGCGCCGTAGATCGGGCCCCAGGCGTTGACGGTCGGGTCGCGCTTGTCGGTCGCGATCTCGTCGTGCAGGTAGGCCTTCGGATCGGCCCAGTCCCACTGCGTCACGACGACGTTGCGCTCGACGCCCCGCGGCCGGCGCGGCGCCTCGGGCAGCTCGCCGGCCAGGATCCGGTCGGTCCAGTCGGCGAACATCTCCAGCGCGGCCCGGCGCCCCATGCGGTCGAGCCCGTTCGACATCGAGCCGCCGGCCTGCCCGGAACGGATGCGCCGCTCCCAGGCATCGACCATCGAATCGAACTCGCCGAGCTCCGGCGGCACCTCGCGCGTCGCCTTGTTCCCCATCGCGTGGCACGCCGTGCAGCCGCCCGACTTGACGGCGCGCATCCACTCCGCCTGGCTGCGCATCCCGGGAGAGATGCCGTTGCCGTCCGGCCCGGTGCCGGGGAACTCGTCCCGGCCGGGGACCTCGATCAGCGACAGCCAGTGGCCGGCCGGGTAGTACTGCGCCGCCGCGGCCGCGTCGGGCGCCGGGACGGCGGTCAGGTTCAGGGTCGAGCCGGGGGGCGTCCGCACCTTCGGCGAGTCGACCAGGCCGTAACCGCGGACCCACACGTCGTAGGCCGCGTCCGGCAGGTCGGGGATCAGGTAGCGGCCGTCGTCGTCGGTGACGACGATGCGGTTGAACCGCGTCGGCAGGTCGGTGGTTTCGGCGATCACCCAGACGCCCGCCTCGGGACCGTCGGGCCCCGTCACCACGCCGCCGACGTCGTCGGCGTCCACCGCCACCGCCTGCCACGCGCCGGCGGCGCCGGCCGACGCAACCACCGCGACGGCGCCGAGCGCCGCCGCGAGTCCTGCTCCACGGAACGTATCGATCCGCATCCACTGCCTCCTCTCGCGCTGTTCGCGTTCCCGGTCCACGGACCCGGGCGGACAGCCGACAGTAGCATTTTCGCGGTGGCCGCGCACGTTCCGATCGACGTCACCGGGCGCCGGCGGAGGCGCCCATCGACCGCCCGACGCGGGTCAACCGCATCCGCGGCGTTCCCGCCGACAGCCGCGACCCGGACGATCCGCGGCGAGCGAGAAGTCCGTGGGCGGCGGCATCGTCAAACGGATCGACCGGCAAGGCGAGAAGCTGGACTCCATACGCGGCAGCGGACCGTCCCGCGTGGCAGGTGCGGACCCGGCGCGCGATACTCCGTCTCCTGCGCAGGGAGCTTGGCGGCGCCTACCGGCCCCCGGCCTCGCCGAGCTGCTTCACGTGCACGCGCGCCACCATGTGCATGTAACCGCCCGCCCGCGCGAACCGTTCGTCGGCCGCCGCCTCCAGGTGGGCGCGCGCGCCGGAGTCGTCGCCGAGCGCCTCGTGGTGGAGCCCGACGTACAGGTGCGCGAAGAACAGTCCCGACAACCGGCCCCGTTCGGCCGCGCGTTCGCCCGCCGCCAGGACCTCCTCGGGCGGCAGCTCGCCGCGGAACAGGCGGTAGATCTCGCGCATCGGCGCGCGGGAGTCGGGACCGACCGGCAGGAGGGTGTCGAGGGCCGCGGCCGGCGAGTCCGCGCGGGCCACGCACAGGAAATGCCAGGCCGCGTTCTCGACGTCGTTGGGGTTGACCAGGCGGTGCGACTCGAACTGCTCCCGGCAGTCCCGATAGCGGCCCACGTAGTACAGCGCGATGCCCCGCTGCCAGAGTTGCGGCGCGGCGCGCGGCGCCAGCGCGGCCACTTCGTCGAAGCCGGCCGCCGCTTCCTCCAGCCGGCCCGCCGCGAAGTCCTCGACGGCGCGGCCGAGCGCCGCGCGCGCGTCCTGCGCCGAGGCCGGGCCGGCGGCCCAGGCGAGGCCGACGGCCGCCGCCGCGATCCACGTTCCCGGAAATCCGAGCTTCCTGTTCCGCACGACGCAATACTACGCCGTTCCGGCCGCGCACGGCCGCGGCCCCATCTTCGGCGGCGTTTGCGCGGCACTCGCACCGTTTCCGCGCGCCGCCGCCAGGCGCACGAACCCGGCGGGGCGCGCGAGGAGGAGCAAGCATGACACGGGAGCGCCGGCGCGGGGCGACGTCCGCGCGCCGGCGCGGCCCATCCCGACGAACCGGAAGCCCGCTCCGGGCCACGCCCCCGGCCGTCCCCGGCGGGGAGACGCCGGACGCGCACGTCATCGACGAATATAATCGCGGGAGAAGGCATGCCCCGGCCTGCTGAACACTCCCGGCCACCCCGGGCGGCGACGGCGACGGCCGCCGCGTTGATCGCCGGCGCGGCCGCCCTCGGCATCGCCGCGGCGGTCTCGCGGGAACCCGCCGTGCCCGAAACGACGGTCGAAAACCGCCCCGTCGCCGTCTCCGAGGACGGCTACGTCTCGTCCGAGACGTGCCGCGCCTGCCATCCCTCGCAGTACGCGACGTGGCGCGGCTCCTTCCACCGCACGATGACCCAGGTCGCCACGTCCGAGTCCGTGCGCGCCGACTTCGACGGGGTCGAGGTCGAGGCGGTCCACGGACGCCCGATGCGCCTCGAACGGCGCGGCGGCGAGTTCTGGGCCGAGTTCGACGACCCCGGTTGGGCGGGCGACCCGCGCGGCCGCCCGCGCATCACCCGGCAGGTGGTGATGATCACCGGCTCGCACCACCAGAACGTCTACTGGTACACGACCGGCCACGACCGCGCGCTCAACGTGCTGCCCGGCGTCTACCTGCTCGACGAAGAACGCTGGGCGCCCCGCAACGCCGTCGTGCTGGCGCCGCCGGGACGGGGCGTGGCGATGCTCGACGGACACTGGAACGCCGTCTGCATCGACTGCCACGCCACGCACGGGAAGACCCGCTTCGACACCCCGTTCCTCTCGGAACCGATCCGCGAGCAGATGGTCGACACCACGGCCGCCGAGTTCGGCATCGCCTGCGAAGCGTGCCACGGCCCCGCCGCGGCGCACGTCGCGGCCAACCGGAACCCGCTGCGCCGCTACGCGCACTACGCGGCCGGGCGGCCCGACCCGACCATCGTCGAGCCGACGCGCCTCGACCCGCGACGGTCGTCCCAGGTCTGCGGACAGTGCCACGGCATCTGGGAGTTCCCCGACGCGGCCGCCGAACGCGCGGCCAGCGTCGGCGGACTGCCGTATCGTCCCGGGGACGACCTCCACGCGACGCGCTTCGTCGCCCAGCCGCGGGTGAACGGCCGGTCGGAGGCCATGCGGAGCCTGCTCGCGGCGGACCCGGACTTCGTGCGCGGATCGTTCTGGAGGGACGGCGTCGTCCGCGTATCGGGCCGCGAGTACAACGGTCTCCTCGACTCGCCCTGTTTCGCCGACGCGGCGGAGCCGGAACGCACGCTCTCCTGCTTCTCGTGCCACACCATGCACAAGCCGCCGGATGACCCGCGCACCGTCGCCGAGTGGGCGGACACGCACCAGGTCTCGGCCGGCATGGACGGCGACGCGGCGTGCGCGCAGTGCCACGCCCCCCTCGCCGCGGACCTGTCCGCCCATACGAACCACGCGCCGGAGTCACCGGGAAGCCGGTGCGCCAACTGCCACATGCCGTACACGTCGTACGGCCTGCTGCGCGCCATCCGCAGCCACACCGTCGGCAGCCCCTCGGCGCGGGAGAGCGTCGAGGTCGGAAGGCCGAACGCCTGCAACCTCTGTCATCTCGACCGCACCCTGGCCTGGTCGGCCGAGCGGCTTCGCGACTGGTACGCGCAGCCGACGCCCGACCTCGGCCGCGACGAACGGACGGTGGCCGCGTCGATCCTCTGGCTGCTCCGCGGCGACGCCGGCCAGCGCGCCCTGACCGCCTGGAGCGCCGGCTGGGGACCGGCGCAGCAGGCTTCCGGGACGACCTGGATGGTCCCCTACCTGGGCGAGCTGCTCGGCGACCCGTACGACGCGGTCCGCTTCATCGCCGCGCGCGCGCTGCGCACGATCCCCGGCTTCGAAACCCTGCAGTACGACTTCACCGGCGGCCGCGGCGGCCGCATCGACGCGGCGGTCGGCGTCCTGCGGACCTGGCGGAACAGCGCGGCGGCGCGCGCCCGGCGGGACCCGGAGCTGCTCTTCGGGCCCGACGGCGCGCTCGACACGGCGGCGATGCGGCGCCTCTTCGATCAGCGCGACACGCGGCCGCTCTTCCTGCGGGAATAGGACCGTGGCCGCCCGCACGCCCCCGTCCCGTCCCGCGCCGGGGTCTTCCCGCCGGCTGATGGAAGAGCAAGAAAGCGTGGCCGCCGACGCATCCCCGCCCGGCCCGGACTACGCGCGCCGTCACCTGCGCCTCGGCTGGTGGGCGCTGTTCGCGTTCCTGCTGCTCGGCGCGGCGCTGGAGACCTTCCACGGCTTCAAGGCCGGCTTCTACCTCGACGTGGCGAACGAGACCCGCCGCCTGATGTGGACGCTCGCCCACGCCCACGGCGCGCTGCTCGGCCTCGTCAACGTCGTCGCCGGTCTGTCGCTGCGGGTCCTGCCGGCGCTCGCCGCCGACCGGCGCGTCCCGCTGATCTCGACCAGCCTCGCCGCCGCCACCGCGCTGCTGCCGGCCGGATTCTTCGCCGGCGGCGTCACCTTCTACAGCGGCGACCCGGGCGTCGGCATCGCGCTGGTCCCGTTCGGCGCAGCCTGTCTCCTGCTGGCGGTCTTCCACATGGCGCGGGCCGCCACGGCCGCGGCCGGCCCTCCCGCCACCGGCGCCCGCCGGCGGCGGCCCGACTGAGCTTGCCCTTCGATCTCGGACAAGGAGGCCGGGCTCGCGGGCCGGCTGCGCAGCGCCGCTCCGAACTCCGCCGCCGCGTTCGGGTTCTCCTGCATGCCCCGCTGGAACGTGCTGTTAGGGGTCCGACGGCCGGGCATCGAGCTTCCCCACGTCCGGGACGTCACTCCAGCGGGCGGGGCGGTGCGCCGGCCGGTCAACTCGCCGCCCGAGAAGGGACCCCAGGGCTCGCCGCACGCCGCCAGGACGAGCACGGCGGGCCAGACGACACGCGCGCGGCTCGTGTTCATCGCTCCGACCTCCCGCCGGGAGTATGGACCGCGCGACCCGGGGACGGACCCGCTGGCGTAGAATGAGCGCGATTCGGCCGGGCGGGAACGAAAGGCGGCGGGTGAGCGCCGGAGCAACGGCGGCGGATCGGGCGCGGCGATTGCGCCGAACACCGCGGAAACGTGCCGGGCGCGTGAGCGTCGGCGCAACGGGCCGGGAGAACCGGAGCGCGCGCCGGACGGCCGGGCGCGGCGCGCGGGCGAGACCGATGAAGAACCCGACTTCGACGACACACGGACCCCGACCCCGCGCCGCGGACGGCCGGCGCGGCGGCCGCGGCGCGGGACGCCTGGCGGGGATCCTCCCGGCGCTGCTCCTGCTCGCCGCCGGCGCAGGCCCGGCGGGGGCGCAGACCCCGGCGGGGGCGCCGGACGTCACCGAGGCGGCCGACGGGTGGCGCGCGCTGTTCGACGGGACGTCGACGGCGGCCTGGCGCGGCTTCCGGAGCGCCGCGCTGCCGGACGGCTGGCAGGTGGTCGACGGCGCGCTGGCGCGGGTCGGAGACGGGGGCGACGTCGTCACCGTCGACCGCTTCGAGAACTTCGAGCTGCGCTTCGAGTGGCAGGTCGAGGAAGGCGGCAACAGCGGCGTGTTCTTCGGCGTCACCGAGAAGGGCGGCGGCCCGGTCTGGCACAGCGGCCCCGAGTTCCAGATCCTGCACAACGAGGGCCACCCCGACGGCCGGGACCCCGTCACCTCGGCCGGCAGCAACTTCGCGCTCCATCCGCCGGCGGCGGACGTCACGCGCCCGGCCGGGGAGTGGAACACGTCGCGGCTGATCGTCGACGAGGGCCGCGTCGAGCACTGGATGAACGGCGTCCACCTGCTGACCTACCGGCTCGGCGGCGCGGACTGGCGGGCGCGGGTGGCGGCGAGCAAGTTCGCCGCGCTGCCGCGCTACGGGCGCGTCCGGCGCGGGCACGTCGCGCTCCAGGACCACGGCGACCCGGTCCGCTTCCGCAACGTCCTGATCCGCGAGCTCGACTGACGCGGGACCGGCGGGGCGCAGGGATGACCTCCAGGCCCGTCCGCGGCGCGGCGCGGACCGCCCCCGCGCCCGCGCCGGGCGCCCGCGTCGTCATCCGCGACGCCGAGTGGGTCATCCGCCTGGTCGACCGCGCGCCGGACGGCGGCTACCGGCTGGTCTGCGACGGCGTCTCGGAGCTGGTCCGCGAGCGCGAAGCCGTCTTCCTCACCCGCCTGGAGCCGGAGGTCCGGGTGCTGGACCCGGCCGACACCCGGCTCGCGCCCGACCCGTCGCCCGGCTTCGCGGACAGCCTCCTCTACCTGGAGAGCCAGCTCCGGCAGGCGGTCCCGAACGACGAGCGCATCCACGCCGCCCACGGGGCCGCGATGGACCCGGTGCGCTACCAGTTCGCCCCGGCCCGCCAGGCGCTCGCCCAGCCCCGGCAGCGCATCCTCGTCGCGGACGCCGTCGGGCTGGGCAAGACCCTGGAGGCGGGCATCCTCGTCAGCGAGCTGATCGCGCGGGGCCGGGGCCGGCGCATCCTGGTGCTGGCCGTCAAGAGCATGCTGACGCAGTTCCAGAAGGAGTTCTGGAACCGCTTCACCATCCCCCTCACGCGGCTCGACTCGGTCGGCATCCAGCGGGTGCGGGGCCGCATACCGGCCAGCCACAACCCGTTCCACTACTACGACAAGGCGATCATCTCCATCGACACCCTGAAGCAGGACGCCGAGTACCGCGCGTATCTGGAGCAGGCGTACTGGGACGTCATCGTCATCGACGAGGCGCACAACGTCGCCGACCGGGGCGCCGGCGGCGCGCACGGGCGGACGTCGCTGCGCAGCCGCCTCGCCCGGCTGCTCGCGCGCCGCTCCGACACGCTGATCATGCTGTCGGCGACGCCCCACGACGGCCGGGCGCGCAGCTTCGCCAGCCTGATGAACATGCTGGACGCCACCGCCATCGCCGACCCCGACGACTACTCGAAGGACGACTTCCGCGGCAAGGGCCTCGTCATCCGCCGCTTCAAGAAGGACGTCCGCGAACAGGTGCGGGACGCCTTCCGCGACCGGGAGATCGTCCGGCGCCGGTTCCCCGCCTCGGCCGCCGAGGAGGCCGCCTACGAGGCGCTGCTCGCGGTGCGGGTGGCGGGGCCGGGTTCCGCCGCGCCGCCGGGTTCCGCCCCGCCGTCGGGTTCCGCCCCCGCCGCCGGTTCCGTCCGGCCGGGGCCGGGACAGGCGGGGCAGGCGGAGCAGGCGGAGGGCGGCGCGACCCTGTTCCATCGGTCATCACCCCCAGGTCCGGCAGGCGGAGCAGGCGGGGGACGGCGCGACCTCTTCCTCGTCACGCTGGAGAAGGCGCTGTTCTCCAGCCCCGCCGCCTGCATCGCCAGCGTGGACGAGCGCCTGCGGCGCCGGGAGCGGGCGGCGGCCGCTGCCTCGGACGCGCGGGACGGCCTGAGCAGGCCGCCGTCGCCGGGAGTTCGTCGCGCGGCGCCGGACGCGCACGGGGACGGCGGGCGCCCCGGCCTCGGCATCGAGGCGGTCGCGGCAGCCGCTGCCTCGGACGCGGGCGGGGACGGCGGGACGGCCTTCGGAACGCGGTCAGCGCGGGCCGCGGCGCCGGACGCGCGCGGCGAACGGTCCGGGGAGCCGCCGACAGCGCGGGCAGCCGGGGTCGAACCGCCGGGCGCCGACACCGCCGGGCGTTCGCCCGCCTCGAGACGCGCGGGCGGCGGCGGCCGAGGTCGAACCGCCGAGCGCCGACGCCGGTCGTCCGCGGCGCCGCCGGACGCGCGGGCGGCGGCCGAGGTCGAGTCGCTGCACGTCCTCCGCCGGGCGCTGGCCGCGATCCGCCCGGACGAGTACGCGAAGTACCAGGCGCTGCTGGCGGCCGTCCGCGGCGGCGGGCCGTCCGCCTGGCGCGCGGACGACCCGGCGGACCGGCTGGTCGTCTTCACCGAGCGCATCGAGACGCTGCGGTGGCTGCGCGAACGGCTCGCCGCCGACCTGCGGCTCGGCCCGAGTCAGGTCGAAGTGCTCCACGGCGGCCTGAGCGACGTGGATCAGCAGCGGGTGGTGGACGACTTCGGCAACGCGGCCCGCCCGCTGCGCCTGCTGATCTGCTCGGACGTGGCGTCGGAGGGCATCAACCTGCACTACCAGTGCCACCGGCTCGTCCACTTCGACCTGCCGTGGTCGCTGATGGTCTTCCAGCAGCGCAACGGCCGGGTGGACCGCTACGGGCAGGAGCGGACGCCGCGCATCGTCTATCTGGTGGCCGAGAGCGCGAACGAGACCATCCGGGGCGACACGCGCATCCTCGAAGTGCTGGCCGAGAAGGACGAGCAGGCGCACCGCAACATCGGCGACCCGTCCGCCTTCCTGCGCGTGTACGACGTCGAGGCCGAGGAGGAGGTCACGCGGCGGGCCGTCGCGGACGGCGAGGACGCGGAACGGTTCGACGCGCGGCTGACCCCGGCCGCCAGCGAGGGCGACGACCTGCTGGCGCTGTTCCTCGGCGCGAGCCCGCCGCCCGGAGACGGCGCGGACGGCGGGATCGGCGGAACCGACGCGGCCGGCGGGACCGACGCCGGCGGGACCGGCGAGGGCGGCCGCCCCGCGCCTCCGTCGCTGTTCGAGAACGATCTCGCCTACTGCGAGGCGGCGCTGCACCGTCTCCGCGGGAAGGACCGCGCGCTGCGCTTCGAGACCGACGCCGCCGGCGGCGTCCTGACCCTGGACGCGCCCGACGACCTGCGCCGACGCTTCGACACGTTCCCGCGCGAGGTCTTCCCCCGCGACGGCCGCCTGACGCTGACCGCCGACCGGCGCCGGATGCGCGAAGCGATCGCCGAGAGCCGCCGCGACGAAGCGGCGTGGCCGGCCGTGCACTGGCTGTGGCGCCTGAACCCGGTGGTCGGCTGGCTGAACGACCGCATGACCGCCGCGTTCGGCCGCCACGAGGCCCCGGTGCTGGCCGGCGTCCCCGGCCTGGCCGCGGACGAGGCGGTCTTCGTGCTCTCCGGGCTGGTCCCGAACCGCCGCGGCCATCCGCTGCTCTACGAGTGGGTCGCCGTCACCTACCGCGGGGAGCGCCACGAGGCGCTGCTCCCGTTCGACGAGCTGCTCGCGCGCACCGGCCTCGGCCGGCGGGCGATCGCGAACCGCGGCCGGCGGGCCGACCTGCCGGCGCTGCGGAGCCTGCTGCCCGACGCGGTGGCGCGCGCCCGCGCGCGGGTCGTCGAGCGCCGGCGCGACTTCGAGGACCGGGTCAACGACAAGCTGAACCGCGAGCTGGCGGCGCTCGAGGCGCTGAAGGCGCGCCGCATCCGCCGGATCGAGAAGCGGCTCGAACGGTCGGACCAGTCCGAGGCGTTCAAGCGCGCCCGCGCGGAGCGCGCCCGGCGCGACGTCGAAACCATCTTCGACGAATACCTGACGTGGGTCGAGGACACGATGACCACCGAGCCGCAACCATACATGCGGGTGGCCTGCGTGATGACCGGAGAGGCGTCCGAGGAAGGTCCGGCCTTGCCGGCCAGACGCCCGGAAGGCCCTGAACCGCTACGGCGCGCCGGTCCCGCCGCATCGTCTGCGAACCTGACGTTCGACGTCACGAGAAGGCGCCGAACCGTTGCCGCGCGCCGATCCCGCCGGTCCCCGAACCGCCGTTCACGGCCGGCAAGGCGCCGAACCGTTGCCGCGGTCCCGCTGCCCCGGATCGCCGTTCACGGCCGGCGCCGCGCGGCGAGTCCTTGCGCGAGGAACGTGGCGGCCAGTTGATTCAGGCTGACTCCCTCGCTCGCCGCGCGTCTGGCGAGCTGCATGCGCAGGGTCCTGGGGATGCGCTGGACGAACTGTCCGCTCCAGGTCTTCGGCGCGGGGAGATCGCCCTTGTCTTCCCGTTCGGCCGCCGCCCAGGCCCGGAAGGCGTCGCGGGCCTCGGCGACGGCGGCGTCGATGGTCTCGCCGTCCGCGACGCAGCCGGGCAAGTCGGGAATGGTGACCAGGTACCCCCCGCCCTCGTCTTCGGAGATGGGGTCGACGTGGATCGGATAGTCTTCGAACTGCATTGCGCGGCCTCGATCGGCGCCGCCAGGCGCAGCCTGATGCAACCGCTCGGGCCGCTCGGGCTGCTCGGGCTGCTCGGCTCCAGCCATGAGCTATGATGCTGTCCACGGTATCACGGTCACGGACGCCGAACGCGCCGCGCTCGCGGCCGGCGGGGAGAAGCCATGAAGAAATCCGCCACCGTGCGAGCCGATGCCGCGGAGGCCGAAGTCCGGAAGGAACCCGACGGCCGCGGGGTCGCGCGCGTGTTCACGACCGGAGGTTCGCAGGCGGTGCGGCTGCCGAAGGAGTTCCGGTTCGACACCGATCGCGTGATCGTTCGACGCGAGGGCCGCCACGTGGTGCTGAGTCCTCTGTTCGAGGACTGGGACGACTATCTCGAGAACGGCGCGCCCTTCACGGACGACTTCTTCGAAGCCATGGACGAGTTGCGCAACACCCACGCGCCGCTCGAAGAGAGAGAGTCGTTCGATTGAGGGTCATGCTCGACACGAATACCTGCATCTACGCACGAAGGCGAGCGGCGGGTTTCGCCCCGAGACTGCCGCTCCAGGACTGCGGGATCTCCATCATCGTGTTGGGCGAGCTGGAATGGGGCGTGGCGAAGTCGAGCCGCGTCGAAGAAAACCGCGCCAGCCTGAGAGACCTGCTCGCCGCCGTGCAGGTAATCGACCTGGACGCCGAAGTCGCGCGTTGGTACGGCCGGCTGCGGGCGCACCTGCACTCGATCGGTCGGCCGATCGGTCCCAACGATCTCTGGATTGCCGCCCACGCCCTGGCCCGCGACGTGCCGTTGGTCACGCACAACGTCTCGGAATTCGAGCGCGTTCCGGAGTTGCCCGTCGAGACCTGGATGACGTCGCGGAACCAATGACCGCCGCCGCCCTCCCCGGCATCCACAACGAGAACGAGTTCTTCAGCCACCACTACCTGTCGGAGATCTTCGCCGGCGACGTCCGGGAGACCGTGGAGCGCTGGCGCGCCGCGGCCGAAGAAGCCGGCGGCGCCGGCGGCGGGGACGCGCCCGGCGGCCCGCCGAACGCCGCGTTGCGCGCCCTCGCGCCGGAGTACGTCCGGTTCCGCCGCGCGTTCGAGCGCGAGCGGCGCGCCGAACGGCGGCTGACGCTGCAGCGCGGCTGGTTCCGGCGGCTTCTCGAAGCGCTCGGCTACGCCTGGCGGCCGGCGAACCACCCGCTGGAGGACGGCGACGAGCTCCCGGTGCTGGCCGCCGCCGGCGCCCGCGGGCGCGCCGGCGCCGCGCCCCAGCTGCTGGCGCTCGGCGCGTTCGACGCCGACGGCGACGGCGACGACCCGCTGGCGCTGCGCCCCCACCCGCTCCAGTTCCTCGGCGAGAAGCCGCCGCCCGCGGCCGTCCTCGGCGAGACGTGGAACGACGTGATCACCCGCCGCGTCTTCGGCCAGGACCACCCGCCGCGCTGGGTGCTGCTGCTCTCGTTCAACCGCGTGCTGCTGCTCGAGCGCGGCAAGTGGACGCACAACCGGCTGCTGCGCTTCGACGTCGACGAGCTCCTCGGCCGGCGCGAGGACACGGCCGTGAAGGCCGCCGCCGTCCTGCTCCACCGCGGCGGCCTGCTGCCCGCCGACGGCGCCGGCCCCGCCCTGCTCGACCGGCTCGACGACAACAGCCACAAGCACGCCTTCGCCGTCTCCGAGGACCTGAAGTACGCCCTGCGCGAGTCGATCGAGCTGCTCGGCAACGAGGCGATCCACTACCTGCGCGAGGTGCTCAAGGACAAGCTGTACGACCGCCCCGACGACGCGCTCGCCGGCCGGCTGGGCCTCGAATGCCTGCGCTGGATGTACCGCCTGCTGTTCCTGTTCTACGTCGAGTCGCGCCCGGAGCTCGGCTACGCGCCGCTCGACTCCGAGACCTACCGCAAGGGCTACGGCCTGGAGCGCCTGCGCGACCTGGAGCTGGTGCGCCTGACCACCGGCGAATCGCTCGACGGCTTCTATCTGCACCACAGCCTGCGGCGGCTGTTCGCCCTCGTCCGCGACGGCTTCGGCGGCGGCCGGGCCGACGGCGCCGCCGACCTGCTGGCCGAGCGCCCCGCCCCGCGGCACGACTTCCGCATGGACGCGCTCGACAGCGCGCTGTTCCGCGCCGGCTCCACGCCGCTGCTCGACCGCGTGAAGCTGCGCAACCGCGTGCTGCAGCCGGTCATCCGCCTGATGTCGCTCACCCGGCCCGCGAAGGGCCGCCGCGGGCGGCGCGGGCGCATCTCGTACGCGCAGCTCGGCATCAACCAGCTCGGCGCGGTGTACGAGGCGCTGCTCTCGTACCGCGGCTTCTTCGCCGAGGAGGACCTGTACGAGGTGAAGAAGGCCGGCGACGACGGCGACGTGCTCCGCGGCGCGTGGTTCGTGCCGGCGCGCGAGCTCGACGCCTACGCCGAGGACGAGCGGGTGTACGACCGCGGCGAAGACGGCCTCCGCAAGCTGCGCGTCCACCCCCAGGGCCGCTTCGTCTACCGGCTCGCGGGCCGCGACCGCCAGAAGTCGGCCAGCTACTACACGCCGGAGGCGCTGACCCGCTGCGTGGTCAAGTACGCCCTGCGCGAGCTGATCCCCGACGACCTGCCCGCCGACCGCATCCTCGACCTGACCGTCTGCGAGCCGGCGATGGGCTCGGCCGCCTTCCTGAACGAGGCCGTCGACCAGCTCGCCGAGAAGTACCTGGAGCGCAAGCAGCGCGAACTCGGCCGGCGCATCGCGCACGCCGGCTACGCCGACGCGCTGCAGCAGGTGAAGCTGTACGTCGCCGACCGCAACGTCTACGGCGTCGACCTCAACCCCGTGGCGCGCGAGCTGGCCGAGGTCTCGCTGTGGCTGAACTGCATCCACCGCGGCGGGCGCGTCCCGTGGTTCGGCTACCAGCTCGTCTGCGGCAACTCGCTGGTCGGCGCGCGCCGGCAGGTGTTCCCCGCCGCGGCGCTCGGCCGCGGGAACCGCAAGCCCGACCTGTGGTTCAACCGCGCGCCGGAGCGCGTCGCACCGGCGGCGGCCGGCGCGGGCGCAGCGGACGCGGGAGGCGAGCGGCGCGCGGGCGCCGAAGCGGCGGCGACGCCCCCGGGCGCGCCAAAGGGCGGCGCCGACGCCGGCAGCGCGGGCGCAGCGGGCGACCGAAGCGGCGGCGGCGCCGGGAACCCCGGGGCCGGCGGGAACGCCGCCGACGAGCGGGGCGCGGGCACCGAAGCGGCGGCGACGGCGCCGGGCGCGCCGAAGGGCGGCGCCGACGCCGGCAGCGCGGGCGCAGCGGGCGACCGAAGCGGCGGCAGCGCCGGGAACCCCGGGGCCGGCGGAAGCGCCGCCGACGCCGGAGACGAGCGGGACGCCCGGCATGACAGGGGCGACGCCCCCCGCACCCGCCCCGTCCGGCGGCCCGCCGGCACGGTCTATCACTTCCTGCTGCCCGACCCCGGCATGGCCGCCTATGCCGACAAGGCCGCGAAGGCCCTGGAGCCGGACCACTTCGAGCGCATCAGGCAGTGGCGCAAGAGCTTCTTCAAGCCCTTCGCCGACGAGCAGATCGCCGAGCTCGAGACGTTGTCCGACCGCGTGGACGACCTGTGGGCGCTGCACGCCGAGCAGCTCGCCCGCGACCACCGCGACACCGAGGACGCCCTGCCCGTCTGGGGCCGCCGCGCCGCCGCCGACCCGCGCCGCACCGCCAACGACTGGAAGGACCGCATCCGCGCCCAGGGCGTCTTCAGCGCCGACACGCGCACCGCCAGCCCCTACCGCCGCCTGAAGCTGGCGATGGACTACTGGTGCGCCCTGTGGTTCTGGCCCATCCGCGACGCCGGCAGCCTGCCCGACCGCGACGAGTTCCTGAACGAGGTCTCCCTCGTGCTGACCGGCTCGGTCTACCAGCCCGGCGTCGGCCCCGAGCAGACCGCCGACCTGTTCGGCGCCGAATACGCCGAGCACGCCGGCGACGTGGCCCGGCGCATCACCGACGAGATCGGCATGCTCGACCTCGACCGCCTGTTCGAGCATTTTCCGCGGCTGAAGTTCGTCGACGAGCTGGCGCAACGGCATCGCTTCCACCACTGGGAGCTCGCGTTCGCGGACCTGTTCTACGGCGAACGGGCGGATGGTTCGGTCCGGGGCGGGTTCGACCTGATTATTGGGAACCCGCCGTGGATCAAGGTGACGTGGGAGGAAGCCGGCGTGCTGGGCGACTGCAACCCGGCGTTCGTGCTGCGCCGTCATTCGGCGGGCGAACTGACCGCGTTGCGGGCCGAGGCGTTCGAGAAGTACGCCGGGCTGCGGGATGATTGGCTGACAGAGATGGAGGAGGCCGAGGCGACGCAGGCGTTCCTGAACGCCCGGCAGAACTACCCCCTGCTCGAAGGCCAGAAGGCGAATCTATACAAGTGTTTCCTGCCGCAGGCGTGGATGATCGGGTCCGAGCGCAGCGTATCCGGGTTCCTGCACCCGGAGGGCGTGTACGACGACCCGAAGGGCGGCGCGTTCCGAGAAACGCTGTACCGGAGGCTGCGGGATCACTTCCAATTCCAGAACGAGAAGCGGCTGTTTTCGGAAGTCCACCATGAAACGCTGTTCAGCGTCAACGTCTACGGAGACGCCTACCCTTCCCCGGCGTTCCTCCATGTCGCGAACCTGTTCGCACCGACGACAGTCGATGCCTGCCTCGACCACGACGGCCACGGCCCTGTCCCGGGCATCAAGGATGACGCCAACGACTGGAATACGGCCGGTCACTTCGATCGGGTCATCCGCGTCGATCCAGACGCTCTCCACACCTTCGCAGATCTGTACGACGAACCTGAAACCAGCGCCATGAAGGCCCGCCTCCCGGCGCTTCATGCCTATACGCTACTTGCGGTGCTGAAGAAACTGGCAATACATCCGAAACACTTCGGAGACCTGCAGAATGACGTCTACGTGACCATCCATTGGTGGAACGAGACAACGGCACAGCGAGACGGAATCATCCGTAGAGAGACGCGATTCCCGGACACCCCAACCAGTCTTATTCTGTCGGGGCCACATTTCTTCACTGCCAATCCGTTTTACAAGACACCCAGACGAGAATGCACTCAGAACAGCCACTACGACGTCCTGGACCTTACAACTCTGCCGGAAGACTACCTGCCGCGCACCAACTACGTGCCGGCGTGCGGCCCGGACGAGTACGACCGGCGCACGCTTCGGGTATCGTGGCTGGAACAGAACGAAATCGAACCTCGCAAGGTGACCGACTACTACCGCGTCGTGAATCGCGAAATGACAAGCGCAAGCCTGGAGCGCACGCTCGTAAGCGCAATAGTTCCAAAGGGCGTCGCCTACATTCACACAACCGCCGCCAGCGTCTTCCGCGACGCCGCGGCCTGCCTGGACTTCGCCGCCCTGTCCATGTCCATCGTCCTCGACTTCTTCATCAAGAGCACGGGAACCGGACACGTCAATGTGTCATGGCTCAACCGCCTGCCGATCCTCTCCGACACCTGCGACCCGCGCATCCGCGCCGCCCTCCGCATCCGGGCGCTGCGCCTCTGCTGCCTGACCAGCCACTACGCCGACCTGTGGCGCGAGATCTGCACCGGCCAACTGCCCCCTCCGGCCGCCCCGAACCGCCCCGGACGCGCCGCGACGTCCGGCGACGAAGGCGACGAAGCCCGCCCCGGCCGACGCCCGGACCGGGCCGCCGTTGACCGATCACGATCGGCCGGCGCCGCCACGGCCGCCACCGCGGACCCGCCCGGCGGCACCGCCACCGCTTCCCCCGACGTCCCGGCACCCGTGCGCGCCATCGACGCCTTCCGCACCGACGCATGGACCAGGCGGGACCCCCGCCTGCCCGACGACTTCGCCGCCCTCACCCCCGACTGGCGCAGGGAGCACGCCCTCCGCACCGACTACGCCCGCCGGCAGGCCCTCGTCGAGATCGACGTCCTCGCCGCCGTCGCCCTCGGCCTGACCCTCGACGAGCTCCTCACCATCTACCGCGTCCAGTTCCCCGTCATGCGCCAGTACGAGGCCGACACCTGGTACGACGCCGCCGGCCGCATCGTCTTCACCCCAAGCAAGGGCCTCCCCGGCGTCGGCCTCCCCCGCAAGGCCGTCAAGGGCGACACCGCCTACGACCTCCGCACCCCCGCCGCCGAGCGCACCGGCATCGCCCTCGGCTGGGAGGACGTCCGCGGCCTGACCGAAGGCGTCGTCACCCGCCGCGTGACCGACGACACCCTGCCCGGCGGCCCGGCCGAGCGCCGCATCGAGTACCATGCGCCGTTCGACCGATGCAACCGCGAACGGGACTATCGAACGTCCTGGGCGACGTTCGACCGAAGATTCAGGACTTGACGACGAACCGCGCAAGGGACATCACGACATGATTCCGAGTCCGCGAGAAGGAACACTCAGTCGAGCAGGCGCGACAACGTCGCGATCAATTCCGATCGGTCGAACGTCTCGCACTCCCATACCACCAGCACTTCCCAACCGAGCGCCCGCAGGGCCGCGGCGTTCCGCCGGTCCCGCTCCACGTTCTGTTGGAACTTGTCCCGCCAGTACGCGGCGCGGGTCTTCGGCGTCGTCGTCCGGCTGCATCCCGCGTGCCGGTGCCAGAAGCATCCATGCACGAAGACCGCCTTCCGCAGGCGGGGGAAGGTCAGGTCCGGCGTGCCCGGCAGGTCGCGGCGATGGAGGCGGAACCGGTATCCCAGGGAATGCGCCGCTCTGCGGACGGCGTGTTCCGGCTTCGTGTCCTTGCCGCGGACACGGCCCATCAACACGGACCGACCCGGTTCGACCCGCGCCCCGTCGAGGTGTCGCTCGTCGCTCACCGCGCGCGCCTTTCCCCCGGACGGGCACCGCCGCGACCGCCGCGGCCTGCGCGACGCCGGGCGCCGTCGGGAACTGAGTCCATGGAATCCACCACGGAATCCACCACGTTCACCGTCGACGCCGCCCTGCTGCGCGAATTGGGCGAACGGTTGATCGGACGTCCTTACATCGCGTTGGCCGAGCTCGTCAAGAACGCGTACGACGCGGACGCGACCGACTGCCGGATCGAGTTCGGCGACGACACCATCACCGTGTCCGACGACGGCCACGGCATATCCGAGAAGGAGTTCAAAGATCACTGGATGCGAATCGGCACCACCCACAAGACCGCCGCGAAGACGTCGAGACGCTTCCACAGGCCGATGACCGGTTCGAAGGGCCTGGGACGTCTGTCCACCCAATTCCTGGCCGACGAAATGACGCTCGAAAGCACCTCGGAATATGAACCGTGCAGCCATCTGTACGTCCGTGTCGATTGGACCAGGATCGAGCATGGCCGGAACATGGATACATTCAAAGTTGACTGGGAAATGCGGCCGGACGAACCCGAACGTCCGGACAGGCGGAGTACCGGCACGAAGATCGTTCTCAAGAACAAGAATCTGCAATCGCTTTGGGACACGGAAGCGATTGAAAAGTTGGGGCAGAACGTCTGGCTGCTTCGATCTCCGTTCAGGAAAGACGATTCCCCGTCCGATGGACCCGCACAGGATTTTCACGTCGACCTCGATGCTCCGGGCATCGAACGCGCGCGGCAGGCGTTCGACAAGATGCGCGATACCCTGTTCGCCAATTGGAAGGCGCGCATCCGCGGCTCGCTCGTCGATGGTCGATCCGAGAAAAGCCGCGCGTTCGTCTCCGTAGAGTTTCGGAAAGGATACCCGGAGAAGGTAACGCCGGCCAGTTCCTTTCGCGAAGAGATCCCGTTGCCCGTCGATTCCAAGAGGTCGGGAAACCCCGCGCTCGACCGCGTGCAATTCGAAATCCTCGTCTTCAAGCCCCGAAGGCGGCAACCGGGCGGAATGTCGGTCAAGGACATGAGGGATTACCTTCGCGATTACGGAAACGTGTCCGTCTACGACGCCGGCTTCAGACTGCCGTACTACGGCACGTCACACGATTGGCTCGACATCGCGATGGACCAGGGGCGTCGATTGACCGTTTCCTCTCTTCTTCCCGCCAGCCTGCACACCAGCGAGAAGTACCTCCTGGACCTTCCGGCGCCGCAGAGGATATTCGGCTCCGTGGAAATCGACACGAGCCATGAACGACGAATCGCGGACGAAAAGAGTGCGGACGGGAAAGGTGCGAAACCGGGCGACTGCCTTCAGATATCCCCGGGGCGGGACCGGCTGACGGACAACGCGGCCTTCGAGCAACTCCACGACTTGGTGCGCTTCTCCCTCGATTTCTATGCCAACCGGTACAGCCGCCTCCGCGCCCAGGCGGCCGAAGAGGCCGGCGCCCGGGGAGAAACACCCTCGCGAACCTACGAGCGGGCGATCGCCGTTCTCGACGACAACCGCGGCGAGATCCCGCAAGCAGCGTATCAAGAGGTCCGAAAGGAAATCCTTGCGGCCAAGAGCGCCGCCGCCGCCGAAGAGGACGTGCTCGACCGGCGCGCGGAGATGCTCGCGCCGCTGGCCACCGCGGGCATGACCGCGCTTGCGTTGAATCACGAACTCGCGCGCGAGTCCGTACTTCTGGACCGTGCCCGCCAGGCTGTGCGGTCCGCCGCGAAGCGCACCGGTGCGCCCGAGTTGATCGAGATCGTCGGCGAACTCGACTCCGCGGCCGAGCACATCGACGCGCTTCGGGACCTCTTCGGCCCCTTGTTGTCCCGGGAAGACCGAGAGGCGACGGACCGCCTGCGAGTCCTCGGCGTCGTCCGGCTGGTCGTGCGTGCACTGGAATCGCTGATGCCGCGCGTACGCTTCGATGTCGCGCGCATTCCGGAGTCGCTCCGCTTCCCCGTCGGGTCGTTCGCCGAGTGGAGCGCCCTCCTTCAGAACCTGCTGACGAACGCGTGGAACGCGATGCTCGACGCTGACCGGGCCTCGATCGTGTTCGAGGGAGGCAGCGGCGCGCGCCGGCGGGAATGGCTGCGCGTCAGTGACACCGGCGTTGGACTCGGTGTACCATTGGAGGAGTCGGACGAGCTGTTCGAGCCGTTCGAGCGCCGCCTGCGCATCAGCGCCGAGAATCGGTCGATCGCGATGGGCGGCCAGGGCCTCGGACTCGCGATCGTCCGCATGATCGCTCGACACCGCTCGGCGCGGGCGGAGTTCGTGCAGCCGGAGGGTGGATTCTCGACGACCGTCGAGATATCGTGGAGGGGAGCGCCGGAATGAGGGTTCTTGTTTGCGACGACCGCAAGAAAGGCGCTGGTGAACACGTTCAGCGCATGATCGAGGAGACGACGGGACATGAAACCGAGCTCTGGTCGGAGGGTCGTCTGACGGGCGAGATCGCAAATTTCTTCAAGCAACGGGTTAAACCCGTGCTACGTGGCGACTACTCCAGGCAGACACAACAAGAGGACGGCTCCTCCAGCTTCACGTCGGGTTTCGACATCGCGATCCTCGACAACAATCTCTCGGAACTCGATCTCGGTGGAACCCGACAGACCGCGGAATCCATAGCCGGCTACCTCCGCGCCTTCGGAAACATTCCGTACATCGTGTCCCTGAACAAGAACCCCCACGTCGATTTCGATCTTCGCCACCTCGTCGGCGACCACGAAACACGGGCGGACCTTGCGGTGAACGAAACTCATCTTTCGAACCGGGCCCTGTGGAACGGCGACCCGGACGACGCTACGGATGGCTTCCTGCCGTGGTACTGGCCGACACTGAACGATGCGCCGGCGCGGCGCCGCGCACAAATTCGGTTCGTCGAAGAACATTTCGCCGAGCCGATCCTGAAATCATTGGGATTTCCGACATCGGCACTGTCTTCTCTGTCACGTCACGCCAAAGGTGCCCTGGCGCCGGAAACCGAACACGTAGCTAGCTTGGCCAAAGTGACGTTCAAGACATTTTTCATGAAGGCTTGCCGCTCGCTTCCGATTCGAGCCGATCGCGAGAGATTGGCCAGAGCGGTGCCGAGGGAGAATCTGGCGCGCACGGTGGCGTCCCGAGTCGTCGCGGGAGAATTGGATCGGTGGTTTCGCCGTGATCTCCTGGGACCTCAAGACGTGCTCGTCGATCTACCTCATCTTCTGATGCGCATGCCGTTTCTTCTTGGACAACGCGCCAACGATATCAAATACTGGAACGAAGCGGCATCGTCGACGAAGCGGCCCTACGGGCTTTCGCTGCAACTCCATGACGAGCACCTCCACAAGGCCAGATTCGTTCACGATGATTGGACGAAGTCGCCGTGTTTCTGGTGGAGGACCTTGAAGTCGAAGGATGATCTGAATAAAATGTTCTGGCGAGATTCCTCTTCATGGGCCGAAGCTGTCTATTGCGAAGATACTTCTCGTTTCAGACAGAGGAAGGCGGAAGCCGGCCGCCCGGCGACGGAATTCGCAGCGGAATTCGACGGCTCATGGAATCGGCGCTACATAGCCGATCTGCGCGGAAAGCACTACGTGCCAAAGAGTCGCTTGGTCAAGTGAACGCCAATGATGCCAAACGACCTTGAAGACTTGATGTTGGTGTATTCGATACGCGGCGTCACGGATTGGAACCAAGCGAAACCGATCCTGCGAAAGAAAGCAGAAGAATGTCTTCGCAATCAGATCGCGACGGACGAAGGGGAGGTGAAATCGGTCATCAACTCCCCGTCGACCGTGCGAAAATTCATCCCGATGCCACGCCACGGGCCCAAGCAGAGGGGATTCGACTGGAGTTTCTTTCTTCCTAGGAAGAAAGACGGACAAATGATGTCCCTTGTCTTGTTCATTCTTGTCAACCAAGCGAGGAAAGACAGTGTGGCGTTTCGTTTCGAGAGTTCTGCAAGAGGTCCCCACGGATATTCACATGTTCAATTGACATCGAAACTGCCGGAACTCAAGCTGGCTGCGTCGTCAAGTGAGAACGAAGTGTCTTGGGGCGTGCCACAATGGTTGCCGGCCAGCTATCCCGCCTTTCCGGTTGTGGCGAGAAACTGGACCGAAATGTTTCTTTCGATGATGACCGCCGTCCATGGATACAAGGGCGGTGTCGACGGTTTGATCAAGGAAATTTTCCAGCAGGCCGAGCGATTGAACGACGCCCGAAAGTACATGAAAGCCCTGGATTCCGTGTTGGTCAAACTCGATTGACCGGTATGCGGCTTCTGGAAAGAAAATGCTTGTAGCAACGAACGTAATTCCCCTTGAGTTTCGGTGCTACGTCGTTGAGCGCTTGTATTCGGTTACCGGGTTGCGGGACCGGTTTTGCTCAGTGAAATGCGACCGAATGGCTGCGGCCGACGGAAAGTTGCGACGGTGCAAATTGGTCGCCTTGGCAGCGCGTGGCGAAGTCCCCGCTGCCTTCGAGCGGCGATGCATCCCACCTGACGGCGTTGTTCGTCGGTTGCCACGGGCGGCCGGGCCAGATTGTCAAAAGCGCCGCGCGCGGCCGGAGCGGACGTTACGTCTGGCGGCACGCCTCCGGTTCTTCCGGGGTTCCGGCGCCGAGCCCGTCGCGCGACGGGCGCACGGGGGCCGCGGCTCGGCGTGAGACGGGGTGCGGAGCGGGGTCGGCCGGCCCTGCCGCCGTCAGGCGGGCGGCGGCAGGGCCAGGGCTTCGGGTTCGACGGGTTTGGGAGCGCAGAGCAGGGTGGTGATCAGCGTGCGCAGGTCGAGTCCGCGTTGGCGGGCGGTACGCACGACGCTGGCCAGCACCTGCTGGGTGTTGGCCCCGCGCCGGGTGCGGTTGCCGCCGCACACCTTGCGGGTGACCACCGCGGGTCGGATGGCCTGCTCGGCGCGCCAGTTGGTGGCGTCGATGGACGGGTCGCAGAGGAAGAGGAACACGGCCGGGAACTCGTTGGTCAGGTGCCTGGCGAAGCGCTCGGCGTCGGCCAACGGCGGCGGGTCGGCGAGCAGGCGTTCGAGCCGGGCGACGAGTCGTCCGCGGGCCGACGCCAGGCCGTGCTCGCCGATCTCGTCCGCGTTCGCGCGGTCCCGCAGGGCGAGGCCGTCCTGCAGGACCGCCTGCACTTCGCCCGCCCAGGGGCTGTCGGGATGCGCGGCCTGCAAGTGCTTGCACCGCCGCAGCAGGTGGGCCAGGCACGTCTGGTGCGGCGCGTTCTTGAAGCCGCGGTAGGCGACCCACCCGTCCCGCACCAGCACGCCGGCGAAGTCGGGGCCGAGAATCTTCGCGGCCTCCTTGAACCCCCGGCCCTCGCAGATGGCGTAGACCGTCGTCTCCGGCGTGGTGAAGGCCCACAGCCAGTGCTTGACCGCCTTCACCCGCCAGCCGGTCTCGTCCGGCGTGACCACCGGACTGCAACGGACCTGCTCGCACAGCTTCGCATACGCCGGCGCCGCCATGGCGCCGGTGCGGTGCAGCAGCCGGACCACGGCGCCCTTGGTCACGTGCAGGCCGAACCGGGTGCGCAGAACGCGGACGACCTTCTCCAGCGGCATGCCCAGTTCGGTGTGCAGTTCGACGACAAGCGCGGCCACGTTCGGACCCAGTTGGACGGAGGCCGCGCCCAACGCGTCGGAAGTCTGCAGAGCGTGCCGGCCCTGCACCCGCCGCCGGCACGCCGAGCAATGACCCACCTCGACGTCGAAGCGCCGCACCAGAGGACGCACCTCCGGCAGGTCTTCCTGATACTGCGACGCCGTGCGGGTCACCACGACCGCCTTGCCGCAGTCCGGACACGTCGTCGGGGCCGGCGCCGCGTGCGTCTCGTCAACCCGCGTCGGCGGCCGGCGGCGGCCCTGCTTCCCATACTCCGCCCCGGCGCGCCGGCCGGGGCGCCCGCCGCGGCCCTGCGGACGGTCCTTGGCGAAGGGGGCCGCCTGCCGGCGGCTGGCGCGCTGCGCCGCCTCGAGCTCCTTCTCCAGATGCTCGCTACGGCGCTTCCAGTGGTCCCGCTCCTCGATCAGCCGCGCCTTGTCTCGTTCGAGACGTTCGATGATCCGCACGTCCCGAGGGTCCCGCTGCCGCCGGGAACCGGTCGAATCGCCGCGGCCGGCCTGCTTGCGCGCCATGATCCACGTATCGGCACATGCCCGCCGCACCTGCACACCTTTTCAGGGATTTTTCCGTCACAACCCGGTAACCGAAGACGAGCGCTTTCGCAAGGCCGCCGCCGCGCAGGCGCTCGTAGACGTCGTCGATTCGGTCGTCGGGCGCGAAGATCGCGTAGACGCCGTGCGACGGCACGGCGCCGGAGCGGTCGAGCGCGACGCGGGGCGTCTTTGCGAGCTCGGGAACGAGCAGCTTCGGCCGACGCCAATCGACGGCGCGTGTCCTGTCGATCGTCCGGTACCAGGGCGCGCCTCCGCGCACGATGGAACGGTTCGTCAATTCGGAGCGGAACCTGTTCAGACGCAGCGCCAACCGGGGATGGCGCCGCGGGTCCACGAGGTCGCCGTCGTCGGTGAACATCGTGATCACTCGTCGCCCCCGCCACGCTATCGACCCGTCGAGGATCTCGGAAGCATGGACCCACGGGGCGAGAAGCTTCGGCTCGACGTCCTCTTCCCCGGGCTCGAGTACGAACGCGGGCGTGTGTCCGAGAGCCGGTCCGGCCTTGATCGTGCAGCCCAGTTCGCCCAGCGTTCGCCACCCGGAGCGAACGGGCGCGGGCGGTGGAGGTTTCGGCGTGGCGCGTTTCGACGCGATCAAGATGGTCGGGTAGGCGTCGACGCGGCGTTCGAACACCGTGGCCGCGTCCACCCGGTCGTTGGAGAGAACGTCGAGCCACGGCAACCACTTTCGCCGAAAACGCCGGGCGAACGCCATGTACATCCACCGGTCGGAGCAGAGGAAGCCGCATCGTCCCCCCGGTTCCAGGAGTTCGAAGGCGCGATCCAGGAACGGCAGGAAGAGGTCGCCGCGGATCGCGTGGCGCGGCAGCCGTTCCTCGTAGGTCGATTTCAGGCCAACGGGGACCTTCGACCACCGCATGTACGGCGGGTTGCCTACGACCTGCGTATAGTCCGACGACGGTTTCCCGGACAGGAGGAAATCGGCCGTTCGAACCCACGCGGCGGCGCAGGCCGATGCGGTCGCGTGATGAACGCCCAGCTCCCGAAGAGCGAGGCGGACGCGCGAACGCGCCTCGGAAGCGGCGCCGGGATGCAGCTCGAAGGCGGTGATTCGTGAACGGAGCAAGCGCGTCGTCGGCTCGATGCCCCGTGCGCGGCAGGACGCGATCAGCCGCTCCGCGGCCTGTACGACGAATTCACCGTTCCCGGCTGCCGGCTCCAGAAGCCGCGCGCCGGACAGGTCCGCGTCGGCGCGCCAACCGACGGAGTCGAGGATCCCGTTGGCGACAGCGGGCATCGTGTAAACTCCGCAAGCTCGGTGCAGCCGTTCGATCGAGGGGTCGAGTCGGCGGTCGGTCTCCGGCGAACCGGAAATCGAGGGGGGCTCTACGACTCGACGGTCATGCGCGTTGCAGGTCTGTTCGCCGGGGTCGGCGGCTTCGAGCTGGGGTTCCAGCGGGCGGGTCACGGTACGGTCCTGCTGTGCGAGAACGACGAACACGCGGTGCAGGTGCTTCGGCGGCGCTGGCCGGGCGTGCGGCTGCACGAGGATGCCGGGACCCTCGACGATCTGCCGGAAGACGCCGAGATCCTCGCGGCTGGTTTTCCCTGCCAGAACCTGTCCATGGCCGGCGACAAGCAAGGCATACGGGGCGAAAAAAGCACGATCGTCGACCGGCTCTTCGAACTGCTCGACAGGCGTCCCGTGCGGTGGGTGGTCATCGAGAACGTCTACTTCATGCTGCATCTGGGGCGCGGATCGGCCATCGAACACATTCTCGACAACCTGGAGAAACGCGGTTACCGGTGGGCGTACCGCGTCGTCGAGAGCCGTGCGTTCGGCCTTGCTCAGCGACGTCGCCGCGTGTTCGTCGTCGCCAGCGAATCTCGCGATCCCCGGGACGTGCTGCTCGCCGACGACGCCGGGGCGCCGAAGTGGCCGCGCGGCATCGACATGGCGCGCCCCGTCGGATTCTACTGGACGGAGGGGCGGACCGGCCACGGCCTGACGGCGGACGCGATTCCGCCGCTGAAGGCAGGATCGACGTTGGCGATTCGGTGTCCGCCGGCCGTGCGCTTGCCGTCGGGCCGGGTCGTGACGCCCACGATCGAAGCGGTGGAACGGTTGCAAGGATTCCCGGACGGTTGGACGGCCGTACTGCGGGGGAAGAAGCCCCGTCGGCACCGGTGGCGCCTGCTCGGCAACGCGGTGTCCGTGCCGGTCGCGGAGTGGATCGGCCGTCGGTTGACCGAGCCCGGCAGCTACGACGGCGGCGGAGACGCGCCGGTCGATCCCGATGGCTCGTGGCCCAACGCCGCCTGGAACGTGGATTGCCGTCCGGATACGCGGAGAGCCGCGGTCGGCGTGACGGAACATCCCGTGCGCCGCCGCCGCGGCCGGATTTCCGCGTTCGCGACGGAGCGTTGGCCGGACCTGTCGGAACGGGCGCTCCGGGGGTTCACCACCAGGGCCAGAGAGGGAAATCTCAAGTATCCGGCCGGTTTCCTGAAGGCCCTGGAAGAGAATCTCCGGTAGAGGCTGACGAGCGGGATCGCGGCCCGGCTCGTCCCGCGGTCGAATCTCGCGCCCGCGGTTTCAGCTTGCATCCGCGGAGGACAGCGGCAAGAATACGCGGAACTCATGGTTGACGACTCTGCCCGATCGTATCGCGGCGGCCCGTCGGACGCCGGCCTTCACCCGCGCGTCGGAGGTCTGGTCACCATCGGCACGATGGAGGGCGAAATCGAAGGTTCGCTCCTTCACGGCAGGAAGCGATTCCTCCTCCGCGACCGATTGACCGGGCGGCGGGTGCCCTGCTGCTTCGGCGACGCGGTCTCCCGGGAGGAGATCGAGAACCTGTTCGGCAAGCGCATCGCGGTCACCGGCGAGATCCGTTCCCGGCGGACCGGCGAGCGGGCGTCCATCGACGCGTCGTCGGTTTACGTCTTCCCCCGCGAAGAAGATCTGCCGTCGCCCGACGAAGTGCGCGGACTGTTGGGAAACGCCGAATGAAGTTTCGATACACCTATCGCGTCACCTGGTCGCCGGAGGACGGCGAACACCTGGGCCTCTGCGCCGAGTTTCCGTCGCTGAGCTGGCTGGCCCCGACGCCGGACGAAGCGTTGTCGGGGATTCAGGAGTTGGTGAACGGCGTGCTCGTGGACATGCGGGCCGCCGGTGAGTCACCGCCGACGCCTCCGTTGCGTAGATGAGGGCGACTGTTGGCGCTGGCGGTCGTGCACGCGAGCAGCATCAGTCGAGCGGCAGGAGAGCGCCGGTCACGGTCACCTGGAACCCGCCGATCCTCTCGACGTCCGCCACTGCCGACAGGACCGCCTCGTCGTAGCTCGCGGCCTCGCGATCGAAGTCGACGTACTGCACGCCGTCGATCCGCCCCGCGGCCGCATCGTCGCATCCTGCCTCGAACAGCCTGTCGATGAACGCGTCGTCCTGCAGATCGGGTCCCTCGACGATCAGCGTGAATTGATGAACCGGCATTTCCCGTTACCCCCGCTTCGCCCGCGTGAATTCGTGTGGGCAGCGTTGGATGAAGCGCCGTATCTGGCTGGCATGGTGGCCGGCATTGCGCGGCGTGGTTGAACTCAAGCCCGAGCTTCTGAAGGATGCTGGACATGATCGCGCGCCGGCTCCCAGGGTTCGGCGGTGACCGTCTCGTGTATTCGGATGTGGGAAACGTACGGACCGGCGCCCCGCGTGTAGTACCGCCGCAGCACGAGTTCCTCCTCCCGCGGCGACCGCGCGGTGAAGGTCGCCATGCCGCGCGAGGTCGGGATCAGCACGACGTCGTGGCGCCACTGGTCGAGCAGCGCGTCGATGGCCTCGAACAACACCGATATCGGCTGCCGGCGTTGCTCACAGCAACGCTCGATCAACTCGAGGATCGAGAAGAACGCCCACTCGCCGGGCGCGCGCAGCGACACAGGAACCTGACGGTGTCGGAAACCGCGGCGTCGCGTCCGGCGCCCGCGGCGTTTCGCCCGGCCACGGGGAACATCGTCGTCACGCCGGCGATCTGCCGGTACTCGTCGATGAGCCGCAACTCGTCGCGCGCCCAGTAGCGGAGGCCGTACAGGACCGCCGCCACGCTCGTGTGCGAACCGCAGCACGCCTCCCGCCCCGACTCGCGGTTGCGCAGGACGACCCGCGCGGCACGACGGCGCGCCCGGCGACGCGACGCCGGGCGCGTAAGCGTTCTCCGGTTGCGTCGGGTGACCTCAGGCGCGTCAGACGAAGGGTGCAGATCCCAATCGACCGGAACGCCGCGCGCCCGGAAGTCGGCGAGGGAAGAACACGCCGCGCCAGAGGGCATGAAGAGGTCGAAGAACAGCGACCGGCAATGATCGTTGTCCAGCACCAACGCCGCGAAGCTCTCCCGGGTCCCGGCGGCCAGGGATTGCTCGCCATCGGCGGGCGCCGAGACGTCCAGCAGGTCACGGACGTGCGGGTTGGCGGCGTCCGGGATCAACCGGCGCCCGGCGCGCCGGAGCGCGCCCAGGCGGAGCAGCGTGTTCCGGTAGTGATACAGGGTCGTGGGCTTCGGCCGCGAATCGCGCGGCGTCAGGGTCACTCCCCCGTCGAGAACGAGGTCGTTGACTTCCTTCGCCCGCAGACCGCCCGGATTCCGGGCGACCGCGTGCAGCAGGCGGTGCAGGCCGGCGAACGAGACCGCGCGCATCCAGTGGTCGCTTCGGCGCGGCCGCTCGCCGCCCGGGGCGCGCGGCGGCTTCATGGCTGAGCGATGCTCAAGCAAATTGCGTGCCCCCGAACCGATAGCGGGCTCGCGGCGGAGGCTGTCGCCGACCGCTTCCCCTCGGGCGCCTGTCGAACGCCGGCCCCGAACCGCGCGTCGACGGTGAGCCGCTTGCGGCGACCCGAACGAGCGGCAGGCCGCCGCGCCCATCGGCTCGCCCCCTGGACGCATGCCGGTGGTGGCGCGCATGCCGCGGGACAAGGCGCAGGCCGCCGCGCCCATCGGCTCGCTCCCCGGACGCTCCATTGTACAGTGTCGGAGTCACGATGATTCCCTCCGTCGTCGCCGCCGAGGTCACCGGCGCGCTCCGCGACTTCCTGGCCACCGGCTTCGGGCCGTCCAACCCCGCGCTCGCGTCGGTCGTGGACGACTTCCTCGCCGAGCCGGAGAACCTCGCCAAGGGGCCGTACCTCTCCATCGCCCTGCCGTTCGAGCAGGCGCCGGAAGGGGGCGAGCCGTTCCCGGACGTGCCGCTCGGGTTCACGCCGTACCGCCACCAGCGGACCGCGTTCTCGCGGCTGGCCGCGGACGCCGGGCGCTCGACGGTGGTCGCCACCGGCGCAGGGTCCGGCAAGACGGAATGCTTCCTGTGGCCGATCCTCGACCACTGCCGGACGCGGGCCGGGACGCCGGGCGTCAAGGCCGTCCTCGTCTATCCGATGAACGCGCTGGCGGCGGACCAGGCGCGGCGCATCGCGGGGATCATCGACCGGACGCCGGCGCTGCGCGGGAAGGTGACCGCGGGGGTCTTCGTCGGCCGCGACAACCAGCCGCAACGCTCGGCCCACCGGACGATGGGCCGCGGCCACGTCGTCACCGACCGCGACACGCTGCGCGAGCGCCCGCCGGACGTTCTGCTGACCAACTACAAGATGCTGGACTACCTGCTGGTCCGGCCGTTCGACTTCCGGCTGTGGCGCCGCAACCGGCCGGACACGCTGCGCTACGTGGTGGTCGACGAGCTGCACACCTTCGACGGCGCCCAGGGGACCGACCTCGCCTGCCTGCTCCGGCGCCTGCGGGTGCGGCTGGGGACGCCGCGCGAGAAGCTGATCTGCGTCGGGACGTCGGCCACGCTCGGCGACCCGGCCGACGGGACGGCGCTGCTCGACTACGCCTCTCGCGTCTTCGACCAGCCCTTCGAACCGGGGGCGATCGTCGGCGAGGTCCGGCAGGGCATCGACGCCTTCCTCGGCGACGCGGTCCTCAGCCGGCACCTGCATCCGGCCGACGGCCTGGCGGACCGCGTCGACCCGGCCCGCCACCCGACGGCCGAGGCGTACGTCCGCGCGCAGCACGAACTGTTCTTCGGCGCGCCCGTCGAGGGGGACTTCGCGTCCGGGGCGTGGCGTCTGGCGCTGGCGGACCGGCTGCGGGAGCACTCGGCCTTCGTGAACCTGCTGCGGGTGCTCGACGGGCGGCCGACGCCGATGCCGCGGATCGTCGCCCGGCTGCGCCACGCCCTGCCGGTGGCGGACGACCGCGAGGCGCTGGGCGTGCTGAACGGGCTGTGCGCGCTGATCTCGGCGGCCCGCCGCCGCGAGGGGACCGGGAGCGCGCCGCGGCCGTTCCTGCAGGTCGGCCTGCACCTGTGGGTGCGCGAGCTGCGGCGCATGGTGTGCAGCCTGCACGAGGGGGCGGCCGAAGGGTCGGCCGAGGACGCGGCGGACCGGCCCGCGGAGGGGACCGGCGGCGCGTCGGCCGCGCGCCGGCTGCGCTTCTTCGACGACCTGACGCCGGACGCCCCGTCGGTCCACCTGCCGCTGGTCCAGTGCCGCGAGTGCCGCGTCACCGGCTGGGGCGCCGTCAAGCGGCCCGCGGAACCGCGCCTCGAAAGCGACCCGCGGGTGTTCTACAACCGCTTCTTCCTCCGCGACGTCGACGTGGCGTTCCTGTTCCCGGCCGCCGCCCCGCCCGGCGCGCGCGGCATCGAGCACGCCGTCTGCGGCGCGTGCGGCGCCGTGCAGGCCGCCGACACCCCCGCGTGCGCCGGGTGCCGGTCGGACCGGCTCGTCCGCGTCTTCCGGCCCGTCTCGCTCGAACCGCGCGGCGGCGCTTCCCGCTCGATGCGGCTGAGCCGCGACTGTCCGTACTGCGGCGCGCGCGAGGCGCTGATCATCGTCGGCGCCCGCGCCGCCAGCCTGCTGAGCGTGGCGCTGGGGCAGGCGCACGGGTCGCGCTACAACGACGACCACAAGGTGATCGCCTTCTCGGACAGCGTCCAGGACGCCGCGCACCGCGCCGGGTTCTTCGCGGCGCGGACCGCGAACGTGGGGCTGCGCGCGGCGATCGCCCAGGTGGTCGCGCGGGACGGCGGCGTCGCCCTGGCGGACCTGCCGGCGCGGGTGGAGGCGTGGTGGCGCGACCGGACGGTCAACCCGGCGGCCTTCGACGACGAGCGCTTCGTCTCCGAGTTCATCGCCCCGGACCGGCTGTGGCGGCGCGACTTCGCGGCGCTGCAGCGCGAGGGGCGGTTGCCGGTCGGCTCCCGCCTGCCGGAGCTGGTCGCCGAACGGCTGCGCTGGGACACGCTGGCCGAGCTCGGCTACCGGTCGGCCATCGGCCGCACCCTGGAACGGACGCGGGCCGCGGCGGTCGGCGTCGACCGCGAGGCGTTCGAACGGGCGCGCCGCGGCGCGCACGCGCGCCTCCGCGAACGCTTCGGGTCCCTGCGCGGCATCGAGCCGGCGGCCGTGCGCGCCCTGCTGCTCGGCCTCCTGCGGCGCATGAAGGACCGCGGCGCCTTCCGCACCGACACGACGAGCGCGTGGCTGGCGCGGGGCGCCGGCCGCTGGTGGCTCTCGCGGCGCGCCGCGCTGCAGGACTTCGGCCCGCGGTCGCCGCGGCCGAGGTTCCCGGCCGAGGCGGACGTCCGCGGCGACGGCCTCGAACCGCTCGCCGACGCCGGCGGGCGGAAGTCGTGGTACCGGGCGTGGGTCGAGAAGGTCCTCGCCCCCGCCGCCCCGCTGGCCGCGCGGCACGAGGCGCCGGACGTGTTGCGGGAGTCGTTCCGCGCCCTCGAAGACGCGGGCCTCGCGTGCCGCCTGGAGGCCGGCCGGGGCGGCCGCGCGTGGGCGCTGGACCCGGCGCGCTTCCACGCCACCGCCCGGACCGCGGTGGTGCGCTGCGCCGGGTCGAACCGGACCCTCGTGGTGTCCGAACGGGAAGCGGACCTGTGGCCGGGCACGCCCTGCCTGGACCTCGGCGTGCCGGCGGTCTACGAACGCGGCGCCGTGGAGCCTCCCACCTGGTTCGGCCGCCTGTACCGCGAGACGTCGGTCCGGCGCCTGATCGCGGCCGAGCACACCGCGCTGCTCACGCGCGAAGAGCGCGACCGCCTGCAACGGCGCTTCTCCGATCCGCGCCCGCGGCCGGGAGAGCCGAACCTGCTGTCGGCGACGCCCACCCTGGAGCTGGGCATCGACGTCGGCGACCTCTCCACGGTGGTCCTCTGCTCGGCGCCGCCGGGGCCGGCGAACTACGTCCAGCGCATCGGGCGCGCCGGGCGCCGCGACGGCAACGCGTTCACCGCCACGGTCGCCGCGGGCCGGCCCCACGACCTCTACTTCTACGCCGAGCCGCTGGCGATGCTCGCCGGCCGCATCGAGCCGCCGGGCGTCTTCCTCAACGCGCCGGCCGTGCTCGAACGGCAACTCACCGCCTTCTGCCTCGACGCCTGGGCGGCCACCGGACTGCCGGAGGACGCCGTGCCGCGGACGATCCGCCACGTGCTGGACAACGTGGAGCAGGACCGCCCGGCCGGCTTTCCGCGTCCGTTCCTCGACTTCGTGGAGCAACGCGGCGAGCGCCTGCTGGAGACCTTCTTCGACGCGCTGGCCGGCGAGCTGAACGCGCAGTCCCGCGGCTACCTGACCGCGTTCCTCCACGGCCGCGACGAGGCCGCGCCGTCGCTGCGGACGCGGATGGTGCGCCGGTTCCGCGACCTCGCCGCCGAGCGCCGGGCGCTGCGCGCCGACGCCGACGCGCTGGGCCGCCGCGTCCAGGCGTTGAAACGCGCGCCGCGAGACGAGGCGGCGGCGCACGAGGCCGAACGGCTCGGCCGGGAGCGCAACGGCCTGCGGGGGCTGCTGCGCAAGCTGAACGGACGCGAGACCTTCAACTTCCTCACCGACGAGGGGCTGCTCCCCAACTACGCCTTCCCGGAGGCGGGGGTGACGCTGAAGTCGGTGATCCACCGGTCGCGCGAGCCGGACGAAGAGGACCCCGCCGGCGGCGGACGCCGCGCCGGCCGCGGGGAGGACGAGGACGCCGCCGGGCAGGAGGTCTACGAGTACGTCCGGCCCGCCGCGTCCGCGCTCGGCGAGCTCGCGCCCGAGAACGAGTTCTACGCCGGGGGCAACCGCGTGCGGATCGAGCGGATCGACCTGCGCGTGTCGCCGATCGAGCGGTGGCGGCTCTGTCCCTCCTGCGACCATTGCGCCCGGGTGGACGCGAAGGACGACCTCGCCTCCTGCCCCCGCTGCGGCGACGTGATGTGGGCGGACGCCGGTCAGCGCCGCGAGATGGTGCCGCTGCGGATGGTGCACGCGTCGACGGCCGACCGGCGCGCCCGCATCCTCGACGAGCGCGACGACCGGGAGCCGCTGTTCCACACCCGCCAGCTCGCCGCCGACTTCGCGCCCGGGGCGGTCCGGCGCGCCCGCGCGGTCACCGGCCCGGACGTCGCGTTCGGCTTCGAGTACGTCGAGTCGGCGACGTTCCGCGAGATGAACTTCGGGCGCGTGGGCGGCGGCGGGCAGCCGGCCGCCTTCGCCGGGCTGGCGCTGCCGCGGGACGGATTCCGGATCTGCCGGTCGTGCGGCACGGTGCAGACGGGCGCCGGCGACGACGGCGGCGGGCGGCACGCCTCGTTCTGCGCCGCGGGCCGGGCGGGGCGCGCGGACGTCGCCGACTGCCTGTACCTGTACCGCGAGTTCCGCTCCGAGGCCGTGCAGATGCTCCTGCCGGTGCTCGACGGGCCGGGGTCGGAGCGGCGCGCCGCCTCCTTCGCCGCGGCGCTGGAGCTCGGTCTCCGGCGTCACTTCGGCGGCCGCATCGACCACCTGCGGGCGACCACGCGCCGCGGCCCGCGGCGGTCCGGCGCGACGCCCGCGGAGGGCGGCGCCGCGCACCGCTACCTGCTGCTGTACGACACGGTGCCGAGCGGCACCGGCTACCTCAAGGAACTGATGGCGCGGCCCGAGACGCTGCTCTCGGTCCTGGAGAAGGCGCGCGCCGCGCTCGGGTCGTGCGCCTGCAACCGGGACCCGCCGCGGGACGGCTGCTACCGCTGCGTGTTCGCCTACCGGCGCAGCCGCGAGATGGCCGAGACCTCCCGCGACACCGCGGTCGAGATGCTCGACCGCATCCTCGCCCGCCGGGACGAGCTGCGGGACGTGCCGAACCTGGGGGGGCTCGAGGTCGACGCGGCTTTCGACAGCGAGCTCGAAGCGCGCTTCGTCGAGGCGTTGCGCCGGGCCGAGGTCGACGGCGCGCCCGCCGTGCGGCTGCGCGCGGACCTCGTGCGCGGCAAGCCGGGTTACGTGCTGCAGGCCGGCGCGCACACGTACTACGTGGAGACGCAGGCCGGGCTCGGCGCCGCGGACGGCGTCGTCGAGCCCAGCCGCCCCGACTTCCTGATCCGCCCCGCGCGCCCCGCGCCCGGCCGCCCGCCGGTGGCCGTCTTCACCGACGGCTTCGAGTTCCACCGCGGCGCGACGGACGACGACTCGCTGAAGCGCATGGCCCTGGTCCGGGCCGGGTTCCTCGTCTGGTCGCTCACCTGGCGCGACCTGGAGCTCGTCTTCAGCGGGGCGTCCGACGTTCCCGACCTGCTCGCGGGCGCGGCGGAGGACGGCGGCATGGCGGCCCTGCAGCGCGCCCTCGACGCCCGCTGGGACACGGCGGGGTTGCGGTCCCGGCTGGCCGGGCCGACGCTGCCGCTGCTGGCGGACTACCTGCGGGCGCCCGAACCGGACCGCTGGAAGCGGGCCGTGTTCACGGCGCTGTTCGGCCTGTTCGACCGCGGCGGCATGTTGAGCGGCGCGCTGCGCGCCCGCTTCGACCGCGCCGCCGCGGACGCCCTGCCCGGCCAGGTCCGCGAGGCGCTGGGCGACCTGCCGCCGCCGGCCGCGGTGGCCGGACGGGGGGCCTGGGCCGGCGACGCGGCGGCGCCCTTCGACCTGTTCGCGGCGTTGCCGCTGGCCGCCGTCGAACGGGGAGACCCGGACGCCGCGGCGGTCGCCCTGCACCTGCACGACGACCCGGCCAGCCGGGCGCTCGACGGCTGGCGGCGCGTCTGGAACGGCGCGCTGCGGCTGTTCACGCTGCTGCAGTTCCTGCCCGGCGCCTGGTGGACCACGCGGCAGGGCGCGGCGCGCGGCCTCTACCCCGAGTTCCCGCCCCCGGCCGGCCCCGCGCCCGAGCGCGCGGCTCTCGACGACGCCCCGGGATCGTCCGGCGCGGACCGGGCGCGGGCCGCCGAACTGGCCGCGCCCGAGGTGCGCGCCCTGCTCGGAGAGCTGTCCGCGCGCGGCATGCCCGAACCGGAAGTCGGCTTCGAGCTGGCCGACGGCCGAGGCGCGGTGCTCGCCGAGGCCGAGCTGGCGTGGCCGGCGGCGAAAGCGGCCGTGCTGCTCCCCGGCCGGGAAACGGACGCCGCCGCGTTCGCCGCGGCGGGCTGGCGAGTGCTCGCGGCGGACGCCGACGACCTGGCGGAGACGCTCGTCGGCGTGTTCGCGGACGGCGGCGTGCGGACGGAAATCGAGGAAATCGAGGAGGCGCGTTGATGGCCGGAAGAACGAAGATGGCGATGTCCAGCGACTTCCTCGACGCCTTCGCGCGGCTGCCGCGGGCGCAGCAGCGCGGCGTGCGGTCGCTCGTCGCCAGGTTCAACGCCGACCCGGCCGCGCCCGGGTTGAACTACGAGCGGATTCACGCGGCCCGCGACCCCGCCATGCGGTCGCTGCGCATCGACCAGGGCTACCGGGCGATCGTGCTGAAGCCCGACCGCGGCGACGTCCACATGCTGCTGTGGGCCGACAAGCACGACGAGGCGTACGCGTGGGCGGGACGGCACGAGTGCGGCATCCACCCGGAGACCGGCGCGCTGCAGGTGTACGAACCGCACGCCGCGCCGCCGCCGGAGGCGGAGGGCCGGCCCGGCGGCGCGGAGCGCGGGACGGCGGGCGGGGAGGCGCGGGGCGGCGGGGCCCGGCCGGCCGCTTTCGCGGCGCTGCGCGACCGCGAGCTGGCGCGGCTCGGGGTGCCCGCGGCCATGCTGGCGGAGGTGCGGGCGGCCGGCGACGACGCGGACCTGGACGCCATGCAGGACCGCCTGCCGGTGGAGGCGTACGAAGCGCTCTTCCTCTATCTGGCGGGCGAGACGTACGAACGGCTCGTCCTCGACCGGGAGAGGCCGCCGGCCCCGATTGACACCGGGGACTTCGCGGCGGCCCTCGAGCGCGTCGAGTCGCGCGGGCGCTTCGTGGTCGTCGAAGACGAGCTGGAGCTCGAGGCGATGCTCAACGCGCCGCTCGACCGCTGGCGCGTGTTCCTCCATCCGTCGCAGCGCCGGCTGGTGGAGCGGCGCTGGAACGGCCCGGCGCGCGTGCTCGGGGGCGCCGGCACGGGAAAGACGGTGGTCGCCATGCACCGGGCGCGGCGGCTCGCGCGGGCCCTGCTCGCCCCCGGCGCCGGGGGCGAGCCGCGGCCCGGCCGCATCCTGTTCACCACCTTCACCCGCAACCTCGCGGCGGACATTGAGCACAACCTGCGCGCGATCTGCGCGCCGGAGGAGATGGAGCGCATCGACGTGCGGAACCTGGACCGCTGGGCCACGCACTTCCTGCGGAGCCGGCGCTACGAGTTCCGCGTCGTC
Organism: Vicinamibacterales bacterium; assembly: GCA_965242835.1. Taxonomy (GTDB): domain Bacteria; phylum Acidobacteriota; class Vicinamibacteria; order Vicinamibacterales; family UBA8438; genus WTFV01. The sequence goes on from OZ251506.1 coordinate 4,077,321, forward strand.
TACGGCCGCGACGCCGACGCCTGGCGGCGGGCCCTCGACGCGAAGCCCTCCGACCCGGACCTGCCGGACGCCTTCTACGGCGACGAATGGGAGCAGGTGGTCCAGGCCCACGGCGTCACGACGGAGGAGGAATACCTGCGCGTCCCGCGGACCGGACGCGGCTCGCGGCTGAACCGGGGCGCGCGGGCGCGGGTGTGGCCCGTCTTCGAGGAGTACCGCACCGGCCTCGCCGAACGGGGCGTCAAGGAGGTGGACGACGCCTTCCGCGACGCCGCCGCGCTGCTGGAGGCGGACCGGGGCGCCCTGGACTACGCCGCGGCGGTGGTGGACGAGGCGCAGGACATGGGCGCGGCGTCGTGGCGCCTGATCCGCGCCCTCGTCCCCGCCGGGCCGGACGACCTGTTCATCACCGGCGACGGCCACCAGCGCATCTACCGCCGGAACCGGGTGGTGCTCGGCCGCTGCGGCATCGACGTCCGCGGGCGCTCCCGGAAGCTGCGCCTGAACTACCGCACCACCGAGGAGACCCGCCGCTGGGCCGCGCGCCTGCTGGCCGGCCGCCGGATCGACGACCTCGACGGCGGTTCGGACGACGACCGCGGGATCACGTCGCTGACCCGCGGCCCGGCGCCGCTGCTGCGCCGCTTCGAGAACCGCGAGGAGCAGTGCGCGTTCATCGCCGCCTGGCTGAAGCGGCTGCAGGCGGACGGCCTGCCGCTGCGCGGCGTCTGCGTGGCCGCCCGCACGCGGCGCGAGCGCGACGCCGTCGCGGACGCCCTGGAGGAACACGGCCTGCCGCGCGCCGCGCTCGAAGCCGGCGCCGTGGACGCGGCCGAAGCCGAAGGGGTGCGGCTGGCCACCATGCACCGCGTCAAGGGGCTGGAGTTCGACCGCGTGGCGCTGGCCGGGGTCAACGCCGACCTCGTGCCCCTGCCCGCGGCCCTCGACGCCCGCGGCGACGCCGTGGAGCGCGAGTCGGCGGAGACCGAGGAACGCGCGCTGGTCTACGTGGCCGCGACGCGCGCCAAGAAGGAGCTGCTGGTGCTGAGCTACGGCGCGCCGAGCCGCCTGCTGCCGGAGCCGACCGGCTCCTGAAGTATCAGACACCCAGGCTCGAACAAGTCGTAGCGGCCGTGCACCACGGCCGCGTGCCGGTGTCGGTGGTGGTCGCGGAAGAAATGCAGAGTCCCGGGTTCGTGCCCGGGGCGGACGGCGCGGACGGACGGCAGGAGCAACTGGTCGTGCCGCCCGAAACGCTCAGTCTCTCGGCGTTGAAGCCCGTGGTGGACGCGGCAGAACGCGCCGTCTACACCGGCGTCGTCGACGCGGTGCTCGCCGGAGACCGATCGAGCGCCAACAAGTCTCAGGATTCTTCAAGAGGCAAGCTCCGAGGCTTGATCTTCGCCAACGCCTCCTTCACCCATCCGAACCCGATACGCTCCTGCTCCAGACGCAACGCAGGGCCCAAGCGGTCGTACCGGAGGTCGTCGTACAGCGCACGTTCATCGGGTGTGAGTCTCGACAGCTCCCGGTCGGTGCGTGCGGCCTCCGTCCCCCACAGGGGCCGAAACGCAAGGAACGTGTCGCGGTCCATCAGAAAGGACCGCGCGTGGCTGAAGTGGCTGCGCAGCTCGTCGAGGATCGCAAAGCCGTGGGTGTCGAGGTCGCCCCAATAGTAGAGCCGGCAGCGTGCCAGCCAGCGGACCCTGCCGAGGGTCTCGAAGCCGTAGCCGGAACCGAAGATCACCATGCCGTCGTCCACGGGCGGGAAGGCGACGAAGTTGATCTCGTTCTCCGTGACGAACACCGTCGAAACGCCGGTCCCGAGCGCGGCGAAGCTGTCCGCGTCCAGCATGACGTCCTGATTTTCGCCGGCGGGAAGCAGGGAGTGCTTGCGGTCCAGAATGCGAAAGCGGACGCGCTCGGGCTTGTCCAGGAAACCGTAGCGGCGGGCGAACCCGGCGACCCCGGTTGCGCTTCGGTCGATGCACTCCGGCGGCATGGCGATGTCCAGCAGTTCACCGAGTGTTCCACGGTGGGCTTCCACGAACTTGGTGTGTACGCCCGCCACATCTACCTGACGCAGATGGACGCCCGGCCGCGGGTGGTCTTGCAGCCAGCCGACAACGTCCAGGAGGCGTTCCCAATCGCCGGCTAGCGCCAGTGCCCGCAACGGCTTCTTTTCCAGCCAGACGAGCAGGGCAGGCTGGCGGCGCTTCGCCGATTCCATCACCTGCTGGAACTGCCTGGCTTCCGGCCCTTTGCCGAGCATCGCGAGAGCATCCTCGGTGGTGTCGATCCAGGCTTGGTGCGGCAAGGTGTTGAGGCCGAGGATCCGATGCCGGAACTCGCGCATCGTGAAGCGCATGTGGGGCATGGCCCGCAGCGATGCGCTCCAGCTGCGGGCTTCGTCGAAGCGCTCGCCAAGCTCCGCCGAGGTTGGACGCTTCAGCACGAGGCGGCGCGGAAAGAGCGCTTCGCCGGTGACTAGGGCGGCGAGGATGGCGCCCCGATCCCAGAGTCTCCGCACCTGCCGCCTGAGATCGGCCGGCGTGGTCCAGTTCCCGGCGCGGCTCATCCCGCCGCCCTTGCCCTCTCGCGGTATTCCTTGATGGAAAGGTTGCGCAGCTTGGAGGTGTGGCCGTCTTCGTTGTGGATGAATCCCACGCTCGCGACGAAGGGCTCGATGATGTGGATCTTCTGCAACGGGGTGACGATCAGGAGTTGCAAGTCGAGTTCGGAGAACAACCGCAGAGCGTATCGCGTGGACTCGTCGGAGCCGCGTCCGAATGCCTCGTCGATGACCACGAAACGGAACGAGCGCGAACGCGCCTGACCCATCTGCCCGGATTCCAAGCCGAACTGGTAGGCGAGGCTGGCGGCGAGGATCGTGTAGGCGAGCTTCTCCTTCTGGCCGCCGGACTTGCCGCCGGAGTCCGAGTAGTGCTCGTGTTCGGTATCGTCCTCGCGCCAGCGTTCGCTGGCCGCGAACGTGAACCAGCTGCGCACGTCGGTCACCTTGGCGGTCCAGCGGCGATCCTGCTCGGCCATACCGTCCCGGCCACGGAAGCGCTCGATGATGCGTTGCACCTGAAGGAACTTGGCCTCGGAATACTGATCGTCCCCGGCGCCGGACAGCGCGTCGTCCGTGCAGGCTCGCAGATCGGTCTGAAAGTCTCGAATCTCCGCGTCTTGCGTGCTCTCGGCTTCGAGCCGGATGTACCGGCCGGGGTTGTAGGGAATCCGGTTCAGGGACTCGTTGATCCGGTCGATCCTGTCGCGGATGACTTCCCGTTCGCGGTTGAGCTGGGAGTGGAAGTTGGCGATCTCGCGGATGGTGTTCTCGTTCAGCAGCCTCTTGAACCGCGCCTCGAACTCCGGCAGGGCGTCGGCTTGCAGCCGGCCGAGCATGTCGGCGTATTCCGGGGCTGCTTCGATATTGGCGTCGACTTCCGCGGTCTCCAGCTTGAATGCTTCCTTGAAGGCCATCATCGCTTGGTGGATCTTGTCGCGAAGCCTGTTCAGGCGGCCGTCGCCCGCGTCGATCTGCTTCTGCAGCCACTCGCGCACATCCTGCTGGCGGTTGTCGCAGGATTCGACGGTCAGCGCGGCTTCGCCCAGCACGGTGTTCCGCATCTCGTCGAGGCGCTCGAACTCGGATTGCAGCGATTCGCGGTCCACGTCCCGAAGCGCCGCTTGCGTCCGCTCGCGCAGAGCGAGGGCGTCGCTCTGCTTCTGCTCGGTCTTGGCTCGTTCCTTCCAGTGTTCCTCCAGTGCCGCCTCGGCGGCTGCGAGGGCTTCGTTCGCTTCCGCGAGCCGATCGTTCAGCTTCCTGAGCACGTCGGACGTGGTCTCGAGCTTCCGCTTCTCGTCGCGCAACCGTGCGACTTCGGTTGCGGGCGCGGCCCAGTCCAGCTCCTTGAAATCGGTGTATTCGTCGAGGCGCAGCAGCTTGTCGAGGCGTTCCTGCACAACCCGCCGATCCTTTTCGACCTTGGCGATGCCTTTGCCCTGTTCGTGGAGTCGAGCTTCGAGGCGGCGCGCCTCCGATTCGAGCGTGGCGATCTTCTCGACGTTGGTCCAGCCGAGCACGAATCGGGCGCGGTCGTCGATACGGTGCCGATCGTCCTTTTCATGTCTTCCGCCGGGCATCTTGATCTGCCCGGCGCGGGTGACGGCGCGCGGCTCGCGCCGAAACTGCTCGCCGGGAGCGCAGCAGGCCACGTCGAAGCGATGCGCCAACTCCTGTTCCAGCCAAGGGTAGAACTTCGAATCCGGCTTGATCGACAGCTTCCGTACCAGGGAGTCCTTATGCAGGGGCGGCGCCTGGCGGCGGGGCTCGCGCACCCGGAAGTAGACGAGCCGTTTCCCGAGGTGGGTCTTGTCCACCCACACTGCCACCCGCGCATAGTGCGCCTCCGGCACCAGCAGCGACAGCCCGAAGTTTCTGAGCAGCCGTTCCGCGGCGCCCTCCCAGTCGCGCTCGTCTTTCCGCACCGCCAGAAGCTCGCCGGCGAACGGCATGTCCACTTCGCCGATCTGCAACGCCTGGCACAGCGCGGCTCGCATGGTGATCTGCTCCGCCGGGATGTTGCTGCGCCGCGCCTTGAGGCTTCGGATCTCCGCCCTGAGCTCGTCGTGTTCCTGCTTGCCTTGGCGGAAGGCGACGCTTTGCTCCACCAATGCGTTTTGCAACCGGTCGTCTTCCGACCGCAGCTCGTCGGCCAAGTCGGCGAAGCGCCGTTTCTGCGCTAGGAACCCGGCATCGTCCGCGGCGGGGGGCTCGCCGAGCACACCGACCAGATCGGCGTAACGCCGGGCTTTCCCCGCCCGTCTCTCGCGTTCCTCTTCAAGGCGATGGATATCCACCGCCAAGCGTTCGAGACGGTCGCCGCCGTTTTCCGCGAGGTCGCGCTTGACGTCCTCCACCGCGCGCCGCTCGCGGTCCCGGCGTTCCTCGGCGCGTTCGGTCCGCACACCCTGCCGAGCCAGCGCTTCGCCGAGTTTCTCGAGGCGCTGGTTCAACAGGTCGAGCTTCAGCGCCGCGAAATACGCACTCAGCGCATCCCGGCAACCGCGCAACGTCTCGACCTCCGCGCTCTCTCCGGCATGGCGCTCGCAGTCGGCGACCAGCGGCGTCAGCATCCCGATCTGGCGCTTGGCATTCAGCACCGCCTCGTGAGCGCGGCTCAAGTCGTCGAAGTGTTCCATCAGGGCCGTGATCCGCGGCGCCACGTCGAAGGGCTCCAGCATGTGTCCGCGCACGAACTCCGTGAGATTGCCCACGGACTTCATGGATACTGTCTGATGGAACAGATCGAGCGCCTGCTCGTTTTCGATGCCGAAACGGCGGCGAAACCAGGCGCCATAGGGTGGAAAGCTGTTCCATATCTCCACGTCCCGGCCGCGCAACCGCTTGCGCAGCTGCGTGATGTCCGTGCCGAAGCGCGCGAACTCGCCGGTGATCGACATATCCCGCGTGGCGGCGGCGAAGAACCGCTCTGGCTGGTTCCGCCCGTCAGCGATCCAGAACACTTGGGCCAGCGTCACGGATTGCCGGTAATCGACGTTCCTGAACACGCCGAGGATGACCGAGTAGCTGTTGTGGTCGCGTAGCGAGACGGGGCGGGCGGCGCTGCCGGCGTCGTTGCGTTCCGACTTGTAGTGTCCCAGCACATAGGAACGCAGCGTCCGTTCCCGGGTTCCGGCGCCGGCGGCCTTGTTGTAGGCGGCGCGGCGTGGCGGCACCAGCAACGTCGTCACCGCGTCCACCAGGGTGGATTTGCCGGAGCCGATATCGCCAGTGACCAGGTTGTTTCTGCTGTCGAGCTCCAGCGTCCAGACACGTTCACCGAAGGTGCCCCAGTTGAAGAGTTCCAAGCGCTGCAAGCGGAAGCCCACACGCTTGGGATCCGTCACCAGATCGAGTTGCGGTGGCGGGGAATCGTTCATCGTACCGCTCCTCCGGTTCGGGGCTCGGAGTCATCCGTAGCGCCGCTGCCGTCAAGGGCCGCCCGGTATTCCGCCAGCTTCGCGTCGAACTCGGCCAGCCACTGCGCGTCCACGAACGCCTTGAGGATGCGCCGCACCTCGAACGCCTCCTCCGCACCCGGCGTCTTCATGCGGCGGAGAAAGCCGAGCTCCACGATCCGGTTGAGGTGGCCGTCGATGCGATCCGTCACCCGCGCCTCGTTGCTGCTTTCCGGCAGGAACACCTGCACCATTTCGACGATCTCGTCCCTCGACAGCACCAAGCGCGTTTCGTCCCCGCCGGCGTCGAACTCGGCGAGCTTCTTGCGCAACAGCGCCAGCATGAGGCTGACCTGGAAGGAAAGCTGCCGGCGCGCCATCAGGCGCGGCGTCTTGGCGCCGGATTCATCCTCCGCATCGGGCTGCGAGCGCAGGAAGGCATAGCCCTCCGCATCGTCCAGCGTCAGCTCCAGCCCCAGCACGCCGACGTGCTCCCGCACCCGCGCCTGCAGATGGAGCAGGCTGTTCCAGAGATCGGCCGCGTCGTCCCGGTACAGAACGCCCTTCAGCAGGGATACCAGCAGGCTCGGCAGCGCGTCCGACCGGCTGGCTTCGTTGGCGGGTTCGGCCATGTTCACCGCACAAAAATGACCCGCGGCACGCGAGCCTGACGCCAGATCGGCTCGCCGTTCGTGCGCGCGCCGTGCCAGAAGACCGGTTCCGATACGGTCTCGTCCACGGTCGCGTGGAACGTTTCGCCGGCAAGCTCCAGATACCCCACCAGTTCCGCCAAGCCATGCTGCAAGGGTTGCAGCTCGCACAGTTCGCGCAACGTGACCTGGGAGCGGGTCTGCAAGGCGTTCCGCACATGCCGCTCCAGTCGCGGCTTGTCGATCAGCACTTGCGTGAAGAGCGCGGAGGCGTCCACGTCCTCATCGCCAGCGTCCAGCTCGACGTCGGCGATCAGCGGCTTGACGGGCGGCTGGTGGAGACGCCGCTCCATGGGCAGGCGGATGTCCGCTACGGGACTGGCGATGGACATGAACGGATCGCGAGGCGGCGACTGGCACAACTCCAGCGCCTTGGTTTCGATGCCGTGCAGGATGGCCATGATGCGGCGGTTCTCCAGCCACACCCGATCGTCCAGGAAACGCCGAAGCTGCGCGGAGAGTCGGGCGACGGTGCGTTGCGTATGTTCGCAGGCCTCCAGCCAGTCGTAGTGGACGCGCCGGGTACGAGTCGCAGGGTTCATCTTGGTGATGGCGTCCAGCGCCAGCACGCGCTCCAGGAGCCGCGTCAACTCTTCCTGCCGGGCGCTCGACATCAGGAATTCCCAGAAGGCGTGGAAATTCCGTCCTTGGTCGGAATCCTCGATGCCGTCGCGTTCGCTCATGATGTCTTCTAGCAGCGCTCCTTTCGAGCCCTCCCACAGCGCGATGCGTTCCCGCGTACCCCGGTCCAGCGACCGGAAGTTGTGCTCGACCTCCCGGAAATCCGCGAGCAACTCCTGCGCCATCTGCCTGAACTGCTGGAAGCGGTCCTTCAGCGCGGTGTCGTCCAGCAACGGCAGGTCGCCGGATCGCACCCGTTCGATTTCGGCGTCGATCTCGTCCCTGCGCCGGCGCAGATCTTCGATCCGCACCTCGGGATCCGCTTCGGTCCCCGCACTCATCTGCCGCAACAACTCGAAGAGGGTCAGCAGCCGCGACTCGGTGCCGACGAAGCTACGCTCGGTGAGCGATGCGAGCCAGGCAACGGCTTTCTCGGTGGCGGGGGTCAGGTCGAAGCAGGGCTCGTCGGCGCCTTGCTGGTAGAACTTCCGCAACCAGCCCTTCTCCGGCTCCGCCCAATCGTTCAGATAGTCCAGCGCGGCCTTCGGATACGCCCCGTCGCTGGCGCGCGTACGCAGGGCGAACAGCTCGTCTTCCAGTGCTTCCGCCAGATCGCCCTGCATCAGCAGCCGCTGGTTCGGCGCAATGAAGGCCCGATGCAGAAAGCTCGCGATCAGCGGCGCGTGATCCGAGCGCAGCAGACGCCACGCCGGGTGGCGCTGGCGCAGGCGGTCGAGCATGTCGTAGTCGAGGTCCACGGCATCACCGTCGGCAGCAGGTCTGCGCCAACCCGGAACACCCGGAACAGGTCCTCCAAGGCTTTCCCGCCCGCAGCCCCTCCCCCAACCCAATCGGGGGTGTCCCCAGCGTGGTTGAAAGTCGGCGGCAACAAAACACGTTACCCCACCTTCCGTGTTTCGGCAAGGGCGCGCGACCGTCTTGGTCGTCGAGGTGCGCCTTCAGCATCCCAGAGGGTGTCCCACCGGTAGTTGAAAGTCGGCGGCGACAGAACACGTTACCCCACCTTCCGCGTCTCGGCAAGGGCGCGGCCGTCCTGCTCGTCGTCGAGGTGCGCCTTCAGCATCCACAGATGCTCGTAGCCGGTGATCCGGCGGTAGTGCTTCTCCGTCTCCCGGAAGGTCACCGCCGCCCACCGCACCGCCATCTTCTCGCTCCGCCAGCGGCTCACCCGATTCGTCTGCCGCCGGCCCCCCGCGTGCGACGAGTCGATGACGTTCGTCGTCGCCAGGCGTAGCGGCCGTGGCAGGCCCAGGCGGTTGACCGTGAACAGCTCCGACAGACCCTCTCGCAGGCTCGCCGCACGAGGCCGCCGACTGACGGTGCGAGGCCCGGCGGGCAGGAGTCTGCGCCGTAGAAACGGTGCGGACTCCTGAAGGGTTGGTTGGGCGCCGAGCGGAGCCGCCAGGCGACGATTGGCGGGCTACTCCTCCCGGAGCCACTGCAGGATGGCCGGCGTCACGATCTCCGGAACCTGCGTATGCGGCCCGTGTCCCACGCCGGGCAGGACGCGCAGGGTCAGCGGCCCATCGACCCAACGCCAGATCCCGTCGAGGGTCTCCGGCTTGAAGGGACCGCTGTCCTTCCCGTAGATGAGCAGCGTCGGGGCCTGGACGGGCGGAAACTCGCCGATGCGGAAGCCGAAACCCTCGGTCTCGAGCGTGAACGGCGGGAGCGGCCAGTTGGCCTTGTAGAAGTTGACGATCGACTCCGGGTAGAGGCGCTCGTAGGCCTGCCGGCGCAGCGCCGCCAGCTCGGGGGTGTCGCCCGGGCTCGCGGGGCGGCCGCGCATCGCCGCCCCGAACTCCGCCGCCGCGTTCGGGTTCTCCTGCATGCCCCGCTGGAACGTGCTCGCCTGCTGCTGCTCGGTGTTCGAGACCAGCTCGCGGATGAGGCCCGCCGGATGGATCGTGCCGACCGAGACGAGGCGGGCGGTCTTCTCGGGATGGGTCATGGCGAAGTGCCAGGCGTAGAACCCGCCGCTGTCCTGGCCCACGACGATGGCCCGCTCCTCGCCGAAGTGGTCGACGAGGGCGGCGACGTCGGACGAGATCTTCGCCATCGTGTAGTGCTCGACGCCCTCCGGCTTGCCGCTGCCGTCGGTGCCGCGGGTGGACATCGCGACCACGCGGTAGTGCTTGGAGAGCCCCACCAGCTGGTGGCGCCAGTCGAACCACGGGCCGGTGATGCTGTGGATGAACATGACCAGCGGACCCTCGCCCGCCGTGTGGTAGACGATGCGGACGCCGCCCGAGTCGGCCGCGCCCTCCTCCAGGGCCGCCGACTCGCCGCGCCAGTCCGTGACCGTCACCTGCGCCGCGGCCCCGGCCGGGACCAGGCCGAGCGCCGCCACGACCACCCACGACGTCCACCGTGTTCTCACAGCATCCTCCCGAAGGTCGAACGGAAAAGCCTACGCCAGCACCTCGCGGACCACGCGGGCCGGCTCGACGCCGGTCAGCCGGGCGTCGAGGCCGCGGTGCTCGTACGTGAACCGCTCGTGGTCGATGCCGAACAGGTGCAGGACCGTGGCCTGGAGGTCCCGGACGTGCACCGGGTCCCGGACGACGTTGTAGGAGAAGTCGTCGGTCTCGCCGTGGACCACGCCGCCCTTGACGCCGCCGCCGGCCATCCACAGGCTGAAGCAGCGCGGATGGTGGTCGCGTCCGTAGTCGGTCGGCGTCAGGCGGCCCTGCGAGTAGATCGTGCGGCCGAACTCCCCGCCCCAGATGACCAGGGTCTCGTCGAAGAGCCCGCGCTCCTTCAGGTCCTGGACCAGCGCCCAGGCCGCCCGATCGACGTCGCGGGCCTGCGCCGGCAGGACCTCCGGCGCGAACGCGTGCACGTCCCAGCCGCGGTGGTAGATCTGCACGAAGCGCACGCCGCGTTCGACCAGCCGCCGCGCCATCAGCGCCGCGTTCTGGAACTTCCCGGGCTGCTTCGCCTCCTCGCCCCAGCGTTCGAACGTGCGCTCCGGCTCGCTCGACAGGTCGGCCATCTCCGGCACGGACGACTGCATGCGGAACGCCATCTCGTACTGCTGGATGCGGGCCAGGGTCTCGGGGCTGCCGAGCCGCTCGTGCTGCACCCGGTTGAGGTCGGCCAGACCGTCCAGCATCCGCCGGCGGACGCCGCGCGACACCCCGTCCGGGTCGCGCAGGTACAGCACCGGGTCGGCGCCGGCCCGCAGCCGGACCCCCGCGTATTCCGGCGAGAGGAAACCGGCGCTCCAGAGCTTCGCCGAGATCGCCTGCACCCCCGACTTCGGGTGGCTCTTCTCGGCGTTCATCACCACGAACGTCGGCAGGTCGCGGTTCATGCTCCCGAGCCCGTAGGCGAACCACGCCCCGATGCACGGGCGCCCCGGTATCTGCTGTCCCGTCTGGATGAACGTGATGCCCGGCTCGTGGTTGATGGCGTCGGTATGCATCGAGCGGATGATCGCGACGTCGTCCGCCATGCGCGCCGTGAAGGGCAGCAGCTCGGAGATCCAGGCGCCGCCCTGCCCGTGCTGGTGGAACTCGAACACCGACGGCGCGATCGGGAAGCGCGCCTGCCCGGACGTCATCGTCGTCAGGCGCTGCCCCCGCCGGACCGACTCGGGCAGGTCCCGGTCGTACCAGTCCCGCATCTTCGGCTTGTAGTCGAGCAGGTCCATCTGCGGCGGGGCGCCCATCATGTGCAGGTAGATGCAGCGCTTCGCCTTCGGAGCGAAGTGCGGCAGCGACGGCAGCCCGCCGAACGCCGGTTCGTCCTGCGCCGCCCCGAACGCATCCTCGGCCAGCAGGCTCGACAGGGCGAGCCCGCCGACGCCCATCGCGGCCTTGCCGAAGAACTGCCGCCGGGACTCCGTCAGGACGGCTTCCTTGACCGGGTGCATCGTGAAACCTCTCCTCGCCGGCCGCGCGCGGCTACTTGTTGAGCGCCTCGTCCAGGTTCATCACCTGGGTCACCAGCATCGTCCAGGCCGCCGACTCCGCCGCCGGCGAAGTCTCGTCGGGGAGCGACGCGCCGACATGGAGCAGCCGCTCCGCCTCGGCCGGGTCCGCCCGGTAGACGTCCAGCAGCTCCTCGTACGAGCGCCGCGCGACGTCCCGCTCCGTGTCGTCGAAGCGCCGCGCGAGCAACCGCAGGGTCACGAAGTCGAGCCCCGCGTCGAACGCCGCGCCGGTCTGCCGCATCGCCCGCTGCGCCAGGTGCCGGGAAGCCTCGACGATCTGCGGATCGTTCATCGTCACCAGCGCCTGCAGCGGCGTGTTCGTCCGCTCCCGGCGCACCACGGAGTGTTCGCGGGTCGGGGCGTTGAAGATCTCCATCGCCGGGGGCGGCGCCGACCGCTTCCAGAAGGTGTACAGGCTCCGCCGGTACAGCGCCTCGCCGTCGTCCCGCCGGTAGGCGCGGGTGTTGCTCTGGGGCATCGCGACCGTCGACCAGACGCCCGCGGGCTGGTACGGCCGCACGCTCGGCCCGCCGATCGTCCGCACCAGCAGCCCGCTGGCCGCCAGGGCGTGGTCGCGCACCATCTCCGCGTCCATGCGGAAGCGCGGGCCGCGGGAAAGCAGCCGGTTGTCCGCGTCGGCCGCCAGCTTCTCCGGCGTCGCCCGCGCGGACTGCCGGTAGGTGGCCGACGTCACCAGCGTCCGGAAGAACCGCTTGACGTCCCAGCCCGACTCGCGGAACTCCGCGGCCAGCCAGTCCAGCAGGGCCGGATGGCTCGGCGGGTCGCCCTGCGCCCCGAAGTCCTCGCTGGTCGTCACGAGGCCACGCCCGAACACCTGCTGCCAGAAGCGGTTCACGGTCACCCGGCTGGTCAGCGGGTTGGCCTCGTCGACCAGCCAGCGGGCGAGCCCGAGGCGGTTGCGCGGCCACGACTCCTCCATCGGCGGCAGCGCGGCCGGGGTGCCCGCGGCCACCCGCTCGCGGGGCTGGTCGTACATCCCCCGGAACAGCACGTGCGCGGCGGCCTCGCCGTCCGCGCGCTCGTTCATCACGTGGGTGACGCCGCCGCGGCGGCGCACCTCGCGCCACTCCCGCTCGATCTCCCGGCCGCGGGCCACGAGCGCGCGGTGGCGCTCGTCCTTCACGCTCAGGTAGTGGAGGCGCAACGCCTCCCGCTCGGCCTCGTCGAGCGCGTCCGGGCGCTTCTCCCGGGCGCCTTCGAGCGTCGGCCAGAGGGAGACCACGCGGGCTTCCTGCACGGTGAGCGGGCGGTCGAAGACGCGCAGGTCGGCGACGCCGCCGCCGCTGAAGTAGCGCATCTCCAGCTCGTCCCGGCCGCCGCGGCCCCGCGTCCGCCCGCGGCCCAGCTCCAGCGGCAACCCGGCGCGGACGCTGCCGACGGCCCGCGTGAAGTACTCGCTGCCCGACGCCTCGACCACGTCCCCGTTCAGGAAGACGTTCATCCCGGCGCGCTCGCCGCTGCCGTCGTGGGTGATCACGACGTGCGTCCACTCGCCGGGCGGCAACCGCCGCAGGTTGCTGGGCGCGACGCTCGGGGCCGGCCGCCCTTCGCCGTCCGGGTCCGGCTCGCCCGTCATGCGGAACGAGAGCTGCCGCGACCCGATGTTCATCGACCAGCCGCGCATGCCGTCGTCGGCGTCGTACTGCCCCGCCACGACGTAGTTGCCTTCCTCCTCCGGCTGGTGGACCCAGAGCGCGATGGAGAAGGGCGTGTCGCCGTCGAGCGGCGACGGCGGCAGGCCGGCCCAGGACTCGTCCCCGAACCGCAACGCCGCGCGCCCGTGCGGGCCGGCCTCGATGCGCGCCCCGCCCTCGAGGGCGACCGGACGGCGTTCTCCGTCCAGCTCGACGAACGGTCCGTCCGCGCCGTCCAGGACCAGCCGCATCCACTGCGCCTCGTCCTCCAGCGGCGACCGCAGGTCCCGGTGCGCGCCCGTCGCGAGCCACTCCGCGAAGGCCGCGTCGGCCGCCTCCGCCCGCCGCGCCAGGCGCGCCGCGACGTCGGCCGCCTCCGCCCGCAGGTCGTGCCAGAGCTCCCGGTCCTCCTCCCGCGGCACCACCAGGATCGGCGGCGGGTCGGAGACGTTGCCGTCCATCACGTACTGCGTCGTGTTGCGGAAGAACGCCGTCAGCGCGTAGAACTCGCGCTGCCGGATCGGGTCGAACTTGTGGTCGTGGCAGGTGGCGCAGCCGACGGTCAGGCCGAGGAAGACGTTGCCGATCGTCTCGGCCCGGTCCTTCGCGTAGACGGCCTCGTACTCCTCGGGGACGACCCCGCCCTCGTTGGTGGTGATGTTGTTGCGCTGGAAACCGGACGCCACGAGCTGGTCCAGGCCCGGTTCGGGCAGCAGGTCGCCCGCCACCTGCTCCACCGTGAACTCGTCGAACGGCTGGTTCCGGTTGAAGGCCCGGATCACCCAGTCGCGCCAGGGGTACATCTCGCGGTAGTTGTCGATGTGGATGCCGTGCGTGTCGCCGTAGCGCGCCGCGTCGAGCCAGTAGCGGGCGCGGTGCTCGCCCCACTGCTCCGTCGCGAGCAGCCGGTCGACGTACCGCTCGTAGGCGTCCTCGGACGGGTCGTCGAGGAACGCGGCCAGCGCCGCGGGGTCGGGCGGCAGCCCCGTCAGGTCGAGCGCGGCGCGGCGCGCCAGCGTCGGCCGGTCCGCCTCGGGCGCCGGCGTCAGGCCCTCGGCCCGCAGGCGCGCGAGCACGAAACCGTCGAGCGGGCCGCGGGCCCAGTCGTCGCCGGCCGCCGGCGGCGGGGCCGGCCGGACGATCGGCTTGAACGCCCAGTGCTGGTCCCACGAGGCGCCCTCGTCGATCCAGCGCCGCAGGACGCCGATCTGCTCGGCGCTCAGCGTCTTGTTGGTGTCCGCGGGCGGCATCCGCAGCCGCGGGTCGGCGTGCGTGACGCGCTGGTACACCAGGCTGGCCCCGGCGTCCCCCCGGACGACCGGCCGCCCGGCGGGCCGCTCCGCGAAGGCGCCCTCCGCGGTGTCGAGCCGCAACCGCACCTGCCGCGTGCCCTCGTCCGGCCCGTGGCACTGGAAGCAGTTGTCGGCCAGGATGGGCCGCACCTGGCGCTGGAAGTCGACGGCCGGCGCCGATGCGCCCTGCTGCGCGGCGGCCGGCGCCGCGCCGGCCGCCAGCCCCGCGGCGAGCGCGAAACCGGCCAGCGCCGCCCGCCGCGGCGCGGCAGCCGGGTCGAAGGGTCGAATGGACATGGCGTTCACCCCGAACACGCGCGTCGGCGATCCGTCACCACGAGAACCTTGCGCGACGACCGACACGTTAGCACAGGCCGTCCGTTCCCGAAACGTGTTTTTCGACACCCTTTCGATCTTCGAGCGTGTCCAGGCCGTCCTGCGACGTCCGTGGATTCACGCGGGCAGGAGCGGCCGGCGTTCTTCGGCAAGGCGGCGCCGGGCCGTCTCCACGTACCGCGGCCGGAGCTCGATGCCGACGTAGCGGCGGTTCAGGCGCGCCGCCGCCACGGCCGTCGTGCCGCTGCCCATGAAGCAGTCCAGCACGACCTCGCCCGGATCGGTCAGCAGCCGGATGACCCGCGTCGGGAGCTCCACGGGAAACTTCGCCTCGTGGTCGTCGTTCTGCCGCACCGACGGGAACGTCCAGACGCCGCGGGAACCCCATTCCCGCCACTCGTCGCGGCTCAGGCGGGAACGGTCGACCTTCGTGACGCCCGGCTTCCAGAACAGGTAGAGGTACTCGAACTCGTCCACCGCGCGGTACGAGAGGCTGGCCCAACGGCTGTTCTCCCAGCAGGCGTCCTTCACCCAGACCCGGCGGTCGTAGGCGTAGAATCCGGCCGCCGCCGCCCATTCCTCGACGAGTCCGCCCACGATCCTGATGCGGGTCTGGCTGTCGTACTTGCCGCCCCGGACGTTGTTCCCGTTCAACCGGCGGTCGATCGTCTGCTCGCTGCAGCCCAGCAGGTCCGCGAGCTGGTAGCGGTTCATCTCCGGGTGCTCGCGCATGGCCTGCAGCACCCTCTCGCGGGTGACGCGCTGCCGGCGGGCGGATATCGTCTCGGCCGAGATCCGCGGCATCGACGGATCGCGGAAGCACAGGATGTCGGCGATGTTGACGACCAGGAACCCGCCCGGCTTGATCACCGGCCAGTGGGCCGCGATGACGCCGCGGAGGAGCGCCTGCCAATCCTCGAAGCTCAGCTCCGCCTCGTACGACTTGCCGACGAAGTACGGCGGAGACCAGACGCTGACCGCGACGCTGCCGGCGGCGATGCGGGGCACGAGCTCCCGCGCGTCGCCCTGGTGCAGCGTGTCGACGGCCAGCGCGCCGCCGCCGGCCGCCGCGGCCGTTGCGGGCGGTTCGATCTGCTCCTGAAGCGTCTTCGGAAGACGTTCGAAAGCGAACGACGACTCGTTCGGCGGGGCCACGCCGGCGTGCGCGGGCGGCTTCCCCTCCCGGGGGCGCGGGCCGGCCGCCCGGCTCGACGCGCCGCGCGCGCGCAACGCACCTTCCGCCGCGGGATCAGGGGCCATCCATCGTCTCTCCACCGACGTGCGCTTCAGAGTTTACCGCGCGGAAGCTCCTGCCTCGCCCGGCGCCGGCTCCATCGCGCATGACCCGGGACAGCGGAGGTCGGCGGCAGGCGTTCAACAAGCGCATGCGGGCGCGCGTCACGGGCGTCGATCGGACGGCTTCGCGCGTCGGCCGCGGCGCTCCGCGCGCTCACGGGGCGGCGGCCCGCGCCGCCGCGCGCAGGCGATCGTGGGCGTCGCCGGCGGCGAGTTCCTCGACGGTCAACCGCGTGAGCGCGAGGACCGTCCCCAGGCAGCCGTCCGGACGCGACGGGTCGTCCCGCGCCGCGGACCAGCTCTCCAGGTTGTCCACGGCGCGCTTGACCAGGTGCTGCAGGATGCGGAACGCGCCGTCCGAGAGCGGAGGGTCGCCGCGGTAGTGCTCCAGACGCCCGCCTGCGCGGTAGCGCGGGTACGACTCGAGACCGAGGAAGCGGAGCGCCCAGTCGGCGCGGAACCGGCCGGTCGCGCGCGTGATGCCCGCGTAGTCCGCGATGATCTCGTCGAGCGGCAGGTTCTTCATGGAGCCGAACACGCGGCGCGTGAAGTAGTGCATGGACTCGTGCTCCACGCGGATCGCGAGCGACGACCGCTCCCACGCCTCGCGGGTGAGACCGAGATGGCCGGCCGGCACTCCGCTGTACGGGGTGGTGGACGCGATGACGAACCGATCCTGATACGAGTCCTTCCTCGGCGGCAGCGTCCCGAGCTCCCGCCTCCAGCCGGCCCCGGCCGGAAACGGGCGGTCGGTCCACCACCGCTCCCGGAGCCGCCGCAGGCGTTCGACGTTCGTGTACCCCGCCACCATGCAGGCGCCGATCGACGCGGGCACGGCGACCGGCTCGTTGCGCTTCGCCAGGGCCTGCACGAGGAGCTCGAAGTCGCCTCGGTGGGGCGCGACCACCACCGGCAGCCGTCCCGCCGGGGTCCGGTGGATCTCGATCCGCAGTTCGTCGGGCCGGCGCAACTCGAGCGCCGCCTCCCCGTTCGGCGCGGCAGCCTGACCGCGGGTGGCCGACCGGTACGCGGGCTCGCGGCTGATCCCCGGCCGGACGGGAAAGCGAAGCTGCACGAGCGCCTGCCGCAGAACCGCCCAGGCGCCGGCCGACCGCGCTTCGCGCGCGTAGCCCTCCCAGGTCTCCACGAACGCTTCGTCGGCGAGCGGAAACGCGCGGCCCCGCCGCGGGGCGTCCGGGTCGAAGTGGTTCTCGTTGTGGCGCAGCAACTCGGCGCACTCGGCCGGAGTCGCCCCGAGCGCCTTCAGGACCGCGCAACGGTCCGCGGCGTCCGGCACGTCAGTCTCCCCCGGCCGCGCCGCCCAGCCAGGCGAGCCGGCCCTCCCGAACGACCACCTTGCCGATCTCGCGCTCGACCAGGTCGCCCTCGTCGGTGAACGCGATCCGCCCGGTGACGCCGGACCACCCCGCGGCCGACCGCAACGCCTCCGCGACGGCGTCCGGATCGACGACGCCGGCTTGCGTGAAGCCGTGCGCCAGCAACCGCACGGCGTCGTAGCCCAGCGCCGCCGACACGTCGGGCGGGACCCCGTAGCGGCGCCGAAACGCCAGACTGAACCGCCGCGCCTCCTCGCGTTCGTCGTCCGGATGAAAGGCGGCGGCCAGGACGGTCCCCTCGGCCGCGGGGCCGCCCAGGCGCACGAAGTT
The DNA here is from genome assembly GCA_965242835.1 of Vicinamibacterales bacterium. Taxonomy (GTDB): domain Bacteria; phylum Acidobacteriota; class Vicinamibacteria; order Vicinamibacterales; family UBA8438; genus WTFV01. The sequence goes on from OZ251506.1 coordinate 4,094,826, forward strand.
CGACGTCCCCAGCGCGTCGCCGCCCAGCACCGGGACGGCGATGCCGGCGGCGCGGGCGGCGCGGATCATCGCCGCCGCCTGCCGCGGCTCCCCCGCGATGAAGATCGCCCGCAGGTCCAGGTCCTCCCAGGACGCCAGGACGTCGGCCAGCGCCCGCTCTCCCGCCATCGTGTTCGGATCGTAGGATTGCCGGTCGGCGACGTCGACTCCCCGCTCGATCGCCCGCTCCTCGAACGCGTTCGCCAGCCCCCGCCCGTACGCGTTGCGGATGTAGTAGATCGCCACGCGCGAGAGGCCCCGCGAGACGGCGAAGTCCGCCATCTGGGCGCCGATCTCCCGGTCCGTGAAGGTCATCCGGAAGAGCCGGCGGTACCCCTGCTCGGTCAGGCGCGGATCGGTGGCGGTCGGCGCCAGGTGGACGAGACCCGACAGGTCGTAGATCGCCGCCGCCGGGAGCGAGACGTACGACTGCATGTGGCCGATCACGGCGACGACGTCCCGGTTCTGCGCGAGCCGCTGGGCGACCAGCCGGCCCCGATCGACGGACTCGTGATCGTCCTCGCGCAGCACCGTCAGCGGGCGGCCGAGGACGCCGCCGGCGGCGTTGACCTCTTCGGCCGCCATCTGCAGGCCCTGGCCGTACAACAGGCCCGTGCGCGATTCCCAGGGCCACGGCGCGGCGATCGTGACCGGACCGCCGGCCTCCGCCTGCGCCTGCCCGCGCGGCGCCTCCGGCTGCCGGCAGGCGCCGGCCGCGACGGCCAGGACGCAGGCGATCGAGAGCGTCGACTTTCGATTCGGGAACGGATTCGGGGTGGACATGGTGGCCTTGCCTTCGACTTCAATGGGTTTGCCGCCGGGCCAGGGCGGCGAACGGGCCGTCCGCGGCGATCAGTTCGTCGTACCGGCCGGACTGCACGATGCGCCCGCCCTCCATCACGTAGAGACGGCTCGCGTTCCGGATCGTGCTCAGGCGGTGGGCGATCACGATTCGCGTGGCGTTGAGCCGCGCCAGGCTCTCGCCGACGACGGCCTGCGTGCGGTTGTCGAGCGCGCTGGTCGCCTCGTCGAAGAAGACGAGGCGCGGCCTGCTCACTATCGCCCGGGCGATCAACAGGCGTTGGCGCTGGCCCCCGGACAGGGTGGCGGCCCCCTCGCTGACGACGGTGTGCATGCCCATCGGCATGGCCTCGATGTCCTCGGCCAGGCCGGCCATGCGGGCCGCCTCCCAGGCGTCGTCGAGCGTGTGCGCGGTGGAGCCGACGATGTTCGTGAAGAAGTCTCCGGCCATGATCCGCCCCGACTGCAGCACGACGCCGATCTGGCCGCGGACCGCCTGCACGTCCAGCCGGCTGAAGTCCTGGCCGTCGAAGTACACCGACCCGGAGTCCGGCTCCTCGAAGCCGAGCAGCACGCGGAGCAACGTCGACTTGCCGGACCCCGAAGGCCCGACGAAAGCGGCGAACTCCCCCGGACGCACGCTGAACGACACGTCCTGGAGCGCCGGCGGCAGGTCCCGCTGGTAGTGGAACGTCACGTGGCGCACCTCCAGGCTTCCCTCCAGCGTCCCCGGGTCGCCCCCGGCGGCGTGGACCTCGGGCGCGGCCTCCAGAATCGGCCTGGCGTTCTCGTAGATCGGAACCACGCCGAGCGCTTCGAGCAGCGCCGTGCTCATGGAGAGCATGGCCGCCAGACAGGCCCCGAACGCGGCCGAGAACGCCAGGTAGTCGCCGGTGCGGATCGCGGGCGCGGCGTTACCGCCCGCGGTCGCCGCCGCCATGATCACGAGCAGGGACAGGGTCGGGAACACGGCGTTGAAGACCCGCAGCCGGTTGACGACCGTCCTGGACCTGAACTGCAGGCGGCGCTGCAGGCCGAACAGCCGCGCCCATTGCGCGAACGCGCAGCTCTCCGCCGCGGCCACCCGCAGCTTGGAGATGCCGGTCAGCAACTGCAGGACCAGCCCCGACGTCCGGGCCCGCAACGGCGCGATGCGCCGCTGGAGCCGCAACTGGCGCCAGCCGGCGAGCAGGGTCGCGCCGCCCGCCGCCGCCAGCAGCCCCGTCGCCCACCACGCCAGCGCGCCGCCGTAGTGGAACAGGAGTCCGAAGTTGAACAGGGAGAAGACCCCGCCCAGCGCGGCCGTCACCGCGGCCCCGGACAGCGTCCGGCGCATGGCGTCGACGCCCATCGCGCGCACCGCCAGGTCGCCGGCGCCGTAGGGGCGAAAGAACCGCGGGGGCAGGTTCAGCAGCCGATCCCAGACGGCGGCCTGCAGGGCCGCCCCCATGCGGCCGTCGACACGCGCGAGGGCGAATCGTCTGACGAGCTCGAACATGCCCGTCGCGCAGGCGCAGGCCAGCAGAATCAGCGTGACCTGGACCAGTTGATCCCGTTCGGCGCCGGGGATGATGGAGTTGAACAGCGCCCCGGTGGCGACGGGGGTCACGAGACCGAGCGCGCCGCCGGCGAGACCGAGCAGCACGACCAGCCACAGGTCTCGCCGGCAACCGTGGACGCCGAAGCGGAGCACGTCCCGCGGCGTGAGAGCCGCGGCCGGCAGGGAGCGGTAGAACGTGTACGCCAGCGGGTCCAGCGTGGACGCGATAGAGTCCGTCACCGGCCGGCGGGCGCCGCCGGCCGGGTCGCAGACGGCGTAGGAGCCCGACGGGGCCGGCAGCAACGCCACCCAGCGCCGGTCCCCGCCCGCGGTCCGGCCGAGCAGCGGACCGCTGTCGCTCTTCCACCAGCGGTCCTCCAGCAACACCCGCCGCACGCGCACCGCCGCCGCCCGTGCGACGTCCGCCACCGGGTCCGCCGACGACGCGGCCGACGGCCGCGCGCCCCGCCCCAGGGACAGGCCCAGCTCGGCCCCGACGAGGCGGCAGGCGGACGAGAGCGTATCGCGCCCGTCCGGCTCGGCGGCCGCGCCGGAACCGCCGCGCGCGGCCGGCGCGACGGCCGCGCCGCCCTGCGCCGCCGCGAGCTCGGTGAAGGCGTCCCGCATCAGCGCCTCGCGCTCCACGTCGCGCCGCCGCTGACGGCGCCGCTCCTTCGCGGACCGCTCCTCCATCTCCAGCAGCGCGCAGCGGGTGGCCAGCCGCTGGAACCGGGCCAGGCCCGCCCAGACCTCGCCCCGCTCGATCAGCGCCGCGGTGGTCGTCACCGCGACGACGCTGGACTCCGCGGCGGCGAACCACGCCCGGGGCGAGCAGGGGACCGGCCGATCGGGAAGCGGCAACTCGGGTCTGCCCAACAGGTTCGACCGCCCTTCCTCGTGACGAATCCAGCCGACGCCCGCCCCGGGGCTCGCCGCGGCGGCCGGGTCGAGGGTCACCGTGGAGGACGGTTGCAGCGCCCGGCAGTCGCGGGGCAGCGCGCCGGCGACGAGCCCCGCGCAGATCGACTCCACCCATTCGTCCATCAGCCGGCCGGCCTCGGGACGCCGCGCGGCCGCCGCGAATCGGCCGCGCGCGACGGCCAGCGGCACGAAGCGTAGCGTCGTCCCCGCGCTGCCGACCGCCTGCAGACCGCCGTCGAATCCGGCGTCCCCGGGAACGCCGCCGGCGGGATGCTCCGCGCGCCCCGCCCCGTCGCGCTCGCCACCGGCGGCCAGGCCGAACAGGCACTGCCCGGCGGCCACGCGGGCCACGTGCGCGCGGGCCTGCGCCGCCGCCCGCCCCTGCCGCCGCACGCAGAAGACGTCGACCTGGCCGCGCTCGACCAGCCAGACGCCGCCCGCGTCGAGCAGGAACGGCCGGTTGCCCCCGGCTTCGATGGACGGGTCGCTGTCGATGAACAGTCCGTTTCGCACGGTCGATGCTCCGATCCCGCGGCGCCCCGGCGTCAGCCCGCCGCGACGAGCTCGCGGTAGGGTCCGGGAACCGCCTTCATCTCGTCGTGGGTCCCCCGCTGAACCACGCGGCCGCGGTCGAGGACGACGATCTCGTCGCAGTCCCGGATCGTGCTGAGTCGATGGGCGACGATCAGGCACGTGCAGCCCCGGCGTCTCAGGTTGTCGTCGATCGCCGCCTCGGTGGTCGGGTCGAGCGCGCTCGTCGCCTCGTCCAGCACGAGGACGGCCGGGTTCGTCACCAGCGCCCGGGCGATCTCGAGTCGCTGGCGCTGGCCGCCGCTGAAGTTTCGGCCGCCTTCTTCCACCTTGCCGTGATACCGCCCCGGCCGGACCGAGATCTCGTCGTGGACGCAGGCGTCCGCCGCCGCGCGCACCACGTCGGATTCGGCGACCGTGGCGTCCCACAGCGTCAGGTTGTCTCGGACGGATCCCTCGAACAGGAACACCTCCTGATCGACGACGGCGAACGAGGTGGTCATCAAGCGGCGGGGCACGTCCCGCCGCGGGCGGCCGTCGAACAGCACTTCGCCGCTCCAGGGGGCGTACAGACCGCAGACCAGCCTGGAGATCGTGCTCTTCCCGCAGCCCGACCCGCCGACCAGGGCGACGCGGCTGCCCGGACGAAGCGTCAGACTGAAGTCTTCGATCAACGGGGGATCGAGCGGGCTGTAGCCGAAGGTGACGTCGCGCAACTCCAGCCGGCCCGACAGCCTCGGCGCGGCCGCGAACGAGTCTTCTTCTTCGTCGCCGGGCGCCGGCGGAAGGTCCGCGGGGGCCGACAACACGTCGTCGAGTCGGGCCAGGTCTCCGCTCGCTTCCTGCAGCGTGCCTCCGAGGTCGACCATCCTGTTCACCGGCGCGATGAATCCCAGCATGAGCGCCTGGAACGCGACCAGCATCCCCATGCTGACCGCGCCGTCCATGACCCGCAGCCCCCCGAGCCCGAGGATGAGCGCCGTGCTGACCGGCATGAGCAGACGCGGCACCGCCGCCAGCATCTCGGTCTCCACCTTCAGACGCTGCTCCGTCCCCACCGCCTTGGCCTGATAGCCCGACCAGCGGGCGAAGAAGTCGGCCTCGGCGCCCATGGCCTTGAGCGTCTCCATGCTCTGCAGTCCGGCCATCGCGGTTCCGAGCAGCCGTCCCTGGTCGTGGAGAAGCTGCCGGTTGAGGTGCTCCCTGCGAAGGGAGAAGTACCGGAGCGCGGCCACGTTGAGCGCCGCCGTCGCGATCGCGACAGCGCAGAGGACCCGGTCGTACCGCCACATGAACGCGGCATAGAAGACGGCCATGCACGCGCTGATCGCCGACGCGGCGAGCTCTCCCGACAACAGGTGGGCGATGCGGTCGTTGATGGCCACGCGCGAACCGACGTCGCCGGCGAAACGCTGCGTGAAGAAGCGCATCGGCAAATGCAGGACGTGCCACAGGAAGCGGCTGGAGGTCGCCACCGCGAACCGCGTCTCCAGGCGCAGCAGGTAGCGGTGCTGCAGCGCCGTGAGGGCGCCCGTCACGGCGACGGCCGCGGCCATCGCCAGAAACAGGGGCTTCGCCAGGTCCCGGGCCTGACGCACCAGCACGTCGTCGACGAACAGGCGGGAGAAGGTGGGGATCACCAGACCCGGAACGACCAGCAGCAGGCCGGCCCCGACCACGTAGGCCAGCGCCCGGTACGAACCCGCCAGCCGGGGGCGGAGCGCGGCCGCGAGCCGCCGCCGGACGCCGCCCGGCTCGAAGCCGCTTCCGGGCTCGAAGGTCAGCGCCACGCCCGTGAACGCCTCGTCGAACTCCCGTTCGCTGACGACGCGCGGACCGGACGCCGGATCGTTCAGATGGACCCGGCCGCGGCGGAAACCCTCGAGCACCACGAAGTGGTTGAAGTTCCAGTGGACCACCATCGGCAGCGGCAGGTCCGCCAGCGCCGACGGTTCCCGGCGGAAGCCGCGCCCCACGAGTCCGTAGGCGCGCGCCCCCTTCAGCAGGTTGCTGGCCTTGCTTCCGTCGCGCGAGACGCCGCAGGCGACCCGCAGCTCCTCGAGGGGCACGAAGCGGCCGAAGCGGGCCAGCACCATCGCCAGCGCCGCCGCCCCGCACTCGACCGCTTCCATCTGCAGGACCGTCGGCACCCGCACGCGGCGCCTTCGCCGGTCGTTCGACAGCCAGCGCATGATCGTGTCGCGCATTTCCATTCCGTTCAGACGCCGAAGTGCTCGCGGAACAGGGGAACGACCATCTCGACCGGGCGCCGCCGTTCCACGGTGATTCCGGCGACGCACAGCGTTCCGGCAAGGACGTCCATGGGCGGACCCGCCGAGGACGACCACCGATAGCCGCTGACGGTGGCGGGATCGAGTTGCAGGTCCGCGCGTATCTCGTACGGCGCGTCGCCGCGTGACAGGGCGGTGACGAGCTCGGGGTTCCTCAGGGTGCGCTGAATGGCTCGCGACGTGGTGGGAAAGTCCGAAACGTAGGTCACCGTCCCGATCATGTAGCCGTGCTCCTCCGGGGCCACCGACGCCGGCGCGATCCGCACTTCCATGCCCGTGCGTATCCGCTTCCCGTGCGTGGACGGCACGTAGATGATCGCCTCGAGTCCCTTGACGGTGCGTCCCGTCCTGTCGAGACGAAGCAACGGCTGACCCGCCGTCACGACGTCGCCGTTCTCGGTCAGGATCTCGATGACGCGGCCGTTGAAGGTCGAGACGATCTCGGACATGTCCTTCATCGCGCGTTCGAGCTGCTCGAGTTCCGCCGTCGCCCTGGCGATCCGATGTTCGCTCTCCTGCAGGGTCCGCGCGTTGCGCGCCTCCATCCCGAGCTGCTGGAGTCGAAGCTCCGCGAGTTGCTGGCGATGGGAACGCAGCCGTTCCTCCGTGGCGTGCACCTGCTGCCGGCCGTTGATGACGGTCTGCCGCGTCAGCCGGCCCTGGTCGACGAGCTGCTGCTGCGCCGCGACCCGTTCCCGCTGCCAGCGGAGACTGTCGACCGCGGCCGCGATGGACTGGTCGAGCCCCTCGCGCCGCTGGCGCAACTGGGCGAGCTGCAGGACCGTTTCCTCCTCCGAGTGCGTCGTGGCCAGGCGGTGCTCCACCCGCAGGTTCTCCAGGGCGAGACGCACCTGCCGGATCCGGTCCAGCACGCCCGGCTGGGCGACGCGCGCGACGACCTGCCCTTCGCGCACCACGTCGCCGACGTTGACCGCCACGTCGGTGACGCGGCCCCCGGCGCCCGCCGCGATTTCGAGCACGCCGCCGCTCCCGAGAAGAATGCCCTGGCCGGCGACCCTGGAAGGGATGCTCCCTTCGAACCCCCAAAGAACCGCGGACCCCACCAGGAAACCGAGCGCGGCCAGGGCAATCCATCCGCGCAACCGCGTCACCTGCATCAGCTTGTCGAGTTGTTCCGGCGACGCGAGCCGATCGAGCGACGCCTTGCGGAACACGCCTTCGTCCTTCTTCACGGCTCGCGCTCCTCCAGGAACGAGGTCAGCCTGTCCGGGTCCACCGAGACGGCGTCCCCGCTGGTCTCCAGCAGCGTCGCGCTCTCGAACCGGAGCCGCGCCAGCGCGGCGGCGAACCGGAACCGCGCGTTCGTCCGCAGGAGACGGGCGTTGGTCAGCGAGTCCTCGGCCAGGATGGCGTCGAACAGCGTCGCCAGCCCCAGCCGGAACTTCTCCTGCTCCGTCACCACCGAGCGCTCGGACAGGCGCACGGCTTCGCGGGCGTCCAGGGCTTCCTGCGCCGCGTTGTCGAGCCGTTCCATCGCGGCCCGCACGTTCGCCTCGATGCGGCGCACGAGATCGTCGGCCGCGACGGCCGCCGTCCGCTCCACGGCCACGGCGCGGCGCGCCCGGCCCCGCGCCGCGCGGTTGCCGGCCAGCGGCTCGTACCGGAGCTGAAGCAGGCCGTTCGCGCCCCCGGCGGCCCGCTCCGGCGCGGACGGGCCGCCCGCCGCACGCGGCAGGACCCGGGTGTAGCCGACGCGGGCGAGCACGTCCCAGCGGGGACGCACGTCCTGAAGCGCGCCCTCCCAGGCCAGGCGCGCCCCGGCGCGGCGGGCCCGCAGCCCGGCGAGGTCGCGCCGGGCCGCCAGCGCCGTGCGGAGGGTCGCGGCGCGCGCCGCCGGCGTGAACCGGGCACGAGAACGCGGTCCGGTGTCGGGAAACCCGGTCACCGGCGGGCCGAGCGCCCGCATGGCCTCGGCGCCGATCCCCATGGCCACCCCGAGGGCGTAGCGCGCATCCAGAAGCGTCTGACGCGCCGCGGTCACCGCGGTCCGCTTCTGCGCGAGATTGCCGGCCATCAGGTCCAGGTCGGACGGCGCACGCTCGTCCGCCCGAACCAGAACCTCCGTTTCTTCGACGAGACGCCGCGCGCGGTCCGCCGACTCGACGTGGATCCGCAACCGCTCGTGCGCGGCCAGATACAGCCAGTACGCGTGGACCGCGTCGTGCACCGCGCGGGCCGCGACGTGGTCCCGCTCGAACCGGCTGGCCGCGTACGACTCCCGCGCGGCGCGTTCCGCGCCGGCCGCCGCCCCGCCGCCGCGCCCGCCCGCGAGGGGCACCAGCAGGGAGACCAGCGAGCGGGCCTGATCGGCCGGAACGCCGCCCGCGCCGCTCCGCACGCGGCCGAGCGACAGGTCCGCCGACAGGACCATCCCCGAACGGAAGCTCCTGGCCGCGGACGTGCTGGTCTCGACGCTCTCGGTCACGAAGAGGCCGTTGCGCCCGCCCGCGAGGGGCAGGGCGTCGCGCCCGCCGCGCAGGCCGGCGCTCACGTTCAGGTCGAACGGACTCGCGGCCAGGAGGAGCGCGCCGGCCTCGGCTTCGACGGCGAGGCGTCCCCTCTCTATATCCGGACCGTGGGTCAGGACGGCGTCGACGACGTCTTCGAGATCGACGCCGCCGCCCGGCGGCGCCTGCGCGTGGACCGCGGCGGCCAGCCCCAGGACGAGGACCGCGTGGGCGGCAGGCTTCGACTGCATGTGCTCCGGTTCCATCCCTCGCGCGGCATCCGGCGGCGCGCACCGCCGGAGAGATACAAATCGCATGCCACCGCGGCGGCCATGCTTCCGCCTCCCGCCGGCCGTGGAGGGCGGGGCGCCGGAGACGCGCGGCGCGGCGGGAAAAGGCGCGCGTCCCCGCGGATCCGGCGCGATCTCCCGGACGGTCGAACGGCCGCTCCTTCCAACCCGCGCCCCGGCGTCGCGCCGGTGTTCGCCAGGCGGAGACAACCGGCGGCGACACGCGCGCGGCCGGACCGAACGGCTCGCTCCGCCGCGTGAACGGTCCGCAACGACCGGGGAAATATCGGAACGCCGCGCCGCGCCGCGCGCCCCCGGGGTTGCGCGTCGACGAGGCGCTCCGGCGCCCCGGGTTCTCCGGGGCGTTCCCGCCCAGCAGGGCGCCGACGCGCCTCCGGCGCCGCGAAGCGGGTCAACCCGGCTTGACGGGAAAACGCCTCGCGGCCGCGCACTCCCGCCCTTGCCTCCGTGCACGGCCCCGGCGGCGCCCGGCCACGGGGAGACGGCCGCGCATGGCACGCGGCTTGCTCCCGAAGTCGCCGTCCGAGACACGCAGTGGGCGCGTCTCGCCGCTTCAACACACCGCACAGGAGGAATCGACGATGACGAGCGACACCGACAACACGAAGGTGCAGGAGCTGCTGACGCGCAGCGCCGTGGACCCCGACTTCCGCACCGCCCTGCTGACCGACCCCCGAACCGCGCTGGAGCAGGCGGCCGGAAAGCCGCTCCCGGAGAACCTGCGCGTCAAGTTCATCGAGAAGGACGCCGACTGCGACGCGATGTTCGTGCTGCCGGACCCGGTGAACCGCGACGAGCTGACGCCCGAGCAACTCGAAGCGGTCGCCGGCGGCTGCGAAGGCGACATCGAGATCGGCGACATCACCATCTGCTGGCACACCCACTAGCGCCCGCCAGGCGTCGCCTTGCGGCTCCGCCTGGTGGCCAACCTGACCGCTCCAGGAGCCGCGCCGTTCTACGGCGCGGACTCCTTGGGCGGCGGCGAGGAAGACCGATGACGTTTCGACCCTCGGACCTGCGCTGGATGGTGGAGGAATCGATGACGCTGTCGGAGCGCCTGGGCGCGGTCCTGGTTCCCGGCGGCGCCGGCCGGAACGCCGGCGCCGCCGGGGCTCGCCTGCGCAAGTGGCGGGACCGCGTCGCGGGCGGCGACGCGGCGCGGTTCGACCGACGCCTGCGGTGGGCCGGACTCGACGTCGACTCCGCGCTCGGGCTGCTCGGTCCCGTCCGCCCGCGGGACGCCGCCCCCCTTCCCGGCTGGGCCCGTTTTCTCGACGCGGCCCTGTCCGCACCCGCCGCCGAAGAACCGGACGAGGGGATCTTCGACGCGGAGGCCCCGCAACCCTTCGAGGAAATGCTGTGGCGTTTCGTTCCCGAGGCGGCGCGCCGCGTGCGGGCCGGACTCGGCCCCGCTCACGGCCGCCTCTCGCCCGCCGCGCTGCGCGATCTGGAACGCGGTCTCCTCGGCCGGCTCTGCCGGACGGCGGCGCGCACGCTCTGCGCCGAATTCGACGCCTTCCGCGCCGCGCGTTCCGGACGTTCCGGCCGCGGCGCGCGGACGGCCGCGGGGCGCGCCCCCGGGGGCTACCGCGAGTTCCTGCGCGCGCTCGACGGGCCGGAACTCGCGGCGTGGCTGTTGAAGTATCCGATGCTCGCCAGACTCCTGGCCACCTGTTGCCAGCAGTGGATAGCCTCCACCACCGACCTGGCGCGGCGGTTCGATCGGGCCGCCGAGGCCATCCGCATCGTCTTCGGCATCCGGGACCGCGGGTTGCGGATCGCCGGCGTGACGCCGGACCTGTCCGATCCGCACCGAGGCGGCCGCACCGTTTGTCTGCTGCGTTTCGAATCCGGGGCCGGACTCGTGTACAAGCCGCGGCCGCTCGCCCTGGACCGCTGCTTCGTCGACCTGCTCGACGAGGTGACGCGCACGTGCGGAACGTCCCCGACCCGGCCGCCGAGGGTTCTCGATTGCGGCGACCACGGCTGGGTCGAGTTCGTGGACGCCGCTCCGTGCAGCGGCCGGGCGGCCGTGGAACGCTTCCAGCACCGCGCCGGCATGCTCACCTGCCTCTTCTACGCGCTCGGGGGGTCGGACCTCCACGCGGGCAACGTGATCGCCTCGGGCGAGTACCCGGTGCCGATCGACCTCGAGTGCCTGATCGGCGCGCCGCCGGCCGGCGCGCGACGGGAGAGCCGCGGCGTGGGGGCGTCCGGTGATTCGCCGGCGGGAAGCGTGTTCCGCACGGGCCTGCCGCCGACCACGCGCCGCGGCGCCGACGGCGTCTTCGAGGTGGCCGGCGGCCTCGCGGACCCGGACCCCCGGCGGGTCCGGCCTCCGACCGCGCGCACGAACACCGACTGGATGGTCTGGCGAGGAGGCGGCGCGCACGGCCGCGCGGATCGGAACCTGCCGGTGGTGGACGGTCGCCCGCGACCGGCGTCGGGCTGCGTGGATCGACTTCTGGAGGGCTTCCGCGAGATGTACGAAGCCCTCCGCCGGGACCGGGTCCGGCTTCGATCCACCCGCTGCCTCCGCCAGCTCGAACGCGAGGAGTTCCGGGTGCTCGTCCGGGACACGCGGAGCTACGCGGCGCTTCTCGAGAACGCGCTCGTTCCCCAGGACCTGACGTCGGGACCCGACTGGAGCATCGCGCTGGACGTCGTCACCGCCCCGAGTCTCGCCGCGGCCGAGCGCCCCCCGTGCTGGGCCACGCGAATCGCCGAGCGGGTCGAGCTGGAACGGCTGGACGTTCCGTACTTCACCGGCAGCGCGGTTCGGCGGACGTTCCGCTCGTCGGCGGGGGCGCGGCTCGAACAACGGCTCGCGCACGCCGGACAGTCTCCGCGCGCGCGTCTCGCCCGGCTGAATGCGCGGGACATGCAACAGCAGCTCGACCTGCTGCGGATGTCCTTCTCGATCGCCGACGTCAAACGCCGCCACCGGGACCGGCGGGCGCGCGCCGTGCGCGACCGCGACGAGGCGCGGTCCGTGCTGGTGGAAGTCCAGGCGATCGTCGATCTGCTGGAACGGCTCGCCGTCGAGGACGGCGAGGCCGTCACCTGGCTCGGCCTCGGCGGTCCGTCCCCGGACGAGCCGGTTCTCGAGCCCGTGGGAATCGGTCTCTTCAGCGGGACGTCGGGCATCGCGCTGTTCCTGGCCGCGGCCGCCGCGGTCACGAAGCACCGCGCCGCGCGCGAGCTCGCGGCGCGGGTCCTCGACCCGCTGCGCCGACGGCTCGAAGACCGTGAGTATCGACGCGCGCTGGCGTCCGGGATCGGAATCGGCGGCGCGGCCGGCCTCGGGGGAGTCGTCTACGCCCTGACGCACGCGGGCCGCGCGCTCGGAGACCCCGGCTGCTTCAGCGCCGCGCGCGCGGCGGCCGGCGCCATCGACGAAACCGCGATCGCGAAGGACGAAACGCTCGACGTAATGTCCGGCGCGGCCGGCGCGCTGCTGGGACTGCTCGCCCTCCACGCCGCGACCGGCGACGGCGCCGCGCTGCGGCAGGCCGTCCGGTGCGGCGAACGTCTTCTCGAACGCCGCGCCGCCGACCCGGCGACCGGCCTCCGCGCCTGGACCGGGCGCAACCCTCTCGCGGCGGGCTTCGCGCACGGGACGAGCGGAATCGCGTACGCCCTGCGGCGGCTCGCCGGGGCGGCCGGGAGGGACGAGTTCCAGCGGGCCGCAACCGAGGCGTGGGCGATCGGGCATCGCCATCCGGCGCCGGGGACCGGGGTCCAGGCCGAGCGTCGGCCGGCGGTGGCCGGTTCGTCCGCCCGCTGGCCCCGGTCCTGGTGCCGCGGCGCGGCGGGCGTCGGACTCGCGCGGCTCGCCGGTCTCGACGACGGCGATCCCCGGGCTCGCTCCGAGATCGAGACCGCTCTCGAATCGACGTCCGGTATCGAGACCGGCGAGCCGGACGGTCTCTGCTGCGGACGGATGGGGCGCGCCGACTTTCTGCTCACCGCCGGCCTGCGCCTCGGACGGCGGAGTCTGCGCGACGCCGCGGCCGCCCTCGGCCGCGAGACCGTGACGAGGGCCCTCGCCGAGGGCCGCTACGCCACCGGCACGGACGAGGGCTTCCGCCCCGGCCTCTTCCAGGGCGCTTCGGGAATCGGCTACGAACTGCTGCGGATGCACGCGCCGGAGACCGTGCCGTCCGTACTGTTGTGGGAGTGAATCCGATGCCGTCGCTCACGGACACGCTGGACGTCCTGCGGCCTCTTCTGCCGCCGCCTCTCGTCTCCGCCGACGCGTTCGCGCGGGCGCGCGCGGCCGTGGAGCATCTGCGGCCCGAAATCACGGACGGCATCCACTTCGAATGCCGGCTCCACGGGCGGTCGGCCCGCGTCGACCTGATCCTCATCGTACGGCCGGAGCGCGGCGCGCTGCTGGCCGGACCCGCGGACCGGACGCCGCCCGGCGTCCCGCTCGGGGATCGGGGATGGCGCCGGCTCGCCGCGTTCTGCCGGCGCTGGACGGCGTCGGACTCCCCCCTGCGCGAGCTGATCGATCACATCTGGCTGGAATACGACGTCGAGGCGGGCGGCGCGACCGGCCGGCCGGCGCCCGGCGTGTTCTGCCGCCTGCGCCGCCCGCCTCGGGACGCCGACACGCCCCGGGAGCTGCGCCGCCGAACGCTGACGCTCGTCGAGGCCCTCACGGGACGTCCGGCGTCCCGCGTCGTGCGCGAGTGCCTGTCCACCGGCCTGGCCCGGCTGCCGGCGGACGCCGCGGTCCCCTACGTCGGGTTCATGATCGGCCGCCGGTCGCCGACCATCCGCCTCTGCATCGCGAAGCTCCCGCTGGCGGTCGCCGAGACCTACTGCGCCGCGACGGCCGCCGTCGGCGGGCAGGAAGTAGCCGGAATCGCCGGTCGGGCGGCGCTGCCCGGCGGAGCCGGCGGACCGTGGTACGTTCCCATGCTGCATCTCGACGTCGACGAGCGGCGGGGGTTCCTGCGCCGAATCGGAATGGAGAGACCGTTCCGGCAGCCGTGTCAACTCGCCGGCGAGACGGACGCCGCCGAGCGCGGGCTCCTCGAGGCGCTGACGGCGCAGGATCTGTGCACCCGGGAGAAGCGCGACGCCCTGTTGACCTGGCCCGGACGCTCGGTGGCGATGCTCGGTCACGAGCTCGGGTGGAGCACGTTCGAGCGCCGGATCAACCATTTGAAGTTCGTCCACGAACCCGGTTTCGGAACGGAGACGAAGGGCTATCTCTTCGCGCGGCGCCGCCGCCGGAACCGGCGGCCGGAGCAACCGACGCGCGCGGCGTGAGGCGGGAAGACGGGTTCCGGGGGCAATCATCTCGACGAGGTCGAAGGGAGCGACGGACATGCGCGGCGTGACGCGGGAAGACGAAACGCTGGTGATCGTGGTCGACGAGCACGACCGCCAGACGGGCACGCTGGAGAAGATGGCGGCGCACCGGCGCGGCGTCCTGCACCGCGCGTTCTCCATCTTCGTCTTCGACGAAGCCGGCCGCCTGCTGCTGCAGCGGCGGGCGCGCGGCAAGTACCACTCCGGCGGCCTGTGGTCCAACACGTGCTGCAGCCATCCGCGCGTCGGAGAGCCCCTCCTGCGCGCCGCCCACCGGCGGCTGCGCGAGGAGATGGGCTTCGATTGCCCTCTCGACCCGCGGTTCGGCTTCGTCTACCGGGCGGCTCTGGGAGGCGGCCTGGTGGAGCACGAGTACGACCACGTGCTCGCCGGACGCTTCCGGGGAACGCCCGCTCCCGACGCGAACGAAGTGGAGGACTGGAAGTGGGAGAGCCTGCCGGCCGTCCGATCCCGGCTCGCGGAGCATCCGAACGCCTTCACGGCGTGGTTCGGGCAAGCCCTCGAGGGGCTTCTGGCGCGCGGCCTGCCGGCCGCCGCGCGCGGCCGTTCGCAGGCCGGGTCAGGAGAGACGCCATGACGCACGACGAAGAAGCCGCGAACGCCGACAGCCGCCTCGCACCGGCCGGACAGATGTCCGACGAGGATCTCGATGCGGTCACCGGCGGTCTCGCCCGGCCGCTGGAACGGGACGCGTACGAGCGGCAGGGAATCGACCGGGAGTCGGACGGCGGACAGGACGACGCCGGCAATGGCTGACTCGGACACGTCGAGCGCCGGACCCGGAAGGCGCTCGGGCGTCAGCGGACGGGCCGGGGGTGGCGCAGGTGACGCGGACACGTCGAGCGCAGGACCCGGAAGGCGCTCGGGCGTCAGCGGGCGGGCCGGGGGCGGCGCAGGTGACGCGGACACGTCGAGCGCAGGACCCGGAGGGCGCGAAGTCGAACCACGGGTCTCGCGCCGCGCGATCGCCCTCGAATGGGGACTCGGCGGGCTGCTCGCGGCCCCCTTCGCCGTCCTGCCGCACGAACTCGGCCACTACGTGGTGCTGCTCGCGCTCGGCGCGCCCGACCTGACCCTGCACTACTCCCACGTCATGTGGGACCTGCAGGAATTCTGGGCCGCCATCCGGCGCGCGGACTTCGCCGCCGCCGACGCGATCGCGCCGGTATGGGGCGTCGCCGCCGCCGACGCCGCCGGGCCGCTGACCACGTACGCCCTCGTCGCCGCGTGCTGCTGGGGTTGCGCCCGGTGGCGTCCGCATCCGGGTCTGGTCGCCGTGGCCCTGCTGGCGCAGGTACGCATCTCGGCCGGCGCCCGCCACGTGGCGCGCGATGCGTTCGGCGTGAGCAGGCCGACGAACTACGACGAGCTGCGCGTGGCGATCCTGACCGGCGTACCCGTCGAGGTGTTCGTGATCTTCGGCCTCGCCGTGCTGCTGGTCTCCGGCGCCTGGCTGGCGCGGCGCTTCCCGGCGGGCGGGCGCCTCGTGGCGGCCGTCGCCATGATCGGTGGAATGGGCGCCGGCCTGTTCCTGTACGCGCGCGTGTACGGTCCCTGGCTGCTGCCCTGACTCGTCTCCACCCCCAACAAACCTTCATGAGCGGCTCGACCCGCTCGCCCTGTTCAAGCTGAAGCGGCTGGAACGGACCTGGTACCACCGCGGCGCCTGCCACGCGGGGGTGGAGTCCGCGCGACCGGGCATTGGGCCTGCAGGACTCTTCAGGAGTCCGCGCCGTCCACGGCGCGGACTCCTACGGCAGCAGCGCCGCGCCGAGCGCCCCGGCGACCGCCAACTGCCACCAGAGCCGCGCGCGCTCCTCGATCAGCAGCGTCGCCGCGCCCAGCACGGCGGCGGCCGCCGCCAGGAGGCCCCAGTAGAGATCGGTGAACGACTCCCGGCGCTCGACGCCGCCGCGGGCCGAGCGCTGCGCGTCGGAGAGGATCCGCAACGCCACGACGTGGTCGGGCTCGGACCCCAGCTCGAAGTAGCGCCCGCCGCCGGCCTGCGCGACGGCCCGCAGCGAGCGGCGGTCGAGCACGGAGTGGATGGGCGGCTCCGGATCCTGATAGCGCCCCGGCGGAAGCCGCGGGATGAAGCCGCCGCCGGCCGTGCCCACCCCGATCGCGTGGACCCGGACGCCGCGGTCCCGGGCCAGCCGCAGGGCACGCGCCACCTCCCCGCTCCACGCCTGGCCGTCCGAGAGCAGGACGAACGCCCGCGCCGCCGGCCGCGGGCCGTGCAGCTCCTCGTCCTTGTCGATCATCCGCACGCCCCAGGTCAGGCCGTCCTCGATGTTGGTGTTCCAGCTCGTGTCGTCCCGCAATCGGAACGGCGGCTCGCCGGCCAGGTGATCGAGGAAGAAGAAGAGCGCGTTGGGATCGTTCGTCAGCCGCACCTGCGGCGCAGCGCGGTGGGCGAACAGGGCCAGCGCCACCCGCTCGCGGCGCCAGCCGAGCACCTCGGCGAAGGCGCGGATCCACGCCACCGACCGCCGCCACCGGTCGGGCGCCACGTCGGCGACCCGCATCGACGTCGATCCGTCCAGCAGGATCACGAAGTCGACGCCGGCCGTCCCGGTCACGGACACCAGCGCCTGCGGCCGGGCCAGGGCCAGGATCACGAGCACCGCGGCGACGGTGACGGCCAACCAGTAGGCCAGCCCCCCGGCGAAGCGGGGCCGGCCCGGGACCGGCGCGGTCCGCGACGCTTGCAGGCGCCGCACGTCCCGGCGCCGGCGCGCGAGCTGCCAGCACCAGACCGGCAGCAGCAGCGCCGGCCCGGCCAGCAGCCCCGGCGCCGGCGTGCGGCATTGATTCCGGTCAAGGCCGGTACGCCCGCCACGCAGCGGGCGCCGCCCGACCGAGGCAGCCGGCGGAGCGGAAACCGTCCGCGTCCGGCCGGCGCCGACGCGCTGCATGCGCGGCGTCGAACGTGGCGGCCACGCCGGTACGAGCCGTCGAGCAGCGAGGAGGTGGGCGACTCGCCCCCGTGAACACGCCGTCTCGACGTACGCCCCGGCGCAGGACGATCACCCGGCGTCGCCGCCGGGTTCGGTCACGCGGGCGAGAAACTCGTCGCCCGTCTCGCAACGCACCAGCCAGTCGCCGATCTCGACCAGCCGATCCGGGTCCGCGGTGCGCGCCAACACCCCCGCCAGGCGTTCGGCGACCTCCGCTCCGAACCGCGACGCCGCCATGCGCCGCAACAGCGCCCGTTCGTGCTCGCGGCCCTGCTCGCGGCCCTGTTCGATACCTTGCTCGAGACCCTGCGCATGTCCTTCCCGCCGCCACTCGGCGGGCCACTCGCTCACGCGTTCGATCAGTGTCATCCTCACGTCCTCCAGGGTCGGCATCGGCGGCAACGCCGCGCTCGCCGACGCCAACCGCGCCGCCAGACGGCCGATCCAGTCCGTGAACGCCCGCCGCAGGCCGGCGTCGCCGGGCTCCCGCAGCCGCGCCCGCAACGCATCCACCACCCGCACCAGATCCGCCGGCTCCCGGCTCTGCTCCAACCCGATCACCGCCGCCATCAGGTTGTCCCGCGGTACATCGTCGGCCGCCGTCCGCCGCTCGTCAAGCACCACGTAGCGCTGCGACGGCTGGTACGGCGCCAGGTCCGGCCCCACCGGCGCGATCAACTCCCGCACCTCGCGCGCCGCCGCCCACGGCCGCGCGCCGTTGTACAGCACCACCGGAAGCACGGGCGGGCGCCGTCCGTCGGGCGCCAGCGACTTCGTGCGCGCCAGGTCCTGGTACAGCAGGGTCGTGTACGCGAGTATGCGCAGCGCCATGTCCGGGTCGCTGGTGGATTGGAACTCCAGCAGCACCAGCACGTGCAGCCACGAGTCGCGGTGGCGCACGCGCCAGACGGTGTCGCCGTGGCGCGTGCGCAGCTCGTCGCTGACGTAATCGGCCGACAGCTTCTCCAGCGTGGCGAAGTCGAGCTGCTCGATCCAGGCTCCGCCGACGAAGCCGCGCAGCAGGTCCTCGACCATGCGCGGGAACGCGAAGAGGGTCTTGTAGGTTTCGTCGTGCATCGCCACGTCGAGGCCGGCTCGGGAGTCACCGTGTCCTGCACCCGGCGGCGCCGCCCCGCGCCCGGACATGCGGGGCGTTCCGATCGTTCATGGGAACGGCCGCATCATAGCCCCGGCGCCGGCGTGCGGCATTGATTCCGGTCAAGGCCGGCACGCCCGCCGCGCAGCGGGCGCGGCCCGGCCAGGAACCGGCAGCCGGCGGAGCGGAACCGTCCGCGTCCGGCCCGCGCCGACGCGCTGCATGCGCGGCGTCGAAACGTGGCGGCCACGCCGGTACGAGCCGTCAAGCAGCGAGGAGGTGGGCGATCCGCCCCCGTGTGATCTCTCCCGGGTGCGTGCTGCCATCATCGCAGCGCAACGGGCCCCAGGCTCACCGTCCGGGGACCGCTGGACAGCGTCCGCCTTGCGGCTCCGCCGGACGCCCAACCCAATCTTCCAGGAGTCCGCGCCGGACTACTGGAAACGGCGGAAAAGGCCAATGTTTACGGGCGTTTTCTCGACTTTTGCCGAGATCGAATCCAAAAATCCCTACACAAGGTCTGTCGGCGGGACGCGCGCGGGCGGAACGGCACGCCCGCGAACGCCCGCGAACGCCGATCCGTCGCTCCCGGCCGGCCGACGATCCGCGCGGCCGAAGATGGGCGCCACGGGACGGGAGCGGGGGACGCTGCCCCCGGAAGGCCCCGGATGCGGGCGCCCATCGCATCCGGGGCGACTGCCCCCGCCCCCCGACTACCGCTACCGCCGCGGCCCGAACACGTCTTCGTACCGCTCGCCGGGATCGGCGATCAGGTCGAAGTCAGACTGCCCCGTTACCGGGCGAGCGTTGCCCGTGCGGGTCCCAGGGAACGATGCCCAGGCACGAGCTCCGGATCCGAGCCCCGAGGGGTTGTCATCCCGGTAGGCACGCCCCACGATCCACGCGCTTTGATACTGGGGCAGTGACCAGTCGAAGTAAGCCGGAGCCCCTGCCTCGTTCCGCAGTTGGAAGGTCACCACGTCGATCCCCTTGCGGAGATCGCACTGTTGCGGCTGGGGCGTGCCCCATCGTGTGCGGCTGCGACTGTGGTAGTCAGGATTGCTACCGCTTTGCCCACGGGCCATCACCTTCACGTGCAGCGTGAGAAGGGAAGACTCACCCGGCGCCCATGCGTAGGCTCGGTTCTCGGCGGTACAGGCGAACGAGATCATGCTTGCGCCTGTTGTCGGGTGCTTCCACGCGCGGCCGGGTTCCAGGTCCCATCGGTAGACCTCCACGGGGGCAGTGACTTGCCCCTCGACGGCCGGCGCCAGGAACACGGTACCGACTGCCACCACCGCCGCCACGAACAGGGTCACGATCGTTCTCATGCCACTTCCTTTCTCGTTCCGAACACGCCCGAAGAAAGCCCGGAAACGCCGGGCCGTTGCACGCTTTTCATTCTCCCTTGTTCTCCGTTCGCGCCATCCGTTCCGCTTCCGCTGCCCGCCCAGGAACAGCACCAGGGCCAGCGTCACCAGCCCGGCCAGCGGTAGAGCGGGGACAGACTCACCCGGCCCGGCCGTAGTCGCGTTCACTGTCGTTGAGAAGATCCCCCCCGCGTTCCCGTTCGTGTCCTGTGCGCGAAGGTCTATCGTCCACTCGACCATAGGCGGGGTAGCGTTGTTGACCGCGACGACTTCACCAGTCGCCAAGTCAATCGTGACGCTGGTAGTGTCGGCGTTGCTCCCCGGTATCGTGGTCCAGCCGCCTACCGGCTGCCCGTTCCGCCGTAGCAGGTACTCATAGGTGGCGATATCAGGATCGCCGGGGTTCGCCCATGAGATTGTCACACCGTCGCCCCCGTCCGTAGTCGTTTTGACTTCCGTCGGCGGATCGGGGCCGGGGGCTGGTGCGGCTTTTGTGGAAAACGTTACGGATGCGGCGCTGTCGCCGACGCATCGTTCTTCTAGGACGACCAGTTTACTATAGATCCGATATGTGTACTCTGTGTCGGGCGACAAACCGGTGAGCCTTGACGTCGATAGACTCGTGGGCCGACACGTACCGTCTCCGGGCGACAGCAGGTAATCCCAGGAGAAGATGTAATGTTCGGTATAGTCTCCTTCAATGTATATCATTGCCGAGTCACTGGTAACGTCACGGGCGCGCCAAACAGGCAGTGTCGTAGGTCTTGTCAGTGTCACGGCCGCCACTTCCGTTTGACAGGTTGCGTCGCTATAGGCTGCATAGCGATGGTACCGATTCGCAAGCTGATCCTTTCGCGGGACATTGTATATCGTTCTATGCCAGTGCCCCGCTGCGGCTGAAACGGGGTTAGTTTGCGGGCTTGTGAAACAGACATACTGTAGGGGGGAACAGGAAGATGGAATCGAGATCGTGCTTGTGCAGAAAGTACGATAGTAGGAAGTCCCGACAGAGAATCCTTCGTAGCCGATTGTCACTTGGCCAATCTTGTTGTCGATCACGGTCAGGGTAGGCATCGACTGCGCCTCTACGGCGACGGGGGCGGCGAGTGACAGCGCGACAGCGAACACGGCGACGATGGCGACGATGATCCTGCTAGTCATGATCCTGTTCCTCTCCCGCCGCTCAATGCGGCCTGTTCGATTCCCGTTCCCCGGCTGCTATTAATACTGCACGGTCCCGAAGCGTTGCTACCGCCTGTTCGATGGGCGTACCGAAGTCTGTCCGCATGATCGCTTCCGTCCGGAACGCGGATCATCGAGTTGCGTTCGCTGGCCATCTTCTCGAACGTGTTCCATTCGGCCGGCGCTTCGACGGTCATCCCTCCCGGCTCTTCCGGCTCGATCAACTCGGAGATCAACTCATTGAGCGCGTCGTACACGGCCCGAGCCCTTCGGTTCGCCGCGTCGACGTTCAACTCGTCGCTCTCCTCAGGGTCGATGCCGGGGATCAAGAACGGGTCGTCGCTCGCGAATCCGTACGGTCTGATCGTGACCGGCCGATCCGAGGTGGCGCACTGGCGCAACTTCCGGACGAACTCCTTCAGAGGCACCCTTCGAACCCTTCGAACGTCGTGCAGCGTGGTGCCGCGTTCGGTCACGATGCTGGTCGAGAATCGCGTGAACAGGATCGGCAAGCCGCCGTGCATGGCGGCCAGCACGGCGGCGGCCAGGGGCATGACCGAGACGAGGTCGTCGGCGTTGCGGCGCAGCTCCTCGGGTATCCACGCCGTTTCCATGAACGACGCGCCCGTCCGCACGAACCCCGCGCCGAGCACCAGGCCCGCCCACAGACACAGCGCGCCGACGGCGACGAACGCAAGCAGCAGGATGGCCGCGCCGCCCCACCGGAACAGGTGCAGCAGGCCCTTCATGGCGAGGCCACCGTGACGGAGGTTCCGAGCGGCTGTCGGGACCGTCGGGACCCCGAAGCCGCCGCGCCCGCTACGGAAGCGGCGAGGCCGGAAGCCGACCGGCGGACGAGCGGGAACGGAACAACGGAAGCCGGGACGCTACGCGCTACGCGGACGACCGACCGGGCCGATTTCGGAAAAATCGGGGGGGGGGGCAGGTAAGTCGTTTGTTTTCAACAACTTACAGCGTTTTTCGGCCGGCGGCAGGGAATCCCCGCGCAACGGAGGCCGCCACGACCGGGCAGTGCAATACGCCATCGGGTGCAACTTCTACCACGGCCACGGATGGACGTCAAGCGCGCCCGCTACGGCGCTACGGCAGCAGCGCCGCGCCGAGCGCCCCGGCGACCGCCAACTGCCACCAGAGCCGCGCGCGCTCCTCGATCAGCAGCGTCGCCGCGCCCAGCACGGCGGCGGCCGCCGCCAGGAGGCCCCAGTAGAGATCGGTGAACGACTCCCGGCGCTCGACGCCGCCGCGGGCCGAGCGCTGCGCGTCGGAGAGGATCCGCAACGCCACGACGTGGTCGGGCTCGGACCCCAGCTCGAAGTAGCGCCCGCCGCCGGCCTGCGCGACGGCCCGCAACGAGCGGCGGTCGAGCACGGAGTGGATGGGCGGCTCCGGCTCCTGATAGCGCCCCGGCGGAAGCCGCGGGATGAAGCCGCCGCCGGCCGTGCCCACCCCGATCGCGTGGACCCGGACGCCGCGGAACGGCGGCTCGCCGGCCAGGTGATCGAGGAAGAAGAAGAGCGCGTTGGGATCGTTCGTCAGCCGCACCTGCGGCGCCGCGCGGTGGGCGAACAGGGCCAGCGCCACCCGCTCGCGGCGCCAGCCGAGCACCTCGGCGAAGGCGCGGACCCACGCCACCGACCGCCGCCACCGGTCGGGCGCCACGTCGGCGACCCGCATCGACGTCGATCCGTCCAGCAGGATGACGAAGTCGACGCCGGCCGTCCCGGTCACGGACACGAGCGCCTGCGGCCGGGCCAGGGCCAGGATCACGAGCACTGCGGCGACGGTGACGGCCAACCAGTAGGCCAGCCCCCGGACTGTCCCGGCGGCATGCAGGGCATGCGGATGGCGCCGCTTGGGACGGGCCGATTACCGCGGTGACTAGAAGCGGAAGTACGCGCCGTAGTGAAGGAAGGTGTACCCCTGTGAATTCCGGGCTCCCCAATCCATCGTCACCTGCGCTCCCGCGTTCCCCCCGACTTCTATGTTCACTCCCCCCGTGGGAAAGACGGTTCCCAGGTACCAGAGTCCCACTCGCAGACCGAATCGTAACGTGCTGTCGGGCGATGACACCAGACGTTGCAGCCCGCCGGATACGGCGGGTCTCCCGCCGCCTTGCATGAACGTCACCCCCCCGTAGGGTGCTATTCTGGAACCGATCAGATCTTCTACCCGCCCTTCTACGCGCACGTTGCTTTGGAACGTGCGTCCGCCGTAGAAACATGATGCGTCCACGCATGCGGCCACGGGCGCCAGCCCGCCGCCTAGCACGATGCCCATTCCCGGCTGCGCTACCGACTGCCGCGTTGCGGACTGTCGCGCTACGGGCCGCGGTGCGGACTGCCGCGTTGTTTGATCGGTACAGTCCAGGCGGTACCCTTGCGGGGTTTCCGTTCGTACGCATTCGGGCTCGGACGGCGGGAGCCGCGTTGTTTGATCGGTACGATCGGTACGATCGGTACAGTCCAGGCGGTACCCTTGCGGGGTTTCCGTTCGTACGCATTCGGGTTCGGGCGGGGGGAGCGGCGCTACCGGTTCCGGCGCTACGGGCTGCCCCGTTGTTGGATCCACCTCGACGCAGTCCAGCCGGTACCCGTCGTCGGTTTCCACTCGAACACAGTCGTATTCCTGTGCAGTCGCGGGGGCTGCAAGGAACACGGCCGACACCACGAACACGACGAACGTTGCGAGTTTCATTGTTGAAGTCCCCCCTGTCGTTACCGGAAACTGAACGTCCCGGTAAAGGTTGCACCGCGGTAGTTCCCGCCGCACGTTGCCCCCCCTGTGCCGAACATGGTCCCCTCGAAGGTCCCGCTGCGGTTGTCGGTGAACGTCAGAAATAACTGGTGTTGTTCCTGGGCGTATCCGCCCCAGTCCCACGACAGATTGAGCACGGCGAAGGACTGCCCGGGGACGGTCCCGCCGTACTGCCACGTCCCTTCCAGACTTGCCATTGGTCCGGTCCCCGACTCCAGGCTACCGTTGAAAGAGTATGCATCCCAAAAGGCTTCCGCCGCGCCCCCCTCGTGGCATACGTAGCTGTGGTAGGTCAGATCAATAGTCCGACCAGGGATGATCTCCGGCGCGCCCCCGCCCCCCGACGGTCCCGCTGGCGAGTCACCTTCCCCGCAGCCCGCGAACAGCACGACGAACACGGCGAACACGACGAACACAGCGTTGCTTCTCATGGTGTCACCCCTCGAAACGATAGGTCCCGTTGTGATGGTAGTCTTGGCAGAAGTCTATGTCTGCCCGATAGCCGCTATAAGAATACGATCCTCTTCGCCATATACCGCCGTCATAGAACAGGTCGATAAGCCCACTCGCTACCACTCCCGGCCGAAAGTCCAGTTGGATAGCAAACTCGCCTTCTTGGGCCAACGCGACCGAGTCGGCTATTCTAGTGTCCGCCAGAAAACGGGTAAGTGGTTGATTTTAAAGGACGTTATCCCTGATTTCCAGTGGCGAAGATCGCCTCGATGTTGTATTCTTGCAGGTGAGAGGCACGATTCCCGGACCGTTCGGCAACCTTTGCGGCATCGACTTCCATGAGAGAAATCTACAAGCGGCAGTTCCAACTCGGTCAGGTGTCGATCGACAAGATCCAAATCGACCCGAAGTCGCGGGACGACATCCCGGCGGTGTTGAAGGGGCTGCAGCACATCTGGTGCGACGAGGCGCTGCGCGCGCGACTGTTCGAGCTGCTGGACGAGCATGTGCTGCCGGAAACCGACCGCACCGTCGGGCGCCCCGGAATGGACCTGTGGCGGGTCCTGGTGCTGGCCGTCTTGAAACAGGGCCTGGGCTGCGACTTCGACCGCCTCCACGACCTGGCGAACCATCACGGGAAGATCCGCGAGTTCCTGGGGCACGGCGACTTCGCCGACCGGACGCGCTACGAGTACCAGACGGTGGTCGACAACGTGTCTCTGTTGACGCCGGAATTGCTGTCGGCGGTCGGGCGCCTGGTGGTGGAGAGCGGGCACAAGGTCGCTAAAAAAAAGCCTGGCGAGCCGTTGCGCGGACGGTGTGATTCGTTCGTGGTCGAAACCGACGTGCATTACCCGACCGACGTCAACCTGCTGTGGGACGCGATGCGGTGCCTGCTGCGCGAGACCGGCCGTGCGGCCGTGCAGGAGTCGGTGGGCGGGTGGCGTCAGTGGCTCCATCTGACGCGAGAGGTCCGGAATCTGTTCAACCGGGTGCGTTCGACGCGGCGGGCGAAGCACCATCCGGAACGGGTGTCGGCGTACCTGGAGCGCTGTCGCGGCCTGGTCGAACGGGCGGAGAAAACGCTCGATGCGCTGCGCGACAAGAACGTCGGGGAAAGCACTCGTCAGGTGATCGAAGGCTTCCTCGCTCACGCCCGGCGCCAGATGGACCATGTGGAGCGGCGGCTTGTGCGGGACGAAACGATTCCTCACGCGGAGAAGGTCTTTTCGATCTTCGAAGAGCACACGCGCTGGATTTCCAAAGGGAAGGCGGGCACGCCGGTGGAATTCGGGGTGCCTGTCGCCCTCATCGAGGACCAGTATCAGTTCATCCTGCACCATCGGATCCTGTGGGAGGGGGAGGACGTGAACGTGGCGGTGCCGATGGTTGAGGAGACGCAGGCCCTGTATCCGGCGTTGCGGGCGTGCAGTTTCGACCGCGGCTTTCACAGTCCCGACAACCGGGTGCGGCTCGATGCGCTGCTCGACGTCAACGCACTGCCGGGAAAGGGGTATCTTTCGAAGGCGGCCCGGGAACGGGAAGAGGACGGGGCCTTCGTTGCGGCCCGGCGTGCCCATCCGGCGATTGAATCGGCCATCAACGGACTGGAGCATCGGGGCCTCGACCGTGTCCGCAGTCACGGCGCCGACGGCTTCGCGCGAACGGTCGCCCTGTCGGTGCTGGCCGCCAACCTGCATCGCATCGGGTCGATCCTGCAGAAGCGAGAGCGCAAACGAAAACGCCACCGCGCCGCCTGAGCGGCGCGGTTCCGAATTCCTGCTCGGTCTCCGACCGTCACAAGACGGCAACGCTCCTCCCAGCTCTGAACACCGGTGTATCGAGCTGCTTCCGGCCGATTCGGCCCGCGGACCGCTTGTTGCGGCCAGAGCCGCCGGATTCGTGGCGGAAACATCGCCTGAATCGTGCAAATCTGTTCCGGATCTCCACCTTCACGGGGGGTTTTCTGGCTGACACTATTCTATCGGCGAGATGGAACGACCACGTCCCTACTAGTCCTGTCTGGAAGGTAATTGTATCTTCCTCGAAAACGAGCCTTCGGGTTCGGGCTTCGTCGACGGAAGTACCATCATCGCATTGGAAGTACCGTGGCGTCAGTGTGAGAGTCAGTCCCGCCAGGGTAGCCCGTGTGAGCCGCGCCGGTGGCGTGGGCGTGGGCGGCGGGGGCGTGATCGGGTCCATAGTCGGCGGGGTCGGTTCCGCTGGCGAGTCTCCCCCTTCCCCGCAGCCCCCGAACAGCACGACGGCGAACACGGCGGCGATGGCGACGATGATCCTGCTAGTCATGTTCCTGTTCCTCTCCCGCCGCTCAATGCGGCCTGTTCGATTCCCGTTCCCCCGGCTGCTACCGCACGGTCCCGAAGCGTTGCTGCCGCCTGTTCGATGGGCGTACGAAGTCTGTCCGCATGATCTCATCCACACATCGACGTGAACGCCAGCACGATGATCCCGCCCACGCCGCACGCCTTGAGCAACACGGCCTGCCGGGATTCGTTCCATTCTCGCGATTGCCGTGACATGTTGGTGTACAGCGTGTTCGCGTCCACGTGCAGACGGGTCAGTTCCTTGTATTTCTTCTGCGCGTCTTCCGTCAGTCTGATCAAATCTGCGTGCTTTCGGTCCGCGTCGCTCTTCAGTCGTTCGGTCTCCTTGACCTTACGATTTATCTTCAAGTAGAGGCCGAAGAGGTTGAACTCTTCAACCAGCACGCAGAACGCGCTGAACGCCAAAAGAAAATCGCCCCATGGCGGATTGCGCCGATCGGGGTCGCCGGGTTGTTGGAAGAGTTCGTTCGAGGTGAAGACGGCACCCGAGGCGAACAGCAACACCGAGAATGCGAGAAGCGGCGCGTTCTCCTTGTCGAACGTCTTCAGAAGGTGGCATGCGAACATGAACAGAAACGGCGGCAGGAGCACGAGAACCACGACGAGAGAGCGGTGGAACGGGTCGGAAAAATCACGATACGTGTCATACGTGTCGATGGCCGCCCAGAGGACGACGACCGGGGCGATCAAGGATACGGACGCTTCTATGAAGTGGATCACTGGCGGTTGGTCGTCTCTGGACCACGCCCGCTGATATATGGCCGTCACGGCGTCGATCATTTTGGCCGCCAGACTTCTCCAGTCCTCCATCAGGCTCTTTCCGCCCTTCGAATCCTCTTTCCCGCGCGGCGTCGTGTTTCCCGCGTTCACGCCGGCCTCCCGCTTTCTGGCGACGCTGTAGTGGTTTTCGCTCCGCCGGTCATGGCCGTGTCCTCGACCGGAGGATCCGATCGCGACGTCGCCGGCGCGTCCGGCGGCTCCTCGGTGTCCGTCGGGACCGGCGGCGCCGCCGCATCGGACGGCGCGGGAGGATCGACGTTTCCGCAGGCGCCGAAGGACATCAGACGCAGGACCGCCACCCGGTCAGCGAACGGATCCCGATCGCTTCCGTCCGGAACGCGGATCATCGAGTTGCGCTCGCTGGTCATCTTCTCGAACGTGTTCCATTCGGTCGGCGCCTCGACGGTCATCCCTCCCGGCTCTTCCGGCTCGATCAACTCGGAGATCAACTCATTGAGCGCGTCGTACACGGCCCGAGCCCTTCGGTTCGCCGCGTCGACGTTCAACTCGTCGCTCTCCTCGGAGTCGATGCCGGGGATCAAGAACGGGTCGTCGCTCGCGAATCCGTACGGTCTGATCGTGACCGGCCGATCCGAGGTGGCGCACTGGCCCAACTTCCGGACGAACTCCTTCAGAGGCGCCCTTCGAGCGTCGTGCAGCGTGGTGCCGCGTTCGGTCAGCTCACCCGCGTCGCCGACCGCGGCCTTCTCGAAATGCACCAGGGGGTTGAGAGGCAGGACGCTCAACTGTGCACGACTCAATATCGAATCGGGCGAGAAGACATAGGTCACCGGCGTCACCGGCGGACGGGGCGGTTCAGCCGGCGAGCCGAACGAACCGACGAGGAACGCGGCGGCGATCAGATGGGGAAACGGCACAACGAACGACGGCAGCAGGCCCGCCCGGCCGGGCGCGCTCCACCAGGAGTGCCCGCCAGCCGGCAGCTTCAGGCATTCTTCGAGGAACCGCACGATGCTGGTCGAGAATCGCGTGAACAGGATCGGCAAGCCGCCGTGCATGGCGGCCAGCACGGCGGCGGCCAGGGGCATGACCGAGACGAGGTCGTCGGCGTTGCGACGCAGCTCCTCGGGTATCCACGCCGTTTCCATGAACGACGCGCCCGTCCGCACGAACCCCGCGCCGAGCACCAGGCCCGCCCACAGACACAGCGCACCGACGGCGACGAACGCAAGCAGCAGGATGGCCGCGCCGCCCCACCGGAACAGGTGCAGCAGGACCTTCATGGCGAGGCCACCGTGACGGAGGTTCCGAGCGGCTGTCGGGACCGTCGGGACCCCGATGCCGCCGCGCCCGCTACGGAAGCGGCGAGGCCGGAAGCCGACCGGCGGACGAGCGGGAACGGAACAGCGGAAGCCGGGACGCTACGCGCTACGCGGACGACCGGCCGGGCCGATTTCGGAAAAATCGGGGGGGGGGGCAGGTAAGTCGTTTGCTTTCAACAACTTACAGCGTTTTTCGGCCGGCGGCAGGGAATCCCCGCGCAACGGAGGCCGCCACGGCCGGGCAGTGCAATACGCCATCGGGTGCAACTTCTACCACGGCCACGGATGGACGTCAAGCGCGCCCGCTACGGCGCTACGGCAGCAGCGCCGCGCCGAGCGCCCCGGCGACCGCCAACTGCCACCAGAGCCGCGCGCGCTCCTCGATCAGCAGCGTCGCCGCGCCCAGCACGGCGGCGGCCGCCGCCAGGAGGCCCCAGTAGAGGTCGGTGAACGACTCCCGGCGCTCGACGCCGCCGCGGGCCGAGCGCTGCGCGTCGGAGAGGATCCGCAACGCCACGACGTGGTCGGGCTCGGACCCCAGCTCGAAGTAGCGTCCGCCGCCGGCCTGCGCGACGGCCCGCAACGAGCGGCGGTCGAGCACGGAGTGGATGGGCGGCTCCGGCTCCTGATAGCGCCCCGGCGGAAGCCGCGGGATGAAGCCGCCGCCGGCCGTGCCCACCCCGATCGCGTGGACGCGGACGCCGCGGTCCCGGGCCAGCCGCAGGGCGCGCGCCACCTCCCCGCTCCACGACTGGCCGTCCGAGAGCAGGACGAACGCCCGCGCCGCCGGCCGCGGGCCGTACAGCTCCTCGTCCTTGTCGATCATCCGCACGCCCCAGGTCAGGCCGTCCTCGATGTTGGTGTTCCAGCTCGTGTCGTCCCGCAATCGGAACGGCGGCTCGCCGGCCAGGTGATCGAGGAAGAAGAAGAGCGCGTTGGGATCGTTCGTCAGCCGCACCTGCGGCGCCGCGCGGTGGGCGAACAGGGCCAGCGCCACCCGCTCGCGGCGCCAGCCGAGCACCTCGGCGAAGGCGCGGACCCACGCCACCGACCGCCGCCACCGGTCGGGCGCCACGTCGGTGACCCGCATCGACGTCGATCCGTCCAGCAGGATCACGAAGTCGACGCCGGCCGTCCCGGTCACGGACACCAGCGCCTGCGGCCGGGCCAGGGCC
Source organism: Vicinamibacterales bacterium (assembly GCA_965242835.1). GTDB lineage: Bacteria > Acidobacteriota > Vicinamibacteria > Vicinamibacterales > UBA8438 > WTFV01. Next base: position 4,124,493 of record OZ251506.1, read on the forward strand.
AGGATCACGAGCACCGCGGCGACGGTGACGGCCAACCAGTAGGCCAGCCCCCCGGCGAAGCGGGGCCGGCCCGGGACCGGCGCGGTCCGCGACGCTTGCAGGCGCCGCACGTCCCGGCGCCGGCGCGCGAGCTGCCGGAGCCAGAGCGGCAGCAGCAGCGCCGGCCCGGCCAGCAGCCACAGGGCCAGCGGTTCGGCGAAACGCACCGGCGGCATCGTCCCCCTCGCTCCTCCCCGCCGCGGACCCGGCCCGCCGACCGCCGCCTTGCGGCTCCGCCCGGCGCCCAACCAAGCCCGCGGGAGTCCGCGCCGTCCACGGCGCAGCCCCCGCCCGCCAATCGTCGCCTGACGGCTCCGCCCGGCGCCCAACCGGGCCCGCGGGAGTCCACGCCGTCCGCGGCGCCGACTCCTATCCCCGTTTCCGGATGCGCTCCCCGGCGCCGAGGGTCGGCGACTCGTCCATCTCCGGATCGACGTCGCGCTGCACCGGAACGTAGATCTCGATCTCCTCCAGCGCGCCTTCCTCGGGAGCCTGGCCCTCGCGGCCGTGCCGGCTCCCCCGCGACGCCGGCATCTCGGCCCCCGACGCGAGGTCCGCGCGCAGCCGGACGAGGTACTCGTAGTTGTAGGCGGCGTCGAGCTGGCCGGCGCCGTCCTGCAGCACGCCCAGGTAGACGTCGATGGCGCCGTCGAGGGCCCGTAGCGCCTGCTCGCGGCCGGCGCCGGGGTCGAGCGCGGCGCGGGCCGCCGCGGCGGCCAGCACGAACTGCAGCGCCGGATTCCCGGTGACGCCGGGCGCCGACGCGTCGGCGTAGTCGGCCAGCAGCCCCGCGTAGTCTCCCCGCCAGTAGCGCAGCGCCGCCCGCCGCGCCTCCAGGCCGGCGCGGGCGCCGCCGAACACCCCGGGCACGAACCCGGCGGCGTCCAGGGAACGCTCCAGCTCCGCGTAGGCGGCCTCGGCGTCGTCGAAGGCGAAGGTCGCGACCCGCTGCTCGGCCCGCGCCAGGCGCCGGTCGACGCGGCCGGCCGCGGCCGCCGCGGCGGCGAGCGCGGCGAGGATCGAAGCCGTGACCAGGTACTGGAACGCCGTCTTCATCAGGGGAACCTCCGGAAGCGCCTGACGCCCAGGGTCAGGCTCGCGGCGGTCAGCCAGAGCAGGACCGCGGCGAGCGCGAAGGGGCCGAAGCGCGGCTCGTGCGCCGTGGTGCGCCGCACGCGGATGCGGCCCTCGGCCAGCCCGTCGATCTCGTGGACGGCGGCCAGGATCGCGTCCTCGTCCGCCGCCGGAAAGAACTTCCCGCCGGTCCGCTCCACCGCCCGCTTCCACTGCTGGTCGGAGATGACCTCGCCGAGCGCCTGGTCCCAGGCCGTGCGGATGAAGTAGACCGGGATCTCGTTGTCGGCCGCCTCCTGCATGATGGCGTCGAGCGTCAGGTCGCCGAAGCGCGCGTGGGTGTCCTGCCCGTCGCTGAAGACCACCATCAGGTTGCCGGCCGCGCCGAGGAAGTCGAACGTCCGGAACAACTGCACGCCGCGGTTGACGGCGTTCATCACGAGGGTGCCGTGGTCCGGAAAGCGGCGGTACTCCTCCGGCGTGCCGATGAGGCTGATGCTGAGCAGGACGTTCTCGTAGTCGGTGGTGAACGGGGTGACGACGTACGCCTCGTTGCCGAACTGCACCAGCGCCGTGAGGTCGCGGTACGGCCCCTCCATGCGGCGGCGGACGAAGTACTCCGCCGCGGCCACGTTGGCCAGGAAGGTGTTCCCCGCCTCCAGCCGTTGCGTGGCGAAGGCGCTGTTCATGCTGAGCGACGCGTCGATCAGTATGGCGATGCGGCGGCCCGGATACGACTCCTCCTCCTGCACGAGCGCCGTGTGCGGGTCGGCCAGGGCCGCGGTGAACAGGGCGAGACCGGCCAGGAAGACCGCGAACGCGGCGTGCCGGACGGCCGCCGGGCGGGACCGCGGGGCGAGCCGGCGGGCCGGCAGCGCCGGCAGGACGACGTTCGCCACGCCGGGCGCGGGGGGCCGCGCCTGCCGCCAGAGCAGCGCCGCGAGCGCGGCGACGGCGAGCCCGCCGGCGGCGGACACCGCGGCGCCGCGCTCCAGAAGGGCCAGGCTCTCGCCGGCGAGGAACCGGAGCTCGGCCAGCATCTCGCCGTAGCGCGCGAGCGCCGCGCTCAGGGTCTCCATCGCCTCGCGGCCCACTCCCTCCAGCCTTCGCGGAGGCGGCGCCAGCGGCGGACCGGCTCGAACAGCTCGACCTGCAGGGACCGCGCCACCTCGATCCCCGCTTCGAGGCCGGCCGCCAGGTCGTCCGCCCGCGCCTCGTCCGCCGGTCCGTAGCGCGCCGCCGCGAAGCCGGCCAGGCCCGCGCGCAGCGCCTCGACGGCCGCCGCGTCCGCCGGGGCCCCGGCGCGGACCCGCGGCAGTCCGCGGCCGACGTCCCGCCCGGTGAGCGCCGAGGACACCAGGACGGTCCCGCGGCCGAACGGCGCCGTCCGAACCGCCAGCCGGCCTTCCGGGTCGGCCGCCGCCCCGCCGCCCGCCGAGCCGGCCGCGCGCTGCGCCACGGGCCGGCCGATCGCCAGCGCCGCGGCCACGCGCAACGCCGCCAGGGCCCGCGCCACCAGGTCGGCCGTCCAGCCCTCCTCCGCCGCGTCCCGCACCGCGCGCAGCTCGCCGAGCACCGTCCGCGCCACCCGCCAGGCGGGCGCGCCGGCGTCGCGCTCCGCCCGCGCGCCGCCCCGCCCGCGCGCCGCGCGGACCGCGCCCAGCAGAAGAACCCCGGCGGCCAGCACCCCCAGCGCCAGGGCCGCCATGCCGGTCAGGTTCGCGCGGAACAGGCGCGCCTCGACGTCGCCGAAGGTCTCGCCGGGCAGCTCCCGGATGCCGACCGCCGCCGCCGGCACGAGCGACAGCACCCGGACCGACTCGGGCGGCAGCACGTACGCCCGCTCGCGGCCCTCGGCCGCCGCGCCCCCGTCGAGCGAGCGCTCGACCCGGTAGCGCAGCTCCAGCGGCGGCAGTTCCACGTCGAGTCCGAAGTGGTCCTCCCCGATGATCCGCAGCGCGTAGCGGTACTGGAAGAAACGCCGCGGGCCGCGCGTCACGTCCTCGTAGCGCTCGCCGTCGAGCACCTCGAACGGCGACACGCCGAGCGTCTCCGGCTCCAGCCGCGCCAGGTCGGGGACGACGCGGGCCGCGTCGGTGTCGACGACGGCGCAGGTCAGCACCATGTCGAAGCGCTCCCCCATGTGGACCGCGTGGCTCGCGATCCGCCGCCAGCACTGCATCGCCTCGACGGCGACGCGGTCCGGCCCCGGCTGCGCCGCGGCGGGCGCGGGCCGCGGGAGGGCCGCCGCCAGCACCAAGCCCGCGGCCAGGACCCCGGCCCGCGGCCCCGCGCGGCGCCCCGGCGGACGGGCGGTTCCGCCGCGCGCTCCCGGCCTCCCGCGCGGTCTCAAGGCGCTCCTCCCCTCACTTGCGCATCCGGCGGTCCGCCAGGAACTCGACCACCTGGTGGTGGAACCGCCCGGCGTCGCCCCCCAGCCGCAGCACCTCGAGACCGAGCCCGGCCGCGTCGGCCTGCACCTCGTCCTGCCACTCGGCGACCCGCTCCCCCAGCCGGCGCGCGTCGCCGGCCGACAGCAGCCGCGTCTCGCCGGTCTCCACGTCGCAACCCTCCACCCAGCCCGCCGACGGCTCCGGGAGATCGAAGGCGTGCCGGCCGTCGATCAGCACCACGAAGACGTCGTGGACCGCGTTCAGCGCGAGCAGCTCGTCGAGCAGCGGCCCGGCGTCGTCGAACAGGAAGTCCGACACCACGGGCACCATGGACGGCTTGCGCAGCAGGCCGGCGAGGCTGTCGTCGATCCGCCGCGGCCGGTGCTCCGCCCGCTCCAGGACGAGGTCCTGGTACGCGTCGAGACAGTGGATCGCGTGGCTCCGGCCGACCCGCGGGCGCACGAGCAGGCGCCGCGAGCGCTCGTCGAACGTGATCAGGCCGACCATGTCCTGGAAGAACGCGCCGGCCAGGGCCAGCGTCGCGACCGCGCGGGCGATGACCGCGGCGATCGGCGCGCCCGCGGCTCCGCAGCGGGTCGACCGCGACGTGTCGGCCACGATGACCAGGCGGGCCGTGCTCTGCTGCTCGAACTCGCGCGTCACCAGCGGACTGAAGTTGGTCAGGGTCGACTGCGGCCAGTCGATCGACGCCGCGCGGTCGCCGGGCTGCCAGTCGCGCAGGCCCGCGAACTCGAACCCCGCCCCCTGGAAGACGCTGGGGTGCGCGCCGGCCACGTGCTCGCGCATGCGGCGCACGACGACCAGCTCGATGTCCCGGACCTCGGTCCAGCTCACCAGCTCCCCGCCGGGGCGGACGCTCACGGAATGGGCACCTGCTCGATGATCTCGGCGATGACCGCGTCGACCGAGACCCCCTGGCCGGCCGCGTGGGGCGCCAGCCAGATGCGGTGGCCGAGCACGTAGCCGGCCAGGTCCTGCACGTCCTCCGGGTAGACCTCCGCGCGCCCCCGCGCGAGCAGCGCCCAGACCTTCACCAGCCGCCCCCAGCAGATGATCGCGCGCGGCGAGCCGCCGAGGTCGACGTAGCGCTCCACCAGCTCCGACGGGGACCGGCGCCGCCACTCCGTCTCCTCGTCGTAGGGCCGCGACGCCGCCACCAGCCGCTGGATGTAGCGCGCGACGGCGTCGTGCAGGAAGACCCGCTCGCCGATGCTCGCCCGCAGCTCGACCACCCGCTCCTTCGACATCAGGCCGTTCAGCGCCACCCGCTTGAAGTCGAAGCTCACCAGGCGCTGCTCCTCCTCCGGCGGCAGGTAGCCGACGTTGACCATGATCGCGAAGCGGTCGGTCGCCGCCTCCGACAGCGGGAAGGTCCCCTGCCCCAGCTCGATCGGGTTCATGGTGGCGATGGCGAAGCTGAACGACGGCAGCCGGCGGACGTCCTTGCCGACGGTCACCGTCCGGTCCTGCAGCCCTTCGAGGAACGCGCTCTGCGACTTCAGCGGGATGCGGTTGATTTCGTCGAGGAGGATGACCTCCGCCGACGCCAGCGGGCCGAACTCGGTGATGAACTGCCCGGTCGCCGGGTTGATCATCTGGAAGCCGACCACCTCGGTCGGCTGCAGGTCCGCCCGCCCCTGGAGGCGCGCGAACTTCGCGCCGCTGATGGCGGCCAGGATCACGCCGAAGAACGTCTTGCCCACCCCCGGCACGCCGCGCAGCAGCAGGTTGCCGGCGTTGACCTGCCGCTGCTCCTCGGCGTCGTAGGTGGTCGGGATCTCCGACAGCAGGACGGTGTTGGCCAGCACCTTCTCGCGCTCGTAGCCCACGAGCGCCTTGGCGCCCTCGGCGACGATCGCCTCGTGGAAGTCGACGGCCTCCCGCAGGTCCGCGTGCATGGCTGGACGGATCCTAGCAGTCCGGCAGGTCCGCGGCGCGCGGCCGGGTTGTATACTGTACCGCTCGCCGCCAGGACGTCCCCATCGTCCAGAGGCCTAGGATCCAGCCCTTTCAAGGCTGAGACACGGGTTCGAATCCCGTTGGGGACGCCATCTTCCTCCGGCAACGGTCCGTCCGGTCCGTCCGGCGCCCGCTGTCCGCGCGGCTCCCGCCGCACGCGCGGGCCGGGTCTCGCCGCCGCCCGCGACGCCGTGCTATTCTTCCTCGCACCCGTTCACCGGATTCCTCGAACCGTGCGCTCACCCCGGCAGCGCCTCCTCCGGCTGCACCCGCAACCCACCCGGGGCGGAATCACCGCCGACTTCCCCGGCGCCGCGGCTCCTCCCGGAAGCCGGGTGCGGTTCACGGTCCGCGGACGGCCGATCACCGGCGTGGTCGCCGAGCTGCAGGCCCTTCGCGCCGTGGTCCTGGCCGGCGACGCGGGACGCTGGCAGGTGCCCTACCGCCGCCTCGAGGTCGTCGAACGCGCCGCGGAGCGGGAGTGCACGCTAGCGGACGTCGAAGCGCTGGCGCGGCGCCTGTTCGCGCGCCATCGGGCGCAGAGCGGCCTGGGCGCGCGGTGGACGTTCGGCTTCGACCTCTCCACGGTGCGCGCCGGCGTCTGCCGCTACGGCGACGAGCGCATCGACCTGTCCGTGAGCTACTGCCTGCGGGCGAGCCGGGCGGACATCGAGAACACCCTGCTGCACGAGATCGCCCACGCGATCGTCGGCGCCCGCCACGGCCACGACGCCGTCTGGCAGGCCGCGGCGCGCCGGATCGGCTGCACCGCCGAGCGCTGCCACGACGTGACCCACACCGTTTCGCGCTGGGTCGGCCGCTGCGGCTGCCGGCAGTGGTTCCGGCAACGCCTGAGCCGCCGGCTGCGCGGGGGCGCGATCTGCAGGGCGTGCGGACGCGCCATCGAGTGGCGCTGGAACACGCACGGAGAACCAGGAGGCTCGTGATGAACCGGGAGCGGCGATCATCGGGCAACAGGCGCTCCCGCGCCCCGTCTCCCGCTCATGCCCCCGACTCCGGGGCGTCGAATACGGCGGACACGTCGGCCGCGAAGCCTTCGAGCAGCGGAGACGTGGCCGCCCCGCCGCGGCCGAACATCCCGTGCTCGACGTACGCCTCCCCCTCGAGCGCGAGGACGGTGATCGTCTCGCCGCGCGGGTCGGCGATCCAGTACTCCGGGACGCCTCCCTCGGCGTAGTCCGCGCGTTTCTCGACCAGATCCCGGTCCGGGTCGTCCGGGCTCACGACCTCCACCACCAGGTCCGCGCCCAGCCAGTAGCGGTCCTGGTAGCGGGGGTCCGAACGGTCTCGGAGCATCAGCAGATCGGGCTCGCGGAACTTGCCTTCGCGGATGCGCAGCCGCAAGGCGGCGACCATCACGACGCCGCCGCGCGGCCCGAGCCAGGCCCGGAAGAGATCGTAGAGGCACAGGAGGACGGCCTGATGCGTGGAGGTGGGCATGGGCAGTTCCTGGACGTGCCCGTCGGTGAGCTCGACCAGACGGTTGCCGTGATCGGTGAGCCACAGGTAGGCGTCGTCGCTCCAGTTTCCCTGGGACGGCAGGAGGTCGCAGAGGAGGGAGGCGAGCGGCCGCGGCCGGTGATCCGGGGCGATCGCCGCCGGTTCGGTGGCCGCCATGACCTTCATGATAGCGCGTTTCCCGGGAACCGGGCGGGTCGGCCGGGTCGGCGGCAGGAGCCGACCCGCCCGGCCGGGGTTTCAACCGCACCGGACCGCATGTGCGAATCGATTCCGGTAGCGCGGAATCATGGTCCCGGACCGACGGGAGGCGGAAGCGCTTCGGAAGGGGATATGATCGGGCCGCCGACGCGCCGGAACTATCCCCGCCCTCGGCGCCCGCGTGGCGTTGACGATCCTCCGCCGCGTGAGCAAGATGCGTGCTCCGGGGGCAAGGAGGGCAAGGAGCGTCCCTTGCGGTGGCGAGGAGGAGAACGAGATGGAGCTCGGTCGACTGAGGAAAGTTGAAGTGCGGACGGTGTGGGAGAGCGAGGCCCGGGACTTCACACCGTGGCTGCTCGATCACCACGATCATCTGGCCGAGGCGCTGGGCATCGATCTCGATATCGAGCGGTCGGAGCACCCGGTCGGCAATTTCTCCCTCGATCTCGTCGGACGTGATCTGACCAACGACGCAGTCCTCATCGTCGAGAATCAACTCGGGGGAACCGATCACAACCACCTGGGCCAGATTCTCACGTACGCGGCAGGCACCGGCGCGTCGAGCATCGTCTGGATCGCGACCTCGTTCCGGGAGGAGCACCGCCAGGCGATCGACTGGCTCAACGAGCAGACCCAGGAGAACGTCCGCTTTTTCGGAATCGAGCTTCAGGTGGTGCAGATCGGCGAATCGCTCCCGGCGCCTCTCTTCAAGCTCGTGGCGCAGCCCAACGATTGGCAAAAGCAGGTCCGTTCGGCAACCGGCACGAGAATCGGATCCAGGGTCGCCTTGTATCGCAGTTTCTGGACCGCATACCTGAAACTCTTGACGGACAGTCTTCGGTTACCGGGTTGTGACGGAAAAATCCCTGAAAAGGTGTGCAGGTGCGGCGGGCATGTGCCGATACGTGGATCATGGCGCGCAAGCAGGCCGGCCGCGGCGATTCGACCGGTTCCCGGCGGCAGCGGGACCCTCGGGACGTGCGGATCATCGAACGTCTCGAACGAGACAAGGCGCGGCTGATCGAGGAGCGGGACCACTGGAAGCGCCGTAGCGAGCATCTGGAGAAGGAGCTCGAGGCGGCGCAGCGCGCCGGGCGCCGGCAGGCGGCCCCCTTCGCCAAGGACCGTCCGCAGGGCCGCGGCGGGCGCCCCGGCCGGCGCGCCGGGGCGGAGTATGGGAAGCAGGGCCGCCGCCGGCCGCCGACGCGGGTTGACGAGACGCACGCGGCGCCGGCCCCGACGACGTGTCCGGACTGCGGCAAGGCGGTCGTGGTGACCCGCACGGCGTCGCAGTATCAGGAAGACCTGCCGGAGGTGCGTCCTCTGGTGCGGCGCTTCGACGTCGAGGTGGGTCATTGCTCGGCGTGCCGGCGGCGGGTGCAGGGCCGGCACGCTCTGCAGACTTCCGACGCGTTGGGCGCGGCCTCCGTCCAACTGGGTCCGAACGTGGCCGCGCTTGTCGTCGAACTGCACACCGAACTGGGCATGCCGCTGGAGAAGGTCGTCCGCGTTCTGCGCACCCGGTTCGGCCTGCAGGTGACCAAGGGCGCCGTGGTCCGGCTGCTGCACCGCACCGGCGCCATGGCGGCGCCGGCGTATGCGAAGCTGTGCGAGCAGGTCCGTTGCAGTCCGGTGGTCACGCCGGACGAGACCGGCTGGCGGGTGAAGGCGGTCAAGCACTGGCTGTGGGCCTTCACCACGCCGGAGACGACGGTCTACGCCATCTGCGAGGGCCGGGGGTTCAAGGAGGCCGCGAAGATTCTCGGCCCCGACTTCGCCGGCGTGCTGGTGCGGGACGGGTGGGTCGCCTACCGCGGCTTCAAGAACGCGCCGCACCAGACGTGCCTGGCCCACCTGCTGCGGCGGTGCAAGCACTTGCAGGCCGCGCATCCCGACAGCCCCTGGGCGGGCGAAGTGCAGGCGGTCCTGCAGGACGGCCTCGCCCTGCGGGACCGCGCGAACGCGGACGAGATCGGCGAGCACGGCCTGGCGTCGGCCCGCGGACGACTCGTCGCCCGGCTCGAACGCCTGCTCGCCGACCCGCCGCCGTTGGCCGACGCCGAGCGCTTCGCCAAGCACCTGACCAACGAGTTCCCGGCCGTGTTCCTCTTCCTCTGCGACCCGTCCATCGACGCCACCAACTGGCGCGCCGAGCAGGCCATCCGACCCGCGGTGGTCACCCGCAAGGTGTGCGGCGGCAACCGCACCCGGCGCGGGGCCAACACCCAGCAGGTGCTGGCCAGCGTCGTGCGTACCGCCCGCCAACGCGGACTCGACCTGCGCGCGCTGATCACCACCCTGCTCTGCGCTCCCAAACCCGTCGAACCCGAAGCCCTGGCCCTGCCGCCGCCCGCCTGACGGCGGCAGGGCCGGCCGACCCCGCTCCGCACCCCGTCTCACGCCGAGCCGCGGCCCCCGTGCGCCCGTCGCGCGACGGGCTCGGCGCCGGAACCCCGGAAGAACCGGAGGCGTGCCGCCAGACGTAACGTCCGCTCCGGCCGCGCGCGGCGCTTTTGACAATCTGGCCCGGCCGCCCGTGGCAACCGACGAACAACGCCGTCAGGTGGGATGCATCGCCGCTCGAAGGCAGCGGGGACTTCGCCACGCGCTGCCAAGGCGACCAATTTGCACCGTCGCAACTTTCCGTCGGCCGCAGCCATTCGGTCGCATTTCACTGAGCAAAACCGGTCCCGCAACCCGGTAACCGAATACGACGGACAAGCACCCGGACTGGTCCGGAGCTCGAACACCGACGAAAGTCAACTGGATGGACTTTCAATCGCCGATCAGGGGTACGCGCATTGTCTTGAGCTTCGCCCAGGACAAGCGACTTCGACACGAGATCTATATCGATGCGGGCGACAAGACCAGGCGCCCTGTCCGCCGTGGGAGCCGCCGTTGCGTGAGCACCGCTCGCGGGTCGGACCCTCGTGACCGCCCCGAGCTCCGACGGACCGAGCCGGTCCCTGCTGTTGCGCCATCGATTCAGGATCGATGTCCAGTCGGAGACCGCCCCGCGCGCTCCGATGCCGTGGACCAGCTCCTCCGGAGAACCTGCCGCCGCGGCCGGCCATTGCCACTGCGCGGCCTGCGACCGCGGAATACACCTGCCGCACGCCGGCGTGTCGGGCGGACCATCTCTCGTGGTCGCGGCATCCCGCCGTGGCTCCGGCGGCATTCTCGGTGACCCGCGGCGGCAGTCGGCATATCCTCTCCATCCTCTCCCCGTCCGCGGCGCAACAGCGGAGCAGTCTTCTTCGGGCGGTGGATCCGACCGGTGATTTCGGGGCCCTGCCGCTCGTTCCGGCTGGAATCCGACGCCGCCGCGCCCTCCTGACCCGCCCGCCGTCCGGCGGTGAGCCAGTTCGCGGCCCGCCCGCGCACTACCCGGTGACGGACGCCGGCGGCGGGACGCGGGGACGCGGGCCCGACGGCCGCCGGTTCCGGCCGGGAGGATCGCCATGCGTCATCACTTCGTCGTGCTGCTCGCCGTGCTCGGCGCCGCCGGCGCGGCCGGACGGCCGGCCTTCGGACAACCGCGCGCCGTCGACGTCCAGGCCGTCTGGGGCCACAACTACGGACTGGACGATTCTCCTCCGCACGCGCTCGTCGGCGGCGTCGCCGTCACCGCCGCCGTCACGCCCCACTTCCGGCTCGGCGGAGAGGTGCTGAAGGCCAACCTGTACGGCCCCTGGTCCACGTACAAGCAACGCGCCGTACTCGTGCGCGCCGTGCTGAAGCACGAACTGCTGCCGGGCCGCCGCGCCAATCCGTACTGGGTCGTCGGGGTCGGCCGGGCGCAGTACCGCGGTCTCATTCCGTCATACGGGTGGGACGTGCAGAACGGTCTCAACGTCACCGGCGGCATCGGCGTCCGCCTGTTCGTGACCGAGCGCCTGTTCGTCGCGCCCGAGGCGCGGTTCGGCCTCGCCCCGCTGTTCCACACGACGATGGCCGTCGGGTTCGCATTTTGAGCGGCGCCGCCGGGCGCGCGCACCCCGGCGCCCGGCGGCGCCGTCCGGGAGGACACGATCATGGTCGAAGGACACACGTGGACGTCGTCCGCCGCCCTGTTGGCGGCGATGGTCTGCCTCGGCGCCGGATGCGCCGCGAGAACCCCGGCGGCGCTGCCTCCGCCGGCGGAACCCGAGCGCCTCGATCGCTGGGAACGCGTCCTGGCCCTGACGCCGGGCGCCGACGTGCGGGTCCAGTGCCGTTCGGGCGCCGTCGTCCGCGGGCGGTTCCGGTCCGCCGACGACGAGACGGTCGTCGTGACCGACGGCGCCGCGGAGATCGAGACGCCGCGGGCGGAGGTGAGGACGCTGGCGACGGTCGGCCGCCGCGCCGGAGACTTCACGCTGCGCGGCCTGCTGGCGGGGGCGGCCTTCGGCGCGCTCGCCGCCGCCGCATCCCGCGAGTCTTCCGATGCGCTCTCGATCCTGGTCGTCCCCTGGTTCGGAGGGATCGGGGCCGGAGCGGGAGCGATCCTGGGGCTGACGCCTCTGGAGTCGCTCGTCTACGAGGCGCCGCCCGCGCCCCCGGCGCCGGCGTCGGGGGCCAGCGTTCGGTGCAGCCAGCGCCCCGACGTCTTCATCAGGTAGCCGAACAGCCCGCCCGCCGCGAGCGCCGGGACGACGATGCGCCAGTCGCCGCCGGCCGCGAACGTGGCGCACGCGCCGATGAACGTGCCGGGGATGTGGACCAGCCACGCCTGCGTCGCCTGGATGCACATCAGGAAGGCGACCGCGGCGGTGATCGCGTAGCCCGCCCCTTCGACGGCCGCGTACTCCGAGCCGCGCAGGATCACGAGGGCCCAGAAGACGCCGGACAGGTTGGTCAGGACGCTCGCGGCCAGACCGCGGACGCCGTCGGTCGGGTTCGCGAAAAAGCTCGTGCAGCCCAGAAACCCTGCCCAGGCGGGGAGCCCGGACACGGCCGCCGTCCAGCCCCAGACCCCGGAGAGGATGCCGGTGGTCACGGCGATCGCCCCCAGGCGGCCGGCCCCGCCCCTGCGCGGCGGCGCCGGAGACGCCGCGCCGCGGGGGGCGCGCCCCGGGCGGCGCCTCCCGCCGGCTCCCGGACGGACGCTTCGTCGCCGCCGTCGATTTCCCATGTCGGCCGGTCAGGCGGGCTCCGCCGCGAACGCAACGGCGCGTTCCGCCCGGCGGAACCCGACGCCGGGCGGCCGCTTGCGATTCACCGCGAGCTCCACCAGCCGCCAATGATATCCGCCTCCGGCGGGCGGAGTCCGCCCCGGACGCCGTTTCCGCCTCGCGCGCGGCCGGCGGCGCACCGGCCGGCCGCGGCGTGTGCCCCTCGCCGTTCCGCCTCGCGCGCGGGTCCGCGCACGGCCGGCCGGGGCGGGTTCCTCGAAGACCGCGTCGTTCCGCCTCGCGCGCGGGCCGCGGGCGAACGCCGCCGCTCCCCCGCCGGACGACGCGCCCCGGCCGGCCGTGCTACCGTCTTCCCATGGGCGTCGACAGACTCATCGATCAGGCGATGCGGCCGGTGGCGGACGCGGTCGCCGGGTTCGTCTTCTTCACCGTCCCGATCCTGGGCGCCGACCTGCCGCTCATCGTGGTCTGGCTGGTCGGCGGCGGCGTCTTCTTCACGTTCTACCTCCGCTTCGTCAACGTCCGGGGGTTCGCGCAGGCGCTGCGCATCGTGTCGGGCCGCTACGCGGACAAGGGCGACCCCGGCGAGATCTCCCAGTTCCAGGCGCTGACGACGGCGGTCTCCGGCACCGTCGGCATCGGCAACATCGCCGGCGTGGCCGTGGCGATCTCGACCGGCGGCCCCGGCGCAACCTTCTGGCTCATCGTCGCCGGCTTCCTCGGCATGTCGACCAAATTCGCCGAATGCACCCTGGGCGTGCTGTTCCGGCGCGCCAACCCGGACGGCTCGGTTTCCGGCGGACCGATGTACTACCTGGAGCAGGGGCTGCGGACGCGGGGCCGCCCGGCGGCCGGCCGGGCGCTGGGCGCGTTCTACGCCGCGACGATGGTGGTCGGCTGCCTCGGCATCGGCAACATGTTCCAGTCCAACCAGGCGGCGGCGCTGTTCATCGACGTCACCGGCGGCGACGCCGGCTTCTTCGCGGACAAGGCGTGGCTGGTCGGCCTGCTCCTGGCGGCGCTCGTCGCCCTGGTGATCATCGGCGGGATCCGCTCGATCGCCAACGTCACGGTGCGTCTGGTGCCCGGCATGGCGCTGCTCTACGTCGCCCTGGCGCTGCTGGTCCTGGCGATCAACGCCGCCGAGCTGCCCGCCGCCGCCGCCGCGATATGGCGCGGCGCGTTCGCCCCGGAGGGCATCGCCGGAGGGGCGCTCGGCGTCCTCATCGTCGGGTTCCGCCGCGCCGCCTTCTCGAACGAGGCGGGACTCGGCAGCGCCGCCATCGCGCACGCCACCGCGCGCACGCCCCGCCCGGCCAGCGAGGGCTTCGTCGCCCTGCTCGAACCGTTCCTCGACACCGTCGTCATCTGCACGATGACCGCGCTGGTCATCATCACCACCGTCTACGACCCGGCGCTCGCCGCCGCCGGCGTGGGCGGCATCGAGCTGACCACGCGGGCGTTCGCCTCCACGCTGTCGTGGTCGCCGCTCCCGCTCGCGGTCGCGGCGATGCTGTTCGCCTTCTCGACGATGATCGCCTGGGCCTATTACGGCCTCAAGGCGTTCACCTACCTGGCGGGCGAGGGACTGCGGCAGGACCTCGGCTTCAAGCTGTTCTTCTGCACGTTCGTGGTGGTCGGGGCCAGCGTCAACCTCGGGGCCCTCGTCGACCTGTCGGACGCGCTGGTCTTCGTGGTCGCCGTCCCCAACCTGCTCGGCCTCTACCTGATGGCGCCGGTGGTCCGGCGGGAACTGGAGCGCTACCGGCCCTGACCGGGCGCTCACACCCGGTCGCGCCCGTCCGTCCCCAGGTCGAGGGCCTTGCCGGTGAAGTGGATGTCGCGGGCGGCGATCCGATCCCGCAGCAGCCGGCGCACCTCGCCGTAGTGGGCCCGCGGCACCGTGAGCCGCCGCGTGAGGCTGCGCAGCCGGTAGATGATCACGAGCGTGATCGCGGCGCCCTCGCGCCAGCTCAGGCCGCCGATCTGCGAATAGGGCACGTAGCCGCCGTCCGACCAGATGCCGCCGGCGTACAGGCCGCGCCCGATGCGCAGCCGCAACGGGACCGCGCCGGCGTAGTAGAGGAGCATCATCCCCTCGCCGAACGCCCGATGCGGCGGCTGCTGCTGCACGACCAGCTTCACGAAGACGAGCACGCCGGCGGCCACCCCGAAGGCCAGCAGCCAGCCGTAGAGGGGCGGCTTGCCGCCCGGCCAGATCAGCAGCGCCGAGGCGCGCAGGCGCCGGTAGCGGACGAACTGCCCCAGAATGCGCAGGTTGGCGGCGAGGAACCCGACGCCGAGCGCGAACAGCGCGACGCGGACCGCCTGGGAAACGTCGATGTCCCCCTCCCCGGTCAGGCTCGCGAGAGGTACTCGCCGGTATCCGTGTTCACGCGGACCCGGTCCCCGTTGCTGACGAACGGCGGCACCTGGACGACCAGACCGGTCTCGAGGCGGGCCGGCTTGAGCTGCGCGCTGGCCGTCGCCCCCTTGATCGCCGGCGCGGTCTCCTCGACGGCCAGGTCCACCGTGAGCGGCAACTCGATGCCCACCGGCGCGCCCTCGAAGAACTCCACCGTGATGGTGGAGTCCGGCAGCAGATAGCTGACCGCGCCGCCGAGCGTCTCCGCGCCCAGGTGCACCTGATCGTACGTCTCCGTGTCCATGAAGTGGTGTCCTTCGCCGTCCGCGTAGAGGTACTGCATCCTGCGCGTGTCGAGCACCGCGCGTTCGACGGAGTCGCCGGAGGCGAACTTGTGGTCGGTCAGGGTGCCGGCGACGACGTTGCGCATGCGCGTCTGCACGAAGGCGCGGCCCTTGCCGGGGGTCACGTGGTTGAACTCGAGAACGCGGTACAGCGTCGCGTTCATCTTGATCAGCATGCCCTTGCGGATGCGGGTGGCCTGAATGGACTCCATGTACGGCCCGGGATCGTACTACAGCGGCCCGGCGGCGATCCAACGCGGCCAACGCGGCGGCGGTACCGCGCGAGGCGGCGCGCCCTCCCGCGCCGCGGCGTCCGGGGGAGACGCCGCCCGCCGCCGGCGTCAGCGCGGCCCGCCCCGCGAGACGGCCGGGCAGTCCGCCACGTACCCGCGCCAGGCCCGCGCCGTTCCCGACGTGATCCCGATGCGCGGCCCCCACCGCACCGCTCCCGCCGGCAGGCCGCGGTCTTCGATGAAGAGGCGCTCCCCGCACAGGTCGACGCGGTTGTGCCGCAGCGTGACGCCCAGCGCCCGCGCGAGGTTGCCCGGCCCGCGGCAGAGCGCTTCGTCGCCGGGCGGCTCCGCGCCCGGCGGCCCGGGCCGCCGCCGGCGGCGCATGCCGGCGAGCCCCTCCACCGGGCTGAGCGCGCGAAGGAGCACCGCGGCGGGGAACCCCGCCGGCCCCGTCACCGCGTTCAGCAGATAGTGGACGCCGTAGTTCAGATAGACGTAGGCGTAGCCCGGAGGGCCGTAGAGCGGCGCGTTGCGGGGGGTCAGGCCCGACGCGGCGTGACACGCCGGATCGTCCTCGCCGCCGTAGGCCTCCACCTCGACGATCCGCCCGGCCGCCGCCGCGCCTCCGCCCCGATGCACGACCACCTTGCCGAGCAGGGCCCCGGCGACCTCCAGCGGCGTCCCGCGGTAGAACGAGCGCGGCAGGCGGACGGCGGCGGGCACGGCGCTTCCGTCAGGCCAGGGCGCGCGCGCCCGCCAGCGCCTCGCGCAGGTAGCGGCCGGTATGCGAGCCGTCATGCTCCGCCACCCGCTCGGGAGGACCCGCCACGACCAGCTCGCCCCCGGCTTCTCCCCCTTCGGGGCCGAGGTCGACGAGCCAGTCCGCGGTCTTGATGACGTCGAGGTTGTGCTCGATGACCAGCAGCGTATGCCCCGCCTCCACCAGCCTGGTGAACGCGGCCAGCAGCTTCGAAATGTCGTCGAAGTGCAGGCCGGTCGTCGGCTCGTCGAAGACGTAGAGCGACCGCTCGTCATGCCGCATCGCCAGGTGCGCGGCGATCTTGACGCGCTGCGCCTCGCCGCCGGAGAGGGTCGTCGCGGGCTGGCCCAGCCGCAGGTACCCGAGGCCGATCTCGTCGAGCACCTTCAGCTTGCGCACCACCCGCGGCGACGAGCCGAAGAACTGCAGCGCCTCGCGGGCCGTCAGGTCCAGCACCTCGTCCACCCGCAGCCCGCCCCAGGTGACCTCCAGCACCCGCGGCTTGAAGCGCTTGCCGCCGCACTGCTCGCACGGCATGAAGACGTCCGCCAGGAACTGCATCTCCACGCGGACCTCGCCCTCGCCCTCGCAGGCGTCGCAGCGCCCTCCCGGCACGTTGAACGAGAAGTGACTCGCCGAGAAACCGCGCGCCCGCGCGTCGCGGGTCCCCGCGAACAGCTCGCGGATCGGATCGAAGGCCTTCAGGTAGGTGACCGGATTCGAGCGCGGGGTGCGGCCGATGGGCGTCTGGTCCACGAGCACGACGTCGTTGAGCAGCTCGACGCCGTCGATGCCGGCGTGCCGGCCGACGCGCTTGTCCCACGCCCCCTTGGCCCGCTTGACCGCGGCGTACAGCACGTCGTGCACCAGGGTGGACTTGCCGGACCCGCTCACGCCGGTGACGCAGGTCAGCATGTTCAGCGGAATCTCGACGTCGATCCCCTTCAGGTTGTGTTCGGCCGCGCCGCGCACCCACAGCGCCTGGCTGCCGGGCAGGCGCTTGCGGCGGGCCGACGGTATCGGGATCGCCAGGTCGCCGCGCAGGTACTTCGCCGTCAGGGACGTCGTCTCGCGCGACAGCCCGCCGCGGTCGCCGGCGTAGACCACGCGGCCGCCGCGCGCGCCGGCGCCGAGTCCGAGGTCGACCACGTAGTCGGCGGCGCGGATCATGTCGGCGTCGTGCTCCACCACCAGCACCGTGTTCCCCTGGTCGCGGAGCTGTCCGAGGATGCGGATGAGCCGGTCGTTGTCCCGGGGATGCAGTCCGATGGACGGCTCGTCGAGCACGTACAGCGTGCCGACGAGCGCCGAGCCGAGCGAGGTGGCCAGGTTGATCCGTTGCGCCTCGCCGCCGGACAGGGTGGCCGAGAGCCGGTCGAGGGTCAGGTAGTCGAGGCCCACGCCGCCGAGGAATCCGACCCGGCGCCGGATCTCCCGGACGATGCGCTCCGCGACGGCGGCGTCCGTCTCCGGCAGCGTCAGCTCCTCGAAGAACCGGCGCGCCGCCCCGACCGTGAACGCCGAGACCTCGTCGACCGTGCGGCCGCCGACCCGCACGTCGCGCGCCTCCCGCCGCAGGCGCGTCCCGCCGCAGTCCGCGCAGGCCCGGTAGCCGCGGTAGCGGCTCAGGAACACCCGCACGTGCACCTTGTACTTCTTCTGCTCCAGCGCGGCGAAGAACCCCCGGACTCCGGCGTAGCCGGCGCCGTCCCCCTCCACCACGAAGCGCCGCTCCTCGGCGGAAAGCTCCGCCCAGGGCACGGTGGTCCGGACGTCGCGCCGACGCGCGGCGCGCTTCAGATCGGCCAGGTGCGAGCGGTAACGCGGCTTGCTCCACGGCTCGACGGCGCCCTCGGCGATCGACTTCGTCCCGTCCGGCACGACCAGGCCCATGTCGAGCTCGATGACGTTGCCGAAGCCGTGGCAGGTGGGACAGGCGCCGAACGGGCTGTTGAAGGAGAACAGCGTCGGCCGGGGGACCTCGTAGGCGATCCCGCACGGGCGGCATTCGAAGCGTTCGCTGAACGCGCGCTCCGGCCCCGCGCCGCCGGCCTCGACGGCGAACGCGTCGCCCCCCCCTTCGTGATAGGCCGTCTCGATCGCCTCGGTCAGCCGCGGCAGCGCCTCCGGCGCGGTCCGGATCCGATCGACCACGACCTGCAGCGATTCGCGGCCGGCCAGCAGTGCCGGATCGACGTCCTCGAACGACACCGCGCGGCCCTCCAGGCACAGCCGGCCGAAACCCTTGCGCCGGAGGTCGTCGACGGCCGCCGCGACCCCGCCGGCGCCCTCGGCCGCCGCGGCCGGCCCGTCCTCCCCGGCCGCCGCCGCCACCGGATGCGTGAAGCCGACCAGCAACCGCGTCCCCTCCGGCAGGGCGGCCAGCCGGCCGGCCACCGCCTCCGGCGTCTCGCGGGTCACCTCCGCGCCGCAGCCCCGGCAGATCGTGCGGCCGACCCGGGCGAAGAGCAGCCGCAGGTAGTCGTGGATCTCCGTCGTGGTGCCGACCGTCGAGCGCGGGTTGCGGACGCCGTTCTTCTGGCGGATCGCGATGGCGGGACAGATGCCGTCGATGCGGTCGACGTCCGGCTTCTCCATCCGTTCGAGGAACTGCCGGGCGTAGGCCGAGAGCGACTCCACGTAGCGCCGCTGCCCCTCGGCGTAGACCGTGTCGAAGGCCAGCGACGACTTCCCCGATCCGCTCACGCCGGTGACGACGGTCAGCCGCTCCTGCGGGAGCGTCAGGTCGATGTTCTTGAGGTTGTGCGTCCGGGCGCCCCGGATGACGATCGGGCTCCCGGACGGCTGGCGGGTCGGCTCCGGCATGCGTGTCCTTGCCGCGGGCGCGTCCTGCGCCGCGTCCGGGGCGCCACGGCGGCCTCCCGCGCCCGGCGGCAACAGGCCATTCTACGGGCCGGCCCGCGCTCTGGCAAAGACCGCCCGGAGCCCGGGTGCACGTCAGCAAATGCGGGGCTGTCGTTCGGGGATGAGAACGTCGTGCCACGCCTTCGCAGGCCCGAGACGGTGCACGTCAGCAAATGCGGGGTTGTCGTTCGGGGGGTGTAGATCCGGTCGGGATCGTCCGGGATCTGACGGCAAGGCGGGCTGTTGGTGGTGGAAGGAGGTCCCGATGCTGTCCGAGACGCAGAAGATCAGCACGCTGGAACGGCGGCGCGCGCAGGTGCTCGACCAGCTCGCGTCGGTGGGCGAGATGCGCGCCGGTTCGCTGACGGCGCGTTACCGTCGCCGCGGCAAGTCGGGGTGTCGCTGCGCGCGGCCTAGCGATCCGGGGCACGGTCCGGTGCTGTCGTTGACGCGGCACGAAAACGGCAAGACGGTAACCGAGGCGGCGCCCGCCCCCGCGCCGACGATGTACCTGAGGCTGGACGGCGCCGGCGTGCCGGTGCGCCTGGCCCTCTACCGAGCGTCCAGACGATCGATCACTTTCCGACGTGCGCCCGGAGGCGCGCGTGGAAGTCCCGCTCGCTGCCGCAGGCCAGCGCCGTGGCGGCGACGACGCGGTCGGGCACGCCGCCCGGGATGCCGGCCGACAGGTCCTCCGAACAGGGGACGCCCCGCGCCCGCAGGACCTCGCGCGCCATCTTCGCCAAGCCTTCGGCACGGCCCTTCGCTTCGCCTTCCGCCAGCCCCTCCGCGCGGCCCTTCGCTTCGCCTTCCGCCAGCCCCTCCGCGCGGCCCTTCGCTTCGCCTTCCGCCAGCCCCTCCGCGCGGCCCTTCGCTTCGCCTTCCGCCCGTCCCTCCGTCCGGCTCTGGTCCCGCAGCGAATACAGCAGCGGGTCGTCGTCAGGCCCCGTGCCGTCCCGCTCGCCCAGCGTCCGCCCCAGGTGCTCCAGCATCGCGTGCGTCCAGCCCGACGGCTCCGCCTCGTTCATCGCCGTGTGGATGGCCTTCGCCCGCCAGCCCGGAAACGCCCGGCTCACCGGCGACTCGCGGTACGCGCCCCCCTCCAACAGGTGAATCGTCAGCCCCGCCCGCCGGCGCCGCGGGCGGCTCCGAGGGCGGCGCTCCGGCACCTCCACCCACAGCTCGGGGAATCCCCACGACTCGTACAGCCGCAGCTTCCCCCGCCGAACGTCCGTCGTGTGGTCCACCTCCAGCACCACGTCGGGGAACGGGTGCTCGCCCACCACCAGCGCCGGGGAGCCCAGCAGGTCCACCCGCGACGGATACAGATAAACGACCTGATCCGCTTGCATCACGCGCCGCGGTTCGCCCTCCGCGTCGCGCACGAGCAGGTCCGTCGAACCGTAACAGCGGATCGGCGACCCGCGCACCGCGGCGATGCGCTCGACCAGCCCGACCAGCCCCTCGGCGGGGCTTTCGTGGGCCGCGGTGGTCGAGCGGACCCGCCAGGCGGTTTCCGTCTCGGCGTCCCACACTTCCAGCCGCCCCTCGTAGCGGCGGTACCCGCCGCGCGTCAGGGGAAACGCCTCGCAGCCGGCGAAATCCAGCTCGGACAGCGGCAGCATCGGCACGGCCGCCGGCGGACCGGCCGGTTTCCGCTTCACCGGCCGGACCGGGATGGGCGTCCACGTGCGCGTGCCCGTTTCGGCCATGAGGGCATTATAGGCCGCGCGCCGCTTGCCGGCAGTCGCGCGGCGCCGGGCGCGCTCAGATCTCGTTGCGCAGCAGCCCCTTGCCGACCAGGACCGACAGCGCGCCGAGAAAGTCGGCCAGTTCCACCCGCGGATGCGACCGCCCGTAGGCCTCGTAGAGGTCCGGCACCTGCGCCCGCGTGCCGGCCAGGGCGACCAGAGCCGGCAGGTCGACGCCGCGCAGATAGCGGACGGTCACCGTCCCGGCCTCCCCCGCTTCGATCGAGAGGCTGTCGTCGGGCACGATCTCGCGTCCCACCACTGCCGGCGCCGTCGTGGCCCGGGCGGCGCGGGTGGGCCGCAGACGGATCGACGGCGCGCGCCGCAGCGCCTCGAAGGCGTCCCGGACGGCCGGGTCGCGGCGCAACGCTTCCACTGCGCCGCCCCCGCCGGCCCGGTCCGCGGCGCCCTCCACCCCGGCCGGGTCCGCGCGGTCGTTCCAGAAAGGGTGCAGCGCGCCCGTCGACGCCTGCGCGAAGAAGCGCGCCGCCTGCCGCCGGTAGCTCGCCCAGACCTCCCGCTCCCGCGCGGCGTGGAAGCGCCGGGCCAGGTCCGCGCGGCCGGGACGCCGCAGGCAGGTGTTCGCGACGACCGCGGCGAGCCAGCCGGACGCCATCGCCTTCTTGACGCCGAACGACGACAGGGGGTCGATGAAGGTCGCCGCGTCGCCGACGAGGAGGAACCCGGGGCCTCCGAACCGGCGGGCGCCGTACTGCGAGGCGTCGCACGCCCAGGGCGGCCCATCGAGCGCCGCCCCGCCGGTCATGCGGGCGACGTGGCGCGTCTTGCGCAGCTCGGCGGCGTAGCGCGCCGCCAGCGCTCCGGGGTGGTCCGTCGCCGTCGTCCGCGGATCGACCATCACCGTCACGTAGCGCCGGCGGCGGGACACGGGCACCGACCACGCCCAGCCGTCCGGGTACGCCTCGACCACGGTGTGCGCGTCGCCGTCTCCCGCCGCGCCGGCGCGCCCGCCCGGTTCGCCCGCGACGCGCGGCCATCCCCCGCCGCGGCGCCAGACCCCGACCAGCGCCAGCGTCGTCTCGCCGGCCTGCACGCGCGTGCGGTGGCGGCGCGCGACGACGCCCGCGCGGCCGGAACAGTCGAGGACGATGCCGGCCGACGCCGCCACCGGCCGGCCGCGGCCGTCGCGGCCGGTCACCGTCGTCCGCGGGTCCTCCGCGGCGGCCCGGACGCGCCGCACCGTCACGCCGACCCGAACGTCCGCCCCGGCGCGCGCCGCCTCGGCCAGCAGCAGGCGGTCGAAGTCGCGCCGCGGCACCTGGTGGCCCACCCGGCCGCCGCCGAACGCCGCGACCCGCGGCGGACCGCCGCCCCAGCAGACCGTGTTGCCGCCCGCGGTCAGGAATCCCGCCGCCTCGATCGCCTCCCGCACGCCCACCGCCTCGAACACCTTCCGGCAGCTCGGCGGCAGCGACTCGGCCAGCGGCGGAGGGCCGGTCTCCGGCTTCGTCAGGACGAGGACGGAGTGGCCCCACGCCGCGAGCAGACGCGCGGCCGACGCGCCGGCCGGGCCGCCACCGACGATCGCCACGTCCACCGCCGCTTCCGGTTCCGACCGCCCGCCCATGGTGTTCTCGGCGCTCCCGGACGACACCCGCCGCCGCGGACCGGGCCGCGGCCGTTCGGCGCGCGGCCCATCCCCGGCACGCAGATCACGCGCTGGCCGGGCCGGGCCGCGGCCGTTCGGCGCGCGGTCCCTCGACGCCGCCGCGCGTCCGGGCGCACCGCCCGCTTGTAGCCCAGTCCGGCGTTTTCCGCAAGGGCGGCGCCCGGTTGCCCCGGCCCGGCGGGTGGGATATCGTGAGGCCGTTCTACGGGCCGCGTGCCCCGGAGGTGTCCCCATGCGCGTTTCGCGACCGATTCACCCGTTCCTGCTCGCCGCGGCCGCCGCCGCGGTCCTGGCCCCGCCCGCGCTGGCCCAGAACAGCGCCCGCATCTTCGGCGTGGTCACCGATTACGAAGGGAACCCCGTCGCGGGCGCCGGCGTCATCATGGAGTTCCAGGGCGGCATCACCCGCAGCTTCGAGACCTCGTCGAACGACCAGGGCGAGTACATCCAGGTCGGCCTCGCCAGCGGTCCCTACGTCGTCACGGTGACGGCGGAGGGGATCGGGACGGTGCGGTACGAGGTCCGGGTGTCCGCCGGGCAGGAGCTCGAGCTGGACGTGCAGGTCCTGGCCCCGGGACAGGTCGACCGCACGGGGCTCTCGGCGGAGGAAATCGCCGATCTGGAAGCGCGCACCGCGTTCAACGGCGGCCTGGAGGCGGCGCGCGGGGGCGACCACGACGAAGCGGCGCGGCTTCTGACCGAGGCCCTCGGGTTCACGCCGGATTGCGGCGAATGCCTGCGGAACCTCGGCATCGTCGAGTTCCAGCGCGGGAACCACGGCGAGGCGGAGCGGGCCCTGCGGCGGGCGACCGAGATCGCCCCGGACGACGCGGCGGCGTTCGACGCGCTGGCCGACGTCTACAACGCGCAGCGGCGCTTCGACGAAGCCGGCGCGGCGAGCGCCGAGGCGGCCCGGCTGTCGGGCGGCGCCGAGGGCGGGGGCAGCGACGCCGGCGCGGTCTTCGATCAGGGCCTCATCGCCTGGAACGCGGGGCGGCTCGACGACGCGCGCGGCCTCTTCGAGCAGACCCTGTCGCTGGACCCGAGCCACGGCGAGGCGAACTACTGGCTGGGGATGGCCAGCCTGAACGCGGGCCGAGTCGCCGAGGCGGTCACCTTCTGGCGGACCTACGTGGAGCGGGAACCCGACGGCCGCTTCGCGGCCCAGGCCACCGGCCTGATCGCCCAGCTCGCGCCGTAGGCCTGCCGATCGAAGCTGGCGCGTCGGACGAAACGGCGCGAGAGGCGGCGGCCGGGACCGGCGAGACCTTCGTCGACCTGGAAGCGGCCAAGGCCCGCCTGAACGTCCTGATCGGTATCGTAGTGGCCGGGTTCGCGCTGGTGATCGGCTTCCTGTTTCAGATTGCGTTGCGGCTGCCGCCGGCTGGCCGGTAGTCCAGTTCAACGCCGCCGGCCGCCCGGATCGGTCGTCCAGGGGGTAGGGACGATGCTGGATGGTCAGGTGCGCGTGTCGTCGGACAGCGATTTCTTCATCGGGGTCGTCGTCGTGCTGGGGGCGATCTCCTGCGGGTTCGGGCTGGTGGATCTCGTGCAGGCGCCGTCGTGGGATCGGGGCTGGGATCCGGCGTGGGTGATCTTCGTGTCGTGGGTCTCGGTCTCGGAGCTGCGCCGCGTGAGGCGAATCGAGGGCGGCCCGCGATCCGAGGACCTGCGCGAGGCGCTGTCGGTGGCTCGGCGCTGCGCCCTCGGTATGGGGATCTTCGGGACCATGCTGTTCCGGGCGTGACGGCAGGAGGCGCCGCGATGGCGCGACAGCCGCCAACCAGCGCCTCTGACGGCTCGGCGCAGGACGATCACCCGGCGCCGGTCCCGGGTTCGGCCACGCGGGCGAGAAACTCGTCGCCCGTCTCGCAACGCACCAGCCAGTCGCCAATCTCGACCAGCCGGTCCGGGTCCGTGGTGCGGGCCAACACCCCCGCCAGGCGTTCGGCGACCTCCGCTCCGAACCGCGACGCCGCTTGGCGCCGCAACAGCGCCCGTTCGTGCTCGATGCCCTGCTCGAGACCTTGCTCGAGACCTTGCTCGAGACCCTGCTCGAGACCCTGCGCATGTCCTTCCCGCCGCCACTCGGCGGGCCACTCGCTCACGCGTTCGATCAGTGTCATCCTCACGTCCTCCAGGGTCGGCATCGGCGGCAACGCCGCGCCCGCCGACGCCAACCGCGCCGCCAGACGGCCGATCCAGTCCGTGAACGCCCGCCGCAGGCCGGCGTCGCCGGGCTCCCGCAGCCGCGCCCGCAACGCATCCACCACCCGCACCAGGTCCGCCGGCTCCCGGCTCTGCTCCAACCCGATCACCGCCGCCATCAGGTTGTCCCGCGGTACATCGTCGGCCGCCGTCCGCCGCTCGTCAAGCACGACGTAGCGCTGCGACGGCTGGTACGGCGCCAGGTCCGGCCCCACCGGCGCGATCAACTCCCGCACCTCGCGCGCCGCCGCCCACGGCCGCGCGCCGTTGTACAGCACCACCGGAAGCACGGGCGGGCGCCGTCCGTCGGGCGCCAGCGACTTCGCGCGCGCCAGCTCCTGGTACAGCAGGGTCGTGTACGCGAGTATGCGCAGCGCCATGTCCGGGTCGCTGGTGGACTGGAACTCCAGCAGCACCAGCACGTGCAGCCACGAGTCGCGGCAGCGCACGCGCCAGACGGTGTCGCCGTGGCGCGTGCGCAGCTCGTCGCTGACGTAATCGGCCGACAGCTTCTCCAGCGTGGCGAAGTCGAGCTGCTCGATCCAGGCTCCGCCGACGAAACCGCGCAACAGGTCCTCGACCATGCGCGGGAACGCGAAGAGGGTCTTGTAGGTTTCGTCGTGCATCGTCGCGTCGAGGCCCGGGAGTCATCGTGTCCTGCACCCGACGGCGCCGCCCCGCGCCCGGACGCGGAGCGTTCCGCGCTGGACGCGAAAGACGCGCGTTCTTCCGCCCGGCCGCCTACGCGCCGGCCCGCGCGGCGTCGAACACGGCGGGCGCCTCGACCGCGAGCGCGCTCACGGGACCTCCCCGCCCGCCGGCTCGCCGGGCCGGGCGAGCGTGTAGGAGTCGCGCGACTGCACCGTCACGCCGTCGCGGGCGACGGTCACGCGCAGCGCGCGCCGCCGGTGGGTCGGGTCAGGGTTGCTCGTGTTGTACCCGACGACGTAGTAGTCGCTCGTCTCCGCGTCGATCCGCCGCAGCAGCTCCGAGAAGTTGTTGGTGTTGACGATGGAGATGCCGCCGGTCAGGTCCGCCAGCGTGCGCAGGCTGGAGCGGGCCGCCATCATGTACTCGCGCCAGGCGTCGATCGGCACGTCGTAGTCGATGTCGGGGCTGGAGACGAGCCCCCGCGGGTCCATGGTGTACAGCGTGGTGTTGGCGCGGGCGGCCGTCTCGCTCAGCTCGGCCAGCTCGCGGATGAGCTCCCCGTCGGCGAACACCGCCCCCTGGCGCTCGACGCGGTTGAACGGACTGAGCAGTTCCCCCGGGTCGATGTTGGACCCGGCCAGGTCGATCGGCCGCTCGCGCAGGAGCTCGTCGCGCAGGGGGGTGCGCATCAGCCGCTGCAGGGCGAAGGGGTTCAGGTCGTAGCCGGTGCTGACGTAGATGACGACCTTGCGCCGGTCCTGGATGCCCGCCAGTCCCTCCAGGACGCCGTTCACCGTCATGAACGCGCGGTGCGCGCGCCAGCGCAGCTCGCCGGGTCCGTCCGGCCCCTCCTGCGTGTTCTCGATGAGGTCGCGCGGCGTCATGCCGCTGCCGACGATGCCGTCCACGGCCGACTTCACGTGCCCGAGGTCGTAGGTGAGGTCGACCGCCGTCCCCGCCGCGCCGTTGGAGACGAGTCCCACCAGGTCGCCGTCGTGCACCAGGGTGTCGGCCACGTCCTTGACGAAGTGCCGCACGCGGGGGGTGGTCTCCGGCTCCAGGTGCATGGCGTCGACGAAGAAGACGATGATCCGTCCCGGGATCCGGCTCTGCACGCGGCGCTCGGGGAGGATGATGCCCTCGTGCGTCGGCGGCGGCGGCACGAGCTGGTTGAAGACGCGGCCCCCGTGCACGAGTATCAGCGACGCCACTTCCTGGGGCACGCCGTCCTCTTCGATACGGAAGTCGGCCGGCGTCAGGTCGGGGACGAAGGCGCCGTGGGCGTCGCGGACGATGACGTCGGTGCGGATCAGCGTCACGCCGGACCGGAACGTGCCGGCTTGCGGGGGGGCCTGCGCCGGATCGGTCTGCGCCAGGACCGGCGCCGCGATTCCCGCCGTCAGAACGGCGATCCCGATCCCCGGCCCGATACGCAGGCGCTTCGAGCGAACCGCGGGCGGATTGCGCATGGGAGGTCCCTCCTTCCGGGCGACACGACCATGCTAACCCGTACAGGAGTCCGCGGTGTAGTCCGCGGCGCGATGCGCGGTCGTCCGCGGGTGGCGCGCGGCCGGCGGTTCTTCCCGCGTTTCCCCGGGGCCGGCCGGGTTCATCGGGACGGGGCAGGGGAGTAGAATGGAACGGTGTCGCGGGGGGTGAACATGAAGACTCGAAACCTCGGATTCCCGGCGGCCGCTCTCGTCCTGGCCGGCATGGCTACCATCGAAGCCGGGGCGGTCTCGCGCGCGGAACAGTCCCGGCCGGCGGTCGCGGAGGCCGTGGCGGAGATGCTCCGCGACGGCCTCGACCTCGAGGACGTCACGGTGACCGTCGCCGGAACCGAGGCGACGCTCGCCGGCCGCGTCCCGACGCTGTGGGACAAGACCGAGGCGATCGACCGGACCCTGGCGTTCCCCCGGGTGGAGACCGTCGCCAGCGAGCTGACCGTCCCCGAGGTCGAGGACGACGACGAGATCGCCCGCGACGTGGGCCGGGCCATCCGCAACTACCGTTACATCTCCATCTGGGACTTCGTCGGCGGCGGCGTGGAGAACGGCGTCGTGACCCTGAACGGGGCCGTGACCCAGGACCGCGACAAGCCGGCGGAGCTGTTCGAGCGGGTGGCGAAGATCCGCGGCGTGCAGGAGATCCGGATGCGGATCGCGCGGCAGTCGACGTCGAGCCGCGACGAGAGGCTGCGCTTGCAGATCGCCGCCCGCGCGTTGCGGCACCCGACGCTGTCGCACTACACGCTGACGGGGGATGTCGTCCCGCCGTTCCGCATCATCGTCGACGAGGCGGTGGTCACGCTGGCCGGGTCGGTCCGCAGCGGGGCCGAGAGCCGCGTCCTGGAGACGATCGCCCGCCAGGCCTTCGAGTCCGAAGAGGTCAGGAACCTCCTGCAGTTTCCCCGGTAGCGCCCACCAAGCGTCGCCTTGCGCCTCCGCTCGGCGCCCAACCTGACCGCTCCAGTAGTCCGCGCCGTTCCACGGCGCGGACTACTGGGCCGGGGCGGTCTCGAAGGCGACCACGTTGCGGGCCTCCCGGCTGAACTCCACCCCCACCAGGTGGATCGGCTCGCCCAGGGCACGGTACTTGTCCGCGTAGCCCCGCGTCCGAAGTTGCTCCAGCGCCGCGCCCGCGCCCGCCTGCTCCACGACCTTGAACTCGAACAGATACACCCGTCCGTCCCCGCGCACCGCCATGTCCAGCCGCCCGCCGCTGCTGCTGTCCTCCACCGCCACGTCCAGCCCCGACGCCGCGAAGTACGAGTAGAAGACGCTCGCGTACCACCCCTCGAAGCGCGCCATCTCGTTCCGGGTGTGCCACTCGTACGGAATGCCGGCGAACACCGCGTGGAACAGCCCCCGCAGGCCGGTGACGTCGCCGGCCCGCAACAACCGGCGCAGGCGGCGGCTGTTCTCGATCCGCCGCGCCGGACTCCCCGTCAGACGGTCCAGCAGGTTCTCGTTCAGGCTCTGCCGCACCTCCCGGTTCGGATAGCCCAGCCGGTGAACCGTGTGCCCGTCTTCCTGCTCCGTGCCCTGGATGGTCAGATACCCGGTCTGAAACAGCAGGGCCTCGGTGGCCATGTGCTCGACGTCGAACGTGGACAGCAGTTCGTCCGTGCCGATCATGCCGTCCAGCGCCACCGACGCGACCCCGCGTTCGATCAGGGTCTCCACCAGAAACGCCGGCGTGCCGGTCTCGAACCACCACGACTGGAACTCCCTCCGGCGGAACAGGCGCAGCACGTCGTAGGGGTTGTAGACCTTCTCCGCCCCCCGCCAGTTGTAGCCGTTGTACCAGTCGCGGATGCGCCCGCGGTCCAGGCCGGCCAGTTCCGGCGCGAACACCGCGTCGAGGTCCGCCTCGGTGTAGCCGCAGATCGACGAATAGACCGGATCCAGCGTGATGTCCTCCAGGTTGTTCAGGACCGAGAACAGGCTGACCTTCGAGAACTTGCTGACGCCGGTCAGGAACGTGAACCGCACGTGCGCGTCGCAGTCCTTGACCACTCCGTACAACCCGCGCAGGTACTCGCGGTTGGCGCGCGCGGCGTCCGGTTCCGCCAGCGCGTCCAGGATCGGCTTGTCGTACTCGTCCACCAAGACCACCACCCGCCGTCCGGCGCGCTCGTGCCACGATCGCAGCAGGTGGCGGAACCGCGCGGTTCCCGTGTCGTGGCGGGGCTCGACCCGCGCTTCGCGTTCCAGGCCGTCGAGCTGCGCCAGGACGTCCGCGCGCAGATGGCCCGGATCCCGGAAGTCGCCGGCGCCGAAGCTCAGCCGGGCCACCGGGTGGCGGACCGACCAGTCCCAGAGGCCGTGGACGTGCAGCCCGCGGAACAGCTCCTCGCCGCCCTCGAACAGCTCCTTCAGCGTGTCCAGGAACAGGCTCTTGCCGAAACGGCGCGGGCGCGACAGGAAGTAGCGCGCCCCCTCGTCGACGAGCCGCTTCGCGTAGGCCGTCTTGTCGACGTAATAGCAGCCCTCCTCGCGGACCGTGCGGAAGGTCTGAATGCCGAGCGGCAGCTTGCGCTTCTTCATCTTCGCCCGCGTCCCGAAGGGCCGCCCCGGTGACGTCGTCGTCGTACCGCCACTGCGAATCGATGCGAGGACGCCGCGCGCCTACCCGGAACGAAGAGCCTGCACGAGATCGACCCCGACCGCCCGCCGCGCCGGAATCCAGCAGGCGAGAAGTCCCACCACGATCAGCACGAGCAGCGCGGCCGCCAGCGTCAGGGGGTCGTCGGTGGTGACGCCGAACAGGAAACTCTCCAGAACGCGGCGCAACGCGGCCGACACCAGCAGACCGGCGGCGGCGCCGGCGGCCACCAGCGCGGCGCCTTGCCGGACCACCAGCAGGAGAACGTCGCGGCGTTCCGCTCCGAGCGCCATGCGGATGCCGATCTCGCTCCGCCTCTGCGCGACGGCGTAGGCGAGCGCGCCGTAGAGGCCGAACCCGGCCAGGAACACCGCGAGCGCGGCGAAGGACCCGACGCCGGCGGCGTAGAAGCGCGGCTGGGCGACCGCGGCCCGCAGGCGCGCCTCCATCGTCATCACCTCCTCCATCGTCGCGCGCGGGTGCGCCGCCGCCGCCGCCTCGCGGAGGAACGGAACCACCGCCGCCGGATCGCCGGAGGTCCGGACCGTGACGAACGGCGGCCCCAGGTCGAGCACCGGACTGACGGCGACCTGGGGCAGGGGGATGAACGCTTCGGCCTGCGACGCGGCGAGATCGAGCCCGCCGTACAGGACGTCCCCGACGACGCCGACCACCTCCCACGGCTCGTCGCCCCGCAACAGCACCTGCCGGCCGACCGCCGGCTCCCCCGGGAAGAGCGCGCGGGCGAGCGTCTCGTTGATCACCAGGACACGCGGGCCCCCGGCCCCGTCGAGGCGCGTGAGGAAGCGTCCGGCGTGAAGGCGCAACCGCAGCACGTCGAAATAGCCGGGACTGACGGCCTGCAGCCGCGCCTGCGGCAGCTCGTCCGGGTCGCGCGGCACCGGACGGCCGGCGGCGCGAACCACCGCGGCGCCCCCGGGACCGCCCGCGAGCGGGAGGCGCGACGACAGCCCGAACGCTTCGACGTCCGGAAGCGCCGCCAACCGGACCAGCGCCTCGTCGAGCGCCTCCCGGAACCGCTGGTTCGCCGCCGCGAGCTCGGTCACCAGCGCCGGCGTCAAGCCGGACGGACGGAGGCGGTGGTCCGGGTTGCGGACGCGGGCGGCGACCACGTTCGCCGGGTCGTAGCCGCGGTCGACCGTGACGAGCCGGACAAAACTGCGCAGCAGCAGGCCCGCTCCGATCAACAGCACGAGCGCGAGGGCCACCTGCGCGACCACCAGCGCGGCGCGCGCCCGGTTCGCCCGCGGCAGCCGGTGACCGCCCGCGGACCGCGCGCTTCCGTCGTTCAACGCACGCACCGGATCGAAGCGCGAACACTGGAGCGCCGGCGCCGCGCCGAACAGCAACCCGACGGCGATGGACAACCCCGCGGCGAACGCGGCCAGCGCCCCGCCGCCCCCGAGATCGTCGAGCCGGGCGACGCCGCCCGGCGCCCACGCCGGCGCCGCGCGCAGAACGGCCGCCGCGGCGGCCAGACCGAGCGCCCCGCCGCCCACGCCGAGCATCACGCTCTCGGTCAGGAGCTGCCGCACGATCCGGCCGCGGCCCGCGCCGAGCGCCGCCCTGACCGCCAGCGTCCGCCGCTGCGCCAACCCGCGCGCGAGGAACAGACCGGCCACGTTGACGCAGGCGATCGACAGCACGAGCGCCGTGGCCACGCCGAGCGCCAGCAGGGCCGGCCGATACCCGCCGACCATCTGCTCCAGCAACGGCACGACCCGCACGTCGACGGCGTCTCCCGACGGCCCGTCTCCGACGCGTTGCAGGATGGCGCGGGCTTCCGTGGCCGCCTGCTCCGGCGACACGCCGGGGCGAAGCCGCCCGAGCGCGTCGAAGGCGAACAGAATCGTCACGCCCTCCCCGCTCGGGGACGTGAACGGCGGGACGACGAAAGGCGTCCAGAACTCCCCCTCCGGGTCAGGGAACCAGAACCCCTGGGGCAGCACGCCGATGACCGTGTACGGGGTGTCGTTGAACAGCACCGGCGCCCCGACGACGCCCGGGTCCGCCGCGAAGCGCCGGGTCCAGGCGCCGTGGCTGAGCAGCACGACCCGGTCCGCGCCGGCCCGCGCCTCCTCCTCGAAGAACGGCCGGCCGAGGAGCGGCGTCGCCCGCAGCAACGGGAAGAGGGCCGGTGACACGGCTGCGCCGCGCAGCGTGACCGCACCGTCCGGCCCCGCCCATTCCACGGACGTCTCCACGTAGGCGGCGAGCTGCTCGAACGACCGGGCGCTTTCCCGCAACGGCGGCAGCGTGCGGTTCGAAAGCGACGTGCCCCGCGCCAGGCGAGCGGCGGACGACGCGCCGACCCGCACGACCGCGGCGGAATCGGGATACGGCAACGGCCGGATCAGCATCCCGTGAACGATGCCGAACATCGCCGCGTTGGCGCCGATCCCCAGCGCCAGCACGATCACCACCGTGGCCGCGAAGCCGGAATCGCGGCGCGCGCCGCGGACCGCCTGGCGCGCGTCACGCCCCAGGTCTTCGAACCAGGGCCGGCCGCCGGTCCCGTCTCGCCGCGTCACGTCTCCTGCACATCCTACCCGGCGCGGAAAAATTTTTTTCAGCAAGGCTGTAATCGTACGCCCCCCAACTCCCTCTTAAGAGTATAGAGCCGCTGGACCGGAGGATGCCGGTGGCCACGGAACGAACGGACCGCACGTGCAGAAGGGAGGGCTGGAACGGAAGAGAACCCGCCGGGATCCTCGAGAACCCGGTGGCGGCGGGAACGCACGAAACCGCACGTGTGGAACGGGGGTCGGCACGCGGAGGCGCCGTGAACCCAGGAAGGAGCAACAGATGCACGTCTCCAGGCAACGTCTCGTGTCCCGGGCCGCGTCGCTGCTGCGCACGGCAGTGATGATGGTGGGGATCGCCTTCGGCGCGGGCGTTCTCGACGGTGACGGCGAGTGGGTTCCGCGGGAGCTCGCGCCGTCGACGAACGTGCACGCCCTCGAGTGCGAAAACGGTGGCGACCAGGGAGAGCGGCCGGAGTGCGAGAGGGGCAACGATGGCGGCGGTTCCTGCAGGATGGTCATCGTGCGCTACGTGTGCTGCGTCGATCTCGTCACCGGGGCGCACCGCTGCCGTCCCGTGTACAAGCGGGTCTGTGACTAGCGAAAGCAGACACCGCTGGCAGTCCGGGGTCCGCAGGCCGTAGCGGGCCGACTGCGTAGGCGAGCCGGGCGCCCGGAAGGGCGTCCGGCTCATCGTGCGGTCAAGTCGAACAGCCCCGCGTGCAACTTTCGTCCCGGCACGGCGCGCGACAGCGGCGCGTGGCCCTGCCCAACCACCGCGAGACGCCGCCCGGACCGTGGCGAACACCGTCGAACCGCCATCGCCCGACACCCCATAAGGGAAAGGAAAGCCGGACGCCCCGTATCAACGGAACGCCCGGCTTCCGGGAGTGGCGTCCCCCGCCCGTGCGAGGGCCGTCCGAGAAGACGAAACGTCAGCGGATCAGAACCCGTACCGCACACCGAAGTTGGCCTGCCGCGGGATCCCCCCGGAGCGCAGGCTCGTGTAGTTCAGGAAGTCGCCGCTGTTCTGGTTCCCAACCGCCGGACTGAAGTTGGGGCGGTTGAACATGTTGATGATGTCGAAGTAGATGTCGAGCGTGTCCCCCTCCGCCGGACGCGCCCGCCACCCGAACCGCAGGTCCAGGTTGATGAAGTCGGCCGAGCGCGCCCCGCCCTGCCGTCCGTTGTGCTCCACCGTGATCGGGTTGCTGCCCGCGCCGCTGTAGCTCCCCGCGGGAAGCGGGTCCCAGTTGGTGCCGTTCCTGTCCAGGTCGATCCGGCTGTTGTACATGGTGAACGGCAACGCGCTCATGTAGCGAAAGATGGGGCTGAGAGTGATTCCGCCCGGCAGCTCCGTGCGCCCGCTCAGGGTCAGGACGTGCTTGCGGTCCTGCTCCGCCGGCTGCCAGTTCTCGGCGAGGTTGAGGTCGCCGAGAACCTGCGTCTGGACGCCGTTGAGGCTGATGCCGTTGGTGCCGTACTGTTCGAAGGTGTCGCCGCGCGAGTAACCGAGCGCGTACGATACCCGCATGCCCCAGCGGTTCGAGTAGCGCTTCTCGAGCGCGAAATTCAGGCCGTCGTAGGCGTTGCTCCCGACGCTCTCGATCGACAGCAGCCGGCTTTGCCAGACGCCGATCGGCAGGCCGGCCGGACCGAGGCCGTCCGGACCCACCTTCGCGCACTCCTCGGCCAGCCTGGTGGGATTGCTGTAGAGGCCGGCGGTCACTGCGTCCGGGCAGCTCGGGTAGAACACGGTGTCAGTGCGGTTGTAGACCCCGACCCGATCCGTTCCGTACCACGCGTCATACCACGTGAGCGGGTCGCTGCTGTCCGTCCCGTCGCGGTACGGCGCCACGTAGTTGATGCGGTTGAGCAGTCCGCTGCCCCGGATGTTGACGTAGTCGACCCCGACCGACAGCGTCGGCATCAGCTCGCGCTCGAACCCCGCCGTGAACTGGGCGAACAACGGCTGCTGCCGGCGGTAGTTGTCGATGTAGACCGCGGCCTCGTTGAAGCGGGTCGCGTTCGGAGGATAGACCGATTGCACGAAGTCATGATTCACCAGCACGCAGTGCGGCACGCCGTCGCGTATGGTTGAATCCCCGCATTCCCCGGCCGCCACCGAGCCGATGCGCATGGCCTGCCTCAACTCGGGGTCCTCGATCGGCATGCCGTTCCTCGGCCCGGGGTCCTCCGCACCGCCCTGCCCCCCTCCCCCGCGGGGGAAGGATGCCTCGAAGGAGTCGTTGAAGACCGGATCCTGGAGGACGTTGTCGAGCCCGCTGAAGAGCGTCCGGTCGTAGAAGTGCCCGTAGCCCATCCGCAAAACGGATCGACCGTCGCCCGTCACGTCGTAGGCCACCGACAACCGCGGCGAAATGTTGTTCCAGTCGCGCGGGTCGGTCCTCGGCACCATCAGCGGATTGTCTTCCACCTTCGCGTTCAGCAGCTCGGCGTCCCACCGGACGCCGAGGCCCACCGTCCAGCGTTCGTTCAGCGTCCACTTGTCCTGGAAGAACGCCTCCCACGTGTTGATGGGGTACGCGAACGTCCGGCCGGCGTCCCTGCCGACACGCACCGTGAGCCGTTCAGGGTAGGTCGAGTAGTCGTCGACGTCGAACGGCATGTCGGTCGCGAAAAAGAAGCGGCCTCCCAACAGACTCTCGTTGTAGTCGTCGATGAACGAACGATGGAACGTGCCGCCGAACTTGAAGTCGTGATCACCCATCATGTCGGGGACGAACCACGACGTGGTGTTGTTGTACTGCCATTGCGAATCTATGCGGCCGCCCGCCCACGCGTAGTTGCCGTCGGTGAAGCTGTCGTAGCTATAGGCGGGCGGGCAGTTCCGCGTCTGACCGTTCAGGAGATCCGGTCCATTCAGCTCGAACCAGCAGCGACCACCCCAGTCGAACTTTTCATAGCTGCGGGTGATTCGCACGGTGTTGACGACATTGTTCCCGATGACGCTGGTGTAGCTGCCGACCCAGATCTGTTCGTCGTCCTCGTTGTCCCGCACCGAGGCCAGCGTCCTGCCTCCATACGTGTCTTTCTCCGGGCTCAGCTCGCGCATCAACCGCAGGGCCCACGAATTGCTCCCGTTGATCTGATGGTCCACCCGGTACATGGTGTTCCACGCGCGCCACTTCTCCGGCGCCGACCAGTTGAGATCCGGGCGGCTGTTGAACGTCCGCGACCGGGCGGGGTCACTGAGCCGCCGCTCGACGCTGACGAAGAAGTGCGCCTTGTCCTGCACGATCGGCCCGCCGAATACGCCGCCCAACTCGTACTTGTTGTTCGTCGGCTTCTCCACGCTCGGATCATCGGCGAACTGCTGCGCGTTGAAGTAGTTGCGCGCCGTCATCGAGGTGTTGGTGCTGTAGCTGAAGCCGGCCCCGGACCACTGGTTCGTCCCCCGCTTGGTGACGGCGTTGATCACCGCGCCGCTGGAGCGGCCGAACTCGGCGTCGAACTGCCCGCTGACCACCTGGAACTCCTGCACCGACTCGATCGCCACCTTGACCTGGCTGCCGCCGCTGCCGCCACCGGTGGAGTCGCCGTTGTAGCCCCCGTCGACGTTCAGCGAGCTGGCCGCGGAGGTCTGCCCGTTGGCGATGATCCCGTCGTTGCCCTGCGAGCTCGACGGCAGGAACTGGATGCCCGGCAGCAGCGAGATCGCGGCGAACGCGCTGCGGTTCACGAGCGGCATCTCCACCAGCTCCGCGTTGTCGATGGCGCCGCCCACCTCGGCCGACGTGAGGTCGACCAGCGGCGCCTGCCCGGAGACGGTGACCGTCTCTTCGAGGGCGCCCACGCCGAGGACGATGTCGAGCGGCAGCGTCTGCCCGACGCGCAGCTCGTAGCCGGTCGTCTGGAACGTCGTGAAGCCCGGCAGCGCGGCCGTGACCGAGAAGACCCCCGGCAGCAACTGCGCCGCGAAGTAGCTGCCGTCCCCGCCGGTGACGACTTCGCGGAAGGTCCCGTCCGCCTCGTTCTGGATGAAGACGGTCACCCCGGGGAGCGCGCCTCCCGTCTCGTCGGTGACGCTCCCCCGCAGCTCCGTCCGGCCCTGTTGCGCCAGGGCCGCCGTCGCCGCCGCGCCGACGAGCGCCGCGACGGTCAAGAACGTCGTAAGCCTTCGCACTGTTCCATCCTCCTTGCCCGACCGATGACACGGTCGAGCGGTTCGTCGGATCGATGCGGACGGCGACGCCGACTGACTACGCTGCTCCGCTCCCTCGCCGCTCCTCCCTGGCCGCGCGCCGCGTGCTGAAAAAAATGCACCCTAGCGCAAACGCGCGCCGGTCGCAACCCCTTTTTTGCGGCGTTGCGGCGCCGCGCGGCGCGTGCGGCCCTTGATGCACGTTCCGGGCCGCTCCACGCGCGGCCGGCGCGCGTCCCGCGGGGACCGCAACCGCCGGCTCCGCCCGGCCCGCCCGCGCGCCGGAAGTCCGGGGAGGATCCCGATTCCAGGATCCAGGATCCTGGATCCTGGACCGCCGGGCCGGCCGAACCCGGCGCCGCCGGCGAGCCGGGGGCCGGGCTGGATGTGTCCGCGGCGTCCACGGCTCCGGCAGGTGCGGTATAAGGGACCTGTCAGGGGGCTGAGAATGACCGGCAAGTTCTCCGAAGACGTCGTGCCGTTGACGGATCTGAAGACGAACCCCGGCCGCGTGGTCAGACACGCGGCCGATTCACGCCGCCCCGTGCTGCTGACCAGCCGCGGACGCGGCGTTGCGGTGGTGCAGTCCCTCGCCGAGTTCGAGGCCGCCGAGGAGGCGCGGACCTTCATGCGCGCGGTGGTCGCGGGGCTGTCCGACCTCGAGGCCGGGCGCGAGTTCACCCTTCGCGAAGTCAAGGCGCGGCTTGGACTCGGGTAGGCGATGGCCGTCGGGATTCGCCTGGCCGCGTCAGCGCTGGCCGATCTGGAGGAAATCCGGGCGTGGTACGCCGAGCGGGAAGCACCGGGGACTGGAGACCGCATGGTTCGCGTCGTCGTTGGCTCCGTTGGCAGCCCCGGGGTCCGGCCGGGCGAGCGTGATATCCTTTGGAGAATGGCTTCCCTGAACCCCCACGGCCACGGGATCCGATTCCGGGACCGGATCGGATTTCGAAGGGGAAATCATGTCTGATCGCTCGACGACCGAAAGTCCGGCGGAGGCGGCGGGCCGCCGCGCCGACGTGCCCAGAGACCACCTCATGCTCCTGATCGGGATCGGCTCGATCGTCGTCGCCGTCGTCGGCGGGTCGTGTTCCACCAACGCGCGGATCGGGGACTTGCGCGACGACGTCGGGACCCTGCGCGCCGAGGTCGGCACTCTGCGCGCCGAGGTCGGCGCGGAGTTCCGCGGCCTGCGCGCCGAGGTCGGCGCGGAGTTCCGCGACGTGCGTACGGAGATTCGCGACGGGCGCGCGCGGGTCGAGAACCTGGAAGACTCCACCGCCGCGTCGTTTGCGGCCGTCCGCGGGCAGCTCGGCGCCGTGGCGGTGTGCGTCCTCGAGATTCGCAACCTCGTCGGCGGCGACCGCCAGGACGGCGGCCGTGTTTCCACGACCTGCGACGACGCCCTGGGCGCGGTCCTGGCGCCTTCCCCACCGGCCGGCCGGTGAGATGGGCATGGCGCCCCGCCGTCGCAGCCGCCGGCCGGCGAGTCCCGCGATGAAGTCCGCCGCGGCGCTCGCGCTGGCCCTCCTGCTCGGCGCGGCCGGCGGCGCCCGGACGCGGGCGGGGGAACCGCCCGGGCCGGACGCCGCCCCCGGCGCTCCGCCCCTGGCCCTGACCCCCACGGAGTACAACAACACCGTCGCGGACCTGCTGGGCTTTCCGCGGGACGGCGAGCGCTGGCCGCCGCGGCCGGCCCTGGCCGACGCGCTGAGCCCGCGGCGGGCGGCGAGCCGGGGCGTCTTCCTGCCCCCGCCGCCGCCCCCGGTCTGGCCCTGGCGGTTCCCGGCCGAGCCGGGCGCGGGCGGCTTCGAGGGCATCGCGCAGGGGCAGAACCCCTCGTCCCGGCAGGTGGAGGAGCTGCATCTGGCGGCGATGCACTTCGCGTCGTTCGCCCCCGGGTCGCCGGCGTTCTTCCCCTGCCGGGAAGGGAGAGCCCGGCCCCGCGCCGGGCGGGAGCGTTGCGCGCGGGCCGCCGTCGAACGGTTCGCCGAACGCGCCTGGCGCAGGCCCCTCGACGCCGGAGAACGGGAGCGGCTGCTGGCGTTCTGGCGCGCCAACCTGGCGCGGGCCGGGACGGACGAGGCCGTCGCGCTGACCGTCGCCGGCATCCTGCAGGCGCCCGCCTTCCACTTCCGCATCGAGCGGGGCGGCGCCGGCGGTCCCACGCCCTGGGAGACGGCGGCCCGGATCTCCTACTTCCTGTGGGATTCGATGCCCGACGACGCGCTGTCCGCGGCGGCCGCGGCCGGCGCGCTCTCCTCGCGCGAACAGGTCGAGCGGCAGGCGCGCCGGATGCTGGCGGACCCGAAGGCCCGGCCCGCCGTCGTCCACTTTCACAACCAGTGGCTCGGCACGGACGACGTGCTGCGCATCGCGCCCGCCCGCCGCGCCTTCGGGCCGCGGTTCGGCCTCCCGCCGGAGATCGAGACGGCGCGCGACGACGACGTGCAGTGGCCGGCCGTCCTCGGTCCGCTGCGCCACTCGCTGAAGCTGGAGACCGAGCTGTTCGTCGAGCGGACCGTCTTCGACGGCGACGGCACGTTCACCGCGCTGCTGACCGACCACCACGGCTACCTGTCGGACGCGACGGCGCCGATCCACGGCCCGGAGGCCGCGCGGCTCGCCGGCCGGCCGGCCGTGACGCGGCGGATCGAGTTCGTGGCGGCGTCCATCGGACGCAAGGAGACGCTGACGCTCCATCCGGCCGCGTTCCCGCCCGAGCGGCGGGCCGGGGTGCTGACGCATCCGTCGTTCCTCGCCGCCGGCGCCTACGCCGTGCAGCCCGGCCCGATCCCGCGCGGCGTCCACGTCCTCGAGCGCGTCGCCTGCGTGGAGCCGGGAACCCCGATTCAGGGCGCCGAGACCGCCCTGCCGCCCGACTCGCTGGCCGTCGAGAGCACGAACCGCGAGCGGACCGCCGCGGCGACCTCCGCGCCGGCCTGCGCCTCCTGCCACCGGCGGATCAACCCGGCGGGCTTCGCGTTCGAGCACTACGACGCCCTCGGCGCCTGGCGCGCCCGCGACAACGGCCGGCCGGTCGACGCCAGCGGTTCGCTGACGCTGCCCGGGGGCGAGACGCTGGCGTTCACCGACGGCGTCGACTTCGTCCGCCAGCTCGCCGCGAGCGGCCGCGCGCGCGACTGCTACGCGCTGCACTGGACGCGCACCGCCCTGGGCCGGCGCATCGAGGCGGCCGCGCCGGGGCTGGCCCCGATCCAGCGCCGTTTCCGCGAGGACGACTCGATCCGGGAGCTCCTGATCGCGATCGCCGGCAGCGACCTGTTCCGCGGGGCCCCGCCGGCCGGCGGGGTCCCGGGAGGCGCCCGATGATCACGCGCCGACGCCTTCTTCGACTCGGCGGACTGACCGCGCTGGGCGCCGGCCGGCCCCGCGGCGTCCTGGGGGCCCTCGCCGAAACCGCGGCGCCGCCCCGGCGGCTGGTCGTCGTCAGCCACTGCCACGGCTGGCCGTACGCCGCCTGGCGCATGCGCCCGCCCGGAACGTCCGAGGAGCGGCCCTGGTCGCTCGACCTGACGACGCTGGCGCGGGACCAGTGGAGCGCGCCGCTGGCGCCGTTGCACCCGCACCGGCGCCGCCTGATCGTCCTCGACGGCCTGTCGCTGGCGACCGCGGAACTCGACGCCGGCGGCAACCGCCACGACCGCGGCTGGATACACGCCTGGACCGGGAACAACGCCGACTTCTCCGCGCGCGACAGCCGTTCGACGTCGGCGTCGCTGGACCAGCTCGTCGCCGCGCACGTCGCGCGGCCCGACCGCCTGCCGTCCCTGGAGCTGTCGGTGGACGCGGCCCTCGAGGCCGGGCGCCCCATCGCCTACGACCCGGGGGGCGTGCGCCTGCCGGCCGAGAACACGCCGCTCGGCGCCTGGGAGCGGGTCTTCGGCGCGGCCTCGTCCGGCGACGCGGTGGGAGCGCGCCGGCGCGCCGCGCTCGACTTCGCCTACCGCGAGCACCGCGCGCGGGCGGGCGGTTTCGACGCCCTCGGCCGGGCGCGGATCGAATCGCACTTCGCGCTCGTCGACCGGCTCGGACGGCGCCTCGAGGCGCTGGCGGGGCTGGCCTGCGAGGCGCCGCCGCGGCCGGCCGCCGCCTTCGAGCGCTACGACCGGCGCTTCGACGCGTTCACCGACGTCGTCGCCGCGGCGTTCGGCTGCGACGTCACGCGGGTGGTCTCCCTCTCGCTCGGCGAGATGCCGACGGCGGAGTTCGGGGCGGACCACATCAGCGACAAGGTCCACAAGGGCATCGCCCACTACATATACGAGGACCCGGCCCGGCACGCGGCGATGGCCGCCTACGCGCGGCGCCACGCCGAGCAGGTGGCGCGTCTGGTCCGCGCGCTCGAGGCGGTCCCCGACGCCGGCGGCGGCTCGGTGATGGACAACACCCTCATCGTCTGGGGCTCCGAGCTCGGCGACGGCTGGCACGGCTACAGCCGCTACAACCCCGTGCTCGTCGGCGGCTCGTGGGCCTTCCGGACCGGGCGCTACCTGTACCGGCCCCACGAGACTCCCATCCGCATGCGCGTCCCGCCGCGGGCCGCCCCCGGCGGCCGGACGCGCTTCTCCGGCGCGCCGCACCAGCGCCTGCTGGTGAGCGTGGCCCGGGCCATGGGCCTCGACGTCGACCACGTCGGGCTGCGGCGGGCGCGCGGCCAGGACGGCGACTTCGTCGACCTGTCCGGCCCACTCGACGGACTGACGGCGTAGAGCGGCCCTCGCCGCCGGCCCTTCGAGGCCGGACCCGAGCCCCGCGCCCTCGGACCGGGATCGACGGCCGGGCCGCGCCCGCGATCAGCCCCCGATGCCCACCAGGCGCATCATGGCCAGCGTCACGACCGGGACCAGCACGACGGCCAGCACGCCCATCAGCAGCCCGTAGCGGATCATGCCGGTGATGGGAATGCGCCCGGACGCGTAGACGATGGCGTTGGGCGGGGTCGACACCGGCAGCACCACCGCCACCGACGCGCCGAGCGCCGCGGCGACGGCCGGGGTGATCGGGTCGACGCCGGCCGCGGCCGCGATGGAGATCACGATGGGCACGGCGATGTTGGCTGCGGCGGTGTTGGACATCGTGTTCGAGAGCACCACCGTGAAGAGCGTGGCGGCGAACGTGATGGGCGCGACGCCGTTCGACGGCACGAGCCCGGTGATGCCCTCCCCGACGACCTGCGCCAGTCCGGTGGCGCCCGACAGCGTGCCCAGCGAGAGTCCCCCGCCGAAGAGCAGGATCGTCCCCCAGTCGATCTGCGCCGCCTGCTTCCAGGTGAGGGTCGCCCGTTCGGTGCGGCTGACCGGCAGCAGGAAGAGCAGGACGGCGCCGGTCAGCGCGGCCACCGACTCCGGCACGCTGGAGAGCACGGCCACCGCGAAGGGGTGCTCGCGGCCGAGCAGCAGCGGCAGCAGGCCGGGGCCGATCCACAGCGCCACGGTCACGCCGAAGGCGATCACCGCGTTCCGCTCGCCCGGCTTCCAGGGGCCGAGCGCCCGCCGACGTTCGGCGATGATCGCCTCCGCGCCCGGAATCTCGGCGACCCCGGTGCGCCCGACGCGGTTCAGGTAGACGAAGACGATGCCCATGAAGAGGAGGGTCACCGGCCCGGCCAGCAGCATCCACTCCACGAACGAGATGCGCACGCCGAGCTGCTCGCCGATGAACCCGAGGGCGATGATGTTCGGCGGCGTCCCGACCGGGGTCGCCATGCCGCCGATGGAGCAGCCGTAGGCGGTCATCAGCATCAGCGCCGTCCCGTAGCGCTTCGGCAGCCCGCCCTCGGACTCCATGAAGACCACCAGCGACACGCCGATCGGCACGAGCATGGCGGTCGTGGCCGTGTTGCTCATCCAGGCCGAGAGGAACGCCGCGAGCGCGCCGTAGGCCACGAGGATGCGGGTCGGCCGCGCGCCGATGACGCGCAGCGACAGGACCCCGTAGGCGATGCGCTCGTTCACCCGGTGCACGAAGAGCGCCTGCGCCAGGATGAAGCTGCCGACGAAGAGGAAGATCAGCGGATTGGCGAACGGCGCCAGCACGTCGCGCACCGGCGCCACGCGCAGCATGACGGCGAGCACCGGGCCGAGCAGCGCGGTCACCGCCAGCGGCAGCGCCTCGGTGGTCCAGAAGACGATGACCAGCGCCATCACCGCCGCCAGCCGGCGCCCCTCCGGGGTCAGGCTCTCGAGCGGCAGGAGGAGCACGATCAGGAACAGCGCGGGGCCCAGCAGCAGGCCGGCCCGCCGACGCAGCTCGTCGAACCGGGCCTGGGCCTCCTGGACCGCCCGGACGCCGGAAGCGGGGGTGTCGGGGGTGTCGGTCATCCGGCCGCTAACCTAACATGAACGGTCGGCCGGCGTCGGGCGTGGACGGCGGGCGCCGGACGCCCGGCGCGGGGCGGTACGGGCGGTACGGGATCCGAAGGCGGGAATCGATCTACAATCGGGGGAACGCAGAAAGAGGTCAGACGATGCACTCCGAACCGATGCTCGCGCTGGTCGGCCCGCTCGGCATTTGGGAACTGATCATCATCCTCGTCATCCTGGTCTTCATCTTCGGGGCCAACCGGCTGTCCGGCATCGGCAAGGGGCTGGGCCAGGCGATCCGGGGCTTCAAGGACGAGATGAGCGTCGACGAGAAGTCCGAAAGCTCGGAATCCAACTGACCGGCGGCGGCGCCGGTCCGGGAAACGGCGGACGGCGCGCCCGCGTCATCCGCCGTCCCCGGCCGTGTCCGCGCGCCGCCGGGCGCCTTACTTCCGGGGCACGCCCAGCTCCGTGAGGTTGGCGATCAGCTCCTGTCCGGCTCCCGACATGGCGACCTGCTTGTCGATCATCAGGATCTTCCCGCCGGGGCCGATGATGAAGGTCCAGCGGTTGGGCAACGACCACGCCGCGTTCATCACGCCGTACGCCTCCGCGACCTCCCGGCCGGGGTCGCTGAGGATCGGGAAGTTCGCGTCGAGCGATTCGGCGAACCGCCGGTTGGTCTCGGCGTCGTCGACGCTGATCATGAAGTACTGGACGTCGAACCGGTTCAGTTGGTCGCTGGAATCCCGCAGCGACTCGCACTCGGCCGTTCAACCGCCGGTGAACGCCTTGACGAACCACGCCAGCACGACGGTCTTCCCCTCGTACTGGGCGAGGCTGTGAACGTTTCCGTCGCTGCCCGGCAGCTCGAACGGCGGGGCGGCGTCGCCGACCTCCAGCTCGGCCGCCCCCGCGCCGCCGGCGCCGAACGCGGCGGCGGCCAGGACGGCCGTCAGAACGCGCGGTGGTCTCATGTTCCTGAACTCCTTTGCTCGTGCGTGCGCGGGTCGTTCCGCGCAGGCGTCCGTCCGCCGAAGACTCCCGACGCTCCACAGGATATTGCAGGGCCGGCGGATCCGGCCAGCCGCCCGCGCGCCCCGGCCGCGCCCGTGACCTGCCGCCCCGCGGCGCGAGGCGTCCGGTGAACGGCGCGGCGCGCCCCGGGCCGGCCGCGCCCACCGGCCGGCCGCGCCTTCGGCCGCGGGCGGCGATCGGCGCCGCCGCCGTGGTTCTGGCCTGTCTGGCCGACGCCGCGGTGGAGATGCGCCGCGTCGACGCCGGCCGGCCGGCGGTGGACGCCCCCCCGCTGCCCCGCGCCGACGCGCTGCGGCGCCCCGCGCCGCCCTCCGCCGGCCCGCGGCCGGGCCAGCCCGTCCTCGCCGGCCGCGGCTGGCGCGTCGTCAGCGTCGCCTCGGTCTCCGGCGTGCTGATGGTGATCGTCGAAACCGAGCGCTTCGACGCGCTGACGGCCATCGCCCGCGAGGTGCTGAGGCCGGCCACGGCGGAGCTCCTCGAAGCGCTCGTCTACTTCCGCCGCCCCGGGACGTCCGGCGCCGCGGGCCGGGTGCAATGGACGCCCGCCGGGGGCTACGTCCCCCTCCGCTTCCCGCAACGGCCGCGCCGCCCGGCGTCCGGCCGTCCGGCGCCCCGGTGATCGCCGGGGCGGCGCGAGATCAACGCACCAGCCGCGTCTCCGGGAACTGCGCGCGCCACCCGAACCAGAACGCGCGCTGCGCCGCCACCCTCGGCGCCCGCCGTTCGGGGTCGGCGGCGTGGACGAGCGCTTCCTCCGTCACCCGCCAGCGCCCGCCGTCCGCGTCGACGACGACGCGGTCCCCGGCGAGACGCTCGAACTCCGCCGCCCCGGCGTCGTAGACGCGGTTGGCCCCTTCGCGGCTCGTCACGACGAGCAGACGCCGGCCGGCGTGCTCCTCCACGTGCAGGCGGTGGTCCTCGAGATAGTCGGCGGAGATGGCCAGCGGCCGGGGCTCGCCGCGCGCGTCCTCGATCCGCAGGACCAGCACTTCGTCCTTGTTGTCGAGCCGGCCGTCCCGCCCCGGCACCTCGAACATCAGTTCGTCGGTCGCGAAGTAGGCGCGGTAGGCGACCCCTTCGCCGTAGTCCCGTTCGTGCCCCGTGTCCCGCGACAGCACGGTGGTCTCCGGGTGCATGCGGCGCCATTCCCCCCAGGTGGTCGTGACCACCGGCCGGCGGGTCAGCCGGCGCCCGGAGCCGACGAGCGCGCCGACCACCGGAACGCCCTCGAAGGTGTTCCAGAGGCTCCGCGTCCCGTGGTCGAACATCAGCTTGTTCGAGCGGTACAGCAGGCCGCTCGTCCCGAACCGGAAGTGCTCGCCGTCGACGACGCTCTCGTAGGGGATGACCGTGCCGCACAGCGTGCAGTAGACGATGGTCAGCTCGACGCCGCCCAGCCGGTCGAGGGCCATCTC
Source organism: Vicinamibacterales bacterium (assembly GCA_965242835.1). GTDB lineage: Bacteria > Acidobacteriota > Vicinamibacteria > Vicinamibacterales > UBA8438 > WTFV01. The sequence continues at coordinate 4,169,174 of OZ251506.1, forward strand.
GTGCCACGCCAGGATCCGCTTCGGGTAGGCGCGGGTCTCCCCGCCGGCGGCGATCCCGAACACGACGTGGTCGTCGTCGAGCCAGGCGGCCTCGCCGGCCGGCTCGTGCACGGGGTACTCCAGCGGCGGGATCCCGTTGACGGTCACCCCGCCCCAGTCGATCTCGTCCAGGCGGATCAGCGAGAACACGCGGCGCGGAAAGAAGTCCGCGAAGCGGGCGTCGATCTGCGCGTACCACTGCCCCTTGAAGAAGCCGTAGTCGGGATGCGGGTCGTACGGCTGCTCCCAGATCCACTGCTGCGCCCGGCGGACGTCGCCGCGGAAGCGCTGCCCGGTCCGCTCTTCGAGGAACCGCATCAGCCGCCGCCAGACGCGGGTGCTCGGATGCTCCGGCCGCGTCGTCCACTCCAGCCGGCCGGCGCCGTCCGGATTCGTGGGATCGGCGCCGAGGCGGGGGCCGGGCGGCGGTCGCCGCGGCGGCCGCATGAAGCGCAGCAGGTCGCGGACGATCCCCGCGTAGCCGTCCCGCCAGCGCGCCGCTATCCGCTCCAGGGCCTCGCCGGCGACCTCGCCGTCCTCGTGGGCGGCCTGGAAGAACAGGCGGACGTCGGGATGGCCGTCGAGGGCCACCGGCTGCGCCCGCCCCGGCGCGCCCGCCGCGAGACCCGACGCGAAGAACGCCGCGACGACGCAGGCTCGTCTCATGTCCCTGCCCTCCGACTCCCGCCGCGGCGCCGCGAGACCGCCGGACGGTCCGGGCCGCGGTACCGATATAGTAATCTCGCCCGCATGGTTCCCGTCACGTCCGCGGCGCCGACGCCGCTGTACACGGCCGAGCAGATTCGCGCTCGCGTAGCCGAGCTGGCCGCCAGTCTCGAAACCCGGTTCCCGAAGGACGCGACGCCGCACTTCGTGGCCGTGCTCACCGGCAGCTTCGTGTTCCTGGCCGACCTCGTCCGGGCGATGAAGCGGCCGGTCACCGTCGACTTCGTCCGGATCTCGAGCTACGGCTCGGCCACGACCACGTCGGGAACGCCGCGGCTCGTGCACGGCCCCGACACGGACCTCCGCGAACGGCACGTCGTGATCGTGGAGGACATCATCGACACCGGGCTGACGCTGCGGGCCCTGCGCGAGCACCTGCTCGCCGGGCGGCCCCGCACCCTCGACACGGTCGTGCTGCTCGACAAGCCCGCGCGGCGGCGCGCCACGGTGCCCGTCGACCTGGTCGGCTTCAGAATCCCGGACCGGTTCGTGGTCGGCTACGGCCTCGACCACGACGGCGCGCACCGGCACCTCCCCTATCTGGGGATCGTCGCGCCACCATAGGAGTCCGCGCCGTGGAACGGAACACCAAGCCCGCGCGTCAGCCGCCGCCGGACCGCTGGCCGACGGCCATCACCCGGGTCGAACCGGACAAGATCCTGGTGCGCGGCTACCCCCTCGACGAATTGATGGGGCGGCTGACGTTCGCCGACGCCATCTACCTGCTCGTCACCGGGGAGCTCCCTTCGCGGACGGTGAGCCGCGTCATGGACGCCCTGCTGGTGGCGTCCCTCGACCACGGGGCCGCGCCCCCCTCGACGCTGGCCGCGCGGCACGTCGCCGGCGCCGGCGCTCCCCTGCACGCCGCCGCGGCGGCCGGCATCCTGGCCCTGGGCTCGCCCCTGGGCGGCGGCGGCGGCATCGAAGGCTGCATGCGGTTCCTGGACGAAGGGCTCGCGCTGGTGGGCGACTGGGTCTCCTACGACGACGCCGCGCGCCGGCTGCTGGATCAGCGCAGCGGCAGCGTCCCGCCCGGCTTCGGACACCGCCGGCACCGCCGCGACCCGCGCGCGGCCCGCCTGATGCAGCTCGCCTTCGAGCTGGAGCTCGAGGGCGGGCATACGCAGCTCGCGCGGGCCGTCGAGCAGGAACTCGGGGAACGGCAGGCCGCGGCCGGACAGCCGCGGCTGCCGCTCAACGCGGACGGGGCCATCGCCGCCGTGGCCGGCGACCTCGGGCTCGACGCCGAGACGGCCGCGATGCTGTTCGCCATCTCCCGCGTCCCGGGCCTCGTGACGCACGCCATCGAGGAACAGCGGCGCGCGGACGCCATGCGCTCCATCGATCCCTCCCGGCACGTCTACGACGGCCCGGGAGAGCGGCGGCTTCCCGACACGCCGCTGTAGCGATCCGCCCGCCGGCCGGTCCGACGCGCGGGAGGACGATGGAGCCGCGCCGCCGCCCGTCAGCGCGGGAGAGCGCGGCGCAGGCGCGCGCCGCGAGGGGGAGACGAAGTGGTGGGCGCTAGTGGATTCGAACCACTGACCCCCGCCGTGTGAAGGCGATGCTCTACCACTGAGCCAAGCGCCCGACCTCGAATCGAACTCCAGTGTACCGCAAGAGGCGCCCCGCCGCCAATCGACGCCGGCCCGCCGACCGCCGACCGGCGGCTCCGCTCGGCGCCCGGCCAAGCCCGCGGGAGTCCGCGCCGTTCCGCGGCGCAGACTTCCGCCCGCCAATCGTCGTCCGGCGGCTCCGCTCGGCGCGCCGTTCCACGGCGCGGACCCCGCCCGCCAAGCGTCACCTGACGGCTCCGCTCGGCGCCCAACCGGGCCCGCAGCATGCGCGCCGTTCCACGGCGCGGACTCCTAGCGCGCCTCGGCGATCAGGGCCCGCAGCATGCGCGCGTACTGGGCGTCGGCGTCGCCGCCGCCGTCGTACCGGGCCGGGCCGGACCCGGTGTCCACCATGTCGGCGGAATCGTCGTCGGCAGTGAGTCCGTCGGCGCCGGTGTCGGTGATCAGCACCTTCGTCTGCGGAATCGACGCGGCGTTCAGGTCGATGTAGACCTCGCGGTACTGCCGGTCGGCGATCTTCTGCTCCACGTACAGCGGCACCTCGTAGCGCGCCGACACGACGAGGAGCGAACCGGGGAAGGACAGCGCGGCCACGAACCGATCGTCGTCCGCGCTGTCCTTCGCGGCGATGGCGCCCAACTGCGCGGCCCCGAGCAGCTCGGCCAGCTCCGCCGCCAGCGGCGCCGACTCCGATTCCTGGGCCCGCGCCGGCCCCGCAACCGCGACCGCCGCCAGCGCGGCGACGACCGCCGCTCGCCTGAAGATTTCCGAACTCGGCATGGTGAATCCCCCTTCGGCCGCGCCGGAGTCGGCGCCGCACAACGTTCTACCACCGGGGACGGCCGGCGTCAACGGCCGATTCCGATCATCCGGCCCGCGCGGCGCGCCCGTTCGAGGCCCGCCCGGAGGTCTCGCTGAAGGTGTCCTCCGCCGCCCGGCCCGCGTTCCGAAACGCCAGCAACGCCGCCCGCAGACCGACCAGGAAGGCTCCTCCCCGGCGCACCGGTTCGACCACCGAGTCGCGCGCGGCGGCCACGGCTTCGTCGGCCCCGGCGGCCAGCCGCCCGACCACCCGGTCGACGCGCTCGACCTGCGCGACGACCAGCGCCGACGCCCGCGCCGCGTCGGCGCTGATCGCGTCCACGCGGCCCAGCGCGGGCCGGATATCGCGCTCGACGGCCTCCACCACCCTATCGATCCTCCTGGCCAGGCGGATCCCGTACGCCAGGAACCCGGCCTGCAACACGGCCATGAGGACCATCGCCCCGGCGATCACGCCCAGAAGCTGCGCCTCGTTCCCCACGCTCAGGCCTGCTCTTCCAGCGGCTCGCGCGCCGCGGCGCCGGGGCCGTCCTCCGCGCCGCCGTACGCGGGCCGCTCGTCGTCGTCGGCGGCCCACTGATCGCGTTGCCGGCGCACGAACTCGCGGCCCCGCCGGGCCGCGTCGGCGGCGCGGCCGCGGCCGTCCCGCGCCCGGCCGTCGAGCAGCCGCCGCGTCTCCTCGCCGGACGCCGGGGCCAGCAGCAGACCCACCGCGGCGCCGGTCACGGCGCCCATGATGAAGGCCATCATGACCAGCCCGGCGCCCGCGTCGTGATCTCTCGACATGGCGATCCTCCCGCCCCCATCTTCTCACATCAGGGCGCGCCGGCGACGCCGATCTCCAGCTTGCGGAGGCGGCGCGCCTCGTCGCGCAGGGCGGCCGCCCGCTCGAACTCCAGGTTCGCCGCCGCCGCGCGCATCTCCGCCTGCAACGCGGCGATGCGTTCGTCGAGCTCCGCTCGAGAGCGAAACCGCGGACCGTCCGGCTCGGCGGCCGGAACCGTGACGTAGTCGCGCTCGGGCACGCTCGACAGCACGCCGTCGATGTCCTTGCTGACCGACGCCGGGGTGATCCCGTGCTCGCGGTTCCAGGCTTCCTGCCGCTCCCGCCGGCGGGCCATCTCGGCCAGCGCCGTCCGCATCGAGTCGGTGACCGCGTCCGCGTACATGACGACGCGCCCGTTGACGTTGCGCGCCGCCCGGCCGGAGGTCTGGATGAGGGAGCCGGCCGACCGCAGGAAGCCCTCCTTGTCGGCGTCGAGGATCGCGACCAGCGACACCTCGGGCAGGTCCAGCCCCTCCCGCAGCAGGTTGATCCCGACCAGCACGTCGAAGACTCCCCGCCGCAGGTCGCGCAGGATCTCGATGCGCTCCAGGGTGTCGACGTCCGAGTGCAGGTAGCGGACCCGCACGCCCAGCTCGTGGTAGAACTGCGTCAGGTCCTCGGCCATGCGCTTGGTCAGGGTGGTCACCAGCACCCGCTCGCGCCGCTCGGCGCGCAGCCGGATCTCGTGCAGCAGATCGTCGATCTGGCCCTTCACCGGCCGGACTTCGACGGCGGGGTCGACCAGGCCGGTGGGGCGGATGATCTGCTCCACGACCACGCCCCCGCTGCGTTGCAGCTCGTACGGCCCGGGCGTGGCGGAGACGAAGACCACCTGGCCGACGCGCCCCTGCCACTCGTCGAAGGTCAACGGCCGGTTGTCGATGGCCGACGGCAGCCGGAAGCCGTACTCCACCAGCACGTCCTTGCGGGCGCGGTCGCCGTGGTACATCCCCCGCACCTGGGGCACCGTCTGGTGGCTCTCGTCGATGATCGTCAGCGCGTCGTCCGGCAGGTAGTCGAGCAGCGTCGGCGGCGGCTCCCCCGGTTCGCGCCCGGACAGGTGCCGCGAGTAGTTCTCGATGCCGTGGCAGTAGCCGATCTCCTTCATCATTTCGAGGTCGAACAGGGTCCGCTGGTGCAGGCGCTGCGCTTCGAGCGGCTTGCCGTTCGCTTCGAGCTCGGCGCGGCGCCCGGCCAGCTCGGCCTTGATCGAATCGATCGCCCGGACCGTATGCTCGCGCGGCATCACGAAGTGCGACTTCGGATACACCGCGACGCGGTCGTGGCGCTGGTGCGCGCGGCCGGTCAGCGGGTCGAAGCTGAGCAGCTCGTCCACCTCGTCCCCGAACAGCTCGATGCGGATCGCCTGCTCGTCGTACGACGGGTACACCTCGATGATGTCGCCCCGGGCCCGGAACACGCCGCGGGCGAAGTCGTGGTCGTTGCGCTCGTACTGGATCTCGACGAGCTTGCGCAGGATGGCGTCGCGATCGATGCGCTGGCCCCGCTCGAGCGCGAGCAGCATGCCGTAGTACGCCTCCGGCGAGCCGAGGCCGTAGATGCACGAGACGCTGGCGACGATGAGCACGTCCCGCCGCTCGAACAGCGCGCGGGTGGCCGACAGGCGCATGCGGTCGATCTCGTCGTTTATCGTCGCTTCCTTCTCGATGTAGGCGTCCGTGGCCGGCATGTAGGCCTCGGGCTGGTAGTAGTCGTAGTAGCTGACGAAGTACTCGACGGCGTTGTCGGGAAAGAAGCGCCGGAACTCCTGGTGGAGCTGCGCGGCGAGGGTCTTGTTGTGGGCCATGACCAGCGTCGGACGGTTCACGGCGGCCACGACCTGGGCCGTCGTGAAGGTCTTGCCGGAACCGGTCACGCCGAGCAGCACCTGGTGGCGGTCGCCGCGGTTCAGGCCGTCGATCAGCTCGCCGATCGCGCGCTCCTGGTCCCCGCGCGGCTCGAAGTCGGAGACGAGATGGAACCGGTCGTACGTGGACGGCATGGGCGGGCCCGCGGCGCGGGCGGGCCGGGCGGCAGGCGGAGCCGCGGCGCGGCGGTCTACCGCGGGTCGGAAGAGGCTTCCTCCTCGTTCCAGATCGCGTAGTACCCCTCGCGGACGCGCAGCTCCGCGCCCCGCAAGTCGGCGCGGCCGGGACGCAGGCGCACGTCGACCTCCCGCCAGCTCCCGTCCCGGCGCGTGTTCGTCGAGACGTAGCCGAGCGAGTAGCGCCCGTCGAGCTCCTCGACGATCTGCCCGTAGATCTCGTCGAGCGCGTCGGCCGAGAAGGGGAAGTACGCCCTCCCCCCGGTGAGCTCCGTCAACTGGCCCAGGCGCATCCGCTGCCGCGCCCGCGCCCGCGAGCGCAGGCCGCCCTGGAAGCCGATGGCGTAGACGGTCACGTCGGAGGCGCGCAGCAGGTCCCGCGCGTCGCGGATGGACAGGCGGCTGCGCGTATCCTCGCCGTCCGTGTAGAGCACCAGGACCTTGCGGCCGTCCTGCTCGAACGCGCCGTCGAGATAGACGCCCAGCGCGTCGTAGAGGGCCGTGTAGCCTTCCGGGCGGCGGCCCCGGATGCGCTCGATGAGACGGCCGAAGTCCTCCTGGCCGTAGCGGCCCACCCGCACCTCGGTGTCGAAGTCGACCAGCGTCACGTCGGCGGCGTAGCGGAGCGTGTTGAGGAAGCGGATCGCGGCCGTCTTCTGGAAGCGGTCGTTGCGCTCCATGCTGCCGCTCATGTCGAGCAGCAGCCCCAGGTGCAGGGGAATCTCGTCCGCGTCGCTCGCGAGCCCGACGGAGAAGTAGCGCACCTCCTGGGGCCGGCCGTCCTCGAGCACCTCGAAGTCGTCGCGCGTCAGGCCGGTCACCAGGGCGCCGTCCCGGTCGAGCACGGTGACCCCGACGCGCACCAGGTCGATGCGGCTGGTGAACAGCGGCGCCTGCGCCGCAAGGGGCGCCGGATGCGGAGCCGCCGTCAGCGCGGCGAGGAGCAGGGCGACGGCCGCCGGCCGCTTCATGGCCGCGATGATACCGCATCGCGGGTTCCGCCGCGGCGCATGCCGCGCATGCCCCCGCCGGCCCCGCCGGCGGTACGGACCGGCATATAATCGGAGTCGCCCATGAGGTGCGTGGCGGTCTGCCAGGACGCCGTGGTCGTCAGGACGCTGCACCAGGCGCTCGCGCCCGCGCTCGACGTCGAGTTCCTGATCGAGGATCGCGGTCTCGCCCGCCGCCTCCACGACGCGGGGATTCCCGCCCGGACCGGCGACCCGCGCCGCGTCGACACCTACCTGCGGATGGACGTGACGCCGGCCACGTGCGTCATCGTCGAGGACGCCGGACGCCGCAGCGTGCGGCGGGTGCTGGAGACGCTGGCCGACGCCGGCGCCGTGCTGACCTATCTGCTCGACGTGGGCGAGCGCCGCCCGAAGCGCCCCGACGACGGCCGGGCCGGCCTCCCCGAGGTCGGCGCGCTGAGTCTCGGCGACCTGCTCAAGGGGTCGCTGCTCGGCGCGCTCGGCCGCGCGCTGACCCGCTCGCGGGTCCAGCAGTACCAGCGCTACTTCGCCGACGCCGACCGCGTGCTGATCCTCCTGCACCACGACCCCGACCCGGACGCGCTGGCCAGCGGCCTCGCGCTGCGCGCCCTCCTCCACCGCACCAGGGCCACCGCCATCATCGGCGCCTTCCACGGCGTCACCCGTCCCGAGAACCTGCGCATGGCGAACCTGCTCGACATCCGGGTCCAGCCCCTGACGGCCGAATCGCTCGGCGAGTTCGACCGCATCGCCACCGTCGACGTCCAGCCGCACTACTTCGGCGGTCTCCTCTCGCGCGTCGACCTGGTCGTGGACCACCATCCGGAACGCGCCGGCTACACCGCCACCTTCAAGGACATCCGGCCGGACTACGGCTCGACCGCGACCATCCTCTGCGAACATCTGCGGGCCGCCGACGTGAACATCTCGGAACGCGTCGCCACGGCGATGCTCTACGCCATCAAGTCCGACACGCTGTTCCTCTCGCGGCAGACGAACGGCAGCGACCTCGACGCGTTCACCTATCTCTACCCGCTGGCCGACCCGGCCCTGGTGCGCAAGATGGAGGGCGCCGAGATCACCCTGGAGCGGTTGCGGCACGTGACGCGGGCAGTGGAGTCGGGCCTGATGCGCGACCAGGTCTTCGCGGCGCACGTCGGAGAAGCGCCGCGCGAGGACCTGGTGCCGTACGTCGCCGACTTCCTGCTGCAGCTCGAGGGCGTCAAGTGGTCGGTGGTGTCCGGCGTCGTCGGCGAGAGCCTGGTCGTCTCGGTCCGCAACGTGGGGTATTCGCGCCACGCCGGCGAGTTCGTCAAACGCTGGTTCATCGGCATCGGCAGCGCCGGCGGACACCGGGCCATGGCCAAGGCGGTGGTCCCGCTCGACGCGTTCCGGACGAAGTTCCGGACGGCGGACGACCGCGAGATCGCCACCCGGCTCGCCGACCTCGCGGCGCGGTTCCTGTGTGAGCCGCAGAGCGGCGAACGGCGCGTCGCGGCCCGCGGTTCGCGTGCCGCCGCGAAGGCCCGGCCGCACGGCCCCTGACGGCGCGGACTCCTAGTCCTGGCTCGCCAGCCGCGCCGAGAACGACTCGGCCGGATCCACCGGATCGGCGGGCGGCGCCTCGATCAGCTCGCCGCTGGCGCCCAGCACCGCGTCGACGAACTGGCGGAAGCCGTCCTCGTAGCCGCGGTCGAGCAGCTCGTCCAGCGTCTGGGTCCGGTCGGAGTGGTCGTCGTAGCAACCGGCCAGGTCGAAGGGACCGACCGGATTGTGGGCCGGCCGGACCTCGAACAGCGACTCGAACCGTCCGCGCCGGGTGTCGACGGCGTCCTCGACGGAAACGCGTTCGACGCCCAGCAGGTACTCCCCCGTCCTCCCGTGGACGTCGCGGCGCGCCGCGCCGAGCGCGTGGGGGCCGGCCGCCGACGGCAGGGCCGAGACCAGGATGGCCTGCTGAACGCCGGCCCGCGCGACCTCGTCGAGCAGCCGCGCCGTGCTCTCCGGACGGTCGCAGAACCGGTGCGTCTCGCCGCGCCAGGCGCGGTCGTGCTCGAAGGTCACGTAGCGCGGATCGGTGGCGACGGGCAGGCTCAACGCGGCGGCGAAGGCGTCCATCGCGTGGCGGCGCTGCGGGGGGCGGGTCAGGTCCACGGTCTCGAGCGGCCGCTCGTCGGCCTCCGCCATCGACTGCGCCTGCAGGAACTCCCTGCGGTACGGGTCGGCGAGCAGCGCGAAGGCCACGTCGCGCCGCGCGTCGACGTCGTGCACGAGCATCAGCAGCTCGCGAAACCCCGGCTGCCCGAGGTTCTCCTGCAGCAGCTCCGCGTAGCGTTCTCCCAGCTCGTCGTCGGTCGGCCGCTGCACGCGCGAGCCGTGCATGATCTGCCAGAGGCCGCCGCTGAACCAGGCCGCCGCCTGCGCGTGGTCGATGGGGGCGCCGATCAGCCGCCACCACAGTCCGCCGCGGGCGATCCGGCGGGTCCTCCGGCGCACGGAACGCTCGACGGCGTCCAGCGCCAGCAGGGCCAGCAGCGAGGCGACCGCGATGACCACCAGCCGCGGGAGGTAGACGGGCAGGAACGACGGCGCGAACACGGCCCGCAGCCATCCTTCGTAGGCCGCCGCCAGCGCCGCGCCGAACTCGAACCCGACCAGGGACAGGAAGTAACCGGCGGGAAAGACCACCGCGGCGAGCGCCAGCGCCGCCACCGGGAGCAGGGTCGTGGCGAACGCCGCCGCCAGCATCCACGCCGCGCCGCGCAACGTCTGACGCCAGCGGTAGATGCGCCGCACGCCCCGGCTGCGCCACAACCCGTTCTGCGCCCACAGCCGGGATCCGCCGTCCACGGCGGCGAACATGGCGCCCACCGCGCCGATCCCGCGCCCCGCCACCAGATCGATCTTCACGCCGGCCTCCACCAGCGCGCGCAGCACGCCCGCGTGGTACGCGCCCGCGGCGCCGGTGCCGGTCAGCACGAGCGCCGTCCGCAACTGCGGGACGTAGCGGCGAACCGTGTCGATGGAAGCCACGGACAGGCTGGCGGTCAGGACTGGTGAATCGTCGTCAGCTCCACCATCTCGAACTTGCGGACACCGTTCGGGGTCCTGACGACGATCTCGTCGCCTTCCTCCCGGCCGACGATCGCCCGGCCGATCGGCGACGCGGTCGACACCCAGCCCTTCGCGGGGTCGGCGTCCTCCGGCATCACCAGCTCGTAGGTCACCTCGCCGCCGTCGGCGGCGCGCAACAGCACCGTCGACCCGAGCGCCGCGCGATCGCGCGGCAGCCGGTCGAGGTTCATCAGCGAGATCTCCGACAAGCGCGTCCGCAGCATGCCGATGCGCGCTTCGACGAGCCGCTGCCGTTCCTTGGCGGCCTGGTACTCGGCGTTCTCGCGCAGGTCGCCCAGCTCGCGCGCCCGCTGGATCTCCCTGGGAAGCTCGCGCGTCAGCTCGCGCTCCAGCGTCTGAACCTCGTCTTCGATCCGTCTGACCAGCCGTGCTTTCATGGGATGCGCAGCTTCGTAGCGTAGCACATCTGCTATGCTCGGCCCGCCCGCGAAAAGCGCCGTGGAGACCGTCACCAGCCGCCGGAACGCGCTCGTCGCGCGCTTCCGATCCGCGGCCCGCGCGAACCGCCGCTCCCGGACGCGGTTGCTGCTCGACGGGCGGCGCCTGATCGCCGACGCCGTGCGCGCCGGCGCGCCGGTCGAGGCCGTGATCGTCGCCGCCGAGGCGCGCGCGAACCCCGCCGTCGCGGCCCTGGTCACCGCCTGCATCGACCGCGGGATACGGGTCGCGGCCGGCTCCGAGCGCGTGATGGCGGCGGTCAGCCCGCTGCGCTCCCCGTCCTCCGCCGCGGCCCTGGCCGCCCACCGCCCGCCGTCGGTCGACGACGTGCTCGCCCGCGCGGGGCGCGGCTGTCTCCTCGCGCCGATCGGGGTCCAGGACCCGGGCAACGTGGGGGCGATCGTCCGCGCCGCCGAGGCGGCCGGCGCCGGCGGCGTCCTCGCCGCGGAGGCCGCCGCCGACCCCTACGGCTGGAAGGCGCTGCGCGGCGCCATGGGCGGCACGTTCCGGATGCCGGTGGCCGACGCGGGCGACGGGCGCGGCCTGGCCCGGCGCGCCCGGCAGGCCGGCTGCGCGATCCTCGCGGCGGCGCCCCGGGGCGGCCGGCCGATGTACGATCTCGACCTGACGCGGCGGCTGCTGATCCTCGTCGGCGGCGAAGGCGCCGGCGTCGAGCGCCCGGCCGTCGAAGCGGCGGACGAGGTGGTCTCGATTCCCATGGCCGGAGGCGTCGAGTCGCTCAACGCCGCGGTGGCCGCCGCCCTGATCGCCTACGAGGCCCGCCGCCAGCGGACGGCCGCATGACGTCAGGCTTCCTCTTCGAATCGGCCGCGCCGGAATCGGCCGCGCCCGGCGCTCCGCTGGCCGAGCGGATGCGGCCGCGGACCTTCGACGAGCTCGTGGGCCAGCAGGACCTGCTGGGTCCCGGACAGCCGCTGCGCCGGGCGGCCGAGCGCGACGCCCTGCAATCCATCATCCTCTGGGGTCCGCCGGGCACCGGCAAGACGACTGTCGCGCGCCTCGTCGCCACCGTCACCCGCGCCCGCTTCGTCGCCTTCAGCGCCGTCCTGTCCGGCGTCCGCGACATCCGGGCGGTGATGGCCGAGGCCGAGGCGGCGCGCCGGGAGCTCGGACGGCGCACGATCCTGTTCGTGGACGAGATCCACCGCTTCAACAAGGCGCAGCAGGACGCCTTCCTGCCCCGGGTGGAAGCGGGGGACATCGCGCTGATCGGGGCGACCACCGAGAACCCGTCGTTCGAGGTCAACGCGGCGCTGTTGTCGCGGTCGAAGGTCTTCGTCCTGCAACCGCTCACGCCGGAGGAGACCACCGTCATCCTGCGCCGGGCGCTCGCCGACCCGGACCGCGGCCTGGGCGCGGCCGGGGTGGAGGCGGACGACGACGCCCTCGAGGCCATCGCCCGCCACGCCAACGGCGACGCGCGCGTCGCGCTCAACCTGCTGGAGCTGGCCGCCACCCTGGCGGGCCGGCCCGCCCCCGGCGCGGCGGGCGCGGGCGACGCGGACGGCGCGGCGGGTGGAGACGACGCCGCAAGCGGAGACGATGCGGACGGCAGAAACGGCGCAGACGGCCGCCCGGCGGCCCCGGGACGCATCGACCGCGCGTTGCTGGCGCGGGCCGTCCAGAGGCGCGCGCTACTCTACGACAAGTCGGGCGAGGAGCACTTCAACCTCATCTCGGCGCTGCACAAGTCGCTGCGCAACAGCGACCCCGACGCCGGGGTGTACTGGCTGGCGCGCATGCTCGAAGCCGGCGAGGACCCGCTGTACGTCGCCCGCCGCCTCGTGCGCTTCGCCTCCGAGGACGTCGGCAACGCCGACCCGAACGCGCTGACCGTGGCCGTCGCGGCCAAGGAGGCGGCGCACTTCATCGGCCTGCCGGAGGGCGCCGAGGCGCTGGCCCAGGCGGTCGTCTACCTCGCCACCGCGCCCAAGAGCAACGCCGTCCACGCCGCCTGGACGCGGGCCGCGGCCGACGCGCACGAGCGGGCGGCCGAGCCGGTCCCGCTGCACCTGCGCAACGCGCCGACCCGTCTGATGAAGGACCACGGGTACGGCCGCGGCTACGCCTACGCCCACGACGACCCGGACGGCGTGACCGGCATGGACTGCCTGCCCCCCGCGCTCGCCGGCCGCCGGTACTACCGGCCGACCGCGCGGGGCTACGAGAAGGAAGTGGCCCGCCGGCTCGACGCCTGGCGGGCGCTGAAGCGCGCCAAGGGGCGGCCCGCCCCGGCGCGCACGGAGGAGAAGTAGCCGTGCGGGCCGTGCTCTACACCCTGGGCCGCGGGCTGCAGCTCCTGGGGATGTGGCTGCTGCTGGTCTCGATCGTGACCGCCGGGCCGCTCGGGCCGAGCCCGCGCCTCTTCGGCGCCGGCGTCGGCGTCTTCGTCGCCGGCTGGTTCCTGGTGAAGCGCACCGCCGGGTAGCGGCCGGAGGGTGCGGAAGAACCGGACGCGGCCCGGCGGGCGCACGGCGCCGTCCACGACGCGGCCCGCCGCACCGGCCCCTCCGACCAGCCCGCCACTCGTCGCCTGACGGTTCCGCTCGGCGCCCAACCGCCCCCCGGGAGTCCGCGCCGTTCTACGGCGCAGACTCCCGGGGGGCCGCCGCGTCGAGGGCGAACACGAGATCGGTCACGATGCGGGCGGCGCGCGTGAGGGCGGCCGGCTCCAGCTTGTCCGCCGTGTCGCGGGCGGTGTGGATCGTCCGCAGGACGGGGGGCGCGAGCGCCGCGCGCAGCGTATCGCTCAGACCGCCGTTGAGGACCAGCCAGAGGCGATGGGCCTCGTCGGCCGGCAGCATCGCGAGCGAAACGGCGGGGATGCCGGCCCGCCGGAAACTGCGATCGTCGCTCGGCGGCATGCGGGGCGTGCCCACGCAGGCCGCGGCGTGGCGGGCGCAGACGCGGTGCACGTGACCCGCCAGAGGGTCTTCGGCGGCAAGACGGCCGGGGCCGTACAACAGCGTGTCCCCGTAACCGACGACGTCCACGTTGACCATGACCGCGCCCGGAGCGGGGTCGAGCGCCTCCACGTAGGCGCGCGAGCCGAGCAGCCCGACCTCCTCCATGTCGAAGAAGACGACGTGCACCGTCCCCCGCAAGGCCGCGTCCCGGAGTGTTTCCGCCACGCGCAGCAGCACGAGCACGCCGGCGCCGTTGTCGACGAGGCCCTGGCCGAGAACGCCGCCGTCTAGGCGCGAGGCGTCGAAATGGGCTCCGACGACGATCCGCGGCGGACCGGCGCCGAGAGCGACCACCACGTTGTGGCCGCGGGCCCGGTCCTCGTCCGCGCCGTCTCCCGGGAAGGACTGCAACGCATGGGGCAGCTCCCGCCGCCGCAGATCCTCCTCGAGTACGGCCAGCCGCAGGTCGTTCGACGGCTGCGCGAACCGCCGCGCGGCGTCGACGGCGTCCTCCGTGAACGCCGCCGGCCCCGCGGTCGATCGCGGGGACGCTGGTTGCTCCCCGGGACCGGCCCCGCACCCCGAGACGAGAAGGAGCACCGGCAGGGCGAAGCGGACCGGGACGGCGCGGCGGACTTCCATGAGACTTGCCTCCTTTTGCCTCCGACTCCGGACGAGGCGCCGCGACGGCTCCACGTCCCGCGGCAAGTCAAGCAACAGCCATGCCGAAGCGGGGACCGTCACGACCGGGCGCAAGGCTCCGCGGGCGGAGAACGCCGCCGGAACCGTCCGAACCGGCACGGCGGCGGGGGAAGACGGATCGGAAGCTGGAGGCGCCGCCCGGATTTGAACCGGGGATGGAGGTTTTGCAGACCTCTGCCTTACCACTTGGCGACGGCGCCGTCAGGACGGCAGCGCGGACGGCTCGGGGCGGAAGATGGAGCGGGAAACGGGATTCGAACCCGCGACTTCGACCATGGCAAGGTCGCACTCTACCACTGAGTTATTCCCGCTCGCCCCGAACGCCGGATCCGGAGGGTACCACAGGGCGGGACATCTCTTCAAGCTCTTCGAGATCTCCGGACCGGCCGGCTCAGATCCAGCCGGCGCCGAACGCGTTCCGAATCAGCGTGACGTCGGGCGCCTCGCCGGCCCGGGCCTGCACGGCCACGACGTCGAAGCGGCACGGACGCGCGGCCCACCCCACGCGCGCCATGTAGCGTTGCGCCATCGCGACGACCTGCCGCCGCTTGCGCGGCGTCACCGCCCCGAGCGCGCCGCCGAAGCCCCGCGACGAGCGCGCCTTCACCTCGACGAACACCAGCACGTCGCCGTCCCGCGCGACGATGTCGATTTCTCCACGGCGGGTCCGGAACCGGCGCTCGAGGATTGCGTACCCGCGGCGGCGCAATTCGCCGCAGGCCAAGTCTTCACCCTGTCTTCCGAGACTTTCCTGATGCGGAGTCGGCATGATGCCCCGGAGCGATGCAAATCGCCGGCCAGCGGCGCGGCGACCTACTTCCGCTTCCAGCGCGTGCCGGCCGGCGTGTCCTCGAGCGCGATCCCGCGGGCGTCGAGCGCGCCGCGGATGCGGTCCGCGGCCGCGAAGTCCCTCCGCCGCCGCGCCGCGGCGCGCTCCTCGATCAGCCGTTCGATCTCGGCGGCGTCGACCGGCGGCGCGGCCTCCTCGCGGCGCCGCAGCGCGATGACGCCGAGCACGTCGTCGAAGCGGTCGAACGCCTCCCGGACCGCCGGCGCATCCCCGGCCCCGAGCTCGCCGGCGTCGATGGCGGTGTTGACGTCACGCACCAGCTCGAACACCACGCCGAGGGCCCCGGGGGTGTTCAGGTCGTCGGCGATCCGCGCGCGGAACGCGTCACCGGCCTCCCGCGCCCGCTCGGCGACCGCTTCGTGGCTCCCCGGCGCGCTCACGGCGTCCAGCCGGCCCAGGCAGTCCATCAGGCGCCGCAGCGCCTCTTCCGCCTGCGCCAGGCTGTCCCAGCCGAAGCGGAGCTGCTTGCGGTAGTGGGTCGACAGCAGCACGTAGCGCAGCGCCGACGCCCGGTGGCCGCGGGCGAGGACGTCGCGCACGTTCACGACGTTGCCGAGCGACTTCGACATCTTCACGTCGCGGCCCAGCAGCAGGTGCTCCACGTGCACCCAGAAGCGGGCGAACGGTTCCCCCGTGGCCCCCTCGGACTGCGCGATCTCGTTCTCGTGGTGGGGAAAGACGAGGTCGACGCCGCCGGCGTGGACGTCGATGGGCGGCCCGCCGAGCAGCCGCAACGCCATCGCCGAGCACTCGATGTGCCAGCCGGGCCGGCCTGGGCCGATGCCGTAGTCCCACGCCGGCTCGTCCGGTCCCGCCGCCTTCCACAGCACGAAGTCGCGCGCCGCGTCCTTGGCGTACTCGTCGCTGTCGACCCGCGCGCCGTCCTGCATGCCGGCGTGGTCGAGCCGCGCCAGCTTGCCGTAGCCGGGCAGGCTGGCGATCCGGAAATAGACCGAGCCGCCGCTGCGGTAGGCGTGCCCGCGCGCCTCGAGCGCCCGGATGGTCTCGACCATCGCCCGCAGGTTCTCCTCGTCGGTCGCCCGGGGCGATTCCTCCGCCGGCTCGATGCCGAGCGCCTCGGCGTCCTCGCGGAACGCGGCGACGTAGCCGTCGGTGTGCTCCCGCAGCGGCACGCCGGCCTTGCGGGCCCCGGCGATCGTCTTGTCGTCCACGTCCGTGAAGTTGACCACCTGCCGCATGCGGTGGCCTCCCACGTGCCGCAGCGCCCGGCGCAGCACGTCGAGACAGACGAAGGTGCGGAAGTTGCCGATGTGGCCGCGCGCGTAGACGGTCAATCCGCAGGCGTACATCCGCACCGTGTCGTCGCGCAGCGGAGCGAAGTCTTCGATCCGCCGGGTCAGCGTGTTGTAGAGACGCATGGATGAGGCGCGGGCGGCGAATGAGGACGGCGCCGGTCAGGTGGCGGCAGGGCGCGGCGTGACCAGCGTGCAGCACTCGGCGCCGTCCACGCGCCCGAACTCGACGCGGCCCGCGAGCCGCCGCAGGACCGCCAGCGGCGCGTCGCGGCCGCCGGCGCTCAGGATCCGCTCGACGGCCGGTCCGGGCGCCCGGCCCGGTTCGGCCGCGAAGCGCACGCGGGTGGTCAGGCCCCCCGCGCCGACGCAGAAGGTTATCATCACGCTCGAATACCGGGCGCCGTCCGCGTGGTCGAGGACGGCGCGGGTGGCCAGCGTGACCGCCCGGGTCAACGCATCGGTCTCGGCGTACCCCAGACAGGCGGTCAGGCGCGGCACGACGCGGTCCCGCAGTTCCCGGAAACGCGCATCGCACGGGAGCGTCACCTCGAACCGCGCGCCCCCCCGATCCACGCCCGCGTCGTCTGGCACCGCCATTACACTACAGGGAAATCCGGCGAAACAGCGCCCGGGCCCGTTCGCAGTCGGCGGCGATCTGCCGTTGCAGCGCCGCCGCGTCCTCGAACGCCCGTTCGCCGCGCAGCCGCTGCACGAAGGCCAGCCGCAGCGGGCGTCCGTAGAGGTCGGGCGCCGCGTCGAACAGGTGCGTCTCGACGGTCCGCGGGCCGCCGGGCCCGAACGTCGGCCGCACCCCGACGTTGGTCACCGACGCATGCAGCGCGCCGTCGACCCGGGCCGTCGTCGCGTAGACCCCGTCGGGCGGCAGCAGCTCGGCGTCGGTACGCAGGTTGGCGGTCGGCACGCCGTGGTTCCGGCCGCGGCCCTCCCCGCGCTCGACGACCCCGTCGATCTCGTAGTGGTGTCCGAGCAGGGCGCCCGCCTCGTCCACGCGGCCGTCGGCGATCAGCCGCCGCAAGCGGGTGCTGCTGACGACGAACTCCTTGTAGCGCACGGGCTCGATCCTGTCGGCCTCGAACCCGTAGCGGGCGCCCAGGGAACGGAGCAGCGAGAAGTTGCCGCTGCGCTGCCGGCCGAACAGGAAGTTCGCGCCGACGCAGACCGCCGCCACCTGCAGCCACTCGACCAGCACCGCGCGGACGAAGCGGTCCGGGTCCCAGCGGGAGAGGTCCGGCGTGAACCGGACGACGGCGGCGCCGTCCATGCCCGCCTCGGCGAGGGCCTCCAGCTTCCGGGCCTTCGTCATCAGCAGCGGCGGCGCCTTGTCTGGCCGCACCACGCGCGGCGGATGCGGATCGAAGGTCAGTGCCGCGGCGGTGGCGCGCCGCTCGTCCGCGCGGCGCCGCACCTGCTCGAGGATCCGGGCGTGCCCGCGATGCAGCCCGTCGAAGTTGCCGAGCGCCAGGACCGTCCGCGTCCAGCGCGTCGGCGGCGGGTCGTCAGGGTAGTGAACGACTTCCATGCGCGATCCCGCCATGATAATCCAGTGGTCCGGCGGGCCGCGCGCGGGAAGGCGGGAGCGGATTCAGTTGGGCCGGGCGCCGCCCCGCACGTTGGCGAGCACGCGCGTGATGGTGGCGGTCAGGGTGTCGACGTCGCCCTCGAACGGGCCCGCGACGACCGCCCCGCTCGGGATCTCGATGGCGATCGCCACGCCGCGGTCGAGCGGCGTCACGATCCAGTTGAACCCGCGCAACGCGACCGTGCGCTCCTCGGCGTCCGGGTCCCGCACCCGGTCGAACGCGCCGAGCGTCAGCTCGAGGACCCGGCGGACGTCGTCGTCGGCCCACGCGGCCGGCTCCGGCCCGCCGAAGTCGACCTCGGTCTCGACGACGTCCTCCCGGCCCTTCAGCAGAACCTCCACCCTGAACGTCATCGCGTCAGATCCCCGCGAGCTGCTCGTCGAGCCGCGCCGGGTCGGTGACCGGCTCCCGGCAGGTGAAGCCGGCGCAGACGTACGCCGTGGGGCGCCCGTCGACCTCCCGCAGGGCGCCGACGAACGGCAGCCGTTCGGCGAGCCGCGCGTCGCCCGGCGTCACGCGCAGCCGGACCGCGAAGGGCAGGTAGCGCCCCGCGACCACCCGTTCGAGCGCGCGCGTCGCCGGCGCGCCGGGTTCGCCCACGATCACCACCTGCGTGGCGGGGGCGTGGTGGCGGACGAGCGCCGCCGTCATCAGCGGCGCCGCGCGCGCCGCCGGCCCGCTCCGCGTCCCGAGCCGGCCGAGCGTCTTCTCGATCCGGGCCGCCGCGCCGGGGTCGTCCCGCAGGCGCAGCAGCGTCAGGAGGTTGTCGACGGCCACCGAACCGGCCGCCGGCTCCGCGCCGTCGTACTCCTCCTTGACCCGCAGCAGCACGGAGGGGTCGTCGCCGGTGGTCGCGAACCAGCCGCCGCCCTCGGGGTCCCAGAAGAGCGCGTCCTGCCGGGCCTGCAGCTCGACCGCCCAGTCGAACCACGCCGGGTCGCCGCCGGTCTGGAAGAGCTCCAGCAGCCCCCATGCGAGATACGCGTAGTCCTCCGCGTAGCCGTCGATGGAGACCGCCCCGCCGCGGGCGCGCCGCCGGAGGATCCGCCGCTCCGGGTCCCAGAGCCGCTCGCGGGCGAAGACCGCCGCCCGCGTCGCCGCCCGCAGGCTGCGCCCGGCCGCCGCCCCGTCGAGCACGTGCGCGGCGCGCGCGAGGGCCGCGATCATCAGGCCGTTCCATGCCGCGAGCACCTTGTCGTCGAGATGCGGCCGGGGCCGCGCGGAGCGGGCCTCGAACAGCGTCCGGCGCGCCGCGGCCAGCGCCGCCCGGACGTCGTCGGCGGCGCGGCCGGTCAGCTTCGCGATCTCGCCCACGTCCTGCTGCAGGAAGGGGATGTTCCGGCCCCGGAACTCGCCCAGCGGATCGTGCGGGGCGTTGCCCCCGGCCTGGATCCCGAAGCGGCGCTTCGCCACCTCGGCGTCCGCGCCGAGCAGCGCGTCGACCTCGGTGTCCGTCCACAGATAGAAGGCGCCCTCGGCCTTCGCGGCGTCCGTCCCCGCCGCGTCCGGCGGCAGGCTGTCGGCGTCCTCGGCCGAGTAGAAGGCGCCCTCCGGGCTGGTCAGGTCGCGCCGCACGTACTCGATGGTGTCCTCGGCCACCTGCAGCAGCGCGCCGGAGCGGGCCGCCTGCCCCGCCTCCAGGCAGGCCAGGACGAGCTGCGCCTGGTCGTAGAGCATCTTCTCGAAGTGCGGCACGCGCCACGCGGCGTCGACGGAATAGCGGTGGAAGCCGCCGCCGACGTGGTCGCGCAGGCCCCCGCCGGCCATCGCCTCGAGCGTGGCGACGGCCATGCGGCGGGCCTCGGGGTCCCCCCCGCGGGCGGACTCGCGCAGCAGAAAGAGCAGCTCCGCCGGCCGGGGGAACTTGGGCGCCCCGCCGAAGCCGCCGTGCCGCGCGTCGAAGGACGAAGCGAACTGCCGCACGCCGTCCGCGAGCGCGTCGACGCCGGGGACCGGCGCGCCGGCGGCGGCGCCGCCCGCGGACGCCTGCAGACCGCGCAGCCGCTCCAGCAGCGCGTCGGCCGACCGCGCGAGCACGGCGCGGCCGGACGCCCAGCGCTCGGCGACCTCCCGCAGCACGTCGGGGAATCCGGCCATCCCCCGGCGCGAGTCCGGCGGAAAGTAGGTGCCGCCGAAGAACGGCTTCAGGTCCGGCGTCAGCCAGACGCTCATCGGCCAGCCGCCCGAGCCGGTCGTGGCCTGGACGAACGCCATGTAGACGCGGTCCACGTCGGGACGCTCCTCGCGGTCGACCTTGATCGACACGAAGTGCTCGTTGAGCAGCGCGGCGATGCCCGGATGCTCGAACGACTCGCGCTCCATGACGTGGCACCAGTGGCAGGTGGAGTAGCCGATGGACAGGAAGATCGGCTTGTCCTCGCGGCGCGCCCGTTCGAACGCCTCGCCGCCCCAGGGGTACCAGTCGACGGGGTTGCCGGCGTGCTGCCGCAGGTACGGACTCGGTTCGCCGGCGAGTCGATTGGCCAAACCGCTCACGTCCGGCGGGAAGGCGCCCGCGCGTCGAGGGCCGCCGCGGCGCCGCCCGGGCCGTGGTCCTTCACGACCAGGTGAGCGCGCCGGTGCTCTGACCGAACGAGTCCGTCTCCACGCCCATGCCCTGCAGCATCGTCACGAACAGGTTGCAGAGCGGCGCGTTGCGCCCGCCCTCGTGGACGACGTGCTTCCCGTGGGCGAAGCCGCCGCCGGCCAGCAGAATCGGCAGGTCGACGGGCGTGTGCGCGTTGGCGTTGCCGAGGTTGCTGCCGAACAGGACGGCCGACTTGTCGAGCAGCGACCCGCTCGCGTCGCCGCGCGCCCGCAGGTCGGCCAGCAGGTCGCCGAAGGCCCGGACGATCTCGACCTCGATGCGCTTCAACTGCGCGATCTTGGTCTCGTCCTGCCCGTGGTGCGACAGGTTGTGCTGGTCGACGCTCACGCCCCGGACCCGCGGCACGCTGCCGTGGTCGTGGATCATCACGCTGACCACGCGCGACGAGTCCGTCTCGAGGATCAGCGGGATCATGCGGAACAGCAGCCGGATGCGGCCGATGAGGTCCGCGGGGTCCGGGAGGTCGGTGGGCGGCTCGGCGTCGACCACCGGCTTCGGCCGGTCGAGCCACGCCTGCACCTCGGCGAGCTCCCGCTCGGCCGCCCGCACCGCGTCGAAGTAGGCGTCGAGCTTCCCCTGGTCGGCCGCGCTGACGCGCCGGCGCAGCGCCGCGGTCTGCGACTTCAGGCGGTCGAGGATGCTGCCGCCGTCGTGGAGGCTCCGCGCCTCGCGCTCGACCTCCTCCGGCGTGCCCTGCAGGAAAAGCTGCTTGAACAGGTTCGCGGGACTGGTCTCGGCCGGCACCATCGCGCCGCTCGTGGTGAACGACTGGCTCTGCGGGCTCAGCGTCCCGAGCACCACGGACGGAAAGCGGGTCACGTAGCCGAGATGGCCGGCCGCCGCCTGGTCGAGCGACACCGTGTTGCGGAAGCCGTCGAGGCCGGGACGGCGCGCCGCGGTCAGCCAGGTGATCTCGGAGTTGTGGGGCTGGCGGCCGCTCTGCTCCTCGTGCGAGAAGCCCGAGAACAGCGTGAACCGCGAGCGGTGCTCGTCGATGAGGCGCAGGTACTCGGTCGCCTCGTAGCCGGCGCCGGCCGTCTTCGGGAACCACGACGACGAGTAGAGCCCGAGGGTCGAACAGATGGTGACCATCCGCTGCGGCGCTTCCACCGCGGCCGCGCGGGCCAGCGCCGGAGCCATCGATTCGAGCAGCGGCAGCCCCAGCGCGACGCCGGAAGCCCGCAGGAACGTGCGGCGGTCGAGGGGTCGGCTGACGATCATGCTATCGGCTCCTGAAGAGGTCGCTCTGCACGACCTCGTGAATCATGGTTCCGAGGGGGTAGCCGCGGCCGGCGATGCGCGCGACCACGCGCTCGACCGCGTCCCGGTCGGCGAACTCGATCTCCGCGCCGGTGGCGTAGGCCAGCAACTGCGAGGTCAGGTGGCGGGCCACCTGTTCGAGGTCGTTCCGCAGCATCAGGCGCTTGTAGTCCGCGATGCCGGCGAAGGCCTCCCCCGCCGGCGTGACGCCGCTGGCGTCGACCGCCGGACCCTCGACGTAGGGCAGCGGCACCACGAAGTCGCCGAAGGTCTCCTCGCCGCCGGACGCCCGGTAGTTCGTGCGGAACCCGCCGATCGGATCGAACGACTCGAGGGCGAACCCGGGCGGATCGATCCGCCGGTGGCAGCTCGCGCAGACGGGGTTCGCGCGGTGCGCCGTCAACAGCTCGCGGATCGTGGTCGAGCCCCGCGTGTCGGGCTCCAGCCCCTCGATGCCGGGGGGCGGCGGGGCCGGCGGCTGTCCCAGCAGGTTGGCCAGCACGAAGTTGCCGCGCGGCACCGGCGAGGTCGTCGTGCCGTTCGCCGTCACCTTGAGCACGCTCGCCTGCGTCAGCAGCCCGCCGCGCACGCTGTCCGCCGGCAGGCTCACCCGGCGCATCCGCTGCCCGGCGACCTCCGGGAGTCCGTAGTGCCGCGCGAGCCGGCGGTTCACGAAGGTGAAGTCGGCGTCGATCAGGTGGTCCACGCCGCGGTCCTCGGCGATCAGCTCCGCCAGGAACAGCTCGGTCTCCCGCGCCATCGCCTGTCCGAGCCGATCGTCGTACTCGGGGTACAGCCCGGCGTCCGGGGACGTCGCCCGCAGCTCGTAGAGCCGGAACGCCTGTCCGGCGAAGTCGCGCACGAAACGTTCCGAGCGGGCGTCGTCCAGCATCCGGTCGACCTGCGCCGCGAGCGCCGCCGGCTCCGGCAGGCGGCCGCCGCGCGCCGCCTCGAACAGCTCGTCGTCCGGCATGCTGCGCCACAGGAAGTAGGAGAGGCGCGAGGCCAGCGCGAAGTCGTCGAGCGCGCCCGGGTCTCCCGCCTGGAACAGGAACGCGGGGGCGCTGAGGATGGCGCGCAGCGGCACCCGCACGGCCTCCGCGAACGGCCGCCCGGCGGCGAGCAGCGGCTCGGCGAGACCGGCGTAGGCCTCCAGTTCGCCCTCGGCCAGCGGCCGGCGGAACGCCCGCGGCGCGAACCGCGCCACGACGTCGACGACGTGTTCCCGGGGCTCCTTCGTCAGGAGGATCTCGCCCGCGGCGTCGAACTCGACGCCCGCCAGCAGCCGCCGCGTGCTCGCGGGCGGCCAGACGTCCGACTCCGGCAGCGGCCCCTCGATGGTCAGCGAGCGGAACGCGACGCCCTCGCCCGGGTAGTCCTTCATGCCGCCGTAGCCCTTGGACGGATCGGCCGGATGGAAGGCCTCGGCCCCCGGCGGAACGTCGAGGTCGGCCACCGAGAGCCCGATCAGGTCGCCGGGGCGCAGGTACGGCGTCAGCTCCAGGACCCGCGGTTCCCGCACCAGGTCGAAGACGCCGATCAGCTCGTCGAGCGACGCGGCGACGCCCGCCATCTTCCCGCGGTACACGGTGACCGTCACCGGCGTCTCCGCCTGGTACGGATAGGCGTCCACGGTGACGCGGTAGCGGCCCGGCGCGGACGCCGTGAAACCCTCGGTCGCGCTGTGGAACGTGTAGGTCGAGCCGAAGTCGAAGAACGCCGCGTAGGCGTCGTCCAGCTTCTTGACGATGCCGAGACCCAGGGCCTCCGCGTTTTCGATGAACGGCAGGTACCGCGAGTCGACGTACTCGATCCGGTGCTCGGCCGGCTCCGGGCGGGGCCCCGTGCGGAGGGCCGCGTCCAGCGCCCGGCCGGCCGCTTCGAGGTAGGCCCGCACGTGCAGCG
The DNA here is from genome assembly GCA_965242835.1 of Vicinamibacterales bacterium. Taxonomy (GTDB): domain Bacteria; phylum Acidobacteriota; class Vicinamibacteria; order Vicinamibacterales; family UBA8438; genus WTFV01. The sequence goes on from OZ251506.1 coordinate 4,192,882, forward strand.
GCGACATGCTCTGGTGGGCCGCCACGGTGTCGAACCCGCCGGAGTCGGCCTCCGCCGGAAGGCCCCGGGAGAGGTCCAGGCCGACCTCCTCGTCGATGCGCAGCAGGTCCGCGACGGTGTAGGCGTACTCCAGGCGCGTGAGCCGGCGCAGCGGGGTGCGCAGCTCGCCCCGGGCCGCGAGGTTGGCGTCGACCAGCGCGCGCTTCAGCGCCGCGAGCGCGGTCTCCACCACCGCGGGGTCGGGCCGCCGGGCGCCGCGGGGCGGCATCTCGCCGCTGCGCACCCGCTCGTGGATGCGCTCCCAGGCGCGGAACGTGCCGCGGTCGCTCAGGTCGTGGCCGAGACTGCCGAGGTCGAGCGGCGTCACCGTCCGGGCGCCGTGGCACGCCAGGCAGGACGTCTCGACGAGCGGCCTCACGTCCTCCTCGAACGACTGCGCGCCGGCCGCCGCCGGCGCGAGGCCCGCGAACAGCAGCGCGACGCACACCGAGCGCATTCGCTCCATCGAGTTCACTCCCCTCCGGTTCCCCGGCCGTCCCTCACGGCGGACGTTCACGGCATCCGCTGCGCGGCGCCGTTCCGATCCCGGCAAGTGAGTGGACACTTACGTACTGTACCAAGCCGGAGTCCGCCGGGCAAGCTCTCGCGGGAATTTCGAGCGGCCGCGGCACGCGGCCCGAAGACACCGGCTACGGCGCCGCGCGACACGACACTAGCGGAAGACGTCGAAGAGGGTGCTGTACTTGACCGTCAGCGAGCGGCCCGACGCAACACGGAAGCCGCCCCGTTCGAGGCCGAGCGGCTGCACGTCGTTGTAGACGACGAACAGGCCGGTGTTGGCGTCCGACAGCAGGCCGAAGCGCAGGTTCGACGACCACAGGTCGGCGCGGTCGTTGTACTGCACCAGCGCCTGCAGGAACATGCGGGTCGTGAACGAATAGGAGGTCCGCAGGCGGATCAGGTTGGTCGTGAAACGCCCGCCCGGCAGATCCAGGTCGTTGTAGCTCCATTCGAGCAGCGCGTTGAACGTCTCGCCGGCCCGCGCCGCGATCGACGGGGTGACCGTGACGCGCTGGCCGCCGAACAGCCCCCCGACGATGGCGTTGAAGTTGCCGCTCACCGGCGCGCCGAGGTTGGTGTTGCCGGCGATCTGCGCTTCCTGGTGGTCGTAGCGCCCCGGCGGCACGACGACGCCGGGGAAGATCTCGAACGGCTGGAAGACCCCCTCCCGCGTGACGTTGACGCCGGTGTGGATCTCGTAGCCGTTGCGCCACTCGACGTGGTTGTCGATGTGCGTGAACTGCGTCTCCTGCCAGCCGGTCTCGAAGTCGAAGACCGTGTAGTGGGAGACGTGCGGGCGGAACTCGTGGACCCCCCAGAAGTCGTCGGGGCGCAGCGTGGTGAACACGCTGGCGTTCATCCGGCGGTAGCTGCGGCGGGCGAGGAAGCCCACTTCGGGGTTGAAGTCCGGGGCCACCTCGGTATAGCCCAAGCTCAGGCGCGCGACCTCCGACTGGTGCCGCGCGCTGAGTCCGTAGGCGTGCGCGCCGTCCGCCGCCCCGGTCAGGCCGTGGCGCGCGCGGAACGCGGCCAGCGCGGCCGGCGGGGTCCGCGTGCCCGCGGCGAAGCCGGAGACGGTACCCCCCTGCCCGATCCCCCAGCGGCCGTCGACCGCGTACGACCGGTTGAAGTCGCCGGCGCCGGCGAGGCCGCCGCCGGCCTGCCGGTTGACGAACATCACGCCGACGTTCGAGCGGTTCGCCAGGTCCTGCCGGATGCGCCCGACGGTGAAGTTCTGCCGCGCCGAGCCGATCGCATCGACGGCGGCGGTCTGCATGTTCAGGAACCCGACGTTGGTGTTGCTCCCCACCTTGCCCGACAACCGGCCGCCGCCGATTATCGGGATCTGCTCGCCCCGCTCGCCGAGGCCGATCCGCCGGCTGAAGAAGACGTCGACCGCCCCGGACTGCCCCACGGAGAACAGGCCGGCGTTCTCCAGGAAGAACGGCCGCTTCTCGGGGAAGAACAGGGTGAAGCGGTCGAGGTTGATCTGCTCGTCGTCCACCTCCACCTGCGCGAAGTCGGTCTGGTAGGTCGCGTCGAGGGTCAGGCCGGGCGTGATGCTGTACTTCAGGTCGGCGCCCCAGTCGCCGGTGCTCACGGTCCGCGCCTCCGCGCCGCGGTACGCGGTGTTTCCGAGCGCATAGGGCATGAGCTGCAGGTTGCGCTGCGCCGGAACCCTCAGCCCCTGCAGCTCGCCCGCCAGGGACAGCCGGTTCAGCGAGAACTGCCGCGGCAGGGGCGACCAGTAGGACTGCTCGTTGTTGGCGCGGATGTTGCGCTGGAAGTTCATCCCCCAGGTCTGGACGTCGGCGGGGGGATAGCGCAGGGTGCGGAACGGGATCGCGATCTCCGCCGTCCAGCCGACGTCGGTGACGCGGGCGGCCACCTGCCACACGCCGTCCCAGTTCACGTTCAGGCCGCCGCCCGAACCGCGCTGTTGCCGGCTGTTGCTCGGCCGGCCGCTGCCCCCGCCGCCGAAGCGGCCGCTGCCCTGCCCCTCGTTGGTCACCTGTCCGTCGTATTCGACGCCGGCCGGGTTGGTCCCGAAGACGAAGCCGTTGAGCCCGTCGTGGTAGGTGTCGAGGATGATGCGGAAGCTGTCGGTCTCGGTCAGGTCCGAATCGCGGCGGCTGTCGGCGGCGATGATCGTCGCCGGGTCGTCCGTGTAGCAGACGACGCCGAAGTACAGCGTGTCCTCGGTGTAGACGATGCGCACCTCGGTCCGCTCCGACGCCGGCTCGCCCTCGAACGGCCGGCTCTGCACGAACCCGGTGGCCGTCCGCGCGTCCTCGTAGGCCGCGTCGGCCAGCACGTCTCCGTCGACGGCCGGCGCCGCGGCGACGCGACGCGCGAGGGCGACCGGAAAGCCGGCCTGCGTAAGCTCCCGCGCCTCGAGCGCCGAGAATCCGCCGGCGCCCGCGCCATCGCTGTCGCCGCCGGGCCGGGACTGCGCCGCCGCGCCGGGCGCCCCGGCGGCGAGCAGGGCGAACGCCGCCGACGCGCCGAGCCGTCTGGTCAATGCGGTCATGTCGGATTCAGGGGCTGCCGACGGGCAGCCTGGTCCAGAGTCCTGGACGGCGGAAACGGGCCGATCCGCTTACCGGCCGGCCGGCTAGCGCCCACCAAGCGTCGCCTTGCGGCTCCGCTCGGCGCCCAACCTGACCGCTCCAGGAGCCCGCGCCGTTTCTACGGCGCAGACTCCTAGCGCCCACCAAGCGTCGCCTTGCGGCTCCGCTCGGCGCCCAACCTGACCGCTCCAGGAGCCCGCGCCGTTCTACGGCGCAGATTCCCGGCCGGAGTCCGGCCGGGTGGGCGCGCCCCGAACGAGCGCCAGGACGAGCTCTCGAAGGTCGTCGATCCGCTTGTGGAGGGCGGCGTTGCCGTCGTCGATCCGCTTGTTGATCTGGTGGTGCGCGGTCCGGTTCTCGGACCGCATGCCGATCAGCACGGTGATCGCGATGCCGCCGACACCGAGGATCAGGCTGCCGAGCACCCCGATGATCGCCCACGTCTGCGCCCACTCCATGAAGGCATGTTAGGTCTTCCGGCCGGGCGCGTCAACGAAATCCGCACGCGGGCCGCGAACCGCGCTCAGCGCGGCCGGCCGAGCGGATTGCGGGTGATGACGCGGTCCGCCACCGGCCGGCCGCCGACGAGGTGCTCGGCGACGATCCGTTCGAGCACGTCCGGGTCGCAGCCGCCGTACCACGTCCCCTCGGGGTAGACGACCGCGATCGGGCCTCCCTCGCAGACGCGCAGGCAGTTCGCCTTGGTCCGCAGGACGCCGCCGCGCTCCGAGAGGCCCAGTTCCTTCAGGCGGCGCTTCAGGAAGCCCCACGCCGCGAGGCCGCGCGCCCTGTCGCAACACTTCGGGACGGTCTGGTCGCAGCAGAGGAAGACGTGGCGGCGGGCGGCGTCGACGCCCACCGACTCGGCGAGGCGGCGCAGGCGGTCCACGCCACAGGGTAACATGGCCGCGACACATGGCCAGGCGCGTCCGTCTCTCGTTCCTGAACGACTGGACGTCGGTCTTTCTGACCGCCGTCGAGCGCGGCGGCAACGCCCTCCCCCACCCGGCGACGCTGTTCGCCATCCTGTCGGGCGCCGTCGTCCTCGTCTCCGGGGTCGCCGCCCGGACCGGGATCGAGGCGGTCCATCCGGGCACGGGCGAGACGATCCAGCCGGTCAGCCTGCTCACCGTCGCCGGCCTGCACCGCATCCTGGTCGAGATGGTGACCAACTTCACCGGCTTCGCGCCGCTCGGCACGGTGCTCGTCTCGATGCTCGGCATCGGGGTGATGGAGAAAAGCGGCCTGATCGCCGCAGTCCTGCGCCTGCTCGTGCTGTCGGCGCCCCGGCGGCTGCTGACGTTCGTGATCGTCCTCTCCGGCGTCCTCTCGAACACCGCCAGCGAGATCGGCTACGTGCTGCTGGTCCCGCTCGGCGGCATCATCTTCCTCGGCGCCGGAAGGCATCCGATCGCCGGGCTGGCCGCGGCGTTCGCCGGGGTCTCCGGCGGCTACAGCGCCAACCTGCTGCTCGGCACCATCGACCCGCTGCTGGCCGGCCTGTCGGAGGAAGCGGCGCAGATCGTGCAGCCCGGCTACCGCGTCAACCCGGCCGCCAACTACTACTTCATGGTGGCGTCGACGTTCGTCGTCTCCGCCGCGGGGACCTGGGTGACCGAGCGCATCGTCATCCCGCGGCTCGGCGACTACGAGGGCGAGGAGCGCTCGGCGGCCATCGACGAGTTGTCCGGCCAGGAGCGGCGCGGGCTGCGCTTCGCCGCCGCCGCCGCGGCCCTGTTCGGCGCCTTCCTGCTGTGGGGCGCCGCGCCCGCCGACGGCTTCCTGCGCAACCCGGAGACCGGCAGCCTGCTCCGCTCGCCGTTCCTCTCCGGCATCGTCGCGTTCATCTTCCTGGGCGGCACCTGGGTCGGCGTCGCCTACGGCGTCGGCGCGGGCAAGTTCCGCAGCGACGCCGACGTGATCGACAGCATGGGGGAGATGATCGCCACGCTCGGGACGTACCTGGTGCTGACCTTCTTCGCGGCGCAGTTCGTCGCCTACTTCAACTGGACGAACCTCGGCCTGATCATGGCCGTCAAGGGCGCCGAGACGTTGCGCGCCTCGGGCCTGGGGGGCGTGCCGCTGATGCTCGCCTTCGTCGTCCTGTCGTCCGTCCTGAACCTGCTGATGGGCAGCGCGTCGGCGAAGTGGGCGGTCATGGCGCCGGTGTTCGTGCCGATGTTCATGCTGCTCGGCTATTCGCCGGAGCTGAGCCAGGCGGCCTACCGGGTCGGCGACTCGACGTCGAACGTCATCGCCCCGATGATGTCCTACTTCGCGCTCATCATCGCGTTCTTCAAACGCTACGACGAGACATCCGGCATCGGCACCGTCGTCGCCACGATGCTGCCCTACACGGTGGTCTTCCTCGCCTGCTGGTCGCTGATGCTGGTGGTCTGGATGCTGCTGGGGCTGCCCGTCGGCCCCGGCGCGGGGCTGTACCTGTAGCCCGCGGCCCGCGCGCGGCCAATCGGGTTCGCGGCCGGCCGACGTCCGGCTCCGGCGTGACCGCCGGCTCGGCCCGGTTCGGTTTCATCCGCCGGTTTCCGCGTTCCCTCGCGCCGCCCGCTGTCCGGCCACGGCCCGTTCCAGCGCCCGCCGGTTGCCCGCGGGGATCTCCCTGCCCGGGAACAGCCGCTCGAAGACGGCCTCGGCGGTCCGGACGTCGTCGAGTTCCATCATCCCGACCAGCTCCGCGACGTCTTCGCGGTCCTTGGGCCGCTCGGCCCGCAGCTTCATCGCGAGCACGAATTCCGGCGACGCCCCGGTCACGACGAGGTTCGGCGTGCTGACGACCGTCCTCGCCGTCGTGTCCCGCTCCTCCGGGATGAACACGCGCACCGCGTCGTTCAGCCACGTGACTCCGACCCGCTCTCGCCGGGCGACCTCGAGGGCCGCCAGCCGCATCTCGCCGCGGTCGCTTTCGATGCGGGCGTCGACGTCGGCGGTCCTTCGCGTCGCGTTGTACGTCAGGCTGATCGCGGCGCCTCCGACGATGTACAGGGCGCCCCGCTGCCCGCGCTCCTTCAGCACGTCCGACAACGCCCGGAGGAGCTCCGTCAGCCGTTCTCCGGAGAACCGGGTTTCGTGTTCCGCCTCGTCCATTTCCAGGTATCGAGCTGCCGCCGCACGGCGGCCCGCATGATCTCGAAGTTCTCCCGATCCTCTTCGTCTCCGGGGCGCCACATGACCGTTTCCCCCCCTCGGGGATCCAGTTCGCCGCCGTCGATCGGCACCCCGTGCCGGTGGAACGGGGCCGGCGCCCAGGCCACCGCGTCGAAGCTGGAAACGTCCTCCTGCAGCGGCTTCCACGGCGTTTCGAGGAACCGGCCGGGCTCGTCCACCCAGTCCGGCACCTTCAGATCGTGCAGCAGCGCCAGGTGTTCGACGATCGCCGCCAGGAACGCGTCCCACGGCGTTCCGGTTTCTTCCGGCCGTCGATCGAGGATCGACTGCCGGACCGCGGGTTCCTCTCCGAGCAGTCTCCTCGGCAGGTCGTGCAGCATGAACCGATAGATCTCGACGTCCTTCCAGTCCGCGGTGACCATGCGCCGGTAGTCGTCCAGGCGCAGCCGACGCCGTGGATCGCCCGAGCGGCCGCGCTGTCGGGCGGCCGTCACCGCCGCGCCTCCGGTTGCGGCAGGGCCAGGTCGATGCGCACCGCGCCCGCGAGGTTCGCCGCGGTGTGCACGGCCGCGTAGAGCCGTCCTTCGCGGAGCGCGTACATCTCCGGGCCGGTGAGGTCGACGCTCCCGGCGGCGCCCGCGGCCCGCCGCGGCAGCCGGCGCAGCACGGGGCCGTTCTCGGCGCCGGGGCCGCGCCGGTGCAGGGCGGCCAGCAGCACCTGGCCGGCGATGCCCTCCGTTCCCCGGATCCGGTAGCGCACGGTGCGGGTGGCCGGGCCGAGCACGAAGGCGGCGTCGATCCGCAGTCCCGGGTCCGCCCGCACGCGGACGTCGAGGGGGACCGGCGCGGGCGGGTCGACGAGGCTGGGCGTGAAGTCGGGCGGCCGCCGGCGCCGCGTGCCCTGTTCGTAGGCGTAGGCCAGCTCGAGCAGGCGCGGCTCCGCCCACGCCCGGCCGAGCAGCTCCACGCCCACCGGCATGTCGTCGTCGGCGAAACCGGCCGGCACGGTGACCGCGGGCAGCCCGGACGTGGCGCTCAGCGCGCAGTTGCTCCCCGGCTGCGGCTGGCCGACGGGGCGCGCGGTCCGCCGGATGGTCGGGTAGATCAGGGCGTCGAGTTCCCGCTCGTCGAGCAGCGCGGTGACCGCGGCCCGGACCTCGTCCCGCCGGGCGAGGCGGGCGCGGTAGTCCTCGGTGTCCAGAACGTCGACCTCGAGGGAGCGGGCCAGCCCGCCCTCCAGTATGCCGTGGTAGAGCCCCGTCGAGACGAAGTCCGCCAGCGAGCGCACGGGGGCCGCGGGAGTCGCCTCCAGATAGGCGTCGAGGTGGAAGCGGAACTCCTGCCCGATGACCGACGCGTCGCGCGTGAGCTCGGCCGGGTCGAGGTCCTCTTCCCCGATCTCGACGACCGCCGCGCCCAGCCGCTCCATGTCCCCGACCGCGCGCTCGACGACCTCGCGCACCGGCCGGCCGGCGTCGCCCTCGTCGAACAGGGCGCGCACCAGACCGAGCCGCGCCCCGGACAGCCCCTCCCGGTTCAGGAAGGCGAGGTACGTGTCGGGCACGCGGCCCGCGCCGAGCCGGGTGGTCTCGTCGGCCGGGTCCGGCCCGACGGTGGCGTCGAGCGCGTAGGCGAGGTCGCGGACCGTCCGGGCGAGCGGCCCGCCGACGTCCTGCGTGCGCGAGAGCGGCACGATGCCGTCGCCGCTGGCCAGCCCGCGCGTCCCCCGCAGGCCGGCCAGCGCGTGGTGGGCCGCCGGGATGCGGATGGAGCCGCAGGTGTCGCTGCCCATCCCGAACGCGGCGAAGCCGGCCGCCACGGCCGCCCCGGTCCCGCCGCTCGACCCGCCCGGATTGCGGGACGGATCGTACGGGTTGCGGGTCTGGCCGCCGAACGACGCCACGGTCGTGATGCCGCGGGCCAGCTCGTGCATGTTGGTCTTGCCCAGGACGATCGCGCCGGCCGCGCGGAGGCGCCGCACCTGCTCGGCGTCGTCCGGCGGCAGCGAGGTGGCCAGCCCCAGCGCGCCGGCCGTGGTCGGCATGTCGGCCGTGTCGTAGTTGTCCTTGACGACCACCGGGATGCCGTGCAGCGGCCCCCGCACGACGCCCGCCGCGCGTTCGGCGTCGAGCGCGGCCGCGGTCTCGGCGGCGCGCGGATTGACGGTGATCATCGCGTTGAGCGCCGGCCCCCGCTGGTCGTAGGCCTCGATGCGGTCGAGGTACGCCTCCACCAGCTCCACCGCGGTGACCGTTCCGCCGGCCAGCGCCGCGCCCAGCTCGCGGACCGACTTCTCCGCGACGTCGAAGTCCGCGCCGACCGCCCCGGGCGGCGGGCCGCAGCCGATCGCCAGGCCGGCCGGAAACGCCAGAACCGCCGACGCGCGCAGCACGTGTCTCGCCACCGTCCACCTCCCCGTTCCGCGTGGCCGCCGAACCGTCAGACGAAGCGGCAGTCCCGCCGCATGGCGGCGTCGAGCAGCGCGCGGTAGCGCGTCCTGGGCACGGCCACCGCCCCCAGGCTGGCCAGATGCGGCGTCACCCACTGGACGTCGAGCAGCGCGTACCCGCGCGCCCGCAACCGCTCCACCAGCCCCGCCAGGGCCACCTTCGACGCGTCGGTCACGCGGTGGAACATCGACTCGCCGAAGAAGGCCCCCCGCAGGGTCACCCCGTAGAGGCCGCCGGCCAGCTCGCCGTTCCGCCACGTCTCGACCGAGTGGGCGAAGCCGGCCCGGTGCAGCGCCGCGTAGCTGCTGGCGATCTCCCCGTCGATCCACGACCCGTCCGCGCCGGGCCGGGAGGCGCACGCGGCCACCACGCCCTCGAAGGCCCGGTCGACCGACACCTCGAACCGGCCCTGCCGCAGCACCCGGCCGAGCCTTCTCGACGCGTGGAAGCCGTCGAGCGGAATGATGCCGCGTTCCCGCGGCGAAAACCAGCGGATTTCACCGTCGACCGCCATCGGGAAGAAGCCCTTGCGGTAGGCGGCCAGCAGCGTGCCGGAGGGGATCATCGGAACGTCGTGTATAACTATGGTCCGTGCAGACCGGTCAGACTTCACCCGGCGAGTTCACGTCCGAGGCGGTCACCAACGGCGTCCGCGTGCAGGTCCGCGCCCGCTACGCGCCGGACCACTCCGAGCCGGCGCATCAGCGCTGGACGTTCCTCTACCACATCACGATCTCCAACGAAGGCCGCGAGACCGTGCAGCTGATCAGCCGCCACTGGATCATCACCGACGCGTCCGAGCAGGTCCAGGAGGTCAAGGGACTCGGGGTCGTGGGACGCCAGCCGACGCTGGCGCCCGGCGAATCGTTCGAGTACACCTCGGGCTGCCCGCTCGGCACGCCCTTCGGCTCCATGCAGGGGACGTATCAGATGGTCACCTCCGGGGGCGAGCGCTTCGCCGCCCGCATCGCGCCGTTCGCGCTCTCCGGACCGTACACGCTGCACTGACCGCGGGCGCGCCCCGGCGGCTACGCCGGCCGCATCGGCGCCACCTCGATCCCGGCGGCCTCGAGCCCCTGCCGCAGCGTCCGGGCCAGCTCCACCGCTCCGGGCGTGTCGCCGTGGACGCAGATCGTCTCTCCGGCCAGGTCCAGCGACGCGCCGTCGATCGCGGCGACCTTGCCGTCGCGTACCATCCGCACCGCGCGCGCCAGCATCCGCTCCGCGTCGTGGATCACCGCGCCCGGCCGCCCGCGCGGAACGAGCGCGCCGCCGGCGTCGAAGGCGCGGTCCGCGAACACCTCCGGCACGACGTCCAGGCCGGCGCCGCGCCCGGCGTCGACCAGCGCCGACCCGCAGAGCGCCACCAGCGGCAGCGAGCGGTCGAAGCCGGCGACGGCCCGCGCCATCGCGTCCGCGACGCGGCGGTCGCGTCCGGCCATGTTGTACAGCGCCCCGTGCGGCTTGACGTGGGCGAGGACCATGCCTTCCGCGCGGGCGACGGCCGCCAGCGCGCCGATCTGCGCGAGCACCAGGTTCTCGATCCCCTCCGACGTCAGCTCCACGTCGCGCCGCCCGAACCCCTCCCGGTCGGCGAAGCCGGGATGGACCCCGACGCGCACCCCGGCATCGCGGGCCGAGCGGACCGTGGCCCGCATGGTGTCGGGGTCCCCGGCGTGGGCGCCGCACGCGACGTTGACCGAGGTGACGTAGCGCATCATCCGGCGGTCGCGCTCGATCGCGCCGGCGCCGGCCGCCTCGCCGAGGTCGCAGTTCAGATCGATCCGCATCGCACCCTCCCGTAGGGGAATGATGCACCATCGATCGGCGGTTCTGGTAAGGGTCCGGCGGCGCGCCGCCGATAGAGGAAGGGAGCGCGGGTCCGCGCGGCGCCCGAACCCGGCGGCCGCGCGGGGCCGGGAGACTTGATCCGTTCCCGGCGCACGTGCTAGTTTTCCCCGTTTACGCAAGGGGGGATCCGGTCTTCCATGCGCGTGAGAACGACCTCGTGACGGCTCACCACTTCATCGGCGAAGGCGACTACTCCGACCGGTTGCAGACCACCAGCGGCGACGACCCGAACCTCCTGACGGCGGTGTCCGACGCGGTGCGCCGCGCCGGCCTGCAGGTGGTGGCGGACCAGGCGGTCCCGTTCACCGGGGGCGGCGCGACGCTGGTCTGGGTGCTGGCCGAGTCGCATCTCGTGATGCACCTGTGGCCCGAGCGGAACCGCGCCACCATCGACCTGCACATCTGCGACTACCGCGACTCCAACCGCGGGAAGGCGCGGCGGCTGCGCGACGCGCTGACCGAGCTCTGCTTCGCGCCCGGCTCGGACGCGTGGCGGGAGCTGTCGGTCGGAGACGGGCCGGCCGGTGGCTGACCGGGACCACGAGGAGCAGTACCGCGGCTTCTGGGCGGACGTCGGGGCCAACTTCCCCGTCCTGGCCGGCGCGCGCTCGACGGAGCAGTACCGCAACGACGAGCAGTGGCTCGTCGGCAGCCAGCTTCCGGAGATCGACGGCCGGCGCATCCTGAAGACCGACCTCTGGGACGAGGCCAAGAACACCCACATCCTGCGCTGGTGCGCGGCCCGCGGGGCCGAGGCGGTGGGGGTGGACATCTCCCCGGCCATCGTGCGGGACGCGCGGCGGGGCTTCCTCGACGACGGGCGGCGGCTGCTCGGCGTGCAGGGGGACGTCCGCGCCCTGCCGTTCCGCACCGGCAGCGTCGACGCCGTCTACTCGATGGGCACCATCGAGCACTTCGACGACACCGAGGGGGCGGTGCGCGAGATCTTCCGCGTGCTGCGCCCCGGCGGGCGGGCCATCGTCGGGGTCCCGAACCGGCGCGACCCGTTCCTGCGCCCGCTGCTCGTGGTGGTCCTCCATCACCTGGGCCTCTACGGCTACGGCTTCGAGAAGTCCTACTCGCGCCGCGCGCTGCGGGAGATGCTGGAGCGGGCCGGCTTCGAGGTGCGGGCCGAGACCGGCATCCTCTTCATACCGGGATGGCTGCGGATGCTGGACCTGGCGTGCCACGCGTGGCTGCGTCCGCTGGCGGGCCTGACCGGCGCGCTGTGCGCCCCGTTCGACCTCCTGTCGCGCCGCTTCCCGTGGCTGCGCCGCCACGGGTACCTCATCGCCTCGGTGGGGGTGCGGCCGGAGAACTCCCCGAACCCGCGCGGGTAGCGCCGGCGCCGCCGTCAGGCCGGCGGCTTGGACTCGTGGCCGAGCAGCCCGAGCAGCTCGTCGCGCAACACGATCCGCAACACCTTGAACACGCCGGATTCGTCGGCGCCGAACTCGTACGCGCAGGCAGCGACGCGCCGCGACCACTCCGGACCGATCTCGTCGCCGCGGACGTACTCGCGACTGAAGCGGTCGACTTCGAAGGGGGCCTTCCCCTCCACCCGGCCGCGCAGCCTCGGCGCCAGGTCGGCCGCCCAGGCCTCGGCATCGAGCCACTCGGAGATCCGCTCGCCGAAGTCCGTGAGCCGAAGGGGGCTCCCGCCCATTGCCGACATGGGGGGCAGCCGCTCGAAGATCCGGTCGACCTTGTCCCGGATCTCCTTCATGAACGACGTGACCGTTCGACGGTGTTCGTCGACCTCCTTCATGAACGACGTGACCGTTCGACGGTGTTCGTCGACCTCCTTCATGAACGAGGCGACCGTACCGCGGTGCTCGTCCATCGTCTTGCGGTGCTCGTCGACCTCCTTCATGAACGAGGTGACCGTACCGCGGTGCTCGTCCATCGTCTTGCGGTACTCGTCGACCATCCCCTTCCAGTGGGCGGCCTTCCACAGGATCGTGAGGACGGCGACGACAGCGACGACGATCGCGGGGGTTTCAAGCCACTGAGCCATGAGCTTCCTTCGATTGTGGCTCGCAATCAACGCAAGGTCAACCCCCGCCGATCCGCCGGCCGCGTCCCTTCACCCGAGCCGGCGATTGAACCTACAATGAAGCGGGGCGCCGCCCCGGGCGGGCGACGACCGCGGCGAACGGGAGGAACGTCGATGAGCGCCATCGGAGCGGACGAACTGGTACGGCGGCTCGATGCGGCCGTCAGCGCCGGGGACGTGGAGACGATCACCCGGCGGGTGCGGAGCGAGATCGAGGACGTCCTGCAGCCGGGGCGGCTGCGGCTGGACGAGCGGTTCCGGCGCACGCTGCCCGACCACTACGCCCGGCGCCTGCTGCACCGCGACCCGGCGCGCCGCTACACCGTCCTGGTGCTGGCGTGGGCGCCGGGCCAGGGGACGCCCATCCACGACCACCCGAACCTGTGGAGCGTCGAGGGCGTGCTGGAGGGCGAGCTGGAGGTGACCCAGTACGCGCCGATCAAGGAGGAGGCGCGGCGCTGCAAGTTCGCGCCGGTGGAGTCGCACCGGGCGGTCGCCGGCGAGGCCGACTTCCTGATCCCGCCGTTCGAGTACCACGCCCTGACCAACGACCTGACCGACCGGCCGTGCGTGACCCTCCACGTCTTCGGCGGCGAGCTGCTGGAGATGAACACGTTCGACCCCGTCGGCAACGGCTGGTACGAGCGGTCGCTGCGCCGCGTCTCCTGCGACGCATGAGGGGCGGCCCCGCGCCGTCCCACCGTCGTCAATCCTCGAGAATCCGAAAAAAACGGAACGTTCTCGGCCTCCCACGCCCGTACGTCCTTCCACAACGTCGTCGCCTGCAGGTCGGACGGCGAGAAACCGATGCGAAGGCCTCGCGAGATTCGTCCGTTGCCGACGCCGCCGAGCACACGGCGAAGGCCTCGCGAAACCGACGCGCGTCCGCCACCGGGCGCCGATGCACCGTCCGCGGATTGACCTTGCCGGACGTCGGCGAGTTGGTGACTCATCGCATGACGGGGTCACCGCCGTCCGACGTCCCTCGCTCCCCCATCTCCCGAAAGCGAGGCTCCCATACGCGGCGGGCCCGCGGCGTGTCGGCGACGAGGAAGACGAGCAGCGCCCGCGCCCGCGTCATGCCCACGTACAGGAGCGACTCGTTCCGCCCCCCGTCCATCGCATCGACGTTCACCAGGATGACGACCTTGCTCTCCAGCCCCTTGAAGCGGCCAATCGTGGACCACCGGAGGGTTCCCGGCGCGACGTCGGCGCCCGGTTCGGCGGCCCGCAGAGGATGGCCGGCAATCCGTTCGATTCCGGCCAGCCCGGACTTCTGCCGGTCGTCGAGACGACACGGCGACAGCACCACGACGTCCTCGACCGCCGTCCCCTCGCGCGTCAGACGTTCCACCGTCCGAGTCAGCAGCTCCGCGAGATCGAGCTTCCTGCAGAAATGATGCTCCACCCCGAGCTCGGGCACCGTGCCGTCCGGCTTCCTGATCCGTGACTCGACGCCCGTCACGACCGCGGTGGCCTCGGCTATGGAGCGGGAGTTCCGGCAGTTCAGGCTCAGCGTGAGATTCGCGACCCCGTAGCCGGCAAGGACCGCACGGAGATCGACAGGCTCCACGTTGGGGCGAATCGCTTGCCGGTTGGGGTCCCCGAAGACGGCCCAGCGCCCCCCGGCCAGCCCGCCGCGCAACGCGGCGTCGAGAAAGCGGAGCACGTGCCGGCTCCAGAGGACGTCCTGGGCTTCATCGACCACCAGCACGTCGAACGGCGCGCCGAGCTCCTCGAGGCCGAACGTCCCGTATTCGGCGTACGTCTCGTCGAGACCGACCTTGTTGAGGTCGTGCTCGCCGCTCTCCCTGATCGTCTTGTCCTTCTCCTCGAACTCGTCCTTGCGCGAGCTGCCCCGAGCGAAACGCCTTGCGACGTCGTGCCAGTTGCCGGCGGTGACCCCGGCGGTGTCCCCGATCTGCATCCGAATCCAGCCGCCGAGGAGAGCGTTGAAGCAGACCAGCAGGACGCGAGCTCCCCGTCCGGCCATGCGCCTGGCGTGCTCCGCCGCCAGCAGGGTCTTGCCGGTCCCGGCCGCGCCCGTCAACAGGCAACGGTCGTTGTCCTCCAGTTCGTCCAGCCGATCGAACTGCTCCTCGGTCAGGCGCACCTGCTCGTCCACGATGCGGCCGATCGCGATCCGCTTCGAGATGACGAGGTCGAAGTCCGGACGCAGGAATCGCAGGAGGTTCTTCACGTGCCCGGAAGCCGGCCCGGCCGAACCGCGGCGGCCCGTCTTTCCGCGCGTATGGCGGACGCATCGGGCCACGGAATCCGAGATGGACTTCGACAGGTCGTCGCAATCGACGACCTCCGCGCGATCGGCCTCCGGCGGGAGAGGCGGACAGGCGACGTCGGGAAAGACGACCGCGAATCCGATGAGGCACCGCGACTCCGCGGCGGACTCTCCGAATTCTTTCCGGATGGCGTCGCGCAGGGCGAACATGTTGTCCCGCGCCTGCATGAAGGGGCTCTTGAGCGCCGCGGCCTCTCCGCGGCGGTTGCGGGTCCGCCATACGCCGTTCTCGCAGGAAACGCGCCCGCCCTTCACTTCCAGGCAGACGACCCCTTCATCGGGGACGATCACCACGAAGTCGATTTCGCCGTAGGGCCCGCTCCGTCTCCGCGCCAGCCCCAACGAATGCAGCACGGTCCATTTCCCGGCCGCCGAATCGTCCCGGAGTCTCTCGAACACGCTCCGCTCCGAGCGGGGCGCGTCGGCGTGGACCCATTTGGGAATC
Organism: Vicinamibacterales bacterium; assembly: GCA_965242835.1. GTDB lineage: Bacteria > Acidobacteriota > Vicinamibacteria > Vicinamibacterales > UBA8438 > WTFV01. Next base: position 4,208,240 of record OZ251506.1, read on the forward strand.
ATTCTGGCCATGGCGCGCGTCACCGTTCGCCGGGGAGCATGCTCCAAGAGTATCACCGGCCATACCGGGCCGCAATCGGGCTCCCGCGATCCGGGTCGATCGCACCGGCCCGGGCGTCCGCATGGCGAACCCGATCCACGCGGCGGCCGCGACCAGGCCGGCCGGCGACCTCGTTCAAGGACCGGAAACGAGATCAGCCCGCCAGTTCCCGCAGGCCGCACACGAAGACCCTGAAGCTGTGCGACCGATTCCTCCGCGCCCCGCCCCCATCCACCGACAGATGACGACCGATCTCCCGCGATCCCGAGACCTTCTGGTAGCGATTGTCCGTCATGCGTTCCAGTTCCCGCGCGGGGTTGGCGAGACGGTCCGGATCGCGGTATTTCCGCCGCCCCTGCCTGCCCGCCAGACCCGGCAGATTCATGGCCCGCTCCACCGCGTCCAGGTCTCCCAGGTACCAGCTTTCCAACTCGTGGCAGGCGATCCGGACCAGGGCGTCCGGTCTGCCCGCCTGCCGGCAGATTTCGACCAGCCCGGCCTTGACCTGCAAGCAATCCGCGCCGTCCTTGTCGCGCAGCACCACGAAGCGGCAGTCGGGCCTGCGCCAACCCCGCAGCTTCCTCGGCAATTGCCTTTCCATGTCCCTCTTGCCCTCGAAGACGACATATTGCGGAATCGTATCGCCGGACAGGAGCCGGGGAAGCAGACCCTTCAGCATCTCCCGTTCGGAGGGTCCTTCGAGAAAGAAGACCAGGTGGATCATCGCGGATCGGCCCCTTCGAAGAAGCCCTGTTTCCACAAGCTGCCCATCCGGTCCCCGTCGGCCATGAAGGCCGAGATCCGTTCGTCGTCGCGGGCGCGCCGTATTTCCGTGAAACCCCGTCTCTTGACCAGCCAGAAGACCTCGTCGAGCCTGACGGCGTTCAGGAAGTCGGGCGAATGGGAGGACACGAACACCTGCCCCCCCCGGTTGGCGTACGCCCTGAATTCCTCCGCCAGCTCCCACAGCAGGGCCGGGTAGAGCTGATTCTCCGGTTCCTCCACGCACAGCAGGGGATGCGGCTCGGGGTCGTACAGCAGCACGAGATACGCGAACATCTTGATGGTCCCGTCCGACACGTAGCGGTCGACGAACGGATCCACGAACGAATCGTCGCGAAAACGGAGCAGGAGCCTGCCGTCTTCCGTCAGCACGGGGGTCACTTCGCTGACCCCCGGCACGCGCCGCTTCATCGCTTCGACGATTCTGCCGAAGACCTCGGGCGCCGTCTCGTGAATGTTCCTGGCCACCAACTGGAGGTTGTCTCCGGTGACGGAAAGGTGATCGGCGTACCCCGCCGCGTCCTTGCTGCCGCGGGCAAGATCGATGTGAAAATCGGAAACGTGCCAGTTCTCGATCGACCGCCGAAAGGCGCTCGCGGCCCTGAAACGCTCGAACTGCCCCAGCCCCTTGACGGCGAGCACGTCCTTGCCCACGGACTGGGGCTCGCGCGTCAACTCCTCGTCCGACTTGTCGAACGACTCTTCGTTGATGACGGCGTAGCCGGAACCGTCGGTGAAGTCCAGGAAGCGGAACGGCGAACCGTACCGTCCGCGCTTGTAGCGCAACATCTCCCGCCGGACGACGGGGCGGTTCCGCTCCTGCCCGATTCTGAGCAGATAGGTGACGAGACGATTGACGCCCGCGATCTCCATGCGGAACTTGACTTCGATCTCGATCGGGATTTCCGGATTTTCTCCCCGGCTGACGATCTCGGAATAGCCTCCCCGGGTCTGCAACGCCTGGCGCACGTTGAACGTCAGGCAGTCCCTCAAAAAGCCGAAGACGTCGAACAGGGTGCTCTTTCCGGCGCCGTTCGCGCCCACGATCACGCAGCAGGACGGAATGTCCGGCATCCTGACGTCCCTGAAACTCTTGAAGTTCTTCAGCCTGATGGACTCGATGCGCATTTCCGCCGCCTCGCCCCTTCCGCGAAACCGGTCACCCCGCCGCGGCGGGACGGGTTGGCCGACGCTTTCCTCCGACTCCGTCCCGCTGCTCCGCGGTCGGCACGACGTGCGGAACCGCGCACGACGTCCACGCGAAAGACGGAATCGTCACTGCTCGCCGTCGACGATCCGCAGGAAGTCCACGTGGGAGCCCACCAGGCCGTGCACGCCGACGTGCCGGGCCACGTCCAGCCCGAGGCGCTCGACGTGGGCGGCCAGGGTCCGCATGCGGTCGTCCGCGGGGGGCTGCTCCGCGCCCGGCAACCGCGGCGAGTAGAGGTCGGCGTTGATCAGGATGCGCTCCGCCGGCAGGTGGACGATCAGCATCGTGCCGCTGTGGGCGAGGTCCTCGACGGCGTGGACGTTCATCACCCGCTCGCCGTCGGTCAGCGTGTAGGAGCCGCTCACCGGCTCCAGGGCGGGGATGCGGTTGGGCGCGAACCACGGCATCAGGCTCGACAGGACGTCGGGCTCCAGCGCGCGCGTGCCGGGGTGGAAGAAGACGTCCCGGTAGAAGTCGTGGTTCGCCTCGTGCGTGACGACCGTAGCGCTCTGGGCGACGTAGGTCCGCAGGCCGCCCGCGTGGTCGAAGTGGTGGTGCGTGTTGACGACGTAGCGGATCGGCTTGTCCGGGACCCGCCGCCGCATTTCGGCGATCACGGCCAGCGAGCGCGCCTCGTCTTGCGGCGCCTCCACCACGGCGAGGAAGTCGTCGAACTCGACCGCGACGCTGTGGTGCGTGCCGCCGTAGACGCGCCAGACGCCGGGGGCCATCCGCGTCGAGCGGACGACGACGGGAGGGACCTCCGCCTCGCGCACCACGTCCGGCACGGGCAGCGGCCCGGGCTCGTCGAGGACGTCGGCCGACGCCTCCGTCACCGTGATCTCCATCCGGTTGTGGCCGGGGTTGATCCGCGGGTCGCCCTGGTGCGAATGCAGCACCGTCGGGAACTTCAACCCGTCGAAGTCGCGGTACTCCGTGTAGCGGTGTTCGTGGATCATGTCCCCGAGGACCGGGTTCGGCACCCACGTCAGGACCCGCTCGACGAGGTTGTCCTCGTTGATCGTGCCGTTGACGCGGTAGCGGCCGAGCGCGGTGAACGACACGATGGTCAGCGGGCGCCCCTCCAGCGTCAACTCCACCGCGGACGCGTCGCCGGCCTCCGCCGCCGCCTTCAGGAACCCGTGCGGCGACAGCCAGATGTCGAGCTGGCGCACCTCGGCGTCGGCCGGCCGCGGCACGGGGCGGTCGTCCGCGTCGGCCGTCCAGGTGTATTCGCCCGAGGTGAGGAAGACGCGGCGCTGCTCGCCCCGCGGCGGCGCGCCGCCGCCGAGCGCCGGATAGTCCCCCTGCCGGCGGTTGTACGTTTCGAACGACGAGGCGCCGTCGTAGTCGATGGTGCGGTCGTAGGCGGTCACCTCGAACCGCGGCCAGTCGTCGGCCGGCGTGTGGCTCTGGCCGACGGCGGCCACCCAGCCGGTCCCCGAGTAGCGGACCGAACCGGGGTCGCCCATGGCCTCGACGGCCGCCCGCAGCACCTCTTCGACGTCCTGGGCCGCGGCCGGCGCGGTCAGCGCGCACGCCGCGGCGAGCAGAGCCAGCGTTCTACGCATCGATTTCCTCCCGGCGGTGTCCGAACCCGTGCGGAGCCGGATGATAGTCCGCCGTCCGCGGCGGCGACAAGGCGGGTCCGCGCGCGCGCCGCGGCGAACTGCCGGACGTGCGGGACGCGCTGTCCGTGTTCGGTGGACCCGCGCGCGCCGCGGCGAACTGAGCGTGGCCAGCACCTCGGCGCGCGACACGGGCGGGTCCGCGCGCGCCGCGGCGAAACACTCCGGCGGGTCAGTGCCACGCAGGGGTACGGCGGATCCGCGCGCGCCGCGGCGAAACGGGTGCGAACGGCCGGCGCGGGGGCGTATAATCGCAGGGTCGGCGGCCCCGGACGAAGCCGGGGCGAACCGCCGCGGCGCCCGGTTCGGAACGGCCGGCGGTCACGGACGCCGAAGGGAAACGGCCGCGGGGCCAAAATCGTGGGAGGTGTCAGATGAATCGGCCCTATCTCCGCGCCGCGCTGGGCGCGCTCGTGCTCCTCGTGTCGGCCCCGGCCGGCGCGGCCGGGCAGGACGCCCCGCGCACCCCCTGGGGGGACCCGGATCTCCAGGGGACCTACACCAACAAGACCATCACGCCGCTGGAGCGCCCCGAGGCGCTGGGCGACAAGGCGTTCCTGACCGACGAGGAGATCGCCGAGCAGGAGCAGGCGCGGGTGCAGCGCAACCAGGACCTGCTGGAGGCGCCGCCGCGGCGCACCGTCGCGGGCGGCAACGTCGGCGGCTACAACAACTTCTGGCTCGACGGCGGCACCCGCCCGACCAGCCGCACGTCGCTGATCGTCGATCCGCCGAACGGCCGCCTGCCGGCGCGGACCGCCGACGCCGCGGCGCGCAAGACGGCGCACGACGAGGCGTACCCGGTCGAAGGTCCGTTCGACTCCTGGGAGGACCTCGAGCTCAACGACCGCTGCCTGGTCTGGTCCGCCGGCCCGCCGATGCTGCCGAGCGCCTACAACAACAACTTCATCGTCCTGCAGACGCCCGACCACGTGGTCATCTACGCCGAGATGATCCACGACGCGCGCATCATCCCGATCGACGGGCGCGGGCACGCGCCGGACGCCATCCGCCAGTGGCACGGCGACGCGCGCGGCCACTGGGAGGACGACACGCTGGTGGTCGAGACCACCCGCCTGCGGCGGACGGCCGCCAACGCCGGCGCGGTGGGCGGCGACCCGATCCTGCTCCGCATGGCCAACGGCCGGTCCGACGACCTGATCACGGTGACCGAGCGGTTCACCCGCAACGGCCCCGACAGCCTGCTCTACGAGTTCACGGTCGACGATCCGACCCACTTCTCGCAGGCGTTCTCCGGGGAGTTCCCGTTCACGGCGTTCCCGGCCGACGAGCTGCCGTTCCTCTTCGAGTACGCCTGCCACGAGGGGAACTACAGCATGACCAACATCCTGGCCGGCGAGCGCGCCCGGGAGCGGGCGGCCGACCAGCCGTAGGCGCGCTCGCCCGCGGCGCGGGGCCGGCGAGCGCTCTTCGGCGGCGGGCGGCGTCATGGCGGCGCCGTCCGCCGGCTTCCGCGCCGCCGGTCATCGTGTCCGCACTCGCTCCCGCGCGGCCGGCGCGACGTTTGATGATGTCGTTGACGCTCATCACCGGTCATCGTGTCCGCGCTCGCTCCCGCGCGGCCGGGCGCGGCTGACGCCGGCGAACGTGATCGAGGCGGCGGACGACGGGTGACCCTGCCGGTGGAGACCGTCCGCGCGGGCGCAAGGAAGGAAGTGACTCGTGCGTAGAACGACACCGGTGATCCGCTGGTTCCTGGCGCTCGCCCTGTCGGCGGCGGGCGTCGGCCCGGCCGCGGCGCAGACCGCCTCCGAGCCGCGGCTGCTGGTCCTGCTGCGCGACGCCGGCGCGCTGGCCGTGGTGGACCCCGCGGAGGGGACCGTGCTGGGACGGGTTCCGACCGTGGCCGGCCCGCACGAGGTGACCGCGACGCCCGACGGCCGGCTGGCGTTCGTGGCCAGCCCGAGCGAGGGGATCTCGGTGATCGACCTGGAGTCGATGACCGAGACGCGGCGGCTCGACGTGGGCGCGGGCAGCGTGCCGCACGACGTGCGCTTCGCCGGCGGCAAGCTGTACTTCACCGTCGAGGGCTTCAAGGCCGTCGGCCGCTACGACCCGCGGGCCGACGAGGTCGACTGGCTGCTCGGACTCGGCCAGGACGGCGCCCACATGATGGCGCTGAGCCGCGACCGGGACACGATCTTCACGGCCAACCGCGAGTCGGACACCGTGTCCATCGTGGAGGGCGCGGCGGCCGGCCCGCCCGGCTGGCGGGTGACGTCGATCCCGGCCGGCGGCGCGTACCCGGAAGGGCTCGCCCTGTCGCCGGACGGCGCCGAGCTGTGGGTCGCCACGCGCGACGACGGCGACGTGTCGATCATCGACGTGGCCTCGCAAGCGGTCCGCGAACGGCTGGACCTGAACTTCGAGGACCCGAACCGGCTGGCCTTCACGCCGGACGGCGCGCGCGTGCTGGTCTCGGACTCGGCCGCCAGCGTGGTCGTCCTCGACGCCGCGTCCCGCGCGGAGGTCACCCGCTTCGACCTCGCCCCCAACGCCGTGCTCGTGCGGCCGGACGGCGCGGTGGCCTACGCCGCGCTGCGGGGCGGCGACCGGGTGGCGGTCATCGACATGGAGACCCTGGAGGTGGTCGGCGGGTTCCCGACCGGGGCGGGTTCCGGGCCCGGCTGCATGTTCTGGCTGGCGGGAGGATGACGATGCGGCGCGCTTCCCGCCTCCGGCGCGGCCTCGCCGACGCCCTCCGCCTTGCGGCAGCGCCGCGCCGCCGGGAGCGCCGGGGCCGAAGACCCGTCCGGCTCGGCGCGTGCCGCGCCGCGGCCGCCGCCGCGGGGTCCGCGTTCGTCCTGGCCGTGCCCGCGGCCGCGCGCGCCCAGTCCCCGCCCGTGGACACGGCGGCCCTGGCGGCGGAGCTCGAAGCCCTCGCCGCGCTCGGCGGCGAGCCGCGGACCGTCAGCGCGGCCGGCACGACGCGGGACGACGAGCCGCTGCTCACCCTGGAGAACGGGTCGCCCTTCGACGCGCCGGGCATCGAGCGCCGGCTCGTGCTGGTCGGCGGACTCGACGGCGGCGCGGACGCCGCCCGCGTTGTCCTCGACGCGGTCCGCTGGTTCAAGACGGAGGCCCCGGAAGCGGAGCGGGCGCGCTGGCTGGTGAGCGCGCTGCCGTGGGCGCTGCCCGGCGCGGACACGGCCGGGCCGCCGGCCGCGTTCCCGCCGCTCGACGGGTTCTTCGACCATCCCGAGCGGCCGGAGAGCCGCTACGTCTGGCGCTGGGTCACCTACCAGGCGCCCGACCTCGTCGTCGAGGTCCGCGCCGGGGACGAGCCGAGCGTGCGCGCCGGCGGCGGCCCCGACGCCGGGCGGGCGCCGGCGGGCTCGCTGGCCGCGGCGCTGGCGGACCCGGCGGCCCCCACCGGCCTCGGTCCGGCCGCCACCCTGCTGGTCACCGCCGCGGACGGCGCGGCCCTCATGCGCGCGGTGCTGGCCCGCGCCGCGGAAGCGGATCGGTCGCCGTTGCGGGACGCCCTGAACCGCCGCACGGCCCGCGGCCCGCTCGACGTCGCGCGGCTGACGGCCCGGCGTTACCCCGGCGCGCCCGGCATCAGCTACATCCCCGCGCTGGCCTGGGCGCACGCCCTGCGGGTCGCCGCCCTCGACGGGGACGACTCGTTGCGCGAGAGGGTGCTGGAGCAGGTCCGTCCCTGGCTCTCCGGCGGCCGGCCGCTCTTCGGCGGGCGGATCTCGTTCGCGGCGCTGGCGGGCACGATGATCTTCAGCGAACTGACCGATCTGCCCGGCCGGGACGGAGAGACCGCGGCCCGGCTGGCGGCGGAGGGCGTGGCGCGGGCGGCGGCCGAGACCGCGCCGGGGGCGCCCGAGCACGCCTCCGGCTGGAGCGACGACCTCTTCCTGGGAACCATCGCCGCGGTCCGCGCCGGCGATCCCGAGGGCCTCGCCGCGGCCGTCCGCCTGGTGACGACCACCGCGGCCCGCCTGCAGCGGCCGGACGGACTGTTCCACCACGACGCGGACGCCCCGACCGCCTGGGGCCGCGGCAACGGCTTCGGCGCGCTGGGACTGGCCGAGCTGCTGACGGTCCTTCCCGCGGACCATCCGGAACGGGACGCGGTGCTCGACGTCCACCGCCGGCACCTGGCGGGGATGCGCGCCCGGCAGGCGCCGGACGGCACGTGGCGGCAGGTCGTCGACGCGCCGGGCAGCTACCGCGAGACCAGCGTCACGGCGATGACCCTGACCGCGATGGCCCGGGGGCTCCGTCTCGGCTGGCTCGACGAGTCGTACCGGCCCGCCGTCGACCGCGCCTGGCGCGCCCTGCTGGCCCACGTCACCGAGGACGGCGGGCTGGTCGACGTCTGCTTCAGCACCGGGGCGGGTCCGACGCGGCGGCACTACCTCGACCGGCCGGCCGTCAACGGCGCGGACGATCGCGGCGGCGCGATGGTGCTCGGCGCGGCGCTGGAGTACCACGACCTGCTGCGGGCGGACCGAGGAGGCGCGCCGATGCCCTCGCCGCGGCGCAAGGCGTCCGCCGGCCCGCGGCGAATCCGCGTGGGCGCCGCGCCGATCCGCGTGGAGGCCCGCGTCCCGCGGCCATGACGGGACGATCCGGCGCGCGGGTTCGCCGTTCCCGGTCCGGCCGCACGGCCCGCTCCGGCTTTCCAACCGGCTCCCCCCGTGGCATAGTCCCCCGGATGCCGGCCCGCGGGCCGGCCACTGGAGGAAGCGCCGTGACACGAAGCAGACGGACGAAGGCGGGCTGCCGGAACGAAGGGCGGGCGCGGCGCGGCGCGCGGCGGCTGGCCGCCGCCGTCGCCGCGTGGCTGATTCCGGCCGCCGCCGGCGCGCAGGGATTCCAGCTCCTCGAGGCGACGATCGCGGACGCGCACGCCGCCTTCGCCAGCGGCGAGCTGACCTGCCGCGCCCTGGTGCGGGGATACCTCGACCGCATACGGGCCTACGACCAGACCGGCCCGGCGCTGAACGCCGTCCAGGTGGTCAACCCCCGCGCGCTGGCGCGCGCCGACGAGCTCGACGCGGCCTGGGCCGAGTCCGGGCCGGTGGGCCCGCTGCACTGCGTCCCGGTGCTGTTGAAGGACCAGGTGGAGACGCGCGGCATGCCGACCACCTACGGCTCGGCCCTCTTCGAGGGGTTCACGTCCCGGCGCGACGCGACCATCGTGGTCCGCATGCGCGCGGCCGGCGCCCTGATCCTGGCGAAGACCAACATGGGCGAGTTCGCCTCGCGCTACGTCGGCTCCGCGTTCGGGATCATCCGCAACGCCTACGACCCGACCCGCAACCCCAGCGGCTCGTCGGGCGGCACCGGGGCCGGCGTCGCCGCCAACTTCGGCATGGTGGGCATCGGCGAGGACACCGGCGGGTCCATCCGCGGGCCGGCCGCGGTCCACGCGCTGGTCGGCCTGCGTCCCACGCTGCCGCTGGTCAGCCGCTTCGGGATGATGCCGGCCAACCCGTCCAGCGACACGCTCGGCCCGATGACCCGCACGGTGCGCGACGCCGCGCTGCTGCTCGACGCCATCGCCGGCTACGACGCCAACGACCCGACAACGGCCTGGGCCGTCGGACACGTGCCCGACTCCTACGCCGCCGGCCTCGACGCCGAGGGTCTGCGCGGGGCGCGCATCGGAGTCGTCCGGGAGCCGATGGACCCGGAGACCGACCCCGACTCCGACGACTACCGGCAGGTGCGCGCGGTCATCGACCGGGCGCTCTCCGACCTGCGCGCGCTCGGCGCGGCGGTCGTCGACCCGGTGACCGTGGCCGGCCTGGAGGCGGCGCAGCGGGCGTACACCGCCAACAACTTCGAGACCGAGCGGGCGATGAACGACTACCTCGCCGAGCACGAGAACGCGCCGGTCGAGAGCCTCCGCGACATCCTGGTGTCGGGCGTGGTCACGCCGTGGCGGGCCCGCGGCCTGATCAACGTGGTCGGGCGGTCGACCGCGGAGCCGGGGTTCCTGGCGATCCTGCGGGCCCGCGAGGAGCTGCGGCGCAGCGTCCTGGCGGCGATGGCCGACCACGACCTCGACGCGCTGGTCTACGCCACGTTCGACCACCAGCCGACCGTCATCGCGCCCGACGCCCTGACCAACGCGGACACCGAGGACGAGTACGCGCGGGGCAACAACCGTTTCCTGAGCCCGGCCACCGGCTTCCCGGCGCTGACGCTGCCGGCGGGGCTGACCGCCGACGGGCTGCCGGTGGGGCTGGAGATGCTCGGGCGGCCGTTCACCGAGGCGGCGCTGTTCGAGCTGGGGTACGCCTACGAACAGGGCACGCAACGCCGCGAGCCGCCGCGGACGACCCCGGCGCTGGCGCCATGACGGCCCGGAACAGCCGGGGCGCCCGGCCGGGGGCGCGGACCGCCCCGGCCGCCCGCCGCGCCGCGCCGGGCCCGCGCGTCCGGGTCGCGGACCATCCGATGGTCCGGGTTGCGGGCGCCCCGGCCGCCCGCCGCGCCGCGCCCGACCTGCCACGGGACGATGTCCGGCCCCGTTGAACCGGCCCTGTCCTGCGCCGGCGTCGTCAAGCGCTACGACGACGTGCTGGCGGTCGACGGCCTCGACCTGGAGGTGCGGCGCGGCGAGTGCTTCGGCCTGCTCGGCCCGAACGGCGCCGGCAAGACCACGACCATCGAGATCCTGGAAGGGCTGCTGGCGCCCGACGCCGGGCGCGTGCGCGTCCTGGGCCAGGCGTGGGGCGGGGACGACGACGCGCTGCGGGCGCGGCTGGGAATCCACCTCCAGGAGTCGCAACTGGACGAGAAGCTGTCGGTGCTGGAGACGCTGCGGCTGTTCCGGTCCTTCTATCCGCGGGGCCGCGCGGTGGACGACGTGCTCGGCCTGCTCGAGCTGCGCGGCAAGCGCGGAAGCTGGGTCGGCAAGCTGTCGGGCGGCCAGCGGCAGCGTCTCGCCGTCGGCTGCGCCCTGGTCGGCGACCCGGAGCTGCTGTTCCTCGACGAGCCGACCACCGGCCTGGACCCGCAGTCGCGGCGGCAGTTGTGGGCGCTGCTGCAGAACTACCGGGCCGAGGGGGGCACGATCCTCCTGACCACCCACTACATGGACGAGGCGCACGTGCTGTGCGACCGGGTCGCCATCGTCGACCGGGGGCGCATCGTCACCCTGGGCAGCCCCGACGAGCTGATCCTCTCCGTCGGCGCACCGCACGTCGTGGAGCTGACGTTCGCCGGCGCGGGCGCGCCGGGGGGCGGCGACGTGCGGGCGCGCCTGGCCGCCCTGCCCGACGTCGACACCGTGCGGGCGGACGCCGCCTCGGGCGCCTGGACGGTCACCGCGGCGGCCCTGCACCGCACGCTGCCGGCGCTGGCGGGGGCGGCGGCCGAGGCCGGCCTCGAGATCGAGACGCTGGCCACGCGGACCGCCACCCTGGAGGACGTCTTCGTGGCGCTGACGGGACACCGGCTCCGCGATGACTGAGAAAGGCCCCGCCGGCCGGAAGGGCGAGATTCCGGATACGGCGGCGGCGCCCCGGACTCCGCGATGACCGAACGAAGTTCCTCCGAGCCGCGGCATCCGTTCGTCGAGATGACGATCACCCGGCTGCTCATCCTGGTACGCGAGCCGGAGATGATCTTCTGGGTCTTCATCTTCCCGCTCCTGATGGCGCTGGCCCTCGGCATCGCCTTCCGTTCGCCGCCGGAGGCCCCGGTGGCGGTCGCCGTGGAGCGGGGCGCCGGCGCCGCGGCGCTGATCGACGCCCTGTCGGCCCACGACAGCGTCGAGGTCGTGTCCCTCGCGCCCGGGTCCACCGCCGCGGCGCTGCGCGACGGCCTCGCGCACGTCGTGGTCGCGCCGGGCGACCCGCCGACCTACCGCTACGACCCGACCCGGCCCGAGAGCCGCCTGGCCCGGCAGACGGTCGACGACCTGCTGCAGCGCGCCGCCGGCCGGCAGGACGTCTGGACGGGGCGCAACGAGACGGTCACGGCCCCCGGCAGCCGCTACATCGACTGGCTGATACCGGGTCTGCTGGGCATGAACATCATGGGCACCGGCATGTGGGGCATCGGCTTCACCCTGGTGGTGCAGCGCACCCGCAAGCTGCTCAAGCGGCTGATCGCCACCCCCATGCGGCGCCACGAGTACCTGGCCGCCCTGGTGACGGCGCGCCTGGTCCTGCTGGGCCTCGAGCTGCTGGCGCTGGTCGGCTTCGCCCGCCTGATGTTCGGCGTGCCCGTCGCCGGCTCGCTGGTCAGCCTGGCCGCCGTGTCGCTGCTCGGGGCGATGACCTTCTGCGGCCTCGGACTGCTCACGGCCAGCCGCGCGCGGACCATCGAGGGCGTGTCGGGCATCATGAACGTCGTCATGGCGCCGATGTGGATCTGCTCCGGCGTCTTCTTCGCCTCGTCGAACTTCCCGGACGCCATGCAGCCGTTCATCCAGGCCCTGCCGCTGACGGCGCTCAACGACGCGCTGCGCGGCGTGATGCTGGACGGGGACGGGCTGATCGCGGCCGGGCCGGAACTGCTGATCCTGGCGGCCTGGGGCGCGGCCAGCTTCGGCGCGGCGCTCCGGATCTTCCGCTGGCGGTAGGCGCCGGCGCCTGCCGCGGTCCCCGGCGGCGCCTGCTGCGGACCGTCGAATCCCGCCTGCCACGGTCGGTTTCGAAAAATCTTCGATTTCCGTGTAATCGGAAGGGGGTTCGAGCCCTCTATACAGATGGACAGGCGAGAACGGTCCGGCGGGCGCGGCGGGTGGACCCGGAACGGAGGAGGGCCGTAGAACTGCGAGTTCCTGGTGTGCACGGCGCCGTGGGCGCATTCGGCGAGCGTGGCCCGCAACGTCCGGTTGCCCGGTCGCGCCCGCCCGGAGCGGCGCTTGCCGGCGCCGACGTTGTTGCCCGGGGCCACCCCGGCCCAGGCGGCGAGATGCCGCGGCTCGCGGAAGGCGCCCAGGTCCGGTCCGATCTCGGCCAGAATGATGCGGGCGCTGCCGGCGTCGATGCCCGGAATCGTCTGCAACAGCCGCAGGGGGCGCTGGTGCTCGGCCATTTCCGGCTGCGCTCGGCCGGCCGGCCGCGTCCGAGGTCACCACGCCGTCCAGGAGCGCGGCGGCGCCGAAGGAGCCCGGCTGAAACACCGCTTCGACCGCGCCGGGGTCTTCGCCGATCGCCCGGCCCAGGGCGGCGGTGGATGCGAGCGGAGCGCCATCCAGCTCCCACTCTCGCCGCACCTGTTGCGCCAGGGCGTAGCCGGTGGTCCAGGGGCCGGCCGCCGGCGGGATCGGGGTTCGCGGGCGCCGAAGACGCTCCAGGGACAGGCCGGCGGCCTTGCCGGCCTCCAGGGCCTCGGCGACGGCCGCCACGCCGCCGTCCAGACCGTCCGCGTCCAGGACCGCGACCGCTTCCTCCAGGACCGCTCCACTCCAGACGTCCGCGAGACCGAGCACGGCCTTGCGTTCGGCGTCGTCCACGGCCCGGGGATCCCGGCCCAGGCCGGCGGCCACGCGGCAGAACGCCGCCTCGTCCTCCCCGGCGGCCTGAATCGCCGCCCATTCCTCCTGCAGAAGCGTCCCTTCGACGTCGAACGCGGCGAGCCGGCGCGTCACGAGGTCCACGAACTCGGAGCACCGGCCGCGGAACTCGCCGCCGTCGATCCACGCCTCTCCTTCGCGCAGGAACTCGACCTTCGCACATTCCAGGCGATCGGGCGTCCAGGCGAGATGCGTGCGCGGGCCGGCCGGGACCACCCGGAGATTCGGGAACGCATACCCTTCGCGGGACGGGCCGAGCGCGTGGCGCCGCGCGAACGCGGGGCTGCCTGCCTTCGCCGGGTTCTCGGCCTCGTGGAACAGGAACCACCAGTTGGTGACCAGCCATTCGGCGAGGACGTACAGCGGCGCGTACACGTGGTCACGGACGGTCCGGGCGCGCTCGTCCACCACGCGGGTGACGATCTCGTCGTCGACGCCGATGAGCAGCGCCGCCCACGTCGCGGCCAGCTCGCGCCCCCGGACGCCGTCCGCCGCGATCCATTCAGTCTCGAACCTGAACGGCATGCGTCTCCTCGAGGCCGGCGGCCATTCGTCCCTGCCGAGCGGGTATCCCTTGTACTCGCCGGTCTCGCGATTCACCAAGCGGCCTTCCAGCACGATCGTTCGTCGACTCCGCCCGTGTGAAATTCATGAACTTGCCGACCGATATCCGGCGAGCTCGGCGCAACTCGACGACGCCCAGCGCATCCCGGGTCTCCGGTTTCCTGATCCCGCCGTGACCGAGCAGCGCTCGAATCGCGGCGAGGCTGATCGGGTGGCACCAGATCGGCCATTGGAACACGAACCCGCCGCCACGCTCGCGTGTTCCGCCGAGCACGTCCAGCCGCGCGGTTCCGGCCCGCGACCGCGGCGCCACGGTCAGCGCGGAAAGGCCGATGGCGGCCAGGCGGTTCGCGCCGTGTTGCGTCGTTTCCTTCGTCTTCGAATCGGTCGGGTCCGTCGCGCGCAGAGCGTAGCGCACGTCCTCGTGTGGATCCCACCGGAACGAGAACGTGTCGTCAGCCCGCGTCCACGTCTCGAACAGCGCTTCCCGCAGACAATCGGATTCCCCTATCGCCGTCTTCTTTCGACTGGCGCCCCGGGGGGGCGGCGTCGATTGTCGTGGAACGGACGCGAGGCGAGACAGGAAGTGCATGTGTCCCTGACCGAACAGGAGGCAGAGCGGAGTCGGTTCCGCCTCCTCGCCCTTGTTCTTGTCGCGGACCGCGGCGTCGCTGATCAGGGCCGCCCACAGGTCGGATGCGTACCGGTCGTCAGTGTCGTCGGCCACGGCGCCGCCGAGCCTGTCTTTCGCTTCCTCCGGGGACAGCTTCAGGTCCTTGAGTCCGCCGAAGTCGTGGTGGCGAGCCAGATCGTTCAGGCCCTCCGCGGCGGCGGCGGCGATCTCGTCGCCCGTCGTCTGCCCGGCCACTGTCAGCAAGGGACGGACCGGCGGCGTGTCCACGGTCCAGGCGACTCGCGCGCGCCATGCGGATCGCACGCGATCGAGCACGCGCAGCAAGCCCAGGAGAGCCAGAAAGGCCAACAGGTTGTCGGGTTCGAGACCCTCCAGACGATGCGTGGTTCGTTCAGGCATTTTCGCGCTCGGACTCCGACGCGCGGTGGTCCGCCAGACGCAGGATCGTCTCCAGGTGCGCCAGTCCCCAGACGCCGTACCGCCGCTTGAGTGCTTCGTACGTCGCCGCCCAGTCGACGCCGTCAAGGTCGAACGCCAGCGATTGCGGGCCGGGAGCAGGCGACGGCTCCCAGCGTTCGACCGTCAGGCAGCCGACGCAATCGTCCTGGCCCGAACCGTCTTCGTGCGGGTCGACGAAGTCGAAGAACGGCCGCCCGAATCCGTGGTGGGTGCCGATCAACCACAGCACCAAGGCGGGGTCGCGGGCGGCCGCGAACCGCGGATGCGTCCGCGCCATCCGGACCGACAACGCTTCGTGCCGCCACCCCTTCGGCAGGTCGGCGCGTTCCCGGGCGCCCTTCGGCGACGTCTGCCCGCTCTTGGCCATGGCTTCGCCGTCCGGATGGTTCCACGGATCCCCGCCCGACAGGAGATTCTGAAAGCGGCGGTCGGCCTTGCCCGCGTCATGCAGGAAGGCGGCGATTTCCAGATCGTTCGCCACTTCCGACGACAGACTCAACCCGCGCACGAAACCGGTGACTTTCTCGACTACATGATCGGTGTGGTCTTTGATGCTGACCGCCTTTCCTGACGTCCGGGAGAGCCTATCGTCTTCGGTCGCCGGTTCACCTTCGGAGCTCTCGGGACCCGACTCGCTGTCGTCCCGCAGGCCATGTGGCGCTTCGAGTACCGCACCGCCACCGGCATAAGGAAGATGCTTAACGATGCGCCTCTTTGCGTGACGCAGCGCTTCCAGAGCCTCGCGTACCGGGCGGGGAGACGCCCTGTTACCGTCATCCGGTTCCGAGGCCGGTTCGGTCGGCAGCACCTCCAGCAGGCGCTCCACCAGATCGCCGTCCGCAACGCTCTCGTCCTCCAGCACCGCCTTGAGACGATCCCATTCGTTCTCGTTGTCGTTCGCCGCGATGTCCCGCGCGATCCGGACGGCGTGCCGGCGTCTCCGGAAGGGGCGCGCCGCTTCGTCGGCCACGTCCGTGACGGGCTTGTCGAACGCCGGCGCCCAACCGAACTCGTCACAGCCGCCGTACGCGGCCGGCACGACCAGCACGTCCCCCGGCCGCAGGTCTTGCGCCTGCACAGACCTGGTGCGCGGATCGCCCTCGCCAGCCCAGCGGAACGCCCGGCGTCCGCCCGCGCCGGGTCTGCCGGTCTCCGCGTCATCGCCGCGTTGCGGCACGTCCGCGATGCGCGTCAGTGGCTCGCTGTCGCGGGATCGACGCAACCACGCTTTTGCGGACCACAGCGGGACTTCGACCATTTCCGCTGCCCGCGGAGGGACCAAAGTCAGCAGGGCGGGCAGATCGGTTTCCGCACCCTGCTTCAGATCGGCCTTGGTCACGTCGCCGCGCCAGACGAAGGACACGTCCGCGGATGCGCGTTTGACGCCGTGCAGGAACAGGCCGACCTCCGGGTCGGCGGCCGGAGGCGGCGAGGTCTGCGACCAGAGATCGAAGTACGCCGGCATCGACACCGGAGCACACGCCCGGGGCGCGGCGAGCCCGGAGACGTCCTCCGCAAGGTCACGAAGCCGACGATCGATCTCCCTGATGCCGAAATCGACCTTTTTGTCGTACGCCATGCGTTGGAGCACGTCCCAGGTCTTCACGATGCGGTCGCCATAGATCGCATCATCGGCCTTCTTCGCAACGTCCTCCTGCAGCGCCAGAACGGCGCCCTCGGCCGGCACGTTCCGTCCGGCCCGGTTCACCCGGCCGAAACGCTGCCGGAGCGCGTCGAGCGGCGCAGCCTGCGTCACCAGCCCGTCGAGGTCCAGATCGACGCCGACCTCCAGACATTGCGTGGCCACCACGAACAGCGGCCCGGCGTCAGCATCAGCATTCTCGTCAAGCGTTTCCCGGAACAGCGGAAGCCGATCATCTTCCGCAGTTCCTTCCGCGGCAGCGAGCGCCTTTCTCCGAAGGGACTTGCCGGTCTTGAAGGGCTTGAGCGCCTCGACGATCCGTTTCCGCCCGACGGCACGCGAGCGCCCGATCATCAACACGGCTTCGGACGCAGTCTCCTTCTCGCCTTCCTTCAGCTTCTCGAAGATGGCGCGCGCCAATCCGACGCGGTTGACGACGACGCCGATCGCGGAATTCGAGACGCCCGCCTGGCGCAACCGATCCGCGATCCCGCGTGCGGCTTTCGCGAAGGGATCGACCGGATCCCCCGCTACGACACGCAACGTCGCGGGTTTGGATGCTTCAAGCCGGGCCTTCAGGACAGCGTGGGCGTAATCGACAGGTTTCAGCTTGAAGGATTCCGTCGTTGACCTGTCCGGCGTCGCGGAGAGCTGAACCGTGCGGACGTCCGCACGGCCGATTTTCGGATCTCCGACAGCCTGCAGGGTCTGCCGGAAGGGCTCGGACAGGTGGGCTTCGTCGAGCAGGATCAGACAGTGCGTTCCGAGCAGCCCGGCATGCACCGGCTTCATGCGGTTCGACACGCCGTAGCCGCGAAACAGCAGGCGCGAACCGACCTGATCGACTGTCGAACAGAGAATGGTCGGCTGCGTCGGCGTCCGCGCCCAGTCGGACTCCAGCGGCGCGCCGCCGCGGAGACGCCGTGCGACGAGCGGCGGCTCGCCCTCGCCGGCCAGACGTTGCAGCCGGCGCGCCACTTCGGCGACGACCGGACGCTCTTCGGTCCCGGCCTTCGAGGGTTTTTTCAGGTGACACGCGATCTTCTTCGCCCGTTCGTACGCGTCGTCCACCACCAGCCGCCGGTCGACGACCAGTGCAATCCGCAGGGCGGCGCGCTCCGGAGACTCGAACCGCAACGCCAGATGGAACACCGCCGCGTCCAGCGCCGCGGTCTTTCCCGATCCCGTCGGCAGGTCCAGCACGCGACCTCCCGGCCAGTCGTCGTGCTCGGCCAGATGGTCGACCAGCGCCTGCTGCCAGGGAAACGGATCGTCGCCGTGGACTGCGCGAAAGAAAGCGGCGAAATCGGCGGCGACCAGTTCCACGGTCAACTCCCGAGTCGACGACACAGGCCAAGACCGGTGAACCGGCCCGCGCCCAGCAGTACCGGCCCGGCCGTTTCCTGCTCGAAGTCGATGATCGCGTGCACGAGCGAGCGGGTGGCCAGCGCTTCGGGCACCTTCCAACGGGTCCAGGGCGGTTCGCCGGCCGAGGGCCGCGCCGGCGGCGCGCCTTCGATGGCGGAATGCTTGCCGATCCGAATCCGATCCGGATCGGGGCGCGGCAGACCGGCGTTCTCGCACGCGCCGGCGAGCATCTCCCGAATTTCCCCGCCACCCTTCCGCTTGAGATGCCGGTCGAGCACGATCGGCGTCACGCTGGCCCACACCCGAGCCGGCTGCAGGTACGGCTCCGGTGAGAGCGAGCGCTTCAACGAAGCGCCCGCGGGTGCGAGACGAAGCGGCTTGATCAGCGGCGACCCCGCGAGCTCCAGCACGCGACGTTCCCGTCCATGGTCGTACGGGGCGATCGCTTCGAACGCCGCGATGAATCCGGGAACCTGCCGCCGCAGGTCCACGCCCGGCGGCGGCGCCCATGCGTAGCCGAACACCCGGCCGTCGGCGTGCTCGTAGCCGGCGAACGCCAGCGGCACGACGGCAAGGTGCGGGCGCAGCGTGGGCCTGCGGTCGGGCGTGTGACCCGACACGCTCTCCGGAATCGCGTCGCCCAGTCCCGCGCGCCGATAACCGCTCATCACCGCCCGGCGCAGCGCGCGGCAGACCAGCGCGGACGCCCGAAGGTCCGGCGCTTCGCCCTCAACCACCTCGAGTACCAGCCAGTCGCCCGAAGAAGCGGTTGACGACGCCGGCGGGCCGGAAGACACGGACGCGCCCGGTTGAATCCTGGGGCGGACGGGATTGGCGCGGTGCGCCGCTTCCAACTCGCGCAGGCGGCCGGGATAGACACGCCTGCGAGCAGGCAGCCCCGAATGCGGCGGCTTCATCGAGTCATCCCGGCGAAACCGACAGCGCACGAGGCTGGCCGAGTGTCCGAGGTAACCGACGTCCCGCGCGATTCCATCCAGGACCTCGCAACGATTGTGGCCCGGGTCTTCCGGCCACACGACGGCCAGAACCGGATTGTCGGGGCGCGCAACGGGAAACCGGCGCGGTTGACGCCGGCGCGCTTCAGGCATCACCTGGAGATACGTCTTCGCCGTCTTCGAGAACCTCGGATCGTTCGGCGGCACGAACACGTCAGGCGCCGTCCGGGGCGCATGTTCGCTCGCATGAACGGTTGGCGGGTTCTGCTCTTCCAACCATTCCAGCGCGCTCCGCTCGTCCGCCCGCTCGCCTCTCGACGCCCACGCGCTGACCAGCGCCGAGAACACGCGGTCCGGCTGCGGCGGCCAGTCGGGAACCTCGGCCGCCGGGCTGAGCGCCCCGCGATACACGCCGGTCAGGAACTCGATCTCCAGCACGAGGCTCATGAACCGTCGGACTCCTCGCCGCCGGCGCCTTCCAGCGCCAACTCCTGGCTGCGCTTGACGATCTCGACCAGCTTGTCCTGCGGCTTCAGGGCGATTGAATCGAACTGGAATTTCGCCGTCTTCGCACGGGCGTACGCGTCTTCGTACAGCGCCCGCGCCCGCTCTCGATCCAGATCGATGGTCTCGATCGAACCGTCAGCCCGCACCAGCTCCAGCGGGGCGGGACCGTCGCACACCAGATCGCAGCGCGACCGCAGCGCGTATCCGCCGGCGTCCTGCTCCGCCAGCGCCACGAGGCCGAGCGCGGCGATCAGGGCGCGTCCGGCATCGTTCCGCTCGTCGCTCCCGAAGCGCAGCCGCCGCAGTCCCGCCAGCGTGATGACGGCCCGGTGCTCGGCGTACGCGCAGGTGACCCCGAGCGGCTCCACGGTGGGCGCAATGTTGCCGTGGTTGATCTCGGAAGGCCGCACCTTCTTTGCGCGTGCTCCAGCCTGCCCCTGATCGGGACTCCAGCCGGAACCTCCCTTGAACACCTCGACCTTTCTGAGGACTCCCAACGGATCGATCCGGCTTCCGGTGCGCTTCCCCGCCGTCCTCACTTCCACCTCACCGGTGCGCTGGTTCGGGATTTCGTCGACAGGCGTGTCGATGCCCATGATCTCGGAGACGAGCGCCCGCGGGAACTTCGCTCCGAGCCCGCCGCCTTCGCCCTGACTGTGCCAGGCGCCGAACAGCAGCGCCGCCGGGGACAATTCCAGCAACGCGGTCGCGTCGGCCGGCTTCGCCGCCGCGAGACGCCGGCCGGGTTCACTCTGCATGAAGGGTTGCTCGCCCAGGAGGCTGTCGCGCAGGATCGCGTCATAGACCCGGTGCGGCGCGTCGAGCGACGTGATCCGCTCCAGGGGCTCGAGGCCGGCGCCGCTGAAGTCGACCGTCACGTACGGGATCCGTATGCGGCCCTGCTCGGCCGCCGCGAGCAGCGCCTCCTCCAGACGGTTGGCCTGGCTCTGGACGCTGTCGATGAGCACGCAGCAGACCTCTCCGCCCTCCACGCGGCGGCGTTCGAACACGTGCCGAGGCGGGGCGTTCCGTGGCGCGCCCGGTGGCGGCGGATAGGTCGGCGGGAACAGCTTGTCCCCGACCCCACCGACCGGCTGGAGGCGCCGGATCCGGCGGAAGGCGGCGTGGTCGGCAACCGCGCCGATCAGGGAAGTGACGGTCAGCGTCGTGCTCATCGGTCGTTCTCCGTTGTCCCACGGGCGAATCCGATCTTCCGCGATGCTCTCGGTACGATGTTCGGGTCAGCCGCGGTCGCCGGACGACCGTTTCCGGGCGACTCGTCGCCGATCAACACCTCAAGATGAATCCGCGTTTCCGTGTGTGATCCCTTGATGATGATTCGGTCCACATCGTCCTCCTCTTGAGGCTTCCGTGGCGCGGACGGACTTCGCCAGCTCCGAGATGCCTCCATTCGAGAACATCCTACCACGAAAATCTTCCAAGGAACACTACCAATAAATATTATAATCGGCTCGCATCCGCTCGACGAGCGGCCGCATTGAAGCTTGGTCGTGTTCCTTGGTTCGGGAGAACCGGGACGACATTCCGCGGTCCCCGAACCGCGGCCTCATTCAGCCGCCACCGCCGCATCGACGGCCCGAAGAGCACGAGCCTCGTCCCCCGCCGAACCGTGACGGGGCCCGGCGCACTGGGGCGTGGCCGCAACCGCCCCTCAGCGCCCCCCGGCGCGCCACGCCGTCGACGCCCCGGCCGGGGCGTTGCGGGCGACGTGGTCCGCCATCCGCCGCACGAGGTCGGCGTTGGTGAAGGGCGACCAGAGATGGCCCTTCATCGGGCGGCCGTGGACGACCTCGCCGCCGTAGTGGGGGTCGGCCGTGCCCTCCAGGAACCGCTCGAGCAGGTAGACCGCGTTGTTCAGGTAGAACTGGTCCATCTCCGGGTTGTAGATCCGGATCTTCCCCACCAGGTCGGGGCCGATGCGGGGCCAGTTGTCCTCCAGGTAGCGCCGCAGGTCGTACCCGGCGTCCCGCATGTGGAAGGCCACCTCGCGGTCGATGACGCCCGTCTCCAGATCCCACAGCCGGCGCGGGTAGCCGTCGTCGCCGACCGGGCCCCAGGCCGCGTTCCAGGCGTCGAGCTGTCCGCCCGAGCGGCCCCGCGAACCCTGCGCCCGCTCCAGCCGGCTGAGCTGCCGCACGCTGCCCACCGGCTGCCCCTCGACGGTGCGCTGGAACGTCCGCTCGGGCGCGCCGGGCGCCGCGCCGGGCACGAGGAACGCGTTCTCGTCCCGGTAGACGTCGATCAACTGCAGGCGCCGGAAGTCGACCGGGTCGGGATAGAAGACCCAGGCCCCGCCGTAGAACGCCGGGCGGCGGACCTGCCAGGCGAGCGCGGTCCAGCCGCCGGTGGAGCCGCCGGTGAGCACGCGGGCCCAGGGTTCGCCGATCATCCGGAAGCGCTCTTCAAGGTGCGGGATCAGCTCCTGGTGGATCGCGTCGCCGTAGGGGCCGTTGTTGGCCGAGTTGACGCCGTACGAGTCGTCGAAGAACGGCGTGGGGTGCTGAAGGGTCACCGCGATCACGCGCGGGAAGCCGTCGCCGGTCCACGCCCGCTGGAAGTCGTATCCCGACTCGCGCAGCCCGCCGGCGTCGCGCAGCATCCACGCGAAGAGCCCCGGATCTCCCGAGGGCGGCTCGGTCGTGAAGCCGAAGGCGGGCGTCAGCCGGAAGTGGTCGGCCTCGAAGACCACCGGGTAGCGCAGGCCGGGGTCGTCCTCGTAGCCCCGCGGCAGCAGGACGACGGCCCCCAGGTACGTGTCCTGTCCCCACCAGTCGCTGAGGATGCGGCTGCGGATCCGGACGCGCCGGACCCACTCGGTGTCCGGCGGCGCGTCGACGGGCGGGAGCGTCTCGACGAGCTCCAGGCGGACCGGCGCGTCGGAGGCGGGGTCGACGCGGACCCGCCGCGGGGCGCTGACGAGGTTGCCCGGCGAGTGCGCCCAGCGCTGGCCTTCCCATTGGTCCCGGGGCGCCCAGACGACGTGGCCGTCCTGCCGGCGGTGCTCGGTGTAGACGTGGAGCAGCGCCTGCGCCCAGTAGTCGCCGGGCGGCAGGTCGCCGAGACGCGCCCACGGGTAGCCATCGGCGGCGGCGTCGATGACCATCGCCTCGCCCGGCCCGGCCCCGGCCACGTCGGCCGCGAAGAAGGGCACGCGGCCGTCCCGTTGCCGGGCCGAGTCGTAGGCGGCGACGCGCGGCTCGGGGTCCGGGGCGGAGCCCAGGGCCAGGAAGAGGCGGCCGGTGAGTGGGCCGTCGTGGAGGCCGGCGGCGGCGCGGACCTCGACGCGGAGGCGCGCCGGCGCCCCGGCCTCGGGCGCCTGTCCCCGCGCGGCCGGCGGGCAGGCGGCGAAGCCCAGCGCCGGGATCAGGGCGAGCGCGGCCGGCGCAAGGCGGGCGGGCGGCATGGGGCGGGTCCTACTCCGCCCGCAGCGTCGCCAGCGGCTTGCGCCGCAGCACGTCCACGCTGGAGGCGACGCCGACCACCAGCACGACCGCCGCGGTCGCCAGCACGCCGGCGAGGTTGAGGAGGGGCGCCGGCGTCCAGGGGACGTCGAGCACCTGCCGGGTGAGCGCCCAGGTCAGGGCCAGCGCGCCGGCCGAGCCGACGACGCCGGCCAGGGTCCCCAGCACGCCGTACTCCAGGACGTACATCACCGCGATCAGCCGCGTGTTCGCGCCCAGCGTCCTGAACACCGCGGCGTCGAAGAGGCGCTGGAACCTGGTCATCGCCACCGAGCCGACCAGGATCAGGCCGCCGGCCAGCAGGGCGATCAGGCCGACGACGGTGACCGCCAGGGTGACGTAGTCGAGCACGCGGCGGAACGTGCGGATGATCTCCAGGCCGTCGATGACCGAGACGTTCGGGTAGCGGTCCACCAGCGTCCGCTGGAACGCGCCGCGGGCGGCGGGTTCGGCCGGCCCCCGCAGGAAGCTGACGTAGGAGTGCGGGGCGCCGTCGAACGCGCCGGGGCGGAACAGGAACATGAAGCCGCCGGCGCGCGAGTCGTCCCAGTCGACGGCGCGGACGCTGGTCACGCGGGCCTCCACGGCGCGGCCGAGCACGTCGAAGCGCACGGTGTCGCCGAGCCGCATGCCCCGCTCGACGAGGCTGTCCTCGATGGAGACCTCGGGCGCGTCCGCCGGCCCGGCGTCCCAGAACTCCCCGGCGACGACGCGCTCGTTGTCTTCGAGCCGCTCCCGATAGGTGACGGTGTACTCGCGCCCGAACCCCGCGCGGCGCACCGCGCGCCGGCCCTCGATCGCCGTCTCCGGCCCCGTCACCGCCGTCACCCGGGCCCGCAGCACCGGGATCAGCGCCGGCTCCGCGCCGCCCGCGCCCCCGAGGCCGGCCTCCCGGAAGATGCGCCGCACCCCGTCGGCCTGGTCCTGCTGCACGTCGATGAGGAACATGTCGGGCACGTCGTCGCGCAGCTCCAGCGAGAACGACGCCAGCAGGTTCTCCTGCACCGCCCGCACCCCGATGATGAAGAAGCTGCCGAGCCCCACCGCGAGGAGCACGACGCGCGTCTGGTTGCCCGGCCGCCGCAGGTTCAGAACGGCGTGCCGCAGCGGGAACCAGCCCGACGCCTCCAGCGGGCGGACCATCCGCACCAGCGCCCGGCCCAGCAGATGCAGCGCCCCGGCCACGGCGACGAAGCCGCCGGCCACCCAGGCGCCCACCTCCAGGGAGGCCGCCTGCCACGCGGCCACGCCGAAGAGTCCGAGTCCGGCCGCCGCCGCCGCCGCGATCCGGACCGGGTCGCGCAACGGCGCGGACGGCGCCTCCCCCTGCCGCAGCAGCAGGAGCGGCCGGGCGTGGCGCAGGTCGAGCAGCGGCGTCAGGGCGAACAGCAATGACACGAGCAGTCCGACCGCCAGCCCCTGCAGCATCGCCGAGGGCGTCAGGTCGGTCGAGACCACCGTGAACCCGGTGGCCGCCGCCGCCTGCGCCGCCAGCGAATCGGGCACGGCCGCCAGCACCGCCCAGGCGACGCCGATCCCCAGCAGCGCCCCGCCGAGCCCCAGCAGGGCCACCTGCGCCGCGTAGACCGCCAGCACCTCCCCGGACGTGGCGCCCAGGCACTTGAGGACGGCGGCGCCGCGGAGCCGCTGCCGCACGAAGACCCGCGTCACGCTCCAGACGCCGATCCCGCCCAGGACGACGATCACGAACCCGATCAGGCTCAGGTAGTTCTCGGCCCGCGAGAAGTTGCGCTCGATGCGGTCCTCGGTCCGCCGGTAGGACCCGACGCGGACGAACTCCTCCCGCAGGTCCTCGCGCAGGCGCCCCACCAGGGGTTCGATGGACTCCTCCGGCGCCCGCAGCAGGATCTGGCGTTCGGCGCGGCTGGCGGCGCCGAGCAGGCCGGTCTCCTCCAGCGCGCCGCGCGCCACCAGCACGCGGGGGCCGAGGCTGAAGCCGCCGAGCTGGCGTCCCGGCTCGGTCACGATCGCGTCCCGGATCGTGAACTCCCCGTCGCCGATCAGGATCCGGCCGCCGACCGCCACGCCGAGCTGCGGCAGCAGCTCGCGCCCCACCAGCGCGCCGCGGCCCTCCAGCAGGACGGGCGAGTACGCGGCGCCGCTCTCCAGCGTGAACCGCCCGTAGAAGGGGAAGGCCGGCTCCACGCCGCGGACCTCGACCACCTTCGTGCGAGTCCCCGCGCCGGCCGGCAGCCGCGCCATCGTCACGGTGTCGACCGTTTCGGTCCACTCCGCGCCCACCTCGGCCGCGCGCGCCTCGACGCGGCCGCGGACCTCGGCGGTCCACGGCTGATCGGTCCGCGCGTAGACGTCGCCCGCGGTCAGGCCGCGCGCCTCGGCCGCCAGCGCGGCGCGGACGTTCTGCACCAGCGAGCGCAGCGCGACGATGCCGCCGACGCCGATCGCGACGCAGCAGAAGAAGAAGATCAGCCGGCGCCAGGACGCCCGCAGCTCCCGGTACGCCATGCGCAGGATGAAGCCCATGAGTCGGTCGGGAAGGCGTCAGCCGGCGGCCGCCCCCGCCAGCGCCGGCGCGGCCGCCGGGGCCGCCGCGCGCTCGGCGCGGCCGTCGCGCATCGTCAGCGTGACGTCGGTGCGGCGGGCGAGTTCCGCGTCGTGGGTCACGAGCATCAGCGTCGTGCCGCGGGTCCGGTTGACCTCCACGAGCAGATCGATGACGTGGCGGCCGTTCGCGCCGTCGAGGTTGCCGGTCGGCTCGTCGGCCAGCAGGATCGGCGGCTCGTTGGCCAGCGCCCGCGCGATGGCGACCCGCTGTTGTTCCCCGCCGGAAAGCTGCGACGGGTAGTGGTGCCCGCGGTCGGTCAACCCCACGTCGGCGAGCAGCCGCCGCGCCCGGGCGGACGGATTCGCGGCCCCGGCGATCTCCAGCGGCGTCATGACGTTCTCCAGGGCGCTGAGCGACGGGATCAGGTGGAAGAACTGGAACACGAAGCCGATCCGCTCCCCGCGCAGCCGCGCCAGCCGATCCTCGTCGAGGGCGGTGATCTCGGCCCCGGCGATGCGGATCTCGCCGGTCGACGGCGCGTCGAGGCCGGCGATCAGGCCGAGCAGCGTCGACTTGCCGCTGCCGGAAGGGCCGACGACGGACAGCGACTGCCCCGCCGGCACCGTCAGGTCGAGCGGATGCAGGATGGTCAGCGCGCGATCGCCGCTTCGCACCGTCTTCGAGACGCCGCGCAGTTCGATCATCGGATTCAAGGGACCGCCTCCCGCCGATGCGCGCCCCGGCCGCCGGCGTCCGGAACGCGCAGCTCGATCATCGGAGTCGAGGGACCGCCTCCCGCTCCGCCGCCAGTTCCCGGAAGAGCGGCTCCAGCGCCGGCCAGAGATGCTCGGCGATCCGCGCCGCGCCCGCCTCGTTGGGGTGGATCCCGTCGGCCTGGTTCAGCGCCGGAACGCCGGCCACCCCTTCGAGCAGGAACGGCACCAGAGGCACGCCGCGGCTCTCCGCCAGGTTGCGGAACACCGCGCGGAAACGGGACGTGTACGCGGCGCCGAAGTTCGGCGGCGCCTCCATGCCGGCCAGCACGACGCGGACGCCCCGCTCCCGGGCGCGGTCGACGATCCGCGCCAGGTTGTCCTCCATCTGCCCCACCGGCAGCCCGCGCAGCGCGTCGTTGCCGCCGAGCGCCACCAGCAGCAGCCGCGCGTCGCCGTCGAGCGCCCAGTCGAGGCGCCGGAGGCCGCCCGCCGTGGTGTCGCCGGAGACGCCCATCGGCGCGATCTCGATCGGCCAGCCCGCGGCGTCCACGCGGGCCTGCAGCCGCGCCGGGTAGGCGTCCTCCGCCGCCAGGCCGAGGCCGGCGGTGAGCGAATCGCCCAAGATGACGACCCGCGCGCGCGCATCGGGGGCCAGTCCGAGCTCGGCGAGGATCTCTTCGTCGGTGACGACCCGCGCGCGCGCATCGGGGGCCGCGTCGCGGGCCGCCGCCGCGGGCGCGGCGGACCGCGCGGGGACCGCCCTGTCGGCCACGTCCCCGGGTCCGCACGCGGCCAGCGCCGCCACGCAGCCGGCGACGGACAACCGGGCGCGCGGCCCGCGCCCGCCCGGCCCGGCCGCGGCCCGGCCGCTCCCGGCCGCCCATCCCGCGGAGTCTCCCATCCGTTCCATTCTACCGCTCCGCTCCGGGAGCCGCGCCGCGGCCCGCGTCCACCGCGTCCGCGCAACGTTTCCCGGCCCGTGGTATCGTGAAGGTCCGATGTTCGACACCCACGCGGTCGCCCGGACCCTGACCGAGGCCGACCTCACGCCGGCCCAGGCCGACGCCATCACCGACGCGGTGCGGCTGGCCGCCGAGCACGACGCCACCGCCGTCGACGTCGAGACGCTGGCCACGAAGGCGGACGTCGCCGCGGTCCAGGCGGACGTCGCCGGCGTCGAGTCCGCTCTGAAGGCGGACATCGCCGCGGTCCACACCGAACTGAAGGTGGAGATCGCCGACGTGAAGGTGGAGGTCGCCGACGTGAAGGCGAACGTCACCGCGCTCGAAGCGCGCCTGGGCGCGGAGATCGCCGCCGCGGAATCCCGCCTGATCAAGTGGATGGTCGGGATCGCGTTCACGCTGGCCGGCCTCCTGACCGCCGCCGGAACCGCCGTCTTCGTCGCCCTCCTGCGCACGCTCGGGTGACTTCCACCCGATCATCGCCCGGCCGCCCCCGAACCGCGCCCTGCCGCGCACGCTCGGGTGACGTCACCGCCATCGAGAAGCACCCGGGCGCCGCCAGGTCCGCGCCCCGTCTCCCGCGTCCCGCCGCCGGGCGGCCGCGATCCAGCCGTACGCGGCGACGTTCACGAGGCAGGCCAGCGCGGCCAGCGCAAGCTGCGCCTCGCGGGTCAGCCCGGCCGGGTACAACACGGGCAGCAGGTAGCGGGCGATGAAGTCTCCCTCGTAGCCGCTCAGCCCCGCCTGCCGGCGCAGCCAGTGCTCCAGCGGGGTCAGCGGACAGACGGCGCCGCTCAGCTCGATGCCGACGCCCCAGACCACCGCCGGCACGTGCGCCCACGCCAGCCGGGGCCAGCGGCGGACCGCGACGCCCCCGAACACCACGAACGCGACGAACGCCGCGTGGACCAGGACGAGCAGATCGGCCGCGGCGCCGTACGGCATGCCTCCAGTATGCCCCCTCCCCGCCGACCCGTCCCGGTAGATGCCGCCCGGCGATTTCGGGTACGATGCGGCTGCCCGATGAGGAGTTCAGCAGCGCGCGCCGGGGTCGTCGTTTGCGCGGCGGCCGCCGCCGCGGCCGGCGCCGGGTCGGAGCGCGCCACCATGACCACGCGGGGGCTGACCGCCATCGCCGGCATCGAGGTCGGCCACCACACGCTCGCCGCGCGGCCGACCGGCTGCACGGTCGTCCTGACGGAGGGCGGCGCCACCGCGGCGGTCGACGTCCGGGGCGCGTCGCCGGGGACCCGCGAGACCGCGCTTCTCGATCCC
The DNA here is from genome assembly GCA_965242835.1 of Vicinamibacterales bacterium. Lineage (GTDB taxonomy): Bacteria > Acidobacteriota > Vicinamibacteria > Vicinamibacterales > UBA8438 > WTFV01. Next base: position 4,236,509 of record OZ251506.1, read on the forward strand.
CGCAACTCCGTCCAGCAGGTGCACGCGATAGTGCTTTCCGGCGGCAGCGCCTTCGGACTCGCCGCCGCGGACGGCGTGATGCGCTACCTCGACGAACGGGGCGTCGGCTACCGCACGCGGGCGGCGCGCGTGCCGATCGTGCCGGCCGCCATCCTGTACGACCTCGGCGTGGGCGATCCCGCGGTGCGGCCCGGCGCCGACTGCGGGTACCGCGCGGCGCGCGCCGCGCGCGCGGACGGCATCGACGAAGGCGGCGTCGGAGCCGGCGCGGGCGCCACGGTCGGCAAGCTGGCCGGCCCGGACCGCGCCATGAAGGGCGGCGTCGGGACGGCCCTGATCGAGCTGCCGGACGGCGTGCAGGTCGCCGCGCTGATGGCGGTCAACGCGGTCGGCGACGTCCACGACCCGGCGACCGGCGCCCTGATCGCCGGCGTGCGGAGCGCCGACGGCCGGCGGCTCGCGGGCGCGGGCGCCCTGCTGCGCGAACCGGTCCCGGACGCGCCGCGCGGCGAGAACACCACCATCGGCGTCGTCGCCACCAACGCCGCGCTCGACAAGGCGCAGCTCGGCGTCGTCGCCCGCATGGCCCACGACGGCCTCGCCCGCGCCGTCCGCCCGGCGCACACCCCGGTGGACGGGGACGCCGTCTTCGCCCTGTCGACCGGCGGGCGGCCGAACACGGCCGGTCTGCTGCGGATCGGCGCCCTGGCCGCCGACGTCACCGCCGAGGCCATCGTCCGCGCCGTGCGCGCGGCGGAAGGCGTCCCGGGCTACCCGGCCGCCCGCGACATGAAGGAGAGCACGCCATGAACGCCGTCGTCCTCGCCGCCGTCGGTCTGATCGCCGTCTTCTCCGGCTACCGCTTCTACTCGCGGTTCATGGCCGAGAAGATCTACCGGCTCGATCCCGACTTCCGGACGCCGGCGCACACCATGCGGGACGACGTCGACTACGTGCCGACGAACCGGGTGGTCCTGTGGGGGCACCACTTCACCGCCGTCGCCGGCGCGGCGCCGATCATCGGCCCGAGCATCGCCGTGGTGTGGGGCTGGCTGCCGGCCTTCCTGTGGGTGGTCCTCGGCACGATGTTCTTCGCCGGCGTCCACGACTTCGGGGCCATCTGGGCGAGCATACGCAACAAGGCGCTGTCGGTGGGCTCGCTGACCGGCGAGGTGGTCAGCCACCGGGCGCGCAACCTGTTCATGATCGTCGTCTTCTTCCTGCTGCTGATGGTCAACGCGGTCTTCGCGGTGGCCATCTCCAGCGAGTTCATCAACACGCCGGCGAGCGTCATCCCGGCCTGGACCGCCGTCGTCGTGGCGGTCGGCATCGGCGTCCTGCTCTACAAGGTGGGCGTCGGGATCACCTGGCCGACGGTGGCCGGAACGGTCATCCTCTACGCGGTCATCTACCTGGGCGAGCTGTTCCCGGTCACGCTGCCCGAGACGGCCGGCGTGGCGCCGGCGGCGCAGTGGATCCTGATCCTGTTCGCCTACGCCGCGGTGGCCTCGATGCTGCCGGTCTGGCTGCTGCTGCAGCCGCGCGACTACATCAACGGCATCCAGCTCTTCGTCGGCCTCGGCATCCTGTACGGCGCGGTGCTCGTCGCCGGCCCGACCATCGTCGCGCCGCCGATCAACCCCGACCTCCCGCCGGGGACGCCGCCGATCATGCCGCTGCTGTTCGTCACCATCGCCTGCGGGGCGATCTCCGGCTTCCACGGCCTGGTCAGCTCCGGCACGACGTCGAAGCAGCTCGACACGGAGACCGACGCGCGCTTCGTCGGCTACCTCGGCTCGCTCGGCGAAGGCGCGCTGGCCATCGTCGCGATCATCGCGGTCACGGCCGGCTTCACGACGTCCGAGTGGCAGTCCGCCTACAGCAACGCGGAGAGCTACGGCGCGGTGGGCGGCATCAGCGCGTTCGTCGTGGGCGGCGCGCGGATCGCCGCCGACGGGCTCGGCCTGCCGCTGACCTTCGCGCAGACGCTGCTGGCCGTCATGGCCGTGCTGTTCGCCGGGACGACGATGGACGCCGGGGTCCGGCTGCAGCGCTACATCGTGCAGGAGTGGGGCGCCATCTACCGCATCCCGGCCCTGACGAACGGCTATACCGCGACCGGGGTGGCGGTCGGGGCCTGCCTGGTCCTCGCCTTCGGCGCGGGGGGCGCGGACGGGACCGGCGGCATGATCATCTGGCCGCTGTTCGGCACGACGAACCAGTTGCTCGCGGGACTGACCCTGCTGGTCATCAGCGTCATGCTGGTCAAGCTCGGCAGGCCGGCGCGCTACACGCTGATCCCGATGGTCTTCGTCACGACGATGGCGCTGCTCGCCGCGCTCTACCAGCTCGGCGGCCTCTACTCGGACGGCAACTACGTGCTGGTCGCCATCGACGTGGTGATCATCGTCACGGCGATCTTCGTCATGCTGGAGGCGGCGTCGGCCCTGCTGCGCGAGCGGCGCGCCGCGATGGCGGGAGGAGCTTCGTGACCCTCGAGCTCAACGGCGCGACGAGGACCGTCCCCGAGGGATTCTCGTGGACGACGCTGTTCTTCGGGCCGTTCCCCGCCCTGTTTCGGGGCGACCTGAAGTGGGCGGCGATTCAGGTCGCCGCGAACTTCCTGGCGGCGCTGGTCACTTCGCCCGTGCTGGGCATCGGGGGGATGGTGACGTGGATCGTGTTCGCCGCGATCTACAACTCGCGGCACGTCCAGGACCTGCAGACCGCCGGCTGGAAGCGGACGGGCGGCTGAGGCCGCGGGTCGAACGGGGACACCAGCGATGGCCGAACCGTGGCGCCGGCGGGCCGGGGCGCGGCTGGCCCGCGCCCGCGCGCTGCTCGGCGAGTTCTACGCGGCGCCCTACCGGGGCGCGGTGGCCCGCGCGCGCCGCGACGAGGACGACCTGTTCATGCTGTTCGTCTTCGCGGAACTGCTGGGCGTGCCGAACCCGGCGGCGTACTACACGCTGGAGCTCCAGCCGCTGCTGCTCGAGCGCTTCCACGAGTGGCACACCCGGATGGGGCTGGAGCACTCGCCGCTTGACCACTTCCGCTGCTGCTGACCGCCTGCCCGCGGACAGGATCGGGCGGCGCGCCGCCGCGGCCCCGGACGCCGCCGATTCCCCCGCCGGGGGCCTTCTGGCGCGCCGCATCGTCTTCGTCGGCGGCAAGGGGGGCGTCGGCAAGACGACGACCGCCGCGGCGCTGGCCCTCGCCGCGGCGGAGCGGAACCGCGCCTGCCTCGTCGTCTCGACCGACCCGGCGCATTCGCTCGGAGACGTCTTCGAGCGGTCGATCGGCGACGCCGAGACCGCCTTGGCCCCCCGCCTGACCGGCCTCGAGATCGATCCCGACCGGGCGGCGGCGGACCACGTGGCGAGCGTCAAGGAGCGCATGAAGACGCTGGTCCATCCGCGCCTGTACGACGAGGTCGACCGGCAGCTCGACCTGGCCGCCCACGCGCCGGGGGCCACCGAGGCGGCGCTCGTCGAACGGGTCGCCGAGTTGACGGCGCTGGCCGGCTCGCGCTTCGACCTGGTCGTCTTCGACACCGCCCCGAGCGGCCACACCGTGCGGCTGCTGTCGCTGCCGGAAGTGATGGGCGCCTGGATGGACGGCCTGCTCCGCCACCGCGAGCGCTCGTCGCGGCTCGGCGCGCTGCTCGGACGCCTGGGCGGGGGCGCGGGGCGCGGGGACGATCTGTCGCTGATCGATCAGCGCGCGGACCATCCGCGCGACAGTCCCGAGGCCCGCATCGACGCCGTGCTGCAGGCGCGCCGGCGCAAGTTCGCCGCCGCCCGCGAGCGTCTGCTCGACGCCGCGGGCACGGCGTTCCTGCTGGTGGTCAATCCGGACCGCCTGTCGATGCTGGAGAGCCGGCGGGTGGCCGACACGCTGGCCCGCTTCGACCTCCCCGTGTCGGCGCTCGTCGTCAACCGCGTCCTGCCGGACGGCGCGGACGCCTCGGGCGCGTTCGTCGACGCCCGCCGGGCGCAGGAACGGGCGGTTCTGCGGGAGATCGAGGAGGTCTTCCCCGCCCTGCCGCGCACCGTCGTCCCGCTCCGGCCGGACGACGTGCGCGGCCTCGACGCCCTGCGCGCCGTCGGCGCCCGGCTCCTCGCCCGATGACCCTGCGACCGCGCGCCGCCGTCCCCGTCCGCCGCCGCCGCCGGCCGGCGCGCCGCCCATGACCGTCTCGCCGCTCGCCGCCACCCTGGTCTGCCTCGCGGCCTACGCGGCCGCCTGGCGCTTCTACGCGCGCTTCCTCGCCGAGCGGGTCTTCGCGATCGATCCGGCCCGGCCCACGCCGGCCGTGCGCCTCCGCGACGACGTCGACTACGTGCCGGCCAACCGCTACGTGCTGTTCGGCCACCAGTACGCGTCGATCACGGGGCTGTCGCCGATGCTCGGCCCGGCCATCGCGGTCATCTGGGGCTGGCTGCCGGCGATGGCGTGGGTCGTGCTCGGCGCGATCCTCGTCGGCGCGGTGCACGACTTCGGCGCGCTGGTGGTGTCGGTCCGCGCCCGCGGCGCGTCGATCGGGAAGGTGACGGAGAACCTCGTCGGGCCGCGCGGCCGAACGCTCTTCCACCTCGTCATCTTCTTCCTGATCGCGCTGGCGATGGGGGTGTTCGTCCACGTCATCGCGGTGCTCTTCTCCCCCGGCTTCTTCCCGGAGGCGGTGCTGCCGAGCGGCGGCCTGGTGCTGGTGGCGGCCGCCCTGGGGCTGGCCGTCCAGCGCGGCGGCTGGAGCGTCCGGGGACTGACCGCGGCCGGCCTCGCCGCCGCGGCCGCGCTCGCGTTCCTCGGCATCCGCCACCCGGTGACCGGCCCCTCGCTGGCGCAGTGGAAGTGGCTGCTGCTGGCCTACGCCTTCGGCGCCAGCGTCCTGCCGGTGTGGCTGCTGCTCCAGCCGCGGGACTACGTCAACAGCCTGCTGCTCTACGCCGGCGTCGGCGCGATGTACCTCGGCTTCTTCGCGACCGACCCGTCGTTCGCCGCCCCGGCCGTGGACCTCGCGCCGCCCGGCGCGCCGCCGCTCGTCCCCTTCGTCTTCGTGGTGATCGCCTGCGGCGCGGCCAGCGGCTTCCACGCGCTGATGTCGTCCGGCTCCACCGCCAGGCAGCTCGCCACCGAGGGCGACGCGCGCTTCGTGGGCTACGGCGCGATGATCGGCGAATCGCTGCTCGGGCTGATGGCCGTGCTGGCCTGCACGGCGGGCTTCGTCTCGCGCGAGGCGTGGCTGGAGCGCTACGCGAGCTGGCAGGCGGCCGACGGCCTGGGCGACAACATCGCCGCCTTCATCCGCGGCACGACGCGCTTCCTGCAGACGCTCGGCGTTCCCGAAGACGCCGGGGGCACGTTCGTCGCCGTCATCGTCGTCTCGTTCGCCCTGACGTCGCTGGACTCGGCCACGCGCCTGCTGCGCTACAACGTCTCCGAGATCGGCGACACGCTCGGCGTCCGGGCTCTGTCGAACCGCTACGCCGCGTCGGGCGTCGCCGTGGCGGCCATCTGGGCCTTCGCCTTCCTCCGGGTGGACGGCGAGTTCGCCGGGCTGATCCTGTGGCAGCTCTTCGGCACCACGAACCAGCTCCTCGCCGGACTCGCCCTGCTGGCCGTCACCCTCTACCTGCTGCGCCGCGGCAAGCCGCTCGTCTACACCGCGGCGCCGATGGTCTTCATGCTGGCGTCGACCCTGACCGTGATGGCCGTCAACCTGGCCGGCTTCTGGACGGCCGGCCAGTGGCTGCTGCTGGTCCCGGCCGCCGCCGTCTTCACGCTGGCCGCGTGGCTGGTGGCCGAGGCGGCGCTGGCCGTCGTCCGCTTCCGGCGGAACCCGGTCCCGGACGGGCCGGAGGTGGAGTTCCGGGACAGACAGGCTTGACGACCTCTCGATCGGCGTTCGCGTCGTACGCCGATCGTGCGCTCAACCGGGCGGCGGTCAGCGCTTCTCGTCAGATGCCGCCGCGTCGCCGGCGGCGACGCCGAGATCCTGCGCCGCGCCCTCGATACGGGAGAGCGCCCGGGCGACGTAGACCCACGACCGCGGCAGTTTCTTGTCGGACATCGCCGCATCCATGATGCGTCTGACGTCGGCGTGCAACGCCTCCGCGGCGGTCCGCGCCGCGGCCAGTCGTTCGCTGACGGGTTTCGGCGGCGTCATTTGGTGAACCAGTCTACATGCTGTCCTTCAGCGCCGACGAGGCGCGCCACATGGCGATGAACGCGCGTGCGGCGTCATGCGAACGGACCCCGGCCCGGCGCGGGGTTGAGGGTCATGCGCCGAACGCATCCGCCGGTCAGGAACGAGCCGTGGAGGTACGCGGACACCACGTCCGGCTCGGCCTCCAGCGCGTCGGTGAGGACGCGCCGGACGGACCCGGGCTCGTTCTGCGCCGTCCGCCGATGGCGGGGGCGTGCTGCCGATTCATGCTCACGCCGGCGCCGCCTCGAACGCCGCCACGTTGCGGGTCCGCTTGCTGAAATCGACCGCGATCAGATGCACCGGCCCGCCGGCGGCGCGGTACTTGTCGGCGTAGCCCCGCTCCCGCAACTGCGCCAGCGCCGCCGCCGGCCGGGCCGGAGCGCCTTCCGGGGCCGACTCCACCACCTTGAACTCGAACAGGCAGACGCGGCCGTCGAGCCGCGCCGTCAGGTCCACCCGCCCGCGGCTCGTGCTGTCCTCCACCACGACGTCGAGGCCCGCCGCCGCGAACAGGGCATAGAACACGCTGGCGTAGTAGCCCTCGTAGTCGGCGACGTCGTTGCGCACGTGCCACTGGTAGGGGATGCCCGCGAAGAACGCCTTCAGCAGCTCCTCCAGACCGTCGAAGTCGCCGGCTTGCAGCAGGTCGTACAGCTGGTCGGCGTGCCCGCTTGCCCGCGCCGGGTCGTCCGCGAGACGGTGCAGCAGGCTCTCGTTCAGGCCGACGCGCACTTCCTGGTTCGGGTAGCCCAGCCGGTAGCGCGTCTTCGCGCCGCGGCGCTCGGTCCCGACGATGGTCAGGTAGCCGGTCTGAAACAGCAGCGCCTCGGCGCCGATCGCCCCCACGTCGAAGGCCGACAGCAGCGCGTCGTTGGCGGTCATCCGCTCCAGCGCCAGCGAGCCGACGCCCCGCCGCACCAGCACGTCGATCAGGAACGTCGGCGTCCCCGTCTCGAACCACCAGGCGCCGAACTCGCGGCGGCGGAACAGCAGCAGGACGTCGAACGGGTTGTACACCTTCTCGGCGCCCAGCCAGTTGTAGCCGTTGTACCAGCGGCGGATCTCGTCCCGGTCGAGGCCCGGCAGCTCCGGCGCGAACACCGTGTCGAGGTCCGCCTCGGTGTAGCCGCAGACGGCCGAGTAGGCCGCGTCCAGCGTGACGTCGATCAGGTTGTTGAGGCCCGAGAACAGGTTGACCTTAGAGAACTTGCTCACGCCGGTGAGCAGCGTGAAGCGAACCTGGGCGTCGCAGTCCTTGACGACCGAGTACAGACCGCGCAGGAAGTCGCGGTTGGCGCGCGCCACGTCCGGCGCGTCCAGCGCGTCGAGGATCGGCTTGTCGTACTCGTCGACCAGCACCACCACCCGCCGGCCGGCGCGTTCGTGCAACGTTCGCAGCAGATGCCGGAAACGGGCCGGCGCGGAGTCGTCGCGGCGGGTGACGTCGAACTCGCGCTCCAGACCGTCCAGCCGCGCCGTCGTCTCCTGCAAGAGCAGGCCGGGCTCGCCGAAGTGGCCGCTGCCGAAGCTGAGGCGGACTACGGGATGGCGGACCGACCAGTCCCACCGGCCGTGGATGGCAAGGCCCCGGAACAGCGGCTCGGCGCCCTCGAACAACTCCTTGACGGTGTCGAGCAGCAGGCTCTTGCCGAAGCGCCGCGGGCGCGACAGGAAGTAGTGCTTGCCCTCGTCGACCAGCCGCCCGACGTAGGCGGTCTTGTCGACGTAGTAGTAGCCCTCCTCGCGGATCTCGCGGAAGGTCTGGATGCCGATCGGCAGTCTGCGTCTGGTCACGGGCTCGGCAGTCCCGCCGCACCGGCGCCTGCCGCGAAGACGTCGGCGACCGGAAGGCGGAAACCGGGAAAGAGCGGCGCGCCGTCGACGACGCCGGCGCCAGCGAGCCGCCGGGGCGCCGCGCCCGGTTCGTGGACGGCGACCGATCGGCGGCCGGGGTCGACGACCCACGCCGCGCGGGTTCCGGCCGCCAGCCACGAGGCCACCTTCGCGGCCACCTCGGGACGGGTGTCGCCGACCAGCGCATGCCGCCAGCCGTCGTCCGGCAGGTCGAACAACTCCTCCGCGGTCATGGCCGGACTGGGTCAGCGTGCGCAGATGGGCTGCTTCCCCGGGACACCCTCAGGGGGTCACCACGTTGATCCGCGTCTCGCCAGAATCGCACCCACCGGGCCTGAGGTACACCGTCCTCGCGCCGACCTCGGAACACTCGGGGCACGGAGGACCTCGGGGCACGGAGGGCGCGTCGCCACTCCGATGGCGAACCCGAGGGCAACCGATCCCACGGCCACACCGACCGCGGACCAACTGATCTTCACTGCTTCTCGCATGCAGACAGAAGGCCGTAGCTGCCCACGCGGGGCTTGCCGTCCTTGTCCACGATCAGGCCGAACGGGAAAAAGAGAGGGCTACCGTCCGCGTCGACGTGCACGGACCACCCATCGGGGCATTTCCCCGAGACCCCCACGACCGCGCCCTTCGGTATCTCGGCCGGCGGCCCCGGCTCGCCGGTCACCGGATCGAGCGACACGAACTGCTGCATGAGCATCTCGGGTCGGCCGTCCGGCGCGGTGCCGGCGTAGACCACGGGTACCGCCGAGCCCCCGGGCGGTGGCGGAGCCGGTGGTGTCGCGCGCATCGTCGCGGCCTCCTGGACCTCCCGTGGCGCTGCGAGCGCGGGATCGAACCCGGCGTCGTACAGCAACGCCAGAGACGCGATCGGCGCCGCCTGCTTCAGCATGGGAAACCTCCTTGACAGGCGAGCATCAACATCCCCAGTATACGCCGCCCGGCAGCGCGCCCACGGCGGACGCGCCCCTGCCGCGGCATGACGACCAGCTGACTCGGGTTGTCAGGGGCCCGGCAGCGCGCCCACGGCGGACGCGCCCCTGCCGCGGCGTTCATGCGGCGTTCGATCCCGAGCGTGGCGCACGGAGTTCGATCGAGCAGCAGGCTCGCTCCCCGCCCTCCCCCATCGCGAGATCCGCCGCGTCGAGCGGCTTGAACACCGAATCCGGCGGCTCGCCGGGGCGGCCGGCAGGACGCTCCGACGGCGGGCCTTGACAACGCGCCACGGTACGGAAACGATAGGGCCATGCTCGGTCGCCCGTCCCGTCCGACCCCCGGCGGCCCCTTCGTCCGCGACCCGAGCGGGCCGGGAAGAGGCGGCTTCTCTCTCTCTCTCTTTGCAAGGACCGCGCCAACTCCGCGGCTCCGGGCAGAATTTCTGAATCGGTAGCGGGCCGCCCGGCGCGGACCTCGGCCGCGCGGACCAGCCCCCGCTTCGGCCGCGCCTGCCGCGCGGCCGCCTGCTCCCGGCCCTCCGCCGACGCGACGATCGTTTCCCGCGGCCGGCCCCGCCACGGTGTCCTGCGATGACGCGCACGATGACGTGCACTCCGTACGCGACCGTTCGCCGCCTGCTCGACGCCGACGGCAAGCCGGTCCATGAACCGGCTCCGCGGCCGCCGCGGAGCGTCCGCTTCGCCCTCGACGATCCCCGGCCGTATCCGACGGGCTACTTCTGCGAGCACGAGCGGGAGGACGCCGGCGAGCACGAGCGGGAGGACGCCGGCAACGAAATCGGCGTCGAGCGGTTCCGGGACCGGCTCCGGACGGCCTGGAACAGTCAGGTGCTTCTGTACGTCCACGGCGCCGGCGCGCCGGCTACCGTCTTCCGGGAAAACGACCGGCTGCAGAAGCAGTGCGACCGCGCCGAGCCGGGACTCGTGCAGGTGGTGCCGGTGCTCTGGCCGGCGTCCGACCGCCGCGCCCCGACCGGTGAAAACGACCACGACGACGCGCGGCCCGCCGCGGACGCGCCCGGCGGAGCGATCGCGGCCGGCGTCGGCGACGTGCTCCGCACCCTCCTGCCCCTCCTGCACCGGCGGGACGCCCGGCGCCCGGCCGAGCGAAAACGGATCAGCGTGCTCGCGCACGGCGGCGGCGCGCGCGTGCTCCGCGATGCGCTGGCGTCGTGGGCGGACGACGCCGGCCCGCTGTACGGCGCGTTTCGCAACGTCTTCCTGGTGGCGGCCGACATCGGCCAGCACGCGCTGGAGACAGGGCATCGCGGCCGCTGCCTGTCCGACGCCGCGCGCAACGTGACGGTGTACTACGCGAACGACGACTGGGCGTTTTCCTCCACGGTGACGCGCCGGCAGCCCGCCGCGGTGACGCGCCGGCTCGGACAAGCGGGGCCGGCCGACCTGTCGGCGGCGGCGAAGAACGTCTACGCCGTCGATTGCGACGACGTCTACGCCGTTGCCCACGACGACGACCGCGGCGGCGTTCCGGCCGAATCCGACGAATCCCCGTACTTCCTGGCCGGAAGCGGTGACCGCGACACGCCGGGCACGGTGGTGAAGCACCTGTCTCCACGCGGCCAGCCGCCCGGAGGCGCCCGGCGTGACCGCGACACGCCGGGCGTGGTGAAGCACCTGCTCCACGCCCTGCGGACCGGACGGGTGAACGCCGACCCGGCGACCCGGACCTGGGTGCTGACCCCCACGGGGAACGGAGGCGAACGATGACGGCCGGCCGGTCCCTCCTTGCGCGCCGCCAGCGGCGCACGTCACGCGCCCGGACGGCCGGACGGTTTCCCTGGAGGTGACGCATGGCCCGGACGACCGCCAACATTCAGGAGATTCAGGAGTGGCCCTGGCCGGCGCAATTCGCGGCGCTGCTGTTCGTGCTGGTGGTCGCGACGATCCTGATCGTCCTGCCGGTCCTGGTCGTGAGGGTGCTCGGCGACGAGTACGCCTTCTCCTCGGGAACGGACCTCTGGACCGCGATGATCGCAATTCTGCTCGGCCTCACGACGATGACGGTGTCCGGCGTCTTCGTGTTCATGACGTTCCGCATCGATCGGGGCGCGAGGCTGGCAGCGCAGAAAGAGGCGAGCAAGGCAATGGAGGACTACGGCAAGAAAGTGGTCGATCGCATGGATAAGAAACTGGAAGATCAGTTCAAAAATTCGCAAAAGACGATATGCAGCCTGTTCACTAACGTCCTGAGGAAGGTGTCTACGCTCGCGGACAGTATGGAGAAGGTGCAAGACCTAGTGGAGCAGGGCCAGCAGAACATCCAGCAAGAGGTGTCCTCGCTCGTGAATGGAATGAAGAAGGTGCACAAACAGGTGGAGCAGGGCGAGCAGAGCATCCGGCAAGAGGTGTCCTCGCTCATGAAGAAGGTGCACAAACAGGTGGAGCAGGGCGAGCAGAGCATCCAGGAAGAGGTGTCCTCGCTCGTGGATGGAATGAAGAAGGTGCAAAGCCAAGTGGAGCAGGGCCAGCAGGACATCCAGGAAGAGGTGTCCTCGCTCGTGGATGGAATGAAGAAGGTGCAAGGCCAAGTGGAGCAGGGCCAGCAGAGCATCCAGGAAGAATTTGAAAAAAGCAAGAGCGAGATCGAGAACGTCAAGGCGTCGATTGAAGGCGCCGGGGAGACGCCGGACGACGACGGCAGCTCCGGAGGCTCGAACGAGAAATAGAAGAGAACCGGGCCGGGCGGATCGAGGCGCGCCGCACGGCGTCGCGCGGCCATCGCTGTCATGATCCCGCGGCCCCCGCCCAAGAGACGTCATGAGTGGCGACAGGAAAACTTGGTGGTGGCCGTTGGCCACGCCGCTGCTGACCGCGTTGGCGGCCCTGGCGATCGTCAGCGGCGCCGTCCGGTTGGTGCTCGTCACCCGCCCTGACACCGATCCGCCGCCACGGCTGGAGGCCCTGCCGGGCGACGGGCACGCGACACTGCAATGGGAACCCGACGACCCTGACGACCCCGACAACGCCAGCGTCGAGTGGCAATATCAGCAACGGTACGCGGGTCGCGAAAACGAATACTCCCCGGTTCGATGGAAATCCCTGCCGAAGGACCGTATCGTCACCGGCCTGACGAACGGCTGGGGATACGTGTTCCGCGTGCGGGCCGTCCGCGACGGGAAGCAGGGCCCGCCGAGCAACGAGGCGACCGTCACACCCACGGCGGTCCCGGCGCGTCTGGACGAGATCGCCGAACTGACCCGAGCGCTGGAGCAGGACGTCGTAACGCCCGAGCAGTGGCAAGCGGCCACGTCTCGCCTGGCGGCGGCGATCGGGCAGGGCTTCGAAAATCTGACGCGGGTGACGGACGGCCGGGGGGCGGCGCTGCAACAGATCCTGGCCAACCTGTCGCACCTGTCGCTTCCCGCGACGGACCAGCAGTTGGCCGCGATTGAAAAGCGGCTGGCCGGCATCGAAATGGCTCTGAATGCCGACACGCCCCCGACCGTGACGGACGAGCAGTCGGCGGAAGGAGACAACACCAGCAGGGCTCCGACAGCCAACTCGTCGCCTCCGGTGACGGACGAGCAGTGGACCGAGCTGATGGAACGGCTGACCGCGATTGCGACGTACCTGGAAACGATCTCGCGCAGAATGCCGCCCCGGGCCGACGAAACTGAGCGGAACCCGGAAAGCCGATCCTCCGATGACTCCGATGACCCGCCGCCCGGCGGTGAAACGGAACAGGACCGGGGAACCACTCCGGTAGAGATCTCACGGGAGCTGACTCGGTTCCACTTCCCGAACGCCCGACTCGCCGACGGGGTTCCCGCCGGCGATGGCGTAGCCATTCCTGAACAGGACGTGAACCGGACGCTGGCTGCGCTCGGCGCCTGCGCGCGGGAGGACGCTCCGGTGACCGTCAAGCCGTACGGCTTCGCCAGCGACGCCGTGTTCCGAAACGCGGACGGGACGCAGATGGCGCGATCCAACGCGTTGAACCTGAAGACGGCGAACCTCCGGGCGCGGAACGCCTACCGCGAATTGACGGCGAGGGCGGACGCCTACCCGCACGTGCGGGTCGAGGCGCAGCACGAATGGTCCTCGCTGGACGAGATGAAGCAGAAGCGCGACGACGGGTCGCTGATCCCGCACTCCGACGACGAGCAAGAGCGCGAACGGATGCGCCGGGTGGTGGTCATGGAGGTGCTCGCCCCGGGCGGGTGCGCGGAGCTGCAAGCACCTTCGGAGACCGATCGAAGCGCAAGACGAACGGCAAGCGAAGATCGCCGCCGCGATGGTGGCGATCTTCGGTTCGGGAACCGACGTGAAGGGAGACCAGGAACATGACCAGCAGGATCATCGCCGCCATCGTCGCCGTGTTCGCCGTCGTGCTGTCACTCGCCGCACCCGTCGCCGTGGACGCGCAGACCCCGACCATGACCGCAACCGTGGTTTCGATCGGGGAAGTGAGCATCTCCTACTCCGGGTTCACCATTGGAGGAACATACTATGCGGGGTCGTGTTCCCATGCGAGCTCGCATCCGGCATCGTGCACCTTCGCTAACGGAATGAGTACAGGTGCGGGGACTATAGGGAGCTGTTCTAGTCAACAAGAAACTATTAACGCGGCGGCTTGGCTGGGCACTACGGGTGGGTGGCCAAATGTCGCCGTTTCACAATACCGTTACACAAGAGAGGTGCTCTACAGTGATTCAGCCTGTACAACGGAGCTGGCGGCCGTAACATACACGTACCCGTCGCTTCCTACACTGGGCGTCCGTGACGTAACCCATGACTCGGCAACGATATACATAGAAGAACCATTCTCGGCTCATAGGATAAGTGCGTGGTATTACGTCCCGTTGACGGCTTCGGTACCGCGGACAACGGGGAATGATTGCGCGCTGGAGGAAGTACCTGGAGCTCCGCCGTTTAGTGCATCGCCGACTCCAAGAGTAACCGGTTTGTCTGCCGGTACGACTTACACATACGAAATCTATGATCCAAACTATGCCCCATGCCCACAGGGAGACGCGCTAATGGCAGTAACCTTCACTACACTAGAAGGCGAAGGCGACGCTCCGCCCGGCCCGCCGCCGCCCGATCCGCCGTCCGAAGTCGAAACGAAAACGACTACGGACGTGAGCGGCGGAAGTGTGACGCTCTCATGGACCAACCCTGGCGATCCTGACATCGCCAGCTACGAGTACTCGATTCGGCAGGCGGGCGGGCCTGTAGGCGAATGGCGTACGGTTCCGGGCAGCAACGCCGACACTACCAGCGTCACGATTGACCTGGCGACGGGCGAAGCCGTCGCGGTCAACAACGCTACCCCGCCGATGGTCGAGTGGACGATTCACCTTCGCGCCCGAGACGTGAACGGGAACGCCGGGGGCATCTTCACTACGACAGTGGACGCGGAAGCGGCGGCCGAGACTGTACCCGCCCTGCCGCTGGCCGGGCTGGCGATACTGGCCTTGTTCCTGTTCATGAGCGGGCAGTGGCGGCGGAAGGGCGGATGATGCCGTATCCGCCGGCCGGGAGCAGCGGGGCGCCCCTTCCCCGCCGTCGCGGGGACAGCCCGGTTTCGCGGGACCAGAACGCGGTCCAGCGGTGAGCCGGGGCGTCCCGACCGGCCCCGACGACCGGATGATCGGCCGGGCGGGGGCAGTCGCCGGGGCGACCCGGCCTTCCGGGGTGAGGTTCCCTCGACGAGGGCTTCCGATGACGCGGCGCGCACGGGTCGCCGGGGTGACCCGGCCTCCGGGCGAGATTCCCCCGCTCCCGTCCCGGCCGATGATCCGCCGGCCGGCGTTCGCCGGCGTTCCGTTCCGCCCGGAAGCCGCCGCCGGGCAGGAACGAGCCGTTGGAGGTACGCGAATGATCCGCCGGCCGGCGTTCGCGGGCGTTCGCCGGCGTTCCGTTCCGCCCGGAAGCCGCCGGGCAGGAACGAGCCGTGGAGGTACGCGAACACCACGTCCGGCTCGGCCTCCAGCGCGTCGGTGAGGGCGCGCCGGACCCGGGCTCGTTCTGCGCCGGCCGCCCGGTGGAGACGCCGCGCGGAGGCGTGCTGCCGATCCATGCTCACGCCGGCGCCGCCTCGAACGCCGCCACGTTGCGGGTCCGCTTGCTGAACTCGACCGCGATCAGGTGCACCGGCCCGCCCGAGGCGCGGTACTTGTCGGCGTAACCCCGTTCCCGCAACTGCGCCAGCGCCGCCGCGGGCCGGGCCGGAGCGCCTTCCGGGGCCGACGCCACCACCTTGAACTCGAACAGGCAGACGCGGCCGTCGAGCCGGACCGTCAGATCCACCCGCCCGCGGCTCGTGCTGTCCTCCACCACGACGTCCAGGCCCGCCGCCGCGAACAGGGCGTAGAACACGCTGGCGTAGTAGCCCTCGTAGTCGGCGACGTCGTTGCGCACGTGCCACTGGTAGGGGATGCCCGCGAAGAACGCCGTCAGCAGCTCCTCCAGGCCGTCGAAGTCGCCGGCTTGCAGCAGTTCGTACAACCGGAAGCGATGCCGGACCGCGGCGGACGGGTCGTCCGCCAGACGGCTCAGCAGACTCTCGTTCAGACCCTGCCGCACTTCCCGGTTCGGATAGCCCAGCCGGTAGCGCGTGTTCCCGCCGAAATGCTCTTCGGCCTCGATGGTCAGGTAGCCGGTCTGGAACAGCAGCGCCTCGGCGCCGACGGCGCCCACGTCGAAGGCCGACAGCAGCGCGTCGTCGGCGGTCATCCGCTCCAGCGCGAGCGAGCCGACGCCCCGCCGCACCAGCGTGTCGATCAGGAACGTCGGCGTGCCGGTCTCGAACCACCACGCCTTGAACCGGCGCGTGTCGAACAGCAACAGGATGTCGAACGGGTTGTACACCTTTTCGCCGCCGAGCCAGTTGTAGCCGTTGTACCAGCGGCGGATCTCGTCCCGGTCGAGACCCGGCAGCTCCGGCGCGAACACCGTGTCGAGGTCCGCCTCGGTGTAGCCGCAGAGCGCCGAGTAGCGGGGGTCGAGAGTGACGTCCCGGAGGTTGTTGAGGCCGGAGAACAGGCTGACCTTCGAGAACTTGCTCACGCCGGTGAGCAGCGTGAACCGGACGTGGGCGTCGCAGTCCTTGACGACCGAATACAGGCCGCGCAGGAAGTCGCGGTTGGCGCGCGCCACGTCCGGCGCGTCCAGCGCGTCGAGGATCGGCTTGTCGTATTCGTCGACCAGCACCACCACCCGCCGGCCGGCGCGTTCGTGCAGCGTTCGCAGCAGATGGGCGAAGCGGTCGGGGCCGGCCGCGTACCCGCGGGCCGCGTCGGCGCGGCGTTCGACGTCGTCGAGTTGGGCCGCCAGGTTCGCGGCCAGATAGTCCGGATCCTTGAAGTGGCCGTGGCCGAAGCTCAGACGGACGACGGGATGGCGGACCGACCAGTCCCACCGGTCGTGAATCGCGAGGCCCCGGAACAGCGGCTCGGCCCCCTCGAACAGCTCCTTGACGGTGTCGAGCAGCAGGCTCTTGCCGAAGCGCCGCGGGCGCGACAGGAAGTAGTGCGTGCCCTCGTCGATCAGCCGCCCGACGTAGGCGGTCTTGTCGACGTAGTAGTAGCCTTCCTCGCGGATGATGCGGAAGGTCTGGATGCCGATCGGCAGCTTGCGCCGCGCCCCGCCCGCCCCCGCATCCGTCCCGGTCATCGGTCCCCTGCTTGCCCGCGCCATGGCCATCGTACCATCGCGCCCCGGTTGCGACGTGGGCGAGGCTCATCGGGCCGACCTGCTTGCCCGCGCCATGGCCATCGTACCATCGCGCCGGCCGTGGCGGAGATCCGCGGCCAAAGCGGTCATGATGACCGCACCCTGGCGCAGTGGCGGCCCCGAACGCCGTCCCCACCGGCGCCGGGGATCGTCGAAGCCATGCGGCGCCGGGCGCCGCTGATCCACCGCCGCCGGGTACCGTCCCTGTCGGCGCCGGCCCTACGCGCACAGGTCCCGGCGCACGGCGCCGCGTCCGAGCCGGTCGGGCTCGACCGGCCCCTACGCGAACAGGTCCCGGACCGGCACGGCGAAGTCCCCGAGCACGGAACCTCCCTCCAGAACGTCGCCATCGCGGAGCGTCTCGGCCGGACGGCCCGCGCGGTGCACGCCCACCGACCGCGTCCGCGGGCAGACCACCCACACGAGCCGCGCGCCGGCCTCCAGCCAGTCCCGGACCTCGTCCCGGACCGCGGCGGTCGAGTCGCCGGGAGAAACCACTTCCACGGCGAGATCGGGCGCCATCTCCAGGAAACCCGCCGGCGCCTCCTCCGTCCCGAGCCGTTCTCTCGCCACGAACGCCACGTCGGGCGCGCGCACCGTGTCCGGGTTGCGCCGCAGGACGAAACCGGTCTCCGCCGCGAAGACCCGGCCCAGGTTCCGGTTCCGGACGTGGACGCCGATGAAGAGCGCGAGCGTGTGCGCGACCTGCCCGTGCCGCCCTCCCGCCGGCGCCATGACGACCAGTCCTCCTCCGACGAGCTCCGTGCGCTTGCCCAGGGCCGAGAAGCGCGCCGACAGCGCGGGCAACTCGCCGGCCGTGACCAGGGTCTTCTCAACGCGCACGGCCATCGTTCCCCTCCCGGGACCCTTCTACGCGGGCGGCCGCGCGCCGCCGGCGTGGGGCCTGTCGGCGGCCTCTTCCACGTCCGCTCGATCGCCGACGCGGTCGGAGGGCCGGTCAGTTCCGGCGCCGCAGGACCAGCACCCGGCGGTCGTGCCCTTCCCTCTCGCCGTCGCCGACCACCACCAGGACCAGCCCGCCCCCGGCGGCGACGTCGCGGGCCGGGCGGGGGGTCTCGTAGCGACCCGCCGCCGCGGGAACGGCCGGGTCCGACAGGTCGATCACCTGCACGCCGGCCTCGGTGTCGGCGACGTAGGCGTAGTCGCCGTCGAGCGACACGCGGGTGGCGCGGCCGGGGGTCTCGAACGACGAGAGCCTGCGCGGCGCGGCCGGATCGGAGACGTCGTACACCTGCAGGTCTCCCCCGCCGGCCCCGACGATCAGCGTCGGCCGCGAATCCGCGCCCACCGACACCTCGACGTCGCGGGGCGCCGCCGGCGCGTGCACCACGCCGACCGGCTCGGGCGGGCCGGGCCGGGAGAGGTCGAACACGTAGAGCCCGGACGGCGAATCGGTGGCGTAGGCGATGGTCCCGGCGGTGACCACGTCGCGGGCGTAGCCGTCCAGGAAGAACGAGCCGGCGCCGGCCGGGGCGGTCTCGTCCGACACGTCGACCAGCACGAAGCCCTCCATGTGGTCGATGACGCCCACCTTGCCGGCCGCGGCGGCGCCGATCTTCGTCTGGCCCAGCGTCTCGTGCCGGCCGATCAGCGCCGGCGCGTCCGGGTCGGAGACGTCGAGGATGCCGAGGCCGAAGAAGTTGGCGCCGACGTAGGCCCGGTCCCCGCTCAGCCGGAAGCCCCAGATCTCCTGCGGAAAGGTGTGCGAGCCGCGCGCGGCGGGATTCGACGGGTCGGTGACGTCGTAGATGGTGAACGTGTGCCCGCCGGAGACGTAGGCGTAGCCGTCCCGGACCCGCACCAGCTCGACCGGTCCGGGGATCTCGCCGATCGGTTCGAAGGTCACGTCCTGCGCCGCCGCTCCCGCCGCCAGGAGCACGGCCGCCGCCGCCAGCGCCGCTCCCCGCGCCGAGGCCCGCCGCGGCCGGTCCGCCCGCCGCGGCGCGCCGCCGGACGCCGGCGGAACCGCGCCGCGGGTCCTGCCCTGCAACCCGGTCACCGCCCGCCTCCCTTCGCGACGCGGGGCAGCCGAGGGGGAATCCACGTACGGGTACTCCTGCAGCCCGGTCACCGCCCGCCTCCCTTCGCGATGCGGTAGAGCTTCGACTGCGTGCGGATGAACAGGCTGCCGCGCGCGACGGCCGGCGTGGCCAGGGTCATCTCGTGGAGCGGATTCTTGCGCAGGATCTCGAACTCGGGGCCCGCCTTCACCACGTAGGTCTCGCCGTCCTCGCTCAGCAGGAAGAGCTTGCCGTTGTAGGCCCACGGCGAGGCGGTGAAGCCGTTGCCGATCTCCAGGCGCCGGCGCCCGTAGACCTCCTCCCCGGTGCGCGCGTCGTGCGCGGCCAGGAAACCGCGGTCGAGCAGCGTGTAGTAGATGCCGCCGTAGACGATGGCCGTCGTGTTGTAGGTGCCGAGCAGCGGATACGACCAGGCGACGTCCTCCGAGGAGGTCAGCGGGCCGGGGAACCCGGAGGTGATGCCGCGCCGCATCGCGTCCTCGGAGAAGAGCGAGATGTCGCCGGAGGCGCCCGGCCGCACGGCGTACACCGGCCGCAGGCCGCCGCCGGGATAGCCGGAGCTGATGTAGACCAGCCCGTGGCTGGCGAACGGCGTCGGGATGGTGAGCCCCGACATGCCGTGGATCTCCCACAGGAGCCCCCCGTCCAGGTCGTAGGAGCGCACCCCCCGCGTGCCGGCGGTCACGAGTTCGGTCCGCAGGTCGTGCTCCCAGACGAACGGCGTGGACCAGTTCTGGCCGCGTTCGTCGCGTTCGACCTCCCAGATCCGCTCGCCGGTGTTCTTGTCGAAGGCGGCGACGAACGAACGGGTCGTGTTGTCGTTGACGACGTACAGCCGGCCGCCGTGGAGGATCGGCGACGCGCCGGTGCCCATCTCCAGCGTCGTGTTGTAGACGTCGAGCTCCTTCGTCCAGATGGTCTCGCCGCTCATGTTGAACGCGGCGAGCTGGCCGACGGCGCCGAGGTAGACGTAGACGCGCCGGCCGTCGGTGACCGGCGTCTCCGAGGCGAAGCTGTTCTTGAGATGCCGCTTGCCCGGCGGCGCGGCGCTGAACAACTCGCGCGTCCAGCGGACGCGGCCGCCGTGGAAGTCGATGGCGTAGAGCAACCAGCGGTGCTCGTTCAGCGACGCCTCGGACCCGTTCTCCATGCCCGGGTCGTAGAGCCCCTTGATGGGCTCGGGCTCCTCGCCGGCGCTGACGGCGGTGGTCACGAAGACGACGTCGCCGGCGACCACCGGCGAGCTCCAGGCCAGCCCCGGCACGTCGACCGCCCAGACGACGTTCTCGGTATCGCTCCAGCGCTCCGGCAGCCGCGGATCGTCGGGGACGACGCCCGCGGCGGGTCCCCGGAACTGCAGCCAGTCCTCCTGTCCCGCGGCCGCGAACGCGCCGGCCAGCAGCAGGCTCGCGGCGAAGACGACGATCCGGTGCATCGGCTCTCTCCTTTGCCCTGGTCCGGCGCCCGCGCCGGGCGCGCGGGCCGGACGGTTCCGCGACGCCGGCGTCACGAGCCGCAACGCCGCCCCCAAGACTGCACGACGCCCGTTCGCCCGTCAAGCGGCCCGCGGGCCGGTGTTGAAACGGCACGCCGCCCGCCGACGCGCCACGGACACGTCATCGCCCATACGCCAATCCGATCCGAAGGTGCGGTCCGCGTTGAAAGTCCCTTCCGAGCAGCGCGCCGGCCGTCTTGTACTCCGCCACGACTTCCACGGCCGTCTTCTCGCCGATCGCGGTCGTCACCCCTGCGCCAATCGATCCCCCTCCCCTGTTCGGTCCCGGGTCGGGAAGATCGCGTTGAGACCAGACGGCGCCGGACAGATGCGAGACGACCCTGTCCGAAAGACGGTTCCGTATCCGCCCCTCGAACGACCATTGCCCTCCGTCGCCCCACGACGGGACGACCCGAATCATCGTGCCGGCGCGTCGAAAAATCGCGCGCAAGCGGTATCTCGGCCCAATCTCGCTGAGCCAGAAGCCGGTACCGGCGTATAGTTTCCAGCCGGAACCCGGCGACATCATCGGATTATGAAATTCTTGCCGGCCGTTCCACAGGAAGCCGTCCCCGTACTGATATGCCGCCCATAGAAACACCGGATCGAGGACGTTCAGGATCGCCCCTCGCCGCATCGTCCGATGGATGGAAGACGGCGTATTGCCGCTGGACACCGCCTGGTTTCGCAAGTAATTCACCGCGTCATTGCCGGCATGCGCGCGCGTTTCGTGTCCGGGCCGCGGCATGTCCAATACGTACCGGGACAGGTCGAGCTTGTACGACAAGAGCAGGGGAAGATACGAATACTCGATCCGATCACGGCCGAGCATGCGAACGGACAGGTCCTCGAAAGCCGCGCCCGTGGCGTCGAACCCGCCCGCCGTCATCGCCGCGTATCGACGGGACGACAACCCGTCCGGCGAGGAGTACACGACCCAGCGGCCGAAAGCGCCGGCGACGCCGGCAGGGGTTCTTTCCCATGCGGCGGAAGCGCCGTTCAGCCATGCCGCTTCCGCGTGCCCGAACTCATGCAGCAGCAACGTGTGCAGATTGGACACGTACGCGTCGATTGGAAACTTCGCCAGTCGAAGCGCCCTGGCCGTTCGGCTCGTCGGGTCGTCTTCAAGCCTTTCAAGCCAGGCGTTCGGACGCATGTACAAGTGGAAGATGGACTCCACCATCCGTCCGTTCGCCACGGCTCGCGGCCCCGAACCGAACCCGAGGTGCAGCGGCGGCAACGGCGCTTCCGCCGGTTGCGCTTTCAGGTCGGCGCCGGAACCGATCAGGAATCCGATGACCAGCAGGTTGAGGAACGAACGGGGACGGGCGATTCCGTCCCGCCCGCCGGTGTCGACCTGGCCGCCGCCGCCAGCCACGAAGTCAGCCCCGGGACGGACGCGCGCGGGCGCCGACACCGGCCGGTCCGAAGAGGTTCGCCCCCGCATCACTTCCACTCTCCGGGTGAACGCCATCCACCGACGACACGAGCGACCGCTGACCGGGGCGCGGGCCGCCGGACGGGGCGGACACGGCAGCGAACCGGTCTGTTCCCACTATGCTTCCGCTCTCCGGGTGAACGCCATCCACCGACGACGCGAGCTCGACCGCTGACCGGGGCGCGGGCCGCCGGACGTGGCGGACACGGCAGCGAACCGGTCTGTCCCACTATACGCCCGGGGCCCCGCGGCGCAACCCCCGTGACCCCGCGCCCTCGTTTCGCTCCTCTCCGAAACGACGCACGCTCTTGACGTCCATCTCCCGCGGGGGCATGCTCGGCACGAACGGCCGCCGTCCGCCCCTCGGGCATCGGCCGGATCGGACCTTCCGGACGCCGGGGCGGGACGCGGACGCCGGCGCGGAGGAGCGTGGCCCAGTACGACGCGATCGCCGAGGCGTACCAGGACTCCAAGCGGCTGCCCTTCCGCAAGGCCGTCGAGCGCCACACGCTGTTCGAGGCCCTCGGCGACGTGGTCGGCCTGCGGGTGCTGGACCTCGCCTGCGGCGGGGGCTTCTACACCCGCCTGCTGAAGCGGGCCGGCGCCGCGGCCGTCACCGGCGTCGACGTCTCGGCGGAGATGATCCGCGTGGCCGAGCGGGAGGAGGCTCGGGACCCGCTCGGCTGCTCCTACCTCTGCCGGGACGTCGCCGACTTCGAGCCGGAGCCCGGCGCCGCGGACGTGGTCGTGGCCATGTACCTGCTGCACTACGCGGGAACCGGCGCCAGGCTGCTCCGCTTCCTCCGGGTGTGCCACGGGGCGCTGCGCCCCGGGGGGCGGATCGTCGGCTTCAACGACAACGTGCTGCGTCCTCCGCGGGGGACGGTGTCGTGGCGCAAGTACGGCCTCGAGAAGACCGGCCCGCCGTCTGCGCCGAACGAAGGGGACCCCATCCACTACCGGTTCACCAACCCCGACGGCCGGCAGTTCGAGTTCCACAACTTCTTCCTGCGGCCGGAGACCTACCGCGACGCCTTCCGGGAGGCCGGTTTCCACGGCTTCCGCTGGCTGGGCGTCTCCCTGGAACCGGACGAGCGGGGCAACCCCTTCTGGGACGACTTCCTCGCCGACCCTCCGGTGATCGCCTACACGGCGGCGACGTAGCCCGGCCCCGGACGGCGGCCGGACGCCGGCCGGGCCGCCGTGACGACCGCGCCGGTATCATTACCGCCATGAAGACGGTCGGCTTCGTCGGCTGGCGCGGCATGGTGGGCTCGGTCCTGCTGGAGCGCATGACGTCCGAGGGGGACTTCGGCGGCTTCGAGCCGGTCTTCTTCTCGACCTCCCAGGCGGGCCGGCCCGGTCCCGACGCCGGCGGCGGCGCGCCGTTGCGGGACGCCGCCGACCTCCGCGCCCTGGCGGAGACCGACGTCGTGGTGACGTGCCAGGGGAGCGGCTACACGAAGTCCGTCCACGGCGCGCTGCGGGCCGGCGGCTGGAACGGCTACTGGATCGACGCCGCGTCCGCCCTGCGCATGGACGACGCGAGCGTCATCGTCCTCGACCCGGTGAACCGCCGCGTCATCGACGAAGCGCTCGACGCCGGCGGGAAGGACTTCATCGGGGGCAACTGCACCGTCAGCCTCATGCTGATGGGCCTGCAGGGACTCTTCGAGCGGGGCTGGGTCGAGTGGATGACCTGCATGACCTACCAGTCGGCGTCCGGCGCCGGCGCCCGGCACGTGATCGAGCTGGTCGACCAGATGGGCGCGCTGGGAGACTGCCGGTCGCCCGGCCAGACGGCGCTGGAGCTCGACCGCCTGGTCACCGCGCGCCTGGCCGGCGGCGGCCTGCCCGCCGAGCACTTCGGCGCGCCGCTGGCCGGGAGCCTGATCCCCTGGATCGGCGGCGCCGTGGAGAACGGCCAGACGCGCGAGGAATGGAAGGCGGCGCACGAGGCCAACCGCATCCTGAACACCCGCCGGTTCGTGCCCATCGACGGGCAGTGCGTGCGGGTCGGGGCGATGCGCTGCCACAGCCAGGCGCTGACCGTCAAGCTGACGTCCGACGTCCCGCTCGCGGACGTCGAGGCGGCCCTGGCCGCGGCCAACGACTGGGTCGACGTGCTGCCGAACGAGCAGGAAGCGACCCGCGGGCGGCTGACCCCGGCCGCGGTTTCCGGCCGCCTCCGCGTCCCGGTGGGCCGCCTCCGCAAGACGACGTTCGGCGGCGATTACCTGACCTGCTTCACCGTCGGCGACCAGTTGCTCTGGGGCGCGGCGGAGCCGCTGCGCCGCATGCTGCTGATCCTGCTGGGCCGGCTCTGATCGCGCTCCCTTTGCGGAGGCAAGCTCCGAGCGCGGGCGGCCCCGCCGGCGCGGCCTTCCACGCGCCGGGGCGCGATCAGCCGCCAAACTCCGAGCGCAGGAGGGCGCCCGCCGCCGACGCAGCCCTCCGAGGCCGCGCACCACGGGCGGGCCGCCAGGGCGGCTCCCGCCGGCGCGGCCCTCCGCGCGCCGGCGGCGCGGGTCAGCCCGCCGACGCGCCCCCGGCGACCTCGTCAGCGCTCGGCGAACGGCTGCCCGATCAGGAGCGCCGGGTCGGCGCCGGGCTTCGGCACGAGCTTCTGCGTGCGCCCGTGCTGGTTGTCGCCGCCGTACAGATTGCCCTCGCCGTCGACCGAGAACGCGTGCACTTCGAGGAAGCCGGCCGGGCCGTCGGCGGAGACGTTCCAGGTGTAGAGGCGGTTGCCGTCGAAGTCGAGCTTCACCATCTTGAGCGGCCGCAGGTCCGAGACCCACAGGTGGTCCTCGCCGACGATCAGGTCGAGCGGCAGGCCGAAGCCGGACCACGTGGCGAGGTGGTCCACCTCCGGGTGGTACTCGCCGGAGGCGTCCTCCGAAACGCGGAACTTCTGGACGCGGCCGTTGGCCCGGTCGAGGGCGAAGACCAGGCCGTCCGGCCCCACGCCCAGGGCATGGATCCCGTTGAACCGTCCCGGCTCCGTGCCGAACCCGCCGAACTCCGACTGGTAGCGGCCCTCGGCGTCGAGGATGACGATGCGGTGGTTGTCGAGCCCGTCGGCCACCAGCACCCGTCCGTCGGGCAGGAAGGCGACGTCCTGCGGCCGGCCGAAGCGGGTCTCGCCGCTGCCGCCGACGTTCTTCTCGCCCAGCGTCATCAGCAGCTCGCTGCCGTCGTTCGAGAGGACGAAGATCTGGTGGCGGCTCTCGTTGATGACCCACACGCGGCGTTCGGGATCGTAGGGGCTGATGCGGACGCGGTGCGGCCCGGGTCCGTCGGACTCGGCGCACAGATGGTCCCACTGGTCCCAGAGCTCGATCAGGTTCCCGTCGCCGTCGACCACCATGAGGCAGTTCTGCCACGTCCGCCGCTCGGCGTCGCGCAGCGCGTTGATGCCGATCGAGCCCACCCAGCCGGCGAACCCCGGCGGAACCGGGTCCGGCAGGCGCGTCTCGCCGCGCTGCGAGATGAAGATGCGGTCCGGCGACTCGGCGAACACGCCCGAGTTGCCGCCGAAGGCGAAACCCTCCGCGGCGAACGGCTTGTGCCAGCCCTCGACCACGTCGTACGGACTGGGGCCGACCGGCCCGGCGCCGTCCGTCTCCTGCGCCGCGGGCGACCCGGTGAAGGAACCCGCCAGCAGCAACGCGGCCGCCGAAGTGAAGAAGTAGCGCATGATCCACCCTCGTTCCGCGTGTCCGTTCCGCGGCTTCGCCGCCGAACGCGGCGCCGTCCGGTCCGGCCCGCGCGGGCGGCCCGCCCGCCGGCGTCCGCCGCCCCGGACCGCGAGACCGGCTCGGTCCTCGCCGCCCGGGATGCTCCCGCGCTGCCCCACGACGCCCGCCGAGTATACACAGGCAGCCGGTCCGCGGCCGCCGCGGACCGCGTCCCGTTGCGCCGTGGTAGTGTTCCCGCGCCGTGATTGAAACCCGCGCCGCGCTGGCCGACCTCGCCGCCCGCATCGCCGGAACGGGCCGCGTCGGCGTCGACACCGAGGCCGACAGCCTGCACTGCTACCGCGAGAAGGTCTGTCTGGTTCAGGTGGGACTCCCCGGCGCCGACGAGCTGGTCGACCCGCTCGCCGGCCTCGACCTCGCGCCGCTGCTGGCGGCGCTGGCGGGCGCCGAGATGGTGATGCACGGGGCGGACTTCGACCTGCGCATGCTCTACCGCCTCGGCCTGGACACGCCCTCGGGCGTATTCGACACCATGATCGCCGCACGCCTGGCCGGGGCCGGGCGCTACGGCTACGCCGCCCTGGTCGCCGAGCACTTCGGCGTCGCCCTGCCGAAGGGTCAGCAGAAGGCCAACTGGGCGCGGCGGCCCCTGGGTCCCGCCCTGGCCCGCTACGCGCGCAACGACACGCGCTATCTGCTGCCGCTCGCCGAGCGGCTCGAACGCCGGCTGGCGGAGCTGGGCCGTCTGGAGTGGCTGCAACAGACGTGCCGCCGCGCGGTGGAGGCCGCGCGGGTCACCCGCGAACGCGACCCCGAGACCGAGTGGCGCGTGCGGGGCAGCCACGCGCTCGGCCCGCGCGCCCGCGCCGTCCTGCGGGCGCTCTGGCACTGGCGGGAGGACGAGGCGCGCCGCGCCGACCGGCCGCCGTTCCACGTCCTGTCGAACGCGGATCTCGTCGACGCCGCGCAGCGCCTCGACCGCGGCGAAGCGGAGCCGCCGCGCCACCTGCGCGGGCCGCGGCGGGCGCGGTTCTCGCAAGCGGCGGCCGAGGCCCTGGCCCTCGGCCGGGAGCAATGGCCGCAACGCCCGCCGGCCAGGGCGCGCCCGCGCCTCGCGAAGAGCCAGGAGAAGCGTCTCGCCGCGCTCAAGCGGCGGCGGGACGAGACGGCGGCGGAGCTGGCCATCGACGCGGAGCTGATCGCGCCGCGGGCCGCCCTGGAACGCATCGCCGGGGACGGCGGCGACGCCGGGGACGGCCTGCTTCCGTGGCAGCGCGCGCTGCTCGGCCGTTCCGATTGACCCGCTTCGCGCGGACGAGGCAGGTTGATGCTCCTGACGGGTCGATCTCGGGGCGTTCCCCGCGGGGAGCGCCGGGAGCTCCCCCGGTCCGGTTGTAGAATGGCCTCCGGAGTCGCAAACGGAAACGAACGCTCGGAGGTCCCCATGCACCGACGGAGCGCGCTTCGTCCACCACTCGCGGCCACCCTCGGGATCGGCCTGATCTCCCTCTCGCTCGGCGCGCCGGCGGCCCCGGCGCAGCCGCCCATCGTGCAGCCGGGCGCGCCCGGCCAGCCGAGCCGGGCGATCTCGGCCGCCGAGGCGTCCGACCTGGCCGGCATCCGCCACACCGAGGCGGACGTCCGGTTCATGCAGGGGATGATCTCCCACCACGCCCAGGCGATCGAGATGACCGCGCTGCTCGACACGCGCACCGAGAGCGACGCGCTGCGCCGAACGGCCCGCCGCATCGAACTCTCGCAGGAAGACGAGATCGAGATGATGCAGGACTGGCTGCGCGCCCGCGGCCAGGAGGTCACCGCGATCGACGCGCACCACGCCCCCGGCGCGGCGCGGATGCCGGGCATGCTGACCGACGAGGAGATGGCCGGCCTGGCCGAGGCGGACGGGGCGGCGTTCGACCGGCTGTTCCTCGAACTGATGATCAAGCACCACCGCGGCGCCCTCACCATGGTCGAGAACCTCCTCGAACAGCGCGGCGCGGCGCAGGACTCGCAGCTCTTCGCGTTCACCTCCGACGTCACGGCCGACCAGACGGCCGAGATCGACCGCATGGACGCCATGCTGGCGACGCTGTCGCCGGACCCGCGGGCGCGGCTCACCTCCGGCTTCCACGACGCCGGCCAGGCGTCGTGGAACATGGCGCTCGTCGCGTCGCGGCCGAAGCCGGAGGGCTTCTTCGATCCCCGCAACCCGGCGGGACGGCCGCTGCCGGTGGAGGAGGACCCGGCGCCGGACGCCGAGCCCGAACCGGCCGCGGCGGACCCGGCCGGCGGCGCGGCGGACCCGGACGCGGACGCGGCCGGCGGCCCGGAACCAACCGGGGGCGGCGGCGCGGAGGACGGCGGCGATCCCGAACGGCGGGCCGCCGCGGAGCCGGAAGCCGCGGACGCGGACGAGGAAGAGGAGGAGGACGGCCCGCCGCGGCGCGGCCTGCTCAACTTCGGGAACACCGACATCGCGTTCGCCGGCGACCGGCTCTTCCTGGGCAGCTACCACGGGTTCAACACCTACCGCGTCGAGGTCCCCGCGGCGCCCCAACTGGTCTCCTCGGTGGTCTGCCCCGGCGGCCAGGGGGACGTGTCGGTGGTCGGGAACCTGCTGATCATGTCCGTCGAGCAGACCCGCGGGCGGCTCGACTGCGGGCTGCAGGGCGTGGCCGAGCCGGTGAGCGGCCAGCGTTTCCGCGGGATCCGCATCTTCGACGTCGGCGACGCGCGGATGCCGCGGCAGGTGGCGGCGGTGCAGACCTGCCGGGGGTCCCACACCCACACCGTGGTGACCGACCCGGACGACGAAGGTAACGTCTACGTCTACGGGTCGGGAACCGGCGCGGTCCGCCCCGGGGAGGAGCTCGAAGGCTGCTCGGACGAGTCGCCGGCCGAGGACCCGGACACCGCGCTGTTCCGCATCGACGTCATCCGCATCCCGCTGGCGAACCCCGAGGACGCGGCCATCGTCAGCCGCCCCTTCGTGTTCCGGGACCCGGAGACCGGCGCCGCCGCGGGCCTGTGGCCCGGCGGCGACCACGGGCCGGGCACGCAGCGCACGGCCGAGAGCAGCCGCTGCCACGACATCACCACCTTCCCGGACGCCGGGCTGGCCGCCGGGGCGTGCTCCGGCAACGGCATCCTCCTGGACGTCTCGGACCCGGCGGACCCGGTGCGGCTCGACGACGTCACCGACCCGGCCTTCGCCTACTGGCACTCGGCGACGTTCAACAACGACGGCACGAAGGTGATCTTCACGGACGAATGGGGCGGCGGCGGGCGCCCGCGCTGCCGCGCGTCCGACCCCCGCGAGTGGGGCGCGAACGCGATCTACGACGTCGTCGACGGCGAGATGCAGTTCCGCAGCCACTACAAGCTGCCCGCCCCGCAGACCGAGCGGGAGAACTGCGTGGCGCACAACGGCTCCATCGTGCCCGTGCCGGGCCGCGACGTCATGGTGCAGGCCTGGTACCAGGGCGGCATCTCCGTCTTCGACTTCACGGATTCGTCGAACCCGGTCGAGATCGCCTTCTTCGACCGCGGCCCCATACACCCGGACCGCTTCGTCATGGGCGGCTTCTGGTCGGCGTACTGGCACCGCGGCTACGTCTACGGCTCCGAGATAGCCCGCGGCCTCGACGTGCTGGAGCTGCTCCCGAGCGAGCATCTGACCGCGAACGAGATCGCCGCCGCGGCGGCGGCGGTGGCCCCGGCCGTCTTCAACCCCCAGCAGCAGCGGCGCATCGAGTGGCCCGCGCGGCCCGTCGTGGCGCGCGCCTACCTGGACCAGCTCGAACGCGACGGCGGGCTCGGGGCGGAGCGGCGGACGGCGCTGGCCGGCCTGCTGGACCGTGTCGAGCGGATCGGGACCGGAACCGACGCGGGCGCGGCGGCGGAGCTCCGATCGGCGGCGGCGGCGCTGGAAGCCGACGCGGAGGATGCCGGCGGGCGCGCCGGACAACGGCTGCGCGGGCTGGCGGAGACCCTGACGGGCCTCGCCGAGCGCCTGCGATGACCTGAACGATCTCGGCCTGCCGCGCGTGATGTGGGTACGACTCTCGCCGCCCTTCATCCGGCGGCGTCCGTCACGGAAGCGAGAAGGCGACTCGCAGCGCACGTCGTCGGGGCGGCGCCGTCATGCTATGGGGCAGCCGCGCGCCCAGCGCGGACGGATGCTGACCGCCCTCCGTGGCCCCCTGTACTTTCTTGACGGGGCCGGCGGGCATGCGCTACGGTGATCAGGAAACGTCGCACGCGGGGCGCGGCGACCGGGAGGAGAGATAATGCCCACGCAATCACCAATGGCGCCGAAGATACATGCAGCATTCGAAGCTGCACATGTACCAAGTGAGCAAGTACGAGAAGCAGCATCCGAAGTAGGCGAGCTCCAGGTCACCATGAGAGAGGTTCTCGTTCGGTTGGATAGTCTCAACTGGAAACAGAACGTCATGATCGGGCTTCTCTCTCTCTTTTTCACCCTCACGGTCGCCGGGATTGGATGGATGATCAACCTGCTGTCCCGGCTCCTGTCGGTCCAGTAAGCGACGTCCACCGTCGTTCACGCGCGCCGGGCCGTGGAGCGTCGGCCCGATTCCCGCTCAGCTCCCGCGGGAGCGCCGGCCCCTCTGCAACGCCGCGACGACGCCGGCGCCGGCCACGAGGCCGCCGGACAGCGCGCCGACCCAGCCGGGGAACTGCAGCCAGAGGGCCGCCCCGGCCACGGCGCCGGCCGCGGCCAGCGCCAGCAGCACGGTGGCGAGATACTTGGGGATGCGGATGGTCGCGCGCGCCTCCCACACGTCCCCGGGGCCGCCGACCACCGGGTTCGGCGGCCGATCGCGGCGCGAGCGGCCGCCCAGCACGAACAGAAACAGCACGATCGCCGCGATGACGGCGATCTCGGACAGGCCCAGCATGACGGCGTTCAGCCGGGGGACCAAGAGGAGGGTCTCCCCGGTTCCGCCCGATGATATCCCGTCCCGTCGCCCGAGCGCGCGAGACCCTGGACGGATGCCTGCCGCCGGAGGTTCGCGGACGCGCGGCCGGCCGTCCGGGAGCGTCGGTGCGCAACGGGCCGGGCTCGGCGCCGCGCGGTTCGTCAGTCCGGACGTGGGCCGACGGCGTCAGGGGCCCACAACCAGTCCAGGTCGGAAAAGGCCAGCCGCCTCTCGAAGTTGTCGATGTTGTCCTGGACGTTGATGATGAGACAGCGGTCCGTGCCCCCGTTCCGGACGCCGCGCAATCCGCGGCCGATCATCTGGAAGTAGAGGTTCGGGCTGTAGACCGGGCGGGCCACGACGATGACGCGCGTCCGCGGCGCGTCGAACCCCTCGCGGAAGACGCCGTAGTTCACGAGCACCTTGAGCGCGCCGCGCCGGAACTCCTCGACGATTCGCCGGCGCGTCGACGGCTCGGTCGTCCCGCTCACCGCCCGGGACGGCACGCCGGAACGGCTCAGCAGCGCGGCGATGGTCTGCGCGTGCTCGACGGAGGTGGCGAACACCAGGGCGGGCCAGTCCGGGTCCACGCGGCGCACCAGCGTCTCGTACGCGTCGACGATGCGGTTCGTGCGCGCGGAGTCGCGTGCGATGCGGTCTTCGACGCTTCTGGGAAGCCACGGAGGCCGCGGCGGCGTCGTCATCTGCGCGAGCTCGTCATCGTTCAACGAGAAGCGGCCGCCGTCGATGGTCCGGTGATCCGTCAGGGCCAGCACGTTCATGTGCTGCAATTCCGCGACGACGTCTTCGGGATCGTCGCTGGCGAACGCGCCGGCATCGAGCCGCCGGCGTCCGTACCGCTTGACCAGTCTGGCCGTCTCCGCCTCGTCGTGTCCCCGGTAGGGCGTCGCCGTCAGGCCGATCAGGAACGGCTCCTCCTGCCCTTGCCGCCGGGTCAATCCGATCTCCTGCATCACCGAGGTGAAGGTCGGCGCGACGGAGCGATGCGCTTCGTCGAACACCACGAGCTTGAAGCCGGTCAGAAAGTCGTACTCGTCCGGGCTGCTCCGGAATTTCGCCCGGAGCGTCTGAATCGTGGCGACGACGACGTGAACGTCGCTCGTCGTCATCGGTCTCGGCTGTCCGGCCCACGTCCTGGAGATGCGCAGGCGCCTGCCCTGCGCGCCGACGCTCGACCAGACCTGCGCCCAGGCTTCGACCGCCTGCTCGCACAATTCGTCCCGGTCCGCCACCCACAGGACGCCGCCGGCGAAGCCGTCGTGGCGCATCGCTTCGACGACCGCCTGCACGGCGACGCGCGTCTTCCCCGATCCGGTCGGCAGGCTGATCATTCCGCGCCGGCCGCCGCCGTTCGCCGGCCGTTCGCGGAGGACGGCGCCGGCGGCCGATCCCGTCGTGGTCCGCTCCGATTCCCTGCCGGCGTCGCCAAGCAGGTCTCGCACCCTGGCGACGATGATCTCCTGATACTTGTGGAGCGCCGGAAGCGTGTACGGCCCCGGGACTTCGACGAAGGGCGCCCGGCGCACGTTCCGTTCGCCCGCCCACTCCGGCGAGAAACCGAGTGCTCGAACGAAATCGACCGCGCGGGGCGATCCGGCCCACTGCCGCGGCGGGTCCAGATGCTCCAGCGCGCGGCGGCAATGCCGGAGAGCGCCGGTGTGGAAGGTCGCGATGGCCGCTTCGGCAACCGCGACGCCGGTCAGGGGCGCGGAGTCGCCTTCGAGAATGGCGAGCAGCGATTCAGGCAGGTGTCGGCGCAGGGCCGGTTCACCTACGGCCTTCAGCAGGCGTTCGGTGTCGCTCGGCAGTGCACGTATGGCCGCGCGTTGGGCTTCGACGGTCGGTGGAGGCGTGTATCGAAGAATCGCGTCCGACAACCGGTCGAAAACGTCCGGACCAGGATCGAGACCCGTGAGACGTTGCAATGCGACCCGCAGCTCATGCTTCCCGTCGCCGCCGCTGGAAAGATAGATGCGGAACTCATGGGCCACGCATTCCGGCGCATCGTCGCCGACGAGAATTCGCTCACAACGAACGAGCCGGAACCTTTTCCAGTGTGTCAACAACTCGTGGTGGCTGCCGGCGAATCTTTCCAGATTGCGCCAGAATCCCGGCCACACGTCGTCGAAAGAAACGGCGTCTTCTTCCCCGAAGAACTCCGGCGTGGGGTCGGCGAGATCGAACGCCGCCCGTATTTTGGCCGACTTGGGGTGCGCCAGGAGCACGTCGCGGGCCGCCGGGTTCTTCGGGTGTTCTCCGAGCGCATCCACGAACGGCACGACGGCGGCCGCCGTCCGGATTCGTCCATGCTTCTTCAGCAGGAACATCGCGGGCGATGCGGCCTTCATCTCCGGATACTTGTCCTGGGTCTCGTGGCGCATGATCCATGACCCGCAGGTGGAGTCCAGCGCGAGCAGGGCGCTCGTGTACCGCGCCTTGCCTTCTTCAGACAGCTCCTTCAGGACGTCGAGCGGGCCGGCGCCCGTGGTGGACTCGAAACACAGTAAATGGTCATGTGGCTGGCTGGGCAGGTCACGGGCCTTGAATCGACGGCGCGAATCGTTCTCGAACTCCCGGAACCAGGACTCCGCCGACAACTCCTGTTGCGCGGCCGGTTCGGCCACGACGCCGAGACGGCCAAGCAGCTCCTCGTCGTCCGCGTGGAACTCGAGGTCGACGGCGGTCTGTCGTTCCCGGCCGTCCGGACCCGGCACCATGCCACCGGGCAGCAACACGCGATGGATCGGCGCCCAGGCGCCGGCCTGTGTGCGCACTCGCAGTTGGTCGCGCCAGCGTCGCTGACTGATGACGAGGGCGTCGGCCCGATCGGGATCGACTTCGCGTGCGAGGGCCCAGAATCGATGCCATTCGGGGTCCGAGGGCGGCTTGGAACGGTCGTTCAGCAGCCGTGACGCCGTGTGTCCGAAGTAGCTCTCGGCGGATACGGTGCGGATGCCGAGCTCGTCGAGCGCGCGAAGCGCCTCGGCATCGGCCGCCACGCTCGTGCGCACGAGCCAGCCCGCGTTCGACGACGACTCGGCGTCGGACCCGTCGCGCGGCAGGAAGACCTGCTCGGGATCGGCCGGCTTCCAGGCGCCGTCCTGCATGAGGACGATGCGGCCGAGCGTATACGGGCTGCGCAGGTCCGGCGGGAGGGCGGCGGCGGTCACGAGGGCGGCTCCGGACGCCTCGACCGCGGCGTTCCCGACCTTCCCCGCCACGAGCGCTTCCAGCCATTCCGATACGGAGACTCTCCGCGGGAAGCGGGACGCCTGTCCATCCGTCGACTTCCATTGCTCGATCAGTTGGTCGATCCGAGCGAGGCGATTGCGGAGCAGGGCTCGATGATGAAGCCAGTTCGACGGCCGTCCGGGGTATCGCGCCCACCCTTCCAGCGCCTCCTGCGTCCTTTCGGGCGAGCGGTCCGGCGTCAACTCCTTCGGCGGATAGTTGACGTTCGGCATGCCGCGCAGCCGTCCGTCCTGGTCGGGGATCACCGCCCGCTCGCGGAGTCCGGCGAGCAGACGGTCGCGGAGCCGTTCACTCTGCTCGGGATCATCCGATTCACGGCGGCGCGGGAGCGCATCCAGATGCCTGGCGGGGTCGGCGTGGGTCGCCAGCTCGGGCAACCTGTCCGCGATCATCTCCGCCGCCGCATCGATGAGTTCGTCGTTGTACGGCCCGGGCAGAAGATTCTGGCGGTCTTCGTTCGTCTTCCACGGCGCGTTCAGTATGCCGGCGACGAGACTCCGGGTCCGCGTGGGGAAATACGCCCAGAAGTGGCCGGGAACGGTCCACGGATCGAGCGGCGCAGCCCACCAGATCGGGACTTCGCCGCCGTCGTCGAGCGAGCGCCGGTCGGCCCGGGCGCCGCTCGACAGCGGATGGATGATCCTGAACAGTTTCCAGCGGCGGGTGACGTCGCCGTCGATCAGCCGCGGCTCGCCGTCGGTATTCTTCAGTTGGAGCTTGCGGTTCAGCGTGGATCCGTCTCATGCGCCTGATTCGTACTGCCGGCGTTCGCGTCCCGTGGCCCGCCGGGCGGAAATGATCCGCACGCGGGCGGCATCGACGCCGACTCCGTGATACGTGTGGACGACCACCAGCAGCATTCCGTTCCGTGCGCGTCCCACGGTCACCCAGCGGTCTTCGGCATTGCCATGTTCTTCATCCGGAACGGACACGGCAAGCGGATCGTTGAACACCGTCGCCGCCGGATCGAACGTGACGTCGTGCTTGCGCCGGTCGTTCCGCGCCTTGACCGAATCCCAATCGAAGCGATACTCGAACACGGCTGCGCTCCCGCGGCCGGCGGTCGCGCGGCCGGGCGCCGGCACGACGCACCCTCGAAGACCGCGACCTCTCGCATGGCTCTCTATGGCCGTCCGTGGAGCGCGGCCAGACGCCGGCGCTCGGCGGCGGTGAGCGGGAGGAATCCGGTCTCGTCCGGCTCGGACGTCAGCGGCTGGCACGGCCCGCACATGAGCGTGTGCGGGGAGTCGTTGTGCAGCAGCCCGAGCGCGTGGCCCAGCTCGTGGGCCACGACGTGGCGGCTCACCATCGGGTCGTCCCGGCCGGCGCCCCGCACGCGGCGGATCACGATCAGGTGGCGCGGCGGGTCCGTGCGCGGCAGCGGCCACGTATACGACAGGACGTCCTGGCGCGACAGCAGCACGACGACGTCGGCGCCGAGGCCCGTCAGTTCCTCCGGCGCGTCCGGCTCCGCCTCCCCGCCCGGCAGGCGGACGCCGCGTTGCGCGACGGCGCGGGCATAGTTCTCCAGCGGGCGCCCGGCCGGCGAGGCCACGACGACGACCCGCGGCGCCGCCAGACGGGTCGCCGCGCCGATCTCCGCCAGCCGGTCGTTCCAGAACGCCACGGCCGCGCGCGCCGGCTCGATGCGATCGTCGTCCGCCGCCGGCGCCAGCACGAGCACGGACCGCTCCGCCGCCGACGAGGGCGCCCCGAGAAGCGCCGCCGCCAGGGCCACGACGGCAACCAGGCCGAGCTTCCCGCGGCGAGACAGGTCCGCGACGGTTCGTGACGGCGATGGCATCAGCGACTGAGAATACAATGCGCGTGATTCGAATGAGCGTTCGCTGCGGACGGCGCACGCGCCGGGGCCGGCGCTTCGGGCCGGCGGCCGGTTCCGGCTACCGCGGACGGCGCACGCGCCGGCGTCGGCGTTTCGGGTCGGCGGCCTCGGCGGCCAGCGGTGCGCGCTGCCGTTCGTACAGCGCGAACGCGAAGAGGTGCTCGAACGTCCGGAAGAGCAACTGGTAGCGGGGGCGGTCGCGTTCGGGCAGCGCGTCGAAGTAGGCGCCCGCCTGCCCGCGGGCGGCGTCCAGGCCGCGCCCGGCGCTCTGTGGCGTCGGTCCACTCGCGTGCGAACGCGGTGGCCCGCGAGCGGATCTCGTTCCAGGACAGCCTCATCGCCGCCGGCCCCGTCGTGCAGTCCGGCGCCCGCGGGGCGGCGCGCGGCCGCCGCGCGAACACGCCGCCGCCCGCGGTCTCGCGCGCCCGACCAGGAGCTCGGGATTGACTGCCGGCATCGCTCGGTCGGAAGCGTAGCACTCGTGGTCGCTTCCGCGTAGGGGGAACGGGCGCGCCGACGCCAGACGCGGTCACATCAGCAAAACACGCAGACTGCGCCCGTCTGCTTGCCGTATAAGAAGGCGCTGCCTATACTGAATGCATGCAGTACACCATCCGCGGTATCCCCGCTGTCGTTGACGGCGCCCTGCGCGAGCGGGCGCGGGCGGCCGGGAAGAGCCTGAACGAGGTTGTCGTCGACGCGCTCGCGGCGGGCGCGGGAGTGACCGCGGCGCCGCCGCGGCGCCGGGATCTGAGTGAAGTGGCCGGCGCGTGGAAGACGGACAAGGCCGTCGAGGCGGAGCTCGCCGCACAGGACGAGCCGGACGAGGACCTCTGGAAGTGAGGGTCGCGCTCGACACGAATCGATACGTCGATCTCTGCAAGGGCCTCGCGGAGACCGTGGCGCTCCTCGAGTCATGCGAAGAGATCCTGTTGCCCTTCGTGGTGCTCGGCGAGCTTCGGGCCGGTTTCGTCCACGGGCGGCGTACCGCGGAGAACGAACGTCTCCTCCGGCGCTTTCTCTTCACGAGCGGCGTGCACGTCCTGTACGCGGACGACCAGACGACCCATCACTACGCCGGCGTGTTCCGGCAACTCCGCAGACAGGGCACTCCGATTCCCACCAACGACATGTGGCTGGCGGCTCTCGTCCTGCAGCACAATCTGATGCTGCACGCTCGGGACAGGCACTTCGATCACCTGCCGCAGCTCGCTCGCGTCTGACGGGGCGATTTCACGGCTGCGCGACGTCGGAAAGAATCCACCGACCGTGATGGACTGGGAGTCATGAAGCGCCCGCGGGACGCGTGGCCCGTCATCGTGATCGTCGCGGCCATCGCGGGAGCGGCCTGGACGGCCGCGTGGAGCGTGCAGCGCTTCATCGCGGCGGAAATCTCCGCAAGTGAAGCCCGACTTGCGGCACAGATTGCCGAAACCCGAGGCCAGATCGCCGAGCTCCACCAGTGCGTCGTCGGCATCGTCGACCATCTCGCCGCCCACGCCGAATCGGACTGACCGTCACGCGGCCGGCGTCGGACGCCGGATTGAAGAACGCGGCGTCGCTGCCGGGTGACCCGGACGGCACGAACCGCTCCGCCGACAGCGCCACCCCCACGACCCCGGAACTCGACCGCCGCGCCCTCCCCGACCCGGACGGCACGAACCGCTCCGCCGACAGCGCCACAGCCGGGGCCACGACGGCAATCAGGCCGATCTTCCCGCGGCCAGACAGGTCCGCGACGGTTCGCGACAGCATCCGCGGCTTGAGAATATAATGCGTGTGAAGCGTCGTGAAGCGACCGAGATTCCAGCGCGGCAACCCGAAGGCGCGCAAGGTCCAGGCGCCGCCCGACGGCGTCGACTTGAAGCGAGTGGCCGAATCCTGCCGGTACGTCGGGAGCCCCTACCACAAGGACGTTCCCGGTTTCGCCGGGACGCCCCGCGGCCGCCGGCCGGCCGCCTCCCTCTGTCCCCGCGACTTGGCGCAGCGGCGGGATCTCGTCGAGCGATGGCTCCGGGACGCCGTGAGAACCGGCCGCGTCGGAGCGTGGGACGGCGGCTATCCGCGCTACGTCTGGCATCGCGAACATGACGTGGTCTTCGAAGCCCGGCAGGGCTCCCCCGGTTCCGGCGAGTACCGCGGGTATCCTCTCGAGCCGATGCGGCAGGTGCAAGGTCTCGAATGAGCATTCGCTTTCGATTCAACTGGGTCGATGCGGGACCGTCGCCCGACGTTCTCGCCCGGTCCACCATGGCCGCGCTCTCCATCCGGACGGCCGACGCGACCGTCACCGCCGTTCTGGACCGCCGGAACCGGATCTACAGCGACGAGGTCGTCGTCCCCCTGTTCGGCGTCGCCGAATGGCTGGTCACCAACTGGTTGCGCATCTGGCACGAGGTCGGGGACTTGCGCGAGACGCCCGCGTTCGAGTCCCGGCACAATCTGGCGTTCGCCGGCGACGGGTTCGTGCTGCCGAGTCTGAGCATGGCCCCGACCTCGGCGTTCGGGCGGATGCAGCTCCGGTGGACACGTTACAAGCCGCGGCACGCCCGGATCGAGTTCGTCGACGAGGGGGATCAGAGCGTCGAGCGCGAGGCGCTGGAACCCGAACTCCGGAACCTCATCGACGCCGTGCTCGAACGAACTCGTGGCCGTCCCGAGACGAGCGCAGCCGCGGAGGGTCTCGATCGCGCATGGAACGCGGTCAACGACCTCGACGCCGGCGAGCGCGAGTTCAGCCGCGGCGCCGCGCTGCTCGGAATCGACCCCTTCGACGTGCCGGATGACGTGGCCGACGGCCTCGTGGCGTTCTGGGAGCGCGCCGACCCAGCCCTCCGCGAGGACGCCCTGGCGATCGCCGGCGAAGATTCGTTGCGCCGTGTCGCCGACTGGCTGGACGAAACTCTCGAAACGGTGGCGGCGGAACGACGCCAGAACGACTGGTCCACCATCCGCCGAGAACTGCCGCCATTGTCCGGGGCCGAACCCTGGGAGCGAGGCCATGCGCTGGCGCGCGCCGCCCGCGATCGGATCGGCGTGAACGGCGGCCGCTTCGATTTCGCCCCGGAAGGCCGCCCCCTGGCGATTCCTCACCGGGAGACGCGGCCGCCGTCCACCCGCATCCACGGGATCGTCGGGGCCGAGACTCCCGCCTGCAGGACGGCGCCGCGAGGAATACCCGGAACGCGGTTTCTCATCGCACGCGCGCTCGGCGACTACCTGGGCCGATCCGCGGCAGGCCCCGGCCTGCTCAGTTCCCTGACGACGGAGCGGCAGGCGCAGTCCCGGGCGTTCGCCGCGGAGTTCCTCGCCCCCGCCGCGTCGTTGCGCCAGCGGATTGACGGCGACTCCCTGGAGGTCGAACGAATCGACGATCTCGGCCGGGAGTTCGGCGTCTCCAGCGAGCTGATCCGGCACCAGATCCGGAATCACGATCTGGCTACGATCACGGCGTACTGACCGCGGGTCGGGAAAGTGCCCGCCGGTGGTTGAAAGTCGGCGGCGACGGAACCGGGGCGGCGGCGGGCACGGGCTTCGCGCCGCAACGGTGGCGCGGGGGAGGATCCGGCTGGCGATGCGGCTTGGGTCAATGCCACCGAAAGCGCGAACGCCGACCTTCAGGCCACTCGCAGTCGGTGTCTCATCCGGGGAGCCAGTCTCCGTAACGGACGCTCATTCGAATCCTTCCCGGCTGGATCACGACGAAACGTCCCGGCAGTTCCGCGCCTTTCCGGCTCACGAAATCAGCCACCGTTTCGCCGATCCTCGACCGGGCGCCGGCCGGAAAGCGCAACAGGACGACCCCGACCGAGGGAAACCCGGCGGCATGGACCAACTGACCGAAATCCTTGTCCTCGGTGAGAAGCACGCGTTCCTCTCGCAACGCAAGGCCGATCACCTGTTCATCGTCGGCTCTCGGCGACAGCTCGGCGACCAGCAGGACCTCATGCCCGCGGTTCGTCAACGCACGAACCACGGCGTAAGTCGCAACTCTCGTCGGCAAGAAAGCGCGGCATCCCCACGACTCGTCCGGGCCGCTACGCCGGTCCGACGGAAAGGACCTCCTCGTGAGCGACCGTGTCCGCGGCGAACGCGAGGCATGCGTAGACGTCTTCGGGCGTCAGCCGGGGATACGCATCGCGCAGATCGTCCACGGCCGCGCCTTCGCCGAGCTTTCGAAGGACGAGTTCGACGGGGATGCGCGTCCCCTTGACGACCGGCTTGCCCAGCATGACGTCCGGGTTGAACTCGATACGGCGCGTCCACGTGGCGGCCGGCTCCGGGAGCGGCGACAGCGGTGTTTTCCCCATTACCATGTTCCCTTCACCGGGGAGCGGGCCCGGCGGCGGACGGGACGGTCGGAAACGAACAGGCGGTTGAACTTGACGACCAAAACCGCGGTTGCCAGGTTCCGCCCGGTTCCGGAATCATCATCCGGCCACGATCGCGGATTATCGATAGATCCGTCTTCCAGCCGGACGCCTCCGAGTCTATTCCCAGGAATCGTCCGCGTCAAGCGGATGTGTCCCGCTGGTAGTTGAAACTCGGCGGCGACGGAACACGTTATTAATACCCACGTCACCCACCTCCCAACTGCCCACACTCGTTCGAGGAAAGCCGGAAATCCGACTTTGGCGAACGCCGCGAACGGGCGGCGCCGGTTCCGGCTGTTCCGGCTACCGCGGACGGCGCACGCGCCGACGCCGGCGCTTCGGGCCGGCAGCCGGGGCCGGCTACCGCGGGCGGCGCACGCGCCGGGGCCGGCGCTTCGGGCCGGCGGCCTCGGCGGCCAGCGGCGCGCGCTGCCGTTCGTACAGCGCGAAAAGGTGCTCGACGCGCTCGCGCTCGTCGGCGAAGCGCTTCCGGCGGTAGAGGCGGTCGACGGCGCGGTCGAGCCGCTGGTGCGCGCGGCGGAGGGCGGGCGGCGTCAGGTCGGGGTCGTAGAGGTCGGCCAGCGTCGAGTCCGGATGCGCGGCGCGGGCGTCGAGGACGGCCTGGGCCAGCGGTTCGAGCGCGGAGTGGTCCGCGTCCTCGTCGGTCCAGCCGGGCGGCGTGGGGAACGTGTTGTAGACGAGGCCGACGGAGTAGCGGTACCGGCTCTCCAGCCGTCCGCCGACGTGCCGCAGCCACGCCATGTGCATGGCGGAGGTCAGCAGGGCGAAGGTCGGCTTCGTCGCGCCCTCGAGGACGCGGACGAGGTTGCTGGGGACGACCGGTGGTTCGAGCCAGCCGATGGGCACGTAGTCGCGGCGTTCGGAACTCACTTCCGGGATCACCAGAAACGGCGCGGCCGGCAGCACGTTCACTTGCCACAGCGTGGGCGTGTCGGCCAGTTTCAACGTGGACTTGCGTTTGCTCGTCCGCCGCCAGGCGCGGACCGCGGCGATCCGCTCGCGGGTCCGCGGCAGCCGCGCCAGCGCGCCGGGCGAGGCGTCGTGGAGGGCGAGGATCCAGCGTTCGCCGCCCTGCAAGTACTCGCGGGCGCCGACGAAGGGACGCAGGAACGGGGCGGCGTCCGGCTCGGCGTCGAGAAGAGCGGCCCGCTGCTCGGCATTGAAGATGTACAGCCCGTCGTCAATCGGCTGGGAGCCGGTGAGCAGTTGCCGCAGCCCGTTGATCGGCCGGCCCTCCTCCCGCACCACCAGATGCGGGTCGGCCAGGCCGCCGCCGTCGAACAGGTACGGCGTGAGGACGGCGTGGCGGCTTTCGAGCGCCTCCCCCTTCACGTCCTCGTAGCTGAACAGGCGCCGGTCCGCGGGGACCTGCCCGGCCGAGTCGAGGCCGACGATCACCACGTGGACGTGCGCCATGCCGCGGGCGTCCGAACCCCAGGCGAACGTCCGGTGGGCGAAGGCGATCTCCAGGCCGCGCCCGAACAGCAGCGGCCAGAGCTGCGCCGCCTGCTCGCCCTGCGTGATCGAGTTGGTGGCCACGAAGCCGATGCGCGGACTGGCCCCCGGGCCGGCCGCGCGCCGGACGTACTCCGCGGCGCGCACGAACCACGCCGCCACGTAGTCCAGCGTCCCCCCGGCGCCGCCGAGCGCGGCCACTCGCCGCACCTGCGCGCGCTGCTCCGCCGACTGATACTTCGCGCCCCCGAACGGCGGATTCCCGAAGACGTAGTCGCATTCCTCCGGCGGCAGCACCTCCGCCCAGTCGGTCTCCAGGGCGTCGGCGCAGCGGACGTTCGGCGACTTCTCGATCGGTATCCGCGCATACGTCCGGCCGAACTCCAGGCTCAGCCGGTTGTTCATGATGTGGTCCATCATCCACAGCGCCGCCGCCGCGATGCGCGCCGCGAACTCCCCGACCTCGATGCCGTGGAACTGGTCGACGTCGACCACCGACAACACCTCCGCCAGCATCTCGAACTGCCGCCGGTCCGGGTTCAGCGCGCGCAGCACCTCGATCTCCAGCGCGCGCAGCTCGCGGTAGGCGATGATCAGGAAGTTGCCGCAGCCGCACGCCGGGTCGAAGAAACGCAGCCCGCCGAGCTTCTCCTGGAACCGGTGCAGGTCGGGAACCACCCGGCTGTCGCGCCGCGCCTTCAAGCGGTCGAACTCCGCCCGCAGGCCGTCGAGGAACAGCGGCTCGATCACCTTCAGGATGTTCTTCTCCGTCGTGTAGTGCGCGCCGGCGGCGCGGCGCTCCGCCGGCTCCATCACCGACTGGAACAGCGCCCCGAAGATGGCCGGCGAGATCGCCGTCCAGTCGAAGCGGCCCGCGTCGAGCAGCGCCCGGCGCATCGGCGCGTCGAAGTCCGGGATGCGGAGCGGTCCCGAGAACAGGTCGCCGTCGACGTACGGGAAGCGGGCCAGGTCTTCGTCCAGCTTCGCCTGCCGCCGGTCCTCCGGCGTGTCGAGCACCTGGAACAGCCGCGCCAGCCACGGGCCGAGGTCGGCCCCGTCCGCCGCCGTCCGCTCCTCGATGAAGTCCAGGAAGACGCCGCGCGGCTCGAAGATGCCCGTGTCGTCGGCGAACAGGCAGAAGACCGTGCGGACCAGGAACAGCTCCAGGTCGCGCCCGCCGTAGCCGGACGCCTTCAGCGCGTCGTGCAGCCGCGCGACCAGCTCCGACGCCTCGACGTTCACCGGGTCCTGGTCGCGGAACGCGCGGCGCTGCACGCCGAGGATGAAGCCGAACCGCTCGACGTGCGCCGGCAGGTCGGCCAGCGCGAAGCGGGTCTCCTCGCCCTCGTCCCGGTCGAGCAGCTCGAACGTCCGGAAGTCGCAGAGCAACTGGTAGCGGGGGCGGTCGCGTTCGGGCAGCGCGTCGAAGTAAGCGCCGGCCTGCCCGCGGGCGGCGTCCAGACCGCGCCCGGCGCTCTTCTGCTCGACCAGCAGCACGCCGGGCCAGAACAGGTCGATGAAGCCGTGCGTGTCGTCGAGCCGCCGGACGTGCTCCTCGTAGCGCGCGACGGTGCGCCGCCGGACGCCGAAGATCTCGAAGAAGTCGTTGTAGAAACTCTGCGTCTCGCCCTTTTCGTAGGCCGCGTCGGCCCACTCGCGCGCGAACCCGGCGGCCCGCGAGCGGATCTCGTTCCAGGACAGCCTCATCGCCGCCGTCCCGCCGTGAAGTCAGCGCCCCGCGGGGCGCCGGGCTGCCGCCGCTCGAACACGCCGGCGCCCGCAGTCTCGCGCGCCCGGACCAGGATCCCGGGATTGACGGCCAGCATTGCTCGGGCGCAAGCGTAGCACTCGTCCGCGGCAGCGGGTCTCGCCCCCGCCCCCTGACCCCTGCCCCCCTGACCCGGATCCGGCGGCGCCCTCGTGATAGACTGGAGCCATGAAGCGCCTGCGGGACGCGTGGCCCGTCATCGTGATCGTCGCGGCCATCGCGGGAGCGGCCTGGACGGCCGCGTGGAGCGTGCAGCGTTTCATCGCGGCGGAAATCTCCGCAAGTGAAGCCCGGCTTGCGGCACAGATTACCGAGCTCCGCCAGTACGTCGTCGACCATCTCGCCGCCCACGCCGAATCGGACTGACCGTCACGCGGTCGGGCGGCGTCGGACGCCGGTGATCCGGATGACGTGGCGGCTAATCCAGCCGCTCGGCGCGGGTAACCGGCAAGGTCGTCGCCGGCGCAACCGGACGGCTCGCCGAGGGTCGCCTCGATCAATACCTCTCCGGCGGCGCCCTCGTGATAGACTGGAGCCATGAAGCGCCTGCGGGACGCGTGGCCCGTCATCGTGATCGTCGCGGCCATCGCGGGAGCGGCCTGGACGGCCGCGTGGAGCGTGCAGCGCTTCATCGCGGCGGAAATCTCCGCAAGTGAAGCCCGACTTGCGGCACAGATTGCGGCCCATATTACCGAGGTACGGGCTCAGGCTGCCGAAACCCGGGACCAGATCGCCGAGCTCCGCCAGTACATCGTCGACCATCTCGCCGCCCACGCCGAATCGGACTGAACGTCACGCGGCCAAGCGGCGCGGCGCCGACCGGGTCTTCACCCGGCGGCCGGACGCGCGGTCAACCAGCCAGTCCCAGAACTCGGGAACGCGTTCAAGCGGATAATAGTCGCGCGGTAGGTGTCGATGAGAACGTTGGCGTCGAGCAGGTGGAGCAAGCGCCGTCTCCCGCTACCGCGCCCTTGCGGAGCGCAGCATCCTGCCGACATGCGCGGGCTTGACGCCGAGGATTCTCGCTGCCTTGGTCGTCGACAACGCTCCGGAACACAGGCGGTCGAAGGTTCGCTGATCGATGCGGCCGGCGCGCAACAACCCGTAGGCGACCATCGTGTGGCTCAGGTTCCGCGGCCGGGCGAACTCGCCGATGCGTTCAGCGACGTCCCGATCCAGGTCGATCTCGATCCGATCGAGTGACGACCACGAACGGGGCGACGGCGGCGGCGGCGGCGAAGCCGCGGAACGCCTCCACGGGGAGGGCCGTGTGGTGTCTGCCCAGGTCCCCCTCGAGCAGGACGAACACGCCGGCGTCTTCCGCACGCGAGCGGAGCAGCGCGAACGCTTCGGCCGGCGCGGGCTGTTCGTGGCACCGGGCGGCGTTCAGATCGTGTCCGAGCACCTGGCTCAGATGCCGCGCCGCGAGCCGCTGCAACCTCCGGGCGCTGCCCGGCCGCGTCTCGAACGCGTCGTCCGGCGATTCGGTCGCCGACGTTGCGTCCGTCAGGACGCCGACGAACGGCAGCGGTTCCGCTTCGTCCTCCGCTTCCAGCGCGGCCCGC
The DNA here is from genome assembly GCA_965242835.1 of Vicinamibacterales bacterium. Lineage (GTDB taxonomy): Bacteria > Acidobacteriota > Vicinamibacteria > Vicinamibacterales > UBA8438 > WTFV01. The sequence continues at coordinate 4,281,157 of OZ251506.1, forward strand.
ACCATCTGCTGGCGGCTGCGCACGTTGCGGACGAGCGCGTCGACGAGCGCATCGGTCTCGGAGGACCGCGGGCCGGCGAGGGTGCGGAAGTCGGCGCCGCGGTCCGCCCGCGGCGGCGGCGCGGACAGGTAGAAGGCGAGCAGCGGGCGGCGATAGTGCCGCGCCATCCGGACCAGGACCGGCCGGGTCGGCTCGCCGACGCCGCGCTCCAGGGCCGCCAGCCGGTCGACGGCCGCCACGCCTCGGGCGTCGCGGATACCGACCTTCGCGGCGGCGTCCTGCAGCGTCAGGCCCGCGGTCTCGCGCGCCCAGACCAGGATCTCGGGATTGACTGCCGGCATCGCTCAGTCGGAAGCGTAGCACTCGTCCGCGGCAACGGGTCTCGCCCCTCTCGCCCCTGCCCCCTGCCCCCCCTGCCCCCCTGACCCGCTCCGGCGGCGCCCTCTTGTAGACTGAAGTCATGAAGCGCCTGCGGGACGCGTGGCCGGTCATCGTGATCGTCGCGACCATCGCGGGGGCGGCCTGGACGGCCGCGTGGAACGTGCAGCGCTTCATCGCGGCGGAAATCTCCGCAAGTGAAGCCCGGCTTGCGGCCCATATCGCGGCCCAGATTGCCGAGGCACGGGCTCAGGCACGGGCTCAAACTGCTGAAACCCGGAGCCAGATCGCCGAAACCCGGAGCCAAATCGCCGAGATCCGCCAGTACATCGTCGATCATCTCGCCACCCACGCCGAATCGGACTGAACTGTCACGGCCCGGGGATCGCTGGCGGCGCCGGACGCCGGAACTGCTTGCTCAGGGCCAGCTCCTGGCGCTGGTAGGACGACCCGATCGCCTTGCCGTAGATCTTCTCCGGCACGTCGAGCACGCGGCTGTAGACGAGCCGGCCGACGACCTGGCCGTGCTCGATCACGAACGGGGTCTCGTGCGCCCGCACCTCCAGGACGGCGCGCGTCCCGGTGATGTCTCCAGCTCCGAATCCGAAACCCGGGTCAAAAAAGCCCGCGTAATGAATCCTGAACTCGCCGACGGATGGATCGTAAGGCACCATCTCTGCCGCAAATTGGGAAGGCACTCGCACCCGTTCACGCGACGCGAGTATATAGAAATCACCAGGATTGAGTATCAGGCGGTCTTCCGGACAATCAGTAATCGCATCCCAAAAACGATCAGCATCGTATGTCTCTTTCAGATCGACGAGCGGAGCATTTTTCTTTCCTCTATACGCAATTATTCCTCCATCTCGATCGGGACGTAGATTTACCGACAGTTCAACTCCGCCATCTCTGATCTTCGCGTTTTCGGACTGTTCATCCAGGTAAATGAGTTCTATTTTCTTGTCCAGACGCCCCAATTCGGTATCGGACAACTGCGCACGTCCTCGAATAAAACGGATCTGTGACATACTACTTCCCGGGTGCACGACCACCGGAAACGTCCGAGGCATGATTTCGGCATAGAGAGGTCCCTTGTACCCCTTCTTCACACGCTCAAACTCCGAACCGTAGTCAGTGATCAACCGTGTGAACACATCCAACCGTCCAGTCGTACTCTTCGGATTCGCTTTTGCTTCAAGATTCTCAGGAAGTTCAAGCGTCTCCATCAGCTTCACCAGGTATACACAGTTCTTTTCCAGAACAGTAGTTCTTGAAATATCAATCTCTGCCATAGACAAACCAGCGAGTTTCCGTTCAACTGTCCACTGGCTGCCTGGAAGAAAGCTGGCCTGGAGTCGATACGCACAACACCCCAGCCGCAGGTCCAGACTGGCCGGCTGGAATTGTTTTTCTTCTATATTCTCTGTCGCGCTTATTCGATTTTCTTGTACAAGCCTTCTTATGTCCTGGGAAGGCAGCACACCTTTCCCATTGGAACGCTTCTTGCTGTCCAACTGCGCCGGGCCCGGAAACAGCAGTGACGAACGGATGCCCTTCAAAACTCTACCTCCCCGATGAAATGAACCATTCAGAAAATAATAGAAAGAATGGTCACGGAAATAAGAATTGCCATAAGCAAGCCCTGATTTCTTTCCAGAAAATCGCGGAACGCACGCCACGGATGTCCACTGGCCCGGCCTTCAATACGCTTGGGCGTCTTACGATACGGAATCACGTTCCCTTCGACTCGCAACACGCATAGAGAACAGCAGCGGTCGAGGTGAGAGAGACGCACTGTTTCTTTTCCCAAGTTGAAGAGTGTCACCAGAAGATGCCCTTGATATCCGGGATCGACCTTCGACATCGTATTCGAAACACCTTTTTGAAGCAGAGATACTTTAGGAACAACCAATGCGAACTGATTTCTGGAAAGATGAACAAATTCTTCAGTCTCCACAACGACAGCCGTGCCCGAGTGAAGGACTATGTGTTGTCCTTCGCGCAGTTCACGTTTTCCCGCATCCCGATGGTCTCTATACTCTCTCCCAACGCGAAGATCATAACTGACGTTCGAGTTCTTGGCCTTGTCAGTCAATTGCTCCAACTCTATGTCTTGGATGAGAATAGCATTTCCGTTTGTCTTGAAATCCTCGGGTCTCTGCACGACGGTTGGATTTTCTCCCTCCGTTGTGAATGGAACTACAGACATAGAAATATCCTGTTGATTTGGCCGCCTGACGCGCCGATCAGGTCAAAACGGCTGTCACCGATAGAGATGAACAGGGTATTCGTGGACCACGGTCGACTGGCGGCAATTGCGCGCCTTGGGGCAGTCCTGCGGATTGAGCCGAGGTCTGATCGTCGCCCCCGTCACCACCCCCATCTCTCTCTTCTCGGCAGCCGTGACATAGATCTCCCAAGAGTCGAACTCCATGTAGCGGTCGACGTCGATGAAGCTGACGTCCACGCCTTCGTTGATGTCGCATACGCCGCGGTCGTTGATGATGCCGACGCCCGGGCTTCTATCCGCGGTATCCAGCACCTGACGCCCGCGGAAGAAGAGTCTGATGTTCACCGCCAGCAGCGAGAAGCCCTGATACGACCGGCCTGGTTCGCTGAAACAGGCGTACCGGATCCAGGTTTCGTCCGGGCGAATGATCGGGTTGTAGGCCCCGTACACGCCGATTCCGATTCTGTAGTCTCCTCCGGTGTCCGCGACCAGGTCTCTGCGCGGCTGCCGACGGCTTCTGCTGGAGATCGCCAACTCACGCGCTTCCTGCTCGTCCTCCTGTCGGATCTCGATGATCTGCTGATCCACAACCTGTGCGCCCGCCGGCCAGCAGAATCCCACCATCACAAGCGCCGCCGTCATCGCCTTCATCATCGCGTCAGTCCTCCGTTGAAAGGACGCCGGCGGATGTCACCGCCGCCGGCAAACCCAGATCGTCAGCGCGGCGGTGCGGGCGCCGGGGGCGTGCGGGGCGCGTAGATGTCCACGCCCCGGGCGTCCTCGTCGCTCGACGGCGCGACGCCGGCCTCGCGCATCACCCGTTCGAGCGCGGCGACGGTCACCGGCGACGGCTTGAAGTTGCCGAAGCGGTAGCCGCGGGCGATCGTCAGCGGCGTCCAGCCGTAGCGGTTCTCCTGGTTCCAGACGTCGATCCGCGCGCCGGCGGCGGCCAGGAACTCGACCACCCGCGGCAGGTTCTTGTACGCGGCGCCGTGCATGGCCGTCTCGCCGTTGTCGTCGACGGCGTCGACGTTTGCGCCGAGCGCCAGGGCCAGCTTCACCGCCTCGAGCACCTCGTCCTCGGCGCCGGCGTCCTCGCCCGGCGAGCGCGTGCCGAGGCCCGCGGCGGCCATCAGGGGCGTGCTGAACTCGTCGTTCTTCGCCAGCGGGTCCGCGCCGAGCTCGGCCAGCGTGCGCATCAGCTCGGCGTCGGCCACCAGCGCGGCCAGCATGAACGGCGTCGAACCGGCCTCGTGGTGGCGGGTGTTGTTGAGGTTGCGCCGCGCGGTCATGCGCGCGTTCAGGTCCGCCCCGCGCGCGGCGAGCCGGCGGACGAAGTCGAGGCTCGACGTGCGGCCGGAACCGTAGGGCGCCGGGTCGTTGTCGCCGCCGCCGGGCTTGCGGACCCGCGGAACCAGGTGCAGCGCGGTGTACCCGGGACCGGCGGCGTTCGGGTCGGCGCCCGCGTCGAGCAGCGCCGCGGCGACGTCCCAGTGCGCGTTGGTGACGGCCACCATCAGCGGCGTCGCGCCCACGCGCAACGGCGCGCCGGTGCGGTACTGCCGCGCCCGGCGGACCACCTCGGCGACCGGGCGGTCGACGTCGACGCCCGCGTCGAGCAGGGTCCGCACGACGCCCAGATGCCCCTCGCGGACGGCGAACAGGAACGGCGTGAACCCGGACGCGAGCGGCGCGCGGAAGTCCGCCCCGACCTCGACGAGCGTCCGCACGACGTCGGCGTGCCCCTCGGCCGCGGCCCACGTCAGGGCGGTCTGCCCGCGCGCGGGCTCCTCCGCTTCGAGGTCCGCGCCGGCCTCCAGGAGCGCGCGGACCGCGTCCGCCCGGCCGGTCCGCGCGGCCGTCATCAGCACCGTCTCGCCGCCCGGCAGCGTCGTGTCCGGGTCCGCGCCGGCGTCGAGCAGCCGCCGCACCATCGCGGCGTTGGCGTTCTCGGCCGCCAGCGAGAGCGCCGTCACCCCGTAGCGGTTCGCCGCGCGCACGTCGGCGCCGGCCTCCACGAGCCGCCCCACGAGCGCCGCGTCGTCGTGGTACGCCGCCCAGTGCAGCGCCGTCATGCCGTCCACCTGCCGCGCGTTGACGTCGGCCGGCGTCCGCAGCAGGTCGCCGACCGCGGCGCGGTCCATCCGCTGCGCCGCGTCGGCCAGCGGCGCGTCCGCGCCCGCCGCGTGCAGCGGCGCAGCGCCGGCGAGCGCACCGGCGAGCCAGGCTCCGAGCCAGCGTGTACGCCGCATCTGCATCACTCCTCGGCTCTTTCCCCCGCGGGAACCCCGTCTCCGCCGCCCCCCGCGTCCGGTCAGCCCGCCAGCGACAGCGGGTCGAGCAGCGTCTCGATCCGCCGCGTGCTGTCCGCGAACCGGTCCAGGCGCACGCCGACCGCGTCCAGCAGCGCGAGGTGCAGGTTCGCCATCGGCTCGGGCTCGGCGTACTTCAGGTGCCGTCCGCCCTTCGACCGGCCGGCGCCGCCGCCGGCGACCAGGATCGGCAGGTTGGTGTGGTCGTGCACGTTCGGATCGCCCATGCCGCTGCCGTACAGGTACAGCGAGTGGTCCAGCAGCGACCCGTCGCCGTCCGGCGCCGCGGCCAGCTTCTCCAGGAAGCGGCCGAAGAGCGAGACGTGGTACTGGTTGATCTTGGCGATCATGGCCAGCTTCGCCGGGTCGTTGCCGTGATGCGACGTCGGGTGGTGCGGGTCCGGCACGCCGATCTCGGTGTAGGTCCGGTTGCTCGACTCGCGGGCGAGCTGGAACGTGACGACGCGCGTCACGTCGCCCTGCAGGGCCAGCAACTGCAGGTCGAACATCAGCTTCGCGTGGTCGGCGTAGGCGGCCGGGACGCCGACCGGGCGGTCGAGGTCCGGCAGCCGATCGTCCACCGTCTCCGACTCGGCGCGCTGGATGCGGCGCTCCACCTCGCGGACCGTGTCCAGATACTCGCTCACCTTCGCGCGGTCGGCCGGCCCGAGCCGCCCCTGCAGGCGGGTGACGTCGTCGCGCACCCAGTCGAGCAGGCTCGCCCGCCGCGTCAGGGCGGCGCGCCGCTCCTCGGGGGCGCCGCCCTCGCCGAACAGGCGCTCGAACACGACGCGCGGATGCGCCTCGGCCGGCAGCGGCGTGGTCGGCGACGACCACGACAGGTTGTTCTGGTAGACGCAGGCGTAGCCGTTGTCGCACTGCCCCACCATGTCCATCAGGTCCATCGCCAGCTCCAGCGACGGCAGCCGCGTCCGCTGGCCGATCCGTTGCGCGGCGATCTGGTCGACGGTCGTCCCCAGGTGGTAGTCGCTGCTCTCGGTCCACTTCGCGGTCGCCGCGCTCAGGAAGGCGGCGTTCGAGGTGGCGTGCGTGCCCGGATAGGCGTTGCGCAGCTCCAGGTTGGTCAGGACCGTGAGCTGGTCCCGCACCGGGGCCAGCGGGCTCAGGCTGGGCGACAGCTTGGTCAGCGCCCCGGCCGCGCCCGGCGGGGTCCAGCTCGCCACGTGCGAGCCCATCGGGACGTAGACGAAGCCGAGCCGCCGCACCGGGCGGGCCGCCGTCTTCGCCAGGGCCGTCATGGCCGGGGCCATCGCGTCGAGGAGAGGCAGGGCGACGGCCGCGCCCGCGCCCCGCAGGAACGTCCGCCGCGGCAGGGCCTTCTTCGAGATGATCATGATGCTCTCCTCATCTGGAACGGCATGCTCCGAACGATTCCCAGCACGAGCGACGAGAACCGGAAGCCGTCCGCCTCCGCTTCGCGCACGATGCGGCGGACGGCCGGCGCGTCGTAGTGCTCCACGCCCCGCCCGACGGCGAACGTCAGCAGCTTCTCGGCCAGCGTCGTGACGAACAGCTCGGGCCGGGCCAGCAGCGCCTCCTGCAGCTCGCCCACGCCGTCGAAGCGCGACCCGTCGAAGAGCGTCCCGGAGGCGTCGATCGGGACGCCGCCGTCGGCTTCCCGCCAGCGGCCGACCGCGTCGTAGTTCTCGAACGCGAACCCGACCGGGTCCATCAGCCGGTGGCAACTCGCGCACGCGGGGTTGGCCCGGTGCCCGGCGAGCCGCTCGCGCATCGACGCCGCGCGGGCGCCGGCCCCGGCGTCCTCCAGCTCCGGCACGTCGGGCGGGGGCGGGGGCGGCGGCACGCCGAGCACGTTGTCGAGGATCCACTTGCCGCGGATCACCGGGGACGTGCGCGTGGCGTAGGAGGTGACCAGCAGGATGCTCCCCTGGCGCAGCAACCCGCCCCGCGGCGCGTGGTCCTCCTCCCCGTCGAACTCCACGCGGCGGAAGCGGCTGCCGTAGACGTGCGGGATGCCGTAGTGCTTCGCGAGGCGCTCGTTGACGAACGTGTAGTCGGCGCGCAGCAGGTCGAGCACGCCGCGGTCCTCCCACAGGACGCTGTCGACGAGCATCTCCGTCTCCCGCCGGAACGCCTGCCGGAGGTTGTCGTCGAAGTCGGGGAAGGCGCGCATGTCCGGCGCGATGGAGTCGAGGTTGCGCAGGTGCAGCCACTGCGCGGCGAAGTTGGTGACCAGGTTGCGCGAGCGCGGGTCGGCCAGCATCCGCCGCGCCTGCCGCTCCAGGACCGCCGGGTCCCGGAGCATCCGCCGCCCGGCCAGGTCGAGCAGCTCGTCGTCCGGGATGCTGCTCCACAGGAAGAACGACAGCCGCGACGCCAGCTCCAGGTCGCTCAGGCGGTACGCCGCGCCCGCCTCCACGCCGGCCGGGTCCTCCTCGATGCGGAACAGGAACTCGGGGCTGACCAGCACGGCGGCCAGCGCCATCTCCACCCCCGCCTCGAAGCCCTCCGCGGCGCGCGCCGCCTGGTACAGCTCGAACGGCCCCCGCAGGTCCGCGTCCGTCACCGGCCGGCGGTACGCCCGCCGCATCAGGCCGCGCAGGATGCGCGCGGCGCAGGCGTCGTCCTCGTCCGGGGCGGCCGGCCGGCAGACGAACACCCGCTCGCGGCTCGGCGTCGCGCCCGGCCCCGCCGGGTCGTACGGACCCGTGATGGACACCTCGTAGACGGCGGGCTGGAGCCGCGGATGCCGGTAGTAGTTGAAGTGCGCCTCGTAGGGCTGCCGCACCGTCTCGACGAGCAGCGACGGCCGCTTCGGGAACGTGACGCCGAGCGTGCGCGGGCCGGCGGCCACCGGCATGCGCAGCTTCAGATGCGCGTCGACGTCGTCGTGGGACGGCTGGTAGTTCAGCGCGTGCTCTTCGCGGTAGGCCGGCGGCTCGACCGTGAACGCCGCCACCCGCTCGCCGTCGAGGAGCAGCTCGACGTCGTGCGGCCCGCTCAGGCCCTCGACGTGCTCGTTGCGGTCGCGCGCGAGGCGCACCGACACCTCGTAGTGGCCGTCGGCCGGGAACGCGTGCTCGAAGACCGCGCCGCCGCGCGTGCCGACCGGCAACCCGGAAAGGTGCTTCTCCTGCGTCAGGTCCGGGCGCAGCCGCACCGTGGTCCCGCCCGGCGACCGCCCGGTCCGGCCGACCGCGAGCCGGCTGATCTTCTCCGCCGCCGAGACGTAGCGTTCGAGCAGCGTCGGCGAGAGGTCGCCGACCGTCACGTTGTCGAAGCCGTGGCTCGACGAATCGCCCGGCAGCAGGTCCGTGACGTCGACCCGCAGGGCCAGCAGGTCGCGGACGGCGTTGTGGTACTCGGTGCGGTTGAGCCGCCGGAACGTGTCCGTGCGCCCCGGGTCGGGACGCTCGGCCGCCAGGCGGTCGAGGGCGCCCTCCAGCGACGCGAGGGCGGCGGCGTAGTCCGCCTCGCCGGGCCGCCGCCCGCCCGCCGGCGGCATCTGGCGCGCGCGCAGCTTGCGGGCGACCTTCTCCCAGACGTCCCGGTGGCCGCCGAGCGCCTGCCGGTTGACGGTGTCGAGGTCGAGTCCGGCCGTCATCGTCCGGCCGTTGTGGCACGACCGGCAGTAGCGGTTCACCAGCGCGCGGTGCGGCGCGTCGGCCGACACGCCCGGGCCGGCGGCCGGGGCCTGCGCCCCGGCGGGGGCGGCGAGGCTCCCGGCGCCCAGCAGGCCGGCCGTGACCACCGCGGCGACGCCGACTCGCGAAGGGCTCGGCATGCGATCTCCTCCTGCGCCCGGGATTGGACCGGCGGCCGCCCCGGCTGGGCCCATTCTACGCGACGGCGGACCCGCGGTAAACCCGGGCGGCTCCGCGGGGCTCCGCGGGCGCACTCACTCCAGCCGCAGCGAGACCGCCATCGCCAGCCGCCGCTTCCGCTCCGGGTTCAGGCTCGTCCCGAACGCGGCGAAGTCCAGATGCCAGCCGGGGCGCAGCCGGACGCCGACTCCGCCGGCCGGATGCCAGCGGTCGCGCTTGAACCGCCCGCTGCCGCGCACGTCCAGCCACGGGAAGCGGTACTCGAAGCCGGCGTTGACGTAGTTGCCCAGGAAGCCGCGCTGGTAGTTGGCCAGGGCGGACCAGGTCCCTTCGTGGTAGGCCGCGTCGGCGGTGTAGCGCACCGGCGTCTCGACGCGCCGGTCCGCGAGCGCCTCCGGCGGCGAACGGATGCCGTCGAGCGCCCCGTCGTCGAAGCCGCTGAACAGGTTCTCCTCGTACAGCGCCAGCGACCCGCGCGTGACGTTCTTCCAGTCGATGCGGTTCATCAACCCGGTGGCGCCGACGCCGAAGTCCCACTTGTCGATGACGAACGCCACGCCCGCGTCGAGGGCGAATCCGCGCCCCCGCCGGCTGGTCACGCGATCGATCGCCCCCAGGCGGACCGCCGCCGGCTCGGCGGACAGGGCCGCGGAGTCGATCGCCAGGTCGAAGTCCGTGCGCAGGTCCTCGTAGCGGATTCCGAACAGGTGGTTGTAGTGCACCGCGACGTAGATCCCGTCGCGGCCCGCGGCCGGCCGCCCCGGGAGCGGCAGCTTTCCGCGGTATCCCCCGACGGCGGCCGCGGCCGCCTGGGTGTAGGTTTCGTTGCGGACGGCGAACCGCATGTCCAGGTGCGCGAGGTCCGGCGAGAGGCGGCCCGCGGCGGCGGCCCGGACGGCTTCGTCGACGTCGACGTACGACGTGAACGCGCCGTTCACCGTGGCGTCGGAATGAAAGGACAGATAGGGCCCCACCCCCGCGAAGAACCCGTGCTCGACGCCCCCGGGTCCTTCGTACAGCGTGAACGTGCGGCCCCAGTTCCTCGAGACGAGCCACTCGCCGAGGTAGTCCCAGTCGAAACTCTCGTCCAGCAGGGACAGCCGGTTGCCCGGCGCCCGCGAGCCGGTGGAGGCCGCCGCGGGCGATGAAGCGGCGGCCGGTGACGCGCCCCCGCCGAACGCGGCGGCCGATGACGCGGCGACGCCGGGCGCGCCGACGCGCCCCGCCGACGCGCCGAGACTCGCCAGCTCGACTTCCAGCGCGTCGAGATCGATGCCCAGCGCGTCGAGATAGCTGCCGACGTCGCGGTCGAGGTCGAAGTTCAGCAGGTCGTTCAGCACCCGCACGTAGAGGCTGCTCGAGCCGTCGTCGCCGAACGTGTAGTGCAGGGGGCTGGCGACGTTGGTGATCGCCCGGATCGGGTCGAAGTCCTCGCTGGCCGGGCGGTAGACGTCGAGGTTCCCGAGGATCTGGGACAGGCGGAACGGGAGGACGATCGCCCGGTAGCGGCGCCGTTGCGGCACGATGACGGACGCGATGCTCGTGACGTCCCGCGCGTCGCCGAGCGCGATGCGGCGGGCGTCGAAGCTCCAGTGCTGCGCGGCGGCCGGCGCGGGCGCCGTGAAGGCCGCCGCCAGGCACGCCGCCGCGAGACGCCGCGCCGCGCACCGCGCCCGCCCCGGACCCGCGGACGGGACGCCGCCGTCCTGCCCCGCGCGATGTTCTCGTCCAGCCGGCCGCCGCCGGCGCGCCTCGAACTCCGGTCTCCGCACGTGTTTCTTCTCCTCGTCGTCGGAAGGGACGCCGCCGGGCGCATGCCGGCGGGCGCTCGCGGACACCCTCTCGGCGGAACCGGGGCAACGGCCGGCGCCGGCCGGCGGGCACGGGCGATGCGCACGCCATCGTACCATGCCGTACGGACGGCGGAACGACCGCGACGACCGCGCTCGGGGACGGCGGCCGGCGCCGCGTCGGCGCCGCCGGGACGCCTACCGCGGCTGCGCCGCGAGTCCGAGCCGGTCGACCAGCTTGGCGAGCCCCTGCCGCGACAGGCCCAGCTCGCGCGCCGCCAGGCTGCGCCGGCCGCCGGCCCGCGACAGGGCCTCGTGCACGAACGCGCGGTCGAAGGCGCGGCGCGCCTCGGCGAGGGTCGGGCGGCGCTCCTCCGCCGCGCGGCGGATCGCCGCGGGCAGCAGCTCGGGTCCGACCTCCCCGTGCGGCGGAGCGGCCACGGCGAGCGCGGCCAGCACGTTCTGCAGCTCGCGGACGTTCCCCGGCCACTCGTGCGCCGCCAGGGCCTTCATCGTCGCGCGGCCCAGCCGCGCCCGGCCGCGCGTCTGCGTCAGGGTGCGGTCCCAGTAGTGCGTGGCGAGCCTGCCGACGTCGTCGCCGCGGACGCGGAGGGGCGGCACCTGCAGGTGCACCACGTCGAGACGGTACAACAGGTCGCGGCGGAACCGGCCCTCGGCGGCCTCCCCGGCCAGGGGGCGGTTGGTGGCCGCCACCACCCGCAGGTCGAGACGGCGGGTCACGTTCTCCCCGACCTTGCGGATCTCTCCGTCCTGCAGCGTGCGGAGCAGCTTGGCCTGCGCGCGGGGCGACAGCTCCCCGACCTCGTCCAGGAAGACGGTGCCGCCGGAGGACGCCTCCAGGAGACCGCGCCGCGACTGCACGGCTCCGGTGAACGCGCCCCGGGCGTGGCCGAACAGCTCCGTCTCGATGAGGTCGTCGCTGAACGTCGCGCAGTTGACCGCGGAGAACGTCGCGTCCCGGCGCGGCCCCTCCTCGTGCAGGGCCCGCGCCACGAGTTCCTTGCCGGTGCCGCTCTCCCCCTCGATCAGCACCGGAAAGGGCGCCGCGGCGGCCCTGCCGACCGCGGCCCGCAACGCGGCCATCGGCTCGCTGTCGCCAATCAGCCGCGCCACGCCGATGGGAGCCGGACCCGGCCACCGCACGTCCCGCCACGTCTTGCTGACTGCCACGCGGCGGTCCCAAGCAAATCCGACGCCACTCGGGCGAACGCGGCGGAGCCCGGCCCCGGCGTCCGCGCGGCCGTAGCGGGTGGCAGCTTCCGCGGTACAATCCACCCGATGATCCGGCCGATTCTGCGCTACGGCGAAGAAGTGCTCCACCGGCCGGCGGCCGACGTCGACGAGATCACCCCGCGGGTGGACGCGCTGATCGACGACATGATCGACACGATGTACGCTGCGTCGGGCGTCGGCCTCGCCGCGCCGCAGATCGGGATGCCGTTGCGGCTCTTCGTCGCCGACGCCTCCGCCGGCCAGGAGGGCGGGGACCTGATCGTGATGATCAACCCCACGTTCGTCGAACGCGGCGGCGTGCAGAAGGAGGACGAAGGCTGCCTGAGCATTCCGGGCTTCAGCGCGGCCGTCACGCGGCCGTCCCGGGCCGTGGTCCGCGGCCTCGACCGCGACGGCGCTTCGCGCGACGTGGAGGCCACGGGGATCCTGGCGCGGGCCTTCGACCACGAAATGGACCATCTGGACGGTTCGCTCTTCCCGGACCGTCTGCGCGGCGTGCGGCGCGAGATGATGCTCCGCAGGATCAACAAGCTGCGCCGTAGCGGCAAGTGGTGACCGTCGTCTTCTTCGGCACGCCGGACTTCGCGGCGCCGGCCCTGGGCCGCCTGCTCGATTCGCCGCACCGGGTCGCCGCGGTCGTCACGCGGCCGGACCGCCCGCGGGGACGCGGGCGGCGTCTCGCTCCGCCGCCCGCGAAGCGGATCGCGGCGGCGGCCGGGACGCCGGTCCTGCAGCCGGAGCGTCCGCGCGGCGACGCGTTCCTGGCGGCGCTGCGCGCGCTGCGGCCGGACCTGGCGGTGGTCGCGGCCTACGGCAGCCTGCTGCCCGACGCCGTGCTGGCCGTTCCCCGCCTCGGCGCGATCAACGTCCATCCCTCCCTGCTGCCGAAGTACCGCGGCGCCGCGCCGGTGCAGCGGGCGGTCATCGCCGGCGAGACCACGACCGGGGTCACGATCATGCGCCTCGTGCGGGAGATGGACGCGGGGCCGACGTTCGCCCGGCGGACCCGCGCGATCGCCCCGGACGAGACCAGCGACGTCGTCGAGGCCGACCTGGCCCGGATCGGCGCGGACCTGCTGCTGGACGTCGTCGGCGACCTCGAGACCGGCGCGGCGGCCGAGCGGCCGCAGGACCACGGCGCGGCCACCTTCGCGCCGCGGCTCTCCCGGGAAGACGGCGTCGTCGACTGGCGCGCCCCGGCGGCGGCGGTCCACGACCTCGTGCGCGGCCTCCATCCCTGGCCGCGCGCCTCCGCCGTGCTCGACGGCGCCCGCTACGTCGTCCACCGCACCGCGGTCGCCGACCACGGGCGCCCGCGCCCGCCGGCGCCGGGCACGATCGTCGAAGCGGCGGGAGACCGGCTGCTCGTCGCCACCGGACACGGCGGCGCCGTCGCCATCCTGGAGATCCAGCCCGAGGGCCGGCGCCGGCTCGCGGCGCGGGCCTTTCTCGCCGGCCACCGCTGGCCGCCGGGCCGGCGTTTCGACACCGCCGAGGCGTGAGCGCGCCAGCCCGGCGGGCCGCGCACGAAACGCTCCGCGCCGTCCACGCGGGGCGCGCCGACCTGGCGACGGCCCTCGACCGCGCGCGCGGAAAGCTCGCGGACCCGCGCGACCGCGCCCTGGCCGGCGCGATCGCCCTGGGGGTCGAACGCCAGCGGGCGGCGCTCGACCACCTCGTCGGGCAGGCCGCCCGCCGGCCGCTGACGGCCGTCACGCCGGCCGCGCTCGACCTGCTGCGCGCCGCCGCCTACCAGCTTCGGTTCCTGGACCGCGTGCCGGCGCACGCGGCGGTCTCCGACACGGTCGAGCTGGCGCGCGAGACGGGCGTCGGGCGCGCGGCGGGCTTCGTCAACGCCGTCCTGCGGACGCTCGCGGACGAGCGCCGGCCGCTCGGCCTGCCCGCGGCGCCGGAGGGCGACCCGCGCGGCGCCGGCCCCGGCGCGCGGAGGCGCGCGCTGGACTACCTGGCGACCACCCTGTCCCACCCGCGGTGGCTGGCCGAACGGTGGCTCGACCGCCACGGATTCGCGGCCGCCGAGGCCTGGGCGCGCTTCGACAACGCCCCCGCGCCGGTCACGCTGCGCGCGAACCTGGCGCGCAACGGCGCGGCGGAGCTGCGGGAGCTCCTCGCCGCGCAGGGCGTGCGCGCCGCGCCCACCGAACTGGCGCCGCACGGACTCGTGGTGCGGGAGGGCGACCCGCTGTCGACGCCGGCCGCCGCCGAGGGGCGTTTCCTGGTGCAGGAAGAGGCGTCGCAACTGATAGTGGAGCTGGCTGGCCCCGCGGAGGGGAGCCGCGTGCTCGACCTGTGCGCGGCGCCCGGCGGCAAGACGATCGGCCTGGCGGGCCGCGCGGGTCCGCGGGGCCTGGTCGTCGCGTCCGACTTCCGGCCCCGCCGGGTCGCCCTCCTGCGGCGGTTCCTGGCCCGGACGCGGCCGCCGCGCGCGGCCGTCGTGCGGCTCGACGCGACGGCGCCCCTGCCGTTCGCCCGCGGCGTCTTCGACCGCGTCCTGGTCGACGCCCCCTGCTCCGGCCTCGGCGCGCTACGGGGCGATCCGGACGTCCGCTGGCGCCGAACGCCCGGCGACCTGCCCCGCTTCGCCGCCGGGCAGCTCGCCATGCTCCGCCGCGCGGCGGAGACCGTGCGGCCGGGCGGCCGCCTGGTCTACGCGACCTGTTCGAGCGAACCGGAGGAGAACGAAGAGGTCGTCGACCGCTTCCTCGCCGCGCACTCCGAATACGAGCGGATCGCGCCGGACGCCGGCTCCGCCGTCGAGCGCGTCGCCGACGGCCGCGGACACCTCCGCACCCTGCCGTTCCGCCACGGCGTCGAGGCGTTCTTCGGGGCGCTGCTCGCGCGCCGGAGCCGCTGATCTTCGCACGGGTCCCGCAACCGGTTCGTCGTGCCGACGGTCCGGAAAGTGTTGTATTTACACCTTGATGAAGCCTCGATACCCGCGCGAGCCGCTGCCCGACGCCACCCTCGACGCGCTGTCGTCGTGGCTGCAACGGAACGTCCGCACCTCCGGCGGGCGCACCTACGCCGACGGCCTGACGAAATTCGAGCCGCGAGAGATGGAACGAATCCTCGTGCCCCCGCCGGAACGATTGCATGAATGAGCCCCGACGCCGGACCGCGTCGGAACCGGCGCGTGACGTCGAGCGGGCCAGAAACGGCTTCCGGCGAGAAACGCCTCCATGAACCGCTCGCCGCCCCGGTCACGTCTCGCGGCGGCGCCGGGGCGGTGTCCCGACACGTCGTCCTCCCCGGCGACCGGCCCGCGAAATCCGCGATCGCCGACCGTCCCTCCAAGTCTGCCATACCCATCACCGGAAGGAGGCCGGGAACGGGCCGGGAAACCGCCTGGCTTCCCGGCCCGTGAAACGGACGGCCGCGCGCCGCGTCACGCGCGGCCGTCGTGGGAAGAATCCCCTACCAGTAGAGGTGCGTCGCGATCTGCAGGAACCGGCCCTGGATGGTCCGCTGCGGCAGGCCGAGGCTGCCGCCGTGGGTGTTGACGGCCTGGAGGATCGGGCCGCCGTTGAGCAGGTTGTAGACGTCCGCCTGCACGTTGAGCCTCTGGCCGCCGGGCAGCTCGAAGATCTTGCGGAACGAGACGTCGAACTGGTTCAGCCGGTCGAGGTAGGTCGACCCGGGCGGCATCAGCGGGATGAAGGGACTGCCCGTGAACGGGACGCCGGCCGCCTCGATCTCCGACGCCTTCACCGTGTAGCCGACGTTGCCGAGCGCCAGCAGGCTGCCCCACAGCCCGCCGCCGCCGTTCAGGCCGGAGGCGCTGTCACCGGCGAAGCTGGTGGTGGCGAGCAGCTCGCGCGGGGTGTACGACTGCAGGGTGGCGCTGACCTGGAAGTCGCCGGGCAGCGGCACCGTGCCCGACAGCTTGAACTCGTGCAGCCAGGGCAGGTCGTAGGCCGGCCCCACGTCCTGGCCGGTGATGGGGCTCGCGCCGGAGCGGTCGCAGAAGAGCAGCTCGTTCGGATTGTCCTGCGAGTCGCAGCGGGTCATGATGTTCCGCTCGAACGTGTAGGCGCCGAACAGCGTCGTCCCGTTCGGCAGCCGCGCGTTGAAGCCGCTCTCGAACCCGTTGTAGCTCTCGGTGTACCCGGTGTCCGCGTTCGTGTTCGTGTAGACGGGGTCGGCCGACCGCCCTTGGGCGTCGGGGTTCAGCACGTACACCGGCAGCGTCGCCGGTATGGCCGCGCCGTTGGTCGTGCAGCCGAAGCCGCCGCCACCCGGGGTGGGGTCCGCCGCGCACGGATTCGCCAACTGGAACTGCGTGTAGTCGGAGAGCGACAGCGCGCGGTTCACCTCCAGCAGCGCGCCGTAGCTGTCGCGGCGGTAGTAGTTGAAGCTCGCCGACAACCCCGGCCAGAGCTCGCGCTCGATGCCGAGGTTGGTCAGGCCCACCCAGGGCCGATCGATGCCGTTCGGGTCGAGGATGGCGGTCGACGTGCCCTGGCCGAAGTCGGCGGGTCCGATGCCGAGCTCCCAGTCCTGCACGTAGCCGTCGCCGTTGGTGCCGTGGTCGGGCACCGATCCCTCCGGCTTGGCCGCCCCCCAGTCGGTGAGCCCGGAGCCGCCGTACGCGAGGTCGCCGAGGCCCGGCGAGATCGCGTTGATCTCGTCGAGCGTCGCGCAGCGGTTGGAGGCGCTGCCGTGCCGCGAGGTGATCATCGCGCAGTCGAACCACGCGAGACCCGCGTTCTGGATCTTGCCGGTGTGCAACCGGTCGGCGAGGCTGTGGGTGACCGACGCGTTGTAGCGGCCCCACGAGAACTTCAGCGCCGTCGAGGCGTCGCCGAACAGGTCGTAGGCCAGGCCGATGCGGGGCGCGACGTTCGTCCAGTCCGGGATGTTCTCCTTGCCGGGCAGCCTGGCGGGCATGGTGAAACGCGTCGGACTGAGGCGGTTCGTCGGGTCGACGGTGCCGTTGACCGTCTCCCAGCGCAGCCCGAGGTTGAGGGTCAACCGGTCGATCGTCCAGGTGTCCTGCGCGTAGGCCGCCACGTCCCGGTACCCGAGGGAGTAGTCGACGGGGTGGTTGCCGCGCCGGATCTGGTAGGGAATCGCGTCGCGGTAGCGTTGGCGGAGCGCGCCGTTCCACTGCTCGGTCAGCCGGAACGGTCCCCAACTGCTCATCAGGCCGACCTTCAGGTTGTGCGACCCGGTGACGTAGGAGACCGAGGCGTTGTAGTTGAATCGCTCCACGTAGGCGTAGCGGTTGCCCCAGTGGTAGCGGTCGGCGAAGTTGTGGGTCGTGTCGCGCCGCAGGGTGTTCGCGTAGAACGGATGGACCCCGCCCCCGTCGACGCCCCCGGAGTACTGCGCCATCACGCCGGGGTCGGTCAGCGCCGGGTAGCCGTCGACGCCCGGATAGCAGGGGGTCGCCACGCAGGTCGGGAAGCTCGGGTCGAACGCCTGCGTGTGCGGGCCGACAGCGCCGCCGCGCAGACCGTAGCCCGGTCCGTCCGGCACGTCCGCCTCCTGGTCGACGTTGCTCCAGTTCTCGACGTTGGTCGAGTAGCCCGCCTCGAGCAGCAGCCGGCTGCTGAGGGTCGACGTCCACTTGGCCGCCCCGACGTAGTAGATGGGCGAGCCGTGGTGGCGCGAGGCGGTGCCGACGTCGACGCGCGCGTCGTAGTCGTGGAAGCGCTGCTTGATGATGCGGTCCATGTACGCCGAGAACTTGTTGTTCTGGCTCATCTGCCACGTCAGCCGCAGCAGACCGCTGGTGATCCGGTCGTCGTTGAGGCCCTGCCGCAGTCCCTCCGTGCCGTCGGGGTACTTGACCGCCTGCATGTAGCGCGGCGCCGTCCCGTCCTCGTTCTTGTAGAAGCTGTCGGTCACCGGCACGTTGATGCTGAACCGCCGGCCGCTGCCGAAGAACCACAGCTTGTCGCGGACGATCGGCCCGCCGTGGGCGACGTTGAGGTCGTAGACGTAGTCGAGCGATTCGACCGCGGTGAGCCCGCGGTCCTTGAGCCGCTGGTGGTGGTTGTCGGCCTGGAGCGTCAGACCGCCCCACTGGTCGTTGGCGAAGCCGAAGTAGTTCTGCCCGCTGTGGGTGTTCCCGCCCTCGCGCGGGATCATGCTGATGCGCACGCCGCCGGTCGAGGTCTCGGCCGAGATGCCGCTCGTCTCGTAGACCATCTCCTGCGCCGCGAGCTGGTTGTTGTAGTTCTGGACCCCGCCGTCGCCGCCGGAGCTCATGACGAGCTGCCCGTCGACCATGACGGTGGTCTGCCGGGCGCTCATGCCGTGCACGGACATGTAGGTCTGCTGCGCCGCGGTGGTCAGGCCGACCTCCGGGCGGTTCATCTTGACGCCGGGGATGAGCTGCGCCGTCGACTGCAGGTTGCGGCCGGTCGGGATGGCGTCGAGCACCTCGCGGTCGAGCACCTCCGCCTGGCTGATCGCCTGCACGTCGACCACCGGCGCCTCGCCGGAGACGGTCACCGTCTCTTCGAGGGCGCCGACCGACAGCTCCGCGTCGACGGTGGCCGTGAAGCCGGCCGGCAGCTCCTGCTGCTCGACCACGACGGTCGAGAAGCCGGGCAGCGTGAACGTGATGGTGTAGACGCCGGGCCGCAGGTCGACCAGCAGATAGCGGCCCGCGCCGTCGCTGATGGCGACGCGGCTGCCCTCGATCAGCGCCGGGCTGGCCGCCTCGACGGTGACGCCGGGCAGGATGCCGCCGGTGTTGTCGGTGACCACGCCGGTGAACTGGCTGGCCGGCTGGGCGGAAGCCAGCGCCGGCGCGAGGGCCAGAACCGCCAGCGCGGCGACGACCGTTGACGAACGTCTCATGGAGTCCTCCTCTCGACGTGTCGTGACGACTCGCGCCCGGCTCGCCGCGCGCGACAATCGGTCCGGCCGGCCGCTCCGCGGATCGGAGGGCCGCGCATGAAGGGGAAGCAAGACGCATTCCGCGAGGCGTCACGCGCGCGACCCGCTCCCGTGACGACCCGCACGCCGCCAACCATCACCCGCTCTTCTCCGCGTCGCGGCGACGCCGAGGACGCCGGTCGACGGCCGGCCGCAACAGCACGACTCAACCCCGGCGGCGCGCCGAAATCCAGGAAATTGGATCCAAGATATCGGGATTCACGTGCCGGACCAGCGCGCGCGGCGTGACGGCGACGCGGACTCGGACCCGGACCGACAGCCGTACGGTGGGCGTGTCCGCACTCGTCGCGGACGGTGCGACGGTGACGCGGACCCGGACCCCGGCGCACCCGCGGCGGTCTCCCCGTCATGGGACGGCGCCGTCCGGGCCAGGGCGCGCGGCACGGCGCCACCCGATCACCACCCGGCGCTTCCTGACGTTCCGGGTCGGCCAGGGCGCGCCGTGGCGCCCTGCTCCGCCAACACGTCACGGAGTCACGGGACGGCGCCGTCCGGCCAGGGCGCGCGGCACGGCCGGCCCCGCTCGTAGAGGCGGAGGTTCGCGGCCAGCCTCGGAACGGCGTCCCGCATCCCCTCGGCCTCGGCGGCCGCGATCAGGTCGCGCTGCACGCCGGCCGCCTCGCCGGTGCGGCCCAGCTCGGCCAGGGCCATCGCCATCGTCTCGCCCAGGTCGATGGTCCGCTCCCCCCCGGCCGCGAGCCGCTCGACGAGCCGCAGCGCGCGCCGGCCGTCGCGCACCCCGGCGTCGGGCGCGGCGGCCAGCAGCCGGGCCAGCGCGTGCGGGAAGATCGACGCGCCCGGGAACGCCTCCATTCCCTCCGCCAGCCGGTCGCGGGCCTCGCGCCAGCGCCGGAGCTGCACCAGGGCCATGGCCGCGCCGAAGCGCGCCTCGACCACGTCGGGGTCCATCCGCAGCACCGCCCGGTAGTGCCCGAGCGCGGCGGCCGGGTCGCCGGCGCGCCGCAGGCTCAGCGCCAGCCGCAGCCGGACCTCGCCGTCGGTCGGCTGGTAGCGGAGCGCCGTCTCGAAGCGCTCGATCGCCTCGCGGTGGCGCCCCTCCTCCAGCAACAGCACGCCGGCGCTGTAGTGCGCGGCGGGAAAGTTGGGCGACTCGCGCATCACCCGCTCGAACTCGGCCCGCGCGCCCGCCGCGTCGCCCAGCACGTAGAGGGCCGTTCCGAGCCGGTGCCGCAACGCCGGGTGGTCCGGGTCCAGCGCCAGCCCGCGGCGGAACAGGTCGGCGGCGGCGCTCCACTCCCCGCGGCCGAGCGCCTCGTTGCCGCGATCCTCCCAGGCGCGCGCGCTCTCGATCAGCGCGTCCACCTCCGCCAGCAGCGGGTCCGCGGGCCGCGGCGCGCCGCCAGCCCGCCGCCGCAGGTGCTCCTCGGCCCGGGCCTCGTCCCCCAGGGCGCGGTACGCCATGCCGAGCGGATAGTGCGCGGCCGAGGCGGACGGGTCCCGCGCCAGGATCTCCTCCAGCAGGCCGGCGGCCCGCGCGGGGTCCCCGGCCGCCAGCGCCGCGCGGCCGAGGCCGTAGCGCGCCGCGGGCGAATCGGGCCGCAACGCGAGCGCCTGCTCGAAGAACGGCCGGGCCGACGCCGGCCGGCCCTGCTCCAGACGGACGTCGCCGAGCCGCACGAGGGCCGCCGCGTCGCCGGGCCGCAGCCGGACCACCGCCTCGAAGAGCTCCGCCGCCGCGGACAGGTCCCCCGCCTCGCGGCGCAGGTGGCCGAGATAGTGGAGCCAGCGCGCCTCGTCCGGCGCCCGCGCGGCGGCTTCGCGGAAGCAC
Organism: Vicinamibacterales bacterium; assembly: GCA_965242835.1. GTDB lineage: Bacteria > Acidobacteriota > Vicinamibacteria > Vicinamibacterales > UBA8438 > WTFV01. The sequence continues at coordinate 4,301,646 of OZ251506.1, forward strand.
GCCTCGGCGGCTTCCGGGAGGCTCGCCGCCATCAGGATCATGCCGAGCGCGCCGCGGGCCTCCGCGGGAGCAGTGGCCGCGGCCCGCTCCCCGACCCCGGTGGGCGCGCCGGCCGCGGCGGACGCACCGGTCCCGGCGGCCTCCGCCGCGCCGGCCACGGCCGCCTGCCGTTCGCGGATCTGCGTCCGCACGGAAGCGCCCAGGCGGTCGAGGTCCGGCAGATCGACGCCGCACGGCGGGGCGCCGGCCGGCGCGGACAGCGCGGGCGGCGCGGGCGGCGTTTCGTCGGCGGCGCCGCAACCGGACGCCAGCGCCGCCAGCCCGCAGACGACGCTCGCCGCGCTCGGCCGACCCCGCCACGTTCGGCGCGTCATCATCGGACGCATGAGCACGTCAACGTACCATCCCTCGTTGCTTGACCTTCATCAAGGCGCGCGGCACGGCCGCCGTGCTACGCTTCCGGCATGCCGAAACCGAGCACGGACGCTCAGTGGATCATCGGTTCGGCCGCCGCCGTCTTCGTGCCCGCCTGCATCGCCCTGAGCGTGCAGATCGGCGCCGTGCACGACGCGCTGCGCGGCGAGATCGCCGCCCTGCGAGCCGACGTGGGCGCCATCGACGCCCGCCTGACGACGGAAGACGGCGCCGTCCGAACCGACCTGACAACGGAGATCCGCGCCGTCCGAACCGACCTGACAACGGAGATCCGCGCCGTCCGAACCGACCTCTCCGAGGAAATCGGCAGCGTGCGGGCCGACCTGACCGCGGAAATCGACAACGTGCGAACCGACCTGACCGCGGAGATCGACAGCGTGCGGGCCGACCTCTCCGAGGAAATCGACAGCGTGCGGGCCGACCTGACCGCGGAAATCGACAACGTGCGAACCGACCTGACCGCGGAAATCGACAGCGTGCGAACCGACCTCTCCGAGAAGATCGACAGCGTGCGAACCAACCTCTCCGAGAAAATCGACAGCGTGCGGGCCGACCTGACCGCGGAGATCGGCAGCGTGCGGGCCGACCTGACCGCGGAGATCGGCAGCGTGCGGGCCGACCTGACCGCGGAAATCCGCGGCGTGCGAGCCGACCTGACCGCCCTCGACGCCCGGGTGCGCAACGTCGAAGTCGCCTTCGGGAAGGTCGACCAGCGCCTGTTGACCCTCGAGCGCGTCTTCCTGCCGCCGCGGCCGCCCGACCGATAGCCCCGGCTCGCCCGTCAGGCGTCGACGCCCGGGTCGTGCCCGACCTTTCCGGCCTGCGCGCCCCGCGGCTTTTCCCGCTTCTCCCGCCATCCCGCCCGCGGCCAATCGTTCCGCGGGACCGCCCCGGCGAACCACGGCTCCGCCTTCCGCGGTCACCGGGCGCCCTCCCCGGCGCGGAGCGTGACCCAGCGGTCGATCTCGACGTCCCGCCACTCCTCGTCCGTCCCGTCCGGCCAGCGCACGCGGACCGTCGGCCGCGCGTCGGAATCGCCCAGCCCCACGAGCACCCGCGGGTCGTTGGCCGACGCGTAGCTGCCGTCCGAGCGCGCGCGGCGCCAGAGCGTCGGCAGGCCGCCGCGGACCACCGCCACCCGCGCCCCGAGCATGTCGCGCCCGCCGGCGCCGGCGAGCCGCAGCCCCAGCCAGCGGCGGCGCTCCCCGACGTGGTTGATCAGCAGCCGCGCCGGCCCGGCGTCGTTGCCCACCAGCACGTCGACGTCGCCGTCGTTGTCGACGTCGCCGAACGCCGCGCCCCGCCCCGCCTCGGACGGCGCGAACGCCGCCCCGGCCCGCTCCGTCACGTCCGCGAAGCGGCCGCCGCCCAGGTTGCGGAACAGCGTCCTGCGCTGGCCGTAGGGAAACTGCCCCGCCGGACGCCCCGGCAGCGCGGTGATCGTGCCGTTGACCGTCAGCAGGTCCAGCCGGCCGTCGTTGTCGAAGTCGAACCAGGTGGTCCCCCACCCGGTGTAGGCGAGGCTGCCGACGCCGAGTCCCGATCCGGTGCTGCGGTCCTCGAAGCGGCCCGTCCCGTCGTTGACGTACAGGTTGTTCCCCTGGCCGTTCAGGTGGGTCATGAAGAGGTCCTCGTCGCCGTCGTCGTCGAAGTCGCCGGCGTCCACCCCCATGCTGGCCTCGGGCATGCCCGCTTCGCTGAGCGCCGCGCCGGCCAGCAGGCCGGTGTCGCGGAACGTGCCGTCGCGCTGGTTGATCCACAGCAGGTTCTCGACGCCGTCGTTGGCGACGTAGACGTCGATCCAGCCGTCGCCGTCGAAGTCGGCGGTCGAAACGCCCAGCGCGGGCCCGAAGCGGGCGCCCGCCAGCGCCGTCTCGCTCACGTCGGCGAAGCGACCCTCCCCGGTGTTGCGGTACAGGTGGTCCGGGGTCCCCCCGTAGGTCTCCGGCGGGCAGTAGTCGCGCGCGTCGGCCAGCGTGCCGCACTCGATGCCGCTCTCCAGCGTGTAGTCGACGTTGCGGCCCACGTAGAGGTCGAGCCAGCCGTCGCGGTCGTAGTCGAGGAAGGAGGCCGAGACGCCGAACCCCGCGGCCGGGCCGAGGCCCCGCTCGGCCGCCGCCTCGCGGAACGTGCCGTCGCCGCGGTTCAGGTACAGGGCGTCCGGGCCGTAGTTGGTCAGGAACAGGTCCGTCCAGCCGTCGTTGTCCACGTCGCCGGCGGCGACGCCCAGCCCGTAGCCGTCCGCCGCGATGCCGCTCGCCGCGGTCACGTCGGTGAAGCGCGGGCGCCGCGCGCCGTCCGGGGCGGTCTCCAGGTCGTTGCGGAAGAGCCGCCCGGTGAGCGGCGCCGGCGCGGCCGGCGGGAAGAGGGCGTCGGCGGGCGTCAGGTCCGCGTCGAGCATCCGCCCCTGGACGAGGTAGACGTCGAGGTCGCCGTCGTTGTCGTAGTCGAACAGGCCGACGCCGGGCGGGATCAGCTCCGGATAGTGGAAGCGGCCGGCGGCGCCGTTGAAGTGGACGAAGTCGAGCCCGGACGCCGCCGCCTCGTCGGTGAACCATTCCCCCGCCGGAAGGTCCCGCGCCGTGGCGGCGGTGGCGTCCGTCCCGCCCCCGGACCCGGCCGCGCACCCGGCCGCCAGCGCCGCGCACATGGCCGGCAGCACCAGCAGGAGACCCGCGCGCGACGCGGCGAGCCGGGTGGTGCGATCGGTGCTGGTCACGACGCTTGACGCGCCATCATAGCCGAGACGCAGCCGCGCCCGCGGGGGCGCGCGCGGCCGGCGCGGCCGCTCGCGTTCCAATGTTCCGACGCAGCCGCGCCCGCGGGGGCGCGCGTCAGCGGATCAGCTCCAGGTCGACGCCCACGTCGAGGCCGGCCCAGGCCCGGTCCGCGGTGACCACCCGGGCCCGTTCGCGCCGGGCCAGCGCCAGACAGGCGCGGTCGCCGAGGGAAAGGCCGCGGCCCCGCGTTCCCGATCGCATCAGACCGGCCGCCACGGCCAGCGTTTCGTCGAAGGGGCGGATGGTCAGGCCGAAGACGAGAAGCGACGAGCGGGCGTCGGCGGCGCCGGACCCCGCGTCCACGAACTTCGCCACCACCTCCGATGCGTTGACGGCCGACATGAGCGCGCCGTCGAGCCACGACGCCGCAGCCGCGGCGCCCTCCTCCTCGAAGGCGATGGCCAGCAGCGCGGAGCTGTCGAACACGACGCTCACGCCTCGCCCCACGTGGCGCGCCGCTCGGCCAGGAACCGGTCGACCACGCTCTCGCCCGGCCGCTTGCGCCGCCGCAGGCGCGCCTGGACCTGCCGGATGGCGACCGCCCGGGACAGAAGGCGCAGCTCTCCCCCCTCCACGCGGGCGGTCACCGCGCCGTCCTTCCCCAGGCCCATCGCCTCCCGCATCTCGGCCGGAATCAGCAACCGGCCGTCGGGCGCGACCCGGAGCGTCCGGGGAAGCGCGTCGGCGGACGAGTCCGGCGCGGCCGCCGCGCCGCCGGCCTTCCAGCGATAGTACTGCGTGTTGGCCGTGTGCGGACTCCCTCCCTCGGCGACGTAACGCTCCCGCACCTCGCCCACCTTCGCGAGGCGACGCTTCTCGCGGGTGATTTCGTCGGCCAGATCCCATACCTTCGCGGTCTTGCCCCCCGAACCGGGCCGGCGGTACTCGACGTTCGCGGATGCCGACGGATCCTGCATGGTTCCCTCCGTAAAGTTTGTTTACATCCAAATAATATAAATCTGCAGAACAAACGTCAAACGGCGCCCATGAACCGGGTGCACGTCAACAAAATGAGGGGCTGTCGTTCGGGGGTGTGGATCCGGTCGGGATCGTTGACGCGGTCCGCCGCAAGGTGCTCGCCCTCGCCGCGCGGACGGTGGAGGACCGGCTGAACGCGGACCGAAGCGACTACGACGGTCCGGAGGCGCCCTGCGCCCGCGGACAGATGGCGCGTGCGCGGAGCGGTTCCGAAGCAACCTCCGTGCTATCATCCAGGGGTTGCCGCGCGGCGGGAACCCGGGGTCGAACCGCTCCTCCGCGCGGCGGAAGCCGGCGTAGCTCAGTTGGTAGAGCAGCTGATTCGTAATCAGCAGGTCAGCGGTTCGAGTCCGCTCGCCGGCTCCAGCCTTCCATCCGCCAGGACGCGGCCACGGACGCCGTCAGACTGATTCCACGGGGCGCCGGCATGGCGCGTGCGGAGGCGCTCCTGCCGCCCCGGCGGATCACGCCGCGAGAACCGCGTCGAGATGAGCGCGTTCCAGGAGCGCCGCGTCGGCCGGGGCGGCTCCCGATACACCGGGGCCGTCGACCGGCATCCTCCCGGCCCCGCGGGAAGATGCCGGCCGCCTTCGCGCGCCGCGCGCGTCAGTTCCCGCCGGAATTCGTCTCCGTGGACGGCCCCGGAAACGGGTACCCGGGCGGCCCGTACGTATAGTACGCGCCCAGGTCGTCGATCTCGTCCACGTCCGGGTACAGCACCCCGAAGGCGGGCGCCTCGCGGCTGCCGCGCGGCGAGTACCAGACGGCGCCGTCCCGGGTGACCTGGATCTTGGGCGAGTCGGCGTGCCGTTGCGGCTTGGGATAGAACGTGAACTCCTCGCTGCGCGGATCGAACCTCCAGAGCGAGGCGCCGTACTCGCCGTCGGTCCGCTGGCCGACGTCGGCGGCCCAGATGTTGTCCTCCGGGTCGGCGGCCACGTCGTACGGCTCGGCGTTCTGCTGCGGGATCGACCACTCGGTCATCTTGCCGCTGGACTGGTCCAGCCTGACCAGCTTGCCGGGCCGCCGGCCGGCGGAGTAGATGCCCCACCAGACGTTGTTCTGCGAATCGACGTTCAGGCGCCGCGTATGCCCCGGCCAGGTGGGCGGCGTGAACTCGGTCCAGGAGTGGTCGGACGTGTCGAACTTCACGATCTTGCCGCCGCTCCACAGCGCGATCCAGATGTTGTCGTCGCGGTCGGCCACGACGCCGTAGGGGATCGCGTGCGGCGTCGGGATGCGGAACACCGAGACCTCGCCGGTGGCCCGGTCCCACTTGCTGAGCGCGCCGCCCATGATCCAGCCGACGTAGACGTTGCCCTTCGAGTCCATCGCCAGCGACTGCATGAACTTCGTCGGGTTGCGGACCACGTCGTCGGGGTCCATCGGGATCAGGTGCTCGAACTTCTCGGTCCGCGGGTCGAACCCCAGGAGCCGCTTCTCCCTGGCCCCGGTGCGGCCCCGATGCTCCGGCAGCCAGATCAGGCCGGACGGATCGATCAGGATCTCGTGGTTGCCGTTGCGCGGATCGGGGTAGAGGTACTCCCGCTGCTCGCCCGTGCGGGGATCCAGCTTCACCAGCCGGTGCGGCACGCCGCGGTCCACCAGCCAGACGTTGCCGTCGGCGTCGAAACGCGGGTCCTGTCCGTAGCGCGCGACCCGGTCGGGGGCCCAGCGCGGGTCGTTGACCCCTTCGCCGGGGCCGTCCTTGGCCAGGTAGTACTCGATGTACATGGCCTTGCCGAGGGCCTCTTCGTCGACCGGCGTCTGCTGCTCGATGCGCACGCGCCGACGCTTGCTGTCGGGCCCGAAGTGCTCGACCGCGTAGGCCAGCAGATCGTCCCGGTCCTGCCGGCCGAAGCGGAACGTCGACGCCCGGAACGACAGCAGCCCCTGCGCGTAGCGGGTCGGGTCCTGCTCTCCGAGCGTGCTGCCGACCATGTGGTCGATCCACGACGTCCACTGCCGCTCGGTGCCGGGGCGGCCGGGGAAGAAGTTCTCGCCGTGGCACGCCATGCAGACCTGCTCGGCGACCTCCCTGCCGGGCCCCGGCGGATAGATCTCGTCGTAGCTCGCGTACTCGAACGCCCCGGCCGCGCCGCTCTCCATCGCCGTCCGGCCGGCGGGGATGACGAGCGGCGGCGCGTCGCCTTCCAGCTCGCCCAGCGCGAGATCGACCCGCGCCGCGTCCCCGGCGCTCAGCGTCACGCTCCGCGCGTCCGACTCGAGGTGCTTCGTGCTCGCGCTCACCTCGTAGTCGCCGGGGAACAGGGCGACGGCCCGGTAGTCTCCCTGGTTCGTGTACACCATGTACACGACGTCCCGGTCGAGGTTGCGCAGGTAGACCTGCGCCGCCGTGAACGGCCCCGAGGCCGTCACCGTCCCCGACACCGCCGCCGTTCCGGGCACCTCCGCCCGCGCGCCGGCCGCGGTCACGGCCAGCAGCGGCGCGCACGCCGCCGCGGCCAGCAGCCCGGCGCGGCGGCGACTCGCTCCGCGCGTTCTCGAAAGCGTCATCGTCTGCTCCTTTGGATCCCGGCGGGATGAGCGGAATGCTCGCCGGGACAGGATGCGCCCCGGGGCGGGCCAAGTCAAGCCGGTTGATCGGGATCATCCGGTCGGGTAGATTCCAGACATGGGCCCCGCCACCGTCAGGCTGGAGGGCAAGCTGCTCGAGGCCGTCGAGGCCGGCGGGCCGGCGGGCCGCGGCCTGTCGGCCCACGTCCGATGGGTGCTGCAAAGGACCATGGAACGGCGGCGGGTACGAGACGCTTCCTCTGCATTCCAGGCGTTCATCGACGCGCATCCCGAAGAGCGGGCGTGGCTGGCCGAGTGGGACGGCGCCGATCCGGCCGCGCCCCCCGCGCGAGGAACGGAGACGTGACGGCGCGAGCCCGCCACCGAAGACCGCGACGTGTTATCGTCGCATATCTCATCTCAAGAGTTGGATATGCAACGATACAAGACACGCCGCGCCCTGCTCGACGCCGTCACCGCCGGACTCTCCGAAGCACCGGTGGTGGCCCTGCTGGGGGCCAGACAGGTCGGCAAGACGACCCTGGCCGGGCAGGTGGCGGCGGTGCGGCGGGGGCCGTCGACGGTCTTCGACCTGGAGGCCGCGGCCGACCGCGAGGCGCTGTCCGCGACCCCCGAGCGGCTGCTGCGCGCCAGCGAGGGCCTGGTCGTCCTCGACGAGGTGCAGCGGATGCCGGGCCTGTTCGAGGTGCTGCGCCCCATCTGCGACGACGCGGGCCGGCGGGCGGTGTTCCTGCTCCTGGGCAGCGCGTCTCCCGACCTCGTCAAGGGCGTGTCCGAGACGCTGGCGGGGCGGATGCTCTTCGTGGAGGTCGGCGGCTTCTCGCTGGCCGAGGCGGGGCTCGGCCAGCAGGACCGGCTCTGGATGCGCGGGGGGTTTCCGCGGGCCTTCCTGGCGCCGACCGCCGCGGCCTGGACGCGGTGGATGGACTCGTTCACCCGCACGTTCCTCGAGCGGGACGTCCCGGGCCTGGGTTCGAGGGTGTCTCCCGCCGCCCTCGGCCGGTTCTGGCGGATGCTGGCCCACGGGCACGGGCAGGTCTGGAACGCGTCGGACCTGGCGCGCTCGATGGCCGTGAGCGTGACCGCGGTGAACCACTACCGCGACCTGCTGGCCGGGGCGTTCATGATCCGGGTGCTGCCTCCCTGGTTCGAGAACCTCGGCAAGCGGCTCGTCAAGTCGCCCAAGGTCTACCTGCGCGACAGCGGGGTCCTGCATCACCTGCTGGGCGTGCAGGCGATGCGGGACCTGTCGGCGCACCCGCGCTACGGGGCGAGCTGGGAGGGGTTCGCCCTCGAGCAGACCCTGCTGGCGCACGGCGCGCGCGACGCGTACTTCTACGGCACCCACCGCGGCGCCGAGCTGGATCTGCTGCTGCTGCGTCGCGGCCGGCGCTGGGGCTTCGAGTTCAAGTGCGCCGACGCTCCGCGCACCACGAAGTCCATGCGCGTCGTCCTCGACGACCTGGGACTGGAGCACCTGTGGGTGGTGTATCCCGGAGATCGGGAGTACCCGCTGGCCGACGCCGTCACCGCCCTGCCCCTGAAGCGGGTCGGCGCCTGCGAGTTCGGGCCGGCTCCCTGACGCCGGCGTCCGGAGACGGCAACCGGGCCGGCGGGCCTCGTCGAACACCCGTGACGCGGATCCACGAGCGCGGCGCGCAACGCCCGGCGGCGGTGACTCGCGCGCGACGCACCACCGGCGCGAACCGTTGCGCCCGGTCGACCAGGACGACGCCCATGACCACCACTCTCCGCCGCGCCGCCGGCCGGCCGCGCGTCCTCGACGTTCTCCGCCGCGCCATCCTCCTGCCGGCCGGCCTGCTGCTCGCCGCGGCGCCGGCCGGCGCACAGCCGGCGGCCGACGCCCCGGCCGCCGCGCGCGCGCAGGCGGTCGAGCCCCTCGTCCTCGAAGGCGGCCGCGGCGGATTCGCCGTGCCGGCGCCCGGCGAGCGGTACCGCGTCGCGCCGGTGCGCGTGGAGGACGGCCCGCGCATCGACGGCCGCCTCGACGAGGAGGTCTGGCTGCGGGCGGCGGTCATCGACGAGTTCGTGCAGCAGGAGCCGGCCGAGGGCGAGCCGGCGACCGAACGGACGGTGGTGCGCCTGCTCTACGACGCCCGCGCCCTCTACCTCGGCGTCGAAGCCCACGACAGCGAGCCGGGCGGCGTCATCGCCACGGAGATGCGCCGCGACTCGCCGCGGCTGCTCGACGAGGACAACTTCCAGGTGATCCTGGACACCTTCCACGACCGGCGCTCCGGCTACATGTTCGTCACCAGCCCCCTCGGCGCCAAGCTCGAGCAGCAGGTGGCCGAGGAGGGCGAGGGCGGCTGGCGGGGACGCAACAGCAACAACGTCAACGTCAACTGGGACGGCGTCTGGGACGTGGTCTCGCGCCGCACCGGGGACGGCTGGGTGGCCGAGATCGCCATCCCGATGGTGACCCTGCGGTTTCCGAGGACCGAGCGGCAGGTCTGGGGCGTCAACTTCATGCGCAACATCCGCCGCAAGAACGAGCAGGTGTTCTGGGCGCCGATCTCGAAGGAGTACACCCTGACCCGCGTCAGCCTCGCCGGCACGATGACCGGCCTCGCCGGGCTGAACCGCGGCCTCGACCTGCGCCTGACCCCCTACGCGCTGGCCGGCGGGCGGCAGGACCGGGCCGAGCGGCGCCTCGACGGCTCGGGGTTCGGCGACTACGGCCTCGACGTCAAGTACGGCGTCGCGTCGGGCCTCAACCTGGACCTGACCGCGAACACCGACTTCGCGCAGGTGGAGGTGGACGAGCAGCAGGTGAACCTGACCCGCTTCCCCCTCTTCTTTCCGGAGAAGCGCGACTTCTTCCTCGAGAACGCCGGCCTGTTCAACGTCGGGGCGCGCGGCACCGGCTTCGGGCGGCTCGCCGACCTCTTCTTCACGCGGCGCATCGGCCTGTCGGAGCGCGGGCAGCCGATCCCGATCGCCGGCGGGGCGCGCCTGACCGGGAAGGTCGGCCGCCACAACGTCGCCGCGATGAACATCACCACGCAGTCGGCGTTCGGCGACCCGGGCGACAACTTCTTCGTCGGGCGCTACAGCCGCGACGTCCTGGCGCGCTCGAAGGTCGGCGGCATCGTGATCGACAAGGAGGCGGTCGGGGGGGCCGACTTCAACCGCACGTTCGCCGTCGACACGACCCTCGCCCTGCACCGCAACCTGACGATGACCGCGTTCCTGGCGAAGACCCAAACGCCGCGCGGCTCGTACCCGGCCCGCTACGCGCCGCTGGAGGCGGGCGCCGGGGCGCGGGACCGGGCGGGCTACGCGCGCGCGACGTGGCTCAGCCCGGCGTGGCACGTCTACGGCGAGTTCGTCGACCTGCAGGAGCACTTCAACCCGGAGGTCGGCTTCGTCCCGCGCGTCGGCATCCGCACGTCGAAGTTCCACGGCGAGTGGAACCCGCGGCCGGGCCGCTGGAACGTCCGCATGTTCGACCCGATGTGGAACGTCACCTACACCACCGACCAGCACAACCGGCTGCTGACGCGGCGGATCCACAACATGGTCGGCACGTACTTCGAGAACGGCTCGTCGGTCACCGTGTTCTACAACGACCACTTCGAGCAGCTCGACGTCCCGTTCCCCATCCGCAACACCGGCGTCACCGTCCCGGCCGGCGCCTACCGCTTCGGCGAGTGGGTCTTCTCGTACCAGTCCGACCCGTCGCGGCGGCTGTACGCCCGGACGCGCTTCTCGCCGCAGACCTTCTTCGACGGGACCCGCGTCGACCTGCAGGCGACGGCCGGCCTGCGGGCCACGAGCCGCGTCTCGGCCGAGGGCGTCTTCAACCGCAGCGACGTCGACCTGCCGTGGGGGGAGTTCGTGGCCGACCTGGCGTCGCTGCGCCTCGACCTGACGCTGTCGCCGCGGGTGACGCTGCGCTCGCTGTCGCAGTACAACTCGCTGACCGGCGAGCTCAGCAACAGCATCCGCTTCAACTGGATCTACAGCCCCGGCAGCGACGTCTACGTGGCCTACGACGAGCTGCGCCTCGACGACCTGTTCCTCTTCGACCCGCACGTCCGCCGCTCGCCGTGGGGCGACGTGCGCAACCGGCAGATCGCCGTCAAGATGACCTACCTGCTCTCGCGGTAGGGGGGCCGTCGGCGGCGGCGCGCGGGGCCGATCGGGGGCGCACCGGCAGGACGTCTTGACATTCATCAAGGCTGTTGCAGCCCGTGGCCGAAAGGTGCCACGATTCCCGCAAAACGTGATATCGTCTGGGGAGTCGCGTCGCGTCAGGCGGCGCGACGGTGGACGGTCGGGCACGGGCGTGGACGAGAGCGAGTCGAGTCGCCGCGAAGCAGGCTGGCGCTCTGAGCCCGTGTCGACGGATCTTGGTGACGACTGGGAGGATGTGATCGTTGTTGATGGGTGTGACAACGGGCTGCTCCGGTTCGGTCTTGAACTTCGACGCCCTGCGTGGCGGTGGGTGCGGCCCGTTCGGACAGCCTGATCTCGATACGTCTGGTGCACTTGGCATGAATTGGCGGAGCAAGCGTCTGTCATCTTCGAACTCCGCGGTACCGGCCACTGCTGGTGTGTACGCAATCGGTCACAGCGACACGTTGCACGACCTCGAGATCAGCCGGACGTACGTCTATGTCGGAGAAACCACGAACTTGCAGCGCCGGTTGAACGAGCATCTGCCCGCAAACGAAAAGAACCCCGGACTGAGAGAGTACATCGGCAGCAACTACGACGACGCCATCTGCTGGTACACGCGGGCAGCCGCCGCCGAGACCAAAGCAATCCAGGACGAACTGATACTCAGACTGCGCCCTCGCTTCAACACGGTTGGCAATCAGCCGGTCGACCATGAGGAGCAAACATGACCGATATCGACTACAGCGCCATTTCCGACGTCGTGCGCCAGGAGGACGTGAAGCGGCGAGCCCTGCACACACTGCTTGGCGAACTCCACGCGAAGGCCGATCATCACCTGGCCATCCAGGTCCACATGGGACATGTCGCCTCCTACCTCACGTCCGTTCCGCTCCGTTGGATTGCCGACAAGGTGGGTTTCGCCGCGGACCTTCCCATCTTCAGGGAGAGCAGCGAAGGATCGAAACGCATAGACGTCGTGCCGGACACGATCGAGATAATCCAGCAACGCCAACCGGACTGGCGACGCCAGCAGGAAATGACTGCTTACCTCGCCAGCCGCCCCTACCACAAGTTTCCGCCGCTCCTGCTTGTCGCCTGGCAGCAGTGGGCCTACGAACGCGACAGCGACAAGTGGGCATCCGATGGGACTGCCACGGAAGACAGCCTGACCCTTCTGGGATTGGAACCCAACGGGGCCTACTGGAATCTCGACGACAGCAATACCCGCTTCTATGCTCTCGACGGACAGCATCGGCTGATGGCGATCCTGGGACTCCAGGAGCTCATCCGCACCGGAAGCTTGTACCGGCTCGACGAGAAACGGCGGCAGAGAAACCAGCCGCCCTTGTCGATCGACGAGCTCGTCGAACGCCTGCAGAGCAACATCGGCGGGGACAAGACCGCCATCCACGAACGCATGCAGCACCTGATGGACGAGCGAATCGGAATAGAGATCGTGCCCGCTGTCATCCGCGGGGAGTCCATCGTCGACGCCTTCCGCCGCCTCCGCCAACTCTTCGTCGATGTCAACGAACATGCGAAGCGTCTCACTTCCAGCGAGCTCGCTCAACTCGACGAACACCACGGGTTCAGGATCGTGGCCCGCAGGCTCATGGCCAAGCACGACCTTCTGCGCAACGGTACTGGTCCCGATGGCGCTTCCTTCGATCGGGTTCACGTGAAGAACACCACCCTCCCCGATAAGTCCCCGTCCTACACGACCCTCAACACCCTTGCAACCATCGTCGAGAAGTACCTGGTTGAAAGCCGCCGCCCCCCAAAGGTGTCTTCGTGGCGCCCGCTCGGCAACGACATCTACCAGCGCCCCGACGACGAAAACCTCGATCTCGGAACGTCAGCCATGATGGAGTACTTCGACGCGCTTGCCCGTCTCCCCCTGCACGAAGCATTCATCCAGGGGAAGCCCGCCGGCGACATCAGAAAGGTTGACGAAAACATCCTCTTTCGGCCTATCGCTCAGACGGCGCTTGCCGAAGCCGTCGGCAAACTCTCTCACGAAGGGGTCTCTCTCGGGACCATTGTCGACGTCCTGGCCGAGCAGGAAGGACGCGGCCAACTTCGGCTGACCGACTCAAGCACTCCCTGGTTCGGCGTACTGTGCGATGTTGCGCCGCCCAACAAGATGCGCCGCTACAAGCAGAACGAAACCCTCTGCTGTCGGCTGTTCCAGTACCTCCTCGGCGGAGGCATCTCCGATGACATGGACAGAGAACAACTCCGGGGGGATTTCGCCCAACAACGCCTCGTCGATGACCATGCCATTGACCTCAAGGGCAAGAAGGTCAAGCTCGATGACGTCAGGCTCCCCAGACCGTGGCGTTGACCACTCAGGAGCAGCTCGACTGCCCTGCGACCGACCGGGCGCCATTCGCCACCCTTGGCGACGTCAATCGCCTCGGCGAGGCATTCTGCGCCGAACCTTTAGCTCGGGAATCCCTCACCGGAGTCCAAGGCTACCGGGAATTCCGCATGCAGTGCCTTGCGACCACCTTGCGGATACTGGATGCCTGCGCTCCACCCGCACGGTCACTCGTCACCGTGCGGCTGAAACGCCTCGACAGCATCCGCCGGAAGCTCACTCGCCAAGGCGCGAACTTTCGGCTCGGCACGTTGGACGACGTCATCGGCGTCCGCGTCATATGCCAAAGCGTCTCCGACGTCATCACCCTCAGTAGCCGAATTGCGCGCGCCGCCAGCCGTTATCGCACCAAGAACTACATCGATGACCCAGCTTTTACTGGATATCGGGGCATCCACCACATCATGCGGTTTGGACAACCAGCCTCGGCGGACTCTTCGCTGACGGTCCGCTACGAAATTCAAGTCAGGACCTGTCTCCAGCACCGGTGGGCCGTCTGGTCCGAATCCCACGGGGAAAGGGCCAAGATCGGTCAGTCCGACGCAGCCCATCATGAAGATCTTCGTAGCGTTGCACTGGACATCGCCCGATGGGAAGAAAGCAACCCTGCGCGCATACAAGAAGAACTTCTTCCCTACTCGGGCGTCCGCACCATCGCCGTCTGCTGGCGGCCTCCTCGCGGGCCCGCCACGCCGTTGCTGTTCCACGACGACGTCCGCAGAGCCGTGTCATGGCTGAACCACCTCGAGACGGCTTATCCCGCCCGGAGAGAAAACGCGCTGTTGCTCGTCGGCGTCACCGAACATGCGAACATCGGACGCGCCCTCAGGCTCACCCATCCGCTGTACGTCGGCGCTCGCGCCATGCACCCGAGGTTCTACATTCCTTCCGTGGCTCCGTAACGTCGGACTATTTCACCGCAAGGATGCGATCCGTTGCGCTACTGCGCTCCAATCCACGGCTGGCGTCAAATGGCACCAGGACATTCTCACTGCTCCACTCACTTCCGCCGACGGCAGGTCCATGGCCTTGAGGACATGACTCGGGGCGTAGCTCTGCGACGTGCATGCCGACCCGTTCGAGATGGCTATCAAGTCGCGCAGGCCCACCATGAGAGCTTCGGAATCGATCCCATCGACCGAAAAATTCAACACGTGCGGCAGCGAGACCTCCAGCCCGCCGTGGATCCGGATTCCGAGCGGGCGCAGCGCGTCCAGTGCGCGTTCGCGCACCGCGGCGCACTTCACCCGCCGCACCTCGGTTTCGGCCGCCGCCGTTTCCGCGGCCGCGCCCAGGCCCGCGATGAGCGCGACCGGCAGCGTCCCCGGACGCAACCCGCGTTCCTGTCCACCGCCGCGCATCATGCACGCCAGGGGAACCCGGTCGAATCGCCGCCGCCGGGCCACAAGCGCCCCAACGCCCGCCGGACCATGGACTTTGTGCGAGCTGATGCTCACCAGATCGATCCGCGGCGAACGCAGCGCCGGCAGTTCCTTGCCGAACCCCTGCGCCGCGTCCACGTGCAGGTAGGCCTCGTGCCCATCGAGCGCGGCCGCGACCGCTTCGACCGGCTGGCGCACTCCGGTCTCGTTGTTGACCTGCATCACCGACACCAGCAGCGTGTCGTCGCGCACCGCCGCCCGCACGGCCTCCGCCGGGACGGCGCCGTTGCTCGCGGGCGGCACCAGCGTCACCGCGAACCCTCTCGCCGCGAGGGCCTCGAGCGGCTCCAGGACGGCCTTGTGCTCGATCTCCGTCGACACCACATGCCGCCGCCCGCTCGTCTCCCCGAACGGCGCCAGCCCCAGGATCGCCAAGTTGTTGCTCTCCGTGGCGCCGCTTGTGAACACGATTTCGTCCGGCCTGGCGCCGACGACGGCGGCCACTTGGTCCCGGGCCCGCTCGACCGCCTTGCGGGCCCGCAAGCCGTATTCGTGCGTCCTGCTGCCCGCGTTCCCCACGCTGCCGAGCCAGCCCAGCACCACCTCCCGGACCGCGGGATCCATGGGCGCCGTCGCGTTGCAGTCGAGGTAGACGCCCCCCCCTTGTATGTTTCCTGCTGTCATGGTATGTTCCTCTACGAGCAAACTGTTCGCGTGGATCACTGTACCGCAGGATCGCCAGAGGAGGCAAGCATGTCCGGCTTCGAGTACGTCTTCCCCGCCATCCGCGGCATCCAGGCTGGCCGCGAGTACTACGTGTCGATGTGCCCCATGCGCCTCCTGCCCAAGATCTTCCTCTTCGACGAGGCGGAGCTCGTCCCCGAGCTGCGCGCGCAGCGGCTCCTCAACAAGTCCCGTCTTCCGGAGCTGACCCGCTACATCACGGCCAACCCCGACACCTACGTGTTCTCGGCGATCACGGTCTCGGTCGACGGAGAGGCCCGCTTCGACAGCATCGCCGAGGCGGGCGACGCCAGCCGAGTCGGCATGCTCCACATCCCGATGTCGGCGCGCTTCATCATCAACGACGGCCAGCACCGCCGCGCCGCCATGGAGCGCGCCCTGCGCGAGAAGCCCGACATCGGCGACGAGACGATCGCCGTCGTCTTCTTCCTCGACCCCGGCCTCGAGCGCTGCCAGCAGATGTTCGCCGACCTCAACCGCTACGCCATCCGCCCGTCGAAGTCTCTCAGCATTCTCTACGACCACCGAGACTATACGGCGCAACTCACCAAGGCGCTCATCGGCAAGTCGCCAGCGTTCAGGGACCTCGTCGAGCTCGAGAAAACCAGTCTCGCCCCCAGGTCGCGCCGCCTTTTTACACTCAGCGCCCTCTACCACGCCACTGCCGAGCTTCTGACCGGCATGGAGGACGAACCACAGCAGCTCGCCGAACTGGCCGTCTCCTACTGGGAGGCTGTCGCCTCCCGCCTTCCCGAATGGCAGCGCGTCCGGCTCGGCGAGCTCTCGGCCGGCGAGGTCCGCACGGACTACATCCACACCCACGGCGTCGTCCTGCAAGCCCTCGGCCGAGTCGGCAACGCGCTCGTGAGCAAACACCCGCAAGCGTGGCCGAAGAAGCTTGCCGCCCTTCGCAGAATCGACTGGCGCCGAAACAACGGCGCACAGTGGGAGGGCCGCGCCCTGTCGGGCGGCAGGATCTCCAAAGGCGGCCAGAACGTCCTGCTCACCGCCAACGCCATCAAGGCCCGGCTGCGTGTTCCACTCACCCCCGACGAGCAAGCCGTCGAGCAGGCTTTCCTCCGAGGTGCCCACGATGAGTAAGCCTGGCCCGCGCTCCGCTTTCACGGAAGCCGGCCTCAAGAAGACGATCGTCGAGGTCGAGCGCGAAATCGCGGAGATCTACACCGCCGACGCTGTCCCGTGGGTCGTCGGCTACAGCGGCGGCAAGGACTCCACCGCCGTCTTGCAGCTCGTCTGGCGGGCCCTCTCGGCCCTTCCGATCGAACGGCGTTCCAAGCCCGTGCACGTCATCAGCACCGACACGCTCGTCGAGAACCCGATCGTCGCCGCCTGGGTCACGAAGTCCCTCGAAACGATGAACGGTTCCGCGCGCGACCAGGGACTGCCGGTCACCGCCCATCGACTCACGCCTGCCGTCGAGGACTCGTTCTGGGTCAACCTCATCGGCCGCGGCTACCCCGCGCCACGGCCGAAGTTCCGCTGGTGCACCGACCGCCTCAAGATCATGCCGTCCACGCGCTTCATCACCTCCGTGGTCGAGCAGCACGGCGAGGCTATCCTCGTTCTCGGCACCCGGAAGGCCGAAAGCGCGGCCCGCGCCCGTACCATGGAGCGCTACGAGCGGAGTCGTACGCGCGATCGTCTGAGTCCGAACGGCGACCTTGCCAACTCCTACGTCTACACGCCCGTCGAGGACTGGACCAACGACGACGTCTGGATGTTCCTCATGCAGTTCAAGAACCCGTGGGGGTTCAACAACAAGGATCTCCTCGGCATGTACCAGGGCGCCTCCCCCGACGGGGAGTGCCCGCTGGTGGTCGACACGAGCACACCCAGCTGCGGCGACAGCCGCTTCGGCTGCTGGGTCTGCACCCTCGTCGATCAGGACAAGTCCATGCATGCCATGATCCGCAACGACGAGGAGAAGGAGTGGATGCTGCCTCTCCTCGAACTCCGAAACCGTCTCGATCCGCCCAAGACCCCGGAAGGCGACCGGCCGCTACGGGACTTCCGCCGCATGAACGGCGCCGTCCAGCTCTTCCACGACCGCCCCATTCCGGGACCCTATACCCAGGAGGCTCGCGAATCGTGGTTGCGTCAAGTCCTCGAGGCTCAGCACCACGTTCGCGCCCGGGGTCCCGAGGCCGTAAAAGACATCGACCTCATCACCGTCGAGGAGCTCGAAACCATTCGGCGCATTTGGGTCGTCGAGAAGCATGAGATTGAAGACACCCTCCCCGGCATCTACGAGAAAGCCGCGGGCGCGCCTTATCCTGGTCGACGCCTCGATGACAACGCTGCTTTCGGAGCCGACGAAGTAGCATTGCTCCACGACCTGTGCGGCAGCGACCGGCTGCACTTCCAACTCGTTCGCGAGTTGCTTTCCATCGAGAAGCGCCACAAGGCGACGCTTCGTCGGACCGGACTCTTCGACGCCATCGAGAAGGCGTTCTTTCGCAGCTTCTATGCCAGCGAGGAGGATGCCGTCGAACGCGCCCGGCAGCGGCGCGACGCCCTCACCACCGCACGCGACCGGGTCTTCGGCCACTCCGACCCCGACATCCGATAGTTCTGGAGGCTCACAATGACACTCGACACCCTTACGCTCACCGACTTCGGCCTCTACGCCGGCCGGCAAGAGATCGCCCTGGAACCGCCTGCGCGAGACAAGCCGATCGTCCTCTTCGGTGGGCTCAATGGCGGGGGCAAGACGACCATCCTCGACGCGCTCCAACTCGTTTTCTTCGGACCTCGCGCCAAGACATCGAGCCGCGGACGCCTCGGCTACGCCGATTTTCTTTCCCGCTGCATCCACAACAAGGCTCCCAACCGACGCGCCACAATCCAGCTCGCGTTCCGTCAGACCACCGCCGGCGCCGAGGATCGCTACGTCCTGCGGCGTACTTGGCGGGAGGATACTCGCGGCAGGTGCCGTGAAGAGTTTTGCGTCCTCAAGAACGATCGCCTCGCCCCCGCCCTGGCCGACAACTGGGAGGCCCAGGTCGACGCTCTGTTGCCCTGCAACATTGCGCACCTGTTCCTTTTCGACGGTGAACAGATCGAACGTCACGCCTCGCCCGACGAGGCGGGCGCACTTGTCGGAACCGCCATCCAAAACCTCCTGGGCCTCGACCTCGTTGAGCGGCTCGACAAGGACGTCCGCGTTTACGAACGGCGCAAGAACGCCGAGCGTCTCGACGCTGACGGTCGCGCCAAGGTCCAGGAAGCCGAGGGGGAGTTGCGTCGGCTTCGTGAGCAGCTTCTCGCCGTCAAGCAGCAGCGCGCCGCTCTGCAGACTCACCACATCGAACCACGCAGGCGCAAGCTTCGCGCGATAGAAGACGAGTTCCGCCGGCTCGGCGGAGACCTCTTCGAACGCCGGCGAAAGGTCGAACAGGGGTTGGACGACGCAACGGCGGCGCTGAGCGATAGCGAAGAGTCCCTTCGGCACTTCGCCGCCGGTTCATTGCCGCTGCTGATCACCGCCGAGCTCGCCAATTCGGCCGCCGAGCGCGACCGAAAGGAGCAGGAGACGCGGCGCGCTCTGCAGATCGACCAGCACCTTGCCGGCCGTGACGAAAAAATGCTGCGCCACTTGCGCGGCCAGGGCGTGCCGGAATCCACTCTTGCGAACCTGCGCGACCACCTCGCTTCCGACCGAGCGTCCAACCGCGCCATCGCCGAACGCGAGACCGTCCTCGATCTCTCACCCGCGGCCCGCGTCAACCTTGACGTCCTCCGCCACACCAAGTTCGACTCTCTTGCCGACGAGGCCGCCGACCTCCTTACGCAACACGACCATCTGTCGACTCAGGCCGAAGAAGCCAAAGCGCTCCACGAGAGCTTGCCGCAGGCCGATGCCATCGAAGACATCGTCCGTCGTCGCAAGACCGCCACCGACGAGCTCGCCGATCGCGAGGCGCAATACGCCCATTTCGGCGAAGAAATCGAGCGCATCGAGCGCACCATCAATCACCAGGAAAAGAGCCTCGCAAGCCTGCTGGAAGCGGACGCCCGACACCAGGAGCGCCGCGACGATCGCGACCGGATCCTGCGTTGCTCCCGCCAAGTCCGCGACACCCTCAAGACGTTCCGCCGGGAGATGGTCAAGCGCCACCTTTCCCGCATCGAGCGATTGGTTCTCGACAGCTACCAACAGCTCCTCCGCAAAACCTCGCTGATTACTCGTCTCTCCATCGATCCTCAGTCCTTCTCTCTCGAACTCCACACCCGAGAAGGCGCGCCCCTGCGCGCCGAGAACCTGTCCGCGGGGGAACGCCAGCTACTCGGCATTGCGCTGCTCTGGGGACTCGCGAAAGCCTCCGGCCGGCCGTTGCCTACAGCCATCGACACACCGCTCGGTCGGCTTGACACCAGCCACAGGACGCACTTCGTGGAGCGTTACCTTCCGTTCGCCAGCCACCAGACCCTCGTCTTCTCCACTGACGAAGAGATCGTCGGCGGCTACCTGGAACGTCTCCGCCCGTGGATCGGGCGCACCTACTACTTGCAGCACGATGACGACGACGGGTTTACCCGCGTCGCGCCGGGCTACTTCGACACGGAGCGATCCAATGATTGAACACATCCACCTTTCCCAACAGGCCAAGGATCAGCTTGTCAGACTCAAGCGCGTCACCGGCCTCACGACCTGGAACGTGCTGTGCCGCTGGGCTCTGTGCGCCTCGCTTGCCGAAGACAGTGTTCCGCCACGGAAGAAGATCCCGGCCGACAGCAACGTCGAGATGAGTTGGCGGGTGTTCGCCGGCATCGACGGCGACGTATATCTCGCCCTTTTGCGGGAACGGTGCATCCGCGACGGGCTGTCAACAGCTTCAGACACCCTCACCGAACAGTTTCGCCTACACCTTCATCGCGGCATCGCTTACCTTGCAGCCAACAAGCGGGTTGCCGGAATCGACGGCTTGGTCGCACTGGCCGTTGAGCGCCGACGCCCCGCCGGGCCGCGGCATTCACCGCACGGGCCGTCGAAATCCCGCGTCGCCCCGCGCGTCGACGATCCCGGCGGCGGCACTGCCGAAGGAGCGCGGCATACGCACTCACCAGAACACGGGGCGGAAGAGAACGACGATGAGACCGGATGAGACCGCGCCGCCCGGCACGCCGCTTGCTTGTTCCGGCATCCGGGAGGCAACATGGAAGACACGATGCCGGACCTCGGCGACGCGCTCCTCGACCGGATGATCCGCACCCTCGTCGCCGAGGCCGACCCCGAGCAGGTGGTCCTGTTCGGCTCCCGCGCGCGCGGCGACGCGCGGCCGGATTCCGACGTCGACCTGCTGATCGTCGAGTCCGAGCCGTTCGGCCCCGGCCGCAGCCGGCACGCCGAGACCCTGCGGCTCGCCCAGGCGCTGCCGGAGACCCCGGTCGACCGGGACCTGCTGGTCTACAGCCGCGACGAGATCGAACGCTGGCGCGGATCGCTGAACCACGTCACCGCCCGCGCCCTGCGCGAGGGGCGCGTGCTGTATGCGAAGGACCGGGGCGCGGACGGGGCGCGCGGACGGTACGCCGGGGCGTCGGCGGCGGCCGGCCGGCCGGCCCGCGTCCGCGACGGCGGCCCGGCCCGGCCCGACGTCGATCAGGCCCGTCTGCTCCTGCAACTGGCCGACGGCGACCTCCAAGTGCTCCGGCTGGCCCGCGACCCGGACGACGCCGTCGACGAGGTCTTCGGATTCCACGTCCAGCAGGCCGCGGAGAAGTGCTTCAAGGCGTGGATCGCGCTGCTCGGCGAGGAGTATCCGCTGACGCACGACCTCGGCCGGCTGCTCGATCGCATCGGGCGGCGGGAAGGGACCGTCCCGCCGTTCGCCGACCTGGTCCGCTTCACGCCGTTCGCCGTGCAGTACCGCTACGCGCCCCGCGCGGAGGACGCCGCGCCCATCGACCGGCCGGCCGCCGTCCGGCGGGTGGAGGCGCTCCGGCGCCGCGTGGACGGCCTGCTTCCGCCGGGAGATCCTCCGCGACAGCCTTGAGCCGCCGCCCATGAACGACGCCGCGCGCGCCGCGATCTTCGACCGCCTGCGGGCCGAGAACCCCGAGCCGACCACCGAGCTCGACTTCGGCAGCCCCTTCGAGCTGCTGATCGCCGTGATGCTCTCCGCCCAGGCGACCGACGTCGGCGTGAACCGGGCGACGGCGAAGCTCTTCCCCGCCGCCCGCACGCCCGCCGCCATGCTGGCCCTGGGCCTGGACGGCCTCAAGGACTTCATCAAGACCATCGGCCTGTTCAACACCAAGGCCGAGAACGTCCTGAAGACCTGCCGCATCCTGCTCGACGAGCACGGCGGCGAAGTGCCCCGGCGCCGCGAGGCGCTCGAAGCGCTGCCCGGCGTCGGCCGCAAGACCGCCAACGTGGTCCTGAACACGGCCTTCGGCGAGCCGGCCATCGCCGTCGACACGCACATCTTCCGCGTGTGCAACCGCACCGGGATCGCCCCCGGGAAGACGCCCCGCAAGGTGGAGGACGCGCTGCTGCGCTCGGTGCCGGACGACTTCAAGCGCGGCGCCCACCACTGGCTGATCCTGCACGGCCGCTACGTCTGCACCGCGCGCCGGCCGCGCTGCGGGGCGTGCGCGATAGAGGACCTGTGCGAGTTCGAGGACAAGGAACAGGCGCGATCCGGAAAGTGAGACCGTCCGCCCGGGCCCCGCGGCCGGCCGGCGGCGCGGCGGTCAGAACAGTTCGATGACGTCGCCCCACCGATAGTCCGGCTTCAGATCCCAGTACCAGGCGTCGCCGCGCCAGATCCGCCGGGAGCCCAGTTCCCGGAGCCGCCTCCTCAGGCGATCGAGCGCCTCCGCCAGACAGCGGTCCGGGTCGTACAGGATCCGGGCGTCCTCGGTCATGTCCAGCAGCAGCGGCGTGCCCCGCGCCAGCTCCGCGCGGGTCTTGAAGATCGGCGACAACTCCGGGTGCAGGCCCGCCCCGCGGGCCGACTCCAGGCGCGGGGCAAGCGCTTCCTCGACGGCGAGAAAGTCGTCCACGCGGGGAAACCGCCCGTCCGGCAACCCGTCGGCCACGATCAGCAGGTCGACGTCCGAGTCGAACCGCGGCGTGCCCCGGCCGACCGACCCGTAGACGGCGACCGCGCGCAGACGGCCGCCGTAATGACGGCGGCAGGCCTCGGTCAGGTCCGCGAGCAGCGCCTCGTACTGGACGTGCATGCCGGGATTCTACAGGCGCCCGCGATCCGGCGTGGCGCATGCGCGGCGCCGGACGGGAACGCGGCGGACTCGGAAGAACAGCAGCACGTCCTCCTCCACCTCGCCGATCACCACGCTGGTCTCCGTGACGCCGGTGACGCGGCGGCGGACTCAGAAGAACAGCAGCACGTCCTCCTCCACCTCGCCGATCACCACGCTGGTCTCCGTGACGCCGGTGACGCGGAAGCGGTAGAGGCCGCGCGGGGCCGGGCCGCCGAGGCGCCGGCCGTCGGCGACGGCGAAGGCGCTGTTGTGGCAGGGGCAGAGGTAGACCGGGTCGTCGACCGGGCCGGTCTCGGCGATCACGTCGGGATGCAGGTCGGCGGGGTCGCCGACGAAGTCCACCTCGCAGCGCTCGTGGGGGCAGACCACGCAGACCGCGCGGAAGCGGTCCGGCGCGTCGTCGATGTCCGACGTCCGCACCACCATGCCGTTGACGCGGATCGGCCGGCCCGGGACGGCGGCGGTCGGCGGCGACACGGCGCTGGCCCGGAAGCGGCGCGCCCGGTTCGGCGCGGCCAGCGTCTCGAGCGGCGCCAGCACCGGCCGGGCCAGCGGGCGCCAGCGGACGCGGAACCGCCGGCCCTGCGCCCGGAGGCGGCGCCCGAGTCCGGCGAAGAGGACCGCGGCGGCCTGCAGGAACGCCCGGCGCGCCACCGGCGGCGCGGGGCGGCGAGTCATCGAGCGTTCTCCCGCGCCGCCGGCGTCATTCCGGCGCCGCGCCGCCCGGCGTTCGTCCCGGCGCCCGCCGCTCCTGCGTCGGCGGTCAACGGTTCGTCCGCCCCCGCACCCACGCCGCGAGCGTCCGCCACTCGTCGGCGTCCCGCGACGCCCAGTGCTTGCCCCCGGCGTGCCAGCGGCTGCCCCCCGCCTCCTCTACCAGCGGGTTCACCAGCAGCGCGCTCCGCAACGGCTCCCCCGGAACCACGAGACGCTGAACGCGCTCGAAGTTGCGGAACGACTGCTCCTCGTCCCACGTCGCCCGCCCCGGAGGCAGAGGCTCCAGGAAGCTGTTGCCCCCGCCCGTCGAGTGGCACACCACGCAGCGCGCGTTCCCCGGACGGCGGTGCAGGAAGATCGGCTCCACCTCGTCGCGGTAGAAGCCGAAGTCGAGGGCGATCGACGTCGTGTTCACCCAGTCGGCGAGCGCCCGCCACTCGTCTTCGTCCCGCGACGTCCAGTGCTTGCCGCCGGCGTGCCAGCGGCTGCCCCCCGCCTCCTCTACCAGCGGGTTCACCAGCAGCGCGCTCCGTAGCGGCTCCCCCGGAACCACGAGACGCTGAACCCGCTCGAAGTTGCGGAACGACTGCTCCTCGTCCCACGTCGCCCGCCCCGGAGGCAGCGGCTCCAGGAAGCTGTTGCCCCCGCCCGTCGAGTGGCACACCACGCAGCGCGCGTTCCCCGGACGGCGGTGCAGGAAGATCGGCTCCACCGTCTCCCGGTACAGGTCGAAGTCGAGCCCGATCAGCGTCTCTCCGCCCGGGACCTGCGCCGCGGCCGGCGCGGCCAGCCCGGCGCCGATCAGGAACGCGGCCACACCGGCGACGAACGTACCCCTTGCGAACATCTGCGCGTCCACTCCTTCCGATTGCCCGCGCGCCCGCCGGCGGCCCCGGCGCGCCCGGCCCGGCCGCCCCCCACCGGCGCCCCCGGGAGCGCCGTCCACCGGAGCGGCGGCGATCGCCAGCGCCAGAACGGCCGGCAGCGGGCGGAGCGGGAGCCGGACGAACGGACGCATGCCGCCCACTGTACCCGATGCGCCGCCCCGCCTCCACCGCCAACAGCCGGAGCCACACCGTCCGCACCCCTCCCGGGCCGGCGCCGCGGAGCCGCCAAGGTCGACAGCGTCGCCATTGCGCGTTCAGACGAGACGCGGGCGCGCGAGATGCCGGCTGACGTCGGGCAGCAGGCGCCGCACGATCTCGACGCTCCACGGCTCGCGCACCTGCCCCTCGTCGACGGCCGCGGCCAGCGCCGCCGGGGCGACGAAGCGCCCACTCAACGACGTGCCGCGTCGTTCGATGAACTCGGCCGTGCTCAGCACCACGGCGACGTCGTCGGTGGGAGCGCGCCACTCGAAGACGACGGCGACGTGGCGGCGGGTGCGGTTCCCGTGACCTGCATGCGCTTCCGATCGAATCCACACGGCGCCCAGGAGGACCAGGTCGCCCCCTGCGACACAGAGCCGGAGTTCTTCCTGCAGTTCCCGAACCGCGCATCCGAGAATCGACACGCCGTTGTTTCCGTCCTCCCGCCTGACGTGTCCGCCGGCCCAGATGACCAGCTTCTCGTGCAGCGGATTGTCCGTCCGCCGCTCCCGCCGTTTCAGGCGCAGAACCTCGCCGCTCCGATTGCGCACGACGACGACGGGCAACGCCTGGACCCGTGTCCCGTCGCTCTCGACGACCGCCCGATCGTCGAAACTTCCGTGTTCGGTGAAACGCTCGATCAACGTGCCGGCCTTCGCCGCGTCCAGACAGGTGCTCTCGTCGAACAGCGCCGCCACGGCGTCTTGCGGCAGGGAGAGGATCTCTTCATCCAGTTGCTCCTCGATCCAGTCCAGCACGACGCCGGCGCAGCGCTCGGCGGTTCTCCGGGGACCGTCCGGCCGGGCGCCGGACGTGTCGATCGTGAAGATCCTGAAGTGCTTTCGGAGTCGTTCGGCGGTCGCCCGGGTGGTTTCGAGCATCTGCGTCAGCACGGCTTCGTTCATGATCGACCCGGACACGTCCTCGACCGGCAGGACACCCTGTTCCCGCTTCATCGAATCGCCCGGGTCCGCGGTCATCACGATCACACCGGTGATCCGCTTGCGCCAGTCCGGCAGCAGGAGGAACCGCTCGACGACGTCCCGATCGTCCGTGCGCAGCCGGTTCAGCCGCTCCATGACGGCAAGCCAGCTCACCGCATCGAACAGCCCGCGATCGAGCAGCAGGACGTCCGGATCGTCGGGCCGTGCCGGTATCTGCGTCTTCTCCAGCACCTGCGACAACGTCGTGCAGGCGGTCCACACGTTGAAGTTCGGATGTTTCTTGTCTCGAATCGGGCAGACCGACGCCCGCTCGACGACGACTTCCACGCGGAATCCGCACCGCTTGAGGAACGCCTGTATCTGGCCGATCGTGCTCGATTTGCCCGCCTTCGGCACGCCGGCGAATTCCAGCACGATCGGCTTGCGCGCCGTGTGGAACCGGGAGGCGGCGGCCTCGGCGCGTTGCTGAAGTGCTGATTTCATCCGCAACGCTCCAGTCTGTCACAAGCGGCGGCGGAGTGGACAGCGGAACCAGTGGAACCGCTCGCCGCGGCGCGGTCAGCGCGCGCCGCCGGGGGCCGGCTCCTGCCCGCGGGCGCCGGGGGGCGCCTCGACGCCGGTGGTCGCGGCGAGCTCGCGGACCAGGGTCGAGAACGCGGCCTCGGCCCTCCGTACCGCGCCGTCGTTGGTCACCAGCGCCACGGCCACGTTGCCGGCCGGCAACAACGCCAGGAACGCGTACCAGAGGGTGTTGGATCCGTTGTGCCAGATGACGTCGCGGCCGGCCCAGTCACTCCGGGAGCGGCTCCAGCCGCGGGCGTAGCCGTCGCGAAACGGGGCGTGCAACCGCCGCCAGCTCGGCGGGGCGAGCAGTACCGGGCCGGCGCCGAGCTCGCCGGCGACGTGCGCCGCGCCGTAGCGCGCCGTCCGGCCACGTCGTCCAGGCGACCACCGCCGTCACGGAGTCGTTCTTCATCCTCCCACGGCGCCGGTGACGGCGTCGGCCCGGGCGGGGGTGAGGTCGGCGGCGGTCAGGGCGCGGGCGACGGCGAGCGTGTCGAGCATTCCGACCGTCACGACAGCAAGGGCGGGCGCCGTCACTCGTCCGGCGCGCCGGCGTCGGGAGCGGGAATCAGGACGCGTTCGAGGGTCAGCAGCCGCTGGTCGACCTTCCCGAAGGCGACCTCGACGGCCCGCAGACGGTCGTCGAGACGGCGCACGTCGGCGCGGACTTCAGCCCGCAGGTCGGCGATCTGGCCGGCCACGTCGGCGCGCAGGTCGGTGATCCGGCCGGCCACGTCGGCGCGCAGGTCGACGATCTGCGCCGACTGATCGTCCAACCGCGCGCTGAAGTCGTCCAACCGCGCGCTGAAATCGTCGAGCCGCGCGCTGAAGTTGGCGAACAGGGCGAGCAGCAGGACGCCCAGGCCGAGCGCCGAACCCACCGTCCACTTCGACTGTTCGGACATCGACCGCATCGTATCCGGCCCGGGCCGCGGCGCGCAACCGCCGAAGCAGTGGATTCCCGCCGGTGAAATGGAGAACGAATCAACGGGGGGCTTCTCGTGAGCGGCGCGCCGGTGTCCGTCGTGGACCGTTTCCTCCCCGCCTTCGCGCGTCCTCCAGCCAGGGTTCGAGGCCCGGCGCCTGCAGGCATGCGCCGAGCTTCATCTTGACGCTATGAATGGTCTCCAATTCGTGGACAAGCGCCTGCGCTTCCTCGTCGGTCACCTTCGGAAAGGCAGGTCGAAGCTGATCGACGTAGCCGCGAATGGCCTCTTGCGCCGGCGGCAGCTCGCTGCATATCAGACTATTGGCCGCCAACTTGAGCTTCTCGATATCGGTCACGATTCGTCCGTCCTTTTCGCTTCCGCAAACCGGATGACCTTGACGATCTCCTCCCAGCGGCTCCATGGGCGGGGATGTTACGTCACGTGCGGGAGACCGGCAAGAACCCGGCGGTCCTGATCATCGCGCCGCGGCCGGCAAGAAACGGCGGTCCGGCCGTCGCGCGGCGCGCGGCGACGCAGCGGACGCCCGTTGCGTCCCTGGCCGCGCGGCGCCGTCAGGCGTCCGCCGCGGGCTCGCCGGCGGACAGCATCTCCAGCAGGCCGGCCTCGTCGAGCACGGCGACGCCGAGCTGCTCCGCCTTGCGCAGCTTCGATCCGGGCTTGTCGCCGGCCGCCACGTAGTCGGTGTTGCGGCTGACCGACCCGCTCACCTTCCCCCCGGCGGCCTCGATGCGCGCCTTCGCCTCGTCGCGGCTCAGGCCGGCGAGCGCGCCGGTGAGGACGAAGACCTTGCCGGACAGCGGCAGCGCCGGACCGGCGGCGCCGCCCTCCGGCTCGTCGAAGCGCAACCCGTGGGCGCGCAGACGCTCCATCAGGCCCCGGTTGCGGCTCGACGCGAAGTACGCGCGGACCGACTCGGCGATGCGCGGGCCGACGGCCTCCACCTCTTCGAGCGCTTCGCCCGACGCCGCCGCGATGGCGTCCAGGCCGCGGAACCGCCCGGCCAGCAGCGCCGCGGTCCGCTCGCCGACGTGGCGGATGCCGAGACCGAACACCAGGCGGGCGAGCGGCGCGTCCTTCGAACGCTCCAGCCCGGCCACGATCCGCGCGGCGGACTTCTCCCCGAGCCGCGCGGGGCTGACCTTCGTCCGCTTGGTCAGGTCCGCTAGCTGCTCCGCCCGCAGGCCGTACAGGTCCGCCAGGTCCTTCACCAGCCCGCCGTCGACGAGCGCGTCGACCAGCCACTCGCCCACGCCGTCGACGTCCAGGGCGGTCCGGCGCGCGAAGTGCAGGATCGACTCCTTGAGCCGCGCGACGCAACTGACGTTGACGCAGCGGGCCACCGCCTCGCCCCGCTCGCGCACCACCGGGGCCTCGCACGCGGGACAGCGCGGCGGCAGGGCGAACGGGCGGCGGTCCGCGCCTTCGCGCACGACGCGCACCACCCTGGGGATCACGTCGCCGCTGCGCTCCACGAGCACGGTGTCGCCGATACGCAGTCCGAGGCGCCCGATCTCGTCCTCGTTGTGCAGGGTGGCGTGCGAGACGGTCACGCCGCCGACCCGCACCGGGCGCAGCCGGGCGCGGGGCGTCAGCGCCCCGGTCCGCCCGACGTGCACGTCGACGTCCTCGACCACCGTCTCCACCTGTTGCGCGGCCGGCTTGCAGGCGATCGCCCAGCGGGGCGACTTCGACGTCGCGCCGAGACGACGCTGCAGGTCCACGGAATCCACCTTGAACACCAGGCCGTCGATCTCGTACGGCAGCTCCGCCCGCCGCGGCAGCCACGTGTCCCGGAAGCGCCGCAGGCCGTCGACGCCGCGCAGGCGCTCGCGCGCCCGGTTCACCTTGAAGCCGAGCGCCGCGAGGGCCTCGAGGGCCTCCCAGTGGGAGGCGAACACCGGCCGTCCGGCGGCCAGCAGGAGGTACGGGTAGAAGTCCAGACGGCGGGCGGCGGTGACCGCCGCGTCCAGCATCCGCAACGACCCGGCCGCGGCGTTGCGCGGGTTCGCGAACGGGAGCTTGCCCTCGGCGTCCTGGCGGGCGTTGAGGACCGCGAACGCCTCGGTGGGCATGACGACCTCGCCGCGCACCTCGAACTCCGCCGGCACGCCGCGCGCGGCGAGCGCCGAGGCCGGGACCGACAGCGGCAACGAGCGCAGGGTGCGGGCGTTCGGCGTGATCACCTCCCCCTCCACCCCGTCACCGCGGCTCAGCGCCAGCGCGAGGCGGCTGCCCGCGGCCGCGTCGCCGGAACGCCCCGGCGGCGGCTCGCGGCCGCCGCCTCCCGCCGAACCGCGGCGGCCGGCAGGGCTCCGGGCGCCGGCGGGACGCGCGGCCGACGCGCCGCCCGCGTCCGCCCGGCCTTCGCCGGCGGCTTGATAACGCACCGCCA
The DNA here is from genome assembly GCA_965242835.1 of Vicinamibacterales bacterium. Lineage (GTDB taxonomy): Bacteria > Acidobacteriota > Vicinamibacteria > Vicinamibacterales > UBA8438 > WTFV01. The sequence goes on from OZ251506.1 coordinate 4,330,935, forward strand.
TCGAGAGGCCGTCCAGCTTCAGCTCGCCGACGTAGTCCAGCACGTCCGCGCCGGCCAGCTCCCGCGCCCGGCGGTCGAAGTCCGCCAGCTCGCCGTCGTCGAACGCGTTGTCGAGACTGAGCATCGCCGAGGAGTGGGCCGCCTTCTCCGCCCCTTCGCGCGGCGCGCCGCCGACGCGCTGCGACGGCGAGTCGGGCGTGATCAGTTGCGGATGACGCTCTTCGAGCCGCTGCAGCTCGCGCAGCAGCGCGTCGAACTCGGCGTCGCTGATCTCGGGCCGGTCGCGGACGTAATAGAGATGCTCGTGCCGTTTCAGCTCGTCGCGCAGGCGGGCGGCCCGCGCCCGGGCCTCGTCGAACGTCACTTCGGAAACGGGATCGGCGGGCATCGACGCTGCGCCCGGCGCCCGGCCACCGGCCGGCGCCTCAGATGTCGCGGGCCAGCACGTAGTCCGGCAGGGCGAGCAGCGCGCTGCGCTCGGCCGAGGGGGGGAACGGCTTCAGACAGTCCCGGGCCGCGGCGGCGTACCCGACCGCCTTGCCGTAGGCGTAGTCCGTCGACCGGTCCTCCCGCAGCAGGGACGTCAACTCGCGCCACTCCACCAGGTCGATCGCCCCGTTCTCCACGGCCGCGCGGACGATCGCGCGCGCCCGCCCGCCGGCGCCGCCGCGCCGCAGCAGGTGAATCGCGGCCAGGGTCACCTTGCCCTCGCGCAGGTCCTGGCCGACCGGCTTGCCCAGGGCCGACTGGTCGGCCGTGAAGTCGAGCAGGTCGTCGACGAGCTGAAAGGCGACGCCGAGGTTGAAGCCGTAGTCGCGCAGCGCGGTCCGCCGCGCGTCCGCCGCGCCGCCGAGCAGGCCGCCGATCTCGGCCGCGCCGCCGAACAGGTACGCCGTCTTGCGCCGGATGATCTCGAAGTACTCCTCCTCCGAGATGTCCACGTCGCCCGTCTTGGTCAACTGGTACAGCTCGCCCTCGATCATCCGCCGCGTGACGTCGCACAGCAGCCGCACGACAGGGATGGCGTCGTCGTAGGTGAGGGCCAGCTTCATGGAGCTGATGTACAGGTAGTCGCCGAGCAGGACGGTCTTGTCGTTGCCCCAGCGCGAATGCGCGGCCAGCCGGCCGCGGCGGAGCTCCGACTCGTCGATGATGTCGTCGTGCACCAGCGTCGCGGTATGGATGAACTCCACCGCGGAGGCGTAGACCACCGCGCGCTCCCCGGCGTAGCCGGCGAGCCGCGCGGCGAGCAGCAGCAGCGCCGGCCGGACGCGCTTGCCGCCCCCGGCCTGGATGTAGCCGGCCATGCGGGGAATCACCTCGTCGACCACGTGCGCGGCCCGCGGCCCCGCCCCGGGGGCGTCGCCCTCCGCGGCGGCCTCGACGTCGGGGCGGACGTAGGAGACGTAGGCCCGCTCGACCTCCTCGAGCGCCCCGCGGATCGGTTCGAAGATCTGCTCCAGGTCGGCCGGCGACGAGGACTTGAGTGCGACGGTCACGCCGCGGGAATCAGACCATAGTTGCGCCGCGAGCGTCAACGGCCGCCCGGCGCGCGGGAATCCGGCGGCCGCGGGGAACGCTCCGCGAACAGCCGCTCGTACGAGCGCCGGGTGGCCGCGGCGACGTCGGCGCGGCTCTCGCCGCGCACGCCGGCCAGCGCGTCGACCACCCGCGCCACGCGGGCCGGCTCGTTGCGCCGGCCCCTGTACGGCGCGGGCGACAGGTACGGCGAATCGGTTTCGGCGAGCAGCCGGTCCGCGGGGACGAGCGCGGCCGCCTCGCGGACGGCGCCGGCGTTGCGGAAGGTGACGATGCCCGAGAACGACACGTGAAAGCCCAGGTCGAGAGCGCGGCGCGCGAACGCCGCGTCGCCGGTGAAGCAGTGGAACACCCCGCGCACGTCGCCGCGCCCCTCGGCGCGCAGCGCGTCGACGGTGTCGTCGTCGGCCTCGCGCGTGTGCACGACGACCGGCCGGTCCAGCTCGCGCGCCAGGGCGATCTGCCGCCGGAAGACCTCGATCTGCGTCTCGCGCGGCGCGAAGCCGTAGTGGTAGTCGAGCCCGATCTCGCCGATCGCGCGGGCCCCGGCCCGCGCCTCCAGCGCCCCGCGCACCAACGGCGCAACCTCGTCCGGCGCGCCGGCCGCGCCGGCCTGGTGGGGATGGACGCCGACGGCGAAGGCGGCCTCCGGCCAGGCCTCGGCGACGCGGCCGGCGCGCCCGGCCTCCGCGCCGTTCCCCGCGTCGAGGATGCAGAGCGCGCCGTCGACGCCGGCGGCGCGCGCCCGCGCGACCACCGCGTCGAGGTCGGCGGCGAACTGCTCGTCGGCCAGGTGACAGTGGGAGTCGATCATCGCACCGCCGAGCCGGCGGGCGCGCGGCCGGGGTCGTCGGGGGTCAGCAGCACGGGCTGCCCGCCGGCGTCGAGGGCGGCGAGGACCATGCCGTTCGACTCGATGCCCATCAGCTTCGCCGGCTGCAGGTTGGCCACGAAGACGACGTGCCGTCCCGCGAGGCTCTCCGGCTCGTAGGCCTTCGCGAGGCCGGCGACCACCTGGCGCACGCCCGCGCCGTCGTCGATCTCCAGCCGCACGAGCTTCTTCGACTTGCGGACCGCCTCGGCCGCCACCACGCGCCCGATCCGCAGTTCGACCTTCGCGAACTCGCCTATCGAGATGCGCGGCGTTTCGGGGGTTTCGGCCTCTCCCGCCCCGGCCGCGCCCGCGGCGCCGCCTTCCGACGCCGGCGCGCCGATCCCGGCCGCGGCGGGCGGCGCCCCGGCTTCGCCCGCGGGCCGTCGTTCCGTGTCGCTCATCTTCCGCTTCTCCTTCCGTTGCGCGCCCGCGCCGACGTCCGCGGCGACCCGCTCGGGTTCGAGGCGCGGCCAGAGCGGCTCGCCCTTCGCGACCCGCCGCTCGGCGCCCGGCGGCGTCGTCCAGGCCCCGTCGCGGTCGAAGCGCGGACCGCGGTCCTCGACCGGCGCCCCGACGCGCGCCAGCACCTCCCGGCACGAGCGCGGCATGACCGGCGAAAGCAGCACCGCCGCGATCCGTAGCGCCTCGCCGACGTCGCACAACTGCCGGTCGAGCTCGGCCGCCCGCGCCGGGTCCCGCGCCGTCACCCACGGCTCGACCGCCGCGATGTACTCGTTCGCGGCGTCGACGAGTCCGAAGGCGGCGGCCACGCCGGCGTGGAGCGCGAAGGCGTCCATCGCCTCGCGCCAGGCCGCGGCGGCCCGCTCCGCCGCCGCGGCCAGCGGACCCGGCGCGCTCGGCGGCGCCACCAGCCGCCCCCCGCGGTAGCGGTGGGCCATCGACGCCAGCCGCGACACCAGGTTGCCGAAGTTGTTCGCCAGGTCGACGTTGTAACGCTCCTCGAAGCGGTCCCAGGTGAAGTCGCCGTCCTGGCCGAAGGCGATCTCCTTGGCGAGGTACAGCCGCAGGGGGTCCGGCCCCAGCCGCTCGGCGGCCTCCAGCGGGTCGACCACCGTGCCGAGCGACTTGCTCATCTTCCGCCCCTGCCAGTGCACCCAGCCGTGGCCGAAGACGCGCCGCGGCAGCGGCAGGCCGGCGCTCATCAGCATCGCCGGCCAGATGACGCAGTGGAAGCGGGTGATGTCCTTGCCGACGACGTGCAGGTCGGCCGGCCACCAGGTCTCGAACAGCGCCTCGTCGGCGCCGTACCCGACGCCCGAGACGTAGTTGATGAGCGCGTCGAACCAGACGTAGATGACGCTGCCCGGATCCGCCGGCAGCGGTATGCCCCACGCCTGGCCGGTGCGGCTCATCGAGATGTCGTCGAGCCCCGACTCGAGCAGCCGGAGCATCTCGTTGCGGCGGATCTCCGGCTCCAGGAACTCCGGATGCGCCGCGTAGTGGTCGAGCAGGCGCCGCCGGTACTTCGACAGCCGGAAGAAGTGGTTCTTCTCGCGGATCCACCGGGGCGGCGCGCGGTGCACCGGACACGCGCCGTCTTCGAGGTCCTTCTCGGTCTTGAACGCCTCGCAGGAGTCGCAGTACCAGCCTTCGAAGAACCCCTCGTACACGTCGCCGGCCTCCGCCAGACGGGAGACGAGGGCGGTCACGCCGGCGCGGTGCCGCGGCTCGGTCGTCCGGATGAAGTCGTCGAAGGAGACGTCGAGCCGCGCCCACACGCCGCGGAACGTCTTCTCCATGCCGTCGCAGAAGGCCAGCGGCTCGAGGCCGAGCTCGCGGGCGCGCTGGAAGACGTTCTGCGAGTGCTCGTCGTTGCCCATCAGGAAGCGGGTCTCGAAGCCGCGCAGCCGCTTGTAGCGGGCGATGACGTCGGCCGCGATCTTCTCGTAGGCGGTCCCCAGGTGGGGCCGGCTGTTGACGTAGTCGATCGCCGTCGTGAGGTAGAACCTGGACATCGGATCAGGAAGCCGCGTTCCGGTCGAGCCAGGCCTTGACGGCCAGGGCCTGCACGTCCTTGGTCGCCAGCCCGCGTTCCGCCGCCAGCCGGGCGCAGTCCTCGAACTCCGGGGCGGCGTTGCGCAGCGCGCCGTCCCGCCGCGCCACCTTGACGCGGACCGCGCCGGCCGGCGTCTCGACGACGACCTCTTCGCGCTCGAGGCGCTCGCGCTCCGTCTCGGTCACCCGCACGCCGAGGGTGGTCGACTCGCGGAACAGCACGTCCGCGAGCGCCTCGCGGCGGCCCGGCGGCGCGACCACCGTCACCAGGGTGCCCGGGCGGTTCTTCTTCATCTGGATCGGCGCGTAGAAGACGTCGAGCGCCCCGGCGGAGACCAGCCGCTCCATCAGCGTCCCGTAGAGCTGCGGGTTCATGTCGTCGATCTGGCATTCCAGGACGACCACGCGCTCGGCGGCGCCGGTCTCCGCCCCCCGGCCCACCAGCGCCCGCAGCACGTTGGGACGACCCGCCGGGTTCCGGGCGCCGGCGCCGTATCCGATGCGCTCGACCCGCATCGGCGGCGCCGGGCCGTAGCTGTCCGCGTACTCCGTCACGAGCAGGGCCCCGGTCGGGGTGACCAGCTCGGCCGGCGGTCCCTGGGCGTACGTGGGCACTCCCACCAGGAGCTCCGCCGTGGCCGGCGCCGGCACCGGCAGCACGCCGTGCGCGCACTCCACGGTCCCGGAGCCGACGTTGAGCGCCGAGGCCGCCACCCGATCGGGCGCCAGCCATTCCAGCGCGGCGACCGCCGCGACGACGTCCACGATGGAGTCGACCGCGCCGACCTCGTGCAGATGCACTTCCTCGACCGGGACCTGATGGATGCCCGCCTCCACCTCCGCCAGCCGGCGGAAGAGCCGCGCGGCGCGGGCCTTGCCGGCCGGCGACAACGACGAACGGTCGACGATCCCGTTGATTTCCCGCAGCCCGCGGTGGTGGTGAGCGTGGGCGTGGCCGTGCTCGCGGTCATGGCCGTGGACGTGGGCATGGTCGTGGTGATGGTCCTGGCCGTGGCCGTGCTCCTGGCCGTGGGCATCGTCATGGCCGTGGCCGTGTTCGTGCCCGTGGGCATGGCCGTGCTCCCCGCCGGGGCCGTGCTCGTGCCCGTGGGCATGGCCGTGCTCCCCGCCGGGGGCGTGCTCGTGCCCGTGGGCACCCGCGACCGGCGCGTCGGCCGGCGCGCCGTCGACCGTCACCCGGAAACCGAGCGCGCCGATGCCGCTCCGGTCCACGCGCGCGCTGCCGACGCGGACGCCGTCGAGACCGAGCGAATCGACCACCCGCGCGATCTCCTCGAACGGCACGCCGGCGTCGAGCAGCGCGCCGGCCAGCATGTCGCCGGACGCTCCCGAAAAGCAGTCGAGATACAGGATTCCGGACATCGGCTTCCCGCCGCGATCCTCGTGAGGAGACGCCGGCGCGGACTCCTAGAGCCGGCCGTGCTCCTGGAAACTGTAGTAGCGGGCTTCCGTCAGCACCAGGTGATCCAGCACGTGGATGCCCATGATGGCGCCGGCCTCCACCAGGCGCGCCGTCAGGGCCACGTCGTTCTCGCTCGGCGTGGGGTCCCCCGACGGATGGTTGTGAAACACCACGATGGCCGCGGCGCCTCCCACGGCGGCCGTCCGGAACACCTCCCGCGGATGCGCCAGCGTCTCGTCCAGCGTGCCGACCGACAGCAACGCCGTGCGCAACACGCGGTGACGCGCGTCGAGCTGCACCATCCCGAACTGCTCCACCGGCCGCGCGCCGTAGCGCGGCAGGAGGTAGCGCGCCATGTCGCGCGGCCCGCCCAGGCGGGTCCGCTCGCCGGGAATGGCCAGCGTGCGGCGCCCCAACTCTATCGCCGCCATGATCCGCGCGGCCATGGCCGGCCCGACGCCGGAAACGCCCCGCAGGTGCCCTTCGAGCGTGCGCGTCAACCCGTGCACCCCGCCCGCGCGGAAGAGCACGCGGTTGGCGACGTCGAGCGCGCTCTCGTTCCGGGAGCCGTGACCGATCACCGCCGCGAGCAACTCGTTGTCGCCGAGTCCCGCGGGACCCAGGCGCCTCAGCTTCTCGCGCGGCCGATCGTGCAGAGCCAGTTGACTCGCGCCCACGCGGCACGTTGCATTCAATTCGCGTGCCGCATCGCCCGATCGTACACCACCGCCGCCCCGGACGGCGCATCCGCCCGCGGGCGCGCGGCGGCCGCGGGGCGGTCAGGGCGGCGGCGGAGGCGGGATCCACTGCCCGCGCGCGACCACGTCGGCCCAGCCCGTGAGCTGCATCTCCCCCCCGGTCCAGTCGACGCGCTGCGCCCCGCCCGGGGAGACGACCTCCACGCTCCGCCCGGCCCCGCCGAAGCGGGCGGCCGCCACGGCGGCCGCGCACGCGCCGGTGCCGGAAGCCGGCGTCGGTCCGGCCCCGCGCTCCCAGATCAGGATCCGAATCCGATCCGGCCGCTCGACGGCCGCGAACTCCACGTTGGTCCCGTCCGGAAACCGCTCGTGCTCCGCCAGCAGCCGCCCGAGACGCCGGAACCGCCGTTCCGCTTCGTCCATCGACGGCGACAGCACCACGCACTGCGGGTTGCCGACGGACAGCACGACGACGCGCAGCCGTTCGCCGGCGACCTCGATCTCCTCCTCCCGCGCCCCGAGCGGCCGGCCCATGCCGGCCCGGAACGTATAGCGGGGAGGGTTCGCCTCCAGCAGCGTCAGGGTCTTCAGGCCGCCCGCGGTCTCGACCTCCAGGGGCCGGCCGGCGCCGGAAGTCTCCGGGGGAACGGCCTCGACCAGCAGCGCGCCCAGGCAGCGCACGCCGTTCCCGGACACCTCCGCGAAGCTGCCGTCGGCGTTGAACAGCCGCATGGCCGCGCCCGCCGAGGTGCGCCGGTAGACGATCAGGCCGTCGGCCCCCACGCCGCGCCGCCGCCGGCAGACGGCCCGCGCCAGACCGTCCGGGGGCGCCGGGCCGAGGCCGCCCTCCTCGACGAGGACGAAGTCGTTGCCGTAGGCGTGCGCCTTGGCGAATCCGACCGCCGCCGGCCGCCGGCCGCCGCTCACGGCAGGTCGAAGGCCCTGAACACCCACGTCAACCCGGTGGTCACGCCGAACCCGGCGTCGCGGGGCGTGACGCCGGCCACCAGGGCGGCGTCCACCCGGACCAGCCCCCGCGTCAGGCGGGCGCCGAAACGGACGTAGCCGGAACTGTCGGTCCCGGGGGGCGGGTCGCCCCGGCGCGTGTTGGCGCGCCCGTTCACCTCGCCGACGATCTCGGCTCCCTCCCCGAAGGCCCGGGCCAGCGAGACCCCGTACACCAGCACGTCGTTCTGGCGATCGCCGCGGATGGGATCGCTCAGGATGCCGAGGCCGACGTTGGCCACCATGCGCAGCGAGCGGACCGTCTTGCCGACCAGCAGCGTGTTGTAGAAGTCCATCGTGTCCAGCCCGATCCCCTCCTCGTTGCCCGCGTTGGGCAGCTTGGTGGCGAACCGGAGCGAGAGGCCGGGACGCCGGCCGCCCTCGGACAGCAGGCGCGTCTTCGCGCCGACCACCGTGTCGGACCAGCTCGACGTGCTGTCGCCGCTGACGCGCAACACGTCGGACAGCGGCGCGCGGGTCCGGCCGGTGACGTTCAGGGTGTCGTACGACACGCCGTCGATCTGCACCTCGGCGATCGAGCTCACCCCGATGCTGACGCCGAACCGCGGGAGGCTGCGCAGGTGTCCGCTCAGCCCGGACGCCGGGAAGTGCTGATCGCGGTGGTAGTCGAACCCCGCCTCCATCAGCACGACGCCGGCGCCGACGGATTCCGGATCCTCGGTCAGCAGCGGCCGCTGTTGGGCATCAGCGGCCGCCGACGGCCAGACGGCGAAGACGAGCGGCAGGAGAGTCCGTGGAAAACGCATCCGTTGATTCTAGCTCCCCGCTCACGGCCGGCTGTCGAGCAACACCGTCACCGGCCCGTCGTTGATCAGCTCGACCTCCATCATCGCGCCGAACTCGCCCGCCTGCACCGGCAACCCGTGCCCCTTCAGCCGCCGCAGCAGCGCTTCGTACAGCTCCTCCGCGCGCTCCGGGGGCGCCGCCCCGCTCCAGGAGGGGCGCAGGCCGCGCCGGCAGTCGCCGAACAGCGTGAACTGCGAGACCACCAGCACGGCGCCGCCGACGTCGGCCACCGAGCGGTTCATCCGGCCGCCGGCGTCCGCGAACAGGCGCAGGCCGCGGATCTTGCCGGCCACGTAGTCCGCGTCGCGCGGCGCGTCGTCCCGGCCGACGCCGAGCAGCACCAGCAGACCGCTCCCGATGGCGCCGGCGACGCGCCCGTCGACGGTCACCGACGCGCGCCGAACCCGCTGCAGGACGGCCCGCATCAGCGCACCCGCCCGGCCGCCGGCGGCCGGCGGCTCACGGCGCCGCCGCGCCGGCCGGCGCGGGAGCGGACCGACCGGGCGGGACGCGGGCCGCCGCGCGCAACGCGGCGGGGGGATTCAGGCGCGTGTCCAGCAGATGACGCGGGGCCACGTTGCCGAGCGCCTTCAGCACGGAACTCTTCACGCCCGGGTGCTCGCGTTCGAGGTCCAGCAGCCAGCGCTTGACCCGCTGCCGCTTCAGGCTCAGGTCGCCGCAGACCGGGCAGCAGCAGCCGATCACCTCCAGGCCGCGCTCGCGCGCGTAGGCGCGCGCCTCGTCCTCGGTCACGTACACGAGCGGACGGATGACCACGTGCCGGCCGTCGTCGGAGACCAGCCGCGCCGGCATCGCCTTCAACGACCCGGCGAAGAGCAGGTTCAGCAGCAGCGTCTCGACGAAGTCGTCCGCGTGGTGTCCGAGCGCGATCTTCGTCGCCCCCACCTCGGCGGCGAGGCGGTACAGGACGCCGCGGCGCAGCCGCGCGCAGAGCGAGCACGGGGTGGCGTCGGCGTCCAGCACGTCCTCCAGGACGTCGCCGATCGACGTGTGCTCGATGCGGTACTCCCAGCCCCGCTCCTCGCAGGTGCGCGCGATGACGTCGTGCCGGTAGGCGGCGTACCCGGAGTCGACGTTGACCGCCACCAGCGAGAAGTCGATCGGCGCGCGCCGGCGCAGCACGTCGAGCAGCTGCAGCAACGCCCAACTGTCCTTCCCGCCCGACAGGCCGACCATGACGCGGTCGCCCGCCTCGACGAGGTCGAACGTCGAGATCGCGCGGGTCGCCTTGCGGGCGAGGCGGGCTTCGAGCGTGCTGCGATAGGCCATGGGCGCCGCGGCCGGAACCACGGAAGGGGCCCGACCGGACCGTTCAGAAGCGGAAGCGCAAGCCGGCCCCGGTCTGGAAACCGCCGACGTCGATCGGCTCGGTGAACTGGTCAACCTCCGCCGTTCCCGTGGTCCAGCGCACGAAGCCCCCCACCCCCACGGTCCAGAACACCGCGCCGGGCGCCAGGCTGCGGTAGAGATGATAGGTCACGTCGGCGCCGACGTTCGCGCCGCGCACGATTTTCCGCACGGAAGCGCTGCGAACGTCGCCCACGGCGACGCGGTCGTACGGCGATCCGGTCTCGCGCACCATGATCCCGGCGCCGTCGACGACGTGGTCGTGGTCGACGACGAACCAGGACGGGCCGCCCGACAACGCGACGTCGACGCGCCCGGTCACGGGTATCGTCCAGGAGAAGATCCCGTGCAGGCCCAGCTCGGTGCGGTTGTATCCCGTGAGCCGTTGGTTCACCGTCCGCGCGCGATCGGCGCCGTAGAAGAGCGGATGCGGAACCGATCCGGTCAAGTCGACGGTCTTCGCCGTGCGGAAGCGCGCTGCGCCCACGCCGACGGCGAACCCCCCGAAGAGGCGCAGTCCGGCGGCGGCGTCCGGCCCCGCGTGGCGGGACGCCGCGTGACGCGCTGCGAACGTGGCCGTTTCGTCGTACAGCTCCCGCGGCAGACTCTGACTCCACGAACGGTCCGGCAGCAGGTACGCCCAGTTGAGGTTGACGTATCCGCCCTGCATCAGCCTGCTTCCCGAACGCCCCGGCGCCTGCTCCGGGGTCTGGGCGGCGGCGGAACCGCCGAGGAGCATCGCCGCGACGAGAACCGCCGCCACCGAGCCGAACTTCTTCGTTCTCAAGAAACCTCCATTTGCCTGACGCGAGGCGCCCGGCGGCGCCTGCCCGCGCAATCCTTTCCCGGACCGGCTCGACGACGTTCGCGCGACCGGGCCATGGATCGCGCCGGGGGACGCCGCGGCGGCGTACCGGCATCGATCTTTCGACACGATTCGGCCCGAAGCGACGCCGGCACGCGCCCGCGTCGGATGATACCCCACGCGGCTATTCGTCCGCCGGCGCTCCCCACCACGGCCGCGCCGCCAGCAGTCGGGGATCGTCCAGCTCGCCGCGGCTGATGCCGTCGAGCTCCGGCGCCACCGCGGCCCAGGAGCGCAGGGCGAGACGCACCCGGTCGCCCGGCCGCCAGCCGGCCGCCGCGGTCAGCTCGTCGTCGACCATGCTGCGCACGTAGACGACCGCGCTCGAAACGGCGTCGACGGCCGGTCCGGCGAGCACCTCGATTTCCTCGACGTGGAGCGCGACGACGTGATCGCGATAGGGGACCGACCGGGGCGCGGGGACGGCCCCGGCCGCCGCCACGGTCGCCTCGACGAGGGCCGTCGCATCGACGCCGGGCTCCCAGAACGCGGCTCCGCCGGGCGCCGGCGCGGTCGCCGCCTCCAGGCGGATCGGCCGCCAGTCGCCCTGGGAGAGCTCGCGCGCGGCGAACTGGTACACCACCACGCGCGTGTTCGCCAGACGCTCGGCGTCGCGGGCGAGCGCCGCCGCCAGCAGGCGGCGCGGGGCGAAGGCGCCGCCGTCGTTCTGGCTCAGGCGGTCCACCGGGCGGCCGAGCGCGAAGGCGAGCTGCTCCGCCAGACCCGCCGACACGCCCCATCCGAGCGACGCCAGCGAATAGACGTTGGTGAAGCTGTCGCCGAGCAGCAGGACCTCCGCGGAGCGATCCGGGGCCCACGCCTCCCCCGCCGGCGTCTCGACGCGGGTCACTTCGACGGTCTCCGCCCGGTCGCGGCCCGGCCGCGGATCCGGGTCCAGCAGCCGCGCCGTATCGCCCCGGCCGGTCACCTCGACGCGGCGCGCGCGCCAGCCGGCGGCGGGCCCGGACAGCGCCGCCTGCCGCTCGACGAGGGCGGCGAGATCCGCCGCCGCCCGTCGCATCGTCTCCGGCCGCCAGTGCGTGTCCGTGGCCAGATAGAGCGGCCCGGCCCCTTCCCGCCGCAGCGCCGACAGGGTGCGGCCGGCGTCGAAGACGGTGACGCCCGCCCGCTCGAGCTCCCGCGCGAAGCGGCGCCAGGACCGGTTCCTGACCGGCCCCGACGCGAAGCCGCCGCGGCCGACCTGCCGGGGGTCCGCGGACGGCTTGACCGGCGTCGGGGCGACGATCAGGCGGACGCCGCGCCGTTCGAGCTGCTCGTGAAGCTCCAGCAGCGCGGGCCGCGGGTCGGGATGCCGCGCCGCCGAGAGCGTGTCCCCCTCCGCCGCGCGGCGGGCGAGCGCCGCCGCGGACAGGAAACCGGGCCCGGTGACGTGGTCGATGTCCGGACGGTAGAACAACCACCCGCCGACGCCGACCTCCACCTGCGACGTGCCGGCCCCCAGCCAGCCGGTCAGCGCGTCCTGCACCACGGGGCGCACGCGGCGGCCGAGCACGGAGTCGTCGGCCAGCCGATCCTCGACGGCCCCGGCCCGGGCCAGCAGGTCCCGGTTGACCGCGCGCACCCGCTCGAAGACCGAATCCGGCGCCGGCGCCGCGCCCGCCGCCGGCGGTCTCGCGCCCGCCGCGCGGAAGAAGAAGCCGGGGGCCAGCCCCAACTGCGCGACGGCCGGCGCCGCGGCCAGCAGCGCGAACGCCGCCACCAGCAGGCGGGCCAGCGGGGGCGCGACGGCCGTGGCGCCCGCCTCGTCCCGCGCCTGGGCGATCCGCGCGCGTTCGGAACGGGACAGGCGGAGACCGGATTCTTCCCGCTCCGGGCGGGGCGGACGAGGACGGAACACGGTCGGCATCACCCGGATTCAGAAGATGAAGTAGATGAAGGGATTGTACGCCTGGGTCGCCAGCACGGCGCACGCCAGCCCCAGCAGGACCACGACGACGATCGCCTTGGCCGCGGTGAGGCGGCGCGTCCAGTCCCAGGTCTGCGGCGCCGCCCACGTGACGGCGGCGGCGCAACCGAAGCTCAACAGGGAGTACGGTTCGTACAGCACCTGTCCCAGCAGGCGCGCCGGGTCCGTGTACGGTTCGAGGCCGAACATGCTCCGCAGGTACGCGGCCGCCGCGGGCAGGTCGGCGGCGCGGAAGAAGACCCAGCTCACGAGCACCAGGCCGAAGGTGAGGGCCACCCGGAACGGCGCGGGGAGAAGCCGGTACGGACTCGCGCCGAGCGACCGTTCGACCGCCAGCAGCAACCCGTGCGCGCCGCCCCAGACGACGAAGGTCCAGGAGGCGCCGTGCCACAGGCCGCCCAGCAGCATCACCAGCGCCAGGTTGCGGTACGTCCGGGCGCTTCCCCTCCGGCTGCCCCCCAACGGCACGTACAGGTAGTCCCGCAGCCACGACGACAGCGAGATGTGCCAGCGCCGCCAGAAGTCGGTGATCGACTGCGCGCGGTACGGCGAGTCGAAGTTCTTCGGGAACACGAAGCCGAGCATCAACCCGAGCCCGATCGCCATGTCCGAGTAGCCGCTGAAGTCGAAGTAGATCTGGAAGGCGTACGCCGCGGCGCCGAACCAGGCGTCGAAGGCCCCGATCGACCCCGCGTCGAAGGCGAGGTCGGCGATCCGGCCGCAGGGGTTGGCCAGCAGCACCTTCTTGGCGAGACCGAGGCTGACGAACGCGACGCCCCGCGCGAAGCGGGCGGCGGTATGGGTCCGGGACGCGAGCTGGTCGGCGACTTCCGCGAAGCGGATGATCGGCCCCGCGACGAGCTGCGGGAACATCGACACGTAGCAGGCGAAGTCGACGAAGCCGCGCAGCGCCGCCGCGTGGCCGCGCGAGACGTCGATCGTGTAGCTGAGCGACTGGAAGGTGTAGAAGCTGATGCCCAGCGGCAGCGTCACCCGCAACGCCACGTCCAGGTGCAGCCACGACGCGCCGAGCCGGTCGGCGACGCCGTTCACCGTGTCGATGCCGAAGTCGAAGTACTTGAAGAACCCGAGCAGCGACAGGTTGGCCGCCAGCGACAGGGCGACGGCGGCGCGGCGCCGGCGCGCGCCGGCCGGGTCGCGCGGGTCCACCACGGCGATCGGCCGCGCCCAGCGGGCCGCCGTCGCCCGGCGTCCGCCCAGCCGCGCGAGCCAGACCGGCCCGCGCCCGGCGATGGCCAGGCCGCAGAAGTAGTCGACGGCGGTGGACGTGAGCAGCAACACCACGAACAGCGGATTCGCCCAGCCGTAGAACAGGTAGCTGAACAGCGCCAGGGCGAGATGGCGGGCGCGGCGCGGCAGCGCGTAGTAGACGATCAGCGTCGCCGGCAGGAAGTAGAAGAGGAAGAGGTGCGAGCTGAAGACCATCCGGCGCGCCCAGTCTACCCGTCCCGCCCGCCGGAACGGATAAGCTTCGCGGCGGAGGAAGTCCCTTGCCCGATTCGACCTCGCCGCCGGGCGCGCCCGGCGGCGCCCCGCCCGGACGCCGCGGAATTACCGTGATCCAGGAGGAGCTGTTCGCCCCCGACCGCTCCCGGGCGGCGCGCTACGCGCGGCTCGTGGTCGGACGGCCCGGCCTCCGGGCGCTCGTCGAGTACGAGCTCGTCGTCACCCTGTGCAGCGCCCTGCCCGGCGCGCTCGGCCTCTGGCTGCGGTCGAAGCTCTACCCGCGGCTGCTCGGCCGCGTCGGCCGCAACGTCACGTTCGGCGCCAACGTGGTGCTCCGGCATCCGCACAAGATCCGCATCGGCGACGACGTGGTGATCGACGACGCCTGCTGTCTCGACGCGAAGGGCGCGGACAACCGGGGCATCGACGTAGGCAGCGGCGTCTTCATCGGCCGCGGCACGATCCTGAGCTGCAAGAACGGCGACATCGTGATCGACGACCACGCCAACGTCGGCTTCCACTGCGAGATCTTCTCCGGCGGCCGGGTCCGGCTCGGAAAGAACACGCTGGTGGCCGCCTACACGTACCTGGTCGGCGGAGACCATGCCCACGGCCGGACGGACGTGCCGGTGCTCCACCAGGAACGTACCGCCCGCGGGATCGAGGTCGACGACAACGTCTGGCTCGGCGCGCACGTCGTGGTCGCCGACGGGGCGACGATCGGCCGGGACGCGATCGTGGGGGCCGGCGCCGTCGTGCGCGGCGCGATCCCGCCGTTCGCCGTCGCGGCGGGGGTCCCGGCCCGGGTCGTCCGGGACCGGCGGAGCGGCGCCGGCGACCCTTGATCCCGCTCCGCGCCCGACCGGCGCCGGAGCGGAACCACGGACCCGGCGGCGGATTCGTCAGGGACGGATCGGGACGATCGGCCAGCCGTCGCCCTCGGTGAACTCGCGCGCGGCGAAACACCAGACGACGAGGCGCTTGTCCCGCCAGTAGCCGGGGTCGCGCTGCGCCCGGCGGAGCAGGTTGACGCGAGCCGCGGCCGAGGCGGCGCCCCGGACCGCGACCGGGTCCACCGGCGCGCCCAGCTCGAAGGCGAGCTGCTCGGGCAACCCGGCCCCCGCCGCGTGCATGTCCCCGCCGACGTGGAACACCAGGTTGTGGCTGTCTCCGAGCAGCACGATCGGACTGTCCGGGTCCGCCGCCGCCGTCCCCCACGGCGTGTCCGCGCGCCGCACCTCCCGCAGGCGCAGGCGCTCGGCCGGCGGTTTCTCTTCCAGCTCGTGCGTCAGGTCCCCGGTGATCGCGGCGTCGCGCCAGCGGGTCTCGTACCCTCCCTCGCCGAGGTCCCGGAACCACGGGCGCCCGCGCACGGCGGCGGCGATCTCCCGGCCCGCCAGCACGCACCCGACCCCCGACCAGTGGGTGTCGTGGCGGCAGTAGACCGGCCCTTCCGGGTGGTCCCGGCCGGCGAGGAAACGATCCGTCAGGTCGAGCACCTCGACGCCCGCGCCGCGCAACCGCGCGTAGAACGCGCGGTGCTCCGGATCGAGGCGCGGAACCGGCGCGGGAACGTCGAGTTCCGGCGACACCCGGTCGGCGTAGACGACGCTCTTCGGGGGCACGGGCACGACCAGCAGCTCCACGCCGGCCGCCTCGAGTTGCGCGTGGAAGTCGACGATCGCCGGCAGCGGGTCCGCCGCGTCCGGCCGGCGCGCCCGGCTGACCTCGGCCGCGCGCGGTCCCCAGAAGGCGCCGACCGACACGTGGCGCAGCTCCGGCGCGAAGAAGAGCCAGCCGTCCCGGCCGGCGACCGCGGCGTCTCCGGAGGCTTCGGCCGCCGCGGCCAGCGACCGGGCCGTCTCGCGAAAGGCGGCGGCCGTCTCCTCCCCGCCCGCCGGTCCGCAGGCCGCGGCCAGGGCCAGCCCGATCAGGCCGAACCCGGCCGCCGGACGACGCGGCGAGGCTGCGACGCGGGTCACGGCGCGAGCCCGGCGGAGGCGACGTCGTAGAACAGCGGCAGCGTGAGGTCGGTGGTCTCCAGGACCAGACGCTTGCCTTCCAGCTCGGGCCGCGCGTCGTAGGGCGCGAGCGCCAGCCGGAACGTCCGCCCGGCCGGCCGCTCCGCGCCGGCGACGGTCCGGGCGTCGCGGATGACCCAGTGCGCGACGGCGACGACCGGGGCGTCCAGCCGTCCCTCGACGACGTCGACCACGTCGTATTCCAGCGCCAGCAGCCCCTCGCGATACGGCGCGATGGACGCGGGCGTCGGAAGCGCCGCCTCCTCCCTCACCCGAACGTCCACGACCAGGACGGCGGCGTCGGAACCGGACGCCCGGGTCGACTCGGCGGCGTCCGCATCGGATCCCCGGACCGATTCGGCGGCGTCCGAACCGCCCCCCCGGGCCGGCCGGGGGCCGGCGGCGCCGCGCGGCTCGGGCAGCGTGCCCGGCTCGATCCACGCGTCCGGGTAGAAGTCGGGCTCGTCGTTGACGGTCACGCGGCGCCACGACGCTATCGAGGTGACCGTCTCGTCGAAGAAACCGACGAGAACCTCCACCTGGCCGCCGCCGCCCCGGATCCTGTTGGCGCGCTCCCCCACGGTGTACGGACCGGTCAGGACGATCGCGCGGGGATGGTTCGTCCACCGCGGATGGTAGACCTCGAAGCCGCCGACCACGGGAGCGCCGTCGATCGGCACCCGCCAGCGCTCCTCGGTGTCGACGTCGACGATCGTCACGTTGCGGTGCGCCCCGTCGAAGTACCAGAACAGGGGCCGCGCGCCCGGCGAGAAGGCGGTCCAGCAGCCCTCGCCGAGCCTGCGCCACGTCCCCCGGTCCAGGTCGGCCACGCCGGCGGCCGGCCAGGGCATCAGCGCGGCGGCGGTTCGTCCGTCGGCGGAGAGCTGGAAGCTGTCGGCGGACACCGGCCGGGCGTCCCAGACCACCTCGGAGACCGCCGGATCGTCCAGACGGTGCCGCCGGACGGCCGGATACGTGGGCGGATCGGTGGGCGCCTCGTCGACGCCGACGTAGACCCACTGCGCGCCGTCCACCGGATCCGCCCAGACGTCGAGGCCGAATCCGTCCGCGAGCCGCCGCAGACCGGTTCCGTCCCAGTCGATCGCGTAGACGGCGTTCTGGCGGCGGATCGTGAAGACGATCGACGCCCCGTCCGGCGTGATCAGCGGCTTCGCGTAGCCCGCGGTCTCGCCCAGGACCGCGCGCTCGCCCCGGCCGTCGTGCGAGTCGTAGGCCATGAGCAGGAGCTGCTCGCCGAGGCTGATGAAGTCGGCGCCGCCGCCCACGTCGCGGGTCCACGCGACGCGCAGGCGGGGCGCCGCCGCCGCCGGGCGGTCACGGTGCGCCGCCCCCCGGGCCTCCACGCGCGCGCGCGTCACCCGGACGCCCAGTTCACGCGTGTCGCCGCTGTCGGCGACCTCCGCCGGGACGAAGGTCCGGTCGACCCGCAGCTCCAGGCTGACCACGTCGCCGCCGCCCAGCTCGGCCTCCGTCAGCTCGTAGTCGAGACGGACGACGGCGTCCGTGTCCAGCGTCTCCTCGCGCAGCGTTCGACCGCCGGCGGCGAGCGACAGCACTTGCGGGCGGTCGAACAGGTGGGGGCGTCCCTGCACGTCGAGCAGCAGCCTGGCGGGGCGGCGCGGGTTGCGGAACGAGAGCGCCGCCCGCGCGGTCGTCCACCGCCACGAGCGCTCGCCCGACGCCGCGCGCTCGACCGGGTGCCAACCCTCGTCGTGGCCGACGGCCACCTCGACGGGCGCGGCGGGCGGAACACGCTCCCGGCTGTCGGCGAGATTCGCGACGGCCGCCGGTTCGGACGGAGCCGCGCAGCCGGCGGACAGCACGAGCGCCGCCAACGGGAGGCCGGCGGCGGGCGGGAGGATTCGCATGGCGGACGAAGGCGCGAGGCCGTCGGACGGCCACCGTCCGGCGCGCGCCGATTTGGTCGCCGTCTCGCGTTCATTGTACCATCCGCCGAACGCAATCGGGCGCACTTCTCCCCCGCGCGCACCCCGTGTTGCGGCGTTGCGGCGCCCCCGGCCGTGTGGCAGGGGCGAACCGCGGGATCGTCCACGATGAAGGGGCTCATCCTCAGCGGCGGCAAGGGCACGCGCCTGCGGCCGCTCACGTTCACCAGCGCGAAGCAGCTCGTCCCGGTGGCGAACAAGCCGGTGCTGTTCTACGGCATCGAGACGCTGGCCGCGGCCGGGATCCGCCGGATCGGCATCGTCGTGGGAGACACCCGCGCGGAGATAGAGGCGGCCGTGGGCGACGGATCGCGGTGGGGGGTGACGGTCACCTGGATCCCGCAGGACGCGCCGCGCGGGCTGGCCCACGCGGTTCTGATCGCCGAGCCGTTCATCGGCGACGACCCGTTCGTGATGTATCTCGGGGACAACCTGCTGGCCAAGGGCATCGTCCCGTTCGTCGAGGAGTTCGCCGCCACGCGGCCCGCGGCCCAGATCCTGCTGACGCCGGTGGCGCGCCCGGAGCGGTACGGCGTCGCCGAGACCGACGGGGACCGCGTGGTGCGGCTGGTCGAGAAGCCGAAGGCGCCGCGCAGCAACCTGGCCCTGGTCGGCGTCTACATGTTCGCCAGCGCGATCTTCGAATCGGTGCGGCGGATAGAGCCGAGCTTTCGGAACGAGCTGGAGATCACCGACGCGATCCAGGATCTGATCGACCGCGGCCTGCCGGTCCGGCGGCACGTCGTCGACGGGTGGTGGAAGGACACCGGGCGCCTGGAGGACCTGCTCGAGGCCAACCGGTTGATCCTTGACACCCTGACCCCGCGGATCGACGGCGCGGTGGACGGCGACTCCCGCGTGGAGGGCAAGGTGGTGATGGAGCCGGGCGCGGTCCTATCGGGGTCGGTGGTCCGCGGTCCGGCCATCATCGGGCACGACGCCCGCATCCGGGACGCCTACGTCGGGCCCTTCACGGCCGTCATGCGCGGCGTGGAGATCAGCGGGTCCGAGATCGAGAACAGCATCGTCATGGAAGGCAGCCGGATCGCCGGCCTGACCGACCGCGTCACCGACAGCCTCATCGGCCGCGACGTCACCATCGTCCGCCGCGGCGGCAAACCGGCGGCGCTCCGCTTCATGCTGGGCGATCGCTCGGAAGTGGGTCTGCGCTGAACGGCGCGCCAGGAAAGGAACGACCCGTGGCCGATCCCGTCCCGTACGCGGCCGTCGACCGGCAGCCGATCGACGGCGTCCGGACGAAGCCGTTGCGGCTGATTCCGGACGAGCGCGGGTGGCTGATGGAGATCCTGCGCGCCGACGACGACCTCTTCCGCAAGTTCGGACAGGTGTACGTGTCCGCCACGTACCCCGGCGTGGTCAAGGCCTGGCACTACCATCGGCGGCAGGTCGATCACTTCGCGTGCGTCGCCGGGATGATCAAGCTGGTGCTCGTCGACACGCGGGAGGACTCGCCGACGCGCGGGCGCGTGAACGAGTTCTTCCTGGGCCACCTGAACCCGACGCTGGTGCAGGTCCCCAACCTCGTCCACCACGGCTGGAAGTGCATCGGCCGGGAGCCGTCGATCGTGGTGAACGTCCCCACCGAGCCGTACCGCTACGACGACCCGGACGAGTACCGCCTGGAGCCGCACGGCGCGCTGCCGTACGACTGGACGCGCCGGGATGGTTGAGGTGCTCGTCACCGGCGGCGCCGGCTTCATCGGCAGCCACTTCGTCCACCACGCGCTCGAAGCGCACGCCGACTGGCGCGTGACGACGCTCGACAAGCTGACCTACGCGGGCCGGAGCGAGAACCTGGAGGACCTCGACACCCATCCGCGGCACCGCTTCGTCCGCGGCGACGTCGCGGACCCGGCCGTCGCCGCGCCCCTGGTCCGGGGCGCCGACGTCGTGGTGCACTTCGCCGCCGAGACGCACGTCGACCGTTCCCTGCTGAGCGCCGGGGAGTTCATCCGCACGGACGTGCACGGCACGTTCGTGCTCCTGGACGCGGCCCGCGAAGCGCCCCGCCTGCGGCGCTTCGTGCAGATCTCGACCGACGAGGTCTACGGCAGCGTGCCGGCGGGAGCCAGCCGGGAGACCGACGAGCTGCGGCCGCGCAACCCGTACGCGGCCAGCAAGGCCGGCGCGGACCGCCTTGCCTACAGTTTCTGGGCCAGCTTCGGGGTGCCCGTGGTCATCTCGCGCGCCTCCAACAACTACGGTCCCCGGCAGCACCCCGAGAAGGTCATCCCGCTGTTCGTCACCAACGCCCTGGACGATCGGCCGCTGCCGCTCTACGGGGACGGCCTGAACGTCCGCGACTGGCTGCACGTCGACGACCACTGCCGGGCGCTCGACCTGCTGATCGAGCGGGGCCGGCCCGGCGAGACGTACAACGTCGGCGGCGGCGCAGAGGTGACGAACCTGGACCTGACGCACCGCATCCTGAACCTGCTCGACCGGCCCGCGTCCCTCGTCGAGCCGGTGGCGGACCGGCCGGGGCACGACCGCCGCTACCGCCTGGACGACGCCAAGCTCCGGGCGCTCGGCTGGGAGCCGCGGACCGCGTTCGAGACCGGCCTGGCCGCAACCGTCGACTGGTACAGGAAGAACGAGGGGTGGTGGCGGCCGATCAAGGAGGACGGCGCGGCCTGGCGCGCGTACCACGACCGCCAGTACGCCCGGCGCGGATGACCGGCCGGCGGCCGCCGTCCGATCGAACTCCGAATCAGGAACCGCCCCCGGAGCGCCCGCCGCCTCTCGGTCCCTCGCCGGCCCGCGTGCCGCGCGGAGCATCGCGGGGCTCCGCCCTGGCCACGGCCCCCGCGGTTTCGGGCCGGGCCTGCAGGTCGAGCAGCACTTGCGCGTGTCCGGCGGGGACCCGCACGTCCACGGGCGGCCCGGCGCTGCCGGCCGGAACGGCAAGTTCCCGCAGGACCGCGCCGGTCGCGGCGTCGAGGAACCGGCCGGACATCGCCGCGCGGGGCCGCAGCAGGATGCGCGACGCCGGCCCCGTCGACTCCATGTACGCAATGAACCGGTCCTGCGACTGAAAGCCGAAGACGCGGGCCAGGCCGCCGGCGGCCCGTAGCATGCTGTCCCCGGAAGGTCCGTCCACGAAGCGCAGCTCCGACAGGACCGGCGCCGGGCTCAGAGCCGAGACGCCCCGCGACCTCTCGCGGCGAATCCTGTACAGCCGGGTCGTCCCGCTTGCGACTTCGAGCACCAGATCGCGCCGTTTCTCGAGGCGGCCCGACAACTCCCGGAGGTGCGAATCCGTGTAGTGGTCGGTGTGCAGGACGACGTATCCCACTCCGACGTCCTGCAGCCACGCCACCGCCAGAACCGACGGGAACATCCCGGCCAGACGGGTGGTGTCGTCGAAGTCGGGCGGGGCGAATCCGCCGAACCCGTTGAGCAGAGGGCGCCAGTGCGCCGTTGACGCCAGGAGGTACCGCGCGTTGCGGTGGGGTTCGCGGCGTCCGTAGATGGGTAGCTCGGCCACGGCGCCGGGCCAGGAGGACTCGGCCAGATAGCGATGGACCCGGCCCGCGTAGTCGAACCGCGGGTAGGCTCCCACTCCGTGGAAGCTCTCCGCCGTGGCGAGCGCGAGCAGGACGGCCAGGACGAGGGTTCTTCCCCGCGCAGACGCCGGCCTCGCCATTGCGCTGAACGCGATGCCCGCCAGGACCGAGAGGGAGAAGACCACCAGGATTCCGAAGCGGTGGACCGCCCTCAGCCCCTGCAGCGGCGGCACGAGCTGGTACGCCCAACCGTACACCGGGGTGAGAGAGCCGAGAGACAACACGAGTCCCGTGCAGGCGACCGCGGCGAGCGTCCGGCGAGTCGCGTACGGGGCGCCCGAGCGCCGCCGCAGAATGCCGACGGCGGCCAGCGCGAGCGTGACGACGCCCGGGAACAGGGCGCCCGGGGCGGCGTGATAAAAGCCTCCGCTCCAGCTCTCGTAGTGCATCCTCGCCGCCGACGACAGGTAGCTGCTCAACGCCGTCGCCATGCTGGCCGCCTCCGCCACCGGCGGCCGCCGATGGCCCGCCTCGACGTAGGGCCCCAGCACCACGAGGAGGGCCAGCAGGGTGACCGTCCCGGCCCCCGCAAGCCGCAGCAGCAGCGGGGCGCCGCCGGGACCCAGGAAATCGCGGGTGCGCACCAGGGCGGCCGCGGCGAGCGCGAAGCACACGAAGACGACGAGGTAACCCGAGGTCAGGGCCGCGCCGAGCACGCAGGCCCCGAGCCACGCCGCGTCTCGTGTCCGCCGCCGCGTCATCAGGCGGTGGAACGCCAGGAACGCGAGCGGCAACCAGTACGCATGCAGCGCCTGCACGTGCGCCGTACGGGTCTGGAGTACGGTGCTGAAGGCGAACAGGACGCCCGAGAGCAGCGCGGCCCGGTGGTCGCCGGTCCAGGCCCTGACCAGCGCATGGACGGCGAGCGCGGTGAGCGTGAACCCGAGCAGCACGAGCACGTTGTGGACCAGGAGCGGGGACCCGCCCAGCCAGCCGATCGGCGCCGCCAGCACCCCGGGCACGACCAGCGGTTCCGTGTAGCCCATGGCCCCGCGGTGGGGATGGAACATGTTGGCGTCGAACAGGCGCCACGGCTCGTGGGCGACCTGCCGGGCGATCCACGACACGGCCCACGCGTTGAGCCACGCGTCGTCGTGGATCCGCGACCCGTGGCTCAGCTCGGCCGCCAGCGGCCACGTATGGAGGACGGCCAGCGACAGGAACGTCAGCGGCGCGAGCCACCACCGGCTCCCGAGCGTTCGGCGCACGCGGGCCGCGGCGCATCGCACGCCCGACGGCCGCGTCACGGCCGCGGGCGGTTCTTCCCGAAGGCGGCGACGCCACGGGTCGTGCTCCGTCATCCCCACGAGATCCGTATCGGCGGCAACGCCGTGATCGAAGATGCCGGCGCCTCGACGCCAGGGGCGTCGACAATCGGGGAATCGACGTCGGGAACGGGGATCGGCGCCGCGGGAGCGCCGGCGCGGATCGTCCGTGACCGGCGAAGCGGGCGCCGGCCATGCCCTCCCGGCCGTGCAGGGATCAGCGCGGGACGGCGGCGCCCGGAGCGGCCAGCGAGCGGTACAGGCGCTCCAGGCGCTCGATGATCGCGGGCCAGGCGAACTCTTCGACGGCGCGCCGCCGCAACGCGCCGCCGCGCCCGAGCGCCGCCGCGGGATTCGCCAGCAGCTCCGTCAGGCGCGCGGCCAGGGCGTGCGCGTCGCCGGCGCGCGCGTAGACGCCGTCGCCGCCCAGCAGCTCGCGATTGACCGGCGTGTCGCTGGCCACCACGGGCAGACCGCAGGCCATGTAGTTGAGCAGCTTGCCGTTGGCCTCGGTGAGCGACTGCTTGGGCGAGACCGCGATCTCGCCCAGAGCGAGCCAGCGCGGCGCGTCCCCGTACGGAACGCGGCCCGGCAGGGTCACGTGCCGGGCGATTCCGCGCTCGCGGACCAGGCGCCGGTAGTGCTCCTCGTTCGGATAGCCCATGATCAGGAAGTGCGCGTCGGGCCGCGCCCGGATCACGAGGGGGACGGCATCGAGCAACACGCCGACCCCCTGATACCCGGTCAACACGCCCAGAAACACGATGACCCGCTTGCCGTCGAGGTCGAGCGCGCGCGCCAGGCCCGGGTCGGCCGGCCGCGGGCGGAAGACCTCGACGTCCACGCCGTCGGGCAACGCCTCGACGGTCTCGGGGGGAACGCCCAGGGACGCGAGAAGCGACGCGCCGTGGACCGAACTCACCACGATCCGATCCGGACGTCCCGCGAGCCAGCGCTCGATCCTCGCGATCAGGCGGGCCGGCGCGCCGCCCGCCCCGATGAAGCCGTGGTCGGCGAGTTCGGCCGCCAGGCTTCCCTGCAGGTCGGCGACCAGCGGGGTCCCGTACAGCCCGCGGAGCACCCAGCCGATCACGATCCCCTCGTGCAGGTGCGCGTGCAGCAGGTGCGGCCTGAACCGCGCCGCCGCGCGGCGGCAGGCCGCCAGCAGCGACAGATCGAGCAGCGGCCGGCTCCAGCTCGGACCGAGCGCCCCGGCCTCGGCGCCGAGCCACGCGGACGCGCGCGCGATGGACACGCCCTCCACGTCGCTCCCCGTGGGGTAGGTGAGCACGCGCGTCTCGACCCCGCGCGCGGCGATGCCGCGGACCTCCTCGTAGATGCGCACGTGACAGCCGCGATCGCCGAAAAACGGCGTCGGCGCGATCACGAGCACCCGCAACGCGTCGGCGCCCGCGCGCATCAGGCCGGCGCCACCGGAAAGGCCGCCCGCGTCCGCTCCACCTGCCGCCGGCGATGCTCTTCGGACCAGCCGAGCCGCCCCGCCATGATGCGCGCGCAGCGTTCGAGGCAGTCGGCGCCAGGATGCCCCAGCGTGCCCAGACCGGTGCGCCGAAACACGACGTCGTCCAGTCGCCTCGCCATCTCGTGCTCGACGGCGAAGACCACCTCGGCCGCGATCGTCTCCCGGCCGGCCGCCACCTGGTCGAGGCGCGCGGGATCCTCGGCGGCGCACTCGACCACGCGCAGCGCCTCGACGCCGTAGTGGCGAACCAGCGCGTCGACCGTCTCCGCTCCGAGACGATCGCCGGAGAGAGCCGCGACCCGGCGGCGGAGGCCGGCCGGGTCCGAGGCGTCCGCCCCGACCAGCGGCGTCTCCGCCGTGCGGCAGCGCTCGCCGCGTCGGTTCAGCTTGCGGCAGACCACGGTGGTGGCCAGCTCGGCGAGACGCCGCGCGGTCGTGTACTTCGCGCCGAGCGCGGAGACGACGCCCGGCGCCCCTCCCAGCCGTTCATGATCGACGACCTGGTAGTCGGCGGCGCCCTGATAGACGCCGGGCTTCACGCGCGCCGCCGTCAGGGGGTAGAGGCCGGCGAACGCGTGGCGCACGTCGCCGGCGCTCAGCGCCGCGGACGGCAGGGCCCGGTTCACGTCCTCGACGAGGTCCGACACGTCCTCCGGCGTCGGCCGCACGGCGGCCGGATCCCCCGTGAACGGACGATTCGACGTGCCGATCAGCGAGTGCCCGCGCCACGGGATCACGAACACGTGGCGGCCGCCGCGCCCGACCAGGGCCGCGGACCGGCGCCGGGTGGAGAGCGCCACGGCGAAACGATCCATGATCCGCCGGGTCACGACGTGCGCGCCGACGGCCAGCCCGGTGACGGGACGGCGCAGCTTCCCGGCGGCGAACCGCTCGTTCAGGGCGGGAAGCCAGGGTCCCGCGGCGTTGACGGTCACCCGCGCCCGGATCGGAAACTCGCCGCCGCGCTCGACGTCGCGGGCGCGCACCCCGACCACGCGGCTTCCCTCGCGCAGCAGTCCCTCGGCGGCCACGTAGTTGGCGACGACCGCCCCGTGCGCGGCCGCGGTCTTGACGAACGCCAGCGTCATCCGCTCGGAGCTGCGCAGGTGGCGCTCGTTGAGGACGAGGGCGCCCGTCACGCCCTCGCCCTCGGCGACCAGCGGCGCGACCCGTTCGAGCTCGGCGCGATCGAGCCAGGTTCCGGAAGCCGGCTCCACGGCCTCGTCGTCCCCCCCGAGCCGCGCGTACAGCGCCAGTCCGCGGCCGAGGAACCAGCGGCCGCGCCGCCAGGTGCGGTAGGTGGGAATCAGAAACGGCACCCAATGGCTGAGATGGGGGGCGATCCGCCGGAAGTGCGCGCGCTCGCGCAGCGACTCCCGAACCTTGTCGAGCCGCAACCGCTGCAGGTGACGGATTCCGCCGTGCAGCAGCTTCGAGGAGGCCGCCGACGTCGCGCCGCCGAAATCGCGCTGCTCGACGAGCGCCACGGTGAGCCCGCGCAGGGCGGCGTCGTGCGCGATGCAGGCGCCGGTGACGCCGCCGCCGACGACGAGGACGTCGAAGGCGGCGCTCTCCAGCAAGGCCGGACCGCGGCGCAAACCGGCGGCTCTCGGCACGATCGGGACCGGGCCCCTGTTCAGCCCGCCGGCTCCTCCGCCGGGACGGCCCGCCCGCGGGGGAACGCCGGTCACGTCAACCGCCCGCCGGCCGCCGAACGCGAGCGCCCGCGCGGCCGCGGCCCCTGTCGTCAGCCATGCGTCCTCGCGGACAACCATCCCCGATCCACGTACCAGCGCGCGGTCTCGGCCAACCCGTCGTCCGTGCCGCGGCCCGGCGTGAAGCCGAGGACCCGCCGCAGCTTCGACGTGTCGAAGGCGCGGTCCTTCGTGAAGAACGCCACGCGCCGGCGATGCAACCACGGCTCGATCCCGAAGGGCCGGCACAGGGCTTCGCACACGGCGGCGGCCACCCGGAACGGGGCGGCCGGCAACCGGACGATTCGCACCCGGCGTCCGAGCACGCCCCCGATGACCTGCGCCATGTGTTCGACCGTCGTCCACTCGGGGTTTCCCGCGATGAACGTCTCGCCGGCCGCCGCGGGATGGACCGCGGCGCGCATCAGCACCGCGGCCAGATCGTCCACGTGGATCAGGTGATAGAGGCGCCGGCTCCCTCCGAGCACCGGGAACACGCCCCCTTGCGCCAAGCGGTAGAGCTTCCAGAGCCGGCGGTCCCCGGGACCGTAGATCGCGCACGGCCGCACGACCGTGCAGGGCAGCGCCTCCGTCCTCGCGAAGGCCCGCAACCACTGTTCGGCCTCCGCCTTGGTGCGCTGGTAGTCGTCGTCGGGCCGAAACGGCGCCTCTTCGTCGGCGGGCGGGTCGGCTACGTGTCCATGCACGCCGACGGTCGATACGTGCACGAAACGCTTGAAGCCGGGCAGGCGCGCGGCGCGCGACGCCAGACGTTTCGTGCTGGTGACGTGCACGCGTCGGCACGTCGCCAGCGAGCTCCGGGCCTCGCGATAGGCGGCGGCCAGATGAAAGACGTACTCGGTGTCGTCGGGGGCGCCCGCGATCGTGCCGGCGTCATCGACCTCGCCCCGGATCCAGACGACCTTCAGATCGGCAAGGTGGTCCACCTTCGAACCGCGGCGTGCGAGGGCCGTCACCCGCACTCCCCGCTCGACGAGACGCCGGACGAGCACCGAGCCCGTGAACCCGCTGGCGCCGGTCACGAGCGCCGAGGATCCCGGCGGCGGCCCCGCCGGCGGCGGGGACGTCATGGACCGCCGCTTCCCGCGGCCGGCCAGATCCTGCGGCGGAGCCCCCAGGCGAGCACCGCCGCGCAAAGCGCTTCCCCGGCCACCGTGGCGGCCGCCGCGCCGTACATGCCGTGGCGTGGAATCAGCACCGCGTTCATCGCGACGTTGGCCAGACAGCCGGCCGCCGCCGTCCGCAGCAACCAGGCGCCTCCGTCCGCCGAAAGCGCCACGGCGTACAGGACGAACAGCGGGAAGACGAAGACCAAACCGCCGGCGAGCACCTGCAGCACCGGCGCCGAGGCGGCGTAGCCGGCCCCGAAGAGAGCCGGAACCAGGAACCCGGCGGCCGCGATCGCCCCGGCGCCCACGGGCACGGCCAGCCCGAAGGCGACCGCCAGGCCGCGCCGGGACAAGCGTCCGTGCGCCGCGGCGTCCGTGGCGAACTGCGCGGCGAGCCGCGGAATCAGAACCGCCTGCAGCACCTGCGCGACGTTGCTCAGCCCCTCGTAGACGCGGTAGGCGGCGCTGTAGAGCCCGGTCTCCGCTTCGCTCCGCAGGACGAACAGCATCACCGCGTCAATATAGCTGTACAGAAGGAACACGACCGAGAACGCGCCGAACGGAAGCGCCTGAAACTGGAGGGCGCGCCAGGCCGACAGGTCGAACACCGGCCGGACCCGGCCGATGCGTCCGGCCAGAACGAGCCACGCGACCGACAACGACAGCACGCGAGCCGCGACGAAGGTCGACGCCAGTCCGATCAGTCCGAAGCCCCCTTCGAGGGCCGCGACCCCGAACAGCAGGAGCAGGGCGCGGTCGACCAGCACTATGGCGCCGTCGGCGCCGAACCGTTCGAACCCCTGCAGCGTGTGCCGCACGGTGAGTACGTACGACCTGAAGATCGACGAAACGCCCAGCAGATAGCACGCCCACCGGACGTCCGGGTCCGGATTCTCCAGGCGGACCACCAGCACCAGCCCCCCGGCGGCCACCGCGGCCAGCGCGAGCTTCAGACCGAGGACGTGGGCGACCAGCGTCGGGGCCCGACCCGGGTTCCGCGCCACTTCGCGCGTGGTGACGCCCTGGAGCCCGAAGTCGACGACCGTCTCGAAGATCATGGCGAGGGCCAGGGCGAAGGAGAACTTGCCGTAGTCCTCGTCTCCGAGAAGGCGGCCGGCGGCCACCAGCAACACGACCAGCAGGATGCCGCTGCCGCTGGCCACGCTCGCCCGCGCGGCGTTGCCGAGCATCCCGGCGCGCGCCCCGCTCACACGGCGGCGCTCCCCCGCGGACCGGCGACCTCGCGGAGCAGGGCCGCGATTCTCCCCGCGACCCGCTCCCAGTCGAAGTGCCGCTCGGCGGTGGCGCGCGCCGCCCGCCCCAGGGCGAGGCGCAGGGCCTCGTCGGCGACCACGCGGGACAGCGCCTCGGCGAGGCGCCGGGGCGCGCCCGGCTCGCAGACCACCGCGTTGCGGCCGGGCGCCAGGTACTCCGTGACGCCGCCGACCGGCGACACCACCAGCGCGAGTCCACACGCCATCGCCTCGACGAACGTGGTGCCGAAGCCCTCGTAGTGGGAAGGGCTCACGAAGACGTCCGCGGCGCGCATGAAGCGAGCCGGCTCGTCGGTGCCGCCGAAGAACCGCACCCGGGCGCCCAGACCGTGACTCTTCACGAACGCGCGCGCCTCGGGGCCGACGTCGAGATGGTGGCCGGGCATCTCCGGGCCGACCAGCAGCAGAAACGCCCGCTCGTCATCCAGCCGGCGCCAGGCGTCGAGAAGATCGAGCAGGCCCTTCTCCCGGCTCAAGCGGCCCAGGAAGAGACAGACCACGCGGTCGTCCGGCAACCCGAGTTCCTCCCGCAACCGCCGCTTCCGCGCCGGGCTCGCCGGCGCGAAGACGCCGAGGTCCGCGGCGCCCGGCACGCGGACGATCCGTCCTCCGGGGATTCCGGCCTCCCGCGCCTCGCGCTCGGCCTCCCGCGACAGGCAGACGGAGGCGTCGACTCGAGAATAGAGCCGGCTCCCGAACCGCTTGAGGGCGCGGCCGACGGTTCCGCCGGGATCGATGCCGGCGGCGGCGAGCGTCGGATCCCACGTGGCGCAGGAGTGCGCGCCGGGCGTGGTGGCCTGCACGACCAGACGCTTGCCGAGCAGCCGGCACACCGCCACGGCCGCCAGCCCCACTCCGCGGAAATCGGGACAGTAGACGACGTCGAAGCGGCCCCGCAGTCGAACCAGCGCCGCGAAGAGGAACGGGACCGCCAGCCACTTGACGCGCTGGCGCCGGACGCCGGCCGGGCGCACCCGGCGCACCGGCACGCCGTCCGCCGCGTCCGTCCCGGATCCGGCCGCGCCGACCCGGGTCGTGAGGACCCGCGGCTCGTAGCCGCGGGCGAGCAGCCAGAGCGCGATCGCGCGCGCATGCTGCTCGACGCCCCCCACCACCGGGGGGTAGTACGTCGTCAACACCAGGACCCGCGGACGCCGCATGTCACAGGCCCGGGACGGTCCGGCGGCGGGCGGAAAGCAGCGGGCCGGCGGCGCGCCAGTACGCCCGCAGAACCGCCTCGTAGCCGTGCAGCAGGCGCCGGACGAACCGCCCGCGCGCCAGGTCGGCCCGCACGACCAGGGCGCCGTCGTTCAGCAGCTCGCGGTCCGAACGGACCCGCAGGCGTTCGACCCGCGCCCGGTCGCGAGGCAGATCCGGCAGCAGCCGGCACAGGCCGACCCCGGCCCTGAGATACGTCAGCCCGTGCCCCTTCGCCGCCAGCATCAGCGCCTGCAGCGCCTCGTGCAGGACCAGCATCGGCGCCAGGACGAGGAGGGTGCGGACTTCGTAGACCTTGAGGATGACGTGCCACCGGTTGCGGATCTGGTGGTGGAAGAGCCAGGCTCCGCGCGCCCGGCTGCGATGGCGCACCCGGGCCGCGGGCGGCTCGACGATCCGGTAGCCGGCCAGGTTGACCCGGTGCGTGAAGTCCCCGTCCTCCTTGCCGATGAAGTAGCGTTCGTCGAACAGGCCCACCCGCATCGCCACCGCGCGGTCGATGAGCAGCGCGCAACCCGAAGCCGCGCCGATGTCGCGGGTGTCGTCACCGCGGGCCGCGGCCGGCTTGTCCAGATACGGATTCGTCGCTTCGCAGATGAAGTGGAAACCCGTGTCCGCGTACTGAATCAGGTGCGGGCGGCCGGCGTGCACGACGACGGGACTGGCGACCGCCGCGAGGGGGGTCCTCACGGCCTCGCGGAGAATCCGGATCGTGTCGGGCTCGACCGTCACGTCGGCGTCCATCAGCATCAACCAGCGGGTCGGACATTCACGGATGCCCACGTTCCGTCCCGGGCTCGGTCCGAGGTTGACGTCGAGCCGGCGATGACGGACGCCGGGCGCTTCGCGCGCGAGCCAGGCGGCCGTCCCGTCCGTGCTGGCGACGTCGACGACGGTGATCCGCCGCTCGGGACACCCCGCGTCGCGCAGCGACCGCAGGGTGTCGGGCAGCGTCGCCGCCGCGTCGTGAGCGACCACCGCGACCGACACGTCCTCGGGAAGCTCAGGCGCCACGTCCCCCGCCGGCCGGCGCCGAACGGCCGGCCTCCCGCTTCACGAACACCCGGCGCCGCTGCCGCCGCGGCAGGCGCGTCACGAACTTGGCGTTCAGGCGCATCAGGCGCAAGGGATCGTCGCCCGACTTCACCGCGCGCAAACCGAACAGCCGTTCGGAGAACGCCGTCCGGAACCCCGTCGCCCGCGCCGCCTCGCGAGCCACGACGCCGGCGACCCCCCACGGGAAGCACAGATGCCGGATCGAGCGTGTCCGCAGCCGATCGCACAGGACCGCGCGCCCGGCGTCGATCTCCGCGTAGATCGCGCGGCGGCGGTCGCCCTCCGCCTCCCGCTCGCCGGGCGCGCCGGCCAGAGCGCGCAGCTCCGCCTCCCAACCCGGCCTCCGAAACGCCGCTTCCCCGCCGCGGGCCCGGACGTGGGCCTGGCATCGCTCGCGGGCGGCGGGGTCGTCACGGTAGCGCACGGCGTCGCTCATGCGCGACCGCTGCAGGAAGAGCGGCGCGCCGAGCGCCCCCGGATCGAGGTACGCGCCGCCGCACTCCGGCGAGATCAGCGGCCGGGACAGGGGATGCTCCGCGCCCCAGGCCGGCGTGACGAAGCCGACGGGCGAATCCCCGCAGAAGATGCTGGAATGCGAGTAGGTATGGCACTGCACGTCGATCACGCCGCCGGCGTGCAGCGCCCGCAGCTCGGCCCAGTTCACGAACTCGTCGAGGCCCGGAGCGGACGGCGGTTCCGATCCGTCGATCGTGGGCCGGGTTGCGGCGGCGTCACGTATCCGCCCCGGAATGGCGAAGGTCACGGCCCGGAAACCGTAGCGGCGGAGCAACGGCGCCGCGACGCTCCAGAGGCTCGCGTGCGCGTCGTCGAAACAGAGGACGACCGCCCGCGGGCCGGGGTGCGCGCCATCGTGGACCAGACGGTCGATCGCCTCGCAGGTGACCGTCCGGTAGCCGTGCTCCGCGAGGTGCTGAAGCTTCGGCTCCAGCGTCCCCGGCGTCACGTCGTGGAAATGGAACACCGGGAGCAAGCGGCCGACGGGCCCACCGAAGAGGAAGGCCGGATACCGGCCGGCCGCCAGATCCAGCACGCCCCGCAACATCCCGCCCCGCTCGGCGAACGGTACGCGCGCCCTGCCCCCCACGGAGTTCCTCCGGCCCCGGCGACGCCGCCCGCCAATCGTCGCCTGCGGCTCCGCCTGGCGCCCGGCCAAGCCTACGGGAGTCCGCGCCGTTCCACGGCGCATACTCCTAGGGAATGGTCCGGCACGCGATGTTGGAGCGGCGCCGCCCCGCCTCGACGCCGTCCCGGGCGCGCGAGCTCATGGCGAAGCAGAGCCGGTCTCCCGTCCGCGGCCGCCACGTATGGTCCATGGGCGCTCTGCGGATCTGCTCGGGTCCCAGAGCGCTCGTGCTCTCGTTCTTGCACTGTTGCCCGATCCGCAGCCAGTCCCAGGTCGCCCCGTACCACCGTCCCCCGAACTGGGCGAACACCCAGACGTTCCCTTCGACGTCTATCTGCTCCCCGGGGTTCCCGAGCCGCGAGCGGCCGAGCCGGCCGGCGCCGGTGTGATAGACGCAGATCCGGTGGCCGCTGACGTCGATGCGGGTAATCCTGGAAACGACCTCCCATCCGGAGATGTCCCGGTGCAGGTACCGTACCGAGGAGGCGTCGATCTCGTCGCCGTTCGAGCCTCCGCCGCCGCCGCCCGAACCGCCGCCGCCGCCGCCCGAACCGCCGCCGCCCGAACCGCCGCCGCCCGAACCGCCCGGCGCCGGCGGCGGCGCGGCGGTCCGGAAAGTCGTGGAGATCCAGTCTCCCGCTTCGACGTCGTCCTTCGCGCGCACCCTCCACGAGTACGCCGTGTCCGCGGCCAGGTCCTCCTTGATGCGAGCCGTGGTGGTCCGACCGCCGCTACGGGCGACCTCCACCTTGATCGGGCTCGACGGATTCCGGATCTCGTAGATCTCGAACTCGTACTTCACCTGCCCCGTCGGGAACCGGACGGCGCCGTTCGACACTCTGAACTCCCTCGTCGTCCTGGGAACGTCTTCACCCTTCGGAGACTCGAGGAGCCGAGGGTGATCGAGCTGCTTGGGGGGCGTCATGAAGCGCGCCCAGTCGGACCACTCACTCACGGCGGTCTCGTCCCGACCCTCCACCGCGAACTCGGCCCGCGCCCGCCAGCGGTACGCCCGGCCCTGATCCAACGCCGTCTTCAGCTTCACGGGGAACGGGAACCTCGTGCGGCCGCCGTCGCCCTGCGCCCCCCTGCCCTCGTCCAACGGCGCTCCGGCGTCGTCCGCCCCCTCGAGAAGCTGGAAACGATACTCGAACGCGGGGGCGTCGACGGCCGAAGGAATCTCCGTCGCCCGTGCGTTCTCGACCTCCACGGCCACGCTCAGAGCGTCGATCTCCGCGTCGTCCTTCGGCGATACGGCGACCGGCGCTTCCGCCTTCAGACGGGTTACGTCGTGATCCACGGCGTTCACGGCCGGCGGGACGCCGAACGCTCCGCCGGACTCGGGGCCCGCGCCGGACGCCCCCGCCGCGAGCACCGGCGCGGCGCCGTTCCGCGGCAGCGAAGCGGGATCCTGCGCGACGGAACTCGGCGCGCCCGGGCCGCCGTCGCCGCACGCGCCCGCGACGATCGGAACCAGGCTGACCCATGCCAGGGCCCGCCCCGCGGAATTCGAAAAGTGAAAGTTCACAAGCGTGTTCTCCGCCTGACGTGGTGGAACGCGGTGGAAGACCCTTGATTGTATCCGGATCCGACGGGCGGCGCAACCGCGCCGCGCCGCGGCGTCCGCCCTCGGGCGGCGGCCCTCTCGCCCGACCGGCGGCTCGGCGCGGCCGCCGGTGGAACCCGCTGTTACCATGTTGTCGTCATGGCTCGCGATCGCAGCGCCTCTTTCACACCTCGCCCGTGGACCCCGGCCGGTTCGGGACTCCTGATCACGGGGCTCATCGCGGTCGTCGGCGTCGCGGCGGCTCTCTCCCTGGACGCGGTCGAATCGGGCGGCGGCGTGAAGGGCGACGAGGCGACCTACGTGATGATGGCCCTCAGCGCCGCCGAGGACGGGGATCTGCGTTACGAACGGAAGGACCTGAACCGCTTCTATCGGATCTACGGCAGCGGCCCCGAAGGTCTCTTTCTGAAGCGCAATCCGGAGTTGGAGCGCAACGACGTCCTGTTCTTCGGCAAGGCGTTCCTCCACGCGGTGTTCGCCGCGCCGTTCGTCAGGCTCGCGGGGCTGAACGGCCTGCTCGCCCTCAACGTGCTGCTCCTGGCCGGCTGCTTTCTCGCCGGCTACACGTTTCTCGCCGCCAGTTGTCCGAACCGCGTGGCGCTGACCTTCACGCTCGCCTTCCTCGGCGCCTCGATAACGCCGCTGTACGTCGTGTGGCTGACGCCCGAGATCCTCAACTTCTCGCTGGTCGTCTTCGCCTGCTTCCTCTGGCTCTACAAGGAAGCGGCGCCGCCGGGCCGCGGCCCCGTCTCGTCGCGTCTCACGGGACCCGGAACCGACCTGGCGGCCATGGCGCTTCTCGGTCTCGCCGTGTATTCGAAGCCGCCGCACCTCGCCCTGGCCGCGCCGATCGTGACGCTCTGCCTCTGGCGGCGGCAGTTCAGGCGCGGCCTGGCGGCCGGAACCGTCCTGGCGCTGGTCACCGCCGGATCCTTCGGAGTCAACGCCCTGATCACCGGCGAGTTCAACTACCAGGGCGGCGACCGGCGCACGTTCTACGGCGGAGCGACCGGATTCCCCTTCGAGCACGGCGCACGCTTCGAGACCGGGATCCCGGTCTCGACGAACGACGTGGACTTCGATGAACCCCTCACGCGGATCGAGTCGGTGGTCGTCCTCGTCCGCAACGGCGGTTATTTCCTCGTCGGCCGACACTTCGGCCTGGTGCCGTTCTTCTTTCCCGGCGTCGTGGCGATCGGCTGCGCGCTCGTCCGCTGGCGATCGATGGAGGCATGGCGCGCGCTGACGCTCGCCGCGCTGGGCGGAGCCGCGGTCATCCTGCTGATCCTCCTGCCGTACTCCTGGTCGGGGGGCGGCGGGCCTTCGGGGAACCGCTACTTTCTGAGCTTCTACGGCGCGATGGTCTTTCTCGCCTCCGCGACGTCCACGCTGCGCCCGGCGGTGCTGGCCTGGGTCGGCGGGGCGCTGTTCACGGCGCACGTTCTGGTGAACCCCTTCGCGTCCGCCCGGCGGCCCTACGTGACCGCTCAGCAGGGCGCGCTGCGCCTGCTGCCCGTCGAGCTCACGATGCTCAACGACCTGCCCGTGAACCTGGACGTCGTACGGCGCGTGCCGTACGGCCACGACCCGCCGCTGCTGCTCTATCGTCTCGACGATCACGTCTCGCTGCAGGAGGATTCCCCGATCTGGTTCACCGGCGGCGAGCGCTCCGAGCTGATTCTGAGCAGCGGCGCGCCGATCGAAGCCTTCGACGTCCGTCTCCTGTCGCGGGTCAGGAACACGGTGGAGGTCTCCATCGGAGGACCGACGCGCAGCGTCGAGCTGCAGGCCGACGCGCCGGTCACGATACGGTTCGAGCCGCACGGCGTGCACGCCCGAGGCCGATGGGCGTACCTGCTCCGGGTCGAGCCGCGCAACGGATTCGTTCCCCGGGTCGTGTCGCCGCTGACGAGCGACAGCCGGCACCTCGGCGTGCGCCTCGACCTGGCCGCGACGCCCCGGCACGAAGAATGAAGGAGCCGGCGCCCGGCGTCTCCGGGATCAGAATCGCGCGCGCAGTCCGATGCCGGCCTGCAAACCTCCGGCCGACACCCGGCGCGGCGGCCCGGCGCCGGTCGGCAGCAACACGCCGCCGCCGCTCGTTCGCGCGAACACGCCGACGCCGAGTTGCGGTATCCGCGTCGGCGGAAGAAACATCCAGACCACGTCGAGGCCCGCGTTGAACCCGACGCCGTTGCGCGTATGCTCGCCGGCAGCGACGTGCAGCGCGACCTCGTCGAACGGCGGCCCGGCGCCCGTCTCGGCCGGCGTCAGGCCGGCCACGACCCCGCGGCGCAGACTGTAATAGGTGGCTCCGGCCGAGAGCTCCAGCGCCAGCGACTCGCGCAACGGGAAGCGCCAACCGGCGAACCAGTGCGTCGCCCGCTCCCGATGAACCAGCGAGACCTCCTGCGTCGGCGCGGTCCTGTCCCGTCCCGTCTCGATCGGGTGGGGAACCGTCCCGGTCACTACCGCGCGGCCCGAGCCCCTCGACTGCGTGAAGCTCGCGCCGGCCAGCAACCCGCGCCAGACGCGCAGCGAGCCGCCGACGTCGACGTGGCCGCCGCCCGGAAAGTCCTCGCGCGTCCGCAGACGACCCTGCTCGCCGTACGCCTGGAAGGTCGTTCGCTGCTCGGACCGCGCCGCCGCGCCCCGGTAGGCTCCGTTCACGTGCAACTGCAGGCGCGTCCCCGTGAAGACCTCCTCCAGGACGTATCGCACGCGGGCGGTGAAGGAGCCTTCTTCGTCAGGCCGATCCCCGGTTTCCTGGCCTCGCGCCGTCGCCGCGATCAGGAGCGTCAGAACCGCGGCCCAGACCAGCCGCGCCGCCGGATGCCGCGTTGCACGCGCCATCAACGTCTCCCGCCGAAGGAAACCGCCCCTTCGGCGCCGGATTCCGGCGCGGGAGGCTGGCCCGTCCGGCCATCGGCCGGCAGCTCGTACCGCGCCATGACGACCCTCGCGAGCTCCCGCGCCAGCAGCTCGTATCCCTCGGCCGTCAGATGGATGCCGTCACTGCCGAGACACGGCAGACTTCCCCGGCCGGGACACGAACCGTTCTGCACCAGCTCGTGAACGTCGACGAGCTCGACGCCCAGCCGCGCGGCCATCAGTCTGATCAACTTGTTCAAATCCTCGGCGGACAGCACGGCGCCGGGACGCAGATGCGGCGGAATGGTCATGAGAACGACGTCGGCCCCGACGTCCTGCGCGTGCCGCACCATCGAGCGGATGGCGTCCGCCGCGGCTTCGGCCCCGGCCCCGGACGCGAGGTCCAGATCGTTCGTCCCGTGCATCAACAGCACGACCTCCGGACGGCGCCTCGCCACCACCGCCCTGAACCTCGATTCGGCGGCGCTCGCCCGTTCGCCGCGAGCCCCTTCGTTGAAAACCGTGATCTCCCTCGTCTGCGCGGTGTAGCGCGACAGAAGCCGCCGCCAGAGGAGGTGAGGATAACCAGGTCCGAGCGTCGTCCGCGCACGGGCGCTCGGAGGCGAGACCCAACCCTTCGTCAGGCTGTCGCCGAACGCCAGAAACCGCGTCTTCGCGATTCTCGGTGGAGCGAGCACCGAAACCCGGAACCCGCAACCCGCCGTCTGCCGCAACGCGTCCGCCGCGTTGCACGAGACTTCCGTCGTTCCCACGCTGAAGCCGTGACCCGGCTCGTGCGTGCACGAGACGACGACGGGTGGCTGTCCGCCGGTCGTCGACGGCGGCCGGAAACCGATCGACACCGGCCCTCCGTCGATCGACCGAACCTGCACGTCCGCCGGACAGGCGATCGTCAGGCGGCCGATCTTCTCCTCCGGCAAGGCGCTCGGCGCGGCCGGGGGCAACACCGACGACTCCGCGCAGGCGGACAGCCAAACGGCGGCGAGGGGAACGAACGCGCGGGCTGAACGGACTCTCAACAGACCAGAAGGGGGGTGGAAAGCACCTGCTGAACCGGTAATGTTAGCCTTCGGTCTACATGGGGATCAACCGGGCGTTCGCCGCCGGACCGCTGCTCGCCGCCGCCTGCGCCGCGCCGGCCGACCCGGAGCTCGTTGAACGCTTCCGCGCCGCCTGCGCCGGGCTGGCCTCGGAAGCCGCGTCCTCCGCGGCCGGCGTGGTGACGGGCGGCGGCGGATGGTTCTTCGCCGCCGGGGAGGTCGCCGCGCTCGGCGCGGAACGCCCCGCCTCGGACGCGGCCGTCGCCGCCCTGGCGTCGGCCGCCGAGCGCCTGCGCCGCGCCGGCGTCACGCTCGTCGTGGCGCCCGTGCCGCCGAAGGGCGTCATCTACCCCGACCGCCTCGCCCCGGCGCTCGACGTCCCGATTCCGGTCCCCCGGCTCGACGCCGCGCTCGCCGACGCGTACGCGGCCGCGCGGGCCCGGGGCGTCTTCCTCGTCGACCTCACCGAGCCGTTCCTCCGCGACCGGTTCCACCCCGAGGGTCCGCTGTACTGCCGGCAGGACTCGCACTGGTCGGGCGTCGGCTGCGTCGTGGCCGCCGAGACCATCGCGGCGGCGGTCGACGACGCCGGCCTGCTCGGTCCGTTGCCGGAGCAGCCGTAC
The DNA here is from genome assembly GCA_965242835.1 of Vicinamibacterales bacterium. Classification (GTDB taxonomy): domain Bacteria; phylum Acidobacteriota; class Vicinamibacteria; order Vicinamibacterales; family UBA8438; genus WTFV01. Next base: position 4,368,885 of record OZ251506.1, read on the forward strand.
GGACTGGCCTGGTTCATGACGCCGGTCACGGGCGATCTGTGGCGGCGCGCGGCGGAGCCGCCGCCGCGCGAGGAGGTCCGGGCGCGCGGCCTCGTCGCGCCCGAGGATCCCCTGCTGGCCCCGGTGCTACGGGACGGCGACGCCCCGATCGCGATCGTCGGCGACTCGCACGCGCTGGTGTTTCACGCCGGCGAGCCCTGGCACGCGCGCGGGGCCGGCGTCGCCGAACAGCTCGCCTTCGAGTTCCGACAGCCGGTGGCCCTCCACGCGGACGGCGGGAGCGCCCCGGCGGCGGACGCCTGGACGCTGCCGGCGCCGGGCGCGCGGACGCGGGTGGTGATCTGGATCTTCGCCGCGGCGCGGCTGCTCGGCGGCGCGTGACGGGCGCGCTCACGAATCGCCGGCGGACCCGGTTCGTTCCGCCGGCGACGCCGCGTCCGCCGGCGTCTCCAGGATCTCCCGCACCGCGTAGATCGGCTTGTCCTGCGACTCGTGGTAGGTCCGCGCCTGCAACTCCGCGAGCAGCCCGAGGGTCAGGAACTGCATGCCGGCGAAGATCAGCAGGATCCCGAGCAGCAGCAGCGGCCGGTCGCCGATCCCCTGGCCGCCGAAGAGCCGCACGTAGCCGAGGTAGGCCGTGATCCCCAGCCCCGCCGCCCCCATCACCAGTCCGGGGGGGCCGAAGATCTGGATCGGCTGGGTGGAATAGCTCAGCAGGAACTTCACCGTGAACAGGTCGAGCATGACCCGCATCGTGCGCGACAGGCCGTACTTCGACGCGCCGAAGCGCCGCGGCCGGTGGTTGACCTCGACCTCCGCGATCCGCACCCCCCGCTCGCTGGCGATCGCGGGGAGGAACCGGTGCATCTCGCCGTACAGACGCAGCGAACGGACCACCTCGCCCCGGAACACCTTGAGGGAGCAGCCGTAGTCGTGGAGCTTCACCCCGGTCGTGCGCGAGATCAGCCGGTTCGCGGCGTTCGAAGGCACGCGGCGGGTGAGCCAGGGGTCGCGGCGGCGCCGCCGCCAGCCGCAGACGAGGTCGTGGCCGTCCTCCAGCATGCCGACCATCATCGGCAGGTCGCGCGGGTCGTTCTGCAGGTCGCCGTCGGAGGTGGCGACCATCCGGCCCCGGGCGTGCGCGAAGCCGGCGGCGAACGCGGCCGTCTGCCCGAAGTTGCGCCGCAACGCGACGACCCGCACGCGCGGGTCGCCGGCCTGCAGTTCCTTCAGCACGGGGAAGGTGCCGTCCGTACTGCCGTCGTCGATGAACAGGAGCTCGTACGGCCGGCCCCAGGCGCCGAGCGCCGCGGTCAGCTCGCGGTGCAGCTCGGCGACGTTCGGCTCCTCGTTGTAGAGGGGAACCACGACCGACAAGTCGGGGACCATGCTTGCAGAGGCGGCGGGACGCGCCCGCGGAAAGCGGTCGATTATAGATCGCCGGCGCCCGCTCTTCCCCGCCGCCGCCAGGCGATCCACGCCAGGCCGCCGGCGGCGAGCAACCCCAGCAGGACGAGGGCCACGGCGCGGCCGTTCTCCTCGACGAACGCGACGGCGTCGTCCCCGTAGCGCACGGCGAGCACCCCGACCAGGAAGTAGCGGAATCCCCGCGCCAGGGCGATGGTGACCGCGAAGCGCCACACCGGCACGGCCGCGACCCCCGCGAGCAGCACGAAGATCTTGAACGGCGCCGGCGGCGGCAGGACGGCCGGCACGGCGATCGCCAGAACGCCGTAGCGCCTGGACAGCGCCAGCGCGCGCGCCGTCCGCGGACCACTGAACCGCCGCCGGACCAGAGCTTCGCCGCCGGTTCGCCCGACGCCGTACAGCAGCAGGCAACCGGAGAGCGAGCCGAGGGTCGCCATCAGCGCGTAGTACGGCATGCGGGCCTCGTGCTCGATCACGAGCAGCACGACCAGCAGGTCGTTTATCTCGGGCAGCGAGAGGAAGGACGAGTCGAGGAAGGCGACCAGGAACAGCCCCGGCCCGCCGATGCCGAGCGCGAAGGCATGAACCCAGGTGACGATGCGGGCCACGGACGCCGGTATCATATCAACCGGCGGCCAGCGGCGCCTCCGTGCCCTCCGTGCCGCCGGCCGGCAGCGCACGGGCGCGTCGCCGAACGGCAGGAAGCGCAGCCGGATCCGCGACGGTACAATGCTGCCCCGATATTGCGCGAATCCGCTTCGGATCTCCACTGCAGGGGAGGTTGGGCTGACGTCAGACAGGTAGCGGGTCGCCCGCTCTCGAAAGGGAAAGGAAACGGACGATGAACAGGGTCGGTTTCGCGGTCGTGGTGGCCGCGCTGACGTGCGGCGGCTGCTCGGACGACGACGCGGACGGCGGCGCGGGAAGTGAATGGGCGGCGACGCGGAACCTGCCGACACGCGTCTACGGCGGGGCGACGACGGGCAACCGGTACTCCGAGACTGCCGGGGCGATCAGGAATTCCCTGTGGGTGGTCGGGGAGGATGCGCCGCCGGGCGTGGCGGCGCAACCGGACCGCGCGCAACTGGAGTTGCCGGAGGCGGCGCCGCCGGGCGTGATCGGCCTGTGGGTCGTCTCGCAGATCGCCTTCCAGCGGGGGAACGGCGAGTGGAGCGACTGGGAGGACGTGCACACGATCTTCTTCCCGTGGGGTGGCGCGGGCTTCAGTTCGCCCGTCCCGGCCGCGCCGTCACGGGTGAGGACGCACGGGCTGCTCCTCCTGTCGCCGTATGCGAGCACGGACGCGAACCAGAGGGCCGCGACTCTGCTCGCCGAATACGGCGCCTGGTCGGGCAACGGCCAAAACTCGGTGGCGTTGCGCGGGCTGGCGGGCGTTCCGTTCCCGCCGGGCCGTGTCAACTCGGAGGACGACACGACGGGCGTGGCGAGCGGCGGCGTTCTCGCGCGGTACCGCGTCGTCGCGCGACCCGCCTCGATCGGGCGGTAGGGCCATGCCCACGCCGGTCGCGCACGCCCTGGGCGGCGTCGCCGCGGGTTGCCTCGCCGTCGCCGCCTCGGCGCTTGCGGCGGGAACACCGGCCGCGGGGCGCGGTCCGGAGGCTGTCGTCGCGCGGCTCGGCCCGTGGCGCGGCGCCGCCGGCCTCGCGGCCCTCGGCGTCCTTCCCGACGTCGATCTGCTGCTCGGCCTGCATCGGGGCCCCACCCACAGCCTGGGCGCGGCGCTGCTGGCGGGGGCCGCCGCCGGCGCCGCCGTTCCCGCCGCCCGCCTGACCGCCGCGCTGACGGCCGCCGCGGCGGTCGCCAGCCACCTTTTGCTCGACTGGCTGGGGACCGACCCGAGCCCACCGCACGGGATCATGGCCTGGTGGCCCTGGGCGAACCACTTCACCCTGTCCGATACTCCGCTGTTCCTGCGCGTCTGCCGCGAGTACGGGAGCCTCGAATGCTGGCGGCACAACGCGCTGGCCGTCGCCCGCGAGACGGCCCTGCTCGCGCCGCTCACGCTCGTCGCGCTGCTCGCGGCGCGGCGCGCGCTGCGGGGAAGCGGATCCGCTACGGGCGGCCCCGGGCGATGACCGCCAGCATGGCCTCGTGCAGCCGGCCGTTGGTCGCCACCACCGAGCCCTCGCGGGAATCGAAGGGCGCCCCGGCCATGTTCGAGACCCGGCCGCCGGCCTCCGCCACCAGCAGCGCGCCGGCCGCCGTGTCCCACGGATGCAGACGCTGCTCCCAGAAGCCGTCGAAGCGCCCCGCCGCCACGTAGCAGAGGTCGAGCGCGGCGGAACCGAGGCGCCGCACCGCGCGCGCCTCGCCCACGAAGGCGCCGAACAGCCCGATCACCTCGTCCAGCGTCTCGTGCACGTCGTACGGGAAGCCGGTGCAGAGCATCGCATCGACCAGCGCCGCGGTCGCGGACACGCGCAGGGGGACGCCGTTGAGCCGGGCGCCGGCGCCCCGCTCCGCCGTGAACAGCTCCTCGCGCAACGGGTCGTAGACCGCGGCCACGCTCGGCACGCCGTCGACCTCCAGCGCCAGCGAAGCGCAGAAGATCGGCAGCCCGTGGGCGTAGTTGACCGTGCCGTCGATCGGGTCGAACACCCAGAGGTGCCGCGGACGCCGCGCGCCGCCGGACCGCTCGCCCAGCTCTTCGGCGAGGACCGCGTGGGACGGGAAGCGCTCGCGGATCAGGCCGCGGAACCAGCGCTCCACCTCGATATCGACCTGCGTCACGATGTCGATCGCGCCCTTCTTGCCCACCTCCAGGTCCGTGCCGAAGCGGGCGCGCTGCAAGGCGCCGGCGTGGAGGACGGCCTCGGCCGCGGTGGCGGCGAGGAGCGGATCGACGTCTCCGGGGCCGCCGCGCCGAACGGCCCGCGTCATCCGCCGGCGCCCAGGTTCTTGATCATGCGCACTTCCATCCCGCCCTCCGGGACCCGCTGCAACGTGACGTCGTCCATGAAGCTGCGCATGAAGAAGATGCCGCGGCCGCTCGACCGGAGGAGGTTTTCGGGAGCCAGCGGGTCGGCGACCGAGTCGGGGTCGAAACCCGGCCCCTGATCGAGCACGCGCACCACGAGACGCGACGGCTCCGCCCGCGGCTCGAGACGCAGCTCGACGGTCACGCGCTTGGCGCGGTCCTCGGCGTTGCCGTGCTTGACGGCGTTGATGACCGATTCGCGCACCGCCACGCCCACCCAGTGGGTGGCGTCCTCGTCGAGGCCGCCGACCCGGCCCACGTGGTCCGTCAGGACCTGCACCACGTCCAGCACGTCGAGATGGCTTGGAAAGTCGAGACGAACGAGATTCCCGACGGGAGGCATGCGCTGGCGGGTGACGGCCTACGATACCCGGCGCCGGGGCGGCCGGGCAAGCGCCGAGCGTGAAGTATAGTGGGCGCGCATGAGCGGCGCGGCGTCGGCGGGGGTCACCGTGGAGCCGGCGCGGCGCCTGCGCGGGCGGTTGCGGGTTCCGGGCGACAAGTCGATCTCGCACCGCTACGCGCTGCTGGCGGCGCTGGCCGGCGGGACGTCGACGATCCGCGGATATTCCACGGGGGCCGACTGCCTCTCCACGCTCGGCTGCCTGCGCGCCCTGGGGGTCGAGGTCCGCGAGACTGTGGAGGCCGGCGGCTCGTCCACCGTCGCCGTCGACGGCCGCGGCCTCGGCGGCCTCGTCCGCCCGGCGCGCCCGCTCGACGCGGGCAACTCCGGCACGACCCTGCGGCTGCTGGCCGGCGTCCTGGCCGGTCATCCGTTCGACGCCCGGTTGACCGGCGACGCGTCGCTGCGGCGCCGGCCGATGCGGCGGGTGATCGACCCGCTGGAACGCATGGGGGCGCGCGTCGACGCGGACGGCGGACGGCCGCCGCTCCACGTCCGCGGAGGCGCGCTGCGCGGCGTCACCCACGCCCCCCCGGTGGCGAGCGCGCAGGTGAAGAGCGCCGTGCTGCTCGCCGGCCTGCACGCCGAGGGCGCGACGCGGGTCCGCGAGAAGGCGCCGACGCGGGACCACACCGAGCGGGCGCTCGCGGCCTTCGGCGTCCCCGTCACGCGCGCCGGCGGGGCCGTCGCGGTCGCCGGCGGCTCCCCGCTCGATCCGTCGGCCCTGTCGGTGCCGGGGGACCCCTCGTCGGCCGCCTTCTGGGCCGTGGCCGCCGCCGCGCTCCCGGATTCCGACGTCACCGTCGAGGGGGTCGGCCTGAACCCCACGCGCACCGCGTTTCTCGACGTGCTGCGGCGCGCCGGGGCGGACGTGGAAACCCGCGTCACCCACGTTTCGGGCGGCGAGCCCGCCGGCTGCCTCCGGGTCCGGGCGGGAGAGCTCCGCGACGTCGAGATCGGCGCGGCGGAGGTGCCCGGGCTCATCGACGAACTGCCCGTCCTCGGCGCCCTCGCCGCCCACGGACCGGCCGTGGACGTGCGCGGGGCGGCGGAGCTGCGGCACAAGGAGAGCGACCGCATCGCCGCGTTCGCGGCCGGCCTGCGCGCCCTCGGGGCGCGGGTGGAGGAACGCCCGGACGGGTTCCGGGCCGAGCGCGGCGGTCCCCCGCCGGGCGGCACGGCCGACGCGGCCGGCGACCACCGGCTGGCGATGGCCTTCGCGGTGGCGGCCCTGGCCGGCCGCGGGCCGAGCCGCATCGCGGGCGCGGACGCCGTGGACGTCAGCTATCCGGGTTTCTTCGCCGCCCTCGATTCCCTGCGCGCCTGACGCGGACTTGTAGACGCCCACCTTGACATATTCATCCCCGCTCGACTCCCTGCACGCCTGACGCGGACCCGTCGCCTCGTCCCGGTCCGCGGCCGCGGCCCTCGACTCCCCGCGCGCCCGACGCGGACCGCCGGCGCGGCGCGCCTTGCTACACTGCGCCGCGTGCGGACCGACAAGGTGTTCCTGGTGGGGTTCATGGCCGCCGGCAAGTCGACGGTGGCCCGGGCGCTCGGCGCGCGGATCGACTGGCGGGTCGAAGACGTCGACGCCCGGATCGAAGCCCGGGAGCGCAGCACCGTGGCCGACGTCTTCGCGACGCGCGGCGAGGCCCGCTTCCGGAGCACGGAGCGCGAGGTGCTTCGCGAGCTCCTGCCGCTGCGTCACACGGTGGTCGCCACCGGCGGCGGCACGTTCGCCGACCCCGGCAATCGGCGGCTCATCAACGCCGACGGCGCCTCCGTCTGGCTGGACGTGTCGTTCGAGACCGTCGTGAACCGCATCCCGCCCGACGGGCGGCGTCCGCTGGCCGCCGACCGGACCAGCATGCGCAACCTGTATCGCGCGCGGCGGGCCGCCTACCGGCACGCCCATCTGAAGCTGGACGCCGACCGCGCGCCGGCCGGCGAACTCGTCGAGCGCATTCTGGAATGGCTCGGCGAGTGAGCCCGGAGTCCGCGCGCCGGGAGGGCGCCGGCGCACGGCGGAGACCAGCGCGCGGGTCGCGGCGCGCCCGGATGGTGTCGGCGCGGAGCCGCCGGGACGGGCGTCAGGCCGCGTCGGCCGACGATCGCGCCGCGGCGGACGGCTTGGCCGCGGCGCGCCGCGCCGCCCTTTCCTCGCGCCGGCGCAGCTCGGCCGCGTAGGCGTCGGCCGCGGCGCGCGAGCCGAGGATCCAGCCGATCACGATGCCGAACAGCATCACCGCGGGGATGAACACGAAGTGGCCGGCGGTCATGTCGAACGTCACGCCGCTTCCGGGGGATCGTCGCCGTCCGGCGGACGGCGGCGGGCCAGCTCGGCCAGGCCGCGCTCGACCTCCGCCTGCCGCCGGGTCAGGAGCCAGAAATAGCCGAAGGCGAGGACCCAGACGATCGAGTAGGCGGCGATCAGGAACGGCGCCGCGGGCAGCCGGTCCTCTTCCGGCAACTCGTCGATCGGCACGAACTCGTCGACGCGCTCGGGCTGCGCCGCGGCCCCCGGCGGCGCGGCCCAGGCGATCGCCGCCGCCAGGACCAGGACCGCCGCCAGCCGCGCCAGCCGCCGCCAGCCGTCGGGGATCCCCGGGTTCATCCGCCACGCTCGCAGGTTCATCGCCACGTTCGTCACGATCCTGTCCGGAGGTCAGTAGTCCTCGTCGTACGCCAGCCGCAGGCGGTCCAGCCGGGCCTCCTGCTCGGCCAGCCGCCGGCGGCCGTCCAGCATGACGAGGAACAGCGCGAGAAAGGCGGCCACGCACCACCAGAACGGCCCGGCCATCGACGCCCCCAGCGTCGGCACGACCGAGGTCGACGGATGCAGCGTGCGCCAGACGTTCACCGAGACGTAGACGATCGGCACGTTGAACGTGCCGAACAGCGCCAGGCCCGCCGAGAGCCGCTCGGACCCCGGCCCGCCGTAGCGGCGCAGCAGCAGGTACGCGACGAAGGTCATCTCCAGGATCAGGGCCAGCGTCAGGCGGACGTCCCAGACCCACCAGGCGCCCCACGAGACCCGCGCCCAGAGCGGCCCGGTGATCAGGCCCATCGCCCCGAACAGCACGGCCAGCTCGGCCGCCGACGCCGCCAGCCGATCCGCCGCCGGCCGCTCCCGGAACAGGTGGACGCCGCTCGCGACGCCGCAGACGAAGATGGCGACGAACATCACGAACCAGACCGGCACGTGGAAGTAGACGATCTTGGCCACGAGGCCCATGGTCGCCTCGTTCGGCGCCCGCGCGATGAGCAGCGGCGCCGCCGCGAACAGGACGGCGGCGGCGGCCAGGCAGGTGGTGGACCAGCGTCGGGGCATTCGCCTTATTCTGTCATGAGCGGTTCGAACGTCCAAAACGCCAGCGTCAGGAAGACCGCGTCGAAGAAGAGGATCAGGGCCAGCCAGAAACGCGCCAGGTCCAGGTTCGGGTCCGCCTGGATCAGCGCCAGGGTGCCGTTGACCCCGGCGATCAGCACCGGCACGGTGATCGGATACAGCAGCACCGGCAGCAGCACGGCGCGGCTCCGGGCCCGCGCGAGCATCGCCGCGAAGAGCGCGCCCACGCCCGCGAAGCCGACGGTCCCGGCCGCGAGCAGGCCGGCGAACAGCGCGGCGTGCTCGAAGAAGGGGGTGGAGAAGAAGAGCGCCACGAAGAAGACGACGACCACTTCGACCAGCGCCATCAGCAGCACGATGCCGAGCAGCTTGCCGGCGAAGACGGCGCCCCGCTCCACCGGCGCCAGCAGCAGCGCCCGCAGCGCGTCGTGGTGCAGCTCCCGCTCGAACGCGCGCCCGAGGGCGAGCTGCCCCGCGTAGGCGAGGGCCACCCAGACGATGCCCGACTCGGCCCCTTCCACCGGCCGCCCGGCGCGCACGAAGGCGAACGAGAAGACGAGCACGCACGACGCGGCGAAGAAGGTGGTCGTGTAGAGCGCTTCGCGGCTGCGCGACTCCACGCGGACGTCCTTGCGGAGGACGAGCCAGGCGACGCGCAGCGCCTCACGCATCGGCCGCCGTCCCCGCGCCGGGCGGCGGGCCCGAGGCGCGCCCGCCCGCGACGGCCGCGCGGTAGCGCGCGCGCAGGGAGCCGCCGTCTTCGGCGAGCGGAGCCGCGCGCCCGGCGCGGAGCACCACGGCGCGGTCGAGCAGTCCGTCCACGAGGTCGAGGTCGTGGGTCGCCAGCAGCACGATGCGCCCGTCGGCGCGCAACCCGCGCAGGCGCGCGGCGAAGTCGCCGGCCGACCGCTCGTCGAGGCCCGTGAACGGCTCGTCGAGCAGGACCAGGCGCGGGTCGTGGAGCAGCGCCCGCTCCAGCGCCAGCCGCTGCCGCATGCCCCGGGAGAAGCCGTCCACCCGGTCGCCGCCGCGGTCCGCCAGACGCGCCCGCGCGAGCGCCGCCGCCACGCGCCCGGCCGGCCGCGCGGCGCCGTACAGCCGGGCGAAGAACTCCAGGTTCTCCAGAGCGGTCAGCTCCGGATAGAGCTGCAGGTCGTGGGAGAGGTAGCCGAGCCGGCGGCGCAGCGCCGCGCCCAGCTCCCGCGCCGGCCGCCCGCCGTAGAGCACGCTGCCCCGCGACGGCGCGATCAACGTGGCGAGCACGCCGAGCAGCGTCGACTTGCCGGCGCCGTTCGGGCCGAGCAAGCCGACGATCTCCCCCGCGTCCGCCGCCAGCGACACCCGCCAAAGCGCCCGGCGCCGCCCGTAGTGGCGCGACACGCCGCGGACGGTGAGCCGTTCGAAGTCGAAGGCGTCCTCGGCGCGGGTGGACGGCATGGCGTGGCGGAGCCGCAAGGGGGACGGCGCGGCCGGTCACCCGGCGCGGGCCGCCCGGCCGCCGGCCGGCGGCGCGGCGGCCGGGGCGGGGCCGGGGCCGAAGACGGGCGGCGCGAGTTCGTCCAGCTCGGCGTAGATGCGCTCCAGCTCGGCCAGCAGCTCCGCGCGCCGGTTCTCGTAGCGGGTGTCCCCGATGCGCCCGGCGCCGTGCTGCCGCTCGTTCTTCACGAGGTCGCGGAAGCGCTTCTCCCGCCGCGACTCCAGCCGCCGCCGCCGCTCCGCGCGGTCCGCCTCGCGGCTCGGCGTGGCGGCGCCCCACGCGCCGGCGCCCAGCAGCACGAACGCCGCGGCCAGGGCCGCCAGCGCCGGCGCCCGGCCGTGGTGCGGCAGGCCGGAGATCTCCAGGGCCACCGCGGCCCCGGCCGCCACGGCCGGACCGGCGGCGAAGATGTAGGTCCGGCCGTCCGCGCCGTCCGGGTTCATGTCGGCGCGCCGGGCGATCCGCTCGGAGGCGACGTCCATGTCCCCCCGCTTCTCGACGACCAGCAGCAGCGATTCGAGGGCGGCCGGCAACGTCTGCTCGATCTCCAGACGGTCGCCGGAATACGGCAGGACGAAACCGACGCGCAGCGGCGTCAGGCCCGGCTCGAAGCGACCCGGCAGGGAGACCCGGGCGCCGGCCGCCGCGGCCCCCGGCGCGGAGCCGCCCATCAGGGTGGCCCCCGCCGCCCCGTCCGGCAGCGTCAGCACGAGCGGCGCGCCCGGCTCGACCGGCACGTCCCGGCCGTTGACGACGTCCAGCAGGTAGAAGACGTTGAGGACCTCCTCGCCGAGCTCGATCACGATCCGCGAGTCGGCGCCGAAGGTGACCGCGCCCGGCTCGGCCGGCGCCTCCGCCCGCGCCGGGTCCGCGCCGACGAGCATCAGGCGGATCCCTCCCTGCCCGGGCACGGTGAACGGCTGCGACTCCAGGCGCGCGCCGTCCAGCTCCGTGGCGGCCACCACCGTGGCGCCCGCGTTCAGCGTCAGGAACTCGGCCCGCCCCTCCGCGTCGGTGACCGCGGTGGCGACGTTGTCCCCCTCGCGCAGCTCCACCGGTTGATCGGATACGTTGTTGGACAGCGAGCCGCGCACGACGCGCACGGTGATCGTGCCGGCCGGCAGCAGCGGGTCGGGGAGCGGGATGCCGGACATCCGGCGCGGGTCGGGCTGCGCCGCCGCCGGCGCCCACGCGGCGGCCGCCGCGGCCACGGCCAGGATCCCCGCCCCGAGCTTCACGGCGCCGGCCATCCTCCGCCGTCGATCCTCCCGCGCCCGTCCGGCCACTTCCCTTCCCCTACAGCGCCGTCCCGCAGCCCTTGCAGAACCGGGCGTCCCGTTCGTTGCTCGCGCCGCATTCCCCGCACGCCCGGCGCGCCGGGCGCGGATCCGCCGCGTCGGGCGGCGCGTCGCCGGCCTGCCGCAGGCGCTCGGCGAGTTCGCGTTCGATGACGCCGCGCCAGGCGGCCCCGTCCACGTCGAGCTGCTTCAGCAGCGCGCGGGCGCGCGCGCGAAGCCGGCCGCCCATCTCCGCGAAGTCCGCGTCGGACACCTTCCCCATCGCCCGGTCGAACTCCAGTTCCTTGAGCGAGCGCAGCACGAGCGTCTTCTCCCGCTCCAGGGCGGCCCGCGTCCGGCCGCCGACCAGCTCGACGCGCCCGTCGAAGCCGCGCGACGTCAGGGGAACGATCGTGCGGTAGAAGGCGTAGGCGACGTACGCGCCCGCCCAGGCCGCCGCCACCACCAGCACCAGGGGCGCGGCGCCGCCCGGACGGACCGTGACGACGGCGGCGGCCGCGCCGGCCAGTCCGGCGAGAACGAAGAAGTGCCAGGGGCGGAAGGTCGCCGGCGGGGCGTCAGTCGAGGTTCCGGAGCTCATCATCCAGACGGGCGTCGAGCTCGGCGTCGATCGGCTCGGTCACGGCGGCCCCGCCGGCCGCGGCGGTGGCCGCGCCGCGCCGCGCCCAGCGGACGGCGAGACCTCCCGCGCCCAGGAGGCAGGCGAAACCCACCAGATACGGAAAGAGCCACGCCAAGCGGTTGAAACCCTCGTCGAGCGGCGCCCCCAGCGGCGCCTGGCTGCCGTAGGCGGCGATGAAGAAGTCGAGGATCTCGCGCTCGCCGCGGCCGGCCTCGATCTGCTCGCGGAGCTGGCCGCGCATGAACTCCGCGCCCGCGGAGACGACCCGCTGCGAACCGTCCGGCGCCTCGGCGTAGCTCGGCGGCTCGGAGCAGCGGCAGTCGGCCAGGGTGAAGGGCGGACAGGAACCGCACATGCACACCAGCCGGCGCTGCAACTCCGACTCCAGCGGCGTGGTCGCCGTGTACGATTCCGGCGGGGCCCCGACCTGCGCCCGCGCGGGCGCCGCCGACGCCACGGCCAGCGCGAGCAGGCCGGCCGTCACCCCGGAACGCATGCGGACCAACTGCCGATCACCCCCGCCAGCACGAGCAGACTCGTGGTCACCCCCGACGCCGCCGCGGCGCGCGCGGCGGACTCCTGCCTGCCGGCCAGGAACGCGAAGCGGCTCTCGGGCAGCAGCGCGACGCCCGTCCCGAACGCCAGCAGCGCGAACCCGAACCAGATCCAGTTCACCAACGGGTTGACCGTCACCTGGAACGTCGCCGACTGATCGCTCATGTCGTAGGCCGCCAGCACGACGTAGACGTCCTCGCTCAGCCGCCGCCGCATCGCCACCTCGGTCGTCGGCTCCTGCTCGTACTTGCGGTAGTACCAGCGCCCCGGATACAGCTCGCCCACCTCGCGGCCCTCCTCGAGGACCGTCACGTGCGCCGTGTGCATCTCCTTGGCGCCGTCGTCGGTCACGCTGAACCGGTCGTAGCGCACCGCGAAGCGGCCCACCTCCACCGCTTCGCCCGGCGACAGCAGCACCTGCTCGGTCTGCCGGTAGCCGGCCCCGGCGAAGCCCAGCATCATCAGGACGATGCCCAGGTGCACCACGTAGCCGCCGTAGCGCCGCCGGGACCTCATCACCAACCCGATCATCGCCGTCACCAGGTCCGTTCCGGTCACGCCCCGGCGGACGACCGCCCCGCGCACGAACTCCTGGCCCACCGTCCCGACCACGAACCCGCACAGCGCGAAGCAGATGCCCGACACCCACACCCGGAAGCCGAGGGCGTAGAGGACCGCCGCCGTGGCCGCCGCCGACGCCGCCGGCCACAGGAACTGGTGGCGCAGGTTCGCCAGCGTCGACTTGCGCCACGCCAGCAGCGGACCGATGCCCGTCAGCAGCAGCAGCAGCAGCCCGATCGGGATCATCCACTTGTTGAAGAACGGCGGCCCCACCGTGATCCGCTGTCCCGTCACCGCCTCGCTCAGCGTCGGGAACATCGTCGCGAACAGGATGAAGAACGCCGAGAACAGCAGTATCCAGTTGTTCGCCAGGAAAGCCGCCTCGCGGGACGCCCACGACTCCAGCTCGTTGCGCGCCCGCAGCAGCGGCAGGCGGTAGACCACCAGCCCGAAGCTGACCAGCATCACCACGCCGATGAAGATCCCGAACGTCAGCGCGAGCTGCGGGTCCTCCCCGAAGGCGTGCACCGACTGCACGATGCCCGTGCGCGTCAACGCCGTCGCGAACAGGGTCAGGGTGAACGCGATGATCACCAGCGAGATGTTCCACACCCGCAGCATGCTGCGGCGCTCCTGCACCATCACCGAGTGCAGGAACGCGGTGGCGGGGAACCACGGCAGCGCCCCGGCGTTCTCCACCGGGTCCCAGCCCCACCAGCCGCCCCAGCCCAGTTCCTCGTAGGCCCAGATCATGCCCAGCGTCAGGCCCAGCGACAGGAAGAACCACGCGAACATCGTCCAGCGCCGGACCGCGCGCAGCCACGAGTCGTCGAGGTGCCCCGTGATCAGCGCCGCCAAGCCGAAGGCGAACGGAATGGTCATCGCCACCAGCCCCGTGTACAGCGACGGCGGGTGGATCACCATGTAGGGGTTCTGCAGCAGCGGGTTCAGGCCGCGGCCGTCGGCGGGGCTCTGGGTCAGGTAGGTCGCGAACGGGTCCTTGTTCACGATCATGATGCTCAGGAAGAACATCTGCACGACGGCGATGGTCGCGATGACGTAGGGGACGAGCTCGCGGTGCCGCTCCCGGTTCGTCTTCACCGCCAGGGCGCCGAAGACCGACAGCAGGAAGACCCAGAACATGATCGATCCGTCGAGACCGCCCCAGTACGACGTCAGCCGGTAGAACAGCGGCTGGATCGAATCCGAGTAGCGGTCGACGTAGCGGATCGAATAGTCGCCGACGACGAACGCCCGCACGATGATCGCCGAGGCCAGCGTCATCAGCGCCGTCACCAGGTAGAAGGCGCCGACGCCGCTCTCGACCAGCCGCGGCGCGCGCCGCCGGTGGCCGGCGACGACCGCCGCCGCCGCGTAGGCGCAGGCGACGAACGCGGCCAGCAAGGTGTAGCTTCCCAGTGTCGCCATCAGGGTACGGGCCTCGATCCGGGGCGCGGCGCCGCGTCCCGGGGTCTGCCGAACGTGCTCGGCCGCGGGACCGCCGGCGCCCGGTCCGGACGGTTGACGCGATCAGTTGCCGGCGCGGCCGGCGCCCGACACGTACTCGCCGGCCGACGCGGGCCTCTCTTCGTACTTCGACGGGCACTTGGCCATGATGCCGTCCGCGTCGACGTGGAACGTGCCGCCGTCGAGCCGTCCGGTCGCGACCACCTCGGCGTGGTTGTCGAACGTGTCCGGCACGATGCCGGTGTAGACCGCGTCGAGGACGTGGGTGCGGCCCCCCACGCTGTCGGCGATCTCGAAGCGGTAGTCCAGGCTCTTCGGGCGGCGCATCACGTTGGCCGCGTACCCGTGCACCTGCAGCGGCTTGCCGTCCCAGGACGCGGGATCGGCCAGCACCTCTTCGACCTCCAGGTAGTACTGCGCGCCCTCCTGCATCGTCGTCCACAGCAGGCCGGCGAAGGCGGCGCACAGGACGCCGGTGGTCAACACGATCTTGACGGCTTTGTCGGGCATGGGTGCTGAATCCTCCACGCGCGCGGCGCCCCTACAGCATATCGCCGGGACCGCGGCCCCGTCAAACGCGCGGCGCGGACCGACGCCGGGCGGCCGTCGTGCGCGGCGGCGAAGCGGTGTCGACGCGCGGCGCGGACGGGCGGGCGACGGCCCCGCCGAGTGTCCGCGTCCGACGGCGGGGGCCGTGTCAACGCGCGGCGCGGGAGTCCGCGCAGTCCGCCGCCAGCTCCCGCACGAAGCGGTCGACCAGCGCCACCGGCAGCCCGACGACGCCGGACCAGGAACCTTCGATCCGCTCGACGAAGCGCGCGCCGATCCCCTGCGCGGCGTAGGCCCCCGCCTTGTCGTCCGGCTCGCCGGTGGCGGCGTACCAGGCGATGCGCGCCGCGTCGAGCGCCGCCAACGTCACCCGCGTCACGTCGACGGCGTCCCGGCGCCGCGCGCCGCGGGCGACCGTCACGCCGGTCAGCACCTCGTGCGTCCGCCCCGACAGGCGGCCCAGCATCGACGCCGCGTCCCGCCGGTCCGCCGGCTTGCCGAGCACGAGTCCGTCGATCAGCACGACCGTGTCGGCCGCCACCACGACGCGCCCCCCGGCCCGCGCCGCGGCCGCCGCGGCCTTGCCGGCGGCCAGCCGCGAGACGTAGCGCCGCGGCGCCTCCCCGTCGAGCCGGGTCTCGTCGACGTCCGCCGGCGCGACGTCGAACTCGTAGCCCGCCTCGCGCAGCAGCCGCGCGCGCCGCGGCGAGCGGGACGCCAGGAGGAGGCGCACGGCGCGAATGATACACTCGGCTTCCCGAACCCCTGCCGGGGCTCTGCGGTCGTCCGCAATCAGAACGCTGGCCAGGGCGCCGAGCGTCCCCCCTGCACCGGGAGCATGCCCATGGAACCCCAACCACCTGCGATTCGACAGTTGGTGCTCAAACGGTTCCGCAGCATCCCGTCGGCCTCCATCGCCTTCGACAACCCGACGATCTTCGTGGGCCGCAACGGCTCCGGGAAGAGCAACCTGATCGGTGCCCTCTCGTTCCTGGCGGACGCGATGACGATGCCGTTGCGGACAGTGATCGAGCGGGCAGGCGGGCTCTCCGCTGTGAGAAACCGCATGCCCGGCGGACGCCATCCGGCGAAGATCGGGATGCGGGTGGACCTCGTCGCGCGGAACGGCGGCAGGGAACGAACCTGCTACGCGTTCGAAATCACGCCACAGCCGAATCACGGATTCTCGATCGCCCGAGAGCAGTGCGTGGTCCTGGATGGCGATTCACGCTACTGGTTCGATCGGCACGGGACGCGCTTTCGCTCGAACGTCGCGGGCCTGACGGCGCCTCCGATCGACGACGAATCGCTGATTCTGCCTCTAATCAGTGGTGTCAAGGCCTTCTGGCTGGTCTGGCGCGTGTTGTCCGGCCTGCGCGTGTACGCCGTCGATCCCCAGGCGCTGCGCAAGACGCAGGAACCCGATCCCGGCGTCGTGTTGCGGCGTGACGCCGGGAACGCGGCGAGCGTGCTCAGGGAGATCGAAAAAAGATCACCGGAGACCTTCACCCTGATCGCCGAAGTGCTGGCGACGATCGTCCCGAATCTGGACGGCGTGGCCGCAAGGGCGCAGGGCAGGAACCTGACGTTGCGGTTCCGGCAGCGGTGGGGCGAGCACAAGCCGAAACGCATCGACTTCGAGGCGTTCGACATGTCCGACGGCACGCTTCGCGTCGTCGGCATCCTGACCGCCCTGTTTCAGAGCGCCGGCCTGGCGCTGATCGCGGTCGAAGAACCGGAGACGAACGTCCATCCGGGCGCCCTGGAGTCCATCCTCGACGTGCTGCTGGCGGCGAGCGAACGCATCCAGGTCGTGATGACGACCCACAGCCCGGAACTGCTCGACGCCAAGTGGATCACCGATCGCCATCTCCGCATGGTCGACTGGCGCGAGGGCGCCACGCACGTCGCCCCGGTTTCGGCCGCCAACCGCACCGCCTTGCGGGATCACCTGATGGGCGCCGGCGAGTTGCTGCGCGCGGACGCCCTCGAATCGGCGACGCCCGCGGGCAATCCCGATGCACGGCCCCGGTTGTTCGAGAGCGTCTGATGGTCGTCCAGCCGATCGTCGAGGGACAGGGCGACGCGGCAGCCGCGCCGGTCCTGCTCCGCCGCCTGGCGGCGGAAGCGGAGGCATGGACCGTCCGTATCGCGAAACCTCACCGGCGAAGACGCAACCAGCTTGCGAGGAAAGCCGACCTGCAGCGCGCCGTTCGGGTGGCGTCGCTCACCGCCGATTGCGCGGGCGTCCTCGTCCTCTGCGACGCGGACGACGATTGCCCGCGTGAACGCGCACCCGCGCTCGAAGCCTGGGCGCGTGAAGCGGCGGGACACGTGCCCTGCGCCGTCGTGATGGCGAACCGCGAGTACGAAGCGTGGTTCCTGGCCAGCATCGACTCGCTCCGCGGAAGGAAGGGAGTCCGCGCGGACGCGGCGGCGCACCCGGAACCGGAAGCGCCGCGAGACGCCAAGAGAGAGATGAAGGAACGCATGCAGCACCGCCGCTACCTGGAAACCGTGCATCAGGAGCAGCTCACGGCGATCTTCGACCTCTCCGCGGCCCATCGCCGCTGCCGCGGCTTCCGCAAGCTGGTCAGCGCCTTCGGATCGCTGCTCGACCGACGCGGCGAGCGGCCGGCCCCGTGGCCGCCGGCCGCGTGGACCGCACGCTGACCCCGCGGCGAGAAGCCTCGCGCAGCAGCCGCGCGCGCCGCGGCGAGCGGGACGCCAGGAGGAGGCGCACGGCGCGAATGATACACTCGGCGCCGTGACCCCGGCCCGGCACTGCGCCGCGCGCGCGCTCGGCGCCGCGCTGCGCCGGCAGCCCCTGTCCGACGCCAAGGTGCGCTTCGCGTGGACGGCCGTGGTGGGCGCGGCGATGGCCCGCGCGACGACGGTGCGGCTGCGCGCCGGCGGCGTCCTGTTCGTGCGCGCGGCGAGCGACCCGTGGCGGCGCGAGACGTACCGCTCGCGCCGCGTGATCCGCGAGCGGCTGGCGGAGCTGCTGGGGACGGGAGTGGTCGGAAGGCTCGACGTGACGAGCGAAGGAGCGGAACATCATGCGAGCAGCGGTCATCGCCAGCGCCGTGCGGCTGCCGACCGGCAAGTTTCTCGGAGCGCTCAAGGACCTGCCGGCCACGGATCTCGGCGCCCGCGTCGTCCGTGAAGCCGTGGCGCGGGCCGGCATCGAACCCGGCGCGGTCGACGAGTGCATCCTGGGCAACGTCGTCTCCGCCGGCCTGGGGCAGGCCCCGGCCCGGCAGGCGGCGCTCGGCGGCGGCCTTCCCGACCACGTCGGCGCCCTGACCGTCAACAAGGTCTGCGGGTCGGGACTCAAGGCGGTCATGCTGGCGGCTCAGGGGATCGCCGCCGGCGACGTCGACGTCGTCGTCGCCGGCGGCATGGAGTCGATGAGCAACTGCCCCTACCTGCTGCCGAAGGCGCGCGGCGGCATGCGCATGGGCAACGGCGAGGTGCTCGACGCGATGATGCACGACGGGCTCCGGTGCGCGGTCGAGGACCGGTCGATGGGCGAGGCGGCCGAGGCGGTGGTCGAGCGCTACGGGGTCAGCCGCGAGGACCAGGACGCCTTCGCGGCCGGCAGCCACCGCAAGGCCGCGGCCGCGATCCGCGACTGCTTCTTCAAGGACGAGATCCTGCCGGTGGAGATACCGCAACGGCGGGGCGATCCGATCCGGCTCGAGTACGACGAGGCGGTGCGCCCCGACACGACCCCCGAGGCGCTCGCCCGGCTGCGGCCCGCGTTCCGGAAGGACGGCGGCACGGTGACGGCCGGCAACGCGCCGGGGGTGAACGACGGCGCGGCGGCGGCGGTCGTCATGGCCGAGGAACGGGCGGCCGCGCTCGGCGTCACGCCGCTGGCCCGGATCGTCGGGCAGGCGTTCAGCGGACGTCCGGCCAGGTGGCTGCTGATGACCCCGGTCGAGGCGGTGCGGAAACTGCTCGCGAAGGTGGGCTGGCGGCTGGAGGACGTCGACCTGATCGAGCTCAACGAGGCGTTCTCCGCGCAGGCGGTGGCCGTGGTTCGCGAGCTGGGCGCCGACTTCGACAAGGTCAACGTCAACGGGGGCGCGGTGGCGCTGGGCCATCCGATCGGCGCCAGCGGCGCCCGCATCCTGACCACGCTGCTCTACGCGCTGAAGAACCGCGGCCTCCGGCGGGGCGTCGCCACGCTGTGCCTCGGCGGCGGCAACGGCGTCGCGCTGGCCGTCGAGCGGGTGTAGGCGTCCGCGCCGTGGAACGGCGCGGACTCCTGCAGGGGGTGGTTGGACGCCGAGCGGAGCCGCCAGGCGGCGATTGGCGGGCGGGAGTCCGCGCGTGGAACGGCGCAAGGCGGCGATTGGCTGGCGAGCGGCCCGCCGCGCCGTCTCCCGGGAACCCGGCGCGGGCCGGTTGCGTCCACCGATCAGAAGCATGTGGGGCAGGTGGTCGCGGATCGCGTTCGCGCTCCTGGCGCTGGGGGCGGTCGTCTTCGGCGGCCTGGTCGTCAACCAGACCGCGCAGCTCGTCTCCCTGGCCGCGGCCCTGCATCCGGACCTCGGCACGGCCGTGCTGGGGGTGCTGCTGATCGTCTACGCGGTCTGCCTCCTGGTTCCGCTGATCCTCCTCCTCCGGCTTCCGAAACCGCTGCAGCCCCCGCCGGTCGACGAGGGGCGCGCGTTCGAAAGGCACCTGCGCGCGCTCGGCCGGCGGCTGGAGGGCAACGAACGGGCCGGCCCGGGACCGTTCCGCACCCGCGAGGAGATCGAAGCGGGGCTCGAGCGCCTCGGCGCGCGGGCCGACGACGTCGCCCGGCGCTCGGGTTCGGAGGTCTTCATCACCACGGCCGTGTCGCAGCACGGCAGCCTCGACGCGCTGGTGATGCTCGGCATCCAGGCGAAGATGATCTGGCGCATCGCCCACCTCTACCACCAGCGTCCGGGTCTCCGCGAGCTGGTCCACCTGTACGCCAACGTCGGCGCGACCGCGTTCATCGCCGGCGAGCTCGAGGACCTGGACGTCAGTGACCACGTCCAGCCGGTCGTCTCGGGAGTGTTCGGATCGGTGGCCGGCAGCGTCCCCGGGCTGCAAACCGCCAGCACGGTGTTCGTCACCTCGGTGCTGGGCGGCGCCACCAACGCGTTCCTGACCCTGCGGGTGGCGATGATCGCCAAGCAGCACTGCGCGGCGCTGACGTCCCGGCCGCGGCGCAGCCTCCGCCGCGCCGCCGTCGTGCAGGCCGGCGCCATGCTCGGCGGCATCGTGCGCACCGGCGCCCGCCGGGTCTCGGGCGCGCTGCTGACCGCCTCCGGCCGCACCGTCAGCGGCACCGCCCGGCACCTCGGACGGCGCGTGCGCGCCGCGGGCCAGGCGCTGGCCGACCGCATCGGACCCGCCCGGAACTGACGGCCGGCCGGCGGGCAGCCCGCCAATCGCCGGTCTACGGCGCAGACTCCCGGCCGTCCATCTTCCAGAAGGCGACGCCGCCCGCCTGCTTGCCGACGTCGACGGCGGCGACCCGCTCGGCCGTCGGCACGTGGTAGACCTCCACCGTGCCGGGCTCGCCGCCGACGCCCTCCAGGGTGACGAAGGCGTACTCCCCGTCGGGCGTGACCACGACGCCGTGGGGGATGGCGCGGCTCGTGGACGCCCGCGCGCGCTCGCGGCCGCTCGGCAGGTCCCAGAAACCGACCGCGTCGGCGGACTTGTAGGTCGCCACGAGGGTCTTGCCGTCGGGGGTCACGGCGAGGTTGTAGGGGCCGGCCCCGGTCTCGAACGTCCGCCGGACGCGCCAGGCGTTCAGGTCGACCTCGAACACCCGGGCCACGTCGTTGCCGGTGACCCAGGCGACGCCGTCCGCGGTGGGGGTCGTCACCCAGGTGGGCCGGACCCCGGCGCCGAGCGGCAGGCGGCGGGCGATCTCGAATCCGAGCGCGTCCAGCTCGACCAGCTCTCCGTCCATCATGCTGACCGAGTAGTGCCGCGTCCCGCCGCGGCCGAGGCGCGAGCCGTGCGGCATGACCCCCGTGTCGATGCGCGCCACCTCGGTCATCGTCTCCACCTCGACCACCGAGATGCTGCCCGGCTCCATCCCGCCGTGGAGGTTGAAGTTGACCGCGTACAGCAGGCCGGTGGCCGGCGAGACGTCGAGGGTGGCCGGGAAGAGGCCGAGCGTCACGTCCCCCACCCACGAGTCGGCGCCGGTCTCGTACTTGTGCACGCTGCCGAAGGGCAGCCCGTGGGCGAGGGAGACGTACCAGTGGCGCCCGCCGGGATCGACGGCGATGCCGTGCGGACCCTCGATCTCGTTGGGGTACCTCCCCACCCGGATCGTCCGGACGACCTCCGCGCCTCCGGGGCCGTAGCGCACCAGGGCCACCTCGTCGTCCGACTCGGCGCAGACGTAGACCCAGTAGCTCCGCGCCGGCGGGTCCGGCGGCGCGGCGGCCGCCGGCGGTCCCGCGCCCCACCAGGCCAGCCCGCCCGCCAGGACGAACGCGAGCGCCCCCGCGCCGGTGGATGCCGTCCCCGGCTTCGCCGCCTTTTCCACCGCCTCCACTCGTGAATCCCCTCCCCCGCGCGGATCGCCCGCCATCGTCGCCTTGCGGCTCCGCCCCGCGCCCGACCGTTCCACGGCGCGGACTCCTAGCGCGGCTCGCCGGCCGCCGGGAGGGGATCGATCTTCTCCCCCAGCCGCACCGCCCACAACCCGCTGTTGTAGTCCGTGAAGAAAACGTGCCCCTTGAAGGGCCGCGGCCCCCAGACGAAGGGCGCGTTCGGGGCGAAGCCCTCGGGATCGAAGGGCACGAAGCGCGCGATCTCCCGGCCCTGCCGGTAGAGGTCGCCCATCAGCTCGCCCGACACGTCGACGACCCGCAACCCGCCGGGGTAGTAGAAGCCGACGTACAGGACGTCGTCCTCGACCCAGATGTTGTGCGACCCCGCCTCGGGCACCTGGTAGCGCGCCACCTCCCGGGGATCGTCCCAGTCGCTCCAGTCGATGACGTGGATCCAGCCGGCGGTGCGGAACGGCAACCGGGTCTCGTCGCCCTCGTTCGCCAGCCCGCCCCAGGGATACGCCTCGTCCCCGGCGAACACGTAGAACTTGCCCGTCGAGCGGCTGCGGTACGGGAAGGCGGCGTGGTTCCAGCCGTTCGGGTGCGCGTAGCGGCCCAGCTCCACGGGCCGCTCGGGCGTCCCGCCGCGCCCGCCGCCGCCGACGTCGACGGCCACCACGCCGTCCCTCCAGTTCGACGAGAACGCGACGCCGTCGGCGACCCAGACGTCGTGCACGCTGCGCTCCGGGGTCCGCAGCTCGAAGCTCCCCACGCGCTCGGGCCGGCGCGGGTCCGCGACGTCGATGACGTCGTAGCGCCGGCCGGCGCTCAGCGCGTAGACGTGGTTCCCGTCCACGAAGAGGTTGTGCACCCCGCCGGTGAGCCGATCGGTGAACTCGGACAGCACCGGGACCCCCTCCCGGGGGTTGCCGGCGCCGAGCACCACGAAGCCGTTGCGGCGGTTCGAGGCGCCCTCGCGGGCGAGCACGGCCAGCTCGCCGTCGGCGGAGACCTTCACGTCGTTCACGGTCCGGGCGTCGACCTGCACCTCGTTGACCTTCTCGATGGCGGCCGGGTCGGTCACGTCCCAGAAGTAGGCGCGCCCGTCGGCGCCCCACGTCCCGGTGAGGGCGTAGTCGCGGCCGTCGACGCCCTCCCAGACCCAGAGGTCCGAGGAGCGGCGGTCGAGGACCCGGCCGCGCCCGACGACCACCACCTCGCGCTCCACGTCTCGCGGCTCGATGGAGACCGTCCGCGACGCCGTGTGGCCCCCTGCCGTCGCGACCACCGTGTAGACGCCGGAACGCTCGGCCACGAAGCGGCCGTCCGCGGCGATCTGGGCCGGGGCGCCGGCCGCGACGATCGCCGGCGCGGTCTCGCCGCCGACCGCGTAGCGCACCGGCACGCCGGGCACCTCGCGCCCGTTCCGGTCGGTGGCGACCGCGGTGAAGCGCAGCACGTCGCCGGTGCGGGCCGTCTCGGCGCCGGCCTCCAGCGCCAGCTCCGCGACCGGATTCTCCACGACCTCCACGGTCACGGCGGCGCTCTCGGCGCCGGCCGCGGCGGTCACGGTGACCGTGCCCGCGGCGCGCAGGGCGAGGAAACCGAAGCGATCGACAGCCGCGACGGAAGCGTCGCTGCTGGAGAAGGCGACCGGCGCGTCGTCCCGGCGCGCGCCGGCGGCGTCCGTCACCACGACGCCGAGACGCGGACGGGTCCCCGCGTAGAAGACATCGGGGACGTCGGTGAAGGCGACTTCCGCGACGGGCGGCGGCGGAACCGTCACCGGGACCTCCACCTGCGCCCGCGCGGCCGGACGCCGGCTCCGGTCGCCGGGATCCTCCGGCACCAGGACGACCAGCGTGAACTCGCCCGGACGGCGGGCTTCGACGCGGCCGTCGCGGGTCACGCTCACGCTGCGCCGCGCGCGCGAGTAGAAGACGACGGCCGCGTCGTCCACGACGGCGCCGGAGGCGTCCCGCACGGTCGCGGACAGCCGGGCCGTCTCGCCCGGCTCGAGCGTCAGCGCGCGGGGCTCGACCTCGAGGGTGAACCCGGTCTCGCCGCGCCGGTCCTGGGCGGCCGGCGCGGCGCACGCCGCCGCGAGCCCCAGGCACGACGCGGCGCGCGCGAGGCGCGCCACCCACCGCCCGGGCCGCCGCCCGGCGCGGCCGCCCGCGATCCGCACGCCGCGCCGTCTCCCGATGTGCACCAGACGCCCCTTCCCGGCCGGCGAACCCGGCCGCCGCCGCGCGGACCGACGCCCGCGCCGTCCGCCCCATTGTACCGCCCCGCGGCCGCGCGCCGCCGCCGGAGCGTTGCGGAATCTTCCACGCCGCCGGCGCGGCGACGCGGAGGCGACTGCGCCCCCGATCCGCGCCAGGCGAAAGTCACAGAAGACATAAACTCATGAACGGCATGCACTTGCAGATATTCCTGCAATCACTTTCGCTTGACAGACGCCCGGCACGATTTTAGAATGGTCGTTCTTGCGTCCCATGCCGTTGCGCCCCTCGAACAGGATTGGAGAGTCCATGTCGAACCCCGAGCGGCTAGCCCGCGAGCGTTCCAAGGCCATCGAAATCGCCGTCGGCCAGATCGAAAAGCAGTTCGGCAAGGGCTCGATCATGCGCCTGGGCGCGCAGGGCGCGGTGACCGCCGTGCCGAGCATCTCGACCGGATCGATCAGCATCGACCACGCGCTCGGCATCGGCGGCGTCCCCCGCGGCCGCGTCGTCGAGGTCTACGGGCCGGAGTCCTCGGGCAAGACCACCCTCGCCCTGCAGGTCATCGCGCAGTCGCAGCGCACCGGGGGCAACGCGGCGTTCGTCGACGCGGAGCACGCCCTCGATCCCGTCTATTCGCGGAAACTGGGGGTCGAGCTCGACAACCTGCTCGTCTCGCAGCCGGACCACGGGGAGCAGGCGCTCGAGATCGTGGAGACGCTGGTGCGCTCCGGCGCCCTGGACGTGGTGGTCGTCGACTCGGTCGCCGCCCTCGTGCCGCGCGCCGAGATCGAGGGCGAGATGGGCGAGTCGCAGGTCGGGCTGCAGGCCCGTCTCATGTCGCAGGCGCTCCGCAAGCTGACCGGCGTGGTGGCGAAGTCGCGAACCTGCCTGCTGTTCATCAACCAGCTCCGGGAGAAGATCGGGGTGATGTTCGGCAACCCCGAAACCACCACCGGCGGCCGGGCGCTCAAGTTCTATTCGTCCGTCCGCATCGACATCCGGCGCATCGGGGCCATCAAGGACGCCGACCGCGTGGTCGGAGGACGGACGCGCGTGAAGGTGGTCAAGAACAAGCTGGCTCCGCCCTTCCGCGTGGCCGAGTTCGACATCATGTACGGCGAGGGGATTTCGCGCGAAGGCGACCTGCTCGATCTCGCGGTCGAGCGGCGCATCGTGGAGAAGAGCGGCGCCTGGTTCTCCTACGGCGGCGAACGTCTCGGGCAGGGCCGCGAGAACGTGAAGACGCTCCTGCGCGAAAAGGCGGAACTGTTCTCCGCCGTGGAAGGCGACGTGCGCAAGGCGCTGGGGCTGGCGCCCGCCGCCCCCCGGGCGGAACGCACCGCGGAGGGCGCCACCGCCTGAACCGGACGACGGCGGCCCCGGCCGGCGGGCGCGCCGGCGCGGTCAGGGCGCGGCGTCAGGCGTGACCGCACCGGGCGCGCCGAAGGGTTCGGCGTCGGGCGTGGCCGTGTCGGGGGCCTCGCCGAACGCGGCGTCGGGCGTCGGCTGGATGATGAAGACGCGCTCCCCGGGACGAATCAGCCCGAACTCGCGGCGCGCGACTTCCTCCAGGAAGGCGGGGTCTTCCCGCAGCCGCCGCGCGTGCTCGCGCAGCTCTTCGTTCTCCGCCTTCATGTCCGCGATCCGCGCCTCGAGGCGGGCCTCCTGGCGGCTCGCCAGCCGCGAGGCCAGGAATCCGCTCTCGCCGACGAGCGCGTTCGCCACGAGCGCGCAGATGGCGAGCAACAGCAGATAGTGGACCGCCCGCGCGGCGGGCCGCCGCCGGATCGGCCGCGAAAGCGCAACGTCAGCAGCCAAGATACCTCCTCACCTACACGAAACCCGCCCGTGACCACGTCCGGCCGGGGAACGTCCTGCCCCGCTCAGGGCGACGGCGGATACTCCATGGTGAACGGATCGGGCAGCGGAACGCCGGTGACCGCGCCCCGCGCAAGCCCCTCCAGCGTCGCGCCCGGATCGTCCGGGTCTCCCGCTTCGATGGTCGTCCGGTCGCCGACCACCAGTATGACGAGCCGGTCCGGATGGAGGCGCTCGCGCGCCACGCGCAGCACGTCGTCGACGCCGACGGCGCGAATGCGATCGCGGTAGGCCGTCAGATACGACGGGTCGCGGCCGGTGTACTCGTCGTCGGCGAACAGGCGCGCGGTCGCCGCCGGGCTCGAGAAGGTGCGGCTGAAGGTCTCGATGAACGACGCCTTCGACGTGCGCAGCTCGGTCTCGGTCACCGGCTCGGAGCGGATGCGCTCGATCTCCTCCAGCACGATGGACGCCGCGCGCGCCACCGTCTCGCTGCGCGACTGGAAGGCGACCCGGAACACCCCCGGGTAATGCGTGCCGAACCCGAAGGACGAATAGGCGCTGTAGGCCAGCCCCTCGTCCGAACGGATGCGGGTGAGGAGGCGGGCGGCGAACCCGCCGCCGCCCAGGACGTCGTTCATGACCATCAGGGCGTAGCGGTCCGGGTCGTCCCGCATCGCGGCGAGGTGCCCGATGACCACGCGCCCCTGGTTCACGTCGTCCTTGTCGACGACGTACACGCCCGGCCGCGCCGCGTGGTCCGGGGCCGGCACGGCCGCGGACGCCGGCCGGCGCGCCGGCCAGTCCGCCATCCGGGCCTCGAGGCGGGCGAGGACGCCGGCCGGCTCCACGTCGCCCGACACGGCGAAGATGAAGTTGCCCGGGTGGTAGTGCTCGCGGTGGAAGGCGACCAGGTCGCCGCGGGTGATCGCCTCGATGCTCGCCCGCGTCGACGGCCGCGTGGAGAAGTGCCCGGCGCCGCGCAGGAGCCGGCCCCACTCGCGGGCCTCGATGCTCGCGGTGCTGTCGTTGCGCCGCTCCATCCGCTGCAGGACCTGGCTCTTGGCCAGATCGAGGCGGTCCTGATCGAACCGCGGCCGGCGCAGCACGTCGAAGAGCAGGTCGAGCGACGCGTCGAGGTCCTTGGTGAGGCAGTTGACGCTGGCGCTCCCCGAGGTGTCGCCGATGCCGCTCGACAGCTCCGCGGCCAGGAAGGCCGCCGCGTCGTCGAACGCGGCGGGCGCGAGCTCGCCCGCGCCGCCGGCCCGCATCTGGCTGCCGGTCAGCGCCGCGAGACCGGCCTTGTCCGGCGGCTCGAGGTACGCGCCGGTCCGCACGATCACCGAGACGGTCACGAGCGGCAGGGTCCGGTCGGGCACGACGTACGCGACGACGCCGTTGGACAGCTCGTGGCGATGGGCGGCCGGGTCCGGCGGCTCGAAAGCCAGTTCCTCGAACACGAGGTCGCGGGGATGGGCCGGGACGGACTGCGCCCGCGCCGCCGGGACGGCGAGGCCGGCGCACAGTCCTCCCGCCGCGCACGCCGCCGCGAACACCCGTCTCCCGATCACCGCCCACCTCCCGTCTCTTCGATGCGCTGCCGGACCAGCGCGGCCAGCGCCTCGGCCATGTCCCGGTTCTCGGGCGGAGCCTGCCCGGCCATGCGCTCCATCTGCGCCAGAAACCCATCGAGCTGCTCGGCCGGCATCCCTTCGAGCATCGCGCGCACCTGGCGGACCTGCTGCCGCTCCTCGTCGTCCAGCCCCGCCAGGAGCGGATCGTCGTCTTCGGCCCGCGCGCCCCGGTCGCGGTGGTAGACGGCGACCGCGCGGGTCTCCGGCGTGAAGTACGTGTTGGCGACCCGCATGACGTCGGCCGCGGTGACCGCGTCGTAGAGGGCGGGATCGGTGTTGACGTGCTCCCAGCCGCGGTTCGCCTCGCGGATGAGGAGCTGCATCATCAGGCCGAAGTTGCTGCGCAGGCCGCGGAACGTGTCCGCGGCGTTCTGGTTCTTGACCTTCTGCAGCTCGCGCGCGCCGACCGGCTCGGTCTTCAGCTTCTCGATCTCGGCGTAGAGGGCCTCTTCGACTTCCTCCGGGGTGCGTCCCTGCCGGGCGGTCCCGCGCAGTTCGAACAGCCCCTCGAACCGGAAACCGGCCTGGCCGCCGGAGGCGCTGGTCGCCACCTCCTGCTCCTCCACCAGGGATCGGGTGAGGCGTCCGGTCCGGCCGCTCAGCAACTGGCCCAGCACGACCAGCGCCGGCTCGTCCACGTGTCCGTCCCGCACCGAGTGATAGCGGACGACCACCTGCGGATTGGTGTCGGCGTACGCCACCATCCGCTTCTCGGCGAGCTGCGGCATCTCGCGGGTCCGCGGCTGCAGCGGCGGGCGGGCGCCGCGCTCGAGGCGGCCGAAGTAACGCTCGGCCAGCGCGATCGCCTCGTCGGGGTCGAAGTCGCCGACCAGCGCCGCGGCCAGGTTGTTCGGGGCGTAGTAGGTGTCGAAGAACTCCAGCGCCTCGCCGCGGGTGATGCCTTCGAGGTCGCTCGGCCAGCCGATCACCGGCCAGCCGTAGGGCGACGACTGCCAGAACATCGCCTCGAACTGCTCGCGGAACTTGCCGATGGGCGTGCTGTCGGTCCGCAGCCGCCGCTCCTCGCGCACCACGCTGCGCTCGGCGTAGAACTCCCGGAACACCGGATTCGCGAGCCGGTCGCTCTCCATCCAGAACCACAGCTCCAGCTTGTTGGCCGGGACGTTGATGAAGTAGATGGTGAAGTCGTAGCTGGTGCCGGCGTTCATGCCGGAGGCGCCCGCGCCGGTGTAGATGCGGCTGAAGTCCTCCTTGATCAGCAGGTCGCTCTGGCGGGCGAGCAACGCCTCGAACTCGTCGAGCGCCTCCCGGTGCCGGGGGCCGCGCACGGCGGGGTCGTCGGGATCGTCGATCTCCCCGAGCTGGTGGCGGCGATCGAGCTCGACCTCGGCGGCCTGGATCTCGGCCCGCAGCGCGTCGAGCCGCTCGATGATCCGCAGATCCTGCTCGATGTCCCGGGTCCCGATCGTCCGCGTCCCCTTGAACATCATGTGCTCGAACAGATGCGCCACGCCGGTGATGCCGGGCCGCTCGTACACCGAACCGACCTTGGCCACCCAGCCGGCCGCCACGTTCGGGTCGCCGGGCCGCGGAACCAGCAGCAGGGTCAGACCGTTGTCGAGCTCGTGCTCGATCGCGTCGACCTGCTGGGCGCCGGCGGGGACGCCGAGGCCGAGCACGATTCCGAACAGGAAACACGGGATCTTTTTCATCGCATGCCTCGTCGCGCCGCCGCGGCCCGCCGCCCGCGCGGCTCCAACCGGGACGTTCAGGGGGACGGTACACCAGTCCCGGCGGGACGCCAAGCCGTACGCCGCGCGGAGCCGCCGGGTAGCGGAGGGCGCGGAAGAACCGCGCGGGCCCGACGGCCGCCCGCCGGTTCACGGCGCCGCCCGCCGCACCGGGCGTACCGCGGCGAACCGCGTCTCGTGTACGATCGACGGCGCCGACCCCGATGACGACGAGCAACGCCGGCCTGCACTGGATCGCCAACTACATCTGGGGCATCGCCGACGACGTGCTGCGCGACCTCTACGTGCGCGGCAAGTACCGCGACGTCATCCTGCCGATGACCGTGCTGCGCCGGCTCGACGCGGTCCTCGAGGACGGCAAGCGGGACGTGCTCGAGATGAAGGCGGTGCTCGACCGGGCCGGCGTCGTCGAACAGGACGCGGCCCTGCGGCAAGCGGCGGGACAGGCGTTCTACAACACCTCGAAGTTCACCCTGCGCGACCTGCGCGCCCGCGCCGGCCGGCAGCGGCTCGAGGCCGACTTCCGGGCCTGGCTCGACGGGTTCTCGCCCAACGTGCAGGAGATCCTCGACAACTTCGAGTTCCGCCACCAGATCCCGCGCCTCTCGAAGGCCGACGCCCTCGGCACGCTGATCGAGAAGCTCACCTCGCCCGACGTCAACCTCGGCCCGCTCCCCGTGAAGAACGCCGACGGCTCCGTCCGGCATCCCGGCCTCGACAACCACGCCGTGGGGTCGATCTTCGAAGAGCTGGTGCGGCGCTTCAACGAGGAGAACAACGAGGAGGCGGGCGAGCACTGGACGCCGCGCGACGCCGTGCGGCTGATGGCGCGGCTCGTCTTCCTGCCCGTCGCCGACGCCATCCGCTCGGGCACCTACCTGCTCTACGACGGCGCCTGCGGCACCGGCGGCATGCTGACGGTGGCCGAGGAGACGCTGCGGCAGATCGCCGCCGAGCACGGCAAGGAGGTCTCCACGCACCTGTTCGGCCAGGAGATCAACGCCGAGACCTGCGCCATCTGCAAGGCCGACCTGCTGCTGAAGGGCGAGGGCGAGGCCGCCGACAACGTCGTGGGCGGCCCCGAGCACTCGACCCTCGCCAACGACGCCTTCCCCGCCCGCGAGTTCGACTTCATGCTCTCCAACCCGCCCTACGGCAAGAGCTGGAAGACCGACCTCGAGCGCCTGGGCGGCCGGCAGGCGCTGCGCGATCCGCGCTTCGTCATCGAGCACGCGGGCGACCCCGAATACTCGCTGGTCACCCGCTCGAGCGACGGCCAGATGCTCTTCCTCGCCAACAAGCTGTCCAAGATGAAGCGGCGCACCCGGCTCGGCAGCCGCATCGCCGAGGTGCACAACGGCAGCTCGCTGTTCACCGGCGACGCCGGGCAGGGCGAGAGCAACGTCCGCCGCTGGATCATCGAGAACGACTGGCTGGAGGCGATCGTCGCCCTGCCCCTCAACCTGTTCTACAACACGGGCATCGCCACCTACGTCTGGGTGCTCACCAACCGCAAGCCGGAGCGCCGCCGCGGCAAGGTGCAGTTGATCGACGCCACGCCGTGGCGCCGGCCGCTGCGCAAGAACCTGGGCAAGAAGACCTGCGAGCTGGGCGAGGACGACGTCACCCGCATCTGCGACGCGTTCCTCGCCTTCGAGGAGACCGAACGGAGCCGCATCTTCGACAACGCCGCCTTCGGCTACCGGAAGGTGACCGTCGAGCGGCCGCTGCGCATCGAGGGCGTCGACCCGAACCGGGTCCACACGGCGGCCGAGATCCGGAAGCTGAAGGCGAGCGGCCGGCGGAGCGGGACGGCGCCGCCCGTCCTGCGCCGGGTCCACCGTCGGGGCGCGAAGGCCGACCCGTTGCGCGGCCGCTTCGCGGCGGCCGTCGACGGCCGGGCCGCCGTGGTGGAGTACGAGCCGGACGCCGACCTGCGCGACACCGAGCAGGTCCCGCTGCAGGAAGAGGGCGGCGTCGAAGCGTTCCTGCGGCGCGAGGTCCTGCCCTGGCTCCCCGACGCCTGGTACCGGCCCGACACCGTGAAGGTCGGCTACGAGATCAGCTTCACCCGCTGGTTCCACAAGCCGCCGCCCATGCGGACGCTGGCCGAGATCCGCGCCGACGTCCTGGCGCTGGAGAAGGAGACGGAGGGGCTGCTGGCCGAGATCGTCGGCGGAACCGAACCGCTCTCCGCCACGGGGACGTCCGGGATGAAGGGCAAGGCATTCGACTGCGTAGAGTCCATGCCGATAACGGTGCAAAACACCGGAACGCAGGAGCGAACACGATGAGACCCGACGAAATCATCTTCGAGGTGACCGAGGCGGACGGAGGTGGATACTCCGCCCGGGCGCTCGGTTACAGCATCTTCACGCAGGGGGAGGATTGGGACGACCTGAAAGCGATGGCGAAAGACGCGGTGCTCTGTCACTTCGAGGAAGACAGTGTTCCGAGAGTGATCAGACTTCATCTCATAAGGGATGAAGCTATCGCCGTATGAAAATGCCTCGTGACCTGTCGGGCGTGGAGATCGTCCGGTTGCTTGGGCGCCATTACGGCTACCGGGGCATCCGGACCAGAGGCAGCCACATGAACGTGACGCTGACGGTTGGCGGTCGCCGTCACAGTGTCACGGTGCCGCGTCATCGCCACGTGGACGTGGGCACGCTGAATGCTATCGCATCAGACGTAGCGGTGTTTCTCGGACGGACCAAAAACGAAGTGCGCGCCAAGCTCTTCGGGTAAGACATGGTTTTGCAACTGCCGTGGAGGAACTTGCGTGAACTCGATCTCTGACCGCGCACACCGGCTGCCCGCCCTCGAGCCGTACGCGGCCCGCAAGGACTCCGGGGTCGACGGGCTGGGGGAAGTGCCGGCGCATTGGGAAGTGAAGCGGATCGGTCAAATCGGAAGCCTGTTCAAGGGTAGCGGAGGCACGAAAGACGACGCGGTTCCCGACGGGGTGCCATGTGTACGGTACGGTGACCTCTATACGCATCACGAGTTCTTCGTGAGAAAGGCGAAGTCGTGCGTCCCGGAAGAACATGCCGCTCGGTACACGGAGATTCGGTACGGAGACGTCCTGTTCGCCGGCTCGGGCGAGACCATCGACGAGATCGGCAAGTCCGCGGTGAATCTCATTCAGGAACCCGCGTGCTGCGGCGGCGACGTGATCGTGTTGAGACCGCGGGTGCAGGCGAGAGCCGAATTTCTGGGGTATGCAACGGACTGCGCCTACGCTGCCCACCAGAAGGCGCGCATGGGACGCGGCTTTACCATCATGCACATTTATCGCAGCGAATTGAAGCATCTGTGCGTCGCCCTTCCACCCCTCGCCGAACAATCTGCCGTCGTCCGCTTCCTCGACCACGTCGACCGGCGCATCCAACGTTACGTTCGCGCCATGAGGAGGCTGGTCGGCGCCGCCGCAAGTCAGACCGGGCGGGGAACGTCACTCGTCGACGAGTACCGCACCCGCCTGATCGCCGACGTCGTCACCGGCAAGCTGGACGTGCGCGCGGCGGCGGCCCACCTGCCCGAGGTCGATTGCGCCGCGGCCGAAGATGATGGCGGCGACGGCGTCGGCCGGGCCGTGGCGTCGGCCGTAACGGAGTCGGCGCGAGACGCCGCCCGGACCGTACCCGACGCCGCCGACTGCATGATCGACGAGCGGCAGCCCGCTGCCGGCGGGGAGAAGCGGGCGTGACCGAACGGCGCGTTCAGCGCACGCTGGAGCCGTCGGTGCTGCGCTGGGCGCGGGAGCGGGCCGGTCTTGACGCCGGGACGGTCGCCGCCAGGATCGGGGTCAAGCCGGAGCGGGTCGCGGAGTGGGAGCGGTCGGGACGGATCAGCGTGGCGCAGGCGGACCGGCTGGCGCGCTACACCCGTACGCCGGTCGGCTACCTGTACCTGCGACAGCCGCCGAAGGACGACCTGCCGATACCCGATTTCCGCGCCGCGGGCGGCGCGTGGCCCCGGCGCCCGAGTCCCGATCTCCTGGCGACCGTGCATCTCATGGCGCGCCGCCAGAGCTGGATGCGCGAGGAGCTGATCGAGGACGGCGCCGATCCCCTGCCGTTCGTCGGCTGTTGCCGCGATTCGACGGTGGCCGAGGCCGCCGCGGCGATGCGGAAGCACCTGGATCTGCAAGCCGGTTGGGCGCAGGGGGAGCGTACGTGGACGGACGCGCTCCGGCGCCTGCGCGAGCGCGTGGAGGCGCGCGGCGTTCTGGTGGTGTTCAACGGCGGCGTCGGCAACGACACGCACCGCGGACTCGACCGCGGCGAGTTTCAGGGGTTCGCGCTGATCGACGGCTACGCCCCGCTGATCTTCGTCAACGGCGCGGACTTCAAGGCGGCGCAGATGTTCACGCTGGCCCATGAGCTGGCGCACGTGTTCGTCGGCGCGGCGGGTGTCTCGAACCTCGACGCCGCCCGGTCTCCGAGCCATGCGACGGAGCGGTTCTGCAACGAGGCCGCGGCGGAGTTTCTGGTGCCGGCGGACGATCTGGCCGCGCACTGGAGACGGGCGGGAACCGTGGCCGACGCCCTTCAGGCGGCGGCCCGGCGGTTCAAGGTCAGCGTGCTGGTGGCCGCCCGCCGCACGCTGGAGCTCGGTCTGGTCGACCGGGACGAGTTCCCGCGGTTCTACGACGACTACCGGCGGCGGGCGGATCGCGAGCTCGACGAGAAGTCCGGAGGCAACTTCTGGAACAGCCAGAACGTTCGCATCGGCAGACGGTTCGGCGCAGCCGTCCGCCGGGCGGTGAAGGAAGGCCGGCTGTCTTGTCGGGAGGCGTACTCGCTCACCGGGTTGCGCGGCGACACGTTCTACAGGTACATGCTTTCACTGGATCCGGCATCATGAACGGCGTGGACGCCAGCCGCGTGCGCCGGGACCTGCAGCGCGAGATGGGAGCCCCGTTCACCTGCTCGGAGCAGGGCGGCCATCTACGCATCCGCACGCCGTACCTGTACCCCGACGGCGACTGCATCGACCTGTTCTGCAAGGTCGAGGGCGGCGTGACGACGGTGAGCGATCTGGCCGAAACCACGGGCTGGCTGCGCATGCAGTCGGCGGGCTTGCGCCGGTCGCCGAAGCAGGCCCGGCTCATCGAGGACGCCTGCGCAACCCACGGCATCGAATTCTACCGGGGAATGCTACAGGCGCGCTGTCGGCCCGGCGACGAGCTGGCGCAGGTGGTCACCCGGGTGGCGCAGGCGGCGTTGCGGGTCTCGGACCTGTGGTTCACGTTCCGAACGCGGGCGGCCGAGTCGATCGCGGACGAAGTGGCCGAGTTCCTGACCGAGCGGGAGTTCGGATTCCAGCGCGCCGCGAAACTGGCCGGCCGGTCGGGACGGAGCTGGACGGTCGATTTCCACGTGCGGACCGAACCGCGCGGTTCCCTCGTCCAGGTGCTGAGCACGGGGAGCCGCGCGGCGGCGCGCGGGGTCGCCGAACACGTGCTGGCCGCCTGGCACGATCTGCATCACCTCGCGGCCGGACCGCGGGCATTCGCCTTCGTCTCGCTGTTCGACGATGCGGCCGACGTATGGGCGGACGAGGACCTGCGGCTGGTCGAGCCGTTGTCCACGGTGTCGCGCTGGTCGCGGCCGGACGAGTTCGCCGCCGTCCTGAGCGCGGCGGCGTGACGACCTCGCGGGGATGCGCCCCCCGGAGCCGAAGGCCGCTCGGACCAGCGCCCACCAAGCGTCGCCTTGCGGCTCCGCTTGGTGCCCAACCTGACCGCTCCAGGAGTCCGCGCCGTGTTCTACGGCGCAGACTCCTGGCCGGAGCCGCCGCCGCGCTCCCGGCGCAACAGGGCCTCCAGCTCCGCGACTCGCGCTTCCGCCACCTTTCGGGCCGCCGCTTCCCGGTCGAGCCGCTCTTCCGCCGCCTGCCGCGCATCGTCGGTCTCGTCGAGGTCCGGCAGTTCCTGTTCGGTCTGCGGGTCGTAGAAGCGCAGCCCCCGCTTCGTCAGCCGCAACTCCAGCCCCAGCACCGCGCTGGCCAGCGACAGCGCGCCGTCCGCCGACTCGACTGCCGGAAGCCGCCGGTACTCCCCCGCGCTCAGCTCCAGGCCCTGCAGCGGCGGCTGCAGGTAGTCGCTCGTCGGGTCGTATTGCCAGTACTCGCGCACGCCCAGCGCGCGGTACAACTCGCGCTTGCGCCCCTGGTCGTCCCGGTGCGTCGAGCGGGAGGTGATCTCCAGCACGAAGTCGGGGGCCTTGGGTTCCTCCCACAGCCGGTAGCTGGCGCGGTCGGCGTCGGCGGCGCCGAGCACCACGAACACGTCCGGGGCCACCACCGCCCGCGGATCGCCCTCCTGGTAGTAGAGCAACAGGTTGCCGGACACGTACACGTCCGGGCGGCCGCGAAAATGGCGCCGAAGCCGGCCGACCGCGTACATCAGCGGGGTGCGCTGGAAATCGCCCTCCGCCATCGGCTTGCCGTCCGAAGAGGGGTAGTGGACCCTGGCGGGCGCGGACAGCGGACTGGCCATGGCCTATCCTCCATTCGTTTCGTCGAAGCATACTACGCGGACCGATGACCACCGACACGACCGAACGCGGCCTCGAACGCCTCGTCTGCACGGTGCTGGCCGGCCATCCCTGCGACCCGCCGAAGGAGGGCCGGGCCGCGGAGGCGAGGCCCGCCTACGGCGGCGTCGGCTGGAGCGGCGGCGACCCCCGCGACTACGACCGCGAGTTCTGCGTCGATCGGGTCCAGCTCGCGGCTTTCCTCCACGCCACGCAGCCGGAAGCCGCCGAGGCGCTGGCCCTGCGCGAGGACGGCCCGACGCGGCGGAAGTTCCTGGCCCGGCTCGAGGGCGAGATCGCGAAGCGCGGCGTCGTCCACGTGCTGCGCCACGGCGTCCGGCATCGGGCGCACGACGTCGACCTGTTCTACGGCGCGCCGTCGCCGGGGAACGCGGCGGCGCGGGAACGGTTCGAGCGGAACCGCTTCACGGTCGTCCGGCAGTTGCGCTACAGCCGCGGCGAGACGCAGCGGGCGCTGGACGTCGCGCTCTTCGTCAACGGCCTGCCGGTCTTCACCTTCGAGTTGAAGAACCGCCTGACCCGGCAGACGGTGGACGACGCGGTCCGGCAGTACCGGCGCGACCGCGACCCGCGCGAGAAGCTGTTCGCGTTCGGCCGCTGCGTGGCCCACTTCGCCGTCGACGAGCACGAGGCGCGCTTCTGCACGCACCTGCGGGGGAAGGCGTCGTGGTTCCTGCCGTTCAACCGGGGCTGGAACGGCGGCGCCGGCAACCCGCCCCACGCCGGCGGCGTCAGGACCGACTACCTGTGGCGCGAGGTGCTGGCCCGCGAGAGCGCCACCGACGTCCTGGAGAACTACGCCCAGGTCGTGGAGGAGAAGGACGAGCGGACCGGCAGGAAGAAGCGGACGCAGATCTGGCCCCGCTACCACCAGCTCGACGTGGTGCGCCGGCTGCTGGCCGACGCCGCGGCGCACGGGGCCGGCCGCCGCTACCTGATCCAGCACTCGGCGGGCAGCGGCAAGAGCAACTCCATCGCCTGGCTGGCCCACCAGCTGATCGGCCTCGCGAAGGACGGCGCCCCGGTCTCCGCGCCGCCTTCGCCGACTACCACCGCGCGACGATCCTGGCCGACGAGACCGACCCCGACCGGCTGCACGACCTGCAGGCGGACCTCGACGCCGGCGGCGTGTACGCGCCCGGGCAGGTCGACGACCTCGTCGAGCGCTACCTCGGCGGAGCCGGACGCGGCGCGCTCGATGCGATCCTCGACGTCTGCGCGGCCCGTTACGTGCGCGAGCTGGACGAGGACGCGCAGGTGGACTTCAAGGGCAAGGCCCGGGCCTTCGTCCGCGCCTACGGCTTCCTGTCGTGCGTCCTGCCGTACACGAACGCCGCGTGGGAGAAGCGCTCGATCTTCCTGAACTTCCTGATCCCGAAGCTGCCGGCCCCCGCGGAGGACGACTTGTCGAGGGGCGTCCTCGACGCCATCGACGTGGACAGCTACCGCGTGGAGAAACGGGCGGCGCAGCGGATCGCGCTGCCCGACGAGGACGCCGAGATCGACCCGACGCCCACCAGCGGCGCCGGCCGCGCGCCCGATCCCGAGATGGACCGGCTCTCGAACATCCTGCGGACGTTCAACGACCTGTTCGGCGACGTCGCCTGGGAGGACCGCGACCGCGTCGGGAAGCTGATCACGACGACCATCCCTTCCAGAGTGGCCGCGGACGCCGCCTTCCGGAACGCCCGCCGGAACTCCGACGACGCCAACGCCCGCATCGAGCACGACAGGGTGCTGGACCGCATCGTCACCGGCCTGGTGAAGGACGACGCGGAGCTGTTCAGGCAGTTCTTCGACAACGAGGATTTCCGGCGGTGGATGACCGCCACGGTGTTCGAGCGGTCCTGTGCGAGAACGCAAGCGCCCTGAGCCGCGCTCGGAAGACGCTCCGCCAGCCCTGCCCGCACGGCGTCCAGCACCGGATCCGGCGGCCACCGCACCGTCTCACGGGCCGGAAACGGCCGGATGGACGTGCTCGCGCTGGATCAGGGCGCGCAACTCCACGGCGAGAGAAGTGCTCGTCGTCAGGCAGCGTCACGCGGCGCATCCGGGCCGTTCAGCGAGGGAAGGAACGCACGCACGGCGTCCAGCGCGAGATCCGTCGGCAATTCGCCGTTCACGCGGAGTCGGGGGACCGCGCCTCCGGCGGCCGAGACACCCGCGAACCGGATCATCCCGCCCGGCAGGAACTTCATGGCCAGCACGCCGCGTTCCGCCGAGGCCCATTCCGCCGACAGCAACCCGTTCGGACCAAGTCCGATCTCCGGCTCGGCAAGGTGACGCTGGCCGAGAAGGAAGAGCGCCAATTCGCGCAGCGAGGCGAACACGATGGCTTCGTCCGGGGCGCCTTCCCTCGTCATCTCGTCGAGGTCTCCGATGCGATCGGCAGCGGGTCGGCGCCCCCCCAGCGCCAGAGCCGCGGCGATCTCGTCCGGTTGCGTCGCCGCGAGGACCCGGTCCTCGGCGATGGTCCGGTCGTCGCGGTGAACGAGCGTGCCCTCGGCGTCCGCGGGCACGGCCCCTCCGGCCAGCCGAACGCTGGATTCATCAACCATGATTGCGGCGTCTTCACTCCGGCAGCGCGAGGGCGATCCACTCGCTCGGCATGTCCTCCCAGCCGACGGTCACGACGATGTACTGCCGGCCGTCGACGCTGTAGGTCATCGGCGCCGCGGTCACGCCGCCGGGCAGCTCCATCTCCCAGACCACGTCGCCGGTCGCCTTGTCGTAGGCGCGGAACTTCTTTCCCCCGGCGCCGCCGTGGATCGGCTGCAGGACGACCACGCCGGCGTTGCCGCCCTCGCCCAGGAAGACGAACGACCTGGTCACCAGCGGCGAGACGCGGCCAGGCTGGCCGAGCGGCGGGAGGTCGAGATCCTTCAGCAGCGGGTGGTCGCGCGGGCCGTCGCCGTTGGCCTTCGACCAGAGGATCTCCCCCTTCGTCAGGTCGATGGCGACCAGCCGGCCGTACGGCGGCTTGAAGATCGGCAGCTCGTTGGGACCTTCCAGCAGGGCCAGCGTCTGCACGACGAGCCGCATGTCCGAGCGCGGATGCTCCGACGGCACGATGCCGATGACCGACTCGCTGTGCACCGACGGCACGTACAGGATGCCGGTCTCGGGATCGACGGCCGAACCGCCCCAGTCGGCGCCGCCGACCACGCCCGGCATCTGCAGCGTCCCCTTCGTGCCGCCCGGCGAGTCGTCGACCAGCGACGGGGCCGTGAAGAGCGGACCGCTGACGTACTGCTCGAAGACCTCCAGCGCGTCGCGGCGCAGCGCCGGCGTGAAGTCGATCAGGTCGTCGACGCTGGTCCCCTGCTGATCGAACGGCGGCGGCTTCGTCGGGAACGGCTGCGTCGGCGCGTACCATTCGCCCGGCACGTCGCCCGGCGGGACGGGCCGCTCCTCGATCGGCCAGAGCGGCTCGCCGGTCACCCGGTCGAAGACGTAGGTGAACGCCTGCTTGCTCACCGCGGCCACCGCCTTCACCGGCTCGGCCCGGCCCTCCAGCCGCAGGTCGATGACGTTCGGGGCGGCCGGGAAGTCGTAGTCCCAGATGCCGTGGTGCACCGCCTGGAAGTGCCAGACCCGCTCGCCGGTGCGAGCGTCGAGGCAGACGATGCTCTCGGCGAACAGGTTGTCGCCAGGGCGGTAGCCGCCGTAGTAGTCGTTGGTCGGGGTCGACAGCGGCACGTACACCAGGCCGAGCTCCTCGTCCGCGCTCGGCCAGGCCCACATGTTGGTGTTGCCGCTGTACTCCCACGACGCCCGGTCCTGGTCCAGCGCGGTCAGCCAGGTCTCGTTGCCCGGCTCGCCCTCCCGCGGGATGGTGTGGAATATCCACACCTGCTCGCCGGTCCGCACGTCGAAGCCGCGCACGTCGCCAGGCGGCATCTCCTTCATCGCCGGCATGTTCGGGTTCGTGACGTCGGTCATGGCCGAGCCGATGACGACGACGTCGCCGACCACCAGCGGCGGCGACCCCCAACCGAAGGTCTCCACCGGGCGGTCGAAGCCCTGCGTCAGGTCCACTTCCCCGCCGTCGCCGAAGTCGGGGTAGCGCTCGCCGGTGCGGGCGTTCAGCGCCACCAGGTACGAGCCGACCACGGCGAGCACGCGGGCGTCGCCGCCGTGCGGATCGTCCCAGTACGCGACGCCGCGGGTCTGGCGCACCCGGGTGAACGGCTCGCCGCCGCGGTCCGGCGGCGTGTCGAACCAGAGCACGTCGCCGGTCTTCGCGTCGAGCGCCGCCACCGTGCCGAGGGCCGAGCTGACGTACAGCCGGCCGTCCGCCATGATCGGGGTGTTCTGCGAGGCCACCGGCGGCGTGAAGTCGCCGCGCCCCTCCCGCATGACCTCCGGGAGGACCGACTGCCGCCAGACGATCCGCAGGTCGTCGATCGTCTCGCGGTTGATCTGGTCCAGCGGCGAGTACTTGGCGCCCGCCGCGTCCGACCCGTAGGAGCGCCACTCCACGTCCTGGGCGTGCGCCGCCGGCGCGGCGGCGGCGCCGAAAAGAGCCGCGATCGCGAACCGCGCCGCCGCGCTCCGCCTGTTCCGTCTTGAAGAAGATCGTGTTTCCATCGTCGTCTCTGGCGAACTGCCGGCTTCGCGGCTTCCTCCGACCCGCGCGACTCGGGTGAATCCGGGCGCGCCCGAACCGACGGACGGCCCGGGCCGCGCTGCCTCCGCCGCTCCGCTACCGCTCCGCCGGCATCGTGTTCGGCGTCTCTCCGGTATCGGGCCCCGCGGCTTCCTCCGCCACTCCGCTACCGCTCCTGCTCCGCCGCGATCTCGTCGTAGAAGCCCGGAATGCTGCGGCGCATGAACAGGCCGTTCTCGGCCGTCGTCCAGCTCAGCTCCGGCGTCACGATCGCGGACGCCGCGTCCGCGCCGGCGAGACCGCCGTCGATCAGCTCGCGCATGCGGGTGCGGACGGCGGCGAACTGATCGCGGAACGCCTCGACGTCGGCCCGCGTCATCAGGCCGCCGTGACCGGGGATGGCGGTGTCGAAGTCGAGCGCGAGGATGCCGTCGAGCACCCCGAGCCACTCCTTGCTGCTGCCGCCGTTCGCGTAGTCGATGAACGGCGCGGTCCCGTGCAGCAGGTCGCCGCCGTGCACGGTGCGCAGGTCGGGGAAGTGGACCACCGAGTCGCCGTCGGTGTGTCCCCGCCCCAGGTGGTGCGCCCGCACCTCGACCCCGCCCAGGTGCACCGCCGTCTGGTCGGTGTAGACGATGCGCGGCGGCGCGTCCTGCTCGTTGCGGATCATGTTCTTCCGCGCGTTCTCGTGGGCGATGACGTCGGCCGAGTCGATGAACCCGACGTTGCCCCCGGCGTGGTCGCCGTGGTGGTGCGTGTTGATGACGTAGCGGATGGGCTGGTCGGTCAGCTCGGCCACCCGCGCCCGGATCGCGTCGACGTTGCGCGGGAACTTGTCGTCGACCAGGATGACGCCCTCGGAGGTCACCCGCACCCCGACGTTGCCGCCGACCCCGTTGACGTAGTACAGGCCGTCCTTCACCGGCGTCACGCTCAGCGGCTCCGGCTGCCGCCCGGTGACGACGACGACGGCCGCGGCCGCCGCGGCGAACGCCGCCGCGACGCCGGATCGCGCAATGTCCCGCATGTCGTTCCTCCCCTGACGGTGACCCGAGAACAGGAACCGATTATAGGCCCGGACGGCGCGGCCGCCGACGCCCGGTTCCGGTCGAATCCGGCCGCATCGATCCGCCGGACGCGTCCGGCACCCGACCCGGACCGCCGCCGGACGCCGCCGGCCCGCGGAGTCACGGCCGCGGTCGGCCCGGCTTGCCGGTGCGATCTTCACCGGCCTCGCCGGCCAGCGCCAGGATGCGGTTGCGGATGACGTCCGACATCCACATACCCGTGCTCTCCAGGCGATCGACGAGTGGCTCGATGCGCTCGGTCAATCCGCGGGACTTCGCTTCGATGAGCACTCCGAGCGTTCCCCGCACGTCGAGCCCGGCGCCGCGTGCGATTCGACGCGCGTGCGTGTAGAGGTAGAGCAACGGCGACGTGTTGCTGATGATCTCAACCATGCTGCCTTTCCAAATCATGCAGCTCCGCATCGAGAGGAAAAACACGGTAGCGGCCAAGCGACAACAAGTCGCCCGCGGCGGCGAACGAACGCGGTTTCCCGAACGCCGGCCGCCGTGCGGCGGTCCGGCATATACAATGCGGCAGAGGGGGAAAGCGATGACAGCGCGCGCGTGGAGCATCCCGCGGACGGCCGCCGCGGCCGCCGCCTTCGTCGGCGTCCTCGAGTGCGCCGCCGCCGGCGCCGGCGCCGCCGACTGGCCCCAGTTCCGGGGGCCGACTGGTCAGGGGCACGCCTCCGACGCGGCGGTCCCGCTGGAGTGGAGCGAGACCGTCAACGTCGCCTGGAAGAGTCCGGTCGCCGGCCGCGGGTGGTCGTCGCCGGTCGTCGCGGACGGCCGGGTCTGGCTGACGACCGCCGTGACCGATCCCGCGGCCGGCAGCTCGCTCCGGCTGCTCGCCTACGACGCCGCCACCGGCGTCAACGTCGTCGACGCGGAGGTGTTCGGCAGCGGCGAGACCCGGCTGCTCAACCCGAAGAACAGCTTCGCCTCGCCCACGCCGGTCCTCGACCCGGACGGCCGGCGGGTGTACGTCCACTTCGGCGCCGCCGGCACCGCGGCGGTCGGCACGGCCGGCGACGTCCTCTGGCGCGCCCGCTTCCCCTACGTCTCGCAGCACGGGAACGGCGGCTCGCCGATCCTGCACGACGGCCTGCTCGTGGTCAGCATCGACGGCTACGACACCGCCTATCTGGTGGCGGTCGACGCGCGCACGGGCGAGGAGCGCTGGCGGTCCATGCGGCCGGACCCGGTGTCGCAGGCGTACTCCACGCCGCTCCTCGTCCACGTGGGGGACCGCGAGCAGATCGTCAACGTGAGCGCGTTCCGGACGTCGGGGCACGACCCGCGCAGCGGCGCGGAGATCTGGCGGGTCCGCTATCCGAACGGCTTCTCGAACGTCCCGCGGCCGGTGTACGGCCACGGCCTCGTCTACCTGTCGACCGGCTTCCAGACGCCGGCCCTGCTCGCCGTGCGCGCCGACGGCGAAGGCGACGTCACACGGTCGCACGTCGCCTGGCGGCTGCGCCGCGGGGCGCCGCTCACGCCCTCGCCGATCCTCGTCGGCGACGAGCTGTACGTGGTCACCGACTTCGGGATCGGGACCTGCGTCGACGCGCGGACCGGCGACGTCCACTGGCAGCAGCGGATCGGCGGCAACCACTCCGCCTCGCCGGTGTTCGCCGGCGGAAGGATCCACTTTCAGAACGAAGAAGGAGTCACCACCGTGATCGCGCCGGGGACGGAGTTCCGCGTGCTGGCGCGCAACCGGCTCGACGGGACGACGCTGGCGTCGATGGCGGCCGCCGGCGGCGCCCTGTTCATCCGCACCGACACGCACCTGTACCGGATCGAAGAACAGCCGTGACGACGCGCGGCCTGGATGCTGTATACTGCGCTGTATGTCAGCCACCCGCACGCAAATCTATCTGCAGCAATCCCAGCGTCGGCGCCTGGACGAGATCGCCGGCGCCCGCGGGTCGAGTCTGGCCTCGATCGTTCGCGAGGCCGTCGAGCTGTACATCGACCAGGCGCCGGTCGACCCGGCGGCCGCGCTCGAGAGCACCTTCGGGGCCGCCCCGGAAGCGCGGTTTCCGGAACGCGGCGACTGGGAGACGCGAGCCGCCCGCCTGAAGGCATCCGAGTGACGCGCGTTGGCCGATCTGCTCGTCGACACCGACGTCTTCATCGACCACCTGCGCGGCGCGAGACCGCTGAAGCCCGGCCGGCGCCGGGTGCGCTACTCGGTCATCACCCGTTGCGAGCTGTTCTCCGGCGACGTCGGATCGGCGCTCGTCCAGCGGCTCCTCGATCCCTTTCGGGAGCTCGCGGTGGACCGCGCCGTGGCGGAGCGCGCCGGCCGCATTCGCCGCGAGACCGGCATCGCCACGCCGGACGCGCTGATCGCGGCCACGGCGATCGAGTACGGCCTGACGCTCGTCACCCGCAACCGGAAGCACTTCGAGCCGGTGAAGCAGTTGCGAATGAGAGACGACGCCCCTACTCCGCCGGCAGCCGGTAGGCGATCAGCTCGCCCGGGAAGCCGCGGCCGCCGATCGCCGTGACGACGTACTGCCGCCCCTCGTGCAGGTAGGTCATCGGCGACCCGGTCACCCCGGCCGGCATGTACACCGCGCCCACCTCCTCGCCCGACGTCCTGTCGTAGGCGCGCAGCATCGCGCCCACCTCGCCCGATGGCGTGGTGAACGTCCCCGCCTCGCCGGCGATCACCAGCGTCGGGGTGTTGAGCGTGCCGACCCGCCCGATGCGGCCGGTGCGCGGCAGGTCGACGCCCCGCAGCAGCCGGTGGTTGCGGACGTTGTCCGGCGTCTCGCCGTGCGGGACCTGCCAGAGGATCTCCCCCGCCTCGAGGTCGATGGCGGTGATGCGGCCCCACGGCGGCTTGACGATCGGGATCCCCTCGATGGTCAGCGACGCCTCGCGGGCCGAGATGCCCTCCCCGCGCCCGCGGATGAAGTTCATGTCCGAGAGCTCCGGATCGTGGACCAGGCCGATCGACATCACCCGCGTGAACGAGTACAGGTAGACGACGCCGGTCTCGGGATCCAGCGAGCCGCCCGGCCAGTTGGTCCCGCCGGCCAGCGACGGCAGCATCAGGGTGCCGTAGACGCCGTCCGCCTCCGAGACGGTGGGCGGCGTGAAGATCGGCCCCATCCTGTACCGCGACGCGACCTCCTCGGCGCGCCGCCGCAACTCGGGCGTGAAGTCGATCAGGTCGTCGAGATCGACCCCCTGCCGGTCGTAGGCGGGCGGCCTGGTCACGAACGGCTGGGTCCGCGCGAGCAGCTCGCCCGGCACGTTCGACGGCTCGACCTCGCGCTCCTCCATCGGCCAGATCGGCTCGCCGGTCACGCGGTCGAAGACGTACAGCCACGCCTGCTTGCTCGGCTGCGCCACGATCTTCCGGAGCTCGCCGTCGATCATCACGTCGGCCAGGATCGGGGCGCACGGCAGGTCCCAGTCCCACACGTCGTGGTGGATGAACTGGAAGTGCCACAACCGC
This sequence comes from Vicinamibacterales bacterium, assembly GCA_965242835.1. Classification (GTDB taxonomy): domain Bacteria; phylum Acidobacteriota; class Vicinamibacteria; order Vicinamibacterales; family UBA8438; genus WTFV01. Next base: position 4,413,258 of record OZ251506.1, read on the forward strand.
TCCCCGGTCTCGACGTCGACCGCGACCAGGCTGTCCGAATAGAGGTTGTCGCCGTGGCGGTGGCCGCCGTAGTAGTCGTTGGTCGGCATCTCGGTCGGCAGGTAGACGACGCCCAGCTCCAGGTCGGCGCTGATCTGCCCCCACACCCCGGTGTTGCCGGTGTAGCGCCACGAATCGTTCAGCCAGGTGTCGTTGCCGAACTCGTCGGCGCCCGGAATCGTGTGGAAGATCCACTTGCGCGCGCCGGTGTCCGCGTCGAAGCCCCGGACGTAGCCCTTGGTGTTGCGCATCGAACGGGGCCGGCCGCCGGGCCGGTGGGCCGCGCCCACGACGATGGTGTCGCCCGCCACCAGCGGCGCGGCGCGGAAGCCGATCTCCCCGGACAGCGGATCGATCTCCTGATCCATGTTCCGCATCAGGTCGACGACGCCGTCCTCGCCGAAGCCGGCCAGCCGCTCGCCGGTCTTCGCGTTCAGCCCGATCAGCCGGTAGCCGGGCGTCACGTAGAAGATCTGCCCGCCGTCCCCGCCGCCGCGCCAGGCCAGACCGCGGCCCGCCCCCCGCTGGGGCGCCACCTCGGCCCGCTCGCCCTCGTCGAGGCGGTGCATCCAGAGCAGCTCGCCGGTGCCCGCGTCCGCCGCGACCACGGCCCGCCGCGACCCGGCCGTCGTGTACAGCACGCCGTCCACCATCAGCGGCGTGGCCTGGAAGTTGAACTCCGGCTCCAGCCCGAAGTTGGCGGTGTTCAGCCGCCAGGCGACCTCCAGGTCGTTGAAGTTGTCCGCGGTGATCCGATCGAGCGGCGAGTAGCGCGTGTTCGCGGCGTCGCCGCCGTAGCTCCGCCATTCGCCGCCGGCGGTCTGCCCCGCCGCCTGCGCGGCGCCGCCGCCGAGCAGGCCGCCGAGCACGAAGATCGACGCGATTCGCAAGCCCCGTGCCGCCACGTTCCACTCCTTCCCGCCGCGCGCCGAAGGATAGCAGGTTACGCCGACCGGCACGATTGGATAGGATGACGGCCGATGAAGCCCTCGGCGCCGAACGGGACGGCGGACGGCGACCTCGCCTACCAGACCGAGATCCTGCAGGGCGTCTCGCGCACATTCGCCCTCAACATTCCCGAGCTTCCGGGCGCGCTGCGCGACGTGGTCGGCAACGTGTACGCCCTGTGCCGCATCGCGGACACCATCGAGGACGATCCGGCGCTCTCGCCGGCCCGGAAACACGCGTTCTCGGAACGCTTCATCGAGGTGGTCGCCGGCCGCGGCGACGCGGAACCGTTCTCACGGGAACTGGGCGCGCTGCTGTCGCCGGCGAGCACCGAACGCGAGCGCGACCTGATCGCCAACACCGACCGCGTGATCCGCGTCACCCTGGGGTTCCGCGCCGCCCAGCGCCGCGCCATCGAGCGCTGCGTGCGGATCATGTCGCGCGGCATGGCGGAGTTCCAGCAGCGGGCGACGCCGGACGGACTCGACGACGTCCCCCACCTGAACCGCTACTGCTACCACGTGGCCGGCGTCGTGGGCGAGACGCTCACCGACCTGTTCTGCGACTATTCCGCCGAGATCCGCGGCCGGCGCGACGACCTGTCCGCGCTGTCGGTCTCGTTCGGCCAGGGACTGCAGATGGTCAACATCCTCAAGGACGTATGGGAGGACCGGCGCCGCGGGGCGTGCTGGCTGCCGCGCGACGTCTTCCGGGCGGCCGGCTTCGAGTTGCGCTCGTTGTCCGCCGGCCGGCCGGCCCCCGGTTTCGTCGCGGGGCTGTCGGAGCTGGTGGGCATCACCCGCCGCCACCTCGCCGACGCGCTGCGCTTCGTCCTGATCCTTCCTCCCCGGGAGACCGGCATCCGCCGGTTCTGCCTGTGGCCGCTGGGCATGGCCGTGCTCACGCTGCGGCGCATCCACGCCACGCCGGCGTTCCGTAGCGGCCAGGACGTGAAGATCTCGCGCCGCGGCGTGCGCGCGGTGACCGCCGTCACCAGTCTCCTGGCGCGTTCGAACGGGGCGCTGAAGCTGCTCTTCGAGGGGCTGACCCGCGACCTGCCGCGGTCCGCCCCGGCCGCGGCGCCGTCAGCCGAACACGCCGGCGGCCGGGACGCGGAGCGCGGCCCCCGCCGCGGCGGCCCGCCGCGCGGTTGATGGATTCCGACGGCCGGGCCGGCTATGATGGCCACGGCGCGGCGCGCGCCGTGGAGAAGCATGCGATTTCAGTTCGGCCGAAACTGGCGCCGGTACCTCGACACCCTCACGCCCGAGAGGATCGCAATCGCCGAGCGCAGCCTGCGGGACGTCTGCGGTTCCGACACGCTGGAGGGTTCGACGTTCATCGACGTCGGCTGCGGCTCCGGTCTCTTCTCGCTGGCCGCGCGGAGAATGGGCGCGCGGGTCGTATCGTTCGATTACGATTCCGACTCCGTGGCGTGCGCGCGCCGGCTTCGCGCGCGGTATGCTCCGCACGACACGGACGACGGCGGATGGAAGGTGATGCGGGGAGACGTTCGGGACGGTCCGTTCGTGGCGTCGCTCGGGCAGGCCGAAGTCGTGTATGCGTTCGGCGTGCTTCATCATACCGGCGCATTGTGGGCCGCGCTGGCCGCGACGATTTCATTGGTGAAGGCCGGCGGGATCCTGCACGTGGCGCTGTACAAGGACCGCGGCTTTCGTTCCAGGTTCTGGTTGAAGATCAAGCATGCGTTCAATTCGTCGCGCTGGGCCGCGGCGTCAATCGCCGCCGTGTACTTCCCGTGGTCCGCGGCGGTGAAGTGCCTGCGGTCGCTCCGGTGGCGGGAAAACGTGTTCGCGTCGTACGCGAAAGACAACCGCGGCATGCACTGGTTCCATGACGGGATCGATTGGCTGGGCGGTTATCCTTTCGAGGTCTCCGCGGCGGACGACGTGATTCACTTCTGCCGCAAGCGCGGATTGTCCGTGGTTGCGTTCGAGAACTACGGCTCGATGAACCACTATACCCTGCGGCGAGTCCGCCGCCCATCCTCTCCGTCGAGCAGCACGGGTTGAGGCCGAGAGGTACAACCGAAAGTTGTGGATCGGGCGTGAAGCAGGTAGCGTATCCCTCCAGGTGCACACGGAACACCCTGCGCCGCCCAGGACCGGTACTGCTCGCAGAACCGGCTGTACTGCAATCCCTCCGGGTGGACCGCCTTGTACTCCTCCCACAGCAGCGACAGCGTCACGCCCTTGCGCCGCAGTTCCCGGTGCAGACGGCTCCAGTCCGGCAGCGGACGCGACGCGCGGAGCGGCGGCGCCGGAAACAGCCGGCGCTCCAGACCCGCCTCGTCCAGCGACACGGGGAGCGGCCAGCTCAGACCGGCCACCTTCGCGCGCCGCGCCGGCTGCACGGCCGCGAGGCGCCCGCGGCGGCGATGATGGCCAATGCCCCCAGGCGCCATCAACGAGCTCCGCGCCGGCTACGGCCGCGAAGGCTGACGGGGCCGAGCAGCGCCGAGAAGCGCGGCGAGAAAACGCTACGCGCCGAGCGGCGAAGACCGACGGGACCGAGCGGCGCGGCGAGAAGCGCCGCGCGCCGGCCCGGCCTCCTTGCGCGCGCCGACCGGCTTTCCCGCACGTGCCGGCCGGCGCCGGTCACGCCAGGATGCCGTCGACGACCCTCCCGTGAACGTCGGTCAGCCGGAAGTCGCGGCCCTGGTACTGGTAGGTCAGCCTGGTGTGGTCGATGCCGAGCAGATGCAGCATCGTGGCGTGCAGGTCGTGGACGTGCACCGGGTCCCGCGCGACGTTGTAGGAGAAGTCGTCGCTCGCGCCGTAGGTGGTGCCCGGCTTGACGCCGCCGCCCGCCATCCAGATGGTGAAGCAGCGCGGATGGTTCAGCGCGCCGAGGTCGTCGAGGAAGCGCCGCCGCGCGTCCTGGTCGACGCCCGGCGGGTTCGACAGGTACAGCACCGGGTCGCCGGTCGAGAGGAACTTGACCCCCTGGTAGCGGGTGGGCAGGAAGCCGCTGCCCCACAGCCGGTCGTAGAGCGGCTGCCCGGTCTGCGCGGAGCCCTTCGAGACCATCGCCACGAAGGTCGGCAGGTCGGCGTTCATCGTCCCGAGCCCGTAGGACAGCCAGGCGCCGATGCTCGGCCGCCCGGCGAGCTGCGCCCCGGTCTGGAAGAAGGTGATGCCGGGGTCGTGGTTGATCGCCTCGGTGCGCATCGACTTGATGAAGCACAGCTCGTCGACGATCCCGGCGGTGTGCGGCAGCAGGTCGCTGATCCAGGTCCGCGACTCGCCGTGCCGCCGGAACGGGAACTTCGACGGCACGAGGGGGAATCGCTCCTGGCCGCGGTCATGGTGGTGACGCGCTGGTCGCCCCGCGGTTGATGGCCGCGCGGCGCTCCAGGCGGCGGCTTGGCGCGTCTCCGCGTGGACGCGCGTCTCACCGGCGCCGCGCGGCGGAGACGTCGATGGTCGTCGCCTCCCGCCGGCTCCCACCGGCTTCGCGGAGCCAGCGGCCGACGCGGAGCGCCCGGACCGGGAAGTCGGGCAGGGTGCGCCGCGCCAGGCACCGGCCGTCGAAGCGCACGCCGTACCGGTGGAATCGGAAGCTCATCCCGAGCCACCCGCGTTCCCGGCGGCCCACCGGGAGGTCGTCGGGGTCGGCGGGTGCGATCTCCAGCAGGAACCGTTGCCGGGTGTCCTCCGGACGGCACGGCTCGATGACCCAGGTCAGCGTCCTGCCGTCGAGATGCAGGTCGAACGCCGCCGACCGGAACAGCGGCTCGCCGGCCGCCGCGGCGCGGTACGCGGCGCGGTAGGGAACGGCGGCCGCCTCGGCCGCCCGGGAGAGATCGACCGCCTTGACCGTGAGAACGGTGTTGCCGTAGATGCGGCGCGAGTAAAGGACTCCCAACGCGGAGGGACTGGGTCGGCGGGCGGCGGAGATGCGGAAGTCGGCCGGCCGCCCGGCTTCCCCGGCGAGAACGATCCGCTCCCGCGCCGCGGCCGGGAGGATGGCCCGATTGAGCGACAAGCTGCGATTGTCGATCGCGTCCACGGTGAGCGTCTCGCCGGGATGGCGCGCGAGCAGATACTCCAGCCCTTCCCGGCGGTGGTCCCCCATGTACAACATTTCATACCGTGCGCGCAGGCGCTCCGGCGTCCAGCGGTCGACCAGGAAGTTGAAGTACGCCGCCTGGTGGGGATGCAGGCGCACGACGTCCACGGCCATGCCGGCCAGCGCCGACGCCGCCAGGACGCCCGTCGCGCGCCGCGCCCACGGCCGCCGCGCCGCGGCCAGCAGACCGCGCAGTCCGCACGCCGCCAGCAGGCACAGCGGCGCGTAGAGGAAGTACATCTGCCGCCAGCCGTTGTAGAGGTTGGAGTTCATGGCCACGACGGCCGCGGGCGGCAGGGTCAGGCAGGCGAGCAGCAGCCACTCGAAGCGCAACCCGGTGTTGCGCAGCACGTCGCGGGGGCGGGCGGCGCCCCGCCGGACTACTGCCGCGGCGCCGGCGAGGGCCAGCAGGAGGGCGGCCGGCGGCGTGGTGATCGCCATCCACGTGGGCAGGTAGTGGGGCGGAATCGACGGCCAGCGCACGATCTCGCCCTGAAAGAGCGTGCCCAGGTGGGTCGGATGGCGGGCCAGCGTCTCGAACGCGTCGACGACGGCGAGCGGGTCGCTCCAGAGCCAGGGGGCGACGGCGTAGCGCATGCCCGCGGCGGCCAGCACGAAGACGGCCCCGGTGACCAGCGCGCGGCGGCGCCCGGCCGCGTCGCGCGCCTGCAGCAGGTCCAGCGCCCGCAGCCCGGGAACCGCCGCGAACAGCGCCAGCCCCATGACGCGCAGGTCGACCAGCACGCCGACGCCCGCGCCGCACAGCGCGAACGCCGCCGCCGTGTCCCGGCGGAAGGCGCGCTCCACCAGCCACAGCGCGACCACGAACATCGCCAGGAACGGGACGTCCTTGGGGTTGAAGAACGAGTGGGCGTACAGCCGGGGATGGAGCAGGTACAGCAGCAGGGCGAACAGGGCCAGCCGTCGGTCGCCGAACAGCCGGTGCGCGAGCAGCCAGCAGAAGAACCCGCCGGTGAGGAAGAACAGGTGCGTCGCCAGGTGGCGGAGGAGGTGGACGGCGCGGCTGTCGGTGAGACCCAGCAGGCGCTCCGCCAGGACCAGCGGCGCTTCGAACGAGACGCCGTAATACCGGTTGTGATGGGTCTGATGAACAAGGGCGCCGTCACCCAGCACGTAGTCGACCGCCGTCTGCCCCATCCGGCGAGTGGCCTCCTCGTCATGCGAGACTCCGTAGTCGTCGAGGACGGCCACGCCCACCGCCGCGAACACCGCCAGCACGACCATCGCCGGCGCGTTGCGCGCCTTCACGAAGCCGGCCGCCGACCGCCACCGCGGGAGGAGAAAACGCAGCCGCGCCGCTCGCCGGCCGCCGGTATCCTGGGGAGGGAGGAGCAAGGGCATGGGCGAATTCTAAATTGACGACCACACGCCGCGCGGCGCACCAGATGGCGGCACAACGCGTCTCCGCGTGGACGCGCGTCTCACCGGCGCCGCGCCGCGGACAGGTCGATGGTCGCCGCCTCCCGCCGCCACCCGCCGGCTTCGCGGAGCCAGCGGCCGACGCGGAGCGCCCGGACCGGGAAGTCGGGCAGGGCGCGCCGCGCCAGGCACCGGCCGTCGAAGCGCACGCCGAACTGGTGGAATCTGAAGCCTGTCCCGAGCCACCCGCTTTCCCGGCGGTCCACCGGGAGGTCGTCGGGTTCGACGGGAGCGACCTCCAGCAGGAACCTCTGCCGGGTGTCCTCCGGGCGGCACGGATCGATGACCCAGGTCAGCGTCCTGCCGTCGAGATGCAGGTCGAACGCCGCCGACCGGAACAGCGGCTCGTCGGCCGCCGCGGCGCGGTACGCGGCGCGGGCGGGAGCGGCGGCCGCCTCGTCCGCCCGGGAGAGATCGACCGCTTTGACCGTGAGAAGGGTGCTGCCGTAGACGCGCCGCGCGTAGAGGCGTCCCAACGAGGTGGGGAAGGGAGCCCTGGGTCGGCGGGCGGTGAAGATGAAGAAGTCGGCCGGCCGCCCGGCTTCCTCGGCGCGGACGATCCGGTCCCGCGCCGCGGCCGGGAGGATGAGGCGATTGTTCCACAACAGGAGGTCGGTCGCGTTCACGTAGAGCGTCTCGTCGGGATGGCGTGCGAGCAGATACTCCAGCCCTTCCCGGAGCTCGGTTCCGAAGGACGACATCTCATACCGTGCGCGCAGACGCTCCGGCGTCCAGCGGTCGACCAGGAAGTTGAAGTACGCCGCCTGATAGGGATGCAGGCGCACCATGTCCGCCGCGATGCCGGCCAGCGCCGCCGCCGCCAGGACGCCCGTCGCGCGCCGCGCCCACGGCCGCCGCGCGGCGGCCAGCAGCCCGCGCAGGCCGCACGCCGCCAGCAGGCACAGCGGCGCGTAGAGGAAGTACATCTGCCGCCAGCCGCTGTAGACGTTGGAGTTCAGGGCCACGACGGCCGCGGGCGGCAGGGTCAGGCAGGCGAGCAGCAGCCACTCGAAGCGCAACCCGGTGTTGCGCAACACGTCGCGGGGGCGGCCGGCGCCCCGCCATACCACCGCGGCGGCGCCGGCCAGGGCCAGCAGGAGGGTGGCCGGCGGCGTGGTGATCGCCATCCACGTGGGCAGGTAGTGGGGCGGAATCGACGGCCAGTGCACCCACTCGCCCTGAAAGAGCGTGCGCGCGTGAGTCGGATGGCGGGCCAGCGTCTCGAACGCGTCGACGACGGCGAACGGGTCGCTCCAGAGCCAGGGGGCGACGGCGTAGCGCGTTCCCGCGGCGGCCAGCACGAAGGCGGCCCCGGTGACCAGCGCGCGGCGGCGCCCGGCCCGGCCGCGGGCCAACAGCAGGTCCAGCGCCCGCAGGCCCGGAACCGCCGCGAGCAGCGCCAGCCCCATGACGCGCAGGTCGATCAGCACGCCGACGCCCGCGCCGCACAGCGCGAACGCCGCCGCCGTGTCCCGCCGGAAGGCGCGCTCCACCAGCCACAGCGAGATCACGAACATCGCCAGGAACGGGACGTCCTTGGGGTTGAAGAACGAATGGGCGTACAGCCGGGGATGGAGCAGGTACAGCAACAGGGCGAACAGGGCCAGCCGTCTGTCGCCGAACAGCCGGTTCGCCAGCAGCCAGCAGAAGAATCCGCCGGTGAGGAAGAACAGGTGCGTCGCCAGGTGGCGGAGGAGATGGACGGCGCGGCTGTCGGTGAGGCCCAGCAGACGCTCCGCCAGGAGCAGCGGCGCTTCGAACGAGACGCCGTAGAACCGGTTGTGGCCCAGGTTGTATCGATCGGTAAGCGGACCGTCACCAAGCACGTAGCGGGCCGCCGCGATCCCCCTGCCGCGCGACGCGGTCTCGTCCAGCGCCACTCCGTAGTCGTCGAGGACGGCCACGCCGATCGCGGCGAACACCGCCAGCACGGCCATCGCCGGCGCGGCCGGCGCGCGGCGCGACGCCGCGAAACCGGCCGCCGGCCGCCACCGCCGCGGGAGGAGAGGACGCGGCCGCGGCGCTCGCCAGCCGTCCGTATCCTGGGGAGGGGGGAGCGAGGGCATGGGCGGCAGGGGCGAATTCTAATTGACGACCACACGCCGCGCGGCGCTCCAGGTGGCGGCATGGCGCGTCTCCGCGTGGACGCGCGTCTCACCGGCGCCGCGCCGCGGACAGGTCGATGGTCGCCGCCTCCCGCCGCCACACTGGAGGCACGCGAAAACGGCAGCCGAAAATCGTGCGAATGGGAATGCGCACGGTGTTGAACGCGCCCCGAACCAGTGCCGGTCCCCGCGGCCGCGGTCGCCGCCGCCGCGACGTCGGCCGCGCTCCCGCCGGACGCGACGGCCACGGCGACAGCATCAGCGCCGGTTCGAGCACTTCGCGGCGGCGCCGTCAGCCGAATATCTCGGAGACCGGGACGCGGAACGCGGGCACGGCCGTCGCGGCGAGCACCTCGCCGGGACGCAGCACCCGTTCCGCGGCGTACCCCCCGGGACCTGGATCGGTGTACGCCGTCACCGTGCCGGCCGCGACGTCGACCAGCCACGTCCCCGGCACGCCGGCCCCGCCGTAGCGCGGAATCTTCTCCAGCCGGTCGTAACGCAGGGACGAATCGGCCGCCTCGACGACGAGCAGAACGTCGCCGGGACCGGGATGACGACGGGCGTAGGCGGCGCTCCTGCGCGCAACCACCAGGTCGGGTTGCGGCTCCGTGTCGATGCCGAGGCGGATCGGATTCTGGATGCTGACGTACGCCCCGCTCCCCAACCGCGTCATGATCAGCTCGGCCAGACGATTCACGATCCAGGCGTGCGGCGGGCCGACGGGCGTCATTTCCAGGATCTCTCCATCGATCAGCTCCACCCGGTCGTCCTCGGTGAAGATCCCGGCTTCGCCCATGCGCGCGAACTCGTCGACCGTGAAACGGTGGCGCTGGAAGCCGGCGACGCGTTCGCGCTCGGCTACCGCCACGCCGCGCTCCTCTCGCCGGTGGAACGAGCCATGCCCCATCATAACCCGCGGCCCGCGAACGTCGAGGCGGCCGGGGCTCGCACTGCTACTCCCCCGGCAGGCGGTAGGCGACGAGCTCCCCGGGGAAGCCGGCGCCGCCGACGGCGGTCACGACGTACTGCCGGCCCTCGTGCAGGTAGGTCATCGGCGAACCCGACACGCCGGCGGGCATGGGCACGGCGCCGACCTCCGCGCCCGACGCCTTGTCGTAGGCGCGCAGCATCGCTCCCACCTCGCCCGACGGCATCGTGAACGTGCCCGGCTCCCCCGCGATCACCAGCGTCTTCGTGACGAGCGTGCCGACCCGGCCGATGCGGCCGGTGCGCGGCACGTCCACGCCCCGCAGCGCCGGGTGGCCGCGGACGTTGTCGGGCGTCTCGCCGTGCGCGATCTGCCAGAGGAAGTCCCCCGTCGCCAGATCGATGGCGGTGATGCGCCCCCACGGCGGCTTGACCAGCGGCAGCCCGCGCACGTTCAGCGCCCGCCGGCGCGCCGGCACCCCGGGCGGATTGCCCCGGATGAAGTTCATGTCGGAGCGCTCCGGGTCGTGCACCAGCCCCAGCGACGTGACCTGCGTGAAGGAGTACTGGTAGAAGACGCCGGTCTCGGGATCGACCGAGCCGCCCGGCCAGTTGGTGCCGCCGCCGGCCGACGGCAGCATCAGCGTGCCGTACGGACCGTCGGGGTCGGCCACCACCGGGGGCGTGAAGATCGGTCCGATGCGGAAGTTCGAGACCAGCGCCTCCGCCTCGGCGCGCAGCTCCGGCGTGAAGTCGATCAGGTCGTCGACGCCCACCCCCTGCCGGTCGTAGGCGGGCGGACGGGTGGGGAACGGCTGCGTCGGCGACAGCAGCTCGCCCGGCACGTCGGACGGCGGCATCTCGCGTTCCTCGATGGGCCAGATCGGCGCGCCGGTCACCCGGTCGAGCACGTACAGCCACGACTGCTTGCTCGGCTGGGCGATGAGCTTGCGCACGACGCCGCCGATCTCCACGTCGACCAGCACCGGCGCGCAGGGGAAGTCCCAGTCCCAGACGTCGTGGTGGATCGCCTGGAAGTGCCAGAGCCGTTCGCCGGTGTCGACGTCCACGGCCACGATGCTGTCGGAGAAGAGGTTGTCGCCGTGCCGGTGGCCGCCGTAGTAGTCGTTGGTCGGCATCTCGGTCGGCAGGTAGACGACGCCCAGCTCCAGGTCGGCGCTGATCTGTCCCCACACGCCGGTGTTGCCGGTGTAGCGCCACGAGTCGTTCAGCCAGGTGTCGTTGCCGAACTCGTCCGCGCCCGGGATCGTGTGGAAGATCCACTTGCGCGCGCCGGTGTCCGCGTCGAAACCGCGCACGTAGCCCTTCGTGTTGCGCATCGAGCGCGGCGCGCTGCCGGGGACGTGCGCCGCGCCGACGACGATGGTGTCGCCGGCCACGAGCGGCGTGGCGTGCAGGCCGATCTCGCCGGCCAGCGGGTCGATCTCCTGATCCATGTTCCGCATCAGGTCGACGACGCCGTCCTCGCCGAAGCCGGCCAGGCGCTCGCCGGTCTTCGCGTTCAGCCCGACCAGGCGGTAGCCGGGCGTCACGTAGAAGATCTGCCCGTCGCCCCCGTCGCCGCGGTACGCCAGCCCGCGGCCCGAACGCCGCCGGGGCGCCACCTCGGCCCGCTCGCCCTCGTCGAGACGGTGCATCCAGAGCAGCTCGCCGGTGCCCGCGTCGGCCGCGATCGCCGCCCGGCGCAGGCCCGCCGTCGTGTAGACGACGCCGTCGATCATCAGCGGCGTCGCCTGGAAGTTGAACTCCGGCTCCGGCCCGAAGTGGGCGGTCTTCAGCCGCCAGGCGACCTCCAGGTCGTCGAAGTTGTCCGCGGTGATCAGATCGAGCGGCGCGTAGCGCGTGTTGGCGACGTCGCCGCCGTAGCTCCGCCATTCCCCACCGCCGGTCTGCGCCGCCGCCGGCCCGCCGGCCGCCAGCAGACCGCCGAGCGCGACGATCGACGCGATGCGCAAGCGTTGTGATGCCACGTTGGACTCCTTCCCGGCGCGTGCCGAAGGATAGCAGGTACCGTCGTCTTTCGACCGCGGGCGACGCCGGCGCCGACGTCGCCCGGCGCAGGTCGCCATTCGGGGATTCCGGGCTGCCGAACGGGCCGACCCGACGAGCGACGAATGCACGTGATCCATAACCGCTCCAGGAGTTCGCGCCGTTCTACGGCGCAGACCCCGCCCGCCGGCGTCCGCCCGCCCGGAGATTCGGCCGTTCAGTCTCCCGACCGGGGCGTCTCCACGGCGTCGCAGCGCACCAGTTCCCAGCCGTGGAAGACGAGGCTCAGACCGATGAAGCGCACGGCCGGATACTGCCGCGCCAGACGGTCGTCGGCGAGATAACGGCGGAGCTGCCGCCCGGCTGCCCGCGCCGCCTCGTCCAGCCGCTCCGCGTCGAGCGGGTCGCTCCGCCGGACGTACTTCAGCTCGATCAGGTAGCCGCGGCGCAGGTGCGGGTAGCGCGCCAGCAGCGGCTCCAGGGCGACGTCGGCGTAGCCCTTGCCGAGCTCCGCCTCCGAGCGGAACACGAAGTACGGACAGACGCTCAGATAGGCGGCCAGGAAGCCCTGCAGCACCTTCTCGCCGGCGATGTAGTCGCGGACGCCGGTCTGCGCCGCGACGGCGTCCCGCAGGAACTCGAACACCGGCCGCCACGCGCCTTCGTTGGCCATCGCGCTCATCAGGCGGTCGAAGGCGAACAGGTCCACCGCGAACACGCCCACGTCGTCGTAGGCGTCCCGCAGGAAGCCGTAGAGCAGCCGCCGCACGGTCTGGTTGGGAATGGCCAGCACCGGCCGGCCGTCGGCGACGCCGCGGATGCTCAACAGGCCGAAGTAGTGCAGCAGGGACAGGAAGTTCTCGATCCGGGTCAGCCGCTCGAGCGGGAAGCCGGGCTGCACGTCGCCCGCCGCCCGCTCCTCCCCGGCGACGTGCCGCAGCAGGTCGAAGTTGCCGTTGAGGCGCCGGCCGACCACCAGCAGATGGCGCAGCTTCCCGTAGTCGACGCGCACGTTCTGGTCGATCAGGTAGTCCGGCATCGGCCGGTTCGGGATGGATTCGTTCAGGTAGTACAGCACCATGTCGGTGTTGTATACGCTCCGTTCGGCGCCGGCGGCGAAGCGGTAGCCGTCGTACCAGTCGCGCATCGTGTCCAGCGCCTCGTCCACGTCCTGGTCGAGCACGCCGAGGCCGCGGTAGGTCTCCAGCAAACCGCGCACCTCGGCCTCGGTGAAGCCGAGCAGCTCGTTGAAGTCGGGGTCCAGGCTGACGTTCCGGCCGATGTTGAAGCCGCTGGTCACGTCGTCGAGGGTGATCGGCGACACGCCGGTGACGAACAGGCGCGCAATGCCGCCTCCGCTGCGCTCCGCGCCCGCCTTCAGGGTGGCGAAGAAGTTGCGGTAGAAGCCGCCGCCGTGGGTGACGCCGCGGTACGCCGCCTCCCCGTGGTGCGCGAGGACGGTGTTCGCGAAGTGGTCGTACTCGTCGATCAGCACGTACAGCGGGACGCCGTGGTCGCCGGCGTACGCGAACAGCCGGTTCAACTTGCGGTTGACGGAGGAAGGAGCCAGGATGCGGCGCGCCGCATCCTCGGGAAACAGGTCCGGATGGCGTCCCAGCGCATGCTCGACGACGTCCGCGCAGTAGTCCTCGAAGTTGCGTTCCAGCGACTCCAGCGCGTCGTTGAAGGCGGAGAAGTTGAAGCGCAGCACGACGTAGCGGCTCCGCTCGTCCGTCGGCTCCCGGCCGGCGTCGGTGCCGCGGAACACGGCGTCGAAGGCGTCGGCGCGGGTCCGGTCGTAGTAGTTCTCCAGCAGCGACGTCCAGCAGGACTTGCCGAACCGCCGGGGACGGAGCAGCACGGCGAAACGCACGCGCTCCAGCTTCCGCAGGAAGCGGGTCTTGTCGACGTAGAGCGAGCCGGTCAGGCGGATGCGCTGGAAGTCGGCGTCGCCGTAGGGGACGGGGGGATAGGCGGCGGCCATCGCTCGTTCCCGGCGGGCGCCCCGCCGGAGCGTGGCCGAAGATAGCACGAATCCCGCGGGGCCGCCGACGACTCGGGATTCCGCGGCGGTCGAGCCGCGCTGCCCGGCCGGCAGCACGTTACGCCGAGGGCGGCGCCGCCGGCGCCGAGCACCGCGCCGCGTCGAGCCGTGCCGCCCGGTCGGCAGCACGTTACGCCTCCGCCGGGACGAAGCCGTTGACGACGATCTCCGATTCGCGCAGCCGCGCCTGCGCGATGTCCCAGCCGTTCTGCATCCGCATCAGCGTGTCCATCCGGACGCCGAACGCCTTCTCGAACCGCACGGCCATGTCCGCCGAAAGACGCGCCCTGCCGTTCAGGAAGGCGGACAGCGCCGGACGGGTCACGCCGAGCACCTCGGCCGCCGCGGTGACCGTCAACCCCCGGGCGTCGACGATCTCCGTCTTCACGAACTTGCCCGGATGCGGCGGGTTCTTCATCTCCATGTTCAGGTCTCCGTATTCAGTGATAGTCCGCGAAGTCGACGTCGGCGATCTCGTCACCGTCCACGCGGAACACGAGGCGCCAGTTTCCGGTGACCCGAAGGCTCCACCGTTCGACGCCCCTGGCCTGGCCTTTCATGCGGTGGGGTCTCCAGCCGCGAAACTGGCGCAACTCTTCCGGTCGGGACATCGACAGAAGAAACGACAGCATATTGGTGATTTTCTCTGCTGAAGCGCCGGGGACTCCCCTGGCGTCGTCCTCCAGGAACAAACGACGGACACCGGAATGGCGGATATTGCGGATCGTCATGGACTGACTCCCTTCGTGCTGAACGACGGACACCGAAATGGCGAAATGCTGGCGAACATCATCGGAAACCACTCCTTCCTTCGACCGCTCCGCCGCCTGTCGCGGCGACAGCGACGATCTCGTTCATGTGTATAGCGTAGCGCGACAGTTTACGGCTGTCAACCGAACCCGCGGGCTCCAGCCGTCCCCTGCGCAGAGGACGCGGTCGGCCGAGCATCAGCTCCGCTCGAAGCGTTTCTCGAGTTCCTGCCGCGTCACCCGCAACAGGACGGGGCGCCCGTGCGGGCAGACGGTCGAGTAGGCGGTCCGGCGCAGCTCCTCGAGGATGTACGCCATCTTCTCCGGGGTCAGGCGGTCGTTGGCCTTGACCGCGGCGTGGCACGCGGTGCTGGCCGCGATGCGGCCGATGGCGTCGCCGACGACCTCCCCGTGGTCGAGGCCCTCGAGGTCCTCGGCCAGGGCGCGGACGGCGCTCTCGCACTCCGCGCGGCCCAGCAGCGCGGGAACCGCGGCCACCCGGACGCTGTCGCCGCCGAACGGCTCGACCTCGAAGCCGAGCCGGGCGAGGTCGTCCGCGTGGGCGGCCAGGGCGTCCCGGGCGCCGGGCGGCAGGGCGATCAGCAGCGGGTCGAGCAGACGCTGCGACTCAAGCGCCCCGCGGGTCAGCCGCTCGGTGACCTGTTCGTACAGGACCCGCTCGTGCGCGACGTGCTGGTCGATGATCACCACCCCGTCGTTGTCGACGGCGATGATGAAGGTGTCGCGGAACTGGCCCAGCGGGATCAGCGGCGCCGTCCCGACCTCGGAGGGAACGGCCGTGGGCGCGCCCCCGGCGGCCCCGGCGCCCGCCCCCGCCGGCCGCGTCAGCTCCCACGTGACGGTGTCCGCCTCCGCCGCGTCCGGGTCCGGCGCGTCCCCGGAGGCGGCGGGCCGGTCGCGGAGGGAGTCGGGCCGGACGCCCTCGCCCTCCCGGCGGCGGAAGACCTCCGTCACCGGCCCCCAGCGGCTCGCCGCCCCCATGCCGGCGACGATGCCGGGGATCGCGGGCGCGCGCGGCTCGGCCGGCGCCGGCCGGCGCGGCGGAGACAGCGACACCCGCGGCGCCTCCTCCTGCCCGAGCGCGTCGGCCAGCCCGCGCCGGACCACCTTGTGCACCAGCGACTGCTCCAGGAACCGCACCTCGGTCTTGGTCGGATGCACGTTGACGTCGACCCGCTCGGGCGGCAGCTCCAGGAACAGGTGCACCTCGGGGCTGCGCGGCTTGATGGTCGCGCCGCTGTACGCCTCGCTCACCGCGTGCAGGATGGTCCGGTCCTTCACCGGGCGGCGGTTCACGAAAAGGTGCTGGGGCCCGCGGGCCGGCCCGTCGGCGGCCAGCGCCGCCACGCGCCCGGACAGCCGCATCCCGGCCGCCTCCTTGCGCACCTCGACCAGACCCGGCCGATCGCCGTAAAGCTGGAAGAAACGCTCCGCGAAACTCGCCACCGGGGGATGGTCGAAGAGCGCGCGCGAACCGCTCCGCAGCCGGAAACCCACCTCGGGACGGGCGAGGGCGAGCTGCGTGAGCATGCGCGAGACGTGGCCGGCCTCGGTCCCGTCCGACTTGAGGAACTTGCGCCGCGCCGGGACGTTGTAGAACAGGTCGCGCACCTCGACGGTGGTGCCCACCGGCAAGCCGGCCACGGACGCCCGCGCCGGCTCCCCGCCGTCGACCGCCACCTCGACGCCGCTCGACGCGCCGCGGACGCGCGTCCGCAGCCGCAGGCGCGAGACCGAGGCGATGCTGGGCAGCGCCTCGCCCCGGAAGCCGAGCGTGGCGATGGCCGCGAGGTCCTCCAGCCCGCCGATCTTGCTGGTCGCGTGGCGCTCGACGGCCAGCTCGGCGTCGACCGGGACCATCCCCTCGCCGTCGTCCTCGACGCGGATCAGCCGCTTGCCGCCGAGCTCCAGCGTCACCGCGACGCGGACGGCGCCGGCGTCGAGCGCGTTCTCCACGAGCTCCTTGACGGCCGAGGCCGGCCGCTCGACCACCTCGCCGGCCGCGATCTGGTTGGCCAGCCCGGGCGGCAGGCGGTTGATCCTGCCCATGACCGGCGCTAGCGGCGCGCGAGGGCGGCCTGCGCGGCGGCCAGCCGCGCGGTCGGGACGCGGTAGGGCGACGCGCTGACGTAGTCGAGGCCGGCGTCCTCGAAGAAGTCGATCGAGGCGGGGTCGCCGCCGTGCTCGCCGCAGATGCCGAGCTTCAGCTTCGGCCGCGCGCCCCGGCCCCGCTCCACCCCGATGCGGATGAGCGCGCCGACTCCCTCCGTGTCGATGGTCTCGAACGGGTCGCGGGTGAGGATGCCGCGGTCCTGGTAGTCCTTCAGGAACTTGGCGATGTCGTCGCGCGAGAAGCCGAACGCCATCTGCGTCAGGTCGTTGGTGCCGAAGGAGAAGAAGTCGGCGTCGGCGGCGATCTCGCCGGCGACGAGCACGCTGCGGGGGATCTCGATCATGGTCCCGATGAGGTACTTCACCCGGACGCCGGCCGTGCCCATGGTCTCGGCGGCCACGCGGTCGATGACCTCCTTCTGGTCGCGGAACTCGCCGACGTGGCCGACCAGCGGGATCATGATCTCGGGAACGACCTTCGCCCCCTCCTTCGTCAGCCGGCAGGCCGCCTCCAGGATGGCGCGCGCCTGCATCTCGGCGATCTCCGGGTAGCTGATCGCCAGCCGCACGCCGCGGTGCCCCATCATCGGATTGAACTCGTGGAGCTGCTCGACGCGCCGCAGCAGCGCCCGCCGCTCGTCGAGACGCTTCCCGCCGCCGCCCTTCGCCTCCGCCCGCGCGATCTCGACCATCAGCTCTTCGCGCTTCGGCAGGAACTCGTGCAGCGGCGGGTCGATCAGGCGGATGGTGACCGGCTGGCCCTTCATCGCCCGGAAGACGCCGTAGAAGTCCTCGCGCTGCAGCGGCAGCAGCTCGTCGAGCGCCGCGCGGCGGTCGGCCTCGGTCTCGGCCAGGATCATCCGCTGCACGATCGGGATGCGCTCCTCGCCGAAGAACATGTGCTCGGTGCGGCACAGGCCGATGCCCCGCGCGCCGAAGGCGTAGGCCGTGGCGGCCTGGTCGGGCTGGTCGGCGTTGGCGCGGATGCCGAGCCGGCGGACCTTGTCGGCCCACTTCAGGAGCTTCGAGAAGCGGCCGTAGACGTGCGACTTGCGCGGGCTGAGCTCGCCGGCCAGCACCTGCAGGATCTCGCTCGGCTTCGTCGGCACGCGGCCGATCTTCACCTCGCCGGTCAGCCCGTCGAACGACACGTAGTCGCCCTGCTCGAAGCGCTCGCCGTTGACGGTCACCACCCGCCGCGACTCCGAGACGTGCATCTCGCCCGCCCCGACCACCGACGGCTTGCCCATCTGCCGGCCGACCACCGCGGCGTGCGAGGTCATGCCGCCGGTGGCGGTCAGGACGCCTTGCGCGACGTGCATGCCGTGGATGTCGTCCGGCACCGTCTCCTTGCGGACCAGCAGCACGTCCCGGCCCTGGCCGGCCCAGCGCACGGCCTCGTCGGCCGTGAAGACCACCTCGCCGCAGGCCGCGCCGGGCGAGGCGGGCAGGCCGCGCGTCACCGCCGGCAGCGCCGCCCACGCCTCGGGGTCGAAGACCGGGGCGAGCAACTGCGTCAGCGCGTCGGGATCGACCATCCGCACGGCGTCCTCCGTCCCGATCACCTTCTCGGCGACCAGGTCGGTGGCGATCACCACCGCCGCGTGGCCGGTGCGCTTCCCGTTGCGCGTCTGCAGCATGTAGAGCTTCTCGTCCTGGATGGTGAACTCGAAGTCCTGCACGTCCCGGTAGTGCTGCTCGAGGCGCTTCGTGATGGCGCGAAGCTCCTCGTAGGCGCGCGGCATCACCTGTTCGAGCTCGCGGATCGGCTGCGGCGTGCGGATGCCCGCCACCACGTCCTCGCCCTGCGCGTTGATCAGGAACTCGCCGTAGAACTCGTTGGCGCCGGTGGCCGGGTTGCGGGTGAAGCCGACGCCGGTCCCGGAGCGCTCGCCGGTGTTGCCGAACACCATCGCCTGCACGTTGACGGCCGTGCCGATGGCGTCCGGGATGTCGTAGATGCGGCGGTACTCCTTCGCGCGCGGGTTCTGCCACGAGCGGAACACGGCGTCGCGGGCCATCCGCAGCTGCCGCCGCGGGTCGAGCGGGAACGGCTCGCCGCTCTCGCGGACGACCACCGCCTTGAAGCGGTCGACCACCTCGCGCAGGGCGATCTCGTCGAGCTCGGTGTCGAGCTCGACGCCGCGGTGCGCCTTCACCCCGTCGAACTCCTCCTCGAACGCCTCCTTCGGGATCTCCAGCACCACGTTGCCGAACATCTGGATGAAGCGGCGGAAGCTGTCGAAGGCGAAGCGGCCGTTGGACGTGCGGGCCTTCAGTCCCTCCACGGCGCGGTCGTTGAGGCCGAGGTTCAGGATGGTGTCCATCATGCCCGGCATCGAGAACTTGGAGCCGGAGCGGACCGACACCAGCAGCGGCTCGGTCGGCGACCCCAGCTTCGCCCCGGTCAGCTTCTCCAGGCCGGCGAGATGGCGGTCCATCTCCGCGTCGATGGCCGCGGGCACCCGGCGCCGCTGCTGGTAGTAGACGGCGCACGCCGCGGTCGACACGGTGAACCCCGGCGGCACCGGCAGCCCCGCGTTGGTCATCTCGGCCAGGTTCGCGCCCTTGCCGCCGAGCAGGTCGCGCATGGCGCGGTCGCCCTCGGCGGACCCGCCGCCGAAGAAGTAGACGTACTTCGGCTTCGTCTTCCCCGCCGCGGCCGCCTTCGCGGACGCCTTCTTCCCGCGCGGGGAGGTGCTCGTGGTCTTCTTCGCCGCCGTCTTCTTCTTGGCCATGCTGCGTCGGTTTCGGTGCTCCGCGTGGTCTCCGGGCCGATGGGTGGAAGCGCGCGTCCGGCCGGCGGTGGAAGCGCGCCGGGGGCGCCCGCGGCGCCCGGCTCATTCTACTGGTTCCGCCGCGTCGACGCGCCGCGTTGCGGGAGGCGCCCGCGTGACCCGCGTCCTCCACGCGGCCCCGCGACTCCCCGCGGCCGCTCACCTCGCCGGCAGGTTCCGCACCCGGTAGCCGCGCGGCACGTCGAAAAGGTCGGCCGGCGCGTTGACGCGCATGGCCGACTTCACCCGCATCGACTCCCCGCCGCCGGTCTCCGTGTCCCGAACGTGCCGCTCGATCACGATGGGCCGCGTTCGCCGGGAGTTTCCGGACCGCGCTTCCCAGAACTCGATTTCCATCGACCCGCCGCCGGGCGCCGGAATCGTTTGTCGGCCGCCACTCACCATCACGGGGCCGATCGTTCCGATCCCGAGCGATTCAGTCCCTTCGGACGACGGGACCGAATCCGGTCCGTCAAGAGAAGGAATGAACTCGGGCGTTTCCGGCACGGGGTCCGGCGTGCCGCCGGGCAGGGGCGGCGCGTACCGCGGCGGCGCGCTCCACGTGGTCTCCAGCGGGCCGATCACGACGCGTTCGACGTCGTGACGTATCGTGATCCGTTCCCCGACGCCTGCCCGTTCCGGGTTCCGGGCATCCGGCCCTCTTCCGGACGGAAGATGGATTTCCGAGGTCCGTTCGTGGACGGGCCGGCCGTCGACGTCGAGAAGAACCGTCCTGTCCCGCCGATAGCGCCCGTCTTCGGCGATGTAGTGCGTGCCCGTTTCCACCACGCCCGCCGCCCCGCCGCCGGCGTTCCGAAGGAACCGTTCGTAATCGACCTCGAGCGCCGGCACTCCCCGGCCGGCGACGTGCGCGTTGACGGCGAGCGCGGCCGCGTACAGGAGCGCCACGCCGATTGCGGTGCTCGGCCGCATGACGAAACGCAGGAACGACGCGACTTTCGACATCCGTCATGCCCCCTTTGCCGTGAACCAGGCTGCCGGGCCGCCTGCGCCCATTCCAGCGCCCACCAAGCGTCGCCTTGCGGCTCCGCTCGGTGCCCATCCTGACCGCTCCAGCAGTCCGCGCCGTTCTACGGCGCAGTCTGCTAGCGCCCCGGTTCCCAGGCGGTAGACGGTAGAATGGCCGGCAGCCATGGATGCCGCCGTGCGGATGACCGGCGTCAGGAAGACCTTCGGGCGGACCGTCGCCGTCGCCGATTTCGACCTGGAGGTGCCGCAAGGCGGGCTGTACGGCTTCATCGGCCCGAACGGCGCGGGGAAGACGACCACGATCCGGATGATCATGTCGATCCTGTTCCCCGACGCCGGCGAGGTCTCCGTCCTCGGCCGCGGCTCGGCGCTCGACGCGAAGGACCGCATCGGCTACCTGCCCGAGGAGCGCGGCCTGTACAAGCGGATGAAGGTGCGTCCGTTCCTGCGCTACGCCGCGCGCCTGAAGGGGGCCGGCGGCGCGGACCTCGACCGCCGGATCGCCGACGCCCTCGAGCGCGTCGGCCTCGGCGGGGTGGAGTCGAAGCGCTGCGACGAGCTGTCGAAGGGGATGGCGCAGAAGGTGCAGTTCGTCGCGGCGACGCTCCACGCCCCGGACCTGCTGATCCTCGACGAGCCGTTCAGCGGCCTCGACCCGGTCAGCATGCGGATGCTGCGCGGCCTCGTCCTGGAGGAGCACCGCCGGGGCGCGACCGTCCTCCTCTCCACCCACGTGATGCCGCAGGCCGAGGAGATCTGCCGGCACGTCGTCATGGTGCACGAGGGGCGCAAGGTGCTCGACGCCGGCCTCGACGAGGTCCGCGGCCGATACGACCCGCGCGCCGTCCGGTTCGAGCCGCTCGACCCGCGGGCGGACACCGCGGGGCTGGCGGAGATCGCCGGGGTGGAGCGCGTCCGGCCGGACGAGCGGGGGCTGGAGATCCTGCTGCGCGCGGGGACGGACCCGGCCGCGGCGATGCTCCGCATCCTGGAGGCGGTCCCGGCCTCCCGCATCGAACTCGCGCGCCCGCGCCTGGAGGACGTGTTCGTGGAGCTGGTCGCCGGGAGCGCCGCGAGCGGGACGGACGGGCTGCGCGCCGCGTTGCGGGAGGCGCCCGCATGACCCGCGTCCTACACGGCGCCGCGGGCCGGGCGGACGGGTTGCGCGCCGCGTTGCGGGAGGCGCCCGCGTGACCCGCGTCCTGCACGTGGCTCTCCGCGACTTCCTCGCGGCCGCGGCCACCCGGGGCTTCCTCTTCGGCCTGCTCGGCATGCCGCTCCTCCTCGGACTGGCGGCGATCGTCCTGCCCCGGATCTTCGACGACGCCTCCCGCGCCTACCGGATCGAGGGGCAGTACGCCGTCATCGACCCGACCGGCGCGGTGCTGCCGGAGATGCGCGCCGCGCTCGACCCGGAGGCGGTCGCCCGCCGGCGCCGGGCGGAGTTCCGCGGCCGTCTCGGCGAGGCGCCCGAGCCGGTGCGCGGCCTGGCGGAGGCCGCTTCCGCGCGGGCGATTGACGAGGCCCTCGGCCCGGCCCCGGACGTCGGCCTGACGGCGCTGGCGGCCGACGCGGACGTCGAAGCCGCGAAGGGCTGGCTCCACGAGGAGACGGACGGGCCGCGCCGCACCGCGTTGATCGTGATCCACGAACACGCCGTGGCGCCCGCCGGCGCCGGCGGGCCGCTCGGCGCCTACGACCTCTTCGTCGCGCCCGGCCTCGACGATCGGGACGTCTCGTTCATCCACCGCCACGTCCGCGACGCGATCGTCGGCGCGCGCGTCGCCGCCCGGTCCCTGGACCGGGCCGAGCTCGACGCCCTGCTCCGTGTGCCGCGGCCGCCGGCGACCACCGTCGGCCCGGACGGCGAGCGCCCGCTCGGGGCCAGCCTCGGATTCAACGCCTTCCTCCCGCTGGCCTTCATGGGCCTGCTCCTCATGGGCGTCATGACCGGCGGCCAGATCATGCTGACCTCGACCATCGAGGAGAAGTCGACCCGCGTGGTGGAAGTGCTGCTGTCGGCGGTGTCGCCGATGGAGCTGATGGCCGGCAAGCTGCTCGGCGCGGTCGCCGCCAGCCTGCTCCTGATGGCCGTCTACATCGGTCTCGGCCTCGCGACGCTCGCCTCCTTCTCGATGTTCGGGCTGCTCGACCCCCTGCTGATCGTCCATCTGCTGATCTTCTTCCTGATCGGCTTCTTCGCCATCGGTTCGCTGATGCTGGCGGTGGGCGCCGCCGTCAACGACGTGACCGAGGCGCAGGCGCTGCAGATGCCGCTGATGCTGGTGGTCATGGTCCCCTGGTTCATCTGGCCGGCCGTCTCCCGCGATCCGAACTCCGCGCTCGCCGTCACCCTGAGCCATCTGCCGCCGGTGAACGCGTTCGGGATGGTCCTGCGGATGGCGTCGAGCCAGCCGCCGCCGTGGTGGGAGGTCTGGCTGTCCATCGGCACGGGCCTGGTCTCCGTCGCCGCGGCCGTGTGGGTCGCCGCCAAGGTGTTCCGCATCGGCCTGCTGATGCACGGCAAGCCGCCGAACCTGCGGACCCTGCTCCGCTGGGTCCGGGCGGCGTAGCGGGGCGTCAGTCCTCCGCCAGGTCGAGCGCCTCCCGCAACGCCTGCTCCACCCTGCCCATCACCCGCGGCCCCACGCGCGCCAGCGGTCCCCGGACCAACCGGCGGTTGTCGATGGCCCGGAGCTGGTCGATCAGGACGTCGGAGTCCCGCCGCAAGTCACCGGCGGCGGGCATCCGGACGCGGAGCGGCTCGGCATCCTCCACCAGCCGCGTCGTGAGCGGCGCGACGAGGGTCGACGGATGTCCCGCATCGAGCAGCGCCTGCGCCTGCACGATCAGCACCGGCCGGGTCTTCCCCGGCTCGGTCCCACGCCGCGGATTCAGGTCCGCGACCCATATGTCGCCGCGATCAGGCATCGACGTCCCGTTCGAAGGCGTCGAACTCGGCGTTGACGCGCAGGCTGTCTTCGCGGACCCGGCGGGAGGCGGCCCGCAGCCGCTCCGCCCGTAGCGCGGCGCGCGTGTCGCGGTTCATGCGCTCCAGCGCCCGGCGCACGTACTCGGCGCGCGACAGCCGAAGCGCCGCCGCGCACTGGCCGGAGGCCGCGAGCAGCGGTTGCGGGATCTTCAGGGAGATGGCTGGCATGAGTATTCGTATCAGATATCTATATTGAACGTCAAGAGTCTTGCATTGAACACTCATGCATTGATATACTATGCATCGAGTCACGCCGACGCCGACTCGCGGGACACGAACGGATGGACATCAGCAAGGACCTGATCGCCGCCTCGGCCGCGCCGCTCGTCCTCGCCATCCTGGCCGAGGGCGACAGCTACGGCTACGCGGTCATCAAGCGCGTCGGCGAGTTGTCCGGCGGACGGCTCCGCTGGACCGACGGCATGCTGTACCCGGTGCTGCACCGCCTGGAACGCCTCGGCTACGTCGAAGCGCGCTGGGTGACCGCCGAGAGCGGCCGGCGGCGGCGGTACTACCGCGTCACGAAGGCGGGGCTGGCGCATCTGGAGGCCCGGCGGCGGCAGTGGCAGGTGGTCGACGCCACGCTGCGCGGGATCTGGCGGGAGCGCGTCCCGGCCCCCGCTCTCGGATGACGGGCAGCGAGGAGCGAACGACGATGACGACGCACGACGAAGCGCTCGAAGAGCAGATCGCCCGCTGGCGGGCCTGGTTGCGCCGGCGTCCCGCGATCCGCCCGCCCGACGTGGAGGAGCTCGAGGGCCACCTCCGCGACCAGGTGCGGGCGCTCGTCGACGCCGGGCTGGCCGCCGACGAGGCGTTCCTGGTGGCCGTCAAGCGGATGGGCGCCCTCGACGCGCTGTCGCGCGAATTCGCGCGCGAGCACTCCGAGCGGCTGTGGAAGCAGCTCGTCGCGGCGCCCGATGGCGCGGACGCGGGGGGGCGGACGGCTTCCCGCGAGCTCCTCGTGGTCGCGGCCCTGGCGGCCGCGGCGGCGCTCGCGGTCAAGCTGCCCGAGCTGCTCGGCCTGGTGCGCCCGCTCGACCCCGACGAGGAGCTGCCGCCGTTCTACTTCCACAACCTCAGCTTCTTCACGCTGCCGTTCCTGACGGGCTACTTCGCCTGGAAACGCGGGATCGACCGGGCCGCCGCCGCCGGGCTGGCGCTGGCGTTCGCCGCTGCCGCCCTCGTCGTCAACGCCTCTCCCTTCGCCCCGGAAGGCCACACGCTGACGCTGGCGGCGCTGCACCTGCCGATCGCGCTCTGGCTGGCCGTCGGCGTCGCCTACGCCGGGGGGCGCTGGCGCGCCGGCGGCGGGCGCATGGACTTCGTGCGCTTCTCGGGCGAGCTCTTCATCTACTACGTGCTGATGGCGCTCGGCGGCGGCGTGCTGACCGCCTTCACCCTGGGCATGTTCGCCGCCATCGGCCTGGACGAGCAGGCGCAGCGGCTGATGCTGACGTGGCTGCTGCCGTGCGGCGCGGCGGGCGCGGTCCTCGTCGGGGCGTGGCTGGTGGAGGCGAAGCAGAGCGTCATCGAGAACATGGCGCCGGTGCTCACCCGCGTCTTCACGCCGCTGTTCGCCGCCGTGCTGCTCGCCTACCTGATCACCATGGCGTGGACGGGCAGCGGCATCGACCTCGAGCGGGAGGCGCTGATCGGCTTCGACCTGCTGCTGGCGGTGGTCCTCGGCCTGCTGCTCTACGCCATATCGGCGCGGGATCCCCAGGCGCCGCCCGACGCCTTCGACGCCCTGCAACTGCTGCTCGTGACCGCCGCCCTGGTCGTCGACGGGCTGGCGCTGGCCGCCATCGCCGGACGCATCTCCGAGTTCGGCTTCAGCCCCAACCGCACCGCGGCGTTGGGCGAGAACCTGATCCTGCTGGTCAACCTGGCGTGGTCCGCCTGGCTGTACGCGCGCTTCCTGGGCGGGCGCGGCCCCTTCTCCGCCCTGGAGCGCTGGCAGACCGACTACCTGCCGGTCTACGCCGTCTGGGCCGGATTCGTCGTCACCGCCTTCCCGCCGCTGTTCGGCTACGCGTGAGGCCGCTCCCGGGCGACGCGGGGCGGCGCGCGTCTCAAGCGGCGTCGCGGTCGCGGCGGCCGGCGAGGAACCCTTCGAGCGAGCCTTCGAGCCTGGCCATGCGCTCGCGCTGGTCGGCAATCTCCCGAATCGTCTCGTCGAAGCGCTTGTCGACGTCGTGGAAGCGCTTGTTCATTTCGTTGTTGACGTCGTCGAAGCGCCTGTTCATCTCCTTGTTGACGTCGTCGAAGCGTCTGTTCATCTCCTTGGAGAGGGCGTCCACCTGGTTCTCGATCTGCTTGCTCTGGCGGTCCATCCGCACGATCAGCGTCAGGAACGTCGCAAACTGCCCTCCGACGAGGGCGAGAAAGCCAATCAGGATCGTGATGGTCTCGAGGTTCATGAGTTCCCCGGCGCCCCGGTTCGAACCGTCCGGTTCAGTATAGACCACCGCCCGGAAATCGACCGGCCGCGGCTACGTCTCCGCGACGATCTCCGAGACGTCCGCGAGCCGGAGGATGACCCGCTCGACCCGTTGCAGGAGCAGGAGGCGGGCGCGCCGGACCGCCGGATCGTCGGCCATCACGAAGACGTCGAGGAAGAACCGATCGACGGCCGGGCCGAGCGCCGCCGCGGCGGCGAACGCCTCGCGGAAACCGGCGCCGGTCTCCACCGCGGCGTCGATGACGGACCGCCGCGCCGTCAGATCGGCGAGCAGCGCGCGCTCGGCCGGTTCGCGGAGCGCGGTCTCGAACGGCTCGGCCGGCGCGCCCCCGTCCGCGAGCTCCCGCGCGATGTTCCGGACGCGCTTGAAGAGCGCGGCGAGGGTCCGGAAGTCGGCCGTGTCGGTGAACTCCGGGAGCGCCTCCAGCTTCCGGCGCGCGTCCAGCGGCCGGACTTCGTCGAGCGGCTGGTGCGTCACCGCGCGCACGTTGCGGCGGTCGAACCCCCGCTCTTCCAGGAGACGGCGGAGCCGTTCGAGGAGGAAGTCCGCGGGGTCGCCGCCGTCCCCCGCGTGCATCCCGCGGGCGGGGGCTAGGAGCTGCCCGGCCGCCACGCGGACGTCCAGGGCGGTCAGCTCCGGGAGGTCGACGAGGATCCGCAACAGCCCCTGGGCCTGGCGGCGGATGCCGAGGGGGTCGCGCGATCCGGTCGGCTTCTCCCCCGCCGCGAACAGGCCGGCGACGGTGTCCACCTTGTCGGCGAGCGCCACCGCCGCCCAGGTGACGGCCGCCGCGCCGAGCGCGTCCCGCGACGGCGGGTCGCCGGCGCCGACGCCGATCGGCAGGTAGTGGTGGTAGACGGCCTTCCAGACCGCCTCCGGCTCGCCCTGCTCGCGCGCGTAGACGCCGCCCATGACGCCCTGCAGCTCGGGGAACTCCCCCACCATGTCGGTGGCCAGGTCGGCCTTCGCGAGCTCGGCCGCCCGCCGCGCGCCGGCGGCCGCGTCCGGCCGGCCGAGCGCCTCGGCGGCGAACCGCTCGGCGAGCGCCGCCACCCGCTCCGACTTGGCCCGGAAGCTGCCGAGCCGCTTGTGGAACACCAGGGTGTCGAGCCGGCCGAGCCGGCCGTCGAGCCCCTGCTCCCGGTCCGCGTCCCAGAAGAAGCGCGCGTCGCGCAGCCGCGCCGTCAGCACGCGCTCCGAGTTGCCCGCGATGCGCGCGGCGCGGGCCGGGTCGCCGCCCGGCGTGTCGGTCACCGCGAGGAAGTGGGCCGCGAGCCGGCCCTCGGCGTCGACCACCGGAAAGTAGTGCTGGTGGTGCACCATGGTGGTCGCGAGCACCTCGTCGGGCAGCGCCAGGAACTCGCGCGGGAACGTCCCGGTGACCACCGCCGGATGCTCGACGAGGTCGGGCGCCTCGGCGTCGAGCGTCGATTCCGGCGGGAGCGGCGCCAGCCGCCCGCCGACGGCCCGGGCGCCGGCGTCGAGCTCGCGGCGGACGCGCGCGCGCCGCTCCTCGCGGTCGACGACGACGCAGGCGTCGGCCAGACGCCGCCGGTAGTCGGCGAACGACCGCACCTCGATCGGCTCTCCCGGCTCTCCGGCGCGGGCGAAGAAGCGGTGCCCGCGGGTGACGCCGCCGGCCCGCACGGGCGCTACGCCGGATGCCGCCGCGGCCGGCGCGCGGCCGATCTCGAAGGGCACGACGCGCGAGGCGAACAGGAAGACGAGCCAGCGGACGGGCCGGCCGAAGAGGAACTCGCCGCGGCCGTCGTCGAGGACGGCGTCCCAGCGCATCGCCTTCGGAAACGCCAGGTCGCGCAGCGCGGCGGCGAGCACGCCGCCCAGCACGGCGCGCGCCGCGGCGCCGGCCTGCCGGCGGCGGCAGGCGAGGTATTCGCCCTTCGGGGTCTCGACGCGCTCCAGGGCCGCGACGTCCACGCCCTGCTTGCGGGCGAAGCCGAGCGCGGCCTTCGTCGGCGCGCCGTCCGCGTCGAAGGCGGCCCGGACGGGCGGGCCGGTCACCGTCTCCTCCAGGTCCGACTGCCGTTCGGCCAGCTCCGCCACCGTCGCCACGAGCCGGCGCGGGGCGGCGAACGTCCGCACCGGCGTGCGGCGCTCGAGCCGCGCCTCCTCCAGACGGGCGGCCAGCCGGCCGGCGAGCTGCGCCTCGAGGCCCGGGAGCCAGCTCGCGGGCATCTCCTCGCAGCCGACCTCCAGCAGCAGCTCCC
The DNA here is from genome assembly GCA_965242835.1 of Vicinamibacterales bacterium. Lineage (GTDB taxonomy): Bacteria > Acidobacteriota > Vicinamibacteria > Vicinamibacterales > UBA8438 > WTFV01. Next base: position 4,441,200 of record OZ251506.1, read on the forward strand.
GGTATTCCATGCTCATGCGCCCCCGCCGGCCGCCCGGTCGCGCTCCCACTCCGCGTGCGCCCGGGCGACGGCGACGGCCAGCTTGCGCACGCGCAGGACGTAGGCGGCGCGTTCGGTGACGCCGATGCTGCCGCTGGCGTCGAGCAGGTTGAAGACGTGCGAGCACTTCAGGCAGTGGTCCAGCGCCGGCAGCGTCAGGCCCGACGCCAGCAGCCGCTCGCCCAGCGCGTAGCAGCGGTCGAACAGGTCGCGGTGCGTCCGCCCGAACTCGCCGGCCGGCAGGTCGACCCGGCCGAAGGCGTACTTCGACTGCTCCACCTCCTCGCGGTGGCGCACCTCGCGGTAGGAGACGCCCGGCCCCCAGGCGAGGTCGTACACGTCGTCGACGCCCTGCAGGTGCATCGCGATGCGTTCGAGTCCGTAGGTCAGCTCCACCGGGATCGGCGCCAGGTCCAGGCCGCCGGCCTGCTGGAAGTAGGTGAACTGCGTGATCTCCAGCCCGTCGAGCAGCACCTGCCAGCCGATGCCCCAGGCCCCCAGCGTCGGCGACTCCCAGTTGTCCTCCTCGAAGCGGACGTCGTGGCGGGCCGGGTCGATGCCGCACGCCTCCAGGCTGTCCAGGTAGAGCCGCTGCGCGGCGTCCGGCGACGGCTTCAGGATCACCTGGAACTGGTGGTGCTTGAAGAGCCGGTTCGGGTTCTCGCCGAAGCGGCCGTCGGCGGGCCGGCGCGACGGCTGCACGTAGGCGACGTTCCAGTGGCGCGGGCCGATGACGCGCAGGAACGTCTCCGGGTGCATGGTCCCGGCGCCCACCTCGACGTCGAGGGGCTGTTGCAGAAGACAGCCCCGCTCCGACCAGAAGCGGGACAGCGTGAGGATCAGGTCCTGGAGGGTCATCTCGCTGGCGGGCGCCGACCGCCGCCTTGCGGCTCCGCCCGGCGCCCACCGATCCTACCAGAGCCGTACGGAAACCGACGCCGAGTCGGCGGCGCGGGCCGGACGTTGAAGCTCGCGGGTTGCCCGATCCGGCTCCCGTCACAGGCAAGTCCGGCGGCCGCCGCCGTGCGCACGGCGGCGGCCGCCGCTTCGTTCGGACGCTCCCGGGCCGGCGCGTCAGCGCGCGTGCAGCCCCGGTGCGTTCCCGTGCGCGTCGACCTGTACCGTCTGTGCCGTGAACGTGTCGAGCCGGCCGGAGAGCCGACCGATCCGGACGGCGTTCCAGAGCCCGGTGATTGCCGCGACCACGGCCGCCGCCGCCGTCAGCACCTCGAGCACGTTCACATCCTGCCTCCCGGGGATCCGCCCGTCAAAGGAAACCGTTCGGCGGCGCGGAACGGTCTCGCCTCGGCAAAAGCCCGCGGTCTGGTCGGGGGGCAGCGCCCCTGTCGGCCGCCACGACCCCGGTCGTTCGGACGGCCTCTGCATGTTGGACATGCCGTATGTGCGCGAATATACTGTCCATATGTCCACTCCGCGGGTTCGCAACGTTCCGGCGGCGATCCATCGCGCGCTGAATCGAAGGCCGCCCTCGAAGGCAGGTCGTTGTCCGACTTCGTGCCGGCCGAGTCGTCGAGACTCGCGGAACGGCCCATTCCTTCGGAACTTCGTGCCCGCCCGCGGCAACGAGAGCCGGTCCACCGAATCCCGCCGTCGGCGATCATCCGCGAGCAGCGCGGCCGCGACTTTCGTCTTCGCTTGCCGCGAGGCCAGCCGATGGCAAAAGGCAACGACGGCAACTATCTGCAACACTGCGTTGAAGTGGAGGCGGGTCTGCGTCTCGCCCAGGAGAGCCCGGATGGACGGCTTCATGTCGCCCTTGGGCACGGCATGGCCCCCTTCGAAGGCTTCGACACGGAGCTTTCGTCCTCTTGCCACGGGTTGGCGCGGTGCCGGATCAAACGTGCGCTGGACGAAGCACGAGGCCCGTTCCAGCAGGACGAACCGTCGATCGTGACGGCCTATCGGAGCGCCAAGGCTTCCGAGCGGCACTACCCCAATTCGGCGGAACTGCTGCGAGCCGTCATCGGCGCCGACAATCTGGCCGGCGGCATCACCGAAACGCATGCCCGAAAGCATGCGGAGCTCGTAGACGCCTGGAAGGGGGCCAGCGTTTTTCCGATTTTGTCATCATGGCGTTCCCAAGCAACGCCTGGCGGCGCCCTGGCTTGCCCCGAAGCGCTTTCGACGTCCTGGTTGTTCACCCTGGATCCCATGACGTACCAGGACCACGGCTGGACTGACGACGACAAACTCCATCGGAAAGACCTGGACTTGCTCGCCAGTTCGCTGACGCGGTTCGTGCGCAGCGGTCAAATGGGAGTCGCGGCCCTGTTCGCATATGCCGTGCGTCCGGAAGTCCAACCACGGTTTTGCGACTTCGCCGCGGATCTGGCTCGGCGCATCGGCGCGGCCAATTTCTCATTCTCGATTACGCATCAAGGCGGAAATCACAACATGGCGGCGCTGCTTTGTCCTTCCCTCGAGTTCCTGCGGAGTCTTGACGTTGACGTCGTGGAAGACGCCGCAATGGTGGCGGCTATCCGAGAGGCGGAGCGACCTGCCGAGTACACTACGAAGGAAGCTGTTTTCAAGATTCTCGAGGGATTCGAGTGAATGTCCGGTTCCACGCTTCCTTTGAGCGCGATCCACGCAACCATACGCCCGCTTGCGGGATGCCGCCGACATCGAGCGTGAATTCCTGTCCGCGACCGATGGTTCCGACGTCGCGATGACGGAATGCGCCGGCTCGACCGTGCACTCTCGCGTCGCTGACGTCGGTCTTCTTGCCGCGCACCGCGGCGGTGATGCGCATCTTGTGGACGTCGAGGCCAGCCGCCCGGGCCAGACCACGTTCCTCCGATGGATTCAACTTCGTGGAGTACGGCTTGCCGGCCAACCCGACCGCGCCGCCCCGCTTCTCCGACATGATGCGGAGCGCCTGCGCGAACCCGCGGACGTTGACGAACGGGGCATCAGAAGTATACAAGGTAAAGGATCATCCCCCGGTCAGGCCGGTCGGACCGACCGTTTCACGCGGGCAGCAGCCGGAAGTTCGTTGCCGAGCCGGGTCGGGTTCGAGTGCCGTTACCCGGCGCGGCCGGGTCCGAAGAAGGCCGCGCCGATCGAGGGAGCCGTCCACGTGCCGTCGCCGACGCGATTCGCCGGCCACGCCCGGCCGCGGCCGATCGCCGCGGCGTTCGCCGGGGCCGCGCTGCTCGCTTCCCTCTCGCCGGGTCTCCCGGCGGCGCCGGGCGGCGGCGGCGCCGGCGGCGCCGGCGCCCGCCCCGGCTGGACGCTGCTCTACGCCGAGGACTTCGCCGCGCCGCTGAACGACGAGCTGGCGCCCTGGCTCCCGGACGCGCACTACGAACCGTTCGACACCATCGCGGACGACGGCGGGCGGTGGTACCGCAACGACTACGGGCCGGACTGGGACGCCGCCTACGGCTCCTTCGCCACCTTGCGCAAGGAGTTCCGGATCGGGCAGGACGGCTGGCTGACCGCGTCGCTGTCGGCCCGGGACCGGGACAAGGACGGCGCGCCCGAAGCGCCGCCGTCGATCCGTAGCGGAAGGCTCGGCGGCGTGCCCGTGGCGTTCCTGCACGTGCCGGACCACACCGGCGGGGCGATCCTCCGCCCGACCCGCGCGCTGCCGCCCCGCTACCGCATCGAGTACAAGCTGATGACCCTCGACTTCGGCGGCCGGCGCGGCGGCGCGCTCGAGTACGGCGGCCGGATCAACGGCTACGACGCCGACGGCTGCAAGACGCAGCACCCGTGGGGCGAAGGCTCGCGCACCCGGGGCTGGAGCGGGAAGGCGTCCGAGCCGTACTGCCGGTGGCAGGACGTGCGGTCCGGCCCGTTCGGCTACAACGGGTTCCACTTTCTGGCCATCGTGGACTTCGCCGAGCCGGCGCCGCGCAACAACCACTTCTGGCACTACCGGCGGAAGGTGCTGATGGACGCGTTCTCCCCGCATCCGGACCGGGCCGCGGACGGCGGCGGGGGCCGGATCTGCGACCCGGCGTCCAACGAGTACTACGACTACCGGGACAGCAGCTTCAACACCCTCAACATGTGGATCGGCGGGCTGCCGCACTGGACGCCGGGCCCCGGCGGACTGCCCGGCAACTCGCAGTGGTTCCTCACCACCTGCTCCGGCGGGGTGGCCGAGCGGCGGCTCTCCTCGGCCGCCGAGCTCCGGCCCGAGCGGATGCCGAGGGAGTTCTACACGTTCGCGATCGAGCGCGGCCGCGCCGGGTACACCCTGGAGGCGGCCGGCCGCTTCGCCCGGGGCGGGCGCAGGACGCTGCGCTTCCACCGCCCGTTCGTCGTCGGCGGCGAACCGATCTGGCACTACAACGTCGCCGCGCACGAGTACGACGGCCGGTTCAACGGCGACCTGGCGCAGGACGACGCCTGGGGCGCCGAAACGTGGCCGGACCAGTGGCCGGCCGGCTCCGCCTACCCCGACTGGTTCGTCATCGGCGACCCCTACACCAACGTCTACGAGGGCGTCGCCAGCCTGACCGACGTCCGTCTCTACGTGCCCGCGGCGGACGGCGGCGAACCGCAAGGCGGCGGCCCGGCGGAGGCGTCCGCCGGGATTCGGCCGTCCCGCGGCCCGGCGCGCGACTGACGAGCCGGGCGTCCGTCACGCGCGACTGACGAGCCGGGCGTCCGCCACGGCGCCGGCCGGCCTCGCGGAGCGCGGCGGCGAACCGCCAGGCGGCGATCGGGTTGCGCGCCGGCCGGCTTCATCCCGCCGCGGCGTCAGAAGGTGACCTGCGCGCCCCAGGTGAGCGCGCGGCCGTTCGAGATCGTGATCGGCCGGAAGAAGTCGTCGCTCAACGTCCCGCCCCCGCCGAAGAACCGGTTGCGGCTGTTGACCGTCAGGGTGTTGAAGATGTTGCTGGCGTTCATGAAGACCCGCAGGCGCGTGCCGCCCACGTGCACGTCCTTCGTGAACCGGAGCTGCAGGTCCGACGTCGAGTCTTCGTATTGCGTGCCCGGCTCGATCAGGGGCAGCTCGACGGTGCCCGACGCCTCCGGCGTGCCGAAGGCGCCGCCGACGTTGAGCCGCCGGCCCAGGTCCCCTTCGCTCACCTGGTAGTTGGCCAGGATCTGCCGCCCCGGGAACACCCGGAAGAGGCCCGAGATCATGACGTCGAACGGCAGCGCCGCCGAGCCCGACACCTTGAACAGGTGCCGGTAGCCGCTCGAGTTGCGGCAGAACCGCAGATCGTTCGGGCTCTCCATCCGGGCGTCGGTGCAGAAGTCGTTCGTCGTCGTGCCCGCCGTCCAGCTCGCCTGCACGAAGCCGCCGCGCCACAGCCGGCCGTCGGCGATCACCTCGAACCCGTTCCACGTCCGCCAGTCGTCCGGCGCCTGCGTATGGAGGACGTCGCCGGTCGAGAACGCGAAACCGGGATCCGCGAACTCGTACACCGTGAGGGTCTCGCCCCCGCCGCCCGGCAGCCTCGCGTCGGCCGGGCCGGTGAAGGTCACCGCCGTGTAGTCGCTCGCGGCGATCGCCGTGTTGTCGGTCCAGCGGTAGTTCCCGTAGGACCGCCGGTGCCACATCCCGCTGAGCGACCAGCCCGCGGCCAGCTGGTGCTGCACGCCGCCGGAGTACTCCCAGTTGTACATGCGCTCGACGGCCGGGTCCAGGCGGTTGGCGGTGGTCGGCGTCCCGTAGTTGGGGTTGAACGACGGAGCGATCTCCGCGAGCTGCGGCGTCCCGTCGGCGTCGATCAACGTGCCGTCGCCGTTCAGGTCCGTCCAGAAGCGGTAGTCGATGTTGTAGCCGAAGGGACTGAAGGTCGTCGTGATCCCCAGCGCCTCGTTCGCCACGTAGCGCCCGGCGAACGCCTTGAGCGCCGTCCGGCCGTCGCCGAACAGGTCGTAGGCCGCGCCGAAGCGCCCGTTCCAGTCCCGCCAGTCCGGGAGGTCCTCCACCGGGTCGGCGGTGATCTCCGGGGTGAACCAACCGGCCGGCCGGTGCCCGCCGGCCAGCGAGTTGTTGAACCAGTCGTAGCGCAGCCCCAGGTTCACGGTCAGGCGGTCGATCGTCCAGGAGTCCTGCGCGTAGAGGCCGCAGTCGCAGTTCATCTTGCGCTCGTCCTCCACGTCCCCGTTGCCCATGACCAGCACCGCCTGCGGATTCCCGAAGACGGTCTGGACCGTGAAGATGTCCGCGTTGTTCTTCCACTGGCCGTACTGCACGTTGTTCTGCACCGAGACGCCGGCCTTGAAGTTGTGCGAACCGGTCACGTACGAGATCGACGCCTGCACGTTGCGCCGGTGGTCCTCGGTGCGGAAGTTCGACAGGTGGCTGGTGCCCGAGCGCAGACCGGTGGCCAGGTCCTGGAACGGCACGCGCGCTTCGCCGTTCTCGTCGAAGTCCTTGAACGCGAGGTCGGAGCGCTGGTACGAGGCGGTCGCCTCCACCAGCATCCGGCTGGACGCGGCCCAGGTCCAGCGCGTCGTGCTCAGGTACGTGGGGTTGGCGTCGCCGCCGAAGAGCGCCTCCGGGGACACGCGGCCGAAGTCGGTCCCGATCACCCGGTCGAAGTTGTTCTGGTGCGCCGTGAAGCCGGACGTCAGCTTGTTGTTGCGGCTGACCTGCCAGGTGACGCGGGCGTTCTGGACGCTGCTGTCCGTGCTGTTGAAGGTGCGCAGCTCGTGCTGCGTGCAGGAGCCGTCGCCGCAGCGTTCGCGGATGCCCTCGGGGGTCGACGGCTCGGCCGGGTCGAAGAACGAGTCGAGGATGTAGTTCTTGCCCCGGTTCTTGACGTAGGAGCCGAAGAACCAGACGTGGTCGCGCGCGATCGGGCCGCCGACGGCGGGGTTCAGGCCCCAGGTCCAGGACGTCGGCGCGAAGGCGAAGCCCTGGTCCTTCAGCTCCTGCGTCTGGTTGTCCGAGATGAAACGCTCGTGCCCCGCGTCCAGGAAGACCTCCGCGGAGAAGTCGTTGCCGCCGGCCTTCGGGATCGTGTTGGACCGCAGGCCGCTCTGCGCGTACTCCGCCCCCTGCGAGGACGTGTCGTACACGATCTCGGCGATCTGCGCCTCGTCCGTGACGAGGCCGATGCCGCCCAGGTACTGGTTCCGGCCGCCGAGCTGCATGCCGCTCTCGATGCCGTCGACGTAGGACTGGCTGTCCATGCGGTCCGATCCGCGCACGCGGACGCCGGCCTGGGTCGAGGCGGTCTGATCGCCCTGCACCCCCGGCACGTACTGCATGCCGGTCGTCTGGCTGGCCGCGCCCGGCAGCGTGTTGATCTCCTCCGCCGTCAGGACCGTCTGCTGCTGCGTGCTCACGACGTCGACCAGCGGCGCCGCCCCGGTCACGGTCACCGTCTCCTGCACCCCGCCGACCTCCAGGGCGGCGTCGACGGGCGCCACGAACGCTCCCGTCAGGACGATCCCCTCGCGCACGGTCGTGCGGAACCCCTGCAGCGTGAAGGAGACCGAGTAGACGCCCGGCGGCAGCGCGACGAAGCGGTAGTTGCCGGCGCCGTCCGTGAAGACCGTGCGGACGCGCTCGATCAGCGCCGGGCTGCGCGCCTCGACCGTCGCGCCGGGCAGCGCGGCCCCGGTTCCGTCGGCGACCGTCCCGGTGATGCCGGCCAGGTTCTGGGCGAGGGCGGAATCGGGCCCCGACGCCGGGCCCGCGAGCACGAGACCGACGAGGGCGGCAGAACGTAGCGATGCGCGCGTTTCCACTTCGATCCTCCTCCGGCGGGCGCCGCCGGCGAGCGCCCGCCAAGCGTCGCCGCGCGGCTCCGCTTGGCGCCCAACCTGACCACTCCGGGGGTCCGCGCCGTCCGCGGCGCAGACTCCCAGTAAGGCTTCCGGCCGATCCGAGCCGCCGCCGGGCGCTCCGCACGGCCTGCACGGCCCTTCGTCCGGCCGGTCCGGCCGATCCGACCGTCCGCCGGGCTGCTACACTCTCAACGTTGCCGGGCGGAGCCTTGCGTGAACGCCTGAAACCCGCCCATGTAAGTGATCACTCAGCAAATGCCGAACGGTACCACGGGAACGGATCGAGCGCAACCGCCGGCCGCGGCCACGCCCGCGCGGGACGGCGCCCGGGGCGCTCCCGCGCGTCGGTTCCCGGCGCCGGAACCGGAAGCGGCCGGGCCGGCCCCGGACGGGGCCTCGTGGCGCGGGTCGAGCCCGCCGGGGACGGCGGCAGCGGCCGGGCCGGATCCGGCCGGCCGCAAGCGGCTGCCGGCCAGCGAGCGCCGGGCGCAGCTTCTGGAGGTCGCCATCGCCGTCTTCGGGCGGCGGGGCTTCCGCGGGGCGACCACCCGGGTGATCGCCGAGGCCGCCGGCGTCAGCGAAGCGACCATCTTCCGGCATTTTCCGTCGAAGGACGATCTGTACGTCGCCGCCTTCCGGCAGCGGACCGAGGTCGGAACCGAACAGCTCGTCGAGGTCCTGCAGGGCCACGCCGACCGGCAGGACGACGAAGGCCTGCTGCGGACGCTCGTCGGCGCCGTCTTCCTGGGGTACGAACAGGACCGGGACCTGCACCGCATGCTGCTGTACGCCTGGCTCGATCAGGAGCAGGCCGCGAACCGGCGGATGTGGGAGCAGATGCGGACCCACCGCCTGTTCGGGTTCCTGGAACGGTACGTCGCGCGGCGCCAGGCGCAGGGCGCCTTCCGACCCGGCGACCCCGTCCTGCTCTCCGCCGCGCTGCTGGCCCTGCCCGTCCACTACGCGGTGCAGACCAAGCTGTACGGCATCGGCTCGGACTCGCGCGACGAGGAGGTCGCCGAGCTGTACGCGCGGTTCCTGCTCGCCGGCCTGCGCGCCGCCGGCCCGGGCGCGCCGCCGGGACCGGACACGGGAGCCTGAGCCGCGCCGCGGCCGGTCCGGTCTTCAAGCCGCGCGGGCGAGGACGGTCGATGCGCCGTCAGCGTCGCGGGCGGCGCGGTCCGGCGGGCCGCTCGTCCAGGCGGGCCAGCAGGTCGGTCTCGTCGCGGCAGGCCAGGGCGGCCGCGACGAGCGCCTCGGGACCGTGGACCGAGAGGCGGCAGGCCAGCAGCGCGGGCAGGCGGTCCGACACCGCCAGGCCGCGGTTCCGCAGGATCATCGGAACGGTCTCCGCGATCCCCCGCGCGATTCCCTCGGCGCGCCCCTCCGCATGCCCCTCGGCGCGTCCCTCCGCCCGCCCTTCGGCGTGCCCCTCCGCCCGCGCCTCCCGGCGGTGCGCGCCCAGCCACCGGTCGTCGTCCGGCCCCGTCCCCGCGGCCTCGCCCAGCGCGCGGCCGACCCGCTCCAGCACCGAACGCGTCGACTCCGACAGCTCCGGCTCGTTCAGCGCCCGGTGGATCTCCGCCGCCGTCCAGCCCGCCAGCGCCACGCTCGCCGCCACCACCCGGTAGCCGTCCGCCGACCGCCGGTGGATCGTCAGACCGGGCCGCCGCCGCGGCGACCCGCCCTCCGGCACGTCCACCCACACTTCGGGGAAGCCCCATGCCTCGTACAGCGCCAGCTTGCCGCGCCGCGCGTCCGTGCTGTAGTCCACTTCCAGCACCACGTCCGGCAGGTGGTCCGCGCCGACCTCGACGGCGGCCCCCGCCGGCCGCGTCTCCAGCGGGTCGAGGAAGACCATCTGGTCCGCCTGCAGGATCCGGTGACGTTCGCCCCGGGCGTCGCGCAGCAGCAGGTCCGCCGTCCCCAGGGTCAGGATCGGCGCGCCGCGCACCGCGGCGATGCGCGTCAGCAGCGCCCCGAGCTGCTGGCCCGGCCCTTCGTGCCAGACGGTGGTCGGCTCGCGCGCCACCCACGCCGTCTCGGTCTTCGCGTCCCAGTACTCGAGCCGTCCTTCGTGATCTCCGATGGCGTCGCGGGTGATCCGCACGGGGCGGCAGCCGGGAAACTCCAGGGTGGACTTCGGGTAGCCGATCCGCGCGGGGACCGACGCGGCGGCGGAGCCGGCGGGTTTGGCGAGGCGGCGGGAGGTCATGAAGCCATGCTACCACCGGGCCGCGCCTTCCGCGAACCGGAGGCGGACGGGCTGCTGCCGGCGGCCCGGCGGCGCCCGCCCGGGCCGGCGCCGCCGCCGGCCCGGGCGCGGCGCCCGGGCCGGACTCGGAAGTCCGGGCTACGCATCGGGATCCCTCCACGCCCGGTACGAACCCAGCGTCCGCAGCGACGGCGCGAACTCGGCCAGGTGCGTCAACGCGCGCGCGCAACGCAGGTCGTCGCGGCTCGCGGCGACGTCGGCGTAGAAGAGATACTCGAAGGGCTTGTCCGGAATCGGCCGCGACTCCAGCTTGGCGAGGTCGACGTCGCGCAGCGCGAAGACGCTCAGCGCCTTGAAGAGCGCCCCGGGGCCGTTCGGCACGGTGAAGACGATGGTGGTCTTGTCGGGCGCGCCGAGCGGCGCCGGGTCGCGGCCGACGACCAGGAACCGGGTGCAGTTGTCCGCGTAGTCCTGGACGGCGCGGCGGAGGACGGCGAGGCCGAAGACTTCCGCCGCGCGCTCGGAAGCGATGGCGGCGCAGCCGGTCAGGTTCCGCTCGGCGATCATCTTGGCGCTGCCCGCCGTGTCGTAGGTGGGCGCCATCTCCACGCCGTCGAGCGTGCGCAGGAAACGCTCGCACTGCGCCAGCCCCTGCGGGTGCGAGTAGACCTTGCGCACGTCCTCCAGGCGGGTCCCTTCGCGGACGAGCAGGTGGTGCACGATCGGCAGCTTCACCTCGGCGACGATCGGCAGCTCGTGCTCGAGCAGCAGGTCGTAGTTGCGGTGGATGCTGCCGCCGATGGTGTTCTCGATGGGCAGGATGCCGTGGGTCGCCTCGCCGCGCGCCACGGCGCGGAACACGTCGTCGAACGACGGGCGGGGCGCCGGCTCCGCGTCGGGGTTCAAGCGCAACGCGGCGGCCTCGCTGTAGGCCCCCGGCTCCCCCTGGTAGGCGATGCGCACGGTCGTTTCGCGGCGCGGCGGGACGTCAGGACGACGCTTCGTGGACGTGGGGCCGGGGCGCCGGGGACCCCGCGCCGCCGTTGGACTCGGCCGGCCGCGCGGCCCCCATCACGTCCTCGAACGCGCGCCGCCCTTCGCGGGCCGCCTCGCGGGCCCGATCGACCGTCCCGCGCGCCCGATCGATCTCGGCCACGAAACCGTCGAGCGCCGGCTCGATCCGCTTCCGCACGCGGCTGCCGCGCTCGGTCAGGTACAGACCGCCGATCACGGCGCCGGCCACCGCCCCGAGCAGGGTCGAGAGGAGAATCTGCGACCGTTCGTCCACCGTCGTCCTCCGCGTCCGCCACTCATGATACAGCCGATACGCGATCCCCCGAACGCACCAGCACGCTTGACGTCCTGACGCATCAGGCGACGGCCCGTTTCAACGCGGCAGCCGGCGGTCGATGAACAGGCCGAACGTCAGGCCGGCGCCCCGCACGCTGACCGAGATCCGCGCGCCCGGCGGGTCCGGACGCTCGTACACCAGCCGGTAGCGCTTCGACAGCACGTCGTAGTCGGCGGCGAGCCGCTCGGCGAGCCGCGGCAGAACGCTCTCGTAGCCGTTCGGGGCCACGAAAGTCTCCATGACGCCGCCGGTGTTCTCGACCAGGCTCAGGGCGTACTGCGGCATGCGCTGCTGCGACCGCACGGCGCCGCGGTTGCTCATCAGCACCGCGTGCAGCGTGACCCCGTTGGCGATCAGCGGATCGAGCAGCTCGGCGTACTGGTTGTCGTTGTAGTTGCCGCTGGCCTCGGTGCCGTCGGTCAGCACCAGCACCATGACCGGGAACGCGTCGCCTTCGTCGAAACGCCGGCGCCACGTCTCGCGGACGCCGTCGAGCATCCGCGCGCCCGCGCCCCGGTCGGGAAAGAGCAGCCCGACCCCCTCCTGCAGTTCGGCGGTGTCGGTGGTGAAACCCACGCGCTGCTGGACGCTGCGGCCGATCGTGGTCAGGGAGAGCTCGTGCCGCGGCGACAGGGCGTCGACGAAGCCCGCGAGCCCGGCGCGGAGGGGGTTGAGCGCGTTCGCCTCCAGGATGCGGTCGCCGTTGTCGATCAGGACGGCGATCTTCATCGGCTCGGCGTCGAGGTCCGCCGACAGGACCCCCGCCGAACGGCCGTCCTCGGAGACCTCGAAGTCGTTGGGCGACAGGTCCAGCACCGGTTCCCCGGTCGACTGGCGGGTCACCTCGACGAACACCTGTCCCAGCGCCTGCGCGGCCGCGCCGGCGGGCAGGCAGAAAACCAGAGCGGTCACGGCCGTTGCAAGACGTCGCACTGCGAACCTCCTACTGCATGCGGAGCCCGGCGAACAGGCCGGTGATGAAGGCGCCGGAGCGGGACAGGGACGCCGAGATGCGCTCCCCGGGCGGATTCGGGCGCTCGTAGACCACGCGGTAGCGCTTCGACACGTTCTCGTAGTGCGCGTTCATCCGCTCGGCGAGACCGACGAGCGTCTGCTCCAGCCCGGTGGCCGCCGCGATGTTCTCGTAGACCCCGCCGGTGTTCCCGGTCAGGTTCTGCGCGTACTGGTTCACCACGCTGCCGCCGCGCGACGACAGGAGCACGACGTGGACGGTGACGGCGTTGGTCATCAACTCGTCGACGAAGGCGACGTACTCGTTCTCGTTGTAGTTGCCGCTGCCCTCGGTGCCGTCGGTCAGCACCATCACGAACACGGGGAACGGCTCGTCGTCCTCGAAGCGGCGCTCCCAGGTCTCGCGGACGCCGTCGAGCACGACGGCGCCGGCGCCCCGGTCGAGGAAGATCTCGCCGGCCGACTCCCTGAGCCGCGCGCGGTCGGTCGTGAAGTCGACCCGCCGCTGGATGTTCCTGGCGATCGTGAACAGCCCGATCTCGTGCGGCGGCGGCACGGCGTCGAGGAACCCGTCCATGCCGTCGCGCAACGCGTTCAGCGCGTTCATCTCGACCATCCGGTCGCCGTTGTCGATCAGGAAGGCGATCTTCATCGGCGCCACCGGCTCGACGGACACGACGCCGGCCTCCCGGCCGTCCTCCTGCACGGCGAAGTCCGCCGGGCCGAGCCCGGGCACGAACTGACCGGACGAGTCGGTCACCTCGATGAAGAGCTGCCCCTGCCCCTGGGCCGCGGCCGGAGAAGGCAGCCCGAGCAGGGCCGAAAACGCGAGAACGACGGCGAAACGAACCATGGGGGACCTCCCGTCTCCGGCGGACATCGCGGGCGCCGCCACCGAAGGCGCCGCGGCGGGCAAGGGCAGTATATAGTGCGCGGCCCCGGCGCCGGCCGCGGACGGCCGGAAGAGCGCCGGGGAAACCGCGGCCGGCGCGGCGGATCGGGGCGCGCGGCCCCGGCGCCGGCCGCCCCCGGCCGCCATCGTCCGGATCCGATCATGTCACGATTCCGTCCCGCGCTCGAAAGCCTCGCGGCCTACGTCCCGGGCGAACAGCCGCCCGACGACGCCGGCGTCGTCAAGCTGAACACGAACGAGAACCCGTATCCGCCCAGCCCCCGGGCCCTGGCCGCGCTCGGCGCCGTCGGCGCGGAGGCGCTGCGCCGCTATCCGCATCCGCTGGCCGACGCCTTCCGGCGGGCGGCCGCCGAGACGCTCGGCGTCGAGCCGGAGTGGATCCTGGCGGGGAACGGCAGCGACGACCTGCTGACGATGCTCTTTCGCGCCGTGACCGGCGCCGGACGGGCCGTCGCGTACCCGGCGCCGACCTACGTCTTGTACCGCACGCTGGCGGCCATCCAGGGCGCGCCGGTCCGGGAAGTCCCGTTCGACGAGGACTACACCCTGCCGGTGGATGCGCTCGCGGACACCGGCGCGGCGCTGACGCTGGTCGCCAACCCCAACAGCCCGTCCGGCACCGCGGCCCCGGTCCGGCGGCTCGCGCGGCTGGCCGAGCGCACGGCCGGCGTGCTGGCCGTCGACGAGGCGTACGCGGCCTTCGCCGAGGCGTCGGCGCTGGACCTGGCGCGGCGCCACCGGCACGTCATCGTCCTGCGCACGCTGTCCAAGAGCCACGGCCTCGCCGGGCTGCGGCTCGGCTTCGGCGTCGCCCACCCGGACCTGCTGACGGGCCTGGCGAAGGTCAAGGACAGCTACAACGTCGGCGCCGCCGCGGCCGCGGCGGGCGCGGCGGCGATCCGCGACGTGGCCTACACGCGCGAGACCGTGGCGCGCATCCGCGCCACCCGCGCCCGGCTCGGCGCGGCGCTCGCCGCCCGCGGCTTCCGCGTCTGGCCGAGCGAGGCCAACTTCGTGCTCGCCCGCCCCGCGGACGGCGGCGCCCGCCGCCTCTACGAGGGCCTGAAGGAACGCGGCGTTCTCGTGCGCCACTTCGCCGAACCGGGCCTGGCCGACAAGTTGCGCATCACCGTCGGCACCGAGGAGCAGACCACGCGGTTGCTTTCGCTGCTGGCGGAGCTGACGCCCTGACCCTCGCTTCCGCTCCGCGAGCAACGCGGCGAACGAGCGGGTATGATGGCGCGGTGACCAGTCATGCCTTCCGCCCATCGAGGATGGCGCGCCTCGCCGCGCTGACGGCGTGCCTGCTGATCTGCGCCGAAACCGCCGCCCCCGCCGCGGCCCAGTCGGCGCCGGACCGCTACGAGCTCGACCGCCACCGCAAGCGGGAACGCGACCGGACGTTCCGCCGGCTCAGCGCGGGCGTGCTGCGCATGAAGAAGCTCTCGTACGAGAGCCGGGCCGACGGACTCGACGTCCCGTTCTACGTCTTCGAGCCGTTGCGGCTGCGCGGGCCGCGCGGGCACGCGGCGCTGATCTGGATCCACGGCGGCGTGCACGGCGACCTCGATCCGACCTACTTCCCGTTCATCCACGAGGCCGTGGCGCGCGGCTACGTCGTCGTCGCCCCCGAGTACCGCGGCAGCACCGGCTACGGCCGCGCCCACCACCACGCCATCGACTACGGCGGGTACGAGGTGGACGACTGCCTGACCGCGGTCGACTACCTGCGCCGCCACGCGCCGCACGTCGACCCGCGGCGGCTGGGGATCATCGGCTGGAGCCACGGCGGGTTCATCACGCTGCACTCGGTGTTCCGCGACCAGCACTCCTTCAAGGCGGCGGCGGCGATGGTGCCGGTGACGAACCTGGTGTTCCGGCTGTCGTTCAAGGGCCCGCGCTACCAGCGGCATTTCGTAGCCCAGGAGCGCATCGGCGGCCCGGTGCACGAACGCCGCGACGTGTACGTGGAACGGTCTCCCCTGTACCACGTCGACAAGCTGCGGACGCCGCTGCTGGTCCACGTCGCGGACAACGACCGCGACGTCGATTTCGAAGAGGCGCAGCAGCTCGTCCACGCGCTCGAGTACCTGAAGCCGGACCTGGCCGAGACGCGCATCTACCGCGACCCGCCGGTCGACCGCTTCGGCGGCGGCCACCGCTTCAACCGCCGCGTCGACCGGGACCGCGGCTACCGCCGCGTCGACAGCCCCGAACAGCGCGATTCCTGGAACCGGATCTGGACGTTCTTCGACTGGCACCTGCGGCCGTACCTGGCCGCCGGCGGATAGGCGGGGAGCCGCCCGCGATCGGCCGGACGGCCGGCCCGGGGTTCACCCGCCGGAAGCCAGCCGCGCCAGGCGGCGCGCGGCGTCGGCCAGGGTGTCCCGGCCGCGGCAGAAGGCGAACCGCAGATAACGCGCCCCGTCGCCGCTGCGCCCGTAGAAGTTGTCGCCCGGCACCGCGGCCACCCCGGCCCGCTCGATCAGGCGCAGGGCCGCGGCCGGCGGGTCCAGGTCCGCCAGGGCGCGGACGCCGCGGTAGTCGGCGAAGAAGTAGTACGCCCCCGCGGGCTCGGTCATCCGGAACCCGGCGGCGCGCAACGCTGCGCCGAGAATCGCGCGCTTGTCCGCGTAGCCGCGCGCCAGACCGCCGAAGAACGCCGGGGGCATCTCGAGCAACTCGACGGCGGCCTTCTGCAGCGGCGTCGGCGCCTGCACCACCAGCGTGTCGTGCACGGCCCGAATCGCCGGCGTCAGGCGCGGCGGCGCGAGCACCCAGCCGATGCGCCAGCCGGTGGCGTTGGCCGTCTTCGAGATCGAGTTGACGACCACGGTCCTCTCGCGCATGCCCGGCCGGGCGGCGATGGACCGATGCCGCGCGCCGTCGAAGACGACGTGCTCGTAGATCTCGTCCGCGACCACGACGAGGTCCTCCGCGCGGGCCACTTCGGCGATCGTCTCCAGATCGTCGGGCGCGAAGACCTTCCCGGTCGGATTGTGCGGGGTGTTGAGGACCAGCAGCCCGGCCCCGGCCGCGGCGCGCCGCAGCTCGTCCGGGTCGAGCCGCCACGTTGCGCCCCCGGCGTCCTCCCGCAGGGTGACGAAGCGCGGCTCGAGCCCGAAGACTTCCGCCTGGGCGGGGTACATCTCGTGAAACGGTTCGAGGACGACCACGCCGTCTCCGCGGCGGCCGAGGGCCGCCAGCACCGCGGCGAGACCCTCGGTGGAGCCGAGCACGACCGTCGTCTCGGTCTCCGGGTCCGGCGCGTAGCCGCCGTAGCGGGCCGTGTAGGCGGAGACGGCCTGCCGCAACTCGGGGAGGCCGAACGGATAGGAGTACTGGTTCAGCTCGTCGGGGCGCCCCTGCAAGGGTTCGAGCGCGTCCCGCAACGACACCGGCGCTTCGCCGGCGCCGAGGCCGGCCGTCACGACCCGTTCGAGTCGCCGAACGCCCGCGTCGCTGCCTCCCAGCAGGGCCGAGATCGCGCCCCAGACGAGATCGAACGGCGGGGGCTCGTCGGTGAACCCCTGCGCCAGATTGACGGCCCCGTGCCGCCGCGCGAGCCGCGTCATGCGTCGAATGACCGATTCGGCGACCGGCATGCCGCTCATTCTAACGCCGCCGCTGATGGTCCCCGGCCCCGCGGCCGATACGACAGGGGATGGTGCGTTTCGTCAATCGCCGTGCGCGGAACCGCCGGCTGCTGACGGTGCGGCGCGTTCGGTCCCGCGGCGGCTGCCGCCTGGTGGTGATCCGTCCCGACGGCCCGCGGCGCCTGTACTCCTTCCCGGACGAGCCGGCCCTGATCGCCGGAACCGCGGCGTTGCAGGCCGAGTTGACCCGCGAAGGATGGGAACCGTTGCGCCGGCCGGCGCCCCGCTGGCGGCCCGCCGTCGCCGCGGCGGACGCGGCGGGCAACTGATCGCGGGCGGCCGCGGGACAGGCCCGGGAGCGACCGTCGTAGGTCACTCTGACCAGGGTGGGATAGGGCGTCCGCGGACCAGGCCCGGGAGCGACCCTCCTTCGACGGGCGGACACGGCGGGCGGACAACCGATCGCGGGCGTCCGCGGGACAGGCCCGGGACGCCCGGGACACCCGGGACAGGCGACCCGTTGTACGCTGGTTCGATGCCCGCTTCGCTGGTCGCCGTCGACGCCGCCCTGCTGCTGCCGGCGGAGGCGCGGGAGGTGATTGCGCGGCTGAACGCGCGACTGGCCGGCCCGCCCGACGGCTTCCGCTTCGACGCCGATCACCTGCCGCACGTGACCCTGGCGCAGCAGTTCGTTCCCGCGGCCGACCTGCGGCTGGTGACGGCCGAGATCGCGGCCGTCCTGGCGGCGTTTCCGCCCCTGACGCTCACCGCCGAACGTCTCGCCTCGAACGGACGGACCACGTCGCTCGTCCTCGCCGCGACACCGCCCCTCACCGCCCTCCACACGCGCCTCATGGACCGCCTGGCGGCCTTCGACGTGGCGAGCGGCGGCGCGGAGGCGTTCCTCGCGAACGGCGAACCGCCGCGGGACCGCGACGTCGACTGGGTCGCCCGGTTCCGGACCGCGGCGGCCTACGGAGGGTTCGAACCGCACGTCACGCTGGGAGTCGGCGCGCTGGACGCCCCCGCGCCGCCGGCACTGACGTTCGAAGCCGATCAGGTCGCCCTCTGCCGCCTCGGGCGCTACTGCACCTGCCGGCGGACGATCGCCTCGTGGACGCTCGCGGAGCGGGGCGGCCCATGACCCTCGCCGTCGGCCTGCTCGCCGCGGCCGGCCTGGCCGTCGCCAGCTACTTCACGGCCGTCGCGTACCGCTGGACGAAGCCGGACGCGCGCTGGATACCCTCGTTCTGCCGCCTCGAGGAACGGACGTGCGCCGCAGTCGTCTTCACGCCCAGCGCGCGCGTGTTCGGACCGCCCAACTCGCTGCTCGGCCAGGTCTTCTACGCCGCGCTGCTGGCCGGGGCCGCCGACGGCTGGCTGACCGACCCGCGGATCTGGCCGCTCTATCTCGCCGCGAGTCTCGTCACCGTCGGCCTCGGGGCGTACCTCGGCTACGCGCTGCTGTTCGTGCTCCGCGCGCCCTGCCCGCTCTGCTTCGCCTCGCACGGCATCAACGCCGTCATCTGCGGGCTCCTGCTGCTGCTTCGGCCGGCGGGCTGAGCGCCGCCGCGGACGGTTCCGCGCCGGCCGCCTTCCCGGCCGCCAGCAGACGCTCCCGGCCGCGGAGAATCAGTTGGTACTCCGCCGACCGCTCCCAGATACGGCCGGCCACCGCGGCCAGGTGCGCGGCCTTCAGTCCGAGGTAGAGGAACACGGCGCCCAGCAGACCGACGGTCAGATACTGCAGCATCTGCGCGCCGGCCGCGCCGAGGCCGCCGGCCGCCATGCCGAGCAGGCGGTAGGAAAGAAACCCGCCGAGGGCCAGCAACGGCCCGGTGACCGTCCGCACGCTCCACGAGGCGACGCGCGACCGCTTCTCCATGACGGTGGAGACGATCCGCAACTCGTCGACCGCGCGGTGCAGGCTCGGGAAGTCGCGCCCCGTCAGCACCTGCCGCAGGGGCGCCCGGGCGCGGCAGGCGCGAGCCGCCCGGCCGTCTCCCCGCAGCCACGACGGACCGCGGACGACGACGCGGCGCCCCGGGAACCGCGCGCGCAGCCGCTCGACCAGCCGCGCGCGCGAGGCCTCGGTGTGCTCGCCCGCGGTCGAGACGACGTCGACTTCGATGCGGCGCCGCGAAGGGATGCAGACCACCTCGTGCAGCCCTCCGCCGTCGACGTCCTCCACGTACGCCGCGGCGCGGGGCGGGCCGCCCTCGTGCAGCTTCGCCTCGTGGTCCAGACAGGGCAGCACCGGCAACGCCTCCGGCAGGGGCACGGACACCCGGCAGGTCTTCACCGCGCGCAGCCGCGCGAACGTGGAGAGCGTGTCGAGGAACTCGCGGCACGCCGGGCCGTCACGGTCGGGCGCCGGCGGGAAGGGGGACGTCACCGACCGACCATGGTACACGGTGTTCGGATTCCACGGCGTGGCAGCGCTCCGGTCCACGGGTCCCCGGCGGCCCGCGGACCACGACGCGCGGCGCAACGCGCGAACTTCCCGGTTCCGCCCGCCGGCTTCTCGTTACAATTCATCTCGTGCGCCTTGACGATGCCGGATCGGTCGGCGGCTCGGCTCCGGAACGGAACCGCCTCGGACCTCCGGACCGCGCCGTTCACAACTGGTACCGTTTCGTTCTGTCCTTCCCTTCGCACCTCGTCCGCGACTACCTCCATGCGTTCGGCGTCGATTCGAGGCGGCGGGTGCTGGATCCGTTCTGCGGCACCGGAACGACGCTGGTCGAGTGCAAGAAGCTCGGCGTCCCGAGCATCGGGGTCGAGCGCAATCCCATGGCCGGGTTCGCGAGCCGCACCAAGCTGGACTGGAGCGTCGACCCGGACGCGCTCGTCTCCCACGCCGGAGAGATGGCCGCCCTGGCCCTCGACCGACTGCGGCATCAAGGCATCGACGACTTCGGGCCGGGGCCCCTGTTCCCGGCCCCCGACCGGCGGGTCGCCGATCTCCGGACGTTGCCTCCGGACGAGATGGGCCTGCTGCTGAAGAACTCCATCAGCCCGCTGCCCCTTCACAAGACGCTGCTGCTGCTCGACGTCCTCGACCAGCACCGCCGTGACGCGTTCCATTCTCATGAGCGCCTGGCGCTCGCGGCGGCGCTCGTGTCGACAATCGGCAACCTGCATTTCGGGCCGGAAGTCGGGGTCGGACGCATCCGGGAGGACGCTCCGGTAATCGGCCCCTGGCTGGATCGCGTCGGGACGATGGCCGGCGACCTCGCGCGGCTGCGGAAGGAGGCCGCGACCGAGGCCGCCGTCCACCTTGGAGACGCCCGCCGGCTGGAGGATCATCTGGAACCGTCGTCCATCGACGCGGTCATCACGTCCCCTCCGTACCCCAACGAGAAGGATTACACACGGACGACCCGGCTCGAAAGCGTGCTGCTCGGATTCTTTCGGAACAAGCAGGATCTGCGTTTCCTGAAGCAGGGACTCGTACGGTCGAATACGCGAGGCGTGTACAAGGCGGATACCGACGACGCCCTGGTCTCGGAGCACGAAGGCATTCAGCGCATCGCCCGGCTCATCGAAGCGCGTCGGGTCGAGCTGGGAAAGACGTCGGGCTTCGAACGCCAGTACGCCCGTGTCACGAAGCTGTACTTCGGAGGGATGGTGCGTCATCTGGCGAGCCTCAGGAGCAGATTGCGTCCGGGAGCCCGGCTCGCGTACGTCGTGGGAGATCAGGCATCGTACTTGAGAGTCATGATCAGGACCGGACGGATCCTTGGGGAACTCGCGCAGAGCCTCGGGTACGAGTTGTCCGGGATCGACCTGTTCAGAACGCGGATCGCCACGGCCAGCCGGCAGCACTTGCGCGAGGAGGTCGTACGGCTCCGCTGGACGGCGTGATCCCGCCCCGCGGCTGCTTCATCATCACGGCCAAGTCAAGGTACGCCGCGATGGGTACTGGTATAGTAGGAGGCTGTTCCAGCTCCGTTTCGAACACGTTGAACCGACGAGGAATGCAATGATCGCACGACGCAACAGCATGATCGGCGCCGCGGCCGCGGCACTGGTGACGGCCGGCCTGTTCTCCGCCGACCCGGCGGCGCAGGACGCCAGGTCGACCCTGGACGGGGTCTTCACCGCGGAGCAGGCGGCGCGCGGCGCGGACGCGTACCAGCAGGAATGCGCGCAGTGTCACCTCGACGACCTGCTCGGCGACGGGATCGCGCCCTCGCTCATCGGCGCGCCGTTCCACTTCCGCTGGAGCGAACTGTCGGTGGGCGACATGCTGGTCGCCATCCGCACCACCATGCCGCAGGGCGCGCCGGCCAGCCTCAGCCCGCGGGCCTACGTGGACATCGTCGCCTACATGCTCGAGCGCAACGACTTCCCCGCCGGCGACGTGGAGTTGCCGACCGACCAGGACGCGCTCGAGTCGATCATCATCCAGGAAGACGCGCCGTAGCGCCCGCCAGGCGTCGCCTCGCGGCTCCGCCCGGCGCCCCGACCTGACCACCCGGGAGTCCGCTGCCGCGGCGTCAGCGGGCGCGGCGGCGCAGCTCGGCCGCGACCTCCCGCGGATCGCGCAGGCCGGTCTCGACCATCGCCCGCGCCGCGGCTCCGGTGACGTTGGCCACGGCGAAGCTGAGGCCCTTGAGGTTGCGTTCCGGGTCGACGCCCGGAATCGGGCGGGGATAGCCGCAGGCGCGGAACACCGGCGCCTCCGGCGCGCCCGTCACCGCGTGCGAACCCCGGGGGAGCGACCAGTCGATCTCGACGCGGACCACGCCGTCGAGGTCCAGCGTGCCGGGCAGCCAGTCGACGCCGCGGCCGGAGCCGGCCGCGACCACGAGGGTCCCGGCCCGGCGGGCCCTGCCCACCGCGTCCGCCAGCGCCTCGGCGTGGCGGCGGTCGCTCGTGCCGAGGCTGAGGTTCACGAGCGGCAGGGCGTGCTCCGCGGCCCAGTCGAGGGCCGCGGCGAGCGCCGCCACCGACGTGTCGAGCGCGCGGGCGAAGACCTTGAGCGGGCAGACCCGAACGGCGGGCGCGAGGTCCTGAATCGCTGCGGCGACCGCGGTGCCGTGGCCGAGCCGGTCGACGACGTCGTCGTGCGCGAGCCCGTTGCGGTCGAAGCCCGCCCCGGCGGCGACCGCGCCGACGTGCGGGTGGCCGGCGTGTATGCCGCTGTCGATCACCCCGACCACGCAGGGGGCCGGCACGCCGGCTTCAGGGCGCCGCCTCGCCCTCGCCGGCGGCGCGCTCGACCTCGGCGGCATGCCGGCTTTTCAGGGCGCCGCCGGCGCCGCCTCCGCCGCGCGCGCCGTCTCTTCCCGGTCTCCGGCGCGCCCGCCCCGCGGCGGCCGCGCGGCTTGCGACGCGAACAGCCGCGCGAAGACACCGCCCCGCGCCAGCAGCTCGTCCGGCGGCCCGATCTCCGCGACGCGCGCGCCGTCCAGCGCGACGACCCGGTCCGCCCGGCGCGCCAGATCGAGACGATGCGTGACGAGGATCGTCGTCCGCTCCCGCATGAGCGCCTCGTAGCCGGCGACGACGCGCCGCTCGGCCACCGGGTCCAGCGCGGCCGTCGCCTCGTCGAGCACCAGCACGCGGGGATCGGCGAGCAGCGCGCGGGCGATGGCGACGCGCTGCCGCTCCCCCGCCGACAGCGCCGCGCCGCGCTCGCCGACGACGGCGCCGTAGCCCCGCGGGAGCCCCGCGATGAAGTCGTGGACGCCGGCCGCGCGGGCCGCCTCCTCCACCTCGCGTTCGCTCGCGCCGGGCCGCGCGTAGCGCAGGTTCTCCGCCACCGACGCGTGGAAGACGAACGGCGCGTGCTCCACCAGCGCCACGTGGCGGCGCAGGAACGCCAGCGGCAGCGTCCGCAGGTCGCGCCCGTCGAGCCGGACGGCGCCCCGGTCCGGGTCGAGGAAGCGCAGCAGCAGGTCGGCCACCGTCGACTTCCCGACGCCGCTACGCCCGACGACGGCCACGGTCTCCCCCGGCGCGACGGTGAACGACACGTCCTCCAGGGTCGGCGCGCCGCGGTCGAACGAGAAGCTCACCCCGTCGAACTCCACCACGCCGCGAACGTCCGCGGGCGCCGCCGCCCCCGGCGCCTCCACCACCTCGACCGGCGCATCGGCGATCTCGTGCACGCGGGCCAGCGAGACCCTGGCGGTGGCGAGGCCCGCGTACAGCCCCATCAACCCCTGCACGGGCGCCATCAGCCGCGTCTGGTAGGCCATGAACGCCACGAGCGTCCCCATGCTGAGGGCGCCGTCGAGATAGCGGAAGCCGCCGTAGAGGAACACCACGCCCAGACCGCCGGACAGCAGCACGCCGGGGAGCCCGCCGGCCACGCAGGTCACCCGCTGCATCGCCATCAGCGCGTCGATGAACTCCTCGTTCCGGCGGCGGAAGCGCGCCACCTCGCGGCCCTGCGCGTTCGCGGCGGCCACCAGCTTCATGGCCGACAGCGTCTCGATCAGGAAACTCCCGACGTCGGCGCTCCGCTCGCGGAACGCGGCGACGCGCCCCTCCAGCCGGCGGCGGTAGGCCACCAGCGCCCATACGCTGACCGGCAACACGGCGGCGCCGGCCAGAAACAGCCGCGGGTCGAGCCAGATCAGCATGCCGACCGAGCCGGCCAGGAACAGGAGGTTGCCGATCCACGAGAGCGCGGCGTCGGCCGCCACGCGCTGGATTTCGCCGACGTCGTTGTTCAGGCGCGACACGACGTCGCCCAGCCGGGTGCGGGCGTAGAAACGGGGCGAGAGCCGCTGCAGATGGCGGTACAGGTCGAGCCGCATGTCGAACAGGATCTCCGCGGACACGCGGGTGTAGCGCAGGCGGCTGGCGACGCTCAGCAGGAAGCCGAGGCCGCTGAGGACGACGAACGCCGCGACGACGCGCACCAGCGCCGTCCGGTCGCCGGCCAGCAGCGCGTCGTCGATCAGGCCGCGCGACAGCAGTGGGACGATCAGCGACGCGGCGGTGCTGGCGAGGCTGAGGACGACCACCAGGACGAGACGCCGCCGGTACGGCGCGACGTAGGCCAGCGCGCGCCGGAACCGGGGGTCCAGGAACCGCGGGGCGGGGGTCTCGCCGCGTTCGTCGCCGCGCGGCGTCACCCGGGGGCTCCTGGCATGCCGGCCTGCGGGGAATGCGCCCGGGGCCCGGACCGGGTCAGGGCGCCGGCGAGGACGGCAGCACGATGAGCCCCGACGTCATGTCGCCGTCGAGCGTCAGCGTGTCGAGATGATCGAACGACGCCGCGTCGTAGAAGTCGATCGTGTTGCCGGCGGACGAGATGTAGAGCACCTCGCCGTTGGTGCTGACGTCGAGGGCCATGCGCGGCCGGCCGGCGACCGGCCGGCGGAGTCCGACGCGCCGCGCTTCGAGATCGAAGGTCCAGAACTCGTAGCCCTCGATGCCGCTTTCCAGCCCGTACGCCTTCCGCCGCCCCGGCGCCAGCGCGAACTGGATGCCGCGCGCCGGCCCCAGGGTGTAGAAGTCGACCGCCCGGTTCGGCAGGTCGATGCGGGCGACGCCCATCAGGTCGCGATCCTGCGCGTCGTCGCGCAGCGTGAACAGGTTGGTGAAGAAGCCGGGCTCCTCGTGGATCAGATCGGTCGAGAAGCCGAAGCGGATCGACCCCACGCCGGGCTCGACCGGCTCGCGCAGCGACCAGCGGTCCACCTCGGTGAAACCCTCGGTCTCCAGGACGACCACGTCGCGGCCGAAGTGGTACACGTACTCGCCGTCCGGCGAATACAGGAAGCGCGTCCGGGGCGTCGGCTCCCCCGTAGGCCACGGCAGTTCCCGCAGGATCTCGTGCGTCGCCAGATCGACCTCCACCAGGCGGTACGGCTCGATCTCGAAGCGGTCGATCCGCTTGACGGCGGCGTCGAGGGTCATGATCGCGGTGCGCCCGTCGGGCGCCGCCCGGAACCCGCGGATGCGCACGGTGCGGGCGCCCGCGCTGAACCGGAACGAGTCGGTGACCTCCCGCGAGGCCACGTCGACCGTCGTCAGGTGCTCCATGGTCGGGTCGAGAAAGTAGAAGCGCTCCCGATCCTCCGAAACGACCATCGCGCGCGGGGAACCGTGCGGCGCCGCGATCTCGTCGACGACGCGGGTGGTCGCTTCGTCGATGACGAAGATGCGGCCGGGGAACGCGCCGAGATAGAGCGTGCCGTCGCCGGCCGACACGGCCGGCGCGGAGGACGCCTCCTGGGCCGCGGCCGGCGGGCCCGCGCAAGCCACCGCCAGCGCGCAGAGCGCGGCCGCACGCCTACGGGAATATGAGGTCAATCTTCCGCCAGTCCTTTTGCGCCGCAGCGCACTTGCCCGTCCAGTCGGGCGCGTGGTTCAACTGGTCCGGCACCTGCGCCGGCCAGAAGCAGCCGAGGTGGCAGTCGAACAGGTCGCGCTCGACCGGCTGGCACAACCCGGCCGCCCCGCCGGCGGCGTCCGCCTCCCAGCCGGGCAGGAAGATGAAGCTGCATCCGAGCGGGATGTGCGGCCCCTCCTGCTTCGGCGGGTCCGCCGAACCGTCCTGCAGCGCCACCACCCGGCCGCCTCCGGCCGCGGCGCGGCGCCGGGCTTCGTCCATCCCGCGGGCGATCCGGGCCGCCTTCCGGTTAATGGGCCTCAGATGCGTCATGGTTCACCTCCGGCGGCGCGCCGCCGTCCTCGAACCGCCGCAGGAACGCGGGGTTCCGCTCGGCGATCTCGCCGTAGATCTCCAGGCAGGTCTCGGTCCAGCCGCGGATCCACTCGCAGTAGTGCAGGTTCGGCGCCCGCGTGGTCCCGTAGCGCGTGTACGCCTCGTGGTAGCAGCCGCCGGCGCAGAGCGGACGGGCCCAGCAGGTCCGGCAGTCCGTCTTGCGGTCGACGTGGTGCGCGTCGAGGAACGCCTCCTGCGCCGTCTCGTCGACACCGTCCCGCACGGTCCCGAGCTTGTGCTCATCGGACCCGGCGAAGCGGTGACAGAGCGCCACGTCGCCGTTGGTCGCCACCCCCATCAGGCCGAGCCCGGCCCCGCACGGCAGCGCCTTGCTGGCCCCCCGGTGCAGCTCCTCGACCGTGTCGCGGACGTTGCTGAAACCGTGATGCCGGCCCGCGACCGCGGCCTCCAGGAACTCGCGGCCCAGCTCCCGGAACTGCGCCAGCAGGGAGTCGAAGCCGGTCTCGCCGAGGGCGTGCGCGCGGCCCGGCGAGGTGGTGACCGGCGCGAAGCCGACTTCCCGGAAGCCGACCTCCTCCCGCAGGTGGCGATAGATGCGGGTGACGTCCAGTACGTCGGAGGTCAGCGTCACCCGCGCGCCGATCGGCCGCGACCGGTGCCGCGCGAGCAGCTCGCGCACCTTCGGCGCCACCACGTCGTAGCTGCCCCGCCCGTCGTGGAACACGCGGAACCGGTCCTGCATCTCCTTCGGGCCGTCGATGGAGATGGTCACCCCGACCTCGTTGTCGGCCAGGAACTCGATGACCTCCGGGCGCAGCAGC
Source organism: Vicinamibacterales bacterium (assembly GCA_965242835.1). Taxonomy (GTDB): domain Bacteria; phylum Acidobacteriota; class Vicinamibacteria; order Vicinamibacterales; family UBA8438; genus WTFV01. Next base: position 4,467,488 of record OZ251506.1, read on the forward strand.
GTGCCGTTGGTCGTCAGGCTGAACTCCACCCGCTTGCCGGCCTCGGCGGCGCGGCGGCGCGCGTAGGGAATCGTCTTCTCCAGCACCGCGAAGTTCAGCAGCGTCTCCCCGCCGAAGAACGTCAACCGCACCACCGGGCTGGCTCCCGACCGCTCGATCATGAAGTCGACGCTCGCGCGCGCCGTCTCCTCGCTCATCAGCTTCGGCATCCCGCCCGCGGCCGGCTCGGCGATCCGGTCCTCGCCGTACTCGTAACAGTACGCGCAGCTCAGGTTGCAGCGGTTGGTGACGTTGACCACCAGCGTCGACAGCGGGATCGGCTTCAGCGGGATGACGTCGGGGGCCGGCTCGGGCGGCGGCGCGGCCACGGGAGCCGGCACGACGACGCGCGCGCCGGCCAGTTCCGCCAGAGTGGCCTCGACCGTCCGCGAGTCGAAGCGCGGGGCCAGGCGCGAGTACAGCTCGGGCGCGGCCAGATGCCCGCCGCGCAGCGTCTCGACGACGGCGGCCGACGCCTCGTCGAGCGCGAACACCGCGGCGCTCGGCGTCAGGTAGAGGAAGCGGCGGCCGGCCGCCTCGAACGGATGGCACTCGCCGAGCGCGATCCCGGTCACGGGCCCGACTCCCCCCGCCGCAGGTAGATCGGAACCGTCACCAGCAGATGCGCCCGCGCCCGGAGCGGCCGGTCGAGCGCGGCGCCGCCCGGGGCCGTGGAGAGCGTCGCCACCACCCAGACGTCGCCGACGTTGTTGCGGTTTCCGCTGCGCTCCGGATTCGGGCCGTCGACGGCCGGCTCGAACACCCCGTGCGAATCGATCTCGCCGACGAACGCGGCGTCGTCGTCGTCGAAGGTCACCGCGTACTCCTCGATGCTCCAGGCGGCGTCGACCACCATCCCGAGGTCGAGGTCGTCGTCCGTGGCGGATTCGCCGTCCGAACCGTCGTGCCAGGCGCGCGCCTCGAAGCGCTCGTACTGCCTGGGGAACGCCGCCCCGCCGACCCGCGCCAGCCCGGTGGCGGGAGTCACCTCCAGGCGGTGGATCTCGTCGTAGACGGTCAGCGCCCCGGTCAGCGCGGCCCGGCCGACGAAGAGGTCGCGGCGGCCGACCCGCGCGCCGGAGGCCACGGCCACGCGCAGCGCCGCCGCCGTCGACGACCGCTCGCTGACGCCGGTGACGGTCAGGCCCGCGCCGAGATCGATGGACGCCGCGTCGAGCTCCTCCGGCAGGTTCGCCCCGAACAGCCGCAACGTCACCTCCCCGGCCGCGGCCGGCACCGCGGGCGGCCAGACCCCCGTGAGGAGCGGCTCGGAACCGACCCGCCGCAGCGTCACGTCGATGCCCCGCTCGTCGTAGGCGCCGGTGAACCAGCGCCCCTCGATCTCGTCGCGGCCGCGCGAGACGAACATCACCTCCCGCGCGCTGAAGTGCTCCGGGCTGGTGCTGCGCCCGCGCCACTGGTAGCCCGTGTAGACCAGCGCCTGCCCGGTCCGGGTGACGTCCACGCCGCGGGCGGGATAGGTGTAGCGCGCCCGCGTCTCGAACTCGCCCGGCGCGGAGGGGTCCGCGGTGACCACGACCTCGCCGTACACCGGCCCCTGCCCCCGCTCGCGGCCGGCCAGCGCCCAGACGCCTTCGAGCCGCGGCGTCCGCATGTTCGCCGACCAGCCCGCCCACTCCGGCGTGTCGAGCGGGAACGCCTCGGCCAGGTGGGCCACGGCGCGTTCGACCGCCGTCCGGCCGTCCTCCCCGCCGCCGGCCGCCGGCCCCGGCCCGCCGAGCCAGTCGCCCACCAGGAACGACTGGACGTCCGCCAGCGGGTAGTAGCCACGGTGCATCGCGGTCAGCAGCTCCCACTCTTCGAGCGTCCGGCGCTGATTGAGCACCCGCCCCATCGAGTGGCAGCGGTTGCAGGTCCGCTGCGTCTCCGGATCGGCCTCGTAGTGGAAGTCGACGTTGCGGCGCTCCACCTCGAAGGCCCCGAACCGGGCTTCTTCCGGGGCCAGACCGTGGTTCGTCGCGAGATAGCGCACCGCCTCGCGCGCGTCGGCCGGCTCGATCCGCAGGTCGTTGAGCAGCACCATGCGGCGGATGGTCTGCTGCCAGCCCTCCGGCGTCGTGCGCTGGTAGGAGATGCGGCTCATGCGCCCTTGCTCGTCCGCGCGGTGGCACGTCCCGCAGACGCGGCGCACCAGATCGCTCGTGACCGGGACGCCGCCGTCCGGCAACGGGGCGCTGGACGGCGCCTCCTGCGCCCCGGCCGGCGCGCCGCCCCCGACTACGAACGCCAGCGCCGCCAGCGCCGCCGCCAGCCGGCCGCGCGACGCCGCCGCGATCCGGGCCGGCCGCGGAAGATCCGGGAGTGACCAGGACATGGCTGCTGCTCTTGTAGCACACATTCGCGGCGGCGTCGAATGTCACCGGACAGGCGCGGCCGCCGAGGGAAGGCCGCGGCCCCGCGTCCGTCTGCTACTCTGGAGCTCGATGCCGGTGAACGCCCGCCGTCCGTTGCTGGCCGTCGTCGCCGGCGCCGCCGGCGCGGGCATGACGGCGTTTCGTTCGCCGTTCGGTCCCTTCGGGCGTCTGCATCCCGACCTCGGCCCTCCGACCGATCCGGAACGTATCGCCGACGACCTGCGCCGGGGCCGCTCCTGCAGCGTCGACCTGACGCTGGCGGACCCGGGCGACCTCGAACTCGTCGCGCACGTCCTGGACGCGGGTTTCCGCGTGGCGGTCTGGTTCGTCGGCACGGCGGACGCGGACGCCGACGCGCGGCATCGGGCCAGCGCCCGCGGTCTGGCGGCCATCGCCGGCCGGGTCGAATCGCTCGGCGTCTTCGAGTATTCCCGCCCCGTGTTCCGGTTCGGCCTGCGCGCCTCGCGGGGCCGCGTCACCGATCGACGCGGCATCGCGTGGATCGACGATCTGGCGGCCCGGTTGCCGCTCCTGCCGCTCTTCCCGCCGGATGCTCCGTGGGAGGATCCGGACGTTCCTCTCGGAGACGCGTCGCACGACGTTCTGCCGCCGGAGCGCTTCGGCCCCGAGTACCACGAAGCGGCGGACGTGCCTTCGCGCCACCGCGGTCCGGGGTCGCGGACCGTCGCCGGTCTGCTGCTCGGCTCGTGCGCCGGCTGGCGGGTGAAGCCCACGAGCGCGGAGTTCTACGCGGCGTGCCGCGCGGCGTCGCCCACGCGGCGGCAGCTTGCCGTGGTCGGCGTGCTCGTCACCGAAGGGTCCTGGCTCGAATGGATGAACGCGTCGTACGAGGGCGCGTTCACGTGGCGTCAGCTCGCCCGGATCATGCGGCGTCTCGGCCCGTGGCCCATCACGCCGGTGCGGTGGATCAATTCGATGAGGAAGCCTTCCCGTGGAGAACCTCACGCTGCCGGACGGTGCGGATCGGTTGTGGCGGAGCGTCCGGCCGGTCGTTCGGCGGCGCCTGTCTCATGACGACGGCCGCGCGGCCTACGCCCTCGGCGGCGGGACGATCCTCGCCGCCCGCTGGCGCCACCGCCGCAGCACGGACGTCGATCTCCTGACCTCGGATCCGCGCGGGGCGCTGCTGGAGATCGCCCGCACCGGCCGCGGGATGGTGACGGAGCTGGGCGGCGAGCTCGCCGTCGGGAGCAACCGGAACCACGCTCGGATGCAGCTCGAATCCGGCGCCCTGGACGTCTCCGTCATGACGCTCCATCCGGCGGGCGCCGAGACGTCGGCCGTCGTCGACGGCGAGGTCGAGACCGTCCTGAGCAACGCCCAGATCCTGTACGGCAAGTTGCAGCGGACGGACCGGAGTCCCGTCCGGGACCTGTACGACGTCATGACCGCCGCCGACGCGGACCCCCGCGGCCTGGAAACGGCGGTGCGGGAGTACGGCGCAGCGGGTGTCCGGTTCGTCGGGAGCGCGTGGCGTCACTCGGCCCGCCGGTTCGCGGCCGAGACCGGCGCGGGCGGCCCGCGCTTCGCGGGCGTCTCGATGGAGGACGTCTGTTCCCGCGCCGCCGACGCCGTCGAATCGGCCGTGGCGCGCGTTCTTGCCGAGGACGGACGATCCGGCCCGCGGTGACCACCCCGGCCCGTTCGCGCCGCAACGCGGAGACGGCGCGGGGATCGGCGTCCGCCGCGACCCGACGGCGGCTTGCGCCGGCCGCGCGAGCGCCGCTACGATATCCCCGTGGCGGTGATGCTGTCGAAGACCTACTAGGCCTTCCGGGCGGCCGGCGCGCCCGACGACAAGGCCCGTGAAGCGGCCGAAGAGATCGCCGGCTTCGAGAACCGCCTGCCCCGCCTCGAGGTCATGCTGGCCCTGGTCCTGGCCGGCGTCGCGAGCCTCGTCGTCAAGACGTTCTTCTCCTGACGCCTTCCGCAGTCGCCGCGCCGCGGCAGCCGCCCGTTCCGCGGGGCCTCGGGCGACGACCGGGGGCAAGTCGAAGACACGACGAACACGGACGGCCGCGAGGCCCGGTGAGCTCACTGAAGGACGTCTTTCGGGTCCTGAACCGGATGCGGGACGAACGAGTCCTGGAGCAGCACGCGATCGCCAGGGCGCCAGCACGCCCGCATCGGGGGCGCTTCCGGCCGGCCGGTGCGGATATGATGGCCGCCATGGCGGGGCTGCTTCACGATCTGCGCCACGCGTTGTGGCGGCTTCGCGCGCGGCCGGGCTTCACCCTCGCCGTGCTGGCGGTCCTCGCCTCCGGCATCGGCGCGAACACGGCGGTGTTCAGCCTTGTCAGCGGCCTGCTGCTCCGGCCGCTACCGTGGCCGGATTCGGAGTCGATCGTGCTGGTGGGGCAGACGCTTGCGGAGCGCCCCGGTCGGCCGATGCTGTCGTTCGCCGAGTTGCGGCGGCTGCGGGACGACACCCGGTCGTTCGAGCACCTCGCCGGGTACGCGCCTCGGTTCCCCGTCTGGGACGGCCCCGACGGTCCCGCGAACCTCGTCGGGGCGGCGGTGACGCCGTCCCTGTTTCCGCTGCTGCGGGTGACGCCGCGGATCGGACGGCTCTTCACCGAGGCGGAGGCGGTGGAGGGCGCGGACCGGGTGGTCCTGCTGAGCCACCGAGCCTGGTCCGACCGCTTCGGCTCGGCCCCGGACGTCGTCGGGGCTTCGATCGTGCTGGACGGCGACCCGCACGCCGTCCTCGGGGTGCTGCCCGCGGACTTCGACTTTCCCGGCCCGGAAATGGACATCTGGAAGCCGCTCGTCGTACCGCCGGACGAGCCGTCCCCCGACAGCGGCCTGTTCTTCGGGGGCGCGCTCGCGGCCATCGGACGCCTGCGGCCCGGCGTGCCGCCGGTTCGGGCGGAGGTCGAGGCGCGCACGATTCTGGAGCGGGCGGCGGACTTCGATCCGTCTCTGCCCGGCGGCCCGGAGGTCGAGACGCGGGTGAGCCGGCTGCGGGAAGAACGGGCGGGCCCGTTCCGACCCGCGCTGCTGATGCTCTCGGCGGCGACCGGTCTGTTGCTGACCATGGCGTGCGCCAACGTCGCCGGCCTGCTGCTGGCGCGGGGTCTCGCCCGGCGGCGGGAGCTGGCCCTGCGAAGCGCGCTCGGCGCACCGCGCGCCCGCCTCGTCCGCCAGCTCCTGACCGAGAGCGTCCTGCTGAGCGCGACCGGCGGCGCCGCGGGCCTGGCCGTGGCCGCCGGCGTTCTGCGCGCTGCGCCCGCGCTGGCGCCCGGCGGCGTCCCGGGACTTGACGAGGCGGGCATCGACGGCGGCGTTCTCGCGTTCGCGGCCGGACTGTCGCTGGCGGTCGGCCTGCTGTTCGGCGCGGCGCCGGCGTTCGCCTGCTCGCGCGTCGATCCGGCGCGGGCCCTCAACGAGGAGGGGACCGCCTCGGCAGCCGGTTTCGGAGGCCGGCGGACGAACGCCGGACAGGCCGGGCTGGCCGTCGTGCAGGTGGCGCTGGCGCTGGTGCTCCTGACCGGCGCGGGACTGCTGCTGCGCAGTTTCGTGGCGCTGGTCACCTTCGACCTCGGCCTCGACCCGGCCGGCGTGGTGGCCGCCAGTGTGCAGACTCGCGCCGCCGGCCGTCTGCTTGGCGGGGCCGGCGGGCGGATCGGTCCCGACGAACTGACGGAGGTGGCCGCGGCGTTCCGCCGGTCCGCGGAAACGCTACGGGCGCGGATCGACCGGATCGCCGCCCTGCCCGGCGTGGACTCGGTGGCGCTGTCGTCGGAGATGCCGTTGTTTCCCGCCGGTTCGGTGCAGCCGCTCGACGTCGCGGGCCGCCCCCCGGCGCGGGAGCCACGAGACATGCTGATGGCGTCGATCCGGAGGGTGAGCCCCGGGTACGCCGACGTCGTGCGGCTGCGGCCGCGGGCCGGCCGGTTCTTCACGGACCGCGACACGGCCGACAGCCCGCGGGTGGCGGTGGTCAGCGAGTCGTTCGCCCGGGAGGCGTTCCGGGGGGAGCCGGCGGTGGGTCAGCGCCTCGCGCCGGCCTTCCCGTTCCCTGGCGGCGGTGAACCGGGTGGCGGCGAGGCGTGGGAAGTCGTCGGGGTGGTCGCCGACGTCGCCAGTCCGTTCGTTCCCGCCGAGGTCACGTCGACTTTGTCGGGCGAGATCTACCTGTCGATGTTCCAGCCCGGCATGGACACGATGCCCTCGTTCGGCGCGCCGACGGTCGTCGTCCGCGCCGGCGATAATCCCCTCGCGGTGGTTCCCTTCCTGCGCGAGGCGCTCGCCGACGTGGAGCCGGGGATGCCGGTCGATACGACCGTGCTCGAGACGATGCTCTCCGCCCGCGCCGCGCAGCCGCGTTTCTACGCCGCCGCCGGCGGCGTCTTCGGGCTGGCGGCCCTGCTGCTCGCCGCGTTCGGTCTCTACGCCGTGCTCGCCTACGCGATCTCCCGGCGGCGGCGGGAGATCGGCATCCGCGTGGCGCTCGGGGCGGGACGCGGCGACGTCCGCTTGCTCGTCCTCCGGCAGGGGGGCGTGATCGTCGCGGCCGGCGTGCTTCTCGGCCTGCTGGCCGCGGCGGCCGGCGTCCGCGTCGTCGGGAGCATCCTCTACGGCGTCACGCCCGCCGATCCGTTGACGTTCGCGGCCGTGACGGCCGTGCTCGCCGCCGTAGCACTGCTGGCCTGCTGGCTCCCGGCCCGCCGCGCCGCCCGGATCGAACCGCTGGATGTCCTCCGCGAGACGTGAGCGACATCAGCACACGTGTCGAAAGCCGGGTTCCAACCGGCACCACCCCGGATCGGTGACGCGCCGGCCCTCGACCGGCGCGTCACGGCCAATGCGTTTCATACCCACCGACACTCTGTCTGGCAGCGCCAATAGAAGCCTATCATCCATCTACGGAGGAGTGGCTCCCAGTACACGTACACCGCTTGCCTGCACCGTATTTCGCAAACCCGCGTTCTCGGGTCCGGATCCCGATCCGGTGGCGGATGCGGCTCGCAGCCTGGGCCGGGATTCGGATGATAGTGACACTCGTCCTCATGGGCATGAACTTCCACGAAGTCACGCTCTGGCACCGGCACGACCAGAAGCGAAGCCGGGACGACGATCGCCAAAACGACCGAGAGAAGAAGCTTCTTCAGCATCTGACCCCTCCATAGCAGGGACCGGGAAGCCGTCTGCCTCCCGGTCCCTGACTGACCGTCCACGCCCCCGCGCCGACGCCTACCAGTGCAGGTGCGTCGCGAGCTGCAGGAAGCGGCGGTTGATCGTCCGCGTCCCGTTCCCGAGGCTGCCGCCGTACGTCCCGTTCATGTTCGTGATCGGGAAGTAGTTGGGCAGGTTGTAGACGTCGGCCTGCACGTCCCACCGAATCCCGTTCGGCAGCGTGAACGTCTTGCGGACCGAGACGTCGATCTGCGTCAGGCGGTCCGCGAAGAACGAACCGGGGGGCATCAGCGGGATCGAGAGCCCCTGCGTCCGGGTGACCCCCAGCGCTTCGAAGTCGGCCACGGTCGTGTTGTAGCGCACGTTGCCGACGTAGGAATGGATGTCGTCGAACGTGGACCCGCCCTGGTTCGTGCCGCCGAAGTGGTCGGTGCTCCCGCCCGCGGCGATCTCCTGGGCCGGGTAGAACTGCGCCGACCCGCTCAACGACCAGCCGCCGGGCAACGGGACCATGCCCGAGATCTTGAAGTCGTGCAGCCACGGGATGTCGTAGTCGCCGGCGTTGCAGAAGAGCAGCCGGTTCGGATCCTCGGGCTGGTCGCAACGGGTCATGATGTTCCGCTCCATCGACCAGCCGCCGAAGATGGTCGTCCCGTTCGGCAGCCGCCCGTTGAAACCGGCCTCGAAGCCGTTGTACACGTCCTTGTTCATGGCGGAGTTCCGCATCAATCGATCGGCGCCGGTGAGTCCGCGCGCCTCGGGATTGAGGTTCCAGACGGGAATCGTCGCCGGAGCCGCGACCCCGCGCGAAGAACAGGGGAACCCGTTCGGCGCCGTGCCGTTCCCGGCGCACGGATTGGGCAGTTCCAGGCGCGTCCAGTCGGCGTGGGTCACGCCGCGGCCGTACTGGACGATGGGGTCGAACGTGTCGCGCCGGTACCAGTTGACGTTGACCGAGAGCCCGGTGATCAGCTCGCGCTCGACGCCCAGGTTCATCAGGCTGACCCACGGCCGTTCGACGCCGTCGGGGTCCTCGGTCGGCACCGCGCCCAGTTTCCCGAAGGTCGCGTCCCGCGGGAAGCCGATCTCCCAGTCCTGCACGTAGTCGTCGCCGTTGGTGCCGCCGTGCCGGGCGTGCCCCGTCGTGCCGGCGGCGCCGACCGCGTAGGTGTCGCCGGGGCGGGTTCCGAAGGCGATGGCCGGATCGACGCCCATCGCCGTCAGCTCCTGCCGCGTCGCGCACCGCGTGTCGTCCATCGGACTGAGGGCGCAGTCGAACCAGTTGCGGTTTTCGCCCGTGTGCGTCACGGCGTTGAACTGCCGGCTGTAGCTGGTGGTGTTGGAGGCGTTGTAGCGGCCGTACGAGAACTTGAGCGCCGTCGACGCGTCGCCGAACACGTCATAGGCCACCCCCAGCCGCGGCGCGGCGTCCTTCCAGTTCGGCAGGTTGCCGCGGCCGGGCACCTCGAAGCCGGGCACGAACCGGTTCTGGATGCGGCTGGTGGCGAGATTGCTGCCGTGCATCGTCTCGAAGCGCAGGCCCATGTTGAGGGTCAGACGGTCGATGGTCCAGGTGTCCTGGGCGTAGTAGCCGTTGTCGCGGTAGTCCATCGGCCGCCAGATCGGCAGGTTGGAGACCCGCACCTCGTACGGCACGCCGTCCCTGTACTGCTGGTGCCAGAGGTCGGCGTTGCCGGAGTGCGACCGGTGGTGCGGCCCCCAACTGCTCATGACGCCGGCCTTGAAGTTGTGCGAGCCGGTGACGTACGACATCGAGACGTTGTAGTTGAACCGCTCCGGCGTCTCGTGGACGTAGCTCCAGTTCCCCCGGTCGCGGAACCCCGCCGTGTCGTTGCGCCGGACTATCTGGTACCAGGGGTCCATGCCCGCGCCGGACTGCATCGCGACCGCGGCGGGGTTGCCGACGTGGTAGCAGGGCGTCGACGGGCAGAACGGCACGCCCGCGGAGGGCCGCGGCTGCCGGAGCTGCCGGGCCGGGCCGAAGGGCGGCGAGTCCTGCCGCTCCTCGAAGCTCCAGTTCTCGACGTTGGATGAGTAGCCCGCCTCCAGCAGCAGCCGGCTGCTGATCGTGGACGTCCACTTGGCCGAGCCGGTGTAGTAGATCGGCGAACCCTGGTGGTTGGGCGAGGTCGCCGGGTCGTCCGAGGAGCCGTGCGGGCGGAAGCGGTCCTTGAAGATCCGGTCCATGTAGGCCGACAGCTTGTTCGCCGCGTTCGCCTGGTAGGTCAGCCGCAGCAGCCCGCTGGTGATGGTGTTGGCGTCGATGCCCGACAGCAGCTCGCGGCCTTCCTTGCCGTCGAGTTTCACCGGGTCGGAATCGAAGTAGCGCGGCCAGGTGCCGTCCCGGTTGCGGTAGAAGCTGTCGGTGATGGGCTTGTCCACCTGCCAGCGGCGCGAGCTCATGAAGAACCAGAACTTGTCGCGCACGATCGGACCGCCGTAGGCGGCGTTGAGGTCCCAGAACAGATCGACCCCCTCGGAAGATCGCACCCGGTCCGACCTGTCGGCATGATATCGCTTGTCGTCCGGCACGTTGGTGTGGTCCGACGCCAGCGCGTTGCTGGAATAACCGGTGTAGAACTGCCCGCTGTAGGTGTTGCCCCCCTCGCGCGGGATCATGTTGATGCGGACCCCGCCCCCGGACGTCTCGGCGGTCATGCCGCTCGTCTCGTAGGTCATCTCCTGGACCGACAGCTCGTTGTGGTAGTTCTGGATGCCGCCGTCGCGGTCGGTGCCGTTGACGAGCTGCCCGTCGACCGCCACGCTGACCTGCCGCCAGCTCATGCCGTGGGTCATCATGACCGTCTGCTGCGCGGACGTCGACAGCCCGACCTCGGGCCGGTTCAGCTTGATGCCGACGATCAACTGCGCGGTCGACTGCATGTTGCGGCCGGTCGGGATGGCGTCGAGCACCTCGGTGTCGAGCACCTCGACGCGGCGAGTGGACTGCACGTCGACCACCGGCGCCTCGCCGGAGACGGTGACCGTCTCTTCGAGGGCGCCGACGGAGAGCTCGGCGTCGACCGTCGCGGTGAAGCCGGCCGGCAGCTCCTGGTTCTCGACCAGGACGGTCGAGAAGCCGGGCAGCGTGAACGTCAGCGAGTACGTGCCCGGCCGCAGGTCGACCAGCGTGTAGCGGCCCGCGCCGTCGGTGACGGCGACGCGGCTGCCCTCGATCAGCGCCGGACTCGACGCCTCGACGGTGACGCCGGGCAGGATGCCGCCGGTGTTGTCGGTGACCTCCCCGGTGAGCGTGCTGTTGGTCTGGGCGAGCGCGCCGGGCGCCAGGGCCAGGGCCGCCAGCGCGACGAACGCCGTGCAGGAACGTCTCATGCGTCTCCTCCTCGATCGCGTGTGCGCCGAATCACGGCCGCCGAAGCCGCGGCGACCCCGGTCGCCGTCCGTAGCCGGCAGTCAACTACGCCCCGCCCCGCTTGTCAAGCAGCCGGCGCCGGCGGCCGACCCGAATCCGGTCCGCGTCCGGCTTGACGCGAGGAACCCGGTAAAGCGCGCCAGCGCGGCGCGCGTCACGACTTCGCCGCGGCGTCGGCCAGCCGCCGGGCCTCCTCGACCCAGCCGTGGTAGGTCTTGCGCAGGTCGACCAGGAAGGCCCGCACCTGCTCCCGGTCGCGCGGATCCCGTAGCGCGTCGGACACCTTGAAGGGCGGCTTGATCAGCGCCGCGCAGACCGTCGAGTGGACGCGGCGGTCGAAGTGGGCGACGGCGATGGGCACGATCCACGGCTCGGGATCGAGGCTCGCGGCCAGGCGGAAGGCCCCGGGCCGGAACGGGCCGGGCGAGTCCTCGGTCCAGTAGCTCGTCCCCTCGGGGCTGAGGATCAGGTTCGTGCCGGCCTTCAGACAGCGGCCGGCGGTGGCGAAGAACTCGTCCTGCCGGCCGCGGCGCTCCTCGGGCGTCTCCTCGATGCGGTCGGACTCCGGCGTGTAGACGGCGATGTGCCCCAGCCGGTCGTAGTAGGCCTGGTGGCCGTACTCCGAGCCGCGGCTGTGGCGCACCACCCGGATGCCGCCGTCGCCGTAGCGCCGGTCGAGGATCATCGCGCTGACGAAGTGCGAGTCCAGCGTGAGCTGGAAGTTGTTGGGCAGCGTGTTGTGCTCGTGGTTCTTCAGGTGGTTGAAGATGAAGATCTGGCCGGCCGCCGGCGGCAGGCGCTCCTCCCCCTCGACCACGTAGCGCAGGCGGCGGAACGCCTGCTGGAAGCCCCGCGCGCACAGCTTGCGGACGTCGCGGGCCGGCATCTGCTCGGGGGCGGTCACCACCGCGTGGTAGACCCGGCGCAGCGCCTCGAAGAACTCGTGCTCGCGCTTCACGTCGCGCAGCATCTCCCCGCACAGCTCCGCCAGGCTGCGCTCGAGCGCGTCGCCGCCGTCCGCCATCCGCTCGATGATGGCGAAGGCGTCTCCCACGGTGAGCTGGCTCCCGAGCAGGTGCGGCACCCCGTGCAGGGGCGAGTGGACGCTGAGCTGCGTGCAGCTCTGCTCCAGCAGGTTGCCGACGGCCAGCCGCTCCTTCTCGAAGCGGCGCGAGATGAACAGCGCGCGCGCCGCGCGCAGGTGCATGGACGCCAGCCACAGCAGGCGGCGCGCCAGGGCCAGGGCCAGCGGCGGGTCGCCCCGCAGGGCCGGCCCCAGGCGATCGGTGTCGATGCGGTAGACGGTGCAGTCGCGCGTCGCCGCCACCGAGGCGCCGTGCGCGTCGACGCCCGGCAGTCCGGCCAGCGCCACGACCGAGCCGGGCTCGGAGATCGTCCGCAGCGCGAACGCCTCGTCCGTCGCGGGCGGGCTGTAGTTCAACGCGACGCGGCCGGTGGCCAGCACCCACAGGCCCGGCTCGCGGCTCCCCTGCTCGACGATCGGCTCGCCGCGGCAGAAGTAGCGGCTCTCGACCGCCCCGGCGAACAGGCGCAGGCGGTCCTCGGCGAACGGCGCGAAGAACGCCGAGCGCCGCAGCAGCTCGGTCAGCGGCGGGGGCGCGCGGTTGTAGGTCTCCTCCTCCCCCTCGTCCTGCAGCGTGCGCGCGAAGTTGACCGGCGTCTGCGACCAGGCGGTCAGCCGCGCCCGCATGTCGGCCAGCCGCTCGAAGCACTGGCGGAGGATCGACTCCATGAAGACGACGCCCAGCCGCGGCTGCTCGTCGAAGAGCCCGGCCAGGGCCGCGTGCTCGAAGCGCAGCGCGGAGCAGGCGCGGGCGCAGGTCACCGTCGTGGCGTAGCGCCGCGGGTCGCGGAACCCGGACCAGCCGACGGCCGTCCAGGGGATCGATCGCTCCCCGACGAACAGGTCCTCGTTGCCCTCCTCCAGGCGCAGCCGGAAGCGGACCGCCCCGTCGCGCACGAAGAACAGGTGCGCCGCCGGCGCGAACTGCCGCGTGAGGACGGCGTCGGCGTCGAAGCGGCGCTCCTCGGCCAGCGCGGCCAGGCGGTCCCACGGCGGGTCGCCGTCCGCGCCGATCCACGGCGGGCGTTCGCGGAGGGAGGCGATACACTCTCGGGTCGCGTCCGTCACGTCCGTCACGCTCATGAGCGGCTACGATGCTCCCGCGGTCCGGGCCACCCGCCCGCCGCTGACCCGGCCCGACGGCTTCTTTCCGTTCTGGCGGAGCACGCTGGACGCGCTGGCCGCCGTCGCCCCGAACCCCCGGCCCGGTCTGGCCTTCACCTCGCCGGAAGGGGCGCGCGTCGTCCCGGTGCGCTTCGCCTCCCTGGGCGCCCGCGACGTGCAGGGGTTCCTGATCACGCCGGACCCGGACGGCGGCGCGGCGGCCGGCTCACCCGCCCCGCGGCCGCTGGTGGTCACCACCCACGGCTACAACGGGCAGTGTAATCCGGTGCTGGAGGCCCGGCACACCCGGACCTGCGGCGCCGACCTGTTCTGCTTCGACGTGCGCGGCTTCGGGCTGTCGCGCGCGGCCTGCGAGGTCGATCCCCGCGGCCACGTGCTGACCGGCCTGAGCGACCCGCGCGCGTCCATCCTGCGCGGCGCCGTCTGCGACTACGTGCGCGCCGCCGAGGTGGCGCAGGCGCTCGGCGCCGGCCGCGGGGGCGTCGTCTTCCACGGCCGGAGCTACGGCGGCGCGCTCGCGTTCCTGGCCCAGGGCCTCACCGCGCGCGCCGACTACCTGGCCGTGGCCCTGCCCACGTTCGGCTGGGTCGACGGGCGGCGGAAGCTGGTGACGCGCGGGTCGGGGCGGGAGGTCAACGACCACCTTGCCCGGAACCCGCGCCTCGAAGCGGCGGCGACGGCGACGCTGCGCTACTTCGACACCGTCAACGTCGCCGACCGCATCGCCTGCCCCACGCTGATCGGCGTGGCCCGGCGCGACGACGTGGTCCCCGCGGCCACGGTCTACGCCGTCGCCAACCACATGGACCCGCCGCCGGAGATCGTCGAGCTGCCGGTCGGCCACTCCACCGACGAGGAGGAGCGCCGCTGGGTCGACTTCGACGCGCGCTGGACGGCCGCCGTGGCCGCCCTGGCGGGCGCTAATATTCGTCGTAGCCCTCGGTCAGCTCGATGACGACCCCCGACGGGTCCGTCAGGAACGCGCTCTTCATCTCGCCGCTCACCTCGCGGTAGGCGACGTCGAACTCGATGCCCTGCGCCTCGAGCCGGCGGCAGAACGCCTCGAGGTCGTCCACCTCGAAGCCGATGTGGTCGAGGGCGCGTCCGCGCGTGCCGGCCGGCTCGTCGACGCTGCCCGCCCCGAAGCTCATGTTCATGCCCGGCACGTCGGTCGTCGACTGAATGCGCCCGCGGGGGCGGACGCGCAGGTCGAAGACCTTCGTGTACCAGTCGAGCAGCTCCTCAAACTCCGGCGTGAAGAAGTGGATGTGGTAGCCCGCGATCGGGACGTGCAGCGACGGGTCCTCCTGCAGCTCGACCCACACCCCGTCGGGGGCCATGACGTACGCGTTCGGCATCCCCTCGGCCCCGATGAACTCCGGCCCGACCTCCATCCCCGCCTCGCGCCAGCGCCGCACGAAGTCGCCCGTGTCGCGCACCTTGAAGCCGAAGTGGTCGAGCACCGAACCCTGCATCGGGCCGGCCGGCTCGCGCTCGGTCAGCACGATCAGGAAGTTCGGCAGGCGGATGGTGGCCGGCGGGCCCTTCCGGACCACCTCGCCGCCGAACCACTCGACCCACAGCTTCTCGTGGACCTCGACGTCGGACACGTTCAGGTGCACGTGCCCGTAGGTGATGCCGTTGGCGTTCGGCGTCGCGAGCTGCGCCCCGGCGGGCGGCGCGGCGGCGGCGAGCGCGAGGACCAGGGTGGCGGTCGGCGGCAGCCTCATGATCGATTCTCCTTTGGCGGCGCTCCGCGGGGAGCGGAATCCCGCGTCGTCGCGGGGTCTCGCGGCTAGTGTATCGTGTCCGGTGAAGGCGGACACGCGGAACCGCGGGAGGGAGCGGCATGGCCGGAAGCGGCGACGGGCGCGGACGGCGGCGGGCGGGCGGCGCGGCGGCGCTCGGCGCGGCGGCGTGGCTGTTCCTGGCCGGCGCGGGCGCGGCGAGCGGCGCGGGCGCGTGGAACGCCGGCGCGGAAGCCGCGGGCGCGGAGCATGCGCGCGCGGCGGGCGCAGGAGCCGCGGGGACCGCCGCCGCGGAAGCCCCGGCAGCGCCGGCCGCGGCGGGCGCGCGGAACGCCGGCGCGGAAGCCGCGGGCGCGGGCATGGAGAACGCGGAAGCGGCGGCGGCCGGCCGGGGCGCCGCGGGCGGACCCGCCGGGAGACCGGAACCGGCGGCGCGCACCGCGCAGGCGGCCGGGGCGGAGACACCCCGCTTCCGCGTCGACCCCTTCTGGCCGACGCTGCCCGACGACTGGATCCTTGGGCAGGCGGCGGGCGTGGCCGTCGACGCCGACGACCACGTCTGGCTCCTCCACCGGCCGGGGACCCTCGACGCCCGCCAGCGCGGCGAGGAGGGCATGTGCTGCGCGCCCGCCCCGCCGGTCGTCGAGTTCGCGCCGGACGGCTCGGTGCTGCGCTCGTGGGGCGGCCCCGGCGCGGGCTACGACTGGCCCGAGAGCGAGCACGGCATCCACGTCGACCACGAGGGGCACGTCTGGATCGGCGGCAACGCCGCCGACGACGCGCACATTCTGAAGTTCACCGCCGACGGCGAATTCCTGCTGCAGATCGGGCGCCCCGGACGCAGCCGCGGCAGCAACGACACCGAGAACCTGGGCCGGCCGGCCGGCATCCGGGTGGACCCGGAGGCCCACGAGGTCTACGTGGCCGACGGCTACGGCAACCGGCGGATCGTCGTCTTCGACGCCGGCAGCGGCGAGTACAAGCGCCACTGGGGCGCCTACGGCGAGCGTCCCGACGATGCGCCGCTGCCGCCGTACGACCCCGGCGCGGAGCCGATCCGCCACTACCGCGGCCCGGTGCACGACGTCGCGGTCGCCGGCGACGGCCTCGTCTACGTGGCCGACCGGACCAACGACCGCCTGCAGGTCTTCCGCAAGGACGGCTCGTTCGTCCGCGAGGCGTTCATCCGCCCCGAGACGCTCGGCAGCGGCTCGGCCTCCGGCGTGACGCTCTCCGAGGACCCGGAGCAGCGCTGGCTGTTCGTCCCCGACGGCACGAACAACGTCGTCTGGATCCTCGACCGCGCGTCGCTGACGGTGGTCGGCCACTTCGGGCGGATGGGCAAGTACGCCGGCCAGTTCTACCGGCTGCACAACCTGGCCATCGACTCGCGCGGCAACCTGTACACGACGGAGGTCAACGTCGGGCAGCGGATCCAGAAGTTCGAGCGGCTGCGCTGATGAACCGCGGCGCGGCGTCAGCCAGTTGATCGGAAACGACCGAGGGACGACGACCGGGGCGATGCGGATGCGCTCATCATGACCCACATCGCCACGAAGGCCGACCTCGCCGCGCTCGAAACCGCCTGATCACGTGGATGGCCGCATCGCGCTGTCCGCGGCAACGGTCGCCGTCGGCACCGCCGCCGCGTTGATCATCACCGTCGTCCGCACGCTCACGGGCCGGTGAAGCCGTCGAGGCGGCGCGCCTCGCGGCGTGACCGGGGCGCTCGCTCACCTGCTCCAGCGGAAAACGCCGTTTCGATGAGGCGCTTGGGGACGTCGGTCATGCTCGGCTCACGTCCACGAATTCACGGTTCAGCCAAATGCCGTGCAGGTGATCGAAGTCCCGGTCGGTCGTGACGAGCACGGCCCCGCTGGCGTGCGCCGTTGCGGCGATCCACAGATCGTTCTTGCCCATCGACCTCGCCGGTTTCGGCGGCGGCGCGTCGTTGGGAGCGGCCACGGGTCTTCCGTGCGTCCACGCGTCCACCAGGGCGTACGCCTTGTTCGATCCGGTCGAGTCGGCCGCTTACCATGAAGGCCCTGGGTGACCGAATGCCGTTCAAATGCTCCCGGATCCGCGCGCACGCGGCATCATCCAGCCGGAAGTTCCCGTGCGCAGAGCCTCGCGACGTCATTTCGTAGCGCACGCCTGACTCGCCGGCCGCCTTTCTGAACCCGAGAATGGCTTCCAGAACGGAGCCGTCGAACCGATCGCCCGCCGGATCGTCCTCCTGCGCCTCCCGAATCGCCAGCGCCGCCAGATCGAGCGCCGTGTCGTCGAGCGACGGCCGGCAGGTTTCCCTTCCATCGTCCGGAAGGTCCTGGGTCCCAAATGCTTCGTAGGCGGTGTCACGAAGCGACGGCGCTTCGACGTCGAGTACCGTGGAGCCCGGCTTCAGCCCCGTCAGCGTGAATTCGGCGGCATCCTGGAGCCACCGCGGCGTCTTGCCTCGTCCTGTTCCCTCCCCGGTCGCCAGAAGCCGCGTCGCGCGCTTCGCCGTCTCGAAGAGAGCCTCGACGACACGAGTGAGCGTCGTGGCCCTGACCTCCCCCGCGGCGCCCGGAAGACCGCCCAGCCGCAACCGGTAGTGCCTGGTCTCCACGTCGATACTCCCCCCGCGAGTGCTCACGGCGAACGATGCTCGAGCCCGTCGCGCTACGCCGATGCCCGCCCCGGAATCACAAGATGGACCACCCGCCGTTCGGCCGGCGATATCGACTCCCTGAACGTGGCGCCTCCGACCGGCATCTCGTTCGCGTAGCCTCGGCCAGGCGTCTGATAGAAGTTCCTGAGCAGGAAATCTACGAACCAGTGCGGCGTGACCGGCGCGGAGACGGGAATCCGGCAGTGTTCGTACTGGCCGAGCGTTAGATGGGACTTTGGATGCGCTACGTCCACATGGCGTCCGTCGCGTCCGTCGTAATCGCAACGCAACGGGAATGGCACGACGCTCCTGGCGACCACGTCGCCATGCAACTCGTCGTCAAGGTAGACGTCCGGACTGTTCTGGAAGTCATGCAGGTGCGGGGCGGGAAAGAACGCAAGCCTGTGGCGCTGGAGATCGTCGCCGGAAAACTCGTACATCATCTGGATCAATGCGCCGTCGAGCATCTTCACGTTGTAGGCTCCGTTCCGCACCAGTCCCAGATAGGTTTCGGCATATTCGATATTCTTCAACGACAGCGACACATGCGCGGCGTTCGGAAACGTGATCTCGACCATCCGTCCCGCCTGCCGAAAGAACCCGATATGGTGTCGGTCGGCAAGTCCGATCTCCACGAGACGGCGGATACGCTCGTTGATCTGATTCTTGATTCGATTCGCCGTCGGCATCGCATCACCCCCGCTGCCCGCTGATGAAATTCTTCAACTTGGCCAACAGTTCTTCGTCCAGGTCTTCGACGCGGACGCTGCCGGATTCGAGATCGTTGACGAGATTGCCGAGTTCCTGGCCGCTCTTGTACACACGCCGGCGTTCCGCATCCGTCATGTCTCGATGCACGAGACGCAGGCGTTGCCGTTGTTCCTGCGACGGATACGTGAACTGCAGATCGAAGTGGCGCTTCACGAGCCGGTCGTACTCCGCTTCGAGCGCCTGCATGCCGCCGCCGACGCCGAGCACCCGGACCCAGGCCTTGCTCCGCGTGATCGCCACGAACAGTCGATTGCGAATGCGGGCGAGGTTCCGACCCCGACCGTGGCAATCCTGCGCGTTGATGACGTAGACCATACCGGCCTCGTTCCCCTTCGCCCGGTGGATTCCGGTGAAGGTCACCGAGTCGGCCCGCTCCCGAAAGAACTCGTCCGCGTTCGTATCGACGCCGGCGAGGTGCGAATCGATGCCGAGATCGAGCAGGCGGCTGCGAATCGGGCCGGTCTCTTGCCGGGTCGTCAACGGCTCCGGGTTGATGACGACGATGTCGTCATGCCGCAATTCGTCATGCTTCAAGTTCTCCGAAATGGCGTTCACCACCCATTCGATCTGCGCTTCCTTGCTCTCGAGGCAGACGAACCGCACGAGATCCTTGAGAGGCGAATGTTCTTCGAGAAACCTCGGACTCGTGTCAGGTGTTCTATCGAGCGTAACCTGGGTTCCCTCCCGCAGATCCCCGTCCTTGAGTCGATATCCGATGTCGCGCCAGAGATGGGACGATTCGAACATCTGCACCAGTCCGGTGTCTCCCGATTTCTCCGGTTCCCGGTATACGCCGAAACCGAGCGCGTGCGCCGTCGTCAACACCGGCCGCGAGTTCCGGTAGCACTTCTCCAGGATGATGTCGCGCGTGTCCTCGCCGCCGCCGTCGAACCGGACCCTGGGCCTGCCGTCTTCGCGTACACCGAACATTTTCTCCGGTGAAGACACCGGCTCACCCACGAGGTTCTGCAACTCGTCGTAGGCGTACACCAGCCGGCGGGCGTCGTGCAGGAGCTCGTAGCAGATTCGCAGGAACGAGTCGGGAAGATCCTGCGCTTCGTCCACGAGTATCGCGTCGTAGAGAGGACGTCTTTCGTCCGACTGCCGCCACTGATCGAGGGCCCGCTCACATACGGCGGAAAATTCACGTCCCCTGAACCGCTGTTTCGCGGATCCGAAGTCGAAGTAATCGAAGCCATGCGTCCGGCAGAACTCATAGTACAGTCCATCTCGGTCATCCAGACCCGGCGCACCCCAAGCGTTGACGATACGCAGGTTGCGCCAGTCCGGCTCTTCGCCGGCCTCTGCTAGCGCGAATTTTCCGATCAGGCGGCGGAAGTGGCCTTTGAGTGAGCGGGTGTTGAACGTGACGGCAATTCGCCACTCGGGATGCTGAACGTGCCAGTACGCCGCCTTCAGCGCGAGCACGATCGTCTTTCCCGATCCCGCGAGCCCACGGATGCGCTGCACGCCTTCCACGGTTTCAATGACTGCTCTGCCCTGGTTGGCGTCAAGGGTGGCGATGGAATCTTCCAGCGCCTTCAGGCGGCCGCCGCGCGATTCCGGCCGATTTCCCGAGCGTTTCTTGCGGCTCTTCCTGATGGTCGAGATGTTCTCGATCGCGGACAGGGCAGCTTCGTACGCGCTTCGGTCCGGCTCGGCCCACGTCAGGCGTCGAAGCGTGCGGGAAAGCGTGGAGCGGTCCGCCCGCGGGTAGTCCCCGTCGGTTTCCGTATCGGGAACGCGGGCGCCGGGAGCGAACGACAGCGTGTGGATCGGAATGGCGAGGTTGCGCCCCTGGGTCAGCTCCCGATGCGTCCTGAGCCGGGCTTCGAGCCGGTTCGCAGAGTCGTCCTGCCGCGCCTGATAGCCGTCGAGCGCGGCGCCTTCGACGAGATCGAAAACGACGAGTCCGCGCTCCGGCGACACCAGCAACGCGTCAATCCGATGGCGTCCCTCCGGCGTGGCGACGATCGGATAGCCGATGAACAGTTGGCCCGAAAGGTCGCGGCAACCCTCCATCGTCGACGCCAACTCGCCGCTTGCCGCGGGCTTGTCGTTGGTGCCGCGAATGATCGAGACGCTCATCGCCGCCCTCCGTGAACCCGGCACCGCACGCCGCTCATTCCAACACCATTATGCACCATCATGCTCTGGCCCGGTCCATCCCCCGCTTCACATCTCCCACACGTCGATCTCCACGCCGCCGCCCGACTCCCGGCGGTGGAGGCATTCTCGTCCCAGCTTCGGTCCTTCGCCGTCACGTTCCCCGCGCCGCTTCAGCCGCACCGCGGGAAGCCGCTTCAGCCGCTGCGTGGTCGGGTCGACCTCGATCCCCACCGACTCGAGGGCGGTCAAGCCGAGCAGCGGCTCGGCGCCGGCCTCGCCGAAGAGCACCGTGCCCCCGACGGTCTCTCCCATGAACTCGATCTCGGCGACCGCGATCTTCACCGTGATCTCGCGGCCGTCCGCCAGCTCGTACACCCGCCGGCCCCTGGGCCGAAGCCCGATCGCCTCCAGATGCTGTCCGGGGACGAGCGAGTCGGTGGCCCCGGTATCCACCAGGAACAACCCCTCCCACGCCCGGTCCGGGTCGGCGGGGTTGCGGATGGTGACGGTGACGTGCGTCGCTCCCACGCGTCCCTCCCTGCTTCTTTCCGTCAGAAATGCGTTCAACCACTACAAGCCATCGGATCGGCTCACCGTCGGCGGCCCCGGCTCCGCGGCCCGTCGTGACGCTCCCGATCGAGCCGGGTCACGAACCAGAGGACGAACGCCGCCGCGCCGAGTACGAGCAGGCCGATCACGGCCACGTCGGTGAAGCCGATCAGGGTGTCGACGTCCATACCGCTCCCCTTCCTCCGATGATTCCGGCCGCCGCTGCCGCGAAGCCGGCCCCTCCTCCAATGATTCCGACCGGCCGGCGCCGCGAAGCAGGCCCCTTCCTCCAACGATTCCGGCCGGACGCCGCCCGCGCCGCGCCCATCCGCCGGGCGCCCCCGCGGCCTTCGCGAGCACGCCGCGGTTCCGGCCGGACGCCGCCGCGAAGCCGGCCCCTTCCTCCGATGATTCCGGCCGGACGCCGCCCGCACCGCGCATGTCCACCGTGGCGCCCCGCGGCCTTCGCGAGCACGCCGCGGTTCCGGCCGGACGCCGTCCGCGCCGCGCGCGGCGCCCCGGCCCGCTTCGACCCGCGCGTCCGCGCGGCGCGCCGGCGGGCGGTGGACTATGCTATCCGGGAGCGCTCACCGATGCCGCGATCCGCCCGCTTCTTCGTCGGCCAGATCGTCCACCACGTCAGGTTCGACTACCGGGGCGTGGTCTTCGACGTCGACGCGACGTTCCAGGGCACGGACGCCTGGTACGACGCCGTCGCCCGCTCGCGGCCGCCGAAGGACCGCCCGTGGTACCACGTCCTCGTGGACGGCGCCCGCCACACGACCTACGTCGCCGAACGCCATCTCGAAGCGGACGCGCGGCCCGCCCCGATCCGCCACCCGCTGGTCGACGTCCTGTGCGGCGGCTTCCGCGGCGGGCGCTACCTGCCGCGGGAGACGGTGCAGTAACCCGAGCCGGGCCGGCTCCGCTCCCCATGCCCCCCGCGCGCCGCCGCCGTCCCGGCCCGCCGGAGCGCCGCTCCGGGCCGCCCGACGCCGGGGCACGGTCCGCCGGAGAACCGCCGGACGAACGGTCCGCTCGCCGCCGCGCCGCCGAAGCGGGTCCGGCGCGCCGGCGGCCCGGCGGAACGCCGCCGGGCGCGCCGCGGAACGCCGACACGGCGCGAAGACGACCGGCCGGCAAGCCGCTCGACGGCGGCACGCCGCCGGGCGCGCCGCGGAACGCCGGCGCGCGGGACCGCGGGCGCGCCTCGGGACGCAACCGGGCGGACGCGCCGCCGGCGTCCCTCGTGGCGCATCCGTTCGGCGTTCCGCTCGCGTCGGCGCTCGCCCTGGCGCTGCTGGCCCTCGTCCCGCGCATCGCCGCCCATCCGGTGCTGGTCCGCTCGTTCCTGGGCGCGGCGGCGGCGCTGCTGGCGTGGCAGGGGGCGCTCTTCCTGCTGCGCCGGCGCGACGGCGGCCGGCCGGCGATCGACGTGGTCCTGCGCCCGCAACACTACGTGCAGGCGGCGGTGCAGCTTTCGGTCTTCGCCTACTGGGGCTGGCACTGGCGGCCGGTGTACGACCACGCCTGGCTGCTCGCGGGGCAGATCGTCTTCGCCTACGCCTTCGACCTGCTGCTCGCCTGGTCGCGCCGCGAGCGCTACGCGCTGGGCTGCGGACCGCTCCCGATCATCTTCAGCACCAACCTGTTCCTGTGGTTCCGCGACGACTGGTTCCACCTGCAGTTCCTGATGATCGCGGCCGGGTTCCTGGGCAAGGCGTTCGTGCGCTGGGAGCGCGGCGGGCGGCGCGCGCACGTCTTCAACCCGTCGGCGTTTTCGCTGGGCCTCTTCTCGGTGGCGCTGATCGCGGCCGGCGCGACGGAGATCACCCGGGGCGAGGAGATCGCCACCACCCTGACCCTGGCCCCGCGCATCTACCTGTTCCTGTTCCTCGCCGGCCTGGTCGTGATGTACCGCTTCGCGATCACGCTCGTGGCCGGTTCCGCCGCCGTCGTGCTGTTCGGCCTGAGCGGGCTGTACGCGGCGGCCACCGGGGTCCCGTACTTCGTCGATTCCGAGATCCCGACGGCGGTCTTCCTCGGCCTGCACCTGCTGGTCACCGACCCGTCCACCTCGCCCCGCACGCCGCTCGGCAAGACCGTCTTCGGCGTCCTGTACGGCGCGGGCGTCTTCGTCCTCTACGCGCTGCTCGGCGCCTTCGGCGCGCCCACGTTCTACGACAAGCTGCTCTCGGTGCCGCTCCTCAACCTGAGCGTGCGCCGCATCGACCGGCTGGCCGCGGCGCTCGAAGCCCGCGCGCCGTTCGGCGGCCTCGCCCGGCGCATGGCCCGGCCCGGGGCCAACCTGGCGCAGATGGCGGTCTGGGTCGCCTTCTTCGCCGCGATGACCGCGCTCGGCGCGACCGACGGACGGCACCGCGGCGACACCGTGCCGTTCTGGGAGCGGGCGTGCGCGGAGGGACGGCCGCGGGCCTGCGAACGGCTCCTGCGGATCGAGGCGTCCTACTGCGCGGACGCCTCCGCCTGGGCCTGCAACGAGCTGGGGCGTCACTACACCGAGGGCGCGATCGTCGCGGCGGACCCGGCGCGGGGTCTCGACTACTTCGCGCGGGCCTGCGAGCTGCGCTTCCGGCCGGCGTGCCTCAACCTGCTGGCGCGGGACGCGGTCTACAGCGCGCCGCCGAAGACGCTCGACCTGCGGCTGCTGCTGCGGGAAGGCGGCCGAAACCTGATGGATACGTCCGAGGCGGACCTGCGGACGCGGGCCTGCGAGCACGGCTGGGCGTTCGCCCGCAGCGGGTGCGGATAGCATCGACGCATCGGTTGCAGACGATGGACGTCCACGCGGGCGCGGCGGGCGGTTCGGCGCGCGAGCCGTGGTATCGTGGGCGGATGAACTCTGTCGCTTTCGACACGCCCGCCGCCGTCGAGGACCTGAAGCACGGCGGCCTGAACCAGTCGCAGGCCGAAGCCGTAGTCAAGGTCTTCCGCCGCGCGATCGGCCAGCCGGTGACGAAAGCCGACCTCGAACCACTTGCGACCCAAGCGAACCTGAGGGCTGAAGTCGCCGACCTGAAGGCCACGCTCACGTGGCGGATCGTGCTCGCCCTCGGCGCGTTCGCCGCCCTGGTCCGGCTTCTTCCGTAGCCGCCGCTCACCGTCGCGGCACGCCCCCGTACGGCGAATGCGCGCCACTTGGCGCAGCCGATCCTTGCCGGAGACGATCCGCTGAAGGCGAAGAACGGTCTCCACCGTCCTCCCGGCAACGCCCGGCCGGCGAAGCGTCGCCGCGCGCGCGGAGCCGCGCGGTGGCTCGCGCCGGCGCTGATCGTCCCGGCCCTGGCGTCCTGCCGGCCGGCGGAGCCGCCCGCCGAGACCGGCGCGCCGCCGCTGCCCGATGCGCTCGACGGTTTCCGGGCGGACGCCTGGTTCCTGCCGGACGAACCGCTCCTCGGCTTCGTCGAGATCCCCGCCGGCCCCTTCCTCATGGGCAGCGACCCGGCCGCGGACCCGCGCGCCTTCGAGAACGAACGCTGGTCGGCCGAACGGGCGCAGGGCCGCGTAGACCTGCCCGCGTTCGCCATCGGCCGCTACGAGGTCACGGTCGCGCAGTTCCGCGCGTTCGCCGAGGCCGCCGGCGCCGCGGTGGACGCCGCGGCGTTGCACGGCGCGCCCGATCACCCGGTCGCCTCGGTCTCCTGGCCGGACGCGCTGGCCTACGGCCGGTGGCTGGAGGCGACGCTGCGGGAATGGCCCGGCACGCCGCCGGCGGTGCGGCGGTGGCTCGCCGCCGGCTGGCGCGTCACGCTGCCGAGCGAGGCCGAATGGGAGAAGGCGGCCCGCGGCGCGGACGGGCGCGTCTATCCCTGGGGCGACGCCCCGCGACGCGGCCGGGCCCGCTTCGGCGGCGCGGCCGGCCCGGCGCCGGCCGGGGCCTTCGACTGCCCCGAGTGCCCCTTCGGCCTGCGCGACATGAGCGGCAACGTCTGGGAGCTCACCCGCGGCCCGTACCGGCCCTATCCCTGGGACGCGAGCGGCGGCGCCGACGACCTCGCGGCCGACGCGCTCTTCGTCATGCGCGGCGGCTCGTTCCTCGACACGGCCTCCAACGTCCGCGCCGCGGTCCGGGGCGGCGCGGACCCGGGCGCGCGGCGGCCGTTCATCGGCTTCCGCGTGGTCTTCACGCCCCCGCGGCCGGACGGACGGTAGCAGGCCGCCCGGCGGCGGGGCGCGCTTGCTGGCGGCGATACGTCCCGGATAGCAGGCCCCACACGCGGCGGGGGCGCGCTCCAGGGTCGCCGATCGGCGGGCCGGAACGGCGGCGACCGCTCGGCCCGCGCGCCGGCGCCGTGAACCGGCCGGCCAGGAGTCTGCGCCGTAGAACGGCGCGGACTCCTGGAGCGGTCAGGTTGGGCACCAAGCGGAGCCGCAAGGCGCCGCTGGGTGGGCGCTACGGCAGCGGGACGAGCTGCGGCAGCACGTAGGCGAACGTCATCGTCACGATCCCCATGAACACGGCCAGGATGATGCTGTGCCGCAGCGTGATCCGGAACAGCCGCCCCTCCTCGGACGACGCCATGCCGGTGGCGGCCACCGCGACGGCGATGCTCTGCAGCGAGATCATCTTGCCCATGACGCCGGTCGCCGCGTTGGTCGATGTGGTCAGGATCGGGTTCAGGTCGAGCGTGTTGGCGGTGACCGTCTGCAGCGTGCCGAACAGCGCGTTGGACGCCGTGTCGCTGCCGGTCAGGAACACGCCCGTCCAGCCGAGCAGCGCGCTGAAGAACGGGAAGACCGCCCCGGTGGCCGCGAAGGCCAGCCCCAGGGTCGTGGTCATGCCGGCGTAGTTCATCACGTAGGCCACCGCCAGCACCGAGGCGATGGTCAGCAGCGGCATCGACAACTGCTTCAGCACCGCGGCGACGATCCCGAAGAAGCGGGCCGGCGACAGCCCCAGCACGAGCGCCGCCGCGAACGCGGCCAGGAAACACGACGTCCCGGCCCCCGAGAGCCACTGGAAGTTGTAGACCGCCGGGTACGGCGACGCCTCCGGGGTCAGCGGCGGGAGGCGCTCGATCACGTTGTGCAGCCCCGGCACCTCGATCGGCACGCTGACCACGTTCAGCACGCCCTGGATCGGCGGATAGCGCCACGCCAGGACGAAGACGACGAGCAGGATGTACGGGATCCAGGCGCCCACGAGCTCGCCGGTGGTGTGGGCGCGGTGCTGCCGGACCGCCTCGCCGTCGCCCTCCAGCCGGAAGACCTGCGCCGGCTTCCACGCGCGCATCACCAGCACCATCGCCACCAGCGCCGCGATCGAGGCCAGGATGACCGCCACCTCCGGCCCCAGGGTGTTGGTCACCAGGATCAGCACGCCGGCGAAGGCCAGCGAGCAGGCCGCGATGGGCGGCAGCACCTCGGCGGCCCGCCGCACCCCCGACATGATGACGACCATGTAGGCCGGGATGACGATGGCGATCAGGCCGCACAGGCGCCCGGTCATCGAGCTCAGCGCGGCTTCCGGCAGCCCGGTGACGTTGGCCAGCGTGACCACCGGGATGCCGAGCGACCCGAAGGCCACCGGCGCGGTGTTGGCGACCAGGCAGATGAAGGCCGCGTAGAACGGCGGGAAGCCGAGCCCGGTCAGCATCGCCGCGGCCACCGCCACCGGCGTGCCGAACCCGGCCGCGCCCTCGATGAAGGCGCCGAAGGCGAAGCCGATCAGCACCGCCTGCAGGCGGCGGTCGTCGGACAGCGCGCCGATGGAGTCCTTGATGATCTCGAACTTGCCGGTCTCCAGCGTCACCCGGTAGAGGATCAGCGACGCGATGACGATCCAGCCGATGGGAAACAGCCCGAACGCCGCGCCGTTGACCATCGACGCGGCGGCCTGCGGAACCGGCATCCCGTACACGCCGACGGCCAGCGCGAGCGCGGCGGCGAGCCCGCTCAGCCCGGCCACCCAGCTCGGCTTGCGCCGGACCCCCAGCAGGTAGAAGAGCACCCCCAGCGGGATGGCCGAGATGAGCGTCGAATAAACGAGGCTGTCGGCGACCGGCGTGTAGTCGTGTTGCCACATGCGGCGGACTGTAGCACACGATCGGCCGACCGCTCGCCGGGGCGGCCTCGTCCGGCCGTCCGGATCCTTCGCCTCTGTCGGGGAACTTTCCGTGCCCGAACCGCCTCGAGCTCATCTGCGATGCTTGCGGTTTCTGCGAGGACGCCTGCTCGTTGAATCCGTCGGGCAGCGATGCTGGATTCCAGCGCGCGTGGCCGCGTGCCGGTTCCGTGTTCGCGCGCGGCGCGCATCGATGACCGATCGCCGTTCTACGGCGCAGCCCCCTGGCCGAGCAGACGCAGCGCCGCGACCACCAGGCCCGCGACGCCGACACCGACACCGACCATCCACTTGATGAGCCGGGTTTCCTGCGCGCTGATCCTGGCGTTCAGGCGCGCTTCGAGGGCGGCCATGTCCGACTTCACGCCGGCAACCTCCGACTTCAGAGCGGACTCGACGCCGGTGACGTTCGCCTGGACGGTGGCGACGTCCGACTTCAGAACGGCCTCGAGCGCGGCGACGTCCGACTTCACCGCGGCGACGTCCGACTTCACCGCGGCGACGTCCGACTTCAGAGCAGACTCGACGCCGGCGACCTCCGACTTCAGAGCAGACTCGACCGCGGCGACCTCCGACTTCACGCCGGCGACCTCCGACTTCAGAGCGGCTTCGACAGCAGCGACCTCCGACTTCAGAGCGGCTTCGACAGCAGCGAGGTCCGACTTCGTGGCCAGCGTCTCGACGTCGACGGCGGCGGCGGCGTGCTCGGCGGCCAGCCGCACCGCGTCCGTGATGGCGTCGGCCTGGGCCGGCGTCAGCTCCGCCTCGGTCAGGGTCCGGGCGACCGCGTGGGTGTCGAACATCCGACCTTCACCATACCACGGGCCGGCGGCCGGAACCGCCGGCCCGACGCGGTCGACGTCGACCGCATCGCCCGCTTCGCGCGCGCCTTCACGGAGGTCCGTCTGCAGTTGGCGGACGGATGACGGCCGCCGGGCGGTCAGCGGCGGGCGGCCGCGGCGAGGCGACGCAGGAAGTCGTCCTCGCCGCGGCAGACGAGGGCGGCGCGCGTGAGGACGGAGACCGGCAGGTCGGCGAACGCCTCCAGGCGGGCGGTGAACCCCCGGTGACCGGGGCACGTTCCGCGCGTCGAGGATCGCCCGAACGGCTTCGCGCGCGGCCTCGGCGCGGATGGCGCGGCGGCTCGCCCCGGGATCGGCGCGCGGCGCCGCCGCGGGCTGGCCGGCTCTCGCCGCGGACCTCCGCGAAGTGCGCCGCCGACGGCGGCAATCGCCTCTCCGGTGGGATACAGTATCGGCGTGAGGACGCGGCGGCGGCTCCCGCGGGCAGCGGCCGGCGGACGAAGAGCCGGCATGAAGAAGTCGAAGAGGAGACGGTACACGAAAGGCAGCGGCGGCCGGAGGAAGGCCCATGACGTCCGACTATACGGCAATCGTTCCTGCCTGGAACTGTGAACGCACCATCGGGGGCGTGCTTGCGTCGCTGAAACGCCTGAAGCCCGCGCCGCGGCGCATCGTCGTCGTCGACGACGGTTCGACGGACGGTACGCGGCGACGCGCTTCGGCCGAGGGGGGGAGGATCTCGTCATCATCTCGACCGAGCGATCAGGGGCAGGAGCGGCAGGGCCGCCCGTGGCGCGGAACGTCGGCGCCCGTGGCGTGACGACGGACTGGATCCTGTTCGTCGACAGCGACTGCTACGTTGACGCGGCGGGCTTTGAACGGGCCTGGGCAGTGCTGGGCGCGAGACCGGAACTGGACGGGTTGATGGGTGTCGGCGACGCCCGCGGACCCGAGGATTCCCTCGTCGGAACCTACCGCAACTTCCGGATCCATCACGATACCCTGGCCATGGAGAACCCGCCGCCGGGGTTCAATTCGAGCTGCTTTCTCGTTCGGACGGCGGCGTTCCGGTCCGTCGGCGGATTCAACGAAGCCTTCGGCCGTATTCCGACCGAGGACACCGAGTTCTATTTCCGCCTCGTCGAAGGGGGCTGCCGCCTGGAATACGACTCCGCGTTCCGGTTCTTTCACGACAAGCCCATGAGCCTCGTCCAGCTCGCGTGCGAGGACCGTCGGCGGGCGACCGCGATCACCCTGAACGCCGCCGGAAAGCTCGGCGCGCCGCCGCCTCGCCGGAACTGGCGAGTGCGTGAGCGCCGCCGTTGGGCCGTGAAACTGCTGGCCGCGAACGCGGCGTTGGCGTCCATTCCGGTATTCCTGATCGCCGGCTGGTCGAGCGCTGCGACCGTGCCGCCGGTACTTGCGCTCGTCGTTCTGGCCGGCCCCGATGCGAGGATGGTGTCGGCCGGCCGCAGGCGGTTCGGTCCCGCTTTTGCGGTCGCCGTGGTCTTCTTGTACTGGGTCGAGCTTCTGGCCGGAACCGTCGGCATCGCCTGCGCATTGCCGGGGCTGGTGCGGCGCGGCAAGGGCTTGCCCGCACATTGCCCGCATTGCCCGCATGAACCGTAAATGAAAACAGGATCGATGGCCCGAGCCCTCGGCGACCATGCGCGCATGGCGGCGCGGATCGTCCGCAAGGACGGCCTGCCGCTGCAACTGATTCTCTTCATCACCAACCGGTGCGACTTCGCCTGCGAGCACTGCTTCCTGATCGCGGCCGGCGAACTCAACGACAAGTCCCGGCGGATCCTCACCCTCGACGAGATCCGGCGCCTGGCGGCGTCGGTTCCCGATCTGACGGCGTTGTCCCTGACCGGTGGAGAGCCGTTCCTGCGCAAGGACTACGGTGACGTCGTACGGGCGTTCGCGGCCGCGACCCGGCTTCGAACCCTGTCCACCGTCTCCAACGGCGTCGAGGCCGAGCGCATCGCTCCGCAACTGGAGCCCCTCCTCCACGATCTGGACGTCTCCGTGTTCCTGACGCTTTCGCTCGACGGCTCCGAGGAAGCGCACGACCGCATCCGCCGCAAGCCCGGCGCGTTCGCGCGCACGCTGGAGACCCTGCGGCGGCTCAAGAGCCTGCGGCGGCGTCATCCCGCCTTCTCCATCGGCGTGAACTCCACCTACGTCGGCAGCAACTTCGACGATCTGATGGCGCTCTACGACGTGCTGGAAGACGTCGGGCCGCATTTCGTCACGCTGAACATGATGCGGGGCGTGGACTGGACCGACCGGCCGACGAACCTCGACGTCGACGAATACAGAAGGCTGAACGCGCGCAAGGACCGGCTCGTGAACGGCCGGAACGGGCGGACGCCGCTGCTCTCCCTGCTCCGGGCGAAGGATCGGGTCATGACGCAACTCGTCGCCGAGACCCGCGAGCGGAACCGCTCGGTCAATCCCTGTTACGCCGGCCGGTTGATGGGCGTGGTCAAGGACGACGGCGACGTTTTCGCCTGCGAGCAGTTGTCGACGCCGATGGGAAACCTGCGCGACTTCGACTACGACTTCGCCAGGATCTGGTTCGGCGAGGCGGCGGAGACCCAACGCGCGTCCATCAAGGCGCGGGAATGCCATTGCACCTATGAGTGCGTGATGTCGTCGAACGTCCTGTTCAATCCCGCTCAGTACGGCCGGCTGCTGCGGGCCCTTTGAACGGGGAACCCGGGCATCGGCGGCGGGCCGCCGCGGCGAGGCGCCGCGGGAAGCCGTCCTCGCCGCGGCGGACGAGGGCGGCGCGCGAGGCCCGCGGCTGTTATGCTACGGGCGTCCCGGAAACCAGGAGCCGCCCGATGCCCCGACGTCACTGGCTGATGAAGTGCGAGCCGTCCGCCTACTCCATCGACGACCTCGCCCGCGACGGGCGGACCTGCTGGGAAGGGGTGCGCAACTTCCAGGCGCGCAACTTCCTGCGCGACGTGATGCAGGTGGGCGACGGCGTCCTGTTCTACGCCTCGAACGCCGACCCGCCGGGGGTCACCGGCCTCGCCTCGATCTGCCGCGCCGGCTACCCCGACCACTACGCCTGGCGGGCCGGCCACAAGTACTTCGACGCCCGCGGCAGCGAGGCCGACCCGGTCTGGTACATGGTGGACGTCGAGTTCGTGGAGCGCTTCCCCGCCACGGTCTCCCTCGCGACCCTGAAGCGGACCCCGGGGCTCGAGGAGATGATGGTGACGAAGAAGGGCAGCCGCCTGTCGGTCCAGCCGGTCACGCGGGCCGAGTACGACGTCGTCGCCGCGCTCGGCCGCAGCGCCAGGGCCTGACCCGACGCCTCGGCGGGA
The DNA here is from genome assembly GCA_965242835.1 of Vicinamibacterales bacterium. Lineage (GTDB taxonomy): Bacteria > Acidobacteriota > Vicinamibacteria > Vicinamibacterales > UBA8438 > WTFV01. Next base: position 4,498,724 of record OZ251506.1, read on the forward strand.
GCGGCGCGGGACGTGACGCCGGCCGCCCCCGCACGGGCCGTGCTCCCGGCTCTACCGGGACCGACGCGGCGTCATCCCCGGACGCCCGGCGGGGTCAGTCGAGACCGGCCTCCTGCGTCGGCGGCGCGCCGATCGCCTTGATCACCTCGCGCGTCAGGCTCCAGCGGTCGAAGCCCTGGCGCCCGTAGTCGAGCCCGCGCCGGACGATGACCAGGTCGTGCGACGGCGCGATGACGACGTACTGCCCGCGGTTGCCCGACGTGGAGTACGCCGACTTCGGCACGTCGGCGCGGCCGTCCGGCACCAGCCAGAACTGCCCGCCGTAGAAGTTGCCGGTCCCGGCCGTGGCCGGGGCCGGCGCGCGGACGAAGTCGATCCACTCCTCCGAGATCAACCGCTCGCCGTTCCAGACGCCGCCCTGCAGGTACAGCAGGCCGAAGCGGGCCAGGTCGCGCGCGTTCGTGTAGACCTGACTGCTGAGGATGAAGTCGCCGAAGCGGTCCGTGCTGACCAGCGTGTTGCGCATGCCGATGCGGTCCAGCAGCCGCCGCCGCGGGAACTCGCGGTACGCCTTCTCGCTGCCGAGGGCGCGCTTCATCGCGTACACGCCGAGCAGCGTGTCGTAGTTCTCGTAGTCCCAGTTGGTCCCCGGCTCGCGGATCACGCCGCGGCTCCGCGCGCCGGCCACCGAGCCGGCCCCCGCCCAGTACGACAGCCCCGACCCGATGGCGTACTCGCGGCCGGAGTTGTCGACCGGCTCCAGGCCGCTCGACATGTTCAGCACGTGGCGCAGCGTGATCTCCGAGCGGGGGTCCCGGTCCGGCGCCGCCGCCGCGGGGAAGAAGTCGAAGCCGAGCGGCTCGTCCAGCTTCAGCCTGCCCTCGTCGACCAGCATGCCGATCAGCGTCGAGGCGATGCTCTTGGCCGTCGACCAGGTCCGCGTCCGCGTCGTCACGTCGACGCCCGGCGCGTAGCGCTCGTGGACGATCTCGCCCCGGTGGACGACCAGCAGGCTCAGCGTCACCTGTTCCGGCGACTCGCGGTCGAACGCCCAGTCCGACGCCGCCTGCAGCGCCGCCGCGTCGACGTGCGCCGGCAGCGGCCGTTCGTCGACCCGGTCGCCGTCCGGCCAGGCGATTTCGGCCGCGTTCCCCGGCGGCGGCGGCAGCTCCAGGATCGGCAGGCCGTCGACGTCGTCCAGCGTCTGGTCGGGCGCCAGGATCACGCAGCCGACGCCCTCCCGGAACGCGGCCCGCATCTTCGGCGCGCCGCGCCCGTCGCCGATCACCACGGCCTTGCGGGCCGTGTCCACCTCGTAGTCGCCGCCCTCGGGCGTGCCCACCGGCGCGGGCAGGAACGCCAGCTCCTGCGCGAAGACCTGCTCCAGCGTCCGGTTCGACGTGAACAGGCCGTTGCACAGGAAGACGGCCTGCTGCCCCTGGCGGACCATCCGCCGCTGGTGCTGCCAGTAGTCGTACGTCTCCTTCTGCTGGGCGCCGACGGCGCCGCCGAACGCCAGCCCGCCCGCGAGCGCCGTGGCCAGAACGTATCTCATCGCAGCCTCCTCCATCCCGTGTCCACGCGGCCCGGCCGCCGCCGGACCGCCCGCGCCGGTTCCGCGCGCGTCCGCCGCCGCGTTCCATTCTACGCCGGCCCGCGCGCACGGATCGAACCACGCCCCGGGCCAGGAGTCTGCGCCGCGGCCGGCGGCGGGCTCGCCGCCGGCCGCGAGTGATCGAGGTTCAGTCTCGCCGTGTCGGCGCCGCCGGCTTCTGCTCGGCGGCGGCGCGGGGTACGACGGCGAGCAGCAGGTCGTGCAGGCGGTCGACGTCGCTCCGCAGCTGGTTGATGCTGCTCCCGACGCTGGCGCTGTGCTCGTCGAGGCGGTCATCGATCGTCGTGTACATCCAGACCAGCGCCGCGAGCGCGATGCCGATGATGGTTCCCGCGGCTTTCCAGACGGTTGCCTGGATCTTCGCGGTGTCGAGGCTGGTGGCGGGGACGCGATCGTCGTCGGCCGAGGACATGGTCCTCCTCTGGTAGTTTTCGATCCTAGTGGCGCGGCGCGCCACGGTCAAGCCACGCGCTTCGGCGCGCCGGTTCTGCATTGGCATCGGCGCGGCCGGACCGGCCGCGCCCTCTCGGCTGACGTCGATCCGCCACTGGCGGATCCGAGCTTTGAACAGGCGGCGCGCCCGCATCGGGGATCGTGTCGTCGACTCGTCTCACGCGGGGGTCCGGCAGCAGACGAATCGGGTGAGCCGCTGGCGGAGCGAAAAGATGGCGGTGCGGTGGGCGGCGGTGACGTTCCGGGAGACGGAGAAGCACTACCGCCGGAGCAGGGCGTCGAGAACGTCCCCGGCGTCATCGGCGTCCGCCGTCGGGTCATCGCACGCCGCGCCGCCGAAGGGCGGCGACGAGCACGGGGAACGAGTCCACGGCGGCTCACCTCGGGCGTACGACGCCGCGCCGCAGCCGCGCCATCTCTTCGGCGAGCCGCGGCCCCCAGGTCTTGTCCGCGCCGTCCCGGTTCTCCGGAAGCTGCTCGACCTGCGCGACGTCGCGCAGGTACCGCGCGGAAAGGGTCGCCGGACCGCTCGCGGGGGGATGCCGGATCAGGGCGTCGAGAGCATCCCCGGCGTCATCGGCGCCCGCCATCGGGTCATTGTAGCCGCGGCGCTGCGCCGCGGCGCGCGTGTCCACCGATTTCTGCAACTCCGCCCGCGCTCCGGGCGGGGACGGCGCCCGCCCGGGGGCCGCCTTCCCGCCGGCCGCAAACCCGCCGCCGCAAGGGTCGATCGGGCCAGGAGTCTGCGCCGTAGAACGGCGCGGACTCCTGGAGCGGTCAGGTCGGGCGCCGAGCGGAGCCGCAAGGCGACGCCTGGCGGGCGCTAACGTCCGCCCCGGCCGCCCGGGTGGCGGCGCCGTCCGGCGGCGAACAGCGCGGCCGCCAGCGCCGCCGCGCCCGCGAGCGGAAGCGCCGGGACCGGCTCTTCTTCTTCGTCTTCTCCGGAACCGGGGTCTCCGGACGCTCCCGCCGTCCGGCGCACCGGCTCGGACGCCGGGCCTTCCTGTCCCGGCGCCGCCCCCAGGGCGGTGACGGTGACCTGGTACTCCGCGCCGTCGACGAGACCGTCGACCTCGGCCTCGAGCACGTCCGCGTCCACGTAGACGCGGCGATGCCCCGCGGCCAGGTTTCGCACGTCGGCGTCCAGCGACGATGCCGAGCCGAGAGGCGCCGCGTCGACCCGGTACTGCGTGACCGGCCCCGAGGCCGGGGACCAGGAGACGGCGAGCCCGCCGGGAATCGGACGGACCGCGACGCCGGCGACCCGCGAGAGGGAACCGGTGGGAGCCGGCGTCGACGGGCCGGTCGTCGCCGGCTCGTGGTTCACCGTCGCCGTGAACGACGCCTCCTGGACCGTGCCCGTCACGGCCGAATCCCCGCTGGGCATGCCGTCGAACCCGGCCAGAACCAGACCAGCAGAAATGCTGATGCCGTCGGTGTCTTCATCGGATGACTGAACATCGTACGTGCAAGAAAGCGTGACGCCGTCCGCGCCCAGGGAACAAGACGTTTCTTGAGGAATACCACCGATGGTGATGTCCACCGACCCGATCGTCCCCGGAGCGGTGACCCGTCGGCTGAACGCGAGCTCGACCGTGATGGTGTCACCCGTGCTGTAGCCCCCGGCAGGCGGGTTCACGAGCGTGGGAGCGCCGAGAACCGCCGGGAGACAACCGGTCGTGGACGCCGTCCACGACGGGAGGGTCGTGAACTGCCCGTTCGACGCCCACGTCTGCCCGCTCACGGAGGTGTCGAGCAGCATGACCTGCCATGTCGCGCCGGAGGCGGCCAGCGCGGTGGCCTGGGCCGAGGACAGGTAGTTAGTTCGTCGACGCCGACGCGTTGTAGCTGCTCCCGAAAAGACTGCCGTACGGCGCGCCGGTGACGGTGAACTCCCAGTGCACGCCGGTGCCGGTCGACGGGATCACGACGACCCGGACGCTCGTGGGGGTCGTCGCCGAACCATAGTCGCGAGCGGTCCCGCCGGACGCCTGGTTCCAGAACTGAACACCCCAAAGCCCCTGGGAGGAGGTTCCCGTCCTGACGGCGGTCTGCCGAAACCAGTGAGCGGGATTCGAATCGACCGCGACAGCCGGGTCGGCCTGAAAGGTATGGCCGATGAACGTGCCGCTGCCCCCCGAGGTCCTGGTCACCGCCGAGGCGCCCAGGACGACGGGGCCGCCGAACGCGGACCCGGCGCAGCGGTCCGTATAGGCTTTCGTCACCGTCTGCGCCTCGGCCGGACCGGACGAATTGAAGAGCAGCGCCGCGCCGAGGGCGGCGAGGACGAGCGGTTTCCGCATCATGCACTCCCAGGAAGGACGAGCCGGGGATCGGGGTGATCAGGCCCGCCGAAAAGCCGCGCCCGGCGCGGCGCGCCGCCGGACGTCGGAGAACGAAAAAGTTGCGCCCGGCGCGGCGCGCCGCCGGACGTCAGAGGACGAAAAAGTTGCGCTCGCGCGGGGGGGGGGGGGGGGCAACCGCCGCCGGGATCATGAAGCCGCGCATCTCACACCGTATCGGCCGCGCCCTCCGCAATCTGCACACCATTCCGCACGGCCGCACGGCGCGCATTCTACCACATCGATGTCGACTCACCCCGGCGGGCCGGCGGGCCGGCGGGCCCGGCGGGCTCGGTCCTGGCGTCGATCGGGCCGGGGACGCCGCGCTCAGGTCCGCCGTCGCCACGTTCGCGGATCCCGTGATTGATGAAGGACCGCAACGACTTCGATCCAGGCTGGAAGAACCCGGTAGAACAGCGAGAACGGGAACTTGCGCATCGGGGCTCGGCGGACGGCCGCCTCGACGGTCTGGTTGCTCCGAGATCCGGCGGAAGGTCTTGTCGATCTCTTGCCGGAACGACGCCACTACGTGCGGCGCTTCTTCGAGGTACCACCGCTCGGCGAGAATCACGTCCTGCACCGCGGCGGGCGTCAGGCGGACGGGCGGGGTCACTTCATGCCCGCGAACAGCCGTTTGCGGATCTCTTCCCAGGCAACCGAACGCTCTTCCGGCGGGACGTTCTCCAGCGCCGCCAGACGGTCGCGGATCAGGTCTCGCTGCCAGTCGGGCAGGGGTTCGCCGTCCCCGTCGTCCCCCTCCCCGACGGACGGAACCGTCTTCCCGCCCGGGCCGCGGCCGGGATCGTCCTGCATCGCGGCATCGAGCCCGGCGAACCCGGTGCTTCGCTCGTGGTCGCGGCGAATCAGGTCCCGGATGTACTCGCCGTCGTCGGTGAAACGGCCGGCGGCGATCTGCGTCTTGATCCAGCCGTCCTGCCGATCGGTCAGCGTGATGGTCTTGCGGACGGTTCCCATTCCGCGGCCTCCCATCATATTGATACCATCCATGCCGATCTTCGCCGGCGGTTCGCCGGCTTCACCCGGCGAGATAGGGGATGGTTTGCGGCCCCTCGGGCAGGACGCAGACGCGCGCGCCGGGTCCGGCGCGGTCGAGCTGCTCGCGGGTCGTCTCGGCGACGTCGTCGATGGGCGTCAGGTGCGCGGCGCGGACCTCGTCCGGAGCGAGGCCGTCGGTCTTCAGGAACACCGCGGCGCGCTGCTGGATCTGCGCCTGGACCTGCACTTCCCACTGGTCGTGCCGGCCGTGGCCCGGCGCGCGGATCATCTCCAGCAGCGCCTCCGGCGTGTCGCGCGCCCGCAGGATGGCGCCGTACTCGCCGTGCGCGGGCAGCCCGTCGGCGCACTCGGCGGCGCAGACGATGGCCCCGCCCGGCTTGACCACCTGCGCCGCCGCGGACAGGCCCTTCACGCTCTGGTAGAGGTTCTGGTCGAGCGGATAGCCGCTGTTGGTCGTGACCACGACGTCGAACGGCGCGTCGAACGCCTGCATCGCGCTGCGCTTCACGCGGGCCGCCATCGTCCGGTGCGCGGCGAAGATCTCCCCCGCCGCGACCGCGGTGATCTCCCGCTCGCGGTTGATGGCCACGTCGACGCTGAAGTGCACGCCCACGCGCGCCGCGATCCGCCGTATCGCGTCGTGGACGGGATTGCCCTCGGTGACGCCCCAGCGCGCCTTCGGGCTGCCGATCATCTCGGCGTCGTGCAGCCGCATGGTCGTGCGGAACCCGGCCAGCCCCGGCGCCACCAGCTTCGGCCCGCCGCTGAAGCCGGCGAAGAAGTGCGGCTCGACGAAACCGGTCGTGACGCGGACGTCGGCGTCCACCCAGCGCCGGTTCAGCCAGACCGGCACGCCCGGGTCGACCTCGCCCAGGTTCACCAGCCCGGCCTCGTCGAACGCGTCGTGGTTGACGACGGGGTAGCGGTCGACGATCGGCTCGCCGAGCATCTCGACCAGCTCGCGGCGATCGTTCGGGCGGTGCGTCCCGGTGGCGATCAGGATCGTGATCCGCTCGTCGGGCACGTGCGCCAGCTCGTCGAGCAGCACCGGCAGCAGCGTGCGGCTGGGCATCGGCCGCGTGACGTCGCACACGGCGATCGCGACCGACCGGCCGGCCCCGGCGAGCGAGGCGAGCGCGGGCGTCCCCAGCGGCGTCCGCAGGGCGTGGCGGATGGCCGCCGGCGCGTCCGGCAGGCCGTCGACCCAGGCCGGCTCCAGAACGGTCGTGCGGCCGTCCGGGAACTCGACCGGCAGCCGCCCGCGGCCGTAGGCGAGGTCGACGATCATGCGCGCATCATACCGCCCCGGCTTCGGGACGCCCGCGGCATGCGCGGCAGGACCGCCCGTGCGCGGTGACCGTTCGCGGAAGCCGAGGCGCAGGCCGTGACCCGGCCGTGATCGCGAGCCCTGGACCGCTTCGTCACCCCGAGCCGCCCGTCAGGACGCGCCGGACGCCGGACGACGCCTCGACCGCGCGGGCGGCGATCTCCTCGCCGCTCAGCGTGCTGAGCGGATGGGCGATGACCACCGGCTCGAGGCGCTCCGCGCCGAGCGCCGCCCGCTGCGCGTCGGCTTCGCGGAGGAAGGCGTCGGTCACGATGACGGCCGTCGGGACTCCCCGTTCCTCCAGGCCGGCCGCGTCGTGCAGACTGCACGACGTGCACGACCCTCAATCGCCTATCGCGGTGACCACCGCGTCGTTCTCCGCGGCGATGCGGTCGAGCAGGGCGGCCTCCGCCGGCCGGGAGAAGCTGGGTTTGCCGTAGCGGTTGACGGCGGCCGGCGCCGAACCCGCCTGCAGGTTGCCCACGACGTGGCGCAGCAGCTTCGACGCGTTCCACTTGGCGTTGTCCAGCACGCCGAGCCGCGCGCCGGCGAGCGTCTCCAGGCGGGCCGCCGGTTCGCGCCGCGGCGCGGTGACCGTCCCGCGCGGGTCGTAGACGATCCGGCCGTCCGGCAGCCGCACGCTCGTCGACGTCACGGCGTCCCCCGCGGCGTTCCGCGGCGCGGACTTCCCGAGCCGGCCGTCACGTTGCCGGCGGCGACCAACGGACCGGCCGCCACCAGTCTCCGGGCGTGTGAATCCACGCGCAGATTCAAGCCCTCCAGCGTGCGGGCGCCGAGCAATTGCAGATCGCCCGGGTGCGCGAACACGACTTCGTCGGTAGTGAACGCCCTGCCGACGCGAATGACGGCGAAGCCGATCGAGCGCGCGATTTCGCGTCCGTCGGCGGTCAGGAAACGCCGGTTCTTCTTCTCCGGCGCGACGCCGATGCCGTCGAGGCTCCGCCGGTCGATCCAGGTCGGTTCGCTGCCGGTGTCGACCAGGACGTCCGGGACCCGCACCGAGCGGGCCCGGTCCCGCTGGTTCTCGATCCGGCATGCGACGCTGAACGACCCCATCGATACCTCCCGGCCGCCGACGCGCGTCCGGCCGTCCGCCGGTCCGGGCGCGGCGTCACAGCGCGCACGTGCCGTCTTCGCAGGCCCCGGCCGCCGGCGGGCACCCGTCGATCGCCCGCAGCACGGGCGACGACATGTGCCCCCAGCCCGGCAGGAACGCCGAGAACCGGCCCGCCTCCCCGCCGGCGACGAACAGGTGCACGTCGTCGGCCGAGGGCACGACGGGGACGCGCGCGCCCGGCGTGCGCGGGTACCAGCGCGGCAGGTTGCGATTGTAGATCGTCCCGTAGCGGTTCCCGAAGCTGATCTCGTCCCAGGCGTTGGACGCCGCCGACCAGAGGTAGCGCCGCACGTCCTGCCGGGTCCAGCGCTTCGCGGCGATGGTCGCCGCGTGTTCGGGACCGAGGACCACGGCGCACGAGCCGGCGCTGACCGCGTTGTTGTGGGCGATGGTGCTCATCGCCGACGCGATGCTGTCGAGGATGCCCCGCGGGTCGTCCGCCACGTGGTTGGTGACGCTGTGCGGCCCCTCGGCGGCGATGCAGAAGACGGTGCTGTCCTCGGCGCGGTAGCCGTGCTCGACGTGGTACGGCGCCCAGGGGCTCGCCTCCTCGTTCTCGGCGATGCAGAAGGCGTACTTCCCCGGGTGCCCCAGCGTGCTCTTGTCGAGGCCGCCCGGCCAGGCGCCGCCGACGTTGAGCAGCACGAGGCGGACGGCGCGGCCGATGGTGGCGTTGGCGCGGAACCCCGACCCGAAGACGTTGGCGCCGGCGTTGAGCCCGATCTCGCGCCGGACGGGGCCGTTGACCACCACCAGCGGCGCCGCCACGTGGGTGGTGGCCTGCACGCCGTGCAGGTTGAACGGAGCGCTCGCCAGCGCCAGCAGCGCCGCGCGCACGACCGGCGCGTACTCCGGGCGGCAGCCGGCCAGCACCAGGTTCACGGCCAGCACCTCGCGCGTCAGGTTGCCCCAGCGGGGCGGGACGCGGGTTTCCAGACGCTCCGGTTCGCCGCCGAGCGCCGCGACCATCGCCGCCACCGACTCCGGCGTCGGCGGGACCACCGGCAGGCCGTCGGTCCAGCCCCGCTCGAAGTAGTGCTCGATCAGGTCCGCCACGGAACCCGCCACCTTCACGTCCTCACAGGTCCCCGAAGCCCCGGCCCTGTTCCGCGAGCCGCTTCAGCAGCGGGGCCGGCTCGAGCCATTCGCCGTGCTCGTCGCGCAGGCGGCTCAGGGTGTCGCAGACGGTCCGCAGGCCCACCCGGTCGGCCCAGAACATCGGGCCGCCGCGGTAGCGCGGGAAGCCGTAGCCGTGCATCCAGACGACGTCGACGTCCCCCGCGCGCAGCGCGATCCCCTCGTCGAGGATCTTCGCGCCCTCGTTGACCAGCGGATACAGGCAGCGCGGCACGATCTCGTCGTCGCGCACCGCGCGGCGCGGGATGCCGAGCTCGGCCGACACGCCGGCGATCAGCTCGTGGACGGCCGGGTCCGGAATCGGAACGCGGCTGCCCTCCTCGTAGCGGTACCAGCCGGCGCCGGTCTTCTGCCCGTAACGGCCCCGCTCGCAGAGGCGGTCGGCGATCGGCGAGTAGCGCAGGTGCGCCGGGCGGGTCGGCGCCTGCGCCTTCCGCACGCGCCAGCTCACGTCCAGGCCGGCCAGATCGGCCATCCGGTAGGGGCCCATCGGGAAGCCGAAGTCCTCGACGACCCGATCGATCCGCTCCGGCGCCGCCCCTTCCTCCAGCAGGAAGTCGGCCTGCCGGCGGTAGGCGTAGAGCATGCGGTTGCCGACGAAGCCGTCGCAGACGCCGACCAGCACGCCCACCTTGCCGAGCGTCTTCGACAGCTTCATGACCGTGGCGACGGTCTCCGGCGACGTCCGGGCGCCGCGCACGTTCTCCATCAGCTTCATGACGTGGGCCGGGCTGAAGAAGTGCGTGCCGACGACCCGCTCCGGCCGCGACGTGGCGGCGGCGATGGCGTCGACGTCGAGGGTCGACGTGTTGGTGGCTAGGACCGCCTCCGCCTTGCACACGCGGTCGAGCCGGGCGAAGACCTCCTGCTTGAGCGGCAGCTCCTCGAAGACCGCCTCGACCACCACGTCGGCCGCGCCGAGGTCCGCGTCGTCGAGGGTCGGCGTGATGCGCGCCAGACGCGCGTCCCGCTCCGCCGGCGACAGGCGCCCCTTCGAGACGCTCGCCGCGTAGTTCCGGCGGACGACGGCCATGCCGCGGTCGAGGGCCTCGCGCGACGATTCGAGCACCGTCACCGGCAGGCCCGCGGCGGCGAAGCTCATCGCGATGCCGCCGCCCATCGTGCCGCAGCCGACGACGGCGGCGGCGGCGATCGGCCGCGCCGGGGTCTCTCTCGGCACGCCGGGGATCTTCGCCGCCTCGCGTTCGGCGAAGAAGGCGTGCCGCTGCGCCGCGGACTGCTCCGACGCGCGGAGCCGCTCGAACACCTCCCGCTCGTGCCGCAGCGCCTCGGCGTACGGCATCTTCAGCGCCGCCTCGACGCAGTCGACGCAGGCGTACGGCGCCTCGAATCCGCGGGCGCGCTTCGCCATCCTCCTGCGGAAGCCGTCGAAGATCTCCGGCCGGCCGCGCGCGGCCTCCAGGTGCTCCTCCAGCCTCGACGCGCGCCGCGGCGGCCCGCCGCCGGCCGCGAGCCGGCGGGCCCGCGCCAGCGCCGCCTCCAGCAGGTCGCCCTCGACGCACTCGTCGGCGAAGCCGAGCGCCACCGCCTTCTCCGCCGGATGGAGCTTGCCGCCGACGATCACCTCAAGCGCCGGCTCGACGCCGATGAGCCGCGGCAGGCGCTGCGTGCCCCCCGCGCCGGGCAGGATGCCCAGGGTCACCTCCGGCAGGCCGAGCCGCGCGCCGGGCGCGGCGAGCCGCACGTGGCACGCCAGGGCCAGCTCCATGCCGCCGCCGGCCGCGACCCCGTGAACGGCGGCGACCACCGGCTTCGGCGACGCCTCGAGCTCGTCCAGGACGGCCGGCAGGGACGCGGCGCCCGGCGGCGGCGGCGCGCTGAACTCCCGGATGTCGGCCCCGCCGCAGAACATGCGGCCCGCGCCGGCGACGACGATCGCCGCGACGGCGTCGTCGGCCAGCGCCTCGGCCACCCGCTCGCCCAGCGCGGCGCGCATGGCCCAGCTCAGGCCGTTGACCGGGGGATTCGCCAAACGGAGCAGCGCCACGTCGCCGTGGCGTTCGAGATCGACGGAACCGGGCATGCGTGGACTCCTCCTCGTCGGGAACGGCCTGCTCATGCGCGGCGGCGGACGGAACCGGGCATGCGTGGACTCTTTCCTGCGCCGGCTGCGACTCCGCGGCGCGCTGTCCCCTCCGGCATCCGCCGGCCGCGGCTCGCGAGGGGCGCGCGATTCTCGCGGGACCGCTTCGATGCGCCGCTCCGCGCGGCGGCGGCCGGCGGCGGCACGAACGGAACGATCCGCCGCAACCGGGGATTATAGATGTCGTCTATACTGGATGCGTGACGCGCCGGTCCACCGAACCGCTCACCCCCGAATCGCTCGTGGCGCGGATCATCGCCGAGCTCCAGGCGAGTCCGGGCGCGCAGGAATTGCTGTTGCGCGCCATGCTGACCAACGAGTTCCTCGGGATGCCCGCGCGGCTCGACGCCGTTCAGGGGGACGTCGCCCAGATCCAGGGCGAGGTCGCCCAGCTCCGCGTCGACGTCGCCCAGCTCCAGCGCGACGTCGCCCAGCTCCAGGGCGAGGTCGCCCAGCTCCGTGTCGACGTCGCCCAGCTCCAGCGCGAGGTCGCCCAGATCAAACGCGACCTCGCCCAGATCCGGGAGGAACTCGCCAAACTCACCTGCCGGGTCACCGTGCTGGAGCACGACGTCGCCGCGCTCAAGGGCGACAGCCTGGAGGTCAAGCTGCACCGGCGGATTCGCCCCTATCTCAGCCAGAAGCTGCGCCTGCGCCGGGCGCGGACCCTGCACGGCGACCGCATCGACACGGATCGCGACCTGCGCGAGTCCCTCTACGCCGCGGTCGACGAGAACCGCATCACGGAGGAACAGGAAGCGCGCGTCTTCGCGACCGATCTCATCGTGCGGGCCGAGCGCCGCGACGACCGGACCCCCGTGTGGGTCGCCGTCGAGGCGTCCAACACCCTCGACGCCCGCGACGTCGAACGGGCGCGGGAGTCGGCGGACGCGTTGCGGACGGTCTTCGGAGATCGATCGGTGGCGGCGGTCCTGGGGTACGCGATCCCGGACGACGTCCGGCGGCGCGCCGCCGGCCTCGGGGCCGAGGTCTTCGTCGTCGAAGAAAACCACTGATCGCCCACCGGGCCGGTTCCGGACGAGCCGGACTCCGCCGGCCCGCGCCGAGCAACCTCCCTCGCGGGCGCCGGGCGCCGGCGGTCAACCGCCGCCGGCGAGTCGGGCGTAGAACCGCTCGCGGTCGCCGGCGGCGTCGACCGTCAGGCGCGAGACCACCGGGATCACCACGAGCGGCACGAAGGTCGTCACGTACGACGGGTCGACGCCTTCCCCGCCGGCCGTGAAGCACCAGACGAGCAGCCGGCGCACGGCCGAGGCGCCCTCCGGCGCGTCGAATCCGGCCGCGAGGGCCGCCTTCGTGAGCGCGAACCAGACCATCCCCGCCCCGTAGCCGGCCGCCATGCCCCACCAGGCGCCGCGCTCGGTGGTGCGCGGCCAGTAGATGACGTAGCCGACGGCGACGGCCGGCGGCACGACCATCGCGAAGCCGAACAGCAGCAGGTCGAGGAGGGAGACGCTGGTCCGGGTGGCGACCACCCACGCGGCCAGCGCGGCCACGACGGCGTAGACGACGGTGGTCGCGCGGTAGGCCCGGAGACGGCGCCGGGAGTCGTAGCCGCGGGTGAACGGCAGCCAGTCGCGGACGAACATCGTGGCGCTCGACAGCAGGATCGGCCCCCCGGACGAGATGACCGCGGCGAGCACCGCGGCCAGCGCCACGCCGCCGGCCACGGGGCTGATCTCCGAGGCCAGCGTGGTCAGGTTGCGGTAGCCGCCGAGGCCGGCGTCGAATCCGTAGCGCGCGGCGGTGAGGACGGCGATCAGCCCGGCCAGCATCGGCATCAGCGCCGCGACGACTCCGGCGGCGACGAACGCGGGCGCGATGCTCCGCTCGCTCCGCGCCGCCGCGGCGTAGTTCGTGTAGACCGAGGCCGCGGGCGTATGGATGGCCGCCGAGAAGATCATCGCGAACACCGGCAGCCAGCCGGCCCCCGTGAACCCCCACCAGGCGTCGGCGTCGCGCGCCGCCGCCGAAAGCCGTCCGTCGATCGCCGCCTGCACCCCGCTCCAGCCCCCGAGCCGCTCGAGGCCCAGCAGCCCGACCGCCGCCAGCCCGGCCAGCACCGCCGCGCAGTGGACGAGGTTGGTGACCGCCGTCCCCCACAGCCCGCCCAGCGAGACGTAGGTGGCGAAGATCGCGGCCGAGACCAGCACCCCGGAAAACATCGACAGCGGGGTCAGGGTGCTGACGATGACGCCGATGACGTAGGCTTCGATCAGGTTGACGATGAAGTACTCCGTCTGCACGCAGAGGCTGGTCAGCCACTGGCAGCGGCGTTTCCCCCAGCGCAGGGTGAAGATCTCGCCGACGGTCTGGAGCCGCAGCCGGCGGTAGTGGACCGCGAAGAACAGCCCCACCAGCGACAGCGCCAGGAACGTGCTGACGCCGTACCACCAGAGGTTCCAGACGCCGCCGGTGATGACGTCGCCGGCCACGCCGTAGGTGCCGGCCCCGCCGATGCGGGTCCCGGCGACGCCCACCGCCACCATCACCGCCGGCATCCCGCCCCCGGCCACCGCCCAGCCGGTCGACGTGGCGGTCCGGCGCGCCATCAGGCTGCCGATCGCCGTGGCCGCGATCAGGTAGACGACGATGACGCCGACCGTGATCGTGTCCATGCAACCCGCCGATCCGGCGCGGCGCGGGGCTGGATGCCGAATCGCCGACGCGCCGGATCCGCCTCACCCGTGCGGCGCGCCCGGCGTCGGAGCGGGTCTCGGCGCCCCCCGCGGAACGGGCCTGCTCCGCCGGCCCCCACGGCGCCGGTGGAGGCCGGCCGCCGTTCTACGGCACAGATTCCTGACGCGTGAGCGCCGCGACGATGGCGTCGCAGGCCGCGCGCGCCTTGGCGCGCATCTCGTCGTCGGTGGCGTCCTGGATCGGATGCGGCACGTAGACCGCGCGGTCCGCCACGTCCGGCATGCCGAGCGCCGCCGACTGCCGCTCGGCCGCCTCGACGAACTCGCTGGAGGCCACCATCACGGTGGGGATGCCCCGCGCCTCGTAGTCGACCAGGTCGTGCACACTGCACGACGTGCACGACCCTCAATCGGCGAGGGCCTGAATCACCGCCTTGCAGCGCCGGGCCACTTCCGCGCGCAGGTCGGCCGGCGCCGGCCGCGTGAACGTCGGCTTGCGCAGGCGGACGACGTCCAGCCCGGGCCGGCGGGCGCGCAGCAGCGTCTCGAGCTCGTCGCAGAAGACGTCGCCGCGCGGCTTCGAGATGTCGACGATGCCGACCGCGCCCGGCAGGACGCCGGGGCGCGCCGCGAGCCGGCGGCCGATCGGCTCGCGTTCGTCGGTCGGATCGAGGATGACGAAAGAATCGTGCATGCGGCCTCCCGGGCGGTTGCCGCCACTGTAGCACGGCGGGCGGTTTCCGCGCGCGGGTCACGGCGGCGGCGCGCCGGCGCCGGGCCGTGCGCCCGTAACACGGCGGGCGATTCCGCGCGCGGGTCACGGCGGCGGCCCGGGGGCCTCGACGACCCGCGTGACCGCCTTCGACCCCAGCCCGCCGCTCGCCCACCCGCCGACCGCGGCCGAGAACTTCCCCGCCGTGCCGCCGGCCACCACGATCAGGACGTTCTCCGGGCGGGAGAACTTGGGGAAGGGACGGTCCAGCGCCTCGGCGGTCGGGCGGCCGTCGGGGCCGAGCCAGTCCCTCGGCAGCGCCCGGACGCCGGTCCCCTTCTGGCACTCGGCGTCGGGCAGGAGGTCGCGCAACGGCCGGGCGGTGACCTCCTGAACGCGGGCCCGGAGGTCGTCCTTCGTGTAGCCGTCGCGCTCGAACGTGCGGGCGTGCTCGGGCGAGACCACCAGCAGCGCCTGGTCCATGCCGTGCAGCTTGACGTGGGCGACGGCTTCCAGCGAAAGCCCCATGCTCGCGGCCAGCGACCTGGAGTTGCGCGAAAGCTGGTCGCGGACGGCGCGCGGCGCCTCGGCCGCGAAGACGGTCACGGCGCTCTGCCCGCGGTCGAGGCCGCGCTCGACGTGCAGCGGCTCCCAGCAACTGAGCTCCTCGTTCTCGCCGATGCAGGCGCCGAACTTCCCCGGCTGGCCGAGGGTCGCCATGTCGACCTCCCCCGGCCGCCCTCCGCCCACGTTGCGGACCACGAGCTGCAGCGCGCGGCCGATGGTGGCGTTGGCCCGCGTCCCCTGGCCGAAGACGTTCCTGCCGCAGTTGATCCCTATGCGGTGGCGGACGGGCCCGTTGACGATGACGAGCGGCCCGACGAAGTAGGTGGTCGCCAGCACGCCGTGCAGGTTGAATTCGTCGGTGCAGGCGGCCTCGACCGCGGCGACGACCACCGGCAGGTACTCCGGCTTGCAGCCGGCCATGACGGCGTTGACGGCCACCTTCTCCACCGTGGCCGGGGCCAGGTTGGGCGGCACGTCGGCCACGACGTCCCCCGGCCGCCGCGAGACGCCGGCCAGCATCCGCGCCACGCGCTCCTCGGTCGGCGGCACCACCGGCAGGCCGTCGGTCAGGCCCTGCTCGTCGAGGAACTCGAACGGGTCGAGGCCGGCCGGCACGCGTACGCGGCGCGCGGCCAGCTTCGACGCGCCGCGCCGGGCGGCCAGCCGCCGGGCGGCGTCCGGATCGTGGACCTTCGATCCGCAGCCCGGCCGCGCGTCGGGCAGCGTCTCGCCCTCGCGTTCGATCGCCGGGGCGGCGGCCCCGCACCGTTCGGCCGCGAGGGCCGCCAGCGCGGTCAGGTCCTTCCTGGAAAACCCCTCGAAGGCGGCCAGGACGTTGGCGTCGCGGTCCGCCAGGACGAGCGCGGGGACCGCGTCGAAGCCGTACCGTTCCGAAACGAGCAGCTCGGCGTCCAGGGCCCGGGCGAACGTCAGTCCGTGGCGTTCGGCGAACGCGCCGGTGAGCGGCGCGTCGTCCTGCGACACGCCGAGGACGCGCAGGCCGCGGCCGGACAGCGCCCGGTGGACCCGCTCGACGAGCGGCGCGGTCAGCTCGCACGTCGCGCAGTCGTGCTTGAAGAAGAACAGCAGCGTCGCGGGCGCGGCCGGGCCGCCGGGGCCGAACACGCACGGGCGGTCCGTCGAGTCGCCCAGCGCGAAAGAAGCCGCTTTCGATCCGGGAGCGGGAAGCGTGGACATGCCGCCGTCCAGTATAGGACAGGTCCGGCGGCTTGCACGGAACCCGCCCCGACGCACCGGCGACGATGCTTGACAATCACCTCTCTCGCGGCCATGATGACCCGGTTCCGATTCGCCCGGGCGAGCGGGTGGCCGCCGTGAACGATCCCCTCTGGAGATACCTGCTCGTTCTGACCGCCTGGTGGCGGGAAATAGTCGTCGGCGCCGCTCTGTTCACCATCCTGGTCAGCGCGGCGGCGCTGGCCGCGCGTCTGCTCCTGCCCACGTACGAAACGTCCGCCGACGTGACGATGGTCGCAACGGCGGCGAACCGCTCCATCGACGACGCGCAATCCGGCCGCGGCCTGAACCCGAGCGCTCGGATAGAGATCCGGCGGGCGGCGCTGGTGGGACTCGCCCACAACACCAGCGTGGCGCGGAAGGTGATCGAGAGGCTGCGCGGACAACTCGATGAAGAGGAAGCCCGGGAAGCCGTACTGCTCGAGAAAATCACCGCCGAGATCGTCATGACCCGCAACGGGAACCGGCTGGAGGGCAGCGATCTGATCCGCATCACCGCCAGCGCGGATTCGCCGGAGAAGACCGCGGCCATCGCCAACGCCTGGACCGAGGAGTACGTGACCCACGTGAACCGGCTGTACGAGCCGGCGCGGGAGAGCCTGATGGCCTCGATCGCCGAAGAGTTGAAGAGGGCGCGCGAGGACTACCAGGCCGCCCAGAGCGACCTGGAGGCGTTCATGGCCGGCAACAACCTCGATCGATTGAATCGTCTGATCGAGGCGAAGAAGGGCATCGTGGCGCAATTGACCGATCTCTGGCGCGTCGGCATCGACAGCCAACTGTCCAAGCTGGAGATCGAGCAGCACGCCGGCGCCACCGCGATCAACGAACGGACCGAGTCGCGGACGGCGGCGCTGCTCGACGAGTACGAGAAGCAGAGGGAGGTGAAGCGGCTGCTGGCTGACGCGCGGAGTCTCCGCACCCAGGTCGAGACCGGAGGCGAAGCGAGCGTGGCGTCGAACGGACTGGCCCTGATCCTGCTGAAGGCCGGGGCCTACGCTTCGTCGGCCGCGCCCGCGCGTTCCCTGAACGTCACGGTCGACGGCGCCGCGCCCCACGCCGACGCGGCCGGCCAGCTCGCCGACGTGAACGCGCTCATCGTCGCGCTGGAGGCCCGGAACGAGGCGCTCGAATCCAGCATCGAACGTCTCTCCCGGGACCTGCCCGAGTATTTCCGGCAACCGGCCGCGGCGGCGGAGCACGCCGACGGGGCGCAGGATTCGACGCTCTGGAATCCTGCGCACGTGCGGGAGCTGAACGAGAGGATCAGCGGCACGGACGACAGCGAAATTTCCCGCCTCGTCGCCGAGGTGGAGGACGAAGCGCATGCGCTGATCATGGAGCGCGAAGCCAGGATGGCCACGCATCATACCCTCGTCGAAGATCGGAACGTCAAGCGTTCGGCGCTGACCACCCTTCAGAACCAAAGCGTGGAGTTGCGCGTCGGGCTTTCTTCGGCCGAAACACCCGAGGTGCGCCTGGCGTCTCCGGCGGCGGTCCCGGCGGCGCCCAGCGGAACGCCCCTGTCGCTGATCGCGATTCTGGCCGGCGTCGCCGGAATCGCCGCCGCGGTGTTCCTGGCGTTTCTCGCGGCGGCCCTGAACGTGCGGCCCTTTTTCGAAAAGCCGGAAGCGGAACAGCGGGCCGGCGCCGCCGGCTGACGACTGACCCGCGGCAGGCGCGATGTATTTCCTGTTCCTGTTCACGATACTCGCCGGGGCATCCTATTTCATCTTCGCGCCCCGGCGGTTCGACTTCCTGTCCGTATTCTTTTTCTCCGGCGTAATGTACATGTGCTTTGCGATAATCGGACACGTAGAGTTCCAGTCATTCGATCTGAGTTACACGTACACTCCACGGTCCTACGCCATAATCGTCACGTTCTTCCTCGTGCTTCTGGCCGGGACGATCGCCCGTGACGTGGCCGCCTCTCCCGCCGGGCACGCGGCCCCGCCTGCATTCGTGGAGGATCCGGCCGCTCGGGACCACCTTGCGATGATGGCGGCCGGCGGGGTTCTGCTCGGCGCGGGCTGCATTGCGCTGTACGTTCTGAACGATCCCTGGCTCGTTCTCGCCGACGACAAGACGACGGTGCTGGACAACACCGGATCCCGCCCCCGTGCTTACGCGGAGATGTTCACCATCCACGCCATCGTCGCGGCGTACCTGTCGCGGCGTCATTTCCTTCTCGTCGCCGCCGCGGCCCTCGCGTCGTTCATGCTGTTCATCGGTTTTCGCTTCGCCGTGGTCATGTCCGTGCTTGGAATACTGGTCGCGGCGAGCGCTCGGTCCCCGGCGGTCACGGCGCTGTATCGGCGCCGCGTTTTCTGCGCGGCGGGCGCCGCCGCGGTCTTTTTCCTGATAGGCATCAGGATGTTTCGCCCCGTCGCTTTCATGAGTCCCAACGACTACCGTCAGTTGCTCAACACCATCTTCGACGGCGGCCTGAGCAGCGTGTTGAACTTCCCCGAGGCGGCGGGTCCGGCCCTGATATTCCTGGCCGGCCTGGACGCCGGGATCCATCTGGGCTACGGGCATTTCCTTTCCGCGTTTCCGAGCCTGCTGGTGTTCATGGCAGAAGCCGGAATAGACGTTCAGACCTACAACGACTACGTGGAGGGGCCGGTGCTGGAGCCGATACCCAACAAGAATCTTGCGGACAGCAATCTGGGGTCCTGGTACGCCGTCGGGGGAATGTCCGCCGTCGTGATTTTCTCGTGCGCCTACACCGGCCTGGTCATCTTTCTTTCTTCGCTCATGCGCCGGGCGCGCCGCTCCCGTTCACTGTACCTCGCCTGGCTTCCAATACTGACCTTCTACAATTTCCGAAACGATTTCGCCCAGATGTTCTACCTTTCCAAGCAGGTGGTCCTGACGTGGCTTCTGCTGGCGGGGTTCGCCGCGATCGTCGTCGCGGCGAACCGTTCCCGCCGCGGCCTGCCCGAGAATCTTCGAATCTCCTCAAATGCGTGTGGGTAGGCCCGGTCCAGCGCCCGGTTCTCCCGGCGCAACGTCTTCAGACGCCAGGCCTCCGCGCCGAGTGCTTCAGCAACGCATGGCGCGTCCCCTTCAGCGCCTTCGCCTGCGCGTCGTTCGTGGAGCGGCGCATCCCCGGCGGCCCGCGCGGCGGGGCGGTCGTCGACGCGGCGGGACGGGTGATGGGCCGCCACGGGGGCGTGCACCGGTTCACCGTGGCCAGCGCAAGGGACTCGGCGTATCGGGCCCGGCGCCGCTGTACGTCACCGCCCTCGACGCGGCGTCGGGCGCGGTCACCGTCGGTCCGCGCGCCGCCCCCGAAAGGACGGCCCTGACCGCGTCCGGCGTCAACTGGATCGAGGGGCCGCCGCGGCCGGGACGCGCGGTCACGGCGCAGATCCGCCACCACCACGCGCCCGCGCCGGCCCGCGTCCGGCCCCTCGACGGCGCGGCCCTGCGCCTGGAGTTCGACGAGCCGCAGCCGGCCATCGCACCCGGCCAGGCCGTGGTGCTGTACGACGGAGACGTGGTGCTCGGCGGCGGCTGGATCGACTGAGCGGCGGCCGGCCGCGGGCCGGAGCCCCGCCCGCCAATCGTCGCCCGGCGGCTCCGCTCGGCGCCCGACCACCCCTGCAGGAGTCCGCGCCGTTCCACGACACCGACGACACCGACTCCTGGCAGGAGTCCGCGCCTTTCCACTACGCAGACTCCTAGCCGTCGGTCTCCTGGCTGATGCGGTACTGATCCAGCTTCTTGTAGAGGTTGCTGCGGGGCGTGTCGATCTCCTCGGCGGTCCGCGAGACGTTCCAGTCCAGCTCGCGCAGCCGGGCGACCAGGAAGGCGCGCTCGGCGGTCTCCTTGAACTCGCGCAGGGTGCGCGCGCCGGCCCCGGCGGCGGACGGCGCGGGCGGCCGTTCGTCGAGCCGCAGCACCGAGCGGACGTCGGCCAGCCCGATCGACGGCCCCGGCGCCATCACCAGCAGACGCTCGACCGAGTTGCGCAGCTCGCGCACGTTGCCGCGCCAGTGGTGTCGCGCGAGCGCGTCGAGCGCGTCGCGGCCGAACGGCGTCGGCCGGAAGTTGTTCTCGCGCGCGAACGTCGCCGCGAAGTGCCGCACGAGCACCGGCACGTCCTCCGGCCGCTCGCGCAGCGGCGGCACGTGGACGGGGAGCACGCTGAGCCGGAAGTACAGGTCCTCGCGGAACTCGCCGGCGTCGATCGCCTGCTCCAGGTCCCGGTGCGTCGCGGCCAGGACGCGCACGTCCACGCGCAGGGTGCGGGCCGAGCCCAACCGCTCCACTTCGCCCTCCTGCAGCACCCGCAGCACCTTGGCCTGCGTCCGGAGCGACATGTCGCCGACCTCGTCGAGGAAGATCGTGCCGCGGTCCGCCTGCTGGAACTTCCCGATCTGCTTCTCGGTCGCGCCGGTGAACGAACCCTTTTCGTGCCCGAACAGCTCCGACTCGATCAGCTCGTCGGGGATCGCCGCGCAGTTGACCTGCACGAACCGTTCGCGGGCGCGCGGGCCGTTGCGGTGGATGGCCCGCGCGACCAGCTCCTTGCCGACGCCGCTCTCGCCGCGGATGAGGACGGCGCTGCGCACCGGCGCGGCCCGCCGGATCTCGTCGGTCAGGGCCCGCAGCGCGCGGCTCTCCCCCACCATCTCGTGGCGCGCCTCGGCGGCCCGCCGCCAGCTCCGGTTCTCCGCCCGCAGGCGCCGCTGGCGCAGCGCGTTGCGGATGGTGACGCCCACGCGGTCCGTCGACAGCGGTTTCTCCAGGAAGTCGAACGCCCCGAGCCGGGTCGCCTCCACGGCCGTGCTCACCGTGCCGTGCCCGGAGATGATGACGACCGGCAGCAGTTCGTCCAGCGCGCGGATCTTGCGCAGCACCTCGATGCCGTCCATGCCCGGCATCTTGACGTCGACGAAAACCAGATCCGGGTCCTCCCGCTCGACGCACGCCAGCCCCGCCTGGCCGCTCGGCGCGAGCAGGCACTCGTAGCCGTCGTACTCGAGGATCATCTTCAGCGAGTCGCGGATGGCGACCTCGTCGTCGATGACCACGATGCGGTGCTTCATCGCTTCAGTCCGCCGGCCGGCGAACGTCCTCAAGACGCGCGAACGCGCCCGGTCGGAGTCCGTCTCCAACCTTATCAGTGTCGACACCAGATTGTCCCGCGGCGGACCTCCCTCCGCGCCCGGCCCTCGTCGAGCAGGAAATAGCGATGCGACGGCTGGTACGGCGCCGAGGCCGCCCCCCGGACACGACCAGCTCGGCCACGTCCGCCGCCGCCGTCCACCTGCCACGTGTCCGGGCCGCCCGCTTCACGGGTCCGAGGCGTCGGCCAACCGACCAGAACATCGGCGTCCACGAAGACCGGTCCGGTCGTGCAGCTCGCCCGTGTCGCTCTCCGACCGCGAGCGCGCCACGTACCCGTAGCCAACGGCGACAGCGACATGCACCCAACGCCCGTTGGGCCCTTGACAATCGCCTCCGGGAACTGCATCATGGGGGTGTTGACTTGGAAGTGTCGGCGGCGTGTGTCGGGAGGGTAGTCCGCAATCCCGATCAGCAGACAGTGCTTCAGCGGACATGAAGAATGCGCCGATGATCCCTCGGAGTGTTTCCCGCGCCGCCGTGGAGCAGAGAATCGCTATATTCAGGAGCGCACTGGTGACGGAAGAGAGCGCGAAGGTTGTCGCCGACAACATCATTGCTGGCGACCCATTCATATTTTCCGACAGAAAAGTATACGACCTTCTTGTCGATGAGATCGCCGCGACTCTTGACGTCGCTCCGAGCTCGATCGTCACGGTCGGCAGCGCCAAACTGGGTTTCAGCGTGCATCCCGACAAATTTCCAAGACCGTTCGGACCGCGTTCGGACATAGACATCGCCGTCATCGATCACGGTCTCTTCGACAGAATCTGGCACGCGATTATCGATTGGCACTATCCCAGGAAGGGCCGGAACCTTCCGAAGGAAGACCGCGAATGGGTCAGGAAGCGCCGCAGCGACATCTACTGGGGACTGTTTCATCCCGACAAGATACGCTACAGTGGCTTGGAATTCACCCGCGCGCTCGTTCCCTTGCGGGACATCTCTACGTTGTGGTTCAATACATTTCAAAAGGCTTCGCTGCTGACAGGCCTGACGGCTCATACCGTTTCTGGACGTTTGTACAGAAGCCGGGACCACGCCTTGAAGTACCAAGCGGCCGGTTTGCGAAGGATACGAGCGCGATTCGCCTGAACGAGGTCCAGTCATGAGATTCACGTCAACGCTGCACCCGATCAGCTGGTTCCGCGACCACTATTTGAACGAGCGCCTGGCGATCAAGCCGCCCTTCCAGCGCAGGCCGGTTTGGACTCCCAGGCAAAAGTGTTATCTGATCGAGACGATTCTTCTGAAATTCCCGATTCCGGAAATCTACGTGCAGAGGTCGGTCACGGCCGACGGCGACGAAACGTTCGCCGTCGTCGACGGTCAGCAGCGGATTAGATCGGTGCTGCAATTCATAGGATCGGAGATCGACGAAGAAGAACAGGAATCCAACAGTTTCACCCTGGACAGACTCGATTCCGCGTCCGAGTGGCGCGGGCTATCGTTTTCTGACTTGACTGACGAACAGAGAAAAGCGTTCTTTTCCTACGAGTTCACTGCAAGGTATCTGTACACCGAGAGCGATGACGACACAAAGAACATATTTCGCAGACTCAACAAGTATCTCACGCCGCTCAAGCCGCAGGAGTTGCGCAATGCCACCTACAGCGGTCCGTTCGCGAGAATGGCGGAGAAACTGGCCGATGAGGACTACTGGGCCGAGAACAAGATCATAACACCGGCAGCGATACGGCGGCAGGCGGACGTGGAGTTCATCTCGGAGTTGATGATTGGCGTCCTGCACGGTCCTCAGGGCGGAGCGCCCAACATTCTCGACAAGTACTATTCCATGTACGAAGACTACGATGATGAGTTTCCGCAACAACGGTCCGTCACAACGACGTTCAGGCAAACACTGGAAGCCATCCGTGATATTTTGCCGGACATAAAGGATCTTCGATGGGGAAACAAGAACGATTTCTATACGATGTTCGTGGCGTTCGCGCACCTGTTTCGCGACAAAAAATTGACACGGCGTGAGAAGGGTATCTTGAAGCGACTTCTACCCAGGTTTGCCGCCGAGATTGACAGAAGAAGCACCGACGAAGGCGCCCAGGTGCCGGACGAGGCAGCGAGCTACGTCAAGGCAGTTCAGAGAGGAGCGAACGACAAGGCCAGGCGCGCGACGAGACATGAGGCGTTCAACGCGGTCGTCAAGAGGGAATTGGGCCGAAATTGACGGGGCGATCTAACGTCAATTGACAACCTGCTTCGGAATTCGCTCAAGACAATTCGATTCGGAAATTTCAGGGTACGATACGAACCGAAAGGCTGGCCTGAAATGAGCGGAGATGGCTTCAGGCGCGATCATGGAGCCTGGCGCTTTGCTGGCGAAATTCGCCGCGATTTTCTTGACTGAACCAATCGTCAGCTGAACAAGGTCCTCAGCGTAGATTTCGTCAACGCCTCTATTCTCTTCACGCGATCCGTCATGATCCTGTCCGCAACCAAGCGTAACGACTCCACTTTTGTGGCAATCGAACGCTGGGTCGATGGCGGCGGCAGCGGAAGGCGGTAGTCTCCTACCACCTTCGAGTTTATTGTATACAACCCACTGGAAGACTTTGCCTGTGCTCGAAAATACTGTTTCCCTTGCGGGGAATTCATTATAGCACAAATATAGTCCGGGGGAATGGGTTCACGACATCGCGCTCGGATTACGTGATTCTGGTGAAGCATGCGGATCCGGTGCCGCCAAACGCAGGTTCTTCCGATTTCGAGCGGATCGGCATGTCCTTCTACGACCAGCAAGTCTCCCACACGCAACTGGTACTTCTTGTCGTCTCCATCAAGTTCGTTGGTCATCTTGACGTCGGAAAGGTCCACAATGTTTCTCAGAACGTTCGCAACTCGCAGATACGGCACCCGCGCGTTCCGCGCCTTTGGCGGATTGCCAACAGCACGCAAGGCGCCGGACGATAGTCGGCGGCTCGGTGTGATTGACAACCCATAGCGAACGTCTGCAACATCCCCAAGACGCACAAGGGGGCACGTGTCAAGCAGTCGCCCGCAGACGGCAATCGTCATTGACTCACCAGCGCGTTGCAGCGACCGGTGACACGCACGCCACCGTTCTCTCGCTTCGCGTAAAGTGTGCAGGACTTTGCTTATTCGCCGCTGCTTCTCCAGCGGCGGCAGGGCGAACTCGTGCGTCGCAAGGGCTTGCCAGTTGGTGCGGGGCGACAACGAACCGGCGGACGTGCCGACGGCGTGCTCGAAGAAGGCGTCCGTCTGGCAGATGAACGGCAGCAGGTCGGGCAGAAGGCGGCGGTCGTCCTTCGATTCGAGCACGTAGACGTCGCCGCTGCAGACACCGCCGAAATCAGGGACGGCGACCTTCCGCAGATACGCGCGCCGCTTGCCGAAGAGCACCTGGCCGGGACGGAAGACGTTCGTGAAGGTAGTGCCGTCGGAAACGCTTCCCCACCGGCGAATCGTCAGGTCGCCGGGATCGACGTGCTCGAGTCCGACGTAGCGGGTGAAACCGGCGGCTTCGGGATCCGGCGCCCGTTCCCTGCTCAGGCGCACCACGTCCCCGAACGCCACGCGCGTCCAGCCCGGCTTCAGGCTGCCGTCGCCCGTGTTCACGCGTCCTCGCCGGCGGGCAGCTTCTCGAATTCGTCCTCGATCAACGCTTCGATGCGACGATTCTCTTCCCGGAGCTCGGCCAGCGCGCCGAATCCGGCCATCCAGGGCGGATCGGCGTCACGGCCGGAGGTCCCGGGGGGCGGAAGCGCGGCGCAGTTTTCGTCGAGTGCTTCCGTGATGAACTGTCGCAGCGTCACGCCGTGGTCGTCGGCCGCGGCCTGCGCTCGCCGCGGCGCGGCGTCGGGCAGACCAAGCGTGGTCTTCATGCCGCATGTTCGCACGTTCACGCGGAGCCGGACAATGCCTGTGGCGGCGCGACGGGTCCGGCCGTGAAGCAGCGCGGCCCTGCGCCGGGGCCGGCCGCGTCGGGCACTACCCCTCGATCTTGCAGGGTTCGTTGCCGCGGCCGGAGCGGCCGGAGCATCCGGGGCATCAGGTGCACGAGCGCGGTTGGTGTAGAAGTCGGCAACAGGACCGGCAGCCCCGACAGCGCCCGGCGTAACCGCGGTCTGTCGGTGCGCGACGCTCGAGCGCCTGCTCGAAGGCGGCCACCGCCTCCGGGAACGGCGGGACGTCGGCGCCTTGCCGGCCGCGGGCGCCTTGCGTTATCTTGGTGGTTCCGGGCGTCTTGCCCTCCGGCGTGCCGAGGTAGCTCAGGTGGTAGAGCACATGACTGAAAATCATGGTGTCGCCAGTTCGACTCTGGCCCTCGGCACCACCTTCCCCCACCGGGCCGACGCCTCCTGACCCCCTCGTGGCGCCGCGGCCTCGGCGCCGTCAACAGAACGCGCGGATCAGGTCGGCCAGCGCGTCGCGGCAGACGAGCACCGAGTCGACCTCGACGTACTCTTCGGGGCCGTGGAGACCCGCGCCGCGCGGACCGAACAGCGCCGCCGGCGTCCCCGCGCGCCCGAGAATCGCGGCGTCGGTCCAGAACGACGCGGCGGTCGGCGTGTCGTCGAGGCCGCGCCGGCGGAGTATCCGCCGCAGAGCGCCGCAGAGCGGATGATCGTCGGCGATCTCGTGCGGCGGGCGCGTCAGCACTTGCCGCGCGGAGGCTTCGAAGGCGCCGTCCTCCCGGGCCAGCGTCGACAGGGCCCGCCGGACCTCCGTCAAGCCGGCGTCCGGCGCCTCGCCCGCCACCGTGCGGCGCTCGACGCCGAGCACGCAGCGGTCGGGATAGACGCTCCATGCCTGCCCGCCCCGGATGGTCGAGGCGTGCAGCGACGCGCGTCCGGGCCGCGGAGGGGCCGCGCCCGCCCGCAACCCCGCCTCGACCGCTTCCAGGCGTCCGAGCACGCGGCCCATGTACAGGACGGCGTCCCGGCCCTCGGCCGGGCGGCTGCCGTGGGCGGCGCGCCCGCGCGTCTCGACCTCCACCCACTCGAAGCCCTCGTGCGCGGTGGCCAGGCGCAGGTCCGTCGGCTCGGTCACCACGGCGCCATCGGCCGAGTGCGCCTCGACCAGCGCCTCCGCGCCGATGCTGGCGTGCTCCTCGTCGGCCACCGCCGCCACCACCAGCCGCCCGCGCGGGAGACCGCCGCCGCGCGCCACCCGGACCGCGGCGTCGACCATGGCGGCCACGCCGCTCTTCATGTCCTGGCTGCCCCGCCCGTGGAGGCGGCCGTTCCGCAGGACCGGATCGAACGGCGCCGCCATCCCCTCGACGCCGACCGTGTCGGTGTGGCCGCACAGCATCAGCGCGCGCCCCGGCGCCCGGCCCTCGACCACGCCCACGACGTTCGGGCGGCCGGGAGCGGCCTCGCTGACTTCCACGTCGAGGCCGCCGGCCCGCAACGCCGCCGCGACCCGTTCGGCGGCGGCCGACTCCCCGGCGCCGCCGGGGACCAGCGACGGGTTGACCGAATCGAGGGCGACCAGGTCGCGCAGCAGGGTCAGGACGGGGTCCAACGGCGCCTCGCAAGGAACCGCAACGGCCGCGCGCGGGCCGCCGGCCGGCGGCGCGGTGCGCGGGCCGCCTCGGGATCTCCTCCCTACTCCGGCAACGCCAGCGCGATCAGCTCCGGCACGCGGCCCCCGCCGACCGTCAGCGCGACGTACTGCCGGCCGTCGACCAGGTAGGTCATCGGCGTGCCGATGGCGCCGCCCGGCAGATCGACCTGCGCCAGCTCCTCGCCGGTCGCCTTGTCGAACGCCACCAGGCGCGGCCCGTCGTCCGTCCCGCCCGCCGTGAGCGCGTAGATCAGCAGGTCCGGGGTCAGCAGCGGCCCGGCGCGGCTGCTGTCGCCGCCGAGCGGCGGCAGGTCGAGGTCCCGCAGCAGACGGTGGTTGCGGATCCGGTCGCCGTCGCCCATCGGCTTCATCCAGACGTGCTCGCCGGTGTTGAGGTCGATGGCGGTCATGCGCGAGTAGGGCGGCTTGAACAGCGGCAGCCCTTGCGGCATCTGGGGCCGCGTGCGGGTCGGGCCGCGCCGCTCGATGACGGCCAGCGTGGCCCCTTCGCCCGGCTCCGGCTCGCGGTACTGCATCACCGAGTAGGCGTTGTTGGACGGCACGTACAGGATGCCCGTCTCGGGATCGACCGCCGCCCCCGACCAGTTGGCGCCGCCGCCGGCGCTCGGCCGCTGGATGGTCCCGTCCCACGTGGGCGGCGTGAAGATGGGTCCGAGCCGGTAGCCCCGCACCGCCTCGATCGCCATCCGGCGGATCTCCGGCGTGAAGTCGACGAGGTCGTCGACCACCGCGCCCTGGTACTCGAACGGCTCCGGCTTCGTGGGGAACGGCTGGGTCGGCGACGGCCGCTCGCCCGGCACGTCGGTGTCGGTCGGCACCGGACGCTCCTCGATCGGCCAGATCGGCTCGCCGGTGGCCCGGTCGAAGGCGTACAGGAAGCCCTGCTTGCTGACCTGCGCGAGCGCCTTCACCGGCCGGCCGTCGACCACCACGTCGACCAGGTTCGGCGCGGCCGGGAAGTCCCAGTCCCAGAGGCCGTGGTGGACCGCCTGGAAGTGCCACTCGCGCTCCCCCGTCTCGACGTTCAGGGCCACGACGCTCTCGGCGAACAGGTTGTCGCCGAGCCGGTGGCCGCCGTAGTAGTCCGGGGCCGGCGTGTTGGTCGGCAGATACAGCAGTCCCAGGTCCGGGTCGGCGCTCATGAACGACCAGACGCCCACCTTGCCGGTCACGCGCCAGGAATCGCCCTCCCAGGTGTCGTTGCCGAACTCGTCCCCCTGCGGAATGGTGTGGAACATCCACTTCATGCGGCCGGTCCGCACGTCGAAGCCGCGCATCCACCCCGGCGGCGCCTCGCGCGTGACGTTGTAGGACGAGATGGACGACGGCGTGACGACGGTGTCGCCGACGACGAGCGGCGGCGACTGCACGGAATAGAGCAGCGCGTTCAGCCAGTCGCGGCTCCCGCGCTCGGCCCGCGGGATGCCCTCGGTCAGATCGACCCAGCCGCCGTCGCCGAAGTCGGCGCACGGCCGCCCGGTCTTGGCGTCGACGCAGATGAGGTGCCCGTTGCCGGTCCCGAACAGGATCCGCTCGTCCTCGCGCGCCGGCCCGTCGGACCAGTACGCCACCCCCCGCTGGTTCCAGCGGGCGGTCATCGTCGTCGTGCCCTCCTCGTAGGTCTTGGGGTTGTAGACCCACAGCGTCTCGCCGGTCCGCGCGTCGATGGACGCGGCCTGCGAGGTGGGCATGTTGATGAAGAGGCGCCCGCCGACCATCAGGGGCGTCGCCTTCAGGTTCGTGACGTAGGGCGGCTGCGCGTCCCGCCAGCGGTTCGGGTCGCGGCGCAGCAGCTCCTCGAAGATGAGACGCGAGTCGGCCCACCACTCGCCGCCGTCCGGCGTGTCGATGCTCAGGAAGGCATCGGCCGACCGCCAGCGCCAGGCGATCTCCAGGTCGCCGAAGTTGCTCCTGTCGATCTGGTCGAGCGGCGAGTACTTGGTCCCGCCGAGGTCGCCGCCGTAGGTCGGCCACTCGCCGTTGGCCGGGGCGCCCCGCTGGCCGAACGCCGGCGCGCCCGCCGCCAGGACGAAGGCCAGGGCGAGCAGGCCGGCCGCGCCCTTCCGCATCCGAAGTGTTCCATCGCGCATGGTCGCCTCTTCTCCCCTCGCGGCCGTTCGGTCCGTCGACGCGCCCGCCATGATAGCAGTCCGGGGCGCGGTTCGGCCGCGGGCCGGCGGCGCGGCGTCACGCTCCCGCGGGGTTTCGCGGCGGGCTGCCGGCACCCACAAGCGTCGCCTTGCGCCCAGCCTGACCGCTCCAGCAGTCCGCGCCGTTTTACGGCGCAGACTGCTAGAATGCCTCCCGATGGGCGGCGCAGGGCGCGCGGCGTTCGCGGCGGCCGCCGTGGCCGCCGGAAGCCTGGCCGGTCCGGTCCCGGCGGCGCAGCCGCCTGCGCGGCCGGCCCCGGAGACGATCCACTGGGTGCTGCCGGCCGACCAGCATGCCGTCGAGGTGGCGACGCTCCATCCCCACGACTGCTACGTGGTCCAGGCGGCCGAGGGTCTCGCCTACTTCGGAGAGCCGACCCCCGCGTTGCGCGAGTTGCAGGATCGGTTGCCGCCCCCCGGGGCGCACCCCGTCCGGACGCGCGGCGGGCACACCGAGTGCGGACGGGGCGCCTGCGCGCACACCGCGCGCGTCGCGGCGGCGCTGGAGCGCGAGATGGCGTCGGTCGACCGCCGCCTCCTGCGCCGCGTCGACCACCGTCCGGCGCCGATCGACCGCTGGTACGGCGGGGCGTACACCGACGTGGGCTCGTCCGGCCGGGAGACGTTCCGGAGGGCGCCCGAGCAGCGCATGCTCTTTCAGCACCTGGCGACGGCGCGGCGCGGCAACTGCTACGAGGCGAAGGCCCCGCGGACGCTGACCATCCACGTGCGGGATCAGGCGCGCCGGACGCACCGCACCGGCGTCTACCACGGCTTCCTGTACATCGAGCACCACCACCCGGAGACGACGGGCCGGGCGGCCGACCGAGGACGAGCGCCGGGAGCCGGAGCGCGCGCACGAACGGGATACGGCGAATAGAAGCGGAACGGGACCGGCGGAAACCAAAGGAAAAGGAACGACGACATGTTCAAGACACGACGCGGCGCGGCGCGGGCCGCGGTCCTCGCGGCGGCGCTGCTCACCACCGGCCTGCTGGCGGCGGCCCAGGAAACGGACCCGACCGACGGGGCGGCGGCCTGGCGGTTCGAGGAGATCGGCGACGGCGTCTTCTTCGCGACCGGCACCGGCGCGATGACGACGATGAGCAACTCGCTCGTCATCGTCAACGACGACCACGCGATGCTGGTCGACACCAGCGTCTCGCCGGCGGCGGCGCGCAAGCTCGTCGCGGAGGTCGCGTCGGAGGTGACCGACAAGCCCATCCGCTACGTGTTCAACACCCACTTCCACTTCGACCACTCGCACGGCAACCAGCTCTTCGGCGACGACGTGGAGATCATCGGCCACGACTACGTGCGCTCGCAGCACTTGGCCGACCCCCTGAACCAGCGCACCAACCGGTCCTTCTCGGCCGCCATCCCCGGCCAGATCGAGCAGATCCGGGCGCAGCTCGCCGCGGCGAGCGATCCGGCCGAGCGGACGCGGCTCGAGACCGACCTGCGCATCCGCGAGGCGCACTACAACGCCATCGCGGAGACGGTGGTCAAGGCGCCCAACGTCACCTACAGCGACACGATGACCCTCGTGAAGGGCGGGCGCACGGTGGAGCTGCACTTCGTCGGGCGCGGCCACACCGGCGGCGACACGATGGTGTTCCTGCCCGAGGAGCGCATCGTCTTCACCGGCGACTTCTTCGTCGGCAGCCCCGGCGCCAACGGCCTGCCCTACATGGGCGACGGGTTCGTCGGCGAGTGGCCGGCCAGCCTCGACGGGCTGAAGGCGCTCGACTTCGACGTCATCGTGCCGGGCCACGGCGCGCCGTTGCGCGACCGGTCGCAGATCGACGACCTCCAGGCCTACCTGCGCGACCTGTGGGCCCAGGCGTCGAAGCTGCGCGCCGAGGGACTCTCGGCGGAGGAAGCGGCGGCCCGCATCGACCTGAGCGCGCACGAGGACGCCTACGGCGCGCGCGCCCGCAACGCCGACCCGCGCGCCGTGGTGCGGATCTACGAAGTGCTGCAGATCCAGCACCCGATGTAGGTCGGAGACCCGATGACCACGCTGCCCTTCCTGCTCGCGAGCTTCGCCCTCGCCGGGTGGCGCTGGAAGACCCGCGCGCGACAGGGGGGCGTCCGGCTGTCGGCCGGCGCGGGCTGGCTCGTCCACGCGTCCTGCGTCATGGCCGCGGACGGCGGTGTCGGGCCGTACGCCGCCGCCGTCGCGGTCCCGGGGGCATTGTTCGCGGCGGCGGGACTGCAGGGCCTGCTGACCGGCTGGCCGACCTTTCCGGGGCCGGGCCGCAACCCGGTCGGCGCGGTCCTCCTCGCGGCCGGTCTTCTCTGCGCGGGCGCCGCGGCGGCGCAGACGAACCAGCCCGGCATCCACCTGGACCTCGACCAGATCCGGGCCGTCGCCAACCGCGTCCGCGCCGGCCGCGATCTGCAGCCGGCCTCGTGGCCGGGCGGCGCCCGCGTCGCGGTGATGCTGTCGTTCGACGTCGACAACGACACCATCGCCGTCGCGCGCAACGCCGAGCCGTCCATCGGCGCCATGTCGCAGGGCGAGTACGGCGCGCGGGTCGGCCTGCGGCGGGTCGTCGACCTGCTCGACCGCCACGAGATCCCGGCGTCGTTCTTCATACCGGCGGTCAGCCTGGTGCTACGGCCCGAGATGGTCGACGTCATCCGGGCGTCCGGGCGGCACGAGTTCGGCGTGCACGGCTGGATCCACGAGCTGAACAGCGCCCTCGACGCCGAGACCGAACGCGAGCTCGTCGTCCGGGCCACCGACTACCTGGAGCGGGCCACCGGCCGCCGCCCGGTCGGCTACCGCGCCCCGTCGTGGGACTTCAGCCCCGCCACGCTCGGCATCATCCGCGAGCTCGGCTTCCTCTACGACAGCTCGCTGATGGCCGACGACCGCCCCTACGAGCTGCTGCAGAACGGCGAGCCGACCGGCGTCGTCGAGCTGCCGGTGGAGTGGATCCTCGACGACGCCCCGCTGCTCAATCCCCGCGGCGCCCGCTACACGCCGCCGCGCGAGCTGTTGCAGGTCTGGATCGACGAGTTCGACAAGGCGTACGAGGAAGGGACGACGTTCCTCCTGACGACCCACCCGCACGTCATCGGCCACCGTTCGCGCATGGTGATCCTCGAAGGGCTGATCGACCACGTCCGGGCGCGGGGCGACGTCTGGTTCGCCACCCACGAGCAGGTGGCGCGCTACGTGAAGGAGCAGGCCGGGATGTGAGCGCCGCTCCGCCGCGGGCAGGACGCGGGCCGCGTGAAGCTGCCGGCCCATGAACGTCGTCCGGCGCGAAATCGCGGCGCGGCACGGAACCACGCCATGAACGACGTGTTCGTCTACTGGGACAACTCCAACATTTATCACGAGGCGCAACGCCTGGCCGAGGAGCGGGAGGGCACGCCGGGCGCACGCTATCTGGTGCGCGTCGACTTCGACAACCTGCTGCGCCTGGCCCATGCCGACCGCCCGTTGCGGCGGGCGGTGGCCGCCGGATCCATCCCCCCGGAAATGCGGCAACTCTGGAACCGGATGGAGAACCGCGGCGTCGAGGTCCATCTGTTCGACCGCGGCGCGCGGGAGCAGGGCGAACAGGGCGTGCCCGACCAGTGGCTTCAGTTGCGCATGCTGGAGGACGGCCTGGACCACAACGGCGACCCGGGGATCGTCGCGCTGCTGACCGGCGACGGCGCCGGCTACGCGCACGGCCGCGGGTTCCACCGCACGCTGGAGCGGATGCACCGGCGGGGCTGGGGGGTGGAGGTGCTGTCGTGGGCGCATTCGTGCAACCGCGGCATGCGCGAATGGGCGGACGCCCACGGCGTGTTCGTCCCGCTCGACGACCACTACGACGCCATCACCTTCCGCGAACCGTCGCGCCCCGGTTACGAGCTCGCCCCGCCCCGCGACCGGGCGCCCCTGGACCTGTCGCGCCGGCCGGCGGCGCGCGGGCCGGAGGGAAGCGAACCCGGCGAGCCACCGGCGGGATGACGCACCGGTCTTCCAGTCTTTGACCATCCATGAGCCGCGGTTCCCCTGAACCGGCGCGCGGATCATGACCGGCGGCGATCCGGCGTCGCCCGCCCCGGAGCTGCCCCGGCCGCTCGTCGCCGACCTGCATCGGCAGAACCCCTGGTGGAGCGGCGACCCCGCGCCCGTGCTGCCCGGCCCGCGGCGGCATCTGGTAGGGCGGATCCGCCGGCGGCTGCAACTGAAGCTCGCGCCGATCGTGGCGCTGCGCGGCCCGCGGCAGGTCGGCAAGACCACGGCGCATCTCCAAATCGTCGAAGACCTGCTCGCGGAGGGCGCCCGGCCGGACACCATCCTGCGGGTGCAGTTCGACGATCCGGGATCGCTGCGCGAGCTGGTCGACCCGATCCTCCGCATCGCGGACTGGTTCGAACACCACGTCGCGAAGACGCACTTCAACCGCCTGGCGCGCGCCGGGCGGTGGGCGCATCTCTTCTTCGACGAAGTGCAGGTGGTCGGCGGCTGGCACGCGCAGTGAAGTTTCTGGCGGACAACGCCTCGGTGCGCGTCCTGGTCACCGGCAGCTCCGCCCTGCGCATCGAGCAGGGACGCGACAGCCTCGCCGGACGGATCAGCACGCTGGAGGCGGGCGTGTTCTCGCTGACCGAGATCGGCCCCCTGCACGGGCTGGAACCCCCGCGGCCGTTCCTGCCCGGCAACGGCTTCGACGAGCTCGGCGACCGGACGTTCTGGACGGCGCTGCGCGAGCACGGCCGGCGGCACTCCGAGTTCCGCATCGCCGCGTTTCGGCACTTTTCCCAACGCGGCGGCTATCCGATCGTGCACCGGCCCGAGCCCGTCGACCGGGCGGAACTGGCGGACCTCCTGTACGAAACCGTGATCAGGAGGGTCGTCCAGCACGACCTCCTGAACGGCGAGGGACGCCGGCAGGATTCCGCGCTGCTGGAGACGCTGCTGCATCTCGCCTGCCGCTACGCGGGACTGGCGCCGGCCGTCTCCGAGCTGGCCGAACAGGCTGGTCTGGCCCTCGGCGCCGCTGTCGACGTTCCTCCTGCTGCACTGACGGAGCGACGCGGACACGCGAACCGCGGGATGCGGCGGATCAAGCGCTCGGACCTGCGCCGCGCCGCGCCGCTTCCGGCGCTCGGCCGGCCAGCAGGGTCAACACCGTCTGCATCGTGGATGCAAGCGCATCCACGCGGCCCGACAGCCGCGCGATCTGCCAACAGTTGAACAGCGCTCCGCCCGCCGCGATCACCAGAAGCACGTCCTGCATGCCCGCCATCCTGCCGCGGGCCCTTCCCCGTGGAAACCGCCTTCAGACTTTCACGTCGTCGAGCGGCTGCAGCGTGGCGTCCACGTCAGGAAATTCGTCCGGCAGCGGCGGCAGACCCGCGAGCAGGTCGAGCAGGCCGTCCTTCGGGACCGGTTCGATGACCGGACGGTCCCCGTCGCGCCAATTCCGTCGCGGTCGACGTGTTCCCGGGTGCGTTCCGCCGCGGACGCTCGTCATGGCCGCAGGCTCGAGTCGAGAGGAACGGCGTAGCGCGGTTCGGCCGCCGGGCGGCCCGGCGCGGCCGGCTCCAGGAAGGTGATGCTGTCGTAGAAATCGTCCAGGGCGATGAACTTGCCGTTCGCCTCGGCCCATTCCCGCATCCGGCGGTTGCAGCTTCGCCGCCACGACAGCACCTCGACGCCCCACCCCCGCCGGTGCATCCGCTCCACGTCGGCGTGGAATCCCACCCCGTCGGCAAAGCCGGCGCCATCGCCCGTGAGCATGACGATGATGCCCGGCGCGCCGTTGTGGTCGAACCCGTCCCGAAGCATCTCGGTTTGCAGCGTCTGGTCAACCCCCTGCTCCCGGCCCTCCAGGGCGCCCCGCTCCAGCAGACGAACGGTGACGCCCTCGTTCTCGAGGCGGTTCCAGACGTGCCGCAACTCGGGCGGAACGGAGCCGACGGCGACCGCGCGCTCGATTTTCCGTCCCGCGTGGGCCAGTTCCAGCAGGTTGCGAAAATGCACCCGCGTCCGATAGCGGGCCGACTCGCCTTCCCGTTCCACGGCGGTCTGCTGCGCGCTGATGAAGACGTTGGAGTTGTCCCAGTAGATGAACACCCTGTCCATGCGGCATTCTCCTTCCACCGGAGCACGTCCTGCATGCCGCGGGAGGGGAACGTCAGTCCCCACCGCCGCGGCGGTGCTCCTCCAGCGCCCGCCACAGCGCCGCGCCCTCGACGTCGACCGCCGTCCCGGGGGCGATCGCCGGCCCCAGCTCCAGGTGCCGGTCGGTCCGCGGGTCGAACGCCGGCCACGCCGGGAGATCCGCGCGGTTCGGATCGCCGGTGGCCGCGAACTGCACCCAGTAGGCGCGCATCGCGGCGGAGAGCGCCGTGTCGGTGTCGGTGTAGTCGCCGACCGGGGTGAGGCCGAGCGGACGCTCGCCCCCCTCCTCTCGCCGGGTCAGCGTGCCGAAGACGTAGACCAGCTCCGCCGCGTGGTGCGAGCCGAGCTCGGCGCCCCACGGCGTGGGCGGCACGTGCGTGAAGTGATACAGCCACGTCGGCGCGCCGGCGGCGGCCTGCGACTCCGCGTGCGCGCGCACCGGGCCGGCGAAGTACAGGTCGTGGATCAGCTTGTCGACGGCGGCCCGCGCCGCGGCGGGCGACGACGCGTCGTAGTGCGCGAGCAGCTCGCCAGCCAGCTCCGGATAGACCGACCGGACGTGGTCCTCGAACGCCGCGGCGTCGGCGATCTCCATGCCGCGCGTCATCAGCGAACCCTCGTTGCCGTTCAGCCCGGCGACGAGCGGGACGCGGTGCTGCCGGCCCGCGCGGTACAGGGCCAGCGGGTCGTCCGGAATGACCCGGCCGTCGACGTTGGGGGCCCAGACGTTCCCCGTCCGCAGGAACGGGCTGCCCGCGTCGGCGTTCGACGCGGCGAGCACGTCGGCGGCGCTCGCCGCGCGCATCGCGGCCAGCGGGTCGTCGGCGTCCTCGGCGATCCCCAGCGCGGCGGCCACCCGCAGGCCCTGGGCCTCGGCGGCCTCCCAGCCGCGGGCCGGCGCGGCCAGCGGCCGGTCCCAGCCGTTGATCCAGTTGCTCTGGGCGACGGCGCCGTGGAAGAGCCCCTCCGCGGCCGGGATCAGCATGACCGACATGACCGCGCCGCCGCCGGCCGACTCGCCGAAGATCGTCACCCGGCCGGGGTCGCCGCCGAACGCCGCGGCGTTGTCGCGGACCCATTCGAGCGCCGCCACGACGTCCAGCAGGCCGTAGTTCCCGGACGCGCCGTGCGGCGACTCGGCGGACAGCGCCGGGTGCGCGAGGAAGCCGAAGACGTTCAGGCGGTAGTTGATGGTGACCACCACGGCCCCGTCGGCGGCCAGCCGCGTCCCGTCGTAGAGGGCGGTCGATCCGGAGCCGCCCGTGTAGCCGCCGCCGTGGATCCAGAACAGGACGGGCCGCGGCGCGTCCGTCTCGCGCCGCGCCCAGACGTTGAGGAACAGGCAGTCCTCGTCCTGGGCGACGTCCCGCCCTCCGTTCTGGACGCAGATCGGGCCGCTCTCCGACGCGTCGCGCACCCCGTCCCAGCCCGCGGCCGGTTGCGGCGGACGCCAGCGCAGCTCGCCGACCGGCGGCGCGGCGTACGGGATCCCCCGGAACGCGACGACGTCCGCGTCGTGCGCGGAGACGGCGCCCCGGACCGCCCCGCCGGTCACCAGGACGGGGACGTCGGGATCGAGGACGGTCTGCGCGCCGGCCGAAACCGCGCCGCCGGCCGCGAGGGCCAGCACGCCGGCCGCGAAGGCCGTGGCGCGAACGAAGTAGGTGCTTCGGATCAGGGTCATCTTCGTATTCTCCGCCGGCCGCGGCGCGCTGCCGCCCAGGCCGCCGCGGCCCTTGATTCCCGCCGTGTCCGGCAAGGGCGCGGCGGTCCGCGACGTCGCCTCTCGCCGCCGCGCCCGATTCACGGCGCCCGCGTCCCGGCGGGTCCGCCCGTCCGTTATCCTAGCGCACCGCCCCGGCCGGCGTGGTCGACGCAAGGGCGCGGCGGCGCGGACGCGAAACCCGGACGAAGACCGGAGCACGGGAGCACGACATGTTGCAGCAGGCACGGGCGGTCGAGCGCCTCGGGACGATCGGCGCGCTGCTGGCCGCCTCGTTCGCGGGCGGGGCGGCGGCGCAACTCTCGACGGCGGGCGGGGCGCGGGCGCAGGGGGCGGCCGGCGTGGTCACGGCGACGCAGGTGAACCTGGTCGACGACGCGGGGCGGCTGCGCGGCGTGCTCGCCGGGAGCGACCCGGGCGGACTCGCGTCGATCACGCTCCACGACCGGGCGGGCCGGGCGCGGAGCACGCTCGCGGTCGAGCCCGACGGGACCCCGCTGCTGCAGCTCCACGGCCCCGGCGGCGAGACGCGGCTGCGCGCCACGGTCCGGGGCGGCGACGCCCTGATCGTCGTCGGGCCGGAAGCCGAGGGGCAGGGCCTGTTCGGCGCCGTCCAGGGGCGGCCGATCCTCACCCTCGGCGACGGCGCGCGGACCCGGCTGCAAATGCACCTGAACGGCGACGGGCTGCCCCGCCTGGCGCTCGCCGACGGCGCGGGACGGGAGTCCGCCTCGCTCGCCGTCGGCGGCGACGACATGCCGCAGCTGGCCCTGTCGGCCGCGGGCCGGCGCCGGGCGCTGCTGACCGCGGTCGGCAACGCCACGGTCCTCAACCTCGGCGACGCCGCCGCCACCCGCCTCGTCGCCGGGGTGGCGGAGGACGGCGCTCCCAGCATCATCTTCCTCGACGGCCAGGGGAGCTTCGTCGCTTCGCTCGGAGAAGTGGGCGGCGGGCGCCTCGGTTTCGTCGACGCGGACGGCGTGGTCACCGACGCCACGTCGCGCTGACCCGGCGCGGGCGGCGTCGCCGGGAACGGACGCCCCGGAACCCGGCGAGACGGACGGCTGCCGTGCCAACTCGGAGGTCCGGGCGTGGCCGGGGGAACGGACGCCCCGGAACCCCGGCGGGACGGATGGCCCGCGGCGCCACTGGGACATCCAGGCGCGGCGGGACGGAACCGCGGCCGGGCGCCGAGGCGCGCGGTCTCACCCGCCCGGCTGGCGAACCGCTTCCGCGAGCGCGATCTCGCGCTCGGCCTCGGCGATCGCGCCCTCCAGCCAGACCAGCCACTCGTAGCCGTACTCCTCCATGTACCAGGTGGAGACCCGGCCCGCCGCCATGACGAACGCCCGGCGCTCCGCCGCCGACGGGACGCGCACCCGCCCGCCCGCGGCCTCGAAGGCCGCCCGCGCCTCGGCGGCGCGTCCCCGCGCCCGCGCCAGCGACAGGCGCGCCAGCTCGTCGAAGCCGGCCCGCACGAGCTGCCGCAGATCCGGCGGCAGGGCCTGGCGCGCCCGCTCGTTCATCAGCCACGGCGCCGCGCCGTAGCCGTGGCGGTCCTGAAGCAGATACCGGAATCGATCGTGGAGTCCGGCCGCGGCGAGGGCGGCGACGCCGTCCGCCGTCCCGCCGACCCGTCCCGACGCGAGGGCGGCGCCGAGCGCGGCCCGCGGCCCCGGCGCGGGCGTGGCGCCGAGCGCCCGCGCCCAGGCGGTCGCGACCGGCGAGTCGGCGGTCCGCAGCACGAGGCCGCGCAGGTCGGACGGCGCGCGCACGACCCGCGCGGCGGTGGCGATGCCGCGCCAGCCGCCGGCGCTGCCGAGCGCCACCAGCCGCAGGCCGGTCCGGTGCAGCAGCGCGTCGCGCATGCGCGCGAAGAAGACCCCGCGGAACACCCGCTCCACGACCTCGTCGGTCTCGAAGAGGTACGGCACGTCGAGCACGTGGAGCTCGGGGAACAGGCGTCCGACGCCGGACACCGTCGTCCGGTAGACGTCCAGCGTCCCGGCCTGCAGGGCGGCGAGACATTCCGCCGGCGCGCCGCAACGGCCGTCCGCGTCGATCTCGACAGCGAGCCGCCCCGCCGACAGCGACTCGACCAGTTCCTCGAACGCCGCGGCCTCGGCCGCGTCCGCGGCGCCGGCCGGCAGCGCCATCCTGATGCGGTGCGCCGCGCGGCGGGAGCCGGGCACGCCGCCGCCCGGCTGCGCCGAGCCGGCCGCCGGGAAGCCGGGGCCGGCGGCGGACCGCGCCGTACCGGATGCGCCGCGCCCCGCCCGCGCCTCGCCGGCCGTCCCGCCGGCGCACGCCGCCGCGGCGATCGGCAGCGCGGCCGCGAGCGCTCCGGCGACGAGGCCGGCGCACCCTCCGCGACGCGGCGCGCGGCACCTCGCCCCGCCCGCGTTCCGCGATGTTCCTGGCCCGCCAATCGTCGCCTGGCGGCTCCGCTCGGCGCCCAACCAACCCTCCAGGAGTCCGCGCCGTTCCACGGCGCAGACTACGCTCCGACCGGCCAATGCTCGACCTTGACCTCCGTCATCGGAAAGTGCCGCGGATTCCCGGTGGCGAGCACCGCCCCGGCCGCGTGCGCCGCCGCCGCGATCAGACAGTCGGCCTGCGACAGCGTCGCCCCCCGCGCCGAGTGCCGCCGCCGCCACTCGCCCGCCTGCCGCCCTTCCGAACGCCCGATCGGCGCCAGGCGCAGACCGTCGAAGAGATGCTCCACCGCCCCCACTTCCGCCGGCCGCACGCCGCGGAAGATCTCCTCGACGTTGACGGCGGTCGTGCACGGCACGTCGCCGCGCTCGATCAGCGCCTCGACCCGCCCGACCGCGGGCCGCCCGCGGAGGTAGTCGATCAGCACGGTCGTGTCGAGGAGCACGAGCACTGCGTCAACCGACCCGCCGCGGGTCGCCCGACCGTTGCCGCTTCACCCACCCGGCGGGATCGTCGTCCCACTCGTGTCCGCCGTCGCGCAGAACCCCGGCCGACCGGCGCAGCACGTACTGCCGGCGGCGGCGGTCCACCGCATCGCGCACCGCGTCCCGCACGAACGCGCTACGGCGCCGCGGCCCGGCGATGTCGTCCACCTGGGCGACGAGGGCGTCGTCGAGTTCTATGTGCATTCTCATGTGCGTATCCATGCCCCTACCCTAGCACGGATTCATGGGGGGGGGGGGGGGGGTGACGGGGGTGACGGGGGTGACGCCCGGGCCGCCGGCTCCGCACCAGCCGCGCGCGGGCGGCCGCGGCGCGCCGACGGTCGTCAACATGCGTGGACGCTGCGAGCAGGGCGCTTCGGCGGCGCCCGATGTGGCATCATAGGACGAATGCTTCCAACCGGTCTCGGCGTCCGGGATCGGGAACCCGGCGGAGGCCGCGGTACGGGCCGTCCGCGCCGGACGGACGGCTGCGCCGCCGGCCGCCGGGGTTCCTGGCGTTTCTGCGCGGCGCTCCTGCTGTCGATGCTCGGCTCGAGCGCCGGCGCCGCCGCGGAGACCGGCGCGCCCCGGGACGGAGCCGGGGCCGCGGACCGCGCGGCGGTCGGCGGCCGAGCCACCCCACGACCGCCGTCCGAGGCGGCGGAGACCGCCCCGGCCTACGCCACGCACGGCGACGCGCGGCTGGCCGCGCTGATCGCCGAGGCGCTCGACCGCAACCCGCGGATCCGCGAGGCGCGCGCTCTCTGGCAGGCGTCGCGCCACCGGGCGCCGCAGGTCACCGCCCTGCCCGACCCGGTGCTCGCGGTGACGCAGCACGCGCGCCTTCCCCAGACCCGCGTCGGGCCGCAGACCACCGTGCTGTCGGTCACGCAGCCGGTTCCCGGGTTCGGCAAGCGGGCCCTGCGGGGGCAGGTGGCCGCGAAGACCGCCGAGGTGCGCGCGGAACTCCATCGCGCGCAGCGCGCCGAGGTGGTGCGGCTGGTCAAGCGCGCCTACTACGACCTGGGGTACGTCGACCGCGCCCTGGCGATCAGCCGGGAGGAAGAGGAGCTGCTGCGCCACTCCGAGGTCCTGGCCCGGTCCCGCTACGCGCAGGGGTTCGGCCAGCAGGCGGACGTGCTCCGGTTGCAGGCCGAGATCACCCGGGCGCTGAACCGGCGCGAGGACCTGCGGCGGCGCCGGGTGGACGCCGAGGCGATGCTCAACGCGCTGCTCGACCGGGACGCGGCGGCGCCGATCCCCCCGGTGACCCTGGGCGCCCGCCCGGCGGCGGAGATCGACGGCGACGCGCTGGCCGCCTCCGGCCGCCGCGCGCGGCCGGAGGTGCAGGCGGCGCAGCGGCGGATCGAGGGCGCGGAGCGGGAAATGGAGCTGGCCCGCCGCCAGCGCCGGCCCGACTTCTCGGTCGGCGCCTCCTGGGGCCACGTCCTCGGCCGGCGCGACCCGGCGGGCCGCGCGGCGCCGCCCGCCGGCGACGGCCAGGACGTCTACAGCGTGATGGTCGGCATGAGCCTGCCCTTCCTCCGCGCCGCCCGCTACGACGCCGCCTTCCGCGAAGCGGCCGAGCGGTCCACGTCGGCGCGCGCGGCGTACCGCACGACGGTCAACGAGACCGAGCGGGCGGTCCGCTCGACGGGATTCCGGCTGCAGTCCATCGACCGGCAGATCGCGCTGTTCGAGAACGCGCTGCTGCCGCAGGCCGGGCAGTCGCTGATCGCCACCGAGGCCGCCTACGCCGCCGGCGGCGCCGGCGTCGTCGACCTGCTGGACAGCCAGCGCGTGCTGCTGGACGTGCGCTTCGGCCTCGCCCGCCTCGACGTCGACTACCTGAAGGCGCTGGCCGACCTGGAACGGTCCGTCGGCGCCGCGGTTCCGGAGGCGCCCTGATCATGACCCGAAGATGGATTCGCGTCGTCGTGACGGCGGCCGCCGGCGCGGGCGTCGCCGGCGCCGCGGCGCTGGCCTGGAGCCTGTTCGCCCGCGCGCCGGCCGCCGACACGCCCGGCGCCGGGGACGCCGGCCGGGAGGCGCACGCCCACGGGCCGGACGACGGCGACACGCTCTACACCTGCAGCATGCACCCGCGGGTCATCGCCGAGGAACCCGGCGACTGCCCCATCTGCCAGATGGACCTCGTGCCCCTGCAACGGGACCCGGACCCGACGCCGGCCGGCGCGCCGCGGGACGCCGGCGCCGACCCGGAGCCGACGCCGGCCGGCGCGCCGCGGGGGGTGACGGTCAGCCAGGGCTTCCTGCAAAGCTTCGGGGTGCGCACGGCGCGGGTGGAGCGCGGGTCGTTGCCGATCGACATCCGCACCGTCGGATTCCTCGCCCACGACGAGAAGGGCGTCTTCTCGGTCAACACCAAGTTCGGCGGCTGGATCGAGCAGGCGCACGTCAACAACGTCGGCGAGCAGGTGTCCGCGGGCGACCCGCTGTTCGAGATCTACAGCCCGGAGATGGTGACGACGCAGCAGGAGTACCTCTCCGCGATGGAGTACGTCGAGCGGCTGCGGGCGGGGGGCGCGTACGCCGACGCGGTCGGGCGGGCCGAGTCGCTGCTCGCGGCGGCGCGCGAGCGGCTGCGGTACTGGGACATGACGCCGGCCCAGATCGAGGACCTCGAGGCGACGCGGGAAGTCAGCCGGACGATCGCCTTCGTCTCCCCCGCCTCCGGGTTCATCGTCGAGAAGACGGGCGACTCGCTGGAGGGCACGCGGCTCGCCCCCGGCATGACCGTGCTGAAGGTCGCCGACCATTCGGTCCTGTGGGCCGAGGTGGAGTTCTACGAGCACGACGTCCGGCACCTGCGCGAAGGCCAGCGCGTCACGGTGACCGTCGACGCCTTTCCGGGCCGCCGCTGGAACGGCTCCATCCTCTTCTTCCGGCCGGCCATGAACCCCGACACGCGGACGCTGACGGCGTTCGTCGAAGTGGACAACGCCGACCTGCGGCTCCGTCCGCGGATGTTCGCCAACATCGACGTGCAGGTCCCCGGCGTCGCCGGCGCGCTGATCGTCCCCGCCGACGCGGTGCTGCACAGCGGCGCCCGCGCGGTGGCGATCGTGGCCGAGGGCGGCGGGCGCTTCACGCCCCGCGAGGTCCTCCTGGGCGTGGCCGCCGGCGGGCGGCAGCAGGTGGTCGCCGGCCTCGAGGACGGCGAGACGATCGTCACCTCGTCGCAGTTCCTGATCGATTCGGAGAGCAACCTGCGGGCCGCCATCGACCAGCTTCTCGGCGAGCGCGAGGCCGCCGCGGCGCGCCGGTAGAACCGCGGCCGGGGACTCGCGGGCGTGCTGAACCGCATCATCGACTGGTCGCTCGACAACAAGCTGCTGGTGCTGGCCGGCAGCGCGGCGCTCGCGGCGGGCGGCGCCGTCTCGCTGTCCAACCATCCGCTCGACGCCATCCCCGACCTGTCCGACGTGCAGGTGGTGGTCTACACCGAGTTCCCCGGCCAGGCGCCCCGGATCATCGAAGACCAGGTCACCTATCCGCTCACGACGCAGATGCTGGCCGTGCCGTACGCCCGCGTCGTGCGCGGCTACTCGTTCTTCGGTTACTCGCTCGTCTACGTCCTGTTCGAGGACGGAACCGACCTGTACTGGGCGCGGAGCCGGGTGCTGGAGTCGCTCAGCCACGCCTCGACGCGGCTGCCGGCCGAGGTGACGCCGACGCTGGGGCCGGACGCGACGGGCGTCGGCTGGGCGTTTCAGTACGCGCTGCGGTCCGACCGCCACGACCTGAGCGAGCTGCGGTCGATCCAGGACTGGTTCCTCAAGTACCAGTTGAACGCGGTGCCCGGCGTGGCGGAGGTCGCCAGCGTCGGCGGCTTCGTGCGCCAGTACCAGATCACCGTGGACCCCAACCGGCTGCGGGCGTACGGCATCCCCCCGGGGCGCATCGGCGAGGCGGTGCGGCGTAGCAACAGCGACGCGGGCGGGAGCCTGCTGGAAGTGGCCGGCAAGGAGTTCATGATCCGCGGGCGGGGCTACATAGAGTCGCTGGACGACATCCGCAAGGTCGCGCTCGGCGTCGACGCCAACGGGACGCCGCTGCTGCTCGAGGACGTCGCGCGGGTCGGCGTCGGCCCCGAGATCCGGCGCGGCGTGGCCGAGTGGGACGGCGAGGGCGAGACCGTCGGCGGCATCGTGATCGTCCGCCACGGCGCGGACACCCGGGCCGTGGTGCAGGCGGTCAAGGCGCGCCTGGAAGAGCTGCGGCCGCAACTCCCGGAGGGCGTCGTGGTGGAGGTCGCCTACGA
Source organism: Vicinamibacterales bacterium (assembly GCA_965242835.1). GTDB lineage: Bacteria > Acidobacteriota > Vicinamibacteria > Vicinamibacterales > UBA8438 > WTFV01. The sequence goes on from OZ251506.1 coordinate 4,542,975, forward strand.
CCGCACCACCCTGATCGACAGCGCCGTCGGCAACCTGCGGACGAGCCTGCTGCAGCAGTTCGCGGTGATCGGCGCCGTCTGCCTGATCTTCCTGTTCCACGCCGGCAGCGCCGCGGTGGCGATCCTCTCGCTGCCGATCGGCTTCCTGCTGGCCTGCCTGGTCACCCACCGGCTCGGCGTGCAGCTCGACATCATGTCGCTGGGAGGCGTGGCGGTGGCCATCGGCACGATGGTCGACGCGGGCATCGTGATGGTGGAGAACGCGCACCGGCACCTCTCGCGGCGCGACCCCGGCAAGCCGCACTGGCAGGTCATCCGGGAGTCGTGCCGCGAGGTGGGACCGTCGCTCTTCTTCTCGCTGCTCGTGATCACCGTCTCGTTCCTGCCGGTGTTCACCCTCGAGTCGCAGGAGGGGCGGCTCTTCCGTCCGCTGGCGTGGACGAAGACGGCCTCGATGGCCGCGGCGGCGCTGCTCGCCGTCACCGTCGTGCCGGTGCTGGTCGGCTACTTCGTCCGCGGCCGGATCGGACCCGAGCACCGCAACCCGGCCCGCCGGGCGCTGGTGGCGCTGTACGTGCCGGTGCTCCGCTTCGCGCTCCGCTTCCCGGTCCTGGCGCTCGCCGGGGCGCTGGCGATGCTGGCCGCCGGGGCGCTGGCGTACTCGCGGACCGGCTCCGAGTTCATGCCGCCGCTGTGGGAGGGGGACATCCTCTACATGCCGACGACGCTGCCGGGCATCTCGATCACCGAGGCGCGCGAGCTGCTGCAGCGGACCGACCGGACGATCAAGGGGTTCCCGGAGGTGGAGCACGTCTTCGGCAAGGTGGGGCGCGCGGACACCGCCACCGACCCGGCGCCGCTGTCGATGATCGAGACCACCATCAAGCTGAAGCCGCAAAGCGAGTGGCGGCCAGGCATGACGCCGGAGCGGCTGATGGCCGAGATGCACGACGCCATCCGCATCCCGGGCCTGACCAACGCCTGGACCATGCCGATCAAGACGCGCATCGACATGCTGTCGACCGGCATCAAGACGCCGGTCGGCGTCAAGATCGCCGGCCCCGACCTGACCGAGCTGGAGCGCATCGGCCAGGAGGTGGAGCGGGTGGTCCGCGACCTGCCGGGCACGGTCAGCGCCTACGCCGAGCGGGTGATGGGCGGCAACTACCTGGACATCGCCATCGACCGCGACGCCATCGCCCGCCACGGGCTGACCGTCGACGACGTCCAGCAGGTGATCCGCACCGCGATCGGCGGCCTGCACGTCACCACCACCATCGAGGGGCTGCAACGCTACCCGGTGAACCTGCGCTACAGCCGGGAGCTGCGGGACGACCTGCCGGCGCTGCGCGCGGTGCTGGTGCCGGCGCCCTCCGGCACGCAGATCCCGCTGGGCCAGCTGGCCGATCTGGAGTACGTGGTCGGTCCGCCGGCGATCAAGAGCGAGAACGCCCGGCCGAACGCCTGGGTGTACGTCGACATCGACGTCTCCGACCTCGGCCGCTACGTCGAGACCGCGCGCGCCGCGGTGGAGGCGCAGGTGGCGGTCCCGCCCGGCTACACGGTGGCCTGGAGCGGCCAGTACGAGTCGATGCAGCGGGTCGAGCGCCGTCTGCGCTACGTGATCCCGCTGACGCTGCTGCTGATCTCCGTCCTGATCTACCTGAACCTGCGCTCGGCCCTGATGACCGCCGGCGTCCTGCTCGGCGTGCCGTTCGCGCTGAGCGGCGCGTTCTGGCTGCTCTGGCTGCTGGAGTACAACCTGAGCATCGCCGTCTGGGTCGGCCTCATCGCCCTGTCCGGGCTGTACGCCGAGACCGCCATCGTGTTCCTGCTCTACCTGGAGATCTCCCGGCGGCAGGCGCTGGCCGAGGGCGAGATGAACAACCGGATGGACCTGGCCCTGGCGATCTACTTCGGGGCGATCGGGCGGGTCCGGCCGGTGGTGATGACCATCGCGACCGACGTGCTCGGCCTCGTGCCGATCATGCTGAGCACGGGCACCGGGGCCGACGTGATGAAGCGCATCGCGACGCCGCTGTTCGGCGGCGTCGCCACCTCGGGCATCGTCGTCCTGGTCGTCCTGCCCATCCTCTACTTCCTCTGGCGGGCCCGCGACCTGCCGGGCCGCGGCGTCCTGCACGGGTTCGACCCCTCCGACCTGTCGTCGTACGCCGCCGGGTAGGCGGCGCCGGGCGGGGCGCGCGAGCCCGCGCCACCGTCTTCGCCGCTTCCGGAGGACTAGGAGTCTGCGCCGTAGAACGGCGCGGACTCCTGGAGCGGTCAGGATGGGCGCCGAGCGGAGCCGCAAGGCGACGCTTGGTGGGCGCTATCCGCCGCGGACGCGGATCGGGCCGAGGACGCCGAGGGCCGCGGCGGCGGCCGCCTTGTGGTCCCGGCGCCACGGCGGTCCCGCCTCGCGGCCGAACCGGGCGACGAGCGCGGCGACCTCGGAGACGTCGACGCCCAGCGCCTCGGCGGCCAGCAGCGCCGGGTCGGCCCCGCGGGGGTACCTCCGGACCTGCATGCCGAGTTCGGCCGCGGCCTCGGCCAGCGACTCGCGGTACAGCATGCCGTCGGCGGCCAGGGTCAGGGGACGGGATTCGAGGACCTCCGCCAGCGAGTCGGGCAGGCGGCCGTACGGACTCGCGGGCAGGATCAGCACCCGGGCGCGGCAGGCCGCCAACCGGGCCGCGAGCGCCGCGCGCGCGTGCGCGGCCACCGATCGGCGCACCCGGTCCACGAGTTCGCTCGCCGCTCCGAGCTCCAGCTCCAGGGCCTCGTGGTGGTAGGGCGCGCTCGGAAGCTCCTCGTCGATCAGCGCGACGCGCCGCCGGTCGAGGAAGACCGGGGCGGAGTCCTCCACCGCGAGCGTGACCAGCTCGGCCCGCGCGTAGTGGACGGAGGCTCCGACGACGGCCTCGGCGGCGCCCATCGAGGACGACTGTATCCCGAACGGGCGCCGGAAGCTTCCGGCGATCCCCGCGAAGCCGCGCCGCAGGGCGGCCGAAGCCGGACGCGGCCCGCGGCGAGGCCCCGGACGTCCAGCGCTCGTGCGTACACCGCCCGGGGAGCGTACTCGCCACATTCCCCGAAATCAACTGCACTACCGCTCATTTTCGATGAAATCCACGGTAGCGCCGCGGAATTCACCGGTGCGCCCGACGGCCGGAGCGCCGGAGCGCCCGCGCCGCGCCACCGCCGCGAGCCGCCGCCTAGTGTCGGAGAGCGTCTCACCCACCGGTTCCGCGCGCACCGCGGGCCGCCGTGCTATCCTGCCCGGATCCGGGACCGCCGGGACCCGGCCGAGAAGGAACCATCGTCGATGAGAGGTCACGCCATGCGATTCCCCGCCTCGCACCGCTTCCTGCCGCTGTCCATCGTCCTGCTTCTCGCGGCCGCCGGCGCGGCGGCGCAAGGGCCGGAGGAAGGCGAACGCCCGCGCCGCATCGCGCTGTGGGGATCGTCCGTGCCGAACGGCACCGGCGACGAGGAGAACCGCGGCGGCTACACCGGCCGCCTGCGCGAACTCCTCGAACCGCGCGGATGGGAGGTGCTGAACGTCTCGCGGGGCGGCGACAACACGGTCACCATCACGCCGCGCTTCGAGCCGGAGGGCGAGCCGGATCCCGGCACGCGCTATCTGACGCCGGCCGGGCCCGGCTACGTCGTCATCGCCCTGTCGCTCGGCAACGAGGGCATCATGCGCTGCCCGCCCGGCCAGCCGTCGCCCCGCTGCGCCGACTCGCGCGAGGCCGCCGACGCCGTCGCGCAACAGTTCGCCGACGGCCTGCAGCGGCTGATCCGGCGGGCGCGCGCGCACGGCATCACGCCGGTGGTCGGTCTCACCTACACGCGGGGAGACTTCACCGAGGCCGAGTACGCCCACACGCGGGCGACCAACCTGCTCATCAACACCTGGGACGTGCCGAGCGTCAACCTGCTCGGGGCCGTCGACGACGGCTACGGCCGCTGGGCGCGCGGCTTCTTCCCCGAGCCGATCCATCCCAACGCGGCCGGCCACACCGAGATGTTCCACGCCTTCGTGCCGACGCTCTTCGACGCGCTGGAGGCCGGCAAGCCGACCCCGGCGCGATCGTCCGCGGACGGCTTCGCGCGGGTGCGCGGCCGGGGGCGGTCGCCGCTGACGCTGAACGTCGGCGACACGATGCGCTCGTTCGGGCTGACGTTCCAGGTGCGGGCCGAGGGCGACGGCGTCGTCGCCGGCGTCGGCGGCCAGACCGTCGGCCACGAGGTGAACTGGGTGACGGTCCCCTTCCGGCGCGCCGAGCTCGACTTCGAGACGCTGACGCTCGACCCCACCGGCCGCCGCTTCCAGGCCACCGTCGCCATCCGGGACGGCCGCTGGATCTACACCTCCGCGAACGGCGCCGCCGTCACGTCGCCGCAACCGGGCGCCGACGGCCAGTGGCATCACGTGACGCTGACCCACTACGTCGCCCGCGGACGGACGTACTTCCACGTCGACGGGCGGCTGGTCGGCGCCGTCGCCGAGCGGCTGCAGCCCGACCGCTTCGTGCTCGGCGGCCCCGGCCCGGAGTGGTCGACCGCGGTCCCCGCCCCGGCCGACTACCGGGACTGGATGGTGCACCGCGCCGGTCTGAACGCCGACGAGGTGGGCGTGCTGCACGGCGGCGGCCTGCTGCAGGCGAGTCTGGAACTCTACGCGCCGCTCTCGGACGGCGGGTTCGAGAACCGCGCCCAGAGTCTGTCGGCGGTCGAGGCCGACGGCCGCGCGGTGTCGGCGGCGGCCGGGGAGTGAACGGGAACGGGCAGCGCGAGGAGCACGAGACGATGGGCAGGATGGTCGACTTCACGGCGAACGGCAAGCGTTCCGGCGGCTACCTGGCGACGCCGGCGTCCGGTTCCGGTCCGGGCGTGATCGTGATCCAGGAGTGGTGGGGGCTGGTCGATCACGTCAAGGACGTCGCCGACCGGTTCGCCGGCGAAGGCTTCGCCGCGCTCGCGCCGGACATGTACCACGGCGAGACCGCCGCGAGCCCCGACGACGCCGGCAAGCTGATGATGGCGCTCGACGTCGAGCGGACGGAACGGGACCTGCGGGGCGCCGTCGACTACCTGCTGGCCCGCGGCGAGACGGCCGGCGAGCGGGTCGGGACCGTCGGGTTCTGCATGGGCGGCCAGCTCTCGCTCTTCGCGGCCTGCGCCAACCCGAAGGTCGGCGCGTGCGTCGACTTCTACGGCATCCACCCCCGCGTGACGCCGGATCTGGCGAGCCTGCGGGCGCCGGTCCTCGGCTTCTTCGCCGAGAAGGACGGCTTCGTCCCCCCGCAAGCGGCCCGCAAGCTGGAGACCGACCTGCGGGCGGCCGGCAAGGAGGTCGAGATCACGATCTTCGAGGGCGCGGACCACGCCTTCTTCAACGACGCCCGGCCGGAAGCGTATCACGCGGAGTACGCCGCCGAGTGCTGGACGCGGGTGCTCGCGTTCTTCCGGCGCCATCTGGCGTGACGGGCGCCCGGAACGAACTTCCGTTTCAATTGCCCTCGCCGGCCCGCGGCAGCCGTTTGCCGGTCGCCCTTGCGGACCTCGCCGCCATCCCGCCGCCTCAAAAGGAATACCAACCCTGTTCGGACTCCAGCGCATCCATTTCGATCTTCCTCAACAGGCGCCTGTGGGACATGGTGATCCGCCCGGTGTGGATCCTCGCGATGCCGTAATCCGGCAGACGACGCACGGCGTAGCACTTGCCGTCCTTCCTCCAGTGATGATTCCAGAAGCCGAAGTCCAGATCGTCGAATCCGTACCGCCGGTCATCCGCGGGAACGTCGTTCACGTCATGAGGGTACGCGTGCAGGAAGATCCTGGCATCGAACTCCTCGTACCTCATCACCGTGACCGACGGGCAGCCGTCGCGGACATAGAGCAACTCGTTTCTCGAGTTCCTCCTGACGAAATGGACGTCGTAGTCGCCGAACTTCAGGATCGGCGCGCCTTGCTCCGCATGCCGTTCGTACGGAATCCAGTGCGCGTCGTAGTCGGCGGGATCGTAGAGGAACAACAACCCGTTGCCCGGAGTCAGGGTGCGGGCGCCCGGGAGCCGTTCACCGAGGACGACGTCGGCGAAGTGTTTCGTGTCGTGGGACCGTACGATGACGTTGTTGTCTCCGAAATACAATTCGGCAAGAAAAGGATGAAAGACCGGGAGCCGCTCGTCGTAGATCGCGCCGATCCTCGGAGCATGGATCGTTTTCCCTCCCACCAATTCGCGGATGGACTCCATGTCGGTCGCCATGGCCTTCGCGACGGCGGCGTCATCCGGGTCCTGAAGGGTCCTCGCCATGAGGAAACCCGACAGTCCGAAGATCGACGCCGCGGCGATGGCGCCGGCGAGCGTGCCGCCGCGGCGCCCGAGGCGCGGAAGTGTAAGCACGAAAAGCACGAGAGGAATGCAGATGAAGAAAAGATTTTCGTCCCCCCCCGCGTTGCGGTGGAAGCTGATCTGCCAGCACGGCCCCGAAAGCAGAAGCGCCGCCAGCGGACGGCGGTGACGGGTGGCCGGCGAAATGACGAGAACGATGGCGCACAGGACGCTGACGAAACCGAAACCCGCCATCGCGAACCGCGTGTACCTTCGAGCATCGGGAGAGGCGAACAGGACGTCGCCGATGAAGTAGTTTGCGACGTAGGGAACCGTCGCCTCGGCCACACCCTCCATTTGCAGTGCGGCATGAAGGGGCCAATCGACATCTCCTCCCCGTGGCGCTATACCGGTGCGCCTCAGCGCCGATTCCACGGACGGAAGATCCACGAGCGATTCTTCGCCACCAAGCGCCGTGTATTCTCTCGTGAAGTTGGCGGCAAGAACGGCCGATCCGAACGACAGGGCGATGATTCCCATCGTCAACTGGCGGCGGACAGCCCCCTTGTCCCGCCGCCGCAACGCCGCCAGCAGCTCGAACACCGCGTATGGGAGAAGCAGAGCGTAAACGTGCCAGCCCAGCAGCAACGCTACGCAGGTCTTCACTACGAGCTGCCTGAACCGGCCTTCGGTTGCGAACACCGCCATGCCGTGAAAGGCCAGCATCACTGCGAACAGGTCGACGACTCCCTCCGTGGACACCACGTCGCCGCCACGAAGCGCAGCGTACGAGGAAAACGACAACAGGGTCGCCGCAAGCGCGGCCCAGTCGTTCCGCGCCAGCCGGCGCAAGGCGAGCCAGGCGACCGTCGCCGCGCCGGCGAAGAACGCCAGCATAAGCAACCGCGCGGCGAACAACCGTGCGGCCATGTCGTTCGCGAAGGGCAGCATGGCGGCCTTGATCAATACGTAACCGAACACCGGGAAGCGATTGTAAGGCACGTAGGTGCGGTCGCCGCCGGGGGTCAGGGTCTGATGTAAAAATTGGAGAAAGTGGTGTTCCGGCGCCAGATTCCAGGCCACCGTGGCGGCATAGATCCCGTGGAAACCCGCCGAAATCCGAATGACGTGGCCGCGGTCGAAAAGGAACGTCGCCGCCAGCGCCAGAAACAGAAGCATGAAAGGCGCCGCCGTCGAACGCCGCCGCTTCCCGTAGTCCACGCGGGAGACCATGGCTTCCATCAGCGGCCTTCCGGGGATGGCGGAAGCAGGTTCAGTCCATCATCTTGCAATGCAAGATGGCGCGCCGCGCCTCGGTTACAGACCCGCGGGTTCCGCTTCAGCCACTTCAGAATCACCTCCGCCGCCCAGCGATGGCCGGTCGGGCTCCAATGGTAATCGTGCGCCCAGTGCGCGTCCCCGGCCGAACCGCCCGTTGCGACGATATGTTCATACTGGCTGATGACGGGGATCCCGGCCGCCAGTTCGATCAGAAGCTTGAACCACTTCCCATCCCGCCATTGGGGGTAGCCGGCTAGTATGACCAGCGTCGCGCCGTCGCTCTCCGCCTGCTCCCGGAATTGCTCCAGCCCGAAACGGGTCACCTCCAGCGCCTCCCGAACGATCGGCAGCGGGTCCTCGGCCAGAAACGGCCCATCGACGCTCCGATAAGGCTCGACGGTCCACCTTCGCGTCAACGCCGCATGCCGCGGATGCCGGCCGATCAGAACCGCCCACGCCAACCGATCCGAGTGAGTCAGGAGTTCATCAGTCAATGGAACGACGCGGCCGGCAGCGATTCCCCACAACCGGTCGGCGAAGAACGACCATTCCCGCATCTCTCTGAACGTGCGTGACCTCAGGGACTTCGGCGCCCGGGAAAACCGCCTGGCCCGCAGCTCCTCCAGGCTCGATGCCGGGGGAACGAACTCGATCTCCCCGGACGCGCCCCACCGCGCGGCGAGATGCGGAGGCCAGTCGGGATTGAAGCCGCTGCGCATCGACTCCAGGGCGAGCGAGTTGTTCCAGAGATCGTTCCTGGACATCACCAGCACCACGACGTCGGGCGAAAGTCGCCGCGCATGGACGGCGTAGAACGGCAGTTGGTTGATCGTTCCGGTGCCGTTGTACCCGAAAGCGGACGTGGTTACGTTCAGCCCCGGGGCTTCGCGGGCGGCCAGTTCCTCCAGCCGCGCCTGCGCCTTGTCCACGATGGGAACCTGTCTCGCATCCACGTACGAATCGCCGATCAGCGTCACGTGGCAGCTCGCGGCCGCGCGCCCGGCGGCGGGCGGCTCCCTGTCGAGAAACCCGAAGCTGTTGGTGCGCGAGACCTGCCAGAAGTCGTACATGTTGGTATGGCGCACCTCCGCACGGGGCTGAAGGACGATCCCGACGCCCGGGACCATCCGCAGGGGTTGGACGTTCTCCCGAAAGGGCGTCGTCAGCCGCAGGTAAATTTCCGCGCCCGCGGACAGCGCGAGCAGGATGAGCATGTTCCAGCCAATCACGGCCGTGACGCGGGCGGGCCGCGGCAACCGACGTCGTCCTCCAGGCTTCATGTTCTCTCCGCTCGGCTCAGACAGGCGATGGTTCGATCGCCAAGGTGCCGCGCGAAGTTCGACGCGATGCGCACCAGGCCGGCTTCGAAGGTGTCCTGCAAGGCGCGCAAAAGCCTGTCCAGTTCCTCGGTCGATACGGTCAGTGGAGGCACTACCTGAATCACGTCGGGGTCACTGTCGACGAAATGCAGGAGTATGCGGTGCCTGCGCAGCATGTAGTTCATGAAAGCGGCGGCCGCGGCGGATTTCGCCGTTTTCGTATCGAACGCGCCGAACACGGCCGTGACGCGGGGCCGAAGCCTCAAGCGGATGCCTTGAAACAGGCCCCGGCCTCGTATCTCGCGCACCAATGCCGGAAATTTCTCCCGGATTCGTTGCAGCCCGGCGTACAGGTAGGCTCCCTTGCTTTCGGCTTGTTCGGCCAGCTTCTGGTCCATCATCAAATTGAGCGTTTCAATCGCCACCGCGCAGGATTCGCCTATCCCGCCGAAGGTCGTCATCTGCAACGCGCAGGTCTGTCTCCTGCCATAAGCCCGGCGGAAAAGTTCACGGGACGTCCCAACCACTGAAATTGCGCGTTTGCCTCCTCCCAGAGCCTTTCCGAACACGACTACGTCCGGTGCGGCGGCGTCCCACTCGTATGCGAACATGCGGCCAGTTCTGCACAGCCCGATCTTGGTTTCATCAAGCACGAACAGGATGCCCGCGTCCTTGCAGATGCTCCCCACCTCGCTGAGATATCCGTCGGGCGGAACGACCACCGCCTGTCCCTGAATCGGTTCGAGGATCGCGGCCACGACGCTGTCGCCATGAGCTGCGATCGTCTCTCTGGCCGCGTCCGCGTCGCCGAAAGGCACCTCGAGGATGCATTCGGGCGGCAGCCCTCGAAGAACGCCGCGTGCGTAGTCGCCGCTCCTCGTTATCGACAGCGTGGCGTGCGATCTGCCGTGGAAGGACCCCGCGGCCACGAGGAACTTTCGCCGTTTCGGACCCTGGGCGATCTCGCAGAGTTTCATCGCCGCTTCGACGGCTTCCGCGCCGGTGACGCAGAATATCGTCGTGTCGAGCGGCGGCCCCAGAAGTTGGGCGATGTTGTAGGCAAGAACGCCCTGGATCCTGTTCGGCCCGACCTTCATCATGTCGATCAGGCCGCGATCGTGGCAGGCTCTTTCGGCCGCCACGATTCGTGGATGGTTGTGCCCGAGCGAGAGGCTGCCCATCGCCGAAGTGAAGTCCAGAACGGTCGTCCCATCCGCCAGCTCGAGTTCCGTTCCTTGCGCGCTTGTGTACTCCAGGTTGCCGGTACCGAGGATCGAATAGAGGGTGAACAGCTTTTCGTTGACGTGCCGGCGATAGTAGCGGTTGGCTTCGTCCAGCGGAGTCGCAAAAGCCTGCTGCAGGGAGACCAATTTTCGAGGAAGCACTGGCTCCATTCAAGCACACGAGAGAGAAGATCGTCAAGGGACGAGCGCCCCGCCGCGACCCCCTACGGCAGCGCGAAGGTCAGCACCGTGTCGGTCGCGATCACCGTGACGTACTGCTTGCCGTTCACCCGGTAGGTCATCGGGCTCGACCGGACGGGGCGCGGCGCCTGGTGGTGGAACAGGCGCTCGCCGGTCGCCGCGTGGAAGGCGTAGAACGCGCCGTCGTCGGCGCCCTGGAACACGAGGTCGCCGGCCGTGGCGAGGTTGCCGCTCGCGCCGATGGTGGTCAGCGCGGGGAACACCTGCTGCCACGCCTCCTCTCCGCTGGCCGGCTCGTAGGCGGTCAGCGTGGTGGTCGGCTCGTAGGCGGGGATGCGGCTCAGCTCCTCGAAGTTGGCGCTGTGGCCGTCGCCGTGCGGACCCGGCTGGAGGCTGTCGCCGAGGGGCCGGACGATCATCGAGACCGCGGCGTTCTTGCCGGTGACGTAGAGCAGCCCGGTGCGCGGGCTGAACGCGGGCGAGCCGAAGCTCGATCCGCCGTGGGCGACGATCAGGTGCTCCTCGACGGAGTACGGCGTGTACATCGGCCGGCTCCGCGCCTGCATTTCCGGGTCGTCGAGATGCACGTACGTCGCGCAGAACGGCGTCATCGGCACGCCGCGCGCGTTGTACGGGATGGGCTGCGTGGGATGGACCACCTCGCCCGGCACGTTGGTCGCGGTCGGCACCGGCGTCTCGACCATCGGGTTGATGGGCTCGCCAGTCTCCCGGTCCCAGAGGTAGAGCAGGCAGTTCTTGCCGGCCGCGCCCACGCCCCGGACGGTCTCCCCGCCGGCGCCCGTGACGTCGAAGAGCACCGGGCCGGTGACGTGGTCCCAGTCCCACAGGTCGTGGTGGATCGCCTGGTAGTGCCAGCGCAGCGCGCCGGTCTCGAGGTCGAGGGCGACGGTGGAGTTGGTGAACAGGTTGGCCCCGGGCCGCGCCGATCCGTCGTAGTCGGGCGACGGGTTGCCGGTGTTGAAGTAGATCAGGCCGAGGTCGAGGTCGATGGCCGGCTGCGTCCAGACGCCGCCGCCGGCGCGCTGGCCGTCGCCCCACGTGTCGCGCGCGATCTCCCAGCCGTCGTCTTGCGGGCGTTGCGGGATGGTGTTGAACACCCACTCGACGGCCCCGGTCTCCGCGTCGGTGGCGATCACCAGACCGCCCGGAATGTGCCCCTCGGAGAGCGCGGCGCCGACGTAGAGCGTGCCGTCGTGGTAGGCCGGCGCGGCCGTGATCCGGTAGCCGAGCGTGTGCGGGTCGAGGGTCGGCGGATAGGTGTCCGGGTAGTGGGCCTGCAAGGCCAGCCCGACCACCGGCAGGACGCCGCCGTCGCCGAACGACTCGACCAGCTCGCCCGTCCGCGCGTCGGCCGCGACCAGGTTCGGGCCGTTGTAGGAGTAGATCTTCCCTTCCGCGTACGTCGGCCCGCGGACGCGGTTGCGGCGCGCCTCGTCCAGTTGGAGGGTCCAGACCTCGCCGCCGGTGACCGCGTCGAGCGCGATCACGCGGTCGCCGGCGTGGAAGTACATCAGGCCGTCGACCACCAGCGGCGTCACCTGGCTGACGTCGACGCCGGCCGCCACCTGGTAGGACCAGCGCTCGGCCAAGCGTCCGACCGTCCCGGTGTTCACCTCGTCGAGCGTCGAATAACGACTGTTGTCGAGGTCGAGGTTGTGACTCGTCCAGTTGGTCCCGCCGCCCGCCGTGACGTTCGGCGGCTCCCCGTGCCGGGTGGTCCGCCCCTGTCCGGCCGCCGCCGTCACCGCGCCGAGCGCCACCGCCGTCACCGCGGCCGCCGCCGACAGCCGCGCCCGCGCGCCGTTGCCTGAGGTCATCTTTCGCTCCCTCGTTCCGCCGCGGGTCACACCCCCGTCAGGTACCGCAACTCGCCCGTGCTGTCGCCGAACTCCTCGGCCGGCACGTCCATCAGGCCGAGCAGCGTCAGGTACAGGTTCGTCAGCGGCGTCCCGTCGGCGTAGCGCAGGTGGCGGTTCCCCCGAAGCTGTCCCGCCGCCCCGCCCGCGACGAGGATCGGCAGGTTCTGGATGTTGTGCAGGTTGCTGTTGCTCATCCCGCTCCCGTACAGGATCGCCGCCTGATCGAGCAGCGTGCCGTCGCCGTCGGGCGTCGCCCGCAGCCGGTCGAGGTGCCAGGAGAAGAGCGAGGCGTGGTAGGCGCCCACCTTCGTCAGTTTCTCCAGGCTCTCGGGGCGGTTCTCGTGGTGCGACAGCGCGTGGTGCGGGTCGGGCACGCCGATCTGCGGGTAGGTCTGCGCGGTCAGTTCCGGCGTCATCAGGAACGAGATGACGCGGGTCAGGTCGGCCTGCCAGGCGAGCGCCTGCAGGTCGAACATCACCTTGACGTACTCGTCGAACGAGGCCGGGATGCTCGCCGAGGGCCGCTCGACGACCGGCAGCTCGCGGTCCGCGCCCTCCTCCGCCCGCTGGATGCGGCGCTCGACGTCGCGCACCGCGGACAGGTAGTCGCTCAGCTTGGCCCGGTCGGCCGCCCCCAGCCCGTCCCGCAGGCGCGCCGCCTTGCGCGTGACCGCGTCGAGGATGCTGCGGTCCTGACGCATCCGTTCGCGCCGCGCCGCCGGATCGGTGCTCGTCCCGTCCCCGAACAGCCGCTCGAAGAGCGCGCGCGGATTGCTCTCCATCGGCAGCGGAGTCGTCGGCGTGCTCCAGCTCAGGGTGCTGACGTACGCGCAACTGAAGCCGGCGTCGCAGGCGCCCCCGAACTCCGGCAGGCCGATGCCGACCTCGAGCGAGGCCAGCTCGGTCCGCCGGCCGAGCCGCGCCGCCGCGATCTGATCGACCGACACGCCCGCCTCGAAGTCGGCGCCCTCGGTCGGCTTGGCGTGCACGCCGGTCAGGAAGGCGCCGGTGATGCGTCCGTGCCCGCCGGCCGGGTCCCCCGGCATCTGCGCCGCCGGCGCGTGGTCGAGGCCGGACAGCACGACCAGCCGGTCCCGGAACGGCTCCAGCGGCTTCAGGATCGGCGTGAACTCGAAGCCGGCGCCCTCGGTGGGCGGCGTCCAGTTGCGCATCACGGCGCCGTGCGGCACGTACACGAACCCCAGGCGCGGCTTCGGCCGGGCCGCCGTCCGCCTCAGCGCGGTCAGCGCCGGAACCATCCCGTCGAGCAGCGGCAGCGCGACCGCCGTCCCGAGTCCGCGCAGCACGGTGCGCCGCGGCAGCGTCTTCTTCGTGATGATCATGAGTCCGCTCTCCTCATCTGGAACGGGAGGCTGCGGGCGACGCCGAGAATCAGCGCCGACCAACGGTAATCCCGCGCGGCGGCCTCGCGCACGACGGCGCGGACGGCCGGCCGGTCGGTGTGCTCCACGCCGCGGCCGAGGGCGTAGGTCAGCAGCTTCTCGACGACGGTGGTGACGAACTCCTCGCGCCGCTCCCGCAGTATGCCCCGCAGGTCCGCGAAGCCCGCGAAGGCCGTCCCGCCGGGCAGCACGCCGGAGGGGTCGATCGGCGCGCCGGAGGCGTCGGCCGCGCGCCAGCGGCCGACCGCGTCGAAGTTCTCCAGGGCGAACCCCAGCGGGTCCATCCGCGCGTGGCAGTTGGAGCACACCGGGTGGGCGCGGTGCGCCTCGAGGCGCGCGCGCAGGGACGCCGGCGGCCCGTCGCCGGCCCGCTCCGGCAGCTCCGGGACGTCGGGCGGCGGCGGGGGCGGCGGCGCGCCGAGGACGTTCTCCAGCACCCACTTGCCGCGCACCACCGGCGAGGTCCGCGTGGCCAGCGACGTCACCGTCAGGACGCTGCCGTGGCCGAGCAGGCCGCGGCGCTCGTCCGGCAGGTCCACGCGCCGGAAGCGGGAGCCGTAGACGCCGGGGATCCCGTAGTGCCGCGCGAGCCGTTCGTTGACGAACGTGTAGTCCGCGTCCAGCAGGTCCACCACGCTCCGGTCCTCCCGGATCTGGCTCTCGACGAACAGCTCCGTCTCGCGCACCAGGGCTTCGCGCAGGTTCTCGTCGAACTCCGGAAAGGCGTTCACGTCGGGCGTCACCGTGCGCATGCGGCGCAGGTGCAGCCACTGCGCGGCGAAGCTCGACACCAGCACGCCCGCCTTGTCGTCGGCGAGCATGCGGCGCACCTGCCGCTCCAGCTCCGCCGGGCCGCCGAGCGTCCCGGCCTCCGCCGCGTCCAGAAGCTCGTCGTCGGGGATGCTGCTCCACAGGAAGAACGACAGCCGCGACGCCAGCTCGACGCCGCTCAGGCGGTACGGCGCGCCGGGCTCGACGCCCGGCGGGTCGCGCTCGACGCGGAACAGGAATTCGGGATCGACCAGCAGGCTTTCGAGCGCCCGCCGAATGCCGGCGTCGAAGTCGCCCGCGCGGCGGCCCTCGGCGTAGAAGCCGCGCAGCACGTCGAGATCGAGCTCCGTCACCGGCCGGCGGAACGCCCGCCGCGCCAGCGTCCCCAGGATCTCGTCGGCGCACCGCTCTTCTTCCCCGGCGGTCGCCGGACGGCAGACGAAGATGCGCCGCCGGCTGGCCGTCTCCCCTTCGCCGCCGGGTCCGCGGCCGAGCGTGTCGGGGCTGAAGGGGCCCTCGATCTCCAGGCTCTCCAGGGCCATCCGCTGCACGTAGCCGCGGCCCGTGGAGAACGTCCAGATCGGGAGCCGGCTCGGCGCCATCCCCTCGGTCACCGCCGTCCGCTCCGTGAACGACACGCTCACCACGCGCGAGCCGGCGCGGGCCGGAAAACGGACATGCAGCGGCTCGCCCGGGGGGACCACGCGCGCCGCGCCGGGGTCCGCGCCCTCCGGCCACTCCCCCACGCGCAGGAGCGCGCGCCGGACGCCGTCCACCCGCACGTCGATCTCCTGCGGCTCGCGCCGGCCGGCGCCCCGCAGCTCGAGGCGGACGAGGTACTCGCCGTCGAGCGGGAAATGGTGCCGCACGGCCGCGCCGCCGCGCGAGCCGAACGGCAGGTCCTCGCTCATGCGGCCGTCCTGCGCGAGCAGCGAGGACAGCGGGACGCGCACCGCGTCGGCCTCGATGGCCGGGTCGCCCACCGCCAGCCGGCTGATCCGCCGCGCCGCCGACAGGTAGCGCTCCAGCAACCCCGGCGCCACGGTCAGGATGTCGGCGTTGTTGTCGAAGCCGTAGGCGAGGTCGTCGCCCGGCAGCAGCGCCGCGGGGTCGATCTCCAGATCGAGCAGATCGCGGACCGCGTTGGCGTACTCCAGCCGGTTGAGGCGATGGATGGTCGGCCGGCCGGGATTCGGCCGCTCGGCCGCGGCGCGGTCGAGGGCGGCCTCCAGCCACGCCGCGAACGCGCCGTAGGTCCCGGCGTCGGGCCGCGGGCGGCGCGGCGGCGGCATGGCCCGCGTCCGCAGCTTGCGGAGGACCTTCTCCCAGACCTCCGCGTCCGCGCCGACGCGCCCCGTGTCGACGTCGTCGAGGGCCAGGTTCCCCGTCCGCAGACGCCCGTTGTGGCAGGTGACGCAGTAGCGGTCCAGCACCGCCCGCCAGGCCGCGGCGTCGGACGCGGCCCGCGGCTCACCCGCCGCCCGCGCGCCGGAGGGCGCGGCTCGGCCGGCGGCGGAAGGCGCCTGCGCGGCCGTGGGCACGGCGGCGCACAGCACGAGCGCGATCACCGCCGCCGGCCCGGCCCGCCGCGCACGACCGGTCATCGCCGCCCCGCGCGGACAGGCGCGCCCCCCGTCCCGAACCCCGCCGCCGGCCCGGTTCGCCGCATCGGATTCGGTCATCTCACCCCCGCGCGATCGTC
Source organism: Vicinamibacterales bacterium (assembly GCA_965242835.1). GTDB lineage: Bacteria > Acidobacteriota > Vicinamibacteria > Vicinamibacterales > UBA8438 > WTFV01. Next base: position 4,559,098 of record OZ251506.1, read on the forward strand.
ATCGTCCACGGCCGCGCCCCTCCGCGGCGCCGGCCGACGACAGCTCGAAGAACAGGACGAAACCGGCTCGCCACCACCCGGGCCGCCTCGCCCGACAATCGTCCCCGCGGCTCCGCTCGGCGCCCACTACCGAATCGGCCCCTCGTTGAAGATGTCGATGAAACTCTCCGTCGTCTCCGCGCTGCCGAGCGCGCGCAACAGGTCGGCGGTGCTCCCCCCGCCGAGCCCCGGCAACAGGATGTGCCCGCCCCCCTCGGCGATCATCAGCGGCGTGATGCCGCGCCGGTCCGCGGCCTGCACCGCGGCCCCGTGGCCGACGAGGAGCCGCACGGCCGCGTCCGAGCGGACGTGCGCCGCGCCGTGCAGCGCCGAGCGGCCGGCCGCGTTGACCGCGTTGACGTCGGCGCCCAGTTCCAGCACGAACCGCACGGCTTCGAGCGCCTCCGCCTCGGTCACCCGGGTCTCGGCCGGGACCCGTCCCAGGCCCGACGCCACCATCAGCGGCGTGGTCCCCTCGTCGGTCGCCAGCCGGGTGTCCGCGCCGGCCGCGGCGAGCGCGGCCATCACTTCCACGTCGGCGTCCATCGCCGCGAGCAGGAACGGCGTGGCCCCGGCCAGGCTCACGCGGAAGCGCTGGCTGGCGAACCCGTACTGCGGCGGGTGGCGGACCAGCCGCGCGTCGGGATCGGCCCCGTGCGCCAGCAGCGCCTCGACCAGCGCCCGCTTGCCGCCGCCCAGCCCGTTGAGGGCGCGCCATTCCTCGTCGCGCGCCGTGTCGATGCCGCGCAGGCGGCCGGTCAGCTCCGTATGCCAGGAGCCCGCGGCCCAGTGCAGCGGCGTGTAGCCGCCCTCGCCGGCGTTGGGGTCGGCTCCCCGCTCCAGCAGGAACGCCGCCAGCCGGGCGTGCCCGCGGACCGTCGCGACCAGCAGCGGCGTGGCGCCGTCCGGCGCCGCCGCGTTCACGTCGGCGCCCGCGTCGAGCAGCAGCCCCGCCAGCGCCGGCGCGTCCTCTCGCGCGGCGATCAGCAGCGCCGTGAACCCGCCGGCCGTGCGGGCGCGGACGTCCGCGCCCGCGTCGAGAAGCGCGCGCACGACGTCGACGTGCGCCTCGGACGCCGCCCACATCAGCGCCGTCTGGCCCTGCCAGAGCTCGGCGGCGGAAGGGTCCGCGCCCGTGTCGAGAAGCGCGCGCACCGCCTCGACGCTGCCGGTCCGGGCGCACGTCATCAGCGGCGTCTCGCCCGACGAGCGGGCCGCGTCGGGATCGGCCCCCGCCTCCAGCAGCCGCGCCACCATCCCGGCGGAGCCGTTGCCGCACGCCAGCGCCAGGGGCGTCACGCCGTGGTCGTTCGCCGCGTCGACACCGGCCCCGGCGGCGATCAATCGATCCGCAAGCGGCAGCGCGTCGTGGTAGACCGCCCAGTGCAGGGCCGTGGCCCCGTCGGGGGCGGCGGCGTTCACGTCGGCGGAGGCCCGCAGGAGAGCCTCGACCGCCGCGGCGTCCCGCGCCCGGACGGCCTCGATCAGGGAGCCGGCGCCCGCCGCGGCCGACGCGCCGACGGACAGCGTCAGGAACAGCCCCGGCCCGCACAGGTACCCGACGGCTCGCATCGTCGCCTCCCTCGGCCTGATTCTCCGCTTCTTGCTGCGCAGCGACGCCGGCCGATCCCCCCGCGGGTCATGCTAGCAGATTCAGCGACCGGCGTGAGGGCTGGAAAAGAGGGCTCCGGGCGCAACGCCCGGCGGAGCGTTCGCCGGCCTGACGCCCGAGCTGCTTCCCAGTTACGGGAACAACCTGTTCGTGTTCGCGCTGCCTTGAACGAGAGGTGCCGAGGGTGGGGCTCGAACCCACACGGCCCGCACGGGCCACGGGATTTTAAGTCCCGAGTGTCTACCAGTTCCACCACCTCGGCATCGGCCGCGCCCGGCGGCCGAACGGAGGACGCCGGCCCGCGGCGCAGGCCCGCCGCGGCGCGTCTCCCGCCGCCCCCACTCTATAACGACGGTCAGTAGAGACCGGCGGCGGCGCAGGCCGCGGCCAGCAGATGATCCGTCGCGGCCGGCGCGACCTCCAGCTCCAGTCCGTCGTAGGCGAGCGAGACGCCCTCCGGCAGCGCGGCGCACGTGGGCGCGTGCGGCAGGTCGTGCGCCATATGGGTGAACAGCGTGCGGCGCGCCCCGATCCGCCGGGCGGCGTCGACCGCCTGCCCGACCGTGAAGTGCGTCCCGTGCGCCTTGTGGCGCAGCGCGTCGAGGACCAGCACGTCGAGGTCTTCGAGCAACGGCCACGAGGCGTCCGGAATCGCGTTGCAGTCGGTCAGGTACGCGAACGGCCCGATGCGGAACCCGAGCACCGGCAGCGTCCCGTGCAGGAGGGGGACCGGGACGATCGTCGCCCCGCCCAGCGAGAAGGGCCCGGCCACCTCCTGCAGGTCGAGCCGCGGCAGGCCCCCGCCCTTCGGGGTGGCCGGGTCGAAGACGTAGTCGAACATGCTTCGCACCCGGGCCAGGGCGCGCGCGGCGCCGTAGCAGGGGATCGCGCTCCCCTGGCGGAAGTTGTAGATCCGCACGTCGTCGAGCCCGAGCACGTGGTCGGCGTGCGCGTGCGTGAGGAGGATGGCGTCGACGCGCGCGAGCCGGAAGCGGAGCGCCTGCGCGCGCAGGTCCGGCGACGCGTCGACCAGCACGGAGGCGCCGTCGTCGAAGGCGAGCGCCAGCGACGGGCGCCAGCGCTTGTCGCGCGGGTCGTCCGAGCGGCAGGTCGCGCAGCCGCACGCGATCACGGGCACCCCGGACGACGTTCCGGTTCCGAGGAAGGTGACGCGCACGTCAGGACGGGTCCGCCGCGGGCGGGCGGGACCGCGCGCCGGGCTCCCGCCGCGCGGCGAGGAAGCGCTGCCGCAGCTCGCCGAGCACCCGCGCGAGGAACGCCTTCTCGCCCTCGGTCAGGTTGCCGGCAGTCTTCTCTTCGAGCAGGGCGAGCAGCGCGATGGTCCGCCCCGCGGCCTCGAGGTCGGGCGGTTCCCGCCGGCCGGTCGCCCGATCGGCGACGTCGCCGAAGTGCACGGCCGCGGTCGTGGCCAGCGAGACGACCAGCGCGTTGAAAGTGACGTCAGCCACGGCCGCCCAGCATACAGGACCGCCGGCGCGGCGCCCCGGGCGCGGAGCGGAATGGTCCGCGCGCAGGCCGTCTTCGCCGAGACGCGGGCGGGACGCGGGCGCCGCGGGCGCTACGGGCGCCGCGGACGCCGCGGGCGTCCGGACCTTGTCGCCTCGCCTGTATCATGGAGAATGCGCGTCGCCGGCGCGGGACGCGGCAGGGACCATCATGACCGTCGAACGGGAGGCGGACCGCGAGACCGCCGGCGCGGCGTTCGAGCGCCTCGTCGAGTTGATGCGGCGGCTGCGCGCCGAGGACGGTTGCGCCTGGGACCGGGAGCAGACGCTGGAGTCGCTGCGTCCCTTCGTGATCGAGGAGGCCTACGAGGTCGTCGACGCCATCGACCGCGGCGACCCGGCCGCCCTGTGCGACGAGCTGGGCGACTTCCTGCTCCAGGCGGTGTTCCTCGCCCGGATCGGCGCGGAGCGGGGCGACTTCGACGTCGCCGACGCGCTGCGCGCGATCTGCGGCAAGCTGGTGCGGCGGCATCCCCACGTCTTCGGCGAGCGGGCCGGCGACGGCCGCCCCCCGGACGCCGGAGAGGTCCGGCGCCTGTGGGAGCGGATCAAGGCCGGGGAGCAGCGGACGGCGGGCCGGACGGACGGCGCGCTCGGCTCGATCCCCGAGAGTCTGCCGGCCCTGCTCCGCGCCTGGCGCCTCGGCAAGCGCGCCGCCGCGGCCGGTTTCGACTGGCCGGACGGCTCGGGCGTCGAGGCCAAGGTGGCCGAGGAGCTGGCGGAGCTCGCCGCCGCGCGGCGCGGCGGGTCGGCCGCGGACGTGGAGGAGGAGCTCGGCGACCTGCTGTTCGCCGTCGCCAACCTCGCGCGGCATCTCGACGTGGACCCGGAATCGGCGTTGCGGGCCGCCAACCGGAAGTTCGCCGCCCGCTTCGCGGCGCTGGAGGCCCGCCTGCGCGAACGCGGCGTCGCGCCGCGGGACGCGACTCTGGAGGAGATGGAGGCCGAGTGGGCGCGGGTCAAGACCGGCCAGGGGCGTAGCGGAAAGGAAGAGAACAGGCGATGACGTGGGAAGCCATAGGCGCCGTCGTCGCCGGGATCGGGTCCATCATCGTCATCATCGGCACGCTCGTCAGCACGATTGTGCTGTACAAGCAATCCAGGCAGGAGAGAGACAACACCAACAAGCGATTCGACGAGTCGAAGCGGGACAACGAGAAGGCCCATGCCGCCATCGGAAAACGTATCGAAGGCGTCGAAAAACGCTTCGACGCCAACAACGCCACGTTGATCCAGGTAGCGAAGGACGTAGCGTACATCGCGGGACGCATGCAAGGCAGAGAGGACGCCAGGACGGACGGGAAGTGAACCGCGGCGATCGTCGCGGAACCGTCGCGGCGCCTCCCTGCCGTTTTCTCGGGTCGTCACGGCCCCGCCGGCCGTTGCCCGGCGTCACGCGCTTCCGCTCCCGCCGGCGGCGGGTCCCAGGCGAGGCGGCGGCCGTCGCGGGTCGCCGCGGCGAGGCGGCGGCCGTCGGTGCAGATCGCTATCCCGCCTTCCTCGCCGGTGGCCAGCACGACCGCGCCGGCCGCCTCGTAGCGCGCCACGACCTCCGGATGGGGATGGCCGAACGCGTGGTCGCGGCCCGCGCTCATCACGGCCAGGACGGGGCGCGACGCGGCCACGAACGCCGCCGAGCTCGACGTCCGGCTGCCGTGGTGCGGCGCCTTCACCACCCGGAGAGGCGCCGGCGTCAGGGCCGCCGCGATCGACGCTTCCACGCCCGCTTCGACGTCGCCGGGCAGGACGACGGACACGCCGCCGTAGCGCAGTTCCAGCACGAGGGAGTCGTCGTTGCGCACCCGCGGGCGCTCCCAGTCCGGCCGGGGCGGATGCAGCACGCGCAGCCGCACGCCCCCGATCACGCGGACGTCGCCGGCGCCGAGCGTGCGCCAGACCGCGCCGGCCGCGCGCGCCCCGGCGCGCAGCTCCGCCAGCGGCCCGGACGCCGGGACGGGGACACCCTCCCACACCTCCCGCGGCCGCAGGTCGCGCAGCACCGCCCCGGCGCCGCCGACGTGGTCCGGGTGGCCGTGCGTGATCGCCAGGTGGTCGAGCCTCCGCACGCCGAGCGCCCAGACGGCGGGCACGACCACCCGGCCGCCGACGTCCGCCGGGCCGCGCACCTGCCCCGCCGCGTCCACCAGCAGCGACCGGCCGTCCGGGAAGCGCACCAGCGTGGCGTCGGCCTGGTCGACGTCGAGGAAGTGCGCCCGCAGCGCCGGCCCCGCGCCCGGCGTCCGCCCGCAGGCGTCCGCCGCCTTCGAACCCGTCCCCGGAAGCGGAGCGGCCAGCATCGCCGCCGCGGCCGTCCCGGCCAGGGCCGCGCCGAACCACCGCGCCGGCCGGCCGCGGGCAGCCGCCAGCCACAGCAGCCAGCCGGCGTAGTAGAGGGCCACGACTCCCGGCCCGGGCGCGGGCAGCCGCCACGACAGCCAGGGCGCCCAGGCCAGGACGCGCGTCGACTCGACGATGCCGGCCGCGGCGGCGTGCGCGAGCCAGCCGGCCGCGCCCGCCGCGACCGGGCTGACGGGCGTCAGAGCGACCACGGCCATGCCCGCGAGCTGCGCGGCCGACATCAGCGGAATGGCGGCGAAGTTCAGCCCCAGGCCGGCCACGGTGACGCGCGAAAAGTGGAGCGCGCCGATCGGGAACAGCGCGAGTTCGGCGCAGATCGTGGCCGCGAGCAGGCCGGCCGCGGGCAGCAGCAGGAACCGGACCGCCGCGGACCGCGCGGCGCCGCCGGCGGCCCACGCCGTCAGCCGCGGCACGCCCACCAGCAGGCCGGCCGTGGCGCCGAAGGTGAGCTGGAAACCGGGATCGACCAGCGACCGCGGGTCCGCCGCCGCCAGGCAGCCGGCCGCCAGGGCCAGCGTGTTCAGCGGGTCCGTCCGCTGGTCGGCCGCGCGCGCCGCGAGGAACACGACGGCGGCGAAGACGGCCCGGGTCACCGAGGCCTCGGGCGCCACCACGTGCGCATAGGCCAGGAGACCGGGAACGGCCAGCAGGGCCGCGAGCCGCCCGTCCGCGCCGGCCAGCCGCAAGGCGAGGAGCAGGGCCGCGGTCAGCACCGCGATGTTGCCGCCGGAGATGGCGATGACGTGATAGATCCCGCCCTGCTGCAGGCGTTCGGTGGTCTCGCGGTCGAGCCCGGCGCGATCGCCGATGAGCACCGCCGTGACGACGGCGGCCGAGCGCGCGTCGTGCGCTCCGACCGCCGCGGCGATCGAGCGCCGGACGAAGGCCCGGACCCGGCCGCTCAGCTCCTGCCGCGGCGACCCCCTCCCGGTCACCTCGACCTGCAGCGCGCTGGCGACCGACCCGACGAGGTCGACGCCGCGCACCTGCATCCGGAACGCCCGGTCCGGCGTGCCGTGGTTCGCGTAGCGGGGCAGCCGGCGCAGCCGCACCGGGACCCGCACGGCGCGCCCCTCCCGCCACTCGGCGAGACGCTCGCCCACGAACGAGCCGCCGACGCCGGCCCGCACCACGCCGCGCATCGGACGCGCCGCCCTTCCCCGTCCGACCCGGACCACCTCCACCGTGAGGCCCGCGCCGTAGTCGGTGGGCACGGCGTCCCGCAGCAGCCGTCCGGCGATCCAGGTGACCGCGTGGGGCGCGTCCGCCGCCGCTTCCGCCTCGAACCACGCCAGAATCGGCGCGGGCAGCTCCGCGCGGGACCGCTGTCCGGCCGCGAACCCGGCCAGCGCGTAGCCCAGCAGGCAGAGGACGACGGCGGTCCGCCGCGCATCGAGGGCGGCGCCCGCGGCGGCGGCGAACACCAGGACGACGGCCCCGGCGAGCGCGAGGGCGGAGACCGGCGCCGGGAACGCCCACCCCGCGCCGGCGCCGGCGAGCAGCGCGAGGGCGGGCGGCAGCGCGGGACAGGTCACGCCGTGGGTTCATGCAAACCCGAGGCCGTCGGGACGTCCCGCGCCGGTTCGCGGGTAGACCGCGCGCGGCACGGTATTCTTGACCAGCGCCGGTTGATCGCGCGCCGGCCGGAATCGAGAATCGCACCATGAACACGCTCGCCCCCGGAGCCCGCCCGCTCCCGCTCCACCACGTCACCATCCGCGTGCCGTGGCACGACGATGGCTGGACCGGACACGTCTGCAAGCAACCACTCGACAACACGAGCTGCCTGATCCTGAAGCGGATCGGCGACGGCCGGCGCGACGAGGTCGAGGTTCAGCATGCCGGCAAACGCTTCGATCGCCTTTCCTCGGACGCCCTCCCGCCCTGCGTGAGCGAGAGAGTCTCGTTCATGGCGCCGTTTCCGCTGGTCAAGATGAAGACGCACCCGTACGCGGACATCTACCCGGATACGCACGGTCACTTCGCCGCGACACGGTTCGAGCATCCGCCGTACTCGGCGGCGTGCGTTCCCTTCCGATGGATGCTGCGCGAGAATGTCGAAGGCAGCGAAAGGAGCGGGATCGGGCTGGCGGAGCGTCTGCGACTCGGCTGGAGACCCGAGCGCGAACCGGACATCAGAAACCGGCGCGGCAAACCGGTTGAAACGGCCTGGATCCAGGAACGCGACAACCAGCTCGCCCTGCTCGACACGTTCTTCGGGGCGCTTCGTCCCGAAGAATCGCTCTGCTTCTTCTACGCCAAACGCACGCCGCTGTCCGAACAATCCCGGCGCGTCATCGTCGGCGTGGGGCGGGTGCGAGGCATCGGCGAAGCCACGGAGTACGCCACCCATGAGAACGGTCCCCTCCGCTGCGTGCTCTGGGAGCGCAACGTCGTTCATTCCGTGCGGCCCGGCTACGCCGACGGTTTCCTCTTCCCCTACCAGGAGGCGCTGGCGCTGGCCGCGCAGGACGGCGTCGATCCCGAAGAATTCGTGGCCTTCGCCCCGGACGAACACTTCGACGCCTACTCCTACGGTTCGGAGCATCTCACCCATGACGGCGCCGTCGCCTCGCTGGTGACGTGCGCCGCGGCACTGCACCGCGTCAAGAAGCGGATCGACGGGCCGTGGGACCAGGCTCTCGGCTGGATCGACACCCAGCTCAACCGCCTGTGGAAGGCGCGCGGGGCGTTTCCCGGTCTCGGCTCGGCGCTCTCCGCCTTCGGCTACGAATGGGGCTTCCAGCACGGAAGCCTCCTCGCGTACGAGATCGAGATCATGCGCGAACGACAGGGCGAGACGGACCCGTGGAGGCTCCTGGATGCGGTAATGGAAACTCCCTCCGGACTCGACGGCCCCATCGCCGAACTTCTCGCCCCGAGCCTCCGAAAGGGCTGGACGCGGCTCGCACCGGAACGCCGCGCACTTCTTCAACTGCTGAGCCGCTGTACCGTCTCGGAAGGGCAGGCGCTCCGCGTCTACGACACGACGGAGAGGAATAGAACCGGCATCGAGGCGACCGACGCCGAATTGCTCGCCAACCCGTATCTGCTCTTCGAGCGGGATCGGCGTTCACCCGATGCGATCACGTTCGGCGCCGTGGACCGGGGTCTGTTCCCGGACGACGTCATCCGGGAACGCTTCCCGGTGCCCGAACCGAGTCACGTTGACGACCCGGCCGACGGGCGTCGCGTGCGTGCGCTGGCGGTGGATCTGCTCGAGGAGGCGGCCGGGGAGGGACACACGTTGCTCCCGCGGAGCTGGATCATTGGCCGCGCCCGCGAGCGCATGCTCCAGCCCCCGTGCCCGCTCGGCGAGAACGTGCTGGATGCCACCGACGAGGGCTTCGCGCCGGTCATCGACAGAACGAACACGCGCGCGGACGAGGCGGCCTATCAGCTCGATCGGCTGGTGGAATGCAGGAGGATCATCCGCCGCGAGATCAACAGGCGCCGGAAGGGCCGGCGGCACGCCGCTGACCACGAATGGCGCAAGATCGTGGACTCCGGCCTGAACAAGTCCCTTCCGGAGGATGCCCGCGAGCGCAAGCGGGAGGTCCGCGCTCGCGACGAGAAGGCGGCGGCCCTCGAAGAACTCTTTCGCTCGCGAGTTTCGGTCCTGATCGGGTCGGCTGGAACCGGCAAGACCACGTTGCTCCGCATGCTCTGCTCGATCGACGGTCTGGCCGACAGCGGTCTGCTGCTCCTGGCGCCCACCGGCAAGGCGCGCGTGCGTCTCGAAGAACAGACCGGGCGGCGAGGGACGGGCCGAACGCTCGCGCAGTTTCTCCTGCACTTCCGGCGGTACAGCGGCGTCACCGGCGCCTACTTTCCCAATCCGAAAGTGCGCGGTTGCAACGACTACCGCACCGTGATCGTGGACGAGTGCTCGATGCTGACCGAGGAGCAGCTCGCGGCCCTCATCGATTCGCTGACCAACGTGGAACGGCTGGTTCTGGTCGGCGACGTCCGACAGCTTCCTCCGATCGGCGCGGGACGTCCCTTCGTGGACATCGTCAACGAGTTGCAGCCCACGGACGTTGAAGCTGCCTTCCCGCGTTGCGGTTCCGGCTATGCCGAGCTCACGATTCCACGTCGGCAACAGGACGAATCGCGGGCCGACGTCCTTCTCGCCGCGCACTTCAGCGGCCAGCCCCTCGATCCCGGCGCCGACGCCGTCCTGGACGGTCCCGTCCAGGCGGGAGACGACCGCCTTCGACTCGTGCGGTGGGACAATCCGCGGGAACTCCAGGACAAGATCGTCGATGAAATCGTACGGGGTCTGGAACTCTCCGGAGCGGACGATGAACTGGGCTTCGAGGAATCGCTGGGCGGATCACGCTACGAGGATCGGCCCGGAGCGTTCTTCTGGAGCAAGTATCGCGACAACCCCGGCGCGGCTGCCAAGGCCGAGGCATGGCAGGTCCTTTCGCCCGTACGGGCGGGCTTCGTGGGCGCGGACGCGCTGAACCGGAGGATTCAGACGCAGTTTCGCGTAGAGGCGCGCAGGCTGGCCGAGACCGAAGGATGGGGACGCAAGGTGCCGCCGCCGTTCGGCCCTCAAGGGCTGCTTTACGGCGACAAGGTCATCAACGTCAGGAACCAGCGTCGACCCGACGTGTGGCCCGAGCCGGACGGCGAAGCCTACATCGCCAACGGCGACATCGGCATCGTCGTCGGCCAGTACAAGACCAAGAAATTCAAGGGCCTGCCGAGGAAACTGGAAGTCGAATGGGCCGGACAGCTCGGTCACAAGTACGGCTTCCGTTCCGGCGAGTTCGGCGAAGAGAAGTCTCCACCGATCGAGCTCGCATACTGCCTGACGGTGCACAAGACGCAAGGCAGCGAATTCGGCTTGACGTTCGTCGTACTGACCCACCCCTGCTGGCTGTTGTCACGCGAACTGCTGTATACCGCGCTGACCCGGCACCAGGACAGACTCGTCGTCCTGCATCAGGGACCGCTCGACCAGTACCGACGCCATGCCGGTGAAGAGCACTCGGCGATCGCCGGCCGTCTCACCAACCTCTTCGTCGATCCGCTGCCGCGGGAAGTCACGTTCGAAGGGCGGTCGAAGTTCCTCGAAGACGGCCTCATTCACCGCACCGAACGCGGCGATCTGGTGCGCTCCAAGTCCGAATTGGTGATCGCCGACAAGCTGCATGCGCGGGGTATCGACTACGCGTACGAGCAACCGCTCGTTCTCTCCAGCGGACGCACGCGGTACCCGGACTTCACGATCACCGACGACGCGAGCGGCGTCACGTACTACTGGGAGCACCTCGGCTTGCTCCACGATCCCGGCTACCGGTCACGGTGGGAGGCGAAGCGGGCGGAGTACTTCGCGGCGGGAATCAGGCTCCCCGGCGACGGCGCTGATTCGGAACGTATTCTGATCGAGACCCATGACGAACCCGGAGGCGGTCTGGACGCCGCCGGGATTGCCGCGCTGATCGACAGCGTGATCCTCGCATGATGCGCCAGGTCGGAAGACCCCGCCGCGGAGCCGGTCGCCGATGCTGACGAAGCTCGTGATCCGCAACTTCAAGCGCTTCGGAGAAGCCGAGATCGAACTCGGGAATCCGGTGGTCTTCGTCGGTCCCAACAACTCCGGGAAGACCTCGGCGATGCAGGCGCTCGCCCTCTGGGGCGTCGGCGTGAAGCGCTGGAACGAAAAGCGCTCGGGAAAAGGCCGCGCCGGAGAAGCGGCCCGGCGTCACCGTCAACCGCCGGGACCTGGCGGCGGTCCCGGTCCCCGACGCCAACCTGCTGTGGCGCGCCCTGCGCGTGCGGGACTCCCGGCGCGTGGACGGCCGGCAGGTCACCCGCAACGTCCGCATCGACGTGGTCGTCGAGGGCGTGACGGCCGGGAAGTCGTGGACGTGCGGGCTGGAGTTCGACTACGCGAACGAGGAGTCCTTCTACTGCCGGCCGCTACGGCTGTCCGGCGGGAAGGCGCCGGACCGCATGCCGGTGCCCGGCGAAGCGGGCGGCGTGCGCATGGCCTTCCTGCCCCCGATGTCCGGACTCGCGGCGACCGAGACGCGGATCGACCAGGGCGCGGTGCACGTGCGCATCGGGGAGGGGCGCACCGCCGAGGTGCTGCGCAACCTCTGCTTCCGGATCCACGAGGAAGATCCGCCGCGCTGGGCCGAGCTGGCCGGCCGGATTCGAGACCTGTTCGGGGCCGAGCTCGACGCGCCGCGCTACGTCGCCGAGCGCGGCGAGATCGCGATGACCTATCGCGAGCGGGGCGTCCGGCTGGAGCTGTCGTCGTCCGGGCGCGGCCTGCAGCAGACGTTGCTGCTGCTGGCCTACCTGCACGCGAATCCGGGCGCCGTGCTGCTCCTCGACGAGCCCGACGCGCATCTGGAGATCCTCCGCCAGCGCCAGACGTACCGCCTGCTCGCCGACGCGGCGGCCGGGAGCGGCAGCCAGATCATCGCCGCCAGCCATTCCGAGGTGCTGTTGAACGAGGCGGCCGGGCGGGACGTGGTCGTGGCGTTCGTCGGCTCGCCGCACCGCATCGACGACCGCGGCAGCCAGGTGCTGAAGTCGCTTCGAGACGTCGGTTTCGAGCAGTACCATCAGGCCGAGCAGACCGGCTGGGTGCTCTACCTGGAAGGGTCCACCGACCTGTCGACCCTGCGCGCCTTCGCCCTGCGGCTGGGGCACGAACGCGCGTTGCGGGCGCTGGAGCGGCCGTTCGTGCGCTACGTGGGGAACCGTCCCGCGGCGGTGCGGAACCACTTCCACGCCCTGCGCGAGGCCCTGCCCGCGCTGCGCGGCGCGGCCCTCTTCGACCGCCTCGAAGCCGAGCCCCGGGACCTGGCCCCGGTCGAGTGCCTGACGTGGAAGCGCCGGGAGATCGAGAACTACCTCTGCTCGCGAGCCGCGCTCGAAGCGTACGCGGGCGCGTCGGCGCCGGCGGAAGGACCGCTCTTCACGGCGGCCGAAGCAGGCCGCCGCGTGCAGGCGATGCGGGAAGCCGTCGACGCGGTCGAGTCGGCCCTCGGAACGCTGGGCAAGGGCTCGCCCTGGGACGCGGACGTCAAGGCCAGCGACGACTTCCTGACCCCGCTCTTCGAAGACTGGTTCGGCCGGCTCGGTCTGCCGAACCTGATGCCCAAGAGCAACTTCCACGAGCTGGCGGAGCACGTGCCGGCAGGCGAAGTCGACCCCGAGATCGGCGCCAAGCTCGACGCGATCGCGCGGGTTGCGGAGCGGGCCGCGCCGGCGGACGACCCCGACTGACGCCGCATGCCCGCGCAGGGGATCGCCCCGCGAGGCCCCGGCGCCCCGCCCGGCGCTGTCGGTCGAATCAGACCCGCGCCGAGACGCCCACGTGGAGCTCGGGTTGTTCGTGGCCAGCGCGAAGCGGGTCTCCTCGCCCTCGTCCCGGTCGAGCAGCTCGAACGCCCGGAAATCGCGGGTCGCTTCAATCCGCCGACCGGCGAACGTCCGGAAGACGCGCGAGCAGATCGGCCGCCGTCCCGCACTCGATGATCCAGTCGCCGACCTCCGCCAGCCGGTCCGCGTCCGTGACCTCCGCCAGCCGCGCGGCGAGTTCCTGCGCGGCGGCGGCGTCGAACTTCCGCGCCGCCATGCGGCACAGCAGCGTCCGTTCTTCCTCGCGGCCTTCCTCGCGGCCCTGTTCCAGGCCCTGCTCCCGGCCTTCCGCCACCCACTCGGCGGTCCATTCCCGCACGTTCTCTTCCAGCATCGTCCGCACCTCCTCCAGCCGAGGCAGCGATTCCGGCGTCACGCCGCGGAACCGCCGCGGCAGCAGCACTTGCGCGATCCACGCCTCGAACGCCAGCCGCAGCGCCGCGTCCTCGTGCTCCCGCAACAGGCCGATCAGGGCCTTCAGCAGTTCCGGCAGCCGCTCCAAGTCGGGGTCCGTCTCCAACCCTATCAGCGTCGACACCAGATTGTCCCGCGGCAGACCCTCCCGCCGCGCCCGTCCCTCGTCGAGCAGGAAGTAGCGCTGCGACGGCTGGTACGGCGCCAGGGCCGGACCCCCGGACGCGACCAGCTCGGACACGTCCGCCGCCGCCGTCCACGGGCGCTGGCCGTTGTAGATCACGATCGGCAGCACCGGCGGCAGCGCGCCGTGGCCGCGCAACGCGCCGTCGGCGATCAGTCTCTCGTAGAGCAGCGCCGTATAGGCCAGCAGCCGAACGGCCATCCCGCGGTCCACGGTAGCCTGAAACTCCAGCAGCAGCATCAGATACAGCAACCGGCCGTCGCGAAAGCGGACGCGCCAGACCAGATCCCCCTGCCGCCGGCGCAGGCCGGCGCTGACGTAGTCGGGCGGCAGCGGGGTCAGGGAGTCGAAGTCGAGCGCCCCGCTCCAGTCGCGGGCGGCGAAGCCGCGCAACAGGTCCCGCACCATGGCGGGGCGGGAAAACAGCCGTTTGTAGGCAGGATCGTTCATGGGCGGCGGTCTCCAGGGTCAGCAGTCATCGTAGCCTTTCCAGTGGGGCGGCTCGCGCGGCGGGAAGATCCGGGGGCGCGGGCCTGGACCTGCCGCCGTGTGGTGGGTGACGCCGCCGCGGAACACATCGCGGGACCAGCACCTCGACGGTGCTGGATTCGGTGAAGGTCATGGGGACGCGACGAACCGCGGAATCATGATCCGGCGCGACCGTCCCGTCTTCCAGAGCGCCGGGGGAAGGGCGTCCCGGACGTCAGTCTTCCGCGCCGGCGGCGTCTCGTTCAGCCTGCCGTCCGGCAAGGAACGCGACGTCGACGGCCAGGTTCTCGAGATCGCGGGCGACGGTTTCGAGCGTGGCTTCGATCCACTCGTCGCGTCGTCGGGAGTCCCGGGCGAAGGCTTCGACCCGCTCGAACCGCTGCTCGTTCCGACGTTCGGCGCGTTCGCCGAAATACGCGAGAACCTCGACATCGACCCGCTACGGCAGCGAAGACGACGCCGACGCTCCCGATCCATTCCCGGCAGGTCACGACCGGCCCCGACCGGATCGCTTCAATCCGCCGACCGGCGAACGTCCGGAAGACGCGCGAGCAGATCGGCCGCCGTCCCGCACTCGATGATCCAGTCGCCGACCTCCGCCAGCCGGTCCGCGTCCGTGACCTCCGCCAGCCGCGCGGCGAGTTCCTGCGCGGTGGCGGCGTCGAACTTCCGCGCCGCCATGCGGCACAGCAGCATCCGTTCTTCTTCGCGGCCTTCCTCGCGGCCCTGCTCCCGGCCTTCTTCGCGGCCCTGCTCCCGGCCCTGCTCCCGGCCTTCTTCGCGGCCCTGCTCCCGGCCCTGCTCCCGGCCTTCCGCCACCCACTCGGCGGTCCATTCCCGCACGTTCTCTTCCAGCATCGTCCGCACCTCCTCCAACCGAGGCAGCGATTCCGGCGTCACGCCGCGGAACCGCCGCGGCAGCAGCACTTGCGCGATCCACGCCTCGAACGCCAGCCGCAACGCCGCGTCCTCATGTTCCCGCAACAGGCCGATCAGGGCCGTCAGCAGTTCCGGCAGCCGCTCCCGGTCGGGGTCCGTCTCCAACCCTATCAGCGTCGACACCAGATTGTCCCGCGGCAGACCCTCCCGCCGCGCCCGTCCCTCGTCGAGCAGGAAGTAGCGCTGCGACGGCTGGTACGGCGCCAGGGCCGGACCCCCGGACGCGACCAGCTCGGACACGTCCGCCGCCGCCGTCCACGGGCGCTGGCCGTTGTAGATCACGATCGGCAGCACCGGCGGCAGCGCGCCGTGGCCGCGCAACGCGCCGTCGGCGATCAGTCTCTCGTAGAGCAGCGCCGTATAGGCCAGCAGCCGAACGGCCATCCCGCGGTCCACGGTAGCCTGAAACTCCAGCAGCAGCATCAGATACAGCAACCGGCCGTCGCGAAAGCGGACGCGCCAGACCAGGTCCCCCTGCCGCCGGCGCAGGCCGGCGCTGACGTAGTCGGGCGGCAGCGGGGTCAGGGAGTCGAAGTCGAGCGCCCCGCTCCAGTCGCGGGCGGCGAAGCCGCGCAACAGGTCCCGCACCATGGCGGGGCGGGAAAACAGCCGTTTGTAGGCAGGATCGTTCATGGGCGGCGGTCTCCAGGGTCAGCAGTCATCGTAGCCTTTCCAGTGGGGCGGCTCGCGCGGCGGGAAGATCCGGGGGCGTGGCCCGGACCTGCCGTGGGGGTGGGTGACGCCGCCGCGGAGCACGTCGCGGGACCAGCGCCTCGACGGTGCTGGATTCGGTGAAGGTCATGGGGACGCGACGGACCGCGGAATCGTGATCCGGCGCGACCGTCCCGGCCCGGGCGCGCGTCAGATTTGTGAGGCGCCCCGGTTCATGCGCTCTCCCGCTCCCGGAAGTCCTCGAATCGTCTACCGAGCCGGCAGCATCGGAGCGCGATGACGGCGTCGTGCGGCGGCACGGGAGATCCGCGGGACGTCCCGGCATGCCGTTCGCCTGGACGTCCGGCCAACAGCAGCAAGGACCGTTGCGGCGCCAACCCGCGTACACTTGTCTCGTCGAGGGACCTGTCCTGCATCTCCTGGAGCAGCACGACTTCGAGCCGCCGGACCGCGCGAAGCGGCCGGCCGATTCCGGGCGCCGCGCGGAGCTGGGCCAGTTCTTCACCCCGGCCGGCGTCGCCCGCTTCATGGCTTCCCTGCTCGAGGTGCGCGAGCCGCCCGAGGCGCTCCGGATCCTCGACCCCGGCGGAGGGCGCGGCGTCCTGACGGCGGCGGCGGTGGACGAGATCTGCAGCCGGCCGGAGCGCGGCAGACCCGCCGCCCTGCACGCCACCGTCTGGGAGCTCGACGCCCGGCTCGCCGGCGATCTGGACCGCACCTTCGAGCGCTGCCATGCCGTGTGCGCGAAGGCCGGGGTCGCGTTCCGCGGCGAGCATCGGCGCGGGAACTTCGTCCTCGACGCGGCCGCCCGGGCCGACGGCCGGGATCTCCTCGAACCCGAACGCGGCCCACGGTTCCACGTGGCGATCATGAACCCCCCGTACCGCAAGCTCGGGAGCGACAGCGCGGAGCGTTCGCGCCTGCGCGCCGCGGGCATCGAAACCAGCAACCTCTACTCGGCCTTCGTCTGGCTCGCGCTCAGGCTCCTCGCCGACGGCGGCGAGCTCGTGGCGATCACGCCGCGCAGCTTCATGAACGGGTCCTACTTCCGACCCTTCCGGCAGGCCCTCTCGCAAGAGCTGGCCTTCCGCCGGATCCACGTCTACGACGCCCGCGACGCCGCCTTCGCCGATGACGGCGTGCTGCAGGAGAACGTGATCTTCCACGGAGTCCGGGGCGCCGCCCCGGGGGCGGTCGGAATCACCACCTCGCCCGGGCCGGCCGACGACGGTCTCCTGGAGCGCGTCGTCGAACCGGACGAGCTGATTCTTCCGCACGATCCGGAGCGTGTCCTGCACGTCGTGCCGGACGAGACCGACGCGCGGATCGCGGCGAACATGCGCGGGCTGCCGCATACGCTGGCGGGGCTCGGCGTGTTCGTCTCGACGGGGCGCGTGGTCGGGTTCCGGGCGAAGGAGCGCCTGCGCGCCGCCGCGGGGCCGGGGGACGCGCCCCTGATCCTTCCCGGACACTGCGCGTCCGGGTTCGTGGCCTGGCCCAGGGCGTCGGGGACGAAGCCGAACGCCCTGGCCGACGCCGGCCCCGGCGACGACCTCCTGCTGCCCGCCGGCTGGTACGTCCTGGTCAACCGCTTCAGCGCGAAGGAGGACCGGCGCCGGGTGGTCGCCGCGCTCTACGATCCGGCGCGCATCGACGCGGACCGCGTCGCCTTCGACAACAAGCTGAACGTCCTGCACCGGGGGAACGCCGGGCTTCCCGAACCCCTGGCCAAGGGGCTCGCGGTGTTCCTCAACGGCACGGCGGTCGATGCGTACTTCCGCCAGTTCAGCGGCCACACCCAGGTCAACGCCGGGGATCTCCGGGCGCTGCGTTTTCCGTCCGCCGGCGTACTCGAACGGCTGGGCCGGCGGGTCGCCGGGGTCCTGCCCGGGCAGGAAGAGATCAACCGCCTGCTCGGGCGGGAGGTGTTCGAGATGGACGAAGGGGACGATCCCGTCGTGGTGAAGGAGAGGGTCGCCGCGGCCCGGGCCGTCCTGAAGGCCCTCGACGCGCCGAAGGCGCAGCGCAACGACCGATCGGCGCTCACCCTGCTCGGGTTGCTCGACCTCGGCCCCGCCGTCCCCTGGCGCGAGGCGAGCGCACCGCTGCGCGGCGTCACCGAACTCATGGACTGGATGGCGTCGAGCTACGGGAAGCGGTACGCCCCCGACACGCGGGAGACCGTCCGGCGCTTCACCCTGCACCAGTTCGTGCGGATGGGGCTCGTCCTCCTCGACCCCGACGACCCGACGCGCCCCACCAACAGCCCGAAGAGCGTCTACCGGATCGAGCCCGGCGCCCTCGCGCTTCTCCGGCGTTACGGGACCGACGAATGGGATGGGGCGCTCGCGACGCGCGGGCCGCGGGACGTGACCCGTTCCGCGCGGCCCGCGCCTACTGCCGGGCCGCGGCCCCGCGGACGCGGGCGCAAATCAACGCTTCGCGCGCGGGCATGTCGGCTCGGGCGGCCCGGGCGCGGCGGCGGCGGTAGGGGGGAAGATGAGTCGTGAAACGGAAACCGCGATATGGATTGTCGGCGGGGTGTTGCTGGCGGTGCATTTTCCTGCCTTGTGGCTTGTGTTGTTTCCGGCGTTTCTTTTGTGGCTGGCGTGGCACGCGGCGCGGGCGGCATGGTGGGTGTTGTCGTGGGCGTTCAGGGCCATGTTCCCGCGTATTACCGCGGATGCGGTTCGGCGGGTGTTGTTGCGGGTGTGGCAGGCCGTCTTTCCGCATGTCGGCCCGGGAGATTTCTTCGCGGTCATCGGCTCGTTGGGCGTCTTCTATGGGATGGTGTCTTTCGTGGCGTGGTTGTGCGGTTTCCCGTTCGACGGCATCATCTTCGTTGGGTCGCTGGCTGGCCCGGTGCTTATGGTCTTGCTGGTTGTGCGGGCCGCGTTCGGCCGCGGACCGCGCCTCCGATGGTCCGATGAGCGGCGCCCCGGCCGGCCTGCATGATGGAACAGGCGCGATTGGACTTCAAGGAACCCGCCCCTGCCGCGGCCCCGCCGCGCCCGCCCCCCGGCCCCGGCGAGGAACTGCGAGCGGCCGTTGCGCAGCGCTTGGCGCGCTTCGCGGAACCCGAACCCGCCGCGGGCCGTTCGACGGCGGCGGAGCGGCGCGCGGCGGCGTTCCGGGCCGTTGCGCGCGCCCGGTCGGCGCGCGCCGCGTGGCCGGCCCCGCCCGCGCCCCCGGCCCCCGGCGCTTGAGCAGAACCGCGGCCGGTCGGCCGGCCGACTGACAGAATCTGTCAGTCGGGAAGCGCATGATTCGTCCAAGGGAGGGATTCGGCATGGAAGTACTGGGCTTGTTGGCGTTCATGATGCCGCTCTACGGGCTGGCGGTGTGGGTCTTCACGGCGTGGATGTCTGGCCACGTCGCGGAACAGAAGGGCGCGCCGTTCCGCCGGTTCATGCTGTGGGGGTTGCTGTTCGGGCCGCTTGCGCTTCTGGCGGCCGTCGGCCTGCCGGACCGGCGGCAAGGCGGCGCTTGAGCGGAACCCGCCCCGCGCCCCGCGGCGGCGGGGTTGGCGGGCCGGCCGCGGCCTCTTCGAGGAACCCGTCCGGTCGGCCGTGGTAGACTCCCGGGCGCGCGGCGCAGGCCGCGCGCCCGGGCGAATCTTGCTGGCGTTGGGCGTCGTGGGGTTCCTGGGAGTGTGCGCGTGGAATCCGTTCGTGGCGGCGGGAATCGGAATGCTGGCGGGTGTCGTCTGGGCTGCGCTCAAAGGTTGACCTGCCCCGGGCGGCCGTGGTAGTTTTGCCGGGTGAGGGCTTGGCGGCCCGCGCCCCGCTTCGGCCCCGCCGCGCGCCGTCGCGGTTCCGATAACGGCGCGTTACGTTAAGCGCGGCCGGATTCGTGGCAGACTGGCGGGCGGCGGCGGCGGCGTGAATCCGGGAACCGGGAAGGGAAGCATGATGAGAACCGCAACCTTCGCCGTCGTTCTGTTCGCCGTCGGTCTCATGCTCGGCCCCGCGCCCGCGGAAGCGCAAACCCGCCCCGAACGCGACGCCTACGCGACGCTGGCCCGCGCCGTGAGCGCGGCCGGAACGGACCCCGCGCCGCGGCGGGCGGCGGACATTCGGCGCGCCATCGAACGCGCCTACTCCGTATACCGGAGTCACGAGCAACGGCGGGATGCGGCGCAGGATTCCGGCAGAGACAGAATAAATAATGATGCTGCCGAAGCGCGAAGCTCAATCCGCGTGCGGATTCGACACGCGGAGCTTCTAGGTCAGTCTACCGCGCCGTTCAGGGCGTTTGACAATCTGATTCCGCGGATATACGACGTTAGCCGCGGCGGTTGGAGATACACGCCCGCGAACGGAATGGAATCGTGCGAGCGTAGTTACAGTGAGTGCCGGGAGATTGAGTCGGCTTTCCGCGCCGTCAATGCTGCCATTGGCAGAGCTAGCGGCGTTCATTGGCGCTACCTCTACGCGGCGGCGGACGCGATGATTGAAGCGGCGAGCGGCCTTGAAGGTCTTGCGCCGCGGTTCATCGGGTTCACCATGCGGCACAACGCCAGTTTGCAGCGGCTCGGTTCCGCGAAACTGGCGGCGATTCAGAATCAGGGAAGGGTGCTTCGGGCGGCGTCGGCGTGCGAATCCGGCCGGTGTTCGGGCGGCCCGACCCATGATGACTTCGACGGAACGCTGCAAGGGTTGGTTGACGCGGCCCTTGCGGTTGCGGAAGGTCTGGCGTCGTATCGGGAAGTTGCGGCGGAAGCGGAAGCGCCCGCGCCCGCGCCGGTAGCGCCCGCGGCGGAAGCGCCGGCCGCGGCGGAAGCGGGCGCGCCCGCGCCCGGGCCGGCCGCGCCCTTCGAGGAACCCGAACCCGAACCCGTATCGCTGGCGGAACAGTGGGACCGCGCCGTTGACGAGGCGGTTGCGGAAGCGGAGCGGCGGGTTGCGGAACTGGAACGCGCGACGTGCGGAATCTTCCGCGGGACGAGCGCGCGTATCGCAATCTCGAGCGCGCGCGACCGGCTCTACGGCCAGTTGCCCGGCGCGCGGTTCGTGGACGTGGATACTCGGGGCGAAGCGTGGCAAGCGACGTGGCAGCATCTCGACGAACTGTCGGACCGGGTTGAAGCGCACGTCCGCACGTTGGACCCGAATTGTCCCTAGCGCCCGCGGCCCCGGCCGCGCTAGTAGTAGCGCCGCGCGCCGCGGCGCGCCCGGGAGCGGCGCTTGAGCGGAACCCGCCCCGGGCGGCCGTGGTAGGCTTCCGCGGGCCGGCCTGAACGCGCCGGGCGGTAGGCTTCTGGGGAGTTGACTACCGGCCGGCGGACCGCTTCGGCCGCGCCCGCTTCGAGGAACCCGCCCCCGGCGCTTGAGCGGAACCCGCCGCGCCCGCGCCCCGGCTTCCGATAATCGGCAGTTACGTTAACCGCGCCCGGTATTCACTCGGGCGCCCGAGCCTGCAGGGCAACCAAGTGGAACCAAGCCGATCGAAACCGCCCGGATTCGTTGACGATTCGGCGAGCGGCCCCGGCCGGCCGGTTATGCAATATGCATGAGCGGGTGAATGCTTGCGCACGATCGGACGTGCGCGGCCGGGCTTATTCCGGCCCCCGGCGCGCCTCGCTTCCGGACACGTGCGCGTATTCATGCGGCTGCATACCGCGGCCGGCCGCCGTCGGGCCGGACGGGTCGCGGACGATGGGCAAAACGCGGCCCCGGCCGGGCCCGCGCGGACCTCGGTTGCGAGCAGTCGGGGGACCACCCCGCGGGTAGCCGGCGCCGACGGTCGAATCAGACGCGCGCGGAGACGCCCGCGTGGTACTCCTGCAGGGGCCGGACGGAGGGCTTCTCGGCGCGCAGGGCGCGGATGGCGCTGACGGCGGCGGCGGCGCCGGTCAGCGTCGTGACGCAGGGTATGCCGTAGAGCATCGCGGCGCGCCGCATGGTCAGGTCGTCGAAGTACGACTCGCGGCCGAGCGGCGTGTTGACGATCAGGTCGATCTGCCGATCGACCAGCCGGTCGCCGACGTGCGGCCGGCCCTCGTTGATCTTGTAGACCACCTCGACGTCGAGGCCGTGGGCGCGCAGATAGGCGGCGGTGCCCCGGGACGCCACCAGCTCGAAGCCCAGCCCGGCCAGGTCCCGCGCGATCGGCAGGACGTTCCGCTTGTCGTCGTCGTTGACGCTGAGGAACGCCCGGCCGCGGTCGGGCAGCCGCTGGCCGGCCGAGAGCTGCGCCTTGGCGAAGGCGATGCCGAAGGTGTCGCCGCCGCCCATCACCTCGCCGGTCGACTTCATCTCCGGCCCCAGGAGGGTGTCGACGCCCGGGAAACGGGCGAAGGGGAAGACCGGCCCCTTGACGAAGACGCCGGAGACGTCGAGGTCGGCGGTCAGTCCGAGGTCCGCCAGCGTCCGGCCGGCCATCAGGCGGGCCGCCACCTTCGCCAGCGGCACGCCGGTCGCCTTCGACAGGTAGGGCACGGTCCGCGAGGCGCGCGGGTTGACCTCGATGAGGTAGACGGTGTCCCCCTTGACGGCGAACTGGATGTTCAGGAGCCCGACGACCTCCAGCGCGCGGGCGATCCGGCGGGTGTAGTCGCGGATGACGGCCAGGTGCTTCTCCGGCACCAGGTACGGCGGCACGACGCAGAAGCTGTCGCCGGAGTGGATGCCCGCCTCCTCGATGTGCTCCATGACGCCCCCGATGACGACCGCGCCGGCGCGGTCGGCGACCGCGTCGACGTCGATCTCGAAGGCGTCCTCGAGGAACTTGTCCACCAGGATGGGATGCCGCGGCGAGGCGTCGACCGCCTCGGCCACGTAGCGGTCCAGGGCGCCCGGGTCGTAGACGATGGCCATCGCCCGGCCGCCGAGGACGTACGAGGGCCGCACGAGCACGGGATAGCCGATCCCCTCCGCGACGGCGCGCGCCTCCTCGCGCGAGGCGGCCAGCCCGTGGGGCGCCTGCGGAATGCCCAGCTCGCCGAGGAGCCGCGCGAAGCGCTCGCGGTCCTCCGCCAGGTCGATGGAGTCCGGCGAGGTGCCGATGACGGCGACGCCGGCCGCCTGCAGGCCGAGGGCCAGCTTCAGCGGCGTCTGCCCCCCGAACTGCACGATGCACGAGACCTCCCCGCCGGCCGACCGCTCGCGGCGGATGACCGCCTGCACGTCCTCCTGCGTCAGCGGCTCGAAGTACAAGCGGTCGACCGTGTCGTAGTCGGTCGACACGGTCTCGGGGTTGCAGTTGATCATGACCGTCTCGTAGCCCTCCTCGCGGAGCGCGAACGCGGCGTGACAACAGCAGTAGTCGAACTCGATCCCCTGCCCGATGCGGTTCGGGCCGCTGCCGAGGATGACCACCTTCGGGCGGTCGTTGGGCTCGGCTTCGCACTCGGACTCGTACGTGCCGTAGAGGTAGGGCGTGAACGACTCGAACTCGGCGGCGCAGGTGTCGATGCGCTTGTAGACCGGGCGCAGGCCCCGCTCGGCCCGCCGCTCGGCGACCGCGGCCGCGTCCACGCCGAGCAGGGCGCCGAGCTGCTCGTCCCCGAAGCCGGCGCGCTTGAGCTCGAGCAGCAGGTCCCGCGGCGGGGCGTCCGGGTCCGCCGCCGCCGCGCGCCGGCGCAGCTCGACGATCTCGGCGAACTGCGTCAGGAACCAGCGGTCGATGCGGCTGGCCTCGTGCAGCTCCTCGACGGACCAGCCCGCGTCCAGCGCCTCGAAGACCGCCCACGCGCGCCGGTCCGTCGGATGGGCGAGCCGCCGCCGCAGCTCGCCCGGTTCCGGCGGGACGCCTTCCGGCGCGCGGCCGAACAGCAGCCCGGCGCTCCCGATCTCCAGCGAGCGCAGGCCCTTGAGGAACGCCTCCTTGAACGTGCGTCCGATGGCCATCGCCTCGCCGACCGACTTCATCTGGGTGGTCAGCGTGCGCTCCGCCCGCGGGAACTTCTCGAACGTCCAGCGCGGCATCTTCACGACCACGTAGTCGATGGTCGGCTCGAACGAGGCCGGGGTCAGCCGGGTGATGTCGTTGGGGATCTCGTCGAGGCGGTAGCCCAGGGCCAGCTTGGCGGCGATCTTCGCGATCGGGAACCCGGTCGCCTTCGACGCCAGGGCCGACGAGCGGGAGACCCGCGGGTTCATCTCGATCGCCACCATCCGGCCGCTCTCCGGGTCGACGGCGAACTGAATGTTCGAGCCGCCGGTCTCGACGCCCACGCGGTTGATGATGCGGCGCGCGGCGTCGCGCATCCGCTGGTATTCCTTGTCGGTCAGGGTCATGGCGGGCGCGACCGTGATGCTGTCGCCGGTGTGCACCCCCATCGGGTCGACGTTCTCGATCGGGCAGATGACGACGAAGTTGTCCGCCCCGTCGCGCATCACCTCGAGCTCGAACTCCTTCCAGCCGATGACCGACTCCTCGATGAGGACCTCGTGGACCGGGCTGAGCTCGATGCCGCGGCGCGACAGCTCGCGGAACTCCTCCACGTTGTAGGCGATCCCGCCGCCGACGCCGCCGAGCGTGAACGACGGCCGGATCACGACCGGGAAGCCGAAGCGGTCGACCAGCCGCAACGCCTCGTCGAACGACCGCGCGTAGGCGCTGTCGGGCACCTCGATGCCGATCGACTCCATGGCGCCGCGGAAGGCCAGACGGTCCTCGGCGATGCGGATCGCGTCGACGGAGGCGCCGATCAGCCGGACGCCGAGCTCCTCGAGCGTCCCGCTCTCGGCGAGCTCCATCGCCAGGTTGAGCGCGGTCTGCCCGCCGACGGTGGGAAGCAGGGCGTCCGGCTTCTCCTTCTCGATGACCGAGCGGGCGTACTCCCGGGTCAGCGGCTCGACGTAGGTGCGGCCGGCGACGTCCGGATCGGTCATGATCGTCGCCGGGTTGCTGTTCATCAGGACGACGTCGAGTCCTTCGCTCCGCAGCGCCTTGCAGGCCTGCGTGCCCGAGTAGTCGAACTCGCACGCCTGACCGATGACGATCGGGCCGGATCCGATGACGAGCACACGCTGAACGTCGGTGCGGCGGGGCATGGGCGGCGGGAAGAACGGAGGTCGTTACGGATCGCGCCGCGCCGGCCGATCCGCTCCCTGCTCCATCGCGGCGACGAAGCCGCCGAAGAGGTAGTCGGCGTCGTGCGGTCCGGGCGACGCCTCGGGATGATACTGCACGCAGGAGACCGGCGACCGCTTGTGGCGCAGCCCCTCGATGGTCCCGTCGTAGAGGTTCAGGTGCGTGACCTCCACGTCGTCGGGCACCGAATCGGGGTCGACGGCGAAGCCGTGGTTCTGCGAGGTGATCTCGACCCGCCCGGTGGCCAGGCTCCGCACCGGGTGGTTTGCGCCGCGGTGCCCGAACTTCAGCTTGAAGGTCCGCGCCCCCAGCGCCAGGCCCAGCACCTGGTGGCCGAGACAGATCCCGAACACCGGGACGCCGGCGTCGATGACCGCCCGGGCGTTGCGCACGGCGTAGTCCAGCGGCGCGGGGTCGCCGGGGCCGTTGCTGAAGAAGACGCCGTCGGGCCGCGCCGCCAGCAGGTCGGCGGCCGGCGTCTCCGCGGGGAACACCCGCACCTCGCAACCGTGCGCGGCCAGCCGGCGCAGGATGTTGCGCTTCATGCCCAGATCGTAGGCGGCGACCCGCAACGGCCGCGCGGCGCGCCGCCGCGGCTCCAGCGCGAACCCGGGGGCGGGCGCGTCGTCCTCGGCGCGCCAGTCGAACGGCGCCGGGCAGGTGACCGAGCGCACCAGATCGGCGCCCTCCATGCGGGGCGCCGCCCGCGCCCGCGCGACGAGCGCCTCGGGATCGACCTCCCCGGCGCCGATGACGCCGCGCATGACGCCGGCGCTGCGCAGCAGGCGCGTCAGGGCGCGGGTGTCGACGCCTGAGATGCCGACGACGCCGTGCGCGGCCAAGTAGTCGCGCAGCGTGCCCGTGGCCCGCCAGTTGCTGGCCGTCGGCGAATCCTCGCGCATGACGAACCCCGCCACCCGGGGCGCGCCGGACTCCCCGTCCTCCGCCTCGGCGACGCCGTAGTTGCCGATCTGGGGGCAGGTCATCGTGACGATCTGCCCGGCGTAGGACGGGTCCGTCAGGACCTCCTGGTAGCCGGTCATGCCGGTGTTGAAGACGACCTCGCCGGCGGCCACGCCGGACGCGCCGACCGCGCG
This sequence comes from Vicinamibacterales bacterium, assembly GCA_965242835.1. Taxonomy (GTDB): domain Bacteria; phylum Acidobacteriota; class Vicinamibacteria; order Vicinamibacterales; family UBA8438; genus WTFV01. Next base: position 4,584,856 of record OZ251506.1, read on the forward strand.
GCCCCGGTACCAGGTTCCGTTCTCGAGGGCGAGCACCGCCGTCATGGCCGTCCCCCCGGTTCCAGCGACGCCCCGACCCGGACCTGTTCCGTCCCGGAAACGTCGACCTCGGCGACCCAGGGCCGGTAGCCGGGCAACTCCATCCGCACCCGATGCGCGCCGAACGACACGTCGGGCACCTCGACCGGCGTCACGCCGACTTCCACGCCGTCTACCTGCACCACCGCCCCCGGCGGCCGGGAACGGACGAGCAGCGACCCGGCGGCGCCGGGCGGGGCGTCGTCCGCGGGAGCCTCCGGCTGCAACCTCGCCGGCGGGGGCGGGGGCGCGGCCTCCGCGGCCGAGGCGGCGGCCGGCGGAACGGCGGCCGGAGCCGGAGCCGCCTCCACGGCCGAGGCGGGCGGGCGCGGAGCGGGCGGCGGAACGGCAGGCGGCGCCACGGCCGAGGCGGGCGGGCGCGGAGCGGCGGCCGGAGGCGCGCTGGCCGGCGGCGGGGGCGCGGATCCCGGTGGATCGGCGGGCGGAACGGGCGCGGCCCCGGGCGGAGGCGGGTCGCCGACGGTCAGGATCGGCTCCTCGACGAGGGTCAGGGGGCCGTCATCGGGGGGCGGGGCCTCGGGAACGGCGACCTCCCCCCCGCTCTCCTCCCCACCCGCGGCGGCGTTCCCGGGCGGCGCGGCGCCGCCGTCCGTCTCGCCGCCGCCGGGGGTCCCCAACCCCGTTATCAGCAGGTAGGTCAGCAGCACGCCGACGGCCATGGCGGCGACGACGGGCGCAACGGCGCGCAACGACGTGGGCGACGGCGGCGGCGGCACGTCTTCCTCGCGCTCCGGCCGCTCGGCCGGGGGCTCGACGGCGCCGCGGTCGTCCAGCGGGTCGAAATGCACGTCGTCGCGCACCGCGACCACCGGCCCCGTCCGCCGGCGCTTGCCGCCGCGGCGCGATCGACGCCGGGAGCGGGAAGCGGACCGGGACCGGGAACGCCCCTCGTCCGCCTCCCGACGCGGAACCTCGCCGTCACCCGGGCGGTCCTCCGGGACGGCGGCGGCGGGCGGGACGATCCGCGGCGGCTCGTCCCCGGCGCCGGCCGGCCCGCGTCCGGCCGGGCCGTCGAGTCCCCGCGCGCCGAACGCCGTCTCGCCGGCCGCGGGGCCGGCGTCCCCGCCCCCGGCCGCGTCCGGCGCGTCCGGGAAGTCTCCGGCAGGGCCCGCGCCGCCGGCCTCCGGCTCCCGGCGGCGCGGCGTCGGCCGGGCCTCCGGGGACTCGCCGCCGACGGCGCGCTCGATCGCCGACGCGAACACGGCCGCCGACGCGGAGCGGATGGCCGGGTCGTCGGCCAGGGCGTTGCGGAACGCCTGCTGCAATCCCGCCGGGTCGGCGGCGTCCGGACACAGCTCCCGCAGGTCGGCGACGGCCTCGTCGGGGTCTCCCGCCGGACGCGCCCCGGTCAGCAGCTCGTAGGCCAGCACCGCCACGGCGAAACGATCCGCCGGCGGCCCCCAGCGCCGGCCGGCCGTCATCTCCCGCGCCGTGTACGGCCGGCGCACCGGGACGCCGAGCTGCACGTGCTCCAGCGCCCGGGCGATCCCGAAACCGGTCGCGCACACGCCCTCGGAGGACACCAGCACGTCGCGCAGGTGCAGCCCTCCGTGCTCGAGACCCCGCGCGTGCGCCGCGTCGACCGCGCCGGCCAGCAGCGCGATCCAGCGCAGCGCCTCCGGCGGACGCGGCTCGCGCCGCAACGCGACGTCGAGGGACTCGCCGTCGACGTGTTCGTAGGCCAGGTACGGCGCGCCCGCCTCAAGGCCCGCCGCGAGCGGCGCCACGATCGCCGGATGCGAGATCTCGACGTTGACGACGTTGGCCAGCGCGTTGCCGAAGATCTCGATCTGCTCGGGCGGCAGATCGAGCTCGAAGGCCTTGACGGCGACCGTCCTCCCCCCGTCGGTCTCGCGGGCGCGATAGACGGGGCCGAGAACGCCGGTGCCGATCTGGTGCAGAACCCGATAGGGGCCGAATGCGCCGGGACCCGAGTACGGCCCGGCATCTTCGCGTGTCAGTGGTCGAAATCTCCCGGCTGGTTCCCGGATGGTACCATGGGGGCGGTTTCCCGTTCAATGGAAGACGAACGTCAGGCCCCGGGAATTCGGCTGGACGACCGGCAACTGCCGTGGACCGGCCGCCTGGCCCGCGACTACTGTCACGCGTACGACCGGCTGGCCCCCTACTTCGCCGGTTCTCCGGCGCGGGCGGCGAGCTGGACCGACGCGATCGAGGCCCGCGCCCGGCGCCCCCCGGACCCGGCGGCGGCCGCCGTCGTCGAACGCCAGCTCGAATCCCGCGGCGCGCCGGCCGAGGCGCGCGCCGCCGCGGCGCGCCTGCGCGGCGCCGGGGCCGTGGCGGTGGTCACCGGGCAACAGGCCGGCCTGTTCGGAGGCCCCCTGTACACGCTGCTCAAGGCGGTCACCGCCCTGCGGCTGGCGCGGCGCATCGCCGACGACCACGGCGTCCCGGCGGCGGCCGTCTTCTGGATCGACGCCGAGGACCACGACCTCGACGAGATCGGCAGCTGCCACGTCCTCGACGGCGGCCTGACGCGGGTGGCCGTCTCGCTGGACTTCGATGTCCCGCCGCGCACGAGCGCGGCCGCGGTCGCGCTGGACGGCTCGGTCCGGGAGGCGCTGGACGCGCTGCGCGCCGCCCTGGCGCCGACCGAGTTCACCGCCGAGGTGCTCGACGCGCTGGCCGCCGCGTACCGGCCGGGAACGCGGCTGGTCGAGGCGTTCGCCCGCTGGCTCGACCGGCAGCTCGGCGCGCACGGCCTGGTCGTCTACGACGCGTCGGACCCGGCCGCCAAGCCGTTCGCGCGGCCGCTGTTCGAGCGCGAGATCGGGAACGCGGGGCGCACCGCGAAGCTGGCCGCCGAGGCCGGCGCGGAGCTGGCTTCTCTCGGCTACCACGCCCAGGCCTCTCCCGCCCCCGGCTCGGTCGCGCTCTTTCGTCTCGACGAGACCCGCCGGACCATCCGGGCGTCCGACGGCGCCTTCGCGGCCGGGGGGCGCACGCTCGACGCGGCGGCCCTGCTCGCCGACGTCGAGTCCGACCCGGCGCGCTACGGCCCCAACGTGCTGCTGCGGCCGATCGTCCAGGACGCGCTGCTGCCGACCGCGGCCTACGTGGCCGGCCCCAACGAGCTGGCCTACCTGGGCCAGTTGCGCCGCGTCTACGCGGCCTTCGACGTGCCGATGCCGGTCATCCACCCGCGCGCGAGCGCCACGCTGGTCGACGCGGCGGCGGCCCGCTTCCTGCGCCGCCACGAGGTCGCCTTCGCGGAGCTGCAGCCGCGCGACGACGGGGCGCTGAACCGCCTGCTGGCGTCGCGGATTCCGGAGAGCGTCGAGCAGGCGATCGCGGCCGCCGAGCGGTCCGCGGCCGGGCGCCTCGACGCCGTCGCCGAGGCCGTGCCCGCCCTCGACCCGACGCTCGCGGGCGCCGTCGCCTCGACGCGGAGCCGCATCGAACGGGAGCTCGGGAACCTGCGCGGGAAGACCGTGGCCGCCGCCAAGCGGCGGGACGCGACCCTGCGCCGGCAGTTCGAGCGGGCCCGGGCGCAGAGCTTCCCCGCCGGCGTCCCGCAGGAGCGCGGCGTCGCCGGCGTCCACTTCCTGAACCGCCACGGCTTCGCCCTCGTCGACCGGCTGCTGCGGGACCTGCCGCTCGACCCCGGACACCACTGGCTGCTCACCGTGTAGGGGCGCCGCGCGGGAACCGCCGGCCGGGCGGCGGAGCGCGGTATACTGGGGCGGAACCGATGAACGAAGAAGTCTTCAAGGCCGTCAACGACGTGTTCGCCCGGGGCGAGTCGGCGGCGCTGGCCACGATCATCCGCACCCAAGGATCGACCCCGCAGCGCGTCGGCGCCAAGATGCTCGTCCTGGCCGACGGACGCACGATCGGCACGATAGGCGGCGGGTGCTACGAGAACGACGCCTTCCTGAAGGCGCGGCGCGCGCTCGAAACGCGCAAGCCGCTCGTCGCCCGCTACGAGCTCGCCGACGACGTCGCCGAGGAGTCGGGACTCATCTGCGGGGGGCAGATGGAAGTCTGGATCGAGCCGCTCGAGGCCGCTCCCCGCCTCTACCTGGTGGGGGCCGGGCACGTGGCGCAGCATCTCGGGCGGCTCGCGGCGCCGGCCGGATTCCAGGTGCGCGTCATCGACGACCGCGAGAAGTTCTCCAACGCGGAGCGTTTCCCCGACGCCGCCGAGGTCGCCGTGGACGACATCCCCACGTGGCTGGAGAACACGGACTTCCCGCCGACGGCCTACGCGGTCATCCTGACCCGCGGCCACCGCCACGATCTGGACGCCCTGCGCGCGCTCGCCCCGCGCACGCTCCGCTACCTCGGCCTGATCGGCAGCAAGGCCAAGGTGGCGCGGCTGCACGAGGCGCTGCGCGAGGCCGGCGTCGCCGTCGCCCACCCGGAGCGCCTGCACGCCCCGGTGGGCCTGGACATCGGCGCCGTCACCCCGCAGGAGATCGCCGTCAGCATCCTGGCCGAGCTGATCGCCGTCAAGCACGGCAAGCTCGACGCCCCCGGCGCCGCCCTCGAGGCCGGGGTCAAGCCGTTGCGGTGGCGCCCCCCCGCGCCGCGGCCGGCGCCGGAACCCGCCCGCCGGGAAGCCGCGCCGGCGGGCGCCTCGGCGCCCGCTGCTATAATCGAAGGTTAGCGGCGAGCGACCCGCGGGGCCGGTTCCACTGCCCGCCGACGGCACGCACCATGGCACCTCGCGCCACCATCCACGATTCGGACGTCGGGCGGCTGACGGATCGCGCCACCCGGATTCTGGCGGCGCTCGTCACGCAGCACATCGACCGGGGCGAGCCGGTGTCGTCGCTCTGGCTCGCGCAGCACGGCGACCTCGGCCTGTCGTCCGCGTCGGTGCGGAACGTCATGGCCGAGCTCGAACAGGCCGGCTACATCTCGCAGCCGCACACGTCGGCCGGGCGCGTCCCCACCGACCGGGGCTATCGGTACTTCGTCGACCGGCTCCTGAGCGGCCGGCGCGACGCGGACCCGCCGCCCGACGTCGAGGCGCGGCTGCGGCAGGCCGGCACGGTGAGCGACGTGCTGTCGAACGTGTCGCACGAGCTGTCGGTCGCCTCCCACCAGCTGGCCTTCGCCTGCCTGCCCCGCGTGGCCGCCGCCACCTTCCGGCGCATCGAGTTCGTCCCGCTCGGCGGCGCCCGGATCCTGGTGGTCGTGACCACCGGGGACGACGAGATCGCCCACAAGGTCGTGGAGCTGGGCGAGGAAACCGATCGGCGGGCGCTGGAGCAGGGCGCCCGCTACCTGTCCGAGAGGTTCGCCGGCCTCCCGTTGTGGGAGGTCCGCACGGCGGTGGTCGAACAGTTGCGTCAGGAGCGCATGCTCTACGACCGGCTCCGGTCGCGCGCGCTGCGGCTGGCGAGTCTCACGCTGGAGGAGATGGTCCCGCGCAACCACCTGTTCGTCGAAGGCGCGTGGTTCCTCGCCGAGGAGGTGTCCGACGGCGAGGACCGCGTGCCGCTGGAGCTCCTCCGCACGCTGCTGGCCATGATCGAAGGCAAGGACCTGCTCGTGCGGGTCCTCGACGAATACCTCGACGGCCCGGGCCTGACGGTCGTCATCGGCACGGAGAACTCGTCGCCGGAGATGCAGGCGTTCAGCCTCGTGGCCTCCACCTACTTCGACGGTTCCCGCACCGGGCGCATCGGCATCATCGGCCCGCGGCGCATGCGCTATTCCCGGGCGATCTCGGCGGTGGACCAGGTCTCGCGCGCGGTGAGCCGGGTCCTCGTCGAGCAGACGGCGGCATCCGAACATGACAGACGACTCGAACCCGGCACGGCCTGAAGAAGAAGCGGAACCGGCGCAGACCGAGGAAGACGTGAACCCGCCCGCGGCGGAACCGGCGGCGGCGCCGGCCGCGGAAGACGCCGGGGCCGCGCGGCCCGAAGAGGCGGCCGGGGCGGAGCCGGCGGCGGCCGAGCCGGAACCGCCGGCGGCCGAGCCGGAACCGGCCGCGGACCCGGCGGCCGAGCGCGACGAGTTCCGCGACCTGCTGCTGCGCAAGCAGGCGGAGTTCGACAACTACAAGAAGCGCGTCGAGCGCGACCGCGCACGGGCCAACCGGCAGGCCGAGAGGACGTTGATCGTGGCTCTGCTGCCCCTGCTGGACGACTTCGAGCGGGCGCTCGGAGCCGCGGCCGAGGGGAGCGGCGGCGACGCCTGGCGCGCCGGCATGGAGCTCATCCACCGCGAGCTGCTGGAGATTCTCCGCAAGCGCGGCGTCACCCGGATCGACACGGCCGGCGCCCGGTTCGATCCGAACCTGCACGAGGCGGTGGCGTACCAGGCCGCCGAGGGCCGCGGCGACGGGGAGGTCATCGACGAGGTGCGCGGCGGGTACCGGTTCGGCGAAGAGCTGCTGCGGGCGGCCATGGTCAGGGTGGCCAGGGCGTGAGCAAGCGCGACTACTACGAGGTGCTCGGCGTTTCCCGCGGCGCGGGCGAACAGGACCTGAAGAGCGCCTACCGCAAGCTGGCGCTGAAGTACCATCCGGACCGCAACCCGGGCGACCGGACCGCCGAGGAGCGCTTCAAGGAGGCCGCCGAGGCCTACGGCGTCCTCGCCGACCCGGACAAGCGCGCGCGCTACGACAAGTTCGGCCACGCGGGCGTCGGCGGCGGCGGAACCCCCGGCTTCGACCCGTCGACGTTCGCCGACTTCAACGACATCTTCGGCAACCTCGGGGACGTGTTCGGCTTCGGGGACGTCTTCGGCGGCGGCCGGCGCCGGCGGGGTCCGCGCCGGGGCTCCGACCTGCGCTACGACCTGCCGATCTCGCTCGAGGACGCGGCGGCCGGCACCGAGGCGACGCTGCAGGTGCCGCGGGAGGAGCCGTGCGGCCGCTGCTCCGGGTCGGGCGCGGCGGGCGGTTCGCGCCCGGAGACGTGCGGGCAGTGCCGCGGCCGGGGGCAGGTGCGTTACCAGCAGGGCTTCCTGACCGTCGCGCGCCCCTGCGGGGCCTGCCGCGGCGCCGGCACCGTCATCCGCAATCCGTGCAACGCCTGCCGCGGCAACGGGCGGGTCTCGCGCGAGCGGAAGCTCAAGGTGAAGGTGCCGGCCGGCATCGACACCGGACAGCAGCTCCGCTTGCAGGGCGAGGGGGAGCACGGGCCGCGCGGCGGCGAGGCCGGCGACCTCTACGTCGTCATCCACGTGCAGGACCACCCGCTGTTCCGGCGCGAGGGCAGCGACCTGCTGTGCGCCATTCCGGTGAGCTATCCGACGCTGGTGCTCGGCGGCGCGATCACCGTCCCGACGCTGAACGGCGACGAGACGCTGCACGTCCCGAAGGGGACGCAGGGGGACGCCCGGCTGCGGCTGCGCGGCAAGGGGCTGCCGCACGTCGCGGGGCGCGGACGCGGGGACCTCTACATCGACGTCAAGGTGGCCGTGCCGACCTCCGTCTCGCAGGAGCAGAAGACGCTGATCGAGAACCTCGACCGGATCATGCCCCAGCGGTCGTTCGATCCGGACGGGCACGGCGACGGCGACGGCGGCCGCCCGTTCTTCAGCCGGGTGAAGGACATCTTTGGATAACGGACGGCCCGGTTCCGCCGCGGGCGCGGCGCGTCCCGCGCTCGACGTGCTCCTGCCGACCGCCCCCGAATCGCTGCTGCCCCGTCTCGACGCCCTGCTCGACGACCACGAACCGTTCGCCGTCAGCGACGGCCGGGACGGCGGGCCGGCGCAGGCCGGCGCGAGCCGGCCGCCGGTCCTCGAACGCCGCGTGTACTTCTTCTCGCCGCGCGCCCGCGACGACGCGCGGCGCGCGGTGGAACGGGTCCTGGGGCCGCACGGCGCCCGGGCCGCCGCCGTCGACGTCCCCGACGACGGCTGGGCGGCGCGGTCGCACGCCGGCCTGCGCGCGGTGCGGGTGGGCGGCCTGACGGTGGCCCCTCCGTGGGACGCCCCGGCGCCCCCCGCCGGCGGTCCCGTCGTGATCGTGGAGCCGTCGATGGGCTTCGGCACCGGCCACCACGCCTCCACGCGCCTCTGCCTGGCGGCGCTGCAGCGCGTCCGCGAGCGGCTGCGGGCCAGCCGCCGCGTGCTCGACCTCGGCGCCGGGTCCGGGGTTCTGGCCATGGCCGCGGCCCGGCTCGGCGCGCGGTCGGTCGTCGCCGTCGAACGCGACCCCGACGCGCTCGGCAACGCCCGGGACAACGTCCGGCGCAACCGGCTCGCCGGCCGCGTCACGCTGCTCGCCGGCGACCTGGCGGAGGTCTCCCCGGCCGCGGGCGACGTCGTCACCGCCAACCTCACCGGCGCGTTCTTCGCGCGGCGCGCGGCGGCCGTGCTGCGCTGCGTCCGGCCGGGCGGCCTGCTGCTCGCGAGCGGGGTCACCGCCGGCGAGGAGCCGGCGGCGCGAGCCGCCCTGGAGCCGCCGCTGGTCCTCCGGGAACGGACGGCGGAGGACGAATGGGTCGGCTTCGTCTTCGAGCGGCCGGCCGGGGACGGCCCTCCGCCGCCACGGGCCGGATGACGATGCACCGCTTCCACGCGGCGCCGCTGCCCGCGCCCGGAGACGAGGTCCGGCTGTCCCCCGAGGAAGGACGGCACCTGACCCGCGTCCTCCGCCTGCGCCGCGGCGCCCGGGTCGCCGTCTTCGACGGGCGGGGCCGGCAGCACGAGGCCACGGTCGCGGACGCCGACCCGCGCCGGCCCGTGCTGCGCCTCGGCGCGCCGCTGGCGGCCGTCCCCGAGTCCGTCGTGCGCCTGACCCTGGGCGTGACGGTCCTGAAGGGCCGCAAGCTCGACACGGTGGTCCGCGACGCCACGGCGTTCGGAGTGGCCGACGTCGTGCCCCTCCTGACCCGGCGCACGGAACCCGCGGGCGGCCCGCGCGCCGGCGGGAGGCTCGAGGTCCGCTGGCGCGGCGTCGCGGTCGCGGCGGCCAAGCAGTGCGGGCGCGCCGTGCTCCCGGCCATCCACCCGCCCGTCCCGTTCCGGCGGTTCCTCGAAGACGCGCGGCCCTGCGCCGTCCGCCTGCTGCTGGTCGAACCCGCCGCGGCCGCGGCGGACGCGGCGGCGGGCGGGAGCGACGCGCTCCGGAGCGCGTCGCGGCCCCCGAGCGCCGCGCTGGCCGTCGGCCCGGAAGGCGGCTGGACCGCCGACGAGATCCGCGAGGCGGAGGCGGCCGGGTTCGCGGCGCTGACCCTCGGCCGCCGCACGCTGCGCGCCGAGACCGCCCCGGCCGCCGCCCTCGCGGTGCTGCGTTTCGCCTGGCGCGACCTCTGAGATCCCCAAGCTATACTTGCGGCGCCCGCATGCTGTTCCGAGGCCAGACGCTCGGCAAGTACAAGATCGTCGCCTCCCTCGGCAGCGGCGGCTTCGGGGCCGTCTACCTCGCCCGCGACACCTGGATCGACAAGGACGTGGCGATCAAGGTGCCGCACCGGCAGAACATGAACTTCAGCGAGCTCCTGCGGGAGCCGCGGCTGCTGGCGGCGCTCGACCACCCCAACATCGTCTCGATCACGACGGCCGAGAAGCAGGACAACGTCTTCTTCATCGTGATGGAGTACGTCGCCGGCCGCACCCTGGAGGACCTCATCACCGCCGGCGGCGGCCTCGACGCCGGGCGCACGGTCGACTACGCCACGCAGATCGGCCGGGCGATGGAGCACGCCCACGCGCAGGGCGTGATCCACCGCGACCTGCGGCCGGCCAACATGCTCGTCTCCGACGCGGGCGTGCTGAAGGTCGCCGACTTCGGCACCTCCCGTTTCCTGGAGATAGCCGCGCACGGCACGACGGTCATCGGCAGCCCGCCCTACATGGCCCCCGAGCAGTTCGAGGGCAAGGCGGTCTTCGCCTCGGACATCTATTCGCTCGGCATCACCATGTACCAGATGCTCACCGCGGTGCTGCCGTACGAATCGCCCTCCCCGAACAACCTCGACAGGCTGCGGAGCGGCGCGCTCGTGCGGCCGCCGCGCCTGTCGAACCCCGAAATACCGAAGCCGCTCAACGACGTCGTGATGAAGGCGCTCGCGCCGGAGCTGTCGATGCGCTACCAGCGCGCCGCCGAGCTGCTCGGCGACCTCGAGCAGGCGTCGGCGCCCGCTCCGCGGCCGGCCCCGGCGGCGGACCGCCGCGACGAACCGACGCGCGAGTCGGCGCGGGCGCGGGTCCACGTCACCCCGCGCCGCCTGGGCACCGCGGCCCCGTCGTCCGGACGCTTCTGCCCGCGCTGCCACAAGCCGCTGCACGCCCGCGCGGACCGCTGCCCGTTCTGCGGCGAGCTCTGGTAGGCCGGCGCTTGCCCGGCGCGCTTGCAAAGAACGCGCCGGACCCGTACACTGAAGGGCGTAACTCGTTCACTTCACGGGATTTCACAGGTTCGCCATGAGCTTCGGGAGCGGCCGCATCTGGATGAACGGCGAGCTGGTCGACTGGGCCGACGCGAAGGTCCACGTCGGCTCCCACGTCATCCACTACGGCAGCGGCGTCTTCGAGGGCGCCCGCTGCTACGACACCCCGGGCGGCGCCGCCGTGTTCCGCCTCGACGCGCACGTCCGGCGGCTGTACGACTCGGCCCGCATCTACCGCATGGACTACGAGGCCCTCGGGCCGGACGAGTTCCGCGAGGCGGTGCTCGACACGATACGCGCCAACGGCTACAAGGCCTGCTACGTCCGTCCGCTGCTCTACCGCGGCTACGGCGCGCTCGGCGTCAACCCGTTCAATTGCCCGGTCGAGGCCGCGATCCTGGTCTGGGAGTGGGGCGCCTACCTCGGCGCGGACGCCCTCGAGAACGGCGTCGACGTGCAGGTCAGCTCCTGGGGCCGGGGGGCGCCGAACCGGTTCCCGTCGGTGGCCAAGTCGACGGCCAACTACGCCAACTCGCAGCTCATCCAGATGGAGGCGGACGTCAACGGCTACGCCGAGGGCATCGCCCTCGACCCGCGCGGCTTCGTCAGCGAAGGCAGCGGCCAGAACGTCTTCGTCGTGCGGGACGGCGTGATCACGACGCCGCCGGCCGCCGATTCCATCCTGCCCGGCATCACCCGCGACGTCGTCATGACGCTCGCGCGGGAACTCGGGTTCGAGGTGCGCGAGGAGACGCTGCCGCGCGAGGTCCTGTACATCGCCGACGAGGTGTTCTTCACCGGGACCGCGGTGGAGATCTCCCCCATCCGCTCCATCGACCGGATCACCATCGGCAGCGGCAAGCGCGGCCCGGTCACCGCCGCCGTCCAGCAACGCTTCTTCGACGTCATCAACGGCCGCGCGGCCGACGCGCACGGCTGGCTGCAGTTCGTCTACGGCGGTCCCGCGGCGGCCGGGCGGGCGGCGGAGGCCGCGGCCGGCGCCCGCTGACCGGGCCGCGCCGGCCGGTCATCGGGAACCGCCTTTGTCCTCCAACCCCTACGGCGCGGGGCTCGCGTTGCTCGCCCGGCGCGAGCTCTCCGCGGCGCAGGTGGCCGAGCGGTTGCGGCGCCGCGGCTTCGACGACGCCGAGGTAGACGCCGCGGTCGCCCGCCTGCGGCGCGAGGGCGCCGTCGACGACCGCCGGACCGCCGCGGCGCACGCCCGCCGCCTCGCCGCCGCCGCCCACCGCGGCCCGTTGCGGGCCGAGCGGGAGGTCGCGGCGCTCGGCATCGACCCCGCGGTGGCGCGCGCCGCGGTCGCGGAGGTCTACGCCGAGCACGACGCGCGGGCCGTGCTCGATCGGGCGCTCGCGCGGCGCCTGCCCCCGGGCGAAGCCGTCGCCGACCGCGTCCACTTCGGCCGGCTGCACCGCTTTCTGGTGCGCCAGGGCTTCGAGCCGCGGATGGTGACCGCGGCGCTGCGCGGCCGCGCCGCGGCGGCCGCGGCCGGGGACGACGCGGAACCCTCCTGAACGGAACGCTTCCCGCCCGCGCCGCCGGGAAGACGCCCTGTGTCACAATGACCCGCATGACCTCGGCCGAGATCCGACGGAGCTTTCTCGACTATTTCCGCGAGCGCGGGCACCGCGTCGTGGCCAGCTCCCCGCTCGTGCCGGGGGACGACCCCACCCTGCTGTTCACCAACGCCGGGATGAACCAGTTCAAGGACCTGTTCCTCGGCGCCGAGCGCCGCGGGTACCGGCGCGCCGCCACGGCCCAGAAGTGCATGCGGGTCAGCGGCAAGCACAACGACCTGGAGAACGTCGGGCCCTCCCTGCGGCACCACACCTTCTTCGAGATGCTCGGCAACTTCTCCTTCGGGGACTACTTCAAGACCGACGCCATCCCCTTCGCCTGGGAGCTGCTGACGGAGGTGTGGGGCCTGCCGGCCGAGCGCCTCCACGCCACGGTGTTCAGGGGCGAGGCGGGAGTGCCGCGCGACGACGAGGCCTACGCCGTCTGGGAGCGGCTCGTGCCGGCGTCGCGCATCGCGGAGCTGGGGGCGGCGGAGAACTTCTGGGCGATGGGCGAGACCGGGCCCTGCGGCCGCTGCTCCGAGATCCACTACCACCGCGGCGACCATCTCCCCTGCGCCGCCGGGCGCTGTCTCGGCATCGACTGCGCCTGCGACCGCTACGTCGAGATCTGGAACAACGTCTTCATGGAGTTCGAGCGGCGCGCGGACGGCTCGCTGACCCCGCTGCCGGCCCCGTCCATCGACACCGGCATGGGCCTCGAACGCATCGTGGCGGTGCTGCAGGACAAGCCGTCGAACTACGACACCGACCTCTTCACGCCGCTCCTCGCCGCCGCCGGGGAACGGGCCGGCGTGGAGTACGGCCCGCTGGCGGGCCGCCCGCCGGACGGCGCCGGCGACGTCTCGCTGCGGGTCGTCGCCGACCACCTGCGCGCGACGGTCTTCCTCGTCGCCGACGGCGTCGTCCCGTCGAACGAATGGCGCGGCTACGTGCTCCGCAAGATCATGCGGCGGGCGATGCGGCACGGCAAGAAGCTCGGCCTGACCGAACCGTTCCTGCACGAGCTCGCCGGCGTGGTCATCGACGGGATGGCCGGGGCGTATCCGGAGCTGGAGACGAACCGGCAGGCGATCGTCTCGACCGTCCACCGCGAGGAGAAGCAGTTCGACCGGGTGCTGCGCGACGGCCTGCCGCACCTGGAGGACGCGCTCGCCGGCGCGGAGCGGGGGCGGCGGACCCTGGACGGCGAAGCGGCGTTCCGGCTCTACGACACCTTCGGAATGCCGTTCGACTTCATCGAGGACGTGGCGCGGTCCCGCGCGCTGGAGGTCGATCGGCCGGGGTTCGAGCGGGCGCTGGAGGCGCAGCGCGCCCGCGCGCGCGCGGGCGCCGCTTTCGGCGGGGGGCGGGAAGCGGAGGTCACGGCCGCCGCCGGGCCGCACGTGCTCGCGGCGGCCGGGGAACCCCGCTTCGGGCCGGAGCGGTTCGACGGCTACGAGACCACCCGCGCCCGCGGCGGCGTCACCCATCTGTTCCGCCGCAGCGGCGGAGCGAGCCTCGCCGGAGTCGACGCGCTGGCCCCGGGCGAGGAGGGATACGTGGTCCTCGACCGGACCCCCTTCTATCTGGAGGCGGGCGGCCAGGTCTCGGACACGGGCCGCCTGACCGCCGCCGGCGTCGACGCCGCGGTGGACGACGTGGTGCGCCTGAAACCGGCGTGGCCGCGGATGCACCTGACCACGGTGCGCGAGGGCGAGCTGCGGGTCGGCGACGAGGTCACGGCCGAGGTCGACGCCGAACGGCGCGACGACGTCCGGCGCAACCACACGGCGACGCACCTGCTGCACGCGGCGTTGCGGGCGATCGTGGGAACCCACGTGCGGCAGGCCGGTTCGCTGGTCGCGCCGGACCGCCTGCGCTTCGACGTCACCCACCACGAGCCGGTCACGCCGGACCAGCTTCAGGAGATCGAACGCCTCGTCAACGGCCGCGTCTTCGGGAACCAGGAGGTGGAGACCGAGGAGCGCTCGACGGAAGAAGCCGTCGCGGCGGGGGCCATGGCCCTCTTCGGCGAGAAGTACGGCGAGCGCGCGCGGGTCGTGACCGTCCGCGGCTTCTCCGTCGAGCTCTGCGGCGGCACGCACTGCCGGGCGACCGGCGACGTCGGGCCGTTCGTCGTCACCCACGAGGGCGGCGTCGCGGCCGGCGTCCGGCGCATCGAGGCGGTCACCGGCGCGGCCGCGGTGCGGCTGATGCAGGAGCGCGGGCGGACGCTCGCCGGGCTGCTGCAAGCGCTGGGCGCCGATCCCGAGCGCGCCGTGGCGGCGCTGAAACGGCTGCAGACCGACGCCCGGCGGGCGGCGCGCGAGGTCGAACGGTTGAAGGTGCAGGCGGCGATGGGCGGCGGCGCGGCCGGGGCCGAGCCGGACGGCGGCGCGGCCGAGGTCGACGGCGTCCGCGTCGTCACGCGCGTGGTCTCCGGCCTCGACCCCGGCGCCCTGCGGACGCTCGCCGACTCGCTGCGGGACCGTCTGGGCAGCGGCGTCGTCGTGCTGGCGTCCGACGTCGGCGGCAAGGCGGCGCTGGTCGTGTCGGTGACGCGCGACGTGACGGACCGCGTCCACGCCGGCGACCTGATCCGCGAGCTGGTCCCGATCGTCGACGGGCGCGGCGGCGGGCGGCCCGACTTCGCGCAGGCCGGCGGCCGGCGCACGGACCGGCTGGACGCCATCGTCCCGGAGAGCCGCTCGGCGGTCGGCCGCCTGCTCGCCGGGGCGTAGCGATGGCCGCACGGTCCCGGCCCGCGGACGCGGACGCGGCGCCGGCCGTCCGCATCGACGTCTGGCTCGACGTCGCGTGCCTCTTCCGCACGCGGTCCGAGGCCCAGCGGGCCGTGAAGGGCGGCAAGGTCGAAGTCAACGCCCGGCGGGCCAAGCCGCATCGCGAGGTCCGGCCCGGCGACGAGATCCGGATCACGCGTCCCGGCGGCGCGGCGCAAGTGGTGTCGGTGACCGGGCTCGCGCAGCACCACCTGCCGAAGGCCGACGCCCGGGCCCTCTACGAAGACCGGACGCCGCCGCCGACGGAAGAAGAGCGGGCGTTCCGGATGCTGCTGCGCCGCGCCGGACGCGCGCCCGCGCCCGACAAGCAGCAGCGCCGCCAGCTGCGGCGGCTGAAGGGCCGCGCCTGAGCCGGCGGGGCCGGCTCCACAACCGCCCCCGCGCCGCCGCCCCCCGCGGAGCGTCAGCCCTGGCTCAGCGGCTCGGCCGGGAGCCCTTCCCCGTCCTCGCCGAGCGCCGCGACCGGCATCTCCGTCTCGTCGAGCAGGCGGCACGCGGCCGCCGGACGCGGGATGTCGACCGGCCACTGCACCGGATCCGGCCAGTTGTCCGAGAGGAAACGGAAGGCGCGTTCGGCTCGCCGCGTGGTGATGGCGTGGCCGCGCCGCAGCCGCGCGATCGTCTCGCCGCTTCCCGTCGCGTAGCGGGAAACGGTCGAGATGCTCCGTCCGGTGCTCTCGGCGAAGAGAGCGCAGAGAGCCACGAGCCGCCGAACCGTGTTGTCCATAGCACGGAAGAATGCCACAAACGGCACGGCCGTTCAAGGGATTCCGTGTATCGTGTCACCCGTGACACGATACGGCGTCGAGTACCTGCGGCGGGCGGTTCAGCAGCGGATCGAGGCCGAGGGCCTCAGACCGTTCTCGCTGCGGACCGGCATTCCGGTGGGGCAGTTGCGGAGCGTGAGCGAGGGCCGGGCGGCGCGGAGCACGACGATCGAGCTGATCGCGTCCGTTCTGGAGCTGGAGTTCTACATCGGTCCCGCGCGGGCGGACCCGGCGCGCGGGCCGAGGCTACCGTCCGAGATCGCCCGGGCCCTCGACCTGCCGCGCGACGCCAGCGTCGACGACGCCGTCGGCGCGATCCGCAACGACGCGCTGGCGTCGGGACTGCGCGAATGCCTCGGCCGCGTGCAGGCGCTCGTCGAGCTGGCGGCGTCGGCGGCCGCCCTGCTCCCCGGCCTCCTGCTCCGCGTGACGGCGGCGGAAGCCGACCGCCCGGACGGCGAGGCCGTGATGATTCCGTTCGCTCCCGAAGTGCGGCTCGCGGCCGGCACGGGCGAGGTCGTCTTCGAGGAGTCGGCGGAGGTGTCGATCGCCGTCGCGGCCGACGCGCTGGCGTCGTGGGCGCGCCGGGACCGCCTGACGTGCGTGCGGGCGGCGGGCGACTCGATGGAGCCGACCATCCACGACGGCGACCTCGTCGTCGTGGACGCCGGCCGGAGCGAACCCCTCGACGGCCAGCTCTTCGCGGTGCGCACCGCGGCCGGGCTGGTCATCAAGCGCCTGCGGCGGAGCCGGGGCCGTTGGCTCCTGACCAGCGACAACCGGTCTCCCGGCCCCCGGCCCGTGACCGAGGAAGACCGGCTCGTAGGGCAGGTCGCGTGGTGCGGACCGCGGACCCGCGAGCCCCGTTGATCGCGCCGCGCCGGCCGCGCGACGGGCGTTCCGGGCGCCCGATTCCTGATATCGTGTCAGAAGTGACACCTTCCGTCGGCATCGAATACCTGCGGCGGGCGCTGCGCCGGCAAATCGACTCGGAGGGCCTCAGGCCGTTCTCCCTGCGCACCGGCATTCCGCTGGGACGGATCCGGAGCGTGGCCGAGGGGCGGACGCCGCGCGGCACGACCCTCGAGATGATCGCGTCGGCCCTCGGACTCGAGTTCTACATCGGCCCGGCGCGGCCGGAGGCGGCGGCGCAACGAGAGCTGCCGGCCGAGATCGCCGAGGCCCTCGCCCTGCCGCGCGACGCCAGCGTCGCGGACGCGCTCGGCGCGCTGGACAAGAAGGCGTTGGCGGCGAAGCTGCGGGAAGAATTCGGCCGGGCGCGGGAGCTGCTGGAGCGCGCCGCGGCGGAGGCGGCGATTCCCGGCCCCGCGCCGGGCGCTTCGGCCCGGCCCCCGGGCCGAAGCGGCGGCGCCGTGGCGGTGATTCCCGTCGCCCCCGACGTGCGGCTCGCGGCGGGCGGCGGCGAGGCGGTCTTCGAGGAATCGTCCGACGTGTCGATCGCCGTCGCGGCCGGGGCGCTGGCCTCGTGGGCGCGGCCGGCGCGCCTGACGTGCGTCCGGGCGGCGGGCGACTCGATGGAGCCGACGATCCGCGACGGGGACCTCGTCGCGGTCGACCCGGGCCGCACCGATCCGCTGGACGGACACGTGTTCGCCGTGCGCACCGACGCCGGACTCGTCGTCAAGCGCCTGCGGCGGCTCGACGGCCGCTGGCTGCTGACCAGCGACAACGCGGCCCACGCGCCGCGGCCGGTGGCCGAGGAGGACCGGATCCTCGGGCAAATCGCCTGGTTCGGGCCGCCGGGCCGCCGGGACGGCTGACGGCGTGGGCTATAATGGCGGGCGCGCGCCGGCATCCGCCGCGCGCGCCGGGAGGAGCACGACCATGCGAAACTTCGTACTGGGGTTCGGTCTGCTGGCGCTGGCCTCGGCCGGCGCGGCCGTCACGGCCGGCGCCGCCCAGGGGCCGCGGGGCGGCGAGACGATCCGCGTCTACCAGTCGCCCACCTGAGGCTGCTGCGTCAAGTGGGTGGGTCACCTGCAAGAGCACGGTTTCGAGGTCGAGCTGACCGACGTCCCCAACGTGGCGCCGCTCAAGCAGCGCGCCGGCGTCCCGCGGTCGCTGTCGTCGTGCCACACGGCGCTGGTCGGCGACTACGTGATCGAGGGCCACGTGCCGGCCGCCGACGTCCGGCGTCTGCTCGACGAGCGCCCGCGCGTCGCGGGACTCGCGGTGCCCGGAATGCCCATCGGATCTCCCGGCATGGAAGTGCCGGGGCGCGGCGTCCAGCGCTACGACGTCCTCGCGTTCCAGCGGAACGGCCGGGCCGAGGTCTATTCGTCGCACGGCAGGTAGAGAGTTTCATGGCGAACCACAAGTCCGCGATCAAGGCCCACGAGCGGAGTCTCCGGCGCCGCGACAGGAACAACCGCATGAAGAGCCGGATGCGCCGCGCGATCCGGGCCGCGCGCGGCGCCATCGCCGCCGTCGGAGCGCCCGGCGACGATTCCGCGGCGGCCGCGCGCGAGTCGATCCGCGCGACCGGGGCGCTGATCGACCGGCTCGCGGGCAAGGGCGTCATCCACCGCAACGCCGCCGCCCGCCACAAGTCGCGGCTCGAGAAGAGGCTGCGGAAGGCGGCGGCGCCGGCCGGGGAATCGTAGGCCGCGGGCGCGTTCAGGCGCGGCGGCGCTTCCCCGCCGCCGCGGTGCCGCACAGGTCGACCACCAGCCGTTCGAGCAGGATGCGCGGCTCCCCGCCCGACTGCTTCAGGGCGCGGTCGGTCCGGAAGACCGCCTCGATCGCCGGCTCCACCCGCGCGGCGGCCAGCTTGGCGCGGGCCACCCAGGCCAGTTGGCCGAGCACCATGTGCGGCACGGCCCCGGCGTCGAGGGCCCGTCCCAGCTCGCGCAGCGCCCGGTCGGCCGCCCCCTGTTCGATGGCGCGCGCCACGGCCCAGTCGTCCGTGGCGCAGGAGGCGTGCGGCCCCAGCATCTCGCGCACGTCGGCCGCGGTGATCGCGGCGCCGGCGTCCACGAACAGCGGCAGCCGGTCCAGCGCGTTCCGCAGGCGCAGCGTGTCGCCGCCGGCCAGCTCGCCCAGCAGCCGGACGGCCGCGTCGTCCGCCCGCCGGCCCGCTTCCGCCAGCCGCTCCCGGATCCAGCCCCGGACGCCGGCCGGGTCGTCGGGCACGCCGCAACGGACGACCGCGGCGTGCGCCCGCAGCCGCTTCACGATGCGGCGCCGCTCGTCCAGACCGGCCGCCGACAGGACCAGCGTCGTCTCCGGGGACGGCGCCGCCAGGTAGGCCTCGAACGCCTCGAGGTCGCGGCGCGCCGCCTCGCCCTCCCTGGCCGGCTGCAGCATCCGCTCGGCCCGCGCCGCGACGACGATGCGCCGCGGCGCCATCAGCGGCAGGGTGCGCGCCGCCGCCAGCACCTTGTCCAGACCGGCGTCGCCCCCCTGGAAGCGGTCGAGGTTGAAGGCGCGCAGGTCCTCGTCCAGCGTCCCGGCCAGCGCGGCCGCCAGCTCCGCCTTCTGGCGCTCGTCGTCGCCGATCAGCAGGTAGACGGGGGCGAGGTCGCCGGACGCGATCCGGCCGCGCAACGCCGCCGGAGTCAGTGCGGCCACGCCCCGGACTAGAAGGCCTCGAGGATGGAGCTGACGACGGTGGCCGCGAAGTCCACGGCGAGACGCTCGACGGTGTTGGCCTGCTGCCCGAAGAACGTCGAGACGCTGGCGACGTCGCCGGTCCCGGACGCCACCTCGTACTCGTCGCTGAACACCATCTGCGGATCGTCCCAGACGACCTCGTCGGTCGTCAGGTCGCGGAACTCGATGCTCGCCGACAGCGTGAAGACGTAACGCGACGCCTGCTGGTCCGCGCTGAAGCTGGCCGGCGCGATGCGGACGTCGGTGATGGTGCCGGTCAGCGTCGCGTCGGCCCCCGCCGGCTCGGTCTGCACGCGGTACGATCCCCGGCTGATGAACGCCGTGCGGACTTCCTGCGTCAGGATCTGCTCCACCTCGAAGACCGTGGTGTCGTTGCCGAACATCGGGATGGCGACGGTCTCGATGTAGTCCGGCAGGAACGACCCGCGGCCGGCCAGCGTGTAGCCGCACCCGGAGAAGGCGGCGCAGACGAGCGCGGCCAGCAACGCGTGCGCGGGCAGGCGGCGTCCCGCCGAGGCCCGCGGACCGCCGGCGGCGCGGCGGGCCGGCGCGGCGGGGCGCCCGGATCGAGTTCCCTGCATCGGCGGTGCTCCCTTCACGGTTTCGCGACGATGCTCACCAGCCGGCCCGGCACGACCACGACGCGGGCCACCGTCTTCCCGGCGACGTGCGCCTGCACCTGCGGCTGCGCCAGCGCGAGGCGGCGCAGCTCGTCCTCGGCCGCGTCGACGGCCGCGGTCAGCCGGGCCCGGACCCTGCCGTTCACCTGCACCGGCAGCACGGCCGTCTCCACCCGCGCCACGTCGGGGTCGAAGGCGGGCCAGCCGGCCGCCTCCACTCCTTCCCCGTGTCCCAGAGCCTCCCACAGCTCCTCCGACAGGTGGGGGGTGAACGGCGCGAGCATCAGCACCAGCGCCTCGATCGCCTCGCGCACGGCGGCGAGGGCCTCCGGGCCGGCGCCCGCCGCCGGGTCCTCGGCGTCGGCCGCGAACGGCCCGATGCGCGCCCGCTCGCAGAAGGCGTACAGGTCGTTCACCAGCTCCATCAGCGCCGACACGGCGGTGTTCAGGTGCACGCGCGGGTCGAGGTCCTCGGAGACGCGGCGGATGGTGTCGTGCGTCTTGCGGCGCAGCGCCCGCTCCGCGTCTCCCGGCGCGAGACCTTCGACCGCGGGCGCGCCGCCCGCCGCGCAGACCGGCGCGAACGGGGTGACGAGGCGCCAGACGCGGCCCAGGAAGCGCGCGCTGCCGTCGAGCCCGGCGTCGGTCCACTCGATCTCCTTCTCCGGCGGCGCGACGAACATCTCGTAGAGGCGCAGGGCGTCGGCGCCGCGGGAGGCCGTCATCTCGTCGGGGTCGACCACGTTGCCCTTCGACTTGGACATCACCGCGCCGTTGCGCAGGACCATCCCCTGGGTCAGCAGTCGGGTGAACGGCTCGTCGTGCTGCACCAGCCCGAGGTCGCGGAGCACCTTGCAGAAGAAGCGCGAGTAGATGAGGTGCAGGATCGCGTGCTCGACCCCGCCGCTGTAGAAGTCGATCGGCGCCCAGTAGCGGACCGCGCCGGGGTCGAACGGCGCGGTGTCGGCGCGCGGGTCGCAGTAGCGGTAGAAGTACCACGACGAGTCGACGAACGTGTCCATCGTGTCGGTCTCGCGGCGCGCGGGGCCGCCGCAGTCCGGACAGGCGGCGTCGACGAACCCCGGCGCCTGCGCCAGGGGCGAGTCGCCGCGGCCGGTGAACTCCTCCACCCGCGGCAACTCCACCGGAAGCTGCTCCTCGGGCACGGGCCGCGTCCCGCAATCGCCGCAGTAGACGATGGGGATCGGCGTGCCCCAGTAGCGCTGCCGCGAGATGCCCCAGTCCTTCAGCCGGTACTGCACCTGCCCGCGGCCGAACCCCCGCGTCTCGGCGGCCTCGGTCATGACCGCCCCGGCCCGTTCGCTCTCCAGCCCGGTGAACTCGCCGGAGTCGACGAGGCGGCCGGCGCCGGCGAACGCGACGTCGAGGCTCCCGCCGTCCAGGGACCCGCCGTCCCGCGGCTGGACCACGACCCGGACCGGCAGCCGGTACTTCCGCGCGAACTCCAGGTCGCGCTGATCGTGGGCCGGAACGGCCATGACGGCCCCGGTCCCGTACTCGGCCAGGACGAAGTTGGCCACCCAGATCGGAACCGTCTCTCCCGTGAAGGGATTGACCGCCCGGCGCCCGGTGTCGACGCCTTCCTTGACGATCCGCCCCGTCAACCGCGCCGTCCGGTCGAGGGCCCGGAACCGTCCCACGCGGCCGCGGAACTCCGCCGCGTCGGGCCGGTCCGCCGCGATCCGTTCGACCAGCGGATGCTCCGGCGCCAGGAGGACGAAGGTCGCCCCGTGGATGGTGTCGATGCGGGTCGTGAAGACCTCGATCCCGTCCTCCGGCGGGCCGGCGGCGTCTCCGGGGCCGGCCAGCGGGAAGCGGACCAGCGCGCCGTGCGAGCGCCCGATCCAGTTGCGCTGCATCGTCAGCACCTTGTCCGGCCACTGCTCGAGCGTGTCCGTCCCGTCGAGGAGCTCGTCGGCGTAGCGCGTGATGCGCAGGAACCACTGCTTCAGGTCGCGCGTCTCCACCTCCGCGCCGCAGCGCCAGCAGCCGCCGTCGACCACCTGCTCGTTGGCCAGCACGGTGCGGCAGCCCGGACACCAGTTGACCGCGGACTGCTTGCGGTAGGCGATGCCGCGCTCGTACATCTTGAGGAACAACCACTGGTTCCAGCGGTAGTACTCCGGGTCGCAGGTGGCGATCTCGCGCTCCCAGGCGTAGCTGATGCCGAGCCGCTGCAACTGGCCCTTCATGTGCGCGACGTTCCGGCGCGTCCAGGTCTCCGGGTGCGTCCGGTTCTTGATCGCGGCGTTCTCGGCGGGCATGCCGAAGGCGTCCCACCCGAACGGGTGCAGCACGTTGTAGCCGCGCATCCGCTTCATGCGGGCCACGACGTCGCCGATCACGTAGTTGCGCACGTGCCCGACGTGGGCGTGGCCGGACGGGTAGGCGAACATCACGAGGCAGTAGAACTTCGGACGGTCCGGGTCCTCGGCCACCTCGAAGGCGCGGCGCTCGCGCCAGCGCCGCTGCCACTTGCTCTCGATCGCCCGGGGGTCGTAGTCGCGCACGAGGCGGATTGTACCAGCCCGGCGGCGATGCGTGGCGGCGCCGCGAGCCCGCGGGGCGCGGGCGCGCCGGTTCACGCGCGGCCCCCGCGCCGCCGCCGCGGCCCGGCGGAACCCGGTTCAGGCGCCGGGGCGCCGGCCGCGTCCGATGCCGCGCAGTATCGCGCCGATGTACGAACCCCGGTCTTCCTCCTGGAACGCGACGTGCCGCGCCGCCATTTCCGGCTTGCCGATGCCCCAGAGCTTCTCCATCACGTGTGAAGGCGTGCGGGAGACGATGAAGGAATCCAGCACGACCTTCGGGTCGCCGAGGCGCCGCTCGATCTCCTTGATGGTCTCGAAGAAGCGGATTTTCGGATCGTCCACGCCGACGTTGCGGACGCCCTTCGGATCGACGAAGGTGACGTGCTGCCGGCCGCCGGCGAGCAGCCACAGGATGAAGTCGGGATGGAAGTTGCCCGCTTCGAAGAAGCCGACGCCGCGGCCCCGGCTCCGGTTGCGCAACAGGTACAGCTCCTTGTCCTCGAAGGCGGCCGGGTTGCCGTCGCAGTACGCCTTCAGGTCCTCGACGAAGCGGCGCTCGCCCCGGTTGAGCGGCGCCGGCGCAATCTCCACCACCCCGCCTTCGAGGGCGAGCAGGGGCTGGTACAGATGCCGATCGAACCAGACGGCTTCGAGGTCCTGGAAGGCCCAGGGCTTCAGATCGCCGGCCTCGATCGCCGCCTTCAGCTCCTCCAGCTTCGCCACGACGTCGCGCCGCGACTTCTCGACGAGGATGCGGTACCCGTACTCGCCGCTTTCCTCCCGCACGGGGAAGTTCGGATCGTCCGCGGCCAGCGGTCGGTATTCGAGGTGCGGAAGCTCCCACTCGTGCTTGCGGAAGGCGTAGTAGCGCTCGGTGTACTTCTTGAGCAGCGCAAGCGCGATCTCCTGCCAGAGCCGGATCCGGCCGGAAGAATCGAGGGCGAGCCCGGACTCGGGGATGAGCAGGCGGTACCAGGTGGTGTCGGCCAGCAGGCCGCGGATGCCGGCGCGCGACAGGTTCAGGTTGCGCCAGCCCCGCTCGGCCTTGAACCGCTCCAGCTCGAACCACAGGTGGTCGAGGTCCAGGAACGCGACGTGGGCCGGTCGCAGGCAGGTCCGATTGGGCGCCGCGCCGGCATCGCCGGCGGCGGCGGCCGGATCCAGGGCCTGGATCTTCGGGTACCAGTTGAGGACCACCGGATTCTTCCGGAGCCAGGCCGCTCCGGCGTCGTCCGCCGGCAACCGGGCCGGCGGCTGCAGGGTCGGAACGGGTCCGAGCTTGCGGAAGGCGTCGCCGGATTCGGCGCCGACGCCGTTGACGGTCTTCCGGATGCGGATGGTCGGTTGCGTGCCGAGGTTCCTGATGATCGGCAGGTGGAATTCGAGCCGTCCGTCGGGCGGCAGTCCTTCTTCTTCGAGGAAATCCCGGAACTGGGCCATGTAGTCGGCGCGGATGCCGAAGACGTGGAGCGTTTCGAGGGACTCGATGCAGTCCGGCCGTTCCAGGCCCTCCGCGGGCTCCGCCCTCGCGCTGCGCTTCAGGCTCATGTCCCTGCCCTTGAGCCGCACGCCGCGCCCGAAGAGCTGGATGATCTGCGCCCCCTCGCCGCGTCCGACGTTCATCAGCCCCATGGTGCCGACGCGCCAGCTGTTCCACCCCTCGGTGAACTTCCGCGAGCCGATGAGCACGTTGACGGTCGAGCGGGGCGCGGCGAGATCGTGGAAGAGCGAGCCCGCGAACTCCCGCTCGGCCACGTGGAACCCCTCCCGTTCGCAGAGCTTCAGGAGCTTGGCGTCGTCGCCGACGTTGACGACGCCGAAGGGCTCGTTGTCCCCCACCCGCAACGCCACCTCGCCCGCCGCCCCCTTCAGGTTCTCGACGTGCAGCGCGCCGCCGCGCCGCGCGTTGAAGAGCAGGTCCAGGGTCTCGTCGAACACCCGTTCGGCGGAGAGCCCGCCGACGGCGAGATGGGTGAAGCGCCCGGCGAACAGGTTCTCCCCGGCCGCGGAGACGAGCCCCCGGTCCAGGATCTCCCGGATGCGCGCGACGCTGCCGGCCCGGTCCGACACGTAGCCGGCCAGGAAGCGCAGGATCTCGACGATGTCCGAGGCGTCGCGCTTCGCGAGCGTGGCGGTGACCCGGCCGCCGACGAAGACCCAGAGCGGGCGCTCCAAGTTGAAGGGCCGCAGCGCCGCTTCGTGCTCGCGGTACAGCCGCTGCTGCTGGAAGAAGGCGAGCAGGCAGGCGGTGAGATAGGCGGCCGTCCAGTCCGCGCCGCCGTCGTCTTCGAGGTTCAGGATCCGGTAGTCCTTGCCGAAGCCGTCGCCGTGGAACCAGCGGTAGGAGTAGTCGAAGAGCGTGCCGCGGGCATAGAGGCCGCCGAGGCCCGCGTCGCCCCTGACCGCCTGCCCGAAGGTCGCCGAGTACTCGAAGGAGAAACCCTTCCGGCAGAGCGCGTTGCGGAAGCGCATCCACGCGCCGGCCTCGCCCGCGGCCGCCCCGCGATGCCCTTCGTCGACCAGCACGAGGTTGTTTCCCTCGAACGCCTCCACGGCGACGGTCCGGTCTCCCATCTCGTCCCGGAGCTTCGTGATCTCGAGGATCTCGACCGCCTGCCCGGTGAAGAGTCCCCGGCCCTCCTTGCGGAAGAGCTCCGCCTCGATCCCCGCCGCCTCGAACTCGCGCAGGTGCTGCCGCGAAAGCCCTTCGTTCGGCGTCAGCAGGAGGACGCGGTCGAGGTCGCGGGCGCGGCCGTGGTTCGCCAGCCGGCGCCGGTACTGCAGAACGTGGGCGTGCATGAGCAGCGTCTTGCCGCTGCCGGTGGCCATCCAGAACGCCAGCTTGTTGAGTTGCGCCGAGGCTTCGGCCTCGGCGCCCGAATCGTCGAACGGGGCGACGCGGTCCGTCTCCGCCTTCCCCTCGTTGAACGCGGCGATGCGCGCGTTCAACGCCGCGAGCAGCGCGCGCGGGTCGCGGAACCAGCGGTCGAGGTAGATCTCGGTGAAGAGCAGGGCGAGGTACTGGAAGTACTTCCAGGCGATCGGGAGCTCGCCGCGGGTGATGCGCCGCTCGTTGAGGCGGGCGGTGACGGCGCAGATCGCCTGATCGTGCTCCAGCAGCGCGTCGTCCGGCAGGGCCGGCCGACGCTCGCCGGGCAGATGCAGGCACAGGGCGCGATGGAAGCGGTGAACGTCGTCTTCGTCCAGCCCCTCGAGCGATTCGTCCCGCAGGTGCTCGGCGAGCCGGTCGAAGCGCTCGACGCCGAACAGGCCGAGGAGCCACTGGTGCAGCACCAGCCTTCGCGAGAACGGCAGCGGGGCGTTGCGCCGGCGGTGTCGGGGCATCAGGCGCTCCCCGGCCGGCGGCGGGGACTTTCATCCGGCCCCCCTCCCGGCCGGTTCTCCATCACCGCTTCTCCGCCTCGAACATCAGCCGGTGGAAGGCTTCTTCGATGAGACGAACCCTCCACGTGTCGGCCGCCGTCTTGAGGTTCTCGAGGTTGTTGCCGCCGTTGACGTAGACCAGATCGTACCCGTCCTCCCCGTCCGCGAACCCGCCGTACGCGGCGAACCATTCGTCGAGCACGAGGTTGTCCTGCTCGATCCCCTCGGGGGTCTCGCCGCCGGGGCGCTTCCGCCACACGACCAGCGCCCCGCGGCCGTCGCGCAGGGTCCCGCTGACGGTACGGAACCACCAGGCGCCGCCTTCTTCCTGCGCAAGCCGCCCCTTCAGCCGCAGCCGGCCCTCGCCGTCGCGCCGGAACACCGCGCCGAAGGTCCGCGGCGCGGCGATGCGTCGCACGGTCAGGCCGATCAGCCAGTTGAACGTCTCCAGCAAGTCGACCGCGGCGTCCCGGCTCTCGTCCGACCCGGGACGCCGGACCCGGAGCCGGCAGGAAGTCGGATCGGTGAAGGCGTCGAGGTTCAGCAGCGAGCGCCGCGTCTCGACGTCGAGCATGTAGCGAAGCAGGTACCGTTCCGCGAAACCGTCCCCGCCCTGACGCCGCGACAGGTCGAGCGCCGATTGCTGTTCCCCGGTGCGCGAAAGCGCCAGGTTGTTGAGGGTGTCTTCGTAGGATTCGAGGCGCACCACCTTGACGATCCGCGGGGAGCGTTCGGCTTCCTCCGCGGTGGCGGGGCGCTTCGGCTTGCCGTCCTTCCATTCCGGCGCGAACGCGACCTTCTTGATCCGCGGCAGGAGAACGGTGTCGAAGTAGCCGCCCATCTCGACGAGGATGAACTTTCGCCGCCCGCCGTTCTCGCGGTTCAGGTTGACGACGGCGTGGCCGGTGGTGCCGGAGCCGGCGAAGTAATCGAGCACCGTCGAGTCTTCGTCCGACACCGCGTGAATCGAATCCATGACCGTGTGAATCGACTTCGGATACAGATCTTCGCTGATTTTGAGGCCCAGATCCGTCAACCATTTCGTGCCGTAATCTCCTGCAATGTACTTCGGATCATCCCAAACGGTCTTGATCGTCTTCTCCGATTGCGCTTTCTCGATCTGGATCTCTCCGGATTTCCCGACCGTCTTGACCCTGAGAAGATGACGTATCTTCTCCACCGACTCGCGCGCATATCTCCACTTTCGCTCGACGCCCTGTCGATCGACGGGATACACAAGAACGCGGTCATCCCGGATTACGTTGGAAGCTCCTGGATGAAAATCGTCAGGGCACACTCCGCCGAAGCCGACGATTTCTCCGCTCCTGACGAGCACGGGATAGAAACAGGTACGAGCCGTGAACCGTTCGGATTCCCTTCCCCATTTTCTGAGATTATCGAATCGCCACGTGTCTTCCGGTATCGAGGCGCCGTTGGTCGCCGCGAGATCGGGCGGGATGCAGAAGAACGCATAGTCATGGTTGTATGAAAAACAAGAACCCTGAATCCCCTTCTTGTTGTGCACGACCGCCGTGCATACCTTCCTGTGATCGGGGAATATCATGTCCAGAAGCAAACCGAGAAATTCCTGCTCGTTTTCGTCAATGGCCGCGACGTGAGATCCGTCCGTGGCGGAAAGCTCCCTGCTCAATTTCAAGCGGCTTTCCATGAGCGAAATCCAGGATGAATGCTTGTACGTATTCTTGTAGGCAATCTCCGACGTCTTCGAGTTGTACGGCGGATCGATGTAGACGCACTTCACTCGACGCCGATACCGCGCCTGCATCATGGACAGCGCCTGGAAATTTTCGCCGTGAACCAGCAGCCCGTCCGACCGTTCGTCCAGCGATCCGCCGTCCGACAACGCCTCCAGCAATCGATCGGTGAAGGCGGAATCGAAGTGCCGCGTATCCAGCACCAGGTGAGAATGTTCCGCGAGAAAATCCACGATCGGGGGATCGCTCCAGCTCACCCCGCCGTTCGTCAGATCGCCCCGGACCGCGTCGACTGCGAACAGCCTGATCCATTCATCACGTTGCTTCGCGTTGACGGCGATCTCGGGATACAGCGCCTCCGGGACGAGGGCCAGGCTGACGCACCAGTGCGTTTCGAGCACGAACTTCTTCTTCAGCCACAGCTTCTTCTGGAAATCCTCGAGCTGCGCCAGGAAGTCGATGACCTTCGCCCCGATGCGGCGTATTATCCTGACCCTGGAAAGATACTGCTCCACGCGCAGGGCGGTCTCGTTCTCCACGTCGTCCAGGTGCATGACTTCGTTCTTGACGTAGAAGTCCAGCTCCCGGCGCAGGAACCCGCCCAGGTCCTTGTGGATGAAGTAGTCGAAGGTGTTGCGCGCGGTGTAGCGGTTCAGATACGCCCGCAGGCGCGAGCAGTCGACCTGCTCGCCGCCGGCGGTGACGTGCGGCCGTTCCAGCGCCTCGATCCAGCGCGCGAGTCCGGGATCCCTCACGTCGCGCACCCGCCGTTCGGCCGCCGCGATCAGATCCTTCTGCGCCGGCGGCTTGCTTCTTTCCGTCCGCTCCTCCTCCGGCCAGTCGGCGACCGCCGCCGGACGGTACTCGAAACGGATGACCAGCTCCTTCCCCTGCTCACCGTCCTCTTCCGCGATGAAATCCGTCTCCCGAAGCAGGAACACCCGCTTCCTGCCCTCCGCCGCCTTGACGTTCCCGTGTTCGCCCTCCGCGGCGCCCACGAGGCGGAAGTGGACCCGCATGGGGTCCGCGGCGTCCTCGGGCCGCAGCCGGAAGGCGTAGTCGCGCAGGTATTCGCTGGTCTTGACGTAGTACTGGTCCGCGTTGGCCCAATGGAGCTTGACCTCCTCGCCTTCATACGGGATGGCGTACACGCCGGGCTTGTACACGCGCTTGCTCAGGAAGTCTCCCTCGGAATAGTAGCGCCGGAAGAACGCGCACAGGTGGTCGTAGACCTCGGCTTCCAGCGCCTCCAGGTCCACGGCGTCTTCGGCGAGCCTCCGGCGCAGATCCCGAACCCTGGGGGAAGTGTCCGGGTCCGCTCCATAGTACCGTATCCGCTTGACGGTTTCGTCGAGTTCCTTTTCGATGGCCGCCTTGTCCACCGAACCATACCGCGCCAGGACCGCCTGCACGTGGGGCAACAGGTCCCGCTCCAGGAACCCCGTCACCTCGGCGCTCTTCGCGTGCATGATGCGGTACAAGCCGAAGTCCAGGTCCGGCCGGTCGAGCTGGAACAATTCCTTCAGGAGGGCGACCAGTTGCTCGAACGACCGGCTCATGCCTCACCCGCGGCGACGAAAGAATCGGCCACGCTCTTTTTGGCGCCCGGCCTCGTGTCCGGCCTGAACGTCGGAGGATTCGCCGCGCTCGTCAAGGGGCGGTTGGCGCCGTCCCGGCAAGGTTCCGCGGGACTTGGCGTCGAAGTACCCGCCCCAGTCCTTGCCGCGCGGCCGCGGCGTGACCCGATCTTCCGCCCTGATCACATCGACCTCGCCCCTCGCGATGGGACCATCTCATGGTATACGTCCGGTGAGACGAACGCAAGAACCGGCGTCGGCGCGCCGCCGCGGCGCGGAGCCGGCGGCTCAGGCGGACCACCGGCGCACGCCTTCCGCCGGGTCCAGGCGCGCCGCCCGGACGGCCGGCAGCGCGGCCGCGGCCGCGCCCGCGGAGAAGACGACCAGCACGGCGGCGGCGAACGACGCGGGATCGGCGGCCGACACCCCGACGAGCAGACCGCCCATGAGACGGTACGCCGCGGCGGAGACCGCCCCGCCGAGGACGAGACCCGCGGTCACGACGCCCAGGCCCCGGCGCAACACGGCGGCGACGACGTTCCCGCGGCGCGCGCCGAGCGCCATCCGGATGCCGATCTCGCGGGCCCGCGACCGCACGGACAGGGACAGGACGGCGAAGCCCCCGACCGCGGCGAGCGCCACGGCGAAGCCGCCCAGCAGGCTGAAGACGGCGGCCCCGAGGCGCCAGGACCGCGTCTGATCGTCGACCAGGTCCGCCAGCAGCCGGACCCGGACGAACGGCAGGTCCGGGTCCGTGCCGCGGAGCGCCGCCGCGACCGCTCCGACGGCCGCCCGCGCGGGGCCGCGCGAGCGCACGAGCAGCGTCCGCGGCGCCGCGTCGTCGACGTACGACGACGCCTGGCTCGCCGGCACGAAGACCTCGTCGTGCCCGCCCGTCACCGTCACGGGCCGGCGGTTCTCGCTGACGCCGACCACCTCGACGCACGGCAGGCCGCCGATGACGACGCACCGGCCGAGCGGGTCCGCCGCGCCCCACAGCTCGCCGGCCAGCCCCTCGTTCAGCACCAGGACCGGCCGCCCCCCGGCGTCGTCCGCCGCGAATCCCCGCCCGCGCACGATCCGGGTGCCGACGGTTCGGAAGTACCCCCGCGACACGGCGTTGAAGAGCGGCACCTCCCGCGGGGCTTCGCCGCTCATGGCCCGCAACGGATACGCCGCGAACGAGCCGCCCGACGCCAGCAGCGGCGCCAGGCTGACGCTGGCGGAAGCGGCCTCGGGCACGCGCTCGAGGCGCTGCAGGAACTCGTCGAAGACGCCCCGGACCCGCCCGGCACCGTAGCCGTTCCGGGCCAGGTCGACGGTCGCCACGATCACCCGGTCCACGTCGAGGCCGGGCGTCCGGTCGACGTGCCGCACCGTGCTGACGAAGAGACCCGCGCCGACGACGAGCACCAGCGCCAGCGCGAACTGCGCGGTCACGAGCAGGCTTCGCAGCCCGCCCCCCGAGGGGGCCGCGAACGCGGCGTCCTGCCGGCGGGACGGCCGCGACGCGCGCAGGAGGTACGCGGCCGGACCGAGTCCGCCAAGCACGCCCGCCAGCAGCGTCAGCGCGCCGACGCGCGCGAAGAACGGCGCGCCGCGGAACTCCTCCCCGCCGGCGATCGGCAGCAGTCCGGCCAGGAGTCCGCCGACGGCCATGCCGACGCCGGCCGCCGCGGCGCCGCACACGGCCGCCGCGGCGAGATGCTCCAGCAGGAAATGAACGAACACCCGCGCCCGCGTCGCGCCGAGCCGCCGCCGCACGGCGAACTCCCCGGCACGGTCCAGAACCTGGATCGACAGCAGGACGGCGACGTTCAGGCAGGCGATCAGGAGCATCAGCCCGCCGGCCCCCGCCAGCCAGAGCGCGACCTGACCGTCGCGCGTCCCCGCGCGCGATGCGCCGAACGCGGGCACGAGGCCGCGACGCCCCGCTCCGGACGTTCCCGCGCCCCCGGACGCGCCGGACGTCAGCGTCGCCACTTCCGCCTGCGCGTCGCGCAGCGTGAAGCCGTCCCGCGGGCGGCCGATCGTCCACAGCCACGCGGCGTTCCGGTCGTCCAGGAGGTCCTCGCCCGTGAAGGAGCACAGGTCCGGGGAGGCGGTCAGCAGCATCCAGGCGTCGGCCGCCGCCGGCCCGAGCCCCCGGAAACCCCGCGGCGCGACGCCGACCACGACGTGACCGCGATTGCCCAGAAGCACGGCGCGCCCGACCACCGCCGGGTCGCCGCCGAAGCGGCCCGTCCACAGGCCGTGCGACAGGACCACCGACGCGCCCGCGCGCCCTCCGTCCGCGGTCTCGGCGAACGTGCGGCCCAGGGCCGGACGGACCCCGAGCAGGCGGAAGTACCCCCGCGTGACGCACTCGACACGCGCCGGCGCGGCCTCCGCGCCGAGGCCGAGACCGAGCTCGCTTCGGGTGTGGGCGGCGAGGTCGATCGTCCGCGCGCGCCGGCTGACCTCCGCGAACTCGGCCCAGGAGCGGATCGACGGCGCCCGCACGATGCGCTCCGGGTTCCGCACGTGCTCCGGGGCCGCCAGCAGCAGCGCCGCGGCCAGCGTCAGCGTGGCGCCGTTCGCCCCCACGCCGAGCGCCAGCGCCAGCAGCACGCCCGGAAACGACGAGCGCCGCCAGAACCCGCGAGAAGAGAACAGGACTTCCCGAAGCAGCGCCGTCATGCTGATGCCCCCGGGGAACGCCGCGCGCGACGCGGCGGTTCCCGTAGTAGCCGGCGTACTCCTTCGCCGTGAACGGGGAACGCCGCGCGCGATGCGGCGGTTCCCCCTGTCCGACGTCCCTCCCGCTTCCTCCGCTCAGTCGCGCACGTTGCCGGACGGGTCGCTGGCCACGACCGCTTCCGTACCGACGTCCTTCCCGCTCCCCGCTCAGTCGTGCAGGAAGACGGCCACGTCCGGAACCCCGACGTCCCGCAACATCTCGCCGGCGACGTCGCACCTCCATCTCCATCCTCTCGGTCCGCTGTAGCAGTCCACGACGGCGACCTGCGCGGACGGGAGCTCCACCGCCGCCCGCGTCTGCAGTTCCCGCAACGGGAGGTTGACGGCGCCTTCGCGATGGCCCTCCGCGTACCGCGCGCGGTCACGGGGGTCGACGACGACCGCGCCGCCCGTCTCCAGGAGGGACTCGAGCTCCGCCTCGTCGATGCGGCGCGGCGGGCCGGCCACCGGCCGACCGGCACCGGCGCGTTCCTCCGCCAGGGACGGTCCGCTGACGACGCGGCCCTCCCCGGCCTCGATCAGGAAATAGAACACCATCGTGGCGGAGAGCTTGAACGGACCGTCCGGGGCGTCGTCGCCGAACCCCGGCGGTATCGCCCAGCGCCCGAGGGCGTCCCGCAGCGCGTCGGCGACGTCCTCGTCCGGCGCCTCGAGCACGTCGACCCGCTCCATCCGCCCGTCGAAACCGAACAGGATCGACGCCACGGCGACACCGGCGGCGCCGTTCTCCAGGGAGCGGGCCGGGTAGCGGGGATACGGCTTGCGCAAGGCGCGGTCTTCGATCGCCGCCTGGCTGGTCCTGGCCGGCGGAAGAGGCGGACCGTCGTTCGGGTCGCCCGGGACGAGGCCGCACGCGCCCGGCAGCAAGGCGGTGAACAGAATCGCGAAGCGTCTCGGACAGGCCATAGCCACACTCCTTTCCGCCGCGTGGCGACCTCGAAGAGGTGGACCCGGCCGTCCGAGTCTCGGACAAGCCATAGCCACGCTCCTTCCCCCGGGGACCAGGCACGCCGCCCTGACCGCGGGGGCGGCACGTCCGCGGCCCGCGAACACGAGCGGCGCCGACGTGAGGAGGTGAACGGCAGCTCATACCTGCATGGAGTCTCCGACGACCGGATCGGTCACGTTCTTTTTTTGCTGGTTCGCGCGGACGCGGGCGGCGCGGGCAAGGAGGCCCGGCGCGGTCGGCAGGCGTCTCCAGGCGGCACGGTCCATGCGCGGGAGAGGCGCAGTGGCCGAAGGGCCGCGCGGTCTTCCGGGAGTCGGACTCGCGCGAAGCGCGGTGGCGCCGGCGTCAGCGCCGGCCGCGCCGGCGCCCGCGGCTCAGCGGCGGCGGAGGGTGCGCGCCGGAGGGCGGCCGGCCGCCCGAAGTCGCCGCCGGAAGGCGGCGTGCGCCCGGTACAGGCGCGAGGACACGCTCGTTCGGGAGATCCCCAGGCGGGAAGCCACCTCCACGGCCGAACGTTCCTCGACGTCGCGCAACCGGATGATCTCGCGATCCGTCGGGGACAGCCGGCCGAGCGCCTTCAGCAGCAGGCGCCGCAGCTCCCGGCCGTACGCGTCGGCCTCCTGGCGCGCGCCCGCGCCGGCGGCGCACGCCTTCCGCGGCCCCGCCGCGCCGGTTGCCCGCGGGCGTTCGCCGCCGGCGTGCTCCGCGGCCTCGGGCGCCAGCGGCACGTACCGGCACCGCCTCCTGCTTTCCCGCATCGCCGCGTGCCGCACGATCACTCCGACCCACGCGCACGCCGGACTGCCGCCCCGGTAGCCCCGGATTCCGCGCAGCACCGCGATCCAGCTCTCCTGCAGGGCGTCGCGCGCCGTCTCGTCGTCACGCGCCGCCCGGCGCGCGACGGGCAGGAACCGGGCGGTGCAACAGCGGACCCACGCGTCGTGGCGGCCGGCCAGAAGGGGACATGCGCACGCGGCGGAAGGCGCGGAGGCGGACGAGCAGGCGTTCTCGCCGGAACGCCGTCCGCCGTCCTCTCGGCTTCCAGTTTCCGCGCGGCACGGTGAACCGCCGCTCGCGCGGTTGCGTCTCATGAGCCTATTGTTTTCCGTCCCGAACCGCTCGTCAACCACGGACTGCGCCGGCGGCGCGCCCGCGTCACCGGCGGGCGCCGCGAGAAAGCCGTCCAGCGAAGCGCCGAAGCCGGTCCGCCTCTCGCCCCGCGCGCGGCGCCGCTTCCATCCGGCGCATCACGTCCCGGTGGCATCCATGGCCCACAGGCGCCGGGCGGCGGCCACGCTCTCCGGCTTGACGTCCACGACGCTCCCGGATGCCGGCGGCGTCTCCGGACGACCGAGGACCCGGTCGACCCAGCTTCCGCATCGAGTTTGAAGCGCGTCGACGCGGACGGGGCTCATGAGGGGGGCCTGCGCGTCACCCGCGTACTCCGATGCGGCGTTGACCAGCGCGTACGCGGTGTCGCCGAGGTCGTTGCGGTACTTCCTGCCCAGGGCGTCCAGGTGAGACCCCAAGGCCGTCCACGCTTTCCGGCGCGCCGCCGGTTGCGGAGGCCGTGCCGGCACGTTCAATTCCAGAATCTCCAGCATTCCGGCCACGAACAGTTCCGCGGGCACCGCCAGCCGGGTCAGCCTCGCCAGCTTGGCCCGGCACGCGGCGACGTCGAACCGCCGGCGTGCGAAGGTCTCGGCGATACGGCTTTCGAGGTCCCCGACCGTCGTGTGCGCCACCTTCAGCTTGACCGCTCGTTCGCCGAAGATCATGCCGTTGGCGCAGATCCACCGGCAGACCCCGACGACGAACCCGAGCGCGCGGGTGCGGTTGTAGCTGTTGGTCACCCGCAGGAACGGGAGCCATCTGTCGTCGGCACGCGGCGCGAACTCCAGGCCGCCCGCGGTCAGGTCGATGTGCGCCCACGACCGCGTGGCCGGCATGGTGACGTTGAAGAGCTGCAGATCGGCCGCGGCATCGCGGCCGAAGACGAGCGCGAACGCCTGCCGGCCGAGCTCGTAGGCCTGCATGTTCGACACAAGCCGATAATCCCGGGTCACGATCGAGAAGATCTCTCGGCGGTCGTCCGACGCCACGGCCCAATGCCGCCCGAACCTGTGGCCGGTGTCCGAAGCGCTGACGCGCACCTTCGACACCGGGAAGAAAGGCGAATCTTCAGCAGGCTCCGCGTCCGCCCCGCCGGCGCCGTCGGCGGCGTTCTCGTACAGGTACTCCGGGGCCAGGTCGGCTCCGGTCGGCCAAACGATGGTGTCGAGCTCGGGGTCGAACCGGAAACGGCGAAACAACCCGACGTCCCGCAACGGCTCGAACACTTCGCCCCACAGCTCGTGCCGCAGGTCGACGACCCCCGTCTTGCCGTCTTCGAAGGTCACGAGGATCTTGTACTCGCGAAGATACTCCGCGCCGCACAGTCTCGGCGTCATCGCCTTACTCCAGCGGATCGATCCCGCGCCCGCGGTCATCCGACCGGCCAGTACGGCGACTGCGCCCGCAGGATCGACGGGAGCGCGGCGTCCGCCGCCGCCGTCGAGCCGCGCAACGGCGGGATGGACGCGGGCGGATCCGCCGCGCAGACCTCCAGCGTGCCGTCCAGGCAGTCCTCCAGCGCCCGCAGGTCGTAGCCGCCCTCGGTGACCACCGCCAGACGCCCGGCGCAACGGCCGGCCGCGAACGCCCACAGGCGGCGGGTCAGCGTGGCGTAGCCCTCTGCCGTCAGGCGCATGCCGCCCAGCGGATCGGCCGCGTGCGCGTCGAAGCCGGCCGACAGCACCACCGCGTCCGGCGCGTACGCGCCCAGGATCGGCATCACCACGTCGCGGAACACGCGGTCGAGGTCCGCGTCCCCGGCGCCCGCCGCCAGCGGCGCGTTGACGGTGGTCCCGGCCCCGGCGCCACGGCCGACGTCGTCGGCCGCCCCGGTGCCCGGGTAGAAGGGATGCTGGTGGGTCGAGACGTACAGCACCCGCGGGTCGTCGTAGAAGATCCACTGGACGCCGTTGCCGTGGTGGACGTCGTAGTCGACCACCGCGACGCGCTCGAGGCCGCGCGCCAGGGCGTGCGCGGCGGCGGCCGCGGCGTTGTTGTAGAGGCAGAAGCCCATCGCCCGCGCCCGCTCGGCGTGGTGGCCGGGCGGACGGACGAAGGCGAGCCCCGGCGCGCCGCGGTCGAGCGCGTGGTCCACGGCCGCCAGCGCCGCGCCGGCCGCCAGGCGCGCCACCGCCACCGAGTCGGGCGAGGTCCAGGTGTCGGGATCGAGCCGCGCGCGGCGTCCCGCCGTGGCGGCGACGTCCGCCAGGTACCGGCCGTCGTGAACCCGCGCCAGCGCCTCGTCGGCGACCGGTTCCGGGACCGCCGTCCGGCCGCCGCCCGCGGCCCAGCGCGCCGCCACCCGGGCCATGACCTCGGCGCGCGCCGGCCGCTCCGGGTGTCCGTCGGGCGTCCGGTGATCGACGAAGCGGGGCGACGAGATCAGCAGCGCGTCGGTCTTCGCCATCGGCGGCTCTCCTTCGGTCCCCGGCTCGCGCCGCGGACGAGTTCGCGGGACGATGCCGCGCTACGACTCGGACTCCCGCCCGCCAAGCGTCGCCTGGCGGCTCCGCTCGACGCCCGACCGGGCCCGCGGGAGTCCCCGCCGTGCTACGGCGCGGACTCCCGGCGCACGGCCGCGCGGCGCACGATCGCCCGGGCGCGCCCCGCCAGATCGTGCAACGACCGCTCCAGCGCCAGGCGCTTGCGCTCCAGCAGGTCCGGTCCGGCCGTCGGCGGCACCGCGATCGGCGCGCCGACCACCATCGCCGCGCGGGCGAACGGCTTCGGGACCTGCGTCCCGTCCCAGCTCCGCGCCGTCCAGAACCGGTCGGCCTCGGCGTGGAACGGCAGCATCGGATTGCCGGTGAGGCGCGCCAGCCAGACGGCGCCCGGCTGCACCGAGCGCGCCGGACCGCGCGGGCCGTCCACGGCGAACCCGGCCGGCGCGCCCTCCAGCGCGAGACGCCGCATCCGGGCCAGGGCGCGGGCGCCGCCGCGCGACGTGGAGCCGCGCGCCGTGCGGTAGCCGAACTTCTCGATCAGGCGGCCGATCCACTCGCCGTCGAAGTTCTCGCTGATCATGACGACGATGCCGCGCCGGCGAAAGAACCACGTCGCGTGCACGATGCGGCCGTGCCAGAAGGCCATGACCGGCTGGCGGCCCGCCGCCTGGATCGCATCGTAGTGCCGCAGCCCCTCGACGGTCCACCGCAGCGTCCCGCACAGGGCGGCCACGACGGGCTTGCCCGCCGCGGCGATCGCCGCGGCCGCCGCGACCCGGCGGGGCGGCAGGCGCCGGCGGGAGGCGCCGCGGCTCACATGCCTTCCCAGGACGGGCCGCCGCCGCCCTCGGGCGGCGTCCAGTCGATGATCTGGTAGGGATCCATGACGTCGCACGTCTTGCAGTGCACGCAGTTCGAGGCGTTGATCTGCAGCCGCCGGCCCGCGCCCGCGCCCGCGTCGACCATCTCGTACACGTTGGCCGGACAGAAGCGGATGCAGGGGTTGCGGTACTCCTCCGTGCAGCGCGTGCGGCAGACGTCGGTGTCGGCCACCAGCAGGTGCGACGGCTGATCCTCTTCGTGGCGGGTGCCCGAATAGTGCACGTTGGTCAGCCGGTCGAAGGTCAGCTCGCGGTCGATCGGCGCGCTCGGCGGCTCGGGGACGCGGCCGCCGAAGTGCCGCGCCACGGTCCGCATCCGCTCGTGGCCGGCCCGGGACGGCATCGGGTCCCGCACCCACCAGCCGCCGGTCAGCAGCGAGAAGCCCGAGTAGAGCAGGCCGGCCGCCAGCCCGCCGGCGAAACTCTGGTGCACGTTGCGCACCGGGTGCAGCTCGCGCCGGATCGGCCCCTCCTCCACGAGACGGGCGTACTCGGACAACCGCTCCGCCGAGACGTCGCCCGCGCGCACGGCGCGGAAGGCCGCCTCGGCCGCGTGCATCCCGCTGCGCATCGCCAGATGGATCCCCTTCAGCCGCAACGAGTTCAGAAAGCCCGCCGCGTCGCCCACGATCAGGGCGCCGTCGACGTGGCAGCGCGGCAGCGCGTGCCAGCCGCCCTCCGGGAGCGCCTTCGCGCCGTAGCGCACCATCTGGCCCCCGGCGAGCAGGCCCGCGACCAGCGGGTGGCGCTTGAAGCGCTGGAACGCCACGTGGGGATCGAACAGCGGGTCGCGGTAGTCGAGCCCGGCGACGAACCCCACCGACAGACGGCCCTCCGGCAGGGCGTAGAGGAACCCGCCCCCGAACTCGTCACGGCGGAGCGGATGCCCCAGCGTGTGGATCACGGACCCGGCTGGGAGCCGATCCGGGGCGACGTCCCACAGCTCCTTGATGCCGATCGCGTAGCTCTGCGGACTCCGGCCCGCGTCGAGATCGAAACGGCGGATCAGGGTCTTGGTCAGGTTGCCGCGCACGCCGTCGGCGAGCACCGTGACCCGGGCCCGGACGTCGACGCCCGGCTCGAAGGACGGCTTGCGCCGGCCGCCCCGATCGACGCCGCGGTCGCCGGTGCGCACGCCGGCGACGCGGTCCCCCTCGTACAGCAGTTGCGTCCCGGCGAACCCGGTGAAGACGTCGACGCCGGCGGCCTCGACCTGCCCGGCGAGCCACTTCGCCAGCCGGTTGAGCGAGACCACGTAGTGGCCGTGGTTGCGCAGGGGGGGCGGCGTCAGCGGGAAGGGCAGTGCGCGGCGCGCGGTCAGGAAGTAGACGCGGTCGTCCCGCACCGGGACGTCGAGCGGCGCGCCCCGGCTCCTCCAGTCCGGCATCAGCTCGGAGAGGGCCGACGGGTCGAGCACGGCGCCCGAGAGCATGTGCGCGCCCGCCGCGCGGGCCTTCTCGAGCACGGCCACGGCCAGCGGCTCGCCGCCCTGCTCCGCGTTCAATTGCGCGAGACGGTACGCCGCGGCGAGCCCGGCCGGCCCGCCCCCGACGACGAGCACGTCCACGTCGAGCGTCTCGCGCTCCACGTCAGACTCCTCCGGGCGTGGAGGCCGGCCGCGCACGGACGGGGGCGGCGGCGCGGCGCGGGAGCGCGCGCGCCGCGGGGAACGTCACGGCGCCTCGGCCTCGAGCGCCGCCCGGATCGCGGGCACGACCTCGAACAGGTCGCCGACGATGCCGTAGTCGGCCACCTCGAAGATGGGCGCGTCGGCGTCCTTGTTCACCGCGACGATGGTGCGGGCGCCCTTCATGCCGACCAGGTGCTGGATCGCGCCCGAGATGCCGACCGCCAGATACAGCTTCGGCGCCACGGTCTGGCCCGAGCTGCCGATCTGCCGGTCCATCGGCAGCCAGCCGGAGTCGCAGATCGGGCGCGACGCGGCCAGCTCGGCGTCGAGCGCCTTCGCCAGATCCCGCGCGAGCGGCAGGTGCTCCTGCCCCTTGATGCCGCGGCCCACCGCGACGATGCGTTCGGCCTGCGTCAGGTCGACGGCCTGCTTCGCTTCCTGGAAGGGCGCCTCCGGCCGCTGGCGGATCGCCGCCGCGTCGACCTCCACCGCGACCGCCCGCACGGGCGCCGACGCGGCCCCGCGCGCGCAGGCGTCGGCGCGGCAGGCGCCGATCTGGAAGCTGACGAAGTGCGGCGCCGCCCCCCGCGGCAGCACGTCGGCCACGAACTTGCCCTGGAACATGGGGCGCACGAACACCCGCCGGCCGTCGTGGACCCGCGAACCGATGCAGTCGGGGATCAGCACGCGCCCGAGCCGCGCCGCGAGCGCCGGCGCGTAGTCGCGGGTCTGGTACGTGTGGGGAAGGAGCACGAACTCGGGCTCCGCCCGGGCGACCACCTGCGCGAGGGCCGCGACGAAGCCGTCGGGCGTGTACGGCTCCAGCGCGTCGTGCTCGACGGCGAGCACCTCGGCGACTTCCGCCGCGGCCAGCTCCGCGGCCGCCCCCCGCACGTCCGCGCCGGCCAGGACCGCCGTGACCGGCCCGCCCATCTGCTGGGCCGCCGCCAGCGTCTCCCGGCTGGCGGGGTTCAACGCGCCGCCGCGCTGCTCCGCGATGACCAGAATCACAGCGCCCTCGCTTCTTCCCTCAGGAGCCGCACCAGCTCGCGCGCCGCCTCGGGCGGCGAGCCTTCGATGAACCGGGTGGCGCCCGACTTCTCCGGCACGTACAGCCGGAGGATCCGCGGCCCCTCCGCGGCCCCGTCCGGGGCCGGCACGGTGCGGACCTCCTTGCGCTTCGCCGCCATGATCCCCCGCAGGGTCGCGTAGCGGAGCTGGTTGATGCCGCTCTGGATGGTGAGCAGCGCCGGCAGGGGCATCGACACCCACTGGAACCAGCCGCTCTCGAGCTCCCGCTTCACCCGCAGGGAGCCACCGCCGTCCGCCACGTCGACCTCCATGATGATGGTGGCGTGCGGCAGGCCCAGGCGTTCGGCCAGCACGACGCCGGTCTGGCCGAAGCCCTGGTCGTCGGACTGCAGGCCGGTCAGCACCAGGTCGAACGACTCGCCCTCCATCGCCCCGGCCAGGGCCGCGGCCACCGCCTCGGCCCCGGCCGCGGAGAGCGACTCGCCCTCGACGTGGATGGCGCGGTCCGCGCCGCGGGCCAGCGCCTCGCGGACGACCTGGGCGACGCGGGCCGGACCGGCGGAACAGACGACGACCTCGCCGCCGAGACGCTCCTTCAGCCGCAGCGCCTCCTCCAGCGCGTAGGCGTCGGGTTCGTTCATCTCGAAGGCGGCGTCGTCGTCGCGGACCCACGCCGCGGACTCCGCCGGTCGCAACGGCCAGTCGCGGGTCACGACCTGCTTCAGGCAAACGGCAATCTTCATCGTGCGTCGTTCTCCGCCGCGGCCCGGCCCGGCGCGCCCGGCCGGTTCAGCCGTCGCAGCGCTTGAACAGGAGGCTGGCGTTCGTGCCGCCGAAGCCGAACGAGTTCGACAGCGCGTATTCGATGGACATCTCCCGGTGCGCGTTCGGCACGTAGTCGAGGTCGCAGTCGGGGTCGGGGTTCTCCAGATTGATGGTCGGCGGCGCGATCTGGTGGCGGACCGCCAGCGCGGTGATGCCCGCCTCGAGGCCGCCCGCCGCGCCGAGCAGGTGCCCGGTCATCGACTTGGTCGACGAGATCGCCAGCGACGGCGCGTGGCCGCCGAAGCAGGTCTTGATGGCCAGGGTCTCGATCCGGTCGTTGTGCGGCGTCGACGTGCCGTGGGCGTTGACGTAGTCGACCGCGGAAGGCTCGACGCCCGCCGAACGGATCGCGTTGCGCATCACCCGCACGGCGCCCGCCCCGTCCTCGCACGGCGCCGTCATGTGGTGGGCGTCGGCCGACATCCCGTAGCCGACCAGCTCGCAGTAGATCGGGCGCCCGCGGGCCCGGGCGCGCTCCAGCTCCTCGAGGATGACGACGCCCGCCCCCTCGCCCATGATGAAGCCGTCCCGGTCCCGGTCGAACGGCCGGCAGGCCCGCGGCGGATCGTCGTTGCGCGTCGACAGCGCGCGCATCGCCGCGAAGCCGCCGACCCCCATCGGCGTGATGGCCGCCTCCGACCCGCCCGCCACCATGACCTCCGCGTCGCCGCGCCGGATGATCTCGAAGGCGTCGCCGATGGCGTGCGCGGACGCCGAGCACGCCGTGCAGGTCGCCGAGTTGGGTCCCTTCGCCCCGAAGCGGATGGAGACCTGCCCGGCCGCGAGGTTGATGATCGCCGACGGGATGAAGAACGGCGAGATCTTGCGCGGGCCGCCGTTGAGCAGCGCCTTGTGCTCGCGCTCGATGGTGCTGAAGCCGCCGATGCCCGAGGCGATGAAGACGCCCACCTCGGTGCCCAACCCCCCGTCCGTCGGCAGGCCGGCGTCCCGCAGGGCGAACTCCGAGGCCGCGATCGCGTACTGGATGAAGACGTCCATCTTGCGGACGTCCTTCCGCGAGAGGAACCGCAACGGGTCGAAGCCGGGCACCTCGCCGGCGATCCGGGAGGCGTAGCCGGACGCGTCGAACGCGCTGATGGCGCGGATGCCGCTACGGCCGGCCAGCAGCTCCTCCCAGTTGGCCTCGGTCCCGATGCCGAGCGAGGACACGAGGCCGACCCCGGTGACTGCAACGCGGCTTGGCAACGAATGCTCCTGGGGGGCGGACGCGGGAACGGACGTCAGTTCGCGTCCCCGGCGTGAGACTCGATGTAGTCGACGGCTTCCTTGACGCGCGTGATCTTCTCGGCGTCCCCGTCGGGAATCTCCAGGTTGAACTCCTCTTCGAAGGCCATGACCAGCTCGACCGTGTCGAGCGAATCCGCGCCGAGATCGTCCACGAAGGACGCATCCGACGTGACCTCCTCCTCGTCGACGCCCAACTGCTCGACGATGATGCTCTTGACCTTGTCAACGACCGCCATACACCAGCCTCCTACAGGTACATCCCACCATTGACGCCCAGGACCTGCCCGGTAATATACGATGCTTCGTCCGACGCGAGAAAGCACACCGCCGCCGCGACCTCGTCCGCCGTGCCGAGCCGGCCCGCGGGAATGCGTTCGGCGAGCGCCTTCCGCGCGCGCTCGTCGAGCGCCGCGGTCATGTCCGTCGCGATCATGCCCGGGGCCACGACGTTCGCGGTGATCCCCCGCGAGGCCACCTCCAGGGCCAGCGAGCGGGTGAATCCCTCCAGGCCGGCCTTCGACGCCGCGTAGTTGGCCTGCCCCGGGTTGCCCGCGCGGCCCACGACGGAACCGACGTTGACGATCCGGCCCGACCGCCGTTTCAGCATCGGGCGCAGCACGGCGCGGCAGCACGCGAAAGCCCCCGTCAGGTTCGTGGCGAGCACCGCGTTCCACTCCTCCGCCTTCATCCGCAGCAGCAACTGGTCGCGCACGATGCCGGCGTTGTTGACCAGCACGTCGACGCGGCCGAAGCGGTCGAGCGCGGCCTGCGCCAGGCCGCTCACCGACGCCGGCTCGGTGACGTCGAGCGGCACGGCGACCGCGGCCCCGCCCGCCGCCTCTATCTCGCGGGCGACGGGCTCGGCGTGGTCCGCGCGCGCGCCGGCCACCACCCGGGCGCCGGCCGCGGCCAGGCGCAGGGCGATCGCCCGGCCGATGCCGCGCGAGGCCCCGGTCACGATCGCCGCCTTGCCAGCCAGGTCAGGCAACGCCCGCCCCCGCGGCGCGCAACTTCGCCTCCGCCGCCTCCAGACTCGCGGGGTCGTGGACGCACACGGCGGCGGCCGTCCTGTCGATCTTGCGGATCAGCCCGCTCAGGACGCCGCCCGGGCCGGCCTCGACGAACGTCGTCACGCCGTCGGCCAGCAGCCGCCGGACCACCGCCTCCCAGCGGACCGGCGCGCAGACCTGACGCACGAGCGCCTCGATCGCCTCGCGGCCCGTCCGCTTCGGCCGCGCGTCGACGGCGGCCACCACCGGCGCCGCCGGGTCCGCGGCCACGAGGCCGCGCAGCTCCGGCGCCAGACGGTCTTCGGCCGGCTTCATCAGGGCGCAGTGGAACGGAGCGCTCACCGGCAGGGGCAGGACGCGCCGCGCGCCGAGCTCCTTCGCGCGCCGGCCGGCCCGCTCGACCGCCGCGGCGTGGCCGGCGATCGCCACCTGCCCGGGCGCGTTCAGGTTCGCGGCGCTGACGACCTGC
Organism: Vicinamibacterales bacterium; assembly: GCA_965242835.1. Taxonomy (GTDB): domain Bacteria; phylum Acidobacteriota; class Vicinamibacteria; order Vicinamibacterales; family UBA8438; genus WTFV01. Next base: position 4,628,243 of record OZ251506.1, read on the forward strand.
CCGCCGGCGGCCTCGGCGCACGCCTGCGCCACGAGTTCGGCCGACAGCCCCAGCACCGCCGCCATCGCGCCTTCTCCGACCGGCGCCGCCTCCTGCATGTACGTGCCGCGGCGGCGCACCGTGCGCAGCGCGTCGGCCAGGCCGAGGGTGCCCGCGGCCACGTGCGCGGAGTACTCGCCGAGGCTGTGTCCGGCCAGGAACGCCGGCGCGTGGCCGCGCGACCGGAGCAGCCGGTCGACGGCGACGCTGGCCGCCAGCACCGCCGGCTGGGTGTTGCGCGTCAGCGCGAGCTGGTCCTCGGGGCCCTCGAAGCAGAGGCGGCTGATCGGCTCGCCGAGCGCCTCGTCCGCCTCCGCGAACGTCCGCCGGCAGACGGGGAACGCCTCGGCGAGCGCCTGCCCCATGCCGACCCGCTGCGAGCCCTGGCCGGGGAACACGAAGGCGATCATCGCGCCCGCTCCAGGACCGGCGCGACCGGGGCCAGGCGCGCGGCGATCGTGCGGACGAACTCCGCCCGGACGAAGCGGCAGGTCAGCGCCAGCGCGTTGCGGACCGCCTTGACGGACGACCGCCCGTGGCCGACCATCGCCAGCCCGGCGACGCCGAGCAGCGGCGCGCCGCCGTACTCCGAGTAGTCGACGCGCCGGCGGAAGCGGCGGAAGGCGCGCCGCGACAGCAGAAAACCGAGCTGGGTCGTGAAGGTCCGGCCCAACTCGTCCCGCAGGAGGTCCTCGATCACCTCGACCAGTCCTTCGCTCACCTTCAGCGCCACGTTGCCGGTGAATCCGTCGCAGACGATGACGTCCGCGGCCCCGGAGTACACGTCGCGCGCCTCGACGTTCCCGATGAAACGCAACGGGCCGCGGCTGAGCAGCCGATGCGCGTCCCGCGTCAGATCGTTGCCCTTCGTCGACTCCTCGCCGATCGACAGCAACGCCACCCGCGGATTCGGTATCCCCAGCATCGTTCCGGCGTACTCCGCGCCCATCGCCGCGAACTGCAGGAGGTGGCGCGGGCGGCAGTCGACCGTCGCCCCGACGTCCAGCAGCACCGCGTCGGCCTGCCGCGTCGGAATCCGGGTGGCGAGGGCCGGACGGTCCACGCCCGGCAGCATGCCGAACGCGGCGTGCGCCGCCACCAGCGTCGCGCCCGTGTTGCCGGCGCTGAAGAACGCCTCCGCGTCCCCGCGGGCCACGGTCTCGGCCGCCACCCGGACCGAGGCCCGGGGCTTGCGCCGCAACGCCGCCGGGCCCTCGTCCATGCCGACGACGTCGGGGGCCGGGACGACGCGCAGATCGACCCCTCCCGCCTCCGGATGCCTCCGCAACTCCTCGTCGATGGACCGTCCCGGGCCGACCAGGGTCAACCCGAACCCAAGATGCCGCGCGGCCACGAGCGCCCCGGCGACCACGTTGCGCGGCGCGTGGTCGCCGCCGGCCGCGTCAACGGCAATGCGCATGGTGCTCCGCCGCCGCCGTCCCCGGCCGCGCCGCCCGGCCTGGCCCGCCGGCCGGCGCCTTGCGGCTCCGCCCGGCGCCCAACCCAATCCTCCAGGAGTCCGCGCCGTTCTACGGCACGGACTCCTACGCCTCCTTGACCCGCCGGACCTGGCGTCCCTTGTAGCAGCCGCAGAGCGGACAGACGCGATGCGGAACCTGCAACTCGTGGCACCGCGGGCACGGACGGAGGCCGACGGGCTCGAGGGCGTCGTGCGCCCGGCGCCGGGCCGTGCGGGCCTTCGAATGACGTCGTTTCGGATTCGCCATCTCGCTTTACTGGACCTTTCGCGCCGGCCGCGCGTCGGCGGGCGGGCGCGCGAACGCCCGCAGGGGCTCGAGGCGCGGGTCGCGCCACGCGGTGTCGCACCCGCACGCCTCGCGGTTCCGGTTCGCGCCGCACGCGACGCACAGACCGCGGCAGCTTTCGTCGCAGAGCGGCTTCATCGGAGCCGCCAACTGCAGCTGCTCCCGCACGAGGCCGCCGAGATCGATCTCGTCGCCGCGGTAGAAGGCGATCGACAGATCCTCCTCGGAAATCTCGCGCTCCCCCTCGCCGGTGTTGACCCGTTGCGGCAGATAACGCACGTCGACGTCCATCGCCTCCGGCGCGTCGAACGGCTCCAGGCACCGGCAGCACTCCCGGCGCACGGTCGTGGCCAGCCGGCCCAGCAGGCTGTACTTGTCGCCGTCCTTCCGCACGTCGAGATCCAGCTCCACCGGCGCCGCCAGGGTGAACCCCTCGTCCGGCCCCAGGGCCGAAGCGGGAAACGCCCGGACGACCGCCTGCGACGGAGCGCGGACGTTGCGCAGATCCAGACGCATCGACGCCGCCCCGGCTGCATCTTCCGTCATGGGACCGAACCCCGCACTATACCACATCACCCCCGCCGCCCGAGACCGGCGTGACCGGCGTCGGCGCCCCGACCCCACGGCCGCGGCACGAAGATCTCCTCGAACAACCCGATCGCGAAGCGGTCGGTCATCCCGGCGAGGAAGTCCTTCGCCGCGACGTCGAGTCCGTCGCGCTCGACGGTCCGGGGATCGAGAAAGCGCTCCGGCGTCTCCCGCACCTTCTCCCAGAGGCCCTCCAGGATCCCGCATGCCTTGCCGAACTCGGCGACCGCCTTCTGGTTCTCGTACACCTCCGCGTGCAGGAACGCCCGCAGGTCGAGGGTGGCCTGCAGCACGCGCGGGCTCATCGCCACCTCGGGCTCCTCCCGCCGCGCGAGCGTCTCGCGCACCACGTCGGCGACCATGCAGCCGATACGCTCGGAGGAGGTCGCGCCGAGGACCGCGACCGGTCCCGCCGGCAGCGCCTCGACCCGCAGGATCCCGGCCCGCACCGCGTCGTCTATGTCGTGGTTGACGTAGGCGATCAGGTCCGCCGCGCGCGCGACCTGCCCCTCGAGCGTCGCGGCCCGCAACGCGGGCTCCACGCCGACCGGGGCCCCGTGCCGGCCCTTGGAGTGCTTGCCGATCCCGTCGCGCACCTCCCAGGTGAGGTTGAGCCCGGCCCCGCCGCGCTCGAGGACGTCGACGACCCGCAGGCTCTGCTCGTAGTGGTTGAAGCCGCCCGGAAAGAGCCGGGTCAGCGCGCGCTCGCCGGCGTGGCCGAACGGCGCGTGCCCGAGATCGTGGCCGAGGGCTATCGCCTCGGTGAGCTCCTCGTTGAGCAGCAGCACCTTGGCGACGGTCCGCGCGATCTGGGACACCTCCAGCGTGTGCGTCAACCGGGTCCGGTAGTGGTCGCCGGCGGGGGCCAGGAACACCTGGGTCTTGTGCTTGAGGCGGCGGAACGCCTTGGAATGCACGATGCGGTCGCGGTCCCGCTGGAAGGCCGGGCGGATGGGATCCTCCGGCTCGGGACGCAGCCGCCCGCGGCTGTCCCGGCTCGACGCGGCGTGCGGGCTCAGCGCGGCGCGCTCGCGCTCCTCGAGCCGCCGGCGCAGCGAATCGCCCCGGGCCGACCGCCAGCCCGCCGCGGCCCGGCCGTCACCCGGCGTCGGCATGACCTGCGCGGGAGGCCCCCCGCCGCGCGGGATGCGCGTCGAGCGCCGCGAGGACCTCGGCCAGCGCGTCCGGGTGCTCCCCCGGCCGCGAAATCCACCGTACGCCGGGTTCCTTTCGGAACCAGGTCAACTGACGCCGCGCGTAGCGGCGGTTCTCCCGAACGATGAGGGCGCGCGTCGCCCGCTCGTCCCGCGCGCCCCCGAGATGCTCCAGGATCTGCCGGTAGACCAGGCCGCCGAACGGGTGGGCGTCCGCGGGCACGCCGGCCGCGAGCGCCCGGCGGACCTCGTCGACGACGCCCCGTTCGAACTGCCGGTCCACGCGGTCGGCGACGCGCCGGGCCGTCTCCTCCGCGGGCGGACGGAGGCCGAAGGTCAGCACGTCGCAGCCCTTCAGCGGCGGCCGGGTGTCCGCGAAGTGGGCGGTCAACGTCCGGCCCGTGAGCAGGTAGACTTCCAGCGCCCGCACGAGCCGCTTCTCGTCGCGCGGCCGGACCCGCTCCGCCGACGCGGGGTCGACGCGCGCCACCCAGCGATGCAGGCGCTCGACGCCGCGGCGCGCCGCGACGCGGCGCAGGCGCGCGCGCAACCGATCGTCGCGCGCCGGGGCCGGGCACAGGCCGCGGACGAGGGAGCGGTAGTAGAGTCCGGTTCCGCCCACGAGCACCGGCAGGCGGCCCGCGGCGTGCACCCGCTCGACGGCGTCGGCGGCGGCCCGCGCGTAGCGCGCCGCGGAGTACCGTTCCGTCGGCTCGGCGACGTCGACGAGGTGGTGGGGCACGCCGCGGCGCTCCGCCGGCGACGGCTTGTCGGTCCCGACGTCGAAGCCGCGGTACACGGCCGTCGAGTCGCAACTCACCACCTCGCCCCCGACGCGCAGGGCCAGCTCGACGCCCAGGGCGCTCTTGCCGGCCGCCGTCGGCCCGACGAGGGCCACGAGCAGAGGCCGCGCGCTCACGACCACCGCAGCAGGATCCAGACGACCAGGAACGCCAGGAAGAGGACCAGGCCGAGCTGCTGCAGGCGCGAGGGCATGGGCGGGCGCTCCGTGCGGGAAGTCTCAGGCGGGTGGAGACTCGTTGAAGAAGAAGGTCACCGTGAAGAAGCACGTCTCGTCGGGATAGTCGTCCGGCAACGGATAGGTCGGGTTCGACGTGGAGATGGCGTTGACGGCCGAATTGGTGAACGCCCGGACCCGGGACGGCTTCCGGACGCCGAGGTCCGTGATCGACCCGTCGCGGTGCACGTTGAACGTCAGCACCACGTTGCCGTGCATCGACATGATGGCGTACGGCATGAACCAGTTGCGGTAGACCTGCGCGACGAACCGGCGGATCCACGGGCCGAAGTCGGCGCCCTTCGAGTCGAACTGGATCTGCGGCGCGAAGCGGCTCGCGCGGCCCCGCTGGTTGTTGAACGTCTGGCGGCTGGCGTAGCGGTCGACGTTGCGCATGGCGCGCCCGAGGAGGCCGTCGGCCGGCCGTTCGGCGAGCGGATCGAAGGCGTCCGGATCCTGCTCGCCGCCGCCGGGCAGGATCAGCGCTCCGTCCGCCAGCAACCGTTCGACCACTTCGTCCGGCAGCCGGCCGCGTTCCTCTCCCGGCGCTTCCGCGCCGCGCGAGGCCTCGGCGGTCCGCGCGTCGCGCACGTCGCCCGCCGCGTCCTCGACGTCCGATTCGGACGCCGACTCCCGGCGGTCCGGCGCCGGGGCGTCGGCCGGCGCATCCGGCTCCAGGGAATCAGCGGAGTCCTCGCTCTCGACGAACCGTAGCGAGTTGCCGTCGGCGTTCGGCAGGGTGTTGAGCGGATCCTCGGCCGCCGTGGGCGACTGCGCGATGCGGTCGCGGTCGGACAGGGGCGCGTCGGGAGCCGGGGCCTCGTCGGCCGGGACGTCCAGCAGGGGCTCGATGTACACGAACGTCGGCTCCCGGTCCGCGGCCAGCGCGAGCCGCGCCTGCTCCTGCAGGGCGGCCGCCTCGGCGAGCCGGGCCAGCCTCTGCGCCTCGGCCTCCTGCACGAACGGAAGCCGCGGCGCGAAGAACGCGAGCAGCGCCGCGGCCACGTGGGCGACCACCGACAGCAGGGCCTGCTCGCGCCAGGACATCGCCGATTCGACGGTCGGCGTGTCGAAGTAGCGGTCTTCGAAGTCGAAGATCATGCCGCGCCCGCTCGATTATAGCCCGCGGGCGGCGTAATCGGGGCGGCCGGGGCGGCCGGAGCGCGCGTTCCCACGTACAGGTACACGACGCCGGCCAGCATGCGGACGGCCGCGGTGTCCACGAAGCCGGCCTCGGCGAGCGATTCCCGGAAGCCTTCGCCGCTCGGAAACGCGCCGACCGAGGCGGGCAGATAGGCGTAGGCGCCGCCGTGCCGCGACACCGCGCGCCCGACGCGCGGCAGCACGCGGCGAAAGTACCAGCGGTAGAGAGGGCCGAGTCCGGGCGCCGTCGGCATGCCGAACTCCAGAACGGCGATCCGGCCCGCGGGCCGGACCACGCGGTGCAGCTCGGCGAGCGCGCGGCGCGGCTCTTCGACGTTGCGTATGCCGAAGGCGATCGCCGCGGCGTCGACCGAGGCGTCCGGCAGCGGCACGCGCATGGCGTCGCCGCGCACCAGCCCCACCCGGCCGCGCAGCCCGCGCGCGCCGAGCTTGCGGGCGGCCCGCTCCAGCATGCGGGCGGCGAAGTCGATCCCCACGACGCGCCCCGCGCCGGCGCGGCGGCGGCTCAGCGCGACGGCGAGGTCCGCGGTCCCCGTGCACAGGTCCAGGACCGTCTCGCCCCCCGTGAGGCGCAAGGCGCGCACCGCCCGCGCCCGCCACCACCGGTCCAGGCCGCCGCTCAGCAGGTGGTTGAGCAGATCGTAGCGCCCCGCGATCGCGTCGAACATCGCCGCGATGCGGTCCGGCGTCTTGTCGATCATCCGGTCCACGCGGGAAAGAGGTCCTGTTCCAGGCCGAGACACGAGAGGATCTTGCCGGCCATGAAGTCGGCGAGGTCGTCGAGCGTGGCCGGCCGCTGGTAGAACGCGGGCATCGCCGGCAGCAGGTGCGCGCCCGCCTCGGCGCACAGGACCATGTTGCGCAGTTGCGGCAGGCTCATCGGCGTCTCGCGCGGCACGAGGACGAGGGGGCGCCGTTCCTTGAGCGCGACGTCGGCCGACCGCTCGATCAGGTTGCGCGACAGCCCGTGCGCCACGCCCGCCAGCGTCTTCATCGAGCAGGGCACGATCACCATCGCGTCGCCGGGAGAGGTGCCGCTGGCGATCGCCGCGCCGAGGTCCCGGTTGCGGTGGACGGCCAGCGCGCCGTCCGCCGCGGCCGTTCCGTAGCGCGCCGCCAGGTACGGCCCCAGGCGGTCGACGGCCGCGGCGGCGCCCAGCTCGTCGGTCAGCAGACGCCGCCCGAAGTCCGACACCACCAGATCCACCCGCGCGCCCGCGGCCAGCAACGCCGCCACGGTCCGCACCGCGTACAGCGCGCCGCTCGCCCCGGTGACGCCGACCACCACGCGCAACGGCTCATCCGGCATGGACGGCGGCCGCCGTCGCGGCCAGGTAGAGGATGCCGACGTACCCGTTCAGGTCGAACGCCCGCTTCGCGCGCGACAGGTCGGCGGCGCTCACCAGAGACTGCTCGTACGCCAGCAGCAGGGCGACCCCGCCGACCCCGGCCAAGTAGACGGGCCGCCCCACCGGGGCCAGCCAGGCCAGCCCCGCCAGCCCCGCCACGGCCACGACGTGAAACAGGCGCGACAGGACCAGCGCGCGTTCGATCCCGAACCGCGCCGGAATCGACCGCAGGCCGTGCCGGCGGTCGAAGTCGACGTCCTCGCAGGCGTAGATCACGTCGAAGCCCGCGACCCAGGCGCCGGTCGCCAGCGCGAGCAGCCAGGGGGTCCACGCCCAGCCGCCGCCCGCCGCCAGCCAGCCCCCCACCGGCGCGACGGCCAGCGCCAGCCCGAGAAAGAGCTGCGTCCAGGCCGTGTGCCGCTTCGCCAGCGAGTACCAGAACACGATGGCCAGCGCCACCGGCGACAACGCGAAGCAGACCGGGCCGAGGGGCCAGGTGACCGCGACGAAGGCCGCCGCGGCCAGCGCCACGAGGACCCGGGCCTCGCGGCGGGAGACCGCTCCGCGCGGCAGCTCGCGGCCCCGCGTCCGCGGATTCAGCGCGTCGTAGCGCGCGTCGACCAGCCGGTTGAACGCCATCGCGGCCGTGCGCGCGGTGAACATCGCCGCCGCGATCCACCCGGCGCGGGCCCACGTCAGTTCCGCCTCCAGGCCGGCCAGCAGTGCGCCGCACAACGCGAACGGCAGCGCGAAGACGGTGTGGCCGAAGCGGATGAACGAGGCGTAGGTGCGAATTCGGGACAGCATGCGCGTGCTTCGAACGGCAGAGCACGTCCGGCTACGCCGATCCCGGCGCGCCGCCCTCGTGCGCCGGGTCCAGCCGGACCACCTGCTCCGGGACGATCCCGGTCAACAGATATTCTTCCACATCCCGCACGCCGGCCGGCGTGCGCACCGCGATGAGCGCCGCGCGGCGGGAGGGCGCGACGGCCCCGTGGGTCCGGCCCCGGCCGAGCGCGGCGGCGCCGACGAGCGTGGCGCTCCGCAGCAGGCTCCGGGCCGGGACCTCCGGCGCGAGACGGCGCAGGCAGGCCAGCTCCGCGAACGGGTTCAGGTCGGGGGCGCTCGCCAGAGAGTCGGTGCCCACGGCCACGGCGGCCCCGGCCGCGTAGAACGCGGCCACCGGCGGGGTTCCGGCGCCGGTCCAGCCGTTGCTCCGCGGACAGGTCACCAGGGTGGCGCCGGATTCGGCCACCCGGCGGATCTCCGCCGCCGTGAGTTGCACGCCGTGAACGAGCAGCGAGTCGTTCCGCAGCCAGCCCAGCGAGTCCAGATACTCCACCGGCCCGCACCGCGGCGGCCGCCACCCCGGAACCCAACGCCCGCGCGCCTCGAGGACCTCCCGCCACGCCCCGCTCCCCGAACGGAGGAACTCGCGCTCCTCGGCCGATTCGGCCAGGTGCACCGACCGCGGCCCGGGCAGGCCGGCCAGGGCCCGGAACAGCGCCGGGGACACCGAGTACGGCGCATGGGCGGCGGCGCGCAGGCGCACGCGCCCGGCGGCGCGTCCGGACACGAGCCCGGCGAGCTCCTCCGCCTGCGCCGCCGCTTCCTCCGGCGACGCGTCGAAACCGAGCGCCTCGCGAAAGACCACGGCCTCGACCGGACCCGCTTCCAGCGGGGCCAGCGAATCCGGCGTGTTGGCGACGTCGCCGACCAGGGCCGTGCCGGCCCGGTGCATTTCGTCTATCGCCCCGCGGATCGCCTCGGACCGCCCCCCCGGGGGTTCGCGCTCCCGCCGGCGCATGAGCGCCGCCGCCCAGTCCGGCATCGCGCGCGCCGGGGGCGCCGCGCCGCGCTGCGCGGACAGCTCCAGGTGGGTATGGGCGTTGACCAGGCCGGGCAGGATGCAGGCCTGCCCGAGGTCCGTCTCGGGCGTGCGGGGATCCGGCGGGGCGCCGGCGCCGACCGCGCGCACGACGCCGTCCTCCACCTCCACCCAGCCGTGCTCGACGGGAGGAGAGACGATCGGCGCCACCCAGCGGGCGCGGTACCGGACGCGCCCCGCGCGGTTCATGCGCGGGCGGACTGCCGGCTCCGCTTGCCCGCCCGGCTCCGCGCCGGATAGCGACCGAGCTCGACCGGCGGCGGCGCGTCCCCCGCCCCGCGCGCGGTGGCCAGCTCCGTCATGCGCGGCACTTGCCGCTCGCGGAAGACGGGGTCGCCGAGCACCCTGTACTGCATGTCGCGGCGCTTCGGCACGAATCCGGCGTCCTCGATGTTGCGCACGATCTCCACCTCGTCCATGCAGTAGGCCGCGCCGGCCGCCCGCACGACGTTCTCCTCGATCATCACGCTGCCCATGTCGTTGGCACCGTAGGCGAGGCTCAACTGCCCGACCTTGCCGCCCTGCGTCACCCAGGAGGCCTGCAGGTTGTCGAAGTTGTCGAGGACCAGACGGGCGAGGGCCAGGGTCCGCAGGTACTCGACGCCGGTGGCCCCGACGCCCCCCAGCTCGGTGTTCGACGGCTGGAAGCTCCAGGTGATGAACGCCGTGAAGCCGCCGGTCTCGTCCTGCAGGTCCCGCAGCCGCAGCAGGTGCTCGATGCGTTCGTCGAGGCGCTCCACCGTGCCGTACATCATCGTCGCGGTGGTCCGCAGGCCCGCTTCGTGGGCCTGCCGCATGACGTCGATCCACTCCGCCGCGGTCGCCTTGCCGTGGCAGTTCAGGCGCTTGCGGACGCGATCGACGAGGATCTCGGCGCCGCCGCCGGGGATGCTGTCGAGTCCGGCGGCGGCCAGCCGGCCGATGACGCCGCGGACCGGCAGCCGCGACAGGCGCGACAGGTGGATCACCTCGGGCGGCGAGAGCGCGTGCAGCCTGAAGTCCGGATACCGCGCCTTGGCCGCGCGGAACAGGTCCTCGTACCAGGCCAGCGGCAGGTCCGGATTGTGCCCGCCCTGCAGCAGAAGCTGCCCGCCGCCGACCGCGACGGTCTCGTCGATTTTGGCGAAGATCTCGTCGAAGCCCAGCACGTAGCCGCCGGCCGCGCCCACGTCGCGGTAGAAGGCGCAGAAATTGCACCGCGCCACGCACACGTTGGTGTAGTTGACGTTGCGGTCGATGATGTAGGTGACGATCCGGTCCGGGTGGCGCGCGGCGCGCGCGGCGTCGGCCAGCCGCCCGAGCTCGTGCGTCGGCAGGTCCGCGTAGAGGGCCAGGGCCTCGGCGGGGCCCAGACGCCCCCCGTCCAGCACGCGCCGCACGGCGCCGTCGATCGGGCGGCCGGTCATGCGTCGAAGAACCGCAACGCGGCCGCCCGCGGCACGATGCCGACGTCGGCGGCGGCGGCGAAGAACCGCTTCACGCCCGCGCGGCCGTCCTCGGTCAGCGCGAACTGCACGTTGTTCCGCAGGTACTCCCGCGCGGCCTCGGCCTGCTCCTCGTCGGCGAGCCGCTGCCCGGCCACGACCTCGTCGATCGCCGCGGCGCCGGCGTCCCGCGCGGCGCGCAGCGCCTGCACGTGCCGCGGCTCGACCGCATCGCCGCGGCCGGCCCAGAAGGCCCAGACGAAGGGCAGCCCGGTCATGGCGGTCCACTCCTCGCCCAGGTCGATCTTGTCCAGGTCGGCCACCGTCTCGTGCTCGGTGAACAGGGCCACGTCGCCGATCAGCAGCGCCGCGTCGCAGCGCTTGAGCATCGCCTGCAGATCGGGATGCATCGTGACGAACTTCGGCTCGACGTCGAACCATTGCGCGCAGAGGACGCGCAGCAGGGCCACCGCGGTCCGCGAGCTGGAATCGATGGCGATGGAGCGGATCGCCGTGGCCGGCCGCGTCGTGAAGAGCGCCACCGACGCCACCGGCCCGCTCGACGCCACCGCGACGTCCGGCACCACCCGGTAGTCGGGCCGCCGCAGGTACTCGATGACGGGCAGCAGCGCGAGGTCGACCGAGCCGTCGTGCAGCAGCGCCGCGCAGCGGGCCGGCGCGCCGTACTGCAGCGAGAAGAGGTCCGGCCGGGCCTGCAACCCGTGGACGAGCGGTCTCGCGTTCAGATACTCGACGACTCCGACACGGATGGCACTCATGGTCGATGCGCGCTAGCCCGCGCCAGCGCCCGGAAACGGCCGTCGCGTTCCACCGGAACCAGTCCCGCCGCGCGGATGTTCCGCGTGACTTCCTCAAGCGTCGTACGGCGGGGCCCGCGCTCCTCCGCGTCCTCCGCGGACACCCCGTCGAGGTCGTCCGCGCCGAACGTCAGCGCCACCTGCGCCAACTGCGGACCGTACCGCCGCCAGTCCACTTGTATCGACCCGGTATTGTCGACCAGCAGCCGCGCCAGCGCAACCCGCCGGACGTCCTCATAGCCGGTCGAAGGCCGGCCGGACGCGAACCGCGGCAGCGGCGCCAGGGCCGGCACGGCCGCGTCGCGCCCCCAGCGCGCGACGCGCAGCAGCGCGGCGACGCCGCCGCCGCCCTCCCCGCCCACCGTCCAGCACGCCACGGGCACCCCCGCCGCCGACGCCCGCGCCACCCAGTCCGGACCCGCCGTGCGCTCGACGCGCGCCTCGGCGACGCGCGCCAGTCCCGCGGCGCGCAACGCCGCCGCCAGATCGTCGAAGCGCGCGGCGTCCCCGCCGCAGAGGGCCACGAGCGCGTCGAGCGCGAAACCGCTCACCGGAACGCCGCCCGCGGCGCGCACGGCCTCGCGGACGGCCTCCAGGGCGAGACTCGCCGTGGCGGGACGTCCGGTGAGCCGGACCTCGCCCGCGCCCGGCGGAACGGCTTCGCCGGCGGCGCCGTCCGCCGGCCGCTCGGCCACGCGCACGAAGGTGGCCCGGTCTCCGCGCAACGCGCGCCGCCGTTCGTCCGCCAGCGCGCCGAGACGCACGAGGTCGCGCGTCTCGGCCAGCGCGGCGAGGTCGGAGTCGGACAGCGCCGCGCCGGCCCGCAGCCTGCCGCCCAGCTCCTCGAACCAGGATGCGTCGCTCACGCGGCTCCGCCGCCCTCCGCCACGGCGTCGGCGATGCGCTGGGCGACGGCCAGCGCGCGCCGCCCGTCGGCGCCGGTCACGCGCGGGGGCGAGCGCCGCCGCGCGGCGCGCACGAAGTCGCTCAGCTCGCGCTCGAGCGGCTCGGCGGCGGCCACGTCCACCCGCCCGCCGTCGATGCCGGCCCGTTCGTCCCCGCCCTTCCGGACCTTCCAGACCTCGACCTGCTGCTCGGCATAGTCTACCGACACGAGCGCATGCGGTTGAAAGACCCGCAGCTTGCGGACGCGCTCGCGGCTGATCCGGCTGGCCGTCAGGTTCGCGATGCACCCGTCCCCGAAGCGCAGGCGGGCGTTGGCGATGTCCACCCTGGGGCTGAGCACCGGCACGCCGACGGCCTCGATCGAGACCGGCTCCGAGCCGACGCAGGACAGCACGACGTCCAGATCGTGGATCATCACGTCGAACACCACGTCGACGTCGAGGCCGCGCGGACGAAAGCTCGAGAGACGGTGCACCTCGATGAACCGCGGCGCCGAGATCAGGGGCAGCGCCGCGGCGACCGCGGGATTGTGCCGCTCGGTATGCCCCACGGCCAGCGTCGCCCCCGACGCGGCGGCGGCTTCGACCAGCCGGTCGGCCTCCGCCGTCGACGCGGCGATCGGCTTTTCGACCAGCACGGACACGCCGGCTTCGAGCAGCGGCAGGCCGACGCGCAGATGGTCCCGGGTCGGCACCGCCACCACGACGCCGTCGACGGGGGGCTCGATGTCGCGGAGGTCCCGGACGGCGGCGGTCCCGACGTCCGCCGCCACCGCCCGCGCCCGCTCCGGGTCGCGATCGACCACCGCGGCGAGGTCGACGCCGGGGGCGGCGGCCAGGATGCGGGCGTGGTGCCGTCCGAGGTGCCCGACGCCGACCACGGCCGCCCGAAACGCCGGGTCCGTCATGGCGGCGGCGCCCCGGACGCGGCCGCGGGCCGCCCGACGACGGCCACCCCGGCCGCGTCCGCCGCTTCGAACACGCGGCTCCCGTCGAGCACCACGGTCCTGCCGGCGTCGATCGACAGCGCCGTGGCGCCGGCCGCGGCGAGCGCGTCTATCGTGGCGACGCCGATGACCGGCACGTCGAACCGCATGTCCTGATCCGGCTTGGCGACCTTGATGACGCAGACCCCCGGGCCGGCCAGCCGACCCGCCCGGGCGATGACCTCGTCGGTGCCCTCCATGGCCTCCACGGCCACGACGGCCCGCCGCCGCACGGCGATCGTCTGGCCCACGTCGAGTCCGGCGACGGCGTCCGCCACGGCGTAGCCGAACTCGAGGTCGCCGCGCTCCTCGTCGCTCGGCGCCCGCTCGGTGAGGCCGCCGGGCCGCGCGAGGAGCGGCTCGAGAAACGCCGTGGAGTCGACGAGCCGAATGCCGTGCGAACCCAGCACGTCGGCGACCGCCGAGATCAGGGCGTCGGTGTTGCGGGTGGTCAGCCGGCGCAGCACCGAAAGCAGGGTGAGGTCGGGCACGATGCCCGAGAAGATCCGCGTGTGCCTGACCTGGCCGGCCATCAGGGCGCGGGTGACGCCGGCGCCCTCGAGGACCTCGATGCAGCGCCCGAGCTGCCCCAGCGAGACCCAGTGGAAGTCCGCCGGCGTCCCGGCCGCGGCGGCCGCCTCCAGCGCGGGGCTGGCCTCCTCGCGGATCGCGACCACCGTGACCTCGTGCCCGAGGCTGCGCGCGGCGTCGAGCGCCAGGAAGGGGAACCGGCCGTTGCCCGCGATCAAGCCGATGCGCATGGACGGCCCGGCGTCTCGGCTAGTCCTCGACCGCGACCGGCTCCGCCCGCCGGGTCGGCCGGCGCAGGTTGACGCCCCGCCGGGAGGTCCGTATGAACTCCACGAGGTAGCGCACCTCGTCGCCGTCCAGTCCCGGGTCGGTGTCGATGCGCGCCAGCGCCCGGGTGGTGTTGAGCTTGGACTGCAACAGGTAGCGATAGGCCCGCTTCAACTGGGCGACGGTCCGGGCCGAAGCGCCGCGGCGCTGAAGTCCTATCGTGTTGACGCCGTACAGCCGGGCCCGGTTGCCGACGGTCTTGCCGTAGGGCAGCGCGTCCATGGTCACGACGCTGTAGCCGCCGATGAACGCCTGCCGGCCGACGCGGCAGAACTGGTGGACGCCGGAGAAGGCGCTGATCGTCGCCTCGTCCTCCACCATCACGTGCCCGCCGAGCGTGGCGCCGTTGCCGAAGATGGTCTTGTTCCCGACGATGCAGTCGTGCGCCACGTGCGCGTAGGCCATGAACACGTTGTCGTTGCCGACCAGGGTCAACCCGCCTCCGCCGCGGGTGCCCCGGTGGATGGTGACGAACTCCCGTATCACGTTGCGGTGACCGACGACGAGGCGCGTCTCCTCGCCCTCGTACTTCAGGTCCTGCGGGATCAGCCCGACGGACGCGAACGGAAAGACGTGGCACTCGTCGCCCAGCTCGGTGTCGCCGTCCACGACGGCCGAGGCTCCGACCCGGCAACCGCGCCCCATGCGGACCCCGGCGCCGACGACGGCGTTCGGTCCCACGACGGTCCCGGGGCCGAGCACGGCGTCCCGATGGACCCGGGCGGTCTCGTCGACGTGCGTCGACTCCTCGATGCCGACCAGCAGCTCCGCCTCCGCCACCACATGGTCCGCGACGGTCGCCACGCCCCGGAGCACGGCCACCCGGGCGTCCCGGCTGCGCAGGGTCACGTCGAGGCAGAGACGGTCCCCGGGGAACACCTGCTTGCGGAACTTCGCGTTGTTGACTCCGCGCAACGCCGCCCGCCCGGTCGGCGCGTCGCCCTCCGACCCCATCAGGAGCAGGGTGGCCGCCTGCATCAGCGTCTCGATCATCATGACGCCGGGCATCAACGGGTTTCCGGGGAAATGTCCCTGGAAGTACTCCTCGTTGACGGTGACGTTCTTCACCGCGCGCACGCGGCGGCCCGGCTCGTGCTCGACGACGCTGTCGACGAGGAGCGACGGATAGCGGTGGTCGAGACGATCGAGGACGACGGGAATGTCGAGGGACACGGGTGCTCGCGGGCCCGGCCGGCCGCGGGCGCCGGCCCGCGGGGGCGCGCCCGCGCCGTCCTCCGGGGCGGCCGCCGCGGCCGTCCCCGGCCCGTCGGGACTCGACCGGCGGCGGGCCATCAGCGCTGGTTCAGGTCGTCGATGACCACTTGCGTCAGGTCGAGCGCGGGGTTCGCCCAGACCAGCCCCGCGGAGTTCAGGATGAAGTCGATTCCCCGCGCGGTCGCCACCGACTGCAGCGCGGGGCCCAGCCGGGAGTCCAGTTCCACCTGCAGCCGCTGTTGCAGCTCGGTCACCTCCGCGTCGGCGTCCTGCGTGACGCGCTGCATCTCGGCCTGCGCGTCCTCGGTGTCGCGCTGTATGTCGACCTGCAGGCGGGCGATGTCGCGGGACAGGGTCTGGCGGGCGTCGAGGCTCATGACCGTCTCGCCCTGCGCCAGCCGCTGCTGCATCTGCAGCAGGTTCTGGTTCTTGGCGTCGATCTGGGTCTGCAGGGTGGCCTGCCGCGCCTCGATCTCCGTCCGTTTCCGCTCCAGCAACTGCTGCACCTGCGCATTGGCGCTCTGGCCGTGGGCCGACTCGGCGACGATGCGCTGAAGGTCCACGAAGGCGTACTTCGTCCCGGCCGGGAACGGCAGCGAGGACCGGGCCTGCGCGGCCGCGGCCGTGGCGGCGCCCGCGGAGAGCGCGCCGGCGATCAACGTGGTCAGGACAGCGAATCTCATTCTGGTGTTCCTCGTGGGTCGCGCGGTCCCCGGCCCGCGCCGCCGAAGGTTGAAACAGGACCCGGGCGCCGTCAGAACGTCGTGCCCATCGCGAAACGGAATCCGTGCCGTTCCTGCGGCTGGTAGCGATCGTTGTAGACGCCTTCCACCTGCGGGTTGTAGTAGTAGATCAGCCGGAACGGCACGTTCAGCATCGGCATGAAGAAGCGCAGCTCGACGCCGGTCGACGTCCGGAAGTCGTTCATCGTGAACTCGCGGCCGAAGTCCTGCACCTGCCCGGCGTCGTAGAACGTCACGAGCCGCACCGGGCCGCCGAGCACGAACTGGTACTCGAGGTTCAGCAGCAGGCTCTTGTTGCCGCCCATGACGATCAGGCGCTGGTACGGGTTGTCCGCGGACTCCGGCCTGACCTCGGCCAGCGTCGGGCCGACGCGCCGGATGTCGAACCCGCGGATCGAGTACTCGCCGCCGAGCCACAGCCGTTCGAAGATCGGGATCGACTCGGGGTCGCCCGACTGCAGGTGGCGGTACTGCACGCGGGCGCCGAAGATCGTCCGGCTCAGGTGCGGCCGGTAGAGGGTGGCCTCCAGGATCGGCTTCAGGAACCTCGTGTTGCCGCCGGCCCCGGCCAGCTCGAGCGCCAGCGACATGCTCTTGCCCTGACTCGGGAAGATGGGGTGGTCCACCGTGTTGTGGCGAAGCTGCGGCGTCACCTTGCTGACGATGCGCCGGCCGCCGGTCCCCAGGTACAGGGCGTCGGCGAGGAACGGATTCTGCCCCGCCCAGTAGGTACTGTCGATGCCCGACAGCCCGTAGTACCGATCCTGGAACCTGCTTTTGGCGGCCCGGGAGTTCTCCAGGCTGTAGGTCAGGAACAGGCGCGTGAAGAGGGCGAGCGGAACGCCGAACGTCGCGGACCCGCCGACCGTCTCCTGCCGGAAGGTGAACCAGTCCATGTCGCGCGAGAAGATCTGCGTGCCGAGCGAAATGGGGCGTCCGAAGTTGTAGGGCCGCGTGAACGACACCTGCGCGTTGTTGGCCCACTGCCCCCGCTGCATCGACACGCCGAGCGTCTCGCCCCGCCCCATGAAGTTCGTGGTCTGGAACGAGACCTGGCCGAACACGCCGTCGAACTGCGAATAGCCGGCCCCGAAGGTCAGCTGGTTGAGGTTGGTCTCGGTGAGGTCGAACGTGAGGTTCACCTCGTTCGCGGCCGACTCCACCTTCTCGATGCTCACGCCCTCTTCTTCGAGCGGCTCGAAGAACCCGAGCTGGTTGAGGCGCCGCACGCTGTGCTTGAGCGCCTCCGTGTTCAGCACGGCGTTCTCGGCGACCTGCAGCTCGCGGCGGATGACCTCGTCGTGCGTCGTCTGGTTGCCGGCGAACTCGATCCGGTTGATGAAGTACTGCTCGCCCTCCTGCACGCGGATCGTGACGTCGACGACCGGGTCGCCGCCGATGCGCGTCGGCCGCGGCGCGGCGGCGTACGCGCCGCCGCCGTTCCCGTCACCGTTCGCCTCGCCGTTCCCGTTCCCGTTCGCCTCGCCGTTCCCGTCGCCGTTCGCCTCGGCCTCGGCGACTCGCGCCGCCTCGCTCTCCTCGGACCGCGGACTGAGTTCGGGAGCGAGCGTCATCTCGTAGTAGCCGAGGGAGCCGTACAGCTCGCGGGCGTCGTCGAACCCCTTGCGGACGTCGCCCTCGCTGTAGTAGTCGCCGGGTTCGATGTCCTCGAAGATCCTGCGCAGCCCGACCTCCAGGAGGATCTCGTTGCCGGCGAAGTCGACCTCGCCGATCCGGTAGCGCTCCCCTTCGTCGACCGGGATCCGCAGCCGCAGCCCGCGGGTCTCGCCGTCCTCCGCGACCTCCAGGTAGTCGAGCTCCGGCTGGCCCACCTGCGCCGTGATGTAGCCCCGGTCGCGGTAGAACGCCTCTATCGCCACCGCGTCCTCTTCGTACTCCTCCGGCTTGTAGGTGCCCCGCCCGGTCATCCAGGAGAGCCACCAGCGCTGCTTGATCTTCTTCATCCTGCCGCGCAGCCGGCGGTCGCTCATCGCCTGGTTGCCGACGAAGTCGATCTCGTGGACCTGGACCTTCGGCCCCTCCGTCATGTGGAACGTCAGACGCACCAGCTTCGGGCCGCCCGGCAGGGCCTCGACGGTGTGGTCGACCTCCGCGAACATGTACCCCTGCGCCTGGAAGCCCTGCCGGATGACCGCCTTGACGCGCCGGATGGTCTCCGGGTCGATGAACGAGTCCATCCGCAACGTGACGCCCTGCTGCTCCAGGTTCTCCAGGATGTCCTCGGTCTTCAGCACCTCCGAGCCCTCGTAGGTGACGACCTTCACCCGCTCGCGCTCCTCCATGTTGAAGATCACGGTCTTGGCCGGCACCCCGTTCTCGTAGGGGGTGTCGATCACCTCGACCCAGAGGTCGTTCAGGAACCCGGTGTCCCAGAGACGCTGGTAGTCGTCCAGGATCATCTCCACCGTCTCGTCGGTGTAGGGCGTCCACTGCCCGATGGACGGACGGGTCCGGTTCTCGTCGTTGGCGACCTCCATGTAGTAGAGGTACGTGTCGTAGTCGACGCCGGCCACGTTGCCCTGCGTCGGAAACTGGATCGCCACGCTGCGCAGCAGCGTCGGCGAGTCGGGGGGCGGCAGCGCCGGCCGCGGCGGTTGCGGCGCGCCCCCGAAGATGGACGGCGCCGGCTGCTGCGGCGTCCCGAAGAGGGACGGCTGCGCTTCCGCCGGCGCCGCGGCCGCCGCCAGGACCAGGGCCGCGGCGCAGACGCGCGGCCCGGCCGGCCCGGCATGTCCCGTTCGCTGATTCACCTGCATCGATGTTCACCCGCGGGAACACCCGCGGCCCCCCGCCGCCCCGGCCGTAGCCGGCGCGTCACGTGACGAACGAACCCGTAACGTCATTCTACGGGATCTTCGGACTCCGCGAATCCGGACGCGGCCGCCGCGGCGCGGCGCCGGCGCGCGGGCCGTCAGACGAGGCACCGCCCCTCCACCTCCCGGCCGGCGGCGCGGTAGGCCAGCACGCCCGCGTCGAGGTGCACCTCGACCTCGCCGGACTCGAGACGCCCGCTGATCAGCTCCTCGGACAACGGGTCCTCGACGTGGCGCTGGATCGCCCGCCGCAGGGGGCGGGCGCCGTAGGAGCGGTCCTTGCACGTCAGGTCGATGATCCAGTCGATGACCTCCGGCGTCAGCGTGATGCGCAGGTCGCGGCCGGCCAGGTTCTCGTTCAACTGCCGCACCAGCATGCGCAGGATGTCCCGCAGGTCGTCGTCGGTCAGCGCCTCGAAGACGATGATCTCGTCGACGCGGTTGACGAACTCGGGGTTGAAGGTCCGCTTGACCTCCCCCAGCACCAGGTCCGTGACGCTGCGCCGGATCTCGGCCGCGTTCGACGACTGGAACCCGACGGACGCCTTCTTCTGGATGTGCCGCGCCCCGATGTTCGACGTCATGATGACGATCGTGTTCTTGAAGTCGACGCGGTTGCCCAGCCCGTCGGTGAGGTGGCCGTCCTCGAACACCTGCAGGAGGATGTTGAAGAGGTCCGGGTGCGCCTTCTCGATCTCGTCGAGCAGGACGACCGAGTAGGGGTGGCGCTTGACCTTCTCGGTGAGCTGCCCGCCCTCGTCGTGGCCGACGTAGCCCGGCGGCGAGCCGATCAGCTTCGAGACCGAGTGCTTCTCCATGTACTCCGACATGTCGAAGCGCACGAGCGCCGTGTCGCTGCCGAAGAGGAAGCCCGCCAGCGCCCGCGCCAGCTCGGTCTTGCCGACGCCGGTCGGCCCCAGGAACACGAAGCTGCCCACCGGGCGGTGCGGCGACTTGAGCCCCGCCCGCGAACGCCGGATGGCCCGCGCGAGGGCCGAGATCGCCCGCTCCTGGCTGATCACCCGGCGGTGCAGCTCGTCCTCCATGCGCAACAGCTTCGCGCTCTCGTCCCGGTTGATCGTGGTCAGCGGCACGCCGGTCCACTTCGACACGACCTCGTCGACGTCCTGCCGGCCCACCTCCACCGGCCGCGCGCCGGCCTGGAGGTCGAACCGCTCGCGCACCGCCTGCAGGTTCTCCCGCGCCAGCACCTCCTGCTCGCGGAAGAACTGCGCCCGCTCGTAGTTCTTCTGCGCCGCCGCGCTCGCCATCTGCTCGACCGCGGCGCGGATGTTCCGGTTGATCTCGCCGAACTCCTCGTTGTACCCCGCCGCCCGGAGCTTGGCGCGCGCCCCCGCCTCGTCGATGAGGTCGATCGCCTTGTCCGGCAGGAAGCGGTCGGTGATGTAGCGGTTCGACTGGAAGACCGCCGCCTCCATGGCCTCCCGCGAGTACGCCACGCGGTGGTAGCTCTCGTAGCGCTCCTTGATCCGGCTCAGTATCTCCAGCGCTTCGTCCTCGGTCGGCGGATCGACCCGGACGGCCTGGAAACGCCGCTCCAGGGAGCGGTCCTTCTCGATGTACTTGCGGTACTCCGCCGGCGTCGTCGCCCCGATGCAGCGGATCTCGCCGCGGGACAGGGCCGGCTTGAGGATGTTCGCGGCGTCCAGCGAACCCTCGGCCGAACCGGCGCCCACCAGCGTGTGCAGCTCGTCGATGAACACGATGACGTTCGGGTTCTCGACGAGCTCCTTCATGATCGCCTTGAGGCGCTCCTCGAACTGCCCGCGGTACTTCGTGCCCGCCACGATCAGCGGGATGTCCAGGGCGAGGAGGCGCTTGTGGGCCAGGAAGTGCGGCGCGTCGCCGAACGCGATGCGCTGCGCCAGCCCCTCGACGATGGCGGTCTTGCCGACGCCGGGCTCGCCGATGAGGACGGCGTTGTTCTTCGTCCGGCGGCACAGCACCTGCTGCACGCGCTCGAGCTCGACCGCCCGCCCGACGAGCGGGTCGAGGCGGTTCCCGAGCGCCGCCTCCGACAGGTCGCGGCCGAACTCGGCGAGCAGCGGCGTCTCCTTGACGCGCGTCACCGTGGTCTTCTCGTTCAGCAGCTGCACGACGTCCTCGCGGACCGCGCCGAGCCGCATCCCCTTCTCGGAGAGGATGGTCGACGCCACGGAGCGCTCCTCGCGCAGGATGCCGAGCAGCAGGTGCTCCGTCCCGATGTAGTTGTGCAGCAGCCGGTCCGCCTCCTCGGCGGCGAACTGCAGCACGCGCTTCGTCTCCGCGCTGAAGGGGATCTCGACCGAGGTGGACACCTTCTCGCGGAAGACCGTGCGGCCCTCGATCTCCTTGCGGATGTTCTCCAGGGACAGGCGCGAGCGGGCGAAGATGCGGCTCGTCAGCCCCTTGCCCTCGCGGATCAGGCCGAGCAGCAGGTGCTCGGTCTCGATCGAGATGCTCCCGAGCTGGCTCGCCTCGTACCGCGCGAAGAACAGGACACGCCGCGCCCGTTCGGTGTATCGCTCGAACATGTCGACTGCTCCGGCGCCGGACGGCCGGCGCCCGATGCGCTTCGATTATAAGGTATCGGCCGGACGCGCCGGACGCGCGCCCTCACGCGGCGGACAGGCGCCCGCCGGCCAGGCGCAGCACCCGGTCGCAGGCGGCGGCCAGGCGGTCGTTGTGGGTCGCCACCACCGACGTCAGTCCGTACGCCCGGTGCACGTCGCGCAGCAGGTCGTGGATCGCGCCGCCGGAGGCCTCGTCGAGGTCGCCGGTCGGCTCGTCCGCGAGCAGCAGCGCCGGCCGCATCACCAGGGCGCGGGCCACCGCCACCCGCTGCTGCTCGCCCCCCGACAGCAGGCCGGGCCGGTGGTCGAACCGGCCGCCGAGCCCCACCTCGCGCAGCAGGGCCGCCGCCCGTTCGCGGGCCTCCCGCGCCGGCCGCCGGGCGATGCGCATCGGCAGCTCGACGTTCTCCAGCGCCGAGAACTCCGGGAGCAGGTGGTGGAGCTGGAAGACGAAACCGACGCCGCGGTTGCGGAACGCGACGAGGGCCTCGTCGTCGAGGGCCGTCAACTCCGTGCCGCCGGCGTGGATCCGTCCGGCCCGGGCGCGGTCGAGACCGCCGAGCAGGTGCAGCAGGGTGCTCTTTCCGACGCCCGACGCCCCGACGATCGCGACCATCTCCCCCGCTTCGACGTCCAGGTCCAGGTCGCGCAGCACGGGCAGCTCGCGGTCCCCCATGCGATACGACTTCGACAGTCCCCGCACGGCGAGAAACGGCATGGCGGGGACCTCTGCGCGGCCGTCACTCGTAGCGCAACGCCTCGGCCGGGTCCAGGCGGGCCGCGCGGCGGGACGGATGCAGCGTCACCAGCAGGCAGACGGCGTTCGCCGCCAGGAGGACGAGCCAGAAGTCGAGCGGCTCGATGATGAAGGGCACGTAGGTCACCTGGTACACGTCCATCGGCAGCCGCAGGAGCCGGTAGCGGTCCATCACCGTGCAGATGGCGTACCCGGCGGCCGCCCCGGCGGCCGTCCCGGCGAAACCGATTATCGCGCCCTGCAGCACGAAGATCCGGCGCACGACGCGGACGCCGGCGCCCATGGTCTTGAGGACGGCGATGTCCCGGCTCTTCTCCATGACGAGCATGATGAGCGACGAGACGATGTTCAGGGTCGCGACCAGGACGATCAGGCCGATGGCGATCGAGATGGCCAGCTTCTCCAGGAAGAGCGCCTCGAAGAGCGACGAGTTGAGACGCGACCAGTCGTCGGTCACGTAGCTCCCGCCGAGCCGGCCCGGGATCGCTTCGGCCACGTCCCGGGCCGCCCACGGGTCGTCGACGCGCAACTGCATCATCTCGACCCGCTCCCGGCGGAACAGCCGCCGGGCCGCGTCCAGGGTCACGAAGCCGTAGCCCGTGTCGTAGTCGAGCAGCCCCAGCCGGAAGACGCCCACCACCTCCACGCGGCGCGGACGCGGCAGCACGCCCAGCGGGGACAGCGTGCCGCTCGCCGCGGTCACCAGGCTGACCTCGTCGCCGACGAACGCGCCGAGCTCGCGGGCCAGCTCGGCGCCGATCACCACGCCGGCCGCCGCCGGGCCGTCGTAGGCGGCCAGGGCCGCCAGGCTTCCGCGCTCGACCGCCTCCGCGAGCCCCGTGACCGTTCCCTCCAGCCGCGGGTCGACGCCCTTCACGTTGATGAAGACCTCTCCGACGCGCGTGCGGGCGAGCGCCTTGCCCAGGATCGCCGGCGCGGCCGCCTCGACCCGCGGCAGGGCGGACAGGGCGCGCGCCTCGGCCGCGTAGTCCTCGAAGCCGCCCGCCTTCCAGACGTACACGTGGGCCTGGGCGCCCACGATCCGGTCGCGCAACTCCCGTTGCAGGCCCGTCATCAGCGCCAGGGCGACGATCAGCGCGGTGACCCCGACCGTCACGCCCAGGACCGAGATGAGCGACGTGCTGGCCATCGACGCCTGCTTGCGGCGCGCCACGAGGTAGCGGACGGAGACGTACAGCTCGAAGGGCAGTTGCATGGGACGGGGGCTCGGCTCGGCTACGCCCCGGACGGCGGACGCAGCAGGGGGAACAGGATCACGTCGCGGATGGACCGCCGGCCGGTGAGCAGCATGACCAGGCGATCGATGCCGACGCCCTCGCCGCCGGTCGGCGGCAACCCGTGCTCCAGGGCGCGCAGGTAGTCTTCGTCCATGGCGTGCGCCTCCTCGTCGCCGGCGCGCCGCGCCCGCCGCTGGGCCTCGAAGCGCCGCCGCTGCTCCGCCGGATCGTTCAGCTCGCTGAACGCGTTGGCGATCTCCATCCCGCCGGCGTAGAGCTCGAAGCGCTCGACGGTGTCGGGATCGTCGGGCCGCTGCTTCGACAACGGCGACACCTCGGTCGGGAAGTCGTGGACGAAGGTCGGCTGCACGAGCGCGTCTTCGCACAGCGTCTCGAACAGCGTGAACGCGATCCGGCCGGCGCCGGCCCCGGGGGGGACGTCGATCCCCAGCTCGCGGGCCAGCCGGGTCGCCGCCGCGAGGTCCCGCAGCTCGTCCTCGGACACGCCGCGGCCCAGCTTCCGCGCGGCGGCCTCGCGCACCGCGCTCCGCAGCGGCAGCCTCGCGAACGGCGCCCGCAGGGAGATGGCGGCGCCGCCGAACGCGCATTCCCGCCCGTCGAGCGCCTCGTCCGCCACGGCGCCGAGCAGCTCTTCCGTCAGGTCCATCAGCTTGCGGTAGTCGCTGTACGCCTCGTAGAACTCGAGCATCGTGAACTCGGGGTTGTGCCGCGTGGAGACGCCCTCGTTGCGGAAGTTGCGGTTGATCTCGTAGACGCGCTCCATGCCCCCGACGACGAGCCGCTTCAGGTAGAGCTCCGGCGCGACCCGCAGGTACAGCGGCAGGTCGAGCGCGTTGTGGTGGGTCACGAAGGGCCGCGCGAGCGCGCCGCCGGCCAGCGGCTGCATCATCGGCGTCTCGACCTCGAGATAGCCGCGGGCGTCGAGGAAGCGGCGGACCGCGCGCACGACGCGGGCGCGGGTCTCGAAGACCTCGCGCGAGTCCCGGTTCACGATCAGGTCGAGGTAGCGCTGGCGGTAGCGGGTCTCGACGTCGGTCAACCCGTGCCACTTCTCGGGGAGCGGCTCGAGGCACTTGGCGAGGAACTCGAGCCGCGACGCCCAGACCGTGAGCTCGCCGGTCCGCGTGCGGAAGACCCGGCCGGCGACGCCGGCGAGGTCGCCGACGTCGAGCAGCTTGAACACGTCGAAGTCGCGCGCGCTGACGGAGTCCTTGCGGACGTAGGCCTGCAGCCGCGACCGGCCGTCCGACAGCACCAGGAAGTTCGCCTTGCCGAAGCTCCGGACGGCCAGGACGCGCCCGGCGGCGGCCGTCCGGGGGCGCGCCTCTTCGAGCTCCTCCCCGGACCGTCCGCCGTGGCTCTCGACGACGGCCGAGACGGCGTCCGACGGCTCGAAGCCGGCGGGGTACGGGTCGACGCCGAGCGCCCCGAGCGCCTGGTGGTTGGCCCGCCGCTGCCGCCGCTGCTCCGTGTCGGCGGGGTCCGTCAAGCGTCCTCCGCCCACGGCCGGCCGCCTTCCGCCGGGGCCGGAACGTCCCGCGTCCCGCCCGGCGGCGGCGGGTCCGGCTCCCGCTCCGCGACCGCCCGCCGCACCGCGTCGAGCACGCCGTTGATGAAGCCGACCGCGCGCTCCCCGCTGAACGTCCTGGCCAGCTCCAGCGCCTCGTCGATGACCACCGCGGGCGGAGTCTCCCCGGACAGCAGCTCGTAGACCGCCAGGCGCATGATCAGCCGGTCGACCACCGCCAGGCGCTCCGGCCGCCAGTTGTCGGTGTGGCGCGCGATCAACGGGTCGATGCGGTCGAGCGCGGCGGCGGCGCCGCGGGCGAGGCCCAGCGCCCGCGCGCGCCGCGCGGCCGGGGCCGGATGCACGGTCCAGTACAGCTCCAGCGCCGCGTCGCGCTCCCCGGGGCCGATGCGGCCGATCTGCCACTGGTAGAGCAGCTGGAGCGCGGTCTCGCGCGCGAGGTGGCGCTCGCGGCGGCCGTCGGGGCCGGGGCTCATCCGCCGACCCGGGGCGCCCCCGGCAGCGAGCCGAGGACGTTGGCCAGCTGCACGGCGGCCAGCGCGGCTTCGCGCCCCTTGTTCGACGCGCCGCCGCCGGCGCGGGCCACGGCTTCGTCCAGCGAGTTGGTGGTCAGGACGCCGAAGGTCATCGGCACGCCGGTGGCCTGCGCCGCGTGGGCGATCGCGTGCGCGACCGCCGACGCCAGGTGGTCGAAGTGCGGCGTCTCGCCACGGACGATGCAGCCGAGACAGACGACGGCGTCGAAGGTCCCCGACTCGGCCGCGCGGCGGGCGGCGAGCGGAATCTCGAACGCGCCCGGCACCTCGATGACCGTCGCCGCCGCGGCGCCGCGCGAGCCGGCGTCCCGCAACGCCGCGAGCGCGCCGTCGCGCAGCGCGCCGGTGACCGCCCGGTGGTACGCCGACACGACGAGGCCGACCCGCAGACCCGACGCGTCGGCCGCCCCCTCGATGACCGGGGTGTCTCTCATGAGCCGCTGAAGCGCGCGGGGCGTTTCCGTTCGATGGTCAGGCCGTCATCCGGCATGGCGCCCGGTTCGGACGGCAAGAACTATACTCCACGCCCAGACGAGCGCCGCCCCGGCCGCCGCGCCCGCGGTGTCCGCCGCCACGTCCAGCAGCTCCGGCATCCGTCCGGGCACGAACGCCTGGTGGACCTCGTCCGTCAGTCCGTAGACGAACGAGAACGCCACCGCCTGCAGCACGCGGCCGCCCGTGATTCGCGCAAGGTCCGCGCCGGTCAGCGCCCGCAGAACCGCCGCGGCCAGGACGGCGTACTCGAAGGCGTGCGCCGCGGCGGAACCCGGAGCCGACAGTCTGGGCAGGGAAGCAGGAGAAGAGGACGAGACGGTGAAGATCGCGGCCATCCAGACGGCGACCGGCCCCCACAGGGACAGCAGGCGCAGCAGCTCGGCCGGACGGCGGAACGGCAGGCCGGCCATCACGGAAACGGGTACATGAGCCAGGCCAGCACGGTCGCGGCCAGCACGAATCCGGCGAACAGCGCGCCCCCGAAGCGCGCCTGCTCCCGGGGCTCGTCGCGCATCAGCACCGCGAAGACGAGCGACACGAACCCGGAGAACAGGACCATCAGGAAGAAGTGGCTGGCCATCGCGCCGCCCTACTTGCGTCCCCGCGCGACGTCGAACGCGTCGAGCACCACCAGCGCGTTCAGCAGGCCCGAAACGACGAGGAAGGTGTTGCCGTACTCGTAGGTCCCGGCCGCCACGTCGCCGCCTCCCGCCCCCAGCGCGCGCGCGAGCAGATAGGGCGCCCCGATGCAGAGGTCGGCGAGCCCGGCCAGCGCGACCAGGGGCCGGGAGGGATCCACGGCGAACAGTTCGCCGTCGAGTCCGAGGCCGATCGCGAACATCAGCGGCAGCGCCGCGAGGAACACGACGCCCCTGGACGAACGCCCCAGCCAGAGGTGGCCGGCGCCGGGCAGCGCCCAGGCGAGGGCGCAGACGGCGGCGACCCGGCCCGGCTCGGCCGCCGGCGGACGGTTGGGCATCGCTCCTAGTGTACCTTCCCGCGGATCGCGGCGGCCACGAACCAGCAGACCGCCGCGCCGAGCGGAACCGCGGCCGCCGCGCGGCCGGCGTTTCCGGGGTCCGCGGCGCCCGCCGCCTCCAGGACGAAGGCCGCGGCCGTGGGGAACGCCGCCGCCGCGAGGAGCGCGCGCAGCGCCGGCGCGCGGACGCGGAAGCCGGCGCCGAGCAGGCCCAGCAGCGCCCCGGCGTAGAGCCCCGCGCAGCGCCCGCAGACCGGCGCCTTCACGCCGCCGGGATGAAAGGACCGTTCCGCGCGCTGATGACAGAGGAAGCCCGCGGCGGCGTAGACAACGGCCGCCGCGGCCACGGCGCCGCCGCCGGCGCGCCCGCGCAGCGCATGCGGCGCGGCCGCCAGCGCGCCGTTCCAGAGCAGAACGCCCCCGACCAGCGCCGGCAGCAGCAGGCGCGCGGCCCCGCCTCTTCCGCGGCGCGGACTCCTACCAGTCGAGCGCATCGAAGTGGGTCAGGCGCCGGAAGGCGTCGAAACGCGCGCGGACGTCCTCGTCCGTGAGGCTCAGCAGGCGGCCGAGGCCGAAGTCCTCCACCGAGAGCGACGCCATCGCGCTGCCGCAGACGGCCGCGCGCGCCACCGCGTCGTCGGACAGGTCGCCCGCGGCGGCCAGGTACCCGACGAACCCCCCGGCGAACGTGTCGCCCGCGCCGGTCGGGTCGCACACGTCCTCGAGCGGCAGCCCCGGCGCGGCGAAGAAATCGTCGCCCCGCGTCAGCAGGACGCCGTGCTCGCCGCGCTTGACGACCACCCGCCGCGGACCCATCGCGCGGATCTCGCGCGCCGCCTTCACCAGGTTCGCCTTCCCGCTGAGCTGCCGCGCTTCCTCGTCGTTGATCACCACGGCGTCCACGCGCCGCAGGACCTGCCGGAGCTCGGCCGGCGCCCTCTCGATCCAGTAGTTCATCGTGTCGAGGGCCACGAAGCGGGGCGCCTCGACCTGGTCGAGGACCTCCAGTTGGAGCGCCGGATGGATGTTGGCGAGGAAGACGATCGGGGTGGACCGGAAACGCTCGGGCACGCGCGGCGAGAAGTCCCGGAAGACGTTCAGGTGCGTGTAGATGGTCTCGCGGGTGTTCAGGTCGAGCTTGTACTCCCCCTTCCAGCGGAACGTTTCGCCGGGCGCGCGCTGCAACCCTTCGAGGTCGATCCGCCGGCCGCCGAAGACCTGCAGGTGGCGCTCGCCGAAGTCCTCCCCGACCACCGCCACCAGCCGCACGTCGCTGAAGAACGACGCGGCGATGCTGAAGAACGTCGCGGCCCCGCCCACCACGCGGGACACCTCCCCGAACGGGGTCCGAATCGAGTCGAAGGCGACGGAGCCGACGGTCAGCACGGGCCGCGTCATCGCAAGTACTTCCCGATGAGGGGCGCCAGCTCGGCGCGGACGTCCGCGGGGATCGCCTCGGGGCGGGTGATGATCGCGCTCGCCAGCGCGGAGGCGCACTCGCAGCCCCGCTCGACGGGCAGCCGCGACACCAGATCGGCGATCGTCCTGCGGGCCGTCACGGCGTTGGCCTGCAGCGTCTCGACGACCATCTCGACGCTGACCTGATCGTGGTCGGGATGCCAGCAGTCGTAGTCGGTCACCAGGGCCAGGGTCGCGAAGCAGATCTCCGCCTCGCGGGCCAGCTTGGCCTCCTGCAGGTTGGTCATGCCGATCACGTCCATGCCCCACGAGCGGTACAGGCGCGATTCGGCCAGGGTCGAGAACTGCGGCCCCTCCATGCAGAGGTAGGCGCCGCCGCGGTGCACGTCCGCGCCGGCGCGGGCCGCCGCATCGGCGGCCAGGCGGCCGAGGGCCGCGCAGACCGGGTGCGCGAACGAAACGTGGGCGGCGAGTCCGCGCCCGAAGAACGTGCCGGCGCGCCCCCGCGTGCGGTCGACGAACTGATCGGGGACGACGACGTCCCGCGGCCGGTAGCGCTCCTGCAGGCTCCCGACGGCGCTGGCCGACACCAGCCACTCGACGCCGAGCGTCTTCATGCCGAAGACGTTCGCCCGGAAGTTGAGCTCCGACGGGAGGATCCGGTGTCCGGCGCCGTGGCGGGCCAGGAACGCGACGCGCCGGCCGGCGAGGACGCCGATCACGTAAGGCGCCGACGGCGCCCCGAACGGCGTCTCGACCGCGCGCTCCTCGCGGTCCTCGAGTTCGGCCATTTCGTACAGGCCGCTCCCGCCGATGACGCCGATGCGCACGGGTTCGTCAGCGCGCATGGGACGCCCCGGGACTCCTCTCCTGCTTGAGCTCGACGAGGACGCCGTGCGCGGCGGAAGGGTGCACGAACGCGACCAGCGCGCCCTCCGCCCCTTCGCGCGGCGTCTCGTCGACCAGCCTCACCCCGCGCGCCTTCAGGCGGGCGAGGGCCGCCGCGACGTCGTCGACCCGCAGCGTGACGTGGTGCAGGCCCGCGCCGCGCCGGTCGACGAAGCGCCGGACGGGCGACTCCTCCGTCGTGGCTTCGAGCAGCTCCAGCGCGGCGGACCCGACGCGCACGAAGTGCGCGCGCACGCCCTGCGACGGGACGTCCTCGCTGGCTTCCACCTCGAGCCCCAGGGCCCCGGCGTAGAACTCCAGCGCGGCGTCCAGGTCGTCGACCGCGATCCCGACGTGGTCCAGCTCCGCCTTCATGGGTCTCGCTCCTCCCGCACGAAGCGCCGCAGCAACCCGGAGGCCGCCGCGTACGGATCGACCGCGCGGGAGGCGACGGCCTCCACCGCGTCGTCGAGGCCGCGCGCGGCGGCGATGCGTTCGACGAGCCGGGCGGCCAGGATCGACTCCAGCCGGGCGCGCGCCCGGCGCCGGGCGCGGTCCGCGGCGGCCGGCGCCCGCCCGGCGAAGCGCCGCACCGCCGCGACCAGCGCGTCGACGCCGTCCCCGGCCGCGGCGCAGGTCCTGACCACCGGCGGGCGCCACTCGTCCGCCCCCCGCGCGCGCAACGACAGCATCCCCTCGATCTCCGCCACCGCGCGGCCGGCGCCGCCGCGGTCCGCCTTGTTCACCACGAACACGTCGGCGATCTCCATGATCCCCGCCTTGATCGCCTGCACGTCGTCGCCGGCGCCGGGCGCCAGGACCACGACCGACGCGTCGGCCGTCCGGCCGACGTCGACCTCTCCCTGGCCGACGCCGACCGTTTCCACCAGCACCACGTCGGTCCCCGCCGCGTCGAGGACGATCCGCGCGTCGTCGGTCGCCCGCGCCAGCCCGCCGAGCTGCCCGCGGGTCGCCATGCTGCGCACGAAGACCCCCTCGTCGGCCGCGTGTCCCTGCATCCGGATGCGGTCGCCGAGGATCGCCCCGCCGCTGAACGGGCTCGTCGGGTCGACGGCCAGGACCCCGACCCGCAGCCGCTCCCGGCGAAAGGCGGACGCCAGACGATCGACCAGGGTGCTCTTGCCGACTCCCGGGGGGCCGGTCAGGCCCACCACCAGCGCGCGCCCCGTCCGCGCGAACAGCCGGCCGATCAGCGCCGCCGAGGCGGCGTCCTCCCGCTCCACGACGGAGATCGCCCGCGCGACGGCGCGGGAGTCGCCGGCCAGCACGCGCTCCGCGAGGTCCATCGGGTCGCAAGGCCCCCGGTCAGCATCCGCCCAGGTACTGCCGGGCGATCACCAGCCGCTGGATCTCGCTCGTGCCCTCGCCGATGGTCAGCAGCTTGACGTCGCGGTACAGCTTCTCGGCCGGGCCGTCCTTCACGAAGCCGTACCCGCCGTGGACCTGCACGCACTCGCCGGCCGCCCGCACCGCGGCTTCGCTGGCGTACAGCTTGGCCATCGACGACTCGCGCGTCGTCGGCCGGCCGCGGTCCTTCAGGTACGCCGCGCGGTAGGTCAGGAGCCGCGCCGCGTCGACTTCCACGGCCATGTCGGCCAGCTTCCACTGAATCGCCTGGAAGCTCGCCAGCGGCCGGCCGAACTGCTTCCGCCCGGCGGCGTGCCGGCGGGCGGCGTCGAAGGCGCCCTGGGCCAGCCCCACGGCCAGCGCGGCGATGCCGATGCGGCCCGCGTCGAGCACCGCCAGGGCGTCGACGAACCCGCGCCCCTCGCGGCCCAGCAGATTCTCCTCCGGCACGCGGCAACCGTCCAGGCGCGTATCCGCGGTCGGGCTCGCCCGCATGCCGAGCTTGTCCTCCTTGCGCCCCGCCGACAGCCCGGGCGTTCCGCGCTCGACGACGAAGGCGGAGATCCCGCGGCGCCCCGCGGCCGGGTCGGTGACCGCCATCACGACGGTCAGGCCCGCGAGCCCCGCGTGCGTCGTGAACGTCTTCACGCCGTCCAGGACCCAGCCGCC
This sequence comes from Vicinamibacterales bacterium, assembly GCA_965242835.1. Taxonomy (GTDB): domain Bacteria; phylum Acidobacteriota; class Vicinamibacteria; order Vicinamibacterales; family UBA8438; genus WTFV01. Next base: position 4,659,463 of record OZ251506.1, read on the forward strand.
GCCGTCGCGCCGGGCGCGCGTCCGCAGGCTGCCGGCGTCGCTCCCCGCGTCGGGCTCGGTGAGCGCCCAGGCCCCCAGGAACTCCCCCCGCGCCAGCGGCGCCAGCCAGCGTTCCTTCTGCGCCTCGGAACCGAACAGGGCCACGTGCGCCGCGCCCAGTCCGTTGTGCGCGGCCACGGTGAGGGCGACGGCCGGGTCGACGCGCGCGAGCTCCTCCACGCAGATGCAGTACTCCACCGCGGAGAGTCCGGCCCCCCCGTAGCGGGCCGGGAACTGGATGCCGAGCAGCCCCAGCTCCGCGAGCTGCGCCCGCAACGCGTCCGGGAACGCCTGGGCCTCGTCCCACTCCCGGACGTGCGGCGCGATCTCCCGCTCGGCGAACTCGCGCACCGCCCGCCGCGTCACCTCCTCGGCCTCCGTGGGGCGGAAGTCCATGGCGCCGTGACTCTATCACGCGGCGCGCGGACGGCTCCGGCGCGGCTATAATGCCGTATGGCCGTCACATACTCCTGGGCCTCCTGGACACCCGTATCGGTCGCGCCCGCGAAGCGCAAGCCGGACGGACCGCCGGCCGCCGTGCCGATGCTGCCGCTGTCCGAACTGGATTTCGCCGGCTGCGAGGCGTTTCCCCTGACGCGCGGCGAGTACCGCCGCCACGAGGGGCGGCTGGAGGTCTGGGACGCCGAGACCGAGACCGCCTGGCGGGTCCGCTCGCCGACCACCATGGCCCACGAGAGCCCCGGCCAGCGTCTGGCCGGGCTGGTCGAGCGCATCGCCGCGGTGCGCGGGTCGCCCATCCACTGCTACGGTTCGGCGGACCTGCTCGTGCGCGACGCCGACGGTAAACGGCGCCGCGTGATGCAGGCGGACCAGATCGTTTATCTGTATCCGTCGCGGGCGGACCTGCTGGGGGCGGCGGCGATGGTGGTGGGCGAGCACCCGTTTCCCGACGTGGTGCTGGAGGTGGACCACACGACGGACGTTCGGCGGGGGAAGCTGCGGCTGTACGAGTCGTGGGGGTTCCCCGAACTGTGGGTGGACGTGCCGGAGCGCCGCGCGCTGAACCGCCCGCGGACCCGCCGCGCGGGGCTGACGATTCATCTTCTGGAGGATGGCGCGTACCGCGAGTCTCCGGTGAGCCGGGCGTTCCCCGGCTGGCGGGCGAAGGCCATCCACACGGCGATGAACGAGGCGGAGCCGTCGGGCTGGACGCACGCGATGCTGGAGCACTTGGGCCGGACGCTGGGCGAGCGGGACGGCACGGGGCCGGACGACGACCCGCTGCTGGGTTCGCTGCGGGACCAGAGCCGGACGCAGGGACTGGCGGAAGGCGAAGCGAAGGGACGCGCCGAAGGCGAAGCGAAGGGACGCGCGGAGGGGCTGGCCGAAGGCGAAGCGAAGGGCCGCGCCGAGGGGCTGGCCGAAGGCGAAGCGAAGGGCCGCGCCGAGGGCCGGATGGAGACCGTGCGCGAGATCCTGCGGACGCGGGGCATCACGTCGTCGAAGGATTTCGCCGCCGAAGTCCCGCACGGCCTGCCCGATCGCGTCGTCGTCGCCGAGGCGCTGGTCTGCAAGAGCGAGCGGGACTTCCACGCGCGCCTCCGGGCGCACGCCGGGAAGTGACCGTCACCGCTCCCCGGCGAACGCGGCGCGGTTGGCGCACACGCGCGAGCGCCGAGCGCCGACGAGCCGACCGGGGATCCATCGGGCGGGACGCCTGACCGCGGGCGGGACGCCTGACCGCCCGGCCGACGCGCGGGAAACGGCGGCCGGCGCCCATCGCCCCCGGCGGGCCAGGACGGGCGCCGGCCGTGACGCCGCCGCGCACTCCGGCGGCGCCGGCTCATCATGACCGGCCCTGGACGCACCCGCGCGCGCCCGGCGCGGCCGTGGCCGCCCCGGCTCCGGCGTCAGAGCGTGCTCGCCACGCGAAAACCGGCGTTGTCGTTCCGGTTCCCGGTGGTGTTCCCGTTGCGGGCGGCCGAACGGAGGTTCCGCGGATTGTTGTTCCACGAACCGCCGCGCAACACACGACGACAGGGGGCCGGTCAGGCCCCCGGGACCGGCCCCCGCGTCGGCGTCGGCGCGAACCACCCGTCCCGGAAGATCGCGCGGCGCAGCCGCCACGTGTCGGCGTGCGCCGCGTGCGCCACCCACGCGGCGACGCGCTGCTCCACCTCCGCCCTCCCGACCGTGCCGGCGCGCCAGCGGTCGCGCAACCCGCGCAGCCGGTTGCGGAACCGCCGCACGTTCTCTTCCGGCAGCCGCCGCCGGCCGCCCGGCAACAGCACGTAGCCGAGGAACGCGGCCGGCTCGGCGGCCGGGACCACCCGCGTCTTGGCCGGGTGCAGCGACAGCCGCCGCCGCGCCAGGAAGGCCTCCGCGCGGACGCGCCATTCCTCCAGCCGCGCCGGGTCGTCGGCGAACAGCGCGAAGTCGTCCACGTAGCGCAGATACGGCGCGCGCAGCACCTCGGTCACGAAGTGGTCGAAGCGGTCGAGGTAGACGTTGGCGAAGAGCTGGCTCGTCAGGTTGCCGATCGGCAGCCCGCGGCGGCGCTCGTACGGCGTGAACAGGTCGTCGCCCGGGTAGTAGCGGTGCACCGGCTCCTGCGGATTCGAGCCGTCGATGATGCGGTCGAGCACCGCCAGCGTCCGCGGGCATCCGATGCGCCGCCGGACGTCGGCCTTCAGAATCGCGTGGTCGATGGCCGGGAAGTAGCGGAAGACGTCGCCGCGCAGCACGTGGCGATGCCGGCCGCGCAGCCGCTCGTAGCGCGCCACGGCCCGGTGCGTCCCCTTGCCGACCCGGTTGGCGTAGCCGTGGTGGATGAAGCCGCGCTCGAAGAGCGGCGCGATCACCGCGTGCACCGCGTGGTGCACCACCCGGTCGCGGAACGGCGCGGCCGAGACCAGCCGCCGTTTCGGGTCGGTCACCTCGATCTCGACGTAGCGCCCCGGCCGCCAGCGCCCCGACCGCAGCTCCCGCTCCAGACGCAGCGCCTCCGTCTCCAGGTTCGCCAGGAACGCGGCCGGGACCGGCGTCCGCCGCTTGCCGGCCACCGCGCGCAGCGCCGCCGCGACGAGGGCTTCGAACGAGGCGATGCCGTCGAACAGCCCGTCGCGGCGCCTACGGCCGCGCGGCATCGTGGGCCTTCCGCCAGCCGCCGACGAGCCGGCCGGCCTCGTCGAGGGCGCGCGCGGCGTGGGCGTAGCGCCGCGGGTCGAGGTGGCGCAGGTCCTTCGCCAGCCGGCACAGCACCCGCAGCTTCTCGATGCCGAGGTTCGCCGCGGCCAGATGCCCCTGGCGGGCGCGGGTGTACGTCGCTTCGATCAGCCGCTCCAGCACGTCGAGCGCGGTCGCCTGCAAACGGTCGCCCAGCAGGAACCGCTGGCTGCGCGGGAACCGCTCCACCGTCGGCACGAGCCACAACACGAAGCCGTACATCGCCTCCAGCGCCGGCCCCGTCCGTTGCGCCCCGTCCGTCTTCGGGTTCGATTTCGTCATCATGCCGGGTGTCCCGCTCCGCCCGCCTCGCCCCTCCGGCCGCGCCCCCGAAACCAGCTCCGCCCGCCTCCAGGCCGCGCCTCCGAAATGAGAAGCGCAGCTCGCGCGGCCGCCGGGGGGCTACGCCCCCCGCCCCCCCAAGAGGTAAGGAGACGAAGATTCAAGAGCTAATCAAGCGTCCTCGCCACGCGAAAACCGGCGTGGACGACCCGGCTCCCGGAGGAGTACCCGAGGCGGGCGGCCGAACGGAGGAGCCGCGGAATGTTGAACCACGAACCGCCGCGCAACACACGACGACTACAGTCGCCGCCACTCGTCCACGCCGTCCCGTCTCTCGGCGCGCCCCTATAGTTCCCATGCCAGCAGTCCTCCGTCCACTCCCACACGTTCCCCAGCATGTCGAACAGACGGAAGTCGTTCGCGCCGTACCCTCCCACGGACGCCGTGCCGCCCGCATCATCCGTACAATCATCAGGGGCGTTCCAGTTCCCGCCGAAGCGCTCCCCCAAGTATCGCTTGTACGTCGCATCCCGACCATTCGCGTAGTCGCACCGAACACCCGATTCGTTCCCCCAGTACCATCTCGTCGTCGTCCCCGCCCGCGCCGCGTACTCCCACTCCGCCTCACTGGCCAGCCTGTACGGAAAACCGGTCTCGCGACGCAACCACGCCACGTACTCCTTCGCATCCTGCCAACTCACGCACGTCACCGGATGGTTCGCCCCCTGCGCGAACCCCGGCTCACGCCACGACGCCCCGGCGTCCAAGGACCACGTTGTGCTGCGGCCTCCACTCTCGTTGTCCGCAACACCCAGTATCCAGCATCCGCCTCTGACGTCACGTCCCGTCGCCGCCGCAAACGTCGCGTATTCCTCCCGCTTCACCTCGTACCGCCCCAGCGCGAACGCCCCTATCGTGACCGGGTGTTGCGGACCCTCGTCGTCGTAGCGGCCCTCTTCCGACGCCGGCGACCCCATCTCGAACGTCCCCGCCGGGATCACCACCATCTCCGGGCAGGACGGGCAGTCACGGAACACCTCGCCGGCCCGGGGCCGGGCCGACGCGGGGTCCGGCCGGGTGGGCGCCGGGCGACCCGGCCGCGGAGGATCCGGCGCCCGCAACGCCGCCAGCCGCGTCCGCGCCGGCTGCACGAAGGCGCCGTCCGGCCACCGCTCCAGGTACCATTCCCAGTCCGCGGGATTCGTGCTGTCTTCGATCGACTCCCAGTACGTCGTCTCCTGCTGCAACCGCGCCGCGACCACCGCGTCATTTTCGCCGGCGACAACGATCGCATCGGAGTCATCTCCGGCCAAGTGGAGCTCGCCCGACAGCGACGAGTAGACGAACGGCTGCTGATCGCCCGTGCGACCCCGCACTTCCGCCCCCACGTCGCCGAGCATGACGCGGACGTCCACCCCCGGGCGCTCCAGATGCTCCAGCAACGCCGTCGTATAGGGGCTGTTCTCGCTCCTGTCGCCATCGGCCGCCACGTCACCGGCGGCTGCCGCGTACGCCACCAGCAGCCCCTCGCCGCTCGCCACCGCCGCCAGACCGCCGGAACGCACGTTCGCCCGCGCCGCGCCCCGCATCGACCGCACGAACGGATTGTTCCGACACGCATCCAGGATCACGATCCGCGTCCCGGCGCCCGCCATCGCCGCCAGCACCGAATCGAGCGCGACCGTCTCCCGGCTCACCGCCGACGCCGACGCCAGCCGGGCGTCCACCGGGATCAGATAGTTCGCGCCGTTCATCTCCATCCCGTGACCCGCGTAGAACAACAGCGCCACGTCCGCCGCGACGCTGTCCTCCTCGAACTCGCCCAACGCGTCGTCCATCTCGTCCTCGTCGAGATTCTCCAGCACCGTCACGTCGAAGCCGATGCGGTCCAGCGCCGCGCCCACGGCCCTCGCGTCGTTCACCGGATTCGCCAGCGGGCTGGTCTGCGTGTACGCGCCGTTCCCCACCACCAGCGCCACGCGCCCGGCGGCGAACGCGGGAAGGGGCGCGACCCACGGGAGAAGCAGCGCCGCCAGCACGGCGACGCCCCTCCACGAAGCCGCCGCCGACCCGGGCCGGCCCGTCGTCCGGGCAAGATCGGGATCGGCCGTTCTTCCGATTGTTCGCATGGACTGAGACCGCGCCTTGTTCACCATCGTCGTCCGGGTGTCAAGACCGCCCGGTCTTCCGATTCCGCATCTCGTTCCCATCACGTCCTCCCCATCACGCCCGCGCGTCTTTCGCCGCCCCGGTTCCCGTGCGTGACCCTTGGCGCTTCCCGCTCCCCCACCGGCAGCGCCAATCAGCGTGGATATAGAGCCGGCTCCGGCCGTTGCAGCGTCACGGGCGTCGTCAGCGTGGAATAGACGGCCGGAGCCTGCCTGCCGCCCGTGCGGTCGAACACCTCCGCCGCCACCGCGCCGAACGTCGCCAGCGCGGTCGATCCCGACTCCTCCAGGTGGCGCAGCAACGCCGCCGTATACGGACTGTTCTCTTCTTCTCCGCCGTCGTGTACCACGCCGCCGTGCGAACCGGCGTAGGCGACCAGCAGGTTCGCCGCGTTCGGCGGTCCCGGAACACGGCGCTCGGGCCGCGGCGGCTCGGGGACGGACCGCCGCTCACGGGCGGACCGCCCATCGTCGAACATGGCGTCCAGGATCACGACGCGCGCCGAAGCTCGCGCGGTCGCCGCGACGACGTCATCGAGCGCCACGACCCGCAACGGCGCCTCGTCCAGGCCGGGTCCAGCCGGGTCCAGCCGGTCCAGCCCGGCATCGACCGGCAGAAGGTATTCGGCCCCTTCTCGTCCCAGCCCGTGCCCCGCGTAGAACACCAGCGCCACTTCCGCCCCGTCGCTCGCCGTCTTGAACGCGGCCAACGCCTCTTTCAGGGCCACCCGGTCCGCGTCGTATTCCTCCGTCACGTCGAACCCCTCCCGCTTCAGCGCCGCCGCCACGTCCGCCGCATCCTTGACCGGGCTCTGCAATCGAGCGCCGGACGGGTACGCGCCGTTCCCCACCACCAGCGCCACTGCCCTCGGCCACGTCACGTACGACGACGACGACGCCAACGCCCACAGCCCATCGAAGTCCGGCGGCGTCCACTCCACCGCGATCTTCCTGTCCGCCGGGTAGAACACCCGCTCGCCGCCGCGGAAGTACGAGGCGGCGCCGATGGCGTCGGCCGCGGCTTCCTCCGCCGTCAGTTCGCAACGAAACGACAGCAGGTGATCGACGTCGCGGCCGCCGCGCGCCGCGACGTCGCGGGCGAACTCCACCGCGAGATCGTCGAGGACCCGGTCGAGGATCCGGCCGTCCATCCGTCGGCGCTCATCCAGCAAGCGCCACCGCGAGTAGTGCTCGCCAGCCACGGACACCCGCGAGATGCCGCTGTGGAAATAGCGCGGCCCCGGCGCTGTCGCGTGGCAATACACTTCGCCGACATGAAACCATATCGACGCCTGCGCTTGGCGAGCGGCGCCGGTGAAGAACACACCGACGATGATGACCGACGCGACGACGGGGACGATGGGGAACGTTTGGACCGCACGGGTCCACGTGGCCACGAGTCTCATGGATGCCTCCATCCGGATCATGCCGAGTCTCCTCTCTCGCGCCGGCCGGCAAGCCGGCCCGACCTGCCGCGCGGGTATTCGTCCTCCCGCCACGTCATCGTTCGGTCACCGCGACGTCTGCTCCAGGATCCAGTCGACGTAGTGCGACACGCGCGTGTAGACGCCGTAGGCCCCCGGCTGCGCGCAGCCGACGCCCCAGCTCACGACGCCGATCTGCGTCCACCCCGTCGGGCCGCCCGGCACCACCAGCGGGCCGCCGCTGTCGCCCTGGCACGAGTCCATCGTGCCCTGCTCGTAGCCGGCGCAGACCTGCCCGGCCGTGATCACGTCCGACCCGTAGACGGCCGCGCAGGCGGGGTTGTCGAGGATCGGCAGGTCGACGGCGCGCAGGCGGTCCGGCAGGTCCCGCGCCGAGGCCCGCGAGCGGCCGGGGCTCCACGCCTCCACGCTGCCCCACCCGGTGACGACCGAACAGGCGCCCGGAGACCCGAAACGCCGTTCGAGCGCGCGCGACTGCAACTGCACCGTCGCCGCGCCCGACGCCGAGAACGGCTCCGACAACCGGATCAGCGCGACGTCGTCGCCCTGCGACACCGTCTCGTACCCCTCGTGCACGACGAAGCGCTCCGGGTAGCGCCGCTCGCCGCCCGACGACCACGACCGCGAGCCGTGCGCCACCGAGACGTCGCCCATCCGCACGCCGTCGATGCAGTGCGCGGCGGTCAGCACCCACGACGGAGCGATCAGCGACCCGCCGCAGAAGTGGTTCCACCGCCCCGCCCGCCCGTACTGCAGCGACACCTGCCACGGGGCCATGCCCGGCGGCGCCTCCTGGCCGCCGACGATGCGTTCGGTCCGGCGCTGGCCGGGGGCGACGCATTCGAAGCGGGACTCCAGGCGGGACGCCAGCCGCGCATTCCGGTGACGCGCCGAGTCATCGACGTAGTCGTCCCAGGTGAAGCGGCCCCCGCCCTGCGCGCCCGCGTCGACGCCGAACGCGGCGACCACGGCGCCGATCACGGCGACCCCGCGCCACCGCTCCACCGGCCGCCGCGCCGCCGTCCGCCCGTCCCGCCCCGATCGCCGCCTGCCGTCGACTCGCTCCGCGTTTCGCCGCATTTTCTCTCTCCCCTGGGAACAAGACCGTCGCCCCGACCGCCGTGCCCCGTCCGATCCTCTGGTAATGCCGCAGTCCCGTCAGGTTCAATGCCGCCTTGCCCCCCCAAGAGGTAAGGAGGCGAAGACTCAAGAGCTATAGCGTCGTCGTCTCGATCGTGTAGGTACCGGCGTCCAGAGAACGCTCGATACGCGCATCGACCCCGTCCCCCCCGTCGTCATTTTTTTCCAGCACCCTGGCGCTGCCGGGAGGCGATCCACTTCTGAGAACAAGCCAGGAATCCACGTCCCGGGACGTCATTTCCATGGTGACCGTCGCCGCCAAGTCCAACGTGAACCCGTAATATTTTGCGTACTCTCCGCCCGGGTAATGCTCGGTCGAGCAACTGCCATCCAGGGTGCCGTTTTTCGTCTCAACATCTTCCTGTCCAAGCCAGTCCGTCGAGCATTCATTTCTTTCTATTTCATTTATAATAGATTTACCCGAAACATAAATGTCGTCGAGAAGCGCCAGAATGGTCGCGACGGAGCCCACGGTCGACAACGCGACCAACCTCCAACGCCTGGAGCGTCGCTTGGAACGAGAGGAACGAGTGAAGATCACCTTTCTTTTAGTCGTCGTTTCTGCTACTTCCGTCACCTCCGTTACCTGGGTCTCGTCCTTCGTCACCTCCGTTGCCTGGGTCTCGTCCTTCGTCACCTCCGTTGCCTGGGTCTCGTCCTTCGTCACCTCCGTTGCCGGAGTCTCGTCTTTCGTCATCGCAGGCGCTCCATCGTTCCACGTCCGCCTTGCAGACCGGTCACCGCGACGTCTGCTCCAGGATCCAGTCGGCGTAGCGCGTCACGTGCACAGACACCATCCGCTCGCGCGCAAGGGCGTGCCGTCACCGTCCCTCTCGCCGCCGTCACCGGACCACCCGGTACATCAGATGCTTCGACACGTACGGACGGGCATCCGGCTCGCGCGTGGTCCTGATCTGCGGGAACGCGGTCTCGTCGAACTGCTCCGATTCGTCCCGCGTGTAGTGCAGATAGACCTCCGCCTCGCCCGCCGGGGGCCCCACCTCCAGACGGAAGCCGCTGTTCTCGCCGAGGCAGGTCTCCTCGCCGGACGCCACCGGCGCGGCCACCGCGTCGGCCGTCTCCGCCGCGTACTCGTTGGGGTAGATCCGCACCGGGACGTTCCCCTCCGCGTCGCGGCTCCAGACCGTGACGTATCCGTCCTCGTTGGACGTGAAGCAGATGACCACCCGCTCGCCGATCGACACCGCGTCGCCGGACCGCACCGACGTGCGCTCCCCGCGCCGCCCTCCCGCGACGCGGCCGCCGAGCGCTTCGAGGCGCATGTCCAGCTCGATCTCGCCGAACTGGTTGTCGGGCTTGACCAATATCGACCGCGTCCGTTTCGGCTGCGCCGGCCCCGGCTGCGCCCCGGACGCCGCGGCCGCGCCCGAGAGGCCCGCCGCCGCCAGCGCCAGAACGGCCGCCGCGGCCGCCGCCCGCCGTCGATCCCGCCACTGCATCCTTCCCGCCTCCTTCCGCCGCCGAGGAACGGCGCGCGGACCCGGGCAGGCCGCCCCGCCCCGGCCCGCGCGACGGCTCAGAAACCGCGCACCAGCTCCACCCGCCGCTGCCGGCCGTCCTCCGGCGCGTAGCCGGGCAGCGGCCGGTACTCGCCGAAGCCGGCGGGTTGCAGGCGCCCGGCCGCGACCCCGCGCCGGACGAGGTGCGACACCACCGACTCGGCCCGCCGCTGCGACAGCCGCAGGTTGTACGCGGCGTCGCCGGTGGCGTCGGTGTGCCCCTCCAGGGTCAGCCGCACGTCCCGCAGCGCGGGCCGCCCCAGCGCCGCGGCCACCTCGTCGAGGTCCCGCATCGCCCCGCCGGTCAGATCCGCCGAATCGAACGCGAACTCGACCGTCAGGGCCAGGCTCACCTCCGACGGCCCGTCCGGGGTCCCGGCGCCGTCCGGCACCAGCACCAGCGCCCGCTCGACCACGTCGGCGGTCACCGCCCCCCGCACGAACGACCGCGTGCGCTGGGCCGCCGCGGGATCGGCGGCGGACAGCAACAGCGCCGCCGCCGCGAACCCGGTCACCGCGCCGGCGGCCCGCCGCCGGCCGAGCGAAACCGCCGCCGAACCGACCGCCGCGTCCACGCGCATGATTCCCCCCGTCCCCGGCGCGTCCGGCCTGCTCACTGCACCACCACGAAGCTGGTCGCCGCGACCGCGGTCTGCGCCGCCGCCGCCGGCTCCGCCACCACCGACAGCGTCCGGGCCGTCGCGCCCGCGTCGGCGAGCGCCGGGAAGTCGGCGGCGCGGAAACCGTCCGGCGCGCCGAGCACCGGCCGATCGCCCGCGCGGCAGACCGCCGTCACGTGCTCCACCCCCGCCGGGCCGAGCGGCCGGATCGACACCCCGGCGCCGATGCCCGGCACCACCACCGTCTGCCCCGCCCGGATCAGCGTCTGCTGCTGCCAGCGGTTCGGGAACAGCATCCGCGACGCGCCCTCCGGCCCGGTGTTCAGCAGCGTCAGGTGGCAGTCGGCCTCCGTGCGGATCATCAGCGTCACCGGGTCCGCCGACCGATAGAGAGGCCGGTCCGCCGCCACCCGCAGCCCGAACGCCGCCGACGGCCAGCCCGCCCCCGCCACCGGCGCGGGCGCGGGCGCGCCGACCGCCGCGGGCGCCCCCGAAACCGCGGCCGGCCGCGCCGGGACGGTGCGGATCACCTTGTCGTACACGTCCCATTCGGCCTCCGACGCATCGTCCATCACCACCTGCAGCGTCCGCGCCGCCGCCGCCGCGCCGGCCGGCACCGCCGAGAACGGCCCCGCCCGGCCGAGCGACGCCGCCTCGAACAGCGGCGCCGGCCGGCTCGACGCGACCACCTTGATCAGCTCCGCCCCCGACGCCCCGCTCACCGTGATCCGCGCCCCGCCGGCCGGGTCCGGCACCTCGGTCGCCACGTTCGCACGCACCAGCGAGTCGGTCTGGAAGCGGTTCGGGAACAGCACCGTCGTCGCCCCGTCCGGCGCGACGTTCAGCACCGTCAGGTAGGCGTCCTTGTTCGTCTGCACGAACAGCCGCACGCGCTCGCCCGCCGCGTAGGTGTTGTCCGGGTGGTCCACCCAGGCCACGACCCCCAGCGGGTTCCCCGCCGGCGCCCCCGCGGGCGCGGGCGCCGCCACCGCCGAGACCGCCGTCTGCTCCACCGTCAGCAGGCGTTCGTCCTGCGCCGCCGCCGCGGCCGGCAGGACCGCCGCCGCCGCCGCGACCAGGGCGCACGCCGCGCCCGCCGGTTGCCTCGCCATGTCGTTCTCCTTTGCTGATCCCGCCGCGCCGATGCTCACTCCACCACCTGCACGCGGGTCTCCGCCGCCGCCCACGACGACGCCGGCAGTCTCGCCGTGGCCGCGTTGAACCGCTCCAGGAACGCCTCGGCCGTCTCCGCCAGCCCCACCGGCCGGGCCAGCGCCTGCCCCGCCGCGTCCACGAACCCGACGAACGGCTGCTGGGTCACCAGAAGGATCAGCCGGTCGATGCCCGCCGGCGCCGACGCCCGCATCGTCACGCCGCCGCCCGGCGGCGGCCAGTCGGCCTGCGCCCCCGCCGCCACCGGCAGGTTCTCGGCCAGCGCCGTCACCCCGCCGTCGGACCCGATCAGGTAGAGGTGCGCGTAGCCGTCCCGGCTCGACGACAGGCGGAAGCCGACGGGAGTCCCCACCGCCACCGGCGGCGCCGTCGTCGGCGTCACCCCCACCGCGAACGCGTACTCGGCGTTCTCCTCCACCTCCACCTGCGGCGCCCCCATCGGCGGCCGGTGGTTCGACGCGCAACCGGACCCCGCCAGCAGAACCAGCCCCGCCGCGCACACTGCCGCCGCGGCCCTTCGGAGCCGCTCCGTTCCCCGCGTCACGTTCACCACGCCCTCCGGTTTCCACTTCCCCGCGGCGTCGGGGGCTCCGCTCCCGGCGTCGCCCGGGAGGCAAGGAGATGAAGATCGCGTCCAGCACCGAATCGAGCGCGCGGGTCTCCCCCCGCGCCGCCGCCGCCAGCCGCGCGTCCACGAGCATCGAGCAGCTCGCGCCGGCCGGATCCAGCTCGTGCCCCGCGTAGAACGGCGGCGCCACGGACGCGGGCAGGCCGGCGGACCGGACGCACGGACGAACCCGCCGGCGCCGGACGCAGGCGGAAACACCACGCCCGAACACGCCCGCGCGTCTTCGTCCGCCGGCTCCGGGGGATTCCCCGGCGCGCCCTACCTGGTACGGTTATTGAAGAGAGAGAGAGAGAGAGAGATTTGCAGCGCCCGGGTGTTGTGATAGGATTACCCGTTTGCCCGCCGCAACGGGAAGCAGACAGGGTCGGCGCCGGAGCGGAACGACCATCATGCCGCGATCATTCCCGAACCCGTTGCGGTTGTCAACCCCCGTCTGAAGCCCGCTCGGGCGGCGCCCTGCCCGGCGCCGAGGGCGAGGCCGATTCGCGCCGAGGCCGCGCATCCGGACGTGCGGATCGCGCCGAGGCCGCGGTCCGTTGGACGCCGAGACCGCGGTCCGTTGGACGCCGAGACCGGACGGCGGCTCTCCTCCGGCCGCCAGCCAGCTTCGTCCCACGTCCTCCGCGCCCGTTCCACGGCATACCCGACGACGCTGGCCTGCACCTTCTCGCCCGGGCAGGCGCCGCCCCTCGGAAGCCGGACCGCCCGGGACGACGCCGACCGCCGACGCCCGGCAGGCGCGTCCATGCCGCCGACCCGCTGCTGCATTCGTTGCGGGACCAGAGCCGGACGGAGGGCCGGGCGGAAGGTGAAGCGAAGGGACGGGCGGAAGGCCGCGCGGAGGGGCTGGCGGAAGGCGAAGCGAAGGGACGCGCGGAGGGACTGGCGGAAGGCGAAGCGAAGGGACGCGCCGAGGGCCGGCTGGAGACCGTGCGCGAGATCCTGCGGACGCGGGGCATCACGTTGTCGAAGGATTTCGCCGCCGAAGTCCCGCACGGCCTGCCCGGCCGCGTCGTCGTCGCCGAGGCGCTGGTCTGCAAAAGCGAGCGGGACTTTCACGCGCGCCTCCGGGCGCACGCCGGGAAGTGACCGGACGGGACCCGGCCGCCCGGCGCGCGCCGGACGCGAACCGTCGATAATGGGGAGCGTTGGGAGGCTGGACCGGGGTCGCACGCGCCCTGCCGGTGTGGTTGCTGGCGACCCTCGCCGGGAGCGGCGCCGAGCCGGCGTTCGCCGACTCCCCTCGGCGAACTCGCGCGCACCGCCCGCCGCGTCACCTCCTCGGCCTCCGCGGGGCGGAAGTCCATGGCGCCGTGACTCTATCACGCGGCGCGCGGACGGCTCCGGCGCGCGGCCTGCCTCTCGGCCTCCAGGCCGGCTACACGTATCAACCAGCGCCTTGACCGTGGCGGCTACCGGTAGCTAGTGTCCGCCAGAAAACGGGTAAGTGGTTGATTTTAAAGGACGTTATCCCTGATTTCCAGTGGCGAAGATCGCCTCGATGTTGTATTCTTGCAGGTGAGAGGCACGATTCCCGGACCGTTCGGCAACCTTTGCGGCATCGACTTCCATGAGAGAAATCTACAAGCGGCAGTTCCAACTCGGTCAGGTGTCGATCGACAAGATCCAAATCGACCCGAAGTCGCGGGACGACATCCCGGCGGTGTTGAAGGGGCTGCAGCACATCTGGTGCGACGAGGCGCTGCGCGCGCGGCTGTTCGAGCTGCTGGACGAGCATGTGCTGCCGGAAACCGACCGCACCGTCGGGCGCCCCGGAATGGACCTGTGGCGGGTCCTGGTGCTGGCCGTCTTGAAACAGGGCCTGGGCTGCGACTTCGACCGCCTCCACGACCTGGCGAACCATCACGGGAAGATCCGCGAGTTCCTGGGGCACGGCGACTTCGCCGACCGGACGCGCTACGAGTACCAGACGGTGGTCGACAACGTGTCTCTGTTGACGCCGGAATTGCTGTCGGCGGTCGGGCGCCTGGTGGTGGAGAGCGGGCACAAGGTCGCTAAAAAAAAGCCTGGCGAGCCGTTGCGCGGACGGTGTGATTCGTTCGTGGTCGAAACCGACGTGCATTACCCGACCGACGTCAACCTGCTGTGGGACGCGATGCGGTGCCTGCTGCGCGAGACCGGCCGTGCGGCCGTGCAGGAGTCGGTGGGCGGGTGGCGTCAGTGGCTCCATCTGACGCGAGAGGTCCGGAATCTGTTCAACCGGGTGCGTTCGACGCGGCGGGCGAAGCACCATCCGGAACGGGTGTCGGCGTACCTGGAGCGCTGTCGCGGCCTGGTCGAACGGGCGGAGAAAACGCTCGATGCGCTGCGCAACAAGAACGTCGGGGAAAGCACTCGTCAGGTGATCGAAGGCTTCCTCGCTCACGCCCGGCGCCAGATGGACCATGTGGAGCGGCGGCTTGTGCGGGGCGAAACGATTCCTCACGCGGAGAAGGTCTTTTCGATCTTCGAAGAGCACACGCGCTGGATTTCCAAAGGGAAGGCGGGCACGCCGGTGGAATTCGGGGTGCCTGTCGCCCTCATCGAGGACCAGTATCAGTTCATCCTGCACCATCGGATCCTGTGGGAGGGGGAGGACGTGAACGTGGCGGTGCCGATGGTTGAGGAGACGCAGGCCCTGTATCCGGCGTTGCGGGCGTGCAGTTTCGACCGCGGCTTTCACAGTCCCGACAACCGGGTGCGGCTCGATGCGTTGCTCGACGTCAACGCACTGCCGGGAAAGGGGTATCTTTCGAAGGCCGCCCGGGAGCGGGAAGAGGACGGGGCCTTTGTTGCGGCCCGGCGTGCCCATCCGGCGATTGAATCGGCCATCAACGGACTGGAGCATCGGGGCCTCGACCGTGTCCGCAGTCACGGCGCCGACGGCTTCGCGCGAATGGTCGCCCTGTCGGTGCTGGCCGCCAACCTGCATCGCATCGGGTCGATCCTGCAGAAGCGAGAGCGCAAACGGCGACAACGCCACCGCGCCGCCTGAGCGGCGCGGTTCCGAATTCCTGCTCGGTCTCCGGCCGTCACAAAAGACGGCAACGCTCCTCTCAGCTCTGAACATCGGTGTATCGAGCTGCTTCCGGCCGATTCGGCCCGCGGACCGCTTGTTGCGGCCAGAGCCGCCGGATTCGTGGCGGAAACATCGCCTGAATCGTGCAAATCTGTTCCGGATCTCCACCTGCACGGGGGGTTTTCTGGCTGACACTAGCTAGTGTCCGCCAGAAAACGGGTAAGTGGTTGATTTTAAAGGACGTTATCCCTGATTTCCAGTGGCGAAGATCGCCTCGATGTTGTATTCTTGCAGGTGAGAGGCACGATTCCCGGACCGTTCGGCAACCTTTGCGGCATCGACTTCCATGAGAGAAATCTACAAGCGGCAGTTCCAACTCGGTCAGGTGTCGATCGACAAGATCCAAATCGACCCGAAGTCGCGGGACGACATCCCGGCGGTGTTGAAGGGGCTGCAACACATCTGGTGCGACGAGGCGCTGCGCGCGCGGCTGTTCGAGCTGCTGGACGAGCATGTGCTGCCGGAAACCGACCGCACCGTCGGGCGCCCCGGAATGGACCTGTGGCGGGTCCTGGTGCTGGCCGTCTTGAAACAGGGCCTGGGCTGCGACTTCGACCGCCTCCACGACCTGGCGAACCATCACGGGAAGATCCGCGAGTTCCTGGGGCACGGCGACTTCGCCGACCGGACGCGCTACGAGTACCAGACGGTGGTCGACAACGTGTCTCTGTTGACGCCGGAATTGCTGTCGGCGGTCGGGCGCCTGGTGGTGGAGAGCGGGCACAAGGTCGCTAAAAAAAAGCCTGGCGAGCCGTTGCGCGGACGGTGTGATTCGTTCGTGGTCGAAACCGACGTGCATTACCCGACCGACGTCAACCTGCTGTGGGACGCGATGCGGTGCCTGCTGCGCGAGACCGGCCGTGCGGCCGTGCAGGAGTCGGTGGGCGGGTGGCGTCAGTGGCTCCATCTGACGCGAGAGGTCCGGAATCTGTTCAACCGGGTGCGTTCGACGCGGCGGGCGAAGCACCATCCGGAACGGGTGTCGGCGTACCTGGAGCGCTGTCGCGGCCTGGTCGAACGGGCGGAGAAAACGCTCGCTGCGCTGCGCGACAAGAACGTCGGGGAAAGCACTCGTCAGGTGATCGAAGGCTTCCTCGCTCACGCCCGGCGCCAGATGGACCATGTGGAGCGGCGGCTTGTGCGGGGCGAAACGATTCCTCACGCGGAGAAGGTCTTTTCGATCTTCGAAGAGCACACGCGCTGGATTTCCAAAGGGAAGGCGGGCACGCCGGTGGAATTCGGGGTGCCTGTCGCCCTCATCGAGGACCAGTATCAGTTCATCCTGCACCATCGGATCCTGTGGGAGGGGGAGGACGTGAACGTGGCGGTGCCGATGGTTGAGGAGACGCAGGCCCTGTATCCGGCGTTGCGGGCGTGCAGTTTCGACCGCGGCTTTCACAGTCCCGACAACCGGGTGCGGCTCGATGCGTTGCTCGACGTCAACGCACTGCCGGGAAAGGGGTATCTTTCGAAGGCCGCCCGGGAGCGGGAAGAGGACGGGGCCTTTGTTGCGGCCCGGCGTGCCCATCCGGCGATTGAATCGGCCATCAACGGACTGGAGCATCGGGGCCTCGACCGTGTCCGCAGTCACGGCGCCGACGGCTTCGCGCGAATGGTCGCCCTGTCGGTGCTGGCCGCCAACCTGCATCGCATCGGGTCGATCCTGCAGAAGCGAGAGCGCAAACGGCGACAACGCCACCGCGCCGCCTGAGCGGCGCGGTTCCGAATTCCTGCTCGGTCTCCGGCCGTCACAAAAGACGGCAACGCTCCTCTCAGCTCTGAACATCGGTGTATCGAGCTGCTTCCGGCCGATTCGGCCCGCGGACCGCTTGTTGCGGCCAGAGCCGCCGGATTCGTGGCGGAAACATCGCCTGAATCGTGCAAATCTGTTCCGGATCTCCACCTGCACGGGGGGTTTTCTGGCTGACACTAGCTACCTTTGGGCAGCATGCGCTCCGTCGGGCTGAAGGCGCTCAACGACAAGCTGAGCGAGTACGTGCATCTGGCCGCCACCGGCGAGACCGTGCTCGTGACGGACCGCGACCGCGTCGTGGCGGAAATCGTGCCGCCGCGGGCTGAACGGAGCCCCATCCTCGCCGACGCCCTGCTCGCCGACATGGTGCGCAAGGGCCTGCTGGCGCCGCCGGCGGCCCCCGGCGCCGGACCCCCTCCGGCGCCGGCTCCGAGCATGACGCTGGAGCAACTGCTCGACGTGCTGGACGCGGTCCGGGGCGACAGATGATCTACATCGACGCCTCGGTCGCGTTGGCGCACCTCTTCCTGGAGGATCGACGTCCACCGGCCGATCTCTGGGACAGGACGCTGGCCGCCAGCCGCCGAATCCCACGGCGAGGCCGCCACGGCGCTTCTCGGCCGCATCGCCCTGCTGGAACTGTCGCCGCCGGTCCTCACCCGCGCGCTCGGCGCATTTCCCGTTCCCGTTCGCACCCTCGACGCGCTGCACCTGGCGTCGGCCGACTACCTGCGCCGACACGGACAGACCGTCGAACTCGCGACGTACGATCACCGACTGTCCGACGCCGCCCGGACGCTGGGTATCCCGATCAGCGGCCTGACCGCCTGACGGGTCACCGATTCGGACGGTATCCCGCGGAAGTGACCGGACGGGACTTTCCATATCCTCTAGTCCACCTTCCGATACCCAGCGGCGCGCCCGACGCGCGGATGCCGGGGGCGACGCACTGCCCGACCGTCGCGTCCAGCGCCGAGGCCGCCGCGCGCAGCGTCTCCGCGGTCGAGCCGACCACTTCGGCGCGGCTATAATGCCGTGTGGCCGTCACATACTCCTGGACCTCCTGGACACCCGTACCGGTCGCGCCCGCGAAGCCCAAGCCGGACGGACCGCCGGCCGCCGTGCCGATGCTGCCGCTGTCCGAACTGGATTTCGCCGGCTGCGAGGCGTTTCCCCTGACGCGCAGCGAATACAACCGCTACGAAGGGCGGCTGGAGGTCTGGGACGCCGAGACCGAAACCGCCTGGCGGGTCCGCTCGCCGACCACCGCGGCCCACGAAAGCCCCGCGCACGGTCTGGCCGGGCTGGTCGAGCGCATCGCCGCGGTGCGCGGGTCGCCCATCCGCTGCTACGGTTCGACGGACCTGCTCGTGCGCGACGCCGACGGCGAACCGCGGCGCGTGATGCAAGCGGATCAGGTCGTCTACCTGTATCCGTCGCGGGTGGACCTGCTGGGCTCCCCGGCGATGGTGGTGGGCGAGCACCCGTTCCCCGACGTGGTGCTGGAGGTGGACCACACGACGGACGTGCGGCGGGGGAAGCTGCGTCCACCATAAACGGAACGACCAGGGTCGTCCTTGGCTGTCCGATAAAGTACATAAAACATTTATTATCAGTGGTTTATGCAGTGCTCCCAGGAATCCGAGCAGGCCCGCCAAAATCCAGTATAATCCCTGGCAACCCCCCACTTAATGGGGGGACAAGTGGGGGATCATGCCATACCGGAAGAAAAGGCGAAACCGCAACCACGGGCCGCATCCTGAGAATGCCTTGTCCGCGGCCTTCGTTCGTCAAGTCGCCGAGGCGGGCCGCTACTGCGACGTCACGGCCTCTACCTGGAAGTCATGCCCAGCGGCAGGAGGCACTGGGTTCAGCGACTCGTGATCAGCGGCCGGCGGCGCGAGCTCGGACTCGGCGGCTTCCCGCTGGTGAGTCTGAAGGAAGCACGTGAACAGGCCTTGGCCAACCGCAGGCTCGCACGTGCCGGCGGGGATCCGCTGGCGGAGAAACGCCGTGCCCACGGCATCCCGACCTTCGCGGTCGCCACCTCGCGAGTGCTGGAACAAAAGCGCGCCGGTTGGCGCAACTCGAAGCACGCACAGGACTGGCCCGCGAGCCTCGAGCGCCACGCGATTCCGCGGATCGGTGAACGGCGCGTTTCCGAAATCACGAGCGCCGACGTGCTCGCGGTCCTCCAGCCACTCTGGCACGCCAAGCCGGAGACCGCGCGGCGGGTGCGCCAGCGCATCAACGCCGTGATGCAGTGGGCCGTGGCGATGGACTTTCGGGCCGACAATCCGTGCGATCGGGTCGGAGCCACGCTCGGCCGCAACAACAACGTCGTGCGACACATGCCTGCGTTGCCCCACGCCGAGGTGGCGGCGGCGATTGCGACGGTGCGGGCCTCGCGCGCGACGGCGGCGACGAAGCTGGCGTTCGAGTTCCTGGTGCTGACGGCTGCGCGCTCGGGCGAAGTCCGCCTGGCGGAGTGGACCGAGATCGATCCCGCCGCCGCGGTGTGGACGGTCCCGGCCGAACACACGAAGGCGAACCGCGAACACCGGGTTCCGCTGTCTCCCCGCGCAATCGAGATTCTCGATGCTGCACGGGGGCTGGGTGACGGAGGCGGTCTCGTCTTTCCCAGTCCGCGCAGGAAGCCGTTGTCGGACGTGGTGCTCTCGAGGCTGCTCAAGGAACGGGGCATCGAAGCCGTTCCGCACGGTTTCCGCTCCAGCTTCCGGGACTGGGCGGCCGAGGCCACGAACCACCCTCGAGAGGTAGCGGAAGCGGCCCTCGCGCACCATGTCAAGGACAAGGTGGAGGCCGCCTACGCGAGATCGACCCTGTTCGAGCGCCGACGCCTTCTGATGAACGACTGGAGCTCGTACCTCGGCGGCGGGTCCGCGCAGCAGGTTTCGCCCGCGGCGTCGGCAGGCGCTCGGCGGACCATCGGGCCGGCGCCGCCTCCGCTGGCGGAGGTTGACGATGTGATCGGCGCCACGATCGGGATGGAGGGGTGAAATGAACAACTGTCGCCGGCGTGCTGCGGGCGCTCATCGAGGAGGGCGAGGAACTGAAGGACACCCTGCGCGTGAACGCGCTCCACGACGCGCTCGACGCCATCGACCCGCCCGACGAACCGCGGCCGGCCGCGCCGATCATCTTCCCGCTCCTGATGGCGCTGGCCCTCGGGATCGCCTTCCGCTCGCCGCCGGAGGCCCCGGTGGCGGTCGCCGTGGAGCAGGGCGCCGGTGCCGTGGCGCTGATCGACGCCCTGTCGGCCCACGACAGCGTCGAGGTCGTGTCCCTCGCGCCCGGGACCACCGCCGCGGCGCTGCGCGACGGCCTCGCGCACGTCGTGGTCGCGCCGGGCGACCCGCCGACCTACCGCTACGACCCGACCCAGCCCGAGAGCCGCCTGGCCCGGCAGACGGTCGACGACCTGCTGCAGCGCGCCGCCGGCCGGCAGGACGTCTGGACGGGCATGAACATCATGGGCACCGGCATGTGGGGCATCGGCTTCACCCTGGTGGTGCAGCGCACCCGCAAGCTGCTCAAGCGGCTGATCGCCACCCCCATGCGGCGCCACGAGTACCTGGCCGCCCTGGTGACGGCGCGCCTGGTGCTGCTGGGCCTCGAGCTGCTGGCGCTGGTCGGCTTCGCCCGCCTGATGTTCGGCGTGCCCGTCGCGGGCTCGCTGGTCAGCCTGGCCGCCGTGTCGCTGCTCGGGGCGATGACCTTCTGCGGCCTCGGACTGCTCACGGCCAGCCGCGCGCAGACCATCGAGGGCGTGTCCGGCATCATGAACGTCGTCATGGCGCCGATGTGGATCTGCTCCGGCGTCTTCTTCGCCTCGTCGAACTTCCCGGACGCCATGCAGCCGTTCATCCAGGCCCTGCCGCTGACGGCGCTCAACGACGCGCTGCGCGGCGTCATGCTGGACGGGAACGGGCTGATCGCGAGCGGGCCGGAACTGCTGATCCTGGCGGCCTGGGGCGCGGCCAGCTTCGGCGCGGCGCTCCGGATTTTCCGTTGGCAGTAGGCGCCGGCGCGCGTCGGTTATTCTATAGCCCCCGTCACGTCGGAATGGAGGTACCGCCAGCATGCCCCGCACGATCACCCTGGAAGCGCTCCTCAACGGTTGCGCCGACGACTCTTTCGACGACGGCATCCGGGTCGACACGGAGCTCGATCCGGTGTCGGGGTGCGGCGGCCCGGTCAAGCCCGCCGTGTACGAGGGCGGGAAATACCAGGAGGACCGTCGTTGGAACAGCCCCGACGACGCCGAGCCCACGCCCGTCATCGTGATCGACAACGTGCCGTCACAGGCCAACCGCCTGGAGGACGCCCTGCGCCGACGCCGGGAGTCGGCGCTCGTGCCCGAGCTGCTGCTCGACCTCTCCGGCGTGGACAACCTGCCGGCTCATCTGCCGCGGAGTCTGTCGAGTTGGCAGTTTCCGCATCGCAACGCCGACGCGTACCTCCGCGACGCCCGACTGGACGACAAGGACTTCGTCAAGACCGAGCTCGGGCAGGCGATCTTCGGCGCCACCGCGCAGACGTGCGGGCCGCTGATGGCATGGTTTCCGCAAGCGCTGCTCTACGGATTCTGGCAGTCCCACCTGGGCAAGAAGCGGACCAACAGCAAGCATGCGCGGGCCTGGGTGTCGGAAATCGTGGGCTGGAAGCCGGCGGCGACGGACCGCCGGGTGCTCGGCCTGAAGGGTGACCCTCTGAATCTCAGCGTCGAGGACAAGGCCACGTTCGACCAGAACGACCTGCTGAAGAAGCCATGGGAACTGATCGCCGGCGAGAGGAAGGAGAAGGGCAAGGGCGCCAGGGGCGAGAAACTCTCGGAGATCGGCCATGGACAGGCCCTGACCGACGGAACACCGGCACCGGTGTCGTTCGCACGGGTGACCCAGAGAGCCACCGTGTCGTTCGCCCAACTCCGGCGCATCAGCCTGGGGCCGAACACTCCCGGCGCTGCCGACACGGCCGCACGCGCCCTGCTCGTCGCGCTCGGGCTGCATGCCCACGTACTCGCCTTCGGCCGGGGTTTCGCCCTGCGTTCGGGGGCGGAGCTGCGCCCCCGGAAGACGACCGCAACATGGCTCGGAAGCGCGGGCGACGAGGCGTTCGCGTTGGGTGACGCCCAGGCTACGGCAGCCTTGCTTCACTCCGCCAAGGACCACGCGGCGTCCGTCCAGGTACCGCTGGACGGCTGGGGCCAACCGCCGACCATGCTCACGCCCAAGGACAACCTCCTCAAGGCGATCCGCGCAACCTGGCCGGATCTCTCGGACTGATGCTCGCCGTCTGTGTGGAGTTCCTGCACGGGACGTTTCGGGGCGACGCCGCCGGCACGGCGAACACCGGACGCCTGACGCGCGGGGAGTGGCCCCCGTCCCCGTCCCGTCTCTTCGCCGCGCTGGTCGCGGCGGACGGCACGGAACACCGTTGCCGGGTCACCGACGGTTCGGAGCTGGAATGGTTCGAGCGGCTGCCGCCGCCGGTCATTCACGCCAGCGGCAGTCCGCATCATCAGGAACTGCAACCGCGGTACGTCGTGGAGCAGAAAAGCAGCTTCGCAGGGAAAAAACGCAAAGGTCACGAAGCAGAAGTGCACGTGCATCAGGAGTACGTCGGACGAAAAGGCCAGCTGATTCGGCCCGGAGCGCGCGTCTCGCCGCGCCGTACCCAGGTGGTCTACCGTTGGGACGGCGAGTCGCCCGCCGAGGCGACTCTCGACGCTCTCCGGCGCCGCGCCGCGCGCATCGGCTACCTCGGAGCGGCGGACTCGCCGGTGCGGGTTCGCGTCCTGACGCGAATGCCCGAGACGGTCTTCCCTGAAGAGCGTTTCGTCCCCGATCCGGACGGCGACGCGGAGATCGGCGTTCCCGCGCCGGGTGATCTCCGGAACCTCGATCGCATGTACGCGGCATGGCGCGAGCACGGGGCCGCGGTCGGCCGTTCCTGGTTCCCGGCGCTGCGCCACCCGGCGCGGTACCGCACCCCCACTTCACCGCCTCCAGCGCGCGCGAACGGTATGGTCGCGGCGTGGCTCCGCCTCGGCGAGCCGGTCTCGGGCCGCCGCGTCTCCGCCGTGACCGCGTTGTTCAAGGCGGCGGTCCTCAGCAAGTGGCAGACTCTTCATGGCGAGCCGCCCGCGGCGCTGCACGGCCACGGCTTTCGCGCGAACGGTTACGACCTCGCCCGCTTTCTGGCTCTGCCCAACGTGGGGTTTCCGTACTCGCGGGGACGGATCCACGGCTTGGCGCTGTGGATGCCCCCCGGCGCCGACTCCGTCGCCTGCCGGCGCGCGGGCGATGCCGCACGCGCCGTGCGGCGGCTGACCGGAGCCGGCATGGACGTTTCCGTTGCGTGTTCGGACGTCGAGAAGGGGCCTCGGGCCACGCGCCCCGACCGCTGGCTCGGGCCGTCCCGGCACTGGAGCACGGCGTTTCCGGCGATTCATGAGCGGCGACGGCCCCTCGATCTGGCGGAGGTGACGCGCTGGTGCCGACATGCCGGCTTGCCGGCGCCGGTCTGGTTCCGGGCGGGGCGCACCCCGTTTCGTCCCGGAGCGGTCGATCTGGCCCCCGTCGAAGTCAACCGCCCCGACCGACCGGGCCTCCCCTACTCCCACGTCGAGCTCCGGTTCGGTCACCCGGTCCCCGGTCCGGTAGTGGTCGGCGCGGGCCGACAGCGCGGTTTCGGGCTCTGCATCCCGATCGACGATCGAGAGGGGAGCTCCGCGCAATGACGGAGCCGTCGCCGACCACGCATCGACCGGTTCCGGCGATGCCCTCCTTCGCCGCGTTCTACAAGGCCGTCAACGGCGGCCGCGATCCGTTTCCCTGGCAGGCGAAACTGGCCGACAGACTGGCCGGCGGCGGCGAATGGCCTCCGGTCGGCGTCCCCACGGGCATGGGCAAGACGGCCTGCCTGGACGTGGCCGTCTGGTGGCTCGCGTCCCAGGCGGACCGCGGGCCGGCAGAACGCGCCGCGCCCACCCGGATCTGGTGGGTCGTCAACCGACGGCTGCTGGTCGACTCGACCACCGCGCATGCCGAAGAGATCGCCGGCGCGCTCAGCGATCCCGGGAAACACGGACTTGCCGGCCAACCGGCGGACGATGTGGCGAGCGTCGCCGCCCGGTTGCGCTCGCTCTCGGCCGACTCGCAGGGCGCGCCCCTGGAAGTGATCCGGCTTCGGGCAGGAGTCCCGTCGCGCACGCCGACCGATCCGTCCAGGCCTGCGGTCGTGTTGTGCACGCTTCCCATGTACGGATCCCGGTTGCTGTTTCGGGGGTACGGATCGACTAGGAAGCTCCGCCCGATCGACGCCGCCATGGCCGGAACCGACAGTCTGGTCCTTCTGGACGAGGCCCACCTGGCGCCGCACCTGTGCGCCCTGCTTCCGGCGCTCGCGGACTGCGCCCCGGGCGCCCGCGCCGTCCTCCCCGACCCGCGCTCAAGGCCCAGGCTGGTGACGCTGACGGCGACCGGCGACATCGGCGAAGGGCCTCGGGTGGACCTCGATGACGACGATCTGGCGAACCCCGTCGTGCGGCAACGTCTCGATGCGGTCAAGCCCGTAGCGCTGCGGCGCATCGAGACGGGCGATGCCGCCTCGCACCTGGCTGAAGCCACGCTCGAGCTGATCCGGGATGCGCCTTCCCCGGCCGCGTGCATCGTGTTCGCCAACACCCCCGACATGGCGCGGGCGACGTTCGAGCGAGTGCGGCGGGCAACCAAGGGCCGGGCTGACGTAGTGCTTCTGACCGGCCGAGCCCGTGAACGCGAGGCGGAACGAATTCGGAAGCGGATTCTCGATCCGGTGGACGGCATGGCTGCCGGGCGGGATGCGGCGGCCCGCCGCCAGCGTCATCTGATCGTCGTGGCCACGCAGACCCTCGAAGTCGGCGCGGACGTCGACGCGGAGTATCTGGTGACCGAGCAATGCGGCGTGCGGGCGCTGACGCAACGCCTCGGCAGGCTGAATCGACTGGGCCGTCACCCCCACGCGCGGGCGGTCTACGTCCATTGCCCGCCGCCCAAGCGCGCCAAGGGAAGCAAGAACACCGCCGCCGGTTTCGGCGAGTGGCCGGTCTACCGCGAGGAGCCACGGGCGGTGCTGCAGAAGCTGGAGAACGCCTGCCGGGCCAGCTCGACGAAGACCGTCGACCTGTCGCCGCGGCGCATTGCCGCGATCCTGGGAGCACCGGACGACGACCCGGGCCGGGCACCGGAGGTCTTGCCCGGCCTGCTGTGGGAATGGACCAAGACGACGACTCCCCCGCCCGACGAAGCCCCAGTCGAACCCTACTTTTGCGGCATCGCCGGCCCGGAGTACGCGGTCTCGCTGATCTGGCGCGCGCACGTTCCCGAACCGGGCGAACTGCTCTGGCCGCGGGCCAGCGATCGGGAGGCTGTCGACGTCCCGATTCGGGAGGCGCGAGACGCGTTCGGTGACGACGGAGACCTGCGCCGCCTCAGCCCGGACGGCGTCACTGTAGAGAGCGTTTCCCCCGAAGGTTTGCGGCCCGGCGACGTCGTCCTCGTCCCGTCCGACCGGGGTCTGCTGGACGAGTTCGGCTGGAACCCGTCAGCGGCGTCACCTGTCGTCGACGTGTCGCTCCTCCGGCACGGCCTGCCCCTAGACGCGACGGCGATCCGCCGGCTCTGCGGCGCCTCGGTCGGCCATCTTCTCGACACGGCGCTGGGAGGCGCCGCCGACGACGAGGACGTCGATCCGGCGAAGCGGGCCGAGGCGGTGGAAGAGATTCTGACGGCGGTCGCCGGCGCGCAACCTCCGCCGGGCTGGGACGAGGACGAGTGGAGAAACTTCACGGATGCTCTGAGCCGGCAGGTCGTTGCGCCCGACAACGAAGTTCCCCGCCTGCGCGTCACCGACGCCCCGCTCGAACCGCGCAACGACGAGCTCGACGAGACGTCGTTGGCCAAGAAGGCCGACGATCTGGATCTCCATTGCCGGGCGGTAGCGAAGCGTGCGCGTTCGATCGCCGACCGTCTTGGGTTGGCGGACCAGCTCGCCGAGGTCGTGGAACGCGCCGGTCTGCTGCACGACGTCGGTAAGGCGGATTCGCGTTTCCAGCGTTGGCTCGACCCCGAGGGTGCGCGCGAAGGCCGGGCGGCGAAGTCCGACATGCCTCGGCACCGGTGGAACGCGGCGCGCATCGCCGCCGGATGGCCCCGATACGGCCGCCATGAGGAACTGTCGGCGCGTTTGGTGCTGCAATGGTTGGAACAGCACTCCGACGGGTCCGGTCCGACCGAACGACCTGCGCCCGACGCCCCGCCGTTCCCGCGGGATCTGCTGGTCCACCTGGTGATCAGCCACCATGGCAAGGGCAGGCCGCTCGTGCCGCCTGTCGACGACGGCACGACAGCGGTGGTTTCCGCCGTCATCGATGGCGATTCCGTCACGGCGCCGGCGGATCTTGCCCGCGTCGACTGGAATCAGCCGGCCCGTTTCCGCCGTCTCAACGACCGGTTCGGGCCGTGGGGTCTCGCCCTTCTCGAGGCGATCGTCGTCCGGGCCGACCACTCGGTTTCGGGCGGCGCCGACGTGGACCTCGCGGAGGCGCACTGATGCCGCGCGCGACCTGCCCCGGTCTGCCGGCGGACTGGCTCAACGGGTGGCTGGCGGCCGTGGGAACGACCGTGCTCGACTCCCGACTCCGGCTCCAGTGGACGGCGGACGGCAATCCGCTGGCCGTGCTTTCGGCCGAGACGGTCGATCCGCTCGCGGTTGTAGTCGAGTCGTGGCCCGATGCGGGGCTACTGAAGGAGCTGCCGATCGCCGAAAACTGGAAAGACACCGTGCGATTGGAGCGCAAGGTTCCGGTCGATGCGTTCGCCGCCCGGGTGCGCTCCGCTCGCGGCCACCGGCATTCGTGGACGCTGTCGTCGACCATGACGGATCTCTGCGTCGATGAAAACGGCGAAGTAGCTCATGCTCCTTTCGATCCCGCCGGCCCCGGGACCATCAAGTGGCTGCATCATCGACTGATGAAGGTCCATTCGAAGGTCGAGCCGACGGCCGAACGCATCCGAGACTCGCTCGAGGGACGGGCCGTGCGGATCGAGGACAACGGCCTCGGCTTCGACCAGACCCGGCTGGGCTCGCAGGCGGATGACGCTCCGAACTGGGTCGACCCCGTGGTTGAAACCCTGGCGTTCTTCGGCCTCGCCGTTCTGCCCGTGCGGGGCAACGGCGTCGATCGGCGGCTGAACCATCGCGCCAGCGCCCGCGAGCGGCAGAAAGGGTGGCTGAATAACCCGCGAGACCAACCCGGCCGACGTTTCGTGTGGCCGGCCTGGAGCCAGCCGCTCGACACCGCGGGCATCGATGCGCTCATGGACGTCTGGAAGCCCGAGAGGCGATCCTCCTGGGCGAGACTCGGGGTTCAGGCCGGGTGGCAAAGCGTCCAGTTTATACCCAGAGGGCAGGACAAGACGCGAGCTTTCGGATCCAAACCCCTGTGACCGACGCGCCCGTCGTCCCGATCTCGGCCATCGAGCACTTCGTGTACTGCCCTCGGCAATGCGCCCTCATCCACTGCGACGGGGTCTGGAGCGACAACGTCCACACCGTGCGGGGTTCGCGGGCGCATCGCCGGGTCGACGGCGGGCGTCACCGGCGCGAGCGGGGGAGGCTGGTTCTCCGGTCGATCCCGCTGTGGTCGGAGACCCTGGGGCTGTCGGGCCGCGCCGACGCGGTCGAGATCGAACCCGCAACGGACGAGGACCTGCCCCCGACGAGTGACGAGAGCGTGTTGTCGGGCCGTGCCCCCGCGGCCGGGCTCGAACGGTGCGTGGTTCGTCCGGTCGAGTACAAGTCCGGTGTCCGGCATGGAACGGCGGCCGACCTGCAGCTTTGCGCTCAGGCGCTGTGTCTGGAAGAGATGCTCGGTGTGGACGTGGCCGACGGCCACGTCTGGTACGGCGGGCCGAGGCGCAAGGTGCCGGTCGCCTTCACGCCCGCGCTCCGCGCCGAGGTTCGGGCGATCATCCGGGAAATCCGGACCCAGCTTCTCACGGCCGAACTGCCGGCGGCCCCCAACGATCGTCGTTGCGCGGAATGCCAGCTTCGGCACCACTGCCTGCCCGAACTGACCGCCGCGCCGAACCGGGTGAACCGGTACATGGCGAACGTCGTGTTCCGATGCGCTACCTGAACACCGTGTACGTTCGTGACCACCGCGCCCGCGTGCGGCATCGCAACGGGTCGCTGCTCGTGTCCTCCCCGGAGGGCAGCCGGCGGGTTCCGCTGGAAGCCATCGACGCCGTCATCCTGTTGGGCGCCGCGCAGGTCACCACGCAGGCGCTCGACGCGTGCGTCCGACGCGGCGTTCGTGTCGCCTCGCTGCAGACGGGCGGGGCGGTTCGCTTCGTGGTCGGCGGCTCGACCGGCGGCAACGTGCACCTCCGGACCGCGCTGTATCAGGCGGTCATGGACGATGACCGCTCGCTCGGGTTGTCCAGGGCGATCGTCGCGGCCAAGCTCCAGAACAGCCGGAAAGTAATCGACCGCTGGGCCCGGGACGAGAACGACCCGACCGACGCCGGGTCCCTTGCGGAGCGCGCCGCATGGATCTCCGACCGGATTCCCCGACTGGCCGCCGCCGGCACGGCGAACCACGTTCGTGGTATCGAAGGAGACGCCGCCAGAATCTACTTCGGCGCGCTGGCGCGGGTCGTATCGAAGAGCGGTCTCGAGTTCTCGGCGAGGACGCGGCGCCCGCCTCGAGACCCGGTCAACGCCATGCTCGGATTCTGCTACGGCCTGCTCGTGACGGAGTGTATCGGCGCGATAGAAAGCGTCGGCCTGGACTACCAGATGGGCTTCTTCCATCGTCCCCGTTCCGGCCGGCCGTCGCTGGCTCTCGACCTGGCCGAGGAATTGCGGGCGTTGACGGACCGGTTCGTCGTGTCCCTGGTGCGTCGCCGGCAAGTCGGTCCGGACAGCTTCGTCCGAACGCCGGGGGGCGGCGTCTACTTGAGCGACGAAGGTCGAGCCAGGCTGATCGGGGCGTGGGAAGACCACAAGGAAGCCGAGGTCCACCATGCCGTGTCGGGCGAGCGGATAGGAAGGTGGGCGCTGCCGGCCGTGCAGGCGACGCTGCTCGCACGCCATCTGCGAGGTGATCTTCCGGCGTACCCGCCGTTCGTCGTCATGTGAAGGCATGGACGTCCTGGTCACCTACGACATCGCGGATACGGAGACCGTGGGCGCAACCAGGCTCAGGCGCGTCGCGCAGATCTGCGAGAAGTACGGTCAGCGTGTGCAGTTTTCGGTTTTCGAATGCCGCCTGTCGCCCGAACGACTGGCCCGCCTGGTCGGCGAGGTTCAGGACGTCATCGACAGCCACCACGATTCGGTGATCGTCTACCGCTTCCCCGGGCGACTGCAAGACGCCAAGCTCCGGTTCGGTCGCAGTCAGGACCATGAACTGGGCCAGCCGTGGGTCCTCTGACCGGCCTGCGAACCCCCGGTGATTCCGGTTGGAAGCACGTGAACGCCTGCCGTTCGGCGCGCTCTCGGCAATTTCGTCCGCCGGGTTGCTGCGAATCCCGTAAAATGAGCCCGCACGTGATGCCGGACAGGTGCCTGCATCGGAAAGCACGACGTTTGCGCCCCAAGACCGCTCTTGTCGCGGAATTTAGCAGTGTCGCCGGGGTTCACGCCCCGGCCTTCGTTGAGCGCCGCCACGACCCGGATCGCCAGCACCTTGACCTTCGCGTGTCGCCGGGGTTCACGCCCCGGCCTTCGTTGAGCGCTGAAAGGGCCTCAGCCGCATCGCCTGGCCCGCGAGGTGTCGCCGGGGTTCACGCCCCGGCCTTCGTTGAGCGCGCAGCGCGAGCGCGAAAACCGCGAGAAGGCGGCCAAGTGTCGCCGGGGTTCACGCCCCGGCCTTCGTTGAGCGCTCCTACGCCATCGTCAGTTTGGCGTAGGCCTCGCAGAGTGTCGCCGGGGTTCACGCCCCGGCCTTCGTTGAGCGCACGTGGACGCGCGCAAGCGTTTCGTGTGGCGGCAGCCGTGTCGCCGGGGTTCACGCCCCGGCCTTCGTTGAGCGGGCCGTTTCGGGCGGCGGGACCGGCGGCGGCGGCGGGTGTCGCCGGGGTTCACGCCCCGGCCTTCGTTGAGCGCCGAACAACCCCGCCTGCGTCGGCAACGGCGTCTCGTGTCGCCGGGGTTCACGCCCCGGCCTTCGTTGAGCGGCGGTCGTGCACCGGTGCGTGTCGCTCGTGGCGGGTAGTGTCGCCGGGGTTCACGCCCCGGCCTTCGTTGAGCGGGCGCCGAGGCCGAGCAGTACCTGCGCGAGCGGGTCGTGTCGCCGGGGTTCACGCCCCGGCCTTCGTTGAGCGGGCGGCGTCGCGCGCGCGGCCTACGGCTTCACGACGTGTCGCCGGGGTTCACGCCCCGGCCTTCGTTGAGCGTTTCACCCGGCCCAGGTCCTCCTGCACGGAATCGCCAGGTGTCGCCGGGGTTCACGCCCCGGCCTTCGTTGAGCGACGCGGGCGGCGGCGCCCTCGGCGTCGGCGTAGGCGTGTCGCCGGGGTTCACGCCCCGGCCTTCGTTGAGCGGACGAGGCCCTGGCGACGATCGCCCGCGGGACCGGGTGTCGCCGGGGTTCACGCCCCGGCCTTCGTTGAGCGGACCAGATCGCCCACGTCGCGGGCGAGCGGCCCGTGCGTGTCGCCGGGGTTCACGCCCCGGCCTTCGTTGAGCGCCCACCGATCGCCACGACGTGTGCCGGGCCGCGGCGCGGTGTCGCCGGGGTTCACGCCCCGGCCTTCGTTGAGCGTCGAGCTCGGCGCCGAGGACGCCGCGGACGCCGGCGTGTCGCCGGGGTTCACGCCCCGGCCTTCGTTGAGCGGCCGCCGGCGGCCAGCGCGGGGATGGCGGGGAGCGCCGGTGTCGCCGGGGTTCACGCCCCGGCCTTCGTTGAGCGCACCATCTACAGCCAGCAGACCATCGAGTCCCGCAGGTGTCGCCGGGGTTCACGCCCCGGCCTTCGTTGAGCGATCCGCGCGCGGTAGGGCGGTAAGGGAGGAGAAATGTGTCGCCGGGGTTCACGCCCCGGCCTTCGTTGAGCGCAGGGCGGCGCGCAGGCCCACGCCGCCGCCCGACAGGTGTCGCCGGGGTTCACGCCCCGGCCTTCGTTGAGCGGACGTCGACGACGACTACACCGTCGACCTCGCCGCGGGTGTCGCCGGGGTTCACGCCCCGGCCTTCGTTGAGCGCTCGTGATGGACCAGTTCCCGGCGCGGCCGCCGGGCGTGTCGCCGGGGTTCACGCCCCGGCCTTCGTTGAGCGGGCCACGCCGCCGAGCACGTCCGGCACCGCGGCGGCGGTGTCGCCGGGGTTCACGCCCCGGCCTTCGTTGAGCGGCGGCTGCCGGCCGGCACGCTCGTCCACCTGCCGGCCGTGTCGCCGGGGTTCACGCCCCGGCCTTCGTTGAGCGGCCGCCGGGCGCTACCAGCGGCAGCGGGACACCGCCGGGTGTCGCCGGGGTTCACGCCCCGGCCTTCGTTGAGCGGTGGAGATGCCGACGGCCCTCGGCGTCGACCCCGCGAGTGTCGCCGGGGTTCACGCCCCGGCCTTCGTTGAGCGAGGTCGTCGCGGTGGTCGACCGGCGACAGCCGCAGGGTGTCGCCGGGGTTCACGCCCCGGCCTTCGTTGAGCGGACACGGCGAAGGCGATGCTGGCCAACCCGTCACGTGTCGCCGGGGTTCACGCCCCGGCCTTCGTTGAGCGCGTGCCTACGTGCTCGGCAAGCCTCCGCTCGCGGGGGGTGTCGCCGGGGTTCACGCCCCGGCCTTCGTTGAGCGTTGCAGATGATCGGACGCGTTCTCCGCCCCGCGGCGAGTGTCGCCGGGGTTCACGCCCCGGCCTTCGTTGAGCGGACGATGAGATGGGGACTCCTGCCGTTCCTGGCGTTGTGTCGCCGGGGTTCACGCCCCGGCCTTCGTTGAGCGAGATCGCCACCGAGGGGGCCTCCGTCGCCGCCCTGACGTGTCGCCGGGGTTCACGCCCCGGCCTTCGTTGAGCGCTGCCCGGGTCGGCCGCGCATGGAGATCAGCCGGGAGTGTCGCCGGGGTTCACGCCCCGGCCTTCGTTGAGCGCAACAGGCGCGCGTTGCGTTCGACCATGTTCTGGCCGTGTCGCCGGGGTTCACGCCCCGGCCTTCGTTGAGCGACCTCGAAGCCCGCATCCACGCCGAGCGCTTCATAGTGTCGCCGGGGTTCACGCCCCGGCCTTCGTTGAGCGTCGCTGCGCCTCGGACGAGATCCCCGGTGGTGTTCGCGTGTCGCCGGGGTTCACGCCCCGGCCTTCGTTGAGCGCGACGTCGGCCGGGAACGTCCGGACGGCGGCAACCCGTGTCGCCGGGGTTCACGCCCCGGCCTTCGTTGAGCGCGTGGCGGGTGTGCGTGAGCATGGTGCTGGCGCGATGGTGTCGCCGGGGTTCACGCCCCGGCCTTCGTTGAGCGCCGGCCGCGGTCAGCCTCTCGGCCTCGGCGGCGTCGACGTGTCGCCGGGGTTCACGCCCCGGCCTTCGTTGAGCGGCCGGCCACGTCCACCAGCAGACCGGCCGGGATCAGTGTGTCGCCGGGGTTCACGCCCCGGCCTTCGTTGAGCGTCCCGCACCGCCCCCATCCGGGACACCGACTTCAAGTGTCGCCGGGGTTCACGCCCCGGCCTTCGTTGAGCGCTGACCACCAGCGTGACGGCCGGCATGAAGGCCAAGGTGTCGCCGGGGTTCACGCCCCGGCCTTCGTTGAGCGTCCGGCTCGGCGCGGTACCGCCGGCGCACGTCGAGTGTCGCCGGGGTTCACGCCCCGGCCTTCGTTGAGCGTCACAGGCGCGCATTGCCTTCGACCATTGTCAGGTGTGTCGCCGGGGTTCACGCCCCGGCCTTCGTTGAGCGGGCGGGGCGACCCGGATGGTCCAGCACCTGACCACGTGTCGCCGGGGTTCACGCCCCGGCCTTCGTTGAGCGCGCCTGGCCCACGTCGACCTCCGGGCGCGGCTCGGCGTGTCGCCGGGGTTCACGCCCCGGCCTTCGTTGAGCGATGCTGAACATGTGGACGCGGTTCCAGTCGGCCACAACGTGTCGCCGGGGTTCACGCCCCGGCCTTCGTTGAGCGACCGAGGGCGTCGACGCCGTCGATGAGGCCCCCGGGAGTGTCGCCGGGGTTCACGCCCCGGCCTTCGTTGAGCGGGAGGTGACACGCTCGACTCTAGGGGTAATCTTTCACGTGTCGCCGGGGTTCACGCCCCGGCCTTCGTTGAGCGAGGTTTACGTCGGCCATGGCGCCTACGCCCAACAGGGTGTCGCCGGGGTTCACGCCCCGGCCTTCGTTGAGCGACGTTGAACCTGTGGACGCGGTTCCAGTCGGCCACAACGTGTCGCCGGGGTTCACGCCCCGGCCTTCGTTGAGCGCTGGCCGGGGAGCCCGACATGCACCCGCATCCCATCGTGTCGCCGGGGTTCACGCCCCGGCCTTCGTTGAGCGAGCAACGCGCGGCAGCAACAGGCGACCATCGTCCGGGAGTGTCGCCGGGGTTCACGCCCCGGCCTTCGTTGAGCGGGCAGCAACGCCTTGATTGTGGTCGCGTCGAACTCGAGTGTCGCCGGGGTTCACGCCCCGGCCTTCGTTGAGCGCAGCAGGACCCGCGGCCGGGTGACGCGGCGCTGTTCAAGTGTCGCCGGGGTTCACGCCCCGGCCTTCGTTGAGCGTCGCTCCGGCCGCCCACGGCGTTCGCGGGCGTGAGGGTGTCGCCGGGGTTCACGCCCCGGCCTTCGTTGAGCGAGGAGGGGGCGCAGGAAACGGCCGGCTACCACGTGGAGTGTCGCCGGGGTTCACGCCCCGGCCTTCGTTGAGCGTTGCCCGACCGCCCGCCACGGGGCAGGGTCAGCCGCGTGTCGCCGGGGTTCACGCCCCGGCCTTCGTTGAGCGACGGGCGCATCCCCCAGACCGCGACCCTTTCGGACGTGTCGCCGGGGTTCACGCCCCGGCCTTCGTTGAGCGGCCCAGATGGTGGGGCGCGTGTTGCGGCCGGCGCGCAAGGTGTCGCCGGGGTTCACGCCCCGGCCTTCGTTGAGCGTTGATCGCCAAGCCGGACTTCCGCCTGCCGCCGAAGGGTGTCGCCGGGGTTCACGCCCCGGCCTTCGTTGAGCGCCCGTGGGGCGGTCCGACGATCTGGCTGAATCCGCCGTGTCGCCGGGGTTCACGCCCCGGCCTTCGTTGAGCGAGGAACTGCCGCCGCGGCTCCGAGTCCGCGTCGAAGTGTCGCCGGGGTTCACGCCCCGGCCTTCGTTGAGCGCTGGAATGGACGCGCGCATCATGATCCGGATGGAGACCGGTGTCGCCGGGGTTCACGCCCCGGCCTTCGTTGAGCGGTCGAGGAGGCGCGGCGAATCCGCGCGCGCCGCGAGGAGTGTCGCCGGGGTTCACGCCCCGGCCTTCGTTGAGCGGCCGCCGCCGCGGGCGTGAGCGACGGCCGGATGCCGGTGGTGTCGCCGGGGTTCACGCCCCGGCCTTCGTTGAGCGGGCTGGCGCGTGCCGCTCGTCGTCGCGCCGGACGGCGGTGTCGCCGGGGTTCACGCCCCGGCCTTCGTTGAGCGTCCCCGCGCCCGTCGTGGCGCGGGCGGATCGGCCCCGGTGTCGCCGGGGTTCACGCCCCGGCCTTCGTTGAGCGCGCGAACCAGGGCCGGCCTCTTCGACGTGCACGGCGTGTCGCCGGGGTTCACGCCCCGGCCTTCGTTGAGCGAACTGCCGTCCCGCCGGAATCATCCTGCAGCCCGGAGTGTCGCCGGGGTTCACGCCCCGGCCTTCGTTGAGCGGATCGGGTGTGCTGCGACGCTGACCTCGCGCGGGCGTGTCGCCGGGGTTCACGCCCCGGCCTTCGTTGAGCGGGATATTCGCCCGCCGTCCGCCCGCCATCGGCACGTGTGTCGCCGGGGTTCACGCCCCGGCCTTCGTTGAGCGAGGTCGCGCGCGGTCTCGTATCCGACGCCCGCGGCCGTGTCGCCGGGGTTCACGCCCCGGCCTTCGTTGAGCGTCGGCGAGGATCCCCTTCACGGCGCCGACGCCGACCGCGGGTGTCGCCGGGGTTCACGCCCCGGCCTTCGTTGAGCGGCCGCCGCCGCGGTACGGTACGCCGCCGCCGCCGCCGGGTGTCGCCGGGGTTCACGCCCCGGCCTTCGTTGAGCGGCGTGGATCTGGGGGCTGCCCGGCGGCGCGCTCGGCGGTGTCGCCGGGGTTCACGCCCCGGCCTTCGTTGAGCGCAGTGCCGCGGCGAGGAGGCGACGTGGATCGTCGGGTGTCGCCGGGGTTCACGCCCCGGCCTTCGTTGAGCGGCTCGCGCGGTCGTGCGCTACCTGCTCTCCCTGGTTCCGGTGTCGCCGGGGTTCACGCCCCGGCCTTCGTTGAGCGCCGCTGCTCGTCGGCCGCCTGGCGCGCGAGTGGCGGGTGTCGCCGGGGTTCACGCCCCGGCCTTCGTTGAGCGCTCGAGAGCGTCGTCGGCGGCGCGGACCCGGCCGCGGTGTCGCCGGGGTTCACGCCCCGGCCTTCGTTGAGCGGGCGCCGCCGAGCCCCGCGTCGTCGCCGGCGACGTGGGTGTCGCCGGGGTTCACGCCCCGGCCTTCGTTGAGCGAAGAACAAGCCCCTCCCCCCTGACCGGCGCAGACTGGTGTCGCCGGGGTTCACGCCCCGGCCTTCGTTGAGCGCTCCGGGTCTCCGAGGCGCTCGACCGGCTGGCCGAGGGTGTCGCCGGGGTTCACGCCCCGGCCTTCGTTGAGCGGGCGCCCACGGCGCCGCCAGCCCCTCGAGCGGCCGGGTGTCGCCGGGGTTCACGCCCCGGCCTTCGTTGAGCGTGGGCGAGGGCGAGGTAGAACAGCTTCAGCTGCCACCGTGTCGCCGGGGTTCACGCCCCGGCCTTCGTTGAGCGGCCTCGATCGCCGCGGCGAACGCCGCGCCGGACGGGTGTCGCCGGGGTTCACGCCCCGGCCTTCGTTGAGCGCTGCCGCTGGCAGCCCATCTCCGGAGCTGGGCGAGTGTCGCCGGGGTTCACGCCCCGGCCTTCGTTGAGCGAGCTGAGCGCGCGCGGCCGGCTCCGCCCCTCTGGCCGCGTGTCGCCGGGGTTCACGCCCCGGCCTTCGTTGAGCGGGTACGCCGCCCTGTATCGGTGCGTCACCCTCATATGCGGGTGTCGCCGGGGTTCACGCCCCGGCCTTCGTTGAGCGTCGGATTCAACGGTCGGCAATTGGCGCAGCTCGCAAGGTGTCGCCGGGGTTCACGCCCCGGCCTTCGTTGAGCGATGCGCCGGCAGATCCTGCCGGCGCTCGGGCCGCGGGTGTCGCCGGGGTTCACGCCCCGGCCTTCGTTGAGCGAACCTGCGGAACTCCACGGGGAGCTTCCCGGACCTCGGCGGTGTCGCCGGGGTTCACGCCCCGGCCTTCGTTGAGCGAGCGGCACTCCGGCATGGGTAGGGGCGTCACTGGTCGGGTGTCGCCGGGGTTCACGCCCCGGCCTTCGTTGAGCGAGGCAAGATCAGACGACGATCCGCCCCGGCCGGCGGGTGTCGCCGGGGTTCACGCCCCGGCCTTCGTTGAGCGAGCGTGTAGCCGCCTTCACCCTGCGGGAGCGCCGCCCGTGTCGCCGGGGTTCACGCCCCGGCCTTCGTTGAGCGGCGGTCGCTGCGCGAGTTCGTCGTCCAGGCGTGGCACGTGTCGCCGGGGTTCACGCCCCGGCCTTCGTTGAGCGGCCTGCCCCGCCGTCGCCATCCGCTCGCGCCATCGCGTGTCGCCGGGGTTCACGCCCCGGCCTTCGTTGAGCGGCGGCCACCGTCGCCGAGGTCAGGGTGACGACGATCGGTGTCGCCGGGGTTCACGCCCCGGCCTTCGTTGAGCGGAGGACAACCCCTACTTCGATGGCCTGGCTCACTAGTGTCGCCGGGGTTCACGCCCCGGCCTTCGTTGAGCGGCGCAGGGTGTGGTGGCGGCCGTGCAGAGCGGACGATGTGTCGCCGGGGTTCACGCCCCGGCCTTCGTTGAGCGATCGAGCACGGCTACAGCACGATGCTGGCGATGGGAGTGTCGCCGGGGTTCACGCCCCGGCCTTCGTTGAGCGATATCAGTCGTATGCACAGTCGGTTGGATGGGAGGGTGTCGCCGGGGTTCACGCCCCGGCCTTCGTTGAGCGGAACAGACTGCCGGGCGGCCGCTTCTCGACCCGACGTGTCGCCGGGGTTCACGCCCCGGCCTTCGTTGAGCGAGATCCATGCACCACCACCCCAGCGCGATCTCCATGTGTCGCCGGGGTTCACGCCCCGGCCTTCGTTGAGCGGCCAGCATGACGGCGCGGCTGGCGTCGTTGATCCGCGTGTCGCCGGGGTTCACGCCCCGGCCTTCGTTGAGCGCACATGAGCTTGAACGCCTCCGCGTACTTGTGCTGGTGTCGCCGGGGTTCACGCCCCGGCCTTCGTTGAGCGTCTGATATCCGCCACGCTCTCGAGCCACTCCGCGATGTGTCGCCGGGGTTCACGCCCCGGCCTTCGTTGAGCGAGATCGACGGGATTCGGCGGGCGTCGAATCTCGAAGGTGTCGCCGGGGTTCACGCCCCGGCCTTCGTTGAGCGCGCGTCGCGGGCATCGAGCTGACCGTCGCGTCCGCGGGTGTCGCCGGGGTTCACGCCCCGGCCTTCGTTGAGCGGAAAAGGAGGGGACCCGAAGGTCCCCATCCTAGGGTGTGTCGCCGGGGTTCACGCCCCGGCCTTCGTTGAGCGTATGCCGCCATCGTCATCTTCGCCCACGCCTCCGAGGGTGTCGCCGGGGTTCACGCCCCGGCCTTCGTTGAGCGGGCGGCGACATGCGGGTCACCGACGCCTGGGACGGCGTGTCGCCGGGGTTCACGCCCCGGCCTTCGTTGAGCGGTCGACACGGACGGGCTCATCGTCGACGCTGATGGGGTGTCGCCGGGGTTCACGCCCCGGCCTTCGTTGAGCGAAGCACCAGTCGGACGCCGCAAAGGCATCCGGCGCGGGTGTCGCCGGGGTTCACGCCCCGGCCTTCGTTGAGCGGTCCGAAGCAGCCGCTCGTCGGCGGGGTCGACCTCGTGTCGCCGGGGTTCACGCCCCGGCCTTCGTTGAGCGGGCGCCGTCAGGCGCAGCGTGCCGAGCGCCCTACCCGTGTCGCCGGGGTTCACGCCCCGGCCTTCGTTGAGCGTCGGCGGACGCCGACGGCGACCCGCACGACCCCGCGTGTCGCCGGGGTTCACGCCCCGGCCTTCGTTGAGCGAGGATTCCGAGGGTGCCATCGTTCAGAATCTCACGAGTGTCGCCGGGGTTCACGCCCCGGCCTTCGTTGAGCGGGCTGGACCGGGGAGCCGATCATGGACGTGTCCGAGTGTCGCCGGGGTTCACGCCCCGGCCTTCGTTGAGCGCACCTGGCGCTGACCGGGGAAGAAGGCGCGGTCGGCAGTGTCGCCGGGGTTCACGCCCCGGCCTTCGTTGAGCGAAGTTGAGCTCCGCCCGGTATGCCGAGATTCTGAACGAGTGTCGCCGGGGTTCACGCCCCGGCCTTCGTTGAGCGGTCGAGTCGGCGGACGACGAGGACGACTGCCTGCGCATGTGTCGCCGGGGTTCACGCCCCGGCCTTCGTTGAGCGCGCCACCTGCGGGGGCAGGCCGTCGTGCAGAAGTGGGTGTCGCCGGGGTTCACGCCCCGGCCTTCGTTGAGCGCGACCGCTCACGCGCGTTGACGTTCGGCGCATGCATGGTGTCGCCGGGGTTCACGCCCCGGCCTTCGTTGAGCGGGCGCTACCGGCCCGGTATCCGTCCGTTGCGGAATGGTGTCGCCGGGGTTCACGCCCCGGCCTTCGTTGAGCGGTCGAGCGGCTGCGCGCGGCCCGCGACGCGGGGATGTGTCGCCGGGGTTCACGCCCCGGCCTTCGTTGAGCGAGGGAGGCGAGTGATGGGGTTCGACGAAGACGGGCTGGTGTCGCCGGGGTTCACGCCCCGGCCTTCGTTGAGCGGACGTCACGCGCGACGTCATGTCCGCCAGCCCGATGTGTCGCCGGGGTTCACGCCCCGGCCTTCGTTGAGCGCCGGCGCCGCTCGGCCTGCGGCAGGGGCATCAGGCGTGTCGCCGGGGTTCACGCCCCGGCCTTCGTTGAGCGGGCCGGCCGAGGAAGGTGGCGCTGCGCCCCTCGCGGGTGTCGCCGGGGTTCACGCCCCGGCCTTCGTTGAGCGGTCGCGCGTCCAATCGTGCGCGGCTCGTTCCGCATGTGTCGCCGGGGTTCACGCCCCGGCCTTCGTTGAGCGGACGGTGAGGCCGAGTACTGGCCTACCATCACGGAGGTGTCGCCGGGGTTCACGCCCCGGCCTTCGTTGAGCGCGGCCGGGGCGCATGCCGGCCGACGTCGGGCGCGCGTGTCGCCGGGGTTCACGCCCCGGCCTTCGTTGAGCGCGGATGCGGACGCGGAGGCCGCAATGAGCGCCGGGCGCGTGTGTCGCCGGGGTTCACGCCCCGGCCTTCGTTGAGCGACCCTCGACGCCGCCACCGGCACGGTCACGCGCGTCGCGTGTCGCCGGGGTTCACGCCCCGGCCTTCGTTGAGCGGCATTCCGTTCTACCGCCTTCCTGCGCCCGTGGGCGCGTGTCGCCGGGGTTCACGCCCCGGCCTTCGTTGAGCGCCGAGGGCCGTGGTCGTGCCGAGGGCCGACTGGGCGTGTCGCCGGGGTTCACGCCCCGGCCTTCGTTGAGCGCTGCGTGAAACTGCCTGACGGCAAGGTCGGGCGTGTCGTGTCGCCGGGGTTCACGCCCCGGCCTTCGTTGAGCGCTGGCCAGCTGGTCTCGCCCGTGCTGGCGCGCGATGTGTCGCCGGGGTTCACGCCCCGGCCTTCGTTGAGCGACCGCGGTATCGGGCGGCCGGACTGCCGCCTGGAGCGCGTGTCGCCGGGGTTCACGCCCCGGCCTTCGTTGAGCGGGGACGGCCCCGCGCGCGTTTGGGGCGGCGTGGGCGTGTCGCCGGGGTTCACGCCCCGGCCTTCGTTGAGCGAGCTTCCCGCTGGCGGGCGCGCCGGTGGTTCGCAGCGGGTGTCGCCGGGGTTCACGCCCCGGCCTTCGTTGAGCGCCTACTACCCCACCGAACTCGTGGACGTTACAGCACGGTGTCGCCGGGGTTCACGCCCCGGCCTTCGTTGAGCGTGGGAGAGGGCGAGGTAGAAGAGCTTCAGCTGCCAGTGTCGCCGGGGTTCACGCCCCGGCCTTTGACGTGTCGCCGGGGTTCACGCCCCGGCCTTCGTTGAGCGATGTATGGATGAAAGGGGACCCCGGAGGGTCCCCCGTGTCGCCGGGGTTCACGCCCCGGCCTTCGTTGAGCGATCCAGTCGTCGCCCGGCCCGACGCCGCCCGGCACGTGTCGCCGGGGTTCACGCCCCGGCCTTCGTTGAGCGGCTCCGGGGAGCATGCCGCGCCGCGCCAGCCGCTATGCGGGTGTCGCCGGGGTTCACGCCCCGGCCTTCGTTGAGCGCGGCCCGGTCGTCGCGCCAGACGGCCTCCAGAGCGTGTCGCCGGGGTTCACGCCCCGGCCTTCGTTGAGCGTGGTAGCGCTGCTGGGCGGCGGTCAGCACGTCGCCGTGTCGCCGGGGTTCACGCCCCGGCCTTCGTTGAGCGGCGGATGACTCGATCTCGACCACCGACGTCTGGGACGTGTCGCCGGGGTTCACGCCCCGGCCTTCGTTGAGCGCCCTTGTTACCCATCGACCTATACGCGCGCGTACGCGTGTCGCCGGGGTTCACGCCCCGGCCTTCGTTGAGCGACGCGCAAGCGGCGCGGACACCCCATCGACGGCAAGGTGTCGCCGGGGTTCACGCCCCGGCCTTCGTTGAGCGGGCTTTGTCTACGGGTTGCACCCGGTCACGGCGCAAGTGTCGCCGGGGTTCACGCCCCGGCCTTCGTTGAGCGCAGGGTGCCTGCTCGTCGGCGGCCGTCTCGCGTCGGCGTGTCGCCGGGGTTCACGCCCCGGCCTTCGTTGAGCGGCCCCACAACAAGGGCGTCCGCGGGTGGGACGCGGGCGGTGTCGCCGGGGTTCACGCCCCGGCCTTCGTTGAGCGGTCCCGGTGCTGCTCCAGGCGTCCGACTCCGGCCGCGTGTCGCCGGGGTTCACGCCCCGGCCTTCGTTGAGCGGACGGCCGGCTGAAGGTCGTCATCCAGGTGCAGGAGTGTCGCCGGGGTTCACGCCCCGGCCTTCGTTGAGCGTGCCCGTTTCGCCACGCGTTGTCCGCTCGTAGCGGCCAGTGTCGCCGGGGTTCACGCCCCGGCCTTCGTTGAGCGCCCATCGCCGGCGCGGTCACAATCCCGCCGGGCGGGAGTGTCGCCGGGGTTCACGCCCCGGCCTTCGTTGAGCGGCCGGCGCGGCGGCGCCGGACGGGTGGGCGATCTGGTGTCGCCGGGGTTCACGCCCCGGCCTTCGTTGAGCGATGGAGACGCCGTACCGCGACCCGACCGGCGCCGGCCGGTGTCGCCGGGGTTCACGCCCCGGCCTTCGTTGAGCGGGTACTGTGCTCCATCCAACGACCATGAGTTTTGGGGGTGTCGCCGGGGTTCACGCCCCGGCCTTCGTTGAGCGACGCCGGTGGCTGTCGGCGAAGACGGCGCGCCGGTGGTGTCGCCGGGGTTCACGCCCCGGCCTTCGTTGAGCGATCAACGCCTTCAAGCCGGCCGCACCGCTCGAGGAGTGTCGCCGGGGTTCACGCCCCGGC
The DNA here is from genome assembly GCA_965242835.1 of Vicinamibacterales bacterium. Lineage (GTDB taxonomy): Bacteria > Acidobacteriota > Vicinamibacteria > Vicinamibacterales > UBA8438 > WTFV01. The sequence goes on from OZ251506.1 coordinate 4,701,295, forward strand.
CTTCGTTGAGCGCCGATATCGTGCGTCACCCTGCGCGAACCAGGCGCTGTGTCGCCGGGGTTCACGCCCCGGCCTTCGTTGAGCGGGCTCGTCGGAAGGCATCCACTGCGCCGAGGTCGGCGTGTCGCCGGGGTTCACGCCCCGGCCTTCGTTGAGCGGACCGCGAGAAGTCTGACGGTCGCAAGCCGCCCGCGTGTCGCCGGGGTTCACGCCCCGGCCTTCGTTGAGCGCAGCTCCAGCACCGGCGACGTCTGCCGCACGGGGATGGTGTCGCCGGGGTTCACGCCCCGGCCTTCGTTGAGCGGAGATCGACTGCCCGCGATGCGGTACGCGCCTGGTGGCAGTGTCGCCGGGGTTCACGCCCCGGCCTTCGTTGAGCGCCTCGTTCGCGGCCGGAACCTCATCGTTGACGAGGCGTGTCGCCGGGGTTCACGCCCCGGCCTTCGTTGAGCGAGCGAGAGTACGCCCCTTCATTCTCCATTCCGCGAACGTGTCGCCGGGGTTCACGCCCCGGCCTTCGTTGAGCGCCTCCCGCGACACGAAGTTCACGTCGGAGTCGAGTGTGTCGCCGGGGTTCACGCCCCGGCCTTCGTTGAGCGCCAGGGTGTTCGCGCGCCTCGCCCCTGGGACGATGCGTGTCGCCGGGGTTCACGCCCCGGCCTTCGTTGAGCGAGGTGAACCACGCCCGGCGTAGACGCGCGGTCGGTGGTGTCGCCGGGGTTCACGCCCCGGCCTTCGTTGAGCGAGGGAGGCGAGCCATGAACGTTGATGTGTTCCGAAAGGTGTCGCCGGGGTTCACGCCCCGGCCTTCGTTGAGCGATGCCCAACCCGCGCCTCACGCCCCGCGCGCCGCCAGGTGTCGCCGGGGTTCACGCCCCGGCCTTCGTTGAGCGTGCTCGCACGTGGACGACTTCCCCGTCCCGCCCGGGGTGTCGCCGGGGTTCACGCCCCGGCCTTCGTTGAGCGAGCGAGTTGGCGGTCCGGTCGTTCATGCGACCGAAGTGTCGCCGGGGTTCACGCCCCGGCCTTCGTTGAGCGGCGCGCGGCTGTTTCGTCGTCGGCGTCGCCGCGGCTGTGTCGCCGGGGTTCACGCCCCGGCCTTCGTTGAGCGTGCCCCCGCACGCCCGATGCCGCGGCCGTGTCCCACAGTGTCGCCGGGGTTCACGCCCCGGCCTTCGTTGAGCGGTGTCCGACCACGACGGAACATCCGACGACGTTGCCGTGTCGCCGGGGTTCACGCCCCGGCCTTCGTTGAGCGACGGCCACATGGCGGACCTGGCCACCGGCGAGGTGCGTGTCGCCGGGGTTCACGCCCCGGCCTTCGTTGAGCGGGCTGCCGCGGCTGCCGGATGCGGCCCCGGCCCCGCGGCGCGGTGTCGCCGGGGTTCACGCCCCGGCCTTCGTTGAGCGACCAGCTCCTCGGCGACTTGCTGCCAAAGCTCGCTCGTGTCGCCGGGGTTCACGCCCCGGCCTTCGTTGAGCGCCCGCCCGGATGGGCCGGGCGGGCAACGGGGGGGCGAGTGTCGCCGGGGTTCACGCCCCGGCCTTCGTTGAGCGGCCACACCCGCGGGGAGTCGCCCGTGAGCGTCGCCGTGTCGCCGGGGTTCACGCCCCGGCCTTCGTTGAGCGAGACGGACGGCGGACGTGCCGATGGCGGGCGGACGGGTGTCGCCGGGGTTCACGCCCCGGCCTTCGTTGAGCGGGTATGCAGTCGCCTGCAGTCGCCTGCACAACAGGGCGTGTCGCCGGGGTTCACGCCCCGGCCTTCGTTGAGCGAGCAGACCGCGGAAGTCGGCCGGCGCGCGTGGCTGGTGTCGCCGGGGTTCACGCCCCGGCCTTCGTTGAGCGCGCCCGCAGATTGCGCGCCGCGCCCTTCTTGCCGTCGTGTCGCCGGGGTTCACGCCCCGGCCTTCGTTGAGCGCCGCCGGAAGTGGACGCGGCGGACATCGGCATGTCACGTGTCGCCGGGGTTCACGCCCCGGCCTTCGTTGAGCGTCCTGCATCCAGCGGGCGAGAGCCGTCAGCACGGCGTGTCGCCGGGGTTCACGCCCCGGCCTTCGTTGAGCGCGCGGCGACCTGCCGATCCCCGACCTGGACCCGCTCGTGTCGCCGGGGTTCACGCCCCGGCCTTCGTTGAGCGCTCGGATCGGCGCGGTACCACCGGCGCACGTCGAGTGTCGCCGGGGTTCACGCCCCGGCCTTCGTTGAGCGTCGGCCAGCCAGAGCAGGTAGTCCTGCCGCCGGCGGTGTCGCCGGGGTTCACGCCCCGGCCTTCGTTGAGCGCAGCGCCGGATCAACCCCGCGTCCAGCGGCATCAGCGCGTGTCGCCGGGGTTCACGCCCCGGCCTTCGTTGAGCGATGGACCGATGATCGGTTGCCGGACCGGAACCACTGGTGTCGCCGGGGTTCACGCCCCGGCCTTCGTTGAGCGTGGAGATCGTCAGCGTCGCGCTGACCCCGACGCCCGCGTGTCGCCGGGGTTCACGCCCCGGCCTTCGTTGAGCGTGGAGATCGTCAGCGTCGCGCTGACCCCGACGCCCGCGTGTCGCCGGGGTTCACGCCCCGGCCTTCGTTGAGCGGTCAACGGGTTCAAGCCGAGCGCGCCGATCGAGGAGTGTCGCCGGGGTTCACGCCCCGGCCTTCGTTGAGCGACGCGGGATCGGGGAGGTGTCGCCGGGGTTCACGCCCCGGCCTTCGTTGAGCGACGTGGAACGCTGCCGGCGGCGCCGGCAACTTTCGCGGGTGTCGCCGGGGTTCACGCCCCGGCCTTCGTTGAGCGTGCCTCAGGCCGCGGCACGTCGGCCGCTGGCCCGCCGGTGTCGCCGGGGTTCACGCCCCGGCCTTCGTTGAGCGACCCTGGCGGAGCATGGGCTCGCCGCCGGCGACCGCGGTGTCGCCGGGGTTCACGCCCCGGCCTTCGTTGAGCGAGCTGCGACGTGGGCATCGGCGCGGCCACCCGCCGGGTGTCGCCGGGGTTCACGCCCCGGCCTTCGTTGAGCGCTGGAGGACGGCGCGTCAACGGCGTTCGCCGAGGCGGGTGTCGCCGGGGTTCACGCCCCGGCCTTCGTTGAGCGTCGCACGCCGCGAGCGCCGAGCGCATGCGCTTGAAGCTGTGTCGCCGGGGTTCACGCCCCGGCCTTCGTTGAGCGGACAGTCGTGCTCGACCCGCGGGTCCTCGCCGCCGCTCGTGTCGCCGGGGTTCACGCCCCGGCCTTCGTTGAGCGCGCCTCGAGTACCGCACCCGGCCGGCCCGTGTCGGGGCGTGTCGCCGGGGTTCACGCCCCGGCCTTCGTTGAGCGCAGGAGGCGGTGGGCCGCGGAGACGAGGAGGAGATGGTGTCGCCGGGGTTCACGCCCCGGCCTTCGTTGAGCGGGCGCCGGGTTCGTCGCATCTGCCGAGGACAGCGTGTGTCGCCGGGGTTCACGCCCCGGCCTTCGTTGAGCGGCCGACGTGGTGGCCGAGCCTTTCTTCCTCCGCCTGTGTCGCCGGGGTTCACGCCCCGGCCTTCGTTGAGCGGACGCCGCGCCGATCAGCCAGCCCACGAACACCGCGTGTCGCCGGGGTTCACGCCCCGGCCTTCGTTGAGCGCGCTGAATGCCCTCGTGGATCGTCTCAACGGTGTCGGGTGTCGCCGGGGTTCACGCCCCGGCCTTCGTTGAGCGGACCACCTGAACGAGCTGATCGTGCCGGAGGGCACGGTGTCGCCGGGGTTCACGCCCCGGCCTTCGTTGAGCGCCGGCGGATGCGCTGGAGTTCTGCCGGGTCCACTTCGTGTGTCGCCGGGGTTCACGCCCCGGCCTTCGTTGAGCGAGCCACGCGGCCGGAACCCGCAGCCCGGCCGTCGCGGGTGTCGCCGGGGTTCACGCCCCGGCCTTCGTTGAGCGTGCCTCCGGGCGCGGCACGTCGGCCGCTGGCCCGCCGGTGTCGCCGGGGTTCACGCCCCGGCCTTCGTTGAGCGGCGTTCACAGTGAACACCGTCAGACCGCCCGGAGCGGGTGTCGCCGGGGTTCACGCCCCGGCCTTCGTTGAGCGAGCCACGCCGCGCGGCGCTCCTTCCGCGCCAGCAACCGTGTCGCCGGGGTTCACGCCCCGGCCTTCGTTGAGCGAGGCCGGCTCCGCGAACGGCGTCGACCGTGAGCAGGTGTCGCCGGGGTTCACGCCCCGGCCTTCGTTGAGCGAGGCCGATCGTTCCGCACGACTGGATCGAGCACGAGGTGTCGCCGGGGTTCACGCCCCGGCCTTCGTTGAGCGGCGCCCGCGGCGGCGTGTATTTCGACTGCTATCCGAGTGTCGCCGGGGTTCACGCCCCGGCCTTCGTTGAGCGCCACCTACCCCTACCCTTCTCATACCCACCTACCCGTGTCGCCGGGGTTCACGCCCCGGCCTTCGTTGAGCGACCCGGCTCCAACTGGAGAAGCTCACCCAGCCCGCGTGTCGCCGGGGTTCACGCCCCGGCCTTCGTTGAGCGGGGACTGTCCACGGACTTCGCGTTGCTCCATGCCGCCGGTGTCGCCGGGGTTCACGCCCCGGCCTTCGTTGAGCGCGCCAGTACTGGGCGTCGTCCGCGGCCTCGAACGCGGCGTGTCGCCGGGGTTCACGCCCCGGCCTTCGTTGAGCGGCGGACGGCGCCGAAGTCGCAACGGCGGCGGACCGGCTGGTGTCGCCGGGGTTCATGCCCCGGCCTTCGTTGAGCGTGGCGCCGCCGTCGCGGGGCTGGTGCGGCGGCTCCGCGGTGTCGCCGGGGTTCACGCCCCGGCCTTCGTTGAGCGCGCCTCGAGTACCGCACCCGGCCGGTCGGGGCGGCGGCGCGTGTCGCCGGGGTTCACGCCCCGGCCTTCGTTGAGCGCTTTGGGCAAAGAACCCAAAGGTACGGCCCAACGGGTGTCGCCGGGGTTCACGCCCCGGCCTTCGTTGAGCGACACTCGGCTTGCGCTCGCTTTTCGTGGCGTTCGTGCGTGTCGCCGGGGTTCACGCCCCGGCCTTCGTTGAGCGCGCCAGTACTGGGCGTCGTCCGCGGCCGCGGACGCGGCGGTGTCGCCGGGGTTCACGCCCCGGCCTTCGTTGAGCGGGCCAGCTCGCGCAGCAGTTCAGCCAGGAACAGCTCGTGTCGCCGGGGTTCACGCCCCGGCCTTCGTTGAGCGGGGCAGTATCAGGAGGCGGTCCAGCGCGGAGACGAGGAGTGTCGCCGGGGTTCACGCCCCGGCCTTCGTTGAGCGTGGTTGCGCGTCATCATGGGAGACACGTGCCCCAGGGCGTGTCGCCGGGGTTCACGCCCCGGCCTTCGTTGAGCGTGGGTGGCGGCGGCATCCGCATCGGCTGGCGCCGGCGTGTCGCCGGGGTTCACGCCCCGGCCTTCGTTGAGCGTGCGAGAAACGCGGCTGCGTGGAGGGGCTCCAGGCCGGTGTCGCCGGGGTTCACGCCCCGGCCTTCGTTGAGCGGTCAACAACGTTGTTTCCGCATGATCGAATCGCCCGGTGTCGCCGGGGTTCACGCCCCGGCCTTCGTTGAGCGTGGTCCGCCGGGCCGGCCGCCTGCGTCTTCACGGCGCGTGTCGCCGGGGTTCACGCCCCGGCCTTCGTTGAGCGTCCGAGGACGGCCGCTTCGAGGGCCGCTCCGCACGGCTGGTGTCGCCGGGGTTCACGCCCCGGCCTTCGTTGAGCGGGGCCGCCGGCCGCCCAGACCGGGACTGGCGCCCAGGTGTCGCCGGGGTTCACGCCCCGGCCTTCGTTGAGCGATGAAGCTCCCGACCGGCAGGCCGTTGGCGCCGACCACGTGTCGCCGGGGTTCACGCCCCGGCCTTCGTTGAGCGGAGCAGATCGCCCGCGGCGTCGCCGGCGTCGCCGACGCGCGTGTCGCCGGGGTTCACGCCCCGGCCTTCGTTGAGCGTTGAACTAGTGTCAGCCAGAAAACCCCCCGTGAAGGTGGAGATCCGGAACAGATTTGCACGATTCAGGCGATGTTTCCGCCACGAATCCGGCGGCTCTGGCCGCAACAAGCGGTCCGCGGGCCGAATCGGCCGGAAGCAGCTCGATACACCGGTGTTCAGAGCTGGGAGGAGCGTTGCCGTCTTGTGACGGTCGGAGACCGAGCAGGAATTCGGAACCGCGCCGCTCAGGCGGCGCGGTGGCGTTGTCGTTTGCGCTCTCGCTTCTGCAGGATCGACCCGATGCGATGCAGGTTGGCGGCCAGCACCGACAGGGCGACCGTTCGCGCGAAGCCGTCGGCGCCGTGACTGCGGACACGGTCGAGGCCCCGATGCTCCAGTCCGTTGATGGCCGATTCAATCGCCGGATGGGCACGCCGGGCCGCAACGAAGGCCCCGTCCTCTTCCCGTTCCCGGGCCGCCTTCGAAAGATACCCCTTTCCCGGCAGTGCGTTGACGTCGAGCAGCGCATCGAGCCGCACCCGGTTGTCGGGACTGTGAAAGCCGCGGTCGAAACTGCACGCCCGCAACGCCGGATACAGGGCCTGCGTCTCCTCAACCATCGGCACCGCCACGTTCACGTCCTCCCCCTCCCACAGGATCCGATGGTGCAGGATGAACTGATACTGGTCCTCGATGAGGGCGACAGGCACCCCGAATTCCACCGGCGTGCCCGCCTTCCCTTTGGAAATCCAGCGCGTGTGCTCTTCGAAGATCGAAAAGACCTTCTCCGCGTGAGGAATCGTTTCGTCCCGCACAAGCCGCCGCTCCACATGGTCCATCTGGCGCCGGGCGTGAGCGAGGAAGCCTTCGATCACCTGACGAGTGCTTTCCCCGACGTTCTTGTCGCGCAGCGCATCGAGCGTTTTCTCCGCCCGTTCGACCAGGCCGCGACAGCGCTCCAGGTACGCCGACACCCGTTCCGGATGGTGCTTCGCCCGCCGCGTCGAACGCACCCGGTTGAACAGATTCCGGACCTCTCGCGTCAGATGGAGCCACTGACGCCACCCGCCCACCGACTCCTGCACGGCCGCACGGCCGGTCTCGCGCAGCAGGCACCGCATCGCGTCCCACAGCAGGTTGACGTCGGTCGGGTAATGCACGTCGGTTTCGACCACGAACGAATCACACCGTCCGCGCAACGGCTCGCCAGGCTTTTTTTTAGCGACCTTGTGCCCGCTCTCCACCACCAGGCGCCCGACCGCCGACAGCAATTCCGGCGTCAACAGAGACACGTTGTCGACCACCGTCTGGTACTCGTAGCGCGTCCGGTCGGCGAAGTCGCCGTGCCCCAGGAACTCGCGGATCTTCCCGTGATGGTTCGCCAGGTCGTGGAGGCGGTCGAAGTCGCAGCCCAGGCCCTGTTTCAAGACGGCCAGCACCAGGACCCGCCACAGGTCCATTCCGGGGCGCCCGACGGTGCGGTCGGTTTCCGGCAGCACATGCTCGTCCAGCAGCTCGAACAGTCGCGCGCGCAGCGCCTCGTCGCACCAGATGTGCTGCAGCCCCTTCAACACCGCCGGGATGTCGTCCCGCGACTTCGGGTCGATTTGGATCTTGTCGATCGACACCTGACCGAGTTGGAACTGCCGCTTGTAGATTTCTCTCATGGAAGTCGATGCCGCAAAGGTTGCCGAACGGTCCGGGAATCGTGCCTCTCACCTGCAAGAATACAACATCGAGGCGATCTTCGCCACTGGAAATCAGGGATAACGTCCTTTAAAATCAACCACTTACCCGTTTTCTGGCGGACACGAACTACACGTGGAACGCTGCCGGCGCCGCCAGGTGTCGCCGGGGTTCACGCCCCGGCCTTCGTTGAGCGGCCGAGCCCGTCTCCGGGGGGAACACCGCCGCGCAGCAGGTGTCGCCGGGGTTCACGCCCCGGCCTTCGTTGAGCGTGGACCACAACCCACCTGACCTACAGGGAGGAAGAGTGTCGCCGGGGTTCACGCCCCGGCCTTCGTTGAGCGAGATCGGGGTCGCCGTTCTTCAGCTTCAGCGCGTCCTTGGTGTCGCCGGGGTTCACGCCCCGGCCTTCGTTGAGCGCCGATCGTCGTCAACGGTGACATGGCCGCGGTGGCGGTGTCGCCGGGGTTCACGCCCCGGCCTTCGTTGAGCGGCCTGCTAGCCGAAGCAGGGATATGATGCTCGTGAGTGTGTCGCCGGGGTTCACGCCCCGGCCTTCGTTGAGCGGACGCGGACGGTGAGACCGCTCGCGCGCTCGCGCGCCGCGTGTCGCCGGGGTTCACGCCCCGGCCTTCGTTGAGCGGTCCGGCGGGTCTTCGCCGCGGATCTCGAGGCCGCGGGTGTCGCCGGGGTTCACGCCCCGGCCTTCGTTGAGCGGTCTGCCCCACCCGCGGCGGGCGCGGGATGCACGACGTGTCGCCGGGGTTCACGCCCCGGCCTTCGTTGAGCGTCAGCGATCGGCGACGTGCGCGGCCACTGCGGCCACGTGTCGCCGGGGTTCACGCCCCGGCCTTCGTTGAGCGCTCGAGGTGCGGGGCCGGGTCCTGGGCGCCCGTCCGTGTGTCGCCGGGGTTCACGCCCCGGCCTTCGTTGAGCGATGCGGGCCGAGGCGGCCCGCGTGAAGGCGACGCCGTGTCGCCGGGGTTCACGCCCCGGCCTTCGTTGAGCGCCGCCGCTCGCGGCCTCTCTGAATCCTACGCCTCGTGTCGCCGGGGTTCACGCCCCGGCCTTCGTTGAGCGCAGATCCGCGCGATCTGGCCTACTCCGCCGCGCTCGAGTGTCGCCGGGGTTCACGCCCCGGCCTTCGTTGAGCGTGCTCGGCGGCGTCGGAGCCGAAGCGGCGCCGGAGGTGTCGCCGGGGTTCACGCCCCGGCCTTCGTTGAGCGGCGGCCCGCGCGGCCCGCTCCTCGACCTGGCGGCCGAGGGTGTCGCCGGGGTTCACGCCCCGGCCTTCGTTGAGCGCCGGAGGACGGGCGGTGACGGCGGCGGACCGGGCCGTGTCGCCGGGGTTCACGCCCCGGCCTTCGTTGAGCGGCCGACTGGCGCACATCGGCCTGCCCGTGCGCGGACTGGTGTCGCCGGGGTTCACGCCCCGGCCTTCGTTGAGCGGCCCCGTACAAGTGATCGGCGCGGGAGGGACCCAAGTGTCGCCGGGGTTCACGCCCCGGCCTTCGTTGAGCGCCGATGATGGCCTCGTCGCGCTTGCGCAGCACGACGCCGTGTCGCCGGGGTTCACGCCCCGGCCTTCGTTGAGCGGGATCATCGGGCAGCCGGATCCGCACCGGGAGCGCGAGTGTCGCCGGGGTTCACGCCCCGGCCTTCGTTGAGCGCATGTGGAGACGCTGTTGACGCGGCGCGCCGGACAGGTGTCGCCGGGGTTCACGCCCCGGCCTTCGTTGAGCGGTCCCGGCCGCGACGCCCGCCGATCCCCCCGGTCGGGTGTCGCCGGGGTTCACGCCCCGGCCTTCGTTGAGCGCAGATCACGCCGCACGAGATCGCCGAGATGATCACCGTGTCGCCGGGGTTCACGCCCCGGCCTTCGTTGAGCGGACCGCCTCGGCGGCCGGCTCCAGGTGCGCGGCGGGTGTCGCCGGGGTTCACGCCCCGGCCTTCGTTGAGCGGTGGACATCTCCGCGGCGATCTGCGCCGGCGTCCGCGTGTCGCCGGGGTTCACGCCCCGGCCTTCGTTGAGCGGACGAGGCGCTGGCGACGATCGCCCGCGGGACCGGGGCGTGTACCTGGGGCTGGACGGCACCGGCGTGCCGGTGCGCCCCGCCGAGGTCGAAGGCCGCCGCGGAAAGCAGCCCGACGACACGGCCAGGACCCGCGAGGTCAAGCTAGCCGTCGTCTGGACCGCCGAAGCCCGCGACAACGACGGCAGCCTGGACGCGGATTAAGTCGTCGATGGCGCGGCGGGCGTCGTCTGGACCGCCGAAGCCCGCGACGACGACGGCAGGCCCGTGCGCGACCCCGGCTCGGTCAGCTACAACGCCGCTGTCGAGAGCGCCGCCAGCCGCGACACCGACCCGCAACCGTCCCCCTTCGCGCAGCGCGTCTCTCGTGAGACCCAACGGCGAGGCTTCGACACCGCCCCCCGCCAAGTCGTCCTCGGAGACGGCGCCAACTGGATCTGGAATCTGGCCGGCGAGCAGTTTCCCGACGCCATCGAAATCGTCGACGTCTACCACGCCAAGCAATATCTGTCCGACGCCGCCAAGGCCCTCCACGGAGCCGGAACCGACGAAGCCGACGCCTGGGCCCGGCAGCGCCATCACGAGCTGGACAACGGGCGGCTGCGCGAGATCGTGGCCGAACTGCGGACCCCACGCCAAGACCTCCGACGAGGCCCGCCGGTGCATCGAATACTTCGTACGCAACCGCCACCGGATGCACTATCCGCGCTTCCGGGCGAGAGGACTCTGCGTCGCCTCGGGGGTCGTCGAGGCCGGATGCAAGCACGTGGTCGGTGACAGGCTCAAGCGCGCCGGAATGAGATGGACCCTCGCCGGAGCCAACGCCATCATCGCCCTCCGATGCTGCCAGCTCAGCGCACGTTTCGAGGACTTCTGGGAGCGGAGAGCGCCTGACCGGGGCACCTCACAAATCTGACGTGCACCCGCGGGACCGCGGGACCGGTCGCGTTCGGGCAGCGCGTCGAAGTAGGCGCCCGCCTGCCCGCAGGCAGCGCCCAGGCCGCGCCCGGCGCTCTTCTGCTCGACCAGCAGCACGCCGGGCCAGAACAGGTCGATGAACCCGTGCGTGTCGTCGAGCCGCCGGACGTGCTTCGCGTAGCGCGCGACGGTGCGCCGCCGGACGCCGAAGATCCAGGGGGCGCACCTAGCACACGCGCCCTACCGGGCACCCACACCGCCGCACAAACCGCGGCAGGCGAGAAAGGCGCTGACGCGCGAGCCGGGGCATTTTCCCCGGCGACGAACTGTGTCACGAATCAGGCAGTCAGCGAGAAGAAGAGTGGGAACCTGGGCGCTCACGCGCGAGCCGGGCGACGCCCGGCGAGCAAGAAGGAGGCCACCGATGGTGTACCGGACGATCCAGGGGGCGCACCTGGCACACGCGCCCTACCGGACACCCACACCGCCACACAAATCGCGGCAGGCGAGAAAGGCGCTGACGCGCGAGCCGGGGCATTTCCCCGGCGACGAACTGTGTCACGAATCAGGCAGTCAGCGAGAAGAAGAGTGGAACCTGGGCGCTCACGCGCGAGCCGGGCGACGCCCGGCGGGCAAGAAGGGGGCCACCGATGGTGTACCGGACGATCCAGGGGGCACACTTGGCATACGCGCCTACCGGACACCCACACGTCTGGTTCGGCGTGGTCGCCCCCGCCGGGATGCCCGGGCACACTTGGCATACGCGCCTACCGGACACCCACACCGCCACACAAACCGCGGCAGGCGAGAAAGGCGCTGACGCGCGAGCCGGGCATTCCCCGGTGACGAACTGTGTCACGAATCAGGCAGTCAGCGAGAAGAAAGAGTGGGAACTTGGGCGCTTACGCGCGAGCCAGGCGACACGTCCCCACCGGACACCACGCCCCGTAGCGGGGCTGTCCAATTTCGCCGAACGGAGCCGTTACCGCCGCGCCGCGGCGGTCTTTCAGTGATGCTTCCGCATGTCCGGAGCTGGCCGCGCCGTCCCGCATCGCGGACCGCCGCTCGCCGCGCGGCGCATGCCGTGGCAGCCGTCCGGCCAGTTCTTCGCGGCGTCGGAGCCCTGCCGTACGTGCGGCCCCGAGTACGCGCCCGCGGACGCACCGGCGTATATGCCGACGGCGCAGCAGCGCCGGAAGAACACAACCACAACAACGGAAAAGAAAGAAAGTGGACGTCGAAAGAAGAGGCTCACGCCCGGGCCGCACATGGGGTGCGGCGCGAACCGAGGAGACGGGCGATGACGACCCTGTTGAATCGGGCTGACGGTGCCACCGGTCCAGACGGCGACGATGACTCCCCCGCACGAGCGGGGATAGACCCATCACCTGCACACCGGTCCAGACGACGAAGATGACGCCCCGCCCAGGCGGGGATAGACCGTTGTAGTGAGCACGGACGTTCTTCGCAATCGGACTCCCCCGCACGAGCGGGGATGGAGAGGAAAGACAATGACCGATCAAGGGCTCGCCGCCTGGGGCAAGTTCGACCGCGCAACCGGCCGGAGCCACCGTCTCGAGCACCACTGCGCCGACGTCGCCACGGTCTTCGAGGCTCTGCTCGCCGACCGCGTGCTGCGCGAGCGTTTCCGGGTCGCCGCCGGAGGTGCGCTGCCCGCCATCACCATCGAGCGGCTGAAGGTGCTGGCCTTCCTGCACGACTTCGGGAAGCTGAACAGCCTGTTCCAGTGCAAGGTCCGCGATCCGAGCCTGCACGCCGGCCACACGACCGAGGCGATTCAGTGCTGCAACGTACCCGAGCTGCACGCGCTGCTCGGGCTTGAGGAGATCCGAAGCCGATGGGGCGCGGCGACCGACGCCCTGTTCCGCGCGATGCTGGCGCACCACGGCCGGCCGGCGAACGAGCCGCGGGCGCCTGGCGGCGGCAACCCGGAGCCGTGGCGGCCGCGCGGCGGCTACGACCCGCGCGCGGACCCGCGCGCGACGGCCGCGCTGCTCGGCGCGCGCGCACGCGCATGGTTCCCGAGTGCATTCGCCGCCGGGCCCGACCTGCCGGAGGATCCACGGTTCGCCCATCAGTTCGCCGGCGTCCTCGCGCTGGCCGACCACCTCGGGTCCGACGAGAAGCTCTTCAGGTTCGAGTCCGGGCCGGACCCCGACTACATCGGCCGCGCCCGAGAGATCGCGGCAAGGGCGGTCACGAGCGGGAAGCTCCGGCGCGGCACGTGGGCCGCCGCGACAACCGCGCCCACGGTCGCACATCTGTTCGGCCACCCGGCGCCACGGCCGGCGCAACGGGCGGTGATGACCGCGCCGCTGGACACGCCACTGCTGATTCTCGAGAGCGAGACCGGTTCGGGCAAGACCGAGGCCGCCGTGCTGCGCTTCGCCGCGCTGATGCGCGCCGGCCACGTCGACGGCCTGTACTTCGCCGTGCCGACGCGGGCGGCGGCGAAGCAGCTGCATGGCCGAGTCGAGAAGGCGCTTCGCCGCCTCATGCCCGAGGACATCGGAGCTGCAACCGTGCTGGCCGTACCCGGGTGCCTGAGAGTGAACGACAAGGACGGAAGCCGAATCGGGAGATTCGACGTCTGGTGGGAAGACGAACCGAGCCGGGACGAGGCGATGGGGCGCTGGTCGGCCGAGGCGTCACGGAAGTTCCTGAGCGCACCGGCGGCCGTGGGCACGGTCGACCAGGTGCTGCTGGCCGGACTACGGGTCAAGTGGGCGCACATGCGCGGCGCGTCCGCATCACGCAGCCTGCTGGTCATCGATGAGGTCCACGCCAGCGACGCGTACATGACGAAGCTGCTGCACGGTTTCCTGCGCGACCACCTGGCGATCGGCGGCCACGCCTTGTTGATGTCGGCGACTCTCGGCGCCGCCGCGCGGTCACGGTTCGCGTCGGACCGCGAGCGGGCGGACTGCCCGCCGCTCGCCGAAGCGACAAAGACCCCCTACCCGGCGCTGACCCTCGCCGGCGGCGGCGCACACCGGACGGAGCGGATCGGAAACACCGAGACCGGCAAGACCGTCTCGGTCGCCGCCGAGCGCATGCTCGGCAACCCTGACGAGATCGCCGCGCGCGCCGGGGCCGCGGCGCACGCGGGCGCCAGAGTCCTGGTGATCCGGAACACCGTGACCAGCGCCCAGGCGGTGTTCGACGCCGCGCGGCGGCAGGGCGCCGACGACGTCCTGTTGCAGGTCGAAGGCGTCTCCACGCTGCACCACGGCCGGTTCAGCGCCGAGGACCGGCGCCGACTCGACGACGCGGTCGAAACCGCCCTCGGGAAGGACGCGCCGCGCGCGCGGGGCGCGCTCGTCATCGGCACGCAGACGCTCGAGCAGTCGCTGGACATCGACGCCGACCTGCTGATCACCGACCTGTGCCCGGTGGACGTGCTGCTGCAGCGCATCGGGCGGCTGCACCGTCACGCCGGAACCGCTCGGCCGGCGGGTTTCGAGACGCCGCGGTGCAGGGTGCTCGTGCCCGAACACGGACTCGATGCTGGACTGAAGGGGAGGCTCCTGCGACACGGACTCGGACAGGCGCAGGACGGCGGCGGCGTCTACGTCGACCTGCTGATCCTGCGGGCCACGTGGCGACTGATCGAGCGGAGGCCGACATGGAGGATCCCCGAAATGAACCGCATGCTGGTCGAGCGGGCGACGCACCCCGAGGTGCTCGAAGCCCTCGCCCGGCGGCTCGGGCCGGAGTGGCGGCGGCACAGGCTGTCGGTGGATGGGAAACAGGGAGCCGACCGTAACCACGCCCGGCGAAACCGGCTCGACCGGACCGTGAAGTTCGACCACCATCTGTCATTCCCCGCCGACGGCGAAGAACAGATTCGGACACGCCTGGGCGACGACGGTCCACGAATCGAGCTGCCCGACCCGGTGACCGGCCCGTTCGGGCTGCCGGTGCAGACGTTCAACCTGCCGGCGCACATGTTCAAGAAGGACTTCCCGACCGGCGAGCAGATCGAGGCGGCCGCGGCGCAACCGGCGCCCGCGTTCCGGCTGACGGTCGGCAGCCACGTCTTCGAGTATGACCGCGCGGGAATCCGCCGGGCCGGCTGAGACGAGCATCCTGACGCCACGCGCACCCGTCGGTTGACACGACGGCGCTGCGAACGGCGCCGCTCCCTGCGTGGTGAGAGCGGTCACCGCGCACAGGACCGGTCTGTCTTCCAACACGCGCGTCGGGGGTCCGGCGCGCCGCCCACAAGCGCTGCTCCCCGCCAATTCGCGGGGACACGAGGAGGAAACCGATGTTCAACCTGCTGAACGAGCCGCTGATCCGGACGCGGCTTGACGACGGCGCGACGGAAGCGATGTCGCTGCCGGAAGTGTACGCGGCGCTCGCCGCCGACCGGGTGCAAGCGTTCCCGGCCCTGCGTCCTCACCAGCGGCACGCCTGGCACGCCTTCCTCGCACAGCTCGGGGTGCTGGCGACCCGGCGGCGGGGCGGCCCGCCGCCGCCGCGCACGGCGTTCGGCTGGCGGAAGGCGCTGCGGGCGCTGACGCCGGAGACCTTCGACGACGAGCCGTGGCGTCTGGTCGTAGCCGACCCCGGGCGGCCGGCCTTCCTGCAGTGCCCGGCGCCGAACGGGCTTGCAGCGTATCGCGGGCGGGTGACCACACCGGACGACCTCGACGTTCTGGTCACCGCGAAGAACCACGAGGTCAAGCAAGGCGCCGCAACGGCCGGAGAACCGGACGACTGGCTCTTCGCGCTGGTCACGCTGCAGACGACGGCGCCGTACCGCGGGGCCGGGCACTACGGGGTCGCCCGCATGAACGGCGGCTTTTCGTCGCGGCCGTGCGTCGGGCTCGCTCCCGAGTCCGGGTGCGGCAACGGCGCGGCCGGCGGCGCCGTACGGCCCGGACCACACCTGTTCCAGGACGTCGAGGCGATGCTCGCAACCCGGGACGGCCTGCTCGACCGGTACGAGCAGTACCCGGACGAAGGCATCGGACTGACCTGGCTGGCGCCCTGGGACGGAACGGACTCCCTCGGCCTGCAAGACCTCGACGTCTACTTCATCGAGGTCTGCCGGCGCGTGCGGCTTCACCGTACACGTTACGGACTCGAGGCGCTGACGGCGACGTCGAGGGCCGCACGAGTGGCTGCGAAGGAGAACCACGGGAACGTCGGCGACTTCTGGACGCCCGTCGACGCGAAGGACGGGAAGGCGCTGTCGCTTTCGAGCGCGGGGTTCCGGTACGACCGGCTGGCGAAGATGCTTTTCGACACCAGGTCGTTCGAGCCGTGGCCCGCGGTGAACCGCGAGACGACCGGGCCGGCGCGCTGGCGCGTGGTCGCGCGCGGGATGGAAGCAGGACAGGTCAGAACCGACGCCTACCACGAACGCACCGACGTCGTGTTCGACGCCGCGACCGCGAACGCGCTCCATCAGGAGAGCGAGCGCACGAAGCTGGCGGCCCTCATGAATCTCCAGCTCGAGGAAGTCAGCGCAATCGCCGACGCGCTGAAGTTCGGGATCGCCGTCGCGAAGAGCGGCGGAAGGGACGGCCGCGACCTGAAGACGGCCGACCGGAGACACGCCGCGCCCTGCCCGCGGCGGCTCGACGCCGTGGTGGACACGCTGTTCTTCGAAAGCATCGAAAGCCGGTACCGGGCGTCCAGCGGCGAGAGGACCGCGGCGCGGCGAAAGTTCGTGCGCGCGATGCGCGACACGGCGGAGGTTCTGCTGGACGAAGCCATCACTGCGACGCCAGGCCGCGCGATGCAGCGGCATCGCGCACGAGCACGAGCCACGAGCGCGTTCCGTGGATTGCTGTTCAGAGCGAACAACGTGTTCGCCGACGACCCCGACATGTTCAGGAGACAAGGAGACGGCAGTGAGTAATGACAACACGTTCGACCGTCGTGGGCGGGCGTGTCTTCGGGCGGTTCAGGAGAAAGGAGACGGCAGTGAGTAACGACAACGGACACGAACCGGCCGAC
The DNA here is from genome assembly GCA_965242835.1 of Vicinamibacterales bacterium. Lineage (GTDB taxonomy): Bacteria > Acidobacteriota > Vicinamibacteria > Vicinamibacterales > UBA8438 > WTFV01. Next base: position 4,717,789 of record OZ251506.1, read on the forward strand.
AGGAGGCGGCAAGGCTACCTGAAGACCGTGATTCCGGAGATGGCGCGCGAGATCTCGCGTTTCGAGCCGGGGCCGGCCGCGCAACTGCGCCGCGGCCCGGCGAAGGGAGCCGGCGCGGTCGCCTTCTGGCAGCTGCTCGGCAAGGTCGGCGCCGCCGGCGCCGTACGAAACGAAGACGACTGGGCCGCGGTCGTCCAGGCGATCGCGATCCTGACGCCTCGATGCCGGCGGTTCATGACGAAGTCCGCGCACGGCCCCACGCCGATGGGCAGGGCGCTCGACGACTGCGGCGTCGGCGACGTCCGGCTCGCGCGTTTCCTCTCGACCCGGCAACGGCAACGCGGAGAGGCGGCCGTACGAATGTGCCGGCGCCTGGCGGCGTCCGGCGCCGAACCGTTCGACCTCGTGACCCTCGGTTGCTACGTCCTGGCCGGTCCCGGACAGACCGACCGACGAATCGCCCGCGAGTTCTACCAGGCCCGCGAGAAGCGGGCCGCTGACGCCAGGGAGAAGCAGAATGACTGACGCTCGTTTCCTCCAGATCCACAGCCTGCACGGCTACTCCGCCGTGCTGCTCAACCGCGACGACTCCGGCCTTGCGAAGCGCCTCACCTACGGCGGGGCCGTCCGAACGCGGATCTCGTCGCAGTGCCTCAAGCGCCACTGGCGCACCGCCAGGACCGACTACGCGCTCGACCGGATCGACCGGACGAACGCCAGCGTGCGGTCACGCATGACCGTGACCTGCAAGGTCATCCAGCCGCTCAGGGACAGCGGCTACGCCGACGACGTCGTCGCCGCCATCGACGCGGCGTTCCAGGTCGCCGTGTACGGCGAGAAGGGCGGCAACATCCGGAACCGCCAGCCGCTGCTGCTCGGCAACGTCGAGATCGACCACCTCGCGAAGGAAGCGCGGCGCATCGCCGACGCCGCCGGCGGGAACGCCGGGGCCGCGAAGAAGGCCGCCGCCGAGTGGGCCGGGAAGTCCAGGGCGAACATGAAGGCGTTCCGCGAGTCGACCACGATGCCCGGCGGCCTCGCCGCGGCCCTGTTCGGACGCATGGTCACGTCCGACACCGAGGCCAACATCGACGCCGCCGTGCACGTCGCGCACCCCTTCACCGTCCACGGCGAGGAGAGCGAGAGCGACTACTTCACGGTCGTCGACGACCTGCAGCGCGAAGAGGACGGCCACGGCGCGGCGCACATCAACGAGACCGAGCTGACGGCCGGGCTGTTCTACGGCTACGTCGTGCTCGACCGCGAGACGCTGCTCGACAACCTCGGACGCGACGAGACGATGGCCGGCGAGGTCGCCAACCGCCTGATCCGGCTCATCGCCACGGTGTCGCCGGGAGCGAAGCGCGGCCCCACCGCGCCGTACGGCTACGCCGCGTGGATGCTGGTCGAAGCCGGCGGCCGGCAGCCCCGGAGCTTCGCCGAGGCGTTCCGCAGCCCGTGCGCCGAGGCGCCGAGGTCGGTCGCCGAGCAGGCGGTCAGCAGATACGCAACCGAGCTCGACCGGATGTACGAACGGACGGAGGTCCGGCGGCTGACCAGCCTAGACACCGGGGCGGCGGCGCCCGGCGCCGAGCGTCTGGAGTCCATCGGGGAAATGGCCGAGTGGGCCGCGGCGGCGGTCCGGACCGGGAGAGCCTACTGATGCGCTGGATGCGCATGCGCCTCATGGCGCCGCTGGCCGCCTTCGGCGGAACAACCACCGGCGCCCGGGGGGTGACCCGGAACATGCCGGCGCGGTCGATGCTGACCGGGCTGTTCGCCAACGCCCTCGGCTGGACGCGGGCGATGCGCGCCGAGCATCAAACGCTCCAGGACCGCCTCGTCCACGGGGTGTTCTGGGAGAGCGACCCCGGCCGCGGCCGGATGATCGACTACCAGACGGCGCGGTTGAACAAGACCGACCGCGCCTGGACGACACGCGGCGCGCCCGCCGGACGCGCGGGGTCACCCCACACGTACGCCGGGGCCCACCAGCGCTGGCGCCACTACCACGCCGACCTGCGCATGCACGTGGTCGTGCGCCTCGAACCCGCCGCCGTAGCGCCGACGCTCGACACGCTCGCCGGCGCGCTCGATCAGCCGGCACGGCCGCTGTGCATCGGACGGAAGACCTGCCTGCCGGCCTGCCGGTTGTTCGCCGGATGGGTCGAGGCGCGCGACGTGCGCGCGGCGCTCGCCGCCGTCGCGCCAGCCGACGGGCGCGGACTGGCCTTCTGGCCGGAAACCGAAGGAACCGGCGAGGCGCACCGGGTGTCGCCGGTGACCGACGAGCGGAACTGGGCCAGCGGTCTGCACGGCGGCGAGCGGCTGGTCTGCGAGGGACCGATCGTCGCCGCGGGGAGAAAAGCATGACGACACACATGATCCACGCGCCGCTCGACGTGCGGACGTTCGACCGCTGGGCCGCCGGCCACGGGATGGCGCGCAAGGGCAACTTCGACGCCGGATACGCGCTGCACGTCCTGCTGGCGGCGACGTTCGGGAAGAGCGTACTGCAGCCGTTCCGGCTGTTCGGATCGAAACGCCGGCGGCAGGCGGCGCTCTACGGCTACGCCGACGTGGACGCGAAGACGCTGCGAGCCGCGGCGACCGCCGCGGCGCCGCCCGACTACCTGGCGGTGCTCGACCTCATGCGCATGCAGTCGAAGACGATGCCGGTCGCGTTCGAGAAGGGACGGCGACTCGGTTTCGACCTGCGGGCGCGCCCGGTGCAACGGTCGAGACGGAACCTCGACGCCAACGCCGCCACGCCGTGGCCGAAGAGCGCCGAGGTCGACGCCTACCTGCTGCGGCGCATCGCCCGCGCCGGGGAGAACGGCTCGTCGGCCGGCGGCGCGCCCACGCGCGAAGAGGTCTACCGCGAGTGGGTCGAGAAGAAGTTCGGCGGCGCCGCGCGAGTGGAGGAATGCCGCCTGGCCGCGCTGAGCCGCGCCAGGGTCTGGCGCGGGGACAAGGCCCATTCCGAAGGCCCGGACGCCACGCTGCACGGGACACTCGTCGTGGCCGACGAGACGGAGTTCATCAGGAGGCTGCGGCGCGGCATCGGACGGCATCGAGCCTACGGATACGGAATGCTGCTGCTGCGGCCCTGCTCGGCCGTGGCGCTGCAACGGTAGCGGCCGGAGAACGAAGCCGACGCCGACGCGGCCCCGCAGCCCCGCGCACGCGGGGGTAGACCGCCGTCGCACAGGACCGACCATGCCTCGCGTTCGGCCGCCCCGCGCACGCGGGGATAGACCCCGGATCTGAATCTCGTTGGTGAGCAGCAGCTCGTGAACCCCGCGCACGCGGGGATAGACCCAGCTTCACCCCCCGCGAAACGTCTTCGCCGCGGTGGCCCCGTGCACGCGCGGGGGTAGACCGGCGTGGAACCACTCGTGGGCCAAGCAGCCCGGAGCAGCCCCGCACACGCGGGGGGGGGGGGGGGGCACGGGGGGCACGCGGGGGTAGACCCAACTATGCCCGGATCCGTGTGCGGGTGAACGTGGCAGTCCCGCACACGTGGGGATAGACCGCCATCGCACAGGACCGACCAGGCCTCGCGCTCGGCAGCCCCGCGCACGCGGGGATAGACCCTGGCCGCCCGATGAAGAGACCTGCGGACGGAGGCAGCCCCGCGCATGCGGGGGTAGACCCGGCGACCGGCCCCGCTCCGGCCGCCGCCGAAGGGCAGCCCCGCGCATGCGGGGGTAGACCGTAGTCGATCACGTACTCGCGCGGCGTGAGGTCGGCAGCCCCGCGCACGCGGGGGTAGGGTTGATCGAGGATCCGGGCGCGGTGGCGCCGGGCGGAGATCGAAAGAGCAGGGGTCGATGAACGTGAGCCGGATACGCGAGGTCGCGGCGGCGGTGCGCGCCAATCCCGGGCTGTGGAACCTGGCGCAACGGGCGCCCCTGTCGGCATCGGCTCGGCGACGGCCGAAGCGGACAGCGTGCGGCGCCGTGGACTCTTCGCGCGCGGCGGCGGCGTCAACTTGGCACGGACGCTGAATGCGCCGTAGAGGTTGCGGTGGCGCGGGTGCTCGATCTGTCGTCGGATGAGGCATGTGCAGCGAACAAACTTCTTCCACGGGACGCTGATCGCCCTCGGCCTGCAGCCGGCGCCCGTCTTCGACGCCGCCGGCTGTAAACGGCTGTACGACGCCGAGCTCCTCCTCGGCGCCCAGGGCCGCTTGCAGCACAAGCACGACGGGCGACGGATGTACCGCCGGATGCTGAAGGGCACACAGGGCCTGCCGGCCCTGGAGGCGCCGGACGTCCCGTCCGCCGACCGGAACGTCTGGATCTGGTCCGACCTGCACGTCGGCCACTTCAAGATCATCATGTACGCCGAGCGGCCGTTCGAAGACGCCGTCGAAATGGACGAGGTGCTGTACGCCCACTGGCGGCAGACCGTGCCGAAGGACGACGCCATCTGGAACCTCGGCGACGTCGCCATGGGCGAGGGTCTCGACATCCACACCTGGGAACGCATCGCATCGATGCCCGGACGGGAGAAGCTCCTCGTGTGCGGCAACCACGACCTGACGGACTCCGGAAAGCTGCGAGTCAACGGGTTCGACCGGGTCCTGTCGACGATGTACGCGCCGGGGGACCCGCCGCTGGTGTTGACGCACGTCCCGCTGCAAACGGTACCCCCTGGCGCCGTGAACGTCCACGGACACGTGCATCAGGCGGCGGCGCGGGACTCGCCGCACATCAACGTCTCGGTCGAACAGATCGGGTACCGGCCGGTGCGGCTGGACCGGGTACGAAAGCTCGCCCGCGGACTCGCGGCCGGCCGTTGTCCTGCCGGGAAAACCACCGCGGCGCGGCTCGCCGTGATCGGCGCATGACGAACCCCTTGTAAACCGTACGACGTTGCTTGTCGGGCGCCTGTCACCGCGAACTGTCTTCGCGCTCGCCCGCCTCGCGCGCCGGACCCTGCGGCGCACGCGACTGGCCGCCGCTGCGCAAGCCGCGGGAATCGGCATCCTGTCCGCAACGGCAACGGCGGCGTCTCGGTGCTGGCCGCCGCCTGCCAGGACGCCCCCCGGTGCACCGAGAACCATCCGCGCCGCAAACGCCTTGACCCGGCGGAGCGACTCGACGGCCGGCAATTGAAGCAGCAGGTCGAGACGCCTTCACCTGCAAGGCGGTAATCGCCGCAATTGCCGCCGCCTTCGCGACGTTCCGTCGGGGCAGAACTCGTACGTCCCGGTTCCCCAGGACGTTTCACAGCAAGCCCTCTCATGCTCGGCATGGCGGGCTGTCGGGAGAATCACATGAAGAGCAGGATCACGCATGCGGACTTCGAGTTGGACAACGCGCCCTTCCACGAGGAGTTCGACGTGTCGGGGCTCCCGACGCTCGAGCTTCCCGACGCGGTGCTGTTTCCGAACGAGGCGGTGGTGCTCGACGCGAGTCGAACGGACCCGCTCGTACGGCTCGTCGCGCCGGGAGGCGGCCGGGCGGCTCCGCGGTCGCCGTTCAAGGCGAGGGCCGTCAAGGTCCGTTGCCGGCCGCCGGGCCGGGACGGTGACGTTCCCGAGGTCTGCACGCTCGGCAGAATGCAATTCTGCAAGCAGCCCCGCGCCGGGCTGCGGGTCCGGGCGCTCGCGCGCGTGTTCGGCGATCAGGGCCGCGGCCCGGTCCGCCGCAACCCCGCGCATCCCGTCTTCAGCCCCCGCCGTGACTACTCGGAGGTCAGCGGCAACTTCCGGAAGCTGATCGGCGAGACCCCGGCGGGCGACGTCGAGGCGGGAGTCGCCATGCTGGACAAGCTGGCGGAGATCGAGCGACTCGGACCGGGGACGGAACGCCTTCCCATCGACGTGGCCGCGGACTTCCTCGCGGTCAGCCTGATCAGGCGCATTCCCGACCTGAACGTTCCGGTCCGCCGGCAGCGGCAATGGCTCGAAGTCCTCGACCCGCACGAACGCCTGCGCGCGTTGAACGCGTTCATGCTCGACCTGCTCGACGGCGGGACCACGCCGGAGAAAGCCTACGAACGCACCTTGCTGACCCGGAAAGAGCGCTGCCGGAAGCTGTTGGAGACCCGGAAGGACGACCGCGCCAGAGAGTTCCTGGAGAAGAAGCTCGGTGACGTCGAGGAGCAGTTGAGCAACCCCGCCGCCGCGCTCCGCGGCAGGCTCGAATCGTGCGGCATGTCCAGGGAGGCGCGGGCCCAGTTGCAACCCGAGGTCGACGCCCTGTCGATGGATTCCCCCGGCAAGACCATGGAGTATTTCCGGTGGCTGGCCGACCTGCCCTGGCGCGGCGGCGCGGTGGAGACGACCGACGTCGAATGCGCCCGGAGGGTGCTGGACGAGCGGCACTTCGGACTCCGGGAAGCGAAGGAACGCATCCTCGAACACCTGGCCGTGCGCCGCCGCACGCGCGACGCGCGAGGACGGATTCTGTGCCTGGTCGGGCCGCCCGGCGCGGGCAAGACCTCGCTGGCGGCGCGCATCGCCGAGGCCCTCGGACGCAAGTTCGCGGAGGTCTCGTGCAACGGCCTGAACGAACTCGCCGACGTGCGCGGCGCCCGTCACGACTACGCGGCGTCGCAGCCGGGGCAGATCATCCGGCAGTTGCGCAACCTGGGAGCGCGGAATCCGGTGTTCCTGCTCGACGAGATCGACAAGGTCGGAAGGGCGGCGGGAGAAGCGCTGCTCGACGCGCTCGACCCGACCCGGAACGCAAGGTTCCGAGACCTCTACGTGGACGTCCCGTTCGACCTGTCGGAGGTGTTCTTCATCGCCACCGCGAACGTGCCCGACTGGATTCCGACGCCGCTGCGAAACCGCCTGGAAGTGGTCGAGGTCAACGGCTACTCGGAGGACGAGAAGTTCGAGATCGCCAGGCGGATCGTCGTGCCGGCGGCGGTCGAAAGCCACGGACTGACGAACGACCTGATCGAGTTCGAAGACGAGGCGTTGCGGACGCTGATCCGCGACCACGCGAACGAAATGGGCGTGCGCGACCTCGACCGCGGCGTCGCGGCGATTTGCCGCCGGGCGGCCCTCCGGCTGGAGACGCCGGGCGGCCGGACCCCGGAGAAGGTCACGGTGACGAAGAGCACGATCCGCGAGGTGTTCGGCGAAGGCGCAGGCGAAGGACTGCCCGACCTGGAGCGGGTCCGGGCCATGATCGCCCGCGGCGGCATGTCGCCGGAAGCGCGGCGGCACGCCAGGGGCGAGCTGGAGAAAATGTTGTCGAAGTCGCAGGACGACACCGCGTACGGCGCCAGCTTCGACTATCTGCGCTGGCTGACCCGTCTGCCGTGGAACGCGCGCGACGAGGAGCGGACCGACTTGCGGCGCGCAGAGGAGAGGCTCCACGAACGACACGCGGGACTCGCGAAGGCGAAGACGCGCATCCTCGAACACCTGGCCGTCCGAAAGCTCGGCGGCGGCAAGAGGACGGTCCTCTGCTTCGTCGGTCCCCCCGGCGTCGGCAAGACGTCGCTGGCCCGGGACCTCGCCGGCACGCTCGGTCGGCGGTTCGGTTCGATCTCGTGCGCGGGCCTGAGCGACGGCACGGAGTTGCGCGGACACAACCGCACGTGGCGCGCGGCGCAGCCCGGCCGGATCATCCGCGAACTGGTCAGGACGGGGGCGAAGAACCCGGTGCTCATGCTGGACGAGATCGACAAGATTTCGCACGTCCCGAACAGCGGCGGCGACCCGGAGGCGGCGCTGCTCGAAATCCTCGACCCCTCCCGGAACGACCAGTTCGTCGACTGCTACGTGGAGATGCCCTTCGACCTGTCCGAGGTGTTCTTCGTCGCCACCGCGAACGTGCTGGACGCGATCCCGGTTCCGCTCCGGGACCGTCTGGAGGTGATCGAGCTGCCGGGCTATTCGGAAGACGAGAAGTTCGAGATCGCCCGGGGTCATCTGGTCCGGCGGCAGCTCGCGGAGAACGGGCTGGACGCGCGGGTCCGCTTCACCGACGGGGCGCTGCGCGCCCTGATTCGCGGCTGCACGCGCGAGGCGGGGGTGCGCGGCCTCGAACGCCGGCTCGGAGCCGTCTGCCGCAAGGTGGCCCACCGGCGGGCCGCGGGGGGCGAGACGCCGGCCGAAATCACGGAACGGACGGTCGCCGCCCTGCTGGGCGCGCCGCTTTACACCGACGACGCGCCGGCCGAACGCACGAGGCGCCCCGGCGTGGCCGTGGGGCTGGGATACACGCCGGCCGGCGGCGACGTGATGTTCGTCGAAGCCCGCCGGATGCGCGGCGGCGGCGTGCTGACCCTGACCGGACGCCTGGGCGACGTGATGCAGGAGTCCGCGCGCGCGGTTCTGTCTTGGGTGCGCGCCAACGCCGCGCGTTACGGTGTCGACCCCGGATTCTACGAAACGGCCGAGGTGCACGTGCACGTGCCGGCCGGCGGCGTGGTGAAGGATGGACCGTCGGCCGGCGCGGCCATGGCCGCCGCGATGGTCTCCGCGCTCACCGGGCGCATGGTGCGCGGCGGCCGCGCCATGACCGGAGAGGTCACGCTCTCCGGGGACGTGCTCCCGGTCGGCCGCGTCCAGGAGAAGGTGCTGGCCGCGGGCCGGCTCGGAATCGCCGAGGTGATTCTCCCGAAGCGGAACGCGAAGGACGTCGAAGAGCATTTCGGCGGCGGCCTGCCGCGCGGGATCACCGTGCGCTACGTGTCCACCATCGATGAACTGCTGGCGCTGGCGCTGGAGCCGCCGGACGGTGGAAGAACCGCCGGCGACGCCTGCGGGACGCCCGGACCCGGCGCGTCAGGGCGCCGGCGCCGACGGAGACGGTAAGCGCCGGGGAACCCGGCCGGCGGTGGGCTCGAAGCGGCTGGCGTACGACTGCGCGGGGTCTAGCGGGAGGCACGACCACGTCAGCTTCGGCGCGGCGGTCCACGCGAGCGGCAGGGCTTGGCGGCGGCGCCGTCGCTGCGCGTAGAGCAGCTGGAACAACAGCCAGATGTCCACACGCGAGCGGCAGGGCTTGGCGGCGGCGCCATCGCTGGGGTCCGCCGACAGCAGAAATCCCTTGCGTTTCCCTCGTCCAACGGTTACGCTCCCGCCCGATGCAGCAAGAGATGGGCGATCGCACGGTGCGCCGAACCCGTGGCGGGGCGATCCGTTCGCTGGCTGCCCCCTCCCCCCCCCCCCCCCCCCGGAAATTAGCCGTCGTTCCCGCGTATAGCGCTCGCTCAGCTCGTCCCCTGCGCGTCTTCGCCGCGAAATCGTCGGCGTTCGGCGAAGCTCCGCGGAGACGTCCGGGCAGGGGTGGACGAAGGCCGTGACACCCTGTCTGCGCGGTCGCGCGTTCGGCGATGCGTTTCTCGCCCAGCGTCGACGTCGACTCCCGGGATGCTCACCTTGGCCGGGAGAACCGCGCCGGTCGTTTCCGACTTCGCCACCCTGGGGCCGGGACCCGGGCGGCCGTGAAAGAGGGCGATGAACAGGCAGATCATGGCGGCGGCGGTACTGGCGTTGGCGATGGCGGCAGCGTGCGCGGATGACGGACCGGAGATACCCGGCGCGCCGACACCGAACACGGACGCGCAACGGTCCGCGGGCGATGTACCGATGGCGGCGGCCAGCATGCCGACGTTCGGACCGGTGGACACGGCGAGCGCGTCGGCGGACGCGCGATCGCAGGGTCGCTATTCGTGGAGCACCCGTCTCTACAGGGAGTTGATCGCCAACGACCTTGACCGCAACCCGCCCGGGGCGCGCCTGCTTCGCGACCCGGCGAGCATCCGCATCAACGTGTTCCGCGGCGACGTTGACGGGCGGTGTTCAATAGGGGATACGGTGCGCGACCAGCTCAACAGGAGCATCAACTACCGCAGCCTCATCAGAGGCAGCGCCCGGCGACTGATCGAAGATGCCACGGGCCAGCCATGGCGCGGGCGCGTCTACAGTACGGCCCGGAGCGGGCTGGCCGCGCAGATCTCGAACGACCCGGGCTACATCACCGTGGGGTTCGTGTCCGATCCCCAACAGTGCGGCGGTGGACGAGCAGCAGGTTGTGCTCAGGTCGGCAGCCGCCCCGGCGGGATCAAGCTCAGGCTCGATTCGTCGTGCCGAGCGCGCGTCTATGGGACGTCGGACTTCAGCAACCTGTTCGCCCACGAGCTCGGCCACTCGCTCGGCTTCTTCCACGTCTCAGACGCTTCGTGGACGATGCATGAGCAAGCGAAGAGAACCGGGGCGCGCTACACCGGGCGCGAGGCGCAGCACATGCAGCTTGGATCGCGATACGCCCGCGAAGGGCGGGGGAACAGTACGGGCACGGGATCGACGCGCCGGAACCAGTGGGGTACGGGGGACGTGGCGTCAGCATCTTCGATCCGGGCGGCGTGTGGATCGATTGACGGGCGGGACACTAGGGGGGACCCGATGCGTCTCTTCGTCCGCGCTCTGGCGGCGTTTGGTCTCGGTCTCGGACTGCCCGCGGCTCCGGCCGTGGCACAGCCGGACGTTCCGGCGCGGGTCCCCATCCCGTTCGCCGAATCTGTCGAGGCGGACTCGCCGGACGAACAGCCGGCCGGCGCGGCGTGGACGCCGCGGTTCTTCGTCACCGTGAACGCCGGTTCGCTCGCGACAGCGACAGCCTTCGTCCAGACGCGTCGGTTCGGGCCGGACCGCATCCCGTACGGACCATCGGTCTCGATGGCCGCGGCCGCGGCCGAGGAGTCGTCCTTCGAGGCCCGTTACTCGTACCCGGCCGAGCTCGGCCAGGTGTCCGTGCTCGATGTTGGCGCCCGAGCCGGCGTCTCGCGGTATTTCGCGATCGGTGTCGCGTACTCGCAGTTCGCCGCGAGAAAGCCGGTTGCGGTGGAGGCGCGCGTCCCGCACCCGTTCCATTTCAACCGCCCGCGCATGGTCTCCGGTGTCGCCCCGGCGGCGCAGCGCAGGGAGCGCGCCCTCCATCTCTCGGCCGTCGGCGCCGTTCCGCTCGGCGCCGTCACCGTGTCGGTGTTCGCTGGTCCGACCCTGTTCTTCAACTTCGATCAGGAGTACGTCGCTGACGTCGAGTTCGTTGAGCGGTACCCGTTCGACCGGCCCGTCTTCAGCCGCGCGGAGATGTACCGGTCAGCTTCCGACCGCGAGATGCTCGTGGGTTTTCACGGCGGTCTCGACGTCTCGCTCTGGTTCGTGCGCAACGCCGGCGCTGGCGTCCTCGTTCGGTTTTCCCAAGGGCAGGCAGGCGGCGAGACCGAGTCGTTCCTTGGTGGTGTCCATGCTCTTGCGGGTCTCCGCCTGCGGTTCTAACGGGGAGTATCCAATGCGTTCGACTGCTGCTCTTTTCGCCGCCGGCCTGGCCGCGGTCCTCCTGAGTTCCGGCCCGGCGGCTCAGCAGCCGGGGTTTCCGCTCGGTGATGTCCGCGGCGAGATCGCTGTCGGGGCGCTGGACGGTCCCGACGAGATCCGCCGCTGGGATGGCGTGGTTGATGGCCTTGCCCGGACAGGCGGCCTTGAGATCGTGAGCCGTGTCGATGACGCCGACCTTCCCGGTCGGCGCCACGAGTACCTCGTCCAGCAACATCAGGGCGTCGAGGTCTTCGGCGGCGGCGTCTCCCGCCAGCTCGACGAGGCTGGTGTCACCGTGTCGCTGTTCGGCTCGGTCCTTCCGATTGAAGGTATACGAACTGACCCCGTGTTTTCGGCGACTGACGCGCGTGTGCAGGTCGGTGAGATGTCAGGTAGCGATCGTCCGGTAGGTCGTCCCGCCCTCGGGGTTCTTCCACTGTTCGATGGTTCGGCCGAGCTCGTCTGGCGTCTGGCCGGCGCGGACGGCTACTTCTACTACGTGTCGGCGATCGATGGAAACCTTGTCCGGCGCGAGGATGCGCGGCACAGGCAGGTCTATGTCGGCACTGGTCGCGACGACCGTGGAACGGAGCGGAAGGTCAGTACGGTGTCGCAAGGTGGACGCTTCGTTACGCATGATCGATTGCGCCCCGTTGAAACTGTCACGCTCGATGCTCGTGGGGACTATCGGCGGATGTATCGAATCCTGTTCCGGCATTACGCCGAAGATCTTCCGCGTGGGCGTCCAGCCTGGACGTCGGATGATTACGCCCGGGATCAGGACAACGTCTGGGTCGATTCCGACGCTGTCGGGGCGCACGCCTTCGCGGGATGGGCGTACGACTACTTCAGGGAGCGGCATTCCTGGCACGGTTTCAGTAGTGTCCCACATTCCTCTCAGGCCCACACCATCGCCAGTTGAGGACCGAAGGGGTTCGGAGGGCGAGGTGGCGACGGCGTCGTGAACAGACCCGGAAGCGGACGACGTTCGAGCAGGTTGAGCTGAAGCACCTGCAGCATCCGGTGGAGACTCCAGCCCGAACGCATGACGAACTTGAGATACGCCAGCAGCAGGTACATGCAGATCGCCACCCAGAGCTGCGTCATGACGGCGTTCCTGGACCGCCCCACGAAGCGCTTCACCTTCAGATGTTGCTTGATCCACTTGAAAAACAGCTCGATCTCCCACCGCGACTTGTAGATGTCCGCAATCGTCTTCGCCACCCAGGTCGTGTTGTTCGTCACGAACACGTACCGGTGATTCATCAGCGGATCCTTGTAGACCACCCGCCGCAGCGGAGCCCCGTACGCCTTGCGGCCGCGGGCGCTCGTCAGCTCAATCGCCTCGTCGCTGACGACCCCGGTTCCCGAACGAACCTCGTGCCGGCACGTCACGCGATACCGCACGCCGCGCTTCAGGCGCGTCACGAAGGTCACGTCGCGCGACTGCAACTGATGGAACCACTTGAAGTCCAGATACGCCCGATCCGCCACAACCACGCTGCCGGTCGGAAACGTCCACGTGCGGGCGACCTTGACGTCGGCGGCCGTGCCCTCGGTCACGGTGACGAAGCTCGGCAGATGCCCCGCATGGTCGAGCCCGACGTGCAGCTTGACGGCCGCCTTCGTGCGGCGGAACGTCGCCCACGGGAAGACCGCGAGACACAGGTCGATGGTCGACGAATCGACGGAATACAGCGGGTTCTTGAACCGAAAGCCGTGTCTCGGCGCGTTCGCCCGGCAGCGGCTCAACAGGCGTCCGAACAGCTGTTCGTAGAGGGTGTGCGGCTGCTCGGCGTTCACCCGCGCCAGCGACGACCGGCTGACCGTCTTCACGCCGAGGTGGTAGAGCTTGTTCCCCTGGGCGCTCAGGTTGCTCACGATGTCGCGCAGGCTCTGCCGGCCCGTCAACTGCGCCAGGCCGAGGGCCACGAACTGCGACCAGCGGCTCATGACGCGCAGTCCCTGACCGTGCCGGTGCTCGCGGGCGACGGCCTCGAACTCATGTCTCGGTACGAATCTGAGAAGCTGGGCGAAGACTGTGCTATGATGGGCCACGGCTTGGATCTCCTGTCCTGTGAATGGTTTATGGACGCAATCATTCTACCAGAATTGGAAGGTCCAAGCCGCCCTGATTTGACGTTCTGTGGGACAGCAGTGGCACGGTTTCGATGGGGCTGACGGCCGTGCGTTCAACATGATCCACGATCCTGATCAAAGGGCTTTCTGGATTTCCCCGCCGTATGGCCCGGAGGGGACCGGGGCGTTCGGGTACGGCGACAGGATGACGAACCTCGACATCGTTGGGCACGAGTACATGCACGGCGTGACGCATTCCGCTGTGTCTCGACGTGTCGGGCGCCGAGGTCTTCAGTCATGGTGGTGGTTTGCTGGTCCGCGATTCTTTCGTGATGACCGCGGTGTAGGGCATCATTGTCGTTCGGCCCGGTTCTGGTCGAGCTACTGGGATACCCGTTATCAGGAGACGCGTGAGGATCGGTTCCCAGCCCTTTGCACCGATGATGGACGCTTCGTCTTGGGCTACTCGGCTGGTGGAGCCATTCACGAAGGGTTGTCCGACATCTTCGGGGAGTCGTTGGAGGAGTACGCCTCCCGCTTTGACGGAAGCGCCAGTGGGGATTGGCTCGTCGGCGGCGACCATCATGAAGGTCCGGTCCGGTCGCTGGTCAATCCCGCACGGTACGGGCATCCAGACTCGTTCAGGCATGTCCGGCTCTTTGCGATGACCCGGGTTGGCCGGAGCGTCAACTACTCCCGGCACATCTTCGCAGGGCTGACGTACCGGAACAGCCTCTGCCCTCGGTGTTACGGCTACGGCGGCAACCACTGGAATTCGCTGATCCTTAGCCATGTCTTCTATTTGGCTGTCGAGGGTGGACGGCACCGCACCAGCGGTGTTCGGATCAATGGCGTGGGCGATGCAGGCCGCGAGCTCGTGGAGCGGATCATTTTCCGAGCGGTCAGGGAGCTGCTGCCGGGCAATGCAGACTTGCAACGCGCCGGTGGCGCGATACGCCAAGCGGCCTATGACCTGGACCGAAACGGTCCCGCGCGACGTGCGCTCGGCAAGGCGCTCAGCGCCGCGGGTATCTGAGCACCGTCGTCAGGCTCTGGTGTTGTGTGGTGTTGTGTCGCGGAGACCGCGACCGCAAATTCGTTCCTCCTGGGGCAGACTGCCCCAGGAGGAACCCAGTGACCGGCAGCGCTGAACGACAGGAAGGCGCGGTCGGGCGGTGGGCGCCCGGCCGCTTCATGACGGGAGGACTGAGAGTGAAGAGGACGATCCTGATTCTACTCGCAGCGGGCGCGCTGCTCGCAACCACGGCGGAGGCGCAAGACCGATCTCGTGGTGACCGCTGCGAGCGGGGGCGGTCGAACATCTACCGGTTCACGACGCCGAGCACAGGAACAGCGGTTCCGTATGAAGTGCAGGTCTACTATAACCAGTCGCGGGTGCGCGTCGCCATCGGGCTGTTCAACCTGGACATCTCGGAGCGGACCGACACTTTGGGATCCGTGCTGGGTTCGACGACCGGAACACGATTCACCATCGGGCGCGCCGGACTCCGGCCAGCGGCTCGACATGAGCTTTGGATCAGCTGCAGCGGATCGACAGACTACCGGCTGCTGAGCAGCGTGCAGACCAGCGCGACGGTGCGGTGGTCTCGTAGGTATCCGTTCGACGCGGAGCAGACGTTCGACGCGGGCGATGAGGCGCGCCGGCTCGATGTCGAGCGGTACATGGAGGCGCTGCTCACGCCGTAAACGCGGGTTGCGGCGGTCGGTTCGGGTTGGTGGGTTCCTTGGGGGATGCGGGTAGCCCGGGCCGGCCGGCCGTGCGATCCGCGAGATTGGACACGGTGGGGAGGAGGTCCCGATGGCGGACCGGCGGCGACCGCGCACGTCCAAGGGAGAGGGGTGCTGCCCGCGGTGCGGCCGCTACGGGAACATGAGTGCCGACCGGACGGGGTGCTGTGCTGCGCGCATCGATGCTGGGCGCATGAAGACTTCGACCGGCCGCCCTTAGAGGAGGGTGCGCCGTGGCGGCTGCGACAAGGGGAGTTTGTTCTGATGCGCACGTGGGCGCGGCTCTGGGCGATACGGGCGGCGGCGTGGGCGATGGGTGTCACCGGCGCCTGCATCGGCGCGCCGGCCGCAGTGCTCTACCGGCTCGGCGTGCCGGGCATGAAGCGCGTCGCCTACGCCGCCGCGGCTCTGGCGGTGCGGGGGTTCTGCCTGGAACGGAGGGAACGATGAACGCCGAACGGATGCGCGCGACTGCGGCGGCACTCCGGGCGCACCCTGAACAACACTGGCGCCGGGCCAGCGGCCGATCCCCGTGGGTATCGGTGCGCCGACCGACGCTCCGGAGGGAACGTCGCGCGGCGACTTCATTGCGCACGCTACGACTACGGCGCGTTCTCAACTGATCGACCACCATCCGACTCAACTGACTGACAAGCATCAGAGCCAAGCTGTAGCCGCGAACCACCAGAGACAACAGAAACCGCCATCTCTGCTTCCTGTACAGAAACAGGCAACCAGGGATGATCCCGAACACGAACACGAATCACTTTCTGTTCTCGAAGCGAGATCACCTCCGAACACCGCTGATCTTGAACAAGAAACCCAAGGTCTCGAGATTTCCGAACGACCCAACGGTCGTCGACCAGACGCCTGATAGCCTCAACCACGAGCACAGCATATTTGAAACCTTCCGTCGGCGGCCTGTTAGCGCCATATCCCTGTAGAGCATTCCCTGGGCGCAGCCAGCGAAGGTAGCATGTCCGACACAAGCCGCGGGCCTCGCGCTTTTGGCCGCAGCCCTCGACCGAACAGGTGAGGGTGATGCCCTGCCTATTGAGCAGCTCGCTCGCGGGAATCGGATCCGCCGGCGGCCTGTTGGCGCCATATCCCTGTAGAGCATTCCCTGGGCGCAGCCAGCGAAGGTAGCATGTCCGACACAAGCCGCGGGCCTCGCGCTTTTGGCCGCAGCCCTCGACCGAACAGGTAAGGGTGATGCCCTGCCTATTGAGCAGCTCGCTCGCGGGAATCGGATCCGCCGGCGGCTTGTTGGTGTCGTATCCCTGTAGATTCCCTGTGCGCAGCCAGCGAAGGTGGTGTGTCCGACACAAGCCGCGGGCCTCGCGCTTTTGGCCGCAGCCCTCGACCGAACAGGTGAGGGTGATGCCCTGCCTATTGAGCAGCTCGCTCGCGGGAATCGGATCCGCCGGCGGCTTGTTGGTGTCGTATCCCTGTAGATTCCCTGTGCGCAGCCAGCGAAGGTGGTGTGTCCGACACAAGCCGCGGGCCTCGCGCTTTTGGCCGCAGCCCTCGACCGAACAGGTGAGGGTGATGCCCTGCTTGTTGAGCAGCTCGCTCGCGGGAATCGGATCCGCCGGCGGCTTGTTGGTGTCGTATCCCTGTAGATTCCCTGTGCGCAGCCAGCGAAGGTGGTGTGTCCGACACAAGCCGCGGGCCTCGCGCTTTTGGCCGCAGCCCTCGACCGAGCAGGTGAGGGTGATGCCCTGCTTGTTGAGCAGCTCGCTCGCGGGGATCGCCGAGGAACGCTTCCTTGAACCGGGTGATGTCTGGCTTGCCCGGCCGCATAGCCACAGCCACACGAGAACGGAGATGATGATGATCTCCCACACGCCAAGCGGGCCCATGGACACCAGCTTACCACGGCCGCGTAGCGGAGGCCCCCCGAGCCCCCCGAGCCGAGCTCCCCGAGCCCCCGGAATTCCCCGACCGGCATCGCCGGCCGCGGTAGTCGGGGTTGTTGCGGCCGGTGCCGGGCTTTGCCGTGGCGCGCGGCGCCGGCCGCCCGAACTAAACTAGTGTCCGCCAGAAAACGGGTAAGTGGTTGATTTTAAAGGACGTTATCCCTGATTTCCAGTGGCGAAGATCGCCTCGATGTTGTATTCTTGCAGGTGAGAGGCACGATTCCCGGACCGTTCGGCAACCTTTGCGGCATCGACTTCCATGAGAGAAATCTACAAGCGGCAGTTCCAACTCGGTCAGGTGTCGATCGACAAGATCCAAATCGACCCGAAGTCGCGGGACGACATCCCGGCGGTGTTGAAGGGGCTGCAGCACATCTGGTGCGACGAGGCACTGCGCGCGCGACTGTTCGAGCTGCTGGACGAGCATGTGCTGCCGGAAACCGACCGCACCGTCGGGCGCCCCGGAATGGACCTGTGGCGGGTCCTGGTGCTGGCCGTCTTGAAACAGGGCCTGGGCTGCGACTTCGACCGCCTCCACGACCTGGCGAACCATCACGGGAAGATCCGCGAGTTCCTGGGGCACGGCGACTTCGCCGACCGGACGCGCTACGAGTACCAGACGGTGGTCGACAACGTGTCTCTGTTGACGCCGGAATTGCTGTCGGCGGTCGGGCGCCTGGTGGTGGAGAGCGGGCACAAGGTCGCTAAAAAAAAGCCTGGCGAGCCGTTGCGCGGACGGTGTGATTCGTTCGTGGTCGAAACTGACGTGCATTACCCGACCGACGTCAACCTGCTGTGGGACGCGATGCGGTGCCTGCTGCGCGAGACCGGCCGTGCGGCCGTGCAGGAGTCGGTGGGCGGGTGGCGTCAGTGGCTCCATCTGACGCGAGAGGTCCGGAATCTGTTCAACCGGGTGCGTTCGACGCGGCGGGCGAAGCACCATCCGGAACGGGTGTCGGCGTACCTGGAGCGCTGTCGCGGCCTGGTCGAACGGGCGGAGAAAACGCTCGATGCGCTGCGCGACAAGAACGTCGGGGAAAGCACTCGTCAGGTGATCGAAGGCTTCCTCGCTCACGCCCGGCGCCAGATGGACCATGTGGAGCGGCGGCTTGTGCGGGACGAAACGATTCCTCACGCGGAGAAGGTCTTTTCGATCTTCGAAGAGCACACGCGCTGGATTTCCAAAAGGGAAGGCGGGCACGCCGGTGGAATTCGGGGTGCCTGTCGCCCTCATCGAGGACCAGTATCAGTTCATCCTGCACCATCGGATCCTGTGGGAGGGGGAGGACGTGAACGTGGCGGTGCCGATGGTTGAGGAGACGCAGGCCCTGTACCCGGCGTTGCGGGCGTGCAGTTTCGACCGCGGCTTTCACAGTCCCGACAACCGGGTGCGGCTCGATGCGCTGCTCGACGTCAACGCACTGCCGGGAAAGGGGTATCTTTCGAAGGCGGCCCGGGAACGGGAAGAGGACGGGGCCTTCGTTGCGGCCCGGCGTGCCCATCCGGCGATTGAATCGGCCATCAACGGACTGGAGCATCGGGGCCTCGACCGTGTCCGCAGTCACGGCGCCGACGGCTTCGCGCGAATGGTCGCCCTGTCGGTGCTGGCCGCCAACCTGCATCGCATCGGGTCGATCCTGCAGAAGCGAGAGCGCAAACGACAACGCCACCGCGCCGCCTGAGCGGCGCGGTTCCGAATTCCTGCTCGGTCTCCGACCGTCACAAGACGGCAACGCTCCTCCCAGCTCTGAACACCGGTGTATCGAGCTGCTTCCGGCCGATTCGGCCCGCGGACCGCTTGTTGCGGCCAGAGCCGCCGGATTCGTGGCGGAAACATCGCCTGAATCGTGCAAATCTGCTCCGGATCTCCACCTGCACGGGGGGTTTTCTGGCTGACACAAACTAGTGGCACGGCGGGAACAGCCTCGCCCGCCGCGGCCGCGTGCAAGGTCCCGGGGCGGGCCGGCCGCGGCTACCGGAAAAGCAATCCGTGTATGGGCGAGCCGGGAGCGAAGTACCGTTCCGTCCGCACCGGCGGTCCGATGCGCCGGAAGTCGCCGCCCGTCTTCACGCTCAGCCTGTAGTCCGCCGCTCCCTGAACACACCCTACGCCGATCTCCAACTCCCCCCGCCGCCAACCTGCACGTCCGCCGAAACGAAACGCCCCCACGCGCTCGAGCCGACGATCGGGACATCGTTCAACGTGGCCACGATGGCGAACGCGGCGTTGTCATTGTTGTAGTAGAGCCGGATCGACAACATACTGTTGTCGGGAATGGTCAGCCGGTAGACGTGTCCTGCACGCCCCGGTTCGCGGCAGCGTTCCCCACGGGACAACTGCCCCTCCGCCACCGCCGCGCCGAACACCGCCAGGAACGCCGCCACCTTCACGAACGTTCTCATGCTTCCTTCCTTCCCTTCACGGCCGCCCCAGGGCGGCGAAGTCAGTCATCGCCCACCGTGCTCGAACGCGTACTGCATGTGCCGCGCTTCGTCGGGCGCAAACCGCGGCTCGAAGCTGTAGCCCATGAGCCACCCTTCGCCTAGCTTCGCGTGCCCAAAGCCGAGAAGGTGTCCCAGTTCGTGGCCGTAGATCGATGACCAGTCGTCATCGTTCACTAGCTTCGACGTGCATTCGCCGGGGTTCACGTAGAGTTCGATCCACCCATCGCGCGCGCCGCCGCCGAACGTGGATCCGAGCGTCGGTCCTTCCTTCTCGACCATATCCACGACAACCCATTCCCGCCCGCGACGCGCGCTCCGTACCCGATCTTGATCCGTTGTCGACGCCACGCGCCCCGTCCATCGCTTCCCCGTGGCGTCTTCGATGAAACCGCGTGTGCGTGTCGCCACCAGATGCCGGTACGGGATCGCTCCCGCTCCACACCCGTTGCACGGGATCACGTGTTCCAGTTCGCCACACGGAGAGTCTGCAACGCTGTCGCCGCTGGCGTTGACGCGAACCACTATGCGGTTGAGCAGAATGTTGACCGTCTCCGGCGCGGAGAGCAGGCGCGACGGACTGCCCACGAGATCGGCGTAGGCGGCCGCGTCGAACCACGGTGGGCGTTCGGGGGTAGACGGCGGGGGTTCGACGACCGGTGGGGTAGGGGCGGCGGGGGCGTCCGGGTTGTCATTGCACGCCACCATAAACACCGCCGACGCCACCGCGAACGCGAACGCGGCCATCATGTTGCGCATCGTCATTCCTCGCTGTCCGCCGTCCACGCCAGTCACGCCGCGTCGAAGCGGGCGGCCAGCCGCTCGAGCGCGGCCGCGGCGTGGCGGAGCGCAACGGCAGCGCCGTGGGTCACGTCGCCGGCCAGGGCGAACAGCCGGGTCATCGGCCGAGCCTCCTGCAGGCGGGTTCGTTCACGCGCAGGTAGTCGTTGATGATCCGGTCCAGCTCCCCGTAGACCGTATCCATGGTGTCCGCGCGCGCGTTGTCCTTGGCGTGCGCGGCAAGGAGCCCGGTCCTACCAAAGCTCACGTTCGCGAACACCCATTCACCGGTCGCCAAGTCGAACATGCGCTTTGCGATCCGGAATTGGAACATGGATGCGGCGGCGCGCGTGTTGTTGCTGAGGACGGTCGTCAGGGACACGATGAGGAAAGGCGCCTCGGCGAAGCTGACTCCCGCGCAGCTGTCGTAGACGGCGCGCGCCCTCTCCCCCTGCAGAAGAATCCGCGCGGCGCGCAGCCGCGATTCGACGGCGTTTCTCACCCGATCCTCCGTGACGGGCGCGTCGTCGTTCACGATGATACTGGGTGCGCCCAAGAGCTCGCACGCCGTCCAGTACTTCGTGCAGTCGAGCGCGCTGGCCTCGCACGCCGGCCGGTCCGCCGCGGCGCTGGACGCCGCCGGCTGCCCGCTGGCGGCCGCCGCCGCCAGCGCCAGGAACACCGCGGCCAGCGCGAGCGGCCGGGTCACTGAACACCCCCCGTCGACATCGGGGCGGACGGCCGCGGTTCGTCGGGCGGGTCGATGGCGTCGAGCGTGTCATGAAGCGCGTCCACGCGCACGGTGTCCTGCAGTTCCTCGCCTTCCTCGATGAGCGCCCGGAGCACGCCCGCGGTCAGCCGGCGGTAGCTGTGGATCAGCACCGCCTGCCCGGGCAGCAGGTCAGGCGGCGCGACGACGCCCGTCCGCCTGCAACGCCGTGAGTACGCCGGAATCCCCCGTCCCGCGGCCGCTTCTTGTGCAGACGCGCCCGTGCCCAATAGATGCATCAAGTCCCCAAGCCTTCCGAGCGGACGCGCCGCAACAGACGTCAGAACCGGAAGCCGGCCGAAGCGCTAAACGTGATCGCGTAGCTGGTGGCGCCAGAGACCGAAGCCCCGCCCAGGCCACCGAGGAGCCGGAGGAAACCGGAATCGGGACCGACCTCGACGCCCCCGCCAGCCCCGAAGCCGAAACCCGTCGAAGCCGCCGACACGCTGCTCAATCCGACATCGACGGAGCCCGAGTACCGAGCGAGCGCCACCGAACCGTAGACGAGAGGCCGAGTGACAGAACCACGTGGCGCGAAGTACCGGCTGACCTGGCCGCCGAACGACCAGGCGGTCACGTCGGCTGACGCCGAGACGCCGTAGCTCGTCGCGGACGCAGACTCCGACGCGCGGGAGACGCCGACACCGAACGCGAGCTCGTCGCTGAGGTGCATGGTGTAGACGCCACCGAACGCGATCGCACCCATCTCCCGAGGTTGAGAGACGCGGTAGCCGGTGGCGAGGCCGAAACTCACGTCCGAGGTGACTTGAGCTGCCGCCGGCGACGCGGCGATGGCGACGAGAACGACGAACAGCACGAAGAGAGACGTGAAAGACAGACGCATGGAGTACCCCTCTAGGTGCTTCCGGTCCGTCGCACGCCAGGATGGCGCGCGAGCCGGAAGACGGATGCAAGGAAACAGACAATGGCGCGACGGCACACGACGAGCCAGCCGGGACAGAAGACCGCCCGCCAGCCGGAATCCGCGGTGAAGGCTGCACGACGCTCGCGCGGACCCGACCGGCGGCCTGACAACTCCCACTCCGGCGTGACCCGGCGCGGCGAATCCACGACGTCCGTCCGGCGGGCCGGCAACGGCCGCCGCCGGTCAGTCGTCGGTGATCTCCGCTTCGAGGATGACGGCGGCCTCCCGGCCGCCGAACGTCGAGCGGAACACGGTCATGCCGGCGAAGTCGTACTCGGGCGGAGCCTCGTTCATCTCGCGATGCATCGTTCCGGTACGGTTCGTCGCGAGCAGGAGATAACGGAAACGGCGGCCTTCGGGGTCGAGCACCATGATGACGACGGCTTCGTTGCCGCCAAAGGATGTCTCGCCGCCCTGGGCGCCGGCGAAGCGGTAGCCGCGCGCGCCGGCCTCGTTGAGCTCGTCCTGCATCGTTCCGGTGCGGTTGGTGGCGAGGAGCAGGAACTTCTCCGGCTGTTCGGACTGCCCGGCCGTTGCGGGCGCCCCCGCGACGAGCAGTACCAGTCCGATTGCGAGCGTGGCTTGCAGCTTGGGCATGTTTCTCTACTCTCCTCGAGAGACGTGCCGGTCGAACACGTCAACTCCATCGAGTCCTTCCGTTGTGGTACGGTCAGAACGAAACCCCTCCACCGAATGCGACCGCCCCTCCCGATTCCGCCGTGGCCTGTACGATCAGGCCGGAATCCATCACGTAGGCGATACCGGCTCCGGCGTCCCAACCGGTTACCGAGATGGTAGTGCTTGTGCCGGTCAGGGTCCCTCGGGCATATCCGAACAGCATGTACGCGAGTGCCTGCACGCGGTGTCCGACCCTGACTCCGGGTCCGAAGCCGATCCCGTATACACTGGCGATTTCTTCCCCTGGAGAAAGGATGTTATCGATGCCTGCAGTTACCAGGCGACCGACAGCGGTGACACGAACCGCCGGGTAGTCGGGGAGAGTGTACACACCGACATCACCCGCGCCGAACCACCCGTTGACGCCGGCAGCTCTCACCAACCCACCCACGACTGTTGTGTTCCGCCCCTCTTGCGCCGCCGCCGGAGTCGCGAACACGAACGCCACGAACACGAACGCCACGAACACGAACGCCACGAACACGAACGCCTTGCCAGTTGACAACACCTTTCCCTCCAGTCTACGAGTTGACGGCCAGCCAGCAGTCGACGCTGAAGCCGATTTCGTCCTAGCGGTCCACGAGCGCGTCCCATTCGACTTGCAGCGCGTCCCATTCCTCACGCGCATCGTTGATGTCAGCCCACGCCGTCTCTACTGCTTCTCTGCGTTCGGCGCGCGCCGCATCGTAGTTCTCGAAGTTGTGGGCGGCGACGCCGCCGTCGACTCGCAGCATGGCTGTCGGGTTCGCGAGCAGGAATAACCCCTCGAATCTCTCCAACAGCGTATCGGCGTTGTCCAGGGCGTCCTCGATACGGTCGGGATCAGCGGTGCTCAGTGCCGCACGCATCTGCGCTACCGTAGCCTGGACGGCCATCGGGCTCGAGTTCACCACCAGGGTGTCTACGTTCCGCCTCACGTCGGCGATTACCCGCTCCCCTGCTCGGCACCGGTCTGAAACCTCTTGTTGTCTGGCCTCCACGTGCTCGATTTCTTCGCGATGTTCCCTCAGTGCGTACGTTCTTGCCAATGTCGGGTACCGGTACATCCGGCACCGTTGCGTTGCATTACCACCTGTCATCTCGTTGATGTAGGCTTTTTCCTCGGTGAGGCCGGACTGGATTTCCTCTGCGCGGTCCGCGAACTCATCCAGCATCGCGTAGGCCTCGTCCAACGGCGACCCGCACGCCGCGGCCATTGCCGCAGTGACGACCAAGGCCACGAACGCGAACGCCTTGCCAATTGACAACACCTTCCCCTCCAGTCACTACGAGTAGACGGCCAGCCAGCGGCTCTGCAGCAGGTTCGTCCTCAGTTTCGCTCCTTTTCGTGATCGGCCAGCGAGTTGCGGATGTCGATCAGTACCGCGATCGAGCCGCAGGAGAAGACGCTGATCGGAACGCCGACGATGAACCCGACGATGAACCCGACGATGAACCCGATTGCGCCCAGGCCGAGCAGCGGGAAGTTCGCAATGGTGCTTCCCATGCTGATGCCCATGACCAACGGAATCATGATCGCGACCAGAGCGTTGATTGCGCCCAGGTAATCCGCCAGGGTCCGGTTGATTTGCCGGATTGCGTTGCGTACGTCCGCTTTTCTATCCATTCACCCTCCTCGAGCATCGATGGCGCCTTCGGTTACCGCCGGGCGGCCAACCGCGCGCCGGTTGCCGATCGAACCGGCCCGCGATCTGACGGTGGCAACTTCGCTGCCTGACGACGACGGATGCGCTGCCTCGGCAACCCGACGGGACCCACGCCCGGCGGCCAAACCGCGCCTCGCCCAACGCTCGTGGGGCGGAAGCGCTGTGCGCCGTGTTCGAGGCCGCGCCGGGCGGCCCGGCGGGCGTAGCGAGGCCGGGCTCGCGACGGGCAGCCAGCGGCTTGGCGGTTTCGCGTCAGGACGACAGGCACGGTTGCCGTCGCCAAGGTCCCGTCCGCGTGCACATGGTGAGCATTCCGGGGAACCGACGCCGCGCGGGGAACGCATCCCGGGAATCGACATCGACGCTGCGTGGGAAACGCATCGCCGAGCGCGGGTCCGCGCAGACAGGGTGTCGTAGCCTTCCGCCCCTGCCCGCACGTCTCCGCGGAGCTCCGCCGAACGCCGAGGAGTTCGCGGCGAAGACGCGCCGGGGGATGAGCAGCTACACGCGGGAACGACCGCTAATTCGGGGGGGGGATCTGGAGATCCGACGCAGCCAGCGGACGGATCGGCCCGCCACGGGCTCGGCGCACCGCGCGATCGACCATCTCAAGCTTCATCGGGAGGCACCATAACCGTTGACCGTGGGGAATGCAAGGGATTTTTTTGACCTCGGCGGACCCCGGTGACAGAGCGGCCGCCAAGCCCTGCCGCTCGCGTGGACCACCACGACGAAACCGATGTGGCCGCGGGTCCCGCGCCTCCCGGTGGACCCGTTCAGTCGTACGTCAGCCACGTCCACCGCAGGCACCGCAGGCGCTCGGCGAGCAGCTGGTCGGTGGCGTGCGACGCGCTGGTCGACGTTCTCGAAGAACTCGTGCGCCCTCGACCACCGAGGAGAGGAAGGCGTACGAGCTGGCGGCCAAGGCCTGCCGGCGCGAGCCGACCGCCGAGCACGCGTCGGCGTTGATCGAGGCGGGCGCCGCGCTCGACCGCGCCCAGGAACGCGAGAACGAGAGTCTGGTCGCCTCGATCGACGACATGCTCAAGGAAGTCGAGACGATCCTCGATGAAGCCGACAAGCGTCGGCAGACCGAGATCATGGCCGGACGTCCGGCCGCCACGCCGCCGCATCTGTCGTGGGGCCGGGTGCCGGCGTTGCTGCGGTATGCGCCGTGGCGTGTGTCGTGCGCGCGCTACGGGGTGAAGGTGGAGCGGGTGCCGTGGGCGGCGGGCGGCGGCGTGTTCACGTCGGATTTCGAGGAGTTGGCGGCGTATCTGGCGCAGGTGACGGACCGCACGGCGGTGAGCCGTCTGCTGGGGGTCTCGTGGCTGGCCGTCGGGAACATCGTGGAGCGGGTGGTTTCGCGGCGGCTGGACGGGGCGCGATTCACGCGGCTGAAGCGGATCGGGATCGACGAGTTCAGCTACCGGAAACGGCACTGCTACCTGACGGTGGTGGTGGACCACGACACGCGCCGGGTGGTGTGGGCCGGGGCGGGTCGCAGCGCGGAGACGTTGGGGGCGTTCTTCGAGCAGTTGGGGCCGGGCGGGTGCGCGCGGCTCGAGCTCGTGACGGTGGACCTGGCGTCGACCTGGCAGAAGGCGCTGGCGGCATGGGCGCCGCACGCGCGGGTGGTGTTCGACCGGTTCCACGTCGAACGGCTGGCGGCGGATGCGGTCGACGAGGTGCGCCGTGCGGAGCAGCGCCGCCTGGCCCCGGCGGAGGCGAAGGCGCTGAAGGGGGCGCGCTATCCGCTGCTGAAGCGCCCGGACCGGTTGAAGCCGGGCGAGGTCCGGCGTCTGGAGACGTTGCGCCGTGCGAACCGGGCGCTGGACCGGGCCTGCGAGTTGAAGGACTACCTGGCGATGATCCTGGGTCAGGCGACGTCCGAAGGCGCGCAGGAGCTGCTCGACGAGTGGCTGGAGTGGGCGGCGCGGTCCCGCCTGAAGCCCTTCGTGAAGCTGGCCGGACGATTCGGAAGCACGCGGAAGGCATCCTGGCGTATCTGGACACGCGGATGACCAACGGGCCGGTGGAGGGCATCAACAACAAGCTGCGCGTGATCGCCCGGCGCGCCTACGGCTTCCACTCCCCCGGCCCGCTCATCTCGATGCTGTTCCTCTGCTGCGGAGGCATCGAACTGGCGCCGCCCCTACCCACATCCATTTGAGGAGATTCCGATTTCACCTGTCTGGGTTTCGGTTGTTTCGTGAACGGACCCGACTGTAGCGACTGTAGCACGTGTTTCGGGTTATTTCGCGCGCGCGCGCCGGTGGTCACCGCCTCCGCCGTGTGCCGCCCCGGCGATAGTCATTTATTTTCAATGGTTTACATGGGCTTCTCCGAAGACGCACCGTGAACCGCTGATGCAAAACGAGATGCCGGAGGAGGCGTACGACGAGGACACCTGCAGGATGCGCCCGCGCCCCCTGCGGCCGAGTCCATCCGGGCAGCGCCCGTGCCCCTGCAGTCGACGCTCGACAAGCGTCGAAAAGCGACGCGGGTGGAAACCCTACGGCCGCTTCGGTCCGCCCACCGCCGTCTTCGTTCCGCCGCCGTGCCGCGTCACGCGCGGGCGGCAACGGACCTTGACCGCGCCGCGGGTGAACGCGTCGTCGGTGGCCCTGCTGCTCCAGACGTACGCCTCGCCGGGTCCGAGGGCCGCGAGCTTCGCGGGCGTGAGCGCGTCGAGGGCCGCGTTGGCCTTCTGGACGTGCTTGAGCCAGGCCGGGGAATTGCACTTGTGCAGGATGATCTGGGTGGACAGCTCGATGAGCGACGTCGGAACCGACGGCGGGTCCTGCGACGCGACCATGACGCTCGTCCCCTTGTGCCGCATCTCGCGCACTACCTCGACCAGCCCCGCGACCAGGTCCGGGCTGTCGATGTACTTGTGGGCTTCGTCGAAGACGACGAGCTTGTTGAACCGGCGGCCTTGCCAGGTGGTTTCGGCGAAGAGCTGCAACAGCACGACGAACAACCCGAGCGCCTCGTCCTTCTCGACGAGCTCGTCGCGGAGGTCGACGATCACGAGGCGTCCGGGGCGCAGGACGTCCGTCAGCCGGCGGGCGTCGTCGACGTACTCCTCCGCGAAGCGCAGTCGAAGCAGCGCGAGGTCCTTCAGGTAGTCGGAGAGTCCCGAGTCCCGGACGCCCTGCCGGAGGGCGTCGAGCGTGACCCCGCCGCGCAGCTTCTTCATGATCAGCGCGAGCTGCCGGATGTACAGGCTCTGGCTGCCGACGGCCCCCATGAGGAACTTCCAGTGCGACGCCTTCAGCTCCGCCGCCGCGAACGCGATCGGCAGGACTTCGACGCCGGGGTGCTCCGCGCGGCGCTCCTCGACCTTGGCGGCCGGCGTCAGGATCACGAGGTCGTCGAGCGCGCGCGGCGCGGCGCCGTAGTCGGCCCGCAGGGCGTCGGCTTCCGGCCCCCCGGCGTTGGGCGCGGCCATCGAGGTGAACTCCGGCCGGTAGTCGAGCGTCGCGCTGTAGTGGAAGATGACCCCGGCGAGGGGATGCGGCAGCCGGTTCACCCCGTCGACCGGCATGCAGGCCATCTCGACGACGCTGCCCAGCGTATAGCTCTTGCCGCCGCCCTGGACGCCGAAGAGGCTGATCGTGTGGGTCTGGTTCAGGTCGAGCGCGACGTTCCGGCCGGAGGTCCGGCCGAGCAGGCCGTACTGGGGAGATGCGGCGGTCGCCCCGAGGACGGCGTCGCAGGCGGGGCCGCCTTCGGCCGCGGACGGCTCCGCCGGGTCGACGGGCAGCGCCGGTTGGACCGGGGTTTCCGGCGGGGGCGCGGCCGGTGACCTCGGCGCGGGGCGTTTCGGCGGCGGCGCGGCCGGCGGCTTCGGTTCCGCCGGGGGCGCGGCCGGCGGCTTGGGGCCCGGGGCTTCCGGTACCGGGCCGGCCGGTGACCTCGGCGCCGGCGCCGAAGTCCCGCCGCCGCGCGGCGCCCGCGGACCCGACGACGCCGCATCGCCCTGTCGCGCGTTCCGCGCCTCGGACGCCGGCAGGTCACGGGACGGCTTTCGTTTCGTCCCTCCGGCCGGTTCATCGCGGGCCGGCGGCGCGGACGACTTCTCCTCGGCCTCCGCGGCGGAAGCGGGCGTCCCGTCAGGCCGCGCGGCCGCGCCTCCCGGGACGGCCGTCTCCTCGCGGTCGAGATCCGCGGTCGACCGCGCGCGTTCCGGCGCCAGGAAGGCGGCGGTCTCGATGGACGGCAGCGGCCGTTCCGCCGGCGGGCCGTCCGCCGCGACCGGCGGGCCGCCCCGGGAACCGTCGCCTCCGCCGGCCGCGCCCGACGCGGCGTGCTCCACGAGACGGCGGATCAGGTCGACGCCCACCCGGTGGAACTCGATGCCCGCTTCGTGCTCCGGCCGCTCGGTCCCCGGCTTGTCGAAGTCGAAGACCAGGCCGCTACGCGAGAACCGGAGCGAATAGCCCTCCTCCAGCACGTCGAGAAACGCCCGGGCCTCCGCCTCGGCGTCATGCTCCAGCAGGCCGTACCGCGCGCCGCGGTCCAGATGGAACTCGAGCAGGGCGGCCAGCTCGCGCGTCTCGATCCGCCGGTCCGGACGGTCGGGAGTCGTGCGCCGCGGGTCGAAACGCGCCTGGAGCGCTCGCTCGCTCTGGTCGATCTGCTCGGTCATCCGTTCCTTGAGCTGGCCGTACCCGCTCAGTCCGAGCCGCTGGGCGTAGCACTTCACTTCGACGAGGTTGCAGGCGATGGTCCTCTGCGCGAGATCGAGGTCGAACAGCGCGAGGTCCGTCCGGCGCACGGTCACCTCGTCGCCGATGGCCTCGGCCTGGTTGCGGGCGGCGCGGAACAGCTCGAGGTGCGCATCGAGCGGCACGACGATCTGGTTGCGCAGGGCGCCCTGATACTCCAGAAACATGCGCGCCAGCGCCAGCCCGAGGGCTTCGGCCCGGGCCGTCGGCGAAGAGACGAGCTTCAGAGCCAGACGTCCGGACAGCGACCGCAGGTGCGCGAGGACGGCCGCCGCCTGCCGCTCTTCGACGCGGAGTCCGTATTCGGCCAGCACGGGGCCGAGGATGGCCTGCAGCTCGTCGAGCGAGCGCGAGCTGATGACGAGGCGGTGGCCGTGCCCGGACGGCGCCGGCGTGTAGTCGATCAGATAGTCGGGGCGGTCGCGCCGGCCGCCGTGATCGAAGAACTCGATGCCCATGTTCCGATCGACGGTGAACACCCAGTCGCTCGCGTCGTGGACTTCGCTGATCAGCGCGCGCCGGCCGGGGCCGAGGACCAGACGGACGATCGGCCGGGACCGGAAGTCCGGCATGGAGCGGGCCACGGCCGCGGTCGCGGCCGAGATCCGGGCCGGCAGCTTTCCCAGGAGCATCGACGTTTCTTCCGCCCCTTCGATGACCGCCGGCGCCCCGTGACGCGGCTGCCGCTGCCACCAGACGCCGCCGTCGTCGTCCTGATAGCGCACGGTGAACGTCTGGACCAGACCGTGCAGCGGAACGGTCGTCTCCGGCCGGAGCGGCCGGCCGGCCGCCACCTGCTCGGGCGGAAAGAGGTCGAACAGGAAGCTGACGTGGGACCGGTAGCGGGCCGGGTCGCGTCGAAAGTCGGCCGTCGCGAGCACCGCCACGGCGAGTTTCGGGAAGACGCGGCTCGGCGCCGGGACGGAGAACGCTTCGCCTGCCGCCGCGCCGTCGCCCGCGAGCAGTTCGCCGATGGCCTCGCCCACGCCGGGCGCGTCGGCGTCGGGCGCGAACAGGCGCACGTCGTAGCGCAGGTCCCGGAACGCGTCCTGCCGCTGCAAGGCGACCAGCGCACCGGCGAGAACCGCGGCGCGCCCCGGGTTGAACGCGTTGATAGCCAGCGTCCGCACGTAGGGATGCTGGACGAGATAGCGCGCCAGGCGCGACGCCAGCACCTCGCCGGTGATCGCCGCCCCGCCGATCGCCGGTTCCGGCAAGCCGAGCGCCGCGCACACGTCGCCGAGCAGACCGCGCGGGTCGTTTTCCGCCGCCGGCGCGTACAGCGGCCACAGCGCATGGACGTCGTCGACGGCGGCGAAGATGCGCCCGTCGCCGATCGGGAGCAGCGGCGGGACGTCGCCGGAGGGGATCCCCCGCAGCAGGGCGTCCCGCGTCCGCGCCGCGTGTTCGCGCGGCCCCGCGGCCGCGTCGGCGGCCCACGCCGCGCCGAGTTGCGCCCAGGCGAGCTGCCGCAGGACCCGCAACGGATGCGTCGGCGCGAGAAGGGCCGCCTCCCGAACGCGCCCCCGGTAGTCCCGGAGGACGAGTCGGACGCTGTCCACGGTCAGCGCCGACCGCAGCGACACGAGCGTCCCGAGCTGGTCGCTGCCCCGTTCGATCTTCCCGGCGAGGTCCGCGAGCAGGTCGTCGTAAGCCGCGGCGTAGGCCGCGGCGACCGGCGCGTTGCGCAGGAAATCGAAACCCTGGGACACGAGGTTCCCCGTGCCCCGAACGCGGTCGAAGTATGCCGCGCGAGCGTCGAGAAAGCTCCGCGCGGCGGCCGACGCCGGCCACTCCCCGACGTCGCCCGCGGGCGTCTCCGGCCGGCCCGCGCGCATCTGCATGCGCCAGCTCACGGGCCCGTCCGGCGACTCGAGGATGCGCTGTTCGAGGTCCTTCAGCCGGCGAACCACCGCGATGCGGAACGCGCCGTCCCTGCCGAATCCGGCTTCGAGGGTCTCCTGCGCCGCGGCCCGCCGCGAGGCGCCGCGCTGCGCCCACCCGACGCGTTCCGGGGTCACTTCCGACGGGTCGCGCTGCTGCAGGATCGCGGCGAACCGCCGATCGAGCCGCGCGTGCTCCAGGCTGTCGGCCGGCGGCACGGCCCGCTGGGGCGGCTCGTCTTCCCGATCGGCGTCCGGCAGGACGTAGAACGGCTCGCTCTCGTTCGACCGCCGGCCGGTCCGCTCGGCGGGTTCTTCGACGGGGATCGGGTCTCCGTCGGCGGTCCACGGCAGCACGCGCACGTGGTGCCAGCCCGCCTCGAAGTCGATCCGGTCGAGCTTGAGAAACGAGACGGCGGCGTGCGTCCTGGCCGGCTTCCAGACCTTGACCTTGCGGGCCGCGCCGACCGGCCCGGCGTCCGCGGAGACGATCTGCGCCGTGAAGTGGTCCAGCCCCCGCACCCGGCGCGGGTGCGGGTCCACTTCCAGGACGACCCCGAACTTCCGGCGGTCCTTCGGCGCGAGGACCTGCTGGCCGACCAGGTCGGCGAACCGGTCGTCCGCGGCTTCGTCCTCGGTCACGACGGGCAAGTCCGTTTCGACGCGCACGAACCCGATCCGGTCCGGCGCGATCTCCGAGCCGAATTCCCACTTGTCGAACGACAGCTCCCAGTTGCGGCGGTCGAGGACGATCTCGCGCGTCCAGGCGACGGGGTCCTCGATGCCCGTTTGCGCAAGGTACCCGGCCAGCCGGCGCCGCAGGCCCTTGTTGACGAGATCGAGGTCCAGCACCCGGCCCAACACCGACGCGGCGCCGTCGGTCAGACGCCGGACGCAGTCCAGGTTCTTGCGCACGCGCCCGCAGGCGGCCGGCGGATCGTCGAACAGCTTGAAGTCCGGGACCAGCCCCAGCTCGTACAGGGCACCGCCGAACGCCTCGCCGTCGGCGCCGTTCGCCCGCGCGCAGAGCAGATAGCGAACCTGGGCCGCCCCGCCCGCCCAGCTCCACCGCTGCTCCCGCAGATGTTCCAGCGCGTCGCGCACGTACCCTTGCAGGGAGGAAGGCACGCCCTCCAGCACCCGTCCGCGGATGGTCTCGCAGGCGTCGCCGACACGGAACTCCTCGAACGTCGCGCTGCCGAACGAATCCTCGGCGCTCGTCCGCAGGTTCGGCGGCACGAAGACGCACAGCGGCGGCCGCGGCGAACCGTCCGGCGCCGGGTTGCGGAGCTCGACCAGCTTCGTGGACGACACGTGGAGGTCGTCGCCGGCCGGAACCGCACCCTCCGCGAGCACGTGCACGCTGGCGGCGGGGACCTGGCCGCGCAACCCGCGGGCGAGCGCGATCATCAGGTCCGGCCCCAGGTCGGACACCCGCATGCAGTGTCCCGGTTCCCGCTCGCGCAACGCCGCCGCGAGCGCCGGCAGGAACAGCTCCTCGACGCTGCGCGTGAGCTCGGCGTCGGGCAGCGCCCGGAACGCGCCGCTCACGCCGCGCCTCCGGGGGCCGCGATCGCGTAGCGGGGCGTGATCGTTTGGGTCACGAACGCGTCGGACAGGTCGCGGAAGAACCCGACCTCCCGTAACCGGTTCCGGAAGTGCTCCACGTTCCCCCGCAACGCCGCGAGGTCGTCGACGTCCGGCGCGCCGAACCCGTCCCCCGGCGGCAGGCGATCGACATGGAGCCCGTAGCGTTCGCGCAGGAACGTCAGCAGCTCGTCGACCCGGATCTCGCGCGTCGAGAACCCGGAACCCGACGATTCGAGCACCGCGATCTGCAGCAGCACCTCCAGCAGGCGGCTGCCCAGGACGAAACGCCGGGCGCCGCCCTTCGGCTGGCGCATCAGCCCCGCGTCCCGCCGCTTGAACACGGAGTCGAGGAACTCGGTCACGTAGCGCCGGTGATAGGCCCCCCGCAGGGCCATCAGCAGCTCGACGAACAGGTCGAGATCGTTCAACCCCATCCCCGTCACCCGCGCCAGCTCCGGATCGATCTCGTCGCGCGCCGAACCGCCCGTGTCCTCGAGCAGACCGGCGAGCCGCATCCTGAAGTAGCTCTCGCGCTCGGCGGCGTGCGGCGCCTCCAGGAGCCGCAGCAGGTCGCCGACGCCGAAGTACCCCGCCGGCGGCACGGCCAGCCGGCCCACCTTGCGGCTCAGGTACTCGGCGAACTCGTCGAGCTTCCGCACCCGGTACTGCGCCTGCACGTAGAGCGGGATGCGCCGGTAGTGGGCGTCCGCGCTGCGCCGGGCGAGGTCCGCCATCCGGCCGTCGAACGCGTGGCCGAGGTCGACCAGCAGGTGCACCCGGTAGGGACAATCGCCGTGGGCGTGCATCCGTTCCGGCGCCACGGGGCAGGCGTCCGGCGCGCACGTCGGGTCGGCGCTCCGCCGGCGCACCAGCAGCGGGAGCAGCTTGACGAGCCGCAGGTGGTACAGGCCCAGGTGGAAGGCGAACAGCGTCTTCAGGTATTCGACCAGGACCGAGCGCGGCACGTGCCGTTCGTAGGCCAGCAGCCGCAGCGCGTCGTCGGCCAGCAGGTCCACCTGCCCGACGCAGAGGGGCGGATAGCGCCGCGGCTCCTGCGAGTCCTTCATGTCGACCGTCACCTGCCGATCGAAATGCAGGAGCGCCTGCGTCTCCACGTCGACCTGCGCGGCCTTGTCGTACTGGTCGGTGTGCAGGTCCACGCCCGCGAAGAAGAAGCGCCGCAGCGCGTCGCGGGCGGCCTGCCCGCGCCCGCCGCGCGCGTGGTAGAGCATCCAGTAGAGCTGCTCGGCAGCGCCGTAGTCGCGGGCGTGACGCGCGTTGCGGAACTTGTAGGTGTTGCCGTGCAGGGGCCGCGGCGCCGCCAGCGCCTGGTTCGGCCGGCCCCGGTTCACCAGGTCCATCAGGTCCGTTTCGATCCAGCGCTCGACCACGTCCGGGTGCTCGCCGAAACCCGCGAACAGGCTCGGGTCCTTCGTGTACTCCCGGGCGAAGTCCCCGATCGTCAGGTCGTGCTTGCGGGGCGGCCGGCGCGTGCCGTAGCCGTCGAACCGCAGCCGCGGAAACAACATGGTCAGCACCCGGTCCATGTTGAGCGGCTTGAAGTCGACGTACGACAGCTTCTTGAGGCGGAACTCCCGGTCGCGGCTCTTGAGCGCCATCAGTCCGCCTCCCCGTCAAGCGCCTCGAGCGTCAGCACGCCCTCCTCCCCGCGCGCGATGCGGAAACGGTCGTGGCCGGTCCGGGTGAGCAGCACTTCCTGGTAGGGCGCCGACGACAGCACGTTCTTGAAGACCGCCAGCGACAGGTAGTGCCCCTGCTGCTCCTCCAGACTCGGACGGTAGCCGTCTCCGAGCCTCGACAGCATCTCGTGGACGTCGAGGTCCACGAACAGCTCGGCCGGCTGGCCGCCCGGAGGCTGGTGCACGAACCGCAGCGCCTGGGGCATGTGCTCGACGAAGCGCCGCTCCGCCCGCTCCGGGCGCGTCAGGCGGAAGTGACCGCCGGGAAACAGGCGGTAGCTCTGCACCGTGCCGCGGTCCACGACCCGCACGCGCAGCGCCAGCGCGCCGCCGAGGCGCCGCGGGTCCCGCACGCCTTCGCCGCGGTTGATGCCCGTGATCAGGCGGTCCCGGAAGAGGGCCGGGTCGGTCCGGCCCGCCACCAGATCCCAGAACTCGGCGTAGGTGCGGTACGGCAGCATCTCCTTCCAGCGCTCGTCGCGCCGCTCGAAGAATTCGCGCCGCCGGAGCATGGCCACGTAGCCGCGGTGCGCCGCGGCGCCGGACGCCGGCCCGGGGTCGCGGGGCAACTCCCGGTGCAGCCGCTCCAGGAGCAGCGTGTCGTAGCCGCCGCGCCGGTCGAACGTGAAGCGCGCCGTCTCGCCGGCGGCCGGCGGCAGGTAGTCGAGGGCCCGGTCGAGGTCCGGGTTCGTCGCTTCGCCGACATCGATCTGCCTCAGCAGGGTCAGCAGGCGGTCTCCCGAACCGCCGCCGCCCTGCCAGGCGTTGAAGTAGAAGCCGTCCGCGATCCGCCGGCGGGCGTCGGCGCCGGAATCGGCGTACAGCGCGTGGATCCGGTCGCAGTCCCGCGCGCCCGCCAGCGTGAAGGCGAGCGCCGAGCGCAGGTCCCGCATCGTGACGTGGAGCCGGCCCCGCAGGTGGGTGATCGCGTACAGGGCGCGCAGCCGTTCGGCGACCTTCGGCCCGGCGACGGGATCCTGCAGCGTGCGGGCGTTGTGGTGCGCGTAGCAGCGATCGCGCAGGTCGCAGCCGTCGCACGCGGCCCAGAACCTGTCGGCGGTGAGCCGGCGGACGAGACGGTCGAAGATGGCGTCCGCCGCGCCGTCTTCCGGCCCGCCGGCGACGACCGACCGCAGGTTCAGGTTCACGGCGGCGACGCCGTCCTCCGGCGCGGCGCCGGCCAGCCCCGCCAGCACCAGCGCCCGCAGGCGGCGGTAGCGGTCTTCGTGCTCGTCGAGGAAGTCGACCAGCCGCCCCTCGTTGACGGCGATGACGCGCGTCTCGTCCCGCGGCCAGCCGCCGCCGCCGTCCCCCTCGAAGGGCTGGAAGAACTCCTGCAGCATGTCGTCGTTGGCCTTGCCTTCTTCGTCCTGACTGCCGTCGTGGTTGGTGACGAAGCGGCGGTTCCTCCACGTGAACTCGGCCCCGTTCGGCCGCCGGACCAGCGTCGCCGCCGCCTCGGTGGACCGTTCGATCTGCTGGATGAACGCCGTCTTGCCGTCCCCCGCGTTGCCGGTGACGACGACGAGGCGGAACTCGCCGGCGAGCAGCGCGGGCCGCAGCCGGACGTCGAGCAGCGTCGGGACGTACGTGTCGCGGCCGATCTCGTCCAGACCGCGCGTGCCCGCGTTGCTGCGCGGACTCTGGCTGTACATCGCCTGCAGGTGGCTGACGAACGGGTTGAAGTTCGGCTTGCGCGGCTGCGGCAGCGGCGAATCGCCGGCGGGGGCCGGCGCAGCCGCGGGCGGGACGTCCGGCGCGGCGCGGACGCCGTCGACCGCCGCGAGCGCCTCCCGGAACGCCGCCGCGGACGCGAAGCGGTCCGCCCGGCGGGGCGCGACCGCCCGCATCAGGACCCGGGCGAACCCGGGCGCCAGGTCGCCGGCGTAGTCTCCCGCCTCGGCGGGCGCGGCGCCCGCGAGCGGCGTGTCGCCCTTCCACGGGTACTTGCCCGTGGCGCATTCGTAGAGGGTGACGCCCAGCGAGAACAGGTCCCAGTCGGTCTTCTCCGCCTCCGTCATCTCCTCGGTGAACGCCAGATCGGGCGGCACGTAGCGGCGCGTGCCGCCGGGGCGCGCCTCGTCGTCGCCGCCGCGCGCCGCCACGTTGAAGTCGATGATGCGCACGCCCCGATCCGTCCAGAGCAGGTTCGACGGCTTGACGTCGCGGTGGAAGACGCCGTTCCGGTGCAGGTGGTCGAGGCCCGCGAGCGTGTCTTCGCCGAGCCGCCGCACGTCTTCGGGCGACAGCGAGCCGGCGTCGAGCAGCTCGTTCACCCCCGTGCCGGGCACGTACTCGAAGACCAGGTACGGCGTCTCGTCCCGCAGCTTGTCCGCCCACACCACGCGCACGACGTTCGGATGGGGCGGGAGACCCTCCAGCACGCTGTATTCCCGCTTGAGGCGCTCGAACGTCGAATGCCGGTCCCTGACGATGATCTTGAGCACGCGGCTCGTGTCCGAGAACGCGTCGAACACGCGGTAGACGACCGCGAACCCGCCCTGGCCCAGCCGCTCCTCGATGCGGAAACGGTTGGCGACGTCGTCGCCCCGCCGCAAGGCCGCGTAGTCCACCTCGGGCCGCTCGGCCGGCGCGGCGGCGCTCTCCCGCGCCCCGGCCTCGCCGCCGCCGCGCGGGTCGGGGCCGACGATCTCGTTGAAGCCGGCCAGCGCGACCGCGGCCGACGGCGGGCGGTCCTCCGCGTCGAACGCGCACAGGCCCTGCAGCCATTCGTCGAAGGCGGCCGGCAGCTCGGGCTTCTGCTCGGACGGCTTCACCGGGAACACGCCGTCCTTCTCCATCATGTCGTCGACCGACGTCCAGGCCGGCTCGCCGACCAGCAGCTCGTAGAAGACGAGTCCGGCGGCGTACAGGTCCGAGGCCACGCTGGCCTGCGACGGGTCCCGGTAGCACTCCGGCGCCTGGTACGTCGGGTCGAGTTCGTCGACGACGTCGCCGGCGATGGTGCTGGCCCCGCCCCCGCCGGCGCGCGCGTGGTCGAACCCGCACAGCAGCGCGCGCCCCGAGGCGTCGACGAGCACCGCGTCCGGCGTCAGGTTCCGGTGCACCACTTGCGGCTCGCTCCGGTGCGCGTGGCCGAGCGCGGCCAGCACGTCGCGCACGACCGCGATCTTCTGGTCGAACGTCAGGGCCAGCGCGCTCTTGCGGACGTGCTGGCGCAGCGCGTGGCCGGGCACGTCCGCGGTCACCAGCACGAAGCGGTCCTCCGCCTCGGTCGGGAAGAAATCGCGCACGGTGAGGACGTTCGGGTGTCCGGGCAGCGCCGCCACCGCCCGGTAGGCGTTCTCGATGCGGCGGCGCTCGCGCCGACGCTCGTCCTCCGGCAGGTAGGGGTCGACCGGGTAGACGCGCAGCCGGGCCGTCCCGCCGCGCTTCGCGCCGAGCAGCGTGTGCTTCGCGCGGTGCTCCGTATAGCGGTTGGTCCCGCCGAGCCGCTCCTCCACCTGCCACGTGCCGTAGCACGGCGGCGCGCTCTTCGGCTTCGCGCGGCCGACGATCGCCTGCCGCACGTGCCGGTGGTGCGCCCGCACGTCGGTGGACCGGCCGGGCGGGATGCGCGCCGCGGACTGGAAGAAGGCGGCGCACTTGCGGAGATACGTCACCGCCGGCCCGTCCTGGCCGCCCGGGTCCTGGACGAACGCGTCGGGGGCGGTCATCAGCACCGCCGCGTCGACGTACAGCCGGCCGAGCGCCCGGTCCGCCGGGCGGCGGTCGCGGATCAGCGCCTTCAGCACCTTCGCGTGCCGGCGCAGGATGGCCAGCGGCGAGTGGTACGGCGCGCGCCCCTCCGGGTACCACCGGCCGCCGTGGACGTCGACGTGGCCGCGGGTGCCCTTGACGTCGATCACGTGGACGCAGTGCGGGCCCAGCAGCGCGACGTCGATCTCGTGGACCTCGTGGCCCTGCTTCAGCTCGAAGTTGTGGATGACCGTGAACGTGTTCGGCAGATGATCGCGCAGATAGGCGATCGCCTCCCGCTCGGCGGCGTTGACCGGCTGGCCGATGGCGACCACCTGGGCCATCAGGCCGCCGCCCGTTCCTCGATCCAGCCCTCCACGAGGGCGCGCGCCTCGCGTTCCTTGCCGATCGCGTCGTGCCGCGCCGTGCGGACGGCGAAGGCGCGCCGGCCGAGATCGTCCATGCGCGCGTCGTCGAGGCGCGGCAGCACGACGCCCGCGACCGCGGATTCGTCGAGGTGCGGGATGGACGACCCGAAGGCGCGGGCCTTCAGTTGCCGCCGGCCGTACTCGGACGACAGGCAGGCGAACAGGTACCCGGCCTCGGCTTCGCTCCGGCTGAACAGTCTCATCGCGTCGTGCGTGACCGTGCCGCCGACCACGTCTCCATACGGGAGCACCGCGTGTCCGATGATCCCGTTGAGTTGCCCGGAGGCAGGCACCAGCACGGTCGTCTCATCGACGATCAGGTTCTCGAAGCCCGGCGTGCGCCGCGCCAGCAGGTAGCTCGCGTCCGGGTCGACGCGCATGAGCGCGGAGGTGCCGAAGAACGGCAGGCCGAAGCGCGGGTCCTCGACGCGGACGCGCTTGAACATCGGCGGCCAGAACACCCGTTCGGCCAGCGCGCCGACGGTCGTTCGGCGGGCCGCCACGAGCGCCCGCGGCGGCTCGCGCGCGGCGCGGTGCCAGTTACCGTGGAACAGGCCGTCGAGCCGGCCGCCGAGCGCGCCCGCACGCACGAGCGCCGTGTCCGGCGACGGCGGCCCGGCCCGCCGGTCGAGCGGCGGCAGGCCGGCCGCTTCCTCGATCTCCCGCACGACCGCCCGCAACTCCGCCGACGCCGCCGTCCGCATCTCCGCCGCCTCGGTGACGAGCCGGTGGGCCTCCTCCTGGACATCGTCCGGGGCGAGCGGGACCGGCGTTCCCGAGACGTGCCGCGGCTCGACGTGCTGGATGATCGCGCCGTACGTGCGGCCGGTCAGCAGGGGCCGGCCGAAACGGCCGCTCAGGAAGGCGTAGAGGTAACCCGGGCGGATGCGCGCCGGGTCGGGGACGATCTTGAGCATGTCCTGCGACGACCACGTTCCGCTCATGTCCGGGCGTGCATAGGACATCCGGCCTATCGTGCCGGAGCACGACATCAGGGTCATGCCCGCGTCGAGCCGCAGGTAGGCGAGCCGGGCGGAAGCGGCGTCGGTCTTCTTCAGCAGGTCGGCGTGCGTGAAGTCGGCGTGCAGCATGCTGCTGCCCGTCAGGAACGGGACGCCGTGATCGGTATCGGCAACGTAGCGCCGAACGAACTGCGGCCCGTTGTAGATGCCGCCCTCGTGCCCCTGCGTCAGGCTGCGCAGCTCGACGCACGACCCGGGCAGGCCCTCCAGCCGCATCCGCGCCTCCAGCGCGCCCGACAGGTACGGCCCGCAATCGAGCCGCCGGCCCTCCCGTTCGATCCAGGCGCTCGGAACGTGCTTGACCTTCATGGCCCTCGCCGGATGGCCCTTGCCGCCCCCCGACGACCGGGATCGACGGCGTTCGGAACCGGCTTGTGCTTCATGGCCCTCGCCGCCCCCGGCGGCCGAGAGCGACTCGGCTCGTTCCGCGTCCGACCTCGCGTTCGCCGCACCGTCGGCGGGATCGTCATCGGGGACGGCCGACTCCCCCGCGTTCCACGCCGCGGGTTCAACCCGGCCGGGGCGTCAGGCGGTCCAATTGATCCAGGACGAATGCGTCAGGCAGATCCGCGGAAGTTTCGTAGTGGGCGCGCCGGCTCCTGCCGCCGACGTACGCGTGACAGTCCGCCCGCCCGTCGTCGCGCAACAGGACGAGGACGGCGGACGGACGGCCGGGCGACTTGAAGTGCAGCGCGATCCCGGCGTCCTGCGTCGGGTAGACGGCAGGGGCCGGCGAGGCCGGCGAGCGCCCCGCCAAAGCCCGGACGATCCTCTCCGCCTCCGCCTTCGCGGCGGCGCAGACGTCGGGAAGATGGTCCTCCGCGATTTCGTCGTCGACCTCCGCCAGCTCCGCCAGCGCGTCCGCGAGCCAGCCGGGCTCCGGCGGGCGGGAGCGCCGGAACGGGTCGCCCGTGCCGGCACCATCCGATGACGGGGCGTTCGGAGCGCTCGATTCTCGGTCCATCGTCACGCGTTCAGTATACGGGAGTCCAAGCAGGGTCTCGTCGCCACCGTCGCCACCGTCGCCACCCGCCATCTCCCGGACGCTCAGCCCGCCGGCGGATTCGGGCCGAGCGCGATCTGGACCGCTTGTGTCCGCGGAGTGAAGAAATGCTTGATGAAGGCGCGGCCGACATGGCTCTCGACGATTTTGACGGCCGGCGTCGCTGCGAATGTGTGCGTGGCCGCGTGGAACACCGAGAGGCCGAGATCCTGGAGATCTGCGTCGTCCTCCAGCGAAAGGACCGAAAGCCCTCGCTTGGACAATTCGGACCGTGACAGATGTCGGCCGTGGCTCTTGAACTCCTGGTGATCCGACAGCCAGTCCGAGATGTCGCGAGCGAATTTCGCACGATCGTCCCTGTGCCGGAACATGTATGCTTCGAGCCAGGTGCTCACCAGCTCCCTGGACAATTCGAGGGCGGTTTCGCATTGCACGAGCAGATCCGGCCCGTACTGGCTGAGCATCGGGAGCCACGCGGACAGCTTGGCGGGATCCGAGCACTCCCGTTGCGCCTTGTCGAACTGATCCAGCACCGCCTGCGCCGGGATGGAGCGTGTCCCCAATGGCGTCGCCAGCATCACCTGCGGGTCGGTCGGGCCGAGAAACGAGTGCTTCCCCATCACGATTTCGTCGGCGGCGCACGAAATCATGGTGGCCGCGGACATGGCAAGCTGCGGTACGATGACACGAATGTGGAAGAACCGGGAACGAAGATAGGCGACGATGCCCGCCGCGGCATCGGGGTCGCCGCCCGGACTGTGGAGGATCAGATCGAGATTCGGCCCCCGCAAGCCCGAAGTGACCTCCATGAGGGCATGAATGTCCTCGTCGGTGATGGAAATCCGTGCCGGCGGCGCGTCGTCCCGCTGCAGCCACCCGGAGGCGTACAAGACGACGTTGCGCTCGGTGTGGCGGTGAAGGTCGGCGAGATACCGGCGTCGAACGCCGTCGAAGTCAGGGGGCGAGCCTTGCGCCGCCGACTGACTCAACTCGGCAAGGATGCCGCTCCAGAGGGGCATGCCCGCGCGTCAGGAGCCCGGCCGGAAGTTCGCATGGTCGGTCGTCGTAGAACGCGACGGCTCCTTGGTCGCCGCGCGGTAGGGATCGAGCCCGCGATCGGCGTTGCGCCAGTCGCCGTACACGCGCATGAGCTCGGGTATGCCCGGGCGCTTGAGAGCTTCCTCGACCATGGCGGCGTGCGCTCGCGCCCGTTCGGAGGTCTCCGCCTCGTCGGATCGTCGGGTCATCGTCATGTCTCCTCTTCGGATCGACCGTGCGGAATCCGGGTTGGCGCTCCCGCTCCCGCCGGCCTGCTCGCCATCGTAGCATGGACCGCGCTGCTCGGGCTGCTCGGGATCGCTCCAGCCCGCGCCGGCCCCGAACCCGCGGGCGCTCCCCGCCCCGCCGCCGCCGTTCACGCGCCGGGCTCCGGGTGCTCCCGCCGGAAGGCGCGGTAGCGCTCCGCGATCGTCGGCAGGTCGTCGTCGACGATCTTCTCCCGGCGCCGCAGCGTGCGGGTCACCGTGCGCCCGTTGCGCGTCACCGTCTCGGTCCGTTCCCGCGCCTCGGTGACCTCCTCGCCCTCGGGCGAGCGCTTGTACAGGGTGTTTCCGCGGCGGTCGAAGCCGACCTTCTCGGCCACGGCCATGAAGATCGGGTAGTCCGCCGGGCCGCCAATCGCCTCGCGGTTGACCACCTCGTCCGGCTTCTTCTTCAGGAAGAGCAGGCTGGTCAGGATGTTGACGTTGGCCTCGACGATGAACGTCTCCACCGGCAGGTCGACGCTGGCGAGCACCCAGGCGCGGCGCAGGATCCAGTGGCGGATGTGCTCGGCGGCGGGGTTCCCGAGGATGCCGTCGGGCAGGACGATCCCCATGCGCCCGCCCGGCCGGAGCCAGTCGAGGCAGCGCTCGATGAACAGGACCTCCGGGGCCACCGCGTTCTGCAGCCGCCCCGTGTTCCGGAAGTGCCCGTCCTCGGTCCGTTCCCAGGTGTGCGCCAGCTCGAACGGTTCCAGGATTCCCGGGTCGGTGATCGGGATCTCCGACCCGAAGGGCGGGTTGGTCATCACCACGTCGGCGGTCCCGAGCCGGATCGTCCGCTGCGCCGACCGCACGCCGGGGAGATGCCCCTTCGGGAACTCCAGCGCGTTCAGGTTGTACAGATGGCCCTTGCCGTCGCCCGCCATCACCATGTTCATCTGGCTGGCCCGGACGAGGAACGGGTCGAAGTCGCAGCCGAAGACCTGCTTCTTCGCGTGGCCCCGCAGCCGCTGCTGCAGCGACTCGAACTCTTCCGACGCCGCCGTTCCCGGACGGCTCCGCTCTTCGCGGCGGAACCGCTCCATCCGGTGGGCCAGCGCGGCCACGAGGAACCCCGCCGTTCCGCACGCCGGATCGAGCACGCGCTCGTCCTCCCGCGGGTCGAGGATGTCGACCACGAGACGGATCGCGCCCCGCGGCGTGAAGTACTGGCCGCGGTCGCCGCGCAGGTTGGCCCCGACGATCTCCTGGTAGGCGGCCCCCTTCGCATCGACGTCGATGCGGCCGAACTCGTACTTCGACAGCTCCGAGACCATGAAGGCCAGCGCGCGGTCCGACAGCTTGATCTCCTCGCCGCCGTCGAAGATGGCGCGGTACTCCTGCTTCACCTCGTCGAAGAGCGGCGCGATGCGGCTCCGGATGGCGCGGCGCCCGGCGTCGGTGAACTGCTCCTGCGGACCGGCCCAGAAGCGGCGCAGGTCCCGCCGCCGCGTCCGCTCGTCGGACATCTTGCAGAAGATGAGGTAGAGGAACTGCCAGAACGCGGCGTCCTTCGGCATCCCCTCGTTGCCGTGGATGAAGTTGTGGCAGCGGCGGAACGCGATCCGCAGCATCTCCGGGTCGGCCCGCCGCGCGTGCGCCCGCGACAGCACGCCGCGGTCGTCGATCGACTCGTCGGCCGGCGGCCAGTCGCCGATCGGTTCGGCGTCCACCTGGAAGCGCGTCGCCTTCTTGCGCAGGAAGAAGAACTCCAGCCCGTTGGTCCACAGCCCGTAGCGGCAGGCGTCGATCTCCTCGAAGAACGGCTCGATCTCGGCGATGTCCTTCGCGGCCTGCTCGTAGTCCCGCATCTTCACGGCGCCGCGCTTGTTCTGCTTCGGCTCGGGGCGGCAGACCACGACGCGCTGCAGATGCTCGGGCTCGTGCGGCTCCCCGGCGGCGAAGATCGCCAGGTCCACCCGCCGCCGCCGGCCGCCGGCCGCGACCCGGAAGTCCGCCTCCATGTCGTCCACGGAGATCCCGTACTCGTCGACCAGCGCGCGGGCGATCCGCTGGCGCACGATCTCCCGGGGCGTTTCCTTGAGCGTCCTGCTGCCGGAGATGAAGTCGAGGAGAAAGCCG
Organism: Vicinamibacterales bacterium; assembly: GCA_965242835.1. Classification (GTDB taxonomy): domain Bacteria; phylum Acidobacteriota; class Vicinamibacteria; order Vicinamibacterales; family UBA8438; genus WTFV01. Next base: position 4,761,513 of record OZ251506.1, read on the forward strand.
TCGCGGACGAAACCGGTGTCTTCCTCCGCCCCGTTCCCGCTTCCCGGGGCCGGCGCGAGGTCCGCGGCGGCCGGAACCGGCCCCGCCGAGTCCACGGTTGCGCCGGTGCGCTTCGGCGTGGGCGGCGCGGCGGAAGACGACGTTGGCATCGGCATACCGTCCGCGAGCAGGAAACCGCCGAGGGGCGCCGGGCGCGCCCGCGCTTCGGCCACCCGCCAGAACGTGCGGGCGCTGGTCGATGCCGCGCCATCGATCCGGGCCGAATGATAGCAGACCTTGATTCCGACGCCGCGAACGTGTACTGTTGCGCAACACTAAACAACACGGGCGGCAACCACGGCCAGGACCTTCGGCGAGACGATTCGGGAGATGCGGCTGGCGCAGGAGTTGGGTCTGCGGGCGGCGGCCGAGCGCCTCGGGATCTCGCCCGCGTACCTCAGCCGCGTCGAGCGCGGGAAGGAGCGTCCGCCCCGGCCGGAGCTCGTGAAGCGGCTCGCGGCGTTGCTCGGCGGCGACTCCGACCTGCTGTTCCGGCTCGCGGAAAGCACGGACCCGGACCTCGCCGAGTACGTGCGCAGCACCCCGGCCGTGCCCGAGTTCCTGCGCACGGCCCGGGCGATGCGGCTGACGGCGGACGACTTCGCGGTGCTGATCGTGGACCTGAAGCGGCGCCGTTCCTCGCAAACCGGCCCGACGCCCTCCGGATGAGAAGTCGGGATCGCTGACGCGAACCGGCGGTGATCGCCCCCATCCACCCATCTGCGCCGGCGCGGCCGCGCGAAGGCGCCGCCGGGCCGCCGCCGAACCGTGGGACCTGATCGCGCTCGACGAGGCGCACCACGCCCGGCGGCGGGCGCCCGGCAGCCGCCGGGAAGGTCCGAACGGGGCTGGAAAACCGGCGCGCCTGTTCCAGGCAGCGGAGTGCGGCCACGGGGCCAATCGCGCCGGCGTCGACCTGCACTGCGCCGGCGTCGCCGAGACTGACGTCTGCCCCGGTAACGTCGGCCGCTCCCGGTCACGCGGGCGACCACGCCGCGAGCCGCGAGCGAACCTCGGCCTTCGGCAACCTGCAACGTGGATGGCTGATGATGGCTTCAAGGCCGGTACGCAACCGCTTCCGGCTCACGACCGCTTCTTCGAGCAGAAGATCGAGCAGCCAGAGCGCGCCGTGACAATCCACGTCTTCGCGCTCGGCGACTTGCCTCGACCGGGCATCGCCGGTCAGCAACATCCACCCGCTGGTTTTCGCCAGGGCGAGCGCGAAGCTGTCCGGCAGCGACAGCCGCCGGTCGGCGCGATGGTACCCGAGCGCCAGCGCGACACCGTCGCCGTCCAGCGTCTCGACTTTCAGTCCGCGCTCGCGGAGACCGTCGCCGCCACGGCCCTTCAGCTCGCGTTCGAACAGCAGGTCCGGCACGGCGAATGCGCACGAAAGCCGAAAGGCGGCCGTGAGCAGCGAGCCGCGTTCCAGATCGAGCAGCACGGAGGTATCCGAAACGACGACCATGACCGCGTCCGCCTACGGGGCTCCGTCATCCCGGGGCGGCTCCTCCATGCGGCGGTTCAGGTCGCGGGCCGCGACGCCCAGCAGCTCGGCCGCCTTCGCTTCGGAGATCACCCCTTCCGCCAGCGCGCGCAAGCACAGGCGCTCGAAGCGCTTCGGTTCTTCGCCAGGAATGGTGAAAGGCTCCCGGAACGGCGGCCGGCGCCAGCCGAACCGCGAGAAGTCGCGGAACAGACGCTGGAACAGCCCCGGGCCGAAGATGCCGAGGTCTCGACAGCGATAGGCGAGCGCCTGCACGCTCACGCCGAAGATCCGCTTGAGGTCGAACAGTTCGTCCCACCCGATGGAACTCCGGCGCGCGCCGATCTCCGCCCGCAACGCCTCGGCCGGCATCAGGAAGGCGCCCGCGAACCGTTGCGCCGCCTTCTCCACGTCCGGACGCGCCGCTACCTGCAGGGCCATGTGGCCGAGCTCGTGGGCCAGCGTGAACCGTTGCCGTTCTCCCCACGCGCCGCGGTTGACGACGACCACCGCCGCCGCGTCCCCGTCGCCGCGCCGCACCCGCGCGGCCAGGCCGTCGATGGTCGGCAGATCGACGGCCAGCACCTTGATCCCGCGGCCCTCGAGCAACTCGACCACGTTCGGGATCGGGTCGATCCCGAGCTTCCAGTCCGTACGCAGGCCCCGCGCCGCGTACTCCGCCTCCGCCGGGTCGTCGACGACCGGATACGGCGCATCCCGCGGCCGGTCCCACTCGACGCTCGGCAGCCCGAGCAGCGCCTCCACGGTCAGGTACCGCTCCAGCAGGTGGAGCACCCTCCCCTCGACCTGCGCCTGCTCCCGCCTGCTGCTGAGCTTCTTCTTGCGAAACTCGACCGAATCCAGGACCAGATCCGGGTCGCCGGCGATCTGGTCCACCGGAACGTGAAGCGCGTCCGCCAGCGCGATCAGGACGCCGGAACCCGGCACCGCCTCGTCACGCTCGTACTTGCTGATCGCCTGCGCCGTCACCCGCTTGCCGATCCGGGCCTCCAGATCACGCAACGACAGCCCCGCCGCCGCCCGCGCCACCCGCAGTCGTCGACCGATCATGGCGTCTCCTTGGTACGGTGGTTGACGGAACCGGTCCATTGGCGACACCGGAGATCCGCGCCGGCCCACCGCGCACCGCGCACCCCCTTCCCCGATCTCCGCGCGGTTGACAAAATACATTTTGCGATCCATAATGTCAACAGCGTCTGGAATCGGGATCGGGGGTCGGCATCATGTGCGGCCCCACGGGAGACAATGAAAATGAGGACGAACCGCCCAACCACCACCGTGCCGACCCCGTTGTCGAGCCCGGTTGACGTTCTCCTGGCTGACGTCGCGATTCGGATCCAGCTCAGCCGATCGGATCACGACGAGGCTCTCGGGCGGTACAAGGCGATCAGCGAGTGGATCGAACGGGACGGCAGCCCGCTCGAGGATCACGTCGACCTCTTCTATCCGCAAGGATCGATGGCGACAGGATCGACCATCGCGTCGACGCTGCGAACCGACGAATTCGACATCGACATCGCCGCGCAGATCGACTTTCCGGTTGACATAGCCGCCCGAACAGCCCTGGATCTGCTGTTCACCGCGATACGAGGCGAGGCCGGTTCCAGGTACTACGGGAAAACGAAGCTCCGAACACGGTGCGTGACCGTCAGCTACAGCGACAACATGCATCTGGACGTCACACCGATGCTGCGGCGACCGGGCACGCTTGATCGCGAGAGCTGGATCTTCCACCACCGCCCGGAGGCGCCGCGCGAACCGAGCTACCGGTGTGTCGCCAACCCGTACGGCTTTGCGGAGTGGTTCAAGAACCGCACGCTCCCCGATCGGGACTTCGCCGAAGCCTACGCTCGTCAAGTGCTCGAGTACGAACGGATCGCGTTGGCGAAGGCCGACAGCGATCCCGTGCCGCCGCAACAGCCGCCGTTTCAGAAATCGAAGGCGGTGATCGCGCTTCAACTTCTGAAGCGCTGGCGCAACGTGCAGTACGACGACCGACGGGGGCGTCGCCCGCCGTCGATCATGATCTCGAAGCTGGTAGCCGACCACGCGAACACCACACCCAGCCTGTCGGCAGAATTGCTGCATCAGGCACAATCCATGCTCGCGGAGTTCGAGCGAGAGCGCGGCAGCGCCCGGCGAATCCGAGTGACGAACCCGGTATGTCCTGCGGACGTGCTGACGGACCGCTGGCCGGAATCGCCCGGCGCTCAGGAGGTCTTCATCGACGACCTCCGTGTTCTGGTCACGAAGGTTCAGCGTCTGATCGACGGATGCGACCTCGATGCGATGAAGAAGATCATGATCGATTTGTTCGGCGAAGCGCCGACGGCGGACGTGTTCCAAGAATTCAACCGACGACAGGGCGATGAGATCATCCGCGGCCGAAGCCGACACCGTCCTCATACCGGAGGACTCGTCGCACCGGCCGTGCTCTCGGGAGGAGCATCACTGGTTCAGCCTGGAATTCGGCCTACGCCGAAACACACATTCTACGGAGGCTAGCGGAATCAATGAGAAGATTGACGACATGGGATCAGTGTGAGCGCATGAGGAAGAAATGGCCTCAGTTCCAGACTCTCCATCGCACCCGTCGCGAGGTTGCCTGGATCGGCAGAGTCCGCCCTTTGTGTCAAACCTACCAAGTTCTCCTGACGTACTACCGAGAACCAGATCGACGTCTTGCCAAAATGTCCCAATCCAGGGTAGTGGTGACCGATCCGTTGCTGCGTCAGCGACGCGAGAATTCCGCCGAACCGATACCGCACCACTATCCGAACGTACACCGCCCTTGGTTGCCATTTCTCTGCTTGTATGATCCAGACGCTCGCGAATGGCACTCCGGCCTTTCTATCGCTAGCACCATCGTTCCCTGGACGATCGACTGGTTGGCTTGCTACGAAGGCTGGTTGGCGACTGGAGAATGGACGGGCGGGGGGCGGCATCCTGAGACCGGATAGGGGAAAACACCAGTGGATGGCGGAAACGAGTACTTGAAGCGCTCCTCCGGCGCGCTGCGACAACGGCGCGTACCGCTGTCTTGGCCCAAGGACCGACAGTTCCGCATTCTGTCCATCGACGGCGGTGGAATCCGCGGGATCTTTCCCGCGGCGTTCCTCGCCAATCTGGAGCATCACTATCTTGCCGACGCTTCGGTGGCAGGATATTTCGACCTCATCGCCGGCACGTCTACCGGAGGAATCATTGCGCTCGGCCTGGCGTCCGGCCTCTCGGCTTCCGAACTGCTTGACGTCTACGTCCAGCGTGGGTGCGAAATCTTCCCGCCCACTCGGAAAGGTTCGTGGGGAACGGCCCAGCGCAAATGGCGAACTCTGCGGCGATGCTTCAGGTACAGTTACGACAGAGCTGCGCTGTCTAGCGTACTGGCAGAAATCCTGGGAAATCGCCGACTCGGTAATGCGAAGGTTCGGTTGTGCATCCCATCCTTCGATGGCCGCTACAGCGAGGTGTACGTCTTCAAGACGCCCCATCACCCCGACTTTCACAAGGACCATGACGAGCGGATGATCGACGTTGCGGCGGCAACCGGAGCCGCGCCGACGTACTTCCAACCCCTTGAACACGGCGGCTACCGGTTTGTCGACGGTGGAGTCTGGGCGAACAACCCCGCAATGATCGCGTTGGCGGACGCGCTTTCCTGCTTTGACGTGGCAAGGAAACACATCAGGATCCTGTCCCTGGGCTGTGGTGATGAGCCATACGTGGTTGCCGGCTCGAAGTTGACCAAGGGCGGCATGTTCCATTGGAAGGACATCATTTCCGCCGCCATGCGGCTCCAGTCACAGAACGCGTTGGGACAGGCCGGGCTGCTGCTTGGAGCGGACAGCGTCGTCCGAGTGGACGCGCCGACGATGGCTCCCCCGATCGAGCTGGACGACTGGACTCGGGCATCCGGGGAATTGCCGATGGCCGCGGATGTTGCCCTGACGGATTACGGATCCAGGGTGGCGGAGGTCTTCTTGTCAGAGGCGGTCAATCTCTATGATGCAACCCGTGTCGCCGGGTGAGACATGCGCCGCAAGGCGAGCGACGGCCCGCGAGGTTGATCGGCGCGTTCAGTTGCTGGACATTATACAATCAGATTCTCCTACAGTATTTCACATTCCCCGGCAACCGGTTGACGAACCGGCCCGGGACCGCCCCGTCAGGCCGCGACGGCACCGACTTCCGGGCACGGAGCGTCCACCAGCAGGCGGCGACGAGCCCGTACTCGACCGGCTCCACCCGGACGGGCAGGATCCAGCCGGTGCCGCCAAGTGCGGCGTCCGGAGCCGGCGCGGGTCGATCAGGAGGAGCGGAACTTCGCGCGCCTGTGGGCGGACCGGGCGGCGCGCGCGATCGTGCTGGACGTGCCGGACGCGGTGCGGCGCGACCTGCTGCGCTTCCTGCCGGCCGGCGACCCCGCCCGGCTGACGGCGGCCGGCCCGCCGCCCGCGGCCGGCCGCGGGGACGGGAAGTCGGCGCCGCCCCCCGACAGCGCGCCGCCGCCCCCCGACGGTGTTCGGCCGGCCCCGGCCGCCGCGCCGCCGCCGGCCGTCGACCTCCGGCGGCGGGTCTGGTGCTTCATCACCCGCGCGCCGTCGCTGCCGGGGGGCGGGGCGCGGGTGGGGGAGGCGACCGCGGCGGTCGAGCCGTGGCCGCACCAAGTCCGCGCGTTCGAGCGGCTGTGGGGCCGCTGGCCGCCGCGGCTGCTGATCGCCGACGAGGTGGGCCTGGGCAAGACCATCCAGGCGGGGTTGCTGCTGCGGCAGGCGTGGCTGGCGGGCCGGGCGAAACGCATTCTGATCCTGGCGCCGAAGGCGGTGCTGCGGCAGTGGCAGATCGAGCTGCGCGAGAAGTTCAACCTGCACTGGCCGATCTACGACGGGCGCGCGCTGGCGCGCGACCTCGCGCCCGGGGTGGACGGCCTGCCGCCCGCGCGGCGGCGGCGGCGCGGCAGGCGTGGAGCGCGCGGCGCGACGAACAGGCGGTGATCGCCTCCAGCCACCTGCTGCGCCGGCGCGCCCGCGCGGAGGCGCTGCTGGCCGAGGCCGAGCCGTGGGATCTGATCGTGCTCGACGAGGCCCACCACGCCCGGCGGCGGGCCGCCGGCGGCCGGCGGGAGGGCGGCCCGAACGCGCTGCTGAAGCTGATGCGGGGCCTGAAGGCGAAGACCGGCGGCCTGCTCCTGCTGACCGCGACGCCGATGCAGGTGCACCCGGTCGAGGTGTGGGACCTGCTGGACCTGCTCGGGCTGCCGCCGGAGTGGACGGAAGCGGCGTTCCTCGACTTCTTCGAGGCGGCCGCGCGGCCGAACCCGCCGGCGGACGCGCTCGACCGGATGGCGCGCCTGTTCCAGGCGGTGGAGCGCGACCACGGGGCGGCCGGCCGCGCCGGCGTCGAGCGCCTCACCGGGCTGTCGCCGCTGAAGGCCGGCCGGGTGCTGCGCGCCCTGCGCGACGCGGCGAGCATCCCGCGCCGGCAGCTCGAGACGCCGGAGCGCCGCGCGGCCCTGGCCGTGCTGCGCGCGCACACCCCGATCCGCCGGCTGATCTCGCGGCACACCCGCGCGCTGCTGCGCCGCTACTTCCGCGAGGGCCGCCTGAAGACGCCGATCGCCGAGCACCGGGTCGACGACCGGTTCCTGGAACTGACGCGGTTCGTGAGCGAGTCGAACCGCATCGAGGGATCAACCCACGTCAGCGACGAGGACGTCAAGGCGCACGAGCGGCTGTTCGCGCTCGAAGCGGTCACGGTCCGCGACCTGTGCGCCTTCGTGACCGCGGTCGCACCGCGCGCCGGGTTGCGCAACCGCGTGGGCATGAACGTGGTGGTCGGCGACCACCGGCCGCCGCCGGGCGGGCCGAGGATCGAGGGTCAGCTCGAAAAGCACCTGGCGTCGATCCGCGCGCTCGCTCTCTGGCAGTTGCGCGGCAACCTCCACGGCCTCGGCTGGCTGCACTGGTGGTACTACGCCAGCCTGAGCAGCTGGAAGGGCCGGCACCCATGAGACCGCCATACGCCCGCCAAGGCGCTCGCGACCGCCACCAACCGACCGGCCTGGACGACCCGGATCCGAATGGTCTGGGCCGACGGCTTGAACTTCCGCGCCCAGGTCCTTCGGCGTACGCCCCCGACCGAACCAGCTCGACCATCTACTGTCGGAACGCCGCCGGATACGGCGGTCTCGCTTTCGGCACGAAATCGGGGCAACTCCAGACCGCACGGCATCTGGATGGCGCAGGCTGGCGCCGATGCCTTCTGATGAACGACTGGAGCTCGTACCCCGGCGGACCCGGCGGAGGACCCGCGCAGCAAGTTTCGACCGCGGCGCTGCCAGCGGACGTTCATGCCGGCCCGCCACCTCGCGGGCGGCTCTTGACCCAAGCGTCGATCTCGTTGGCGAACCAGCGGACCGCGCGGCGCCCGACCCGGATCGGCTTCGGGAAATCGCCGGCGGCGATGGCCACGTAGATCGTGTCAGCCAGAAAACCCCCCGTGAAGGTGGAGATCCGGAACAGATTTGCACGATTCAGGCGATGTTTCCGCCACGAATCCGGCGGCTCTGGCCGCAACAAGCGGTCCGCGGGCCGAATCGGCCGGAAGCAGCTCGATACACCGGTGTTCAGAGCTGGGAGGAGCGTTGCCGTCTTGTGACGGTCGGAGACCGAGCAGGAATTCGGAACCGCGCCGCTCAGGCGGCGCGGTGGCGTTTTCGTTTGCGCTCTCGCTTCTGCAGGATCGACCCGATGCGATGCAGGTTGGCGGCCAGCACCGACAGGGCGACCGTTCGCGCGAAGCCGTCGGCGCCGTGACTGCGGACACGGTCGAGGCCCCGATGCTCCAGTCCGTTGATGGCCGATTCAATCGCCGGATGGGCACGCCGGGCCGCAACGAAGGCCCCGTCCTCTTCCCGTTCCCGGGCCGCCTTCGAAAGATACCCCTTTCCCGGCAGTGCGTTGACGTCGAGCAGCGCATCGAGCCGCACCCGGTTGTCGGGACTGTGAAAGCCGCGGTCGAAACTGCACGCCCGCAACGCCGGGTACAGGGCCTGCGTCTCCTCAACCATCGGCACCGCCACGTTCACGTCCTCCCCCTCCCACAGGATCCGATGGTGCAGGATGAACTGATACTGGTCCTCGATGAGGGCGACAGGCACCCCGAATTCCACCGGCGTGCCCGCCTTCCCTTTTGGAAATCCAGCGCGTGTGCTCTTCGAAGATCGAAAAGACCTTCTCCGCGTGAGGAATCGTTTCGTCCCGCACAAGCCGCCGCTCCACATGGTCCATCTGGCGCCGGGCGTGAGCGAGGAAGCCTTCGATCACCTGACGAGTGCTTTCCCCGACGTTCTTGTCGCGCAGCGCATCGAGCGTTTTCTCCGCCCGTTCGACCAGGCCGCGACAGCGCTCCAGGTACGCCGACACCCGTTCCGGATGGTGCTTCGCCCGCCGCGTCGAACGCACCCGGTTGAACAGATTCCGGACCTCTCGCGTCAGATGGAGCCACTGACGCCACCCGCCCACCGACTCCTGCACGGCCGCACGGCCGGTCTCGCGCAGCAGGCACCGCATCGCGTCCCACAGCAGGTTGACGTCGGTCGGGTAATGCACGTCGGTTTCGACCACGAACGAATCACACCGTCCGCGCAACGGCTCGCCAGGCTTTTTTTTAGCGACCTTGTGCCCGCTCTCCACCACCAGGCGCCCGACCGCCGACAGCAATTCCGGCGTCAACAGAGACACGTTGTCGACCACCGTCTGGTACTCGTAGCGCGTCCGGTCGGCGAAGTCGCCGTGCCCCAGGAACTCGCGGATCTTCCCGTGATGGTTCGCCAGGTCGTGGAGGCGGTCGAAGTCGCAGCCCAGGCCCTGTTTCAAGACGGCCAGCACCAGGACCCGCCACAGGTCCATTCCGGGGCGCCCGACGGTGCGGTCGGTTTCCGGCAGCACATGCTCGTCCAGCAGCTCGAACAGTCGCGCGCGCAGCGCCTCGTCGCACCAGATGTGCTGCAGCCCCTTCAACACCGCCGGGATGTCGTCCCGCGACTTCGGGTCGATTTGGATCTTGTCGATCGACACCTGACCGAGTTGGAACTGCCGCTTGTAGATTTCTCTCATGGAAGTCGATGCCGCAAAGGTTGCCGAACGGTCCGGGAATCGTGCCTCTCACCTGCAAGAATACAACATCGAGGCGATCTTCGCCACTGGAAATCAGGGATAACGTCCTTTAAAATCAACCACTTACCCGTTTTCTGGCGGACACTAGATCGACGACCGCGACATTTGCAGCAGCTGCTTGACCTGATGCAGGTCAAGCAGCTGCTGGTCGGGCGGCTCTTGGAGGCTCGGCGGTTCCGCGGGCGGACTCGTCCGGGAGGCGCGCGGCGGCGCCGTCTGCCTCGTGGCGGTGTTGTTCTTGGTGAGCGGTCGGCGATTCCGAGGTGGCATATGACTTCTCCTTGTCAGCGTCCGCGCCGATCGGGGGGCGCACCCCTCGCCGACCGAGAAGATTTCCGCGGACGATCCGGCCGGCAGGAACAACCCTAGGAACGGACTTCCAATGCGCGACGCGGGCAGGAACGGGCCGGCGGCTGGCTGGAAGACCGACCGCCAGCCCCCGTGACCCGGCGGGGGTGCAGAGCCGAACCGCGAATGGAATCATGGGGATCGACTGCCGACACGCGCCGGCAGCCGACGTCGTCGAGGCCGGAAGCTGCCGGGAGGATCTTCCCCCCGACATCTTCCGGATCAGGCCACGAACCGAGCGCCTAGCTGCGCGGCGGTCACCGCCCGCGCCCGCCGCGCGGGCGCCTCGGCGGGAGCCCGCCCTCCCCTGGCGGCCGGTCCGGTGCCGGCACAGCGGGCGCGGCCGTTGCGGTGCCGGCTCCGGCCGAGACGCCGGTCGGCGGTCCGCGGCGGCTGCCGATTCCGATGGCGACGTAGGGGGCTGAAGTACGTGAAGAAGCCGGAGCCTGCGACGCCGTCGGCGGAGGTGGTTCCGCGACGGCCCTCTCCCGGCTTCACGGGCTGCTTCGTCGCCGACGCAGCCGGCGGCTTCCTGCCGTTCGCTGCTGCCGCGGCCGACCGCGGCAACGGAGGGATGAGCGGGACGTTGTGCTTGGAGACCGCGGGCTGCATACCGGCCGCATGGTGCTCAAAGCAGGAACCGGGCGCCGCCGCCCTCGGCTGTCACGTCGCGTCTACATCCAGCTCCGCACGTGTAGAATCCGTGACTTCCGGCGTTCCGCCGCGACGCGGTCAATGAACGTTCGAGCTTTCCCGTGCGGGCCGTTCGCCAACGACAGCGAGCGCAAGGCGTTCGAGCACGTCCGCGGCCGCCTCGATTCCACCCTCGGTGCCGGCGACTGGGTCCTCCTGACGAACCTGGCGTTCTCGGTCACGCACCGGATGCAGGCGGATGAAATCGACCTCGTCGTCATCGGCCCGCCGGGCGTCCGGGTCGTCGAAGTCAAGCACTGGGCGCCGGAATGGGTCGACGACAACCAGGAGGAGGTGGGGCGGGAAGCCGACAAGGTCACGCACAAGGCGAAGCGCATCGGCACCACGCTGCGCCGGTCGGTTCCGGAACTCGGCCGCGTCGACGGAGCGATCCTGCTGACCCGCGAGTCGCCCGGGGTGAAGTCTCTCTCGGGGCGGAAGGTCCGCGGCGTCGGCATCCATACGCTGAAGGACTGGCGGGACGCCATCGGGTTCGACGACGCGGACCCGCCCGCGTTGCTCCCGCCGCGGGTGGCGATGCTGAGCCGGCTGCTGGAGCCGAAGAGCGCCGTCGCCCTCGACGGTTCGCTGCGCCGCTTCGCCGGCTACGTGAACCTGGAGCCGCGGACGCCGAAGACGGAACGGTTCCACCGCGTCTACGCCGGCGTCCATTCCGCCCACCGGGATCGCGTGATCCTGCATCTGTACGACCTTTCCGCGAGCGACGACGCGAACGCCGAGAAGAGAGCGCGGCGCGAGTTCGAGGCGCTGCGGCGGCTGCAACTGCACGACTGGGCGCCGCGCGTCCTCGATTCCTTTCAGGACGCGCCCGGATACGCCGGGGAGATGCGCTTCTTCACGGTCGTCGATCCGGACGCGCCGTCGATCGAGAAGCGGAAATCGGATGCGTCCTGGGCGACGCCGGCGCGGCTGGCCTTCGCGCGGAGCGCGGTTCGCGCCCTGCGGGACCTGCACGGCACGGCCGCGGCGGACGGACCGGTCGCGCATCGCAACCTGACCGCCCGCACGATCCTCGTGCGCCACGACGGCCAGCCGATCCTCACCGGCTTCGAGTGGTCGAAGATCCCCTCGGACGTCAGCGTCGCGAGTTCCGGCGCGCCCGCCGGGGGATGGGACCGGGAGGCCGCCCCGGAGGTGCGCGCGGGCGGCCGGCACGCGGCCGGGCAGCGGTCGGACGTCTACTCGCTCTGCGCCTCGCTGACCGATCTGTTTCGAGGGCGGGACGACGAGACGAGCCGGCAGGCCGTCGACGCGCTGGCGGGCGGCTTGACGGACGCCCCGGACGCCCGCCGCGGCCTGGAGGATCTGGAGAACGCACTGGCCGAACGGCTCGGCGAAACGCCGTCGGCGCCTCCGCCGCCTCCGGCGCGGTTCTGGACGGAAGAGCAGGTCGTGCCTTTCCACGGCCGGGAATACCGGGTCGTGGGGCGTCTCGGGTCGGGCGGCGTCGGCACGACGTTCAAGGTCGTCGAGCTCGACCGCGCGAGCGGGGATGACCTCGGGACGTACGTCGCCAAGGTCGCCCACGATGAGGAGGCCGGACGCCGGACCGTCGGCGCCTACGGCCTGGCGCGCTCCTATCTGCGGCATCAGGCGGTTTCCGTGATCTTCGAGGTCGCCCGGGAATGGGCGGAGAACGAGTTCACCGCGCTCCTGACCTGGATCGACGGCTACCCGTTGAGCGACGTCACCGGTGTCTTCCCGTTGCTGGCCGAAGATCAGCGCGAATCCGGCGAGGCGCTGGCCGCCCGCTGGCTGCGGACGATGTGCAAGGCCCTCGACGTGCTGCACCGCAACGGGCTGGTGCACGGCGACGTCAGTCCGCGCAACATGATCGTGTCCGGCGGCGATCTGGTGCTGACCGACTACGACTTCGTCCGCAAGATCGGAGAGGCGGGCGGCGCTCCCGGCACGGTTCTCTACTGCGCGCCATCTTCGGGGACCGGGCCGGCGTCGCCAGCGGATGACCTCTACGCCCTGGCGGCCAGCTTCTTTCACGTGCTCTTCGAGTGGGAGCCGTTCCGGTACGACAGCGAATTGGCCAAGCAGCGCGGCCTGAATTGGGAGGGGATGGATCGCGTCGACTATCCGACCGTCGCGGACTTTCTCGACCGGGCGGCGCACCCGGATGCGAACCGGCGGTTCGGTTCGGTGCGGGAGGCTTTGGAGGCGCTGGAACCGTCGAAATCGGTCGCTGTGATCGAGGCGTCAACGGATGGGAGGCTCCCGGCGCCGGACGCCGCCGTCGGCGTGGCCTCGTCCGACGCGGGCGACCCGCGCCCGGCCTTCAGAGAGGGCGCCCTCGAGGCCCTTGAGGGGCGCAGCGGTGGCGGCGCCGCGCCCGGTCCCGACCGCCCATCGGCGGTGTCGGACGCGGCGGCGTCGGGTCTCGGCCGGCAGCGGCAGCGGCTCGTCGCCTGGGTGCGTCGCCAGCTCGTCGGTCCGGCCGGCCCCGGCTGGCTGGCGGGTTCGCCGGTCGAACGCTATCCGACCGGGGTGCTGCATCCGATCGAACCGGACGGCCGGAGCATGACCGGGCTCGATCCCGCGCAATCGGAGCAGGATGAGAACGCGGTGGGGTTGCGGGTCCCGGACGGATTCGAGTCCGCGGCGGCCCTGCCCGACGACGAGGATGACGACGCGCCGGCCGGCGTCGACGGGGGGCCGGGCCCCGCGGCGGCGAGGCCGGTGGGCAGTCGGCGCTACGTTCCACCGTCGTCCGTCGGCGTGTCCTTTCATGTGCGCGGCGATGCGCGCCTGCGTGTCACCGTTTCGGCGGCAAGCTATCGGCGGGTGCGCGAACGGGGCGCATCGGGGCGGTTCGCGACCGATCCGCGGCCCGCCGACCCCGGCGCCGACGGATCGGAGTCGGACGCCGCCGCCGGGGGCGCGCGCTACGAGCGTGCCCGGTTCCAGTGCGGCCTCGTCTGGCCGACGGGCGACAGCGAGGCGCCGGACGGCGTGGAGCGCCGCGTGCGCCGAGGGCCGTACCGGGACGGCGAGGTGCTGACGGCCGCGTTCTCGAAAACCCCGGCCGCGGCCGGGGAATGGGAAGCGCGGATCGACGTGCGCCGCCGGCCGTACGGAGACGGGCACATGCTGACCGTGGTCTTCGCGAACCCCCGGCGGTCGGGGCCGCGCGGCGCCGACCGCGCCGAACGGAGCCTGTTCGAGGCCCGCCTGGAATGCGAAGTCGAGTCGGGCGAGCTGGCCGAGTACCCGCGCGTGGACCCCGCGCTGCTCACCGACGAGGAGCAGGAAATCGAACTCCGCTACCGCAACCGGCGCATCTACGCCATCGGCCACGGCGCGGCTGCCGACTGGTCGATCGAGCCGGACCACCCCCCGCGCATCTGGTCCGAGCACATGCCGGCGGTGGACGTGCCGAGCGTGACCACGCGGGCCGCCGGCATCGACGACGTGCTGGTGATGCACGAGGTCGCGGAGGCGCCCTTCGAGGCGATGCTCGACCGGTTCGACGCCTTCGTGGACGGCTACGACGAGTGGGTCGGCGGGCAGCGCGTGGCGGCGGGCCGCTTTGCGGCCGGCGAGCGGGAGACAGCGGCCCGCGTCTGTGACCGGATGGACGCCGCGCGGGACCGGATGCGGGGCGGGGTGGCGCGGCTGCGCCGCGACCCCGACGCGGCCCTCGCGTTCCGGCTGGCGAACCGGGCGATGCTCGATCAGATGCGCCAGCACGATCTCGTCCGCGGCCGGGACAAGGACGTGCGCGAGTACCGCTGGCGGCCGTTCCAGTTGGCGTTCCTGCTGACGGTCATCGAGTCGACGATCGACGAGCGGGACTCCTGCCGCGACGTGCTGGACCTGATCTGGTTCCCCACCGGCGGCGGCAAGACCGAGGCCTACCTGGGGCTCTTCGCCTTCCTCGTCGTCTGGCGGCGGTTGCGATACGGCGAGGAAGGCGGCGGCACCGCGGCGATCATGCGCTACACGCTGCGGCTGCTGACGCGGCAACAGTTCGAGCGGGCCGCTCGCATCGTTTGCGCGCTCGAGCTGCTGCGCCGCCGGAAGGCCGCGCCGATCGGCAGCGAGCCGATAACGGTGGGATTGTGGGTGGGCGCCGCGGCCAGTCCCAATACCTTCGAGGAGGCCGCGAAGCAGGTCGCGGGCATGGCGGCGGCGGCCGAACCGCCGGACGGGAACGGCGCCGGCGCGGCGTTCGATGCCGCCCGGCCCGGGGCGGGGGCCGGCGGCGAGGGCGGTTTCGGCCATCACCTCGTGCTGACGGCGTGTCCGTGGTGCGGCCGGAGATTCGCGGCCCCGCACGGCTTCTGCGCCGGTCCGACGATCTTCGGGTTCCTGTGCGGCAACCAGGCGTGCGCGTTCGGCGACGGGCGGCCGCTGCCCTGCAACGTGGTGGACGAAGCGCTGTACGAGCGGCCGCCGACGCTGCTCGTGGGCACCGTCGACAAGTTCGCGCGGCTGGCGTGGGAGGCGCGCGCGGCGGTGTTCTTCGGCGGCGGCGCGCGCCGGCCGCCGGAGCTGGTGATCCAGGACGAGCTGCACTTGATCGCCGGCCCTCTCGGCTCGGTGGCCGGCCTGTACGAGGCGGCCGTCGAGACGGTGATCGAGCAGCGCGGCGCGCGGCCCGGCGCGCGGCCCAAGTACGTCGCCTCGACCGCGACCATCCGCATGGCGAGCGAGCAGGTGCGGCGGTTGTACGGGCGGAAGATGGCCGTCTTCCCGCCGCCGGGGCTGTCGGCCGACGATTCGTGGTTCGCGCGCACCGACCGTTCGGGGCCGGGCCGGCTGTACGTCGGCTACCTGGCCCCGGGGCTCGACCGGCAGCGCTGCCTGGCGCCGCTGGCGGCGGTCCTGCTGGCGGCGCCGACGGCGGTGTTCGCGGATCAGCAGGACCGCGGCGACCTGCTCGACGCGTGGTGGACGCAGGTGGTCTACCACGGCAGCCTGCGCGGAGTCGGGGCCAGCCACAACGCCTTCGTCACCGACGTGCGCGCGTTCATGCGGCGCCTCGACGCCGAACGGCGGGACATGGTTCGCCGGGGCGAGGGATCGGAGTCGGATGCGCCGGCAGCGGGTGAGCGCGAGGCGGACGGCGGGGGCCGGGAGGCGGAAGAATCCGGCTTTCCGGCATCCGGCGGCGGCCCTGCCGACCCGGTCGGCGGGCGCGGCCAGCCGGTCGTCGTCCAGCTCACGAGCCAGTCGACGGCCCAGGAGAACGCCCGCACCTTCGACCGCCTGGGGGCGCCGCGCGGCGCGGCCGACTGTCTGGACGCGGTGCTGGCGACCAACATGATCTCGGTGGGGGTCGACGTCGACCGGCTCGCGGCGATGGTCGTCAACGGACAGCCGCTCACCACCGCCGAGTACATCCAGGCCAGCAGCCGCATCGGGCGCGCCGGCGTGCCGGGCCTCGTCTTCACCAACTACTACCGCCGGCAGGCGCGCAGCCTGTCCCATTACGAGAACTTCCGCCCCTACCACGAGTCGTTCCACCGCTTCGTCGAACCCGCCAGCGTCACGCCGTTCACCCACCAGGTGCGGCGGCGCGCCCTGCACGCGGCGTTGGTCATCGCGCTGCGTCATGGCGGCGGCGCGTGGACCGCCAACGCCGCCGCCGGCAGGTTCGACGAGGACGGTGCGGGAGTGCGCGCGGTGGTCGATGCGCTGAAGCGGCGCTGCCGCCGGGCCGACGCCGACGCCGCGGAGGACGTCGCGGCCCACCTCGATCGACTCGTCGATGAATGGCGCGGCGAGGCGGCGCGCTGCCGCGACGAGAAGCGGGGGCTGCAATACGATTGCCGGGACAACGCCGCCGACAGTCTCCTGGGCGATTTCGGCGGCGCGCGGCAGGGCCTCTGGAAGACGCTCAATTCGATGCGCAACATCGAGGAGACGGCGGTGCTGCAGGCGGCGGCCGAACGGACCGCCCGCGACGCGGGACCCCGCCCGGCGCCGAGGCCGGCGGAGCGCCGGCCCGAAGGGGCGTGACGAGGGATGGAGGAGCGCGACCGGGGGCGGGGGAGCGCGCAGGAAGAATCGATTCCGGTGCGGCTGTCCCACCTGCTGCGCGACTGCGCGGTCGGCGCGGTGGTCCGTGGTCCGGACTGCCTGGTGACGGTGCAGGACACGAGCGCCTGGCGGTGCGGCCCCGATCACGAGATCCGCTACGTCGATCAGGTGCGCGCGGCCCTCGGCATCGGCAAGACGCTGCGTTCGCCCCCGACGGCCCGAATCGAGGACGGGGGAGTCACCGGGCGGCCCGTTCCCGCGACGCGGTTCCCCGGCTGGACGCGCTGCTCGCGGTGCGGGCTGCTGCACAGCCGGCCCTGGAAACGCCTCTCCACGGCGCGTCCGGCCGCTGCCGCGTGGACCTGCGCGCGGCGGCGGACGGACGGGCGGGCGTGCGGCGGAAGGCTGGAGCAGGCGCCGTGGGTCCTCGCCCACGCCGCCGGTCATCTCGCCGACGTGCCGTGGCACGGGATCGCGCACCACGGGAGCCGGCATCCCGCCCGGCGGCAGCCGCTAGAGGGCGCGGACGCCGCCGCCGAGGGCGGACATGGCGCGTGCCGAGCCGACTGGGATCAGCCGTATCTGACGGTGGTGTCGACCGGCCGCGGGCACGAAGTGCGATGCACGCGCTGCGGCGCGTCGAATCGGCTGCCCGACCGTTTCCCCTTCGGGCATGGCGAATGGCGCCAGCCGTGGTTTCCCGAACCGCCGCCGGAACCGCTGGACGAGCCGGCCTGGGTGCTCGCCATCAACGATGTGCGCGTCCACGCGCCGGACACCGTCAACGCCCTGGTGATACCGCCCGAGTCGCGCATCCGCCGGGGAACGGTCGTGGACCGCCTGTACGGCAGCCTCGACAAGCAGAAGGAGGTCCGCACGGCCCGTCGCGGCCTGCAACGGAAGACGGTGCTGGGACGGCTCGCGGGGGAGTTCGGCTGCACCCGGGACGAAGTCGCCGAGGCGCAGAAAGAGATCGACCGGGGCTATCCGCTCTACGGTCAGTCCGTCCGGAGCGGCGGCCTGCTGCAGGGCGAGTACCGCGCGCTCGTCGAGCCGATCCCGGATCTGCGCGAGGACGAGGACTTCGTGACCGAACACCACGGCCCCGCCTGGGCGGCGCTGGTCCGGGGGCTGGAAGGCGCGGCGAGGAGCGTCGCCGGCGCGGTGGACCGGCTGGTCGGCGTCGAGCGCCTCAAGGAGGTCCTGGTGTTCAAGGGTTTCCGGCGGCTGGGCGGAGACCCCCCGACGCCGCCGGATCTGACCGGCCGGAGCGACTGGCTGCCGGCCCTGGAGCTGTACGGCGAAGGCGTGTTCTTCACCCTGCGGGAGGAACGACTGCGGCAGTGGGAGGGGAACGAGGCCCTGCAGGCGCGGGCGCGGACGTTCGCCGACCGGCTCGCCGGCGGTCCCGTACGGCTGTCGGCGCAGCCGCGGGTGTCGCCCCGGTTCCTGCTGCTGCACACGCTGGCCCACCTGCTGGTGCGCGAGCTCGAGACGGCGGCCGGGTATCCCGCGGCGTCGCTGAAGGAGCGCATCTACAGCCATGCCGGCGGCGAACCCGGCCAGCTCCCGATGGCCGGCGTCCTCGTCTACGTCGCGGTGCCCGACACCGAGGGTTCGCTGGGCGGTCTGATACGACAGGCGGAGCCGCGCCGGTTCCTGTGCCTGCTGACCGCCGCGGTGGAAGCCGCGGCTTGGTGTTCGATGGACCCGGTCTGCGGCGAGCAGGAGGGCCACGGGCCCGGCCTGCTGAACCGGGCCGCCTGCCATGCCTGCGCCCTGGTGCCCGAGCCGAGCTGCGCCTGCGCCAACGTGCTGCTCGACCGGACCTTCGTGGCCGGCGATGCGGAGAGGAACTGCCCGGGGTTGTTCGGCGCGGGGGCGCCGGGCGCGTGAACGAGGAGCGGGGCGGGGCGGGCGGCCTCTTCCCCGTATCGACATGGCGAAACGCAGGTTCGAACTGCCGGGCATCCAGGACCTGAGCAAGGAGCAGGAGAAGGTGCGCGCCCTGGGGGAGGGCCAGCACTTGATCGTCGGCGGCCCCGGCACCGGCAAGACGGTGGTGGCGCTGCTCCGCGCCCACCGCCACCAGCGCAAAGGGGACGACTACGTCTTCCTGGTCTACAACCACCTGCTGCACCGCGCCAGCGTCCAACTGTTCCCAGGCGAATTGTCGAGCGCCACGTGGGAGGCTTGGTTCTCGGAGCGGTTCGAGGCGGTCACCGGCGAGGCTCTGCCCCGGAAGCCCGCGGAATCCGGGAAGTACCGACCGATCGACTGGGAGGGCGTGCTCCGGATCGCCGCCCCGCCTGTCGCCGACGCGCCGCATCCGCCTGTCGCCGACGCGCCGCATCTCGTCATCGACGAGGGCCAGGACATGCCGCCGGAGTTCTACCGGGCGCTCGTGACCCTCGGCTTCGAGCGGTTCTTCGTGGCCGCCGATCAGAACCAGCAGATTTACGACGAACACAGCAGCCGCCGGGCCATCGAGACGGAACTGGGCATCGACACCGGCGACGTCATCGAACTGAAGCACAACTATCGCAACAGCGGGCCGGTGGCGAAGCTGGCCGGCGCCTTCCGCACCTGCGACCCGGCCAGCCCGCCGGTCGCCCTGCCGTCGCGGCCCGGCCCCGCCGCCTGGTTGTGCGACTATGCGGAGGAGCGGTTCGAGGACATCTGCCGGCGCATCGTGAAGATCGTGGACCGGAGTCCGGCGAAGCTCGTCGGCGTCATCGCGCCCAGGAACGAGGTCAGGGAGCGCTACGTCAAGGGCCTGCGTGATGCGGTCGAGAGGCTGAGCGGGGCGGCCGGCGGCCCGGGCGGGCCGGTCGAGGGCCCGAACGGGGCGGCCGGCGGCCTGGACCACGGCCCGCCGCGCATCGAGACGTTCTACGGCGAGCACCGGCCGGACGTGCGGTTCGACGAGGGCGGTATCTTGGTGATCAACGCCCAGGCCTGCAAGGGCCTGGAGTTCGACGTCGCGGTGCTCGCCGACGTCGACCGGCACCGCGCGGCCCCGAACGACCTCGACGCCGCGAGGAAGCTGTTCTACGTGATGGCGGCCCGGGCCCGCGAGCAGGTGATCCTGCTGAGACGGCGCGGCGCGAGCAGTCGAATCGACGAGATCCTGCCGGACGATCCCGACGTGCTGCGGCGCAAGGACGTGAAACAGAAGTCTGCATCGTAGAACGGTGCGGCTGCTGAAGACTGACGGTGGAACAGTCCGCGTGTTTCATCCCAGCGGGCCGACCATGCGCCCGTGGCCTGACCGTCTGATTGGGCGCCAAAGCGGAGTCGCCAGCCGACGGGCGGCGGGCCGGAGGAGCAGGATGACCACCCCGGAGCAACCCGACTTTCTGGACATCGAGCCGGCGTCCGCCCCGCGCGGAAAGGGCCGGCGCGCCGCGCGAAAGCGAGATCTCCCGTCCGGCGCGCCGCTGACGACCGCGGGTCCCGGCGCCACGCACGAACGCGGCCGCCTCGTCACCAATCACCTCAACCTCATGTACATGCTCGCGGCCGGCCTGCTGCTGCCGAAGAGCGGCTTCGGCGAGAAGCACTATCGGGACACCCTCGACGTTTGCCCCGGCTGGCTGCCGTTGTTCACCGGCCCCGTGGGCCGGGCCGCGGTCGACCATTCCATCGCCGAGGCGGGGCACCTCGTGCCCTGTCAGGTGGTCGTCTCGTTGCGCAACTGCGCCGGTCCGGTGATCGTCCCTACAACGGAAGGCGTCGAGAAGCGGCTGTGGCCGCACGACGTGGGCGGCGCCCCCCTCGTCTTCGTCCCCGCCCCGCTGCCGGTCTCGGCCATCGAGGAGATCCGGTTCCGGTCGCGCAACGACTTGAAGGCGTGCAGGGCCGACGCGCTGGACTACGGCAACGTACCGCTGGCCGACTTCGAGACCCGCGCGGCCGGCGGAGACTTCAAGCAGGTCTCGGGTCCGGCGTGGCCGCCGGAGCACGTGCCGCCCGAGCGCCCCGCCCGGCTCGAAGCCGCCCAGGCCGCCGGGGGCATGCTGGCCATGCTGCAGCTTCTGGCGAACCGCGACGCCGGCGAGGTGCTGAAGGGCGGCGAGCCGCTGGGCCTGGCCGCCGCTCGGGCCGCGTTCGACCCGCCGGCGGACCCGCCGCCCAGTCTGTCGGCGACGGTGGCGGCGTGGCTGACGGAGTGGATGCAGGCGGGGGCCTCTCCGGGGCGGGCCGGGGCAGCCCTGCCCGGCGTCGACCCGGGCGGCGTCCGGCGGTTGTTCTGGGGGGTGGTCGACGCGCTTGCGGCGCAGGCGGGCGCGGCCGGCGTCGACGACGCCAACGCGCGGCTGCTCGACCATCTCGACCGCGAGTCGCCGGACCTCGACGAACGGCTGCGGAACCACGTCGTCGAGCTGCGCGAAACGCTCGATTCCCTGACGGGGCTGGCGGACCTGACGGCGTCCGATCTGTTCGTTCGGTTCAAGACGCCGCTGCCGCGGGCCCTGTCCTTGTTGTTCCTGCGGCCGACCTGCGCCGACCTGCTGGCGTTCGAGCACGAGACGCTGACCGCCGAGGACCGGCTGGCGGCGGCGCTGCTGTTCGGGGCCCGCGCCGGCTGGCTGGGGTTGCCGCTGCCGCTGCGCGGCGGGAAGGCGGCTTCGGCCGCCGTGTCCCACCGCATGGCGGCCCTGAGTCACCGGTTGACGGACTCCGGCTTCGGGCTGGGGCCGTTCCCGGCGCGTCCGAAGCTGCTGGCCGAGCGTTTCGCGGGCGACTGGAACGCTCGTCACCGGAAGGCGGCGGTCGAGCTCGCGCGGGCGGAGCAGTGGACCGACTGCCTGCGGACACGCGTCAGGCTCGGTCCGGGGGATTACGAGTTGACGGTCGGGCGCGGAGGGGCAGAGATCGTCTTTCCGGGAGATGCGCGCGCCATCGAGACCGCGGTGGACCGGCCGCGGTTCTCGAAGCGGCTGGCGGGGGGCGCCGTCGATCCGGAACACGAAGCGAAGGTCGCCGAGATGCTGCCGGACGACGATGCTGCGCCGCCGCGCCGCCAGGAGCGCCGGCGCGGCGGGGACCGACGAACCGGAGGATGAGTGCCGGCACCCATGAGACCGCCATACGCCCGCCAAGGCGATCGCGACCGCCACCAACCGACCGGCCTGGACGACCCGGATCCGAATGGTCTGGGCCGACGGCTTGAACTTCCGCGCCCAGGTCCTTCGGCGTACGCCCCCGACCGAACCAGCTCGACCATCTGCTGTCGGAACGCCGCCGGATACGGCGGTCTCGCTTTCGGCACGAAATCGGGGCAACTCCAGACCGCACGGCATCTGGATGGCGCAGGCTGGCGCCGATGCCTTCTGATGAACGACTGGAGCTCGTACCCCGGCGGACCCGGCGGAGGACCCGCGCAGCAAGTTTCGACCGCGGCGCTGCCAGCGGACGTTCATGCCGGCCCGCCACCCCGCGGACGGCTCTTGACCCAGGCGTCGATCTCGTTGGCGAACCAGCGTACCGCACGGCGCCCGACCCGGATCGGCTTCGGGAAATCGCCGTCGGCGATGGCCGCGTAGATCGACGATCGCGACATTTGCAGCAGCTGCTTGACCTGGTGCAGGTCGAGCAGCAACCGGTCGGGCGGCGCCGTCTGCCTCGCGGCGGTGTTGTTCTTGCCGGCTGAAATCCGCATGAGTACCTCCGCCGGCCGCAAAGATTTCCGCGGACGATCCGGCCGGCAGAGGTAACCTTAGGAGCCGACTTCCAATCCGCGACGCGGTCGGGAAACGGGCCGGCAGTCGGCAGAAACCGACCGGAGGGCGCCGCGATCCGGCGGGGGTACGGAGCCAGCCCACGAGGGGAAGGATAGTTTTCGGCCGCCGCCGACCGCCGCAGGCTACCGCCGCCCGGCTCCCGGCCCCGGCGGCCGTTCCGGTGCCAGCACCGGACCTCGATGTTGCCCGGCCACCCGGGTGACGCCGGGCGTCGGCGGCCGGCTGGCGCCGCCCGGGCCAACAGGCCGTTGCGGCACCGATTGAGTCTGCGGCGCCTGTTTCAACCCCGGCGTCTCCTGCGGCATCGGCAGCAGCAGCCGCCCGTCAGCCCGGCGGCACCGGCTTCGCAGCAGCAGGCTTCGCTGCGGGCTTCGCGGCCGCCGCGGAACGAAGCGCACGAACCGAAACCCGTGTCCCGGCACGAAGACGGCCCCCCGGGACTGCCGCCACGAACGGACGCGGCGCACGAAATCGGCCCGCCACGAACGGACGCGGCGCACGAAATCGGCCCGGCCGGCCGGACGAACGACGACCGCTCGCGGACTCGGCTCCGGCCCCCGGGCCCGGACCGCCGCCACGAAGCGAGCCCCCGCGGCACGCGGACGGACCGCGAACCGGCCGTCACGAACACGCCCCGCGAACGGAGACCGCTCACCCCGAGCGCACGGACCCGAACCGTCGAGGCCACGGACGGACCGGCCCGCGCCCGGACCCACGCACCGGCGCCGACGCGGCACGCGCGCCCGGCGGACGAAGCCGGCGTCACGGCGAACCAACCCGGCCGCACGAAGACGCGCCGCGAGAACGGCCGTCACGAACACCCGCCGCCGCAACCGCCCCCGCGCCGCCGCGCGCACGAAAGCGGGACGCACGAACCTCCCCACCCCCACCGACGCCACGAAGAAGACGCCGCCGCGCGGAAACGCTCGGCGAACGAAGCCGCCGGCACGCACTCCCTCCGCCCAGCGCACGAAGACCGGACCGGGGACACCGGACGAAGAAAGCCGCGAGGAAGGCACGAGCGGACCGGCGGACACAACCGGCACGAACGGATCCGCGGCCGCGCGCACACGGCGAAGACATGCCCGGCGCACAGAGCCACGGGCTCGGATCGGCCCGCGGCCGCGCGCACGGCGAAGACCCGTCTACCAGGGCTGGTATGCGGACGGCACGGACTGCGGCCGCGCGCACGCGGCGAAGACGTCGCGCCCGCGGCGTCGCCCATCTCCCCGAGCACCGCGGCCGCGCGCACGCGGCGAAGACCCGTCCACCGCCCACGCGGCGGACCACCGGACGGACGCCGCCCCCCGACGAAACCGGAACGCACGCGGACCGCGCGCCAGCGCACGAACGGAGCGGCGGGCCCGAACCGGCTCCCTTCCCGGCATGGTCCGGTGAACCGCCACGAACCCCCGGCGGAGAAACAGCCGCCAGGCGGCGACACGAACGCGCGCCCGCCAGACGCCGCGCGGCGGACGCACGGAACGGTCACGGTCTCCGGAACGGCACGTCTCCGCCCGGACCACCCGACGGCCCGTTCAGCGTGAAGCGCAGCCGGACCGGTTGGTCGTACGGCTCCTAATACGGGTCGTAGATCAGATGGGTCGGCACGAACAACTTGTATCCGCCCCCGGCCGGTGGCGCGCGAAGCGGCGGACCTGCCGGGGCGGCCGAAAGTTCCCGCCCGGCCGCCGGCCGGACGCGCCGCGAGCGCCTGAGCGCGCTCGACCGTCTCAGCCGCTGGCTCCGAGGCCGAAAGCTGACCCGAGGCCATGCTCGTGAACCACATCGCCGAGAGGTACGACGACGGGACGCCCCCTCGCGGACGTGAGGACCCTCGTGACCGCCGTCCGGTGCCGGGCGTCCGAGACCGGCGCACGCTCGCCGGTCGGAGCGGACGCCGCCGCGACGCCCGATCGGCCGGCTGACAAGGAAGATCAGCACGGCGCGGCGCGCCGGACCCGCCGGACGACCGGATCGAAAAGGCGCTCGACGAGATCGACCGTCTGGCGGAACGGCTGAAAGAACACGAGCCGGTCGTCGTCGTCCGAGGCTCGACGGGCGACGCATGGTGGTTCGAGATCCACCTCGACGGCGGGGTAGTCCAACGAAGGTTCGAGGCGCCCGGCGTCGAGGGCGCCGGGCTGCGAAGATGGCTCGACCGCACCGACGACGAGTTCCAGACGCGGACCCTCCGCGAGTAAGTTCTTCGCGGTATCCTCTTGACCCATGCCCGACCTGGAACACGATGCTCGCCGCGCTGAAGCAGTCGATCTCCGACCACCAGGCCGACGGCCAGCTGCTCGAGGACCTCGTCTTCGAGCACGCCGCCGACTTCCCGACCTGGGAGGTCTCCCGCTGCTGGCGCTGGGCAGACTGGCCCGGCCGCGTCGACCACGGCCTGCCACTCGGCGACGACGGC
Organism: Vicinamibacterales bacterium; assembly: GCA_965242835.1. GTDB lineage: Bacteria > Acidobacteriota > Vicinamibacteria > Vicinamibacterales > UBA8438 > WTFV01. Next base: position 4,786,461 of record OZ251506.1, read on the forward strand.
ATCGACCTCGTCGCCGAGACGACGGCCGGCCGCACGTGGCGATCCAGTGCAAGGCCCGTAGCGGGTCCGGCCGGGTAACCCCGACCGACATCCAGAAGTTCCGGGGCGCGACGCACCAGCACTTCGACGAGGCGTGGATGGCGGTCGCCAGCGAGCTCGGGTCCGGCGCGCTCGCCGCGCTCGAGCGATACCGGATCGTCTGGAAGGATGTCGTCGGCGAAGCCTCCGCCGCCCTCGCCGCGCCCGTCGACGACGCGACCGACCCGCGGACGGCAATGCAGGACGACGCCGTCCGGCGCTGCGTAGCCGCGCTGAAGAAGCCGCAGGCCGACCTTGCCGAGCACTGGGCCGAGGAGGCTCGCGCCGCCTCCATGCCCGGGCTGACCGGCCTGACGCCGATCTCCCGCGCGAAGCTCATCCTGCCGTGCGGGACGGGCAAGACGCGGACCGCGGCACGCATCATCGACGAGCTCGCCGGCGCCGGCGACACAGCCATCATCCTGACGCCCTCGATTTCGCTGGTCGGCCAGACCCGGGCCGCGGTTCTCGCACAGCTCCGGCGCGTCGGCCGGACCGTCGCCTCGCTGGTGGTCTGCAGCGACAAGACCGCGGCCCATGTTGGCGAGAACGACCACGCTATCGCGCCAGTCGAAAGCAGCCGCGAACGCGCAACTGATCAATTGACCGATGTCGGCCAAGTCCGGACCGCTGAAATCGAATGCCACGCCGCATCGGGCGGCAACGAGGTTGCCGACTGGCTCTCCGCCCCCGGCCGCGAGACACGTCTGAACCTTATCGTTGGCACCTACCAGTCAGCGCACCACGTCGCCGCCGGCCTACGCGAAGCGCGCGCCGCCGCCCGCATCCTGGTCTGCGACGAAGCTCACCGCACCGCGCAAATCCGAGCGCCAAAGGGAAAACGCGAAGAAGAGCTCGTCAACAACTTCACCTGCTGCCACTACCAGAAGCAGCTGCCGGCACAGTACCGGCTGTACCTGACGGCGACCCCGCGGGTCTTCCCGTTCGACAACCGGAAGGTCCAGCAGGCACGCGAGAAGGACTACGCGGTCCTCTCGATGGACGACGAGCGGACGTTCGGCGCCGAGGGTTTCCGGCTGAGCTACCCGGCCGCCGTCGCCGACGACCTGCTGAGCGACTACCGCATCATCGCGTTCACGACGAACCGCGACACGTGGCGGACGGCCGCGAAGATCGCACGCCAGCACCGGGACCCTGACCCGAAGAAGAGCCTGCGGGTGACCGAGGCGGTCACCTGGTTGACGTACGGCATCGTGCTCTACGGCGGCGCCGTCGGCGACGGCAAACAGGTCGACATCCGCAGTTCCATCGCGTTCCTGAACCGCACCGAGCGGTCCCAGGCGCTGGCGAAGTGGCTCACCTCGGACGCTGGCAAGCGCGAGATCTTCGCGTATCTGAAGCGCCGCGGCCTCGAGCCGCGAGCGGAATCCGCCGGCGCCGAGCATCTCGACGCCCGGAACGGCTCGGTCGCCCGCCGGACCGCGCTCACGCGCCTGGCATCGGCCACTGCCGAGCAGCCTCACGGCATCTGCAACGTCGGCATCTTCGGCGAGGGCACGGACACGCCGTCGCTGAACGCTGTCGCCATGCTGACGCCGCGGCGCAGCCCGACGGACGTCATCCAGATCGTCGGCCGCTGCATGCGGCGCGACCCGTCGAAGACCACCGGCTACGTGGTCATCCCCGTGCCGCTGCCGCAAGACGTGGACGCCGAGACCTCGCTCGGCATGGAGACCCTGGACGAGGCGTGGAAGCCGCTCGGCCAGATTCTCAGCGCGCTGCGCGCCCACGACGGGCGCATTGAGGACCACATCGAAGACCTGCTCGACATTTACGAGCCGACCGCGGACCCGAGCGAGCCGGCTCCGGAGGTTCACGTGCCGGTCGTGGTGAAGGACGGGCCGGTCATCCGGCGCGGCATCTGGACCGGGCCGACCGCCGGTGGCGCCGAGGCGGTGATCGCCGAGACCGACTGCGGGAAGTACGAGCCCGGGCGGAAGGACGTGCGGGAGTTCTTGACTCCGGAGCTCGGATTCCGGTGGGCGGACGAGCCGACACGGCCGACCGAACCCGTGCCGGCAGACCTGACCGGGCGGCCGGAGGCCGACGCCCGGCTCGTCGAGAACGCCCCGGTCGCCATCGCCGTCGACCGCACCCGGCGGAAGGACCCGCGGATCGCCACGTTCCGGCCGGCGATCGACAGCGGCGAAACCGACGACGCGGGCCGGAATCCGGGCATCGCCCAAACGGTCACCGAGGCGGTGAAGCGCATTCGGGGAAATCGGACTCGACTTCCCCGCCGCCGCGGCCAGAACGGCCAGGCGCCGCTGGTCGAGGAACCGCGGCTCTGGAAGACCCTCGCGGCACACGGGCTCGCTGTCGAGGTCATCGAGAAGTCGGGGTTGCGCGGGAACGAGACCCGCGACTTCAACATCCTGCAGGAGCCGTTGCGCGCCGCGGCCGACAGCCTGCGCGCGGACGGGCTCGATCCCGGGCTCCGCGCCCTGCTGCAAATGCCCGACGCGCCGGCCGACGCCAGCGCGAAGGACAAAAAGAGCGCCGACGCCTGCATGGTCGCGGCGATCCTCATGCTCAACGCCGTGATGCTCCACGCGCGCATGGAGAAGACGACCGGGTTCGTCCGCAACGAACTCATCGGGAACGGAACGCTGGACGCCGTCCAGCAGGACACCAACCCCCTGGGCCGACTGATCGAGACATGGGTCTCCATCATGAGCCACGACTACCAGGCGCTGTTCCAGCCCGCGCTGCGCGTCGCGAAGCACCTCCGCGGCAGCGAGCGGGAGTACGCCGGGCAGGAGGCGGTGCGCCGTCTCGCCTCCTGGGGCCGGGAGAACGCCGAGCACTTCACGTCGATGAACATGGGCTACGCGGGCGACCTGTTCGCCCGCGTGATGGGCCAGCAGCAGGCTGACGGCGCCTACTTCACGCGGCCAGCCGCAGCGCGCCTCTTGGCCGAGGTCGCCGCCGACCAGGTCTCCATCGACAACTGGGCCGACCCGGGCGAGTGGACGAAGCTGAAGGCAGCCGACCTGGCCTGCGGGTCCGGCACGCTGCTCAACGCCTGGCTCGATGCGTGCAAGGACCGGGTGCGCGCCGCGGGCGGCGACGACGCGCTCGTCCGGAAGTTCCACCGGAAGGCCGTCGAAGAGCTTCTCGTCGGCCTCGACATCAACCCGGTGACCCTCCAGATGGCCGCCGGGCGGTTCCTGATCGGCGACACCGAGCTGAACTACCGGCGCATGAACCTGTTCCAGATGGAGCACGGGCGCGGCACGGACGGGGAACTCCGGCTCGGTACCCTCGAGCTGCTCGGCGAGGACGAGATCATCGGGCCGAAGCCCGACGAGTTCAAGTGGGACGGGGACGATATCGTCGCCCCCGACGTGAAGAGCGCGCTGCACAACACGCGCGTCGTCATCATGAACCCGCCGTTCTCGTCGAACATCGCACGCAACACGAACCAGGACGCCGACACGAAGCGGGAGTTCCAGAAGCGGGAGCTGATGATCCGGGACCGGGTGACCGCCACGGACCCGGACGCTGGCGGCGTCATCGACGCCAACTCGATCAGCACCTTCTTCACGCCGCTGGCCGACGCGATTCTCTCGGAAGCGCCAGCAGCGCCAGTCGGCGTGCTGGCGAAGGTCATCCCGATGACCGGCCTGACCGGAGCATCCGGGCGGGAAGAGCGCGAGCTCCTCGCCCGCCGATTCCAAATCCGCTACGTCGTGATGTGCCACGACCCGAAGAACATCCACATCTCGCAGGACACCGCGATCAACGAGGCGCTGCTCGTCGGCGTTCAGGTGGCCGACGGCCGCGGGACGACGGAACCGACCACGTTCGTCAACCTGCAACGGTTCCCCGCCGACGCCGACGCCTCGGCGACGATCGCCCACGCCATCCGCGACGGGAACTGGGACGAGATCGGAAAGATCGGAACGGCCTGCCGATGGCCGGCCGAGAGGATGCGGGCCGGCGACTGGGGTGCCGTGCAATGGTACGAGCCCGAACTCGCAGAAGCTGCAGCCACAATCGCAGAGGCCGATCACCTGATCGACACCGGAACCGAAATCGGCCTGGGAGCAGCATCACAGCGGATACGAGCCACTATCGAAAAGGTCCTCCCGCAAGAAGAGCAGAACACCGATCTGCTAACGTTCAATTCGATCGCCGAGAAACACAGGCAGACGCTATCAGGCATCGGCGACACACGGTGCCGAATCCGGCCACCGGAACGACGAAGCCAGACCATGAGCCAGGATCTCCTGGACTCCTACTTGGCAGGCGCGAGCCACATCCTGTTGGCGCAACGCTTCAGAACGACCTCGTCGCGCACTACCGCGCAGTACAGCGAGAAACCCTCAATCGGAACCGCGTACATCCCCGCACGGACCAGCACGAAGTCCACAGCCAAGGCATTGAACCTGGTCTGGAACAGCACCCCCGTGCTGCTCCAGCTCCTCAACATGCGGTCGAAGACCGCCGCCTACCCGCAGTGGTCAGTTGACCACCTAGCATCCGTCCGTATCCCCCCCGCCATCGCCCACGCCGGTACGGCCGACCGGCTCGCCGCGGTCCACGACCGCCTACAGCGGCGAGCAACCGCTCGCCCCTGCTCTGCAACTGGTGCTGGGCGGCGGAAGCCGTCTGGTACTCGCCGGAAATCCCCGTCTGCGCGGCGTGCGCGCCGAAGGTGCAGCGCCAGATCGTGCTCGGAAAGGAGGAGAGGGCGCGCCGCCTGCGCGCACCCTGGGGACCGCATCGCCGCCGCGGGCTCCCCGCGAAGCCCCTGTCGAAGCGCCCGCGGAAGTTCCCGAACCGCGCCGTCACCCACGACCGGGTCGCGGGCGAGAAGACGGCGCGCCAGCCCGCGGAGCGCAAGCGCGTGCTCCGCGGCGCGGCGAAGAAGGGCGCGCCGAAGCGGAAGACCGCCCGCAAGGCGGCTCGCCGCGGCGCCGCCGCCCCGACCGCCACGAAGGCGCGCACGGCGCGGACGCCGAAGCGCCCGCGCCGCGGGAAGAAGACCGGGTCGGCGTAGGGCGCGCCGTTCCGGCCCGGCGGGCGGAAGCGTCCATGGCGCCTCCGACCGCCGGGCCACCCGCATCCCGCGGTCCCGGCTCAACTACCCCACCCGCTGATGCCCCACCCCCGCAACGGGACGGCGGGGGCGACCCGCCCGTACACGACGAGGGGCGGGGCCGCCGCCCCTGCCGCGCGGGGGTGTTCGCCGTCAGCGCGCATGTTAGAATGAGGCCGAGCCATGCCGATCATCTCCGAATGGGAGCTGCCCCGCCAGGACGGGTTGTACGGGGTCGTGAGGTACAACCCAGAATACGCAGAAAGCCTCGAGCCCGCCGAGCTGTTCTCCGACGAGTACGCACCCGAGGAGATGTTCCTCAACTCGCATGGACCATTCGACGACCCGGCCGACCGCGGGCCACGGAGCAAGGCTTTGAGAATGCGGGTCGCGACCAGCATGGCCGGCTGGCGCCGGCCACCGTCCGGCCGCGAGCTGTACGACGCGATCCACGCGATCGAGCCGACGACGCGCCAGAAGGTGCTGATCCGGACATGGGAGGCCGAAGCCACCGACTTCGACCTCTTCGGCGGATTCCAGGAGCAGGCGTACAGTCTGCGAGAACTCGTGGCCGCACTGCACCGCGCAGGCGTCCGGCGTTGCCGGGCCGCCTCCTTCCTGAACCAGTTCGCACGGACGGCGAAAGGATGAAGCTGCCGGAACCGGCGCGGACGACGTTCCTGGCCGGACGTGACCGCCGCCGGCGCGTGGACTATCCGTACCGGCTCAGATGCTCGACGATTCTCCTCCAGACCTCTTCCCGCCGTTTCCTTTCTTCGTCGACGGCGCACTTCGGAAACCGCGGGTTGAGGTTCCTGTACGAGGGGTGAAACATGCAGAGAACGTCAGGTCCTTCCGGCTGGCGCACCAGTTCCCTGCCGTTCTCGTAGATGCTCGTCAACGGGGCGCGCCATCGTTCTTCGAGCGTCGGAAAGATGGGCTGGAAGACGTGCCGGAAGACGCCCCGGAGGTACGTTCGGGCGTTCGCACCTCCCATGAGCACGACGAGGCCCGGTGCGTGGGACGAAATCCATTCCCGGTGAAAGTCGGCGCATTTCCGCAGGTACTTCGGATGCTGCTTGTAGATCCGTTCGTTCCCGACGTTGCTGTCGGTCCTGGCCAGCGCGAGGACGGCGTTCGTCAGATGGCACGAGCACGGATCGACGCAGGCCTCGTCGACCAGTTTCCGCAGTTCGCGTAGCGTCGGTTGTGTTGCCCGCTCGCCGTCTCCGTCCTTGACTTCCTCCCAGTACTTCTCCGTGCCGAAGTCGGTCCCGAAGAACACGATGCGCCGATCCCCGGCCGGCGCGCAGCCGTGGAAGTAGCCTCCCGCTCCGGGGAAGAACCCGGGGCCGCGCCGCGGCTCGAAGTCGGCCCGGAAAACATCGCAATCATGCCGCGGTAGATTCGTCACGACGGATGAAACATCGCCGGGACCGGCATCCGGCGCCGGCTCTGGAACCGACACGGCCGCCGCGAGCGCGTTCCGAAACGCCGCCGCGGACGCGAACCGGTCCGCCCGGCGGGGCGCGATCGCGCGCATCAGGACCCGCGCGAAGGCGGGCGCCAGGTCGCCGCGGCAATCTCCCGCTTCGGTGGGCGCGACGCCCGCGATCGGCGTATCGCCCCTCCACGGATACTTGCCCGTGGCGCATTCGTAGAGCGTGACGCCCAGGGAGAACAGGTCCCAGTCGGTCTTCTCCGCCTCCGTCATCTCCTCGGTGAGCTCCAGGTCCGGCGGGACGTAGCGGCGCGTGCCGCCGGGGCGCGCCTCGTCGTCGTCATCGCCGCGCGCCGCCACGTTGAAGTCGATGATGAGCACGCCCCGATCCGTCCATAGCAGGTTCGACGGCTTGATGTCGCGATGGAAGACACCGTTCCGATGCAGGTGACCGAGACCCGCGAGCGTGTCGGTTCCGAGTCGTTTGACGTCCTCCGGTGCCAGCGGACCGGCGTCGAGCCGCTTGTTAACCCCCGTGCCCGGCACGTACTCGAAGACCAGGTACGGCGTGTCGTCCCGCAGCTCCGCCCACACCACGCGCACGACGTTCGGATGGAGCGGGAGACCCTCGAGCACGCTGTATTCCCGCTTGAGACGCTCGAACGTCGAATGCCGGTCCTTGACGATGATCTTGAGCACGCGGCTCGTGTCAGCGAGCGCGTCGAACATGCGGTAGACGACCGCGAACCCGCCCTGGCCCAGTCGCTCCTCGACGCGGAAACGGCCGGCGAAGTCTTCGCCCCGCCGCAGGGCCGCGTAGTCCACCTCGGGCCGCGCGGCCGGCGCGGCGGCGCTCTCCCGCGCCCCGGCCTCGCCATCGCCGTCGCGCGGATCGGAGCCGACGATCTCGTTGAAGCGGGCCAGCGCGACCGCGGCCGACGACGGGCGGTCCTCCGCGTCGAACGCGCACAGGCCCTGCAGCCATTCGTCGAAGGCAGGCGGCAGCTCGGGCTGCTGCTCGGACGGCTTCATCGGAAACACGCCGTCCTTGCCCATCATGTCGTCGACCGACGACCAGGCCGGCTCGCCGACCAGCAGCTCGTAGAAGACGAGTCCGGCGGCGTACAGGTCCGAGGCCACGCTGGCCTGCGACGGGTCCTGGTAGCACTCCGGCGCCTGGTACGTCGGATCGAGTTCGTCGACGACGTCGCCGGCGATGGTGGTGCTGCTGCCGCCCCCGCCGGCGCGAGCGTGGTCGAATCCGCACAGCAGCGCGCGCCCCGAGGCGTCGACGAGCACCGCGTCCGGCGTCAGGTTCCGGTGCACCACTTGCGGCTCGCTCCGGTGCGCGTGGCCGAGCGCGGCCAGCACGTCGCGCACGACCGCGATCTTCTGGTCGAACGTCAGGGCCAGCGCGCTCTTGCGGACGTGCTGGCGCAGCGCGTGGCCGGGCACGTCCGCGGTCACCAGCACGAAGCGGTCCTCCGCCTCGGTCGGGAAGAAATCGCGCACGGTGAGGACGTTCGGGTGTCCGGGCAGCGCCGCCACCGCCCGGTAGGCGTTCTCGATGCGGCGGCGCTCGCGCCGGCGCTCGTCCTCCGGCAGGTAGGGGTCGACCGGGTAGACGCGCAGCCGGGCCGTCGCGCCGAGCAGCGTGTGCTTCGCGCGGTGCTCCGTATAGCGGTTGGTCCCGCCGAGCCGCTCCTCCACCTGCCACGTGCCGTAGCACGGCGGCGCGCTCTTCGGCTTCGCGCGGCCGACGATCGCCTGCCGCACGTGCCGGTGGTGCGCCCGCACGTCGGTGGACCGGCCGGGCGGGATGCGCGCCGCGGACTGGAAGAAGGCGGCGCACTTCTTGAGATACGTCACCGCCGGCCCGTCCTGGCCGCCCGGGTCCTGGACGAACGCGTCGGGGGCGGTCATCAGCACCGCGGCGTCGACGTACAGCCCGCCGAGCGCCCGATCCGTCGGATGGCGGTCGCGGATCAGCGCCTTCAGCACCTTCGCGTGCCGGCGCAGGATGGCCAGCGGCGAGTGGTACGGCGCGCGCCCCTCCGGGTACCACCGGCCGCCGTGGACGTCGACGTGGCCGCGGGTGCCCTTGACGTCGATCACGTGGACGCAGTGCGGGCCCAGCAGCGCGACGTCGATCTCGTGGACCTCGTGGCCCTGCTTCAGCTCGAAGTTGTGGATGACCGTGAACGTGTTCGGCAGATGATCGCGCAGATAGGCGATCGCCTCCCGCTCGGCGGCGTTGACCGGCTGGCCGATGGCGACCACCTGGGCCATCAGGCCGCCGCCCGTTCCTCGATCCAGCCTTCCACGAGGGCGCGCGCCGCGCGTTCGCGGCCTATCGCGTCGTTCCGGGCGGTGCGGACGGCGAAGGCGCGCCGGCCGAGCGCGTCCATGCGCGCGTCGGCGAGCCGCGGCAGCACGACGCCCGCGACCGCGGATTCGTCGAGGTGGGGGATGGACGACCCGAAGGCGCGGGCCTTGATCTGCCGCCAGCCGTACTCGGACGACAGACACGCGAACAGGTGCCCGTCGGGTCGTCGAGTCGTCGTCCTGTCCCCTTCGGATCGAACCGTGCGGAATCCAGGCTGCCACGTCCGCTCCCGCCAGCCTGCTCGCCATCGTAGCATGGACCCGCTCTGCACCGGCCTGCACCGCCCCTGCCCGAAACCCGCCACGATGACCCGCCGAACCGAGGCGAAGGAGGACCCCCCGCACGCCCCGGTCGGCGGGCTGTCCGTGGGGGACAGCCCTTGTGCGCTCCGAATCAGAAGGCGAACCCGCCGCCGACCATGCCGGTGTAGACGACGTCGCCAGCGGCGCTGCTCCACCGCGCGGGCGCGGCGCGCAAGCCGATCCGGACGAAGGCTCCGCCGAAGTGGCGGTCGAAGACGAGGACGAGGAACCTGTCGCCGGCGTTGCGAAGACGGTCGCTGGGCTCCGACGGACCCTCGTCCTTGTTGCGCCCCACATCGGAGACCAGGGCGCCGCCCGCCGCCAGCAACCGGTAGTTCCCGAACGCCTCCCGCCAGCCGACGCCTGCGTTGACCCCGTAGTGCTCGCCGCGACCGTGCGTCTCGACGAACGCCGAGAGACCGCGGCTCCCTCCCGTGACCGCGACGTCCACCTGGAAGGTCGGCAGGGTCTTCGTCCCCTCCGGCTCGACGATCACCGCGACCGCGCTGCGCCGCCCCGGGCCCGCGGAAACGACGCGGGCATCCCGCCTGCAGGCGACCCGCTCACCGAAGTCGGGGACCTCTTCGCACGCCTCGACCTGCTCGGCGCGCGCGGCGCGCAGGTCCACCTGATCCTCCGCCGCCGAACTTCCCATCGCCGCAGCCAGCCAGAGTCCCAGAACCTGAGCTTCCCACACGGCAACCCCCCACGGATCACGGACCGCCTCCGTCCGGCAGGCGCCGCTGATCGGCGCCTCCTCGAAGGCGGGCAAACCGTAGGGATCGACGGCCAGATCCGGCCGCTCGAATCGACCTCCTCGAAGAAGGCGAAAAGCTCGAGTGGACAACCGGGAGCCTCAATCTGTGAGGCTAAGTTGTTGAGCGCAAAGGGAGTTCGAATTTTGCGCCACGTGGCGCATAAATCGGATCGGGGTGTTTTTCGGGGCTTCTGGCGGCGCTGAGGATGCCGGGAAACGAGCCTTCTCCACCCGGCATCCTCGACCCCCAACGCCCGCTCTCAAACCACGCCGGACGGAAGCGATCACGAGCGGCCGCGAACCCCTGGAGGCAACGCCCCGGGCGCGCCCAGGACGGCGCGCCGAACATGCCCCCGAGCGTCCCGCGAATCCAGGAAGACCCCGCCCGGGACGCCGGAGACGTCGACCCGGTACACCCACCAGCGCCGCCCGTCCGTCTCCCGCACGATCCGCCCGGCGGGCCGGTCGTCGATCTTCACGACCCAACCGTCCGGAACACCGCTCCAGTCGCGGACGAACGCCAGCCGCCTCGAGACGGCGTCCGGCTCCCGCTGCGGCTCGGGCCGCGCCTCGCCGCCAGCCAGCCAGCGCCGCAGCGCCGGGAGCAACCCCCGGCTCACCAGCCGCTCTCCCCAGAACACCGACAGCCCGGCGCCAGAACGACCGGACCAACGACGGGATCGAGATCCGGAGACGGCCGCGGCTCCGGAGCGGGCAGCCCCGCCACGGCCAGCGCCGCCTCGGCCCATTCGATTCCCTGCCGCTCCATTCCACGCCCTCAACGCCCCTGCGGCCGCCCGGTCCCGGGCGGCCGCGGCGCGCGCATCGACGGCCGCTGGGGCGCCGGAGTCGGCGCTTCACGCGGCGGCGCGCTCGCTGACGGGGGCGCATTTTCCGGCCGCGCGGCGCGCCGGTCCGGCCGGTCCGCCCCCGGCGCTCTCGACACGGGAAGGTTGCGCCTCCCGTCCGGCCGCGCCGCGCGCGGCGTCTTGAAGCTCGGCGGCGTCAGCCTCGCCGGCGGCGCGGCCCCCACCGCCCGGGCGGCCGGCCCCCGGTCGCTCTCCCACGTCTCCTGAACGCCCGCCGGACCATCCGCCCGCAACTGCTCGACCTCCCCGCGCAGCTTCCGCACGGCGCGGTTCGCCTCCTTGAGCTTGCTCGCACTGGTCCGGTGGTCCTCGCGCTCCTCGCGCAACTCCTGCTCCAGTTCCCAGATTTTCTCGTCCCGGGGCTTGCACGCCGCGAGCACCGCCTCGGCCCTCGCATCGGCCTGCTCCGTCTCATCCCCCTGCCTGGTCCGCCCGGCCACCTTCGCCATGGCCTCCCTGGCGCCCCTCTCCTCACCGGCCCTGGCGGCCTCGTCGATCTTCACCTGCACCTCGGCAAGGAGCTGCTTCCGATCCGCCGCGGCCCTCTCCCGCTCCTCCTCGCGAGCCTCCTCGACGCGGGCCACCATCGACTTCTCGCGGTCGATCGGCATGTGCTGCGCCGTCGAGCCGACCTTCCCCCTCGACATGCCGTATTTCGACGAGACCTCTTCGAAGTACCTGTCCTGAACCGCCGACATGACCCTCCGGTGGTCGGCATGCACGGGCCCTCCGTCAGCCGGAACCGCGAATTGCATGCGCGTCCGTTTCCATCCCGGGCGCCGGTCCGCGTTCGCGACGAACGCGAGCACGTGCACGTTCGGCTCCTTCTCGTCGAGGTGCAGCGCCGCCGCGGCGATCCGCGACTCCGGCCCCATCCGGCGCGACACGAACAACACGCTGTCGCGCGCCCAGGAGGTGATCTTCTTCAGTTGCCGGTCCGACATCTTCCTGAACGGAGGCCCCTGCATGACGAACTCGACGCAGCCAAAAGATCGCCGTCCACGCTTGCCGCGCCGTTCGGCCAGGACTTCCTCCCGCTGCTTCCGCGCCCCGGCGACCATCTCGCCGACCGTTCCGAGATCGACCTCGAGCCCGTCTTCGTTGATCGGGATGCAGGCCTTGAGATCCGGCCGCGCCAGGGCGGTTGACGGCCTCGTCGTACCCGCGATGTGGGCGACGAGCCGGGCGTCGATGTCGTCCCGATTCTCGACGCGCAGGACCTGATAAACCATGAGCCGTTCTCCTTGGCAGCCCGCGTCAACGGGCGTCTATCACGTCCCGTCTCGACACAGTAGAACGACGCCGGGACATGGCGTCGTCGGAGCAAATCTGATTTGGGGAGTAACCCACTCCCCAAATGCCCAAACAGGGCATTTGGACAGCGCCTTCGGGCGCTTGAGTGGGCCAGGCATTTCTGAGCTTTCGGGCACGACCCGAAGCATGCCGATCGCCCCGGACCGGACACCGCCGCGGACCTGCCGCGGACCTCTGCCGAACCCCTCCGGGACCCGACGTCGGGGACGGCAGCGACGCCGGCGAAGCCGTTGATGGACAGAGCCGCGGCCCGGACAGCCGTCCGGGCCGCGGCCGGGCACCTCGAGGCGCAGCCGCGGCAGCCCAGGGGCGGAGCCGAGAACAGCGGCGGGCGCCGAGCGGTAGGGGGCGCCGAGAGACAGCCGCTTCTATCACGTCCCGTCTCGATACGATAGAATGCTGCGATGCCTGAACAGGACGATCCGTTGACCCCCGCGGCGCTCGACCTCGCGATGATCGGCGCGGCGCGAAACGGGAGACCGAAGTCGGAGACCACCCGCGGGAAATACCGGGCCGCGCTCAAGAAGTTCGGCGGCTGGCTCGGCGGCCGGACGCCGACGGACAACCGCATCGCGAACTACATCGGGGAGCTCTTCGAGGACCGCGAGCCGTTCGACCGGCCGTCGTGCCTCGTGAACGCCATCGGGCTCCACGCGCGGGAAACCGGAACGACCTCTCCGGTCGGACCGACGACGCGCAACGTCGTCACCGGCTACCGGCGGCGCGCCGCGGCGGAGAAGTTCGACCAGCAGCGGAGCCGCGGCGGCCGCCCCGGGATCACCTTCCTCCGCGCGGTTCTCCGGACGGCACACGAGCCGCGGAAGGGGATCCGGAAGCGGGAGAGCGCCGCCGCGGCCCGGGCCCGGGCGCGCGGCGACGTCGCCGTCGCCGCGCTCTTCGTCCGCGGCAAGGTGTCGCACGAAGCCATCGCGCGGCTCACCGCGGCGGACGTCACGGCGCTCGACAGCGGCGCCGCAGCGCGCGTGAAGTTGCCGAAGGGCTCGCACGTCTTCGAGGGCGCGGAAGCCGCCGCGCTGCTCGAGCTCGCCGCGGCGGCGGGCGCGCCGGACGCGCTACTCATCGGGGTCTCCAAGCGCCAGATCGCCAGGCGGATGGCGGAGGCGGCAAGAGCCGCCAGGACGTGAACGACCACACGGAGGAAGGGAACAACACGCGATGCCGGAACAGAACCCCAGCGAGAAGTTCGAGCGGAAGCTCGGCGAATCAGAATGCCGAGAGCTGCGGAGGCTGCCATTCGGCACGCGGCGGAAGCTCGCCCGGGTCGAGGCCGTTCACGACCTCGACGGGATCCGGATCGAGGTGATCGACGAGGCCGACGGAGCGGTGGTCCTCAACGAGCGGTGCGTCCCACCGACGCCCTGCCCGGTGTGCCTCAAGACCATGCTCACCGTCACGTACAACCTGCAGGTGGACATCGACGACCCGGCCACGCACTGAGCCGCGGCGAGGCGGACCGCGGAAGAGCGCCTACCACTCTCGCAACGACCCATGAGAAAAAGTGCCGCACCCTCTACACTTCTTCCCATCCGCAGGCTCAATGCTGACAGCGGTCCAGTTTCCCCCGATGAGATCACCTCGACACCTGACGGGGTTGACATCTTCCGTTCCCACCTCGCCGACCTGAATCCGGCTGCCGAACCTGAGAACACACGAGAACCAGCTGCCGCGGACCTGGAATCCAACGCGGACACGAATGCTCGTTGCAGGAGCAAGGGCGCGCCAATCGAAGACGAACAGATCGAAATGGAACCCCGTCGCGTAGCTGTAGACCTCTTCGATCACGAAATCGGCGGGCGGCGGGAGAACCTGGACAGAATGCGTCAGCACGCGCCGGCCGCCGAACACGACGCGAACCTCCGCCGAGCCCGCCCGAACCGCCGTGTACCTCCAGCGGTCACCCTCGCGGGTCAGCCTGAGAACAGAAGGCGCCGATGACGTCACGCCGGTCGTCACCCGTGACCTTCGGCCACCCTCTCGCAGATTCACCCTGAAGTGCGACGTGTCGCCTTCGCGCATCTGCGATCGGGGGACAGGCTCGAACGAGAAAGTTCGCTCAGGCGGCGGCGGCGGCGGCGCTGGATCGGTAGTCGGAGCCGTCGGCGAATCACATGAGACGGGCAAGGCCGCAAGAATCGCAACGAGAGACAGACTCAACCAGAACTTCGGGGCCATCCCCGAAGGGTGCCTAGAGCCGCCCGTTCAGCTTGACCGCGGGCTGCTGCCCGCGGGAATCGGACCGCCGCCTCCGTCACGCCAGCTTCCGCCGCTCGTGACACGGCCACGCCAACGCGCAGCGTTCGCCCATCTCCAGCGCCACACCGACCGCCAGCGCTCGAGACTCGCAGCGCACCACGTCGCCGGCGGAATCAGCCGGATGCTCCTTGCCGGGCCACGCCGGAATCCGCATCTTGAGCGGCCGTCCCGAGTTGGTGACCGCCTGCGCGACCATCCGCACCCGCCAGCCGCCGTCCGGATCCGGCTCGGCCACCGAGCAGAACAGCGGCGGGCGCGAGCCGAAGATGCCATCATCCGAATACCGCGGCGCGTGGTACTCGACACGGCCGCCGACGCCGAACAACCGAACCTCCAGCCGCGCGAGCGCCTGCGCCGCCAGCCTGAACCCATCCGGTAGACAAGGACGGGTGGAGATCGGGCTTTACGCCCGACGCGCGCATCGCGCGCGGAAATCGCGCGGCTGCCGAAGCCGTCGACCAGCACGATCATCACCGGAGGTCTTCGACGCCATGGGCGTCCCAGCGGCAGCGCATGGCTGACCGTGCCGGAGACGTTCTACCCGGTGGTGCACTGAAGTGGTCCCGGTCGAAGGCGAGCGGCGGCCCGCGACGCTGCTCGGTGCGACCAGCCGGACATATGTCGGCGGCGCAGCAGCGCCGGACTTGACGGGGAGGCGGTCGGCGCCGACTCGCCCAGGCGAGCATCCGCCCGCGCGCCCTCCGGGTGCTCGCGTCCAGAGGCGGTTCACGATGACGGTGACCCTGCAAGTCGAGACGGACGCCGCCCAGACCAGGCTCGACGAGACCGCGGTCGCATCGGCGACCTTCGATGCCGCGCCGTTCGAGTCCTCCCGGTGTGGACGGTCTGCCGCGCGACAGCGTCGGCGCGTCGCCCGCAACCCGACCGTCGGCCCCGGGCGCTTGGGCGGCCGGCGCCTGCTGACCGCGATGCCGATGCAGGCGCACCCGGTCGAGGTGCGGGATCGGCTCGGACTGTTGTCGGAGGGATGGAAAGCGATGTTCCTCGACTTCTCCGAGGCGGCAGATGGTCGGCCCGTTGCAGTCGATTCTGGCGCGGTTTCCGGCCGCCATCACCGGCGCCGTGCCCGCCGGCATCGGCGACGCCCGAAATGCGGGCGACGCCGCGCTCGACGCCGTTTGCGGCGTTGCCCGAGCGCCCGCGTCGATCATCGGGTCGCGGCGAAAGGTCGATGCAACGGTAGACTTCTCTGCCGTGCTGGCAGGCGAGGTGTCTCGGCAGTCCCGATCCGTTCAGAACCGGCACCGGACGTCCCGCGAAATCCGCCACGAATTGGCGGGCTGGATGGGGGGATACGTGCAGCTCCGATCCATTTAGTCATTTATTTTCAATAAGTTACATAAAATAAGCGGGGGAAGCTGCGGCTGTACGAGTCGTGGGGGTTCCCGGAGCTGTGGGTGGAGGTCCCGGAGCGCCGCCCTCGGAGTCGCCCGCGGCGCCGGCGGACGGGGCTGACGATTCATCTTCTGGAGGAGGGCGCGTACCGCGAGTCTCCGGTGAGCCGGGCGTTCCCGGGCTGGCGGGCGCAGGCCATCCACACGGCGCTGAACGAGGCGGAGCCGTGACGTTGGGGAGGGAGCAGTGGCGCGAGCGGGGCGCCGGCTGCCAGTGGGCGGTTGCGGTTCGGTGTAGCGGTCCAGCCGAATCGGATTCTGCACGCTCACGTGCGCGCGGCCGGCCGCCCGCGTGACGCCGCCGCCATGCGTCGGAACGTGCCGGAAGTCGAGCCCGATCGACGCGACGCGCCGTTCACGCCGCGGACGGCGCAGACTCCGGCCACGCTCCCGACGCCCGCCGCTTCCCCGGTCGGGGCGCCTCGCGACGCGGCCGCGGCGGGAGCCTGTCGAGCCGCCACGGCGTCCGTTCGCGCATTCCCGGGCGGGGAGATCGCCGCATGGACCGGCGCCGGGGCAGGAGGAACGGCGCCGGGCGCCCGTGCTTCTCCCGGGAAGGGTTCGTCATGACTCGCATCGTCCTTCGCGGCGCGGCGTTCGCCGGCGGAATGACGGTCATGGTCCTGGCCGCGCCGGTCGTCGAGGCCCAGTCCGCGCGGTCCCCGGCGCCGGCCTTCGAGATCGCGGCCGGCGCCCAGTACGGCGTGCAGGACCCGGAGCGGCCGGTGACGCCCGGCTGGGTCGTGTCGAGCGGCTTCGAACTCGACGGCCGGACCTTCGTCGTGGAGGGCGCCTGGCATCGGGACGCGCACGTCCGCCACCGGGACCTGGGCTTCGACGGAGTGGCGCGCGAGACGCATCGGGGCCGCCACCTGATCCTGGCGGCCGGCGTCCGGGCCGGAGAGCGCGGCGGGCGGATCGCGCCCTTCTACCAGGTTCTGGCGGGCGGATTCGCGGTCCGGTTCAGGACGGACTACCAGTGGCCGGAGTCGCTGGACGTGGAGACGGCGAACGCCGAGTGCGGAGGCTACGTGGGCGGCCGGCTGGTCCTGCCGTGCCTCTACGTGCCGTACCCGGCGTTCGACGAGCAGCGCTCGGCCGGCTTCGTCATGCAGCCGGGAATGGGGATGGACGTGAACCTCCGGCCGGGGTTCGCGCTGCGGCTGGCGGCCGACCTGCCGATCTTCGCCGACGGCGACCACGTCGCCCTCCGGCCGCGGCTCTCCGCCCGCGCCGTCGTCGCGTTCGGGCGCTGACGCCGAACGGCCGCGGGCGCGCGGCGCGCCGAATCCGCCGCGCCGCCCAAGTCCCACCGCCCGCTCCGTCGGCGCAGGGGCGCTCTTCCCGTCCCCGCGCCCGACACAACGTTTCGTCCGTTCTCGAACGAAACCTTATGATCGGAGACGCAAGCGTCTGGTTGAAGGACCGACTCGACACCGGGTACGCGCTGCGCCCCGAATCTCTCGTGACGATTGAACTCGCCGACTACGCCGTCACACCGGACGTGTTCGACGAATCGTCCTATTCGACGGACGGCGAATGCGCGGCCTGGCTCGCAACGATCACTGACGCCTCGAACCGCCTTCCCTCGTCCGCCTCGCCGTCATCCGCTCATCGCGCCTCTTTCCCGGCGGCGGGGTCGATTCGAGGACCCGCGAAGGGAGCTCGGGGAGCTTCGCCGCGCGGCTCCGCCAGGTTGCGGTCGAGCAGGTCGCGGAGCACCTGGTCGTCGGAGACGTCGGCCGGCCAGCCGTAGGCGGCGGCGACCGCCGCGTCGAGGGCGGCGTGCGCGTCGGCGAGCCAGCGCGGGCGCGCGTTGTAGAGGGCGGTCAGCGTGCGCTGCTTCAGGGCCCGCGCGGCGGCGTCGCCGCGCGGCTCCGCCCGCCGCGGACGGGTCGACCTCCGACCAGTCCAGGTCCGCCGCCGCCAGCACCGTGTCGACGCCGGCCGCGTCGAGCGGCAGCGCCGCCATCGAGGATCTCGAAGTACGACGCGAATCGGGTGGCGTCCAGAAGCGCGTCGGACATCGGCAGCGGTTTGGCCCACGTCTGGTTTCGCGTGACGACCGCGAGATACTCGCGAACGACCTGCCGACTGATGCGCAACGGTTCCCGACGCCGGACTTCCGCCAGCCTGTCAAGCGCCAATCGATGACCGGGCGCGTTCGCGGCCCTGGCGGCAACGAGCACGTTGGTGTCCACGAACATCGTCATCGGCCCCCGGCGCCGTAGACGTCTTCGCGGCGCACCGAAAAGCCTTCAGGCCATGAGCCGAAGTCGTGCGGGGGAAACACCCGGTCCAGGGAATCCGCCCGCGGGCCGTCGTCTTGCGGCGGGAGACCATCGAGCGGCTCGAACACCAGCGCTTCGGCCGCCAGGTCCACCGCGCTGGTTCGCCAGCCCGCCGCCTGCCACGCAAGGGCGTGGCCGTGGCCGCCCTTGCTCTGGTTCGCCCACCAGGGCCGGTGAATCCTGGCCGAGTCCGGCAAGCGAAAGCCGAGAATGGCCTCCAGCTCGCCGAACGAAACGCGCCACCGGCGGCGCCCGAGCGCCGACAGGTGACGGAAGAGCGGCGCGTACTTGCCGCGGCCGGCGGTGCGCCGAGCGAGTTCATTGCGGGTGGTCATGGGTACTCCTGGAAAGCACCTACCTTACTACCTTCCGGACAGGCTGGTCGACTCTCCTGCCACGTGACGTGCGTGCTGTTGCCCTGGGCGCCATGCCGGCGCGGCGCGGTGCGGACCGGGCCTATATTTCCCCGTGCGCGACGCACGCTTTCCCGGCTGGAGCCCGCAACGGATCGCCGACGCGCGCCGGTGGGCGCGGACCTGGAAGCAGGCCGGCCCGAAGCTGGAGCGGATACGGCGCGAGGAGCTGCGCCGCCTCGACCCGCGGCGGGCCGTCGCCCTGCTGTGCGGCGAAGCGGACTACACCGTGCCCCCGCGGGCGCCGCGGCCGACGTCCGGCCTGGTCGAACAGCAGCGCTGGTTCATGAAGGCGGCCGGACGCCGTGACCGAGCCGATCCGGGTGGCGGCCGATCTGCACCGGCACGTTGCCGGCGGCGACTGCCGTACTAGCGCCCACCAAGCGTCGCCTTGCGGCTCCGCTCGGTGCCCATCCTGACCGCTCCAGGAGTCCGCGCCGTTCTACGGCGCAGACTCCTAGCGCCCACCAAGCGTCGCCTTGCGGCTCCGCTCGGTGCCCATCCTGACCGCTCCAGGAGTCCGCGCCGTTCTACGGCGCAGACTCCTAGCGACGATCTCCGATGACGCCGCAACTCTGGCGGGCGCCGGCGGCGCCGGTGGGCTGCGTGGTGAAGTCGTCCGGTCCTTCGTGCACGATCACGCCGCGTCCGATGATGCTGTTCGCGCCGTTCAACGTGATCACCGAATCGAGGAATTCGGCGGTCACGACCCCCTGGGCGTCGGCGGTGACGTTGCCCAGATCACCCGCGTGCCGCAAGGGGGAATCCGGCCGGCCGTGAGGATTGCCGTCGGGGTTGTAGTGCCCGCCCGCCGAGGTCCCGTCCGCCGCGCTGCAGTCGCCGCGCTGGTGAACGTGGAATCCGTGCTCTCCCGGCTCCAGCCCGGTCAGGTTCACCGTGATCCGCACGCCGTCGGCTTCCTCCCGGAAGCTGACGGTTCCCCGCGCCCGGTGGCCCTCGGTGGGATGGACGACGGCGACGGCTCCGGTCGTTTCCGGCCGCGTCGGCGCGGAGGGGATCGGCGGCCGGTCGCCGCAGCCCACGATCGGCAGAGCCGCGGCCAACGCCAGCGGCAGAGCGAGGCGATTCTTCGACCCCGCCCCACGCCCCGGGACTCCAGTCACTTCGTCGAACTGTAACACCGGTTCGCGCCCTCGGCGTCCGGAAGCCGACTCCGCGCTGGTTGGCGAGCGCGGGTCACGCCGGGCCGCGGAGGATGTTCGCGGCCCGGCGGCAACGAGCACGTTGGCGTCCACGAACATCGTCATCGCCCCCCGGCGCCGTAGACTTCTTCGCGGCGCGCCGAAAAAGCCTTCGGGCCACGAGCCGAAGTCGTGCGGGGGAAACACCAGGTCCAGGGAAACCGCCCGCGGGCCGCCGCCTTGCGGCGGGAGACCCTCGATCGGCTCGAACACCGACGCTTCGGCCGCCTGGTCCACCGCGTTGCGGGTGGTCATGAATGCGCCAGTCCCTACCTTATAATTTCCCCGTGCGCGACGCACGCTTTCCCGGCTGGAGCCCACGGCAGATCGCCGACGCGCGCCGGTGGGCGCGGACCTGGAAGCAGGCCGGCCCGGAGCTGGAGCGGATACGGCGCGAGGAGCTGCGCCGCCTCGACCCGCGGCGGGCCGTCGCCCTGCTCTGCGGCGAAGCGGACTACACCGTGCCCCCGCGGGCGCCGCGGCCGACGTCCGGCCTGGTCGAACAGCAGCGCTGGTTCATGAAGGCGGCCGGACGCCGTGACCGAGCCGATCCGGGCGGCGGCGCCGGTTCCTGAAGGCGGTCGGACGCCGTGACCGAGCTGATCCGGGTGGCGGCCGATCTGCAGAAGTTCTGCGACGCCCGGCGCTGGCGTTTCTGCTTCATCGGCGGCCTGGCGGTGCAGCGTTGGGGCGAGCCGCGCGAAACGATCGACGTCGACCTGACGCTGCTGACCGGGTTCGACGGCGAAGCCCCGTTCGTCGAAGCGCTGCTCGACCGGTACGCGGCGCGGATCGACGACGCGGCCGGCTTCGCCCGAGCCAACCGGGTGCTGCTGCTCCGGTCCTCCTCGGGCGTCGGCATCGACGTCGCGCTCGGAGCGCTGCCGTTCGAAGAATCGGTCGTCGCGCGAGCCACCCCGTTCGCGTTTCCGGGCGACGCGCCGCTCCGCACCTGCTCGGCCGAGGACCTGATCGTCCTGAAGGCGTTCGCGTCGCGCGGGCGGGACTGGGTCGACGTCGAAGGCGTCATCGTCCGGCAGGCGGGCGCGCTGGACTGGGCCTACGTCGACGCACGACTCCGCCCGCTGGCGGCGCTCAAGGACGCCCCCGAGATCCCGGGCGAGCTGGCGCGGCGCCGGGCGGCGCTGGACCGGTGACGCCGCCGTCCGCCCGGCGCGGCGTTCGGCCGGCCGGCAGGCTCGCGTAGAATGGCCGCGTGACGCACGACTACGTCATCGTCGGGGCCGGCACCGCCGGGTGCGTGCTCGCCAACCGGCTGTCGGCCGACGCCGGCGCCAGCGTGCTGCTGCTCGAGGCGGGCGGGCGGGACGACTACTTCTGGATCGACGTCCCGGTCGGCTACCTCTACACCATCGGCAACCCGCGCACCGACTGGTGCTACCGGACCGAGCCCGACCCCGGGCTCAACGGCCGCAGCATCGGCTACGCCCGCGGGCGGGTCCTCGGCGGCTGCTCGTCGATCAACGCGATGATCTACATGCGGGGGCAGAAGAGCGACTACGACCACTGGGCGTCGCTCGGCAACCGCGGCTGGGGCTGGGACGACGTGCTGCCGGTGTTCAAACGCTCGGAGGACTACCAGCACGGGGCCGACGAGTTCCACGGGGCCGGCGGCGAGATGCGGGTCGAAGAGCGGCGCGTGAGCTGGGAGATCCTCGACGCCTGGCGGGACGCCGCCGAGGAGTGCGGGATCCCGAAGATCGCCGAGTTCAACCGGGGCGACAACTTCGGCAACGCCTACTTCCAGATGAACCAGCGGAGCGGCCGGCGCTGGAGCGGCGTCAAGGCGTTCCTGCGCCCGGTCCGGCGCAGGCCGAACCTGACCGTCCGCACCGACGCGCAGGTGCGGCGCGTCGCGGTCGAAACAGGCGCCGCCGGCCCGCGCGCGACCGGGGTCGAGCTGCTGAGCGGCGAGCGGCTGGCGGCGCGGCGCGAGGTGATCCTGGCCGCCGGCGCCGTCGGCTCGCCGCAGATCCTGCAGTTGTCGGGCGTCGGCCCCGGCGCCCTGCTGCAGGCGCGCGGCGTCGACGTGGTCCACGACCTGCCCGGGGTCGGCGAGAACCTGCACGACCACCTCCAGATCCGCAGCATCTACACGGTGAACAACACCGTCACGCTGAACCGGCGGGCGAACTCGCTGTTCGGCAAGGCGGCGATGGGGCTGGAGTACCTGCTGTTCCGGACCGGCCCGCTGACGATGCCCCCGTCGCAGCTCGGGGCCTTCGCCCGCAGCGACCCGGAGCGGAAGTCCGCGAACGTCGAGTGGCACGTGCAGCCGCTGTCGCTCGACAAGTTCGGCGACCCGCTGCACCGGTTCGACGCGGTCACGCCGTCGGTCGCCAACCTGCAGCCGACCAGCCGCGGGCACGTGCGCATCAAGGACCCGGACCCGCGGCAGGCGCCGGCCATCACCCTCAACTACCTGTCCACGGACGAGGACCGCCGGGTGGCGGTGGCGGGCCTGCGGTTCACCCGGCGCATCATGGCCGCGCGGGCCCTGGCGCGCTTCGAGCCGCGAGAGTGGAAGCCCGGCCCCGAGGTCGACGGCGACGAGGCGCTGGCGCGGGCGGCCGGAGACCTCGGCACGACGATCTTCCATCCCGTCGGCACC
Organism: Vicinamibacterales bacterium; assembly: GCA_965242835.1. Taxonomy (GTDB): domain Bacteria; phylum Acidobacteriota; class Vicinamibacteria; order Vicinamibacterales; family UBA8438; genus WTFV01. Next base: position 4,808,900 of record OZ251506.1, read on the forward strand.
TGCCGGATGGGCCGCGACCCGCTGGCCGTGGTCGACGACCGGCTCGCGGTGCGCGGGGTGTCCGGCCTGCGGGTCATCGACGCCTCGGTCATGCCCCGCATCACGTCGGGCAACACCAACGCGCCCACGGTGATGATCGCCGAGAAGGGGGCGGAGTTCGTGATCGAGGACGCGGCGGGGCGCTGACGGGCGGCGGCCGGCCGCGCCCGCGGTCCCGGCCGCGCTGCTGGCCGGACTGGCCTCGTCCGCGATTCGCGGGCGGGAAGTCCCGCTTCGGCCGGCGGCGCAGGCGTGGCGCTGCTGGCCGGACCGGCCTCGTCCGCGATTCGCGCGCTCACGCCGCCGGGCGCCGCGGATTGCCTTGCGGCGCGCGGAGGAAGCCCGCGGCGCTCAGACCGCGCCGGCCGCGCGGGCCGCCGCGATCTCCTCCGCGCTCATGTCGAGCACGGAGGCCAGGACCTCGTCGGTGTGCTCGCCGAGCAGCGGCGACCGCGCCACGTCCACCGGCGAATCGGACAGCTTGACGGGGTTGCCCACGGTCAGGTAGCGGCCGCGCGCGGGGTGGTCCACTTCGACCACCGTGCCGGTCGCGCGCAGGGACGGCTCCTCGGCCAGCTCCTTCATCGAGAGCACCGGGCCGCACGGCACGTTCAGCGGATTCAGGATCTCCATCACCTCGAACTTGGTCTTCGTCATCGTCCACCGCTCGATGGCGTCGAAGACCTGCTCCAGCTTCGGCAGGCGCGCCTCCGGGGTGTTCCACTCCGGATCGTCGAGCCAGTCGGCGCGGCCGACGGCGCGGGCCAGGCCGTCGAACGCGGCCGCCTGCGTGATGACGTAGATGTAGGCGTTGGGGTCGTCCTCCCAGCCCTTGCACTTGACGATCCAGCCGGGCTGCCCGCCGCCCGAGGCGTTGCCCGAACGCGGGGTGGCCGCGCCGAAGACGCCGTTCGGATACTGCGGGTACTCCTTCAGCGGCCCGTGCGCCAGACGCTGCTGGTCGCGCAGCTTCACGCGGCAGAGGTTGAGGACGCCGTCCTGCATCGCGCAGACGACGCGCTGGCCGCGGCCGGTCTTCTCGCGCTGGAAGAGCGCGGTGACGATGCCCAGGGCCAGGTGCAGGCCGGTGCCGGAGTCGCCGATCTGGGCGCCGGTGACGGTCGGCGGCCCGTCGTCGAAGCCGGTCGTGCTGGCCCCGCCGCCGGTGCACTGCGCGACGTTCTCGTAGACCTTGCAGTCCTCGTACGGGCCGGGGCCGAAGCCCTTGACCGAGGCGTAGACGAGGCGCGGGTTGATCTCCCGGATGCGCTCCCACGAGAAGCCCATGCGGTCGAGGGCGCCCGGGGCGAAGTTCTCGGCCAGCACGTCGCACGACTCGATGAGCCGCGTGAAGATCGCCCGGCCGGTCTCCGACTTCGTGTTGACCGTGATGCTGCGCTTGTTGTGGTTCAGCATCGTGAAGTAGAGGCTGTCGACGCCGGGGAGGTCGCGCAACTGGCCGCGCGTGGCGTCCCCGACGCCGGGCCGCTCCACCTTGATCACGTCGGCGCCGAACCACGCGAGCAACTGCGTGCAGGTGGGACCGGACTGCACGTGGGTCATGTCGAGGACGCGAACTCCGTCGAGCGCTTTCATGTGGGTCTCCGTCTGTTGTCCGTCGATCGCCGCCGAACCGCCCGCGGGCCGCGCCGCGCCGGGCGCGCGCTACCGGGGCGCCGCCCGGATCCTGACCCCCTCGTCGACGATCGTCCGGCCGAGCAGGCTGACGCACGCGTGGACGGCGCGCAGGGTCGGCACTTCGACGCCGGTCATCTCCGCCAGCTCGACCACCGCCCCGAGCATTCCGTCGATCTCGAGCGGCTTGCCCGCCTCGACGTCCTGCAGCATCGACGTCTTGTGCTTCCCGACGCTCTCGGCCCCCGCGATGCGCCGCTCCAGCGTCACGCGGAAGCCGGCCCCCAGGCGCTCGCCGACCGCCTGCGCCTCGGTCATCATCGCCGCGGCCAGCGCGCGGGTGAGCGGGAAGCGGCAGATGTCGACCAGCGTCGCGTGGGTCAGCGCGCTGATCGGGTTGAACGTCAGGTTGCCCCAGAGCTTGAGCCAGATCTCGGAGCGGACGTCGGTCAGCACGCGCGCCTTGAAACCGGCCTCGGCGAGCAGCGCCGATACGCGCCGCACGCGCGCCGACTCGCTGCCGTCGAGCTCGCCCACCGGGAAGCGCGTGCCCTCGACGTGCCGGACGACCCCCGGCTCGGACATCTCCGCCGCCGGGTAGGCGATGCAGCCGACGATGCGGTCCGGGTCGACGGCCCGGAACAGCACGCCGCCCGGGTCGACGGTCTCGACCACCCGGTCCGCCCAGGGTCCGCCCAGCTTCTGGAAGTACCACCACGGGATGCCGTTCTGGAGCGTCACCAGGCAGGTGTCCGGGCCGAACAGCGCCGGCAGGTCGTCGACGACGGCGGCGATCTGGTGGGCCTTGAGCGCGAGCAGCACGACGTCGTGCGGGCCGAGGTCGCGGATGCGGTCGGTGGCGGTCAGGCCGTCGGCGACCGACTCGCCCTCCTTTTCGATCAGCTTCATGCCGTTCGCGCGGATGGCGGCCAGGTGCGGGCCGCGGGCGATGACCGAGACGTCGTGCCCTGCCCGGGCCAGACGCACCGCCATGTAGCCGCCGATGGCCCCGGCGCCGACGACGCAGATTCTCATGCAGGGTCCTCCGTTCCGCGGCCGACGCGGCCCCGGCGAGACGCGCCGGGCCGGGCCGCCGGCCCGGCGCGGGATTCCGGACGAGGCCGAAGGCGGGAACGACGCGCTACCGCGGACCGCCGGACGCCTCGCGCTCCTCGGCGCGGTGCCCCGCGAGAATGCCGTCCATGCCGATGTTGCCTTCGTGGCAGGCGTACTCGTAGATCGCGTCGTCGGTCCCCATCAGCGGAATCAGCACCGTCCACGGCCGCGTCCAGGTGGTCGGATCGTCGAGGGTGACCTCGTAGTGCAGCGTGCGCGGGCCGACGCGCGTGAAACGCTCGGTCACCCGCAGGTGCTCGGACGACAGCCCGCGGAAGGTCGCCTTCGGAGAGTAGTTCGCCGTCTCGACCACCAGCGTGTCGCCTTCCCAGTAGCCGCGGGAGTCGCCGTGCCACAGCCGGACGTCGTCGTCGAGCGGCGGCGTGCCGTCGATGGGGATGACCCGCGCGTCGTGGTTCATCTCGAGGTGGACGACGACGTGGTCGGGACTCTGGAAGATCTGGTAGTAGCTGTTGTAGCCGGCCCCGAGCCGCGGCACGCCGTAGGTGACGCAGCGCTCGGAGAGCGGCCGGTCGGCGTACGAGTCGGCCGGGTGGTCGCGCCGGTGCGCGCGCAGCATCGCCTGCCGGTCGCGCGCCGAGGAGGTCAGCGGCGGAATCCGCCCGTCTGGCGGATCGACCACCAGCGACGTCCGGTCGTTGAAGTCGCGCTCCACGATCCAGAACTGGTTGTAGTTGCCGGTCGTCGGGTCGTAGGAGGTGGCCTTCGTCCGCTCGATGGCCGCCAGGACGAGCTGGTCGCCGAACAGGGCGTCGCCGTCGTCCACGGCCTGCTCGGCGGCGGCCTTCAGCTCGGCGAGCTCCTCTTCGGTCAGCCGCTCCTTGCCGGCCCACTCCGGCGGGCGCTCGAGCGGCGTCGCGTTGTTGTTGGCCCACACGCCCTGCAGGTCGGGCTGGCCGTCCGGGGTGCGCGGCAGCGTCCAGCTCCCGTCCTGGGCGGCGGCCGGAACCGCGAGGGCGGCGAGAGCGAACGCGGCGGCGAGCGGGCCGATCGACGTACGGCATCGTCTGCGCATCGGGATCTCCTCGTGCGCGCCATTCGGGCGGCGCGGCGCGCAACCTGCAATTGTAGCCGCGCTCGGGACGACGCGCCAACGCCGGTCTCTTCCAACGACGGATGAGCCTGAACGGGGGGGTGTTTCCAACGACGGATGAGCCTGAACGGGGGCCGGGTCGCGGATCATCGGGCCGCCCTGTCCCGACTCCGTCCGTCCGCCTCCTGCCGCGAATCCGCATTGAACCCGCTCGGCATCCCGGCTAAGCTGCCCCCATGAAGTTCCAGCCCCACGTCTCGACGCCGGCCTCGTTCCCGCTCTCCGTTCTCGCGGCGGCCGCGCTCCTCGCCGCGCCCGTGCAGGCGCAGCCGGGCGGCCGGGAGTTCGTCCCCGTCACCGACGCCATGCTCCAGGACCCCGATCCGGACGACTGGCTGACGTGGCGCCGCACCCTGGACGGTTGGGGCTACAGCCCCCTCGACCAGATCGACGGCGGCAACGTCGCCGGGTTGCGGCTGGTCTGGACGCGCCCGCTCGGCCCCGGCCTGCAGCAGGGCACGCCGCTCGTCCACGACGGCGTCCTCTACATGCCGAACCCGCGCGACGTCATCCAGGCGCTCGACGCCGTGAGCGGCGACCTCCTCTGGGAGCACCGCCGCGAGCGGCCCGACGACCTGGCCGACTACATGATCGGCAGCCTGATCGACACCAACCGCAACATCGCCGTCCACGGCCACCATCTCTTCGACAGCACGTCGGACGACTGGGTGATCGCGATCGACGCGCGCACCGGCGAGGTGGCGTGGGAGACGCGGGTGCTCGACTACACCGTCAACCCGGCCAACCAGACCTCCGGCCCGATCGTCGCCGGCGGGAAGGTGATCTCCGGGCGGAGCTGCGCGCCGAAGGGCGGCCCCGAGGCCTGCGTCGTCGTCGCGCACGACGCGGCGACCGGTGAGGAACTGTGGCGCCGCCGCCTCATCCCCGGCCCGGGCGAGTTCGGCGACGAGACCTGGGGAGGCGTCCCGTTCGAGGAGCGGAAGCACGTCGGCGCGTGGATGGTCCCGAGCTACGACCCCGATCTGAACCTGGTCTACGTAGGCACGTCGGTCACGTCGCCGGCGCCCAAGTTCATGATCGGCGGCGTCGACAACACGCACCTCTACCACAACTCCACGCTCGCCCTGAACGCCGACACCGGCGAGATCGAGTGGTTCTACCAGCATCTCAACGACCACTGGGACCTCGACCATCCGTACGAGCGGCTGCTGGTCGACGCCGTGATGGCCCCCGACCCGGAGCACGTCTCCTGGATCAACCCGCGGCTGCGGCGCGGCGAGACGTACCGCGTGCTGACCGGCATCCCCGGCAAGACCGGCGTGGTCTACACGCTCGACCGCGCCACGGGCGAGTTCCTCTGGGCGACGCCGACGACGGCGCAGAACGTCATCACGCACATCGACGGCGCGACCGGCGCCGTCACCGAGAACCCGGAGCTGATCTTCACCCGCGAGAACAACGAGATGCTGATCTGCCCGTCGTTCGTCACGGGCGGCAAGGACTGGGAAGCGGGCGCCTACAGCCCGCTCACGAACCTGATGTACTTCCCGCTGCGCAACGCCTGCGCCCGCATGCTGGCGACCGCCGACGGCAGCCTCTACAACCTCGCGCAGCGGATCGTCAACGCCCCCGGCACCGATCAGGTGGGCACGGTGCGGGCCATCGACGCCTCCACCGGCGAGACGGTCTGGCTGTACGAGCAGCGCGCCGGCACCACGTCGCTCGTCGCCACCGGCGGCGGACTCGTCTTCGGCGGCGACAGCAACGGCCGCTTCCGCGCCCTCGACCACGAGACCGGGGAGGTCCTCTGGGAAGTCAACCTCGGGTCGCAGGTGACCGGCTTCCCGATCACCTACGCGGTGGACGGCGTGCAGTACGTCGCCGTCAGCACCGGTTCGTCACTCAGCACGCGGGACAACCTGCGGCTGACGACCGAGCTGCAGCCGGGGACGGGGAACAACCTGTTCGTGTTCTCGCTGCCCTGATCGCCAGTTCCCACGCGCTCGCGGCTCCCAGACCTGATGACGCAGGAACAGCCCCGCCGGGCGAGCCGGCGCCGCCGCGGCGGGCGGCAACCACGAGCGGGCCGTCCCGGGTCGCGGCGCGGCGCGACCCGGCGGGCGTCGGCGGAGTAGAATCCCCCTGCCGGGCGCGCGGCGGGCGCCGGGGACAATCACGAGCGGGGGGCAGACATGGCGGATCGGGTGGCGGCCGGCGGACTCCAGGTCGACAGGGAGCTGTACGACTTCATCAACGGCGAGGCCCTGCCGGGGACCGGGGTCACCCCGGAGGCGTTCTGGTCCGGCTTCGACCGGCTCGTCCACGGGCTGGCGCCGCGCAACCGCGAGCTGCTCGACAAGCGCGAAGACCTGCAGCGGCGCATCGACGCCTGGTACCGCGAGAACCGCGACGAGCCGATCGACCTGCCGGAGTACAAGGCGATGCTCCGGGAGATCGGCTACCTCGCGCCGGAGGGCGGCGACTTCTCCGTCACGACCGCCGACGTCGATCCGGAGATCTCGACCGTCGCCGGGCCGCAGCTCGTCGTGCCGCTGACGAACGCGCGCTACGCGCTGAACGCCGCCAACGCCCGCTGGGGCAGCCTGTACGACGCGTTCTACGGCACCGACGCCATCCCCGAGGACGGCGGCTGCGAGCGCGGCGCCGAGTACAACCCGGTGCGCGGCGCCCGCGTCATCGCCCGCTGCCGCGCCTTCCTCGACGCCGCCGCGCCGCTGGCCGGCGGCAGCCACGCCGACGCCGCGTCCTACGCGGTGGCGCACGGCGCCCTGCGCGTGACGCTGAAGGACGGAAGCGCGGCCGGGCTGGCCGACCCCGCGCAGTTCGCCGGCTACCGCGGCGCCGCGGGCGAGCCGTCGGCGGTGCTGCTGCGCAACCACGGCCTGCACGTCGAGATCGCCATCGACCGCGGCCACCCGGTGGGCCGCGCCGACGACGCGGGCGTCAAGGACGTCGTCCTGGAGGCGGCGACGACCACCATCATGGACCTCGAGGACTCGGTGGCGTGCGTGGACGCCGAGGACAAGGTAGCCGCCTACCGGAACTGGCTCGGGCTGATCAAGGGCGACCTGACGGACCGCTTCGAGAAGGGCGGCCGGACGGTCGACCGGGCCATGAACCCGGCCCGCGAGTACACGGCCCCGGACGGCTCCCGGCTGACCCTGCCGGGGATCAGCCTGATGCTGATCCGCAACGTCGGGCACCTGATGACGAACCCCGCCGTCCTCGACCGGGACGGCGCCGAGGCGCCGGAAGGGCTCCTCGACGCGCTGATCTCGTCGCTGATCGCCGTCCACGACGTGCGGAGCCGCAGGAACAGCCGCGCCGGCTCCATCTACGTCGTCAAGCCGAAGATGCACGGGCCGGAGGAAGTGGCCTTCTGCGACCGGACCCTCGCGCAGGTGGAGGACGTCCTGGGCCTCGGCCGCCACACGATCAAGATCGGCATCATGGACGAGGAGCGGCGCACGACGGTGAACCTGAAGGAATGCGTGCGCGCCGCGCGGGAGCGCGTCTTCTTCATCAACACCGGCTTCCTCGACCGCACCGGCGACGAGATGCATACGGCGATGGAAGCCGGGCCGATGATCCGCAAGAAGGAGATGAAGACCGCCGACTGGATGGTCACCTACGAGGACTGGAACGTCGACGTCGGCCTGGAGACGGGCCTGCCCGGCCACGCCCAGATCGGCAAGGGCATGTGGGCCATGCCCGACCTGATGGCGGACATGATGAAGGCCAAGATCGGCCACCCGCGGCAGGGCGCGAACACCGCGTGGGTGCCGTCGCCGACCGCCGCCACGCTGCACGCGACCCACTACCACGAGGTGGACGTCGCGGCGCGGCAGGACGAGCTGCGGACGCGGCCGCGGGCCGACCTGGACCGGATCCTGACGATTCCGCGCGAAGAGGACCCGAGCTGGTCCCCCGAGGAGGTCCGGCAGGAGCTCGACAACAACGCGCAGGGCATCCTGGGCTACGTCGTGCGCTGGGTCGATCAGGGCATCGGCTGCTCGAAGGTGCCGGACATCGACGACGTCGGGCTGATGGAGGACCGGGCCACGCTGCGCATCTCGAGCCAGCACATCTGCAACTGGCTGCGCCACGGCGTCTGCACCGAGGCGCAGGTGCGCGAGACGCTGCGGCGGATGGCCGCGGTCGTCGACGGGCAGAACGCGGGCGACCCGAACTACCGCCCGATGGCGCCGAACTTCGACGACAGCGTCGCCTTCCAGGCCGCCTGCGACCTGGTGTTCAAGGGCCGCGAGCAGCCGAGCGGCTACACCGAGCCGATCCTCCACGCGCGGCGCCGGGAGGCGAAGGCGAAGCGCGGGCGCGGCTGATGGGTTCCGGGACGCCCGGAGCCGGCGGCGGAGCGGCCGCGGTCCGGGCGCGCTACCCCCGCGCGGTCACCCTGGCCGACGGGCGGGAGGTGACCTTGCGGCTGATGACGCGCGGCGACGTCGAGGCGGTGCTCGCGTTCGCCAGGAGCCTCGACCCGGACGAGCTGCTCTACCTGCGGGTCAACATCACCGAACCGGGCGTCGTCGAGCGCTGGGCCCACTACATCGAGACCGGCCGCACCGAGACGGTGCTGGCCCTCGACGGCGAGTCGGTCGCCGGCGAGGCCAGCCTGCTCCACAACCGCACGAGCTGGACCCGCCATCTCGGCGAGATCCGCCTCCAGGTGGCGCCGCCCCACCGGCGCCGCGGCGTGGCGCGCCTGCTGACCGGCGAGGTGGAGTGGATCGCGCGCACGCTGGACCTGCGGATGCTGACGGCGCGGATGACGCTCGACCAGACCGCCGCGCAGTCGTTCTTCCGGAGCATCGGATACCAGCGCGAGGCGGTGCTGTGGGACTACGTGATGACGGCGGACGGCAGGACGCGCAACCTGCTCGTGGCGACGAAGCGGCTATCATGATCCGCCGCCGAGGCGGCGGTTGACGAAAGGGGAGGACGCCGTGGCCGACGACAGACCGACCGAGGGATTCGATGCGCTGCTGACCGAGGAGCGCGTCTTCGAGCCGCCGGAGGAGTTCCGCAGGAACGCCAACGCCAACGACCCCGGGGTCTACGAGCGCGCCGAGGCGGACCCGGAGGGGTTCTGGGCCGGCATCGCCGGCGAGCTGGAGTGGAGCCGGCCGTGGGACACCGTCCTCGACTGGCGGCCGCCCGACGCCAAGTGGTTCGTCGGCGGGAAGATCAACGCCTGCGTCAACTGCGTCGACCGCCACGCCCTGGGCGGCCGGGGCGCCAAGCGGGCGCTGGTCTGGGAGGGCGAGCCGGGCGACCAGCGGACGCTCACCTACGGCGAGCTGCACGTCGAGGTGCAGAAGTGCGCCAACGTGCTGAAGCGGCTGGGCGTCGGCCACGGCGACCGGGTGGCGGTGTATCTGCCGATGATCCCCGAGCTGCCGATCGTGATGCTCGCCTGCGCGCGGATCGGCGCGGTGCACAGCGTCGTGTTCGGCGGGTTCTCGGCCGAATCGCTCCGCGACCGGATCAACGACATGCAGGCGAAGCTGCTCGTCACCGCCGACGGCGGCTTCCGGCGCGGCGGCGTCGTGCCGCTCAAGGAGATCTCGGACGCCGCGCTCGACGGGGCGCCCAGCGTCGAGGCGGTGCTGCTGATCAAGCGCGAGGGCCTCGAGACGCCGTTCCAGGTGGCCGCGGGCCGCGACCACTGGTACCACGAGCTGATGGCGCAGGCGCCGGAGACGTGCGAGGCGCGCGAGAACGACGCCGAGGACCTGCTGTTCACCCTCTACACGTCGGGCACCACCGGCAAGCCGAAGGGCATCGCGCACACCACCGGCGGCTACCTCACCGGGACCTACGTCACGACGAAGTGGGTGTTCGACCTGAAGGAGGACGACGTCTACTGGTGCAGCGCCGACATCGGCTGGGTCACCGGCCACAGCTATCTGGTGTACGGCCCGCTCGCCAACGGCGCCACGTGCGTCATGTACGAGGGCGCGCCCGACGCGCCGCGCCGCGACCGCTTCTGGGACCTCATCGAGCGCCACCGGGTGACCATCTTCTACACGGCGCCCACGGCCATCCGGGCCTTCATGAAGTGGGGGCCGGAGCACGTCGCCCGGCACGACCTGAGCACGCTGCGGCTGATCGGCTCGGTCGGCGAGCCGATCAACCCCGAGGCGTGGATGTGGTACCACCGGCACGTCGGCGGCGGCCGCTGCCCGATCGTCGACACGTGGTGGCAGACCGAGACCGGCAGCATCCTGATCACCCCGCTGCCGGGCCTGACGACGCTCAAGCCGGGCTCGGCCTCGCGACCGTTCCCGGGACTGAGGCCGGCGGTGGTGACCGAGAGCGGCGAAGAGGTGAAGGTGGGCGGCGGCTACCTAGTGCAGACGCGGCCGTGGCCGTCGATGCTGCGGACCATCTACGGCGACCACGACCGCTACGTCTCCACCTACTGGAACCGCTGGGGACACGCCACCTACGTCACCGGCGACGGCGCCAAGGTGGACGAGGACGGCTACTTCTGGCTGCTCGGCCGCGTCGACGACGTGCTGAACGTCGCCGGCCACCGGGTGGGCACGATGGAGGTCGAAAGCGCCCTCGTCGACCACCAGGAGGTGGCCGAGGCGGCCGTCGTCGGCAAGGAGCACGACGTCAAGGGCCAGGCGATCTGCGCCTTCGTGACGCTGAAGGAAGGCGTCGAGGCGTCCGACGACAAGCTGGCGGAGCTCAAGCGGCACGTGGTGCGGAAGATCGGCGCCATCGCCCGGCCGGACGAGATCCTCTGGACCGCCGACCTGCCGAAGACCCGCTCCGGCAAGATCATGCGCCGCCTGCTGCGCGACATCGCGGCCGGCAAGGCGCTCGGCGACGTGACCACGCTGGCCGACCCGTCCATCGTCGCGAAGCTGCGCGAGCAGTACGAGGAAAAGGAAGGCTGACGGCCGGCGCCGCGCGCGCGGCGGGGTGCGGACGTGACGAAGCGCCGGCTGCCCATCGGCATCCAGACCTTCCGTCAGATCCGGGAGGAAGGCTGCTACTACGTCGACAAGACCGCCTACGCCCGCCGGCTCGACGACGACGCCGGCAAGCACTACTTCCTGTCCCGCCCGCGCCGTTTCGGCAAGAGCCTGTGGGTGGACACGCTCAAGGAGCTGTACGAGGGCCGCGAGGCGCTGTTCCGCGGCCTGTCCGTCCACGACGGCGGCTGGGACTGGTCCCGGCGCCACCCGGTGGTGCGCCTGGACTTCAGTGGCGGCAACTTCAAGCGGCGGGGCCTGCTCGAAGAGAGCGCGGCGGCGCAGATCGAGGACGCCGGCCGGCGGGCCGGCGCCGGGGCCGGGACCGGGGCCGGCAGCGCCTCCGTGCGCTTCCGCCGCCTGCTGGAAGCGCTCCACGAGCGCGCCGGCCGGCGCGTCGTGGTGCTGGTGGACGAGTACGACAAGCCGATTCTGGACGCGCTGGACGAGCCGGACACGGCGAAGGCCAACCGCGACGACCTTCGCGGGCTGTACGGCACGCTGAAGGCCTGCGACGCCCACGTCGAGCTCACCTTCATCACCGGGGTGAGCCGGTTCTCGAAGGTGAGCCTGTTCTCCGGCCTCAACAACCTCACCGACCTCACCCTGGACCCCGGCTACGCGGCGATCTGCGGCTACACCGACGCGGACCTGGACGCGGTGTTCGCGCCGGAACTGCCCGGCCTGGACCGCGGCCGGATCCGCGAGTGGTACAACGGCTACGACTGGCTGGGCGGGGAGAGGGTGTACAACCCCTACGGCATCCTCGAGCTGTTCCGCAGCCGGCGGTTCCGCGCGCACTGGTTCGAGACGGCCACGCCGAGGTTCCTCGTGGACACGCTCGTGGAGCGCGGCTTCGCGGCCCCCGACCTCGAAAGCGTCCGCGCCAGCCCCGCCCTGCTGTCGAAGTTCGATGTGGACGACGTGGCCACCGAGGCGCTGCTGTTCCAGACCGGCTACCTGACGATGGCGGGCGTGGAGGAGGACGTCGACGGGACGCCCCTCTACCGCCTGCGCTATCCGAACCACGAGGTGCGCCGGGGCTTGAACGACAGCCTGCTGAACGCCCTGGCGCCGAACGCGGCCCGGCGGACGGGCGACGGCGCGCGGCTGGGCCGGCTGCTGCGGGCGGGCGACTTCGCCGGGGTGGAGGCGCTGTTGCGGGCGTTCTTCGCCGGCATCCCCCACGACTGGCGCCGGAGCAACGACGTCGCCCGCTACGAGGGGTACTGGGCGAGCGTGTTCTACGCCTGGTTCGCCGCGGCGGGCTTCGACGTGGCGGTGGAGGACGGCACGAACCGCGGGCGGCTGGACATGGCGCTGCGGTTCGGGGGCGCCGTCTACCTGTTCGAGTTCAAGGTGGTGGAGCAGTCCGGGGCCGGCGCGGCGCTGGCGCAGATCAGGAAACGCGGCTACGCGGAGAAGCACCGCGCCCCCGGGCGGGCGGTCCACCTGGTCGGCGTGGAGTTCAGCAGCGCGGCCCGCAACGTCGTGGCCTTCGACGTGGAACGGGATCGAGCGCCCGCCGATCCCGCCGCCTCGGCTTCCGAAGAAAGCGTATGATGATCGGGGGAGACGATGACCACGCTCGCTTTCGACACGCTCAAGGCGGCCAAGGCGTTGCGTGCCGCGGGCTTCGACGACGCGCAGGCCGAAGCGGTCACCGAGCAGATCAGCGTTGCGGTCGGCGAGAACGCCGCGACGAAGAACGACGTCGCGCTGGTCCGATCCGACATGGAAAAACTCGAGCTGCGCATGACCATCAAGACGTACGCCGCCGTCGCGGGCGGCGTCGGTCTGATCAAGGCCCTCGACTTCCTGCTCGGCTGACCGGCATCGTCTTCCAGCCGCCGACCTTCATCGCCCGGCGGATCCTGTTCTCCTTCCCATAAGGAGAAATCCTATGCAGAATAATCTCCTGCGGAAGGAGAATTCTACGTGCCGAAGCCGTCGCTCCCCCTCTTGCGGCAGGTCATCGGGGAGCAGCTCGCCGCCTCCGTCCGCGGCCCCCTCCCCGATCTGACGCGCCGCCGCGTCTTCGGCAGGCTGCGCTTCCCCGGCAAGGCCACGGCGGTCACCGGCATGCGCCGGACCGGCAAGACCACGTTCCTGCACCAGTTGCGCCGGGAACGCATCGAACGGGGCGTCGCCCCGGAGCGCCTGCCCTACCTGTCGTTCGAGGACGAACGCTTCGCGGATCTCGACGCCGCGCACCTCGACCTGCTCCTGTCCGAGCACGGCCGCCGGTTCCCGGACGCGGGCGACGCCGGCGTCGTGACCTGGCACTTCGACGAGATCCAGGTCGTCCCCGGGTGGGAACGCTTCGTCCGGCGGCTCCTGGACACGCCGCGGACCGAGGTGCTTCTCAGCGGATCGTCCGCGGCGCTCCTGTCGCGGGAGGTCGCGACCGCGTTGCGGGGCCGGGCGTGGCAGGCGCCCCTGTATCCCTTCAGCTTCGAGGAGACGCTGCGCCACCGGGGACGGCCGCGTCCGGCGGACCCCGCCGTCCTGACGGCCCGCGAGCGCGCGCGTCTGGAACGCGCCCTGCTGGACTGGCTCGCGGCCGGCGGCTTTCCGGAAGCGCAGGGCCTGGACCCGGCGTCGCGGCGTCAACTTCTTCGGGACTACGTCGACGTGGCGATGCTGCGCGACGTGGTCGAGCGCCACGGCGTGCGCAACGTGGCCGGCCTGCGCTGGCTCGTGCGGCATCTGCTGGGCGCCGCCGGAGGGTCGTTCAGCATCGAGAAGTTCCACGCGGCGCTGAAGTCGCAGGGCATCCCCGTCGCCAGGGACACGCTGCACCAGTTCCTCGGCTATCTGGAGGATTGCTTTCTGGTGCGGATCGTCTGGATGGAATCGACGTCGGAACGCCAGCGCATGGTCAATCCGCGCAAGGCGTATCCGGTCGATCCGGGGTTGATCCCCGTCTTCGACCGCACCGGGCGGGCCAACCTGGGCCATGCGCTGGAGACGGCGGTGCTGGTGGAACTGGAGCGCCGGCGATTCGAAGTGACCTACGTGCGAACCCCGGAAGGGTACGAGGTGGACTTCCTGGCCCGGGACGGGACCGGGGGGATGGAGCTGGTCCAGGTCTGCGCCGACCTGTCGGACCCGGCCACCGCCGCGCGCGAGCACCGGGCGCTGGCCGCGGCCGGGAAGCGGTTTCCGGACGCCCGCAAGCGCGTGCTGACGCTGACGCGGGACGGGCTTCCCGCCGAATGGCCCGCCGGAACGGAGGTGCGGACCGCCGGCGAGTGGTTGCTGGAAGGGGCGGAAGAGGCGCCGGGCCCCACGTGGTAGGGTACGGAGCCTTCCCGATGCGCATCGTGAGCTGGAACGTCAACGGCCTGCGCGCCTGCGCGCGGAAGGGCTTCCTCGACTTCCTGGAAGACTCGTGGGCCCACATGGTCTGTCTTCAGGAGGTGCGCGCGTTCGAGCACCAACTGGCGCCGGAAGTGCGCGCGCCCGCCGGCTGGCACGCGGTCTTCTCCCCCGCCGAGCGGGCCGGCTACAGCGGCGTAGCGCTCTACTCGCGCGAGCCGCCGGGCCGCGTCGAGACGGCGCTGGGCGAGGCGCGCTTCGACGCCGAGGGCCGGCTGATCATCGCCCGCTTCGGGCGGCTGACCGTCGCGTCGGTCTATTTCCCCAAGGGCAGCGGCCGCGGCCGCGACAACCGCCGCGTGCCCTACAAGCTCGACTTCTACGCCGCCCTCTTCGACCGCCTGCAGGCGTTGCGGCGCCGCGGGCCGGTGCTCGTGGCCGGCGACTACAACACGGCCCGCGAGCCGATCGACCTGGCGCGGCCCGCCGCCAACACGAAGACCAGCGGCTTCCTGCCGGAGGAGCGCGCGGAGCTGACGCGCTGGCTCGACGCCGGCTGGGTGGACACGTTCCGCGCCCGCCACCCCGGCGCGGCGGGGCACTACACGTGGTGGCGGCAGTGGGGCGGCGCCCGCGAGAAGAACGTCGGCTGGCGCATCGACTACGTGCTGGCGTCCCCGGCCGCGGCGCGGCACGTGACCAACGCCTTCATCTGGCCGCACGTCACCGGCTCCGACCACTGCCCGGTCGGCGTCGACCTCTCCGGGTGAGACCGCCTCGAACGGTTCTTCCACGTCCCGGCCGGCGACGACCGACACCGGTTGTCCGCACGTCCGATCGAGAACCGCGCACGAACGGATCTTCCACGGGCGCCGCGCACCCCCGACGCGGCGCGCACGGCGGGACCGGCGCCCAACGCCGCGCCGCAGCGCCTTCCACCGACGCCGCCCGCCCGGCCGCCCTTGCCCGCACACACGGTTTCTGCTACCGTCGCAGAGCGAAATGGTCAAGGGAGGATCCATCCGCACGGGGCCTGCGCGACGCGGCCCCGGCTGGCGCGCTTGGCTCGCCGTCCTGGTGATGGCGCTGGTCGGCGCCGCGTCCGTCGCGGAGGTCTGGCACGAAGAGGCATCCGCGGAACAGGACTGCTGCGCGGTCTGCCAGCTCCGGCACCAGCCGGCCGACGAACCGGCCGAATCCCTGTACGTCGGGCCCGCGGACGCGCCGCGGGCGTTCGATCCGGCGTTCGTCGGCGGCTGGATCGACTCCGGCCACTCCCACCGTCTCCCCGCCCGCGGCCCACCCGCCTGAGTTCCGTCATCCGTTGCGTTCCGTCCGCCGCGCCGGCCGGCGCGGCTCGGCGGCACGCTCGTATCCGTGCGCCGCGGAGCCGGCGCCCGGTCTCCCGACCCCGGTCAGGTCGTCCTCCGGCGCCGTTCGGAGGCGCCCGGCCCGCGGTTCGGGTTTCCCGGCGCGCGCGGCGGCGGCCACGGGTTTCGTGAACGGTTGCGAACTCGGGAAAAGGGGAAGTCGATGCACCGCTGGATTGCCACGTGTTTCGCGGCGTTCGCCGCGGCGGCCGCGCTCGCGGCCCCGGTTCGGGCGCAGGAGACCGGCGCCGTGCGCGGCACGGTGACGCTGGAAGAGAACGGAGACCCGGTCCACGGCGCAGTGGTCCTGGTGGTCGGCACGGGCGGCTTCGCGCTGACCGACGAACAGGGGGCGTTCGCACTCGCGAACGTGCCGGCCGGTTCCTGGGAGGTGCTCGCCCAGCGCGAGAACCTGACCACGGGCCGGCGGATGGTGACGGTCGAGGCCGGCGAGACCGCGGAGGTGGACTTCGTGGTCGGCCTCTCGCCGATCCGCCCGGTCCGCGAAAACGGGACGGTGAGCGCCTCGCCGGCCCCGTGGCGGCGGCAGGCGCAGGTTCCGTGAACGGTTGCGAACTCGGGATGAAGGGGAAGTCGATGTACCGCTGGATTGCTACGTGTTTCGCGGCGTTCGCCGCGACGGCCGCGCTCGCGGCCCCGGTTCGGGCGCAGGAGACCGGCGCCGTGCGCGGCACGGTGACGCTGGAAGAGAACGGAGACCCGGTGCGCGGCGCCGCGGTCCTGGTGGTCGGCTCGGGCGGCTTCGCGCTGACCGACGAACAGGGGGCGTTCGCACTCGAGAACGTGCTGGCCGGTTCCTGGGAGGCGCTCGCCCAGCGCGAGAGCCTGACCGCGGGCCGGCAGATGGTGACGGTCGAGGCCGGCGCGACCACGGAGGTGAACTTCGTGCTCGGCCTCTCGCCGATCCGCGAAACCGTGACGGTGTCCGCCTCGGTGGGCGGGACCGAAACCACCTTCGAAACGTTCAACGCCGTCTCCACCCTCGACTCGTTCGACATCGTCACGGAGTCGGCCGGCACCCTCGGCGACTTCCTGCGGAACGAACCGGGCGTCGCGAGCCGCGGCTTCGGCCCCGGGGCGAGCCGGCCGATCATCCGCGGCTTCGACGGCGACCGCGTGCTGGTCCTCGAGGACGGAATCCGCACCGGCGACCTGTCCAGCTCGTCCGGCGACCACGGCGTGACGATCGACCCGAACGGCGCCGAGCGCATCGAGATCGTGCGCGGACCGGCGACGCTGCTCTACGGGTCGAACGCGGTCGGCGGCGTGGTCAACGTCATCACGCCGCACGAGAGCTACCGCGGGTCGCTGTTCGACGGCACGCGGGCGCAGTTCGGCGCCAACGTCGGCAGCGCGAACGCCGAGGCGGGCACCACGGCCAGCCTGCAGTACGCGCAGGACGGCCTGCTCGTCTGGGGCGGCGGCAGCATGCGGCGCACGGACGACTACGACACGCCCGAGGGGCCGGTCGCGAACTCGGCCACCGAGCTCACGAACGCGCGCGCCGGCCTCGGCTGGTTCGGCGACCGGTTCTTCGCCAGCGGCGGCGTCACACTGGAGGACGGCCGCTACGGCGTCCCCTTCGCGGACCGCTTCCACGCGCACGACCACGCCGACGACGACGACCACGCCGACGACGACGACCACGCCGACGACGACGACCACGCCGACGACGACGACCACGCCGACGACGACGACCACGCCGACGACGACGACGACCACGCCGCCGACGACGACCACGCCGACGACGACGACCACGCCGACGAAGAGGACAGCGGCGAAGAGATCGACCTCGACGCGCGCCGCCGCGGCGGGCGGTTCGACGTCGGCTTCCGAAACATGGACAACCCCGTCGTCGAAGGGTTGCGCCTCTCGGTGAACGCCATCGACTGGGACCACGACGAGCTGGAGATCGCGGACGGGGTCGAGAGCGTCGGCACGACGTTCGCCAACCAGACGCGGATTCTGCGCGCGGACGTGGACCAGCGGCGGACGGACCGTTTTTCCGGGCGCTTCGGCGTGTGGACGCAGTTCCGGAACTTCGAGGCGGTCGGGGTGGAGGCGCTGGTGCCGCGGACCGACCAGACGTCGTTCGCGGCGTTCGGCCACGAGGAGGTGAATTTCGGACGGGTCCGCCTGCAGTTCGGGGCGCGGGTCGAGCAGAACGACTACCGGCCCGGCGAACGCGTGGGGGGACACGGTCACGACGACGACCACGACGACGACCACGACGACGGGGACGACGACCACGACGACGGGGATGACGACGATCACGACGACGATCACGATGATGATGATCACGACGATGATCACGACGACGGGGACGATCACGACGACGACCACGACGACGGGGACGATCACGACGACGACCACGACGACGGGGACGATCACGACGACGAGCTCGTGGCGCGCGACCCGCGCGACCGGAAGTTCCGCGGAGCGACGGCCTCCGTCGGTCTGCACGCCGACGTCGGCGCCAACAGCGCGCTGGTGGTCAACCTCACCCGCTCGCACCGCGCCCCGGCGCTCGAGGAGCTCTACAGCTTCGGCCCCCACGTCGGAACCCTGGCCTTCGAGGTGGGCAACCCCGATCTGGACGAGGAGACGACGCTCGGCGTCGACGTGAGCCTGCGGAGCCGGGCCGACCGCGTGCGCGCCGAACTGAACGCCTTCGTCTACTCCATCGGCAACTTCATCTTCGGCCACCGGACCGGGGCGATCGAGGACGGCCTGCAGGTCCTGGACTTCATGCAGGGCGACAGCCGGTTCACCGGCTTCGACGCCCGGGGCAGCGTCCGCCTGGGCGGGAGCGCCTGGGCGACGCTCGGCCTCGGCTACGTCGACGCCAGACTGACCGCCACCGACGAACCGCTGCCGCGCATCCCGCCGCTGCGCGGCACCCTGAGCCTCGACATCCCCTACGGCGGGTTCACGCTCAGCCCGCAACTCGAGTTCGCGGGGCGGCAGAGCGACGTGTTCGACGGCGAGACCGAAACGGCGGGCTACTCCGTCGTCAACCTGCGGGCCTCCTACGTCTGGCCGCGGCAGCAGACGGCGCACATCCTGTCGTTCACCGGTTACAACCTGACGGACGCGCTGTACCGCAACCACACGTCGTTCATCAAGGACCTGGCCCCCGAGATGGGCCGCGGCGTCCGGGTGAACTACTCGGTGCGGTTCTTCTAGGGAGGAGTATGGGCCGTCCGGCCCCGGCCGTCCCGCGACGGGGACGGCCGGGGCCGGCGCTCACGGCAGGGCTACGTCACGTGCGGCGCCACCTGCGTCGCCGATCGCGACGGGGACGGCCGGGGCCGGCGCTCACGGCAGGGGCAGCGTGAGCCGGCTGCCGGGCGGGCGCTGCACGTCGAACGCCTTGAGCGTGTAGTTGACCAGCGTGTAGTGGCCGATCAGGCCGGCGAGGTCCATCAAGCCCCGGGCGCCGAAGATCCGTTGCGCCGCCTCGAACGCCTCGTCGCTCAGCCTCGGCTCGCGGATCAGCTCGCGCACGACGCGGACGATCGTCCGTTCCGGCTCGTCCAGCCCCGGCAGGTCCCCGGCGTCGGCCAGCGGCGTGTCCCAGCGGAGCAGCTCGATGATCTCCTCTTCGAGCCCGGCGTCGCGGCCCAGCGGCTCGTGGGCCGACCACTCGTACTGGCTGTTCAGCGCCCGGGCGGCGGTGAGGATCGCCAGTTCGGCCAGCCGCTGGTCCCGCCGGCCGTCCGCGCCGAAACGCAGGTAGGTGCTGGCCGGGAACAGGTGCTCGGCCATCGGCGGGCTGTACAGCCACATGCCGATCGGGCCCCGCGGGCCGCTCGCGTAGCGGCTGTCCGGGTTCACGACGGCGTCGTACGCCCGCCGGCCGTCCGCGTCGAGCGACTCGCGCGACACCGTCGGCAGCCGCGCCCAGGAATCCTCGTGGATGCCCGGCGGAATGTCCTCGCGCGTCACCACGCGCGGCGTGAACTCGGGGTCCTGGGCCGGCGCGGCCGCCGGCGCGAGGACACAGGCGCAGAGCGCGGCGAGCGTCATCGGATGCAGCTTCACGGAACACCTCCTTCTTCGAGGCCGGTCGGCAGGGACGCGCCCATCCTCCCGATGCGGCGCGGCGATCCTGCGCCGGCTGCCGCTATGCTCTACCGTCACCCGCGCCCGAGGCAACCGCCGACGCCCGCCGCCGCGGCCGGCCCGCGCGGAATCGCGACATGTCGCTGAACCACCTGGCCACCCGCTTCCGCTGCTCCTGGCCCTGGAGCACGCTCGTGCTGACCTGCGACGGCCGGGTCGTGTGCGGCTGCGCCGACCCGTACGTCCGGCGCGTGCTCGGCGACGCGCGCCGGCAGACCATCGGGGAGATCTGGAACGCCGCGGCCGTCCGGGGCCTGCGCGCCGACCTGAACGCGGGAGGCTCCCGGTTCTGCGGCGACTGTCCGCTCAAGCTGCCGCTGGACGCCGGCGATGATCCTCCCGTGCGGCCGGTCGACGCCGGCGCGTTGCCGTCGCGGCTCTACGTCGAGTGCACGGCGGCCTGCAACATCTCGTGCTTCGAGGCCTGCTGCGCGCCCGAGACCGGCATCACGCGGACGCGGCAGGCGGGCATGCTGGACTTCGATCTGTTCACGCGGGTCGTCGACGAGGCCGGTCCGGGCCTGGGGCGAATCGACTTCTTCAACTACGGCGAGACGTTCCTGCACAAGCGGGCCGTCGAGATGTGCGAGTACGTCAAGCGCCGGTTCCCGCGAATCTACCTCTACACGAGCACCAACGGCCTGGCGCTGAGCGAGGAACGCGCCGCGCGCCTGGTCCACTCCGGCATCGACGAGGTCACCTTCTCCATCGACGGCGCCTTCGCCGAGAGCTACGCGCGCTACCGCCGGCGCGGCCGGCTCGACGTCGCGTTGCGCACCCTGCGGACGATGACGCGGGAGAAGCGGCGCGCCGGCCGCGACCTACCGTTCATCAACTGGCGCTACATCCTGTTCCGGTGGAACGACAGCACCGAGGAGATGGACCGCGCCCGCGGCCTGGCCGGGGAGCTGGGCGTCGACCGGTTGAGCTGGGAGATCACGGACCATCCCGAGTCCGCGTTCTCGCGCCGGTTCGCGCCCGGAACGCCGGACCACGCCGCCATCCGCCGCGAGATCTGGGACGACAACCACCTGGGCAACGCCATTCCCGGAGCCACGCCGCGGGCCGACATCCGCCTGCGCGCGCTCGTGCCGGGACTCCCCCTGATCGGCCGGCGGGGCGCCCGGATGCGGCTGCGCGCGAGCGTCCGCAACCTGTCGAGCCGGCCGTTTCCGGCGCAGGCCAGCTACGGCCGCCGCCTCGTGCGCCTGGGCGCTCAGCTCTGCACCGCCGCGGGCGCGGTCGCCGACCGGGACCACGCCCGCGCCTGGCTCCCCGCGGCCATCGAACCGCGGCAGGCCGCCGACGTGCCGATAGAGGTCCCGCTGCCGGACGCGCCCGGCCGCTACCGACTGAAGTTCGACCTGGTCTCGGAGGGCGTCGACTGGTTCGAAGCCTGCGGGTCGCCGACGACCAGCCGGGCGCTCGTGGTCTGGTAGGCTGAAGCAGACCCCTGGAACGTCGATCCTCGTCCGTTCGACGCGCGGAGGCGCCCGGGTGACTGCTCCGTATGCTCGGCACGAGCTGGAAGCGATGCTGGCGGACCTGGAGTCCGACCTCGTCGAGCGCAAGGAATCGTTGGGGGGAGACAGTCCCCGCAAGCTCCGGGAGGCGGTCTGCGCCTTCGCCAACGATCTGCCGGACCACCGGCGCCCCGGCGTCGTGTTCGTCGGAGCAGATGATACCGGCGCGCCCGTCGGGCTGGAGATCACGGACCAATTGCTGTTGCAGCTCGCCGACGTCAAGACGGACGGCAACATCGTGCCACCGCCGACGCTGACCGTGGACAAGCACGTGCTGCGCGGGACGCCCGTCGCAGTCGTCACCGTCATGCCGTCGGACACGCCGCCGGTGCGTCACCGCGGCCGGATCCGGATCCGGGTAGGGCCGCGGCGGGCCGTCGCCAGCGGCCAGGACGAACGCGTCCTGAACGAGAAGCGGCGGCATCGGGACCCCCACTTCGATGCGCAGTCCGTGCCCACCGCCGGTATCGCGGACCTCGACTTGCGGCGTTTCGAAGAAGAGTACCTGCCGGCGGCGGTCGACGCGGCGGCGCTGGCGCAGAACGATCGGAGCACGGAGCAGCGTCTCGCGGCCCTCAAGATGATCGCCGCGGTCGATGATCCGAGGCCGACGATAGCCGGCATCCTCGTCCTGGGCAGGAACCCGCAGGACTTCCTGCCGGGCGCATACGCGCAGTTTCTTCGCATCGCGGGAACGGATCTCGGCGACCCCGTGGTCGACGACGGACGGTGCAGCGGCCCCATCGCCCACCTGGTTCGCGGTCTCGACGACAAGCTGGCGGCGCACAATCGGACCGCCGTCGACTTCACGTCGAGTCCGGTCGAAGTGCGTACGCCGGCGTATCCGACGGCGGCGCTTCAGCAACTCGTTCGCAACGCCGTCCTGCACAGGACCTACGAAGGCACCAACGCGCCCATCCACGTCTACTGGTTCGACGACCGCATCGAGATCACGAGTCCCGGCGGCCCCTACGGCGCCCTGAACGCCGAGAACTTCGGGCAGCCGGGCATCGTGGACTACCGCAACCCGATTCTGGCGGAAGCGATGCGGGTTCTCGGACTGGCCCAACGCTACGGCGCGGGCATTCCGATGGCGCGGCGCGCCCTGCTCGTCAACGAACAACCGGAACCCGATTTCCGCGTCGAGCCGAACTGGGTGCACTGCACGGTGAGGGCCCGCGCGTGACGACGCCCGTACTGACGTTCTTCAACAACAAGGGCGGCGTGGGAAAGACCTCGCTGGTCTACCACGCGGCCTGGATGCTGTCCGAGCTGGACCATACGGTGCTGGTCGTCGATCTCGACCCGCAGGCCAACCTCACGGCGGCGTTTCTGGACGAGGACGCGCTCGCAGAACTCTGGGACGGCGGGGCGTCGTCGTCCGGCAGGACGATTTACGAGTGCGTGGCGCCCCTCACGCAGGTCGGGGACGTCAAGGACCCCGAGCTGCGGCGGCCCTCGGACGGGCTCTACCTCCTGCCGGGCGACCTGGCCCTGTCGGGATTCGAGGATCTGCTGTCCACGGAATGGCCGAACTGCCTGGGAAGCACGAACCTGTACCGCGCGTTCCGCGTGATCACCGCGTTCTGGCAGGTCGTGCAGCGGGGCGTCGCGGAGTCGGGCGCGGACGTCGTGCTGATCGACGTCGGTCCGAGCCTGGGGGCCGTCAACCGTTCCGCCCTGATCGCCACGGACTTCGTGGCCGTGCCGCTGGCCGCGGACCTGTTCTCGCGGCAGGGGCTGCGCAACCTGGGTCCGACACTCCGCCGCTGGCGGGCCGACTGGAAGAAGCGCCGTGACAATTGGGGCGAACCGGACTTTACCCTGCCAGTGGGCGCCATGCAGCCCATCGGCTACCTGATTCAGCAGCACGGAGTCCGGCTGAGCCGTCCGGTGAAGGCCTACGACCGGTGGGCGAGGCAGATGCCGGCCGAGTACGCCCGCAGCGTGCTGGGCGGCCACCCTCCCGCAACCGTGCAGGATCCGCAAGCCGACGCGCATTGCATCGCCACCGTGAAGCACTATCGCAGCCTCGTTCCGCTTGCGCAGGACGCGCGCAAGCCGATCTTCGCCCTGTCCGCGGGAGACGGCGCCCTCGGCAGTCACGCCGCCGCCGCCCGCGGCGCGTTCGACGACTTCAAGGCGCTCGTCGAGAGTCTGCTTCAACGGACACGCAACGCCGCCGCCGGGGCGGTTCCGCCGCGGCCCGGCGCGCCGCCGCCGGGGCCGGCGTAGCCGGGGCCGGCGGTCAGCGCGGGTCGCCGGCGTCCCGCGCGGCGCGCTCCAGCACCGCGCGCGTCCGGGCCGCGGCCGCCGCCCAGTCGAAGGCGCGCGCCCGTTCGCGCCCGCGCGCGCCGAGCCGGGCGCGCAGGGAGGCGTCCCCGGCCAGCTCGGCCAGCGCCCGCCTCCAGGCCGCGGCGTCGTCCGCCGGCAGGAAGACCGCGGCGTCGCCGGCGACCTCGCGGAACACGGCAAGGTCGCTCGCCAGCACGGGAACGCCGGCGGCCAGCGCCTCGACCAGCGGCAGGCCGAAGCCCTCGTAGAGTGACGGACAGACGACGGCCAGCGCCCGGCGGTAGAGCGCCGCCAGCGCGTCGTCGTCGACGTAGCCCGGGTGACGCAGCCAACCGGCCGCCTCGGCGGCGGCGAACGCCTCGTGCAGCCCGCCGCTCTTCCATCCCCGCCGGCCGCACAGCACCAGCGCCGGCGCCGCCGGGTCCTCGGCCGTCCACGCTTCCCAGACGCGCAGCAGGAGTTCGATGTTCTTGCGCGGCTCGACGGTGCCGACGTGCAGCACGTAGCGCTCGGGAGCCCAGGCCGGCAACCCGGCTCCCGGCCGTCCCGACAGGCGCCCCGGACCGTGGGGAATCGCCGTCACCCGCGCCGGGTCCAGCGGTTCGGCGGCCAGCAGCTCGTCACGCACCGCCCGCGACACGGTGACCACTTCCCGGGCGCGGGCCAGGGTGCGGTGGAAGTGCGCATCGAGCGCGGCGCGGGTCTCCTCGCGGACCGTCCCCGGCAGGCGGCGGAAGGCGAGGTCGTGGACCGTCGCCACCACCGCTCCGCGGGCCAGCCGGAACGTCCGCGGCAGGATGAAGTTCGGCGCGAAGAGGACCGCGTTGCGATGGCCGGCGACGACCAGCGGCTCGATCGCCCGCAACGCGCGCAGCACGACGCGCCGGCGGCCCCACCCGCCGGGCGGCGGCGCCGCCGGGACCCGCTCGACGGCCGGGCCGGAGGGGAGCTCGACCACCGGACCCGGAGCGTCCGGATCGGGAAAGAGCGTCGGGCCGTAGAGCCGCAGCCGCAGCCCCTCGGCGTCGGCCAGATGCCGCAGCAGCTCGAAGAGGTACCAGCCCACGCCGGTCAGCGGCTCCCAGAAGGCGGCGGCGTCGACGGCGACGGTCAGGCGGCCGTCCGGCGCGGGCTCGGCCGTAGCGCACAACCGCCGCAGCCAGGCGCGCGCCGCGCGGAAGCCGCCGCGCGCGGGGGGCGCGGGGAGACGAGCAGGCTCCGCCGCCCGGTCTTCGGCGGAAGCCGCCGCGCGCGGGGGGCGCGGTGTCGGGCGCACGTCGACGCTCAACCCGATCCGCGGAAGCCGCCGCGCGCGGGGGGCGCGGGGCGGGCGTCCGTCACCGCTCCACCGTGATCTCGCCGATCGCCCACGGATGGTCCGCGCAGTGGTAGAGGAACGTGCCGGGCTCGTCGAAGGTGACGTAGCCCGACGCCGCCGGCGCCAGCGAGCCGGTGCTCCAGCTCCCGTCCCGCGCCGCGACGGTGTGGGACGTCTCGCCGTTGTTGACGAACCGCAGGCGCGCGCCCACGGTGACCAGCGCCCGCACCGGGTTGAACGCGTGCTCGTTGATCGCGTTGCGCCGCCCGCCCACCGACCAGGCGATCGGATTCTCGACCAGCGTCGCGGTCTCGACGACGTCGGCCGCGCGCGGCGGCGGGCCGATCCAGCGCACCAGGTCGTCGAGCGGCTCCTCGGCCTCCGGCCGCTCCGGCACGCCGCCGTCGAGCGCGAACGCCCACAGCTCGCCGCCGACCGGGAGGGCGACGAACTGCCGGCCGCCGGCCGCGTACGAGACCGCCGGCCCGGGCCGCTGCCGCACGCCGGGCGGTCCGGCCTGGAACGCCCACAACCGCTCGCCGCTGTCGGCGTCGTACGCCTCGAGCCGGCCGTCGGCCGAGCCCCAGAACATCAGTCCGCCCGCGGTCGTCAGCGGGCCGCTCGTGGCGAGCCGCGCCCCGCGGAACTCGTTCTTCCAGACGATCGCGCCGGTCCGCCCGTCGACGGCGGCCAGCACGCCGGTCGACTCCGGCAGCGTGAGCCGGACGTAGCCGCTGCCGCGGTTGTCCGAGATCCAGGGGTCGTCGAAGCGGAACGCGCGGCCGACGTGCGCCCGCCCCTGCGCGTAGACGTAGCCGGTCCGCGGGCTGAACGACATCGGCGTCACCCGCACCATCGGAATCGGCGCGCCTGGGGCCACGACGTCCTGCCGCTCGCGCGACGGCGGCGTGTACGGGCTGCAGCTCAGCTCGAACGGCGGAGGCACGCGGTCGCGCCAGAAGGAGCACGGGGGCAGGATGCTCTCGCCCGCCGGGAAGGGCTGGGTCGGCGCGGTGAGCAGGTACTCGTCCTGCGGCACCGGCCGCTCCTCGACGGGCGCGAGCGGCTCGCCGGTCTCGCGGTCGAACAGGAACAGGTGGCCGTCGGCCCGCATCGCGGCCAGCGCCTTGCGGGTCCGGCCGTCCACCTCGGTTTCGTAGAGCAGCAGCGGCGTGGCTATGTCGGCGTCCCATACGTCGTGCCGGACCACCTGGTAGTGCCAGCGCCGCTCGCCGGTCTCCACGTCGAGGGCCAGCACCGAGGCGGTGAACAGGTTGTCGCCGGCGCGGAGCTCGCCGCCGTACATCGGGACCGGGTTGCCGGTGACGAAGTAGACCATCCCCAGGTCGGGGTCGACCGCGCCCACCAGCCAGACGCCGCCGCCGCCGAGCCGCCACGCCTCCGAGTCCCGCGGCCACGTCTCGTGGCCGAACTCGCCGGGCCGCGGCACGACGTGGAACGTCCACAGCTTCTCGCCGGTCGCCGCGTCGAGGGCGACGACGCGCCCCTGCCCGCCGCTGTCGCCGTTCGCGATGCCGACGAACACCCGGCCCCGCGCGTGCATCGGCGCCGTCGTGACCGACTCGCCCGCCCGCGGCGGATCGCTGCCGACCCGCTCCACCCAGACCGGCTCGCCGGTGTCCCGGCGCAGGGCCGCCACCTCCGCGCTCCGCAGGCCGACGAAGACGTATCCGCCGCCCAGGCCCACTCCCTGCCACGACGGCACCCGCTGCTCCCCGGCGGGGGAACTGCCGGGCCGCCAGCGCCAGACCGTCTCGCCGGTCCGCCCGTCGACGGCGAACACGTTGGCCCCGCCCGTCAGGTACAGGACGCCGGCGGCGGCCACCGGCGTCGACCGCGACGACACGCCGCCCGGCAGCCGCGCCACCCACGCCCCGCCCAGCCGGTCGATGGTCTCGGTCGACACGTCCGTCAGGGTCGAGTGGCGCGAGCCGGTCCAGTCCCCGCCGGCGAAGGGCCAGTCCGCCGCCGGATAGCCCCGGCCCCGTTCCTCCGTCTCCTGTCCCTGCAGACCTCCCGTCAGGGCGACGACGCCGGCCGAGATCGCGGCGGCGAGCCGCCGGTTCAGTCTTCGCATGACGTCCTCCGCACGATCGCCCGCGGCGCGCGCCGCGGCGTCAGGGCATCTCCGGAACCAGCGCCAGCGGCACCGTCGCGTGCCGGATGCGCCGACGGTTCCACGTATAGGTGATCTGCAGGTCGCCGTCCGCGTCCTGGATCAGCGCCGGATACGAGAGCTCGCCGCGCTCACCTTCATCGAGCGCCTCGACGACGAGGAAGTCCTCCCAGGCGACGCCGCCGTCGAACGAC
Source organism: Vicinamibacterales bacterium (assembly GCA_965242835.1). Lineage (GTDB taxonomy): Bacteria > Acidobacteriota > Vicinamibacteria > Vicinamibacterales > UBA8438 > WTFV01. Next base: position 4,836,097 of record OZ251506.1, read on the forward strand.
ACCGCGAGGGAGAGCGGCGTGCGGCGTGCGGCCGAGGGATTGTAGACGAGGATGCAGCGCCCGTCGTCGAGCCGCAGCGAGTCGATTCCGGCGCTCGGGTTGTCGAGGTCCGTGAGCGCCAGCGGCGCCCAGGTCCGCCCGCCGTCCCGCGAGAGCGACGTCGCGATCTTCCCCAGGCGGCGCGGCGTCCGGAAGAACGCGCGGACGACGCCCGGCTCGATCTCCAGCAGGGTCGGCTGGATGGCCCCGAGGCGGTCGCGCCCGGGGTCGCCGAAGAGCAGCGGGCCGTGCTTGCTCCACGACGCGCCGCCGTCGGCGCTGATCTCCATCCACGAGGACCACGTCCGGTAGCTCTCCAGGGACGTGCCGGCGAGGATCTCGCCGCCGGCGAGCCGGATCGGCTTCGCCCGCACCGGACCCAGCATGCCCGCGGGCAGCCAGACCGGCTCGGACCACCGGCGGCCCGAGGTCGTCGACCGCATGAACGCCCCGCTCCACGCGCGGGGGCTCGGGCCGATCTTGAAGTAGAGCCAGACCGTGTCCCCGTCCCCGCGGAACAGCACGGGGTTCCAGGCGGGCTGTCCGGGCTCCTTGTAGAGCCGCGCGGGAGGCGACCAGTCTCCTCCCCGCGGCTTGCGGGACGACCACACCCCGACGTCTTCGCGGCCCTCTCCCGAGCCGCCGAACCAGGCGGCGAGCAGCGCGCCGTCCGGCGCTTCGACCAGCGTCGAGGCGTGCGCCCGCGGGAAGGGCGCCTCGTCCCAGATGAAGTCGAGCGTGTGCTCCTGCGCGCGGGCGGCCGTCACCGGCGCGGCGGCGAGGAGCCAGAGAATCGCGCACGTCCGCATGATCCGTGTCCGTCCTTTCCGCGGCGCCGCCGTCATCCCGAGAGCGCCGCGCACGCACGCCGGATCCGCGCGCACGCTTCCCGGAGGCGTTCGGTGGCGAGCGCGTACGAGACGCGGAAGTACGGCGAGAGACCGAACGCCGCGCCGTGCACCACCGCGACCTCCTCGCTCTCGAGCAGATACTCCGCGAAGTCGCCGTCGGTCTCGATGGTCCTGCCCCGCGGGGTCCGCCGGCCGACGACGCCCCGGCAGTCGACGTAGAGGTAGAACGCGCCGTCCGGCGGCCGGCAGCGCAGTCCGCCGGTCCCGTCGAGCAGCGCGGCGGCCAGGTCGCGCCGCTCCCGGAACGCCGCCACGTTGCGCCCGATGAACGTCTGGTCGCCGTCGAGGGCCTCCACCCCGGCCCACTGGCTGATGCTCGACGCGCCGCTGGTGGTCTGCGACTGGACCGTCGCCATCGCGGCGATCAGCTCCTTCGGCCCCGCGCCGTAGCCGATGCGCCAGCCGGTCATGCAATATGCCTTGGAGAGTCCGTTCATGGTCAGGACGCGCCCGCGCAGGTCCGGCGCCGTCTGCGCCATCGTCGAGAACGGCGCGCCGCCGTAGAGGACGTGCTCGTAGATGTCGTCCGCGAGCACCCACACGTGCGGATGCCGCCGCAGCACCTCGGCGAACGCCTCGAGGTCCCGCGCCGGGTAGACCGCGCCGGACGGGTTGCAGGGGTTGTTCAGGATCAGCCACTTCGTCCGCGGAGTGAGCGCCGCTTCGAGCCGCTCCGGCGCCAGCCGGAACCCGTTCGCCGCGTCGGTCGGGACCGCCACCGGCTCGCCGCCGGCGAGCAGCGCCATGTCCGGGTAACTGACCCAGAACGGGGCGGGAACGACGACTTCCTGGCCGGGGTCGAGCGTCGCCGCGAGGGCGTTGTAGATGACCTGCTTGCCCCCGTTGCAGACGATCACCCGGTCCGGCGTGGTGCGCAGCCCGTTCTCCCGCTCGAGCTTGCGGCAGATCGCCTCCCGCAGCTCCGGGATGCCGGTCAGCGGCGGGTACTTCGTCTTCCCCTCGGCGATGGCGCGCACGGCCGCGGCCTTGACGTGCTCCGGCGTGTCGAAGTCCGGCTCGCCCGCGGAGAGGGCGATGACGTCGCGGCCGGCCCGCGCCATCTCCATCGCCCGCGCGGAGACGACGGCGGCGGGCGAGGCCTTGATGCGGCTCATGCGCCGCGCGGCGATGGGCATGGCGGTTCGGATAGGATACGCGGGAACGAGGTGCTCATGAAACGACTTCAGCTTCCGGCGGCGGGGCTGGCGCTGATTCTCGCGGGTTGCGGCGAAGGCGCGGCGCCGGGAGACGGCTCCGCGGAGTCCGTCGGCGGACTCGCGCTGGTCGGGGCGCGGTTGATCGACGCGACCGGCGCGCCGCCGGTGGCGGACTCCGTGGTCGTGGTCCGCGACGGCCGCATCGCGGACGCCGGCCCGCGGGCCACGACGCCCGTGCCCGCCGGCGCCGAGGTCGTCGACGTGAGCGGCAAGACGATCATTCCCGGTCTGGTCAACCTGCACGTGCACTACCGGGGCGGACCGGAGGAGATCGAGCGTCAGTTCCGCGCGCAGCTCCACTACGGCGTGACCACCGCGCGGAGCATCGGCAGCGACACGCCGGAGCGGGTCGCCCACCTGCTCGCGTCCGCCGGCCGTCCCGACGCCCCGCGGACCTATACGGCGGGGCTGGGGTTCTCCTACCCCGGCGGGTTCAACGCGGCCGGCCGCAACGCGCCGACCACGGCGGAAGAAGCGCGGGCGCTGGTGCGGGGGCAGGTCGCGCTCGGCGTGCACTTCATCAAGATGTGGGTCAACGAGGTCGCGGAGCCGGGCCTGAAGATCCCGCCGGAGATACGGGCGGCCATCATCGACGAGGCCGTGGGGAACGGCGTCGTCCCCGCCGCCCACATCGACGACGAAGCCGACGGCCGGCAGCTCGTCGAGGCCGGCCTGCGGGACTTCCTGCACAGCACGGTGCTGACGTTCGGCCCCGGCGCCGGCGCGCCGATGGACGATCCCGACCCTTCGCCCGAATTCATCCGCCTGTGCCTCGACAACGGCGCGTACTTCACCCCCACGCTGTCGATCGTCCAGAACCGCTGGCACTTCGCGGAGCGTCCGGAACTGCTGGAGGACCCGGAGCTGCGCGCCGCGTTCGACCTCTACAACCCGGACGCGCTGGCCGCCTGGGACGACCCGGCGCGCCGGGCGGAGGTCGTCGACGATCCGGGGTTCGAGGACCGCAAGGCCGCGTTCCGGCAGTTGCAGGACTTCGTGAAGACGATGCACGACGCCGGCGTCGACGTGGCCCTCGGGAACGACGCCGGAACCCCGAACGTGCCGTTCGGCTGGGGCATGCACCACGAGCTGGAGCTGTACGTCGAGGCCGGCCTGACCCCGATGGACGCCCTCGTCGCGGCGACCGCCACCGGCGCCGCGCGGATGCCGCCGGTCGGCGAGGCCGACTTCGGCACCCTCGAAGCGGGCAAGACCGCCGACCTGATCGTGCTGAACGCCGACCCGCTGGCCGACGTCCGCAACACGCTGGCGATCGACCGGGTCATGCGGCTCGGCGAGTGGGTGGACCGCTCGGGATTCGTCCCGGCCCCGTAGCCCGCCGCCCCCGTCCGGGGCTCCGGAGCGGAGCCGTCAGGCGACGATTGGCGGCCAGGAGTCTGCGCCGTAGAACGGCGCGGACTCCTGGAGCGGTCAGGATGGGCGCCGAGCGGAGCCGCAAGGCGACGCTTGGTGGGCGCTATCCGTCCGCTCCGGGCCGGCGGACGGCGCGGCCGAGCGCGCGCCGAACGCGGCCGCAACCGATCCACAGGCCGATGCCGCTCGACGCCAGGCCGCCGAGGCTCAGGGCGATCACGCCGACGTCCCAGAGCGGCCGGCGGTCGTACCAGAACGCGAAGTCGAAGCTGTGCAGTCCGTTGAAGAGCCATCGCTCGACGCGCGTGAACCGGTGCTCGCGGGCGACCACCCGGCCCAGCGCCGGATCGACGTAGACCCAGGTCTCCAGGGGATCGCCGAACTTGACGCGCAGCACCGGCAGCGGCGCCGCCCGGTGGCGCTCGGCGCCGCGCGCGTAGTAGTAGGCGTCGTACTCGGCCAGCAGCTCGGATTCGACGATCGGCGTCCCGGGCAGCGCGCGGGTCAACCGGGCCAGCAGCGACTCGACGCTGAACGGCTCGCCGCGCGGGGTCAGCGTGTCGGCGGCGACGAGCAGCGGCGCGGCGGCGATCCCGGCGCCCTCCCGCGGACGCTCGGGTCCGAGCCGCCCCGGTGCGGGCGGCCCCGCTCCCGTCCGCACGGCGTAGTAGGGATCGTCCTGGATGCGCAGCAGCTCGATCTCGCGGACCGGGCGCCCCCCGGTGACGCGCCGCCAGTCGGCCGCCTCCCGGCGCGGGAAACGAGACAGGTCGATCCTTCCGCCGGACAGCGCGTCCGGCGGGACGTCGAGGCCGGGAGCGCGGGTCCAGGCGTACGGCTCCAGCGACAGCAGGCCGCTGAAGACCCAGGTCAGCGTCACGGCCCCGAAGACCACGCCGGTCAGGTAGTGCCAGCGCATCCAGCCGGCGTACGGGATTCGCGCCCCGAGACCGCCCCGGGATCGAGCGGCCCCGCGCCGGCGCCACCGGAACTGCGTGACGCCGAGGAGGAGGCCGGTGACGGCGAGCAGGCACCCCAGGGTCGACGTCCAGACCAGCAGGTCGTACCACAGCGGCTGGTTCGCGCGCAGCGCCGTGAAGTAGATCCAGTGGGGAATCGCGCCCATCCACGCCAGCGCCCGGCTGCGCCGCGTGGTCGCCATCACCACCTCGCCCGTGCGCGGCGAGACGTAGAGCTCGGTGCGGTCCTCGTCGTCGACCCGGAACTTGCGCAGCGGCAGGCGGCGCCTCTCGACCAGCGTCCACTGGTCGGGCTCGGTGAGCGCGCCGACGTACTCCACGGCGTCGGCCGGCCGGCCGGCGAAGCGGGCGGCGACGGCGGCGGCGGCGGCCGGTCCCAGCTCGCCGAGACGCTCGCCGGTGTCCGCCAGGACGGTCACGCCGTCGAACCGGTAGGCCGGCCGGCCCGTCACCGTCAGGAGGACGGCCCGGCGCGGGGTCGGCGACAGGCGGGCGCGCCGGGCCGCCGCCGCCGGGGCCAGGGCGACGCGGTCGAAGTCGAGCGCCGGCAGCCGCTCGAGCCGACGCTCCGGCGTCAGGCGCGGCATGCCGCCGGTGTACATCATCACGACGCCGGAGGCGAACCACGCCACGAAGAGCACGCCGAGCGGAATGCCCAGGTAGCGGTGGGTCAGGATCAACCCCCTCGACAGCGCGCTCGTCATGACCGTCGGAAGGGTCCAGCCGATTCGGAGACGACGCGGCGTCCTCCGGGTACGGTCACGCTCCTCGGGCCGCCCGGCCGCGTTCGCCGGCCGGCAGCGTGATGCGGAAGGTGCTGCCGCAACCATCCTCCCGCTCGTAGCCCAGCCGCCCGCGGTTGGCCTCGACCGCCCAGCGCGCGATCGCCAGCCCGAGGCCGGCTCCGCCGCCGTGCGGCGCCTCCCCGTTTCCCGCGGCGTCGGACCCCGGCACGCGGTAGAGCCGGTCGAACAGCCGGGGCGCGTGCCGCTCCGGCACGCCCGGGCCGGTGTCGGTGACTTCCAGGACCGCGGCGCCGCCGGCCGCCGCCGCCCGGACCCGGATTTCGCCGCCGGCCGGCGTGTAGCGGATCGCGTTGTCGACGAGGTTGATCAACGCCTGCCGCAGCACGATGCGGTCGCCGCGGCAGGTCGCCCGGCCGTCCCGGACGACGACCAGCGCCTGCTCCTTCTCCTCGGCCAGCACGCCCAGGTGACCGGCCACGTCGCCGGCCAGCTCCGCCAGATCGATGGTCTCGCGGGCCCGCGCCCGATCGCCGGTGTCCGCGCGGGACACGGTCAGCAGCCGGTCCACGAGACCGCTCAACCGGTCGGCCTCCTCCAGCATGCTCTCGATGACGGCGCGGTACGACCCGGCGTCGGGCGGCTCGCGCAGGGCGACCTCGCCGACGCTGCGGATGGCGGTCAGCGGCGTCCGCAGCTCGTGGGAGACGTTGGCGGTGAACCGCCGCATTTCGGTGAACGAGGAATCGAGCCGGCCGAGCGTCTCGTTGAACACCGCCGCCAGGCGGCCCAGCTCGTCGTCGGGGTTGTCGATGGGCAGCCGCTCGCCCAGCCGGGACGCGGTGATGGCGCGGGCGCGCCCGGTCATGCGGGCGATCGGCGCCAGCGCGCCGCGCGCCAGGTAGTAGCCGCCGAGTCCGGCGGCGGCCACGCTCAGCGGCAGGCCGAGCAGCAGCACGAGCGCCAGCTCGCCCACCTCCTGACGCATCAGCGCCTCGGAGCGGCCGACCTGGACGACGACCGGATCGCCCCCGATGCGCGTCCGCCGGCCCAGGATGCGGAACGGCGCCGGCTCGCCGGCCACCGAGACGACGCGGCCGTCGGCCCGGTCGAGCAGCGCCTCGCTCCCGGGCACCGGGAGCCGCCGGGCGACCGCGGTCCGGTAGATCGACTCGCCGCCGGTGGTCCACACCTGCAGCCAGGGGCTCTCCTCGCTCCACGGATCGCCCTCGAACCAGGTGAGCGATCCGTCGGGGCCCCGTTCGGCCATTCCCGCGGCCCAGCGGAAGTCGCTCCGCAACCTCGCGTCCAGCGCCCGCGACGCGTTGCGCGTGACGATCGCCAGCACGGCCGCCGCGTAGACGCCCAGCGCCACCACCATCATGGCCGCGTGCCACAGGGTGAGCCGGACGCGCAGCGTCCGCGGCGGCCGGAGGAAGGTCATCGGTCTTCCGCCTCGCGCAGAACGAACCCCACGCCCCGCACCGTCCGAATCAGGCGAACCGGCTGTTCGGCGTCGATCTTCCGCCGCAGCCGCGAGACGTGCACGTCGATGACGTTGTCGAGCGTCGTGCTGCGAGCCGTCTCCCGCCAGACTTCGCGGACGAGGGTGTCGCGCGAGACGACCTGCCGCGCGTGGCGCGTCAGGTGCAGCAGCAGGTCGAACTCCTTCGCGGTCAGCTCCACCACCTCTCCGGCCCGCGTCACCCGGCGCGCCGCGCAGTCGATGGCCAGCGTGTCGACGCTCAGGCGCTCGGCCTCGGCCGGCCGTCCCCGCCGGGCCACCGCCCGGATGCGCGCGAGGAGTTCGGCGAAGGCGAACGGCTTGACGACGTAATCGTCGGCGCCCGCGTCGAGACCCGCGACGCGGTCCTCCAGGGTGTCCCGCGCGGTCAGGACCACCACCGGCGTCCGGAGCCCGCGCCGCCGCGCCGCCGACAGGATCCGGAGGCCGTCCCGCCCCGGCAGGCGCAGGTCGAGCAGGATCAGGTCGAAACGATCCGTCGTCAGGCGGAAGAACGCCGCTTCGCCGGAGGTCTCGACGTTCACGTCGTAGCCCTCGCCCTCGAGGCCCCGGCGCAGGGCCTCGGCCACCTTCCGCTCGTCCTCGACGACGAGCACCCGCAACGGGCGCCCGCCCGCGGCGGCGGCGCGCCGCTCTCCGCCCTCCGGGACGACGACGGTGGCCGGCATTCCCCGCATGATAGCGGCAGGACGGGCCGGGGCGCGCGGGATTCAGACTATCTTCAGGATCCCGCGCGCCCCGGGCGCACTATCATTGGGGGCGCGTCCCGACGGCCGCGCCGCTCCGGGCGGCGCGCCGACGGCGGCGCCGCGGGAACTCGCCTCGTACCGAGTGGAGAACGGCCATGAAGTGGACCCTGCCCGTTCTGATCGCGGTCTGCACGAGCCTCGGCCTCCGCGCGCACCCGGCCCCCGGGCCCGCGGGATTCTCCGAGTCCGCCGCTCGCCGCCTGGCGGCTCCGCTCGGCGCCCACTCCCCCCTGCAGGGGTCCGCGCCGTTCTACGGCGCGGACCCCGAGGCGGAACCCGGCGGCGCCGGCCACCACGCCATCGGCGAGATCTACGACGAGGAACGCACCGTCGTCGTCAGCGGCGAAGTGGAGTCGTTCCTGTTCGGCAATCCCCACTCCCTGCTCCACGTCCGGGTGCTGGACGGCGGCGGCCGCGCGCGCACCTGGGCGGTGGAATGGCGGGCCGCCGACCGGCTGTCGCGGGCCGGCCTGACCGGAGAGGCGCTCGCGCCCGGGGACGCGGTGACGCTGTGCGGGCACCCGGGACGCGACCCGGCCGCCTATCGCCTGTACCTGCTGAACGTGGCGCGGCGCACGGCCGGGTCCCCGGCGGCCGCGGACACCCGCGCGGCCCCGTGCGAGCGCGAGGCCCGCCCGGGGATCGCCGACCTGCCGCCGCGCGAACGCGTCGGCGGGCGGGCCGCGCGCTGAAGCCGCGGCGGGTTCTCTCGGCGCGGCCCGCCGCCGGCGCCTCCCGGCGGCCGCGGCGGCGCCTCGGCGCTGCGCCGGAAGCGGCGCGGCCCCGCCCGGGGGATCAGCGGATGGTCCGCCCCCTCTGCTCGTCGCCTATCCAGTAGACGTTGTGGCAGTTGTTGCAGGCGTTGTAGACGGTTTCCCCGCTGTCGAAGACGCGGTCCGGGTCGCGCGCCTCGGCGGCCGCGAGGGCCACCGCGGCCGCGTCGATCATGTCCTGCGAGTACACGTACCACTGCTCCGTGTCGCGGGCGCGGCTGCCCAGCATCAGCAGGTTGCCGGACTCGACGAGGGTCATCGCGGCGCCGGTCACGGCGAGCCAGTCCTCGTCGGTCTCCGGCTCCCAGTAGGTCTCCCCGTTCTCGTCCCAGACGGTGCCGACGGCGTCCCAGAGCGCGTCCGCCGACGCGTCGATCATCCCGGCCATCAGGTCCCGGGTCGTATGCCGCATGTCGAACGGGGGGCCGGCCGGCTCCTCGTCCGCCGCGCACCCGGACAGCGCCAGGGCGCCCACCAGCACGAATCCGCACGTCGTCCGCATTGTCGTGTCCTCACCGCTCGCTCGACGAGCGCAATCCGGGCGCCGCGGGGGCGGCGCCCGGGGGTACAGGCCGTACATGGTACGTGCCGCGCCGCGGGGAAGCAACCGGCGCGGCGCACGGCGGCGGCCTGTACGTGGAAAGGGCCGGGACCAGACGGTCCCGGCCCCGCTGATTGCGACGGCGCGAACGCCGTTACGGGCGCGGAACGCCGACGTCGCCCTTCGCGTTGCCCAGCCCCTTGTACTTGAACCGCTGCACGCGCTTGCCCTCGTAGGTCTCCGTCGTGTAGACGTTGCCCTTCGAGTCGACCGCGATGCTGTGGTTGCCGTAGAACTGCCCCGCCATGCGGCCGCCGCTGCCGAAGCTGTAGACGTACTCCAGCGGCTTGCGGCGCAGCACGTGCACCTTCTCGTTCATGCCGTCGGCGACGTAGGCGAAGGTCTGTTCGGGGTCGGTCGAGAACGCGATGTCCCAGACCGCGCCGGCGCCGAGCGTCTTCGTCATCAGGTAGATCTCTTCGACGAACTCGCCGGCCTTGGTGAAGACCTGCACGCGGTTGCCCGGACGGTCGCACGCGTAGACCAAGCCGTCGTTGGTCGGGTCGGCGCAGTGCACCGGGTTGCGGAACTGCGGGTCGCCGGACTTGTCCTTGCTGACCGCGCCGTGCGCCGGCGCGTTCTCGAGGTCGTAGCGGGGGAGCTCGTCGTCGCTCGGCGGGTTGCCGTAGGCGCCCCAGAAGCGCTTCAGCTCGCCGCTGTCGCCGTCGACCACCGCCACGCGCTTGTTGCCGTAGCCGTCGGCCAGATACGCCTCGTTGGCCTCGGGGTCGAAGGTGACCTTGGCGACCTTCGAGTAGCGCGTCGTCGAGTTGCTGTCCGGGTCCGGGTGGCCGTCCTCGCCGATCTGCAGCAGGAACTGGCCGGTGTGCGTGAACTTCAGGGCGTGCGAGTCGTCGCCGCCGTTGCCGCCGATCCAGACGTTGTCCATGTGGTCGACCCAGACGCCGTGGTTCGACTCGGGCCAGTCGTAGCCCTCGCCGGGACCGCCCCAGTGCTGCAGGAGGTTGCCCTCCTGATCGAACTCCAGGATGGGCGGGGCCGCATGGCAGCACGCCTCCGCGAACGGCGGGTCGAGGGCGGCCGGAATCTCGTTCGGCGCGAGGTTGCCGCGGTGCACGATCCAGACGTGGTCGTCCGAATCGACCGCGACCCCGATGGTCGAGCCGAGCAGCCAGTTGTTCGGCAGCGGCTTCGGCCAGAACGGGTCGACCTCGAACAGCGGCGCGTTCGGGATCATCCCCTGGGCCCCGACCGCGCCGCCCTGGATCCCGCCCCACAGGAGGCCGGCGGCCGCCAGGACGCCCAGGCTCATCACAACCAGTTTTCGCTTCATGTCAGGGTCCTCCTCAGACTCCTCGCGGATCACCGTCGATCGCGCCGCTCGACGCGCTGTGCACAGACTGCCACCTGACGGCGCGCAAGGCAAGCCCGAAATCGATTTTCCGGCGCGGCGCGGGAGACGAGGCGGCCCGGCCGGCGGCAGGCGCGGGCGCGCGCGGCCGGCGGCGTCCCGCGGACCGCCGATCGGCGCCGCGCGGCTCCGCCCGGCGTCTACCGCGCGGACTCCCGGCGAACCGCCGGTCCGGGCTCGATCAACCGTCTCGCCACGAGTTCCTCCACCAGTCTTCCGACGTCCCGCTCGAGCACGTCGGGGGACACGTCGTATTCGGCGGACAGACACTCGACGATCGCGCCGCGCGTGGCGCCCTCCCCGACGAGGTCCCAGACCCGCGCGCCGACGCCGTCGAGCCCCAGGTAGCGGCCCGAGCGCAGGTCCGCCACGATGACCTGGTCGTCCATGCGCACGTGACGCACGTGCTCCGACAGCTTCAGGCGCGTATGCGCGCGCGCTCCCCGCGGGTCCTTCTTCTTCTTCATGCCGCCGCTCCTCCTCCCCGCGCGGCGTGCTGCAGCCACGCGTCCAGCGTCAGCGTCGACAGCAGCCCGCCGAGGTGAAAGGCGTGCCCCTGACGCGCCAGGTGCATGGCGTCGCGCAGACGCTCCCGGTTGACGACGCCGAGTTCGACCAGCATCGACGAGGCGGCGACCTCCTCCAGGACCGGCCATTCCTTGCGCAGGCCCGCGTAGACCGCGTGGCCGGTCGACACGTCCTGCGTCCGGGTTCTGATCTCCTCCGGCAGGACGCCCCGCATCGCGCGGCGCAGCAGGGCCTTGGGCTCGCCCGGGACTTCCTTCACGCTCCAGGGCGCGGCGAGCGCCAGTTCCACGAGCGGGCGGTGCAGGAAGGGGTAGCGAACGTCGCACACCTTGTCCAGGTAGCCGCGCAGCAGGAAACCGGTGACGCGCCCGATCGCCTCCACCTGCCACTGGTCGGCCACGCCGCCGCCGGCCGGCGGCATGCCTCCGTCGCGCGCCCGCGCCGCCAGATCCCAGCGGCGCGCGAAGGCGGGCTCGACCCAGTCGTGCGGCTCCGGAGACCACTCGTAGCCGACCAGGGACCGGCGCGCGAAGGGCCGCAGGCAGAAGCGCCAGGCCAGGTTGCCGAGCGGCGTCCCGAACACCCGCTGCCAGCGATCGAGCTCGCGCCACAGGGCGGCGATGCGTCCGCGGCGCAGCAGGTCGGCGAGATAGACCGGCGCCTGGTGCTTGTTCATGACGACCGCCTCGGCGCCGATGCCCGTCAGCAGTATCGGGACGCCGGGCCCGCCCAGCAGCCGGCCGTACGCCCGGTGGACCGCGAAGAACGCGGCCGCGGCGTGCGGCTCCTCCCAGTACCGCACGGCCTCGCGCAGCCGGCTGAACGGATGACAGGCGTCGCCGTCGATGCAGTGCCGTTCGACGCCGAGCGCCCTGGCGGCGGCCACCGACCACTCCCGCTCGTCGCTCAGCGTCGACTCGCCGAATACGACGCTGACCGTGCGCAGGCGGCGGGCGCCGCCCCGGCGGGACGCGGCGCTCGCGATCGACGACGAGTCGAGGCCGCCCGACAGGTCCGCCCAGACGCCGCCGCCCCCTCCGGCGCGGCAGTCGACGGCCTCGGAGAACGTCTCGCGGAACCGCTCGACGTACTCCCCGGCCCGCCTCCCGGACGCCCCGGCCCGAACGCGCCACTTCCAGTACCGCTCACCGCGGACCCGCCCGTTCTCGGCGACCAGGCGGTGGCCGGGCCTGAGCCGGGACACGCCGCGGAACGGCGTGCAGCCGGCGTCGGCGCGATCGACCCCGTGGACGAGCCGATCCGCCACGAACTCCGGATCGAACGGCGGCGCGTGGGGGTGCACGGCGAGCAGCTGCCGGAGCTGCGTGGCGAAACAGACCCGGCCGTTCCGCACGAGCACGTACAACGGGCGCACGCCCAGCGGGTCGCGCACGCAGAGCAGGCGACGCCGGGCGCCGTCCCACAGCCCGAACGCGAAATCGCCGACCAGCCGCGGCGCGGCCTCGTCGCCCCAGGCTTCGTACGCCGCCAGCGTCAACCCGGCGTCGTCGGTCTCGCGCCCCGCGCCGCGGCGGCGCAGCAGGCCGATCAGTTCCTTCCGGTTGTCCAGCCGGCCGTCGAAGACGAGGGCGTAGCGCCGGCGATCGTCCTGCACCAGCTTGGCGCCACCGGACCGGCCGCCGGCCTGAACCGACGCGCAGGCGAACGCGATCGACCCGCCGGACCAGGAACTCCGGCGGACCGGCCGCAGGAGCTGCGCCGCGCCGTCCAGCCGGCCGACGACGCCGGCGACCGGCCCGCCGTCGAACCGGCAGGCTCCGCCGATGGCGTTCATCGCCGTGCCGCCGCGGCCTGCTCACGACCCGAGCCGCGCCCGGTCAGCTCGAGATGATCGGCACGTAGGGTTCGTGACGCCGCGACCTCGGCGTGTCGTCCAGCACCTCCCCCAGGCACTCCACCCAGGCGTGCGCGCCGAACGGATACCGTTTCACGCCGATGCGCAGCGTCGCGGGGACGCCGCGCCGCCGCAGGAGCAGGTAGAGCGTCAGCGACCTCGGCAGACAGTCCAGCCCGCGGCGCCAGTAGTAGCGCGTGGCGGTCCGCAGCGCGCGCCGCGTCCGGCCCACGACGCGCGCCGGATCCGGCGGCCCGGCGCGGACGGCGGTTCTCCGGCTCCACCGTTCGACCAGCCGGTGCACGCGGGCGAAACCGAACAGACGAAACCCGGCGTCCAGGACGAGGAACACCAGGAACGCCTGCACGGTCAGCATGAAGACCGAACCCCCTTCCGGCCGTCGTTCCGCCATCGGCCCGGGACCTCCTGCGAATCACGGGAACAGCCACGTCATTCCACCGCTCTCGCCGTCGATGCAGAATCCGCTGCAGCCGTCGGTCATCTCGACGATGGTCCCGAAGTCGACGAGGCGGGGCGTCGCATAGGGTTTCTTCCGCCGAGGACGCGTTCCGAGCTCGTTCATCGTTTCTCCTTTCCCGTCGCCGGGGCCGTTCCCCCGCGCCATGCCCATGATGCGATCCCGGACGCGGAAACGCATTGTCCTCGGTCAATTCGATCACGAATGCAGGTCAAGCGGCGCGGGAGCGCCGGGCGGAGCCGCAACGCACCTTCGACGACGACAGGGCGCGTGAAGCGGCCGAAACCGTCGGCGCGGTCCTGGCGGGTTGAAGATGGCGGCGCCGACACCGCGGGACTTCGCCGCCGGGCCGTGGAAAACCGCCTGCTACGACCGCTGCAAGCCGTCGACCCGCGGGACGGCAAGACCGGCCCGCGGACGGTCTTCCTCAACCGGCAGGCCCGGGAGCGGATGTGTCGTGCGCACGGTGGGTCGGCGGACGGACGGTGCATCCGGCGACGCAGGGCGCGGGCAGGCGCGGCGCCGACGCGCGCGGACGGCACGGATCCGCCCGGACCTGGCCCGCGGCAACCCCGCGTATCGCGTGTAAACCGCCATGCCGGGGCCGATGGCCGCCTGCGCCAGGTCGACCGGCGCGACGTTGCCGGTCTGCAGCAGCCGCAGCGCCGGGGGGAGCTCCGCGCGGAGGGCGGTGACGCACTCGCGGCGCGTGGCCGCCGGGGCGTCCGCGGGACGGCGGCGGCAGACGAGGACGATGGAGGAGGCGAGGGCGTTGGTGCCTATTGCTACGGATCGGCTTTCAAGTTCTGTTCGCACAGGCCACGTGCCGGTGATGGCGAAACCCGACCGGATCACCGCATCGAGAAACGTCTCCCATCCGGTGCTCGACGTACCGGTGTCGCCTTGCCGTTCCGACTGCTTGAAGGCGTAGTAGACAGTGACCGGAAACCCCGGGTGCACCTGTTGAGCAAGGCGCTTCATCACCCGTGTCATGCCGTCGAGGAAGAAGGCTTCGGCGGTTTCCTTGCTGCCATGGCGGTACGGAGTGGCCACCAGCTCTTCGGACTTGGGGACTGCGAGCGTGGCGAACAGCTCGGGAAATACTGGTTTCAGCGACCGGCGGAGCCATACGTAGAAGAAGTCCGACAAGTCTGCGTAACCTATGTTGTCGTAGTATGGAGGATCAGTTGAACGAACAGCCACCAAATTCGACGTCTGTCGGGCATCAGCTTGCTCAATCTGTACTCGTATATCGACCCGTCCAAGATCAGAAAGTGCTGTCACTATAGTGTCCACGGCGGTTGTTACGTCGCCAAATGCGCCAGCGAATGTATTTGGCTCGGCGAAGCTCCATACCATCGGTATCGCCTGTCGCCCAAAGAGCCTAAGAACCCGTGCGTGCGAGTCCTGCCATCGACAAAGGCTGTTGCAGGTATCGGTCGTCCGACTGACGGCCAACGCCAGATACAGGGCGACCGCGTCGGCATACGCCGCCGCGCCCGCGCCGCCGTCGCGCAACGGGCGGGCGTCATCGGTCAGGCCGGCGGCGTCGGCGGTCGCCGCGTCGTCGCTGTCGCGCAGCGACCGGGCGGCGTCGTCAGGAAGCCCCGCGCCCGCGCCGCTGTCGCGCTGGCGTCGGGCGTCGTCGGTCAGGCCGGCGTCCGCTTCGGCGCCGCCATCGCGCAGCGACCGGGCGTCGTCCGGCTGGCGGGCGGTCGCCGCGTCGTCGCTGTCGCCGCCGTCGCGCAGCAACCGGGTGGCATCAGGAAGCCCCGCGCCCGCGTCGCTGTCGCGCTGGCGTCGGGCGTCGTCGGTCAGGCCGGCGTCCGCTTCGGCGCCGCTCTTGCGCGACGGCCGGTCGTCGTCAGGAAGCCCGCTGCCGCGGGCGCGCTCGACAGCCGCGGCGTCGGCGCGCCGCTGTTGCGCCTGCTCGTATGCCGCGGCGGCGTCGCGGCGGACGCGCTCGGCCGCCTCTCCCACCAGGTCGGAGAAGGTCGTCAGGGCGACGAGCTGGCGCGGGGTGAAGAGGTCGCCCCAAGCAGACAACCCGTACGGCACGCAGGTCCCGCCTGTCAGCCGCGCCGGAACATCGCCTTCAGGCCGCCACTCCGGAACGGCGCTCCGCGCGATCTCTTCCTGCTCCGGGCTCGGCGTCAGATAGACCCGCCCGCGGTCACCCTCCGCCACGACCGCCATCAGCCGCGCGCCCATCCTCTTCGCCTGCCCCTCCGCCTTGACGTAGTCGCCCGCGATCGGCGTGCCCGACATCACGCAGCGGAAGTTCGCCCCCCGCGCCAGCTTCGTCCCCGCCTTCGCCGCCTCCGCGTCCGGCGGCGCGCCTGCCTTCACCGCGAACCGGTACCCCCGCCCTTCGATCACCGGCTCGACGTACGCCTCCTTCCCCTTCTTCGTCGACAGCATGAACGTCGACGCCAGCGGCACGTCCACGCCCGCGAACGCCGGGTTCGGACTCTTCACCGTCCGCGCCCACAGCCACGCGATGACCGTCAGCTTCCGCCCCGCGTACGGCGCGAGGTCAGGCCGCTCCCGCACCATCTCCGGCGTGACTTCCACCTTCGGATACAGATGCCCGATGCGCTTCTCCGCCTCGTCCCGCATCCACCGGCCGTAGCGCCGCACGTCCTCGGCCAGCCCTTGCGCGCCGCGCCACGTCCTGTCGACCAGCGTCGCCTCCGCCCGCGCGTCGGGGTGCGCCGGCGGCCGGCCCGCGAAGCGCGGCGGGACCTCGATCATCGCCTTGTTGATCAGCACCGCCACCGGGTTCAGGTCGCTCGCGTGCGCCTCCAGGCCCAACCGTTGCGCTTCGAGCGGCAGCGAGCCTCCGCCCGCGAACGGGTCGTGGAAGGCGGGCAGCCGGTGCCGGTCGAACAGCTCGGCCGCCCGTGGGTGATCGGAGTGCACGGCGCAGGCCCGGCGCCAGCTTTGCCAGATCTCCCGCCGCGCCCGTTCGAGCACCTTCTCGTTGGTCGTGTTCTCCCACTTCACCAAGTCCCGGACGATCCCGAACAGCCGCTCGCGTTCGATCTCCGCCGCCGCCTCGCCCAGGGCCCGCAGGTCGGCCGCCTTACGCCGCCCCGGCGGCCGTTCCGCCGTCACGCGGCCGGGCGAGCGGGCGGGTGCGAACGGCGGCGGTACCCGCGACGACGCCGCGTCCGCCGGCGCGGCGCCGGCGGACGCGGCGTCCCCCGGCCCGCTTCTTCAGCGCCCGGCGCGCCACGCGCTTCTTCGCCGGGTCCGACAGCAGCACGTCGACGTACTCCGACGGGTCGTCGACCAGTTGCGCGAAGATCACCGCCCGCGCCGCCGCCAGCGGGCGGCGCGCCCACCACAGGTGCAGCGTCGACGGATGCCCGTGGCGGATCGACTTCTCCCGCGCCGACGCCGCGTTGACGGCGTCGAGCGGCAGCGCCACTTCGATCAGCTTCCGGCGCGCGCGGGTCCCGGGCATCACGCTCCTGGCTCAAGCAACGGCTCGGTCACCGTCAGGAACGGAACGTGATGAAGACGGACGTCGCGGGCGCAGACCAAGCTCATGCCGTGTTCGCGCACCAGCACGGCGGCGTGCACGTCATCCATCACGTTGCCGCGCGAGTCCGACAGTGCCACCAGGGTCCGCGGCAGCACCGCCGCGGGCCCCGGCGTCGCCACCAGGAGCTTGAACCCCGGCGAAGTCGCCGCCGGGGCTGTTCGGCGGCTGGTCCCTGGCTTCGATCCAGCGCGTGCGGAACAGCCATACGGTCGTCAACAAGTACCCGGCCAGGGCGAACCCGTGCGCCAGGGTGTTGGCCGCCGGCGCGATCCGTTCGATGGCGACGTACGAAACCACGTGACCGGACTGAACCAGGACGAGCAGGGCCGCCGGCCAGAGCTGCCGGCCACTCAACTGCCCGAAGGTTTCCGGTTTGAGCAGCCACGCGAAGGTGGTCAGCGTGATGGCAAGAAGGATGTAGATCTGCGGGGGCGCGAGCGAAGCGCCGAGCACGGGAATCGCGGGAGAAGCGTCAGGCGGCATGGCGCTCGAAATCGTCGAAGTACCGCCGAAGCGCCAGGGGACGGCTGTCCCGATGACGAGAGAGTGCGTTCGTGCAGTCGATCATCCTTCGGTTCCGAATCGTCCTTCCATGCTCGTGGCAGGACACGTACGCCTTCCGGCCGTCGACGATCTTGTAGTGGACCCGGCTCGGGTCGGCGCGGCGCTGACGGACGCGCACGTTCGGATACGAAGCGAGCTCTTTCTCGAACAGAGTCTCCCCCGTCCGCTTGTTCAACACGCAATCGACCCTGAAATCCGGATTGGAACGGATCTTCGCCTCCATCGCGCGCACCACGTCCCGGCTCTGATACAGCGAACCGGCATCCGTGTCCCCGTCGTCGTACATCACGATCTCCTTCGTCGCTTCGTTCAGGAGATCCAGGAAGATCCGTTGCGCCTCATCGTTGCTGTTGGGAGCCATCGGCGTCACGCGAGTCCGTGACACCTCGACCGCGTCTCGCAGCCAGGGGATGCTGACGAGTCCCGCGGTCAGGATCAGAAGGACGTTGACCGCCGGCCCGATCATGCTCTCCACGCAGAACCTCCATGTCGGTTGTCGTTTTTCTCTACTTGCGAGACTTGAACGGCTTCACCGTCGGAACCCGACCGGCTGATCATAGGAGTACGGCTTTCCCGGTGCAACAACATCTTGTTGTGTCCGCCTGCAGAAGCGGCACAAGATATAGGGTGTGATGATGAACGGCTTTCCGTTGGCCGCGGCCTCCACAAGGCGCGAGAGGTGTCTTCGCTTCGTGCATGTTCACGATGCGCATGACAGTTCCGGACTTGCGCGCCGGCGGCGTCCCGTCAAGTCCCGCCGGCCAGCGCCGCCGCCAGACCGGTCCCGATCCGCTCGGCCGCCGCCTCGGTCTCGCCGTCGCTGACGTGCGCGTAGCGCAGGGTCATCCGCTCCCGGGCGTGGCCGAGCAGGCGCGCGACCACCGGCAGGGTGATGCCCTGCAACACGGCATGGCTCGCGAACGTGTGGCGCAGGTCGTGCAGGCGCGCGTCCTCGATCCCGGCCTGCCGGCGCGCCTTGCGCCAGAGGGAGAGTTCGGCGGAGCGCGGCGCCGACGGGTCGGCCGGCGACGGAAAGACGTGCGGACCGCCGGTTCGCGGCTGGTCCGCGAGGACGGCCCGGGCCTGCCGGTTCAGGAAGACCGTCCGCGGGCCGGTCTTGCCGTCCCGCAGATGCAGCGCGTCCTTCTCCACCTCCGACCAGCGCAGGTTCACGATCTCGCTCTTCCGGCACCCCGTCAACAGCAGCAGACGAATGACGTCCACCTGTTGCCGGCCGGACCCCCGGCCGCGATGCGCGTCCAGGGCCGCGTGCAGGCGGCCGACCTCGGCCCGCGACAGGAAACGGGTCGGCTTCGGACGCCGGTTGCGCGTCACGCCGCGCGTCGGATTGCGGGCGAGATGGCCGCACGCGACGGCGTGGTTCAGGATCTGCCGCAACACGTCCAGCGTCCGGTTGGCGCCGCCCGCGGAGGTACGGCTGTAGCGGTCGAACCACCGATGCACCGCCGCCGGGCGTATCCGATCCAGCGGGCGCGCTCCGAACGCGGGAAGCAGTTGCGTCCGCAGCGCGCCGTCCATGCGCTTGCGGGTCGACGGCTTGCAGCGGTCGTAGCAGGCGGTTTTCCACGGCCCGGCGACGAAGTCCCGCAGTGTCGGCGCCGCCATCTTCAACCCTCCAGGACCGCGCCGACGGTTTCGGCCGCTTCACGCGCCCTGTCGTCGGCGAAGTGGACGTACTTGAGGGTGGTCGCCGGGTCGCGGTGTCCCAGCAGGCGGCCGATGATCGGCACCGTCTCGCCCTGCCCCAGCGCGAAGCTCGCGAAGCTGTGGCGGAGGTCGTGCAGCCGGACGCCGGGCAGGTCCGCCGCCGCCCGGAGGGGGCGCCAGCAGCCGTACAAGGACTCCGTCGACAGGCAGTCCGCGCCCGTCGACGCGGGGAAGACCCAGCGGCTCGTCCGCGGCAGACCGTCGAGCACCAGGCGGGCGGCCGACGAGAGCCAGACCGTGCGCGGGCCGGTCTTGCTGTCGGGCAGGAACAGGTGGTGCTCGCGATAGTCCGCCCAGCGCAGCGTCCGGATCTCGCTCTGGCGACAGCCGGTCAGCAGCAACAGGCGGACCGCCGCCACGGGCAGCGGCGCCCCGGCCTCGCGCGCGGCCAGCGCCGCGCCCAGGCGGCGGATCTCTTCGTGCGTCAGGAACCGCTCCCGGCCCGGCGTCCGGTAGCGCCGGAGACCCGTGCACGGGTTGCTGTCCTCGGGCCGATGGCCGTAGATCTCGGCCTGACGCAGGATGACCGACAGGACCGGTAGCGACCGGTTCGCCGCGGCCGGCGTCGCGTGCAGCGAGGCGAACCAGCGCCGCACGTCCGCGCGCGTGATCCCGGTGACGGGGCGTCCGCGGAACCACGGCATGATCCGGCTGCGCAGGTAGGACCGGTTCACCATGAGGGTTCGGGCCTTCCAGCGGCGCGCGTAGCGGTGGAAGACCTCCTCGGCGACCGTTTCGAACAGTACGTCCCGGCGTCCTTTCGTCGATGGTCCATGCATCCGCCGAGTTTGCGCCGAACCCGGGGCGGAGATGCCGCCTGTTCACCCTCCGCATGCGTCTCGACTGCGCCGTGCTAGCATATTGAAAGCAACCGCGGCGAACGTCGTCCGACGATGCCCGGCGCCTCCTGTCGCGTCGGATCGACCTGCACGCGCCGCGCGTTCGGCGCTGGTGAACGGGGGCTCTCATGCACGTCGTGAACATGCACGAAGCGAAAACACACCTCTCGCGCCTTGTGGAGGCCGCGGCAAACGGAGAACCGTTCATCATCGCGCGCGCGGGCAAGCCGGTCGTCAAGGTCGTGGCGGTGGACGCGCCGCCGCCGGGTGTCTCCCGCCGACTCGGGTTTCTGGCCGGACGGATCTCGGTCCCGAGCGATTTCGACCGCCTGGGCGCCGACGACGTCGAAACGCTGTTCGAAGGCGGCGCATGAAGCTGCTGCTCGACACGCACGTGCTGCTCTGGGCGGCCGGCGCCCCGGATCGGTTGCCGGCCGACGTGCGCACGCTGCTGGAAGACGCGGAGCTGGCCGTGACCGGCGCGCATGCGGTGGCCGTCGACCTGCTGCCGCCCCTGCACCGCGACCCGTTCGATCGCATCCTGATCGTGCAGGCGCAGATCGAAGGAATCGTGCTTCTGACGGCGGATGCGGCAATCGCCCGCTATCCGGGGCCGATCCGTGCGATCTGAACCTCCTCGCGAACCCCGATGCTCAACGCGCGCCGGAAGCTGATCGAAGTCGCGTTGCCGCTCGACGCCGTCAACGCGGCGTCGGCGCGGGAGAAGTCGATCCGCCACGGGCATCCGTCGACGCTGCACCTGTGGTGGGCGCGCCGCCCGCTGGCGGCGGCGCGGGCGGTGCTCTTCGCGCAACTGGTCGACGACCCGTCGGAGTACGTCGACGTGCTGCTGTCGGACCCGGCGAAGAAGCGCGCGGCGCGGCGGGCGCTGAAGAAGCGGGCCGGGGGACCCGCGTCCGCCGGCGCGGGGCCGGCGACGACGGGCGGCGCCGCTACGGGGAACGGCGGGGGAACCGCCGCCGTTCGCACCCGCCCGCTCGCCCAGCCGCGTGGCGGCAGGGCCGCAGCCGGGGCGGCGAAGGCGGCCGGCCGGCGGGCCCTGGACGAGATGGCGGCGGAGATCGAACGCGAGCGGCTGTTCGGGATCATCCGGGACCTGGTGAAGTGGGAGAACACGACCAACGAGAAGGTGCTCGAACGGGCGCGGCGGGAGATCTGGCAAAGCTGGCGCCGGGCCTGCGCCGTGCACTCCGATCACCCACGGGCGGCCGAGCTGTTCGACCGGCACCGGCTGCCCGCCTTCCACGACCCGTTCGCGGGCGGAGGCTCGCTGCCGCTCGAAGCGCAACGGTTGGGCCTGGAGGCGCACGCGAGCGACCTGAACCCGGTGGCGGTGCTGATCAACAAGGCGATGATCGAGGTCCCGCCGCGCTTCGCGGGCCGGCCGCCGGCGCACCCCGACGCGCGGGCGGAGGCGACGCTGGTCGACAGGACGTGGCGCGGCGCGCAAGGGCTGGCCGAGGACGTGCGGCGCTACGGCCGGTGGATGCGGGACGAGGCGGAGAAGCGCATCGGGCATCTGTATCCGAAGGTGGAAGTCACGCCGGAGATGGTGCGGGAGCGGCCTGACCTCGCGCCGTACGCGGGGCGGAAGCTGACGGTCATCGCGTGGCTGTGGGCGCGGACGGTGAAGAGTCCGAACCCGGCGTTCGCGGGCGTGGACGTGCCGCTGGCGTCGACGTTCATGCTGTCGACGAAGAAGGGGAAGGAGGCGTACGTCGAGCCGGTGATCGAAGGGCGGGGGTACCGGTTCGCGGTGAAGGCAGGCGCGCCGCCGGACGCGGAGGCGGCGAAGGCGGGGACGAAGCTGGCGCGGGGGGCGAACTTCCGCTGCGTGATGTCGGGCACGCCGATCGCGGGCGACTACGTCAAGGCGGAGGGGCAGGCGAAGAGGATGGGCGCGCGGCTGATGGCGGTCGTGGCGGAGGGTGACCGCGGGCGGGTCTATCTGACGCCGAGCCCGGAGCAGGAAGAGATCGCGCGGAGCGCAATTCCCCAGTGGCAGCCGGAGCAGTCGTTGCCGGACGATCCACGAAACTTCTGGACGGTACTGTACGGCCTGAAGACCTATAGCGACCTCTTCACCCCGCGCCAGCTCGTCGCCCTGACGACCTTCTCCGATCTGGTGTCGGAGGCGGCCGAGCGCGTCCGCCGCGACGCCGCGGCGGCATACGAACAAGCGCAACAGCGGCCCGCCGACGACGCGGCTGTCGAGCGCGTCCGCCGCCGCGGCGGGCTTCCTGACGACCGTCGCGCAAGAGCGGCCGAAGCGGACGCCGGCCTGACCGACGACGCCCGACGCCAGCGCGACAGCGACGCGGGGCTTCCTGGCAACGCCCGGTCGCTGCGCGATGGCGGCGACAGCGACAGCGACGCGGCGACCGCCCGCCTGCCGGGCGACGCCCGGTCGCTGCGCCACGGTGACGCCGCGGCGGACGCCGGCCTGACCGACGACGCCCGACGCCAGCGCGACAGCGACGCGGGGCTTCCTGGCAACGCCCGGTCGCTGCGCGATGGCGACGCCGCGGCGGGCGCGGGCCTGCCGAACGAGGGCCGGTTGCTGCGCGACAGCGACGACGCGGCGACCGCCGACGCCGCCGGCCTGACCGATGACGCCCGCCCGTTGCGCGACGGCGGCGCGGGCGCGGCGGCGTATGCCGACGCGGTCGCCCTGTATCTGGTGCTGGCTGTGAGCCGATCGTCAAGCATGTGGTCGTCCAACTGTTGGTGGCAATCCAACGGCGAATTTGTTGCTCAGGTGTTTACGAGGCAAGCCATTCCGATGGTGTGGGATTATGCGGAGAGTAACATCTTTTCAACATCCACTGGGAATTGGATCAACGCCATTGAGTGGATTGCGAGAGTCATGGAGAAACTGCCAACGCAGGGCATCGGCACCGCCAAACAAGAAGCTGCTCAGGTTCAGGCCAGCGGTAGTGGAAGATTGGTGTCAACCGATCCACCCTACTATGACAACGTCGGATACGCTGACCTGTCAGATTTCTACTATGTATGGCAACGACGTACAACCCGCAATGTGCTTCCTGATCTTTTTGCCACGGTCGCCGTGCCCAAGGCCGATGAATTGGTAGCGACGCCGTATCGCCACGGTGGCAGAGATGGGGCTGATGCATTCTTTCTCAATGGCATGATGAACGCTTTGCATCGGCTTGCAGAGCAAGTGCATCCCGGGTTCCCGGTCACCGTCTACTACGCCTTCAAGCAGTCGGAAAACAAAGGAGGCATTGGAACCGCCAGTACAGGCTGGGAGACGTTCTTGGACGCCGTGATCCGATCTGGGTTCGCAATTTCCGGTACGTGGCCCATGCGAACTGAAAGACCAACAGGTGTGAAAGTCGGCACCAACGCCCTCGCCTCCTCCATCGTCCTCGTCTGCCGCCGCCGCCCCGCGGACGCCCCGGCGGCCACCCGCCGCGAGTGCGTGACGGTCCTCCGCGCGGAGCTCCCCCCGGCGCTGCGGCTGCTGCAGACCGGCAACGTCGCGCCGGTCGATCTGGCGCAGGCGGCCATCGGCCCCGGCATGGCGGTTTACACGCGATACGCCCGCGTCCTCGACGCCGCCGGCGCCGCCATGTCGGTGCGCGAGGCGCTGGCGCTGATCAACCAGATTCTCGACGAGGTGCTCGCCGAACAGGAGGGCGACTTCGACGCCGACAGCCGGTGGGCGCTCGCCTGGTTCGAGCAGCACGGCTTCGACGAGGGCGGCTACGGCGTCGCCGAGACCCTGTCGACGGCCAAGAACACCAGCGTCGCCGGGATGGAGGAAGCGGGCATCCTGAAGTCGCGGGCGGGGCAGGTGCGGCTGCTGCGCCCGCGGGAACTGCCGGCCGACTGGGACCCGGAGAGCGACGCGCGGCGGACCGTGTGGGAGACGGTCCACCATCTCGTCCGGGTGCTGGAGACCGGCGGCGAGCAGGCGGCGGCGGCGCTGGTCCGCAAGCTGAGCGACCGGGGCGAAGCCGCCCGCGAGCTGTGCTACCGGCTGTATACGCTGTGCGAACGCAAGAAGCGCCCCGCCGAGGCGCTCGCCTACAACGGGCTGGTGCAGAGCTGGCGCGAGATCGGCCGCCTCGCCGCGGCCACGCCCGCCGAACAGGGCGGGCTGCTGGACGAACCGCCCGAAGCGGCGCCCTGACCGCGGCCGGCGTCGGCGCGCGGCCGTGGCCAAGAACGCCGCGGCCGCCCGGCGAAGGCGCTTGGCCTGTCACTGCCGTTTGACAAACCGCCACTCCTCGCGACATGCTTGAGAGCATCATGGGTGCGAAATCGACCCCTCAACTCGCGGAGGCTCCGGGCCCGGAGCGGTCGCCGGCCCCCGCTGCCAATGACGGTCTGCGGGGCGTTTCGGCTGACGGCGACCGAAAACCGATGTGCGATCCACGGGAAGTCTCCGCAAGGATAGCACCGTTGCTCGACCGCCTGAGGGAAGCACGGAACCGCCCCCTTTTCACTCTGGTTGCGGAGCAAATCGACGGCGAGGTCTGGAACCAGGTCTATTCGTGGAAACACGAACTGCGGGCGGCTGGGAAAGCCGGAACGGTCGACGTCCTGATTCATTCACCGGGCGGCGTCCTCACGCCTTGTTACATGATCGCTCGTTTTCTGGCCCGGTGCGTGGATTCGTGGACCGCGCTCGTTCCGACGTTGGCAGCCAGCGGGGCGACGCTGGTCACGCTCGGCTCCCACGAAATCA
This sequence comes from Vicinamibacterales bacterium, assembly GCA_965242835.1. Taxonomy (GTDB): domain Bacteria; phylum Acidobacteriota; class Vicinamibacteria; order Vicinamibacterales; family UBA8438; genus WTFV01. The sequence continues at coordinate 4,860,658 of OZ251506.1, forward strand.
TCATGTCACAAGGAGCGCAGCTAGGTCCATTGGATCCGCAGGTAATCAGCAAGCGTCCGCAGAAATTCTTCACGACCGAACGCCAATCGCCTCTCGAGGCGCTTGAACTCGTGAACTACGCTCGAGAACTCACTTTCTCCTCCATGGACACTTCGATGCAGGAACTCCTGAGTCAGGGCGTCGCCCCGCAACGCGCACTGGAGAACTCCATCGAGATCGCCACGCGTGTCGCCCGTCCGCTTCTGGAACGGATCGAACCGTACGACTTGGCCGCGTTGCGACTCGACAGCCGCCTCGCGCTGCTATATTGCGAGCGCGTGTCTCGTCCGACTGATTCTTCGAAGAAGACTCAACGGGAAGCGAACTACCGAGACCTGGTGGAGTACTTCCCCGCGCACGAATTCGCAATCGATATCGCGGAAGCCGGCGACGGCTTGAAATTCAACGTTTCTGAACCTGAAGGGGAAATTGAAGGTATCTTCGATGCGCTCCGCCCCGAGCTGGAACGCTCTCGCGCGTACATCGGACTCGTCCCGTCGAACCCGGCACACAGGAGTTGACACGATGAGTTCTCCAAACGAGAGACCGAGGTTCGAGTCTATCGAACACAAGCCGGATGACGTCGACGTTCGGGATCTCATTCAGCGGTCTGACCGACGCGCGCGGAGAATATTCGAAGAGCATGTCGAGCGCCCGCTTTTCCCCTACTCGGGACACCGAGACGGACGCGACAGGGCGTTCACGTCAACGCCGGGAGTCATCCCCAAGCAACCGCGCAACAGACCCTTACGGTCGGTCTGAACGCCCCTTGCCCGGACGTTTCGTCTTTCTGGAGCTCACCGACCCGGAGGTCGCTTCGCTGTTGCGCCGCATGCAGTGGATCCTGTCCGGCGTGGAGCCGCGGCGGCCGGTTCACCTGACGTTGCGGGGACCGTACCGGCGGGACGTCCCGCCCGGGGTTCTGAAGAACCTTCGCGCCGCGTTGCAGGGTGACGTGCTGCGCGTCGCCGGCGTCGGGCGATTCCGGAACCGCAACGAGGAGGTCGTGTTTCTTCGCGTCGATAGTCCGAATCTTCGCAAGGTCTGGTGGAAGCCGAGCTATCCGATCAAGGATCACGGCTACGCGCCGCATATTTCGCTCTACCGGGGGGGCGACGCCCGGTTCGCCCGCCGCGCGGCCGATTTCCTGGAGCGCGAAGCGCTGGACCTGACCTGCGCCGAGTACGAATTGACCGTGCATCGGCGCGGGACGCTGCCGTTCGCGAATCCGGCGCGGGCGTTCCACTCCGCGGAACCGTCCGGCGGCCGCGGACGTTTCGATTCCCTGCTCGAACGCCTCGGCCGTTTCGTGGACGCCTACCGTGGTTCGCCGGCCGACGACGCCGCGGCGCGGGCCGGGCCGAAGGCGCAGGAGGACAAACGCCCGGCGCCGAGCCGCAAGGAGCCGGCAATCGTGCGCTGAAGCCGGCAGCGACGGCAGGCCTTCGCCTGCCGGGATCCGGCCGGCGCCTCAGCCTTTGATCACGAACGATTATACCCCGTGACGTTGTTCGATCGACTGTGACCGTCGCCCGGCGAAGCCGGGGACCAGACGTGATGTACACTGCGGTGGAGAGGCGCCGCGCGGCCCGACGAGCAGGGTCGATGCGGATCAGGAGGAGGCCGGCCATGGTCAGCCCCGAGACGCGCGAAGCAATCTGGATCGCGATGATGCACAGCGCCCGGTGGGGACGGTACTACGGCGCCCTCGCGAACCGGTATCGCCGGAAGGAGCGGGTCGTCCGCGCGGCGCTGCTCGCCTCCGTGATGGGCTCCGTCACGACGTTCGTCGCGGCGCTGCCGCCGCTCGTGCAGGCCGTTTTCGGCGTGCTGGTCGCCGGCGTGCTGATCGCGGACTTCGTCCTCCGGCCGGCGGAGAACGCTACGCTGCTCGGCCTGATCCGGGACGAATGCGACCAGTCGAAGGGTGCGCTGAAGGAGTTGTGGCTGGACGTCCCGTCCATCGACGACGCGGAGGCGCGGCGCCGCCTCGACGAACTGAACCGGCGGCTGCACCACGTGACCTCGAAGGACCCGATACCGGAAGACGAGCGCGTGAACCTGGCGTCCACCGAGGCCGTGTACGAGGAAATGAAGGCGGGTTATGTCTCCTAGGAGTCTGCGCCGTAGAACGGCGCGGACTCCTGGAGCGGTCAGGTTGGGCGCCGAGCGGAGCCGCAAGGCGACGCTTGGTGGGCGCTAACCGATGAACTTGTAGCCGACGCGGTGCACGGTGACGAGCCAGCGCGGGTCGGACGGGTTGTCCTCGATCTTCTGGCGCAGCTTGGCGATGTGCATGTCGACGGTGCGGGTCAGCGGGGAGATCGCGTCGTGGCCCCAGACCGAGTCCAGCAACCGATCCCGGCTCACCACTTCGCCCCGGTGTTCGACGAAGTACTCGAGCAGCCGGAACTCGCGCGGCAACAGCGGCAGGGACCGCCCGTGCCTGGTCGCTTCCCGGGTCTTGAAGTCCAGCACCACGCCGCCGAACTCGTGCGTGTGCGGCCGCTCCGCGAACCGCCTCGACCGGCGCAGCACCGCCTCGACCCGCGCCAGCAGCTCCATGAAGCTGAACGGCTTCGTGACGTAGTCGTCCGCGCCGGCCTTCAGACCGACCACCTTGTCGAGTTCCTCCCGCTTCGAGGTGAGCATCACGATCGGCACCTTGCTGCCCCGCGCCCGCAGACGCCGGCACACGTCTATCCCGTTCACTTCCGGCAGCATGACGTCGAGCACGATCAGGTCGATCCCCTCCTGGCCGGCCAGACGCAGGGCCGCGGCGCCGTCCTGGGCGACCAGCGTCGTATGCCCCTCGTACTGCAGCCCCTCCGACAGCACCGTCGACAGCGACCGATCGTCCTCGACGATCAGGATTCTGCTCACGGCGCCCTCCCCGGCCGCGGCCGGCGCGCGGCGCGGGTTCTCCCGCGCGAATCGGCGGCGGCCATGCCGCTCAAGCCTCTGCTCCGACCTTGAGTCCCACGCCCCCCACCGCGGCCGGGACGTCGGTTCCGCGCCCCTCCGCGGCCGGGACGAAGAGAGGAATCAGGACCGTGAAGGTAGTGCCGAATCCGGGCCGGCCGTCCACTTCGATGGTCCCGCCGTGGGCCTGCACCACGTGTCGCGCGATGGCGAGGCCCAGGCCGGTCCCTCCGACCTGCTCCTCGACCGCCTCCGCGGTCCTGTAGAACTGCTGGAAGATACGCTCCCGGTCGTCCGGGGCTATGCCGATCCCGAAGTCCTCCACGCTGACCGCGGCGCAGCCGCCGCGGACCGACAGGCCCACGCGGATGCGCCGCGACCGCCCCGAATACTTCATGGCGTTGTCCAGCAGGTTGACGAAGACCTGCGTCATCGCCTGCCCATCGACGCGCACGACGGGCGCCGCGCTCTCCGAACAGTCCACCGAGATCGTGAACCCGTCCCTCTCCCGGCGGGCGTCGACCGTCCTGATGGCGACCCCGACGACGTCTTCGACCGCGACCTCCCGGCGGCAGTACTGCACCGTGGAGGACTCGATGCGCGCGAAGTCCAGCACGTTGTCGATGAGCTGCCGCAGGCGGTTGCTTTCGTGCTCGATGTGGCGGCCGTACTCCGCCACCTTCCGCGGCGACGTGACCCGCCCCCGGCGCAGGAACTCGCCGAACACCGCCAGCGACGCCAGCGGCGTCCGCAGCTCGTGGGAGGCGTTCGCCAGAAAGGCGCTCCGCATCCGCGACAGACGCTGCTCGCGGCTCGACGCGCGCCAGGTGAGCATCACGCCGCTGAGCACCGCGAACGACATCAGCGCCGTCAACCACCAGGTCGTGGCCGCGTTGGATTGCAGGATCCGGGCCGCGGCCGTGTGGCGGCTGCGCGCCGACACCTCCCAGTCCCGGAACACGAAGTCGAAGCGGCCGGCCAGAACGTCGGCCTGCCCCGGTTCGTCATGGGTCGCCGTCACCACCCTCTCCTCGCCGTCCGTCACGCGGACGACCAGGTTGTCCCGCACGTCGTCGGGCAGCGACGCCAGGGCGCCGGCCAGCGCCCGCGGCAGGTACTCGCGCTCGAAGCGCTCGACGTCGACGACGAAGCCGGCGACGCCCACGACCTCGCCGCCCTGGTCGACCACGAACCTGTAGACGACCCGGGTGTCGGGGTCCAGTTCGTCCACGTAGGTCCCGTTCGGGTCCATGCGCAGGCGGTGGCGCGGCAGCGTGCTGGCCTGCAGGAGCGTGCTCACCCGCAGCACGACCGTCTCCACGCCGGCCTCCGGTTCGCCGGGGCTCGTCCCCGCGAGCGGATCGAAGTAATGCGCCTGGCACCAGCACTGGTCCAGCCGGACGGCGAACAGCAGGCGGGCCACCGACGCGTCCGTCGACCGAAAGTGCCGGTCCAGTTCCTCGAACCGTTTCGCGGCCAGGGCGTCCGCCGGCGCCGCCAGCACCTCACGCGCCGCGGTTTCGTACACCCGGCGCACGCCGCCGATCACCGTGTCGAGGTAGCCGGAGATCGTGGTCTGGTGGGCGACGACCTCGACCTCGGCCAGCCGCCGGCTCGACACGTACTGCAGAACGAGGATCGCGAGCAGCGGGACGACGACGATCGCCGCTTCCAGGCGGTACCGGCCGCGGAACTTCTCGAATCGACGCATGGCGACCTCCCCGGTGTCAGCGCACCGTCATCCTCAGGAACGCCCGGCCGGCGAATGCCCGGCCGCCGCCGCGCTCCCGACCGGCGTCATCAGCACTCCGAGACCCTCGGCGTCGTCGGCCGCGAGGCGCCGCAGGTCCGTGATCACGATCCACCCCTTGTCGACGCGAATCACGCCGTCGTCGCGAAGCTGCTTCAGGAGCCGGCTGAGATGCTCCGGGGAGACCGCGATCAGGCTGGCCAGTTCCCAGCGCTTCAGCGGCGACAGCAGCCGAACGTCCCGGTCCCGGCCGTTCGGGTTCGTGACGGCCGCCAGCCGTCGAAGAACGCGCTCCAGCCGCTGCCGCGCGGTCTTGCCCCCCAGATCCGCCATGTGATGGGACTGGCTGAGCACTTCGCGGCTGTGCATCCGGTGCACGTGCCACGACAGACCCGACTGCTCCTCCATCATCTCCAGGAACGCGTCGCGCGACAGGCGCCTCAGCGTGCAGGGGGTCACCGCGACCACGCTGGCCGGATGCGACCGCCCCGCGAGGACGAAGGCCGCGCCCAGCAGCCATCCGGGGCCTCGCAGCCCGAGGATCTGCTGGCGCCCGTTCCCGTCCATGCGCACGAGCTTCGCCAGACCCTCCTCGATGAAGAAGATGTCGCCGGGCTCGCCCCCCTGCTGAACCAGCACGGTTCCGACGGGATAGGACTGGGCGTCCGGCAGCAGCGACAGCCACGATTCCAGGCCGCGATCGTCCCGGGAATCGAGCGCCTCGACGTCGTAGTAGTTGCGTACGCCGCATGTGTGGAGTGACATGCGCATGATGCTTGCTTGCCGCGCCTGTAAATGTCATCTCTGACACGTCAAAGTTGTCATGGACCTGTAAAAGAACGGCGCGTTCGCGGGCGGGAGGTTACGGCGCCGCGGCGGCCAGCGGCGCGAGGCAGCCGTTCCCGGGACCGGCGTCGAGCGGCCACCAGCTCGCGAAATCGGCGTCGGAGGCGGCGAGGGGCGCCGCCAGCGGGAAAGGTTCCGGCGCGAACGCGCCGCTGCCGCCGGCCTCCGCGTGGCGGCGCGCGAGCGCGGCGCGAAAGCGGCCGGCCTCGGCCGCCTCGAAGAGCGCGTAGTAGAGCTGCCGCGTCGTGCCGGCGCCCTGCCGCCGTACGACGCCGATGCACACCGGCTCGGGGACCGCCGCGGCCAACCCCGACTCCTCGGCCAGGTCCAGCACGTCGGACGGCGTCAGCACGCCGCCGAGCGCGTCGCGGTACTCGGCGTGCAGCACGACCGGCGCCGCCGATTCGGACGGCGACGTCAGCGACTCCATCGTGCGGTTGAAGATCTGCTGGAAGAGCTCGGCGCGAAGCCGGTCCGGGGGCAGCAGCACCAGCAGGCCGGCGCCCGGCTGTTGCGGGCCGCGAAGGGCCAGGGTCCACTCCGAGAGCAGCGCGGCGTCGACGACGTAGGGCTCGGCCAGGCTGCTCTGCACCGTCCGCCAGAACAGCCAGCCGAGCACCGCCAGCACGACGAGCGCGATGCCGGCCTTGCGCATCTCCCGGCGGCTGCCGCCCTCCTCCGCACGTGGCCGCCGAGGGTGACCGCTCACGCGGCCGGTCACCCTCGGCGGCGAGGCCCGATCAATACGTGAGCCAGGTCCCCTTCAGGCCGGTCTGCCCGACGCCCGGCTTCGTCCAGTCGCAGACGCCGCCGGCGAACGTCTCGCGCAGCTCGGCCTCCTGCTCGGCCGTGAACGCCGCGCCGTAGTCGTCCACGTCGATCGGCTTCAGCGCGCACTTGACGACGTCGCTGGCCACCGATGCGCCGGCCACCTCGCGCGGGGCCGGCGCCGACGGGTACAACCGCTCGCAACGGCCGGCGCCGCGCACCTGCTCCTCGACGACGCGGGCCGGATCGTCGTCCCGCGTCCAGCAGGCGTCGACGAGGTCGGCCGGCCTGGCGGCGGCCACCCGTTCGATCCGCGGAGCGTCCCCGTCTTCGGCCTCGGCCAGATTCGCCAGCCAGCGGTCCATCTGCGCCAGCGCGCCCTGCAGCACCGGGCTGCCGCTGCTGTAGAGGCCGTGGCGATCGTCCTCGACCAGCATCACGTGGTTGTCGGCGCGCCCGTTCGCCTTGCGCAGCCGCTCGCGCATCGAGAACGAGTGGTAGCGGACGTGCACGTCGCCGTTCTCCCGGTCGTCGCTGTAGGCGCGGTAGTCGATGATCGGCGTCCCGGACAGCCCGCCGCCGCCGCTGGTCAGCCGCCCCGTCTCGTAGGCCAGCCGCACCGCCTCCGGGTCGGCCACCGTCCGCTCCGCCTGGAAGCCGCCGTCCCGGTCGTAGCCGCCGATGCGGCGGTTGAGGTCGAGGAACTGGGCCGGGGTGATGACGCCGTCTTCGAGCGCCCGCAGGCCGTACTGCACGCCGACGTTGTCGAGCGGCCGGCGCGCGAAGCCGGTCTCGGCGTCGCGCCCGTAGACGTTGACGTAGTGGCTGTAGACGTCGCAGCGGGCCCCGCCCGGATTGTCCTCCGGATGGTAGCGGAGCTCCTCCGGCAGCACGTCGGGGCAGAACTCGCCCACCCGGACCCGGCCGGCGTTGACCGACACGTTCGGCATCGTGGCCAGGTTCAGGAACCCGGCGACGGCCCGTTTCTGCTCCTCGGTGAACGGCACCGGCGTCTCCCGGAAGTAGCGGTCGAGCAGCCGCGCGTCGGTGACCATCGGGATCGTGCCGAAGCCGACGTCCGGAAAGCTGCAGCCGGGAATGATGCCGTCGAGCAGCCCCGGATAGTTGTCGGCGATCTGGTGGTTCTGGTACGACCCGCCGGAGCAGCCCCAGCCGATGGTGTAGCGCGGCGGGCCGTAGGCCTCGACGAACCGCTCCTTGACCATCATCATCGTCTCGGCCGCGAGCAGGTCGTTGCAGTTGTTGCCGTAGACGTTCAGGGTCGCCGACGCCACCGCGTAGCCCCGGCGCAGCATGACGTCGTCGGTGACGCCGCCGGTGCTCGCGCCCTGGCGGTGCCAGCCGTTCACGCAGCCGCCGCCGAAGGTGTAGATCAGGCGGCGGTTCCAGCCCGGCGGCGGCGTCCACGGGTCCGGCTCCGGGTCGCCGGCCCCCGGCGCGTGCAGCATGGCGATCTGGTAGACGGCGCGGTTGACGACGCCGGTCTCGATGCGCACGACGTACGGCGCCTCGGCCCCGGTCAGCGTCGTGGTGGCCGCCGCGTCCGGCGGCAGCGCCGACGCGTCGGCGAGCGGCTTCAGCGTCCCGTCCGCGGCGCGGTAGGCGTAATCGACGCGGCGGGCGGCCGAGCAGTTCTCGTCGAGAGGCGCGCCGAGCGTCTCGCCCGACGGCAGCTCGAAGGCGTCGGTCTCGCAGACGAACGGCTGCTCGTGCGGCCCCGAAAACACCGGACCCTCGAGCGGATGGTTGACGAGCTCGAGCGCCGCGCCGCCCTCGGCGCCGGCGACGGTCACGACGACCTCGCTCGCCCCGAGCGGCAGCCCGTCGACGAGGCCCGTCAGCCGGCGCGCCTCGGCGTCGGCGCGGAACGCCCCGGTGGCGTCGACGCCGTTGACCGCCACGCGCACGTCGGACGGCGCGACGTCCGCCGGGACGTCGATCCGCAGCAGCGCGTCGCCGCCGCTGACCATGTCCGGACGGCCCGACAGCACCGTCACTTCGACCCCGCCGGCCGCCTGCGCGGCCCCCGTCACGACGCCCGCCGGCGTCCCGGCCGCCAGCAGGACGGCCGCCGCCGCGCTCCCGAGGATTCTCTGCCTGCGCATGGATCTGACTCCCTGGAACGGATTCGACCGCAAGACTACACCGAGGCGCCGGCCGAGGAGAAATCGAACGGCCGTCCGGACCGGCCGGCGCCCGCCCATCGTCGCCCGGCGGCTCCGCCCGGAGCCCGACCGGCCCTCTTCGGGAGTCCGCCGTCCCGCGGCGCGGACTCCCGCCCGCCGGCTCCCCGTGCTCCGTGCGCTCGGCGCGCACGTCGGCTCGCCGGTCTTCGGCCCCGAGGTCGGCGGCGTTTGCGCGGAAGAGCCGCACCCCCACGGGCGGGCCGCAAGTCGAGCAAAGCATGAACGGGATTTCAGATGAACTTAAGACGGCCTTCAGGCTTGGCGGCCGCCCGCGCCGCTAGCATGCCGTAGCAAGCGGGCGGAGACGGCGCGGGATTGCCCTGCATGCCCTGCATGAAGCGTCATCTGTACCTCTGGCACCGGTATCTGGGCATCGGTCTGAGCCTTGCCTTCGCCCTGTGGTTCGCCACCGGCGTGGTGATGCTCTACGCCCAGTTCCCCATCCTCACCCCCGCCGAGCGCCTTGCCGGACTCCCGGCGCTGGACCCCGCGCGCTTCAGCGTCACTCCCGCCGCGGCGGTCGACGCGGCCGGGCTGTCGGCGCCGCCCCGGCGCATCCGCATGGGCGTGCTGCTCGACCGGCCGATCTACTACGTTCTGCCCGCCGGCCAGCCCTGGCTGGGGGTGTACGCGGATGACGGCCGAGCCCTCGCGGCGGTCGACGCGGCGACCGCCGAGCGCGTCGCGCGCCGTCACGCGCCTGCCGACGCGCAGCCCGTCTCGTTCGGCGTGGTCGAGACCATCGACCAGTGGACGCTGACCAACAGCCTCAACCTCCACCGTCCTCTCTACCGGTTCGGCCTGGACGACGACGCCGGCACCGAGTTGTACGTGTCGGCGAAGACCGGCGAGATGGTGATGCGCACGACCCGCAACGAGCGCTTGTGGTCGTGGCTGGGCGCCGTCATCCACTGGGGAGCGCCCCGGATCCTGCGCGAGCGTGTCGGCGTCTGGCGTCAGACGATGCTGTGGCTCTCGGGCGCGGGCATGGCGCTGGTTTCCACCGGCCTCGTCGTGGGATGGCTGCGCTATCGGCGCCGCGGCTACCTGCTGAAGGGCGTCGACGCGACGCACCGCTTCGCAAGCCCCTACGTCGGCGTCAAGCGCTCTCACCACCTGGCCGGACTTGCCGCGGGCCTGGTCTGCCTGACGTGGATCACCAGCGGGTTCCTCTATCTCAATCCGGGCGGCAGCCGCCAGGGGCCGTTGTCGACCACGACGCAGATGACGCCGTACAGCATCGGCGGCGTGCGGGCATCGACGTCCGCCCGCCCGGGGCAGGCGGAGGCGATGCGCGGCGGCCCGCTCGCGGCGTCGCTCTGGGTCGACTCGCCGGCAGCCGCCTGGGAGCGGGTTCCGGCGGACGCGGCCGGCCGGCTGCCGAAGGAAGTGGAGCTGCGCCGCTTCGCCGGGCGGCCCTACTACGCATTTCTGTTCGGCGCTTTCGAGAGCGTCACCGTCGCGGCCGACGAAGAGGGTGGCGCGCCGTTCGTCCGCCATCCGACGGAAGCGCTGGTGGCCCGGGCGCGGCAGGCCGTGCAAGGCCCGCTGACGTCCGCCGAGCTGCTCGAGAGCTACGACGCGTACTACTACTCGGTGGGCCCGGGAGCCCGGCGCCGGCTGCCCGTCCTGCGGCTCACCTTCGACGATCCCGAAACGCGCCTGATGTACGTCGACCCGCACACCGGGTCGGTGGCGCGCGCCTACGACACCCACGCCATGGTCATGCGCTGGGCGGTCACCGGCCTGCATTGCCTGGATTTCCCGTTCCTGATCCGCAACCGTCCCGCGTGGGACGTCACCATCATCGGCCTCGGCCTCGGCGGCCTGACGCTCAGCCTGTCGGGGGTGGTGTTGAGCTGGCGGCGGGTGAGCCCGCGAAGGAGGAGGTAGGCATGCCCGTGCGCAGCGTTCGATTCGGAATACACGCGTATCTCGGCGTGGTGTTGTCGCTGCCGGGAGCGGGCGCCGCGTCCCCGGCGGCCGCGCGGCAGGGCGCCGCCGCCGGCCCGGACGATCCGGCCGCCCCGCAACGGCGCTTCGAGGAGGTCGTCGTCACCGCCACGCTGGAGGACGAGCGCGTCAGCGACGTGCCCGTGACCATGCAGACGTTCGATCGGGAGGAGATCGAAGAGTCCGCGGCGATGACCGTGACCGAGTTCCTCGGCGAGCGCGGCGTGGCGTTCTTCAGCACGTGGACGCCGGGCCAGACGTCGATCAACATCCGCGGCGGCGCCAGCGACGGACAGGGACGCGACTTCCGGAGCCAGGTGGTCGTGCTGATCAACGGCCGGCGCGCGGGCACGGCCAACGTCTCCAAGCTCGGTCTCCACAACGTCGAGCGCATCGAGGTGCTGCGCGGCCCCGGGGGGCTCGTGTACGGCAGCCAGGCCCTCGGCGGCGTCATCAACCTCATCACGAAGGACGGCCTGCGGAGCCCGGGCGCCCACGTGCGCATCGGCGGCGGGTCGTGGGGACAGCTGGAGACCGTGGCCGAGTACGGCGCGTCGGTCAGCGAATGGGACTACTTCGTCAGCGCGCACGGCGGCCGGCGGGGCGACTACGAAGCCGGCGCCGGCGCGGTCGAGTCGCCGATGCGCAACACCGCCTACCAGCAGGGCGGCGGCATGGTCGCGCTCGGCTACACGCCCAACGCCTTTCAGCGCGTGACGTTCACCGGGCGCACCGACGGCATGTACGACGCCGGCTTCCGCGGGTCGTCATGGGACTGGGACAACGACGAGAACCGTACCAACCGTTCCTTCGATCTCGTCTACAGCGGCGAAACCCCCGGCGAGCGCGTCAACTGGGAAGTGCAGACGTCGTACCTCCGGGACCTCGACGATTTCCGTTGGGGCGCCGAGGTGCGGCGAAGCAGCTCGGGGCCCATACCCGGCGTCGACCTCGACCACAATCGCCGGCAGCAGACCGGTTTCTTCCTGCGCGGGCTGACGAACGTGGAAGCGGGAGGGGGAAACAGCGTCCAGGTCGGCGTCGACCAGCAGTGGTGGCGGCTGCGCAGCACGCGGATGCGCGAACCCCTGCCCGGGAGAACGGCATCGCAGGTGGGTCCGTTCGACAACAACTCCGACAGCCGCAACCTCGGCGTGTTCGTCGAGGACGTGCAGCGCGCGCTGGACGACCGCCTCATCCTTCGCGGCGGCGTGCGCTTCGACGGCGGACGCCATCGAATCCGCGAAACCCCCAACCGCGCCAATCTGGCCGAGCGGGCCGCGAACTACGACGCCGTCACCTGGCGCGTCGGCGCCACGGTCAAGCCGACCGAAGAGCTCGCGGTCCGGTTCAACGTCCAGACGGGATACCGGGCGCCGAACGCGACCGAGCTGGCCATCGACTACACGACCGTCCTCGGCGGCCAGATCATCGGCAACCCGGACCTGGAGCCGGAACAGGCGACGAGCGCCGAAGTCGGTCTCGCGTACGAGACCGCGCGGACGTGGTTCGACCTGGCGCTGTTCCGCAACGACGTCACCAACCGGATTCAGGCCGTCGGGGATACGCGCAACGCCCTCGTCCGCATCTACCAGAACCGCGCGGAGTCGGAGCTGGTCGGGCTCGAGTTGCAGAGCGATTCCGTCCTGGCCCGGGTGGGCGACGCCACGAGCGTGAACCTCGGGATCAACGCGGCGCACCACTTCCGGATGCGCGACCTCGACGCGGCCGCGCGCAACCTCGGCACCGACCGCATCATCCGCGTCTACGAAACGCAGGGTTCCCTGCTCCTCGGGGTGCGCAACCCGGCGTGGATGGTGCAGGTGGCCGGGACGTACCACGGACCGGTCTGGTACGACACGGAGGAGAACCTGCTGATTCCGTTCGCCGAGCCGGCGCGCGGAACGATCCACAGGAAGGGGCCCTTCACGACCTGGAACCTGCGTGGACGCTACGAACTGGGCGGCGGGTTACGGCTCACCGGCGCCGTCCGCAACCTGTTGAACAAGAACGATCACCCGTTGTTCATCGCGATCAACAGGGAGCCCCTGTTCGGCAACGCGGCGCTGTCGAACGGCGGCCTCGGCAACAGCATGCCGGGGCGCGCGTTCATCGTGGGTCTCGAGTGGCGGACGTGACACCGTCCGCCCCGGCCGGCCGTCCAGCGAACCGGCGGAGGCGCCGGCCGCCGCGCCGAGGGCGCCGCGGCCGCGGCAGAACACTTCACCCACCTTCCGCGGCATGGGCCGCAACGACAACCTGCTCCGACCGCTCCCGCGGTCCCCGAGTCGGCGCATACCGGCGGCGCCTGGAGCGGGAGCCGTACCCGGGTCCGACGACTACCGCGCGGCCGATTGCGCGGCCAGGTCGAGACTCCATTCCGACAGGACGGCGTGCCGCGGCCGCCAGACCGCGCCGAACCGGCGCCGCTCGAACTGGTACGCCCCCGTGAAGGAATGCCCGGACCCGAAACGCCAGCGGAACCCGACGCGGGACCGGGACCGCACGAAACCGCGGCGTTCGAAGGCCACCGACTGGTAGAGCCACGGCGACACCCGGGCGCGCGGACGCTCCACTTCCACCTGCTGGCGGTAGCGGTTGAAGTCTCCGTCGTCCCGCCGGCCGACGTGGCGTTCGTAGAGCGTCGCGCCCTCCATCCGGACGCCCCGCCTCAGCAGCGGATACGTCAACGCGGCGCGCAGGCGATGATCCCGGCCGAAGCCGGAGCCGGAGCCGGTCCGGGTCCGGTGGAGCAGGACGTAGCCGAGCGAGAGGCTTGCGGCGCTGTTCGGCGCGAACTCCACGTCGGTCATGACGCGCCGGTCGTACACGCTGGCCAGCGCGTCTCGAACGCGGGCCACGCCGCCGACGGTCCAGGCGATCCGGTCGGACGCGAGGACGCCCAGCTCGATCTCCGTCCAGGACTGCACGTCGTCGGCCGCGGCCGGACGCGCCCCGAGCAGGAGCAGGCCCAGGGCCATGACGCTCGAGACGCAAGTCCTGCGCATGGCTCCTGCCCCATCCGCCGCCAGCATCGGCGGCGTCGCCCGCCCATGACGCTCGAGACGCAAGTCCTGCGCATGGCTCCTGCCGCGGCCGGCGCGGCGGCGGCCGAGGTTCGGGCAGGTGTCGCGAGGACGGCGCAGTCGATCAGGCGCGCCCTGTCCATAACCCGGGAGAGCGGGAACGGGCCGCCGCGGTGGTCCACGGCGGCCCGCTCCGTCCGTTCCGGTGCGCGGGAACGGCGCTCGCGCCGGCTACTTGAGGTGGGAGTAGTCGCTGGAGCTCAGCATGAAGACCTCGATCCCCTCCAGCGGGGCCGGGTACTTCGCCCGCAGCTCGTGCCACTCGGGATCGTCGCGGAACCCGGCCCACACCTCTTCCCGGTGCGCGCGGTCGCGATAGGCCAGCATCCAGACCAGGCGGTTCGGATCGTCGAGGTTCTGCCAGACGGCGACGATCTCGGCGCCGTGCTTCTCGAAGATGGCGACTTCGCCCTCGCGGAACCGCTGGTGCAGCTCGTCGATGCCGCCCTTGCCGTCCTCCGGCGGTCTGGCCGTGTACATGCGGATCTCGAAGCAGCGCGCGTCGGCGCCCACGTTGTTCGACAGCTCGGCCGGCAACTGCGCGGCCGGGCCGCACGGCGCGGGCGGGTCCTGCTCGGCGGCGGCCACGCCGAGGAGACTGAAACCGACGACGACGGCGAGTGCGAATGTGCGCATCACGATCCCCCTCCGGGAAGTTCCGGGTTCGGCGCCGCGGCCGGCTCCGCGCGCTCGCGGACGCCGCGCGGCGCGTGTCGGACGGCATTGTAACGGCAGGCGGTTCCGCCCTACCAATCGGGCGCGCTCAGCCGGTTCCAGAACACGCGGGTGCGGACCTGCCGCCCGCCGGCCGTCGAGACCGGCGGCGTCAGGACGAGCCGTTCGCCGCGGAACTCGAAGGCGCGGAGCGCGTCGCCCCCGATGCGGCCGGGGTCGAGATGGCCCGCGAGGTGGTGCACGACGACGCCCTCGTCGGCGTCGACGCGGAACGGACCGAAGTAGCTGGCGTAGCTCCGCAGCGCCGCGTGCGCCTCGAGGTCCGTCGGCCGCGGCCCCTCCCAGGGCCGGCGGTCCGGGCGCATCAGGTGAACCGCCATGTACCCCGACGGCATGTAGACGAGATAGCCGGCCGCGAACCGCTCCGCCGGGACTTCCGCGCCGTCGACGGTTCGGCGCTCGAGGCGGTCGATCTCCCAGAATCCGAGGAACGGCCGCGCCGCGCCGCCGGCCTCGGCCGACGGCGGAAGCCGCTCCCAGACGGTGCGCAACTGAACGCCGGTGGTGCCGTAGGCGCAACCGCGATCCCGGACGTACGAATCGGGGCACCGCAGGCCGGGCGAGAGCACGAGTCGATCGCCGTCGAACTCGTAGAACGGCTCGAGCCGGCCGCCGGTCAGGCGCGGATTGAGGCTGCCGAGCAATTGCTGCGCCACGAAGCCCCGCGCCTCGTTCAGCGCATAGGGACCGAAGCGCGAGGCGTACCGCTCGACGGCGCCCGCCGCGTCGTCCGGCGCGGCGCCGCCGTCCGCGCCGGCCGCCGGGGCTTCCTCCTGCATGACGAACGCCAGGCGCTCGCCGTCGGCCATCAGGAAACCGAGGGTCGGAGCCAGGCCGATCGTCGGGTGCATGAGGTCGGACAGCGGCGCCCCGGCCTGATCGAAGCGCTCGATCCGCTCCAGCCTCCACGTTCCCGCCAGAGGCGCGCCCGGATCGAAGTCGGCGGCCGACTCGGCGGCGGCGGACGCATCGGGCGCGTCCGTGTCCGCCGGCGCCGGGCCGACGCAGGCGCCGGGCGCTCCCGCGAGAATCCCGATCGCCGCGGCGCGCGCGAGGAACCGGAACGCGGCGTCCTCCCCTGTCGTCCTCCGTCCACTCCAGCAGGAAAGGCGGGCGCGGGCGTGACGGATCATCCTCTCGATTTCCATGAAGTGGAAAATATACAAGGATTCCACCGACGTGGGGGCACGCGGGGCACGCGGCGGATCGCCCGGGCGGCCGCGGGCGCGGAGACGTACAATGGCCGCGACGTTCGTCTCGGGCGGAAACGGAACCAGGGGGAGGAAACCCATGCGCGCGACCGTGGCAGGGCTGGCCGTCGTTCTGGCGCTGATCACCGGCTCGGGTCCGGGAGCCGCCGTCTCCGGTCAGCAACCCGCGGGGGACGACCCGATCGCGGTCCTCGTCGGCCGCCTCGACCTCGAACGCTACAAGGCCGTCATCAAGGGGCTGACGCGGTTCGGCGACCGGCGGCAGGGCACGCGGCGCAACCGCGACGCCGTCGACTGGATCGAGTCGTGGCTCGAGGCGGCGGGGTGTCCCACCGAGCGCCTGCGCTACACCTACGACCCGCCGCCGCGGCCGGCCGGCGCGGCGCGGCGGCGCGCCCGGGGGCCGCTGAACCCGGCCGGGCCGACCCCGACCGGCGGACGCATCGGGCGCAACGGGAGCGGTCCCGGCGGCAGCTCCATCTTCGGTTACCGCGGCCGCACCGGCGTGGTCCGCGACCCGGCGCTGCAGCCGGACGAAGCGCTGCGCGCGCTCAACCTCGAGGAGCCGGTCAACGGCGGCCGATCCCAGGTGTACTGCACCACGGTGGGGACCGCGCGGCCCGGCGAGATGTACATCCTGGGCGCGCACATGGACGGGCACGGCTTCGGCGAGGCGGCCGACGACGACGCTTCCGGCACGGCGCTGGTGATGGAGCTGGCGCGCATCTTCAGCGCGCCGGACGTGCGGACGGAAGTCTCGATCCGCTTCGCCCTCTGGAACGACGAGGAGACCGGGCTCAACGGCAGCCGGGCCTACGTGGAGCAGCGGCGCGGGCGGCAGGGCGTCGAGGATCCGCCCGGCTCCGGCCTGTACCCCGAGCCGCGCTGGCTCGGCATGATCCAGCACGACATGATGCTGTTCGACCACGGCGCGCCGGGGCCGGACGGCGTCGTCAGCCGCGACCAGCGGCGCGAAGCGGACGTGAACGTCGAGTTCCAGTCGAACTCGGAGCTCGCCGCCGAGTCGCGCGAGCTCGCGTTCCGCTTCAAGGCGGCCAACGACGCGTACGCCACCGACTACCCCGCCGCGGTCGGCCCCCACATGACCAACACCGACTCGACGCCGTTCATGAACCTGACGCCGTCGATCAGCCTGCGGGAGAACGAGCGCGGCATGCACCTCGGGGCCGGCTGGAACCCGCACTGGCATCAGCCGACCGACCTCTACGACACCTACACGGACGACGACTTCCGGCTCGGGCTGAACGCGGCGCAGACCACGCTGGCCGCCGTCGCCGCGCTGGCCGGGGCGAGCGTCGACGGCCCCTGACGACTTCGCTCTCCGCCCGCGGAGGTCACGAACGTGTGCGGCCGTCGCTCGCGGCGCAGGCTCACGGCCGGCGATCGCCCTTTCCTGCCTCCTTACGGATGCCGCCAGCGCAGCAGGCGGCGCTCGATCCGTTCGGCGCAGGCGAACAGCAGCAGGACGACGACCATGACGACGAGAATCAGGGCGATGGTCAGCGCGGCGTTGTAGGTGCTCTGCGCGAACTGCAGCAGATAGCCCAGGCCCCGGCTGGAGGCGACGAACTCGCCCACCACCGCGCCGGTGAAGGCGAACCCCACCGCGACCCGGAAACTTCCGAGCACGCGGCTCGTCACCGCCGGCACGTACACCTCGCGCACCAGCGTCCGCTGTCCGCCGCCCAGGGTGCGGACCCGCTCGACCAGCCGCCGGTCCACGTCGCGGACGCCGTTGCAGACCGCGAAGAAGACGAGCACCGCCACGAGGATCGCGGCGAGCGCCAGCTTCGACGCCAGCCCGATGCCGAGCCAGATGACGAACAGCGGCGCCAGCACGACGCGGGGGATCGCGTTGAGCAGGATCATCACGGGCTCGAGCACGTCGGAGACCAGCGGCGTCAGGGCGGCCGCGAAGCCGAGCGCGACGCCGAGCACGAGGCCGGCGAGCAGCCCGGCGAACGCGGCGGACGCGGTCGCGCCCAGGTGCGGCCACAGGTCGCCGCCGGCGGCGAGGGTGAACAGGACCTCCGCGACGGCCGCCGGCGGAGGCGCGTAGAACGGGTCGAGGACGCCCGCGCGGGACGCCGCCTCCCACGCCGCCAGCAGGAGCAGCAGCGCGGCGCCGCGGCGGACCGGCGGAGACCGGAACTTCTCCTTCATGACGGGTTCGACTCCCGGGCCGGCTCCGCGGACCGCCCGGCCAACCCGGCCCACAGGGTCCGCAGCAGCGGTCCGAAGGCCGGGTGGCCGCGCGCCTCGAGCACCCGCCGGGGCCGGGGGATCCCGACGCGGTGGCTGGCGCGGATCGCGGCGCGCGGTCCGTGGCCCAGCACGTGCACCACGTCGGAGGCGGCGATCGCCTCCTCGAGGTCGTGCGTGACCAGCAGCACGGTGAGCCGCTCGCGCTCGACCCACTCCAGCAGCTCCTGGGTGATGCGCATCCGGACGATGGCGTCGAGCGCGGCGAACGGCTCGTCCATCAGCAGCAGCCGGGGCCGCAGCGCCAGCACCTGGGCGATGGCCACCCGCTTGCGCTGCCCGCCGGAGAGCTGCCCCGGATAGCGGCCGCCGTAGCCGGCCAGCCCCAGCACCTTCAGCCAGTGCTCGGCCCGCTCGCCGGCCGCGTCCGGCGCGAACTGCCGGATGCGCAGCCCCAGGGCCACGTTCTGGCGCGCCGTGCGCCACGGCAGCAGGGCGTCGTCCTGGAACAGAAAGCCCACGTCGCGCGCCCCGACGTCGACGTCGACCGTGCCGCGCAGCGGTTCCAGCAGCCCCGTCACCACCCGCAGGATGCTCGTCTTGCCGGATCCGGAGGGTCCGACGAGGGCGGCGAACTCCCCCGCCGCCACGTCGAGATCGATGCTCTCGAGGACCGGCTCCGCGCCGTAGCCGACCGCCAGCCCGCGGACCCGCAGCATCGGTCGTCGGCGCTAGCCGGCCAGGGCGCCGGCGTCCAGCAGGGTCTCCAGGTCGACCTGCCCCGGCGCGAGCAGGCCGGCGACCTCCTGGGCGCGCAGAACCCGCGCCGCCGCCTCGACGTCCAGGTCGACGCGTTCGGGGTACAGCGACCGCCGGTAGCGGCCGATGACCCGCTCGAGGCGGTCGACGTCGCCGCCGGCGACGAGCGCCTCGGGGAGCGCGCCGACGACCTCGGCCGGCGGCAGGGCGCGCGTATCGGCCAGGCCCGCGGTCAGCGCGGCGGCCAGCTTCCGTATCTCCGGCAGCCGCCCGTCGCGCTCGGCCGCGCGCACGCTGACCCCCATGAACGCATAGGGACCGCCCAGGCGCCGCCGCGCCTCCTCCAGCTCCATGAAGTTGACCAGCTCGCGCCCGCCCGCCTCGACGATCAGCGACAGGGCCGGCTCCTGCAGCATCGCCGCGTCGACCTGGCCGAGCCGCAGGGCGTCGAACACGTTCGTGCCGATGGCGGCGAACCGCACGGCGCCTTCGTCGACGCCGGCCCGATCCAGCAGGTACAGCAGCAGGGCGTGGTCGGCGTTGCCGAGAGCGGAGATCCCGACCGTCCGGCCCTCCAGCGCCGCCACCGAATCGAGGTCGTCCGCCCGCGCCGGGGACGCCGCGAGCGCGAACAGCGGCAGCCGGCCGGTGGACGCCACCCGGCGGACGGGCGCGCCGTGGGCGGCCGCCTGCAGCGCGACGTCGAACGAGGTGCCGGCGTAGTCGACCGCGCCCCCGACCAGAGCCTGCATCGCCGCGGCGCCCCCGCGCGTGTAGACCAGCTCGACGGCCAGCCCCTGGGCGGCGAAGTGTCCGCGCGCCCGCGCGACCTCGTAGGGCACGACGCACAGGAGCTGGCCGCAGAAGGCCAGCCGGACGCGGGCCGTCCCGTCCTCGGGCTCGCCGGCGCAGCCGCTGACCGCGATCACCCCGGCCGCGCCCAGCAGGCTCCTGAGCGTGGTGCGCCGATCCCAGGCCACGCCCGGTTCGGGCCACGGCCGCGCGCCCGCCTCCGGATCTTCGCGCGAACCGGACACGACCCCGGCGAGCCCCGGATTCGTCGCCTCGCAACAGCCCATGCCGGGGACCATACCACGCGCCGCCGCGGTGACGGCGCGCGGCGAGGCGTCACCCGGCCCCGCCCGCGCCGGCGCGTCGGGTACATTGGGCCCGGCGGCCGGGACGCGCCGCCTGCGTCCGCGCTTCCGCGGCGCAGACCGCCACGAGGAGGTCTTCCATGACGTCGTCCTCTCGTCTCTCCCGTCTCCGCCCCGCCGCCCCGCCCGCGGCGGCCGCCGCCGTTCTCGCCGTCCTGTTCGTCTGCGCCCCGGCGGCCCGCGAGTCCTACCTCCACCTGAACCCGGTGATCGAGAAGCTCGAGCAGGGCAAGCACGTGTTCGGAGTGAGCACGGCCGACCTGTCGCTTCAGAACGCGCGGTCGCTCGCCGGCGACCCGCGCATCGACTACGTGTACGTCGACATGGAGCACAACCCCCTGCGGTTCGAGGGGCTCGAACGGTTCGTGGCGTTCCTGACGGCCAGCGACAAGGCGGGCCTCCTCGCGCGGGGCCACGCGCAGGCGCGTCCGCCGGTGTTCGCGCGCTTTCCTCCCTACGGCCGCGAGCAGACGCAGTGGATGGTCAAGCACGCGCTCGACGTCGGCCTGATGGGCATCCTCGTCAACAACGTCGAGACGGCCGAACAGGCGGAGAACGTCGTGCGGACGATGCGTCCCCGGCAGCTTCGATCGTCCGCCATCCCGAACCCGCCGGGCGTCCGGGGCACGGTGCAGTGCCCGTTCTGGGGCGTCGGCCGCGCCGAGTGCCGGCGCCGCGCCGACCTCTGGCCCCTGAACCCGCAAGGCGACCTGCTCTTCTGGGCGATGATCGAGACGCGGGAGGGGGTGGAGAACGCCGACGCCATCGCGCGGGTGCCGGGCGTCGGAGGCTTCTATCTGGGAGCGGGCGGCGACCTCGCCGCCTCCTACGGCGCCGAGAGCGCGGACGACCCGGAGGTGGCCGCCGCCTTCGAACGCCTCCTGGCGGTCTGCCGGACGCGCGACCTCGCCTGCGGAGGCACCGTCACGCCCGCGAACGCCGCCCCGCGGATGGAACAGGGCTACCGGATCTTCAACTTCGGGGGCGCGAACGGCGGCCTGACCGCGGCGAACGCCGCCGCCCGGTCGGCGGTGATCGCCGCGGGCGCGCAACGCTGACCCCGCCAGGAGGCCGGTGAACGGGCCCCGAGGCAGCGGCGCTGCGCCGGGAGCCCGTCCGTCCGCCGCTACTGACCCGCGGCGCGCCGCTCGACGGCCCGGGCGCCGGTCAGCGTGCCGTCCATGCCGTAGTTGCCCTCGTGGCAGGCGTACTCGAAGATGGGCAGGTCGCTCCGCCGCATCGGCAACTCGACCGTCCACGGCGCAGTCCAGGTGGTCGGATCCGTCACCGTGAAGGTGTAGAGCAGCGTGTCCTCGTCCACCCGCCGAATCCGCTCCACCAAGTGCAGGTTCCTGCTGGAGTTGCGGAAGCTGGTCTCGCGCAGGAAGTTCTTCGTCTCGACGACCAGGGTGTCGCCGTCCCAGCGCCCGCGCGACACGCCGGTCCACTGCGGCAGCACGCCGTGACCGCTCCCGTCGAGGGGGATGATCCGCGCGTTGTGCACCATCTCGTTCAGCAGCACGACGTGGTCGGGCGTCTGGAAGACCTGGACGTTCATGTTGTAGGCGGCGGGCAGCATCGGCGGCCCGGAATTGAAGCCGGTGATGCAGCGCTCGCCGAGCGGACGATCCTCCGGCCCCTCGGAGGGACGCTGGTTGATCCGCACGCGCTCGGCCGCGCGCCGCGCCGCGGCCTCGGTCAGCGCGGGAATCCGGCCGTTCGGCGGATCGACGACCAGCGAGGTGCGGCGCGTCTCGACCACGTTGTCCCCTCGATCCCACCAGAAGTCGTTGTAGGCGAGGGCGAGGTCGCGGCTCTCGCGGGTCCCGTTCACCGTCCCGCGGTCCGTGGTCACCTGCTTCCGCTGCTCGCGGTCCCGGTCGGCGTTGTTGGCCAGCACCCGCTCGGCGGCGTACTCGGCGCTCTCCTCCTCCGAGAAGAACGCCTGGTCGCCCAGCTCCTCCGGACGCTCCAGCGGAGTGACGGTCCGGAAGTCCCAGATGCCCTGCAGGTCCGGGTGGCCGTGCGCGGTGCGCAACGGCGCCGCGTCCCCGGCGGACTGCGCGGCGGAGACCGCCGGCAGCAGCCCGAGCGCCGCGGCGGCGGCGAGCGCGAGAATCGATCGGTTGGTCATCTTCTCTTCACCTCGTGCCGAAGTTTGCCGTAAGGACGTCCGCTACTTCCCCGCCGCCTCCCGCTCCTCGGCCCGGTGTCCGGCCAGGATGCCCTCCATCGAGTAGTTGCCCTCGTGGCAGGCGTACTCGAACAGCGGAACCTCGGTCCGCCGCATCGGCATCGACGCCGTCCAGTCGCCGGCCCACGTGCCGGGATCGGTGACCGTGAAGGTGTACTCCAGCGTATCGCCGTCCAGACGGGTGAAACGTTCGACCAGCGTCATGTCCGCGGTCGACGTCACGCCGGACCCCCCGGACGTGAGCGGGATCCACTGCCGCTTCTCGTTGAAGTTCGCGGTCTCGACGACGAGCGTATTCCCCTCCCAGCGCCCGCGCGAGTCGCCCGACCAGAGGCGGATGCGCGGATCGAGCGGCGGGCGGCCGTCGAGCGGCACGATGCGCGGCGTGTGGACCATCTCCGTGTAGATCACGACGAGGTCCGGCGTCTGGAACAGCTGCATGTTCTGGTTGTAGGCCAGCGGCGTGATCGGCGGGCCGGCGTTGAAACCGACGATGCAGCGGTCGGACGTGTTGCGATCGGCGTACGAATCGGCCGGGTGCTCCGCCAGGTACGCGCGGCGCGCCTCCGCCCGCCGCGCCCCGGCCTCCGACAGTTCCGGGAAGCGTCCGTCGGATGGATGGACGATCAGCGACGTGCGCCGCGTCTCGATCGGGTTCGTGCCCCGGTCCATCCAGAAGTTGTTGTAGGCGCCCACGTTGCCGCCGGCTTCCGTGCGGCGCGCCTCCGCCTCCCACAGCTCGGCGTTGCGCCGGACTTCCGCTTCCTCGGCGGCGGCCGCTTCCTCGGCGGTCAGGAACGCCTTGTCGCCCAGCTCCTCCGGCCGTTCCAGCGGAGTGATGGTGCGGAAGTCCCAGATGCCCTGCAGGTCCGGCGCCCCCCAAGGGGTCCGGAGCGTCTGCGCCGACGCCGGCGCCGCGGCCAGAGAGACGGCCGCGGCCGCCGCGCACGCCACCGCGAAGTTTCGACAGGTCATGCCACCCTCCCGGGGCCATCATAGCATCGAGGACCCGGTCCGAAGAAAGGAAGGACGTCCCGCGATCGTCGCAAGGTCCGCCGTGGCGCCCGGCGCCGGGCCCCCTGGCGCGCCGCCGTTCCCGCCCGCCGAAGCCGGAGGAACGCCCGCTCTTCTTCGAGCCGGCGTTCCCCGGCCGGCCTACTCCTCCGAGGCTTTCGCTTCGCGTCTCGACGCCCAGTAGCGCCGCATCCGCTCGGAGATGGCCTGACGCTGCTCCTCGGTCATCGGCCGCTTCCGCCGCGGAGTCGGAGCCGGAGCCGGAACGGCCACGACCTTGCGCGCCTTCTTCCTTCCGCGCGCGGCGGGCGCCGGCGCATCCGCCAGCTCTATCGCCTCGATGGCGCGCTGTATCGCGACCAGCTGCGTCTTGAGCGCCTTCTCCTCGGTCCTCAGCGCTTCCAGGATTCCGCCTCTCGACATTGTTGCCACCAGCCCCTTTCGGACCGGACCCGCGACGGTATCGCGCGGATCCCGTAACTCCCGTCGGGCGACAGTCTACTACAAGTTCATACCCGCGGCAAAGTCCGGAACGGATGCGGACGAATTCCAGAGTCCGCGCCGTTCTACGGCGCAGACCCCGCCCGCCAACCGTCGCCTGACGGCTCCGCTCGGCGCCCAACCGGGCCCGCAGGAGTCCGCGCCGTTCTACGGCGCAGACTCCTGGCCGTCCGAAGTCTCGCGCCGGGTCGCAACCGCCTGCCGCCGGGCGAACGCCCGCAGGTCGGTCACCGCGTCGAATTCGTCGACGATCTCGCGGCCGATGAGCTCCTCGAGCACGTCCTCCAGAGTGGCGATACCGGCGAATCCCCCGAACTCGTCGATCACCGCCAGCATGTGCTGGCGCCGGGCGAGAAACGTCCTCAGCACGCGGTCGAGCGGCGCCGCGGCGACGACGAAGTTCAGGGGCCGCATCACGGCGTCCAGCGTGGTCTCGAAACGGTCCCCGGCCACCGCCTTCAGAATGTCCACCTTGTGCGCGACGCCGATCAGCTCCTCGGGATCCCGCGCATGGACGGGAACCCGGCTGTACTTGTCGAGCTCGGTCATCGCCGCCGCTTCGCGGACGGTGAGGGAAGCGGCCAGCGTGAAGACCACCGGACGCGGCGTCATGACCTCCGAGACCGTGCGGCGCTCGAGGGCGAGCACGTTCTGGATCACCCGCGCCTCGTGGGGCTGGAAGTCTCCCGACCGCAGACCGAGCCCGACCATCGTCAGCAACTCGTCGTCGGAGATGCGGAGTTCCCGGGATTCGGAGCGGACGACCCGGGTCGCGAGTTGCGTCAGCGCGATGAGCGGGCCGAAGAACACCACGAGCCAGGCCAGCGGCCGGGCGACGAAGGGCGCCAGCGCGCGGGAATAGACCACGCCCACGGTCTTGGGCAGGACCTCCGAAAAAAGGAGGATCGCCACGGTGAAGGTGACCGAGAACACCCAGATGCGCGCCGCGCCGAAGACGCCGGCCGCCAGCGCGCCGGCCAGCGCGCCGCCGCCGGTGTTGGCGATGGTGTTCAGGGACAGCACCGCGGCGATCGGCCGATCCACCCTCTGCCGCATCCGCTTCAGGATGCGGCCGGAAGGACGCTTCGCGCGGTCGAGGGCCTCGACGCGGCTCGCCGGCACCGAATACAGGACCGCCTCGAACAGCGAGCAGGCGGCGGACGTGCCGACCACCAGGCCAACCACGACGAGCAGCTCCAGCATGGTCGTCTCCGGGTGATGACGGCGAGCGGCCCGATTCGACGCGCGCCGGCGTCAGCGGCCGAGATCGACCGCCAGCAGGGTGTCGCCGTCGCGCACGTAGAACCGGCCGCCGGCCAGCGCCGGATAGGCCCGTACCGTGCCGCGCAGAAGCCGCGCGCGGGCGACCGGCGTGAAGGCGTCCGGCGACGCCTCGGCCAGCAGCAGCTCGCCGGACTCGCGCATGACGACCAGCAGGTCGCCGGCCAGCAGAATGCTTCCCGCTCCGAACCGGGGCTCGTCCCAGGCGACGCCGCCGGTCTCGAGCGCCACGGCGCGCAGGCTCGGGCCGTACTCCTGCCGCCCGTGATAGCCGTAGAGATGGCCGTCCCGGTGCACGCTGGTCGCGTAGTGGTTCGACAGCGCGTCGTCCGACGTCCACAACTCTTCGACCCCCGACCCCGCCACGCGGAACACGCCGGCGCCGGTGCCGTACTGCGCCGAAACGAAGACCAGATCGTCCACGACGAGCGGCGTCGCCGCGTTGACCGACGCGCGTATTCGAGCTCGCCAGCCTCGGCGGAAGCGCTCTCTTCCGGTGGCCGGGTCGAGACTCACCAGGTTGTCGCGCGTGAAGAACAGGGCGTGCCGGACGCCCCCGAGGGTGGCCCCCACCGGCGAAGAGTAGCTGGCCTCCTCGCCGGCCGCGGCCCACAGCACGGCGCCCGAATCGGCGTCGAAGGCCACGATGCCTCCTTCCGGTCCGCCGACGGCGGCGATCACGCGTCCGTCCTCGACGAGCGGCGAGCCGGCCGCTCCGAAGAACGCCTTGCGGAAGCGGAAACGCGCGCGCGTATCGACGCTCCAGACGCCGGCCCCGGTCTCCACGTCGACGGCGTGCAACCGTCCCTGCGCGCCGAACGCGTACGCCCGGCCGCCCGCGACGACCGGCGCCGAGCGCGGCCCTTCGTCGAATCCGAAGTCGTCACGGTAGGTCGTCGGATAGTCGTAGCGCCAGACCGTGGAGCCCGTCCCGGCGTCCAGCGCTTCGAGCACCTCGCGGCCGCCCTCGCGATGGAACAGCAGCACGCGCCCCCCGTGGACGACGGGGCCCGCGAAGCCTTCGCCGACCGGCCGGCGCCAGAGCTCCCGGGGGGCGCCCCCCGGCCACGAGCGGGCCAGCGGCGGCCCGCCGTAGCGGCCGTTCCTCTCCGGGCCGAGAAAGTGCGGCCAGTCCTGCGCGCCGAGCGTCGCCCCCGCGGCGAGCAGCAGGGCCGCTCCGAGGCCGACGATCCACCCGCGCCGGACCGCCGTGTACAGGCGCGCCGCGCTGACACCCGTCATCCTTCCCTCCCGTCGTCGGCGCCGTCCTCCGCCGCTCCCCACTCGCGCGCCAGGGCCGCGTAGATCACGTGATCCACGAAACGGTCGTACAACCACTCCACCTCGCGCAGCAGCCCTTCTTCCCGCAAGCCGAGACGGATCGGGATCGCCCGGCTGCGCAGGTTGTCCGGCGCGCAGCGGATCTCGACGCGGTTGAGCCGGGTCCTCCCGAAAGCCCGGCCGATCAGCGCGCGGCACGCCGACGTCGTCCACCCGCGGCCCTGGAAGGACTCGCCGATCCAGTAGCCGATCGAGGTGCTGCGGTTGCGCCAGTCGACGTGGTGCTGACCCACCATCCCGGCGATGCGGCCGTCGACCGTCAGGGCGAGCTGGACGCCGTCGTTGCGCGCCGCCTGCGCCTGCGCGGCGCGGATGAAGGTCCGCGTGTCGTCGACCCCGCGGACGCCGTCCAGCCACGGCAGCCAGCGCCGCAGGTGACGGCGGTTCGCGTCGGTGAGGGAGAAGAGCTCGTCGGCGTCCGCGAGCTCGAGCGGCGCGAGCCGGCAGCGGTCCGTGAGCGGGATCGTCAGCATGAAGCGCATCGGCGCCGTCCCGCGCCGGCTGGCGCCGATTATAGCCGCGTCCGCGGATCCGCGAACGCCCCGGGCGACCCGGGGGCGCGCCGCCGCCGCGTATAATGTGTGCCGCGCCGCGCCTCCGAGGAGAGGACATGAAGGTTCATCGTCTCGCCCCGATCGTCGCCCTGATCCTGACCGCGCCCGCCGGCGGCGCGTCGATCGGCCGCGCCCAGACGCCGGCCCCGGCCGTCGGCATGATTCCGGTCGAAGGCGAGGGCGCGCGCTACTGGCCGCGCTGGCGAGGTCCTTCCGGCCAGGGCGTCGTCGCCGATTCCGGATACGTGGACCGCTGGAGCGCGACCGAGAACGTCCTCTGGCGCGCTCCCGTGCCGGGACGCGGAAACTCGTCGCCCGTCGTCTGGGACGACCACGTCTTCCTGACGGCGGGGCGCGACGGCGGGCGCCGCCTGTACGTTCTCGCCTACCGGCGCAGCGACGGGGCGCTGCTGTGGGAGACCGAGGCGGCCCCCGGGCCGCGCGAGGACGTGCACCGGAAGAACGGGCCGGCCTCGGCCACCCCGGCCACCGACGGCCGGCGGGTCTACGTGTCGCTGGGCAGCCGGGGACTGGCGGCGCTCGACTTCGACGGCGCCGTGCTCTGGCGCACGGAGGTGGGCCCCATCTCGAACTACCACGGACCGGCCGGGTCGCCGCTGCTCTACCGCGGCAAGCTCGTCA
The DNA here is from genome assembly GCA_965242835.1 of Vicinamibacterales bacterium. Lineage (GTDB taxonomy): Bacteria > Acidobacteriota > Vicinamibacteria > Vicinamibacterales > UBA8438 > WTFV01. The sequence goes on from OZ251506.1 coordinate 4,887,841, forward strand.
TCTACCAGGACCAGCGCAGCGGCGGCTTCGTGGCCGCCTACGACACGGCCACCGGCGAACCGATCTGGCGCACCCCCCGCGCGCAGAGCGTCGGCTGGGGAACGCCCGTGGCCATACGGGTCGGCGGCCGCGACGAGCTCGTCGTCAGCAGCCAGCGCACGGTCAACGCCTACGACCCGGAGACGGGGCGGGAGCTGTGGCGCTGCAGCGGGAACAACTTCGAAGTCATCCCCACGCCGGTGGTCGAGGCGGGGCTGGTCTTCTGCACGTCGGGGCGCGCCGGGCCGACGCTGGCGATCCGGCCGGGCGGACGGGGCGACGTGACGGACACGCACGTCGCGTGGTCCACGTCGCGCGGCTCGCCGTTCGTGCCCTCGCCGCTCGCCCACGACGGCTACCTCTACACCATCAACGACATGGCGAGCATCGTCACCTGCTTCCGGGCCGCCACCGGCGAGGTCCTGTGGCAGGCGCGGCTCGGACGCGCCGTCCGGGAAGGTTTCTCGGCCTCCCCGGTGCTGGTCGACGGCAAGGTGTTCTTCACCAACGACGACGGCGTCACGTTCGTCCTGCGGGCGGGACCGGAGTTCGAGCTGCTCCACACGAACGACGTCGGCGCCCGCACCCTGGCCTCGCCGGCGCTCGTCGACGGGACGTGGTACATCCGCACCGAGGACGAGCTGCTGGCCATCGGCGCCGCCCCTCGGGAATCTGCGCCGTAGAACGGCGCGGACTCCCGCGGGATTGGGTTGGGCGCCAAGCGGAGCAGCAAGGCGCGACGGTTGGCGGGCCAGGACGGCGCGGAGCGGCCGGCGCGGCTCCGGCCGTCCTCCGCCGTTCAGAAGATCGCCAGCGGGTTCAGGGGCGACCCGGTCCCGCCTTCGACCGCGAGCGGCGCCGCCACCAGCAGGAACTCCCAGCGGCCCTGGCGGGCCGCCTCGGCGGCCAGCGCTTCGAGGTCGAGGTTGTCGAACAGGGGCATCCCCATCGCCACGATCGTCAACTGGTGGATCGGCTGCGTCACGCCCTCGACGCCCGACGGCAGCACGTCGTTGGTGCCGTCGGCGCCGAGCATGGCGACGCCCCGCTCGCGGAGCCAGGGGGCGACCGAGGCGTGCAGCCCCGCCGCCTCGCGGTTCATCTCCCACGGCCCGTGCTCGGCCCGGCGGGCCCACCGCCCGGTGCGGACGAACAGCACGTCGCCGCTCTCCACGCGCAGCCGCGCCTCGGCCTCCCAGGCCTCGAGGTCCTCGACGTGGATCGGCGTGCCCGGCTCCAGATGGCCGACGCCCTTCAGGCGCGGGACGTCCATCAGGATCCCGCGGCTGACGATCCCCTGCTTGTAGTTGTCGACGCCCAGCCTGGCGCACCCGGCCTCGGTCACTTCCTCGTCGCGGACGTAGCCGTTGTACAGCGCCCCCTCGTGCATCATGTGGCAGAGCGAGTCCATGTGCGAGTGCGCGTAGCCGTGATACGCGAACGTGTAGCGGTCGCTGCGGAAGGGGCCGGGGCGGTTCGGGCCGAGCAGCTCGTAGCCCACCGGCGAGGTGGCTTCGACGTCCGGCTCGGTCAGATAGTCGTGGGACAGCGAGACCGATACGCCGGCCGTCGCCAGGGCCAGCGCGGCGCGGCGCTTCTCCGGCGTCACGAGGTTGAGCGTGCCCAGCTCGTCGTCGGCGCCCCAGCGGCCCCAGTTCGACAGCTCGCGCATCCACTCCGCGACGGTCTCCGCCGTGACCGCGTCCGGCCCCTGCGCCCCGAGCGGCGCCGTGGCCGCGAGCCCCGCCCCCAACAGGCCGCCGATGACCGCCGCCGCGCCGATCCGCTGACTGGTCCTCTGCATCTCCCTGCTCCCTCCGGCCCCGGTGTTGAACGGGAATCCCGCGGACGTCCGCCGCCGTCGACGCCCCGGATTCTACACGCGCGGTCCGGCGGCCCGCCCCCGGCGCGGCGGCGATCGTAGTAGGTTGTGGCGATGCATTCCTCCAACGACCTCTGCGCGTGGCCGGCGGCCGAGCTCGTCCGCGCCGTCGCGGCCCGCGAGCTCTCCGCGGTGGAGGTGATGGACGCCCACCTGGCCCGCATCGAGCGGGTCAACCCCATCGTCAACGCCATCGTCACCCTGCTGCCCGGCCGGGCGCGCCGCGGCGCCGAGGCCGCCGACGCCGCGGTGGCCCGCGGCGACGCGCTCGGGCCGCTGCACGGGCTGCCGGTGGCCCACAAGGACCTGACGTGGACGAAGGGCGTCCGGACCACGTTCGGCTGCCGGGCCTTCGAGCGTTTCGTGCCCGACGAGGACGCGCCGATCGTCGAGCGGCTGCGCGCGGCCGGAGCGATCACCATCGGCAAGACCAACACCCCGGAGCTCGGCGCCGGCTCGCAGACGTTCAACGCCGTGTTCGGCCCGACGCGCAACCCCTGGGACACGACGAAGACGTGCGGCGGCAGCAGCGGCGGCGCGGCCGTGGCGCTCGCCGCGGGGATGCTGCCGATCGCCGACGGCAGCGACCTCGGCGGATCGCTGCGCAACCCGGCGAGCTTCTGCAACGTCGTCGGCTTCCGTCCCTCGCCGGGCCGCGTGCCGATCTGGCCGAACCAGGCTCCGTGGTTCCCGATGGGCGTGCAGGGGCCGATGGCCCGCACCGTGGCCGACGCCGCCCTCGTGCTGAGCGCCGTCGCCGGCCCGGACCCGCGGGCGCCGATCTCGCTCCCGGAGCCGGGGGCGGTCTTCCGCCCGCCGCTCGATGGCGACGTGGCCGGCGCGGCCGTCGCCTGGAGCCGGAATCTCGGCGGGCTGCCCGTCGACCCGCGGGTGACGGCCGTCCTCGACGCCGAACGCGGGACGTTCGAACGCCTCGGCTGCGTCGTGGAGGACGCCGAGCCGGACGTGAGCGGCGCCGACGAAGTGTTCCACGTGTGGCGGGCGTGGTACTTCGAGCTCTGCTACGGGAGCCTGCTCGACGAGCACCGGGAGCTGCTCAAGGACACCGTCGTCTGGAACGTCGAAGAGGGACGGCGTCTGAGCGGCCCGCGCCTCGGCGCCGCCGCGCGGACGTGGAGCGCGCTGCTCGACCGGGTGCGCCGCTTCCTGGAGCGCTACGAATTCCTCGTGCTCCCGGCCGTCCAGGCGCCGCCGTTCGACGTCGAGCAGCCGTACCTCACCGAGATCGACGGCGTACGGATGGAGACCTACGTCGACTGGATGCGCTCCTGCTCCCGGATCTCGGTGCTCGGCCTCCCGGCGATCTCGGTTCCCTGCGGCTTCACCGCCGACGGCCTGCCGGTCGGCGTGCAGATCGTCGGCCGCCGGCACGCCGACCTCCGCGTGCTGCAGCTCGCCCACGCGTTCGAGCAGCGCAACCGGGCCGGCCTGCGCCGGCCGCCGATCGGCGAACCCGCGCCGGGCGCAAGCCGGTGAAGGCGCTTCCGACTCACCCGGGCGTCACCCTCCTTCCGCCGTATCGAACACGCCGCCGACGTCCACGGTGAATCCCGGAAGGGTCGGCGAGATCGCCTCGTCCCCCCGGCCGTACACGCCGTGCTCGGCGTAGACGCCTCCCGTCAGCCGGAGCACGGTGACGGTCTCCGTCCCCGGATCGACGATCCAGTACTCGGGAATCGCCGCCTCGGCATAGTCGCCGCGCTTGTGAACGAGATCCCTTTCCGGATGATCCGGGCTGACCACCTCCACCACGGCATCGGCCCCGGTGCAGAATCTGTCGCCGCTCCGCGCATCGCGCGCGTCCCTGACCAGCAGCAGATCCGGCTCCCGAAACTTGCCGGGACGAATGCGCAGGCGAAGCGGAGCGAACAGCGCTTCCCCACCCGCGGGCCGGAGAAAAGACTGAAACGCCGAGTACAGAAAGGCGAGAATCCTCTGGTGCCCGCGGGACGGCATCGGCAATATCTCCAGATAACCGTCGGTGAACTCCACCAGACGCCGGGTGTGGTCGGTCAGCCACAGGTAGTCGTCATCGCTCCAGCAGCCCTGGGGAAGCACCTCCTCCAACAAGCCGTTCACCTGCGCCTGCGAGACCGCTTCACCCGTCAGGGCCGTCACCATGCTCGTTCCTCCGTGCCGCTCCTCGCGCCTTTCGCAGTATACGGCGGAAGACCGTCCCCTCCACGAGCGCGAGGGCGCTCGCGTCGATGCTCTGCGCGAGGCGGCGGGCGTCCCGTCCCCTCCACGAGCGCGAGGGCGCTCGCGCGCGCCGCCCGCCGCGGCCGCGCAACGAAATGGCCGGCGTCGGGCCGCCGCCGCCGCCGCCGGCTCCCGCAACCCGGTAGAATGGCCGTTGTGCAAACCGTGAGCTTCCAGCTCCGCGGGAGGGTCCCGATGCCGACTTCAGCCAGTCGATTCCTTGCCGTCCTCGCCGGCGCCGCCCTGGCTGCCGGCGCCGTTCTCGTGGTCGGCGATCCGGTCTCCGCCCGCCAGGCCGTCGCCATCGGCGGCGACGACGTCGGCGGCGTGGTCCGCGGCCCGAACGGTCCCGAGGCGGGCGTCTGGGTGATCGCCGAGACCGACGACCTCGCCACCACGCTGCGCAAGATCGTGGTGACGGACGACGACGGCCGGTACGTGCTGCCGGACCTTCCCGACGCGGAGTACGCGATCTGGGTGCGCGGATACGGTCTGGCCGACTCCCCGAAGGTCTCCGGCCGGCCGGGGCGGAGACTCGACCTGACCGCGGTCGCCGCCGCGGACCCGCGGCAGGCGGCCGCCGTCTACCCCGCCAACTACTGGTACGCGCTGATGGAGGCGCCGGACCCGTCCGAGTTCCCCGGCACCGGCGCCGGCGGCAACGGCATCGCCCCCGGCATGCGGACGCAGGCGCACTGGATCGACACGCTCAAGCAGGGCTGCCAGCTCTGCCACCAGCTCGGCAACCTGGCGACGCGCGAGATCCCGAACGCGGAGGCGTTCGACTCGACCACGGCGGCGTGGGCGCACCGCCTCCTGACCGGACAGCGCGCCCCGCAAATGGCCTCCTACCTGAACCGGTTCGGCCGCGGCCGGGGCCTCGCCGCCTACGCCGACTGGACCGACCGCATCACCGCCGGCGAGGTGCCGGAGACGCCGCCGCGCCCGCGCGGCCGGGAGCGCGACGTGGTGCTGACCATGTGGGCGTGGGGCGGCGACACCGCGTACATCCACGACGAGATCGCGACCGACAAGCGCGACCCGCGCGTCAACGCCGGCGGGCCGGTCTACGGCGTCGAGTTCGCCCACGACAAGCTGGTCTGGGTCGACCCGGAGACGAACGCCGCCCACGAGGTGGCGCTGCCCGTCCGCGACACGCCCGGCGAGGGGGACTACCGCTCGTACATCGCGCAGGAGATGCCGAACCCGTCGTTCTATTTCGGCGGCGAGCTGCTCTGGAACAACCCGGGCAACCCGCACAACCCGATGATGGACGCGCGGGGCCGCGTCTGGATGACGCACCAGATCCGCGGGCCGGGCAACCCGGCGTGGTGCCGCGAGGGCTCCGGCAATCCCTTCGCGCGGCACTACCCGCTGGCCGGCGCCGCGCGGCACGCGGCGTACTACGACCCGGCCACCGAGCACGTGGAGCTGATCGACACCTGCTTCAACACCCACCACCTGCAGTTCGGTTTCGACGAAGACGACACGCTGTACTTCAGCTCCGTCAGCGACGTCATCGGCTGGATCAACACCCGCGTCTACGACGAGACCGGCGACGCGCAGGCGGCCCAGGGCTGGTGCCCCACCGTCGTCGACACCACCGGCGACGGGCGGATCGGGGAATGGACGGGCCTCGGCGAGGACCCCGATCCGGCGAAGGACCGCCAGCTCGGGCGCGGCTGGTACGGCATCGTGCCCGATCCGACGGCGGAGAACGTCGTCTGGGCGGCGTCGGGCGGCGTGCCGGGCCAGATCGTGCGGCTGTCGATCGGCGAAGACCCGCCCTCCACTTGCAGCGCCGAGTACTACCAGCCGCCGTTCGAGAACCCGGCCGCGCCGGTGCAGGGCTACTCGCCGCGCGGCATCGACGTCGACCGCGCCGGCGTCGTCTGGACCGCCCTCTCCGGCAGCGGGCACCTCGCGCGCTTCGACCGCGGCCGGTGCGCGGTGCGGAACGGTCCGGCCGCCACCGGTCAGCACTGCCCGGAGGGCTGGACCCTGTACGCCACGCCGGGACCGCGGATGAAGGGCGTGGCCGCGCACGGCAGCGCCGACTTCCACTACTACAACTGGGTCGACCAGTTCGACACGCTCGGCCTCGGCGAGAACGTGCCGATCGCCACCGGCTCGACCTCCGATTCGCTGCTCGCCTTCCTGCCGGAGGAGGAGGAGTTCGTGATCATGCGCGTCCCCTACCCGCTCGGGTTCTACTCGCGCGGCATGGACGGACGGATCGACGATCCGGACGCCGGCTGGAAGGGCCGCGCGGTGTGGGCCGACTACGGGACCAACGCGGTCTGGCACATCGAAGGCGGCAAGGGGACGCGAAGCCAGCTCGTGAAGTTCCAGATCCGCCCGCACCCGCTGGCGCACTGAGCCGGCCGCGGTCCGCTGAACGCGCGGCCGGCGTCACTCGCCGAAGGCTGGTTCAGGGCGCCGGCCTACTCCCGCGCCAGGTGGCGGCCGCGGATCGGACGGCCCGGCGAGACGCCCTCGACCAGGACGCCGCCGCGGACGACGAACGTGCCGGCCACCAGCACGTGCTCGATGCCCGTGGAGTACCGGTCCGGCGCGTCGTAGGTGGCGCGATCGAGGATCCGCCCGGGGTCGAAGATCGTCAGGTCGGCGTCGGCCCCGACCTGCACGCGGCCCTTGCGGGCCATCTCCGGCACGACGCCTTCGAGCCGCCGGGCCGGCAGCAGGGTCATCTTGCGCAGGGCGTCCATCAGCGGCAGCGCGCCCCGGTCGCGGACGTAGCGGCCGAGGATGCGGGCGAACGTGCCGGCGCCGCGCGGATGGGAGCGGCCCGCGCTGAAGGGGATCCCGTCGCTGGCCGCGATGACGTCGGGCTGGGCGACGATCCACTCGTTGGTCGCTTCCGACCGGCCGTGCATGATCACCCAGCCCCCCTGGCTGCGATACCGCTCGAACGTCTCGGGGGTCAGCCGCTCGCCGGTCTCGACCCACTGCAGGCGCCAGTAGGCGTCGCGCGGGCGGTCCATCCAGCCGTCGAACAGGGGCGATTCGATCAGCGAAGCGCTGGCCGTGTAGGGGTACGCCTCGGTCGTCACGTCGACGCCCCGCTCGCGCGCCCCGCGGATCATCGCGAGGGCCTCCTCCGCCAGTTCTCCCGCGGTGCTGTTCAGGTGCACGACGTGGAGCGCCGCCCCGGTGACCGCCGCGTTCGCGATCACTTCCTGGAAGGGGGCCAGCGCGCCGCCGCGCCGGAAGTCGGCCGCGGAACGGAGATGGATGAACGTCGGCGCCTCGTGCCGCGCCGCGACCTCGAACATCCGCAGCAGCTCGAGGTGGCTGACCCCCGGCGTATAGCTCAGGCCGAAGCCGATCCCGATGCCGCCCTCCCGCAGCCCGCGCTCCACGAGTTCCCGCAGCCGGACGAGCTCCTCGCCGCCCGCGGCGCGGTAGAGCGTGTCGTCGCCGCTCTCGCCGAGCGAGAACGTCCCGTCCGCGTTGGCCCGGGCGAAGACGCTCCCCAGCGCCCGGGTGCGCGCCGCCTGGTGGCTCACCGACACGCCGTAGTGGATGAGCGACGCGCCGCCCCGGCGCCTGTACCAGCGGTCGACGGGAAAGGCCCCGATCTCGAGCTCGAGCGCCGTCGTCACGCCGTCCATGGCCTGGTAGCGGTTGCTCGCCGGGTCCTGCCCGTGGGCGTGCAGATCGATGAACCCGGGCGCGACCACCAGACCTGCCGCGTCGACGACCGTCTCCGCGCCGGCCAGCGGCGCTTCCGAGACGGCCACGACGGTTCCGCCGCGGACGCCGACGTCGCGAACCGCGTCGAGCCCCGACTCGGGGTCCATCACCCGGCCGCCGGCGATCACCAGATCCAGCGCCTCGACCACCGCGGCGGCCGGCGCGGCCGGCCGCGAACCGCCTCCCCCGCAGCCCCACGCGCAGACGGCCGCGAGCGCCAGCACGGCCGGAAGCCGCGGGCGCCGTCGACGATCTCTGCCCGTCACCACAACCCCAGCACCTTCCACCACGCGATCCCGACCGCCAGCCAGATGACCAGGTTCGCCACGGAAGCGAAGAACCCGGCGCGCCACCAGTCGCGCAGGCTGACGTAGCCCTCGATGAAGATGACCGGCGAGGTCGTGGTGCCGTAGTGGGTCAGGCAGGCCTGCAGGTTGTTGAGGAAGAGCAGGCTGTAGACCGCGATCCCGGCCGGCGCGCCGACGCCGGCGAGCAGCGTGACGAACGGTCCGTAGAGCGCCAGCGCGTGCACCGTGGTGCTGGCGAAGAAGTAGTGCGTGTAGAAGTAGAGGACCAGCGTGGCGACCAGCACCACGATCCAGGGGACGCCGGTGAACCAGCCGCCGACCCACCCGGCGAAGGCCACCGTCACCCCCGTCTCGTTCAGCAGGCCGCCCAGGGTCAGCAGGCCGCCGTACCAGACGAAGACGTCCCACGCCGATCGTTCGCCGAGCGCCGCGTCCCAGGTCAGGGCGCCGGTGACGAAGAGCACGCCGAGCCCGATGAACGCCACCAGCCCCGGCGACAGCCAGTCGACGTAGGACGACAGCACCCAGAAGCCGATGAGGAAGACGAAGACCCCGAGCACGACCGCCTCGACGCCCCGGATCGGCCCCATCCGGTCCAGCTCGCGCCGGGCGAACTCGCGCGCCGCCGGCGTGCGCCGCACCTCCGGCGGCACGACCCGCAGCACCAGCAACGGAATCGCCGCGCTCGACACGAGTCCCGGCGCCAGGCCGGCGACGAACCAGCTCGTCCAGGTGACCTCGACCCCGGCGAACTCGCGCGCCAGGTCGCCGAGCAGCAGGTTGGCGGCGCTGCTGTAGAAGAACATCGCCGAGGCGATGGTGCTGGTCTGGTACATGCACGTCATCAGGAACGCGCCCAGGCGCCGCGACGTCGGCCCCGGCTCCGACTCGTAGAGCGTGCTGACGCCGCGGGCGATCGGGAAGACGATGCTCGCCGACCGCGCGGTGATCGACGGCACGCCGGTGGCGAGGGTCAGATCCGTCAGGTGCAGCGCGTAGCCGAGGCCGAGCGAAGTGCGGCCGATGGCGCGCACGAACCACAGCGCGATGCGGCGCGCGAGGCCGCACTCGCGCAGCGCCCGCGACATCATCATGGCCGCCAGCACCATCCAGACCGAGGCCGCGGAGTAACCTTGCAGCGCCCGCCCCATCGGCACGCCGCCGACCAGGATCACCGCCGTGATCCCGAGCAGCACCACCTGGGAGCCGGGCAGCGGCTGGAGCATCAGCCCGGCGATGGTCGCGAAGAAGACGCCGGTGACGCGCCAGCCCGCGGGCTCGACGCCCTCGGGGGCGGGCAGCACGTGCGCGACGAACACGTAGATGCCGAGCAGGGCGAGCAGCCGAGCCGGCTTGCCAGCCATGGTCGGCCGTCAGTCGACCCGCTCGAGGACCGCGGCCAGCCCCTGGCCGACGCCGATGCACAGCGTGACCAGGGCGTAGCGCCCCCCGCCGCGCCGCAACTGCCGCACGGCGGTCAGCGCCAGGCGGGCGCCCGACGCGCCGAGGGGATGGCCGACGGCGATGGCGCCGCCGGCGGGGTTCACGCGGCTGTCGTCCTGCTCGATCTCCAGCGCCTTCAGGCAGCCGAGCACCTGCGCGGCGAACGCCTCGTTGATCTCGATGACGTCCATGTCGGCCAGCGTCAGCCCGGCCCGGGCCAGGGCCTTGCGCGAAGCGGGCGCCGGCCCGAGACCCATGACCCGCGGCTCGACGCCGGCGACCGCGGCCGAGACGATGCGCGCCAGCGGCGCCGCGCCGGCCGCCTCGCCCGCCGCGCGCGACCCGACGACGAGCGCCGCCGCGCCGTCGTTGATGCCGGAGGCGTTGCCGGCCGTGACCACGCCGCCGTCCGTCAGGGGACGGAGCGCGGCCAGCTTCTCGACGCTCGTGCCGGGCCGCGGGTGCTCGTCGTCGGCCACGGTGGTCGTCCGCCCGCGCTTCGGTCCCGGCACGGTGACCGGATGCAGCTCGCCGGAAGGGAAGCACTCCGCCTTCGCCCGCGCGTAGCGGGCCTGCGAGCGGGCGGCGAAGCGGTCGCTCTCCGCGCGCCCGATGCCGAGGTCCTTCGCCACCGCCTCGGCCGTCTCGTACATGGCGTGATCGCCGAACGCGGCCGTGGCCCGCGGGTTCGGAAAGCGGGACCCGAGAGTGGTGTCGAAGGTCGTCAGCTTCCGGCCCCAGGCGCGTTCCGCCTTCGCCATCACGAACGGCGCGCGGCTCATGCTCTCCACGCCGCCGGCCACGAACAGGTCGCCCTGACCGCACGCCACGGCCCGCGCGGCGTCCACCACCGCGGCCAGCCCGCTCGCGCAGAGGCGGTTCACGGTCATGCCGGCGACCTCGACGGGGAGACCGGCGAGCAGGCCGGCGCGCCGCGCCACGTTGCGGCAGTCCTCGCCCGCCTGGTTCGTGCAGCCGGCGATGACGTCCTCGAAGCGGTCCGCCGGGAAGGGGCCGCGTTCCACGAGGGCGGCGATCAGGTCGCCGAGCAGGTCGTCGGGGCGAACCGGGGCCAGCGCGCCGGCGTGGCGGCCGAACGGCGTCCGCAGGCCGTCGTAGACGAAGGCGTCGATCACCGCGCCATTATCCTACACGCCGAGCAGGTTCGCGCGCAGCTTCGCGAGCCCCTGCTCCCGCGCCCAGAGATCGAGCTCGACCGACGCCAGCTCGTCGACGACGGGCACGGCGAGGCCGGCCTCGCGGAGGTCGATCGCCTTGACGTAGGTCCGGCACGACCCGCACTCCTCCAGGCGGACGTGCGGCCACGACTCCGCGACGTGGTGCGGACGCTTCTCCGCCCGCTCTTCGCCGCAGGCCGGACAGCGCGTCCGCGGAAACGTCCACTCGGTCAGGCACAGCGAACACAGCAGCGTCCGCCGCCCCCGGATCTCCGCGTCGTCGCGCAGGACCGCGGCCAGGGGATCCGCGCCGCAGCGCGGGCAGGCGGCGCGGGCGTGACCGCCCCCGGCGCCGGCTCCCCCGCCGGCCGCGCCGTCGATCCGGGTGGCGAGAGCTTCCGCGAGGGGCTGGACGAAGGCGCGCGGAAAGAACTCCAGCGCCGCGGCGTCGCAGTCGAGCCGGGCCGCCACGGCGTCGACCGGCTCCCGGGCCAGAACGGCGCGCAGCAGCTCCGCCGCCGCGGCCGGCTCCGACGCCAGCCGCGCCGCCAGCGCCTGCAGGACCTCGGGGGCGGACGCCGGGACGGCGCGCACGAAACGCCTGAAGTCCCGCTCGCTCCGGCGTTCCGGAAGCGAAGCCAGACGCAGCCGCGGCGGGCCGTCCGCCGCCTCGACCGCCGCCAGCCACCGGGAGCCCAGCGCCCGCTCGTACAACGGCTGCTGCAGCGCCAGCACGTCGCCGTAGAACGCCAGCAGCGCCGCGGCGGGCGGATGCTCGTCCCGCAGCCGCTCGACGCGTCGGCGGCGCCGTGTCCGGACCGATTCCGCCGTTCCCGGGCGGCCCGGCGCTCCCCGCGCGCTCACCCGCCCGCCCCCGTCATGAAACCCGCGCATCCGGCCCGCGGCGCAACACCACGATGCGGGCGGCGTATTCGTGATCGGCGTCGGGTCCTTGCCGGAGCCGATCGTGAAGTCGGCGGAGTCGGCGGCGATGGGAGACTGGAACAGATATAGACCTTCGGATGAAAGGTGAAAGGGCAGCCGGTTGTGGACGATGGCCCGCCCGGACAGGGATACCGCGTCCAGGAGATCCCGAAAGCCCTCCGCCGAACTGCCGCCGTGGTCGATGCCCACGATGATCTCGACCGGGCGGGTTCGGGCGAACCGGTCTCCTCCGGCCAGCACGAAGAAGTCACCGCCCATTTCCGCAATTCTGTTGCGAATGCGACGGAGCATCCTGGATTTCGAGCCGTCACGAGGCCGGTTTCCAGATTGGTGATCGGCATCACCCTCCGGGTCGCCAAGCGCGCACGCGGTCGCCGCGCCCGTCGTGGATGACATGTGCCGCCCGCTCGAACTGTGGTTGCCTTCATCTCCGGCAGATGGCCCGCGGCACGGCAGAGGTGGCGGGCACGGCACCCTCGCGCCTCTGGCAACGCCACCCATTATATCATCGGGGCCGTCGTGGAACGTCGTGGAACACCGTCCACACCGCCGCGGCCGCCGGCGCGGACCGGTCTCGACCGGAACGCGGCGCTTGTGCGGTGTGCAAGCGTGATCTCCGGAACGCCGTGAGGGTGTCCCGCGCGTAGTTGAAAGTCGGTGGCGACTCCGGCCCGGCCGTGGTATTCAGTCGGGTGTTCACCAAGAGGAGAGGCCACCGATGAAGAAACCGTACAAGATCGTGTCGGGGCTGCCGCGGCCGCTACGCCGCTGCCTGACGACGACGAACGTCATCGATTCGTCGCACGCGGGGGTTCGTCGGCAGACGAATCGGTGAGCTGCTGATCCAGACCGTCAACGAGATCGCTGACGTGGTGCGCCAAGTGGCCCTCGGCCAGCCCTCCCGGACATCGGGCGGCAACAGCAGCGGCTGCTCCGGCACGTAGGGGCGAAACGTGGCGGCACGGGCGCGGGCCGCGGACCCGTCCGCCCCCGGCCGGACCGGACGGCCCCTGGCCGCGACTTGACATCACGGCGCTAAGATTATATGTTCGTATCGTTGTATGGTCGATGCGGGAGGCCGCGAACGGGCGGCGGCCCGCGGACGCCGCGGAAGAACCGAGGGAAGCAAGAGATGAGCAAGATCATCGGGATCGACCTGGGCACGACCAACTCGGTCGTGGCCGTCATCGAGGGCGGCGAGCCGACGGTCGTCGCCAATCCGGAGGGCGCCCGGCTGACGCCGTCGGTCGTCGCGTTCGCCAAGTCCGACGAACGGCTCGTGGGGCAGGTCGCCAAGCGGCAGGCGGTGACCAACCCCGAGAACACCGTCTTCTCGATCAAGCGGTTCATGGGGCGCCGCTTCGACGAAGTCGACGAAGAGATGACGATGGTGCCCTACGAGGTGGTGCGCGCGAAGAACGGCGACGCGCGCGTGAAGGCGGGCGGCAAGGAGCTGTCGCCCCCCGAGCTGTCGGCCATGGTGCTGCAGAAGCTGAAGCAGGCGGCGGAGGAGTACCTGGGGCAGTCGGTCACCCGCGCGGTCATCACCGTGCCCGCCTACTTCAACGACGCGCAGCGGCAGGCCACCAAGGACGCCGGGCAGATCGCCGGGCTCGAGGTGCTGCGGATCGTCAACGAGCCGACCGCGGCCGCCCTGGCCTACGGTCTCGACAAGAAGACCGACGAGACCATCGCGGTGTACGACTTCGGCGGCGGCACCTTCGACATCTCGATCCTGGAAGTGGGCGAGGGCGTGGTCGAGGTCAAGGCCACCAACGGCGACACCCACCTCGGCGGCGACAACCTGGATCAGCAGGTCATCGACTGGGTCGTCGGGGAGTTCCGGAGCGAGGCGGGCATCGATCTTAGCCGCGACCCGATGGCGCTCCAGCGCCTGAAGGAGGCGGCCGAGAAGGCCAAGATGGAGCTTTCGACCGTGGTCGAGACCGAGATCAACCTGCCGTTCATCACGGCCGACGCCTCCGGTCCGAAGCACCTCCAGAAGAAGCTGACGCGGGCGCGCTTCGAGCAACTGGTCGAACCCCTGCTGCAGCGGACGGTCGAGCCGGTCCGCAGCGCCCTGCGGGACGCCGGCCTGGAGCCGTCGAAGATCGACGAGGTGGTGCTGGTCGGCGGCTCGACGCGCGTGCCCCGGGTGCAGGCGATCGTCAAGGAGCTGTTCGGCAAGGAGCCGCACCGCGGCGTGAACCCGGACGAGGTGGTGGCCGTCGGCGCGTCGGTGCAGGCCGGCGTGCTGGCCGGCGAGGTCAAGGACCTGCTGCTGCTCGACGTGACGCCGCTGTCGCTCGGCATCGAGACCCTCGGCGGGGTCATGACGTCCCTGATCCAGCGCAACACGACCATTCCGACCAAGAAGAGCGAGACCTTCTCGACCGCCGCGGACAACCAGCCGAGCGTCGAGGTGCACGTCCTGCAGGGCGAACGGTCGATGGCCCGGGACAACCGCACGCTCGGCAAGTTCCATCTCGACGGCATACCGCCCGCCCCGCGGGGGGTGCCGCAGATCGAGGTGACCTTCGACATCGACGCCAACGGCATCGTCAACGTCTCGGCCAAGGACCTCGGGACCGGCAAGCAGCAGCAGATCACCATCACCGCCTCGAGCGGCCTCGGCAAGGACGAGGTCGAGAAGATGATGCGCGAGGCCGAGGCGCACGCCGACGACGACAAGGCCCGCAAGGAGGAGGTGGAGACCCGGAACCGGGCCGACCAGGCCGCCTACGGCGCAGAACGCATGCTGAAGGACGCCGGCGACAAGCTGTCCGAGCAGGAGCGCAAGCCCGTCGAGGAAGCCGTCGCGGAGCTGAAGAAGGCCGTGGAGGGGAGCGACGCCGGCGCGATCGAGCGGGCGCTCGAGAAGCTGAACGCGGCCCAGCAGACGGCGGCCCAGGCGTTGTACGCGAAGAACGCGCAGGCCGGCCCCGGCGCGGGCGGGGGGCCTGAAGCCGGCGCCGGTCCCGGCGCGGCTCCGGGCGCCGGCGGGCCCCGGGGCGGCGACGCCGGAGACGTCATCGACGCGGAGGTCGTCGACGACGGGAAGCCGTAGCGGGGAGGCCGCGAAGGTGGGAGGGGACGCCCCGTGGCCCAGGCGGACTTCTACGTCGTTCTCGGGGTCGAGCGCTCGGCGACGCGCGACGAGGTGGGCCGGGCCTACCGGCGTCTGGCCCGCCGCTACCACCCGGGCATCAATCCCGGCGACGGCGAGGCCGAGGCGTTCTTCCGCATCGTGACCGAGGCGTACGAGACGTTGCGGGACCCGGTCCGCCGCCGGGAGTACGACGCGCACGGCGTCCGCGAGGACGCCCCCCCGCCGGCGTCGATCGAGTTCCAGGGGTTCGACTTCTCGCCGGGCGGCGGCGGGTCCGGGGCCTCGGCGACGTTCGGCGAGCTGTTCTCCGACGTGTTCGCCGCGCGGGACGGGCGCGCGGGGCGCGCGGGGGGGCGGCCCGAACGCGGCGGCGACCTGTTCGGGGAGATCGCGCTCTCGTTCGAGGAGGCGGTGCGGGGGACCGAGCGCCGGCTGACCGTCACGCGGCTCGACGTCTGCGCGGAATGCGGCGGCAGCGGCCGGCGCCGCGCCGTGGAGGCGAGCTGCGCGGGTTGCCGCGGCTCGGGAACCGTCCGCCGCCGCCGAGGGCACATGGTGTTCGCCATGCGCTGCGGGGCGTGCGCGGGCTCGGGACGGCTCCGCTTCCGGCCTTGCGGCGCCTGCCGCGAGCGCGGGGTCGCCGCGCGCGACGAGGAGATCGTCATCCACGTGCCGGCCGGCGTGGACGACGGCTCCCGGCTGCGGATCGAGGCCCGGGGGAACGCGGGAACGGGGGGCGGCGCGCCGGGCGACCTCTACGTCGTCGCCAGGGTCGAACGGCATCGGATCCTGCGGCGCGAGGGGCAGGACCTGCATCTCGAGCTGCCCGTCGCCGTGCACGAAGCGGCGCTGGGAGCGGCCGTGGACGTGCCGACCCTCGACGGCGCGGCGCGGCTGCGCCTGCCGCCGGGGACGCGCTCGGGCCAGCGGTTGCGGCTGCGCGGGCGCGGCGTCCCCTCGCCGCGCCGCGGCGGCGCGCCCGGCGACCTCGTCGCGACGGTGAACGTGGTGCTGCCGCCGGTCACCGACGAGCGGTCGAAGGAGCTGCTCCGGGAGTTCGGCCGGATCAACGCGGCCGACGTCCGCCGGGGCCTCTTCGAGGACTGACGCCCATGGCCAGGCGGACCGGCGGCGGACCCTGGATGATCAGCGTCGTCGCGCAACGCTACGGCATCCACCCCCAGACGCTGCGCCTCTACGAGCGCGAGGGGCTGCTGAAGCCTTCGCGCACGGACGGCAACACGCGCCTCTACGGCGAGGAAGACGTCGAGCGGCTGGAGACCATCCTCTCGCTGACCCGCGACCTCGGCGTGAACCTCGCCGGCGTGGAGATCATCCTCAACATGCGCGAGAAGATGGCGCGCATGCAGCACGAGGTCAACGAGTTCATGCACTACGTCAAGCAGGAGCTCGCGCGCGGCGTGGGCGACTGGGAGCAGCGGCTCGGGACCGCGCTGGTCAAGTCGCATCCGAGCGACCTCGTGCGGCCGGCGCCGGCCGGGCCGCGGGAGGCGGCGGACGGCGGAACGGGCGAGACCGGCGGCGGCGCTCGCCGCACCGAACGGCCGCCCGGACCGGATGCCGCGGCGGACGGCGGAGCGGGCGAGACCGGCGGCGGCGGGCCGGTGGAGGTGCTGCGCGACGGCGCGTCGGCGGCGGACGGCGGAGCGGGCGAGACCGGCGGCGGCGGGCCGGTGGAGGTGCTGCGCGACGGCGCGTCGGCGTCGGCGGCCGGCGGAGCGGGCGAGACCGCCGGCGGCGGGCCGGGGCGCCCGGAGTCCCCGCCTCCGACACCCCGCCGGCGCTGACCACGGGCGGCGTGCGTGCCAGGAGCTCGGCCTTGAGTGCGGAGTCCCCGCCTCCGACCCGACTGGGCGGGGGCTGCCCTCGCCAGACCGATCAGGGAGCTCGGCCTTGAGTGCGGAGTCCCCGCCTCCGACACCCCGCCGGGGCTGACCGGGCCGGGCCGCCGCGGCCCCGAATCTCTCGCCCTGGCGCGCCCCCGCCGCGGAAAACCCTGCCCACGCTGGCCGGACCGTGCCGGGCCGCCGGGCTGCTAAGCTTGTCCCGTGGCGGCGAGAGGGGCGGCGGCGGAGGCGGACTGCGCGGACTGTCAGGGCACCGGCTGGGCCGTGCGCACGGTGGACGGCGCGCGCCGGGCCGAACGGTGCGGCTGCTGGCGCGTCGGCGTCGCCGCGCGGATGCTGGAGCGGGCCCGCATCCCCGCCCGCTACGCGAAGTGCGGCTTCTCGAACTTCGTCACCTACGAAAACGAGAAGCTCCTGCGCGCCATCGGGAAAGCCGAGAAATTCGCCGACGCGTTTCCGGTCGTCGACAAGGGGCTCCTGTTCATCGGCCCCTGCGGCGTGGGCAAGACCCACCTGGCGGTGTCGGTGCTGCGCGAGGCGCTGGGGAAGGGGATGCGCGGCGTCTACTACGACACCCGCTCGCTGCTGAGCATCATCCGCAGCACCTACAGCCCCGTCACCCGCGCGTCGGAGGCGGAGGTCCTGGACGAGGTGATGCGCGCCGAGCTGCTCGTGCTGGACGACCTGGGGGCCGAGCGGCTGACGGACTGGGTCGAGGAGACCATGCACCTGATCGTCGCCACCCGCTACAACGAGCAGCGGCCCACGGTGTTCACCACGAACTACGAGGACGTTCCCGACGAGGCGCCCGGCGTCGAGCCCCGCCATTTCGGTCCCGGTCCCGGCGCCGGGAAAGCCGGGAAGAACGAAGAGCGGCTGCTCGACCGCGTCGGCCGCCGACTGCTTTCGCGGTTGCGCGAGATGTGCGAGTTCCTGGAGTACGACGGTCCCGACTACCGCGAGTTCGAGCACCCGCCGACCGCGGAGTTCCTCCACCAGAAGTGGAAGATGGGGGCGCGGCGCGGGGCGCCGAAGCGGACGTCGGCGCGGGCGCGGGCCCGGACCCCGGAAGGGCGGCCCGAGCTGGGCTGGGCCGGCGGACGGGCCGGGACCTGATGCCCGCCGCGGCCGGCCTCGGCCTCTACGTGCACGTGCCGTTCTGTTCCGCGATCTGCGGCTACTGCAACTTCAACCGCGGGTTGCTGGACGCCGATCTCAAGCGGCGCTACGTCGCCGCGCTGGTGCGCGAGATCGAGCGCGGCGGCGACGGCGCCCGCGTCGACTCCATCTTCTTCGGCGGCGGGACGCCGTCGCTGCTCGCCGTCGACGAGGTGGCGCGGGTGCTCGACGCCTGCCGCGCGGCCTTCGACGTCGCGCCCGACGCGGAGACGACGTTCGAGATGAACCCCGAGTCGTGCGGCCGCGCCTACGTCTCGGCGCTGCTCGACGCGGGGGTCGACCGCGTCAGCCTGGGGGTGCAGTCCTTCGACGACGCCGAGCTCGCCCGTCTGGGCCGCGCGCACACGGCGGCGCAGGCCCGCGAGGCGTTCGCCGCGGTGCGCGAGGCCGGCTGCGCCAACGTGAGCCTCGACCTGATGCTGTGGCTGCCGGCGCAGAGCCGCGCGGCGTGCGCGGCCTCGGTCGCGGCCCTGACGGCCCTGGCGCCCGACCACGCCTCTCTGTACATGCTGGAGCTCTACCCGAACGCGCCGCTGCGGGAAGAGGCGGCGCGGCGCGGCTGGTCGCAGGCCCCCGACGAGGACGCGGCGGCCATGTACCTCGACGCCTTCGCGGCGACCGACGCGGCCGGCTACGAGCAGTACGAGATCTCCAGCGCCGCCCGGCCGGGCCGCCGCTCGCGCCACAACCTGAAGTACTGGCGCGACGGCGAGTGGCTCGGCTTCGGGTGCGGCGCCCACTCCACGCGGGGCGGCTTCCGCTGGAGGAACGTCTCGGAGACGGCGCGCTACGTGGACGCGGTCGAGCGGGGCGCGGCGGTCATCGAGGCGCGCCGCCGCCGGCCGGCGGAGGAGCGCCTCGGGGACGCGCTGATCACCGGGCTGCGGCTCGTCGAGGGCGTGCGCCTCGCGGCCGTCGAGCGGCGCTACGGCGTCGACCCGCGCGCGCGGCACGGCGCCGACGTGCGCCGCTTCGTCGACGCCGGCTGGATGGTCGACGCCGGGGACAGCTGGCGCCTGACGCGCGCCGGCATGCTGGTGTCGAACGAGGTGCTGCGGACTTTCGTCTGACGGGAAGGTACGGTATAGTAGGCCCCGTTCCGGGCACGGGGGATCCCAAGGAGGGCACGAACATGCGTGGGTTTCGCAAGGAGCGGTCGGTGCGGCGGATCTTGCTGGGGGGCGCGTTCGCGGCGACGCTGGGCGTCGGGGTGATGCTGGGAACGTTGATCCCGGCGCAGTCGGTGGAGGCTCAGGCGGGGCAGATCAGGTTCTCGGGCGATGTCGCCGTCATGCTCCACTTCATCAAGCCCGGGCAGACCCAGGCGTACGAAGGCGTCATGGCGCGTCTCAAGGAGGCGCTGCAGAAGAGCCAGAACGAGGCGGTCAACCGGCAGCAGCAGGCCGCCGGGTGGAAGGTCTACCGGTCCTCAACACCCGACATCAGCGGTCAGGGGAACGTGATGTACGCGTGGGTCATCGACCCGGTGCTGGGCGGCGCCAACTACGCGGTGTCGGCGATCTTGAACGAGGTGTTCCCGGGTGAGGTCGGGCAGATCTACGAAACCTACAACGGTTCGTTCACGGACGGCGCGCTCACGCAGTTGCCGATCAACCTCACGCTGGTCGCCGAGTTCGCAGACTAGCTGGCTGTCGGTCGTCGGAGTGGCCGGGGGGCTGTTGGACGCCCGGTCACTCCGGCTGGCGCTCTGGAGAAATCGAGCCGAGGGAGCCTGTCGATTCGTTCAGTATGGTGATGACGATGAAGAAACTTGTTCTCTCTGTTGTTGCTGCTGCGATGTTCACCGCTTCGTTGGCCGGGGAGATCCAGGATACGGAGACAGAAAAACTGGAGGTTTTTAGTCGAGTCATCGCTGACGGTTCCATGCGCGCATCGATGGCTTCAGAAAAGTGTCGTCGGGAGTGGGAGTCGGATTTCACGATGCAGGTTTATTGCCGGGAGCAACAGGAGGAGGGGTTTCGGGACTTCGCTACGTTGTGGAATGACAGAGTGGTCGACAACGATGCGTTGGTTCCGGCCGGGGCGCGTTGTATCCTGGAGTGGGAAGACGACGGGTTGTTTGATTTCACCATGATTCACTATTGCCTGGAACGTCAAGTAGAGGCATATGATTCGTTGCGGTGATTTGGGCGGGGGCGAGTCATGGGTGGGGCGTGGCGCTAGGGTGAGAAAAAAGAGAAATGCACTGTCCCTGTTCGGCCAAAGCCGTGGCCAATCACTTCCTGGATCTTGCGTGGCGTGAAGGAACGACGCTGAACCCCATGCAGATCCAGAAGCTCGTGTACATTGCGCACGGCTGGCATTTGGCTATCACGGAAAAGCCGTTGATTCATGAATCGGTAGAGGCCTGGACGTATGGTCCGGTGATTCCGGCTCTGTACCATGAGTTCAAGCAATGGGGGAACGAAGGAATACAGGAGCACGCGACCGAGATACGCATTTCTTCCGGCCCCGGAGATCCTCTGGAGTTTCGAAAAGACGTGCCGTCCATGGATGGTGAATGTCCGGATCCCACCGAGGTCAAGGCGATCCTGGGGCGGGTGTGGGAAGTCTACAAGCGGTTTACCGCCGTTCAGTTGTCGAACATGACACACCAGGAGGGCACCCCGTGGGACGTTGCGCGAAAAAACAACGTCGGTAAACGCAGCGTGGGCATCGACGACTCGCTGATATACAAGCATTTTCGAGAACTGGGGGAGAAGAATGTCAGCAGAGAAGCTTGAGTTGTCCGCGATAGACGCGCCGAAGAATTTGCCGCACACGGAGGACGACAAGACGATTTCGGAAAGGGAAGATTTAGAAGAGAAAAAGGAAAACGTCAGAGGGCTTAAGCAGGATATCGATGAGCGTAAAAAATACGCGAACCGTATATTCTGGCTCGTCGTCACATGGCTTGCCGTTGTCGTCGTTGTTCTTGTCGTTGACGGCATACGGTGGCCCTGGGCGGCCCAGTACGTCGGGTTTGACTTGCCCGAGGCGGTGCTCATAGCTCTCATCACGACGACGACCGGGGGCGTGGTGGGAGTCTTGTTGATCGTGGCGCGGTACCTGTTTCCCCCAATGTTCCGCCAAGTGAAGAATACGACAGGTGGCAAATGAAATACGCGAGATCGACGATCGGGAGTCTCGGCCGGCTGGCGAGATGGCCGCTGATCGCGGCCGTGCTGGTGGGTATGGCGATCGGCAACGCTCTGCCGCGGCCGGCCGGGGCCGTTCGCGCGGTGCAGCCGCCCGCGGCCGTGCCGCGGTCGCAGGCGCCGCGGTTTCCGGGCGCGCAGCCGCCGGCCGCCGGCCAGGACGCGCCGGCCGGCGATGCGGCCGCGGCGGACCAGGCCGAGATCGACGAGGCGGATGAGGACGGGACCGACGAGGCCGGAACGGACGAGGACGAGACGAACGAGGACGAGACGAACGAGGACGAGGACGAAGCGCCGCCGATCGCCACCCGCACGTTCGAGGATCCCGCCGGTCTGGTGATGAACTTCGTCGCGGCCTCCGGCGCGAGCGACTTCGAGCGCATCACCCGCCAGTTGGTCCGGGCGATGGCCGAAAGCGAGGACCCGGAGCGGCAGGGGCAGGCGGCCGGCTGGAAGATGTACCGCGTGCGCGAGCCCGGACCCAACAACAACACGGTCTTCGTCTGGCTGTTCGACCCCGTCGTGGCCGGGGCGAACTACGCGGCGCCGCAGCTGCTGAACGAGTCGTTCCCCGAACAGGTGCAGCAACTGTACGAGACCTTCAACGAGTCGTTCGGGCTCGGTCAGGTGCCGCTGAACCTCGAACCCGTCGAACTGCTCCCGTGACCGCGCCGGGCCTGCCGTCCGCGGCCGACCGGGCGCGGGCCGCGCTCCGGCCGGTCCCGGGGCGTCGTCAGAAGGCGATGCCGAGTCCGGCGTAGGCGCGCCGGGGCCGGCGGTGCTGCGCGGCGCCCCGCAGGGCGAACAGGCGGTAGTCGAGCCGGATGCGGAACGGCCCGGCCAGGCGGACGTGGACGCCGCCCCCGCCGCTGGCCGCCAGACCCGTTCGGGCGTGTTCCTCGCGGCGCTCGCGGTACGCCCCGACGCCCACGGAACCGTAGACCTGGACCCGGCGTCCGCTTCGCGCCGGCGTGCCGACCAGCAGGTTGAAGAGGCCGGTCCGCAGGGCGGCGGTCCCCGCGGCCGGGTCCGCGGGCGCGCCGCCGTACTCGAACTCCACGCCCACCGGCTCCAGCGCCAGGCCGAGAGCGGCGCCGAGGGTCGGGCGGCCGGGCGCGGCGGCGCTCCCGGCGAAGAACGTCACATCGGCGGACGCCGGCGCGGCGCCGGTCCCCGCGAGGGTCGCCAGCAGCCACACCGGCAGGGCGCGTGCCGCCCCGGTCATTTCCCGACGTGCGCCCGGAGGCGCGCGCGGAAGTCCCGCTCGCTGTCGCAGGCCAGCGCCGCGGCGACGACGACGCGGTGGGGCACGCCGTCCGGGATGCCGGCGGACAGATCCTCCGACAACGTGACGCCCCGCATCCGCAGGATCTCGCGTACGGTCTCCATCCGGCCCTCGGCGCGGCCCTTCGCCTCGCCTTCCACCCGGCTCTGGTCCCGCAACGAATGCAGCAGCGGGTCGTCGTCCGGCCCCGTGCCGTCCCGCTCGCCCAGCGTCCGGCCCAGGTGCTCCAGCATCGCGTGCGTCCAGCCCGACGGCTCCGCCTCGTTCATCGCCGTGTGGATCGCCTTCGCCCGCCAGCCGGGGAACGCCCGGCTCACCGGCGACTCGCGGTACGCGCCCCCCTCCAGAAGGTGAATCGTCAGCCCCGCGCGGCGGCGCCGCGGGCGGCTCCGAGGGCGGCGCTCCGGGACCTCCACCCACAGCTCGGGGAAACCCCACGACTCGTACAGCCGCAGCTTCCCCCGCCGCACGTCCGTCGTGTGGTCCACCTCCAGCACCACGTCGGGAAACGGGTGCTCGCCCACCACCATCGCCGGGGAGCCCAGCAGGTCCACCCGCGACGGATACAGATAGACGACCTGATCCGCCTGCATCACGCGGCGCGGTTTGCCCTCCGCGTCGCGCACCAGCAGGTCCGTCGAACCGTAGCAGCGGATGGGCGACCCGCGCACCGCGGCGATGCGCTCGACCAGCCCGACCAGCCCCTCGGCGGGACTTTCGTGGGCCGCGGTGGTCGAGCGGACCCGCCAGGCGGTCTCGGTCTCGGCGTCCCAGGCCTCCAGCCGCCCCTCGTAGCGGCTGTACTCGCCGCGCGTCAGGGGAAACGCCTCGCAGCCGGCGAACTCCAGCTCGGACAGCGGCAGCATCGGCACGGCGGCCGGCGGTCCGTCCGGCTTGCGCTTCGCGGGTGCGACCGGGATGGGCGTCCAGGTGTCCGTGAAGGCCATACCGCATTATAGCCGCGTCGTCCGGACCGTCGATGCGCGGCCGGACGCCGGCTTCCGAGCGTGCGGCGCGGCGCGGCGCATGCGGGAGGACCGCGCCTGCCGGGCGTCGGCGGGCGGCGTCGTCCCGGGCGGGCCGGCTTCAGAGGGGCGGCGCGGCGGCATGCCGGGAGGACCGCCCCGGCCGCGGACCCGGCCCCGTCGATGTCGGCGGCGCGGCCGTGGTAGACTTGCGCCCGGGTGCGCCCGCGGCGGGTTCCGATAACCGGCAGTTACGTTAAGCGCGCCCGGTATTCACTCGGGCGCCCGAGCCTGCAGGGCAACCAAGTGGAACCAAGCCGATCGAATCCGCCCGGATTCGTTGACGATTCGGCGAGCGGCCCCGACCGGCCGGTTATGCAATATGCATGAGCGGGTGAATGCTTGCGCACGATCGGACGTGCGCGGCCGGGCTTATTCCGGCCCCCGGCGCGCCTCGCTTCCGGACACGTGCGCGTATTCATGCGGCTGCATACCGCGGCCGGCCGCTGTCGGGCCGGCCGGGTCGCGGACGATGGGCAACAGGAGCGGCCCCACGTCGGCCGGCTCGGTTCGACGGCGCGCCCGTGAGCGGTCGACGTCGGGTAGCGGGCGCCCGCGGCTCCGCTCCGACGGCAGCCGGACCCGCTCCAACCCGCGGCGCGGCGCCCAACCGGGGCCCGCGGGAGTCCCGCCGTTCTACGGCGCAGACTCCTCCGGTCAGACCTCGCGCGGGGCGCGCGTCAGCGACCGCACGACGCGCAGCGACTTCAGCTCCTTCTCCAGGTGCGTGCGGATCAGCCGCTGGTGGGCCCGGGACAGCTCGCGGTCCGCCGCCGGGGGCAGCTCGACGCCTCCGAGGGCCGCCGGAGCGACGGTCCGCGCCGCCCGCAGGAAGGCGATCGCCGCCGGCGACAGCCCGCCGTCCTCGCCCGGCGGCTCGCAGCGCGCGCAGACCAGCAACCCGCCGCCGAACAGCCGGGCGCCGGGGTCGAGGCCGCCGCCGCAGCGGCCGCACGCCGAAAGCGGCGGATAGACGCCCTGCAGGCGCAACAGCCAGAACTCGAAGTAGCGCGCGAGCCGCTCGACGGGCACGCCCGCCGCGAGAGACTCCACCGCCGCCGCCCCCAGCCGGAACAGCCGCTCGTTCGGGTCCGCCTCCGGCGCCCACTCGTCGATCAGCTCGGCGAAGTAGCCCACGTGGGCCAGCGCCTCCGCGTCGGCGGCGGCGAGCGGCGAGCAGACCGGCTCGACGTAGCGCAGCCGCACCAGGTCGCGCCGTTCGCGTTCGAAGTAGGCGACGCGCCCGCGCGTCATCGGCTCCAGGGCGCCCGAGAACGGCGAGCGCGTCCGGCGCGCCCCCCGGGCCACTCCCCGCCGCTTGCCCCGGTCGGCGGTCAGGAAGACGACGATGCGGTCCGCTTCGCCCAGCTTGTAGGTGCGGAGAATCAGCGCCTCGGCGGCATGGAGCGGCATCGGCTCGACACGAATCCCGCTGCGCCCTGCCACCGGACGCGCCGCCGCGAGGGCCGGGAAGCGGGGGCGCCACGGCCGCGAGGAAGGGCCGGCCCGCGGGCGGGCGCGAATCCGATCACCGGCCAGGCGGCCTTCGGCGGGCCGGCCCGCGGCCGGGGCGCGACCGGCCTACGGCCGCGGCTCGTGGGTGTGCATGAAACGCTCGCCGGCGGCCACCGCGATGCGGCCCGCGGCCAGCCGGCGCCGGTTGGTGACGCCCTCCCAGCACGCCTCCTCGTAGA
This sequence comes from Vicinamibacterales bacterium, assembly GCA_965242835.1. Classification (GTDB taxonomy): domain Bacteria; phylum Acidobacteriota; class Vicinamibacteria; order Vicinamibacterales; family UBA8438; genus WTFV01. The sequence continues at coordinate 4,912,891 of OZ251506.1, forward strand.
ATTCGTAGCCCTCCCCGCCGATGCGGCCCATCGTGAACGCCAGCGTCCAGGGCCGCGTGAACACGGCCGGGTCCTCGAGGGTCGCCTCGTAGCGGATGGTGTCGGCGTCGAGCATGCGCCAGCGCTCCACCACGTGGAGCTGCTCGCTGTAGAAGCTGCCGTGCGAGTCGAGCCACGGCGCGTCGTCGAAGTTGGTGACGTCGACGACCAGCGTGTCGCCTTCCCACCGGCCGCGCGAATCGCCGTTGTACAGGGCGATGTCCGCGCCGACGTGCGGACGGCCGTCCAGCGGCACGACGCGGTAGGCGTGGGCCCATTCGTAGAGCATCACCACGTGGCCGGCGTTCTGCCGGATCTCGACGTCGCCGCGGTAGTTGCTGCGCGGCACCCCGTTGAGCAGGCAGCGGTCCTCGGGGTCGATGTGCGACAGCTCGGTCGGCGTCTCCATGTCGAACAGCATCTCGCGGCGCTTCTCCGCCGCCCACGGCCGGTAGGGGATGCGCCCGTCCGGCGGATCGACGATCATCGGCTCCGGCAGCCCGAGCCGCTCGGGGCCGCGGCCCTGCATCCGCGCGTGGATGGCGTCGCAGCAGCCCTCCTCGATGCTGTGCGAGGCGTTGACCGGGCCGCCGTCCCAGTAGCCCTGCATGTCCGGGCGGCCGTCGGCCGTCCGCGGCAGCTCCGCCGCCGGCCCGCCGCCCGCCCTGGCGCCGCCTTCCGCGCCGCCCGCCCCGCTCCCCGCCGGAAGCGGCGCGGCGCCGCCCTGTCCGGCCGCCGACGCCGCCGCCGCGGCGAAGACCGCCGCGGCGGCCGCGGCCCGGATGCACCGTCTGCCCATCGGACTCCTCCCTCGACGCGGAACGCTCACTTGTCGGCCGCCAGCTCCTCTTCGAAGTAGGCGTAGCACTCGTACTCCAGGAGCTGCACGTTCGCTTCCTGGCGGCGGTAGAGCGGCATGGTCATCGTCCACGGCCGCGTGAAGACCTTCGGGTCCTCGATGGTGACCTCGTAGCGCAGGTGGTCCGGCCCGGTCGGCGTGTAGCGCTCGACCACGCGCAGGGCGTCGCTGTGGAAGTTGCCGGCCCGGTCGAACCACGTCCGGCCGTTGAAGTGGATCACGTCGACGACCAGCGTGTCGCCCTCCCAGCGCCCGCGCGAATCGCCCATCCAGAAGTCGATGTGCCCCTCGGGGTGCGGGCTGCCGTCCACGTAGACGGTGCGCGAGGCGTGCACGTACTCGTAGAGGATCAGGACCCGGTCCGAGAACTGGAGGATCTGGAAGGGATAGGGCATGTACGTGATGCGCGGCACGCCCGGCAGGTTGCACTGCCGCACGGGGTCCGCGGTCAGGCGGTTCTCCCGGTTCTCCCGCCGGCGGGCCAGGGCCCACGGCTGGTACGGGATCTCGTTGCCGTCGACGACCCCCTGGCCGGCGGGCACGCCGGCGCGGGGCCGGTGGTCCTGCACGTCCCAGGCGGCGGTGTTCAGGGCCTGCCAGATGCCCTGCAGGTCTGGCTGGCCGTCCGGCGTGCGCGGCGGGACGTACGCCTCCCCGGAACCGGACGGCGCCTGCGCCCCCGCGGGCGGCGGCGCGAACAGACAGAGGCAGACGGCCGCGGCCGTCAGGGAACGCACGGACACCTCAGCGCGCCCCCGGCGGCACGGGCGCGCCGGTGCCCGACGAGCCGGCGAAGAAGTTGCGCCCGTCCGGGAAGGTCACGGTGATGCCGTTGGCGGTCGGCGAGCCGTCCTTGGCCTCGTAGCCCTCGACCACGAACTCGATCCCCGGCGGGAAGTCGGAGCGCCGCAGGCCGCGCCGCAGCAGCGCCGTCGGGTTGCCCATCTCGACCGCCCAGTTGGTCACCGTGCCGTCGGGGTTCTCCACGTCCATGTGGATCCAGCCGTGGGGATTGACCCACTCCAGCTCGGTCAGCCGGCCCTGGAGCGTGATGGGCTTCTCGATGTCGAACTCCGCCGAAAACGAGTGGTGCGCGGATGCGGGCGCCGCGGCCAGCAGCGCGCCGCCGCTCAGGAGCGCAATCGCCAGCGTTCTCATCGGCCTGTCCTCCCGCGGCCCCCCGCGGGGGACCGCCTCACGGATGCAGGTTACACCCGCGAAGGAGCCGGCGCAATCGAGAAGGCGGAGTCCGCGCGCAGGCGTCGGCGTGGCTCCCAGGTTGCAGGTCGATCTCCTCGCTCCCGGCCAGGAACTCCCGAACCTGATCCAGGCTCTGCAGGCGCTGCGTGTCGAGTCTCACGAGCATCCTCCGATGATCCGCGACCCGGCCGCCGTTCAGGCTCAATCCGTCGTTGGAAGAGACTTCCCCATGGATCGAATGCTACACTCCGAATCCAGTGCGCGGACGACGAATCCTTCTCGCCGCGGCGGCCGTCTCGGGGTTCCTCTGCCCGGGGGCCGTCCCGCGCGCGGCGGCGGAGGCGGGCGGCCAGGACGCCGAATCCGGAGCCGAGCTGCTGCGGAACACCGTCCGCCGCTACTGCATCGCCTGCCACGACGACCGGACGGCGACCGCGGGGCTGTCGCTCCAGGGCGTGGACGCCGGCCGCGCCGCCGCGCAGGCCCCGATCCTCGAAAAGGTGTTCCGCAAACTGCGGGCCGGCGAGATGCCCCCGGCGGGCCGCCCCCGTCCGGACGCCGCCGACGCCGCCCGCCTGGTGTCGTGGCTCGAGACCGCGCTCGACCGCGCGGCGGCGGCGAACCCCGACCCCGGCGCGCCCGCCATCCACCGGCTGAACCGCGCCGAGTACCGCAACGCGGTCCGCGACCTGCTGGGCCTCGACCTCGATCACGCCCGCGACCTGCCGGCGGACGATTCCGGCTACGGGTTCGACAACATCGGCGACGTGCTGACCGTCTCGCCGCTGCACGTCGAGCAGTACGTGGCGGCGGCGCGGCGCGTCAGCCGGCTGGCCGTCGGCAGCCTGACGCCGCGGCCGGTGGTCGAGCGCCACGAGCCGCCGGACGGGACCGTCGACGAGGCGATCGCGGGGCTGCCTCCCAACGAGCGGGGCGGCATCCTGTTCCGCCACTACTTCCCGTTCGACGCCGACTACACGCTCACGGTGCGCGTCCGCGGGCGGCGCGCCGCCGGGATGCCGGCGCCCCGGCTGGACGTGCGCGTCGACGGCCGGCGGGTCCGGCTGATCGACGCCGACTTCGACCCCGAGGAGGCCAACCAGCTCACCCGCAACTTCGAGCTGCGGCTGCCGCTGCCGGCCGGCGAGCACGAGGTCGGCGCGGCGTTCCTCACCGAGTACGCGCGCCACACCGAGTACGCGCGCGGCGAGGACGGCGTCGAGACGAACGGCTACTCGGTCGACTACGTGCTCGTCGGCGGCCCCTGGGACGCGGCGGGTCCGGGCGAGACCGACGTGCGGCGGCGGCTCTTCGTCTGCCGGCCGGCGGACGGCGAAGCGGAGGAGCCGTGCGCGCGGCGGATCCTGACCCGGCTGGCCCGCCGCGCCTGGCGGCGGCCGGTCGGCGCGGCCGACGTCGACCCGCTGCTCGACCTCTTCGCCCTCGGGCGCGCCGACGGCGAACGCTTCGAGGACGGCGTCGAGATGGCGCTGAGCGGCGTGCTCGTCTCGCCGAGCTTCCTGTTCCGGGCGCCGCGCCCCCCGGAGGGCGGCGAGCCGGGCGCGGCCTACGCCCTGTCGGACGTCGACCTGGCGTCCCGCCTCTCCTTCTTCCTGTGGAGCAGCATTCCCGACGAACGCTTGCTCGACCTGGCCGAGCGCGGGCGGCTGAGCGACCCGCCGGTCCTGGAACGGCAGGTCTCGCGGATGCTGGCCGACCCGAGGGCCGCGGCGCTGGTGGAGAACTTCGGCGGCCAGTGGCTGCACCTGCGCAACGTGGCCGGCTGGACGCCCGACCCGGCGCGGTTCCCGGACTTCGACGACTCGCTGCGCTACGCCTTCGAGCGCGAGACGGCGCTCTTCCTCGATCACCTGATCCGCGAGGACCGCAACGTCCTGGAGCTGATCGACGCCGACTACACGTTCCTCAACGAGCGGCTGGCCGGCTTCTACGGCATCGGCGGCGTCGCCGGCGGCTACTTCCGCCGCGTCCCGCTCGCGGGCGGCGCGCGCGGCGGCGTCCTGACCCACGGCAGCGTGCTGATGGTCACCTCGTACCCCACGCGGACGTCGCCGGTGCTGCGCGGCAAGTGGGTGCTGGAGAACCTGCTCGGCGCGCCGCCGCCGCCCCCGCCGCCCGACGTGCCCGCCCTGGCCGCCGGCGCCGGGGCCTCGGCCGGCGGCCTGCGCGAGGCGCTGGAGCGGCACCGGGCCGACCCCGCCTGCGCCGCCTGCCACGCGAAGCTCGACCCGCTCGGCTTCGCGCTCGAGAACTTCGACGCCGTCGGCGCCTGGCGGACCGAGGACGGCGGCGCGCCCGTCGATGCGTCGGGGACGCTGCCGGACGGCGCGCTCGTCGACGGCCCGGCGGGCCTGCGGCGCGTGCTGCGGGAGCGCCGCGTCGAGTTCGTCGAGACGCTGGCCGCGAAACTGCTGACCTATGCGATCGGCCGGGGGCTGGAATGGTACGATCGGCCCGCGGTACGGGAGATCCGGCGCCGTACCGAGACCGGAGACCACCGGTTTTCGGCCCTGGTCGCGGCCGTCGTCGACAGCGTACCCTTTCGTCTCAGGAGGATTCCGGAGCCATGATCACCGGAAAAGCGCTGCCCCGCCGCACCTTTCTGCGAGGCATGGGCGCCACCGTCGCCCTGCCGTTCCTCGACGCGATGACGCCGGCGTTCGCGTCCGCGTCCGCGCCCGTCACCCGGGTCGCGTTCGTCTACACGGCCAACGGCGTCATCATGCGGGACTGGACCCCGGCCGAGGAGGGCCCCGGCTTCGCGTTCAGCAAGACGCTGACGCCGGTCGAGCCGTTCCGCGACGACATGCTGGTCCTCACCGGCCTCGCGCACCGCAACGGCGAGGCGCTCGGCGACGGTCCCGGCGACCACGCCCGCGCCGGCGCGAGCTGGCTGACCGGCGTGCATCCCCGGAAGACCCGGGGCGCGGACATCCGCAACGGCATGTCCGTGGACCAGATGCTGGCGGAGACGATCGGCCGCGCCGCGCCGCTGCCCTCCCTGGAGCTGGGCCTGCAGGACGTGCGGATGGCCGGCGGCTGCGATTCCGGCTACAGCTGCGCCTACAGCAACACCGTCTCGTGGAGCTCGCCGACGACGCCGCTGCCCTACGAGAACAACCCGAGCCGGGTGTTCTCGCGGCTGTTCGGCGACGGCGACACCACCGACCCGGCGGTGCGCGCGGTGCGCGCGCGGCAGAACCGCAGCCTCCTGGACTTCGTGCGCGACGACGCGGCCCGCCTGCGCGCCACGCTGGGCGCCGGCGACCGGCGCAAGCTCGGCGACTACCTCGACTCGGTGCGCGAGGTGGAGCGCCGCATCCGGAACGCGCGCCACGACGGCGTCGACCTGCCCGTGCTCGACCGCCCCGACGGGATCCCGCCGACCTTCGAGGAGCACGTGCGGCTCATGTCCGACCTGATCGCCATCGCGTTCCAGGCCGACCTGACGCGGGTGGTCACGCTGATGTACAGCCGCGAGGGCGGGAACCGGACCTACCGCTCCATCGGCGTCCCCGACGCCCACCACGGACTGTCGCACCACCTGAACGACCCGGAGAAGATGGCCCGGCTGGCGGTGATCGACCGCCACCACGTGGCGATGCTGGCCTACCTGCTCGGCAAGCTGCGCGACGCGCGGGACGGGGACGGTTCGCTGCTCGACCACGCGATGGTGGTCTACGGCAGCAGCCTCAGCGACTCGAACGCGCACACGCACGACGACCTGCCGACGCTGCTGGCCGGCGGAGGCGGCGCGCTGCGCGGCGGCCGCCACCTGCGCTATCCCGACGGCACGCCCATGACGAACCTGTTCCTGACCATGCTCGACCGGCTCGGCGTGCACCGCGAGCGCGTCGGCGACAGCACCGGGCGCATCGCGCACCTGAGCGCGCTGTAGGGTCCGCGCGGAACGAAGACCATGCGGGCGCCTCTGCCCTTGCGCAGTATGGGCGTCGCCGGCGTGCTGGCGGGAATCCTGGCCTGCGCCGGGAAAGTCGAGCCGGAGCGCGGGACCGTCGACGCGGGAGACGCCGGCGCGCCCGTCCGGGAAGCGGCGGCGGAGTCCGGCCGGGTTCCCGACGCGCCGCGGGACGCCGGGGCGGACGTCCATGAAGAAGCCCTGGAGGCGGATCGCGTTCTCGCCGGGCAGGGGGACGCCGGCGCGCAGGGCCGCCTCGCGGATGCGTACTGGCTCGGGCGCGGCGTGGAGCAGGACTACGGGGAGGCGGCGCGCCGGGCCCGGCTGGCCGCCGAACAGGGCGACGCCCGCGGCCAGGCCGTCCTCGGGGCGGCGTACTACAACGGGCGCGGCGTGGAGCAGGACTACGGGGAGGCGCTGCGCTGGGCCCGGCTGGCCGCCGAGCAGGGCGACGCCCGCGGCCAGAGCCTCCTCGCGGCGACGTACTACAACGGATACGGCGATGTAGCGCAGGACTACGGGGAGGCGGCGCGCTGGGCCCGGCTGGCCGCCGAGCAGGGCGACGCGGGCGCGCAGATGCTCCTCGGGACGTCGTATCTGAACGGGACCGGCGTGGAGCAGGACGACGTCTCCGCCTACGCGTGGCTGACCCTCTCCGCGTCCGGCGGCAACCAGGGCGCCGGCGCGCTCCGCGACCGTCTCGCCGAGCGCCGCATGACGCCCGAGCGGATCGCGGAAGCCGAGGCGCGGGCGCGCGGCCGGGGGAAGAAGTGACTGCCCCGAGAAGTTCACGGTTCCCCGCGGCGGCCCTTCTCCATCGGCTCCCCGCCCGCGCCGGGGTGGGCGGGGCGGCGGCCGCTGCCGCCCTGGCGGGAATCCTGGCCTGCGCCGGGGAAGTCGAGCCGGAGCGCGGGACCGTCGACGCGGGAGGCGCCGACGCGCCCGTCCGGGAAGCGGCGGCGGAGTCCGGCCGGGTTCCCGACGCGCCGCGGGACACCGGGGCGGGTGCCCCGGAAGAGGCCCTGGAGGCGGATCGCGTTCTCGCTAGGCAGGGCGACGCCGGCGCGCAGGCGCGCCTCGCGGAGGCGCACTACCTCGGGCGCGGCGCGGATCTCGACCTCGAGGAGGCGGTGCGCTGGGCGCGGCTGGCCGCCGAGCAGGGAAACGCCCGCGGGCAGGGCGTGCTGGCGGCGGCGTACAACACCGGGCGGGGCGTGGAGCAGGATTTCGAGGAGGCGGTGCGCTGGGGGCGGCTGGCCGCCGAGCAGGGAGACTACCACGGGCAAACCGTCCTGGCCTACCTGTACGCGAACGGGAACGGCGTGGAACAGGACCACGAAGAGATGGCGCGCTGGGGGCGGCTGGCCGCCGAACAGGGATACTCTGGCGCGCAGGGGTTTCTGGGGATGATGTACATGTTCGGCCGCGGCGTCGAGCAGGACTGGGTCACCGCGTACATGTGGCTGACCCTGGGCGAGGCCGGCGGCGAAGCCGGCGGGGCCCGCGCGATGCTCGACGACCTTGCCGGACGCATGACGCCGGAACAGATCGCGGAAGCCGAGGCGCGGGCGCGCGACTGGGAGCCTGTTCGGAGCGCAGCATTCTGAGCGGGCAGCATTCTGAGCGGGTCCACGCGCGCAGCGCGACGGGCCGGAAGCCAGCAGGCCGCGAGCGCGGCGGCCACGAGCACGAACGGCCAACAGGACTTGCAGGGAAGAGGATGCCTCTATTCTCTGCTGTTTTCCCAAACCTGTTGGTAACGGCGGATGGATACGTGGCGATGGCGCCACCGTTCCGGCCACCGGGACAGGCAGAACATGGAAGCAACGCCAAAAGCGCCTACGGACAGGCTTTCCGTAAGAGCTCCAATCAGCACGCCGAATGCTACCGACACACAGGCCGCATCGAGTCGATCGGCGCTGTTGCCGGTCATCGTTCCTCCCCTTCTCGCTGCCCTTGATTTTTAGAATACGATGGCCGGGCCATGCGCGCAAGCGATGCCGCGCCGCCGCCGTCGGGCGGCCCTCCTGCCGTGGGCGGCCACGCGCTGCGCGGCGGCCGCCACCCGCGCTTGCCGTTGCGCAGTCTGGGTGTCGCCGGCTTGCTGGCTGGAATCCTGGCCTGCGCCGGGGAGGTCGAATCGGAGCGCGCGATCGTCGACGCGGGAGGCGCTGACGCTCTCGTCCGGGAAGCAGGGGCGGAGTCCGGCCGGGTTCTCGACGCGCCACGGGGCATCGGGGCGGACGCCGCGGAAGAAGCCCTGGAGGCGGATCGCGTTCTCGCCGAGCAGAAAGACGCCGCCGCACAGGGTCGTCTTGCGGAGGCGTACTATCTCGGAAGTGGCGTGGCGCGGGACTTCGGGGAGGCGCTGCGCTGGGCCCGGCTCGCCGCCGAGCAGGGAGCCCCCAAGGGGCAGGGTGTCCTGGCGGCGGCGTACAACACCGGGAGTGGCGTGGAGCAGGATTTCGGGGAGGCGTTGCGCTGGGCCCGGCTCTCTGCCGCGCAAGGAGACGCCAGGGGGCAGGTCGTTCTGGGGTACGTGTACTTCAACGGGAACGGCGTGGAGCAGGACGACGAAGAGGCGGCGCGTTGGGCGCGGCTGGCCGCCGAGCAGGGGCACGCCGGCGCGCAGATCATGCTGGGGATGATGTACGTCAGCGGCCGCGGCGTGGGGCAGGACGACGTGTCCTCCTGGATGTGGCTGACCCTCGGGGGCGGCCACGCGACCCTCCAGGAGGCTCTCGCCCGGCGCATGACGCCCGAACGGATCGCGGAAGCCGAGGCGCGGGCGCGCGACTGGACGCCTACTCGGAGCGCAGCATTCTGAGCGGGTCCACGCGCGCCGCGCGACGGGCCGGCAGCCAGCAGGCGGCGAGCGCGGCGGCCGCGAGCGCCAACGGGGCCAGCAGGAACGTCAGCGGGTCGTCGGCGGCGACGCCGTAGAGGAAGCTCTCCAGCGCGCGGCTCGCCGCCGCCGCCGCGCCCACGCCCAGGAGGACGCCCGCGCCGGCCAGCGCCGCGCCCTGCCCCAGCACCAGCGCGAGAATCCGCGCGTTCCCCGCGCCCAGGGCCATGCGGATGCCGATCTCGCGCTCGCGCTGCGCCACCGTGTAGCTCAGCGCCCCGTAGACGCCGACGGCCGCCAGCGCCAGGGCCAGCCCCGCGAGCGACGCGACGAAGAAGGCGTGGAGGCGCGGCCAGGCGACCGCGTTCGACAGCCGCGCCTCCATCGTCGTCACCTCGCCGATCGTCGCGCGCGGGTTCGCCGCCGCCACCGCCGCGCGGAGAAACGGGATCACGGCCGGCGAATCCCCCGCCGTGCGGACCACCACCCGGACCCCCTGGCTGAAGCCGAAGAACCGCTCGCCGGCCTGGGCCAGCGCGAAGTACGCTTCCGCCTGCCTCTCCCCCGTCAGATCGAGCCCGCCGTACACGACGTCGCCCACGACGCCGACGACCTCCCAGGGCTCCCCGAAACCCACGATCACCCGCCGGCCCACCGCCGGCCGGTCGCCGAAGAGCGCGCGGGCCAGCGTCTCGTTGGCCACCAGCACGCGCGGGCTCTCGCGCCCGTCCCGCGGGGTGAACGTGCGGCCGGCGCGCAGGCGGAAGCGCAGGGCGTCGAGGTAGCCGGGACTGACGACCTGCAGATCCGTCCGCGCCATCTCGTTCGGATCGCTCGGCACGGGCGTGCCGGCCGGCCGGAGGGGGGCGCTGCTCGGCGCGTTGCGGTCGAAGGGCAGGTGCCGCGACAACCCGACCGCTTCGACGTCCGGCAGAGAGCCCAGCCGCGCCGCCAGCTCGTCGAAGAGGCGTTCCGCGTGCCCCTGATGCTCCGCCAGCACCCGGGACGCTTGCGCTTCCATCTCGTGCGGCGCGACCCCCAGCGGATTCATGACCGTCGCCGTCACCACGCGGGCCGGGTCGAAGCCGCGGTCGAAGGCGAGCAGCCGCGCGAAGCTGCGCGCGAACAGCCCCGCGCCGATCAGCAGCGCCACCGCCACGGCCACCTGCAGCGCCGACGCCGCCGCGCGCAGGCGTTGCGTCCGCCAGCCGGAACCGCCCGCCGACGGCGCGCCGCCGCCGCTCAGCGCCCGCGCCGGGTCGACGCGCGACACCTGGAGCGCGGGGACCGCGCCGCACAGCAGCCCGACGGCGATCGACAGTCCGGCGCCGAAGGCGAACACCACGGCGTCGATGCGCACCTCGTCCAGGCGCGCGACCCCGGCCGGGGCCAGCGCGGGCGCGGCGCGCAGCAGGACGGCCGCGGCGGCCAGGCCGAGCGCGCCGCCGCCCACGCTCAGCACCGTGCTCTCGGTCAGAAGCTGACGCACGAGCCGGCCGCGGCCGGCCCCCAGCGCCGCGCGGACGGCGAGCGCCCGCCGCCCCGCCGCCCCGCGCGCCAGCAGCAGACCCGCCGCGTTCAGGCAGGCGGCCAGCAGCACGAGCGCCGTCACCGCGGTCAGCATCGACAGGGCCGGCCGGTACTCGCCGACCATCTGCTCCAGCAGCGGAACCACGCGGACGCCGGCCGACCCGCTCCCCCCGGGCCGGGCCGGGAACGCGCCGCCGCTCCCCTGCCCCCGCAGGATGCCGCCGGCCTCCGCCGCGGCCTGTTCCGCCGACACGCCGGGCCGCAGCCGCCCGAGCGCCCGGAACACGACGGTGGTGGTGAAGGACGGGGCGCCGGGCCGTCCCGGCGCGCTCGCCGCGCTCGCCGGCGCGACGACGTACGGCGTCCAGAACTCGCCGTCCGGGGCCGGGAAGCCGAACCCCCCGGCCAGCACGCCGACGACGACGTGCGGGGCGCCGCCGAGGTCGACGGCGGTTCCGAGGACGGCCGGGTCCGCGGCGAAGCGGTTCGTCCAGGCGCCGTGGCTCAGCAGCGCGACGCGCTCGGCGCCCTCCCGCGCGTCCTCCTCCCGGAAGAGCCGCCCCAGACGGGGCCGCGCCCGGAACAGCGGGAACAGCGCCGGCGAGACCCGGGCGCCGCGCAGGGTGACGCCGTTCCACGCGGCGGAGTACTCCTCGTAGGCGGCGAGCTGCTCGAACGACCCGGCGTGCTCCTGCAGCAGGGGCAGCGCGCGGTTCGACAGCCGCAGGTCCGAAACGCCTCCCGGGCCGGTCAGCTCGCCGACGCGCACGATCGCGCCGGCGTCCGGGTACGGCAGGGGGCGCAGCAGGACGCCGTGGACGATGCTGAACATCGCGGTGTTCGCGCCGACGCCCAGCGCGAGGACGAACGACACGGTGGCCGCGAAACCGGGACCGCGCCGCGCGCCGCGGAGGGCGTGACGCAGGTCGCGCCCCAGGTCGTCGAGCCAGCGCCGGCCCCGCGCGTCCCGGCCGGCCCTCTCGATCCCGGTCTCGCTTCTCATCGCGTCCCTCTACCAGCCCGTGGAAGAAGTCTGTTCGCTGCACAGGTCCGTTCATGCAGCTTGGCCAGCTTGGCGAGGAGCGACTGAGCGGATGATCCCCGCGGTATCCCCTTATCATTAGCAGATTCCGCTGCCAGTGGATCGATACTGCACGTTGAACCACTGGAAGGCGAAGAACCATCGGGTCGGCGGAACGGCTCGCCCGCCGAGGGACCGATTCGACTTCTTCTCCAGGACTGGAGGTCGATCCATGACCACGGCGGAACGGCTCGCCCGCCGAGGGACCGATTCGACCGGCGCGGGCGGCCGGCCGAGAGCGCGCTGATCGAGGGGGCGCGCGGACTCGGAGCGGACCTCCTGCTGGCGGAGCGTTTTCAGCAGCTCGGCGAACGGCTGCGGCTGACCGCGCGACTGATCGACGTGCGGAGCGAGACGGCCGTCGAGTCCTTCAAGGTCGACGGCCGCCGGGACACCCTGTTCGAGCTGCAGGACCGGCTGGCGGAGGAGGTGCGCGCGGCGCTGCGGCGCCGGGCCGGGCAGCCGCCGCCCCGCGCGCGGCCGGCGTGCGGCGGAGACCGCTGGAAACGCCGCTCCGACACGGGCGGAAACGGCGGCGGCGTACTGGCGCGGTCTCCGCAACGGGCCGCAGCAAGCTCACGGTAGCCGAACGTCGGACTGGACGTCAATCCGCGCCGAACCGACGGCCGATCCGCTACTGACAGCAAAACATGCTAGCATCGGCTTGACGAGGAGGACGCAACACGTGGGTTCCACCATCACTGTCCGCAACCTGGAGTTCAACGACAAGTCCTGGCTGCAGCGAGAGGCTCGTCAACTCGGCATCTCCATGGAGGAGTTCGTGCGCCGGCTCGTCCGCGAACGGCGGGAACGGGCCCAAGGACGGGCCGAGCCGCCTTCGGCCGTCTTCCGGCGGTATTTCGGACCTGAACACGGCGTCGAGTTCCGGGCGAGCCACCGTTACGGCTATCGACCGACCGAATTCGAAAGCGACGGCGAATGAACGCGCCGGCCGCATACCTCCTGGATACGAACGTCGTCTCCGAGATGATGCGCCGGAGGCCGTCGCCGCGGGTCGCCGCCTGTCTCGACGGCATCGCCGGGGACGGAATCGGCATCTCGTCCGTCACCGTATGGGAAATCCTGAACGGCATCCGGCGTCTCGCCCCGGGCCGTCGGCGTGACGACCTGGGCGACAGATTTCAGGGCATGCTGGACGAGATCTTCGACCGGCGCCTGTTCGACTGGACTCCAGCCGACGCCCTGGCGTGCGCGAACGTCATGGAGACCAAGCGCCGCCGCGGCGAGCCGCTGGACGATCATCTGCCGGACGCCATGCTCGCGGGAACCGCGATCAGCCGCGGACTCACCCTCGTTACGAGGAACGAGAAGGAACTCCGCAACACCGGCGTCACCCTCGTCAATCCATGGGCGGGCGCCGGGACCCTGTAGCAGAGAACGTCGCCGTTCGCGTGAGCACCCGCCTGACCCGCGGCGTCGCGTCCGTCGTCGCCTGCCTCGCGACGGGCGCAGTGGTTTCGGCGCAGGATGCGCCGGTCCTCGCCGTCGCGCCGTTCAGCCCCATCGGTTCGCAACCGGACCTCGACCTGGTTGGCCTGTTGTCGAAGACTCATTCGTGAGGTCGGCTGGCGTCAGCCCAGGTGCTGGATCTCCACGCCGCCCCAGTGGCGGTCGAGGTACTCGGCCACCAGGCGCCGGTGGCAGTGGTGCGGCTTGTCTTCACTGCAGAGGAGGCATGCGTCCTCGAGCAATTCCGGCGACAGCGTCTTCTCGATGCGCCGCTGCGCCATCAGGTCGAGAAACCGCTCTTCGTACTCCCGCCAGCTTCCGCCGCGCTTCTTGAAGGCGTCCAGCATTTCGCGGGTCGGCGCCAGCTCCGGCAGGTGCGCGTAGCCGATCCCGCCGATCGCGTCGAGGAAGTATTCGATGTCCTTCCGTTTCGCGAAACCGGCGAGCTGCGAGACGTTGTTGAGCCGCACGTCCACGACGCGCCGGACGCCGGACGCCCGCAGCGTCTCGAAGAACCGCCGCGCGCTCTTCTTCGTGAAGCCGATGGTCGTCAGCCGCATGGCCGGGTCTCCCGCCCCGGGCCGGCGACGTCTTCGCCCGCGTCACCGACGTTGGGCGGCTCCACGTCCGGGGCCGCCGGCTCCCGCGCCGGGCCGCCGGCGTCCCCCCGCGCGTGGGCGAGGTCCGCGGCCTGGACGTCGTACGCCTGTTCGATCCGCTCCTCCCGCGAGGCGAAAAGTTGCGGTTGGGCCATTCCGTGGCGCGCCAGCAGGCGCTCGATCGCCGCGCCGTGCGGCTCCAGACGGCCGTCGGCGAGAATGTGCGCGACGTCGAAGCCGCGCCGCGCCAGCTCCCGGGCGACGAGGATCGTCCGGTGGCAGTCGAGCGGATCCTTCTCCGCGCACATGAGCGCCAGCCGGTGGCGGCGCGCGCCGTCCACCACGCGGTCCAGGCCGCTCCGGAACAGCGCGGTGCGGGCCAGACGCGCGTACCGCACGCGCCCGCCCTCGTAACACGCCGGGTCCTCCGGCCGCGCGCCGAGCTCGCGGCCGAGGAAGACGTAGCGGATCCCCTGCGCTTCGAGGTCGCGCGCGAGCGTCTCCCGGTTGAACCGCGGATTGAAACGGCTGTACGGGGCGGAGCGGACGTCGGCGACCGCCGTGACGCCGTGGGTCCGCAACAGCGCCGTGAACGCCTCGGCGGCGTGGGTGGAGTGACCGACGGTGAAGATGGGCATCGTCGTCCGTCCGGCGTTCAGCCGGCGCGCGCGCCGTCGGCGACGATCGCCGCGATCAGCTTGTAGCAGGCGTCCCCGTACGGCTCCCCGAGGCTGATGGTGAGATGCATGGGATCTTCGGCGCGCGGAGGCGTCTCCGGCGTCCGGCCGTACGGCTCCCCGAGGCTGATGGTGAGATGCATGGGCCGAGCGTGTAGGCGCCGTCGAGCTTCGCCAGATAGAAGTGCTTCGGAGCCGGCGGCCGCGTCGCGGGTGTCCGGTTGCACCCGCGGCCGCCGACGCGGTTGCGCACGGCCCGCGGCGGTACCCGGCGCCCGCGCGCCGCATCCGGCCGCTATAGTAGAATGTCACCGTTCGCGTGAGCACCCGCCTGACATGCGGCGTCGCGTCCGTCGTCGTCTGCCTCGCGACGGGCGTAGCGGTTTCGGCGCAGGACGCGCCGGTCCTCGCCGTCGCGCCGTTCAGTTCCATAGGTTCGCAACCGGACCTCGACTGGATCGGCGTCGGCACCGCGGAGGCCGTGGGCACGGACCTGCGCGCGGCCGGCGGCGTCGACGTCCTCGGCCGCGCGCCGGCGGACGGGGCCCCGGCGAATCCGGGCGGCGCCGGGCGCGGCCGGACGGCCGAGAGCGCGCTGATCGAGGGGGCGCGCGGACTCGGAGCGGACCTCCTGCTGGCGGGAGCGTTTCAGCAGCTCGGCGAACGGCTGCGGCTGACTGCGCGGCTGATCGACGTGCGGAGCGGGACGGCCGTCGAGTCCTTCAAGGTCGACGGCCGCCGGGACGCCCTCTTCGAAATCCAGGACCGGCTGGCGGACGCGGTGCGCGCGGCGCTGCGGCGCCGGGCCGGGCAGCCTGCCCTTCGCGCGCGGCCGGCGTTCGACGACACGGCGGCGGAGACCGCTGGAAACGCCGCTCCGACACGCGCGGAAAACGGCGGCGGCGCACTGGCGCGGTCTTCGCGCCGAGGGCATGGCCCCACACGCGCGGAAAACGGCGGCGGTGACGGCGCTGTACTGCCGGCCGGACGCCGCTCCGGCGGGCCCGACGTGGCGGGCCGCCCGCCGGCCGGCACCGGAACGGCCGGGGCCCTGGCCAGCGGCGAGTTGACGCTCGGCGCGCCGCCGGCGGCCCGGCCCGCGCGGACGTCTTCGACGCGGCCCCCCTCCGGGGCCGGCTTCGCGGTCGGCGGCCGGCGCAGCGTGCAGGCGCGGCGGACCGACGAGCCGCCCGCCATCGACGGCCGGCTCGACGACGCGGTCTGGCGCGGCGCGGCGCTCGTCACCGACTTCACCCAGACCAGCCCGGTCGAGGGGGCGGCCCCGACCGAGCGGACCGAGGTGTGGATCGCCTACGACGCCGACCACCTCTACTTCGCCTTCCACGCCCACTACACGAACCCGGACGAGATGCGCGCCAACCGCGTCGACCGCGACCAGATCCGGCGCGACGACTGGATCGCGGTGATGTTCGACACGTTCCTCGACCAGCAGCGCGCGTACCGCTTCTCGGTCAACGCCTACGGGGTGCAGGGCGACGCGATCCTGCAGGGCGGGCGCTCCATGCGCGGACCGCCGGGAGGCGGCGGCGACACGTCGTGGGACGCGCTGTTCGACACCGGCGGCGCCCGGGTGGCCGACGGCTGGACGGCCGAGATGGCCATCCCGTTCAAGAGCCTGCGCTACCCGGCGCGCGGCGCCGGCGAGCACCGCTGGGGGTTCCAGATCACGCGCACGATGCAGACCCGGGACGAGACGGTGGTCTGGTCGCCGATGACCCGGGCCGTCGCCGGCACGCTGAACCAGATGGGCGTCCTCGCCGGGCTGCGCGGCCTGTCCCAGAGCCGCAACCTGGAGTTCCTCCCGACGGCGACCGGCATCCAGGCGGGCCGGCTGACCGACGCGGGTTACGTCGAGGGCGATGCGGAACCCGACCTCGGGCTGAACGTGAAGTACGGGTTGACGTCGAACATGACGGCCGACTTCGCCTTCAACCCCGACTTCTCGCAGATCGAGTCGGACCGGCCGCAGATCGAGACCAACCAGCGCTATCCGCTGTTCTTCCCCGAGTTGCGCCCGTTCTTCCTGGAGGGACAGGAGATCTTCGACACGCCGGGCCGCACGAACCTGGTGCACACCCGGACCATCGTCGACCCGCAGATCGGCGGCAAGCTCACGGGGAAGGCCGGCGCCGCGACGCTCGGCGCGCTCTACGCCAACGACGAAGCGCCCGGCAAGTTCGACGACCCGAACGCGTACGGCTTCGGCCGGACGGCGGACTTCTTCATCGGGCGCGCCCGCTACGACGTCTATTCCGAGTCGTACGTCGGGGCGATCGTGACCGACCGCGAGTTCCTCGATTCCTACAGCCGCGTCGCCGGCGTCGACGGGCGCTTCCGCATCGGCCGCAACCACAGCGCCGAGTTCCTCGCGGTCGCCTCGGCGCACCGCGACCTCGACGGCCGCTTCCACAGCGGTCCGGCGTACGACCTCCGGTTCCGGCGCGACGCCCGGCGCCTCAGCTACCGCTTCGACTTCAACAGCATCGACCCCGACTTCCGCACCGACGCCGGCTTCGTCCGCCGCGTCGACACGCAGCGCTTCGACGCCGACGTCGAGTACGACTGGTGGCCGGAGAGCTGGATCATCAGCTGGGGGCCGAGCTTCCGCTACCTGCGCAACGTCGACCACGCCGGCGTGCTGCAGGACGAGGACTTCCGCGCCGACGTGAACGTGCGCTTCGCCCGCAACGTCTTCTTCCGCGCCGACGGCCGCCGCGAGATGGAGCGGTTCGAGGGCATCGACTTCCACAAGACCCGCTTCTCGATGCGCAACGGCATCAGCTCGAGCCGCCGCTTCTCGCTCTTCTACGGCGTCGACTGGGGCCAGCAGATCCGCTTCGTGGAGAACCCCTTCCTCGGCCGCATGTTCGACTACAACGTCAGCCTGACGGTGCTGCCCACGTCGCGCCTGAACACGCGCTTCAGCCTCGACACGGCCCGCTTCCGCGACGTGAACACGGACGCGCTGGTGTTCGACGTGAAGATCCTGCGCGCGTTCACCACCTACCAGTTCACCGACCGCCTGCTCGCCCGCAACATCCTGGAGCACGACACCGGCGCCGGGAAGGTGGGGATCAACGTCCTCTTCACCTACCGCGTCAACGCCGGCACGGCCCTCTACGTCGGCTACGACGACCGGCTGCAGGAAGGCGTCCTGCTGGACCGCGAGCGGTTCCACACCCGGGACCTGCAGCGGCAGCGGCGGGCGTTCTTCACGAAGCTCCAGTACCTGTTCCGTTACTGACGACCCGCGCCGCCCGCGCCGGCCCGCTGTCGGCGCGTGTTGTACGATGGCCGGCGGATGCTCGACGTCGCGCGGCGATCCTCGCTCGACCGGACGCTGGCGGCCCGCCTCGAAGAGCGCGGCGCGCGTTCCGTCCGGCGGCGTCTGCGCCCCCTCGAGGGCGGCATCGGCCCACGGGTGACCGTCGGCGGACGTTCCGTCCTGCAGCTCTGCTCGAACGACTACCTCGGTCTGGCGGCGCATCCGGCGGTGACGCGCGCGGCGGCGGACGCGGCGCTGGAGTACGGCGCCGGCGCGGGCTCGGCGCGGCTGATCGCGGGGACTTCCCCGCCGCACGAGGCGCTGGAGCGCGACCTCGCCCGGCTGAAGGGGACCGCGGCCGCGCTGACGCTCTCGTCCGGGTACCACGCCAACACCGGCGTGCTGCCGATCCTGGCCGGGGCCGGGGACGCGATCTTCAGCGACGAGCTGAACCACGCCAGCCT
The DNA here is from genome assembly GCA_965242835.1 of Vicinamibacterales bacterium. Taxonomy (GTDB): domain Bacteria; phylum Acidobacteriota; class Vicinamibacteria; order Vicinamibacterales; family UBA8438; genus WTFV01. The sequence continues at coordinate 4,930,881 of OZ251506.1, forward strand.
CATCGACGGCTGCCGGCTCTCGCGGGCCGCGGTCCGGGTCTACCGGCACGCCGACCCCGCGCATCTCGACCGGCTTCTGCGGGAGGCCGGCGGCTTTCAACGGCGGCTGATCGTGACCGAGACGGTCTTCGGCATGGACGGCGACCTCGCGCCGCTGGCCGAGCTGACCGCGCTCGCCCGGCGCCACGACGCCTGGACCGTGGTCGACGAGGCGCATGCGACCGGCGTGTTCGGCCCCGGCGGCGGCGGGCTGGTCTCCGAGCTCGGGCTGACCGGGGCGGTCGACGTGCAGATCGGGACGCTCGGCAAGGCGCTGGGGTCGCTGGGCGGCTACGTCGCCGGCTCCGCGGCGCTCGTCGACTGGGTGGTCAACACCGCCCGGCCGTTCGTCTACACGACCGCCCTGCCGCCGGCCGCGGCCGCCGCGGCGCGGGCCGCCGTCGCGTTGCTGGCCGCCGAGCCCGAGCGCCGGGAGCGCGTCCGGTCGCACGCCGCCCGGCTGCGCGAGCGCCTGACCGCGCTCGGCTACCGGCTCGGCGCGGGCCGCGCGCCGATCCTGCCCGTCCTGGTCGGCGACGCCGGGACCGCGGTGCGGCTCGCCGACGCGCTGCTGGCGCGGGGGGTGCTGGCGCCGGCCATCCGCCCGCCGACGGTCCCCGAAGGCACGGCCCGCCTGCGCGTCACGCCGACGGCGGCGCACACGGCGGACGACCTGGACGAGGCGCTCGACGCGTTCGCGGCGGCGGGCCGCGCGGCGGGCCACCTGCGATGACGGACCGTCCCTCCCACGAGACGCTCCGGCGCCTGGACCACGCGCACCTCTGGCACCCGTTCACGCCGATGCAGGCGTGGGTCGAAGAGGATCCGGTGGTCATCGTCCGCGGCGACGGCGCCGAGCTGATCGACGACGGCGGGCGGCGCTACCTCGACGGCGTCTCGTCGCTGTGGTGCAACGTGCACGGACACAACCACCCGGCGCTGAACGCCGCCGTCACGGCGCAGCTCGGGCGGGTGGCGCACACGACGCTGCTCGGCCTGACCCACGCGCCGGCGGTGGAACTGGCCGCGCGGCTGGTGGACCTGGCCCCGCCCGGCCTGACGCGCGTGTTCTACTCCGACGACGGGGCGACGGCCGCGGAAGCCGCCCTGAAGATGGCGCTGCAGTACTGGCATCTGCGCGGCAAGCCGAAGAAGACCCGCTTCGCGTCCCTCGCGCAGGCCTACCACGGCGACACCCTCGGCGCGGTCGGCGTCGGCTACTCCGAGACGTTTCACCGCTTCTTCCAGCCGGTGCTGGCCGACGCCCTGCGCCTGACGCCGCCGCACGTGCGGCGCTGGCGCGACCGCCTCTCGCCCGCCGACGCCCTGGCGCGGGCGACCGCCGAGGCGCGCGACGCCGTCGCCCGCGAGGCCGACGCGCTGGCCGCCGTCGTCGTCGAGCCGCTCATGCAGGGCGCGGCCGGCATGTGGCCGCACCCGCCGGACTACCTGCGCGCGCTGCGGGAGGCGACCGCCGAGGCCGGCGTGCTGCTGATCTGCGACGAGGTGGCGACCGGGTTCGGCCGCACCGGGACGATGTTCGCCTGCGAGCAGGCGGACGTGGCCCCGGACCTGCTCTGCGTGGCCAAGGGCATCACCGGCGGCTACCTGCCGCTGGCCGCGACGCTGGCCGCCGAGCGCGTCCACGACGCGTTCCTGGGGCCGCCCGCCGCGGGCCGGACCTTCTACCACGGCCACACCTACACCGGGAACCCGCTCGGCTGCGCGGCCGCGCTGGCCAGCCTCGACCTGTTCGAGAGCGAGCGGACGCTCGACCGGCTCGGCCCGAAGATCCGCCGGCTGGAGCAGCGTCTGGCCCGCGGCGTCGCGCCCCTGCCGCACGTGGCCGACGTGCGGCAGCGCGGCGTCATGGTGGGCATCGAGCTGGCCGCGGACGCCGCCGGCCGGCGCCCCTACGCCGCCGCCGACCGGATGGGCGCGCGCGTGACGGCGGAGGCGCGCCGGCGCGGGGTCGTCGTCCGCCCCCTCGGGGACGTGGTCGTGCTGATGCCGCCGCTGTCGGTCACGGACGAGCAGATCGACCGCCTCGTGAGCGTGGTCGGCGACGCGATCGCCGCCGTCACCGGGTCCTGATGGCGGGCCTCTTCGTCACCGGCACCGACACCGGGGTCGGCAAGACCTTCGTCGCCCGCGGCCTCGCCGCGGCGCTGCGCGGCCTGGGACGGCGCGTCGGCGTCCTGAAACCGGTGGAGACGGGCTGCGGCGGCGCGTCCGGGCGGCCCGCCGACGCGCTGGCGCTGCGCGCGGCCGCCGGCGGCGCGCTGCCGCTGGAGCGCATCTGCCCCTACCGGCTCGATGCGCCCCTCGCGCCCGACGCGGCCGCCCGCCTGCAAGGCGTCCGCATCGATCCGGAGGTGATCCTGGCCGCGTTCCGCGCCGTCGAGCGGACCCACGACGTCACCCTGGTCGAAGGCGCCGGCGGCCTGCTCGTCCCGATCGTGGAACGTTACGTCATGGCCGACCTCGCACGCGACCTCGACCTGCCGCTGCTCGTGGTCGTCCACTCGAAGCTGGGAGCCGTGAACCACACGCTGCTGACCCTAGAGGCCGCCGCCGCGCGCGGGCTGGCCGTGCGCGGCTACGTCCTCAACCACGCCGCGGCGGCGGACGAGGCCGCGGCCACCAACGCCGCGCTGCTCGCCCGCTGCACGGACGTCCCGTGCCTGGGCGCCGTCGCGTGGACGCCTTCCGCCGAACGCGACCCGCGGGCCGTGGTCGAAGCGGCCATCGACCGGGGACGATTGTTCCCCACCGGCGGCGGCTGAAGAGGTTGCCTGTGGGCCGGAGCGGGTCAAGATTCGGATGATTCGGATAGTCCATGCTGATGTAGAATGGAGTCGAGGGTAAGAGGAGGCTCTCCGGATGGACAGCAACACGATCGGAGCGATCATCAACGCCGTCCCGCTCGCGTTCATCGGCTGGCTGTTCCTCAGCCTGTCCAGACGAATCGACACGCTGACAACCCGGATCGACAGGCTGTACGACGAAGCCGCCTCATCGCTCAGTCGTCCCGTGCGCCCCCTTGTTCCAGTGTCGTCACCGCCGCATCGAGAAATCGCCGAACGTCCAGCGACGTGGACTTCAACAAGGCCTGGGGAAACCGAGGGTAATCGTCCGCATGCGCCGCCGCGGTGATCAGTTGACAAGCACTGCGCACGGTCACGATCAGACAGAAGGACCATCGCTCCGCGGCGTCGATTGGATTCGTGGGTCGATTGAGAACGGCGGTCAACGACATGCCGCCCGCCGAAACCCGATCCGGACGCAACGCCTGGGTCAACGCCCTGGCCGTCCTCGGCAACCGGTCGGGCGAGGTACTGTTCGCATGGGCCCATATCCTGCTCACGACCGTGGGGTTCTTCGACGCGCTCGGCCGGTAACCGACCGGGTTCCGAACGCCGTCCAGGAAGTCCTCGATGCGCTTCAGCTCGCCGCCCTTCAGGCCAATCAGGTCCCAAAGGGCTTGGGATAGCCTACGGTCGATATTCTGCGACTCCTGCAACCGCGCCACCAGCGCCTTGTCGAGATCGTACAGAATCCGCCGCAGATCGTCGAGCGCCAACGACGAATCCGAAACGGGTACTTCAGCCGACCACGTCAGATCCGTGATGGACACCGTCACGGTCCGGTCCGGAGCGACCGGAAACCAGTCCGGCAGGACGATCGGCGACGACGTATCGGCCAGACTGAGGTCCTTCCTGCTGATCAGGACCAGATCGACGCCACGGTGTTCGTTGGCGACATCCTTCATCTTCCGGATCTCGCCGCGGGCAAGCTCCAGAACGTCCGCCACGTCCTTCATCACCGCATTGGGGTCCACGAAGCCACCCGTACGCAACACCACCGGAATCACGGCTTCGCCTTCCAGCAGCTCTCGCAGTTCCTCGGCGAATGCGTCACGATCGCCTGAAACCGCCGCCCAGAACACTCTCAACGGCCCCGAACCCCGTGCGCGCGGCCGAACGGCCTCCGACACCGTCTTCGCCGTCAGCATCGGTTACGCTCCTTCACGTCACCGCCGGTCGAACGGCGGCCGCGATCCGTCCCAGAGTGCGGATCTTGACGTTCACCCAGTCATCGTCATATGAAAGAAAGTTCGCGAGAGTCGCTGTACGCAGGATCTCGGAACTAGTGTCCGCCAGAAAACGGGTAAGTGGTTGATTTTAAAGGACGTTATCCCTGATTTCCAGTGGCGAAGATCGCCTCGATGTTGTATTCTTGCAGGTGAGAGGCACGATTCCCGGACCGTTCGGCAACCTTTGCGGCATCGACTTCCATGAGAGAAATCTACAAGCGGCATTTCCAACTCGGTCAGGTGTCGATCGACAAGATCCAAATCGACCCGAAGTCGCGGGACGACATCCCGGCGGTGTTGAAGGGGCTGCAGCACATCTGGTGCGACGAGGCGCTGCGCGCGCGACTGTTCGAGCTGCTGGACGAGCATGTGCTGCCGGAAACCGACCGCACCGTCGGGCGCCCCGGAATGGACCTGTGGCGGGTCCTGGTGCTGGCCGTCTTGAAACAGGGCCTGGGCTGCGACTTCGACCGCCTCCACGACCTGGCGAACCATCACGGGAAGATCCGCGAGTTCCTGGGGCACGGCGACTTCGCCGACCGGACGCGCTACGAGTACCAGACGGTGGTCGACAACGTGTCTCTGTTGACGCCGGAATTGCTGTCGGCGGTCGGGCGCCTGGTGGTGGAGAGCGGGCACAAGGTCGCTAAAAAAAAGCCTGGCGAGCCGTTGCGCGGACGGTGTGATTCGTTCGTGGTCGAAACCGACGTGCATTACCCGACCGACGTCAACCTGCTGTGGGACGCGATGCGGTGCCTGCTGCGCGAGACCGGCCGTGCGGCCGTGCAGGAGTCGGTGGGCGGGTGGCGTCAGTGGCTCCATCTGACGCGAGAGGTCCGGAATCTGTTCAACCGGGTGCGTTCGACGCGGCGGGCGAAGCACCATCCGGAACGGGTGTCGGCGTACCTGGAGCGCTGTCGCGGCCTGGTCGAACGGGCGGAGAAAACGCTCGATGCGCTGCGCGACAAGAACGTCGGGGAAAGCACTCGTCAGGTGATCGAAGGCTTCCTCGCTCACGCCCGGCGCCAGATGGACCATGTGGAGCGGCGGCTTGTGCGGGACGAAACGATTCCTCACGCGGAGAAGGTCTTTTCGATCTTCGAAGAGCACACGCGCTGGATTTCCAAAGGGAAGGCGGGCACGCCGGTGGAATTCGGGGTGCCTGTCGCCCTCATCGAGGACCAGTATCAGTTCATCCTGCACCATCGGATCCTGTGGGAGGGGGAGGACGTGAACGTGGCGGTGCCGATGGTTGAGGAGACGCAGGCCCTGTACCCGGCGTTGCGGGCGTGCAGTTTCGACCGCGGCTTTCACAGTCCCGACAACCGGGTGCGGCTCGATGCGCTGCTCGACGTCAACGCACTGCCGGGAAAGGGGTATCTTTCGAAGGCGGCCCGGGAACGGGAAGAGGACGGGGCCTTCGTTGCGGCCCGGCGTGCCCATCCGGCGATTGAATCGGCCATCAACGGACTGGAGCATCGGGGCCTCGACCGTGTCCGCAGTCACGGCGCCGACGGCTTCGCGCGAACGGTCGCCCTGTCGGTGCTGGCCGCCAACCTGCATCGCATCGGGTCGATCCTGCAGAAGCGAGAGCGCAAACGAAAACGCCACCGCGCCGCCTGAGCGGCGCGGTTCCGAATTCCTGCTCGGTCTCCGACCGTCACAAGACGGCAACGCTCCTCCCAGCTCTGAACACCGGTGTATCGAGCTGCTTCCGGCCGATTCGGCCCGCGGACCGCTTGTTGCGGCCAGAGCCGCCGGATTCGTGGCGGAAACATCGCCTGAATCGTGCAAATCTGTTCCGGATCTCCACCTTCACGGGGGGTTTTCTGGCTGACACGAACTATCCGGCAAGACCCCTCCACCTGGAACCGGAATTCGCTCCACGACGTCCGGAAAACTGTCCCTCCGGATACGGAGCGCACTCCGATCCTCCATCGACAGAAGGCGTAACGTCCAGTACGCCGCGAACAACCAGGGGTTGTCCCTGCATCCCTGTTCCGACAAGGCGGCGACCGACGCCTTCCTGAAGAAATCATAATCCTGGTTCAACATGATTCCGTCAGTATCGAGTCTTCGAGTGACGAACCCGGCGAAGTCATCCACGTCGACGCGCAAGCCGAACTGCGGCCGTTTCTCTTCAATCAGCCAGTCGACGAACGCGACCAGCACGTTGACCGTCAAATATGGATGCCCCGCCGTCTCCCGGAACAGCCCGTCCAGAAACCGGGCGCCGCAGTCGATGCGTCCCCCCAGTATCTTGTCGACCAGCTCCGCGAACTCGCCGATCGTGACGCCCGGCGAATGCTCGAACAAGGGAAAGGCGTCCTGTTCGACGTACGGCGCAAGCTGGTTCTGGTCCATGAGTATGAAATGCGCGTCCGGCTGCTGGCCCAGAAACACCAGCAGGTTCTCGTAGGAAAACGACCTCAACTGGTTGAGAATCGGTTGCGCTACCGCGTAGCGCAACCGCGGCGAGTCCCGCACCGCGCTGTCGAGCAGGCCGAAAAGGGTTTCGTACTCGTCGATCACAAGAACCGTCCGCCTGTCGTCGAGTCCCATCGGGGCGCACTCCGCGACCACGTCCTCCACGAACGTCCCCGGAACCCTCCGGCCGGCCTCCACCGCCTCCTCCACCCGATCACAGAACCTTCTTTCATTTTCCGACTGCGACGCGCCGCACGTCTGACCGACGATCGTCGAGTCTCCCGTCGTGGACTCCAGATCGAAGCACGCGGTCGTCTTGCCGCTGCGCCGGACGCTGCACCAGAGACGCACGCCGTTGCGGCGCTCGAACGTACGCAGGAGGTCGCGCACGCTCGTTCTGCCGACGTGGAAAAATCTCGCCTGCCCCGGGTTGTGCAATGGAAATGCGCGCGCGAAATTGTAGGTTATCGGCGTTTCTCGCTTCAATCGACTCCGAATCGCGAACACCGCCTCTTCCCACGTCCTGAACGCCTGGTCGGCGACCGACTTCCGCGCGTCGCCGGCTGCGACGACTCTTCCGCGCAGCTCCCGGCGTTCGTTCACTATCTTCCGTACGTCCGGCCGCAACGGCGCGATCACCAGCGTCACCTGCCTCGCGGCCGCGTCGTCCAGGTCGGCGATGGACACGAAACCCTCGTCCAGAAAGGCTCTGGCCTCCATGAACCGCTGCGACACGGCGTCCCGCGGCGGTCGGATCGTGACGTCGAGCCGCCGCTGTGACCATGCGTACTGGCCGGCGACGGAAAGGGGGAAATAATCTTCCCGCGGGAGAAGAAAGAAATTCTGCAGGGCGTCGAGCAGCGGCAGCACGGTCTTCCGCAATCCGTCGCTCAAGGCTCCCGACTCGAGTCGGTCGATGACCTGCTCCGCGTGCCGCGGGGTCAGGAAGGCCATCAAGTGCACCCATGAGCGCGGAAATCGTGGGAGGAGCGTCCTGCCATCCTTCGCTCCGAACGACACGGCGGCGTATCCTCGAATGATTCCACTCGCCGCCGCCGAAACGAGCAGCCGCAGGGCCACGGCGGACGGACGATCCGAGATGCTGGACCACCGCGCCGAGTAATAATCGAGCGGCAGGGCCAGGAACCGTGACAAGCCGTTGATGGATTTCTGTATGGCGTACTCGTGACCCTCGTGACCCTGGACGTACGCGTACCCTTTCGAAAATATGTCTTCCGCATGATCGGCGAACGGACCCGCGAGGTCGTCGCAGGGATCATCCGGCGAACAACTCTTCAACTCGTCCAGGAAACGAACGAGATACTTTGCCAGACAATCCCGATAGAAGGTGGACCACTGGAAGATGCGCCGCTCGCCAAGGTCGGTCAACGCGTTCCGAAATTCCACCGAGAGACTCGAATCGGTTGCGACGGCCTGCGCTGTTGCAACTTCCTCGACTCGCGGCGTCTTCTTCCGGTCCGAACGGCTCCAGGTTGCGCCGCGGTCGAGCTTGTTCTCGATGACCCTCATCAGATCTCTATGCTTCTTCCGCTGGAAGCGGCCCACCAGTTTCATGACGTCCGGACGCCAATCGGAGAATTCGCCGGCGCTCATCTGCACGACGAGGTCCTCCAGGTCTCTTCGAGGGACTTCACGCTCTCCCCGGTCCATTCGATGTTTGATTTCCGTCAGGCGGTCTTCGAGACTGGGCATTCCGGGCCTCGGATCGCTACGCGCCGGCCGGCGCGGCCGTTCCGCGCAGGCCGAGGCGCCGGAGGAACGCGGCGTCGGCGTCCGGCTCGGGGTTCGGGGTGGTGAGCAGCCGGTCGCCGAGGAAGATGGAGTTCGCCCCGGCCAGGAAGCAGAACGCCTGAACCGCCTCGTCCATCTTCGTCCGGCCGGCGCTGAGGCGCACCTTCGAGGCCGGCATCAGGATGCGGGCGGCTGCGATCATCCGCACGACGTCGTCCCAGGGGACCGGGGGCCGGCCGGCGAGCGGCGTGCCCTCCACCGCCACCAGCGTGTTGATCGGCACGCTCTCCGGCCGCGGTCGCTGCCGCGCCAGCTCGAAGAGCAGGTCGATGCGGTCGTCGTGGCTCTCGCCCAGGCCCAGGATGCCGCCGCAGCAGACCTTGATGCCGGCCTCGCGGACGTGGCGCAGCGTGGCGAGCCGGTCGCCGTACGCGCGGGTCGTGACGATCGAGTCGTAGAAGCCGGGCCCGCTGTCGAGGTTGTGGTTGTAGTAGTCGAGGCCGGCTTCGCGCAGCCGCTCGGCCTGGCCGGGTTCGAGCATGCCGAGCGTGGCGCAGCTCTCCAGCCCGAGCGCCTTGATCTCGCCGATCATCTCCAGCACCCGGTCGAACGCCGGGCCGTCGGCGGCCTGCCGCCACGCCGCGCCGATGCAGAAGCGGTCGGCGCCGCCCGCCCGCGCCCGCGCCGCCGCCGCCGCGACGTCCGGCACGCTCATCAGGCCGGTCGCTTCGACGCCCGTGCGGTAGTGCGCGGACTGCGGGCAGTAGGCGCAGTCCTCCGGGCAGCCGCCGGTCTTCACGCTCAGGAGCGACGCGCACTGCACGGCCGACGGATCGTGGTGGCGCCGGTGCGCCGCGGCCGCCTCGTGGACCAGGTCGAGCAGACCCCGACCGTAGAGGGCGGCGACGTGGTCCCGCGTCAACGCGACATCTTCCATGTGGGTTGCACCGGGGGTTGGGTTCGGCCCGATTATAGCGGCTGGCCGCGGCTTCGGCCGGAACCGGCAGCGCACGGCGTGAAGCGCGTCTGGCGGCCGGTTCCGGGCAGACCGCCGGGGCGGTGACAAAGGGGCTTCGCGGAAACGCTCACGGCCGGAGTCCGCGCGGAATCGACGCGCTGGTAGCGCCGGGCGCCAAGCAGGTCGAACGCACCGCCGAAGTCCCGGGGCGCGAGGTCGCCGCCGACGAACGCACCGTGACCGAGGCGGCGCCCGTCCCCGCGCCGACGATGTATCCGGGGCTGGACGGCGCCGGCGTTCCGGTGCGCCCTCCGAGGTCGAAGGCCGCCGCGGAAGCGGCCCGACGGCACGGAGTCCCCACGGCCGACCCCGCCACGGCCGCGGCGCGGCAGCGGCGCTACGGAAAGCGGCCCGACGGCACGGAGTCCCCACGTGCTATGTTCCCGGCGGTCGGCCGGTACGCCGCGACGAGTGGGCGCGGTCGGTCGGCGGGCTTCGAGGGCGTCGGCGGACCGATCGCCCCCCGGACCGGAATGAGGAAGGAAACGACGATGTTCGCACCTGACCGAGCCCGTCCTCGTGCTTGCAGTCCACGGGCTCCGGGGGGGGGGGGGGGGCACGCGGCTTCGCGCCGCCGCCGCCGGAGTCGTTCTCGTCCTGACGGCCGCCGCGGCGCCTGACGGGTCGCGCGTGCTCGCGCAGCAAGAAGGCGGGGACCTTCGTTTCGCGGTTCCGGTGAGAGACGGCGGCGCACCGGGCAGTCCGGTCCTCGCTCGACTCGGCCCCCTGTCGGCGGCGACCCCCACCGCTTCACGTTACGATATCCCTGCCGCGTACGCAGGTTTCACGGTTTATACCGGGGTGACCGGCATTCACCTGCGGTTGTTCAACGACGGTCAATATATGGTGATTGTGTCCCCCGCGCTAGGCTACGACGACGCCGTGCGCCAGCGGATGGAGAACGAACTCGTCTTGCTCGTCACCAGGCTGAATTCGGGCGGCGACGGGCTGTTTTCGCGGAGTCAGGACACGTTCGTCGTGGAACTGCTCACCCGGAGTGGTAATGACTGGTTTGCCGGGGCTGATGCGTCTCGCGCGACGCGCATCGCGGCCGCCCTGGGGAACGCGGGCGACCGGTCGCAGTGGTACATCGTCGCGGTAGACAGGACCGTCCCGGGCGTGAGCGTCGACGAAACGGCGCAGAGATTCGCGTACGTTCCGCCCGTTCCGCCCCCGCCGTCCCGGGTCACCGGCGTCCGCGTCTCGCCGGTCGACGGCGGCCTGCGCGTCTCGTGGAGCGCCGCCGCGGGCGAGGTGTCGCAGTACCGCGTCGACGCCGCGGCCGCCTCCGGGGAGCTGGCGCGCCGGGTGTACACCGATGCAGGCGTCCGCGAGGCGCTGGTCGACCGCCTGGTCAACGGCGTCGAGTACTCGGTCACGGTCACGGCGCTGACGAGTCATCCCGGCGTGGAAGGGCCGGCGTCGGAAACCGCCACGGCGACGCCGCGCGCCGGCGGCGATACGGGAGGACGTCCCGTCCCCGCCCTGCCGCTCGCCGCCGCGGGCGTCCTCGCCGGGCTGCTGACGTCCGCCGCGCACCGGTTTCGGCGAGCCGGCCGGCGGGCGTCGCCGGCGTCGGCGGACCGATGCTGCTGACGTCCGCCGCGCCGGAACCGCCGAAGCCGACGCTGACGCCTGGGCCCGGCATCAACGAGCTGGACGACGGGCGGCTGCGCGAGACCGTGGCCGAACCGCGGACCCACGCGAAGACCGCCGACGTCGACTACCTCGTACGCAACCGCCGACGAGGCGCTGTCCGCGCTTCCGGGCGGGAGGACTCCGTGCGCTCCGTGCAGCCTCGGGGGCGTCGAGGCCGGGCGCAAGCACGTCGGCGACGGGCTCGAGCGCGCCGGAACGAGGCGGCTTGCTTGCCGCCCGCCCGTCGCGGGCCCGCCTCGCACTTGCCGCCCGCGCGCCGGTCGACCGCCGCCGCCCGGCAACCCCGTGCGACCCTGCACGGCCAGCGGGACGGCGTCATCGAGATCCCGCTCGACCGCCCGCGCGCCGGTCACCCCGTGCGGCCCGCGCGCCGGTCGGCCTATAATCGACCGTCATGTTCGACGGGCTGGACCACGAATCCCTGGCGGCGCGGGAGCGCGCCCTGTCCGCGCGGTTCGAATCGCTGAAGGACGCCGGGCTCGCGCTGGACCTGACGCGGGGCAAGCCGAGTCCCGAGCAGGTCGCGCTCTCGGACGGGCTCGAGGAGGTGCTCGGCGGCGACTACCGCCTGGCCGACGGCGCGGACGCGCGGAACTACGGCGGCCTGCTCGGCATCCCGGAGGCGCGGCGTCTGGGCGCCGAGCTGCTCGGCGTCCGTCCCGAGGAGGTGATCGCCGGCGGGAATTCGAGCCTCGCGTTCATGCACCAGTACGTGCTGCACGCCTGGCTGAACGGGCCGCTCGGACCCGAAACGGCGTGGCGGCGCGAGCCGGGTCCGCTGAAGTTCCTGTGCGTCGTGCCCGGCTACGACCGGCACTTCACCGTCACCGAGAGCCTCGGCTTCGAGTCGGTCACCGTGCCGATCGGCGTCGGCGGGCCGGACATGGACCGGGTCGAGGCGCTGGTGGCCGGCGACCCGCGCATCAAGGGCATCTGGTGCGTGCCGAAGTACTCGAACCCGACCGGGCACGTCTACTCGGACGAGGTCGTCGAGCGCTTCGCGCGCCTGGCGCGGCGGGCGGGTCCGAACTTCCGCATCCTGTGGGACAACGCCTACGCGGTGCACGACTTCGACGACGACCCGCCGGCGCTCGCGGACCTGATGGAACGCTGCCGGGCCGCGGGCGCCCCGGACGCCGCGGTGGTGTTCGGGTCCACGTCCAAGATCACCCGCGCGGGGGCCGGCGTGGCGTTCCTGGCGGCGTCGCCGGCCAACCTGGCGTCGTTCACGAAGCACCTCGGGACGCAGACCATCGGCCCCGACAAGGTCAACCAGCTCCGCCACGTCCGCTTCCTGCGGGACGGCGACGGCATCCGCGCCCACATGCGGCGGCAGGCGGCCATCGTGCGGCCGAAGTTCGAGCGGGTGCTCCACCACCTGCAGGAGGGACTCGCGGCCGACGGCCTCGGCGCGTGGAGCCGCCCCCGCGGGGGGTACTTCCTCTCCTTCGAAGCGCCCGACGGCCTGGCCGCCGAGATCGTCCGGCTGGCCGGCGAAGCGGGCGTGAAGCTGACCCCGGCCGGCGCGACGTTTCCGGGCGGCCGGGACCCGCGCGACTCCAACGTCCGGCTCGCCCCGACCTACCCGTCGCTCGACGAGATCGACCGGGCCATGCCGGTGTTCGTCACCGCGGTGGCGCTGGCCGCGGCGCGGCGGCGGCTCGGACGGTCCACCGTCCATGCCTGACGGCCGCACCCGCGCGGAGACTCCCCGCACGCTTCGCGGAGCCGTGTCCCCGCGGGGAGCCGCCGGCCCGCGGCCGTGCCGGCGAAAACGTTCGGAGCCTTCATGAACGCCATGCGGAAACGGGTCGCCGCGGGAACGTCACTGGCCGCCGTTCTGTTCGGCGGAGCCGCCCCGCCGCCCGCCGCGGGGCAGGGCGCGGTCACGTACGACGACGTGGCGCCGCTGCTGGCCGAGAACTGCGTCCGTTGCCACCGGCCGGGGGGCCTGGCGCCCTTCAGCCTGACCACCTGGGAGGAAGCGCGCGCGCGGGGCGAGCGGATCGTGGAGATGACCGCCGCCCGGCGGATGCCCCCCTGGCTGCCGGCCCGCGGGTACGGCGCGAGCCCCTTCGCGGGGGCGCCGCGCCTGACCGACGCCGACGTCGAGACGCTGCGGCGCTGGGTCGCGGGGGGCGCGCCGGCCGGACGCGCGCGCGGCGCGCCGCCGCCGCCGCCCGCCGACGTCGAGTGGCCGCTCGGAGACCCCGACCTGATCGTCCCGATGGCCGGGCCGTACACGGTGGCGGCCGGCGGCGGCGTGGAGTACCGCAACTTCGCCCTGCCGGTCGACCTCCCCGCGCCCCGCTGGGTGCGCGCCGTCGACGTCCGGCCGGACCGCGGGGCGCAAGCCGTCCAGCGCGTCCGCCTGACGCTGGACGACACGGGCGCCGGGCGCAGGCTCCAGGAGGAGCAAGACGCGCCCGGCTACCCGGCCGGCGGGCCGGACCCCGGCCGCTTTCCCCCCGGGGACTTCCTGGTCCGGAGCGGCGGCCGACGCGCCGCGCCCGTCGCGGCGGACACCGCGTGGCGGCTCGACCCGGGCACGGACCTGCTGCTGCAGTTGGGGCTCCGCGCCCGCGAGCGGCCGGTCGAGGTCCAGGCGTCGGTCGGGTTGTATTTCAGCGGCCGGCCGCCGGCGGCGCCCGGCGTCGGCATCGTCCTCGACGCGCCGGCGCTGGACGTCCCGGCCGGCGAGCCGGCCCACGTCGTGGAGGACCGCTATCTCGTCCCGGTCCCCGTCGACGTGGCGGGGGTCCACGCGTACCTGCATCGCCTGGGCAAGGCGGTCGAGGTGACGGCCGAACTGCCCGACGGGTCGACGCGGGGCCTGCTGCGCATCGACGACTGGCGCTTCGACTGGCAGGACGGCTACCGCTACACCGAGCCGGTGCGTCTGCCGGCCGGCGCCCTGCTGCGCGCCCGCTTCCGCTTCGACAACTCCGAGGCGAACCCGCGCAACCGCTCGAACCCGCCCGCGCGGGTCCGCTACACGCCGGACGACACCACCCCGCGGGCCGAGGTGCTGCTGGCGGCGCGGCCGGTCCGCGCGGAAGACGCGGCGGCGCTGGTCGAGAACCTGGCGCTGAAGCAGGCGCGCAACGACATGCTCGGCCTGCAGGCGATGCTGCGGGTGGACCCGGACGACCACCGCGTCCACACCGACCTGGCCGCCCGCTACCTGACCCTCGGCCAGTCGGCGCTGGCCCGCGAGCACCTGGACCGGGCCCTTTCCCTGGCGCCGCGGCACGCGCCGGCGCACTTCAACCTCGGCTCGCTGCTGGTGGCCGAGGGCGACACGGCCGGCGCCATGGACGCTTTCCGCGAAGCGATCGCCGTCCGGCCGGAGTACGCCGCCGCGCACAACAACCTGGGGGCGCTGCTGGCCGCCGGCGGCTCCTTCGGCGACGCCATCGTCTACTACCGGCTGGCCCTGCAGTTCGGCTCCCGCGACGCCAGCGCGCACTACAACCTGGCCAACGCCCTGCTCTCCACCGGCGCCCTCGAAGAAGCCGTCTCCCGCTTCCGCGAGGCGCTGAGCCTGACGCCCGACGACCCGGACGTGCACACCAGCCTCGCGCGGGCCCTGGTCGCGACGAACGACCTCGCCGGCGGCGTCACCCACTACCGGCGCGCCCTCGACGGGAACCCGCGGAACGCCCCCGCGCTGGTGGGCCTGGCGTGGCTGCGGGCGGCGGCGCCGGACGCCGCGCTGCGGTCGTCGTCCGAGGCGCTCTCCCTGGCCCAGCGGGCGGCGGCGCTGGTCGGCGGCGACCACCCGGAGGTGCTGGACACGCTCGCCGTGGCCTACGCCGCGGCGGGGCGTTTCGACGACGCGCTGTCGACGGCGCGCCGGGCCGCCGAGGCCGCCCGCGGCGGCCCCTTCGCGGAGCTCGTGCCGGCCATCGAGGGACGCATCCGCTCCTACCTGACCTTCCGGCCCTACCGCATGCCGGCCCCGGAACCCTGAGCGGCGCCGCCCCGCGGCTCCGGCTACGCGCCGCTCCCGGAACCCCGTCGTCATCGGGAGGGTCGGCGGCTACCCGCGGAACCCGCGGCTCCGGCTACGCGCCGCTCCCGGAACCCCGCCCGGCCGCCCCCGGGCCGCAGGCGGCGCGGACGAACGCCTCGACCGCCGGGAAGCGCGGTTCGACCCGCACCGCGTCCGGCAACCCGGGCACGTCGGACCGCCGCGCCAGCCACGCGATGCACGGGCGGCCGTAGCGCAGCGCCAGGCGGGCCTCGCTCGCCGTGCCTTCCGACCCCGGCAGGACGATCACCGCGTCCGACGACAGCACGTTGAGGTGGTTGCGCGAGGCCGGCTCGGCGCCGTGCGCGCCGACCCGCTCCAGGTGGGTGCGGACGGCGATCTCCACCCACGGGTTCGGATACCCCGGCGGCGCCGCGCCGGCCTTCCCGGCGGCGGCCGGCAGGATGCCGATGGCGGCGCCGCGCCGTCCCGGGACCCGGACGAACGCCTCGCCGACGGCGGCCATCACGCCCGGCCCGCCGCCCGTCAGCAGGTGGTACCCGGCGCGCGCGATCCACTCGCCGACGCGGCGGGCGCGCTCGGCGTGCGGCTCGCGGCCCGAGCCCATGACGCCGACGACGGGCAGGCGCGGCGGGGTCTCCATCCGCGCCCACTATACTGTCCGCATGGTCCGCGAACGGCCGGCGACGCCGGCGCCGCTCGTCCCGCCCGCGGCCGCTCCGGCCGCCGTGCGCCGCCTCCCCCTGCGACGCGGCCGGCCAGGGACGGCGCCGCTGCTCGTGCTGCTCGCGGCCGCGCTGGCCGCCGGGTGCGGGGACGCGGCTCCCGACGCGGCGCCGGGAACGGAGTCGGTCCGGCTGGAGGTCGAGCACCGCTCGGAATGGCGGCAACTCTGGATCGAGGGCTCGACCGACCTGCCCGACGGCGCGTTCGTCGACTACCGGGTGGCGCACGAAGCGGGCCGCGCCACCCCCGCGGAGGACTGGCCGGCCACCAACCTGATCGAGACCGGCCGGGCGACGGTGTCCGGGGGCCGGTTCTGGACCCGCGTCAACACCTTCAACTGGCCCCGCGGCGGCGTTCGCGTCGTGGTGCAGTTTCCCCTGCCGCCGCAGCCCCCGGAGGTCGAGTCGCGCTACGGCGCGCTGGGCGAGCGCCTGACCGGCGACAACGTCGTCACCGTGGCCGGGGCGCGGATGGTCGAAGCCGAGCACGCCTTCGACCACCGCCGCTGACCGCCGGCGCCGAGGGACGAACTTTCCCGGCGCCGCGGCGGGCGGGATGTGGTAGCGTGTCCCGCGTCGGACGGACGCGATCGGCGGGGCGTGGCGCAGTCCGGTAGCGCGCCTGCTTTGGGAGCAGGAGGTCCCGAGTTCGAACCTCGGCGCCCCGACCACCACCCTTCGGCGATGACGTCGATTCTGCAAAGGTCGCCGCTGCTGGTCTTCCTCGCGCTCGGCGCCGGCGCGTTCGCCGCCGAGCGCTGGCTGGCCGCGGGAGACGCCGGGCGGCGGGTGATCACGCTGACGGGCGAGCAGGTGGACGCGCTGGCCGCGCGCTGGGACGCGCAGTGGGGCCGCCCGCCCACCGGCCGCGAGCTGCGGGGGCTGATCGACGAAGCGGTCCGCGAGGAGATCCTCTACCGCGAGGCGCTGCGGCGGGGCCTCGACCGCGGCGACCCGATCGTGCGCCGGCGGCTCGCGCAGAAGATGACGTTCATGCTGGAGGACGGCTCCCCGCCTCCGGAGCCGGCCGCCCGCGAGGTGGAGGAGCACTTCGCCGCGTACGCCGAGCGCTGGCGCGGGCCCGCCGGCTCCCCGCCGCCGACGCTCGACGCGGTCCGGGACCGCGTGCGGCGGGATCTGGTCGAGGCGCGGCGCCGCGAACGGAACCGGGCCGCGGTGCGGGCCCTGCGGGAGCGTTACGACGTGCGGACGCCGGAGACCGCCGCCCCGGAGGGGCCGTAGGGCGTGACGGCCGAAGCGCGGCGCGGCCGCCGTCCGGCGGCGGCCCGGGCGTGGGCGCTGCTGGCGCCCGCGGCGGCCGCCGCCCACGAGGTCCGGCCCGCCTACCTGCAGGTGACCGAGGTGTCCGCGGGACGCTTCGAAGTGCTCTGGAAGCAGCCGATCCTGCCGGACGCCGACCCCGGACTCGTCCGCCGGCTGCCGATCGCGCCCCGGTTCCCCGCGCGCTGCCGGGAGAGCGGCCGGGTCCTGCCGGACCTGACCGCGTCGGCCCTCGTCGAGCGCTGGACGCTGACCTGCGGCGAGACGGGTCTCGGCGGAGCGGAGATCTCCATCGACGGCCTGCCGCGCACCCTGACCGACGTCCTGCTCCGGGTGCGCCTGCTCGACGCGGCGGCCTTCGATCACCTGCTGCGCCCGGAAGCGCCGCGCGTGGTCCTGTCGCCGGGGCCGGGCGGCGGGGCGGCCGTGCCCGCCTACCTGCGGCTGGGCGTCGAGCACCTGCTGTTCGGGTTCGACCACGTCCTGTTCGTGGCCGGCCTGTTCTTCCTCGTGCGCCGCCCCCTGCAGCTCGTGCAGGTCGTGACCGCGTTCACCGCGGCGCACAGCATCACCCTGGCGCTGTCGACCCTCGGTCTGGTGACGCTTCCGCAGCGGCCGGTGGAGGCGGTGATCGCGCTCAGCATCCTGTTCCTGGCCGTCGAGCTGGCCCGCGGCGCCGAGGGCCGGCGGTCGGCGCTGGCCCGCTCGCCGTGGGCGATCGCCTTCGGCTTCGGCCTGCTGCACGGTTTCGGGTTCGCCGGGGCGCTCACCGAGATCGGGTTGCCCGAGTCCGCGCGGGCCGCGGCGCTGCTGCTCTTCAACCTCGGGGTCGAGCTCGGCCAGCTGGCGATCGTCGGCGTCCTGCTCGCCCTGCTCCGAATCGTTGGAATCTCGCGGATGCCCGTGCCCGCGTTCGCCGCGCAGGCGCCGGTCTGCGTCATGGGCGCCGTATCGGCCTGGTGGTTCGTCGAGCGCGTGGCGTCGATGGTCCCGGCCGCGCCCTGGTAGTTCAGTTCGCGCCGCGCCGCCGAGCGCGGGGGAGGTGTCATGTCACGTTGCGCCCGCCGTCCGGGGAACTCGCCCGCGCGCCGCCCGCTGGCCGCCGCGGGAGGCGCCGCCGTCCTCGCGGTCCTGTCCTTCGCCGCCTGCGGCGGCGAAGACGGCCGCCTCGCCGCCGCGGAACCACGGGAGAGCGCCGCCCCCCGGGAGAGCGCCCCGGCGGCCCAGGCGCCCCCGGCTGCGCCCAATCCGCTCCGCAACCTCTACTTCGGCGACCTCCACACGCACACCAACCTGTCGTACGACGCGTTCCTCAACGGCACCCGGGCCACCCCCGACGACGCCTACCGCTACGCGCGGGGCGAAGCCCTGACCCACGCGGCCGGCTTCGAGATCCAGCTCGACAGACCGCTGGACTTCTTCGCGGTCACCGACCACGCCAGCTTCCTGGGCATGCTGCCGGCGATGCTGGACCCGGAACAGGAGGTCTCGCGCCATCCCGACGCCGAGCTGGCCCGCGAAATCGCCTCCGGGGCCCTCGCCGGCGCGGACCGGCAGGCCGCCTACGCCGCCATCCGGGCCCACACCCTCGGCGTCCGCGAGGGCCTGAACGACCCGGACGTGGTGCGCTCCGCGTGGCGCGAGACCATCGCCGCGGCCGAGCGGCACAACGACCCGGGCCGCTTCACCACCTTCATCGCCTACGAGTTCACCGGCAGCCCCGAGAACCAGAACCTGCACCGCAACGTCGTCTTCCGCGGCAGCGCGGCGCCCGCGGCGCCGTTCAGCCGCCTCGACTCGTTCAACCCGGAGGACCTGTGGGCGTGGATGGAGCGCAACCGCGAGGCGGGCATCGAGGCCTTGGCCATCCCCCACAACTCGAACGGCTCCAACGGCCTGATGTTCCGGCTGGCGACGTACGCCGGCGAACCCCTCGACGCCGCCTGGGCCGAGACCCGCGCGCGCAACGAGCCGCTGGTGGAGATCACCCAGACCAAGGGCACCTCCGACACGCATCCCGCCCTGTCCCCCAACGACGAATGGGCGGACTTCGAGATCTGGTCCTACCGGATCGGCGGCGGCACGACCCCCAGCCGGCCGTCCGGCAGCTACGTCCGCGAGGCATATCTGAACGGGCTGAAGCTGGAAGAGGAACTCGGCGTCAACCCCTTCCGGTTCGGGCTCGTCGGCGCCACCGACAACCACGCCGGCGCGGGCGCGCCGTCCGAGTCCGACTACTTCACGGCCGGCGGCCGGCCCCAGCGGGGCGCCTCGATACCCCTGGAGTCGCCGCGGCCGGACGGCGGCCTCTACAGCGCCTCGCCGCTGGGGGCGCTCCGCGGCGCGTCGGGACTGACCGGCGCATGGGCCGAGCGGAACACCCGCGAGTCGATCTTCGACGCCTTCCGGCGCAAGGAGACCTTCGCCACGACCGGCCCGCGCATGCGGCTGCGGTTCTTCGCCGGCCACGACTATCCGGACGGCCTCGCGGAGCGTCCCGGCCTCGTCGCCGCGGCCTACGCGGGCGGCGTGCCGATGGGCGGCGAACTGGCCGCGGCGGGCCGGCGCGGCCCGAGGTTCCTGGTCTGGGCGAACCGCGACCCGGAGGGCGCCCCGCTGGCGCGCCTGCAGGTCGTCAAGGGCTGGCTCGCCGGCGGCGAGGCGCGCGAGCGGGTCTACGACGTCGCCTGCTCGGACGGGATGGAAGTGGACCCGGACACCCACCGCTGCCCCGGCAACGGCGCGGCCGTGGACCTGGACACCTGCGCCGCGAGCAACGACGCCGGCGACGCGGAGCTGCGCACGCTGTGGACCGACCCCGACTTCGATCCCTCCGCGCGGGCCTTCTACTACGCGCGGGCGCTCGAGAACCCGTCGTGCCGCTGGTCCACCTGGGAGGCGGTCCGCGCCGGCGTCGAGCCCCGTCCCGATCTCCCGGCCACCATCCAGGAGCGGGCCTGGTCGTCGCCGATCTGGGTCACGCCCTGACGGCCCCGGCCCGGCGCGCCGCGACCGGCCCGCGCCGAGGGGCGCCGGCCGGCCTCGCGCACAGGGCGGCGGGCGCGGCCGTCGCCCTGATGCTGGCGCTGGCCGTCGCGGCCGCGGTCTGGCCCGCCGTGCCCCCGGTGGCCGCGGCGCTGCCGGCGTGGGCGGCGCTCGCGCTGCTGTGGCCGGGGATCGGCCGCCGGCAGCAGGCGCAGGCGCTGGTGTTCATCGGCGCGGGCCTGGCCGCCTTCCTCTGGGGCGCGAGCCGCGGGGCGCCCCTGCGCGTCGACAGCCTGCTGGCCCAGAACCAGCCCATCCTGTCGATGCTGGCCTCCATCACCCTGCTGCGGCTGCTGAACCGCCCCGCCCGGGCGGACGAACCGGAGCTGCCGCGCGGCCTCGGCGCCTACCTGCAAAGCATGCTGGGGGTGCACGCGTTCGGGTCGGTCATCAACATCTCCGCCGTCGTCATCATGGCCGACCGCCTGACGCGCGCGCGGCCGCTCGGGTTCGACCAGGCGCAGCTCCTGAGCCGCGCGTTCAGCGCGGTCGCCTTCTATTCGCCGTTCATCGGCGGCGTGGCCCTGGCCCTGGCCCGCACGCCGGGTTCGAACCCGCTGGTGATGATGCTGTTCGGGGCGCCGCTCGCGGCGGCCGCCTGCCTGTGGCTGTACTGGCGCGCCGGCGGGGGCGTCCCCGGGTTCCGCGGCTACCCGCTGCGGCCGCGGGACCTGAAGACGCCGCTGGCGCTCGGCGCGGCGGTCCTGGCGGCCTCGGCGCTCCTGCCCGGCTACTCCGTGCTGACCCTGATCACGATGGTCACCCCGGCCGTGGTGCTGGGGGTCCTGGTCAAGCGCGGCGGCGTCCGCGGCCTGCGCCCCGCGCTCGCCGAGTACGTGCGCGTGCGCGCCCCGCAGATGGGCGGCGAGCTGGCGCTGTTCCTCGGCGCCGGGGTGCTGGCGGCGGGCGTGGTGGCCGCCGCGGCGGCGGGACCGGCCGACTGGCGGACCGTCCCCGGCCTGGACGGCGGGGGCGCGAGTCTGCTGGTGCTCGCCTTCATCCTGACGTCGCTCGTCTGCATCCACCCGGCGGTGCTGGTCGGCGTCACCGCGGCGCTGGCGGAGCCGGCCGCGTTCGACCCCACGCTGCTCGCCACGGCGTTCGCCATGGGCTGGGGACTGGGGTGCGCCGTCAACCCCCTGTCCGGGGTCAACGTCGTGCTCGCGACGCGCTACGGCGCCGACAACTGGCGCATCGCGCGCAGCAACGTCGCCTTCAGCGGCGCGCTGTACTTCGTGGCGGCGGGGCTGCTCCACCTGTACGAGTACACGCGGCTGTAGCGCGGGTCGCCGGAGAACGGCGCGTTCTACGGTCGAGGGTGTCCCGCCGGTAGTTGAAAGTCGGCGGCGACAGAACACGTTACCCCACCTTCCGCGTCTCGGCAAGGGCGCGGCCATCCTGCTCGTCGTCGAGGTGCGCCTTCAGCATCCACAGATGCTCGTAGCCGGTGATCCGGCGGTAGTGCTTCTCCGTCTCCCGGAACGTCACCGCCGCCCACCGCACCGCCATCTTCTCGCTCCGCCAGCGGCTCACCCGGTTCGTCTGCCGCCGGACCCCCGCGTGCGACGAGTCGATGACGTTCGTCGTCGTCAGGCAGCGGCGCAACGGCCGCGGCAGCCCCAGGCGGTTGACCGTGAACAGCTCCGGCAACCCCTCGCGCAGGCTCGACGCCGCCGACGGCCACCGCGGCTCCAGCCACGACGCATACTGCTCCAGCTTCCCGCCCGCAGCCCCCGCGCCACCAGGTCCTCCAGCAGGTCCACGGTCACTTCCGCGTTCTCCGACGCCCCGCCGCGCACCCCCAGGACGTGCTTGCGGCCCTCGGCATCCACCCCCACCGCCGCCAGAACGTGGTAGTCCCCGAACACGATCCCGTCCAGGTAGACCACCAGCACGTCCAGGCCGCGCAGGTCCCGTTCGCTCAGCTCCCGCAGAACCCGGGTCCCCGATTCGATCGTCTCCCGCGAGACCTCCGACTTGCTGACGCCCGCCTGGTCCGCCATCGCCGGAAGGACCGTCTCGTACTCCCGCGTCGACACGCCGTGCAGCACCAACTCCAGCATCCGGTCCGCCAGCCGCCCGCCGCCTGCAACGCCGTGTACGCCGCGGCCGGGACGCAGGGCCGAGCGACAGCGTTCGCCCGCGAGCCCGTCGACCGCCTGCCGCTTCCACAGACTCACCTGGTTCGGATGGACCTCGTGCCGCGCCGCGATCTGCTGTACCGTGCGGTCTCCCCGCAGGGCCTCGAGCGCCACCCGCTTCTTGAAGTCCGCCCGTGAACCGCCGCCGCCGTCTCGTCGTCATCCCAGTGCCTCCTCGAGGCGCTGGAACACACTTTGTAACCGGTTGTCCGAAAAGCGGGACCTCCTCAATCCGTTCCGGGGCCGGGACTCTTGACACGGACACGGACGGCCGGGAATACTTCCGGAACGATGGCGCCACGCTTCTCCCGGGGGTACGTCATGTCTGCATTCGCGGCTTTCGCGCATCGGGTCGTCGCCAGGGCTCTGCTTCTCGCGGTTGGGACGGCAGCGCCGGCCGGCGCGCAGCCGGAAGGGATGGAGACCTTCCGGGCGACGACCACCGGGTCCGTGAGCTCGGAGGGCGCGGAGCTGCGGATCAACGTCCTGCGCTGGACCGCCGACGAGGATCGCGGCGAGGTTCTGGACCTGATCACGCCCGCGCCCGGCGATGTCGCCGGGGGCGGCGGCGACGAGCAGGAACGCGCGTTGCAGGAGCTGCGGACGGTCGGGTTCATCTGGACCGGCGGCAGCCTGGGCTACGCCCTGAAGTACGCGAGCCGTTCCGCGGACGAGGACGGCGGCGAGCGCATCGTGCTGCTGACCGACCGGCCGCTCGGGCGCTGGGACCGCAACGGCCCGTGGACCGGGAGCGACGGTTCGGGTCCGGCCGCCGCCGCCTTCACGGTCGTCGAACTGCGTCTCGACGCCGAGGGCCGGGGCGAAGGAAAGATGTCGGTGGACGCGGCCATCCGCTTCGATCCGCCGGCCGGGACCGTGCGGTTGGCCGACTACGCGTCGGCGGCCGTGCACCTGGAGAACGTCCACCGCGAGCCGCCGCCGTACGGGTCCCGCTGACGGCGCCCGAGCGCGGCTTCCCCGGCCCGCCAATCCGTCGCATGACGCCTCCGCCTGGCGCTCGGCCAATCCCGCACGGTTCCGCTGACGGCGGCCCGAGCGCGGCCTTTCTGGTTCGCCAATCCCGGGGGAGTCCGCCCCGTTCTACGGGGCAGGATCCCGACTTTCGGCGAGCGGGACGTACGCCAGGCCGTGCGCTTCGGCGACGGCCTCGTGCGTCACCATTCCGTCCACCACGTTGACTCCCCGGGCGAGCGCCGGGTCGCGGGCGGCGGCGGCGCGCCAGCCGCGGTCGGCGACGTCGAGCGCGTAGGTCATCGTGGCGTTGGTCAGGGCGTAGGTCGACGTGTGCGGGACGGCGCCCGGCATGTTCGAGACGCAGTAGTGGACCACGCCCTCCTCGACGTAGCGCGGGTCGTGGTGCGTGGTCGGCCGGCTGGTCTCGGCGCATCCGCCCTGGTCGACGGCCACGTCGACGAGCGCCGACCCCGGCTCCATCCGCGCGAGGTGGGCGCGGGTGACGAGCCGCGGCGTGCGGGCCCCGGGGATGAGGACCGAGCAGAGGACCAGGTCGGCCGACGCCACGGCGCCTTCGACGTTCGCGGCGTTCGACATCAGCGTGGTGACGTGGCCCTGCACGACGTCCCGGACGTAGGCCAGACGCAACGGCCGGACGTCGAGGATGGTGACCTCCGCCCCGAACCCGACGGCGACGACGCAGGCGTTCAGCCCCACCACCCCGGCGCCGATGATGGTCACCCGGCCGCGGCGGACGCCGGAGACGCCGGGCAGCAGGATCCCCTTGCCGCCGGAGCGCATCTCCAGCGACGCGGCGCCGGCCTGGATCGACAGCCGGCCGGCGACCTCCGACATGGGCACCAGCAGCGGCAGGGTCCCGTCGGCGAGCTGCACCGTCTCGTAGCCGATGCCGACCACGCGGCGTTCGATCAGGCTGGTCGTCAGGGCGCGGGACGCGGCCAGGTGCAGGTAGGTGAAGAGGACCTGGCCCGGCCGCATGCGGTCGAATTCGGGAGCGAGCGGCTCCTTGACCTTGAGCACGAGCTCCGCGCGCTCCCAGACCGCGTCCGGGCCGTCGACCACCGCGGCGCCGGCCGCCCGGTAGGCCCGGTCGGGGATCGCGCTTCCGACCCCGGCCCCTGCCTCGACGACCACCTCGTGGCCGCGCGCGACGAACGCCGCCACCCCGGACGGCGTGACGGCCACCCGGTGTTCGTCGGGCTTGATCTCGGTGGGGATGCCGATGCGCATTGCGATGATGCTGCCCGGATGCGTCGCGCCGCGCGGGGAACGACGCCTACCTCACCTGATCGCGTTCGGCCTGCCGGCCGGCCAGGAACACGACGTCGCGCGCCACGCGCTCGAGTTTCTGGCCGACGCCCTCTTCCACGTGGCCGATTTCGCTCTCCCACGCGGTCGATTCGCATGCTGACGCCGCGGCGCGCTTCGCGGTATTCCTTCCGTAACGCCTCGATCATGCGCACACGCCGAACAGGAGCGCGGCCACCAGCCCGGCGCCCGTCAACACGTCATGAAAGCATGGTACTACGTGCCGGATCGGCAGGGCACGCCCGCAACGGCGAGGACGTCGCCAGCCGACGGATGCGGTCGTCGACGGGGGCCTGTCCGCGCTCGATCCTGCTCGGACAGGCCGGCTCGATGCCGATGCGCCGCGCGGCTTGCCGCACGGAGAAGGTCCGGTTCCGCGCGCGAATCCGTCGCGGGCATCTCCCGCCGCCGGGCGCCGCTATCGCAGCCACGCGGCGAGGATGCCGATCAGTCCGGGCCCCTCGGCCATGGGGTCGCCGAGCCACCCCGGCGGCGTCAGCCAGATGAACGCGAGGATGGCGACGACCATCAGGTCGTACTGCCAGGTGGCGCGCTCGAAGGTCCAGAAGAGCGCGTGCCGGATCGCCCGGAACGGCAGGGTCAGCGCGCGCGGCAGGCTCATGCGGGCAGGTCCCCCCGGCGGTCGGAGCGGAGCTCGCGCCACGTGAAGTAGATCCGGTCGAGCACCGTCAGCACCGACAGCAGCAGGATGACCCACAGCACCGCGGCCATCCGGTTGGTGAACGCGCCGATCATGAAGAGCACGATGCGCTCCGGGCGCTCCATGAAGCCGACCTTGCAGAGGGGGATGAGCGACTCGGCCCGCGCCCGCGTGTAGCTGGTCATCACCGAGAAGGTGAGCGTCAGGGCGGCGACGAGCACGTAGTCCGGCCGGCCGAGCGCGGCGTACAGGTAGATGAGGCCGGTCAGGATGAACAGGTCGGAGAAGCGGTCCATCACCGAGTCCCAGAAGCCGCCGAAGCGGGAGCTCAGCTTCAGCTCGTCGGCCACCTTCCCGTCGATGAAGTCGAAGACGTTGGCCACCAGCATGATCCAGCCGGCCAGCCAGAAGCGCCCGGCCGCGAGCGCCCAGCCGGCCGCGCCGTTGATGACGACGCCGGTCAGCGTCAGCGCGTTCGGGTGGATCCGGAGCGCGACGCAGGACGCGATGACGGCGCGCAACGGGAAGAGGCACGCGCGCCCGATGGCGCCGGTGAACGTCATCGATGTCCGTCGGGTGATCCGCGCAAGCCTTGTATTCTAGGCCGGATGGCGATTCGGGATCTGCGGGACGCGATCGCCCGGCTGCCGGAGCAGCCCGGAGTCTACCTGTACTTCAACCGCCGCGGCGAGACGATCTACGTGGGGCGGGCGCGCGCGCTGCGCGACCGGGTCCGCAGCTACCTGAGCGCGTACGGCGGCAGCCCGAAGACCGACGCGCTGCTCGACGAGACGGCGCGGCTGGAAGTGATCGTGACCGACTCGGTGGTCGAGGCCCTGGCTCTCGAGAACAACCTGATCAAGGCCCGCTCGCCGCGCTACAACATCCTCCTGCGGGACGACAAGAACTATCCCTACCTGCAGCTCACCACCGCCGAGCCGTTCCCGCGCGTCCTGGTGGCCCGCCAGGTGGCCCGGGACGGCAACGTCTACGCCGGCCCGTTCCTGCCGGCGACCTTCGCGCGCAAGACGATGTCGCTGACCCACCGGCTGTTCGGCATCCGGTCCTGCAACGAGGTGATCACCGGGAAGCGGGATCGTCCCTGTCTGGAGTACGACATCAAGCGCTGCGCCGCGCCGTGCGTCGCCGGGATCTGCAGCGCGGAGCAGTACGCCGAGTCCGTGGCCCAGACGCGCCTCTTCCTGGAGGGGCGCACCGACGAGGTGCTCGCCGGTCTGCGGCGCCGGATGCGGGAGGCGTCCGACGAGGAGCGCTACGAGCGCGCCGCGCAGTGCCGCGACGCGATGCGCACGGTCGAGACGCTGCGCGACCGGCAGCAGAAGATGGCGACGAACCGGCTCGGCGACCGGGACGCGTTCGGCGTGAAGCTGGGGCCCGGCGGCGGCGTGGTCCAGGTCTTCCAGATGCGCCGCGGGCGGGTCGTGGAGCGCGTCGAGCTGGTGGCGGACGACGTGCGGTCCGCCACCGACCGCGAGCGCGACCTGGTGCAGGCGGCGGTGCAGCAGTTCTACGCGGCGCGCGACGTGCCGCCCGAGGTCCACGTCCCGGTCGAAGTGGAGGAGCGCGGCGAGCTGGAGCGCTGGCTCTCCCTGCGGGCCGGCCGCCGCGTGAAGCTCCACGTCCCCCGGCGCGGCGACGCGCGCGGGTTGCTGGAGCTGGCGTCGCGCAATGCCGGGCTGGCCTACGACTCGCGCTACAGCGAGGACGCGCAGGTCCACGCCGGCGCGCTGGAGGAACTGCGCCGCGTGCTCGACCTGCCGGCGGCGCCGCGCCGGGTCGAGTGCTTCGACGTCTCGACCGTGCAGGGCCGGGAGACGGTCGGGTCGCTGGTCGTCTGCGAGGACGGACGGATGCAGCGCGGCGAGTACCGCAAGTTCCGGGTGCAGGGCCTCGGCGGGCGCCGCGGACGGGGACGGCGCACGTCCCGGGCCGGTTCCCGGCGGCCGGACCCGGCGCGCCGGGCGCCCGCCGGGCCGGACGACTTCGCCGCGATGGAGGAGATCGTGCTGCGCCGCTACCGCCGCCTGCTGGAGGAGGGCGGGCCCTTTCCGGACCTGGTCGTCGTCGACGGCGGCAGGGGCCAGTTGACGTCGGCGTACCGCGCCCTCGAGACGCTCGGCCTGGGCAATCTGGCCGCGGTGGGCCTGGCCAAGCGCGACGAGGAGCTCTTCACCCGGGACGCGCCGGAGCCGATCCGTCTGCCGAAGACGAGCCCGGCGCTGCACCTCGTCCAGCGCGCCCGCGACGAGGCGCACCGGTTCGCGGTGACCTACCACCGGCGGGCGCGCCGGATGCGCGACTTCGAGTCGGAGCTGGACCTCGTCCCGGGCATCGGGGCGCGCCGCCGCCGGGCGCTGCTCGAGCGCTTCGGGAGTCTCGCCAACGTGCGGCGCGCCACGCGGGAGGAACTGCTGCCGGTGATCGGCGCGAAGCTGGCCGACGCGGTGCTCGGACACTTCGCCCGGCCGCCCGTGAAGACGTGAGCCCGTCCCGCCGCCGGGAAAACGGGCGGCGCGGCTTGCCGGCCGCGGGCCATGCCGTTATGCTGGTAGGCCGTGTTCGATCCGGGCCGCCCGGCGCCCCCCCGCTTCCGGTTCCCGGCCCTTCCCTCCGAACGTTCGACGCACGGCCGCCCGCGCGGCGGCGGGGTTCCCTGATCCGTTCCGCCCATGGCCGACGACTCGAAGCCGCGCGTCGTCTCCGGCATGCGTCCCACCGGCCGGCTGCACCTGGGGCACCTGGCCGGCGCCCTGGGCAAGTGGGCGGACCTGCAGGCCGAGTACGACTGCCTGTACTTCGTCGCCGACTGGCACGCGCTGACGAGCGAGTTCGCCGACACGTCCGGGCTGACCGGCTACGCGTACGACAACGTCGCCGACTGGATCGCGGCCGGCGTCGACCCCGAGCGCAGCACGCTGTTCGTGCAGTCGCTCGTGCCGGAGCACGCCGAGCTGTACCTGCTGCTGCAGATGGTGGCGCCGATCCCCTGGCTGCAGCGGGTGCCGACCTACAAGGAGCAGATCGACCAGTTGTCGGAGCGCGACCTGTCGTCGGTCGGCTTCCTCGGCTATCCGCTGCTGCAGGGGGCCGACGTCGTCATTCACGACGCGCGCTACGTCCCCGTGGGCGACGACCAGGTGCCGCACCTGGAGCTGACGCGCGAAGTGGTGCGCCGCTTCCACCAGTTCTTCGGCGAGGTCTTCGTCGAGCCGCAACCGCTGCTGACGCACTTCCCGCGCCTGCCGGGAATCGACAACCGCAAGATGTCGAAGAGCTACGCCAACGCCATCGACGTGGCGGACGACGCGCAGACCGTGCGCAGGAAGGTGATGCGGATGTTCACCGATCCGAAGCGCGTCCGCGCCGACGTTCCCGGCACCGTCGAAGGCAACCCGGTGTTCGTCTATCACGACGCCTTCAACCCCGACGCCGCGCAGGTCGACGACTTCAAGGCGCGCTACCGGGCGGGCAGGGTGGGCGACGTCGAGGTGAAGGTGGCGCTGGCCGAGGCGATCAACGCGCGCCTGGACCCGTTGCGGGAGCGGCGCGCCGAAATCCTGGCCCGCCCCGGCCGGATTCGCGAGATCCTGCACGACGGTTCGGCCCGCGCCCGCCGGACGGCCCGGGTCACGATGGAGCGCGTGCGCGAGGCGGTCGGGCTGCGCTACGGCGCGCCCCGGGCGTGAGGAGCGGAGGACCAGCCACGATGGCGGAACGGGAGGCGGGCGTGACGGACGCGGCGGCCGCCGGCGGTCCGCGGCCGCCGCTGGACTTCGAGTCGATCCTGCCCGACTATCCCGTCCGGCTCACCAACTTCGAGGGGCCGCTCGACCTCCTGATCCACCTCATCAAGAAGAACGAGGTCGACGTCTACGACATCCCGATCGTGCTGATCTCGCGGCAGTACATCGAGTACCTGGACCTGATGCGCGAGATCGACCTCGACGTGGCCGGCGAGTTCCTGGTCATGGCGGCCACGTTGATCCACATCAAGTCGCGGATGCTGGTGCCGCGGGTGGAGGCGGGGCTCGAGGACGGCGAGGCGGAGGAGGACCCGCGCGAGGCGCTGGTGCAGCGCCTGCTCGAACACCAGCGGTTCAAGGCCGCGGCCGAGATGCTGCACGAGTGCGAGACGGTGCGCAGCGCCCAGTGGGGCCGTCCCGACGGCCGGGTCGAGGAAATCGCCGGCGCCCCGTTCGAACGCGAGCTCGAAGTGGACCTCTTCAGCCTGCTGCAGGCGTTCCAGGCGGTGCTGACCCGCGCCCGCGGCCGGCAGGCCGGCGTCGCGCTGCCCGCCGAGGCGGTGTCCATCGAAGCCCGCATGGAGGAGATGCTCGAGCGGCTGGCCGGCCGCGGGCCGTGCGGGTTCGAGGAGCTGTTCGACGGCGCCGTGTCCCGCCAGGACCTCATCGCGACGTTCCTGGCGACCCTGGAGCTGATCCGGCTGAAGCGCGTAGCGGTCCACCAGACGGGCGTCTGCGGCCCGATACGCGTGTCGCTCCGCGCCCCCGCGGGGCGCGCGGCCGGGGAGGGCGCGCACGGTGGCTGACGGCGCGCGGGACCTGAAGGCGGTCGTCGAAGCGCTGATCTTCGCGTCGCCGGACCCGCTGACGCCGAAGGTCCTGCTGAAGACGCTCGACGACGAGCCGGGCGAGGACGTCGTCGAGGCGCTGGCCGCGCTGCGCCGGGACTGGGCGGACCGGCCGGGCGGCCTGCAGCTGGTCGAGGTGGCCGGCGGGTACCAGATCGTCACGCGGCCGGAGCTGCACGATCGCGTCCGCCGCCTCTTCCACGAGCACGCCAGCCAGCGGCTCTCCGTGCAGGCCCTCGAGACGCTGGCCGTCATCGCCTACCGGCAACCGGTCACCGGCCCGGAGATCGCCGAGATCCGCGGCGTGAACACGTCGGGGGTGATCGGCACGCTGGTCGACCGGCGTCTCGTGAAGGTGGTCGGCCGCAAGGCGGTGGTCGGGCGGCCGTTCCTCTACGCCACCACGCGCGAGTTCCTCGACCGGTTCGGACTGAACGACCTGTCGGACCTGCCCCGGGTGGAGGACATGGCCGAGGCGCTCGGCATGGAGGTGCCGGCGGGACTCGCGTCCGACGACCCGCGCGACGCGGCGCTGCCCTTCGAGGCGCCCTCCGCAACGACGCCCGTGGCGGCCCCCGGCTCGGACAAGGTGCACTGAGCCCGGGCGCCGCCGCATGCCGCCGTGGAACCGCTGGTGACTCCGCCGCTCCCGCCCGCCGGGCCGTTGCGGCTGCAGAAGCTGCTGTCGGCGGCCGGCGTCGCGTCCCGCCGCGCGGCCGAGCGGCTCGTCGCGGACGGCCGGGTGGCGGTGAACGGGCGGACGGTGCGGGAGCCGGGCGCGCGCGCGGACCCCGCGCGCGACGACGTGCGCGTAGACGGGCGGCGGGTCGCGCGGCAGGTGCGGCGGCGCTACGTCCTGCTGCACAAGCCGCGCGGCTACGTCACGACGCGCAGCGATCCGCACCGGCGGAAGACGGTCCTGGACCTGATTCCCGGCGTGCGGGAATACGTCTATCCGGTGGGCCGGCTCGACTACGACTCCGAGGGGCTGCTGCTGCTGACCAACGACGGCGCGCTGGCCGCGGTCCTCACCCATCCGCGGCACGGCGTCGCCCGCGTGTACGAGGCGACGGTGCGCGGCGTGCCGGGCGCCGCGCGGCTGCGGCGGCTCGGGTCCGGCGTCGAGCTCGACGGCCGCCCGACGGCGCCCGCCGAGGTGCGCGTGCTCCGCCGGGGCGCCGCGGAACGGGGCGGCGAAGCGCTGGTGCGCATCGTGATCCGCGAGGGGCGCAACCGGCAGGTGCGCCGCATGTTCGACGCGATCGGCCATCCGGTGCGGCGGCTGCGCCGGACGCGGCTCGGCCCCGTCGGCCTCGGCGGCCTGCGGCCGGGCGCGTCGCGCGACCTGACCCCGGCCGAGGTGGGCGCGCTGCGGCGCGCGGCGCGGCCCGTTCCGGCGCCTCCGGCGGGGGGGCCGCGGATGAACGCGCCCGACGTCATCGCCATCGACGGGCCGTCGGGCGCGGGCAAGGGCACGGTGGCGCGCGCCGTGGCGCGGGCCCTCGACTGCCGCCACGTCGACACCGGGGCGATGTACCGGGCCGTCGCGTGGCGGGCGCTGCAGCAGGGCCGGGCGCTCGACGACGAGCCGGCGGTGGCGGCGGTGGCCGCCGGCGCCGACTTCACGCTGGACGGGACGCGCATCGCGATCGACGGCCACGACGTCGGCCGGGCGATCCGCACGCCCGAGATGGACGTCGCGGCGGCCGCCGTGGCCCGGCTGCCGCGCGTGCGGGCCGCGCTGGTCGCCTGCCAGCGCGGCCTCGCCGGCGCCGGCGCCGTCGTCATGGAGGGGCGCGACATAGGGACCACGGTGTTTCCCGACGCGCCCGTGAAGATCTACCTCGACGCTTCCCCGGCGGCGCGCGCGGCGCGGCGCGCGCGCGACCCGGCGCACCGCCTGCCGCGGGGAGCGGGGCTGGCCGAGGTGGCCAGCGCCCTGCGGGCGCGCGATCGATCGGACCGCACCCGCAGGGCCTCGCCGCTCGAACAGGCGCCGGACGCGGTGCGCATCGACACGACGGAGCTGCCGATAGAAGCCGTGGTGCGGCGGGTGATGGAAGTGGTCCGCGAGCGCCGGGCGCCGGCCGCGCGGAGTTGACGCGCTTTCGCCAACCGACGTACAGTCTTGCGCTTGCGGCGCGGCAGGGGACCCTCCGGGCGGCAGCCGCGAAGGCTCCGCGTCGGCCGCGGGAGACGGATCGGGAAAGAAGGACAGGACAGCATGATGGACGCACCAGACGACGCGGCCCGGGTCGGGGCCGCCGGCGCCGCCGAGGGCTCCGCGGCCGCGCCGACGCCTCCGCCGGCGCCGCGTTTCGTGGACCCGGACGAGGAAACGGTCGACCCCGAAGAGCATGCCCGCCTCGTCGCCCTCTACGAGGGCAGCCTGAAGAACATCGCCGAGGGCGAAGTCATCAAGGGCACCGTGCTCAAGGTGTCCGACTCCGAGGTCATCGTCGACGTCGGCTACAAGTCGGAGGGCCTGATCCCGCTGTCGGAGTTCTACGACGAGAACGGCGACTCGATGGTCCAGCCGGGCGACACGGTCGACGTGCTGCTCGAGCGGACCGAGGACCGCGACGGCCACATCGTGCTCTCGCGCGAGAAGGCCGAGAAGATGAAGATCTGGGACGAGGTCGAGAAGGCCTACGCCGAGCGCAAGGTGGTCATCGGCCGCGTCATCGAGCGGATCAAGGGCGGCCTCGCGGTGGACATCGGCGTGCGCGCGTTCCTGCCCGGCTCGCAGATCGACGTCCGCCCCGTCCGCAACCTCGATCAGATGCGCGGCCAGGAGCTGCGCATGCGCGTCATCAAGGTGAACAAGAAGCGGGGCAACATCGTGTTGTCGCGCAAGGTGCTCATCGAAGAGGAGAACGCGGAGAAGAAGAAGGAGACGCTCGCCACCCTCGCCGAGGGCAAGGTCATGCAGGGCGTGGTGAAGAACATCACCGACTACGGCGCCTTCATCGACCTCGGCGGCATCGACGGGCTGCTGCACGTCACCGACATGTCGTGGGGCCGGGCGCAGCGTCCGTCGGAGCTCTTCAGCGTGAACGACGAGGTCGAGATCATCGTCCTGAAGTTCGATCCGGCGACCGAGCGCGTCTCCCTCGGCTACAAGCAGCTCCACGCCGATCCGTGGACCTCGGCGGCGGAGCGCTATCCGGTCGGGCAGCGCATGCAGGGCAAGGTGGTCAGCCTCACCGACTACGGCGCCTTCGTCGAGCTCGAGCCCGGCGTCGAGGGACTGATCCACGTGTCGGAGATGTCCTGGAGCAAGCGGGTCAAGCACCCGTCGAAGCTCCTCAACGAGGGCGACGTGGTCGAGTCGATGATCCTCGGCGTCGACCCGCACGCGCGCCGCATCGCGCTCGGCCTGAAGCAGATCGAGAGCAACCCGTGGCAGCAGCTCGGCGAGAAGTACCCGGTCGGATCGAAGATCACCGGCACCGTCCGCAACCTGACGGAGTTCGGCGCGTTCGTCGAGGTCGAGGAGGGCATCGACGGCCTGATCCACATCTCCGACATGTCCTGGAGCAAGCGGCTGAAGCATCCCTCGGACGTCATCAAGAAGGGTGACGAGGTCGAGGCCATGGTGCTCAACATCGACCCCGAGAACCAGCGGCTGTCGCTGGGCCTGAAGCAGCTCGCGACGGACGTCTGGGACGACTTCTTCTCCACGACGAAGGTGGGCGACGTCGTCGAGGGCAAGGTGGTCCGCATCACCAGCTTCGGCGCGTTCGTGGAGCTGGCCGAGGGCATCGAGGGGTTGATTCACGTCTCCGAGTTCGAGGACCAGGGCCGGGGCGACAAGGCCGAGCTGAAGGTCGACGAGACGATCCGGATGCGCGTCATCAAGCTGAGTCCCGCCGAGCGCAAGATCGGGCTCAGCGTGCGGGCGCTGGCGAGCGAGAACTTCGAGGCCGACTGGCGCAGCTACGCCAGCAGCGAGTCGCCCGAGGTGACGCTGGGGGACCACTTCAAGCAGCAGACGTCGTCCGACTAGGAGTTGGGCGCGGGCGGAGCCGCAAGGCGACGCCTGGTGGGCGCGCGCCGGGCCCGCGGGCCGCCCCGGCGGGGGCGGAGCGCGGCGGGCGCCCGCGGACCGGGGCAGTCGTGTTCGGGAGCAGCATGACCAAGGCGGCGCTGGTGGAGGAGGTGGCCCGGGTCACCGACCTCACCAAGAAGGACGCCGAGGTCATCGTCGAGACCATGTTCCAGTGCATCACCGAGGCGCTGCGCCGCGGCGAGAAGATCGAGCTGCGGGGTTTCGGCAGCTTTCGGCTGCGGCGGCGCGAGCCGCGCAAGGGGCGCAATCCGAAGACCGGGGACCGGGTCGACGTGCCGCCCAAGCAGGTGCCCTACTTCAAGCCCGGCAAGGACCTCAAGGAACGGATCAACGGCCGCCCGGACGCGGGGCAGCGCCCGCGGCCGGCGGCTGCCGCGCCGCCGGCCGGTTCCGGGGCGGACGCGGCTCCCACGGCGGCCGGGCGGCGGCGCGCCGCGCTGGCCGGAACGCCTCCGTCCGCCGCGCCGGTCCGGGGCTGACGCCCGGCGCGCCGCCGCGCGAGGACGGCTGCAAGGTGGAGCGACTCTGGGCGCCGTGGAGACTGGAGTACGTCACCGGCGCGGCCGGCGGCGGGCCGTCCGCCTGTGTCTTCTGCGCGGCGCTCGATCCGGCCGCCCCGTCGCCGCACGTCGTCTTCCGCGGCGCGCGGACCTTCGTCATCCTCAACAAGTACCCGTACAACAACGGACACCTGATGGTCGTTCCGACGCGGCACGTGGCGCGGCTGGCGGAAGCGTCGGCGGAGGAGCTGACCGAGCTGATCCAGCTCGCCCGGGCCGCCGAGACGGCGCTGACCGAGGCCTACGGCGCCCACGGCATCAACGTCGGCATGAACATCGGCCGGCCGGCCGGGGCCGGCGTGGTCGGCCACCTGCACGTGCACCTCGTCCCGCGCTGGGACGGCGACACGAACTTCATGACCGTCGTCGGTGACACGCGCGTCGTCCCCGAGGAGCCCGCGGCGAGCGTGGCGCGGCTGAAGCCGGTGTTCGAGCGGCTCGCGGGTTCCTGAGGCCGGCAGCCGTGCGGATCGAGATCACGCCCGAGCAGGCCCGGTTCCAGCGCCGGATCCGGGACTTCGCGTCCACCGCGGTGGCGCCGCGGGCCGCCGGGATCGACGCCGCGGATCGGTTTCCGCGCGACTTGGTGTCGGAGGCCGCCTCCCACGGGCTGCTGGGCGTGACGCTGCCGCGGGCCGTTGGCGGCGCAGGCCGCGACACCGTCAGCTACGCGCTCGGCGTCGAGGCGGTCGCCGCCGCCAGCGCCGCGCTGGGCGCCGTCCTGGTGGTCAACAACTCCCTCGTGGCCGAGGTGATCCACCGTTTCGGCACGGCCGCGCAGAAGGACGCCTGGCTCGCGCGTCTGGCCTCGGGACGCTCCGTCGGCGCGTTCGCCCTGTCGGAGGAGCAGGCGGGCACCGACGCCGCCCGCCAGGAGACCACCGCGGCGGCGAACGGGGACCGGTACGTGCTGCGCGGCCGCAAGGTCTGGGTGGCCGCTGGCGCCGCGGCGGACGTCGCGGTGATCTTCGCCGCCACCGGACCCGTTCGCGGCGGGCGCGGCGTGAGCGCGTTCCTCGTGCCGCTGGACCGGCCGGGGCTGGCGCGCGAGCCGACGCGCGAGCCGCTCGGCATGCGCGGCCTCGGGTGCGTCGACCTGCGGCTCGACGGCGTCGAGGTGGACGCGGGCGCGCTGCTGGCCGAACCCGGCCGGGGCTTCGACGTCGCGAAGTGGGCGCTGGACGGCGCCCGCATCGCGATCGGGGCCGAGGCGCTCGGCGTGGGGCGGGCCGCGTTCGACGAAGCGTTGCGCCACGCCCGGACGCGGGAGACCTTCGGGCATCCCCTCGGCCGCTACCAGGCCGTCCAGTGGCGGATCGCCGACGCCGCCACCGAGCTGGACGCGGCCCGCCTGCTGGTCCTGCGGGCCGCCGCGGCCCGGGACGTGCGCGATCGGGTCACGCTGGAAGCCTCGATGGCCAAGCTCGCCGCTTCGGAGGCGGCGCAGCGCGCCGCCGACGGGGCGATGCGCATCCTGGCTTCGGCCGGCTACCGGCGGGGGACGACCGCCGAGCGGCTGCTGCGCGACGCGCGGGCGCTGGACGTCGTGGCCGGCACGTCCGAGGCGCAACGGATGATCATCGCCGCGCAAGTGGCGGCGGACGCCCGCTGACGCGGGACTTTCGGGTTCCTGGCCCGCCAATCGTCGCCTGGCGGCTCCGCCCGGCGCCCGGCCGGGCCTGCCGAAGTCCGGCGCAGACTCCCAGGCCGGGTCCGGGCCGTCGGTGCGCGGCCGAACCCGGCTTCACCGAGCGGGCGGAGCGGCGGCATGCCGGGAGGACCGCGCCTGCCGGGCGTGGCGGGCGGCGTTGGTGAACGAGGCGCAGGCCCGACGTCCTGCGCGGCCGACCGGGAAACCCGTGCCGCGGGCCGAAGAGAGCGGTCAGCCGGATCGCCGCCGGCCCGGATGCGCCCGCCGGCCGGCTCGCCGAAACCGGTACGCGGCGGACGCCAGCAGCCCGGCGAGGACACCCGCGCCGGCGAGCGGCAGGGCGGGGACGGGGACGTCCTCGGTATCGCCGCCGGCGCGCGGCGTCGCCGCCGCGGTCTCCGACGCCGGCCCTTCCACGCCGGGATGACTCGTCAGCGCCGTGACCGTGACCGAGTGCTCGACGCCGTTGACCAGACGGTCGACCAGCGCCTCATGGACGCCCGCGTCGGTGTACACCCGGCGCGCCAGCTCCCCCGAGGCGTCCACGGCGTCGACGCGGTACTGCGACACCTCCCCCGCGGCGGCGCTCCACGAAACGCGCAGGCCGCCGTCGAGCGGCGAGACGCGGACGCCGATGACCCGGGACGGCGGAGGCGGTGGGGGCGGCTCGGACGACACGGGCACGTACAGGAATCTCTGCGCCGTTTCGTCGACGTCCACGCCCGGGACGGTCCTGTCGACCGCGATGAGGTACCACTGCGACCGGTCGCCCGCGTTCCCCAGGGCAGCCGCGATGCGCGTCGCGCGAGACGCATCAACCGCGCTGACCCATCCCGTTGAACTCCAGCTGAGCGGCTCCAGGACGAACGTGTCCTGACTTTGCGAAAACAGCCCGTCGCCGGCCGAATTCAGTCTGGTGACGAGTACGACGAGTTCGTTCTCCATCCGCTGGCGCACGGCGGCGCCTGGTGCGGGGGACGGATACAATCCATACCCACCGTTGGTGTTAAACACCACCTGAATGCCCGTCACCCCGGTATAAACCGTGAAACTCGTGAACCCGGCAGAAGGAATATAGAACTCATTCGAGAACGCAGTAGCCGACAGGGGGCCGAGTCGGGCGAGAACCGGGCCGCCCGGTCTCACCGGAGCCGCGAAACGAAGGTCCGCGCCCCCTTGCTGCGCGAGCACGCGCGACCCGTCAGACGCCGCAAGGACCGCCAGGACGAGAACGACTCCGACAGCGGCGGCACGAAGCCGCGTGCCCCCCCCCCCCCCCCGAGCCCGCGGACTGCAAGCACGAGGACGGGCTCGGTCAAGCGCGAACATCGTCGGTTCCTTCCTCATCCCGGTCCGGGGGGCGATCGGTCCGTCGACGCCCTCGAAGTCCGTCGCCCGCCCGCGCCCGCGCGTCGCGGCGTATCGACCGACTGCGGGAACTATAGCACGGTGGATTCCAGGGACTCCGTGCCGTCCGTGCCGTCGCGCACGTACCGGACGGCTGCGCCGCGCACCACGACGGAGCTCGTCCGCGAAGCAGGGCCTGGCCCTCTACCGAGCGTCCAGGCGATCGATCACTTTCCGACGTGCGCCCGGAGGCGCGCGTGGAAGTCTCGCTCGCTACCGCTGGCCAGCGCCGCCGCGGCGACGACGCGGTCGGGCACGCCGTCCGGGATGCCGGCCGACATGTCCTCCGAACAGGGGACGCCCCGCGCCCGCAGGACCTCGCGCGCCATCTTCGCCAAGCCTTCGGCACGGCCTTTCGCTTCGCCTTCCGCCAGCCCCTCCGCGCGGCCTTCCGCCAGCCCTTCCGCCCGTCCCTTCGCTTCGCCTTCCGCCAGCCCCTCCGTCCGGCTCTGGTCCCGCAGCGAATGCAGCAGCGGGTCGTCGTCCGGCCCCGTGCCGTCCCGCTCGCCCAGCGTCCGGCCCAGGTGCTCCAGCATCGCGTGCGTCCAGCCCGACGGCTCCGCCTCGTTCATCGCCGTGTGGATCGCCTTCGCACGCCAGCCCGGAAACGCCCGGCTCACCGGAGATTCGCGGTACGCGCCCTCCTCCAGAAGGTGAATCGTCAGCCCCGCGCGGCGGCGCCGCGGGCGGCTCCGAGGGCGGCGCTCCGGAACCTCCACCCACAGCTCCGGGAAACCCCACGACTCGTACAGCCGCAGCTTCCCCCGCCGAACGTCCGTCGTGTGGTCCACCTCCAGCACCACGTCGGGGAACGGGTGCTCGCCCACCACCAGCGCCGGGGAGCCCAGCAGGTCCACCCGCGACGGATACAGGTAGACGACCTGATCCGCTTGCATCACGCGCCGCGGTTCGCCGTCGGCGTCGCGCACGAGCAGGTCCGTCGAACCGTAGCAGCGGATGGGCGACCCGCGCACCGCGGCGATGCGCTCGACCAGCCCGACCAGCCCTTCGGCGGGGCTTTCGTGGGCCGCGGTGGTCGAGCGGACCCGCCAGGCGGTCTCGGTCTCGGCGTCCCAGACCTCCAGCCGCCCCTCGTAGCGGCGGTACCCGCCGCGCGTCAGGGGAAACGCCTCGCAGCCGGCGAAATCCAGTTCGGACAGCGGCAGCATCGGCACGGCGGCCGGCGGTCCGTCCGGCTTGGGCTTCGCGGGCGCGACCGATACGGGCGTCCAGGAAGTCCAGGAGGGCGTGATGCTCATACGGCATTATAGCCCGCCAAATCGTCGCCTGACGGCTCCGCTCGGCGCCCAGCCGGGCCTGCTGGAGTCCGCGCCGTTCTACGGCGCGGACCCCGCCCGCCAAGCGTCGCCTGACGGCTCCGCTCGGCGCCCAGCCTTTCCGAACAGGAGTCCGCGCCGTTCTACGGCGCGGACTCCCGGCGCCTGTTCAGCAACCGTTTCGCGATGGTCTGGAGCTGCAGGTTCGACGTCCCCTCGTAGATCTGTCCGATCTTGGCGTCGCGGTACAGCTTCTCCACCGGGTAGTCCTTCGTGTAGCCGACGCCGCCGAAGAGCTGCACGGCCAGGGAGGCGACCCGCTCGGCCACCTGCGAGCTGAACAGCTTGGCCATCGCCCCTTCCGTCAGGAACGGCTCTCCGGCGTCGCGCAGCCGGGCCGCGTTCCAGGTCTGCAGCCGGGCCGCCTCGAGCTCGGTCGCGGCTTGCGCGAGCTGGAACTGCACGGCCTGGAAGTCGGCGATCGGCTTGCCGAACTGCTTCCGCTCGCGCACGTAGGCCAGGGTGTGGTCCAGCGCGCCCTGCGCGAGGCCGACCATCTGGGCCGCGATCCCGATGCGGCCCTCGTTGAGCGTCTCGATGGCCACCTTGTAGCCGCGCCCGACCTCGCCGAGGACGGCGCCGCCCGGCACGCGGCACTCGTCGAGCAGCAGCTCGCAGGTGCTGCTGGCGCGGATGCCGAGCTTGTCCTCCTTCCGGCCGACGGCGAAGCCGTCGAAGGCGCGCTCGACGACGAACGCCGTGACGCCGCGGTGCCCCGCCGCCGGATCGACGGTGGCGAACACGAGGAAGAAGTCGGCCTCGGCCGCGTTCGTGATCCACAGCTTGCGGCCGGTCAGCACCCAGTCGCCGCCGTCGCGCACCGCGCGCGTCGCCAGCGAGAACGCGTCGCTGCCCGCGGCCGCCTCGGACAGCGCGTAGGCGCCCACCGAGCGGGCGGCCAGCGCGGGCAGCAGCCGGCCCTGCTGGGCGTCCGATCCCCAGCGCCGCAGCGCGTTGACGACCAGCGTGTTCTGCACGTCGCAGACCACCGCGACCGCCGGGTCCACGCGGGCCAGCTCCTCGACCGCGAGGACCGACAGGAACAGGTTCCCTCCCGCGCCGCCCCAGCGTTCCGGAACCTCGATGCCCATGACGCCGAGCTCGAAGAGCCGCTCGACGAGGGCGCGGGGGATGCGGGCCTCGTCGTCCATCCGCCGCGCCAGGGGCGCGATCTCGGCCTCGGCGAACGCCCGGACGCTGGCGCGCAGCAGGCGTTCGTCCTCGGAGAGCCGGGTCAGCGGGGCGGCGGTCTCGACGGCGGGATGTCCGATACGTCCGATGCCGGGCATGGGGCGCGATGGTATCATTGG
Source organism: Vicinamibacterales bacterium (assembly GCA_965242835.1). Classification (GTDB taxonomy): domain Bacteria; phylum Acidobacteriota; class Vicinamibacteria; order Vicinamibacterales; family UBA8438; genus WTFV01. The sequence continues at coordinate 4,970,972 of OZ251506.1, forward strand.
AGACGCGCCAGCCCGCGAGGTCACCGATGCATACACGCTGGATCGCCGCTTGTCTGTGCCTCGGCCCGTTGCTGACCGCGGCCGGCTCGGCCGCGCCGCAACGCCAGGACCCCGCCGAGCCGCCGTCCGAGCCGGGCGGGGCGCAGGAGACCGCCGCCGGGGAGTCCGCCGCGCGGCAGGACGGCGTCACCGTCTTCCGCAGCGGCATCAACTACGTCCGCGTCGACGCCTTCGTCACCGACGGCGACGGCGACCCGGTGTTCGACCTCGGGCAGGACGACTTCGAGGTGTACGAGGACGGCGTCCTGCAGACGGTGGATTCGTTCCAGGTCGTGCAGGTCGACCGCACGCCGGAACTCTCCGGCGAGCCGCTGACCGAGGTCGGCGTCACGCGGTCGGACCAGGAGCTCGCCGCGTCGCGGCCCGACGTGCGGGTGTTCGTGATCTTCCTCGACGACTACCACGTGCGCGAGGGCAACAGCATACGGGCGCGGCGTATGCTCGTCGACTTCATCGAGAACGACCTGATCCCGACCGACCTCGTCGGGGTGATGTATCCCCTGATGCCGGTGTCGGAGGTGCGTCTGACCCGCGACCACGAGGCGGCGATCAACGCCGTCCGGCAGTTCCGGGGGGTGAAGTACGACTACGACGTGCGCAACCTGTACGAGTCCCGCTACAACTTCTATCCGACCGAGATCGTCGAGCGCATCCGCAACGAGGTGTCGCTGTCCGCCCTGCGCGGACTGATGACGATGCTGGGCGGGCTCCGCGAGGGGCGCAAGTCGGTGCTGCTCGTGAGCGAGGGCTACACCAACTACGTGCCGCCGCAGTTGCGGAGCCAGGTCGCGGACCTGCGCGCCGACCCGGCGGTCAACCCGGCCGTGCTTGATCCGTTCGCGGGCGACACGCCCCTGGAGGAGACCTTCGCGTTCTTCCAGGGCAGCGCCATCCTGAGCGACATGCAGCGCGTGGTGCGGACCGCGAGCCGTTTCAACGCCTCGGTCTATTCGGTCGACCCGCGCGGCCTCGCCGCCTTCGAGTTCGATCTCGCGCAGCCGCAGGTCAGCTTCCGCACCGATCAGCGCGCGCTGCGCTTCACCCAGGACACGCTGCGGATACTGGCCGAGGACACCGGCGGGCGGGCGATCGTCAACCAGAACGACCTGCGTCCCGGCCTGCAGCGGATGCTGGACGACGCCAGCGGCTACTACCTGCTCGGCTACAACTCGAGCGCCGCGCCGACCGACGGCGAGTTCCACGAGATCGAGGTGCGGCTGAAGCGGCCGGGGCTGCGCGTGCGCGCCCGCGAGGGGTACTGGGCGGTCACCGTGCGCGACGTCGAGCGGTCGCTCGTGACGCGCGCCCACGAGCCGCCCAAGGCCGTGGACACTGCCCTGGCCGCGCTGGCCGAGCCGCGCCGCGGCCGGCTCGTCCGCACCTGGGTGGGCGCGTCCCGCGCGGAGAACGGCCGCACGCGGATCACCTTCGCCTGGGAGCCGACCGAGGAGCGCGGGCGCCGCGACGCCGCATCGCGGATCCTCGTGACCGCGATGGGAGACACCGGCGGCGCCTATTTCCGCGGCCGCGTGCCCGAGCGGACGCCGCCGGCGAGACGCGGCTCCTCCCGCCGGCGGGGGCGCCGGGAGGCGGCCGCGGCGGCCCCGGCCACGCGCGTGGAGTTCGAGGCCGACCCGGGCGCCCTGCAGATGAACCTGGCCATCGAGGGCGAGGCCGGCGAGGTGCTCGACCGCGACCGGGACGAGATCGTCGTGCCGGACTTCACCGCGCCCGACCTGGCCCTGAGCACGCCCTACTTCGTGCGCGCCCGCAACGCGCTGGAGTTCGACGCGCTCGTCTCCGACCGGAACGCGCCGCCCACCGTGTCGCGCAGCTTCCGCCGGACGGACCGGCTGCTGCTGCGCTTCGACGTCTACGCGCCGGGCGGCGCGGCGCCGGACGTGGAGGCCAACCTGCTGAACCGCGGCGGCGACGCGATCTTCCCGCTCGACGTGCGCGCATCCGGGGACGGGGGCGCTTCCCGGCAGGTCGCGCTGGCGCCGTCGTTCCTCCCTCCGGGCGAGTACATCGTCGAACTCCGGGCGACGCTGGGGGACGGCGAAGCGAGCGAGATGGTGGCGTTCCGTCTCGGCGCGTGACTCCTGCCATGCCCGCGAGCAATCCGGCGCCGGCCGGGACCGGCGCGGCCGCGGCGGCCGGGGGGGCGCCGCGCGAGACCCGCCCGCTGTACGGCGCGGAGGATGTCGCGGGCCTCGACTACGTCCGCGACCTGAACGACCCCGGCTGCTTTCCCTACACGCGCGGCATCCACGAGTCGGGCTACGGCGGCAAGCTCTGGACCATGCGCCAGTTCTCCGGATTCGGCACGCCGGAGGAGACCAACCGGCGCTACCGGGAGCTGCTGGCGGCGGGGGGGACGGGGCTGAGCGTCGCCTTCGACCTGCCGACGCTGATGGGCCGCGACCCGTCCGACCCGCTGTCGCAGGGGGAGGTGGGCAAGTGCGGCGTCAACGTGGCGTGCCTGCCCGACGTGGAGCGGCTGCTCGACGGGATCGACCTCGAGCGGGTGACCACGTCGATGACGATCAACGCCCCGGCGGCGATGATCTTCGCGATGTACCTGGTGGCCGCCGAGCGGCAGGGCGCCGACTGGGCGCGGCTCTCGGGCACGCTGCAGAACGACATCCTGAAGGAGTACATCGCCCAGAAGGAGTACATCTATCCCCCCCGGCCGTCGATGCGGCTGGTGACCGACGTGTTCGCGTTCTGCGCCGAGCACGTCCCGCGCTGGAACACGATCTCGGTCAGCGGCTACCACATCCGCGAAGCCGGGGCGACCGCGGCGCAGGAGCTGGCGTTCACCCTCCGCGACGGCGTCGAGTACGTGCAGCACGGCGTCGACGCCGGCCTCGAGGTCGACCGCTTCGTGCCGCGGATGTCGTTCTTCTTCAACGCCCACAACCGGTTCTTCGAAGAGATCGCCAAGTACCGGGCGGCCCGCCGGCTGTGGGCGCGCCTGATGCGCGAGCGCTTCGGGGCCGCGGACGAGCGGTCCCTGAAGCTGCGCTTCCACGCGCAGACCGCCGGGGTCTCGCTGACCGCGCAGCAGCCGTACAACAACGTGGTGCGGACGGCCGTGCAGGCGCTGGCGGCCGTGCTCGGGGGGGCCGCCTCCCTGCACGCCAACGCGCTCGACGAGGCGCTGGGACTGCCCACCCGCGAGGCGGCGCTGCTGGCCCTGCGCACGCAGCAGGTCATCGCGCACGAGAGCGGGGTGGCGGCGGCGGTGGACCCGTTCGGCGGCTCGTACTGCCTGGAGTCGCTGACCGGCGCGCTCGAGTCCGAGGCGCGGGAGTACGTCGAGCGGATAGACGCGCTCGGCGGCATGGTGGCGGCGATAGAGGAGGGCTACCCGCAACGGGAGATCGCCGACGCCGCGTACAGGACCCAGCGGGCCGTCGAGGCGGGCGAGCAGACCGTGGTCGGCGTCAACCGCCACGTCGACGAGACGCGGCCCGCGGTCGAGACCCTGTACATCGACGACGGCGCCGCCCGGCTCCAGAGCGGGCGGCTGGCGCGGACGAGGGAGGCGCGCGACGCCGGGCGCGTCGAACGAGCCCTCGACGTCCTGCGCCGGACCGCGGCGGGCGCCGGCAATCTGATGCCGCCGCTGATCGAGGCGGTCCGGGCGCACGCGACGCTGGGCGAGACCTGCGCGGCGCTGCGCGACGTCTGGGGCGAGTACGAGGAGGCGCCGTCCATCTGATGCGCAGGATCCGCGTCGTCATCGCCAAGCCGGGACTCGACGGCCACGACCGGGGCGCCAAGGTGATCGCCCGCTCCCTGCGGGACGCGGGCATGGAGGTCATCTACACGGGCCTGCGCCAGACGCCGGAGCAGATCGTGGCGGCCGCGCTGCAGGAGGACGCCGACGCCATCGGGGTGTCGATCCTCTCCGGCGCCCACAACCACGTATGCCCGCGCCTGATGGCGCTGCTCGCGGAGCACGGCGCGGACGACGTCCTCGTGGTCGTCGGCGGCATCATCCCCGACGCCGACCTTCCGCGCCTGCGCGAGATCGGGATCGAAGGCGTCTTTCAGCCGGGCGCGTCGATGCAGTCCATCGTCGACTTCATCACGACGCACGTGCGGCCGGACGCGCCGCCCGCCTCCGACGCGTCTTGACCGGCGGCGCGCCCCGCCGGTACGCTGCCCCGCGACATGGCCCACAAGCTGCTGCTGGCCGACGACAGCCCGACGATCCAGCGCGTCGTCGAGCTGACCTTCGCCAACGAGGACGTCGACGTGGTGGCGGTCGGCGACGGCGCGCAGGCCATCGCGGCCATCGAGGACGACGAGCCCGACATCGTGCTGGCGGACGTCAGCATGCCGGGCAAGGACGGCTACGAGGTGGCGTCGTTCGTGCGGAGCGACCCGGGCCGCGCCCGCATTCCGGTCGTCCTGCTCACCGGGGCGTTCGAACCGCTGGACGCGTCGCGCTGCGACGCGATCGGCCGCCACGACGTGCTGATCAAGCCGTTCGAGCCGCGCGAGATAGTCGGCAAGGTCCGCGCGCTTCTGGATCCGCGGGATCCGCCGCCGCCAGCCGCCGCGGAGGCGCCGGAATCCGCGGAGGACGAGACGGAGACCTCGGCGGGGGTGGAGGAAGGCGCGAGCGAGGAGGCCCGGCCCGCGGAGGCCGACACGGGTCCGGCCGGGCCGCCGGCCGCGGCGTCCGCGCGCGCCGCGCGCTCGACGGCCGGCGCATCCGATCCGGCGCCGGCGGCCGGCGCGGAGCAGGCTGCATCCCCGTCCGAACCCGGCAGCCCGCCGCCCGAGACGGTCGGCGAAGAACGGGGCGACTCGGCGGCCGGCGCATCCGATCCGGCGCCGGCGGCCGGCGCGGAGCAGGCTGCATCCCCGTCCGAACCCGGCAGCCCGCCGCCCGAGACGGTCGGCGAAGAACGGGGCGACTCGGCGGCCGGCGCATCCGATCCGGCGCCGGCGGCCGGCGCGGAGCAGGCTGCATCCCCGTCCGGTCCCGGCGGCCCGCCGCCCGAGGCGGCCGGCGAAGAACCGGGCGCTCCGGACGGGCCGCCGGCCGAACGGGCCGTCGGGGACGAAGCCGTTTCGCCTCCGGTCGGTGGACGGACGCCGGGCGGGGCCGGACCGCCGGCCGGCGCCGGCGGCTCGGTGCTGGCCCAGTCGTTCGTGACCTTCCTGGCCGTCGAGCAGGGCGCCGCCCCGCCCGCGCCGCCGGCCGCCGACGCCGCCGGCGCGTCGAGCGGCGCGCAGCCGGTCCTCCCGGAAGCGGTCATGGACGACCTGGTGGACCGGGTCGTCGAGCGGCTGACCGACACGGTCCTGCGCGACACCGTCGCCGAGGTCGTCGCGCGCCTCGCGGAACGGCTCGGGCGGGACGAGATCACGCGCGTTCCGCCCGGCCGCGAGTGACGCGGTTCCCGGCGCCGCCGCCCCGCTCCACCGGCCCGGAAGCGCCGCCGCTCCTGATACGATCCCGGTCCCATGCGCGAGTTGACGAAGGTCTTCGATCACGCGGCGGTCGATCCCAAGTGGTACGCCTACTGGGAGGAGATCGGCGCGTTTCGGGCCGATCCCGATTCCGGGCGCCCTCCGTTCAGCATGGTCCTGCCGCCGCCGAACGTGACCGGCTGGCTGCACATAGGCCACGCCCTCAACCAGACGCTGCCCGACGTCGTGGCCCGCTGGAAGCGGATGAAGGGCTACGACGTGCTCTGGCTGCCCGGCACCGACCACGCGGGCATCGCCACGCAGAACGTCGTCGAGAAGCAGTTGGCGGCGGAGGGGAAGTCGCGCCACGACGTCGGCCGCGAGGCGTTCGAGGCGCGCGTGTGGGAATGGGTCGCCAAGAGCCGCGGGACGATCACGAACCAGATGCGCAAGCTCGGATCGTCGGTCGACTGGTCGCGGGAGCGGTTCACCCTCGACGAGAACCTCTCGCGCGCGGTGCGGCGCGTCTTCGTGACGCTCTACCGCGACGACCTCGTCTACCGGGCGAAGTACCTGGTGAGCTGGTGCACCCGCTGCCGGACCGCGCTGTCGGATCTGGAAGTGGCGCACGCGCCGGCCCGCGGCCGGCTCTACCACGTCCGCTATCCCTTCGCCGAGGGAGGGGGCGCCGTCACGGTGGCGACGACGCGGCCGGAGACGATGCTCGGCGACACCGCGGTGGCCGTGCATCCGGGCGACGAACGGTACCGGCCGGCCGTCGGCCGCACGCTGACGCTGCCGGTCGCCGGCCGCGCCCTGCCGGTGATCGCCGACGACTTCGTGGACCCCGCCTTCGGCACCGGCGCGGTCAAGGTCACCCCGGCCCACGACCCGAACGACTTCGCGATGGGCGAGCGCCACGGGCTGGAGCAGGTGTCGGTCATCGACGAGGACGGGCGGATGACGCGCGAGGCGGGGCCGTACGCGGGGCAGGACCGCTTCGCGGCCCGCGACGCGCTGGTCGCGCGCCTGGAGGCGGACGGGCTGCTGGCCGGGGTCGAGGACCACGAGCACGCCGTGGGGCGCTGCGAACGGTGCTCGACGGTGGTCGAGCCGCTGCTGTCCACGCAGTGGTTCGTGCGCATCAAGCCGCTGGCGGAGCGGGCGCTGCGGGCCGTGGCCGACGGCGACACCCGCTTCGTGCCCGGCAACTGGACCCGCACCTACGACGAGTGGATGACGAACATCCACGACTGGTGCATCTCGCGCCAGCTCTGGTGGGGGCACCGCATTCCGGCCTGGCACTGCGACGCCTGCGGCGAGCTGCACGTCGCCGAGGAGGAACCGGACGCCTGCGGCTGCGGCCGCGGCGGCGGGTTGCGCCGCGAGACCGACGTGCTCGACACCTGGTTCAGTTCCGGGCTGTGGCCGTTCAGCACGCTCGGCTGGCCGGACGAGACGGCGGACCTGGCGCGCTACTACCCGACGACGCTGCTCGTCACCGCCCACGACATCATCTTCTTCTGGGTCGCGCGCATGATGATGCTCGGCCTCCGCTTCCGGCAGGACGTGCCGTTCCGGTCGGTGTACGTGACCTCGCTGGTGCGGGACGCCCACGGCCGCAAGATGAGCAAGTCCAAGGGCAACGTCGTCGACCCGCTCGAGCTGATGGGCGAGATCGGGGCCGACGCGTTCCGCTTCACGCTGGCCGCCCTGGCCTCGCCGGGCATGGACATCTCCCTCTCCGAGGGGCGCCTGCGCGCCTACCGGCAGTTCATCAACAAGATCTGGAACGCCTCGCGCTTCGTGCTCCTGCACGTTCCGGAGACGCTGACCGAGAGGCCGGCCCCGCCGCCGCCGCGCACGCTGGACGTGATCCACCGCTGGATGCTGCACCGCGTGAGCGCGCTCGCCGCCGAGGTCGAGGACGCCCTCGGCCGCTACCGCTTCGACGCCGCCGCGGACCGCCTGTACCACGTCTTCTGGCACGAGTACGCCGACTGGTACATCGAGCTGGTGAAGCCGGAGCTGCAGGCGGGCGGGGCGGAGCGCGATCGCGCGCTGGCGGTGCTTCTGGAAGTGCACGATCGGCTGCTGCGCATGCTGCACCCGTTCATTCCGTTCGTGACCGAGGAAGTCTGGCAGGCGCTGCCGCCGCGGGCCGGCGCGGGCGCGGCCGGCGGCGGACGCACCATCACGCGGTCGGAGTTCCCGGCGCGGGTGGCCGGCTGGACGGACGACGCCGCCGTGGAGACCATGGCGCTGCTGCAGGACGTGGTCACCGCCGTGCGCACCGTCCGGTCGGAGTGGGGCGTGCCGCCGGCGCGGAAGGTCGAGGTGGCGGCCCACGGCGTGAACGCGGAGACGGCGGCCGCGCTGCGGCGCCACCGGGGCCACGTCGCGCGCCTCGCCGGACTGTCCTCGTTCGAGGTCGCGGACGAGGCGCCGCGAGCCGACCCGGACACGGTGCGCCGCGTGGTGCGCGGCTTCGAGCTGCACGTGCCGCTGGCCGGGATCGTCGACCGGCCGCGGGAGGCCGGGCGCGTCGCGCGCGAGCTGGCCCGGCTGACGAAGCAGCGCGGCGGACTGCAGGCGCGGCTGGCGAACCCGGCGTTCCTCGATCGCGCGGACCCGGAGGTCGTGCGCGAGACGCGCGAGCAGGAGGAGGCGGCGGGCCAGCGGCAGGAGAAGCTGGAGCGGATCCTCGCGGAGCTCGCGCCATGACCGCCGCGGCCTTCGCGCCGCTCGACCCGGACGACTACCGCGACGTCGTGCGCCGCGCCCTGGCCGAGGACCTGCAGGGCGGCGACGTCACGTCGGAAGCGACGGTGGATCCCGGCCAGCGCGCGCGCGGCGAGCTGCTCGTCCGGCAGGAATGCGTGCTCGCCGGGATCGACGTCGCCGCCGAGGCGTTCCGGCAGCGGGACCCGGAGGCCGTCGTGCGCTGCCGGCGCCGGGACGGGGAGGAGTGCGCCGCCGGCGAGGTGATCGCCGTCGTCGAGGGTCTGGCCGCGGGGCTGTTGAGCGCCGAGCGGACCGCGCTGAACTTCCTCCAGCGCCTGTCCGGCATCGCCACGGGCGCGCGCCGCTGCGCCGCCGTCGCCGCCGGCCGGACCACCGTCCTCGACACGCGCAAGACCACCCCCGCGTTGCGGGCGCTGGAGAAGTACGCCACGCGGGCCGGCGGCGTGACCAACCACCGGTTCGGGCTCGGCGACGGGATGCTGATCAAGGACAACCACGTGCGGCTGGCCGGCTCGATCACGGCCGCGGTCGCCCGCGCCCGCGCCGCCGGCCGCGGATTGCCGGTGGAGGTCGAGGCCCAGAGCCTCGCGGAAGTGGACGAGGCGCTGGCCGCCGGGGCCGACGTCGTGCTCATCGACAACCTGTCGGACGAGCGCACCGGAGAGGCGGTCGCGCGCTGCCGGGGGCGCGCCCGGACGGAGGTCTCCGGTGGCGTCACGCCGGCGCGGCTGGACGCGCTGGCCGCCCTGCGCCCGACGTACGTGTCGGTCGGGGCGCTGACGCACTCGGCGCCCGCCGTCGACGTCGCCTTCGAGATGGCCCCGGCGCCTCGCGACCCATGACCGCGAAGCCGGGCGGGCCGCCGCCGGGGCCGACCGCGGCATACGCCGCGCTGCCGCCCGACCTCGCCGCCGCGCTGTCCGCCCGTCCGGAACTCCGCGGGACCGTGGTGCGTTACTTCCCTGTGCTGGCGTCGACCAGCGACACGGCGTCGGCGCTGGCGGCGGACGGGGCGGCGGACGGGACGGCGGTCGTCGCCGGCCGCCAGACCGCGGGCCGCGGCCGGCGCGGGCGGGTCTGGGACTCGCCGCCGGGGGCGGGCCTGTACCTGTCGGTCGTCCTGCGGGGGCGGCAGTCGCCGGTGATCACCCTGCTGGCGGGCGTGGCCGTGGCCGAGGCGGTGCGGCGGACGGCCGGCGTGGCCGCCGATCTGAAGTGGCCGAACGACGTCGTCGCGCCGCCGCCGGCCGGGGCCGTCTTCGGGGGGCGCAAGATAGCCGGGGTTCTGACCGAGGCGCTGCCGGGGACGGACGGCGGGGACGACGCGGCGGTGGTCGGCGTCGGCGTCAACGTGCGGGACCGCCCCTTTCCTCCCGAGCTGGCCGGGCGCGCGGCGGCGCTGGAGCCGCTCGCCGGCCGCCGCGTGGACGGCGCGGCGCTCTGCGCCGAGCTGCTGGCGCGGCTGGGCCGCTGGCGGCGGCGGATGGCCGGCGAGGGGGAGGGCGTCGTGGTCGCGCGCTGGCGCGCGCTGGCGCCGGCCAGCCGCGGCGCGCCGGTGTCGTGGGAGGTGGCGGGGAGCCGCCGCCGCGGCGTGACCGCCGGCGTCGACGACGGCGGCGCCCTGCTGGTCTCGCGCGGCGGACGGACCGAGCGCATCGTCGGGGGAGAAGTGCGGTGGGACCCGTGAGGCGCCCGGCCGCCGATTCGGCGCCCGCGCCGCCCCGCGGCGCCCGGCGCGGGAGCCGCGGGGAACCGCCCGGCCGGAGGACGAGGGATGCCGTCAGCCGGTCGGCGTCGTCGGCGTGCGCGCGCGGGAGCCGCGGGGAACCGCCCGGCCGGGGGACGAGGGATGCTGCTCGCGATTGACGTCGGCAACACGAACGTCGTCCTCGGCCTCTTCGCCGGGGCGTCGCTCGAACGCCGCTGGCGCCTGGCGACGCTGCGCGACCGCACGGCGGACGAGCTGTGGGTGCTGGTCAGCCGGTTGTTCGCCGAGCACGACGTGAATCCGGCGCGCATCGACGGCGTGGTCATGTCGTCGGTCGTGCCCGCTCTCGGCGGGGCGGTCTCGGACATGATCGGGCGGGGCCTCGGACAGGACGTCCTGCGCGTCGACGCCGGCAACGCCGGCCTGCGGATCGGCTACGACGACCCGGCCGAGGTGGGCGCCGACCGCCTCGTGAACGCGGTGGCGGCGGTGCGGCTGTACGGCGGCGCGGGGCGGCCGATCGTGGTCGTCGACTTCGGCACGGCCACGACCTTCGACGCGATCTCGGCGGCGGGCGAGTACCTGGGCGGCGTCATCTGCCCGGGCGTCGAGATCTCCGCCGACGCCCTCTATCGGCGGGCCGCGCAGTTGCCGCGGGTCGAGGTCCGCAAGCCGGCCGCGGTGGTCGGACGCAGCACCGTCGCGTCGATGCAGTCGGGTCTCTTCCACGGCTACGTGGCTATGGTCGAGGGCATCGTCCGGCGGCTGCGGGACGAGCTCGACGGCGGCGCCGGACTGCTGTGCGTCGGCACCGGCGGGCTGGCCGCCGACGTCGCGGCGGAGACCGCGCTGTTCGATCACGTGCAGCCCGACCTGACCCTGACCGGTCTCCGCTTCGTGTGGGAGCGCGTCCGCGGGGGCGGCGCCGGTGGCTGATTCGCGGCCCACCGCATCCGCGGGGGCGGCGCCGGTGGCTGATTCACGGCCCGGCGCCGGTCGCCCTGCTCGCACCTGCCCGCCCGCGTTCGCGGCGGCGCCGGTGGCTGAACCGCGGTCCGGCGGGCGCTTCCCGCCGCCCGTTCCATGATCCGGTCCGGTCCATGGAAGCGGGCGTCCTGTGCCGGGCCGTCGAGTCGTACCTGCGCCGCAAGAACGACGGCCACCTCATCCGCATCGTCGGCCCGGCCTTCGAGATGGTCCGCGGGTGGGCGGAGGCGGGGATCCCCCTGCGCGTCGTGGAGCGCGGGATCGATCGGCGCTACGTCCGCTACTACGCCCGCGGGCCGAAGCGGCATCCCCTGCGCATCGAGTATTGCGAAGCCGACGTGCTCGACCTGTTCGACGAGTGGAAGCGGGCCGTGGGCGTGGGCGCTTCCGCCGGACCCGGCGGCGGGGAGGCGGAGCCCGGGGCGGCCGGGGACGAGACCGCGCCCCGCCGGGGCCGGGCGGAAGGCCGCGGGTCGCTGGCGAAGCATCTCGACGATCTGGCCGCGCGGCTCTCCGCCTTGGAGCCGCCTCCCGGCGCGGCGGCCCTCGAAGCCCTGCTGGCCGAGGCGCGCGCCGCGGTGGACGAGGCCCGCCCCGGCGGCCGGGCGCTCCGGGGCGCGGTGCGCCGGGGCGTCATCGAGCGGCTGGCGGCGCTCGACGGGCGGTTCCCGGCCGCGGCGCGCGCCGACGTCGGAGAAGCCGTGCTGCGCGACGTCGAGGCCGAGGCGCGGCTGTCGCTGGAGCCGTTTCGCAACCGGATGCCGCCTTCGGCGTTCGCGGCGGCGCTCGAGGCGGCCACAGGCCGGCTGCTCGCCGAGCGCCTGCGCTGGCCGCGGCTGGCGTTCGACTGAGCGGGGCGAACGGCCTCGGCGGCGACGCGCGCGGGGCACGCCGGTCGGAAGTCGGAATCCTGTCCCCGCGCCGTCACGTCGGGGAGTCGGCGTGACGCTCCGCGACGCGCACGAAACGGTCGGCCGCGGCGACGGCGGCCGACGCCTGCGTCTCGCCGAACGCCTCGAACGGCACGCCGCCGGCGAGGCCGTTGGGGTAGCGGGTCGGCACGCAGTACTGATCGAGGATGCCGGCCGACTCCCTCAGCTCGGCCAGGCCGGGGGCGCGGCCGGCGTAGCGCGAGACCAGCATGACCAGCGAGTGGCCGAGCACCGCGCGCTCGCCCGACCCGTAGGCGATCGACTTGACGGCCTTCTCGGACGCCTGCTGCGCCATGAAGCACGCCTGCGCGTAGAACCGCTCACGCAGGGCGACGCGGGCGAACGCGAGGTCGTTGTCGGCCTGCCGCCGCCAGCGGTCAGCCTCGGCCGCGGCGTCCCACATGGATCCGTCTCGCGTCGGCGAGCGCGTCGACCAGGAACGGACGCTCCGCGGCCCGCATCCGCGCGAACTCTTCGGGCGTGTAGACCAGCAGGTCGACGCCGACGCCGGCCTCCACGATCGCCGGCAGGTAGTCGCGGAACCGGTCGACGAACGGCCGCCCGCTCGGCGCCACCACGATGACGTCGACGTCGCTGTCGGGCCCCGCCGTCCCGCGGGCGTGCGACCCGAAGATCCACGCGGCATGGGCGCCCTGCGCTTCGAGGAGCGGCCGTAGCCTGCCGAGGAAGCCGTCGAGTTGCGTCACGCGGTCCATCCCATGCCGCGGCCCGCCAGGTCGTCGCCGTCCGTGGCGCATCCGCCAACCGGCGCGCGAACCGTCAACCCAGGAGGCGCACGATCGCGACGGTCAACGACGCGGTCGCGATGACGGTCCCGATCATCCACCGGACGAGCCTGGTTTCGAGGTTGGCCATCTCGGTGCGCATCTCGGCCATCTCGGTGCGCATCTCGGCGATTCCGGTCTTGAACTGATCGGAGGTGACGTAGTCTCCCTGTTCGACGGCCTGGCGGATGGCGTCGGCGATGACTTCCGCCTGATCGCGGTCGACGCCTCCGGCGGCGAGTCGCTGGGCCACGGCGAGTGTATCGAGCACGAGATCAGATTAGCACGGTTCCCGGACACGTCGTCGGGGCCGGCGCCGCGGGCGTCTCGTCAACCCGCGCCGGCGGCCGGTGGCGACCCTGCTTCCCATACTCCGCCCCGGCGCGCCGACCGGGGCGCCCGCCGCTGCCCTGCGACGGTCCTTTGGCAAGGGGCCCCTGTCGGCGTCTGCCGCGCTGCGCCACCCCGAGCTCCTTCTCCAGGTACTCGCTACGGCGCTTCCAGTGATCGCGGCGCGGCACGAGGTCCATCCGAACCAGGTGAGTCTGTGGAAGCGGCAGGCGGTCGACGGGTTGGAGGAGGTCTTCGCCGACCGCAGAGGGTCTCGGCAGTCGGAACACGAGACGACGATTCGGCGGCCGGCCTCGACGTCCACAAGATGCGCATCACCGCCGCGGTGCGCCTGTGCGAGGCCGGCCGCGGACGGGCGCGCACGGCCGTGCACGAGTTCAGCGCGCTGCCCCACGGTCTGCGGGAGATGACCGACTGGCTCCTCTCGCACGGCGTCACTGCCGCCGCGATGGAAGGCGCCGGGGTCTACTGGAAAGCCCCCTTCGAGGCGCTGGAAGACGCCGGCATCGACGCCGCCCTGCTCAACGCCCGGCAGGTCAAGCAGATCCGCGGCAAGAAGACCGACGTCAGCGACAGCCCGCGGCTGGCCCGCATCTGTCAGTTCGGTCTCGCCCTGCCCAGCCACGTCCCGCCCCGCCGGTTCCGCCAGTTGCGTCAGTTGACCCGCTACCGCCGGAAGCTGGCCGCCGAGCGCAGCCGCAATCGCAACCGGGTCCACAAGACCCTCGACCACGACGGTCTGCGGCTCGGCGGCATCCTGTCGGACGTCTTCGGCGTCAACGGACGGCGCATCCTCGACGGGCTGGTCGCCGGACACCCGCCGCACGTCATCCTGGCCGGCCTGACGAACCACGTGGCGGCCAAGCTGGAGCCGCTGGCCCGGGCGCTCGCCGCCACGCTCGACCCGCTCGCCCTGTTCAAGCTGAAGATGCAGCTCGAAGCCCTCGACCAGGCCGACGCCGCCCTGGCCACGATGGACAAGCGCATCCGGAACGAAATGGCCGAGCACCAGCGCCCCCTGCGGCTGTTGCAGACGATTCCGGGCATCGACGCCGGCAGCGCCCGCATCATTCTGGCAAGGTGTCACGGCTTGCGATGTGTATTTCAGGGACAGCACACTGGGAGTCTGCGCCGTAGAACTGCGCGGACTCCTGGAGGATTGGGTTGGGCGCCGAGCGGAGCCGCAAGGCGACGGTCGGCGGGCTGGCGCCCCGGCGCAGCCCGGGGGCGGGTCAGCGTTCGCCCCACTTGAGCTTCTGCCGGAGCACCGCGAAGTAGTCGCGCGCCGCGGAGCTGACGAGGCGCAACGGCCGGTCCGAGCGTTCGACCACGATCTCGTCGCCGTCCTCGAGGGCGACGCTGATCTGCCCGTCGAAGCTGGCGAACGCGTCGACGTGGGGACCGGCCAGCCTCGGCCGCAGCGTCACCGGCTCGCGGGCGGGAATGACGACGGGGCGGTTGGTGAGCGTGTGGGGCGCGATCGGCGTCACCGTCAGGGCGTCGACGGTCGGGTGCACGATGGGGCCGCCGGCGGCCAGGTTGTAGCCCGTCGAGCCGGTCGGCGTCGCCAGGATCACGCCGTCGGCGCGGCAGCTCGTGACGAGCCGGCGGCGCAGGAGGATCGACACGTCGAGGATGCCGGAATCGGCGGCCCGCCCGATGACGACGTCGTTGAGGACCGTCCGGTCGGCGACGGCGCGTCCGGCGCGCCGGACGCGCGCCCGCACCGTGAGCCGTTCGTCCGTGCCGGCCCGGCCGGCCAGCACCGAGTCGAGCGCGGCGTGCATCTCGGGCCGGGTGATCTCGGTCAGGAAGCCGAGGCTCCCGCAGTTCACTCCGAGGATCAGCGTGTCCGGGGCCAGGCGGGCGACCGGGTGGGCGACGCTCAGCAGGGTGCCGTCGCCGCCGAGCACCAGGAGCACGTCGGCCGCGCCCGGCAACTCCGCCCGCGAAGTGGTCCGGTGTCCGCTCAGACCGGCCTCCCGCGCCGTCTCGGTCTCGACGATCGTGGGGGTCGCGCGCCGCCGCAGCCAGGCCGCCGCGTCCCGGGCCGCGGCGCTGGCGTCGGGGGCGCCCGGCCGGGCGACGATGCCGACCGTGACGCGGCGTTCGCCGCACCCCGCGGAAGGGGACGCGGGCGCCATCAGGAGGGGACCGCCGGGCCGCGGCGCAGGTGAACGAAGTACTCGCGGTTGGCGGCGGCGTTGCGCCGCGGCGCCGGGGTCGCCGAAACGCACGCCAGCCCGGCCGCGGCGGCCGCGGCGGCCACCTGCCGGAGGGCGCGGCGCCGGACCGCCGGGTCGCGGACGACGCCGCCCTTGCCCACCTCGCCGCGCGACGCTTCGAACTGCGGCTTGACCAGCGCCACCACGTCGCCACCGTCCGCCAGCAGCGGCGGAACCACGGGCAGGACGAGCCGCAACGAGATGAACGAGACGTCCACCGTCACGACGTCGACGGGGCGCAGGCCGTCCGGCAGCATCGCCGGCGTCAGGCGCCGGGCGTTGATTCCCTCCAGCGCGACGACCCGCGGGTCGGACCGCAACTTCCAGTCGAGCTGGCCCCGCCCGACGTCGAGCGCCGCCACGAGCGCCGCCCCGCGCCGCAGCAGGACGTCGGTGAACCCCCCGGTCGAGGCGCCGACGTCCAGGGCGCTGCGCCCCCGCACGCCGACGCCGAGGCGGTCGAGCGCGCGGGACAGCTTGACGCCGCCGCGTCCGACGAAGGGATGGTCGGGGACCCTCAGCGTGATCCGCGCGCCGCGCGCGACCGCGGTCCCGGCCTTGGTCCGAATGCGCTCGTCCACCAGGACCCGTCCGGCCAGGACCAGGGCGCGCGCCCGCGCCCGCGTCGCCGCCAGGCCGCGCTCCACGACGAGGGCGTCCAGTCTTGCGCGGCCTTCCATACAGGTTCCCCGTCCGGGATCAGCGCCCACCAAGCGTCGCCTTGCGGCTCCGCCTGGCGCCCATCCTAACCGCTCCACGAGTCCGCGCCGCTGATCGGCGGGTGGTGGATGATCTGCACGCGGTTGCCGTCCGGGTCCGAGACGTACAGCGACCGTGCGCCGTCGCGGTGGGTCCTCGGCGGCGCGTCGAGCGCGACCCCCCGCCGCTCCAGGTAGCCGGCCCACGCATCGACGTCGTCCGGACGCCGCACGAGCAGACCCAGGTGATCGAGGGCGCCGCCGCCGGCGGGCCGCGGACGGCCGGCGGGCGCGCGGTGCAGCGCCAAGTTGTCGGCGCCGGAGGTGAGGTACACGTTGTCGCCGTCCGGCTCCCATTCCACGTCGAAGCCGAGCACGTCGGTGTAGAACCGCCTCATGGCCTCGAATTCCCGGGCGTGGAGCGCCAAGTGCCGCAGGCCGAGGTGCGGCGGGCGCTTCGTCGACTCGGAGGGCGGCGGGCGCTTCGGCATGGATCAATCGTAACCCCGCGCCGGGCGGGGAGCCGCGACGCCCGCGGTGCTACACTGGTGCCGATCCTGGGGGTGAGCATGTCCGAATTGCGGGCGCGTGCCGCGCTTGTCGCCGCTGTCGCCGCCGCCGCCGCGCAGGCGCCGGCTCCCGTTGCGGCCCAGACCGATCCGATCGCGATCATCGATCGCGTCGACCGCATGCTGCGGGGCGATTCGAGCCGCGGCGTCTTCACGATGGAGGTCGTGACCGAGAACTGGGACCGCGGCATGACGATGGAGGTCTGGTCGCTCGGCGCCGACTACAGCCTCGTGCGCGTGCAGTCTCCCCGGCGGGAAGCCGGCACGGCGACCCTGAAGGCCGAGGACGACATCTGGAACTACCTCCCCAAGGTGGATCGGTCGATCAAGATCCCGGCGTCGATGATGGGCGGATCCTGGATGGGCTCGCACTTCACCAACGACGACCTGGTGAAGGACAGCCGCCTCGTCGAGGACTACGACGTCGAGATCGCCTTCGAGGGGGACGCCGGCGGCGCCGATGTGTGGGACTTCCTCCTCACGCCCAAGCCGGAGGCCCCGGTGGTCTGGGGGCGCATCGAGTACCGCGTGCGGCAGCGCGACTACATGCCGCTGTGGACGAAGTTCTACGACGAGGACGGCGAGCTCGCCCGCACCATGGAGCACAGCGCGTTCACCGAAATGGACGGGCGCCTCCTGCCCGCGGTGATGGACATGTATCCGGCGGACAAGCCGGGCGAGCGGACGACGATGCGCTACGAGGAGATCGAGTTCGACGTCGACCTCGATCCGTCGTTCTTCTCCCTGCGCAACCTGCAGGGCGGGCGGGGCCGCCGCCGGTGATCGAGTCGCCCTGGCCGCGCATCGGCTGGCGCAACCTCGGCCGGCACCGCAAGCGGACCGTGCTGACCGCGCTCGGGCTCGCGGTCGGCTACTTCGCCTGCGTGTTCATCGTCGGCTGGACGGCCGGGATCCAGGCCCAGATGGTCGAGAACGCCACGTCCCTCGTCAGCGGGCAGATCGAGATCAACGACGCGGAGTACCGTCCGGAACGGAGCCTCTACGACACCATCGGCGGGCGTGAGGGCGCCGACGTGGAGGCGCTGCTCGCGGCCATCGACGCCGACGAGACGGTGGTCGCGGCCGCCCCGCGGGTCCGGTCGGGCGGGCTGATCAGCTCCGGCGAGGCGACCACGGCGGGGTCGCTGCTGGGGGTCGACCCGGACCGCGAGGTGGCCCTGACCCGCTATCTGGACGATCTGTCGGCGGGCGAGCTGCCGGCCGCGGGCCGCAACGAGCTGCTGGTCGGCGAAGAGATGGCCCGGCAGCTCGAGGCCGGGGTGGGGGACGAGCTCGTGCTGGTCGGCTCCGGCGCCGACGGGTCGACGGCCGCCGACCTGTTCACCGTCTCCGGCGTGTTCCGCACCGGGCTGCTGGAGTTCGACGCCTCGACCGCGATCCTGCCGATCGCCGACCTGCAGGCGTTCATCGTCCTCGACCCGGGCCGGATCCACGAGATCGCGGTGGCCACCGTCGATCCGTGGGTGGCCGCGGAGACCGCGGCGCGCCTCGCCGCCGCGCTCGACGCCGGGGACCGGCCGCTGGCGGTCCTGCCGTGGACGGAGCTCAACCCGGCCATGGTCGAGTACGTCGCCCTGGGCGAGAGCATGCACTGGGTGATCCTGCTGGTCGTCTTCTCGATCGCCCTGTTCGGGGTGGCGAACACGATGCTGATGGCGACGTTCGAGCGCCGCCGCGAGTTTGCGGTCATGCTGGCCCTCGGAGCCACTCCGTGGGCCGTCGTCCGGGCCGTGCTGTTCGAGGCGCTGGCCATCGGCGTCATCAGCCTCGCGCTGGCCTCCGCGTTCACGTTCCCGCTGATGGCGTGGTGGCGCAACGCGCCGCCGAGCCTCTCGCTGTTCTTCGACGACGTGACGATCATGGGGGCGCTGCTCGTGCCGAACCTGCGCGTCGAGTACGACCCGCCGCTGTGGGGCTGGACGGCCGCGGCGCTGATCGCGACCGCGCTGCTCGCGGCGCTCTGGCCGGCGGCCCGGGCGGCGCGCGTCCCGCCGGCCGACACCCTCTCGGGCCTGTAGCGATGCCGCCGCTCCGCGCCCCCGGCCGCCCGCCGCTGCCCCTGCGCGCCCTGCTGGTCCTCGCGCTGCGCAACCTGCGCCGCAACCTGCGCCGGACCGTGCTGACCGCCTCGGCGATGATCGTCGGCGGGGCGCTGCTGAGCTTCTCGTTCTCCGTCGGGGACGGGACCCACGAGGCGTGGATCGAGTCGGGCGTGCGGATGGGGGGCGGCCACGTGACGGTCGAACGGCCCGAGTTCCGGCTGAGCCGCCGGATCGACGACCGCCTGCCCGACGGCGTGCGCCGGGCCGCCGAGGCCGCGCTGGCGTCGCCGGAGGTCGCGCCGCACGTCGTCGCCCGCTCGTCGAAGCTGACCATCAACGGCCTCGCCAGCTCGGCCGCCGGCGCGCGGCCGGCGCAGATCGTCGCCGTCGACCCGGCGTCCGAGGCGACGTTCGGCTCCGTCGACGAACAGGCCGTCGAAGGGCGCTACCTGGAGCCGGACGATCGGCTGGCCGCCTATGTCGCCGAGGGGCTGGCCGGCAGCCTCGACCTGCGGCTCGGCTCGCGCCTCGTGGTGCAGGCGCAGGACGCCGAGCGGGAGATCGCCGCCCAGTTGCTGCGCGTGGTCGGCATCTTCCGGACCGGGGTGCCGGAGGCGGATCAGGTGCTGATGCACGTCCCGCTGGCCACCGCCGGCGAGTGGCTCGGCTCGGGCGCCGGCGTCACCAACGTCGGGGTCGTGGTCGACGACAGCGCGGCCGTGGGCAGGGTCGCGGGCCACCTGGAGCGGGCGCTGGCCGAGCCGCTCGCGCGGGGCGAGGCGCGGGTGATGGGGTGGCGCGAGTCGAACCCGGCGCTGGCGTCCGCGATCGCCATCGACGACTTCGGCAACTACATGGTCTACGCGATCCTGTTCACCATCATCGCCTTCGGCGTCGTGAACACCGTGCTCATGTCGGTGCTCCACCGCCACCGCGAGTTCGGCGTGCTGCAGGCGCTCGGCCTGACGCCGGGGCAGACCGGGGCGATCGTGCTGGTCGAGGGGCTGACGCTCACCGCCGCCAGCGGGCTGGCGGGGGTGGGGATCGGCCTGTTCCTGACCTGGTGGTTCTTCGGGGACGGCCTCGACTTCACGGCCCTGATGGGCGAGGAGATGACCTTCTCGGGCGTCGTCATCGACCCGCTGATCGTGCCGCTGTTCCGGGTGGGGCGCATGGCGCAGATCTTCGCGTTCATGCTGACCCTGGGGGCCGCCGCGTCCCTCTACCCGGCGTTGCGGGCCGCGCGCATCGACGTGGCCGAGGCGATGAAGTTCGACCGCTGAGCCGGCCGGGCCGCGTTCCCCGAACCTCCCCATCCAGCCGGACCATCCCATGAGTTCCACGACCGATTCCGCCGCCGCCGTCCGGACCGAGGGGGTCTGGAAGATCTTCCACCAGGAGGCCGAGGAGGTCACGGCGGTCCGGGACGTCAGCCTGACCGTCGGCCGCGGCGAGTTCACCGCGCTCGCCGGGCCGTCCGGATCGGGGAAGACCACCCTGCTCAACCTGATCGGCGGCCTGACCCGGCCGTCGCGGGGCGGGGTCTGGGTGGCCGGGCGCGAGGTCGGCGGCATGTCGAACCGCGAGCTGGCGCGGCTGCGGCTCGAGCACGTCGGCTTCGTCTTCCAGGCCTACAACCTGCTGCCCGTGCTGACGGCGCTGGAGAACGCGGAGTTCCCGATGCTGCTGCAGGGCGTCGACGCCGCCCAGCGGCGCGCGCGCGTGCGGGAGCTCTTCGCGCGGACCGGCATGGATGGCCTCGAGGACCGGCGGCCGGGGAAGCTCTCCGGCGGGCAGCAGCAGCGGGTGGCGGTGGTCCGGGCCGTGGCCGGCCGGCCGGCCCTGGTGCTGGCGGACGAGCCGACCGCCAACCTCGATTCGCATTCCAGCGAGGCGCTGCTCGACGTCATGGCCGAGCTGAACCGCGACCTGGGGGTCACCTTCGTCTTCGCCACGCACGACGCCCGCGTCATGGAGCGCTCGCGGCGCCTCGTGCGCATGGTGGACGGCAACGTCGACTCCGACGAGACCCGCGCGTGACCGGCCGCCCCGGCGCCGTCCGCGCGGCCGGCGGCCTGGTGCTCCCGCTGGCAGCGTCGGACTTCCCTGCCAGCGAGCGCTCCGCCGTTCTGCTCGCCGCCGGCGGTCTGGCGCGGCGGTCGGCGCCGGCGATGACCGCCGCCGCCGTCCTGCTCGCCGCCGGCGGCTTGGCGCGGCGGCCGGCGGCGGCGCTCGTCCTCGCCGCCGTCCTGCTCGCCGCCGGGGCGCCGCCGGCCACGGCGCAGTCGAGCTGGCTCACCGGCTACGTGCTGACCGTCCCGCTGGTCAGCGGCTCGACGGCCCTGTCCGACGGCGCCGCCGCCAACTTCAACCGCTTCCGGCTGTCCACCGAGCAGGCGCTCGGCCCGCTGGTGTTCGAGGCCGCCTACGAGCACGCCGTCACCTTCCAGCGGAACGCCGCGTCTCCGGCCCTCGGCCTCGGCGGGCTGACCGACGTCCAGAGCGGCGGCGAGTGGTTCGATCTGCAGGGGACGATCTCGCGCCATGACCAGGCGCACGTGCGGTGGCGGCACCGTTTCGACCGGCTCGCCGTGGCGTGGGCGCCGGCCGAGGCGCTGGAGCTGAGCGTCGGGCGGCAGGCCGTCTCGTGGGGCACGACCCAGATCCTCACGCCGGCCGACCCGTTCCCCGCCTTCAGTCCGACCGACCCGTTCCAGGTCTTCCGGGCCGGCGTCGACGCGGCGCGCCTGCGCTTCTATCCCGGCCCGCTGAGCGAAATCGACGTCGTCTTCCGGCCCAGCCGCACCGACGCCGGCGAGGAGGTCACCGCCCTGGCGCGCGGTCTCGTGACCTGGCGGAACTGGGGCCTTTCGGCGTGGGGCGGCTCGCTCTACGGCGACCCGGCCGGCGCGGTCGGGGCCACCGGCGGCCTCGGGCCGTGGGCGGTGCACTTCGAGGCGGTCGTCCGGGACTACCACGGGACGGTCGTGGGCCGCGGAGCGGCCGGGACGTTCCGGCTGTTCCAGGTGGCCGGGCGGGACCTGTCCGTCGCGGCGGAGTACCAGCGCGACGGCCGCGGCGCCGGCGGGCCGGACGAGGTCCTCGCCGTGCTCGGCTCCCGCGAGTTCCGCCGCGGCGAGTACCAGGTGTTCGGCCGCAACGAGGCGGCGGTGAGCGCGGCGTACCAGGTCCACCCGCTGTGGAGCGTCACGGCGGCGGCCGTCTGGAACCTCGACGATCGCAGCGCGCTCGTCTTCCCCGGCTTCTCGTGGTCCCTGAGCGACGAGGCGTCGCTCGCCGGCGGCGTCTTCGCCGGCGTCGGCCCCGGCGACCCGGCGCCGGGCCGGCCCCTGCCGTCGGTCTACGGTCTCGCCGGCCTCACCGGCTACCTCTCGCTGACCTGGTTCTTCTGAGCCGCGCCGGGCTCCTGGCTCTCTGAGCCGTGTTCGGCCGCGGCCTTTGACGATCCGGCGGTCGACCTCGACCCCCAGTCCAACCTCAGCCACGCCGTCATGGGCCCGAGGACTACGTGATCGTTCCTGTCAAGCCCGAGTTCATGGCTACAATCGGCTTGCCGCTCCTGGCGCGCTCGGTTGAGCAATTCCGCGGCCAGAATGCGGATCACCACCTGGACATCGCCGGGTTGGTTCTGAACGACCAATCCGAGTACATCGACAACCGAGAAGGGAAACTGCGATCCTGAAAGTGCGCGAGGTCGCCAGGAAGTACGGATGGCATATGTTCAGCTACCGGATACCCTATTCTCGGTCGTATCCCCAAGCGGCAAGAAAGCTACGCGACGCCCACGTCGATCGAGGTGAAGCGCGGGGCCAACTCCGAGGTGCGCCGCATCGTCGTCGGCCAGTAGCGGATCAACAGCAGGCGAATACCGCCCGGGACGCAGGTTCGGACGCCACGGCCGAGCCGCGTAGAAGACCGCGCACAACCCTCCACGAAGGCGTCGAACCCGGACTCCTCAAGCGTGGCGGAACAGGCAGGACGTTCGATTCATCGGGCGGCTTCCGAAGGACGAATTTCCGCGGGGACGGCCTCCGAGAAAACGGCCAGCGCCGCCGCCGCCTCGTCGATGACCCGGGTGATCTCGGTCGCCGGCGCGCTGAAGTTGTTGGCCAGGACGGCGAAGGCCAACGGCCGGCCGCCGGCGGTCTCGACGTAGCCCGCCAGCGCCCGCACCCGGCTCATCGAGCCGGTCTTGGCGCGCACGACGCCCTCGGCCGCGGTTCCAACCAGCCGGCGGCGCAGCGTGCCGTCGCGGCCGGCGACCGGCAGCGCGGCCCGGATCCGCGCGCGATGTTCCGGGTCCCGGTAGGCCCGGGCCAGGACCTCCACCAGCGCGCCGGCCGTCAAGTAGGTGTAGCGCGACAGGCCGGAGCCGTCCGCGATCACCGCCCGCCGCCCGTCGATGCCCCAGCCGGCCAGCACCTCGCCCACCAGCGCGCGCCCCGCGTGCGCGCCGGAGCCGGACGAAACGCCGAGGTGGCGCACCAGCGACTCCGCGTAGAGGTTCTTGCTCTGCTTCAGCATGGCGGCGCCGATCGCCGCGAGCGGTTCCGAACGGTGGCGGAGGAGCGGCCGCAGGCCGGCGAGCGTGGACGCCCGGTCCCGCGGCGCCAGCAGGTCGACGTCGACGGCCTCGCCGTCCACGGCGACGCCGCGCCGGACGAGCGCTTCCTGGAACGCCCGCACGAAGAACAGGGTCGGGTTCCCGACCGCCGCGGTCCGCACGATGGGGGCGGCCCCTGCCGGGATCCGGCCGCTGACGATCAGCGCGGCTTGCCCTGGCCGCCGCCGGATCCGGACGCCGGCGGTCCGGTCGGCGCGCACGGTCACGACCTCGTTGCGCAGGGTCAGGCCCGAGCCGGGCTGGCGGAAACGCGCCCGCGCGGGGCGGCCGGCGGCGGCGCCCGGCGCAACCACCACTTCGACGAGGTTCTCGCGGTGCTGCAGCGCGCCGGCCGGCGCCGCGTATCCGCGCGGCAGGTCGTCCCAGGCCCACCCGCTGCCGAGGCCCGGCGTGTCGCGGGGGCCGTCGTCCAGTATGTCGTCGTCGCCGACGATCCGGCCGGCGATGCGCCGGATCCCGAGCTTCCGCAGTTCGTCCGCCCAACGGGGGAAGACCGCGTCGGCGTCCGGCGCGTTGAGGGTCGGGTCGCCGGCGCCCCGCACCACGAGGTCGCCCTGCAGCGTCCCCTCGCGGATCGGCGCCGCGGCGAGCAGCGCGGTCTCGAAGCGGTCGTCCCAGCCCAGCCGCTCGGCGGCGGCGGCCAGGGTGACCAGTTTCATCGTCGACGCGGGGGTCAGCAG
Source organism: Vicinamibacterales bacterium (assembly GCA_965242835.1). Taxonomy (GTDB): domain Bacteria; phylum Acidobacteriota; class Vicinamibacteria; order Vicinamibacterales; family UBA8438; genus WTFV01. The sequence continues at coordinate 4,994,853 of OZ251506.1, forward strand.
CACGTCGGGGTTGCGGGCGTAGAGCCGCTCGCCGCGGTCGAGCGCGCGCACGTCGACGCCCCAGACCGCGGGTCCGGTCTCGCTGGCGTCGAACAGCCGATCGAGACGCCGGCGCAGATCGGAAGCGGCCCGCGGGTCCCCGCCGCGGGTCGGCGCCGGCGCCCGGGCCGCGGCCGCGCGCGGACGATCCGCGGCCGGGGCGGGAGCCGGCGCCCGTCCGCCGGTCTCCCCCGCCGCGGCGGAATCGACCGGGCGTTCCGCTACGGCGCCGGCCGGGACCGGCTCGGCCGGCCGGCCTCCGGCAGCCGCCGCGTCGGCGCCCGGAAAGGCGACCGGCGCACCGGCGCGCGCCGCGCAGCCGGCGAGCGTGACGGTGACCAGAATCGCTACGGCGCGGAGTGCTGACCTGGGCATGACCGGGCGCGCTTCTCCCGATCTATCGGCGGGAGGGGGTGGGAACACCGGGGGCCGGGGATCTACCCGGGCGACATGGGGATCGCTTGGCGGCGCATGGCCGGCCGGCGGCGCCGGCCGCGGCGCGGGTGTCGATGGTGTCCGGCGGCGTGGTTAGTGGGCGCGGGGGCAGTCGGACTCGTTCTCGTCCTCGTCGTCGGCGGTAAGGCTGCCGGGGAGGTCGAACAGACCGGCAAAAAAGGCCCACACCAGCCAGAACGGCAAGCAGAGCCACATACCTGCGTACACGGCCGCACCCGCCACGAATGCCAGTTCCAACATTTGGCCGGTAGTGTAACAGACCGAGGATGGGATCTACCCGGGCACCATGGGGATCGCCGTGCGTGGCCGTAGTGATCGCGGGTGATCGCGGCGGAACACCGACGGCCCGGCGACTCTCCCGCGCGCGGGCCACTGCCGGGGTGGGCCGCGCGGGCCGCTGTTCCCCGCGTCGGGAAACCGGCGACCGCGTTACAGGCCGGGCGGTCGCCGTCGGCGAACCGGGCGGTCAACCCCGCCGCGCGGAGCGGCCTCAATCCTCCGCGGCGTCCGGATCGAGCGCGTCCAGGGCTTCGAGGGCGTCGTCCACCGCCTCGGCGTCGAGGACGGCCGCGCCCGGCTCGTCGCCGTGCCGGCCGTAGGCGGCGTCCCCGGAGCGGCCGATGAGCGCGCGCTCTTCCCGGCCGTCGTCGCCGTAGGTGGCCGTGACGGCCAGCAACGGCGCGTCGAGCCCCGTCCCGTCGCGGCTCGCGGCGAAGGAATCGGCGCGCAGGTCCGACAGGGCCCGCAGCAGGGCGTCCATCTCCGGCCGCTCGACGTCGGCCGCCTCGGGATCGACCCGCCGCCACGCGTCCTCGGCGGCGCCGGCGTCTTCTTCCGCGTCTTCCGCGTCGTCGTCCGCCGCCGGCCCCTTCTCGAAGCGGATCGTCCGGCCGCCGCGCGTCACCTCGAGGGCGGTCGCGTTGAACGGGCGGAAGTCGAACAGGTCCTTCTCGCGGTAGGTGTCCGCGCCGCGCGCGAGGTCGTCGACCAGCGCCGCGTCGATGGTGAAGACGAGGTCGCGCGCCGCGTCGCGGGCGTAGACCGTGGTCTCCGGGTTCTCGTCGCCGATCAGCAGCGTGTGGCGCTCCCCGTCCACCTCGACCGTCGCGCGGAGGCGGGGAGCGTCGAGCCCGAACGGCTCCAGGGCGTCGCCGTCCGCCGACTCCGACTCGACCGCGACCATCTCGCCCGACCCGAGCCGTCCGACCAGCGCTTCCACGAGGCCGAAGTCCGCCCGCGCCTCCAGCGGTTCGGCCACGCTCCACTCGCCGTCGGCCTTCGTGAAGCGCAGCGCGCCGTCGTCCTGCTCGACGGCGAGGCTCGCCACGTCCGGGCCGGTGAACTCCAGGATGGAGCGGTCGCGCAGCTCGAACGTGGTGCGGTTCAGCGTGGATTCGACGAAGGCGGCGACCAGGATCACGCGGCCGCCGACGGCCGCGTAGCGCTCGCCGCCGGTCGGGGTCTCGTCGCCGACGGCCAGCGACAGCGGCTCGCCGCCGGGCGTGGCGAACGTGACGCTGACCGGCGGCTCGGCCAACCCGAACGGCGCCAGGTCCGCGGCTTCCTCCTCGACCACGCGCTGGACGTCCAGCGCCGCCAGGGTCGTGGCGATGGCCGTCGCCGCGTTGTCGTCGGCCTCGGTCTCGACCGGCGCGGTGACCACCCAGTCGATCTCGTTCTCCGTGCGGGTCAACGTCGTGACGTCGCCGTTCGCCGCGTGGACCGTCAGATCGGTGATCCGGCCGGCCTCGACGTCGAACGCCTGCTCGGCGGCGTCGGCTTCCCCCGCCGGCGGCCGCTCCCGTTCGACGAACCAGGCGTAGCCGCCGATCGCCAGGAAGAGCACGAACAGCACGAGCGTGGAGCGCAGGCGTCGCATGGCCGTCACCCCCGCCGGTTCCACCAGGTGTAGACGCCCGCCGCCGCGATGAAGGCGGGCAGGACCACCAGCGAGAGCCAGTAGATGCGCGCCTGCTGGTCGGCGGTCAGCGTGATCCGCCGGTCCTCGGGCTCGCGCGGCCGGATGGCGATCAGGTTCTCCTGCTGCGCCAGCCAGTTGATGGTGTTGAGGGCCAGGTCGCGGTTGCCCTGGATCCCGACCGCGGCGTTCGCGGCGAAGTCCGAGTCGCCGAAGACCGCCAGACGCGCCTGCAGCGGCGGATCGTCCTCGCCGCCGCCGTCATCGTCGGCCGCGTCCTCGGCCTCCGCCTCGCCTTCGGCGTCCTCCCCGCCGTCTTCCGGCTCCGGTTCGTCGACGGTCTGCGCCACGACCGCCGCGATCGGCACCGGGCCGGGCACGTCGCCCGCGTCCTCGTCCAGGGTGACCTCGCCGGCCGCGAGCTGGCTCAGGTCGGCCTCCGCCCAGCTGCGGGCGCCGGTCTCCACGACCACCTCGCCGACGCGCCCTCCCACGCCGCCGGCCACCGGCCGCACCGAGCGCGCGAGCGGGAACGCCGTCAGCAGGTTGAAGCCGTCGGTGATCGCGTGCGGCGGATAGGTCGCGGCGACCGGAACGGAAGCGTCGGTGCCGAGCAACTGGCCGACGCCGCTGGCGTCGACGACCACGTCCGAGCCGAACTCGATGCCCCATTCGCCGGCCAGCGCGGCCAGGTTCGGTTGCGGCGGAGCGTCTTCGGTGTCCGGCGGGTCGAGCATGAGCAACAGCTTGCCGCCGCCTTCGAGGTAGCCGCGCAGGACGTCCGCCTCGGTGGGGAGCAGGTCGGTCGTCGGGCCCGCCACGACCAGCACCGTCGCGTCGGCCGGCGCCTCGCCGGTCTGCGCGAGGACCACGGTCTCGACCCGGAAGTTGTCGCGTCCGAGCGCGTCCCGCACCGCGCCGTAGCCGTCGCGGTCGTCGCCCTCCGGGTCGCGCTCGCCGTGACCCTGCACGAAGTAGACCGTGCGCTCCTCGCCCTCCACCGCCTTGATCAGCGCGTTGGTCAGCTCCTGCTCGGTGTTGGAGGTGGTGCGTTCCACGCGGCCCTCGTACTCGAAGACGATGGTGCCGTAGGCCTCCACCTCGTACTGCCGCGCGCGGACCGGATTGCGGTCGACGTCGACGTACTCGACGTTCACCCGGGACGAGACGTAGGAGTACTCGTCGAGCCGGTCACGGTATCCGGGGAACTCCGCCTCGCGCGCGAAGACCAGCACGGAGACCGGCGCCTCCAGCGTCTCGAGCACGCGCCGCGTCTGGGGCGACAGCGAGTACTGCTGCGCGGCGGTCAGGTCCCAGCGGACGTTCTGCCGCGACAGGACGTAGTTGGCGGCGACGAGGATGCCCAGCGCCAGCGCCACGCCGGAGGTCGCCAGCGCGCCCTCGCGCGCCTGCCGGCGGTCGAAGAACGCCAGGATGCTCCGCCACTGGCTCAGCGTGTGGACCGCCACCAGCGCCAGTCCGGCCGCGGCCGTCCACCACCAGAGCTCCTGTTGCTCCGGCAGCGTGAAGCGGACGGCGAGCGCCGCGAAGACCAGGGCCACGCCGGCCCATCCGAGTCCCTGCCACATCCGGTTCGCCATCGTCCCTACCCCCGCCACCGCTCGCTGTCGACCGACTTCGCCGTCAGGAACAGGCCGAAGGCGATGAAGCTGACGTAATAGGCCACGTGGCCGGTGTCGACGACCCCCTTCGAGAAGTCGTCGAAGTGCTCCAGGATGGACAGGTAGGACAGGACGGCGCCGGCCGTCGGCCCGGCCGAGTCGGCCATCCAGCTCAGGACCCAGAACAGCAGCAGCAGCGAGAACGTGCCGACGCCCGCCACCACCTGGTTCCGCGTCGCGCTCGACACCAGCAGTCCGAGGGAGATGAACGAGCCGCCCATCAGCGCCAGCCCGAGATAGCCGCTGAGGATCGAGCCGAGCTCCGGCTCGCCGTACCAGAACAGTATGCCCATGTGGACGGCGGTCACCGCCAGCATCAGGAAGAAGAGCGCGAACGCGCCGAGGAACTTGCCGAGGATGATCTGCACGTCGCTGAGCGGCGACGTCAGCAGCAGCTCGATGGTGCCGGAGCGCTTCTCCTCCGCGTAGGCGCGGGCGGTCAGGAACGGCAGGATGAACAACAGGATGATCGCGGTGTTCGACAGCAGCGGCCGGATCATGAACTCGTTGACGTTGACGGTCTGCGGCCCGCCGCCGAACATCCCGGCCTGGGCGCTGAACTGCACCATGAAGGCGAGACTGGCTATGTAGAAGTAGCCGTACAGCAGCGCGAACAGGCCGACCACGACGTAGGCGATCGGCGAGACGAAGTAGGAGCGCAGCTCCCGGTGGGCGATCGCGAGGACGTTACTCATCGGCGCTCTCCGCTGTCGGTTCGTCCGGGTCTTCGTCCGCCGCGGTCTCCTCCTCGGCGGTCGTCAACTGCAGGAAGATCTCTTCGAGGCTGAGCCGCGCCCGGCGCATCTCCAGCAGGCCCCAGCCGTTCGACACGACCGCGTTCGCCAGCTCCCGCCGGACGTCGACGTCCTGGGCGCTACGGACCTCGACGGCCCGGCCGTCGTCGCCGGCCTCGCCCACGCTGACGGACGAGACCCCGGGCACCGCCTGCAGCGCGGCGGCCGGGTCGGCGCCCGCCGTGTCGATCCTCAACTGCACCGTGACCCCCCCGGCGAGACCTCCCGTCAGGTTGTCCGGCGAGTCCTCGGCGACCACGCGGCCCCGGTTGATGATCACCACCCGCTCGCACGTCTGGGCCACCTCCGGCAGGATGTGCGTGCTCAGGATGATGGTGTGGTCGCCCGCCAGCTCCTTGATCAGCTCGCGGGTTTCGATGATCTGCTTCGGGTCGAGACCCGCGGTCGGCTCGTCCAGGATCAGCACGGCCGGATTGTGCAGGATGGCCTGGGCCAGACCCACGCGCTGGCGGTAGCCCTTCGAGAGCTTGCCGCAGTGGCGGCCGGCCACGTCGCCGATGCTGGTGCGCTCCATGACCCGGTCGATGCGGCCGCGCCGCTCCGCGGCCGCGATCCCGTTGACGCGGGCGACGAACGTCAGGTACTCGCGGACCGTCATCTCAGGATAGAGCGGCGGCGTCTCCGGCAGATAGCCGGTGCGCCGCTTGGCTTCGACGGGCTCCTCGAGCACGTCGAAGCCCGCCACCGAGGCCGTGCCCTCCGTGGGCGGCAGGTAGCCGGTCAGCACGCGCATCGTCGTCGTCTTCCCGGCGCCGTTGGGGCCGAGGAAGCCGACGATCTGCCCCGCCTCCACGCGGAAGCTCACGTCGCTGACGGCGGCCACCGGTCCGTAGCGTTTCGTGACGTGCTGCACTTCGATCACTGCGCGACTCCTGAATCGGGCTCGCCGGGAGTGAAGTCCCCGGGTCTCTTCCAGTGCCGGGACGCGGCCGGACGGCGCCCGCCGGCTCCTCGAAAAATGGTAAACAGGACGTCGAAAGAGTGTCAACCGCCGCGCCGCCGCGGACCGCTCCGCGGGGCGTTCCGGTCGACGAACTCGTCCATGGCCGCCTGGTCCGCGGAGTCGACCCGCTCGAAGCGCAGCCCCATCCCGCGGCGCCGGTCGCTCCAGACCACGCGCGCGCGGGCCTCGACGGCGCGTTCCGTGGCCGGCAGCCGGAACCGCACGTCCAGCGCCGTCCCGGGCGGCAGCGGGGTCGTCGTCCAGACGCCCAGCCCCCCCTTGCCGAGGTCGAGGACGCGGGCGGCGACGATGGTGTCGTCGAACCGGCAGGAGACCGGAACGCCGAGCGTCACGCGGGGGCTCGGCCGCCGGTCGAAGCTGTCGGGGAAGAGGTGCGGGGCCAGCAGGGGCGCGATGCGCGCGGCGCCGCTGTGTTCGTTGACGTAGCCGGCGACGCCCAGATCGGCGAGTTGCCGGATCTCGCGCGCGCTGGTGATGGATCCGCTGAACACCAGGACGGGCAACCGGCCGGCGCCCCGGCCGCGGATGGCCCGGAGTAGATCGGCCGCCGGGGGCGGCGCGAGGCGCAGGTTCAGGACGACGAGGTCGATCGTCCCCGGCCGCGCCCGGAGGCAGGCGAGCAGGTCCGGCGCGGTGCCGACGCCGATCGCCGTGTGCCCCGCGTCCTCGAGCGCCGCCGCGAAGCGGTTGCGGACCTCGGCGGCGGCGTCCGCCACCACGACGGTCTTCGCCGCCGCGGCCGATGCGGCCATCTCCGGATCTATCGGCCGACGGCCGGCCGCCGACAGTGCGCGGCGTCGGCCGGCCCGTTGCGTCGCGGCGCGGCCCCGGCGTTCTCGCGCGCCGCGCGTGGCCGGCGACGATGCGCGGCCGGCGGGCGGGCGGGTCGCGCACGGGCCTGCCGTCGTCGTCTCGCGCTTCGGCGGTCCGGCCGGCGGCCGGCTCGACCTCGCGGGTCCTGGCCGTGCGCGCCTTGCCGCACCCTTCGCGGCCGTAGTCTTGCGCTTCGACAGAAGTCGTGCTACGCTCGCGTGGTGTCGAAGAACAAGGGGAATGGATCCCGCCGCCGGGCGGCCGGCGTGGGGCGGCGCAACCGATGACCGACGACCGTCTCGGCTTGCCGCAGGGGACGCTGGATCTGCTGATCCTCAAGACGCTGGCGCTCGGGAGGCAGCATGGTTGGGGCATTTCCGAGCGGATCCGGCAGGTGTCCCGCGAGGTCGTGGAGGTGCGCCAGGGTTCGCTCTATCCGGCGCTGCACCGCCTGGAGCGTCGCGGTTGGATCGCGGCGTCCTGGGGCACGTCCGAGCACAACCGGCGGGCGAAGTACTACACGCTGACGCCGAAGGGCCGGCGGCGGCTCGAGTCCGACGTCCGGGCGTGGCGCGTGCTCACGACGGCGGTCGGCCACGTGCTGGACGCCGGATGACTCCGAGATGATCGACGATCTCCGCTTCCGTCTGCGCGCGTTGTTCCGCCGGCGCGCCGCCGAGGACGATCTGGACGAGGAGTTGCGCTTTCATCTCGAGCGCGCCGTCGAGCGGTACGAAGCCGGCGGCCTGTCGCGCCGGGAGGCGCGTCGGAAGGCGCGGGTCGAGTTCGGCCAACTGGACGTCGTCAAGGACGACTGCCGCCGAAGTTGGGGCATCCGGCAGGTCGACGCTTTCGGCCAGGACCTCGACTACGCCTTTCGGTTGCTTCGGAAACATCCCGGGCTGTCGGCCGCCGCCGCGGTCTCGCTCGCCATCGGGATCGGCCTCAACACGGCGCTCTTCGCGCTGCTGGACGCCACGCTGCTGCGGCGGCTGCCCGTCGACCGGCAGGAACGGCTCGTCGACGTCTACACGAGCGACCTCGACGGCTTCACCTGGCAGGGCAGTTCGCATCCCGATTACGTGGACCTGCGTCGTCACGCCCGGGCCCTGACCGGCCTCGTCGGCCACGTTCCCGCGATGGGAGCGGTCCGGGTCGGTGAACGATCCCGGGTGATGCCGGGCGAGGTGGTGACGGGCGCCTACTTCCGGGTCCTCGGGGCGTCCGTGGTCCACGGGCGCGCGTTGTCGGCGGAAGACGACCTTCCCGGCGCCGAGCCAGTCGTCGTGATCTCTTCGGCGTTCTGGTCCGAGGCTTTCGGCCGCGACCCCGGCGTCCTGGGACGGCCGTTGCGCATCGGCGGCCGCCCGTACGCGGTCGTCGGCGTGGCGTCGGAGCGTTTCACCGGAATGTCGGCGCCGATCCTCACGTCCGCGTTCTGGACGCCGATGACGTGGATCGACGACGTCCAGCCCGTGGTGATGCACAACGGGACGGCCGCGCCCGGAGCCACCCGACTCGAGAGCCGCGGGTTGCGCTGGATGCTGGTGAAGGGACGACTCCGGACGGGAGAAACTGCCCGTAGCGCGGCCGTAGACCTGAACCGGGTGATGCGCACGCTCGAGGCGGCGTATCCCGAATCGAACGACGGCATCCGAGTGACCGTCGTTCCGACCAGCGACGTGGCGACCCACCCCCTGGTCGAGGAGCGCCTGCGCGCCGGCGCCGCCAGTGTGGCGGCCCTGCTCGGGCTGGTGCTGCTGGTCGGTTGCGCGAACGTCGCCGGGCTCCTGCTCGTACGAACCTCGGCCAGGCGGCGGGAGATCGGTCTGCGCCTCGCGGTCGGCGCGAGCCGGGCCCGGCTGGTGCGGCAACTGCTCGTCGAGAGCATGGTGCTGGCGCTGCTCGGCGTGGTCGGCGGCGTCGCGCTGGCCTGGGGGCTCCTCCACGTGCTCGGCGCCGTGCGCGTGCCGTTGCTGATCCCCGTCGCGTTCGATCCGGCCCTGAGCGGCCGGGTGCTCGGCCTGTCCGTCGCCGCGGCGGCAGCGGCGGGCCTCGTGGCCGGTTCGATGCCGGCGTGGGCCGCCACGCGGTCGGGCGCGCTGGCCGAGCTGCTCGGGTACCCCGCCGCGTGGTCGCTGGGAAACCGCCGCTGGAGCCTGCGAGAGACGATCGTGGCGCTGCAGATCGCCGTGTCCCTGGTGTTGCTGGTGATGGCGGGCTTGTTGGCGCGGAACCTGTTCGTGGCCAGCCGGACCGATCCAGGCTTTCCGGCGGGGCGGATCGTATCGCTTACGCTCGGTTTCGGTCTGGTCGGCTACGGAGAGGACGAGGCCGGACGGTTCTTCGACCTCGCCCGCGAGCGGGTCCGCGCGCTGCCGGGTGTTCAGGCGGTCGCGCGCGCCAGCCGCGCGCCGCTCTCCATCAACTACAACCAGACCCGTATCCGGCCGGCGGAGCGACAGCGGACCGACGGTTTCGCTCTTGCGGCTGGAACGGCCACCGTCGGTCCGGAATACTTCGAGTCGCTGGGTGCGCCGCTCCTTCGGGGACGGCTGTTCGACGACGCCGTCGATACGCCTTCGTCGCCGCCCGTGGCGATCGTCAACGAAGCGCTCGCCGGGAGGCTGTGGCCCGATTCGGATGCCGTCGGCCGGAGGATTCGTTCGGCGGCCGCGGGTCGCGACGGCCCGCCGGTCGAGGTCGAGGTCGTAGGCGTCGTCCGCGACTACCGGGTTCGCTTTCTGCAGGAGCCGCCCACGCCGTACGTGCACTACGCGGCGTCCCAGCGGCCCGCCGGCATGCTGACGGCGCCGGTGCTCCTCGTGCGCACGGCGGCGGACGACGCCCGCGCCCTCGGCGCGCGGATTCGGCGTCAGTTGCGCGGAATCGATCCGGACATGGTGTACTGGCCCGGTCTGACGCTGGACGACAACGTCGCGTCCCAGTTGCTCCCGGCGCGGGTGTTGGCCGTGTTGTTGGGGACGGCCGGCGCGGTGGCCGTCTGGTTGGCGGCGATCGGTCTCTACGGTGGTCGCCCATTCGATCGGCCGTCGGCGGAGGGAGATCGGCATCCGCATGGCGTTGGGCGCCACGAGGCGCGACGTGCTGCGGCTCGTCCTGCGGCAGGGCGTCGTTCTGCTGGGCTCCGGCGCCGTCCTCGGAGCCGTGCTCGCGTTTCTGGCCGCCCGCGCGACGGCCGGCCTGCTGTTCGGCATCGACGCGGCGGACACGCTGGCCTGGTGCGCGGCCGTCGCCGTACTGGTCGCCGCCGGGGCCCTGGCCCACGCCGTCCCGACGCTGCGCGCCGTTCGAGTGCATCCGTCGGCGGCGTTGCGCACGGAGTGAAACGACACATGCTCGACCAGACCGACCGTAGCAGCCACGCGTCGAATACCACCATCATGACTGTCACTCGTGAACAACTTGTAGCGGACATAATCTCCCTCGTCATTGAACAAAATTCGGGCGAGATTGAACGTGAATCCCTTTCCGCTGACAGCGAGTTGTCGCGTGATTGCAATCTCGACTCACTCGATGTTGTAGATATAGTTTTGAGCCTGGAGAAAATGTACAAGTTCAGGATGCCTGACAGTGACTCCGACGGGGCCATGGCCCAAACCATCGGATCGTTTGCGGCGGTCATTTCCGATAACTTCCGCTCGCGGGCGGAAGATGAAACATCCACGGACCTCGACGGCGGGTCGATAAATTGATCCTGACGATCCAGCGAGCGAATAACCAATGGCCGCAAAAACACGACGGAGCGTCAGCGATCCGCGTCAGACGTCTGAGACTCGTTTTGTGGGCTCCCGCTTCAACTCCATGGTGTTCAAGGAAGACGGCACGTTGTTCGTGTGGAATTCGTTGAGTGGCCGCATCAGTTCGTTTGGACCGGCGCGCGCCAACCCGGTGGTCTTTTGCTGGATACCTGCGGCATGGGAAGCAATGTCTGCTACGCCGCGCGACCGTACAATTTCATTGTCGGCGCCGACGGCTCACTCATGAAGTGCACCATCTCGCTCGGCAAGGACGATCGCAATATAGTTGGGCACTTGACGGACAGTGGCACGCCGGTGTTGGAACATGCCAAGATGTCTCTATGGACAAATCTGGCCTACGAAAGTGATTCCACCTGCAGGGAATGCAGTCTCCTTGCGTCGTGCCAAGGAATGAGTTGTCCACTGGTGAGAATTGAACGTGGCCATCGGCCGTGTGCGTCCACTCCCAAACCCGCGCTGGCGGCCGAGATTTTCGCGGTTGCGGAGTTGCGGGAAAGAACTTCCACGGATCAATGAGTAGAATGAAATCCGGAGATGGTCGATCTCGTATAACTCCTATGGGGGTTCTGCGGTCCCCGGACGGAACATGGGCCGAAAAGGATGCGGCCTTTCATGCCTTGCTGTCGAACATCAAGACAGCCGAGGTCGAAGTCGAACATCAGGGCATACACTCGCTGATTCGCATGAATCTGATGATTGCTCAACCTGAACTTAATCTGGGGCAGGATGATCTGGAGCGTGTCGCTATCGAATGCACGAAGCGGCTCCATGTTCAAGAGGCGGAGTTCCACTGGAGACTTGCTTCTCTCTGCGGCTCGGATCGTGCCCGATCAGAATCGTGGTTCCAGCACGCCCTGCGTGTTTCGTGTGGCTCGCCCAGAAATGGCCTCATCATAGGCACGATTCGATTTGGAATGTGTCGGCACTTGGTCGTCGAGAGGTTCTTGCAAGGTCATTCAGCGTATCAGATTGTAAATGACGACTACTTTCACGCCATGAAGCCTGTATTCGCGAAAGTTGCGGAGCGCTATCGGATTCGCTCTGGCCAGCGCTTCGACGTAATCAATGCAGACGCCCCCGGCTCGGGCATGGAGATGGTGCGTGCGCTCAGCGGATCAACCATATGCGTTGCGATGGACGGAACAAGTGGTGGTTCATGCGGTGTGGAAATTGACTTTTTGGGGCGGCGTGTTCGTGTGAAGAGTGGCATGCTGGAAATTGCGAGGAAAGTTGGCGCGAAAATTTTGCCTGTCATCGGTGTTTCTATGGCTCGGGACTCGAATGTATTCCGGTACGGTGAGTGCCTGGACCGATGTGGCGTGATGAGTCCAACGGATATTGCACAGAAAATCTACAGCTTCTTTGAAGAGAGCATTCGACAGAATCCCGGTCAGTGGGAAGGAGTGTCGAACTTTCACAATCTTGCGTCAGGTGGCATGGCAATGGCGCGTGGTTCCGAAAACGTCACGTGCACTCCAGATCTGGTGAAAGCCGTCGCTGAGGGTTTGGTTCTGGAGTGCCCAGCGAATCGTTATGCGATCGTGGTCGGTCGGCAGGTTTCGTGTTGTGTAGATACGAAGACCCTGCGTGCAGTTTCCATAGAAAAGGGAATGGAACTAGTGACACGGACGTTGTTGGGGGAGGCCCGGGTTAGCAGCACAAAGACATTGCTGGAGCGGCTCGACTCTGGATCTCGCGAGCGTGGAGCTGTGTGGCTAGCGCAGCTTGTCGCCTACGGGATCGCAAGGCACGTGCCCAGTTGAGGGCACAGTCTCGGCACATCGAAGGGAGGGATCGTGATGGAGAATGGCGCTGTGACCGTTTCGACCGTGGAGCGCGAGGAAGTCGTGGTGGAGGATTCGCAGCGAGAGGTGCACGGGGACGTTGACGCCGTGCTGGAGGAGTTCGGCATCACGGAACTCGAGGAGCGTCTCGAGTTCGATGGGTGGTGCGGCGGCTGGGACGTGAACTTCTTCTGCTAGCGGGGCCGTAGCCGCGCAATGTCGTGGAACTGATAGGTCGTGGCCTCCCCCACAACCTTGTGACAGGTGCGAAGCATGGATGCGCGACTGGTTTTGAATCCGTTGGTCAGGTTCTATTTGTTCGACCAATACAAGGACAATGAACAGTGGGTGTGCGAACTTGCGCGTGAGAATGGGACATTCAGATATCTGGTGCCCAAGAAGGTCATGGAATGCCTTAGTCAATTTGATGGAGTGAGGACCACAGATGATGTGGTTGCGAGTTTTTCGTCGGCCGTGGAGATCGAACACTGCAAAATGGACCTGATCATGTTCTTTGTCGGCCATGGTGTCCTGATCGACGGCGGTGCTGGTGCTGGTGAGCAACCGGTGTTCCATGGCAAGCGGGCTCGCTATGTTCAATTCCGAAGGCGACTGCTTGGCGGAGATCTTGTGGCGAGGGTGTCGATGCGGCTTGGTTGGCTTTTTCGATTGCCGCTTGTTCTTGGCGGTTTGGCGGTCGCGTTCGCAGTTCATGTCCATGTGTATACCGGCCCGTTGGTGTTTCCGACAACACTAACGACGCTAGGGCCGATGTCTCTGCTGGTTGTTGCATTTACGTCGGCTCTGGGCACTTTCTGTCATGAATTCGGGCATGCAGCAGCTCTGGTTCGGCATGGGGGCAAGAAACCGGAGATTGGCGTTGGCGTGTACGTCATTTTTCCGGTGATGCATACGGATGTTTCGGAAGCATGGCGTCTCTCGAGAAAGAAGAGAAGTCTTCGGTTACCGGGTCGTGACGGAAAAATCCCTGAAAAGGTGTGCAGGTTCGGCGGGCATGTGCCGATACGTGGATCATGGTGCGCAAGCAGGCCAGCCGCGGCGATTCGACCGGTCCCCGGCGGCAGCGGGACCCTCGGGACGTGCGCATCGAACGTCTCGAACGAGACAAGGTGCGGCTGATCGAGGAGCGGGACCACTGGAAGCGCCGCAGCGAGCATCTGGAGAAGGAGCTCGAGGCGGCGCAGCGCGCCGGGCGCCGGCAGGCGGCCCCCTTCGCCAAGGACCGTCCGCAGGGCCGCGGCGGGCGCCCCGGCCGGCGCGCCGGGTCGGAGTATGGGAAGCAGGGCCGCCGCCGGCCGCCGACGCGGGTTGACGAGACGCACGCGGCGCCGGCCCCGACGACGTGTCCGGACTGCGGCAAGGCGGTCGTGGTGACCCGCACGGCGTCGCAGTATCAGGAAGATCTGCCGGAGGTGCGTCCTCTGGTGCGGCGCTTCGACGTCGAGGTGGGTCATTGCTCGGCGTGCCGGCGGCGGGTGCAGGGCCGGCACGCCCTGCAGACTTCCGACGCGTTGGGCGCGGCCTCCGTCCAACTGGGTCCGAACGTGGCCGCGCTGGTCGTCGAACTGCACACCGAACTGGGCATGCCGCTGGAGAAGGTCGTCCGCGTTCTGCGCACCCGGTTCGGCCTGCACGTGACCAAGGGCGCCGTGGTCCGGCTGCTGCACCGCACCGGCGCCATGGCGGCGCCGGCGTATGCGAAGCTGTGCGAGCAGGTCCGTTGCAGTCCGGTGGTCACGCCGGACGAGACCGGCTGGCGGGTGAAGGCGGTCAAGCACTGGCTGTGGGCCTTCACCACGCCGGAGACGACGGTCTACGCCATCTGCGAGGGCCGGGGGTTCAAGGAGGCCGCGAAGATTCTCGGCCCCGACTTCGCCGGCGTGCTGGTGCGGGACGGGTGGGTCGCCTACCGCGGCTTCAAGAACGCGCCGCACCAGACGTGCCTGGCTCACCTGCTCCGACGGTGCAAGCACTTGCAGGCCGCGCATCCCGACAGCCCCTGGGCGGGCGAAGTGCAGGCGGTCCTGCAGGACGGCCTCGCCCTGCGGGACCGCGCGAACGCGGACGAGATCGGCGAGCACGGCCTGGCGTCGGCCCGCGGACGACTCGTCGCCCGGCTCGAACGCCTGCTCGCCGACCCGCCGCCGTTGGCCGACGCCGAGCGCTTCGCCAAGCACCTGACCAACGAGTTCCCGGCCGTGTTCCTCTTCCTCTGCGACCCGTCCATCGACGCCACCAACTGGCGCGCCGAGCAGGCCATCCGACCCGCGGTGGTCACCCGCAAGGTGTGCGGCGGCAACCGCACCCGGCGCGGGGCCGACACCCAGCAGGTGCTGGCCAGCGTCGTGCGTACCGCCCGCCAACGCGGACTCGACCTGCGCGCGCTGATCACCACCCTGCTCTGCGCTCCCAAACCCGTCGAACCCGAAGCCCTGGCCCTGCCGCCGCCCGCCTGACGGCGGCAGCCCGGCCTCCGCCGGACCAGTCCGCGCACGCGCGTTCACCGCCGACCCGCTCCCCGTGCGTCCGCCGCACCCGGAGCGGGTCTCCAGACCCACGGGAGCACCGAAGCCTCGCCGCCAGACGCCACGTCCCGCTCCGACCGAGCGCGCGACGCCTTTGACAATCCGGCCGGAGGCAGCCCGTGGTGGATCCCGCGTTCGCACCGAAAGCGGCGGGGCGCCCGCCCTGACAAGGTGTGAGGAGAGCGCAGATTGGCATGTGCAACTTTCCCGGCGGCCGGTCCATTCGGTCGTATTTTCATTGGGGAAACCGGGCGAGTAACCCGGTAACCGAATACGAAGAGAATTCAGATCGATGTGAGTGGAATCTATTTCCAATTGTTGTTCATGACAGGGTTTTGGCTGGTTGCCGAAGTTCTCGGGTTGCCGGGTCGAGACGCAGCGATCGTGTGGATGGACATGCTCATCGCAATGGCCCTGAATCCGTTTCTTAGAATGGACGGCTTCTGGCTGTTGAGTGATCTCGTGGGCAGCCATAATCTGCGGCAGGAGAGAGCGAAGGGGCGATTCGCACGGTTTGGAAGAATTCACGTAGAGACTCGTTGTGGACGAGAGTTCTGTGTGACAGGAGGCTGATGCTGATGGCGGCGTACTATTTGACGTCGATGGGTGTGTTCGCAGTGCTGTATTACCGTGTGTGCGAATCGGTGTTCACGGAAATCGTGCCGGGGCTCTGGGGCCGTGTTGTCGGGGTCTGGGTCGAGATCACACAAGGAGGAATGGCCCAAGGAGCGAGTGACGCATTGGTGGTTTTATGGCATGGTGTACTTCTCGTTACGGCAACGAGTGCGACATTGATCGCGTGTGCCAGAATTATTCGAACGGTTTTGCGTCATGCATGGCGATAGAGTATTGAGTTGATGGTTTTACGGCGCGCGGAGACGGACTAGTGGAACGGCGGAAGCTCGTGAACAGGTGAGCAGGAGCGATTCCAAGAGATCGGTTCCGAGAGGAGCGAGAGGGATGCGAATCAGGCAATGGTGTCGGATCGGCGGAGTTTCGATGGTCTCGGCGGTGGTGTTCATGGGATGGATCGAAGCCGGCGGGGTGGCGGGCCAGACGGCCGTCGAAGAAGACGGCGGTTGGATCGTCGACCGGATGCTGGAACGGGGCGAGCGGTACGGAAACGATCGGTTTCGCGCGGCGTACCGCGCGCGGCTGATTCAGGTCGATCGTCGGCTGGACGAGACGGGAGACGTGCGGCGGGAGACGACCAGCGAATACGAACTGGTTCCGGTCGAATGCGCGCACTTCGAACGGCGCGTGGCGATCGAAGGGCGGACCTTGAGCGCGGCGGAGCGCATTCGGGAGGCGGAACGGGAGCGGGAGTTTCGTGAAGAGCTTCGTTGCGGGCCGGACGCGGGCGGGACATCCGGCAGGAACGAGAACGCCGTCAACGTCAACGAAGAGCTCTTCAGCCGCTATACGGTCGAACTCGACGGCGAGGAGACGCGCCGCGGCCGCCGGACGTACCGCTTGCGATTTCGGCCGCGCGGGGGCGGACTTCCGGTGCGCCGCGGGATCGACCGTGCGCTGAACCGGTCGAGCGGGCGCCTCTGGATAGACAGGGAAACGTTCGAGCCGGTGCGGCTGGAATTCGAGCTGAACGCAAGGGTGCGTCTCTGGTGGGGTGTGCTGGGCGCGATCTACGAGGCGCGGGGCGTGGTGGAACGCGAACAGGTGTTCGACGACGTCTGGGCGCAGACGCGCCAGGAGCTCTACACGGACGTCCGGATCTTCTTCTCACGCCGGCGGCAGGAGTCGGTCCGGGAGTGGCGCGACTTTTCGAGGGTCACGGACTGAATTCCGACCGGCGCGCGAACGTCGCGAAACACGTCGTGGTCGCTGGAGCAAAGGCGCCGGACCAACAGCGTGCGGCGGCACAGGAGATCCGCGGGGCGTCCCGGCATGCCGTTCGCCTGGACGTCCGGCCAACGGCGGCAAGGACCGTTGCGGCGTCAACCCGCGTACACTTGTCTCGTCAAGGGACCTGTCTTGCATCTCCTGGAGCAGCACGACTTCGAGCCGCCGGACCTCATGAAACGGCGGTCGGCCGATTCCGGGCGCCGCGCGGATCCGGGCCAGTTCTTCACCCCGGCGGAGGGCGCGGCGTCCTGACGGCCGCGACGGTGGCCGAGCTCTGCAGCCGGCCGGAGCAGCGCAGGCCCATCCCGCGGCGCCGGTCGCTCCAGACCACGCGCGCGCGGGCCTCGACGGCGCGTTCCGTGGCCGGCAGCCGGAACCGCACGTCCAGCGCCGTCCCGGGCGGCAGCGGGGTCGTCGTCCAGACGCCCAGCCCTCCCTTGCCGAGGTCGAGGACGCGGGCGGCGACGATGGTGTCGTCGAACCGGCAGGCGACCGGAACGCCGAGCGTCACGCGGGGGCTCGGCCGCCGGTCGAAGCTGTCGGGGAAGAGGTGCGGGGCCAGCAGGGGCGCGATGTGCGCGGCGCCGCTGTGTTCGTTGACGTAGCCGGCGACGCCCAGATCGGCGAGTTGCCGGATCTCGCGCGCGCTGGTGATGGATCCGCTGAACACCAGGACGGGCAACCGGCCGGCGCCCCGGCCGCGGATGGCCCGGAGCAGATCGGCCGCCGGGGGCGGCGCGAGGCGCAGGTTCAGGACGACGAGGTCGATCGTCCCCGGCCGCGCCCGGAGGCAGGCGAGCAGGTCCGGCGCGGTGCCGACGCCGATCGCCGTGTGCCCCGCGTCCTCGAGCGCCGCCGCGAAGCGGTTGCGGACCTCGGCGGCGGCGTCCGCCACCACGACGGTCTTCGCCGCCGCGGCCGATGCGGCCATCTCCGGATCTATCGGCCGGCGGCCGGCCGCCGACAGTGCGCGGCGTCGGCCGGCCCCCGTTGCGGCGCGGCCCCGGCGTTCCTGCGCGCCGCGCGTGGCCGCCGACGATGCGCGGCCGGCGGGGGGCGGGTCGCGCACGGGCCTGCGCGCGGCTGGTTCAGGTCGATCGGCGGCTGGACGAGACGGGAGACGTGCGGCGGTCATCATGCGAACCCTTGCGCCCGTTCATTCTTCCACAAACAAGTCGAAAGTTGTTCCACTCGTATGCCAGAGCCGGTTGCGCGGACTTGGGAACAAAGTGTTCGACCGAGCCCCAACCGGTATCACGTGCAATCCAGTGGCAGGTGTATGCACAGATACCATCGTACGCATCGTGCAAATCTCCCGCGATACTGCGCCAGTAGGCATGCCCGGAAACTCCCGGCTTGTCGGCCGAGGTGTGTTCCGAAGAAAACGCCGGCCCGGCCGCCGTACACGTTGATCGAAGTCCGGCGGCTCCTGTTTTCGCTCAACGAAAATCATCGGCTCCTCCGGCACACCGCATCGGCGAAGTACCTCCAGCGAGGCCAGAATTCATCGTCGCCCCGCAAGTGCCTCGCCAAGCCCTTGTCGATTTCCGCGACCCGGGCCGCGTCGGGTTCGTCTTTCATTTGTTCCTCTTCCGCCTGTTCGATAAGCATCTCCGCCTGCATCGATCGGGCATGCCTCGAGCCGAAGACATCCGACGTCAACCACGCATCGACGCTGCCCTGGTTCTTGAAATCCACCACGTCAAGTTCTACGGATCCCTCTCTCAGGGCGAGATGATGCAACGAATCCTCGTCACGCCGAAGCACTGGCTCCACCGACGCCAGCACGAGCGGCGAGTGCGTGGCGAAGTGAGCCTGCACTCTCAAATCTCCCGACAGCGCATCCACGGCCTCGAGTATTGCCGGAACCACCGACCTTTGCCACCTCGGATGCAGGTGCGCCTCCACTTCGTCCACTATCAATACCATCCGATCCCGTGATGCGTGTCAATAATTTCAGTGCTCGACGCGATGAGTCGTGACCCTCATAGGGCGGTTTCCGCGGCCATGCGCCGCGGCCTCATTGAAGCCCCGGCCGCTCGCGGTAGCGCCGCGGCCGGGGAATCGGTTTTCCGCGGCCATGCGCCGCGGCCTCATTGAAGCGATTCCCCGGCCGCGGCGCGCCCGGGCGGCCGGGGAGGTTTTCCGCGGCCATGCGCCGCGGCCTCATCGAAGCGGGACCGGCTAGACATCACGCCGGCCACCACGAATCCGGTTTCCGCGGCCATGCGCCGCGGCCTCATTGAAGCGGATCCGCGGCGGCGAACGACACGCCAGCCTGCCGCGGTTTTCCGCGGCCATGCGCCGCGGCCTCATTGAAGCTTCCATTCCCGCATCTCGTCGGGCGGTGCCGTGGTGCGGTTTTGACCACCGCGATCGGGAGACCGCCTGCTCGCCGGAACCACGAGGCGCGCGCCGGGGCGCGGCGCTCCGGTCGAGACGGCGCGCGCGGGCCGGAACCGTAGCGGCGCGAACGTCCGCGGCGGCCCCGGTGATACGATGAGCGTCGACGCGCCCGGCGCGGGAACGCCCGCGGCCGGCGGGCCCGACGACACCCCGGAGACTGCCATGACGTTCGTTTCCGCGCTTGAACCGAAGCCGGTCTGGAGCCACTTCGACACCATCCTGACCATCCCGCGCGCCTCGAAGGACGAGGAGCGGATGCGGCGGCACGTCCTCGCCGCCGCGGACCGCGCCGGTTGCGGCCACGCGGTCGACGCCGCCGGCAACGTGGTGGTGCGCAAGCCGGCCAGCGCCGGGCGCGAAGCCGCCCCGGTGACGATCCTGCAGTCGCACCTCGACATGGTGCAGGAGAAGAACGCCGACGTCGCCTTCGACTTCGCGTCCGACGCCATCGTCCCGCGGCGCGAAGGCGACCACCTGTACGCCACCGGCACCACGCTCGGCTCCGACAACGGGATCGGCGTCGCGGCGATGCTGGCGGTGATGGAGGCGGCCGACCTCGTCCACGGGCCGCTGGAGCTGCTGTTCACGATCGACGAGGAGACGGGGCTCACCGGCGCGGCGCGGCTCGACGCTTCGCTCCTGTCCGGCCGCCGGCTGATCAACCTCGACTCCGAGGAAGAAGGCGTCCTCTACGTCGGCTGCGCCGGCGGCGGCGACGTGCGGCTCTCGCTCGGCGTGCCGTCCGCCGCGGCCGGTGGCGAGGACCGCGCGGTGACGGTGGCGCTGACCGGTCTCAAGGGCGGGCACTCCGGCTGCGACATCCACCTGCAGCGCGGCAACGCGGTCTGCCTGCTGGCGCGCGCGCTGTGGGCGGCGCACGCCGCCACGCCGTTCCGTCTGGCGCGCTTCGAGGGCGGCAGCGCCCACAACGCCATCCCGCGCGAGGCGTTCGCGGCCGTCGTGGCCGACGCGGCCGGCGTCGAGCGCGTGACGGCGGCCGTGCGCGCCGAGTTCGAGGCGATCCGGGAGGAGTACCGACCGGCCGACCCCGACGTGAAACTGGCCGTCGGCGCCCCGGCCGCCGCGGACCGGACGTGGGACGCCGGGACCACGGCGACCGTGCTGCGGCTGATCTCCAGCCTGCCGCACGGCGTCGAGGCGATGAGCCGCGACATCCCGGACCTGGTGGAGACGAGCAACAACGTCGCCACGGTCAAGGGGGCGAACGGCTCGCTCGTGATCACCACCAGCTCGCGGTCGTCGGTGGACGCGGCGCTCGACGCCCTGCGCCGCCGCATCCGCGCGGCGGGAGAGCTGGCCGGCGCGGAGGTGGACGCGCGCCCCGCCTATCCGGGCTGGAAGCCGAACCCGCGGTCGCCGATCCTCGACGTCGTCCGGCAGGTCCACGAGCGCGAGCTGGGCTCGACGCCGGGGATCAAGGCGATTCACGCCGGGCTCGAATGCGGCATCATCGGCAAGAAGATCCCCGGCATGGACATGATCTCCTTCGGCCCGGTGATCCAGGCCCCCCACTCCCCCGACGAGCGGGTCCACGTCGGCTCGGTGGGACGGTTCTACCGCCTGTTGACCGCGACCCTGGCGGCGCTGGCGTAGCTGTCCGCGCCGGATTGCGTGCCGGTCAGACCGGGCCCGGCGCATTGGGGCATCTTCGAACGCCTGTGCCGTCAGCCCGGTGTGTCCGGCAACCTCGTGGCCGCCGCCTATCTGGCCGCCATCGCGATGGAAGCCGACTCCGAGCTGATCACCCTCGACGGCGACTTCGCCCGGTTCGCCGGGTTGCGTTGGCGTCGCCCGCCGGGCCGGAGCGGCTAGCGCCCACCAAGCGTCGCCTTGCGGCTCCGCTTGGCGCCCATCCTCTGACCGCTCCAGGAGTCCGCGCCGTTCTACGGCGCAGACTCCTGGCCTGACACGAGCGCGCCGAACCGGCAACCGGAACCGGCCGGCCGCGCGCCTACGGCGACGCGGGCGAAGCTGGTATAGCATGGAACGTGGGGGCGGCATGGCGCGTTCGAAGCACGACGGGAGCGATCCGGTTCGCCGTCTGGTGGACGACTACCGGACACGGTGTCTCTGGTTCCTCCGCCGCGACTATCATCCGGCGACGGACGCCGCGCGGGAACGGGTTCTGCGGCTGATCGAGCGGCACGGCGACCTGGACGCCTTCCGGCGCGTCGCCGACGTACGGACATGGCTCTCACGCCGTTCCAGCGGGACGTCTGCCGGCTCCTGGCGGACGGACGCCGCCGCGCCGGCGACAGCTTCGCCGCCGGAGGCGCCGCGCTGAACGCGGCGCTCCGGGCGCCGCGCGTTTCCCGCGACGTCGATTTCTTCCACGACACCGCCGACGCGGTGGCGCGCGCCTGGGATCGAGATCGCGCCGCGCTCGAAGCGGCCGGTTTCTCCGTCGCCACGCGGCGGGAACGCCCCGGTTACGTCGACGCGGAGGTCGCGCGGGCGGACGGCCGGCTGGTGATGGAATGGGCGCGGGACAGCGCGTTCCGCTTCTTCCCGCTGGTCGAGGACGACGACCTCGGTCTCGCGCTCCACCCGTTCGACCTCGCCACCAACAAGGTGCTGGCGCTGGTCGGACGGCTCGAAGCGCGCGACTGGGTCGACGTGCTGACGTGCGACGCCCGCCTGCAGCCGATCGGCTACCTCGCGTGGGCCGCGTGCGGAAAGGACCCCGGGTTCACGCCGTCCGGCATCCTCGCCCAGGCGCGGCGCTCGTCACGCTACTCGGCGGAGGAAGTGGCGGCGCTCGCGTTCGAGGATTCGCCTCCGCGGGCGTCGGACCTCTCGCGGCGATGGCGCGCCGCGCTCGACGCCGCCGACGCGGTGGTCGACCGCCTGCCCGCCCCGCGCGCCGGCGAAGCCGTGCTCACCCCCGCCGGGCGGCCGTTCACCGGCGACGCCGCGGCGCTCGACGCCGCGCTGGAGAACCGCGGCGTGCGGTTCCATCCCGGGCGGCTGGCCGGCGCGCTCCCGCGAATCCGGTCCTGACGCCGCGCCGGTCCGCCGGATCAGGGCGCGCGCCGCTCGACGTGGCGCGCGCCGCCGAGGATGCCGGTCACCGCGCGGTTCCCCTCGTGGCAGGCGTACTCGTAGAGGCGGTAGCTCATGTCGCGCCGTAGCGGCAGCTCCAGCGTCCACGGCCGCGTGTAGACGCCGGGGTCCTCGACGCGGACCTGCCAGTCGAGGACGTCCTCGGCGACGCGCGTGAAACGCTCCACCAGCCGGAGGTCGGCGCTGACCGGCACGCCGTGCATCCGGCCGGCGTTCTGGTTCGGCGTGATCCAGCCCTTCGCGGTGAAGTTCGCCGTCTCCACGACGAGCGTCTCCCCCTCCCACCGGCCGCGCGCGTCCCCCATCCACTGATCGACGGCGCCGTGAATCGGCGGACGGCCGTCGAGCGGGATGATCCGGGGCTCGCGCACCATCTCGTGGAGGATGACCACGTAACCGGGGATCTGGAAGACGTGGTTGCCGGTGTTGTAGGTGTTGGGGAGCATCGAACCCGGCATGCCGCGGGTGATGCAGCGGCTGTACGGACTCATGTTCTCGTACGAGTCGGCGCGGTGGGCGACGAGCCACGCGGCCCGCGCCTCGGCTTCCGGCCGGGTCGGCACCCGGCCGGCCGGCGGATCCGCGATCATCGACGTGCGGCGCGTGTGGACGACCGTCTCCCGCGGGTCGCTCCAGAACCAGTTGTAGCCGCGGCCCAGGCTCCCGGACGCGGCGGTCGGCGTGCGGCCCGGCGCGTCGTCGCGCTCGCGCATCTCGCGCCCGCGGCGCTCGACCTCGGCCGCCTCCGCCTCCGTGTAGAACTCCTGGCCGCCCAGCCGCGCCGGCCGCTCCAGCGGCGTCAGCGTGTCGTTCCTCCAGATGCCGGAGATGTCCGGCTGCCCGTCCGCGGTGCGCGGCGCGCGGTAGCCGGGGTCGGGCGCGGCGCGCTCCTGTCCCGCCGCGCCCTGCGCCATCGTCAACGCGAGGAACGCCGCCGCCGCGGACGCCGCGATTCTCGAATTGGACCGGGGCACTGCCTTACCTCCGCGTCGTCGACCGGTGGGGAAACGGAACCGGGAAGCGGCGCAACTCCGGGCGTCAGTCCACCGGCTCGCCGCGCGGGTCCCGGAGCGTGCGGTAGCCGTCGGCCCGGTCCCGCGCCACGTGGGCGTCGCGGTAGAAACCGGCCGTGTCGAAGGTGATCGTCACGTCCCCGGAGCCGAGGTTCTCCCAGTACCAGCCGTGCACGCCGGTGAACGGCGCGACGTAGCTGCCGTGCGCCGCGTCGTTCTCCTGCGCGTCGAAGCTCTCGGCGTAGCCGGGCGGCGCCCCGTCCGGGGCGCTGTGGAAGTTGTAGGCCAGCGGGCCGGTCGCGGTCCAGGAATAGACCATGGTTCCGCCTTCCCGGATCCGGTAGGTGTACTCGACCCATTCGCCGGGGCGCAGACCGAGCTCGTACGAATCGACGCGGTACTCGCCCTCTTCGGCCGTGATCGCGGCGACCTGCGCCAGCGCGAGCAGGCCGAACAGCTCGCCGGTGCCGAGCGGGTCGACGCCGCGCTCGGCCGGCAGGACCGCCCCGGCGAAGACCAGGGCCGCCGCCAGCAGCGCGGCGAGCGCGGCGGCGCCCAGCCTGCGAAGGGAGACCGGCGGGGCCGCCGGGACAACGGGATCGGCCATCGGGAATCAGGAGCGGATCGGCCTTCAGGGATAGAAGACGTAGCCGAACAACTGCTGCGCGGTCAGCAGGAAGCCGCCGCCCATCAGCGCCGCGTTCGTCACGAAGGCGTGGCGGGCGAAACTCGGCCGCGTCCGCCAGAGGGTGACCGCGACGAGCACGGCGCTGAGCGCCAGCACCTGCCCGACCTCGACGCCCGCGTTGAAGCTCAGAATGTTGGTGACCAGCCCGGCGTCGGTGACGGTGAACTCCTGCAGCTTCGTGGCGAGGCCCAGCCCGTGGAAGAGTCCGAAGACCAGCACCGCCGCCTTCGTGTTCGGGCGGCGGCCGAGCACCCGCTCGAAGCCGCCCATGTTCTCGAACGCCTTGTAGCAGACCGACAGGCCGATGACGGCGTCGATGAGGTAGGCGTTCACTTCCAGCCCGCCGAGCACACCGAGCAGCAGCGTGACGCTGTGCCCCAGCGTGAACAGGCTGACGTACAGGATCACGTCCCGGAGGCGGTACAGGAAGAAGATGACGCCGACGAGGAACAGCAGGTGGTCCGTGCCGGTGACCATGTGCTTCGCTCCCAGGTACAGGAACGGCGCGGGCGCCGGACCGTCCACGCCCTGGACGAACGCGGCGTTGCGCGTGTCCATCGGGTGCCCGGCGGCGGCCTCGGGCAGCAGGAGCGGCGCCACGAGGACGACGCCGGCGGCCAGGAGCAGGAATCGGTTCATGATCGGTGCAGGATACGGTTCGACCGCCGGACAGGCAACGGGCGTGACGCCGGAACGCCGCCGCCCGGTGCGCCGGTCCATCGTCGGCCGGGGCCGGCTCCGGCTACTGTTCGTTCGTCGCCCGCCCGCCCTTCGGGCCGATCGTGTTCCGCAGCACGCCGACGTTCTCCAGCTCCACCTCCACGACGTCGCCCGGCTGCATCGCCGACGTCGACCCCGGCGTGCCGGTGAAGATCATGTCGCCCGGCTCCAGCGTCACGTAGCGGCTGACGTAGCTGACCAGGTAGGCGGAGTCGAACAGCAGGTCGCGGGTGCGCTGCGACTGCATGACCTGTCCGTTCACCCGCGTCCGCAGCAGCAGGTCGTCGTAGTCGACGCCGCGCGCCATGACCGGCCCGACCGGCCCGAACGTGTCGGCGCCCTTGGCCCGGAACCACTGCAGGTCGTTGCTCTGCCAGACCCGTTCGCTCACGTCGTTGCCGGGGGCGACGGCGAAGACGTGGGCGGGCGCGTCCTCCACGGAGACGTTGCGCGTCACCTTGCCGATGATCAGCACCATCTCGCCCTCGAAGTGCAGGTTGGCGGCGTCCTCGTAGTAGGTGATCTCCGCCTCGTGCCCGATCAGCGACGTGGCGTGCTTGTCGAACAGGCCGGGGTACTCCGCCGGCTGCGCGCCGCCGAGGTGGCTGCGGTAGTTCAGCCCGGCCGCCACGACCTTCTTCGGCTCGCTCGGCGGGAGCAGGGTGACGTCGCCGAGCGCCACGGTGACGCCGGTGCGCTCCGGCGACTCGAACACGTCGCCGCGGAGCTGGTGGATCGTCTCCCCCTCCAGGACGCCGTACGAGGCCGCGCCGCCGTGCTCGTACCGCACGTACTTCGTCACGTCCTGCGCGAACGCCGACGCGCCGGCGGCCAGCACCGCCGCCATGACCAGCGCCGACACGAGATGCATGCGCTTCATCGCTCTTTCCTCCTCGCGGAACCCGGCGGCGCGCCGCCGCCGGACCGGTCACCGCCGGCCGCCGGAACGCGCGGCCGATTCAGGAACCCGACGGACGCCGCCGCGGACCGGTCACGCGCCGGGAATATAGCATCCCACGGCCCGCGTCTCCGAGAACGACAGGACCTCGCCCGCCGCCAGGCGGCTCAGCCTGTCGCGCAGGTCACGGGTGCGCGGCGCCCGGCGCGCCACGCCGAACGCGACGAAGCGGTCGTCGATGCGGCCCCGGTAGACGAGCCGCCGCGCGGCGTCGAACACCGCGGCCTGCGGCGTGACGGTCGCGCCGGCGTGCGCCGCCAGCGCGCCGTCCACGTCGCGCAGCGCCGCGAACGGATAGCCGAACGAGGACCGGTGCTCCCGCAGTTCGCCGCTCGGGCGCCGCGCGTCGACGTAGACCAGCCAGAACCGCACCGCGCCGCCGAACTCGCCGTGCAGCCTGCGCACCTCCGGCGCGTAGCGGTTGGATATCGGGCAGTCGGTCATCACGAACAGAAGGACCGTCGCCGCGACGCCCTCGGCGGGCGCGAGCGGATCGACCGGCGCGCCGTCCAGTCCCGGCGCCGCGACGCGCGCGCCCGCGGCCGGGCCGGCCGGGCCCGAACGCCCCGGCGCCGCCGGGAGGCTCGCGCCAATGAAGGCGACGAATCCGGCCGCGGCCGCCAGGACGGCCGCTCCGCGCCGGGCGCCGCGCGACAGCGGCCGAACCGCTCCCGCGCGCGGGCCGCCGGGGACGCCCCCTCGGGCCGCCGCGCGCCGCGCGTTCCCCGCGCGATCCTGCTGCATGATGACAGTAGCGGGAAGCCCGCCGAGCGTCGCCTTGCGGCTCCGCCCGGCGCCCAACCTGACCGCTCCAGGAGTCCGCGCCGTTCCACGGCGCAGGCTCCTAGCGTAGCACGCCGCGTGCTATCCTGCCGGGAAGGGACCACCGGACCGGCCGCGGATCGCGGCGGCCCGCGCGTCCGCACGACGGAATCGTCCGATGACCGCCACCGCCGACCTGCTGGCGCGCGACGCCGCCCACCTGATCCACCCGCTGCACGACGAGCCGTTGCACCGCCGCGCGCGGGTGTGGGTGAAGGGCGACGGGGCGATCCTCACCGACGCCGACGGGCGTGAATACATCGACGGTCTGGCCGGCCTCTGGAACGTCACCGCCGGCCACGGCCGGACGGAGCTGGCCGAGGCGATGCGCGCGCAGGCGGCCGGGCTCGCCTACGTCTCCGGCTACGCCGGCAGCTCCAACCCGCGCGCCATCGAGCTGGCGGAACGGCTGGCGGCGCTCTGCTATCCGTCCATCAACCGCTTCTTCTTCACCAGCGGCGGCGGCGAGGCCACCGAGAGCAGCATCAAGATGGCGCGCGCCTACTGGAAGCTGCGCGGCAAGCCGCACAAGACCAGGGTCATCTCCCGCGTCGACGGCTACCACGGCGTCACCCTCGCCGCGATGAGCGCCACCGGCCTCAGCCGCTACTGGCCGCTCTTCGAACCGCGCGTCCCCGGCTTCTCCCACGTTCCGGCGCCCGACCCGTACCGCTACGAGGCGCCGCCCGGCGAGAGCCTGGGCGTGGCCGCGGCCGACGAGCTGGAGCGGGCCATCCTGCGGGAGGGCGCCGACGCCGTGGCGATGTTCATCGCCGAGCCGGTGCAGGGCGCCGGCGGCGTCATCGTGCCGCCGGACGACTACTTCCCGCGCATCCGCGAGATCTGCGACCGCCACGACGTCCTGCTCGTCGCCGACGAGGTGATCACCGGCTTCGGACGGACCGGCCGCCTCTTCGCGCTCGACCACTGGGGCGTCGAGCCGGACGTCGTGCAGTTCGCCAAGGCGATCACCTCGGGCTACTTCCCCTTCGGCGGCATCGGCGTCAGCGACCGCGTGGCCGAAGCCCTCGACGGGGCCGGCGAGCCGTGGATGCACGCCTACACCTACAGCGCCCACCCGGTCGGCTGCGCCGTGGCCCTGCGGACGCTGCGGATCATCGAGGACGAGCGGTTCCCCGAGCAGGCCGCGGCCAGGGGCGCCGAGCTGCTCGCCCGGCTCCGCGCGGCGCTCGCGGACCACCCGCACGTGGGCGACGTGCGCGGCAAGGGGCTGATGTGCGCGGTGGAGCTGGTCGAGGACCGGGCGGACAAGCGGCCGTTCCCCGCCGGCCGCGGCGTCGGCGCGGCGGTGCTCCGCGCGGCCGCCGAGCGCGGCCTGGTGAGCCGCGTGAAGGCCGACACCTACCTGCTGGCCCCGCCGATCGTCGTCACGAGCGCGCAGATCGAGCGGATGGTGGAGATCCTGGCCCAGTCGATCCGCGCCGTGCTCGACTGAACGGTGACGGACGACGCGGGGTTCGGCGGCGCGCGGCTATCCCGGGCCGGCCGCGAACCCGCGGGCTTCCCGTCGCGGCGCTCCGGAACGCCGTTCACCCGCCGCTGGACCGCACCGACGTCGGGCTGCTGGCGTGGACGTCACGGACCGTCACGGACGCCGCGCCGGCCCTTCGGCGTGTTACCCTTGTCGGATAA
The DNA here is from genome assembly GCA_965242835.1 of Vicinamibacterales bacterium. Taxonomy (GTDB): domain Bacteria; phylum Acidobacteriota; class Vicinamibacteria; order Vicinamibacterales; family UBA8438; genus WTFV01. The sequence goes on from OZ251506.1 coordinate 5,022,859, forward strand.
TCGTCAGGGTTTGTCGATGTCCCCACCCCCGCCCGTATCGGTGATCGTCGCGGTTCGGGATGCCGAGGACACCATTTCCGCCGCCCTTGATTCCGTGCTGGCGCAGGACTACGCCGGCGCGGTGGAAGTGATCGTCGCCGACGGGTCCGACGGTTCGGCGACGTCCGAGGTCGTCCGGCGGCGATTTCCGGCCGTGCGGCTGGTCGCCAACCCGAAGCGGACGAAACCGAACGGCATCAACGCCGCGTTCGCGCTGGCGGGCGGCCGGTTCGTCGTGCTGTGCGACTGCCACACGCTGCTCCCGCCGGACTACGTGCGGCGGGCGATCGAGACGCTGACGAGAAGCGGGGCGGGCGTCGTGGGGGGGCGCCAGCGTCCGGTCGGGACCACGCTCTTCGAGCGCGCAGTCGGGATGGCGATCACCACTCCGATGGGAGCCGGCGACGCGCGTTATCGCCTGGGAACGTCCGAGGGCCCCGTGGACAACATCTACCTGGGCGTGTTCCGGCGCGACACGCTGGAAGCGGTCGGCGGATTCGATCCGGACTTGTTCAAGGGCTGCGATGCGGATTTCAACTGGCGTTTGCGCCAATCCGGAAGGAAGGTGTGGTTCGACCCGGGCCTGACCGTGTTCTACCGGCCCCGCGGATCCGTCCGGGCCCTGGCCCGGCAGTATTTCGAGTACGGCCGCTGGAAACCGGTCATCCTGCGGCGGCATCCGACCGAGACACGAGTCCGCCATCTGGCGGCGCCCTTGATCGTGGCGGGGCTGGCGGGCTCGGCCCTGGCGGCGGCGGTCGGCGCGCCCGGTGCGGCGGCGGTGCTGCCGGCGCTCTACGCCGCCGCGTTGCTGGCGGGGGCCGTCTTCACCGGCGTCCTCCGCCGGGACGCCGCCGCCGTCCTCCTGCCGGTGGTCCTGGCGACGATGCATCTGAGCTGGGGAACCGGTTTTTTCTGTCCGCCCGCCCATGCGCCGCGGGGACCGTTCCGGCGGGCGGTCGAGAGCCGCAAGACCGGCTCGTGAACGCGCCCGCGCACACCCACCGGCCTCATTCGCGCGCGTACGACTGCCTGCTCGTCGCGGCTCGCGCCGCTCGCAGCACGTTTCCTGCCGGAACGGGGCGCCCCGGGTGACGCTGCAAGGGTTCTTCGAGCGCGCGGTCGGCGCCGCGACGCCCGGCGCGGTCGGCGCCATCCGCGCCTGGACTTGCGGCATCCTGCTGGTGATGGTGCTCGCGGCGGACCTGTCGAGCACGACGCTGCTGCCCCGCGAGACGTACCACCCGCAGGGCTTCATGGGCTGGCTGCACCGGCTGCCGATCGGGTTCGACGCATTCCTGGAGGACGCGGACGCGCTGCAGGCGTTCCGCGGCGTCACGGCGCTGCTGCTCGTGCTCGGCGCGGCCGGGCTCGGCACGCGGGTGGCCGTGCCCGCGTCGGCCGCCGCCTGCCTCGTCATGGGGGGCATCCTCCGCGGCTATTCGTTTTTCTGGCACCAGGGCCTGATCCCGGTCCTGGTGCTCGGGGTGCTCTCCTGTGTCCGCTGCGGAGAGGGGTTCTCCGTCGACCGCCGCCTGCGCATCGCGCGCGGGAAGCCGACAGCGCCGGCGGACCGGCCGACAGCCGAATTCGGCTGGGCGCGCTACGCGGTCTGGACGGTCATCGCGGCGCCGTACGTGGCCGCCGGTCTCAGCAAGCTGTACTGGAACGGTCCCGAGTGGGCCGCGGCCGACAACGTGCGCTCGCTGCTGCTGCGCGGCACGCTGCAGATGATGAACTTCGATTTCGGCGTGACGCTCCGGCTCATGCGCGCGCCGGACTTCGTGTTCCTCGCGGGGGGCGCCGCCACGCTCGCCGCCGAGACGGGCTACGCCCTCGTGCTCGTGTCCCGTTCGGCCCGGCTGGCCGTGCCGGCGGCGATGGCGTGCATGCACGTCGCGACCCTGTTCATGATGAACATCCTCTTCCTCGACCTCATCCTGCTGTCGGCGGTCTTCTACGACTGGCGGGCGGCGCGGCGGGTGTTGACGCGGGGGTGGGCGGCGCGGGAGTGGGCGGCGGGCCAGGGCGCCGCGGGCGGCACCGGGGCGCCCCGCGCGGGCGGCGGGCCAGGGCGCCGCGGGCGGGACGGACCCGAGACCGACGCCCGGGGACGCCGCGGCTCCCCGCGCGCCGGGGACGCGCCGATGCGCTGTCCGGCGGCGGACGCCCCGCCGCGGACGCATCGGCGGGGCGCGTTCGCCGCCGGGACGATCGCCGCCGTCTTCGCGGTCTGCTGGTTGGGCAAGATCGAGTACTACCCGCTGACCGCGATGCAGATGTTCACCGCGTACGCCGCCCCCGTGCCGCTCTACGAGCCGGGCGAGGTCGCCTGGGTGCGGGCGGTCGTCCACTACGAGGACGGGACGCGCGAACGCGCCCCCTTCGGCCGCTGGATCCCGGCGCTGGGGCCGAACGCCCTCTATCGGCCCGGCATCCACGGCACGTTCGAGGACGCGGCGGGATTGCAGCGGACGCGGACTTTCCTGAACGCGGCGGTCCGCGCCGCGTTCCTGCGGGGCGGCCGTCCCCTGCCGGAGAGCCTGGAGGTGCGGCTGCGGCACTGGGACTTCACGCGCGACCCCCACGATCCCGGCCGCGGCGCGCTGCTCGACCGCTACGTCCACACCGCCTGGTTGCCGCCCGCCGTCGATCGTCTGCGCTCCGGCGGCAGCCCGATCGTCGCTGCCGAGTTCGACGTTCATCTTCGCGACGGCCAGTTGATCTATGTGCGGAGCGGATGCCGCGCCGAGGATGCCGAGGCTCGGTTCTTCCTCCACGTCGTTCCCGTCGAAGCGGACGACCTGCCCGAGCCCCGCCGGCGCGCCGGCTTCGAAAGCCTGGACTTCGACTTCGCCCGCTACGGGGTCCGGGGCGGCGGGCGATGCATCGCCGCGCGGGTGCTTCCGGACTACGAGGTCGCCGGCATCCGCACCGGCCGCATCGCCGGCGGCGGCGTGCTCTGGCAACGCGAAGCCCGGCTCGGGGGATAGCCCGCCCAGCCCGCCGCCGGGCCGCGGTTGACGCCCCCGCCGCGTCCACGTATAAACGCGGCATCGGTCCAGGAGTCTGCGCCGTAGAACGGCGCGGACTCCTGTTCGGAAAGGATGGGCGCCGAGCGGAGCCGTCAGGCGACGCTTGGCGGGCGGAGTCTGCGCCGTAGAACGGCGCGGACTCCCGCGGGCCCGGTTGGGCGCCGAGCGGAGCCGTCAGGCGACGCTTGGTGGGCGCTTGCGCCGCTCGGTCCCGCTCGAACGACCACTTGCCGAAGGGAGGATCGGATGCGCCATCGTCATCTCGCCGCGTTCGCAACGGTCGCCGTGGCCGGAGCGCTGACGCCGGTTCCCTCCACCGCGCAGAGTCAGGACCCGCGGACCGGCGAAGAGGCCGCCTGGACGGCCCCGCGGACGCCCGACGGGCACCCCGACATGCAGGGCTACTGGACGACCCAGACGTTCACGCCGCTGGAGCGGCCCGAGCGCCTCGCCGGCCGGGAGTTCCTCACGGACGAGGAAGCGGCCCTGCTCCAGCGGCAGCTCACCGCCGAGGGCGTCGACCCCCTGCGGCGCGACGCCGTCGCCATCGAGGATCCCGAGGCGCGGGAACGGGCGCTCCAGCAGGAGAACCGCGACCGCTCGTACGTCCACTACGACAATCAGGTCTGGCTGCGCACGCCGGTCCCGAAGGGCCTGTCGACCACGCGGACCTCGCTGATCACGTTTCCGCCGAACGGCCGGATCCCGCCGATGACGCCGGAAGGCGCCGCGCGGGTGGAGGCCGAGCGCCGGATGGCCGCGGTGTTCGACGGCTACGAGACCCGCCCCCTGATGGAGCGCTGCGTCGTCTGGACGCACGAGGGGCCGCCGCTGCTGCCCCCGGCCTACAACGACATCCACCAGATCTTCCAGACCGCGGACCACTTCGTCCTCTTCACGGAGCTGGCGACCAACCCGCCGCGCATCCTGCCGCTCGACGGACGCCCGGCCATCCCGGACGCGATCCGCCAGTTCGGGGGCGACTCGCGCGCCCGCTGGGAGGGAGACACGCTGGTCGTCGAGACCGGCCACTTCGTCGCCCGGCGCAACTACCGCGGCTCGAACCGCTTCCGGCGCGTCGAAGAACGCTTCACGCGCATCGCCGAGGACGAGATCCGCTACGAGTTCACCGTCACGGACCCGACGACCTGGACCAGCCCGTGGAGCGGCGTGGTGCCGATGCTCCGCACCGAGGGGCCGATGTTCGAGTACGCCTGCCACGAGGGCAATCGCGACGTCCGCCACATCCTCGAGATCAACCGCAACCTCGAACGGCAGGCGGCGGAGGCGGCGGCCGCGGGGGGCGCGAAGTAGGCCCCCCGGCCCGCCTCCTCGGCGCCGGGCCGACGTGGACGCCGTCCGCGACGCCTGGGAACCCTCCGGTCCGTCCACGAAGCCGTCGCCTCGGCGCCGGGCGGCCGGCGGCGGATCCCGGCCCCGGCGCGCGGGACGCCCCGGCGCACGTGGCCCCCCGGCCGGCCGGCGCGTCCCTTCCCCGGCGCGCGCGGGCCGCCCCCGGGCCGCGGATGAGCCGGTTTCCGTCCCGTCCGCGCATTCCCGGGCAGTCCGCGGCAGCACGCCCCGTCGCGCCGAGCGGCGCGGCGGCGGCGACCGCGCTTCGCCCCACGGGCGAGCCGGGCCGCGGACGGTATCGCGCCGCGGCGGCATCCCGCCCCGCGGCCGGACGAAGGGAGGCGGTCCATGGCGGAGGCAGCGAAGACGGCGGCGGGAACGGGAACGATACGGCGCGCGGCCGCGGCGACGGCCGCGAAAACGACGCCGGCGGCGGGGGCGGGGGCGCACGTGCGCGAGCACCGCAGCGTCCTGGCGGGCGTGGAGAAGCGCGCCCTGGTCTGGATGGCGGCGCGCCTGCCCCGGCGGATCAACGCGGATCACCTGACGGCGCTCGGGCTGCTGGCCATGGCCGGCGTCGGCGCGTCGTACTGGGCCTCGCGGTGGAGCGACGCGGCGCTGCTCGGCGCGGTCGCCGGGCTGGCCCTGAACTGGTTCGGCGACAGCCTCGACGGGACGGTCGCCCGCGTCCGCAACCACCAGCGGCCGCGCTACGGCTTCTACGTCGACCACGTCGTCGACGTGACGAGCATGCTGCTGCTCTGCGGCGGGCTGGCGCTGTCGCCGCACATGAGCCCGGTGACGGCGCTGCTGCTGCTCGCCGCCTGGCTGACGGTCTCGGCCGAGGCCTACCTGGCGACCCACGCCCGCGGCGTCTTCCGCGTCTCCGTGCTGAAGGTGGGGCCGACGGAGCTGCGCATCGTGCTGGCGGCCGGGACCCTCCGGCTGCTGACCGGCGGCTCCACGGTGGAGCTGTTCGGGGGTTCCTGGCTGCTGTTCGACGTCGGCGGCGCCGCGGCGGCCGCCGGCCTGTTCGGCGCCCTGGTCTTCTCCGCGATCCGCAACGGGCTGGCGCTGTACCGCGCCGAGCCGCTGCCGGGCTGATCCGTGGCCGGGACGCGGACCGGGGAGACGGCAAGGGGCTTGCGGAGATGGCTGGTGTTCAACGCCGTGGGTACGATGGGCGTGGCGGTGCAGCTCACGGCGCTGGTGGGCCTGGCCGAGCTGCTGGGCCTGAACACCCTGCTCGCGACGGCGCTGGCGGTGGAGTCGGCCGTCCTGCACAACTTCGTCTGGCACGAACGCTGGACGTGGCGGGACCGCGGCACCGGCGCCCGCGGGCGGTGGGCGCGGCTGGCGCGGTTCAACCTGGTGACCGGCGCGGTGTCGATCTCCGCCAACGTCGTGTTCACCGGGCTGTACGCGGGCGCTCTCGGCGTGCACTACGCGCTCGCCAACCTGCTGGCGATCGCATCGTGCTCGTTGCTCAACTTCGCCGCGAACGACCGTTTCGTGTTTCGCGCGGCGCCGGGAGCGGAGATGGATGACGGAAGAAGGAGGGAGGGGGAAGTGAGGGCGCACGCAACGCCACCGACGGGACGGCCGCCGCACGCGGCCGCCGCGCTCGGCCGCGGGGCCGGTCGGGGGCGGGAACTCGGGCCACCGACGAGACGGCCGCCGCGCGCGGCGGCCGCCGCGCGCCCGGCCGCCCGCGCCGCGCTGGCCGCCGCGCTCCTGGCCGGAACCGCGGCCGGCGCCCCGGCGGCGGAACTGCAGCCGCGGACGGTCGCGGCCTGGAACCGCTACGTCGAGGCGACCGAGCGGCGCATCGCGGCGGAGCTGGAGGACCCCGGCCGGTTCCTCGCGCAGGACTTCCGCGACGGAGCGGCCGAGGCGCGCCGGGAGGTGCTGGCCGGCCGGGTGCGCATCGACCGGCTGGAGACGCGCGGCGCGGACGGCGAGCGGATCCGGATCCCGAAGGGCGCCGTCCACCACTGGCTGGGGAGCGCGCTCGTCCCCGGCGCCACGCTGGAGGAGCTTCTCCACGCGCTCATCCACGGCGTCGAGCCGGAGGAGCTGCAGGACGACGTGATCGAGTCGCGCGTGCTCTCGCGCCCCGGCGCGGACCGGCTGGAGGTGTTCCTGAAGCTGCGCCGCAAGCAGATGGTCACCGTCCACTACAACACGGAGCACGCCGTGGCCTACGTCCGCCACCGGCCGGGGGCGGCGTCGAGCCGCAGCGTGGCGACCCGCATCGCCGAGCTGGAGGACGCCGGCTCCGCGGACGAACGCGAGAAGCCGATCGGCCGCGACCGCGGGTTCCTGTGGCGGCTGAACTCCTACTGGCGCTACCGGCAGGTCGACGAGGGCGTCATCGTCGAATGCGAATCGGTCAGCCTGAGCCGCGGCGTCCCGCGCCTCCTGCGGTGGATGGCGTCGCCGCTGATCGACCGGGCGGCGCGGGACATCCTGTCGCGGACGCTGGAATCGATGGCCGAGGCGCTGGGCGCCCGCGCGCCGGCCGCCGGCTGACGCCCGCGATCGGCTTTGCATTCTTCGCGGTCAGGGAGTACGCTGGCCCGGACTGCAGTTGCGGACCCGCTTGCTCAACCCCCATCGAGCACCGACTGGACCTGCCGAGGTTGGCCGTCCCGCCTTGAATGCTCCTGGCTGCGATGGATTCGCGGGGCCTCGCCGCAACGGCGCGGGGCGACACGGAAGGAGTTACGGATGGGTCGGAGACTGTACGTGGGCAACATCCCGTTCGCCGCGGGGGAGGACGAACTGCGCGACCTCTTCGCGCAGTACGGGACCATCGATTCGGTATACATCGTGACGGACAGGGCGACCGGACGCCCGCGCGGCTTCGCGTTCGTCGAGATGGTGAACGACGAGGACGCCCAGAAGGCGATCGGCGAGCTGGATCAGACGGAGTTCCAGGGCCGCCGGCTGGCGGTCAACGAGGCCCGTCCGCGCGCGCCGCGCCCGGACGGGCCGCCCGACGACGGCTACGGCGGCGGCCGGCGCCGCGAACCCCGCTGGTAGGACGCTAAGGAGCGCCGCGCCGGCGCGGCGCTCCGTTTCGGCGGCCGGCGGGAGCCGGCCCCTCTTCCCATGCCGTTCCTGAATCCCCGCGCTCGGGTGCGCGACGTCGTCGTCGTCGGCTCCGGCGCCGGCGGGGCGACCGCCGCGCACGTGCTCACCGGCCTCGGCATCCGCGTCACGCTGCTCGAAGCGGGGCCGATGCTCGACCCGCTGGCCGAGTTCAAGGAGCACCGCTGGCCGTACGACTACGACCACCGGGGCGCCGGGGAGGACGGTCGGCGCTACCTCGGCGGCGGCAAGCCGTTCGGGTTCTTCACGACCACCAGCGGCGGCTGGGAACTCGACGGCGAGCCCTACACGGTGGCCGGCGACACCGAGGACTTCTGGTGGTTCCGGTCGCGGATCGTCGGCGGCCGTACCAACCACTACGGCCGCATCTCGCTACGGTTCTCGGACTACGACTTCAAGCCCCGCGACCGCGACGGCCTCGGCTGGAACTGGCCGATCGAGTACGCGGACCTCGCGCCGTGGTACGACAGGGCCGAGACGTTCATCGGCGTCGTCGGCAGCCGCGAAGGGCTGCGGAGCGCCCCGGACGGCGTCTTCCACGATCCCCCGCCGCCGAAGGCCCACGAGCTGCTCATCGCGCGCGCGAGCCGCAAGATGGGCATCCCCTGCATCCCCAACCGGCGGGCGGTCATCACCCGCTCGATCAACGGCCGTCCGGCGTGCCACTACTGCGGGCAGTGCGGGCGCGGCTGCCTGGGCGGCTCGAACTATTCGGCGAGCCAGACGCAGATCTTTCCGGCCCTGGAGACCGGGCGGCTGGAGGTGCGCGACCTGGCGATGGCGCGGGCCGTCACCACCGACCGGCGCGGCCGGGTCGACGGCGTCGTCTACGTCGACAAGCGGACGGGCGAGGAACGGCGGCTGCGCTGCCGCGTGCTGGTGCTGGCCGCGAGCGCCTGCGAGTCGGCCCGCCTGCTGCTGAACTCGAAGACGGCCGAGCATCCCGACGGGGTCGCCAACTCCTCCGGCGTCGTCGGGCGGTACCTGATGGACACGGTCGGGTTCGACGTCGGCGGCGCGGCGCCCGCGCTCGAAGGGCTCCCCCGCTACAACAGCGACGGAATCGGCGGCGCCCACCTGTACATGCCGTGGTGGGGCTGGGAGCGGCAGGAAGCGCTGGGCTTCCCGCGCGGCTACCACGTCGAGATCGGCGGCGGCTACGGCATGCCCGGCATCGGGTCCTTCGCCGGGTCGGCGCGCCGCGCCGGCTACGGGACGGCGATCAAGGAGCAGGCACGGCGCGACTACGGGACCCGGGTCTCCTTCGCCGGCCGCGGCGAGATGATCCCGAACGAACGGAGCTTCTGCGAGATCGACCCGGACGTCGTGGACCGCTTCGGGATCCCGGTCCTGCGCTTCCACTTCCACTGGAGCGATCACGAGCGGCGGCAGGCGCGGCACATGCGCGAGACCTTCGCCGAACTGCTGGCGCTGCTGGGCGGGGAGATGGATTCGCCGGGGAGACGCGACGCTTCCGGAATCTCCATCGGCGGCAGCATCATCCACGAGGTCGGCACGGCCCGCATGGGCGACGACCCCCGGACCTCGGTGCTGAACGGGTTCTGTCAGGCGCACGACCCGCGCAACCTGTTCGTGTGCGACGCGGCGAGCTTCGTCAGCAACCCCGACAAGAACCCGACGCTGACCATCAACGCGCTCGCCTGGCGCGCGTCGGAGTACCTCGCCGAGGCGCTGCGGAGCGGCGAGCTGTAGGCCGGACCGGGGAGCAGGGGGGACCGACGCCATGGAGCGGGCATCGACCTCGGCGGGCGATGGCGGGGTCCCGCGCCGCGAGGTCCTGCGGCAGTTGGCGCTGGCGCTCACCGCGGCCGGGGCCGGGGCGTTCAACGCCGAGGCGGCGCGGGTGGTCCACGCGCTCGCGGGCGAGGCGCGCGCGCAGGCCGGAAGCTACTCGCCGACGGCGCTCGACGCCCACCAGTTCCGGACGGTCACCCGCCTCGCCGAACTGATCGTGCCGGCCGACGAGGGCGGGGGGAGCGCCGTCGACGCCGGCGCCCCCGAGTTCATCGACCTGCTCTGCAGCCGGAATCCCGACCTGCTGCGCATCTACGCCGACGGGCTCGCCTGGCTCGACGCGGCGACCCGGGCCGCCCACGGCCGGACGTTCGCCGAGGCGGGCGGCGCGCGGCAGCGCGCGATGCTCGACGGACTGGTGGCCGCCGAACGCGGCGAGACGGAGTCCCCGGACCTGCGCGCCGGCGTGCGGTTCTTCAACTGGGTCCGCAGGATGACGGTGGACGCCTACTACACCAGCCCGATCGGCGTCGCCGACGTCGGTTTCCGGGGCAACCAGGTGCTCGGCGGATACGCGACCCCGCCCGAGGCGGTCGAGTTCGCGCTCCGCAAGGCGGACGAGCTGGGCCTCTGAACCCGCCGCCCGGCGCGCGGCGCCGCCCGCCGGTCCGCCGGCTGACGTTCCCGGCCGTCTGCTACACTGGGCCTTCCTGGAGCGCCGCGCGCGCTCGACCCTTACAGCGGACCGGAGGAGACGCATGGCGAACCGAGGCCGTCCCACCCAGACGAAGCGGCAGCGCGAGCGCGCGCGGCAGGAGCGCGCGCGGATGAAGACCGAACGGCGCGCCGAGGCGAAGGCCCGGCGGCAGGAAGCCCCGCCCCGTCCTGCCGATTACGATCCCGACATCGCCGGAATGGTGCCCGGGCCGCAGGCGATGCCCGATTGGCAGCGCGAGTTCTTCGAAGAGGAGCAGCGCGCGAAGGAAGCGGCCGAGAAGGCCGCGCAGGAAGGCCGCTAGCGCCCGCCAAGCGTCGCCTTGCGGCTCCGCTCGGCGCCCAACCTGACCCACGGAGCCGCGCCGTTCTACGGCGCAGACTCCCGGTTCGCGCCCGCGGACGCGGAAACGCGAATGCGGCCCGGGACGACCCCGCGTCGCCCCGGGCCGGTGAAGAGGCGTCCGGCCGGCTACGCGGCGTGCGCGGCCGGGCCGCCGGAGCCGATCTCGATCCGCCGCGGCTTCGCCGTCTCGGCCAACGGCAGCGTCAGCTCCAGGACGCCGTGCGCGTAGTCGGCGGCGACCTTCCCGGAATCGACGTTGGCCGGGAGGGTGAACGTCCGCTCGAAGCGGCCGTAGTGGAACTCCGACGCGCCACCCTGCCCGTCGGCGTCGGCGCGCGTCCGCTCGCCGGCGACGGTCAGGTTGTTGCCCTGGAGATCGATGCTCACGTCCCTGGGGTCGATCCCCGGCAGCGCGATCCGCACCTTCCAGCCCTCGCCGCCCCGGTCGATCTCGGTGGCCGGCGTCCAGGCCGCCGGCGTCCCCGCCCGCTCGTCGCCCACGTAGCGCCCGAACACGCGGTCCATCTCCCGGTGCAGGCCGGTCAGCTCTTCGAACAGGTTCCAGCGGGTCATGCTCAACATCTCGATCCTCCTCCGACGCCCTTCGCGGCGTCCCTGCGCGCCGGGCCCCGTGCCCGGCGCGGTGTCCGTTCGAGTCATCCCCGTGCGTTCCACCCTACGGGATGACTTTTGATGAGTCAAGTTATCTTAGTGGTAACCGCTCATCTATGGAGGAGAGACGGACGCCCGGCCGGAGAAGTTCCCGGGTCGGAGAATTTTTCCCGCGGAAGATGAGGAGAATCCTGCCGGCCACCTCCTCGGAGGTGGCGGAGGATCCGCGGGCAGGTTCGGACGCGTTCCTGCGCGGCAGCCCGCCAAGCGTCGCCTGACGGCTCCGCTCGGCGCCCAGCCGGTCCTGCAGGCCGCCGGCCAGGATCGTCGGCGCCGCGAAGCGCGAGACCCGCGGGGCAACCGCGGCGCCGGAGCGTCCTACAGGCCGCCGGCCAGGATCGTCGGCGCCGCGAAGGTCGGCCGGGGGTCTTCCGTGCCGCCGGACGCGAAGCTCGGCGGCGGCACGAGCAGGTCGTAACGCTCCCAGCGGTGGGGGCCGTACAGCCGCTCGGCCTCCGCCAGCAGCGACTCGGTGTCGGCGAACTCCTCGGCCGCCGCCTCCACCACGGACGGTTCGGCCCAGACGCCGAGCCGCGCGCCGAGCGGGCGGAAGGCGAGGTCGCCGGCGGCCAGGGCGATCAGGGAGGGAGGGACCGGCCGCGGCACGTCGAAGCGGTAGTCGCCGTCGGCCGGCTCGTCCGGCTCGCCGGCCGCGCTCATCACCGCCCGCAACCCGGCCGGCGTCCCGATGCGGGCGCCGTACGTCACCCGCGCGGCCGGGCTGTCCTGCAGCGGGACCCAGCTCCGCGCATGGATCGCCCGAGACCGTGTGAACAGGAAGGGATGTTCGCCGCCGGCCGTCTGCCCGGGAGTCAGCCACCGCAGCCCGGAAGCCTCCGGGCTGGTCTCGTAAGTCACCCGGGCGCGCGTCGCTTGCGGCGGCAGGACGACGGTGAGCGCGGCGCCCAGCACCGGGTCGGCCGCGGCCAGCGAGAAGGTGGCGGCGTCGAAGCCGCCGGCGGGGGACCAGCTCTCCACGGCGGCGATGGTCAGGTCGCGCGTGTCGAGGACCAGCGCGTCCGCGTCCTCCCGCAAGCGGTCGAACGAAAGCAGCGCCGACCCGCGCAGGCGGCGCTCGTCGAAGCGGACCCGCAGGTCGAGTTCGACGTGCGTCACCCGGACGTCGCCGCGGCCGGCGTACGACCGCGGGTCGCGCCGCGCGGGTTCTTCCGGCGGCGGCTCCGGTCCCGGCCGGGAATCACAGGCCGCGGCGGCGCACGCCAGCAGCAGGGCCGGGAGTCCGCGGCGCAGGACGTCCGGCCGGCGCGGACGACGTCGGGACGGCGGGAATCTTCGCATCGGACGGGACGGAGACTTCGAACGCGGCCGGGCGCGGGGAACGGGGCGGCCCGGGCTCGACGCACCCGCCGGACCCGGGCCGCCCGCGCCGAACGCTACCAGGGCATCCGCCGGTTGGTGTGCCGCCGCCCGCGGTCCGCCCCCTCGGGACCCGGGCCGGAGCCGATGCACACGCCCTCGTCGATCATCGCGATGACGTTGTCGCCGTTCATCGAGTTGAGGAACGCCACGCCGGCCTTCTTCGTCGCCTCGAAGACCCGCGCCCGCGCGTCCACGAGCACTTGCGGCATCTCGGCGCGCTGCACGCCGTAGGACATCGACATGTCGCCCGGACCCCATTCGGCGAACCCGACGCCCGGCACGGCCACGCTCTCCTCGGCGTTCTCGAGCGCGTGGCGGTCCTCGATCTTCAGGCCGAGCAGGATCTCGCCGCCGGGGTTGAGCGGCCAGGGGTCGGCGAGCCGCTGGTACTCCTGGTTCGACACGCCCCAGATGCGGGCGGCGAAGCCCTGGCCGCCGCTGCCGCGCAGCCCCTCGCCGATGCCCTCGGCCTTCGGCGCGTGCGGATAGCGCGCCGACTGCACCAGGATGCGGACCACTTCCGGCGTGCGCGCGTGCGCGAGCAGCACGCCGTGGACGCCGGAGCCCAGCACCTGCTCGACCATCCAGTAGTTGCCCCACATCACCTGCTCGTTGATGCCGCCCAGCGGCAGCACGGCCACGACCGTGGGCGTGCGGTGGCCGCTGCGGGTCGGCCCGCCGTCCACCAGCCCCTGCATGAACCCGCGCAGGGCGCCCACGTCGAAGGGACTGTGCTCCATGTTGTAGGTGACGTAGTCGGCCCAGGTCTGCGCCAGGCGCACGCCCTCCTCGTAGCCGCCCCCGTTGACCTGCGTGTAGTAGACCGGCTGGTCCTGCTCGAACAGCTCGATCACCTTGTTGATCCGCTTCGGCGTGTAGACGTCGCCCGACTGCGCCGCCGGGACGGCGATGACGGCGGCGACCAGCGCGAGCGCGAGCAATCCGGGCACGGCGAGTCTGCGCATGGCTCTCTCCTCCTGCAGTACGGCCCCGCCCGCCGCGGCGCCGGCCCCCCGGCGCGGCCCGCCCGGGCATCGGCCGCATCATAGCGCATCGCCGGCCCGGAATCGCGGCGATAGTAAGATGGCCTTCGATGACCGCGAGGGAAGCATGAGCGATGCGGCCCGGGACCGGCCGGACGGCCCGCCCGGGCGCGCCCGGGGGCAGGACGGCGCGGCGCTCGCGGAGCTGATGCCGCTGGTCTACGACGAGCTGCGCCGGCTGGCCCGCGGCTACCTCGGCCGCGAGCGGCGCGCGTACACCCTGCAGCCGACCGCGCTGGTCAACGAGGCGTACCTGCGCCTGCTCCAGGACCGCAAGCAGGACTGGGGGACGCGCGCCCAGGTCATCGGCATCGCCGCTGTCGCGATGCGCCGGATCCTGATCGAGGCGGCGCGCGCGCGGGCCGCCCGCAAGCGGGGCGGCGGCGTCGATCGCGTGACGCTCGACGAAGGGCTCGTCGCCGGCGAAGAGCGCTCCGTCGACGTGCTGGCGGTGGACGCCGCGTTGCACAGGCTGGCGGCGTTCGACGCCGAGCAGGCCCGGTTGGTGGAGCTGCGGTTCTTCGGCGGACTGACCATCGAGGAGTCCGCCGAGGCCCTCGGCGTCTCTCCGGCGACCGTCAAGCGGCACTGGGCGGTGGCCCGGGCCTGGCTCCAGCGCGAGATCGCCGGTGGCGGCGCCGATGGACGCTGAGCGCTGGCGCCGGGTCAACGATCTGTTCCACGCGGCGCTCGAACGGGAACCCGGCGGCCGGGACGGCTTCCTCGCCGAGGCCTGCGCCGGCGACGAGGCCCTGCGGGCCGAGGTGTCGTCGCTGCTCCGGCTGCGCAGCGGCCCCGGCGTCGTCGACCGGCCGGCGGTGGAGGCGGACCCCGGCCTGCTCGCCGGCGCCGACCCGCTGATCGGCCGGCGGCTCGGCCCCTACGAAGTCACGGCCCTCCTCGGCCGCGGCGGGATGGGCGTCGTCTACCTCGGGCACGACACGCGGCTCCGGCGCCCGGTCGCCGTCAAGGCCCTGCCCCCGGCGTTCACCCACGACGGCCGGATGCGCGCCCGGTTGCGGCGCGAAGCGATGGCGGCCGCCGCGCTCTCGCATCCCGGCGTCGCGACCGTCTTCGCGCTGGAGGAATTCGAGGAGCAGCTCTTCCTCGTCCAGGAGTTCGTCCCCGGCCGGACGCTGCGCGCCGCGATGAAGGAGCGCGGGGGCCGGATGGCCGCCACGGAGGCCGTCGGGGTCGCGCTCGACGTCGCGCGGGCGCTGGCCGCGGCGCACGCGCACGGCGTGCTGCACCGCGACCTGAAGCCGGAGAACGTGCTGCGCACGCCGGACGGCGGAATCAAGGTGGTCGACTTCGGGCTCGCGCGGTTCGAGCCGGGCGCCGGGGGCGGGGACGCCGAAACGCTGACCCGGCCCGGCGCCCTGCCCGGCACCCCGGCCTACATGGCGCCCGAGGTGCTGCGCGGCGACCCGGTCGACGCGCGCGCCGACCAGTTCTCGTTCGGGGTCCTGCTGTACGAGCTGCTCGCCGGCGAGCACCCGTTCGGGGGCGGCGGCGACGCCGGGACGGTGGCGCGGATGCTCGAAGCCGAGCCCCCCGCTCCCGGTTCGTTGGGGCCGGAATGCCCCCCCGCGCTGGCTCGCGTCGTGACGACCTGCCTCGCCGCGGCGCCCCGCGATCGCTACCGGACGACCGCGGCGCTGGTCTCCGCGCTGGAGGCGGTGCGGGACGCCGCCGCGGCCGGGGCCGCCTCGGCGGGCGCGGCCGGCGTGGAAGCGGCGCCGCCCCCGTCCGACCGGCCGGAGACCGGCGGCGTCACGCCCGCGCCGGCGGAGGCGCCCGGCCCGTCGCGCCGCGAATTCGTCCGCCCGGGGGAGGAGGCCGCGATCGCGCCCGCGCCGGCGGAGGCGCCCGGCCCGTCGCGGACCCCGGCCGCCGCGTCCGGCGGCCCGAACGCGTTCCCCCCCGATCGGCCGCCGCCCGGGGCTGCGCTTCCGGCGCCGCCCCCGGCCGGCGCCGGGGGGGACGCCGCCTCCCGCCCGCTCTGGTGGTGGCGGTTCCACCAGGCGGCGGTGAGCGCCGTCTACGCCCTGATGCTGTATCCGCTGTGGCGGGCGCGCGAGTGGCTCGCCGCTCCCTGGGGGCTGGCGGCGTTCCTGATCGCGGCCGTGGTGGTCGGGGCCGCCGTCAACCTGCGGCTGCACCTCTGGTTCACGTCGCGCGTCTACCCCGCCCAGCTCGCCGCCCGGCGCAGCGCGTCGGCCGTCTGGAGGCGTCTGCTCGACACCGCGTTCGCGGTGCTCCTGCTGTCGGTGGCGGCCGCCGTCGCCCCGGGCCGCCCGCGCTGGGCCGCGTTCTTCATCGTCGTCGCCGTCTCCAGCGCCCTGAGCGCGCGCGTGATGGAGCCGGCCACCACGCGGGCCGCGTTCCCCGGCGACTGACGTCGTTCGAGGGCGGGGGGCCGGCGGCGGAGGTCGACTGCGCCTCGCCGCGGGCTGGCCGCGGCGCTGTCGGTGGGTGGTAACGTGCCGACGGCGGAGGTCGGCCGCTACGCCCCGCCGCGGGCCGCGCGGTCGATGCGGTCGATCCCCGGGGGAGTTAGAATCTGTTCACGTCCGAAAGTTCCCGTCAGGAGGTATCCCGTGCCGAAAGCCGGACCTTGGCGCTTCGCCTCGTTCGCCGCCGCCTTCGCGGTCCTCGCGCTGGCCGCCGCGGTGTCGTTCACCCGGCCGGCCGCCGCGGAGCGCGGGCCGGCCGCCGCGGCGGACCTCGAAACCGCCGCCCCGGCCGAGGTCGGGCTCTCCGCCGAACGCCTGGAGCGGCTGGACGCCGGGCTGCAGGCGATGGTCGACGAGGGCGAGCTGGCCGGCGTGGTGGCGCTGCTGGCGCGCCGCGGCCGGATCGCGTTCGTCGACGTGGCCGGCGTCCAGGACGTCGAGAGCGGGCGGCCGATGGCGCGCGACTCGATCTTCCGCATCTTCTCGATGACCAAGCCGATCACCGGCGTCGCGATGATGATGCTCTACGAAGAGGGCAAGTGGCGCCTGAACGATCCGGTGTCGCGCCACGTCCCGGAGCTCGCCGGCCTGAAGGTATGGGCGGGCGAGAACGCCGACGGGGCGCCGCGGCTCGTGGACGCGGACCACGAGATGACCATGCGCGAGCTGATGACCCACACCGCCGGGCTCGGCTACGTGCTGAACCCCCGGCATCCCGTGAACCGCCTGTTCCTGGAGAAGCGGGTGCTGAACCCGCTGGAGCCGCTGTCGGCGATGATCGGCAAGCTGGCGACGGTGCCGCTGCTGGCCCAGCCGGGGACGCGCTGGATCTACAGCGTGGCGGTCGACGTGCAGGGCTACCTGGTGGAGAAGCTGTCCGGGCAGCCGCTCGGCGACTTCTTCGACCAGCGCATCTTCGAGCCGCTCGGCATGGTCGACACCGGCTTCCACGTGCCGGCGTCGCAGCTCCACCGGGTGGCGTTGCGGCACGCCGCGGGCGAGGACGGCGAACTCGTGGTCGACTCGCGCGGCGAGCCGTTCACCAGCCCGCCGGCCGGGCCGTCCGGCGGCGGCGGCCTGTTCGGGACCGCCGACGACTACCTGCGCTTCACGCAGATGCTGCTCGACGGCGGCGAGCTCGACGGCGTGCGCCTGCTGGCCCCGCGCACCGTCGAGATGATGCGCACCAGCCACCTGTCGGCCGAGGCCGCCGCCCACGTGCGCCCCGGCATGGGCTTCGGCATGGACTTCATGATCTACGAGGACCCGGCCGCGGCCGGCGAACCGCACGCGCCCGGCGCGTACTACTGGCTGGGCATCGACGGCACGTGGTTCTGGATCGATCCGGCCCTCGACTTCGCCTTCGTCGGGATGATCCAGCACACCGGCGGTTCGCAGCACGAGGTGCACGGGCTGTCGCGGAACTGGGTCTACCAGGCGATCGTCGACTGACCGGGCCGGCGGACGGCGTGACACGTAAAGCGGCAGGACGAAACACAGCGGAGGTGACATCGTGCGAGAAGCATCGACTCGTTGGCGGCTGGCGTGTCTCGCCGCGGCGTTCGCGGCGGCGTCCGTTTTCTTCGGCGGCGTCTCGTCCGTTGCGACCGTCGCGGCGTCGGCCGCCGGGCGGAGCGCGGCGCGCGATCTGGAGACGGTCGATCCGGCCGAGGTCGGGGTCTCCGCCGAGCGTCTCGAACGCCTGGCGGCGGGGATGCAGGGGATGGTCGACGACGGCCGGCTGGCCGGCGTGGTGACGCTGATGGCGCGCGGCGGCAAGCTGGTCCACGTCCATGTCGCCGGCGACCGGGACGTCGCCGCCGGCGCGCCGATGGAGCGCGACTCCATCTTCCGCATCTACTCGATGACCAAGCCGATCACCGGCGTCGCGCTGATGATGCTCTACGAAGAGGGCCGCTGGCGCCTCAACGACCCGGTGTCGCGGCACCTTCCCGGCTTCGCGGACCTGAAGGTGCACGCCGGCGACCGGGCCAACGGGGAGCCGCGGCTGGTCGACGCCGAGCGCCCGATGACGATGGCCGAGCTGATGTCGCATTCCGGCGGCCTCGGCTACGGCCTCGGCGCGGAGAACCACGTCGACCGGCTCTACCGCGAGCAGCGCGTGCTGAACGCGGACGAGCCGCTGCAGGCGATGATCGACAAGCTGTCGAACCTGCCGCTGCTGGCCCAGCCGGGGACGCGCTGGTACTACAGCATCGGCGTCGACGTGCAGGGCTACCTGGTCGAGAAGCTGTCCGGGCAGCCGTTCCCCGAGTTCCTGCGGGAGCGGATCTTCGACCCGCTCGGCATGGTCGACACCGCGTTCTACGTGCCGGAGGAGAAACTGGACCGCGTGGCGCTCATCTACGGCGAAGGCGACGGCGGCGGCCTCGAGCGGCTGGACATGGGCGGCCCCACGCGCACCGAGATGCCGGCCGGCCCTTCGGGCGGGGGCGGTCTGTGGGGCACGGCCGACGACTACCTGCGCTTCACCCAGATGCTGCTCAACGGCGGCGAACTCGACGGCGCGCGCCTGCTGGCCCCGCGCACGGTCGAGCTGATGCGCACCAACTTCCTCTCGCCGGAGGCGACGGCCACCATGCGCCGCGGGCAGGGCTTCGGCCTCGACTTCGCCACCGTGCACGACCCGGCCGCCGCGGGCGAGCCGTACGCGAAGGGGTCCTACTACTGGGGCGGCGCCGCGGGCACCTGGTTCTGGATCGATCCGCGGACCGACCTGACGTTCGTCGGGATGATCCAGCACCGCGGGCCGGCGGTGCGCGACGTGCAGGGGATCTCGCGCAACCTCGCCTACCAGGCGATCGTCGACTGAACGGCGGCCCCGCGGACGATGGGACGATGAGCGGCGCAAGGGCGCCCGGGGGAACGGAGGCGGCGTGAACGGCGACAGCAACCTCGCGGTGTTCTGCGACTTCGAGAACATCGCGCTCGGCGTCCGCGACGCCAAGCTGAAGAAGCTCGACGTCCGCCCGATCATCGAGCGGCTGCTGCTGAAGGGCAGCATCGTCGCCAAGAAGGCCTACTGCGACTGGGACCGCTACAAGGAATACAAGCCGACGATGCACGAGGCGGCGTTCGAGCTGATCGAGATCCCCCACGCGCGGCAGTCGGGCAAGAACTCGGCCGACATCCGCATGGTGGTCGACGCGCTCGACCTCTGCTACACGAAGGAGCACATCGACACGTTCGTCGTCGTCTCCGGCGACTCCGACTTCTCGCCGCTGGTGAGCAAGCTGCGCGAGAACGCCAAGTCGGTGATCGGCGTCGGCGTCAAGAGCTCCACGTCCGACCTGCTGGTGAACAACTGCGACGAGTTCATCTTCTACGACGACCTCGTGGCCGAGCGGCAACCGGCGCGCCGCCGTTCGCGGAGCCGGGGGCGCTCGAAGGGCGGCGCCGCGGCGGAGAACGCGCCGGCCGCGAAGAAGGCGGAGCCGGCGGCGGACGACCCGGCCCAGAAGGGGCTCGACCTGGTCGTGCAGACCGCCGAGGCCATCTACGGCGAGCGGGGAGACCGCGCCAAGCTGTGGGGGTCGATGATCAAGCAGACGCTGAAGCGCCGCCGGCCGGGCTTCAGCGAATCCGCCTACGGCTTCGGGTCGTTCAACGACCTGCTCGAAGAGGCCCAGACCCGCGGTCTGCTGGAGCTCGAGCGGGACGAACGCTCCGGCGGCTACGTGATCACCGGCATCGCCCGCGAATAGCCGGCCGCCGTATCCTTGCCGCCGTGCCCAGCTTCACCTGCGAGGTATGCCGCGCGTCGTTCGAGGTCGCGCAGGCGGCGCTCGACCGGTATCCCGGCTGGCGGCCGAAGTACTGCCGCCGGCACGCGCCGCCGAAGAAGAAGGCCGCCCCGCGCCCGGCCGGCCGCGCGTCCCGCGACGGCGGGGCCGGCCGCGGCCGCGCGTTGCGGGAGCGGAACCTCACCCTCGCCGAGGTTCTGGCCAAATACGACGGCGGCCCCGCCCGCGGGGTGTTCACCGATGGCGGCGCGTCGCCGAACCCCGGCCCCGGCGGCTGGGGCGTCGTCTGGGTGGAGGACGGCCGGGTCGTCCGCCAGGCGCACGGCCACGAACCGCGCACCACGAACAACCGCATGGAGCTGCGGGCGTTGATCGAGGCGTTCACCATGCTGCCGGCCGACGCCGGGATCGACGTCTTCAGCGACAGCGAGCTGTGCGTGAACACCATCACCCGCTGGGCGCCGGCCTGGGAGCGCGCCGGCTGGAAGCGCAAGGCCGGCCCCGTCAGGAACCTGGAGCTGGTGCGGGAGCTGCTGGCGCTGCGCCGCGCCCGCCCCGGCTGCGGCCTGAAGTGGACCGCCGCCCACGCCGGGAACCGCTGGAACGAGTACGCCGACAGCCTCGCCACGGCCTGGATGCGGTCGACGCTGTGAGCGGCCCGGCAGGGGCCGACGACAGCCGTGGTGGCGCTCCCTCACTTCGGCACGACGCGCGTCACAGCCGTTGCGCGCCGGGTCTCCCGTCCTCGACGACGAACGACGCCCGGGTGGAGATCGGGCTGCCGGGCCGGGTGACGTACTCCAGGACCCGGTAGTCGGTCCGGCACCGGGTGGGGGTCAGTTCGCAGCGCACGTAGCCGCGCTGACCGTTGTAGAACCGGACCCACGGGTTCTCGGCGAGCAGCGCCGCGGTGGAGCCGCGGGTGTCGACACCGTCGCCCCCGGAGCTGATCGAGGTGCCCACGAACTCCGCGCCGACCACCGGCGCGGCCGGGTCCCCGTAGTCCACCTCGAGGTCGTTGACCCAGTTGCTGTGGACGTCGCCGGTCAGCACCACGGGATTCGCGGGCCGGCGGGCCGCCAGGAACTCCATCAGCCGGCGCCGCGCGGCTTCGTAGCCGGACCACGTGTCCAGCATCCGCGATTCGCCGGGGCCGGGCGTGAAGTCGATGCGCGCCATCATGACCTGCTGGGCGAGGACGTTCCAGCGCGCGGCCGAGCGGTCGAGGCCGTCCATGAGCCAGCGCTCCTGCTCCGCCCCGAGCAGGGTCGCGGCCGGATCGTGGATGCCGCCGCAGACGGCCCCGCGACGGTCGCCGCACGGCTGGTCGGTGCGGTACTGGCGCGTGTCGAGCACGTGGAACGAAGCGAGGCCGCCCCACGCGAAGGAACGATGGAGCCGCAGGCCGGGGCCGCGGGGCGCGGACGCGCGGCGCAGCGGCATGTGCTCGTAGTAGGCCTGGTAGGCCGCGGCGCGGCGGCGGAGGAACAGCTCGGCCGGCAGTCCCTCCTCCTCCGACACGGCGTCCGCGTAGTTGTTGTCCACCTCGTGGTCGTCCCACGTCACCACCCACGGGAACGCCGCGTGCGCCGCCTGCAGGTCCGGGTCGCGGCGGTAGAGGGCGTACCGCTCGCGGTACTCGTCGAGCAGCTCCATCTCGCCGCCCCCGTGCCTCCGCGGGAACCCGTCGCGCCCCTCGTACTCGTAGACGTAGTCGCCGAGGTGGAAGACCAGGTCGAGGTCGTCCTCGGCCATGTGGCGGTAGGCCGTGAAGTACCCGTGCTCGTAGTGCTGACAGGAGGCGAAGGCGAACCTGAGCGCGTCGGCGGGCGCGCCGGGGGCCGGAAGCGTGCGCGTCCGGCCTGTCGCGCTCTCGTCCGCGCCGATGCGGAACCGGTACCAGTACCAGCGCCCCGGCTCCAGCCCGTCCACCTCGACGTGGACGCTGTGGCCGAGCGCGGCGGGGGCCACGGCGGCGCCGCGCCGCACGACGCCGGCCATCCGCTCGTCGCGCGCGACCTCCCAGACCACCTCCACGTCCTCCGGCGGCAGCCCGCCCCCGTGGAGCGGGTCCCCGGCCAGGCGGGTCCAGAGCACGACGCCGTCCGGGGCCGGGTCCCCCGACGCCACGCCGAGCGGGAAGGCGGACGGCTGGACGAGGGAGCGGCCCGCGGCGCGGCGCGCCGCTCCGAGGCCCAACAGGGCCAGACCGCCGGTCAGCAGATCGCGGCGGTCCAGCCGGCGTCCGGGCGAACGTACGGGGTTGTCGCTGATCATCACTTGTCCTCGTTTCTCGATGGTCCCGGCACGCCGCGCGCCGAAGCCGGCGCGTCGGCCGCCGACGCCCCGGCCTGCCTGCGAGGCAGGTCGAACCCGGGTCGCATCTCCCTATGGTACGCTGGCGGTCCAGCCACGACGGGACAACGGGGACGACGGTCGAGGGAGGCAATCGGCGTGGCGGTCAACCGGGCGGGGAGGCGTGCTTCCTCCTCTCACCTCCCCGCAACCGCTCATCCCGCGGCCACGGCAGCGCGCCACTCACCGGCGCAACGGCGACGTAAATCTTCGCCGGAAGCCGCGGCGGTTGACGGAAACCGCGTCGCCGGGATAGGGTTACGCATCATGCGGTCGGGCGTCCACCACGCGCATCCTCGTCGCCACGCCCATCCCGGGCCGGGGCCGCTGGATTCGCGCGTGCGGTAGTCGCGACGGGGACGCTCACGCGCAATCAGGCCTCGCCGAATCCGCGGCGAGGCTTTTTTTGTGTTCGGAATCCGCGGGGGCGGCGCGCGGACGCCGGCCGTGCGGGGACGCGGGAGAGAGCGGCGGCGGGAGCGCCACGGGGAAAGACGCAGATGGACTATTCGAAGCTCGGCGGGTTGATCCCGGCGGTGGTGCAAGACGACGACAGCGACGAGGTGCTGATGGTCGGCTTCATGAACGAGGAGGCGCTGGCGCGCACGCGCTCGTCGGGGTTCGCCACGTTCTTCAGCCGGACCCGCAACCGGCTCTGGATGAAGGGCGAGACGTCGGGCAACCGGCTGAAGGTGCGGCGCCTGCTGACCGACTGCGACGACGACACGGTGCTGCTGCGCGTGGAGCGGCAGGGCCGCGGCGTCGTCTGCCACACCGGCGAGCGCTCCTGCTTCTTCAAGACGCTCGACGAGGGCGCGCCGGACGCGGCGCCGGGGACGGAACGGGCGCGATGACGCTGCGGCTGGGCATCCCGAAGGGCTCGTTGCAGGAGTCGACCGTGCAGCTCTTCGCGCGCGCGGGCTTCAACGTCTACGTCGGCTCCCGCTCCTACTACCCGACGATCGACGACCCCGAGATCGAGTGCACGCTGATTCGGGCGCAGGAGATGGCGCGCTACGTCGCCGACGAGGCGGTCGACGCCGGCCTGACCGGCATCGACTGGATAGAGGAGCACCGCGCGGCCACCGGCGCGGAGGTGGTGAGCGTCGCCGACCTGGTGTACTCGAAGCAGAGCTTCCGCAAGGTGCGCTGGGTCCTGGCGGCGCCGGAGGAGTCGAAGTACCGCTCGCCGCGGGATCTGGAGGGCGCGCGCATCTCGACCGAGCTGGTGCGCGTGACCGAGCGCTACTTCGCCCGGCTCGGCGTCCGCGTCAGCGTCGAGTTCTCGTGGGGCGCCACCGAGGTCAAGCCGCCCGACCTCGCCGATGCGATCGTCGAGGCCACCGAGACCGGGTCCACCCTGCGCGCCAACCACCTGCGCATCCTCGACACCGTGCTCGAATCGAACCCGCGGCTCGTCGCCAACCGGCGCGCCCTGGACGACGCGGCGAAGCGGACGAAGATCGAGAACCTCGCGCTGCTGCTGCGGGCGGCGATGGAGGCCCAGGGCCGGGTGGGCCTGATGCTGAACGTCCGGCGGACGGAGCTCGACGCCGTCCTCGCGCTGCTGCCGGCGCTGCAGCGCCCGACCGTGGCGCCGCTGAGCGACGCCGACTGGGTCGCGGTGTCCACGATCCTCGAAGAGCGCGCCGTCCGCGAGCTCATGCCGCGGCTGCGGGCGGCCGGCGGGCACGGGATCGTCGAGTATCCCCTGAACAAGATCGTCCTGTGAGGATCATCGCCTCGTCGCGGACGCGGGCCGTGCGGGCGCTGGTCGAGCGCGGGCGCGAATCCGACGCCGGGGTCGCCGCCCGGGCGGCGGAGATCGTCGACGACGTGCGGCGCCGCGGAGACCGGGCCGTCCTGCAGCACGCCCGCGCGTTCGACCGCCTGCAGGGCGCCGTCGAGCTCGACGCCGACGAGATGCGGCGCGGCGCGAAGGAGACGCCGCCCGCGGTGCGGGCCGCCATCCGCGCGGCGGCGCGCAACGTCCGCCGCGTGGCGGCGAAGCAGGTTCCGAAGGGCTGGCGGACCACGGTGGCGCCGGGCGTCGTGATCGAACAGCGGGTGACGCCGCTCGACCGCGTCGGCTGCTACGTGCCGGGCGGGCGGCATCCGCTGCCGTCCTCCCTGCTGATGACCGCGCTGCCGGCCCGGGCCGCCGGCGTGCCGGAGGTCGTCGCGACCTGCCCGAACCCGGCCCCGGCGGTGCTCGCGGCGGCGCTCGAAGCCCGGGTGACGCGCCTGTTCCGCATCGGCGGGGCGCACGCCGTCGCCGCGTTCGCGTACGGCACGGCCGCCATCCCGCGCGTCGACAAGATCGTCGGCCCCGGCAACGCCTGGGTCTCCGCGGCCAAGGCGTACGTGGCGCGCGACTGCCCGATAGACTTCCACGCCGGGCCGACCGAGATCGTCGTCGTCTCCCGCGACGGAGACCCGGAGTGGATCGCGGCGGACCTGGTCGCGCAGGCGGAGCACGACCCGGACGCGCGCGCGATCCTGCTGACGCCGGAACGGCCGCTGGCCCGCGCCGTGGCCCGGGCCGTGGCCGAACAGCTCGAGGAGCATCCGGACGCGGCGCCGTCGATCGCCGCCCACGGCGTGGCCGTCGTGACGCGCGGCCTCGACGAGGCGGTGGAGCTGGCCAACGCCATCGCGCCCGAACACGCGGTGACGGACACGCTGGACGTCGCCCGCCGGGTGACGAGGGCCGGTACGGTCTTCGCCGGGCCGTACGGCGCGCAGGCGGCCGGCGACTACGCCACGGGGTCGAACCACGTCCTGCCGACCGGCGGGGCGGCCCGCGTCCGCGGAGGTCTGAGCGCGGCCGACTTCGTCCGCGTGAACAGCGTGCAGCGGCTGACGCGGCAGGGCCTGAGCGGCCTGGCGCCCGCCGTCATCTCGCTGGCCAACGCCGAGGGACTCCGCGCCCACGCGGGATCGGTGGCGCGGCGCGTGCTGCCCGACCCGCGGCCCGGCGGAAGGTCCGGCGCCGCGGGACGGCGGCGGGGAGGGGACGGTTGAGCGGCGAAGCGGCCGCGGCCGACCCGCGGCGGGCGGAGGTCGACCGCCGGACGACCGAGACGCGCATCGCGCTGCGGATCGTCCTCGACGGCCGCGGGCGGTACGCCGTGAGCACGGGCATCCGCTTCTTCGACCACATGCTGGAGCTGCTGGCCCGGCACGGGGCCTTCGACCTGACGATACGGGCGGAGGGAGACCTCGACGTCGACCAGCACCACACGGTGGAGGACGTCGGCATCGCGCTCGGGGAGGCGGTGACGAAGGCCCTCGGCTCGAAGCGCGGCATCCATCGGGCCGGCTACTTCGTCATGCCGATGGACGAGACGCTGGGGGTGGCCGCCGTCGACCTCTCCGGCCGGGTCCACGCCGTCACCGATCTGAACCTGGCCGTCGAGCGCGTCGGCGACCTGCAGGCCGAGCTGGTCCACGACTTCTTCGACGGCTTCGCCCAGGGCGCGCGCGCCAACGTGCACGTCAAGGTGCTGTACGGCCGGTCGAGCCACCACCAGGTCGAGGCGCTGTTCAAGGCGTTCGCGCGGGCGTTGCGGGCGGCCTGCTCGCGCGACCGGCAGCTCGGCGAGATGCTGCCGAGCACGAAGGAGCTGCTGTAGGCGCATGGGCATCGCGTTGATCGACTACGACGCCGGCAACCTGACGTCCGTGCGCAAGGCGCTGACCCACCTCGGCGCGCGCTTCGAGACGCCGGCCGCACCGGCCGCGCTGGCCGGGGCCGGCGCGGTGATCGTGCCGGGCGTCGGCCACTTCGAGACGACGGCCGCCCTGGACGCCGACTGGCGGCGCGCCGTCGCCGGCGTGGTCGAGCGCGGCGGCCTGCTGCTCGGCATCTGCGTCGGCCTGCAGTGGCTCTTCGAGGGCAGCGCCGAGGCGCCCGGCGTGCCCGGTCTCGGCGCGCTGCCGGGGCGCTGCCGGCGCATCGAGCATCCCGACCCGGCCGGCCCCGCCGGCGGCGCGCTCTTCAAGGTGCCGCACGTCGGCTGGAACAGCCTGCACCGGAAGCGCGACTCGTGGGTGCTCGACGGCGTGGAGGAAGGCGACCAGGTCTACTTCACGCACTCCTACGCGGCGCCGGTCGGCCCCGACTGCGTCGGCTCGACCACCCACGGCGTCGAGTTCGCCGCCGTCGTCGAACGCGAACGCCTCGTGGGCATGCAGTTCCACCCCGAGAAGTCGGGCGACGTGGGCCTGCGTCTGCTCCGCAACGTGCTGGATCGGATGGCCGCCTGATGCTGTCCCGGCGCATCATCGCCTGCCTCGACGTCCGCGACGGCCAGGTCGTCAAGGGCGTCCACTTCGAAGGGCTGCGCTCGGCCGGCGACCCGGCCGCGCTGGCCCGGCGCTACAACCGCGAGGGCATCGACGAGGTGGTGATCCTCGACGTCACCGCCACCCTGGAGAAGCGCAAGGCGATGGCGCGGACGATCCACGCCGTGGCGCGGGAGATCTTCCTGCCGCTGTGCGTCGGGGGCGGGATCCGGGACGAGGCGCACGCCGACGCGGCCATCGAGGCCGGGGCCGACAAGGTGAGCCTGAACACCGCGGCCGTCTCCCGGCCGGAACTGCTGACCGCGCTGGCCGGGCGCTACGGCAGCCAGGCCGTGATCGCCGCCATCGACGCAAAGCGGGAAGACGGCGCGTTCCGCGTCTACGTGCGCAGCGGGCGGCAGGCGGCCGGCCGCGGCGCGGTCGAGTGGGCGCGGGAGGCGGCGGACCGCGGCGCCGGCGAGATCCTGCTCACGTCCATCGACCGCGACGGGACGAAGAGCGGCTTCGACTGCGAGCTGACCGCGGCCGTCTCCGAGGCGGTCTCCATCCCGGTCATCGCGTCGGGCGGCGCCGGCTCCTTCGATCACTTCGTCGACGTGTTCGGGCCCGGTAAGGCGGACGCGGCGCTCGCGGCGTCGATCTTCCACTACGCCGAGCACGCGGTGGCCGACCTGAAGCGGCACCTCCACGGCCGCGGCGTCCCGGTGCGGAGGGGCCGCGGAGAGCCGGCCGGGGGGGACCGGTGCTGATTCCGTCCATCGATCTGCAGGGCGGGCAGGTCGTGCAGCTCGTCCAGGGCGAGCGGCCGGCCGTCGCCTCGGACGACGTCGACGGCTGGGTGCGGAAGTTCCGGGACTTCCCGCGGGTGCAGGTCATCGACCTCGACGCGGCGATGGGTTCCGGGACGAACGACCCGCTCGTGCGGTCGATCGCGCCGCGGCTCGCCTGCCGCGTCGGCGGCGGGATCCGCACCGTCGAGCGCGCGCGCGCCGTGCTCGGGTACGGCGCCGCGGCGGTCATCGCCGGCTCGGCGCTGTTCCGTGGCGGACGGCCCGACCTGGACTTCGCCGCGGCCCTGGCCGAGGCGGTGGGGCCCGAGCGGGTGATCGCGGCGGTGGACAGCAAGGGCGGACGGGTCGTCGTCAAGGGCTGGCGCGAGGCGACGCCGCTGACCGCCGTCGAGGCCGTCCGCGCGCTCGAGCCCTGGTGCGCGGAGTTCCTCTACACGCACGTGGACCGGGAAGGGCTGATGCAGGGGACCGACCTGGACGCCGTCCTGGCCGTCCGCGACGCGACGTCCCGGCGGCTGACCGCGGCCGGCGGCATCTGCACGCGGGCGGAGATCGACCGGCTCGACGCGGCCGGCATCGACGCCGTCGTCGGGATGGCCATCTACACCGGCCGGCTCGACGCGGCGCCGCCCGCGCCGGACGCGCATTCCGGCTGACGGCGGACCGCCCCCGCGCCCGGGGCGAACACGGCCGCCACGGTCGTCGGTTCCCGTTCGTCACCGACGGTCCGACCCGCGCCCGGGGCGACTCCCGGAGAGCACGTCGGAGCCCGGATCGCGCTCGCCTGTATCATGCAGCAGCCGGCCCGCCCTTGATGAAGACCCGGGTTGCGCCGGGAGGCGTCGCCACGGACTGCCGGGAGCCGCGGCGCCGTTCGACGGGCGGCGCGGCAGGAATGGAGCGCGATGCAGGTCTGGGACCCCGATCGCTACGCCGCGCACGCGCGCTTCGTCTCCGACCTCGGAGCGCCCGTGGTCGAGCTGCTCGCCCCGCGGCCGGGCGAGCGCGTCCTCGACGTCGGCTGCGGCGACGGCGCGCTGACCGCGAAGCTGGCCGCGGCCGGCTGCCGCGTCGTGGGAATCGACGCCAGTCCCGATCAGGTGCGCGCGGCGCGCGGGCGCGGCCTCGACGCGCGCGTCGCGGACGTTACCGCCCTCGGGTTCCGCGGCGAGTTCGACGCGGCGTTCAGCAACGCCGCACTGCACTGGGTCCGGGATCCGGACGCGGCGCTGGCGTCGATCCACCGCGCCCTGGCGCCCGGCGGACGCCTCGTGGGCGAACTGGGCGGCCACGGCTGCGTCGCCTCGATCCGCGCGGCCTTCGGCGAGGTCCTGGCGCGGCGGGGCGTCGACGCGGAACGGCTGAACCCCTGGTACTTCCCGACCGCCGAGGAGTACCGCGGGCGGCTCGACGCCGCCGGCTTCGACGTCGACTCGCTCCGGCTCTTCCCGCGTCCGACGCCGCTGCCGTCGGACGTGACCGACTGGCTGGAGACCTTCGCCCAACCCTATCTGGCCGGCGTCCCGGACGCCGGCCGCCCGGCCGTGCTGCGCGAGATGCGCGAACGGCTCGACCCCGTGCTGAGGGCGCCGGACGGCGGCTGGGTCGCCGACTACGTCCGGCTGCGCTTCGCCGCCACGAGGCGCGACGGAGCGTCATGACGGCCGCCCCCGCCGGCCCGGCCGCGCCGCGATCGTGGGTCTGGGGCCTCGGCCGCCTGGCCGTGCGCGCCTACTACCGGGTCGAGCGCATCGGGGGGACGCTGCCGGACGGCGCGCTGCTGCTGGTCGCCAACCACCCCAACACGCTCATCGATCCGGCCGTCATCCAGACCACGGCGGGGCGGCGCGTCCGGTTCCTGGCCAAGTCCACGCTCTTCGCCCGGCATCCGCTGAGCCCGCTCATCCGGCGCTCGGGGGCGATTCCCGTCTACCGCAAGATGGACCCGGGCGTCGACACATCCCGCAACGCGGAGACGTTCTCGGCCGTCGCGGCGGCGCTCGCGGCCGGCGAGGCCGTCTGTCTCTTCCCGGAGGGCGTCAGCCACGCGCACGGCCGGCTCGAACCCCTGCGGACGGGCGCCGCCCGCATGGTGCTCGCCAGTCGCGCCGCCGGCCACCCGGTGACCATCGTGCCGGTGGGGCTGAACTTCGACGCGCTCGCGCGGTTCCGTTCGCGGGTGACGGCGGTCTTCGGCCGGCCGCTGGAGTACGGCGATCTGACCGACGGCCGCGCCGATGACGAAACGGCCGCCGTCCGCGCCCTCACGGACCGCATCGAACGGCGCATGAAGCATCTGATGGTCGAGGCGGAGCCGCGGCGCGACCTGCGGATCGTCGAACGCATCGACCGCCTGTACGCCGCGGCCCGCGGCGCGTCGCGCGACGCCCGCGAGCGGCTCGGGCGCCGGCGCCTGATCGCGGCGGGGATGGCGAAGCTGCGCGAGCACGATCCGGCCCGGCTGGCCGAGATCATGACCCACATCGAGGACTACCTGGCCAGCCTGGCCCGGTTCGGCCTCCGCGAGCGCGACGTCGACCGGCGCGTTCCGGCCGCCGACGTCGTCCGCTTCGCGTTGCGGGAAGGGTTCGCGGCGCTGCTGCTCGGGCCGCTGGCGCTCGCCGCCGCCGCCGTCTTCGCCCTGCCGTGGTGGCTCACCGACCGGATCGGCCGCCTGGCGCCCAACCTCCAGAGCCGCGCGGTGTGGCAGATCGTCGGCGGGGGCCTGATCCACGGCGCCTGGATCACCGCGCTCGCCGTGGCCGCCGGCCGGCAGGCGGGCGCCGCGGCCGGCGCGGCGGCCGGACTCGGACTGCTGACGCTGGCCGTCCTCGGCACGCTGGCGGTGGAGCGGGAAACGGCCGTCTGGCGCACGACGCGCGCCTTCTTCGCCCTGCGCCGGATGCCGCTTCGCGCCCGCGACGCCCTGCGGCGCCGGCGGCGGGCGCTCGCCGACGCGCTCGACGACGTCCGCGCCTGGGTCGAGAGCGCGACGCGCTACTGACGCGCGCCCCGGCCCGCCCCGGCCGGGAACCGTGGCGCGGGAAAGGGCGCCCCGACGACTTCGCGCCCCGGCCCGCTCCGGCCGGGGCTGCGGCATCAGAGCCCGAGCTGAGCCGCCATGTCGTTGAAGTCCGTGGCCACGAGGTCGAAGTCGGGGTCCGGCGTCAGGTCCCGCTCCACGTCCGGCCCGAACTCCGTCGGACGCGGCACGTAGCCGGTGCGGAAGCCGAGGCGTCCGGCCGCCCGGAGGTCCCCCTTGTGCGCCGCCACCATCATCACCTGCTCCGGGTCGAGTCCCAGCAGGTCGGCCGCCGTCAGGTAGGCCTCGGGGTCGGGCTTGTAGCGGCGGGCGAGCTCCGCCGAAAGCACCGCGTCCCAGGGAATCCCGGCGTTCCTGGCCATGTTGACCAGCAGCGCCACGTTCCCGTTCGACAGCGACGCCAGCACGTAGCGCCTCCGCAGCCGGGTCAGGCCCTCGACGGTGTCCGGCCACGGCGTCAGGCGGTGCCAGGCGCGGTTCAGGTGGTCGAGTTCCTCCTCGGTGAGGCTCTCGAGCCCGTACTTCGGAACGAGCTCGTCGAGGATCATCCGGTGCAGGTCGTCGATCTTCGTCCACCCCAGCTCGCCGCGGCGCACCCGTCCCATCGCGGGTCCGTAGCCCGCCCGCCAGTCGTCGGCGAACGCGGCCCAGTCGGCGTCGATGCCCTTGTCCCTTCCGACCGCCTGCCCCTCGCGGGTGATGCTGGTCCGCCAGTCGACGACCGTGCCGAAGACGTCGAAGGTCATGGCCCGGACCCCCCGGATCCGCCCGCCCGGCTCCTGGCCCGGCGGCGGCGCCGCGAACGCCGCCGTGCGCGAGAACCCCGCGGCCAGGAGCGCGCCCGACCCGCTCGCCAGAAACTCCCGCCGTCTCATCGTCCGCTCCCTCGCTGGCATCGAATCCCCCCTGCGTCCGGTCTTCCCACGGCGTAGCCCGCCAACCGTCGCCTTGCGGCTCCGCTCGGCGCCCAACCCAATCCTACAGGAGTCCGCGCCGTTCCACGGCGCAGACGGCGCAGACCCCGCCCGGCGGCCCGCGGTGGGTGACCGCGGGGCCAGCGCCGGATTGCGGTCGAAGAAATCATCGGGAGCGCGGCCCGCCCGGCGCCGGCCTCACTCGTCCGCCGCGCCGCCGGCCAGCCGCCGCCGCGCCCATTCGAGGTGCTCGGCCACCAGCGGGTCGCGGCGCGACGCGGTCTCGTCCACCGCCGGCTCGGCGGCCGCGGCGGCCGACGCGGCCGTGCCGCTGTTGCCGAGCGCGACCGCCACGTTGCGCCGCAGCCCCCGCAACCCGGCCCGCGACATGGCGCTGCGCTCGAGCGCCGGGCCGAGCTCCCGATCCGGGGCGCGCCAGAGGTCGGCGAGACGCGGCGCGTCGAACGCGGGCGCCGGCCGCCACGCCGGATCCTCCGACCGGGCGGGCGCGGCGTTGTAGGGACAGACCTCCTGGCAGACGTCGCAGCCGTAGACGTGCGTCCCCACGCCGCGGCGCTGTTCTTCCGGGATCGGTCCGCGCAGCTCGATGGTCAGATACGCCAGGCAGCGCGTCGCGTCGAGCACCCCCGGTTCGGGGAACGCCCCGGTCGGACAGGCCTCCAGGCAGAGCGTGCAGGTTCCGCACCGGTCGATCCCCGGCGCGTCGGGTTCGAGCGGCAGGCTGGTGATGATCTCCGAGAGGAAGATCCACGACCCCTGTTCGGGATGGATGAGGCAGGTGTTCTTGCCGATCCAGCCCAGGCCGGCGTACCGCGCGTAGACCCGCTCCTGCACCGGTCCGGTGTCGACGTACCAGCGCGCCTCGAACGGCTCGTCCGCCGCCGCGCGCATCCGGCCGAGCAGCGCCTCGGCGCGGCGGCCGAGCACGTCGTGGTAGTCGGCGCCCCAGGCGTAGCGCGCGACCAGCGCGGCGTCCGGGTCGTCCACCTCGGTCGAGTAGGGCCGGCCGGTGTGGTAGACCGCGCCGAGCGCGACGACCGAGCGCGACGACGGCACCACCCGCCGCACGTCGGCGCGGCGCCGCGCGCTGCGCGCCATGTAGCGCATCTCGCCCGCGTAGCCGCGTTCGAGCCAGTCGTCGAGGAAGCGCAGCTCGGGGAACGCCTCCGCCGGCGCGACGCCGCACAGGTCGAAACCCGCCTCCCGCGCGAACGTCTTCACGTCGTCCGAGGTCAGCACGCCCCGGCTCCACCGTCATCGTCCGCGGCGTCGAGCAGGCGCGCGCACAGCGCCGCGACGTAGTCGAGCTGCCGCGCCGCCCGTTCGGCATCCGCCCGCGTGAAGAGTTCCCGCGGCCCGAGGCCCTGGCGTTCGTCGCCGTAGAAGGCGATCCCGCGGTTTCCCGCCATCTCCGTCGAGATGGTCGCCAGGTAATCGGTCTCGGCGCGAAACCAGTCCGGGAACCGCGCGGCCTCCCGGCGCAGCAGCGCCGCGACGTCGTGGGTGCGGGCCGGCTCCACCGCGGCCAGCCGCAGTGCGCCCTTCAGGAACAGCTCGACGGACTCCTGCGCCTCGCGCACCACCGTCGACCACAGGCCGCGATCGAGGGCGAGACGCACGAGCTCCGTCCGGCTCCGCGCTTCCTCGACGTACTGCCGGCCCATGCGCGTGCTGGTCACAGCTCCACGACCTCGCCGAACCGGAAGTCCGGCTTCAGGTCCCAGTACCAGCTTCCGTCCCCGAGAAACACCCGCCGGCTGCCGAGCTGCCGCATGCGTTCGCGCAGGCCGTCGAGCACGTCCCGGAAGAAGTCTCCCCGGTCGACGAGCAGGATGGCGTCCTCGACGAGATCGAGGTAGAGCGGGCTGCGGAAGCGCGCCTCGTCCGGCGTCTTCGTCACCAGGCTCCATTCGACCGCCGGCAACCCCTGCTCGGCCTGCGCGCGCGACCACGCCGCCAGCAGCGGGCGCCGCCGTTCGGCCAGACTGCGCGGGAAGCCGTCCGCGACGACCAGCAGGTCGACGTCCGACCGCGCCGTGCTCTCGCCCCGGGCCACCGAACCGAAGAGCACGAGCGAGCGAAGGCGGGGTTCCGACAGGGCGGCCCAGGCTCCGGCGGCCGCGGAGATCGACGCGCGCAACGGCTCCGGGACGGAGGCCGGCAGACCGGGGACCGGGAGCCCTTTCCCGCACACGGCCCGATTCTAGCGCCGGCGGCGCCGGGAAGAACGACGAACGCGCCCCGGGTCGCGGCCGCGCTTCAGAAGACGAACCGCAGGCCGAACTGCATCTCGCGGGCGTTCAGGGCGCTGAAGATGCGTCCGAAGTTGGGCGACCCGAAGAAGCGGTTGGGCAGGTCGAAGTTGGCGCGGTCGAGGACGTTGAAGATCTCCCAGCGGAACTCCAGCCGGCCGCCGGCCGCCGGGAACCAGTTCTTGGCCAGCGCCAGGTCGACGTTGGCGTAGCCGGGGGCGAAGACCGGGTTGCGCGGCGCGCTGCCGAAGGTGAACGGAGCCTGGAGCGCGAACGCGTCCGTGTCGAACCAGCGCTCGACGGTGCGCTCGCCGCGCGGCAGGTTCGGATCGCGCAGCATGTCCGGCCGCTGGGCGGGCCCGGCCCCGACGTTGGCGCGGTCTTCGGTGACGTTCACGGTGAACGGGGCGCCGGACTGCACGGTGACGATGCCGTTCAGACGCCAGTGGCCGAACAGCCCCTCCCGCCAGCCGCCGCCGGCGGGCCGGAAGGGAAACTCCCAGGTGGCGCTGCCGACGAACTGGTGGCGGTGGTCGAAGCTCGACAGCGCGTTCTCTCCGGGAAAGACGTCGCGCACGTCCTGCGGCACGTTCGATTCGAAGGCGGTGGCGCCGGGGCTCGACGCGTCGTCCCTCGACCGCGAGAGCGTGTAGGCGAGGTCGAAGGCGAGGCCGCGGCGCAGGCGCCGGACCGTCTTGAAGGTCAGCGCGTGGTAGATCGACTTGCCGTCGAAGCGGATCGCGCGGATCCCGGCGAGCCGCGGGATCGGCCGGCGCGCGCTGATCGAGCCGGGGCCGGGCTCCGGGACGTTGCGCACCGTCGAGTTGTCCGCGCCGATGGTGTACGACCCCATGTAGAACACCTCGAACGCGGCGCCCGGCCGGACCTCCGTCTGGAAACCCCCGCTCCAGGTCTGCGTGTACTCCACCTGGAAGTCGTAGTCCATGATGGACCCGCCGATGCTGCCGGTCGGGTCCGCGGCCAGGATGGACCGCGTGTCGTAGGGGGGTACGAACCGCCCCGCCGGCACGTCCACCTGCTTGAGGAAGAAGAACGGCAGGTTGCGCGCGAACGCGGTCTGCACGCTGTAGGCCCACTGGTTCAGGAAGATGCCGTAGCCGCCCCGGACGACGGTGCGCCCCGCGTCGTCCGCCAGCCAGGCGAACCCGAGGCGCGGGGCGAAGCGCGTCCGGCTGGGCCGCAGCAGGCTCCGGTCCCAGCCGATCTCGGCCGACGTGACCCACGGGATGGGGATCAACGGCAGCAGCTCGCGCGCGGCGGACGAGATGTTGCCGGCCGCGTCGCTGGCGATGACGTAGCGCCCTCCGGGCACGGACACGTCGATGGTCGACAGGCGGTTGTCGACGTCCCGCATGTGCTGGTTGAGCTCGTAGCGCAACCCGACGTTGAGGGTGAGGGCGTCGTTGACCCGCCAGTCGTCCTGCGCGTAGAGGTGCAGCCAGTTGGTGCGCGCGTCCTCGCCGCCGCGCCCGCCGACGCCGGAACGCGCCTCGACCGGGTGGCCGAGCAGGAAGTCGGCGAACGCGTTCCCGCTGAAGCGGCCGGTGTAGCGGAAGCGGCCGCGCGCCGTGTCGGGGTTCTCGGGCCGGAAGCGGAGATGGAACCAGTAGCCGCCGAACTTCAGGCGGTGCGCGCCGCGGTCGATCAGGAAGTTGTTGTAGAGCTCGAAGTGCTCGTTGCGCCGGTAGACGAAGCTGGCCGGGTCGCCCATCGCGCTGTAGAGCCCGGCGGTGTCGATCTGCGGATAGCCCGCGTCGCGCGGGTCGCGGGTGACCCCGAGCAGGCCGGTGGACCCCGCGAAGTCGACGCCGCGGTTCAGGCTCTCCTGCCCCCCGTCGACGCTCATCCAGCCGAAGCGGGTCTCGTTGAGCATCGACGAACCGATCGTCCGCGTGTAGCTCGCGGCCAGGTTGCGCGTCCGGGTGGAGAGGGTGCGCCCGAAGCCGGGCATCAGCGCCTCCTGCTGCACGCTCGTGCCGAACGGCTGCAGGTCGTGGGCGTCGAACGTGCTGAACCGGGCGAACGTCCGGTCGTTCGGACCGAAGCGGTGATCGAGCCGGGCGCTGAACTGGTCGACGTCGGATTCGGACGCCTCCACGGACGTCAGGTTCTGCACTTCTCCGGCCGCCGTCGGCAGCGGCACCCGCTCCAGGAAGGCGGCGGCGATCGGGTCGATGCGGCCGGCCGGGATCCGGTTGCCCGGGAAGAACGCCCCGCACGCCCCGGTCGCCGGGTCGCGGGTCAGCGGGTCGCACAGCGGATCGAAACCCGAGAAGTCGCCGCCGCGGACCGCCGCCGAAGGCGTCGAGAAGGTCTTCGTCAGCGAGCGGTCCGTGCGCTGCCCCTCGAAGCTGAGGAACGCGAACGTCCGGTCCCGGACGAGCGGCCCGCCGAAGGTCCCCCCGAACTGCCCCTGGTCGAGCGGCGGCACCGGCTCGCCGCGCGGGTCGAAGTAGTTGTGCGCGTCGAACCGCTCGTCGCGGACGAACGCGAAGGCGCTGCCGTGGGGCCGGTTCGTGCCCGACCGGGTCGCGACGTTGATCAGCGCCGACGCCTTGCCGCCGAACTCCGGCGGGTACATCGACTTCTGGATCCGGAACTCCCGGATCGAGTCCACCGACGGGTTGATGACCAGGTTGTTGAACAGCTCGTCGGTCACCTTCACGCCGTCGAGCAGGTAGATGTTGTGGCCGGCGCGCTGGCCGCCGACGTTGGGCAGCGGCCCGGCCTGCTGCAGCGCCGCGCCGCGCGTGCCGCCGGGCGGAATGACGACCGCGTCGCTGAGCTGCGCGAGCTGCAGGAACTGCCGCCCGTTCAGGGGAATCTGCTCGACCTCGCGGCTGGTGATGACGTCGCTGATCTCCGCGCTGGTGGTCTGCAGCAGCGGCGCGTCGGCCGTCACCGTCACTTCTTCGCTCAGCGCGCCGAGCTCGAGCGCGAAGTCCAGGTCGAGCGTGCGGCCGATCTCCAGCGCCACGCCGCTCCGCACCACGCGCCGGAACCCGGGCAGCTCCGCCGTGATCTCCCAGGCGCCGAGCGGCAGCGACGCCATGAAGAACCGGCCGTCCGCGTCGGTCACGCGCTCGACCGACAGCCCGCTGCCGGCGTGCGTCGCCACGACCGTGGCGCCGGGCAGCACGGCCCCCGACTCGTCGCGCACCACGCCGCCGAGCTCGCCGGTGTTGGTCTGGCCGCCGGCCGCCGCGGCGCCGGTCGCCAGCAGGCAGACCAGCAGAATCAAACGGCCCGCCGCGGCTGTCGATCGCCTCCGTACGTCGTCGCCGAGTCGCTTCATCGTCCGGACGCCCGGTCATCGGGCGGCAGACGCAATTCTACCCGCACTCGTCGATGGCCGTTCGCCCGTCGTCTCCAGCAGCTCACCCAGCGGGACCGGCAGTTGCCCGTCCTTCGCCAGCCAGTCCCCGACTCCCGGCTGCTCGGCGTGGACTTGGACGCGCCCGGCACGATCTTGTACGGTTTCTTCATCGGTGGCCTCTCCTCCTTGTTGAACACCCGACTGAACCACGGTCGGGTGGGAGTCGCCACCGACTTTCAGCTACGCACGGGACACCCTCCCACGAACCACCGAATCCGGGAGAAATGGCGGAGACGACGGGGGCGGCGGGGCGCTCCGGCCGGAGCGCGGGGCGGACGCGGGCCGTCCCGGACCGGCCCCGCGACCACTCCGATCCGTACGCCACCGGGCTCTGGTTCCCCCGCATCCGGCGCAAGCGGTCGAAGTTGCACGGCTGGGGCGTGTTCGCCCTCGAGGACATCAACAAGAACAAGCGGATCATCCACTACGCGGGCCAGAAGATCCGCGTGCGCGACAGTCTCGCGCGCGAGGACCGCTACCTGACGCGGGGCGAGATCTGGTGCTTCCGGATCAACCGGCTCTTCGTCCGGGACGGCCACGTCGGCGGCAATCTGGCGCGGTTCATCAACCACTCCTGCACGCCCAACTGCTACGCCTCCGTGCGCGGGGACACGATCTGGATAGTCGCCTCCCGCAAGATCGGGGCGGGCGAGGAACTGACCTTCCACTACAACACCGAGGGGGACGGCGACATCCCGTGCCGCTGCCGGCCGGGTTGTCCGTATCGCCTGTGATGCCGCGGGTCGTCTACCTGCACGGGTTCGCCTCGTCGCCGGCCTCGTCCAAGGCCGCGTTCCTCCAGCGGCGGTTCGCCGCGCGCGGGGTCCCGTTCCACTGTCCCGACCTGAACCGGCCCGACTTCTCGACGCTGACGGCCACCCGCATGATCGAACGCGCCGCGTCGCTCGTCGCGTCGCTGGAGGCCGGGCCGGTGGCGCTGTTCGGGTCGAGCCTCGGGGCGTTCGCGGCCCTCCAGGCCGCCGAGCGGGCGCGGACGGAGACCCGCCGCCCGATCACGCGGCTCGTGCTGCTGGCCCCGGCGCTGGACTTCGGCCGGCGGCCGGTCGGCGGCCTGGGCGAGGACGGCATGGCCCGCTGGCGCGACACCGGCTGGTGGGAACTGACGCACTACGCATCCGGCGCGCCCGCCCGCGTGCACTACGAGCTGTTCCGCGACGCGCGGCGCTACGACGCCTTCGCCGCGTGGCGCCCGGTCCCCACCCTCGTTCTGCAGGGGCGGCGCGACGAGGTCGTCGATCCCGGCATGGTCTCGCGCTACGCCGCCGCGCGGCCGCACGTCTCGCTGATCATGCTGGACGACGACCACCAGCTCGGCGCCAGCCTCGAACGGGTATGGTCGGAGTCGGCGCGTTTCCTGGGCCTGCCCGCCGATGGGGACCGCGGCGACGATCCCGATCGTTGATGCACGGTTGCCCCGTGCTGCCGTCCGGTGATACAGTGTGGGCATGGGCCGTTCCGACCGCCTCACGATCCTGCTTTCGGTCGCGGCTCTCTGCATCACGATCGTGGGCACGTCATGCTCGACGAACGCCCGCATCGACGACCTGAACGCGAACGTGAACGCCCGCATCGACGACCTGAACGCGAACGTGAACGCCCGTATCGACGACCTGAGCGCGAGCCTGAACGCCCGCATCGACGACCTGAGCGCGAGCGTCGACGTCCGCTTCGAGGTGGTGCGCGAAGAGCTCCGGGAACTGCGGGCGCTCGTGATCGACGCCCTCGAGGCGGCGTCCGCCGCCGATTGACGACACCCGATCGGAAGCCGCCGCGGGCGGCGTCTCGTTGATACCCTGTCGGCGGTGGTCGTCGACGGTTCCCCGCCGCTCGTCTCGATCGTGGTGCCCGTGCTCCGGGACGCCCCGGAGCTCGCCGGCCTGCTCGACGCGCTGCGCGCGCACCGGCTCGGCGGCCGGGTCGAGGTGGTCGTGGTCAACGGCGACGCCGCCGACCGCTCCCTCGACGCGCTGCGTCGGCGCATGCCCGCGGTGCGCTGGATCGACGGCGAGCCGGGACGGGGCCGCCAGATGAACGCCGGGGCGCGCGCCTCGTCCGGCCGCTGGCTCCTGTTCCTGCACGCGGACGCGCGGCCGGGTCCCGGCTGGCTGTCCGCGCTCGCCGAGGCCGACGAGCGGCCGGAGGTGGCCGGGGGCGCGTTCCGCCTGGCGCTCGCTTCGCGGCATTGGGCGGCCCGCGTCATCGAACGCGGCGTGGCGCTGCGGACGCGGTGGTTGCGGCTGCCGTACGGCGATCAGGCCATCTTCGTCCGCCGGGAGGTGTTCGAGGCCCTGGGAGGCTACCGGCCGCTCGCCCTGATGGAGGACGTCGACTTCGTCGGACGCCTGCGCCGCCGCGGACGGCTCCGGTTTCCGCCGGTGCCGGTCCGGGTGTCGGCGCGCCGCTGGGAGCGCGACGGATGGCTGCGGCGGACGGCGCTGAACCTGGCGCTGCTGGGACTCTACGCCGCCGGGGTCGCGCCCCGCCGGCTCGCGCGTTGGTACCACGGGCAGGGCGGGCCGAGGCGTTCGTCGTGCTGCTGATCGTGGCGGCGCGCGTCCGGGCGCTGCTCCACGCCGCCGCGCCGCCCGATGCCGTGGCGCGGCGGCGGATCCTGGCGTGCGGCGTCGTGCTGGCGGCCGCCCTCACCGCCGCGGCGGCTCTCGACGCGCGCCGGCAGGCCGAGGCGTTCGTCGCGCTGCTCGGGGTCGCGTCCCTCGCCTACGCGGCGGCGCTGTGGCTGATCGGCCGACTCGTCCGCGGGCGGGCGGACCCGCGGGCGGGGCGCCGCGCGTTCGCCGTCTGCCTGCTCCTCGCCGCGGTGGCGCGCGTCGTGCTGCTCGGCGCCGCGCCGCTCGTCTCCGACGACGTCTACCGCTACGTCTGGGACGGGCGGGTGCAGCGGCACGGTCTCGATCCGCTCCGCGCCGTCCCCGCCGACCCGGCCCTGGCGCACCTGCACACGGACGTGACGCGGCGGATCGATCCGACCAGCGCGGCGCTGCCGTCCATCTACCCGCCGCTGGCCCAGCGCTACTTCCTGGCGGTGACGTCGGTGCACGAATCGGCGTTCGCGATGGCGGCCGCGGCGCTCGTCTGCGACCTGCTCACCATCGGCGTGCTCGGGCGCTGGCTCGCCGCGGCCGGGCGCAGCCCGTGGTGGGTGCTCACCTGGGCCTGGCATCCGCTGGTCGCGCTGGAAGGAGCCGGCGGCGGCCACGTCGACGCCGCCGGGACGCTGCTGCTGGCCGCGGCGGCGTACGCGCTGTCCCGCCGCCGCTCGCTGCCGGCCGCGGTCGCCCTGGCCGGCGCCATCGCCGTCAAGTTCCTGCCGCTGGTGCTGGCGCCGCTGTTCTGGAAGCGGGTGCGGCTCGTCGACGCGGCCCTGGCGGCGCTGCTGGTCGCGCTGCTGTACCTGCCGTTCCTCGACGGCGCCGGGCTCCCCGCCGGGTCGCTGGGGACGTACGTGGCGCAGTGGCGCTTCAACGGTCCGTTGTTCCGCTGGCTGGCCGCGGGGTTCGGGGCAGGGCCGGCCGTCGTCCTCGCCGCCGCGGCCGGGCTGGCCGCCGCGGTCCACGCGCGGCGGACGCGCGGCCGCGACGACCCGGCGGCGTGGGCCTGGCCGCTGGCGGCGGCGCTGTGTCCGATGCCGGCGATCTATCCCTGGTACCTCGTCTGGCTGATCCCGTTCCTGGCGCCGCGCGTCAACTGGCCGCTGGTCGTCTGGACGCTCGCTTCCCTGCTCACCTACACGGTCTGGACGCCGCACCTCGCCGGCGCCGGCTGGATCCTGCCCGCCTGGGTGGAGCCGGTAGAGTACGGGCTGGCCGCCGCGGCCTGCTGGTGGACGTTCCGGGCGCGGACGCCGGCGGCCGCCGCGGCCTGACACGGGTGCGCCCCAGCCTTCTGCGTTTGCGTTCTCGGCCAGGCAGGCTCGGGAGATCCGCTCCCGGATCGGCATCCACCATCATCCGCACCAGCCCCTCGAAGTCCACGCTCGGCCGACAGCCGCGCGCCGTCTCCGCCTTCGCCGGGTCGCCGATCAGGTGGTCCACCTCGGCCGGCCGCGGCAGCGCCGGGGCGGTGCGCACGTGCCCGCGCCAGTCGAGACCGGCGTGGGAGAAGGCCACTTCCACGTGCTCGCGGA
Source organism: Vicinamibacterales bacterium (assembly GCA_965242835.1). GTDB lineage: Bacteria > Acidobacteriota > Vicinamibacteria > Vicinamibacterales > UBA8438 > WTFV01. The sequence goes on from OZ251506.1 coordinate 5,063,776, forward strand.
CGGAGTCCTGGTTCGTGGTCATGGCGTCTCTCCGTACGTCAGGCGATCGTCCGTGAGGCAGGCCGCCGGGCGCGGCGCGGCGCGCCGTGGGCCTCCGTCGTGCACGGCACATGACAGATCGGCGGGCCGCGGTAGAATCGCGCCGATGCCTGTCCCGCGTCCGCCCGCCTCCGTCAGCGCCCTGGCGCTGCTGCTGGCGGCGCTGGCCACCGTCTTCCTGTTCGGCAACGACCGGGGTCACTTCTACCGGGCGGGCCATCACGACTACGTGTCGGCCGAGCACATGGGCATCGTCGCGAACCTCTCGCCCGCCCACCACTTCCTGATGTTCAGGAACCTGCGCGACGTGGAAGACTCCGAGCATCGTTACAACATGTACAACCGCTTCCCCGTGGGCGGCTACGCGCTGATCGCGCTGGCCACGTCGCCCTTCCGCGGCGATCTGTCGCTGCGGCTCCACGCCGCCAGGATGCTGATGCTCGGGTTCTTCGCCGCGGCCGCGGTGCTGGCGTACCTGGCGACGTCCCGGCTGGCGGCCAGCCGGTGGACCGCCCTGACCGCCACCCTGCTGGCGTTCTCTTCGTATTACGGCCTGTACTACAACGACATGATCACCCCCGAGATTGCGCCGGGGCTGTTCGGCGTGCTGCTGGCGTTCCACGGCGTCGTCGTGTTCCTTCAGGACGGCCGCTTCCGGCAGTTGCTCGTCAAGACGTGCGCCGCCTTGCTTCTGACCTGGAACGTCCTCGCGGTGGTGGCGGCCTTCGTCGTGCTGGGTCTGGCGCGCGCCTTGTCCCACGGCGCGCGGGGGGGGGGGGGGGCTGCCCCGACCGCGGCACTGCCTGATCCTCGGCGCCGTGACGCTGTCGTTCTTCGCATCGCTCCTGACGTTCAACCTCGTCAACGAATACGTCGGCTATGGCGGCAGCCGGGCATGGAACGAACTGTCGAGCGTCAGTTCCCTGCGGTACCGCACCGGGTTCGACCGGTCGTTCAATGAAACGTTTGCGGACCAACTGGCGTGGCGCCCCTTCCTGGAGGAACAGTTCCGGCGCATCGGCACGTCCTCCATCCCCTGGGCCGTGCTCCGCGGCTTCGGGTCGGACGGAACACCGCACCGGCCGGGCGACGATCCGCACCCGCCGCGGGCCCTGGCCGCCGGCGTCGTCATGACCGCGGCGGCCCTGGCCGTCCTGCCGTTCGTCCGAGGCCGGTTCCCGGCCGCCGTCCTGGTGCTGTCCGGCTTCTGCTGGTCGCTGCCGATGCGCCACCAGACCGCGTTCCATGACTACTACGTCCTGTTCCACGTCGGCGTTCCACTGGTCGTCTTCGCCGCGGCGGCGTCGGGGCTGCGCCGGCTGGCCGGAGACCGCGCGGCTGTCGTCGTTCTGTCCGCCGCCGTGGCCATTTTCGTCCTGTCGAGCCGGGAAATGAGCAGCGTGGGCCATGACGCCGAGGCCGCCCGAGAACGCGAAGCGGTGACGTCCGACTTCGAGAGCATCCGCCGGATGACGGAGGGACATCCGGTGTACATGGCCAGCCCCTCGCGGATCGGCGGGTCGGCTATGGCAGTGAATTACTTTCTCGCGGGGAGCTTTCTGTATCCGAGGTTCTTTCGTTTCCCCCACCCGTGCCATCCCGGCTTCGTGGTGACCGGCGAGCGCGTGGCCGGGGCCACCCTGCTGACCCCGGACAATCGGCGCGTGTTCCTGTACGACCGGGGCGACTACGACAGGAACACCGGCCGCGACGCCGGGCCGCCGGGGGCCCCGACCGTGAGGAGAAAGACCGACTGCAGCCACCTCGAGCGGCCTTCGGGTCCGCCGTCGGCATCGCCGCCGTCGGGATGACCGCCCGCGGCGCCGAAGGGGCGGCGACGTCCCGGGGAGACGGATTTCCGGCCCCGACTCCGCGGGTTCGCGACCGTGCCCTCTATAATCGAAATCAGCACATGCCCTGGTCCGGCGTTGGCGCCTGACGCCGATTCTCGAGGCGGGACAGTGGTCGTTGCTTCAGGAGATCCGCTCCAGATCGGCGTCCACCATCATCCGCACCAGCCCCTCGAAGTCCACGCTCGGCCGCCAGCCGAGCGCCGTCTCCGCCTTCGCCGGGTCGCCGATCAGGTGGTCCACCTCCGCCGGCCGCAGCAGCGCCGGGTCGGTGCGCACGTGCTCGCGCCAGTCGAGACCGGCGTGGGAGAAGGCCACCTCCACGAGCTCGCGGACGGAATGGCTCCTTCCGGTGGCGATGACGTAGTCCTCCGCCCGGTCCTGCTGCAGCATCAGCCACATCGCCCGGACGTAGTCGCCGGCGAAGCCCCAGTCGCGGCGGGCGTCGAGGTTGCCGAGCGACAGCGTGTCGGTCAACCCCCGCTTGATGCGCGCGGCGCCGCGGGTGACCTTGCGGGTGACGAACTCCAGCCCGCGCCGCGGCGACTCGTGGTTGAAGAGGATGCCGGAGACCGCGAACAGCCCATGGCTCTCGCGGTAGTTGACCGTGACGTAATGCGCGAAGACCTTGGAGACGCCGTAGGGGCTGCGCGGATAGAAGGGCGTCGCCTCGGTCTGGGGCGTCTCGCGCACCTTGCCGAACATCTCGCTCGACGACGCCTGGTAGACGCGGATCGAGGTGTCCACCTGGCGAATCGCCTCCAGCACGCGGGTGACGCCCTGCGCGTTGTACTCGCCGGTCAGCAGCGGCTGGTCCCACGAGGCCGGCACGAAGGACATCGCGGCCAGGTTGTAGAGCTCGTGCGGCCGCACGTCCTCGATCAACCGGATGAGGGAGAGCTGGTCCAGCAGATCGGCGGGCCGCAGCTCGATGCGGTCGAGCAGGTGCTCGATGCGCCAGTGGTTCGGGGCGCTGAGGCGGCGGGTGACCCCGACCACCTCGTACCCCCGGTCGAGGAGCAGCTCGGCGAGGTACGAACCGTCCTGGCCGGTGACGCCGGTGATGATCGCGCGTTTCGACACGTCGGACCTACAACCTGTGGATGTGCGCCCCGTCCACTCCCGCGAGCGCGTTGCGGGTATCGACCACCAGCGGCGCGCCGCGGGCGATGGCCCGGTAGTCGACGCCGCGGTGGTCGGTGGTGATGACCGCGCAGTCGATGCCGCCGGCGAGCGCCTGCTCGGCGCCGACGGCGTCCATCGACACGGCCCCGGCCCGGACCGTCGGCACGAACGGGTCGCTGTAGGTCACGACGGCGCCGCGCCGCCGCAGCAGCTCGGCGACGTCGAGGGCGGGCGACTCCCGGACGTCGCTGACGTTCGCCTTGTAGGCCACCCCGAACAGGTGGACGCGCGCGCCGCGCACCGCGCGCGAGCGGCTGTTGAGAGCCTCGGCCACCCTCTCGACCACGTAGCGGGGCATGGCCGCGTTGACGTGGCCGGCCAGGTCGATGAAGCGGCTCCCGAAACCGTTCTGGCGCGCCTTCCAGTTCAGGTAGAACGGGTCGACGGGGATGCAGTGCCCGCCGAGCCCGGGTCCGGGATAGAACGGCATGTAGCCGAACGGCTTGGTCCCGGCGGCGTCGACGACCTCCCAGACGTCGACGCCGAGGTCGCGGCACATCAGCGCCAGCTCGTTGACCAGCGCGACGTTGACGGCTCGGAAGGTGTTTTCGAGCAGCTTCACCGTCTCGGCCACCCGCGGCGACGAGACCGGCACCACGGTGTCGACGATCAGCCGGTAGAGCGCGGCGGCCGTCTCCGTGGAGCGGGCGTCGACGCCCCCGACCACCTTCGGGATGTTGCGCGTCGTCCACTCGGTGTTGCCCGGGTCGACCCGCTCCGGCGAGAACGCGAGCCTGAAGTCGGCGCCCGCCCGCAGCCCGCCGGCTTCGAGCCGCGGCCGCACCACCTCGTCGGTGGTGCCGGGATAGGTGGTCGACTCCAGCACGACGAGCTGTCCGGCGCGCAGGTGCGCGCCCACCTCGTCGATCGCGGCGACGACGTGCGACAGGTCCGGATCGCCGGTCTTGCGCAACGGCGTCGGGACGCAGACGTTGACGGTGTCGACGGCGGCCAGCGCCCCGAAGTCGGTCGTCGCCGAGAGGACGCCGGCGTCGACCGCCGCCCGCAGGTCGGCGTCCGCGACGTCCGCGACGTACGACTCGCCGCGCTGGACGGCGCGGGCGCGCTGCGCATCGACGTCGATGCCGACCGTCCGCACCCCGGCGCGGGCGAACGCCGCGGCCAGCGGCAAGCCGACGTAGCCGAGCCCGATGACGCCGACGCGCACCTGCCGCGCGGCGATGCGCTGGAGCAGGGGATCGGCCACGGCGTGAGAGTATGCAGGATCGCCGCCGCGCGCAACAAACCGTCGCCGGCGGCGCGCATCGCGCGCGGCCGGCGGTTGTCGCCGCGAATCCGGCTGGCGTAGGCTCCCGGTATCGACGCTGCGACCGGGTCGGAGTCGGCCCGCTCCGCGGCCGTCGGCCGGAGTTCAGCCTCTCCCGATGACCGATCCCGCGCCGGAACCGATGGACGCCGCGATCGTGGGCGGCGGCGTCGTCGGGCTCGCCGCGGCCTGCGCGGTGGCGGAACGCGGCCGCGCGGCCTGCCTGATCGAGCGCCGGCCGCGTCCCGGGCAGGAGGCCAGCACCCGCAACAGCGGCGTCGTGCATGCCGGGATCTACTACCCGCGGGACTCGCTGAAGGCGGTCCTGTGCATCGAGGGCCGCGAGCGGCTCTACGCGTTCTGCGACCAGCACGGGGTCGCCTGCGAGCGTTGCGGCAAGCTGATCGTCGCGGCCGGCCCGGACGAGATCGGCGCGCTCGAAGCGCTGGCGGCGCGGGGCCGCGCCAACGGCGTGACCGACCTGGAAATGGTGGACCGCGCGTTCGTCCGGCGGCGCGAGCCGCACGTCGAGGCGGCGGCGGGCCTCTGGTCGCCGTCGACCGGCGTCGTCGAGGCCGAGGCGTTCGTGCGCGCCCTGGCGCGCCTCGCCGCCGCCCGCGGGGTGGCGCTGCTGCCGGGCGCGGGGGTCGAGGGCGGGAGCGTCCGTTCCGGCGGCCTCGCCCTGCGGACCGCGCGCGAGACCATCCTCGCCCGCGCCGTCGTCAACGCGGCGGGCCTCCACGCCGACGACGTGTCGGCCGCGCTCGGGGGCGAGGACTTCACCATCCACCCGGTCCGCGGCGACTACGCGGAGCTCGTCCCGTCGGCGCGGCGCCTGGTCAACGGCCTCGTCTATCCGCTGCCGGACCCGGGCGGGCACGGTCTCGGAGTCCACCTGACCCGCACCACGTGGGGCAGCGTGCTGCTGGGCCCCACCGCCCGCTATCAGACGCGCAAGGACGACTACGAGTCGAACCGCGAGCCGCTGGCCCGCTTCCACGCGGCGGCCCGCCGGCTGCTGCCCGGGCTGGCGCTCGATCAGTTGCGCCCCGGCGGCAGCGGCATCCGCGCCCGCGGCGCGCCGGCCGGGCGGACGTTCTCGGACTTCCTCGTGCGACGCGACCGGCGCCAGCCCCGGCTGATCCACGCGGCGGGCATCGACTCTCCCGGCCTGACCGCGTCGCTCGCCGTCGCCCGGCGCGTCGCGGACCTGGTGGAGGAGACGCTCCGGCAGGAGGGAGTCAGGTGACGCCCGCGCGTCCGGCCGCGTCCCGCCGCCCGCGCGCGTAGCGCGCCACGGCGTCGCGCCAGTGCGGCATCTCGACGCCGGCGGCGGCGAGCTTGCGGTTCGACAGGGCGCAGAACCGGGGGCGCGGGGCGCGCAGCTTCATTTCGTCGAGCGTGACGCCGCGCACGGCGGACTCGACGCCGAGGCGCCCGGCCAGCTCCGCGGCCACGTCGAACCAGGTGGCGCGCCCCGACCCGACGCAGTGGTACACCCCGCCGGCCGGCGGGCGGCGCAGCAGCGCGGACGTGGCCGCGGCCACGTCGTCGACGTAGCTCGGCGAGACCACGCGATCGACGAACGCCCGGACCTCGCGCCCCTCGATCAGCGCGTCGGCGATGCGGTCGAGGCTGCTGCCGAGCCGGCGGCCGGCCGCGCCCGGTTCGAGCGCCCCCCCGAACAGGCTCGCGACCCGCAGCACGTAATGCCGGGCGCCCCGCGCGAACCACTCTCCGAGCAGCTTCGACGCCGCGTAGACGCCGCGCGGGTTGACCGCGTCGTCTTCGCCGTACGGTTCCGACGCGCTCCCGTCGAAGACGAAGTCCGTGCCGTAGTGCACCAGGGTGGCGTCGGCGCCGGCCGCGGCGCGCGCCAGCGAACGGACGCCGAAGGCGTTGACGGCCAGCGCCGTGACCGGGTCGTCCTCGGCGCGGTCGACGGCGTTGTACGCGGCGCAGTTGAGGACGACGTCCGGCCGCGCGTCCCCGACCGCGGCCCGCACCGCGGCGTCGTCGGTCAGGTCGAGGCCGGCCCGGGCGAGCGGCACGACGTCGCCCTCGGCGGCGAACACCCGCGTCAGCGTCCGGCCGAGCTGTCCGTCGGCGCCGGTGATCAGCGCCCTCACCGCGAGCGTTCCTTCACCAGGGCGCGGGTCTCCCGATCGAGCTGCCGGCGCTTGATGGTCTCCCGCTTGTCGTAGGCCCGCTTGCCCCGGGCGACGCCGACGGTCACCTTCACCCGCCCCTTCCGGAAGTACATCCGCACGGGCACCAGGGTGAACCCGCGCTCCACCAGCTTGCCGGTCAGCTTGCGGATCTCGCGCTTGTTCAGCAGCAGCTTGCGCCGCCGCAACGGCTCGTGCTCGGCGTACCCGCGGTGGCTGTAGGGACTGACGTGCAGGTTGTGGAGAAACACTTCGCCGGCCTCGATGCGCCCGTAGGCGTCCCGCAGGTTGACCCGCCCCTCGCGGATCGCCTTGACCTCCGTGCCGAGCAGGACGAGACCGGCCTCGTAGGTGTCGAAGACGTGGTACTCGTGGCGCGCCTTGCGGTTTTCGGCGATCGGTTGAACGTCCCCGCCGCCTTCCGCGTTCGTCGGAGCGGCCATCGGCACCCCTGGCTAGCGCGCGGGCGCGCCGGACGCGGACAGCCGCGCCGCCAGCCGCACGGCGGCGATCATCCCGGACGGGTCGGCGACGCCCCGGCCGGCGACGTCGAAGGCGGTGCCGTGGTCCACCGAGGTGCGCACGATCGGCAGGCCCAGGGTGACGTTGACGGCCTGCCCGAAGGCGATCAGCTTCATCGGCACGAGGCCCTGATCGTGGTAGCAGGCGATCACCGCGTCGAACTCGCCGCCGACGGCGCGGCGGAACACCGAGTCGGCCGGGATCGGCCCGCTGACGTCCACGCCGCGGGCGCGGCAGACCTCGAGCGCCGGCGCGAAGACCTCCTGCTCCTCGACGCCGAGCAGCCCGCCCTCGCCGGCGTGCGGATTCAGGCCGGCCAGCGCCAGCCGCGGCCGCGCCACTCCGAAGCGGGGCAGCTCGGCGTGCGCGAGCACGATGGTCGCCGCCAGACGCTCGGGCGTCAGCGCCGCCGGCACGCGGGCGAGCGGCACGTGCGCGGTCGCCAGCACCACCGACAGGCGCTCGGAGTGGAACATCATCCGCACCGCGTCCGCCCTGGCCAGATCGGCCAGCAGCTCGGTGTGCCCGCGCCAGCGCAGCCCGGCGCGCGCCCACGCCTGCTTGCTGATCGGCGCCGTGGCCAAGCCGGCGATGCGCCCGGCCAGCGCGTCCTGGGCCGCTCGGACGACGGCCGTCCAGGAGGCCCGGCCGGCCTCCGCGGAGACGGCGCCGGGCTCGAAGAAGGTGAGCGACGGCTCGTAGAGGACCGGCTTGCAGACCTCGCGGACGGCGGGGTCTTCCGCGGCCTTGCGGGCGACTTCCGGACCGATGCCGCACGGGTCGCCCAGGGTGATGCCGATGCGCGGCAGGCGCTTGCGGACCCGACGCTCAGGCATCGGGGCAACCGCCGCAGCCGCCGCGGCCGCTCGAGCCGCAGCCGCCGGCGCCGCACGAACCTCCGCCGCACGAACCGCTACGGCTGCACGAGCCTTCGTGGGCGCAGCCGGCGAACGGCTCGCCCGCGGCGTTCGGCAGCTCGTAGCGGAGGCAACACTTGAGCCGCCCGCACAGGCCCGACAGCCGCGAGGGACTGAGGCTGAGATGCTGGCGCTTGGCCATCTTGATGGAGATCGGCTCGAAGCCCCGCAGCCACGTCGTGCAGCACAGCGGACGGCCGCACGAGCCGTACCCTCCGAGGAGCTTCGCCTCGTCGCGCGCGCCGATCTGCCGCATCTCGATCCGGCAGTGGAGCGCGGCGGCGAGGTCGCGGACCAGCTCGCGGAAGTCGACCCGCCCGTCGGCCGTGAAATAGAACACGACGCAGGCGCGGTCGAGCTGCCGCTCGGCCCGGACGAGCTTCATCGGCAGGCGGTGCTCGCCGATCTTGAGGGCGCAGACGCGCTGCGCCTCCTGCTCGCGGCGCCGGTGCTCGGCCCGCGCCGCGACGTCCCTCGGCGTCGACCGGCGGATCACGCGGTCGGCGGACTTCGGGGACGGGGCCACCCGCCCGGCGGTCTGCGGCAGGGTCGGCGCGACGGTGGCGTACGAACGCTGGTCGCCTCGCGCGACGACGACCTCGTCGCCGGGCGCGAGGGGCGGCTCGAACTCGACGCCTTCGAGGAGGAAGCGCCGGACGCGGCCCACCGGGTCGAACTTGACGCTGACGAAGGGCGGCGCGGACGTGCTCATGCCCGCCTCCTACAACCGGCACGCGACCCGGTCGGCGACCACCTTCGGGCTCACGTTGCGATCCAGGGCGTCGAGCGCCTCGGTCACCGAGTCGAACGCCCGCGGACCGCGCGCGCCGCCCCAGGTGGCGGACAGCTCGCGCAGCACGTCCTCGACGCCGGCGTTGACCCGTTGCGCCCCGGCGCCGGCCGCGACCGCGGCCGCGTCGCGGAGCAGCGAAGCCACCGCCCGCAGGCGCTCGCGCAACTCCTGCCGGTCCGCGGCGGGGGCCCGCTTCGCGCCCTTGCCGGCCGCGAAGTCCTTCGCGCCGGCCAGGCGCCCCCGGGCGTCGCGCGCCGCCGCTATCGACCGCAGCAGCCCGACCGCCGCCTCGCGGGTCTTCTCCTGGCCGCCCGACGCCGCCCGCAGGGCGCGGCCCGCGCTGCCGCCGGCCGCCGCCGCCGCCGGCCGGGCGACGGGTTCGCCGACCCCGCGCCCCGTCAGGATGCGGACGATCTCGTCGACGCCCAGCGGACCGAGACGCAGGCGGGGGCACCGAGATCGGACCGTGTCCAGCAGCACGTCCGGCCGGGCCGTCACCAGCACGAACTGCGAACTCGGGGGAGGCTCCTCCAGCGTCTTCAACAGGGCGTTCTGCGCCGCCGGCACGAGGAGGTCCGCGTCGTCGACGACGATCACCCGGCGCCGGCCCTCGAAGGGGCGGTAGCCCACCTGCTCGACCGCCTCGCGCACCTGGTCGACGGTGATCGACCCGCCCTCGCCCGGCTCGAGGAACAGAACGTCCGGATAGGCGCCCTTCGCGATGCGCCGGCAGGCGGAGCAGGCGCCGCAACCGTCGATCGGCAGCCGGGGGGCGTCCCGCCGGGGCGCGACGCAGTTGAGCGCCTGCGCGGCGGCCGTCGCCAGCAGCCGCTTGCCGACCCCGGCGGGGCCGGTCAGCAGCAGGCTGGGCGGCAGCGAATCCCGCGAGACGGCGCTGGAGATCCGCGAGACCACGGCGCGGTGACCGACGACCTCGGCGAACGGCATCGTCTGGCCCGCATCGTAGCACAGCGCTTCCGGACGCTGCCGGGCGCGCGTGGCGCCCCGCCGCACACAACGCACGCGCACGCCGATCGCCATGACGCCGCCGGGCGCGCGTGGCGCCCCGGGATCTTCAGCCGCGCTCCGCCGGGGGATGCCGCAGGACCCAGCCCGCGGCGTCCATCAACGTGTCGGCGACGGCGTCGGGACGCAGGCCCGCGGGCGGCTCCCGCTCCTGGCCGCGGCCGTAGCCGGTCCGCACCAGGACGCCCCGCGCCCCCACGGCGCGCGCCAGCCCGACGTCGCTCCACTTGTCGCCGATGACGACCGAGCGGCCGAGGTCGAGGCCGAGGTCCCGGGCCGCCCGGTGGAGCAGGCCCGGCCGCGGCTTCCGGCACTCGCATTCCCTCCGGTAGGCGGCCACCGCGGCGTGCGGCTCGTGGGGGCAGAAGTAGTGGCCGTCGAGCCGCTCGCCGAGGGCGGCGAGCCGGCGGTCGAGGACGCGCCGGACTTCTTCGACGAACGACTCGGTCACGAAGCCGCGCGCCACGCCGCCCTGGTTGGTGACCACCACGACCGCGTACCCGGCGCGCCGCAGCAGCCGGACGGCGTCGAGGCTCCACGGGAACAGCCGCAGGCGCTCGAGGCGGTCGAGGTGGCCGACGTCCTCGTTGAGCGTGCCGTCACGGTCGAGAAACATCGCAGGTCGCATGTCCGGCCGGCGCGGGAGTCCCCGGGGAGCGCTCGGGAGGGATTCACGCCGCGGTGCGCCTCGCCGCCGGTGGTGCGGAAGGGGGGATTTGAACCCCCACGGGCCATTGGCCCACCAGCCCCTCAAGCTGGCGCGTCTGCCGTTCCGCCACTTCCGCGTTCCCGGCGGTCGTTCCGAAGCCGGGGCGTCCCGGCCGGCGGCTACCGCGGCTCCTCGGCCGTTCCGGAGTCCTCGTCGTCGGAGGTCTCTTCCGCCGCGGCCGGCTCGGGCAGGGCCGCCGGCTCCTCGGCCGCGGCCGGCGCCGGCGCCGGCGCGTCGACGCCGCCGAGCACCGACCCCGGCCCGCGCTGGCCGATGATCGCCAGCAGCAGCGCGCCGGCCATGAACAGCGTCCCGAGCACCGTCGTGACCCGGGTCAGCAACGAGGCGCCGGCGCGCGCGCCGAACGCCGCCTGGGTGCCCCCGCCGCCGAAGGCGGCGGCGATGTCGCCGCCCTTGCCCTGCTGGAGCAGCACGACGACGATCAGCAGCAGGCAGGCCAATACGTACACGCCGGTCAGAAGCATCGTCAGCACAACCCCTCCATGATACCCCAGGTGGCTTCACCGGGTCACGCGCGTGACCCGGGCGTCGGCATCCCCGGAGATCGGTGGGCAGCACCCGTCACGCCAGGACACCCACGCCCGCCGGGCGTCCGGCGCCGGCGTATCCGTATCGGACGACCAGCGTGAGTACGTCCCACGCCCGCCGGGCGTCCAGGGTGTCAACCGTTGCTCCCGGCGAGTCCGGCCGCGTCGGCCTGGTCTTCCGTCAATCGCGCGCCGGCGCGGGACTATCCGCCGCGTGCTTCAACGACGTGTCCGGCGGCGGTGGCGCGGGCGTCGGCGGAGTGGTCGAACTCGTAACGTCCAGAGCAGGACGGCCTGCACCCCCAGCCACGCGGCCGGCACGGCCGGCACGGGCGTTCCCGCGGCGGCCACGGTCGTTCTGGCGATGCCCCCGGCGTTCCCGTTCCGGTCGCGGGCGCGAAGCAGGATGGTCCATTCGACCGGCGGCGTTGCGTCGTTGACGGCGCGGGCTTCGCCGGTCGTCAGGTCGATCGTGACGCGGGTGGTGTCGGCGTCGCTCCCCGGGACCGTCCGCCAGTCCCCGACCGTGCGCCCCGACCGTTGCAGCAGGTACTCGTAGGTGGCGATGTCCGGATCTCCCGGATGCGCCCAGGAGATGGTCACGCTGCCGCCGCCGTCCGAAGTCGTCTCCACTCCCGCCGGCGGTTCGGGCGGCGCCGGCGGGAGCGGCGGGAGCGCCAGCCTCGCGGTGGCGGTTGCGCCGCTGCCGCCGCCGCCCGAAAACCTGACGGCCGGAGCCGACGTGTAGCCGCTGCCCCCGCTCGTGAGGGTCACCGACTCCACCGCGGCGGCTTCCAGCACGGCCCTGCCGCTTGCGTCGGCGCCGCCCAGACCCGCTTGAAACGTAACGGACGGGGGGGACGTATAACCGCTGCCGGGGTTCACGATCGTGACGCCTGTGATGTTGAACCCGTCCCGGATCGCCGTTCCGGTCGCCTGTACGCCACCCGCCGTCTGTGGCGGCCCAAAGGTGACGTTCGGGTTGTAGTTGTAAACGCCACTGCTGTCGATCATCACGGACGCTACCCCGCGGGGCGCAAGCGCCGCGGTGGCGGCGGCGCCGCGGCCGCCGCCGCCCGAAAACGTAACGGTCGGAGCCGACGTGTAACCGCTGCCCCCGCTCCTGAGGGTCACCGACCCGACTCCATGCTGCGCCTCGGCGAACGACGCGAAGAGTACCGCCGCGGCAAGCGACAGCCCGGTGACGACGCGCAACCACGTCTTCACGACGCGCCTAGTGTTCGGGGGGGGGGGGGGCAGGAAACATGATGAATCCTCCTTGAACGCTGGGCCTCACCGATGTCAGTCATGCGCTACCGATGCGCACATTCTAACCTGACGCTACCGATCCACGGCTTCGGCGCCGCGCCCGGTTCGGGGCGCCCGAAGGAGAACACGGTTCGCGGTTCCCCACCGGCCGCCGGGCGGCGCGAAGGTCAGTCCGTGCCCCCTCGATGTGCTGGCGCCCGCGGTTCGGCCGGGCGCAGGCCGCCGGGCGGCGCGAAGGTCAGTCCGTGCCCCCTCGATGTGCTGGCGCCCGCGGTTCGGCCGGGCGCAGGCCGCCGGGCGGCGCGAAGGTCAGTCCGTGCCCCGCACGCGCCCGAGGCCGATCCCGGCGCCGACGCTCACCAGGGCGACCAGTCCGGCCAGGACCGCCAGCGGAACCGCGGCGCGGCCGGCGACGTCCGCGAATTCCTCGTCCACGAACCGGAAGTCCGGCCGCCGGGGCAGGACGCCGGCGTCCATCCGCTCGCCGGCGAGGATCGCCGGCACGAAGAACTGCCGCCACCGTTCGGCGAACGCGCGCACCTGCGACTGAAAGCGGGCGAAGCGCGCGTCACCCGTTCCCGCGGCGTCGACGAGCACCTCCTGCGCCAGGAGCGTCGGCGAAAGGAAGCGGTAGCGGCGCACCACGTCGATCTGCGCGGCGCGGCGCGCGTCGTGCGCCGCCGCCACCTCCTCCACGCGCCGGTTCACGGCGTCCGTGGCGGCCCAGGCCAGCGCGCCCAGCCCCGGTTCTTCCGCCACCACGCCGCTGGCCATTTCCGGGTGGTCTTCCAGGTAGCGGGCGAGCAGCTCGCTGCGGCGGTTCACGGCGTCGTTCGACGCCTCGCGCTGGGCCGTGATCATCTCCACGCGGGAGGGCAGCGGGTGCAGCAGCCCCGCCGCGATGTTGACGGCGGCCGGCAGCACCACCACCAGGACGAGCCACGCGCCCACCAGGACCGTGGCGTTCCAGGCGGACGACCGCCGCAGGCTGTTCACCCACGCCGCGAGCGCGAACCAGAACAGACCGTACAACGTCACCGCCGCGCACCAGAGGAAGACCCTGCCGAACGAACGGAAGCCCCCCGTGGCCAGGACGCCGAGCAACGAAACGCCGGCGGCCAGCCCCACCACGAGGAACGCGCGGAACGCGAGCTTCGCGGCCACGACGCGGCGGGCCGACACGGGCTGCGACAGCGTCAGGGCCAGCGTCCCCTGCTCGCGTTCCTCCGACAGGACGTTGAAGGCGAAGGCCAGGACGAGCAGCGGCAGCAGGTACACCACGACGAACGCGAGGTCGAAACGGCCCACCAGGAGGTTGAGCGGGTTCTCGACCTCTCCGTTCTGCTGAAACGACGATTCGTTCGTGTAGATGCTGACGTCGTAGTAGTACGGCAGCAGATCGCTCTGGCCGACGGCCAGGGCGGCCAGGGGGCCCGGTTCGAGGACCGCGGCGTGGGCGCCGCGGGCGCCGCCCAGGACGTTGGGGGCGCGGGGGTCGCGGAAAGGCGAGGACGGCCGTCCGCCGTTCGCGAGGTCGGTCAACTCCTGCCGCAAGGCGCGGGTGCGCTCCGCGTTGCCGGCCCGTGCGGTCTCCACCGCGCGCTGCTGGAAACGTTCCCAGGCCATGCCGTTGGCCAGCGCGTGGACGAAGAAGACGGCGAAGACGGCGAGCACGATCCGCGGCGCCCGGTCGGCCGCGAGCAGACGCCATTCGTTCTTGCGGACGGTGGGCAGGACCACGGCTACGCCACCTCCGCGCGCCGCGCGCCGGCCGCCGCGGCCAGGACCGCGCCGGCCAGCCACGCAGCCAGCACCAGGAGCGACAGGATGCGGTTGTTCAGCACCCAGCCCAGCGTCGGGGCGTCGTAGCGCAGGGGCGGTGTCCGCGCCCACAGCTCCGGCCCGGCCGTGTACGACTCGCCGGCGCGGGAGTTCTCCGCCAGGTCGCCGTTCATCCGCCGCATCAGGTCCCGGCGGTACGTTTCCGCGGCGGCCGCGAAGTGCCGGTGCTGTTCGACGTCGGTGCCCGCCAGCCCCATCGACAGCGCGCGGACGGCGAGCAGCGGCGCCGCCACCGCGAGCGCCTCGTGCACCAGGCCCTGGCGTTCGAACGTGTCCCACAACGCGCCGTAGTTGCGGTCGAAGATCCGGTTGCCGAACTCCTCGCTCTCCTGCAGATAGACCCCCACTTCGTTCACCGGCAGATCCTCCACCCGTTCCACGCCGTGCTCGGCGAGGAGCCGCTCGGTCAGCGCCGCCCGGTCGGGGCGCTCGATGCCCTCCACGCCCGCGGCCATCTCGTCTTGCAGCGTCCGGGCGAACTCGAGCGCGGACGGCGTCGGGTGGATCCACTTCGACAGGTCCACGGCGGCGCGCGGCGCCACCAGTCCGTTCACCACCCACGCCGCCAGCAGGACGACCAGCGCGTTGCGGGCCGAGCGGGCCCGCGCCGACACGGCCAGCGACAGCCCCACGAAGGCCGCGAAGTAGGCCAGGTAGATGCCGGCGAGCACCGCGCCGCGGGCCAGCGCGGACGCCGCCGGCCCCGGGCTGGAGACGACGACGGCCGCCGCGCCCGCGACGGCCGCCGGCACCAGCAGCAGCGCCAGCGCGCCCGCGACGCCCAGGGCCTTGCCCGCGGCCAGGTCACGCCGGCCGACGCCCGCGGCCAGGAGCTGGCGCAGCGTACCCTGTTCGCGCTCGCCGGCCAGCGCGCCGAACGTCAGCAGGATGATGAGCAGCGGCACCAGGTGCTGCAGGACCTGCGCCGCCGTCAGCGCGCCGATGCGCTGCGCGGCCGTCGCGTCCTGGGCCGGGCGCAGGAAGAAGTCGTTCTGCCGGTGCGCCTCCAGCCACACGGACGTGCCCGTGTAGGGATCGACGCCCTCGTCGACGAAGGAGAGCGCCAGACGGGGCTTGAAGGCGTAGATGCCGTAGTGGGCCGCGGAGTGGGGGTTCTTCTCGCCCTGCGACTCCCAGTGATCGCGGGCGACGGCCTGCGCGGCCGCGAGCTCCGCCTGCGACCGGCGCGCCTGGACCCAGCCGTGTCCCAGCGAGACGAGGAGCAGCGCTCCCACCAGCGCCGCGCACCAGCGGAAGCGGCCGTCCCGAACCACGTCGGTGAACTCCTTGCGGGCGATGTGCTTGATCATGGGGCGGCTCCGGGACCCGCGCGGCCGGACGGCGCGGATGCCTACTCGTGCATGTGTTCGAGATAGATGCGTTCGAGATCGGCGTGGCCGATCTCGTCCGTGCTCAACTCCGTGACCAGGCGCCCGTGCCGCATGATGCCGACGCGCGTGCCGGTCTCCTTGGCGCGAAACAGATCGTGCGTCGCCATCAGCACCGCGACGCCGTGGTCCCGGAGTTTCCCGAGCAGCTCGGAAAACTCGTTGGAAGCCTGGGGATCGAGGCCGGACGTCGGTTCGTCGAGCAGCAGCGCGTCGGCCTCCTTGGCCATGGCCACGGCGATGCCGACCTTCTGGCGCATGCCCTTGGAGTACTCGGACACCCGGCGGTGGACCGCGTCGGGCGGCAGGCCCGCGCCGACGAGGACGTCGGTGAGCCGCGCCGGGTCCAGCGAGCCCCGCCCGCCCAGCGCGGCGAAGTACTCCAGGTTCTCCAGGCCGCTGAGGTTGCGGTACAGCATCACCTGTTCGGGGACGTAGGCCAGGCGCCGCTTCGACTCCAGGGGTTCCGCGGCGACGTCGAGTCCCGTCACGTGCGCGCTCCCGGCCGTCGGCTCGATGAACCCCAGGAACAGATGGATGGTGGTCGTCTTGCCGGCGCCGTTCGGGCCCAGCAGGCAGTAGACCTCCGCCGGTCCGACACGCAGGTCGAGACCGTCGACGGCCGCCACGCCGCCGTACCGCTTGCGTAGCGCCCGCGCTTCGAGAACGGGCGGCGACGCGGCCGCCGCGGGCGCGGACCGGGCGTCGATCGGCGCGGCTTCGCTCATGGACGTTCGACGGCAGCCCGGCGGAACGCCGGGAGCTCCCGCCCTCCGGGGACGGACGAGGAAAACGCCGACGCGCCAGCGGCGCGTCGAACCACGGAACCAGGAACCGAGGACGTGGACGTCCGGTCAGGCAGGCGGCGCCCGGGACCCGCGGCCTTCGATCTCCGCAGCGCGGGCGCATCCCTGCACGTGCGCGGGGGGGCTGCCGCCGGCCGCCGGAGCGGGGGCGTCGCAGGCGTTCGCGGTGTTGAGGGGCAAACCCTGGACATGGCACGGAACGCACGTGTCGCCACGTCCGTCCGCCGCGTCGTGGAAGTGCGGCGCGGCCGCGAGGGCCAGCAGCGCGAGCGCGACGGCCGCGCCCCACCGCAACAGCCCCGGGCGGTGGCTCCGCATGGTCACGTTGTAGCGTATCGCGCGCGGCCCGTCAAGGGCGAGGGACACCTTCCGAGAACGCGGCCAGCGCTGCCGCCGCCTCGTCGATGACCCGGGTGATCTCGGCCGCCGGGGCGCTGCCGCGAACGGCGCCGAACGGTGGGAAGAGCGGACGCAGGCCGGCGAGCGATCGATCGGGGGTCCACTGTCGCGGCTTGGGCTTCGCTTGGTTCCGGGCGAGACGCCTGGGATCCGTTGGGGGTCGGAACCGCGGTCTGGTTCAGCGGTTCGCCGGGTTCCGGAACCGCGCGCATGGACCCCGCCAGCAATCCCTACGCCCCCGGAGCCGGCCCATTCTCTCCAGAACGCCGACGGCGTCCCCTGCAGCAATCCCTACGCCCCCGGAGCCGGCACTCCTCCTCCCGGAGTCGGCGGGCCGGGACGAGTTGCGCCGGGCCGTGCGGATCGCCCTGGCGCGGGTTCGGGGCGGCCGTCCGGCCAGGAGCGTGGTGATGGCCGGCCTTCGCGGCGTCGGCAAGACCGGACAGCGCCCCGCGGCGGAGACCGCGGCCGAAGCGTCGTTCCCCCGGCTGGTACACTCGCCCGCGCCATGCCCCAGCTCGAACACATCGACGCCATCGAACGGCGCCTGTGGAGCGCGGCCGACACGCTGCGCGCGAACTCCAAGTACGCCGGCAACGAGTACTTCCTGCCGGTCATGGGCCTCGTCTTCCTGCGCCACGCCCATAGCCGCTATCTCGCCGCGCGGGACGAGATCGAGGCGGGCCTGCCGACGCGCGGGGGCCGCAGGCGGGCGGTCACCCGGGCCGACTTCGCGCGCCGGAACGCCCTGTTCCTGCGGCCCGAGGCCCGCTTCGACCACCTGGTCGCCCTGCCCGACGGCGCAGACCGCGCGGGGGCCGTCGTGGCCGCCATGGCGTCGATCGAGGCCGACTACGCCGGCCTGCGCGGCGTCCTGCCCAAGGACGAGTACCAGGCGCTCGACAACGAGGTGCTCGGCGAGCTGCTGCGCAAGCTGAACCCCGATGAGCTCAAGCGGGTGTCCGGCGACGTCTTCGGACGCATCTACGAGTACTTCCTCACGAAGTTCGCCGACCAGAAGGCGCACGACGACGGCGAGTTCTTCACGCCGGTGTCGCTGGTCTCGCTCATCGCCCACGTGCTCGACCCCGACCGCGGCACGGTGCTCGACCCGGCGTGCGGCTCCGGCGGCATGTTCGTGCAGAGCGCGCGCACCGTGGAGGAGCACGGCGGCAGCCCGGCCGAACGGCTCACCTTCCGCGGCGTCGAGAAGAACGACACCACCATCCGCCTCGCCCGCATGAACCTCGCCGTCCACGGACTCGAAGGCGACATCCGGCAGGCCATCACCTACTACGACGACCCGCACGAGCTGCTCGGCCGCGCCGACTACGTGATGGCCAACCCGCCGTTCAACGTCGACGAGATCGACGCCGACAAGGTCCGCGCCGACCCCCGCCTGCCCTTCGGCCTGCCCGGCGTCAACCGCAAGCGGAAGGTCGGCAACGGCAACTACGTCTGGATCAGCTACTTCCACAGCTACCTGAACGAGACCGGGCGGGCCGGCTTCGTCATGTCGTCGCAGGCGTCGAGCGCCGGCGGCGCCGAGGCCGCGGTGCGCCGCCGACTGGTGGAGACCGGCGACGTCGAGGCGCTGATCGCCGTCCGCGCCAACTTCTTCTACACCCGCACCGTGCCCTGCGAGCTGTGGTTCCTGAACCGCGCCCGGCCGGAGGCGCAGCGCGGCAAGGTCCTGATGATCGACGCGCGCCACGTCTACCGCAAGGTGACGCGCAAGATCTACGACTTCAGCCCCGAGCAGCAGCAGAACCTGCTGGCCGTCGTCTGGCTCCACCGCGGCCAGACCGGGCGGTTCGCCGACCTCGTGACCCGCTACCTGCACGACGCGGCCGACGCCGCCCTCGCCTGCTTCGAGCGGCCCGCCGCCGGCGGCGAGCGCCATCAGTCGGCGGCCGGCAGCGCAGGCGGGCCGTCCCGCCCGCCCGCTTCGAGCGGCGCGCCGGCGGACAGCGCCGCGGCCCGCCCGCTGCCGGCGTTCGTCGAGGCAGCCGACGCGCTCGACGACGCGCTGGCCCCGTTCCTCGAAGGCCGGCCGGCGACGGGTCCGCACGCCGAGCCGCGGACGCGGTTCCGCGACGCCGCGGCGGCGTTCGCCGCCGACGCCGAGCGGTTCCTCTCCCTGGCCGGCGACGCGGCCAATCCGGCGCCGACCGCGGTCGGCGCCGACGCGCTGACCGCGCAGGTCGAACGATTCGCGCCGCTGGCCGAGCGCAGCCTCCACCTCGCCGAGCAGGCCGACCAGCTTCACCGGCTCGCCGTCCGTCTGATCGAAACGTGCGAGCAAGAGTGCGATGCCCGCTCCAGCGCCGCCTGGAACGCCCGCGCCGTGACCCGCGCCCGCCGGACCGCCGACGAGGCCCGCCGCGCCGCCGTCGACGCGCTCGAACGGGTGCGCTACCTCTGGCGGCAGGCCCGCTGGCTCACCGACCGCTTCCCCGACGCCGCCCTGCGCGACGTGCCCGGGCTGGTCAAGCTGGTCGACCGCGCCGAGATCGAGGCCAACGACTGGAGCCTCACCCCCGGCCGCTACGTCGGCGTCGCCCCGGAGGAAGAGGACGAGAACTTCGACTTCAAGGCCGCGCTGCGGGAGATCCACGCCGAACTCGAGACGCTCGACGCGGAGGCCGTGACCCTGGCGGCGCGGATACGGAAGAACTTCGAGGAGCTGGGGATATGACGCGCATCAGCCGACATCGGATACCGGCGCCCCCCCGATATTTGCCAAAGGAGACCGATCACGACGACGGCCACCCTCGACAGGCGCCGGATACCGGCAGGCTCCGATATTATAATTTGTGCAACTGCCTGTTGCACAATTGCACCGAGTGACATTACATGACGTCAGAACACCTGACAACGACCCTCGGCGCGCTCGTCGAGAGCGGTACGGGCTTCATCCAAACCGGTCCCTTTGGAAGTCAACTGCATGCTCGCGACTATGCAGAGGACGGCATTCCGGTCGTCATGCCGCAACAACTCGGCGACAACGAGATCAGAACCAGCGACATTGCCCGCGTCGGAGAACAGGACCGCGACAGATTGATCAGGCACGTCATGTGCGAAGGTGACATCGTCTTCAGCAGGCGGGGTGACGTGACCCGCCGCGCGTACATCACACGTCGAGAGAGTGGGTGGTTGTGCGGCACCGGATGCCTGCTCCTGCGCCTGAACCATCCAGCGTGCGACAACCGCTATCTCGTCCGTTTCCTGGGCCTTCAAGACGCTCGGGATTATTTGACGCAAAACGCAATCGGGGCAACGATGCCCAATCTGAACCAGCGCATCCTGTCGTTGGTCCCCGTTGTCTTGCCGCCGAGAGATCGCCAGGAGCGAATAGTTGACGTCATCTTAGCCTACGACGACCTGATCAAAAACAACCGCCGGCGGATCCGATTGCTGGAGCAGGCGGCCCGGATGCTCTACGAAGAGTGGTTCGTCCGCCTCCGCTTTCCGGGCCACGAAAGAATGACCGTCACCGACGGCGTGCCCGAAGGATGGGAAAAGAAGCCGCTCTCTGCTCTCTGCAACGAGGTCCGAGAATCCGTGGATCCGAAGACGCTGCCGCCCGACACCGCCTACATCGGCCTGGAGCACATGCCGCGGCGTTCCATCACGCTGAACGAATGGACGTCTTCCGTCGGCGTCGAAAGCACCAAGCTGGCCTTCCGTGAAGGAGACTTCCTGTTCGGAAAAATCCGCCCCTACTTCCACAAGGTCGGCTTCCCCCTGACCGACGGCATCGCCTCGTCAGACGCCATCGTCATTCGCCCCACCGAACGCGGCTACTACGAATACTTGCTATTGCTGCTTTCCAGCGACAGATTCGTGTCACTCGCCTCGAAGACCGTGCGGGAAGGCTCCAAGATGCCGCGCGCGGATTGGCGCTTCCTCTCCGAGTCCGACATCCTGGTCCCTGCACCGCCGGCGCTGAATGCGTTCCGCCGGGTCATCCGACCCGTCCTTGACCAGTTGCGCAATCTGGCGCTGAGCAACCGCCGACTCGCCGTCGCCCGCGACATCATCCTGCCGCGCCTGATGAACGGCGAGACCTCGATTGCCTCGGGCACCGTTCGATAGGTCCAAGCGCCTGTGCCAAAGCACCGTGTGCTCAAGCCCGCGGCTGCCCTTTCTGCAACCGAACGTCACCGGGTTGCCTGGCCGTCAGGTTGCGGTCTCTCGGTCTGCCGCCGCCCAACGGCGGCTCCAGTCCGTAGCGCGGCCTCACCTCGACCCCGAGTCGTTTGAGTTCACGTTCGAGCCGCTTGTAGTCCGCAACAACTGCGCGGTCTATCCCGGTGTTGCGATCCAGGACGTCCTGTCTGTCGTGGCTCGGTGCGGAGCGGCCTTGTGTCGGCATCAGAAGTATCCTCGTGAGTGGGTGAACAGGACCAGTTTCTCTCTGCGCATGTAGTCGTTCAGGAGTCCGAAGTAGTCTCGGACGTGCGTATACAAGACTTCGTCCGTCTCAAGATCGTCTATCTTCAGGTCGACTTCTTCCCGCAACGTCTTCCTGTCAATGGCTCGTCCATGTGAATGCCATCTCTCTGGATCGTTCAGCAGCGTGGCAATGGCGCGGGCCCGCTCTTCCTTCATCTCCAGCGTCACATCCAGTCCTTGTGTTTCGGTCTTTTTCCAGTCCTTGAACTTGTAGGTCGAAAGCCATTTGACGAGGAGCTCGTTGGACAACGCGCGTGCCTGGTCGAACTGATAGAGCTCGCCGAGGTCGAGCTTGTCAAGCAGCGCGTACTCGGCCGTCGTCAGGGCGCCGCTCTGGGCCTTCTGGTTGAGCCGTTCAAACTGATTCAGATAGGACAGCGCGGGTACGAGCCTGCCCTCTTTCTCTATCTGCGGATCGATAGGCCCAAGGCAGGAAAGGTGATCCATCATGATCCGGTCGGCGCTCAACGCGAAGATCGTCCCGGCGGACATCGCCTGGTCAGGCACGACTATCGTGACGCCCGAGTACATGAACCGAATGGTGGTTACCACACGTTCCACCACTTCCACGATCCCGCCGGGCGTATCCAGGATTACCGCTAACGCGGGGCGTCTGGTGGAACCAAGCGAGTCCAGGGCCGTACGCATCTGCTGTTCGCGTCCCGGCATGATGGGACCGATGAACGCGACGGTGTCTGCATTCAGCCGACCCTCCACTTCGCAAAGGCACCGGTCGAGGTCCGCCTTCACGCGGTTGTCTACAGGTCCCATTTTGGCACCATCATGCCCACCGGAAGCGAAGCGGTTGCCCCGCGGCAGGCCGGCGGATCGTCATCACGACACCTGCTGCTGAATAGCACTATAGGCGGTTCACGCGGATCGTCAAGACCCGGACCGGTCGAGGCGGTCCAGCAGTTCGGCCGCCGTCCCGCACTCGATGATCCAGTCGCCGACCTCCGCCAGCCGCTCCGCGTCGGTGACGTCCGCCAGCGCCGCGGCCAGCCGTTGCCCGGTGGCGGCGTCGAACTTCCGCGCCGCCTGCCGGCACAGCAGCGCGCGTTCTTCCGCGCGGCCCTGTTCCAGGCCCTGCTCGCGCCCCTGTTCGCGGCCTTGTTCCAACCCCTGCTCGCGACCCTGCTCGCGACCCTGTTCCAACCCCTGCTCGCGGCCTTGTTCCAACCCCTGCTCGCGGCCTTCCGCCACCCAGTCCGCCGTCCATTCGTGCACCGTCTCTTCAAGCATCGTCTGCACCTCCTCCAGACGCGGCAGCGACTCCGGCACCTTCCCGCGGAACCGCCGCGGCAGCAGAACCTGCCATACCCAGGCCTCGAACGCCCGCTTCAGATCGTCGTCCTGCCGCTCCTGAAGCAGACCGCTCAACGCCTTCAGCAGCGCCGGCAACCGTTCCCGGCTCCGATTCGTCTCCAGCGCGATCAGCGCCGACACCAGATTGTCCCGCGGCAGACCCTCCCTTGCTGCGCGCCCTTCGTCCAGCAGGAAGTAGCGCTGCGACGGCTGATACGGCGCCAGCACCGGGTCCGACGACGCCACCAGCTTCGACACGTCCGACGCCGCCGTCCACGGCCGGCGCCCGTTGTAGATGACGATCGGCAACACCGGCGGCAGCGCGCCGTCCTCGAGCAGCTCGCCCTCGGCGATCAGCCGTTGGTACAGCAGCGCCGTGTACGCCAGCATCCGCACCGCCATGGTCCGCTCGACCGTCGTCTGGAACTCCAGCAGCAGCACCAGATACAGCCACCGGTCGCCGCGGAAGCGGACCTTCCACACCAGGTCCCCGTGCCGCCGGCGCAGATCCTCGCTGACGTAGTCCGCCGGCAGCGGGGTCAGGCTGGCGAAGTCGAGCGCGCCGCTCCACTCCCGGGCGGCGAAGCCCTCCAGCAGGTCCCGGACCATGTCCGGGCGCGAGAACAGCCGCTTGTACGCCGGATCGTCCATGGGCATCCGAATCCATCATACCGCGCGAACCGGCCGCCGGCGCGAGCGCCCGAGGTTCTGCCGGGAACTCGCCGCCGGCAATCGAGAGCGCCGGTTGACAGCCTGCCGGGCCGGATCGACAATCCCGGCCTTGCCTTCTTCCCCCTACACCGAGGACACCCTCGTCCAGCAGACCACGGCCGACTGTCTGGAGGGGCTCGGCTGGGAGTCGGTCTACGCCCACAACCGCGAAGACTTCGGCCCGGACGGGCTGCTCGGCCGCGCGTCCGACCGCGAAGTCGTTCTGACGCGCCCGTTGCGCGCGGCGCTGGCGGCGCTGAACCCCGGCCTGCCGGACGAGGCGGTCGACGAGGCGGTGCGGAGGCTCGCCGCGACCGGCGTCTCGCAGACCCTCGTGGCCGCCAACCGCGAGCGGTACGCCCTGATCCGCGACGGCGTGCCCGTCTCGTTCCGCGCCGGCGACGGCCGCCGGAAGCAGGCGCGGCTGCGGGTGCTCGACTTCGACGAACCCGGGAACAACCGCTTCCTCTGCGTGCGCGAATTGCGGGTGCGCGGCGACCTGTACCGGCGCCGGCCGGACGTCGTCGGCTTCGTCAACGGCCTGCCGCTGCTGTTCATCGAGTGCAAGAACATCCACCGCGACCTGAAGACGGCCTTCGAACACAACTACGCCGACTACCGCGACACCGTGCCGCACCTGTTCCACCACAACGCGGTGGTGATGTTCGGCAACGGCGAGAAGGCGAAGGTCGGCTCGATCACCAGCGGTTGGGGCCACTTCCACGAATGGAAGCGGCTGGCCGAGGACGAGCCGGGCGCGGTGGACATGGAGACGGCGCTGAAGGGCGTCTGCGGCCGGCGCAACTTCATCGACCTGGTGGAGAACTTCATCCTCTTCGACGACTCCACCGGCGAGACGCGGAAGATACTGGCCCGCAACCACCAGTTCCTCGGCGTGAACCGCGCCGTCGAGGCCGTGCGCGAGCGGCGGGCGCGGGGCGGGAAGCTCGGCGTCTTCTGGCACACCCAGGGGGCCGGCAAGAGCTACTCGATGGTGCTGTTCACCCGCAAGGTGCGTCGGCGGCTGGGCGGCCACTTCACCTTCCTGGTGCTCACCGACCGCGACGACCTCGACGCGCAGATCTACAAGACCTTCGCCGGCTGCGGCGTGGTGGACCCCGACCGCGACCCGTGCCGGGCCGACAGCGGCGCGCACCTGAACCGGCTGCTGGGCGAGCACAAGTCGCACGTCTTCTCGCTCATCCAGAAGTTCAACCAGGACGTGGACCCCGCCGCGGGCTGGACGCGGCGCGACGACGTCATCGTCATCAGCGACGAGGCGCACCGCACGCAGTACGGCCGGCTCGCCCTGAACCTGCGCAACGCCCTGCCGAACGCCGGCTACGTCGGCTTCACCGGCACCCCGCTGTTCACCGGCGACGAGCTCACGCGGCAGGTGTTCGGCGACTACGTGTCGACCTACGACTTCCAGCGCGCGGTCGAGGACGGGGCCACCGTGCCGCTCTACTACGCCGCCCGCGGCGAAGACCTGGGCGTGGCCGTCGACGACCTGAACGAGCGCCTCGCCGAGACGCTGGAGACGCTGGAGGTCGACGGCATCGACGTCGAACAGCGCCTGGAGAAGGAGCTGCGGCGCGACTACCACGTGGTCACCGCCGGCAAGCGGCTCGAACAGGTGGCCCGCGACTTCGTGCGCCACTACTCGGCGGCGTGGGAGACCGGCAAGGCCATGCTGGTCTGCATCGACAAGGTGACCTGCGTGCGGATGCACGGCCTGATCGAGCGCCGCTGGCGCGAGCGCATCGACGAACTGGAGGCCGAACACGCGCGGGCGCCCGGCGAGCAGGAGGCCGTCCACCTGCGGCGGCGCATCGACTGGATGCGCGAGACGCGCGCGGCGGTCGTCGTGAGCGAGGAGCAGGGCGAGGTGGAGAAGTTCCGCCGCCGGGGCCTCGACGTCGTCCCGCACCGCCGGCTGATCAAGGAGGGCATGGACCTGCCCGAGGCGCTGCGCGGCCGGCCGCGGTTCCGCAACCGGCGGCGGACGGCGCTCGACGACGCCTTCAGGGATCCGGAGCACCCGTTCCGCATCGCCGTGGTCTGCGCCATGTGGCTGACCGGCTTCGACGTGCCGAGCCTGGCCACGCTCTATCTCGACAAGCCGCTCAAGGCCCACGCGCTGATGCAGGCCGTCGCCCGCGCCAACCGGGTCTCGGAAGGCAAGAACAACGGCCTGATCGTCGACTACTGCGGCGTCCTCCGGCATCTGCGCCGGGCGCTGGCGACGTTCGCCGGCGGCGGCGGCCGGAAGATCGATCCGGCGCGGCCGGAGCGCGCCCTGCTCGCCGAGCTGGCCGAGGCCGTCGGGCTGGCGCGGCGCTTCCTCGCCGGCCGCGGGGCGCCGCTCGACGACGTGATCGGCCGGCGGGGCTTCGCGCGCAACGCGGCCATCGTGGCCTGCAAGGAGGCCGCGAACGAGAACGACGAGACCCGCAAGCGCTTCGAGGTGCTGTGCCGCGAGGTGTTCCGCAAGTTCAGGGCGTGCGTCAACGTCCGCGGCGTCAACGCCCACCGGACGGACCGCGACGCCGTCGACGTCGTCTACCGGAGCCTGCAACGCGACCGGGAGGAGGCCGACGTCGGCGACGCCCTCCGCGCGCTGCGCGAAGTGGTGGACGCGGCCATCGACGTGCGGGCCGACCGGACCGTCGAGGACCGGCCGACGTACGACGTCAGCGCGATCGACTTCGACCGGCTGAAGCGGGAGTTCGAGCGCAGCCGCTCGCAACGGACGGCGGTGCAGGCGCTCAAGCACGCCGTCGAGCAGCGGGTCCGGCGCCTGATCGAACGCAACCCCCTGCGGACCGACTTCCAGCAGCACTACGAAGGCATAGTCGCCGAGTACAACCGCGAGAAGGACCGCGTGACCATCGAGCACACCTTCGAGGAGCTGCTCAGGTTCGTACGGAGGCTGGAGGACGAGGAGAGCCGCGCGCTGCGGGAGGGGCTGGACGAGGAATCACTGGCCGTCTTCGACCTGCTGACCAGGCCCGACCTCGGCGGCGCGGACGCGGCGCGCATCAAGACCGTCGCGAAGGAGCTGCTGCGGACGCTGAAGGCCGGGAAGCTGCGCGTCGACCAATGGCGCGAGAAGGAGGCCACCCGCGGCGCCGTGCAGGTCGCCATCCACGACTTCCTCTACAGCGACGCGACCGGCCTGCCCGCCGGCGTCTACTCCGACGAGGACGTCGCGGCCCGGTCCGAGGCCGTGTTCACGCACGTCTTCCGCGCCTACCCGACCGTCCCGTCGCCGTTCTACGACGACGCCGCGGCGGCCTGAGCGCCGCGGCGCCCGTGCTATAGTTGAAACCGCCTTCGAGACGAAATCAGCGAGGAGAAGCGCTTGGCTCCTGCAACGAACCGCTACGTGCGTCAAGCCGTCATCCTGAGCCTCTTCGCCGGCGCCGCGCTGGTCGGCGTCGTGACCGGCGTGCTGTTCGCCTATTCGCCGGACCTGCCGGAGATCGAGGCCCTCGACGACTACGTCCCCGACACCATCACCCGCGTGTACGCGCGCGGGGGCGAGCTGATCGGGGAGTTCGCCACCGAGCGCCGGGACGTCATCGGCTACGACGACATCCCCGACGTGCTGCGCAACGCGATCGTCGCGGCCGAGGACAGCGCGTTCTTCGAGCACAACGGCTTCGACGTCGCGGCCATCGCCCGCGCCGCCGTCCAGGACGTCCTGCAGCGGCGGCTGTACTCCGGGGCCAGCACCCTGACGATGCAGCTCGCCCGCAACATCGAGGTGGGCGGCGAGAGCCTCGGGCTCCAGAAGACCTGGCAGCGCAAGCTGGTGGAGGCGTACTACACGTTCCTGATCGAGAAGCGCTACACCAAGCGGGAGATCCTGGCGCTCTACGCCAACCAGGTCTGGCTCGGCACGGCGCGGCACGCCGCGCACGGCGTCGAGGCGGCGGCGCAGCTCTACTTCGGCAAGTCCGCCCGGGACCTCGAGCTCGGAGAGGCCGCCCTGATCGCCGGCATCTTCCCGGCGCCGGCGCGCCAGAGCCCGCTCGTGGACCCGGAGCGGGCCACGCAACGGCGCAACTACGCGCTGAGACGAATGGCGGAGGAAGGCTACGTCACCGACGACGTCGCCGCGGCGGAGATGGACAAGCCGATCGTCCTCGCCCCCCGCCGGCGGCGGGCCAACACCATCGCCCCGTACTTCCTGGAAGAGATCCGCCAGCACCTCGAGGCGGACTACGGCGTGGCGGGACTGTACGAGGACGGCCTGGTCGTCCACTCGACGCTCGACATCGACCTGCAGCGCGCCGCGAACCGGGCGGTCTCCGACGGCCTGCGCGCCGTCGACAAGCGCCACGGCTTCCGCGGCGCGCGGCGCAACGTCCTCGACGGCGGCGACGCGGCCGAGTCCGTGCAGGCGTTCGAACACCCGCGCTGGCGGCTCCCCGTCGCCGAGGGCGACATGGTCCCGGCGGTGGTCACGGGCACGAACGCCGGCGCCATCCAGGTGCGGGTCGGCCCGCACGAGGCGGACATAGGCGCCGGCGGCTTCGCCTGGACGGGCGCGTCCGCGCCGGACGCGCTGGTGCGGGTCGGCGACCTGATCGACGTGACGCTGACGGCCCTGCCGGACGTAGCGGGCGGGCGCGGCGCGGCCACCCTCGATCAGGAACCCGCCGTGGAAGGAGCGCTGATCGCCATCGAGAACCGGACCGGAGAGGTCCTCGCCCTGGTCGGCGGCTACGACTTCGACCGCAGCCGGTTCAACCGCGCCACGCAGGCGTTCCGGCAGCTCGGCTCGCTGTTCAAGGGCGTCCTCTACGCCGCCGCCGTCGATCAGGGTTACACGACGGCCAGCATCCTCCAGGACGAGCCGGTCAGCTTCGAGGTGGGCCCGGGGCAGCCGCGCTACCGTCCCCGCAACTACGACAACACCTACGTGGGCCCCGTCACCCTGCGGCACGCGCTCGAGGACTCGCGCAACGTGCCGGCCGTCTGGCTCATGAACCAGGTGGGGCCGGAGGTCGTGATCGACTTCGCGCGCCGGGTCGGATTCAGCTCCCCCATCCCGCCCTACCTCTCCGTGGCGCTCGGCTCGGCGGAAGCGACGCTGATGGAGGTGACCAGCGCCTATTCGGTGTTCCCCAACCAGGGCCGGCGCATGCTGCCGTTCCTGATCGACCGCGTGCTCGACCGCAACGGGCGGCTGCTGGAGGAGAACCGCCCGCGGTCCCGCGACGCGCTGCGGCCGGACACCGCCTACGTCATGGTCAGCCTCATGCGCGGCGTCGTGCAGCGCGGCACGGCGCGGCGGGTGCTGCGCACGCTCGACTGGCCGCTCGGCGGCAAGACCGGCACGATGGACGACTACACGGACGCGTGGTTCGTCGGCTTCGACCCCGACGTCACGGTCGGCGTCTGGGTCGGCCACGACGAAAAGAAGTCGATGGGCTACAACGAGCAGGGCGCCCGCGTGGCCCTGCCCATCTGGATCGACTTCATGGAAGCCTGGGTCGGCGACCGCGAGACGCGGCCGCGGTTCGACCCGCCGACCAACATCGTCTTCGCCTCGGTCGACCCGCGGACCGGGGAGCCGGCCGGCCCCGGAACGCGGGGTCCCATCGAAGAGGCGTTCATCGCCGGCACCGAGCCGGGGACGGCCTTCCTGCGCTAGCGCCCGCCAAGCGTCGCCTTGCGGCTCCGCTCGGCGCCCATCCTGACCGCTCCAGGAGTCCGCGCCGTTCTACGGCGCAGACTCCTGGCCGTTCCGCGCCCGGCCGCGCCGCGGAAGGCTGTCGCTGTCAAGCCGTCCCGGACCTCCGGCGCCAGCCCGCGCCGCGGAACGCTTCACGCGGACGGCGCGTCCGGGGCGCCGCCCGTCTCGCCGGACGCCTTCCGCATCAGGTACGCCTTGATGAAGCCATCGAGGTCGCCGTCGAGGATCCGATCGACGTTGCCCTCCTCGACCCGGGTGCGGTGGTCCTTGACCAGGCGATAGGGGTGCAGGACGTAGCTGCGGATCTGGCTGCCGAAGGCGATGTCCTTCTTCTCGCCCCCGATCTCCTCCAGCCGGTCCTGCTGCTCCTTCAACCGGCGGTCGTACAGCCGCGCCTTGAGCACGGCCATCGCCGCGTCCCGGTTGCGGTGCTGCGAACGCTCGTTCTGGCAGGAGACGACCATGCCGGTCGGCAGATGCGTGATGCGCACCGCCGAGTCGGTCACGTTGACGTGCTGCCCTCCCGCGCCGCTCGATCGATAGGTGTCGATCCGCAGGTCCTTCTCCTCCAGCTCGATCTCGACGTCGTCGGGCAACTCCGGCCAGACGAACACCGACGCGAAGGAGGTGTGCCGGCGGGCCGCCTGATCGAACGGCGAGATGCGGACGAGGCGGTGGATGCCCGCCTCGGCCAGCAGCAGTCCGTAGGCGTAGTCGCCGTCCACGGTGACGGTGGCGCTCTTGACGCCGGCCTCGTCGCCGGGCTGCGCGTCGATCACCTCGCGGGAGAAGCCGCGGCGCTCGGCCCAGCGCAGATACATCCTCAGCAACATCTCCGCCCAGTCCTGCGATTCGGTCCCGCCGGCGCCCGGATGGATGGAGACGATGGCGTTGCAGGCGTCGTGCTCGCCGCCGAGCATCTTGCGGACCTCCGCGCCTTCGACCTCCCGTTGCAGCTCGCCGAGGCCCGACTCCAGGTCGCCGCCCACCTCCTCGCCCTGCTCGGCCCACTCGATCAGCACCGCGAGGTCGTCGGTCCTTCCCCGCAGCGACTCCGCCAGGTCGAAGTCCTCCTGCAGCCGGCGGCGCCGCCGCAGCACGCGCTGCGCCGCGCCGGGATCGCTCCAGAAGTCGGGCGCGGCGGCCTGCCGCTCCAGCTTCGTCATCTCCGCTTCGACGGCGGCGGGGTCAAAGATGCCTCCGCAAGTCGGCCGCGCGCTCGACCAGGTCCTGATACCGACGCACGTGTTCGTCCAGCGCTATCGCCACGAGAATGCCTCCGTCCCCTGCATGGAGAAACCGGCGCGCCCGGGATGCGGCGCGCCGAACGTCAACGGTGAATCCGGCGCCGCCGGCCGCGTCCCAGCGCGGCCAGGGCGATGACCGCGCCCGCGTAGGCCGGCGCGTCGCCCCAGCGGCCGTAGAGCGTGAGGCCGCTCAGGAACCGCACGTCCTCGACGACGACGGCCGGCTCGAACAGCCCCGAGCGCGCCAGCACCCGGCCGTAGGGATCGATCACGCCGCTGATCCCGGTGTTGGCGGCGCGGACGAGAAAGCGCCCCTGCTCGATCGCCCGCATCGCCGCCTGCTGGAAGTGCTGGTGCGGGGCGGCGGTGCGCCCGTACCAGGCGTCGTTGGTGATCGTCGCCAGCAGCCCGGCGCCGCGGAGCACGAGCTCCCGCACCAGGCCAGGATAGATGATCTCGTAGCAGATGGCCGCGCCCACCCGCCCCCCGCCGGCCGGGAGCGTGCGCGCCTCGGCGCCCGCCGAGAAGTCCGCCACGGTCTCCACCAGCGGCGAGACGAAGAACAGCGCCCGGCGCAGCGGCACGTACTCCCCGAACGGCACGAGGCGCTGCTTGCGGTACACGCCGGACGTCGAACCCCGGCCGGGCTCGATCAGGTAGGCCGCGTTGTAGCGCCGCGTCTCCGCCCCGCGCGCCACTTCCGTCGTGCCGACCAGAAGATGCGCCCCGGACTCCCGCGCCGCGGCGCGCACCGCCTCCCCGCGCGGGTCCCGATCGAGCGCGAACGGCGTCGCCGTCTCCGGCCAGACCACCAGCCGCGCGCCCGCGCCGGCCGCGCGCCGCGTCTGTCCGAGATAGGTCTCCAGGATGGCGTCGCTCCGCCGCGGATTCCATTTCTCGTCCTGCCGGACGTTGCCCTGCAGGGCGGCCACCCGCAGGGCGGAGCCGGCCCGCAGCAGCGACCCATCCTGAAGACGCCAGGCCCCGAACGCGACGGCCGCCGCGACCACGGCGGCGGTCACCGCGAGCGGCGAACGGCCGCGCCCGGGGCCCGCCACCAGCGCGTGCGCGACGGCGCCGTTGACGGCGGCGACGAGCGCCGACAGGCCGAGCACGCCGACGACGCTCGCGGCCTGGGCGACGGCCGGAAACGGGGCCTGGCTGTACCCGAGCAGCGCCCACGGAAACCCGGTGAAGAGGTGCATCCGCCCCAGCTCGGCCGTGACCCACAGGGCGGGCGCGAACAGCAGCCCCCGGGGCCCGAAGCGCGCCGTCAGATCGGCCACGCCGGCCGCGAACAGGGCGGGAAACAGGGCCAGGACCGCGACCAGCAGGACGTGCACGAACCACGCCGCCGGCGCGGGCAGTCCGCCGTAGTCGATCATCACGGCCGGAATCCAGTACAGCGTGCCCGCGAAGTGCACGAAGCCGGTGACCGCGCCGAGCCGGAGCGCCTGCCAGGGCGTGGCCCGCGCCGCGGCGGTCAGCAGCGGCACGAGGGCCAGCCACGCGGCGGCGGGGTGTCCCAGGGTGGGAAAGCTCAGGAACAGCAGCGCGCCGGAGAGCGCGGCGAGCAGCAGGGGCGGCACGGATCGGATTCCCGCCGCGGACACGCTAGCGCGTGATCCAGGGCCGGAGCGACTCTTCGCCTTCGAGCCGCCTCAGAACCCGTTCGGCCTCGCCGCGGTCCGCGTACGTGCCGACCCGGACCCGGAACACCGGAACCGGCGCGGCCGGCGCCGGCGGCACGACGAACGCGGGATACCCCTTCGCCGCGAGCCCCTCCGCCATCCTCTCGGCGGCCTCGCCCTCGCGCAGCGTCGTCACCTGGATCGAGTAGCCGCCGGACGCCGCCGCGGCGCCGCCGGACGGCATCGGCCACCCGGCGTCTTCCGGCCCGGCCGGCGGCGCGGCGGCCGCCTCCGACAGGCCGGCGTCGAGCTCGGGGCCCAGCTCGTCGTCGAGACGCTGGAAGTAGGACAGGTCCCCGCCGTCGGTCGCCGCCATCGACGGCTCGCGCCGCGTCGTGCTGGCGACGAACGGCGGCTCGTCCACGGCCGGCGAGTCCGCCGCGGCGTCGGCGGACTGCCGCCCGGTGACCACTTCCAGGATCGACACGTCGCGGCCGACCATCACGCCGAGCAGGAAGACGACCACGGCCAGCCACGCGCCCATCAGCGCCAGAAAGACGACGTGCTTGGAGCCGAAGCCGGTCCCGTTCGAGGATCTTGACGTCACTCTCGCTCGCCGCGTTTGCCCATCAGCGCGCCCATGAGGTCCATGGGCAGCGGAAAGATGATGGTCGAGTTCTTCTCGCCGGCGATCTCCGTCAGGGTCTGCATGTAGCGCAGCACCGGGGCCAGCGGCTGCCGGCCGATGACCTCGGCGGCCTGCGACAGCTTCTCCGAGGCGATGAACTCGCCCTCGGCGTGGATGATCTTAGCACGCTTCTCGCGCTCGGCCTCCGCCTGCGCGGCCATCGCGCGCTGCATGTCGACCGGCAGGTCGACGTGCTTGACCTCGACCGACGAGACCTTCACGCCCCACGGGTCGGTGTGCAGGTCGAGAATCTGCTGCAGCTGCTGGTTGAGCGCCTCGCGCTCCGACAGCAGGCCGTCCAGCTCCACCTGCCCGAGCACGCTGCGCAGCGTCGTCTGGGCGAGCTGCGAGGTCGCGTAGTGGAAGTTCTCGACTTCGACGACGGATCGCTGCGGGTCCATGACCCGGAAGTAGACGACGGCGTTCACCTTGACCGAGACGTTGTCCTTGGTGATGACGTCCTGCGGCGGCACGTCCATGACGATGGTGCGCAGACTGACGCGGACCATGCGGTCGATCGGCCACAGCACCACGATGATGCCCGGCCCCTTCGAACGCGGATAGAGCTTCCCGAGACGGAATATCACGGCCCGCTCGTACTCGTTGAGGATCTTGAAGGTGTTCGCCAGATACAGCAGGACGACGATCACCGGGACGAGCTGGCCGATGTCCATGACTCCGATCCTTCCTCGGACGGCGGCGCCGCGCGCCGCACGGTGAGCACCATGCCCCGGACGGCGACCACGCGCACGCGCTCGCCGGCGGCGACGTCCTCCCCCGGGACGGCCGCGGCCGTCCAGATTTCACCCCGTGTCGAGACGCGGCCCCGCCCATCCGCCGCGAGCGGATCGAGGGCCAGCCCCTCCTGGTGGATCATGCCGTCCACGCCGGTGACCGCGCGGACCCGGTGCGCCCGGAGCCCGAGCCGGGCCAGGACGGCCGTGCCGCCGCCGAGCGCCAGCACCGTGGCGAGGATGAACGGCCACCCGAGCTGCATCTCGGGCGCCGGGGAGTCGAACAGCATCACCGCCCCGAAGATCATGCTGGCGATGCCGCTGGCGGCCAGGACGCCGTAGGTCGGCGTGAACATCTCGATGACGAGCAGCACCATGCCGAACAGCATCAGCAGCAGGCCGACGTAGTTGATCGGCAGGATCTGGAACGCGAAGAAGGCCAGCAGCAGGCACACCGCCCCGACGATGCCGGGCACCGCGGCGCCCGGATTCCAGAGCTCGATGGTCAGCCCGAGGCTCCCGAGGCTGAACAGCAGCACCGCGATCTGCGGGTGCGCGATCGCGCTCAGCAGGCGTTGCCGCCAGGTCATCGCGACGGTTTCGATCTCCGCGTCGGCCGTCCGCAGCACCACGAGGCCGCCGTCCCAGCGCCGCACCTCGCGGCCGTCGAGCTGCTTCAGCAGGTCGTCGAGGTCCGCGGCGATCAGGTCGATCAGCGGCGGGTCGGCCTCGAGGGCCTCGCGTTCGGTGAAGGACATGCTCTCGGTGACCGCCTTCTCCGCCAGCTCCACGTTGCGCCGCCGCTGGCTCGCGATCGACCGCGCGTAGGCGGCCACGTCGGACGCCGCCTTCTCCGCCGCGGTCTCGTCCATCCCGGACCCGGTTCCCGAGACCGGGTGCGCGGCGCCGATGTGCGTCCCGGGGGCCATGGCCGCCACGTCCGCGGCGAGGGTGATCAGGAAGCCGGCCGACGCGGCCCGGGTCCCGCTGGGACCGACGTAGACCACGACGGGCGTCCGCGCCTCGATGATCCGCGTGTTGATCTCGCGGGTGGAATCGACGAGTCCGCCGGGCGTCCGCAGCATCAGGACCACCAGGTCCGCGCCCGCGCGGTCCGCCTCGTCGAGCGCCTGCCCGACGTACTCGGCGGAGACGGGATGGATGAGCGCCTCGACGTCGGTCGCGTAGACGACCGGACGGCGGGACGGCTCCCCGCCCTGCGCGCCCGGCCAAGCCGCGGCCAGGAGCAGCAGCGTCCAGACCGCTGCGCCCCACCGCAGCAGGCGCCGAACCCGACGCCGAGCTCGCCTGATCGACATGTCGCTATCCGGATGCGCTCCCGCTCACGGTAGCCGAGCCTCCGAACGGTGTCAACGCGGAGGCCCGCCGCGGGGCCGCGGGGCGCCGCTGGCGGGCGGGCGGCTACCGTGTACGATTGGTGTTCCCGCGGCTGCCGACGCCCGACGTGGCCGTGGCCCGGGTGGCGCAGCGCGTCGCGCGGGGAGGACACGGCGTGCCGGAATCCGCGATTCGCCGCCGATTCGTCCGGGGCTGGCGCAACTTCGAGCGCGTGTACCGCGGGACGGGGGCCAGGCT
The DNA here is from genome assembly GCA_965242835.1 of Vicinamibacterales bacterium. GTDB lineage: Bacteria > Acidobacteriota > Vicinamibacteria > Vicinamibacterales > UBA8438 > WTFV01. The sequence goes on from OZ251506.1 coordinate 5,098,581, forward strand.
TTCCGAACCCGGCCCGCGACAGCGACGGTTGAACGAGTCCATGGCGACCGACGTGCTCCGGGACGTGCTGGAAGCCACCGGTTATCTGGCCGGCGGCGAGCCGGCGCGCGGCGTGCTGCTGGGCGACGAGGCGCGCGCCGGCTGCCGGACCCGGCGGTTCGCTCCCGACGCGCTGTGGCGCAGCGATTCGGCGCTCACCGTCCACTTCAAGTACGAACCGGACGTTCCGGACGACGATCGGGTGGCCGAGTGGCGCCGCGAAGTCTGGAACCAGGGGTTCGCGCCGCTGCTGTGGGTGGTGTCCCCGGATCGGATCGACCTGTACAACGGCTTCGGCCGGCCGCTGGCGTCCGGCGACGCCGACGCCCATCGGGTCCGGTGGTTCCGCACCGTGGAGGGCGCCCTGGACGAGCTCGACGCCTTCGCCGGCCGGCTGGCCATGGAGACGGGCCGGTTCTGGCAGCGGGCCGACATCGATCGCCGGACCAGCGTCGACCGCCAATTGCTGTCGGATCTGGCCGCTCTGGAGCGCGACCTCGTGACGGCGGGTTTGGACCGCGCCGCCGCACAGGGGCTGATCGGCCGGTCGATCTTCGCGCAGTTCCTCGTCGACCGGGAGATCATCACCGCCGAGCGTCTGGAGAGCGAGTACGGCCGCGGCGCCCTTTCCGCCGTCCTCCGCGACCGCCGCGCCACCGAGCGGCTGTTCGACTGGCTGCGGGACACCTTCAACGGCGACGTGTTCCCCTCCGGGGGCGCGCCGCTGCCGGACGCGGAGCATCTCGGCCGGGTCGCCGACTTCCTCGATGCCGTGGACCCGGAATCGGGGCAGGGAACGCTCTTTCCGTATCAGTTCGACGTGATCCCGGTGGAGCTGATCAGCTCCATCTACGAGCAGTTCGCCCACGCGGAGCCGTCCACGCCCGGACGCGAATCCGAAACGGACGTCTTCTACACGCGGCTTTCGCTGGTGTCGCTGGTGCTGGACGAGGTCACGGACGGCCTGACCGGAACCGAGACCGTTCTGGATCTGACGTGCGGGTCAGGCGTCTTCCTGGTCGAGGCGCTGCGGCGGCTGGTCGCGCTGCGCGCGAACGGGAACCCGCCGAGCCGCGATCTGATCCGCTCCACGCTGCACCGGCAGATCCACGGCGTCGACGTGAGCGAAGCGGCGGTGCGCGTGGCGGCCTTCAGCCTCTATCTGGCCGCCCTGGAGCTCGACCCCGACCCGCAACCGCCGGAGGCATTGCGGTTCGAGCCGTTGATCGGACGGACGCTGCACGTAGGCGACGCGTGGGAGATCGACACCGTGCCGACAGCACGGCCGGTGTTGACTGAGGGGGCAGCCCCAAAGAAGCTCCACTTGGACCCGGGTCCAACCCGCTCCGCTGCCCCGCCCGCCGCGACGTCGACCGAGGACGAAGCCCCAAGGAAGTTCGACGTCATCGTCGGCAACCCGCCCTGGAGCTATCGGGGCCAGGCGTCCACGGCGGCGCGGCGACACCGCGCCGGCCGGAACGGCCCCCGTGCGCCGCGCGGGGAAAGTCTGGACTTCGTACGTCGGGCGATGGACTTCGCCTCCGACGCGACGCGGTTCGGCCTGGTCCTGAGCGCCGTCCAGTTCTTCAGCCGCAGCGGAACCGGCGCATCCGCCGTGAAACAACTTATCGACAAGCTGTCGCCGGTGACGCTGGTCAACCTGTCCAACCAGTCCGACTGGCTGTTTTCTCGCGGCAGTATGCCCGCGCTCGTCCTGCTGGCGGGTCACCGGGCACCGCGCCGCGACACGATCACCGCCGTGCAGGTTCCCTGGTCTCCCGTCGGCGCGCGCAGCCACACGTTCGAGATTGCGCCCGGCGACGTCATCGACCTGCCGCTGGCCGACTGGCGGCGCAACCCGGCGCTGCTGAAGGGTGCGTTGCTCGGCGGCCGGCGCGATCTCGCGCTGCTGGATCGACTGAGCACAAGCCACGATGCGTTGTCCGACCGCCTCGACGCGCTCGATGCACCGCTTCGCACCGGGTTGATTCTCGGGAACCGAAGCCGGGACGCCGGCTGTCTCCGCGGGCTGCCGCTGCTGACCGCCCGGGATCTTCAGCCGTTCTCGTTCCTCGAGCCGCTGGGAATTTTCGACGAACCCCAAGCTGAACGGCCGCGCGAACAAGGCACGTACCAGGAGCCGTTGCTGGTAATCAAGGAGTTCCTGCGGCGTGTACCCCGCCCCATCGTCGCCGTCCTCGACCACGACACGGTCTTCACCGACGCCTTCTTCGGGGCCGCGTTCCCCCCTTCGCGCCGTGAAGCCGCCCGCCTGCTGGCCGCCATCCTGAGTTCGTCGCTCGCCTCGTGGTTCTTCCTGATGACCGCCTCCACGTTCGGACTGTCGATGCGGAGGATCAAGTGCCGGGACATCGAGCATCTGCCGGTTCCCGACGTCGACGTGTCCCTTCGTGCCGAGGCCGGTCGGGACCTGACGCGCCTCGCTCACGACTTGCAACGCCAGCCGCCGACCAGCGTCGACGACCCGCGTTGGCGGACACTCGACGAGGCGGTCTTCGATCTGTACGGCCTGGACGACGCCGAGTGCGTCGTCGTGCGAGACGGCCATTTCCGCGCGAGCTGGCACTGGAAGGACGGCCGGGAGCGGTCCGTCGACGCCGCGGTCCCGGACCCGCACCTGCTGAACTACGCCCGCGCGTTCCTGTCGGTGATGGACGGCTGGCTGTCTGCAAGAAAGCGCCGCCGCATGCGCGCCGAGGTCTTCGACCTGCCCGAGCGCGCCCCGCTTCGGGTCGTCCGCTTCGTCCTGGAAGAGGGATACGCTCCTTCCACCGCGGAGGTCGTCACGCCGGACGGGTCCGCGAGGGCCGTGCTCGACCGGCTCGGCCGCCGCCTGAACGTCCCGCTCGCCACGTCCCTGTCCGGGCAGCGCGAACTGCGAGTCCACGGCCGCGGCGAGGTCGTCGTCATCAAGCCGGCCGCCCGCCGGCACTGGATGGGCGTGTCGGCCCTCGACGACGCGGACGCGGTCGTCGCCGAGAGTTTCGCCGGACCGGCGTGCCGATTCGGTCACTTGGGATCGTCCATCTCGGAGAACTCGCTGGCGGGAAACGCGTCACCGTGTAAGATTGACGAGCCTGTGGCCGCGGACGCTTGGGCCGCTGGGGCCGGAACCGACGAGGACGTCCGGTCGAGCGGCAAAGTCGGCGCCGGAGCAGAACCGAGGGAGGACGTCGAAGTCGATTGTCGGGTAAAGCAGGAACGAGTGGCTGACACGGACTGACGGAATCACAAGGAAACGAGCATGGCCAACGAATACACGATGAGGATATCCCGGCTCACCGTCGACAAACTCGGCGTGAAGCTCTACGACAAGGTCTCCGCGGTCATCGCGGAACTCATTTCCAATTCGTACGATGCCGACGCGACACAGGTCACCGTAAGTGCTCCGATGGGACAGTACCTGGCCACGAAGGCGGGTGGTTCGATCTCCGACAAGGGTTTCGAGATCAGGATCGAAGACGATGGAATCGGAATGACTCCCGCGGAAATGCAGAACTTTTTTCTCATCGTCGGCGCCGAACGCCGAACCGATTACAGACGAGGGCCGATTTCTCGAAATTTCGAGCGAAGGGTCATGGGACGAAAGGGCGTCGGCAAGCTGGCGCCGTTCGGAATCTGCAAGGTGATCGAAGTCATCAGCGCCGGCACGGGCGTTGACGACGCCCGGGATGACGACGGATACGAAACGTCGCACGTCGTTCTGAATTACGACCATATAACGGCAGAAAACGATCCTCCCGGCGAGCCGTACAAGCCTGTGGTGGGACGACGCGACGGATCACGAAGCGAAAAGAGGGGAACCACGGTAATCCTGAAGGATTTCAACTACCGCAAGGTTCCGGACGCCGACCTCCTGTCACGCCAGATCGCCCAGCGGTTCGGCATTCGATCGAAAAACTGGGCGGTCGTCCTTCGTGACAACACCAGGACTCCTTCGGACGGTCGAGTCGTCGGCTCGTTCGGCGTCGATACCATGCCCAACACCCGTATCGAGTTCGGAGACAAGGTCACGGGACCGAAGGGTGAAATAAGCGACCTTCGTGCAGGCTTCGAACACGACGATAAATTCTATTCGGTGACCGGGTGGGTGGCGTATTCCAAGGAACCGTACAAGGACGACTTGATGGCCGGCATCAGAATCTATTGCCACGGAAAGATCGCCGCCCAGACGTCGGTTTTCAACCGGAAAGCCGGTTTCACCGGAGAACACAACGTCCGATCCTACCTCGTCGGTGAACTGCACGCCGATTGGCTCGACGAGGATAACGACTTGATACAGACGGATCGCCGGGACGTTCTGTGGTCCGACGAGCTCGCCGCGGCGTTTCAGGAATGGGGCCAACTCGTAGTCAAGAGAATCGGCACGCTGTCTCGGGATCCGATGCGGAAGGTCGCCCGGGACTTGTTCTTCGAAACCGGACGCGTCGAGGAGCGTGTTCGTGATGCCTACCCGGCGGAGAATCAGAAAGACATTCGTGAACAGGCGATCAAGATCGCCAGGATGCTCGGCAACACGATCAGCACGGCGGAGGCGAAGGACGAAAAGGCCGTTGGCAATCTGGTCAACCTGGGTCTCATGTTCGCTCCGCACGTCACTCTGGACGACAAGATGAAGGCCGCGGCGGAGCGGGAGCACACGCCTCTATCGGCGCTCGGATCTCTTCTACGCACTGCGCGCATCGCGGAACTTTCTTCGTTCGGACGAATTGCCGAAGATCGTCTCAAGATAATCACGCGCCTGGAGAACCTGAAGGACGATGGGAACACCGACGAAGACAGCCTTCAAAACCTCATTGAAGATGCACCGTGGCTGATCAATCCGGAATGGGCGCCGGTGACGGCGAACCAATCACTCAACAGCCTGAGAGTGGAATTCGAAAAGTACTACAAGAGGAAAACCGGACGAGCCATTGCGCTCTCGAACTTTCGGAACCCGAAGAAGAGGCCGGACTTCGTTTTGTCCAGCCAGGAGGGCGTGGCGCAAATCGTCGAAATAAAGAGACCGGGACATGCGCTCGAGAACGATGAAATGGAGAGGATCGTCACGTACCACGACTGCATGGAGTCGTTCCTGAGCGAAAACGTCGGTTTCAAGAAATTTTTTCACGATTTCCACGTCACGCTCGTATGCGAAAAGACCGCCCTGTCGGGATCCCCGTCCGCGGCCTACCGTGGCTACGTGGCGACGCGGAAATTGACCCACCTCACCTGGACCGAATTCTTGCTGCGCACCAAAACCGTGCATCAGGATTTTTTGACCGAGGCAAACAGGCAAAAGGCCCTGGTCTCCGATAGAGACGCACGCTGACATGGCCCTCAAGGCGATCGACGTGTTCGCGGGCGGGGGAGGCCTGACCGTGGGGTTGAAGCGCGCCGGCTTCGACGTCGTGGCGGCGATCGAGAACGAACAGCACGCCTACGCTACCTACAAGGTCAACCACCCTGAAGTACACGCTTTGAAGCAGGACGTCACGACCGTCTCCGGGAAGGACCTGCTGAAGTCGATCGGTGAGCAGAAAATAGAACTGATGGCGGGCTGCCCGCCGTGCCAGGGGTTCACCAGCCTGACCGCCAAATACCGGAGAGACGACCGCCGTAATGCGCTGGTTCTGGAAATGGCTCGTCTGGCGGAGGAAATCCGTCCGACGGCGATCATGATGGAGAACGTTCCGAGACTGGCCATAAAGGGTAAGGCGCTTTATTCCGATCTCTGCCGGCGACTGGAGGGTCTCGGGTACACCGTCACGGAGGACGTCCTGGAAGTAGCGGACTACGGCGTTCCCCAGTTTCGGCGCCGGCTCGTCCTCCTTTGCGGACTGGGTTTCGACGTCGATTTGCCCAAGCCCACGCATGCCAGGAATGGTGAAAACGGTCTGGCCCGCTGGAAGTCGGTGAGAAACGCCATCGGGCACATGAAGGAACCCGTCACGCTGACGGACGCCAGGAGGAACGGCAAGGTCGAAAGGACCGATTGGCACGTCGTCAGAACGCTTTCGTCGGCGAACGTCAAGCGCATCAGGGCGGCGAAGGCGGGTCGGACGTGGACCGACATTCCCGAGACCCTGCGCCCCGGTTGCCACCGAAACGGCTACGAGGGATTCACGAACGTTTACGGCCGCATGGAGTGGGATCGGCCGTCGCCGACGATCACCGGGGGCTGCACGACGTTCAGCAAGGGCCGGTTCGGTCATCCCGAGAAAGACAGGACCATTTCCGTCCGGGAAGCCGCGTTGCTTCAGACGTTTCCCGCGGATTACCTGTTCGACGTTCCGTACATGGAGTACGTCTGCAACGTGGTTGGGAACGCCTTGCCGTGTGATTTCGCCGAGGCGATGTCCCGGCAATGCCACGCGGAGATTTCCGCCCGGATGGAGACCGGGGGCGATGAATCCGCGAAATGAGTGGGCGGTCGACGAGCTGACGTCGCATCGCATGAAACGCGTGCGGCAGCGCCACACCGCGCCGGAGCTGGCGGTCAGGAAGCTGTTGTTCGCCGACGGTTATCGATACCGAATTCATCGTCGTGACCTTCCGGGGTCGCCGGACGTCGTCTTTCCGGGCCGCCGAAAGGTGATCTTCGTCCACGGCTGCTTTTGGCACGGACACGAGGATTGCGCGCGCGCCTCTTTGCCGCGCAACCGCGCCGACTACTGGCGTCACAGGATCGCGGCCAACCAAGAGCGGGATCGACGTTCGGAGGCCGCCCTCCGGCGGATGGGCTGGTCGGTCTGCGTGGTCTGGGAGTGTGAAGTCCGGAACTCGGACCCGTTGCGGGAGAGATTGGCGCGCTTTCTGGCCGCTCGGAATCCCGGGACGGTTGACGATCCCGCGCATCGAGACGGAGTGGGCAAGTGACGGCATCCACGCGGAGGGACAGCGGATTGCCCGACACCCGGCTCATCGAAACCGCCTTCCCCCTCAAGCAGGTCTCCCGCGCCTCGGTCCACGAGAAGAGCGTGCGGCACGAACACGTCTCGACGCTGCATGTCTGGCCGGCTCGCCGGCCGCTGCCGGCGAGCCGGCCAGCTCTAGCTGCCGGCGCCGGACGGCGACGACGAACGGCGGCGGCTGCTCGGACGGATGGCGGCGGTCCTGCCGTGGGGCGAGGAGGACCCGGCCGAGATCGAGCGGTTCCGGGCGGAGCTGCGCGCGGCGTTCGGGGAACGCCCGCCGCGGGTGCTCGACCCGTTCGCGGGCGGCGGGGCGATTCCGCTGGAGGCGATGCGGCTGGGGTGCGAGGCGGCGGCGGACCTGAACCCGGTGGCGTGGTTCCTGCCGCGCTGCACGCTGCGCTATCCGCGGGCGCTGGCGGCGGCGCGCCGGCCGCTGCCGGGGTTCGCGGTCGAGGAACGCGCGTTTTCTCATCATCGCCGGCCCGAACGGCGCGGGCAAGACGACGTTCGCCATGCAGGTACCTGCCGAACGAGAGCGACTGCCCGACGTTCGTCAACGGAGACCTCATCGCCGCGGGCCTGAACCCGTTTCGTCCCGATCTGCGCGCGGCGCCCGATCTGCGCGCGGCGCGGGCCGGCGGACTCGTGCTGGGCGAGATCGCCGCCCACGTGAGGTCGGGACACACAGCCTTGCCTTCGAACGACCTCGAGCGGGCGCGGCTACGGGCCGCGGGCGGGCCGGGACGCGGATCTGCTAAGGTTTCGGTCGGCGATGTCGACGGCGGCCATTCTCGCCGGCGGCCGGGCCCTGCGGTTCGGCGGCAGGCCCAAGCCTCTTCTTCCCCTGGGCGGCCGGCGCATCGTCGACCGCCTGCTGGCGGCGCTCCGGGCGGTGGCCGATCAGGTGTTCATCGTGGCGAACGACGGCAAGGCGTACGCCGGGCTCGGAGTGCCCGTGCATCCGGACGTGCTGGCCGCCGCCGGACCGCTCGGCGGCGTGCACGCGGCGCTGAGCGTCTCGCGCTCCGCCCGCACGCTGGTCGTGGCCGGCGACATGCCGTTTCCGAACCCGCCGTTGCTGGCCCGCCTGCTGCGGCGCGCGAGCCCCGCGGTGGACGTCGCGGTCCCGCGCACCCGGGACGGCTGGCAGCCGCTGTGCGCCTGCTACCGCGCGCCCTGCCTGCCGGTCCTCGAGCGCCGGATCGCGGCGGGGACGCTGAAGGCGGGCGACGCCCTGCGGGAGCTGCGCCGCCACGAGCTGGGCGCCGGCGAGCTCGCGCCGCTCGACCCCCACGGCACGCTCTTCTTCAACGTCAACACGCCGGCCGACTACGCGCGGGCGCTGGCCCTGGCCGCCTACCACGACGGGGACGGCGCCCGGCCGCGGCCGGCGCGCGGCCGGACGCGGGAGAACGGCCGATGATCCTGGGGCTGCACGCGGCCGTGCGCGCGCGCGTCCGCGACGCGCTGGTCGACCTGTACGGCCTCGCTCCCGGCGATCTGCCGGCGGTGGCGATCCAGTGCCCGCCGAACCGCTCGATGGGCGACCTCGGGGTCACCGTGGCGTTCGAGCTGGCCCGGGTGCTGCGCAAGGCGCCGCGCGCCATCGCGGCCGAGATCGTCGGGGCGCTCGGCCCCGTCGACGGCGTCGACCGGTTCGAGCCGGCGCCCAACGGCTACGTCAACGTCTTTCTCGACCGCGCCCGCTTCGCCCGCGCGGCGCTCGGGCCGCCGCCCCCGCCCGCGGGCCGGGGCGTCCGCAAGGCGATCGTCGAGCACACCGCGATCAACCCCAACAAGGCGGCCCACGTCGGGCACCTGCGCAACGCCGCGCTCGGCGACACGCTCGTGCGGCTGCTGCGCTTCCTCGGCGTCCCGGTGGAGGTCCAGAACTACATCGACGACACCGGGGTGCAGGTTGCGGACGTGGTGGTCGGCTTCCAAAGCCTGGAGCGGATGACGCCGGAGGAGGTCGCCGCGCTCGCCGAGCGGCCGCGCTTCGACCACCACTGCTGGGACCTCTACGCGCGGGTGACCGCCTGGTACGAGGAGGATCCCGAACGGCTCGCGCTCCGGGCGCGCACCCTCCACGACCTCGAGGCCGGCGCCGACCCGGCGGCGCGGCTGGGGCGGATCGTCGCCGAGCGCATCGTCCGCTGCCATCTGGCCACCATGGACCGCATGAACGTCGAGTACGACCTGCTGGCGTGGGAGGGCGACGTCCTGCGCCTGCGCTTCTGGGCCCGCGCGTTCGAGGTGCTCGAGGCGACGGGGGCGGTGACGCTCGCGGCGGACGGGCCGCAGGCCGGCTGCTGGGTGATGCCGCTCGCCCCGGACGCCCCGCCGCGGCCGGACGCCGACGCCTCCGAAGGCGGGCCGAAGTCGAAGTCCAAGGTGATCGTGCGCTCCAACGGCACCGTCACCTACGTCGGCAAGGACATCGCGTACCAGTTCTGGAAGCTCGGGGTCCTCGAACACGACTTCCACTACCGCCGGCACGGCGCGCAGCGCTCCGGCCGTCCGCTCTGGTCCACGACCTCCGCCGCCGGCGAAGCCGGGCGCCCCCCGGCCGCGTTCGGCAAGGCCGACGCCGTCTACAACGTCATCGACACGCGGCAGACCTATCTGCAGCAGCTCCTCAAGCAGGCGCTCGCCGCCGTCGGCCGCGAACGCGAGGCCGAACGTTCGGTGCACGTCTCCTACGAGATGGTGGCGCTGTCGCCGGCGACCGCGCGCGCCCTGGGCCACGAGCTCGACGCGGACGCCGAGCGTCCGTTCGTCGAGGTCTCCGGCCGCAAGGGTCTCGGCGTGAAGGCGGACGACCTGCTCGACCGGCTGACCGAGGCGGCGCAACGGGAGGTGCTCGCGCGCCACGCCGATCTGGCCGCGGGCGACCCCGAGGCGGCGGCCGTCGCCGCGGCCATCGCCACGGCGGCCATCCGCTACTTCATGATCAAGTACTCGCGCGGCAAGCTCATCGCCTTCGACATCGACGAAGCGCTGAGCTTCGAAGGCGAGAGCGGACCCTACGTGCAGTACGCGGCCGTGCGGGCCGCGAACATCCTGCGCAAGCTGTACGAGCGGGACGGCCTCGACGACGAGGCGCTGACCGCCGCGCTCGGGACGCTGCCGGCCGCGCCGCTGGAGGACCCCGGCGACGGGACCGCCGCCTGGGGTCTGCTGCTCGAAGCCGCGCGGCTCGACGAGGTGGCGGACCAGGCGCTCCGCTCCCTGGAGCTGTCCACGCTCGCCAAGTACGCCTTCGGTCTCGCGCGGACGTTCAACACGTTCTACCACCGCTGCCCGGTCGTGGCCGAGGAAGACGAGCCGACCCGGCTGTGGCGCGCCGCGGCCGTGCTCTACTGCCGCCTCCAGTTGACGAGGACGCTGGCGCTGATGGGCTGCGACGTGCCGCCGCGGATGTAGATCCGACGTGACAGGCGCAGGGCCTGCTGGTCAGCGTCGATTTCCTGAAGTCGCTGCTCGACCTCGCCCGCGACGTCGTCGAGGCCGAGCGCAACGTGCCGCCCGCCGCGCCCGAGGAGCGCGGCAAGGCCGCCCTGACCGAGCTGTTCGAGGAGGCGCGCAACGAGCGGACGCCGATCCTCGTCGAGCGCGTCGTCGCCGACGTCGACGAGATCGTGCGCCGCCCGGGCGCGGCGGTCAGAAGAAGGCCCGCGCGTGCCAGGAATCGGACGCGGGCACCTCCCAGCGCCCGGCCCGGACGTCACCCAGGCTGGTCAGCGTGTTGTCGAAGACGGTGGTGCCGGGGCCGACCTGCCCGGACGCGGCCAGTTCCGCGAACGCCTCGCGCGGCACCCGGGCGATCGAGGCGCCCTGCCGGAACAGCACCGGCGCGTGATCGACGAGCTCCACGCCGATCTCGTCCTGCAGGGCCTTCATCCGCCGGACCAGGGCGTCGATGGAGCAGCCGGTGGGCCCGGCCGCGCGCCGGTCGACCGCGACGAAGAGGAACTGGTCGTACACGAGGTCGCGGCCCGCGGTCAGCGGCGTCGCGTGCGCCCCCCAGCGGTCGAGGAACGCATCCACTTCCGCGAGCAGGCGCTCCCGCTCGGACGGGTTCAGCGCCCGCGCGGCCGAGAAAATCCAGACCCGTGCATCCTCCGGCAGCTCGTCGAACGCGATCCGCGGCATCGTTCCTCCTGCGCAAAAGACTCCGTCACTAGAATACAGCCATGATCACCCGCACCCGCAACGCCCGCCGCCGGTCTTCGATCGAGACGGTGTCCCGATGCATGATGCTTTCGTCATGACGCCGGCGTCGACCTCCCGGGAGGCGCTCGACGCCCTGGTGGGCGGCGCCCTGCCGCCCCAGGGCGGCTGGAGCGACGAGCAATACCTTCGGCTCACGGACCGTGCCCGCCGCCGGATCGAGTTCACCGACGGCCGCGTGGAAGAACTGCCCATACCGACGGAAAAGCACCAGATCCTGCTGCTGTTCCTCTATCGGCTGTTCCGCGCCCGCGTTCGCGCGTCACCGCTCCGCGGCGTCGTCATGACCTCGGGACTGCGGATGCGCGTGCGCGAGGGCAAGTTCCGTGAACCCGATCTCCTGCTGCTTCGGGACCGGTCCGATCCCCGGCGCCGGGATCGCTTCTGGCTCGGCGCGGACCTGGTGGCGGCGGTGGTCAGCCCGGACGACCCGGACCGCGACCTCGCCGTCAAGCGCGCCGACTACGCCGAGGCGGCCGTACCCGAGTGCTGGATCGTCGACCCCCGTGTCGAAACGGTCACCGTGCTCACCCTCGCCGGGAGCGCCTACCGCGAGCACGGCGTGTTCGCCCGCGGCGACACCGCGACCTCCGCGCTGCTGGACGGCGTCGCCGTCGACGTGACCGCCCTGTTCGAAGACGCCGAGGGGTGACGGCCGGCGCCGGCGCGGCGGCTTGTGGGCCGCGGAGTTCGGTATCGCACGGTTCTCACTGCCCTGCCTGGGGAGTAGTGCCGCGGATGCGGCGGCGGGCCGTCACTCGTCCGGCGCGCCGGCGTCGGGGGCGGGAATCAGGACGCGTTCGAGGATCAGCAACCGCTGGTCGACCTTTCCGAAGGCGATCTCGACGGCGCGCAGCCGGTCGTCGAGGCGGCGCACGTCGGCGCGGACTTCGGTGCGCAGCTCCGCGATCTGGTCGGCCAGGCCGGCCATCTGCGCCGACTGGTCGTCCAACCGGGCGTTGAAGTCGGCGAACAGGGCGAGCAGCAGAGGCCCAGGCCGATCGCCGAACCGACCGTCCACTTCGACTGTTCGGACATCGGTTGCATCGTATCCAGCCCGGCCGCAGCGCGCAACCTCCGCGGCCGGCCGGCAACGCCGGCCGTTCCAACGGCTCTACGCGTCCTCCTTCAGCGTCACCGCGTCGAGGAAGGGCATCATCGCGCGCAGATCCGCCCCGACCTTCTCGATCGGGTGCGCCTGCTCCCGCCGGCGCTGCGCCAGGAACCACGGCCGGCCGGCCGCGTCCTCGTCGATCCACTTGCGGGCGTAGGTCCCGTCCTGGATCTCCTGCAGGATCCGCCCCATCGCCTTGCGGGTCTCGCCGGTGACGACGCGCGGGCCGCCGGTGTAGTCGCCGTGCTCGGCCGTGTCGCTGACCGAGTAGCGCATGTAGTTGAGGCCGCCGCGGTAGAACAGGTCGACGATCAGCTTCAGCTCGTGCATGCACTCGAAGTAAGCGACCTCCGGCTGGTAGCCGGCCTCGACCAGCGTCTCGAAACCCGCCTTGACGAGTTCGCTGACGCCGCCGCAGAGTACCGTCTGTTCGCCGAACAGGTCGGTCTCGGTCTCCTCGGCGAACGTGGTCTCGATGACCCCCGCGCGGGTCGCGCCGAGCGCCCTGGCGTACGAGAGCGCGTGCTCGCGGGCGCGGCCGGTGGCGTCCCGCTCGACGGCGACGAGGGCCGGCACGCCGCCGCCCTCCAGGAACACCTCGCGCACCCGGTGGCCGGGGGCCTTGGGCGCGATCAGGGTGACGTCGACGTCGGCCGGCGGCTTGATGGTCCCGAAGCGGACGTTGAACCCGTGGGCGAACATCAGCATCTTGCCTGCGCCCAGGTGCGGCGCGACCTGCTCGGCGTAGATCCCCGCCTGGGTGGTGTCGGGGGTCAGCATCATGACCACGTCGGCCCACGCGGCGGCGTCGCCGCCCGCGGCCACGGTCAGCCCCTCCGCCTCGGCCTTCGCCTTCGACCGGCTGCCGGCGTGGAGCGCCACCCGCACGTCGACGCCGCTGTCCCTCAGGTTCAGCGCGTGGGCGTGGCCCTGGGAGCCGTAGCCGAAGATCGCGACCCTGCGGCCCTGGATGAGCCCGAGGTCCGCGGAGTCGTCGTAGTGGATCGTCGCCATGTGTCTGGAACCCTCGATGCCGGAAGTGGAGCCGCCGCGTTTCGGGGCCGGGACCGCGCCGGCGGCGCGGCCGGAGCGTGATCTTATACCGAGTACGACACGCCGTCGTCGACCTCGTCGACCTCCGCTTCGGCGGGCGGCGCGTACGGCTCCGGCCGCTCCTCCGGGTCGATCATCACGCTGCGGACGCCGCGCGTCATGCCGACGCGCCCGGTGCGGACCAGCTCGATGACGCCGTAGGGGCGCAGCACCTCGAGCAGGCCGTCGATCTTGTCCTCCGTGCCGGTGGTCTCGATGACCACCGAGTCGGGGGCCACGTCGACCACCCGCGCCCGGAAGACGTCGACGAGCTGCATGACGTGGGTGCGCGTGTCGGCGTCCGCCCCGACCTTGATCATCGCCAGCTCGCGAAAGATCGCCGGGCCGCCGGAGAGGTCCTGCACCCGCAGCACGTTGACCAGCTTGTAGAGGTTCGCCTCCAGCCGCCGGGCGCCGACGGCGTCGGTGCGCACCACGATGGTCATGCGCGAGGCGCCCGGGACCTCGGCGTGGCCGACGGTCAGCGACTCGATGTTGAAGGCCCGCCGACGGAACAGCGACGCCACCCGGTTGAGCACGCCCGGCTTGTCCTCGACGTAGACGGCGAACGTGCGCCGCGGGCTACTCGTCATGGGCGGTCTCCACGATCGGCGCCGGACTCGGCCGCCGGATCATGTCGTGCAGGTCCGCGCCGGCCGGCACCATCGGGTAGACCGTGTCCTCCTGCTCCACCTGGAAGTCGATGACGACGGTGCGCTCGTCCGCGCGCGCCCGCTCCACCGCCGGCTCCACTTCCCGCCGCGTCCTGACCGTCGCCCCGCCGAGCCCGAAGCACTCGGCCAGCTTCGCGAAGTCCGGGCTCAGCAGCGGCGTCGCGGCGTAGCGGCGCTCGTAGAAGAACTCCTGCCACTGGCGGACCATGCCGAGATAGCCGTTGTTGATGATCGCGACGTTGATCTTGAGCTTCTCCTGGGCGATGGTCGCCAACTCGGCCATGGTCATCTGGAACCCGCCGTCGCCGGCCACCACCCACACCTCGGCGTCCGGCCGCGCCAGCTTCGCGCCGACGGCGGCCGGCAGGGCGAAGCCCATCGTCCCCAGACCGCCGGAGGTGATCAGCGTGCGCGGGTCGCGGTGGCGGTAGTACTGCGCCTCCCACATCTGGTGCTGCCCGACGTCGGTCACCACGATGGCCCGCCCGCCGGTCATCCGCCAGATGTCGTTGATGACGTGGGCCGCGTAGAGGTGCCCGTTGTCGGGCAGGTTCTGGATGTCGCGCACCGCGACGTCGCCCTTCATCTCCCGGATCCGGCCGCGCCACGCGGAGCGGTCGCCGGCCTCGACCAGCGGCGCGAGGTCGTCGAGCACCGCCGCCAGGTCGCCGGCGAGCGCCACGTCCACCCGGACGTTCTTGTTGAACTCCGCCGGGTCGACGTCGACGTGGATCTTGCGCGCGTTCGGGGCGTAGGTCCGCACGTTGCCGGTGACCCGGTCGTCGAAGCGCATGCCGAGCGCCAGCAGCAGGTCGGCCTCCTGGATGGCGGCGTTGACCCACGCCTCGCCGTGCATGCCCATCATCCCCATGTTCAGCGGATGCTCGGCCGGCACCCCGCCGATGCCGAGCAGGGTCATGGCGATCGGGACGTCGGCGCGCTCGGCCAGGTCGCGGACCTGCTTCGTCGCGCCCGACAGCAGCACGCCGTGGCCGGCGAAGATGATCGGGCGCTTGGCGCCGTTCAGCAGGCCCGCCGCGCGGCGGTACTCCGCCTCCGAGGCGCGCAGGTCGGGCCGGTAGCCCGGCAGCTTGACGTCCCGCGGCCCCCAGTCGCCCTCGGTCGAACCCTGCTGGGCGTCCTTGGTGACGTCGACCAGCACCGGCCCGGGCCGCCCGGAACGCGCGACGTACAGCGCCTCGTGGATCACCGGGGCGATCTCGTCGACGTGCGACACCAGGTAGTTGTGCTTGGTGATCGGCAGCGTGACGCCGGTCACGTCGGTCTCCTGGAACGCGTCCGAGCCGATCAGCCGGCTGCCGACCTGACCGGTGATGCACAGCAGCGGCGACGAGTCGAGCATCGCCGTGGCGATGCCGGTGACCATGTTCGTGGCGCCGGGCCCGGAGGTGGCGACAGCCACGCCGACGTCCCCGCTCGCCCGCGCGTAGCCGTCGGCCATGTGCGTGGCGCCCTGCTCGTGGCGCACCAGGACGTGGCGGATCGGGTACTCGAGCAGCGCGTCGTACGCCGGCAGGATCGCCCCGCCGGGATAGCCGAAGACGGTGCTGACGCCCTCGCGCGCCAGCGCCTCCCAGATGATCTGCGCGCCCGTTCTCATCGAAGCCATCGCCTGTTCCTGCTTCCCGTGTCCGGTTCCCCGGCGCCGTGCGGGCCGCGCCCCCCGGCCGGCGTTTCGCCCCGCGGCCCGCGGCGGCGTCAGTGCGTCACCGCGCCGGTCGCCGCCGAGGAGACCAGCCGGGCGTACTTGGCCATCACGCCGCTCCGGAAGCGCGGCTCCGGCGCCCTCCAGGCGGCCAGCCGCGCCCGCAGCTCCTCGCCGCTCACCTCGAGCTCCAGCTTCCGGCCGCGCTCGTCGAACAGGATCGTGTCGCCGTCCCGCACGACGGCGATCGGCCCGCCGCGAGCCGCCTCCGGCGCCACGTGCCCCGCCATCATGCCGCGGGTGGCGCCCGAGAAGCGGCCGTCGGTCAGCAGCGCCACCGACTCGCCGAGCCCCGCCCCGACGATGGCGGCGGTCACGCCGAGCATCTCGCGCATGCCCGGCCCCCCGCTCGGCCCCTCGTAGCGGATCACGACCACGTCGCCCGGCCGAATCCGCCCCTGCCCGACGGCCGCGAAGGCCGCTTCCTCGCCGTCGAACACCCGCGCCGGCCCGCGGCGCGTCGCCGGCTCGTGGCCCGCGACCTTCACGACGCAGCCGTCCGGGGCCAGGTTCCCCTTGAGGATGACGAGGCCCCCCGTGGGGGTTATCGGATCGGACACCGGCCGCACCACCTCCTGGCCGGGCGTTTCGGCCGCGGCGTCGGCGACCTCGCCGATGGTCCGCCCCGTCACCGTGAGGCAGTCCCGGTGGAGCAGCCCGGCCTCGTTCAGCCGCCGGGCCACGAGGCCGATCCCGCCGGCCCGGTAGAGGTCGGTGGCGACGAAGCGCCCGCCCGGCTTCAGGTCGGCCAGCAGCGGCGTCCGCCCGCTGACCCGATCGAAGTCGTCGATCTTCAGGTCGACGCCGGCCTCGTGGGCGATGGCCAGCAGATGCAGGACCGCGTTGGTCGAGCCGCCGGTCGCGGCGACCGCGGCCACGGCGTTGTCGAGCGCGGCCCGCGTGACGATGCGCCTCGGACACAGCTCCTTCCGCACCAGCTCCATCACGAGCGCGCCGGCGCGGCGGGACACGTCGCCCTTCGCCGCCTCCATCGCCGGCACGCCGTTGGCGCTCACCGGCGACACGCCGAGCAGCTCGCAGACCGTCGCCATCGTGTTGGCGGTGAACTGCCCGCCGCAGGCGCCCGGCCCCGGGCAGGCGGCGTCCTCGAGCGCCCGCAGCCGCTCGTCGGTCATCTTCCCCGCCGCGTGCGCGCCGACCGCCTCGAAGACGTCCTGGATGGTGACGTCCCGCCCCTCCCAGCGTCCGGGCGCGATGGATCCGCCGTAGAGCACGAGGCCGGGGACGTCGAGCCGCACCAGCGCCATCACGCCGCCGGGGATCGTCTTGTCGCAGCCGACCAGGACCACGAGGCCGTCGAACAGGTTGCCGCGGACGACCAGCTCGATGGAGTCGGCCACCACCTCGCGGCTCACCAGCGACGCCTTCATGCCCTCGCTGCCCATCGTGATGCCGTCGGAGATGGACACCGTGTTGAACTCCATCGGCGTGCCGCCGGCGGCCCGGACGCCCGCCTTCACCTCCGCGGCGAGGTCGCGCAGGTGGTGGTTGCACGGCCCGATCTCGATCCAGGTGTTCGCCACGCCGATGATCGGCCGCCGCAGGTCGGCGTCGCTGAAGCCGGCCGCCTTCAGCATGGCGCGGGCCGGCGCCCGGCTCGGCCCCTCGGTGATCGCGGCGCTCCGGCGTGTGCTCATGTTGAAAAGGCCATCACCCGGTGTCGGATGATGGCCCCTCGCGGCGGCTCGGTCGCCGACGGGAACGTCATCCGCCCGCGGCCGGCGCCGTTGCGCCGGCCGCGGCGACGATGACCGCGCCGCCGAGCCGTTCCCGGATGACGTTCATGGGTCGCGCCGCCGACACCGGCGACCGGATGATTCTACCGCGTCCGCGGGGCCGTCCGTCAAATCGACGGTCCCGGCCGCAGCGGGTGCGCTAAGATCGGCGGACCCGGAGCGCCCCCCGGCGCCCGTCCCGAAGCCCGACAGGAGGAGCAACGATGCGAGAGCAAGCAGAACCGTCCCGGCCGGGCCCCGGCCTCCGCCTGCTCGCGGCGGCGGCCGCGGCCCTGGCGGCCGGCTGCGCACCGCCGCCCCCGAACCCGACGGCGACCGTCAGCGACGTCCACGTCGAGATCGCGATGAACCCGGAGACCGGCAATCCGATGGGCCGCCGGATCACCGGAACGCTTTCGCTCGCGGACCCCGGCACGCCGGCGGCCAGCGACCCGCACCCGCGCGTCGCCGCCTTGATCTGGCGCGGCGAGACCGCCTCCCGGCGCACGTGCGAGCACGAGTTCCCGGAGGGCATCACGCCCGGCGAGACGCACGACTTCGAGATCATCTGCAGCGCGCCGGGCAACGACCTGTCGTTCGTGGTCCGCGCGGGGGGCGAGCGCGACCGGACGTACCCGTGCGACGGCTGCGAACGCCGGCCCATCCTGTGAGTTGACGCCGGCCTCACGCGCCGGCCGAGCCCCGAGCCGCCCTTCGTCAGCGGTCCGCGCGGACGCCGGAACCGGTGAGGGCGGACGCGCGCCCCGGCCGGACGCGCGCGTCCGCGGTCAGGGGCGGAGCGCAACCCGGCGCGGCGGCCTCCCCGGTCCCCGACGCCGCGTCGCCCGCTGCTCCAGGACGTACGTCGTCAGCGACGGTATGCCGGCGCTCCAGGCGGCGGGCGGCGCCTGGCCCGGCGGGCGCCAGACGTAGCCCAGGCGGCCGAGCTCCGCCAGCGCGGCGAAACGCTCGGCTTCGTCCGCCATCCCGGCGTCGGCAAGCGCGGCTTCCAGCTCCTGTTCGGTGGCGGTTGCGTCCACGCCGGCCTGAAAGAGCGGAGCAACCGCCACCGCGGCGTCGAGCAATCCCTCGGCCCGCAGCTCCCGATACCGGGCCTGGTGGTAGTCGGCCACGCTTGCGGCGACGGCCGGCTTGGCGGCGGCGGCGAAATCGGCGGTGATGCGCGCCGCGCCGCCGGCCGCGCGGCGCTTCCACAGCGCGTCGCCCCAAAGCTGGATGAAGTAGGGGTAGCGTTGGCCGTGTTCGACGACGGCATCCAGAGCATCCCGGTCGAAGCCGACCCCGTGGTCCGCCAACGGCCGGACCAGCGCTTCCCGGGCGGCGGCGTCATCCAGGCGGCCGACGGGCAGCAACCCCTCTCCCAGCCGTGACCAGAAGGAAGCGTCCATGGCGCTCAGGCGATCGGGCAGCCCGGGCGTGCCGGCCAGCACCAGCAGGAACGGCGCGTCGGCCCGCGCCTGCTGACTGGCGTCGAGCAGCGCGCCGCCCACGTCGGGAGAGAGCGTGTGCGCTTCGTCGAGCAGCACGGCCAACGGCTTCTTGCGGCAACGAGCGATCAACGCCCGGGCGAGGTTCCGCCGCGCCGGGCCGTCGGGCCGCCACTCGGCCGAGCCCAGAGATGCGACGCCGACCTTGCGGGGCAGCCACCGGGCCAGGGCGCCCCTCGGCGCGAGCACGTCCACGAGGGCTTCGCGGTCGGCGACGCCGCGCGGCGTCAACGCCTCGACGGCCACGGACCGTTCGGCGCAGGCGGCGCGGAACCACTGGAGCAGCGCGGTCTTGCCGTTTCCTCGCGGGCCCAGCAGGACGACGTTGTGGGGCGGCGCGGCGCCGTCGATCAGGTCCCCGAGACAGCGCGACAGCACCTCCTGCTGGACGCCGCGCCCGGTGAGGGCCGGAGGCAAGGCGCCGTCACCGGGCCGGAACAGGCGCGGCGGCGCAGCGCTCATGGCGTGGCCAGTATAGCGCCGTGACCGAAACCGCCGGGTTGGGGAGCTGGTCCTGATCGCGGCTCCGCGCGACTGGTTTCTTGTTCGTGGGTAAAAAAACCGCTATTTTACCCACGATGTATCCAAGGCTGCTCGCCGGCGTCCTGCGCTCGTCGCGGCGCAGCGTCCTCCTGCTCGGCCCGCGCCAGGTCGGCAAGTCCACGCTGCTGGACTCGCTGGAGCCGGACCTGACCATCAACCTGGCGAGCCCCGCCACGTTCCGCGACTTCGTCGGGCGCCCGGAACGGCTCGAACAGGAACTCGAGGCCGCCCCGCCGTCCACGCGGACGGTGTTCCTCGACGAAGTGCAGCGCGTGCCGGCGCTGCTCGACGCCGTGCAGGTCTTCCTCGATAGACGCCCGGCGCGCTTCCGGTTCCTGCTCTCGGGTTCGAGCGCCCGCAAGTTGCGGCGCGGCCGCGCCAACCTCCTCCCGGGACGGATTCACGTCCACCATCTGCACCCGCTGCTCGCCGCCGAGCTCGGCGGCGACTTCGACCTGGACCGCGCGCTGGCCCACGGCACGCTTCCCGCCGTCTGCGCCGAGCGCGACCCGGCGGCGCGGGCGGCCGACCTGCGCGCCTACGCCGACACCTACCTGCGGGAAGAGGTGCAGGCCGAGGCGCTCGTCCGCGACGTCGGCGGCTTCGCGCGGCTGCTCGACCTGGTCGCCGCGTCGTCCGGGCGCATCCTCAACACGCACGCGCTCTGCAAGGACGCGGCCACGGGGTACGAGACCACCCGCCGCTACGTGCAGATCCTGGAGGACACCCTGGTGGCGTTCCGGGTGCCGGCCTGGAGCGGGTCCGACCGCGCGAGCCTCGTGCGCCACGGCAAGCTCTTCCTGTTCGACACCGGCGTCCGCAACGCGCTTCTGCGGCGCCCCCTGGACAAGCCGCTCGACGACGAACGGGGCCTGCTGCTGGAGCATCTGGTGGCGTGCGAACTGCACCGGCGGACGGGGACCCCGTGGCCGGAGGCGGCGCTCTTCCACTACCGGACCCGCCACGGCGCGGAGGTGGACTTCGTGCTCGAAGTCGGGCGGGAGCTGTGGGGCGTCGAGGTCAAGGCCAGCCGCCGGGTCGACCGCGGCATGCTGCGCGGCCTCGAGGCGTTCGCCGCGCGCCACGACCGCGTCCGGCGCCGGATCGTCGTGTTCCTCGGACCGCGGCGCCAGCGGCTCGACGGCGTCGAGGCGTTGCCGCTCGGCGAGTTCCTGGACCTGCTGCCCGGCGGCGCCCCGGCGGCGGACGGCTGACTCCCGGAGCGGTCAGGTTGGGCGCCAAGCCCAACCTCTGACCGCTCCAGGAGTCCGCGCCGTTCTACGGCGCAGACTCCGAGTCGAGCACGTTCAGGGTGACGTCGACCCGGACGGTCTCGCCGGTGACGCGGTCCACCGCCGCGGCGTACCGTTGGGACTGCCCGGCCCGGAGCACGAGCGCATTCTCCGACGTGAACGACCGGAAGACCGCCGATACGGGCGCCGCGTCGACGGAGCGCCGGTCGAGCGACGACTCCTCGATCTCGACGCTCACCAGATAGCGGCCCGCGTTCAGAATCCGCGCGGAGCAGGTGATTGTCGTACCGACGTTCTGGTGGTGCAACGAGGGCGGCAGGTCCGGTGATTCCGGCAGGCGGGCGTCCACGTGCACGACGCCGCGCCAGCCGCGTTCACGCTCGGCGACCAGCGCCAGGACGTACGGCCGACTGTCGGCCGGCTCGTCCTCCTGGTGCCGCGAGATGGTCACCTCGACGCGCAACGGAACGGCGTCGGCTGCTTCCGGCGGGGGACTCTGCGCGAGGACGTCCGCGCCCCCGGCGATCGTCAACGCCACGGCCAGCGGCAGGCCCTTCCGCATCATCGCAATCCTCCTCGTCCGCGGGCGCGCGGCCATCGTCCGCGCCGGGTTCCGGACGCCGGCGGTCAGCGGGTCACGGTGACCGTCAGGTTCTCCGCGGACTGCAACGCGCCGTCCCCGGCCACGGCGCGCAGTACGTAGGTGCCGGGCGCGTCGAAGGTCGCGTCCACTTCCCAGCGGCCGTCCGGCGGGACCGGCGGCAGGACGTAGGGCGGCGACCACGGCGAGTTCGAGTACACGCGCGTGTCCTGCCACGTCTTCAACTGGTGGGGCGAGAAGGCGACCCGCGAGGCGTCGCCGCGGTAGACCATCCACGAGAACCGCAGGCCGGGCGGGTTGCCGGGCACGATCTGCCGCGGCGGCGCGTACGCCGGGTGCGGCCGGCCGGGCTCGGCCCTCGGCGGCTCGTAGCGGCCGGACGGCAGCCCGTCGTCGCTCACGAAGGCCACCAGCCGCAACGGCTCCCCCACCCGGGCGCGGCGCGGCTGGTCGACCGCGAGACGCAGCGACGGGAACTCGTTGTCCCGCCACTCGTCCCGCACGCGGCCGAAGTTGGCCCCCATCTCGGTGGCGATGGTCTGCCGGTCGAGCAGGTAGTCGGTGCGCAGCGAACCGTAGGCGCGCTCCGTCCGCCCGTTGGTGGTCAGCGTCCAGACCACCTCCCGGTCCCCGAAGTCGGCCGGGACGTCCACCGTGAACAGGAACATGTTCCGCCGCGGGTAGAAGTGCGTCGGCTGCCCCCGGTCCGGGCCGCCGGGCTCGACGTGGTTGTCGGGCCCGATCGGCACGTCGAGCTCCTCTTCCCAGTTGGAGTTCATGTAGCCGAAGAACATCGTGCGGGAGCCGTCCTCGTTCGGCCACCACCCCTCGTAGGCAGGGGAGACGCTCTGCCCCCGCGAGTAGGTGAACCGGGTCTGGGCGCCGGCCCCGGCGTGCGCCAGCGCCGCCGCGAGGACCAGCGCCGCCGCCGCCCGGCGGGACCACCGCGCCGCCACGTCTCCGGCCTCCGCGCGGCTACTGGCCATCGCCCGCCGCCGCCGCGGTCTGGGACGGGAACTCCGCCAGGCAGAGCGGACAGCCGATCAGGTGGTCGTTCGGGGTCAGGCCCAGCCGCTCCCGGCGGCCGGCCATCTCGGCCTCGAACTGCTCGTCGGTCAGCTCCAGCGCCTCGCCGAGGTCGATGAACATGTTGGCGACCGAGCGCCGCCCGCCTCCCGACCAGTTGCGCGGGTCGGCGACGTTGCGGTTCGCGGCAGTGGTGTCCAGCCAGCCGATGATGTGGAGGATCGTGCCCTTCGGCAGCAGCGGGGCGTAGTCGTCCTGGTAGATGTACTGCTTGACCCAGTTGTGGTCGTAGCCGACGCAGTTCAGCGTCTCGATGTTGTGGCCCCAGATCGCCTCCACGCACATGCGCATGCCGGGGGCGTGCTGGTGCGGCTCGAACGACACGATCTTCGTGTGCTCTTCCAGGACCCGGTAGGCGTGCAGCTCCTGGTCGGCCTGGTTCGGCTTGATGTCGACGTCGACGCCGTTGCCGACGAACGTCCGCGAATGGGAGATCTCCGGCTCGTAGCCCTTCGGGTGCAGCTTGAACGCGAACTTCAGGTGCGCCTTCGTCTCGCGGCCGTTGGCGTGCAGGTGCGCCGTCTCCAGCTCCAGATGCGCCCCGGCGGGGAGCAGCCGGCCGGCCTTCACGGGGAAGACGTCGGCGTTGCGGCCCACCTCGTGGACGGGGAAGCGCGTCGCCGACTCGACGTCCGCGCCCTCGGGCGTCACCGCGCCGTAGGTCATGTGGTGGAAGACGTAGCGGCCGCCCACGGTGTCGCCGGCGCCCGCCGGCGGGACGTCGTTGAACTCCTTCACCTCGACCGCGGCCACGTAGCGGTCCTCGGTCAGCCCGGTCGGAATCGTGCCCAGCGAGGTCCACTTGTCCGGCGCGGCGGCCGGCACGGTCACCACCGGCGACTCGAGGATCAGATCCGGCTCGCCGATGGACCACTCGTTCGCGTCGCCGAACTCGAGCGGCGGCGGCAGGTCGGCCGGATCGCCGAACGGCGCGCCGGCGTCGGCCCAGGCGGCGATCTTCCCTATCTCCTCCTCGCTCAGCGAGGGGTCGTTCTTGAAGCGCTGGATGCCGAGGTCCCGCTCGACGAACCACGGCGGCATGGCGCCGCGCTGGTTCCGCAGGCCGGTGCGCATCTTGATGGCGCGCGCCCAGGGCCGGACCTCCTCGTAGGTGAGGAGCGGCATCGGGGCGACCGACGCCGGCCGGTGGCACTGCTGGCAGCTCCGCTGCAGGATCGGCGCCACGTCCTTCGCCCAGGTCACTTCCGGGACCGCCGCGCCGCCCGACTGGGCGTTCGCCGCCGACGCCGCGAGAACGGCGAGACCGGCGAGACCGACGCCGACGAGATGCTGAGCCTTCATCGCGACCTCTCCCCTTCCGAATGGCCGTCCGCCGCCCGCGCCTAACGGTAACGCCGGGGCGGGTCTCCCGGCAAGCGGCGGCCGTCACCCGCCGTCTTCCCGCCGGCCGCCCCCGGGTCCGGCGCCGCGCCGGCCGCCCGGCGGCCGTCACCAGGTCGAAGCGGGCGTCCGGTCGTCGATCTCGACGACGGTGCGGCCCGCCAGGACGTCGGCCCGGACCTCTTCGACCCGGGCCCGGGCCGGCGCGGGGATCCGGTCCTCGAACTCGTAGTAGGGCGCCAGGCTGGCGCCTCCCCGCCGCATCATGGTCCATTCCCGGTAGTCGGCCGCCCGGAACCGGCCCTCCGCGACCTCCCGAACGGCATGGGAGACGGCGGGGTTCATGTCCCAGAGGGCGGAAGTGACCACCACGTTCCGGCCGTCCTCCTCCCGGTTCATGTCGTTGACGGCGCCGAAGGCCAGGACGCCGCTCTCGCGTGCCGCCTCGACCACGCCCGCGCGCTCGGCGAAGAGCACGTCGACGCCCGCCGCCACCTGCGCGAGGGCGGCCCGCTTCGCCCGTGGCGGGTCGTACCACGAGTCGATGAACGCCACCCGGAACTCGGCTTCCGGGTTGACCGAGCGGACGCCGTTCATGAAGGCGTGGAACAGCCGGTTCACTTCGCCGATCGGCCGGCCGCCCACCATCCCGATCCGGTTCGTCGCGGTCATCGAGCCGGCGAGGATGCCCATCAGGTAGCAGGGTTCGTGGATCCAGTTGTCGAAGACCGAGTAGTTCGCGCCGTGCGGCCCCCCGGAGTCGCCCATGAGGAAGGCGACGTCGGGATGGTCGTCGGCCACTTCCCGCGCTTCGCGGCCGATGCCGAACGCCTCCCCCACGATCAGGTCGACGCCGCTTTCGGCGTACTCGCGCAGGACCCGGACGTAGTCGGCCTCCGCGACGCTTTCGCGGAAGACGTAGGCGACTTCCCCGCGGGCCTCGGCGTTGCGGAGCGCCTGGTGCAGGCGCGCGTCCCACTTCTGCAGGACCGACTGGGTGTAGATCCCCGCCACCTCGATCCGGCCCGCCGTCTCTCCGGCGCCGAGCGCGAAAACCGCGGCGGCGGCCGTCAGCGCCGCCGCCAGGACTCCGGATCCGGACTTCGTCCTGGTCATCTCGTTCCCCCTGCCACGCTCCGGCAGGCTTCTCGCAAACCGGCGCGCGGCGGTCAGGGTTTCTATCGGGCAGGAAACCCGGGGAAATCCTACCGCAAGCGGGCCGCCGCCCCGCAACGGCCACCGCCGGGAGCGAATAACCGGTATTCTCCGGGTGTGCGGGGCCGTCTGCCGCGTCGAGGAAGCGATCGAGCGCGGACGGCCGGGCGCGGCGGCCGCGCGGCGGAACGCGGACGCCGACGTAGTCGTCGATTCCCAAAGGAATGCGCCCGTAGCTCAGTCGGATAGAGCATCGGTCTTCTAAACCGAGGGTCGCTGGTTCGAATCCAGCCGGGCGCGCCAGCCTCCGTCCTCCGGCCCCCGCGCGGGCGGCGCGCGCCCGCGGACGTTCGGCGCCCTGGGTGACGGAGGGCGGCCGGGCCGCGCGCGGGCCCTCGGGGCCGGCGCGGTTTTCACGTTCGGCAGCTCGGCCGGTCCGGGCCTCCACGCCGCTCGGCAATCCTCGCGCCGAGCGTTTCCAGCACCCGCGGATCGCACGCGGCCTGCATTTGCTCGAAAAGGATCCGCTCCTCGGTGTGGATGTGCGCCTCGAGCAGCTCGCCGAAGGCGGCCAGACGCTGCCGCGGGCCCGAGGCCGGACCCGCGACGAGATCGCGGATCATCGCCCGCATGGTCTCGTGCTCGGCGATCAGCGCCCGCGTGCGGCTCTCTCCGTCGACCAGGTTCCGCGCGGCGGCGGGAAAGACGTGGTCCTCCTCGATCGCGAAGTGCGGCTGCAGGTCGGTCCGGAAGAACTCCGCGAGGCGCGCCGCCTGCCGCGCGGGGTCCGCCGGCCAGTCGGCCCGCGGGTTGGTGGACCGCCCCAGGATCAGCCGCCGGGCCATCACCAGGCCGTGGTGGTGGTCGCGGGACAGCGGGACGAGACCGGCGTGTCGTTTCATGCGGGTGCGCCGGCGCGCCGCCGGAGCGTCCTTGACTCCGATTGTAGTCTTGGCGGATGCAGTCCGTCCGCCGGCTCCCGCCCTTGCTGTTCGCCGCGTGCGCGCCGCTGCTCGCCGCGTCCGCGGCCCACGCCCAGGGCGTCGGCTTCCAGGGCGGACTGACGGTCAATCCCGAGCAGGTCTACGTCGGCACCCACGTCGAGCTGCCGCTCGGGTCCGACCAGCTCGTCCTGCGGCCGGCCGTCGACGGCGGGTTCGGCGGCGGCCTGCGCGTGGCGGCGATCGGCGCGGAACTGCAGTACCGTGTCGACCTCGGCAACACCGGCTGGCGGCTGTCGCAGGGCTTCGGCCCCAGCGTGTACGTCGCCCGGTTCGGGGACGG
The DNA here is from genome assembly GCA_965242835.1 of Vicinamibacterales bacterium. Classification (GTDB taxonomy): domain Bacteria; phylum Acidobacteriota; class Vicinamibacteria; order Vicinamibacterales; family UBA8438; genus WTFV01. Next base: position 5,124,883 of record OZ251506.1, read on the forward strand.
CGACGCCACCGAGGTCAGCGGCGCGTGGACCTACGCCTTCGGCGTGGTCCACGAGGGCGGGTTCTTCACCGAGCTCGAGGGAGGCGGCAGCCGGGGCGTCGCGATCCCGACGCTGCGCATCGGCGCGGGGTTCACCATCCGGCCGGAACGGCCGTGATCAGGACCGGTCGAACCACTCCACGAAGCGGGAGGACGGCTCTTCGACGATCATGACGCGGACCACGCGCTGATGCTCGTGCATGAGCTGCTTCGCCGCGCTCCGGGCGTCGTCCACCGACGGGTACTTCGCCGACGCCGCCGGCAAGTTGACCGCGCCGCCCCTGACCGTCGTCACCAGCTTGAACATCGTCCTCCCCGCAACGCCGGGCGATCATATCACCGCCGCGGCGCGGGCGGCCGGACGGCGCTCCGCGCCGCGGCGGGTCCGGCGAGCTCCCGCCACGTGGACGTCCCGTCGGTGCCAAGCAGCAGGTCGACCACCAGGCCGTAGCTGGCGATGCCCGCCTCGACCCGGTTGGCGCGCAGATAGCGGTCGTAGACCCGTCTGGCGTTGCGCCGCACCACCGGAACCGCCTCGCGCAGACGCGCCGAGATCGCCCGCAGGTCGCGGCGCGGCCCGTCGTCGAGCTCCGCCCACGCGCGCTCCCGCGCGGCCGGCGGCAGGGGACGCACCAGGCGCCGCGAGAGGAACAGCCAGGCGCTGTAGCGGCTCCGGTCGTCGCCGGCCAGGCAGATCAGCGCCCCGACGAAGCTGGCCTCGGACTCGTTCGCGTAGCCGGCCAGGTGCGCCCATTCGTGGGCGACGAGGAACGGGCGCTCGAAGGGCAGCACGGTCCCGTTCACGAGCACTTCCAGCGAGAAGGGGCTCAGCATGCCGTCGATGCCGGCGCGGCGGAAGTACGCCGTCAGCAGGGTCGCCTTGGGCCGCCCGGCGACCGCGGTCCGGCCGGCGCCCAGGCGCCGCTGCACCCGCTCGAAGGCCGGCCCGTAGCGCCCCGGCAGCTCGGCGAAGGCCGGCCAGGGCTCCGCGGAGGCCGGCGGATGGAGGGCGTTCAGGCGGTCGACCGACTCGGCCGCCAGCGCCTCGAGCGCCGCCGGCGAGATGCGCTCCGCGTCGTAGTCGAGCTTGTCGGTCAGGGGCGTCCGCCGGTAGTTGAGACCCCACGCCGCCAGGAAGACCAGATAGAGCGCGGCGGCCGCGGCGGCCGTGCGCAACGTCAGCCGGCCGAGGGCGATGGCGTCCGCGCGGCGCCGCGCGGGCCGACGCCGCCACTCCCGCCGCCACCACGAACCGAGCCCGAACAGGCCGGCGACGATCAGCACGTCGAGCAGCGAGAAGCCCACGATGTCCGTAACCGGCGTCAGGATGCGCTGGACCAGCGGGTACCACTGCCGGGAGTAGAGACGCTCCACCGCCGCGGCGGACGTCGGCGCCAGGGCCGCCGCGGCGGCCGCGGCGACGATCGCGGCCGACGCCCACGGGCGGCCGGCCGCGCGCGCCCGCCCCGGGCGCGGCGGCGGGTCGCGGAACCTCGGCGCCGCCACGCCCGCCCCTACGACTGCTCCAGGCGGACGCCGCGATCGTCGAAGACGACGAAACGCTCGGGAGGGATGCGGACCACCACCGCTTCGTCCGGTTCGTACGGCTCGTCCGCCAGCGCCCGCAGGCGCACGCCCTCCGTGACGACGGTCACGAGCGAGCGCGCCTCGTACGGCTCGCGGGAGACGACGCGGCCGCGCCAGCCGGGGCCCGCGCGGCCCAGGCCCACGTGCGGCGGACGGACGCCGAGCGTGACGTCGCGGCAGAACTCCTCGGCGATGCGGCCCGCCAGCGACACGGTCCGGTTTCCGACCAGCAGCGCCTGTCCGTCCTTCTCCAGGATGGCCGGGACCAGGTTGATGGGCGGCCGGCCGAACAGGCGCGCCACGAACTCGTTCGCGGGCCGGTCGCGCACGTCGGCCGGCGTCCCGGACTGGACGAGGCGGCCGCGGTCGAGCACCGCGACGCGGTCGGCGAGGGCCAGCGCGTCGCCGCCGTCGCGCGTCGCGTAGATCACGGTCCGCCGTTCGGGCCGCGCGCGCAGGTCGCGCAGGTCGCGCACGAACGCCCGGCGCGCGGCGGCGTCGGCGAAGGCCGGGTCGCCGCTCGGGTCGTCGACGAGCAGCAGGTCGGGGAGGTCGCCGCGGGCCGGGGCGGCTCCCTCCCCGCCGCCCCCGCGCACCTGTCCGTCCGCGGCCTCCCCGGCCTCGTCCCCGGACGCCCGGCCGGAGCCGTCGAGCGCCGTGCCCGGAAACGCGTAGCGGCGGATCGGGACGCCGCGCCATTCCTCGCCGCGCCAGCGCGGGGCGCCGGGACCGCCCGGACGCCACCCGCGGACCAGCGCCGGCCGCGCCGCACCCGGCTCGCGTTCGTCGTCCGTCCCCACGTGGACGCCTTCGACGCCGTCCGCCCGTTCGCCCACGAACCGCAGCAGGGCCGACTTGCCGGCGCCCGCCGGACCGGCCACGCAGACGATCTCGCCGGGCCGCGCGTGCAGCGACACGCGGTCGAGGACCGGCTCCCGGGAGCCTTCGTCCCGCCGCGTGATCTCGTCGAGGAAGAGGTGCATGGCCGGCGCCGGGGCGGCGGAGCCCCATGGTACACTTTCGCGGATGCCCGCCGACGAAGACCTGACCTGGGGCCGCTCGACGGTGGAGACGGCCTGCCCGCTCGACTGTCCCGACTCCTGCAGCCTGGCCGTTTCGCTCGAACGGGGCCGGATCACGAAGATCGACCACTCCCCCCGGCATCCCGGCACCGGCGGCTTCATCTGCAACAAGGTCCGGCGCTTCGACCGGCGCGTCTACGGCGACGAACGGTTGCTCCACCCCGGCTCCCGGCGCGGCGCGAAGGGCGAGGCGAGTTTCGACCGCATGGCCTGGGACGAGGCGCTCGACGCCGTCGCCGGCCGCATGCGGGCGGTCCGCGACGAGTTCGGCGCGGAAGCGATCCTCCCGTTTTCCTACGGCGGCTCGAACGGGCTGCTGTCGCAGGACACCGCCGACGCCCGTCTCTTCCGCGCCTTCGGGACGTCGCGCCTCGCGCGCACCGTCTGCGCCGCCCCGACGACGGAGGCGGCCGGGGCGCTCTACGGCCGCATGGCCGGCGTGGCCTACGAGGACTACCGGCACGCGAAGCTCATCGTCGTCTGGGGGGCCAACCCCTCCACCACCGGATTCCACCTGGTGCCGCACGTGCGCCGGGCGGCGCGCGGCGGGGCGGCGCTCGTGGTCGTCGACCCGCGCCGGACGCCGCTCGCCCGGCAGGCGGACGTGCATCTCGAAGTGCGGCCCGGGACCGACCTGGCCGTCGCCCTGGCCATCCACCGTTTCCTCTTCGAGCACGGCTTCGCGGACGAGGAGTTCCTCGCGGAGCGGACGCGCAACGCGGACGAGCTGCGGCGCCGCGCGTCCGAGTGGACGTTCGAGCGCGCCGCCGCCGTGGCCGAGATCGACCCCGGCCTGCTGGAGCGGGCGGCGGAGCTGTACGCGGAGACCTCCCCCGCGGTCATCCGCTGCGGCTGGGGACTCGAGCGCAACCGCAACGGCGGCGCCGCGGCCCTGGCGGTGATGGCGCTGCCGGCCGTCGGCGGGAAGTTCGGGGTGCGCGGCGGCGGGTTCTCCATGAGCAGCTCGCGCGCCATGCCCCTGTCGGAGGAGGACTGGATCGAGACCCCCGAGCCCCGGACGCGGCTGGTCAACATGAACCGGCTCGGCCGCGCGCTGACCGAGTACCGCGACCCGCCGGTGAAGATGCTGTTCGTCTACAACTGCAACCCCCTGGCGACGATGCCCGCCCAGAACCGGGTGCTGGCCGGCCTGCGGCGCGACGACCTGTTCACCGTGGTCTTCGACCAGGTGCTGACCGACACGGCCCGCTGGGCCGACGTCGTCCTGCCGGCCACCACGTTCCTGGAGCAGTACGACCTGGCCCTCGGCTACGGACACGGCGCCGTGCAGCTCGTGCAGCCGGTGATCGAACCGGCCGGCGAGTCGCGGCCGAACGTGGAGGTGTTCGCCGAGCTCGCGGCTCGGCTCGGCGTCGAGGTCGGCGAGCCCATGCGCAGCGACACCGGCGCGCTCATGCACGTGGCCGGCGCGTTGCCGGACGACGCCGGCCGCGAGCTGCTGGACCGGGGCGTCACGCACGGGTCGGCGCCGGCCGCCCCCGTGCAGTTCGTCGACGTCTTCCCGCGGACGCCGGACGGCCGCGTGGACCTGCTGCCGGCCGCCCTGGAGCGCGCGGCCCCGCTCGGCCTCTACCGCTACCGGCCCGAGCCGGACCCGGGCCGCCACCTGCTCGCGCTGGTCTCGCCGGCCGGCGGCAAGACCACCAACTCGACGCTGGGCGAGCTGCGCACGCGGCAGGCGCGGCTGCGGATCCACCCGCGGGACGCCGCGGCGCGGAACCTGTCGACCGGCGACGCGGCGCGCGTCTTCAACGAGGAGGGCGAGGTCCACTGCGTCGTCGCCGTCAGCCCCGACGTGAAGCCCGGCGTGGTCAGCCTCCCGAAGGGCCTCTGGCGGCGCAACACGCTGAACGGATGCACGGCCAACGCCCTCGTGTCCGACGACCTGACCGACCTGGGCGGCGGCGCCTGCTTCAACGACGCCCGCGTGGAGGTGGCCCGCGTGGTGACCGCCGCGCTGGAGGAGCGGAACGCCGCCGACCGGACCGGCCCCGCGGCGCCGAGGCCGGTGCACTGACGCTGGAGAACGGAGACCGCGACCCGCGGGAACGGCAGGGGCGGGTGTCGGCGCAGACCTGCTGACGCGCAGGACGGGGACAACCACCGGCTGGAAAGCAGCGAAGGACTATCGACCATGGCCGAAACACCGCCCGGAGGACGCACCGTCCGGTGCGTGAAGTTCCAGAAGGAGATGCCGGGGCTCGACGAGCCTCCGTGGCCCGGAGACCTCGGCCGGCGCATCTACGACAGCGTGTCGGAGGAGGCCTGGAAGCTCTGGGAAGAGCGCATGAAGATGATCCTCAACGAGTACCGCCTGATGCCGTGGCAGAAGGAGGCCCAGGCGCTGGTGGCGAAGCAGATGGAGGAGTTCTTCTTCGGAGAAGGGGCGGCGCCGCCGCCGGAGTACGTCCCGCCGCCGGTGAAGCAGTGAGCTTCGCGGCATCCACGCGGGCGCCGGCCCGACGCGGTCGACGGCGCGACCGCGGCCGGCAACTCGCGTTGCCGTGCGGGATCGCACGCCGGCCCGTGATCCCGGCCGTCACGTCGCCGCACGGCGGCGAGACGGCGGCTCGTCAGGCGCTGAACGACCGCTTCGCCGGCCGGGTGGCGTTCGACCCCGAATTCACGCGGAGAGCCGTCTCGTACCAGGGCAATCGCCAGGCCCCCGGACTGCGCTGGATGAAGTACAAGGAGGGGTTCTCGCGGGGACTGGTCGACCACCTGCTGGACGAGTACGAGCCCGAACGGGTGCTCGACCCCTTCGCCGGGGTCGGCACGACGGCGCTCGTCGCCGCCGGCCGGGGAATGCAGGCCACGGGAATCGAGATCATGCCGGTCGGCGTCCTCGCCGGCGCCGGCGTCGCCGCCGCGGCCGACGGCTTGTCGAGAGCCGCCCTGGACGAAACGGCGGACGCGCTTCGCCGGCGGGTGGCGTCAGCGCGGACCGCCGCCGCCGGCCATGCCTTCCCCCACGTGCGGATCACCGCGGGCGCCTTTCCGGCCGAAACCGAGACCGCCCTCGGCAAGGCGCGCGAGTTCATCGCCGAGATGCCGGACGGCGCGGCGAAGACGCTGGTGAACCTCGCCTGCATGTCCGTTCTCGAAGCCGTCAGCTTCACCCGCAAGGACGGCCAGTACCTCCGCTGGGACGCCCGGTCGGGCCGCCGGCTGCGCGCGACGATGCACAAGGGCGTCGTCCCGCCGTTCCCGGACGCGCTCGATGGACGCTTCGCGGAAATCGCCGGCGACCTCGACGACGTCAAGCGAAACTACGGCGGCGGCCGCCCGGCGCTCGTGAATGGCTCCTCGCTGGAGTTGCTCCGCACGCTGCCGGACGGGGCGTTCGACATGGTGATCACCTCGCCGCCCTACGCGAACCGGTACGACTACACGCGCACCTACGCGCTGGAGCTCGCCTGGCTGGACACCGACCAGGAGGGCTTCGCCCTGCTCCGCCAGAAGCTGCTGTCGGCCACCGTCGAGAACCGGACCAAGACGGCCGCCCTGCGCGCGCTGTACCGCGGCCGGCCGGACACGCTGCGCCGGGCCGTCGCCGGGTACGAAGAACAGGCGGCCCTGCACGAAGTGCTGCGCATCCTGCGCGCGCACGCCTCCGAGCTCGGCAACCGCCACGTCATACGGCTGCTGGAGGGGTATTTCCTGGAGATGGCGGTCGTCGTCGCCGAACTCGGCCGTCTGGTGCGGCCCGGCGGCCACGTGATCATGGTCAACGACAACGTGCAGTATCACGGGGAGGAGGTGCCGGTCGACTTCATCCTCTCCGATCTCGCCGAGCGGTCAGGGTTCGCCTGCGCCGCCATCTGGACGCTGGCGCGGGGCAAGGGGAACGCGAGCCAGCAGATGGGGCGGTTCGGAAGACGTGAAATCCGCAAGTGCGTCTACCACTGGATACGAGAAGAATGACGGCGCGCGACGATCTGATCCGCCGCTCGAAAGTTCTCTCGGAACGCATCAGGCAGCGTACCGACGTCAAGTTGCGGAAGATCGTCGACGAGTTCTCCGGCCCGCTTGACTACGCACCCCTGGAAGACCTGATGATCAGCCGGTCCGCTTGGGAGCACGTGACCGGGTCTGGAATCGAGCCGCGCCAAGTCTTTGCGCATCCGCAGCTACTACAGAAACATCCTGAAGCTTCGCTCTACTACCGTGGACTTGCGATCCTTCCACAGAAGAGGATGCGCGCGGCGGGAGCGCCCGACGTAAAGAACTGGGAGAACAGATCGCTTGCGCGACCCGTATCCCGGGAGAACGCAACGAAAGTCTGTCGCCTGTACAACAGCGTCATTTCCTCCATCGTCGAAGGCACTGCCGAGTGGACCATGGAGAACGGTTACCGGAACATCATAAGCAACATCGGGATAACCCTTGACGGGATGTTCCGGAACATAATCGGGCAGGACGCCGAGCGGCTGATCAAGACGAGAGTCGAAGACTGGCTGCGCGAACAGGGATTGATTGAAGAACGAAAGAACCAGAACACGTTCGTGCTTTCAAGTGACGTGACGATGATCTACGGAAGCGATCCCGATATCCTTTTCATGCGAGCGGGACGCCATGTCGCGACCATAGAAATCAAGGGCGGCAAGGACCCGGCTGGAGCACTTGAGCGCCTCGGCGCCATGCAGAAGAGCTTCGACGCAACGCCGGCTGGGTGCCAAAACATCCTGATTGCGGGAGTTGTCACGTCGCAGATGCAGTCTCGACTCGAGCAGATCGGCGTCGTCAAGGTCTTCATCCTCGACGAGCTCCTGAATGACGACGGATGGAAAAATTTCACGATGGAAGTGTTTCATCATACGCTCAGAATTCTATAAAATCCAGGGTCTTCGGTTACCGGGTCGTGACGAAAAATCCCTGAAAAGTGCCGGTCGCAGTCGGCGCTCGCGCTTCAGCCGGGGATACTTCACTTCCTCGTCGACCGGTTCGCCCGCGTCGAGGTACGCCAGCCAGGTTTCGATGTTCCTGCGCGGCACGATCAGAAGGACCGGATCCTCGCCGGTTCTCACCGGGACGCCCTGTTCCGCACACGCCGCGCCCAACTGCGCACGCCGTTCGTTCGTCGAACGGTCGTCCGCGTCCGTGACGACGATCAGGTACGCGCCCTGCCTTCCACGGATGGCTCGCAGCTCGGCGGGATATCTCTGTCGAACCCACTGCTCGCCTGACTGGCGTCCCTTCGGAAGGGGAAGCGTCCTGACGTCACGGGCGCCGAAGTTCCGCCGTCTCAGGAACCGGCGGACGAACGCATCGGTTTGTGAATCCTCGCAGAGCAGGGTGATGCGGACGCCGCTCATTCCTTCTCCCAACCCCGCGCGACGGTTTCCGACAGGGGCAGTCCGTCAATCGTCCGGTCCGGCTTGTCACTGACCCGCACGGGACCGCTTCCATCCCGGGAGAACCAGCGGCCCTTCGCGCCGGCCAGATGGTCGATCGTCACCGGGTGGTGGGAGACGACCACCGCCTGCTCCAGCAGATCGCCGCACGCCTCGGCGAGATGAACCAGCAAGGGCTGCACTTCCCGCAGGGCGAGGTAGTTGTCCGGTTCGTCGAGGAACAAGGACGTGCGGCGGTCGGACGACAGAAAGATCAAGCCGTACAACGCCACCAGCGCCCGCTGGCCGTCCGAAAGCTGATCGAATCCGTAGCGATCCACTTGACCGTCGTCCGTCGACCGGCGAAACACCACCTTGAGGGCGCGCACTCCCTCTCCCGACTCGGCGAGATTGAGGGAATCGAAGCCCGGGAGCGTCTCGCGAAGCGTCTCGAAAAGCCGCGCTATCGCCCCCATGTTCTCCTGGGCGGCGTGCCGGTACCAGCCGACGAAGTTCCGCATCCGCGGTTCGAGGAACTCGTCCTCGCTCCGCGCCTCCGGATCGAAGAACGGGGGGCACGGGCTGGCGACGACGAAACCCGCGACCGTCTTCTTGAAGCGGGTCAGCTTCCGGTTGTCGGGCCGCGCGTACAAGGCCCCTACGCCGGACTGCGACCAGTCGAACGGCGTCGACGGTCCCGGCGCGTAGTCGTCATGGTAAAGCTGCGCGACGCCGTCCCGAAAGCTGAAGAGGGGTTTGCCGTCGTGCCGGAGCGTCTCTTCACGGACCCGCATCCGGCGGCGATCTGAAGCGTGCTCGATGCCGACGGCGTAACGGTAGGCGTCTCCATCCACGGTATTCGGTTACCGGGTTACTCGCCCGGTTTCCCCAATGAAAATACGACCGAATGGACCGGCCGCCGGGAAAGTTGCACATGCCAATCTGCGCTCTCCTCACACCTTGTCAGGGCGGGCGCCCCGCCGCTTTCGGTGCGAACGCGGGATCCACCACGGGCTGCCTCCGGCCGGATTGTCAAAGGCGTCGCGCGCTCGGTCGGAGCGGGACGTGGCGTCTGGCGGCGAGGCTTCGGTGCTCCCGTGGGTCTGGAGACCCGCTCCGGGTGCGGCGGACGCACGGGGAGCGGGTCGGCGGTGAACGCGCGTGCGCGGACTGGTCCGGCGGAGGCCGGGCTGCCGCCGTCAGGCGGGCGGCGGCAGGGCCAGGGCTTCGGGTTCGACGGGTTTGGGAGCGCAGAGCAGGGTGGTGATCAGCGCGCGCAGGTCGAGTCCGCGTTGGCGGGCGGTACGCACGACGCTGGCCAGCACCTGCTGGGTGTCGGCCCCGCGCCGGGTGCGGTTGCCGCCGCACACCTTGCGGGTGACCACCGCGGGTCGGATGGCCTGCTCGGCGCGCCAGTTGGTGGCGTCGATGGACGGGTCGCAGAGGAAGAGGAACACGGCCGGGAACTCGTTGGTCAGGTGCTTGGCGAAGCGCTCGGCGTCGGCCAACGGCGGCGGGTCGGCGAGCAGGCGTTCGAGCCGGGCGACGAGTCGTCCGCGGGCCGACGCCAGGCCGTGCTCGCCGATCTCGTCCGCGTTCGCGCGGTCCCGCAGGGCGAGGCCGTCCTGCAGGACCGCCTGCACTTCGCCCGCCCAGGGGCTGTCGGGATGCGCGGCCTGCAAGTGCTTGCACCGTCGGAGCAGGTGAGCCAGGCACGTCTGGTGCGGCGCGTTCTTGAAGCCGCGGTAGGCGACCCACCCGTCCCGCACCAGCACGCCGGCGAAGTCGGGGCCGAGAATCTTCGCGGCCTCCTTGAACCCCCGGCCCTCGCAGATGGCGTAGACCGTCGTCTCCGGCGTGGTGAAGGCCCACAGCCAGTGCTTGACCGCCTTCACCCGCCAGCCGGTCTCGTCCGGCGTGACCACCGGACTGCAACGGACCTGCTCGCACAGCTTCGCATACGCCGGCGCCGCCATGGCGCCGGTGCGGTGCAGCAGCCGGACCACGGCGCCCTTGGTCACGTGCAGGCCGAACCGGGTGCGCAGAACGCGGACGACCTTCTCCAGCGGCATGCCCAGTTCGGTGTGCAGTTCGACGACCAGCGCGGCCACGTTCGGACCCAGTTGGACGGAGGCCGCGCCCAACGCGTCGGAAGTCTGCAGGGCGTGCCGGCCCTGCACCCGCCGCCGGCACGCCGAGCAATGACCCACCTCGACGTCGAAGCGCCGCACCAGAGGACGCACCTCCGGCAGGTCTTCCTGATACTGCGACGCCGTGCGGGTCACCACGACCGCCTTGCCGCAGTCCGGACACGTCGTCGGGGCCGGCGCCGCGTGCGTCTCGTCAACCCGCGTCGGCGGCCGGCGGCGGCCCTGCTTCCCATACTCCGACCCGGCGCGCCGGCCGGGGCGCCCGCCGCGGCCCTGCGGACGGTCCTTGGCGAAGGGGGCCGCCTGCCGGCGCCCGGCGCGCTGCGCCGCCTCGAGCTCCTTCTCCAGATGCTCGCTGCGGCGCTTCCAGTGGTCCCGCTCCTCGATCAGCCGCACCTTGTCTCGTTCGAGACGTTCGATGCGCACGTCCCGAGGGTCCCGCTGCCGCCGGGGACCGGTCGAATCGCCGCGGCTGGCCTGCTTGCGCACCATGATCCACGTATCGGCACATGCCCGCCGAACCTGCACACCTTTTCAGGGATTTTTCCGTCACGACCCGGTAACCGAAGACAATCCAGGTACCCTCCCGACATTGAACGTCGCCGGGCATGTCACTGCCTTGCCAGTGGTCCGCACGACTCTTCTCACGACGTGGCGGGCAGTACTTGACCTTGGCGTCGGGGCTGACGATCACGAGAGTGGCGATGGACAAGGTGAGCGCCAGGCACACCAGTCTGCTAACCCCTGCCAATTTCTCAAGACTGGAAACTCGGCGAATACCCGCCCCCCGGATCGGCGATTCAGTATACCCATCCCGTGCCTCTACGTGACTTGTGACTTGTTCTTCCTTCGGCCCAGGATTCCCTTGCCCATGAGTCGCTTTACGATCCGCATGCAAAGAATTGTCCGCAGCACACTGCGAAAAATAAGGAAAAGCTTGCTTTGCTTTATAAGACAACCTTTCCCCATTTTTTGGCCTTTGATCCAATCCCGGCGTCGTCCGCCTCGTGGTGGCCCATACTTGACCACGTGACGGCTCTTCGGCACCGAGCGGGCCTTGGGAAGAAGCCGCAAAATCAGCCTCCGCCCCAAGCTGCCGGTGTTTCCACCAGCATCGGGGCGATTATGCAACACGCGCTTCCACCAGTCAAGCCCGCGCGGCCCTCTCACGGCGCGGCGGGGCGCAGCTCGACCTCGGCGTCGGTCGGGGGCGGCGTCGCGAGGCTGACGATCACCAGCGTGGCGATGGACAGGGCGAGCGCCGGGTACGCCGTCTGCCAGCCGAAGGGATAGGCCGGCGCGCCGTCCACGGCCCGCGCCAGGCCGACGATCTCCCAGATCAGAGTCGTGAGCATTCCGGCCAGGATGGAGGCCACGCCGCCGGCCCGCGTCGCCCGCTTCCAGAGCAGCGCCCCGAGCAGCGCGGGGGTGATGCCGGCGCCGTACATCGTGTAGGCCCAGAGCGCCATCGCCAGGATGGTCGGGAAGAAGTTGCCGGCGACGTAGCCGAGCACGCCGACCACCACCACGATCGCCCGCGTGTACCGCAGCACCTGCCGGTCGGTCGCGGCGGGGTTGACGAAGCGCTGGTAGACGTCGCGGATCAGGTTCGTCGACGGGGTCAGCAGGAAGCTGTTGGCGGTGGAGACGACGATCGCGGCGGCGCCGCAGACGAGCAGCACGCCGAGCGCCGGCGGCAGCGCGCCGGCGGCGACGCGGAGGACGATCTCCTCCGACTCGGCCACGTCCAGGCCGCCGACGGCCAGGCTGCCGAAGACGCCGGTCGCGTCGATCAGCGTCTCGACCACGATGGTGCCGACGATCCAGCCGCCGACCGCCAGCCGCGCGGCCCGCTCGTCGCGCGCCGAGAAGAACTTCTGGTACATGTTCGCTTCGCCGAGCAGCAGGAACATCGTCGGCAGGAACAGGGCGAACGCCGCCTGCGCGCCCATGTCGCCGAACAGCGACACCTGGTGCGGCTCGAGCGCGGCGAGCGACGCGGACAGCCCGCCCGCGTCGCCGACCAGGAACACGACGCCCAACGTCACCGCCAGCGTCATCACCAGGCCGTTGCCGACGTCGATCCAGGCGATCGACAGCATCCCGGCCAGCGCGGTGAACAGGATGCAGAAGACCGCCGTGATCAGCGCGCCGGTCCCGGGATCGACGTCCGCGACGAGCGCCAGCAGCCGGCCTCCGCCCCGGAACTGGTACGCCGCGATGGTCGCGTAGGCCAGCACCGTCGTCAGGGTCCCGAGCACCCGCGCCGCCGGCCCGTAGCGCAGCTCCAGGACGTCGGGAACCGTGTACTGGGCAATGCGCCGGACGCGGGGCGCGATGAACCAGACGAGCGCGATGCCGACCCACGCCCCCGCCGACTGCCAGAGGGCGGAGAACCCCGACCGGTAGCCGAGCCCCGCCCCGCCGAACAGGCTGCCGGAGCCGATCCAGGTCGCCAGCAGCGTGAAGACGAGCACGCGGGCCGGCAGCCGCCGGCCGGCGACGAGGAAGTCGTCGCCCGTCCGCACGCGGCGGCTGCGCCACGCGCCGATCAGCACGAGCGCCGACATGTAGAGGACGACCGCCGTCAGCATGCCGGCCATTGTGGATCATAATGAGCGGTCCATGCCTCTCGACGAGTACCGCCGCAAGCGCGACTTCAGCCGCACCCCGGAACCGGAGGGGAGCGGGCCCGGCCCGAAGCGGCGCCGCGGCGCGGGCGGCGGAGGATACTTCTGCGTCCAGAAGCACCTCGCCAGCCATCTGCACTACGACCTGCGGCTGGAGCACGGCGGCGTCCTCCTGTCGTGGGCGATCCCCCGGGGACCCTCCCTGCGGCCGTCCGACAAGCGGATGGCGGTGCGGACGGAGGACCATCCGTACGAGTACGGCGGCTTCGAAGGCGTGATCCCGGAGGGCTACGGCGCCGGCATCGTGATGCTCTGGGACCGCGGCGCGTGGACGCCGGAGGTCGACGACGTCGACGCGGCCCTGGAGAAGGGCGACCTGAAGTTCGCGCTCGACGGCTACAAGCTCAAGGGCTCGTGGGCGCTGGTGCGCACGCGGGACCGCGGGCGGACGGCGCCGCGCCGCCGCGGCCGCGACTGGCTGCTGCTCAAGCACGCCGACTTCTGGTCGGGTCCGATCGACGTCACGGAGTTCGCCCCGCTCAGCGTCGAGAGCGAAGGGGACTTCGACGACATCCTGGCCGCCGACGCGCCCGACCTCTGGCTCACGGGCCGCCCGGCCACCGCGGCCGGCCGGGGCCGCGCCGCCGCGCTGACCCGCGAGGTCATCGAGCGGGCGGCCCGCAAGATCCTCGAGCGCCGCGAAGCGGCTAGCAGCGGCTAGGAGTCTGCGCCGTAGAACGGCGCGGACTCCTGGAGCGGTCAGGATGGGCACCAAGCGGAGCCGCAAGGCGACGCTTGGTGGGCGCTAGGGAGCAGGGGCGGCGCAAGGCGCAAGGCGCCGCCCCTGCTCCCCCTGGACGACGACGGATCTTCCCGCCAACGCCCCGTTTTCATTGACGTTTCCGGCGCTTCTGGTGTCCGATCGACGATGCCGAAGATGCCCGACCACCTGTCCGCCGACCGCTGCCGCCGCACGGCCGCCGAGGTCTTCGAGCGGGCCGACCCGTCCGGGTGGTGGCGCGCGGCGCGCGATCGCAAATCCGGCGGACCTGCTCCTGCTCCTGCAGGAGGCTCGCCGTGCGGGACAGCACGAATTCGAAGCGCGGCCCCGGAGCGCTGGCCGGACGATTTGACAATCCCTGCGGCTGCGTGGCACCCTTCGATGGATGCCGTTCCGCCTGCTTGCCGCTGTCCTGGCGCTCATTCTGCTGAACTCGTGTTCATCGGATGACTCGCCCGCGGGGCCGTCCTCGTTTCCGGCCCCGGGTGATGGCGCGACGGCAGCGGGTGCGCCGCGCCAAGTGGCTGCGGCGCCGGGCGCGGTTGAGAACGGCGGCGTCGCGGCGTTCTACGGGCCGAACGTGCGCGGCGCGACGATGGGCTACGCGACGCTGAACGTCTACGTCACGGCGGAGGATGGCGCGCTCGCGGTCTCTTGGGATGCCGTGCCGGAGGCGACGTCCTACCGGGTGAGGACGACCGTCCTCGAGAGTGGGGCGGTCGTCCATGAAGTCGAGCTCATGAGGTCGCCGCTCACGATTAGCCCGCTCAACAACGGCGTCGACTACTACGTCACGGTGACGGCTCTCTACGGCGACACGGGGTTCGAGATCGCGGCTGGGGCGAACACGGCCGCGCCGGTGGGCGCGGCGGGCGACTCGACGCCCGCGCCGGTGTCGACGCCCGCGCCCGTGCCGGCGCCGGCGCCGGGCGGTGTCCCCGGGCAGGTGACCGGGGTTGAGGTCTACTCGCATGACGGCGCGCTACGGGTGGTCTGGAGCGCGGTTCCCGGCCGCGTGTCGCAGTACCGGGTGGATGCGAATGCCCCGGATGGGACGCTGGCGCGGCGCGCGTACACCAGCGGCGACACGTCGACGACGCTTTGGCGGTTGGTCAACGGAGTCAGGTACCAGGTCACGGTGCGGGCGACGAATGGCGGGGATTGGGGGGCGGCGTCGTGGCCCGTACCGGGGTGGCCTGGACCGGGGCCGTATGGCTTGGGAAAAACCGTCCCGAATGTTCGAGTGGTCGTCTCCGGGTCAACGATCCAAGTGAGTTGGGGCGAGGTATCGGGTGCCGATGAGTACTTCGTCTACGCGATAGGGCTTGGTGAGCTATTGAATACCATTGCGCGAGTAAAAGGGCTTTCGAAGCAGTTCCACTCCTTGCCTATCGGGGAATATGCTGTTGCTGTTCAGACGGTTCGCGACGTCGACCTTGGATCTTACTCGGGCACCGCACCGAGTTATGGCCCGACGTCTGGTTATCGCCATGTTTTTGTTTGTGGCGTTGACGAGACCCTCTGGCCCAAATACCCCGCCTGCAGGAATCTCATCGAAGCAGCCGCCCAGCGCGGCCGATGACCCGCTGCTCGCCCTGGCCGGCGACGTGTCTCACGGCGCCGTCGTCGCGCTCCGCCGCGCCGCTGTCGCGCTCGAGCGGCTGGCCGGCCGTTCCGATGCGGCGTGGCTGGCGTGGACGGCGGCGGACAGACGGCGGGGGACCGGCGTGCCACTCGCCCGCTTCGAGGATCGCCTTGCTCCGCTCCCACATGCGCGGGCCTACCGAAGCAGACGCTGCGCCAGCACGCTCCAGACGGCGTACGCCAGGCGGCGGCGCGCGTGGCGGGCGATCTGGCGCTGGGAGAAGTGGCCGGTGACCAGCTCGCACTCCGCGGGCAGGTCGCCGATCGGCAGCAGTTCCTTGTGCTCGGCCGCGTAGCGCGCCAGCACGTCCGCGGGCGGCGTGGCGCTGTTGGCGATGGCCACGTCCACCGGGCGGCCGATGGCGTCGCCGATGCGGCGCACCGCCTCGCCGACCGAGAACCCCTGCATCCCCCGCCCCTCGGTCAGGATGTTCGTCACGAGCACGATCGGGCCCCGGGTCGCGCGGACCGCCTCGGCCACGCCCCGGACCAGCAGGATGGGCATCAGGCTGGTGTAGAAGCTGCCCGGTCCGATGACCACGGCGTCGAAGCCGCGGATGGCCTCGGAGGCGGCCTCGTGCACGGTGGGCTCCGGGTCCAGCCAGATCCGCCGGATGCGCCGGCCGTCGGTCTGCTCCCGGTCCACGCCGACCTCGCTGACCGCGCGGGAGCCGTCCTCGTACTCCGCGAAGAGCGTCGACTGCTCCACGCTGACCGGCAACACGCGGCCGTTGCAGTCGAGCAGCGTCCGCAAGCCGTCGACGGCGGCCAGGAAATCGCCGCTGTAGCGCTCCATCATCGACAGCAGCAGGTTGCCGCCGGTGTGCCCGCGGAGCCGGCCGTTCTCCAGCGCCGGCAGGCGGGAGAGCAGGAGGCGGCGGGCCTCGGTCTCGTTCCGGGCGAGCGCGAGCGCGCACTTGAGCACGTCGCCGGGCGGCAGCACGCCCAGCTCGTCCCGGAGCTGGCCGGAGCTGCCGCCGCTGTCGAACATCGTGACGACGGCGTTCACCCGCAGCCAGGGGTTCTGCTTGAGGCCGCCGAGCAGGCTCGGCAGCCCGGTGCCGCCGCCGAGGCAGCCGACGTTGACGTCCCGCAGACGCACGCGGCGCATTATGTCACGCCCGCCGCGCCCCGCGGCCCCGGCCGCCCCGGCCTGCCGCCGGCGCGCCGGCGGGACCGGGCCGCGGTATACGATCCGCCCGGCGGCGGGCATGGACTTCGACACTCCCCCGGACTTCACGCCGGCCCGCGGCCTCGGCGGCGGGCACCGGATGACGCTCTACACGTGGGGCCGGCCGCGGCGCTTCCCGCGCCTGCCGCCGCCCGTCCGCCGCTGTTTCGACGTCGCGCCGGACGCGCGGGTGCTGGCGCACTGCCACTGGCAGCCGTCGCCGTCGACGCGGCCGACGCTGCTGGCGCTGCACGGGCTCGAGGGCTCGAGCCGCGCCCACTACATGCGCGGCCTCGCCGACAAGGCATTCGCCGCCGGCCTCAACGCGGTCCTGCTCAACCAGCGCAACTGCGGGGACACCGAGCACCTGTCGCGCGGCCTGTACCACTCGGGCCTGTCGGCGGACCCGGCCGCGGTCATCCGCGAGCTGGCCGAGGTCGACGGCCTGCCGGCCGTCGCCGTGGTGGGTTACTCCCTGGGCGGCAACCTGGGCCTGCGCTTGGCCGGAACGACGCCCCCGGACGCGCTGCGGGCCGTCTGCGCCGTCTCTCCGACGATGGACCTGGCGTGCTGCGTCGACGCCCTCGAACGGCGGCGGAACGCGATCTACCAGTGGAACTTCGTACGCAACCTGAAGAACCGCATGCGGCGGAAGGCGCGGCTCGCGCCGGGCGTGTTCGACCTGACGCCCCTGGACCGCATCCGCACCGTCCGCGAGTTCGACGACGCGTTCACGGCGCCGCACCACGGGTTCGCCGACGCCGCCGACTACTACCACCGCGCGAGCAGCCTGCGGGTCGTCGACCGCATCGCGGCGCCGACGCTGATCGTCAGCGCCGAGGACGACCCCTTCGTGCCGGCCGAGCAGTTCCGGCGCCCGCCGGTCGCGGCCAACCCGAACGTCGCCGTCGCGCTGACGCGCCACGGGGGGCACTGCGGCTTCTACGCCCGTCCCGGGCCCGGGTTCGACGGCTACTGGGCCGAGCGGACGGCGATCGACTTCGTCCTCCGGCACGTCGCCTGACGCCGCGGCGCCCGGTCAGGGCCGCGCCAGGCGGTCGAGCAGGCGCCGGGCGAAATCCGGCCCCGTCCCCCGGTCCTCGTGCTTGAAGTAGACGTAGACGTCGCCGCAGCCGCCCGCGGCGCCGGCGATGGTGTCCGCCCAGCGGGTCAGGTCGGCGTCGTCGTACCCCTGGTCGCGGAGCCGGAAGTAGGCGTGGCCCGCGGTCACGCGCACCGGCGTGCGCAAGCGCCCGCCGTCGGCCACGCAGAGCGCCGCGCCCCGCTCGCGCAGGAGCTCGAACACGACGGGGTCGTGCCAGGAGGCGTGACGGAACTCGAACGCCGGGCGCAGGCCGGGCGGCAGGAGGCGCAGGAACCGCGCGAGCAGGTCGACGTCCTTGCGGAACGACGGGGGCAACTGGAACAGCAGCGCGCCGAGCTTCTCGCCGAGCGTGGCCGCCGCGGCGCAGAAGGCGTCCGTGACGGATTCGCAGCCGGCGAGCCGCGCCTCGTGCGTGATGCGCCGCGGCGCCTTCAGGGTGAACCGGAAGCCGGACGGCGTCGCGGCGGACCACCCGGCGAGCAGCCGCTCCGTCGGCAGCCGGTAGAAGGTGTAGTTGATCTCCACCGTGTCGAGACGCTCCGCGTAGTACGGCAGCATCTTCTTCCGCGGCCACTTCTCCGGGTAGAAGGCGCCCCTCCACTCCGGGTAGTCGTAGCCGGACGTTCCGACGCGGTAGCGCGGCATGGGCCGGGAAGCCGTACGGCCGAAGAGGCTAGCGCCCACCAAACGTCGCCTTGCGGCTCCGCTCGGCGCCCATCCTGACCGCTCCAGGAGTCCGCGCCGTTCTACGGCGCAGACTCCTAGTCGAGGTCGAAGTCCCGGGTCGGCCGGGTGACCGGCTCGCGGCGGGCCTGCTCGAGCGCCTCGTCGAAGCGCTTCGACAGGGCGTCGCCGCGGCCCTTCTCGTCGGCCACCGAGCGCTCGAACACCGACTCCCGGCGGGCCGCCTCGGCGGCCAGGATCCGCTGGGCGTCGCCGAGCTCCGGCCGGCCGCCGCGCGGCGGCCGCCGGTGCGAGACGATCCGGCGGAGGCCGGCGTCGACGACCAGCCGGGCGTCGCAGCAGGGACAGTCGAGCTCGAATTCCGAAGAGAGACGCGGCATCGAGCCGACGCCTAGCCTTCCTCTTCGTAGTCGCCCTCGACGGGCGGGATGAGCCTGGTGGGAGGACGCAGCGCTTCGCGATGGTCGTAGACCGGAACCCCGCCCACGTGCACCGGCACCCGGCACGCCGGCCCCTTGCGGTCGATCACCACGGTCACCGGACTGCCCTCGACACCCTCCCGAAAGCTGACGCGGCACCCGCACGCGAGCCGGGCATGCTCGAATCCTTTGACCATGGGGAATGATACACCAGCCGGGCCGGCCGCTCCCCGCCGGACCTCCGGAGGGGGCGGCGGCCCTACAGCAGGGCGTCGATGTCGCGCTGGAACTCCTCCCGGGTGGCGATGCCCACGTGGGTGCGGCACAGGGCGCCGTCGCGATCGATGAAGAAGGTGACCGGCAACCCCCACACCGGCCCGTACGCCTCCTGGAAATCCTCGCGCCCGAGCCCGACCAGCAGCGGATAATTCACTTGGAACTGCGCCGCGAAGGGCCGCATCTGCTCGGGCGTGTCGTCCACGGAGAGGCCGAGCACGACGAGGCCGTCGTCCCGGTAGCGGCGCTGGAACTCGACGAACCAGGGGATCTCGATCTTGCACGGGCCGCACCAGGTGGCCCAGAAGTTCAGGAGGATGACCTTGCCCCGGAACTCGGCCAGGTTCACCGGCCGGCCGTCGACGTCGCGCAGCGTGAAGTCGAGCGGCGCGGGTCTGGCACCGGCGTCGCAACGGGCGTCCTGGGCCGCGCCGCGCTTGAACGGCGCGAACGACAGCGCCGTCACGCCGTGCGCCGACGGCAGCGTGAGGAACGCGAGGGCCGCCGCCGCGGCGGCGGCCGCCACCCATCGTCTGCTGATCATGTCCCCTCCCTGCTGAATCGGCGCCCCGCCCGGTCCCGCGAACCGCGCCCGCCCGCGGCGGCCGTCCGGGGCCGGCCGCCCGAACCGCGGCGCCGCCCGCTTCCAGACTACCGCTTCCGGCCCATGATCTCAAGACCCCGCGTGTCCCCCCCGGAGTCCGCCGCGTGTCCCCGCCGGGTGACGGGGCCGCCTCGGGAACGGGCCACGGAAACGGCACGCGCCTTGCTGGGACCGGGTACGCGATTGCCGGCCGGCCGGCCAGTGGATAAGATGGCTTGCAGGCGGCCGTCCGCCAGCCGAGCCGGCCCGGCACGCCGGCCGCCGCGAGGTGCTCCATGAGACGAACCGGATCCCGCCCCCGCAACCCGTTGACCGCGCTGATCGCGTTGCTGATCGCGGCGTTCGCCGCGCCGGCCGCCGGGCAGTTCGCGCCGTACTACGGCAAGAACCGCGTCAAGTGGGACAAGTTCGACTGGCACATCTACACGACGGACCACTTCGACATCTACTACTACCCGGAGCTCGAAGAGCACCTCGAGCGGGTGGCCGCCTACGCCGAGAGCGCCTACCAGCAGATCAGCGCCGACCTGCGCCACGACCTGGCGTTCAGCGTTCCGCTGATGGTGTTCAAGACGCACAGCGAGTTCGAGCAGCAGAACATCTTCCCCGGCGGCAGCCCGGAAGGGGTGGGGGCGTTCGCCGAGCCCTACCGCAACCGCATCGCCCTGCCGATCGACGAACCGCCGGACGGCCTGTACCGCCTGATCACGCACGAGCTGACGCACATCTTCGAGTTCGACATCATTCCGCGCTCCATGATCCGGCAGACGGTGCCGCTGTGGGTCGACGAGGGCCTCGCCGAGTTCATGGCCGGCGTCTGGCGCCCGCTCGACCTGATGCAGGTCCGGGACGTGGCGATCGCCGACATCGTGCCGTCGATGACCGAGTTCGAGCGCTACGGCGGCTTCGCCAGCGGCCGGGTCGTCTACAACCTGGGCCACGCGGCCTTCGAGTTCATCGAGGAGCGGTGGGGACTCGAAGGGGTGCGCCAGTTCCTCTTCGCGCTCCGCCGCAGCGCGATCGGCGGCGGCGAGGACCCCTACGAGGAGGCGTTCGACCTCGAAGCCGAGGAATGGGACGACGCGTTCAAGTCGTACCTCGACGACCGCTTCGAGGCGTTCCGGGACAAGGAGCGCCCCGCCGACTACGGGCGCGACCTCGCGCCGGACCCGCTGCGCAGCCGCTATCCGGTCGTCTTCTCGCTCGAGGCGTCGCCCTCGGGCGAAGTCATCGCGGCCATGGCCGTCAACCGCAAGGACCGCGAGGCGGACGTCGTGCTGCTGTCGTCCCGGACCGGCGACGTCATCCTGAACCTGACGGAGGGCTTCGATCAGGAGTTCGGGTTCGACTACATCAGCCAGCCGGTCCGCTGGAACACCGTGCCCTGGATGTCGTGGTCGCCGGACGGCGACCGGCTGGCCTACATCGCGCGCCACGGGAAGGGCAAGGCGCTGGTCATCCAGAACGTGGTCACGCGCGAGATCGAGCAGTTGATCGAGCTCGACATGGTCGACGAGCCGGAATCGCCCGACTTCTCGCCCGACGGGCGCACGGTCGTCTTCTCGGCGCTCGACAACGCCGTCGGCGACATCTACGAGATCGATCTGCAGACGCGGGAGGTCACCAACCTCACCAACACCGGGCTGGCCGACTACGCCCCCTTCTATTCGCCGGACGGCGGCACGATCGTCTACCTGTCGCGCGTGAGCGGCAACAACAAGCTGTTCCGCCTCGATCGACGGACCGGGGAACGCCGGCAACTGACCTTCGGGACGCACGACGAGGCCGGCGGCCAGTTCATCGACGGCCGCACCATCGTGTTCGGCTCGACGGCCGTCGATCCGACCCAGCCCATCGACCCCGACACCGCCCGCGACGGCGAGATCTTCAACCTCTGGACGCTCGACCTCGAGCACGGCGCGCTGCACCAGCTCACCGACAGCGCGACCGGCGTGGTCAACCCCGTCGTCCTCGCCCCGGACGAAGGCTCAGACCTCCCGCGCATCGGCTTCATCACCTACTTCAGGGCGGAGTACGGCGTGCACGCCATCGAGTACGACGAGCCGCTGTACACCGCGGACGCGGCGGACTTCGGGGGTCCCGGCCCGCTCATCGACTTCCAGGCGCCGCTGACCCACACCCTCGACCCGGCCAACTCGCGGCGCAAGGGCCGCTTCGAGAACATGTACATGCAGGGCCGGCCGAGCTTCGGCGTCGGCCTGACCAACAGCGGCGACGTGCTCGGCGGCACGGCGATCACCTTCGCCGACGTGACCGGCGACCAGTTGTTCAACATCCAGGCATACTCCATCCAGACCTACCGCACCTACTCGGCGTCCTACGCGAACCTGTCGGGCCGCTTCCAGTACGCCCTGCAGGGACTGTCGTCCGAGCAGTACTACTACGGGCTGGGGGCGTACTTCGCCCCCAGTCTCGCCTTCCTGAGCCGCGACGACGCCATCGCCACGCGGCGGTCGAACGGCGGCAGCGCCATCGGAATCTACCCGCTCGACCGCTTCCGCCGCCTCGAGTTCTCGACCGGCCTCTACAACTACCGGGAGACGTTCGCCAACGACGCGCTGCAGGCGCAGTCCGACGCCTTCCAGCGTCAGCAGTTCGGAACCACGATCTTCCGCGACGGCTCGTTCCTGCCCCTCGGCGCGCGCTTCCTGCAGGAGACGACCGTCTTCCGCGAGTACGGGCCGGTCGCCGGCAACACGTTGATGGCCGGCTACGAGTACGCGCCCGGGTTCGGCGGCTTCCTGTCGCGGCAGACCGTCGACGTCGACGCCCGCTACTACCTGCGGCTCGCGGAGAACGGGGTCCTGGCGTTCCGGGGGCGCGCCTTCCAGAGCTGGGGCGACTTCCCCGACTTCGTCTTCTTCGGCGGGCAGTCGGAGATGCGCGGCTACGAGTACCTGCACTTCCTCGGCCACAAGGCGTTCCACGGCAACCTGGAGCTGCGGTTCCCGCTCGTCGAGGCGATGGCGACGCCGATCGGCATCCTCGGCGGCATCCGGGGCACCTTCTTCTTCAACGTCGGGGCCGCCGCCATCGCCGGGCAACCCTGGAACCTGTTCTCGACGGGGGAGCAATGGGTGCGGCCCGTCGTCGGGTACCGGCAGAACTTGCTGCAGAACGCGGAGGGGCGGGCGGTCGAACCGGTCTTCGGCGAGCCCACGCTCGTCAGCGGGTTCCGTCTCGACAACGCCCGCGCGTCCTACGGCTTCGGTCTGACGACCTTCGCCATCGGGTTCCCCATCCACCTCGACTGGGCGTGGCCGACCCTCTTCAACGAGGCATGGGAAGACGTCGTCTTCGCGACCGAGGGGGCGCGGGCCGGCTTCCTGCGCGGCAGCGACCACTTCGGGAAGTCGCGCTTCTCGATCTGGGTCGGCTACGACTTCTAGGAGTCCGCGCCGTAGAAGGGCGCGGACTTCCTGGAGCGGTCAGGCTGGACGCCGAGCCGAGCCGCAAGGCGACGCTTGGCGGGCGCCAGGAGTCCGCGCCGTAGAAAGGCGCGGATTCTCCTGGAGCGGTCAGGCTGACGCTTGGCGGGCGCTAGTCCGCGCCGTTGGCGCGGGCTCCCGGCGGGCGCTGGATCTCGGTGAGCCGGAGCACGCTGTCCTGCAGATCGAGGGCCGCGCGGTAGTCGCGCAGGAACGTGTGGCCGATGATGCCGCCGACGTGGAACCCGAGCAGGGCGCTCGGACGGTGCAGGTTGAGGACGACGACCGAGAAGTTGTCGAACCGGATGCGGTTGAAGCCCAGGTCGACGCCCGGCAGCAGGAAGGCGTCGTCGTCCCAGCCCGACGTGCCGAAGACCCGCAACGGAATGTGGCGCACCGGGACCATGCCGAGCGCGTTGGCGGTGCTCAGGCTGATCGAGATGACCTCGCCCCCGGTGTCGACGATGAAGCTCTTCTGGATCGAGCCGTTGATGACCCCGCGGACGAGCGCGAGGCGGTGAAAGCGCATCGGGAGCTCGACGTCGGCGGGCGGCGCCGGCGGCAGCTCGCGGGCGATCACGAGGTGCTGGTTCTCGTAGTCCACGACGGTCGACATGCCGAGCGCCAGCGGCGAGAAGCTGTTCTCGCTGCGGGTCCGCGGCAGGCCCGTCAGCGGCGGGTTCTTGATGAGGGCGGGAACGTTCTCCACGAGCAGCGTGCCGACCTCCAGGGTGTCCGCGCGCCCCAGCTCCAGCCCCCGCATGCCGACCCGCCCGACGCCCGCGCTCAGCGTATTGGTGATGGGCCGGACGCCCACGCGCTGCGCGGTCTCCTGCGAAAGGACCATCTGCTCGGCCCCGGTGTCGACGACGAGGTCGAGTTCGGCCCCCCCGTTCACGCTCCCGCGGACGATGACCTTGTCGCGTTCGAGCCGGAACGGGACGGTGTGCACGGCGTCGAGGCGCTCGGGCGCCACACGGACCGGCACGCGCTCGCCGAACGACCGCAGGAAGCGGATCTCGGACCGGGCCCACTCGATCTTCTGGTCCATGCGGGTGCCGGCGAGACTCTCGACGTACGACTCGAACGCGTCCGCCGCGAGGTCGTAACGCTGCCGGCGCCGGTGCACCGACCCCAGGGTGTGGTGGAACTCGCCGCGCGGGTCCCGCGCGATGGCCGCCTGCAACTCGACGAGCGCCTCCTCGAGCCGCCCCCGCGCCGCGAGGCTGCGGCCGAGCCCGTGGCGGGCCGGGGCGCTGTCGGGGTCCCGGTCGAGCACGTCCCGGTACACCTGCTCCGCCTCGGTGAACAGACCGAACGCCCACAGCGCGTCGGCGTACAGCGCCCGGTACTCCGAATCGACGGGACCGAGGCTGTTGAGGAAGTCGGCTTCCTGGCGGGCGCGGGTGAACTCCGCGATGTGCAGCAGCGACTTCAGCAGGCCGCCGGACGCGCGCAGGAGCTGGTCCGGCCTAGCCCCCCGCTTGGCGTTCTCGTAGGTGGCGAGCGCCTCCCAGTAGCGCTGGTCGCCGTAGAGGAGGTCGGCGAGCTGCAGGCGCACCTCGCTGCGCGCCGAATCGGTCGTCGACTCGGCGCCGATGATGATGGACGCCGCAGCGCAGAACGCCAGCGCGGCCACCGCTCTCCGGTATCCGACCCGCATGGTCCCCCCTCCGGGACGCGCCCGCGCACGGACCGCCGCGCGGCGCGGCTACCGCGTGTAGTGCTCGATGGGAACGCCGTCGTACATCTCGTCGACGCGCAGGATCTGGGCGTTCCGGCTGTACGTGCCCAGCTCGTAGTCCTCGCTCATGATGAGCGCCTTCACCGGCTTGGTCGGACAGACCTCCGCGCACAGACCGCAGAACGAGCAGCGCGACAGGTTGAAGTCGAAGTAGTCGAGCACCTTGATCTTGTGCCCCGGCTCCCGGTGCCCGCCCAGGTTGATCAGCTCGTCCGGGCAGGCCTTGGCGCACTGGTCGCACACGATGCAGGTCTGCGCGCCGGTCTCCGGCTCGACCTGCAGGCGCAGCACCCCCCGGAAGCGGGGCGCCACCGGGCGACGCTCCTCCGGGTACTGAAAGGTGAACGCCGGCTGCGGGGTGTACTTGAGGGTGACCCAGAGACCCTTGAGCAGGTCCACCAGGAACACGGTCCTGAAGAACTTGGCCAGCACGTCGACCTACCCCCGATCCTCGACGAGGACAGGTTCGGTCTGCCCCGCCATGATCACCCGCTCCCTGCGGAGGATCGTGTTTTCCTTGCGGATCTTGTCCTGCAGCCGCATCAGCCCGTAGAGCAGCGCCTCGGGACGGGGCGGGCAACCCGAGACGTACACGTCCACCGGCACGATCTTGTCGACGCCCTGCAGCACGCTGTACGTGGGGAAGGGGCCGCCGGCGTTGGAGCAGCTGCCCATCGAAATGACCCACTTCGGCTCCGGCATCTGGTCGTACAGGCGCCGCAGCACGGGGGCCATCTTCTTCGTGACCGTCCCGGCCACGATCATCAGGTCCGACTGCCGGGGCGACGCGCGGAAGACCTCGGCCCCGAACCGGGCGATGTCGTAGCGCGACGTCGACGTCGCGATCATCTCGATGGCGCAGCAGGCGAGGCCGAAGCCCATCGGCCAGAGCGAGGACTGCCGCGCCCAGTTGAGGACCCGGTCGAGGTTGGTCGTGATGAAGTTGTCTTCGAAGCGGTGATCGATGAGACCCATCCGGCTCCGCCTACTTGCCCTCGTACCACTGGGCGTTGGTCTCGATGAAGCTCTCCCACTGCTCGGGCACCTCGTCGTTGGCGAAGATCGCCTCGACGGGGCACGCCGGCACGCAGGCGCCGCAGTCGATGCACTCCTCCGGGTGGATGTACAGCATCGTCTCCGCCTCGAACTCCTCCTCGTCCTTGCGGGGGTGGATGCAGTCGACCGGACACACGTCGACGCAGGCGGTGTCCTTCGTCCCGACGCACGGCTCACAGATCGAATAGGCCATTCATTTCCTCCGACTACGCCAACCAGGATTGCCGCGGACAGCATACAGGCTGGCCCGCCAGGAATCAAGGCGAAGCCGGATCCCGCGCCCGCGGCCGGCGCCGGGTGGACGCCGCCGCGGGGCCCGCGGTACGATCCGCCTTCGCATGGCAGCCCCCGTGCCCGTCACCTTGATCCGCGGGCGGCCGGCGCGCCCGGCCGAGCGGGCGCGCGGCGCCAAGCCGCCCTGGCTGCGGGTCCGGGCGCCCGGCGGCCCCGGCTACCTGCGGCTGGCCCGCCTGACGCGCGAGCTCGGCCTGAACACGGTGTGCCGCGAGGCGAGCTGTCCGAACGTCGGCGAGTGCTGGCAGCGCGGCACGGCCACGTTCATGATCCTGGGCAGCGTCTGCACCCGTTCGTGCGGCTACTGCAACGTCGTGCACGGCGCGCCCGGCGCCGTGGACCCCGGCGAGCCGGCGCGCCTGGCGGAGGCCGTGGCCGCGCTCGGCCTCGGTTACGTGGTCGTCACGTCGGTCGACCGCGACGACCTGCCGGACGGCGGCGCCTCGGTGTTCGCCGCGTCGATCCGCGCCATCCGGCGGCGCGCGCCGGCCTGCCGCGTGGAGGTGCTGGTTCCCGACTTCTCCGGGCGGACCCGCGACCTCGAACGCGTGCTCGACGCCGGTCCCGACGTGCTCAACCACAACCTGGAGACGGTCGAACGCCTCTACCGCACGGCCCGGCCCGGCGGACGCTACGGGCGGGCCCTGCGCCTGCTCGACCACGCGCGCCGGCGCCGCCCGGCCACGCCGACCAAGTCGGGGCTCATGGTGGGCCTCGGCGAGTCGCGCGAAGAACTGCTGACCGCCCTGGCGGACCTGCGCCGGGCGGGCTGCGGCATCGTGACCATCGGCCAGTACCTGCGGCCGTCCGCCGCCCATCTCCCGGTCGCGCGCTACTACCATCCGGACGAGTTCCGGGAGCTGCGGGACCACGCCCGGCGCCTCGGGTTCGGCCACGTCGAGTCCGGGCCGCTCGTCCGCAGCTCCTACCACGCGCACGAGCAGGCCGAGGCGTTCGGCCGCTGATCCGCGGGCGCCGCGGCCGAGACGCCGCCCCCGACGGCGCGCGCGCACGAGCGGGCCGACCTGCCCGCGCTCGGGCCGCGGCCGGTGGCCAAGCCCCCCGCTGGTGCGCGCGCACGAGCAGGCCGAGGCGTTCGGCCGCTGATCCTCCCGGCCGGGCCGCTCGGCGGGGCGTCAGCGCCGCGGGCGGTGGACGTGGACGCTGCGCCCGAAGAAGACCTCGGCGGCCTCGGCGAACGTCTCGGAGACGGTGGGGTGCGGATGCACGGCGCCGGCGAGGTCGGCGGCGGCGAGCTCCTGCTCGACCGCGACGACCCCCTCGGCGATCAGCTCGCCGGCCCCGACGCCGACGAGTCCCGCGCCGAGCACCCGGCCCGATTGCGGGTCGAGCACGAGCTTGGTCAGGCCGTCCGGCCGGTCGAGGGTCAGCGCGCGGCCCGACGCGCCCCACGGGAACCGCGCGGCGCGGACGGCGCGGCCGGCCGCCGCGGCCTCCGCCTCGGTCAGGCCGCACCAGGCCACCTCGGGGTCCGTGAAGACGACCGCGGGCACCGCGCGGGGGGCGTACGACGCGGCGGCGTTTCCCGTGATCGCCTCGACGGCCACGCGGGCCTCGGCGAACGCCTTGTGCGCCAGCAGCGGCTCGCCCGCGACGTCGCCCACGGCGAAGATCGACGGCTCGGCGGTGCGGCGCTGGCCGTCGACCCGGACGAACCCGCGCCCGTCCCGCTCCACGCGGGTGCGTTCGAGACCCGCCACGGCGGAGTTCGGCGCCCGGCCGACCGCCACCAGCACCCGGTCGAAGCGCTCGGTCCGCGCGCCGCCGCCGGCCGGCTCCAGCGTGGCGTCGATGCCGTCCGGGGCGGCCGCGAGCCGGGTCACGGACGTGTTCACGTGCACGGCGCGGACGGTCTTCGCGAGCCGCCGCGCGAGGACCCGCACCAGGTCGGCGTCGGCGCCCGGCAGCAGTCCGCCGGTCGTCTCGACGATGCTGACGGCCGACCCCAGCGCCGCGTAGACGGTCCCGAGCTCCAGTCCGATGTAGCCTCCGCCGACCACGAGCAGCGAGCCCGGCACGCGCTCGACGTCGAGCGCGGCGGTCGAGTCGAGCACCCGCGGGTCTTCGAGGGACAGCGGGGCCGGGCGGGCCGGACGCGACCCGGTGGCCAGGACGGCGTGTTCGAACCGTATCGTCCGCGCGCCGTCCGCCGCGCCGGGGCCGGACGGGGCGACGCGCAGCGTGCGGGCGTCCTCGAACGACGCCCGGCCCTGCACGTACGTCACCTCCCGCTGTTTCGCGAGCAGGGCCAGCCCGCCGGTCAGCTTCGCGACGACCTCGTCCTTCCAGGCCCGCAGCTTCGCGGCGTCGACGGCCGGTTCGCCGAACGCCACGCCCCAGCGCGCCGCGGCGCGGGCGTCGGTGATCACCTTCGCCGCGTGCAGCAACGCCTTCGAGGGCATGCAGCCCCGGTGGAGGCAGACGCCGCCGGGCCTGGGCGCCTCGTCGATCAGCGTGACCCGCATCCCCCGGTCCGCCGCGAGGAAGGCCGCCGTGTAGCCGCCGGGTCCCGCGCCGACGACGGCAAGTTGCGTCTCTTCGTTGGTCATGGCCTACAGTGAACGCCGCGCCCGGGCGTCCCGGACCCGGGTGGTATCATGGTACCACCATGGCGGCCCCGGTTCCGTCCGGCCGTTTCCTGCTGCGCATTCCGCCGGACCTGCACCAGTCCCTCCGCGCCCGCGCCGCCGACGCCGGCCGGTCCCTCAACCAGTTCTGCCGCACGGCGCTCGAAGCCGCGGCCGGCGGGCGCGCCGACGCCGGCCCGGCGTCCGGATCGGCCGCCGCCGAGGTCGTCGCCGGCGAATTCGGACGCCGGCTGGAGGCCGTCGTCCTCTTCGGGTCGCGCGCCCGCGGCGACGCCGGCCCGTGGTCGGACGTCGATCTGCTGATCGTACTCGCACGCGACGCGCCGGTCACGCGGGCGCTCTACCGGATTTGGGACGCCAGGCTGGCGGAGGCGCCCGCCGTCCGCGGCCTGGGACCGAACGTCAATCCGCACTTCGCGCACCTGCCGGGCGGCGCCGCGGGAAGCGCACCGGACGGCGGCGGCGCGCTGTGGCTCGAGGTGGCGTTGCACGGCATCGTCCTGTGGCAGCGGACCTGGGCCGTCTCCCGCTGGCTCGGCGACGCCCGGGAGCGCATGGCGGAGGGGGCGATCCGGCGTCATCACGCCCACGGCCAGCCCTACTGGTCGTACCGCACCGGTGATGCGCAATCCTGACCTGGCGGCCGACTACCTCCGCCGGGCCGAGAGCCGGCTCAAGGCGATCGCCGTGCTGATGGACGAACGGAGCTGGGCGGACGTGGTGCGCGAGTCGCAAGAGGTCGTGGAACTCTGTCTCAAGGCGCTGCTGCGCCGCGCGCGCCTCGAAGTCCCGCGCATCCACGACGTGAGCGGCGTGCTCACCGACCACCGCGACCGGCTGCCGCCCGCCGCCCGCGGCCGGCTGGCGGATCTCGTGCGCGTCTCCCGGACGCTGCGCCGGGACCGCGAGCTGGCGTTCACCGGCAGCGAGGACCTCACGCCGAGCCGGTTCTACCAGCGCCAGGACGCCGAGTCGGCGCTGTCCGACGCGCACTTGGTTCACGACGTGGTCCGCGCCGCCTGGCGCCAGGAGTCTGCGCCGTAAACGGCGCGGACTCCCGCGGGCCCGGCTGGGCGCCGAGCGGAGCCGTCAGGCGACGATTGGCAGGCGGGGTCTGCGCCGTAAACGGCGCGGACTCCCGCGGGCCCGGCTGGGCGCCGAGCGGAGCCGCAAGGCGACGATTGGCGGGCGGGGTCTGCGCCGTAAACGGCGCGGACTCCCGCGGGCCCGGCTGGGCGCCGAGCGGAGCCGCAAGGCGACGATTGATGGGCGGTAGCCGAGATCGCACCGAGACCGCCTCCTCCGTCACGGCCGCATCGCGCCGGGGCGCGGCGCCGGCGGATGCACGACGTCGACGAGCTCGGCGACCACCCGCACCCGCTCGGCGTCCGCGCCGCCGAGGACGATCGGCTCGAACTCGGGGTTGATCGGCTTCAGGGTGACGGCGGCGTGGCGCCAGGCGTCGCCGGACGGCGCCTTCCGGCTCTCGTAACGCTTGACCGTGTAACGCTCGCCGGTCTCCGGGTCGACGGCGTCGCGCAGCGCGGCGAGCACGATGCGGCCCTGGCGCGACCCGGTGACCGGGGCCGCGAACAGGCACCACGCGCCGTCCGGGACCGCCGGCTCCATCGACCTGCCGACGACGCGGGCCACGAACATCCCCGGCCGCGGGCGGCGCCCGGCGTCGAGGGCGGCCCACTCCCACTCGTCTTCCGCGGCGACATGCCGCGGGTCTCCGAACCCGCCGGCCGCGGCGGCCAGCGGCACGATGGGGACGCAGGTGACGTAGCGCTCCTCGGGCGCCGGCCGCACCACCGGGAACGGCAGCACGTCCGCGGCGGGGACGGCATCGGCGGCGCCCGGCGGCGCATCGGCCGGAGGCGCGGCGGCCGGAGGCGCATCGACCGGAGGCGCATCGGCCGGAGGCGCGGCGGCATCGGCGGCGGCCGCGCCCAGCCGCCGGTACGCCTCCGACGCCAGCCGGCCGGTGACCACGCCCCGGAACGCCGGGTCGTTCATGTAGCGGACGAAGATCTCCTCGTTCTGGTCCATCCGCTCGACGAAGAAGCCCTCGACCAACTCCCTGAACACCAGGCCGAAGCGTTCCTCGGCGTTGACCGCGGCCGTTCGCCGCAGGGCGTCGTCGGCCACCGCGGCCTCGACGACCTGGTCGAAGAAGAGCTGGTCGGCCGGGGTGAACTCCGTGCCGAAACGCTCGTTGACGACGTCGATGAGCCGCGACAGCGGCACGTCCTCCTCGCGGGCCGCGCCGCTGCCCACCTCGGCCGGCCCGTCGAGGGCGCGCGCCTCGCCCTCCGCGAGGGAGATCGACCCCTCGGCGATCTTCTGCAGGCGGTAGTACTCCAGGCGCACGTCGTCGTCGAAGCGGTAGGCGGGGCCGGGGCGCCGCCGCGGGAGCTTCGCCGACAGGTGGCGGAGAAAGACGTAGAGGCGCTCGAGGTCCGAGTCCTGGTAGGGGATGACCTGGGCGAGGAACGCGTACAGGTTGCGGAACGCGCCCACCTTGCCGCGCCAGAGCTCCGCGGCGTCCTCGTCCTCGTCGAGTCGCGCCGCGAAGCGCGCGGCCGCCGGGTCGAGCGCCGCGTTCAGGGCGCGGTGGCCGCCCGGACCCTGCCGGCGCACCGGCTGGAAGTAGACCGCGCAGAAGCGCTCGACCTCCTCGTCGAGATAGACGCCCGACGCGTCGAGCTCGGCCTTGACGGCGTACAGGCGCGCGGGGTCGACCTCCTCGCCCAGCGCCGCGCCCTCGTAGTACGTCCTGAACGCCTCGTGGATCTCCTCGCGGCCGTTGACGAAGTCGAGGACGAAGGTGTCCTCCTTCAGCGGGTGGACGCGGTTGAGCCGCGAGAGCGTCTGCACGGCCTGGATGCCGGCCAGCCGCTTGTCGACGTACATCGTGTGCAGCAGCGGCTGGTCGAAGCCGGTCTGGTACTTCTCCGCCACGAGCAGCACGTGGAAGCCCGGCCCGGCGAACCGCTCCGGCAGCTCCTTCTGGCGCAGGCCGTCGTTCATCCGCTCCTCGGTGTACGTCACGCCCGGCGCCCGGTCGTCCTCGACCTCGCCGGAGAACGCCACGAGCGACCGGATGGCGTAGCCCTTCTCGCGGACGTAGCGGTCGAAGCTCTGCTTGTAGCGGACCGCTTCGAGGCGCGAGCCGGTGACCACCATCGCCTTGGCCCGCCCGCCGATGCGGTGGCGGGTGACGGCCTGGAAGTGCTCGACCATCACTTCCGTCTTCTGCGCGACGTTGTGCGGATGCAGCTTCAGGAAGCGCGCGAGCGCGCGGGCCGCCTTCTTGCGCTCCACGTGCGGGTCGTTCTCGCACGCCTTGAGCAGCCGGTGGTACGAGGCGTACGACGTGTAGTGCCGCAGCACGTCGAGGATGAACCCTTCCTCTATCGCCTGCCGCATCGTGTAGCGGTGCGCGGGCCGGCCGTTGCGCCCGAACACCTTCAGCGTCCGATGCTTCGGCGTCGCCGTGAAGGCGAAGAAGCTCAGGTTCGGCTGCCGGCCCCGCTTCGCCATGCCGACGAACAGCTCCTCCAGGTCGTCCCGGCCTTCTTCCGCCGCGCGCCGCTTCGCCTCCGCCCGAAGCGCCTCGCCGCCGAGCACCGCCTTCAGCTCGGCCGCCGCCTCGCCCCCCTGCGAGCCGTGCGCCTCGTCGACGACCACCGCGCAGCGGCGGGTCGGCAGCACGCCGGCCGGCTCCGCGCCCCGCTCGCCGGCCATGCGGAGAAGCTGGCGGCCGACGAACGGGAACTTCTGCAGCGTCGTGACGACGACGGGCACCGCCTGTTCGAGCGCCTCGGCGAGCTGGCGCGAGCTGCCGTCTATCTTGCGCACCACCCCGCGCTTGTGTTCGAACTGGTAGATGGTGTCCTGCAGTTGTTGATCGAGGACCACGCGGTCGGTCACCACGATCACCGTGTCGAAGACGCGGCGGTCCTCGGCGTCGTGCAGCGCCGCGAGCCGGTGCACGAGCCAGGCGATGGTGTTGCTCTTGCCGCTGCCCGCGGAGTGCTCGACGAGGGAGTTGTGGCCGACGCCCTCGCGCCGGGCCGTCTCGGCCAGCAGGCGCACCGCCTGCAACTGGTGGTAGCGGGGGAAGATCAGCGTCTCGACCTTCGCCTTCCGCCCGCGCTCGTCGCGCTTCTCGTCGAGCTGCAGGTGGACGAAGCGCGCCAGCAGGTCGAGCAGGCTGCCGCGTTCGAGGACCTCTTCCCACAGGTACGCCGTGCGGTAGCCGCGCCCCGCCGGGTCGGGCGGGTTGCCGGCGGCCCCGCCGCACCCCCGGTCGAACGGCAGGAAGCGCGTCGCCGCGCCGGCCAGCCGCGTGGTCATCGACACCGACTCGGTGTCGGCGGCGAAGTGGACGAGCGCGCGCCGCCCGAAGGCGAAGATCGGCTCGCGCGGGTCGCGGTCCCGCCGGTACTGCCGGCGCGCGTCCTCGACCGTCTGTCCGCTCAGCGGATTCTTCAGCTCGACGGTGACGACGGGCACGCCGTTGACGCTCAGCACCACGTCGAGCGACTGCTCGGAGCGGGGCGAGAAGCGCAACTGGCGGGTGACGCCGACCCGGTTGGCGGCGTAGCGCGCGTCCAGCTCGGGGTTCAGCCCGTGGGCCGGCTTGAAGAAGGCGATGCGCAGCGTCCGGCCGTAGCACTTGAACCCGTGGCACAGCGTGGCCAGGGCGCCGTGCGCGTCCATCCACTTGCGCAGGTCGGCCAGCGCCTGTTCGCCGGTCCGCGCGCCGAGCAGCGCCTCCAGCCGCGCCCACTCCCGCGGCTGCGTCTCGCGGATGAAGTCGAGCGCGACGTCGGGAAAGACGGCCCGTTCGCGGTCGAAGCCGCCGGCCGCGACCGGCACGTAGCCGTTGGCCAGCAGGTGCGCCTCGATGACCGTCTCGAAGGCCGCCTCGCCGGTCGGCTTCACGTCAGGCCACTTCCCGCGGGCGGATGGCGTCCAGGGCGCCGGCGGCGTTCCGCTCCGCGAGGGCGAGCTCGTAATGCCCCTGCAGGTTCATCCAGCTCCGGGCGTCGGTGTTGAAGTAGCGCGCGAGGCGCAGCGCCGTCTCCGCCGTGATGCCACGACGGCCGCGCACGATCTCGTTGATCCGCGCCGGGGTGACGCCGATCTCCTTGGCCAGCGCGGTGGACGACAACGCCAGCGGCTCCATGAAGTCGCGCTGGAGGATTTCGCCGGGATGCACCGGATCGAGTCGGGTCATCGGCGCTCTCCAATCAGTGGTAATCGACGATCTCGGCGTCATGCGCGTTGCCGTCCGCGAAGCGAAAGCACAACCGCCAGCGGTCGTTGATCCGGATGCTGTACGAACCTGCCCGATCGCCCCGCAAGGCCTCCAGCCGATTCCCCGGCGGTGCCCGGAGGAAGTCGAGCGTCGCGGCGGCGTCCAGTTGGGCGAGCTTCCGTTGGGCGATCCGCTCGAAACCGACGAATCGCCGCACCCGATGACCTCGGGTCAACCGCTCCGTGTCCCGGCAACGGAAGCTCCGAATCACGACCGGACTGAATATCGCATATCGATACGCAGAAAACAAGGCGCCGGTTCAGAGACTCACGTCTGTTCCTCGTCCGGCGCGGCGCCGTCGAAGAGCGCCTTCAGCAGGTCGAGTTTCTCGGCGACCTCCGGCGGAATGGACGCCGGATCGACGTGCCGGACGAGCCGGTGCAGGTCGCCCTTGCGGAACAGCATGGCGTGTCCGAGCGCGTCCGCGAGGCGGCGGAAGAACTCCTCGGCGAAGTCGCTCAGCTTCAGCCGCTCCGTCCGCGCCTCCCACAGCAGCCGCGCCGCCGCCGCGTCGAGCTGTTTCCACGTTGCAAGGTCCTGCCCGCGGCCGTCGAAGACGCGCTCCAGAATCAGGGCTTCGAGCACCGTCTCGGCCGTCTCCATGGCCTGGTCGGCCAACAGCGGCGTTCCCCCGTAGCACTCGGCGGCCGCGCGGCGGAGCACGTCGGGCGTGACGACGTAGTTCTCGACCTCGTAGCGCTTCCAGTGGACGACGCGGAGTCCCCCCTCGTCCGAATCCTGGCGCGCGCCGCCGTCGTTGTCGAGAATCGCCAGGCCGCGCAGGCCGGGCGCCATCTGCCGTAGCGCGAAGAAGTGCTTGCGCGGCGTCACGCCGAAGCCGCCCTCGACGCGCTCGAGCGCCGCGTCCAGATCGGGGTCCGGGTGGTTGTCCCGGACGTGGAACACGTTGATCCGCTGCTCCCGCGCTTCCGCTGCCGGGTGGTCGAGCCGGCGCGCCAGTGCCAGCAGCAGGTCGAGATCGGTCCGGCCCTCGACGTACAGGACGTGGCCGCGCTCGACCGCCCGGACGTAGTGCGCCGCGCCGTAGTGCCGCAGCGCGCTCAGGATGTCCTTCCGGGCCGACAGGTCGTCCGCCCGCCCTCTCAGCAGCAGCGTCAGATTGCTGTCGAGCGCCTCGTCCAGCAGCACTTCCGAATGCGTCACCAGCACGACCTGCGATTCTTTCCGCGCCGCGATCTCCCGCAGCAGCACGTAGACCTGCTTCTGCCGGAGGATCTCCAGGTGGGCGTCCGGTTCGTCGATCAGCAGCACGCTGCGCGGATGCGAATGGAGGTAGGCGAGGAGCAGAAGCATCTGCTGAAGCCCCCGCCCCGCCAGGGCGACGTCCAGCGGCTCGCGCACGTCCGCCTGCCGGTAGAAGAGATCGATGCCGCCGCGCGCCGTCTCCGTCGGCTCGCCCAGGCGGACCGAGAACAGACGCTCCATCAGCCCGGCGATCCGCCGCCAGTCGTCCGGCGCGTCGCGGAACACGAGCAGGCACAGGTTGCGGAGCACCTGCGCGGTCTGCCCCTGGCCGAGCAGCACATCGATGCGCCCCGGCTGAAGAATCGGCTCCTCGGTTTCGAGGCCCGACATCGGGTAGAGTAGCTCGACGTTCAGCTCCGCCGCGGTTTCGATGATGTCCGGCCTGTGCAGCGTCGCGTCGTCGGGCACGCAGTAGACCAGCTCGTCACCCTGGTTGCGGAAGCGCATCGTCACCCGCTCCACGACGTTCCGGTGCAGGACGCCCGCGCTGATCGTCAGCGGTACGTCCCGGGCGCCGCGCCGCACGACGGCGTCGTGCCAGAAATAGCGCGTGCGCCGGACGGGAACCGAGACGACGTTCAGCCGGTTGAGCGGCGTCGCCGTCCGCTCCTTCGGCGGCGACTCCCCCTTCGCCTCGAACCACGTCCGCACCGCCTGCGACCAGAGCGCGAGGGCCTGGATGGCCGTGGTCTTGCCGCAGTCGTTCGGCCCGATGAGCACGGCCGGGTGATCGAGCGCGATCCGCTGCCGGTCGCCGAAGCGCTTGAAGTTCTCGATCTCCAAGTAGTGGATCAGCCGCATCGTACGCTCCGTCCCCGACCCGAGCAGATTTGCGCGTCCGATTGCCGTTGTGTCACAGTGCCCGCAACCGATCCAGAAGCCCCCGGGCGTGCGGACAGGCCGCTTCGACGCGCGCGGGATCGATCCGCGCCAGCAGTTCGAACGAAACCCGGCCCTTCGCGTAGCTCTTGCGACACGCCGCCGTTGCGCGTTTCAGCGCATCGAGGACCGTCTCCCTCGGAACACTCTCCAGGTCCGGCCAGGCCCGGATGGCCTTTGCCCGGAACCCGTCGCCGAAGTACGCGCGCAACGCGTCGCGGTCGGCGAGAAACCACGTCTCCATGGCCTGCACCATCAGGAACGCCTGATCGTCGCCGACGTCACCGGGGCGTGTCCAGCCGTCACGGGCGGCAAGATGCTGCCAGATCGTATGTCCCGCCGCCACCGGGTCTTCGCTATCCACCAGCAGGAGTGCCACCACGCCGGAGCCGGCGGAGGCCGCGGCCGTGGCGAAGCGGTCGTACGTCCGCCTTCGCCCGCCGCCACGCACGATCTTCACCCTGCCGTCCACGCCCGCCGACCGCAGGAACTCGCGCCAGCCCTCGCGGAAACGGCCGTGCAGCGACCGGCCGTCGCCACCGCCCTCGACGTACAGCGTCGCCGTCACCAGCGGTTGCCCCCCAGCTCGCCGGACGTCCAGAGGTCGCCGAGGCGGTATTCCTTCAACCACTTGTCCAGATCCGCCTTGTCGAGGCGCCGCATCTCCGTCTGCCCGGCGTGCTTCTCGCAGACCACGACGCTCTCCGGCCGTTCCGTCAGCTCGTCCACGAGCACGTCCGAATGGGTCGTCACGATCAACTGGGTACGTTCCGACGCCTCGACCAGCAGGTCGGCCAGCCCCGGCAGCAGGTCGGGGTGCAGCTCCAGTTCCGGCTCCTCGATGCCGATCAGGGACGGCGGCTCCGGATGCAGCAGGACCGCCAGCAGGCACAGGTAGCGCAACGTCCCGTCCGACAGGCGGGTCGCCGGAATCAAACGGTCGCCCGATTCTTCGAGGAACAGCGACACCGTGCCGCCGGTCACCGGGCACCGGAAGTCGACGATGCCGTCGAACAGCCTGCGCAGCGCATCGAGCAGCTTCTTCTTCGATGCGCCGTGCAGATGCGACAGCACGAGCGGCAGGTTCTCTCCGCCTTCGTCGAGAAAGTCGCTCGGCGCGTGCGCGCTGCACGGCCGGCGCAGCGTCGCGTTCGGGCCGAACGACCAGTTGCGGTAGAGGCGAATGCCGTCGTACTGCTCCTTGAGGCGCCACAGCGCCGGGAAATTGGGGCTGGCGTAGAACGAAAGCAACGATTCCTCGGGTCTATACGAACTGGCGAATTCCAGGGCGCCCTCGCGGCCATGCATGAACGCCGGAAAAGTCAGGTTGCGCACGTCCCCGGATTCTGAAACCTGCCGGGCGGCGTCGTTCAGCGCCACCGCGACCTTTTCGTCCGCGGGGGGGCGATAGTAAGCCGTGTCGTCGTGTGTCTCGGGACGTGTATCCAGAGGCTCGACGCGTTCGTCGGCCACGATGGAGCGACCGTCCCGGTCGACCAGCGTCAAGCGGTGACGCAGCATTCCCGCCGGCGGGTAGTCACGCCAGGAATCCGGGTTCCGTTCGAGGAGAACCGTGCTCGGCGCGCGGCTCATCGGCCCCGGCGGGAAACTGACCGTGACGTCGATGGAGATGGAGTTCGACGCTTCCGCCCCCTTCCACGTCCATTCCCGCGCGCCGCCCGTGCGCGAAATCGGCTCCGCGATGCCGCGCGGCGCCGCCTGGAGCAACGAGACCGCCTCCAGCAGGTTCGACTTGCCCGAGCCGTTCGGGCCGATCAGCACGTTCAGCCGCTCCATCGGCAGATCGATCCCGTCGGGACCGAACGACAACAGGCCGGACAGCTTCAGCTTGTGGAACAGTCTCCTCATCGGTCCGTCTTCTCCGTATCCGGCTCCTCGGCCGCCCGCGAGGGACGAGGTTCAGGAACGGCGCCTTCGGGAATGCGCGGAAGTCCCTGTCTTTGCAGGAACAGGGCGTAACGCTGTTGCAGTCTCGTCAGGTACGGATGCAGCAAGCGACCGACGCGATGTTGTTTCAACTCCCCGAACTTCTCTACACTCAACTTCTTGAAGTCGAACCGCACGCTTCGCCCCCGGCAAACACCGAAGACGACACCCTCGGCGATCCCCTCTACAATCTGTCCCTGGCTGACCTTCTTGCCAAGTTGGGCGTCACTGATTCTCTTTCCCTCGATGCAGTATAGATCGACTTCATCGATTTCCGCGTTCCTGGGCACGCAGTCGCAATCGGGCCGGATGTTGATCAGAATCTTCCCCTTGGAACGCCGAAACAGATCGCCGCACCGTATTTCGTCGTCGGGCATGCTTTCCTTCGACTGAAGACTGACTTCGGCGATCAACACCTGCAAGTCCTCCCTGGAAACGTCACCGCCCGCCGGCGCGGCGAGCACTTCGGACTCGAACGCGCCCGTACGCATGCGCCCCCGAAGATTGTCGTTGATCAAGTGCATGAGAGACGAGCCCGGATCCACGCCGTCGTCTTCGTACGCCTTCCAGAACACCTTCGGCCAGTCCGCGCTTCTGGCGTACATCGATCCGAACAGATCCGTCCTGGCGGCATGGAACGCCCGATTCCACGCTTTCAGGGCGTACACGGATGCGTTACCCCTCATCCAGTGCTCAACGGCGTCCAAGTTCAGACCGTCGTTGGAAAGCAGCTCACTCTTCCGCCGGATGAACACGAAACTCCCGGCGGCCGTTTCCTTGCTGTAAATCTGCCGCGGCAGGTGGTCCTCGACGTCGTCCGGGTTTTCGTTGGTGAAGATGAAGACCGGCACGAGATGGTTCTTCGCTTGCTCAATGAACTTGATGTTCCGTTCGATGCCCTTCTTCTCCAGCTCGGCCGCGCCGTTCGGCCACAGTTTCCAGTCCAGCAGGACGAAGCTGGCGGCCCGCAACAGACCCGGCCACATGCGTTCCGGCGGCATCTCGCGTCTCGTGCAGCACGGCAGCTTCCAGTCCCTCTCCAACCTCCGCACGATCCCCACGATCGGATCGTCGCCTTCGTTCTCGTCCTCGTCCTCGCCGCCGCTTCCAACGGCGTCGATCCTGTCGTCGATGACCACGGCGATGCCGGACAACAGGTCATCGAGCTTCATCAGGCGTCCTCCTTCACGAAGCTGACGACGAAGTTTGCGCCCGGCGGCGATTTCCGATCGTCCTCCGCCACCGCAATGCCGTACTGGTGGCGCTCCAGAAGCTGGCGGGCGATGTACAGCCCCAGCCCGCGCCCTTCCTGGCCCTTTCCGGAATAGAACGGCTCGAAGACGTACGGCAGGTCTTCCGGATCGACGCCGGGGCCGCTGTCCGAGAAAACCAGTTCACTCCGGTCGCCGTCGAGGGTGACGCAGATCTCCCGCCGTGACGGATCGACGGTCTCCAGCCAGTAGGCGGCGTTGTCGAACAGGTTGATCAGGACCTGCATGACCACGCCGTCGGTGGTGTCGGCGACCAGCGGCGAGCGCCCGGCCGTGACCTTGCGGTAGCGGATGCGTCTCTCGTCGAGCAGGGTCTCGTAGATCCTGTGGATCCTGTCGAGCACCGGTTCGATCTTCTGCGCCTTTCGCCGCCGCCGGGACGACTTGAAGAGGATCTGCACGTCCCCCATGCCGTCCACGACCTGCTGCAAAACGCCCACCAGCATGTCCGTCTGTTTCTGAATTTCCTCGTCCCCCGCGGTCCGCGCCATCTTGGCGAGCCGTCCGCCGATCCGCAGCGCCCGGTTCAGCAGGAGCATGACGTCGTGAGACGCCATCTCCACCGACAGACCGACTCCCGCCAGGTCCTCGGCCGTGTCGGCCCGCCGCGACAGATACTCCTTCTCGCGCCGGTAGGTCGACTCGATCCGCGCGACGTCGCGGGCCTGGTTCTTCTGGCCGGCGTCTTCGAGCTCCGCCTTCAGGTCCGCCAGGCTCCGAGCGACCACCTCGTCGCGCATGAACCGGGTGGCGCCGCGCCGCCGCTGCTTGTGCTGATGCCGCTGAAACGGAACCTGCTTGACGTAGGACAGGAAGAGCTGCACCAGGAAGATGAGATCGCGGACCGCGCCGCCGGTCTCGATCAGCCCCTCCCGGTTGGTCTTGTCCCGCAGCTTCGGATTTCCCTCCTGGGTGATGTCGATCCAGCCGACGACCTGATCGTTGCTGAAGAAGTCGCCGGCCCG
The DNA here is from genome assembly GCA_965242835.1 of Vicinamibacterales bacterium. Lineage (GTDB taxonomy): Bacteria > Acidobacteriota > Vicinamibacteria > Vicinamibacterales > UBA8438 > WTFV01. The sequence goes on from OZ251506.1 coordinate 5,165,218, forward strand.
CCCGGTGCCGCGGGTCACGTCGATGTTCAACCAGTCGTCGTCCGGGTCGCCGTACGGATACACCCGAACGTCGTCCCGGTACAGGTAGATCCGATGCTCCTTCAACCGGTTCTTTTCCCTCTGGTCCAGTTCGTGGCGGCCGCCGATGGCCCTGGAGAAATCGAAGACGTAGAACTGAAACGCGAAATCACCGCAGGCGAACGGGGAGTCGAGACCTGCCGTGCGATTCTCCCCGCCGGCGTGGCGTCCGGACGGAAAGGGCATCGACATCTGCCCGGCGGCTCCGCCGCGGCGCGGCCTGCCGAAGCGTCTTCGCCACACCCACAGACCGGCGATCTTCGGGTCCCGCAGACTGATTTCGTCGTCGGCGTCGTTGACTTCGGAGACGAACACGTTTCGGGAAGACTGGAACCGGCCCTTGATCTTCAACACGGCCTTGTCGTCGATCAGCGCCTTCAGCGCCTCCCGGTCCTCGGCGTCGACGGATCGACGTTCGCCGTTGCAGACGATCTCGATCTCGAAGCCGCCGGAAGTGTTCTCGCCGCCGTGCGTGAGCCGCGACACCGGGTCGGTGAGGTTGGAGACGTCACCGCACAGGTCCTCGATGACGTCGTCGCTCCACGCGCCCTTCAGTTTCCCAATCTCGATCACGGTGCCGTGCTGCGCGCCCGGCAGCATCCTGGGAGGCGTCCGCGAAAACTCGATTCCGATCTGATCGAGGAAAATCTCCTTCCGTTCGTCGTTCTCGGACACGAAGTCGTCGTCGAACCGCGCGAAGTCGTACGTCAAACACGTTTCCACGTCCGCCCCGCGCGGCCGCGTCGTGACCGTGATCACCTTGCCGAGCTTGAGGATCGCGAACCGGCCGATGCCCTTTTCGCCCTGCACGACCCGTCCCTTGCCCGGCGTCTTCCGCCGTCCCTCCCGCTTGGCGAGGTACTTCGTCGGCGCGGCGGGATTCATCCATTCCTTCCGCACGACTTCCGGCGTCATCCCGGAGCCGTCGTCCCGCACCACGATGCGGGATTCCGGATTGTGCGTCACGTCGGGGTTGAAGTCCTCGAACCGCACCTCGACCCGGTCGGCGTCGGCGTCGTAGGCGTTCTTGATCAGCTCGACCAGCGCGATCCGCTCGTTCTTGATCAACTGGTCGCCCAGCATCGTCAGCAGGCGGGCGTACGGACGGAGCGACAGCGTTTCGGCCGTCATGGCCGCCTCCCGATGACGACGAACTCCTCGCCGTACACCCGGCGCTGCTTCCCGTCGCGGGTGAACCGGCCGCGGGCGTCGCGGTACGGGGTCATGATCTTCAACGACACCTTGCGACGAACGGTCTCGACCTCGCGGAAGCCCGCGCGGTTCATGCAGTGGACGAGGTGCCCCGCGTTGTCGATCCGGACCTCCTTGTACCGCGTGTTCCCGATCACGAACACGGCCATGCCGCCCGCGTTGAGCATGCGCCGACACTTGGCGACCGCCTTGTCCAGGTCGAGAAAATACCGGGCGACCGACCGCGCCTTGTACGCGTCCGCGGCGAGCAGATCCCGACAGGTCTTCCGCGCCGCCGCGCCGAGCGTCTCGATCTCGGCCGGCGCGGGCGACGTCACGCCGACCTGGTTGCCGAGCATGTTCTTCCTCAGCGCGCGGTAGTCGGACGCGTAGCCCAACCAGAGCGTCGACAACTGGTGGATGTCGGCGTAATTGTACGACGTGACGTACGGCGGACTCGTGACGATCAGGTCGGCGCCCGATTCCGGGTCCTCCGGCGCCAGGAAGTTCCGGGTGCGGATGCGGACCTCGGGGCGGGGCGTCGGGAAACGGTTTTCGCGGTTCGCCTTCCGCATCAATCCGATCTGGTCCTCGAACGCCTCCATGACCCCGCGCGGGGACTTGTCCGGATCGAGCTGCGCCTTGATCGACTTGGTCAGCCAGCGCGACGTGGGCTTCAGGATGTTCGAGAACGCGCAACGGAAGAACCTCCGGCACGGGCCGCCGGCCGGCGTCGCGCGGCGGATCGCGCGGTCGAGCCGGAGCAGGTCGTCGATGTTCCGTTCGTCGAACCAGTACCGGATCCGGTCGATCCGGTCGCCGATGCGTTCCCGCTCGGCCGGCGCGCGCCGGAATTCGTCCCGGACGGCGGTGAAGCGCCGCGCCAGCACCGCGTCCCGATAGTGGTGCGTCTTCACCTGCGCGATCAGCGTCGCGACGGGATTGATGTCGCAGCCCCAGAAGTTCTTCCCGTTCCGCTTCGCTTCCACCGCGGTCGTGCCGCACCCGCAGAAGACGTCCGCCACGACGTCGACCTTCACGCCGCGTTGCCTGGCGTACTCCAGCGCCTTCGTGGTGATGAACGCGGGAAACTTCGCGGGATAGGCGTGGATCCTGTGGACCGGATCCTCCTTCCGATCCCCGAAGTCCCAGCACGGGATCGAATCGCCGGCGTTCGCGCGCGCCGCGGTCTTCATCGGCCGTTCCCCATGTCGAGCCCCATCTCCACAAGAAGTCGTGGTACCGCTCGGCGCGGGTCGCTGCATCGAGCCGCCGGCCCGGACGTCCCGTGCACCTGAAACAGCTTCATCGGCCGTTCTCTGCGCCGCCGCCCGGCTCGCCGGAAGACCGCGGGGGCTCTGGAACGCGAGGTTCGTCGCACAGCAGAAACCCCGGATCGGGAAGAAAACCGCAATCCACGAGGGGCGTGCTCAGCCTGTCCAGTTGCAACGGCTGATCGATGCCGCCGTCCATGGTCGCCAAGTAGTGTTCGTTCGGGTCGGATTCGAGCAGAAGCGACCTCAAATCGATGGCGCCGGAACGAAACAGCCGAAGTCGGCCGGGCGCAACGCCGGCGACGAGGCAGCGATCGCTCGGCTGTTCCATCGCGCGCCCGCTGGCGTCGCGGTCATCGGAACCCACGAGGACCGCGACGTAGCAGCCACCCACGGCGTCACGGGCTTCGAAGACGTGCGGACCATCGCAGTAGAACAGCGTGCGGTGGTGGACAATCGTCTTGACGCCGCCTCCACGGCGCGCCGGCTCGGGATTTCCTGTCATCGACTACTCTCCGCGCCGATGCCCATCTCCGCGAGAAACTGCGACGGCCCCTTCGGGTAGCCGTAGTACCGCTCGGCACGGGTCAGGGTCAGCGTGCGCTCGACGCGCGTGACGGCGACGAAGCAGTTTCGGCGCTCCTCCTCCAGCTCTCTGCTCCATGCCCCCTTGCCGAGCGCCTGGAACGATGGAAAGACCCCCTGCGCCATGCCGATCAGGTAGACGTGCCGGAACTCCAGCCCCTTCGCGCCGTGCACGGTCATGCAGCGCACCGCGCCGGGCTTCGGAACGGGCGCCTTCGACGCCAGGTCCATCTGCTGGACGTAGGCGTTGAGGGTCACGGCGCCGCCGCGCTCCTGAACGACGTCGTGGTGCAGGCTGCGCCAGACGTCGAGCTCGCCGGCGAGTTCCCCTTCGTCCGGCCCGTCTTCGGAGCCGCTCCAGGATCGCCAACCGTCTGCCAGAAACCAGTCGACGATGGATGGAAACGCCAGCCCATCCACCAGGTCCGTCCGCAGGCGATCCAGCACGGCCCCGGACCGGCCGGAAGCCCGCGCCGCCGCCGCGTCGGCCCAGGCCCGCAGGAAGTCGCCGCCCGACAACGCCGCCGCCGCCGCGACGGCTTCCGGTTCCAACGCCTCGCCGAACAGATCCTTCCACGCCACGCAAAGCCGGCGCAGGACGCCGCGGTCGTGCCGCCCGTTCGCCAGCCGCAACGCTTCCACGAACACCCGCGCCAGCGGGGACTCGAAGTCGGCCTTCCGGCGGAGCAGGCAGGCGGGAATCCCCTCGTCGTCCAGGGCTTCGGCGGCCCGGGCCAGCAGTTTCGCGGTCCGCCCGAGCACCACGCAGTCCGCCGGGTCGATCCGCCGGTCCCGGACGTCCCGCGCAACGAACGCCGCCTCGTCTTCCGGCGACGGGAACGAGCCGTGCCGGACGACGCCGTCGTCGTTGCACGCCACCGCGGAAGTCAGGGGGCGCTTGTCCCGCGTGCGATGCTCGTTGTGCGCGATCAGCCGGTTGGCGATCTTGATGACGGACGCCGGGCAGCGGTAGCACTCCGGAAGCTGGACGACCCCCAGGTCGTAGTCCCGGCGCAGCGCCGCCAGCCGTTCCGGGCTCGCTCCGTTCCACTGATAGATGATCTGGTCGTCGTCGCCGACCACGAACAGCGGGTGCCGCCGGCCGGGGGCGAGCAACCGCAGCAGATCGTACTGCGCCTTGTTGGTGTCCTGAAACTCGTCGACGCAGACGTGGGTCCAGCCAAGCCGCACGACGCGCGCGACACCCGGTTTCTCCTGCAAGAGCCGCCGTGCGAAATGCAGCAGGCCGCCGAAGTCCAGCCGGTTGCCGGCGACGAGGGCCTTGCAGTACTCCGCGTGCAACCGGGGCAGCCAGGCGGGCGTGCGAACCAGCGTCCGTGCGTTTTCCCCGCCGTCGTAGGACTCGGCGAAAAGCTGGTCTATCAGGCCGAGGAGGTTCTTGCGGTCCGTCGGAGGCGGCGGACCATCGTCGTCAGGCAATCCCTTGACGACCTCGTGGAGAACGGCGAGACGGTCTTCGTCCTGGGTGAGCAGCGTGAAGTCGGGCCGCAACCCCACGTGACTCCCGTGCTGGCTCAGAAGGTCGCCGGCGAACGCGTGGAACGTGCGCAGACGAGCGCGGTCCGCCCGACGGCCCATAAGCCACTCCACCCGCTTGCGCATCTCCACCGCGGCCTTGTCCGTGAAGGTCAGCGCGAGAACCGACGCCTCTTCGCTCTCCTCGAGAATCCGGGCGACCCGCACGGCGAGCACGCGGGTCTTGCCCGAACCCGGCCCGGCCAGCACCAGCAGCGGGCCATCGCTCCAGGACGCGGCCCGCCGCTGGTTGACGTTGAGGGAGTCGAAAGAGCCTCCGCCGAGCCGTTCATGCACCAAAACGCTTTCGCTACGAACGCCGCTGAAATGCATCATCTGGTCGGTCAATATCTCCGAAAGCCCCGCCCCGAGTCAACCGGCACGACCCGGCCGAGCGGGACCTCGCCTCGCCGAAACACGCCCGACCGATCCGCCGGATCCGCCGTCCCGCTTGACACCCGGACGCCCGGCCTTCATCATCGCCGCGGAATGCCCGATTCGCGGTCCACCGTGCACGCACCGATTCCGCGGCCCGAGGCGCCGCCCGAGCGCGGCGCCACGCCCGGCGGCGTCAACGGCACCGTGTCCGACAGCACGTCCAGCCTCGCCCGTTCCCGGAACATGCAGCGGATAACCGCCAAGGACACGAAGCCCGAGATGGCGGTCCGCAAGTATCTTCATTCAAGAGGATTCCGTTATTCCCTTCACCGCCACGATCTTCCGGGCCGTCCGGACATCGTGCTTCCGAAATACCGCACGGTGGTGCAGGTTCAAGGATGTTTCTGGCATCAACACCCCGATCCCGGTTGCCGCGACGCGCACGTGCCGCGATCGAACGGCGATTACTGGGCTCCGAAACTTCGGCGGTCTTCGGTTACCGGGTTGTGACGGAAAATCCCTGAAAAGGTGTGCAGGTGCGGCGGGCATGTGCCGATACGTGGATCATGGCGCGCAAGCAGGCCGGCCGCGGCGATTCGACCGGTTCCCGGCGGCAGCGGGACCCTCGGGACGTGCGCATCGAACGTCTCGAACGAGACAAGGCGCGGCTGATCGAGGAGCGGGACCACTGGAAGCGCCGTAGCGAGCATCTGGAGAAGGAGCTCGAGGCGGCGCAGCGCGCCAGCCGCCGGCAGGCGGCCCCCTTCGCCAAGGACCGTCCGCAGGGCCGCGGCGGGCGCCCCGGTCGGCGCGCCGGGGCGGAGTATGGAAAGCAGGGGCGCCGCCGGCCGCCGACGCGGGTTGACGAGACGCACGCGGCGCCGGCCCCGACGACGTGTCCGGACTGCGGCAAGGCGGTCGTGGTGACCCGCACGGCGTCGCAGTATCAGGAAGATCTGCCGGAGGTGCGTCCTCTCGTGCGGCGCTTCGACGTCGAGGTGGGTCATTGCTCGGCGTGCCGGCGGCGGGTGCAGGGCCGGCACGCTCTGCAGACTTCCGACGCGTTGGGCGCGGCCTCCGTCCAACTGGGTCCGAACGTGGCCGCGCTGGTCGTCGAACTGCACACCGAACTGGGCATGCCGCTGGAGAAGGTCGTCCGCGTTCTGCGCACCCGGTTCGGCCTGCACGTGACCAAGGGCGCCGTGGTCCGGCTGCTGCACCGCACCGGCGCCATGGCGGCGCCGGCGTATGCGAAGCTGTGCGAGCAGGTCCGTTGCAGTCCGGTGGTCACGCCGGACGAGACCGGCTGGCGGGTGAAGGCGGTCAAGCACTGGCTGTGGGCCTTCACCACGCCGGAGACGACGGTCTACGCCATCTGCGAGGGCCGGGGGTTCAAGGAGGCCGCGAAGATTCTCGGCCCCGACTTCGCCGGCGTGCTGGTGCGGGACGGGTGGGTCGCCTACCGCGGCTTCAAGAACGCGCCGCACCAGACGTGCCTGGCCCACCTGCTGCGGCGGTGCAAGCACTTGCAGGCCGCGCATCCCGACAGCCCCTGGGCGGGCGAAGTGCAGGCGGTCCTGCAGGACGGCCTCGCCCTGCGGGACCGCGCGAACGCGGACGAGATCGGCGAGCACGGCCTGGCGTCGGCCCGCGGACGACTCGTCGCCCGGCTCGAACGCCTGCTCGCCGACCCGCCGCCGTTGGCCGACGCCGAGCGCTTCGCCAGGCACCTGACCAACGAGTTCCCGGCCGTGTTCCTCTTCCTCTGCGACCCGTCCATCGACGCCACCAACTGGCGCGCCGAACAGGCCATCCGACCCGCGGTGGTCACCCGCAAGGTGTGCGGCGGCAACCGCACCCGGCGCGGGGCCAACACCCAGCAGGTGCTGGCCAGCGTCGTGCGTACCGCCCGCCAACGCGGACTCGACCTGCGCGCGCTGATCACCACCCTGCTCTGCGCTCCCAAACCCGTCGAACCCGAAGCCCTGGCCCTGCCGCCGCCCGCCTGACGGCGGCAGGGCCGGCCGACCCCGCTCCGCACCCCGTCTCACGCCGAGCCGCGGCCCCCGTGCGCCCGTCGCGCGACGGGCTCGGCGCCGGAACCCCGGAAGAACCGGAGGCGCGCCGCCAGACGTAACGTCCGCTCCGGCCGCGCGCGGCGCTTTTGACAATCTGGCCCGGCCGCCCGTGGCAACCGACGAACAACGCCGTCAGGCGGGATGCATCGCCGCTCGAAGGCAGCGGGGACTTCGCCACGCGCTGCTAAGGCGACCAATTTGCACCGTCGCAACTTTCCGTCGGCCGCAGCCATTCGGTCGCATTTCACTGAGCAAAACCGGTCCCGTAACCCGGTAACCGAATACCTTCGGCGCACGGTCCTGCGGGACACGGAGAACCGCGGCCGACTTTCCCGGTTGGGATGGGCCGTCGAAGTCGTCTGGGCATGCCAGGCCGACGATCTTGCGCTCGCCCGGTTGACCGAGCGCATTCGCTCGCGCCTTTCTCCGCCCGCGGGCACGGAGCCGGTCTGATGAATGACTCAAGCGCACGGCAGACGTTGGCCGGCAAGAAAGTCAACCGTATCCATCTGAAGGATCTGTTGCTCGACGCTACGAATCCACGTTTCGGTCTTCAAGACCGAGACGCCAGTCAGGCGCAGATACTCGACCACATAGTCAAGACGTTCGGCGTCAAGGACGTTCTTAGTTCCCTCGCTGTCAACGGTTACTTCGACGCCGAACCCCTCGTCTGCCGCAGGAATCCAGATTCCAGTAGAGCCACCGTTGTGGAGGGTAACCGGCGGCTGGCAGCGTGTTTGATCATAACCCGCGAAGAGCGCGCATCCAAGCAGGACAGGCGCTCCGACCAGTTCTCCAAACTGTGGGAAAAGCACGGCCGCCAGCCGATCGATCCCGTGCCGGCAATAACTTTCGCTGCAGGCGAGGAAAAACAGGAGAAGGCGATTCTCTCGTACCTCGGTGTACGGCATATCGCCTCTACTCAACCGTGGGACTCGTATGCGAAAGCCGCATGGGTCGCGCGGGTGGTCCATGAAAGTTCACTCAACGTAAGCGACGTCTCGAAGATGATCGGCGACCAACATAAAACAATAAATCGTATGCTCGAGGGGTATTATCTCGTTCAGCAGCTCACAAAGACGGGACACTTCAACCAGCAGGACAGCATCCGAAGCGGCAGGGGCAGTGTCACCGACTATCCATTCTCCTGGGTCTACACGGTGCTCGGTTACAGGACGGTCAGAGATTTTCTGGAACTGGCCGACGGAAACGCAAGTCCGGATCCCGTAAACGAAAACAATCTCGCCAAGGGTTCACTTCTGCTTCAATCCATGTTTGGCGACAAATCCCGGGGGCGCAGCGCCGCCATCAGCGACTCCCGCCAGTTGGGTGATCTCGCGGCGGTCTTCGCCAACAGGGAAAAAATGCGGCTTCTTGAACAGGGTAAGGAGCTGGCCGAGATCGACGAACTTACTCAGCCCATCGCGACAAGACTTTCCAGTGGATTGGGAGACGTGCTCGACACTCTTCGCGATCTCGTCGCTCGCCTGTCGGAACAGAACATCCCACAAGAAACGGCAATAGATCTTCTATCAGACTCAAGACGCGTCCGGAAACTGGCGGTCGACCTGGATAAGAGACTGCAGGAGATCGCACGCGGCGACGATGATGAAGAAGCAGAATGACCTCTACCGTAAAAGGCATGAAGCGCAGCGCTTCGTCGTGAATGCGGATCGCGCGGAATTTCAGGCCCTGAGAGATGGATCCGCCGAGATCGATTCAGGCGTCTATAACGAGCGTGTCGCGGATACCCTGGAGGATCTTGACTTCATTCCGCACGAAACAGAACGCTGGCACGGGGAGGATTTGAAAATTGATACAGCCGTCGGCGGGACACGTGACGAGCTTGAGCGGCGAGTCCGGATTCTAGCGGCCGCTTACCCGTTCAGATTGAAGAGAGGAACTCTTTTCCACCACAGCGGCGCATCAAGCGTCTACGAGTTTTTTCTGTCCATCTGCAACGCCACGACGCTTACAAGGGGCGACCATGCCCGCCTGCCGCGGTTGTTCGAGCGCATCGCCGCGCGGTTGGTCGCTGCATATTTCGGACGACACGCCACGAGTATTCATACGGGCGCGCCGCGCAGCCCGGACACCGATAGTTCGTTCATGCGGGCGATGCAAGACGTTGCGGCTCAAACCGGGGAGTGGGACTGGGGGCCGGATGACAGACTTCCCGGAGAACAGCATCAGGGTGACGAAGGTTGTGATTTCATCGTCTGGTTGATGGCTTCCGACCGGCGCAAGATCGGGCAGCTTTTCGTACTGGGGCAGTGCGCCTGTGGAAACGACTGGCAAAGCAAATACGGCGACCTCGATCTGAAAAAACTTCAGAAATGGTTCAATCCTCTTTCCGTCGTCGATCCCGTGAGGAGTTTCGCGACGCCCCATCACGTCACGGACCCTGTTCTGCGCGAAGCGAGCAGGCAAGGCGGCCTGTTTTTCGACAGGGCGCGCTTGACGATGGCGGCATTTCAGGCAAGCGATGCTGTCATCGGCGATGAAATGAAGAAGGACATGGAAGATCTGATCGCCCTGGTCCGTGATGCTTGAGCGCGTCACCAGATGTCGCCAAAAGCTCGTCCGATGGCCTCGAACAGCGGCGGCGGGACGGCGTTCCCGACGGCCCGGTACTTTTCCGTCAACGAGCCGGTTTCCGGAAAGGTCATGTCGCCGAAGCCCTGGAGGCGCGCGGCCTCGCGGTACGAGAACCGGCGCTTGCGCGCATCCTCGCGGGACCAGATCCACTTGTCGACGTGGACCCGTATCAATTTCGGACTCATCGGGTGCAGCGGCATGTGGCGCGGGTGGCTGACGATGGTCTTGCTCGGTTCGGACCAGTCGCAGCGCCGGTTGCGGGACATGTAGTACCAATGAAACTTGTCGGCGCAAAACTCGCCCGCCGGCCACTCCGGCAGGCCGGTCAGGGCGTCGGCCACGGTCCTGGCGCGCTCCTTGCCGTCAACACCATGCGTGGGGCGTGGAAAGACATAGCGTTCTTCGATGTCGCTTCGCACGCCGACGATGAAGATCCTGGCTCTTCTCTGCGGCACGCCGAAATCGACGGCGTCGAGAAGCCGATGCTGAACCCGGTAGCCGGCCATCCGGAACCTGGTGATCTGGTTGCGGAGCAGGTGCGCGAAGTCGCTCCTGCGCATCCCTGACACGTTTTCGACGACGAAGGCCCGGGGCTTGATTTGCCGCAGCGCCCTGTCGAACTCCCGATAGAGATAGTTTATCTTTCGGTCGGATTCCCTCGCGCCGCCCTGACTGAATCCCTGGCACGGATAGCACCCGACCAGAAGATCCGCTTCCGGAAACGAGCGGATTTGCCGTACGTCCTTGCACTGAAAATCGGTTTCCGGCAGGTTGGCCAGGTACAATTCCCTGGCGTAGGACGCGCTGTCGTTCGCGAACACCACGTCGAAGCCGGCGGCGACGAGCCCCGCGTCCGACCCGCCGCAACCGCTGAACAGAGACACTACCGTGGGCCGCGTGGACTTCTGGTTGCCGGCTTCCCGCCCGCCGGCCGCGGCCGCGGCCGGCGCAATCCGTTCCCGTGGTTCGTCGTTCATTTCGCTCAGCCCTTGTTCCCGTCGGGCATCGCGATGCGCCCGGTCACGGCGGCGGCGATGAGCGCGGCGCGGCGCTCTTCAACGAAAGCGATGGCTTGTCGCACTCTCGCCATGAGCGCCTCCAGCCGCGCCGTTTCCTGATCCAGATAGTCGACGATGGCTCGTTGTTCCCTGAGCGGAGGAACAGGAACCCGGTAGTTCAGAACGAAATCCTCCGGCACCCTTTTCTGGCCGGCGGCGCCGAACATGGCGGCTTCGCCGAGCTTGCGAAAACGATCGCTGATCGTCGTGTAGTAAAGCCAGCGCGCGTCGATCTCGGGAATTGGCGTCAGGACGTGAAGCTCGGTTGTCCCGAAGCCGATGCCGTTCAGCATTCCGTCTACGAGGGCTCCCTTGCCGTTTTCGAAGCACGGCGTGATCTTGGCTACGAGAACGTCGCCATCGAAGAATCGGGTGTAGCCGTTCCGAACGTCGTCGACGTACCGAGTCGCGGAGCAATCGAGTTCGCCCTGCTCTCCGATGTTCTCCATCGGCAGAAACGTCGCCTGCTCCGCGCCGCTCAGGATTCGCTGCTTTTCCTCCGATAGTTCTCGTTGCACGAGGAAACGGACGCGCTTGACGGGCCACGCTTGTATTGCGGCGTTCGCGTCGTCAAGCCGGTCGTCTGATTCCCGCCCATTTCGGCCATCTGCGGGTTTCGGAATCGCGCATTGGCGCGCGTGGTCGAGACCGCGAGTGACGGCGCGGGTGACGACGGCCCGGCGCTTCTCGGCCAGCAGCTCCAGCAGGCGCCGTTTCGCCGCCACGAGCGCGTCCAGCCGCGCCGTCTCGCGGTCGAGGTGGTCGGCGACGGCGCGTTGCGTGTCCGCATCGGGAACGGGCACCGGCATGTTGCCGATGAAGTCCCAGTCGGCCCGGGGCATCTTCGACCCGAACGTCGAGGCGTCCACGTCGCCCACGAAACGGGACGACAGGCAGACGCTTCGCAGGAACCGCGGCTCGATGGAGGTCGGCTCCATGACCAGCGCCTCCGTGGTGCAGCGGCCGGGGAACTCGGCGACCCAGGCTTTTGCCAGGTACGGACGGAGCTTTCCGAAGAGAACGTCGCCGGGCTCGAAGTCGGTGCCCGTCGCCTCGTTCCCGTCAGTCACGGATGGCGCCGACGGGCTGCTGCTTCCTCCGGCGTTCTGGTGAAAGCACCTGCCGGGCTCCCCGTCGCCGTCAGTCACGGATGGCGCTGGCGGGCTACTCGGATACCTGGCTCTGTCCCTGGACAAGCTGCTGAAGTCGCCGTCAGTCACGGATGGCGCTGGCAGGCTACTCCCCCGTTTCCCCCGAGGGCCGTTCGCCAGTCTGCCCGTCCCCGACTCGATGTCTTCGAGACCGACGTACGGCCGCGCGGCGTCCCCCGCCGAAGTCCGCAGGCGCCGGAGCGCCACGACGTGCTTGAGGCGCTTCGTCGGAAACACCGTTCCGGTGGCCCCAACTTCGGCAGCCGCGCTCACCCCCGCCACCTCCCGGGCAGGCGCGCTCACCCCGCCACCTCCCGCAGCAGCCGCACGATCTCCTCCTCCGCCCGCTTCAGGTCCGCGTCGATCTCCTCCAGCGGTCTCGGCGGCGTGTAGGCGTAGAAGTGCCGGTTGAAGTTGATCTCGCAGCCCGCCTTGTCCTTGCTCCGGTCCATCCAGGCGTCGGGGACGTGGGGGCGGACCTCGCGCGCGAAGTACTCGTCGACGTCCTCGGTCCGCGGGACGTTCTCGAAGTCGCGCAGCTTCGGGTCCGGCTCGAAACCGTCTCCGCCCTCGGCGCGGACCGGCTCGGCGGCGGGGTCGCGGACGGTGAACACGTCGCGGAACAGCCGGTGCTCGGTCTTGCGCCAGTACGACTCGCGTTCGCGCAGCAACGCGGCGATGCCCTCGCGGACGGCGTTCCAGTCGGGCAGCGGCTCGCGGCCGATCCGCTCGTCGATGGCCTGCACGTCGTCGAGCAGCAGCGGGCAGGCGTCGAGGAAGCGCGCCTTGTCGTCGACGCTCATCCGCCAGCGCAGCCGGAGCGGGCGCTCGACGGTGACGCGGGTGTAGCCGAAGTCGGCGTTGTCGAAGATCTTCGACCGCGCGCCCTCCTCGAAGCGGCCGTACAGCCGCACGATCTCGTCGATCTGCCCGGCCGACAGGTGGCGGCGCTTGTCGCCGAGGCTGCGCCGGCTCTCGGGGCTGCCGCCGGCCGTCCACAGGCCGCGGGCGTCGACCAGCTGCACCCGGCCGCGGCGCGCCGGCGCCTTGCGGTTGGTGACGATCCAGACGTAGGTGCCGATGCCGGTGTTGTAGAACATCTGCTCCGGCAGGGCGACGACCGCTTCGAGCCGGTCGTTCTCCAGGATCCAGCGGCGGATCTCGCTCTCGCCGGAGCCCGCGCCGCCGGTGAACAGGGGCGAGCCGCTGAAGACGATGGCCAGGCGCGAGCCGTGCCGGCGCTCCTTCGGGCGCAGCGGCTCGAACTTGTCGATCATGTGCTGCAGGAACAGCAGCGCGCCGTCGTTCACCCGCGGCAGCCCGGCCCCGAAGCGGCCGGCGAAGCCGCGCTGCTCGTGCTCGCGCCGCACCGCGTCCCGCTGCCGCTTCCAGTCGACGCCGAACGGCGGGTTGGTGAGGAAGTAGTCGAACGTCTCGCCGGCGAAGCGGTCGTCGACCAGGCTGTCGCCGAAGCGCACGGCGTCGCCGCCGCCGTCGCGGCTGACCTCCTTCATCAGCATGTCGGAGGCGGCGGTGGCGTAGGCGCGCTTGTTGTAGTCCTGGCCGCGGACGTAGAGCGCGGCCTCCGGGTGGTGCTCGCGCAGCCAGCCCTGCGCCTCGGCCAGCATGCCGCCGGTGCCGCAGGCGGGGTCGAGCAGCGTGCGGACGGTTCCCGGCGCGGCGAGCAGCGCGTCGTCGTCGATGAACAGCAGGCCGACCATCAGCCGGATGACCTCGCGCGGCGTGAAGTGGTCGCCGGCGGTCTCGTTGGCCAGCTCGTTGAAGCGGCGGATCAGGTTCTCGAAGATCAGCCCCATCTGCGCGTTGGGCACCGTGTCGGGGTGCAGGTCCACCGAACGGAAGCGCGAGACGACCATGTAGAGGATGTTCGCCTCCTGCATCTTCTCGACCTCGGCCTCGAACTCGAAGCACTCGAAGATGCGGCGCACGTTGGCCGAGAAGCCCTGGACGTAGCTGACGAGGTGCTGCGCGACGTGGTCCGGGTCGCCCTGCAGCTTCTCGAAGTCGAGCGGCGAGCGGTTGTGGAAGCGCTGGCCGGCGACCGCGGCGAGCCGCTTGTCGAGGGCTTCGCCCCGCAGCCGCGCCTTGCGCCGCGCGTGCTCGGCGAGCACCTTCGCCTTCGTGGGGGCGAGCACGCAGTCGAAGCGGCGCAGCACGGTCATCGGCAGCATCACGCGCTCGTACTGCGGCGGGCGGTAGGGGCCGCGCAGCAGGTCGGCGATCTGCCAGATCAGGGTGGCGAAGGCGCCGTGGTCGGGCATCGGGCGGTCTGGTCCGGCCGGCGGGCGGCGGCGGGCGCCAAGCTCCTGCGCCCGCCGGGGCCGGGCGGCGGGCGTCCCGCGGGCGCCGTCCTGCCCGGGCGGCGGCCCGGCGACCCGCGGCCCCGGGGGCGGCCGGAACCGGGGCCGCGCCCCGTCATCCCCCCGCCGGGCGGTCCGGCTTCCTCCTGCTACGCCGTCTTCGCCGCCGCCGGCCCGAGCACGCGCTCCTCCAGCAGCTCCTCGGCGCGGGCGAAGAGCTCCTCCCGGGAGACGAGCCCGGCGTCGACGTCGGCCAGCAGGGCGCGTTGCGCGGCGTACTCCGTGTTCCGGATGCCGACCTTGCTCTGCAGCAGACGCCAGGCCTTGCGGCGCTCGACGCAGAACAGGACGAGCTGCCGCGAGATCTTCATCAGCGCCGGCTTCGCGCCCTTGGCCGGCAGCGTCTTGACGTAGACGCCGAAGTCGGGCACGAAGGCGCGGTGCTCCGGGTCGAGGTGGCGCCGGTACACGACGTCGTTCTGGGTCAGCCGCACCAGCATGTTCTCCAGCGGCACGAGTCCGGCGGCCTCCTCCTCGCGGATCTTCTTGAGGTGGTTGCGGAAGCGCGCCTCGGTCGCGCACCAGTGGGCCACCGTGTAGCGGTAGGGCTCGCCGGTCGCCTTGAACTTCGTCTTGTACCAGTCCCCCTGCAGGTTGGGGTTGCCCTTCAGGTCGAGCGCCTCCTCGTAGGTCTCGCCCAGCCGGGGGTTGAAGACGAACTCGGGCGCGCCGCGCGAGTCGCGGACCCGCTGGGCCTGGTCGAGGGCCATGTCGTCGCCGACGCCGTGTTCGGGCTGGCAGGTGGTGAAGCACTGCAGGAACGCCGTGCCCCGGTAGTCGAGCGCGTCGAGGATGGCGCGGAAGAGCTTCGGCGCGTTGGCGATGGAGACCTGCGCGACGAAGGGCGAGCCGTGGCCGGCGAGGAAGGTCTCGGCGACCGTCTTCTTCTCGATGCACTTGCCCTGGCTGGCCGCGCCGAACGAGTTCATGTCGCCGCCGCCGAGCATCGGGGTCGAATCCGAGTTCTGGCCGCCGGTGTTCGAGTAGACCTGCGTGTCGAGCATCAGCGCCTTCACGTTGGGGCGGTTCTGCAGGACCATCTTCGAGACGTTCTGGTAGCCGATGTCCCCCATCCCGCCGTCGCCGCCGATGATCCAGACCCGCGGCATCTCGTCGATCTCCGCGTCGGTCATCAGGTTGTCGGAGAAGTGGGTGTACTCGTAGTAGCCCCGCTCGTCGATGACGCCGTCCTCGCGCTCGAGGATCGCGGCCGCGAGGCGCTCCGGGATGACCGACCGGCGGCCGTGGTCCACGATGAAGCTCTCGCCGATCAGCCAGCCGATGGTCGAACCGTCCTGGAACAGCGAGTTCATCCAGGGGTAGGGGTGCGGGTTGTTCGGCGGCGTCGAGCCGTAGACGGTGTTGCAGCCGGTGTGCGCGGCCATCGCCATGACCGACTGGCCGTTCGGGAGCCGGCCGTCGAGCGCCTGCAGCTCCTGGTGGTTGAACGCCTCCTGCCGCAGGACGGAGGCGACGACCTCGACCACCCGCTCGTTCGAGATGGGGCCGTGCGCCTCGATCCGCGACGCCGTGTCGGCATCGGTGTCGCCGCCGAGGCCCATGAGGACGTGGGCCACGGCGCGCACGAACAGCCGGTGCTGCTCGGGGTCGCGCCCGGCGAGGGCCTCCAGCCGCGCCGCGCCGCCGGCTTCGAGCCGCGACGCCGTGCGGCGCAGGCGCTCCGCCTTCTCGTGGAAGATCGGCCGCAGGTACGCCTCGGTCACGCCCGCGACCGCGCGCAGCACGCTCTTCTCTCCGCAGCCGGCGCAGGCGCCGTCGCCCGAGACCAGCGCGTCGTAGTTGCGGCGCACCATCATCAGGTTGCGCAGCGTCGCGGTCTTGGAGTCGGAGGGGTTCTCGTTGTTGTAGAGGCCGAGGTACTTCTGCGAGGTGTCCGGCAGCAGGTCGAGGAAGGCGGTGCCGGTCTCGTGGTCGGCGTTGACCTGCTCGGTCTCCTGCACCATCTTCAGGGCCTCGTGGTCGCCGCAGGCGGTCACGCAGGCCGCGCAGCCCTTGCACAGGTCCGAGACGAAGATCGAGAAGACGCCCCCGCTGCCCGGGTTCTTGCGCTCGGCCGACCTGAAGATGGCGTTCACCTTGTTGTAGGCGAGGGGCTGCTTGTCGATGACGTCGAAGAACTCGTTCTTCGCGGCCTCCGAGAAGCCGTTCAGGCCGTTCGTCACGTCGCGGATGATCCGCGGCAGCGGGACCGTCTCCTTCGCCTTGACCGCCGCGTTCATCGCGGAGCGGGCGCGCTGCTCCAGCTCCGGCACGGCGGCCAGCATCCGGCCGCGCTCGCCGTCGTCGGTGACGTAGTTGGTGATCGCGGTCGTCAGGATCGTGTCGAGGTCCTGCGAGCAGTTGGGCAGCGCCGTGTCCGGGCAGACCGAGATGCACTCCATGCACTGCGTGCAGTTCTCGGCGATGAACAGCGGGGTCTCGCGCCGGGCGACGTACTTCGACGCGGTGTCGCCGCTGCCGGCCGCCATCACCCCCATCGCCGCCAGCGGCGAGGCCGGCTGGTCGTAGCCGTAGTCGGAGCGGAACTCGCCGTCGAAGCTCTCGATGCGCGTGACCGGCGTCCGCTCCTCCTGCCCCTCGGGGAGCTCGTGCGAGCGGCACGTCGCGCAGCCCGCGCCGCCGCCGTTGGACGGCGCCGCCGCCAGCGGCAGAATCGGCAGCCCGCGCAGCGTCGACCGGTCGGCCGCCTCGATCTCGCCGATCGGGATCTCGCGCACCCGGCCGAAGCCCTGCGTCATGACCTCCATGTTCGACTGCACGACGGCGTCGCCGAGCCGGCCGAACTTCTTCCTGTACTGCTTGTGGACGACCTCCTCGAACTGCTCGCGGCTGATGGCGAACTCTTCGAGCAGCGGCGAGACGGCGAAGAAGGCGCCCAGGAACGCGTTGCCCTGCATGCGGAGCTGCAGGTCCGGCCGGTTGGTGGCCTTGCGGGCTATGTCGAAGCCGGGCAGCGTGTAGACGCGGATCCGGTTCTCGACGATCTGCGACCGCGCCCACAGCGGCAGCCGCTCCCAGGCGTCCTTCGGCTCCTCGTCGGACTCCCAGATCAGCGCGCCGCCCTCGGAGATGCCTTCGAGCGGGTTGCAGTGGGTGAACGCCTTCGGGTCGCAGCAGAGCACCACGCCCACGTGCCGCAGGTCGCAGTTGACGCGGATGCGCTCGGGGGCGACGACGAGGAAGTAGGAGGTCGGCGCGCCCTTCTTCTCCGAACCGTACTTCGGGTTGGCGCTGACGTGGATGACCTCCTTCGGCCGGCCGTGCTCGTCGACGTCGGAGCCGCGCGCCGACAGGAAGTCGTTGAAGTCGCCGATGATTGCGCCGAGGTTCTTGCCGGTGGTGATGGCGCCCCAGCCGCCGATGGAGTGGAAGCGGACCGCGATGGCCCCCTCCGGCAGCAGCGACGGGGTCTCGTCCGCCCTGACCTCGTAGGGATGCGGCACGCCGAGCACCATGAACGACTCGCCGTCGGCCGCCGTCCGGCCGTCGGTCCGCGCCCGGCCGCTGGTGACGTACTCGTAGGCCCCGATGACGTGCTCGGGCCGGAAGTCGCGCGAGCCGAGGCCGTAGATGCCGTTGAAGAGCCGCGGCATCCGGCCGGGCGTCACCTCCGGGAAGCCGGCCGCGACGGGCTGCCCGTTCAGCTTCAGCGCCTTGTTCAGCGCGGTGCGGGTGTCGCGCCCCATCGGGTTGTCGCCGGCCAGCGGCTCGTCGGTCCGCTCCAGGATGATCACGTTCTTCTTGCCGGCCAGGGCCTCGACCACGGCCCGCTCCGGGAACGGCCGGAAGACGTTCAGGTGGATGGAGCCGACCTTCGCGCCGCGGGTCGCCCGCAGGTGGTCGACCGCCGCCTCGCAGTTCTCGGCCGCCGAGCCGAGCGAGACGAACACGGTGTCGGCGTCGTCGGCCTTGTAGCGCGTGACCAGCCCGTAGTAGCGGCCGGTCAGGCGGCCGAACTCCGCGTGGGCCTCTTCGAGGAACGTCAGGATCGGCTCGATGAAGTTGTTGCGCCGGGCCGCGACGCCCTGCATGTAGTGCTCCTGGTTCTGCACCGGGCCGAGGAGCACCGGGTTGGCCAGGTCGATCATCCGCGGCACGCGGCGGCGCGTCGGGCCGAAGAGCGCGCGCTGGGCCTCGGTGGGGCACTCGATGACGTCGTCCGGCGCGCCGAGGAACTCGCGGATGAGCTCGGACTCGTGGCGGTAGAAGGTCCTCTCGAGGTGCGACGTCAGGAACCCGTCCTGCACGTTCATGCCCGGGGTCAGGCCGAGCTCGGTGACGCGGCGCAGGATCAGCGCCTGGTCGGCCGCCTGCTGCGCGTCCTTGCCGAACAGGATGATCCAGCCGACGTCGAGCGCCCCGTAGACGTCGTCGTGGCCGCAGTGCACGTTCAGGGCGTGCTTGGTCAGGGCCCGCGCGACCACCTCGACCACCATCGTCGAGGCCTTGCCCGGCGCGTGGTAGTACTGCTCGATGCCGTAGACGATGCCCTGGCCCGACGTGAAGTTGACCACCCGCCGGCCGCACACCGAGTAGGCGATGGCGCCGCCCTGCGCGGCGTGCTCCCCCTCGGCCTCGACGGCCAGCGTGTTGCGCCCGAAGACGTTCAGGCGCCCCTCCGCGAACGACTGCTGGTAGAGCTCGCCGCCCTCGGTCGACGGCGTGATCGGATAGAAGATGCCCGCGTCGGCGATCCGCGCCTCGGTGTGGTACGAGACGAGTTGATTGCCGTTGGCGGTGATCCGTTCGCCGGGATACTTGGGAAGAGTGCTCATGCGGCGTTCTCCAGTATTTCGGAAACCGGCCGGGCCGCGGCGGACTCCAGCCGCGCGCGGCGGACCGGCGGGCGCACCGATCCGGGGTTCAAGCGCATTGTAGCGACCGCGGGGCCGCGCGGCAACGGCCGGCCCCGCCGGGCGGCCCGGGACGATTCCGGTAAGATCGCGGCATGCCGCCCAAGCCGCCCACGTCCGTCGGGAGCCTGCGCCGGGCCGTCGCCGGGGGCCGGGTCCGGCGCCGCGGCGTCAAGCAGGAGCTGCGCGAGAACCTGATGAGCCGGCTGCGCGGCGGCGGGCCGCTGTTCCCCGGCGTCGTCGGCTACGACGACTCCGTGGTGCCGCAGGTGGTCAACGCCGTCCTCTCGCGGCACGACTTCGTCCTGCTCGGCCTGCGGGGGCAGGCGAAGACGCGGCTGATCCGCGGACTGGCGGAGCTGCTGGACGAGGTCGTCCCGGTCGTGCCGGACTGCGAGATCAACGACGACCCGCTCGCCCCGATCTGCCCCGCGTGCCGCGCCCGCGTCCGCGAGGAGGGCGACGACCTGCCCGTCGCCTGGCTCGACCGCTCGCTGCGCTACGTCGAGAAGCTCGCGACCCCCGACGTGACGATCGCCGACGTGATCGGCGACGTCGACCCGATCCGGGCGGCCGCCGCGGGGCGCCGGCTCTCGGACGAGCTGACCGTCCACTACGGGCTCGTCCCGCGCGCCAACCGCTGCATCTTCGCCATCAACGAGCTGCCCGACCTGGCCGGCAAGATCCAGGTCGGCCTGTTCAACGTCCTGCAGGAGGGCGACGTGCAGATCCGCGGCTACCCCGTCCGCCTGCGGCTGGACGTGGCCATGGCGTTCACCGCCAACCCCGAGGACTACACCGCCCGGGGCCGGATCGTGACCCCGCTCAAGGACCGCATCGGCTCCGAGATCCGCACGCACTATCCGCGCACGCGCCACGAGGCCGTCGCCATCACCGAACAGGAGGCGTGGGTCGCCCGCGGCGCCGCCGCCGACGTCGAGGTGCCGCTCTACGTGCGCGAGGTGGTCGAGGAGATCGCCTTCCAGGCGCGGGTGGACAACAGGATCGACGGCCGCTCCGGGGTGAGTCAGCGGCTGCCGATCTCCTGCCTCGAGAACGTGGTGTCGAACGCCGAGCGCCGCGGCCTGGCGGCCGGCGAGACGCCCGCCGCCCGCGTCACCGACGTCTACGCGGCACTGCCGGCGATGACCGGCAAGTTCGAGCTGGAGTACGAGGGCGAGCTGCGCGGGGCCGACGCCGTGGGGCGCGAGCTGATCCGCGCCGCGGTCGGCGCCGTCTTCGGCGGCTGGTTCGACGGCGTCGCCACCGACCAGGTCGTCGAGTGGTTCGAGATGGGCGGCGCGCTGCAGGAAAGCGACACGACGTCTTCGGAAGCGTTCCTGGCCGACGCCGCGGAGATCCACGGCCTGCTGGAGCTGGCCGCGCACGCCGGCGCCGCGGCCGGGGACCCGCCGCCGCGCGTCGCCTCGGCCGTCGACTTCGTCCTCGAGGGACTCTGCGCGCAGCGCAGGATCAGCCGCGGCGAGGGCGGCGGCTACGAGGCCGTCCGCAAGCCGCCCCCCCGCGAACGGACCGCCGAGTCCGCCGCCGAACCCCGGCCGGCGCCCCGGGGCGGCAAGAACAGGAAGTACTACAACTGACGCGGGCAGATGCGCTATCGCTACACGCGCTACACGGGCGAGGACATCGAGGGCATCGACCTCGACGAGCTGGTCTCGAAGCTCTCCCGGCTGTTCCTGTCCAGCGGCTTCGGCGGCGCCCGCGGTCCCGGCGGCCCGCCGGACGAGGACGAGGACGAAGACCGCGGCCTGCAGTCGCTGCACGACGCGATCCTCGACGCGATCCTCGACGGCGGCCTGCTCTCCGACGACGCGCTGCAGCGTCTGCTGGGCGACCCCGCCGACGGCGATCAGGGCGGCGGCCGACCGGGCCTCGAAGAGTTGATCCGGGAGATCGTCCAGCGCATGGCGGAGCGGGGTTACGTCTCGCTGGAGTCCGGCGAGTCCGCCCCGGGCGCCGGCGGCGGCCCGGACCGGGACGCCCCCCCGGCGCGTTTCCGGGTCACGGACAAGAGCCTCGACTTCCTCGGCTACCGCGCCCTGCGGGAGCTCCTCGGGTCGCGGGGGCGCGGCGCCGTCGGCCGGCACGACACGCGGGAGCTGGCCACGGGCGTGGAGGCGGGCGGCGCATCGAAGCCGTACGAGTTCGGAGACACCCTGAACCTCGACCCCAGCGGCACCATCCTCAACGCGGTGCGGCGGGCGGCGGCCGTCGGGAGCGGCGCCGTCGACGTGCGCCACCAGGACCTGATGGTCGCGCAGGGCGAGTACCAGAGCTCGTGCGCGACGGTCCTCATGCTCGACTGCAGCCACAGCATGATCCTCTACGGCGAGGACCGCTTCACGCCGGCCAAGCAGGTGGCCCTGGCCCTGTCCCACCTGATCCGCGGGCAGTACCCCGGGGACGCCCTGAACGCCGTCCTGTTCCACGACTCCGCCGAGGAGATTCCGCTGAAGCGGCTCGCGCGCGTGCGCGTCGGCCCGTACTACACCAACACCCGGGAGGGGCTGCGGCTGGCGCGCCGCATCCTGGAACGCCAGCGCAAGGACATGCGGCAGATCGTGATGATCACCGACGGCAAGCCCTCCGCCCTGACGCGGCCCGACGGAAGCATCTACCGCAACGCGTTCGGCCTCGACCCGACGATCATCCGCGAGACGTTCGCCGAGGTGGCCCACTGCCGGCGCGCCGGCATCATGATCAACACGTTCATGCTGGCGCGCGACTACGAGCTGGTGAGCTTCGTGCGGCGGGTGGCGGCCATCTGCCGCGGCAAGGCGTACTTCACGACGCCGCGCACCCTGGGGCGCTACGTCCTCATGGACTACATGGACAAGAAGACGAAGACGGTGCACTGAGTGCCGACCGCCCACCTGCCCGGCCGGATCCCGCTCTTCCCGCTCCCGAACGTGGTGCTGTTCCCGGACGTCTTCCTGCCGCTGCACGTCTTCGAGCCGCGCTACCGCGAGATGGTGGCCGACGCCGTCGACGGCGAGCGGCTGATCGGGATGGTGCTGCTCCGCGGCGGCTGGCGGAACGCCGGCGTCAACCCGCCGATCCACCCGGTCGGCTGCGCGGGCCGCATCACCCACCTCGCGCCGCTCCCCGGCGGGCGCTACGACGTCGTGCTGCGCGGTCTGCAGCGCTTCCGCGTGCGGGACGAAGACCATTCGCGGGCCTACCGGGTCGCGGCGATCGACGGCCTGCCGGACGGCCCCGCGGCCGAACCGGGGCCGCGCCTCCGGGCGGGCCGCCGGCGGCTGGAGGACCTGCTGGGACGACAGGCGGCGGCCGGCCCGGCCCCGCGCATCCCGCCGGGCATGGGCGACGCCGAGCTGGTCAACGTCCTGTCCCAGTACCTCGAGCTCGAGCCGATCGAGCGGCAGGCGCTGCTGGAGAAGGACCACCCCTGCGACCGCTGCGCGGCGCTGATCGACCTGCTCGAAATGCGTCTGATGGCCGACGGCGGGCCGTTCCCCGCCGCCGGCGTGCACTAGGGGGGTCCGCCTACCGCGGCTGGATGGTCGACTCGGCGTGACCCGGACAGAACGTCACGGACGCCGCGCCGCGGATCGACGCGGCGCTCGACGTCGACTCCGACCTCGTCATCCTCCCGACCCGACCATGCGCAGGAGGGCGAACAGCGCCGCGGCCTGAATCCCGGCGATGGCGACCCCGGCGCCGACGAGCCGCCACGCCAGGCGCGCCTCGAGGGCAGCCAGCTCGGCGGTCATCTTGATGCCCATGCGCTCTTCAAGGGCCGCGACGTCCTCCTTCGTGGCGAAGTGCGTCATGCGCTCGTCGAGGCGCGCTTCGAGGGCGACGACGTTCGCCTGCACGGCGGCAACGTCCGCCTGCACGGCGGCAACGTCCGCCTGCACGGCGGCGACGTCGGCCTTCGTGGCCAGCGCGTCGACGTCGACGGCGGCGGCGGCGGTGTCGTGCTCGGCGGCCTCGCGGACGGCGGCGGTGATGGCGTCGGCCTGGGCGTCGGTCAGGTCGGCCGCCGTCAGCGAGCGGGCGATGGCGTGCGTGTCGAACATACGTCTCCCCATCCTACGGCGCTGACCGTTCGGTCCGCGCCAGCAGGGTCGCGTCGATGCGGCCGTTCAGCGCCCGCACGTCGCGCCGGATCTCGGCGACGTCGTGCCGCGGGTCGCGCCGGGTCCAGAGCAGCGCCCCCACGACCGCCAGCGTCGCGCCGAGCACCTCGTAGTCCATCGTCGCTTCCACCCCGTTCCCCCCATCCTGCTGCTGCTGCGCGCCGGTCTGCCGACGCTCCAGGGCGGCCACCCGGTATCGGAAACGATACCATTGGCACGTGATCGAGGATCAGATGAATCGGCGCGGGGGCGGGGGTTCAGCGGATCGTGATGCCGGTGATGAAGTTCGAGTACGTCCGGTCCGGTTCGGCGCCCTCGTCCGCCCGGGTCGTCAACCGCACCTGGAGCCCGTGGCGGCCCCGGTCGAACGTCAGCGGTATCGAAAAACGGTAGCCGGAGACCTCGTCGCAGACCGTGACGGTCCGGATGCCGTCGCCGTCTTCGTCCGGCGGACCGTCGATGTGGTCCTGCCGCACGCAGACCTCGACCACGTCCGCCGCCGCGCTCGACGTGACCCTCCCCGCGAAGGTGATGCGTTCGCCCGCCGCCATCGCGCCCGGCACCGGCTCGTCGAGCCGCACGATCCGGAATTCTCCCGGGTCGATCGGGACGTCCGACACCCGTAGCGGCGGGTCGTTGACGATCCGGCTGCCGTCCGGCCGCTCCACCGCCGTATCGAGCACCGCGCGCCCGCCGGTCGCCTCGTGGAACGACGGCATGCCCCCGAAGGTGGTCACGCCGGAGCGCGCCGCGTGGCGCGCCGCGAAGAAGTTCCAGTAGTTCATCTCCTCGGCGGACAACGGCCGGCTCCGCGAGACGACGACGGTCACCCGCCGCCAGGACGAGTCCACCGGCCCGCTACGCGCGCCGTGCAGCGCCAGGACGTCGTTGAAGTGGACCGCCCTCCCCTCTCCCTCGACCGCGGTTCCCACGTCCGGAACCGCCGCGGCTTCTTCGCCGAACTGCCCCTGTTCCTCGAAGACGACCATCTCCGGGAGCTCTTCCGGCTCGATCAGCCCCATGCGGTACAGGGTGGTCGGGTGGAACAGCGACGGAGCCGGCGTCCGTTCGATCACGTAGGACCGCTCGCCTTCGCCGCCGCCAGCCAGCCCGACGCGCCATATGTGGGGCAGGACGGCGCCGAGGAGCGTCTCGCCGGGAAACAGCAGCGGCGTGTGTGTGGCCGGGCTCCATCCCGCGCGCTCGACGCCGCCGGCGAGCGAGGACCAGTCCCAGTAGTCGGCCCACTGGTGGCCGATTTCGTGGTTCGACGTCCAGGCGGTCGTGAAGTCGGCGTCCCGATAGAACTCCACGGACCGCAGCACCCCGTCGCTGCCGAAGGAATCGGAGCCGTCGAAGACCTCCATCTCGCCCAGGCCGGCGATGGGGTTGCGCACGTTCCAGTGAAACGCGCTGAACTGGGCGCTGGGGTGCTGCTCGGCGGAGACGATGGCGATCGAGTCGTAGACGTCGGGGAAGAACTCGTAGAACTTCCGCGTCACTTCCTCGATCTCGAAGGCGAAGTCGTTCGCCACCTGCAGCCGCCAGTTGCCGAAACCGGGGAAGACGACGTTCACGACGTGACTGGCGTACTGGACGCCGCGGCCGGCCTGCTGGACGCGCGATTCGGGAAGGTTGAGCGGCGCGGCCGGCAACGAGATGTGCACTTCGTCGAAGTCGTCCTCGCCGTCGCCCGCGTCCGCGTCGGACGCGTCGGTCAGCTCTTCCCGCTTCGGGACCCGCAACACGCCGAAGTAGACGACCGGGCTGTCGAACCCGCGGCGTCTCGAGCCGATGGTGTCCCACAGCGCCGCCTCGTCCCAGACCGGGTCGAAGACGCTGAGCGGCCGGCTGTCGTAGGTCCTCCTCGCGGTGCGCGTCCAGGTCTCGACCACGGGTTCGCCGGCGGCGATCGACCAGCGTTCGAACTCCAGGGTCTCGACGTCGCCGGCCACCACGAAGCTCCGGAACGCGAGTCCCCCCGTGCCGTCGGCGCGGATCAGCCGCGGCTGCTGGTCGAACCACAGCGGTTGCCCGCGCCACCGCGCCGGGTATTCGACCGCCGAACGGACGGCCCAGGGCGGGTCGATGCCCGACGCCGCCCAGCGGGCGCGCAGTTCGGGCGTGCCGCAGACGGCCGGCGGGTCGGCGGCCGCCCCCCGCGGCCAGGGATCGCCGCCCGCCTCCGGCGCTTGATCCTGCGCGGCCGGCGCCCCGTGCAACAGCAGCGCCGCCGCGGCGCCGGCGGCCGCCAAGCCGCGGCGGCGCCGCCGGCCGAACGACGCCGGCGCTCGCCGCGGCGATGGGCAAGACTTCGACCCCGGCGGCATCGTGAAAACGATTTCCCTCCGGCCGCCAATCCTACAGGAGTCCGCGCCGTTCCACGGGAGGCCGGGCCGATCGGCTGCGCGGGCGGCCCTTACTCCGCGCGCAGCGTGGCCGCCGGATCGACGGCCATCGCGCGGCGCGCGGGCAGGGCGGCCGCCAGGACGCCTACCGCGCCGAGGACGAGCGCTGCTTCGACGAACGCCCCCGTCAGCGACAGGGTTCCGGCGTCATGGATCCGATGCCGCGCGATCCGCCAGCCCGCGGCGGCCAGGCCCGCGCCGCCCAGGGCGCCGGCGAGCAGGACGAGTCCGCCTTCCCGGAGCAACAGCAGGAACACGTCCCGCCGCCGGGCGCCGAGCGCGAGGCGGACGCCGATCTCCCGGCGGCGCAGTCCGACCTGCCGGGCGCCGGCGCCGTAGAGTCCGACGCCCGCCAACAGAAGGCCGAGCGCGCCGAAGACTCCCACGCCGGCCGCGGCCAATCGGTTCCTCCACAGCAGGTCGTCGAGAATGCCGCGCATGGTTCGCACGTCGTGGGTCAGCACCCTGGCGTCGAGGGCCCGGATCCGTTCGCGGAGCGCGGCCGACGCCGACGCGGGCGGAAGATCGGTCTTCACCAGAAGATGCCCGTGCAGGGCGGCGTCGTCCGGCGGAAAGTACGCGACCGGTTCGATCTCTTCCAGCCGCCGGTAGCGGGTGTCGCCGACGACGCCGACGACGTCGTGCACCCGGTCGTCGAACGTCGTCCGCAGAGTCCCGCCGACGGGGTCGCCGTCCGGCCAGAGGAGAGCGGCCAGGCTTTGACTGACGACGACGGCCTGCCGCCCTTCGTCGTCTTCCGTGAAGCCGCGCCCGCGCACCACCGGAATCCCCAGGGCCGAGAAGAATCGACGATCCACGTTGTTGAACTGCACCAGGGTCGGCGCCGCGGAATCCGCCGGGCCGCGGGTGACGTCCTGGAGATACCAGACGCCGTTGAACGGAACCGAACCGCCCCAGCCCGCGGCGTGAACGGCCGGCAGGGTCGCGACCTCGCCCAGGAGCGTCCGCCGAAACGCCGCCGCCGTCGATTCCGAGTGCCCGGCCTCCTGCAGGTTGAGATTGACGCGCAAGACCCCGTCGGCGTCGAACCCGGGATCGACCCGCATCTTGCTCCGCAGGTCGTCGACGATCAGCAGCGCGCCGCAGACCAGCGCGAACGAGAGCGCCGCCTCGACCGCCAGCAACGCGCGCATCGGCGTCGAGCGCGTCGTCGCGCCGTGCAGCGCGGCCTCCGGCTGGAGCGCGCGGGACGTCTCGAACCGGCGGATCCGAATCGCGGACAGCGCCCCGGCGGCGCACGGCGCCGCGGCGGACAGCCCGATCACCAGTGCGATTCCGTACGGATCGGCGTCGGAGCCCCCCGGCAGCGGAGGGACGCCCCCCGACCGATGCAACGCGTCGAGCGTCCAGCCGGCCAGCGGAATCCCGCATCCGCCGGCCGTCCCGCCCAGGATCAGGTGCTCGGTCGTCTGCTGCCTGACGAGGCGCCGCCAGCGCGCGCCGTGCGCCAGGCGGACCGCGAACTCCGCCCGCCGCGATTCGGTGGCGGCCAGCACCAGGATCAGGACGTTCGCCATCGCGATCAGGAAGACCGCCAGGGCCGCCGACTGCAGCAGGGCCAGGACCTGCACGATCGACCGGCGGTCCGACACCAGGGCCGCGCGCGCCAGCGGCACGGGGTCGATCGCCCGCTTGCCGCCGTTGTCGCGTGGATGTTCCGCGACCAGCGCATCCCACAACCGCTTCGTGGCGAGGCGCAGCCGCGCGGGCGGCGTCCCTTCCGCACGGCGGGCGAACACCGTCACCCACGATGACGTCCGAGCGCCGCGCAGGTCGTTCAGCACCGGCAGGATTTCCGGTTGCAGCGAGAAGGGAATCCATACGTCCGGCGCGTACTCGACGGTCGCGCCCTGGAACCCGGCCGGCGCGACGCCGATGATCGTCACCGCCACGTCGTTCAGCCACAGCGCGCGGCCGAGGATCGCCGGGTCCGCCCCGTGGGCCGCGCGCCACCACGCGTCGCTGACGACGGCCGCGCGCACGTCGGCGGTTTCGAACGTGCGGCCGAGGGCGGCCGGAACCCCGAGGACCGAGAAGTAGTTGGCGGACACGATGGCTCCCCGAACCGGTTCCGGCTCGTTCGCGGTGCGTATCAGCCTTTGGTTGGCGAACGCGGCCACCCCCGCCGCACCGTCGAGGCGATCGGCGAACGATCGGTAGTTGGGCCAGGACATCCATCCCAGGGACACGAGCGTCGCGGGACGGTCGACCGCCAACGGCGAGACCAGCAGCCGCTCGACGAACGTGAAGACGACGGCGTTCGCCGTGATTCCGACGGCGAGCAACAGGACGACGGCCGTCGGATGCAGCGGCCGACGCCGCCACCAGCGCCACGCGTCGCGGAGGTCCTCCCTCATACCCGTATAGAGGGCTCGATGGGCCGTTCGATTACGAACTTTTTTCGATTCGACCGAAAAAGAGCGCGGCCGCGCGGCCGGACGGACGCCGACCCGCAAGGGATCGACCGCCGGAGCCGCGCCGGTGCGAGGGCGGGGCCGGGCCGGTCCGGCTACGCGCCGACCGGTTCGCGCCCCAGGCGGCGGGCGACGTGCTCGACGACGACCCGGCCGTGGAACCGGCCGTTCTCGATGAACACCTCGCCGCGGTTGGCCCCGGCGACCACCGCGCCGGCCAGATACAGGCCGGGCACGTTGGTCTCGAACGTCTCCGGGTCGTGCCGCGGCACGTTGTTCGCGGCCACTTCGATGCCCGCCCCGCGCAGGAAGTCGAGGTCCGCCAGGTAGCCGGTCAGCAGGAAGACGCCTTCCGCCGGCAGGGTCTCGCGCGCGCCGTCCCGCTCGACCACGACCTCCCGCGGCCGGATCTCGACGAGGCGGGTCTCGAAGCGCGCCGCGATGGAGCCTTCCGCGATGCGGTTCTCGATGTCCGGCCGGACCCAGTACTTGATGGACGAGCCGAGCTCGGCCCGGCGG
This sequence comes from Vicinamibacterales bacterium, assembly GCA_965242835.1. GTDB lineage: Bacteria > Acidobacteriota > Vicinamibacteria > Vicinamibacterales > UBA8438 > WTFV01. The sequence goes on from OZ251506.1 coordinate 5,193,886, forward strand.
TGCACCAGGGTGACGCGCGCCCCGCTCCGGTAGAGGTCCAGGGCCGCCTCGGCCGCGGAGTTCTTGCCGCCGACGACGACCACCGGCCGGCGGTAGAACTCGTGCGGCTCGGTGTAGTAGTGGGAGACGTGCGGCAGGTCCTCGCCCGGGACGCCGAGCTGGTTGGGATGGTCGTAGCAGCCGCTGGCGACGAGCACGGTCCGCGCGCGCCACGTCCGCTCGCCGTGCCCGCCGTGCGCCGTGCGGACCGTGAAGACGCCGTCGGCGCCGCGGCGGACGGCGGTCACCGCGGTTCCGAAGTCGACGGCCAGCTCGAAGGCGTCGACGACGCGCCGGTAGTAGCGCAGCGTCTCGTCCCGCGTCGGCTTGCCGTGCGGGGTCACGAACGGCAGCCCGCCGATCTCGAGCAGGTCCGGCGTGGTGAAGAAGACCATCTGGGCGGGAAAATGGAACAGCGAGTTGACCAGCACGCCCTTCTCGAACGTGCGGAAGTCGAGGCCGGCCTTCCGGGCCGCGATGGCCGCGGCCAGGCCCGCCGGCCCGGCGCCGACGATGACGAGGTCGTGAATCGGTTTCATGCTGCGTGCTCGGGTCAGGGGGCCGCGTACTCGAGTTTCAGGTCGCTGACGATCGCGACCGGCCGGCCCGGCGACCAGATGCGCTCCGTGCCGCCCGCGACGCCGGTCAGCTCCAGGGTCTGCCCCACGACGACCACTTCCTCCAGGTCGTCCGGGATCGTGACGAAGACCCGCTCCACGCCGGTGGGCGCGACCGCCTTCAGCCCGTCCGGGCCGGCGCCCCCGCCGATGCGGTCGAACAGGTCCTCCGCGGTCCGGAACTCGTTCAGGACGTAGCGCCGCGCGAGCACGTCTCCCGCCGGCGAGGCGACGGCCACCTCGGCCAAGTAGCGCGCGTAGGCGCGGCCCCGGCGGACGTCCTCCTCGGAATACGTGTGGCGGTTGTGGAGGTTGAACGACAGCCGCGCCTCGCCCGTGCGCGGCGGGAGGGCCACGACGACGCCCAGCGTCGGGTCCTGCTGGGCGAGCACGTCGCAGAAGACCAGGTCCGTCTCCACGCCGATGCCCAGCACCTCCGGACACCGCACGTCCACCGACTCGGCCAGGCTCCCCTGTCCGCCGCCGGCCGCCGCCGGGGCCGCGGCCGCGAGAACCGCCAGCGCCGTCCGGACCCGCCGTCGGCCGCGCAACCGTCTCACGCGGACACCACCTCCCCGGCCTCGGACGCGAACCGGACCGGCTCCGGCGCGCCGCGCACGGCGCCGCGCAGCTCGAGCAGCTCGAGGAACTCCATCCGCGTCCGGGCGTCCGAGCGGAACGCGCCGCGCATGGCGCTCGTGAGGGCGAAGGTGTTCTGCTTCTCCACGCCCCGCATCAGCATGCACAGGTGCGTCGCCTCGACGACGACGCCGACGCCGAGCGGGTCGAGCTTGTCGGAGATGACTTCCGCGATCTGGTTGGTCAGGCGTTCCTGGATCTGCAGCCGCCGGCAGAACACTTCGACGAGACGGGGAATCTTGCTCAGCCCCACGACCCGGCCGCGCGGCAGGTACGCGACGTGGCACTTGCCGAAGAACGGCAGCATGTGATGCTCGCAGAGACTGTAGAAGTCGATGTCCCTGACGATCACCATCTCGTTGCACTCGACCGAGAAGAGCGCGTCGTTCAGCACGGCGTCGACGTCCTGCCCGTAGCCGCCGGTCAGGAACTTCAGCGCCTCGGCCACGCGGGCCGGGGTGCGCGCCAGACCCTCGCGGGCCGGGTCCTCCCCCACCTCGGTCAGCAGCGTCTCGACCGCGGCCCGGACGCGTTCCTCGTTCATCGGCGGCATCAGTAGGTATAGAAGCCCCGGCCCGTCTTCCGGCCGTGGCGGCCGGCCAGGACCATGCGCTTCAGCAGCGGCGGCGGCGCGTAGCGCGGATCCCGGAACTCGTCGTACATGATGCCGGCGATGCGGCAGGCCGTGTCGAGCCCCACGAAGTCGAGCAGCGTGAACGGCCCCATCGGGTGGCCGCAGCCCAGCGACATGGTCTTGTCGATGTCCTCGACGCTGCCCGCTCCCTCCTCGTAGGCGCGGACGGCGTCGAGCAGGTACGGGATGAGGAGCCGGTTGGCGATGAAGCCGGGCCGGTCCGGCGCGCTCACCGGCTCCTTGCCGACGCCGCGGGCGAACGCGAGCACGCCCTCGCAGGTCTCGTCGCTGGTCGCGAGTCCCCGAATCACCTCGACCAGCTTCATCACCGGCACCGGGCTGAAGAAATGCAGCCCCGCGAAGCGGTCCGGCCGCCGCGTGCCCGACGCCAGCTCGGTGATGCACAGCGAGGACGTGTTGCTGGCGAAGACGGCGCGCGCGCCGGCCACGTCCTCCAGGGCCGCGAACAGCTCGCGCTTGGCGTCGAGGTCCTCGACGATCGCTTCGACGATCAGGTCGCAGTCCGCCAGGTCTTCGAGCCGGCTGGTCCCGCCGAGGTTGGCCAGCGTCCGGTCCCGGTCCTCCTCCGACACCTTGCCCCGCCGGACGCCGGACGCCAGGAACGCCTCGATCCGGCGGATGCCGGCGGCGGCCGTCTCGTCGTCCACCTCGCGCACGACGGTGCGGTAGCCGGCCTGCGCCGACACCTGCGCGATGCCGGAGCCCATCAGTCCGCACCCGACCACGCCGACGGTTTCGCAAGTCATCGCCATGCCGCGCGCCGCGGGGGGCGCGCAAACGGAGATCATAGCAAAGGCTCCGCGCCCGGGCGGCGGCGCCCTTGATTCGCGGCGGGATCGGGGCCTCCCGCCGCGCAACGCCCTCCCACGCGGGGTCGCCCTGCCCCGGCGGAACCGAGCCGACTCCGCGTTGACGCGCGTGTTGACAGTGTTCGAATTCGGTCTATAGTAGGTGGTTGGCAGCATCATGACACGGGGCATGCGCGCGGATTCGACCCTGCCTTCGGGGGGGGGGGGGGGGGGGCTGTTCGGCTTCCGCGGTGATGTCCATACGGGACACCGTCGTTCCGTCTCCGGGGCGCGGCGTGTCACCGGACGCCGCCCCGGCGTCTCCCTGGCTGCTGACCGCGAGGGTGACGCCGCCGGAACGGGTGCGCGGGTACTTCCGGCGCCCGGAGCTGCTCGACAAGATCGCGCCGGCCGGAAAACGGCGGGTCGCCGTCGTGAAGGCGCCGGGAGGGTTCGGCAAGACCACGCTGCTGGCCGATCTCTGCCGCCGGCTGCGGGAACGGGGCTGGGTCGCCGCCTGGCTGACGCTCACCGAGGACGACACGCCGGGCGTGCTGGGCGCCTACCTCGCCTACGCCTTCGCCCGCGCGGGCCTGGATCCGTCCGTTCTCGACGAGGCGGCGGCGGCCGCGGGCCCGCCGCGTCACGACGGTCACCAGACCGCGCTGCTGACGCGGGCGATCGAGGCCCACGCGGCCCGCTGCCTGCTGGTCCTCGACGACGCGGACCGGCCGGCGGACCGCGAAGCGGTCGAGACGATCAACGGCCTGTTGCGCCACGCTCCCGCGAACCTGCACGTCGCCGTCGGGTGCCGGAGAAATCCCGGCCTGGACGTGGACGCCGCGGTGCTGGCCGGCGCCGGGGTGAGCGTGGGGGCCGAGCAGCTCCGCTTCTCGCCTCCCGAGATCGCCCGCTTCTTCGACCTCGGTCTGCCGCGGGACGACCTGCGGAAGCTGGTGGAGCGGACGGAGGGATGGCCCGTCGCCCTGCAGCTCTACCGCAACCTGCGGGCCGGCGAGACCGCGCGCGGCGCCGAGCAGGACTTCCGGGGCGACAAGGGCCTCGCCGCCACCTTCCTGGGCGAACGGCTGTTGCGCAACCTGTCGGACGAGGACCGCGGCCTGCTCCTCGACCTGGCGCTGTTCGACTGGATCGATCCGGCGCTGGTCGACGAGGCGCTCGAGACCGGCGGCACGCGGCGGCGGCTCGCCGCGCTGTCGGAGCTGGACGGGCTGCTGCACGATCGCGGGGAGGGCGTCCTGCGGCTGCACCCGCTGATCCGCGAGTACTGCGTGGCGCGGCGGTTCCGGGACGCGCCCGACCGCTTCCGGTGGATCAACGGCCGCATCGCCCGCGCGATGGCGCACCGCGGACTGCTGGTGCCGGCCGTGCGGCACGCCCGCGACGCGGGCGACGAAGGGCTCGTCGGCGACGTCGTGGAGCGGGCCGGCGGCCTGCAGTTGTGGTGCACGGAAGGGGTGACGCGCCTGCACGCCATCGACCGGCTGCTGCCGCCCGCGGTGCTGGAGACGCATCCGCGGGTCGCGTTGCTGCACGGGCTGGTTCAGGCCCTGCGCGGCCGGTTCGACGAGGCCCGGGCGACGTACGACGCGGCCGCGCGGCGGACCGCGGGGTTCACCCGGGACCGGGACGGGGGGGACGACCGCCGGCTGCGCGCCGACGGCGTGCTCCTGCGGACGATGCTGGCCGCCTTCGGTTGCCTGCCGATCGGCCACGAGTCGGTCGGCGCGCTGATCGCCGAGGTGGCCGCGGTGGCCGACGACGAGGATCACGACCCCGCGATCCGCGGCGCGTGCAACCTCGTGCTCTGCGGCGGCAACTACCAGCGGGGACGGTTCGAGGCGAGCCGGCGGCGGGGACTGGAGGCCAGGGCGCTGTTCGACCGTTGCGGCTCCCGCTACGGCGTCCTGCAGTACGGTTTCCACGCCGGCCTCGAGGCGATGGCCCGGGGGCGCGCGCAGGAGGCCGCCGACCACTACGCGAACAGCCGGCGCCTCCTCGAGCGGCACTTCCCGGAGGACGGCGGCTCGGCGTCGATCCTGGACGTCCTGACCTCGGAGCTCGACCTGGAACGGAACCGCTTGCGGACGGTAGATCGGCGCCCGCCGGACGTCTCGAAGCTCCGCCGGCTGGGGGCGTGGTTCGACGTCTACGCGGCGGCCTACCGCGTGGCGGCCGAGATCGCGTTCTTCCGGCGCGGCGTGGACGCGGCGATGGCGCTGCTCGACACCGCGCGCGAGCACGCCGGCCGGCTGGGGCTGGCGAGCCTGGCGCGCTACCTGTCGGCGCTGCACGTCTCGTTCCTGGTCGCCGGCGGCCGCCCCGGCGACGCCGCCGCGGTGTGGCGCGGCGCGCGGCTGCCGGACGCCGAGATCGAGCTGACCGACCTGCGCGGCCAGACCTGGCGGGAGATGGAGGCGGCGGCGTGCGCCCGCGCGCGGCTGCTGGCCGCGCGCGGCGACTTCAGCCGCGCGCGCGGCCTCGCCGCGCGGCTCTGCGCCGTGGCCCGCGAAAGCGGTCTGGGACGCACGCTGATGCGCGGTCTCGCGGCCGCGATCGTCGTCGAGCACCGGGCCGGCGCCGCCGGCGGCGCGGTGGCGCGGATGACCGAGTTCGTCGCGGCGCTCGGCTCGACGGACTATCCGCGTCCGCTCGTCCGGGAGCGGGCCGTCAGCCTCGCGGTGCTGCCGCTCGTGCGGGAGACGGCCGGCGACCCGGCGGTCCGGGAACGCGCCGCGGCGCTGATCGAGATGCTGGAAGGCGGCGCCGCCGGACCCGCCGGGGAGAAACCGGAATCCGCCGCGCCGGCGTTCACGCCGCGCGAGGTCGAAGTCCTGGAGCAGTTGGCGGCCGGCGCGCCGGACCGGGAGATCGCCGCCCGCCTCGGCCTGACCGTGGACGGCGTCCGCTACCATCTCCGGCGCATCTACCGCAAGACGCGCAGTCCCGGGCGAACCGGCGCCGTGGAGCGCGCGCGTTCCCTGGGCGTGGTCTCCTGAACGTGGTTCGGCCCCGATCGGCGCGCCCGGCGCCGGCGGATACAATGGTCCGTTCCGGTCATCGTGATCTCCCATGACCGCGTCCCTGCCCTGGTTGCTCAACGCGAAGGTGACCGCGCCGGCCCGGGCCGACGGCTACCTTCCCCGGCCGGCGTTGCTCGGCGGCGCCGGCGCGGAGGACGCTCCCGGACTGATCGTCGTCGAGGCGCCGGGCGGTTTCGGCAAGACCACCCTGCTGGCCGACTTCTGCCACCGCCAGCGGGACCGGGGCGTGCTGGCCGTCTGGCTCACCCTCGACGAGGACGACACGCCGGACGTTCTGAGCGCCTACCTCGTCCACGCCTTCGAGCGCGGGAAACTGGACGTCGGCATGCTGCACGACCTGCGCGGCGGCGCGCCGCATCCGCACGCGGTCGAGCCGCGGCTGGAGCTGCTGCTGCGGGCGATCGAGGGGCACGGCGCGCCGTGTCTGCTGGTGCTCGACGAAGTGGAGCGGCTGGCGGACCGCGCCGCGGCCGCGGCGGTCGACTTCCTGGTGCGGCACCGCCCGGACAACCTGCGGATCGCGCTGGCGTACCGCGAAAATCCGGGCGTCGACGTCGCCACGATGCTCCTCGCCGGCCGCGCCGTCGTCGTGACCGAGGCGGAACTGCGGTTCTCGCCGGCCGAGATCGACCGGTTCTTCGGCGGCGCGCTGTCGCGGCCCGACCTCGACCGGGTCGCGGCGGCCACGGAAGGTTGGCCGGCCGCGCTGCGGATCTACCGCAACGCCGCCTCGGGCGGCGCCTTCCCGCCGGCCGACGAGGTGCTCGCGGGGGATCGGGGCGTGCTCGCCGACTACTGCAACGCGCGCCTGCTGCGGCGCCTGCGGGACGAGGACCGCGAGCTGCTGCTGGACCTGGCGCTCTTCGACTGGATCGACCCGGCGGTGGTCGACGAGGTGCTCGAACGGACCGATTCGCGGCGGCGGATCGAGGCGTTGTCGGCGCTGGCGGGGTTCATGCAGCCGATGGCGGCCGGCGCCGACGCCGACGCGCTCCGCCTGCACCCGATCGTCCGCGACTACTGCGCGACGCTGCGGTTTCGGGAGGACCCGGACCGCTTCCGGGATCTGCACCGCCGGATCGCGGGAGCGATGGGAACGCGGGGGCGGCTGACGTCCGCGCTCCGCCACGCGCGCGCCGCCGGCGCCGCCGGGCTCGCGGGGGCGATCCTGGAGCGCGCCGGCGGGCTGCAGGTGCTGCTGCGGCAGGGCGTGGTCGCCATGCGCGCGGCGGATCGGTTTCTGACGCCCGAGACCCTGGCCCAGTACCCGCGGCTGGCGCTCGCGCGGTGCTTCCTCCGGGTCCGGTCGGGACGCATCGACGACGCCCGCGCGCTGTTCGAGGAGACCCGGCGCGCCACCGCGGACTTCACGCGGGACCGGGAGGAGGGCGACGACCGCGCGCTGCGCGTCGACGCGTTCATCGTGCGGGCGGTGCTGGCCGGATACGGCTGTCTGCCGGTCGCCGACCCGCTGGTGCCGCAACTGCTGGCCGAGGCGGAGCGGCTCGCGGGCGACCCCGCCCTGCCGCCGGAGATCCTCGGCGTGGTCGGCGAGGTGTCGTGCGTCGCGCACGGCCAGATGGCGCGCTTCGAGGACGGCCGGGCGGCGGGCGCCGCGGCGGCGGAGCACTACGCCCGGTGCGGGTCGCGCCACGGCGCGCTGTTCGTCGACCTGCACCTCGGCGGGGCCGCGATGGCCCGGGGCCGTTGCGCCGAGGCCGGGCGGCGCTACGCGCGCGCACGGCGGACGGCGGCGGAGGTCTTCGCGCGCGACATGAGCCCGGCGCTGTACGGCGACGTGCTGAGCGCCGAGCTCGCCCTGGAGCGCAACGACACGGCGGCGATCGACGACCGGTTGCTGCAGGGGTTCCCGGCCCGGCTGCGGGACCTGGGAGCGTGGTTCGACGTCTTCGCGGCCGGCTACGGCGTGGCCGCGGAGCTGACCGCCGTCCGCCACGGCGCGGACGCGGCCCTGGCGTTCCTGGACGAGAGGCGCGAGGAAGTCCGCTCCTGGGGGTTCACCGACCTGGCGCGGTACGTGGCCGCCCTGCGGGTCTCCACCCTGGCCGCGGCCGGGCGGCCCGAACCGGCCGCGCGGGCGTGGCGGGACGGCGGACTGCCGGAGCGCGACGCCGGCGTCCTCGACCTCGACGGCCAGCGCTGGCGCGAGATGGAGGCGGCGGCCGAGGCGCGCATCCGGCTGCTGGCGGCGGCGGGCGAGCCGGAGGCCGCGCGCGGCCTCGCGGACCGGCTCTGCGACGCCGCCGGGCGGCGCGGCCTGGTCCGCACCCGGATGCGGGGGCTCGCGGCCGGGGCGGCCGCCGCGCGCCGCGCCGGGGACGCGGCCGGGGCGGCCGCGCGGATGACGGCGTTCCTCCGCGCGGCGCGCGAGACCGACTATCCGCGCCCGCTGGTGCGCGAGCGCGGCGCGGGCGCCGCCGTCCTGCGCGAGCTGCTCGAAGCGGACGTCGCACCGGACCTCCGGGCGGCCGCCGAGGCGCTGCGCGCGCACGTGGAGGCGCCGGACGCCGCCCCCGCCGCGCCGGAACTCAGCGCCCGCGAGCGGGACGTCCTGACGGGGATGGCCCGCGGCGAGCGGGCCCGGGAGACCGCCGCGCGGCTCGGCGTGACCGAGGACGGCGTCCGCTACCACGTCAAGGCGCTCTACCGCAAGCTCGGCGCCGGCGGCCGTCAGGACGCCGTCCGCCGCGCGCGGGAGCTGGGCGTCCTGCCGCGGGAGTCCGCGCCGCGGAACGGCGCGGACGCCGCGCCCGTTTCCTCCCCGGCGGGGGCGGCCACGCGCCCGCGGCCCTGACCCGCCCGGCCGGGCGGCGGGCGGAGCCGCGAGGGCGGCCGCTGGGCGGAACCGCCCGGCCCTGCCTCCGCGCGGTCCTTCCGGCTACCGGTTTCGACTACCGGAACCGGTAGGGGCGCGCCCCGGCGGCGGCTACCGGCCGGACCACCGCGGCCGCCCGCCTTCGAGCCGCGGGGTCGCCCCGCTCCGGCATGCGCGGCCGGCCCGGATCCGCCCGCCTTCCCGATGACGACTACCGGAAGCGGTAGTCCCCTTCCCTACCCCCGGACCGTCGCGCCGCTACCGGTTTTTCGGCCGCCGCCCACCGTTGGCGGCCGGCGTGGCGGCGGCGACGATGGGCGCCGTCATGACGACGCGCGCGATTGCCCGCCCCGTCCGCCGAACGTCCCGTCCGCCGGCCGCGCTCGCCGCCGGCGCGCTGGCGCTGTCGACCCTCGCCTCCCTCGCGCCGCCGGCCGCGGCGCAGACGAGCAACACCATCGACGTCACCATCACGGCGGCCACCGGACCGGCGGTTCCGAAGTTCCGGCTCCAGTTCGACTTCGGCGAGGACGTCAACGGGTTCACCACGGGCGACCTCCAACTGACGAACGCCACGGTGTCGAGCGTGCTGGCCACGGGGAACCCGGTCGGCGACCTGCGGCGCTTCTTCGTCGACGTCTTCCCGGCCGCCGCCGGCGACGTGGTCGTGACGCTGGGGGCCGGAGGCGCCTGCAACGCGCATCCTCCGGTGGCGCGTTGCAACCGCGAGGCGTCGTTCAGGTGGAACCGGCCGGTGAATTCGGCGCCGGTGATCACCAATCCGGGCGGCAAGACGTACCGCCAGGGCGAGATCGTCACCGCGTTCGGGATCACCGTGACGGACGCGGACCAGGACGCCGTGACCGTGACGCTGACGGGGCTGCCGTCCGGGCTGAGCTATTCGGCGACGACCGGGCAGGTGTCCGGAACGGTCGCGTTCGACGCCGCGGCGAAGAACTACGGCGTCACGATCTCCGCCGACGACGGCACCAACGCGGCGGTGACGGCCTCGTTCACCGTCACGGTGACGGCGAACTCGACGCCGGTGATCACGCCGCCGGGGAACAGGACGTACGCCCGGGGGGAGACGATCACGGCGTTCGGGATCACCGTGACCGACGCGGACGACGACGCGCTGACGGTGGAAGTGACGGGGCTGCCGTCGGGGCTGAGCTATTCGGCGACGGCCGGGCAGGTGTCCGGAACGGTCGCGTCCGACGCCGAGGCGAAGAACTACAGCGTCGGCATCTCCGCGACGGACGGCATGTCGCAGGCGTCGGCCTCGTTCACCGTCACGGTCACCCTGCCGCCGAACCAGCCGCCGGAGATCACGGCGCCGGAGGACAAGCGGTACACCCAGGGACAGTCGATCATCCCGTTCTTCGTCCGGGCGATAGATTCGGACGGCATCACGAGCCTGGCGGTGACCGGCCTGCCGTCGGGCCTCGGCTTCGCCACCCCCGCGGGAACGGGCTACGTCACCTTCGCGGGAACGGTGTCGGGGACGGTGGCGGCCGACGCGGAGGTGAAGACGCATACGGTGACCATCACCGCCTCCGACGGGACGGACGAGTCGACGGCGACCTTCGACGTCACGGTGGCCGCCGCGGCGCAGACGTCGGACCCGCCGGACCCGTCGGACCCGACGCCGGCGAACACGGCGCCCGTGATCACGGACCCGGGGAACAAGGAGTACGCGCAGGGCGAAGCCGTCGCGGCGTTCGCGATCACGGTCACCGACGCCGACGTGGAAGACACGGTCTCGGTTTCGGTGTCGGGCCTGCCGCCGGGACTGGGCTGGTCGTCGTCGTCGGGCCAGGTGTCGGGGACCGTGGCGGCCGACGCCGACGCGCAGGACTACACGGTCACGATCACCGCCGACGACGGCGCGAACGCGGCGGTGACGCTGGACTTCACCGTGACCGTCACCGCGGCGGCCGTAGCGCCCACGCCGCTGCCGGCGTCGAACCGCCAGCCGGCGATCACGGACCCGGGGGACAAGGAATACGAGCAGGGCGAAGCGATCGCGGCGTTCGGGATCACGGTCACCGACGCCGACGACGACACGGTTTCGGTTTCGGTGTCGGGTCTGCCGCCGGGACTGGGCTGGTCGTCGTCTTCGGACCAGGTGTCGGGAACCGTGGCGGCCGACGCCGACGCGCGGGACTACACCGTCACGATCACCGCCGACGACGGGGTGACCCCGGAGGTGACGCTGGACTTCACCGTGACCGTCACCGCGGCGTCGGTGCAGTCGCCCGACCCGGCGGACCCGCGGGACCCGACGCCGCCGAACACGCCGCCCGTGATCACGGACCCGGGGGACAAGGAGTACGCGCAGGGCGAAGCGATCGCGGCGTTCGCGATCACGGCGACCGACGCCGACGCGGACGACACCGTGTCGGTTTCGGTGTCGGGTCTGCCGCCGGGCCTGGGCTGGTCGCCGTCCGCGGGCCGGGTGTCGGGCACGGTGGCGGCCGACGCGGCGGCGCGGGGCTACGCCGTCACCGTCACCGCCGACGACGGCGCGAACGCGGCGGTGACGCTGGACTTCACCGTGACGGTGACCGCGCGGGCGGCCTCGTCCGCGCCCGCGCCGAACCGGCCGCCGGAGATCGCGGATCCGGGCGACAAGAGCTACGCCCAGGGAGAGACGATCGCGGCGTTCGCGATCGAAGTGACGGACGCGGACGACGACGACCTGACGGTGGACGTGACCGGACTGCCGCGGGGGCTCGGCTACGCGCCGTCGACGGGCCTGGTGGCGGGCACGGTCGCCGCGAACGCCGACGTGCGGGACTACGCGGTGCGCATCACGGCGACGGACCACGTCAACCCGGCGGTGCGGGCGGACTTCACGACCACCATCACGGTGACCGACGAAGACGAGCCGGGCGTCGTCGTCAGACCGACCCGGTTGCGCATGCCGGTGCGCGAGGTCCGCTCGTACACCGTGGCGTTGCGCCGGCCGCCGCAAGCCGACGTGACGATCGCCGTCCGGGTTCCCGACCCCGGCGTGACCGTCACGCCGGAGGTGCTGGCCATCCGGGCGGACGACTGGGACCGGACCTACGAGGTGCGGGTGAGCGGCCGGACGGCCGCGCGCGCCACGCTGAGCCATACCGTGCAGGGGGGCGGCTACGACGGGGTCCCCGCGTCGGACGTGGCGGTGAACGTGTTCGGCGACGACACGGGCGGCGGCGGCGCGGGGAACGCGGGGAACCGGAAGCCGGCCTTCACGGCGACGGTGCCCCCGCAGCGTTACCAGGAAGGGACGGCGATCCCGCGGCTCGTCCTGCCGGAAGCGGCGGGCGGCGACGGACCGTTGCGCTACCGCCTGCGTCCCGACCCGCCGGCGGGACTGACGTTCGACCCGGCGACCCGCACGCTGTCCGGCGTCCCGGACGCCGCGCGGGGGCCGCGGCCCTGGACCTGGACGGCGACCGACGCCGACGGCGACACGGCGTCGCTGCGCTTCACCATCGAAGTCCGGCCCGACTCGCGGCCCACCTTCCCCCGGCCGGCCGATCCGGATCTGGTCCTCCAGGTCGACCGGCCCGTCGACCCGCAAACGCTCCCGGCGGCGCGGGACGGCGACCCGCCGCTGCGCTACGAGGTGACGCCCGACCCGCCCTCGGGCTTGACGCTCGACGACGGGCGGCTGTCCGGCGCGCCGGCGGAGGAGCAGCCGGAACGCGCCTACACCCTGACGGCGACCGACGCCGACGGCGACACGGCGTCGCTGGACTTCACCATCAAGGTGGTCGACCCGCCGGTGGTGAACCGGCTGCGCATCGTCTCGCGCCCGGCGGCCGGGGACACCTACGGCTACGGCGAGACGATCGAGGTGGAAGCGGTCTTCAGCAAGCCGGTGACGACGACCGGAACGCCGACGCTGCCGCTGACGATCGGCGAGACCGTGCGCGAGGCGGCGCTGGCCGCGGCGTCGCGGACGACGTTGCGGTTCGGCTACACGGTGGCGGGCGTCGACCGGGACGCGGACGGGGTGAGCGTCGCGGCCGACGCGCTGGCGCTCGCCGGCGGCCGGCTGGTGGACGCGGCGGGAACCGACGCCGAGCTGGGGCATCCGGCCCTGCCGGATCAGCCGGACCACAAGGTGGACGGCGCGCCGCGGGCGGTCGGCCGGCTGCCGGCGATGACCCTGGTGCTGGGGGCCGCGGCCGCCGCGGTGGACGCGTCGGCGGCGTTTCACGGCGCGGAGACCTGGGAGGCGGCTTCGTCCGCGCCGGACGTGGCGGCGGTCAGCATCGAGGGCGCGGTGGCCACGGTGACGCAGAAGGCCGACGGCGCGGCGACGGTGACGATCACCGGGCGCAACCCCGGCGGAACGGCAGTGCAGGCGTTCGCGGTGACGGTGGTGACGGCGCAGGCGGAGATCGACGTCGTCGCGGGAGCGCTGGCGGGCGTGGGGCGGAGCCTGCTGGCGAGCGCGTCGGCGACGATCGGCCGGCGGATGGAACGGGGCGGCGGCGGCCGGCGGCTGGTGGTGGCGGGCCGTTCGCTGCCGGTGGAGGCCGCCGCGCCGGGCGGCGGGCGGTTCGGATCCGCCACGACGCCTCCGGCAGGTCCGTCGGCGGGGGTGGGCCGATGGGCCGGCGCGGAGGCGGATGCGCCGCTGGCGGCGGCGCGGCGGGCGCGCCTCGACCACGCCAGCCCCGCCGGTTTGCGGGGCGGCCGCGTGACGGGCGAAGAACTGCTGTACGGCAGCGCGTTCGCGTTCCCGCTCGGCGAGCCGGGGACCGGCGGGGCGCCGGCGGCCGTCGCCGCGGCGGGGTTCGGCGGAGCGTCGGCGGTGTCGGCGGCCATGCGGATGGCCGGGGACGCCTCGGCCGATGCGGCTGCGCCCATCCGCGGCGGCGTGGCGCAGGCCGGCGGCGTGCGCCTGAGCGACGGCGCGGGCCGATCGGCGGGCCGGCAACGCGGGGCACCCGGCTCGGCGGGGGGCGCGGACCGGCTCGCCGCCCCGGCCGGCGGGCCGCGGTGGACGGTCTGGGGCGCGGGCGACGTGCAGGCGTTCGGCGGGGAGACCGGCCCGGGGTCGCGCTACGACGGCCGCCCCCTGACCACGTACCTCGGCCTCGACGTGGAAGCCGGCCGGCTGCTGGCGGGAGCGGCGCTGTCGCACGGCGCGGCCGACGCCGACTACACGTTCCACGACCTCGCCGCCGAGGCGCGCGGCAGCGGCCGCCTGGCCACCCGGTTGCTCAACGTCCAGCCGTACGTCCGCTGGGCCCTCGACGAGCGGACCGACGTGTGGGGTATCGCCGGCGCCGGCCGGGGCCACGCGAAGCTCGCACGGTCGGTGACCAGCCGCGGCGAGCGCGCCGACCTGCGCCTGCTGCTCGGCATGGCCGGCGTCCGGCGGGAGCTGCGGACGGCCGGGGCCGTCGGCGTGGCCCTGCGGGCCGACGCCGGCGTGGCGCGGCTGAAGACCGCCGGCGGCGGCGCGGTGCTCGGCGGACTGGCGGCGTCGGTGCATCGGACCCGGGTCGGCCTCGAGCTGTTCCGCACGTTCGGGGCGTGGACGCCCTTCGCGGCGGCGGGCGGCCGCTACGACGGCGGCGCGGGGACCTCCGGCGCGGGGCTGGAGCTGGCCGGCGGCCTGCGGGCCGCGGACGCGGGCGGGAGGTTCGGCCTGGAGGCGCGGGGCCGCCTGCTGGCGCTGCACACCGCGGCGGGGTACCACGAGAGCGGGTTCGCCGTGACCGTGCGGGTGATGCCGGCCGGGGACGGCCGGGGACCGGCCCTGGAGCTGACGCCGGGCTGGGGCGCGCCGGCGACGGGGACGGCCGGCGCCGACACGCTCCGGAACGAGTTCGCCTTCGCCGCGCCGGGACGGCGCCGGCCGGAGTCCGGGTCGTTCACGGCGCGGGTCGGCTACGAGTTCGGCCTGCTGGCGCCGTTCACCGAGCTGGCCCGGCTGGGCGCGGTCTCGCGCCAGGCGCGGGTCGGCCTCCGGCTGGGCGAGATGGGCGGCCCCCTCTCCTTCACCGTGACCGGCGAGCGCCACGAGTACGCCGGCGGCCCGCCGGACCATCGCCTCGGCCTGTTCGGCAGCGTCCTCTTCCAGTAGCGCCCACCAGGCGTCGCCTTGCGGCTCCGCTCGGCCCCCAACCTGACCGCTCCAGGAGTCCGCGCCGCGGAACGGCGCAGACTCCCGGCCCCGCCACTCGTCGCCTGGCGGCTCCGCTCGGCCCCCGGTCAATCCTCCAGGAGTCCGCCTTTCCGGGAGCGGCCACTTGACGCCGCCCCGGCCGTGCGCGAAGATGAAGGCGAACAAAATACGAACATGGACAGACCGCGCCAGGACACCCTCTTCCCTCTCGGCGCGCGGCCGACGGCCCGCGGCGTGGCCGACGCGGTCCGCGCGGCCGGCGCCGGCGGCCTGCCGGACGGGGTGCGCCGCGGCGGCGGGGCCGTCTACCAGGAGATCGTCTGCCGCTCGGCCCTCAACCCCGTGGAGGGCATGCCGTTCCGCTGGACCCTCAACCCGTACCGCGGATGCGTCCACGGCTGCCACTTCTGCTACGCGCGCCGCTACCAGTCCCAGCTGGAACTCGACGCGGGCGACGACTTCTCGTCGGTGGTGCTCGTCAAGACCAATTTTCCGGAAGTGCTGGCGCGCGAGCTCGCGAGACGGCCGCCCGACGGCCGGGCGGCCGCCCTGGGGGCCGCCACCGACCCGTATCAGCCCGTCGAAGGCCGCTACCGGCTCACGCGGCGGACGCTGGCGGTCCTGGTCCGGCGCCCGACCCCGATCGGCCTGATCACCCGGGGGCCGCTGGCCGTCCGCGACGCCGACCTGCTGGCCGATCTCTCGCGCCGCACGCGGTGCACCGTGACGTTCAGCGTGCCGACGGTCGACGAAGACGCCTGGCGCGCGCTGGAGCCGGGCACCGCCCACCCGCTCCAGCGCCTGCGCGCGGTCCGGAAACTGCGCGACGCCGGGGTCGACGCGGGGGTGCTGATGGCGCCGATCGTGCCGGGCGTCAGCTCGCATCCGGCCCGGATGGAACGGACGATCAAGGCGATCGCGGACAGCGGCGCCGCCTGGGTGGGCGCGCTCCTGCTGCACCTGGAAGGCGGCGCGCGCCGGCACTTCCTCGACTTCCTGGCGCGGGAATACCCGCGGCTCGTCGCCGGCTACGGCCGCCTCTACGCCGGCAAGCACGCCGACGCTTCGTACGCCGCGCGCTTCCGCACGGTCATGGGCCTCCTGACGGCGAAGCACCGGCTCCCGCGCCGACGCGAACCCGGCGGCCGGGAGCCCGGGCCGCCCGCCGGCCGGGAGCCCGGGCCGCCCGCCGGCCGAGAGCCGCGTCAGCACCGCCTCGGGCCGCCGGCCGCCCGGCGCAACTCCGGTTGACGCGCGTCGAGGGCGCGAGATGACGCGGAGGGGACTGCCGGACCTCCCGGCGCAACCCCGGTTGACGCGCGTCATGCATGCCGGGGTGGACGAGGCGACGTCCGGGGGCTGCCGGCCTCCCGGCGCAACTCCCGTTGACGCCCGCCGCGCCGACGCCGCGCCCGGGCGGCGGACGGGCTCCGCCGGTCGACGTTCCGCCGCAAACCGGCGGGTGAGGGCGCCGCCTTCACCCGCCCGGAACGCTTCTTGCTTGCTTCCGCACCGGCGGCGCGCACGCGCGTCGGCTGGCGGGGATGGCCCGCTCGGCGACCGTCACGACCGGCCGGCGGCGCACCCGCGCGCACCTACGCGATGACGCGCGCCGAGACCGAGGAGCGGAAGTCGACACGACCGGCCGGCGGCGCACCCGCGCGCACCGCCGGCCCGACCTCGCGGCGCGGGTCGGGAGGGACTTCGCCATGCGCCGATTCCTGTCCATCACGCTGGCGCTGCTGGCGGCGCCGGCCGGCGCCGCCGGCCAGCCGGAACCGCCGGCGCCGGCGCTCGCCGGCGTCTACCGCGAGGGCATCGACCTGACGCGCTACTGGGTGAGCGAGAAGCTGGACGGCGTGCGGGCCCGCTGGGACGGCGCCGCGCTCCGCTCCCGGCGCGGCAACCGCCTGCACGCGCCGCCGTGGTTCGTCGAGGGCTTCCCGGCCGAGCCGCTCGACGGCGAGCTGTGGCTCGGCCGGGGCTCCTTCGAGAGGCTGTCGGGCGTCGTGCGCCGCGCCGTCCCCGACGACGACGCGTGGCGGGGCGTCCGCTTCATGGTGTTCGACCTGCCGGCGCATCCCGCGGACTTCGACGGCCGTCTCCAGCGCCTGCGGGAGCTGTTCGCCGGTACCGCGCCTCCCCACGCCGGCCTCGTCGAGCAGTTCCGGGTGGCGGACCACGCCGGGCTGATGGCCGCCCTGGACCGGGTCGTCGCCCTGGGCGGCGAAGGGCTGATGCTGCACGACGGACGGGCGCGCTACCGCGCCGGGCGCACGAACGACCTGCTGAAGGTGAAACGGCACGAGGACGCCGAGGCGGTGGTCGTCGCCCACCTGCCGGGGCGGGGGAAGTACGCCGGCCTGCTCGGCTCCCTGCTGGTGGAGACGCCCGACGGGCGCCGTTTCCGACTCGGCTCCGGCTTCTCCGACGAGGAACGCCGGCGGCCGCCGCCCGTCGGGGCGACCGTCACCTACAAGCACTACGGCGTCACCCGCAACGGCATCCCGCGGTTCGCCAGCTTCCTGCGCGTGCGCCCGGAGTCGTGACGCGGCGCCGACGGCCGCCCACGCGCCTCGACGGCGGTTCAGGCTCGGCCGAGGTCGCCGCGTAATACTGTCGATAGCCGACCGACGGCCGCCCACGCGGATCGACGGCGGTTCAGGGGGCGTCCGCCGGTTCCGCCGGCGGCTCTCTCCCCGGCAGAACGGTTCGCTCGATGATCTCCAGCCGCTGGTCGATCCGGCCGAAGCCGATCTCGACGGCGCGCAGCCGGTCGTCGAAACTCCGCAGACGCTGTTCGACGGCGCGGAACCGTTCGTGCTGGTCCTGGCGCAGGTCGTCGATCCGCCGGTTGACGTCGTCGAACCGGGCGTTCATCATCATCATCACCGTGAGGATCAGCCCGGCGAGGCCGATCCCGGTGCCGACGATCGCCTTCGTCTCGGTGCTCATCGGCGCGGGGTCGCTCTTCGTCTCGTCGCGCATCGTCCTCTCTCCGCCAACCCGGAGGTCATTGTACCGCGATTCGCCAGCCGGTGCCGCCGTCACGGGGCGCCGGCGGCGTCCCCGCCGGACCGCTCGGGCAACATCTCCAGAACCGCGTCGGCCGGCAGGTCGAACCCCAGCGTCACGTTCGCGCCGGCGGACGTCAGACGAATCGAATCGAGCAGTCCGCTCAGCTCCGGGCGGGAGCCGGCCTGCAGGCGCGCGAGCGCGAGGAAGCCCTGCAGCAGGTCCCGCAGGTTGCGGCCGGTCTCCTCGTCCCGCGCTTCCGCCGTCAGCGTCCCGCTCACCCCGCCGTCGACACGGGCGCCGACAGCGAACGCGGCGACGTCCGCGGACTCCACCTGATCGGGCAGCCACGCGCCGGCGGCCTCGTCGTCGAGCCGGCCGACGGCCCACGCGGTGCTGTCGCGGCCGACGTGGTCCAGCAGGCCCATCAACGAGTCGTTCGAGTCGACGCCGCCGCCGGCCGCGGGCAGGTCGATGGTCCGCCTGACGAGCGACTGGGACCCGATCGCCACGACTCCCGACTCCAGGAACGCCATCGCCACCGGCCCCTCGGCGTGGGTGAGCAACCGCCGTCCCCGATAGTCGGCGGCGGCGCCGCCGTGCTCCAGCGCCAGCGCTTCGAGCCGCTCCTCGTCGAAGCGCCCCGCGAGGATCGCGACGCCGCTCCACCGGCTCGAACCGTCCGGCACGAGCCCCGCGACGACGTATTCGATGTCCCGCTCGATGTCGATGCCGGTCTGCTGCTGGAATTCGCGCTGTCCGTCCAGCTCGGGCCGTGTCTCGCGCACACGCCGGCGGAGGTCCGAATCCATCACCCCGCGCACGTCGGCGAACGAGAGGACGGTCGCCTCCGGCGGGACGTAGCGCAGCTCGTCGGGCCGCTCCTGGGCCAGCACCCGTGACGGCAGGCCGCTGCTCACCCACGCGGCCAGCCCCCCGGCGAGCCCGACCGCCATCACGCCGGCGCCGCCGAGCAGAACGTAGCGGGTGCGCGTGTTCATGGTCATGACTTCTCCGTCAGTATACCGGCGGGCCCGGCCGGAAGTTCCGTGCCGGCCGGCCGCCGCCCCCGGCCGCGGCGCCGCCAGCCTACTGCCCGAGCACGTACTCGCGCCGCTCGGCGACGCGCACCGCCGCGGCCAGCGCCGCCGCCCAGATGAAGGCCAGCGCCGCCAGGTTCGCGCCGGCCGGCAGCGGCGTCTGGACCGAGGTGAGCAACGCCTGGAGCACGTCGAGCGCGTCGCCCCGCGGCATGGCGTGCGGCGCGAGCCCCTGCAGGTAGTACGCCACGCTCAGATACTTCACGTAGCCGGGCAGGACGACCACCACGGGCTCCCATCCGAAGACGAAGACGAGCCCGGTCAGCAGCGGACGCCGGAACCGGGCGCCGACGAGGGCGAAGACCGCGCCGTAGACGGCGAGGCCCGCCCCGATCAGGCCCAGATCGAGCAGCAGGACCGGGAAGTTGCGGCCGACGCTCCCGCCCGCCAGCGGCACGACCAGGAAGTAGACCAGCATCACCGAGGGCAGGACGATCACCGTCGTGCACGCCAGACAGGCCAGGTACTTCCCGGCCAGGACCGCGCCGCGCGCCACCGGCCGCGTGAACAGGTACGTGATGGTCCGGTCCTCCACTTCGTCGGCCAGCAGCGCCGTGCCGTAGAACACGCCGAGCACCGGCACCGTGAAGCGCAGGTAGAAACTCCAGATCATCAGGCCGAAGACGCCCGGCCCGTCGAGACCCGCGGGCCGGGCGAGGGCGCCCGCCTCCCCGTCGAACCCCGGGAGCGCCGGGAGCGCCCGCAGCAGCGCCGCGATCAGCACCGGCGCGCCCGCGGCCAGGGCCATGAAGACGGTGCGCCGCGACCAGAGCATCCGGCCGATGGCGAGGTCGAAGACCCGCAGGGCGGCGGTCCCGAAGGCGGGCGCGGCGTTCGGATCGGCCATCAGCGCTCGACCAGATAGGTAAAGACCGCCTGCAGATTGTCGTCCGGAGAGGTCACCCCGCCGATCGCCCCGGCCTCGCCGCCGGCCGCCAGCGCCGTCAGCCCGGTGTAGAAGGCGTCCGGACGGTCGGTCTGGGCGATCACGTCGGCCTCCTGCAAGCGCAGGGCGACGACGTGCGGCCAGTCCAGCAGATGGCGCGCGAGCCGGCGGGGATCGTCCGCCGTGATGCGCACGGTGTGCGGGTGTTCGTCGATCAGGTCGCGGATCTGGTGGACGTTCCCCTCGGCCAGGATCCGCCCGCCGTGCAGCAGCACGATGTTCGAGGTCAGCAGCTCGATCTCGTGCAGGACGTGGCTCGAGACGACGACGCCGCGGCCGTCGCGGCCCCACGCCCGGATCACGTCGATCATGCGGCGGCGTCCGAGCGGGTCGAGCCCGGCCAGCGGCTCGTCGAGCACCAGCAGCTCCGGATCGTGGGCGATCGCCTGCGCCAGCTTGATCCGCTGCCGCATGCCCTTGCTGTAGCCGCCGATCCTCCGGTCCGCGGCGGCCGACAGACCGACCGTGTCGAGCGCGCGTTCGGCGGCGCCGGCGGCCCGGGCGCCCTCGAACCCGCTCAGGCCGAGCAGCGCGGTGAGAAAGTCCCGCCCGGTCATCCGCTCGTAGAAGGCGTCGTGGTCCGGGCAGTAGCCGATGCGGCGGTAGGCCCCCGGATTGCCCCGGATCGGTTCCCCGAACACCCGCACCCGCCCCCGGTTCGGCTCGAGCTGGCCGGTGACGAGCTTCAGCAGCGTCGACTTGCCGGCGCCGTTGGGTCCGAGCAGGCCGCTGATCCCCGGCGGGACGGCGACGGTGACGTCGTTGAGGCCGATCACCTGCCCGTACCACTTGGACACCCGGTCGACGGTGATCACCGGCGGGTTCACGCGACGACCTCCACGCCCCGCACCCGGCGCGCGAGCACCCAGGCGGACAGCGCGACGACCGCGGCGACGGCCGCCAGCGAGACGCCCCACGGCGTGTCGTAGCGCGGTTCGACGCCGAAGACGACGTCGCCCACCTGCGCCAGGCTGGCGCTGAACGACACCCACGACAGACCCGTCCCGCCGGTGACGCCGCGCAGCACCTGGAACACCGCCTCGGAGAAGATCACCGCGCCGGCGTAGAGCACGCCGACCGTGCGCGCGCTCGTGGAGAGGGACGACAGGGCGGTCACCGTGATCGAGGCCAGCAGCACCTGCAGGAACCCGAAGAGCGTGACGGCGGGAATCAGGAACGCATGCTCGCGCACGAACGACAGGCTGCCGGTGAACGCGGTCTGCAGCACCAGCAGCATCATCGCCGGGACCCAGGTCACGAACGCGAGGAACGCCATCACCACGGCCAGCTTGCCGACGACGTACTCGGCGCGCGCAAGCGGCTTCGACAGGTAGATCTGCAGCGCGTTGGCCCGCCGGTCGTCGGCGACGATCCCGGCGCCGGCCCAGACCGCCACGACGAAGACGAAGAACCCCTGCAGGTCGAAGAAGTCCCGGAAGGCCGCCGGCGAGGGCGCGATCACCTCCGCTTGCGGCACGTGGGCCGCGAGGTAGAACAGGACCGCGCGGACGAAGAACGGCAGCCACGCGAACGCCAGGACGAGCAGGAAGAGGCGGGAGGAGAGCAGGCCGCGGACGCCCGTCCCCGCGATGACCGCCCAGGCCCGGCCGGGCGGCGTCCGGCGCCCTTCGTAGCGCGCGTACCCGTGATCGTGGATGGGCATCAGGACCCGCCGATCGCCCGGGCGAAGACGTCCTCCAGGGTCGGCACGCTCGGGCGCAGGTGGCGCACCTGCACGTCGTGCCGCAGCGCCAGGGCGAACAGGTCCCGCGCCCCGCGGTCCTCGCCGATCAGCACGCGCATGACCTCCTCGTCCGCGTGCTGGCACTCGACGCCCGCCTCCCGCAGGCCGGCGACGAAGCGCGGCACGTCCCCCTTGACGCGGATCTCGAAGGCGCGGCGGTTCTTCCCCTTCAGCTCGGCGATCGGCCCCCGGGCGACGACGCGCCCCCGGTGCAGGACCACCACGCGCTCGCACGTCGCCTCGACGTCCGGCAGCACGTGCGACGACAGGATCACGTTGACCCCCTTGCGCCCGGCGAGGTCGCGGACGAGGGCCAGCATCTCGCCGCGGCCCCGCGGGTCCATGCCGTTGGTCGGCTCGTCGAGGAACAGCAGGTCGGGATCGTGGACGAGCGCCTGGGCCAGCTTGATGCGCTGCTTCATGCCGGCCGAATACGTGTCGACCGCGCGGTAGCGCGCCTCGCCGAGCCCGACGTACTGCAGCACCGCGTGGGCGCGCTGCATGGCGTCGGGGGCCGGCAGGCCGGCGAGACGGCCGCAATAGGCGACGAAGGAGACCGCGTTGAAGCCCGGGACGTGCGCGTCGGACTCCGGCATGTAGCCCAGCCGCGCCCGGATCTCCAGCGGCTGCTCGACCACGTCGAGGCCCAGCACCTGCATCCGGCCGCCGTCCGGCCGCACGAACCCGAGCAGCGCCTTCAGCAGGGTGCTCTTGCCGGCCCCGTTGGGGCCGAGCAGCCCGACCGCGCCGGGCGGGAAATCCGCGTCGACGGACTCCAGGGCGCGCCGGCTCCCGTAGGCGACGGTGACCGCCTCGAGCCGCGCCACCGGGGGGGCGTCCCCCCCGCGGCCCGCGGCCCGCGTCGCCGGTTCCCGCGTCGTCGCGTCCACGTCGAACGGACTATACGACACCGCGCCGACGTTGTTCGCCGCCGCGCTCCACGAGAAGAGCTTCGAGTTCCGCAAGCGCCTCGAGGTCCTTCGCCCGCCCGGCGGCGCGCTTCACGCGGATCAGTCCCGGCAGGTCCAGACAGCGGCACGGGAGCCCGAACAGCTCCACGTCCACGCCGTGGGGCAGGAGCGCGCGGTAGTCTCCGCCGCCGGTGATTTCGCCCAGCAGGTCGACGTCGCCGACGGCGGTCGTCAGCGTGAAGTTGAGGCCCCGCTCGACGGTGGCCGCGCTCCACTCGAACGGCAGGCCGGGCGGGGCGCCCCGCGGATACGGGGAATGGGGCCGCAAGGCGGCGACGAGGCGCTCGACGTTCGCGCGGTTCCTCGCGTAGACGAAGTCCACGTCCTGGGTGAGGCGCGCCGACCCGTGAATCGTCGCCGCGAGACCGCCGACGATCACGCACTCGATGCCCGCGCCGCTGAAGATCCGGATGACCTGCTCGAAGTCGGTCATCGATCCCGCTCCCGGGCCCGCCCCGCCCGCCGCGCCTCGGCCGCGAGTTTCTGCAAGGCGATCAGGTTCGCAACCCGTTCGGTCACCGACCGCCGCAGGTTCTGGCGCAACAGGGTCCGGTCGACGTGGCGCTTGTACGCTTCGACCACCGGATCCGGTTCGAACTCCGTTTCCCGCGGCGCCGCCCGGCTTCCCGGAGCGGACGCCGGCGGCCCGCCGCCATGCGCGGCGGCGCCCGCCTGCACGGGACGCAAGCCATCTTCGGCGCCGACGGACGCCGGCGACGGCCCGCCGCCATGCGCGGCGGCGCCTGCCGTTCCCCCCGATCGCCGAACGTTCCCGGCGGGCCTGGTCCGCATGCCGGACACGTGAAGAGGCTACGAAAGCGTCACGGCGACGTCCCGCGTGTCGCCGTCCCGCAGGAACGTGACGGTGACCTGGTCGCCCGGACGGTAGCGGTCGAGGACCGCGCGCAGCTCGCCCTGCGACGTGACCGGCTCGCCGTCGATGGCCTGGATGACGTCGCCGACCCGCGTGACCTGCCGCCCGTCGCTCGACACCTCGGTGCCGCGCAGCCCCGCGTCCTCGGCGCCGGACCCCGGGGCCACGCCGACCACCAGCACGCCCGCCGTGCGCAGGCGGCCGAGCACGAAGCGGCTCAGATAACCGCGCCCGTCCATCGTGACCCCGAGGCGCGGCGGCGTGTACCCGCCGGTCTCGATGATCTGCGGCACCACCCGGCGCACCGTGTTGATCGGCACGGCGAAGCCGACGCCGGCCGACGCGCCGGACGGACTGGCGATCTGCGTGTTGACCCCGATCAGGCGGCCGGCGCTGTCGAGCAGCGGCCCGCCGGAGTTGCCGGTGTTGATCGCCGCGTCGGTCTGGATCACGTCCTCTATCGGCGTGCCGTCGAGCCCTTCGATGCGCCGCCCGAGGGCCGAGACGATGCCCGTGGTGAGCGTCGCGCTCAGACCGAAGGGGTTGCCGATGGCGTACACGCTCTGCCCCACCCGCAAGGCGCCGCTGTCGCCGACGGTGACGGGGCGGAGCGCGGACGACGGGGCGTCTATGCGGAGCACGGCCAGGTCGTGCGACGCCGAGCCCCCCACCAGCTCCGCCTCGTAGGCGCTCTGGTCGGACGTGACCACCTCGATGCCGCTCCGGCCGCGGACGGCGATGACGTGGGCGTTGGTGATCACGTGCCCCTCGTCGTCCCAGACGAACCCGGTGCCCGTCCCCCGCGGCACTTCTCCCAGGGGCCGCCCGAACCAGTCGGCGCGCTGCGCCAGCGTGGTGATGTACACGACGGAAGGACTGGTCCGCTCGAACAGTTCGACCGCCGCCCGCTCGTCCGGGCGCAGGTCGGCCGGGATCGGAGGCAGCGCCCGGGGCGGCTGCCCCGCGGAGGGCAGCGGCGCGGCGACGCGATGCGTCGGCGGCGGGCGGAGCGCGTCGGGCGCGCAGGCGGCGAAGGCGGCCGCCGCCAGGGCGCCGAGCAGCGCCGCCGGCCGCGGGCCGACCCGGCCGGTGCGCAGGGGGCGTCGCGGGTTCTCCATGATGCGGGTTCCTTGCTCCTGCCGTCCTCAAATGAGGGTCAACTGCCCGCTGCGCAGCCAGCCGACCCTGCCGTCCTCCAGCACGATCTCGACCCACTCGTCGCTGCGCCGCTCCACCCGCACCCGGGCGCCCTCGTGCACGGTGAAGATCAGCAGTTCTTCGTCGTCCGCCGGCGCGCTGCGCACCGGGGCCTCCGCGGCCATGATAACCGCCTCGTCGGTCCGGCCCGCCTCGAGTTCGCGCGCCGCGAGGCCGAGACCGAACACCAGCGTCACCCCCCCGGCCGCCGCCGCGGCGCGGCGGGACCAGACCGCGAGGACGTCCCGCCGCGCGAGGACGACCCCGATCAGGGCCGCTACGGCCGTCAGCCAGGCCGTCGTGACGACCGTCAGCAGCAGGGGGCGCGGCAGCAGGTCGACCCACCAGCGGGCCACGCGGAAGAGCCAGAACCCGGGCCGCGGCGTCACCTGGTCCACCGTCAGCGAACGCGCCAGCGCCAGGTTCGCGAGCAGGTCGCCGTCGCGGGGCATGATCCGCCGCGCCCGCTCGTAGTGCAGGATCGCCGGCCCGAGCTCGCCCAGCCGGAACCAGGCGTTGCCCAGGTTGTAGTGCAGCTCGCCGCTCTCGAGGCCGCTCGCCAGGATGCGTTCGTACATCTCGACGGCGCCCGCGAAATCGCCCTCCTGATAAAGCCGGTTCCCCTCGTCGAAGAACGCCTCCTGCGCGGCGGCGGGCGCGGGGGGCGGCGCGGCGGCGAGCAGCAGCGCCGCGAACGCCCCGCGGAACCGGCCCATGACCGCGGCGCATCTCCCCGGCGCGGGGACCGGAACGGGCGGGACACGACGGCCGCCGCGGAACCGGCTCACGACCGCAACGCCTTCCCCGGAAGGACCGCAACGGGAAGCGTCCGGATCCGGCCGGCGCCGCCACCGCCTCATGACCGCAACGCCTCCCCCAGGGCGACCATCACCCGTTCGGCTTCGTCGAGGAGCGGATCCGTCTCCGCGTCGCCGCCGGCGGCGGCCGCCGGCGGCGCGAAACGGCGGCGGTCGCACTGGGCGAGACACGCCAGACAGCGCTCGATCACGCCGGCTTCGACGCCGCGCGCGGCGAGCGCCCGGCGGACGTCGTCGCGCACCAGCCCGGCCTCGGCCACGTTCAGCGAGTCGCCGAGGAAACCCAGCAGGGCCTGGCTGATCGCCGCCGCGCACGCCTGGCGCTGCTCCGGGGCGCGCAGCTTCCGCGCCTGCGCGAGACGCGAGCGCGCGAGACGCGAGGCGCGGCGGCGGCGGGCCCAGGCCACGTTCCCCGCCAGGCGCTCGCGGTGGCGGCGCAGCGCGAGCGCCCCGGCCAGCCCGAGGACCGGGACCAGCAGCACCGTCCAGAAGGCGGCGCCGTGCGCCAGCCGGCGGCCGGCCGGCGCGAACCCCGAGGTCGCGAGACGGATGAACCGGATGTCCCGGCGCGCGGCCGCCGCCCGCGGGCCGCCCGCGCCGCCCGCGACGGCGCCGGCCACCGCGGCGGCGCCGCTCACCACCACGGTGACCGGGTCCGAGGCGGCGACGGCGTACCGTCCGCCGGCGGCGTCGAAGTAGGCCAGCTCGACGGCCGGAACGGTGTGCGATCCGGGCGCGCGCGGAACCAGGACGTACTCGTAGCGCCGGACGCCGCGCACGCCCTCCGCGCCGGCCTCGAGATCGTCGCTCACCTCCGGCGGATAGACGTCGAAGTCCGCCGGAAAGGCGACCTCCGGTTCGGGCAGCGCGCGCAGGTTGCTCGACCCGCGCACGTCGAGACGGAAGGTGAGCGCCTCGTTCGCCGCCGCCGCGGCCGTGTCGAGCGAGGCCGTGACGTCCAGGGCGCCGACCAGGCCGGTGAAGGCGTCCGGGCGGCCCGCGGCCGGCAGGGGGCGCGCTTCGATCTCGATCGGCGCGGATTCGGCGGGGACCCCCACCGTGCCTCCGAACAGCCCCCCGCCGAAGGGAGAGCCGAGGCCGAACGGATCGCGGAACGAGCGCAGCCGCACCTGCGCCTCGATCGCGAGCGGCTCGATGGTCCGCGGCCCGGCGCCGGTCGGATAGAGCGCCGCCCGGCGGACGACGGTGGTCACGTACCGCGCGCCGCCGCGCTCGACCCGCTCGACCCGCGGAGCGCGCGCGTCGGCGATCTCCTCGACCCAGAAGCCCTCTGCGCCCGGCGCCCGGACGATGCCGTAGGACTCGACGTCCACGCGCGTGAACAGGCGGTACTCCACCAACACGGGCTGGTTCACCCACGGCTCGCGCGTGCTCACCGACGCCTCGACGAACAGGTCCTCGGGACCGACGTCCGGCGCGCGCGTCAGGTCCGGCCCGCGCCCCCGGGGCGCGGCGGCGGGCGGCGTGACGTGGAGCGCGAGGGGCTCGGTGGCGTACTCCTCCCCGTCGACCCGTACGTGGACCGGGCCGATCTCGTGGGTCCCTTCCGTCACCGCCCGGAAGGTGTAGTGGTAGGCGAACGAGGTCGACGAGCGGCCGTTGACGAACTGCATCGAGCGGCGGGAACCGGCGCGAAGGTAGGCGGCGAAGCCGGACAGATCGGGCAGGCGGGGATCCTCGTCCGCGCCCCCGGAGCCCGACACCTCGACGGTCAGGTTGAACTCCCGGCCCACCGGCACGGCGTCGCGGTCCAGGAAGGCGCGGACCGCCGCGTCCTGCGCCGCCGCGGAAGCGGACACGCCGAGGAACAGCAGCACGAGCGCGCTTTTTCCCGCCACGCCGCGGGAAGCGCGCAAACGGCAGGGTGCGCCGAGGAGAAACAACAGCACGAGCGCGCTTCTTCTCGCCACGGGGTTCACCAGGGCCGCCGCGCAGGCCGCCCGGGGTCGGCGGAGCGGCGCTGCCGCCGGATCTCGCCCGGGTCCTCCGAAATCGCCTGCAACAGCCGCTCCGCCTCCTCGCGGCTCATCTCTCCCGGCCGCGGCTGCGCCTCCGCCTCGCCGTTCGGCGGCTCGGCAGGCGCTTCCTCCGGCTGCCGCCCGTCCTCCTGCTCCCGATCCTCCTGCTCCTCCGGTTCCTGCCCCTGCCGGTCTTCCGGGCCCTCCTCCTCCGGCCGCTCTCCGGACGGTTGCGGCTCCGGCCGCTCTCCGGGCGACGGCTCCGGCTCGTCCTCGCCGGCTTCCCGCCGGTTCCGCTCCTGCCCGGAATCCGGATCGGACCCGTCGGACCGCTGCTGACGTTCCTGCTGCCGCAACCGTTCGAGGGCCACTTCCAGGTTGTGCTTCGCGTCGGTGTCGCCGGGGTTGCGGCGCAGCGCCTGCTTGTAGGCTTCGAGCGCGTCCGCCACCTGCCGCCGCCGGTAGAGGGCGTTCCCCAGGTTGTACCAGGCCCGCGCCTCCAGGACGGGGTCCGCCGCCTCGAGCGCGCCGCGGTAGGCGTCGACGGCGCGCTCGAACTCTTCGGTCTGGTACAGCGCGTTGGCGTCGTTGAAGCGGATCACCGGCGAGTCGGGGGCGGCGCGCAGCGCCTCCAGGTACTTCCGGTGCGCCTCGTCGTAACGGCCCTCGCGGTACAGCCGGTTCCCCTCCTGCACGTCGCTCCGCCCGGGCTGCGCCGCCGCCGGCGGCGCAACGGCGACGACGGCCGCCGTCACCGCGGCCCCCAGGGACACCCGCATCAGCGCAACCTCCCGACCCAGGCGTCCGCGGCCCGGCGGCGCTCCGGGGTCAGCGCCTCGGCGGCCAGCAGCAACAGCGCCAGACCGAGAAAGATCTGGTACTGCTCCTCGTAGCGGGTCACCTGGCGCGACTCGATCTCCTCTCCCTCGCCGCCGGTCAGCTCCTCGACGAGCCGGTCGAAGGCCGCCCCGGACCCGGCGGCGGCGTGGTAGTAGGCGCCGCCGGTCCGCTCCGCCACCCGCCGCAACGTGGCCTCGTCGAGGCGCGTCGTGACCACGGCGCCGTCCTCGTCCCGCAGGAAGCCGTCCGGGGCGCCGGTCTCGTCGAAGCGCGGAATCGGCACCCCCGCGGCCGATCCCATCCCCACCGCGTGGACGCGCACGCCCAGCTCCACCGCCCGCTCGACGGCCGCGTCGAGCGTTCCTTCGTGATCTTC
Source organism: Vicinamibacterales bacterium (assembly GCA_965242835.1). Taxonomy (GTDB): domain Bacteria; phylum Acidobacteriota; class Vicinamibacteria; order Vicinamibacterales; family UBA8438; genus WTFV01. The sequence continues at coordinate 5,222,521 of OZ251506.1, forward strand.
TCCGTCGGTGATGACGACGAGCTGCCGGCCGCGTCCTCCCACTTCGCCGAATCCGTCGAGCGCCACTTCGACGGCCCGGCCGAGATCCGTTCCCGGCGCCGGGACCAGATCCGGCTCCATGGCGTTGAGGAAGAGCGCGGCCGCCGCGTAGTCCAGGGTCAGCGGACTCTGCACGAACGCCTCGCCGGCGAACGCCACGAGCCCGATCCGGTCGCCGTCGAGCCGCCGGATCAGCCGGCCGACGGCGAGCCGGGCCGCGGCCAGGCGGCTGGGCGCGACGTCCTCGGCCTCCATCGACGCCGACAGGTCCAGCGCCACCACCACGTCCTGCCCCACGCGCCGCACGGTCTCGACGCGGCCGCCGAACCGCGGGCGGGCGAACGCGGTCACCAGCAGCGCGACGGCCGCGAGCAGCAGCGCCGCGCGCGCCGTCCGGCCGCGGCGGCTGACCTCCCCGGTGAGCCGGTCGACCCGCCCGCGCTCCCCGAAACGGTCCAGGGCGCGGCGCCGCCGCACGGCGGCCCACCACTCCAGGGCCGCCAGCGCCGGCAGCAGCAGGTACCCGTAGAGCAGGCTCTCGACGCCGAAGCGGAACATCAGCCGGACACTTCCCCTCTCGCGGACCCGCGGACCGTCACGGCAGGCGCCTCAACACCGTGCGGCCGAGCGCGGCCTCCAGCAGCAGCAGACCGAGTCCCGCGCCCAGCGGATACGGGAACAGCTCGCCGTAGCGCGTGAACGAGGTCATCTCGATCTCGGTCGTCTCCAGCGCGTCTATCTCTTCATAGACGCGCTCCAGGCTCTCCCGGTCGGTCGCCCGGAAATACCGGCCGCCGGTCAGCGCCGCCAGCTCCCCGAGCGCTTCGTCGTCGACGTCGACCTGCATCGGGACGGTGCGCCGGCCGAACAGCGGATCGTCCACCGGCACGGGCGCCGCGCCGCGGGCGCCGGCGCCGACGGCGTAGATCCGCACGTCGAGGGCCTGCGCCATGCGCGCCGCGGTCGCCGGGTCGATGGACCCGCGGTTGTTCCGCCCGTCGGTGAGCAGCACGATCACCTTCGACTCGGCCGCGGAATCGCTCAGCCGCTTGACCGCGGTGGCCACGCCCATGCCGATCGCCGTGCCGTCCTCGACGACGCCCACCTCCAGTTCTTCGATCAGCGTGGTCACCACGCCGTGGTCCAGGGTGAGCGGCGCCTGCGTGAACGCCTCGCCGGCGAAGACGACCAGCCCGATGCGGTCGTTCGGCCGCCCGCGCACGAAGTCGGCCGCGACCGCGCGGGCCGCGCCGATGCGGTTCGGCTCCAGGTCCTCCGCCAGCATCGAGCTCGACAGGTCGAGCACCAGCACGACGTCGATGCCGTCGGTGGCGACGTTCTCGGCCGTCACCCCGGCCTGCGGGCGGGCGAAGGCGATCAGCAGCAACGCCAGCGCGAGCAGGCGCAGCCCGAACGGCGCGTGCCGCCAGCGCCCGGTGCGGCGGCGATCCGCCCGCACGATCCGGTCCACCACCGAGTATCGCATCACGGCGCGCGTCCGCTCGCCGCGCGCCGCGCGCCACCAGGCGAGCGCCGGCAACAGGAGCAGCAGCAACAGCAGGTACGGGTCCGCGAACCGGTCGATCATGCCGCCTCCGCGGGAGCCGCCCCGGCGGCCGGCGCGGCCTCCGGGGCCGGCTCCGCCGGCCGCGTGCGGTCCACCAGGCTGCGCCCCAGCGGGACCACCTCGCGGCAGCGCTCGAGGACCGGCCGGTCCTTCGCGAACTTCACCAGATCGCAGCGCTCCAGAAACCGCCGCAGATCGGCGACGACCTCCTCCGCGGCCCCGTGGCGGCGCAGTCCGTCGACCACCTCCGCCGTGGTCATCTCCAGCGCCTCCACGCCGAAGCGCCCCTCCACGTAGACACGGACGACGTCCGAGGCCCGGACGTGGAACGCCTTGATCTCGCCCTTCTCCGGCAGCCGCTCGGCCTCCAGCACGCGCAAGGCTTCGTACGCGACCTCGTGCGGCGGACGCGGCGGCGCGGCCGGGACGGGGGCGCCGCCCGCCGCGGCCCGCCTGGGCCGCCGCCAGAGCCAGAACGCGACGCCCGCCAGCAGCAGGATCCCGGCCAGCCACGGCCACAGGGCCAGCACGTTCAGCGGCACGTCGAGCGGCCCCTTGATGGTGCGGATGTCGCCTCCCTCGTCCACGCCGACGCTGGTCACGGTGACCGCCGCCGGCTCGGTGTCGAGCGCCACGACGCCGCCGTCCGCGGCGGCCACCTCGACGGCCAGCGCGGGCAGCTCCAGGTCGCCGAGCTCGAACACGGTCAGGACGTACTCGGCGCTCGACACCGTCCGCCCGCCCTCGACGCGCGGCTCGCCGACCCGCCGCTCCAGCACCTCGAACGGCTCCAGCCCCTCCGCCTCGGGCCAGGCGACCGATGCGCCGGCGTCGTGCTCCACCTCGACGACCAGGCGCACCCGGTCCCCCACGGCGATCCGCGTCGGCTCCACGTTGACGCGGACCGCGGGCTCGGCGGTCTGCGCCGCGGACGGCGCGGCGGCCAGCAACAGCGCGGCGACCGCCAGCCGCTTCATCGGAACCGCCTCGCCCGCTCGCGGAAGAAGCGCATCAGCGGCCCGGCGTACGGCCGGTCGGCCGACACCTCGACGACGTCCACCCCGGTGCGCCGAAACAGGCGCGCGCGGGCCTCGCCGGCCGCCGCCGCGTCCGCCGCGAACGCCTCCCGGAACACCGGATCCGACAGGTTCACCGTCACTTGCGCGCCCGACTCCGCGTCTTCGAAGTCGACGAAACCGATGTCCGGCAGGTTCGCCTCCCGGCGGTCCCCGACGCGGACGGCGACCAGGTCGTGCCGCCGGGCCGCGACGGCCAGCGCCCGTTCGTGCCCCTCGGCCAGGAAGTCGGAGACGGCGAAGACCACCGCGCGGCGCGGGACCACCCGGGCCAGGTACTCCAGCGCGGCGCCCACGTCGGTGCCGCGGCCCTCGGCCCGCGCGTAGATCAGCTCGCGCAGCACCCGCAGCACGTGCCGCCGGCCCTTGCGGGGCGGGACGAACTTCTCGATGCGGTCGCTGAACAGGATCAACCCCACCTTGTCGTTGTTCCGGATGGCGCTGAAGGCCAGGACCGCGCAGATCTCGGCCGCCACCTCCTCCTTCATGCGCCCGCCGGAGCCGAAGCCGCCCGAGCCGCTGACGTCGGCCAGCAGCACGACGGTCAGCTCGCGCTCCTCCTCGAACACCTTCACGAACGGGGCCCCGGCGCGGGCGGTGACGTTCCAGTCGATGTTGCGGACGTCGTCGCCGTACTGGTACTCGCGCACCTCGGCGAAGCTCATGCCGCGGCCCTTGAAGACGGAGTGGTACTCGCCGGAGAACACGTCGTTCACCAGACCGCGGGTGGCGATCTCGACCCGCCGCACCTGCTTCAGGACCTCGCGCGGGATCATCGCCGGCTACGGCACCTCCACGCTGCCCAGCACGCGGTTGACGACGTCGTCGGCCGACACCTCCTCGGCCTCCGCCTCGTAGGTGAGCAGGACGCGGTGCCGCAGCACGTCCGGACCGATGGAGCGGACGTCCTCGGGGGTCACGTAGCCGCGGCGGCGGAGGAAGGCGTGGGCGCGGGCGGCCCGGGCGAGGTTGATCGTGGCGCGCGGCGAGGCGCCGAACGCGATGAGCGGGGCCAGGTCCTTCAGGCCGCAGTCCGCCGGCTCGCGGGTGGCGAACACCAGGTCGACGACGTAGCGCTCGACCCGCGGGTCCATGTAGATCATCTCCACCGCGGCCCGCGCCCGGCGGACGTCGTCCGGGTGGACGACCGGCTCGATCTCCGGCTCCGCGCCGGCCGCCCGCCGGCGCAGCACCTCGGTCTCCTCTTCCCGGGACGGATACCCCACCACGACCTTGAACATGAACCGGTCGACCTGCGCCTCGGGCAGCGGATAGGTCCCCTCCTGTTCGATCGGGTTCTGCGTGGCGAGGACCAGGAACGGCTGGTCGAGCGGCCAGGTCGTGTCGCCGATGGTCACCGTCCGCTCCGCCATCGCCTCCAGCAGGGCCGACTGCACCTTGGCCGGCGAGCGGTTGATCTCGTCGGCCAGGATCAGGTTCGAGAAGATGGGGCCCTTCTTCGTCCGGAACTCGGCCTGCCGCGGGTCGTAGACGAGGGTGCCGAGGAGGTCGGCCGGCAGCAGGTCCGGCGTGAACTGGATCCGCCGGAAGGTGGTGTCGACGGCCCGGGCGAGCGTCCTGACGGTCAGGGTCTTGGCCAGGCCCGGCACGCCCTCCATCAGGACGTGGCCGTCGGCCAACAGGCCGATGACGAGCCGCTCGACCATGGCCCGCTGCCCGACGATGACCCGCCCGACCTCGCCCAGCAGCCGCTCGACGAAGGCGCTCTCCCCGTGGATGGTCTCCTGTATCGCTTCGATATCGTGGTCCATGTCGCCCGTCCCGGTCGTGCCAGCCTGCCCCGACGGCGCGCCGCCTGCAACCGGGAATCTTGACACAGAGTCCCGGCGCGTGGTTACTTCATCGAGCGCGGCAAGGGTTCGGACCGATGCGCCCGCGGCAGCCGGACGGGCGCATCGGGCGCAGGCGTCTCCCGGCGTCCGGCGGTATGATCCGGGGCGGCATCATGAACGAGCTGAACAAGACGGCCCTCTTCGTCGGCATCGCCCTCGTCCTCGGCGCCGCGGCGCTCGCCAGCGCTCCGCGCCGGGCGGCGCCCGACCTGTTCTTCGACGTCGGGGAGCCGTTCTTCCCCGAGTTCACCGACCCGCAAGCGGCGGCCACCCTCGAGGTGATGGAGTTCGACGAGGAGACCGCCTCGGCGACCCCGTTCCAGGTGACCAACCGGGGCGGGTTGTGGACCATCCCGTCGCACCACGGCTACCCGGCCGACGGCGCCGAACGGCTGGCGAACGTCGCGGCCGACGTCATCAGCCTCGTCAAGGAGGACTTCCGCTCCGACAACGTCGCCGACCACGAGGCGCTCGGGGTCGTCGATCCGTCCGACCTCACCACGTCCAGCCTGGTGGGCCGCGGCACCCGCGTGACGGTCCGCGGCGAGAACACCGGGATCCTCGCCGACCTCGTCGTCGGCGCCCGCGTGCCGAACCGTCCCGGTCTGCGCTTCGTGCGGCTGCCGGAGCAGAAACGGGTCTACACGGCCCGCTTCGAAGCCAGCGTCTCCACCCGCTTCGAGGACTGGATCGAACGGAACCTGCTCGAGGTGGAGCGCGACCAGGTCGACCGCATCGTGCTGAACGAGTACACGGTGGACGAGGTCACCCGCCGGGCCTCCGAGCCCGCCGAGTTCACGCTCGACAAGGTCGACGACCGGACGTGGAACGGCTCCGGCGTCCCGGAAGACCAGGAAGTCGACTACGTCGAGGTCAACCGGCTGATCGGCGCAGTCATCGGCCTGCGCATCGCCGGCGTCCGTCCCAAGCCGGCGGGGATGACCGGCAACCTGCGCGACGCCGCGCTGGCCGGCCGCATCGATCAGGCGGACGTCATCGACTTGATCGACAAGGGTTTCTACCCCACGGCCGAGGGGGGCCTGCTCTCCAACGAGGGCGAGTTGCTCGTCGGCGCCACCGACGGCCTCCTGTACACGTTGCGCTTCGGCGAGATCGTGTACGGCCGGGGCGACGCCGTCCTGCTCGGCAGCGACGAGAGCGACGACGAAGAGGCGGGGCCGGGCGAGAACCGCTACGTCTTCATCACCGCGGAGTTCGACGAGGCCGCCCTGCCCGAGCCGCCCGAGTCCGACGCCGACGCCCACGCGTCGTGGGAGCGCCGGGTCGCCGAGGGACGCGAGAAGGCCGAGCGCCTGGCCGCGCGCTTCGCCCGCTGGTACTACGTGGTCGCGGCCGGCAGCTACGACCGCATCCACAAGCCGCGCGAGGACTTCCTGAAGGACCGGGAAGAAGAGGGCGCCGGCGCGTAGCCGCGTTCGCCGAGGGCTCATGGCGCGTCTCGTCCCGGTGTCGCTCGGGCGGACCGGCTTCGCCAACCTCAGCCTGGAGTACGGCGACACGAACTCCACCAGCCGCAGCGCCCAGCGGCGCGACGCGGCGGCGCTGGCCGCCGCCGGCAACACCGCCGTCCGCGACCCGGTCCAGGTCTGGGGTTCTCCCGACGTCGACGACGACCTGAAGCTCTTCGGCAACTTCGGCCACCTGTTCGCCGGCGGCGTGCAGCTCTACGGCCATACGAACTACGCCAGCCGGGAGGTGGTCAGCTTCTTCTACTGGCGGAACCCGAACACCCGCGGCGGCGTGTTCAGCAACGACGGCGGCCGGACGCTGCTCGTCGGCGACGCGCGCGCCGCGCGGGGCGAAGGCTCGGCGCACTGCCCCACGGTGGCCGTCACGGACGACGCGCCCGACCCGGCCGCGCTCGCGCGGGTGTTCGCGGACCCGGACTGCTTCTCGTTCCGGGAGCGCTTCCCCGGCGGGTTCACGCCCCGCTTCGGCGGTTCGGTGCGCGACGCGTCCGCGGTCGCCGGCGCGCGCGGGCAGTTCGCCGGCGGCGCGCGCTGGGACGCCAGCGTCGCCGCGGGGTCGAACACCGCCGACTTCTTCTTCCGCGAGACGGTCAACGCCTCGCTCGGCCCGGACGGCCCGGACGCGCACGAACCCGGCAGCTACGGGCAGCGGGAGATCGGGGTCAACGTCGACCTCGCCCACGCCGTCACCGGGCGGGTCCACGTCGCCGGCGGCGTCGAGTGGCGGCGCGAGCGGTTCGAGATCGGTCTCGGCGACCCCGATTCGTGGCGGGCCGGCCCCTACGCCGCGCAGGGCTTCAGCGTCGGCTCCAACGGACTCAACGGGTTCGGCCCCATCGCCGCCGGCGCCTGGGCGCGCGCCGCCGCCGCGGTCTACGGCGACGTCGAGGCGCGCGGCGCGGAGAGGGACTGGACGATCGGCGCCGCCGGCCGCTTCGAGCGTTTCGAGGACTTCGGCGGCACGGCGAACGGCAAGCTCTCCGGACGCATCCCGCTCTCCGGCGCGGCGGCCCTGCGCGGCAGCCTGAGCACCGGGTTCCGGGCGCCGACCCCCGGCCAGCAGAACGCCTTCAACGTCTCCACGGTGTTCGACTTCGCGCGCGGGGACCTCTTCAACGTCGGCACGATTCCCTCGACGTCGGAGATCGCCAGGCTGCGGGGCGGCCGGGCGCTCGCTCCCGAACGGTCGGTCAACACCAGCGTCGGCGCGGTGGTCGGCGGCGGACCGTTCACGCTGACGGCCGACTACTTCCGCATCGACCTCTCCGACCGGCTGATCCTGACGCGGACCTTCACGCTCGACGCGCGCGAGACGGAGCGCCTGATCGCCGACGGCGTCACGACGGCCCGCGACCTGTCGGACTTCCGGTTCTTCACCAACGACCTGGAGACCCGCACGCGGGGCCTCGACGTGGTCGCCGCGTGGACCCCGCCGGCGCTCGGCGGCGACACGGCGTTCGGCGTCCTCTTCAACCACACCGACACCGCCGTCACGCGGGTCAACCCCGAACTGCTGAGCCCCGACTGGGTGACCGACCGCGTCCGCAACCTGGAGGAGGCGCATCCGCGCACCCGCTGGAACGTCACGGTAGACCAGGCGGCCGGCCGCTGGCGTCTGCTCGGCCGCCTGAGCTACTACGGCGACTGGTTCGACTACCGCGACGGGTTCGTCTACTCCGGCAAGCCGATCGTCGACCTCGAGGCCGCTTGGCCGGTCAGCAGCGCGGTCACGCTCGCCGTCGGCGGCCGGAACGCGCTGAACACCTATCCGGACGAGAACCCCAAGGTCAGCGACCCGTCCCTGGGCTTCTGGGGCGGAAACCTCTATCCGCCCTCGGCGCCGTTCGGCTTCAACGGGGGCTACTACTACGTGCGCGTCGACTACCAGTGGGCCGGTTCCTGAGCGAAGCGCGCGGCCTGCGCCGTGCCGCCGGCCGCCGCTGATTTCGACTACCAGTGGGCTGGCCGCCGTCCTGTCCGCCGCGGCGTGTGGAGGCGCGGTCGGCCGCCGAACCGGAGTAGCGGGGCGTGACAGACTCGCGGGCATGGGACGCCGCGCCGTGCGGAGGCGCCGCCGACCGCCGCCGAGTTGGCTACCGGTGGACCGACCCCTGAACGCAGCGCGCGGCGCGGGCGGGTGGGCTATGCTGTCCCCGGGGCGCGGAGCCGCGGCGGCGCAGGCGCCGTTCGCGCGCCGCCGGGCCGCCGCGGTCGTCCAGCGTCGAACGAGGAAACACGAGAGGAGTCCAGCATGTCCCTGCTCACACCGCTCGGCCGGCGCGCCTTCCTGCGCAGCACGGGCCTGACCGCGGCCGCGGGCGCCGTCGGCGCCGCGGTTCCCCCGGCGGCGGAAGCCGGCGGCCGGGCCCGGCGGCAGGAGGAAGGCCGCTACGACTTCGACACCGTCTACGACCGCATCGGGACCGACTCGTCGAAGTGGGACGCCCAGATCGCCCGCTACGGCCGCGAGCGGATCGAGGTCGGCATGGGCACCGCCGACCAGGACTTCCGCATCGCCCCGGCCGTCAGCCGCGCCCTCCGCGAGCGGGTCGCGCACGAGAACTACGGCTACCTGACGATCCCGGCCTCCTACAGGGAGTCGATCGTCGACTGGAACCGCCGGCGCTACGGGCTGGCCATCGACCCCGACACGATTCGGCACGCCCCGGGCGTCCACCCCGCGATCATCAGCACGCTGCGCGCCTTCTGTCCGCCGGGCAGCAAGGTGATCCTGCAGACGCCGGGCTACAACGGGTTCTTCACCGACGTCCGGGTGGTCGGCTGCGTCGCCGAGGAGAGCCCGTTGCGGCTCGTCGACGGGCGCTACCGGATGGACTTCGAGGACCTGGAGCGCCGCATCGACCACGACACGCACGCGTTCATCCTGTGCAACCCGCACAACCCCACGGGCAACGTCTGGTCGAAGTCGGATCTGGCGACGCTGGGCGAGATCTGCGCGCGGCGCCGCGTCGTGGTGGTCTCCGACGAGATCCACTGCGACTTCGTCACGAAGGGCCACGCCTACACGCCGTTCGCCGCGCTCGACGACGAGGCCGCCGTCCGCAACAGCGTCACCTGCAAGTCGGTGAGCAAGTCGTTCAACCTGTCGATGCTGAAGTGCGCCTACCTGTTCTCGACCAACCCCGGCTACCTGGAGCGCATCGAGGGGGTCGGGCAGCACCGGCAGGCGATGAACACGCTCGGCGTCGTCGCGGCCGAGGCGGCCTACAACGAGGGCGAGGACTGGCTGGATCAGCTCCTGGAGTACATCGACGGGACGCTGGACTTCGCCGCGTCGTACGTGCGCGAGAACGTGCCGGGCGTGGAGACGGTCAAGCCGGAAGGCACCTATCTGGCCTGGCTCGACGCCCGCGCGGCGATGCAGGCGGCCGGCCTGCCGCGGGCGGCGGAGGAGGGCGGAGACACGACCCCGGAAGAGGAGTTCCAGCGCTGGCTGGTGGACCACGCGCACGTCCACCTGAACCCCGGTTCGTCGTACGGCCTGGGCGGCGCGGGCCGCATGCGGATGAACCTCGCCACGTCGCGCCGGCTCGTCGAACGGGCGCTCGACAACGTGGCGCGGGCGCTCGCCGCCGTCTGAACGGGACCGGTGGCGTTGCCGTCGCCGGGAGTCTGGGCCGCGGCGTCATCGATGTAACGCCGAGACCGGCGCGCCGCGCATCGGGTCACCGTGATTCCGGGTTCCCCCCGCGCGGCCGATTACGCAGCAGGTCGCCGGCGCCCTTTCCGCTGACGCATCCGGTCTCGTTGCGCCCGGCGTCGACGGCCAGCCCCGGAAAGTGCCAGGCGCCGTCCCGGAGTTCGGCGCATCCGGTCCTGCCGCGGGCTTGAACGGAGCGAGCGCTCCGAGCGCGGCGAGGTTCGGTACAATGCGGGCGAACCGCGGATCGGCGCTCGATCGGGCCGGCCGCGGACCCCGGCGCGACGCTCGGGAGGCACGACCGGGATGGACCAGGGGAGCGCCTGATCCGCGTGGCCGCGCCGGCGTTCTGAAGCCGCGCGCGGCGCGCCGACGAGCCGTTCCCCGACGAGTCGAGGCGTGTCCGTGACGAGACGCAGACTGCCCATCGGCATCCAGACCTTCCGGACGATCCGGGAGGAGGGCTGCTATTACGTCGACAAGACCGCTCACGTCCGGCGGCTCGTCGCCGAGGGGTCGCACTACTTCCTTGCGCGTCCGCGGCGCTTCGGCAAGAGCCTGCTGGTGGACACGCTGAAGGAGTTGTTCGAGGGCGACGAGGCGTTGTTCGAGGGGTTGGCCGTGCACGGCCACTGGGACTGGTCGGTCCGCCGTCCCGTGCTGCGGCTGAGCTTCGGCGGCGGCCTCTTCGCCGAGTCCGGCCGCCTGCACGCGAACGTGATGGCGCAGCTCGACGCGGTCGAGCGGGACGCCGGCGTGAAGTCCGACTACGCCGGCGCGCCGGAGCGGTTCCGGGACCTGCTGGCGCAACTGCACCGGCGCGCCGGGCGGCGCGTGGCGGTGCTGGTGGACGAATACGACAAGCCGATTCTGGACGCGCTGGACGTCCCCGACGCGGCCCGCGCCAACCGCGACTTCCTGCGCGGTCTCTACGCCATGATCAAGGACGGCGACGCGCACGTCGGCTTCGCCTTCCTGACCGGCGTCAGCAAGTTCTCGAAGGTCAGCCTGTTCTCCGGCCTGAACAACCTGACGGACATTACGCTGGATCCGCGGTATTCCACCATCTGCGGCTACACCGACGCCGACCTCGACACCGTGTTCGCGCCGGAGCTGCCCGGCCTCGATCGGGACCGGATCCGCGCGTGGTACAACGGGTACAGTTGGCGGGGCGCCGATCGGGTCTACAATCCGTTCGACGTCCTCCTGCTCTTCGACCGCCGCGAGTTCGACGCTTGGTGGTTCGAGACCGGCACGCCGAGGTTCCTGGTCGACACGTTGCTGGCGCGCGGCGTCAGCGCCGCCGCCCTCGAGAACGTGGTCGCCAGCGGCGACCTGTTGTCGTCGTTCGACGTCGACGACGCCGCGACCGAGGCGCTGCTGTTCCAGACCGGCTACCTCACCATAACCGGCACGGAGGTCCTCGGCGGCAAGACCCTGTATCGGCTCGGCTATCCGAACCGCGAAGTGCGCCAGAGCCTGAACGAGCGGCTGTTACGCGCCATGTCCCCCGATGCGTCACGGCAGGGAGCGCGCGAGATCGAGCTCCATGCGCTGCTGCGCGCCAACGACTTCGCCGGACTGAGAAGATTGTTCGAGTCGTTTTTCGCGAGCATTCCCCACGACTGGCACCGAAAGAATCCGATCGCCCGCTACGAGGGCTACTACGCCAGCGTGTTCTACTCCCACTTCGCGGCGCTGGGCCTCGACGTGACGGTGGAGGACGGCAGCAGCCATGGCCGCGTGGACATGGCCGTGCGCTTCAACGGCCAGGTCCATCTGTTCGAGTTCAAGGTCGTGGAGCTGGAGCCGGAGGGCGCGGCGACGGCGCAACTCGAGGCGCGGGGCTACGCCGACAAGTACCGGAGTCTCGGCCAGCCGATCAACCTGATCGGCGTCGAGTTCAGCCGGGAGACGCGCAACGTCGTCGGGTTCGAGGTGGAGAGGGGGTGAGCCGGGGGGTGGCGCTGCTTCATGTCGTCGCGACGAGTGCCAACCAAGTACCGCCGGCCGTCTCCGACTCCACCGGCACGGTCAAGCCGGCGCGCCGGGATCCGGTAGTTGATCGGCATCTGCAAATCACGATTCGACGTCACGGCTCGTCGAACGAGAGCCAGCGCGCGACCCGCAACCGGTCCGCCACCTGGTCGCCGCCGTCCTGCAGGGCGAGCGCTTCGAGATCGCGGAACAGGCGCTGAAACAGCGACGGATCGTCAGGCGCCTTGGCGATGAAGCCGTGCACGAGCACGCTGGTGTTGCGCAGCGTCGGATTCAACGACGCTGTCTTTTCGAATTGCAGAAGCGTCGCGGCTAGCGGATCGGCGCAGTGCCGAAGAAGTCGGCCGACCTGAAACCGCGAGGCTTGCAGTTTGCCGCGGCTCTCCGAGAAGGAATGACGTTTCTTCTTCGTGGATTCTTGTTGCACGGCCCGCACCGCGTCGTGATCCCGTGCGAGGTTCGCGGAGTCGAGACCGTGGTCGAAGAGCCGGGCCTGGCCGATCAGTTCCAGCAGGCGGTAGGCGCGGACGAGTGCATCCTCGTTCTGCCCCTGCCGCACGCGCCGTTCGCCGTTGGCGAGCAGATCGACGGCGAGTCGACGCAGCCAGGCCGCCATCCCGCCGTGGTCGGAACGTTCCGGCTCCGTTGCCAGCGCCGTGAGCCAGGCGCGCACGTCGGGCGCGGGCCAGTAGTGTCGCCATTCTTCCGACGGCGGTTCTCCGACCGTGAGCTTCGCGGCGCCGGCATAGTCGAGGCGGTCCCACGCGGCATGGAACTGCGCCGCGCCGTGAACCGCTTTCGCCGCGTGCAGGAAGTCGTCCGGATAGAGCCGTGCGAGCGGGGCCTCCGGATCGGGCAACACGTTCGCCACGGCGGCGAAGGCGCCGCGCCGCACGAGTTCGCGGGCCAGATCCAGACGGCGATGCCCGTCGACGGAGGTGGTTCGGATCTCGCGAACCACCTCCGACCCCGGCTCGACCATGCCGCGCCGGTCGCGCCGTGTGCCGGTGACGTAGCGCAGGCGCGGCACCGCCCGGCGAGTGGCCGCCAGAACCAGCGCGGCGCTCATCGCCTTCGTGCCGCGGGTGAAGTCCACCATGACTTCCTCGGGCGCGGCGTCCTGCAGGACCGTTCCCAGAACGTCGTCGAAATGGGCGTAGGCCGCATCGGCGTCGTTCTCGTCTCCTGCCGGCAACGGCTTGACGTCCACGTCCGCGCCGGCGAGCCGGTCTCGCAACGCCTGGGCGAACTCCTCGGTGACCCTGGACGGCAGCAGCACCACCCTGGCCCAGGCGTCAGTCGCAATCGACTTCCGCAACGGCGTGAACAGCGTTTCTTCGAGCCGGTCGACGTCGCCGGTCCCCACCGTCATGATCAGGACACGGCCGGTCGGCGTCATCCGCGCCTCCCCCGGCCAGGTCGCCGCGCGCCTCGTCCCTGTCGCGACGGTGCGCCACCGGGACCCGCGGAGCCGCCCTCGTCCGCCGCCGGCCACCGAAAGGCGATCTCGTGGCGGTTCCGGTTGACGGAGGCCACCACCAGGTCGACGCGCCGGCCCGGTTCCACTTCGCCCGGCACGTCGGCGGCGTTCTGTATCGGCCCTTGCAGCCCGCTCGCTTCGTGCTTCGCCTTCCAGCCGCCCTTCTTCGTCTTCTCGTCCAGCAGTACGGCATCGACCCGTTCGCCCGTTTGCGGCAGGACGCTCGATGGGCCGGCGTCACCCGCGCCGGGGCCGGACGGGGCTGCAACCTGTTTCGGGGTACGCGTTCCGCGCCCGGCGTGAGTCCGCACCCGTTCCGTCAGCTCGGTTCGCAGTCGCGCACGGAGCTCGCCCAGCACCTTCCGGCTGGTGTCGAGGTCGGGTAGAACAGGCGAGGGGAACACGGTCATGCGTATCGTCAACGTGTCGTCGGCGCGCGGCGACAGGTGGTAATGCACCGGCGCGGCATGACGCCGATGGCGGCTGGCGGACAGCGACTTCGGCGGCTTGTGGATCTTCCGCGGCAGACCGAGCGCGGCCTTTTCTTCCCGGTGCGCGTTCTCCCGCGCGAACGCCTGGGCCGCGAAACCGAGCTGGTCAATCGCGAACCAGCGGTTCTTCCAGGGCGTCTCGACCTCCAGCACCAGCATCTCTTCGAGACTCGACGAGCCCACCGGTCCGGGAAGGCGTTCGGCGACCCCGACGGCGCGCCGAAAGGCGGCGGCGCGGCGTTTGCAATCGTCGATGGCGGCGATGTCCGCGACCTCGACCTCCGCGAAGGAGCCGAATCCCTTTCGCGCCTTCGAACCGACGCCGCCGTAATGGCAGAGCAGCCAGAGCGCGGCTTCGCCCTGCCGCAGGATTTCGGCGCCGGCGACGGGGCGTTCTCCTTCCGGCAGGCGGCCTCTTCGCGCCGTCAACGTGACGGTCCAGCTCGCTCCCGGCTCTGCATAGTAGCGCCGGCGATCTCTCTCGTCCATGCCGTAGGCGAGGTAGGCGAGACCCTGCGCCGTCTTCGCCCGGGGCCGTTCAAGCTGATGCTTCCGGGCTATTTCCCGTTTGTCGAACGGTCTGACGTGGGCGCGAACGTCACCTTCGATCGCAACCGCGAGCGCGCCGCCGCTCCGGGCGTCGCCCCAGACCACCGTTTCCAGTCTTCGCAGCTCCGCCGTTTCGAGGTGGGCGGCGTGCATCGTCCGCCACCACCAGCGCAACAGCCCGCGCAGCGTGGCGGGCCGCAGATCGCAGTCGTCGCGCTGCTGCCCCGCGCCGGCGAGGAACGCCGGCGTCGCCAGCGTGAGCGTGTGCTTCGCCACCGCCCGCGCCGACCCCGGCGCCGGCACAGAGGGGGCGTCGTTCAACCGGAAGCGGCCGTACCCCGCGTTGGTCTTCGCGCCGGCGCCCTCGTGCGCCAGCGCGCCCCGCAGCCATTCGATCGCGAGGTCCGTGAGACGCGATTCCGCATCGTTCGCCGCCGACCGCGGCGACACCGCGAAGTCGAAGGTTACGCCGGCGGAGACGGCGAGGAAGTAGACCGGGATCGGGTCCTCCCAATCCCCGGGCTCGTCCGCGCCCTCGTAGTACTTCGCATGGTGGTTGTTCACGATGTCCGCTTCGAGGCGCGGCCATGCGGTCGGCCACGCGTCGTGGAAGACCACCGCGCCCGCCCGCGACCCGTCCGCCGGCGCCGCGTCGCCGGGCCGCCACGGCTTGCCCGCGTCCGTCGCGGGCGTCCGGCCGAAGACCGCCCGGATGCGATCCCATGCGGCAGCGCGATCATCCTGATCTTCCAGCCAGACGGTCTCCGCCCAGGCGCGGGCCATGCCCTTGAGGCCGCTGCCAGGCAGGCAGACGAAACCGTAGACCGAATGCAGATGGATGCCGGCGTTTTCCATGCCGGAGGCGCGGGCCAGGTGCAGGGTCAGCGGCCCTGTCGTCTCGGCCTGAAAACGTCGGGCGGCGAGGCTCTCCAGCAGCTTGGCGCGTCGAGAGGACAGAGCGTTCAGCAACGCTTCGCCGCGGGCCGCGCCGCACACGTCTTCTATCGCCTGCCTCTGGGCTTTCTGGTCCCCGGGCGGCGACAGCTTGTCGAGCTGCAAACCCGGATGACGCTTCGACACGTCGAGCTGCTCGACGAGGTCGGCGGCGCTGCTCGGCAGTACGAGTCTTGCGGGCACGGCGGCGCTCTCAGTCCTCATCCGCTCCGAACTCCGCCTCGGCGAAACGGGTCAGCCACTGCAGGTAGGCCAGCACCTCGTCCGTGGCGAACTGGAGGAACGTTGCGTTCCCGGCGACGATCCTCTCGATCAGCGCGCACGGCTCCGGCCGCTCGGCCGAGCTGTCGGGATTGTCGCGTTTGTCGAGCACCAGTCGGCGACGTCGCGCGAGAGCGACACGTTGGCGCTTTCCCCCCTTCCGGCGCCGGCCTTGGCGTTCAGGAATGCGAGGGCATGGCCCAGTCCGGCAGTCAGGACCCGCACCGGCAGCCGCTTCGCTTCGCGGGCGTAGCTTTTCCCGGACGACTGCCTCGAATTGTTCCTGACCCGCGCGACCGCGTCCCAGGCGTGCCGGGCGCGTCGCTGATCGAGGGTCGGTTCGGAGTCGGCGGGCATGGTGGTCATTGGTTTGCCTCCCGACCGCTGGCCATCCGACATCCGGCGAGGCGCATGGCGCACAGCCCCTTCCCGATGGTCTGGTCCGCGCCGATTTGTACGATGGGCCGTGCCCTCACTTGGTCTTGCAGGAATCCGAGCATGCCGGCGGCGTCGCGCTTCGTCCCGGGGCGCCGGCTGGAGGTCGCCAGGACCACGGTGTAGAACAGTGTCTCCGGCGGAAGAAACTCCTCGTAGAACAGCGCACCATCTTCGGCCGTCTTGCGCTCGTAGTTGAGCCTCACGCGCGCCATCACCTCGGTGGCGTGCCGCGCGAAATGGGTGAAATCGTCATCGTGCAGCACGATCAGGTTTCGCGTCAGGCGCTCGGCCGTCGCGGTGTCCGACTCCGGTATCGCGCGGTCCGCCACCCACGCGGCGGTCCCGCTGTCGTCGGCAGCGCAACGGAACTCGAACTCTTCCAGCAGCAGCCGGCCGTCTTCATCGAGCGGTTCGCCGGAGCCGGTCCCGGCAGAGGGGACCGCGATCAGGTTGTCGGACTGCCGCGGACAGGCGGCGTGGCCACGTTTCGGCCGCGGCGGTTCCGGCGGCGGGTTCTCGTTGCCCGCCAGCAGTTTGGCGTCCCGCCGAAGGCGATCGAGCACGGTCGGGCAGGTCACCCAGGCGAACACGCCGCGCAGCGAACGCACCGGGAAAGCGAGCAGGCGCGCGTCGGTGAAGGCGAGCGCGCCGGCGAAGTCCGACGCCCGCGTCGTTTCCGGGCCGAACGCGGCGAGCCATTGGTCGTGGCTCCCGTCATCGGTCGTCGGCGGGCGGCATGCATCGCGCAACACGCCTTTCAGACTCGCGCCGGCGATCATCGGCCATTGCGTGTGGCGTTCGCGCTGAACCGGCAGATCGACCACGCCCAGAGCCGTTCCGCCGCCGGGATGCAATCCGGTCAGGGCGTGGATGAACAGCAGGTTGGCGTCCGAGTCAGACGAGTCAGACATGTTCCCAGGCTCCTTCGACGTACGCGCCCCAGCCGAGCGCCGCATCGTCCGGCGCGCAGAGCGATCCGCCCCTGCGATCCGGTCGAACGTTCTCGCGGAGGAAATAGACGCTGCCCGCGGCTACCGCGAAGCGGTTCGGTTTCGGCCCGTTGCGGGCAAGATCCCACCCGGAGACGGCGACGTGTCCGGGCACGGCTGCCGCCGCCAACGGCAATCCCGGGGGACGCCAGCCGCCGAACGGGGCGGGCGTCGTCAGCAGGACGATCCGTCCGCGCCCGTCGTCCGCCTCCGGCGCAGGCCACTTCCGGACGTCGTGCGCGCGCCGAACGACCACGCGCCTGCCTTCTCCGCCGAGCGCCAGCACGTCGTCCTGTTTCGGACAGACCGCCAGATCCTCCGGCGAACCGACCAGTTCGACGACAAGGGTGACGCCCGGCCGCAGCCGCATCATGCGGGTGGAGTAGATCATGCCGTCGCCGGCCGCGCCCCGCGCGGCGTCGATGCCGATCCCGGTGCGGTTCTCGTAACCGAACAGAGCGTCCGTGTCGATGACTTGGCAGGGCAGAGGAACGTCGCCTTTCAGGAACCGGGCCAGACCGCTCGGGCGCAGGTAACCGCCTCTCGGCTTCGCGGCGCCCGGCCGGCGTCTCCACAACGGAAGCAAGCCGTCGGCGCCCTGCCAACCGGGCAGATCATCCGCCAACGGGTCCAGGCGATACAGCTTCTTCGGGTCGTCGACGTCGACCTCGATGGTCGCCGGCGTCGGAACGAGCCGCTCCAGGCGAGGCAGTGTCTTCGCCTCGTCGACGTCGGCCCTGGTGGTCGCCGGCGTCGGAACGCACCGCTCGCCGCGGCGGGCGAACCAGGGGCCGCGGACGTGGATACGTCCGACTGCCGCCGGCCCTCGGCCTCGAGCGGACGCAGCCGCAACGAAGGGAACACCGTTCCTGATCGCGGCGGCGAGCGCGCCGAAGTCGCAGCCGACCCGTCCGAGCAGCCACGTGCGCAACGCCCCGGCGACGGTCTGGGGCATCGGAAGCCCGCCCGCGGCGCGCGCGGCGGCGTCGAACGGGCGGCCGTCCCGGAAGAACAGGACGTCGAGCGGCTCCAGCTCCAGGTCTATCGTCCCGGTGCGGCCGGCGGCGGGGTCAGTCATCGCGGCCTCGGGCCATGAACGCCGCCGACTGGCAGAGCGTGGTGAAGTCCCGTAACAGATCGCCGAGGGCGGCGCCGGTACGAAGCTCGCAGTAGGTTTCGAACGTTCCGGCAACGTCCAGTTTCTCGAGCGAACCGCCGCCGGCGTCGGTGACGGCGCGGGCGACCAGCCGCCCGATTTCCGACCGGACGGCCTCCGGCGGCAGCAGGTCGGACGCCAGGGCCGCCGATTCGGCTCGAAGGCGGTACGTCCAGCGATCCGACGCCCCGTCCGCGAACACGCGGCGCAGATCGTCCAACCGTGCCACGAACGGCCAGGGGCAGATGGCGCGCGCGGTTTCGCCGGACCGCCGCGCCGCGACGAGGGCGAGCAGGCCGCGTCCGGCGTCCTTCGCCGCGCGTTCCGCGGCGCGCGCCGTCTCCAGCGCGTCGCGCAGGTCCTCCCTGTAGTGCACCAGCGCGACGCCGGCCGACATCGACGCGCCCGCGCCCATCGTGATGCGGCGCCGGCCCCCGCAGTCCCGCCACCCGTCTCCGCCCGGATCGTCCCGGCCGGAGAACGCGTCGCGCAGGCGGCGGACGCAATCAAGCGCCGTCGACACCGGGCAGAGCGCCAGCACGTCGTCGCCGCCCGAATAGATCAGCGTGCCGTGATGATCCTTCACGATTCCCGGCGCAATCTCGGTCGCGAACGTCGAGAGCGCCGCGCTGATCGCGGCGTGCAGCGCCGGTCCGACGGGACGTCTGGCGGAGAGCGCATCGTTCGCCCGGTCATCGTCAAGCGCTTCGAAGTACCCACGCAGCTTCGGGTGCAGCAGCAGCCGCAGCTCCGGCGTCTTTCGGCCGGCCAGCCAGCGTCCCATGTGGTCGCCGTCCATGGCGATCACGGCGTAATAGGCCGGCGGCCGGCCGCGGCGCGGGGATCCGGCTCTACGGATGCGCTCCCACAGATTCTTCGGAACCGGTCGTTCGTCCTCGTCTTCGTGTTCCCGCCGCCAATGGAGCCACAGACCGCTCCAATGCCCACCGCGGCAGCGTTCCTCGTCGGGGTCGATGCCCGCGTCGGCGAGCCATTCGGCGGCCGCCACGGTCGCCGTGTCGGGAAATCGCAGGTCTTCCGAAGAGAACTCGAGTTCCGATGCCAGCAAGGCCGGCCCCGCGAACCGCTTCGTCAACCCCACCGCGCACAACCGCTCGCGGGACCTCAAGCGCACGCCATCGACCGACGTCGTTTCGGCAGCTTTGTCCCAGAACACTCGCGACGCGCCCGATTCAGCAGGACCCATCTGCTCCCAGCTTCCGAACAGCGTGCACTTCGGCGGCGAAGGCCCGCGGCCGGGGGCGTCCGCGCGCGGTACGTGGCGCACCGCACGCGCCGCCGCCAGCAGGCGCGCGGACATCTCCATCTGCGCCTGCCAGCGGCCGGCGTGGTCCTGGCGGTACCCTGGCCGATGCCCTTCCGGGATCGCCGTCTCCAGCCGGCGAATCTTCTGTGCGTCGGGCCACGCTGACGCGAAGCCGGCCGCCCCGACGAGCCGTGCAAGCCGATCGTCGTCGAGCTGGTCCAGCGGCGCGGCGGCTGCCCGGAAGTCGAGCGCGTCGTCGATCTGTGAGTCCCACAACCGGGCCCAGTCCCGGCAATGGGGGGCGAACTTCGGATCGAGGCAGTCTCGCACCGCGTCGGCCACGCGCCGCCATCCCGTCCGCGCCGCGCCGATGCACGCTTCGCGCAGGGCTGCCGCCGTGCCGCCGCCCTCACCCCACGGCACGACCGCGACGAAGCGGTTGGGCAACGACGGCGCCATGCGCGCGCGCCGCCCCGGACGGGGTACAAGTTCTCCGAGTCCCGCGTCCCGGAGCCAGTAGTCCGCCAGCGGCGCGCCGCGCAACGTCGGATACACGAACGCCGTCGGTCCCAACCGTTCGAGAATCGGCGTCATCGCCCGAAACGCCAGCCACGAAAGCAGCGCGCTTCCCGACCAGAGATCGCGTACGCTGCGCGCCGCCGCGATGAACGGCTGCACCGGTCCGAGCACGAAGGAAAGGCAGGCCGCTCCGTCGGGCGCCCCGGCGGCATGCAGGCCGGCGGTGACGTCGACGTGCTGGAACAGCGTGTGGTCCGGAATGCGCGTATCGGCGGGAAGTCGTGCGGCGTCTTCCCCGAACTCGGCTGCTATCCTGTCCGGCAGGAGCCTCCAGACCGCGAGGAATCTCTCGCGCGGCCCCGCCAATCCATCGACGATTGCTTCCAGCAACCGGACCGTCCTGTCCGGATCCGGCTCCGGGCTGCTCGGCTTCAACTCGACGCACGCGCCGCTCATCGGGTGGGTGAGTCGAAGAGCGTCCGCCACACCCACGGCGCGCTCGCCTCCCGCGCCGGCCGTGGGTGACGGCAGGCGTTCGACGATGGCGGCGGTTCGATCGGCCCTCGCGGCCAGACGATGGAGACTCCCGCGGGAGACGTCGCGGCCCAGCGCGGCCGACGCATACCGCGCGGCTCGCGACTCGTGACCCCGGACGGCGAGCGCCTTGTCGAACGGATCGTGCAGCCACGCCAGCAGCAGGTCTTCCCAGTCGGCCTCCGCCAGGGACGGGTTGTCGATGTCCGCCATCGCTCCGGTTCTCGCCATCCAGGTGGCAGGTTCGGGCTGGATTCACCGCAAGGCGACGACGAATCGTCGAAAATGCATCCCGTCCCCACCAGCCTGGGGCCTCAAGCACGTTTCGGCCGTACTTGTATCACACGAGTAGCGCTTCAGGTCCGCGGTCAATCTCGTGCGGACAACACGAGGCGTCGGTACAGCAGGCGAGCGGGAATTCAGCGGCGCTCGCCGCCGGCCGCGGCGAACAGCCCGAGGCCGAAGTGGCTGCCGTAGCCGAGGGCCAGCGGGCCTTCGACCGATCCCGGCAGCGTGATCTCCAGCAACGCGCCGCCCGCGTCGGGCTGCGCTTCGCGCCCGCGGGAACGGAAGCGGTGGAAGTGGACCGCGCGCCGCGCGGTTCCGCCGACGTCGATCGTCTCCAGCCTGCCGACCTCGACGGCGTCCGCCGCCAGCCCGCGGCGCTTCAGCAACCGGCGGACCTCGCCCCGGTAGCCGGCCGCCTTCAGGTGTCCCGAGGCCAGGAACGGCGTCACGCTCCGCCAGCGCCTCGACGCGCCGAAGATGCGCGCGCCGCCCGCGAAGTCGGCCGGCCGGCCGAAGCCCTCCAGCGCCAGCCGCCATTCCCGCACGCCGCCCGGCTCGGCGTCGACTTCTTCGGACGTCCGTTGCGGCGCCAGCCAGAGCCGGGTGATGCGATCCAGGGCGGCCCGCACCTCGCGGCGCATGCCGCCGGCGACGCACACGGACACGTGGTCGATCCAGCCGTCTCCGTCCGCGTCCTCGGGAAGCCAGAAAGCGTGCGCGTGCGACGGATGCCGGAGCGGCCCGCCGTCGGCGCCCCGGCCCGATATTTCCCAGGGCGCCCGGGGGATCGGACGCCCCGTCTCCTCGTCCTTCCGCCAGCCGAACCGCGCGAGCGCGGCGCGGCGCATCAACTCGCCGATCCGAACTGCGTCCTCGATGCGGGGCAGCGGCCGGCCGGCCAGGAGGAAGCGGGCGACGGTGGGCAGATCGCGCGCCGTTCGGGACGGGCGGCCCCGGAGGGCGGGCCGGGCCGCCGTGCCCGGGGCGGCTGCCGCCGCGCGCGAGTAGACCACTTCACGGGCCGCGGGCGGGCGGCTCCAGCCCCGATCCTGGTAGTCGGCGGTGTCGAGCGCGAGCGCGTCGACCAGACGTTCGGGCAGCGTGTGCGCCTGCCGTCCCCTGCTCCGCAGCGCCTTGTCGACCTCGGCATCGACGTCGCCGGCGCCGCCCGCGCCCGCGGACTCGCTCCGCGGCTCCTTGTCGACTTCGGCATCGACTCGTCGCCGCGTGGGCGTTCGTTCGACTTTGGCAAGGATCTCACGTTTCATCTCATTCAGTATCCGCTGCCGTTCGGTCGAATAGGCGTCCGGGCCGAGCGGAGCCAACAGCCGCACCGGGTCGCCGCTCGCGCTGCCGTCGAGCGGGCGGCAGTTCGCCTCGCCGTCCCATTCCGCGAGCGCTTCGCACTCCGTCCAGCTTTCGGCTCGGCCGAGATAGCCGACGGCGCGGGCGAGGTCCGCGGCGAACGCGAACGGTTCGGGTTCGAGCGTCACGCGCGGCCACGCGGCGACGAGCGGCGCCCCGCGGGGCAGCCGAAGGAACGCGTCGAAGACCAGCGTGGTCTTCGGCCGCCCCTTGTCGAGCGTTCCCGTCGGCATGTAATGGCGCGTATGCGCGTGGACGGCGCCCGCCGGCAGGCTGTACTCCGGCAGCGTCCCGGCCAGCGCGTCGATCAGCCGCGCGAGGTCGTCCTCGGACCAGCGCGCCCGGTCTCCCTTGCGCCAGTACGCCGCGACGAGCGCGCGCAGCAGGCGCCACGGCTCCGGCGGCCAGGCGACGTCCGCTTCGTTGACGTTGCGTCCCCACGGCGTGGCGTGGTAGCGCCCGGCGGGGAAGCGGAAGGCGAGTGCGAACATGCGCTCACTTCTCGTAGCGGACGGTGCGCACGCGGTTCTCGCCGCCGAAGAGGCCCTGCGCTCCGACGTTCTCGATCAGCTCCGGCAGCTCCGATTCGACGTCGTCGAGGGCGGGCAGGTCGAAGCCGTCCGGCCGGGTGACGGCGACGCCGACCGCGTCGAGGTCGCAGGCCGTGCGCAGCCGCGGTCCCTCCGCGAGGAACTTCCGGATCTTGAAGAGGGCGAGCAGTATCAGCAGCCGCTCGACGTCGGCGCCCAGACCGAAGGCGCGGATTTGCCGCAGGTCGAGGTTGAAGTACGCGGTGATCTCCTCGGCGGCCCATTCGTCGCGGGCGAACGGCACGTTGCCGAATCCCCTGGCCGCATCGCCAGAAGGATTCACCTTGTCGTTCTTCACGCCGCCGCTCGCCGCGACGGTCGCGTTCTCGGCCTCGACGAAGGCCGAGAGCGACCGGGACAGCCGCAGCCGGCCGCCGGCCAGCTCCTTCTTGGCGAGGAACACCCCGTGCAGCAGGGCGTTGGTGTCGAACTCCAGAAGCACCTTCGCGAGCTCGCGCAGGTCGACGCGCCCGACCTCCATGGCCGCCAGGCGCTTCTTCAGCACGTCGAAGACCGTCTTGTCCTTGCCCTCCAGGATGTACGGCGAGTTGAGCCGGTGCGCTTCGAGCAGCGAGTTGGTGAGCGGCTGGCCGTCCTTGCCGACGACCTTCACGACAGGCAGTCCCCGCAACGGCGCAGCCCAATCGTCGGCCGCCTCGTCCCAGCAGACCGTCTCGAGGCGGTTGGCCATCGATTGCGCGCTCTCGACGAGCACCGTGCGGCCCCGTCCGTCCGGCGAGTCGTAGACGGCGTGTCCGAGATTGGGAAAGCCCGTCGGCTGGAATCTCGCGCCCTGCACCGGCTCGAGCCGCGCCTCGAGGAGCAGACGGGGGGCGTTGTCGAGTGCGGTGAGGTCAAGCGGCATGCGTCGTATCCTCCGTCTTCTCGTTGTCGTCATCGGTCAGGGTGCCCGGCCAGGCGCGCTCGATCAAGGCCGTCAGGTCCCCGTCGCCGAGGGGAATCGGCAGCGCGGCGGCGAGGCGGCCGGCGGCGACCCCGGCGCCCATGCGCCCGCCCGCGGGGAGCGATCGCCGCGAGCCGGTGCGCGCGGTGTCGAAGGGTGTCGGCAGCCCGGACGCGCGGGCCCGCCCGAAGGCGAGCCGCACCGCGGCGTCGGTGGCCCGCCCGTCGCGGCCGTCGCCCCCCGCGCGCAGGCCGGCGACCAGCCCCGGCGGAACCGGCAGCCGCGCCGCGGCCGGCAGCGCGCCGGCGGCGCGGAGCGCGGCGTCGGGCGTGAACACGGGCTTGAGCGCCGCGTAGGCGAACGGAACGGGCGCCGAATCCGGCTGCCGGGGAGCGGCCGGCAGCCGCGCCGGTCGCGCCCAGACGAGGCCGGCGAGCAGCGCGGCGCAGCGCGCGTCGTCGAAGTCGGCCGAGAGGAACGCGGCCACGTCGGCGCGGCGGGCGGCTGTCGCCGCGGACAGCGGCTTGTCCTCCAGCCCGCGCGTCGACGCCTCCACCAGCCGCCGTTCGAGGACGGCGGTCAGGTTCGGGACGAGCGGGCCGGCGCCCCACACGACGGCCGGCGGCGCGTCGCCCTCCGCCCAGGCGCGGCGTGTGCTCGGTCGTCCCCGATGGAAGAAGCGATTCTCGTCGAGCGGCGCGAAATGCGCGGCCATCGGCGGGGCGATGTTCGAGCGCCCCGGCCTCTGGGCGCCTGCCGGTTCGCCGGCGGCCGGCGCCTGCCGTGCCGATGGCGATGTGTCGTCCGCGCCATCGCCGCCGGGCTGCGCGCCGGCGCGGCGAATCTCGTGCCGTGGCGGTTCGCCGTCCGCTCCGCTCCCGCCAGGCTGCGCGGTTTCGGGGTCCTGCCCGTCCGACGGCCGCGGGGCACGCGCCGGGTCCGGCAGTCCGAGCGTGGCGAGCGCGGCCGCCACGCGGAACTCCGCGCTGCCGTCGTCGGCTTCCCGAACCCAGTCGGAGGAGAGGGCCGGCGGAGGTTTCAGGGCCTTGCGGGCCGCCGGATTCGACGCAAGCCAGTCGACGAGGCCGCCCAGCGCCGCGAGCGCGTTGCGGGTTCCCTCCGACTTGCGGTTCGCGTCCATCATCTGAAAGAGCGCGTCTTCCAGACGGCGCATCGCCTGCCGCGCGCGGGCGGGCGCCTTCTTCCTGTCGTCGACCAGCCGTCGGGCGTGGCCGAGCCAGTCACCGGCCTCCAGGTCGGCGACGAGGTCCCTGCGCGGTCGATCCGGCGTGTTGAATCGGCCGAGTGGAGTCGCCTGGTACGGCATCTTGCTGTCGGGCTGGACGATGGAATACCGTTCGAAACCACCGATTCCCCGAGCCGCGCCGATGCGGGCCACCGAGCGCGCCGCGTCCAGCCCCGTTCGAGCCGCGCGTTCCCCGAGGGTGAGCCGCCCTTCCGCCAGGACGGCCGCCGTTTCGGAAAACGTGGCCGGCCTGGACCAGAGGGGCGTCCAGACTTCCCCGCGAGGTCTGTTCGGGTCCTCCGACGACAGACTGCCCGTTCCCGCGCCGGTGGGTTCGAAGGTGAACGGGAAAGCGGCCCGGCCGCCGCCCGTCGCTCCCCAGCGTCGAGTGAGGGCGCCGGCGAACGCCAGCGTGCCCTCCATGGCGAGGACGACGTCCCATGCGTTCAGCGGGTTGTATCCCTCGTATCCGGTCGTCGCGTTGGGGCCGCCCTGCCCCGGGCTGAACTGGCCCATCGAACCGTGCTCTTCTACCCGCCGGACGACGTCGAGCAACGCGGATTCCAGCTCGGCGCCCGCGCGGACCGTCGGGCCGCCGTCGCCGAAATCGATCAGCTCCTGCAGCATTTCCGCGAAGTTGACGCCGAAGTCACGGCTTCCGTCGTTGCCGCCCGACCCGAGCAGGGGAGCGGCGGCTTCGTCGGCCGCAAGCACGTAGCACGCGTCGACGTAGCCGACGTGGTGCGAGTCCGTTTCGGATCTCAGGCTCGGCAGCAACAGGCTCTTCACCGCCCGGGCTTCCTTCTCGACCCGCTTCGCTCCGGCGTCGTTGAGTCTCTTCTCTTCCCCCTCGAGTTTCTTCGAAGCGTCCTGCAGTTGTTTCGCCAGCGCCCGCAGGCGGTTGTATTCGCCCAGGTGATCGTTGTCGCGCAGCGAGCCGACGGTGCGGCGCATCGATTCCAGCCGGCGGCACTCGCTGTTCTCGACCGCGCGCATGAGAACCGCGCCGCCGCGGCTCGACGTCTCGCCTGCATCGCCCTCGAGAAAACCGGCCCGCCCGTTCCACGGCGCGATGATCGGACTCGGCGCGTAGTCGTGAGTAAAGAAGCGCAGCAGGGCGTCGCGGCCGAGCGTCGTCCGCAGGTGGAAGCATTCGTCCTCCCACCAGCCGCGCGCATGGGGGTCGGCCGCCGCGCCGGAGACGTGGTTGGCGGGCGTCGAGATCAGGCGCAGCACGCCGAGCGCCTTCAGGTAGGACGCCAGCGGCGCCGGGGCGCATCCGGGCAGCGCGATCGACTCACCGCGCATCGTAGCCGCCCTTGCGTTCCTTCGTGGACGCCCGCCAGTCGGCCACGCGCAGCAGGGTCTCCAGCCACGCGAGCCGGAACGGTCCGAGCCGGGCGAGCAGCTCGCGCGTGCGCTCCGTCCAGCTCTCGCGGGAGACGTCGTCCCAGCCCAGTTCCATGATCGACAGCCGCAGGCCGCCGCCCTCCCAGCGCTCGCCGTCCTCCAGGGAGAGGGCGGGCAGCGTGTCTCCCTCCCACACCCCACGGGCGAAGCGGGCTCCGGCGCGGGCTTCCTTCGGCGCCGCTTCGCGGGGCAGGGCGCGCAGGTTCATCCGCACCTTCCCGTGGTGGGCGGCGATCAGGTACGCGACGAGATCGGCGGCGCGCGACCAGTGCTCGTGGGCCAGAAACGCCAGGGCCGACGCCAGCTCGTGTCGGAACCAGGCCCTGTCGTGGCGCGTCCGCTTCACGGTCTTCGCGAGCGGCACGCCGGGCGCGGCGGCCCGGCCGTCGAGACCCCGGCGCATCGTATCCTGAAAGACCTCGTGCGCCTTGCCGAGATCGTGCCAGCGCGCGGCGCGGACGATCGTCGCCCGCGCGGCCGGTTCCACGTCGAGGGCCGCGCACAGGGATTCGGCCTCGGCGGCGACGTGCCGGAGATGATCGGTCAGCGGCACGAGCGCGTCGTTCCCGCTCAGCGGGTCTTCGTCGTGTCCCTCGGCGTCGCGCGGCGCCGGAGCGTCGGCACGGTCCGCCGCGGCGCCGGCGGCGGACGGCGCCGGCGAACCGGAGAGCGGTTCGGGCGCGTGCTTCGGATCCCCGGTGAATCCGGACGCGCCGCGGTAGCCGCCGGCCTTCGGGTCCGCGAACAGCACCAGACCCGGCCAGGGTCGGTCCCGGAAAGGCGTCCATCCCGGCGGGGCAGCGGCGGCCCGGCCGTCCTCCCCGCGCCGCCACTGCGGGTCGCGCTGGAAGACCAGGGGTTTCCCTTGCTGCGCTTTCCGCAGCTTCGACAGCCACTCCCCGGCGGCGCCGATGGACACCGCGCAGAGCTCCTCGCGGCGGGGACGCGGCGGGTCGTCGCCCACCGTCGAGAGGTCGCGCCAGAAGACATGGACGTCCGTGTCGTCGGCATCGCGCACGTACGGCGACACGTCGACGTCGAAGCCCGTCAGGTCGGGATCCGTGTCGAAGAGGTCGTCGAGGTCCTTGCGGCGGATCACCCGGCGGGGCGGGGTCATGTCGTCCGGCGGGGGAAGATGCACGGGGGCGGCGTCGGTCAACCCGGCCAGCCGACCCCGCGCGGCCTGCAGTTCCGCGGCCTCGTAGGGCCGCGCCAGTTCGTCGGCGTCCTTGTCCGCCGCGGCGCCGTCCGGGGACGGCGGCAGCAGATCGAGCCAGAACACCTCCGCGCCGCCGGGAAGCTCCGCGTAGCGGTTGGCGCGGCCGAAACGCTGGACCAGCGAGGACCAGGGCGCGAGCTCGGTGAACAGGACCGCGGCGGAGACGTCCAGGCCGGCTTCGACCGCCTGCGTGGCGACGACGATGCGGCCGTGCGGATTCGATTCGCCGACGCCGATCACCTTCTCCATCTCCCGCGCGCGGTCGGCGGGGCGGAAGCGGGAGTGGACGAGGGCCAGCGTCGGCGCCGCCGGCGGCCGGCCGGCGAGCCTCTTCCCGAGGGCGTCGCGGAGGGCCTGCGCCCGCGCCACGCGGTTGACGATGGCGAGCGTCATCTGTCCGCCGCGGTGGGCGTCGAGAATCGCGTCGGCCAGCCGCGCGACGTAGTCGGCGAGGTCGGCCTTCTTCGGCGACGCCGGCGCCACCGGCGACCGGGCGAGGTTCTTGGCGGCCTTCGCGAGGCGCGCGAGCCTGCCGTCCGGGGCCGCGGCCGGATCGACCCTGACGACGGCCGCGGCGGGCGGGGCCGGATGATCGACGGTGGCGAGCCAACGCGGATCGAGCGTGGCCGAGATCCAGAGGCTGTGAGATGAACGGCCCGCCGCGCCGCCGTCACGCCCGTCCGAGCCGGGGCCGGCTTCAATCTTGGTAATGATGTGAGATGAACGGCCCGCCGCGCCGCCGTCACGCCGGGCGCGGTCCGCTTCCGACTGCCGGAACGCTTCGAGCTGGGCCGAGGTGGCGCGGCCCGCGCCCATGAGCTGCACTTCGTCGAACACCCACTGCGCGTCCTCGTGCAGCAGGGCGAACTCCATCGGCCAGAGCGCGCGCGAAGAAGCGTAGCCGCGCATCAGCGCCCGGCTCAACAGCATGTCCTGGGTGCCGACGAGCACGGCCGGACGCTCCGGCTCGTCGAGCCAGCCGTCGGCGTCCACGCCGCCCATGAGCACGTGCACGTCCTCCGGCCGGGGGAGCCGGCCCGCGCCGTCCGTTCCCGCGAGCCTGCCGAACCACTCGCTGACGGCCTCGGCGGTCTGTTCGACCAGGGCGCGCATCGGCAGGCACCAGACCAGCCGTCGGGGCGTGTCGGCGGGGCTGCGCAGGCGGCGGGCGGCCCACCCGAGCGTCACCGCCGCGGTCTTGCCCGATCCCGTCGGCGCGATCAGGACCCGCGGCCACGCATAGGCCGCCAGCGCGAGCTGCCACGGGTCGGGGCGCTCTCCCAGTGCGACTCTATAGAGGGTGGCGCCGTCCACGGGAATATCGGATGTCTGTCACTGAAGGGTTCGTGCTCATCATCGGCTCCACGGTGCGTGCCGTGGCGGCGCAGCCAGCGGTCCCGGTCGCGGCCTCTTCGTTCGTGCTCATCCACGGGTGCGTGCCGTGGAGTTGCGGCCGGCGCCGTATCGGTGTCTGTCCCCGAAGGGTTCGTGCTCATCGGCTCCCGGCGGCAGGGGAGCGGTGCGGCAAGCTCGTCGCACAGGCGCTTCGCATCGTCCCGTACTCATCGGTTTCGCGCCCCCGGCGCGCCGGAGGCGAGCGGCGCGACCTCCTCCCGTGATCGTCCGCGGCGCGGCACACGGGTTCATCGGCTTCGGCGGCAGGAGTGGCGGCGCCCACGGTGAATTTCCGGCGGGGTCGGCCCGCCAGCCATCCGACGATACTACACGGGAACTCGGTCTGCTCGGTCTGCTCGGTCGGCCAAGTCGGTTCGCTCCGAGCTCCTGCACGCGCGAGCCGCGAGGCAGTGACTCGATCGCCCCTGACGATGGATGCAGCCGGGGCGACATCTACCGCCGTGATCTCCGCCGTGTCCACGACCCCCACCGGCGTCTGACGATGGATGCAGCCGGGGCGACATCTACCGCCAGTACTGGGCATCGACCACGGCCGAGCTCGATCGCCCCTGACGATGGACGCAGCCGGGGCGACGATCGGATCTCACGGGACGGATGATCTCCGGCAGGCCGCGGCCCCCGAACCCTCGAGGCCGCGGCCGGGCGACGGTCGGATTCCACGCAATCCGCGCCCGTCTCCTTCTCGCGCGGGCCTGCTCCTCGAGGCCGCGGCCGGGCGACGGTCGGATTCCACGTGGCGATGCCCCCGGCGTTCCCGCTCCGGTCGCGGGCCTCGAGGCCGTGGCCGGGCGACGGTCGGATTCCACGGGACGGACGACGAGTCACGCGCCACCGGTCGCCAAGCAGGAGAAGGGGCGGGTTCGCTCGCAAGGTTCTGGCGGCGTCCGCAACGGCTTCGGCCGGCGCGCCCGCGGCGGCGATTGCGGGCGCTCAAGGCTCGCAAGGTTCTGGCGGCGTCCGCACCGGCTTCCCGGTTCCGCGCCAACCACGCCAACCACGACACGATTCCGCCGCGAGCAGGTCGCGTAGCCGGCGGGGTTCGCAACGGTTGCTTCCCTGTTCCGCGCCTGGATCGCCAGAAGGAAGGCGGGTCCGGTTCGCCAAGTTGTGGCGGACGACGGGTCACGACGCTGGACATGGATTTCGGGGATCTGTCTACGGCGCCCTGACGGACGTTGTGGCGGACGACGGGTCGCGACGTTGGGCATGGAAACGGTCCTGATTACGTCCGACAGAGCTCGCAAAGGCTCTGGCGGCGGACGACGGTCACGCGCGCCACCGGCCGTCCGGTAGTCGGGAACCGTACTGCGTGGCCGGGCGCGTCGCGGACGGACGGCGGGCCACGCGCCCCCGGCCGCCAGGCAGGGCGCCGCTGTCGTCTCGCCCGGAAGACTCCCCGTCGTTTTCGGTGCGCCTACCGCCGCGCGGCGGATCGGCCGAAACGATCCTTGCCGTCCAACGGGAGGTTGTCGCCGTGTCCGCTCCGGAACTTCGCGAGCCGCCGGTCCAGCCCGTCGCCGCCGCCGCGCCGCCCCTCGTGCCGGCGCGCATGGTCAACGAGTACGTCTACTGCCCGCGGCTGGCCTATCTGGAGTGGGTCCAGGGCGAGTGGGCGGAGTCGTCCGATACGGTCGAAGGCCGCCACGCGCACCGGCGGGTCAACCGGGACGGCGGGAAGTTGCCGCCGCCCGCCGACGTGGACGAGGCCGAAAGGCTGCAGGCGCGCTCCATCTCCCTGTCCTCGGAGCGCCTGGGGCTTATCGCCCGCATGGATCTGATCGAATCGAACGGCGGCAAGGTGACGCCGGTCGACTACAAGCGCGGCAAGCGCCCGCACGTCGAGCGCGGGGCCTACGACCCGGAACGGGTGCAACTCTGCGTGCAGGGACTCCTCCTGCGCGAGCACGGCTACGAGTGCGACGAGGGCGTGCTCTACTTCGTCGGCAGCCGCGAACGGGTGCGGGTCGCATTCGACGACGAGCTCGTCGCGGCCACGGAGCGGGCGGTGGAGGGGTTGCGGCGCGTCGCCGCGGAAGGCGTCATCCCGCCGCCGCTCGAGGACAGCCCCAAGTGTCCGCGCTGTTCGCTGGTCGAGATCTGCCTGCCGGACGAGGTCCATCATCTCAAGGGCGCCGCCGCCGCGCCGCGGCCGATCGCCGTGCCCGGCACCGACGCGTTGCCGCTGTACGTCCAGGCGCGCCGCGCCAGGGTCTCCAAGTCGGGTGAAACCCTCGTCGTGACGGTGAACGACGACGAGCTGGCGACCGCCCGCCTGCAGGAGACCTCGCAGGTCGTCGTCATGGGCAACGTCCACGTGACGACACCGGCCCTGCACGAGCTCATGTGGCGAGGGATCCCCGTCACCTGGCACAGCTACGGCGGCTGGTTCGTCGGCCATACCGTGGGCAACGGCCACAAGAACGTCGAGCTGCGGACGGCCCAGTATCGCGCCAGCTTCGACGAAGGCACGTGCCTGCGGTTCGCACGGGGCCTAGTGAGCGCCAAGATCCAGAACTGCCGCACGCTGCTGCGGCGCAACTGGAAGCGCGCCGAGAGCAGCAATCCCGTGCTGGTCGATCTCAGGAGCGACGGGCTGCGCGCGGGCCGGGCCGGTTCGCTGCCGGAGTTGCTCGGGGTCGAGGGGACGGCCGCGGCGCGCTACTTCCGCTCGTTCGCGGCCATGCTGAACGAGTCCGATTCGGACGGAGAGTTCGGGTTCGACTTCGAGACGCGGAACCGCCGGCCCCCGAAGGACCCGGTCAACGCCCTTTTGTCTTTCGCCTACTCGCTGCTGGTCCGGTCCT
The DNA here is from genome assembly GCA_965242835.1 of Vicinamibacterales bacterium. GTDB lineage: Bacteria > Acidobacteriota > Vicinamibacteria > Vicinamibacterales > UBA8438 > WTFV01. The sequence continues at coordinate 5,254,085 of OZ251506.1, forward strand.
GGACGGTCACGCTGGCCGCGGTCGGGTTCGACGCCTACCGGGGCCTCTACCACCAGCCGCGCTACGGCCGTCCGGCGCTGGCCCTCGACCTGATGGAGCCGTTCCGCCCGCTGGTGGCCGATTCGGTCGTGGTCCAGGCGATCAACAACGGTGAGGTCAAGCCGACCGACTTCAAGTCGGCGGCCGGCAGCGTCAACCTGAGCGCCGACGGCCGGCGGCGGTTCATCTCGACCTTCGAGCGTCGTCTCGGGCACGAGGTCGTCCACCCGTTGTTCGGCTACCGCGTCAGCTACCGCCGCCTGATGGAGATGCAGGCCCGCCTGTTCGGCCGCTTCCTGCTGGGCGAGCTTCCCGAGTACCCCAACTTCACGACGCGGTGATCCGCGCACCCCCTAGGAGCGGCCATGCTCTTCGAGAACGGCGCCGGGTGTCCCGACTTCACGACGCGGTGACCCATGGAGCACCTGCACGAAGATCGCCTTTCCGTAGCCGTGGATGCTCCTGGCGGCTTCACGACGCGGTGACCCGTGGAGCACCTGTACATCGTCGTCTACGACATCAGCGATCCGAAACGGTGGCGCCGCGTGTTCAAGCTGATGCGGGGCTACGGCGAATGGCTCCAGCTCTCCGTCTTCCAGTGCCGCCTGAGCCGCCGCCGGCACGCCGATCTGGTTGCGCGCCTCGACGGAATGATCGATCATGCGGAGGATCACGTCGTGGTCGTCGACATCGGCGCCGCCGATGGCGTGGAGCCGCGCTTCGTGAGTCTGGGGAAGAGATTCCAGGCGGTGCGCCGGGAGCCGGTCATCGTCTGACGGGTTCCGCCGCGCTGGAGCGAGTGCTCCGGTGCCGCCGGGACGCTGGGGAGGGCTCGAAAGCCGGTAGATCCTTGACAACTAAATGGTTTATATTGTCTACCATGGTAGGGTGGCGCGCGTCACGGTTCACCGCCGGTCAGGATCGCGGGAGTTCTCGCGGTGCGGAGGTGAACACGTGGAGCCGCAACGGGTTGCGACGAGTGAGTTTTCCGCGGCCATGCGCCGCGGCCTCATTGAAGCCGGACGACCGGCGCCGATGACATCGTGGCGCCAGCGGCGGGCGTTTTCCGCGGCCATGCGCCGCGGCCTCATTGAAGCGGACGATCGGGTGCGGGCATCCGGCGCGCCGCGTCGCGTTTTCCGCGGCCATGCGCCGCGGCCTCATTGAAGCCGGACGATCGGGTCACGGGCATCGGCGGGCCAGCGTCGGGGTTTTCCGCGGCCATGCGCCGCGGCCTCATTGAAGCTTCTTCGATTCGGTGCCGCGGACGGGGCCAGCGTCGGGGTTTTCCGCGGCCATGCGCCGCGGCCTCATTGAAGCTTCGCGATTCGGATGCCCGAGGTCGCCGCCGGGGCGTGTTTTCCGCGGCCATGCGCCGCGGCCTCATTGAAGCGCGCGCGGATCGTCCGCCCCCACGGCCGCCGCCGCGGCGTGGTTTTCCGCGGCCATGCGCCGCGGCCTCATTGAAGCCGGGCGGATCGGGTCCGGGGCCACGGCGCCCCCGCTCGGGGTTTTCCGCGGCCATGCGCCGCGGCCTCATTGAAGCGAGCGCGCGACAGGCCGCTCGGGTTTTCCGCGGCCATGCGGCTCATTGAAGCCGCAGGATCTCCGCCCGCGGCCGCCTGGGCGTTTTCCGCGGCCATGCGCCGCGGCCTCATTGAAGCTCAGGCATCGTTCGTCCGCGGCCTCTACGGCCGCGGACGTTTTCCGCGGCCATGCGCCGCGGCCTCATTGAAGCCTCCGTGGCGGCCTCGGCGAGGCCGTCACGCCGCTCGTTTTCCGCGGCCATGCGCCGCGGCCTCATTGAAGCGAGGCGAGGATCGCGCGCCGCACCTCTATGTCGGTGTTTTCCGCGGCCATGCGCCGCGGCCTCATTGAAGCCGGTATCCTGCATGGTGGTGGCGGTCTCCTCAGCCCGTCGTTTTCCGCGGCCATGCGCCGCGGCCTCATTGAAGCGAGGCGAAGACCACCCTCATGGAACCATCTTCACCAATCGGTTTTCCGCGGCCATGCGCCGCGGCCTCATTGAAGCGGCCACATCGTCCGGACGGACCGCTTTGCCAGCTTCGTTTTCCGCGGCCATGCGCCGCGGCCTCATTGAAGCACCGCGCAGACGTTCGCAGTGACGACGAGATCGCGTTTTCCGCGGCCATGCGCCGCGGCCTCATTGAAGCTCGACGGCGACGACGACGGCGCCGAGGCCGAGATGCGTTTTCCGCGGCCATGCGCCGCGGCCTCATTGAAGCACGTTGCCGCTTGGCCCCCAAGTGAATGAACCTTCAGTTTTCCGCGGCCATGCGCCGCGGCCTCATTGAAGCCGCTCCGACGAAGGATGCCGAGTCGATTGCGATGGAGTTTTCCGCGGCCATGCGCCGCGGCCTCATTGAAGCGGCGGGTGGTGAAGGGCGGATTGCAGGGAATGGTGGCGGTTTTCCGCGGCCATGCGCCGCGGCCTCATTGAAGCGTTCCGTCGGCGGCCGTGGTCGCGGCCAGGGACGGGAGTTTTCCGCGGCCATGCGCCGCGGCCTCATTGAAGCTCCGGGACTTGGGCGCCTTCCGGCGCATGGTCGATGTTTTCCGCGGCCATGCGCCGCGGCCTCATTGAAGCGCCAGAGGGCGCACGCCGAGCAGCCGGGGGGCGTCGGTTTTCCGCGGCCATGCGCCGCGGCCTCATTGAAGCGTTCACGGGTCCACGCGCACGCCCCCATGTCCTGCGTTTTCCGCGGCCATGCGCCGCGGCCTCATTGAAGCCGGGCGATGGTCGAGCGCCGCCCGCATGTTGGAGGCGTTTTCCGCGGCCATGCGCCGCGGCCTCATTGAAGCTGCCCCGTCCGGTGGGAGACGCCTCCGGTCTTGGCCAGGTTTTCCGCGGCCATGCGCCGCGGCCTCATTGAAGCCTGTTGCCCGACGACGGCGACGTGTTCACAGAGGAGGTTTTCCGCGGCCATGCGCCGCGGCCTCATTGAAGCGACGTGGCATGCCGGCAACGGGACCGAGCGCGCCAGCGGTTTTCCGCGGCCATGCGCCGCGGCCTCATTGAAGCGGTCGTGCGCCCGATGCGCCGGACGAGGCGGCGCTCGTTTTCCGCGGCCATGCGCCGCGGCCTCATTGAAGCTGGGTCGCCGACGGCGACTCCTGATGCGTGACCTGCGTTTTCCGCGGCCATGCGCCGCGGCCTCATTGAAGCGACGAGGACACCGAGCTCGAGCTGGCCGCGTCGATGTTTTCCGCGGCCATGCGCCGCGGCCTCATTGAAGCTCGGCCCGCGGCGCGCGCCGCGGGCTGCTCGACCCCCCGTTTTCCGCGGCCATGCGCCGCGGCCTCATTGAAGCGCCTAGTCGATCATCAGGTCCGGCGGGGGTCAGACGTCGTTTTCCGCGGCCATGCGCCGCGGCCTCATTGAAGCATACTCCTTCTGCCGCTGTGAGCGGCTGCGCTGCTGCTGTTTTCCGCGGCCATGCGCCGCGGCCTCATTGAAGCCGCGACTGGGCGAAGTGGTCTATCTGTTGGACGTGGCGTTTTCCGCGGCCATGCGCCGCGGCCTCATTGAAGCACGTAGCCGCGGAAATCCCACCGCGTCTCGCCGGCGTTTTCCGCGGCCATGCGCCGCGGCCTCATTGAAGCCGGTGGGTCCTCTGGGTCGCGGGCCCACCGGCGTGCGTTTTCCGCGGCCATGCGCCGCGGCCTCATTGAAGCGCGCTCGGCTTCGCGCTCGCGTGCTTCGCGCTCGCGTTTTCCGCGGCCATGCGCCGCGGCCTCATTGAAGCGCTCGCGTCGCTGCACGCGACCCCGGCCGCGGCGAGTTTTCCGCGGCCATGCGCCGCGGCCTCATTGAAGCGGCTGCCGGCCGGTCACTCTTCGGCGGCGCCGGGCGGCGTTTTCCGCGGCCATGCGCCGCGGCCTCATTGAAGCGGAGTCCGCCGAGCGCTGGCTCGACCTCATCGCGGCGTTTTCCGCGGCCATGCGCCGCGGCCTCATTGAAGCCGCCGAAGACCATAAACAACCGGGTGGCGAGCCTCAGTTTTCCGCGGCCATGCGCCGCGGCCTCATTGAAGCCCGACGCTCTCGGCGGCGCCCCCGACGTCGTCGCGCAGTTTTCCGCGGCCATGCGCCGCGGCCTCATTGAAGCCGGCGGCTCCAGACGTCGACCTGCAGCCGCACGGCGGCGTTTTCCGCGGCCATGCGCCGCGGCCTCATTGAAGCTCGTTGAGCTCGGTCAAGCCCTGGGCGGCACGTCGGGCGTTTTCCGCGGCCATGCGCCGCGGCCTCATTGAAGCACGACCCTTTTGGGGTAATATTGGCTCATGCTCAAGTTTTCCGCGGCCATGCGCCGCGGCCTCATTGAAGCGCAAGTACGACGCGAAGGACAGCCGGGAAGTGCCGGAGTTTTCCGCGGCCATGCGCCGCGGCCTCATTGAAGCGGCGGCGTGCTCGACGCGCCGTCGCGGTCGCACCGCCGTTTTCCGCGGCCATGCGCCGCGGCCTCATTGAAGCCCCTCGGGGATCGTCTCCTGCAGCCCGCCCGGTCCCGACAGGTTTTCCGCGGCCATGCGCCGCGGCCTCATTGAAGCCGGGCGACGCCGTCGCCCGGCTCGATCATCGGCCCCTGTTTTCCGCGGCCATGCGCCGCGGCCTCATTGAAGCACCACATACGGATAGCCGAGGATCATGTTGGGCTTGGCGTTTTCCGCGGCCATGCGCCGCGGCCTCATTGAAGCTCCTCGCGGATCCCGGCGCCGTAGCGGACCTCCCGATGTTTTCCGCGGCCATGCGCCGCGGCCTCATTGAAGCCCAACCGGCCGATTCGCCGACGCCGCGCGCGCGTCGGGTTTTCCGCGGCCATGCGCCGCGGCCTCATTGAAGCGGCCGCGGCTCGCGGGCGCGCCGCGGCTGCCCATCCTGTTTTCCGCGGCCATGCGCCGCGGCCTCATTGAAGCGGCGCTACTTCGAAGACGGCGACGGCGCCGTTGACCGCGGTTTTCCGCGGCCATGCGCCGCGGCCTCATTGAAGCCGCGGCGCCGGACACTCGGTCGGGCAGGAGGACCGCGTTTTCCGCGGCCATGCGCCGCGGCCTCATTGAAGCGGGGCCGCGGCCGGGCCGGGGACCACCCCGACGATCCCGTTTTCCGCGGCCATGCGCCGCGGCCTCATTGAAGCGCCGCTCCGGCGCCGGCGGCGCGAACGGCCCGGCGGCGTTTTCCGCGGCCATGCGCCGCGGCCTCATTGAAGCGCGGCGGGATGACGATACTCGGTGGCGCGCGCGGCCCGTGTTTTCCGCGGCCATGCGCCGCGGCCTCATTGAAGCGCGCGGACCTGGCCGCCGCGTGCGCGACAGGCCGCGTTTTCCGCGGCCATGCGCCGCGGCCTCATTGAAGCGGGACACGTGGCCGCGGACGGATCGTCCGTCCAGTCGGTTTTCCGCGGCCATGCGCCGCGGCCTCATTGAAGCTCGACGTCCCTGCCGAGCCAGACGATGGCCATCGCCCACGTTTTCCGCGGCCATGCGCCGCGGCCTCATTGAAGCCAGGGCCGCGGCGCGCGGATGCCCTGGATGGTCAGGGTTTTCCGCGGCCATGCGCCGCGGCCTCATTGAAGCGCCGCCGCGGAGCTCCGGTTCGCCGGCGACGAGATGTTTTCCGCGGCCATGCGCCGCGGCCTCATTGAAGCGCGCGCCGCGGATCGTCAGCCTGTGGCGCGCCGCGGGTGTTTTCCGCGGCCATGCGCCGCGGCCTCATTGAAGCCCATGTCGCGGTGTTCCTCGATGGTCATCGTCAGCACGTTTTCCGCGGCCATGCGCCGCGGCCTCATTGAAGCAGGACCGGCTCGCTCTCGACCCAGGCGCTGAACCGCGTTTTCCGCGGCCATGCGCCGCGGCCTCATTGAAGCGGGCCACATCGTCCGGACGGACCGCGAGGCCAGCTTCGTTTTCCGCGGCCATGCGCCGCGGCCTCATTGAAGCCATACCATTCCCCCCGGCGAAGCGTGGAACGTGGAAGTTTTCCGCGGCCATGCGCCGCGGCCTCATTGAAGCCCCGCCGCCCCCGCCACGGCGGCGGTGACGACGAGGTTTTCCGCGGCCATGCGCCGCGGCCTCATTGAAGCAACCGCTTCCGGAAGTCGCACCATTCCTTGAAGACCTTCGTTTTCCGCGGCCATGCGCCGCGGCCTCATTGAAGCATGTGTATCGGAATGTGTATCGTGTGTATGCGTGATGTTTTCCGCGGCCATGCGCCGCGGCCTCATTGAAGCACGGCGTCCTGGAATCTGCCGTAGAGGTCGCGGGCGTTTTCCGCGGCCATGCGCCGCGGCCTCATTGAAGCTAGACGCCGAGGACGGCGTCGAGCAGCCGCTTCGGCGTTTTCCGCGGCCATGCGCCGCGGCCTCATTGAAGCCTGGTGTGAGCGAGGACATGTCCTTCGTCAGTCTGCCGTTTTCCGCGGCCATGCGCCGCGGCCTCATTGAAGCGGATCGCCCACCGCCCCCGACGACGGGGGCGCGCCGTTTTCCGCGGCCATGCGCCGCGGCCTCATTGAAGCCCCCTTCCGGCACGGCGCACCAGACAGCCCCGCGGGGACCTCGTTTTCCGCGGCCATGCGCCGCGGCCTCATTGAAGCCGTCCGGGCGGTCTGGCTCCGCCCGGAGGGGGGCGAGGTTTTCCGCGGCCATGCGCCGCGGCCTCATTGAAGCAGCGCCGCGGACCGCCGGGACCTGGCGCTGCTGATCGTCGTTTTCCGCGGCCATGCGCCGCGGCCTCATTGAAGCGCCCCGGCCGCGGCCGGGGCGCCCGAACTGCTGACGTTTTCCGCGGCCATGCGCCGCGGCCTCATTGAAGCAGGCTCGCCCGGGTCACGATGCGCACGTCGCCTTCGAGTTTTCCGCGGCCATGCGCCGCGGCCTCATTGAAGCGTTCACGGGTCCACGCGCACGCCCCCATGTCCTACGTTTTCCGCGGCCATGCGCCGCGGCCTCATTGAAGCGGGCCGCTCGGGTCCGGCCGGCCGGGGGCGCGGCAGGTTTTCCGCGGCCATGCGCCGCGGCCTCATTGAAGCGATGCGGACGCCGAGATCGAGCTGGCCGCGTCGATGTTTTCCGCGGCCATGCGCCGCGGCCTCATTGAAGCGGCGGGCGCCCGCCCGCCGCCTCGCCCGGGTCGCGATGTTTTCCGCGGCCATGCGCCGCGGCCTCATTGAAGCCACTATTCGCCGCCGCCGGCCTGCTATTCGCCATCGCGTTTTCCGCGGCCATGCGCCGCGGCCTCATTGAAGCACCCTGCCGAGGAAGACGAACACCCTGCCCCGGCGCGTTTTCCGCGGCCATGCGCCGCGGCCTCATTGAAGCGTGGCCATGCCCGGGGGCGAGAATCCTCGTGCCCACGTTTTCCGCGGCCATGCGCCGCGGCCTCATTGAAGCATCTGCGCCTCGGTGATCTCGGGGCGCAGATCGGACGTTTTCCGCGGCCATGCGCCGCGGCCTCATTGAAGCAATGAGGCCGCGGCCGGCCGCCGCGGAAGACGATACCGTTTTCCGCGGCCATGCGCCGCGGCCTCATTGAAGCCCAGTCGGCGTCGCCGGCGTCGGCGACGCTGCCGGAGTTTTCCGCGGCCATGCGCCGCGGCCTCATTGAAGCCCCCTATACGTGCGCGTACGCGCCCGCACCCGCGTATGTTTTCCGCGGCCATGCGCCGCGGCCTCATTGAAGCGAACGGGCGGCGCCTCGAGTGCCGCGCCGAACCGCCTCGGTTTTCCGCGGCCATGCGCCGCGGCCTCATTGAAGCGGGCAGACCACGGCGATCCGCTCCGAAATCACGACGTTTTCCGCGGCCATGCGCCGCGGCCTCATTGAAGCCATCCGGCTGTCCGCGACGGCTGGCGCGACCCGAAGTTTTCCGCGGCCATGCGCCGCGGCCTCATTGAAGCGGCGCGCCGATCCTGGGGCCGCTCGCGGACATGATCCGTTTTCCGCGGCCATGCGCCGCGGCCTCATTGAAGCTCGCGGCCGCGGCCGCTCTGGCCGCGGTCCTGGCCGCGTTTTCCGCGGCCATGCGCCGCGGCCTCATTGAAGCGGCCCCGGCGGTGGCGCCGGGGCCGAAGGAGTGCGTTTTCCGCGGCCATGCGCCGCGGCCTCATTGAAGCGAGACGCCCTTCCGCGGCCTCATTTTTTTCTGCCCGAGTTTTCCGCGGCCATGCGCCGCGGCCTCATTGAAGCAAGGGCTGATCGTCCGGCTCGAATACCGCCTCATCGGGTTTTCCGCGGCCATGCGCCGCGGCCTCATTGAAGCGAGACCAGCCTCCCGCCGCGGGGGGGGGGCGTCGGTTTTCCGCGGCCATGCGCCGCGGCCTCATTGAAGCGCCGTGCGCGACCTTCGGCTGGCGCCGGTGAGCCACCGTTTTCCGCGGCCATGCGCCGCGGCCTCATTGAAGCATCAGCGGGTGATGGATCGGGGGGTAGGGGGCATGCGAGGTTTTCCGCGGCCATGCGCCGCGGCCTCATTGAAGCCTTCCGCGGCCCCTGGCCGCGGCCTCATTGAACCCGTTTTCCGCGGCCATGCGCCGCGGCCTCATTGAAGCCCTGCCTATCTCTGTCATCGGCCGGGCGCCATGGATCCGTTTTCCGCGGCCATGCGCCGCGGCCTCATTGAAGCCGTCCACCTGCCGCGCCCGGATCCGGGGCGAACCTAGTTTTCCGCGGCCATGCGCCGCGGCCTCATTGAAGCGCCGGGGTCGACACGTGGCGTGTCGACCTCCGCGGCCGTTTTCCGCGGCCATGCGCCGCGGCCTCATTGAAGCCCGACGCCGCCGTCCCCGACGAGGCGGTCGTGCTGGTTTTCCGCGGCCATGCGCCGCGGCCTCATTGAAGCACTGAAGAACTTGAGACTGCGGACGGGGTCGCCAAAGAGTTTTCCGCGGCCATGCGCCGCGGCCTCATTGAAGCACCTTGTCGGTCTCATCGCCGAGCAGGGCGGAGGCGTTTTCCGCGGCCATGCGCCGCGGCCTCATTGAAGCGCCGGGGTCGGCCGCGCATGGGGATCAGCCGGGCGGGCGTTTTCCGCGGCCATGCGCCGCGGCCTCATTGAAGCGTGTCCACGGCCGGCTCGCCGGCCGACACGACCAGCCGTTTTCCGCGGCCATGCGCCGCGGCCTCATTGAAGCCACGAGATCGCCCGCGACGACGCGCCGCCCCCCCACGGTTTTCCGCGGCCATGCGCCGCGGCCTCATTGAAGCAGGCCGAGTTTCACCGCGGCGCGCAGCCGCACGTGGGTTTTCCGCGGCCATGCGCCGCGGCCTCATTGAAGCGTGTCGGTCCTCCGGGACGTTCGCGTGTCGCAGGTGGGTTTTCCGCGGCCATGCGCCGCGGCCTCATTGAAGCGCCTGATCGGCTTGATACTCCTTCTTCCTCTGCGCCCGTTTTCCGCGGCCATGCGCCGCGGCCTCATTGAAGCGATATGAGGTTCGCCGGGGTTGCGGACGGTGATCGCGTTTTCCGCGGCCATGCGCCGCGGCCTCATTGAAGCGGGGCGAACCTCTTCGAGGGTCGCCGCGCGAGCGGTGTTCGTTTTCCGCGGCCATGCGCCGCGGCCTCATTGAAGCGTAGATCTGGTCGACCAGACGAACGGCGTGGCGGCCGTTTTCCGCGGCCATGCGCCGCGGCCTCATTGAAGCGCCGCCTGCGCCTCGTTGCGCGCCGATCTCGCCTCGGTTTTCCGCGGCCATGCGCCGCGGCCTCATTGAAGCGCGCGGCGGGCGGCGCGGGCGGAGGCGGACGGGCAAGTTTTCCGCGGCCATGCGCCGCGGCCTCATTGAAGCATCAGATCCCCAGGGCCGCGCGCTGCTCGGCGAGACGGTGTTTTCCGCGGCCATGCGCCGCGGCCTCATTGAAGCACGGTGGGTTCCTCGTATCGCCCGATTCTGGAGCCGTGTTTTCCGCGGCCATGCGCCGCGGCCTCATTGAAGCCCGCTCGCGGTGGACGCGATGCTGGTCGAGGTCGCGTTTTCCGCGGCCATGCGCCGCGGCCTCATTGAAGCCATAAGGGAACCCGGAACCCCGAAGCCATCAACATCGGTTTTCCGCGGCCATGCGCCGCGGCCTCATTGAAGCGGGTGGCGATTCGGCCTCTCGCAGCACGTCCAGCGGTTGTTTTCCGCGGCCATGCGCCGCGGCCTCATTGAAGCGCGCGCTCGCGAGGATTCTCTCATTCGCTCTCTCGTCGGTTTTCCGCGGCCATGCGCCGCGGCCTCATTGAAGCGCGATCCGCGGCAGCGTGCGCGTGAGCACGCGCTGTTTTCCGCGGCCATGCGCCGCGGCCTCATTGAAGCCTGGCGTACCGCGAGGGGCGTGAGTTCGCGTCGTGTTTTCCGCGGCCATGCGCCGCGGCCTCATTGAAGCGACTGGACGGCGTATCTGCCGCAGATGCTGGCGGGGGTTTTCCGCGGCCATGCGCCGCGGCCTCATTGAAGCGAGGCTCCATTCCAGGCTCGTGCCGCGGGCGTTCGGGGGGTTTTCCGCGGCCATGCGCCGCGGCCTCATTGAAGCGGCCCCGAAGGGCACTGCGCGGTGTGCGAGAAGATGGTTTTCCGCGGCCATGCGCCGCGGCCTCATTGAAGCGCGGACGTGGAGGGCGAGTCCTGCCGCGCCTGGGCGGGCGTTTTCCGCGGCCATGCGCCGCGGCCTCATTGAAGCACGATCACGTCCGGCTTCCCGGTTCCCCCGCCCGCGTTTTCCGCGGCCATGCGCCGCGGCCTCATTGAAGCGGCGACAGCGCGCCAGAGTATTCACCCGACGACCTTTGTTTTCCGCGGCCATGCGCCGCGGCCTCATTGAAGCACACCGGAGACCCGCCGACCGGAACGAACGTGGTGAGTTTTCCGCGGCCATGCGCCGCGGCCTCATTGAAGCCCCCGCCCGGCCCATCCGGGCGGGGTCAATGAGGCCGTTTTCCGCGGCCATGCGCCGCGGCCTCATTGAAGCGGCCCCGACGCGGCCACGGTCCGGACCGCGGCCGAGGTTTTCCGCGGCCATGCGCCGCGGCCTCATTGAAGCCGCGGTTCCCTACAAGGACCTTCCCGCGGTCCTCGCGTTTTCCGCGGCCATGCGCCGCGGCCTCATTGAAGCAAAAGCTGATTTCACATCCTGTAAAGCCTTTTTAGTATGTTTTCCGCGGCCATGCGCCGCGGCCTCATTGAAGCCGGGCGCGCATCGTGAGCGCGCCCGGCGCCGTCCCGGCGTTTTCCGCGGCCATGCGCCGCGGCCTCATTGAAGCGTCTTGCGGCGCTTCCGGCGGCGCGCCAGCGTGGACGGGTTTTCCGCGGCCATGCGCCGCGGCCTCATTGAAGCGGTTATAACCAGGTCGTCGGGGTTAGGCCCCTCATCGGTTTTCCGCGGCCATGCGCCGCGGCCTCATTGAAGCGGCGCGTCCGGGGGCACCATCCCGGACGCGCTCGACGTTTTCCGCGGCCATGCGCCGCGGCCTCATTGAAGCGCGGAGACGTGCGCCGGGTGCCTACCGGCCGTGTTCGTTTTCCGCGGCCATGCGCCGCGGCCTCATTGAAGCAGGCATAGAAACAGTTTTATCATTGTATATTTTTTCTGTTTTCCGCGGCCATGCGCCGCGGCCTCATTGAAGCATCTGGCCGCGGACGCGCGCGACCGCGGCCTTTACCGTGCGTTTTCCGCGGCCATGCGCCGCGGCCTCATTGAAGCGGATCCTGCAGCGGCTCGCCGGGATCGTCGTCCTCGTTTTCCGCGGCCATGCGCCGCGGCCTCATTGAAGCGGCCCGCTGGCGCGCCGCTTCCAGTTCGCGCACGATGTTTTCCGCGGCCATGCGCCGCGGCCTCATTGAAGCGGGGTTGAAGTGTAGGGACAACCCGTGAACGCCGGGTTTTCCGCGGCCATGCGCCGCGGCCTCATTGAAGCTGCCAGTAGTCCGCTATCGCGGCGATTCCCGCCCCCGGTTTTCCGCGGCCATGCGCCGCGGCCTCATTGAAGCTCCAATGGCCAACGTCCACAGGTCGGAACCGACAACGTTTTCCGCGGCCATGCGCCGCGGCCTCATTGAAGCCGAGCGGAGCGAGCGCCTTTACCGGCAGGCGAAGACGTTTTCCGCGGCCATGCGCCGCGGCCTCATTGAAGCTGCCATGCGCCATCGGTGTCGCATTCCGGACACGGCGTTTTCCGCGGCCATGCGCCGCGGCCTCATTGAAGCTCCCTCTCGGCGTGGAGGGCCGTTCGGTCCACACCGTGTTTTCCGCGGCCATGCGCCGCGGCCTCATTGAAGCGCGTCTATGCTCGCGTGAAGCGAGGCGAGGTCAAAGTTTTCCGCGGCCATGCGCCGCGGCCTCATTGAAGCCGCCCCGGGCGGCCGTGGACGTGGACGTTCGGACTGGGTTTTCCGCGGCCATGCGCCGCGGCCTCATTGAAGCGTCCTGCGGGCCCGCTTCGGCGCCAAGTCCTGCAAGGACGTTTTCCGCGGCCATGCGCCGCGGCCTCATTGAAGCGCCTTCTTCGCGGGGAGAAGGATCCGCGAACCCATCGTTTTCCGCGGCCATGCGCCGCGGCCTCATTGAAGCCCGCATCGGGATGATGCCCGAACCGTGGTCCTGGCGTTTTCCGCGGCCATGCGCCGCGGCCTCATTGAAGCCATATGCTCGGCCGCCATCAGTTCCCTGCAAGCCGCGTTTTCCGCGGCCATGCGCCGCGGCCTCATTGAAGCAGACTGGTCGGCGCCCAGCGGGTTTCGTTCGCCTGCGTTTTCCGCGGCCATGCGCCGCGGCCTCATTGAAGCTCCCATCAGGTGGGACAATTCCACCCCCGCAACCCGCGTTTTCCGCGGCCATGCGCCGCGGCCTCATTGAAGCTTCGCGCGTCTCGAAGCGGGCGCCGCAGCCGGCACAGTTTTCCGCGGCCATGCGCCGCGGCCTCATTGAAGCGCGCCGCGCGCTGACGGCCGAGGCGGCCTCCAGCCGGTTTTCCGCGGCCATGCGCCGCGGCCTCATTGAAGCGCCGGAGCGGGCCAGGGCGCGCAGGGCCCGGCCGACGTTTTCCGCGGCCATGCGCCGCGGCCTCATTGAAGCCTCGGCGGGGATCACCGACGAGGCCGCCGCGCGCGGTTTTCCGCGGCCATGCGCCGCGGCCTCATTGAAGCGTCATGATCGGCGACATCGACATCAGAGCGCGAAGTCGTTTTCCGCGGCCATGCGCCGCGGCCTCATTGAAGCGCGGGCGTCGACGCCCCGGACTTCGCCGGCGTCGAGGTTTTCCGCGGCCATGCGCCGCGGCCTCATTGAAGCGCCGCGGCCCTGCTCGCGGCCGTATCCCCGCGATACTGCGTTTTCCGCGGCCATGCGCCGCGGCCTCATTGAAGCATCGCCCGCAGGCGCATGGCGTCCGCCGCGCCCTCGTTTTCCGCGGCCATGCGCCGCGGCCTCATTGAAGCACGCGCCGCCGCAGCAGGTACTCGCGGTAGGCCGCGAGTTTTCCGCGGCCATGCGCCGCGGCCTCATTGAAGCGACGCCCGCGCGGGCGCGACGACCCGCGCGGGCGAAGTTTTCCGCGGCCATGCGCCGCGGCCTCATTGAAGCATGAGCTGCGCGCGCGGGCCGACGACCCCGCGGTGGTTTTCCGCGGCCATGCGCCGCGGCCTCATTGAAGCCATACCACCTGTCCACGGCTTCAGTGCAAGCCTGTTCCCGTCGTTTTCCGCGGCCATGCGCCGCGGCCTCATTGAAGCTCTCTCACCGATCGAGAGACCGACGATCTGGACGAGTTTTCCGCGGCCATGCGCCGCGGCCTCATTGAAGCCGCCGAGGCGTACGTCGACCTCGCCGAGCAGATCGAGGTTTTCCGCGGCCATGCGCCGCGGCCTCATTGAAGCGGCTTCGCCCCGCCTGCAGGCGACCGCTGCTACGAAGTTTTCCGCGGCCATGCGCCGCGGCCTCATTGAAGCGCGTCGGCGTCGGCCGCGAGGCCGACGCCGGCCAGGAAGTTTTCCGCGGCCATGCGCCGCGGCCTCATTGAAGCTAGGCCGCCGTGGGCTGCACGTCCCCGCGGACGTGGGTTTTCCGCGGCCATGCGCCGCGGCCTCATTGAAGCGCGGCCGGGGCGGACCTCGACCACCTGGCCGCGCTGCGTTTTCCGCGGCCATGCGCCGCGGCCTCATTGAAGCATGAGCGACCTGTTCCATCCGGCCGTACCGGGCCGGGTTTTCCGCGGCCATGCGCCGCGGCCTCATTGAAGCCCACAGGGCCGGGCGCCGGGCGCCGGGACGCGCAACGAGTTTTCCGCGGCCATGCGCCGCGGCCTCATTGAAGCAGATGACCATCCCCGACATCATCGGCGCAATATTCGCAGGAGTTTTCCGCGGCCATGCGCCGCGGCCTCATTGAAGCCGCCTAGCGCGCCGGCGCCAGGCGGCGTCGAACGCCCGGTTTTCCGCGGCCATGCGCCGCGGCCTCATTGAAGCTCGGCCGCGCCGTCTACCGCCTCCTCAGCCTCGCCCCAGTTTTCCGCGGCCATGCGCCGCGGCCTCATTGAAGCGACGACGCGGACCTGTCCGGGCTGGAGGCGCCGCCGGGTTTTCCGCGGCCATGCGCCGCGGCCTCATTGAAGCTCGGGTGCGACATGGCCGCCTTGCATAACGGACAGAGTTTTCCGCGGCCATGCGCCGCGGCCTCATTGAAGCGACTTCCGTGCAAGGGTCCCCTGAATGGGTCCGAGGGGTTTTCCGCGGCCATGCGCCGCGGCCTCATTGAAGCCGCTGCCGCTCGACGCCGGCGACAGGGAGATCGCCGTTTTCCGCGGCCATGCGCCGCGGCCTCATTGAAGCGAGTTCTATCGCGTCTCGGCGTGGGCTGTTGACGAGGTTTTCCGCGGCCATGCGCCGCGGCCTCATTGAAGCCTGAGCGTGGATGCAACGTGGCAAGTGGACTGGGGCCGTTTTCCGCGGCCATGCGCCGCGGCCTCATTGAAGCTTCACGACGCCTCGGCCTCGTCGTAGACGGTCTGGTAGTTTTCCGCGGCCATGCGCCGCGGCCTCATTGAAGCGGGGTCGTCGATCCCCGCGGCGGCCTCGGCATCCCGTCGTTTTCCGCGGCCATGCGCCGCGGCCTCATTGAAGCAGGAAGGATGTGGAATTCATAGTGCCATTTGGACGAGGTTTTCCGCGGCCATGCGCCGCGGCCTCATTGAAGCATCGTATACTCGATCTGCCACTTTCCGGCACTCAAGTTTTCCGCGGCCATGCGCCGCGGCCTCATTGAAGCCGTTTGCCACGTTTCCTCGGCCGCCTCGCGACGTTCGTTTTCCGCGGCCATGCGCCGCGGCCTCATTGAAGCTCCGCCGCCGCCGTAGCTATATAGTACTCCGCCGCCGCCGTTTTCCGCGGCCATGCGCCGCGGCCTCATTGAAGCCCTCGTCCTCCCGTCCGAGCGGTAGGGCCGCTCGCGTTTTCCGCGGCCATGCGCCGCGGCCTCATTGAAGCGGCCAATCACAAACGTCCAACGCGTAGCCGTTCACTACGTTTTCCGCGGCCATGCGCCGCGGCCTCATTGAAGCATATTCTCCTCGGGGATTACGAATAGCCAGTACAACGTTTTCCGCGGCCATGCGCCGCGGCCTCATTGAAGCACTCTTGGAGGGGGCGGATTTCGAACTTTTGTCAAGGTTTTCCGCGGCCATGCGCCGCGGCCTCATTGAAGCGGTAGCTCCCCATTGCTCTCCTTCACATAGGCTGGCCGTTTTCCGCGGCCATGCGCCGCGGCCTCATTGAAGCTAACCAGGTCATCGGGGTTAGGCCCCGCCGCCGCCGTTTTCCGCGGCCATGCGCCGCGGCCTCATTGAAGCGACATCGATTTCACTCCACCTACCCCGGCCGAGCGCGTTTTCCGCGGCCATGCGCCGCGGCCTCATTGAAGCCCGGTGCTCCGCCAGCGCCTCCCGCGCGGCGTCGCGGTGTTTTCCGCGGCCATGCGCCGCGGCCTCATTGAAGCGACAGCCCCCCGACCATCGACGGGATCACGTCGTGCGTTTTCCGCGGCCATGCGCCGCGGCCTCATTGAAGCAGGGACGATGTCGCGGCGCCGTTCTGCGGGGTGCAGGTCGTTTTCCGCGGCCATGCGCCGCGGCCTCATTGAAGCACCCACTGGCCGCAATCCACGCACCGAGGCCGCCACGTTTTCCGCGGCCATGCGCCGCGGCCTCATTGAAGCGACCGCCTGTTCGCCAACGTGCGGCTGATGATCGAGTTTTCCGCGGCCATGCGCCGCGGCCTCATTGAAGCTCGTCCCGCGGGATGGACCTGGGCGCGCAGCAGGCGGTTTTCCGCGGCCATGCGCCGCGGCCTCATTGAAGCGACGCCACGTTTCGCAGCGTCTTGACCGGCCGGCCCGTGTTTTCCGCGGCCATGCGCCGCGGCCTCATTGAAGCAGCGGACTGGCGCGTCGGACGGAATGCGCGATCCTGCGTTTTCCGCGGCCATGCGCCGCGGCCTCATTGAAGCGGCAGCAGGCCGTCGTTCTGGAGCATCCGCTGGACGTTTTCCGCGGCCATGCGCCGCGGCCTCATTGAAGCGGGGCGTCCGATCCGTCGGGGCGGTTGGTGAACAAGCGCGTTTTCCGCGGCCATGCGCCGCGGCCTCATTGAAGCGGCGACGAACGCATTCCTGTAAGTCCAAACCCGCAGGACGTTTTCCGCGGCCATGCGCCGCGGCCTCATTGAAGCGGGACGCTGCTCCAGGTGCAGCTGCCGGGCCGCGGGTGTTTTCCGCGGCCATGCGCCGCGGCCTCATTGAAGCCTCGGCTACTGATACTCTCACGGGAGCATGGGCTGGAGTTTTCCGCGGCCATGCGCCGCGGCCTCATTGAAGCGGCGCCCCCGGCCGCGGGGGGCGCCCGTGCAATCGCCGTTTTCCGCGGCCATGCGCCGCGGCCTCATTGAAGCTTCGCATCGCCGGATTCGACGGCCGGCACCTGCCGAAGGTTTTCCGCGGCCATGCGCCGCGGCCTCATTGAAGCTGGCCGGGCGCGTCGGGCGACCACTGCGCGGTGTGCGTTTTCCGCGGCCATGCGCCGCGGCCTCATTGAAGCACGGGCGGCGGCGGCGTCCGCGGCGCCGTCGCCGCCGTTTTCCGCGGCCATGCGCCGCGGCCTCATTGAAGCCGCATGCGCTGGCGTGACGACGTCACTCTCCGATCGGCGTTTTCCGCGGCCATGCGCCGCGGCCTCATTGAAGCGAGGGCCGCGGCGAGGGCCGCGGCCCTCTCCCCCATCGCGTTTTCCGCGGCCATGCGCCGCGGCCTCATTGAAGCCGCCGCCTGTCTCCCCGCCAGTGCGTCGCCGCCCTGTTTTCCGCGGCCATGCGCCGCGGCCTCATTGAAGCGAGGCGGCCCTCGCGGCGATCCGCGAGGGCCGCTCCGGTTTTCCGCGGCCATGCGCCGCGGCCTCATTGAAGCGAGAGGGCCTGGCGTATCCCCCCGACACGGCCGAGCGTTTTCCGCGGCCATGCGCCGCGGCCTCATTGAAGCGCCGCGGCGCGCCGGCAGCCGGCAGCCGCGGCCGCGTTTTCCGCGGCCATGCGCCGCGGCCTCATTGAAGCGCGAGCCATGCCGTGCTGCAGAACGTGCCCCTGCCGGTGTTTTCCGCGGCCATGCGCCGCGGCCTCATTGAAGCTCCGGCAGCGTCGCCGGCGACGCCGGCGACGCCGACGTTTTCCGCGGCCATGCGCCGCGGCCTCATTGAAGCACGGCCGCGATCGGGCCGGCGCCGATGGCGCCGTCCGTGGGTTTTCCGCGGCCATGCGCCGCGGCCTCATTGAAGCGCGCGGGCGTGGGAGGGGGGAGGGGACTGGGAGGGGGCCGTTTTCCGCGGCCATGCGCCGCGGCCTCATTGAAGCATGATGTCGCCGACTTCGAAGCCGGCCGTCGAGGGCAGTTTTCCGCGGCCATGCGCCGCGGCCTCATTGAAGCGGGGGCCGCGGCGGGAGGATCGGCCTCGGCCGGGGCGTTTTCCGCGGCCATGCGCCGCGGCCTCATTGAAGCCCCAACAGCCCGGCCGAGTAGGGCGGGTTGAGGAAGGTTTTCCGCGGCCATGCGCCGCGGCCTCATTGAAGCAGCCACCTTGACCGCGTAACAAGAATGCCTTGCCTGGTTTTCCGCGGCCATGCGCCGCGGCCTCATTGAAGCACGATGCTCCCGGCGGCGCGGTTCACCACGCCGAGGACGTTTTCCGCGGCCATGCGCCGCGGCCTCATTGAAGCGAGGCGGTATTCCAGAGACGCGATCCGCCGCTCGAGGTTTTCCGCGGCCATGCGCCGCGGCCTCATTGAAGCCTCGACCATTCCGTCTACGGCGCTCGCGCTCGGCGGCGTTTTCCGCGGCCATGCGCCGCGGCCTCATTGAAGCGTCTGTGTCAAGGTGTTTTTGTTGACCCTCCTGTGCGTTTTCCGCGGCCATGCGCCGCGGCCTCATTGAAGCTACTCGCCGTTCCTCATCAACGCGGCGACGCTCTACGTTTTCCGCGGCCATGCGCCGCGGCCTCATTGAAGCGAAGCCGGGTTCGCGCCCTTCTGCCGCATCTCCAGCGTTTTCCGCGGCCATGCGCCGCGGCCTCATTGAAGCCGCTCGGCTGCGCGGGCGGGGCGATGTTCGTGGGGACGTTTTCCGCGGCCATGCGCCGCGGCCTCATTGAAGCCGCCGCGGCTCGGATGCGTTGGCTTGTAGGTGATCCGGGTTTTCCGCGGCCATGCGCCGCGGCCTCATTGAAGCGGCCGCGTCCTCTCGTCCTGTTTCGGCCCTTCGGGGCGTTTTCCGCGGCCATGCGCCGCGGCCTCATTGAAGCCGGCCCGCGTAGGGATCGGTCGGGGTCGCCGGGGTCGTTTTCCGCGGCCATGCGCCGCGGCCTCATTGAAGCAATCGGGGGGGGGGGGGGGACCCCAACCCCCCCCCCAGTTTTCCGCGGCCATGCGCCGCGGCCTCATTGAAGCGACAGGCTGAAGCTCGTGCCAGACGGACGCGAAGTCGTTTTCCGCGGCCATGCGCCGCGGCCTCATTGAAGCGCCGTCGCCCGCGCGGTCGTCGCCGGCGTCGCCGAGGTTTTCCGCGGCCATGCGCCGCGGCCTCATTGAAGCTTTCGTCTCTGATGACCGCCCGCACCTGCGAGGTTTTCCGCGGCCATGCGCCGCGGCCTCATTGAAGCTGAGGCTGAGGCGTCGAGCGAGACAGACCCGACCATGTTTTCCGCGGCCATGCGCCGCGGCCTCATTGAAGCCCCTTTCTATCTACCTACACCTACCCTACCCCTTCTACGTTTTCCGCGGCCATGCGCCGCGGCCTCATTGAAGCGCCGCGGAGCAACAGCGCCCGGCCGACGTGGGCGAGCAAGTTTTCCGCGGCCATGCGCCGCGGCCTCATTGAAGCAGGCCGCGGCGCGTGGCCGCGGAAGCCGAACCCGCGTTTTCCGCGGCCATGCGCCGCGGCCTCATTGAAGCGCGGCCGAGCTCACTCCCGCGGGATAGGATCTGCCCGTTTTCCGCGGCCATGCGCCGCGGCCTCATTGAAGCATTTGCGTAGGAGATATGCTGAATACCCGCGCCAGTGTTTTCCGCGGCCATGCGCCGCGGCCTCATTGAAGCATATGAATGTGCGCTTCGAATGCATCATTCATGTCGTTTTCCGCGGCCATGCGCCGCGGCCTCATTGAAGCCGCACGTTTCCCCGCGTCCTCTTCCCGCGCGGCCTCTTGTTTTCCGCGGCCATGCGCCGCGGCCTCATTGAAGCGTGCGACAGGCGCTTGAAGCGGCCGTCGCGCGCGGCGTTTTCCGCGGCCATGCGCCGCGGCCTCATTGAAGCACAGGGTCCGGGAAGGTGAGATCATCCTTTCGGAGCCGTTTTCCGCGGCCATGCGCCGCGGCCTCATTGAAGCGCTGGGCGGTTCATGCGGCGCGTGTACCGGCGCGCCGGGGTTTTCCGCGGCCATGCGCCGCGGCCTCATTGAAGCGGACTGCTTGTCGGCCTCGGCCTGCCGCTGCTTGGGTTTTCCGCGGCCATGCGCCGCGGCCTCATTGAAGCGACACGGACACCTATCACGTGGAGACCTTGCTGACGCGGTTTTCCGCGGCCATGCGCCGCGGCCTCATTGAAGCCTCTCCCGGCTGCTCGGCCCGCTCCAGACACCGGGCGTTTTCCGCGGCCATGCGCCGCGGCCTCATTGAAGCCGCTTCCCGGACGATGCGCCGCCATCCGGGGGCCGCCGTTTTCCGCGGCCATGCGCCGCGGCCTCATTGAAGCGACACGCGGTTTTCGCTCCCTGATCGCCCTGTCTCTGACGTTTTCCGCGGCCATGCGCCGCGGCCTCATTGAAGCCCGTCCGGGCGGCGGGTTCGCCGCCGCCCGCGCAGTGTTTTCCGCGGCCATGCGCCGCGGCCTCATTGAAGCTAACCCACCTACCACCTACCCTTCTAACCCACCTAGTTTTCCGCGGCCATGCGCCGCGGCCTCATTGAAGCCGCGTGGTTGATCAGCAATGTAGACCCCCCGTAGGTTTTCCGCGGCCATGCGCCGCGGCCTCATTGAAGCCTCTACCGCCGCGGCCAGACCTACTGCCTCGACGACGTTTTCCGCGGCCATGCGCCGCGGCCTCATTGAAGCGCGGGCGGCCTTGAGCCGGCCGCGCAGCCAGGCGAGTTTTCCGCGGCCATGCGCCGCGGC